>NZ_VCNA01000009.1 GCF_006170445.1 Brevibacillus dissolubilis | reverse complement strand
TAAGACCCCTCATAGACGATGAGGTTGATAGGCTCGGTGTGGAAGCGCGGTAACGCGTGGAGCTGACGAGTACTAATCGGTCGAGGACTTATCCACATTACTTGCATGCTTGCTTCCAGTTTTCAAGAAACAACCGGAGCCGGTCGACGACAGACTGGCTTTTTTCATACCTAAAAAGACCTCCTCTGCAGGGGGTCTTTTTTATTTTTTCATAATTAGGGGATACTTTACATGTCAATTGACAGCTAGACAACTTTCACAAAGAAGTGAGTGATTCAGACGATATGAGTACACGGCAGCTGATCGAGCAGATCAAAAATCAGGCGGTACGGTTAGAGTCGGCGAAGGATTTGGATGTGCTGCTCGAAGCGATTGGGGATGCTCCCTATGTGTTGCTGGGGGAAGCTTCACATGGGACCTCGGAGTTCTATACGTGGAGGGCCGAAATATCCAAGCGTTTGATTGAAGAAAAAGGGTTCTCGTTTATTGCTGTAGAAGGGGATTGGCCGTCATGCTACCAGGTGAATCGTTACAGTAAGCAGTATCCTGATGCAGCAGGAACGGGACGGGAAGCGGTTCAAGAGTTTAAGCGGTGGCCGACATGGATGTGGGCGAACCGGGAGATTATCGAATTGGCAGAGTGGATGAGGAACCACAATGAGAAGCGGCCTGACGGACAAAAAGTCGGTTTTTACGGGCTGGATGTCTACAGTCTGTGGGAGTCGATGGAAGAGATCATACATCATCTGGAAAAGACGGGGGCGAAGGAGCTGGAGCTGGCGAAAAAAGCTTTTTCGTGCTTTGAGCCGTTTGAACGGGATGAGCAGACGTATGGGATGTCGGCGGCTTACTTTTCTTCTACGTGTGAGGATGAAGTGGTGCAGTTGCTCAAGGAACTGCAGGAAAAACGCCAGAAGTATGATCAGGACTCAGAGGCTTCTCTCAGCGCGGAATTGAATGCCTTGGTGGCCGTGAATGCGGAACGGTATTATCGGTCGATGGTGAGAGGTGGTCCTGATTCCTGGAATATCAGGGATCATCATATGGTTGAGGTGTTAAACCGACTGATGAAGTTTCATGGGAGTGGCGCGAAGGCTATTGTTTGGGAGCATAATACACATATCGGGGATGCTCGGGCGACCGATATGCGGCGTGCTGGTATGGTCAATGTCGGTCAACTTGTCCGTGAGCAGCAGGGAGAGGAGAATGTATTTGCGGTGGGATTTGGTACACATCGGGGAACCGTGATTGCGGGGAGAGAGTGGGCCGCACCGATGGAGGTAATGAAAGTACCCTCCGCAGAGGCAGGCAGTTGGGAGGATGCGATGCATAAAGCGGGGGATTATGATCAGATCCTGATTTTTGATCAGAATCAGCCTGTTTTTGAACAGACTATCGGGCATCGGGCGATCGGTGTGGTTTATCATCCGGAGAATGAGTGGGGCAATTATGTTCCATCCCAGATGTCCAGACGGTATGATGCTTTCGTATATATTGACGAGACGAAGGCGTTGGAGCCAGTCGTGGTAGAAGAGGTGTTTGCGTAGAGCCTGACATAGGAGCGATTGTAGCTGTGGAAGAGGATAGGGGAAAGACTTCCCGTTTGATTGTGGGAAGTCTTTTTGCGTTGGGGGGGTGGCGGTTTAGCTGAAGAATCCGTGGGTGACGAACTCGCCGTTTGGTTTGCGGTAGCCGCGTGGACGGCGGTTGTTGGTATCTTCTTTTCCGATGGTGATCAGCATGACGGGGATGTATTGATCAGGGATATTGACTACTTTGTGCAGGGCGTCTGGGTCGAAACCGATCATAGGGCAAGTGTCCCAGCCGCGGTCTTTGGCGACCAACATGAGTTGCATGGCGGAGAGGGAGGCGTTGCGGATGGCTTCTTCTTTTTGGAAGTCTTCGCCGCGACCTTGGTACATGGCATAGATGGATTGGATGGTGGAGTCGAAGGATGGCTGATCCATGATGCCGAGGTCGAGGAAGCCTCTGTAGATTTTCTCGGCTTGTTGGTAGGCGAGTTTGTCACCTAGGACAACGATCACGGCGGACGATGTGGTGACTTTATGTTGGTAGAAGGCGGCTGCTTTTATCTGTTCCTTCTGTTCTTTGTCCGTGATGACTACATAGTGGGTATGTTGCAGGTTAAAAGCAGACGGGGCTAATTTGACTAATTTGAAAATTTCATCAAATTCACTGGCAGGGATGACAACATCGGGGAGAAAATTATTGGCGGAACGGCGTTCTTTTAAAATGGATTGTAAGGACTGGCTCATTGGTTACCTCCCTATTATTTTGGTACGAACTTACGTTTTGGAAGTATTATACACGTTGTTCAGATATATTGACAAGTGATAGTATTTTAAGTATGTTCTGTGTAAAATTCAGGAAAAGAAAGGGAGATGGTTATGGGAGAACGAATCAGAATCTCGACAGGATCACCTTGGGAGCCTGTTGTCGGGTACTCACGGGCAATCCGGGTTGGCAACAGGGTGGAGGTAGCGGGTACAACCGCGATGAAAGATGGTGAAGTGGTTGGGGTGGGGGATGCGTATGCGCAGACCGTTCAGATCCTGACCACGATTAAAGAAGCACTGGAGAGGGCCGGAGCACGGCTGGAGGATGTGGTGCGGACACGTATGTATGTGACAGATATCTCGAAGTGGGAGGAGATTGGGCGCGCACATGGAGAGTTTTTCCGTGAGATTCGACCGGTAGCGACGATGGTTGAGGTAAAAGCACTGATTGATCCGGAATTGCTGGTGGAGATCGAGGCGGAGGCCGTGGTGGACTAGTTTGAATTTCTGCGGAGCATGTCTTTTTGTTACAATAGGGGAAGAACGTCAAGTGAGAGAGGGACGAATGGACATGGTACGAGATATTGACAATCGACATCGTGGGTTACCTAAGCGTCCGCCGCAGATGTTGTTTAATGTCATCACCAAATTTTATCGTGGGGCGATGAGTCATCAGGAAGTGATCGCGAAGGCGAAGCAGCAGGTTCAGCAGGCTTATCATGTCTACCGGGAGACTGGGGATGAGGGCGTGCTGAAAAAAGCACTGGGGACATTGTTCTTAGAGTTTCATTTTTATGTGACATGCTGGCTCCAGGTGGAACTGGCGTTGTTCCGGTTGAGCCGGATGGAGGAGACGAAGCAGTTTGGCGAGGTGGCAGAGAAATTTCACTCGGAGCTTACGCGGCATGTGCACGTGCGGAAAATTGTGGATCGCACAGAAGAGAGTGTCGCGGCGCAATTTGAACGGTTTGGCCGCGAGATGAGCTGTGTAGAACAAGACCAATACTGGTTTGAAGGTGTGATGTTCACGGTTGACGAAGAGAGTGTTCGGGCGCTTGAAGAGTTGTATCAAGACGTGATGAAGCGCCGAACGCAGATGGCCTAGGAGAGTAAAGAGGAAGATTGACAGGAGACGGATGGGGACGAGGGATGATCGTAGTCGTCATCGGTCTGCTGCTTAGGTTTTTGCTTCTTGATCTCAAGGATTGTCTCGACGATGTGCAGGTGAAGGGCGTTGTAGGACTTGTTTTTGAAGTGGCGGTTGATCATGAAGACAGCCAAGATGGCCAGTCCGATGATCGTTAGAGACAAAATGTAGGTATGGACAGCAATAATCGAGGAGAGTCTGCTGGAAAATATCACAAACACGATCGGAACAGTGGTCATGCAAAACGGGAGATAGCCGATCTGTGCTTCTGTTTTTTTGATCGCGGCGTTAATCAAGCGCAGTTCTTCGACAGACAGCTTCTCATAAAAACGCCAGATCTCATGAATTTCCGCAAGGTCTCTGCTGCTGCCCACCGCTACCTGCTGGGAATCGTACTTGCGCAAGGTTTGGTACAGTTTGCGGTAGTTGCCATACGGTTTCATGATTACCTCCCATCGATTGAGAATCGAAAGACCGCCAGATTGCTGGTGGTCTTTTTGCATTCGTCAAGGTAAGGGGGGACGGTACGATTATGTAGTATCAGTGTTGATCTGGCAGGGGGAAAGTATGCGTGAGGAGGGGAGTTTCCAACCTTTTCGGGGTGTTTGATTAAACGTAATGAATAATTACAAAAAAAATATAAAAAACTTAAAAAAAGAGGGTTAAGATATAGTATAAAGGGTATATAACGAAGGGAGAAAAAAGTAATAACGATATTAACTAATCCAGATTAATAATCACTTGATAAACAAAAAACTGAGGCGATAAACACCCCAGTTGATTAGGAAAGATACTTGCTATAAAGGCGGGCAGCTTCTTCTAAGCGTCCGTATTGGAGATTGATCTTGGCCAAAAGACGGTAAGCTTTGACGAGGAAGTCATGGGTCTCCGCGGTGGAGAAGTGGTCGAGCGCGGCTTCAAGCAGGTTGAGTGCTTCGACTGGTTGTTTTTGTTCACAATGGATATCGGCTAAGACAAGTCTGGCTTCGGCACGGATGTGGTCGGTTGTGCTGTTTTCCAGAACGGCTTCGCACATGGTGCGTGCTTCATCCAGACGGCCAAGCTGTTTGTAGATGTTGGCAATCTCGAGGGTAGAGTTGTTCTGACCGTGAACGTTGCCCAATTCTTTATAGATGCTGATCGCTTGATTGAGCTTTTCCAAGGCGGCATCATATTTCTTCAGATCGCTGTAGAGCGTACCGAGATTGGAATAGACGTTGGCTTGTACACGCGGATGTGGATTGATCTTGAGGATTTCGAGGGCTTGCAGGTAGTAGCTTTCGGCTTCCTCGTACTCTTTGAGCTTGGAGTGGCAGATCGCACGAACCATGTAAATCTCATCGCTTTTGTACATCGTGCGGTAGGATTGGTTCAGCTGTTCGGCCTGTTTGAGCTGTTCAATGGCGGAGTTGTATTCACCGAGGGTTCCGTGCATCATGCCGCTGGTATGCATCAGGGAAATCCGCATCAGACCGCTGATGGCATGTCGGATAATCAGGCGGTACGCTTCATTGACATGTGGGATCGCTTTCTTGGATTGGCGAGTTTTACAGTAGAGCGCGCCGAGCGAGTTGAGGGAACGGATCAACGGAACGGGATCGTCCAGCTGACGGGACAGCTCGATGCTTTCCAAGAAGTAGACTTCCGCTTTATCAAATCGGCTGTCGTGTTCAGAGAAGATTCCTTTTCCCCAGAGGAAAATGGCTTTTTCCGATTCAGACAGGTCTGCGTTTTCAAGTTTAATGAGCCATTTACGGGCGATTTCCCAATCGTTGGAGTCGATACGGTTAACTAAGTGACGAACGGTATTTTCGATTTCGACTCTGGTAAAGTCCGGCTTCTCTGATTCAGTCCAGAGGTCACGCAGATCGATCTGAAGACGCTTGGCTAGTTGTTCAAGGATTTCAGGAGAAGGGATAACTTGTCCTTTTTCGATTTGACTGATGTAACTGCGGTTGCAGATTCCCTCGGCCAATTCTTCTTGTGTCATGTGCAACTTTTTTCGGTATTCCCGAATACCTTTACCAATTGGATTCACTATAGTTCCACCTTTTTATGCCTTTTCTTAATTATATAATTAATCTAACATTATACTACATAAAAAAGAAGGGTGGAAATCATTCCAACTTCACAGAAAATTAAAATGCAATTCGCAAAATAAATAAAAGTAACAATATTGACAAAGATTTGATTTGGTATTAATATTATTACATAGTAAGAAATAAATACATTTTAGGAAGGATGTGAATAATATGAAAAAGACTTCTGTACGCGATAATGCATGGGGTTAAGTTATTGACTTAATTTTCTGTTAATTATATTCTTATTTCACATCATTTTGCAAACATAATTCATGAAATATGTAGTGAACGACTCCCTTCAAAGAAAAAGGGGGTATTTTTTTTGATTTTTTTTAAGGATATGTGAAGATTGGTGAGATGAGCTCCTGCTTAGCGGAAAAAACAGCAAAAGTGGCATGACTTCTTCGAATCGGCTTAGGGGCAATCCGCTTCGGGTGAATTGGCCTCCAGAACCCTTTTTGACCCGGTGCCACTTTTGCTGTTTTTGGAGCGGACAGTCTATCTTCTTTGCGAAATTTCAAGAAGGTGAACCGATTGGCATCCGTCAGTTCTCCAGGCACAAGAGCAAATTAAAACTGAACAGCAAAAACCGGGGGTAATGATCATCCCCGGTTCAAAAAGGTTCAACTACTCACATCAGACCGCCAATTTCAACTGCGGTGAACTACCCAATCCAGTTACCTGTTCATTTTGGCAACATACTGTGCATACTGGATGATATTTTTCAAAGAAGATCGGCGGATATTGGGCTCATCAAATTTTTCGGGCTTGGAGTTGGCTTCGAAAAACCAGATCCGGCCATCCATGGTAAGACCCAGATCCATGGACATCTCAGCGAGGGACGGAATCTCATGGCTCAGTAATCGGGCAAGGGTGAGGGCGCTGTGTTCGATATGCTGGTGAACCAGATCGGCGTGTTCTCCGAATAGGGAGGGCAGGACCTTGTCGGTAGAGAGGATGGAGCCGCCGCGTGGGACGTGGGTCGTGATGCTTTTTTTGCCTGCGCGGCGGATGCCGTAGCCAGTGACGTGCCAATCGCCTAGACCGTTTCGTTGGATGAGTACGCGGATGTCGAAGGGACGCTTTTGATAAGTGGCGAGGGAGATGCCTTCCTGAAGCAGGTAGGGCTTTTCCTTGGCTTTCGATATAAAGTGCTTCCAGGCACTCTCCAGTGTAGAAAAATGACGGGTGATGGATTTTTGATTGTGGACGCGTTGGAGACGCCAGCGGGTTCCGTTTTTTTCGATGCGCATGATGCCTTCTCCGGCTTTGCCGAGGATGGGCTTGAGATAGACGAAGGGGTATTTTTGACAGAAGGATTTGAAGCGGGCGAAGGTATCCACACGCTTTGTGTCAGGGAGGTAGGGCACGGCTTCCGGGCGTTTTTCAAGCAGCTCGAACAGCTGGTGTTTGTCAAAAAAACGTGGGTTAAACAGCGTGACATTTTGGGTGGCGGCGATCTGTTGCAGGGTGATGCGGACATCGTCACGCCTTTCTACTTTGCGGGTGGGGATGCGGTTGTAGACGACGTGGGGGAATGGCATGACGGCTTCTGACCAGATGTCGTTTTTTTCATGGTAGAGGTAGCCGCGTACCTTTTTGTGTTCCCAGTCAATGCTGCCTGGGGTGAATACATAGACGAGGGCGCCGTGTTTTTTGCCGGATTTGATGATGTCCTTGAAGTTGTCACGATTGCCTTTAAAATCGAGCCCTTCCCCGGAGGTGAGGATTCCGAGGATGGGGCCGATGGTCAGGACATGATTTTTAAAGGAATAACGGACTTTGGTCTGAAAGGAGCCGGGAACGAGCGGGGCTTTCCCGAGGGTGACGGGCTTCTTCAGCGCAAACGGGCCGAGCTTGGAGGGCACCCGCTTCCTTGAACTGAGGAGCGGGCGGAGTCTGGGGGCACGAAAATACCAGTGTCCTCGGGGATGTATGGTGAGCCACCCCGACGTGTCAGGTTGGGGCATAGGTGTTTCCTCCTTCCTACCATGTCTGAATGCCGCTTAGAAGTTGGCAAGATAGCGGCCGTAGTCGACGATGAGCTTTCGGGAGGTTTCGTCGGCTTGCTTCAAACGGGCGTGCTTGAAAATCGAACGTCCTGGCTTGGAGTTGGCTTCGAACATCCAGATGTGGCCATGCAGGTCAATCCCCATATCAAGTCCCAATTCACCGAGAGTAGATCCATGCTCAGATTCGATCGCTTCGGCGATTCGGATCGAGGCGTCAGCGATACGGGACTCGATCAGGTCTTTGTGCGGGCCGAACAGATGGCGGAGCAGCTCGTCGCCGGGAATGACGGTTCCGCCGGTGCGGACGTGGGTGGTGACACTGCCTGAGCCTGCGACTTTGGCGGCCATGCAGGAGACCACCCATTCATTTTCCAAATTTTTGTGCAGGTGGACACGGAAATCAAACGGGCGTCCGTTGTAGGTGTAGAGCTTGATGCCTTGCTGGATCAGGTAGTTGCTCATGCGGCGGGTGCGGAAGATGTGTTTGTGGGCGTCGGCGAGCTTTTTGAAGCGGCGTTTGACATTGCTGCCGTTGACATGATAAGACGCTTCATACATCTTATTGGGAAGACGGGTGAGCTTGACGATCCCAAAGCCGAGGCTTCCTTGCTTAGGTTTGAGATAGACCATCGGGTATTGGGTGAGCATTTCGCGGACCTTGCCCAAGGTCGGAGTGGAATGGGTCTCGGGGATGTGCTCGTTGACTTCTGGCAGCGGATAAAGCATTTTATGAACGCCCCATTTGTCAAAAAAGCCACGGTTGAAGATCGGGAGCTTGCTGTCTTTGACCAGCTTTCCTTTGAATTCGCGCACGTCCTCCTGCTTTTCTGCCTGGCGGGAAGGGATGCGGTCATAGACGACGTCAGGCATCGCGGTCCATTGCTTGCGCCAGACGTGTGAGCCTTGTTTGGTCGGGCGCAGGAACCAGGCGTGGACGAGGTTGGCCTCCCAGTCGACATCGTTGGGGGAAAAGATAAAATAGTAGACGCCCTTGCCTTTTTGAGCGGACAAGAGCTTGTGAAAAAAGTGGGAGCGTCCGCCTACAGGAGCTTTGGCCGAATCGCGCAGACCTGTTGTGACGATCCCAATGGACGGCCCGATACGCAGGGTGCCACCTTCTAGCTTGAGGTGAACGGCTCCAGCATGGGGGATGCCCAATTCTCTTTTGAGAATCGATGTCATGCGGACGATTTTGCTTTTGGGGTTGCGTCTGTCGATATAGACGGTGGCGGTAGAGGTCTTTTGGCCAAGCGACAGGGTCACTTTCTGACGATGGCTAAGACCGAATGCCTCACTAAGCTGAAGCGGCAGGATGATTCCCGCTGCATTCGGAGTGGAGAGAAAGCGTAGCCGTACTGCAATGGATTCCATGCTTCATGTACCTCCTACACGCTCTTTCATGAGATAATAGGCATACTTAATCGGTTGCGTCATCGATCTTATGCGGGCTTTGTCATCAGCGGTCTGCCGAAAGACGGTACGGCCCGGTCTGGAGTTGACTTCAATCAGCCAGACATTCCCATCACGGTCAACCCCGATGTCGATCCCAAGCTCCACTAGTGGGCCGTGTTTTTCTTCCAAAAACGGGGGAAGCAGCTTGCTGATCTCTTCGATGTCGGCTTCGATCCGGGAACGTTTTGCTGAAGAAAAAGTACGGGATAAAAAGGATGCGAGCGGTTGGGCCCTGCCGCCGCCATGCAGATTGGATGTGATGCTCTCCCCGTTGCCGACACGGACGGCTCTGCCGGTGGTCTGCCAGTTGCCTTGCCCGTTCTTTTGCACTAAAATACGGATGTCAAATGGGATACCTGTATCCGTATGCAGATGCAGGTATGGCTGAAACAGGTGCTTGCGCTGCATGGTGGTAAAACGGACAAACTTTTTGAGTCCCTCGATGGTTTTGAATGTTCGCCGGAACGGCTGATTGCGCTGGTTGCGGCCGCGGACGAGATAGACGCCTTTCTGCTCGGTGATCTGAGTCACGCCTCTGCCATGGGTGCCCGCTACAGGTTTGAGGACGACAGAGCCTTTGCTTTTTAAGAAGGGGTAAAAGGCTTTAGATGTGAATAAATGGGTCTCGGGTAAAAAGCGGGAGAGCTCCGGTGATTCTTGCAGCATTTGATGCACCTGCCATTTGCCAGCCAGCCCGTGTCCGAGGAACTGGATGCCAGGATCATTCTGCAGCCGGTCCAGCACAGAGCGGTAGCGGAGGTGACCGGGGCCAACGAAGTAGCGGTCATAGACCATGCCGGGCAGGGGAAACTTTTTCTCTATCCAGCCGCGCTCCTGTGTGTATTGGTAGCCGATACAGGTGCGGGTGGTAAAATCAACGGTTTTGGGGGAAAAAACAAAGACGAGGATGCCCAGCTTGCGTCCGAGTAACGTCATATGCCGGTAAAACGTTTTTTCTTTAAATGCAAGACCTGGCCCAATAGCCATAATCCCTAAGAGTTTGGTTGCGACAGCCATAAGCGTCACCGTTTCCTTTTGGTTTTGGAACGTTTCTTTTCCAAGAGAAAACCGTTAAGATAAGCGGTATAGTCCAGTAATCGCCGGACAGAGGGGCGCGCCTTCTTGGGGGCTTCCTCGCCCTCGGCCAACTGCAGGCTCTTGATCGATTTGGACGGCTTGCTGTTGATCTCCAAGAGCCAGATTCGTCCGTTGACATCGACTCCCAGATCAATCCCGAATTCAGCAAAATCGCCGGGGATGGCTCTCTCCAGCGCTTCTGCAATCGTCAGGGAGGCGGATTTGAGCGTCTGCGCAGAGATGCGGGTCTCGTTGCGCCACGGGCCTAAGATGCGGAGGGCTTGCGGGACAGACATCATCTGACCGCCTCTTGCTACATTAGAGACGACACTGTTCTGCCCGATGCGTGCCACTTGGGAGGTCACTCCCCAGACACCGCGGTTGTTTTTCTGTACCAGCACGCGGAAATCCGCAGGCTTGCCGCCTGATCCGACCAGATGCAGACCTTGCTGGAGGAGATAGGCTTTGTCTTTGGTTCGGGGGTACAGATAAGAATGAACCTGGGAGAGCTCTTTGAAGGTTTTTTTCAAGCCTCCGGCGGTGCGGATCACATAACCGCTGCGGGTTTTTGCGAGACGATAAATCCCTTTGCCAAGGCTTCCATTGGTTGGTTTGATATAGACGACGGAGTGGCTCTGACAAATATCACGAAGGTCTTGGATGCCCCGATACATCAGGGTCTTGGGCAGATAAGGCTGGGCAGCGGATTCGTTCTGCAGGGTTTTGTGCACATGCCATTTGTTGAGAAAGCGTTCATTAAAAAAGGGAATCTCTTTGTCCTTGCACCGCCTAAGGAAGGTACTGGCGGCGGTGCTCTTCTCCACGGAGCGGGATGAGAGACGGTTGTAGATCATAGCGGGCAGCGGCAAGGTACAGGTCTGCCAGTGTCCACTGCGGCGGATGTGGGCGCGTACGGTCTCGGATTCAAAGTTCACGTCATCAAGTGTAAAGGCAGCGACCAGACCACCACGCATCTGATACACATCAGCGCATTCATTGAGAAAAGAAGTGAGCGCGCCAAATGGCATTCCTCCCGAGCGGATGCCGGTCAAAAGGATACCCAGATAAGGCCCGACGACAAGCGTCTGCCGAAGGGCATCGTAGCGCACCATCAGCGATATCCCGCCGGGTAAGCGAAGAGAGCGGGCGAGAGTCGGACTCATCCTGACCGTCTCGCTTTTCGCTGCTTCCCGCACGATTGCATTTCCCAACCTTTTGCCGAACTGGACGGAGATTGACTGCGACGGGATCTGAAGTTTGCGCATGATGCGTTGGGGAATAGAGAGATCCACATCAGGCGACTTGAGTTCGTCTATTTGAATGACCGTACGTACATACGACATGGCTAATCCCCTTTTCATAGGCATGAGGTTAGTCTATCTTATGAGATGGGTAAACAATTGGTTCCAGCCCAAGATAGGAGTGTTACCATATGAATGAATGGATTACATTGTTACTAAATGTCGGCATCGGCTCGGTCATTGGTGGTGTCACCAATGAACTGGCGATCCGCATGCTTTTCCGGCCTTATAACCCATGGATGATCGGCAGCTTCCGAGTACCGTTCACACCGGGGCTGATTCCCCGCCGCCGTGACCAGATCGGTCGGGAGATGGGCAATCTCGTCGAGAACCATCTGCTGACCAAAGAGGGCATCCGCCGGGCACTCTCCCAAGGCAACATGGAGAACACGCTACGCGACTGGCTGACAGGCTATGCCCAAAAATGGATCACAAGCGATCAGACGATCCGGGAGGTACTGACTCACTATCTGCCGGGTACGCTGACACCAGAAGGCACGTGGAATGACAGCCTGCGTGACCCTGTGCAAAAAGCATGGATCTCTTGGTCTGACAAGTGGCTGGTGCAGTCGGCCGACAAGGAAATCCGTGACCTGCTGCCGCCGGAAGCCCGTGAGAAGCTGCATGACACCATCGGCTCCTTCGGCGACATGATGATTCGCGGCTTCCGTGATTATCTGCATTCCCCAGAGGGGGTAAACCATATTCAAAACATGCTCAAAGGTGTCCTCGGCGGCGGTGGCGGTATGTTCGGCGGTCTGATGGGCATGTTCCTCGGTGACGACAAGATCATCGGCAAAATCATGCCATTCCTCGATGACATCCTGGAAAATCCAGAATTGTCCGCCCGTCTCAAGCATTTCATGCGCATCGAAGCGGACAAGCTGATGGGCAAAAAAGTAGGTGAGGTGCTCAAGTGGATCGGCGACGAACAGGTTGACGCGTGGCGGATCAAGCTGTTTGCCAAGATGGAGGAGCAAAGCCTGCGTCTTTTGGACAAGCCGGTGAAAAGCGTGCTTGCGCCATTCGGTGACCGGATTGTGGAGGACTGGATTCCGAAGCTCTCGGCTTGGGCGGTCAATACGCTGGAAGCCAATGTGGAGCAGGTATTTGACCGACTTCATATCACGGAGATCGTCGCCAAACAGGTAGAAGGCTTCCCGCTGGAGCGAATCGAAGAGATGATCGTGGGGATTTCGGGGAAAGAGTTCCGGATGATCACGGTGCTGGGATTTGTGCTTGGGGCGATCATTGGTTTGGTGCAGGGATTGATTAATTTTTGGTTGTAATAGGAGAGGATTGGCTGAGGTTGAGCCTTTTCTCGTTCTTGTATATGTTTTATGGGAAGGGAGGCGTCTGCGATGGAGCAGGCGCTTTTTTTATCTGCTTTTTTTGTCCTAGCGAAATGGTGTAATTTGTTTAAGCGGGGATAAGATGAGGGAGAACGGATTGGGCAGGATGATAGGGGTAGGGTTACTGGATATACTTGTAACAAGAACGAGAGGTGTATCGGGATGGAGCAAAGATGGACGCTGGTTGTAGAGGATTTTGCCCGGATTGAGAAAGCAGAGATTGAGATTGCCCCGTTTATGATGTTTGTCGGGGAGAACAACAGCGGGAAGAGTTATGTGATGTCGCTTTTGTGGGGGATGATGACGGGAGGGAACGTACTCTTTCCTGATACCCCTCCGAAAAGTGAAACTTATCATGAATGCAGAGACTGGTTGAAATCAAACTTATCGCTAGGAGAGGTTAAGGTAGATGAACAGACACAGCAGTTGTTTGTGAGATGGTTTAATGAATTAGTTAGAGACAACTCACAACACCTGTTATTACATATTTTTAATAACCCTTTTAAAATGGGAAAACTGGAAGTGAAGGATTATAGAAGGGCTAACCCACTCTACTTTCAAATACAACCAGACGAACGGATTCATGAAGGAACAGCGGGCTTTGACTTAACTGTTACCCACATGGTAAAAATACTTGTCAACCCGAAAAACGCTGTTCTTACTGAGGAGTCGATTCTCTCCATAGCGTACCAGTTAACTTGGCATATCATGTTCGAGGGGATGACTAGACTATATTACAAACATTCTCTAGCAGATCCACTCTATTTGCCCGCATCTCGAACCGGTTTTATGCTATCTTACAAAAAGATTCTTGGTGATATGTTTGATAGACGATATATCGTTATGGAAACCAATCCGAAATATAGAGAAGATACCCCGTTTAGCTGTATTGTTTATGACTTTTTGAGTCGCTTACTAAAGTTAAATTTGAAGAGGGACGGGACATACCAACAAATAGCTGAATTTCTTGAA
The DNA here is from genome assembly GCF_006170445.1 of Brevibacillus dissolubilis. Lineage (GTDB taxonomy): Bacteria > Bacillota > Bacilli > Brevibacillales > Brevibacillaceae > Brevibacillus_B > Brevibacillus_B dissolubilis. Next base: position 278,195 of record NZ_VCNA01000009.1, on the reverse strand, counting down.
AAGGAGATTATCAAGGGGACGATCAAGCAAGACCAGTCACCTGTTCCTAATTTCTTATATGTTCCGCTTCAATCAGAAGAGGTATTGCCACTTCACGTTACGTCATCGGTGGTTGCTGAATTGTCCCCACTTATCTTGTTTTTACGCTCATCTAAGCACATACCGCTGCTTATCATAGAAGAACCAGAAGCCCATCTTCACATTGAACTTCAACGTTTACTCACCCGGGCATTAATTCGGCTGTACAATAAAAGCGTGCCTGTGTGGATAACCACGCATAGTGATACGGTTTTTCAACAGATGAATAATTCTATAGCAGTAGAGTACCTAGGACAAAAATTCGATTTCATTGATACATTGCAAAAATTCAACTACCATCCAGACGATTTGCTAAAGCGGGGGGACACACGAGTCTATCAATTTACGATTCAACCAAATGGGAAAACTAAGGCCGAGTTGCTCCCGACCCGTGAAGAGGGCTTCGTCGTTCCAACTTTTAACCAGCCGTTATGGGATCTCAGCCAAGAAGTCCTTAAGATTCAGGAGATGATGTCCGATGTTGAATGATGACTTTGCCACCAGGCTGAGTTGGCTTCGTACCGATAACATCTATCAAAAAAGTACGAAGCATGGATTGATCCTGAAAGAAGTGAACGAAGAAGGCCGGGCGGAGGTACATTTTTGTACCGATCATAATGAGCTTTATTCATTCCGACTTGAAGGGAACAACAAATTTCCTTATCTGACCAATCAAAAATGCGCTGACGGAATAATCCTTGAGTTGAGACAAGAGCAATGGTTTCTTCACGTTATCGAATTCAAGAAAACCATGAAAAAAGATATCTGGAACAAAACAAAAGTGCAATACGAGGGAGCCGTCCTGCGTATGCACGCGATTATGGGAATCTTGGGAATAGAGAAGCTAGATGGGATCTACTTTTATTCGGCTTTTCGAAACAATGACTTTGAACCAAAGGAGAGCACAAGTCCAGTATTAATGAGGCAGCTCGAGAGAAGAGAAAACCTATCGACGACTGTTGAATTGAGAGAATGGTTTGATGAAAAGATAACGGTTTTGTCATTGAAAGATATGCCATTACAGAAAATCCGATTAGACAAAGAAACGGGCAGAGGAATGGTTCAACTCTCATCATAAAATCCATCAACCATTTTTTAAAAATATACCCCCAAAAAGGAATCTCCCCTCAGACTCCTTTTTTCCATCCCACCACTAGCAATTTCCCGAACTTTCCAATAAAATAATCTCCAACACAAAAACGATCTTGTACGTGAAGGAGTGAAACACCTCATGAGCCATCCTGCCAGCCATTCACCACCTGCTGTATCCGCCTACCTGTCCAATATCCGTAAGATGAACCTGCATGCGGCACTCACCAGCTTCTATCTCTGGGTCCCTGTCTACATCCTGTTTCTCCAGCAAGAGCGCGACCTGTCCCTCACGACCATCGCCGTCATGGAGGGTCTCGGCTGGATCGCTACGGCGCTGTCTGAGGTGCCGACAGGAGCGGTAGCGGACCGCTATGGACGCAAGGTGTCCCTGATCATTGGCGGGCTGACATTGGGGCCGATGATCATCCTCTATGGGATTGTGGGGTACTTTCCGGTGCTGCTGTTGGTTCATATCATCTGGAATTCGGTGATGTCTTTTACGACGGGAGCAGACATGGCGCTGATCTACGATTCGCTCAAAGCCGCTAAGCGGGAGGGAGATTATACCCGTATCGTCGGCAGGCAGATGGCGATCGTTCAAGGCTCGGCGGCGGTGGCGGGGCTGCTCGGACCGTGGGTGGCTTCGTATGATATGTCACTGCCTTTTACCCTTTCCGGGGTCTGTGTCATCCTTGCGGGGGGAGTTGCGATGACGCTCAAAGAGCCGCCACATGCGGAATCGGTGGAGGTTGAGGGGGCTACGGCGGTGAAGGCGGGCGTTGCGCCAACAGACCAGTCGGCAGATCAGGCTGAACCAGAAAAAATCACCTACCTGCAATCCATCGCCAATGCTTTCTCCTACTGTGTGCGGAGGCCGCAAATCCGCAATCTGGTCATTATGGTGGCATTTATCGGGCTGGGGCCGTGGTTTTTTACCTTTTTCTCAATACAGCCGTATGTGGAGCAGATTCACATCGACATGTGGTGGCTTGGTCCGATTTTCGTCGGGATTCGGCTGTGCAGCATCTTAGGCTCGGTCACCTCACACCACATCGTGGCGCGGCTGGGGAAAAAGGTGACCCTCTATACCTTGACGGCCTTGATGGCGCTGGAGCTGTGCCTGATAGTGATGGTGCCGGTCATGGTGGGGATTTGGGTGATCATGCTGCTCGCTTATACTGCAGGTGTGGGGCGTCCTGTGTATAACACACTGCTCAATGAACTGGTGTCGAGCAAGCAAAGGGCCACGATCCTTTCGTTGCAATCCCTCTGTACGACCTTGCTGTTGGCTGCATTTGTCCCGATCTTTGGATATGTAACAGAAAACCTCGGCTTTTGGTGGGTAGCCTTTCCACTCGGATTGGCGACGCTGGCCGTCAGCTTGTGGCTGTTACCGCCGATTGTTCAGGAACAGACAGCTGCTCATGACCGGGTAGCGTGATTTGGAAGCATCAATCAGTCGCAACCAGCGTGTGACAACAAACAAAAAGGGAGTCGTCCCACAGTGGGCCGCTCCCTTTTCACGTCTTACGAAATCAATTGGGCACTCCGATAATGTTCGCCTAATACGAAATGTATATACAATGGATGTTGGTCGTTGACACGTAAGGCGACAGATAAGCTGTGGGCCTGTTTCGCTTTTTCCTCACGCACTTCGTCGTAGAGGAGGACTCGCTTAAACTCGATGTTCAGCCCTGTGGATTTGTAGCCTGTGATGGCATGCGACTTGACCATGTCTCCAAATTCGGTTAAGAGGCTTCGGCGCATGTCTGCATCGACAACTTCTGGAGGTATTTGAAAAGACTCAACCAGGCACATAAAAGAACCTTCGGACATCCCAATGAGAATTTCACCATCGATCTCACCGGTTACTTCCGAGAGGATTTGCACGGTATCATCCGCATAGGAGGAGTCCAGCAGCCTGACATGCTCTCGTTCTACCCTCATGCCAAGCGGACCCAAAACCGAGAGGAGTCCCCACAAGTACATGTTTAAAATACGTACATCCATTGCTTTACCTCCATCAAATGGTTCTATCACACTGTGAGCTTGAATAAGGAATGAGAGTCTAAAGACCCAATCCTTCTTATTGTACCACTTTTAAAGGGAGTTGTAATTGAGCAAATATCCCATAAAATCGGCGGAAATAGAAGAATAAGCAGGAGATTGCCATTCCTTTACCAAATTTGTTACACTACGGTTGTTATCTGAGTTGGAATAGGGAGGGTACATACATGAATTACGATAAAGCACACGAACTGGCACGGGCCATCCGTGAAAGTGAGGAATACCGCAACTACTTCGCTACCCACCAAAATGTAAACCAAGACGCTGAAGCGAAGCGCATGTTTGACGATTTCCGCAAGCGTCAATTCGAGCTCCAAATGAAACAAATGAGCGGTCAAGCTCCGACTCAGGACGAAATGGAGCAATTCCAACGTCTGTTTGAAACCATTTCGCTTAATCCGGAGATTCGCAAGCTGCTCGAAGCAGAGCGCATTCTCTCCCAAGTGATGGAGGATATCAACCGAATCATCGCAGAACCTTTGGAAGTCTTGTTTACAGACCAAATCTAACCGATCCAGGAGGCAAAAAAGATGGATATTCGTTTTCTCGGACACAGCTGTGTACATATCGTGCATGAAGGCACTCATATCTTGATCGACCCTTTCCTCACGGGTAACCCAGTAGCAACCGTAAAAGCGGAAGAGATCAAAGCAGATTATATCCTCTTGACTCACGGTCACAATGACCACGTAGGCGACACCGCCAGCATCGCGCAAGCTAACGGGTCTACGATCGTTGCGATCTTTGAACTTGCCGAGTACTTCAACAGCCAAGGTCTTCAGACGTTTGGCCTGAGCGTCGGAGGCGGCTATAGCTTCCCGTTTGGCCGTGTGAAAATGACCAATGCCCTGCACGGTACCGGCTACATGGTAGATCACAGCGGCAAATCCATCTACATGGGTGTGGCAGGCGGCTTCTTGCTCACAATCGGAGACAAGACCATCTATCATGCTGGTGACACTGGCCTTTTCGGCGATATGGAGCTGATTGGCAAATATAACAAAATTGACGTAGCCTTCCTCCCAATCGGTGACATCTACACCATGGGACCAGAAGATGCTGTGATCGCAGCGAAAATGCTCGGGGCTAAAGAAGTTGTGCCGATCCACTACAACACCTTCCCGGGTCTGGCTCAAGACGATGAAAAGTTCGTGCAAGACTTAGAAAAACAAGGAATCCGCGGCCGTATCCTCAAACCGGGTGAAAGCTTCATCCTCTAACAATCGTGACATTTAGTAGAAAAATTAAAATGACATGATTTTGTAACTCGCTTGTAACATTGCTGTAACATAAGCGGGGTATGATAAACCCATGATGAAAACCCCCTTAATTCATAGACTTTACGGTGTAGCGGTCGATGTATCCGTTACACCCTTTTTTTTTGCCAAATCATCAGGTATAGTGGTGCTTGGAGGGGGTGGGATAACAGATGAAGCGATTTTTGTTCGTCTTCCTGCTCGCCGCGCTGCTGCGTTTTTATCTGGGGGAGAACTCAATTAATTTTCTGTGGTGCTTGGTGTTATATTTACCGATGATTAATTGGTCGGTTTATTGGGTATTCTTCAGTATCCGGGTGGGTCTTAATAAGCTGCGAGGGTTTGAATGGATTAGTGTACCGCGTATCCGGCATATTTATGTATGGTATCTGAATATTCCCGGTGCACTTGTGCTTGCCGAGATCGTGTACAGAGGCTATCTTTACAATAAATAGGGATATAATTGTTTGTTAGGTAAGACCAGGGATGGTGAAAATTCATTGGCAACAAAACATGAGTTAATTTTGCAATATATTGACCGGCTCCCGATCGGCACCAAAATCTCGGTAAGACAAATTGCCAAAGATCTGGAAGTGAGTGAGGGAACCGCTTACCGTGCGATTAAAGAGGCGGAAGTGCAGGGCTATGTCAGCACGATTGAACGCGTCGGAACGGTACGGATTGAGAAAAAGCAAAAAGAGAATTTTGAGCGGCTCACCTACGCAGAAGTGGTCAATATCGTCGATGGCCACGTCTTGGGCGGTAAGGAAGGTCTGCACAAAACCCTCAACAAATTCGTCATCGGTGCGATGAAGCTGGAAAATATGATGCGCTATGTAGATGCGGGCAGTCTCTTGATCGTCGGGAACCGCTATCAGGCACACAAGCTGTCGATTCAGCATGGTGCAGCCGTATTGATCACCGGGGGCTTTGACACCAGTGAAGAGGTAAAGCAGCTGGCAGATGAGATGGCACTGCCGATCATCTCCTCCAGCTATGACACGTTCACGGTTGCTGCGCTGATCAACCGCGCGATCTATGACCGCCTGATCAAAAAAGAGATTGTCATGGTAGAAGACATCCTCAAGCCTGTAGAGGAGACACCGTATCTGCGCCCAAGTGACACTGTAGCCAACTGGCACCGGTTCACCGAGGAGCACAATGACACGCGCTTCCCGGTCGTCGATGAGCATATGCGCCTCGTCGGGGTGGTCACCTCCAAGGATATTATCGGCCAAGAGGATGATTTGACGATTGACAAGGTGATGGTGAAGAACCCGATCACCACCTCTCCGCGTGTATCTGTCGCCTCCGCCGCCCATATGATGGTCTGGGAAGGCATCGAGATCATGCCTGTCGTGGACACGTACAAAAAAATGATCGGCATCATCACCCGCCAAGACGTACTCAAGGCGCTCCAGTATATGCAGAAGCAGCCGCAGATGAGTGAGACGTTCCCCAACCTGATCATGAACCATTTCCGCGAAGAAAAAGACGGCGATATGTCGATCTATAACGGCGAAGTCACCCCACAGATGACTAACCATCTCGGAACAATGGCAAGCGGTGTCATGACGACGGTAATGGTGGAGACAGCTTGCAACGAGCTGCGCAAGCACCGCCGGGGCGACATGGTACCGGAGAATATCACGGTCTACTTCCTCAAGCCCGTCCAGATCGAAAGCAGCCTGCAAGTCAAACCGCGCGTGATGGATATCAGCCGCCGCTTCGGCAAGGTGGAAGTGGAGATGTATTATCACGATCAGCTGGTCGGCAAAGCGATGGTCACCGCGCAGATCATCGAACGGTAGATTTCTCATATCGCTTCCGATCCAATCAAAAAACCATCCGCTTGGGCGTTCATGCTTCAGATGAGCGCCGTAAGCGGATGGTTTTTTGATGGTTGCATATGTTCTGTTATGTAAAAAGAGAACAACCATAGGCACCTACAGTTGTTCAAGAAGCGTTTTGATAAAAGTCACAGGTAAAGGTCACAAAAAAGATTATAGGACAAACAACCCCCAGACCGCCAGTGAAAATAACTGGAAGTGGTGGTGCAGCTCGTCCCTATTCTCTTATCGGCAAAAACAAGGGGAGACTGGAGTGGATATGGGTGGAAAAGTGGACGCGCACAAAAGGTATGTGCAATGGTTTCAATCTCGATGGTATTGACAAAAAGTAAGTGACTAATTTATAATTATCTCGAAATCAAGATATTTTGGCGGCGTGGTGGTGAAGCTTTCAGTAACGAGCAACCCAGCCAGTAAGGATGACAGAGAGAGGAGGAATGTCCGATGAACGAACACAGCACCAATAAACAACCAGACCAAGCCGAAGCGCTCTCCCTCAAGCTTTTCGTTGTCCTTTCTCACACGCACAAGACCCTGATGGAACATGCACTGCGTGACATGCGCCGATATGGTCTCAATCCGACCGAGTTCACCGTGCTTGAGCTGCTCTATCACAAAGGCCCCCATCCGATTCAGCAGATCGGCGACAAGATCCTGCTCGCCAGCGGAAGCCTGACCTATGTCATCGACAAGCTGGAGAAGAAGGAGCTGCTCATCCGCAAGCCCAGCCACAAAGACCGACGGATCACCTACGTGGAGATCTCCGAAAAAGGCAAGGAGCTGTTCGACGATATCTTCCCACAGCATGCCAAGGCAATCCATCAGGTAACAGAAGGCTTGACGGCAGAGGAGAAGCAGACCGCGGTTGATCTTTTGAAAAAGCTTGGGCTGTATGCGAAGGCTGGTCTCGGATAGGCCGAATCGGGGAGCACCCTGGCCCCCTATCCTTCGGCGGAATATGTAACAACCATTGCTCGTCGTATTTTTTTACCAAGTTATCTTGAAATCAAGATATTTAGATTAGGAAAAACTACCTTCATATAAATCAAAACTCTTAGGAGGAATAACGATTATGATTAACGTATATCCAAGTGAATCCCGTCATTATAACAACCACGGCTGGCTGCGTACCCATTTCAGCTTTTCTTTTTCCAACTACTATGATCCAGACAACATGGGCTTCGGTCCGATGCGGGTACTCAATGATGATATCGTAGCGCCTGACAATGGCTTTGGCATGCACCCGCACCGTGAGATGGAGATCGTCACCCTGATTCTCTCCGGCCAGCTCAAGCACGAAGACAGCATGGGCAATGTCTGCATCTCCGGCCCAGGCGAGATCCAACGCATGAGCGCAGGTACCGGTGTCTACCACTCTGAGGTCAACCCGTCCAGCACAGAGGAGGTAAGCCTGTTCCAGATGTGGTTTGAGCCTGCGACATACGGTATAGAGCCATCCTATGAGCCATTCCGCTACGATGTGGAAGCCATGAAGAACAATCTGCTGCCAATCGTCTCTGCGGGCGACAAGCCAAACACCGCTACGATCAATCAGGATATGACGATGTATCTGTCCGAGCTGGAGGCAGGCAAAGAGATTACCTTTACCCAAGAGGAAGACCGCCGTATTTTCTTCATGGTGATCGAGGGTGAAGTGACACTCAATGGCGATACCAAGCTGGGCCGCCGTGACTCAGCACGAATTACGGAAGTGCCTACGCTTAAGATCGAAGCGGCAGCGGATGCGAAGTTCCTGCTGATCGACCTGCCATAATATCATACAGATAGTAGATTTCATAATAAAAAGGACAAAGGCTTGCAGACAGGCGAAAAACCTGCTGAGCGCTTTGTCCTTTTTCTTTTTATCCTATCATATCGAAAACCGTCCCGATCAGACTACGCCTGCTTTTTCAACTCCATCATCCACTCACGGCGATAATTCACGTAATTCTTCCCACCAAGGTAAAAGTTAACCGCCCCGACGAACATCAACAGCGCCCCGATCACAATGCGAACCGTGGTCAAATCCTCAAACGTATACTGATTCGCCCCAAACAAAAGCATCAGGAGGCCGAGAGCCACGTTCATTTTGCCCAGGGTCATCCTGGACTCGAGCGGGTGAATCCCCCGGCGTCTTGCAGTTACACTATAATACACACTCATGGCGAGTGCCGCGATAATTCCGGTGAAATAAAAGGCAAACCACATCGTATAACCATTCCTCTCTTTCATTTCTACGTTCTCATCCTACTAAATCTTGCGGGCTGGGTCAATTCATAGCGATTATATGTTCGCCCAGGTAGGGACAATCGGGTATAATAGCGGTAGCCGATTAACGCCAGGAGTTAAACTTACTACGATTATCTTGCAAGAGCCAAATAGAGAGAGGGGGAGTAGTGTTGACTCAATCCTTCGTTCATTTACATGTACACACAGAATATAGCTTATTGGACGCTACAGCACGGATCGAGAAGCTGGCCGCACGGGCAAAAGAACTGGGCATGACGGCACTCGCGATGACTGACCACGGGAATCTGTATGGAGCGGTGCCTTTTTACAGAGCCTGCATGGAGCAGGGAATCAAGCCGATCATCGGGATGGAAGCCTACCTGATTGACGGAGACCTGCACGACCGTGTGACCCGGCAGACACCACCGCCGTTTCACTTGACTCTGTTGGTGGAGAACGAGACTGGTTACCGCAATCTGCTGAAGCTTTCGACAATCGCCCAGACGGTGGGCAACCAGATTCTCCCGCGTGTGAATAAAGAGGCGCTCGCCAAGCACAGCGAAGGTCTGATCGCACTCAGCGGCTGCCGCGAAGGCGAAGTCGGGCGTCTGCTGCTCGAGGGTCAGGCAGATGCCGCCAAGCAAGCTGCTCTATGGTATCAGCGGACTTTTGGCCGTGGCAACTTTTACCTCGAACTGCAAGACCATGGTCAAGAGATCGAGCGAAGACTGAATCAGCGTCTGCTCAAGCTTCATCAAGAAACTGACATACCTCTGGTCGCCACGAATAATATTCACTATATAGAAAAAAGTGAAGCAAAGCTGCACGATGTCTTATTGGCTATCGGTGCCGCCAAAACGGTGGAAGAGGATGACCGTCTGCGGTACGAGACAGAGGAGTACTATCTCAAGTCAGCAGACGAGATGGCCAAGCTGTTTGCTTTTGCACCGCAAGCCTTGGAAAATACGGTGTTGATCGCCGAACGTTGCCATCTGGAGCTACAATTTGACCAGCACATCCTGCCGCGCTATCCGCTGCCAGACGGTCTTGATGCAGGACAATACCTGCGGATGATCTGCCGCAAAGGCTGTATCGAGCGTTATGGAGAGATGACCGAGACGGTGCGCGAGCGGCTGAATCATGAGCTGGATATCATCATTCGGACAGGCTTTACTGATTATTTCCTGATCGTCTGGGATTTCATGAAATACGCGCATGAAGAAGGTATCCCGACCGGTCCTGGCCGTGGTTCGGCGGCAGGCAGTCTGGTTGCGTATGCACTTCGTATTACGAATGTCGACCCGCTGAAATACAACCTGCTGTTTGAGCGTTTTCTCAATCCAGAGCGGATCACGATGCCGGATATTGATATCGACTTTTCCGTCGAGCGCCGTGATGAGGTGATTCATTATGTCGCCAATAAATACGGACGTGACCGAGTCGCACAGATCATTACATTCGGGACACTTGCCCCGCGTGCCGCTGTCCGTGACGTAGGGCGTGCCTTAGGCTTGTCCAACGGCATTGTCGACCGCGTAGCCAAGCTGATCCCGCAATCTCCGTCGATGACCTTGACCAAGGCGAGGGAATACAGTCCTGACCTCGGCAAGCTAGAGGCGGAGAACAAGCAGGTGGAGCAGCTGCTCGCCATCGTGGCTGGTCTGGAAGGCTTGCCCCGTCATGCTTCTACACATGCCGCCGGTGTCGTCATCTCCCGTGACCCGTTGACCGACTATGTGCCACTGCAGCAGGGAAGCGAAGGTCTGACGCTGACCCAATACCCGATGGAGATCCTCGAACAGGTCGGGCTGCTCAAAATGGATTTTCTCGGCCTGCGCAACCTGACCATCATCCAAGAGACCCTGCGTCATCTGCGGGAGAGTGGCATCGAGCTAGATATCGACAACCTGCCGCACCCTGACGAGCGTACCTTCCGTATGCTGGGCCGTGGTGAGACGACAGGGGTATTCCAGCTGGAGTCGAGCGGGATGCGTCATGTACTGCGCGATCTCAAGCCGTCCGATCTGGATGACATCGTCGCCGTCCTTGCCCTCTACCGTCCAGGCCCGATGGAGATCATCCCGCAGTATATTCAAGCCAAGCACGGGCAGAATCAGGTACATTACCCGCACCCTGATCTCGAGCCGATCCTCAAAGAAACGCACGGCTTTATGATTTATCAGGAGCAGATCATGCAGATTTCCTCCAAGATGGCGGGCTTCAGCCTGGGCGAAGCCGATATCCTGCGCCGTGCCGTGGGCAAGAAAAAGCGTGAGCTGTTAGCCGAGCAGCGCGCCAAATTCGTTGCGGGCAGCATCACACAAGGCTATGAGGAAGCACTTGCCAACGAAGTATACGACCTGATCGTCAAATTCGCCGATTACGGCTTTAATAAAGCACACTCGGTCGCCTACGGAATCATCTCCTACCAGATGGCCTATCTCAAAGCGAACCACCCGCTGGCATTCATGGCAGCACTGCTTTCTCTGTCCATCGGCAGTCAGAACCGGATCGCCGAGTACACCGAGGAGGCCAAACGCCTTCGCCTGCAAGTCCTGCCTCCGGATGTCAACCGCAGTGAAGCCTTTTTCACCGTGGAGGAGAAAGCGATCCGATTCGGTCTCGCAGCCGTCAAGGGCGTGGGCTACGGCGCGATTGACTCCATCGTACGTGAACGCGAAAAAGAACCATTCCGTGATCTGAGCGATTTCTGCTCCCGCATCGACAGCCGTCTGGTCAACCGCCGTGTCATCGAAGCGCTGATTGCCTGCGGTGCGATGGATTCCCTGCCGGGGCACCGTGCCCAGCTGCTCGCTTATCTCGACGAAGCGATGGACAAGGGAGCAAGCCGCCGCAAAGAGCGCGAAGAAGCACAGATGAACATGTTCAACGAGCCAAACACTGCCGATCCGACCAAAGCCTCCGCCACTTATCCAGACGTACCGCCCTTCTCCCGCACCCAACAGCTCAAAGAAGAGCGCGACCTGCTCGGCGTCTTCCTCTCTGGTCACCCGCTTGACGACTACCGCCATCTGACCGAGCGTCCAGAGGTGCAACAGCTGCTCACCCTCGATGAGTGCCAGCCCAACAGCACGGTCAAAATCGTCGGAATGCTTACAGAGGTCAAGCGCATTCAGACCAAAAAAGGCGATCCAATGGCATTCCTCACCGTTGAGGATAAAGCGGCCCAAGTGGAAGTCGTCGTGTTCCCGCAGGTGTATACCAAATACCAAGAAATTATGGACAAAGAACGCATTCTGGTGATCGAAGGCCGGGTCGATGCGCAGAACGACACCATCAAGCTGCTGGCCTCCCGTGCCTGGGATGCAAGCGTCCTGCCCAAGCCAGCCAACGCACCGGAGCCGTCAGACACAGCAGAAGCGACGAATGAACTCACGAGGGAAGCCGTAACGGTACCTGAGACTGCATCGGTAGTACCAGAATCACGAGAATCTCAGACAGACATAGAGCCAAAAGTGTCACCAGAACCCCCGGCGGATGTAACACCAACAGCATCAACTGACACTTCGGTGCCTACCAACCCAACAGTGTCCAACGAACTACCAACACACGAACAAGCCTCAACCCAACAGCCGATAGACCAAAAGGATTATTTTTACAAAAACGACAGGAATAGAGATGCAGACGGCGAAAATTCTTCAAAGCAAACAGAGCAGCCGGGGCACCCAATCCCTTCGTCCGATTCAACACCACAACCCCAAGACACCACGGCTGCCTCGACCGAGACCGTGTTGTTCATCAAAATTTCACATAGTCAGGAACAAGACAACACATTAGCTGCACTCCGCCAGCTTTTTGGCGAGCACCCAGGTTCGACGCCTGTAATCCTTTACTACGAGCGGACGAAAAAAACGCTTCGCCTGCCCGACCAGATGTGTGTTGCGGCAGACGAGCCATTTCTTGAGAAAACAAAAGCAATTGTGGGACGTAACAGCGTAATTCAGAGAGAAATAGCGAAAAATAGGGAAGGATGAACGATGTCCTTCCTTTTTTTACGATTTCGGCAGGTTTACAGGTGGAAATTGTTTGTTATAATGTACATATAACTGAGTGGTCAGACCACTAAAAGCAGGTAGAAATTCCAGATGGTGAGAACGGAGTGGTAGAGGTGTCCAATCTAAGAGACGAAGCGCTTGAGCTTCACAGAAAGCATCAAGGTAAACTTGAGGCGGTAACGAAGGTTCCCGTCCGTAACGCGTACGACCTCAGTCTCGCGTACTCGCCGGGTGTGGCCGAACCTTGTAAGGAGATTTTTGACGATCCAACCAAAGTGTACGAATACACCATGAAAGGCAACTTGGTAGCAGTCGTATCTGACGGTACAGCGGTTCTTGGACTTGGCAACATCGGTCCAGAAGCAGCGATGCCTGTTATGGAAGGCAAAGCGGTACTGTTCAAGTCATTTGCAGGTGTGGACGCGTTCCCGATCTGCCTGAATACGACAGACGTTGAGAAAATCATTGAGACGGTGAAACTGCTCGAACCAACCTTCGGCGGTGTCAACCTTGAGGATATTGCATCTCCGGCTTGCTTCGAAATCGAACAACGCCTGAAAAAAGAAACCAACATCCCTGTTTTCCACGATGACCAGCACGGGACCGCGATCGTTACAGCAGCCGGCTTGATCAATGCGCTCAAAGTGGTGAACAAAAAGTTAGAAGATATCAAGGTAGTAACCAGCGGAGCTGGTGCGGCAGGCATTGCGATCATCCGTTTGCTCGCTTCCATGGGCGTGAAAAACGTCATCATGTGCGATACAAAAGGGATCGTCTATGAAGGCCGCCCGTTCGGTATGAACCCGATCAAAGAAGAGATGGCTCGCCTCACCAACCACGAGAAGTTGACTGGCTCACTGGAGGATGCTTTTGTGGGTGCTGACGTGTTTATCGGTGTTTCTGTAGCAGGTGCCGTTACACCTGAGATGGTGAAGTCCATGAACCGTGACCCAATCATTTTTGCGATGGCCAACCCGATCCCAGAGATTATGCCGGATGAGGCAAAACAGGCAGGGGCCGCTGTCGTCGGTACAGGTCGTTCTGACTTCCCGAACCAGGTGAACAACGTACTTGCTTTCCCAGGGATTTTCCGCGGTGCGCTTGATACCTATGCAACTGACATCAACGAAGAGATGAAGATTGCAGCCGTATACGCCATTGCTGATCTGATTACGGCAGAAGAGCTCTCTCCAGAAAAAGTCATCCCTGCTCCATTTGATCCACGAGTAGCCCCACGCGTTGCTGCGGCTGTAGCCAAAGCGGCGATGGACAGTGGTGTTGCGCGCAAAACGGTTAATCCAGAAGATGTAGCAGCCAAAACAGCACGACTGGCCGCTATTTCCCTGCAACAAGTCTAAGCCTACGACACAGCACGATATGATTGAGAAGACAGTCTCTTTGCTGTCTTCTCCGTCATTCTTCTTGCGGAAGGAGAGGGAGTATGCTCGACTCTTCGCAGAATCGCAAAGTTTATGAAGGGATTCTGTTACAACTCCATGAGATTATCAGAGACCAAAACCTGCGGCCGGGAGACAAAATCCCGTCTGAGCGTGAATTGTCCGACCTGCTCGGAGCTGGACGTTCATCGGTTCGGGAGGCATTACGCGCTCTGGAGCTCCTGGGGCTGATTGAGACGAGACGCGGTGAGGGGACTTTTCTCAAGCACTATCGTCACAATCGGTTGATTGACATCTTAGGAACCTACATCTTACGTGATTACAAAACGAAGAAGGACCTCGTTGAGATGCGGAAGATGCTGGAGTTAGACGCCGTTCGGCTGGCTTGCAAAAGAGCCACGCAAAAGCATTTTGACGAGATGGAATTCATATTGGAAAACGCCTGGGAGCGTCTGGAAAGAGGCGAAATCCCAATCGAAGAAGATTATCTGTTCCATCGTGTCATCTGCCGTTCGAGCCGAAACTCCGTATTGCACCGAATCTGGGCGCCAGTCATCGAGTACAGTGGCAACATACGAACAGGCTCCTTGTCGAGGGAAGGCCGAGCAGGAGTAGCTCTAGAAGAGCATCGCGAGATCATGGAGGCGATCCGGGCCGGCGACGAAGAAAAAGCAGTGGAGTGTATGAAAAACCATCTTGACAATAGCATGTTGTAGGATTTGCGACGGCATTGAACGCTGTGATATGATGATGCAGATCATATGATAATCGTAGTTATAAGGAGGAGACCATCATGTGGACTGTCATCTACATAGCTCCTAGCGCCAAAATTGCCGAGCGAATTCAGCACCGCTTAACAGATGAAGGATTCTTGTGCAAGGTCCGTGAGGCGAAGGTGTCTAAGCAGTACGAAATCTTAGTGCCAGAAAGTGAGCTTCACGAAGTCCAAGAGGTACTCAGCACAATCCTTCACTGAACCAAACTGTGAGGTGTTCCTGTGCTTAAAGATCTTTTCGGTAAGAAACGTAAGTTTGCAACTGTCCCTAGTGAATCACTTAGCCAACCGGCAAAAGCACCGATTGTGGAAAAAGAAGTGCCAGAAGGCCTCATGAATAAATGCTCCCATTGCGGCACGATCCATTACCACAAGGATTTGGAGAAAAATCTCCGCGTCTGTAAGGGTTGTAACCATCACTTTACGATGTCATCCATTGAACGTGTACAATCTTTGCTCGACAATGGTGCTTTTATAGAAGAATTCGATACGAATCTGATCTCAGACAACCCGCTCGGCTTCCCAGGCTACCTGGATAAAGTCGAAAAGGACCGCAAAGCGACCAACATCAACGAAGCCGTCATCACCGGTTATGGTACGATGAACGATATCGGAGTGGTGCTTGGCGTGATGGATGCGCGTTTCCGTATGGGGAGTATGGGTTCGGTTGTTGGTGAAAAAATCACGCGTGCAATTGAGCAGGCGATCGAACGCAAAGTGCCGTTCATCCTGTTCTCCGCTTCCGGTGGTGCGCGTATGCAGGAAGGCGTACTCAGCTTGATGCAGATGGCGAAAACGAGTGCAGCACTGGCTCAGCTTGGCCGTGAGCGTCTGTTGTTTATCTCAGTCCTGACCAACCCGACTACAGGTGGGGTATCAGCAAGCTTTGCCTCCCTGGGTGACTACAACATCGCAGAACCGGGTGCTTTGATCGGTTTTGCCGGCCGCCGCATCATCGAACAAACCATCCGACAAGAGCTGCCGAAGGATTTCCAAACCGCAGAGTTTTTGCTCAAACATGGTCAACTCGATATGGTTGTGCACCGCAAAGATATGCGTGACACTCTCTACAAGTTGGTGGAGATGCACACGGTTCAGGAGGGTGTTAAGGTATGGCGGTAGAGCTTTCTTTCGAAAAACCGTTGGTGGAATTACAAGACAAAATTAAAGAGTTGCGCAAGTTCACCGAAGAAAAAGGTATTGATTTCTCCGATGAAGTAAGCCGCTTAGAAGACAAAGCGAAAAATCTCGCAGTGCAGATCTATGGCAACCTGACGCCATGGCAACGCGTGCAGATCGCCCGTCATCCTGAGCGTCCGACCACGCTGGATTTTATCAAGCACATCTTCACGGACTTCATCGAATCCCATGGTGACCGTTTCTACGGAGATGACCAGGCAATTGTGGCTGGGATCGCCAAGCTCAACGGACGTCCTGTCACCGTTATTGGGCACCAAAAAGGAAAAGACACAAAAGAAAACATCAGACGCAACTTTGGGAGTGCTCATCCGGAAGGCTACCGCAAAGCGCTTCGCTTGATGGAGCAGGCTGATAAATTCGGTCGTCCGATCATCACCTTTATCAATACAGCGGGGGCTTATCCGGGTAAAGCGGCAGAGGAACGCGGCCAAAGTGAAGCCATCGCCCGCAACCTGCGTGAAATGGCAGGCTTCGGTGTACCGATTATCTGTGTGGTCATCGGTGAAGGCGGTAGCGGCGGTGCACTAGCCATCGGCGTAGGTAACCGTGTCTATATGCTTGAAAACTCCACGTACTCGGTTATTTCCCCTGAGGGGGCAGCCGCTCTGTTGTGGAAAGATGCAGGTCTGGCGATCCGTGCAGCCGAGTCAATGAAGATCACCGCACCTGATTTGTACGAAATGGGAATTATTGATGGAATTATTCATGAACCATTTGGCGGTGCCCATAGAGACGTGGCAGAGATGGCTTCTTCCGTAAAACAGTTCCTTCTCGATGGACTGATACAGTTAGATGAAATGTCCCGGGAAGAATTAATACAGGATCGATATGATAAGTTCAAGCAGATCGGTAAATATGCTTCCCTCTAAGCGGGGAAGTATATTTTTTTGTGCTTTTTTCGTCACTGGATATCTGGTAGAATCAAGGCAGACAACGATTTGGGGAAGCTGTAGGGGCTAATCCACAATTAGTATGTCACATTACTGATGATATGTATAACAGATTGGTTGAATAGACTATAACAGGCTGTCCTTAACCGCTGTTTTGGTACATACTTTTTCCTCAACCAATAGAAAAAGAGGCACTGAGCCATGCTAATGGAAGGAGAAGATGAAGAGGTGACGACAATGAAAAGAATTGCAGTTTTGACCAGTGGTGGCGATGCTCCTGGCATGAATGCAGCAGTACGTGCGGCCGTTCGTCGTGCCGTTTACTCTGGTTTGGAGATTTTTGGCGTTTATCATGGATATACCGGACTGATTAACGGGGATATCAAAGAAATGACGCTGGGTTCTGTAGGTGACATCATCCACCGTGGAGGAACCGTTCTGTATACGGCCCGAAGCGAGGAGTTCCGCACAGAGGAGGGCCAGCAAAAAGCGATTGCTCAATTGCAAAAGTATGGCATCGACGGTCTGATCGTCGTCGGTGGCGACGGTTCCTTCCGCGGAGCACAGAAATTGTCCGAAAAAGGCTTCAAAACAATCGGTGTTCCAGGCACCATTGATAACGATATTCCGTGCACAGATTACACCATCGGGTTTGACACTGCGCTCAACACCATCGTCGAATCCATTGACAAAATCCGTGACACAGCCACTTCACATGAGCGTACATACATCATCGAGGTAATGGGACGCGATGCGGGGGATCTCGCTCTGTATGCGGGTCTTGCAGCAGGTGCTGAGTCGATCATCATCCCTGAGGCTGACCAAGAGATGGATGACATCGTCGACCGTCTGCATGCAGGTCAACGCCGCGGCAAGAAGCACTCCATTATCATCGTGGCCGAAGGTGTGGGCAGCGCATCTAAGTATGCGGAGGTCATCAAAGAACGCACAGGCTGGGAGACACGGGTAACCGTACTTGGTCATGTGCAGCGCGGAGGTTCTCCAACCGCATTTGACCGGATGCTGGCAAGCCGGATGGGAGCCGCAGCGGTAGATCTTTTGATCGAAGGCAAAACAGACCGGATGGTAGGCATTCAGAACAATAAAATCGTGGACGTTGATTTTGACGAAGCGCTTGCTCAGAAACACCAGCTTGACCTTTCTGTGTATCAACTGGCACGCACACTGTCTATCTAACAGGCAGATCCAGATCTAGTCGCAGTTATTTTGAGGGAGGAATCCACTTTGTTACGTAAGGCGAAAATTGTATGTACGATTGGTCCAGCAAGTGAATCTGTTGAGACCCTGAAAAAATTGATTCAGGCAGGGATGAATGTAGCCCGGCTTAACTTCTCCCATGGTTCCCACGAAGAACATGCAGCGCGCATCGTCAACATCCGTCAAGCTAGCCGCGATACGGGTGTACAGGTAGCGATCCTGCTTGATACCAAAGGCCCTGAGATCCGCACCGGCGTTTTGGCCCAAGAGCCGATTGAGCTGGTGGAAGGCAACACGATCGTACTTACTACTCAAGAAATGCTCGGAACCGAAGAGCGTATCTCCATCACCTATGACCAACTGCCGCAAGATGTGGAAGTGGGCAGTGTGATCCTGATCGACGACGGTCTGATCGGCCTCTCCGTCGAACAAATCGAAGGCACCGATATCATCTGCCGCATCAAAAACGGCGGAACGCTCAAAAGCAAAAAAGGTGTCAACGTCCCAGGCGTGAAGATCAATCTCCCAGGGATCACAGAAAAAGACGCCAAGGACATCGAATTCGGGATTGAGCAAGGGGTTGATTTTATCGCGGCTTCCTTCGTGCGGAAAGCAGCGGACATCCTCGAAATCCGTGAAATCCTGGAGCGTAACAACACTGTTATCGACATCATCGCCAAGATCGAAAACCAAGAAGGCGTAGACAATGTAGATGAAATCCTCAACGTGGCAGACGGTCTGATGGTAGCCCGTGGCGACCTCGGCGTAGAGATCCCGGTTGAAGAAGTGCCACTCGTACAAAAATCACTGATCAAAAAATGTAACGACCTCGGCAAACCGGTCATCACTGCAACCCAAATGCTTGACTCCATGCAGCGTAACCCACGTCCGACCCGTGCGGAAGCAAGTGACGTAGCCAACGCGATCATCGACGGGACAGATGCGATCATGCTCTCCGGTGAGACGGCTGCCGGTAAATATCCGCTCGAGTCTGTTGAGACGATGAACCGAATCGCCCTGCGTACGGAAAGAGACCTGAACTATCGTGAGATCCTGGTGAACCATGCACTTCGCAAACAAGTGACCATCACCGATGCCATCTCCCAATCCGTCGCCAACTGTGCGCTTGATCTGGATGCGGCAGCGATCATCACTGCAACCGAGAGCGGACATACCGCCCGACTTGTATCCAAATACCGTCCAAAAGCACCGATTGTCGCAGTCACCCCGCACGCAAGCGTAGTGCGCCGTCTTTCCCTCGTGAATGGTGTATACCCAATCCTTGGGGAAATGGCGAATACAACGGACGAAATGTTGGAAATCTCTGTGCGTGATGCGGTTCATTCCGGTCTGGTCCGTCACGGTGACCTCGTCATCATCACAGCAGGTGTGCCGGTTCGTGAGACAGGTACAACCAACCTGATGAAAATCCACGTCATCGGTGATGTCATCGCCAAAGGTCAAGGAATTGGCCGCAAAGTAGCAACCGGTAAAGTAGTCGTGGCCCGCGACGGCAAGGAAGCCCGCGAAAAAATGGAAGACGGTGCGATCCTCATCACGGTAGGCACCGACTCCGACATGATCGAAGCCTTCCAACGCGCGAGTGCGGTCATCACCGAAGAAGGCGGTCTGACTTCTCACGCCGCAATCGTTGGTCTTAATCTCAATATTCCAGTTATCGTAGGGGTACATCGTGCAACGGATATCCTCAAGGACGGTATGATCGTTACGGTAGATACCGAGCGCGGTAACATTTATACAGGACTTGCAAAGGTTCTGTAAGGGTAGGAAATCAAAAATAACAACAGAAGAGGGGTCTATCTGCTGTAGTGGGATAGGCCTTTTTCTGCATAGGCGAATCTTGGCAAGATTTGGTGTGAAGTGAACCGATTCGTGCTATAATGGTAACTAGAACATATAATAAAAAGACCGCAGATGCTGGAACATCTACGGCCTTTATACGATAGCTCTTTTCCTCAAGGAAAATCGGCTCAGCTGTCAAAAAAACAGGGTGTAGGTCACCACAAAGAGATTGCGGCTCAAGGGTGACCTACTTATCTTTACGATTAGACAGTAACTGGACTACTACAGTCATGACGCCGATGATTATTGTTGCTACCATCGTGCCAAATCCTATCGCTAAGGATATGGATTCAAATACCGTCATAGGCTACACCCCCTTTCATCAGGGAGTGAACCGATCACCCTTGAGGAGCCGATGCTATTGTACAAGGAAGATCATACCATACCTTTTTCGTTGTCGTCCTAATTTTTAGGACTTTTTTATTTTCGTTGCCAGTTTGTGGTTAGAAGAGGAGGAAGCTACATGGAAGAGCAGCATTACCGCGTGTTTCGGCTCCGTGTCCGCTACAGTGAGACTGATCAGATGGGAGTGGTCTATCATACGAACTACCTGAATTGGTTTGAGTGGGGGCGTACCGAGTTTATCCGGGAGGCAGGTTTATCCTACAAGCAGTTGGAGGACGCGGGGATTCTTTTGCCGGTGACAGATGCACAGATCTCGTTCAAAGCTCCGGCGCGTTATGACGAGTTGATTGAGGTGCGGACATGGGTGGAGGATTTGACAGAGCTTCGTCTGACATTCGGCTATGAGATCTGCCGCGTGGAGGATGGGGAGCTGCTGGTGACGGGTCAGACCAGGCTTGTGGCGGTGAATGCCGAATGGAAACCGGCCCGCATGTCCAAACTATCACCCGATATCTACGGCTGGCTAAAGCAGGAGTATCTCAAGACCAAAGCCTATAAAGAGTCTCTGACAGATGCAAAATAAGGACAGGATGTGATGGGTGATGTTTCGAATCCTGATGATGATTTTTATCATTGTTCCGATTATTGAGATGTGGGGCCTGATTTCGATGGGCAAATGGATTGGGGTGCCGAGCACGATTCTTTTTGTGGTGCTGACAGGTGTGATTGGGGCTTGGCTTGCGAAGCAGCAGGGCATACAAATACTCCGCCTCGTGCAGTTTCAACTCTCCAAGGCGCAAATGCCGACGGATGCGCTGTTGGATGGAGTATTCGTACTGACGGGCGGAGTTCTTTTGCTGACGCCGGGATTTTTTTCGGACCTGTTTGGGTTTATCTTTTTGATTCCGTTTACCAGAGCGATTCTGCGGGAGCTGGCGAAGCGATGGCTGCAGCAGCAGATCCGCTCTGGACGGATTATTACGATGTTTCGCAGGTAGCCGGTCGGACTATGCTTTGGTCTCATTCGTTCCTTTTATGTAGAGCCAGATGTCATAGAATACGTTGGCTTTGACCAGCGCATTGATGATGACCAGGCTGACCGGGCCGATGATCAGACCAAGGAAGCCGAACAGGTTCAGACCGATGAAGAGGGCGACCAGTGTCATGAGCGGGTCGAGCCCGACGTTCTCTGCTACGATCTTAGGCTCGATGATCTGACGGAAGATGACGACGACGCCGTACAGCACCGCAAGACCGATCGTCAGCCCATACTGCCCTTTGAAAAAGGCATAGACAATCCAAGGCACAAACACAGTCCCTGTGCCCAGATACGGCAGCAGGTCTACAAATCCGGTTAACAGACCGATCGTGATGGCATAATCGACATCGAGGATCAACAGACCGATGATGACGATGGCTGCGGTGATAGAGATCAGGGTCACCTGGGCTCGTACGAAGCCGACCAGCGCATTGCGCAGATCAATCAGAATCTGATCCATACGGCGGTTGATCCCGTACGGCAGCATACGGCGGAAGCGTGTCTCCCAGAGATAGAAGTCTTTGCTGATGAAAAAGGCACCCAATAAAGAGATGACCAGCACCGTTGCCAGATTCGGCAGGGAGACGAGGAAGCTTTTGACCCCGCCCAAGATGCTTAGAACAAGCTCCTGACCCGCTTTGGAGATGGATTTGAGTCCATTTTCCACGTTGGTGTTGATCGTGTCTTGGTATTGCTCATCCAGTTGGGTGTAGAAGAATTCGAAGCGACTGTACAGCCCTGTGATAAAATCCTGTGTGATTAACCGATGCAGGGATGTGGTCAGATCATTCACCAGATGCGGCATCATCGAGATCAATTGGCTGATCTCTACGATTACTGATGTAACAACGAGGGTCAACAGGCCAAACATGACCGTAAGCACCAGCAACAGCATGACCGTAACCCACAGCCAGCGGGGTGTACGCGTCTTCTCTGTCAGATAGGTAACAGGGCGGTTCATCATCAACGCGATGACTAACGAGATCAGAAATGGGTAAATTAGTGGTGTTACGAACAAAATTCCGTAAAACAGACCACTTACCAGCACCATCACCCAGAGAAAACGGATGATCTGAAACAAACGGATTTTCCAAGTGTCAATCGTCAGATTTAATTCCCCCTTTCTTGGAGCATCCCTTTCGAATATATGGTATTATTATGCAGGAAGTGTACCGCTTCAGGCAAGATTGGCAGCCTTTTGTAAAGAAACTGGTACTGTTTATACTTTTTTCATTCACAAAAGCGTAATAATCTTTTAT
This sequence comes from Brevibacillus dissolubilis, assembly GCF_006170445.1. Lineage (GTDB taxonomy): Bacteria > Bacillota > Bacilli > Brevibacillales > Brevibacillaceae > Brevibacillus_B > Brevibacillus_B dissolubilis. The sequence continues at coordinate 255,621 of NZ_VCNA01000009.1, read as the reverse complement.
AATGTTGTCGAATTGTGGTTTTATTCTTCCCGCTTATTGCCAATACCCTCTTTCCTTAGGATGAACAAAGAGGCGCTGCTCTTATGCCTTCCAGATTGGTTGATACGCGGATTTGGCAGTAAGAAGGTAGAGGCCCTTCAACAACACCATTCAATTGCCTAAACCTGAATAAAAAGGAGAGAGTCCCCTAATGACAGCTACTCGTGGATTAGAAGGAGTCGTTGCTGCCCAGTCATCCATTTGCTCTATCGTAGATGGTGTACTTTGTTATGGCGGCATTAATATTGATGAATTAGCTGAAAACGCTACCTTTGAAGAAGTTGTCTATCTGCTTTGGCATGGAGCGCTACCGAAGCGCGATCAGCTGGAAGCTTTGACAAAAGAACTGGGTGCCAATGCTGCTGTCGCACCAGAAGTCATTGACAGCATCCGTTCTTATCCTGCAGGCGTTCACCCGATGGCCGCTCTTCGCACAGCTGTATCTTCGTTAGCGCTCTACGACGCAGAGGCACAAGATATGTCCAAGGAAGCAAACTACCGCAAATCCATCCGTCTGTTGGCACAAACCCCAACACTCGTGGCCTCATTTGCGCGTATCCGCAAAGGTCTGGAGCCTGTACAGCCAAACCCTGAGTTTACCGTCGCTCAAAACTTCCTTTACATGCTGAGCGGTGAAGTTCCTACCGAAACAGCTGTAAAGGCTTTCGATACTGCTCTGATCCTGCATGCTGACCACGAGTTCAACGCTTCTACCTTCGCGGCTCGTGTATCTGTAGCAACCCTGACCGATATTTATTCCGGCGTGGTTTCTGCAATCGGCACGCTCAAAGGCCCTCTCCACGGCGGTGCTAACGAAGCAGTTGCCAACATGCTTGGCGAAATCGGCGGTACTGCGAACGTAGAATCCTACGTCCGTGAGAAGCTTGATAACAAAGAAAAAATCATGGGCTTCGGTCACCGCGTATACAAAGACGGTGACCCACGTGCAAAATGGCTCCGTGCGATGTCCAAAGAGCTCACCGCTCAAATCGGCAGACCTGAGCTGTACGAAATGTCCGTGAAAACAGAAGAGATGGTAACAGGCGAAAAAGGTCTGAAACCTAACGTAGACTTCTACTCCGCATCTGTTTATGTGGCACTCGGCCTCGAAACAGACCTCTTCACTCCAATCTTCGCGATCAGCCGTATGTCTGGTTGGACTGCTCACATCATGGAGCAATACGAAAACAACCGCCTGATCCGTCCACGTGCGGATTACACCGGTCCTGTCAACCAACACTACGTACCAATCGATCAGCGCTAATCACCCGTCACACTGAACTGCCGATGTCTTAGCTGCGGCAGTTCTATCCCATGCTTGCACTACATATTCACATATATACAACACCAACTATTCATGGAGGGATTCCCGTGTTTAAAAATCTTACCGCACCAACTAACGGCGAAAAAATCACTGTCGACAACGGCAAAATGATCGTACCTAACAACCCAATCATTCCATTCATCGAGGGTGACGGTACTGGTCCAGACATCTGGAACGCTTCCGTACGTGTACTCGATGCAGCAGTAGAAAAAGCATACAACGGCGAGAAAAAAATCGCTTGGTTCGAAGTATATGCAGGTGAAAAAGCGTTCAACAAATTCGGTGAGTGGCTCCCACAAGACACCCTCACAGCAATCAACGAATACCTTACTGCGATCAAAGGTCCTCTGACCACTCCAGTAGGTGGCGGGATCCGCTCCATCAACGTTGCTCTGCGTCAAGAGCTTGACCTCTACGCTTGCGTACGTCCAGTTCAATACTTCGAAGGCGTACCATCCCCTGTAAAACACCCAGAGCTGACTGACATGGTGATCTTCCGTGAAAACACTGAAGACATCTATGCTGGTGTTGAGTGGGCAGAAGGCTCCGAAGAAGTGAAAAAAGTAATCGCGTTCCTGCAAAACGAAATGAAAGTAACCAAAATCCGCTTCCCAGAAACTTCCGGTATCGGTATCAAGCCTGTATCCAAAGAAGGTACTGAGCGTCTCGTTCGTGCAGCGATCAACTACGCGATCGAAAACAACCGCAAATCCGTTACCCTCGTACACAAAGGTAACATCATGAAGTTCACGGAAGGTGCGTTCAAAAACTACGGTTACGCACTGGCTGAAGCAGAATTCGGCGACAAAGTATTCACTTGGGCTCAATACGACCGCATCAAAGCTGAAGGCGGCGACGCTGACAAAGCACAAAAAGAAGCAGAAGCAGCTGGCAAAATCATCGTAAAAGACGTGATTGCTGACGCGTTCCTGCAACAAATCCTCACTCGTCCAGCTGAGTACGATGTAGTAGCTACCCTCAACCTCAACGGTGACTACATCTCCGACGCTCTCGCTGCACAAGTAGGCGGTATCGGTATCGCTCCAGGTGCGAACATCAACTACGTAACTGGTCACGCTGTATTCGAAGCTACCCACGGTACTGCTCCGAAATACGCTGGTCTCGATAAAGTAAACCCATCTTCCGTAATCCTCTCCGGCGAAATGATGCTCCGTCACCTCGGCTGGAACGAAGCAGCTGACCTGATCATCAACTCCATGGAAAAAACCATCTCCGAGAAAACCGTAACATACGATTTCGCTCGTCTGATGGAAGGTGCAACTGAACTCAAAGCTTCTGAGTTTGCTAACGAACTGATCAAAAACATGTAATTTACCTTGCCCCCAAGGGGGAAAACGGAGGAGTAGAACATGACATTCCAACGTAAAAAGATTGCTGTTATCGGTTCCGGTTTCACTGGTGCAACTACTGCGTTCATCCTGGCTCAAAAAGAACTGGGTGACATCGTACTCGTTGACATCCCGCAACTCGAAAACCCTACAAAGGGTAAAGCACTTGATATGGAAGAGTCCTCTCCTGTACTTGGCTTCGATGCCCGTATCAAAGGCACTGCTGACTATGCAGACATCAAAGATGCAGACATGGTCATCATCACCGCGGGTATCGCCCGTAAGCCTGGTATGTCCCGTGATGATCTGGTTGCTACCAACGCTGGTATCATGGCGTCTGTAGCCAACCAAGTCAAAGAATATGCACCTAACTCTACTGTCCTCGTACTCTCCAACCCGGTAGATGCGATGACCTACACCTTCTTCACGGTGTCCGGCTTCCCGAAAGAGCGCGTAATCGGTCAATCCGGTGTGCTTGACACGGCACGTTTCCGTACTTTTGTAGCACAAGAACTGAACGTATCGGTAGAAGATGTAACTGGATTCGTCCTCGGTGGCCACGGTGACGACATGGTGCCACTCGTACGCTACTCCTACGCTGGTGGTATCCCACTCGAAACCCTGATCCCAAAAGACCGTCTTGATGCGATCGTAGAGCGTACCCGCAAAGGCGGAGGCGAAATCGTACAACTGCTCGGCAACGGTTCCGCTTACTATGCTCCAGCAGCCTCTCTCGTACAGATGGCTGAAGCGATCCTCAAAGACAAAAAACGTATCCTCCCATCCATCGCGCTTCTCCAAGGCGAGTATGGCTACAACGATCTCTATCTCGGTGTACCGACTCTCCTCGGCGCTGGCGGTATTGAGAAGGTATACGAGCTTGAACTCACTGCAGAAGAGAAAGCGGCACTTGATAAGTCTGCTGAATCCGTACGCAATGTGATGAAAGCTGTTCCTAGCTTCTCTTAATAGGATCAAGCATCCAACAAAAAAAGCATCCCATTCTGGGGTGCTTTTTTGTTTTTCTTTACTTTGACCATGCATATATAGAACTAGGAAGATGATCGTAAGGGGTGAGGCAGATGCGGGAGTATAAGGCCAAAACAGATAATACAGAGCAAACAGCTAAGGATAAAACAGAACCAAGCAAAGTGACACAACCTGTATCCACAGCGCAATCGACTATTTTACAAATGCAAAAAACCATCGGCAACCGAGCCGTGCAACAGCTTCTGTTCCATCAGAGCCAAGCCGTACCCGTGATCCAGAGGATGATGAACGGTAACGAAGAGAAAAAAGAGGTAGAGGAAGAAAAAGAAGATAAGAAGTCTCAATCCTCGTCAAGCAATAGTCAACCCCAGTTAACGAACCCGCAGACCGATTCAACCCAGCCTCAACCTCAGTTAACTGAGCCGCAACCCAACCATGTTTCTACCAGTACGGATGCAATTCCTGAACTGGAAGCCGCCATGTGGGTATTGAGTGATGAAGAAGAGCTGATCTTCATGGATAAAGCCAACGGAATTATCTGGAATGCTCCAACCAATCAAGTATCATGGGAGAGTGGAGAAGAGATAACCAACCTGGAGTTTAAAAAAATTATCTGGAAAAGTAAAGACGACAGCAAAGTAGTAACCAAAAAGCTAAAAGAGAAAATTAATAAAAAGAAAAAGGCATTATCCCCAGCTAAACAAAACATTTGGACAAAATTAGAGGACATCTCATTAGATGCTGAATATCCCTTCTACTTTAAGAATGAGGATGGAATCCTATACAGACCGTTGGAAGATGCTTTTTACAACGGGAGTACGAAATTAGAAGAAAAAGAAAAACGGAAATTTCAAAGCGAATTGGATAAATCAAAAGCACTGGAAGGTGAAATGAATCTCATAACGAAAAGACGCTTGGAATTAAAGCCAGCATCTTCTGAAGTTAATGCAATCACATACGAAAACATTCCGGTTGAACTTCGACAAAAGATATTGGAATCGAATCACGATGTCATGGACAAATTGGAACAGAAGCTGAAACAGAAAGCAGATGAACGCAAAAGAAATCCATATAAACGTGTTTTTATTCCCGATCACGAAGAAGATATCACTTCGTTCCATAACATGCTCGATCGAATCCGTGAGTTAATGCAGACGGATCAGGATGAGCAGACGATATCAGCCTTAAAAGGAATCTCGATGAAAGCAAGCATCTTACGAGGATTGATCTCCAGAGAACGCGAGCACCAGACCGAAGCAGAAAAACCAAAACGTCTGGAAGAAAAAATCAGCGTGTTGAGCAGCAGCAGGGAAACCTTGGAGCCAGACAAAAAACTTGAATTGGAAAAAGATGAAAAGGAGCTGGAGAGTCTCAAAAAGTCAGAAGTGGAGCGACAGAAAAAAGAAGAATGGTGGGACAAGGATCATTCAAATGAAGCAACTGCATTCGTGCAAAGATTTGACTGCTTACAAGAAATATCGGCATGTGATGGAAGAACGCCGTTCGAAATAGCACTCTATTTCATCAAGGTATGTGAAAAAGTCGAATTGGCTGAGAGGTACCTCGAACGTTTGCAGCGTACGAAGAAGGCATGGCCGCATATCAAGGGTCTCGACGATCATCTGAAAAAAATGTGCTCTAGTATGTCCATTACAGGCTTCAAGGGTGCCGTGCCTGAAGTAGAAGTAGCGGCTAGTGCCATATATCACGAGGAAGTCGAAGACGTGACGATTGGTGGCGAAATCTTCGTCCCTGGTAAGAAGCATTCGGTAAGCTTGAATTCCGAGCAGATGCAGTCATTTTCAAGTCAAAAGCGGAAAGAAAAGGCGAAGAACGTATTGAGTCTGGGAGCAAGCAGCAACGAACAGGAAGAGTCCGCGTCAGAAGAATACGGACTTACCCAGGAAATAGATGTGATGTATATCGATAAAGCCAATGTCCGTCAGATTCGTGAGGTGAAAGCAGATATTGCAGCTTTTACGAGTAAGTATATGCATACCGAAAAACAAAAACAGGGAGATCAATCGGAAGAAGCATATCCGAATCAGCTGATTCGATTGAATAAAATCAGTGAGGATGAGATGACGAAAAACAACGTCGTCATTGTCTGTCATTCCACCACGGGTTGGATGGAAATGTTCTATACTGGGGCCATCGATAACGTGCTTCATTTTCCTAACCTCTCCGTCCGATTGGGGGAGACACTGTATACGCATCAGGAATTACTTGAACTCAAAAAGAAAGTTGATTCTTTTATCCAACGTTATGGTGGTAAGGATGAATGGAAGAAGGTTGAGTTTTCAATGGATTGGAAAACCCCTGAGGATTTCGAGGAATGGGCGAAAACGCAATAAAAGAAATAAGGCTGCAAGCGGACAGAAAGGATGAAAGACGGTTCCCAGCCCGTCTTTTTTTTATATTTTTGTGCTCCAAACTTTACAAGAAAATTACTTGCGACTCCCCCCTACTTCTGGCAGACTGATTGAGTAGGCTATATTTTTACAAAAGAATGCTTACAATATTTACAATACCATCCAAGTTGGAAAGGGGATCAACGCTACTCTCATGCGAAAAAACCTACCATTCCTCATGATTTGTGCCATGATGCTAATCACCGGCTGCAGTGTACAAGCCAGCCCGGAGGAAGTGTCGCAGGCCCGCTCGTCTTTTGTCCAGCTGGTCAAGGATTTGAATGGGGAAGCACAGAGTGGGAGAGGAATGCTTGGGCAGGTACGGGAACTGGAGGCGACGGGAAAGGTGAAGACGCTTAAGCTATTGACGATCATCAGTGATGGTCAAGAGATGAACAAGCGGATCTCACACGATGTCATCCTGGCCAATATCCCGGCTGAGCTTGAGCCATACAGAGAGAGAGTAATCCAATCGCTCCAACAAAGAGACAAAGCCTATCAGCTTCTTTTTGACTCCTATGACCAACGGGAGCCGAAGTTGGCTGCCGAAGGGGACAGGCAGTTAGAAGAGGTGTTAGCTCAATTGCAGCATATCCAACAAGATTTAGTTCTATTTGGGAAATAGGGGGAAAACACGCGTGACAAAGATTTTGGTTGTCGACGATGAAGTATCGATTTCAAAGCTGCTTCAATTCAACTTGGAGAAGTCGGGGTATGAGGTTGTGACTGCCTTTGACGGGAAACAAGCACTTGAAAAAGCACGTGAGGAAAAGCCAGACTTTATCATTCTTGATCTGATGCTTCCCTATATGGATGGCTTGGACGTCTGTAAAACGCTTCGCCAGGAAAAGGTGAACACGCCGATCCTGATTTTGACGGCCAAAGACGACGAGCTGGACAAAATTATCGGTCTGGAGCTGGGGGCTGACGATTATATCACCAAGCCATTCAGTCCGCGTGAGGTAGTGGCTCGTGTCAAAGCGATATTGCGCCGGACACAGACGATCGTGGAAGCACAGTCCAAAGAAGACGACCTGATGCTCCAATTCGGTTCTGTCCGACTCTATCCGGAGAAGTACGAGGTCTACCGTGGGGAAGATAAAGTAGAGCTGACGCCAAAAGAATTTGAGCTGCTTCATCATCTGGCAAGCCATACAGGCCGCGTGTTGACACGGGACCAGCTGCTCAATGCGGTTTGGAATTATGATTTTATCGGCGATTCGCGGATTGTCGACGTACATATCAGCCACTTGCGCGAGAAGCTGGAAGACGATACGAAAAATCCGCGTTATATCAAAACAGTCCGCGGCCTCGGTTACAAGCTGGAAGGATAACAACAAGGGGAGGAGGTGTCGCCCTTGACGCGGTTTCGTTTAAAATTAACCCTCACGATCTTAGGGCTGATCTCATTGGTTCTGGTCGTGATGGGTGTATTTTTTGGCAAGGTGTTAGAACGTTCCTACATTGATACCCTGTCCGACCTGTTGCGCAAAGAAGCATTGCTGATCACAGAGGCCATCAATGAGCCTGATGTTTTCTACAACAAGGCGAATCTCGATACCAAGGTCAAGCAGTTCACGGCATCGGTGGAGGCCAGGGTGACGGTTGTGGATAAGAATGGGGACGTCTTGGTCGATACCAGCTATACACCCGAAGAGATGGAAAACCATCGGGAGCGGCCTGAGATACAGGCTGCACTGGCCGGACAGATCAACGAGTCCCAACGATTTAGTGAGACGCTGAATTTTGATATGATGTATGTCGCGGTTCCGGTTCGGATGAATGGCGAGATCATCGGTGTGGTACGTTCCGCGATGTCGATGCAAAATATCTCGGAGACAGTCTATCAGATGTGGTACAGCCTGATGACCGGCCTGTTCGTCACAGTGGTGATCGGCTCGATCGTCAGCGCCCGCCTGTCCTATGGCATCACCAGACCGATCGAAGAGATCATCAAGGTCGCGCGCAACATCACGCAGCGCCAATATGAAAGCCGTGTCCGCATCAAGTCCAAGGATGAGATCGGACAGCTTGCCGGGGCGATCAACTTCATGGCGTCCAGTCTGGAGCAGCAGATGTATGAGATCTCGGAGAACCAGCAGCGGCTGACAGGCGTATTGACCAACATGTCGAGCGGTGTGATTCTGGTAACGGAAAACAGGCGCATCATGCTGGTCAATCCGGCGGTGGAGAAGATGTTGGGTACATCCCGCCAAGAGCTGGTGGGCAAGCTCCACATCGAGGCCGGGAAGAACTTCGGTCTGAGCAAATATATCGACACCTGTATCGACACGGGTGAGAAGTTCCGGGATGAAGTGCATATCTATTACCCGGAAGAGCGGATTCTCGATGTCAACTTCGCCCCATACATCAACTTCAAGGGTGAGGTTAAAGGCGTTGTCACCGTGCTGCACGATATCACCGAAATCCGTCGTCTGGAAAAGATGCGCAGTGACTTCGTCGCCAATGTGTCCCATGAGCTGCGGACACCGATCACGTCGATTAAGGGCTTTACCGAGACCCTGTTGGATGGTGCGATGCAGGATGAGGATACCTGCCGTAATTTTTTAGAGATTATTTATGATGAGAGTGAACGATTGTTCCGCCTGATTACTGATATCCTCGATCTGTCCAAAATCGAGCATAAGCGTATCCCCCTGCATCGGGTTGAGCTGAACCTGTACAAGCTGGTGCAGGAGACGGTGACACTGGTGCAGGAGCAGCTGTACCGCAAGCAGCAGACACTGAGCATGCCGACAGAGGCAGAGATCGTCATCTGGTCGGACCGTGACTCACTGCAGCAGATCCTTTTGAATCTGCTGGTGAATGCGATTGCTTATACACCAGATGGCGGTATGATTCAGGTAGAACTCAGGCAAGACCCCAAGCATGTCCATATCGAAGTGAGGGATAGTGGCATTGGGATACCGGAGAAGGATATCAGCCGGATCTTCGAGCGCTTTTACCGTGTTGATAAGGCGCGGGCGCGTGATTCAGGCGGGACTGGATTGGGACTGGCGATCGTCAAGCATCTCGTTGAGAACCTGCACGGCGAGATTTCTGTCAAAAGTAAAGAGGGAGAAGGTTCCCGTTTTACCGTCAGCCTGCCCAATCAGTTAACAGAAGATATGTGGAGAGACATGGAGCAATAGCTCTGTGTCTCTTCTTTTTTCCTCGATAAGAAAAAAATATAAAAAACAAAAGGAATATATAAAAAAAACCAATCTTACTATGGTACGATACAAAAGAAAGGTTTTAATGAAGGGGGAGTTCTGATGAGCAAAAAGGTCACAAAAGTGGTAAGTTGCCTGTTGTCCACCAGCTTGGTGTTTACCTTGGCAACAGAAGCGATGGCTTCTACGCGTATCACACCTGACTATACCAGTCAGTATTCGGTGGAGCAGACGGATAAGGCGGAGACCGTCAAAATCAAGTCGGTGCAAGCAACCAATGGATTGATTACGGTGGAGTTGACCGATGTGCCAGAGAAGGAGCCGCAGTTGACTGACTTTTCATTCAGCTGCCGTTCAACAGATAACAGCATCGATCAAATCGAGGTAACCGGGCTGGTCTGGGATGAGAAGCAGCGCAAGGCATTGGTTTCATTCAAGCCGTTAGAATCTTTGGAAAAATCAACCAATTTAATCATACAGGTCGGATACAACGGTTACAAACGCTATGCCAAAAAGATCACACTGGCCGAGCAAGGAACCGAAATCAACAAGCTGAGCCTGTTTAATCCGGGGGCGGACAACGAGCTGACGGTCGCCTCTAAAGAGGATGCATCAGTGACGCTCCTTGCTGTAGCGACTGCCAAAAATGGACAGATTGTGGCGGACGCGCGTGTGGAATGGTCTTCGGACAATACCGGTGTGGCTACCGTCGATGAGCACGGCGTTGTCCAAGCGGTTGGGGCGGGTACAGCCAGAATTACATCAACCGCCGATGGTAAATCGGCTTCGCTGACCATCAAGGTACGTGATGCCGTCCAAGAAACACAGGGCATTGCTGTCACGAATGGCACGATCCATATCAAAATGGCCGGACAATGGGCTGAAGCGCCGAATCAGAGCGATTTTACGTTTACCCAACGTGTGGACCAAGCAGATGCTAAACCACTTGCCGTTGACAGCTTTGACTGGGACGGGGGCAGTAAGACGGTGACAGCGACGTTCGAAGAGATTAAAGCGACACAGAAGGAACAGACCGTCGAGATTGGAGTCACCTATAAAAACTCCGCTACACAGACAGGCACCTTCGTCATCGCGAAGAAAAATGCCAAAGTAGACCGTGTAGAGATCACCAACCAAGCGGATGATACAGAGCTTTCCGCAGGTTCTGATACAGATGGACATCTGCTTTTGACTGCCGTCGCCAAGGACAAGGACGGCAACCAGATCGCAGGCAAAGAAGTCAGCTGGAAGAGCAGTGATGAGAGCGTAGCAACCGTTAACCAGAACGGTCTTGTAACGGCAAAAGGTGCGGGCAGCGCTGTGATTACGGCGACGATTGGCGGTCGTACAGCCAAGCTGACCGTTACGGTAAAAGCGGGATTTGTGCCGCAGGTCTCGCTTGGCACCCCTGTCTTGCAGGAGTCTGCGCTCAATGACGGCTCTGTGGATGGGCAACAGTTTATCACGTTGAGCAAAGGTACATTTGCAGAGGATATTTCGGGTGCAGATGTCTCTGTCCGTAATCTCCCTGCAGGTCTTGGTATCCATGTAGCAAGAGTTAACGACAGTATGCTGGCAGTGAACTTCACCGGGCGTGCAGTCAGCCACAGTCCTGCTGACAGCAGAAAAGACGTCCAGTTCGTCATCAGCAAGGCGAAGATCGTCAATGCGTTGGAGGATGCAGTCTCCCCGGCGTTTTCTATTTACTTTACCGATCCGGTGGTTACTGATCCGGGTGATACCCAAGCGCCACAGCTTGTGAATGCGACAGCGAGCGAAGTGGAGCAGACCGTTACCTTCACATTTGATGAGCCTGTGGTGAATCATCTCGCAGATGAGGCGGCACTCAAAGCAAGCATCGGTGTGGTGTGGGGTGATCCTGTTGTTACGGGAACCTTAACGGCTAACGATACGGTCCAATTCGACGGCAACAAGCTGATCATTCGTCTGGCCAAACGTTTCACAGGCGATGAGCTGACCATCAAGATCCCGGCTGGAACGATTCAGGATGAGGCGGGAAATGCCAATACAACGACGATCTCAAAAGGGTTTACCTTCCCAACTCCGCTGATATCCGATGTCCGCAGCAAGCTAAACGATACCGTAACAATTGAAGGGATCATCACTGCTGACAACACCGCAATCGGTGGCGGCAAACTCTCTACCTACATGCAGGATGAGACGGGCGGGATCAATATTTTTGCCATGTCCACACAGGGCTACCCAGAGCTCCGTGCTGGAGACAGAGTGCGAGTCACCGGTAAAATCAGCGAATACCGCTCCCTAACCGAAATCATGCCGACAGCACCGACCGATGTTATCAAATTGGGTACGGGCAATCCAATCCCTACTCCGCTTCCGATGACGATCCTAGACATGCAGCACCCTGCTTTGGCTGAGCCAAAAGAAGGCATGCTGATCCAGACACAAGGCTACCTCGCCAGCATCCCGACCAGTGAGTCCGGCGGTGGCTATAACCTCAACTTCATCGATGAACAGTACAACGGTATCACGGTCCGCGTAATCAAAAACAGCCTCGACCTCGCTCAATTGCAGGCAGGCAAATGGTATGACCTGACCGGTATCCTCAGCCAATTTGCGGACAGCTATCAGATCGTGCCGCGCCAAGCGAGCGATTTCCAATTGTCTGCCGAACAGAAGCCACAGCCAAAACCAGCGGCTGAATATACTTCAACCGTAAAAGACGTGGTGGACGGAGACACGATCCATCTCAATAGCCCAGTGCTTGGGATCACCACGGTGCGCTTCGTGAATACCGACACACCAGAGACTTATCACATCACCGATCCTGCTTTTGACTATACACAGGTGTACCAAGGCAGTGACGACCTGAGCAAAGACCGCAATCAAAAGGCGCATGGCGAGAGAGCCAAGCAGAACTTGAAAGCATTGCTTGCCCCAGGCGATGAAGTCGTGATCAAGGTAGGCCCATCCCCTGTCGATGGCTATGGCCGTCTGTTGGCACAGGTGATCCGCAAGCGAGATATGCTCAATACCAATCTGGAGCAGGTGCGTACTGGCTTTGCCAATATGTATTTCATCGCTCCGATCAGCGAAGAGGACTTCGCTTTGTTCTCAGCAGCTACCCGTGAAGCGATGCAGAACCAGCTGGGGATTTGGAATCCGGCTGATCCGCTCGCCGAGATGCCATTTGTCTTCCGTGCGCGTGAACGTCAGGAGCCGCCAACCCGTTTTGTCGGGAATCATGCGACCAAGCAGTATGTTCTGCCAGCTCTGTATGATCAGGTCCCACAAGATCAGCGCGTGTTCTTTGGTACGGAGGAAGAGGCAACCCAAGCAGGCTACACCGCGTACGTCGATCCAAGCGATGTGACCCCGCCTGCTGCTCCGACCGTAGACCCTGTCTTTGCCGATGCAACCAGTGTCAAAGGGAAAGCAGAAGCAGGCTCCACCGTTACCGTAAAACGCGGTGCTACCGTGCTTGGCACAGCGAATGCAGACTCCACCGGAAGCTTCACCGTCACACTGAACGCGGCACTTACCAGCGGCGATACCCTGTCTATCACCGCAACAGATGCTGCGGGCAATACAAGCACGGCAACCAGCATCACCGTAGAGGCGACAGCGCCGTCTGTTCCGACGATTGCGGCCGTCCGTGCCCTGCCGAACAACTCGACAGTCACCACCAAAGGGATTGTCACGACGCAAAGTGCCAACAGCTTCTATATTCAAGACGGGACAGCGGGCATCTATGTCTATAACCCGAAAGTGAAGCAGAATGTGCAAGTGGGTGATCAAGTCACCATCAACACAGGTACGAAGACGACCTATAGCGGTCTGGTGGAAATCACCAACGCCGAGTTTACGGTCACAGGACAGACGACCGCACCAACCGGTAAAGAAGTCAGTCTGAGCGAGGTGGGCAGCCACCAGAGTATGCTCGTGACCGTCAAAGGTGTAACCGTCTCCGGCATGACCAGCACCAAGTTCAATGTGACCAAAGACGGCACCACGCACGAAGTCTATCTGGCTCAATACGGTGTCAGCAATGCAGGTCTGGCTGATGGCGACGTGATCGACTTGACTGGTATTTCCTCTATGTTCAACTCCAAGGTACAGATCTATCCACGCAGCGCAGCAGATATCGTCAAAGTAGACGGAGGCGACGGAGGCGGCGGTATTACCGATGCACAAGCAGTCGCGAATGCCAAAGCAGTACTCTCCATCAGCTACGACGGCATGCAGCCAAGCATCACACTGCCGACAGCAGGTGCGGACAGTACTACCGTCAGCTGGGCGGTAAAAGATCCGTCTCAAGCAGTCATTATCAATACCGGTACAGGTGTGGTCAACCGCAACGTATTGACCGAGAACACCCTCGTGACTCTGGTAGCCACCATCACCAAAGGCACTGCGACCGATACCAAAGAATTTACCTTTACCGTGTACAAAGTAAACACCGAACAGCCGACCGTCAACCCAATCACCGCATCGGAGGCGACGGTAACAGGTACAGCGCGGGCTGGTTCGCTTGTGAACGTCTATACAGGTGAGACTCTGCTTGGCAGTGCGTTGGCTGACGCTGTCACAGGTGCTTTTGCCGTGACAATCACACCGCAGGAGGAAGGCACTGTGCTGGAAGTGATTGCGACCGATGCCGCCACCAGCTATACGAGTGACCCTACCTATGTGCTCGTTCAGGCAGCAGGTACGCTGACCGACCAACAAGCTGTCAGCCTTGCCAAAGCCGCTTTGACCGATACAACGATCCGAAAAGACAACACCGGACTCGACAATGTCACAAGCAGTCTTAACCTGCCAACAACAGGGATCAATGGGACGGCGATCAGCTGGGCATCCAGTGACACTGCTACCGTCAGCACGACCGGATCGATCAAGCGTCCGTTGATGGGGCAGCCTGATGCAACCATTACACTGACAGCGACGATTACGCGTGGCAGCTACAGCGAGACCAAGACCTTTACCGTGATCATCAAGGCACAGACTACCCCGCTGGTTGTGGAGCGCATTGACAATATCACCTCTCAAGTCGAAAAAGACACCCCATTCACACTGCCGACCCAGCTTACGGCTTTGATGAGCGACGGTACTACACAATCGGTGGCTGTGACATGGACGCCAGGCATGGCAGACACATCTGTCGCAGGTACTTATACGTTTGAAGGAACGGTTGAGAACTACGCGTCCAAGGTACAACTGACGCTCAAAGTAAATGATGTGCCACCAGCCTTAACCGTAGGGCAGGCGAAAGCCTCTCCAACAGGAACCATCGTGACACTGCGCGGCTATCTGACATCCAAGACGGCGCTAAGCAACACCAACACGGTCTTCGTCATTGCTGATCAGGCGGATGTGACCGACTTTACCAATCATGCAGGAGCGATTCAGATCCCGCAGTCCAGCAGCTACTACACCAATACTGCCTTTAAAGACCTGCTGATGAATGCTGAAGTGAATTCGTATGTGGAGATCTCCGGAAAAGTCGATACCTACAACTCCAAGCCATCGATTGAAACAGTCTCCAACGTACGTGTCATCAGCGGCCCGACTCCTCCGGCCAACACAGCACCATACGCAACCAATGTGTCTATCAGCGGTACAGCGGAAGTGGGACAGACGCTGACAGGTACGTATTCCTTCGTCGATGCGGAAGCAGATGCAGAAGGGCAATCCAGCTACGTCTGGTATCGCAAAGACGGGGCAACCACCACTCCGATCGACGGGGCGACAGGCAAGACCTATACCGTGAGCAGCGATGATGCAGGCAAGTCACTGATTTTTGAAGTCACACCGAAGGCAAGCACAGGTACGGCAGTAGGGCAGGCCGTGAAGAGTGCTGAGTTGGCTATTCCGGCTGGCAACCCAGGAGACCCTGCCTCCCATACAGGTGTCGTGACTTTTGACAAGGCTCAATACGGATTGACAGATACAGCGACGGTTACAGTAACTGACCTCGATCTCAATCTCGACCCGGCGGCGGCTGATACGACGGTTGCGAGCGTAGCATCTGCAGCAGCTGGTCAAAGCATCACGCTTACCCTTACCGAGACTGGCAACGACACGGGTGTCTTCACTGGTGCATTTACCCTGTCAACCACCACGACCGATGATGCGACCGACCAATTGCAGACCGCCTACAGCGACACCCTGACGGCTACCTACACCGATGCGAAGACAGCTGACAACCAGCTCAACAAGCCGATTCAGACCACTGCCACGACGATTGCCGACCCAGATGCACCAACCATCGATAAAACCGCGCTGACCACTGCGATCACATCAGCACAGACCCTGCATGACAATGCAGTCGAAGGCTCCCTCGCAGGCCAGTATGAAACATCCAAAGCCACTCTGCTGAGCGCTATCAGCAATGCACAGGCAGTCAAAGACAGCCCAGCCGCAACCCAAACCGATGTAGACGATGCGACCACAGCACTCAACGCAGCAGTCAACACCTTCCTCGCAGGCAAAGTGCATCTCAATGAGGGCTTTACCAGCTTCACAGGTTCAGGTACCACTTACGCGGACTGGACGATGAACTCGATTGCGACATACACGTCTGCGGGTAACTTCGGTACATCTTCACCATCATTGAAATTTGATTCACTTGGTGATTATGTGGTCTCCCCAGAATTCACACTGGTTTCCGGTGGTACGGTCAGCTTCTGGATCAAAAACCAAGCCTCCACGGCAACCTCCAACCTGGTGATCGAAGGCTACAACGGGACAGAATGGGTAAATATCACCACGATGTCCGCAGGTGGCACAGGCAACAACCTCATTCCGAACACCGCTGCCGTCCGTACCTTCGCCCTGACCAATGCGATCAACAAAATCCGTTTCACTTATAACAAATCAGGTTCTGGTAACGTCTCCGTCGACGATATCAAGATCAAAGGATAGAAAGGAGCACGACCTACGATGAACATGCGCCAACGCTTTTTCCGCTCATTCCTCGCGCTGTCGCTGACGATTCCACTCGTCAGCGCGGCAGTCGCTTTTGCTGAAGGCCCGAATGATCCGGCTCCCTACATCAATCCGATCGGCACCCCTAATGGCAAAAAGGTACTGTTCGACAACACCCACGCGCAAACTGCCGGGCAAGCCGACTGGGTCATTAACGGTGGATTCTCCGATTTCGGGCAAGCGCTTGCCACCAATGGCTACTACGTCAAAGAGCTGCGTAAATCCACACCGATCACGTATGACGATCTGAAGGATTACCAAGTATTTGTCATCCCGGAAGCCAACATTCCGTACAAAGTAAGCGAGCAGGAAGCCATGCTTACTTATGTTAAAAGCGGCGGGAGTATCTTCTTCATCGCCGACCACTACAATGCTGACCGCAACAAAAACCGCTGGGACTCCTCCGAGGTGTTCAACGGCTACCGTCGCGGCGCCTATACCAATCCGGCCAAAGGCATGAGCACAGAAGAAGCCAACTCAGCTGCGATGCAAGGCGTCGTAAGCTCCGACTGGCTCGGCAGCAACTTCGGTGTCCGCTTCCGCTACAATGCGTTGGGTGACATCACGGCCAACCAGATTGTTGCAGCAGACCAGGCATTCGGTATCACCAAAGGAGTCAAGGGTGTAGCCGTTCACGCAGGCAGCACGCTTGCGATCACCGATCCAACCAAGGCAAAAGGCATCGTCTACGTACCACCAACCTCAGCCAAATGGGGCAGTTCTGTAGACAAAGGTGTCTATGCAGGCGGAGGGATCAACGAAGGCCCATTCGTCGCCGTCTCCAAAGTCGGCCTCGGCAAAGCCGCCTTCATCGGTGACTCTTCCCCAGTCGAAGACGCAACACCACGCTACAAGCGCGAAGAGACAGGTGCCTCCAAGACGACACATGCCGGCTTCTCTGAAGTAGACGATGATGTCCTCCTGGTGAATATGATCAACTGGCTGTCCAAAAAGGAACGCTACCAAAACCTCGCCCAAGTCCAAGGACTTAAGCTGGACAACAAGACTCCACTGCTGACCTCTGGTGCTGAGAACGAAATCCCTGAGCAATCCATCGAGCCACAGGCAGAGCCATGGGCGGCACCGGCAGCAAGCTACAAGTGGTGGGACCCAAGCACATTTGCGACAGGCTCCTACGGCAAGTAGACAGCGAATCTCCTAAATAGAACGCTCGGACACAAGGAAAAAGATTACCCGGCCTTCCCTTCTTGAATGGAGATGGGAGGTGGGTAATCTTTTTTTCAAGTCGTAGTGAGAGGATCGACCGTTACGAGAAATAACATTAACCATATATTCATAAAAATATTACAATGTATTAACCTGTCCTACATATCTATGAAGTAAGATGAACCTTATTCACTTTGTGTATATGCACGAGTCTGCAAGGAGGTTCGAACGATAATGACCAGGCAGGTGTTTGAACAGCAGCTTGACACACTACATCGCAAACTAATGTCCATGGGCCTTTTGGTTGAAGAGGCCATTCATAAATCCATCAAAAGCTTGGTGGAGCGGGATCTGCAGCTGGCAGAAGAGGTGATTGAAGCCGATCATCTCATCAACCAGATCGGGCAGGAGATCGAGACAGGGTGCTTTCAGGTGATTGCCCTGCAGCAGCCGGTAGGCGGTGACCTGCGCCGTGTCTGTACCATGATCAAACTTGTGACAGATATTGAGCGGATGGGAGATCATGCTGTCTCCATCTCCAAAACTACCCGCCGTCTGCATGGGGAGACCTATGTCAAGCCGCTGATCGACATCCCGATCATGGCAGATCATGTCAAAGCGATGGTGCGAGACTGTCTCAATGCCTATATCGCCAAAGACAAGCAGATGGCTGAAGAAATTGCTGCACGGGATGATGTGGTCGATAAGCTTTTCTCCACGATCTTCCGCGATCTGATCGATGTCATGACCAAGTACGAAAATGCAATCAACCAAGGCACACACCTATTGCTCACCGCTCAGTATTTGGAACGCATCGCCGATCATGTCACCAATATTTGTGAATGGATTATCTACATGAATACGGGACAGAAGACGGACTTGAATAGGTAGCCAAAACCGGGGGATAGACATGTGTCTATCCTTTTTGGTGCATTCGGGCAGGGTGAGGCAAAATTCTGTTTGAAGGATTTTGCCATTAGGGTAATATAAATACTAGCAAGGGACATGTTGTTCAACAAAAAAGGGGGAGAACCCGGTGGAAGAACGAGATCTTCTTCATCCGGATTATTTTATTAACCGAGAGATGAGCTGGCTGGCATTCAATGCCCGTGTGTTAGAAGAAGCATTAGATAAGAGCAATCCGGTATTGGAGCGGCTAAAGTTTTTGGCGATTGTCGCTTCCAATCTCGATGAATTCTTCATGGTCCGAGTAGCTGGTCTCAAGGATCAGGTAAAAGCGGGCTTTAACAAAGCGGATTCTTCCGGCAAGACGCCAAAAGAGCAACTGCGGATGATCAATCAGCGCACCCATCAGATGGTTGAGCGTCAATACCGCTGCTTCCGCGAAGAGATCCTGCCTGCATTGGCGGACAACGGCATCGAGATTGTTCATGGCGAGCAGCTGAGCCGTGAGCAGGAGGATTTTTTGGATCATTATTTTGATCATCATATTTATCCTGTACTGACACCGCTGGCGGTCGACCAGAGCCGTCCGTTTCCATTGCTCTTGAACAAGAGCTTGAATCTGGCGATCATGCTCGAGCGTAAAAAAGCTAAATACAGCAAAAAGGTCTTCGCCGTCGTGCAGGTGCCTGCTGTGCTCTCCCGTTATATCGAGCTGCCGGGTGCAACGGAGGAACGAAAAGAGTTCATCCTGCTTGAAGATGTAATCAAAAGGTACAGCTACCGTCTTTTCAAAGGCAATGAAGTCAGCGCCGTCCATCCATTCCGGATCACGCGTAACGCGGATATGTCACTGGATGAAGAGGGCGCAGAGGATCTGCTCAAGGAGATCGAAAAAGAGCTGAAAAAACGCAAATGGGGCGCGGCTGTCCGTCTGGAGATCGACGCCCGCATGGATGAAGATTTGCGTCATATTCTGCAGGAGGCGCTGGAGGTTCACACGCGCGATATCTATTCGATTGACGGGCCGCTTGATCTGACCAAGTTCATGAGCTTTACGCAGCTGCCGGGCTATGAGCATCTTCGGGATGAGGTACTGTTGCCGCAGCCGCCTGCTGACCTGGTCGGTGAGGAAGATATCTTCGAGGCGATTGCGGAGCGTGATATCCTGATGCACCATCCGTATGAGTCCTTTGAGCCGGTCGTCGATTTCGTGACCAAAGCAGCCCAAGACCCGAATGTACTGGCGATCAAGCAGACGCTCTACCGTGTGAGCGGGCATTCTCCGATCGTCCGTGCCCTTGCCAATGCCGCTGAGAATGGTAAGCAAGTCACGGTGCTGGTGGAGCTGAAGGCCCGTTTTGACGAGGAGAACAACATCCACTGGGCGCGTCAGCTGGAGAAGTCTGGATGCCAGGTGATCTACGGTCTCGTCGGTCTCAAAACCCACTGCAAAATCGTCCTCGTCGTGCGCAAAGAAGGCGACTACATCCGCCGCTACGTACATCTGGGGACGGGCAACTACAACAACAGCACAGCACGTCTGTATACGGATATCGGTCTGTTCACCAGCAAGGAAGAGTTCGGGATGGATGCGTCCGCGCTGTTCAACGATCTGTCCGGCTATTCCGAGCCGCCGGAGTGGAATAAGCTGGAGGCTGCACCAAAAGGGCTTCGCCGCAAGTTCAGCGCCATGATCCGTCGAGAGATCGAGAAGCATACTCCGGAAAGGCCGGGACGCATCATCGCCAAGATGAACTCGCTCACCGATGAAAAAATCATCGGTACGCTCTATGAAGCTTCCTGTGCCGGAGTACAGATCGACCTGATCATCCGCGGTATCTGCTGCCTGCGTCCGGGTATCCCCGGCGTGAGCGAAAATATCCGCGTGTTCAGCATCATCGACCGTTTCTTGGAGCACAGCCGCATCTATTATTTCGGCAATGGCGGCGATGAGGAGGTCTATCTGTCGAGCGCCGACTGGATGACCCGCAACCTCGACCGCCGCGTAGAGCTGATGTTCCCAGTAGAGGAGCCAGAGCTTTGCAATCGTGTCACCAGCATCCTTGAGGTCTATCTGAGTGACAATACCAAGGCGCGTGCGTTGGATTCGGAGGGGACGTATCACCGTGTCCGCCCTGCCGACGACGAGCAGCCGTTCAATGCCCAGCGCTACTTCATGGAGCTGGCGGTCGTCGCCGCCGAGCAGAAGAAGCTGGAGAAGTTCACAGCACCGTATAAGCCAGCCGAAGAGTGGGTTTTGTAAGCCACATAGCCTTTCCCAGTCTTTGGGATCGAAAGCCTTTTCCATGCGACCATGCGTTGGAAAAGGCTTTTTTGCTCATACTACCCAAAGGAGGTGGCAGATTGATGGACGTAAGCTGGCTGATCGGACTGGCGATGCTGATGCAAGCAGAGCAGAGTCCAGCCTCATTCCTCATCGACTACAACGGACAACGGGTAGCAGCAATCGAGCGCAGTGAATACACCATGCCGCTCTCAGGTGACTGGCCCGTACTGGATATAGAAAAACTCAACACCCTAATGAAACAAGTAGACAAGCAGGTGACTATTGCTCCCCAGAATGCCCGGATCGACGAGAACGGACGCATCCTTCAAGAGAAAAAAGGCCGTAGGGTGGACCATAAAAAGTTTCTTGAGGGCTTTTATCAGTACTATTACAGCAATGGCGGCAGCATGCACATGCAAGTGCCGACCCACCCGATCCTGCCCCGTGTCGACCGCCAATTACTCACCATGCTCCACCAAAAAAAGCTCGGCCAATATATCACGTATTACAACTCCTACAATAAAAACCGTTCCACCAACATCGAGCTGTCCGCCCAAGCGATCAACAGCTATGTGCTCTTCCCCGGAGAGGTATTCTCCTTCAACAAGGTCGTCGGACAGCGCACCAAAGAACGCGGCTACCTGCCAGCCCCCGTGATCGTCAAAGGAGAGCTCTCCGAGGGCGTCGGCGGCGGGATCTGCCAGGTCTCTTCGACTCTCTACAATGCCGTCGACCGCTCCGGCCTCAAGATCGTCCAGCGCTATTCACACAGCCGCGACGTCGCCTATGTACCACCCGGACGCGATGCCACGGTCAGCTGGTACGGCCCAGATTTCCGTTTTCAGAACAAATACCCCTATCCCGTCCTGATCCGTGCCTACTCCCGCTTCGGCAAGGTGGTCGTGACGATCCACTCGTTCTCAGATCTGGAGCACGAGACGAGAGATGTGCCAAGTGCCAAGGAAAATGTGCCAGAAGAGCAGCAGGAGCATGTGGAGAACAATTCGTCGCAGATAGAGGATGAGATGATTTGGAATTAATGCTTAAGAAATATGTGGCATGTATTGATCTAGCCTGAAACATTCCCAAAAGAAAGGTGCGACATAGATGATGAAGCAAAAGACAGTCAGTATGCTGATAGCCGCTCTGGTGATGATGCCGCTCACGATTGCAACAGCAGCGGAAGAACCTACCCCTCCTTCGGGAAAACAGACTCCTGTGATCCGGAAAGTGACAACTTCGATCCCTGCTCAAGGCAAAAAGGTACAACTGCCGTCCGGAGCAGGTGAGCTGCGCATCGAAGTCGATGCCTATCATGCAAAAGAGGTACGCTTCTGGATGGTGCCGAACCGAAAAGCAAAATGGAAGCAGAGAACCTTCATGTACAGCGATACGTCACCGAAAAACGGATTTGTATTTGAGTGGAAGTATGAGGATAAGGAGTATCAGGGGAATGTGGAGATTGAGGTCGTGGGGAAAGACGGAACGAAGTGGACGACCATCCAAGTAGACCGGGGAAAATAGAAGTGGGGAGGCCGGTCTTCTTACAAACAGATGATCCTCACACTCTTCATGGGAATCCGGCTTCTTTTTTGGGAAAAGATAAGAAAGATATTATGAACGTAAAGATCAAAAAACTCGGTATTCCTAGATGGAGTACCGAGTTTTTAATGTTTTTGTGTATTTGTTTTTATCTTTTCTTCTTCTCATCCCACTACGGCAGGTCAGGAGAGGCGGCGACTTACCAGCACAGAGCCTCTTTGATTTCCCTACCCAGCGGAGAATGATTCACTGAAAATGACATCTCTGAGGGGCTTCAGGGCAAACTTCAATCCTCTCCGAATAAGCATTTTTGCCCGTGTTTTCAGTGGAGCGTTCGTAGCGGCCAGTCCCCCCTTCTTACGAAGGGAAATCAACAAGGCGGAGGGATGGGAAGTCGTCGCCTCTCCGGGACATGCCCAACTAGCTTTTTTTGCCCGATGTTTTCAGTGGAGCGTTCGTAGCGGCCAGTCCCCCCTTCTTACGAAGGCAAATCAACAAGGCGATGGGATGGGAAGTCGTCGCCTCTCCGAGCAGCAGCACTTCTAAACCAAACTACGCAAAACAATAATGATCCGCCCCACAATATACCCCAGCACGATCATCCAGCCGATTTTTCCCCACACGGTCATTCCGCTGATATACTCACGCAAGCCTTTCCGCTGATTCGGTTGACGCATCTGTAGCAGCTCCTTTTGCTGTGGCTTGGACTTTGTTGTATCGGATAAACAGGTAGATCCCAAAGAGGATGACCGCGCCGCCAATCCATTGCGGTACGGTTACCAGCTCGCCGAAGATCAGGTACGCTAAGATGGCAGTACCGATTGGCTCACCGAGAATGCCCATTGAGACCGTCGTCGTATTGAGCCACTTAATAATCCAGTTAAAAATAGAATGCCCAAGCAGCGTCGGGAAAAGCGCCAATGCAAAAAACCACAGCCAATCCATTGCCGGGTAACCGACAAGTGAATGCCCCATCACAAGAACGTACAGCACCAGTGTGATACTGCTTACACTATAGACCACCAGCGTATAGGGAGTTGACGAGATATACTGCCTCATATACTGTCCGATCAGCCAATACAGGGTCACCATCAGAGCAGCCAGAAGCGCAAGGATATCTCCGAATAAGGCCATCCCACCGATCTGGAAATCCCCCCAACCGATGATAAAGCTGCCCCCGATGGCGATCACACCACCGAGCAAAGCTAATTTGCTCAACCGTTCACCGAAGAAAAAATACCCGCCGACAAAGGAAAACAGCGGCTGTAGGGTGACGAGCACCGTGGATGAGTTAATCGACGTATAGTTCAGCGATTCGAACCAGAGGACAAAATGACTAGCCAGAAAGATCCCGGACCAGATGGAGAGCCACCACTGTTTACGGTTCATCGAGCCGATTTCGCTGAAGACCCCCTTTTGCCAGAACAGCATCGGAAGCATCAGTAGCACGGTAAATACTAAACGGTACGCCGCGATGACAGAGGCCGGCGCAGAAGCCAGCTTGACGAAAATCGCCGAAGTAGAGATTGCCAAGACGCCGATCAACAGCGCGAGATAGGGAGGAATAAGCGGTTTTTCCATAGGGGAGTCAGCACCTTTTTTTATGTAGTCAGAACATGATGTACATCAGAAGAACAATCAGCGTCTATTTTACGTCTGCCGGACTTTTCCGGCAACCTGAACATGCTGGTAAAACGTTTCTTTGGAAATTTCGTAGATATCAACGGTGAACCCCTTCCACGACGTCGTTTTATCCAGCCGCATTCCATTGCGCTTGGCTACATTGCTAGAGGGATAGTTTTCCGGGCGGATAATCGAGATGATCCGTTCGCGTTGCAACTGCCCAAACCCATACGCCATGCAGGCACGCGCGACCTCAGTGGCATACCCCTGCCCCCAGAACTTGCGGACGAACAGGTAGCCTACCTCGGTTTCCCGAACATCGTCCACCTCCTGCATAATCAGGCCGCACTGTCCGAGGAATTCCCCGGTTTCTTTATGCTCAACCGCCCACATCGCGATACCGTCTTCGTCATAACCGCGAATCATACGGTTAATCCACGCAATCGTCTCATTCAAATCCTTGGTAGACGGATAGTAGCGCATCGCTTCAGGATCAGTAAAAATGTGGGCAAGGTTCTGGGTGTCACTGGTAGTCAGCTGGCGTAATCTGGTTCGGGCTGTTTCTAACACGTATGTCATTAGGACATTTCACCCTTTCTCCAAAAATTCGTTCTACTATATGATAGTATCATGTTTTTTACGTTTCCGTCCTGCTATGGTATGATGAAATGTAATGAAAAACGAGAGAGGGGTCGGACGGATGAGTCATGTCGTGCTGATCGACGGCAACAGTATCGCGTATCGCGCGTTTTTTGCATTGCCGGATTTGACCACATCAGGTGGATTACATACGAATGCAGTACTCGGCTTCACCACCATGCTGATGAGAGTGTTGGACGAGCTGAAGCCTACCCATGTACTGGTTGCTTTTGACGCAGGTAAAGTGGTGTTCCGCCACACTGAATATACCGATTATAAAGGAGGCCGGGAAAAGACGCCGAACGAGCTTCGCGAACAGTTCCCGCTGCTTCACCAGCTTTTAGACGCATATTCGATCAAGCGCTACCAGATCGAGGGCTATGAGGCAGATGACATCATCGGGACCCTCACCCGCTACGCTGACGAGACAGGTGTCCAGACTACGGTCATCACCGGGGATAAAGACATGCTCCAGCTCGTCTCTGACAATGTCTCCGTCTCCCTGACCCGCAAAGGTATCAGTGAGATCGAGCGCTATACTCCAAAGGAAATCGAAGAAAAATACGGCCTCAAGCCGCTCCAGATCATCGACCTCAAGGGCTTGATGGGCGATACCTCGGACAACATCCCAGGTGTACCTGGTGTCGGTGAAAAAACAGCACTCAAGCTGTTGCATGAATATCAGTCCGTTGAAGCGGTATTGGAGAACATCGATAAAGTAAGCGGCAAAAAACTGCAGGAGAACCTGCGCAACAACGTCGAGCAGGCCAAAATGAGCAAATCGCTCGCCACGATCATGCGCGAAGCCCCTGTCGAGCTGGGCTTGGATGACGTAACCTACAATGGCTATGACCCGGCGACACTCCTGGACTTTTTCAAAAAGGTCGAGTTCAAGTCGCTGATCCCGAAAATCAAGAGTGCATCCCCGACGGTCTCTTATCAAAATACCGAGAACGCAGGTGCAGACGGCACAGCACCGAATACCCAACAAGCAAGCGAATTCACTTATGAAACCGTCAGACCTGATCAATACGCCGAGTACGCCGCCAAGCTCACCTCTCCGATGAGCCTGTTCGTCGAGCTCGATGGTGATAACTACCACTATTCCCCGCTCTTAGGCTTCGGACTGGCCGCAGACGGCGTCAATCTGTACGTTCCATATGAAGCGGCAAAAGACTGGTCGGAGTTCACCGCATGGCTTGCAGACGAGACCCAGGAGAAGTTTGTCTTCGACGGCAAGCATGACCGCGTCGGCCTCGGCTGGCATGGCATGGAGCTGAACGGCATCACGTTTGACCTGTATCTGGCTTCTTATCTGCTCAATGCAAGTGAGAGCAATCCGACCTTAAGTGATGTAGCGGCACAGCACGCATCCATCCCGCTGGCAAGCGATGAGGACATCTACGGCAAAGGTGCCAAGCGTCAGGTGCCGGGTGAGGAGATCTTAAGCGAGCACGTCGCACGCAAAGCAGCGGCCATCTGGCAAAGCGTACATACGGTGAAAGATGAGATTGCCAACAACCAGCTGACCGACCTGTTGACTGATATCGAACAGCCACTCAGCATGGTGCTGGCTCAGATGGAAGCAACAGGGATAAAAGTCGATCAGGACCGCTTGACACAGATGGGCCAAGATCTGGATGCCAAACTGGGCGAGCTTACTGATAAAATCTATGAATTAGCAGGCGGCGAGAAGTTCAACATCAATTCACCGAAGCAGCTGGGTGAAATCCTGTTCGACCGTCTCCAACTGCCTGTGATCAAAAAGACCAAGACAGGCCCATCGACCAGTGCCGATGTACTGGAGAAGCTGGCCAGCTATCATCCGATCATCGAATCGATCCTGCATTTCCGTCAGCTCGGCAAGCTCCGCTCCACCTACATCGAAGGACTGCTTCAGGTGATTAACCAAAAATCAGGCAAGGTCCACACCAGCTTCAACCAAGCCACGACCGCTACAGGCCGCCTGAGCAGCACCGAGCCGAACCTGCAAAACATCCCGATTCGTCTGGAAGAAGGCCGCAAAATTCGCGAAGCATTCGTCCCTTCTGAAGCGGGCTGTTATATACTCGCTGCCGACTATTCGCAGATTGAGCTGCGGATTCTTGCGCACATCAGCCAAGACGCCAACCTGATCGACGCCTTCCAAAAAGGCATGGACATCCACACCCGTACCGCGATGGACGTATTTGGCGTAGAGGAAGCAGAAGTCACCTCGTTGATGCGCAGACAGGCCAAAGCGGTCAACTTCGGAATCGTATACGGTATCAGTGACTACGGCTTGTCACAGAACCTCAATATCACGCGAAAAGAAGCACAGAAATTCATCGATCAATATTTTGCTGTATTCTCTGGGGTCAAGCAATGGATGCACGATATCGTCGAGCAGGCCAAGGTGGACGGCTATGTCACCACCCTGCTGAACCGCCGCCGCTCCCTGCCAGATATCCGCAGCTCTAATTTCAACGTGCGTTCGTTTGCCGAGCGTACCGCGATGAACACCCCGATCCAAGGAACCGCTGCTGACATCATCAAGCTGGCCATGATCCGCATGCAACAGCAGCTCACCGAAAAAGGTCTGCAAAGCCGGATGCTTCTGCAGGTACACGACGAACTTGTCTTCGAGGTACCGGAGGCAGAGCTTGAGACCATGCAGCAGCTTGTCGCCGATGTGATGGAAAACGCGATGGATGACCGACTCAGCGTTCCGTTACAAGTAGATGTTCATTATGGTCCGACATGGTATGAAGCGAAATAGGGAGGATTCACATGCCTGAGTTGCCAGAAGTCGAAACCGTCGTCCGTACCCTGCGTACCCTTGTCAGCGGCAAAACGATTGAGCGCATCACCGTCAATCTCGCGCGCATCATCCGCCGCCCTGACGATGTGGAGGAGTTCAAAGCCCAGCTGATCGGGCAGACGATCCATGCAGTCGAACGACGGGCCAAATTCATCAAATTCATCTTAGACCGCGATGTGCTGATCTCCCACCTGCGGATGGAAGGCCGATATGGGGTGTACAACCAGGACGAAGAGGTAGAGAAGCACACCCATGTGATTTTTCACTTCACGGATGGCACAGAGCTGAGATACCGCGATGTGCGTCAATTCGGCACGATGGATATCATCCCAAAAGGCTTGGAGCACGAGACACCGCCGCTTCAGGGTCTTGGCCCGGAACCGCTGGACGAGAGCTTTTCCTTGGCACTTTTCCGTAAGATGCTCAAGGGCAAGACCACCAAAATTAAGCCGCTTTTGCTAAACCAGGAATTTCTCGTGGGACTCGGGAATATTTATGTGGACGAATCCCTGTTTCGCGCCAGGATCCATCCGGAGAAGCCGGCAGGTGAATTGACGCCGCGTCAGGTGTCCCGCCTGCATGAGAGCATCATCGAGACGCTGCAGGAAGCCGTTGATCAGGGTGGAAGCTCCATCAAATCCTATGTCAACGGGCAAGGCGAGATGGGGATGTTCCAGCAATCGCTCAATGTCTACGGACGTAAAGAAGAGCCTTGCCCGATCTGTAAAACCCAGATCATCCGCTTCGTAGTGGGCGGCAGAGGAACCCATATCTGCCCCAAATGCCAGAAGCCATAATAGAAGGAGGGAGGAACCAGCATGATTCTTGGACTGACCGGCGGTATCGCCACAGGGAAAAGCACCGTTTCCAACATGCTGCGGGAACGCGGTCTCACGGTTGTCGACGCAGATCTGATCGCCCGTCAAGTCGTCGAACCGGGACAGCCTGCCTACGAGGGAGTGGTTCGCCACTTCGGTACAGAGATACTTGCCCCAGACGGCACGCTTGACCGCAAAAAGCTGGGGGACATCGTTTTTACCAATGAACAGGAGCGGCAGACGCTCAACTCGATCCTGCATCCAGAGATTCGCCGCGTGATGCGTGAGCAGGCAGAAAACGCGCTCTCCGCAGGTGAAAAGCTCGTGATTATGGACATCCCCCTCCTGTTTGAAAGCAAGCTTGAATTCATGGTGAATCAGATCGCTGTTGTCTACGTGCCGCGCGAGACCCAGCTGACCCGCCTGATGAAACGGGATGATTTCACCGAGGAACAAGCCATCGCCCGTCTCAACGCCCAGTTGCCGATCGACGAGAAAAAAGCCAAGGCCAACTACGTCATCGACAACACGGGTACCATTGAAGAGACACGGCAGCAAGTGGATGAGCTTCTCGACACCCTGCTCAAGGAGTCGGCCCGATGAGGTCACAGAAATCTGCGTGGGTGATTCTTGCCATGCTGATGGCTGTCTTCTTTTTGATTAATACGCCCTTCGTCTGGAAGTGGATGTATCCGATCAAATACCAGTCCGAGATCCAAGCAGCGTCGGCCCGCTTTGAGGTCGATCCGCATCTGGTGCTCGCTGTGATCCGGACAGAGAGTGCTTTTCGGGACAATCTCGTCTCCAAAAAAGGCGCGGTAGGCCTCATGCAGCTCATGCCGGACACCGCCGTCTGGGTCAAGGCACAGGAGAGCTTCCAAAGTCTGTCCAATCCAGATCTGAGCGAGCCGATCATGAACATCGACATGGGTACCTGGTATCTTTCCTTCCTCATCAAAATGTTCAACGGCAACCAAACCCTCGCCATCGCCGCCTACAACGCAGGCCCCGGCAATGTCACAGAATGGCTTGCCCGAGGTCAGTGGGACGGCAGCCGCGAGCGGATCGAGGATATCCCATATGGCGAGACCCGGCACTATGTGCAGCGGGTGCTGTATTATCAGGACCGGTATAGTAAGATTTATGATGAGCAGCTGGAGTAATCGAGACGAAGGAAGAGCATATGCACGGTCAAAGAGGTATCTGGGAGCATTCCTGGGTGCCTCTTTTTTGTGCCAATATCACGAGAAATCGTGTTTTTTTGTCCCAAATCCATCAGGTATGCTGGTGCAAAAGAGTTACTGCGGAGGGAGGGATACATGATGTCCGTAGATGCACCCGTTATTATTTTTCCTGAATGGGTCTATCATGGAACGGTAACAAGTACATGTGACAGTTTCAAAAGACTGCTCATCAATCAGGAGAATCCATCATTCTGGCCTGTGGACAAAGACTTTGGCAGAGGTTTCTATACGACCATAGATGTGGAGCAGGCCAAGCGATGGGCGATGAAGCGTGCTGATGAACAGGATGACGATGCCCTTGTGTTAAAAATAAACTGTCGGCATGTCAACATCACTCCTGATATCAACATTCGCCATCTTGTTTTTCTCGGTCCGAGTTTGGAGTGGAGCACATTCATTCTGTACAACCGAACCAACTCGGCGCAGAAGAGGCATCAAGTGAGTGATGTATCATTTCCAGGAACGTCTGTCCATGCTGATGTCATCACTGGTCCAATGGCAGATAATGATGTAGGCGCTATTCTTAACCGATTTCCAAAAGATCAAATTCCTCTTCATTGGTTTTATGATGAGATTACGAAAAGTAAAGCAGGTCTTCAGTTAGTTGGCTTGGATTTGGGAAACCAGATTGTGTTCAGTAACTTGGATATGGCCCAACAGATTTTATACTTAGATGGAGCCTACAAATTCGAGAGAGGAAAGTGGGTTTATTATGACAGAAAAGAACTGTGAGATGGAACATCTGGACGATTACGAAGATGCAATCGCGGAAGCCTTGGCAGATCAATACGGATACAGTCAGAATACAGCGTATCAACACGTCATGAGTTATCGGGAGGTACTCCGTCTGCTGGACAGATATGATAGTCCAGAGTACCGCGCGGGTAATATCCACAACGCAATCATCAAAAATCTCACACCAGCCCAATGGGTCAGCAACATCCATAAACGCCGCGGTTACAGGACAAGAGAGCGTAGCCTAGAAACAACAGGGCGTTCCAACCATCCCGCGTTTAAGCGAGGCAAAACAGCCATCGTCAGACGTTCGAGATAACCACCTATACCAGCTGAAAAACACATGGACATTCGTTCCGTGTGTTTTTTATTTTTACTCCATTTGCATGGTCCATGCACCATTTTATCCCATCACATTTGTCCAAATTTTTATTTTTTAGTAAAACACATTGATAATTGTGCCATACTTATTATAATAAGAGTATGAGATATTCGTAAAAAGCGTAACTCAATTATGGGAAGGGGAAAATTAATATGACAATTAAAATCGGGATCAATGGATTTGGACGAATCGGGCGCATGGTGTTCCGCCGTGCCATCCAAGACCCTAACATCGAGATCGTGGCGATCAATGCGAGCTATGCCCCTGAAACCCTTGCTCACCTGCTGAAGTATGATTCCATTCATGGCCGCATGAACAATACCGTAGAGGTTGTTGATAATAAAATCGTGGTAGATGGCAAACCGACGATTGTTCTGTCTGACCGTAATCCGCTTAACCTTCCGTGGGGCGAGCTTGGTGTTGAGATTGTCGTAGAAGCAACCGGCAAGTTCAAAGATCATGAAGGCGCTTCCAAGCATCTCCAAGCCGGTGCGAAAAAAGTAGTCATCACTGCACCGGGTAAAGATGAAGACGCTACCATCGTCATCGGCGTAAACGAAGAACAATACGACCACGCCAACCACCACATCGTCTCCAACGCATCCTGCACCACCAACTGCTTGGCTCCAGTGGCCAAAGTGCTCAACGACGCATTCGGTATCGAGCATGGCTTGATGACCACCATCCACTCCTACACCAACGACCAGGTCAACTTGGACAATCCACACAAAGACCTGCGCCGTGCCCGCGCCTGCGGTCAGTCGATCATCCCGACCACAACTGGTGCAGCCCGTGCAGTAGGTAAAGTATTGCCAGAATTGAACGGCAAGCTCAACGGTTTTTCCCTGCGTGTACCAACTCCTAACGTATCCGTAGTCGACCTCGTGGTGAACGTAAGCAAATCCGTCACGCTCGAAGAAGTCAACCGCGTACTGAAGGAAGCGGCACAAGGCTCCATGAAAGGCATCATCGAATTCTGCGAAGAGCCACTCGTATCCACCGACTTCAACGGCAATGACCATTCTTCCATCGTAGACGGTCTCTCCACCATGGTGATGGGCGACAAGCAGATCAAGGTCATCGCTTGGTACGACAACGAGTGGGGCTACTCCTGCCGCGTTGTAGACCTCGTGCGTCACGTATCCGACCTGCACAATGCAGCAGCTGTGCAAGCAGAAGAGATCGTTACCACGGTCTAATCCGTATTATCGAAGAGCATAGAATAAAAAAATATAAAAAAAGATGAAAAAAACCCTCCAGATGTTGAAACGAATCTGGAGGGTTTTTCGTCGAATAGGCGGAGAGTAATTTTTCATTGTTAAATCTAGCCCTATGAAAAGGCCCGGCTGTATCTACTACAGCCGGGCTTTTCATGTGCAGACAGTTGATTCGATTCGGTTTATTTGCCAAATCCACTGACAGTGAACAGAGATTCATCCTCGAAGCCTGCGATGAATGCCTTCAGGTCTTGACGCAGATCCAGCTCATATGGCATGGAGATGTCGTTGCCGCGTCCGTCTTTTAAGATCCGCACTACAGGACGATGAGCAATCGACGGATCGACCCGGCAGACGACACCTACCTCGCCGGTGTTCATCACGATACTCGTGCCAAGCGGGAAGACCGCGATATGCTTGCGGAACGCATCCACAAGGCGAAGCGAGAACTTGGTGTCGCCCGTGCCGAGGAGATATTCCAGCGCGTCTTGCGGCATGAAACGCTTGCGCCACGGACGCGGTGTGGTCAGAGAATCATATACATCGCATATTCCCACGATTTGCGCATATTCATGAATTTGAGAGCCGGACAGCCCCTGCGGATACCCACTGCCGTCCAGACGCTCATGGTGCTGGAACGCGACATGTGCTGTAAGCAGAGAGAGGTCATGCTGTTTGCGCAAAAGATCGAAGCCGAGGCGTGTGTGCATTTTAGCTGTCTCGATCTCATTGGGGTTCCAGCGGTGTGTTTTTTCGAACATCTCTGGGGGTAAGAGCACTTTCCCCACATCATGCAGCATCGCGCCGATCCCAAGCTCTGTCAGCTGCTGGCGGTTGTAGCCAAGCGACATCCCGACTGCGGTGGCCATGACGGCGACGTTGACACTGTGATGATACATCATCCCTGAAGTGGAGGAGATACTGATTAAGTGAATCATGACATTCGGATTTTCCATCAGGTCCTCAAGAATCTCATGGAATGCTTTTTGAAAGAGAAGTCCCATATCTTTAACCGACACACGGCGTGTCAGCTTGTTCGAGTTGGTAATCTGCTTCACTGCTTTTTGGATGGCTTCGACCGCTTTACGTCTGGTCTCCGGACGAATGACGTCTTGGACAATGATATCTTCGGTGTGAGGGTCATCGATGTAGATGGAGTCCACGCCGGATTTGCGTAAGCCTTGGATCAGCCGTTCATCCAGAACGACTCCCAGACCAAGCAATACCTTCCCGTCCTCTGTGAGTACGGTCTGGCCCATCTTCATTCCGGGTTCTGCCTGTGTTACGGAGATAAAGCGCATAATGATGTTTCCCCTTTCGTTGCGCACTAACATTATTGTAGAAGTACACATTTCAAAAAGAAATAGGTAGTTGGATTTGAACTTGACTAGAAGAAATAGATGAGGGACACTAGAAAAAAAGGTTGGACAAACTTGGAGATGATGCTATGCGCTGCCCTTTTTGCGAATTTAATGGGACTCGGGTACTAGACTCTCGTCCGTTTAACAATAACAAATCGATCCGTCGCCGCCGCGAGTGCGAAGAATGCAGCCGCCGTTTTACCACGTTTGAGATGGTGGAGGAGACTCCGCTCTTGATCGTGAAGAAGGACGGCGTACGGGAAGAATTTAACCGGGATAAAATTCTGCGCGGTTTGATCCGTGCATGTGAAAAACGTCCTGTTGCACTGGCCACGCTCGAAAACGTTGTGAACGAAATCGAAAAAGAGCTCCGTTCCAGCGCGCGCTCCGAAATACCGAGCAAAGACGTGGGAGAATTAGTGATGGAGCGGTTATACTACATAGATGAAGTGGCCTATGTCCGCTTTGCTTCCGTCTACCGGCAATTTAAAGATATCAATGTGTTCATGCGAGAATTGGAAGACTTACTCGCCCAGGCCCGACTCAAAGGGATCGAGGGTGTGCCAAAATCCAACGACACGGGAGGAGACGAGTAATCCATGTGTAGAGGGTCGCTGTCCAAGATTATGCTATGTATCGTAATGGTAAGTATGATCATTCTGACGGGATGCACCGATGAAGGACAGCCAGAACCCAACTCATCCACCACTGCCGATTCCACAATCACGACTCAGCAAAATCAAAACCCGCAAGCCACATCGCCTGACACTGCCGCCACACAAGGCCGGGAGCTGGTCATCGGTTCCCCTGTCGCACTGCCGGCACTCGATCCGCTCGGACTGTCCAAGCAAGAGCCGCTTTTGACCGACTATGAGCGGTTTACGTATCACAGTCTGTTTACCCTGCATGAGAATGGGTTGTTAGCGCCAGAGCTTGCCTTTGACTCGCAGATCCATTCCGAGGCCAATCCCCCGTCGCTCACACTCACTCTGCGCAACGGAGCGAAGTGGTCAGACGGTCAGCCTGTGACGCTCGATGACATCGCGTTTACCTATCAGCTGTATGCCAGAACCGACTACTATGGTGTCTGGAAAACAGGCATTCATCTGTTGCAGGGAGTCTCAGAGTACCGTAAAGGCAAAACCCCGGATATCTCCGGGATCAAGCTGGACGCGGCAAAAGGAACGGCTACGTTTACATTTACCCGCTCCGATGCCAGTTCAATCCAGATTTTTACCGCTCCATTATTGCCTAAGCATCAGCTGGACGGAAAAAATCTGGCCCAGATCGCCGACCTCGCCAAACAAGGCTCTCTTATCGGCGCAGGACCGTTTCAAGTCAAGTCGTGGGGGCAGCAGGACGCTCAGTTTATCGCTAACCCCAACTATTATCATGGACAGCCGCAGCTTGCTTCTGTCCGCATCGTACCGGTCGCAGAAGACCGCGTCGCCGAGGAGATCAGACAAGGACGCATTCATGTAACCGCTGTCTCCCCTGATCTGGCAAGCCAACTGGCATCTGGGACTCAAGGCGCACATGTTCAGACCAGTGCGGGGAGCGGCTATCATTATCTCGGCTTCAACACACAAAGTGATAAAGTGAAGGATCGCGCTATCCGCCAAGCATTGGCGCAGGCGGTTCCTGTCGGGGAGATCGCAAAGACAGCCTTCCATGGTTTTGCTGTACCAGTCAAAAGTCCTATTTCTTCTCCATCCATTTTCTATAAAGCGGGAAATTTTCCTGCCTATGATTTACAATTTGCACAAAAAATTCTTGTTGATAAAGGCTATACCCAAGAAAAGCCGCTTGCTTTGACACTGGTCTATCCAGGAGATAACCCAGTCCGGGAGCGGATTTTGGATGCTGTCCTCCAATCGTGGAAGGCGCTACCCGTCCAGATCGAGCGAAAAGCTCTGCCCCCTGCTGAGTTCACGGCCTATCTGTTCGGCGGTCAGCCCGCAGATCTCTTTCTCTATGCGTGGAAGTACCCGCAAGATCCAAGTGAACTTCGCGAGATGTGGCACAGTCAGGAAAAAGTAGGCGAGCTGGGCCTCAATGCATCCCGCTACCACAATCCCAAAGCAGATACGCTGCTCGACCAAGGCAAGTCTACCCTTGCGACCAAGATCCGCCAAGGCTACTATGCACAGTGGCAGGAGCTGTGGGCTGCTGACCTGCCGATATTGCCGCTTGTGGAAATCCAGGAAACCTATTATGTATCTGATCAGGTAAACGGGATGAAAGACAAGGCGGGCCAGAATCCTTACGAGAATGTGAATGAGTGGACACTGCGGTAAGTTTTTCGGGAATGCTTCCCAGCCAAACCTTCCTATACTGTTCATGGCTCCTGACATGGTATAATACAAGGACGAGATTTTTAGTCAGGAAGGAACATTCAACTTATGCGAGTGGTTTGGAACGAGCTTACCCCCAATGACCGTTACCTCGTCCGAATGATAAGACCGATTAGTATAGCGGAGATGGGTTATGCAACTCATCTCTATTTACCTTTAATAGGCGTGGCCTCTTATGCACTCTACCAATTGTTAATTCATGAGGTGGACGAGCGCAGTACTGCCGCTTCCGAAGGGACACACCGCAGTCTGATGATGATGACCTCCCTTTCGTTGGACCGTCTGATCGCCTGCCGTGAGCGTCTGGAAGCGATGGGGCTTTTGGAAGTGAGACGACGTGAGAATCGTGACCGCGATTACTTTTTTGAATATACATTAAAGCCGCCTCTGTCACCGTATCAATTCTTCCAGGAGGATATCTGGCCGGTCATGCTGCTCAACCAAGTAGGCAAGCCCAAATACGAGCAGATCCGCCGCCGATATGCCGACCACCTGCATCACAATCTGGCCGAGGAGTACCCTTACGAGGAGAACATCACCAAGCGCTTCTATGAGGTGTATCACACGCTGAGTGCGTCTGAGGTGGATGTGCGCCCCGGTTCGGAGACCGACCAATTTTTCCATCAGATGCAGACCCAGTATCCACTCCCTGTGCAGGATACCCAGTACGAAGTGGATGCCGCGCCTACACTTGATTTATCCTTTATCCGCTTGAATGTGCCGTCCCACGTACAGGTAGGCGATGTGATGAATACGGAAAATATTGAGTTTTTCTACAAGCTGATGAGCTTCTATCATCTGAACAGCTGGCTCTTGGGTCAGGAGCTGTCCGACTGGAGTCTGTATCGTACCAATGGTGAGCTGGACAAGGATGCTCTCCGCAAGCGGCTGGTTCAGCGCTATCTGGATGAGAAGCTCAACCGCCAGTCGTTCGTACAGGAGTCAGAGGAGCTGGCCCCTGGGAACTTACCGGCAGCAGGATCTGCTACCTTCACCAAAGTATGCCGCCAGTATTCGCCGCTCTCCCTACTGGAGCAAGCCTTCGGCGGACGGATCGGCAAGGTGAATGTGGAACGCGCGGAGACGCTCTTTTTCGCATCGGGTCTGACTCCTGAGGTCGTGAATGCGCTCCTGCTCAACACCCTGCGTGACACCAACATGGAGCTGCCCAAGGCCTACATCGAGACCGTCCGCGACAACTGGAAAGCGAAGAAGGTCAGCACGGTCGACGAAGCCGTCCAGGTCATTCTGGAGCGAGCCGAAGCCAAGCAGCAGGCAGCCGCTCAGTCAGCACCAGCGGCCATGTCTGCGTCTGGCAGCAGTGCGAAAACCCCGCGACGGGGCAAAGGAAACCGCTTCGTGATCGAAGACGAGCTCCCGATGGCCGTCAAGCGCCAGATGGAGCTAGAGAAGGAAGAAGAGGCCCTGAAGGAATCGGGTCAGCACATAGAGAAACCTAAGAAAACCGTAATGGACGACCCAGAGCTCAAAGCCCTGTACGAATCGCTCATGAAGTCAAGGAAAGGGGGACGGACGATAGATGAATCCAATTAATCAGTTACTTGTCGATATCGCCAAACGGACACCGCGCAATGTACTCACACCAGACGAGCAGTTAGACAAAATGCTGCGTTCGTCAACGTTACTCAAAAAATTTCAACGAGAACATCCGGAAGTAACTCGTGATGATTATCTTCGTGCCCTCTCGACGGTGTATGGAGCGGTCAAGGAGCATTACTTCTGTGAGAAATGTCCCGGTCTTGAAAAATGCCCTAATCTTGTGAAGGGTCACTATACAGAGTTACATCTGGCGAACCGCCAAATCGTCGGAAGCATCGCCGAGTGCGACCTGAGTCTGGCACAGGAAGACAAGCGACGTACCCAGCGCCTGATGCGCAGCTACTACATTGCCGAAGAGACGCTTGCGGCCAGCTTCCAAGAGATGGTCGTCGACGAGGACAACGGGGATGCTGTCAAAGCCGCCCTGCGCTTCTGCAACACCTTTGACCCGAAAAAGCCAAGCGCCAAGGGAATCTACCTCTACGGCGGCTTCGGTGCGGGCAAAAGCTATATCATGGGTGCCATCGCCCGTGAGCTTTCCCATAAAAATGTAGCTTCACTCATGGTCTATGTCCCAGATTTCATCCGTGAGATCAAAGAGTCCTTAGGCGACAACAGCTACACCAACAAGCTCAACGTTCTCAAAGACGTCCAAGTCCTGATCCTCGATGACATCGGGGCCGAGACCGTCACCCCGTGGGTTCGTGACGAAGTGCTGGGGGTAATCCTGCATCACCGTGTCAACAACAACCTCCCGACGCTCTACACGTCCAACTACTCGTTCGAAGAGCTGGAAGGCCACTTGTCGATCAGTGGTGCCAACCGGATCGAGAACACCAAAGCCTCCCGCATTTTGGAGCGGATTCGTCATTATGTAGATGCTTTCTATATGGATGGGAAAAATAGAAGAAGAGCCCTGTAGCCCTAAGGCTGCGGGGCTTTGTCTCACCCCAGCCGCCTTCCTGCACCTCCACAACCTCACAGAAGGATGAACAAGATGCCGACCTTATCCAATCAGCACGTCCAACGAGTGGTGAGCTCGTTCACCCATCAACTGCATAACCTGTTCGGTGCCAACCTGCTCGGCTTCTATCTGTACGGTTCCGTCTCCCTCGGTGCTTATGAAGAAGGCATCAGCGACATCGATTTCCTCGCAGTGCTGGCCCAAGAGATGACCCCGCTCCAGCTGATCAAGCTCCGCCGTGCCTATCAGACCGCGTGTGAAAAAGACGCACTGGCGAAGACCTTCGAGGGGAACTTCATCCTACAAAATAAACTCTTCCTCGATAACACGGTGCCCTGTCCGCAGGTGTATGATGGAGCTTTTCATGTAGCGGCTCCACGGGATTGGAATGCGGTGACGCTGTATAATCTCTATCATCATGGCTTGTCGGTCAAAGGACCGAGCCCGAAAAGCCTGCTGACACCTGTCACCGAGCGCGACCTGATCAAGACGATGCTGGGCAATCTCTTGTATCTGGAGCAGCGTATGCCGTATTATGCGCAGCATTCGCTGGAGTATCAGGTGTTCGGTGTGCTGACGCTGTGCCGGATTCTGTATACGGTGGAGACGGGGAAGATTACGAGCAAAAGGCAGGCGGCGGAGTATGTGTTGGGGAAGGGTGAGATCGTCGGTGTCGAACGCACTGGCACCGGATCAAATGGATTTGGATTGACAGAACCGTGGTTGGGGATTGTGCGGATGGCGTTGGCGTTATTGGATAGGGCTGTGGCAACAACCGCGTCTAAGGATATGACTAATCGGGTGAACCTCCACAGCCATAGCAGGCAAGACAAGGCTGACTTTGCTGACCAATCTGTCAATGACATACGTGCTGATTTTCCCATCAAAGACCTTGCTGATGAAGATGCCCTGGTGGCATTTGTCCGACTGGTGAAGGGTATGACCGAGGAGATCGTGGCGGGGAATAAAAAGTGGAAGTGAAAAAGGTATTGTGTTTATGGAGAGTTGTGTGCTATAATCTTTTTTGTAAGTGATGTAACGCATACAACATTTTGGGCCCTTAGCTCAGCTGGGAGAGCGCCACACTGGCAGTGTGGAGGTCGTCGGTTCGATCCCGATAGGGTCCACCAATACCAGGATAATAGAACCTCTGAGAGAAATCTCAGGGGTTTTTTGTTGTTTATAGCTACCACTAAGACTTTCGAGATCATCGTTACTATTCATGGCATTTCCATAAACCCACCATAGAGAAAACACTGTTAAGCCTCTACAATGTGAGAAGTAAGTGAAGAGCAGGAGGTAGATTCGGTGTTTTCCAAACTGATCTCGTCTATACTATCCATTACTGTTGTGTTCTTTGTAGCCATGAGCGGGACAAGCTATGCTACCGAATCGGTCAGAGTGAAAAAGAATGATAACAATAGATCTGTTGCAAGCTCAAAAAGAAGTGGATATGATCATCCCATATATTCATGGATCGACATTTGATGATCAAGCTGCCAGAAAGAATCACGTACCAGAGTACGACGTCTACTTGAACAGTTGTACCACGAAGACAATTCTCAGTATGGTTGAAAAAGGGGCATATCTAACCTCTATAGCTGCAGCTATATCAGGATTTACGGGGAATCTGCCAGCAGCTACGGCTCTTAGTATCGCAGGTGGTATGGTTGGATTGGGATCTAGTTTTGTACGTGATGCAGCAGAGGCTGGAAGAGGAGTCAAAATTAGATGGGCGAGAGCGGGTGTTCTGACCGTTCCATTTTGGGTAACCTCACAGTAATCGCCCAAAAGGAGATGTCATCCATTGAACAGCAAGAGGGCCTTACATCTATTTTATGCACTAGTCATTGTCATGGGCATAGCAGGACTTATTATTAATTTTCTAGCAGACTCTTCTAGTGCTTATTTCGCCGTTGACCGTACTTTTTCGAGAATCAATATAGCATTAACGCTGACCATGATTGCTCTTCTGATCTGGATTCAAAAGCGAAACAAAAAGAAATGACCCCACTTCATACAAAAGGAGACATCCCTAACCCACGGAGATGTCTCCTTTCCATGTTCAACAACCCTTCACCACATCCAGCACTACAATAAGTAAAAATATGGTAATATGTAAAGTGACTCACATTTTCCAAAATCCGCAAAGGAGTGACCATATGAGTACATACGTCTTGGTTCACGGAGCCTTTCATGGAGCATGGTGTTGGCAAAAAGTGGTTCCACTGCTGGAAGCGGCCGGTCATCAGGTAATCGCTGTCGATCTTCCTAGCCACGGTGAGGATCAGACACCGCCATCCGAGGTGACGCTAAAGGACTACACCAATCGGGTATGCAGCGTGCTAGATGAACAGACAGAAAAAGTGATCCTCGTCGGGCACAGCTTCGGTGGTCTGGTCATTTCACAAGTAGCTGAGTACCGCCCGGACAAAATTCAGACGCTCGTCTATCTCGCCGCCATTCTTCCGATGAATAATCAAAACATGATGGTCATCAGTGAGGCTTATCAGATGTCACCTTTGCCGCTTCTGTTCAGTCCTGATATGACGTATGCCCACCTCGATCAAACGTGTGTAACCGAGCATTTCTACGGTGAATGTACGGAAGCAGATGCGACTGAAGCCAAATCCAGGCTGGGTCACCAACCATTAGCCCCTTTTATGGCGCCTGTTTCTCTGACGGAAGAGCGTTTTGACAGCGTACCTCGTATGTATATCGAGACGACGAAAGACAACTCGCTGACCGTTGAAGTCCAACGACAAATGCAGAGCCATACCCCTTGTCAGCAAGTCTTTACGATGGATACCGATCATTCTCCATTTCTGTCGCAACCAGAGTTACTGGTATCCAATCTAGAATCGGTAGCACAAAAGGTAGCTCCCTAAGCAAGTTTTATGCGAATACGCGAAGAGGTCTGACTTTTCCAATAAGTTCAGACTTTTCTATTATCTTATCGCTTAAAATAAAAATATTTACATTTTAAACAAATATAGTAGAATGGTGTTTGTGTCTTTATTTTGAATTTGGAGGTAAATTATGAAAAAGCTACTAAGTCTTTTGATTATTCCATTCTTCTTATTCGCGTTCAGTTCTTCAAGTTTTGCCGCAGCAAATGAAAATATCCTCAGACCGGGAGAATTCCTGTGGAAGTATGATGCATTGGTCTC
This sequence comes from Brevibacillus dissolubilis, assembly GCF_006170445.1. GTDB lineage: Bacteria > Bacillota > Bacilli > Brevibacillales > Brevibacillaceae > Brevibacillus_B > Brevibacillus_B dissolubilis. The sequence goes on along the minus strand of NZ_VCNA01000009.1, from coordinate 214,597 downwards.
CAATAACGGCAAATACGCGCTGTTTATCGCCAATGGTGACTTGGTGCTGGTAAGTATCGACGGTAGAACCCTATGGCATACAGGTACTGCGGGAACCAGCACCAGTGGTTTATACATGACGCCGGATGGGGACTGCCAACTTATTTGGTTTGACACTTACCTGTTTCACACAAATACCGCAGGGCATCCTGGCGCGTTTCTTGTTGTTCAAGATGATGGGAATCTGGTTGTATACACGCCAGAGGGAGTTCCGCTCTGGAATTCAGGTACGTGGGAATAGCAACGCTTGTGGGAAGGAGGTTCTTCCCTATGGAGGATCACCGATTTCGGTGGTCCTTTTTCTGTATTCCGATTGCTCCAATCGCTATGTGAATATGAACCATTTTGCGTTATCATAAGGGATAATATTCAGACACGAAGGCACGCACAGTTATACGCAGATCGGTTAACTTACATAACGGAAAAGGGTGGGACAAATGAGGACAGTTACATGTACGAACTCACGTGGACTGCGCTTGGTGGGAAACTTGTATCCAGCCGATTCTCAGGCGATCATCATCATGTGCCACGGCTTCACCTCAGACAAATCATCCAAAGGGCGGTTCGATCGCTTCGCCGCGCGGTATCAGCAGTTGGGATACAATGCGCTTGCCTTTGATTTCAGCGGCTGCGGGGAGAGCGACGATGACAGGTTGACACTGTCGAAGCTGGTGGATGATCTACATGCCGCCATCGCTTTTGCGAAGTCCCAGGGTTTTACCCGGATCGCGCTGCACGGTCACAGCTTGGGCAGTCGGGTCTGTCTGGAAGCGTATACCCCCGAGATTATCACGATGGTGTTGTCCGGGGCGGGCACGGGGCCTGTTGAATACAACTGGCACGAGATCTACACACCAGAGCAGATGCGGGAGTTGGAGGAGAAGGGGTACATCACCGACTTCAAAGCGGAAGGCCCGAGAAAAGCGGTCATAGTCGATCGGCAGATGCTTCTGGATTTTGCGAATTTCAGCCAAGAGGAACTACTAAAGAAAGTGACCTGTCCTGTGCTGCTGATCCACGGCAATCAGGGAGCGGAGGAGAAACTGCTCTCAGAGATCACGAAGCAGGGAATAAAATGGCTCTCGGCTGATTCGCGTCTGGAGATCATCGACGGGGCGCAGCACAGCTTCATGGAGCATCTGCCGATCGTAGAGCGATTGGCGACAGATTGGCTGGAGAAACATGTTCCACTGGGAAAAGAGTAGGGGATAGAAAAGGGGAATCAGTCATGCTTCACTTCACACCAGAACAACGCGAAGGCGTCTACAAAGCGATCCACGGGCGCAGGGATATCCGCAGTTTTCTCACTGATCCTGTGCCGCATGACGCTCTGATGCGAATCATCGAGGCGGGGCACCATGCTCCGTCTGTTGGCTTTATGCAGCCGTGGAATTTTATCATCATCCGCGACCAGGAGATCAAGAACCGCTTGGCCTATGCAGCCGACAAGGAGCGCAGGGCTCTTGCGATTCATTATGAAGAGACAGAGCGCCAGCTTACTTTTCTCGATCTCAAGATAGAGGGCTTGCGGGAAGCGCCTGTCACCATTTGTGTCACCTGTGATCCGACGCGGGGAGGCTCGCATGTGCTGGGGCGTAACTCGATTCCGGAGACAGACGTCCTCTCCGTCGCCTGCGCGATCCAGAACATGTGGCTGGCTGCTTGTGCAGAAGGTCTGGCGATGGGCTGGGTCAGCTTTTATAAAAAGGCAGATGTCCGCGATATCCTAGAGCTGCCGCCCCATATAGAGCCGGTTGCTCTGTTGTCCGTGGGGTATACCGAGCATTATCCGGACCAGCCGCTTTTGCAGCTCCATAACTGGGAGAAGCGGCGCAATCTCGATGGTCTGATTTATCAAGACCGCTGGGGACAGACCGGGGAGTAGGGTGTGCATGGGATTCCTGCTTTTGGGAAACGATCATTATAGAAAGAGTTCTGTAAAAAGCAGGAGGCCCAGATCATGGACGAGCATCAGCATTATTTTAAGTCAGTTGATCCGCAAAGCCTGACAGGAGACATCATTGACAATGAGACCGACACCTCATTTGACTTTGAGATTCTGGCCACAGCAGAGGAGCTTCGGGAGCTGCAGCAACTGTTTCATCGGAGTCATGAATCAGATCTTGGAATGGATTCGGCAAAGGCGGATGAGGCGCTCCATCATCTTTATCGGAAAATTTATCAGTTAGGCACACCTGACACTCGTCAGCGGGCAGAAAGCCTTGGTATCATTAATATTTCGCAATAAAATATGACAAGATAAGCCTCTTTTCGCAGATTTTGGCGCGAGAAGGGGCTTTTTCACGAAAAAAAATATTTGATTAATTGACGTGAAAGCGTTTTAAATATTATATGGAGAGATGCACAGATCTGAAAGGGGCGAACATGTTGTGATTGATTATACCGGACTCCGTGCATTGGGACGGCTGATACATCGATTTGAACCACAATTAGCACAAGGAACGCTGTCTGTTATGGCCCATGACCGTAGGGAAGAGGTCATCAAGGAATTGCTGGCTGGACTGTCTGAGGCCAGTCCAGATGCCAAAATCGCTGTGGAGAACAGTTCAGGAGAATATGCGAGCCACTTGGCTGTTCTGAATGTCGGCGGAAACAAATATACATTTGCGAAGGACTTTCGTGAAGTCTATATCAGTGAGATCAATTACTATTCCTGCCGGATCACGCCGGATTCCTACGGGATTTTGGTGTACCATCATGATTATCCGGGCGTGGTACATGATGTGTCCCGCATTTTGGCTGACCACCAGATCAATATTTCCAAGCTTAATGTCTCCCGTGAGCAAAAAGGAAAGAATGCCCTGCTGGTCTCCCTTACAGATGAGGAAATTACAGCCGAAACCGTCAAATTGATTGAACAATTGCCACAGGTGACAAAGGCTATTTCATTGCGTTAAACAGATAGAAACCCTGGTACAATTCGCCAGGGTTTCTGTTTTTCTAGCAGGTTTCAGTTACTAGGAACCATGGAAATATGGTATGATCACAATACTCATACTTTAATAATAATAATTACTATAGAAAGGGTGTGCCTATGATATCGCAAACTCAACGTTTTATGAATGTAATGACTTTTCTTGCAATTGTTGTTTCGTTTATCGTATACGGATTACATTCATTTGGGCTTTTGGGAAAAGATCATGATGTAGTCCATTCTACGATAGCGGTCTTGCTGACGCTTGGTGTGGCGCCGCTTTTGCTGCTGGTCACGATCATTCTGCACGCAAGAGACAGTAAGCATCCGGCAGTTCCTGTATTGACGACGCTGGCTCTGACGTTCGCCAGTATTGCCACGACGTTTGCCGGGGAAGGAATGATTGAGTATCATTTTTCGATCTTCATGGTGATTGCGATTGCTGCTTCCTATGAAGATGTCAAAATGATCGTGCTGATGACCCTGGTTTTTGCTGTACAGCATCTGGGTTCTTACTTCTTGATGCCGACGTTCGCATTTGGTCATGAGCATTACAGCTTTGCTATGGTTCTGGTTCATGCCGTGTTTTTGATCCTGACCTCAAGTGCTGTGATTGCCAACATTCTGGTAAAACGCAGAGCGATGGGCGCCCTTGAAGCAGAAAAAGAACAGAAACAAGCCCTGATTGACCAACTCATCGAGCGGATTCGCATCACCTCCAGCCATCTGACAGAGTCAGCAGAGGGTCTTGCTTCTATTACAGATGTGGCAAACCGTTCCGCCGACCAGATCAAAACGGCAACCCAACAAGTAGCGACCGGTTCAGAGACACAGGTGAAGACTGCGGTTAAGACCGTACAGGCGATGAACGAGGTGGCAGACGGGATCGAACAGATTGCCAAGACCTCCAGCACGGTTGCTGACGTATCTCTCACCTCTGCCAGACAAGCGCAGGAAGGGAATCTGCGTGTACAAAAAGCGGTACAGCAGATGGACTCTATCGGGCGTTCTGTATCGGAGTCTGTGGCAGCGATCCAGCGTCTGGACAGCCGTTCCCATGAAATCAAACAAATCCTCAACGTAATCAGCAGCATTGCACAGGAAACCAACCTGTTGGCACTTAATGCAGCGATAGAAGCAGCACGGGCAGGCGAACATGGCCGTGGCTTTGCCATTGTAGCCGATCAGGTCAGAAAATTGGCAGAGCAATCATCTGCGTCCACCACCCAAATCGCTGAGTTGATCCATCAGATTCAAGAGGATACCGGCAAATCCGTCCAAGCGATGGACAACGTCACCAGAGAAGTGAGTGACGGAACGGCAGCCGTCAAGGATTCCTCGCAGTCCTTCCATCATATCCTCTTGTCGGCTGAGCGTGTCTCCAATGATCTGCAAGAGATTACGGCCGCAACCGAAGAGATCGCGACAAGTGCCGATCAGGTGGCATCATCCGTCCAGACGATGAGCGGAATCGCCGAGGATTCCTCCAGATACATCCAAGAAGTCTCCCTAGAGTCGAATCAGCAGGCGCGATCCATGGACAAAATCACTTCGTCCGTGCGTTCTCTGACACACATGGCACGGGAGCTGGAAGATTTGATACAGCACGTTGCCAGCCGCTAACGGTGTTTCCAGTGATTTAGACTATCTTTTTAGTATAGCTAAATAGTATTCTTAGTTATGTCCTCATTTTCACTATGGAAATAGGGCATTTCTTTTCGTCTGGGGTTCATTTATTTGAACAATTTGTGAAATGTAAAGATAGTTAACGTACAGGTGGTTCAAATCGTTTACAATAAAGAATAGCGTGTAAACACCACCACTTGCTTTATCCCCGTTTCCCCGCGAAAAGGTTTCTTGATCACTTTTCCCGGGAAAACGGATTGAAAAAAGGGGGCTTGAACAACAGGCGATAAAGGAGCATGGAAATCATTCATCGTAGTGCGTTTTACCGAGTATCTGAGTTTGATTGGCTGGTAAAATAAACCATCCCAAAGCTTTGCCAAACATGTTGCATTAATAGACTCCAAGTTGATAGAATAAGTAGGTCTATTAAAAAGGAGAGAAAGTGGGGCTAGATTGTATGATGAGACGGTTGCAACAAGTAGGGCGTCTACTACCCCTGTTTGCGGTACTTGCGCTTATGCTTACCGGTTGCAGCAGCGATCCTTATTTGTCTGCTTTGACTCCTAAGGGTCCTGCGGCTGAGATGCAATTATTCATGATGAAGCTCAGCCTTTACGTAATGCTGTTCGTATTCGCTGTAGTAGTGGCGATCTTCGCTTACGTACTGGTTCGTTATCGTAAACGCAAAGGAGACAACAGCATTCCTGAGCAGGTAGAAGGTAACCACAAGCTGGAGATTATCTGGACTGTGATCCCGTTCCTGCTTCTGATCGTAATCGCTGTTCCGATGGTTTCGACAACATTCACGCTTGCGAAAGACTACTCGCAAGACAAGGAAGCGGTAAAAGTAAAAGTTACCGCACACCAATTCTGGTGGGAATTTGACTATCCAGAAGCAAAAATCAAGACAGCTCAAGAACTTTACATCCCAGTTGGTAAAAAGGTTTGGCTGGAACTTACTTCCGCTGACGTAATCCACTCCTTCTGGGTACCAGGTATCGCTGGTAAAATCGACACCAACCCAGGTATGAAAAATACCATGTGGCTGGAAGCGAGCGAAGAAGGCGTGTTCCAAGGTAAATGTGCTGAGCTTTGCGGTGCGTCCCACGCACTGATGGACTTTAAAGTTAAAGTTGTATCCCAAGAAGAGTTCGATGCTTGGGTAGCTAAGATGTCCAAAGAAAAACCTGAGTCTACTACTGATGGTGCTGACACAGCACTGGCAGCAGAAGGCGAAAAAATCTTCCAACAATCTTGTGTAAGCTGCCATGCCATTGATGGTAACGGCGGTAAAATCGGTCCAGACCTCAGCAACTACTCTGAGCGTCAAACCGTAGCAGGTTTCCTGCGTAACGACCCTACTCACACTGGTGACGAGGCTGTTCGTACTGAAAACCTGAAGAAAAACCTTCACAAATGGTTGTCCAACCCAGAAGAGGTTAAACCAGGCAACCTGATGAAAATCGGTCAATTGAAACCTGAAGAGGTTGATGCTTTGACTGAATACCTCTCCAACTTGAAACGTCAGTAATTCTTTGAACTAAAAGTTTAACTCTGAAACAAAGGGGGCAATACCGTGGCTCAACATGCGGCACGTCCACGTAACACTGGGTTAAAGGATTGGCTCACTACGGTGGACCATAAGAAAATCGGTATCCTTTACCTCGTAGCCGGTGGATTCTTCTTCCTTCTTGGTGGTATCGAAGCGGTACTGATGCGTCTTCAGCTGATGTACCCTGAGAGCAACCTCTTCGTAGGTGCTACCTTTAACGAACTTTTGACCATGCATGGTACGACAATGATCTTCTTGGCAGCGATGCCGATCATCTTCGCACTCATGAATGCGATTGTTCCGTTACAAATCGGGGCGCGCGACGTTGCGTTCCCGTTCGTTAACTCACTTGGTTTTTGGCTGTTCTTCTTTGGTGGTACGCTTCTGAACCTGTCTTGGTTCTTAGGCGGCGCTCCTGATGCTGGTTGGACGGCTTATCCGCCACTTTCCGGCACGACGTACAGCTCGACTCACGGTGTAAGCTTCTACGTACTTGGTCTGCAGATCGCAGGTCTTGGTACCCTGATCGGTGGTATTAACTTCCTCGTTACTATCATCAACATGCGTGCTCCAGGTATGACCTTCATGCGTATGCCATTGTTCACTTGGTCCGCATTCATCACTTCTGCACTGATCCTGTTCGCATTCCCTGCGATCACGGTAGGTCTTGTACTTCTCATGTTCGACCGTATCTTTGGCGCTAACTTCTTCGAGGTAGCCAACGGCGGTAACGTAGTACTCTGGCAACACCTTTTCTGGATCTTCGGTCACCCAGAGGTTTACATCTTGATTCTCCCAGCTTTCGGTATCATTTCCGAAGTTGTTGCTACGTTCTCTAAGAAACGTCTTTTCGGTTACTCTGCGATGGTATTCGCGACAATCGTTATCGGTTTCTTGGGCTTCATGGTGTGGGCTCACCACATGTTTACTGTTGGTATGGGTCCTGTAGCTAACGCACTCTTCTCGATCGCGACCATGTTGATCGCGGTACCAACCGGTATCAAGATCTTCAACTGGCTGTTGACCATGTGGGGCGGTCAAATCCGTTTCACGACAGCTAACCTGTTCGCAGTTGGTTTTATCCCAACATTCGTTATCGGTGGTATGACAGGGGTTATGCTCGCGGTTGCGCCTGCTGACTTCCAATACCATGACTCTTACTTCGTAGTAGCTCACTTCCACTACGTAATCGTTGGTGGTATGGCGTTTGGTCTCTTCTCCGGTTGCTACTACTGGTGGCCAAAAATGTTCGGTAAAATGCTCAACGAAACCATTGGTAAGTGGAACTTCTGGCTCTTCTTCATCGGTTTCCACCTGACATTCTTCCCGCAACACTTCTTGGGTCTCACAGGTATGCCACGTCGTGTATACACTTACATGGCAGGCCAAGGTTGGGAAATGGGTAACATGATTTCCACAATCGGTGCTTTGGTTATGACATTGGGTACTGCTGTGTTCCTCTGGAATGCATTCGTAACATCCCGTAAAGCTGAAAAAGCTCCTGCTGACCCATGGGATGCACGCACACTTGAGTGGGCGATTCCATCTCCAGCACCTGAGTACAACTTTGCACAAACTCCACGCGTACGTGGTCTTGATGCACTTTGGGTAGAAAAAATGGCTGGTAACAAAGGTATGACTCCGGCTGAACCACTTGGTCCGATCCACATGCCGTCCCCATCCATTCTGCCATTCCTGATGTCTGTTGGTTTCTTCATCGCTGGTTTTGGTTTCATCTATCACCAAACCATCGTTTCTGTTGTTGGTCTGTTGGTCGTATTCTATGGAATGTTCGCTCGTTCCCTGTTTGACGATCATGGCTTCCACATCGAAGTGGACGAAATCAAGGAAACTGAAAAGGGGGTTAAGTTATGATCCACGATCATGGCGTACTGCCTGCAGAACCGGAAAAAGCCACCCTTGAAGGACGTAATAAAGTCCTCGGTTTCTGGCTGTTCCTTGGTGGTGAGACCGTACTTTTCGGTTCTTTGTTCGCAACTTACCTTGCGTTGAAAGAATCGTTCGTTGGCGGTCCATCTCCAGAAGAGCTTTTTGACCTCAAAATCGTAGCACTCGCTACTATCTTGCTCTTGACTTCTTCTTTGACATCCGTATTTGGTGTTATGGCGATGCATAAACATAACACTAAACTGATGCAACTCTGGTTTGGTATTACTGTTATCCTCGGTGCCGGCTTCTTGGGTCTTGAGGTGTACGAGTTCTATCACTACTACCATGAAGGTCATACTTTGACCAGCAACGCGTTTGGTTCTGCGTTCTATACGCTCGTAGGTTTCCACGGAGGTCACGTAGCGTTCGGTGTAACCTGGATTGCATTGCTCCAAGCTCAGCTGGCGAAAAAAGGCCTCACAGTAGTAACCGCTCCTAAGTTCTATGTAGCAGCTCTTTACTGGCACTTTGTAGACTTGGTGTGGGTATTCATCTTCACTGTAGTTTACCTGATGGGAAAGGTGGGCGCATAACATGGGTAACATCAACCTTGAGAATGCACATCCACAACCGAAAATCAACAAGTCCCACGGCATCGGCGTCAAAGGACATCTTGTTGCATTCGCTCTCTCCATCGTTCTGACTGCACTTGCTTTCATCGGTGTTATTTACTTCGGTGATGACAGAAGTTTCGTAATCCCTTACATCATCGGTCTTGGCATCGTGCAAGCACTCGCACAATTGTTCATCTGGATGCACATGAGCGAAAAGGGTCACCTTTTCCCGCTGGTCGGTATGGTTTCCGGCGTAGTGGTAATCCTCCCTGTAATCCTGATGGGTCTGTACCTCTGCTGGTGGTAATCCACTGACAAAGGCTAATAAGGTACAAGAAAAAGAATCGGAGCTTCGGCTTCGGTTCTTTTTTTGTCTATAAGTAGGTTGTTAGTGGTGGAGAGGGAGAGTCCGTGGTTCCCGTGCTTCGCTCGGTTGACAATCCGCGAGGATGATTAAACTGTCCGCTTCGAAAGGAGTCTTGGGGGAATTGGGGGTAAAATGTTTCAACCCCCCGAAGAGAGGGGGCATCTGGGTGTTTCAAGAAGTGAGACTGTTACCCCCTAAAAGCGTTCCCCCAATACTCCTTTCTCCGCTAGGCAGGCTTGTCAAAGGAGCTTGCACGGGAACCACGGACTCTCCCTGCCAGCACTGAGTGTTGAACTGATTAAATACAAAAAAAGAAAAGAGCTATAGAAGTTCGGACTAGGATGCTTTTGTATCTTTTTAGTTTCTTATCTTTTCTCTTCCCTTTCTCTCCTTGTCATTACATCGCAACCTACATTCCGCATAGAGAGCGGGCGTGGTTCCCGTGCAAACTCCTTTGACAATCCCGCCCAGCGGAGAAAACAACAAGGGTAGCCAACTTCTCTGAGTTACTCAGGGGCAAACAGTCTCACAACCCTGAAACACCCAGATGTCCCCTCTCATCGGGGGATCGAAACATTTTTGCCCCGTCCTACCCTTGTTGTTTTCGTAGCGGCCAGTCCCCACATCCTTGCTGATTGTCAACCGGGTGAAGCACGGGAAACACGCCCGCTCTTTATCGGCACAAAGGTAGTTGCGATTTAGTGACAAATCTACCCACTACCTAGATTCCACACATCTAAAAAGGTATAATAAACACTGTGTTTACATCACTAACGCTACGTCACAAAACAGAGTTATCTTGACAGCCTATTTTTCCTTATAGGAATCCCTTGCTCAAGTTTGAGAGGAGGTTTACCGCATCATGAACCAACATCAGCATCACGATGTCGTACAGGCAGGGCCAAGCTTTTTTGAGTTGTGGAGCCCTGAATATATGCTTTTCTCTGTAGCGCTTGTTGCGATCTATTTGGCTGTGACGGGGCCGTATCGTCACCGCTTTGGCGTAACGGAGGAAGTGCCGATGGGGAAAAAGATCACTTTCGTTATGGCTATGGTGATCTTCTATCTGGCGATGGGTAGTCCGTTGGCTTATTATGGACATCATTATCTGTTTAGTGCGCACATGCTCCAGCAGTCTCTGGTATACCTGATTGTACCGCCGCTTGTCTTAGTGGGGACACCAGCATGGTTTTACCGTGGTCTGTTGAATAACGAAAAGGCATTGCGTTTTTTCAAGAGAGTGACGAACCCGATTTTTTCTCTGGTGACATTTAACTTCTTGTTCTCTCTGTATCACTATCCGATCATTTTCGACACGATGTACAGTATTCATGGCCTGCATAACGTCTACCATGGAATTCTGCTTCTGGCTGCCTTCCAGATGTGGTGGAACGTAGCGTGCCCGGTACCTGAGATGGAGCGTTTGACTCACGTACGTAAAATGGGTTATATTTTCGCAAATGGTGTATTGCTTACTCCGGCTTGTGGTCTGATCATCTTCGCATCTGATGTGATGTATCAGGTGTATCAGGGAGTGCCGCAGGTTTTTGCTGCGCTGCCGATCTTGGATGACCAACAGCTGGGTGGGGTCATCATGAAGCTCGTACAGGAGTTGGCGTACGGCTTTACGCTCTGGTATGTCTTCTTGGGTTGGTACCGCAATGAGAATCCAACTACAGCTGCTGATGAGATCGATGCGATCGAGCCATTCGAGACCCTCGATAGCTCAAGCGACCGGATGATCCCGGCGAAATAACACAAAAACACTGGATGATGGAAGGGATATGGCATGCTGACGATTTTGCCGCTGATTAGTACAACCTTTATCGTAATTAGTGCGATTCTGGTCGCCTATGGATGGGCTTTGATTAAACAAGGGAAGAGAGAAGAACATAAAAAGACAATGCTGGCCGCGTCCGGATTTGCTCTGGCGTTCTTCATCATCTATATGTCCCGGACAATCTTCGTGGGGAATATGAACTTCGGTGGTCCGGCAGAGTGGAAGCTCTACTACCAGATCTTCCTCATCGTTCATATCACCTTGGCTACGACTGGTGCCGTGCTGGGTCTGCGCATGCTGTATACCGGCTACAAGGCTCAATGGAAGCAACATAAAAAGATTGGTCCAGGAACATCGATTATCTGGTTTTTGACCGCAATTACAGGGGTTATCGTCTATCTGCTCCTGTTCGTGATCTACCCAGGCGGGGAAACCAACAGTTTGTTCAAAACCATCCTCGGATTTTAATCCGTGGCAAAAACCCTTGATTCAGATATCAAGGGTTTTTTCTTTTATCCGGGAGTCCAATTCATCCGTCGTGCCAAAGGTCGTAAACAAAGCGGCCATCTCGTCGGAGGGGACAGGCGGACTGAAGAGAAAGCCTTGGATCTCATCACAGTTCTGATCGACCAAGAAGCTTCGCTGTGCTTCGGTCTCGACACCCTCGGCAATGACCTTCACACGCAGGCTGTGGGCCATAGCGATGATACATGTGATGATATCGGAATCATACGGGTCGATAGTGAGGTTGTGGACGAAGGTCCGGTCGATTTTGAGAGCGTGGATCGGAAAGCGTTTCAGATAGTGGAGGGAGGAGTAGCCTGTGCCAAAATCATCGATAGAGATTTTGATGCCGCGGTCTTTAAGCCGCTTTAGCTTGTCGATGGAGCTGTTGACGTCGAGGAGCGGGATGCTTTCGGTTACTTCCAGCTCGAGATAGTGAGGGGAGAGGTCGGTTTCGACGAGGATTCGTTCAATGGTTTCCACCAGGTCTTTTTGCTGGAACTGTTGGACGGAGAGGTTGACGGCGATCGGAATAGGGGGATGGCCGGCTGTCTGCCAAGCCTTGTTTTGCTTGCAGGCAGTACGCAGGACCCATTCGCCGAGCGGGATGATCAATCCAGTCTCCTCAGCGAGCGGAATGAACTTGGCAGGGGCCACCAGACCCATCTCAGGGTGCTGCCAGCGGACAAGTGCTTCGACACTGATGATCTTATGGCTGGCGAGGTCGATACGGGGCTGATAGTGCAGCAAGAACTCCTCACGGGCGAGTGATTTTCGCAGTTCGTTTTCTAGCTTCAGCTTTTCGTAAGCGGTGTAGTTCAGGGAAGCGGTATAGTAGTGGAATCTGTTTTTGCCCGATTCCTTGGAGCGGTACATCGCCAGATCGGCATTCTGCAGGATCTCCTCAAAACAATCACCATCGTCGGGAAAAATACTGATCCCGATGCTGCAGGTCACAAACAGCTCCTGCCCTTCCAGAATCAGTGGTGTCGCCATGGTAGAGAGAATCTGTCGGGCAATCTCATCCACATCGCTAAGCTGCTGGATATTCGGCAGGATAACGGTGAATTCGTCACCAGAGAGGCGTGCCACGGTGTCTCCCTGACGGACACAAGCCTGCAGCCGTTCGGCGACACAGCGGAGCAACAGGTCACCCAGACTATGTCCCAGCGTATCATTAATCTGTTTAAAACGGTCTACATCCAGAAACATCACTGCTACTTTTTCACCGCGTTCACGGGCTTCCTCGACGATCCGTTGCAGGGTTTTGCGGAAACTGCGCCGATTCGGCAATTTGGTCAGGGAGTCATAGTGGGAGAGGAAGTACAGCTTCTGAAAAGCGGTGTCGATCTCATTTTTGGCCTCATGAATGATACGGGCGGGAAGCTGATACAAGACAATCCCCATAACCAAGCCCAGTCCGGAAAAAGCGGCAAACAGCACGCCTGTCTTATACAGCTCATGCATCCATGGTCCTGAGACGACGACAAATCCGAGAATACTCTCCCCATGCATGATCGGGGAGCTGTAACTGATGTCAAAAGAAGAGGGCGTAAGATAATCACGGGCATACAAGGGTTGTCTGTCCTGATCATACACGTGGATGGCGATGGTATCGTCCATTTTTGATTCGGTGATGATTTCCTCCAGCCGCTCTTGAGGAAGGGGCCATGTATCGGGGATCCGCTCCAGCTTGTCACGGATCATCCAGGCCAGATGCTGGCTGTAGTGGGAGACTTGTTCGGATGCATCCCGAAAGGTAAGGAGCAGGTGACTGAGCGGCATCGAGACCGCAATGATCAAGCCCGTCAACAACGAGAGGAACAACATGCGTTTCGTGAAGTCCTGATAAAAGCGAACGACCTTATTCATGAAGTCCGATCACTCATTTCTCAAAAGTTTGCCCTAGGACTATACTATTTCAGTTGTGTGCTTTTGGTCGCAATAAAAAAGCCCATACCGGATTGGGATGGGTCAAATGTCATTTTTTCAATTATTGTTTTTTCACGAATTCCTGAAGACGGCTTGCTGCGAGTGCAGGGTCCATGGTGATTTGAAACAGGATCTGTAAATGGCTTGATGATGTCAGATTCAGGCGGGTTGCATGATATAATTGCGGTTTCTGCTGCTTGATGATGGTCATGATCTCGGTGGTTGGCGGGACAACTCCTTTGGTCCGCAACAAACCGTTCAGATAGGCAATGAACTGTCGAATGGAGTGGGGGTTATCGTTATCAGGTACTTTATCGATCAGGGCAACTAGGTCTCTTACCATCTGCTTTTTCTGTTCGATGGGATTAAATCCCAAAGCATTGTGATTCATATTATCCCTCCGTACTACTAATTCCCTACTTATGTACCCTCTTTGAATAGGACATAAACATCAATTGATGAGAATTTACAAAAAAAAGACTCTCTGGAAAAGAGAGTCTTTTTTGGGTCTAACGTCTGGTTGGGGCAACAATCCCGCCTGGAGTAGGGGGAGCAATGTATTCCAACGGCTCATCAAACGTGATGTAATCCAGATTTACCATGAGGAGGAGATATCGTCTGCCGGTCTGCGGATCGCTGATAATGATGTGGTCACGCCCGGCTGCTTCGAGGACGCCTTTGAAGACTTTGGCATTCCATTCTTGGTTATTTTCAAAGGTTTGATAAATCGTAGCCACTTTGCCGAGGTTCATCCGCAGAATGTTCTCGATGTAGGATTCTTCGACGAATGGAGCTGCGGCGCCTGCTACTGCTCCTGGAATGACCGCACCTGGGACTGCTGTCTGTACGCCCCCCACAACCCCTGGAATGATGCTGCCGGATGGCTGAACAGGTGAGATCGGTTGAGCGTATGGTTGAGCCATTTGAGGTGCCATAGGGGCAGCATACATCTGTTGTAAAGCTTCCGCCATCGGTGCCATTGGTACCTGTGGAGCCATATAAGGAACAGCTTGCGGGTTCATCTGTGGCTGCCATTGCATCATGCCAGCAGGGCCACAGTCAGCACAGCCACCATATTGAGCTCCAGCGATATTCATAGGGTTGGGGTTCATATTCCCAAAGTACGGATTTACACTCATTTCCATTACATTTCTCTCCTTTTAATAAACTCCATAAACTCGGTTGCAGTTTACCGGGGTAGGTCGGTAGAAACAGTGTGCTTTGAAGCGCCCTGCGTTCCACTGGTTAAACCATTGGGCGGGACAACGGCCATACGGTTTAAAAAACCACAGGGAGTTGCTGGCTGGATGCTGACGCTCCCCGTTGATTACCCGGCGTGCCAATCTTCGTTCGCTGTCACGAGCGCGCTGATAAAAGTATGACTTGGTGATGGCTTCATAGCCTCCTGGACGTTGATACACCATATCACGAACCGAACGGATATTTTTAAAGTCAAGACAGTTCGCCCTGATCCGATTTACTCCTACGTTGCCCACCATCAGCATGCCGAGCTGACCTTCGCCTTCTGCTTCGGCGCGCATCAGTCTGGCCAGTAAGTCTACATCTGAAGAATTCGTCTTGATTACAGCCACTCTGTCACCCCCGCTGATTGCCTTATACATTTTCAATATATTGGCGTTTGCGGAATAGGTGATTCGTCTAGAAAAAAAAAGCCCGCCGCATCGAACGTGCGACAGAGCGAGTCATCATCCGTTATTCTTTTTCTTGCGGCGAGTCCACCATACATAGAGGAGAGCAACGATCAAAGCCAGACCCAACAGACTTACTTCCATATAATCATCAAGCAGCTGTTTGGCGTGTTTCCCGTACAGATAGAACAGCGTACCGATCAAAAAGCTCTTCACACCGCGCCCGAGCACCGTAAACAGCATCAGTTTGGCAAATGAGTATCCCAGCGCTCCCGTGAGCACCGAGAAGACCTTGATCGGAATCGGGGTGAAGGCACCGATCAGCAGAAACCCGTCCCCATTCTTCTGGAATTTTTCGATGGCGACATCGGTCCATTTCTTCGGGAGGAGCTTGTGCATGACCGGACGGCCCAATACTTTTCCTAAGATAAATCCGACAGGTGCCCCTGCTACGGTTCCGAGAAAAGACATCAATGCAAACAGTAATGCATCATGGGGCATATTTAAGCTCATCGCTACCTGTAAGATCAGTGGGGAAACCGGCAAAATAAATGAGTCTAAAAACGCCATGGTGAACAGACCCCACTCACCATACGTTTCGAATAGGTGCAAGATTTGGTCGAACATGTCGATCTCCTTTATTTTTTCTGACAAATCATGATTCCATTATACATCAAACTGACAGAAAAATCGCATTGACTCGTGAATACTTTCTTACTACTATTAGGTTATACTGGCTTCAAATTACTGGGAGGTACCCTATGAAGAACATTGGTTCTGGCCAAATCGTATTTTATGCACCGGATAACAGTGTCACCAGGCTGAAGGGTGAAATCGTGGTCAAAGGCGACCGTGTATCCCTGACTGAATTTATTTATTTTAACGGTAAACCGAACGGTGCCAGAGAAATCAATTTCCCGCTGGCTTCCTGTGTGATTCACTGGGATCCAGAGGTTTATGAAGAAATCGGTTTTGAATAGACAAGCCTTCAATAATTAAGCTTTGACGATCCTTGCCAATAGGCAGGGTCATTTTTTTGTGTTAGGATTAAGAGTGCAACACAGAGAAGAGGAGGAGATCCTTTTGATCGATAAAATCCTAGAGAGAGCAGTGGCTGGGGAACGGCTCGGCTTAGAAGACGGACTGGCCCTGTTCGAAAGTGACCAGGTCGAAAAAATCGGTCACGCGGCCAATCAAGTCATGCAAAAATGGCATCCAGACCCGATTACCACGTTCGTAATCGGCCGTAATATTAACTATACCAACGTATGTGATACGTATTGCCGTTTCTGTGCTTTTTATCGTCCGCCGGGTTCCAAGGAAGGATACGTGCTTCCGACCGAACAGATTTTGGCAAAAATCCAAGAGACTGTTGATGTGGGCGGAACCGAAATCCTGATGCAGGGCGGCACCAATCCAGACCTGCCGTTCGAGTATTACCTCGACCTGCTGCGTGAGATCAAGAAGCATTTCCCTAAGATTCAGATGCACTCCTTCTCCACAGCGGAAGTGGCGAAGATGGCACAGGTATCCGGACTTAGCATCGAACAGACCCTGATCGAGCTGAAAAAAGCGGGTCTTGATTCCCTGCCGGGCGCAGGCGGAGAAATCCTCGACGACCGCACCCGCCGCAAAATCTCCCGTCTCAAAGGCTCGTGGACCGAGTGGATCGACATCCAAAAAGCTGCGCACCGCGTCGGCATGCATGGTACGGCTACGATGGTTATCGGTTTTGGGGAAGAGATGGAGGAGCGTGTCCTCTCCCTCATGCGCATCCGTGAAGCACAGGATGAGACCAAAGGCTTCAAGGCGTTCATCACATGGACCTTCCAGCCGGAGAACACCAATATGAAAGCCGTCAACAACACACCGGAAGAATACCTCAAGACACTGGCGATCAGCCGTCTGATGCTTGATAACATCGCCAACTTCCAATCTTCCTGGGTAACCGTGGGCCCTGACTTCGGCAAACTCTCCCTCTCCTATGGTGCCAATGACTTCGGCTCCACCATGATGGAGGAAAACGTCGTCTCCGCTGCTGCATGTACCCACAAGGTCAACACCAATCTGATCCTTGACCTCATCCGCCAAGCCGGCAAAATTCCGGCCCAACGCAACACCAACTACGAAATCCTCCGCGTCTTCAAAGAAGGCGAGATGGCGGAAACAGATTTCGTCATGCAAAATTAGTCAGTACTCGACATTCAACAATAACCTGTCTCTTCTATAATATATATGGAAGAGATAGGTTTTTTATTTTGGTTAATTTCGGGAGGGAGGAGTGAGCGAAGTATTCCCTTTATGTTTTTTATTATCCCATCCATCGTGAGTCGACAGCGAGTTGTGGCGAACCTGCTTTTGAAACCCCCTACTCAGCGAAGAAAAAATTCATGGCGTCCGTACTTCCTCGAGACAGCCAGGGGCAATAGTCTCACTACCTTGAACCACCCAGATGTTTTGCCCCGACCCTAGCCATGAATTTTTACGTAGCGGACAGCTCCTCCTTCTTACGAAAGGGGTTTCATTAAGCAAGGTTCGACACAACTCGCTGTCGACTCCAAACCACACCATTCGACCTAAGACTATGTTCCTATGACTTTTTTAAAAATTAATGGTAATATAGTCAACAGCGATTTTTGATGCATGCCTTCCGAACCAGGAGGATTATATATGGGGAATAGTCGGAATTTTTTTCGGATTGAACTGGATAACCCTTTGCTTGCCGATATGACGATCGTCGAGATGAGGGGACAATCAATTGAAACAGGAGCAGCCAGTGTTTTGATTGATAATATTAGTGCCGGGGGCCTGCGTTATTTGTCCAACCTCAAGCTACCGGCCAGCCAGCATGTGATTCTAGAATTTGAAGTAACCATTCTGCAGTATCCGATACGGTTGCTCGGGTATTCTGTCCGCCGTAGAGAGGTGGCGGAAGACCTGTATGAGTACGGGGTCATGTTTACTATTGATGATGAACTGCAGGATTTCATGGTTCGATTGATGAACGAATTGGCTATGAGACTGCGGCGCACACCGAGTATCATGAGCAGACCGCCTTTTTTCTCAGGCGATGTAACCGATTACTTCCGTTCCCAGTTTGAACCGGAGTTCGAATCTGAATACGAATCACAGGCATGATAAAAAACAGACGGCTAATCAAAGTCCCGTCTGTTTTGCTTTTTCAGCTGCTCGCGTTCCCAGAGAAAAATGAGGGTCTGCTGAAGATCCTCCATATCTTCACGGGTAAGCTTGTCTAACTGATTTAACTGATGATGGATCGTTTTGAGCTGAGCGTCATGAACACTTTCATAATTATGAAACATTCGAATAAAATAACTGGCAATTGTACCAGTCATCACCCCGAGGAATGAGATGCCCACCAGCATCAGAACAGCAGCGATCAAGCGGCCTTCCGGGGTCTTTGGCGTGATGTCACCATAGCCGACCGTTGTCGTGGTGACCCAGCTCCACCAAAGCGCATCCCCGATATTTTCCATGCTTGGGTCGGGGACAGCCGATTCGAAATGATACACCGCAAAAGAGGCCAGGATGACCACGCTGAAGGTCAGAAAAGTCACATAGAAAAACGTATTTCGCCGCAAGACAGGCTCCCAATGATGAAAGGCATATTGCAGCAGAATCACAATCCGCAGCACCCGGATGAGCCTAAGTGACTGAAAGAAAACGGACAGCGGAATAATAGACAAAAGTTCAATCCAATGCGTACGGATATATCCCCATTTATCGTCAGTAAACCATAGCTTGATGAAATATTCGAATGCAAAAATCGATACAATGGTAGTCTCGATCAGGGCAACCGTTTTTCCCCATTGTGGGTCATGATAATAAAATTCGGATAAATACAGAAGAACGATCAGAACCGCAAGCGTCCCCATGATGTATTCGATTGGCTTGCTGAATATCATTCTCTTCAGCAGCGAATCACGCCTCCACATCGGACCAAATCCTTTCCATAGGGGATTTACCAAGACTTTAAAAGTATATCAGAGTAGGTGGGACATATACTTACTATATACTGAGTGGGGGTGACGAATCATGCAAACGATCTCCGTGTTCCTCCAGCAAGACAACCAGCAACAGTGCCAAGCCTTTCGTTCAATCATCGATTCCCTGAAAGAGAAGCTTCAGACCGAGCCCGTGACGATTGAGGTTCGGGAAGGGATGCGCGCAGGTGATACTCGGTTCCAGTTTGTCAGCTGGTGCCAGGAAGAGTATACGTTGGAGACCAGGGACATCGTCCGCTCTTTCGTTGCTCTGGTCGTAACCGATTATGTCCTCCAAGTGATGGAGCCGCAACTGGTCAAACGCTGCCTACATAAAGAAATACAATCAGATCTTTCGAACAAATGGGAGGAGATCCTCCCTTACGTGCAATTCGTTTTTCACGAGCAGGACGAGATCATGGAGCAGCTGGAGCCGAATGCCTCACGGAAAATGCGCATCTACCGTACCGTGGTTGAATACCTGCAAGAAGAAAACGAAATGAATCTCGACGGGTTTATCCGCTTCCGGCTCAAGGATTACTGGGCCGAGCTTTACGAAGCGATGCAATCCGGCATTGATCAATATGTGCAGGACAAGGAATACCAGGAATTCGTCGAGCTCCTCCGTTATTTTGTCTCGATGCAGGAGACCAGATACCCATTGGTTCATGTAGTGGAAGACAAGCAGAAGCAATTTCTCCTATACGATGAGACCGATGAGCTGATCCCACTGGAAGAGATCGAAGCAGTACTGGGTCTTTCCGAACAGGAATGCCGGGAGGAGGACTATCTCGTCAGTGCCTTGATTACCTTGGCCCCTGAGAAAATTATCCTTCATTTGGATGAGGAGAAGCAAGCGTTACTTGAGACACTCCGTTCTATTTTTGGCAAAAGAATCAGCATCTGCAATACGTGTGCGTACTGTCTTACCAATAGAAGCGCCCTTGACTTGAATACCCCATCGCTCTATAATAAGTAACCATACAGCAACATAAATCTTGAAATACGATGAGAAGGACATGGACATTGCGTCAGCCGTTTCAGAGAGGCGGGTCTTGGCTGGGAGCCCGCTACGCGCTTGTGATGATCTACCCCCTTCGAGTAGCTGCCGGGAAGCGGAGCCGTGAACCATGGACACGGGCACCACAGTATCGGTCAGCCGGCGATGAGCCGTTATCTTACTAATGAGGGATTGTGGAGTCCTGCCTGCTTTGGGCATGCTCATAATCCGAATTAGGGTGGTACCACGAGAATAACAGCGCTCGTCCCTTTCTGGGATGTAGCGCTTTTTATTTTTTCTACTTTGGCAAACAGAAAGGAAGACCTGACAATGGCACAAGTAAAAGTAACTCTGCCTGATGGCGCGGTCCGTGAATACGAAGCAGGTGTCTCCATCGAAGACATCGCCGGCTCCATCAGCACCAGCCTGAAGAAAAAAGCAATCGCCGGTAAAATCAACGGCAAGGTGGTTGATACCGCAGCACAAGTAGACGAGGATGCGAACGTAGAAATCGTGACCCTCGACTCTGCGGATGGACTGGAAGTATACCGTCACTCCACCGCTCACTTGCTTGCACAGGCTGTGAAGCGCATCTATGGTCAAGAAGTAAAACTGGGGATCGGTCCTGTCATCGAGGACGGTTTCTATTACGATATGGATATTCCAGTCAGCCTCACACCAGAGGATCTGGGCAAAATCGAAGCTGAGATGGAAAAAATCATCAAAGAAAACCTGCCGATCGTACGTAAAGTGGTTTCCCGTGAGGACGCACTCAAGATCTTCGGCGAACTCAATGACCACCTCAAGCTGGAGCTGATCCGTGACTTGCCGGAAGGCTCCACCATCACTATCTATGAGCAGGGCGAATTCTTCGACCTGTGCCGTGGGCCACACCTGCCATCCACCGGCCACATCAAATCCTTCAAGCTCATGAGCGTAGCAGGTGCTTACTGGCGCGGTAACTCCGACAATCAAGTACTCCAGCGCGTCTATGGTACGGCATGGCCGAAGAAAGCAGAGCTGGATGAGTATTTGCACTTCCTCGAAGAAGCGAAGAAACGCGACCACCGCAAACTGGGTAAAGAGCTGGAGCTCTACATGTTCTCCGAAGAGGCTCCTGGTATGCCATTCTACCTGCCAAACGGCTTTACTGTCCGCCAAGAGCTGGAGAACTTCTCCCGCCGTCTGCAACAGCTGGCTCAATACACAGAGGTACGCACTCCGTTCATGATGAACCAACGCCTCTGGGAGCAATCCGGTCACTGGGATCACTACCATGAGAATATGTACTTCTCCGAGGTAGATGACGTCAAATTCGCGATGAAGCCGATGAACTGCCCAGGCCACATGCTCATCTACAAAAACAAGCTGCACTCCTACCGCGATCTGCCGATCCGTTACTCCGAGTTCGGTCAGGTACACCGTC
Organism: Brevibacillus dissolubilis; assembly: GCF_006170445.1. Lineage (GTDB taxonomy): Bacteria > Bacillota > Bacilli > Brevibacillales > Brevibacillaceae > Brevibacillus_B > Brevibacillus_B dissolubilis. The sequence continues at coordinate 193,279 of NZ_VCNA01000009.1, read as the reverse complement.
ATGAATATTCCGGTGCGCTCAACGGTATGCTACGCGTACGCACATTCTGCCAAGACGACGCGCATGTGTTCGTTCTTCCAGAGCAGATCAAACAAGAGATCAAAGGCATGATTCAGCTGATCGACAAGATCTACAAAGTGTTTGGCTTCGAATACTCGGTTGACCTCTCCACCCGCCCAGAAGACTCCATGGGTTCTGATGAGCTGTGGGAAACTGCTGAGACTTCCCTCAAAGAAGTACTGGAAGAAATGGGCATGCCGTTCAATATCAACGAAGGCGACGGTGCATTCTACGGTCCGAAAATCGACTTCAAAATCACCGACGCACTCAAACGCCGCCACCAGTGCGGTACCATCCAGCTTGACTTCCAAATGCCTGAGAAATTCGATCTCAGCTACATCGGTCAAGACAACGAAAAACACCGTCCAGTTGTTCTCCACCGTGCGATGTACGGCTCCCTTGACCGCTTCATCGGGATTCTCGTTGAGCACTATGCAGGTGCGTTCCCAGCGTGGCTCGCTCCAATCCAGGCACGCCTCATGACCATCAGTGACGTGTTCATTCCATACGCAGAAGAGATCCGTCAGAAGATGGCTGAAAAAGGCATCCGCGTAGAACTCGATGCCCGCAATGAGAAAATCGGCTACAAAATCCGTGAAGCCCAAGTCAACAAAATCCCTTACATGCTCGTTATCGGGGAAAAAGAAGTGGCAGACCGCGCCCTGTCCGTACGCAAACGCGGCGAAGGCGACCTTGGTTCCCAGCCGGTAGATGAGTTCATCGCCAACCTGCTTCAGGAAATTCAAGAACACAAGTAAACCCCAAGGCTTGACAATCATATCAGCGTTGTATTACTATATACAAAGTGCAAATGAACTTCACATTCGAGAATCAAGCAGAAGCGCCCAGCTTCTCACCTGTATCGACGTCTTTTAAGACTGTTGACGGGTCCCATTTCCGAAAGCAATCTCCGATTCATTTCGTTGTATTTGCTAGGTGAGATAGGTGCGGGCGCTCAGGCGTTCGCACTTTTTATTATGCCGTTTTTGCTCTCGAAATTTATGGAGGTGGCAAACTATTAGCAAGGATCAGATGTTAGTGAATGAGGCGATTCGTGCTCGTGAAGTCCGTTTGATTGGTGCGGATGGTTCCCAGCTTGGAGTTGTGTCCCTGCGTGAAGCGTTAAGCATCGCACAAGAGGCTAATCTTGACTTGGTTAACGTAGCACCAACCGCAAAACCACCCGTTTGCCGTATCATGGACTATGGTAAGTTCAAATACGAACAAGCGAAGAAAGAAAAAGAAGCACGTAAGAACCAAAAAATCGTGGAACTCAAAGAAGTTCGTTTCTCTTCCAACATTGAAGAACACGACTTCCAGACCAAGCTTCGCAATGTGAAGAAGTTCCTCGAAGATGCAGACAAAGTGAAATGCAGCATCCGCTTCCGTGGACGCGAAATCACTCACTCCGAAATCGGTCAACAAGTTCTTGAGCGTGTCGCTGCTGCTTGCGAAGAGATCGCAACCGTAGAGCGCAAGCCTAAGATCGAGGGTCGCAGCATGCTGATGATTCTCGCACCGAAAGCGGAAAAGTAATTCAGGATACGAGACAGGAGGACTCTACAATGCCTAAAATGAAAACCCATAAAGGTGCAGCGAAGCGCTTCAAAAAGACTGGTTCCGGCCGTCTGAAACGTGATTCCGCTTACACCAGCCACTTGTTCGCTAACAAGTCTACTAAAGCGAAGCGTCATCTTCGTAAAGGTGGCCTTGTTTCCAAAGGCGACCAACAACGTATCGCTCAATTGATCACGTACCTCTAGGATTACCCGCTTCATCTTATTACGCCAAACACAATTTTATAGCACGTGCTCCTTAAGTGTCGACTGACCGCCGTGCTAGATACAGGAGGAATTAAACATGCCAAGAGTTAAAGGTGGCACCGTTACCCGTCGTCGTCATAAAAAAATCCTTAAGCTTGCGAAAGGTTACTTCGGTTCCAAACACCGTCTGTTCCGTTCCGCGAATGCACAAGTAATGAAATCCCTTATGTATGCATTCCGCGACCGTCGCCAGAAAAAACGCGACTTCCGCAAACTGTGGATCACCCGTATCAACGCGCAAGCTCGCCTGAACGGTCTTTCCTACAGCCGTCTCATGCATGGTCTTAAAGTAGCAGGCGTTGAAGTTAACCGCAAAATGCTTGCTGACCTTGCTGTAAACGACAAAGCTGCGTTCAACGAACTGGCTGCTGTTGCTAAAAGCAAAATCAACGCTTAATTAGCGTTTCGGTTATAGAAAAGCACTCTTCTTCGGAAGGGTGCTTTTTTTATTTGTTTTTGTCATATATTTCTTGGTTTCCAATCTGGCATTTCAGGGAAAATAAAGGTTTATAAAATAATCGGCAGGATTTGGAGGGACATCATGTTTTCTACTTACCGAGCGAAGTTAACCAGTTTATTATTAATCTGTGCGATTGTTCCGATGTTGGTAGTCGGATTCATTACCTATACCTCGGCCCAGGATGCGATGATGGAAAGCGGGAAAGTTCAACTAAGACAGACTGCTGATCATGCCTATGAGGTACTTGAGCTGCTGGATCAACAGGTGAAGGCAGGTTCTATGACTCAGGAGGAAGCGATCGTGCAGGGAAGTATGATTCTGGGTGGACCGCTGAATCCGGATGGCAAGACCCACGATTTCAGCAAAACCAGCTTCCGTTATGGCCATACTGGTTATCTGTTTGTGAACAGGATCGAACCGGACCGCTCCAAAGAAACGATCATTCATCCGCGTTTTGGTGAGCATGGCACGTTGCCAGACACCTTTTCGCCAGACGGACAAGACGTCCTGAAAGAGCTGCAGAGCGTAGCGCAAAAATCAAATCCAGAAGAGCGGTATGTAGAGTTTTTATTTCTGTTGCCAGGATCTAAGAAAGATGATCCGAATCCCCAATATGGCAACAAAATCACCTATCTGAGAGAATTCAAACCATGGAACGGCTATATCGGAATTGGTGCGTATGAGGATGAGTTCTATGCCGACATTCAAGATTTGCGATATAAAACGATTGGTTTTGCCGTTGTGGCAGGGATTATCGGTCTATCAATTGGACTTCTGTTCTCCCGCCGCAATCTGCGTGCGTTGAAGAATATGGGAGAGACCTTGCACGAAGTAGGGAAGGGGAATCTCGCAGCAAAGGCTATTGTAGAAGGCAAAGACGAATTCGCTCAGCTTGCAGTGTCCCTGAATACGGCTACCAAGAACATGTCTGATATGATCCAAGAGGTAAGTATGGTTACCGGACAAGTCACGACCTTCAGCAATATGATGCGGGAAGGAGCGTCTCAGACGGGCAAAGCCTCGGAGCAGATCGCAGTGACCGTTACTGATTTGGCTGAAGCCTCTATGCAGATGAAGCACAATACAGACCAGACCGCCCGTACGATCAGTGAACTGCAATCCGAGATGGAGAACCTCACGGAAAATATGAAAGTGACGACACGGCTGACGGAGCGCGCCCTGCAGGATGCAGTCGGGGGCTTGCAAACTAGTCAGGCCGTCAGTGTCGAAATGAAACGCGTCAATGAATCCGTCCAAGGCTCAGCCGTAGCGGTCGAGAATCTGGGACAGCGGATGGACAAGATCGGCGAGATCACCAAGCTGATCAATACCATCGCAAGCCAGACCAACCTGCTCGCACTCAATGCGGCCATCGAGGCAGCGCGTGCCGGCGAACATGGCAAAGGCTTCGCGGTCGTAGCAGATGAGGTACGCAAGCTGGCAGAGGCGACAAGCAATGCCGGTAGGGAGATCATCCATGTGCTTGCAGAGATTCAGAACAGCACAGGGGAAGCCGTCCTGGCCATGCATGGCGGTGTGACCTCTGTACGTCAGATGACAGGCATGATCGAGCAGGCAGGTCAAGCATTCATTCATATTTCCGATGCCGTCAAAGATATTTCCGGTCATATGCAAAATGTATATACAGCCTCTGAAAACATGCATAAACAGGGGCAGGATGCACATATTCATATGCAGCAGGTAGGAGCAGCCAGCGCAGAGATGGCGATGGGGATGGAGGCAATCGCAGCGTCTACCGAAGAGCAGACCGCTACCGTGGAAGAAACCGTCTCATCCATCTCAGAAGTCTCCCGCATGATTGATGCCTTGAACGAAAAAATTAAGACCTTCCACGTCTCATAATTTTTTCCTCAAAACCAGTTGACATATCCCGAGTGCTCCGATATGATTAGATCATTGAATTTGCCACAACATTTCAAAACTTAATAGCAAACACTTCTTATCCAGAGAGGCGGAGGGACTGGCCCTTTGATGCCCGGCAACCAATCACTTATTTTGATGCAGATCAAATAAGGAGATACGGTGCTAATTCCTGCAAAGTGTTGATTTCACTTTGGTAGATGAGAGGAATTGCTTTACGTATATTGCGTAAATCAAAGCCTTCTTTCATCTGGAAAGAAGGCTTTTTTGCATCATGATAGTGTTCAGAGCTGAGAGGAGAGACCTACAACCATGCATATCGAGACTAAGTTAGTACAGATTGGCGTCGGCAAAGAAAAAGAAACCGGTGCCGTAAGCTTCCCGATCCACCACGCCACAGCTTACCGTCATCCGGCTCTCGGTGAGAGTACAGGATATGACTACACCCGTACGGCGAATCCGACGAGAACCGTACTCGAAGACGCAATCGCCCAACTGGAATCAGGAGATGCAGGTTTTGCCTGTGCGTCCGGGATGGCTGCGATTCAGACGATCATGGCCCTGTTTTCGGCGGGAGATCATCTGGTGGTATCGCTTGATCTGTACGGGGGTACATACCGTCTGTTCCAACAGATCTTGAGCCGCTATGGACTCTCCTTCTCCTACGTGGACCTGCGCGATCCAGAGGAAGTGGAAAAAGCGGTACGTGAGAATACCAAAGCGATCCTGGTGGAGACACCAACCAACCCACTGATGCAGGTAACCGATCTTCGCACCATCGTCGGGATTGCCAAGCGCCATGAGATCATCACGATTGTAGATAATACGTTCATGACTCCGTTTTACCAACGCCCGCTGGAGCTGGGAGCCGACATCGTGTTCCACAGTGCCACCAAGTACTTAGGCGGCCATAATGACGTGCTGGCTGGATTGATTGTCACCAAAGGCCAAGACCTGTCTGAAAAGCTCAAATACTTGCATAATTCGATCGGTGCGGTACTTGGGCCGCAGGACTGCTGGCTGTTAATCCGCGGGATGAAAACACTGGCACTGCGCATGGAGCGTCATCAGGAGAATGCTTTCCGCGTAGCGAAGTTCTTGAAGGAGCATCCGGCGGTAAGAGAAGTCTTCTATCCGGGCTTGGAAGAACATCCGGATTATGCGGTACAGAGCGCACAAGCGAGCGGTTACTCTGGCATGGTGTCGTTCCGTATCCAGGAAGCGTGGCAGGTTGGGACGTTTTTGCGGAATCTCAAAGTGATTTCGTTTGCTGAAAGTCTGGGAGGCGTCGAGTCGCTCTGTACGTATCCGGCGACGCAGACCCATGCTGATATTCCAAAAGAAGTTCGTGATTATGTTGGTGTGTGTGACCGTTTGCTGCGTCTGTCGGTAGGAATTGAACATGCGGATGATTTGATTGAAGATTTGCGTCAGGCTTTGGATCTGTGTCTAACTGTCGGGAGGGGGATTTAAGATGAATTTTGCGACAAAGCTTTTGCATGGAAGCAATGCGATTGATGGTGTGACAGGAGCGTCCAGTATTCCGATTTATCAGGCATCGACGTTTCATCAGTTCGATATCGATCAGCCCAATACGTTCGACTATGCACGCTCCGGCAATCCGACCCGCCAAGCGTTAGAGGATGCGATCGCGGTACTCGAAGGCGGGACACGAGGCTTTGCCTTCGCTTCCGGGATGGCGGCGATCTCTAGTGTGTTCATGCTCTTCTCTGCGGGGGATCATCTGGTGGTGGCCGAGGACGTGTATGGCGGAACGTACCGTTTCCTGACTAAAGTCTTGTCGCGCATGGGTATTGAGGTCACGTTCGTCGACACAACCGATCTCAAAGCGGTGGAAGCAAGCATTCTGCCAACGACCCGTGCCATTTATCTGGAGACCCCGTCCAATCCAACTTTGAAAGTAACAGACATCGCGGGTGTGTGTAGACTGGCCCAAGCTCAAGGGGTGCTCACCATCGTGGATAATACGTTCATGACTCCGTATTATCAGCGCCCACTTGAGCTGGGGGCCGACATCGTCATCCACAGCGCAACCAAATTCATCGGGGGTCACAGTGACGTCGTGGCCGGTCTGGTGGTTACCAAAGAAGAAGAGCTGGGCAATCAGCTCTACATGATCCAAAACGGATTTGGCGCCATCCTTGGCGTACAAGACTGCTGGCTCGTGATGCGCGGTCTCAAAACCCTCAAATCCCGTCTTGATGTCAGCACCAAGAATGCACACAAAATCGCCCAATGGCTGGACCGCCATCCATTGGTGGAAAAGGTCTACTATACCGGCCTGACCGGACATGAAGGACACGCGATCCAAAACCGTCAATCGTCCGGCCACGGTGCAGTTCTCTCCTTTGACGTGGGGAGCCGTGAGAAGGTGAAGGCGTTCTTTGATGCTGTACAGCTTCCCCTCGTCGCTGTAAGCCTTGGTTCGGTCGAGAGCATCCTCTCCTATCCAGCCATGATGTCCCACGCTGCCATGCCTCAGGATGAGCGTGAAAAGCGCGGCATCACAGACGGTCTGATCCGCCTGTCTGTCGGTCTGGAGGACGTGAATGACCTGCTGGCTGATTTTGAGCAGGCGCTGGCAGCTTGTGCGCGACCACAGACGCTGAAGCGGGTTGGAGTGAAGTAAGTGAATAGAGCGTGAATATGAGAGCCATTCCTTCGGGGGTGGCTTTTTTGCGTGGGATAAATAGCTTGAAGCAGGTAACAATATTTGTAAATCAAGGAGGGATCAAGGTGAGATTGGTGATGGTCATTATACTTACTAGTTTGACTCTATTTCTTGCTGTCCCCGGTAATGATGGTACATCAACAGCTAAATCTGTTGATGAAAACTTGATCTTTCCAGAGCAACCGCTAGAAGAGTTAGAACAGAGCAAAAAAGCTATTACGATTGACGTAATCAGCGGCAATGCTATGTCGACCACCGCGATCAGAAACGGGCCAAAAACGAACAGATTGGCCAAGCTTGTACGAAAATCGAAAGGACAGGCGCTCTCAGCAAAAGCGATCTGGGTGTTAGAAGATCAAGTGGAGGAAGCGATCAAAGAGGGCAGTGGATTGCATCGGATGTTAAGAGATGGGGTGGAACAGGGAAGGATGGTTGTCTTTTTTGGGGAGGTGGATATGAATAGGGTGGCTCAGGCTTTTGATATCACGATTCGAGAAGAGACACTGCAGCCCGACCCTTCCCAACTAGTAGCAGCTTCATGGATTTCCCGTGGTTCAGATGGGATGATGAATGTTGGTGAAGTGATGGTACCGATCGGACAAGAAAGTTCATTTGTGACCGATTCAATATTAGAAACAACATATATCCATTCCTATAATCGATTGAAAACGAAGAGGAAAGGAACTTCACGGATATCTTACACTAGTGGTGAACCATCTAGTAATTGGAAAAAACGTGGAGACTATTTTGTTACGAATTATAATAAACCGTACGGTGTTGTGAATCAAAGATTTGAATTTTGGCAGCTTGTTCCGGATGGGGATGCAACTTATGACTGGTTTGTTTTTGATTGGTACACTCAGATTACGCCGGGTTCCCGATTAGCAGCTTCAAATCCTGATTATAAACCATACGTGATCAATAGATTCTACGACCGTACCTACACATCTTATCATCCAAATCAAATCTTATATAGGTATGGACCGATTGGAACCTTTTCAACCAGTAATTCTTCAGTCAGTGTTAATGTAGGCATGTCTGCGGCCGTAGCAAATGCAGGATTCAGTTACACATGGAATATCAAAGAATTGGAGATTAGTGATTGGAGTGATTTTTCATTACAAAAGGCCAATCATAAATGGGATTTTAACGAGCTTTCGTCTGTAGCGCAAAATGCTGCACTAGTCGACCCAGGTGTAAACACACGTGTGGCGCAAAAGCAAAATGGCGTTGCCAGTCACTACTGGTCGATTTATTGGAGTTTTAGAGGATCTGATGTGCCTGGAGTAAGAGTATCAAAAAGATTTTTTGCGGATAACTATAATAGTTAAACACATTAGAAGGAGCCGTTTGCCCATGCGAACAAATTGGCTGTATCATTGGATGCTAACGCTAACCTTGTGTCTGTTTGCCACGGGATGTGTTACAAAGCCTGAGACAGGCGAGATTATCGTCTTTGGTGAAAACGACAATTGGAATATGGATTTGACATATACGGTTTCTGAAAAGACAATGCTGCATAAAGGTAACCTGAATTATTTAGGACACACACCATATGAGGATGTACGGTACGAGTTTCGCTATCCAGGAAAGCTAGAAGAATACAGACCAGGAGAACAACTTTTTGGTGAAAGCTACAGCAGATTAATTCCAGTGATGAGCCCCAGCTATCAACGTGCCGGCATCAGTATGGAAGAACTCAAAGAAAGTATCGACGCAGCTCAAGTACAAGTGTCATGGAAACAAGGCGGCAAGGAGTATCAGGAAATCATCGAGTTGAGTACAGGTCTTCAAGAAAAAGCCGTTGGGAAATAGTCCTCCAACGGCTCTTTGCTGTTATCTATTCACTTAATAATAACTCACTTTCACTGAATGAACCTCGCATTACTATACGGCAGCAAAATCTCACACACCACTTTATGCCCTTTCTCTGCCGCAAGCTCCAGCGCTGTTTTCCCATCTTCATTGGTCAAGGTAGCATCTGCATCATTGGCAAGCAGGGTCGTCACCAACTCCGCATATCCGCGCAGTGCGGCTTCATGCAGAGGGGTATACCCGCCACTTTCCTTGGCATCCAGATCCGCACCGTGCTCGATCAGCAATTCGACCAGTTCTTTTTGATAATACCCCGCGATGGCTGCGTGGATGGGGTGGTTTTGCATCGGATTGAGAGAGCGTACATCAAGCGGTGCGCCTGCGGCCAACAGAATCCGGGTAGCATCAGTATGACCGAAAAAGCTGGTGAGATGTAGGGCTGTCCAGCCGTCGTGACTGTATGTATAAATGATTTCGGGATCTGTATCGATCAGCGCGGCAAGTCGGTAAGGGTTCCCGACAGCAGCCGCCTCAAACCAGCTCAGTTCGCTGTCTAGAGAGTGGGAGAGCAGCACGTTCAGCGCCTCTCTGGCCCCATGATAGACGGCGAGAATCACAGGTGAATCGCCATTCTCTGTATGCAGATGCAGTAACGAGGCATCTTGATTGAGCAGCGCTCGCACTGTTTCGGGTTGATTCTTTTTAATCGCTTCAAAAAAAGTAAGGTCAGTTGACATAGGCTACGGGGCTCCTTTATGCAAAACTACAAATCATCATAATATCCATTATAATCCATCTGGAATATGAAAAAAATAAAGAAAAAGAAAACGCCGTCTTATACGACAGCGTTTTCGATCACATAGGCTTTTCCTTTTTCGAGGTACTTCTTCTCGACCAGTGAGATGTCGGTCAGCTTGGGAGCGACCAGGAACTCACGCCGAATTGCCGTTTCCGCATAGGAGAATGCTTTTTCGTCTGATTCGGAGATCACGACGACGACAATAGACTTGTTCTCTTCCGTGGTCGCTTCGATTTTGTACAGAAACATAATCGGGTGCCTCCCTGTGAGGGTTTCCCCTTAGTATAAGATTTACACACCTACGGTCGCAAGAATCACGTTGAGGCGCTCTTGGAACGCTTCAAGACCGACACGGCGTACGGTTTGGTGGAATTTCTCGCCTTCCACGCGAGTTTCCTTGTAGTATTCGATCAGGTTGCCGATTACAGGAGCGATGCGGTCACCAGGGACACGGCCTTTCAGCTTTTGGTTGAAGGCTGCATCTGGACCGAGGCTGCCGCCGATGTGGAGGTCGAAAGCGTCGATCATGCCGTTCTCGGTTTTGACGAGGGCGCCTTGCAGACCGATGTCAGCGATTTGACGCTGGCCGCAGGAGTTCGGGCAACCGTTGACGTGAATGCGGACTGGAGTATCCAGCTCGACATTTTCATCCAGCCAGTTGGCGACGGATACCATGCGTTCTTTGGTCTCGACAATAGCGAGGTTGCAATATTCGTTACCGGTACAGGAGACAGCGTGGCCGATGAAGGTGCGTGGATTTGGAGTGAGACGCGCAAGCAGTGGTTCTGCGAGCAGCTTTTCCACGTTTTCGTCAGCGACGTTAGGAATCAGGAGGTTTTGGGAGTTACATGCGCGCAGGGAGCCGTCGCCATAGGTGTCTGCAAGACGTGCCAGCTCATCCAGCTCATCTGCATCGAAGCGGCCTACCGGAAGCAGAAGACCTACATAGTTGAGACCGTCCTTTTGCTTGTGAACGCCTGTGAAATAACCGGCATTCCAGCCTACAGTGCGGTCGGTTCCGAGTGATTCCATCGGGCCGATGATTTCGGTCAGCTTTGCCAGGAATTTCTCAGCACCCCAGTCAGCCACGAGGAACTTCAGGCGGGCATGGTGGCGTTTTTCACGGTAGCCGAAGTCGCGGAAGATGGTGGTGACGCCTTCTGCTACTTTGAGCACTTCTTCAGGACGTACGAACAGGTCGAGGCGTTGTGCCAGATAAGGCTTGGCAGAAAGACCGCCGCCCACCCATACGTGGAAGCCGATGACTTCTTCACCGTCGATGACTTTGGTAGCCGGAGTGAACGCGAGGTCGTTGATCTCAGCGTGCCCGGTGTTATAGATATTGGAAGAGATAGAGACTTTGTATTTGCGTGGCAGGTTGGAGAATTCACGGTTCAATAGGAAGTAAGTCTCCAGCTCCTCAACGAGCGCACGGGTATCGATGAGTTCATTCGGGTCGATCCCGGCGAGTGGGTTACCTACGATGGTACGTGGTACGTCACCACATGCTTGGTAAGAGAACAGGCCTACTTTTTCCATGCGGTCGAAGATATCAGGGAGCTGCTCGGTCTCAAGCCAGTGGAACTGAACTGCTTGACGAGTTGTGATATCCACTACACTGCGTCCATAGTCGCGAGCGATGGCGGCGAGAGTGCGCGCTTGTTCACTGCTGAAAATACCGGATGGGATACGGACACGCATCATGAATTTGCCTTCACCTTTTGGCTTTTGCTCATAGATGCCAGCCCATTTAAAGAAAGACAGATCGTCTTCGCTGAAAGCCTCATAGCCTTGTGCGGAAAGATCGCGAATTTTTTGAATAATATCGAGGCCGTCACGCTCCAGCTTGACTTGCTCAAACTTGCTTAGCTTAGAAGTATCTGCTTCCCAAGGGCGTACTTGCTCTGACATGGATGAACCCTCCTTTTATGCTTAAAACCAATTGGATTACTCGGAATTGTTTTGGGATAAGTATAAACCTGTGGGAACATATGGTCAATGATTATTTTTCGGTGTTGACATGGAAATAGAAAGAAAATAAGATTAAATCTAAATTCATTAGCATATCCGATGGGTTTAATCGGATTAGTGCGGTGGCTGATCAACTGACCGTTAGGCATGTGACCAGAACTACAACCGCAACATATGATAACTATCGTAACTAACGTGGGAGGGGTAGACATGACAGACAAAAAAAGATGGTCAGATGAGGAACTTCAATTGTGGGCATACCGCTTAGAGGGCCAAAGCCCAGAAGAGATCATCGCATGGGCCGTGGAGCAATACGGCACAGACATCGTATTCGCATCCAGCTTCGGTGCAGAAGACGTTGTCGTGATCGATATGATTGCCAAGGTGGCACCACAGACACCAGTGTTTTATCTCGACACCAACAAGCACTTCCCAGAAACATATGAGACCATCGAGCGCGTAGCCAAACACTACAACCGCGACTTCATCAAAGTATTGCCTAAGCTCACATTAGAAGAGCAGGCAGAACAATTCGGTGACGAGCTGTGGAAAACCGCCCCGAACCAATGCTGTAATATCCGCAAAGTAGAGCCATTGACAGATATTCTGTCTCAATATAGCTCTTGGATCACCGGAATTCGCCGTGACCAGGCGCCAACCCGCGCGAACGCGAAAAAGATCGAGTGGGATGAAAAATTCGGTCTGATGAAGTTCAACCCGCTGGCAGGCTGGACATCTGAAGATGTATGGGCGTACATCAAAGCCAACAACGTACCGTACAACCCGCTTCACGACAATCACTATCCAAGCATCGGCTGTGATGTCTGCACCCGCCAAGTGATGCCTGGCGAAGACCCACGCGCTGGACGTTGGTCCGGTCATGAAAAAACGGAGTGCGGTCTGCACAAGTAAGAGGAAACAAGAGGAGGAATCAGCGTGTCTTATGTGAACCAGCCCCACGGTGGGGTACTGATTAACCGCCTGCTTTCTGCCGAGGCGCGTGAAGAGGTACAAAAACAACTTGATAACTATCGCGTAATCACCGTCGATTCTTGGACGATATCTGATATTGACTGTATTTCCATCGGGGCGTTCTCCCCATTGACCGGCTTTTTGACTGAGGCTGACTACCATTCTGTCGTTGATCATATGCGCCTCGCCAACGGTCTGGTGTGGTCCATCCCGATTACCCTTGCTGTCGATGAACAGTACCAAGACCTGGAAATCGGTGAAAAAGTGGTGCTTCGCGGTGAAGACGGCATCAACTATGCGGTACTAACTGTCGAAAGTAAATATGTTCCTGATAAACAAAAAGAAGCACAAAATGTATACCGTACGACAGAACTGGAACATCCAGGCGTAGCGAAGCTGTTCGAACGCCCAGCGCTCTATCTCGGCGGCCCAATCGACGTACTGGAACGTCCACAGCCTGAGCTTTTCGCTGATTATTACTACACGCCAGAGCAGACCCGCGCGATCTTCCAGGAAAAAGGCTGGAAAACCGCTGTCGGCTTCCAGACCCGCAATCCGGTTCACCGTGCCCATGAATATATCCAAAAGACTGCTATGGAAATCGTAGACGGGCTCTTCCTCAACCCACTCGTGGGCCAAACCAAATCCGATGACGTACCGGCTACCGTCCGTATGGAGAGCTATCTGGTGCTCCTCGAAAACTACTATCCAAAAGATCGTGTCTTCCTCGGTGCTTTCCCAGCGGCGATGCGCTATGCAGGCCCACGTGAAGCGGTCTACCATGCGATGGTGCGTAAAAACTACGGCTGCACTCACTTTATCGTAGGCCGCGACCATGCTGGTGTAGGCGATTACTATGGCACGTATGATGCTCAATATATTTTCTCCGAGTTTACCCGTGAGGAGCTCGGTATCGAACTGCTGTTCTTCGAGCACAGCTTCTTCTGCACCAAATGCGACGGCATGGCGACCACTAAGACGTGCCCGCATGACAAAGCAGACCACCTGACCCTCTCCGGGACAAAAGTGCGTGGACTGCTGCGCAACGGTCAGACTCCACCGCCACAGTTTACCCGTCCAGAAGTGGCACAGGTACTGATCAAAGGCATGCAAGAGACGCAACCGGTTTAATTTACGGCTAACACGTTTTTGAAGAGATCCCTTCTCTATGAGGGGGTCTTTTTTGTGTGCTTTCGGGAGGGGCAAGGTTGCGTGGGATTGGCCCGGTTTGCCAGCTTTCTAGGAAGTGTTTACTGGCCGCAACGAAGTTGCCAAGAGGGAAGAGGGGCCGTTCCCACGCAACCTTGCCCCTCCCGATCCCACTTTTGGTTGGGGAGGAGGTAATAAAGATTAAAGAGAGTGAAGAAAATACAAAAGATGGATACCAAGTAGTTGGCAATTAGAGAAGCTGCTGTTATAATGTAAGGAAACCTAACATGACTAAGTTTCACGACAATCCTTGAAATCTTCACAAATCTGCCACAGTTATTTGGCAGAGGGATCGCGTGGGGAACCGTCCAGATACACTCTCTTATCTGGACAATCGAGACAATTTGTCACGATGTCATACTCTTTTTTTCGTAGCGAAATCAAATAATCCCCTGCTAGGGAATGGATCAGAGGAAGGCTAACCGGTCTTCCTTGTTTCCGTTACAAAAAAAATATGTATAAAATTGTATGCGCTTACACCCAAACTGGGCGCAGGATGCCCGAGTTTTGCTGAACAAACGCTCAATTAAAAGGCTGGTAAAAGAATTTTTATTCGATTGACACCCCTAAATAGCCTGTTTATAATCCTAGTTAACTCAAACAAACATTCAGACAATTCGAAAAGCGTTTGAAGAGTGAAAACTGTTTCGATTCTCCTTTTCAGAGAGCCTGGGGTCGCTGCGACCAGGTAAGGAGCCGAGAATAGGGATCACACTCTGAGCTGTCGGCTGAAAGGCAGGTTTTCCGATCTGTTTAGTAGGTACGTACCGTTTGACACGCGTTAATGTGTCCCAGTCTGAGATCAAGGTAGAAAAGAACAGACTGACCAAGGTTGGCTGCTGTGAGGCGCCAATAAATTTTGGGTGGTATCGCGAACCCTTTCGCCCCAAAAGACATGATAGCTATACATGTCTGGGATGAAAGGGTTTTCATTATTTTCAAAACCTAGGAGAGAAAACCATTCTGGAGAGTGGGGAGGAACCAAAATGAGTGTAGAAGCCGCTGAGTTGACCAGATCGTTGCCAGCCATCGAGTATGGCGAGGAAATGACAGGGGCTGACATGTTGCTTCGATGTTTGTTACTCGAAGGCGTTGAGTGTGTGTTTGGATATCCGGGGGGCGCGGTCTTGCCGATCTATGACTCCCTGTACAGCAGCTACCTCAAGCATATTCTCACCAGACATGAGCAGGGAGCAATCCATGCAGCAGACGGTTACGCCAGGGCGACAGGTAAGACAGGGGTCTGTATCGCGACATCAGGGCCAGGTGCAACCAACCTCGTAACAGGGATCGCCACCGCGTTGATGGACTCGATTCCATTGGTCTGTATCACAGGGAACGTGGCACAGAGTCTGATCGGTACCGATGCCTTCCAAGAGGCGAATATCACAGGAATCACGATGCCAATCACCAAGCACAACTATTTTGTCAGAGATGTGCGGGACCTGCCGAGAATCGTCAAAGAAGCGTTTTATATCGCAAGCACTGGGCGTCCGGGACCTGTCCTGATCGACATTCCAAAAGATGTGTGCAATGCGGTCACTCCATTTACCTATCCAGACTCGGTTAGTGTACGCGGATACCAGCCGACACTGGAGCCGACTGACCAAGACGTTGAGGCATTGGCTGTGGCGCTGACTCAGGCGAAAAAGCCGGTCATTCTGGCAGGCGGAGGAATTCTGGCGGCTGATGCGACACAAGACCTGCTCGCATTTGCCGAAAAAACACAGATTCCAGTGATCAGCACGTTCATGGGACTGGGAAATTTTCCGGGTCAGCATGAATTGGCGCTGGGGATGCCGGGGATGCATGGCAGCTATACAGCGAATCAGGCGATTTTGCAGGCAGATTTGCTGATTGGGCTGGGAGCACGCTTTGACGACAGGATTACGATGGGGCGGACGAAGGAGTTTGCACCGAATGCCACGATCGTGCATGTCGACATCGATCCGGCTGAGCTGGGCAAAAACGTCGAGACAGCACTGCGGATTGCAGGCGATGTGAAAAGCACCTTGAAAAAAGCATTGCCACTCGTCTCCCGCTGCGATTCGGAGGCTTGGCTTCAGCAGCTCAAGGATAGCCAACAACAATTCCCTTATTCTTATCAGAAGATTGAAAATATTTTGAAGCCACAGGAAGTCATTGAACTTCTCCATCAGGCCACAGAGGGTGAAGCCATTGTGACGACAGACGTCGGACAGCACCAGATGTGGGTGGCACAGTACTACAAATTCAAGCATCCACGTTCACTGGTTTCCTCTGGAGGGCTTGGTACGATGGGCTTCGGTTTTCCGGCAGCCATCGGGGCACAGATCGCGCATCCGAATCGCACGGTGTTTGCCGTAGCAGGTGACGGTGGGTTCCAGATGACCAATCAGGAGCTGGCGGTAGTGAAGCAGTTTAACCTGCCAGTCAAGATCGCGATCGTTAACAACCAGGTTCTGGGGATGGTTCGCCAGTGGCAAGAGCTTTTCTACGAAAACCGCTACAGCGAGATCGATCTGTCTTGCTCCCCTGATTTTGTCAAATTGGCAGAGGCTTACGGGGTGAAAGGCTTGCGGGCAACCAACCGCGAAGAGGCAGAAGCGATCATCAAAGAAGCGTTGGAGCACGACGGTCCGGTTGTCATGGACTTCCGTGTCGCCAATCATGAGAATGTCTATCCGATGGTAGCATCAGGTAATACGCTTGATCAGATGGTATTGGGGGAGGAGTAGCCGATGATGATGGAACGACATACGCTTGCGATTCTGGTAAACGATCAGCCCGGTGTACTCACCCGTGTCGCCAATTTGTTCGGTCAGCGCAACTTTAACATAGACAGCATCACCGTAGGCCCATGTGAAGAAGAGGGGCTGTCGCGGATGATCGTGACCACAGGCGGGGATGAGACCCGTGTCGATCAGCTGAGAAAGCAACTCATCAAACTGATCGATGTCATCGATGTCATCCATCTTTCCAAAGATCCGATGGTCGCCCGCGAAATCCTGCTGGTCAAGGTCAAAGCATCACCGAGCCAGCGCACAGAGCTTAACGGAATTGTTGAGCCGTTCCGCGCTTCTGTGATTGACATCGGGCCGGAATCCCTGATCATTCAAGCGACAGGTGATACCGCCAAAGTAGATGCCTTGCTCACCCTGCTTGCTCCATACGGGATTGAGGAATTGACCCGTACCGGCACAGTGGCAATGGCCAGAAGTATTGTTAACACACCCATTCACTCATAAAAAAACAACCACTCAGGAGGAACCATACCATGGTAACTATGTACTACGAAAAAGACGTTAATCAATCCGCTTTGAAAGGCAAAACAGTTGCAATCATCGGCTACGGCAGCCAAGGCCACGCACAAGCACAAAACCTTCGTGACAGCGGCATCAACGTAATCGTCGGCGTACGTCCGGGAAAATCCTTCGAACAGGCAGCAAAAGACGGTTTCCAAGTATTCACTGTAGCAGAAGCTACCCAACGTGCAGACTTGATCCAGATCCTTATGCCAGACGAGCGACAGAGCCAGGTGTATAACCAAGAAATCGCTCCAAACCTGAAAAAAGGCGCAACCCTCTGCTTCTCCCACGGCTTCAACATCCACTACGGTCAAATCATGCCACCTGCTGATGTAGACGTCATCATGGTAGCACCAAAAAGCCCTGGTCATCTGGTACGCCGTGTATATACGGAAGATTTTGGTGTACCTGGCTTGCTCGCGATCTATCAAGACGCAACAGGCAAAGCACATGAAACCGCACTCGCTTATGCAAGCGGCATCGGCTGCACCCGTGCAGGTGTTATCGAGACAACATTCCGTGAAGAGACCGAGACAGACCTCTTCGGTGAGCAGGCCGTTCTTTGCGGTGGTGTGTCTGAGTTGGTTAAAGCAGGCTTCGATACGCTCGTGGACGCAGGCTACAAGCCAGAGATCGCATACTTCGAGTGTCTGCATGAGTTGAAATTGATCGTTGACCTGATGTACGAAGGTGGTCTCGCACGTATGCGTTACTCCATCAGTGACACCGCTGAGTACGGTGACTACAGCGTGGGTAAGCGTATCATCACAGAAGAGACCCGCAAAGAAATGAAAAAAGTGCTGGCTGAGATCCAAGACGGTACATTCGCACGTAACTTCATCCTCGAAAACCAAGCGAACCGTCCAGGGTTCAACGCACGCCGCCGTCTGGAAAGTGAACACGGTATCGAAGTCGTTGGTCAACAGCTGCGCAGCATGATGGCTTGGATCAAAAAAGATGAAAAACAAGCAGAACCAGTAAAATCCGGCAACTAAGCGACCTGCACCAAGACCACGGGAACTTATGAAAAAGGTGGAGGAGAGAAATGCGTACGATAGAAATTTTTGACACAACACTCAGAGACGGTGAACAATCACCAGGGGTCAACCTGAGCACCAGCGAAAAGATCGAGATTGCCTTGCAATTGGAACGTTTGGGCGTAACTCGGATGGAGGCGGGCTTTGCTGCCGCCTCTCCCGGTGACCTCAAGTCTGTGCAAGAGATTGCGAGACGGGTAAAACATGCATCCGTGGTCAGTCTGGCCCGCTCGACGATGAGTGATATCGACAAAGCATATGAAGCACTTAAAGTAGCCCAAAATGCCTGCATCCACGTATTCATCGCCACTTCCCCGATCCATCGGGAGCATAAGCTTCGTATGAGCAAGGAACAGGTAATTGAACGCGCAGTGGAAGCGGTCAAATACGCGAAAAAATATATGCATGAGGTTGAGTTCTCTGCTGAAGACGCAGGCCGTACCGAGATTGCCTATTTGGCAGAGGTAGTGGATGCGGTGATCAAAGCAGGGGCGACCATCATCAACATCCCGGATACGGTCGGTTACATGACACCATTGGAATACGGCAATATCTTCCGTGAACTGAAGCTGCGTGTACCTGCTGTATCCAACATCAAGCTGAGCTGCCACTGTCACGATGACCTTGGGATGGCGGTTGCCAACAGTCTCGCCGCGATTGAAGCGGGTGCTACTCAAGTAGAGGGCACGATCAACGGGATCGGCGAACGCGCAGGGAATGCCGCACTTGAAGAAGTGGCACTGGCGCTTGCTACCCGTAAGGATATCTATCAGGCAATCACTCCGCTGAATCTCAAAGAAATCGCCCGTACTAGCCAACTGGTCAGCCGCCTCACAGGGATGATTGTACCTGGTAACAAAGCGGTCGTCGGAGCCAATGCCTACGCACATGAATCCGGCATCCACCAGGACGGCGTGCTGAAGGAAGCGACTACCTATGAGATCATCAATCCAGAGACAGTCGGCTTCAAATCCAACCGCATCGTGCTTGGCAAACACTCCGGACGCCACGCGTTCAAAGAGAAGCTGGCAGAGCTTGGCTATCAGCTTGAAGCAGAACAGATCGACGAAGCATTCGTAGCGTTCAAAGCATTGTGTGACCGCAAAAAGGATGTCAGCGATGATGATCTGTTGGCCTTGATCGATGTGAAGCTGTTTGCTGCCCAACAGACTTACAGCCTTGAATCGGTACAATTGTCGTACGGGAACCATTCAACACCTACTGCAAGCGTTCATTTGGTCAAAAACGACGGCGAAGTGCTCACCGAAGCGGCCATCGGCAATGGTTCCGTAGACTCGATCTACAAAGCCATCGACCGTGCCACTGGCGAGGAAGTGACGTTGACCGATTACAAAATCGTCTCCGTCACACACGGCAAAGACGCGCTTGGTGAAGTCTACGTCCGCCTGCAGCAAGGCTCGATTAACGTTCAGGGACGCGGTGTCAGCACAGACGTCCTCGAAGCAAGTGCACTGGCTTACATCCGTGCGATTAACAAAATCATCGAATTGCGCGGACAGACGCTGGTCACCTCCTAGCATCAGCCGAGTCGAGCAGAGAAGAGACTAGAGAGATAAAGGATTTTGGATAGGATAAGTGGTTCCCCATATAGATAGAAAAAACGTAACGGAAAGAAGTGTGGAAGATGAACAAGACCTACAAGATCTGCGTACTCCCCGGTGACGGAATCGGCCCGGAAATCATGGGGGAAGCGATCAAAGTTCTCAACGTGATCTCTGAACAGACTGGTGTTTCGTTTTCCTATGACTTTGGACGGATCGGCGGTTGTGCCATCGATGAAGACGGCACCCCACTTCCAGAGGAAACACTTCGTTTGGCAAAAGAAGCAGATGCTGTACTGCTTGGAGCGGTAGGCGGCCCAAAATGGGACCAAAATCCGGGGAATCTGCGTCCAGAAGCAGGACTGCTCGGAATCCGCAAAGCACTTGGTCTCTATGCCAACCTGCGTCCAGCCACAATGCACCCAAGTCTGGTAGAAGCATCCTCGCTCAAACCAGAAGTGGTCGCTGGCGTCGATCTGATCGTCGTGCGTGAGCTGACAGGCGGTATCTATTTTGGAGAGAAAAAACGCTATACGTCTGAAGATGGTCAAGAAGTGGCCGAAGACCTCTTGATCTATCAGGAAAAAGAGATCGAGCGCATCATCCGCACCAGCTTCGAGGTCGCCCGCAAGCGCAGCAAGAATCTTGTCTCTGTGGATAAAGCCAACGTATTGGAAAGCTCCCGCCTCTGGCGTAAGGTAGCAGAACGGGTTGCGGCTGACTATCCAGATGTCACTCTGTCCCACCAGCTGGTAGACTCCTGCGCGATGCAGCTGGTACGTGCGCCGAAGCAGTTTGACGTCATCGTTACTGAGAATATGTTCGGTGATATCTTGAGCGATGAAGCGGCGATGCTGACCGGCTCGATTGGGATGCTCGCATCCGCAAGTCTGGGTGAGGGCAGTATCGGTCTGTATGAACCGGTACACGGCTCTGCACCAGATATCGCGGGCCGCGGGGTAGCCAATCCACTTGCCACCATTTTGTCTGTAGCGATGATGCTGCGCCATTCGCTTGGCATGGACGAAGCGGCAGAAGCGGTTGAGAAGGCAGTCTGGGCTGTACTTGATGCAGGATACCGCACAGGTGACCTGACAGAAGACCGCAGCCAGGCACTTGGCACTGTTGAGATGGGGCAAAAAGTAATTGAGCAGCTTCAAAAGCAGGTTGTCGGGCAATAACCCATAATAGCTGATTAGATGAAGAAAGCATTCTTAGTTCCCGGGTGGAACAGGATGCTTTCTTCCTTTTTTCTTGTGGGAGGCTCTGTCTTTTTCTATACTGAAACCAAGCTTTACAGGAACGCAGAGAGAAGGGAATCATCATGTTGTTTGTCAGTTTTTTTGCTGTGCTGGCCTTGACGATTGTCGCTGGGATGTATGCCAAGCGCTCCGTGAAAAAGGTGAGCGATTTTACCAATGCGAGTGGGATGTTAAGTACAGGGATGGTTACTGGTGCACTGGTCGGCGGTTTTGTCGGTGGCACTTCTATCGTAGGGACCGGGGAGTTGGCTTTTCGCTACGGCTTTCCGGCGTTGTGGTTTACGCTTGGCGGTGGACTGTCGATTATACTGCTTGGCTTATTTGCTGAAAAATTCCGCCGTCAGCAGGTGACGACCTTGCCTGCTCTGATCGGGAGCCAGTATGGGGATCGGGCGAGGCTGGGGGCGAGTATTTTTTTATGTATGGGGATGTTCATTCAGGTGATTGCCCAGATCCTCGCGGCATTACCGCTGTTGACAATCTTCTGGCAGGGGGATGTCGTGCTGATGGCGTTGGTGCCCATGCTGCTACTCTTGGCTTATGTCTGGTTTGGCGGGTTCATGGGTGCGAGTGTGGTCGGGTCGATTAAGACATACCTGCTGTTGATCTTGCTGGTGGGGACAGGGATCTGGCTGTTTGTCACCCTGCCGCCCGATACCTATGCCAGATGGATGGAGGAAGGGCGTTTTACCTTATTTAATGAAGAGCATGGGATTGGCTGGGCGCAGGGCGGTGCGATGTTCGTAGGGATTTTTTCGACGCAGGCGTACCTGCAGCCGATCTTTGCCAGCAGAGATACACAAGCAGCGCGCAATGGCTCTTTTGCCGCTGGTCTGGTCATTATGCTGATTGGACTGTTGGGAGCTTGGATTGGTATGTTCATGCATGATGCTGATCCACAGTTGACTCCGCGTGAGGCGATCCCTCAGTTCTTTTTACAGTTCATGCCGCCTTGGGTGACGGGGACGGCGCTTGCGGTGATTCTGCTCTCGGTCGTGATGACAGGGGCTGCGCTTGCGCTTAGTATCGGGACGATTCTCGGACAGGACGTGATTTTGCGGTATACGAAGCGGTTTGCCAGTGATACCGCAGCGATTCAGCTGTCACGGGTGTTGATTTTTGCTGTGATATTTTGCGCATACCTGATCGTCTGTGTGCAGGCGGACTCGCTTATTCTGGAGTGGGCGTTCCTGTCGATGACGCTTCGCGGAGTGACGATCTTTTTTCCGGTGGTACTGTACCTGTTGGGGATTGTCAACGTACAGCCTCGCTGGATTACATGGTCGGTATGGGGCGCGCCAATCATCGCACTCATCTGGGCGCTTGCTGACATGAATACAGGCATTGATCCGTTCTGGCCGGGTGCGGTATGGAGTCTCGGTTGCTTTTTACTTGGTGTCTGGGCACAAAAAAAATCCACCCGTCTTGTGGACAGGTGAACTCATTTGATTAGGAAGTAGGCCAGACCGACGTAGTGTGGGTTAGCCGATCATGATTTTGCCTTGCGGATAGCGGAAGTATTCCTTTTGCTTGCGCTGTGCCAAGGCAAAGGCAATCGTGAGTGGACCGACCCGCCCGGCAAACATGGTCACTGCAATAATGATTTTTCCGGGGACACTTAGCTCCGGCGTCAGACCCATGGATAAGCCTACGGTGGCAAAAGCTGAGGCCGACTCGAACAGGATCATCAAAAAGTCACGGCCTGGTTCTGTGATATTCAACAGCATCGTCACCATCACAACAAGGAATAAACCGCTCATCGTAACGGTGAGGGATTTGTAAACCATCGTCGGAGCAATCCGCTGACGGAAGAAGATCACGTCTTCTTTCCCTTTGATCTGTGTGATGACGGCACCGATCAGGGTGGCAAACGTGGTCGTTTTGATACCGCCACCCGTCGAACCTGGTGATGCCCCGATCACCATCAGGATGATGATCAAGAATAAGGTAGAATGCTGCAGACCGGCGATGTTAAGTGTATTGGAGCCTGCTGTACGTGATGTGACAGATTGATACAGCGCCCCGAGGAATTTACCGACTGGCGATAGCTCAGACATGGTGTTGGGATTGTTGTATTCAAAGAGTAAGATCAGCACAGTACCAAGTCCTGTTAAGATCGCTGAGGTTGCCAGTACGATTTTAGTATGTAAGGAAAGACGGCGGGTGAAGCGATATTCCCAGACCTCACTTACGACAATAAAGCCAATCCCGCCTAGTGTGATCATCGTGCACACGACCAGATTCACCAAAATATCGTCAACATACCCAGTCAGACTGGCGAATTCACCCATCAGGTCAAAGCCTGCATTGTTAAAGTTGGAGATGGCGTGGAAAAAGCCATAATAGATGGCCTTTCCAAGCGGCATATCAAATGCAAACCGAATCGACAACAGAATCCCGCCTATCACCTCGGTGGTCGCGGTGAAGTAAAGGATCAGCTTGGCGAGCCTGACAATCCCTTCGATGGAGACTGTATTGAGCGATTCCTGCAACATCAGCCGCTGGCGCAAGGAGATTTTTTTGCCCAACAAGACAGCGAAAAAGGTGGCAAAGGTCATGAAGCCGAGTCCACCTACTTGAATCAGTGACAGGATCACCATTTGGCCGAAGGTGGTAAAGGTCGTGCCCGTATCTACTACAACCAGACCTGTTACACAAGTAGCCGATGTGGATGTGAAAATGGCATTGATCCAAGAAAGCCCCTGTCCGTCACGTGTGGAGATGGGCAAGGTTAATAAAAATGCTCCGATCATAATAATGAAGGCAAAGCCCAGCACCAGCGCTTTTGGTGGATCAAAGAAGATGGTGTCGATCAGTTTCCGTTTCATTTGTTTATCGCTTCCCCTACTTTTTACGGAATTTCCTCCACAACAGTGAAGTGACACCAATTAGTATAACTCCAGATGCGATTCCTACCAAATATTCTTTTATCGTTTTTACCACGACTGACCAATTTTCCCCCAAATAGAACCCGACCATTGTCCAAAAGCCACAGAATATGAAAAAACCGATAAAACTACATACCAAAAACGTCGGCCAGCTCAGATTGCCAATCCCGGCCACATACGACGAGAGTGTCCGCACACCAGGCAGCATCCGGCCTACTAACAGCACCAAGACACCGTAACGGCTGGAAAAACGCGTGGTGACTTCAATCGATTGTTGTGAGATCAATAAGTATTTGCCGTATCGTTGCAACAGAGTGACTCCATACCGTTTGCCCAGCGTAAAAGAGATCATGGAGCCAACCCCACTGCCAAGTGTGGCAAACAGGATCGTCTGCATCAGGTCAAAACGCTCCCGACTGGCCAAATACCCGAAAAAGGAGAGCGCCACATCACCTGGAAACGGCAATCCAATCCCTTCCACCACCATGGAGAGAAAAACACCAAGATAGCTGAATGTAGCCACCAGCCAAACAATCGTATCCCATATTGTCGTTACCATCTTTATTGATCACCTCAAGACAGTATATGGGACAAACAGGAGGATTAGGCTGATTATCTTGTCCGAAGCGTGAATTGGGAGGGAAGACGGAGCGCTAGGTGTATTGACCCAGAATGGCAGCGATTCTGGAGAGCCAATGAAGCATCTCACGCGGTCCCCATGGGGATAGTGGGAAACGCAGGGCTGGGATTCGGGCGTTACGGTTATGGGCCTCAGAAGGCATACCAAAAGTATATCCCGGAGCAATCTCAATCCCTTCTGCACGGAGAATCGTGACCACCCGCTCCTCGATCTGATCAGCATGGATCGTTGGCTCTCCCCAGTGAATCCAAGTGTTGAGGCCGCCTTTTACAGGATAGAGCCGGGCATGGGATGGCAGGAGTTGATCAGCAGCCTGCTTGACCATCTGCCATTGAGCTGCGAGGTGAGCACGGCGTTCCGGTAAAAACTGCTCCGACAGCCACGGATCGCACAGAATATGAGACACGGCTTCTATAACTAATAAAGAAGGCTCCAGACTGTGAAGTGACACGAGCTGACTCAGGCGAGTGACCTCTGCTTCATCCAGTGTGACAGGCAGTGCCAGCAGACCCAGCATCAGCTCACGTGAAAGTGTTTTAGAAAAAGAGTGGATGTAGTAGACAGAGACGTTTCGCTGTTCTTCGTTAACGATCCGGTACAGAGTACGGCTTGGACGTTGAAACCACAGATCGCCGTGGTGATCGTTTTCGATGATGGACACATCTGTCTCTTCTGCCCAAGCGAGCAGAGCCAGCTTGCGTTTGCGCGAGTAGCTGAGTCCTGTAGGAAAATGGTGATGAGGCTGAATCAGCAGCCAATCAGCCGGTTCTGTTTCGTGCGCTGCTTTCAACAGATCCAATGAAATGCCTTCATCATCAAAAGGAATCAACCGGACGATCACCCCGCGGGACTGCATAATTGCAAGCAACGGTGGATAGGTGTACTCCTCCAGATAGACCACATCACCTGGTTTCATGAGATGCGAAACCAGAAATGCAAGTCCGCTTCGGCTGCGGTTAAATAACAACACACGCTCAGCCGTGAGTGGAACGCCGCGTTTTTTCTCGTGAGCGATGATCAGATCCTTCGCCTGCTGACGACGGCGGGTAGCTTGCGAGCGGTCCTCGCCTAGGATTTCGAAGCTGCTGAGAAAATGTTGCCTAAGCCGCCGCACCAGTTCAGCGGTTGGAGCCGGTGTAGAGTCGAGTGCGGAAAAAAGCGGGACATCCCCAAGCACGACAGGCTCCCGCAGTAATCGCGGTGTAACGAAATAACCCTTGCCATGCACAGCTTCCAAATCGCCCTCTGCGACGAGATGATCGTAAGCCTTCTTCACCGTCTCCAGCGAACAGCCGCTGATTGTCTTCATCTCTCGCAACGAGACGAGCTGGTCACCATTTTGCAAAAAAGCACCCAGCGAGATTGCCTTGCGGAGCTGTGCCGATAATTGAAGATAGAGTGGGATATCGCTCTGTTTTTGAAAGGAAAAAGCAAAAAACGGACGTGACATACAAGCCTCCGATCATGAATAATCACTTTTATTATAAAGAAACGGAAAAACATTGACAGAGCATGTCTGAATTTTTATCATATCGGAACATACTGATAAGACGGAGATGATGCAAAAATGAGCACAGTGGAACATAAGAAAGAAGCACCGCGTACGGTCGGCTGCATGGTGATTACTGTTTCGGACACCCGCACGGAGGAGACTGACAAAAGCGGTCAACTCATGAAACAGATGCTTGCCGAAGCGGGGCATGAAACCATTCTCTATCAGATCGTAAAAGATGAACCAACACAGATTACCGCCGCGATTCAGCAAGGAGCCGCTCATACCGGGGTAGATGTGATTCTGCTCAACGGTGGTACGGGGATCGCTCCCCGTGATACCACTTATGAAGCGGTAGAGGCCTTGCTGGAGAAGCAGATGCCGGGATTTGGCGAGATTTTCCGTTTTTTAAGCTATACAGAAGATATTGGTTCTGCTGCGATTCTTAGCCGAGCGATTGCAGGTACATACCGTGGCAAAGCGGTTTTCTCGACGCCTGGCTCGACTGGGGCGGTAAAACTTGCTATGTCCAAATTGATCTTGCCGGAGCTTGGGCATGTTGTCAGGGAGTTGCGCAAACAGGTATAATGGGTTGTTAGGTAAAGGAGTGTTTACAACCATATGAAAATTTTATTGACGACGCTCAACGCCAAGTTTATTCACTCTTCTCTGGCCTTGCGTTATCTGCGCAGTTACACCAAACCACATTTTCCTGACCAAGAGTTAGTTGAGTATACCATCAATGATGTGACGATGAACATCGTAGGGGATATCTACAAGCGTAATCCTGATATCGTTGCGTTTTCCTGTTATATCTGGAACATCCGTGAGACGCTGGATGTCATCAAGCTACTGAAAAAAGTACGTCCCGAAATGCCGGTCATCATCGGCGGACCTGAAGTGACGTATGATACCGACTGGTGGATGAAAAAGCATCCGGAGATCGATGTGATCGTCATCGGAGAAGGGGAGGAGACGTTCCTCGACCTGTTACAGACGTACGACAAGGCCCGCGAAACCGGTGAGGCGGTCGATCTCAAGGCTGTCAACGGAATCGCATATCGTGAGGGTGAATATGTCCGTTTCTCCATGCCTCGCAATAATATTGAGGATCTGAATACGATCCCATCCCCGTTTGAAGAAAATCTGGACGAGCTAAACAACCGTGTCGTCTATTTCGAAGCGTCCCGCGGCTGTCCGTTCAAATGTCAGTATTGCCTCTCCTCGATTGAGGATGGCGTCCGGTATTTTGAGATCGAACGGGTGAAGCGCGACCTGAAAACATTGATTGACCACGGTGTGAAGACGATTAAGTTCGTAGACCGTACGTTTAATATTCACAAAAAGTATGCGATGGAGATTTTCCAGTTCCTCATCGACAACCACAATGGCACTGTTTTTCAATTCGAAATTACGGCCGATATCCTCAAGCCTGACGTAGTAGACTTCTTGGCGGAGAATGCACCTGCCGGCGTATTCCGTTTTGAGATCGGGGTGCAATCGACCAACGATGAGACGAACCGTCTGGTACAGCGGATTCAGCGTTTTGACAAGCTGAGCTATACCGTGACCAAGATCAAGGAATCGGGCAAAATCGACCAGCACTTGGACTTGATCGCAGGTCTGCCGGAGGAAAACTATGATTCCTTCCGCAAAACGTTCAACGACGTATTTGCCCTGCGTGCAGAAGAACTGCAGCTTGGCTTCTTAAAAATGCTGCGTGGGACAGGCGTCCGTGCCCGTGCGGCCAATCATGGATATATCTTTATGGAAGAGGCACCGTACGAGATTCTGGGGAACAATGTGCTTTCCTTTGCTGAGATTCAGCGGATTAAGCGGGTGGAAGACGTGCTGGAGAAATACTGGAACGCACACCGTTCTGATACCACAGTAGAATGGCTGCTGGCACATCATTTTGAGACACCGTTCGATTTCTTCCAAGAATTTGGCGATTATTGGGAGGAAAAAGGCTGGGGACGGATCGGTCACCAGTTGGAGGACCTGTTCTCGCGCCTGAAAGATTTCCTCGGAAATAAAAAGATTGTCGATGCTCATCATGTGGAATCCTTGATGAAATTTGACTATTTGCGTAATCAAAAGCATCGCCCGCGCAAAATCTGGTGGGAGGATCTGTTGGAAAAAGCAGAAGCACAAGCCGTATTTGCTGAGGTTCACAACCAACGTCAACAACTGCGTGCAGACTTCGCGGCACATGCAGAGAGTGAGAAGGAATACTTCAAGCATACGATGGTGACAAGTGTTTCCTTCGATATTGCCCGTTGGCTGGAGGCTGGAGAAGTGGTCACAGGCGACTTTGCACTGGTCGTGTATTATCCGTACACAGGGGATGCAGGGACGACATTTACCGTTGTGGAAAAGCCTGCTGTAGTTGCAGAGTAAGAGTTACGACGATCTAATACTCATTGAGAAGTAGAACTAAACCATTGTAAGGGTAGTTATTGTCAGTGATGTCCGCGTCCAAGCATAAGACAGCATGAAAAAAGCTCGCATGAACGCGGGCTTTTTTCATACTTACTATACGGTGTGTGTTAAAACTTTTAAAAAAGTTCATATCAAGAATCGTCCTAATCAGAGAAACGAAATAGCAGGTCTTAATTATTCCCCCTATATTTGGTATGATAATAGTAACTAGACAGAGCAAGGAGAGAAAAACGTGAAACGATTATTTTCCGGCGTACAGCCATCCGGCAATTTGACTATCGGTAACTATCTGGGAGCGATTAAGCAATTCGTAGATTTGCAGCATGAGGCTGAAGCCTTCTATTGCGTAGTTGACCTGCATGCGATCACGGTTCCGCAAGACCCGGCGGAACTGCGTAAACGTTCCCGTGAGATCGCACAGCTTTATCTTGCTTGTGGTGTTGATCCAAGCAAAGCGACGATTTTTATTCAATCCCATGTAAAAGAGCATGCTGAACTCGGCTGGTTGCTCCAATGTGCTTCTTATATGGGCGAGTTGGGCCGGATGACTCAGTTTAAGGACAAGTCCGAGGGCAAAGCGGCTGTAAACGTTGGTCTGTATACATATCCGGTACTGATGGCTGCTGACATCCTGCTGTATGACACCACCCAAGTACCTGTCGGCGATGACCAAAAACAACACATCGAGCTGACCCGTGATATCGCGGAGCGTTTCAACAAGCGCTATGGTGACACATTTGTGATTCCAGACCCGCAAATCCAAGAATTCGGTGCACGCATCATGGCCTTGGATGAACCAACCAAAAAAATGTCCAAATCCGCAGAAAACGAAGGCAGCCGTATTGCTATTCTCGAAGACCCGGCGATCTTTAAGAAAAAAATCATGCGCGCTGTAACTGACACCGAGAACGAAATCCGTTTCGACGAAGAGAATAAGCCAGGGGTATCCAACCTGCTGACCATCTACAGCATGTTTGCCGGTGAATCTGTTGAATCCCTCGTCAACCGCTACCAAGGAAAAGGCTACGGCGATCTGAAAAAAGACCTCGTAGAAGTGATGACCGATAAACTCGGCACGATCCAAAAACGCTTCGAAGAACTCAACGATGTCACCGAACTCGACAACATCCTCCGCGCAGGCAGCGAAAAAGCACGTGCAACGGCGGAGAAAACAGTCAACCGTGTGAAAGAAGCAATGGGATTGGTATTGCTGTAAGAGAGCGTCCTTGTAAGAATAGGAAAGAGTCTCATTTACGGGACAACGAGACTACGGAACTACGAGACTACGGAACTACGAGACTACGGTACTTCCAAAGCTGTCGGCTAATGCCGGCAGCTTTTTATATTTTATCCCCACCCAGTCCTAGCACGTAATATCTTAGCTCCGAAGCAGATCGGGAGAATCATCTGTTTGTAAGGCGACCGGCCGAACGAAGTGAGGGAAAGGCAACTGGAAAACAGATGATCTCCTGATCTGCTCACGCAGATACAATATTAAATGGCATACACCCCGAAGCAGATGGTATGATAAGAAAGGCTTTTGCTGCGCCTGCGTCCCGCCCGATAGAAGATAGGATCGAAGGCGGTTTTTTCTGTTCTTTTTTCCTGTTGGGATGTAACTTTTCTGATGAAGGGGACGTATTTACTTAAAGTGAATGGACAACTCGGTGGTTGTTCATTCTTACAGATTACCGCCAGGGGATAAGGAGATTACCGGATGGATATAAACTTAGATTTGCTTGTTTCCGTTGTGGAGCAATATGGATATGCGGCGCTGTTCTTTTTGCTCTGGCTGGGGATTGTCGGTTTGCCGATTCCAGATGAACTGGTTGTGGCTACAGGTGGTTTTGTGGCTTCACTGGGGATTTTGGACCCGTATTATGCCTTTTTGTTTGATTATCTCGGGGTGGTGTCAGGACTGTCGATTGGGTACTTCCTCGGTAGATGGATTGGGCCACCGATTATTACCCGTCTGATGAAGAAAAAGAAGCTGGCACCGTATATACACCGCTCGACCGAGTTGATTAACAAGTACGGGGCATTTTCGCTCTGTATCAGTTATGCGTTGCCAGTCGTTCGTCATGTGGTGCCGTACATTGTGGCTGTGGGAGGCATGAGCTACCGGAAGTATGCATTGTTTTCCTATACGACCGGGCTGGTGTGGACGTTTGCCTTTTACATGGTCGGCTATCTGTTTGGACAGCACATGGAGAAGATCATTGAGATGACACGGACGTATGGGTTTATTTTACTGGGTGTACTGGTTGTGCTGCTGTTACTCTTTTTCCTGTACCGTTGGTTGGGGCCGAACCGCTTCAAGCAAGCTGGCGGACGAGAGTGAGGAATCC
This sequence comes from Brevibacillus dissolubilis, assembly GCF_006170445.1. Taxonomy (GTDB): domain Bacteria; phylum Bacillota; class Bacilli; order Brevibacillales; family Brevibacillaceae; genus Brevibacillus_B; species Brevibacillus_B dissolubilis. The sequence goes on along the minus strand of NZ_VCNA01000009.1, from coordinate 162,639 downwards.
AGGTGGGACAACGTGAGAGAGGGCACCGCGAGCAACGCGGAACAGATACGGCACATGCAGGAAACAACCTTGGAAAAAACATTTATGAACAAAACAAGAGTCATCGGCGCAACCGGAATCTCATATGGATAAGTTCATGGGGATTGGCAGTCGCGGGACTGCTGACCCGACAGCTTTTATGGACAGCAGGAGGCATGCTGCTGGTCAATGGGTATGCACTTCTCTTGATGTGGTTGGATAAAAAAGCGGCCATCGAGAGAAAATGGCGAGTGCCAGAAGCAAGTCTTTTGTGGACGGCGGCATGGGGCGGGGCATTCGGGATGCTTCTGGCGATGCTGGGGCTGCGTCATAAGACCAAACATATTTCTTTTTGTATTATCGTCCCGCTTTGTTTATTATGTTATGTAGCAGGTAGTACTTATATCTGGAAGAATCTACCTTTCTGAGAGGAGTTGTGTTAGATGCAAGAAAAGAGACACCAGATGTTTCGTGAACTGACGGAAGCGCCGGGAGCACCGGGTTTTGAGACAGTGGCACGTGATGTCATGCGTAAATACATAGAACCATTTGCTGATCAGGTGGAATTCGATGGGCTGGGCAGCTTGATTGCCAGAAAAACAGGCAAAGAGGACGGGCCGAAAATCCTGGTCGCGGGTCACTTGGATGAAGTGGCGTTCATGATCACCCGTATTACCGATGAGGGCTTCATCAAGTTTCAACCGCTTGGGGGCTGGTGGCCGCAGGTGATTCTGGCCCAGCGTATGCATATCCAGACCCGTACCGGCATGATTGAGGGCGTGGTCGGTTCGACACCGCCGCACCTTTTGTCCCTGGAAGCGCGCCGCAAGATGGTGGAGATCAAGGAAATGTTTATCGACATCGGCGCTGGCAGCCGTAAAGAAGCGGAAGAATGGGGCGTACGTCCGGGAGATCCAATCATTCCGATCTGCCCGTTTACCGTGATGAAAAATCCAAAAATGCTGATGGCCAAAGCCTGGGATAACCGGATCGGCTGTGCTGCTGCGATTGATCTGTTGCAAGGTCTGCAAGGCCAAGAGCATCCAAACACGGTCTATGGTGTGGGTACGGTGATGGAAGAAGTAGGTTCCCGTGGTGGACGCACATCTGCCCAACACATCAAGCCCGATATCGCGATTGCCGTTGACGTAGGGACGGCTGGTGACACTCCGGGGATCAACCGCAGTGAAGTGCCATCCAAGCTTGGCGGCGGCGTCGAAATCGGCATGTACGATGCGGGTCTGATCTCGCATGAAGGACTGCGTAATTTTATCATCGACACTTGCGAGGAGCTGGAGATTCCGTATCAGTTCTCCTTCATCCCTGGCGGTGCGACCGATGCGGCTCCGATGCACACAGTTGGCAGCGGGATTCCTTCGATCTGTCTGTCCGTAGCGACCCGTTATATCCATAGTGCGGCTTCTGTCCTGCATGAAGATGATTATGACAATCTGGTCAAACTGCTGGTGGCCCTAGTACAGCGCCTTGATGCTGAAAAAGTAAACCAGCTTCGCACGTACGGATAAAAGACGGCTACAGCACGACTGCTAAAACAGCAGCGTCTCTGCCGACCAACATACCAAAAATCAACCCCGTATCCTTTTTACAAAGATACGGGGTTTTTCACTACAATGGGGTCGCGGACAGCTTGGCTTCACTGTAGGATGGACGACAGCTTGTCACGCAACCATCCGCTCTATAGAGTGGGTTGTCTTACACTGGAGACGGAGTGTTTTTGGGGATGTGCTGCGCGATGGTATTGCACATCTGTTGCTGCTGCATCGGGTTGCTGTTCTGCCAGAGTACCTCGAACAGGACACCAAGACCTGGCAGGGTTTTTTCCTGACCGGAGGACACGGAATCAGAGATGGTTTCTTGGACGGATTGGCTGTCAGAGCCTTGCATTTTGTACATGATCGCTTGACGCAGGTTAAGTGCGCTGATGTTCATGTGTGGTTTGCCCCTTCCATGTGAGAGTTAGCGGACAGATTTAGTATTAGTCAAGGCATTGTGTTATAATTCGAGTGGAAAAATGGGAGGTAGGATCATATGTCCAAACAATTTGCGATTATCGGGATGGGGCGTTTTGGCTCCAGTGTAGCCCGGACTTTGTACGAGATGGATTATGAAGTGATGGGAATAGATGAAGACGAAGAAATGATCAACGACAACATCCAGTATGTAACACATGCTGTGGCCGCTGACTCCACCGATGAGCGGGCGATGCGGGAGATTGGCATCCGTAATTTTGACGTGGTGGTTGTGGCGATTGGGGCGGATATTCAGGCGAGTATCCTGACCACGCTGATCCTCAAGGAGATGGGTGTCAAGAAGATCGTTGCCAAAGCGCAGAATGAGCGTCATGGACAAGTTCTCTACAAGTGTGGTGCCGACCGTGTCGTATTCCCTGAGCGTGACATGGGGATCCGTGTCGCCCATAATCTGATCTCGGCCAACGTGCTTGATTTTATCGAGCTGGCGGAGGACTACAGTGTTGCAGAGGTTGTCGTCTCCTCCAAAATGGTGGGTGAGTCCCTGCGTCAATTGGACGTGCGTGCCCGCTACGGGGTCAACGTCATCGCGATCAAGAGCGGGAATTCGTTTAATATTTCCCCAGGGCCAGACGAGGTCATCAAGCCCAACGACGTGCTGGTAGTCATCGGACACAACCGCGATCTAAAAGAATTTGAGGAGCATGCCTAAACCATGAGAGAAGAATTCATCACATCCGTCCAAAACCCTTACATAAAAAAATTGTACAGCCTGCATAACCGCAAAGGCCGCGAAGAGACTGGCACGTATCTGGTCGAAGGCCCACATCTGGTGGAGGAAGCGATCCGCTCCGGTGCGGATATCCGGGCGATTCTATATAACATCGAATACGCCATGCATCCTGACTGTGAACGCGCGTTGGAAGAAACGGGACGAGACCTTGATATTTATGCGGTCTCCCAGCAGATTATGGAAAAGCTGTCTGAGACCAAAAGCCCACAAGGCATCATCGCGGTCGTGGGAATGCCTGACCGCAGCTTCGCTACATGGTGGAAGACAGCATCCGAGCGTGATTTTCTCCTGTTGATTCTCGATGAGCTGCAAGACCCTGGTAATCTGGGGACGATTCTGCGTACGGCTGATGCGGCAGGGGTAGATGCGGTGATTCTGGGGCAGGGAAGCGTGGATATCTATAACGGCAAGGTCGTCCGTGCCACCATGGGCTCGCTGTTCCGACTGCCTGTATTTGTAGAAAAATTGGATGAAGTCGTGGATGAGGTAAAAAGCAAGGGGGGCTCGCTGTTGGTAACCGCGCTGGGCGGGGAGAGCCGCTCCTACGATGAACCGCTGTACAGTGGCAAAACAGCCATTGTCATCGGTAACGAGGCGCGCGGTGTGTCCCAAGAGCTGAAGCAAGCGGCCAGTCAGTTGGTTCATATCCCGCTGTACGGCAGAGCGGAATCGCTTAATGCTGCTGTGGCGGCAGGTGTGATGCTGTACGAGGCCCAGCGTCAGCGCAAGAGCCAATAGACGTACAGCCGCTTGTGTGTATGAGGGGATGAGGAAAACATCATTACTTACGAGGTCAGGCTGGATGGAGCATCGCTTTGCGCTTCTGCGGCCAACTGGGCTTCTGCCAGTTTTTCCTCTTCCTTCTTAGCCGCATGTTCTTCACGGGCGACAGACCATTGATCGCGCGCCATGGTGACGATGCCATGCTCGATGGTCTGATTTTTGCGCTGGATGACCTTGCCGAAGTAGTTGATGGCTTTGTCGTACTCACCGATTCGGCGGAACAATTCCCCGATTAGATAGAGGATCTTGACTTCCGACATTTCCTTGTCCCCTTTTTTATAATCAGAGTGGACAAAGGATTCCTCGTACTCTCTGACGGCGATGGAGAGGAAGCGTTTTTCTTCGGCATCCTTCTTTTGGAAGCGGTACAGCCATGCAAGCCGCAAATACAGCCCCGCCTTGACGCTGTGTGCTTCTTTGGTCAGTTCGGCTGCATAGATGGCCAGTTTGTATGTGGCGATGGCTTCGGCATAGGAGCGGTTCTGACCGAAGTTCTTGGCTGTCCAACGTGAAGTGATGCTTTCTTTCACAATTTGCTTGTGTTCTTTTAGCATAGGTTGTCTAAACTGTTCAGTAAAGCTGAAACCACAGGTTGGACAGATGTTGACGGTGTAGAGAATCGGGTTGTACTCTTGCTTTTGATAATGGGTGCAAAAATCGGTGTCACGTTTTGCAGAGACCTGAAACCGGCTGCGGACTTTTTTCGAAGTAAAATTACAGTCGCAGTGATAGCAGGTATAGTTTTTGTCAAAAAGAACACTTAGTCCATTTGACGCATCCATCCTGATCGCCTCCAAACGAAGTACGAGTGTTACCACGTATACTTGGGTCTTATGGTTCTTTGCACAGAAGAGAATTCTAGGGTATAATATACCAGAAAAATTGATTTATGACCAATGCTATGACAGAGCATAGTACAAAGGAATTATAGCCTTTCAGGGAGGAAATGCCGTGACTGCAAGCATTTCTAGGGTCTATACCTTTGGAATTCCCTCTGGAGTGGTATCTTGAAACCATCTTTTGGTGGAAAGTAGAGATATCCGGTTCATCCCGTTATCGATGATCGAGTGAGACAGGGCATATGACCTTGGCCTGTCTAAGTAGGGTGGTACCGCGAGCAATACCTCGTCCCTTTTTTGGGGATGAGGTTTTTTTATTTTCAGGAAAGGAAGAGATGAACGTGCAACAACGTCTGACGCAAATGAAACAAGACGCACTTGCCGCTTTGGCGCAAGTGAACGACGCACAGGCTCTGCAAGACCTACGCGTCAAATATCTCGGGAAAAAAGGAGAGCTGACCGAAATCCTGCGCGGGATGGGCGGCTTGTCCGCAGAGGAGCGCCCGGTCGTAGGCCAATTGGTCAATGAGGTGCGCGCTGCGGTTGAAGAAGCCATCGGCGCGAAGCAGGAGGAGTTCGAGCAGGCAGAACTGACTGCGAAGCTGGCTTCCCAATCCGTTGACGTGACACTCCCAGGCCGTCCGCTCAAGAGTGGCACGATGCATCCACTCTCCCGCATCATCGAGGAGATGGAGGACATCTTCATCGGTCTTGGTTATGAAGTAGCAGAAGGCCCAGAAGTGGAGCTTGACCAATACAACTTCGAGATGCTCAACCTGCCGAAGGATCACCCGGCACGCGATATGCAGGACTCCTTCTACATCACCGAAGAGATCCTGCTGCGTACCCACACCTCTCCGGTACAGGCGCGCACCATGCTTGCGAAGGAAGGCAAAACCCCTGTCAAAATCATCTGCCCGGGTAAAGTGTACCGCCGTGATGATGACGATGCGACACACTCCCACCAGTTCACCCAGATCGAGGGTCTGGTTGTCGGTAAAGGCATCAAGATGAGCGATCTGAAAGGTACGTTGCTTACGTTTGCGAAGCAGATGTTTGGCCCAGAGCAGCAAATCCGTCTGCGCCCAAGCTTCTTCCCGTTCACCGAGCCAAGCACAGAGGTCGATATCCAATGTATCCTCTGTCACGGTAACGGCTGCCGTGTCTGCAAACAGACCGGCTGGATCGAAATCCTCGGCGGCGGGATGGTGCATCCACGCGTGCTGGAGATGGCTGGTTACAATCCACAAGAAGTCAGCGGTTTCGCGTTCGGTGTGGGTGTAGAGCGTATTGCCATGCTGAAATATGGCGTTGAGGATATCCGTAACTTCTACACCAACGATGTGCGTTTCTTGCGCCAATTCAACCGGACGTAAGGTAAGGGAGGAGCAAAGGTACGATGAGAGTTTCTTATAACTGGTTAAAAGAATACGTTGATCTGACTGATATCACCCCGCAGGAGCTTGCCGAGCGCATGACCCGCAGCGGGATTGAAGTAGATGCGATTGAATCCCGCAACACGGGTGTTTCCAATGTGGTCGTGGGTTATGTAAAAGAACGTGAACAACACCCGGATGCTGACCGTCTGAGCGTATGTAAAGTAGACGTAGGCAACGGTGAAGACCTGCAAATCGTCTGCGGTGCGAAAAACGTAGCCGCTGGGCAAAAAGTACCAATCGCGATGATCGGTGCGGTGCTCCCAGGCGATTTCAAAATCAAAAAATCCAAGCTGCGCGGCGTCGAGTCCCAAGGCATGATCTGCTCCGCTAAGGAACTTGGCCTCAATGATAAACTGCTCGCTAAAGACCAACAGGAAGGCATCATGGTGCTTCCAGAAGACGCAGAGATCGGCATGGACGCGGTCTCCTACCTCGGTATGGATGACTACGTGCTTGAGCTGGGTCTCACCCCGAACCGCGCTGACGCGATGAGCATGATCGGTGTGGCTTATGAAGTGGCTGCGATCCTTGGCCGCGAAGTGATCTTCCCAGAGATGAACGTGGTAGAAAACGGCGAAGCCAACCCGGTACGCGTCACCATCGAAGCAAAAGATCACTGCTACCAATACGCAGGCCGTCATTTTACCAATGTCAAAATCGGTTCTTCCCCACAATGGCTGAAAAACCGTCTGATGGCTGCCAACGTGCGTCCGATCAACAACGTGGTCGATGTCACCAACTACGTGATGCTCGAACTCGGCCTGCCGCTGCACGCTTTTGACGCTTCCCAAGTGGTCGATAAAGAGATCATCGTCCGTCTGGCTCAAGAAGGCGAGAAGATCACGACGCTTGACGATCAGGAGCGCACACTTGACGATCAGACTCTCTTGATCACAGACAAAACCAAAGGAGTAGCCATCGCAGGTATCATGGGCGGTGCCAACTCTGAAGTAACGGATGAAACAACCGAGATCATCCTCGAAGCCGCATACTTCACACAACAAACCGTACGCCGCAGTGCCCGCAAGACCGGTATCCGTTCCGAAGCGGGAACACGTTGGGAAAAAGGCGTCGACCAAGCGCGAGTCAAGCTGGCTTGCGACCGTGCAGCTCTGTTGATCCAACAGCTGTCCGGTGCGACCGTGTCTGTTGGCGTAGCCGATGACACTGTACAGGTAAAACAGCCGCTTGCGATCGACATCACCTTGGAAAAGATCAATGAGCATCTGGGTACCAGCATTGATGCGGCTACAGTGACTGCTATCTATACCCGTCTGCAATTCCAAGTAGAAGAAAAGGGTGCAGGCGCATGGACGATCACCGTACCGACCCGCCGCGGCGACATCACACTGGTAGAAGACCTGATCGAAGAAGTAGCCCGTCTCTACGGCTATGACAACATCCCGATCACCCTGCCATTCGGTGAGACCACCCCGGGCCGTCTGCAGCCAGAGCAGCTGCTGCGCCGTATCGTGCGTCACCACCTGATCGGCCTCGGCCTCAATGAGACCGTCTCCTATGCCCTTCTGCATCCAGAGCGCATGGAGAACTTCGACAGCATGATCGATGCCAACCTCAAGCGCATCTCCCTGATCATGCCGCTGTCTGAAGAGCACAGCGTTCTGCGTACCAACCTGATCGCAAGCCTCGTGGAGACAGCTACTTACAACAAGAACCGTCAAAACCATGACCTCGGATTCTTCGAGCTGGGCAACGTGTTCCTGACCGAAGAAGATCAACTCACCAAGCTGCCTGAACAGCGCCTCTACCTCGGCGGTCTGATCGCAGGTCAATGGGTACCGCAGAACTGGACCGGAGCGAAGCAGCCAGCTGACTTCTTCCTGACCAAAGGCGTGGTCGAATCCGTCCTCGACCGCATCGGCCTCAAAGCAACCGAGCTGACCTACCAACCGACCCAGACCCGCAAAGGCATGCACCCAGGCCGTACCGCTGACGTGCTGGTAGGCGGCAACGTAGTAGGCTTCATCGGTCAAATCCATCCACAACAGGAAAAGGCATATGACCTCGATGAAACCTATGTATTCCAATTCGACCTCTCCAAGCTGTTCTCGCATGCGAAAGACTTCAACGACTACAAGCCACTGCCGAAATTCCCGGCGATCACCCGTGACTTCGCGCTGGTTGTAGACAGAAGCCTTCCAGTTGCTGCTTTGGAAGAGATCATCCGCCGTGAGTCTGGTGACCTCTTGGAGTCTGTCACTCTGTTCGACGTCTATACCGGTGAGCGTATCGATGCTGCGAAGAAGAGCGTGGCGTTCTCCATGGTGTATCGTCACCCAGAGCACACCCTGCAGGATGAAGAAGTGCAGGCTGTCACTACCCGCGTTGTGGAAGCTCTCAAAGAAGCAGGTGCCGAGCTTCGCTCCTAGCAGAAAAGGTTGACGGATACTGTCATTTTCAGTAACCTAGAAGGGATAGACTATGATGGCAGTCTCAAGGAGGAAGCCTCCGTGCAGGAAGACAAGAATCGCCTAACGGTTGAGATCTATGGACAACAATACCGTCTGACCGGTAAAGCCAGCACATCGCATATGCGTATGGTAGCCGGTTACGTCGACGATAAAATGCGCGAGATCGCCCAAGGTAATCTCCGCCTTGATACGGCCAAAATCGCCGTCCTCGCCTGTGTGAACATGGCGGATGAGCATTTCCGTCTGCGTCAGGAGTACGAAGAGCTGCTTCGTCTCTTGCAGGAGGATGCGCGTGATGAGTCGGATGACAACAACGAATAAGACGTAGCACAACACAAAACGAGCCGTAGAAGCTTTTTCTACTGGCTCGTTTTTTTGCGGATATGTTAGTTGCGTGCAATTGCAGGGGGATGCCGCCGTGTTGGGATCAGTACCAGATCAAACGCAGTCCCATATTACGGGTGCTTCTCGAGAAACTGAATCATTTTCTGATCGACCAGCTCTGATCCTTTGCCCAGCCATATCAGATGCCCCCAGGTCTCACATAGAAAAAGCTCGGAATCAATGATGTACTGATTCGCATGGATCGGGTGCTCCAGAGGAACGGTTGCATCGTGTCTGCTATGGATGATCAATGTGGGGCTTGTGATGGTTTGCAGGTCTTCGGTGCTGATCGATGCAGGGGTAGCCATATCATAGACAAAACCATAGCCAGATCGTTGACGGTTGTTCATTTTACGCAGTTCTTCCACATCAGACTGATTCATCATTCGCTCAATCTCTGCAAGGGTCAGTCGACTAAAGGAAGGAGCCATTTGCTTGAACAAGAAGCGGGGAAAGCGATTATTCAGAGTACGGACCAGCTTCCACAGGTATTTCTCGGTGGTGGGACGGAACAGGATACGGGATGCTTTGTATTCTTTATCTTTTGGTGTGAGCCATTGCTTGGTGACAGCACATTGCAGCGTCAGGGTATGGAACCGTTCTGGATATCGGGAGGCAAGGTATATTCCGCTTGGTCCCCCGGCAGAAACCGCTAGCAGGTGAACCTTTTCCAATTGCAGATGATCCAGCAAGGCGATGTATGCTTGGCAAGCTGTCGCAAGGCTCGCCCCCAGTTCCTTGGAGGTATGGCCGTAACCCGCCCGTGACGGTGTGATAAGCGAATAGCCGTGTTCCACCAGGACGCGGTATCCAAACTCTTCATAACAGTTGGAATGCCCGCCGTGCATGACCAAGATGGGGGTACCTTCCCCAATAATGGAGTATTCGATGGCTAATCCGTTGTGATGAAATATTTGTACGCTTCTACTCATAAGACACCTCACAATCGGCCGGCTCAAACCAGACTTCCCGATAGTCTACGCATCCCAGACCATTGATCGAGACGCCTTGTACGGACGGATGGTAGTACATGCTTTTTTGCCGGTGATACAGCGTGATATAAGCCAGTTCCTCCGCACCCAGTGCCTCTAGCTCGGTAAGGTGAGTCTCCTGCTTTTCCTGATCAGGCTCGGCCTGTAGCTGCCGGAGCTTGGGCAGGTATTTGTCTTCATATAGCGCTCCAAGATTACGGTGCAGGATACTGTTATCTGTCGAGAAGACATCCGTGAGATCAAACACCCGATTCTCTTGTAAGGTGACCTCGTACAGCGAGATATCGGCTTCGCGGTCTAATCCAGAGGTGAAGTAGTCGGTCGGAGAAGAGATGAGGATCGTGATGTTGATTCCTGCCTCCTGCAGCTGGGCTTGGATGGACGCAGCATCCTGTTGGCGGAACGGGTGGATATAGAGGGTGACAGGTTCGCCTGTGTAGCCGGATTCGGTCAGTTTTTGTCTGGCGAGAGAAAGGTTATAGGCATCAGTGGATGAGTCTTGGGAATCCTTTCGTTTCTGCGATGCTGGCGATTCTGGATAGAACCCCCGTGCCGGAAAAATCTGCGGATCATTCAATCCAGCCACCAGCCCTTTGATGTCGAGCGCATATCGGACCGCTTCCCGAAACGCCCGATTCGTTACAATCCCTTTCGTTTGTAAGTTAAAACTCATAAATGTTGCCCCCGCCAGCGTCCGGCTCGTCTCATTCCACACGGTGGGAGTGGAGCGGTCATGCGGTGACGTACAAGGCAGATAGCTGACCTGATAGCCTTCCGAGTCGATTTTGAAGTACGATTCCAGATCAGGGACGACCCACATCTCGACGCGATCCAGATGCGCCCGGCCGAGAAAATACGGAACGAACGCTTCGAGTGCGCAGACAGACTCTTCATTTTTCGTCAGCTTAAACGGCCCGGTGCCGATCGGATAGCGGGCAAAGCTCTCGGCATTCCCCTCACATAAATCCCGAGGTACGATCCCCATCTGATCGGCGCACAAGATATGCAAAAACATGTGATTCGGTTTATTCAGACGGATTTCCAGCGCATGTGTCCCAAGAATCCGTACTTCCTCGATCTCCTCCGTCAGCCATGCATAGGGGGAGGTGAGGCGGGGGTCACGGAAGCGGCTCAGCGTATATTTCACATCGTCAGCAGTCAACTCCCGCCCATGGTGAAACATCACGCTTTTTCGCAGGTACAGGGTGTAGCGCATCCCGTCGTCACTCTTTTTGAAACAGTGTGCCACATGCGGTTCCACCTGACCCGACACAGGATTAAAGCGAAGCGGGGGATCAAAAATCTGTTTTAGCAGATGCGCTTCCATAATATGAGTCACATACAGCGGATCAAGCCCATACAGCGGGCGAAAGAGCGGAAGCCGAAGCTGATCAACGCGCCGCTCTTCTTTCATCTCTGCCACATAGCCGAAATGCTCGGTCAGCCAATCCATGAACATCTGCTTGAGCGCCAGACTCCCGGCCGAACCGCTCACCTGCTCGATGGCTCCCGAGACGTCCCCTTTTTTGACACGCTCTTGCGCAAGCTGCAAGGACAGCTCTTCCGTCCGCATGAAAAAGGTGATGTGAGATCGGTTGCCCCGTCCACGTCCGGCCGACCAGTGTATCCAGTTCTGCTCTGCCAGCTTTTTGAGGATCAGGTTGACGTTGCGGCTGGAACAGGAGAGGATGTCGGCCAGCTCGTGCAGGGTGATTTCGTATTCGCGCCCCTCGGTGACGTGTTGGAGGTGGGTGCGGATTTTTAGGTAGTGCTGTGCCATTTGCATACGTGTGTCCGCTCCTTTTTGCACATCTTTTGGAAAAAGATGAAATACTCTTTCACTAATTTACACTTTTTCTTCACCTTAATCTAGGTAAAATGATGTCTAGGTGAGAACAGATAAAAAGGGGAGTTGGATACGATGAATAGACTTAGGGCGATGATCGCCGAGTACGATTCCGCGATATGGATTCGCGTGATGGGTACGGCTTTGAGCACGTTGACCGGGTTTATGCTGCGCCCGTTTTTGGCGCTGTACTTATATGACAAATTAGAAGGCTCTGTCCTGCTGCCGATGCTCGTTGTCGGTCTGCAGCCGCTGGCGGGCATGATCCTGGGGCTGTGGGGCGGTTCACTGGCTGACCGCTACGGGCGAAAACCGCTGATGATGCTGGCGCTCTTGATTCAGGCCGGCTCGATGCTCGGATTTGCCTTCGCGGAATCGGTCTGGACGTTTGCCGTACTGACCATACTCAACGGCTTAGGGATGGCGCTGTTCCTGCCAGCGGCCAATGCACAGGTGGCAGATGTGGTGCCACAGGAGAAGCGTGCTCAGGTATTTGCCCTCTTGCATACCGCCTTTAACCTCGGTTCGGCAATCGGCCCGGTGATCGGGCTGTTGATCTTCAAGCAAAACCCGGCGCTCGTGTTCACGATCTCCGCCGTGGCTTCGCTCATCTATGCCGGGATGGTATTCTTCAAGATACAGGAGACCCTCCCCGCAGCAGCACGGATCAAGGCAGAGAAAAATGAAACCATTCCCTTCGTATTCGCCGAGCATAAGTCCCTCTACTGGCTGACCTTGCTCGCGGTACCGGTCGGTCTGTTGTATGCACAGGTTGACTCCACGTTCCCGCTCCATCTGAAGAACCATTTCGCCAACTTCGAAGATATTTACGTGACGCTGATCACGCTCAACGGGATTTTTGTCATCACCATGCAGATCTGGCTGGCGAAAAAGACTGAGCAGATCGCCCCGGAAAAAGTGTTGTTCTTTGCCTATATGTCCTTTGTCGTCGTCTGTTTCGGCTACGGCTGGGCACCGGGCTTGGCACTGCTGATCCTATTTGAGTTCATTTTCACCATCGGCGAGATGCTCAACGGCCCACACGTACAAAAGGTCGTCTCCATGATGGCCCCCGAAGAACTGCGCGGCCGCTACTTCTCCATCTTCGCCCTCAGCTGGCAATCCGCCCGCTCATTTGGCCCGTTGCTCGGCGGTGTGATCCTGGAGTACCTCGGCGGCGGTTGGCTGTTCGCCGTGATCGGTGCGCTTTTGTTCGTCTCAGCATTTGCCCAGCGTAACTTGATCCGCAAAGTGAAGCAGCAGAAGGAAAAAGAGGCACAGGTGCAGGCGGCAACGGCGGTATAGGTCGTCTGGCTATCCCGAGGAGTGTGAGCAGCATCTGTTCTCCAGTCGCCTTTCCCCCTTTGGGGCCGGTCTCCTTACGAACAGATGCTGCTCACACTCCAACGGCTAGCCACCATCTATAAATAAAAAAGACTTCCGACTTCCTTTCTGCAAAAAATGGACAGACAAAATCAGTGGTCGTTCACACCTTACCCAAATGTGTGCCGACCGCTGATTTTGTCGTGCTAAGTTTTCGCAGAAAAAGTATAATAGAGCGATGAAGAAAGAGGTGAATCGTTTTGACTGACATCACATCCAAAGACGACTTGCTCGACATGGCGAAGCGGTTAACCATCCGGGAAAAAGATGAAAAACTGGGTAACATCCTGCGGGAGATGAAACGGGTTGTCATCGCCTTCTCAGGTGGTGTGGACAGCACTTTCCTGTTAGCAAGAGCTGTACAGGTGCTCGGCAACGAAGCGATTGCCGTCACAGCGGCATCAGAGACGTTCCCGACACGGGAGTTTGAGGCAGCGAAGCGTTTGGCCGAACAGCTGGGCGCGCGCTTTTATACAACAGAGATCCGCGAGATGGAGAATCCGAATTTTGTATCGAATCCGGTCAACCGCTGTTTTTATTGCAAAGATGGTCTGTATGAGCATCTGGGCCACTTGGCAGAAGAAAACGAGTGGGGCGGGATCATCGCAGACGGAGCCAACATGGACGACCTCGGCGACTACCGTCCGGGACGCATGGCGGCGGCTCAGCGCGGGGTGCGCAGTCCATTGCAGGAAGCAGGTCTTTTCAAAGAAGAATTGCGCCAGCTGTCCAAAGAGATGGGGCTGTCCACATGGGATAAGCCGTCATTTGCCTGCCTGTCCTCACGCATCCCGTACGGCAACGAGATCACGCTGGAAAAGATCAATATGATCGACCAGGCGGAAGGCTATCTGTTGGCACTTGGCTTCCATCAGGTGCGCGTGCGTCATCACGACAACATCGCCCGCATCGAGGTGGAGCCGCAGGACTTCCCGCGTCTGGTGGAAAAGCATGCAGAGATCAATCAGACCCTGATGAAAATCGGCTACAAGTATGTCACGCTTGACCTGTTCGGATACCAGACAGGCAGCCTGAATGCTGTGCTCAGCAAGGAAGCGAAGGAAACCCATGGATAATGCAGATATCAAATCCATTTTGTATAAAGTAAAATCAGGCCAGCTCACCGTCGATCAGGCGTATGAGCAGATGACACAGGTAAGCGACTTAGGCTTCGCTCAGTTGGATCTGTCCCGTGAGGAGCGTACCGGATTCCCAGAAGTGATCTATGCCGCTGGAAAAAGCGTGGAGCAGTTCACCGGGATTTTTGCCAAGCTGACCGAGCATCAGCCAATCGTGCTGGCTACCCGTGTATCGCGCGAGCAGGCGGAGGCGGTACAGCAGGTGGTTCCAGAGTCTGTGTATCATGCAGATGCCAATATCGTCGTCTGGAGCGAACAGCCGCTTACGCCTGTACGGGAAGGCTATGTCGCCGTCGTGGCCGCAGGGACATCTGACTGGCAGGTGGCACAGGAAGCCGCTTGGACCGTGCGCTGCTTCGGCAGTGAGGTACGGGTGATTACCGACGTCGGCGTGGCTGGCATTCACCGTCTGTTCAAACGCTTGGACGAGATTCGCGGCGCATCGGTGATTGTCTGTGTCGCGGGCATGGAAGGTGCGCTGACCAGTGTGGTGGCCGGGCTGGTGGATAAGCCAGTGATTGCCGTGCCGACCAGTGTAGGCTATGGTGCCAATTTTGGCGGGGTTGCGGCGCTTTTATCCATGCTCAATTCCTGTGCGAATGGTGTGTCTGTAGTGAACATCGATAATGGTTTTGGTGCGGGGTATATGGCAGGGATGATTCATCGGATGGCTTCTCCAGGTAACGCCTAAACGTGTATGCCACATCATGTATAGATCAACAGTAATCATTCCAACCTGACGTTTCGTTCGGGTTGGGATTTTTTATGAGGTGTGTGATGGAATGAAGAAGCTACTCTTACTGACGACCGTACTCGGACTGGCTGCGACCGCAAGCGGCTGTACGTCTTACACCAGCATAGATACAGAGCAAGTCGTGCAATTTGAACAAGACATCACATCCCAATACAAACATATCGATGATGTTGAGATGAAATACTCCCCGACCACTCTGCACGTTCAGGTGAGGCTCGACGATAAGCTCAGCAAAGAAGATCACTTGATATCATGTATCAATTGAAGGATCTGCTCAACAGCAGTCAATTCCAACAAGAAGTGATCGAACAGGATTATCTGGTCCGTTACGAAGAGGAGCAGGGGAGATATCCCCGCGTACAGATGCGCTTTTACGAGGATCCAGATGACACAGCGGAGTACGAGTACACCTCCCGATACACGAAGGATGAGAAAACCGCCACAGGGGAAACCCAACCAGCCGGATATCAAAATTGGTCCTTTTCCGACTTCAAAAATGAACAGCAGGAGATTCCACCCAAACCATAACCACCCGCCCACACAAAAAAGGCAACCCACTAATCACGGGTTGCCTTTTTCCTATGCAGACGGTATTGCTGCATTGCGCTTATCTCTGCCCATTCGGGGTGAAATCCATCTTACCTTTGATCGGGATGAACAGATCAATAATCCCGATCACCAGCGACGCCAAGAGCGCACCGAGAATCGTCACGCGGATTCCGCCAACAATAAACTGGGTCAGGTAAATGACCACGGCGCTGACGAGAAAGCCTACGATTCCACGGTTATAAGGGGAGATTCTGTCACCAAACACTGCCTCCACCGCCCAGCCGATCACAGCGATGACGAGCGCAGCCAACAGGGCTGTCCAGAAGCTGGCGATCTCAAATCCTGGTACCAAGAAACCAACCAACATCAAAACGAGGGCCGCGACAACAAAACGGATGATATGACGGATAATCGTCATCTCGTATCTCCTCCTTTTTTCTTGGGGGCTTTTCATACCATGTGCAAAAGAGGGAGGGAGTATGTAAGGATTGGCGTGCCAAATCATTGAAAGGGCCTGTAAGACGCGGTGTATAGCGGCTCAGGGCTTATCTTGCTCCGCCTCCAGTGTAAGCGCCAGCTTCGTTACAGATGCAGAAGAGAAGAAGTCGATCACCACATCTACATATGGATGAGCATGCCGATGGACCCAATGATCCTCACCAGCGATGGTTACCAGTACAGCATCGGGGATCGTCTTCACCATCTGATCCGCTGTATCTGCCGCGAGATGTGTACTGCACTCCCCGCGGATGAGCAGCACCGGGGCTTGAATCCGTGCCAGCCTGTCCCATTCGTCTTGCTGGTGCATCTGCCGGGCGGTCTCCACCAAAGCTTGGACATCAAAAGCCCAGCCCCAGCTGCCGTCTGCTTTTTCGGTCAGGCTTGGCCCCCACCAGGCGGGATTTCGTCCGATTTGATGCAGATAAGCGATTCCTTCTTCATAAGATGAAAAAGACCCCTGCCACGACTTCGCCCAATCCAACCAGTACGACAGATTGCCGTCACGGGCGCATGGATGCTGGTCTTCGATCACCAGGCGATCCACCAAGTCTTGGCGCGCGGTGGCCACTTCCCACGCAATCGTTGCGCCCAGGGAGTGGCCGACGAGGTGGACGGAACCCAGGGAGAGTTGTTCGATCAGGGTGATCACGTCTTGGGCGTAGGCCGTGACAGTATAAGGTCGGGTCTTTTCCGTAACGGGGGTATGGGGAGGATATCCCGTTGGAGAAGATATAACCACGTTCGACGAGGCTGAATCAGGTGAAGTCTGCCCATGCCAGCGCAGATCCGGCGCGATGACGCGATAGCCCGCCTGTGCCAATGCTTCTGCCACCTCTGACCAGATCGCCGCACACCCCTGTATGCCGTGAATCAGCACCACAGGCTGTGCCTGTTGATCTCCCCATTCCAGGTAATGAATCCGCATTCCGTTCCCCAATCTGTACGGCATCCTGCCATTCCTCCCATCCTCTGCAAAAATAGGTGAATCATGCTTGTCGATTCAACGCAAAAATTGTTCAGCAATACTTGTCACATGGTATAATAGAAAGATAATGCTTTTTGGTTAGGAGGAACCCAAGTGGAGCAACGGGTTTTGAAAACGTTAGAATACGATAAAATCGTCGCTTTGTTAGTGGACAAAGCTTCTTCCACGTTAGGTAAAGAATGGTGCAGACAGATTGCTCCTTTTACCAATATAGACCAAGTGCGTCATGCACAACAAGCAACCTATGAAGGCTCCGAAGTGCTGCGGCTTAAAGGTGATGTGCCGCTCGGGGGGATCCGTGACATCCGCGGCCCAATCCAGCGTAGCCGTCTGGGTGCGATGCTTGCCCCGTTGGAACTGCTCGATATCGCGAGCACCATCTATGCAGGACGCCGCCTCAAGAACTTCCTGCTCGATGTGGCTGACAATCACGAGCTGCCGATCCTTAAGTACCTCGCCGAGGGGATCGAGGGCTTGCGTGAGACGGAGCAGGAGATCAAGAACTGTATTAATGATGACGGAGATGTGATGGATTCAGCCAGCATCGACCTGCGCCAGATCCGCCAAGAGATCCGCAGCCTCGAATCCCGCATCCGCGAAAAGCTGGATTCCATGACCCGCTCCACCTCCATCCAGAAGATGCTGATGGAGAATATCGTCACGATCCGTGGTGACCGTTACGTCATCCCGGTCAAGCAAGAGTACCGCCAGCATTTCGGCGGGATCGTCCATGACCAGTCCGCATCAGGTGCGACCCTGTTCATCGAGCCAGAAGCTGTCGTGCAGATGAACAACAAGCTCCGTGAGCAGCGGATCCGTGAAGAGCGCGAGATCGAAAAAATCCTCTATGCGCTTACCGTAAAAGTAGGCGAGCACGTAGAAGAGCTGAAGCAAAACGTCGAGCTTTTGGCCGAAATCGACTTCATCTTCGCCAAAGCCAACCTCGGCTACAGCATGAAAGCGACCACCCCTAAGCTCAACGATACAGGCTTCATCCGCCTCAAACGCGCCCGCCATCCATTGATCGACCGGAATGTTGTCGTACCAACCGATGTCGAGCTGGGTCAGAGCTACACCGCGATCGTCATCACGGGTCCCAACACCGGGGGTAAGACCGTCACGATCAAGACGATCGGTCTTTTGTCCCTGATGGCCATGTCTGGTCTGCAGGTCCCGGCTGACGATGACAGCGAGATGGCCGTATTCTCCTCGATCTTCGCCGATATCGGTGACGAACAGTCGATCGAGCAGAGCCTCTCCACGTTCTCCAGCCATCTGGTCAACATCATCTCCATCCTGCAGAACATGGATGAAAAAAGCCTCGTGCTGTTCGATGAGCTGGGTGCAGGTACAGACCCGACAGAAGGTGCGGCCCTCGCGATGTCCATCCTCGACTTCGTACTGGAAAAAGGCGCACGTCTTGTCGCCACCACCCACTACAGCGAGCTGAAAGCCTATGCCTACGAACGCAAAGAAGTGATCAACGCAAGCGTCGAGTTCGATGTACAGACCCTGCGTCCTACCTATAAACTGCTCGTCGGTGTCCCTGGCCGCTCCAATGCATTCGCCATTGCCCGCCGCCTAGGCTTGCCCGATGAGATCATCGAGAAAGCCCGCTCATCCGTCAGCGAAGAAGACAACCAAGTCGAAGTGATGATCGCCTCCCTCGAACGCAACAAAAAATCAGCCGAACGCGAGCGCGAAGAAGCCGAAGCACTCCGCCGCCAAGCGGAAGAGCTGCGCCGTCAGCTCGAAGAGGAGCGCCAGCGCTTCGCCGAAGAGAAGAACCGCATGCTCGAAAAAGCGGAGGAAGAGGCACACCTCGCCGTCCAGCTGGCCCGCGAAGAAGCCGACGACATCATCCGTGAGCTGCGCCAGATGCGCCGCGAAGGTGTCGAGATCAAGGAACACCGCTTAATCGATGCCAAGCAGCGCCTCGGCAATGCAGTCCTCGAGCTGGAAAAAGAAAAAGTCAAAAAGCCAAAAGCCGTCCGTGCCCACCAGATCAAGGTAGGCGACGAGGTGATGGTCACCACGTTCAACCAGCGTGGTACCGTCTTAGAAAAGGTCAATGACAAGGAATTCCTCGTACAGATCGGCATCATGAAGATGAAAGTGAAGCGCGACGACATGAACGTCGTCAAGGAAGCCAGCCAAAAACCTCCTGTGCAGCAGTTCACCTCCGTCAAACGGGCAAAAACCGATGTGAAAATGGAGCTTGACCTGCGCGGCTACAATGTCGAGGATGGCATCAGCGAGATCGACCGCTATTTAGATGAGGTACTGCTCGCAGGCTTCCACTCCGTATCGATTATTACCGGCAACGGTACAGGTGCCTTGCGCAAAGGGGTTCACGAATACCTGCGCAGTCACCGCAACGTCAAGTCCTTCCGTCTCGGCGGACAGGGTGAGGGCGGAGTAGGCGCGACCATCGTGGAGTTGAAGTAAGCCATGAAGATGATGCTGAGCAACCCCTATCTGGCTACCGCCGCTTATTTTGCGGTGACAGGTCTTGCCATGGTCTTGTTTTTATCCATCTTTGAGCTGGTCACCAAGTACCGTGTCTGGCACGAACTCAAAAACGGCAACATCGCCGTTGCGATGGCAACCGGCGGCAAGATTTTTGGCATCGCCAATATCTTCCGCTTTTCCATCGAGCAGCATGACAGTCTGGGCCGGGCGCTCGTGACCGGCTCTTTCGGCTTTATCCTTTTGCTTGTGGCTTATTTTATCTTTGAGTTCATGACCCCTGGTATGAAGGTTGATGAAGAGATCGAAAAAGACAACCGGGCAATCGGCCTGATCTCCATGGTCCTGTCGGTCGGTTTTTCGTTCGTCATCGGTGCCAGCCTGACCTTATAGCCCTTTTTATGCAACCAAACCGTCCCCAAAAACGTCTTTAGATGTGACCATTTTGTTTCACCCTATACCTTTTTTTTCACGGGACGAGTATAATAGTGCATTGAGTAAAACGAGATTGTCCGATGTTGAGGAGGGATCCGACTGTGGAGACCTTGTATAAAATTTTATTCGTTTGCTGTGTGATTTTTATGATCCTGGGTGTCTACTACTTGTCCTAGCTGCAGGCGGTCACCCTGAGCTTACGAATTCATGTTAAACAGTGAAAGAGGGAATTCGATTATGACGCATCCTGTTCGCGTGGCTGTTGTGGGACTTGGCTTCGTCGGCTTGCCGCTGGCGCTTACCTATGCGATGAAAGGGGCTAAAGTCGTCGGGATCGATGTCAGTCCACGTCTGGTGGAAGAGATCAATGCCGGGCAGTCACACCACCTTGAGTCATACAAAGGCAAATTGCTTCGTGAGATCATGCAGGAGCAGCTCGCCGCTGACCGTTTTCACGCGACCACTTCCTATGCGGAGGCGGCTGAGACGGTCAACAACTATATCATCACAGTAGGTCTGCCGGTCAAAAACGGCGATCCAAACTTCGGCCCGCTCAAAGGCTGTGCGGAATCCATCGCGAAGATCCTCAAAAAAGGGGATACCGTCATGGTCCGAAGCACAGTCGTTCCGGGCACGACTGAAGAAGTCATCAAGCCGATCTTGGAAGAGATCAGTGGACTTGTGGCAGGCGAGGATTTCTACCTGACCTATTGCTCTGAGCGCATCGCGGAAGGCCGTGCGTTTGAAGAGTTCATCCACATGCCGCTCGTGCTGGGCGGGATTAACGAGGCGAGCGCAGAAAAAGGAAAAGAGTTGCTCTCCTTTATCAGCGAAACCGAGATCACCATCTCCAGCATCCGCATCGTGGAAACTTCCAAAGTCATCGAAAATATCCAACGCGACGTGAATATCGCAATGGTGCAAGAGTTTGCCCGTTTTGCCGAGGCATTCGGCATCGACACCTATGAGCTGATCAAGGTAGCGAACACGCACACCCGTGTCAACCTGCTGACCCCAGGCCCTGGTGTAGGCGGCTACTGCCTGCCAAACGCCCTCTACTATCTCCAGCCAAAAGCCAACGAGCTGGGCGTACCGCTCAACCTGCTTGGCACTGCGCGCGGCATCAACGATAATGTGCCGGCCGTGCTCGTCAACATGCTCGACGAAGCACTCAAGTCCCAAGGTAAGCAACTGGCGGAGAGCCGTGTAGCTGTGCTGGGCCTGGCGATGAAGGACTTCTCTAACGACGACCGCATCAGCCCGGTGCATGATGTGATCGCATTGCTTCAGGCAAAAGGAGTAGAAGTCGTCTCCTACGACCCAGCCGTTCACTCCAGCTACACGCATAAAGTGGAGACACTGGAGCAAGCGCTCAAAGGCTCGGATGCCCTGTTCCTCACTGCGGTGCAGCAAGAATTCACCCAACTCGATTGGAGCCAACTGGTCGCCCAAATGGCAGAATCCCCAGTCCTGTTTGACACCAAAAACCGCATTCCACGCACCCTTGATACACAAGTGAAAGTCGTACGGATGTAATCGCACAACGATACCCCGCACGAAACCAAAAACCCCGTCGTCAGAAAGCTCGGCGGGGTTTTTGGTATTCATTTTTTGGAGGATTCTGTGTTCCTGTGATTAGAAAAAGGATACCGTACCCGCCAGATTGATCATCGCCCGCATCGTTTTATACAGGTCGTACTGATCACGGGCCATGTAGCTCACCTCGGTTGTACCGACATGATAGGTTGTCCCAGGAATGATGGAGACCATCTCGGCTTCGCCGGTATGCGAGAACTCGATGCGCAGCTCCAGCGGTTTTTGGGCCAGCAGCGGTTGGATGTTTTTGGCGTTATGTAAGGAAAGCTTGGCTTGCTCGCGGATCGTCTCGCGGGCTTTGGCAAGCGGCAGGCAGAGAGCAGAGGTGCGGGACGTGGCTGTTTTGACGATGGCCGTATGGATGCCAGGGATGAGTGCGGATGCTTCGTCGGCGATCTGGTCATCACCTGTGACCATGACGACAGGCACACCTGTCAGACCGGCGAAGACGGCATTGAAGCCGAACTCACCGACGACTTGACCGTTAATGTACATATTTTTGATTACGCCAGACATGGTATGGCTAAGCACACCCGGCACACCATGACGGGCATGATAGCCGATCAGAATGGCAGCGTCAAATGTTTCATCCAATCCATGCATCATAGAGTAATCACGGGGAGTCCCTGCCAATAGACTAGCGGAGGGGTGTAACTCTTCGATCAGGATATTATTGAGATGGTGATGACTGTCAGCAACGACGATCTCGGTAGCACCAGCCTCCAATGCGCCTTCAATCGCGGCGTTGACATCACCGGTCATGAACATCCGCCCGCGCTGATAATTGCTGCCTGTATCGGGATTGATGTAGCTGGGGTCGACGATTCCGCTAATTCCTTCCATATCCACAGAGATAAACACTTTCATGAATAATCAGTCCTTTCGTTTTTGATAGGGGAATGCTGTTAATAATGGGTTTTCACATCCATTTTAAGCAATAATTAAATGAATATTAACAACCTGTTCACAAACTAAAGTTTAGATATCTATGTTACAATACCTTTAGGTTCGTCGTCTAATTTTGGACAAAATTGTTTTTTATCCTCAAAGAATGTCGGAGGAATATCGCACATGGAAGTCAGAAAAGTAGCTGAATTGGATATCAAGGCTATCCTTAACATGATTAAGAGACGGTTGTGGATCATCGTTGTATGTACGTTGATCTCTACATCCACCATCGCATTTGTCAGCCAATATTATATTAAGCCCACTTTTGAGGCTTCGACCATGCTATTGATCAGCCGCAATAATGATAAGACAGCAGAAGTGATCAGTATCGCCGATATTGAACGCGACTCCAAGCTGGTGGACACCTATAACGTCATCATCAAAAGCCGGCCGATCATGGAAAAGGCTGCCGAGAGATTACAAGCCTCGATCCAACTGAAGTTAAAACCAAGCACGCTTTCGGCGATGACCAATGTCACCCGTCTAAAGACTTCGCAGGTGGTCAAGATCACGGTCTCCTATCAGGATTACCACAAGGCGGTAGAGATTGCCAATACCATCACCAAGGTGGCCCAGACAGAGGTCAGCCAGTTCATCTCCGAGGATAATATCCAAATCCTCGAATTGGCCGTCGATCAGGATAATCCCGTCCCGATCAAACCAAACAAAAAGATGAATATCATCTTGGGCTTCTTCCTTGGATTCTTCACCAGCCTGGGGATTATTTTCGTGTTAGCGTATCTGAATGATTCGATTGAAGATGAAAAAGATGTCGAGATGATCATCGATGTACCCGTGCTTGGCAGTATTCCCAAGACAGCAGAGGGGGCACGCTATCTCTTGATGGATATCGATCAATCCCCGCATGCTGTCGTGGAGGAGGTCGCGGTGACAATCGATTTGCCAAGCAGACGCAGCACCAAAAAGCTCAAGCCGATGGTTGGCTGGAAAAACGGCTTAAGAGACCGTCTGGGCCTGCGCAAAAGCCAGCACACAGGCAATGAGGATGATCTGCAGGATGCATTCCGCACCTTGCGCACCAACCTGCAATACAGTCTGGAGAAGCCTGTTCATACGATTCTCGTGACCAATCCAGGACCAGGCAAAGGAAATCCGATTACAGCAGTCAATCTGTCCGTATCGCTGGCCCAGATCGGAAAAAAAGTGCTGCTGGTTGATGCCGACTTGCGCAATCCGCGCATCCACCAATTTTTCCGCATGAACAATCAGCGTGGCTTAACCAACCTGCTGCTGGCTGAAATTCAGACACCAAAGCAGGTGACCCAAAAAACCAATGTGAATAATCTGTCCGTCATCACCTCCGGGCCTGTCGTGCATAGCCAGGAACTGCTCACCTCTAACCGGATGGCGGATTTGCTGACAGATCTGCGTGAAGAGTACGATTATATACTGATCGATGCTCCTCCGATCATCTCGGTCTCTGACGCACAGACGCTTGCTCCGATTGTGGATGGAGTGCTGATGATCATCCAGTCGGGCAAGACTAACCGGGAGATCCTCACGAAGGCCAAAGATGTCATCAGGATGGTAAACGGCAAGATCATCGGGATTGTACTCAACCACCCGAAAAACAGCACAACACGATTTGTCTACAAAAGCTAAGGAGTGTACGCATTAGTGGAAACCAGAAGCGACAGGATAAAACGATCGAGGCAAGAGAAGAAGTCAACGACCCGCAAGATCATTGGATTGACGGCCTTATCCCTGTTGGCGCTTGCTGGTTTTTTCTTTTATCAGGCAGGGAATTGGCTGGTGATCCAAAGCGAGCAGCCGAAGAAGGCAGACACGATCATTATTCTCAGTGGTGATCTGGGACGGCTGGAGGATGGGGCACGCTTGTATCGGGAAGGATATGCCCCCTACGTGCTGCTGACCAATGCCAGTGAAAATGCCCTGACCGTGCGCGGTGCTGTCAATCACGGCGTACCAGAGAGCCAGGTGATCCCTGAGTGGAAGGCAGACAGCACCTATGCCAATGCCACCAACTCCAAAGAGCTGATGATTCAGCATAAGTTCAAGTCTGCTCTGGTCGTGACGAGTGATTATCATATGCGCCGGACACGTTATATTTTTGAGCGGGTGTATCAGGATACAGGGATTGAGCTGACGTATGTGAGCTCCAAATCGCCGAATTTTACGGCGGAGCGCTGGTGGGAGACCTCTCTTAGCCGATTTCTGACCATGGGCGAGTACGCCAAGATGGTCGGGTATTGGTTCAAATATTAGGGTCTCATCCCGAAATGCTGCTCATGGAAAGTTAGGAACGAGAGAGAGGAATCAGATGTGAAGTCAGGTCAATCAGTATCAATCGTGAAGGATTTCTCATGGACGCTCCTCTCCAATCTCATCTATGCCGCTACACAGTGGGGGATCCTGGTGATGCTGGCGAGGCTGGGGACGCCTGAGACAGTCGGGCGGTTCTCCCTGGCACTGGCGATCTGCTCGCCGGTCATCCTGCTGGCCAACCTGAAGCTTCGGACCGTGCAGGTGACAGATGCCAAAGAGGAGTACAGCTTCTCCGAATATGCCAATCTGCGGGTCATCACCACGATGGTAGCGATGCTGGTGATTGCTGGGATTACGCTCGTATCGGGCTACACCTGGGAGACGATGCTGGTCGTTCTGGTGATGGCGGTGGCCAAAGCGTTCGAATCCTTCAGCGATATCTATCATGGACAATTCCAAAAACGGTTGCTGTTTAACACGATTGCCAAATCGATGATTTTGAGAGGAATTCTTTCTTTTATCATACTGACCATAGTCCTGTATCTGACGAAAAGTCTGGTCTGGGCTGTGGTTGGTATGACTTTAGTATGGGGTCTAGTTTTCTTTTTCTGTGACTTTAGGACTGGTAAACAGCTCGATCTTGATGTAAAATTTAGCTGGAGCATGACTAAAATCCTAAATTTGGCTTGGGTTGCCTTGCCATTAGGCTTTGCCGTCATGATCAACTCCCTCAACACTAATATCCCGCGCTATTTCATCCAAAATCATTTGGGGGAGCATGCATTGGGGATATTCGCAGCAATGGCCTATCTCTTGGTCGTCGGTAATACCGTGATCAATGCGCTGGGGCAGTCAGCCAGCCCGCGTCTGGCGAAGCTGTACCAGACGGGCAATATGTCCGGATTCTTCCGACTGTTGGCAAAGCTGGTCGCGATGGGCATCGGGCTTGGACTTGCGGGTGTGATCGTCACTTATTTTTTCGGGGCAGAGATCCTCACCCTGATCTATGGGGCGGAATACGCACAGCAGGCTGACATCTTCGTCATCCTGATGATGACCGGAGCCGTGACCTATTCCTTCGTTTTTGTAGGGACGGCGCTTGGTGCGATGCAAAAATACAAGGTGCAGGCACCTATCAATCTTATCAGCAATCTGGTGGTGCTGGTGCTCTCTACCTTCGCCATCGCCGCATTTGGACTCAAAGGGGCGGCATGGTCTTTGTTTGGCTGTGAACTGAGCTTAGGGCTCGGGTATCTCATCGTTGTGTGGTATACGTGGAAAAAGGAAGGGGCGCGTTATCTTGCTGCTCGGCGTAATGAAGCGACTGATCAAACTTTATAAAATGAAACAAGACCCCATCGGCTACAGCCGCTCCATCGGGGTGAAGATTGGTGACAGATGCCGCATTTACGCCTTGACCGATTCCACGTTTGGCTCGGAGCCGTTTCTGGTATCGCTCGGGGATCATGTGACTGTGACCAGCGATGTGAAATTCATCACACACGACGGCGGGGTCTGGGTATTTCGTGAACAGCATCCAGATATCGATGTGTTCGGCCCAATCCGCGTCGGCAACAACGTATTCATCGGAGTCAACTCGATTATTATGCCGGGGGTAACCATCGGCGATAACTGTGTGATCGGCGCAGGTGCCGTGGTCACACGCGATATACCAAGCGGTTCTGTCGCAGTAGGGATGCCGGCCAAGGTAATCGGTACGGTAGAAGATTACTGGGCCAAGGTGGAGAAAAAAGCTACCCATATCCGCTCGATGAACCATGATCAGAAGAAAGAGTATTTAATCAACACATTCATGAAATAAAGCCGACGGAGGTGAGGAGAGCGTGGATAAGAAGCCGAAGCGTATTTTACATATTTTCGGTGGGATGAATCGCGGCGGTGCGGAGATGCGGACGCTCGATCTCATGCGCAACATCGACCGTTCGGCGTATCAGTTCGAGTTCTGTGCGCTGTCCGGACAGCCGGGCGTACTGGATGAGGAGATCAGACAGATGGGGGGAGAAGTGCATCTGTGCGGGCTGGGGCTGTCATTTCCTGCGCGTTTTCAGGCACTTCTCCAAACAGGCAGGTATGATGTGGTGCATTCGCATGTGCATCATTTCTCCGGCTTGATTCTGTGGCTGGCCGCACGGGCAGGGGTGAAGGGGCGAATCGCTCATTTTCGCAGCACCGCAAGCGGTCAAGCCCAGACGCTTCGCCGCAAGGTACAGACCCGTGTGATGAAGCAGCTGATCAACCGCCATGCGACACAGATTCTCTCCGTCAACGAAGGGGCGATGGTCAGCTCATGGCGTAAGGATTGGAAAGCCGACCCGCGTTGTCAGGTGATTTACAATGGTGTGGATCTTCTGCCATTCCGTGCAGCACCAGAGCGGCATGCTGTGCGCCAAGAGCTTGGGATCGCAGAAGAGGCCCAATTGATCATCCATGTAGGACGGATGGACACAGAGGCGAAGAATCATCTGCGCTTGATCGAGCTCTTCGCGGCCACTGCCAAGCTCTTGCCGCAGGCTCACCTGCTTTTGGTCGGAAAAGGGGGCAATCAGCGCGAACAGCAAGTACGTGCCCTGATCGCCAAGCACCAGATCACAGACCGGGTCACGCTCGTAGGACAGCGTCAGGATGTCCCCCGTCTGATGATGGCAGCCGATATGCTGCTTCTCCCCTCACTGTGGGAGGGGTTGCCCGGCGTGGTGCTGGAAGCCCGTGCAGCAGGTCTGCCGGTGCTTGGCAGTGATATCCCAGGGACGCTGGAGATCGCGCAGAGATTGCCGTATGTACACTGTCTGCCGCTTGCCGAGAGCGATCAGGTCTGGGCAGAGCGGATCAGCCGGATTCTCGCCGAAGAAGCGGGGAAGATGACCCGCACGGAGGCGCTTGAACAATTTGAGGTGAGCGAATTTTCCATCGAAAATTGCTTGCGAAGTCATACCGCTGTATGGATTCAGATGTAAAAGGAAAGCGGGGGATAACAGATGATGACGTTGAGGCGCTTATTTCGATATTTCGTCTGCTATCTGCTTGTGCTGGTTATCATGTGCCTCGTCTACTATGTGGTGATTGAACCGGAGTGGAATTGGGACACAGTGACGATCTTGGCGGGATGCTCGGGGTTCTTGAGCATGCTGCTGATTGGATTGAACCCCCATATTAATTTTATTGGGTTTGTGGGAATTTATGGATTATATTTGACGCTTGCACACTTAGGTACGGTGTTGTCTGACTTGATTGACCCCCATGCGTTGGACAGTATACAGGAACACATGCTGTGGTGGGTACGTTCGGATTACCGCCCCTATACAGTGGCATTGTCCGGGATCGGGATTGCCTGCTTTTCCCTCGGGGCCAACTTCACCAGCTTCCTGCAGAAGAACAAAAAGAGAGACCTGAAAACCATCGACGAAAAAGGTCACCCCGGTATTTTTGCGATGGGGATCACTCTTTTGGCGATTGTCAGCTTTTATCTGGTCTTCTCGTTCGGGACGGGGCGTCTGCCGCTGTTTGGCTCCTATATGGACTACTGGGAGGCGCTGGAAAAGCTGCCGGAGTACGTCTGGATTCTGTTTTTCTTTGCGGTGGGGATTGACTTTATGCTGGCGACCGCAGACCGCAAGCAGTTGAAGATCGGCGGGATCATGTTTGCCATATCGGCGGGGCTGTTGATGCTGACCGGGAATCGGGGAGAAGTGATGTATCCGTCAGCAGCAGGCATGGCGATTCTGCTCAATCGTGGCTTTAAGATCAATATGAAGCTGGTGCTGATCGGGTTGATTGCCTTCTTCGTGATCATTCCGATCATCTCTGAGACACGGACCACGGCAAAGGATGATCTGGACGTCAGCGAAATCAGTCTCAGCTTCACAGATCCATTCGTCGAGATCGGCTATACCTTACGCCCGTTCGTCGTGACAGTGGGCTGGATCAAGGAAGGCGAGAACCACGGGCAAGGCAAGACCTACACCCTGCCGGTCAAACGGCTCTTGGGCTTAGCAATTCCCTTCTATGAACGCCCAAGCATCATCGACAATAAGTACATCCTGCGCGACAGGACACCGACACAGGGATATTCGGTGCTGGCGGAAGCTTACTATAACTTTGGCTTGGCTGGGGTGATGATCGTACCTGCTTTGATCGGGGCTTTCCTCGTCACCTTGGGCGACCATGCACCGAATAACAGCACGCTGGCCTTTGTCGGGGGCATCACGGCTGTACTGATTAATAATATCCGCAACGGATTTTCGTTTGTGCCTGGACAGATTCTGATGGTGGGCATCTTGTTTACGGTCGGTCTCATGATCCAGATCATCAGGCAAAGCAGCAACAAATCCGGAGCGAAGGAGCTACAGACATGAAAGCATTAATCGCACTGGAAGCCCATTTTTACCGAACGCCGGACGGCACCATCTACAATGATTCGGTGGTGAGCTACGCGTTCTGGCAACGATACCTCAAGGTGTACGCATCCATCATCGTGCTGGCCCGCGTGCAGGACGTGGCAGAAGCCAAGCCAAAATGGAAGCCAGCCAGTGGTGACCGCGTCGAGTTCTGCTGTCTGCCTAACTATGTCGGGCCATGGCAGATGCTCAAGACGATGCCAGTGATTAAGCAGATGATCCGCGAGATCGCGACCGAGTGTGATGTTGCGATCCTGCGTGTGCCGGGAGCCATCGCCACCTTCGCATGGAAAGCGCTCCGCTCCCGTCAGATCCCGATCGGACTAGAAGTAGTGGGAGACCCGTGGGATTCGCTTGCACCAGGCACGGTCAAAAGCATCGCCCGTCCCCTCGCCCGTGTGATGGGGACGCTCGGCCTCAAGAAGCAGTGCAGGCAGGCAGACGCAGTCGCCTATGTCACCGAGCATACTCTGCAGCGCCGCTATCCGGTGCGGGCGGGTAATCCAGACGGCAGCAAGCCGTATCAGACGCATTATTCTTCGATCGAGCTGTTCGATGAGGCGTATGTGACGGAGCCGAAGACGGAATTCGCCAAGCCGCTGCGCATCTTCAACGCTGGCAGCATGGAGACGCTCTACAAGGGGCAGGACATCCAGATTCGCGCGGTACGAAAATGCCGTGATCATGGACTGGACGTACATCTCGTGCTAGCCGGAGACGGTCGCTGCCGTCCCGAGTTCGAGGCGGTCTGTGAGCAGCTGGATATGCGAGAGCATGTCACCTTTTTAGGGATGCTGCCCGGCGCTCAGGCGGTCAGAGAGGAACTGGACCGTGCTGATCTGTTCATCCTCCCGTCACTGGTAGAGGGACTGCCTCGCGCGCTGATCGAAGCGATGGCGAGAGGACTGCCGTGTGTGGCGACAGATGTCGGCGGGATTCCAGAGCTGATGGAGCCGTCTGAGATGGTACCGCCGCGCGACGCAGATGCCTTGGCCACCAAGCTGATCGAGGTCTTGTCTGACACAGCCCGGATGAAGCGGCTGGCCCAAGAAAATCTGCTAAAAGCCCAAAAATATAAAGCCGCTCTCTTAAATGAACGGCGTACAAACTTCTATACCTATCTGGCCGATATGGCCTCCCCTAAAAACAGAACGATAGGAACCCAAAGGATGGTGGAGAAAGCATGACACAACCAGGAAAAGTATTTATAACAGGAAGCGCCGGTTTTATCGGATTTCATCTCTCCAATCGACTTCTCGCAGAAGGCTACGAAGTCCATGGTCTTGATAATCTCAACGACTACTATGACGTTAACCTGAAAAAAGCGCGTCTCGCACAGCTGCAGGAGAAGCCGGGCTTCACCTTTTACCAGATGAACCTTGAAGACGCGGAAGCGATCAATGCGATTTTTGCCGAGCACAAGTTTGACACCGTGATCAACTTGGCGGCACAGGCAGGCGTACGCTACAGCCTCGTCAACCCACGCGCTTATATCGACGCCAATATCGTCGGTTTTATGAACATTCTGGAAGCTTGCCGCCACAATCAAGTCGGCCACCTGATCTATGCTTCCTCCAGCTCTGTCTATGGAGCCAACACCAAGATGCCATTCTCCGTCCATCACAATGTGGATCACCCGGTCAGCCTCTATGCCGCAACCAAAAAATCCAACGAGCTGATGGCACATACCTATAGCCACCTGTACGGACTGCCGACGACGGGCCTGCGTTTCTTCACTGTCTATGGTCCATGGGGTCGTCCTGACATGGCACTTTTCCTCTTTACCAAGGCAATTCTCGAAGGTAAACCTATCCAAGTCTTCAACAACGGTCTGATGCAGCGCGACTTTACCTTTGTAGACGATATCGTCGAAGGGATTGCCCGCCTGTTGAAAAAGAAAGCAGCACCGAACCCGCTCTGGACAGGAGATGCTCCAGACCCAGGAACCAGCTATGCGCCGTATAAAATCTACAACATCGGCAACAACAACCCGGTGCAGCTGATGAAATTCATCAATGTACTCGAAGACAAACTGGGCAAAGAAGCGATCAAGGAATTCTTGCCGCTGCAGGCAGGCGACGTACCGGCCACGTATGCAGATGTAGACGACCTGATGAACGATGTAGGCTTCAAGCCGGTGACATCGATTGAAGACGGGATCGGCAAATTCGTTGACTGGTATCAATCATTTTACGGGAGGGCATAAACGATGAATCGTACTATTGGAGTCGTAGGTCTTGGATATGTAGGTCTTCCTGTCGCTGTTGCATTTGGTGAAAAGCATCAGATCGTTGGTTTTGACATCAACGAGCACCGTATTGATACACTCAAACAGCACATCGACTACACAGGTGAGCTGAGTGCGGAAGAATTGGCGAAAGCCAGCATCGAATATACCAGCAATCCAGAGCGTCTGGGTGATTGCGACTTTATCATCGTAGCGGTACCGACCCCGATTGACGAAGCAAAAAATCCGGATATGACCGCTCTGCGCAAAGCCTCCGAGACCGTCGGGAAGGTGCTTAAGCCAGGTACGATCGTTGTCTATGAATCTACTGTTTATCCGGGTGCGACAGAGGAAGTCTGCCTGCCGATCCTAGAGAAATTCTCCGGGCTTGTAGGCGGCCAAGATTTCTTCATCGGCTACTCCCCTGAGCGGATCAATCCGGGTGATAAGGAGCATACCTTCACCAAAATCACCAAGGTCGTATCCGGTCAAGACGCGGCAACCCTCGACGTGGTGGCAGATGTATACGGCTCTGTCGTCGAGGCAGGCGTATACCGTGCGCCAAGCATCAAGGTAGCCGAAGCAGCCAAAGTTATCGAGAACACCCAACGCGACATCAATATCGCACTCGTCAACGAGCTGGCACTGATTTTTGACCGTCTGGGCATCGATACCCGCGAAGTGCTCAAGGCAGCGGGCACCAAATGGAACTTCCTTAAATTCAACCCAGGTCTTGTAGGTGGTCACTGCATCGGCGTAGACCCCTACTACCTGACCCATAAAGCAGCAAGTGTCGGCTACCACCCAGAGGTAATCCTCGCAGGACGCCGCATCAATGACAGCATCGCCAACTTCATCGCCACCTCCGTGGTCAAACAGATGATTCTCCAAGGCTCTACCATCCAAGGCTGCCGTGTCACCGTACTCGGTCTGACCTTCAAGGAAAATGTAACCGACATCCGCAACACCAAGGTCGTCGACATCATCTCCGAGCTCAAAGAATTCGGGATCGACGTACAAGTCACAGATGCGCTTGCTGATGCCGAAGAAGCCCAGCATGAATACGGCCTGACCCTGACCCCGCTGGAAGAACTCAAGCCAGCCCAAGCGGTGATCTACGCGGTTCCACACCAAGCTTATCTGGAGCGCGGCTGGGAACTCATCGAGAACCTCCTGCAAGACGGCAAAGGCATCGTCGCCGACGTAAAAAGCGTGCTGGACGTGACCCAAGCACCTCAAAATATCTCGATCTGGAGACTGTAAATGAAAGTCTTGCATCTACTCAAAACCGAAACAGGAGCGATGTGGGCATTGCGTCAGATCGAAGTCCTGCGCAGTGAGGGTGTCGAGGTGGCGGTCACACTGCCGACCGGCAAAGGCAAGATCGCCGATCAGTACCGGGCGCTTGGCGTGGAGGTCATCCCCGGTCAATTCGATCTGCCAGTACGCCGCCCATGGACGCTGCCACGCGTGATGAAGCAGCTACGCCAGGTGGTTGCGACTGTCAAGCCAGACATTATCCACAGCCATTTTGTCGGCACCACGTACCTGATGAGACTGGCGCTTCGCAACAACGTGAAGATTCCGCGTCTGTTCCAAGTACCGGGCCCCCTGCATCTGGAGCAAGGCCCATACGGCTTCATCGACAAGCTGCTGGCGACCGAGCAGGATCATTGGATGGGGTCATGCCAATGGACCTGTGACAAATACCGCTCGATGGGTATTCCGGCAGAGCGTGTCCACAAGGCCCTGTACGGTACCAAAATAAGTCAATTCGTTGAACAGAGAACCAATCTTCTCCGCACCGAGTATAACATTGGAGATGAGACACCAGTGGTCGGCATGGTTGCCTATATGTATAAACCCAAGACCTATCTCGGTCAGTTCGTTGGGTTAAAGGGACACGAAACGTTTATCATGGCTATGAAAAAAGTCCTAGAGGTCATGCCGCAAGCACGCGGTGTGATCGTCGGCGGGCCTTGGGGCAATGCCCACTCCTATGAGCAAAAGCTTCAGGAGCTGGCGAAAACCCACTGTGGTGACAGCATCATCTTCACTGGCTTCCGCAGTGATGTGGGCCAAATCTATCGGGATCTGGATGCAGTGGCTCACCCGTCCCTCTCAGAGAATCTCGGCGGAGCGGCGGAATCCCTGCTCGCAGGTGTGCCGACGATTGCCACCAATATCGGTGGATTTCCTGATATTGTATATGACGGAGAAACAGGCTGGCTCGTTCCACCCCGTGACGAAGAAAAATTGGCGCAAGCGATTATCGAGGCACTCTCTGACCCTGCCGAGGCACAACGCCGTGCTGCACAGGGACGTGAGCTGGCCGTACGGGAGCTTGACGTAAACAAAACGGCGAGGGATGTACTTGCCGCCTATCGAACGATTTTACAAGAGGTTGAGCGTCATGAAGCGGTTATTTGATCTGTCTGTTGCACTCATACTGTTGCTTTTGCTATGGCCTGTCCTTTTGGTGACCGCGCTTTTGATCCGAACACGCATCGGCAGTCCGGTACTGTTTACACAGATGCGTCCGGGACTTCACGGGAAACCATTTTATATCTATAAATTCCGCACGATGACGGATCAGCGGGATGCAGCGGGGAATCTGCTGCCCGACGAGGTACGTCTGACCACACTGGGCAAGATGCTGCGCAAGTTCAGCTTGGATGAACTGCCGCAATTGTTTAACGTGGTCAAGGGCGACTTGAGTCTGGTGGGGCCGCGCCCGCTTTTGATGCAGTATCTCGATCGCTACACACCTGAGCAGGCCCGCCGTCATGAGGTCCGGCCGGGCATTACCGGCTGGGCGCAGGTGAATGGACGCAATGCGATCACATGGGAAGAAAAGTTTGCGCTTGATGTCTGGTACGTGGATCATCAGTCGTTTTGGCTGGATATCAAAATTTTGGTGATGACGGTGCTCAAGGTGGTCGGAGCCAAGGATATCAGCCAAAGCGGGCAAGCCACGATGACCGAATTCATGGGTAGTGAGGAGCGAAGCATCAATGGCTGAACTGATAATCATCGGGGCAGGCGGTCACGCGAGAGAGACGGCCCAACTGGTCAAAGACCTCAATCGTGTTCAGCCCACCTGGGAATTGCTCGGTTATGTGGATGACAACCCTGCGTTACAGGGGAGCATCCAAAACGGCTTTCCTGTGCTCGGCCCGCTTGATGAGCTACTGAATCAATCCACATACAACCGGGCACAATTCATCGTCGCCATCGGCAATTCGCAGGTGCGGCGAAGAATGATCGCCCGTCTGAGAGAAACATATCCACAGCTTACTTACGCTACACTGATCCATCCCACCGCTGTGATCGGGGATGAGACCGTGATTGGGGCAGGCACGATGATTGCCGCGAATAGTGTGGTGACGACCAATATCAGCATTGGAGAGCATGTGATCATCAATTATGGCTGCACGATCGGTCATGACTCGAAGCTGGAGAATTTTGCGACGATCCTGCCAGGATGCAATCTCTCCGGCAATGTCACAATCAGAGAAGCAGCAGATATCGGTACAGGATGCGCCGTGATCCCATCTGTGGAAATCGGCGAAGCAACGGTCGTCGGTGCAGGCGCGGTCGTAACCAGATCCTTGCCTGCTTATTGCACCGCAGTAGGCGTACCAGCCAAACCGATTAAATTTTCGAAGATGGAAAGAGAGTGAAGAGGATGGGCAATCATACGGAACGCATTTATCTTTCCCCGCCACATATGGGAGAACGTGAACAACAATACATCGCGGAAGCATTCGCAACCAACTGGATTGCTCCTCTGGGTCCGCATGTGGAAGGTTTCGAAAGGGAATTAGCAGGGTATGTAGGAAGTAATGGTGCTTTGGCACTAAGTTCTGGTACGGCAGGTATTCATTTAGCACTACGTCTTCTTGGGGTAAAACAGGGGGATAAGGTCTTTTGCTCCAGTCTCACCTTCGTGGCTACCGCCAACCCGATCCTCTATGAGGGTGCAGAGCCTGTTTTCATCGATTCGGAACCAGAGACGTGGAATATGTCTCCGCTTGCGTTGGAGCGTGCCTTCCAAGAAGCAGAGCAGAACGGGCATTTACCAAAAGCGGTCATCGTAGTTTCGCTCTACGGTCAAAGCGCTGACATGGACCCGATCAAAGCGATCTGTGACCGCTACGGGGTACCGATCATCGAGGACGCAGCAGAGGCACTGGGTACTACGTACAAAGGCAAGGGAAGCGGCTCGA
Source organism: Brevibacillus dissolubilis (assembly GCF_006170445.1). Classification (GTDB taxonomy): domain Bacteria; phylum Bacillota; class Bacilli; order Brevibacillales; family Brevibacillaceae; genus Brevibacillus_B; species Brevibacillus_B dissolubilis. The sequence continues at coordinate 127,245 of NZ_VCNA01000009.1, read as the reverse complement.
TCGGCAAGTTCGGGATTTTCTCTTTCAACGGCAATAAGATCATCACCACCTCTGGCGGCGGCATGATCGTCTCTGACGATCTGGATGCTCTGCACAAGGCTCGTCACTGGGCGACACAGTCCCGTGATCAGGCACGCCACTACCAACACAGCGAGATCGGCTACAACTACCGCTTGAGCAATGTCTTGGCTGGCATCGGGCGTGCGCAGCTGGAGATCCTCGAAGAGCGCATCGCGATCCGCCGGGCTATCTTTGACCGTTATGTGGAAGAGTTGTCACAGGTACCGGGTCTTGCCTTCATGCCGGAAGCGGAATTCGGCCGTCACACACGCTGGCTGACGACCCTGACTGTTGATGAGGCACAGACAGGAGTATCTGCAGTTGAGATCGTCGATGCCTTGGCAGAAGCCAACATCGAGGCACGTCCGGTCTGGAAGCCGCTTCATCTGCAGCCCCTGTTTGAAGGCTGCACCTACTACCCGCACCAGCCGGAAGAGAGCGTATCGGAGCGCCTGTTTCACACCGGTCTTTGTCTGCCGTCCGGTTCGAGCCTGACAGAGTCCCAGCAGACTCGAGTGATCGATGCTTTTATTCAAGCCGTCAACAAATAATCTTGTTTTGGTCGAGAAGCGTTAGGAGGTTTTAACATGAATTACAAGCAAAGGATGCTTGCGTTTATGCCGGTCGATGCAGGCATCGTATTTCTATCGGTGTATATCAGTTACCTCCTGAGATTTGACGGGGATATCCCCCGGCAATTCTTATCTGGAATGCCCTACGTATTGGCCAGTACGTTTCTGATTACCCTGGTATCCTTTCATTTTTATAATCTGTATAGTCGTGTCTGGCAGTATGCGGGTATTGGTGAATTGGTCTCGATCATCCGGGCGGTGACGCTTGGCATGCTGTTCAACTGCCTGTTTCATGTCGGGCTTCGGTTCCTCGATGTTGAAGTGGTCGTTCCCCTCTCTGTCTTTCTGATGATCTGGGCGATGCTGATCATCGGTACGGGTGGCTCCCGCTTCATCTGGCGGATCATCCATGACTCCTATCAAAAGAAGAGCGTCCGCCAAAAACGCGCCCTGATCATCGGTGCAGGCAATGCCGGAGCGGTTGTCGTCAGAGAAATGCGCGGCTCCACCCAAAGCGAGCATTTCATCGTCGGTCTGATCGATGACGACCCGCGCAAGCTACACCTCAATGTCATCGGAGTGCCTGTGATCGGTTCCCGTGACGATATCCAGCGCCTCGTCAAGGAAAAGGACGTCGACACTATCATCATTGCGATTCCGTCAGCACCGCGTGAGGAAATCGCCAAAATCATCAATATCTGCAAAGAGACGAGTGCCCAAATCAAGATTTTCCCGCGCGTCAGCGATATTATCTTGGGTAATGTCTCTGTCAACCATATCCGCGATGTCAACGTGGAAGACCTGCTGGGCCGCGACCCAGTGGAAGTCGACCTCAAAGGAATCGCTGACTACGTAACCGACCAAGTCGTGTTGGTCACAGGTGCAGGCGGCTCGATCGGTTCTGAGCTGACCCGCCAGATTTCCCCTTTCCGGCCAAAAGAACTGCTCCTGCTCGGTCACGGCGAGAACAGTATCTACTCGATTGAGATGGAGCTTCGCAACAAGTTCCCGCAGATGAAGATCACGTCTCTGATCGCAGACATCCAAGACCGCCGGCGGATGAGAGAGATTTTTGCTACTTATGGTCCGAGTGTGGTATTCCACGCAGCTGCCCACAAGCACGTGCCTCTGATGGAAGCCAACCCGCTCGAAGCGATCAAGAACAACGTCTACGGAACCAAAAATGTCGCCGAGTGTGCGCATGAATTCTCCTGCTCCCACTTCGTCATGATCTCCACCGACAAGGCCGTCAACCCGACGAGCGTGATGGGTGTGACCAAGCGGATCGCCGAGATGATCGTACAGAGCCTGGATAAGATCAGCAATACCAAGTTCGTCGCAGTCCGCTTCGGCAACGTGCTGGGAAGCCGCGGCTCCGTCATCCCGCTGTTTAAGAAGCAGATTGATGCGGGTGGCCCGGTGACGGTTACGCATCCTGATATGATCCGTTATTTTATGACGATTCCGGAAGCCGTGCAGCTCGTCATCCAAGCGGGTGCATTGGCGGATGGTGGTGAGGTGTTCATCCTCGACATGGGCAAACCGGTCAAAATCTCCGACCTCGCCCGCGACCTGATCCGTCTGTCCGGTCTGGAGCCGGAAAAAGATATCAAGATTGTCTACTCTGGCATTCGTCCGGGTGAGAAGCTGTTCGAAGAGATTCTCACCAAGGAAGAAGGCACACAGGCGACCCAGCACAACCGGATTTTTGTCGGTAAATCTTCTGATCTGACCTACAGCGGCATGCAAGAGATGCTCAAAGACCTCGAAGCGATTCTCAATGAAAAAGAGAGAATTATCCCTGTGGAAGAGATCAAGCGCACCTTCAAAGGAATCGTTCATACGTACAAATGGCCGGAAGTCCCAGAAAAGCCGATCATTCATACTTACGACCTCCCGAAAAAGCAAAAAGAACTGACACTCGCAAAAAAAGAAATCGCTACGTCAACGATTGATTAACAGAGATCTCCAATAAAATGCAAAACCCCCTGAGCGAAGGATGGAACCGTTCAGGGGGTTTTGCGTTGAAAGGAAGCCCCCTGCGCCGTAGCTGGCAGTGCAGGGGGCTTTTGGTGATGCGGAAGATCATCTTGCTGTCAAAAAGAGTTGGTTACCGGGTAGATGGAGTCGTAGCCGGTACCGTTTCAGATGCGTTCTCTTCAGAAGCAGCGGTCGGTTCAGAACCCACCGTAGATTTGACAGGTCCTACGGCGGTCGCAGTTACGGTTGAGACAGGAGGACGAGTTTCGGTGCCTTCGATGATGTACTCCAGCGTGTAGGTGTAGGTCAGACCCGGAGTGACATACTTATCCAAAAAGCTCGTCTGATCATACTCCAGCTCCATGCTGTAGCCAGTGCCATCTATCATAGCTGACAGAAAGTATCTGGCGTTAAACGGAGGTTTATCCCAAGTCAGCAGAATGCCATCATTGGTGGCTTGTGCGTGGAAGCTGGTAGGAGCAGGTGTGTTGTCTACAGGCTCAATGGCTGTCGCGGTAACGGTAGCAGCCGGGTACGGGCCTTCGTCGTCTTGAAAGATGTACTCGAGCGTGTAGGTATATGTCAGGCCTGGAATGACATTGGTATCCAAAAAGCTGGTTGCATCAGATTCCAGCACTACGCTGTAGCCGCCAGAGCCTTGCATGGCTGTCAGAAAGTATCCGGCGCCAAAGGAAGATTTGTCCCAAGTCAGGAGGATCCCGTCATTGGTTGCTGTGGCTTTGAGTCCGGATGGAGCTGCGATGACAGGTGCTTTGGTGGTTATCGTTACTTCCAGCGGAGCGCTGTCCTGATAGCCGTTGTGAATGTACAGATAGTAGACATAAGTGGTGTTGGCTTTCAGTCCCGCATCTGTGTAGCCAGCTGCTTTCAGACCTTCGACAACGGTGGTGACGGTTGTGCCGTTCAGTTCTTTGCGCTCTATTTTATAGGTCCAGTTGTCACTTACCGCAGGGTTCCATTTGAAGATGATGCTTGTATCAGTAGCATCTGTGGTAACGCCAGTCGGTGGAGCAGGCGGGATATGGATGGAGACCTGGGTGGTTACACGAAGCGGAATCGGGGTACTGCTGCCCAGTTCATTGACCGCAGAGAGCGTGTAGTTGTACGAGTAGTCAGAGGTTAAGCCTGTGTCCATGAAGGTCAGGGCATTTCCACTGTATACGACTTTACCGTCGCGCTTGAGTTCATAGGTTTTGGCTTGGGTGGCGGCATCCCATGTGAAGGTGGCGGTAGATGTCGTGGTGGTTGTTACTTTGAAATTAGCAGGTGTTCCAGGTGGTTCTGTTGCTGGTGGCAATGCTTTGGTCGTCACGTTGAGTGTGGTTGGCTGGCTTGCGCCGCCGCTGTTTTTGGCGACAACGGTGTAGACATAGGTTGTGGCCGGTGTCAGGTTCTTGTCAGCGTAGCTGGTGGCAGTCAGACCGCTTGCAATCGTGACGCCATCGCGCTTGAGATCGTAAGAGGTCGCACCGGTTACTGCGCTCCAAGAGAGTGTCGCATCGTATTCCGTGGTGGTGGCAGTAAAGTTGGTCGGTGTAGCAGGGGCCGTCACTGGGGCAGGCAGTGTGCGTACAGTCAGGCTGACACGGGTACTGTTGCCAGAGACGTTGGATGCTTCTACGCCATAGAGATATGCTTTGTCTGCAACCAGGTTGTAATCGGTAAAGGTTGTGCCGTTGTAGACGGTTTGATAGTACGCATTACCGCGGTAGATGTCATACTTCTGGGCATTCGCACCCGCTGTCCATGTGAGTGTCATGGTGTTGTGGGTAGGGGTTGCCTTGAGGTTGGTGATTGGCTTCGGATATGGAACCGTTGGGTACAGTGTTTTGACCGTCACAGAAGCTGCTGTCGCACTCTTCACATTAAAATGCTCGGAGTAGACGGTGTAGGTGTATTGGGTTTCTGGTTTGGCTGTGCTGTCTGTGTAGGTAGTCGCTGTTGCACCTGTTGTCCATCCGAGGGAGGTACCGTTGCGGTAGATGCGGTAGTACTGTGCACCTGGTACTTGATTCCAGCTCAGTTTTACCTGCAGGTCGGTGACTTCAGTAGCTTGCAGGTTGGTTGGAGCCGGGAGCGGAGGAGGTGTCGTCACGGTTACAGATAGTTTGGCAGAAGGTTGGCTGGTTCCCAGACCGTTTTTGGCATAGACCTCAAACGTATAAGTGGTGCCAGGATTAAAGGTCTTGTTAACATACTGCGTCTCTTGGCCGCTCCATTCTTCATTGATGTAGCCGGAGCGTTTGACCATGTAGAGGCTGGCATTGGCTACTGGGTCCCATGCGAGAGTAAGAGAGCCTGCTGCCGTGTTGACTACTCGGAAGTTCGTCGGTGCTGTCGGCAAAGAAGTCGGAGCAGCTTTGGTAGTGACGGTTACGGTCTTAGCTGGACTGGACGTGAATTTGGTCTTGGCATAGACGGCATAGTTGTAGGTCGTAGCCGATGCCACGGAGGTGTCTAGATAGCTGAGAGTCGTATTGTTGGAAGTCGTATACAGGCTGTAGCCATTGCGGGTAATCGTGTAGAATTCCGCATTGTCTACCTTCGGCCAGCTCAGGCTGACGGTCTTGTCTGTCGCCTCCGCTGTGAAAGTAGCAGGTGCTTCCGGTGTTGGAGCGGTCAGGGTCGTTGCCTGAATCTTGGCTGGCATGCTTGGGGTGCCATTGTATGATGGTTTTGCATAAAGCTCAATCGTATAGGTCGTAGCGTGTGTCAGGTCGGTAAGCTTACGGTAGTTGGTATAGGCGCCAAGTACGGATCGACCATTGGCATACATTTCATAGGTCAATCCAGGCTGTCCATCCCAGAGTACTTCGATCGAATCGGTGGTGATTTCACCGATCCGCAGATTGGCAGGTGCAGACAGCTTGGTGGTGACGGTAACAGATGCCGCTTGGCTTTGACCTGCTTTGTTGGCTGCAATCACCTTGTAGGTGTAGCTGGTGCCTGCGGTCAGGCCGGTGTCGGTGTAGGACGTATTCGGACCTGTGACGATCTCCACATCATTGCGGTAGAGCGTATAGGCAGCAGAGTTGCTCTGTGCATCCCATGTGAGGGTGACGGACGTATCTGTCGGCTCTGCTTTGAAACCGGTTGGCGTCACTGGCGGAAGCACGGGTGCTTCGAGTGTTTTCACCGTCACGGTTGCAGGGGCGCTAGTGTAGCTGTCTTTTTTCGCGTACACGGAATAGGTGTACTCGGTTTCTGGTGTGAGGGCGGTATCGGTGAAGCTGTTGGCATCGCCGCCATATACTGGCGAATCGTTGCGGTAGACGGCATAGGTGACAGTTTCATCTGCTGCGTCATCCCATGTGAGAGCGACGGTGTTAGCAGTAGGGACTGCTGCCAGATTGGTTGGTGTGTCTACAAGGGATGCTTCTGTTTTCGCGTTGATGATGTATGGAGCTGTTTCCCCGAAGCTGTCTTTGGCAATCAGGGTGTAGACATATTCTTTGTTCGCTTCCAAGCGGGTGTCGGTAAAAGATGCGTCTTGGCCTTCATACACCTGTACGCCGTCGCGCTTGAGCACATAGCGGATGGTTTCCGAAGGAGCGATCTTGGACCATTGGATTGTGATGCTGCTGGTATCTTGAGCGGTTGCGGACGGGAAGAGCTGTGGCTGGGTAAAGCCTTTGGCTGTCCCGTTGTTGCCCCCGCCCAGGTCATAGACGGACCCGGTTGCGATCAGGCTCGGATTCCACGAACCGATCAGACCGGATGCGCCAGTCAGCACATCTTGATTGATGCTGTTCTGAATCTGTGCCTGACTGCGGGCATGATCCCAGATACGGAGGTTGGCTACTTTTCCGCCAAACTTGTATCCAGTAGTGCGTCCCCAGCCAGAGAGGTATGCGGTCGGAGTTGCGGACTTGCCGTAACGGGCGGTGGTGCCCATCCCTTGGATCAGGGGCTGCTTTTGTCCGTTGATGTAGAGTTCAAGATTGTCGATGGTTGGCACGCCGTTGGTGAATACGGCTGCTACGTGTACCCACTTGCCTTTCAGCGGAGCGGCAGAGACACCCATCACATTATTTTCAGAAGAGTTGAAACCGAAGTAGCCGCCGACGAACTCCAGATTGTAGCCAGTATCCCAGCCGAATGGCATCTGGCTGCTCGTGCCGTTCCAGTTCATCCAGAATTCCACGGTGTTTTTGCCGCCTGCTGTTGTGTTGACAGCAAGGTTGGTGAAGCGGTATTCATCATCTTGGCCATCCATCGTAACAGAGGTGGAGGGTTGTCCCACAACAATGCTGGTCGTACGGACGTTGAGTGAGACAGGCTGGCTCTCTGCGTTGGCAGATGTCGCCGCCAGTGTGTAGGTATAGTCGGTATCAGCCAGCAGATTCTGATCGTGAAAAGTGGTGGCTGATCCAGTATAAACGGCAGCGCCGTTGCGCTTGAGCACGTAGCCTGTCGCATCGGTCACGGCATCCCATGTGAGAGCCACGCTGTTGGAGCTTGGTGTGCCTAAGAAGTTAGCAGGCTGTGCGAGTGTCACTTCACGGGTCGTCACAGAGTAAGGCACTGGCTTGCTTTCGCCAAAGCTGTTCTGCGCGGTCACTGCGAATTGGTACGCGGTCGCGGCTGTGAGATCTTTGTCGGTTGTCATGGTATCAGCCCCGCTGTAGATCACTTGACCATCACGGGTAACTGTGTAGGCTGTCGCTGTGGAGACCGGGCTCCAGGCGAGTGCAGCCGTGGTGTCTGTCAGCGTAGTGGTATGTGGAGCGAGTGCAGGAGCGGCGAATCCGCTGCTGATCCCCGGTGCACTGTTGGATACAGCTGGATAGACCTTGCCTGTGGCGATCGTGTCTAATTTGTAGTAAGCGATAAGTCCTTGTTCATCACCATTCAGTACCGTATTGTAGTCGGCTTGGATGGCTTCCGGCGTGCGGGCTACGTTCCAAATCCGCACATCTGCAAGGCTTCCTGCAAATTTGTATCCGGTGGAGCGGCCCCAGCCGGAGATAAAAGCGGTGGTGCTGGCACTGCGGGAGATCGAGCTTGTCCCGACATAGCGCTTGATCGTTTGCTTCACACCATTGATGTAGAGCTCGTTGGTGTCAGGCAGACCATTGGTGAAGACGGCGGTGACGTGCACCCATTGGTTTTTCAGGTTGGTCGACGGAATCCCGAAGACATCCCCGTTACCCGTGTTAAAACCAAAATAGCCGCTGGTAAACTCAAGATCATAAGATCCTGCCCAGCCAAATGGCATCACGGGGGCTTTCCCGGTCCAATACATCCAGAATTGAACCGTGTTTTTCCCTCCTGTCGCCGTGTTGACAGGAAGATTGGATAATGCTATCGTATCGTCCACCCCGTCAAAGCTGAGGGAGTTCCCATACGGTGACGCAGCAGCCTGTACTGCGCCCATCGGTTGAAAAATCGTGGTGAAAAACATGGCGAACAGGATGAGAACCCGTAAGCCTAGGTTTCCATACTTTTTCATCCATTCTCCTCCTTTGTTATATCCTGAAGATTTTTAAAACGGAAAACAAAATAAGACAAATGTTAAATCAGTGGGTCTAAAGGCTTACATATTCGGCTAGATATGTATGAATTTAGTCCTATAGCCATTATAGCATTGAAACGTTTTGGGTTGGAGATAGATAATAATTTATTTTAATAAAGGGAGAGGGAAATGCGTCTGAAATGTGAACATTGTCTCAAAAGGAAAGACCCCTTAACTTGTCACTGCTGACAGCTAAGGGGTCTTTCGGTTTTTCTGGGACGAATCTATTTGTTATTGTTCTTGCCTGCGGTTTTGGCGTTGATGAATTCGCTCTTCGTTTCAACACCGTCTTTGCTGCGGGCTACGATCCAGATTTTGTAATGTTCAGCTGGGGCCAGACCGGTCATGGTGACGATGATGTCTGTGCTCCATCCGGTTTCGAAACCGTTGTCTGCCACGACTTTGTATTCAGTGGTGGCTGGGTTTCCGTTGGTGTCCCACGTGAAGGTGAGGCTGGTTTCGGTAGCTTCGAGCACCTCTGCTTTGCGCGGACGGTTCGCCAGCGTGTAGAGTGTTGCATCGTCCTCGGCAGAAGCAGTGCCCAAGGTGGCTCTCAGCACGTAGTAAAACTCGCTTGCGGCTGGCAGATTGCTGTCTTGGAACGAGGTGCTTTTTCCTTTGTAGATGGTAGTGCCATTGCGCTTCAGTTCGTATTCTGCATCGGCTGCGACATCGTTCCAGCTGAGGTTGGCTGTAGAGCCGTTGAGGCTGGCCTTGAGTTCAGGTGTTGCAAGAACTGGAGCAGGTGGTACTGGTGTTTTGGTCGTTACGCTTGTGGTCGCTGCCGCGCTTACGCCTGCTTCATTGACCGCTGCCACGGTGTAGGTGTACGTGGTGGAAGCAGTGAGGCCTTGGTCCGTGTAGCTGGTGTCTGTACCCGTGTAGATGACCTGATCGTCACGCTTCAGCTCGTAGGAGAGTGCACCGGAGACAGCATCCCATGTGAGGGTGGCGCTGGTCTCCTCAGCTGCACCGGCAAAATTCACCGGTGTAGCTGGGATTGTCACGACTGGAGCAGCATCCAGCGCTCTTGCTGTAATGCTGGCTTGCTCACTGGACATCATTTCAGAATGGTTGGCTTTGATGTAGTAGGTGTAAGTCACGCCCGGAGTTACGCTCGTATCGAGGTAGCTGTTGGAGTTGGTCATGGTGAAGAATTCTTCGCCGCCGGTGCGGACGATGTCATAGGATTCTGCGTCGGCTACTGCATCCCATGTGAGGCGGATGCCTTGTTCGGTTGCTTCGGCCGCGAGATTGACCGGAGTAGCCATCTGCGGAGGTTGCGTTGTCGATGCTTTTGCCGTGACAGTGACGGTGGCTGGTTGGCTGAGCGGATTCTCACCGTCATCGGTGAAGATTTGGTAGGTGTAGGTCACACCTGGTTCCACTTCCGTGTCGGTAAAGGTAGTCGTTCTGCCGCTGAGGAACTGGAACCAGCCGTCATTGCGCTCCAGATAGTAGCCTGCCTGGATTGGAACCGCATCCCACGTGAGGACGATCCCGTTATCGGTTGCTTCTCCCCGGAAGTTCTGTGGTGTCGGTACTCCGGTTTCTGGCGGTGGTGGAGCCAGTGTTGTTACCGTGATGGTTGCCGGAGCACTTTTGCCGTATTGGTTGATTGCAACGACAGTGAAGGTGTAGGTGGTGGACGGAGTCAGGTTGTTGGCGGAGATGCTGTTGTTGGTTCCGGTCCACATCACGGTGCTGCCTTTTTTCACTTCGTAGGAGGTTGCGCCAGATACTTGGTTCCATGTGAGACTGATATAGGTGTCACCCGCTGTACCTCTAAAATTGGTTGGTGTCGCTGGTACAGCTGTCGATTCCTTGGTGGTGACGGTGAGGGTGACTGCTTCACTTGTGCCTGTGTCATTTTTCGCTGTGAGTGTGTATGTGTAAGCGGTAGACGGGGTCAGGCCTGTGTCGGTGAAGCTTACATTCGGTCCGCTGTAGATCACTTGATTGCCGCGTTTGAGCTCATAGGTGGCCGCGTTGGCGGAAGCATCCCATGTGAGGGCAGCGGTCTGATCGGTTGTGACAGCAGCGAAATTGGTTGGTGCTTGTGGTGCGACAGGTGCTGGTACCTTGGTTGTTACTGTGATAACAGTGGCTGTGCTCCAATCCCATGCGTTAAAGGCGGTTACGCTGTATTCATAGGTGTTGCCTGGAGTCAGACCGTTGTCGGTGAAGGTGTTGCCTTTGACATTATCTGCGATTGGCTGGCCGTCACGGGAGATGAAGTACACCCATGTGTCAGAGAGGGCAGGGTCCCAAGTGAGGGTAGCGCTGGTCTCTGTGGTCTCGCCTGTCAGATTGGTTGGTGCATTCGGTCCGATATGGTACGGATTCGGAGTAGTCACACGCAGGCTGGCTGGTTCGGATGCACCCAGCTCGTTGACTGCGGTGAGGGTGTAGACATAGGTACGGTCAGATTGGATGTTGTAATCTGCGTAGGTGGTCTGCGTTCCTGTGTAGATCACTTGACCGTCACGTTTGAGTTCATAGGTTTTTGCCTGATCCGCTGCATTCCAAGCGAGAGTTACGTTAGAAGCGGTTGGATTAGCGGCAAAATTGGTTGGTGTTGACGGTACGGCTGTTGCTGGCGGCACTTCTTTGGTTGTGACGCTCAGGGTCGCCGGTTGGCTTGAGCCTGCTGTGTTTTTCGCTGTGAGCGTGTAGGTGTACGTGGTGGCTGGAGTCAGGCTCTCGTTGGTGAAGCTGGTAGCAGAGCCTGTGTAGACCACTTGATTGTCACGCTTGAGCTCATAGGTCGTAGCACCGGATACGGCCGTCCAGGAGAGTGTTGCATGGTACTCCGTGGTGACTGCGGTAAAGCTGGTTGGTGTCGCTGGTGGCAGACCTAGTGTTTTAACTGTGATGGTGGCTGGATTGCTTTGCAGACCGATGGAGTTCACTGCGATGACGCCATAGGTGTAAGACTTGTCGGCGGTGAGGTTCGTGTCGGTGTAGCTGTTCGTGGTGACTGTTTTGATCAGTGAATTGTTGCGTGTGATGTAGTAGGAGGCAGCATTTTCTGATGGCTCCCATGTCAGTGCCACACTGCTGGATGTCGGTACACCCTGCAGATTCACTGGAGTTGCCGGATATGGAACGCTTGGCGGCAGAGTTCTGACCGTGATGGTTGCAGCCGGGCTGAGTGTTCCATAGTTGTACGCGTAAACCGTATAGGTGTAGTCGGTGTCTGGTTTCACGTTGGTGTCTTTATAGGTGTTGCTGTTAGAGAATGCGATCGAATTGGACGTGACTTTGGTACCGTTGCGGTAGATATGATACTCGTTAGCAGTACCGGTCGCCACATGATCCCATGCGATGGAAACAGATACGTCCTTGACGTCGGTGGTCCGCAGGTTAGTAACTGCCGCTGGTGCCGGTGCGGACGGTGTGGTGACGCTGAGCGGTGCAGATGCGGTGCTCTCGCCGATCCGGTTGATTGCCACTACGGTGTAATTGTAAGTCTGCTGGGACGATGCGGATTTATCGGTGTAGCTGTTGGTGTAAGACGTACCACTGTAGCTGCCGTTGCGCAGAATACGGTAAGAGGTTGCTTGCGCATCCGCATCCCACGTGATGGCAACGCTGTTGTAGCTCACATTGGTTACCTTCAGATTGACTGGGGCAGCAGGAGCCGTGGCGATCAGCTTGGTCGTAGCAGTAACCGTAGACGGTTGGCTTGTGGACGTGCTGTTTTTGGACACGATGCTGTACGTGTAGGTGGTGCCTGGTGTCAGGTTGGACTCGGTGAATTCGCTGAAATACTCGCTGTAGTACGCATTACCGAGCTTTATGCCATTCCGGTAGACTTCATAAGAAGTGGCTCCGGTGACTTGATCCCAGTCAAGGGCGATCGATGTTTCGTTCTCGGTTTTTCTGATGTTGGTCGGTGGAGCAAGGACAGGAGCCAGTGTTCTGGTGGTGATCATGGCTGGTTCACTTGCACCTGCGGTATTACTCGCTGTGACCTTGTAGGTGTAGCTGGTGGACGGTTGCAGCTTGGTATCGGTGAAGGTGGCTGCAGGGCCGTTGTAGACTGCCGCATCTCCACGGTAGACGGAGTAGGTGACCGTCGCATCTTGGCTTGCATCCCATGTGAGTGTGACTGTATCTTGCGAAGGTACAGCCTTCAGGTTCGTTGGTGCAGCTGGAATGACGACTGGTGCCGGCAGAGTTTTCACGATGACGGTTGCTGGTGCGCTGCTCAGTGTGTCTTTCTTCGCGTAGACGGAGTAGGTGTACTCGGTCTCAGCAGTCAGGCCAGAATCGGTGAAGCTGTTGGCATCGCCTGTATAGATCAGTGCATCGTTGCGGTATACCGCATAGGTGACGCTTGGATCTGTAGAGTCATCCCATGTGAGGCTGACGGTATCATGAGTCGGTACGCCTGCCAGAGAGGTTGGTACAGGCAGTGTTGCTTGATCTGTTTTCGCGGTCACGATGAATGGTGCGCTCTCGCCCAACAGATCCTTGGCGATGAGGGTGTAGGTGTATTCTTTGTTGGCTTCGAGATTGGTGTCCTGGAAGGTAGTTGCATCGCCTTCATAGACCAGTGCACCGTCGCGTTTCAATTGATACGAGATCGGTTGAGTCGTCGCAACCTTTTGCCATTGGAGTGTAATGTTCGCCGCGTCTTTAGAAGCTACGGTTGGATTGATGGCTGGTTGGGCAAAACCTTTGGCGATGCCATGGTTGCGGCCGCTTTGGTCATACACGAGACCTGTGGAAATCGGGTCTGGATTCCAGGAGCCGATCAGCCCGGTTGCAGACGTGATGATGTCATTATTCATGCTCATCTGAATCTCAGATTGGGTGCGGGCTTGGTTCCAGATGCGGAGGTTGGCGATTTTGCCGCCGAACTTGTAGCCTGTGGAGCGGCCCCAGCCGGAGAGATAAGCACCTGGTGTTGCGCTTTTGGTGTAGCGGGCAACAGGACCGATGGCTTGTTGCAGAACTTGTTTTTGACCGTTGATATAAAGCTCAAGGTTATCGAGGGTCGGTACGCCGTTGTAGAAGACAGCGGCTACGTGTACCCATCTGTTTTTCAGACTGGAAGAAGAGATCCCGATGACATTGTTTTCGGAGGAGTTGAACCCGAAGAAACCGTTGACGAACTCCAAGTCATAGCCGGAATCCCAGCCGAATGGCATCATCGCGGCGGTTGCACCATTCCAGTTCATCCAGAATTCTACGGTGTTTCTGCCGCCTGCTGCTGTATTGACCGCCAGATTGGTGAGACGGTATTCATCGTCCTTGGCATCCATCACGATGGAATTGGACGGTTCTGTCAGGGTCAGGCTGTTGGTGCGCACGGAGATGGTGGCTGGCTGGCTTTCTGCATCGGTCGCAGTTGCAAAGATGGTGTATTCATAGTCAGTAGCAGCCAGTAATTTGAGATCGGTGTAGCTGGATTGTGCGCCTGTGTAGATCACTTCGCCGTTGCGTTTGAGCACGTAGCCGGTGGCATTGGTGACAGGGTCCCACTTGAGATCCACTTGGTTCGTGCCTGGCGTACCGGTGAAATTAGTCGGAATGGTGAGAGAGGCTGCGCGGGTCGTCACGCTGTAAGGGACGGGCCTGCTTTCACCAAAGCTGTTCTTGGCGATGACGCCGTATTGGTAAGCGGTGGATGGGGTGAGCTGGCTGTCAGCAAAAACCGCATCGGTCCCCGAATAGATTTCCTTACCGTCCCGCATAAGTGTGTAGCTTGTCGCTTGAGAGAGGGGACTCCATTCAAGTGTCGCTGTGGTATCTGTCAGAGAGGTCGTGTTCGGGAACAGCTGTGGAGCAGGGAAGCCGCTGCTGACCCCCGGATTAGGATTGTTCGCGCTGGCAGAATAGACTTTGCCTGTCGCGATGGAATGTAATTTGTAGTAACCAATAAGTCCTTGTTCATCACCTGAGAGGACAGCATAAGGGTCTGCCTGAATCTCTTCAGGGGTGCGGGCATAATTCCAGATGCGGACATCTGCGAGGCTTCCGGAGAATTTGTAGCCAGTCGAGCGGCCCCAGCCGGATATGAAGGCTGTCGTGCTGGCCGAACGTGATGTAGCGTTGGTGCTCAAATAACGGACGAGTGTCTGTTTTACCCCGTTAATATAAAGTTCATTGGTGTCCGGCATGCCGTTCGTGAAGATGGCGGTGACGTGTACCCATTGGTTTTTCAGGCTGGCAGATGAAATTCCATAGACTTCACCAAAACCTGTATTAAAACCAAAGTAACCGCTGGCAAACTCCAGATCATAAGAGCCTGCCCAGCCAAAAGGCATGACAGGGTTCACACCATTCCAGTTCATCCAAAATTGAACAGTGTTTTTACCGCCAGCTGCCGTATTGACGGCGAGTCCAGACAGAGCGACCGTATCATCTGCCCCGTCAAAACTGAGGTAGTTGGCATACGGTGACGCAGCGGAGGCTGCGTTGACGAACGGTTGAGTTATCATGGTTAACAACATGGCAAACAGAGTAATGATCCGCAGTACCACTAATCCATGTTTTCTCATACCTAACCCTCCTTTTTGCTTCATTTATCTATATAATTTAAAAAATGATGCCGAGATAATAATATGTTAATGCTGTGTTAAAAGTCCTATGTACAAGGTGTTGATAATAAGCACTTAGTCCTATATCCTTTATTATAATATACTATGTCAGATAATTCTACCTATGTCTGGGAAAAACAAAAGGTAGAAACACTTTCGTTTCTACCTTATTTTTTCATTTCTATTAAATTGGTATAAAGAGTAAGCGTATCGTCTGCCATCTGCTGGATGGTAAAGCTGCGTGTGGTTTTGGTGAGAGCTTCCTGGACAAGCTTCTCTTGCAAGGAGAGGTCTATAGAGAGATGACGCATTGCATCAGCCAGCAGATCAGGCTTGGCAGGGGGTGTAAGCAGTCCATCCTGCTGATGTGTCACCATTTCCTTGACACCGCCGACATCGGATGCGATCACCGGAATGCCGGAAGCCATCGCCTCGATAATCGTATAGCCAAGCCCCTCATAGATCGAAGAATGGACGAACAGATCAAATGCTCGCATGCAATCCGGGATATCCTGACGAAAGCCCGGAAAATGAACTCGGTCAGACACTCCGAGGCTGGCAGAGAGCGCCTCTAGGGACGCCCGCTCCGGTCCGTCACCGACGAGCACCAGATGATTGGGACGGGTGCCCGTGGCAGGGTCGAGTTGGGCGAATGCTTCTATCATATAGGAAAGACCTTTTACCTGAACGAACCGTGCTACCGTGCCAAAGACGAAAGCCTCAACAGGTACCCCCCATTCTTGGTATAAGGCCGCCTTGCGCTCGTCTGCATCAGCGGGACGCTCAAGAAACGGTGCGAGATCCATGCCATTGTATATAACCGAGATCTTCTTGGATGAAACACCCTCTTTGACAAGGATGTCACGCAATGCTGCACTGACTGCTATGTAATGGTGATTCCACCCGCGGGTGACACGCTCCATCATGGAGGCCACCGTATAGGCGAGCGGGTTCACGTAGTCATAACGAAGATTGCTGTGCACGGTGGTGGCAAGCACTGTACCTGTTCCCCGTGCGGCGAGTCGGCCGACAAAATTGGCCTTCACCCCGTGTGTATGGATCAGATCTGGTGAAAAATCGCGGAATTCCTGCTTCAGCCCCTGATAAAGCCGCCAGTCAAAACGCCCGTATTGGTGCAGGGCCGACACCGCAATTCCTGCCTCGCGCAGCTTCTGGGCAAACAAGGAGTCATAGAAGCACACGACTTTGGCGTCTACCCGGTCCTTGGGCAGATTCGAAAGTAGATTTAAGATATGCTGTTCTGCTCCGCCAAATTCTCCGCCACCGATCACGTGGAGGACTCGTAATTTTCTATTCATTAGATTCCACCCGTACCTTTCCAAACAAGCCATTTCCAATATATCAGATGAGGGATGGATTCGCAATAAGACCACACTTATGGTATGGTTAACAAAGACATTTTTCATCGGATAAGGAAGAGGTATCATCGATTATGAAACAAAAACGTACTGTGCTGATCATCAGCTATATCTTTCCCCCAATCGGCGGTGGAGGAGTACCCCGCCCGCTGAAAATGGCGAAATACTTAGGGAACTTCGGCTGGGACGTCCATGTCCTCACCGCTGACCCGACCTATCACGCGACACTGGACCCGACGCTGCTGACCCAACTGCCTGACGATGTGCAGATCCATCGTGCGAAGGAACTGAGTGCGATGCTGCGTAAACCGCCTGTATCTGCGGCAAAACCGCAGGGTGGAATTGCTGTCACTCCGCCACCCGCCCCAGCACGCCCATCCATGCTCAGCCAGGTGAAGCAGAACGTCTTCTCTCTATTAAAAAAGGTAAAACCATATATGCTCATCCCAGACGATCAAATCCTCTGGTACCCTGATGCTGTCAAGGTAGGGCGAGAAGTACTGCGCCAGCACAAAATCGACGCCATCTTCTCCACCTCCGGCCCGGTGACCAACCACCTCATCGCCCAGAAGCTGGCTTCTGAATTCGGTTGCAAATGGATCGCTGACTTCCGCGACCCGTGGACACAGAATATGCACACCTCCGGCATCCCATGGCGTGAGCGCTTGGAAGAGAGGATGGAGGCACAGGTGATGCTGCAGGCTGACGCGATCACCACGGTGACAGCCACATTCGCCGAAAACTTCCGGAAAAAATACAGCTCCCAAATCAAACGCATCGAGCTGATCTACAACGGCTTTGACCGCGCTGACTTTCAAGGGCTGGAGCCAAGCCGCACCGCTTCAGACAAATTCCACGCCGTCTATGCTGGGATCCTGTATCAAAAACGCAATCCGCGCCTGCTCCTGCGTGCGATCAAGGAACTGATCGACGAGGGATTGGTGGACCGTCGCGATCTCCTGCTTTCATTTGCCGGGGTGTTCGACTATCCGGGTTATACGGAGAATCAGGATTGTGTCAATGAACTGGGCTTGGACGATATCGTCAATGTCATCGGCAATCTCCCGCACAAAGAAGCCCTCCGCCTGATGAAAAGCGGCGATGTCCTGCTGCTCATCGGGGACGTCTCCCCAGACGCGGGTGCCTACATCCCCGGCAAGCTGTACGAGTACATGGGGATGGGCAAGCTGACACTGGCGCTCAACATGCCAGGTGAGGCGACCGAGATCATCCAACGCTTCGGACTGGGTGAAGTGGCTGACCCGTCGGATAAGGATGCGATCAAGCAGGCGTATCTGCGGTTGTATCAGCAGTGGAAGGCGAAGCAGGGGGCGGCAGATGTTGCTTCAAAAGCTGGCGATCAGGGCATCAGCGAAGGACTGGAGCAACAGCAATTCGCATCTGAATCGGCCACTTCTTCTGCACAGAATGACCGTGCCCGTGAAGAAGCTGACTTTTTCGAGCGTGTCAAGCTGTACGAGCGCCGCGAGCAGGCTGGGCAGCTGGCACGGTTGATGGATGAACTGTTGGAAGGAAAGCAAGTGAAAGATGAATAAATGGAAGCATTCGTAGGGAATTTTTCTACGGATGCTTTTCTTTTTGTCATGAATGAATATTGCACTCAGGTATTGTCATTACCGCTCGTGACAGAGAGAGACAGAGTTCAGCGTACAGACGGGAGGTAAGGTTTGAGAAGTTTGCTGTGAGGGGGATCAAGCATGAGGGTAGAGGTTTTACGACGGATTATCGAGAGAATGCTCCAGATTCATAAGCATAGAAAGGGGCTTGGTGGCCCCTTCGGTGTATTACATCTCTATTCTAAACATGTGCCAGAGTCGTACGGTTAACTGCATGAGGCGGTTCTTCCATCCAACCGTTTTCGATCAAGATGTTGATCCCATCCTCACCATACTGTGCAAACTCTGCTGCAAGACGAGTGTAATGTGCTGAAATATCATGTCTCATGGCTGTAGCTATACCAGTTCCGTAGTTGCCTACTCCAGCCATGCTCAAGACCCTTGTATGGTACAACATGAGTTTATCTGAAAAGGGTGCAACCGTAGAATCCATGACTTCTGAATCCCAAGTTTGGGGTAAAGAAAGGTCATTTTCACGAAAAAGTGAAGTGAACACATCAATATGTTTGTCAGCTATGTTTTTACCTCTTACCATATACTCACGAACTGCTTGTGATTTAGCCACTTGACTATAACCCATTATCAAAACCTTACCAAACACATTTGTGAGTAGGCATAAGAAAAGTTGAGTGATTTCCATCGCTTCCAGTGGTCTACGATTTCCAAGCCAACCAGTCAGAAAACTTTGCTTTTTGACAAAATCCACCTTTTCAGGAATGGAAATGTACGGTGGTCTGGTGAATATTCCTTTAGATAGTAAAACCTTTGTTACTTTATTAGATAGTTCCGCTGATGAAGAAAGACATTCATTGTAAAAATCACGGACGTCTGAACGTACCATGACGGGTAAAGCTAAACTGTAAGCAATCAACCCAATTCTAGACATATTTTGGAGATAGATGAGGAAGTACGTATCCGAATACAACCGTGGGGCATCTAGGTTCACATCTTCATCCGTAAAGCCTTGAGGAATGGGATAGTTTTCATTGGTTAAGATTTCTTTAATCTTTTGAAGGTGCTTTTCTGATAAACTCAAAGCGTATTCGATGACGGGACGAACTTCTGTATCCTCAACTTTGTTCACAAAGTATGTAAGGACACAAACGGCCAAGCTGTCATTCATATACTGATTCCAAAGATTTCCGACTTCAGCCGTGGTTAATCTAATGTTATGAGCTGTTTCCAATGCCTTGGCCTCCTAAAGTAAATGTAATTGTTAGGTATCATCCCCAAGTATCTATGTCATTATGTCGATAAGCCACCCTATCTTGGTTCAGTGACCCATTCAGATGATGTGCTTTTACGTTAGATAAACTCAGGATAAGAAAACCTCTTCTTGGTTAACACTAACCAAAAAAGGAGGGCTGCCGCATGACACGCATCATGACCAGTTTGCTTGCTTGTATGCTGTTTTTCTCCACGACCACCTATGCTCACCCGCAACAACCTGAGACACCATCCTACGCGAAGTATGGGAAGCTCGCCATGGAGGAAACCAAAAAGCACTATCCAAACGCCGAAATCACCGATTACCGCCACGTTGGCCGCAACAAGGTGAATGCGACCACGGCGAAAGAAACCTTCAAGCTTAGGCTCAAGCAAAATCAAAAAGAGTGGGGCGTGCTGGTCAACATCATCTTTGAGACCCAGACAGGGAAGACTCTTTCTATTAAATTAAACCGAGTTAACAACTAGATGATTGTACTTGGAAAGTAACCAACCAACTACGGTTGTTACTCCAATCTATCTAACCAAAAAGCATCATCAAACAAGCCACACTACGCTTACACAGTAGTTGTGGCTTGTTTTTGTTTCTATGTCGACAGTAACCGAACGACTATTAAAACGAGCGTGTCACCCCACCCCACCCGTGCCGTGTCAGATCCGGTTGTTATCTCTGTAAAACTCTACTTCCTATACACCCCGCGCAAAAACTCCCCAATCTCCTCAACCACCCGCTCCGGCTTTTCCACCATGCCCATATGCCCCACGCCTTCCAGCTTGGCCTTGGTCACATTCGGACGCTCCACGGCAAACGCCTTTTCCAGCGGGATGATTTGATCTTCAGCCCCCGCGAGCAAGAACACAGGCAGATCCGTACTCGTCAACACATGATTGCGATCCACCCGATCCCGCATCCCGCGCAAGGTATGGATCGCCCCATCTGGCTTCGTGCCAAGACCGATGACCTCTACCTCGCCGACCTCCTCCGGCATCCCGCTCAGATTGCCTGGGGCAAACAGCTTCGGAATCAAGGCACGGATGAACGCCTCCATGCCGTACTTTTGGATGCTTTCGGCGCCTTTGTCCCGGTTCGCCTTGGCCTCGTCGGAATCGGGATACGCTGTAGAGTGGACAAGCCCGAAGCCGTGCAGCTTATCAGCGTGCTTTTCGGCAAAAGTGAGCGTGATATAGCCGCCGAGCGAGTGACCGAGCATCACGGTTTTTTCGATCCCGAGCGCATCGAGCAGAGCGGCGATCTCATCGGCGAAGACCTCCATCGTATAAGGCCCGTCTGGAGCAGAGCTTTCGCCATGTCCGCGCAGGTCAGGAGCTATGACACGATAGTAGGCGGAGAGGGACGGGATCACGTGACGCCAGTAGGCAGAGCTGCCGCAGAAGCCATGCAGGAGGACGAGCGTGTCACCTGTGCCCTGATCGATATAGGAGAGGGTCGTATTCCCCAGTTGAATTGGTTGTTTCATGAAATCTCCACTTCCTTCCAATATGTCTGTATCTCTATCTTACCCGAAAAAGGGAGCTTTGACGCCAGCAGGAGTGGAGCCCGTTCCAAACTTCCACTGATCCAAAACGTTTTAAGATATCATATAATCTTTCCACGGCTTAATAATTTTTTATATTCTGGGAGGAATTATTCACTACATAGCGAATATAGGTAGAAAAGTGAAAACGTTTGCACAATCATTCGAAAAAATGAGAGACAAACATCTATGAATGCAAGGGGCAACCAGAACGGATTTAGTGCAAACGCTTTCACCAAACAACCTTTACAATCAAAAGGGGAGGGAATTTTTTGAGCACCAAGATGATTCGTATGTTTCTCGTGATGGCTCTTATTCTCACTTCATTTCCTGCGGCGCTCTTTGCAGCCGACTTCCCGGCGGATCAGCCTCGGATTGCAGGCAATTTTCAAAAGGCGCTGGGTGAGGCGGACGACTGGAGTCCGTCGGGATCGCAGCTGTTCCTCACTGATGCAGATGGGGATGGCATCTATGACATCTCGTTTACGCTCGACAAAGGCTCTGACTACCAGTTCAAGGTGATCGAGGGCAACGACTGGTCCATGCCAAACCATGGGAACGCAGACGGCAGCAACAAGACATTTACCGTCGAGAAGAACCAGTCCGATGTCAAAATCAGCTTCAACAAAAGCACCAAAGCGATTGATGTCGTGGTAACAGGCGGCACGTCCGAAGACGACGGCCAACCCAAGCCTAATGACATCGCGTGGGACGAACTGCTCCACGACAGCCAGCAGAACCTGTTCCGCAAGCCTTTTGGCGCTATCAAAGCAGGCGAGCCTGTGACACTGCGCATCCAGACCAAAGCAGATGATGTGCAGACCGCAGTCCTTTCCTACTGGGATGAGAAGGCCAAGAACCGCCAAACCGCTGAGATGAAAAAAGCGGGCTTCGCGACACTCGGCGACAACATCAAGGTGGACTACTGGGAAGCGACGATCACCATCGACAAGCCGACCATCATCCGCTACCACTTTGAACTCAAAGACGGCACCAAAACCGTGACCTACTATGACACCCAAGACGGCAACGGCGGCCTGGGTGCTCCTTCCAACGGTGACGGCACCGAGTACCAGCTGACCATCCACGATCCGAGCTTCAAGACTCCGGACTGGATGAAAAACAGTGTCACCTATCAGATCTTCGCCGACCGTTTTTATAATGGAAAAAAAGCAAACGATACCGCAGTCGACAACCGTGGCAGCCGTGGTGCTATGCCAATCGAGCATAAAGCGTGGAATGATATTCCAATCGACAACCCACGCCCGCTGGAGACCAAATACGGCCGCGCTGTGATGGATGACCGTAACAACGACGGTTCTCCAGACTATGACGGCAACCGCGACGGCAAGCCTGACTTTACGTTCCAAGACCTCGATGGCGATGGAGTCGCGCAAGAGGTGGATATCAACGACAACGGCACCTTTGAAAAGTTCGTCGACTACAAAGGGGACGCACTCTGGCACAACGATTTCTACGGCGGGGACATCGCCGGTGTGACCCAGAAGCTCGATTACCTGCAGAAGCTCGGTATTACCACGATTTACCTCAACCCGATTTTTGAAGCTTCCAGCGCTCACAAGTACGACACCTCTGACTATGAGCAGCTGGACCGGATGTTTGGTACCAATGCGGAGTTCCAACAGTTTGCCAAGGAAGCGAAAAAGCGCGGCATCCACCTGATCCTCGACGGTGTATTCAACCACGTAGGGGATGATTCCCGCTATTTTGACCGCTATGGCAAATACTACAACGACCTCGGCTACTGGCAAGCCAACGGCAAGGACCGCAACCAAAACATCGGGGCGTACCAAGCTTGGCGTATGAAGCAAAAAGCGGCCGGCAAGCTGGATGACCCGAATGTACCGGCATGGGATGCAAGCGTACACTTCAGCCCATATGAAGAATGGTTTACCATCAATGAAGACGGCACATACGAATCCTGGTGGGGCTTCGACAGTCTCCCGGTGATTAAAGCACCAGAAGGCAGCGAGCTGAATCTTGATTCTTTTGCTGACTATATCATCCGCAATGACGACTCAATCGCACGCCGCTGGATCGAAGCAGGCTCAAGCGGCTGGCGCCTCGACGTGGCTCCAGAGGTGTCCCATGAGTTCTGGCAAGCCTTCCGCGACTACACCAAGGGCGCGCAAAAAGGCGATCTGAAGACACCGAACGGAGAGCCGATCATCCTGACGGAAAACTGGGGCGATGCCACGGTTGACCTGTTGGGGGATACCTTTGACACGACGATGAACTACCGTTTCCGCAATGCCTTGATCGACTTCATCCTCGACGAAGGCTTCAATGACACCGATATCATGCACAACCCAATCGATGCCAAAGGGCTTGATGCACGACTCAAAGAAATCCAGGAAGACTACCCAGACGAGGCCTTCTACGCCATGATGAACCTGCTCGGCTCCCATGACACGATGCGCATCCAACGCGTATTCGGCGAGATGGAACCACAGTTCATGTCAGACGAAGAGCGCTCCAAGGTAACCGATGAACAAGTGAAGCAAGCCGACGAACGCGCGAAAAAACGCCTCCAGCTCGCAGCTGTCCTGATGATGGGCTACCCAGGCTCTCCTACCATCTACTATGGTGACGAATCAGGGGTAACGGGCTGGGACGATCCAGACAACCGCCGTCCGTACGACTGGAACCAAGAAGACAAGAACCTGCAAGCGTATTTCACCCAGCTTGCTAACATCCGCAACCAGCACCAAGTACTCAAGACAGGTACAGTAGAAACCCTGTACGCAGAAGGCCACACCTATGCCTACGGACGCAAAATCGTCAATGGGGTAGACGCGCTCGGCAACCGTTCCTACAAAACAGAAAAAGGCAACGACCCGTTCAAAGACGAGCTGGCCATCGTAGTCGCATCCAAAGAGGGCGGCTCCATCCAAGTGCCTGTCACTGGTTTTGTCCGCAACGGTGCAGTCTTCTACGATGCGCAGAACCCTGTTAGGAAATACGCGGTCAAAAACGGCACCATCACTGTCGATGTAAAAGCACTGGAAGGGAAAATCCTCATCGCAGACAGCAAAATCACGCCACCTGTAACTGTCCAAGGTGTAACCGCCGCCTCTACCAAAGAGACTGGCGTATCCGGTGAAGTGAAGCTGACATGGAAACGTACAAAAGATGCCCGCTCCTACGTAATCTACCGCAGCACCATCGCAGACGGTCACTACACCAAGGTCGGCGAAGTGAGCACCACCAGCTACACCGACAAAGATGTAGCCAACGGAACGCGCTACTACTATGCCGTCACCGCTGTTGATAAATACGGCAACGAAAGCAGCAAAGGCGACGCCGCACAAGCTCTGCCATACCTGCCAATCGACCGCGTCGGCGAGCAGACCAGCAGTGCACAAGACGGCACACATGTGATCGGTACTGACAAATCTGTTACCGTATCCGCCGCTGTCCAAGTAGGCGAAGCAACCCAGAGTACGACTGCCCTGCCATATCTGCAAGGCAAGCTGACCGTCACCACAGCAGCAGGCGACAAGCTGGTCATTCCGGCTTCCTTCGCCCAGAGCAAAGACGGCGTACACATCTATCGTGCAAGCTTCACCCCGGACGCGCTCGGCGCATGGAGCTTCGCGATGTCCTTCTCCACCAACCAAGGTGAAGAATGGATCAGCGTCTCTGCCGACAAGGTCAATGTCATCGCAGATGCAAGCGACACGACAGCTCCACAAGCACCAGAGCTGGCACAGCCAGGTGTCGAATCCAACCGCGTCGAGCTTAACTGGACGACCGCAGTAGATGCAGATGTCGTCTACTACGAAATCTACCGCGACGACCAGCTGATCGCCCGCCAGACCAAAGCACAAGGTACCCGCTACGTAGATACCTCCGTAGCCAACAAGACCGAGTACAGCTACAAGGTAGCCGCTGTGGACAGTGCGTTCAACCGTGGCTATTCCAACGATGTTGTTATTACCCCAGACCTCGTGGTGGTCGAAGTGACGTTCAAGGTGACAGCGCCGGACTACACGCCAAAAACCAATATCAACATCGCAGGCTCCTTCCAAAGCTGGAACCCAAGCAGTGCAGATCACCTGCTTACTTGGAATGAAGCAGAGCAAGCTTTTATGGCGACGTTCGAATTCCAAGTCGGCACCAAGATCGAGTACAAGTATGCACGAGGCGATTGGTCCCGTGTGGAAAAAGGATCAACAGGCGAAGAAATCAACAACCGCGTCCTCACTGTCGTAAACCAAGGTGGCAATAAAATGCTCGTGGAGAACACAGTGGAGAAGTGGGCGGATATGTTGGACCGCTAAATCAATGCACTAAGATGTTGGCTCTGGTCTAGGCGTCCACTTAACCGAAACAATAGCATGACATGAAAAAAGGTGTGCCCGTAATCAATAGGGCGCACCTTTTCCATTTTGACCGGACATGTCACTGAATCGTCTTGCAGTTGATAGAGTAGAAACGGCGATACTACTGTAAACAAAAGACCAAAGAGTAACGTGATGACCGAATACGCCACGGCTTTTGCCATGGCACCATCACGATTGGTATGGATGAGGCGAACAAATCCATAGTTCACACTGCATAAGACAAGCAAGTAGAGCAGCAGTGTGAATCCACCTGTGTAGGGCTGGAGCCACTCAGGATACTCCGCTGTGTGAGCATCACCGAAACCGAGCAACCTCATCACACTGACGAGAACGATATAGGGAAAAATCAAAATCATGCAAAGCGAATAGACAATCAAGCCGACTCGGAACAGTATCGTCATAAGAGATCACCATACTCTGTGGAGGATGATGATTAACTTCGGTGATCAGCTATCCAAGTCCTTCCAGCCTTTTTTATGAGAGCGAAAGTGCCTGCTCCAAATCCGCTATGATATCCTCGACATCCTCAATCCCCACACTCAACCGGATCAATCCGTCACTGATGCCCATCTTCGCCCGCTCATCCGCAGGGACAACCGAATGCGTCATGGAGGCCGGATGCTGAATCAGCGTCTCAGCATCACCTAGACTAACCGCCCGCTGGCAGAGCTTCACCGCGTTCATCATGCGGATGCCCGCCTCCAGACCGCCTTTTACCTCGAAGCTGATGAGACCACCGAAGCCGTCCATCTGCCTTTTTGCAAGCTCATATTGTGGATAACTGGGCAGACCCGGATAGTAGACGCGATCCACCTGCGGATGTGCTTCTAAATATTCGGCCACTTTTTGTGCGTTTTCACAGTGACGATCCATGCGTACCACCAGCGTCTTTAGCCCGCGGATCAGGAGATAGGAGTCAAACGGTGAGAGCACGCCGCCGATGTCTTTTAGCGTGGTCATCCGGATTTCATCCATGATCGCTTTTGGCCCCACTGCGACACCCGCGATGACATCACCGTGGCCGCAGATGTATTTGGTGGCACTGTGGATGACGATGTCACAGCCGTGCTCGATCGGGCGTTGCAGATAAGGGGAGAGGAAGGTGTTGTCGACCACGACATAGGCACCTGTTTCCTTGGCGATGCGGGAGACCAGAGCGAGATCGACGAGCAGCATGGTTGGATTCATCGGGGTTTCGAGGTAGATGACCTTCGTCTCGGGTGTGATCGCTGAACGGATGCTCATCTCATCGGAAAGGTCAGCCAGCGTGTAGGTGATGCCGAAGCGCTCCTGCAACAGGTTGAGGAAGCCGTAGGAGCAGCCATACAGATTTTTGGCACAGAGGATGTTGTCACCTGTCTTGACCAGAGCCATCAGCACCGCCGAGATCGCCGCCATACCGGAGGCAAAAGCAAGCCCTGCTTCCGCGCCCTCCAGTTCGGCTATTTTGTCTTCAAAGACGGTGACAGTGGGGTTGCCCAGGCGGGAGTAGATATAGCCGGGAGCATGACCTGCGAAGCGTTGACCGCCCTCTTCGGTGGTGGGGAAGACGAAGGTGGCTGTTTGGTAAATGGGTGTAGTTAGAGAGCCGGTGTGGGGGTCGGGTTGGTGTCCGGCATGAATGGCTTTGGTCGAGAGACCTGGTCCCTTTTTTCCAGGCTGTGGGTTCGGGTTTGCTTGTCTATTTTGTGAATAGTCCATACATATCCCCTCGTTTCGTAGCATTCACTATCAATATATATGTAAGCGTATACAATTTAGTGATTTTTCGAAAGAGGGAAAAGTCGGGAGAAGAGAGTGAGGAGCGAGTAACTGTTTTCCAGTCGCCTTTCCCTCACTACGTTCAGCCGGTCTCCTTACAAACAGTTACTCGCCCCTCACTCTCTTCTCCGAAGGGAAGGGGAAGATGGAAGAAAGCTGGGGCAGGATGTAGGGATGGAAAGAAACAGGCTTATTGGAGCAATGAGGTGGGGTAGAGAGCGATAAAGGTAGTGATGGTTAGGCATATGTAGATGGGGAGCATGATTGGATAATCGGAGGCACTTTTATAAGTAGTGCAAGAATAAGTTATCCGATGCAGCTCGGATGGAGCGCAAAAAGTTTGAGCCCCACTTTTTTTCAAGAAGGCACCCGGCTATTGCATAGAGCATGAGGAGCATCTGTTTGTAAGGAGACCGGCTGAACGTAGTGAGGGAAAGGCGACTGGAAAACAGATGCTCCTCATGCTCCTGCCGGAGCCACAACCTATAACCAAAAAAGGCCACCGATTATTGATCGGCAGCCTAATGCTTAATCCAACAAATACTTCTCCACTTCTGCCACATCCGGCAGGGCAATCGACTCATCCGTGAACTTGAACATGCGGAAGTTCACTTCCTGATCCATATAACCAGCACCCGGAATCGGTACGATAATCCACGTCTGATACTGGTGGATCAGTCCGTCGGTGCCGATCCAGAAGGTCATTTTTACAGTGGTCTCTTTCAGGATGCTCTGTAGATCACTGCGTCCAGCGAGTTCT
Organism: Brevibacillus dissolubilis; assembly: GCF_006170445.1. Classification (GTDB taxonomy): domain Bacteria; phylum Bacillota; class Bacilli; order Brevibacillales; family Brevibacillaceae; genus Brevibacillus_B; species Brevibacillus_B dissolubilis. The sequence continues at coordinate 99,880 of NZ_VCNA01000009.1, read as the reverse complement.
TGGCGGAGTGGCTCGAACAGCGGACTTGTGGAGTTGGCGAGCCAATCAGTACCGGAGATCTTGATCTGATACGGGGTACAGATGGTGCCGATCACCTTTTCCTCAGGCAGTACTGAGGCCTGATCGAGGAACGGCAGCCAGTCTTCGAAGCCGCGGGTGACGTCCAGCTCCAGCGGTTCTTCTTTGGCGGTGATCCAGTAGTCACCTTTGCGGACGTAACGCTTGTCCTTGTTGCGGTAGTATTGATAATCCTGGGTGGCGATGCGGCCGTTGACCAGATAGCCGTCCGGGTTGACCACGACGCCGTTGAACATGCTGGTCGTGGTGCGGGAGAGGATCGTGTTTTTCACATAGCCGTCATACCAGAACTTTTGGTGTTTCGGATTGGTTTTGTGATCCTTGATCGCTTTGATCAGGGCTTCTTTGGCCTCACCGGGAGCGGCTGGCTGGAGATTCTCTTCGGGGCTTGTGACCTCTTGAGCCTCTTTGGTATCACTGGCAAAAAGCTTTGGACCCGATTCGTAGGTGCAGCCGCCGAGCAGGGTGGCCAGGCTGATCACCAGACCGAGGACGAGTGGCTTTTTCAGGTTAGACATAGCGGAACCTCCTTACGACACCGTACACGAGCAACCCGACGGAGAGGACGACCGCGATCGGGAGCACCGGGATATTGTGACGCTTGAACACATAGATGCGGTGAGTGTTGTAGACTGAGGCGACGATTTCATTTTCCTTGTCGCCGTCCACATCGCCTACCTGGACGTTGATCAGTGGGAGATACATTTTCCATGTCTGTTCAAGACCATCCGGGGTGTACTGGAAGCCGGACAGATAGCGGCGGTCGTAGGTGCTTACCCAGCTGCGGGCTTTGGCGATGATCTCTGGGTCTTGGCTTGCGCCTACCCGGGCAAAGTTGGAGAAACGGAAGCTCTTGTCGTGTGGATCGCTTGTCCACAGAATCTCCCATTTACCGCCAGCTTGCGGCTTGAGGATGTAGGATGGGACATTGGCGACGAGCAACTCGTCTGTCTGGTCGTGGTCGATGTCTGCCACGATCAGCTCGGCGGTGGCGAGACCGTTGATTTGTTTGCGGTCGAGGCTGTAGGCTTCTTCCACGCGGCCACCTTGTCCGATGGTGAGGATGGAGATGTGCTCGCCCATCACGATCAGACCTTCACGACCGCCCGGCAGTTGCATGGTATCGAGGATCTTAGTCGCCTGGGTCGGCATAGAAAAGGATTGGCCTTCATAATGGCCGGACAGGACGCCGTTTTGGATTTTCAGGGAGGCGTATTTGCTATCCTTCGGGAAGACATGGCGCTGATCCATGACACCGCCGTTTTGCTTGAGGATTTCGTCGATGTTCTGTATGTCCAAGAGGAATGCACGGATCGGGGAAGTACCGATCTGCATGATTCCCTCGGTGTAGGATTGGCGCTGTACCTGTGGGATCAGCTCATCCCCTTTGGACACATAATACGGGAAGCCCGGGTAATCGACCGGCATCTGTTCTTTGATGCGCGCCAGATCTTCTTCCTTGATCATATTGGTGGGAACGCGGATCATCCGACCGTTCTCATAACGAAAGGCATACAATGCAAGCGGTTCTGGCTTGAGTGTAAGCAGCTCGTCTGCCAGTTCTTTTCGATCGTCGTCGGTCTGTGGGATGGAATCATCCTTCGGCTCGTCCGGCACTTCCTCGACGTTGCCATAGGTGATGATCTCCATTTGATTGTCGTGGTTGACGTCATACAGGCCAAGTGGCAGATAATCGATCCACTCGCCCTGATAGAGACGGTCTGACTGCCACTGAATCGTAAAGTGGTTCAATACCAGCAGATTTTCACGGTTAAAAGTAAAATTGGTCAGGCACGCAACCGCGACGAGTGCGAGAATCGCATTCCACTGGAGCTTGCCGTAGAAGCGGGCGAGGAGGGCGATCCCGATGATCGCAACCAGCGCAGTACCGATCAGCGTAAGTGTTGTATCATTGTCGAGCCGCGTCAGGGAGCGGTCGAGGATGAGGAAGCCGATGGTAAAGACCAGCACCTGCTTGCGCTCGGCAGGCTTTGGCAGGATCAGAGCAAGCCCCATCACCGGCAAGAAGAACACCAGTGCCAAGAGCGATCCGTCCAAAAAGGCAGGTTTGACGACCAATTGATACGATACAAATAAGACAAACGCGTACAACGCCCAATAAATGGTTGGTAACCTAAACAGCTGTCGCATACGATATCACCTTCTTCTCATGTCTTCAAAACGCAGATTGACCGTGACCAGCGCGGCGAGCATACCACCGATCAGCCAGAAGTAGGTGCTCATGAACGGTACTTCGAAGATATTCTCTACCATATTGTGGAGTCCAACGGCAAACAGGCCGCAGAACAGACCAAGCCCGAGGAAAAAGTGCGGGCCCTCCCGCCATTTGAGCACGGCTTTATACGCATAGCGCACCACCATGGTCATCAGGACCAAGAGGAAGGTGACACCTAATAGCCCGGTTTCGGCAATCGTTTTGAAAAAGTAGCTGTCAGCATAGATCGTACCGAAGTGACGCGAACCGACCGCACCGCCGTAGTGACCCAGACCAGCGCCAAAGAGAGGTTCATAGCGCATGTTGTGGTAGGAGTTCTCCCAGCGGGCCAGACGACCATTGGCCGAGCTTTTTTCGAAGTATTCTTCGGAGAACAGGCTCGTAATCCGGTTCTGCACTTTACCGAGCAGTGGGGTTTCTTTAGGAACGACGAGCACGACGAGAGCACCGATCAGAGCGGCGATCAAGGCGTAGCGCCCGATTTTTTTATTCCATGCAGAAGCGCCGACGATCAGCACGAACAGAAGCGCGAACCAAGCGCCACGAGAACCGGTGAAGACCAGGGCAGCCAGGGTGGTCAGGGTGACGATTCCCCAGATGATCTTTTGCTGACGAGTCCGAGCGGCCAGCACCAGACCAATCCCGATTGGTGACATGAACGCCATGAAGCTGCCAAGCACATTCGGACTGGTGACGATGGAGAAGGCACGCGTAGTGGTAGCCTCGCCTTCCTCGATCCATGCGCCAGAGGTCTGGACGCCGAGCACGACCTGCATCACACCGATGAAGGCGACGACGAAGCCGACTGCAGCCAGCACCTTGATGTACTTGTTCAGCTGTTCCGTTGATTCGATCAGGAAGAAGCCGATGAAGAAGGCCAGCACGTACTGATAGATCGCACGGAAGCCCTCGACACTCGCATCAAACTCAGCCATATCGGTAAACATCAGGCCAAGCCCCAACATGAAAAAAGCGATCAGCGGATGCTTGATCGCCGGGAGCTTCCGATGTCCTTTGTACGAGGCTAAAAAGGAGAAGGCAAGCAGGACAATCAAGACCCCTTCATCCCAAAACGATGAGACGACCGGAATGGGGAGGATGTTACGGAGTACATAGTCGATGATCGGAAAGCATAATAAAACATAGAGCCAGTTGGTAGAATCGAACGCCAACCGTTTTAACGGATTTGTATTCAAGTGAAGTCCCCCTACACATAAGTTCGACTTTAACATTATAATGAAAGAGTGAAAGGTGTAGCAACGCCTAGAGTATCAATTTCATATAATCATAAGAAATGGGAGAGCCAAACCGTGAGTCTAGTAAAAACAGCATCGATGATCGTCCTCTTAACCTTGGTGGGACGATTGCTTGGATTTATACGTAATATCTATGTATCAGATCTTTACGGCACAAATATGGAAGCGGACGTCTATATGCTGGCGCTGACGATTCCAGCGACGCTTTTTCTCGTCATACCGGGGGCCATCAATGCCGTACTGATCCCGACCATGCGCGGAATTCTGGAGAAAAAAGAGGAGGGACAGGCCCGTCTGCTCTATCATAAGATGCTGACCCTGATCTTAGTCTCCTTTACTGTATTAACCGCGTTGGGGATCTGGCTGTCACCGCAGATCGCCTCTTGGTACGGTCTCACAGGGATCAAAGCAGAGATGACCGCCCACCAGCTGCAATTGATGTGGCCGTCTGTCCTGTTCATCGGGATGATGGGTCTGTGGGCCAGTCTGGTGAATGCCCATGAGCATTATTTTACGCCGACACTGGGGACGGTGGCGAACGGAGCGGTCGTGATTCTAGCGATGTATGCGCTCGTGCCGCTCTGGGGCTTGGATGGAATCTCCATCGGTACCTCGCTTGGCTATCTGGCCGGGGCTTTGGTGATCCTGCCTACTCTGCGTAAACTGGGCTACCGGCACCGTCTGGCCCTCAACTGGCGTCAGGATGAGCATATGCGCAGCATGGGTGAGCGGGTGATCCCGATTCTGATTGGGGCGGTGATCTCGCAGTCGACCGTATTTCTGGAGCGGGGTTTCACCACAGCCCTCGGAGATGGAAAAGTGGCCGCGCTCGGATATGCCAACCAGATCGCCCAGCTCCCGATGGCGATTTTCGTCGGAGCCTTTACCCTGCCGCTGTTTCCGTTGCTGTCGAGCTACGTCAAGCGTGGCGAGATGGATCTGATGAAAGACACCCTGCAAAAAGGCTTGGCGTATCTCTTGGTGCTGCTCGTCCCGGTCACGGTCGGTCTGATCCTCTACGGTGAGCCGTTGATCCGTCTGCTGTTCGCCCGTGAAGGCGGGGCGTTCGACGAGACGAGTGTCGCCTGGACGCAGTGGGGCTTGGCTTTTTACAGCTTGGGCCTGTATTTTCTGGCGGCAAGAGACCTATTGACACGTGCGTTCTATGCGTTGGAAAACACGCGTACACCTGTCACCATCGGGGTGGTTGGCATCGCGATCTATATCGCCACCGCATATCTGACCGCCCCTGTGCTTGATCATGGCGGCGTAGCCCTCAGTATGTCCGTCTCGGCACTGGCGCAGTCCTTGTTGCTGTTCCTTTTGCTCTGGCGCAAGACAGGCAGGCTGGTCAAACCAAGCTTTGTCATGACACTGACCAAGGTGTTGATCGCAAGTGCTGTGATGGCAGGCGCGATCCTCGCCCTGAACCCATGGCTGTCAGGCTTGCAACCGATCTTCCACCTGCTCATCGGCGTAAGCGTAGCAGTTGCCCTCTATGGCGTCAGCCTGATCGTCCTGCGAGAAGAGCTGGCAAAAGAGATGATCGGCAAGTTCACCAAGCGTTTTGCGAGATCCAAACAATAACTCATAAGAATAAACGAAACCGACCACCATCTATACCAATCGTGTTAGAGGGTGCTCGGTTTTTCTTTTCTCTTTTTATCTTAGGCTATCCGATATGTGAGCAGGGAGCGCTTGGCACCCGGTCGAGAGTGAGGAGGTATTAACTGTTTGTAAGGAGACCGGCCGAACGAAGTGAGGGAAAGGCGACTGGAAAACAGTTAATACCTCCTCACTCTCCCACCCAAAGCCAAAGTCACCCCAACACATACTTTCGGATCGTCGTCGCACACCCGTCCTCATCATCAGGCGCCGTCACATGATCAGCCGCCTCCTGCACATCTTGCGGAGCCCAGCCCATCGCTACCCCGACACCCGCCCATCGCAGCATCGGGATATCATTCGCACTGTCTCCAAGCGCTAAGACTTCCTCGCTCTTAATCCCCAGCTTCTCACATACCCACGCGAGCCCGGTCGCTTTGCTCGCTTCGGGATGAACGATCATCATCTCAGGTATGCCGTCCCGATAAAGCAGGACTTGGTAGCGGTAATCCTTACAGTCAGCAGACACCGCCTGTAGCATCGTGTTCACTTCCCGCTCGCCTTTGAGGAAAAGCTGTGTCGGAGCCACGTCCAGTACCTCGTGAAGTCCTGGCACCACTTCATCGACAACCGGACGGATTTTGTACTCGCTTCCCGGATAGACGAGATTGAGCAGATTTTTGTAGGCGACGGCGGTGTAGACCATCACATTCTGTTCAGTAGCATAGGTGAGCAGTTCCTTGGCGCGTGCAAGCGGGATCGACCATGTCTTGATACAGGTACCGTCTGAATTGAAGATCTTGGTTCCAGAGCCGCAGACGGTGTATCCGTCCAATCCACATGCCTGATAAAAATCCTTGGCCGTATGCCAGCCGCGCGCCGTCGCGATGACGACATGCACACCGAGTTGTCTGGCGGCCTGTATCGCTTCCATATTAGCAGGCGAAATCGATAAGTCATGGCCTAGCAGGGTGTCATCCAGATCAATTGCAATCAGTCGAATCATAGGAGCCTCCATATATGTATAGACGTGTCAGCTACAGCAGTTTTTCCACCTGTTGTGGGTCAATCCCGAACAGATTCGGTTGGATTTCGTAGTTGTTGGCGATCTTCCACTCACCAGCGGTATAGATCAATTCATAATTCCAATAAAGGATTTGGGTACCATCGCCAGTGATTTCACCACTGGATGCATTTTTCCATTGATCGTCAAAGGTTTCCTTGACCATCAGTGTCACGGCGTCTTCGCCCTGCATTTCGAGCGAGCCGAAATCTGCTGCGAGTCCGGTCAGCTTGCCGACGAACACTTTTTTGTATTCCTCAGGGGTGTCTCTGAACGACTCTACTTCATAGACCAGATTCTCACGCACATTGCCGTCTTGGGTGAGGTAGGTCTCCAATTGTTCAAGCGACGTCTTGCTCTGGGCGTAGTTGACCCATGCCTGATTGTAGTCGAGCAGGAGCTTGCCGATCTGTTGTCTCAGCTCGTCCGAGGTGGCAAAAGAGATAGGCAGATCCAGATTTTTCTCCTGTGCCTCCAGATTGCCGACCGCTTGCATCTCGCCAAAAGGAGTCTTAGCCTTGACCATCAATTCGATGGGCTGCAGTGGTGCTGGCCCGATGGTGGCGACGTAATCGTTCCATGACTTTTCAAATATAGCGCTGAGCGGCTTGCCTTGATAGTACAGCTTGGCATTGGGATAGTTGGTGTATATTTTGATCTCTTTGGTATCCAAGTTGACGGGTACATTAGGATTGACACCGAAATCGACAGCAAATGTCAGCTCTTTTTTGATCTCACCAAACGGGCTTGGCAGGGTTGCGGTCACCTGATGATTGCCTGGGAAATAAGGACCTGCCACGTATTTGCGGCCTTCTGGGAGATTGGCTGAGCTTACAGGTTCGATCTCGACGCCTTTTTCATTTGTGACAAGTTTCGCCTGACCGGGGGCAGTAAGCGTGGCGTACATCGGCTTGACCTGTACCTGATAACGGTCAAAAAACAGCCAGTGCTTTCCCGTTTTCTTCAGGACAACGAGCGAGGGAGCAGCGTCCGCTTGGGTGAGGGAAGCAGGCAGATAGGCAGGATTGCTTTTATATTGATGCGCTTGCTCTTGCAGGTCGGTCAGATAGCGTTGGTAGGTCTGCTCGTGCTCGTGCAGGGTACGGGTGATCGCTTCGGCCTGTTCGAGCGTGAGTTCATGATGGGCATTCAGCTCATCGGGGAGAGTGAGGAGCGGAAGCAATGTGTCAGCGTCGCGCTGGGCGACAGCAATTTCGAAGGTTTTGACGACTTGTTCTGGATCACTTGCCCGCATTCCGACGAAGGCAAGGCTTGTCCCAGCGGCGATGACGGCGACCAGCGGGACGACAATTTTCCACTTCATGCAGCAATCCCTCCTGTTGTTTCTTCTCTTTTCCATTCTTAGGGATTGGGCGGCGTTCGTCAATCCCACGAACGGTCCAAAAGCCATCTTTACGAATAAGCCTGAATAAGGTAGTATAGGCTGATGATTACAACCATATCTGATAGCCTTTTTATAAGGAGTTTGTTATGCTGCGAAAAAGTCAATTCCTCAGCGGGGCTCTGATCCTCGCTGCTGCTGGTTTGTTGTCCAAAGTGATCGGGATGTTCTACCGCATCCCGCTGCAGGAGATTGTCGGCAACAGTGGACTTGGGCTGTACCAGGAAGTCTATCCTCTGTACCTGACCTTTTTGATCCTCGCGACAGCGGGTGTGCCTGTGGCGCTTTCTCGTATGATCGCGGAGGCGAAGGCAGAAGGGCGTGATGATGAGGTATCACAGATTTTGGGGCGCAGTCTGTTTCTGATGGGCTTGATTGGGGCTATCCTGTTCGCTCTGCTCTATCTGGGCTCACCGCTGATTGCCACGCTGATGGGCAATCAGCATCTGATCGGGCCGATCCGGGCCTTGTCGCTCTCGCTCTTGTTTGTTCCGTTGATCGCTGTCCTGCGCGGTTATTTCTATGGTCTGCAAAAGATGATGTTCGTCGGCGTGTCACAGGTGGTGGAACAGACCCTGCGTGTCGCATTCATCGTGATCGTCTCGATGTATCTGGTCTCGCTTGGAGAAGACACCGACAGCGTCATCACCGGTGTCAACTTCGGGACGATGGTCAGTACCGTCATCAGTATGTGTTTCTTGATCGTGCTCTATCTCTGGCATGAACGTAAAAACGACGGGGGCATCCGAAAGCTCTGGGCCGCAACACCCCTGCTCTCTGACCGTGCCTTCTATCTGAAAATGTGGCGAATCGCCTGGCCGATCTGTGTCAGTGCGCTGGTGATCCCGATTTTCAGTCTGGTCGATTCGTTCCTTGCCATCAATATTTTCCGTTATGTCTGGCATGTAGACGGGTTGACGGCGGACACATGGTTTGGGATCTACAGCAGAGGCGGCCCGCTTTTGCAGATGGCTACGCTGTTTGGTTCCTCCATCGCTTTGTCGGTGGTGCCTGCGATTGCCGAAGCGGTCAAACAAAAGGATGAGGAGAAGGTCAGTACGCTGACACGTCTCTCGTACCGGTTTGCCTGGCTGATCGGACTTCCGGCAGGTCTCGGTCTCTCCGCTGTATCCGAAGGGGCCAACCTCGCTCTGTATGGTGATGCCGATGGAACACGCGCGATGGCGATTCTGGGGATCAGTGCTGTGCCGCTTTCGCTTTTGCTTGCGACCAATGGGATCCTGCAGGGGATTGGAAAAGAAAAAATCCCAGCCAAGCATCTGGTCTGGGGCGTTCTCGTCAAGATCGTCACCACCCTGTTGTTTACCTCTTTGCTTGGCATCGATGGATTATCCATCTCATGGATTTGCGCTACGGCGTTCGTCTGTGTGCTCAATATGCGAACCATTGCCAAGCTGGTCAAGGTCGAGATGTTCTGGCGTTTTGACATGGCCTATCCACTGCTCGTCGCCAATGGTATGCTGCTCCTCGCATGGCTTGGGATGGAGGCCGTCTCCTATCTGTTGCATGCGTCCCACATGAGTCCCCGCCTGCTTGGGGCATTGGAGGCAGCTACCGGGGTCGGTATCGGTTTATTGATGTATCTGGGGATGCTGTTGATTATCCCACTGCTCACCCGTGCCGAGTTGGAGTGGATACCAGCTGGGAAGAAACTGGGACAGCTGATGGATGCACTCAAGCGCTTGAACCCACGCTCCACCCGCGAATAAACATTACCACTAACAAAGAGAAGCTCTCTGCTCACCGTAACAGGTGGGACAGAGGGCTTTTTTCGTGTGATCGTATACATACATGATCTGGGAAAAGGCGGTCATACTAAGAAATAACTGGCAGGATGTGGGGAGGTGCTGTGCGTGCATATCCTTTCGGCTGGACAATTGTGGAGTCTGATACTGTTGTTTCAGGTCGGCAGTAATATCGTCTTCGGATTCGGGGCAGGAGCCAAACAGGATGCGTGGATTGCGGCCGGGATCAGCACCATTCTAGGCGCTGCGCTCATCTATCTGTACAGCAAAATTTATGAATGGTATCCAAGACACACGTGGTCGACATTGCTTGTCCATCTGTTTGGAAGGGTTATTGGCAGGACGCTTGCCATCATCTATATTTTTTCATTCATCTATGTAGCAGGCCGGGTTATGCGTGACTTCGGCGAATTGCTCAAGACGTATATGCTGCCACAGACACCAACCGGTCTGACGATGTTTTTATTTTTATTGGTGATTTTGTATGCTTGCTATGCCGGTTTGGAGCGAATGGGACGACTGGCGGAGGTCAGTATCTTTTTCATCCTTGGATTGTTGACCTTGCAATTTTTGTTTTTGCTCAGCTCAGATGTGCTTGATTTCGTATGGATGTACCCGATGGGGGAGGACTGGAGGGCGATTATGGCGACGGTGTTCCCACTGGGGGTGTCGGTTCCATTCGGGGAAACGCTGGTTTTTGCGATGTTTTGGTCCGTTACGGTGAACCCAAAATCATTCAGGCGCTCAGCGTTGCTGTCCACGTGTATGGTTGGACTTTTGTTTATCGTGCTGGATGTGACAGCCATCTCGACGATTGGCCCGTACTTGTTCAGCAGGACCCTGTATCCGATGTTTACGATGTTTCAGATGACCAGTGTGGCCGATTTCTTGGACAACCTCGATCCGTTTGTGGTCATCAACTTGTTGATTGCCGGGATGTTTAAGATATTTATTTTCACCTATGGGGCGTGTGTCGGCATTGCCAATCTGTTCCGCCTGTCGGACTATCGTGTCACCATTGCGCCGATCGGTGTACTCATCTGGCTGCTTGCCGCCTATATGACCAAAAATATTTCCAGCCATGTCTTCGTCGGCCTCCAGTGGGTGCCATGGGTGATGTGGGTTCCTTTGTTTATGCTGATCCCATTGGTCGTCGGGGTGGTGGCCTGGTTCAAGAAAAAACATGCTGCAGGAGAGGAGGATGTCCCTCATGAACGATCGAAAACCATCCATCCATCTTGAAGATCTCAACGTGTTTCGGGAGGAGGTCAAGCAACGGTTGGGTAATACACCTGACCTGATTTTTCGGCATGTGAAAAATTATCTGGTCGTCTATATCTCTGGACTGGCCGATCAGGAGCGGATTGAGCGTGAAATCGTCACACCGATCTCTCATTCCAACCGATTGAGCAATGAGGTCGTCAAATCACCCAATCTGCGCGAAACCAATGAGATAGAGATCCTCGTGCAGGCCCTGCTCGCCGGAATTGTGGTGGTGGCCCGAAAAGGCGGGAGCCGTGTGATCCTGGCCAATCTGGCTGCTGCTCCTCACCGTGGCATATCCGAACCACAGACAGAGGCGGTCATCCGCGGTCCGCGGGAAGGCTTCACCGAGATGCTGGAGCTCAACATCGCACTGATCCGCCGACGCCTGCATACCGACAAGCTGCGGATGAAGTACTGGAAGGTGGGGCAGTTTAGCCACACAGAGGTTCGTCTGCTCTATCTCGAAGGTGTTGCCCAGGAGAGCGTAGTCGAGGAGATGTCCAGACGTATCGAGGAGATCCGGATCGATGCGGTGCTGGAGAGCAACTATATCGAAGAGCTGGTTCGTGACCATCCGCTCAATATTTTTCCGACGATGCAATTCACCGAGCGTCCCGATGTCGTGGTGGGCAATCTGCTGGAGGGAAAAATTGCGGTGCTGGTCGATAACTCACCGTTTGCTCTATTGGCGCCGTTTCAGTTCTGGGCAGCATTTCAGGCGAGTGAAGATTACTATATCAATTTCAACTCAGCTACCTTTATCCGGCTGATCCGCGCTATTTTTATTTTTATTGCCCTGTTATTTCCCTCGTTCTATGTAGCGATCACTACGTTTCATCAGGAGATGCTGCCGACGAACCTGTTGCTGTCGGTGGCGGCGGCGAGGGAGACGACACCCTTTCCGGCGATTATTGAGGCCTTGATGATGGAAGTTACCTTTGAAGCCTTGCGCGAAGCAGGGGTGCGTCTGCCGCGTCCGGTGGGTCAAGCGGTCAGTATCGTCGGGGCGCTGGTTATCGGTCAAGCAGCGGTGCAGGCGGGGATTGTATCCGCTCCGATGGTTATAGTCGTCTCGGTCACAGGGATTGCCTCTTTTACGATTCCACGGTATAACATGAGCTTTTCGTTCCGGATTCTGCGTTTTATCCTGATCATCTTGGCGGGGACGCTCGGGCTGTTTGGCATCGTGTTTGGCTTGATGATGATCGCGATCAATCTGACAGGCATGCGGACGCTGGGTGTGCCGTATCTGGCGCCAGTGGCTCCTATGACTCCATCTGGTTTAAAAGATTTGCTGATCCGTGCTCCATTCTGGCTGATGAACCGCCGTCCGCCACAATCCGTCAAAGAGAACGAAATCCGCGTTCCAATCAATCAAGGGGTCACCCAAAGTGTCTTCGACTTTCAAAATCTGCCACTAGCCAATCAAAGCCTCAAATCCGACTCTGGCACAGGCAAAAGCAGCTCTGGTGCGGGTTCTGATCTTTCTGGGCAAGGGCAAGGTGGAAGCGTATGAGAACGTCAGCTTATCTTTTTTCCGTACTTCTGTTACTCACAAGCACGCTGCTGGGCGGTTGCTGGGACCGGCGTGAGATCAATGACGTTGCTTTCGTCATGCTGACCGCGATGGATAAGGGCAAAAAGGAAGGTACCTACACGTCATATATCCAAGTGGCGGTGCCAGTCAAAATGGGTGGGGGACAGGCGGGCTCCTCTCCGGGTGGCAAAGGGGAGAAGCCCTACATGACCTTGCACACCACCGGAAGAAATCTGGACGAGATGCGGATCGAAGGGGAACGTCAACTCTCCCGTGACATGTCGGTTGCCCACAGGCGTGTGCTGATGATTGGAGAATCCTTGGCGAAGAAAGGAATCAAACCCATCCTCGACACGATCTCCCGCAATCCAAAAAACCGCCTCCGTACCATGCTCGTTTTCACCAAAGGCATGGATGCCAGGGAAATGATCTCGATGAAATACGATCTGGAGCCTTTCCCCTCAGAGGTGTTCCGCGAGATGATTACACGCAAGGGCGATACTCCGACGACCATGCGGGACTTTTTCATAATGGCGACGACACCAGGGGTACAACCGGTGGCGTCAGCGTTCTCCAGGAGGGGAGTGGAGCACTCACACACCACCTTGGAAAGCATTGCGATCTTCAGAGATTTTAAGCTGGTGGGCTATGTGGATGAGGGGCAGGCGATGCTTCTTAACAGCCTGCTGGGTCGCACGACGCTGGGGATTATCAAGGTTCATCTGGATGATGTGCCTGGGCACATCTCGATACAACTGGGTAAGCTCCAGACCAAAGGGGATGTCAAAATCCAAGGGGACGAGCCCCAGTTCCAATACAAGGTACAAGCAACCGGCCACATCACCGAGAACACTACCAATCTGGATCTCTCCAATCCGAAATACGTCTCACAGATCAATAAAGAGTTTCGGCAACAGCTCAAGGATGGCTACGACAAGCTGCTCAAATCGCTGCAAAAGCAATACAAAGCAGACAGCATCGGGCTTGGCACCTTAATCTACCGCAGTAATCCCACCTACTGGAAAAAGATCGAGAAGCAATGGCCCAAGCTGTTCACCAAGCAAAAAGTCCAATGGAGCATTAACGCCAATGTCCGGGAGATCGGTGTGACAGGCCCACCGCTTGCCTTGCCGGATGATGAGGTGAAAAAATAATGTGGATGCAGATGTTTTTTTTCACGATTCTCATAGTGGTGCTCACCCTGCAGCAGATTACGTACTGGTGGGCAAAGGGGCTGAAGCGGGAGAGTAAGGTTGTCTTGGGCTGGATGGTTCTGGCCTGGATGGTCGGCTTGCTGTTTATTGGAGGGATCGAACTACCAAGCCCTGTCTACGTGATCTTCCCCGAATGGAAATAGCGGAAATAAGAAACAGGCAAAGCCTCATGTCAACGTGGCTTTGCCTGTTCCTATATAGCTGATGGCTCCAATCAGCACGATATACACATACAAATGATGATAGAAAAACATAAACTCCGAGACATTGTCACTGAACATAATCGATAACGGGCTCATCATCAATACAAGCGGAACCACCAGCCCCTTGCTGTCTTTCAAGCCGAAAATAACTCCCAGATGCTTATGGCACAGCCACAGCAATGCCCCTGTTTTGATGGTGATCATCACCGTCCAGACCGCTACGAGAGCGACGTCGACCCGTTCCCAGAACTCATACAGGGTAATATACTTGACCAATTCTACCGCTGGAATCAACAGACTGCCTGCCAGATGCGGCCCGAACACAAAAAAAATCTGGATAACCATACTCAGCAACAGCAAGAACCCCATCAGCATGCTGGCTACATAGACAGCGATACGCCGCTTCGTAGGAAATTTGATATAAGGAACAAAGAAGAACAGGAACAGATACTCCGAGCACATTCCAAAGGACTGCCAAGCTGCATAGGCAATCGATAGGGGCGGCTGAGCAAGAATGGGCATGAATTGCCTGATTTCCACTTCCTCGAGTACAGTCAGCGGCATCAACATGATAATCGTCGCCGCAAACAGGAACACAAGGCTTCCGAGACGCATGATCGAAGACAGACCGGTCCATGCCGCATAGCCAGCTGTCAAAAGTAGGATAAAAGAGAGGACAATCATCGGAGTCTCCACCAAAAAGTACCCGTGCACCACCTCGATGAAATTACGTACCGTCACGATGGTTACTACAAGCAGAAACAGAAAATGAACAGCCAAAAAGAAGCGGTGAATGACCGAAAGGCGTGCGGGCGGCTCCTTATCTACCTTTTGACGCAGGGTAAGCCAAAACAAGCCCAGCAGTAAAAGAAAACTCATCGAAAAACCAATCAAAAGTCCGATCCAAGCATCCTGTTTTGCTGTATGAAAAATACCGTTGGGCATCAGCGACAAGGGAACGGTCACAAAAGACACCGCAAACAGTCCGAAAAACTGCCAAGCAGAAATAGCCGGATGGCGCATCATGCGACACCTCCCTATTCTACTATAGACAGAAAAGCCGCGGAGCTATACCTCCACGGCTGAGTCAGATGAACTATTCTTTTCGATAGACACAGACGACCATCTTGACAAAATACTCACGGAATCCAGGGAGCTTCGCAAGACCTGCCAGCTGATTACGCAACGGAATCTCGCGCTCATATACGGACGGATGCTTCACGCCCTGCTGAATGCGGCGGAATCGGGAGATGGTCATGCGGTTGATATAGCTGATGGTCTCCTGCCCCATTTCATTGGTGCTGAAGCGAAAGCCGATCCGCTCCTCACCGTCTGGCAATGGCTTGACCAATTGCTTGTACGCTTGGATCAACGCATGCTCCGGGAAGATGGAATGCACCCATGGAATTCCGATGGCATCGGAGAGGTGGGCACCGAACGGATGGTAGTACGGCGGGAAGTTGATATAGATATGACCGCCTTTTTTGAGAACACGGAAGCACTCTTCCAGTGTCTTCTCCGGCTCACCGACATGCTCCATCGCATCGTTCATGATGATCGTGTCAAAGGATTCATCCTCAAACGGCATGGCCGCTGAATCTCCGGTGACGAAGTGGGCGATATCGTCTAAGCCTTTTTCCTTGGCAAATGCGTTGGCTTCGTCCGCATAGTGCGGCACGATGTCGATCCCGACGATTTTGCTTGGCTTGTAGGTGGCATAGTAGCAGGTCTTCCCACCGCCGCCACAGCCGATATCAAGCACCGCTTTGCCCGTAAACATCTCCTGCTGAGAGTGAAACGGGAGGAAAAACTCGATGGTGGCGCTCCCTTTTTGGAACTGCCATTCGGTGTAGGTCATCTTGCCGTCATTGGCGAGGTTGAATGGATGAACCGGGAGCGGAAACATTTTATTGAGAGCAAGCAAGGTTTGTGTGGCAATAGACAAAGCGCATATCCTCCTATTTGGCCCGCGCCAATGCTTTTAGTACCAGTTCACTGCTTTTCATCGCTTCGGTATGCAGCAGGTGTGAAGTCTCTTGGATGGTTTTGCGCTCCCGCTCCAGATTGGTGGTACGCTCCTGCAGCAGAGGAATCAGGCACTCACTCGTCAGATCCTTGATATGTCCGGCACACGGCATGCCCGCGCGCTCGACGAACCGATCGATCTTGGGGTCGTACGAGATTCCGGTGAACGGAATGCCCAGCATACAAGCGAGAATCAGTGAGTGCAGACGCATTCCTACGACATACTGGGATTGCTTCAAGAGACTCATGATCTCGTGGAAGGAGACTGGCTCCTCCAAGATCTGTGCGCCGTCCTGCTTCATCAGGGAGAGAATCTCCTTGGAGGGAGCGATGTCGCTTGGGACGTGCATCGGCAAAAACAGCACGTTCCAGCCCTGCTCCTGATAAAAATCAGCGGCTTCGGCAATCACCTGCTTAAACCGCTCCTCCGACTTCCAGCTTCGAACGGAGAAGATTACCAGCGGACGGGAGAGATCAGAGAACAGCTGGGAGACGAGTTCGCGTCCGCGCTCGTCCGAAATATCTTGAGGGAGAATCGTCAAGGCCGGGTCAGCGGTCACATGCAGTGGAGCCCGCACCCCGCAAGCCTTGAAATCTTCACCCGATTCATAGTCACGTACGGTGATGATATCAACTTGGTTGACCACATTTTTGATCAGAAACCGGCTGATCGGCTTTAGGATCGGACCAAACCCTTGTGCGTAGAAGACGACAGGCAGACCAAGGAGCTTGGCAATCGTCACGATCCCCAGATAGTACAGCACGCTTCGCGGACTGGTTACGTCCTGCATCAAGGTTCCGCCACCCATCACGAGCAGGTCGCTTTGCTTCAGCTGACGCACAATCGTCGGCAGCTTCCAACGATCAAAAGCAGGAATCCCAAATAACGATGTTGTCTTCTCAGGCGTATTGGACAACACTGACAGTTCTATATGAGGTTGTTCGCGTCTGAGCGAGGTAATGATTCCATAGAGTACAACATCGTCTCCGGCATTATTAAAGCCATAATAGCCAGAGATCAGAATTCGAGCCATGCGAGAACCTTCTTTCTTTTGCATACGTACAAAAATAGTCACATCCCCAAGTATAATAGAGAATTCATGAGGAAGTAAAGCAACACAGCGGCCTCGGGGCAACTGACAACATCTTGTCCAAAACGCCTTCCCAAATGCCTTATTTACATCATAAAATAAACGCCGGCAGCCATCATCGCGATGCCCAGCACGATAAAACCGATCATCATATAGAAGATACCGTTGTTTTTACGGCGACGGAAGAAAAATTCATCAAACATAGATGGTGGACCTCCTGTCTAACTCTTATCCGATTTATCTTATCACGAGAAGGGGGGAGGGGGGAATATGAAAAAAGACCGCGGAGTGAGCGGTCGCTTCGACTTTAGAAAAAGAAATCACTCTTTCGGACTTCAGCTTTCAGCGTTTTACTTTTAGAATAGATGGTTTTAATGGCATTTGTAACCTTTTCGCTGCTAAGCACCAAGTGCAGATGGTTTAGAAACTCCCTTTCATTATCGCAGGGTGTATGAGGAGCAACTTCTTCAATACTAGTATCAAGTTCTACAGGAAATTCGGTTTCGGGATTATGATAAACAGTAAATAATGTATACGTATAGTTATCCAAGCCTGGTGATACAATGTTGAAATTGGTAGCGATAGGGTATCTCGGTTTTTTTTGTTTTTCCAAGGAGGGATAAGTTGAATCCGAAATCATTTTTGGAAGTAAATTAACAGTCTCAAGTCTGACTTTCAGTACAGATTCTGTTTTGTTCTCAAGCAACTTTGCTTGCTCTTGCAGAATGCTGATTACGACATGGTGATTGTCGTCTTTAAGATTTAAATTTCCCCATAAGTCCATGTCTTTTCCTCCTAAATAGTAAGTTTAAATGTGATTGGAAGATGATCAGAGTACCTGGAAGCATCGGGTCTTCCTTTTTTATTTACTAGTTTTATTCCAGTACGATTGATATGTGTTATGATTTTTAGATCATTCAGTGGGAAATATTCAATTAGTTTTGGACGAATGATTACTTGATCAAACATGTTCCAAAAGTGAACGATCGATTGGTTATTTCTATAATAGTAAGACCCCAGGGTTTCGTGAGTTGCCTTTCCATGAATATGCCAAGATGGATTATAAAAGAAATACTTTTTGTAACCATCAATTTTTCTACTCTGAGCTAATGCTGTCTCCTTACACATGATAGCATGGAACCCATCACAAGAGACCATTCCATCTTCAAAGGGATTCATGTTAAAATCACCTACAATAACGGTTTCCAAAGTATTGAATTGTTTTTCAAGATCCTCAATTTCTCTAATGACTTTGGTGGCATACGATAACTGGTCTTTCTCGTTCTTTTCTCGTTTACTAGGTAAATGAACACCAACCAGTAAAAATAGAACATTGTCATTTTGGTATCTATATACGGAGAAGTGCTTACTATCTTTAATGGGCGTAACAAGACCTGGAAAAGCATGTATGATAAGAATCCTTTCCGTGGAGATCAGTGATCCTATCTGAAAGTCCTCATTTACTGATTTGAGTTCATTGATTAGAGAATTAACATCTAATCCTTCCGTCTCACTTAGAATTAGAACATCAACATTGTATTCTCTACATAAATCTACAAGTTCTGTAACTGTGTTTTTTTTTCTTATATTCCAAAACAAGAATTGAATAAGATTCCCTCCCACTACCAATTTTTTGATTTTACAATATCAAATCACAGAGTTTGTTTCCAGAAAACTTACGGAGGAACCAACCCATGTCTGACACCACTACCTACTGGCTCAAATACACTCTGCATCTCCCACAGACTCTCGAAGAAATCTTCTCGCTCGACATCCTTGCCACCGACTACACCCTTGGCTGGATTGAACCGCAAGTCGAGGTGATCACCACGGACAACGGCTATGACTACGCCGAACGCACGGATGCACCGCTGACCGCTTACGTCTTCGAGCCAATCACCGACACCGAAGAAGCACACACAGCCCGCCTGCTGACCTATCTCGGCCAATATGACGGACAAGTCCAACTGATCACCACCGAAAAAGTAGAAGAAGAAAATGAATCCTGGAAGGACCAGTTCCAGCCCGTCCAAGTAGGGAAGTGGCTGATCGCCCCATCATGGACACCTGCAGAAGAGACAGAAGCCCATGACAACATCCTGTGGATTGATCCGGGAGCGGCTTTTGGAACAGGCTATCACGGTACGACACAGGATATCCTTTTATTCTTACAAGAAATGGACGACCTCGCAGGGCAGACCATCATCGATATTGGTGCAGGATCAGGGATTCTCTCGATCTACTGTGCACTTCAGGGCGCAGAGCAGCCTGTCTATGCCATCGACATCAATCCAGAATCTGATTATGAGATCCGTCATAATCTCGGGCTGAACAACCTGCCAGATACAGCGATTGAGGTGATCATCGGAGACGCCAGCCAGCCGGATGCGCAGACGGCGATGGGACTGCCTGAGCAGGCCGACATGATTTTCATCAATATCGGCGGTGACGAGGATATCTCGATGCTGCCACTCGTGCAAAACATCATGAAACCAGGTGGCACGCTGATCCTCTCCGGCATGGTCGAGTGGAATGAGGCAGATGTCGAAAAAGCATTCGGTCAGATCGGTTACCGTGTATTGGCACGCCGTCAAAGTGAAGAGTGGGTTACACTTTTGTGTAAATTGTGAGAAAATAGAGACGAGAAAACAACAAACCACACTTCAATTTATGGGGAGGATGTACATATGGACCCTATCGTTATCGTCGCGGCCGGTCGTACGCCGATCGGCTCGTTTGGCGGCCAATTCAAGGACGTGTCCGCACGCAAGCTCGCAGAAATCACGATTCGAGGGATCATCGAGCGGGCAGGAATTGATCCGTCACTGATCAACGAAGTGGTGCTTGGCAACTGTATCCAACGCACCGATGAGCCTAACATCGCCCGTACCGCAGCGATTGACGCAGGACTTGGCAAAGAAGTAACAGGCCTCACCGTCCAGCGTCAATGCTCGTCTGGTATGCAGGCGATTGTAAGCGCTCACAACCAAATTGCTTTGGGAGACAACGAAATCATCATCGCAGGCGGCGTTGAGAGTATGAGCAACGCACCCTATGTCCTCAAGGGCGCACGCTGGGGCAAACGCCTGATGCACGGCGAGATGACCGATGCCCTCTGGGAGCTTTTGACCGACCCGCATCACGATATCCTCATGGGGGAGACAGCTGAGCGATTGGTTGATCTGTACAAGATCACCCGTGAAGAGCAAGACGAGATCGCCCTCCGCAGCCATCGTAACGCGCTTGATGCCATCGACAACGGCTTTTTTGAAGAAGAGATCATCCCGGTACCGGTGAAAAAGCGAAAAGAAACCATCCAGGTCACCACGGATGAGCACCCACGCCGCGATGTAACCGCAGAATCACTCGCCGGGCTCCGTCCATCCTTCCGCGACGATGGAACGGTCACCGCAGGCAACGCATCTGGACTCAACGACGGGGCATCTGCCGTTATTTTGATGAAAGAATCCCGCGCCAAGGAACTGGGACTCACCCCATTGGCCCGCATCGTCTCTTATGCATGGGCAGGCGTAGAGGCTGATCTGATGGGCTACGGGCCTGTACCATCCACGCAAAAAGCACTCGCCAAAGCAGGGCTTACACTCGCTGACATCGATCTGATCGAAGTGAACGAAGCCTTCGCTGCCCAGTACCTCGCCGTAGAGAAGCTGCTCAACCTGCCACGCGAAATCACCAATGTCAACGGCAGCGGCATCGCGCTCGGTCATCCAGTAGGCTCGACTGGCAGCCGCATCGTCGTATCCCTTTTGCACGAGATGAAACGCCGTGATGTCAGACGCGGTCTCGCCACCTTATGCGTGGGCGGTGGCATGGGCATGAGCATCGTTCTCGAACGCTAAGCCCATCAGCCGATTCTTTTGGTATAAAGCAAGTTTTCCCAGCCCATACTAGTACGGAACCCCATGTTAGCACCCACTAAGATGGGGTTTTTTGCATAGTTGCGAGGAGGGGGAAAACCGCATGCTACGAACCTTATGGGACACCACAGCCAAACGAATTCTATGGAGCATCCTTGCCATTGCCGCACTTGGCGCCTTTGCCTACGCTGGCTACACCATGTACAACTACAAAAAGATGACAAGAGAATGGTACCAGCCACTTACGGAAGGTGCGCAGCCCGAACCGCTGATCCAATCATCAGAACTGCCACCCGGGCAAGGTGCGCCAGACCCAGCACAAGGTCAGATGGAACCGTCTTTATCTTCTATTTTATCTACCAAACCACCACAGGAAATCTACACCAAGCCAACGCCCATGTCGCCCTTCACCATGCTGCTCATCGGAGTAGACAGTCGGGAAGGCGAACGTGCCCGCTCTGACACGATGATTCTGGCAACGGTCAATCCGGCTGAACAGCGCGCTTATCTCTTATCGATCCCGCGCGACAGCTACATGGAGATCCCCGGACATGGCCGTGACAAAGTGAACCATGCCATGGCATTCGGCGGCCCGGCGTTACTTAAGAGCACTCTTGAGAACTTTTTCTCGATCAAAATCAACCGCTACATGCGCATCGATTTCGATGGATTCCGCAAAGTCGTCGACGAGCTGGGCGGTGTCGAGGTGAACGTGAAAAAACGGATGAAATATACCGACCCATCCGATCACACCTACATCGACCTCAAACCAGGCGTTCAGACGCTCAACGGCGACCAGGCGCTCGACTATGCCCGCTACCGCAAAAGCGACTTCGGCCACGAAGACAGCGACTACGAACGCATCCGCCGCCAGCAGGAGATCATCAAAGCGCTGGCCAACAAAGGGGACACCATGCAAGCGTTTCTCAAGGCCTTCAAGCTCATGGAGATCATGGGGAAACATATCAAAACCGATTTAAAAGAAGAAGAGCTTTCCTCTCTGCTCGTCACCTATTACGACCCCGAACACAATCACATCGAGACGGAAACACTTCAAGGCGCCGACGAACGAATCTGGCATCATGGCATCAAGGGATGGTATTTCCTCGTGCCAAAAGCCGAGCGTACACGGATTCAAGAAAAGATCAAGGCGGTTAAAACAACTCCGGCAGCGAATACATCATCCACGGAGAAAACCTCATCCACAGAAAAAACAGCCCAAGACAGTCCTGCCACCAAAAATACATCCCCGAACCAACCCACATCACCCTCTCCCGCCACCCCCTAAGGCTGGCTGGGGGAAGGTCTCTGGTTCCGTGCAAAGCCTCCTTTGAAGACCTTGCCCAGCGCAGGGAAAAACAAGGGCGGCTTTTTACTTCTTCGAAGATACCCAGGGGCAACCCCTTCGCACGATTAGGCTTCTTCGAACCCTTTTGCCCCGCCCATAGCCCTTGTTTTTCCCGGAGCGGACAGTCAATACAGCCCCTTGCGGGTCTTCAACAGAGGCTATGCACGGAACCAGAGACCGCCCCCCACCAACCTTAACACCGCTCATCCACGAACTTCTATTGCTCCCCACACCCTTTTGATCTAATATAGAGAATAGGAAGATGTTATGAATGTGAATCAATGTGAGAGGCGCCTATTCGAAGGAATGGAGGTATCCCGTCACATGACCGTAACCAAACCTTGGTTTGCTTTTTATCCGGAAGAAATTCCGACGAGCCTGGAATACCCCCGTGTTCCTTTGACTCATTTTCTGGTAGAGTCTGCGAACAAGTATCCATCGAACAACGTCTTGTACTTTATGGGTAAACGCATTACGTATTCAGAACTTTTGGGATTGTCTTATCAATTTGCGAATGCTTTGATCAAGCGCGGTGTGAAAAAAGGTGACCGCGTAGCGATCATGCTGCCTAACTCCCCCCAGGCGGTGATTGCTTACTATGGCACGCTTTTTGCCGGAGCCGTAGCGGTGATGACCAATCCGCTCTATACCGAGCGCGAGCTGTCCCACCAGCTGGGTGACTCTGGCACAGAAACCATTGTCACGCTTGACATACTCTACAACCGTGTCATGGCCGTGAAGTCGAACACGTCATTGAAAAATGTGTTTGTCACGAGTGTCCGTGATTATCTGCCTTTTATCAAAAAACTGCTGTTTCCACTGGCTCAACGCAACCAGCCAAAACCGCCGGAGATTACATACGGCAATGGAGTGGAGCGCTTCGTCGATGTTGTCAACCAAAGCCCGTCCACGCCGGTAAGCGTGGAGATTGACCCAGAAACCGATCTGGCCCTCTTGCAGTATACAGGCGGTACCACCGGCTTAGCCAAAGGTGTCATGCTTACACACATGAACCTTGTCGCCAATGCGATCCAATGCCGCACCACGATGTATAAGCTCAAGGACGGTCAGGAACGCATCCTGGGAGCCCTGCCATTTTTCCATGTGTATGGGATGACCACTGTGATGAACTGCGGGATTGTGATGGCGGGCGAGATTATCCTGATCCCACGTCCAGAGCCCAAAGCTCTCCTCGAAACGATCCATAAGATGCGGATCACGATGTTCCCAGGTGCCCCAACCATGTACATCATGCTGATCAACCACCCTGATCTGCAAAAATACGACTTGTCTTCCATCGAGGCTTGTGTCAGCGGTTCGGCCCCATTGCCGCTTGAGGTACAAGAGCGCTTCGAGGCACTGACAGGCGGGAAGCTGGTAGAAGGCTACGGCCTGACAGAATCCTCACCAGTGACGCACTCCAACCCATTCTGGGGCAAACGTGTCAGCGGCAGTATCGGTCTGCCATGGCCAGACACAGACAGCAAAATAGTCGACCCGGCGACCGGCGATGAAATGCCGCCAGGTCAAGTAGGGGAGCTGGCAGTACGCGGCCCGCAGGTGATGAGCGGCTACTGGAACCGTCCTGAGGATACCGCAGCGGTACTACAGAACGGCTGGCTGTTGACCGGAGATATCGCCACCATGGATGAGAACGGCTATTTCTACATCGTCGACCGCAAAAAAGACATGATCATCGCAGGTGGCTACAACATCTACCCGCGTGAAGTGGAAGAGGTGCTGTTTGAGCATCCGGGAATCGTGGAAGCCGCTGTCGTCGGTGTACCGGACCCATACCGTGGTGAAACCGTCAAAGCGTATATCGTCGCCAAAAAAGGTCAAACCCTGACCCAAGACGAGCTCAACACCTTCTGCCGTCAACGCCTGGCCTCTTACAAAGTACCACGCAAGTACGAGTTCCGCGACGAACTGCCGAAGACCACTGTAGGCAAAGTACTTCGCCGCCAGCTGCAGGACGAAGCGAAAAAACAGATCGAACAAGAAGAGAATACAGAAAAATTAGGATAAAAAGATTTGTAAGCGCTAACTGGTATAAAACAGAAAAAGACATGTTTCTCAGGAAAACCTGTAGGAACATGTCTTTTTTAGGCTAAAAACGGCTTTCTGCATCTTGCGACAGCATGACCTCTTCTTCATGAATTTCAATCGCACCATGTTCGTCAAGCAGGTTCGTGATCGATTGACGCAGTGACTCGTTTGGTATCGCCACCGTCAGCACGACCAAGCCTTTTTTGACATGCTCGGTCATAGCTTCGGCGGTATAGCGGTTGATTCCCATATCGATCAGCCCGCCCGTGATGCCACCGACAACCAAACCAGACAGCGTCGTCATGATCGGGCCAAGTGCGATCAACGGCCCGATACCGGGGATCAGAATCGTGCTCATCCCAATCGCCAGACCCAGACCACTGCCGCCAAGAGCGCCCCAGCCGATTCCGTCAGCCACGGTATCAGTGCTCAGGTCACGTGTGCTATACTCATCTGGTGCCTGATGCACGATCGAGATATCTTCCCGCTTGACAAAGGATTGCAAGGCATTAAAGACTTGCTCCGCCTGTTGCGGGGAATCATAGACGGCCATCAGATGCGGATAGGGTTTCTTCATCAGTTGCACCTCCTTTTTCATACACCTTACAGCGTTTTCAGATACTTCATCACTTCCCGGATCTGCTCGGTGTCCAGACCGAGATTGGGGAGAGCCGGCATCTGACCGCGTCCGTTCATCAATACATCATGCAGCTGCTCGTCCGTAAGACGCTTCGATACACCAGCCAATCCAGGGCCGACCAATGTTTCCTGTGTGACATTATGACAAGACGTACAGTTTTGTTGAACGATTGTTTCGCCGTCATAGGGTGCATTTGCTTTGCCTGTGGGGCCGGACGCTTCCAGACGGTCATTGATCGGGGTGGCGAAGAAGGCATAACCGACTGCCCATATACCAAGGAACAGGTACAGCCCGATCAAAAACTTCGGTACTTTCGCATTACCCATCCGAATACCGGAGACTTCATGGTACTTCTCTTCCTGTTTGTAGCCTTGCCCGTTTTTGTTTGGATCGTTCTTTTTCATCGGTTGGTGTCACCCTCCCTTTCCCGCGTAGGAATCGGTGCAGATGGAGCCCCTGTTCCCGCGGTGGATGGAGCAGGCTTCAGAGACATCAGGTAGGCGATCAGATCGTCGGTTTCCTGTTCGGTCAGATAGTTATAAGATGGCATGATACTGCCAGGCAGCACATCGCGTGGATTCTTCAGATGTGCCTTATGCCAGGCGGGACTGGTGCGGCGTCCCACCCACATCAAGTCAGCACCGGTACGGACCGTTCCCTGCATCACAGGGGAGTCGTAATAATAGTCCTGCGGTACAGAGACAGGCCCCAGATTCATGTCCCCCTTGGTAGGCCGGACGAATTGCGTGTGGCAGGTATGGCAGCCTTCCCGTATGTAAATTTGCCGTCCCCGGTACTCCGGTGAGTCCGCTGCGTAGTTACGGATTTCGGCATTGGCGTTGGGCCTCTTCATCGTATCCTCGAAAAAAGGCAACAGCACCGTGGCGATTGCTCCGGTCGTAAACAGGACAATGGCTCCAATAATAAAAGGGGTGGTAATTGATTCTCTTGGTTGTGACATGGATGTCCCTCCAATACAGCGCCCTCACTAGGCAGTTTGCTGGTCTTTTTTCTCGACAGGAATGCCATCCTTGGCCGAACGGTAGATGTTATAGGCGAACACGACTTGTCCTGCGAACATCAGGAAACCTCCGGCAGAGCGGAAGATGGAGAACGGACGCAGAGCCTGCATGACCTCAACGAACTGAATCCCGTACTGCTTCCCTTCTGCCCAGGCGAAGCCTTGCAGCACCCCTTGTGTCCACGTACTGAAGGCAAACACCAAAAATCCGATCACTGAGAACCAATAATGCATGTCCATCAGTTTTTTGCTGTAAATCTCACGTCCGGCAAAATCCTTGAATCCGTGATAGATCAGCGCAAAGACCACAGAGGAGAACGCCCCGAATAACGGCATATGCGCATGTCCAACCACCCAGTTGGTAAACTTCAGAACGGAACTTGGGCCCATCAGGCTTTGGAATGGCCCTTGCACACACGTAATCAG
This sequence comes from Brevibacillus dissolubilis, assembly GCF_006170445.1. Classification (GTDB taxonomy): domain Bacteria; phylum Bacillota; class Bacilli; order Brevibacillales; family Brevibacillaceae; genus Brevibacillus_B; species Brevibacillus_B dissolubilis. The sequence goes on along the minus strand of NZ_VCNA01000009.1, from coordinate 73,776 downwards.
ATAAAAAATCATCCCGGTGATCAAAAACTTCAGTGACACATCATGGGAGACGAGCTGCCATTTTCCTTTCATCGTGCCAAATACATTGGCAAGCACCGACCAGACTGGGATAATTAATAATACAGACGGGATGACACCAGCTTTCATTAGCCAGCTTGGCACCGGACCGTTCTGCAGATGGTGTGGTCCGTTCCATACATAAAAAGTAGCGATCGTCCAGAATCCGATCAGGGACAGCTTATGGCTGTACAGCGGATTTTTCGACAGCTTCGGCAAGAGATAATAGGTAAAGCCGACACCCACGGTCGTAATCCACAGACCGATGACATTATGACCATAGAACCATGCAGCCAGTGCCTGTGGAATCCCACCGATCATACCGTTCGGGATATTCCCGATGATAAATAAGAGCGGAAACCAAATCAGCGAACCCATAAAATACCATAAGCTTACATACAGCTGCTTCTCCCGACGATTAGAGATTGTACGGAAACAAATGAACATCACGCAGGCAAACAATCCAAAAAAGACAAGATCAATCGGCCACAAATATTCCGCGTACTCGATTGCAGTGGTATACCCGCCGATCAAGGTAAGTCCACCCAGACCGTTGAAGATATTCCACAGATAACCCACGATCAGGGCCAGACGCGGATGCGCGAGTGGAGCGCGGGTCAGCTTCGGAATCACATAAAACAACCCTGCCACATAAGCCATGGTCAGCCAGCCCAAAATCACGCTGTTGGTATGTACGGGTCGGATGCGCCCATATTGCAGGTATTTCTGCAGGGGACCAATCACTAAAAAATCAGGCCAGACATATTTAATGGACAGAATCAGCCCGACCGTCATACCGACCAGCAGCCAGACGATTGCGGAATAGTAGATATACCGTATGGCCCGGTAAGACAACTGTTCGTTAGTAACCATTGTCAAATTCTCCTTTCACTGCCGCTCTCGATGTAAGTATTACCAAAGGCACATATACTATGCGTAAACAACGGGATTGACATGCAATGGCCCCGTGTATTAAACTGAAATCATGAATGAATGGTCATTCATTAATCCGAAATCATCAGACATCCTGTAGGAGAAGTGAGGAGCTTATGGCGAAGAAAACGGGGGAAAAGTATCAAGCCATTATTAATGCGGCTGTTCGAGTTATTGCCCAGCACGGTTATCACAATGCACAGGTATCACGCATTGCGCGTGAGGCGAAGGTGGCGGACGGCACCATTTATCTTTACTTCGAAAACAAGGATGACATCTTGATTTCGCTGTTTAATGAAAAAATGGGTCAGTTCATTGCGACCTGCCGTGACTTGTGCAACAAAGCCGACACCGTGGAGCAAAAAATCTATGTGCTCGTTCATTCCCATTTGAGCCAGCTGGCCAATGACAAGGAATTTTCGGTGGTCACTCAGATCGAATTGCGCCAATCCAACCCAGTCGTCTCCAAAGGCATCGGCGAAGTGCTCAAACAGTACTTCAGCCTGATCGACGATGTGATCCGCGAAGGCGTAGAAGCCGGAGTGTTCCGCGACGATGTGGATGTGCGTCTGGCACGCACGATGGTGTTTGGTACATTGGATCAAACCGTCACAGCATGGGTGATGAGACAATGCAAACATGACCTTGTCTCTCAAGTAGATCCCATTCATAACCTCTTCCTAAATGGTCTAATACGCAAGTAAGCTGGGACAAATGCCATAAAAAGCGTTTTCAGCTTGCTTGCGATTTGGTAGAATGTAGCTTGTACATGAACTTACAAACGAACTGGCCCCTTCGCTGAGCGAACGCTCGGTTGACAGGGGCGGGGTAGTGGAGGAGAGGCTATGTCATTTCCAAATCTAAAAGTGGCAATTGAAGGCCATGTAGCGGTTGTATCAATTGATCACCCGCCAGCCAACGCACTCAATGCGCAAACATTCGAAGGTCTCAAGCAAATGCTAGATGCCTACGAGCATGATCCGCAGGTCAAAGTGATTGTGCTGACAGGGGAAGGGCGTTTCTTTATTGCCGGCGCCGATATCAAGGAATTCGCCAATTTCAGCGGAGAGCAGGCAGAAAGTTTGTCTCTTGCAGGCCAGCAACTGTTTAATAGAATGGAAGCCTTTTCAAAGCCAATTATCGCAGCCATTAACGGTGCATGCTTAGGCGGCGGATTAGAACTGGCGATGGCTTGCCACATCCGATTCGCTGCAGAAGAAGCTAAGCTTGGTTTACCAGAGCTTAATCTGGGCTTAATCCCAGGCTACGGCGGAACCCAGCGCCTGCCTCGTCTGATCGGCCGTGGCAAAGCGACACAGCTGATGCTCACATCCGAGATGATCAGCGGTGCAGAAGCGCACCGTCTGGGCTTGGCAGAAGCGGTATATCCGGCAGAACAGCTGCTCGATGAAGCGAAAAAGCTGGCAGCCGTCATCGCTGAGAAAAGCGCAGTAGCGATCCGTTTCGCGCTCGATGCCATTCACACCGGGGAGAATACGGGACTTGAGCAAGGTCTTCAATATGAGGCGAAGCTGTTTGGAGAAGCGTTTACCACCGAGGATATGAAAGAGGGCGTAAGCGCGTTTTTAGAAAAGCGGAAACCACAATTTAAGGATAGATAAAGGAGGTACTTCCATGAACATCTTGGTAGTTTTGAAGCAAACCTTTGACACGGAAGAAAAAATCGTTATCAACAACGGTCAAATCAGCGAAGACAGCGCTGAATTCATCATCAACCCATACGATGAGTATGCAGTGGAAGAAGCAATCAAATTGAGAGACGACCTCGGCGGCGAAGTAACCGTAGCAACCATCGGTCCAGACCGTGCAGAAAGCGCACTCCGCACTGCACTTGCTATGGGCGCTGACAAAGCGGTTCTCGTAGACGACGAGTCCCTGTTCGGTGATGAGTTCACCACTGCAAAGGTTCTTGCAGCAGTGGCAAAACAAGGCAACTATGACATCATCCTCGCAGGCCAAATGGCAGTTGACTCTGGTTCTGGCCAAGGCGGTCCTCGTCTTGCTGAAGAACTCGGCATCAACCACGTATCCACTGCGGTTAAGCTCGAAGTAAACGGCACATCCGTCCGCGTTGAGCGCGACGTAGAGGGTGACCTCGAAGTAGTTGAAACTTCCCTTCCTGTGCTCGTAACGGCTCAGCAAGGTCTCAACGAGCCTCGTTACCCATCTCTGCCAGGTATCATGAAAGCGAAAAAGAAACCGCTTGAGCGCCTTGGTGCAGATGACCTCGGTCTTTCTGCAGCGGATGTAGCAGCAAAAACAGAAATCGTGGATCAGTTCCTTCCTGCGAAGAAACAAGCTGGCCGCATTCTGTCCGGCGATGCAGCTTCCATGGCAGCAGAACTCGTATCTTTACTTCGCAATGAAGCGAAAGTGATTTAAGGAGGGGATTCGAATGACAAAAGTACTCGTACTCACAGAAGCTCGTGACAATCAACTGCGTAACGTATCCTTCGAAGCTCTTGCAGCAGCTGGCACCATCGCTGCCGGCGGTGAAGTGGTAGCTGTCGCTTTCGGCGCTAACGCAGAATCCTATGCAAACCAACTCGCGCAATACGGCGCATCCAAAGTATATGTAGTAAAAAACAGCGAACTGGATCAATACACTCCAGACGCATACACCCAAGCGATCGCTCAACTCGTTAATGAAGTCGCTCCAGACGCAATCGTAGCAGGTCACACAGCAATCGGCCGTGACGTGGCTCCACGCGTAGCTTCCCGCCTCGGTCTCGGTCTCGTAACAGACGTAACCGCTGTTGAAGCAGGCCCTGTTTTCACCCGTCCAATCTATGCGGGTAAAGCATTCCAAAAACGCAAATTCAACGACGGCAAAGTGTTCATCACCATCCGTCCAAACAACATCCCTGTAGGCGAAGCAGACGCTTCCAAAACAGCGGAAGTAGTAACTGCTAACGTAGAAATCAAAGACCTGCGCACCATCATCAAAGAAGTGGTTCGCAAAACTTCCGGTAAAGTGGACCTCTCCGAAGCGAAAATCATCGTTTCCGGCGGCCGCGGCGTGAAATCTGCTGACGGTTTCAAACCACTCGAAGACTTGGCTGACGTACTGGGTGCCGCAGTCGGCGCATCCCGTGGTGCTTGCGACGCTGGTTATGTAGATTATGCTCTGCAAATCGGTCAAACCGGTAAAGTCGTTACTCCAGACCTCTACATCGCATGCGGCATCTCCGGCGCGATCCAACACTTGGCTGGTATGTCCAACTCCAAAGTAATCGTAGCAATCAACAAAGACCCAGAAGCACCGATCTTCCAAGTGGCTGACTACGGCATCGTAGGCGACCTGTTCGAAGTTCTGCCTGTGCTGACTGAAGAATTTAAAAAGGTATTGGCGTAAACCCTATAGAAGTAGGAAAAGCGAAGGGATGGATGTCCCTTCGCTTTTTTGCATTTGGATTTAGTAATTATTATGATACCAAGACCAACTAAATCCCTTGTTCGGACTTTCATCGTACAATAATGAATAGCCTATCCCAATGTCAGGAACAGCCCCACCACTAAATGAAAGAGTTCCGTTTGTATCAAACTGTTGGTGAAAATATGATGCCGTTGCTGAACTAGTATCTGCTCTCCCGCTGCCATCATGTGGTGTTTGAATATAGACTCCACCCCAGCCTTTATGACGATATACCTCGTAATACATATTATTTTGAGTAAAATGATGGAGTAGGTCGAATTTCCACCCTATACCGGCGCCCGGGGTATATTTATCATAGGAAGATGAGGACATTTTTTTTGTTGTATATTGCCTGTTACCGTTTATTCCATAAGCGACATAGCTATATCTAACCGATTCCATGAGAGCATCATAATCATCGCTCCAAGCGATCCCGAACTTATCCCAGAGATTATTTATGGCACGACTATTCCAATCCCAATTGTAATCAACTTTAAATCTTGCTATACCGGAAATGCTTGAGGGAATTCGGCTAACCAGCAGGGTATGAGTAAAATTAGAAAGTGTTAGAATTCTCATAGTACCCGCACTGTTGTCTGTTTTAGAATCGCTGAGATTGTCTCTTTTTTTCTGAAAACTTACATAGAGAGCTCGATTCATATAGAGGTCATGCTTTTGTTCTGGTTCAAGAGTTTCTATGACTTCAGAAGGATATCCAGCTTTTTGTAAATATAGGTTTAGCTTCTTTTCATCAAGGTTTTCAAACGCATGAGCGTTGTATGCGAGAAAACCAATTAGGAATATACATGTTGTTATACTGATAAGCCATTTTCTCATCAGTTTTGGTCTCTTTTGCAAATGAATAACATCATTTGAAAAGATAACAGTATTCTTTACATAATAGCTATCGTTTCTTGCTGGAAATATATTTGGCATGTTTTAACAGACTAATGGTAAGAATAAAAGTCAACCATAGAGTTGAGACAAATCTTCCCAGGGTTTAGGAGGCGGAAGAATGCTTGGAGCAATCATTCTTATATTAGTTTTGGGATATGTTGGTTTGTTTTTTACAGTATACACTGGTGCACACTTAGGAGCTATTTTTGGTATCTTGATTGTCATTTCCATGCAGCTTAATACCATCATCCAACTGCTTCGAAATCGAAATAACGGGTAGAAAATAGGGCAAACTACTCCTGTCCGCCACCGAAAGTGTCGACCTCCCATGGTCATTTTCCGACTCAGGTGGTATACTTACAATTGTTTAGTACATAAATCGGAATGTTGAAGGAGGCTATCCTTATGGCAATTGAAAATGTATCTGATAAAGATTTCGCAAGTGAAGTAGAACAAGCACAAGGTGCGGTTCTCGTTGATTTCTGGGCGCCATGGTGCGGTCCTTGCAAAATGATCGCTCCTGTTCTGGAGGATATGGATAAAGAAGTGGGCAGCAAGCTCAAAATCGTGAAAATCAACGTGGATGAGAACCCAGAAACCGCTGGCCGTTTCGGCGTAATGTCCATCCCTACCCTGATCGTGTTCAAAGACGGTCAACCAGTAGATAAAGTGGTTGGTTTCAAACCGAAAGAAGCCCTCATGGCATCTGTAGGCCAATACCTGTAAGATTCTCAATTGAAACATTAGCGTGGTATGTTGGGACGGCCTCGAGCTCTGTCCTACCCAATTAAGCTTGTCTAAAACAACTCCGTGGCTCATCTGCGGGGTTTTTTTTTTATGGAACATTTTCTATGGGTTGAGAGATGAAAGTGGGGAACATTCGTGCTACTATAGGGAGTAGAGCATTTTTTTATGAGGGATCTATAGAAAGGGGAGTAGGTACGGATATGACCAAGAAAAACATCAAAGACAAACTGGCTGTCCTGCCCGAAAAACCCGGTTGTTATCTGATGAAAAACGCCAATGGCGATATCATTTACGTCGGTAAGGCTAAAGTGCTGAGAAACCGTGTGCGTTCTTATTTTACAGGGAGCCATGACGGGAAGACGCAACTGCTCGTGTCAGAGATCGCCGACTTCGAATACATCGTCGTCTCATCCGCGATGGAAGCACTGATTCTGGAGTGCAACCTGATCAAGCAGCATAATCCGCGTTATAATATTTTGCTGAAGGATGACAAGACGTACCCATACATCAAAGTAACCAATGAAGAGCACCCGCGTCTGGAGATTACGCGCAAGGTGTTAAAAGATAAAGCCAAATACTTCGGACCGTATCCGAATGCAACAGCAGCGCAAGAGGTGAAGAAGCTGCTCGACCGCCTCTACCCGTTGCGCAAGTGTCAGCATCTGCCGAAGCAGGTGTGCCTGTACTATCACTTGGGGCAATGCCTGGCGCCTTGTGTCTATGAGGTGGATCAGGCGGAAAATAACCGCATCGTCGATGAAATCTGCAAGTTTCTCGACGGCGGACATGAAGCAATGAAGCAAGAGCTGACCGAAAAAATGTACAAAGCGTCCGAAGAGATGGAATTCGAGCGGGCCAAGGAATACCGCGATCTGATTCTATCCATTGAGGCCTTGATGGAAAAGCAGAAGGTGACGCTGACCGATACGCTCGACCGCGATATCATCGGATATGCCGTGGACAAAGGCTGGATGTGTGTGCAGATTTTTTACATGCGCCAAGGCAAGATGATCGAGCGCGAGACCACATCGTTCCCGTATTACGGTGATATGGTGGAGGATTTCATGTCGTACGTTACCCAGTTTTACTACGACAAGCAGAATGCCCTGCCAAAAGAAATCCTGTTGCCAGAGCAAAGTGAACCAGAGCTGCTCAGTGAATGGCTGGGTGTCAAGGTGCTTACCCCGAAGCGCGGGAAAAAGCATGAGCTGATCAAAATGGCGGAGGAGAACGCCCGGATTGCGATTGCCGAGAAGTTCGCCCTGATGTCCAAGGATGAGGCGCGCACCGTGCAGGCGATCCACAATCTGGGTCATGCACTGGGCACAGGAGTTCCGCGCCGGATTGAGGCGTTTGACAACTCCAACATTCAAGGTGTGGAGCCGGTATCTGCGATGGTTGTCTTTACCGAGGGGCGTCCGGATAAGAAAGAATACCGCAAGTTTAAGATCAAAACGGTGGAAGGCCCGGACGACTACGGTTCCATGCGAGAAGTCATCCGCCGGCGCTACACACGTGTGTTGAGAGAAAATCTGCCGTTGCCAGACCTGATCATCGTCGACGGGGGCAAGGGGCAGATCAGCTCCGCGATTGATGTACTGCAAAATGAGCTGGGTCTCTACATTCCCGTATGTGGTCTGGCGAAAGATGACCGTCACCGTACGGCCGAGCTTTTGTACGGGGAGGATGCTGTGCCGGTACCGCTTGACCGCAATTCGTGGGAGTTTTACCTGCTGCAGCGCATACAGGACGAGGTCCACCGTTTTGCGATTACGTTCCACCGTCAGTCCCGCACGAAAAATATGCTGGCTTCCCAGCTGGATGAGATTCCGGGGATCGGGGAGAAGAGGCGCAAAGCGATGTTTCAGCATTTTGGGTCGCTTGCGAAGATGCGGGAGGCATCGGTGGAGGATTTCAGACAGCTGGGGATTGGGGATAAGCTGGCGAGGGATATTATACGTAGTCTGCGTAAACTGGATCAATCATAACGTACAGGAGAATCACATAAACAAGCTGTCGAGTATACCCGACAGCTTGTTGGCCGCCAACATAGGCGGCTTTTTTTATGGAGTGAATGGTATGGTTATCTGCAACATGGATCGCAGTGAATTTACTCTTGAAGTTTTCCATAATCTTTGATTTTGATATGGGGATGAACACTTATTCTTACATCGGCAAAGGCTTTGTTCCAATCAAGGTTTTTCCATTCTTCGTAGCTTAGTTTATTTCGCACATATTGACCGAGACCAATGGAGTCAACCCGGTGTTTTTGCATGCTCTTCAATACTCGTTCGGTTTCTTGCTTGATATATTTGTTCATAATCGTTTCCAGCTTGATTTGATCGGATGAGCGCTGCAGTTTGAGTTGCCCGGTGTATTCCAATAAAGAACCGCTAATCTCCATCTCGATATCGACCTGAATATCATGGCCATCACGGACTGGATGATTGCGGGTCACATGAATGGTTCGTTTGTTGACCATCGAGCTGAGCATTACATTTTCATGATGTTGTTTGGTTTCGGGAATACGCATAGTAATATCGCCTGAGCGAAAGTCCCCACGCAAAAAAGCGATAAACATGAATTGATCCGTTGGAATCCTGGTGACGTACCGGTCGTCTCTAAATAAGCCGATTCCAACCACCTTGATTTTCGCCCCCGTACTTTTCAAAATGGGTGCTACAGGATCAGCGCCATCATCGTAATAATCTCTGGAAAAATCGTACAGCCTGGAGTCAGGAATAGCCGTCGCTCTTGCTTCCGTCTTAATTAGCTCATCAATATACTCACCTACTTGCGGATAGGGCTTATATTCTTTTTTTAATAGGTCCCCTCCGCTGCCTTCTACCAAGATGACATGTACGTTTGCAGAAACTTGCGGGTCACGGATGAGTGTGTCGATATGATCCCATAGACCCTTCTTTGCCAAGTCAATGCCAAAAAGAACGGAGCGCATTTGGCCGCTTACAATTCTTCTGTTGTTTTCCTTTGAAAACTTGATGCGGGCTTCCTTGCTGGTTCGGGCGATCGTAGTAAAGAATATTTTTTCTTGTTGATTGGCTTTAGGAATGGTGGCTGATATTTGGATTCGGCCATCACTCTCTTGATCGGGGATGGTGTCATAGGCCACACTTCTGGCGAACCCTAACTCCTCCAAGATTCTTTGATCCCCGCAACCTGTCAGAAGCAAAAGAACAAGCACCAAGGCAATCCGCGCGATCATGCACGTTCACTTCCTTTTTGTAAACGTAAACGTTGGATCAACAGCAACACAATTAACAGCAGAGGAATGCTGAAAGCTAAGATGGTCTCAACGAACATCGCATCACTTACATGTTTATCCGTTTCGCGTAAGATTTGGGCCGTAAAGCCAAACCCAAAGGTGATCCCTGCGATCACGAATTCTAATACGTTCTTTCTCATGCGTGGAAAAATCCTTTTCATTGCGGAGAGGGAAGCAAATCCATATATAACCGAGGACGTTACATTAGAGAACATGAAGAAGGCAAAAACCAGATTCTCCACACGATTGATAAATGGCAGCTCAATGAAAGCAAGTGAATCAATAATCGGATAAGACATCGCCTTCAACTGATGAAAGCTGAAAAATCCTGAAGAGACAATAATGACATAGACATAGACCAGGGTAATGAAAATATGACCGATATATACTCCTTTGAACCATTTCCCATCCCGGCTGGCATAAGGAAAGAGATAGAGGCATAATTCACAACCGACGAAAATGGTATAGATATCCGTCCAGCTATTCAAGCTGATTTCCTCGGTAGCACCTTTGAACAGAAACGGGGTAAGTCGAACGATCTCCCATTCTGAAAAATAATAGAAAGTCAGACCACCGAGCCAAAATGTGACGAAAAAGAATACGGTAACTGCTTTGCTGATGCTGTATATGTCTTTTATTAACATGCAATACATCATATAACAATAGAGCAGAAACAAGAACATCGAGTTGGTTGTCGGGAAGGCCATGATTTGAAAGATGATGATAAAGCTTTTTCCGAGAATAGAACCTACATAAATATAGAAGAGAGCTAAAGCAAGATACAGAGGGTAGATCATGAATTTGGGAAGCGATGCTTCTACGATATCAAAAAAAGATGCTCCCTTCCCCATGCGATGGACAAGAGAGTAGAGAAAAATGTTGAGAATCCCCACCAACGACAGCAACAGCACACCGATCCAACCATTGGTGCCAAGTTTTTCAGCGATGATGCGGGGAAGACTGAAGAGCGTAACATCTAACTGAATCATATAGGTCAGAATGGCAACATGAAACCAATTCAGTTTTTCCCGCATGACATCACCACCATTTCTGCTTATTTCCGCGGTCTGCTTTTCACTTCGTTATTCGTTCTGGCTTGAGAAGGCCGCTTCCGCAGGCTCCAGAACGGGCCGCGGGCAAATGTATCCAGCCAGTCATACGTGCTAATAGGTGCAATCGGGGTCAGATAGGAAGTCCCCATATTCGTTATGCCGGATAAATGAATGACTACGAGCCCGACTCCTACGATGATCCCAAAGTTGCCTAAGATGCCAGCTAAAAAGATGATGCCAAACCGGATCAGACGGATAGAGGCACTCATGAGGTAGCTGGGAATGACGAAAGAAGCGATCGCAGACAAAGCAACGGCGATAATGAGGATATTGCTGGTAAAGCCTGCCTGCACAGCGGCTTGGCCAATAACGATCCCGCCGACGATCCCGATCGTTTGTCCAATTTTGCTGGGAAGTCTGGCTCCGGCTTCCCGAAGCAATTCGATGGTCGTCTCCATCATGATCGCTTCCACCAAGGGAGGAAAAGGAACCTTGCTCCTGGATTCAGTCAGATTGAGCAGCATGGTATGAGGAATCATTTCATAATGAAAGGTGGTTACAGATACATACAAGGCTGTGAAGATCATCGTGATCAAGAATCCAATGATCCGCAAAATCCGCAGTGCAGTGCCTAATTGCCAACGCTGATAGTAATCATCCGGGGAAGAGAAAAACTCAAAGAAGGAGGTGGGGCAGCTAAATGCCGACGGACTCCCTTCTACGAAGCAAGCAACTCGACCTGCCACGATTTTTGAGCAGATGGCATCAGGCCGTTCGGTTGTCATGAATTGTGGAAATAACGAGTTAGGATTATCGTCGATGAGTTGTACTAATTGATTGGTTTCAAATACGGAATCCACTTCAATTTGTTGGATACGATCCCTAAGCATCTGGACAAAACTCATATCAACGATATCTTCCATATACACCAAGACAACAATCGTCTTAGAGACTTCTCCTACCTCGAGCGTAACGGTTTTTACATGAGAGCTTTTGATTCTCCTGCGCACGACACTTAGGTTATGCACGAGATTTTCCACGAATCCATCATGCGGACCTGTGATCACGGTTTCTGTTTCAGACTGGGCAATTGATCGGCCGATTGGATGGGAAATATCAACGAGAAAGGCGACATCTTGAAAAAAAATAGCCGCTTTTCCGTTCAGTATTCCTTTGATGCAATCCTTGGAGTTATTCACTGGCATGTATTGTGATTGAGTGAGGCGAAGGGCAGCTTCACTTTCGGTTACATCAGAAAAGGGCATCGCAATGTCCCGAAGAAACTCATCGTTGCCCACTAAAAACGCGAAGTAAACGACATCCAGGTTAGCCTTAGGGAAACTTCGATGAACCAAGTCAGCGCAATCCGTAAACTGATCTAAGGTATGATCGAGGGAGGGGGGAATGACTTCTTCCGTCTGTTCAACTGGGGGGGCAACTGCGACTGGCTGTTCTTGAAGCAGCTGCATGATTCTCTTCACCAATCTCATATTCCTCACCCCAAAACCTTCCTTTGATTATTTTTGGTTATTTTTTCACTGGATTAGATTTTTATCCCATTTGAAGCTATATGGAGTTTGTCTCTACCTGCCTATTTGTCTGGTAACGATTTGCTCGATCCATTTCCAAGGTAAGATTCTTTTGAAAAACAGCATGGTCTTTGTCCCTTTGCCTACGATATAACGTAATCTTGGATTGGGCGTGCGAACAATTCTGATGATTTGACCAATGACTTCTTGCGGGTCCGATGCTGTGGCTGCCGTCTGTTTCACGGACTGTATGATCCGCTCCATCTGAGAGGTGTAGGGGGAGTCGATTGGTTTTTCTACTTGTTCTAAGCTCTTATTCCATATATCTGTCTGATACGATCCTGGCTCGATCAGAACGACTTTGACACCGTATGGATTCATCTCCAGCCGGAGAGACTCACAGAAGCCTTCGATGGCGTGTTTGGAAGAAACATAGGGACCCAGGCTGGGAAATCCGAAAAGTCCGCTGATGCTGCCAAGCGTGAGGATCAGCCCAGATTGGGCCTCGCGCATATGGGGGAGCACGGCTTGGGTAACTGCCACCACACCGAAAAAGTTGGTCTCAAACTGCTCGCGCCACATCTCCATCGGAATCTCCTCGATGAAGCCGCCTGCCGCAAAGCCTGCGTTGTTGAGCAGCAGGTCGATTCTGCCGTAGTGTTGGACGACATGGTTGACGACCTGTTTGACCTGTGCGTGGTGGGTTACGTCCAGTTCGATGATGTCGATGGATGCTTCTACACCTGCTTCCCGCGCTTTTGAGACGAGCGCCGTTTTCCTGGCAGGATTGCGCATCGTGGCGATGACCTGATAGCCTTCCTGGGCCAATGCAATGCTTGCGAGCAGGCCGAAGCCGCTGGAGCTGCCTGTCACGAGTGCGACAGGACGATTAATGGATAGAGTGGACATAGACATTCTCCCTTTTTCACCTTGATCATACGAATACAACAGCTTTTTCCACCATTGTACCAGTTACAGTGGTTTTCTTTTTGCATAAATTAGTCTTGAACATGCACAACCATGCATGCTATAATCGCTAACGAACTGAATATGACACCTCACTTCCCGTGAAAAAGGAGTGAGGTAGAGGCGCGAAAACCAAGAGTACCTTCCGTAGACACGGGTGTCGATGACGGAGTGGGGAAAGGGGAATTCGCCGAAGTGCCTGAAGCAACCCGATGCTTCACGTGCTGGGTCTGCGTTGAACAAGCGCAGGACTGTCATCCAGAGATTACCCAATCACTGGATGGAGTGCTATCTCACCGCATTGGACGGTTTCGTCTTTTGCGAGAGCTTTTAGGGGAGGAGGAGACCACGTATGTCTATAACAGGCATCGGCAGGGGACTACCTTGTCGGTGCCTTTTTTGATGCAAAAAAATAGAAAAACCGAGTAGCTGTCAGGACTTGGTGCCAAAATAGAAAAGAAGGATAGCAGAGGAGAGAAAACAACAATGGGCGTGATTGTACAAAAATTTGGTGGTACTTCGGTTGGCACGACGGAACGGATTATGCGTGTGGCTGACCGGATCATTTCTTATAGACAGCAGGGACATGACATGGTAATCGTCGTCTCTGCGATGGGCAAGTCCACAGACGTGCTGATCAATATGGCAAAAGAAATCTCCGCACAACCGTCTGCACGCGAACTCGATATGCTGGTGACAACAGGGGAGCAGGTCTCCATCGCGATGCTTGCGATGGCGCTGCAGCAAAAAGGCTGTGACGCGGTCTCTCTCACCGGCTGGCAGGCGGGCATCACGACAGAGTCTGTCCACGGCAAAGCTAGAATCGAAAAGATCGGGAACGACCGTATCCGCAACCATCTGGCACAGGGACGCGTGGTGATCGTCGCAGGCTTTCAGGGCATCTCTGCCGAGGGTGAGATCACGACACTGGGCCGCGGTGGCTCCGATACGACAGCGGTAGCGCTGGCAGCCAGCCTCGGTGCGGATAAATGCGAGATTTTCACAGACGTGTCCGGCGTATTCACGGCAGATCCGCGCGTGGTAAAATCAGCACAAAAGCTCAACTCGATTTCCTATGACGAAATGCTGGAGCTGGCGAATCTCGGTGCAGGTGTATTGCATCCGCGTTCCGTAGAAGTGGCGAAAAAATTCGGCGTGCGTCTGGTCGTGCGTTCCAGCTTTACAGATGAAGAAGGTACTTATGTGGAGGAGGCAGCAAACATGGAAACAGGAAGAGTGGTAAGCGGTGTCGCTCATGACGAAGATGTAGCAAAAATTACGGTAGCAGGTATGGCTGCCAAAGTGGGTACGTTGTCCCGTCTGTTCAATACACTGGCGGATGCCAAAGTCAACGTAGATATTATTATTCAGAGTTCGTATGAGTCTGATGAAACCAACATATCATTCAGTGTATCCTCTGATGAACTGCCAAAAGCACTGGAGACACTGGCAGCCAACAAGGAGCAGCTCGGCTACCGAGAGATTTTGCATGTAAAAGACTTGGCGAAGGTATCCATCGTCGGTGCTGGCATGATCTCTAATCCGGGTGTAGCGGCACAGATGTTCCGTCAATTGGCGGATGTCGGCATTCCAATCAAAATGGTATCCACGTCTGACATCAAGGTATCCTGCGTGGTGCCGGAAGAGTATACCGAGCTTGCTGTACGCACACTGCACACGGCTTTTGGTCTGGATGTAGAGGAGACAGCTGTGGTGCATGGTCTGTAATTGATAGCCAGTCCTTGACAGGTCTGTCTCTGCAAGCTATGATGTACTCAATGTAAAAATTGGTTCTCTTATCGAGAGTGGTGGAGGGACTGGCCCGATGAAACCCGGCAACCCCGCATAGGCGGAGAGGTGCTAAATCCAGCAGACGTATTTTTTCGTCTGGCAGATAAGAGCGGGACCCCTGTGATTATCGACCAGCTCCCCTCTTCTGTCTTGACGGAAGAGGGGTTTTTTACATTGGGATGTGGAGGGAGACAAGTGGAAAAGGTAATCATTGGTGATCTCGAACTGGAATCAGGAGAAGTGTTGAGAGAAATCGAAATCGCCTATGCTACATACGGCACCTATGATGAGGAAAAAAATAACGCCATCTTTGTCTGTCACGCGCTGACTGGTGATGCTTATGCGGTCGGAGACGAACAAAAAGCAGGCTGGTGGGAGGGTTTGATTGGCCCCGGCATGCCGATTGATACAAGTGAATATTTTATCATTTGCAGCAACGTGCTGGGAGGCTGTTATGGCTCTACAGGGCCTGCGAGCATCAATCCGGCGACAGGGGAGCCGTATGGCGCTTCTTTTCCGGTCGTGACAGTACGTGACATGGTGCGTGCCCAGCGCAGGCTGGTGGAAGCACTGGGCGTTAAGCGGCTGTATGCGGTGATTGGCGGCTCCATGGGGGGCATGCAGGTGTACGAATGGGCTGTTGAGTATCCTGACATAATGCAACTGGCTATGCCGCTTGCTACCTGTTCCCGCCTGTCGGCGATCTCGATTGCCTACAACGATATCGGCAGACAGGCGATTACGAGCGACCCAGACTGGCAGGGAGGGCATTACTATCCGGGACCAGGGCCGAAGAAGGGCTTGTCTGTTGCACGGATGCTTGGGATGGTCACCTACCGGACGGCAGAGCTGTTTGAGGAGCGCTTCGGGCGCAGTCTGTATGCAGAGAACAACAGCGGACATCTGTTTGAGACGACCTTTCAGATTGAGAGCTATCTGCGCTATCAAGGGGAGAAGCTGGTGGAGCGCTTCGACGCCAACAGCTATCTCTATCTGCTCAAAGCGATGGATACGCATGACATCGGCCGTGGACGCGGTGGGATCGAGCAGGCTTTGTCACGCGTACGCGCCAAGGTAGTCTGTATTGGGATCACCAATGACCTGCTGTACCCGCTGGAGCATCAAGAGGAGATGGCCCAGCTGATGAGATCACACGGGGTAGAGGTAGACTACTACCAGATCGATTCCAAATACGGTCATGACGGCTTTCTGGTAGAGTTTCAGAAAATGGGGAAGATTATCGCACCCTATTTTAAATAACAGCTACAGCGGCCAAGTGAGCAGCAAAAAAGCCGACACAGGGATGTCGGCTTATTCGCATGCAGGCAAAGACACCTAGGCAGGCTCAGATTATAAGACTACCCGGATATGCGCCTGTAACGTTTTGAGGGTCTGATTCTGATGGATTTCCAGCTGTCCGTCCGCCTGCTGTCCAAGCCATTGGCTGATGGCTCCGGTGATGATTCCCGTTTCAAGCGAAAGCATCTTGGGTAAACGATCCTGTGGAAGCTGGGCGAAGAGGGAGTGATCCAGTGTAAACGCAATCTCCTGCTTGGACTGATCCGCGACTTCTAATTTGCCAAGTCCCAGGCGCATGAACGGCAGAATCAAATCCTCAGGTGAGTCGATCGGAATTTTGCCTCCGATATCTTTTCCCATCCAATAGAGAATCGGGGCCTCACTCTCACCGAGCATGGTGGTGGAGAGCGTCTCCCGCAAAAAGTAATATCCGGTATAGGGCATATTCATCTGCTCCATCGTACCACGCAGCTGGGCTGGAATCAGGTTGATCAGCTGGTCTGTCTTCTCTCCCATCGGCATCGGCTATCTCCCTTTCTTTGAACCGCATTTTTACTAGAATATGAGAGAAGAAGAGTAGAAATGCCTGATCATCGTAATTTGGGGTGACCCACTATGTTTAATCTAACGATGGATTAAGTCTATCCATGTCTTGACGCTCTATCCTGACAGGAGTACAATAAATTTTGGTCACATAATGTACAACTTTTCTTCTATATTCCGACATGATTCGCACGGCCCGGGAAGCGCTATGAACACTAGGTTTTTTGTGAAAGCGTATCCTTGGAATGTGTGTAACCTTTTTCCGATTGGGATAGGATATGGAAGGACAGGGAAACACAAGTTACAAGATTACTGAAGGGGGGACCCATGCATGGCAGCATCAACGAAACAATTTTTGTATCACAAGCTTCACACACTATTGGGCTTGTTCCCAATCGGTTTGTTCGTGATCTTCCACTTAGCGGCAAACCATCAGGCAACACAAGGACCTGAAGCGTACAATTCTGTTGTCGAAATGATCGAAAGCACGCCATTCCTTATTTTCCTTGAGTTCGGTTTTATCTACATTCCACTTCTTTTCCACGCGGTATACGGACTTTATCTCGCATTCCTTGGAAAACAGAACGTAAATAACTATGGTTATTTCCGTAACTGGATGTTCCTCTTGCAACGTATCACAGGTGTAATCACCTTGATCTTCGTTGCTTGGCACGTTTACGAGACTCGCATTCAAGCAGCACTCGGCGCGGAAGTCGGTTATGAGATGATGCACGAAATCCTCAGCAACCCAGCGATGCTCGGCTTCTACATCCTCGGTGTTCTGTCCACCGTTTTCCACTTGTCCAACGGGATCTGGTCATTCCTCGTTCACTGGGGTATCACAGTGGGTCCTCGCTCTCAACGCCTCGCTACGTACCTGACAGTGGGAATCTTCGTGGTTCTGTCCGTCATCGGTGTACGTGCGGCTCTCGCATTCGCATAATCTAGGATAGGGGGAAACAAAACATGGCAAAAGGTAAATTAATCGTTGTCGGTGGTGGCCTGGCCGGTCTCATGGCAACCATCAAAGCGGCTGAAAAAGGCGTACCGGTAGAACTCTTCTCCCTCGTACCTGTAAAACGCTCTCACTCCGTTTGTGCTCAGGGCGGTATCAATGGTGCGGTGAATACCAAAGGGGAAGGCGACTCTACTTGGGAACACTTTGACGATACAATCTATGGCGGTGACTTCCTCGCGAACCAACCACCTGTAAAAGCAATGTGTGATGCCGCACCTGGTATCATCTACATGCTGGACCGTATGGGCGTTATGTTCAACCGTACGCCAGAGGGTCTGTTGGACTTCCGCCGTTTCGGGGGAACCAAGCATCACCGCACAGCGTTCGCTGGTGCAACTACCGGTCAACAGCTTCTGTATGCACTCGACGAGCAAGTTCGTCGTTTTGAAGCAGAAGGTCTCGTAACCAAATATGAATACTGGGACTTCCTCGGTGCTGTTCTCGACGATTCCAACGTATGCCGCGGTATCACTGCACAAAACATGCGTTCCGGCGAGATCAAATCCTTCGCTGCTGACGCGGTTATCCTTGCAACAGGTGGTCCTGGTATCATCTTCGGTAAATCGACCAACTCCATCATCAACACCGGTACGGCTGCTTCCGCTGCTTACCAACAAGGCGTTACCTATGCAAACGGTGAGTTCATCCAGATCCACCCAACCGCAATCCCAGGCGATGACAAGCTGCGTCTCATGTCTGAGTCTGCGCGTGGTGAAGGTGGCCGTGTATGGACCTACCGCGACGGTAAGCCTTGGTACTTCCTCGAAGACAAATATCCTGCGTACGGTAACCTCGTTCCGCGCGATATTGCAACCCGCGAAATTTTCCATGTCTGCGTAGATTTGAAGCTTGGGATCAACGGTGAGAACATGGTATATTTGGATCTCTCTCATAAAGATCCGAAAGAACTCGACGTTAAACTCGGCGGGATCATTGAAATCTATGAGAAGTTCGTTGGGGAAGACCCGCGCAAAGTTCCAATGCGTATTTTCCCAGCGGTTCACTACTCCATGGGCGGTATGTGGGTAGACTACAACCAAATGACCAACATCCCAGGTCTCTTCGCAGCTGGTGAGTGTGACTATTCTCAACACGGTGCAAACCGTCTTGGTGCGAACTCTCTGCTTTCTGCGATCTACGGCGGTATGGTTGCAGGTCCGAAAGCACTCGAATATATCAACGGTTTGGAGAAGTCCTCCAGCGATCTGTCCAGCTCTCTCTTCGATTCCTTCACCAAGAAAGAGCAAGACAAGTACGACAGCATCCTCAAAATGGATGGTACCGAAAACGCATATGTCATCCACCGCGAGCTTGGTGAATGGATGACTGACAACGTAACGGTTGTACGTTACAACGACCGTCTGCAAAAAACAGACGACAAAATCGTTGAGCTCATGGACCGTTGGAAAAAAATCAACATCCACGATACACAACGTTGGAGCAACGCTGGTGCTTCCTTCACCCGTCATCTGTGGAACATGCTTGTTCTCTCCCGCGTCGTGACCCTTGGTGCACTCAAGCGTGACGAGTCCCGTGGTGCTCACTACAAACCAGACTTCCCAGAGCGCGACGACGAGAACTTCATGAAGACCACCATGGCGAAATACAATGCGGCTACTACTGCTCCTGATATTTCTTATGAAGATATCGACGTTTCTCTCATTAAGCCACGTAAACGCGACTACTCTCAGAATAAGAAGGGAGGCAATTAACCATGGCTGAAAAAACCATCTCTCTTGTCATCACCCGTCAGGATACTCCTGAGTCTACTCCATATAAAGAGGAATTTACCATTCCTTACCGTCCGGGTATGAACGTGATTTCCTGCTTGATGGAAATCCAACGTAACCCAGTCAACTCCCAAGGTCAGAAGACCAAACCGGTTATCTGGGAATCCAACTGTTTGGAAGAGGTCTGCGGTGCTTGTTCCATGGTCATCAACGGCAAGCCACGCCAAGCTTGTACGGCACTCGTTGACAAGCTCGAGCAACCGATCCGTATCGCTCCTATGAGCACCTTCCCTGTGCAACGCGACCTGTCCATCGACCGTAGCCGTATGTTCGATGCACTCAAACGCGTCAAAGCATGGATTCCAATCGACGGTACCCACGATCTTGGCCCTGGTCCACGTATGCCAGAGGTTGAACGTCAATGGGCTTACGAGCTTTCCAAATGCATGACGTGTGGTGTATGTCTGGAAGCTTGCCCGAACGTAAACGAAAAATCTCCATTCATCGGTCCATTTGCGATCTCCCAGGTTCGCCTGTTCAACGAGCATCCAACTGGTAACATGAACAAACACGAGCGTCTGGAAGCTCTCATGGGCGAAGGCGGTATCACAAATTGCGGTAACTCCCAAAACTGTGTACAATCCTGCCCGAAAGGCATCCCGCTCACTACTTCCATCGCTCACATGAACAAAGAGACTACGAAACATGCTGTGAAGCGTTTCTTCTTCTCTTAATCGTTCGTGATATATGTTTTAGGAAAAAGGTCGTCGTACGAATAAGTACGGCGGCTTTTTTTATTTATAGTGGGCTCTCCAGCGGAGAGCGAGAGGATGATCTGTTTTCCAGTCGCCTTTCCCTCACTACGTTCTGCCGGTCTCCTTACAAACAGATCATCCTCTCGCTCTCGGTGGAAAATCCATGATTATATAAAAAAGAGCCGATCTAATAAAGTAACCGCTAGATACCAGATTGATCAACATATATAAAAAAGTTATGTAATAACGAATAAAATTTAGGAACATGTATTCGGCGAAAAAATCTTAACAGGGTGTAAGATAGAGGCGAAGTAAGCAGAACATTGAAGAGGGTGAGTGGATGAGTGTTTTGAGAAAGGATTTCAATAGCGATTGGGTGCAGGTGTTTCGGGGGATTTTGCAGGAGGAATTGAAGCCGATTCATGAAAGTTTGGAACGGCTGGATGCAAGGCTGGAAAGGGTAGAGACGAAGGTAGACGGTTTGGAAAAGAGGATGGATGGTTTAGAAGCCAGAATAGACAACCTCGAAGCGCAAATGGCTAATCTCCAATCCCAAGTCAACAGAATCGAGGCTAAAGTCCACAGTCTCGAAGCCAAAGTCAACAGCCTCGAAGCCAAAGTCAACAGAATCGAGGCTAAAGTCGACAGACTCGAAGCCAAAGTCAACAGCCTTGAAGCTCAAGTCAACAGTCTGCAATCTCAAGTCAACAGTCTGCAATCGCAAACAGACCGCTTGGAACTCCGCATGAACAGTATGGAGACACAGGTCGCAACGCTTCGGGCGGAGATGAACTTCAAGTTTGAACAGCTGCATGACTCCATTCATAGACATCAGGTGTCATGCATTGACAGCGATGAGAAGATTCTAGCTAAGGTTCATAACATGCATGAAGACGTGCGCTTCATCAATCGGCGCATTGCCGATGTCGAATTGGAAGTCAACAAACGCAGAGCCGCTCAATAATCCTGCACTCATTTTGCAGGCTGTTATTTTCTTTCATCCAATTTGTGCATATCCAAGCCCTCCCTATGGAAAACTTTAAGAAATGGAAGAGCGATTGCTTACATCAGGAGGGGGCTGAACATGAAAAAACAGGTTCTAAGCATCGGACTGGCATCATCCTTAGTGCTGATGCCGTCCATGAGCCACGTCAGTGCGTCGCAGACGGCAGGAACAACAGCCGATACATCATTAAACCATCCATACCCAAACCCAACGAAACAGACGGAAATCCAGCAGGCTGACCCGTTGACTCTAACACAGGTACTCCAAGACATCCGTCCGAATACCGCAGCCCGACCTTTGAACAGTCTGATCCAAGCCAACGAATGGGACAAGGTCGATCATGTCATTTTAGACGAGCAGGTAAAGATCGCACCTACCTCCACACTGGATATGATCCAAGCCGCTAAAGCATGGCAAGAGCTGGGGGTTAAAGGAGAGGGGATGCTGGTCTCGATCATCGATACAGGGGTGAATCCGCAGCATCCCGATTTTCAGCCACCGCGCGATAAACGGGCAGCCCAGGCCAAATCCGGCTCCCCCAAAAAAGTCATCCCCGGCTATAACTGGGCTGACCGCAACAAAATCACCAAGGACGTAGGTGAATCCCAGCACGGTGTTCATGTCGCCGGGATTGTCGCTGCCAACGGCAAGATCAAAGGGGTGGCGCCAGAGGCACAGCTTTTAAGTGAAAAGGTCTTCTCCAATTACCAAGGAGAGATGTCGGGATTAAGTGAATCAATTCTCTTTGCCATCACCGATTCCGTCACCAAAAAAGCGGACGTCATCAACCTGAGCCTTGGTTCGTCTGCAGGCTATGTCGATGACACCAACACCGAGCAATACGCGATCAAACGCGCGGTGGACAACGGAGTGATCGTCGTGGCCGCAGCAGGGAACGATGCTTACTTCGGCAGTGAAAAGGTGAAGACAGAGAACCCAGACTACTCCATGGTCGGCTCCCCTGGAATCTCCCCAGATGCATTCAGCGTAGCTTCGGCTAATGCGACCACCCTTGCTGGAATGAGCTTTGCAGTCACAGGCGTGAGCGGGTTGGATCGTGCCGTCTATCTCACTTCCCACCAGTCCCAAGGAGACGCTATAGATCCTGCTCAAGCCCTCACCAAGACCTATTCACTCGTCTATGTGGGCAAAGGAAAAAAAGAAGACTACAATATCAATGTCAAGGATAAAGTCGTGCTGATTGAGCGCGGAGACATTTCGTTTGACGAAAAGCTCCGCCTCGCCAAGCAGGCAGGAGCAGTCGGTGCAATCATCTACAACAACACCAACGGTCCGCTGATCATGAGCGGCCAGGAGATGAAGAACATCCCCGCTGTAGCCATCCTCAAGCAGACCGGAGAACAGATCGCCTCCCGCTTGAAAAAAGGCAAAAACGTCACCGTCACCTTCGACGGTCATTATGCGCAAAACCCACTGCCCTATCCTAATGGCGGCACCATCTCCGGATTCACTTCATGGGGGCCTACTCCTGACCTGCAATTCAAGCCAGAGATCACTGCACCGGGTGGCGGGATTCTCTCCACCGTCTATGATGACGATTATGGTGTCAAAAGCGGTACATCCATGGCGACCCCGCACGTCGCAGGCGGCATGGCACTCCTAAAGCAGTACTATATCAAACAAGGCCGCAATCTCACGGGCCGTCCACTGGTCGAGACACTCAAAGCAGCCACCATGAACACCGCCGAACCGATCTTCGATCCACGCGATGTAGCCGCCATCTCCAAAGGCAGCGAGGAAAAAGCATACCCATACTCCCCGCGTGTCCAAGGGGCAGGCATGATACAGCTCGTCCGCGCCGCCAAGACCCCAGTCGTTGTCACCGATGCCAAAGGCAAAGCAGGTATCTCGCTCGGACAAGTAGGGAAGACCACCAGCTTCTCGCTTTTTGTAGAGAACAAGTTCGGCAAAAGCCCGATCACCTACACTCTCCAAGATGAATTCGGCGTCCTGACCGACCTGCAGCATAACGGGCAAAACATGCTGACCGATGTACCCCTGCAAGGAGCCAAGCTCAGCTTTTCTAAGGCACAAGTGACGGTGAAGCCGGGCGAGCGGCAAGAGGTGAAGGTAACTCTGACGATTCCAGAGCAAGCTGATAATAATATTTTTGCGGAAGGCTTCATCGCCCTGACCCCGGAAAAAGCGGACGTTCCGAAGCTCCGCGTCCCCTACTATGGCTTCTACGGTGACTGGAACGCCCCTCGCGTGATGGATGCACCGATGTGGGAGGATTCCAGCCAAGAAAAACTGACAGGAGTCAAAACCACCTGGTATCACGACAAAGAAAACGACAAATGGAAATTCCGCGATTACCTCGGCGTCAACGGAATCGATGAGCATGGCAATGTGATGATCGACCCAAGCCACATCGCTTTTTCACCCAATGGAGACGGTCACTATGACACGGCCGCACCGTCGATCACCTTCCTGCGCAATGCCAAGCAGGTGTCGATCGATATCGTGGATCAATCCGGCAAGCTGATTCATTCCCTGGTTCAGGATCAAAAGGTCTCCAAGTTCGATCAGTCCAAGCTGGGCATCCCCTATTACTACACCGAACGGGAAGAGTGGGGCTGGGACGGCAAAGCCTATAATCCTGATAAAGGAACCTACGAGCCTGTAGCCGATGGAGCCTATCAATTCGTCATCAAGGCCAAAATCGACGGACGCCACGCCAACTGGCAAAGCATGACCCTGCCCATCCGCGTAGACCGCAAAGCACCGAGCCTATCAGCATCCCTTAGCGGCAACCGGGTCAACTGGAGCAGCCGTGACAAGGATGTCCAAGGCTACCTCGTCTATGTGGACGGCAAAAAGACAGGCGGCCCATACTCGTCTGCATCCCATATGACCGTCGTCAATCAGCCTAACAAAAAGATCACAGTGGTCGCCTATGACTACGCCGGCAACATCACGATGGCCCAAGTCAACGGCAAAAGCGACACCACACCGCCATTCGTAGAGTTCCCCAATGATATCTTCGAGCAGATCCTGGTGAACAAACAGCCGCATGTAGCGATCAGCGGGAAAATCGCTGGGGAAGACATGCTCGACCGCGTCACACTCGTGATCAACAACCACACTGTGCCGGTCGAAGCAGACGGCGCTTTCTCCACGCTGCTCTCGCTGCCAGAGGGGCTTAACTACGTGACCTACAGCGCCACAGATGTCTTCGGCAACAACCGCCAGTTCACCCAGCGCATCATCATCGACTCGACCGCTCCACAAGTTATGGTGGTCAACGATGGCACAGAAGAAGCCTTCTACGACACCGGCACCGAGAAAATGTGGATGCCGATCGAGATCAGTTACCGTGACGCCAACTTCAAAGGCCAGCTGCGCGTCAACGGCGAGATCATCCAGAGCTGGGAAGAAGACCAGATCGAAAAAATGGTGGAGAAAAGCTTTACCAAGCATGTCCTGCTCAACCACGGCGAAAACAAAGTCCTGGTAGAAGGAATCGATGAAGCAGGCAATCTGGCCTTCATCACGGTCAACGCCTATGTCGATACCCATGCAGGCACACTGGTCCTCCAATACGGCGAACAGCGCCTCAGCTACACCGCCAAACCGATTCCACAGCCATCTGTCGGCTTCGGTCACGCTGCCTACGAAGGTGTCATTGGTGACGGACTCGTGATCCGTGGGCGGGTCGTCGCGCAGACACCGACCCGGTTGCATTTCTACTACGGCGATCAGCGTCTCCAGGCGGATTTTAACGAGCGGGGAGAATTCCAGCTCGACCTGCCCGCCCTCAAGGAAGGCAAAGAAACCCTGACCGTCGTCGCCACCGACCCACTCGGCCGCGAAGCCAAAGCACAGACAGCCGTAGTCGGGAAACGATCCAAGCAGTCACCAACGGATAAAAATAAGTAAAAACAGGGAGTAGGGGATACGTGAAGCAGGCGTCTCCCCTTTTCTCTATGGAGGTGCAAAAACATGTTTTATCATGGCATAAAAAAGGAATATGTATATCAACACTATCCGATCTTATCACCCCGTCGAAGCGTCTCAAAAAAGGACAAAGAGCAACTTCAAGACAGACAACACCTCATCGAAAAGTTCGGTTGCGAACCGATCCATTTATTAGAAGAAAGTCCAGATTATCCGCGAGTCCGCTGTGTGGTGGAATGCTTACATTTTGGAGATACGGTCTTTGCTTTTTCCCGCCTGTCAGACCCGCTGTGGCAGCTGAGCAAGCACGAAGTCGGAGTTCCCATTTTAGATTTGAACGAGGCCGTTGCCATCTATTTGACTTCTAATGATCTACAACTACGAACATTATTTGGTAACATCCCTATCTTTTTGGTAAAGTCTTCCCAAATAGTGAAAAAGTCTTGTATGATACAACTTTCGACACTATAATTATGAAGGTAGGGTAAATTAGCCTTGAAAGGATTTGTTAACCTATGAAAGCTCAATATATCAATCCGTTTCTAGAGTCAGCTTCCCTCGTCATCTCACAGGTATGCAATGTTTCCCCTACACGTGGAGAGTTGTCGATTAAAGACGTGAAGTTTTACGATGAACATATTTGGATCAAAATTGGTATGACCGGTCAATTACAAGGCGATATCGTATTCGGTCTGCATAAAGAGGTAGCTCTGCGTATTGTCTCTGCCATGATGGGAGGTTTCCCCATTGCTGAGATGGATGAAATCGGAAAAAGTGCGATCTCGGAACTGGGCAATATGATTTCAGGGAATGCAAGTACCCTGCTTTTCAATCAAGGCGTAGCCATCGATATCACGCCACCACAGCTGGTAGAGGATATCGAACACTTCAAAGCCGAAGGCAAAGCCCTGACTGTTCCGCTTGAAATCGGCGATCTGGGCAAACTTGAAATTCAAGTGTTGGTTCTGTAAGTGATGAAAAGAAGAATCGAAAACGACCTTCTGGTGTCGATTTGCTGACATTCAGAAGGTTTTTTGTTTTGGGGAAACAGGTATGACAGAACTTATGACTTTGTAAGGATATATAAAAAAGAATAAAAAAAGTGCATTTGTATAGCGTGACAAAAAAAGTTATTGTAAGATTTTTGAATAGTAGGAGGTGTTCGAATTGTTTAAATATTTGATGCAGATCATAGGTGTTTTCCTGCTGATTCTGCTGGTGTCGGGGCTGCCCATCATGTTTGGAATTGATGACGAGCGGGACGTGGTTTTCCGTCCAGAGGTATTGGTGATCCAGTCCGCAGACCTGCTCACCGATCTTTCGCAAGGCACGCTGGGCACATATTGGATCGGGAGAACGGAGCGCAGCATTGCCGATGACCTCGTATCGTTTACCGAGCAATCGTTTATTCTTCTTTTATCGAGCCTCCTGATCGCGGTTATCAGCAGTATAGTGTTTGGTCTGTTCCTGCATCACAACCGACTGTCTCGGGGAGTGAAGCGGGTACTGGATTTTTTGTCCACGATTCCTGACTTCATTATGATCATGTTCTTCCTTGTGGGAGCGATTGCGTTTTACCAGATGACAGATATTCGTCTGATCACGCTTTCTCCGTTTGCAGAGGGGGGGCTTAGGCTTTGGTTCCCTATTGTGGTGCTGTCGATTGGGCCGACGATTTTCCTGCTCAAAATGGTAGATCTCAAGTACTACCAGGTGGGGGGAGAGGATTATATCCGGACAGCCTTGGCCAAGGGGCTGGCGATCCGCCATATCCAGCTTCATCACGTCTATAAGAACATCAAGCCGTTTTTGGTCGCTGACTTGAAAAAAGCGATTGCCATCACCATCGCCAATCTGTTCGTTGTCGAGTATCTGCTCAATGTGTCGGGGATTACCCGCTTTATTTTCGGGGATTATGCCTTCGCCACGGCGGCAATTGGGCTGGGTGTTTTGTTGTTGCTCTCCGTCTTGATTTATGGCTTAATCCGCGGCATCCTATACTTGTTCGAGCGAGGTTTTATCTATGAGTAGTGTGAGCAGAGGCCGTTTTCCGGTTAGCTTTTGGATTGGCAGTGTCATTGTCTTCGTGTTGGTCATGGTCGCTTTGCTGGGGCCTTCGATGGCTCCGTATGGCGTGAAGGATCAGGTCAAGGTGCACAGCACGGTCGTCGACGGCAAAGATGTCATCGTCTCCCCACCGCTTCCCCCGTCAGCTGAGCATTTGCTTGGGACGGACAAATGGGGCTATGATCTCTTGACGCTGTTATTATATGGCGCCAGATATACCCTGTTCACAACTGCGATCATCGCGTTGCTGCGTGTTGTGCTCGGGACCATCATCGGCTTGTACATCGGGATGGCGGAGCGCAGGCAGAACTGGTGGATCTCCATTGAGAATGCTTGGAGCTACATGCCGGTAATACTGCCTGTCTACTTCCTATTGGTGCGGGTCAATATCAACTCGCCCTTGTCGGAGACGGAATTGACGCTCTTTTTCATCGCCGTCGTCACGATACTGGGCATCCCAAGTGCAGTGTCGTCAGTACGGCAAAAGACAGAGCAGATCAAGGAGATGCCATTCGTTACCGCAGCAGAATCGCTCGGAGCGGGCCGCGAGCATATCATCGTACGACACGTCTTCCCGCAGCTGAAGGAGCAGCTGATGATCGTCTTCGTCATGGAGATCATCACGGTCATGTCGCTGATGGGTCAGCTCGGCATCTTCAACCTGTTCGTCGGTGGCACTCTACAGACCTTCTCGCCGGATTTGTACCACTCGATGACACACGAATGGGCCGGCCTGATCGGCCAATCCCGCGGCTTCATCCAATACAAGGTCTGGGTCTTTTTCGCCCCGCTTACCGCATTCATCATCGCCGTCGCAGGCTTTACGCTCATGTCAAAAGGACTACAGGCGCGTTATCAGATGACGTATGAGCGTAAGCCGTTTGTCTAAAGGGATGTGGCACGTGCTGGCGGAATTTTTGACGGAAAATCTGCGGTTGCAGAGGAACCACCCGCCCAATTTTGACATAGAGTAATAAGGCAAAAGCCTAAATACCCTTTACCTTCGGCACCATCACCACCCACCCCACATAGGATAAGGTGACTGTAACAATCCCTCAACCTTGTTCCTGTAGAGCCCACAAGGAGGGGTGGCACGATTGAAGAGTAGCGATCAGAGTAAACCACTGTTGACCAATCGTGAAAGAGAAGTATTTGAACTCCTAGTTCAGGATAAGACAACGAAAGAGATAGCAGGACAACTCTTCATCAGCGAGAAAACAGTCCGAAATCACATCAGCAACGTAATGCAGAAGCTCGGCGTGAAAGGACGGTCACAGGCAGTAGTTGAACTTGTTCGACTTGGAGAACTGAAGATTTGAGACGTACTTATCAAACAGCCTCCCCGACTTCCGTGTATGGAAGTGAGGGGAGGTATTTTTTTGCGTCATCCTATTGTAACGAGTTGACCACTCCGATTAAATTTTGATAAGTCGAGTCTGAGGAGATGATCTACGTCCTCCTCTTTGAAGTACTCGAAGAAGACTACACCGAACAACTGCGGATCGTACTCATTAGACTTGTAGTAATTCAACATTCTCGGAAAGTTACTGAATAAACCGTTCCAGTCCACGGCACTGAACGTTCCCTCTGCGCAGAAGAACCCGTACTTCCTGCCAGAGTGAGAGGCGTGAATTTCGCTCCAATTGGGTGTTTCACCTCGGATGAACATGACATATGGGTTAAACCCGTACGCGTAGTAGGTAAGATCAGACGTGAAGGAGCCAGCGAATCGGATCGGGTTAAATTCAATCGGAACAGGTTCACCTGTTCTTGAGCATGTTCTCCATTCGAAATGAACAGGGAAATCCCTGAGATCGAGAGGAGCCAAGCTGTTCATCACTTTAGTTGCTTCATGAATCTTCTCCATAACCAAGTCAGACGAGGATAAGTAGATTCGGTCTGACACGTCATTGGAAGATAAAAACGATCTTTTATAGATGTTCAGGATGACCGGAGTCCCGTAACTGTCGAAGTAAGCGTCTGCCGCGAATTCCTCACCTTCGATTCGTGTTTCGATTAGAAGTGTGGACCTTGACACTACGTCCTCTGCATAAACCTCTCCAGAGCCTACTATAGAGATGAGTGCTCTTAGTTCGGTTTCTGAATCAGCTCCGTTTACTCCTAAGCTACCATAACCCATGTTAGGTTTTAGGATCACAGGATACGCTAGTGAGCCGAGGTCTGAACTTAATAGTTGATCTTTTGTTCCTACTAGGAATTGAAGGGTAGGGTACGACTTCGAGATGATCTCGCGCACAACACCTTTGTTCTTTAGCGTAAGGGCATCCCTGTACGATTTCGGGTACTTTTTGCTAAGTTCTTTGATGTAAGCTTCGGAAGTTACGATGCATTTGTCTGACGTGTCAATCTCAATCGCTTCCTTCACTACTCTAGTTACGTACTTCATATCTGTAATAATCATGTTTAACCTCCGTCGTATAAATAGCAAAAAGCCAGTTTTTTAGGCTGGCTTTGTTGTATCGGTAATTTACGTTTGTGCGATGCCGAGCTTGATTTCGTTAGCTTTGATTTTTTCTTTGAGCAACGAGGTGGCTTACAACCTCGGCACTTCATTACACCCTCAACGCGATTGTCTTTACCTTCGGAGTCTGCCTTGGTTGGGAATTGGTACACGTTTTTTACGATAGTGAGTTTCGAGTCGTAGGACTTTTGATATATTTAGGATAACAGGTAGCTTGAAAATCTTCAACCTTTTGAGCAAAGGCTTTGAATGTTCAGATTGACCGTTAACCAATGTTCGTAGAACTGGATCTACTGCACTTTTCTAGACAAATCGCGACAGAATCAAGGGAATCGTACTGCCTCAATGGTTTGCCAAGGGTGCGCATCAGCAACGTCATGCAGAAGCTCGGCGTGAAAGGACGGTCACAGACAGCAGTTGACCGATAAAAAAGTGTCAATCAATCATACAAACTTGTTCAAAACAGGTAAGAAACCGTGCATGTCAATGGTATTAAATTGACAATGTTGCTAATGTAAAAAATATATAGACACTTTTGTATAAAATAATATAAAATTAAGTAAAGGGATTAAACAACGAACAACAATGTATACGTTAACAAGGATTCTGAGGGAGTGTTCAGTCGCTTACGAACAACGAACAATACCTCACAACCAGTCAAGGGTTCGTACGGAAACAGCTTTTAGAAACAGATGGAATAAAAAATTTACATCAATAGGAGTCGGATAATTTTGACAACTCTAATTCAGCAAACCCCATTTCAAAACGAACCCTTCACGAATTTCTCTCTGGAAGAGAATAAGCAAGCGATGTATGCCGCTCTGTCAAAAGTAAAACAGGAGCTGGGCAAGACGTATCCGCTCGTGATCGGTGATGAAAAGCTGTTTACTGAAGAGCAGACCATTTCCATCAATCCGGGAAATGTAGATGAGGTCATCGGTTCTGTCAGTAAAGGATCGAAAGAGTTAGCAGAAAAAGCGATGCAAGAAGCTTTGAAAACATTTGAAACATGGAAAAAGGTGCCTCCTGCAGAGCGTGCTGCATATTTATTCAAAGCAGCAGATCTCATGAGACAGCGCAAGCACGAGTTTTCTGCTTATCTGATCTATGAATCAGGTAAAAACTGGGCGGAAGCAGATGCGGATACAGCCGAGGCGATTGATTTTCTCGAGTTCTATGCAAGAGAAATGATCCGCCTCAGCGAGACAAGCCTTCATCAGCCGCTTACCAAAATCGAAGGGGAAGAGAATCATATTACGTATATCCCCCTTGGTGTAGGAATTGTCATTTCTCCGTTTAACTTCCCGTTGGCAATAATGGCCGGGACAACCGTAGCCGCGATTGTATCAGGTAATACCGTCGTGTTGAAACCGGCTGATGCAACCCCTGTGATTGCAGCCAAATTCGTTGAATTGATGGACGAGGTTGGTCTTCCTGCGGGTGTCCTCAACTTTATGCCTGGAGACGGTATCGAAGTGGGTGAGTATTTGGTTGAACACCCACAGACCCGTTTTATCTCATTCACAGGTTCACGCGCGGTGGGATGTCGAATCTATGAAAGAGCTTCAAAGGTTCAACCAGGCCAATTATGGTTAAAACGTGTCATCGCCGAGATGGGCGGTAAGGACGGCATTGTTGTTGATGAGACAGCTGATTTGGATGCAGCAGCCGGGGCAATCGTAGCGTCAGCCTTTGGTTTCCAGGGGCAAAAATGTTCTGCCGGCTCCAGAGCGATCATTGTCGAATCGGTGTATGACCAAGTAGTTGAAAAGGTAACCAACTTAACCAAACAGTTAGCGGTTGGTTTGCCTGAGGAGAACCATCCAATCGGTCCGGTGATCGATCAGAGGTCTGTTGATAAGATCATGAGTTATATCGAAATCGGCAAGACAGAAGGCAGACTGCTGACAGGCGGTTCAAGAGCAAGTGGGAATGGCTTCTATATTGAACCAACCGTATTTGCGGATGTGGCACCAAAAGCACGCATCATGCAGGAGGAGATTTTTGGGCCTGTGCTCGCGCTCGCGAAAGCAACTGACTGGCAGGAAGCCATCGATATCTATAATGATACCGATTATGGATTGACCGGTGCCTATCATTCACAGGATGAAGAACGCATCGCTTATGCGCTCGAACATATGCACTGCGGCAACCTTTATATCAACAAAAAATGTACAGGTGCCTTAGTGGGAGCACATCCGTTTGGCGGCTTTAATATGTCCGGTACAGATTCAAAAGCTGGTGGATACGACTATCTGCTTTTATTTACTCAAGCTAAATTGAAATCTAGAAAAATTGTTTACAAGTAAATAAAGGAAGTGGCCTCTTACGTGGGACATTTCCCTAATAAATATAGTAAGCTTAATGAACATTGTTCTGAGAATGGGGGATTCATTTGAACACACAGATCCTAATTTCTATCGGTATTTACATGGTTGGTATGCTGTTCATCGGTTATTTCGCTTACAAGCGTACGTCCAATCTGTCCGACTACATGTTGGGAGGCAGGGGGCTTGGAGCAGCTGTTACCGCACTGAGTGCTGGTGCATCTGACATGAGTGGATGGCTGCTTATGGGTCTGCCCGGTGCGATGTATACGCAGGGCTTGAGTGCATCATGGATTGCGATTGGCTTAACCATTGGTGCCTATCTCAACTGGCTTTATGTGGCTCCGAGACTTAGAACCTATACGGAGATCGCCAACAACTCGATGACGATCCCGGCTTTCCTGGAGAATCGCTTTGGTGATAAATCTTCTATCTTGCGTTTGACCTCTGGACTTGTCATTATTATTTTCTTTACCTTCTATGTATCTTCTGGGATGGTATCAGGTGGGGTTCTTTTTGAGACAACCTTTAATCTCGATTACCAGGTAGGACTTTGGATTATCGCAGCGGTAGTTATTGGTTATACGTTGTTTGGTGGATTTTTGGCGGTTAGCTGGACCGATTTCGTACAAGGTCTGATTATGGTGATCGCGCTGATTCTTGTACCGGTTGTCACCATTATGGAAGTGGGGGGCATCGGACCAGCATTTGATGAGATCAAAGCAATTGATCCGAAAATGTTTGATATTTTCACAGGAACCACAGTGATGGGCATTATTTCCCTGATGGCGTGGGGCTTGGGCTACTTCGGTCAGCCACATATTATCGTCCGCTTTATGGCGATCTCGTCTGTGAAAGAAATCAAAAAAGCAACACGCATCGGGATGGGCTGGATGATCTTTTCTGTCGGTGGTGCTATGTTTACCGGATTCATCGGATTGGCCTACTATTCCAAGAATGGACTCGACTTGTCTGACCCAGAGACCATCTTTATTAAGCTGAGTGAAATTTTGTTCCATCCATTAATTACCGGCTTCCTGCTGGCCGCATTATTGGCAGCCGTGATGAGTACGATTTCTTCGCAGCTTCTGGTTACGGCAAGCTCACTGACAGAGGATGTCTATCGCACATTCTTCCGCAGATCCGCATCTGATAAAGAACTGATGCTCGTCAGCCGCCTTTCTGTATTGATTGTCTCCGTGATTGCTGTCGTCATCGCATTTGATAAGACAGGAACGATTCTCTCGCTCGTTGGATATGCCTGGGCAGGCTTCGGTGCTGCTTTTGGCCCGGTAATCCTCCTGAGCCTGTACTGGAAAC
The DNA here is from genome assembly GCF_006170445.1 of Brevibacillus dissolubilis. GTDB lineage: Bacteria > Bacillota > Bacilli > Brevibacillales > Brevibacillaceae > Brevibacillus_B > Brevibacillus_B dissolubilis. The sequence continues at coordinate 40,620 of NZ_VCNA01000009.1, read as the reverse complement.
GGATGAATAAATGGGGCGCTCTGGCCGGAATCATCGGTGGTGCTGCTACCGTTATCATCTGGGCAAGTGTTCCGGCATTAGTAAGCAGTCTGTATGAGATCATTCCAGGATTCATCGTAGGTCTGGCGGCGATCTGGATTGTCAGCCTGCTGACTCCAGCACCAGATACAGAAGTTTCCAAGGAATTTGATCAGTACAAGCAATCTGCGTAAGTAAGGAAGCTGTACACTCTGTTGATGAAAAAAGCTGATACCTGTATTTGATACGGGTTCAGCTTTTTTACTTTTCCAGCGTATTCCTATTTTAGTAACTTACATAAAAGATTGCGATTAGGTAGAAAACTCAGTTATATGTATGTTAAAGTGATAAAAAGGCTAGAAAGGATTTTAGTATGTTCAATAGCACACAATCTCAACTTGAGTACTCCTTTATCATCGTAAATGATCATACATCATTAACCGAAATCAAACCGAAACTGAATGAGTATAAATTTGTCGTTGTGGTGGCAGGTACAACATACTTTATCATTCATGACTATGAATACAGTCTGATGGCTTTGGGTGACGACTCTGCAACGATAATCGATTGGCTGACACAGCTTCAGTGGCTTCCATCCACGGTCGCCACCACTGATCAGCTTGCCCAATCAGAAGTGGATTGGCGCAGACCCGTTCTGATCAAAAATGAAAAGGATTTCATCGGTATACTGACAGCGGAAAAGCGGATCGACCATCTGGAGATTTCGAACCGACAGATTTGTGCCTATTTTCAAACTTTGGCGGAGACCATCAATGACTCTGTTACCGCTGTAGACGAAGCCGGTAATGTTGTCTATTGGAATTCAACAGCGGAAGAGACGTACAAGATCAGTAAAGAATATATAGTAGGGAAAAAAATAGGTGCCCACTTTAGCGATGATTCGATTGTCCTTCACCGCATCTTAAATGAAGGACGCCCTGTCAGAGGGCAGTATCATCGGCCTAATAAGGATACACACGTTCTGATCAACGCTTCGCCTATTATCATCGACAATCGCATCATCGGCGGGGTGGCGACCGAGCACAATATCACCAATATCATTCGGCTCAACGAAGAACTGGACTCCAACTCATCGGTATTCGTTCCGAAGTCCAATCCATTCGCGGCCATGGTAAGTGGAAGCCCTCAATTTCAGGAAGCCTTGAAAATGGCCCAAAAGGTCGCGCATGCAGATATTCCGGTTCATATCATGGGAGAATCCGGGGCCGGAAAGGAAATGCTGGCTCAAGCCATCCACTATGGCGGCACAAAAGCGGACGGACCTTTTATCACCCTGAACTGTTCGGTCATTCCGTCTGCTCTCTTAGAAATCGAGCTCTTCGGTTTTCAAAAGAACCCCTTCACATCCGACCAGCAGACATTACAAATCGGCAGAATCGAGCAGGCTTTAGACGGTACGTTGTATATTGAAGATATTGATAAAATGCCGCTTTCTACGCAAGGAAAGTTATTAGACTACTTAATGGACCATCGTTTCTACCGGGTGGGTGGGGCCGAGAAGATCACCGCTCCTACCAGAATCATCACCTCTACCTCCCAATCGATTGATGTTCTCCTCAAGGCAGGGAATTTTAATGAGAAACTGTATTATCAGCTATCTGTGATCACGATCGACATCCCGCCTCTGCGCTCCAGAAAAGAGGACATCGTAGCACTGGTCGACACATTCGTTCAGGAATTTGGCTCCAAGTATAAAAAGCCGGTTCCAGACATCGACTCGGAAGCGATGATCCAGCTCATCAATTATGATTGGCCCGGAAATATCCGTGAGCTGCGCAACACAATTGAGCGGTTGATCATCCTCAACGACAAGCCGTCTATCACCTGTGAGCATTTGCCTGAACCTATCAAAAACAAGTGGATGGAAAAACAAACCGACGAGAAAAAGAGTGAAATGGATACACCAAAAACGGTTGTGAAAAATACAGAGGCGGTCGAGATCGAGCAGGCTTTGCGGAAAACGTATGGGAATAAGAGTGCGGCAGCGAGCTTGCTGGGGATTTCGAGAGGGACTTTGTATAATAAGATAAAGGAATATGGGTTGGGTTGATGGGAAAAATGCACCGGGTTTTTGGTGTGTTTTTTTCTTTTGGCTCACAGTGGTTCCCAATGATCGATAATGGGTGGAAATTAGAAATATAAATGCTTCCCTTACCTTTTGTTTCTCATGGACAGAGCTAACTTATGCGGTGAATTTCCGAATACGAATGTTGCTTCAGATAATACTCTACTAGTCAAAGAAAGTTTTCTCCTATCACCTACAAAAAATTGGAGATCGCTATCGGTTTGCATACTTACTTTATTAGTAAATATAATACAATATCTCATTTACGTATCTTTAACCACTATATAAAAGCCATGTAAATAATTACGTTGACATGGCTTTTATTGTATTTATAATTACTTTAGTATATCTAAAGTACAGTTATTTTGTACTATACAAAGGGATCTTTTAATGGGAGTAGGGATTGGGTTGCGATAAAGATAGTAATAGAAAAACAAGGAGCTATACTAACATTAATATTTCATGTGTTTTATTGTTAAAAAATTCAGAATTATAAACACGAGAGATTTTATTCAGTAATTCTAAAATGTAATAGGAGGCAAATACGTGCCACGGATAAGCACTTCAACTTCTAGACTACCTGCAGCTACAACAACTACCATTTTGCAACCTCCAAAGCAGCAGGTTACAACAACATCATCTAGTCAAGATACACTTTTCATTAGTAATAAAGCAATGAACTTGGCAGCAAACCAGCCTAAACTTTCACAAACGCCGGATTATAAGCCGCTTCCAAAACAAACATCAACACCAGTGCCAATACCGACACCAACACCAACGCCGAAACCGCCAACACCAGTGCCAACACCGAAACCTCCAACACCAGTGCCAACACCGACACCAACACCGACACCAACACCAACACCAGTCAAAGAACCAAAAGAACCTCCAATTCATTGGGAACGTCCTGAAAACGATAGTATGCTCGATGACTGGAAAAGTAAGAACAACCCCGACCCGTCAGAAGGGCAAAACGACGGTGTTAAGGATTCGTCGTCTATCGGCCCCGACAAAGCCCAGGGAGAAATCAACTTCAATATTAGAGTGGAAATCGATGGAGAAGAGCTCGATTTACAGAAGAACGGATACATGTCCGAAAAAGGGAACGCAATGCTTCCACTTCGAGCCGTGTTGGAACATCTTGGTGCTAAAGTTACTTATGATGTACAAACCAAGACCATTACAGCTATCACAGATGAAATAGAACTAGTAATGAAGGCGGATAGCAAGTATGCAACTGTCATTCAAGATGGAAAGTCAAAGGAAATAGAACTAAAAGAACCAATGAGTCTCAAGGATGGCTACTCATTTTTACCAGCACGTATGCTAGAAAATGTTTTCGGAGCAGATGTAGATTGGAATGATGACACAAAGACGGTGGTCATTAACACCAAAAAAGTTGATGATGAGGAGAAAGACATAAATGCTCCTGCAAGAGTAGTAGTTAATGGAACGAGAATTATTCTGTCTCGTACACCATACGTAGAAGATGGACAAGCCATGCTCCCATTCCGTGACATTTCTGACGCAATCGGGGCTAATATGGATGTGGAATACGATAAAAAAGGCAAAGCAACCGTTATCATTACACATGGTAATACCAAGGTTACCGTCAAAGAAGGCGACGATTTTGGATACATAAACGGAAAAAAAGTGAGCTTTGATGTGTCTTCTGAAATGAAGGACAATCGTCTTATGATACCGGCCCGTTTCATTGGGGAAGCACTCGGATTAGCTGTAGACTGGAACAAAGATGACAAAACCATAACGTTTACCAATAAAAACCAAAAAACTCAGACAGACGATAAGCTGTATAATAGTCATGCGGAATTTAAGGCCGCTTGGGATGCCAAAGTCTCTAACAGCAACTTGTCCAAAGCAGAGCAGGATAAAATAATAAAAAATCTCAAGGATCTCTGGTGGCAAGTAGCTACTGGGGAGGATAAGGTTTATACCACTGCGGATCGTACACATGGAGCAGTTCGGGGATTGCTTGACCGTATTGAACTACTAAAGCAAGATCTAGTCACAAAAGGGTTCAAAGACGTTGAACTTGAATGGAGTAATTATTACAATCAGGCTACTGAAGCAGCCCTAGATTTTGTTAATGGAAACAATGGAGGCAAACAGGCAAGCGGTGTAATTGCTTATGAGGTGCTCCGAAAGCAAAATGAAGGTAAGGAAATTAAGATTGGTAATAAAACGGTCGATTTCTCTACTTTCATTAAGTTCCAGGTATTCGCGAACGGTATTAAATTTAATGAAAAGGATTGGTATCGAAATGATGCCAATGAAGGAGATGTAGACAAGTTTAAAGAAAAATTGGATACCATGCAAAGAGCGTTTTACAGTTTGAAATCAGACAGTAATAAGGTTATCTCTGATGCCTTTGACCTTGCTATATCTAAGCGTCGTAATGCAGGCTGGGAACAAATTGTAACTCGCAAAGTATCTGAATTGTACTTTAAAGTGGCAAGAGGCGATTTTTCAGGAACATTCTATAAAGAGAAAAATAGTAAAATAGCTAACGCTTATCTGGATGTATTGTCAGGCATGAACAGATTGCTGGATTCGAAAGGATTTGAAAAGGGAGATTACCAACCTAGAGATTTTATTAATGAAGGTGCTAAAATTGCCCGTCAATTTTTAGAAGGCATTGAATCAGGAAATCGCAAGGCTGCATATGATGCTTACAAGGCTTTTGAAAAGTATATGCAGACAGAGAAGGTTGTTTGTGACTATAAAACGTTTGAAGACTTTGTTAAGTTTCAGGTATATAAAAACGGATGGAAGTACGGTGTCGGTGCTGATCAAGACACTGCTACCATAATTGATGCTCAAAAGTATATGGGAGAATTGCAAAAAATATTAAAGAACCCTCCAGTTGAAAATCAACCGCAGGGTGGTTATGGACAATTCTTAAAATTACTTGCAGATCACGAATCAAGTGGTGGTGATTATAAGGTTGTTAACCGTTTGGGATATGCTGGAAAATATCAAATGGGTGAATTGGCCTTGGTAGAAGCGGGATTCTACCTAGGGGATAAAACAAGCAAAAACGATTATATTGGTGGATGGACAGACAAAGCGCAAAAACTTGGAGTAAATAGCCTAGATGATTTCTTAAATAATCCCAATGCACAGGAAATCGCAATTGTTGAATTCCATAAAAAGTATTGGAGTTATATCTCCAAGCATTCAGATAAGATCGGAACACAAATTCATGGGGTTACGGTAACTGCATCTGGATTGCTGGCAGGTGCCCATCTTTTAGGACCTGGCGGTGTAGATCAGTTATTTGGGGGTAAAAAACACTATAATGAAGATGCAAATGGTGTACCTGTTGACGGTAATGGTACTCCAATCACTAAGTATATGAAAAACATGGGGAATCTGGACTTAACAGAACTACTCGGATATAATCCTGATGAAGGTAAATTGGGGAATAACCCGCCTAATCCGCCCGGAAAGTCCGGCAAGTACTATGACTATAAGCCAACAGTCTTTGGCACGGAGGGCAAGAAGAAATACCATCTTACTGAGCAAGAAGCAAGCACCTATCTAATTGATCTGAAAAAAAATAAGCCAGAAAACATTATTCTTGCCACAAGCGTTAGTAGCAACTTCTATATTCGAAAAGGAAGTTTAGATGCACTCACTAACTTTGCAAACGAATATAAACAGTTAACAGGTAAGAAATTGGTAGTCACTAGTACGTGGCGAAAAGATGATCCAGACTGGCATGGTACTGGGTTTGGTGTGGATCTGGATACAGAAAACGCACCGCGGGATCGTAACGGTGAAGTACGTTATCCGCCAGGAAGTCCTGCAAAAAAAGAACTTGAATTGTTGATTGAATTGGGTGTTAAGCATGGTTTTGGTGGTATTATTCATGGGGATGTAGATGTAATTGCTAAAATGAAAGCAAAGCATCCTGACGCTAACATCTTCCAAATGGATGATCACTATAACCACTTACATATGTCCTATATTCGATAAGTAATTTTATTTGGCAAGATTCCATGTATTAAGTTAGAAAGGGACATTGATTATGAGAAAAAAAAATACGAGCATTACATTCCTTACTATAACTATTGTATCGAGCCTGATGTTCCTTTCAGCATGTTCCAGTAATCCAACTGTTAAGAGTACTCCAGTTGAAAAAGTACCGGCAAATTCTCCAGTTAAAAGCGCACAACCTTCTAACACAATACAAGCCAATGATTTTGATCCAAGAACCGTTAAAGCAGGGGATCAAATCGCATCCCTTGTCGTTGCATCAGTTGAAACAGCCCCAGCTTCATCACTGAATGCGGATAGTTACGTTGATGCGGCTAAGATTCAATTTGATGGGGAAATAAAAGTGAAGGGAACCTATCGCTATCATTCATTAGAGAGCGAGACCCAGAGTGGCAAGATCCTTTTTGAGGTGGATCGAACTGAAAGTTTCCCTCGTATGAAGCTATCTGACAATCCACAAATGCAACGCTCTGATAGTATTGTATTAACATTCAAGAAAGAAAACGAGAAACAGCAGTTTGGCCCTCCGGGTTCTGAGGGTGAAGCTACGTTAGTCTTATCTAACTATCAAGTCCGCTACTCACAGACAGATGAAAAAGATACAGCAGATGTTAGCCAGATTGTAGCAGTCACAACAACTAGTCAACCAGATCCTAGACAAGATGAAAGCCAGAAAACGAAACAGCAAGAAGCCAATTGGATTACTTTTAATTCGGAGAAGTATGAACAAGAGCATAATTTACTCAATGCCTTTTATCAAAACGAATTAAATGAAACACAAGAAAAGGGTTTTGATTACTCGGTCGCAAAAGAAGACCTCAATGATGATGGGATAAATGAGTTAATTGTTGCAATCCATCACATGTACTTTACAGGTGCTCAATCGAACAGTTATCTAGTGATTTTCCCATTTGTAGAAGGCAAATTGGGGAAAGAAATAATCATTGGACCAGTAAATCTTGATATCGATGATAAAGGTAATCAGCATGAATTAGGTCTTTATCCCGAAAAAGGTAAGGGGCAGTGGAGGGACATAATAATTAACGGTAATATTTATTCCTTTAAGGGAGAAGAGTATCAAAGTCAATAGTAAGTTATTCTATTAATTTCCAAACGTCTTGGCTTCCAATAGTCAGGGCGTTTCTTATTTTATAAATATAAGATTTTACAGCCAAACGCTTACTTTACAAATCTGTTCATGGCGGTTTATAATTATGCCACATTTACCTTGGTATTTACCGTCTGTGGTGCAACTCCACTAGCCCAATTGATTGTTGACCTCGGCACAAAATTAGCAGGTTCCTATTGGTTTGTAGGGATCACATATGCAGGATGTGTTTCGGTTGCTCTTGCTAATCTGATTTCCTACACAAAGAAATGGGAGTTGGTCTATATGGCACTTAACGTTGTTATCCTTCTTGGGTCCTTGGTTCCTTGTGGGGCGAATTTAGTAGGACGGTAATATATACACAAGGCTGCAGCACCAAATTTATGAATTAGTTCATGGATTTAATGCTGCAGCTCAAGGTCCAAGAAGGGTGACTTAATCCAAAAGGGTCAGGTGAAAATGCCTGGCTTTTTTGTGTTATCGTTGTTACTAATAAGGACGGATAAACGAGGGCAGATTTAACGATTAAGTAAAGTGCCGTGTTATTTTTTAGACTCTCTGTCTGTAACACGATATGAAGGACTCTCAGTAGTTACGTGATATACTGATTATTCGAGGTTTTTTTGCTACTCAGTACATTTTTCTGCTGCAATGAGTGAAATTGAGTGGAGGTATTTTTTCCCCACCCCTTGGCATTACTAAGATATCCAGCATTTTTATACCACTTCACACAACAGGGGACCCTCATGAACCAACTCAACCACCTATTCGCCCAACTCTCCCATGACTACTTACTCATCGCCATCGCAGCCGTCCTATTTTTTATTGGAAAAGCCATCACGGGTTATATAACATATAAACAAATCAACAAAAAATTTCAGAGGCTTGAGCAAAAGCTAGATGAATTGCTCCGCAGACAATCTTAGAATAACCTTCATCCAAGCGGGCGAGATACTCATATAGCAAGCTGCTCAGATCACGGACACGGAGGACCCACATGAACCCAACCATCGAAACCATCCTGCAGCACCGCTCCATCCGCCAGTTCGAAGACCGACCACTGTCGGAAGAGCAGATCCGCACCATCGTCGAGTGCGCCCAAGCTGCTTCCACCTCCAGCTTCATCCAAGCCTATTCGATCATCGGAGTGAAGAATCAAGAGCTAAAAAACAAGCTGGCTGAGTTGTCCGGCAACCAACCGTATGTGGCGCACAACGGGCATTTTTTCGTGTTTTGCGCTGATCTGCACCGACATGAGCTGATCGGGGAGATGGAAAAGGCAGATCTGTCGACCTCCCTGGAAAGCACCGAAAAGTTCATGGTGACGGTCGTAGATGCATCCCTAGCCGCTCAAAATGCAGTCGTCGCAGCAGAAGCGATGGGGCTGGGGGCTTGCTACATCGGCGGTCTGCGGAACAATCTGCCAGAAGTGTGCGAACTGCTGAAGGTACCCAGACGTGTGATTCCGCTCTTCGGCATCGCAGTCGGCTACCCGGCGCAAGATCCTGACTTGAAGCCGCGCCTACCGTTCAACCATATTTACTACGAGGATACATACCAGCAGGACCAATCCCAGCTGGAAAGCCAATTACAGCAGTACAACGAGCTGATCTCTTCCTACTATGAAGAGCGGACGAACGGAAAACGCCGCGATACATGGACAGGGCAGATGGCCAACATGCTGAGCAAGCCGGTGCGGATGTTTATGAAGGAGTTTTTGGAGGGAAAAGGATTTAACCGAAGATAGCTCTGAACCTCATAACAAATAGAACCTCCCTGACTTCCGATCTAGAGGAAATGCGGGGAGGTTCTATTCAAATCGTCAGCTCGGTGACTTAATTGTATCCGTCCGAAATCCCGCCGTATGCACTGCATGACGTATAAGGATTGGATTTGGAATTGCAATAGACGCGGAGGGAATATTCGCCAGGAGCAGGGCTGATGACTCTCTCCAGCGTTCTTGTGGTGGTGCTCACTGTACCAGAGCTGAAGGCAACGCCCTCTTTGAAAATGGTGTAGGAAAGAGGTGTGTTATTGTTATAGTACATGTAGATGCTGACATACAGATTTTCACCGTTTTGAATCGTAATCCGGCTGGTGGTAGCACTGGTCATCCCTGGGTCCAAATCAAAACCGGACATTTCTGCATGGGCTACGCCTACTCCTACCGTGAATAGGGCGGTTAACATAAGTGCGGATAAGGTTCGTTTCATTTCATTCCCTCCAATTTCATAGGCTATGTTTTTGTTTACAAATAGTGTAATTTTTGGTTCGCACTTTTACGATATTATAGTAAATTTGTGGTAATTTCAATAGTTTTACAATTTTGATTCATTTGTACCAGTTGGATTCCTGCTATTTTTGATTCCGAGGAATTATGATCCAGAATAAGGATATCCGTGACAAGAATCCGAAGAGGTGATTTTGTTCTGGTTCTGTTACATGTAAAAGGGCCGTGACGTAAGTGTCACGGCCCTTTTCGGTATTGGCAGACATCGAGTTGGAAGGAAGAATTCTAGGATGGCTTCGGCGTTACATGAAAAATTTCCGGATGTGTCGGCTCAGCCAACAGCTCTTGTACAGATTGCATGAACTCCACAAAATGCGGTGTTTTCACATGATAATCGATGGCTGCTTGGTCTTCCCATTTTTCCAGGACGACGAACGAGTTCTCATACTCCGTAGACTCAAAAAATCCGTAGCTGATGTTGCCCGACTCGGCCCGGGAATGTTTGGTAACCTCTCTGGCGTGGGTGAGGAACTGTTCACGCTGATCCGGCTTGATGATCAGGTGAGCGTGGATGATGATCATGGGGTCATCTCCTTTGGTTAGAAAATCTTTAGGTATGGTTATGATTTGCTAACAGAAGATAGAATATCCTTTTTCCGATTCAGCATCCCGGTCGTCAGGTACACCCCGAAAAAGACGAGCACACCGCCGATAACCTGTGCAACCATAATCTTTTCACCCAGAATCCCGCTGATAATCGCGGTGAAAAACGGGATGAGATTCAGGAAGATCCCGGCTTGGCTTGCTCCGATTGCGCGTACGCAGACATTCCACAGCACAAAGGAGCAGACAGATGCAAAGATTGCCATATAGAGGATGCCGGATGCGCCAAGCATCGTGACCTTTTCGATCTCAATTCCCTGGGCAATCGCAAGCGGGGCTAGTATGACGGTTCCGAACAAGGAGGAGACGGCGGTCGCGGTGATGGGGGGCATGGTGAGCTTTTTCCCGATGATGGAGTAGAAGGTCCACATCAAGACGGCTGCGATCATCAGGAGGTCGCCTTTGTTTACCTCCAGTTGTATGAGTTTTCCGATATTTCCTTGGGTGAGGATGACCAAGGCACCGATCAGGGAGACGATGAACCCTGTGACTTGAATGCGGGAGATGTTCTCCTTGAGCAAAAAGACGGAAAACAGTACGATCACGCCGGGATTTAGGGCGCTGACCAAGGCTGCATTGGTCGCAGTGGTATATTCGAGTGCAGAATACAGCACCAGATTATATCCAGCCACACCCAGTATGGCCATCCCGATCAGGGCGAGCCAGTTGGACTTGACCGCCTTCTGCCAGTCAGGCTTTTCCACGAAATAAGCGATAGGAAATAAGAAAAAGAGTGCCAACAGCCAGCGTGAGAAGGTGATCCAGAGCGGAGATACTTCCATGATTACATACTTACCAAATACATAATTGCCTGCCCAGAATAAGTTGGTCACGACCAAAAGCAGCCAGATCCGGTATTTCGCCATGCTTGTCCACTCCTCTGTATGTTTCTCTCTGTTTGTATGCAATATATTGCGTTCTAGAGCTTGGAATCATCGTAACACACTTGCAAATGGTCTGCAATATATTACACTGGAGGTAATAAGCAGGAGTGAGCGATTGGCACGCTTGCTGGTATTTATCGGTTGAAAAAGAGAGGACATATATATGCCTATTCCTACGAACTATTCCGCACATGTGCGGGTGTCGGCGCGAGATCATGCGTTCAAGCAAATCCAAGAATGGATCATAGATGGAACCTTCCAACCCGGCGAAAAGCTCAATGACGGCAAGCTGGCTGAGGCTCTCGGAATCAGCAGGACACCTGTCCGGGAAGCGTTGCAGACCTTGCAGGCACAGGGGTTTATCGAGATGCGTCCGGGAAAAGAGACACGGGTGACGATGATTCGGAGTGAGGATATCTCCAAGATTTTTGCGCCGCTGTCGGCGTTGCAGTCATTGGCGGCTGAGCTGGCGACACCTGTGATGACGGGGGAGACGATTGCGCTTTTGTATCAAATCAATGAAAGCTTCGCCAGATGTGTCAGAGAGGGATATTCCTTCGCGGCCCTGAAGCTGGACGAACAGTTCCACCAGAAGATTGTCGAGACCGCGGATAATCCATATATTTCTTCGATGGTGTCGACACTGGAGGCGCATTGCACCCGTCTCTATTACATCAAATCGGTTGTGCCTGCACATACCTCGATAGAGGAGCATGAGCAGATGATCCGTGCGTTTGAGCGACGGGATGCAGAGGCCGCAGCGGCTCATATGCAGCGAAATTGGCAGCGGGCTGTGGAGGATTTTCATTCACGGCTTCAGGAATAAACTTTGAACGTGCCCGACCTCTTTACATCAAGGAGAGTTGGCGATAAGTTTGAATAAAGGCAGACAAAAGGAGTCTTTCACGTGAATCCTGATGGAAACAAAGAAACATCTCTAGCAGCAAATCCATCCCGGCAGGAAGCGGGCAAGCGAATTCTCGTCATGACCTCGGTTGCAGGTGAGCGGGATGCTGTGCTGCGCGGTCTTGGCGGGCGGGGAAGCGATCGAATTGACGTGGTGATCGCGGGTGTCGGCCCTGCAAAGGCAGCTGTCAGTACCACCAAAGCATTGGTAAAAGCCAAGTATGATCTGGTCGTCAACGCTGGAATTGCCGGGGGCTTTGCCGGACGGGCAGAGGTCTGCACACTGGTTGTGGCAGATGAGATCATCGCAGCAGATCTGGGCGCGGAGACACCGGAGGGCTTTTCTGGCTTGGACGAGCTGGGCTTCGGTTCTGCACGTGTCGCGGTCGACGCAAAGCTGGTCAAGCGGGTCACAACAGCAATAGCGGCGGCTGGACTGCCGGTGACGAGCGGGCCTGTCCTGACACTCTCTACCGTCACGGGAACCGCAGCAACCGCACAGGAGTTGATCAAGCGGGTACCCGGAGTCGCAGCCGAAGCGATGGAGGGCTATGGTGTTGGAGTAGCCGCTCAAGAGTTTGGCGTACCGGTTCTGGAAATCCGCTCGATCTCCAACGCGGTCGGCCCGCGTAACCGGGAGGCTTGGCGGATCAAAGAAGCTCTCAGCTTGCTGGAAGCGGCAAGTGCAGCATTATTGGAGGTATAGATGATGAAAATTGCTTTTTCACCTTGTCCGAATGATACGTTTGTATTTCATGCCTGGGTACACGGGCTGATCCCTGGTGCACCTGAGCTTGATGTGATGTATGCAGATATCGACATCACCAATGGTCTGGCAGCCAATCCGACTCCAGATACACCGGAAGTGATGAAGATTTCCTATGCGGCTCTGCCGTGGGTGCTGGAAGATTACGCACTGCTTCCATGCGGCGGCGCGCTTGGCAGAGGCTGCGGCCCGCTCGTGCTGACCGAAGAAGGTCTGACCGATCCTGCGGTGCTGGCTGGCCGCCGTGTCGCCGTACCGAGCGAGCGTTCCACCGCATACCTGCTGTTCCGGCTCTGGGCCGCTCAGAACGTACCGGGCGGTGTAGGCGAGATCGTGGTGATGCCATTCCACGAGATCATGCCAGCTGTCCGTGACGGCAAGATCGATGCCGGACTGGTCATCCACGAAGCGCGCTTCACCTACCAGAACTATGGGCTTAACATGCTGACCGATTTGGGCAACTGGTGGGAAGGCGACACCGGTCTGCCGATCCCGCTTGGCGCGATCATCGCTCGCCGCACGCTCGATCTGAAAGCGATCGAAGGTTGGATTCGTGCCTCTGTCGAACATGCATGGGCCAATCCGGAGATGACCCGCGACTACGTCATGTGCCACGCACAGGAGCTGGCCCCGGAAGTGGCTCAGGCTCACATCGATCTGTATGTCAACAAGTTCACCGCTGATCTGGGAGAAGATGGGTATGCAGCGATTGCTACCCTGCTCAACCGTGCGGCAGAAGAAGGACTTGTACCGAAGATCGATCCGGCACTGCTCCGCTAATACCAGATGCATGTGGGGCGGATGCCCACACCATTTGTGCATCAATCATACACCCCGTCAGACTGGTACGGGATCTGAAAAAGGCTGTTGCTGATGAGCATTAATTCATCGGCAGCAGCCTTTATTTTTTGCCCTGAAAAAGGAAATACCTATAATAACCATTAACACCAATCTCTATCCATTAACACCATTTTGTTAAATTCTGCATTGACTTGGTTCGGCGATTTTCACTAATATGAAACTCATCTTCATAAAACAGCAGGAAGGGAACAGTGCCATGGTGATAAACAAAATGGGGCCATTCGAATATGGCAGAAACAGGCCGAACTCATCACAACAACCTCCCACGACACCAGAGGTTGCAAAACCGTCCGCAGAGTCACTTCCACTCAGTCAAGATACGTACACCCCATCAGCCGAAGCGGATTTACCTACACTAAAAACCTACGATCCCCAGACGATAGCCAAAACCGCTGCAGATGCCGCCTCAAAGCAAGTATCCGTAACCTTCAACGGGGCAACTCTCACCTTGCGTGAACCCGCTTACAACAAGGACGGAACGGTCATGGTTCCACTCAGAGACGTCTTTACTGCAATCGGTATCGACAAGATCAGCTATGACACAAGCACCAAGACAGTGACAGCCTCTAATGCTCAGATGACCATGACGCTGATCGTCGGGCGCTCTGCCGCTACGGTTATCCATCAGGACGGCAAGAAGCAATCCATCCCACTCGCACAACCGATGGAAGTAATAAATCAACATGCGATGATTCCAGTCAGACTGCTCGAAGATGCCTTCGGCGCCAAGGTCGGCTGGGACGGGACGAAGCAGACGGTACACATCACCACGGCCCAAGCACCCACACCCACCCAGCCGCAACCAACCAAGACAGACAGCTTGCTCATCGCCAAATACCCAGAGTACAAAGCTGCTTGGGATGCAGCCAAGTCATCATCTGCCAGCACCACATTCACAGCCGATCAGCAAAAGAACCTGCTGACCGGGCTCAAACAGCTATGGTGGAAGGTCGCGACAGGCAGTGACCTCGTCTATACCGACAGCACACGCACGCATCAGGGAGTAAGAGAGTTGCTCGATGGGATCGAATCACTCAGCAAGCAGCTGACCCAGACCAAGGGCTTTGCCGATTTTTCGCTGAAAGAAACCGCTTATCTGACCGAAGCAGCCAAGCTCGCAGGGGAGTTCGTCTACAGCAGCGACGGTGTGACCCAAGCCAAAGCAGCCATCGCCTTCGATGTTCTACGCAAACAGGCCGAGGCAAAAGGCACCGCACTCGACCCCGCTTACAAGAGCCTGCCGACTTTTATCAAATACCAGGTGTTCACCAATGGAGCAGACTCTGGACAGCTAAAGTCAGGTGATCTCCAAGCAGGACAAGCTGATGCCACTGCATGTACCAACCGTTTGACACAGGTACAGGCTGCTTTTTATTCGATCAAAAGCAATGCAACGGGAGCGGTAGCTCAAGCCTTCAACGCGGCTGTCAGTGGTCTATCAGACGCCACCCAGCAGAAGAAGCTCATGACCTCGCTCAAAGAAGAGTGGTACAAGGTAGCCAAGGGTGATTTCACCGGAAGCTTTTATCCCCAGAAGAACAGTGATGCCGCGAACCGTCTGCTCGATGTCATCTCCGGCATGAGCCAGTACCTGGAGAAGACAAAAGGCTTCGCCAAAGGGGACTACGCACCTGCCGCCTACCTCAACGAAGGAAGCGAGCTGGCACGGGATTACATGGCGGCAGTAGATGCCAAGCAATACCTCAAGGCACAGACCGCCTACAACCAGTTCCAACAGCTCAAGAGCAAAAACACGGTAGCTTCATCTTATACGGATTTCAAGGATTTCATCGGCAAGGTAATCTACCAGACAGGCTGGAAATACGGAGCGGGGGCGGGCAATGGCTCTGCCACCATCGAAGACGCGGACAAATACGTGAGCAAGCTACCAGAAGTCATCGCATACAAAGAACCGCCGAAGACAGACGATATCATGAAGATCGGGGTGCTCTCCTCCAAGTACGAATCCAACGGCAATCCCGGAACCATCGCCAATAATCCGGGAGACACCGGAGGCAAATCCTATGGTGCCTACCAGTTCGCCTCCAAAATGGGCTCGGTCGACAGCTTCCTGCGCTGGACAGCGGGCCAGAACAAGGATGTCTACAACCGCCTGATTCATGCGAAGGCTACGGACGGCAACACGTTCGGCAGCAATTTTGACCGGGAGTGGAAGGCGATTGCCACCAGCAGCCGTGACGAGTTCCTCCGCCTGCAGCACAATTACGTCAAATCCGCCTACTTCGATTCAGCCGCCCAGAAGCTGAAGGCCAACTACGGCTTCGATATCAATACCAAGAGCCTCGCGCTGAAAAACGTCCTCTGGTCTGCCGCCGTCCAGCATGGTGCCAACGGAGCGGTCAATATGTTCGGTACGCTGAATCTCAAGGGCACAGACGAACAAATCATCCGGGGCCTGTACGCCGAGCGCTCCAAGGTGTTGACCCCAACCGAGATGCGAAAGATCAAACCGTCGGGCACGATCAACACCATGACCGGCACGAAAGCAAGAGAATACGGAGTAGAAGGTAAAACCATGCGATATTTTTCCGGTAATTCCTCCAGTATTCAGCTAGGTGTCTACGGGCGTTTTATGAGAGAATTGACTGATGCCCTGAATATGTTGAAGGGCTAATCTACCACTACGTATATGGGGGTTATTCCTATGCGAAAACAAGGACTTGCCCTGTGTCTGATCGCAAGCCTCCTGCTGACAATGACGGCCTGCGCCAAAACGACCGACACAGCCAAGCCATCCCATGATCCCAACCAGCCACATGTCACCCAGCCAGATGCAGGCACGGGTTCGGGTGCAACCACCCCACCTGCAACTGGCGAAGGGACTCCATCTGATAACCCAACCGCACCAAATAACGCGACTAATCCAACATCACCAACTCCAGCCGAAGGGAACACCCCCTCATCCCCTGTGGATAACCCCGACCAATTGATCCGGCAGACCGTCACCAACTACGAAAAAGCACTGGTCAACGCGATCAACCAAGGTGATTTTTCACTGGTGGAGCCACTCCTAGTCCCCGACAGCAGCCTGTACAAATCCCAGCAAAACCTCGTACAGACCCTCTCCCAAAAAGGGACGATCGAGAAGCTGATCGGTCTGACTATCCAACGAATTGAAAAGGCAAAAAGCCCCAGCACCTACCGCGTCTATGTAACCGAAATCATCAGCATCCAAAAGGCCAACGCACAGCCGCAATCAAAAGAATTCGCCTGGATCTACACCGTGAAGATGGCAAACGGACGAGCAGCCCTGTCCGAGATCGCCGTATGGGAAACAAACCAGCCAACAACCCCGAACAAAGAGCAGCAATCCCAAGCGTACACGTTGGATCATGCCATCCAAACGGTGGCCGATCTCTACTACCGAGGCTCGACACAGGATCTGCGCGGCTATGAGGTAGCGAAGGAAACCTATGTTGTACAGCTCGGTGTAGACGCTGGCAGCGGCTTGATCTCTACGGTAGAGGCGTTTTTGGTAGAGAAGGGCAAGGTCATTGACCGGCTTGTCAAAGAGGATGGAAGTGTGAATGAATCCTTCTGGCAGCGGGTTGAGCAGATGAAGACGAACAAGAAGTAAACAACTAGAATGAACAAAAATGGTGCAAAAACTGTGCACAAACAGCACGACGAAAAACCCTCTTCGCTTCCTGTTGAAGTCAGAGAGGGTTTTCGCGTATTCAATCAGATCAAGCGTACCTTACCCTTTTACCGCTTAACTATTCAATCGGAGCAACTGGAGCTGCGCTCTCAGCAACGCCTTCAGTCGCTGCTTGTACAGTCGCTGGGGTGAAGTAACCAGCTTGGTCGATGGTGTAACCATACTTCGTTACGGAAGAGTCAGTGACGAGGTTGGATGTGATGGAGCTGCCATCGACGATGACCCAGAACGCACTGAGTGTACCGTTGTAGCTTTGTACAGTAGTACCAGCAGCGTTTTTGACATAGACGTAGTCATAGCCGGACTCGGTCTCAAAACGGCTGTAGTGGAGAGCTACTTTGGTCGCACCAGCTTTGGTGTAGGTGTGTGCTGTACCGTTGTTGTAGTTGTTGGTGTATGGATGCGGGGTATCCAGTGGGTAGGATACATAGGTCCAAGTACCAGTTGGCGCGGTGCCGCCGCCTGCGAAGGTTGCTTTCAGTGCATAGGCTTTGCTTGGGTTGGATGCGCCGCTGTAACCAACGACTTTGATGAAGTAATCGCCGGCAGCAGTCGCATTGTAGCTGATAGATTCAGCAGAAGTACCGCTGTTCCAAGAGCGTGCCACTTGGGTTCCAGCAGAGTTGAAGAGATACAGGTCATAGTCTGCTGGCAGGTTGTTGAGGGTTACAGCGATGGTACCAGCAGAAGCAGACAGCTTGAACCAGTCTTGGTCGGAGCTGGTGCTGATGTTACCGTTGTAGACGGTAGCAGAAGTGATTGGACCATAAGCGGCTGCTTGCGTGTCGTTTGGCTCGTATTCGTCACCTGCAGGGACAGAACCGTCCACACCTACAGCATCCCAAGCAGCCGCAGCAGCTACTGCTTCCGTCGAGCCTGCACCATACAGGTCAACAGCGGATTGAATCACCGCATTGCGGGCATCGAGGAACTGGGAGTTGGTGGTCAGGTAACGGGTAAGGGCACGGTAGTAGACTGCGCCTGCCTCGTCACGGGTTACACCAGCAGAGGTAACGAAGTTATAGAACGCTTTGTTCGGGATACCGGAGTTGGTATGCACGCCACCATTGTCGCCAGTGGTGTAGTTGTAGTCGTCCATATGACCTGGGTCACCGTATGCAGCTGGGTTGGACATGGAGCGAAGTGCATCGCCTGGAGTGGCTGGAGTGTAGATGTCTTCACCAACGAGCCAGAGGTCGTCTGCTTTGTTTTCTACGAGGTTACCGAATACGTCAGAGAAGGACTCATTGAGAGCACCCGGCTGATCTTGGTAGACGAGGTCAGCAGAGGTTTCCGTTACCGCGTGAGTGATTTCATGAGCGATTACGTCGAGGGAGCCGGAGAACGCGATGAATGTGGTGCCGTCCCCGTCGCCGTATACCATCTGTGTACCGTTCCAGAAGGCGTTGTTGTACTTGTTGCCGTAGTGGACGGTGGACTTGATGGTCGCGCCGCTGTTGTTATAGGAGTTGCGGCCATGCTTGTTATAGAAGTAGTCGTAGGTCATGCCTGCATAAGCGTGAGCGTCAACACCTGCTGGATCATTCCAGTTGTTGTCAGCATCGCTTAGGAGTGTACCTGGGAGAGTGCTGCCGTTGTTGGCGGTGTAGGTTTCGATTTTGCCGCCGGTGGAGAACATTGGCTTGGTTACATCGCGGAGGTAGAAACCGCCAGTGTAAGAGTCGGTGTTCAGAGACTTCGTATCGCCGAGGACACCTTTACCAGAACCAACTGCCGCAGCATGAAGGATCTTGTTGATTTGATGCACGACAGTACCATCGATCGCATCGACGAACACATCGTAGTAGACAGGCTCACTGCTGTCGAGGGTGGAGATGCTGGTGCGGTAGACGAGCTTGTGATCTTGTTTTGGAGCAGCGAAGATGATCAGCTCAGCCTTTTCGATATCAAAATTGGCAGCAGAAGCGACACCGAGTGCTTCTTTTGCGGTTTGGATTGCTTCATCAGCAGAGATTTTCGCTTTGGTTGGGATATTTTTTTCTTTGATTTCTGGGTCATAGTAACCCGTGATGACATTCGCGTCACCGTTTTTGTCGGAGGTAAGGATGAGTTCATTGCCAAACACAGGGATGCCTTTGTAGACTTGTTGGAACTTGAACTGGCTGCCGAGTTTGTCTGCTTCTTGCTTCTTGAGCACCAGCTCTTCTTGGACAGAAGCCAGATCGAACAGGTCGCGGTTCTCGTCGAGGACAGCGAGTGCGTCTTCGGCCTTCTTCAATTTTTTGTTGGAGACTTTACCGGAGACGAAGTTCGGAACGGCTTTCTTATCGTTCCATGTGATTTTTTCTTTACCTTTTGAATCTTTCGAAATCTTTTCCAGCACCAGCATTTGCTTTTCTTTCTTGTCGATCTGTTTGTCTTTGCCGTTCGCTGGGCCGGCAAGTACAGGAGTGGCTGCCATGGCGAGTACCATGGTAGGGACTACAGCGTAAGTGGTCCATTTTTTCATTGTCAAAAGTCACCCTTTCCATTTTTTGAGGATTAATACTAAGTTTACTACAAAAATAATAACATTTGTGCAATTTGTAAATAAAAATTTAAAATTATTAATAAAAAAATTTTTGTTGATAATCTTTGCTCTGATTGAAATCTTGGGGCTTCATGGAGTATTTTCGTGTGTAAGAAATGATCAATAGTATGTCACATTCGTGTTTAGCGAGATATTGAGGCGAAACCATGTGAAAAACCAGGTCATAACACCTAAAAGCGAACGTTCCAAACTCTACATATTGACAAGTAGTATATCGGCATATTATGATAACAACTGTTTGGTGAACAAAAGTTTATAACAATAAAAAATCATTCGTATATCCTCGAAAATAAGGTTGAGGGTCTCTACAAGGAACCGTAAATTCCTGACTACGAATAGGGCATGATTGTACCTATTTGGCAGTCAGGATTTTCTTTTGATAGATGCACTCTTATACATTATGGATGGGGGAATTCAACATGAACAAATATGATGTAATCGTAGTAGGAGCAGGTCCGGCCGGGATTTTTACCAGCTATGAGCTGATGCTGAAAAACCCAAGCCTCAAGGTTCTGCTTGTTGATAAAGGGCACGACATCTACTCTCGCAGATGCCCGATCTTAGAGGAAAAAATCAAGCTCTGTCCACCACCGGCAGGGAAAAAAGACTTCGCAGGCTGTCTGCCATCCTGTTCGATCACGGGCGGTTTTGGTGGTGCAGGTGCATACAGTGACGGTAAATTCAACATTACAACAGAGTTCGGCGGCTGGATGACCGACTATCTGAGCGGTTCACAGGTGCTCGATCTGATCAAATATGTAGACAGCATCAACCTCGAACACGGCGCGACGGAGTCGATCACCGACCCGACGACCGAGACGATCAAGGATATCGAGCAAAAAGCGTACGCAGCAGGTCTTAAGCTGCTCCGCGCACAAGTCCGCCACTTGGGAACCGAGCAGAATCTCGAAATCCTCAAGTCCATCTATGAAACACTCAAGACACGAATCGACATGATGTTCAAAACCGAAGTGGAAGACATCATCACGACCAAGACAGAGAATGGTCACAAGGTAGAGGGCATCACGCTCAAAAACGGTGAATCCTATCACGCTGACTATGTCGTGATCGGCCCAGGCCGCGACGGCTCCGCATGGCTGACGGATGTGCTGAAGAAGCGCCGCATCAAAATGTACAACAACCAAGTTGACATCGGTGTGCGCGTCGAGACCTCTGACATCGTGATGCGCGAGATCAACGAGCATCTGTACGAAGGCAAGTTCATCTTCAACACCTCTGTCGGCACACGTGTCCGTACGTTCTGCTCCAATCCGTCCGGCCACGTCGTCGTCGAGAACCACAGTGGGATCATGTGCGCCAACGGTCATGCGTATAAAGACCCGGCACTTGGCTCCACCAACACTAACTTTGCGCTCTTGGTCTCCCACAAATTCACTGAGCCGTTCGACAAACCAAACGAATACGCTCGTGAAATCTGTGAACGTGCCAACGATCTCTCCAACGGCGGTGTGATCGTGCAAAAATACGGCGACATCCTGCGTGGCCGCCGCTCTACCGAGACCCGGATTAAGGAAGGCTTCTTGGAGCCGACCTTGAAGGAAGCGGTACCAGGCGACCTCGGGCTTGTCCTGCCATACGTCACGATGAAAAGCCTGATCGAGATGGTAGAAGCATTGGAAAAGGTAACGCCGGGGATCGCGTCCGAGCATACGCTTTTCTATGGGGTCGAGGCGAAGTTCTATTCTGCGCGTCCGAAGCTTACGGAAGAGTTTGAGACGGAGATTGCCGGGCTGTACTGTGGCGGCGATGGAGCGGGGATTACCCGTGGTCTGGCACAGGCTGGTGCTGCTGGCGTGTGGATCGCACGAAATATTGTGAAGAAGTTCTAGTAGAATGAAATAGACGAAGACCTCATCCGGTGTGTAGTAGGGTACACATCAGGTGAGGTCTTTTTTTCGCAGGGTTGTTCGTTTACAGGATCACTTCATCTTTGAGAGTCCGCCGTGTACGATTTTCACCTGAACATCGACAGATGCGAGCGATTTTTCTGTGATGGGCAAGGTATGATCCTTGGATAGCTTTTTCCACGTGTGCGGTTGTCTCTTATAAAATAGATGTCCCAACTGCAACACATCTGCATCATGCTTTAACCCCGTCTGAAACGTTTTTATCACTTCTTCCTTGATCTTCTTGGCAGTGAGGGTCTCCATTTCTGAAAGGGGAATCAGGCTGGCACGCTCTGTTACATAACCCGAAACATTGATCTTTACATCAAAAACCGGGGTTCCGTTTTTAAGCGTAGGGGTGATTTTTGCTTTCGGTCTTTCCAGCACGACCAAAGCAATAGGCAATTTCCCTTTTTTTAGCGGGATCGCGCTTCTTGTCGTGTTACGTTCCAGCCATCGCAGGCCTGGTAATTGTTCTCGTGGGATACATCCCTTGAGTTTTTTATTTTGTAAGATGCAGACACCGTCCAACTCCAATTCAGGCAAAGGCTTTTTGTTTTCGGCCCAGTGTTTGTCGGTAAGGGATAAGTACGGAAGTAAAACAGCACGGTTTTTATCGTTGATCATGGAGACAAACCGGTACAGCTGTATGGGGCGAAGGATCGCGTTTTGCCTGTACATGTCTTGGGGATCGGTTAATCGGGAATAGAGTACGGAAATATTCAAGATAGGTTTGGCGTCAAAAATATCCTCAATACGCTCCTTTGTGGCAAAGGCCCATACCGTATAGCGCAGTTCATAGTAGCGGTCAAACTCATCCAGCACTTCATGGACGATGCCGTTCTTAATCGCTCTCTCCGTAAAAACCACGCTCTTGACCTGACTCCAGGCAAGTCGCTGGGTTGCGGATGGGTACAAGTTAAAGATGGCCGAATCAAAGGAATCCCCGACTCCTTTTCCCACAGAGATAACCTGGGGCTGCCGCTGACCGCCTGCCTCTGCTTTTGCAATATTGGTGAAGCTAAGGATTTGCAAGTAGGTAACCACTTTGTTATCGACGTAATCTACACCAATCGAGTTGATATAGATGAGATGCTCAATCTCTCTCATATTCCAGCATCCGCTAAGAATCAGGGACATACATATGATTAGCGGATAGAACGCGTGCGGGTGCCTGCGAATCACTTCTTTTTTCCCTCCTTTGCAAAAGTCGGATTCAATGAATCAGGTTTCTCATAATTGGATCTCCACGGAATCCGAAAGATCGTCTTATATATATCAGAGCGGATAAATGGGGAGATCGGAGTAAAATAATACACCCCAAACGAACGGACATTTGTGAAATAGACCAGGACACCCATAATGCACATCATGAATCCGAACAACCCGAGGAATGAGCAGATCAACATGGTGACAATACGCAGGAGGACGACAGCCGATACCAGGTTTTGATTGACCAAAGTAAATGTGGACATCACGGAAATCGCGATGATCACAAGGATTCCGGGGGCTGTTAAACCTGCTGAAATAGCGGCTTCTCCAACAATCAATCCACCAACAACGGAGATAGTCTGCCCTACCGCAGATGGTAACCGTAACCCGGCTTCACGGAAAAGCTCAAACAAAAACAGCATCAGAAAAGCCTCTAGACTGGCTGGAAGTGGGACTCCCTGTCTGGACATGACCAGAGTAGCGATCAAGGTATAGGGGAGCTGGTCCTGATGAAACGTAATTAACGAGACCCAAAAACCTGGTAAAAACAGGGCAAGTACGACACCTATGATCCGAAGAAGCCGGGTAAAGGCCACAAACAGGAAAGGGTTCTCGGCATCCTCGGGCGTATTCAGAAGAAAGGTGAAATCAACTGGTGCAATGATCGCAGTAGGAGAACCATTAAGCAAAATGACAAATTTTCCATGTAAAAGGGCATTGACGACGAAATCAGGCCTTCCGGTGTATTCAAAGATCGGGAGGAGTTGGAATCTTTTATTTGTGAGCAATTCCTCTAGTTGGGTCATACTGACGATTCCTTCGATTTTGATGGATGCAAGCTTATGCCGAATGCTGGAGAGCAAATCTTGACTCATCTGGTTCTCCACATAGAGTAGCCCGGCAACGGTATGGTATTGAGTCCCCAGAATAAACTGCTCGTAATGCAGCTGTGGTGTTTTCAGACGTTTCCGTACCAAGGCGACGTTTACGATAAGCTCCTCTGTAAAGCCGTCCCTTGGGCCTCGAATTGAGGTATCTGTGCTGGTTTCCTCTGGATTACGCTTAGGGGGATCGGATGATTCGGCCCAGTAAAGACACGAGAGTTGCTCAAAAAACAACAACAGATTGCCACTGAAGACCCGGTCGACGATTTCATTGGCGTCAAGGTCATCGTTGAGAGGATACATGGGAAGGGGCCTGTTTTGGTCAAGGTCGGAAGCATTTTGGATGGAATGTTGATGGAACAAATGATTTAACCGGGGAAAGATGTCCTTGTTGATATGCATGACATCGCTTAAACCTTCACAATAGATGAGCACGACCCGCTGGGGAGTAGCTGCATCACCCATGGTAAATTCCTTGATCTTTACGTCAGAACAGCCATAGAACAGCTCTTGGAGGCTTTCGACGGTGAGGCTCTCAAGTTGGGGAGGAACCTGTGTCAATGGGGCAGCAGAGTCATGTTTGTCCATGCGCATAGGCTATGTACCTCCATCAGTTGATTTTCTTGCCGACAAGAGAACGAGAAGAAGAATCAGAACAAAAAGGGATACGCCCAACAACCCGGGCAACAAAAATGAAACCAACGCCCGATAAAAGTCAATATCAGAAATGGGTAACAGATTCAACAGAAAAACAAGGAGATAGAGGCCGGTCAGCACCGATATCCGCTTTTTTCCTGCCGGAAGGTCTAACGCTTCGACCACCAGATAGAGCATGAGAGAAACCCGGATAAACGCACCGCTAAACCACTGAAAGATACTCAAGAAATCGAGGTGCTCGACAAACACGCCCAATGAGGCCAACCGCCATTCTTCGTAGGCGGGATAACGGAGTTTGGCTGCGAGGTCAGGACCGAATTCGGCGATGGCACCGACCAAAGGGCCAAGTGTTAAAAAAATAAGGCAGATCCCCAGAAACAGCAGGCTGGTAAATGTCATTTTTTTCTTAAGTTTAGAGGTGAGCAGCAAGAGAAGGATGATCTCGCTAAATCCAGCACCGCAGTAAATTATCCCCTGTATTGCAAGTTGGTATCCATCTTCCATAATCGGAAGCAAGGCCGAATAATCCTTATGCTTGAAATTCGCTGACATCACGAAGAAACCTAAGACAACCACAACAGGAAGCAAGACGCCAGATGTCATCGCAATGGAGCGAATCCCCATCACCGAGTTCATATAACAGACGAATAAAAAAAACGAGGTCGTGATAAAGACGGGTGTTGCTGGAGAAAAAGAAATACTAACCCAAGTGACTGTATCTTTAACGGTAATGTAACATAGTACAGAAGCGTATAAGACAAGCAAGATCGTGACGAAGTAGGTAATCGCAGGGGGATATTTTTGTTTCAGCCATTCGATCAGTGGTTTTTGTCCCAACCGGTTGTAGAGATAGTAAATAGCCACAAGACCAATCAGATAGATGACCCCAGCAGCGAGCACGGAAAGCCAAGAATCTCTCCTCGCTACATCCAAAAGGACCGGGATGATGATGACATGGTTGGTCAAACCATTGGACAGAAGGATTACGAACATCAGTTGGAAGTAAGAAATACGAGAAACCATGATCGTCCTCCCAGAGTTATGTATACGTGATAATTTGTACCATGTTCAGTGAAAATAATCATAAAAACCATATAGATTCCTTTGGTTATGAATAGGATCGAGGCTATGAAAGGAAAAAAGTGGTTGACAACATCATAGACTGATGATAACTTTATACAAAATTCATGGGTGAGCGAACACTACATGGATGTAAGTCCAGAAAGGCTACGACCAAGAAAGGAGAGTGTATGTCATGAGAAAGTCCCCAATTCGTATCGGCTTGGATCAATTGGCATGGAACCAGCCTAACCAAAACATAGAGCGCCAGCTTCGGACACGAGAATCCATCCAACGCGGCGAACGAATCGGCCAGCGTGATCATCATTTAGACAACATCGCGCTGAATCGTCATAAGAATGATGAAAACAGACTTTTCAAGACGTACCTCCAACTTCATAACCGTAGCTTTTTGGAAAAGCCGGGCATTGTCTCACGGCAGTGGTTGTAGTCCTATCAATACCTGTACAATCCTGCTAAGACTTGGACAGTTCTGCTGACACTGCGTACCCAGTACCGCATCCTTCACGTTCAATTCGTTGACGCGGGAGCAGATGACGTGTCCAACCTACTCTTACCCGGTATCCCTGTATCCACACCACGGCGCGATCGAACGGACAGAATGATTCCGTCGCCCGCCAATCACACCATATGTGAACCAAAAGGCTACTTGTCATGGACGGTAGCTTTTTCTTATCCCTCCCATTCTGCTGTAAAGGCACCAATGGCCCTAAGGCCGCAGCAGATCCAGCATCTAACATCGATCCCGCTACCCGTACATTTAGATTCACCGGTAGCAAGGAAGCATGTGAGACGACGCTATTCGGGAGGTAAGAAAAAGCTGCGCCGAATGACCGGTAGCCTTTTTTACTCTAACTACATCTCGTTCATCAAAAGGTGAACAGAACGACCACCCCACAAATCCACCACAGAAAGGAAGAGAACCTGCCTTGCTTTACAGGTGACGACTATGAAAAAGAAAAATCATCTGACCCTCATCCATCACGGAGAATTTCAGAACACGACGAACAGACGCATGACGTTGGAAGACGTGTACGCCCGCATGCTTCATTTTATGCAGCAAGATCCCCGGGCCGCGTATGAACTCTGCATCGGAACAGACAGCCAAGTGCACCGGTGGTATACCACCTTCATCACCGGGCTGGTGCTTAGGCGGATGGGCAAAGGAGCATGGGCATGCTACCGTAAAGTGGTCGTGCCCCGCCGTTTTGACTCGATAGCAGAGAAGCTATCCACCGAAACAGCCTACA
This sequence comes from Brevibacillus dissolubilis, assembly GCF_006170445.1. GTDB lineage: Bacteria > Bacillota > Bacilli > Brevibacillales > Brevibacillaceae > Brevibacillus_B > Brevibacillus_B dissolubilis. Next base: position 13,858 of record NZ_VCNA01000009.1, on the reverse strand, counting down.
GTGAAGAGATCGCGATGCATTTCGTCGACATCAGGCTGCATGAGATGGAAGACATCGTGCTGCCGTATGTGTATCAGGGGGCTTCCTTGGAGGCATTCGTCCATATCGATGCGGGTGATGATATCGTCCGCAATAAGACTGCCCCGTACGTGATGGAGATGGTACGCAGGGTAGAATCGATGGGGATGACAGCGAAAATCAAGCCAGAGTCCACTATAGCTTCCAGTTACGCCAATAAATTTACCAAGAAACGAGAGAGCAAATATGGATACTAACCGACAAGTCAAATACCACGGAAACAACCACCGTGAAGTGCAGCTGCCACACGGCTCCGTCCACGTCTTTGCCAACGATGCCGTATTCGAAACATTCGAACAAAAAGTATATGACATGGCCGACAACAACCTGCGGATTCCCCGGCATGTGTACATGAGCTACACCCCTGACGCGCACATCGGTGTGGGAACCTGTATCGGAACCACGGCTGTCTGGAATATGCGCGATGGCTTCGTCTCACCCAGCATTGTGGGGGTGGATATCGGGTGCGGGATGCGTGTACACTTGACCCCCCTGCACAAACGTGATCTCCAAGACAAACAAGTCCGCCGCCAGCTGATCGATGCGATCGAGAAGTATGTCCCATCCAACGAGCGCAAAAACTCCAACTACGCGGATATCGATATCATGGATGTCGTGCAGCACGGCCTGCACGGTCTGCCAGCCTCATACGTACCGGATGAGCGGTGGCTGACACATGTGGAGGAGTCTACATTCCGATACGATCACAGCTTTCTGGAGCATCTGCCGGGAAAAATCAAGAAAAACGCCCACGGACAGCTGGGGACGCTCGGGAGCGGGAACCACTTTTGCGAGATCCAGTATGTAGAGATCGACGAGTCCAACCGTGAGCTGGCAGCCAAGTGGGGGATGTTCGACGGTCAGGTGATCGTGATGATCCACTCTGGTTCCCGTGCATGGGGGGCGATGCTTGGACGTGAATACACCAAAACCCTGCGCGAAGCGATGCACAGCTGGGGCGTCACCAATCCAGACCCGAACCTGATCTATGCACCGATCAATTCGACAGAAGGCCAGCGTTATCTGCACTTGATGTACTCCGCGCTCAACTTCGCCGTCTCCAACCGTCATATGATCGCATTCGGGGTGCGGGAAGCATTCCGCGATGTGTTTGGCAGTGAATGCGAGGTGCCGGTGCTCTATGACCTGATGCATAACTACGCGCTCAAGGAATTCCACCGGGAGCAGCCGATGCTGGTACACCGCAAAGGAGCGACTCGTGCTCTTCCGGCCGGTCACTATCTCAACACCGCCGCTTACAAAGAAACGGGTCACCCCGCTCTCATCCCAGGCTCGATGGGCACGTCCTCCTACATTATGCTCGGCTCCGAACACGGTCTGAAAAATTTCTACTCCATCTGCCATGGAGCCGGACGTATCCGCTCCCGCCGTGCCACTCGGGAAGCCGTCAAGGTGGATGAGTTCGAACAATCGCTCAAAGTCGGCACAGAGGATGAGATCCTCGTCAACCACCGTACGCTGGAGCGAATCCTTGACGAATGTCCGCAAGCCTACAAGGACGTCGACCAGATCATCGACAGCATCGTCGGTGCCAAGCTCGCATCTGTCGTCGCCAAGTGTAAACCAATGGCCGTGGTCAAAGGAATCTAGCATCAACGGACAGAGCCGACACGCAGAAAAAACCTCTCTTGTTTCCGATTCGGAGAAGAGAGGTTTTGATCTTTTCCTATTTATATAGAAGAAAGACGAAATCGAAGGAGGACTTGGGACTTTTTTCTGTTGTTCAATCCTACCAATACTTGTTATTATATGTAATACATTATTATAAATAATGTGTATAATGTACATAATTTTGTAATTCATACATTACTAAATTGTTACAGTTCTTGTATAATTGCAGTAAAAGATAGGCAAATGTCGGCTTTTGTAGTTACATTTCCGGCTTATCCCAAAATTTGAAGGAGTGAAAATCATGCAACAACAACAAACGAGTCTTGTACTCCATCCGTTGGAGCCGTTGACCGCTGAGGAGATTCAGCAGGCAGTGGCTATCCTGCGTGAAAAACAACAACTCAGCGAAAAGGCCCGTTTCGTCGCGGTTACCCTGCACGAGCCACCTAAGAGTACGGTTTTTTCCTTCAAAAAAGGTGATCCAATTCATCGTGAAGCTTTTGTAGTCGTTCTTGACAATGCCGAAGAAACCACCTATGAAGCAGTCGTATCACTGACTGACCAGAAAGTGAAATCTTGGACTCCACGTCCAGGCATACAGCCGTCTGTTATGCTCGATGAATTCTTGGAGTGTGAAGAGATCGTTAAAGCCAGCCAGGAATACCTCGACGCACTGAAACGCCGTGGCATCGACAATACGGACATGGTGATGGTTGAGCCTTGGTCTGCGGGTCATTTCGGAGTTCCGGAAGAGGAAGGAAGACGGATTCTTCGGACCATGTCTTGGTTAAAAATGTTTTCTGACGACAATGGGTACGCTCATCCGCTTGAGGGGATCGTTACTTATGTAGATATGAATAAAAAAGAAGTCATCAAAGTAGAGGATTACGGCGTACTGCCAATCCCGCCAACTGATGGCAACTATACCACCAAATATGTGCCTGTCCGTGAAGATTTGAAGCCGTTGGAAGTCGTACAGGCTGATGGTCCGAGCTTCACCATCGAGGGACATGAGATCAAATGGCAAAAATGGAGCATCCGCTTCGGCTTTAACTATCGCGAAGGTCTGGTACTCCATCAGGTAACCTATGACGATCAAGGCAAAGAGCGCCCGATTCTCTATCGTGCATCCCTGTCTGAGATGGTTGTACCGTATGCGGACCCAAGCCCTGTACACAGCCGCCAAAACGCTTTTGACGTAGGTGAATACGGCATTGGGATGCTTGCTAACTCACTGCGTCTGGGCTGCGACTGCCTGGGTGAAATCCGTTATTTCGACGCGTATCTCAACAACTCCAAAGGGGAAGTCGTCGAGATTCCGAATGCGATCTGCCTTCACGAAGAAGATTACGGAATTCTCTGGAAGCATACGGACTGGCGCAATGAAAGCGTAGATGTCCGCCGTTCCCGCCGTCTGGTGTTGTCCTCGATTTCTACGGTCGGCAACTATGAGTACGGCTTCTTCTGGTACTTCTATCAAGACGGCAACATCGAATTCCAAGTCAAATTGACAGGTCTTCTGTTCACCTCTGCCGTCGCACCGGGTGAGAAAAACAAATACGGTTCTCTGCTGGCTCCACAGCTGCTCGGCTTCAACCACCAGCACTTCTTTAACATGCGGATGGACTTCAACCTGGACGGTCCAAACAACACAGTCTACCAGATCCACACCGAAGCAGAGCCGATGGGACCAGAAAATCCATTCGGCAACGCCTTCTATACCGTAACCAAGCCGCTTCGCAATGAGCTAGAAGCGGTAGGTGACCTTGATCTGCACAACCAAAAATACTGGAAGTTCGTCAACCCGAACGTGAAAAACCACGTGGGCGAACCAGTGGGCTACCGTCTTGTGCCGGGTGAGAACTGCTTCCCATTCGCTCATGAAGAATCCAGCCTGATGAAACGTGCAGGCTTCATCAAGCACCACATGTGGGTAACTCCTTTTGATGAAAAAGAACGCTACGCTGCTGGTGATTATCCAAACCAACACGCTGGTGGCGACGGTCTGCCAAAATGGGTACAACAAGACCGCAACATCGAAAATACCGACCTCGTCGTCTGGTACACCATGGGTCATCACCACATCCCACGTCCAGAAGACTGGCCGGTCATGCCAGCTGCCTACATCGGCTTCATGCTCAAGCCATCCGGTTTCTTCGAGAAAAACCCAGGTCTAGACGTACCGCCGAACCCGCAAAAATGCAACAGCATGGTGAAAAAGGGCAATGCCGTAGGGAGTTCCCACAGCTGCCATTAATTCATGAATACCGAGCAATCGTTATAGAACTGCGGAAAAGCCCCTTTTACTCGTGTTACAGACGGGTAAGAGGGGCTTTTTGTTGCAGATTATTATGTTTTTTTGAATTTGATTTGCCTTTATCTACAGCTGGTGGGAGAGACGGGGGCTGGCAGGCAGCGAGCCTCTTTTGCTCCCTGCTCAGCTTCGAAAAAGCCAAACGTGCCCCTACCTCTTAGTATCTGCTCAGGGGCAAACCCCTCCGTTCGAATAGGCTTCTTCGAACCCTTTTTGACCCGAACAGCACGTTTGGCTTTTTCGCAGCGGACAGTATATTCTCCCCCTTGCAGGGCGCAAAGAAGGCGAGCAGACTGCCAGCCCCCGTCTCTCCCCAACACGAAATAAAGGAAAATAATTCTCCCCGATTTTCCTGAATTTCTAATTGCTTTTGCTGTCAAAAAGATGGATAATAAATATAGAACGTTTGTTCGTATATATGATCGCTACATGGTCGAACATCATGATCGGCTATCACATAAGGCTATCTCTATTTATATCGGTACAGGTTGGGAGGAAGAGTAGATGAATTTGATCCGTCATGTGATTTTGCACAATTTTGCTGCGTATGGCATCCGTGAGCGAAATGGCAGACCGCTTGAAGAGATTACGACACCTGAGTTAATTGAAGAATGGGGCTATTTTGAGCGGCAGCAGCAGTGGACCGTGTCCGTTTCCTAGGTTGTAAGAAATACGAACACACGAACAGCTAAGAGGGAGGTTCTATATGTACCCTATGTCATCATTGCTTCCGCAGATGGATAAGATTAAGACGGAGAGAAAGGTTCGGGAAGCGCTGGATCTGGCGCGGGATTTTATCCGTATGGGTTTTCATCCAGATCTGGAGACGAGTACGGTGGTGAATTACTCGGCGACTCCCCGTTCGGTGACCAATAAGTTTTTTAGTACCACTGAATCCACAGCAGTGCAGAACGTGGATATCGAACAGAGACGTCGGGAGCATGTGAGAGGTGTGCTGGTTGCTGTGGAGCGGCTGGGCAAAAAAGAACGGGACATCATCATGATGCGCTGGTTTGACGATGATGACCGTACCGACATTGAGACCTATACCGAACTGTGCTTGGCGCACGCGACATACTATCGGATTCGTTCGCGGGCGTTTTATAAGCTGGCCGTTTCATTAAAACTGGAAGTGTATACCAATGGGAGAGCGGAGTAAGATCTGCTCTCTCTTTTTATTACCTGCCAAGGGAAGGGAGGGTGAGAGGAAAATGATACGGTTTTGATACGATGATGAGTCGGGGGTGAGACACATTTTCCGAAAAAGGGTGGTAAGATAATACGGTAGGAAATTACGAACATGTGTTTGGTTTGCGCGCCACAAACTTAGTTACGCCAAAGACAGGATTTCTATATCGAATTAATGGCGAAAGCCAAAGGAACGTATTTTGCTAAAAATAGGCCGTGTGCTTTGGAACAGTTAGCCAAATATCCGGGACTTGGAGGGAATGAACTGTGCATCTCAATTCAGAACAGCACGGCAGAGCCGGGGAAAAAAGAAATGGTTATCATACATGTGCCGACCAAGCGCACACACAAACTGTCCGTAGCCCGTGTAAACGAACTGGTAGAGAAGACCGTCGAACTCGATCTTGTGAAGCAAGCGGTCAAATTAGGGGATACCGCGTTGGTGATCGAGGAGAACGTACCTTTTACAGGGAGAACCTCCGGAACACCGGCAACACTCATCAGCCATCATTTTACTATGATGTTCTCTGTCATCAGTGGGGCTGATATCGATAGCTAAAAAACCTGCCATATGAATCTCCAATACCCCGCCGCTCGCCGCTGCGGGTTTTCTTATGCTCATTGAGACCAGCCTGATGGTGCGGGAAGGAATTGAGTTTTCCTGCCCTGCTTTTTCGGGCCAACGCTATCCGGAGCGGCAGTACCTATGGCGAGTCGACCGAGAAGGTTTTCACCACTGTCACCATCGAGATATACAACAAAGAGCAGTTCGCGTCCAGTGTCACAAAAGAAAATCTGACGCTCATCAAACAAATCGGTCGAATGCACAAGGTAATCGATGCAGGGGAAGAGAAAAACCTTTCCGACATCGCTTCCAAGCAACTCACCGAATTGTCGAAAATTCCGTGGACACGCTCTGTGACTGTGGTGCATAACGATCCTAAAGCGGGCAATACCAGATGAATCTGTTATGGAAGAAGGGAGGGGATAGCCGTGCAACAAGCGCTGCAGCTGATTTTTGCCAGATCCAGGAGGCGCTTGAGGCACACAGTGAAATCGAACAGGCCGATGTGCAGGACGTACGCTTTGAACAAAACAGGGTCACACACACGCTGTCCGTACTCGGGATGCGTGGCGAGACCAGAATGGAAGTGGATGTATGGAAAAGATGAACAAGCCGCAAATGCCGATTTTGCGGGAAACACCGGATCAAGTCTACCAACGGATGGCCAATCGTGCCAAAGCGTTGTATGAAGCGCGCGGAGAGACTCCTCCGGCGACAGCAGAAGGCGAGTTTTTCTATGATTTGTGGTATCCATTCGCCGAGGAGATCAGCGAGAACCAGCAGCTGCTTGAATATGCCTTTTTGCAAGGCTTTCTGGTCCGAGCTGAGGGGGAGTATCTGGATGCCCATGGAAATCGGGATGGCCTGACGCGTAAAGAGGGAGAAGACGACGAAACCTACCGCGAACGTATCTTGAAGCGTACCCGCACCGAAGAAGGCAATGGCCGTCGTGCGGATTACGAGGTCTGGGCGCGTATGGTGCCGGGTGTCGGCAATGCGGTCGCAATCGAAAAAGAGCGCAATGATCTGTCTATCGACTTGTACCTGACCGATCCAGACGGCCAGCCAGTCTCAGAGGAGGTGGCCGAAGAGGTACGCAAGGTGCTGTGGATCAGCCGCCGAATCGTAGGACATGATCTCGCTTGCCATCCGGCTCCGGTCTATCCGTTGAAGGTGGCGGTCAAGCTTACCTTCAGTGATGCCGGCAAACGTGACTCCGCTATTCAATTGATTGCCAAACGCATACGAGACTACATCAAAGGGCGCTCACTGATCGTGTACCAACAGATCGGGGCGCTCTTCTTCGTTGACGGTGTGACTGATTTTCACGAGTATGTGCTCAATGGTGGAACCGACAATGTCAACGTACCGGAAAAAGTAGTGGCAACGCTTGATCTGGAAGTATCCCCATGATCCCGCTTCGATATCGGGAGCAGCTGCCGCCGTATTGGTATGAAAACCAAGTGGCGATCAAGCACGTTACGGTGTCGGGCGATGAGACAGAATACCAGAAGGCCATGATTTGAGAATTGGGGGAGCAGTTTCTGCTCCCTTCCCCTGCATGTGGGCTGGATATCTGGGACTGGATTTACTTTGGCGACATCGAGAATAGCAGCATCGAACAGCGGCGGGAGAATATCCGCTTACCAATACATTTTATTCGAAACAGGAGGTGTAGGGATTGACAGTAACAGTGATACAACCCTTGTTAATGGAGCGGCTGTTACTCGACCTGAGCGGACATATCCGTCACGCGCAGGTGAAGGTGAACGGCCAGCAGTATATCTACCCGATCCACAAAACCGTCATTACCGAGAACCAAGTGACCAGCTACGTCTATCTCAATGATGTCGAGGCACAAGGTCAGGTAGAGAACGTCAGTCTCTTAGACTCTGACGGCTCGGTGCTGGCGATCAAACCAACCACGATTACAAAAGGAGACAGCGGTCTGCTCGTCGCTTTTGTTTTTACATTGAAAATGGAGGTGAGCGCGTAGATGAGTTATCAACGGACCGATTGGATCGTCAACTGGGTAGCCGTAGGTAACGATGATAAATGGAATTTCAACACCAAAAAAGCAAGCAGACGAGCCTTTTGTACCCAGGCCGTTCTGCTTGCTTTTTTTGTTTTCATACGACTATCCTAAAATCTGCTGAAACAGCCAAAACCCACCCAATACGACAATGACGGTTGAGGCGATGCTTACCCCGCGTCTGTATTGGGCAAATCCCTGCAGGCGGGACAGAATCGGAAGGATGATAGCAATCAGGGTCAGCTGAATCACCTCGATCCCGAGGTTAAAGCTGAGCAGCGATGTGATCATATGGCTCTTCGGAATCGTCATCTCCTGCAAAATCCCGGCAAAGCCCATCCCATGGATCAAACCGAAGAAGAAGGTGAGCGTCCAGCGGTGGTTCACTTTATCACGGATAATATTCTCGATGGCGACCCAGCAGATGCTAATCGGGATGGCGAGTTCGATGAATCTTTCCGGTACGTTGATATAGCCAAGCACGGCCAGTGTCAGTGTGATACTGTGTGCAATGGTAAACGAGGTGATGATCGACAGATATTGACGGAAGCTCTGCTTGCACAGGATCAGGGCAAACAGGAACAGCAGGTGGTCATAACCGAACAGGATATGCTCCATCCCGAGGGTAAAGAATGCCCACCAGGTAGAAGGAGTCTCATGCGACCCGGCCGTTTCCGCAGTTTCTCCGGTTGCCGTCCCAGCGGCAGAAGCATCTGTGCTTGCGGCGACCCATTTCGGATTGATGACGCTTTCCCATACTCGGTTGGAATCTTTCAGAATAGCTTCTGAGAAGTCTTGTCCAGCGCGGATGGAGACCATGTTGACGTAGTTGGACTTTTGGTTTGAGGTGTAGAAATCATCTTGGAGCTTGATGGCGATATCGGGTTTCACGTCCAAATAAAGCAGCTTGACGGTGATGAATGGCTTACCTTTTTTCTCGGACTTCTCTACGGCTTGTACCATCGGGGATTGCATCTCATCAGCGAGGAAGAGGGACAGGTTGGTGATGACCAGATCACCGATTTGTGTGGTGGCGGCCATCCGTTCGTTGTCGTCGATCAGGTTGTCTTTGTTCAGATCCACATCAGGCAGAAGCTCGATGACAGACAGATCGTCAATGGAAAACGACAGATCTACACCAGACGGCGAGATGGATATGTCACTGAAGCTTGTACTCAATGGATGTGCCAAGGCCGCTTGCGGGGTGAGGAGCACGAAGCAGAGAAGAAGCGATAAGAGCCAAGAGAGTGGGCGTTGCATAGGCGAACCTCCTTACATTTGTTTTTTTATCATTTATTCCAAATGTTCTTACATGTTATTAATTATATATCGGTTTACTATATTTTGGCTAATAGAAAATGGTCGAATTTTGCAGTACAATACAAAAGAGCAAGCACCATTTGCCGTGGTGTTGCTCTTTTTCTTGTCAGTGAATCTGTGTTTATTGCTTCAGGGTGTGCCTTGTGCCTGCTCGAAGCGCTGTTCGACATATGACCAGTTGACGACGTTCCACCAAGCATCGATATAGGCTTGACGGTTATTGCGGTAGCTCAGATAGTAGGCATGCTCCCAGACGTCGAGCACGAGCAGGGGGACATTCTCCCATTGGCTGTGGTTCTGGTGCTTCTCGGCCTGCAGGATCTCCAATCGTCTGGCTGGAGTCGACCAGACCAAAAGAGCCCAGCCGCCGCCTTCTACGGTCTCCGCTGCTTTGGAGAAGTGACGCTTGAATGCGTCGAAGGAGCCGAAATCGTTGTTGATCTGCGTGAGCAGCGGGCCTTGGGAGAGACGGCCTCCACCAGGACTCATGATGTTCCAAAAGAGGGTATGCAGGTAGTGGCCCGCACCGTGGAAGGCTGCTTCGCGCTCCCAGTGCTTAATTAAGTCGAACTCATTGGTTGAACGGGCGAGCGCCATCATCTGCTCGGCTTTGTTCAGTCCGTCTACATAGCTTTTGTGGTGTCTGTCATGGTGCAGCCGCATCGTCTCTGAATCGATATAGGGTTCCAGCGCGTCATACGAATAGGGCAGAGGAGGCAGCTTATGCTCGCCTGTGGGTACCGGTTCCTCTGGGGTCGGATGGTTCTCTTCTGAACCGAGTCGAAGCCATCCACTGGCCGGTTCATAGCGGGAATCCTGCACCAGACGCAGAAACTGATGAAAATTCGTCTGTACGTCCTCCGCCTGTGCCGTCAGGTGGCGGATCTCCGGCTCAGCCACGCTCTTGCCGCCATCCTTGGTCAGCCCATGCGCCGCCCTGCGTCCAATCTCGGTAAAGGCGGCCTCGAATTTGACCAAATGCTTTTTGTGGGCAGACATCTCCGGGTTGTTGCGCAAATACTGCACCCATTGGCGTCCCCACTCACTCCAGTCCATCAGATGTTGCAACGGCTGGTTCATCCTACTCCTCCTCTTTCGTATCTTCTTCTATATCGATATGAAACAGGAGCCTAATGGGTGTATGTCACGTCCGGTACACGGCCGAAAACCGATTGCATATCGTAATCAGAAGAAATGCTTCTGTCATTTCGCCCCCTAAAAAAGGAGATATTCATGATGAGTCCAAAAAAAATGATCGGGATTATTGATTCAGGTGTCGGCGGTCTGACTGTCGCACGGGAAGTGATGCGACAGCTGCCGCAGGAGAGGATCGTCTACTTCGGCGACAATGCCCGTTGCCCCTACGGCCCGCGCAGCTCCGAAGAAATCCGTACCTTCACCAACCAAATGATCCGCTACGTTTTTCAATACGATCTGAAAGCACTCGTCATCGCCTGCAACACCGCTGCTGCTGTCGTGCTCAATGAAGTGCGCCAATCCACCCAACTGCCTGTCTTGGGCGTGATCGAGCCGGGCGCACGTGCCGCTATCTCTGCTTCACGCACAGGTCGGATCGGCATTATCGGCACCAATATGACCGTACAGAGCGGCGCCTACGAAAAAGCCCTGCGCCGCATCAATCCCAACCTGTACGTCGTCAGCCTCGCCTGTCCACCCTTCGTCCCACTGGTAGAGAACCGCATGCTTCATACCGAAGAAGCGAGACAGATAGTATACGAGACATTGGCCCCGCTCAAATACGAAGAGATCGACACACTGATCCTCGGCTGTACGCATTATCCTCTGCTTGCCCCGTTGATCCAAGAGGTGTTCGGCGATGAGGTCACCCTGATCAGCTCAGCCGAAGAGACCGCGCGCGAGCTGTCCACGCTTCTGTCGATTCAGGATATCCATGCCGCCGATCACGGCTGTCTGCTGTTGCCTGAGCATCTGTTCTACACCAGCGGCGATGCTGAGATGTTCAAAGCAACCGGGGAAGAGTGGCTCGGGGTAGAGATCAAGGTGGAGAAACGGGATTTGGAAGGGATTTTTCTATAGATTCGGAACGGATTGATGGAAAACAAAGACGCTCCATGAAGCCTTGGGACATGAGGAAGGGCTTTGTGGGGCGTTTTTGCGCTCTCCTTCGAGCCCTGATGAAATCGTCACAATATAACTGCAATTTGCAGGGACTGCCTCGCATGGGTTTGTGTTATGATTAGCGAAATACCATCCAACATTCCATGTACTCCATTTTTCGGTCATCTTATAGAACCCATCTATATGCACAGGAGGCTCACCCCATGAAATTTTTAAAGATGAAAGAACCAGTCAACACCTGGACCCACTTCGTCCCATTCCTCGCAGGCATCGTCGGTCTCGTCTTCTTGATCCTCGAATCGTACCAGAATCCGTCCAAGCTGATCACCATGACGATCTTCGGTGCGAGCGTCATCATCCTGTACGGGGCGAGCACCATCTATCACTGGATTCGCACCACCCCGGAAAAAGAGCTCGTCCTGCGAAAAATCGACCATATGGCTATCTTCCTTTTGATCGCGGGAACCTACACGCCTGTACTGTACTACGGACTGGAAGGCGCGTGGAGATGGACCATGCTGATCGCAGTCTGGGTCTTATCCTTTATCGGAATTGCCATGAAAATCTGGTTCATGAACCTGCCTCGCTCCGTCTCCACCGTGTTCTATGTGGCACTCGGCTGGATCGCCGTCGTCCCGTTTGCCAAGCTGGTACAGAGCCTGCCGGTGGAAGCGATTGTGCTGATGATTGCAGGGGGTGTTGCCTACACGATCGGCGGCATCATCTATGGAACCAAGAAGCTTAATTTTATCCCCAATAAGTTTGGTTTCCATGAAATATTCCATATCTTCGTCGCGACCGGAACCCTGCTTCATTTTCTGATGATCTTTATCTATGTGATGCCAATCTCATAACCAATCACTCGACCCTGCCTTGTGCTGATCAGCCTGGCAGGGTTTTTGTATGAGGCAGGATCACCTGTAAAAAACAACCATTTGTAAAAAGACGGAATGCTGAGAAAGATGTAGGTGGAGGTGCATTGAACATGCAAGGAACCATCAACAGAAACAACATGCTTGGAGCAGATGAAGCAACTCTTGCCGCAGCCCATGAAGCCATTCTGATCAGCCGACCCGACATTTCTAATCTGGCCAATTGCGTCGAAGAAGTCAGACGAGCCACCCTCAACAGCAGCATCACGGAGCCTGCTGACCCGACCGATTTTCACCAATTGCGCGGCAGACTCGAAGCGGTACGTGCGAAGTTCCCACCGATCTACCGTGAGTCTGTCGTCAATCCGTTTATCCAGACGCTTGATCAGCTCGGGCCAGACGGGTTTCGGGACGTATTGGTAAGCGATCCGCACAGAGAGGGGGCAGCCGCTCTGATGTTTGACATCGCGCAGGCGATCCTGCAGAACGGAGAAGGCTATCAGGAGAGAGCCACCGATGCCTTCCAAGAGGTGATCAGCGACTTGTACGACGGCTTCTTGAGTGCAGAGGACCGTCGCGGTGTGAAGCCGCCGGATCACAGCATCATCCCCGCGCTGGGCAAATGGGGACGTCCCGAGTTCGGCCCGTATACATGGCCGATTGACGCTACCTCTGTTTTTGGTCTGGAAGCAGCCATTGTGAATCTTCCACCAGTCAATGCTACTCAGGGTCTCTTAGCGTGGTCGGCGATTCCGCATGAGGTGACCGGACATGATATCCTGCACGCCGATGAGGGATTGCTAGAAGAGCTCTCCGCCAAAGTCAGAAGCGCACTGTTGGAGCAGAATGCGGGCAATGATCTGGCTGAGTATTGGGCCACCCGGATTGATGAAACGGCTTCTGATATTTTAGGAATTCTTAACTTGGGTCCGGCGGCAGCAGTCGGTTTGATCGGATATTTCCGTGGGCTGAACGCGGCTTATGCCGCCAAACCAGCGCTGCGCAACAGCGGACCTGCATCTGACCCGCATCCAGCCGACATCCTGCGGGGATATATGGGAGCCTATGCAGTCGGCATGCTTCGATTCAGTCAGGCGCGTGAATGGAAGCGACTGCTTGAACAAGAGGTTGACAAGGATCTCACCACCATCCGCTTGAATGGTGTCGCGGTCAATACAGACGAAGCCAAGCGTTCCGCCAAGATTGTCGCTACCACGATCATGAAGGGCAAGCTCGCGAGCCTCGAGTACCATAGTCTTGATGAGATTCAGAACTGGAGAAACAAAGACGAGCGGATCGTCGCTCTGTTGCGTCCACTCTTGACCACGGCAGGCACACTGCCCGCCCCGCAACGCTCTGGAATCTATGCCGCTCACGTAGTCGCTGCCGCCGTGACGGAAGCGGTCTCGAAGAATGCCGAGATCGACGTCATTTTTGACCGGATGATTACCCTGCTCAAGACGATGCATGACGGCAATCCTTCCTGGGGCCCTTTGTATGTCCAGCATCCGGGCAATCTGGATCGTCACCTGCTGTATCACAGAGCCGAAGAAGAGCCGCCTGTCTATCAGGTGTAAGACAGCCAACCATAACGCGAAAAAAACTCGTCAAAAAGACCGCTATGGATGTTGTGGTCAAGACCCTATTTTGTAGACAGTAAGAAAAACCCCGGCCGTTAGGCCGCAAGCTGACGCCTGTATTCTATAGGGGTCAGCTTGTTTAATTTGATTTGCAGACGCTCTTCATTGTAAAAACGG
>NZ_VCNA01000008.1 GCF_006170445.1 Brevibacillus dissolubilis | reverse complement strand
CAAGATGAGACTTCCCATAGCGCAAGCTAGTAAGACCCCTCATAGACGATGAGGTTGATAGGCTCGGTGTGGAAGCGCGGTAACGCGTGGAGCTGACGAGTACTAATCGGTCGAGGACTTATCCACAAACCATTGCCTAATGTTTGCATACCCAGTTTTGAAGGTGCAACCCTTCATGATATATGTGCCCTTAGCTCAGCCGGATAGAGCGTTTGACTACGAATCAAAAGGTCGGGAGTTCGAATCTCTCAGGGCACGCCATTTTTTATCGGGAAGTAGCTCAGCTTGGTAGAGTACTTGGCTTGGGACCAAGGGGTCGCAGGTTCGAATCCTGTCTTCCCGACCATGTAATCATCACCACATAAGCCGGTATGGCGGAATTGGCAGACGCGCGCGACTCAAAATCGTGAGGGAAACCGTGGGGGTTCAAGTCCCTCTACCGGCACCATACATACGTTACGAAAGCTTCGAGACGAGATCATAATCCGTCTTGGGGCTTTTTTTATTTGCTAAAAAACAATCTTGGGGGATAGTGGTAATTTTTCGCATGTTGGGGAATGGTAATAACTAGAGGAAATCCACCTCAAAATGGAGTTGGGGGGATTCGATGAAAGAGTGGATACTCTCGCAATTGGCTCACTCTGGAGATGTGGAGTCACGGACGCTTAAATCTCTCCAAATGGAGATCGATATCATCTTTATCCGCAGCGTGTGCGACAGCAAGTTCATCATAAAGAATATGATCACACCCTTTTTTGAGATGGTCAGTGAGATCGAATACCAACGCTATCTGGAGTCATTTCCTGAATGCCTTGTCGTTGGGCAGGAGGATCAAATTCCGGAAGCCATGCTGAGTGGATATGTCGTTGTATTATTTACAGATCAAGTACTGCTGTTTAAAGCAATGAAATATGAGGCAAGTCCGGTTGATATGGCCAAGGTAGAGACGGTTGTACAGGGGCCGGAAAATGCGTTTACGGAAAATATACAGGTCAATCTCAATCTGTTGCGTAACCGCTACCGATCAACAAACTTGAAGATTGAGATCATCAAAATGGGGACAAGATCCCCTACGAGCATGGCTTTGGTCTATGACGAGGAAATTGTGGATCAGATGGTGCTCAAGGAGTTTCGAACAAGACTGGAAGGAATCAATATGGATCTTTTGCAATCCTCTGGTCAGCTGCATCAGGCCCTTTCCAAAAAGAAGATGGACCTCTTTCCGACGATGATGCTCACGGAGCGGCCAGATCGGACGGTCAAGAATCTCGCTGAGGGAAAAGTTGTACTGATAATAGAAGGAACTCCATTTGTGATGGTGGTTCCAACCGTCTTCTACGACTTTTTCTCCTCTATGGATGATTCGATCCAGCTGCCGATGGTGGGCCGGTTTCTGATCGTCATACGCTATGTGGGCTTGATGCTGGCGACGGGATTGCCTGCTTTTTATGTGGGGTTAACGTCATATAATCCTGAGCTGTTACGGGTGCAGCTGGCGTTGATGATAGCGGGGAGCCGGGCGGCTGTGCCGTATCCGTCTTTTTTGGAAGTGTTGTTCATGCTGTTGATGATGGAGTTTTTGACAGAGGCGAGTGTACGGCTGCCAAAAGTAATCGGTCCTACGGCTACGACGGTAGGCGGTCTGATCCTCGGGCAGGCGGCGACAGAAGCTGGTCTGGTCGGAAATATCATGATTATCATCGTAGCAGCGGTGGCGATCTCCAACTTCGTGATTCCGATCAATATGATGAGCTTTGCGGTGCGGGTGGTCAAATATGGACTGCTGCTGGCCGCGACGCTGTTTGGGATGGTCGGGATTGTGGTGGGGTATATCGCCCTGATCATGTATTTGGTCAATTTGCGCAGCTTTGGAAAGCCGTACTTACAATTGTACAAGCAGGATTACCCTCAGAAAAAAGGGGATGAAAGCTGAACCCAAAGGAGGCGGGAAGAGATGTGGATGGGGAGTCGATATTACTTTTATCTGATTCTGCTCAATGGGTTTGTCAACGTCCTGCTCTTCGTTCCAGGCATCCTGATTGACAAGCGTTATGATGGGGCGCTCATGGCTATCATCGTGGCGATTCCCATTGGGGTTACGTTAATCTACCTGTTTGTTAAATTGATCAGTCACTTTCCGGGAGAAGGGCTGCCAGAGATATTGGACAGGGTTTTGCCCAAAAAAGTGACGGCTATGATCCTGATTTATCTGGCAACAGCTTGGTTTTTGGCTGGTGCGGTCACCTTGCTTGCGTTTGTCATGATCACCAACCGATATATTGACCCAGATGTGGATGAGAAGATCATTATGTTGGTCTTTGTGCTGGTTGTATGCTATGTGATGAGAATGCCCTCTTCAAGTATTTTATATGGGTTGGAAATATTGTTGGCGATTAATCTCCCGTTCGTTGCGTTTATTCTGCTGAAAGCGGTGCTGAACAATCAAGTTCATTGGGATTCGATTATTGAAGTGGGCACCCATCTGTTTAAGATGCCGTCGTATGAATTGGTGGCGACGGCGACCTTTATTTTTTCCGGGTACCTGAATTTGGTTATTTTTCATCGGGTGTTTGGGGAAGGCTTTGCACCCAAATACCTCTCCATAATCACGCTTATGGGTTCCATGACGCTCTTGTCCAGTTTTTTTGTGCCGATTGGGTTTCATGGGACGATGGGGGTTGACGATTATACGATCCCTTGGGTGGCGACAGCGGGTGCGATGCGTTTGGAGTTTTTTATCGTCGAGCGTGTGCTTTATCTGTTTCTTCTGGTGTATGTGATGGTTGCACTGGTCAGTACGATGGTGCACTGGAACGTGGCTTTGGAACTGATAAAGAGCACGTTGGTCCTGACCAATAAAGACCGTCATCTAAAACTATGGCGGTGGGGGATCATTGGTGGATTTGCCGCGATCATGCTCGCGATGGAGATGGTTATCGGTGAACCTCAGGTCTATGGTCTGGCCCGTCTCTTTTTGAATTCCCGGTTTGCTACCGAATTCCTCATCGTCGGCTTGCTGATTTACGCGGTACGGAGGAAAAAACGGCATGAGTAAACGGAAACTGTGGATATTCTTCCTAATCGTGATCCTTGTAACCAGTGGCTGTGGGTTTAAAGACATCGACAAGCGTTCCTTCGTCGTCTCCGTGGGTGTGGACAAGGGGAAGAAGCAGAAGTATAAAGTGACGCTGAAGCTTGCAATCCCAATCGGTGAGCCCAAGTCAGGGGAGCAGAAATTTCAACTGATCTCTGAAGAGAAGGACACGATTGCCGAGGCAGTCGCCCTGATGAAATCCAGGGTGGATAAAGAGCTCGATTTTGGTCATACCAAGGCGATCGTATTTGGCGAGAAGCTGGTCAAAGAGGATATGCGCGAGGTGCTGGACTGGTTTTTACGCCGCCGCGACATTCAGTTAGTCGCATGGTTGGGTGCAGGGAAACCAGATGCCTATACCGTTCTGAGCATGAAACCAAAGTCAGAACGAATTCCGTCCAACTGGCTCTTTCTGGCGTTCGGCAATACGGGGGTAGAGTCTCAGTATATCGTCTCGATTTATCTGTTTGACTTCTACCGCCATATGACCGAGCTGGGATTGGATGCCCTGCTGCCAGTGATTGAAGCCAAAAAGGAGTATTTGAAAATCGATACCGTGGATATATTCAAGGATTATCGCGCAGCCCTCCGGCTTAATACGGAAGAGACCAAGAACTACCGGATTGTGGCGGAGGAGCTGTCCAAACTGGAAATCAAGGTAAAAGATAAGAATCACGAGTTTATTATTTACGCGGATAGGGCCAAGGCAGACTACAAGATTCATACACCAAAAGGGGGAACACCATATTTGGATATGCAGGTTAAGATCAATGGGGTCATCGAGGAAAAGGTTCAACCGACTTCCCATGACAAGCCCATCCCCCTTCATGAGTATGAACGGATTGCAAACGAAGTCGTGGAGAAAAACATGCTGGCATTGCTTCAGAAGCTGCAGAAGCATCAGGTAGATCCGATTGGGTTTGGGCTGCGCTACCGCTCCCGTCACTGGAATAATCAAAATGAGTGGAAAGAGTGGAAAAATATCTACCCGCAACTGGAATTCCGTGTGTCTGTCGATGTGCATCTGCAATCCCCTGGCGGCATCCAATAGGGGTAAAAGTGTAGAATTGCAGAAAAGACCTGTTACAATAAGGAGGATGCTGCAAAAGGAGGAGAGACTTGTGCGTTTACAAGGAAAAAAGATTGTTTGTTTTGTTGAGCATGAATTCGAAGATCTGGAACTGTGGTATCCGGTGCTGCGCCTGCGCGAAGAAGGCTGTACCGTTGACCTCGTCGGCCCTAAAGCCAACGAGACATATATGGGCAAATACGGTGTCCCATGCGTAGCCGATAAAGCGATGAGTGACGTGAATGCCGCAGACTACGACGGTGTGCTGGTACCGGGCGGCTGGGCTCCTGACAAGCTGCGCCGTTATGCGGAGGTGCTCCGTTTTGTCCAAGTGATGGATCAGGCGAAAAAGCCGATCGGGCACATCTGCCATGCCGGCTGGGTGCTGATCTCGGCGAAGATCCTGAGCGGAGTGAAGACGACTTCGACGCCGGGGATTAAGGATGATATGGAGAATGCCGGATGTGTCTGGGTGGACGAAGAGGTTGTCGTCGACGGACATATTATCGGATCACGCCGTCCGCCTGATCTGCCGGCGTATGCGAAGGCGTTTGCGGATGTGCTGGCTGGGGAGCATGACGTATAAAGTAAGGAAGATAGACAGAGGCCCTTTCTTTGACCAATTGGGATAAGGAAAGGGCTTTTTTCTTTGAGTAAAAGCAGTTAAGGGGGAACTAAGTGACCTTCTTACTTAAAAAGGTGTAAATAGGGGGTAAAAGCCCTCTTTAGGCATGATTAATATGCTATAGTAGGTCTATACTACAATCATAAGGAGGGACAACTATGAGAAAATTGCGTTCAAATGAAGTTTTTAAACCAGGTGCTTTTCCACAGCATACATACGTCTCCCGGATGTCGGCCGATTTTCCTGTTACATATGAGTTTCGTTTAGAACAGGCCCTTCAGACAGTTGGTTTCTTAACTTCGATTATTGGACCATCAAAAACTGGGAAAACGGTTTTATGTGAGAAGGTGATCGGTTTAGATAAAATGATATCGTTGACTGGAAACGATTTTAAAAACTCCACGAATTTCTGGCTCACGATAGCAAATAAAGTGGGCTTGTCTCTTGTAGGCGAGCAAACCGAGACGAACTCGATGCAAGGAAAAGGCATGGCAGGAGTAACGGAGTCCAAATCATCCTCCATTACAGAAAAATATCAGACGGGAAAAGACAGAGTCATTGATTTTTTTAAAGAGCATGATCTGGTCTTGGTGCTTGACGACTTTCATACGGCACCAGAAGAGATGCAGTTCGATATGGCGTATCAATTAAAAGATGCGATTCGTAAAGAATTTAAGGCGATCGTAATTTCCTTGCCACACAGAGCAGATGATGCGATCCGTAAGAATCCAGACCTGAGCGGGCGGCTAAGTCTGATAAATATTGAGCCTTGGCAAGAAGCGGCGTTAAAAGAGATTGCCACTACTGGGTTCAAGGCGCTTGCTGTTGAGATTACGGATGAGATGGCGAATCAGCTAGCAAGAGAAAGCATCCTATCTCCGCAGCTCATGCAATCCATTTGCTTGAATTTGGCGCTTTTGCTTCATGTAGACAAGGACAAGGACGAGCAACCGCATGAAATCACTGATAAAGCCCAACTAGAGCTTGCTTACAGGGTCACCAGTATCAATTTTCCATATGATGATGTGGTGAAAAAGTTAACAGCAGGACCGCCTACCAGAGGCCAAAAGCGGAAAACATACGAGTTACCCAGTGGGAATCAGGCAGATATCTATCATCTGATCATGAGGGCGATTGCTCTAGATCCGCCAATTATCAGTATTACGATAGATGAACTCAAAAAAAGAATCGACCTGCTGTTTGAGGAAAAGACGGACAAGCCGGATCGGAAGAAAATAAAGGATGCGATCGAACAGGTTCAAGGGATTATTAGTGACAGCGATGTGTTCTATCAGGTATTTGAGTGGAAGGATGAGCAGATTTATATATTAGACCCGATTTTTCTGTTTTATTTGAGATGGGGAGTGGCGGTTTAAAAGAGAAGAGATGTGAGGGGATTGAACATGTCTGTGACTGAAATTAGAGGGGATAAAGACACTGTTATTGGTTTGATTAATGAGCAGATCAAGGTTTTGAAAGTGGATATTATTGAAAACAAACTTTTTGATAATAAAGATCTTGCCGAACTAGAGGGTGAATTTAAGCGTTGGAGGTTAACAACAAGTAGAATCCTTGAAAGATGCTTTAATGACAATTCCGTAGCACAACAGTTCGTAATGCTATCGGAAGATTCTCGAATACAACTAAAGCGGTATAATATATTTGATGAAAATGTGAAAATAGAAACAGAGATAATGATACATGTAACTGATACGATGAATTTTTTATGGGGTTTAACTAAGGACATTCGTAAAGGTCTATATGATCCGTTAGATATTTCAGAAGGCGAGGCATCTACAGATTACATCACTCGTGAAACAGCTGTCGAAATCATAAAAAGAATCCTTAAGAACTTCTACAAACACATCGAAGTGATGTATCATGCCCCCATCCACGGCAGAGGTACCCTAAAACAAAAAGACCTCAATCAAATCCAGATAGGCAACGAATACGATGTACAGCGGATCTTATACGGTCTGATCAAGCCCATCTTTCCGCTGGCTAGAGTTGAAGTAGCCGATGACGCGAAGTACAAGTCCGTCAGATTCGACATCTCAATAGACGAGTATAACATTATCATCGAAGTAAAATGCACAAGAGATAACATGTCCGAAAGAAAGCTAACGGAAGAACTGGGTTCCGATTGCTTCCACTATCCTGCAGGTTCTCATTTGTTCCTTTTTATATATGACAAGGCAAAGATCATCACCAACCCTGACGCTTTCCAAACAGCTTTTCGCAGGGAGATGAAAAAAGATCATTCTGACAAAGACATCGAACCCATCATTTTACAACCCATCTCTCTCTAACCCCACACAGACAAACCCTCTCCCATCGGAAAGGGCTTTTTGTTTACCATTAGCACCCTTTTCCCTACATTTCCGCTTATTTTCATTGAAAAACATATGTCGATTATGTTACATTCGGACATGGTAGAATAGCACGAATAGACCATTTCCAAAAATGGAGTTGATATACAAATGAATCAGGTACAAATGATGGAGCGCCCTGTATTGCTTTCGGATCTGGCTTCCCGTATGGAACGGATGGCCGAAGCGATGAAGCGCGCGAACGATAATACACATGCGGTTAAGCTGCAACAGCTGATCGACAAGACCCGTAACACAGAGATGAGTATCGCGTTCTGCGGTCACTTTTCTGCCGGGAAGTCGACGATGATCAATACCTTGCTGGGCAAAGAGCTGTTGCCGTCCAACCCGATTCCGACCAGTGCCAACGTGGTCAAAATCCGTGGCGGCGAGGCAGCGGCCCGTGTCTATACGCGCAACAGCGGTGTCCTGACGTTTGACCCGGACACGGAGATGGAAGCGTTGAAAAAATACGCGATTGACGGGGACACTGTGGAGTGGGTGGAGATCTGCTACCCAGGTCTGTTCCTCGACGAAAAGTCCAGCCTCCTCGACACGCCGGGGATCGACTCAACCGATGCCGCCCATAAAGTGGCGACCGAGTCTGCACTTCACTTGGCTGACGTGGTGATTTATATGATGGACTACAATCACGTACAGGCGGAAGAAAATTTCAACTTCACGAAAACGCTCAAAGACCGCAACAAGCCGGTTTATCTCGTGATCAATATGATCGATAAGCATGTAGATTTTGAACTTGATTTTGACAGCTATAAAGAGAGCGTGGAGGAAGCGTTCGCGACGTGGAACATCAAGCCGGACGGAATTTTCTACACCTCGCTGGCTGAACCGGATCACCTGGAGAATCAATATGAGGAATTCCGTGCCAAGCTGATCGAGCTGTTCGGCAACCGTGAACAGCTGCTGGCTGACAGCGTGTACTACTCAGCAGAAGCGCTCATCGACGAGCACCAGCGTTACCTTGCCCGTGAAAACGGTGAGAAGCGCAATGAGCTGGAGGCCAAGCTGGTCAGCACAGAGGAAGAGATGGATGCCAACGATGAGGCACAAATCCGTACTGAGCTGGCGAAGCTGGAGGGCGAGCTCTCCAAGCTGGAGGGACGCGTATCTGGTGCACAGGCTGAGATGGAAAAGGAACTGACCTCGCTCCTAGATAACGCCCGTCTGACCTACTTCAGCACCAATGAAGCGGCGGCCAAATATCTGGAGACCCGCAAGCCGGGCTTCAAGGTAGGTTTCCTGTTCGGCAGCAGCAAAAAGACAGAGGAAGAGCGTCAAGCCCGACTGCAAGCCCTGCTGGACGATTTCCAAGACAAGGTGTCTGCGCATCTGGACTGGCATTTCAAAGAATTGCTCAGCAAGATGCCGGAAAAATACGGCGTGCGTGACGAATCGCTCCATGCCGAGGTACATGGCTACAAGCTGGATGTGACCGCTGACTTCCTCGCTGACCAGGTAAAAGAGGGGGCAGGTACATCCGAATACGTGCTCAACTACGCCAAAGATATCTCCAATGGCATCAAGCTGGTGTACCGCCGCGAAGGTTTTGCTTTTATCGAGAAGCTGACCAAGCGCATCAAGGAACAGATGGAAAAAGAAGCATCCGCGCTGCGTCCACAGCTTGCGAAGCTTCGTGAGCTGGCTGACATCCATGAGGCTTTGGCCAAGCTGGGTGAGCAGGAGAAGGCAGCAGGAGATCAATTACGTGCGATTTTGACAGAGGGAGAGTAAGCCATGAATCAACTGAAGACCAAACTGCTTGACGCCGCCACCCGTCTGCGTCAGGCTTACGAACAAATCCAACCGGTGGCAGGGATGCAGGCCCAAGCCAAGGCGATGCAGGAGCGTGCCAAGCGTCTGGAGGAAAACCGTTTTACCGTAGCGCTGTTCGGGGCGTTCAGTGCGGGGAAATCCTCCTTTGCAAACGCCTTGATGGGGGATCTCGTCCTGCCTGTCTCTCCGAACCCGACGACGGCAGCTATCAACAAAATCATGCCTCCTACCGAGCAGTACCCGCACGGCACCGTCCGCGTGGTTCTCAAAAAACGTGAGGCGATTGAGGCAGACGTGCTACGCTCCCTTGCTGTATTTGGCATCGAGGCGAGTGATCTGGCAAGTGGTCTGCAAGCTGTCAACAACATCGACGTGACCCAGATCGCACCAAATGCCAAGCCGCACTATACCTTCCTCAAAGCGGTGGTAAAAGGTTATCCGGATATGGACCAGCACCTGAGCGGTGAGCTGCTCGTCGATACGGCAGCTTTTAAAGCTTTTGTTGCAAAAGAGGAAAAAGCTTGCTTTACCGAATATATCGAACTGTTCTATTCTTGCCCGCTGACCGATCAAGGCATCGTACTGGTAGATACGCCGGGTGCTGACTCGATTAACGCACGTCATACAGGTGTTGCTTTCGACTACCTGAAAAATGCGGACGTGATCCTGTTCGTGACTTATTATAACCACGCGTTTTCCCAAGCGGACCGGGAGTTCCTGCTCCAGATGGGCCGTGTGAAGGATACCTTCGAGCTGGATAAAATGTTCTTCCTCGTCAATGCCGCTGACCTCGCGCATTCCCAAGAGGAGCTGGACGGCGTGGTGACTCACATCGAGAAAAACCTGCTGACCTGTGGGATTCGCAATCCGCGCATCTACCCGGTATCCAGCCAGACCGCGCTGCTTTCCCGCATGCTGGAGAAAGGCAAGCTGAGCGCTTCCGCTGAAAAAGTATACCGTCAGCGTACCAACGCAGGGGAAGCAGATCCGTTGCCTGCTTGGGAGACTGGTCTGGAGTTGTCTGGTCTGCAGGCGTTCGAGCAGGACTTCCTCAAGTTCACCTTGGATGAACTGACAGGCATGGCTGTGACTGCGGCAGACAGCGAAATCCGCCGCGCCCATGGAATCCTCGCTGAGTATATCGAGATGGCCCAACAAGGCGAAAGCGTCCGTCAAGAGCGCCGCCAAGCCGCAGACGCCGCCCGCCAAGCCGCACTCGCCAGCATTCATAACCTGTCCGTCACAGCGGAAGCCCGTGACCTGGCGAAAGAGCAGGATGAGCTGATTTACTACATCAAACAGCGTCTCTTCTTCCGCTTTAACGAACTGTTCAACTACGCATTCAACCCGTCTGTACTCAAAGAGGACGGACGCAGCATGAAGCAGGCCCTGCAAAGCTCCTTGCAAGAGCTGTTCCGCTCCATCGGCTACGACCTCGCTCAAGAGCTGCGTGCCACCTCGCTTCGTCTGGAGAAGTTCCTCAACAAGCAGACGGTCAACATCATCAGCGCTTGGCAAAAGGAACTGACTCCGCATGCCAAAGGTCTGACACTCGCGGCATACACCGCCCATTCCGTCGAGACGCCGGACTTCTCCGAGGAACTGCATGTCAGCGTCAGCGGTCCGTTCCAGTCTGCTCTGGGCTTGTTTAAGAATACAAAAGATTTCTTCGAACAAGACGGCAAAACGAAGATGCGTACCGAGCTGGAGAAGCTGCTCCAAGAGCCTGTCACCCAATTCCTCGCACGCGGTGGGGAACTCTTGAGTGACCGTTTTACCGCTGAATTCAACAACGTGGTAGAGCAGGAGCGTAGCCGTGTAGTGGAGCAGGTGGAGGAGTACTTCACTGGGGTGTATGCGGCATTGGATATGAATGTGGACATTGATGAACTGGTGAAAAAGCAGGGAGAGCTTGCTGGGCTGGTTCAGTAGAGTGGAAGAGAAAAGAGTTTAGTAGGATTGTATGTGAATTGAGAAATAGCGGTGATGCTTCGAAGGATTTTGTGTCCTTGGGGTATTACCGCTTTTTTGTTTTGTCTTTATTCTTTTCCTATTCCGTCCACCACCAGCGCTGGATTGGGAGAGGGGCAGGGTGACCCGCAGCAGACCTCTTTGAACCCCGCTCCCAGCTTCGTAAAAAGGCGTGGCGTACGTGGCTTCTTCGAATCCACCTAGGGGCAAACAGTCTCACTTCCTGAGCTGCCCAGATGTTTTTGCCCCGAACATAGCCACGCCTTTTTACGAAGCGGACAGTCAATCCCCCTCCTTATAACTTTTCGACAAATACTTCCCGCCATACAGACATCCGCATAGGATAAACAAAAGCAATTCAGCTTGCTTTATTCATCAAGGGAGGCATTATTATGCAAGGAAAAGTTAAATGGTTTAATAAAGACAAAGGATATGGCTTTATCGAACGGGAAGATGGTCCGGATGTATTCGTACACTATACCGGTATTTCTGGAAACGGTTACCGCAATCTCGAACAAGGTGAGTTGGTCAACTTCGAGATCGTCGACGGACAACGCGGGCCACAAGCAGCAAATGTGGTCAAACGCGCTTAGCATATAAAGAAGAAATCTCTGATGCGAAAAGTTACCGAAGGCTCTTCAATGGGCTTTCTGGTGACTTTTTTTTGCGCAGGGTTTCTGTCTTTTGTTATGATGGTACATAAGTAAGAGTTAGATCGAGAGAGGGGATATGTGTAAGATGAGCACATTGGCTGCACGATTGGGAGCACTTTTGCAGGAACAGGAACAACAGATCGTAGAATGGCGCCGCCATTTTCACCAATATCCGGAATTGTCCTTCCATGAGGAGAAGACTCCGGCGATGGTTGCAGAACTATTGCGTCAATTCGGCTTTGATGATGTACGGGAAAAAGTAGGCGGACGCGGTGTGGTAGGTACGCTGAAGGGTGGACAGCCGGGGAAGACGGTAGCGCTGCGGGCTGATTTCGATGCACTGCCGATTCAAGATCTCAAAGAAGTGCCATACAAATCAAAAGTACCTGGCGTGATGCATGCATGCGGCCATGATGCCCACACATCCGGCTTGCTTGGGCTGGCAAAAATTCTGGCTCACCACCGCGAGGAGATCAAGGGGACGATTGTTTTCGTTTTCCAACACGCGGAGGAAGAAAATCCAGGTGGTGCCATCGCGATGGTAGAAGACAGTGCGCTAGATGGTGTAGACGCCATATTCGGTGCGCATCTGTGGTCAAGTCTGCCTGCGGGCAAAGTGGAGATCGCAGCGGGGCCGATCATGGCGAACACGGATGACTTCACTATTGAGATCAAGGGAAAAGGCGGTCATGGTGCAGTGCCGCAGGAAACGGTGGACTCTATCGTGATCGGTGCACAGATCGTCAACAATATCCAGACCATCGCAAGCCGCAACGTAGACCCGTTGGAGAGTGTGGTCGTAACCGTCGGAACATTCCATGCGGGGGATAATTTTAACGTCATCGCAAGCACTTGCAAGATGACCGGGACTCTGCGTTCGTTCCTGCCTGAGATCCGTGATCTCGGAGAGCGGCGCCTGCGTGAAATCGTGGAAGCGACCGCAGCCATGATGGGCGGCAGCGCGGTGCTTGAGTATGACCGCGGCTACCCGGCTGTAGATAACACCGAAGCGGAAGCAGAGATCGTCCGTCAGGCAGCTCTGCAAGTCGTCGGTGAAGAGAATGTACTCAAAATGAAGCCGACTATGGGCGGAGAGGATTTCTCCTATTATCTGCAAAAGGTTCCGGGTGCTTATGTGTTCGTCGGGGCAGGTAACCCAGACAAAGGGGCAGAATACCCGCACCATCACCCGATGTTTGATATCGACGAAAAGGCGATGCTGATCAGTGCTGAGGTATTGGGCAGAAGCGCTTTGAGCTTTTTAGAAAACTAGAAAAGGAGGGTTATGATATGAGCCATCCGTTTCAAATCCCTGTAGACGATAACCTGACGATCCGTGGAGATCTCCATCTCGACGAGAGCCTTGGGGAGAATCAGCCGACCTTGATCTTTTGCCATGGCTTCAAGGGGTTCAAAGACTGGGGCAGCTTCCCCTATGTGGCCGAGCAGCTGTCCAAACACGGGATCGCCACCGTACGGATTAATTTCTCCTGCAACGGCGTAGGGGAGAGCCTCACCGAATTCGATGAGCTGGAAAAGTTCGCGGTCAACACGTATGCCCGTGAAGTGGCTGATTTGGAAGTGCTCGTTGACTTCTTGCACAAGCAAGAATTGCCGGGCAGTGAAAAGCTGAACCTCAGCAACCTATTCATCGTCGGCCACAGCAAAGGCGGTGGAGACGCGATCCTATTCGGGGCAGGCAATCCGCTGGTAAGAGGCATCATCACATGGAACGGGGTCGCTGATGTCGCCAAAATCTTCTCTCCACAGCTTCGCCGGGATATCCGGGAAAACGGGGTTGGATACGTAATCAACGGGCGTACCGGTCAACAGATGCCGATGCGTACCGTCACGCTCGACGATGTAGAGCAGAATGCGGAAGCCTATGACCTGTTAGCAAAAGTGGCACAAATGAAACAGCCGCTCCTGATCGTCCAAGGTGATGAAGACCACCAAGCGCTTGTCACCGGAGCTCAAAAGCTGGCTGACGCTTCACAGGGGGCGGAACTGCACTGGATCACTGGAGGCGGACATACGTGGAACACGAAGCACCCGTTTGAAGGTACAACCAAGGAACTGGAAGAGGCGATTGAGGTAACCGCCCGATTCGTTCTGGAAAAGAGTGTTTGATTCTGTTATTTGGGCTGTCGATCTAGTCGGCAGCCTTTTTTTATTTAGTCTTCTGCTCCACCGGAGGGGGGAGAAGAGAGAGTGGGAGACATCTGTTTTCCAGTCGCCTTTCTCTCACTTCGTTCAGCCGGTCTCCTTACAAACAGATGTCTCCCACTCTCTCTGCCGGGCGAGGAGGTTAAAGAAAAAAGAGGGAAGAGATGGGGAGAACAAATGAAAAGAGAAAATATAAAAAAAGAGAAAGTGGGGGATTAGGCTCGGAGGAAATGTTGTGAGACAAGGAGTGATTGGAGATACAAGCAAACTTATTGTCTGTCGTTTAGATTTGCTTTTCACGTCTTTATGTTTTCTTGTCTTTATCTTTTCACTCTTTTCATGCCTTTCAACATCGAAGCGAATGCTATATATTATGTCCAGCCACAGCGAGAGCGTGAGGATGATCTGTTTGTAAGGAGACCGGCCGAACGAAGAGAGGGAAAGGCGACTGGAAAACAGATCATCCTCACGCTCCTCCCGGAGCAGTTACATCATATATAAAAAAGAGCGCCTTTTTTTCGTCCAACCATCATGTTATAATATTGAACATTCTAAAAATTAGAAAACAGAAATAGAAAAAAAGAAAACCATACTGTTTTGGAGTGGAAAAAAAGATGACAGAAAAGAAAATTAATTTGTACGATACGACATTGCGTGACGGTACACAAGGTGAGGGCATCAGTTTGTCTGTGGAGGACAAAGTGAAAATTGCTGTCCGCCTTGATCAGTTTGGTGTTGAGTGGATTGAGGGAGGCTGGCCCGGAAGCAACCCGAAGGATATGGCGTTTTTTGAGCGTATCAAAGAGTTGTCCCTGCAGCATGCAAAGGTGGCGGCATTCGGAAGCACCTGTCGGCCGAATGTGAAGGCAGAGGATGATGAAAACCTTCGGGCGCTTATTCAGAGTGGAGCTGGTGTCACCACGATTTTCGGCAAGTCCTGGGATCTGCATGTCACAGAGGCATTGAAAACCACACTGGAAGAAAACCTGCGGATGATTCATGATTCTGTCCGCTTCCTCAAATCTCAGGGACGTACCGTGATGTTTGATGCGGAGCACTTTTTCGATGGATATAAAGCCAACCCTGACTATGCTCTGCAGGTTCTTGCGGCGGCCCAAGAAGCTGGAGCGGATTGGCTCGTGTTGTGTGATACCAATGGTGGAACATTGCCGCATGAAGTGTCTCAGATCGTCGGCCATGTCTGCTCACAGGTAACGGCGCCAATCGGGATCCATCCGCACAATGATGGAGAACTGGCTGTTGCCAATGCCATCGCTGCGGTTCAAGCCGGTGCGACCCAAGTACAAGGTACGGTCAACGGCATCGGTGAGCGTTGTGGGAACGTCAACCTGATCTCCGTCATCCCCAATCTGCAGCTCAAGCTGGGATATACCTGCGTACCTGCAGAAAATCTGCCGCAGCTCACCAGCCTGGCGCGTTATGTAGCTGAAATCGCCAATCACGTGCTGGGTAATAATACACCGTTTGTCGGGAAAAGCGCGTTTGCACACAAAGGCGGTATCCACGTCAGTGCTGTGCTGAAAAACCCGCAGACCTATGAACATCTTGAGCCGGAACAGATCGGGAACCGCCGTCGTGTGCTGGTCTCCGAGTTGGCTGGACAAAGCAATCTTCTGGCGAAAGCGGAGGAGCTTAATCTGAGCATCGATCAGGGACAGCCGCATACGAAGCAGATGATCCAGACGATCAAAGAACGTGAATACCAAGGCTATCAATATGAAGGGGCAGAAGCTTCCCTTACCCTGCTGTTAAAAGAGGCGTCCGGTGAGCTTAGCGAATGGTTCTCTCTGGAGTCCTTCAAAATCCTGATGGAAAAATCTCAAGAGCGCGCAATCCTCTCCGAAGCCATGGTCAAGCTGCACGTCAACGGGCAAACCGTCCATACAGCGGCCGAGGGCAATGGTCCGGTCAACGCACTAGACAATGCGTTACGAAAAGCGTTGGAAGGGGAATTCCCAGAATTGTCCCAAATGCATCTTGCCGACTATAAGGTGCGTGTGCTCGATGAGAGCGAAGCAACCGCAGCCAAAGTCCGTGTCCTTATCGAATCCAAGCATGAAGGCGAGAGCTGGAGTACGGTAGGCGTCTCAACCAACGTGATCGAGGCGAGCTGGGAAGCCCTGGCAGACAGTATCCGTTACTTTCTTTGGAAACAGGGATATGAACCAAGAACTACGACTGAAGATGCAGAAGTAAGAGTAGGGATCGTTAATCACTAAGTCTTTGTAACTAAAAATCATCCCGAAAAAAGCATGCTTAAGTAATCCTAAAGTATGCTTTTTTCATTTTTGTTAATATCGTGTCTGTATTTTCAAAATTATTGAATAAAAGTCGTTGATTTGTTATTTTGAAAGATGGTATCCTAGCACTACGCTTTTTGTTGGAAAAAGGCGTTTTCCACTGTGGAATTCGGGGAAGGTAACTTGTAAGAACTTATGAATGGAGGACAAGCGAAGATGTTTGGTCCCCACGGCAGCAAGAAACGAACATGGGTGTACTCCATATTGTTTACGGTTTTATATGCAGTGAGCGCACATCTTACTTCTGATATACAGATCGCCGGCAACAGCTTTCGTCCAGCGATTGCTCTGCTCGCGGTCAGTGCGGCTGTTTTTGGTCCAGTGACAGGTTTTTTCGTTGGTTTCTTCGGCAATATGGGAGCTGATTTGCTGGAGCAAAAGTTTTGGTGGAACTGGTGTCTGGGTAATGGCATCATCGGATTGATCTCAGGGCTCTTGTATCTGGTACCGGAATACCGTCCGCACCAGGGGGTGATCAACCGCCTGCATTACGTGATTTTTGTGATGCTCAGTGTGGTCGGCAACTATGTGGGATTGACCGTTGCAGGATTGATCGATGTGGAGGTCTACCAGGTTCCGTTCCAGCAGGCGATCTATGAGTGGGCCATCACGCCCGCGACGGTCAATATCATCAGCAGTGCGACCATGGGGATTATCCTGCTTTATCTGTATCAGACATACAAACGGTCGCAATGGCCTGTGGATGATTCGATGGAAGGGCTTCCTCCGCAAGAGTAACGATTGGGCACATAAAAAAAGCCACGGAATGGCATGTTAGGAAGAGAACAGACGCAACAAGCCGTCTTTGTCTTTGGAGGTGTCAGATCGTGCGCAATGCAGATGCCAAGCTTAATCCGGGCAATGAACCGTATGAAATTGATATCCGTCTGACGTTTGACCAACGGATTCAGGAAGAGGTGCTGTGCTCGCTGATCGAAGACATGCGCCTCGCCATCCAGACCCATTACCCCATCAGTGAAATGCAGATTATCGGGGATGACATGATCTGCCCAACCAAGGTCGCCACAGGTGGGGCAGAGCATCGTGAAGAGGTAGTACCGGACTAAAGCCGTTCTTTCATCAGAGCGGCTTTTTTCTGTGCGGAAAAGCATATTTCAAAACGAAAAAAAGCCTCAGTCTGACCCAGGACGATTTAGATGTCTTGGTCAGACTGAGGCTTACACTTTAAACGAATGGAAGAAACTGATTTAGGGACGGATCACGTCATCATGGCTTGCGTCTTCTGTCTCTTTTTCCGATAAGCTATCGGACGGCGATGGAGCCAGCGCCTGCTCGATCGCTTCCAGCCCGCGCATCGTGAATCGAACGAGTACACCATACAGCATCAGATGAACGAAGGAAACCAGTGTTACCAAGGCTCCGGCCTGATCAGCCCAATCCGAATCAGTGGCTTTTAACGACAGCACGATCATCACGCCAGTCAGCACATACGTAAGGGACAAGACCCCGAGCGTGATGTTGCCCGTCTTTTTTTGGTGCGGAGCCAGTCGAATCAGGAAACGACGAAACACAGCAAAGATAATAAAAATACCAAAAATATTGACTCCAGGTATGATACACAACAGCATC
The DNA here is from genome assembly GCF_006170445.1 of Brevibacillus dissolubilis. Classification (GTDB taxonomy): domain Bacteria; phylum Bacillota; class Bacilli; order Brevibacillales; family Brevibacillaceae; genus Brevibacillus_B; species Brevibacillus_B dissolubilis. The sequence continues at coordinate 283,673 of NZ_VCNA01000008.1, read as the reverse complement.
GAGCCCCATTTGGATATCGGATAGGCGGGTGCTAGATCTTTTAAATCAGCATGAATGTAGTTGATCCACATTAAAAAGAAGATAGAGACAACAACACGATCCATAATGATATACAACTGAAACAGCAACGCGTCTGGAATCAACAGATACCACTCATAAAAAGCGGGAGCAGTCAGATAAATCCCCCATGTGATGAGATTGGCAACGACGACCCAGACCGTTATGGTGATCACCAGACGATACAGATGAGCAATTCGCGTGGTGCGCAAGTTCGATTCCATCGGGGAACCACCTCTGTGAATAAAAATACGTGCCCTTTAAGTAGACCATATCGGGTGATTGGATGGCAAGAGCGTGTGGATCGAAGATCTATTTTCCAGTCGCCTTTCCCTCCCTACGTTCGGCCGGTCTCCTTACAAATAGATCTTCGATCCACACGCTCAGGCTGTAGGGGAGGGATAAAAAAAGAAATGAAAGCAATGAAAAAATGAAAATCAAAGGCGTCTTGCGGGTAATTTAGGTTAAGCATGGCTCTTTCCATTTTGCTACGGGTATAGTTCAGCAGTCCTTATTTGTATGGTGTAAGGAGAGGAGTGGAGGAGTGAGTATCTGGAGGAATAGAGGGAGGTGTACGTGATCATGAATGGAGAAGTGAGACAAGCCAGAGTGAACGATCTTTTTTCCTTTGAAAAAGCGGGCTATTGGAAGAGCGTGAGGAGAATCTGTTTGTAAGGAGACCGGCCGAACGAAGAGAGGGAAAGGCGACTGGAAAACAGATTCTCCTCACGCTCCTGCCGGAGCAAAAGCCAAATCAAAAGCCAAATCAAAAGAAAAAAGCCTTGCTCATCTAACAAGCAAGGCTCCCTCTATCATGCAACATCATACGAATCAAGCTAGACTACTTCTGCTTACGCATAGCCCCCAGCTCTTCCACAATCGCAGTCATTTCATTGATGCTAAAGGTTGTTTTCTTTTGCACCATGTTGTAGAGGTACAACAGATCCTCATAGTTCGCAAGGTCAAAATCCTCAGGGCGCATGACGGCTGTGTTGGCCATGTTAAGCTTTGCTTTAATCCCGTCGATGATGACGGTCAGATTCTCTTGAGTCGGTTGGTTCAGGTCTGCCATAGGTGATTCCTCTCCCTGTGTTTTTATTTGGTCAACTGACCGCGGGTGACGCCCAGCTGGTTGGTTGCTTTTAACGTTTTCCATACGTGTGTGCCGCTCACTTCGCCGCGCAGGGCTTTGCGGTACAGGTTGATCACTTCTTTTACGCGTGCTGGCTCTTCTTCGAGGAACTCGACACGGTAGCTGCCGACGCCAAGCTTTTTGAACTCTGGCAGGTATTCTGCACCAGACTGGTCAATCGCGTTGTAGACGGTGTTGCGGCAGCCGGTATCGACGCGGACCGGGTGGGAGAAGCCGACGCGGTCTTGCAGGGAGATCCGGGAGGTTTCGCATGGCACGCCGCAGTTGGTGTAGTCGGTACCTTCAGAGAGGAAGGTGCAGTAGACACAGTGCTCGGTGTGGAACATCGGCATGTGCTGATGAATAACCAGCTCGGTCTTGGATGCATCTGTTTTTTGCAGCATATCCACCATCTGTTGGATATTTAAGTCATAGGACGGAGTCACACGTTCCATGCCGTAGCTAAGGAACAGATCAACCGTTTTGTGGTTGGCGATATTTAGGGCAAAGTCACCGATCAGCGGAATATTGTACTGATCGCGGCGGGAGAGATAGTAGTACAGCGCGCCGGTGTTACGGACGAGGATCGCGTCAGGCTGGCTTTTGGCGATCAGGGCCAGTACACCATTGTCATCTGGCATGTGGATGCGCATGGTAGCGAGAGCGATCTTTTTGCCGTAACGGTGTGCCATCTCGACCGCTTGCGGGTATTGCTTCACGAATTCGAATTCAGCGTAGATCATGTCCACATCGGTCTGTGCAGCTGCTTCAATCTGCTCTAGGGAGCGGCAGAGTGCAGTCAACAGTGGCTGATCAACCGGCTGTTTTTGTGGCACGTCAGTATAGACGTCGACAGGATTCTTTTTATAGACAGGTGGCTTGGTACGCAGGTAGACGAGTTGCTCGACCGCTTCACGGCGGATACGGTTAAGCTCACTCATCGGTACGATCACGTCACCCTCGATGTCTACGGTGAGTCGGTCTGCTTCGAGATGATAGACCGTGCCGCCGAGACGTCCCAGCTGATCATGCAGGGTCTCGTGGGTGAGCGGGCGCTTCATCGCTTGTTCGAGTGGTTTTTCAGATGGGACGGCGACAGCGTGATTGGTGTTGACATCCACCCACGTGGTCTGTAGTGCTTCGCCTACTTTACCTGACACATGTACGGCGAGCGGGAAGGTGTGGTATGGCTTTTCTGTTTCAAAGGTCTTGCGCAGACGCTTGTTCAATTCAGGGTCGTTGGTTTTCCAGACACGGTCACCCACGTGGATGCGGGAGAGATTAACGTCGGTGCGGCCCATGACGATCTCGTACAGACCTTTTTCCACTTCGCCTTCTACTTTGGTGCCATGGGTGAGGATATCGTAGACGCGTCCGCCTTCTTCTTTTTTCGTCGGGTCACCTGCATCAAAGCAGATACCGTCACCGCGTTTGAGCGGGGAGTTGACTTCGACGAGGATCGCGTTTTTGGTTACTTTTTTCACGTTGCCAAGGAAGACACCACGGCTTTTCGGGAAGGAGCCGTCGATGAGGGTCTTGTTGTTGGTGCCAAGCAGGAAGCCTGGAGTGAAGCCGCGGGAGAAGCTTTGCTGCAGCTCGCGGATTTCCACTGCATTCGGGGTAGCCTCTTTGCCTTCAAAATAACGGTCAATCGCGGCACGATACTTGGAGACCACGTTGGCGACGTATTCCGGCTGTTTGAGACGGCCTTCGATTTTAAAGGAGGTGACACCTGCTTCGATCAGCTCTGGTACCAGCTCGATGGCTGCGAGGTCTTTTGGTGAGAGAACGTAGGCGATGTTGCCCATCTCTTTGCGCTCACCGTCCACGATCAGATCATACGGCAGACGACAGGCTTGCGCACACTCCCCACGGTTGGCGGAGCGTCCACCCCACATCTCGGAGGTGAGGCATTGACCGGAGTAGGAGACACAGAGCGCACCGTGGACGAAGACTTCCATCGGGAGCTTTGCTTTTTCACCGATCGTCTTGATTTCCTTGAGCGAGTTCTCACGGCCCAAGACTACGCGTTCGATATCATAAGGCTTGGTGAATTCGACTGCTTCCGGTGAGGTGATCGTCATCTGAGTGGAACCGTGGATCGGGAAGTCAGGTGAGATTTCGCGGATCAGCTTGACCAGACCGAGGTCTTGGACGATCACCGCGTCTACACCTGCGTCAATACAGGCATTGATCAGCTGCTTGGCTTCCTTCAGCTCATCTTCAAACACAAGAATGTTAAAGGTCAGAAACCCTTTTACGCCGTACAGATGCAAAAACGACATGATCTCAGGCAATTCTTCCATATAAAAGTTATCAGCCCGGGCACGTGCGTTAAACTTCTCAACGCCAAAAAAGACTGCGTTGGCTCCATTGGCTACAGCAGCCTTTAGGCAGTCCCAGTTGCCTGCGGGTGCTAACAGTTCGATATCTTCACGTTTAATATTATTAATGTAAGTATTCACTTTGGTTTTTACCTCCAAATTTCGAAAAAAAACGTTCAATTAAAAAAAATTTCTTGTCCAACATACGTTATATGATCTACAATCTCCATCATAGGAGATGTATGCACCTATCGCAAGGAAAACATGTTGGCAAAGGCATCTTGGAGTGTCTCAAACTCTCTTAGTATGCACCATAGCCATATCCAATAAACAAGTATATGATTATATATAGACATAAACTAAATTGAGGGGGGGATACTCATGATTTTCAAGAAGCAACGCACATCAAAAAGCCCCAAAGCACTGAATTTTCCTAACCTACGGAAAACTGGTACAGGCAGATGGAAGACGAACATTAGCATTCGCTTCAAACTGGCGTTTCTGTTTTTTGTCTTATTCCTCTTTACGATCGCCATTGGAGCTAACGGAATTTACCAGATGAGAGTAATGAGCCAAGAAACCGAGAGCATGTACAAAGACCGGCTGCAAGTGATTAACTATCTGGACGAGGCACGATATTCCGCGATCATGATTCGTTTTAGCGTCATGAAAGGAATTGTCGACAACTCGTCGAGCAAGATCGTTCTCAAGAGCGTTCTGCGCGAGCGGATCAAGACTTTTGAGAAAAACATCGCTCTTTATAAGGAATCTCCACAATTGTCGGAGTTTGAAAAGAAAAAATTAAAAGAAATCGACAGATTCTGGGTAAAATACACAGGCTACGGTGATGACGTGGTGCAGCGTATTCAGAGTGGGCAAGACGCGATGGATATCGTCAAGGCACTTGATAGGGACGGCTCTCAGATCCTCACGATGATCAGCGAATTGGTGAAGTACAATACCGAGCAGGCTTCGATTGCCCGTGATCTGACCAAACAGCGCTTCAATGATTCTCTGATCATGACCGTCATCGTTGCAGGTCTTGGCGTGATAGCCACCGTGCTGGGTCTCATCTTGATCCGTATGCTGATCATCAGACCGATCCTGCGTCTGGATGAGGCCGTCGCCACGATGGCCGGAGGAGATCTCCGTGTCCGTATCGAAGTGAGCAACAACGATGAGATCGGCCGTTTGGGAGATGCCTTCAACCAGTTGGCAGAAAAGTGGACCTCTGTGGTAGGCGAACTGCAAGAGTCAGCCAAAATCCTGCGCGCCACCTCTGCTGAACTGGGAGCGAGTGCCGACGGGGCCGCTTCTACGACCGTGCAAGTGGCTGTCGCGATTGAGAAGACAGCAGACAATGCAACCGATCAAAGCGAATATGTCGGACAAGTCGTCGACCGTGTACAAGCGAGCATGGCACAGATCGAGAATGCCTACAGCGAAGCACAGCGTACCAACCAACTGGCAGTAGAGACCAGCCGGGTAGCGGAGAATGGCCGCAGTGCGGTTGACAGTGCCAAAGACCAGACCATCAAGCTGATGGGCAGTATCGAAGCCGCGCAAGATTCGATCCGCTCACTGGCAAGCCACTCTAAACAGATTACCAAGGTGACCACCATGATCGGTGAAATCGCCAGCCAGACCAACCTGCTTGCCCTCAATGCGGCAATCGAGGCCGCCCGCGCCGGTGAGCATGGAAAAGGCTTCGCCGTCGTCGCTGATGAGGTGCGTAAGCTGGCTGAGCAATCCCAAAAATTCGCCCAAGAGATCGGCAGAATCGTCGTCAGCATCGAACGTGAGACCGAACGCTCTCTGGATGCGATGGAAAACAATACAACCGAGATGCAAGAACAGATCCGTCTGGTCGAAAAAGGCGGACTGGCCCTCGGCGAAATCGTAGCTACCGCTGAAGGCACCAGCACACAGGTCGAGTTCATGCAAAGCAAACTCTCCCATCTCGTCGCCAACTTCCAAGAGGTCGAGGAGCGCATGGAACAGGTCGGCCACAAAGTCAAACTTACCGCCTCCAGCGCCGAAGAAATCACCGCCTCCTCCCAAGAGATCACCGCTACCGTCCAAGAGATCGCCCGCACAGCCGGATTATTGGCCGAGCAAGCAGAGCTGCTGGAGAATACGGCCTCTCATTTTCAGATCAATGAGAGCAGTGTAATCGTTGATGTCGATGACAACCATGATGAAACTCATAATGATAATTATGATGGCATAGAAAATGATGAGGCCGATGCTAACCATGAGATCGGCGAGATCAGCGACAGCGATGAAATCAACGAGCATCATGAGCACGATAGATATGAAAAAGTAGAATAAACGTCCAGACCCCGAGTACCGGGCCGTCTCAAAAGCTGTCGATAACATCGACAGCCTTTTTATTTACATATCTACCCCCAAAACCCGTGTAATAAAAATTCTCTTACGAGTATTTTTAATAGATAGCCAAAAGAGACCGCTCCCACGTCAGGGGCGGTCTCTCTATCTCTACTTTTTCAAACCCAATGACCTATTTCAATTGCTCCAACTGATCCTCGCTCAGCTCACCGTATTTCACATGCTTATAAGCCTTGCCATCTTTTTTGCTGACCACACCTTCATCACCATTGATCAGCGCATAGGTACCATCACCTCTGTCTTTGAGGAAAAGATAGAAGGTGCCATTTAGCTGAAGCGGGGAGAGTTGGTCGGAGACGACTTGGAACTTGCTGCTTTCACCGATCTCAGTGACAACCGTGATTTGCTCATCAGTGAGAGTAGCGTTGCCTTTCAGTGTTTTTTGTACCTTCAGGCTGTTTTCGGTTGCGATTCCTTCGAGGCTGCCTGTTTTGTTGGTCAGGCTGTTGGTTTTCGCCAGTTTGGCCTTGACGACGACGTCTGCGGCCTTGTAGAGATCTTCCAGGGTGTTATAGCCTTCTGCCCAGGAGAAGCAGACTTCTACGATTGTTTGACCGGTTGCGGTGGTCTCAGGGATGGTGCTGTCTGACTGTACTCCGGCGAAGCCGTAGGCATACAGGTTGTTGACAGCGGTGATATCGTAGCTTTGCGGATATTCCGTGCGGGCGACGCCGCTTACTTTGGTATATGGGGTCATGACAGATGAGGATTGGGAGGCGGTGGTGTTATGGTCTAGCCCGATCGCATGCCCCAGCTCATGTGTGGCCACACTGTTACGCAGGGAAGAGGTATACGAATCGGTGAAATAGTTGTTCAGATAAGTGCGGGCGCCGGAGATATAGCCGCCAGACCATGTATAGTAACAGATGCCGTCCCATGTGGCACTGGAGTTATAGACATTGGAGTATGTAAACGTGCTGGTAGAGGTCGTGCTGCCGATCAAAAAGTCGGTAGAGTTGTTCCAACGGGTTTTACCGGTAGAATAAGCGGCAGCATCTGTGCTATTATTTGTTTGGTTTTGCGCACTTTTGCTGTTGGTGGACCATTTGCCGACCGTCGGTGTTACATTCGCGTAGGCGGATTGGGTGGATACAGCAAGCAGGGTGATGCATAGCAGGCTTGCTTTTGTAAAAGCGGTTTGGCGGTTGGTTTTCATAGTGATTCACTCCTTCGATTTTGGTTGAAACATTTGTTGGTGTCAGTCCGTCTCCAAGAACAGAGGTGATCAGGATGAAAAAAATAATGGCAGGAGCAGCACTTCTGTTCCTCACAGGGTTCGGTATCTACGTTGCTAGCACTCTATCTGACGAGTCGAATGTTCAAACAGTTACAGAAATGCAAGAAAAAGTTACCGATCCGACCCCTGCCGCCTCCTCTTGGGCATATCCTTTCGTGATCTGGCAGAAGCGAACGTATATGGTGACGGACGAAACCATTACAGAGATTGGAAAAGAACTGGGACAGGTGACTACTCATTCCGATCAGGAGAGGGCGTTTGACCGGAACAAGAATTTTTCCAATCTATATTCGGTGGGAACGAAATATTTTGAGATTACAGGCATCGACCCGAACACAGCGATTGCTGTAGAGAGCAATGGCAGCTATGTGAAAGCGGTGGTACAGGAAGGAAAGTAGGAGCATGTGGCAAGAGGTCAGGGCCTATCCGCGTCTGGTGTGGCTGTTTGCTGTAGCGGTGTTTGTCAACCACAGTGGGGCGTCGCTTCTGTGGCCGTTGCATACGACGTATATGATGCAGGTGTTTAACCAGTCGATGACCGCAGCAAGTACGGTGCTGTTTTTGCATTATACGGCACAGATGGTGGGCAATCTGGCGGGCGGCATGATTTTTGACAGATGGGGCGGCAGGGTGACGATGCTCACGGCTGCTTCGAGTCTGGGCGCGATGGCCGTCCTGATGGCGCTCTGGCAGGATTTTACTCTGTATGCGGTGCTGATGGTACCGTTTGGGTTCTATTACGGGATGATGTTTGCCGGGGCCAATGCGATGGTGACAGTGCTGTGGCCGGAGGGCGGCAGACGGTCACTCAATCTGATCTATGTGACCTATAATGTCGCAGGCGGTGTCGGTACGGCGGTCAGCGGGCTGATCGCTTCCATCTCGTTTGAGGCGGTATTCCTCGCCAATGCGTGTACATACGGAATGTTTCTGCTGATCTTTGCCGGGACGATCAAGGCGAGGGATGCGGGAGGGAACAAGGGACACGGGGAAAAAGCAGGGGATATGCCAGGACAGGCTCTGGGGCAGTGCTCTCTATGAGCGTGTCTCGCCACAATGGATGCTCAACAGTCTGGCAGGTCTCTGCCTGCTGTCACTGATGCTGTTCATCAGCTACAAACCGAAGAAAAAGCAGCCGCACGTCCACGGACACGGGCTGAATCAGACTCTGGCAAAAGAATAGGTGAACATACAAAAAGGCTGGATCTCACTGATCCAGCCCTTCGAATACGATCGATACCTTTTCTTCCATGATTTCTTCCAATGGCCATGCGCCTTCACTGCGCACCCAATCATATAAGGCATTGTAATAGATATTTTCTAGCATGTTAGCCGCGACCAGCGGATTGAACTTGGACTTGAGGCGTCCTTTTTCCTGGGCGTCCTCGATCAAGTCCGCAAACAGCTGACGAAGCTCGAAGTGCACGTTCTTTTCCGACTCGTGGACTTTTCGGTGCTTCATGGAGGATTCCACCAAGACTCGCATGAATGCGTAGTTTTGGATATTTACTTCGTTGAGGATTTTATAAATACGCAATACGCGTTGTTTGCAGCTTTCGCCATAGTCCCATTCATCCCGGCGTTCTTCGATCTCTTGCAGGCGCTCGTGTCCCCAGTGAGCGAGAATCGCTTCCTTGGACGTAAAGTGGAGAAAAATCGTACCGCGGGCTACATCTGCCGCTTCGGAGATCATGTCAATGGTGGTTGCATCAAAGCCGTGTTCTTTAAACAGATCAATTGCTGCGGTAAAAATCTTTTCCCGAGTTTCCCGCTTCTTTCTTTCTCTGCGTGTGGTCAAGCTGAACACCTCCACATTTATTATATCACATCGATCAAATTTGTCCGATTGGTGAAGTGTCGGGCGGCATAATTTTTTGAAAAAAGACTGGACTCTGTATACAACAAACTGTATATTTATAAATAATAATGAATGAGTATACATGTAATGTGGAGGAATGTTCCCATGGGAATGACAACTGCGGTGACGGTTCGAAAGGCCAAAATCCAAGATGTAGACCAAATGCTTGAAATCATTAACGATTACGCCCAAATGGGGCTGATGCTGCCGCGTACGAAGCTGTCTGTCTGTGAGCATCTGCAATCCTATCTCATCGCACTGGACGGAGACCAGGTAATCGGAATGGCTGGACTGCATATCTTGTGGGAAGACCTTGCTGAGATTCGTTCCCTCGCCGTCGCAGAATCTGCCAAAGGAATGGGAATTGGCAAACAGTTAGTGCTTTCGTTAGTAGAAGAGGCAGAGCGCCTGGGGATCAAGCGGGTACTGTCGCTTACGTACCAGCTGGAGTTTTTCACGAAATGCGATTTTCAGGTGGTCGCCAAAGAGACGCTTCCGCAAAAGGTATGGAAGGACTGTATTCACTGTCCGAAGCTGCCGATGTGTGATGAAATCGCAATGATTCGGGAATTATAAGAAAAAGATTCGGGACTTGTTGGGACAAAAGACAAGTCCCGTTTTTCGTGTGGGGCAGGATATCCGCCTGATGATGTTGAATCAACATTAGGACTAGCAATTCCAGGTCGGAGGGAAAGACGTGCAGAAAATAGATTGGGACCTGTACCTGTTGCCCTATGAACAAGCGGTTGAGGAGCTGAAGGTGAAGCTGAAAAACATCCGCAATGAGTTACTCAAGCGGAAGCAGCATTCCCCAATCGAGTTCGTGACAGGGCGTGTCAAAAAGGTAAACAGCATCTACAACAAGTCGAATCGCTTGAAGATTCCCATCAACGATGAAATCGGCTGGAACCTGCGCGACATCGCGGGCATCCGCATCATTTGCCAGTTCATAGATGATATCACCACCGTGGTGCAGATGCTCAGACAGCGCAAGGACATGAGGGTTTTTCTGGAAAAAGACTACGTGACCAAGCCAAAAGAGAGCGGTTACCGTGGCTATCATATTGCGGTGGAATATCCGATGATGACGGCGGCGGGGCAGATTACCGTACCGGTCGAGATCCAAATACGTACGCTGGGGATGAACTTTTGGGCGACGATTGAACACTCGCTTAACTACAAATACGAGGGAATCCTGCCGCAGAATATCAAGGATCGTCTGATCGAGACGGCCAAGGCTTCCAACATTCTGGACAGTGAGATGAACAAGATGCGCGAAGAGATTAAAGATGCGCAGATGGAGTTCGCCCGCAAGCGCGAATCGCCAACCGATGTGTTCCTCAATGTCGAGCTTGATCTTGACTTGGAATCGGCACTGGATATGGAGGATGTGGAGGAGCCGGTTTTTCCTATACATATGAATGAAGGGAAGAGGGACGAAATGAGCAAGATCAATTGGTTGGAAGAGGTAGAGAAGCGCAGGAATGATCTGATCTCGACGACGCAAGAATTTTTACGCATCAAAAGCGTGCTCGACCCATCTACAGCAAGAGAGGGCGCACCATTCGGTGAAGGGATTCAGAAGGCGCTGGAATTCGCTCTGAACGTGTGTGCAGAAGCAGGCATGGAGACCAAGGATGTAGGCGGCTATGCCGGACATGCTGAATTCGGCCAAGGGGAAGAGCTGGTTGGCGTGCTGTCCCACGTGGACGTCGTGCCTGAGGGAGAAGGCTGGACAACTCCTCCGTATGCGGCCGAGATCGTCGACGGCAAAATCGTGGCACGCGGTTCCTTAGATGACAAGGGACCTGGGATGGCGTCTATTTTTGCTGCCAAAATCGTGAAGGAGCTGGGTCTGCCGCTGTCCAAGCGTGTGCGCCTGATCTTTGGGACAGATGAAGAGACTTCCTGGCGTTGCATGAATACGTATTTCCAAACCGAAGAGATGCCGACCATGGGCTTTACTCCGGATGCGGATTTCCCGCTGATCTATGCGGAAAAAGGCTTGACCCATTTGGTTTTCCTGCAAAGCAAAGAGGCATACCTCGGACAAGGACGCACCGAGCGCGCTGCACAGGATTGCGATGCGAAGTTGTCCCAGCTCCATGCAGGTCTGCGTATGAACATGGTTCCTGACCGGGCGAGAGCCTTGCTTGAAGCAGGCCGACTCTCCGCACAGGAATTGGCTGACAAGTATCAGGCATACCTCAGCGAGACCGGGCACAAGGGTGCGGCGACGATTGATGATAACTTCGTGACGCTGACATTTGAAGGCAAATCGGTTCACGGTATGGATCCAGGGAAAGGCATCAATGCAGGGACTGAGCTGATCCGTTTCCTCGCAGGTTTGACACTGGATTCCCGTGCGGAGCAGCTGATCGAATTCTCCAACAAGTATCTGTATCAACAGCACTACGGTGAAGCGATGGGCATCGGTCACAACGATCCGGAGATGGGGCCGCTCACTCTCAATACAGGTATTATCCGTTACGAAGAGGACGGCGAGCTGCGCTTTGATATCAACATCCGTTACCCTCATTCCCAGCCGTACAGCCAGTGGGAGCCGATCCTGCTCGACCGCCTGAACGAAGCGGCATTCACGCTTCAGATCGAGGAGAACATGAAGCCGCACCGTGTCGACCCGAACCACCCGCTGGTAACCACCCTGCAAAAGGTATATTCCGAGCAGACTGGTCAGGAAGCCAACATCATAGCGATCGGTGGAGCTACCTATGGACGCTCTCTTGATGTAGGTGTGGCATTTGGCCCGCTGTTCCCTGGTGGGGCAGATTGTGCGCACCAACGCGATGAGTTTATCAAGATTGATGATCTGGTAAAAGCAACGGCTATTTATGCCCAAGCGATTTATGAGTTGGCAAAGTAATGTTGGTTGACTAAACAAAAGTCGTGATCGGGTAAGCAATGTATGCTGACTGATTCGATCAAGAGTTAAAGATATACGTGGAAAGCCCATCCTTGGATGAACGGATGGGCTTTTGACATATGTATGGAAGGAGTGGGAGCGTGTAAAGTCGGGAGTAAAGTCGGAAAAAAGCAAATGTAGAAAATCATGAGGGAAACCGTGGGGGAGGTTGAACAGGGATGAATCCGTCATTTTATTTTTTATGGGCGGGGCAGTCGATTGTGAATGTGGCGGGAGCATTCTACACGGTGGCAATAGTCACACTGGTCTATCACGCGACCGGTTCAGCTACGTTAGCAGCGGTGGTGTCGCTGCTTCGGGTGCTGTCACAGCTGCTGAGTGGATTCTCTGCCCCGTTGCTGATGGATCGTTACAGACTCCGTTCGATCTTAGCCGGGGCGCAGATCGGGCAGATGGCGCTGTTGGTGACCATGATCGTGGTGATTGGATTAACAGGAGGTAATGCTTGGGATAGTGCTCTCTGGGGATTGCTTGGACTCATCACCATCGTCGGTTTTCTCGACGGCTGGGTGGTTCCAAGCAGGCAGGCTCTGTTGCCCCGTTTGGTCGAGGAGGAAAAGCTGGTCAAAGCCAATAGTCTGCTGTCCACGACAGACCAGACACTTGCCTTGTTCGGCTGGTCATTCGGCGGGATACTGGCGGCATGGTTCGGGGAGGAGAAGCTGCTGTGGCTGACATTGGTACTCTATGTATTGTCGACGGCGTCCTATCTGTTTATCCGGGAGCCGGATCAGCCAGTGGAAGCCGAAACCAAGCAGAAAGGAATGCAGTGGGATACGATCAAAGCAGGCTGGGTTGCGATCTGGGAGCGCCGCCCGCTTCGGATGATCACCCTGATGGATATGATCGAAGGAATCGCGGGAGGAATCTGGATCGGCGGCCTGACGCTCGTCTTTGTCAAAGAGGTACTGCATCAGGGGGAAGAATGGTGGGGCTACATCAATGCCGGGTATTACGCTGGGGCCATCGTCGGCGGCTTGTTGATCTTGTCACAGTCACGCAGGGTTCAGAACCATCTGTTTGCAAGTATTGCAGTCGGATCGTTCGGGGTAAGTCTTTTGACGCTTGGATATGCGTTGACTGGGGAAGCTTGGATAGCTTTGGCGATGGTCTTTGTGATGGGTCCGTTTTATGAGCTGCGGGACATTGCCCAGCGGACGTATTTTCAGGCACATGTAGAGCGGGAACTTCTGCCAAAGGTCTTCTCAGCGCAGAGCACGATCAGCTATGCCACATTTGGTATTTCGGTCTTCGTGATGGGGGCTGTCTCTGACTGGCTGGGGATCCGCACCGTATATATTTTTGCGGCTGTGTTATACTTCATCTCGTCAGGACTCGTCTTCATGAACCGCAAGAAAGCCATGACAGCATGAGCAGGGGACTATTCGTTTCTTGTCATTTTGGAGATACTACTTTACTATAGATAAAGTGTCTTTTAACGGAGGAAGTGATGATATGAGTAGAGTATTTGAATCGTTCGGATTTCGCCCAGAAGTCCTGAAGGGCATCCAAGATTTGTATTATAAAGAACCTACCCCAATCCAGGCTGAAGCAATTCCGCTTATTATGGATGGAAAGGATGTAATCGGTCAAGCGCAGACTGGTACAGGGAAAACAGCTGCATTCGTGTTGCCGATCCTGCACAATCTGCAACCGCACAAGAATGACATCCAAGCCCTGATTCTCACCCCAACCCGCGAACTCTCCATCCAGATCGCGAAGGAGATAGAGAAGCTGGGTAAGCATCTCGATGTCAATGTACTGTCGCTCCACGGTGGTACGGATATCGAACGCCAAATGAACAAGCTGAAGGAAACCGTACATATCGTCGTCGGTACACCGGGACGTGTGCTCGATCACCTGAAGCGCGGTACGCTCCACTTCGGCCGCATCTCCACACTGGTGTTGGATGAAGCGGACAAAATGCTGGAGATGGGCTTCCTTGAAGACGTGGAAAACATCATCGTCTCCACACCGCAGAACCGCCAAGTGCTGCTGTTCTCCGCAACCATGCCTGATCTGGTGAAGAAGCTGGCACAGCGCTTCATGCAATCCGCTCCACACATCAAGATTGAGTCCAAAGAAAGAACCGTGGAGAACATCCAGCAGATCTGCTATCAGGTCAACCAAAGCGACAAGATGGATGCGCTGATGGACTTGATCGAGCTGCACAAGCCGTTCCTGTCGATCATCTTTGCCAACACCCAACAACGCGTCCAAGTGCTGACCGCCCGTCTCCAAGAGAACGGCTACGAAGCACGCGCACTCTACGGTGACCTGTCCCAAAACAAGCGTGAACAAATCATGCGTGATTTCCGCAATATCAAATTCCAAGTCCTCGTTGCCACAGACATCGCGGCACGTGGTCTTGACGTAGAAGGTGTTTCCCACGTATTCAACTACGATCTGCCTAATGACGTGGAGAGCTACATCCACCGCGTAGGCCGTACGGGACGTGCCGGGCAGAAGGGGATGGCGATCTCATTCTTTTCCCCGCGTCAGCGTGGCTTGATCGTCCGTTTTGAAAAAGCAATCCGCTCCAACATCGAAGAAAAACTGATGGTGGCAGGCCGTCATCTTGACGAAGGTCGCCGTGAGCGTGCTTCCAAGCGGGAAGAGTACTTCGTCAATCTCCGCGAGCAGAAGAAAAAAGATGAAGAGCTCAAAGAGAAGAAAAGAGATGCTCCACTGAAGGAAGCTCTGACCAAGAAGACAAAAGTAAAGCCGGGCTACAAGAAAAAGCTGGCGCGTGAAGTGGAAGAACTCAAAACCACGTACGACCGCAAGCGCAAGATCGAAGAAGCCAAGGCAGCTAAGAAAGCAGCCAGAGCAGCTGGAAAAGGCGGAAAAGCAGGTCAAGCAGGCCGTGCATCCGGAGCAGGCAATCCGACAGCAGGGGGAAGACCTGGCGGTGCGGGAAGACCAGCTGCAGCAGGCAGACCGACCGGCGGCGGAAGATCTGGCTTTGGCGGACGACCTGGTGGAGCAGGCAGACCAGGTGCAAAAAGCGGAGGTCGTAACCGCTAAGCGAAGGTTCAACCGAGCGAACTGATCTGTATAAGAACGTGCGTTCGATTTATTTCGGTAATCTAACCGTAACAAAAGACAGATACGTTTGCAAAAAAAATCGTCTATGCCCCGATGCTGGAGCGTAGACGATTTTTTGTATGTCGTAATGAGATAAGCAGTAGCGATCCTACTTCCCGACAAACTGCTTCACAAAATACTCCGGATTGAGCAACTCACCTGTTGCCTTTTCAAGCATAGTGTTCCAGTGGAAGCTTGCGCCCGGTTTGAAGATTTTCTCGACCAGCCATTGTCCTGCTTCTTCTGAGATGATCGTTTCTTTTCCGGTTGCTTGGCGGATCGCGTAGTCGAGCTGAGAGGCGGTCAGTTCACCGAAAATGTAGTTTTGGTAGTAGACAGGCGATGTGCCGATATGGATTTTCGCAGCCCAGTCTGGCTTATTGCGGCCTTCTGGCTTTTTCACGAATTGCAGTTCTTCCACCAGCTTCCACCAGAGTGCATTCAGGTCTTGCTCTGGATTTTTATACAGCTCACGCTCGAAGTAGACCATCACCAGGCCCCAACGGACAAATATCAGCATGCTGAGCGAGAGATACGGCTGGAGCTTTTCTTGGAATTCGGTAGCCTGTGCTTCTGAGAGGGTCAGGTATTTTTGCAGCCAATCGACGTCTTTGGTCAGGCGTCCGAACAGCATCGCAATCGCTTCTGTGGTCAGAATGTGCGCATAACGGCGGAGAAGGTATGGACTGTTTGGATCATTGTATTTATCATAGACAGCATGACCTAACTCGTGGAGCATCGTGCTCATCCACCACTCATTGTCGCGGATGTTGGCAAGCACGCGGACATCGCCGGAGCGGTCAACGTCCATGCAGTAGGCATGCTGGTTTTTGTTGTCGCGCTCGTAGAGGTCACTGTTGGCGAGGATATCTGCCACGTCCATGCCGAGGTCTTGGAAGAATTGGCGGCAGAGCGCCTCGATATCCTTGTCTTTAAACAGAGGATCAAGGTCAAGCCCTTCTAGCGGCGGAGCCTCTTGGAAGAATGGATCACGGTAGTGCCATGCCTGCAACTCTTCAGCAGGAACGCCAAAACGGGCAGCCAATTCCGCATCCAGCTTCGCTTTTACTTGACGAAACGGCTCATCTGTTTCATTCTTTAATTGATCGAGTACACGGAACATTTCTGTCTCGTCCAATTCTTGGGTCTCAAGTGCCATGCTGTGGTAGCTGCTGTAGCCCAGCTCTCGGGCCACTTCATTGCGCAGTTGAACCAGTGCTTTGATCTTATCAGCCACCTGTTCGCCGATCTCTTTGCTGGCTCTCCAGGCTGCTTCCCGTTGTGTGCTGTCGTTTTCAGCGGTCAGGATATCGCTGATCATGTTGTTGGACACACGCTCACCGTTGATCTCTGGACGGAAGTTGGTGAACTCACTGGAGATCTCTACTTCTTTTTCGACCATTTGCTTGATTTTTTCTTCAGGAATTTGGTTCGGGAGGTAGTCGTTATGTAGCAGGACCAGTTGGCGGCGCAGGGTTTCATCTGTGAGCTCATCGGAAGCAAGCCATTGTTTGATGGAGGCAAAATCTTCACGGTTGGAAAAGAGCATAAGCAATTCTTGGTTTTTCTTGGAGTAGAGCTCTTCTTCCTCTTTTTTACCTGTGATCGAAGCTTGCCAATAAGCATCGGCACTTTCAGCATTCAGTTTCTTGATCTGTGGCAGGCGTTCATTGAGAAAGGTCTGCACAGCGGAATGGACGGTTGACAAAGCAATTCTCCTTTCGGTGTAAAAAAAATTTTTTTAATAAAAATTGTACACTACATTCTACCCAATGTATATGCGTTTTAAAGAATATGGAAGAGGGTACTAAGTAATACAGACTATTCATAGGGAAATGAATTATGTCAGGGGAGGAAATCGACCAATGGAGGGCTTTTGCTCCGTATGTGGCAGTGTTATGCCACCGCGTCATTCGTACTGCCAAGTATGTTTTGAAAAGGATAAAGGTGTATTCCGAGCGGTAAAGGATTACATTCGTGCTAATCCCAACTCCAATGCGCTTCAAGTAGCCAATGCGACAGGGGTTCCTGTTTCTAAAATTACAAAGTTTATTCGTGATGGGCTTTTGACGCGGATTGACGACGAGCGGCGTAGGTAGTGTGGTGGTGGTGGTGTAGAGTCCGGGGTGATGCTAGCGGCATACCTCTGTTGAAAACCCGCAAGGGTGTTGCACTGTCCGCTCCGGGAAAATCAAGAGTGTATGTTCGGGGAAAAAGGTTCGAAGAAGCTCTTTCAAGCGAAGGGGTTTCCCCTGGGGTTACTCGAAGAAGCGGGTAACACTCTTGCTTTTCCCGGAGCTAAGAGGGTTTTCAAAGGAGGTTTGCCGCTGGCATCACCCCGGACTCTTCCCAGCACTGGTGGAAATGAGAAATAGAAAAAAGAGTAAAAAGATAGAGACCCCAAGGCTTTTCAAGCTTGGGGTTTTTGATTTTCTCAAAGATAAAAAACTCTCTACACCCACCGCAGCCCCTTGGGATAATGATTCTTCAACTGCCCATTCGACTGCTTGCCCCAACCAAGTGGATAACCATTTACCGTCACCAGGGTCCAGCCATTCGACCCATCTGCCTGCAGAGTCTGTCCCTCCAGATAGTCATAGACGGCAGTTCCTTCAGCCAGATCCATCTGGTGCACTCGTGTCGCCTCATCTGGCCCAATTGCCAAGGCGAGCGCGTGGGACGGTTCGAAACGATTCTTTTTCACCGTTCCCAGATGCCAGCCGGGGCGGGCTACCTTCAAGCCGGACAGCTCAAGCGAGGAGGCAGGGGAATAGTAGAGATGCTCGCCAAACAGCTGGTAGGCTTTATCGTCGGCGGTACGCTCCAGCACCGATGGGACGGCTTCCTCGGCGAATTGTCGCCAGGCTGCAATCGCTTCTTTGCGTCCGGCATTCACCTGTGTTTGCCCGCTTTTCTTTTTGCCTGCTTTTTTCGAAGCAGGGGCAGCGGACAGAGAGTCATCGTCCTCATCTAGGGCGGTCAGATCCTTTTTCCTAAGCTTGGCGACATAGTGCCCCTCGCCGTGCAGATGGTGCGGCCAGAGGCGGGAGGTCAGCTTCAGATTGAAGGTGGGATCACCCCACTCAGGGACACCGGGTAAAAAGAATTCAGCTGTCGGGATCGGCTCCAGTTCGAATTCAGGATGCTTTTGCAAAAACTCACTGATAGACTGCTCATTCTCCAGCGGGGCAAATGTGCAGGTGGAGTAGACCAGCACACCTCCGGGCTTGAGCATGTCGGCTGCAGAGTCGAGGATATCCTTCTGCATGATATGGCACTCGGTTACCTTGGCTGGTGACCAGTCGTCGATCGCTTCTGGCAGCTTGCGGAACATCCCTTCACCAGAGCAGGGGGCATCGACGAGGATTCGGTCAAAAAACAGAGGGAAACGCTCAGCCAGCCGCTCTGGCGTCTCATTGGTAACGATCGTGTTGGTGATGCCTAAGCGCTCGATGTTTTCGGAGAGTGCTTTGACGCGGACGGGATGGATTTCGTTGGAGATGAGGAGGCCTCGGTTGTTCATAGCGACAGCCAGCTGTGTCGATTTCCCGCCGGGTGCGGCACAGAGATCTAGCACGGTTTCACCGGGCTGTGCCTCCAAGACGACGGCGGCCGACATGGCACTTGGCTCCTGCAGATAATAAAGACCGGCGGCATGATAAGGATGCTTGCCAGGACGCTCCTCTTCGGGATAATAGAATCCGGTTTCACTGCACCACGGCACAGGCTCAAGCAGGCGGATTTCCCCGCGCAGCTCGTCTGGTGTCGTTTTGCAGGTATTGACCCTGAGGCCAAGATACGTCTGGTTGGAGAAACAATCTACAAAACGCTCGTATTCGTCTTGCAGCATGGTTTTCATCCGTTCGGAAAATAATGTCGGAAGCTCGCGATTCATGGGTACCTCCACTGTCAGTTTTACACGGTTTTGCACAGACCAAAAAGGATTATGTAGTCTTTTGGCGAATCCTTACCTATAGTGAGGTGAGCATTCGTTGAAAGAGTCACGCGCACAAAGATACCGCTCCCGCCGTCGTGTCGACGGTGATGTATCCCGTTTCTGGGTGCTGGGGCTGGTGTTCTCTGTATTGGTTTTAGCCTTTACTTTTTTTGTAGATATTCCGATCGTACAGGCAGAATGGCTGATGGAGATGGAGATGGCGTTGTTTAGTGCCAGCTTTACCTTGCTGGCCTTTTACCTGTTGGGCTTGACGTTCGTCTTCTCCAGGCAGGAGCAGGCCGGTCAGGTGAGCCACCAGGTGATCATCTATGTATGGCTGGGCGCGATTTTGTACCATCTGTTTCTTCTTATCACCAATATTGCCAATCAGCATGTCTACAAAGCAGGGATCATCTTGTTTTTAGGTCCGCTGTTTTTAACCACCTACCATTTTATCACGTACTTGGGTGCTTTGCGCGCAGCAAGACAAGAAGAAGCATCCGCAACCAGCGAAACCTATGTCAAAAGCGCCTATCAGATGATTTACGAAGCCACTCAGATCCACTCCGACATCCAGCAGGTCAAAGCGGAGAATCCAGAGATCGAGCAGATGCTTCGCGCCAATGGTTTTGCCGTCAAGATGGAGAGGTATATAACTGAAATGCAGCAATATCTCCAGGTTGAGAATTTCACCAAGAAAGACATGGAACTGTTAGAAGGTCACTATTTCTTTATGGAAAACCTGCACCTGCTTGTCAAACAGCACCCCGGTATCGTAGAGTCTCGTCCATACAGCTACCGGAGAGGGCCATTAAAGGAGGAACAAGATGTTCTGGCGTAAAAAACAAGAGCAAGCCGTCATGTCCGAACTCATCCCTGCGAATTCAGAACAGAATGATAAGAATGCACAAGAAAAAGCCCTGCTGGAGCGTGATATCGTCGAGCTGTACGAACAGATGGGCGTGATCATCAAGCAGCATGGAGTGGTCAACTCCCAGCATGGTGGACTGGCCCAGCTGGCAGGGAAGATGAAGCAGACCGTCGAGCGGATCGAGCAGATCAGTGAGCACTCCGACCGTACCGCCACTGATTTGCATGCACGCGGAGAGCGTCTGAACGATATCTCCAACCGTTCCCTGGAGCAATCCCGCCTCAGCAAACAATCGATGGAGGAAGTGCTGTCCGTCATCTCCAATCTGGAGCGCGAATCGACCAATACTGCCGCCTCCATGAGCCGTCTAGAAGCAGGCTCTGCCGAGATTACCAGCATCGTGCAGGTCATCAGTGATATCGCCAACCAGACCAACCTGCTCGCCCTCAATGCTGCCATCGAAGCGGCGCGTGCAGGTGAACAGGGACGCGGCTTCGCCGTTGTTGCCGACGAGGTGCGCAAGCTGGCCGAGATGACTGGCAATTCCACCAAATCCATCGCCGATCTGATCACCAATATCCAATCCGAGACCAAAACCGCCCTGACCAATGCAGAGAAAAGCTCTGCTGCCATCCAAGAGGGCCTGCAAAAAAGCAAAACCGCCGCAACCCAGATGGGCGAAATGATGAGTGCTTTCCAACAAGTCAGCGCAGAGGTTCAAAATGTAATCGACACCATTGACAAGCAAAAACGCTATGCGGACGACATCGCAAGCCAAGTCCGTGACGCGCAAGACTTGCTTGGTTCGATGAACGAGGAACTGGTGTCCCACGTCCGTGAAGCCAAGCAGGTGGATGACAAGCTGGAGCAAAGCTACGTTAGCCTGAAAAAATTAATGGAACGCTAAATAAAAGAGGGAAATGACCGTGTGGCAGAGCTGCGCCGGATCATTTCCCTTTTTTTCGTTGCGTTTCGCAGTATAATGAGGAAGAGAACGTAATAGCCTATGTCAAAAAGAGTGTATTTGTGGGGGATGCGAAATGAGGGTTTATTTGAAAGAATTTTTCAGCTTTTTAGATATTATGGTGATGAGCCTGTTGTTACTCGCTTGCCTGTTTTTCACACTGCCTGATCTGGACAGAGGCGTGGTCTGGCTGTCCCTCCTGCTTGGGATGGTCCTCTATGCGCTCAGTGAGTACCTGATTCATCGTTTTCTGTTTCACTTGAAGCCGCCGAAGAACCCTTTGTTTCTACATTTTTTAAAGCGCTTACATTATGATCACCATGTGAAGCCGGATGAGCTGGAGCTTTTGTTTTTGCCGGTATGGTACAGCCTGCCCCAGATGGTGGTGACGTTTGCTGTCTATTATTGGCTGACCGCAGATGCGGCGATGACCAGTGCTTTTGCCACAGGGATGATCGGGTTTTTGTTGTTTTATGAGTGGACGCACTATGTGGCGCACAGGCCAATCCAGCCGTTCACCCCATGGGGCCGTTGGATGAAGAAGCTTCACTTACTGCACCACTTCAAAAACGAAAACTACTGGTATGGTGTAACCAATCCGGCCTTTGATGTGCTCATGGGGACGTTTCCCAATGAGAAACAGGTGGAGAAGAGCAAGACCGCGCGCGATCTGGAGCAGGCCCAGTAAGCTTTACGGTTGATCTACTTTTCTAAGGACAAAAACGGTCAAGAAACTGACAGCTTCCCGCAGCAACGGATCTAATTGTTCTGCGATCTCATCGGTGACACCTTCCTTGTAGACCGGGTGCTCGGAGACTAGCTCGTAGCCGTTTTCCTCAGCCAACTGCTTGGCTTCCCATGGCATCATCGTATTTTGAATCGTTGGTTTTCCATACAGACGAGGGAAGCTGTACGCACGGGGGCCGGCTGTCGGTCCGAGAATTCCGAGCAGCAGCATGCCGCCAGGTTTCAACACGCGGCGGAATTCCAACAGGGTATCCAGCGGTGATTCAGTGAATTCCACGACATTAATAGATAAAATCCCCGCCGCCTCTTCATCCGTCAAAGACAACCGACCGACATCGCCGACACGGAATTCGAGCGAAAGACCTTCGCTTGGACGGGATTTGGCATATTGAATCATTTCTTGGGAAATATCGACACCAATTACCCGATAACCATCCCGTGCCAGCTTCCAACTGCCATATCCTGCGCCGCAGCCAGCATCTAGAATCGTGCCGTCAGCAGTCGACACCAGTTGCTTTAACAGCGGAAGAATCGTCTTACGGCTACCGGTATCCCACATTTCGATACTGTCCCGATCCCATTGCTCCGCGTTTTTATTCCATTTCTTGACGACTTCATCATTCCATTCTTGATTCATCCCAGATTCCTCCTGTTATTTCCCTATCTTTTCTACCTACCATCTTACAGGAAAAACAAGCATAGACAACAGCCAAAAGGCACACGGTTCGCATCGTGTGCCTTTTCATATTCACCGGGTTGATCTCTGACCTACGGTGTTGCTTGTGGTGATGACCGCATAGGATGGGGTAGCGAAGGATTAAGATTCTGGCGGTTCGAATTGAAACGCACCCACGTTGGGATCATAGGTCGGTTGGGCCAAAGGAGTACTTGGCTGGTTCTGATTCAGCCGATTGGCCTGTGTCTGCGATAACGGATTAAGAGGATTCACCTGATTCGACTGGGACAGTGAGCTGTGCTGGCTCATCGGATTGGCTGTGTTCAAAGTAGGGAGTTGCCCTTGCACGGATTGACCAGCTTGATTGAATGGATTCAACGGATTGATTTGCCCCGACTGATTCAGCGGATTCAACGAACTAATCGGTCCGACCGTATTCACCGGATGGAACGAGTGAGGCTGACCAACAACCTGATTCATCTGAGGGATCGGGTTCACCTGACCAGCAAGACCCGTCAGATTGCCGCCCGCTGGATTTCCGGTCAAATGCTGCTCAGGCTGAAACGACGAGGTCGCCGTCTGTGGCTGGTTGGTGGTACCGCTTGTGGTGATGCTGCCGCTGCTATGCCGCATCGCCTCGAATGCCAGCTGATTGCTGAGCTGATGGATTTGCTGCAGCAGGGTCATCGTCTGATTTTCCATGGAGGCGAGGTTCTGAAGCTGGTTGGCAAGATTGCGCAGGGTATTGCTCTGATTACGTTCGTGCTGCTGGAGCTGATTGATCAAGCGTTGCAGCTCGGCTGACATGCTTTGGGTAGAGGATGGATACACGGACTGATACCCCCTGTGGAAATAAAAATTCATATTCCTACTTTTGCCAATTTATCTTGATTTGATGCGTGGTCAATGCTGAAACGATGGTCTTTATTAATGAAAAGCGTTTAAGCTTCACTAGGGATTCTTGCGAGGAAAGCGGTTTCAATGTAATCTCTGAATTAAGAAAGCATTTCAATAAGTTCTGAAATTACGAATTCTGGAGGGTGACATAATGGCAACTGATTTCTTTCCAATTCAAGACTGGGATTACCTGGAACTTTATGTAGGCAACGCGAAACAAGCGATGCACTACTTCACTAAAGCGTTCGGCTTCGAGGCTTATGCATATGCAGGTCTTGAGACTGGTTCCCGCGATAAAGTGTCTTATGTACTCAAGCAAAACCACCTGCGCCTCGTTCTGTCCGGCGCGCTTACCGATGAACATCCAATCACTGACTTCGTGAAAAAACACGGCGAAGGTGTAAAAGATATCGCGCTCCGCGTAGAAGACTGTGAACAGGCATACCGCGAAGCGATCTCCCGCGGTGCGATCCCAATCCAAGAGCCAACCGAGTACACCGATGAGTTCGGTACCATCAAAAAAGCAATCATCGGTACCTATGGTGACACCGTTCACTCCTTCATCGAGCGTAAAGACTACAAAGGCGTATTCTTCCCAGGCTTCGAAGCGTACGAAGCACCTGTAAAAGGCGAAGGTACCGGCCTGATCGGTATCGACCACATTGTAGGTAACGTTGAAGTGATGGACGAGTGGGTTTCTTACTACGAAAAAGTAATGGGCTTCACTGCTACCCAAAACTTCAAAGACGACGACATCTCCACTGAATACTCTGCGCTGATGTCCAAAGTAATGTCTTCCGGTACCGGCCGCATCAAGTTCCCAATCAACGAACCGGCAGAAGGCAAACGCAAATCCCAAATCCAAGAGTACCTGGAGTTCTACAAAGGACCAGGCGTACAGCATATCGCACTCCTGACCAACGATATCGTCAAAACCGTATCCGCTCTGCGTGACAATGGAGTAGACTTCCTCCATGTACCAGATACCTACTACGAAGAATTGACTGACCGCGTCGGTGAAATCCCAGAAGACCTGAACAAGCTTAAAGAACTGGGCATCCTCGTTGACCGTGATGACGAAGGCTACCTGCTGCAGCTCTTCAGCAAGCCAATCGTAGACCGTCCAACCCTGTTCGTTGAGATCATCCAACGCAAAGGCTCCAAAGGCTTCGGCGACGGTAACTTCAAAGCTCTCTTCGAAGCACTGGAGCGCGAGCAAGAGCGCCGCGGTAACCTCTAATCAACTGCTTAGCACCATATCTAAACGGTTTGCTTTTCCTTCTTGGAGAAGCAGGCCGTTTTCCATTTTTTCCTCCAATAGATGAAGGGATGATTTCTCGGGAAAGCTATAGGGGATCGATGAGCCAACAGGAGGTAGAGAAGATGGAAATGAATCAGCAGAACATGGTAGAAGTCCCGCAGATTGATACCCCGCAAGAGATCCCGTATGTAGACCGTCCAGAAGTGGAGATCGACACACCACATCCACAGACAACCGATCCACAAGCAGGCTTCAACACTAACACAGGCTCTCAGAGCAGCGCAGAATCGCCTGAGACAGAGTCCATCGGCTTTCGTGTAGAGTAAGGCACCGATCAGACGGTGTCTTTTTTCTTGACCAAAATGTGACAAAAGCGAATAATAGTAACAGTATCGAAAATGGTAGATGCATCAAAACCAAAAGGAGGTGGGTGAGGAGTTGATCTTCCTGCATCCTTTGATGATTCTTTTAACCGAGCGAGCTGCGATCTTGATTATGGCGGCGTTCCTGTTGACACGGATCAGAGCGGTTCGCCGCGTACTGAATGAGCGTGCCACATGGCGGGACAAGCTGATCATGGTCTTTATTTTTTCCTCTTTTTCTATTTTTGCGACGCATATCGGGATCCCTTATGATGGGGCGATCGCCAGTTCACGTGCCATGGGGCCGGTTGTGGCTGGACTCTTAGCAGGCCCGTGGGTTGGGGTTGCCACTGGGTTTATCTCAGGGATTCACCGCTATGCGTTGGGTGGTTATACAGGCTTGGCGGCCGGGATCGCTACGATGGCGCACGGGTTTATTGCGGGCTGGGTCTTTCGGGCGTATCGGAAACAGCATCGGGAGGTCAATTGGGTCGTTGCCCTGTGGGTCGGTTTTTTTACCGAATGGGTGCAGATGGGGATTTTGCTATTGGTCGCCTATCCGTATACCAAGGTGCTGGAGCTGGTCGAGGTGATCAGTATCCCGATGTCGGTGGTCAACTCGGTTGGGGTGGCTGTCTTCATTATCATCGTTGATCTGGTCAAGTCAGAGGAAGACCAGATTGGAGCACTGCAAGCCCAGCGGACGCTTCGGATCGCGGATAAGACCGTGACCTTCCTGCGCGACGGGTTGACCCGTGAATCAGCGGAAAAAGTAGCCCACGAGATCCTGCGTTCCATCCGCTGTGCAGCAGTCGCCATCACCGATATCAATGAGGTGCTGAGTCACGTGGGAATCGGCTCGTCCCATCACATCCCAGGAAAGCAGATCGCCACCGAAGCTACTCGCGAGGTCATAGAGACCAAAGAAATCAAAATCGCGGCAAGCAAAGAGGAGATCGGCTGCCAGGTGCGTAACTGTGCCCTGCGCTCTGCGATTCTTGTCCCCCTCAAAAGAAGAGGGGAAGTAGTGGGGGTCCTCAAGCTATATCAGGATCATACCCGGAAGCTTTCTCCGGTTGATCTGGAGCTGGTACGGGGTCTGGGGGAACTCATCTCCACCCAGCTGGAGGTCGCTGAGCTGAAACGTCAGTCCCGTCTGCTTGCCGATGCCGAGATCAGGGCACTCTACGCTCAGATCAATCCGCATTTTTTGTTTAATGCCATCAATACGATCGTCTCCTTCATCCGCATCCGCCCGGAAAAAGCCCGTGAACTGCTGATCTACCTCTCTGACTACTTCCGCCGCAATCTGCACCAGAGTGGCGGGTATGTCTCTCTGTCAGAGGAGCTGGAGCATGTCGAAGCATATCTGGCGATCGAGCGGGCGCGTTTTGGCGACAAGCTCCATGTGGCCTATGACATTCAGCCAGGAGTGGAGCATGTGCTCGTTCCGGGATTGATCATCCAGCCGCTTGT
Source organism: Brevibacillus dissolubilis (assembly GCF_006170445.1). Taxonomy (GTDB): domain Bacteria; phylum Bacillota; class Bacilli; order Brevibacillales; family Brevibacillaceae; genus Brevibacillus_B; species Brevibacillus_B dissolubilis. Next base: position 257,434 of record NZ_VCNA01000008.1, on the reverse strand, counting down.
CGAGAATGCGATCAAGCACGGACTGTTACCCAAGAGGGAGGGAGGGACTGTCACCATCTCTGCCCGCGAGATCGATTCACATACCCTTGTTCTGACCGTCTCTGATGATGGAGTCGGGATGGATTGCGATCCCTTTGCCGTCAAGCCGGAGGGGACCCCTTCAGGAAAACGCCGCTTCAGTGGGATTGGACTGACCAATGTGCGAGGGCGCATCCAATCGATTTATGGTGCCCCGTATGATCTCACTATACATAGCGAAAAAGGAGCAGGTACCACCTGTACCATCACTTTGCCGATAGGAGTGAACAACCATGCTCAACGTCTTCATCGTGGATGATGAAATGCCTGCACGCGCCGAGCTGCGCTATCTGCTCGAACAATTTTCGGATCTAGAGGTGATCGGAGAAGCTTCCAGTGGCACCGAAGCGCTGGAGCTGATCCCGGAAGCCAAGCCCGATCTGGTCTTCCTCGACATCCATTTGCACGACCGCGACGGAGTGGAGGTGGCTGAACAACTGGTCAATCAGATGGAAAAGCGGCCGGTTATCGTGTTCGCCACCGCCTACGAGGCTCATGCTGTCCGTGCATTTGAGCTGGAGGCGACCGACTATATCGTCAAGCCATTCAGTGAACAGCGTCTGGACAAGACCATTCAGCGTGTCCGCAAACGCTTCGAGAACGCACACTACGAAGCTGGAGAGAACGATTCTGCACCTGACAGCATCCAAGTAGACGTCACGGCTGAGAGCCATCAGCAAGTCTCAGCAGATGATTCCTTAGCCACAGGTGCTTCCCTAGATCCCAAACAAATGGAACAACAGCTCGCCTCCCTGATTCAGCATGTCCTCTCCCAAGAACAGCAGCCCAAGCGCATTCCTGTTGAGAAGAACGGCAAAATCCTGCTGATCGATCCATCTGAGATCGTGTTTGCGACCGTGGAGGGGAGATATGCGAGCATTTTCACTCACAAAGAGCAATATGCCACCTCGTTTACGCTGCAAGAGCTGGAGAGCCGTCTGCCTGCCCGCCAGTTTTTCCGCACCCATCGTGCTTTTATCGTCAATCTGGCCAAAACAGCGGAGCTTGTCCCGTGGTTCAAAGGCTCGATCCACTTGGTGATGCAGGATGCGCGGCAGAGTGAAGTGCCAGTCAGCCGGAATGCAGTGAAAGAGGTAAAGCGGCGTCTTGGATTTTAATGCCAGCTTTGCATTTCGAGGTCGATGTAAGCGTTTTCAATACTAAAAATCAACCGTTCATGCACTAATTTTAACTTTTCGCACAATTTTCATTTTTACATCGCGGTCAGGCTTGTATGTTTAAGTGGAGTGTAAGTTCTGTCTGTCTATTCATAATATTCACATGAAAGGGGTAGCATCATGAAAAAGGGAATAGTTTCAATCCTCATCTGGACAGCCGTCGCCGTGCTTGGCGCGTTTGGATTCGGTGCTCTCGCTCTGTCCCGTGGAGAGACCGTCAACTCCTTCTGGCTGTTGACAGCAGCATTTTGTACCTATGCGGTTGCCTACCGTTTTTACAGCCGTTTTATCACCCGCAAAATTATGGGTCTCGATGATAAACGGGCTACACCTGCCGAAGTAAACAACGACGGCAAAGACTTCGTACCAACGAACAAATGGGTATTGTTCGGTCACCACTTTGCGGCGATTGCCGGAGCAGGCCCGCTGGTCGGACCAACTCTTGCCGCTCAGATGGGTTATCTCCCAGGTACGATCTGGATCATTGCCGGGGTAGTTCTCGGTGGTGCCGTACAAGACTTCATCATCCTGTTTGGCTCCATGCGCCGCAACGGTAAAAGCTTGGGCCAAATCGCAAAAGAAGAGATCGGGCCGGTTGGCGGTGCGCTTGCTTCGGTCGGTATTTTGGCAATCATGGTTATTCTTATTGCCGTACTAGCACTAGTTGTTGTAAACGCTCTCGCGGAATCTCCGTGGGCTACCTTTACGATCTTCATGACGTTGCCGATTGCTCTTTTTATGGGGGTCTACATGCGCTACTGGCGTCCAGGGCGTGTTATGGAAGCATCCCTGATCGGTCTCGTGATGCTGTTCATCTCTCTGTACTATGGTCAAGTAATCGCCCAAAACCCAACAACAGCTGCGATGTTCACCTTCACTGGTACACAGCTGGCTTGGATGATCATCATCTACGGTTTTATCGCATCTGTCCTGCCAGTATGGCTTCTGCTTGCACCGCGTGACTACCTCAGTTCCTTCCTCAAAGTAGGGACGATCGGGGTACTCGCAGTCGGTATCATCTTTACACTTCCACCATTGCAAATGCCTGCGCTGACCTCGTTCATCGACGGTACAGGACCGGTCTTCTCCGGTACGCTGTTCCCGTTCTTGTTCATCACCATCGCGTGTGGTGCAGTATCTGGCTTCCATGCCCTGGTATCCTCTGGTACAACACCAAAAATGATCGCCAAAGAATCCCATGCACCTGTCATCGGTTACGGCGGGATGCTGATGGAGTCTGCGGTAGCCATCATGGCGATGATCGCAGCTTGTATCCTGACACCGGGTCTCTACTTCGCGGTTAACTCACCGGCAGCGGCGATCGGTGCAGATGCAGTAACAGCCGCACAGACGATCACCAGCTGGGGCTTCGCAGTCACACCTGATATGATCACCGGTCTTGCTAACGACGTAGGGGAGAAAACCATCCTGTCCCGTACAGGCGGTGCACCATCCCTGGCGATTGGGATGGCGACCATTTTCTCCACCATCCTCGGCGGTAAAGCACTGATGGCGTTCTGGTATCACTTCGCCATCCTGTTCGAAGCGGTATTCATCCTGACCACCATCGACGCAGGTACACGTGTAGGCCGTTTCATGGTGCAGGATATCCTTGGTAACGTGATTCCAAAAATGAAACAGGTTGACTGGCTCCCGGGTAACATCATCGGCTCTGCGATTATCTCAGCAGGCTGGGGCTACTTCCTCTACCAAGGCGTTGTTGACCCGCTTGGCGGGATCAAAACCCTCTGGCCGCTGTTCGGTATCGCCAACCAAATGCTTGCCGCGATCGCGTTCGTGGTAGGAACCACGCTTATTTTCAAAATGGGCAAAGCCGCTTACGCATGGGTCACCATCGTGCCAATGGCGTGGCTGTCTACGGCTACTCTGTATGCGGCGTGGCTGAAAATCTTCTCCCCAGATCCAAAGATCGGCTTCTTGTCCCATGCAGAAGCTTTCCAGAAAACACTTGATGCGGGCGAGCTGCCGAAGGGTGTAAAAACGATCGAAGCGGCTCAGAAGATGATCTTCAACGACCAAGTCGACGCCATCGTCTGCGGAATCTTCCTTGTCATCACGGTAGCGGTTATCCTCGATGGGATTCGCGTCTGGGTCGGTGTGATGCGCGGCAAAAAATATGAGCTGCAAGAATCTCCGTATGTGCTCTCCAAAGGGGATGACATCTACGGCGGCGGACATCACGTAGCATGATGAGATATCGCCTCAAAATGCTTCGGATGCAGCTGCGCAAGCTCAGTTCCGCGATCAAGACCATCTTCGGCATGCCGGACTACGACCGCTACCTGCAGCACTGGCACAAAAACCATGCCAAGCCGGGTGAATTCCCGCTGTCGGAGAAAGAATACTATATGTACGCATTGAAAAACCGATACGAGAGTGGTGGCATCAACCGCTGCTGTTGATTGGTTTGACAGGAGGCTCCTAACAGGAAATGGAGCCTCCTTTTGCGTGTATCTTGGTAATTTTTATGGTACACTAGGGGAAAAGTCTGGGTTGGGTGGCGATATCTTTGCAACCGTTTCAAATAGAAGCTGTCAAAGAGCTTGCGATGAAATGTGCAAAAGCTGCGGGCGAATTGAGTCTGAAGAGAATGAACGAATCGTTTGAGGTGGAGTACAAAACCTCCGCTTCTGACCTCGTAACCGCTGTGGACAAAGAAGTGGAACAGATGGTCATCGATATGATTCTGGAGCAGTTTCCAGACCATGGGATTCTAGGTGAGGAGAGCACGTTCACCAAAGATCCGAGCCTGTATGATTGCCTTTGGATTATTGATCCGATTGACGGTACGACCAATTTTGTCCATCAACAGATCAATTTTTCTGTCTCCATCGCGTTTTACTACAAAGGCGAGGGGATCGTCGGCGTCGTCTATGATCCATCTCGGGATGAGATGTTTCACGCTTCCAAGGGGGAGGGTGCTTTCTTGAATGAACGCAGGCTCAAGCTGGACCGCCGTGTGAAGCTGGAGGAAGCGATCCTGTGCACCAGCGTCTTCTGGAACAAACGGGCCGAGCAGATGGGCATCGACGTCATCATCAAGGAGCTGGCAGCCAAAGTGCGCGGCATGCGTCTCTTAGGCAGTGCCGCTTTGGAGATCTCCTATGTAGCTGCAGGGCGACTGGACGGCTATGTCAGCATGCAGCTCAACGCCTGGGATATCGGTGCCGCGAGAATTATCGTGGAGGAAGCCGGGGGTAAGGTGACACAGATGAGCGGCAGACCGCTTCCTTTTGATCAGAAGAGCAGCATCATGGCCTGTAATCAAGCGTTTTATGAGGAGCTGCAGCAGTATATCCGCGACCACCTGCCAGAGCATTTGAACGGGTATTTGAAGGGGCAGGAAGGCAGAGAACAATAGAATGAGTAGGAGGAGGCAGGAGTTCCAGCGGATGTGGGCTTCTGCTTTTTCTGTGAGGAGAATGGAGTCTGAATCTTCTATAGAGAGTAGGTGTTCTGCCATGTTATTCAAATTGGTTACCGCGATTCTGTCCTCGGTTGTGGTGAGTTTGTTCTGGGCGATCGGATCATATCTGAATCACTTACAACCTGATCCATCCCGATCGTACGACCCGACCTTTTCGTCACTCTTTGGGTTCTTTATGTTTTATATGACCCCTGGCTTTCTCTTCTTTGGAATTCCATCGTCATGGCTGATCGATATGCTGGTACATAAATTCTCCATGCCAGATAAATTACCGGATTACCTGCTGTATGTGTTCTTCTATGCTGCATTCGGAGCGGTAACGATCATCCTTTACTTCTTCATACTTGCCAAAGGTAAACTCCCAAGCTATGAGGACCTTGAGATCGCACAAGTAGGCATAATAGCAGCACTGCTCTATTACCACATCCTACTCGGCTTACAGGCATGGCGTAATCGGTGGGCACTCAGGCGGCGACAGTAGCTGCTGATATTTTTCCTCTATGAATTCACAACCACCACCAAAATCCTAAAAAATACAAACCTTATCGCAATTTTCACACATTATCCATCTCCCGCCCATCCTTTACAATGAAACCATTCGCGCCTGTTCATGTGGGGCTCATTACCGTCCCACAATGTGTAAGCGATTACATTAGAGGGTAGAGGGAGGTTTTACTATGACCATTCGCAAGACCGCCGTCACGACCGCAGCAGGGCTGTTGGCCGTCTCAATCGGGCTGACCTCAGGTGGATCGGGAGTGTCAGCCGCATCGTCCGCAGAGGTCTACTTCAGCTCCGAAAAGAACCCACAAGACTGCGCGTGGTTCAGCGCCCCGATGCCAATTCCGTATACGTTGAGCAGACAGGCGGACATCAGTGTCACCAGTCAGACTTCGACACAGGCGACTACGATTTATGTTGATCCGGCGGTGCAATTCCAGAGTATCTTGGGGGTGGGCACATCGCTGGAGGAATCGACGATCTATAACATCTCCCGGATGACTCCGGTAAAACGGGAGGAAGTGCTCCGCAAGCTGGTCGATCCGGTGAATGGCGCGGGAATGAACCTGATCCGGATCTGTTTTGGTACGGCTGATTTTACCGGGAGACCATTCTACACCTATGACGATATGCCGACTGGGCAGTCTGACCCGAACCTGACCCATTTCTCCATTCAGAAAGACATCGATTATAACATCATCGCGACGCTCAAGCAGGCATTGGCAATTAATCCGAACATCAAGATTTTTGCAAGCGCTTGGAGTGCCCCTGCTTGGATGAAGGATAACAAAAGTCTGATCGGAGGGCGCTTGCTGTCATCGTATATCCCGAATCTGGCGACCTACTATCGGAAGGCGATTCAAGCTTATCAGGCACAGGGAATTCCGATCTATGCGATGACGATTCAGAACGAACCGCTGTATGCGGCCCCCGACTATCCAAGTATGCTGTTGACACCTGACCAAGAGCGCCAGCTGGTGACCGCGATCAAAAAAGAACTGGATGCCAATACGGTCAGAACTAAGCTGTGGACGTATGGTCACAATTTCAGCGATGCCTGGAACTACGTGCCGACGATCCTCAATGACTCTGCCGCCAATGCTGCCGTCGACGCCATAGCTTTTCACGACTATGCAGGTTCACCGGGAACGATGACCGAGATTCACAACAGCTACAATAAAAATGTGCTCCTCTCCGAGCGCTCTGTGTGGGGGACAGCAGGGGCAGACCGTATCGCACAATACTTCCGCAATTGGGCGATCAGCTATAATGCGTGGGCGACGATGCTAGACAGCAACATTGCCCCTGAACAATGGACTGGCACGCCCAACACGACCATGCTTATACAGAGTGCCAGCTCCTATGACAACTACTGGGCGGCTCCTGAGTACTACCTGACCGGTCAATTTTCCAAGTTCGTCAAGGCAGGGGCGGAGCGGATCTCCAGCAACTATGGTTCATCTGCATCGGTGACCAATGTGGCCTTCTTAAATCTGGACAATACCATCGTTACCGTTGTGGTTAATCAGACGGCCAATGCACAGAAATTCAAGATCGTCTCAGAAGGGCAGGAGATCGTCGCCACCCTGCCAGCCAAGACGGTCGGTACGTACAAATGGCCGCGTGCTGGCACAGGTACGACTCCCAACAAGCTGACCAATTTCAGCTTTGAATCTGGCAACACAACAGGCTGGACGGAGTGGAGCAGCGGGGCCTCCGCACAGAAAGCGGATATGGATAATCCCTTCACCGATAATTACAAGCTGACCCATTATGCCCCGGGAAGCTACCAGCAGCTGACCAGCCAAGTGAAAGCTGTGCCGAATGGGACTTACCAATTCAGTGCATGGGTACGCTCCGGAGGTGGACAAAAAGCGCTGCACCTGTTTGCCAAAGGCTACGGCGGTGCGGAGATGACGGCGAATATCGGGACGAATCCAATCTCCGAATGGACGAAATACACCATCGATAACATCACGGTTACCAACGGACAGATCGAGGTGGGCGTCTGGGATGATGCCAATACAGGCAACTGGGCTGCTTTTGACCAGTTTGAGCTGGTTGCCTCCAATCCGAATCTGTTGAACAATCCCAGCTTTGAGACGGGGAATGCAACAGGCTGGACCGAGTGGAGCAGCGGGACATCTGCACAAAAGGTAGATACCGACTATCCATACATCGGGACGTATAAGCTGACCCACTATTCTGCGTCTGCCTATCAGCAACTGACCAGCCAGATCAAGACGGTACCAAATGGGACGTACAAAATCAGCGGATGGGTGCGCTCCGGCGGCGGACAAAAAACGCTTCGCCTGTTCGCCAAAGATTACGGCGGTGCCGAGCTGACAGCAGAGGTCGGGACGAATCCGGTAACCAACTGGACGCCATACACCATCGACAATATCAATGTCACCAGCGGCCAGATCGAAGTGGGAGTCTGGAACGACGCCAACGCAAATAACTGGGCAGCGTTCGACAGCTTCGAGCTGATCCGGAAGTAGTTGATCAATCATATAAAAAGTATGGACTGCTAGAGAAATTAAGTTCATGCAGACAGATTGCTTTCCCGCTGGCTTCACGCAGATAGGGAGGGCAATCTTTTTCTATTATGAACAGAGGAAAAGGCTACCTGGTCATCTTAGTGAGTTTAGTTAGGTTGAATTTTGGGGAGAGTTGCTGAGGTTCGAAAGAGGCATGAGCAAGAAGGGAACCGTAGTTTTTTTCAGTTATATAACCAACTGCTGGAAGAGCGTGAGGAGCATCTGTTTGTAAGGAGACCGGCCGAACGAAGAGAGGGAAAGGCGACTGGAAAACAGATGCTCCTCACGCTCCTCCACGCTACCCCACGCTCCTGCCGGAGCAACCCAAAAAAAGACTGCCGACCCCAAAGCGTCGACAGCCTTTTGAAAAGAAGTATTTACCAGTAAATTACAACTGTCCTGCATCCTGCAACATATGCACCGTCAGCACAAACATCGCATGAGACCAAGTCAGCGGCACAACCCATGCCGTCTCACCCGTCTCCTTATCAATCTGTTCAGGCAGCAGGGAAAGGGAGGTCGCATGTGTCACAGCCCACTCCAGATGCTTTTTCGCTTCATCGTATTGGCCTTGGAGGATACGGAACTGAGCGAGCCAGAGGGTAGTGAGAATCCAAGGGTTACCGCCGATGTATGGGTCATCCTCATAACGTCGGATGCCGCCTACTTTTGGCGAGGTGCAGGTACGCTCGATCGCATCAGCGGTTGCGGCTGCACGAGGATCATTGGCATCGATCAGGTTGAATGGGACCGTTACCCCGATTAGGCTGATGTCATAGATTTCGTCAAAATACTGATTGTGGCGCACATAGCCTTTTTCATCCGTCACCTTGTAGACTTTTTTGCCTGCTGCTTCTGCGCGGTTGTAAGTCTCTTCGTTGACAGCCAGCTTCACGCCACGGTAGAACGTATTGTCTTCACGCACGGTATGGGTGAGGATGGAGTCTTTCAGGTTCGCGGCTGCTTGGTTCCACGCGTCGGCCAGCTCGGTTTTGCCCAGCTCTTGCGCGATGGAGGCAGCGCCTGTGATGCCGCCGAATACCGCGGCAGAGGAGTAGGTATGCTCGGCTGCACGCTCTTCCCACAGGTCCATGCTAGGCAGTGGCAGACCCGTTTCGGCGTCAAGGAAGTTGAGCAGGAAGGTAGTTCCTTTTTCGACGGCTGTCCATACTTCTTCGAGGAAAGAACGGTCGCCTGTTGCGAGATAGTGCTGGTACATCCCCCAGAGGATGGAGGCACCTTCGTCGATTTGCAGACCCCAGGATGGAGCGAGGCGGCCGTCATGGTAGTGGCGTTGCTGCCAGGAACCGTCAGCATCTTGTGCGATCAGAGCCCAACGATAGAAGTCGCGGGTCAGATCACTCAAGCCTGCACGGTCGAACGCAGTCGTGATATACGCCGCATCACGACCCCAGCAGAACGCATAGCCACCGCAACGAGTGAAGGCTTCGTCGAACTCAGGCGCGGCAATCACGCTGCCTGTCTGGCTGTCAGACATCAGCTTGAAGACGAGCAGGGAACGCTCATAGATTTCGGTGATCCGTGTATCATCTGTAGTGACAGGTTTTTTGCCTGTCAGCTCATTCACATAATTGGTCCAGTATTGAGAGGTCTGGGTGAGCCAGTGACCGACAGACTCCGATTTTGCTTCCTCCATAGCGGCAGTCGCTTCAGCGAGTGTCGTACCGCAAGCCAGATAGATCGGCAGAGAGACAGTAGCACCCGGCTCGATCTCTACCTGATAGGAGAGCGCACCATCTGTACCCATGTCAATCACAACACCGCTCAATGCACCCTTTTCAGCCTCTTCTAGAGCGTTCTTTGCTGTGTAACCAGCGCAAACGTTTGCACCAGAAAGCGCAAAAGCATACTGGTGACGGAAGAACAGCAAACCGTCGATTTTTGGTTCAAATGTAACCGTATTGTAGAGGCGGTTCTCACAGATCGTCAGGTTGGCATAGTAGATGAATTGCAAAGAGACAGGCGCATCAGAAGTGTTGGTCAATTCATAGTGGCGCACCAGAAGATCCTTGTCAGGTACGGCAAAATCAGTGGATTGAACGGTCAGCGGGAGCTTGGTTCCGGTGGCTTTGCTAACCAGCACATTGGTTTTTGGCAGATAGCTTTGCTCGTGTGTCCACTCGGAGGCTTCATCGAGCCAGACGGTTTGATGAGCGTCATGGAGCAGGATACCGGCACGGATTTTCTCGATGTGCTGCGGGGTATCTACGTGCGGCCACCACAGACGGTGGATTTCGCCGCTGGTGCCAAGTGCAGCCAGCATGGAAGAATTGCCGATGATCGCATCATTGAGATACGGCTTGTTAGTTACAGGTGAACATTTCATATTGTTATAAAACTCCTTTCATGTTTGCAAACATCCCCTTGGAGCACAAGGGGATGAGAGTTACTTATGAGATCGAACTGATGAACCGCGGACGATCAATCGGTGTGGAACCGTAATCTGTGGTTGCGTAATGGCTTCACCTGATATTTTACGGATCAACTGTTGAACCGTGAGATAACCGAGGTGATAGATGCCGATGTCAATCGTACTGATCGGCGGATTGCTCAATTCTGACATCACGATATTGTTGAAGCTGACGATAGAGACATCCTGCGGAACAGAGAGTCCAGCCTGGTACAGCTCCCGGATCAATCCGAACGCCACCACATCGTCTGCGATGACAAAAGCAGTCGGCCGCTCCGGCAGATTCATCACCAGAGAGATCGCATGAAAGCCGCTTTTCTCCAGTATCTCTGTACCGACGAGCCATTCGCGGTTGCAGGGGAGATTCGCTTCTGCAAGCGCTTCCCGATATCCAGCCAGACGGTCCTCAGAGACGACCAGATCAGGCGGGCCGCTCACATAACCGATGCGGGTATGACCTTGTTCAATTAGATGATTGGTTGCGTCATAGGCTGCTTTCCTGTTGTCGTTGTTGACACACAGCACATCATCATAATCAACCGAACGTCCTAATAGAACGAACGGAAAGTCATGCTCTCGCAGCCGGTCGACAATCGGGTCTGATTTTCGGGGAGCCATCAGGATGATCCCATCGACGCGACGCCCCATCACCATTCGGTTAACCGCTTCCAATTCTTCTTGCTGTGAATGAGCCGAAGACATCAACAGGTCATATTTAGCCGTGTTGGCATATGCCAGCATCCCACGCAGTACTTCCGAAAAGAAGGGATTGATAAACAACTCTTCAGCGGAACGGGGTAAAACCAGCCCAAGCGTCTGGGTGCTTTTGGATACGAGACTTTTCGCCATGATGTTCGGGTGATAACCGAGTGTCTCCATCGCTTCTTTTACCTTGCGGACGGTAGCAGGACTGATTTTGGGATGTTGGGACAGCACACGTGACACCGTAGAAGGAGAGACCCCGGCAAGCTTTGCCACGTCTTTAATGGTAGCAGATGACATGTAAAGTACCTCCCAAACCGCGCAAGTGCAAACGTTTTTTCTTCATCATAGTGAAAAATAACAGGCTTGTAAACCTATTGAAGCGATTTTATGAAAATTCATACGGCATATGATAACGTTTTCAAGTATTTTATGAAAAGATATAAATCCAAGATATTTAAAGAAAATCAGACTAATAAGCAGATAGTGAGAGATAAAGAAGAATAAACAAGAATAAAAGCCGATTTTCGTTCAATGCAAACGGTTTCCTAATTTGAAAATGTAGTGTAGGATAAAGTTAATCAAAGGGCGTTTGTTCTTCTCTTATTCGTGAAAACGTTTGCGCGATTGTCACTCCCGAATATTTTTAGAGGATTTGTGCAACCGTTTGCATCATGCAGCTCGGAATAATCAGGGTGAACCAGCGTGCTTTCCATTACGAGATTGATCTCACCAAGTAGAGAAAGGGGTTTGACTCATGAACATGAAAAAGACTTTCAACGTGGTAGCTACCATGGCTCTGTTCGGCAGCATTCTCGCAGGTTGCGGTTCCAATGGCGCAGCTCCGGCGGCTGAACAAGGCGGCGAACAAGCAGCAGGCGGTCCTGTAAAAGTAACCTTCTGGAGCACGATGAACCCAGAAGAAACCGTCACCATGAAAGAAATCATCGGAGAATTCGAAAAAGCAAATCCAGACATCAAAGTACAGCTCGAAACCATTCCATTCGAGGGTGCACAAAACAAATTCCGTACCGCTGCACAAGCTGGTAACGGCCCGGACATCCTCCGTTCTGAGATCGCCTGGACTCCTGAGTTCGCAGCACTCGGTCTCTTGGAACCATTGGATAACTATTTCAAAGATCAAGACGATTTCCTCGATGCACCGCTTCGTTACTCCAAATGGAACGACAAGACTTGGTCTGTTCCACAAGTAACCGATGCGCTTGCTCTTCTCTATAACAAAAAGCTGCTTGCTGACGCAGGCTTCAACGAACCGCCAAAAACCATGGAAGAGTTCCGCACCGTGGCAAAAGCGCTCTCCAAACCTGCTGAAGACAAATGGGGCTTCTACTACCGTGTAACCGATGCGTACTGGTTCCAACCATTCATGTGGGCATTCGGCGGCGGCCTGATCGATGACAACAAAGAAATCCTGATCAACACTCCAGGTTCTGTCAAAGGTCTTGAGTTCCTCAAAGAACTGCGCGACGTAGACAAGGTATTCCCGAATGAATTCGACGCAACCAACGAATACAGCAACCAAATGAAAGCATTCCAAACCGGCCGTGCGGCAATGGTACTCAACGGTCCATGGGCAACTGCTGACATCCTCAAAGGGGAGCAGTTCAAAGATCAGAACAACTTCGGGATCGCACCAATCCCAGCAGGTCCAGAAGGCAAAACCGGTTCTCCTGTAGGTGGTCACGGTTATGTCATCTACGCTGGTTCCAAAGTGAAGGATGCTTCCTATAAAGTAATCGAGTTCATCAACGCCAAAGAAAACCAAGCGAAATTCGCTGTGAGAAATGGTCTTCTGCCAACCCGTAAGTCCGCTTACGAGCTGGACGACGTGAAGAGCAACCGCATCATCTCTGATTACAAACCAGTCATCGAGAATGCAACCAACCGTCCAGTTATTCCAGAAGGCGGCCAAATCTACACTGCATTCACTCCAGAATTCCAAGCGTTCTTCAAAGGCGAAAAATCCGCGCAGCAAGCGCTCGATTCTGTAGCACAAGCTTGGGCACAACTTCTCAAAAAGTAATCAGTCGTAACCCATAAGCAGGAGAGTAGGGGGAGAGGCCACAGGCTTCTCTACCCTTCTCTCCATTTCAGCGAATAAAAGTAATTTACAAAATTTTCAAGAAAAAAGGAGGCGAGTCAAGCGTGAATCGCAACCATACATGGATCGCTTACATGTTCCTTGCTCCTGTTATCATCGTGATGGCCCTGCTGGTGTTCTATCCGCTCATCCAAGGCGTCATGTACAGCTTCACCGACATGGGACAATACAACATGGGCAGTAAATTTGCACCACCGACCTGGGAGTTCATCGGGTTCAAAAACTATACAGATCTGTTTGCATCGATTGCCGCACCTGAGTCTGTGTTCCGTGACGTGTTGATCCAGACCATGATCTGGACGTTCGTCAACGTATTTTTCCACTTTGTGATTGGGCTGGGGCTTGCACTTCTGCTGAACCGTGAGATCAAGGGCCGCGGGATTTACCGTATGCTTCTGATGGTTCCTTGGGCCGTGCCTTCCTTCGTCAGCGCGTTCTCTTGGACTTGGATGTACAACGAAAAATACGGTCTCTTAAACCTGTTACTGACTAAGCTCAGCCTGCCAACCATTCCATGGCTGGGTGACAGCTTCTGGGCGATGACCTCTGTCATCATCGTCAACGTCTGGGTAGGGGTTCCCTTCATGATGGTAACACTGCTCGGCGGTATGCAGTCCATCCCGACCTCCCTGTACGAGGCGGCAAAAGTAGACGGGGCATCTGCCTTCCAGCAATTCTGGAATATCACCCTGCCGCTTTTACGTCCGGTAGCGGCTACGGCGACTATGCTTGGTGTCATCTGGACCTTCAATATGTTTAACATCATCTATCTCGTTACTCGTGGCGGCCCTGTCCGTTCTACGGAGATTCTCGTCACCTATGCGTACCGTGAAGCCTTCCAGAACTGGAACTTCGGTGTGGCATCCACCTATGGTGTTGTGATTCTCTCCTTCTTGGTCGTCTTCTCCATTTTCCATAGCAAAATGACCAAGGCAAACAGCAACGAGGGGGTTTACTACTAATGGGCAAAGCGAAAAATTGGTGGGTACACGTTCTGTTGGTTATCGCCTCAATCATCGCTGTCGGTCCGGTTGTCTGGATTCTGTCCACCAGCTTCAAGACGGAACAAGAGATCTTCGCTGGCTCAACCGATATCAATTTTATCCCCAATGAATTCACCACAAGCAACTATGAACATGTGCTTACCGCCAATAACGGGATGTTCCTGACCTGGCTGACGAACAGTGTCATTATTGCGGTGTTGACCACGATTTTAGGTGTGTTTTTGTCTGCCACAGCGGCGTATGCGTTGTCCCGTTTCAAATTTATCGGGAAAAACATGGTCAACTACAGCTTCCTGCTGACCCAGATGTTTCCAGGGTCGCTTTTGGTTATTCCGCTGTACAAAATCGTTGACAGCATGGGTCTGCTCAACAGCTATCTCGGTCTGATTCTCGCGTATTCTACAGTCGCGGTACCTTTCTGCGTGATGATGCTGAAAAACTTCTTCGATACGATTCCATATGAGCTGGAAGAAGCAGCCCGTGTAGATGGTCTGTCACCGTTTGGCACGTTCTGGCGTATCGTATTGCCGTTGGCGTTGCCTGGTCTTGCGATCACTGCATTCTTTTCGTTCATAACGGCTTGGAATGAGTTCCTGATCGCCCTGACGTTCATGACTACCGAGAGCATGTATACCCTGCCAATCGGTCTGCAGCAGTTCGTCAACCAGTTCCGTACTGACTGGCACTACATGTCCGCTGGTGCGATTATCGTAACCTTGCCTATCCTGATCGTATTCTTGCTGGCCCAACGCTTCCTCATCTCTGGCCTTACTTCAGGCGGAACCAAAGGATAAGGGTCATCGCAATACGGACAGCACTCAGATAGAGAAAACGAGAGAGAACCTGGAGAGAAACCACCGGGGAACAGCTTGCCTGTATCATGGACAAGAGCATGTTCCCCCGGATGGTTTATTTTTTTGCCCTTTTTTATGCAAATAAGAACAGGTGTCCATACACGCATGCTCATACCCACATAGTTTGTTAGTAGCGATTGAGAGGGGGTATGAGCCATGAGCCGTGGCCATAAGGGATTCTTTGGGGACGGATTCGAGAGCATCATCTGGATCATTATCATCCTGTTCTTGATTAGCGTATTCTTCGACGACTAATCGAAGGTATGCTCGACGTTATCTGTTATCGTTATGACCAAATCATGGGTGATAGGAAATAGGCACTGTGTCTACTTGGGCACAGTGTTTATTTATTGACGAGTAGGTAAATTTATTCAATATTTACATCTGATATATAAAATTTATGGTAAAATAGGAGTATTCCATAACTTTATACATATATCATAAGGAGGAGAAAATGTGAAAAAAAGATTGAAACACACGACTTTAGTCATGGGGTTGGTTGCAAGCATCTGTATCCCGACCCTAAGCCCCTACTATTCTGCACCAGTCTATGCTGCGGCTGAATACGCCAAAGAAGATCAAACCAGACTCCCGATTGCCGCTGTAACCCCGCAGGCAGGAGCAGAAGGGGTTCGTCCAGATGCGAGCATCCAGCTGACTTTGGATGCGGCAGACAAGAATTTTGCCCGTTTCCGCAATCAATTGGAGAGGGGTGCTTATGAGCTTAGCATCAATGGACAAGCTGTACCAAGCAGCTATGACAAACAAAAGCAGGTGATCCAAGTCGAGCCGGGTACCTTGCCGCGCTACAGTACCATCACAGTCAGTCTCAGCCTCAAGGCAGACATGCAAAATGACCAAAATAGTTCGAATAATGCGACGTTTACATACTCCTTCGAGACAGGTTCGGCCTTACACGAAGCAACCCATCTGGAAGTGAATGTGCCACAATCCAAGGTGCGTGTCACAGAAACCGCCGAGCTTCATGTAAAAGTGACCGATGACTACGGATTGCCTGCCAATGCCCGCGTGCACATAGAGAGCGAAAGCGTGAATGTACAAGCCGACACTCTGGAGCTGGACAGCGATGATCAGGGCCAAGGGATCATTGAAGTCAGTGATCATGTCAAAGAAACGGTTGCGCTGAAGGTCATCTCTGAGGATACAGAGTATCAGGATGAAGTCGATACTCGGACGGCAGAGGCCAGTGTCGAGTTCATTGCAGGTCTTCCGGATCATCTGCGACTCGAAGCCGCTTCACCTCTGGTCGTTGGTGGAACAGAGGTACTCAGCGGCACGGTCTACGATCTCTATGACAATCCAGTCGAGAATGATACGATCGTCACCGCCACAGCAACAGCAGGGCAGGTGACACCACAGGAGCAACAGACAGAGGATGGAGCGTTTGCCTTCCAATTTGTTGCACCGACCAAGGTTCAGGATGTCGTCCTGACGGCTCAATCAGGAGATGCCAAGGGTCAGATCACGGTTGAGCTGCATGCAGATCAGCCGGCACATGTCGCTATGGAAGCGGACAATCTCAATCCGACTACAGAAGAAGCCTCCACCATCCGCATGACGATTACGGATCAATATGGCAATCCTGTACCGAATGCGGATGTCACGCTTCACGCGACAGGGAACGCGATGGTGACAGGAACCGTACGTACCGATGTCAACGGACAGGCTGTCGTGCAGGTGACGGACAAGACAGCAGAGTCCGTTGTGGTCACCGCAACGACCGCCAACGGTGTCAGTGGTTCTACTACGATACTGTTTGGAGACACGACAGCACCAGCGGCTACCGTTGATCTGACCGCAGGGGGAGCGACGGGTTCTGCCGTCACTCTGAATTGGACGGCGCCTGGTGATGACGAGATGACGGGTACTGCTGCCACTTACGACATCCGTTACAGTACCCAGCCGATCACAGAGGAGAACTGGAGCGAGGCAGCACGTGTCACCACAGCACCAGCCCCGGCTCAGGCAGGAACCAAGCAGACTACGGTCGTACAAGGTCTTACTGGCAACATTCTCTATTATTTTGCACTCAAAACGACAGATGAGGCGGGCAACCAGTCCCGACTCTCCAATATCGCTGAAGCCAAGACGATCATCAGCAACAATGCCGATCTGAAGGGACTCACGACGAGCCAAGGTACACTGAGTCCGGCTTTTGCAAGTGCGGTTACGGGCTACACCACGAGTGTAGATAACGGTGTAACCTCTGTATCGGTCACACCTGTATTGGCTGATGAAACCGCCACCGTCACGGTCAATGGAACAGCCGTGACCAATGGACAGGCCAGCCAGCCGATCAATCTGAATGTCGGCACCACCCTGATCACCGTCACTGTCACCGCGCAGAATGGAAATACAAAAACCTACACCATCTCCGTCACCCGCAAAGGCGTACAGGCCAAATCAGTCAGCATCAGCCAGATCAACACAGACGGTGGTGTACAGGGTTATATCAACTACGGACAAGGCCGCAAATGGCGCATCTACCGCAATATCACCGTCATCGGTACAGCATATGACACGATGGGTAAGCCAGCTGCCAATGCCAGTGTTACGGTAAGTGTGACGGTTCGTCTGAATAACCGCACCTTCCAAGCGACTGGTACGGCTGATGCCAACGGGAGATTCAGTATCCCTATTAGCGGCTTGTCACCAGCGGTAGGTGTCTATTCGTACAACAACTGGAGCAGCATGCACTATTACGACGTGATCCCGCTCAGCGTTACCTCTAACGGTGTCAGCGTAAGCAGCAATGAGACGAGCCTCTATCATTTTGCGTATTCGAAGTACCTTCCACATTAATAAAATAAGATGAAGGAAAAAGACAGGGATTGTGTCGGACATGGCGCAGTACCTGTCTTTTGTGTGCATGTTTATGTGTAGCAGGGATGGATTCCATCCTGCGCCAAGAATATTTTTCCAAGTGAAAAAATCTGCTTCTCAACAGCAAGTCCATCTGATATAGTGTAACAGGTACATAACCGCATAGACCGAGAGTTCGAAATACCCTCCTCTCGTTAATAAAAACTAGGGAAGAGCGGATTCGTCCGGCTGTATGGATTTTTTCCATGCATGCTGATGGATCAAGTTCGTGTTGCTTACATGTGATTGTGATGAAGCGCAGAACCACTCTCCACCCTTGTCTGTTTGTTAGCGAATACAGGGGCGGGTGAGTGGTTTTTTTAGGTTTGCGGGTTATGCAGGCAAGAGAAAGAAGTGAGGTAGAAACAAGATGGACCAGCACATTCAGATAGATCGACGCTTTTTATATCTGTCGACCGCCTTCATCACGCTCCTGGTCGTAGCCAATATCGTCTCGACCAAGGTGATCAGCGTGTGGGGCATGATTCTCCCGGCAGCGGTTATCGGTTATCCGCTGACATACCTGCTGACTGATGCGATCAGTGAGTTATATGGAGAGAAAAATGCGAAGCAGGTCGTGTACGCAGGCTTTTTTGCCAATCTCCTGATGATTGTATTCGTTCAGGCGACGATCTTCCTGCCGCCAGCACCGTTCTGGCCTCTGCAGGAGTCATATGAGGGGATCATGTCCTCATCGCTTCGGATCGTGGTCGCGAGCCTGCTCTCTTATTTCGTAGCACAGATGGTGGACGTGAAGCTGTTCCACGCGATTCGCCGCAAGACCGGGGAGAAATCCTTCTGGCTCCGCAAAAACGTCTCAACGGCGATCAGTCAGCTGCTTGATACGAGTATTTTTATCGTGATTGCCTTCGCGGGCACGATGCCTAGTGAGGCACTGATCTCGATGATCGGCTTTCAGTATCTGGTGAAGACGGCGATTGCCGCGATTGATACACCGATTTCGTACCTCTTGATTCAAGGCATGAAGAAGAAACCAACAACCATGGAGGGGAACGCATATGGCAGAGTTTAAGATTCCGCAGGGGACCCAACAGTTTATGCAAGACATCCAGCCAGAAGAGCTGCGCTATCACAAAAAGCGCGTGGCGATCACCAAGGTATTTACCTTTGACGCGGCTCACCATATGCACAACTATGCAGGCAAATGCATCAGCCTGCATGGTCATACTTATCGCCTGGAGATTACCATCAGCGGATATCCCAACGAAATCGGCATGAGCATCGACTTCGGTCAGATCAAAAAAATCTATACCGAGGTGCTGGAGGATAAGCTGGATCACCGCTATCTCAATGAAACCCTGCCGAAGATGAATACTTCTGTCGAAAATGTGATCGTCTGGATCTGGGAGCAGATCGACGCATGGCTCATCGACAACGGTCTCAAAGCAGAGGGCTTCCGCATCGAAGAGCTGAAGCTGGCCGAGACACCGAACAGCTGGGGTACGATGAAGCGCGAATGGATGGAGGAGGCGTAAGCGATGACGACGACGCTACTCCAAGACCAAGAGATCAAGGCGATCCGGCTGCCGATGGTAGAGATTTTTGAGACGGTGGAAGGCGAGGGGACGCGGGCAGGATTTCCGACGACTTTTGTCCGTGTCTTCAACTGCAATCTCCGCTGTACCTGGTGTGATACGGTTTACAGCTACGCACCGCATAAGCCGGAGTTCTATGCGACGATCGGTGAGATCATGGAGCAGGTGGAGAAGTTCGGCAACCACTACATCTGTCTGACAGGCGGCGAGCCGCTGATGCACGGAGAGAAGTCGCTGGCACTGGTCCAAGCTCTTGCCACAATCCCGTGTGTAGAGGATCTGCATATCGAGACGAACGGGGCGATCGATCTGGCCCCTTATGCGGAGCTTCGTAAGACAGATGAGAACGTAGCACAAAAAGTCCGCTTCATTATGGACTGGAAGCTGCCTGACAGTGGCGAGATGGACAAGATGATCCCGGACAACCTGGCTGTGCTGGACAACCAAGATGAACTGAAATTCGTCGTAGGCAGTGATCAGGACTTCGATACTACCTTGGAGGTGCTCGACCGTTACCCGACCAAGGCACTGCCGATGCTAAGTCCGGTCTGGGAGACGATGCCGCCAGCACGTCTGGTAGACAAGCTGCTGGCATCTGGCCGCAAACAGATCAAGATTAATATGCAAATGCACAAAATCATCTGGCATCCCGACACGCGCGGGGTATAGGAAGGAGTGGCGAGAAGATGACCACCAGAGAAAAAGCAGTCGTTGTCCTAAGCGGCGGTCTGGACAGCACCACCTGCATGGGAATCGCGAAGGGCGCGGGCTTTGAGCTGTACCCGATCACCTTTGACTACGGACAGCTGCACAACCGTGAAGTAGAGCAGGCGAAGCAGATCGCTGCCTTTTTTGAAGTGCCGCAACATAAGATCGTCAACATGGGCTTCCTGCGTGAGATCGGCGGCAGTGCGCTGACCGATGACACCATCGACGTGCCGACAGATGGCGTAGAGGACGGCGTGCCATCCACCTATGTGCCGGCGCGCAACCTGATTTTCCTCTCCTTGGCGACGGCCTATGCAGAAGTGATCGGCGCACGCAAAATCTACATCGGTGTCAGCGCAGTAGACTTCAGCGGCTATCCGGATTGCCGTCCTTCTTTTATCAATTCGATGACAGAGACGATCAATCAGGCGACCCGCATCGGTACAGAAGGCGACAGCCTCAAGATCGAAGCGCCGCTGATGCACCTGAGCAAAAAAGAGACGATCGAGCTCGGCCTCAAGCTGGGGGTACCGTATCACCTGACCACCTCCTGCTACCAAGGCGACGAGGAAGCATGCGGCGTGTGCGACAGCTGCCGCCTGCGGATCAAAGGCTTCCAAGAAGCAGGCTCTGCTGACCCGATCGCCTACGCGGTCAACGTCGACTGGCAGGACCGCTAGACAACCAAGAAAAATCAACCCATACCCGAAAGGATGAATCCACAATGACACAAGTAGATCACAACCACAGCAAATATAACAAAATCCGTTTTGACACCCAGAGCGAAGATGCGATCATGGTTGATATCCTCGAAACCATTCCATACGAATATGTAGGCAAACGCACCGAAATCATGATGCCGACCAACGAGTTCACCTCTGTTTGCCCATGGTCTGGCCTGCCTGACTTCGCAGACATCAAAATCTACCTCGTACCAAACGAAACCCTGATCGAGATGAAATCCCTCAAATACTACCTGACCTCCTACCGCAACGTAGGGATCTATCAAGAGCATGCGACCAACCGGATCCTCAACGACCTCGTTGCTCTCTGCGATCCAATCTCTATGCGTATTGAAGCGAACTGGAACGCACGCGGCGGCCTCGGTACAGAAGTAGTCGTCGAGTACAAAAAAGAACAAGCCTAAACCAAATTCCGATATGGATGAAAAAGCCCCCTTTTGCGATTGCCAGAAGGGGGCTTGATTCGTTACTATGGTAAGATACAGAGTGGAAGACAGTCACCAAACCAACTGCAAAAGAGGTAGAGACAGATGAACGATTGGCGTATGTATACAGATGCATCCAAAGAAGATCAAAACCACACCGCCTGGCACGAAGTCCTGCGCGCGATTGCCCAGCTCAACGGCACGACTCACACTATGGTGCATGCGGCATATGGTGACCACGTAGATCTGGTGGTATCCGGCGGCAATGAAGGCAATGTGCTGGTTCAATGGAAGGAATATGACGGGACACCGAAGCATTACATCCTCACACAGGACAAGCCAGACGGACTGATGACCACGGTCACGATCGAGGGTGAACAGGTACCGATTCCACTGGCATGGGCTGTCCCATTAGAAAAAGTCGTCCCGGTCTGCGGCGATATTTTACGGACCTGTGATCTGAAAGAAGTAGAGGGACTCAATTGGACGCTGATCGAGGGAGGGGAGTAGCCTATGGCATTCGCTCCCTTGCTTACATCAATCACGATCATGGCGGTGATTATCGGTATCGGTGCGCTCACCGCCAAGCACCATCCACTTACCGCTGAGTCACGTAAGCTGTTGGTGTCGATCATCGTCAATGTCGCGATGCCCTGTATTATTTTGAACGGGATTTTTCAATCAGAGATCGATGCTGAGCTGCTCCAGCAGATTATGACGATTTTCCTCGTGGCGATTGCGCTGAGTGCCTTCGGGATCTTTCTCGGTTATCTGGGGGCCAAGCTGCTTCGCATTCCCGGCAAACGGGCCAATGAGCTGGCGATTCTCTCTGGTCTGGGCAACACAGGCTTCATCGGTCTGCCGCTGTGTGCCGCGCTGTTCGGTCACAAAGGAGCATTGCTTGCGGCCGTCTATGACGCCGGATTGGACGTCGTGATCTGGACGGTAGCGGCGACGATGCTTCAAGAGAAAAAAGCATGGACGTGGAAAAACGCCCGAGAAATCCTGAATATTCCGATGATTGCGATCCTCGTCGGCATGCTGATCGCGCTGATTAACTGGCATCCGCCACAAGCCGTGGTACAGCTCACCTCGATGCTGGCTGCTCTCGCCTCTCCCATGGCGATGCTGTACATCGGGATGCTGATTCCGCCATTGTTGAAAAATTCGCGCTCCACAGGCCAGTCCCTCAGACTGCTCGGGATGCCCCTGACGCTCAAGCTGGTGGTCTATCCACTGGTAGTCGCGGGGATTCTTGCGGTCATATCACTGCCATTGCCAAAAGAGATTACGCAGGTCGTACTGGTGCAGGTAGCGATGCCGACGATTGCGATGGCCTCGATTCTGTTCGCGCGGTATGCGGCCGATGAGGAGATGGGGGCGATGACCACGGTGGTGTCGACGCTGGTCGGGTTGTTGACGATTCCGGTTGTGGTGATGGTCTGCGGACAGTTGATTGGGTGAGGTATAAAAAAACTGGGGTCTCCCTCTGGAGCCCCAGTTTTTCTTCTTTTTTAACGCCCCTCAATCGCTGCAAGCACGCCATCCCACAGCGTAATCCGCGCCTTCAGGGAGTTCGTCGCCGTACGCTCCGCCTCGCTCAACCGTTGTGCATCATCCCCGCACAGCGACGACAACAGCTTCTCCGCAAGCGGGCCATGCTCGTCCCCATCCAGCTCGATATGACGCTTCAGATAATAAACCAAGCGGTCAGCAGACTGTCCGCGGCGGGTCAATTCATCGACCAGCACCTGGAACATATCCGGAATCAAATCCTCGCGACCGAAGAAGAATGACGCGCACACCTCATGTGTCCCGCCCTTTTGCGCAAGATCGAGCGTGTGCGAGACGAACTGATACACCGTCTCTGGCACTTCAGCCTGACGCAGTGCATCCAATGGGGCCGCACCAGACTCGATCGCCTGCAGGAAACGGTTGATTCTGCCCGTATCTGCGCCTACCTCGGCCATCGCTTGCAGATACAGCTCAAAATGGCTGGCAAACCCGCCCTGGCCATCCTCGTCGGTCTCCTCACCCAGCACGATTTCATTGATAAATCGGGCGTAGTGTGCATTTTTCACAGGCATCCACGGTACAGTGGTGCAGGTCAGGTCGATTTGCAGACGTTTTAACAGACTCATAAAATCCCACACCGCAAACACATGATGCTCCATGAACACCTTCACGTTCTCGGGATTATCCATCTTTTGATACACCGGATGTTGCAGCAGTTGATCACGGATTGCAGTGATATTGGTCATCGTAACAGTACTCATCGTTTCCGGTCGCCTCCTAGTGAACCCATGCGGATTTGGTCTTACAACACTTCCTTGTCTTATTATGGCATATCCAATCCCAGTACAGGGGAAGCCTGCTAAGATGTCGTTAGTTTGCCTTATTTCCCACATCTTTTTTCATTTTCGAGGGATACTTGTAAAAAAACCGTCCGGACATGGAAGGGAGGATCAGGGATGGACTTCATGGAGGTAATCAAATCATTTGTGGTGGGACTGATCGTCGGGGGGATCGTGACATTTTTGAAGCTGCCGATTCCGGCACCGCCTGCTTTGGCCGGGGTGATGGGCATCGTGGGGGTGTATCTGGGCTTTGTGCTGGTCAGTTCGTTCTGGAAAGGTTGAAAAGGTGGAAGAGGCAAAACCAAGACATCTTACGCTCAATAGTAGCGTAAGATGTTTTTTAGATTAGGGTTGTTTCATTATGGGTTAAAAAGTATAATTTACTATATATTTTATAGAATTATTAACATTGTTTATATTAAGAAAGGAAGTGAAATTACGTGAGGCTTTCTGCATTTCTCAAGGCGATGGGGATATTCGTCGTTGTACTTTCGGCAGCGACCGGATATTGTCTCTACAAGACCAGTGTCAGTTTTTCGCAGCAGCAAGAATCGATCCTGCGTCAAGCGGAGTTCAAGCAGCTGGGATTGGATTTGGCGGGCGCTTCTGATTATTTGACCAATGAAGTGCGCCGCTACACGGTCTATGGACAGAAAATACATAAGGATAACTATCGGCGTGAGGTGACCGAGATCAAGACCCATGACCGCGTCATTGAGCGTCTGCGAGAACTGAACGCCCCCCAAGCAGAGATAGCGTTGATGGAGAAGGCCAAGCAAGACTTAGACAGCCTCATCCAAACCGAAGAGGAAGCGATGAGGGCAGTCGATGAGGATGACTTGGAAAAAGCCCGCCATATCGTGTTCGGTCAATCCTATGACCAAGAAAAGCAACGGATCACCGCCTCGATCCTCCAATTCCAAAAGACGGTGAGTGAACGTACCCGGCTGGAAGTGGAGGAGGCGACATCCTCTTATTATTTCACCTTGGTGCTGACCAACATCGCAAGCGCAATCCTGATCGGGTGCGTCTTGACCGGTTATTATCTCCTTGGCCGGCGCATGAAGCCATTAGACAAAGTGACCGAGATCGCCCAGCAGGTTGCCCAAGGGAATCTGCGGGTGGAGACCATCAAGGTGAGAACACGTGATGAAGTGGGGGATTTGGCCACATCGATTAACCAACTCGTGATCAACATGCATCAGTTGATCCAGCAGGTCGTATCTTCGGCCAATCAAGTGGCAGCGGCCTCTGAGCAATTGACCGCGGGGATTCAGCAGGTCACGTCATCCACCAATCATATTACCTTTGAAATTCAAGAAGTCTCCCAAGGCGCTGACCAACAGGCACAAGGGGCCCGGCAGAGCTACACAGAGATGAATCAGATGTCCAGACGAATGGAGCAGATTGCCATCACCACATCCGATGTATCCCAAGCGTCCCAAGAGACAGCGTTACAGGCGGAAGATGGCAACCATACTGTCCAGCAAGCCATCCAACAGATAGAAGCACTCAGCCACTCGGTCAACCAATCCGCAGCGGTTGTGAAGCTGTTGGGCGACCGTTCCGACGAGATCGGGCAGATCATCGAGGTGATGAATGGGATCTCGGCACAAACCAATCTGCTTGCACTCAATGCAGCGATCGAAGCGGCACGGGCAGGGGAGCAGGGCAGAGGCTTTGCTGTCGTCGCAGACGAAGTCCGCAAGCTGGCCGAACAATCCCAACAGTCTGCAAGCAAAATTGCGTCACTGATTCAGGAGATTCAATCCGAGACGGCCAAAGCCGTTGCTGTGATGAACAACGGTACAGCTGAAGCGAGGTCTGGCAAGGAGATGATCATGGGCGTAGGGCTGACGTTCGAGCGTATTTTAGATGCGTCCAGACGAGTAGCGAAGCAGATAGAGGATGTCTCTTCCGCTTCCGGACAGCTGTCGGACAGTACCAAGCAAGTGACACAGGTGATCGAGGAGATGAACGGAATCGCCGTAAAAGCAGCGGGAAGTGCCCAGCATGTTGTTTCCGCATCCCAACAGCAGCTTGCGTCTATGGAAGAGATTGCGGGCACATCCACGGGCCTGAACCGAATGGCTGTTGAGTTGAAAGTGGCGGTCGGCAAGTTTACCATTTAATCTTCGTTTTCCCCGGCAAAAAAGGAGAGAAGCACTCTGCATCCAGGCAGGAAGAGCTCCTCTCCTTTTTCATGTGTAGCTGTTATTCTACGGTATAAATCGCGTAGCCATATGGTGCAAGCTCGATGTGGGCCGTACCGTCTGAACCCACCGTTACGTTTGCACCAGACTCTCCGGACTGGTCCAGTTGAAGCTGATTGATCAGTGTCTTACCCGGTGTCTCGGTAAGTGGGATTGTGACCGGCTTTTTCCCGTTGTTGACCGCTACATATACGGTCTCCCCCTGATACGTGCGCGTGTACAGGAAGCCCATCTGCTTCGGTGCAGCATAGACCGTCTTCATCTCACCACGCCGCAGGGGAGCCAGCTGGTGACGCAGGCGGATCAGGGCCTGATAAAAGCCAAACAGCTCCCGGTCCTGCTCAGCACGCTCCCAGACCATCGCCTGGCGGCAGCCCGGATCTTGCCCGCCTGTCATGCCGACTTCATCACCATAGTAGATACATGGCATCCCCGGATAGGTCAGCATGATCAGGGTAGCCAGCTTCATTTTGCGCTTGTCATTTTGGCAGGCGGTCAACAGGCGGGGGGTGTCATGTGAATCCAGCAGGTTAAACATCGCTTCGGTCACATGGGACGGATACATGGCGAGAACTTGGGAGAGGGTCTCGCCGAAGGCTTGTGCGCTTTTGATCGTGCCCTTGGCGATGAAGGCATGGACGGCATCATTGAACGGATAGTTCATCACGGTGTCGAATTGATCCCCCTCCAGCCATGGCATCGAGTCGTGCCAGATCTCGCCGATGATCAGGGCATCCGGCTTAGCAGACTTGACGACCTTACGGAAATCCCGCCAGAACTCATGATCCACCTCATTGGCTACATCCAGCCGCCAGCCGTCGATATCCGCTTCTTCAATCCAATAGCGGGCCACATCCAGCAGGGCTTCTTTTACCTCGGGGTGCTGTGTATTGAACTTCGGCATCTGATCATGGAAGCCGAAGCATTCATAGTTCGGTCTTGGCCCGGTTACAATAGGAAAATCATGAATGTAGAACCAATCCTTGTAGCGGGACTGCTCCCCGTGTGCCAGCACATCCTGAAACGGTGGATAATGATAGCCGCAATGGTTGAACACCGCATCCAGCACCACCCGGATGCCACGGTCATGGCACGCTTTGACCAATTGCTTCAGCGTATCGATGTCGCCGAAGTGAGGGTCGATTTTTTTATAATCAACTGTATCGTACTTATGATTGGTCGTCGCCTCAAACACTGGGGTTAGATACAGTGCATTGATCCCAAGCTCGGACAAGTGATCCAGATGCTTGATGATCCCCGCCAAGTCACCGCCGTAAAAATTGTCCCAGCGCGGAATCCCGTCCCACTCAGCCGCCTCAGCCGGACTGATCGATGGATCGCCATTGGCAAAACGTTCAGGAAAAATCTGATAAAACACCGCATCCCGCGCCCAATCCGGGATATTGAGACGGTCACTGGCATGCAGATACGGAAAATCAAACAACTGGTTCGGGTCACCCGGCATCTCGTTACAGAACTGCCGCTCGGTCATCCACAGCTGTTTTCCTTTTTCCGGCGTAAACCCGAAGCCGTAACGGGTACGGCGTGTCTTGGGCTGAATCGCTGCCTGCCAGTAGTCAAACAGCGGATCGGTGGCAAGCTTATCCATCAGGGTGATTTGATGGGTTGCATCCCAGTCGTATTTGTCACCCCATAACAGCTCAACCGATTGCATTTCGTGTTTTTTGGTTCGCACCCGGATGTGCAGGGTAAGATCATCATAGGCATAGGCGTAATTGGCTTTGGGGCGGTGATAAATGGCTTCCCGTTGCATCTGTCGTATCCTCCTTGGTCTCACGTCTCTATTGGACTCGCAAATGGACACGCAAAAAAGGCACAACGCTCCGATGAATGGAAGATCTCATCCGAGGTTGTACCTGATCGTACATGGCCTTCTGCTTGTATGTAACAACACGATTATAGTATCTTCAAGAGGACATTGGCAAGATATATTGCCGGATGCTGAAACGTTTGACGATCAGCCACCGTCAATAAGGCATACAGGTTACACACCACAGAAGGGGATGAATCAAAATGAAACACACCTCCATTCTTGCGCTTGCCCTGACCATTGGAGTCTCCATCGGCGCGACGGTCACACCTGCACAGGCGCAGACTCCGGCGGCCGCTCCGGTCCAAATCCAAGTAAACAAACAGATCAAAAATACACTGAAAAAACCGCTCCTCAATATCAAAGGGCGCACAATGATCCAAGTCAACGACCTCGCCGCCCTCATCAATGCCAAAGTAAAAAGCGGAACTGGGGCGACAGAAGTATTTCTCAATCTCAACGGAACAGAAGTAGGCTTTCGTCCCAACACTGACAAAGTGAACATGGGCGGTGAATGGAAAGCCTCGGAACAGGGCGCCATCACCCAGGCTGGCGAGGTCTACGTACCTTTGCGCTATGCGTTAGAATCTTTCTCCTATCAAGTCGGCTGGAACGCTGCTGAAAAAATGATCGAGGTGAACCCAATGACCATGAACACTCAAGATCAGTTTACAGTTGTCGATGAGTCCACACTGACTGCGGAAGAAGTCCAATTTGTCAATTCTGTGAAGCAGACCAAAGGAGTACACCGCAAAGGAAACCTCTTCGTCGTCGCCAGAGGCGAAGTGCCAAATCCGGGATACGGGATCAAATACGTCAAGCAAGAGCAATCCTGGGAGCAGCTCAAGGTCTATATCAGCCTGACGGAACCAGAACCGGGCATGATGTATCCGCAGGTGATCAGCTATCCATATCTGGTCGGTAAAGTCAACTTGCCGCCATACACCACAATCAGCTTCCTTGACGCAAGTACGGGAAAACCCCTATTTGAATAATAGACCGCCGCAGGTTATAATTACCTGCGGCTCTCTTTTTTTCTATAAATTAGAAATGAATCTGTCCGCATAAAAGGGTTTACATGCAGACACGAAGGGTATATATGTATTAGTATTGAATCATATAGAAAAGGTTACTATTGGGGCTTTTATAGGGGGAACTTCAATGCCAAAAAATCCATTTTCCACCTTGTTCGGATCGAAAAAGGATGCCGATACGGATTCGATCCGGCTTACACCGCCAGCCGAATTGATTCATCAGGTAGTATTGGACGTGCCGCGCAACAGCTCAATTCACAAACAAATGAGCATGATCCAACTGACCAAAGAGGATTTAGCCGTCGCCAAATCACTCCAACCGATCGTCGTGAAGCATATTGAAGCGATCGTTTCTCAATTTTATAAGAACTTGGAACATGAAAGCTCCTTGATGAAGATTATCCAAGACAACAGCAGTGTGGACCGTCTTAAGAAAACGCTTAACCGTCATATTACTGAATTATTCAACGGTGTGATCGATGCCGCGTTTCTCAAGCAGCGGAACATCATTGCACATGTCCACGTACGCATTGGTCTGGATACCAAATGGTACATGGCATCATTCCAAGATCTGCTGTTGTCCATGATGGCGCTTCTGGACCGTTATCTGCCTGAGAAAAAGGAGTACCACCGTTCACTGATCGTGGTGACCAAGCTGCTTAACTTCGAACAGCAGCTGGTGCTCGAAGCCTACGAGAATGAAAATGAGCGTATCCGTCAAGAAGAGGAGAAGCGCAAGCAAGAGATGCGTGACAAGCTCAACCAGATGGCTAATGAGCTGGCATACCTGTCCGAAGAGACAAGTGCCTCTGTGCAAGAATTGACCCATCAGTCTGTAGGGGTGGTGGCCTACACCAAGAGCGGCCTGGAGTACTCTGCCAATGCAGAAAGACTCTCCCGTGAAGGACAGCAGAAGCTGGAGCAGCAGCGCGGCGAAATGAACCAGATCCAGCAAAGCATGGGGCAGATTGCTTCCGAGATCAACACACTCGAGGATATCTCCGAAAAAATCCGTGACATCGTCTCCGTCGTCACCTCCATCGCGGAACAGACCAACCTGCTCGCACTCAATGCAGCCATCGAGGCAGCCCGCGCCGGTGAACATGGCCGTGGCTTCGCCGTCGTAGCAGACGAGGTACGCAAGCTGGCCGAAGAGACCAAGAAATCCGTCTCTGGTGTATCTGAATTGATCGAAAAGACCAATCATCAGACCGCAAGCGTAGCGGAATCCGCGAAAAAGGTACAGCAGCTCGTCAACTCCAACTCTGGTACCATGGGTGAAACCATGCGTTTCTTCGAGCAGATCCTCGGTGCGGTAAGCGCAAGCAAGGAGCAAAGCTCCCAAGTAGAGAACGAGATCAAGAGCTTCTCCAAAATCATCGAGGATATCAACAAAGCGGTCGCAGAAGTAGCACGCACCGCCAATAAGCTGGCAGACTAGTTCCCACCAGTTTCTCTATGTAAACCAAAAAGCGACATCCTGATTTTTACAGCAGGATGTCGCTTTTTTTGCTATATTGGATGGGAGAGGGTGAGAATGATGAGAAGAAAACTGCGAAAAGGAATATTCGGTCTCCTCGCATGTTTCGTTCTGACGACAGCTGCCGCCTTGGGAGTAGACGCGCAGGTCAGGAGTACAGGAGCAGCGTATATGATGAGTCCAGAGGAAGTACCTGAGGCGGACGCGATCTTGGTGCTGGGAGCCAAGGTATACTCAGATGGACGCCTGTCAGCCATCGTCAAAGACCGGGTGGACGTCGCCATGGAGCTGTACACAAAGGACAAAGCAGATAAGCTTCTGGTCAGCGGGGACCACGGCAGAAAAGAGTATGACGAAGTGAACGCCATGCGCAGCTATATGGAAGAGCACGGGATCGACGGCAAGGATATCTTTATGGATCATGCGGGATTTAGTACCTATGAGAGCATGTACCGTGCCAAAGAGATTTTTAAGGTGAAAAAGGTCATTATTGTCACTCAGGAATACCACTTGATGAGATCCTTGTATGTCGCACGGCAGCTGGGGCTTGAAGCATATGGAGTAGCGTCTGACAGGCAGCTTTACTATGGAATGAAGCGGAACCAGCTGCGTGAGATTGCGGCACGCTGCAAGGATTATCTATTCGTCCATGTCTTCAAGCCCCAACCCACCTATTTAGGGGAGGCAATCCCGATCAGTGGAGACGGGCGAAAAACGCGCGATGATAACAAAGAAAAGCTTTAGAAGAATGTCATCGTCATATAAATACCGAGGATCAAACCTGAACTTAGGAAAACAACACCCAGGGCCAGAAACAGTTTATCGTATGTCATGATGGTTTGCCCCTTTCCATGATGTACTATCTTTTTACCTGTTTTTCTGGGTAATTAAACCACAAAAAACCGTTTGTCCTGACCAAAGTCGTAGGACAAACGGTTTTTTTACGAGACGATATCATAGGGAGTCAATCACATCCCTGTAGGCTTCGGCAGATAGCTTCTGCGGGAGAGGAACAGGGCGAGCATCAGCCCTACCAGCAAGGCTCCGAACCAGAACGGCATGGTGTAGTGAAAGCCGTAGAGAGCGCCGCCGATGATCGGACCGACGATACGGCCCAGACTGTCCATCGCGCTCATGTTGCCGGAGGTGACCCCTTGGCCCAGCTGGGTGCGCTGGGTAATCATCGCGGTCGCAGTGGTACGGATCATCCCTTGTCCGGCTCCGAAGAGGGAGAGCGTTAGGGCGAAGCTCCAGAAGTTATCAGAGGTGAGCACCGCGATAAAGCCAATGGTGTAGAAAAGCATACCGACAGCAAGGATGGCAGGTTCACCGTAGCGTTTGACCAGCTTGCCGATCATTCCGGCTTGGACAACTGCACCGATAATCCCCATCACAAGGAACATGTAACCGAGCTGCTCAGAATTCATTCCGAACTGATCAAAGATATAGAGGGCGAATGTCGTCTCCATTCCGGCGAAAGCGAGAGAGACGACCAGCAAGACATTGTACATCAGACCAAGCGACCCGGTCAGTGCAGAGATGGGGTTGCCGCGGCGTTCGGTCGCGTTGTTGAGGCGTTTTTCCGGTGGCAGACTCTCCGGCAGGGCGGTGATCGCGTAGACGAAGGTGATCAGAGCGACAAAAGCGGAAGCATAGAACGGATAGGAGAGGCTGATCTTGCTGAGCAGTCCGCCGATTACAGGACCGAACACGAAGCTCATGCCTACAGCCGCACCGATGATCCCCATGCCTTTTGCCCGTTCGTTCGGTGGGAAGATGTCGGCTACCATCGCAGTGACGGTCGGAATCCCCGCTGCCGATACGATCCCGCCAAGGATACGCCAGGTCAGCATCTCATAGTACGAATCCGACAGACCGAACATCGCAAACGTTACCGCAAAACCGATCAGGGCAAGCAATATCAGCGGCTTGCGTCCAACCCGGTCAGACAGCCTGCCCCAGATTGGGGAAAAGAGAAACTGCATAATATTATAGCTGGCAGACAAGAGACCTAATTGGAACGGATCAGCTTGTCCGATTTTGGTTACGAAGAAAGGCAGGATCGGGATAATAATTCCAAAACCGAGCATCATCAGAAACATAATTAGGAATAATAGCAATAGCTGCTTTTTCTGCACACGAAAAACCTCTTTCTTACGGAAAGTACGGAAGAAAATAATTACACAAGATTCACCATACGGTATGGGGCTTCGGAAGTCAAGTTCCGTACTTTCGTGCTATAATGAACAAATGGCATCAAGCAGGTTCATAAATGAGTTGAGGTGTATAACGACATGTCTAGAAATATGCTATATTATCTGGCTTGGGAAGAGGATGACTGGCTGGACGAGCTGCTGGACTATTTTCCGGTGATCAATGCAGTCGTGCCGACGACCAAGACGCTGCAATTAATGAAAGAACACTGTGAGATTGGCGAAGTGGACAAGGCCGTGATCGTGATCAATCTGGCTCACGAGAAGGAGAAGAATAAAGACTTCCTCGCACAGCTGGCTGGGGACGAGGAACTGTCACGCTATCCTCTGTATTTCGTCGGTCTGAAGGAAGCGGAAAAAGACGAGTGGCAGGCGGCTTATCCGCAGGCGAAGATCATCGTCATCACCGGCTTTGTGGTCGAATTTGATTTTGAAGCGGTATGCAAGCAGATCGAAGCAGAGTGGGGGGAGTAGGGCGTGCTTGATAAACGTCCTTTTGACCTGACTGCCTTCTTGAAGCGGTTTGGAATCTTCATCTATACGGGTGATCCGGAAGGCGACTTTCTCTTGATCGAGGATGAGATCAAGGAGCTGAAGCTGGCTGGTATCATCGAGACAGAAGAATATCTGCAAGCCATGATGGCCCTGCGCAAAAAATATCGCAAAGACGTGCAGTAGGTATTGTCACTGATATACATTTACTATACAATATTTATACAAAACAGAAGATGTTTCGCTTTTCAAAACAGAAAGTGAGCTTACCGTTATGTATAATATCAAAATGGTCTCGAAAATGCTGGAGATGCCTGCGGTCACCATCCGTGCCTGGGAGAACCGCTATCAGGTCGTCACGCCGAAGCGCAGTGAATCGGGACATCGTTTGTATACAGATCAAGATATTGAGGATTTGCGCTGGCTTAAGCGTCAGGTCGAGGAACGGGGCATGACGATCAGCCAGGCGGTGCAGCTGCTCAAGAAGAAGCGTGAGGAAGAGACACTGGTACCGGAGTCTCCGAGCTTTGAGGGGATCAGCGAGACGCTTCATCAGAGCCTGCTGTCATTTGACACGGGCAAGGCCAATGCGGTTCTGGATCTGGCTTTTTCCATGTTTCATTATGAGCAGGTGTTCTATCGGGTGCTCGCTCCACTCATGCACAGGATCGGTCAGGAGTGGGAGGATGGCGTGGTCTCGGTAGCTCAGGAGCATTTTGCCAGCAACCTGATTACACAGAGATTCATGCAGTTTTTCCGGGTGTTCCCGACTCATCCGCAGCTGCCCAAGGTATTGGCGCTCTGTCCATCTGGAGAGCATCATCAGCTGGGACTTCTGTTGTTTACCTTGTTCTTGCGCAAAAACGGTGTGGATGTCATCTATCTCGGCACGAATACGCCCAATGAAGGGCTGGCTCAGGTGATTGAGGGCAACGACGTCTCAGTCGTAGCGGTTTCACTGAGCCACGGGAAGCATTTTCCGGTTGTCTCTGAGCTGGTGGCTGAACTGAGTGTCAAGTTCCCGAAGCTTCGCTTTGTCATCGGCGGGCAGGGGGTAGAGGACAAGGAGCTGCCAGACGACTTGCGGCCATGGGCGGTCAGCGGGGATGTGCACGAATGGCAGAATTGGTATCAACAAGAGATGGTCTAGGTTTTGGATATGTCGCTCAGGAGAGGTTGCTCTTCTGGGCTTTTTTGTTTATGGTAGAGAAAATACCAAGATTCGGAATGGTAGATGGCTTGTGGGGAACGGAGGGGTGTCTGTGCGGAAATGGCTGTTGATCCTGCTGGCGAGCCTGTTGGCGGTGGCTTACTTTTACCGGTATGAGAAGCTGGGGGAAGAGTATGTGGAGAATGCCTACTATATTGTCTATACCAAAGACCGCTGGCTGAATCAGGCGTGGGCACAGATTCATTTTCCGGCGGATGCGGTGCTTGAGGTCGCGGTCTCAGCCTCTACGCGGTTTCAGACGAGGGATGCGATCGAGCGGGAAGTGAAAAAGGACATGACGAAGGCCATCCAAACTACCAATGCGACCTATTGGAGGGGCATTGGGACAGGTGTGTGGGCCGGAGTGCTGGGCATGGTGGTGCTTGGTGCGGCGTGGTATTCGCGGAGGAAGTAGAGGAGAGAAGGTAAGGTAACGGTTATGATGTGAGGCACCCGATTGATTGTACTCTTACGTACAGCCACCGGGTGCTTGTCTGTTTTAACCGAGATTCTGATTCTGGATGGCCCGTGCCGCAAAATACCCACTCAATGCCGCAGAGAGTGTACCCGGTCCGGGAAAACGGTTTTCACCTGCATAAAACAGCTGCTTATGCTCTCCTCTAGCACCCCGTGGAAAAAGAACCGCATTCTGCACCGTGAGCGGTCTGCCTCCGACCTGGGCTTTGCCTACATAACGTTGGTACGTGGCTGGTGTGCCGGTATGACAGCTCAAGAGGCTCTCCCGCAAATCAGGCAGAACGCGCTCACACTCGGTGAGGATCGCTTCGGTCACTTCCTTTTTCAGGGAGGAATAGGCTTCCTTGGAGAGACCGAGCCATTGCTTGGCAGGGGAGTGGACAGAGACGGTGATGAGCAGGGAGTCAGGGGAGCTCACTCCAGCAAGTCCACTCTCGGAAGCCTGCTGATTTTGCGGGACGTCACATCTCGGATGAATGGTCATATAAACCGGCCCATGCGGATCTCCCCACAGTCTGGCATGATCTGCAGACGGTATCATCTGATAGGCAAAAGGGAGCGGGGAGGAGGACGGTCCTGCCGTCAAGCCCTTCGCTGTCATATCCAGTCTCACTGCGCCCCATTCATCTGAAGCAACAGCTTCAGTGGCATCAATCGATGAAGCAGCGGTAGAAGGTGGTGCAGCAAAATCCCTGTAGGTATCATAACCATCAGCTGTCCGATTCGGAAATTCCACCCCGGACGCATTCAACAGGGTAGCAAACGTAAACTCCATTCCCCGATTCGTCCTCACATGCCACACCTTTTTCCCGCTATCATACTGGCAGGAACTCACACTCTGAGCCAGCACAACCTCCCCGCCCAGCGCCAGAATCCGCTCCCACAATGCCACGGCCAATGTCCCAAAGCCACCAGGTATATAGAAGGAGCCATGCCGGTACACATCCAGCGCAAGACTCGACGGAAGCAACGCGGAGCGGGTCACATCCACCTGTGTCGCGTCGATCAGCTGTGCATTGAGAAACTGCACAAAAGGCTGGTAGTGCTCAAGTCCATAACGTTTCAGCAAATCATGAACGGTCATCAGACTGTGGCGTCCCGTTCGAAAAAGGACAGCAGGATGCCGCAAAGCAAACGACGGGAATCTGCCCAAGTCGCTGAAATGGCGGGGTGGCAGGGCAATCCGTGTCTTGGAGACATCGAGCACATCGGAAGCGATTTGGGCAAGATGGCGCCAGAAATGGAGAACGGCGTCTTTTTGCTCGGGGAACTTGTCGGTGAGTTCATGCTCCCACAACTGACGATCCAAATAGACGGACACAGTTCGGTCTGGCAGGACGACATCCATGGCATGGGGGAGGGGCTTCACATCGAGTGGAAGATGCAGGTCATCGAGCAGGCCGCGAAGCAGTCCGCCCGGCTCCAGTCCGAAGGCGACCGTCGCCCCGGTGGGAAACACCTCGCCCCGGCGCCGATAATAGCCGGCACTGCCGCCAACTGTGGTGGCTTTTTCGATTAGGGTGACAGGGAAGCCTGCCTGTGCGAGAAAAGCAGCGGCGAACAGACCGCTGATTCCGGCGCCGATGATCCCGACAGATGGTTTGGTCACGGGAATTCCTCCGTTTCGTATGGCCAAATACATCGGATCGGAGGGGGAGATTGGAAAACCCAAAACTGCTCTGTCATGAATGTCCGATCCTTTCGAGAAGCACGTTGTATTTGTTGTATAATTATCATATAGTTAACGTATAACCTATGTAAAGAACAACGGACAGGCATTTTACTCATCAGAAACAACTAACCTTGACCAGCAGACGGGTGTAGCTACAGATGTTTCATTCCTATGCTGCGAGTGTAAAAGAAAGGGAATCCCGCGATAATCTACCGTTGGCTGAACCACTGACCTTCGAACAAACCGTATAACGTCTGAACCCATCTCCTGTCTATTGCTTGCATTCCTCCATCAGCAAGTCTGCACCAAGATCACAGAGAAGGAGCTGATGACCGATCCGTTCGTTCGTAAGCTTGGGGCATATTCGGTTAATCGTCAGCCGACGTCGGATATTAGGCAGAGTATATGGGATCAGGAGACTTTGCCTGGTCAAAAAGAAACAGGCGCGGGCCAGGTCCCGCAGAGTGCTTCGTGACGGAATTTGTTGAAAAGTTCCCATTAGACAAAGCACCCGCAATCCTCTACCATATGAAGAAGCAAGCAGTATCTATCGTATAAATATGGCTCGTTATCCAAGCAGAAAGAAACAGAAGGGGCGTTTCACTTGAGTCAAAATCCTTTTAGGTCGATTCAACAATTGTTAGGCATCAGCAAGGCCGAGCAGGCGGCAGGAGTGCTACAGCAAGCCCGGCAGACAGAGGTAAAGGTCAGTGTTGACGATCCTGAGTTGATTAAGCAGATGAAGATGATCAATCTGACCAAAGAAGATCTGCAGGTGGCCAAGTCGGTCCAACCGCTGATTTCGAGCCATATCCAGACCATCGTAGCAGCATTTTATGGAAGCGTTTTGGAGGTGCCTCATCTCAAGCAGATGATCCAGCAGCACAGCAGTGTCGAGCGGCTCAAGCAGACACTCGGTTCACACCTGGTCGAAATGTTTAATGGTGTCATGGACATCAACTTCTTGCGTAAGCGTATCCGGGTGGCCGAGACCCATGTACGGATCGGACTGGAACCGAAGTGGTATATGGGCGCTTTTCAGAACCTGCAAAATGTGCTGTTCGATATCGTCAACGAGCATGTCCATCCATCCGAGCGGCTCACCGTGAGCAAGGTAATCGCCAAAATCCTCAACTTCGAGCAGCAGCTGGTTCTCGATGCATACGAAAAAGAGAGCGTCCGCCAAAAAGAGGAGCATCATGAGCAAATCAAAGCAAGATTGCGCGCGACCATCGTCACCGTCGGGGAGGAGCTGGCGCAACTGACGGAGGAGACAAGCGCCTCGATTCAAGAGTTGATCGAGAACTCCAACCACGTCAACCACGCCGTGGAAGAGAGCACCTCGACCTCCAGAGGCACACAGGATTATGCCAAGCTGGGGCAGCAAAAGCTGAGTGAGCTCGAATCACGTATCCATACCATCCACCAAAGCACCGTAGAGATGGAGCGGATCGTCGGTCAGCTGACCGCCTCTGCCCAGCAGATCAAGCATGTAGTCGATATCGTGCAGGGAATCGCCCAGCAGACCAATCTGCTCGCCCTCAACTCCGCGATTGAAGCGGCACGGGCCGGTGAGCATGGACGCGGCTTCTCCGTCGTCGCAGATGAGGTGCGCAAGCTCTCTGAGCAGACGCAAGTCTCGGTCAAGCAGATTGCCGAACTGGTCACCCAATCGAATCAATATACCGAAGCAGTTGTATCCTCCATCTCCAATGTTCAGTCGGTCGTCAAAAGCGGTCTGTCTGAGTCAGACACCACCAAAAAAGCGTTTGACGATATCGTACTCTCCGTCGAGCGCAGCCTCCGGGAGATCAACGAGGTAGGGGCTGAGATGGGTCAGCTTTTGAGAGGGATCAACGAGATCGGCAGTGCAGCCCACAAGGTATCACTGGCAGCCGAGACACTGAACCATACCGCACAGGATCTCGTCTCCGAATAGTTCAACGACAAAATATGACATAGCCGTATCACCCGTAAGCCACTCTGAGTTGTGAACAGAGTGGCTTAAAATTTTTGTAACTTGACCGTTATGAATGTAACATGTGGCGCAAACTATGCTATAATCACGATTGGCAAAACTTACACGGGGGGGAACCATACTGATGTCTTCAGCAACTCATTTGGATCAGAAAGCAATCAATACGATTCGTACCTTGTCGATTGACGCGATTGAAAAAGCAAACTCCGGTCACCCAGGCATGCCGATGGGTGCGGCACCGATGGCACACGTGCTGTGGAGCCGTTTTATGAAAGTGAACCCGAAAAATCCTTCTTGGATTGACCGCGACCGTTTTGTCCTGTCCGCAGGCCACGGCTCCATGTTGCTCTACTCCTTGCTTCATCTGATGAACTACGATGTCTCCATCGAAGACTTGCATGCTTTCCGTCAATGGGGAAGCAAAACACCGGGTCACCCTGAGTTTGGTCATACTCCAGGTGTGGACGCTACTACCGGCCCACTCGGTCAAGGGATCTCCACCGCAGTCGGTATGGCAATGGCAGAACGCCACCTGGCCGCTACATACAACAAAGATAACTTTGAACTGATCAACCACTTCACCTACGTGATCTGCGGTGACGGTGACTTCATGGAAGGTGTCTCTTCTGAAGCGTCTTCCCTCGCAGCACACCTCAAGCTGGGCAAGCTGGTTGTGCTCTACGATTCCAACGATATCTCGCTCGACGGTGAACTGAGCCGCTCCTTCTCTGAAAATGTGGCACAGCGCTATCAGGCATACGGCTGGCAATATCTGCGCGTAGAAGACGGCAACGATCTCGCTGCGATTGAAGCGGCTCTTAGCGAAGCGCGTACAGACCTCGACCGTCCAACCCTGATCGAAGTAAAAACCACCATCGGTTACGGTTCTCCGAACAAAGGCGGTTCCGCAGCATCCCATGGTGCGCCGCTCGGAAAAGAAGAAATCGCCCTCACCAAGAAAAACTATGAGTGGGAGCACGAAGAGTTCCACGTTCCACAAGATGTATACGGCCTCTACGCACAATCCGCAGAGCGCGGTGCTGCATCCGAAGCAGCTTGGCACGACCAGCTCGACAAGTACTCCCAACAATACCCAGAGCTGGCTGAGCAGTTCAAGCTGGCGATTGCAGGCGACCTGCCGGCAGACTTCGACGCTGACCTGCCAACCTATGAGCCAGGCAGCAAGCTTGCTACCCGTGCCGCTTCCGGTAACGCGATCAACGGTCTTGCGAAGCGCGTTCCTTACCTGATCGGCGGCTCCGCTGACCTCGCACACTCCAACAACACCCTGATCAAAGACGGCGGCAACCTGCTCCCAGGCTCCTACGAAGGCCGCAATATCTGGTTCGGTGTACGTGAATTCGCGATGGGCGCAGCGCTCAACGGTATGGCGCTTCACGGTGGTGTCAAAGTATTCGGCGGTACGTTCTTCGTCTTCTCCGACTACGTGCGTCCAGCCGTTCGTCTCTCTGCCCTGATGAAGCAGCCAGTGGTGTATGTCTTCACCCATGACTCCATCGCAGTAGGCGAAGACGGCCCAACCCACGAACCAATCGAACATCTGCCATCCTTCCGCGCGATGCCAGGCCTCACTGTCATCCGTCCGGCAGACTCCAACGAAACCAATGCAGCATGGAGATATGCTGTCACGACCAAGGACGAGCCAATCCTCCTCGCGCTGTCCCGCCAAAACCTCCCGAACTACGCCCAAACCGCTGAAAAAGCGCAAGAAGGCGTAGCTAAAGGGGCATACGTGGTAGCAGACGCTGAGAATGGTGAACCACAAGTACTCCTGCTTGCAACAGGCTCCGAGGTATCCCTCTGCATGCAAGCCCGCGAAGAGCTAGCTGCCAAAGGCATCCAAGCCCGCGTCGTCTCCATGCCAAGCTGGAACCTCTTCGAGCGTCAGCCTAAAGAATACCGCGACTCTGTCATCCCGCCGCACATCAAAGCACGCGTAGCGGTAGAGATGGCCAACCCACTTGGCTGGGAGCGTTATGCAGGCGACAATGGTATCATCATCGGCATCAACACATTCGGTGCATCGGCTCCTGGTGACCGCGTGATGAAAGAATACGGCTTCACTGTAGAGAATGTAGTTGCTTCTGCGGAGAAGGTATTGAAATAAGTGTGAAAAGAAAAGGCAAGGCGCTTTCCGGATGGGAGGTTGCCTTGCTTTTCTGCTTTTGTGTGATTCACTTTTTCTAAAAATGTATAACATTAGTGGATATTTTTCGTATCATTAAACGAACAAGTTGTTTTTAAAGTCCCATCCAATCCTCACCGTCTTTACAGCCCAGCCTGTCTCTTTTAATATATAGGACAGTACTGACTCACAACCAAGACACAGCCAAAGGGGATTTTCGATGGATTCATCTGCTGCTGCAAGCGGACAGAAACTTTTTGCCGCGCAATCCGTCTATAGTGGTGGAGAGAGGAAACATATTTGGAGGTATCATATGGCTACAGCCAAGAGGAAAGTGAAGAAAAAAAATACGATTCTGATGTTTGTCATCGCTTTTGTGTTTTTTCTCTTGTTTTGTGTCGTTGGGGGCTACTTTATGCTGCTCTATTCCGGCGAGCAGATGATCGATCTGCAGAAGCTGGAGGACATGAAGCTTGAAGCGACTGAAGTGTATGACAAGGACAGCAAGCTGATTGGGACACTGTTCCAAGAGGAAAAGCGTGAATACGTGGAGCGCAAGGATATACCGCAACAGCTGGTCGATGCCTTTATCGCAGTCGAGGACAAACGATTCTTCGAGCATAATGGGGTCGACATCGTGCGGATCATGGGCGCGGTCTGGAAGGATATCCGCCAAGGCGATCTGGCCGAAGGGGGAAGTACCATCACCCAGCAGTTGGCGCGCAACGTCTATCTCAACAATGACAAGGACTTTTTCCGTAAAACCAAAGAAATGATGATCGCCGTCAGCTTGGAGCGCAAGTACACGAAAGACCAAATCATGGAGATGTATCTCAACAAGGTATATCTCGGTGAAGGGATGTTCGGTGTCAAATCGGCGTCCAAATATTATTTTAAGAAAGATGATTTGAAAAATTTGACATTGGCTGAAATGGCGTCACTGGCCGCGATACCGAAAGCACCGTCTACCTATGCGCCGTTCGGTAAGCGTGATAAGGCAAAAGAACGCCGCGACACCATCCTGCGCCTAATGATGGAGCAGGGCTTTATCACAGAAGAGCAGAAGCTGCAGGCACAGGCCGAGCCGCTTCCACCGGAGGGCAATGACACCAATGTCCGCCGCTACAAGCAAGGTGACCAGGCTTTTGTCGACTATGTCGTGGAAGAGGCAGAGAGCCGTTATATGATCACCGAGGAGATGCTGTACAAAGGCGGCTTCAAAATCTACACCACGATGGACCGCAAGATGCAGGATGCGATGGCCAAGGCGTTTGCCAATGCCAAGAACTTCCCGAAAAACGGCCCGAAACAGCAGGTCGAAGCGGGGATGGTCGTCATCGATCCGAAGAATGGCGGGATCGCCGGCATCATGGGTGGCCGCAACTATGTGGTCAAGGGCTTCAGCCACGCGACCCATATCCAGCGCCAGCCGGGTTCTTCCTTCAAACCGCTTGCCGTCTATGCACCAGCCATCGATACCAATCCTGGCAAGTGGAGCATGTACGCAAGCCTCAACAACCAAAAGCAAAGCTTCAACGGCTATGAGCCAAACAACTGGAGTGGCCGTTACAGCGAATCCATCAGCATGTACAAAGCGGTAATCAACTCAGACAACGTCCCGGCCGTCTGGCTGCTCAACGAAATCGGCGTCAAAACCTCTCAGAAGTATCTCAAGGATTTCGGAATTGAACTCAGCCCAGAAGACAACAACCTGGCCATTGCACTCGGGGGCTTGAGCAAAGGGACCTCTCCGCTCAAGATGGCGCAAGCCTACTCTGCTTTTGCCAACGAGGGGAAAGTAACTGAGGCCCACGTGATCAGCAAAATCGTCGATACCCGCACAGACGAGACATTCGAGAAGACCGCAGACGTAACCCAAGTCATCACGGCCGATACCGCATGGGAAGTGCATAAAATGCTTCGCGGTGTCGTCAAAGAAGGTACAGGGAAGAGCGCCCGCATGAAGGATGGCCGCCCTGTAGCAGGGAAGACCGGTTCTACCCAAGCGACCGGCAAAAACAACAAGGATGCCTGGTTCGTCGGCTACACCCCTGAGTACGTCGGTGCCGTCTGGATGGGCTTCGACCGCCCAGACAAACAGCATGAGCTGCGTCCACAAGACGGCTCCAACATCCCGGCCAAACTCTTCGCCACCATCATGGCAGAGGCCCTCAAAGGACAGCCAGTCACCGACTTCAAGCGTCCTGGCGGCGTAGAAGAAGAGGAGAAGAAACCAGAGGCTGAGCTGTCTGCACCAAGCCTCTCCGCACAGCTGACGATGGAGAACAACGAGCAAAAGGTCATCCTCAACTGGGCATCCAGCAACCAGAATGCCACCTATGACCTGTACCGCTACATCCAATCTCCAGACCAAAAAGAAAAAATCCTCTCCGGATCAACTGCGACCACTTATGTAGATTCAGTGAGTGACGGTGTCCTGTACAAATATCTGGTCATTCCTGTTATCGACGGCGTCGAAGGCCCAGCCTCCAATGTCGCGGAAGTGGATATCTCTCAATTGGAGCAGATCATCCAAGACGGTGAGGAGCAGGAGGAGAACGGTCAGCCGCAAGAGGGAGAGATCCCAATCGACGGTGAACAAGGCCAAAATGGTGACCAAAATCAAAACCCTGATCCATCCCAGCCTTCAGGCAACGGTAATGGCAACAATGGTAACAATGGCAACGGTGGTCAGCCAAGTGATCCAGGGACATCATCCACTGATCCCAACGGCAACCCGCAGCTTCCACCACCTGACATCATGCCACCATCCGATCAAGGCGGAGGCGGGCAGCCACCAGCTACTCCAGACCAATCAACTACACCAACTCCATCCGGGTAACCATCATGCAAATGCCGATGCCACAACGCGTCGGCATTTGTTTTTTCCCGCCTTCCATGAACGGAGTGGGGGTATTACGTAAAATTGGCAAATGTTTGACTATTTCCGCATATCGTATCTCATGTTACAATAAGCCTAAAGCAATGGCTCCATATACGAGCAAATCGGGAGGGGATTCCTTATGACAAACTTTGTACCTGCTGAAGAGTTGAAAGAATACTTCGCTAAGAAAATTTACAGTGCCAAGATTCACTTCGAGCGTGCTCTTGATTGTAAGCATACAGAGTTCGATGACCTCTATCCATACATGAACGAGCAGCCTCAGTTCTTCTGGTACAAACGCTACGTAGCCTGGTCTGAACTCCTGACCGTTGTCAAAATGGCCGACGAGCTCAACATCGACTGGAAAGCCCACTTCACCGAACAGCAAGCCGTTTTCGTGCAAGGCCGCGTCCTCCAAGGAAAAGTACTGGATAACTGGTACCCGGAAGAGTCCGCCCATGAAGAAGAATACAGCCAGATGGAAGAGTAATCTTTCAAATACATCGAAAAAGCACA
Organism: Brevibacillus dissolubilis; assembly: GCF_006170445.1. Taxonomy (GTDB): domain Bacteria; phylum Bacillota; class Bacilli; order Brevibacillales; family Brevibacillaceae; genus Brevibacillus_B; species Brevibacillus_B dissolubilis. Next base: position 213,758 of record NZ_VCNA01000008.1, on the reverse strand, counting down.
AAAAAGAGTCGGTTTCCGTAAAAGGAAATCGGCTCTTTTTAATGTTTTTTCGTTCTTGTTTTTTTATGTTTTTATTTTTATTGGATTGTTTCTCGCGTCCTTCATCTAGGGCTGGTTCGGCTCAGGGGCGGAGGGCGGTCGGAGAGCCTCTTGGAACCCTTTCACCCAGCTCCGAAGAGAAGAAGGGAGGGAACGCCCTTAGGGGCAAACAGTCTCACTTCCCTGAACCACCCAGATGTTTCTTGCCCTGTCCCTCCCTTCTTCTCTTCGGAGCGGACAGTAAGCACTTCCGTGCAAAGGGTTCCACAAGGCTTCTCCAACCGCCCTCCGCCCCTGAGCCGCCCTTAATGAAGCCACCGATAAACAATCCCCGGCGTCTGCTCGTCAGGCCTTGCCGTATAGCGATAATACGGTGGGTTACTCCACGACGGCAACGGAGCCTTCTTCTTCGAGATAATCACATCTGTGCCCTTACTCACCAGAGTATACAACTCCTCGACATCCCTGTTAAACAACCGGATACAGCCAAGCGACTGGGCATGCCGGATGCTTTTCGGCTGATTGGTGCCATGGATCGCATAATTCCCATTGGCGAAGACCAACCCGCGGCTACCATAGATATTGTCATGTCCACGCGGCTGGTTCACTTTTTGCAGGACGGTAAAGAATCCTTCCGGTGTCGAGTCCTTACGTCCGATTCCAATCGGGTACTGTCTGACCACATGTGGCCCGCTCATAAGCGTCATTGTGTAGGAGGGTAGGTTGACCTGCATCTGTAAGGGACCAAGCGGTGAGGAGGGCTCTGGATAGCTCTGAAGCGGTATGACCTTGCTGAGGCTTTGCCAGGCATCGTCAGGTCGGAATTCTTTTGGATGATAGGGGAGCGGTACCGATTTGGCCTGCAATGGCTGAGCAGACGGCGTGGGAGCGCCGGTTACCGGTACGGGTACAGTCGGTACGGCAGGCAGCCAATTCGTCGGATACGTCCCAGCCAGATCGCGTAATTGGACTGGCAGACGGCCGGTTAACTGGTAATGGCGGTACAGTGCATTACGGACGATCAGGACCTGCTCCAAGGCACGCTGTTCTTTGGCAAGCGATTGTTTGACCACTTGAATCATCTTGCGGTCAGGCTCGCAGGGACAAGTGGGAGCGTACCACTTTTGGGAGAGAATCGCCCGTTTTTTCGGATCATAACGCAGGATTGCCTTGATCTGTTTTGGCGTGTAAAAAGGCATCGGCGTATACAGAGGCATCCCCTCTGTCTGCGGCACGATCATCAGGGTAAACGGCCCATCGGCAGAGAATCGGCGGGATTGCAGGTAATTCTGCACATGCTTAGCCACTGCCTGCTGACTCTGATGGGGAGGGACAGCGATCACCTCGGTATGATTGGCAGAGCCAGAAGCCGGTGGGGCAGGGACCGGGCGATAGGCAGGCATCTCCTGTGGGGGCATAGGGGAGGCAGAGCGCCATGGATTGGTGATCAGCAGAATCGCCGTAAACAAAGCCCATGAGAAAAAACGGCGAGTCCTATGCTTTACGTGCGTACGCTTTTTCTTGCGCAGAATCGCATGATACGCTTCGCGGGTCTCATCAGCGCTGTCGCCTTGATTGGGGCTGGATAACGCTTTGCGGTAAGCATCAATCGCCTTTTGCTGTTGTCCGCGTTTTTCCCATTCACGGCCCAGATAGAGCCAGCCGATCGCATGCTCCGGGTGCTGTTGGGTATAGAAGCGGTAAAAACCAAGCTCATTTTGCTCGGGATAGCGCAGGAGAAACGTAATCTTTTCTTGCAAAAATTCAGCTTTCTTCACCGATAACACCTCTCTAGGATAATATCGGTAAATAATGCCAAGCTATAAAGCGGAAAAAAGCCCCGGTTCAAGATTGGAAAATTGAACCGGGGCTTTCTTTTTCATTCTAAAAGTTCTAATGGAATCAGCAATTAGCCGAAGATCAGGGAGAATGAACGGAATTCGTTTTCAGTTGCTTTGGTTGGTTCTACAGTAGCTGGTTTGGATTCAACATTGGTTGTTTGAGTTGGAACCGCACCAGGGGAGAGCAGGTAGTAGTTGATGATGCTTTGGTCTACTGCTTTGTCATCGTTAGGGTCGATTGCTGGAGCTGCAGCTGGGGCAGTAGTTGGAGTTGCGCCAGAGAGGTTAGTGTCTACAGAGAAGAAATCGAATGCACGGTTTTCGTCAGCAGTTTTGTCTTCAGCAGCAAGAGCACCGTTAGTGAAGAGTACAGAAGCGAACAGAGCACAGGAAGCGAGTACGAGGTTTTTCTTTTTCATAAATGAAACACTCCTTATTCAAAATTGTATAGTGGGCAATTGGTTTGACTGGTCAGTACAAAAGCGACTTACAATGTTTATTTTACCCTTTTTATCTTGTTTGTAAAGTAGTTTTAACATAAAACTTTCTAATAAATTTTTAAGGAATTCACGAAAGCTTTATCAATCGTTTACATTTGAACGATTTATGAACGAAATTCCTGATGTGGGGTAAAAGGGGGGAGTGAAAAATCCCTGTTTTTCATTGATATGTCGCTGTTTGTTGCTGTTCTTGCTATTATCATACTCCTAATTGGTAAAGATATCCACAAACTAAAGTCGGTTTTTTTCTCAGACCAAAGACCGAAAATAAGTGTATAGTTATTTGTTCGTAAACCGAAATGAATGAAAATAAACAAAAACCCCCGCTATCCAAGCTGGAAGCAGGGGTTTATAAAGTAAAATAAAGAGTTCTTATGAATTGTAAATTGCTTCAACACGGTAAATCCGTTGGCCGCGTTCGGAGAAGCGTTGCTCATACTCGGTCATCACATTGTTCTCTGCCCATTCGGAATTGTGCAGGTCGAACGTGATGTTGCGCAATTGGAAGCGCTCATCTGCGAACTGATTGAGGGAGAATTCGTATAATGCCTCATTATCTGTCTTCAGATGAATTTCGCCGCCGATTTTAAGGACGGTTTTATAATTGCGCAGGAAGCCGAAGTGGGTCAGGCGGCGCTTGGCGTGGCGTTTTTTCGGCCATGGGTCGCTGAAGTTCAGGTAGAGGCGGGAGAGCTCGCCTGGTGTGAACAATTCGGTGATATTGGATGCATCGAATTGGATGAGAGCCAGATTCGGGATTGCTTTGTATTCGGTGCGCTGGGCGGTACGCAGCACCACTTCGGCCTTCAGTTCGACCGCGATAAAGTTGATATCAGGGTGCTTGGCAGCCAGCGTATTGATAAAGCGGCCTTTGCCGCTGCCGATTTCGAGGTGGATCGGGTTGTTATTGCCGAAGTATTCGGCCCATTTGCCGCGGTAGCGGGTTGGTTCGTCGACGAATGTCGGGTATTCGCGAAGGGCATTCTCTGCCCCAGGGATGTTACGTAAACGCATGGGAACCTCCTTTTCGATCATAACGCTTCATAGATGTACACTAGGAACTATTCTATCGTATCGGCACGGCTTTTTGTATGGAAATTTTCTTGTAAAGAGGAAAATCTATGAGTGGATGGTCAAATGGCGTTTTTGTGAAGGATCTCACTATATCTAGTAGAATGGGACTAAATGCGTCTTGCAAAAAGATCATCGTCTGGGATAATGGAAAGGTGCTTTTACATGGATCGACATCGTCTGGGAGGTTTGCACGTTGATGAAAAAGAATAGTCGCAGCATCTATGCCATTTATGGAAGTTCACCGGAAGTGACCGCTTACGGGATGGCCAAGTACAGCCGCTCCAGCCTGGCTCTGCGCGATAGCATCAAGGAGCTGTCACAGCAGAAGGCGGAGGAATTCCTCAACACGTTCTATTTTCAATATGGGCACAGCTCAATTGCCGATCTGGCCCATGTGGCGGTAGCGATTGAGCAGATTTCGATCTGGGCCGCGATGATACTGGTAGATGAGCCGTTGTGGGACGGACAGGAGCGTTCGACTCGCTATCAGGATTTTATGAAGACCCAGTACTATGTACCGACGGGTGCTCCGGCACGTTATAGCGAGATAGCGGATCAGATGTTTACCACTTATCAGGAACTGACACAGCTGGTGCAAAACGAACTGGTCAAGCTGTATCCGGCTCCGGCTGGGATGGCAGAGGATGCATACCAGCGGACGATGCGGGCGCGGGCTTTTGACGTATCACGTTACTGGTTGCCGCTTGCGACCAACACCAGCCTCGGACAGATCACCAGTGCACGTACGCTGGAGCGTCAGATCAGCCGCCTGTTCTCACACGGGCTGCCGGAGCTTGCCGATATCGCCCAAGAGCTGAAGGATGCGGTTGTGAAGAATGAGCCGGTGAATTTTGGCGCGGATGAGATGGGGCCGTTGTTGCCGACTTTGGCCAAGTATACCGGTGAAAATCTTTACATCACAGAGACTCGCAAAAACCTGAAGCTGGTTGCTGACCAACTGCTTGCGGGGATCGAGCCGGATGTGCGTTTTGGTGTGGAGCTGTTCGTCAATCAAGACCCGGTTCTTACGGCATGCACGACCTTGCTCTACAGTGTATCGACTCTGTCCTACCGTCAAATCTACGAGGTAGTGGAGAAGCTTCAGCCGGCAGAGCGTCAAGAGCTGATCGACATCGCCTTTTCTGGGAGAGGGCGTCATGACAGCTGGCTTAGAGAGTTGCAGATGCAACCACTTGTATTTGATATCACGATGGATGTAGGGTCGTTCCGCGACCTCAACCGTCACCGCAAAGTGGCGAAAACTCTGCAAGAGCCAAGCCTTGGCATGGGCTATGCAGTGCCGGAGATTCTTGGTGAGATCGGGCTTCACGACCGTTATGTGAGCGAGATGGATGCACACTATGCCGAGGTGCGTGAACTGATGGCGGAGTGGAGTCCTGTTGAGGGGATGTATCTGTTGCCGATGGGGGCGCTCTGCCGTTCGTTGCACCAGATGGATCTGCAACAGGCGGCGTATATGGCTGAGCTGCGGACTGGATCGACCGGACACTTCAGCTACCGTGAGATCGCCTATCAGATGTATGAGCGTGTGGCAGAGGCTTATCCGGAGTTCGCTTCGTATATCCGGGTGACGAATCCACGGGAAGAGTTTGATCCATTTAAACGTTAATAGAGATTCTTTCGGGATAATCTGACAAAAAGGGACAGCTGTGGTAGTAGCTGTCTCTTTTTTCGTTTATAATGATAGGTACCATAAATAACCGAGGTGGATTATGAGACAACCTGTCAAACTTTTCTGTGTACCGTATTCCGGCGGTTCCGCTACGTTGTATCTGCGTTGGAAAGAATTTTTGAATGATTCTGTTGAGTTGCATCCGCTTGAACTGCGTGGACGCGGCAAGCGTTTTATCGAGCCGTTGTATGAGAGCATGAGCGAGGCGGTTTCCGACCTGTACGAGAATATCAAGCCGCATCTGAATGGTTCCCCATATGTGCTGTTCGGGCACAGTCTGGGCGGGATTCTGGTCTATGAGCTGGCACAGCTGATCCGTCAAAAGGGCGACAACATGCCACTGATGCTGATCCCTTCTGGACGCAGACCGCCAAGCCAATTGTCAGGGAAAAAGCGCCACCTGCTCTCGGATGAAGAGTTTAAGCAAGAGCTGTTCAGCATGGGCGGCACGCCAAAAGAAATTCTGGAACATGCTGAGCTTCTGGAGCTGTTCCTGCCGATCCTGCGGGCCGATTTTAAACTGGCGGATACGTATGTCCATGATAAGAGCCAGCCGAAGCTCGATACCGATGTAGTGGTGCTCAATGGTACGGAGGATGATCTGGTCAATGCGGAGCTTCTGCCGGAGTGGAGTGAATATGCCCTTGGCAAGATGAGCATTCATCATTTTGAGGGCGGGCACTTCTTCCTGCATGATCATGCGGAGAGTATCTGCCAATTGATACAGCAGTTGGTGGCGGACAAGCAGGGCGTCATCCGATAAGTGGATAGAAAACTATGTAAAAGACCCCCAGGTGAGTAGATTCACCTGGGGGTTACTTTTTGGTTCGTTACGCGTTCTGCAGCCGGATTAAGCTTCTTTTACGCTTTGATGCTGACGTGTCAGGAGCTGTTCAAAATCATGGGTACCAAGCGGACGGCTGAACAGATAGCCCTGCATGTCATCACAGCCCAGTTCGCCGAGTATGCCAAGCTGCTCTTGTGTCTCCACGCCCTCTGCGGTGACATGAAGCTGCAGGCTTTGCGCCATGGCGATGATGGCACGCGGGATGCTTACATTTTCCGTGATGTCGTCGATGAACGACTTATCGATCTTGAGGGTATCGATCGGGAATCGTTTGAGATAGCTCAGGGAGCTGTAGCCGGTACCGAAGTCGTCGATGGAGATCTTGATCCCCATCTTCTTCAGCAGGTTCAGCTTGTAATTGACGCTGTCTGAATTCTGGATCGCGATGCTTTCGGTAATCTCCAGCTCCAGATATTCAGGCTCCAGCTCGGTTTCTTTAAGAATGTTATTGATTTTTTGCACGAGATCGGGGTCTTGGAACTGAGTGCTGGACAGGTTGACTGCCACCTGCAGATGTGGGAATCCGGCGTGCTGCCATTTTTTATTCTGGACACAGGCTGTACGGAGCACCCATTCCCCTACGGAGAGGATAAAGCCGGTCTCCTCGGCCACCGGAATGAACTCAGAAGGGGGAACAAGGCCCAAGATTGGATGCTCCCAGCGGAGGAGTGCCTCCATGCCGACAATCTGACCAGTACGGATATTCACCTTAGGCTGATAGTACAGCAGGAATTCGTCAAATTCCAATGCCTTGCGCAGATACTGCTCCAGCAAGTGCTTGCGGGAGATGGTGTCTTTCATGTCCTCGGAGTAGAAACGGCTGCCGTTCTTGCCTTCGCGCTTGACCCGAAGCATAGCGATGTCGGCATTTTTGACCAGAATCTCGGCGGTCTTTCCGTGGTCTGGATACAGACTCACACCGACACTGGTAGAGAAGAACAGCTGATGATCCATCAGTATGAAAGGTTTGGACAGCACGTTTTCAATAAGCTTGATGTATGCTTCCACCTCAGCCTCATCCGTGATCGGGGAGAGCATCATCGTAAACTCGTCTCCGCCCATCCGTGAAAGGCTGTCTCCCGGACGCATCACGCTTTTCAGACGATTTGCCACTTCTTTTAACAGCATGTCTCCGATGTCATGTCCGAGTGATTCATTGACCGACTTGAAGTTATCCAAGTCGAGGAACAGGACGGCCAGCTTTTGCCCGGTTCCGTCGAGGCGCTGGATGGATCGGTGCAGAGAATCGAAGAACAGATAGCGGTTCGGTAGAATGGTGAGTGTGTCATGGTAGGCCTGATGCTTGATTTTTTCCTGTGATTCTTCCAAGGCATCCATCATCGAGTTGAATTTGCGTTCTAGCTGACTAATCTCATCTGTACCGGTTACAGGAATCCGGGCGGAAAAATCGCGGTTCTGCCTGATCTGCGTAACCCCTCTCATCAGGAGGGTCAGACGTGAGAGCAACGACTTCTCCAGAATGAAGATGACGATGACACCAAAGATGAGGCTTGCGGCAACCAAGACCGCCAGCAGGTAAATCAGACTGTCCTGACCGCGTTGGTAGATCAGACGGGGACGATCGATGGTGAGCTTGAGTGTCGGTTTGCCGTAAATATCATTGAGGATCGCGGAGCCGGTTACGGTTTCCCCGTTTTTGGGAGCGATCCAAATCGGCGAATCCTTGATGCTCGTCATGGCATTCAGCTCAAGGTTTTTTGGCAGATCAACAGAGGTAAAAGGGGTGAGCTTCACATGAATGCGGGTCTTGTCAGAAAGGTTCTTGATGACGTCTTGCGTGAGATAGCGTCCCATCAGAACAGTGCCGCGAATCGGGCCGCGCAGGTCGCCGGTAACGATCGGCAGGGAGGAGATCAGCATCGTTCCTTGTTTTAAGGAGAGAAGCCCTGTTTTATGACCGACCGAGCTTGCATGTGTCAGCAAAAATGTCTTGTTGGAGCGGATGTGCTGATAGATATCGTCAGGCACAGGAGCCTCCTCATACTCTCTGAGGTCATAGGCCTTGCTGAAGACAACCTTTCCGGACGCATCAATTAACATGATCAAATTGATATTATTCAGGGTAAAAGTGCTGGCACCATAGTTGCTCATAATATACGGATGAGACAGAACATCGTCGGGACTGTGTGTGGTCTTCATGAAAGCATACGTGTCATCCCAAGCGGAGTAGTTCGTATTGAGAGACTGTAATTTTCTCAGATCATCTTCCAGAGAATTGAGCACACGCTTAACTGATTCATTAACCCCCTGCGCCTCCAAATTCTCGTAACTCGACAGGAGGATGAAGCGGGACGAGAAATACAGGATCAGTAACAGACCGAGCGTGGTAATCCCTATTGAGAACAGCGTCTTTTTACGCAGTGACATGGATATTCCCCCAAGATTCGGTTTATTCTAAAACCGCTTCCTGCTTCCTTTCATATCGTTGTAAGTTTTATACCACAAAAATGGGATGTTTAATCCAAAAACATCTAAAATTTTTTCATTTTTATGAGAAAGACCGGAAGAACCTGGGGGAATGACACAGACTACCGCATGAAAAACAGCAAAGCGGATTGAGAAGATACCGCTTTGCTGCCGGAAGTTGCTAGATTTTGAGAATACCGCCCATGCTGGCATTGGTAACGAGCTTGGAGTAGCGGGCAAGATAGCCTGTTTTCACTTTTGGTTCGAATTCTTGCCACTCGGAGCGACGGCGTTCCAATTCTTCCGGATCTACGTGCAGGTTGAGCGAGCGCTCCACGATGTCGACACTGATCAGGTCGCCGTCGCGGATGAATGCGATCGGGCCGCCTTCAGCCGCTTCAGGGGAGACGTGACCCACGCTGATGCCGCGGGACGCACCGGAAAAGCGACCATCGGTGATCAGTGCTACCTTGGTTCCGAGTCCCATACCGACGATCTGGGAGGTAGGAGCGAGCATCTCTGGCATCCCTGGTCCGCCTTTTGGCCCTTCGTAACGGATGACGACGACATGGCCTTCCTTGACCAGACCATTGGCGATACCGGCCAGTGCTTCTTCCTGAGAGTCGAAGCAGATGGCAGGACCCTCATGGCGCTTAATTGATGGATCGACCCCGCCTGTTTTGAGGATGGAGCCTTCTGGAGCGATGTTGCCGAACAGGACGGAGAGGCCGCCTTGCTCGCTGTAAGGATTCTCGGTACGGATGACGTCTGAGTTGGTGATGACAGCGTCTGCGACAGCTTCACGCAGGGTCGTACCGGTAACGGTCATACGGTCAGGGTGGACGACTTCACGCTTGATCAGCTCATTGAGGATCGCGGATACGCCGCCCGCTTCGTGGCAATCCTCGATGTGGTAATCAGAGGCTGGGCTGAGCTTGCACAGATGCGGAACGCGCTTGGCGATTTCGTTGATGCGTTCAATCGGGTATTCAATGCCTGCTTCATGAGCGAGGGCCAGTGTATGAAGAACGGTATTGGTCGAGCCACCCATCGCCATATCAAGGGCAAAGGCATCGTCAATCGCTTCCTTCGTCACGATATCGCGGATGGTGATGTTGCGGTCGATCAGTTCCATCAGCTTGTGAGCGGAGCGGCGCACCAGCTCTTTGCGCTCAGGTGCGATAGCGAGAATCGTACCGTTGCCAGGCAGGGCGATCCCGAGTGCTTCGGCGAGGCAGTTCATGGAGTTGGCGGTAAACATACCGGAACAGGAGCCGCAGGTAGGGCAGCCGAACTGTTCGAGTTCTTGCAGCTGGTCATCAGAGATTTTGCCTGCCTGATGTGCGCCGACGCCCTCAAATACAGAAGCGAGGGAGATGGAGCGTCCGTCACTGGTTTTACCCGCTTTCATCGGGCCGCCTGTGATAAAAATGGTTGGGATGTCGACACGCAGAGCGCCCATCATCATACCAGGTGTGATTTTGTCGCAGTTTGGGATACAGATCAGCCCGTCAAACCAGTGAGCGGATACGACGGTCTCCAGACTGTCTGCGATGATCTCGCGGCTCGGAAGGGAGTAGCGCATGCCGATATGACCCATGGCGATCCCATCGTCAACGCCGATGGTATTAAATTCAAACGGTACGCCTCCCGCTGCACGTACGGCTTCTTTTACGATGTGGCCGAACTCTTGCAGATGGACGTGGCCAGGAATGATATCAATATAAGAGTTACAGATCGCGATAAACGGTTTGTCAAAATCCTCGTCTTTAACACCGGCCGCACGAAGCAAACTGCGGTGTGGAGCACGGTCAAAGCCTTTTTTTATCATGTCGCTTCTTCTCTTGCTCATGTATGTTTCCCTCCAGGTATTCTTTATCAGTATGTTCAGATTATTCTACACCCCGGGGAGGATTCATACAAGCATAAGATCAAAAGGCAATGATTGTATACACCACCATATTGCATAAATATACAAAACGACTCATGATATTAATTTTCGAAAACCAATGATAACAGTGTTTCTTGCGTGATTAGACGCTTTGCAATATAAAAGCGATGAATAAATACACAATTGCAAAATAATTTTGAAACTCAATTGAAAGCGTTTACTCATGCTAAATTGTATCTAACAAGAGAGAAAAAACGGAGAGGAAGAAACCGATGAGTAGCCGCTATATTTATTTCCTTCCTATGCTCGCCACCATGCTGTGGGGTGGGAACTTTTTAGTCAGCCGTACAATCCTTCCATATCTGCCGCCATTTACCCTGTCAGCCGCACGCTGGATGCTGGCTGTGTTGATTCTGTTGCCGTTTGTCTACCGTGAATTGAGTAAAAACGGGCAGCAATACAAAAAGCACTGGAAAGAGGCGCTGATGCTTGGAGCGACGGGGATCAGTGTGTTTACCGTGATGATTTATATTGCGATGGGTTATACCACGACTATCAATGCTGCGATTCTTTCTTCCTGGTCGCCGATTCTGATTGCGCTGGGCTCGTTCTTTTTCCTCAAGGAGCGGATCTCGAGCCTGCAAATCTCTGGGTTCGTCGTCTCTTCCCTTGGCGTTCTGTGGATTGTGAGCAAAGGAAGTGTGGATACGATTCTGTCTCTGCAGTTCAATAAAGGGGATATGATTATCATCTTCGCCAACCTGTTCTGGGCGTTCTATTCGGTCGCCCTGCGTAAGACATCTGCCAAACTGCCAGGCCTGACCGGCTTCTTCTGTATCGCGCTGGCCGGGGCACTCTGCCTGTTGCCGGGTGCGGTCTGGGAGATGAGTACGCGTGATGTGCAGCTGTTCCGGATTGAGAATCTGTATGCGGTGCTGTATCTGGGGATTTTTGCTTCGGTGGCTGCGTTCTTCTCCTGGAACAAAGCGATTCAGACACTTGGTCCGAGCAATGTTTCGCCTTTTATCAATTTCATACCGGTGTTTGCCTCTGTGTTTGCGATCGTGTTCTTGGGAGAGAGCATGGAGAATGCCCAATCCGTCGGTGGTCTGTTCGTCCTTGCGGGTGTCTGGCTGTCCTTCCAGAAGGTGAGAGGCGTTCGCCGTGTCAAGCAAGCAGAGAGTACAGCACATGCCCGCGAAGTTAATGCGTGAAATAGTATCAATAAACCGTTACAATTGAGAAAAAATAGCATACTAACTTGCTAGGTTTTCGGAGGAATTGATTATGATGGAAGAAATCAAAGATATCTATGAAAACGGCAGTGACGAAGAGCGGGAGATTCTCGAGTTGACTCTTTCGGCGATCCGTCAACGGCGCGAACGCGGCAGTTCCTATGTATCCGCCTTTTTGGGCCTGTCTGGGCAATTTGTTGATGAGGATACCTATCAGTTCATCGTCCCGATCACAAAATATATGGATAACAACCTTGGCATGGTGCATGGCGGCATCACCGCGACTCTGATCGACTGCACAATGGGGTCCTTGATCAACCGCCAATTGCCGCCTGATCTCGTAGCGGTAACGACCGACCTGCAGACCCGCTATCTGCGTCCGGCGAGAGGGAAGCATGTGAGATCCGAAGCTTCTTTTATCCAGCGTGGGAGAAAGATTGTGGTGATCGAGGGCCGCGTGTATGATGACCGCGATAATCTTGTGGCGCATGGGACGGGGACTTTTATGCTCGTGCCAAGACCGACTCGGGCACTTAATAAGTAGTTTTCTTTTCAAGGGTTGTTGCTCCGGTAGGAGCGCGAGGATCATCTGTTTTCCAGTCGCCTTTCCCTCACGTTGTTCGGCCGGTCTCCTTACAAACAGATGATCCTCACGCTACTGAGTGGGAGAACGGAACCTATTGAAAAAGATTTTGAAAGAAGATAGGGAATAAGATAAAAAGATTTATATGAGAAAAAGGCTGAAGATCTTACTGTTGGGGTAAGATCTTCAGCCTTTCTCTTTTTCCGCCTTCCACTTGGCTGGTGGAGATGAGGCGGCTTTCAAGCAGGGAGCCTCTTTGGAACCCCAGCTTAGCGGAGAATGATTCCCTGAGAGTCCTTCATCGAATAGGCTTCCGGGGCAAACTTCAATCATCTTCGAGTAAACCTTTTTTGCCCTATGCACTCTGGGAAGCATTCGGAGCGGACAGTCATGCCTTCTTACGAAGGGGTTTCAACAAGGCGAGCAGCTTGAAAGCCGCCTCATCTCCCGCACTACAAAAAGTAATCCTTTCGGCTATAAGAATATGAAAATAAAAAACTGGAGCCTCCTCATCCTATGAGAATGCTCCAGTTTTTCTATTCAATGATCATCAACCCACTATAAGTGCGGATATAATTCAGCATCTTGTCAGACAACGGAACGATAAACTCCGTATTCTCGCGCTCTACTACGCCGGAACGGGTTACGATACGCACCCATTTGACTGCGATTTTATAGTAGTCAGAGGCAAATTCGGTACGAAGCCACTCGGAAGAATGCTTCATCGTCATCACAGGAGATTCGATCTTCGTCGGAATCATGCTGATGATATCCTGCAAAAACAGGTGATAGGTCATATGCGGCTTTTGAAACACCAGTTCTTTGCTGGTCACGGAAGTGCCGAGGCTGCGTGTCATCTGGGTCAGCTTGAGTTCGCCTTCCAGGTTTTTCAGGCGGATAAAATCACTGTTCATACATTCTTACCCCCTCGTATTCATATGGGGAAACCAATGGGTCTTTCTATTTTAGGCACTTACCGCCGAGTCTGCAAGGGTAATTTTTGCATATTTATGATATGCTGAAACGGATAGATGTAAACGGATGTGGAGAAGAAGGGAAGTCGAAACGCCATGTTGGAAATTGCCAAGCAAGCGGCCCGTGAAGCGGGGGCCTATCTGAAAGAACGTTTTACCGAGCAACTGTTTCCCGACCTGGAATCGCACAACGATGTAAAGCTTCCAGAGGACAAGGAGAGCGAGCGTCGTGTCATCGAGGTGCTGCACAAGCATTTTCCGACGCACACGATCTTCTCGGAAGAGGTGGGGACGGTCAAACGGGATGACGAGTACTTGTGGATCGTGGACCCGTTGGATGGTACCAACAATTATTTTATCGGGTATCCGTATTTTTCCGTTTCGATTGCTCTGCAGCACAAGGATGAGATTGTCTTAGGGGTCGTCTATAATCCGGTCGCTGAGCAGATGTTTTGGGCGGAAAAAGGCAAAGGGGCTTATCTGAACGGGAAAAAGCTGTCCGTCAATACACGCTCTGAGCTGGAAAAAGCGGTCGGGACGTACGTGCGGGGCCGAAACTCGGTGAGCAAGGAACAGGAGCTTGCGTTTACCCGTCCATTTATGCTCCAGACCAAGCGGCTGATGCGCAATATCGGGCCGGCACTGGATTTTTGCCTGTTGGCGCATGGATGGATTGATTATATTGTGATGCAACAATCTGGGGTCATGGATGTGGCCGCAGGGATTCTGATCGCGCAGGAGGCGGGAGCGACCGTGACCGACTGGGAAGGTAACCCGTACCAGCATCAGAGCTTTGTAGAGGGCGAGAATACGAGCATTATCGTCAGCAACGGGGTGCTGCATCAGGCGATCCATGGGATGACCGTGCAGAAATAACCCTTCACTCTTTTCAGAAAAGTTGTTGTAAAAATTACCCACCGCACATACAATATGGAGCGGTACAAAAACAAAACAAGGGGGTGGACGGAATGAAAATGACAGGATACTTCGGGTCTGGCGGTTTCCTTTCGTCATTCCCTTTTGCAAAAGGAACGTGAGTGGTTAAGCCGCTTTCGTTCCTTTTTTTTGTAGACAAAGGGAGGGGTCACTTGTGAGCAGATACAAACGGGTGTTGATTAAACTGAGCGGGGGCGCCGTAAGCGGGGAGAATGAGTTCGGGTTCGACCACGGGCGTCTCGACCATATCGCCAATGAGATCACCAAGGTCGTGGAGATGGGGGTCGAATTGTCGATTGTGATCGGCGGGGGCAACATTTTCCGGGGAAATATGGCAACAGCATGGGGAATCGACAGGGTAGAGGCGGACAATATCGGTACGCTGGCCACGGTGATTAACAGCCTGATGCTCCGAGGCGTGCTTACCTCCAAGCTGGGAAAAGAAGTCCGCGTGATGACCTCCGTCCCGATCAACTCTGTTGCTGAGCCGTATATCCGGCTGAAAGCGGTTCAACACCTGAGGAGTGGGTACGTGGTGATTTTTGCGGGAGGAAATGGTCAACCTTATGTCACGACCGACTACCCCGCTGTCCAACGTGCTCTGGAGATGAAAAGCGATGCGATCCTCGTCGCCAAACACGGCGTAGACGGAGTCCTAAGCGGTGACCCCCGGATCAATAAAGATGTCAAACGCTACGAATCTGTGGCCTACAACGATGTCGTGAATCAGAATCTGCGCGTGATGGACCAGTCTGCAATCATTCTGGCCCGCGATCATAACCTGCCGATCCATGTGTTTAATTTTGATCAGCCGGATGTGATGAAACGGATCTGCCAGGGGGAGAATGCGGGGACGTATATTAGTGAAGAGGTTGAGACGGTGTTGATTGAGTAGATGAGATAGAGCGAATCAAAGCCAATCGAAACATATCAAACGAATAAAGAAGAAGCTCACTTGTCATCATTGGCAAGTGGGCTTTTTTACGCTGTCCACCAATCTAAGCCCAAGGATACAGAAGACCCAACACATATCCACAAAAATACCCACTCCCACAGTCAACTCCCCAACAATCAATAGGATCAACAGCAGGTTTTAACATATTCATTAAAATAATATCTCTTAGTCGAATGTCACTGATTATTACTTTTGTATGTTTATCTTTTCCTGCTTATCACCTATAATTTGGATTACCGAAAAAAATCAAAATATGTCGAAGGGAGTCGGCAATTATGAAAAGGAAGGTTACCTTGCAGGTCATGACGGCCGTGGCATTGGCGTCACAACTCGTTTCTGCGCCTGCGTTGGCGGCGGAGCCGTTTTTGTCAGATTTTGCGGTTGAGATGGACAGCACGCAGATCGGACAAGCAGAACCAAGTGTTACAGAACTCGTCTACGGAGGGGAGCAGGTGCCACCGGGAGCAATCCGTCCCAGTCTGAGCACGAGCGGGGCTTACCATACCGTGATGGTCAAAGAAGACGGGACTCTCTGGGGCTGGGGGGACAACACGTATGGTCAATTAGGCTTGGGTCATAATCAAGCGGTCCCTGGCCGTCACGTAAAAGTACCGGGGATTGACCATGTAGCCGCAGTTACAACCGGCTACGACTATACACTCGCACAGAAGACGGACGGGACCGTCTGGGCATGGGGGAACAACCGCTATGGTCAACTGGGCGACGGTACGGAAGAGAGTCACTATGCTCCTGTCCAGCTCCCTGATCTGACAGATGTGAAAAGTCTTACCGCAAGCGTCAGCTTCGCCCTTGCCCTCAAAGAGGACGGTACAGTTTGGGGATGGGGGGACAACACCAACGGACAGCTAGGCACAGGAACCTTCAGCCATACAGCGACTCCTTTTCTGATACCTGACCTGGATTCCGTCGTTCAGGTGGCAAGCGGTAACTGCTACTCTGCTGCCTTGAAAAATGACGGCACTGTGATGACATGGGGCTGCATGAGTGCTGATCCGGGTCAACCATACTACCAGCCGCACCCTGTACCAGGTCTGGAAAATGTACAGGCCATCTACGGAGGCGGGAACAATGCCTATGCACTGAAGAGCGACGGTACCGTGTATACGTGGGATTATGACCGTCAGCCTGTACAGGTTCCCGGCTTGAGCGGCATCGTAAAGCTGGATTCCTCTACTTCCCATACACTGGCTCTTACAGCGGATGGAGATGTGTATGCTTGGGGAGATAATACCGCAGGGGAACTGGGGCTGGGCCATACCGAGCGCCAAGAGACACCAGTCCTTGTACCGGATCTCTCTAACATCGCAAGCATCTCTGCTCAACCACGCCATTCTTTTGCCGTGACCAGAGAAAATGAGGTCTATGCATGGGGCCGCAATTTCAACGGACAATTGGGGGATGGGACGAATACAGACCGTCATGAGCCGGTTTTGATTCATCTCGTACCACATGATGACCAATTGCATGTCGATACAGACAGCATTTATCTGCCGGTCGGAAGAAGCCAGCAGCTCTCCGTCACGCAGGCAGCCTATGACGGTACAGTCGATGATGTATCCGAGCAAGCGACCTACACGGTGGAGGATGAGACCATTGCCACCATCGACGCACAAGGGCTCGTCCGCGCCCGCTCTGTCGGTGCGACGACAGCCACAGTAGAATACGGCGGACAGACGATTCTCGTCGGGATTCACGTCTGGTCACTCCCACAGGTGAATCACAGCATGAACCGTGTCCTGACTTCGCCGGGCTTCATGGGACATTCCGGTGTGATCAAGCCGGACGGCACGCTTTGGATGTGGGGAGCCAACAGCTACGGACAGCTGGGCAACGGCACCACGGATGACAGCAGCACTCCGGTTCAGGCTAGTGGTCTTACCGATGTCCAAGCTGTCGAAGGCGGTACCAACTACACCCTGGCACTGCGTCAAGACGGAACCGTTTGGGCATGGGGCAGCAACGATTTTGGCCAATTAGGCATCGGCAACAAAGACAGCCAGACCACTCCCGTCCACGTACAAGGCTTGTCACATATTACAGCCATCAGTGCATCCAATCACACACTCGCACTCCGGGCAGACGGAACGGTCTGGGCGTGGGGAGTCAACTATAATGGTCAGCTGGGCAACGGTACGACCGAGGACAGCACGACACCTGTTCAAGTGCAAGACCTTAGTGATGTCACATATATCTATACGAATCAGGAGCAATCCTTTGCCGTCAAGCAAGATGGAACCGTGTGGATGTGGGGCAGTGACTATTTCAGTCTGAATGGCGGAGCACCATTGACCACACCTGTACAGATTCCGGTGTTTGATGACGCGATCGCCGTATCCAGTGGATTCCTCAACATCGCCGTGCTCAAGACAGACGGCAGTGTCTGGACATGGGGCAGCAACTACATGGGGCAACTCGGCAACGGGAACGGCCAAGAGCAGAACACCATGAAAGACCTTCCGCGCAAAGTGGCAGACGGCATCGCGGCGATCCGTACCGAAAACAACCACACCTTTGCGCTAAAAGCCAACGGGACCGTGCTTTCCTGGGGCAACAATGATTTCGGCCAACTTGGATATGAAACCACTCCATCTGAGATCTACAACATGCAAGACATCCCCAAACAACTCCCAAGCCTTACCGATGTCATCGCATTATCCACAGGGGAGACACATACCATCGCGATGAAAGCCAACGGTACCATCTGGACATGGGGCGGCAACTTCGGCGGCCAACTCGGCAATGGCACCACAGACGGCACAGCCACCCCAACCTTGATTTCAATCCCGTAATCCCCCCAACCGAATAACTGTGTGGAAAAAAGTGGACGAAATGAACTCGTCCACTTTCTTTTTCCATGTTACTATGTAAGGAAAAGGAGGGGCTTCCATTGAAAAAAATCCTCGTCTTCGGCGGTGTTTCCTATAATCTCATGATCGATGTGGACGAATTCCCCGCTCCCGTACCACAGACGATCCATGCCAAAGCGTACCATGAAGCAGTCGGCTCTACAGGCGCGGGCAAATCGCTCGCACTCAAACGCCTCGGCCTCGATGTCGTTTTCCACGGCGTGATCGGCGACGATCTCTACGGCGAAAAGATCAAGGAATTATTCCGACACGAACAAATCCCGTTCTACTATGACATTGCCCCCACAGGAACCGAACGCCACACGAATCTAATGAAGAACCATACAGGCGAACGACTCTCCATCTTCCTCACCTCACCACCGGCAGATACTCCTTTACATGAAGCAACAATCGAGCGGCTGATCCAGGAGAGCGACATCATCTTCCTCAACATAGCCCCATACTGCCGCAAAGTGATCCCAATGATCAAAAAGCACGGCAAAGAGATATGGTGTGACCTGCATTCATACGATGGGGCAAGCGAATACCACGCGGAGTTCATCCAGCACGCAGATGTCCTGCTCTACAGCTCCGAGCTTGACCCGAATTACAGACAGACGATGCAGACATGGATGGCTCAAGGCAAAAAGCTGGCAATCTGTACGCACGCTTCCCAAGGCTCAACCGCCCTGTTGCCTACAGGGGAGTGGATCGAGACACCTGCCCTCCCATACAAGGCCGTTGACACCAACGGGGCAGGAGACAGCTTCTTTTCCGGCTTTTTGTACGGATATCTGCAAGGAGAGCCGGTCAGACGTTGCATGCAGCTCGCGACAGTCACCGCCGGGCTGACTGTTACTTCCCGTGAGCTGATCCATTCAGAGCTATCAGTAGGAAAATTGTACCAAGAATATCAACGCTGGTATGAAAATATATAAAGGATAGGCCGACGGGCACTATCCTTTTTTTTATGAAGAAAACAACAGCTACTAAAATATTTTTTAATTACAACCGATATAATTAAAGTATAGTTGAAAAAATATGGAAGTATTATCCATAATGAAAAAGTGGTAGGAATTTTGGCTCAGTATGTAGAAGGATATGTATGATTGGATATACGTATAAAAATAGTTTTATGAGCATATAGGAAGTCTTTTGTTCCATAATATAGAAATTATAATTCTTATATATATCTCTTTTAAAATATTGTGATGATTTTGCGAAGATTGCTGGAATAGGGCGAAAGATACTTTTCCAGTATAGGAAACATGGTACACTAAAGTATCGAGGTAATTTATCCATATTCATACTCAAAAGTAGATAAAGGGAAAAAGTGTGAATTTGTATCTGGGGGAAAAAAGGATGAAAATGCTACGGCTAATATTCGTAGCCCTGATTGCGTGGTGGGCTACCGTCAGCAACTTTGTGCCAGCAGCATGGGCTGCATCGCCTGATCCAAACTATCTTTATTTCGATGGAATTGATGACGAGATTAGACCCAGTGTTCCACAGGTCGACAGTACGACACCGGGAGCACAGCATACGGTTGCGTTCTGGATGTTCTGGGATGGTAGCTCGGGTCGAATGCCGATTTGTTTTTCGGGTAACTACTGCCTAGAATTGGTGAGCAGTTATCTTGGCTTTAATACGGGGAACAGTGATGTGTTTGGGACACCGTTTCCAGCCGGTTCTTACTATAACAGATGGGTTCATATCGCAGCAGTGTTTGCCAATGGTGTGCCCAACAACTCAAATGTAGAGCTGTACGTGAACGGGACATCCAAGGCCCCGTTGGTGTACGGGCTGGGATCATCGAGCAGAAGCGTCACGGTGACCAGTGATTTTGTCATCTCCGGGCAAGGGAAGATGGTCAACTACAACAACGGTTATAAGTTTAAAGGTCAGATGAGAGATATTCGCCTGTATAAAGGGAAACTGACCCCGACCGATATTGCGAATCTTGCCGCGAATCAACCGATTGTCTCTGCGGATAAACCATTGCTTGGGCTGTATAATCCAGCTGTCCATGCCAACTACAGGGTGTATGACCAATCAGGTAATGGCAATCATGCACCGGTCAACTCGGTCACGACACCTGGTTCCACTGCTACCGCCTATGGAATCACACCAGCTTTTGACCCTAAGGATATCCGAAACAATATCTCTTGGACGAACAAGCCCGGAATGACTTATATGATGAGGCGGGATGCCAGCAAGCAGGTCTATGAAGGAACGGTCAATTCAGTTACCGACTGGGGACTGTCTACGCTGACCTCCTACAATTATGAGATGAAACTAAAAAATGCGGATGGGGAATCCAACTGGTTTACATACGGATCATCTCCGACCAATGAGCACTCAGCAAATCCGCTTATTTTTGACGGGACGAATCATTATGTCACGTATGAGAATCTGCCTGTCAATACTTCGCCGGGGGCGAAGACGACGGTTGAGTTCTGGACGTATATAGAGGGATCTGGGCCTTCGATGCTGTTCTCATGGGATCAGGGATATGCTCTGATGTATAACGGCGCTTCGCTTGGTTTTACGACAGGATCAGGGGAGATCTTGGGCGTAGCTGCCGCTCCGTTCGTCAACAAATGGGTGCACATCGCAGCTGTATTCCCGAATGGCGCCGCGTCGTCATCGAATGCCGAACTGATCATCAACGGAGAGAAGAGAACCATCTCGTTGCAAAACGGCTCTGCCCCGGCAGCGCGTACGGTGCAGCCAAAGGCGATGCTCGGCGGCTGGTCGATGACTTCTGATCAGCGGTTCCAAGGAAGAATGAACCATCTGGCCATCTTCAACGGAGCACGCACGGAAGAAGAGGTACGTACTGATATTCTCGGACTAACAGGAAATGAGTCCAACCTGATCGGTTACTGGATTCATGATCCGCAGACAACCGCACTCGTCTATGACCAATCCGTTCTGTACGACAATCATGGCGTGGTGATGGGGCGCGCGACAGCTAACTTAAACGTGCAGGCCAACACCATCCAATCCCAATCCGCACAACTCACATGGGATGCGGTACCCGGAGCCACACGCTACCGTATAACCAATGGCACTACCGCTCTCGGTACTCCGACCACCAACAGCTTTACGGCAACAGGGCTTGCACAGGGAACTGCGAACACACTCAAAGTGGCGCCTGTCTACACCAATGGGGAGGGGCCGGGGAGTACGGTTACATTTACTACGACGGTAGATGCGCCGACCGGCTTCACCGGGGTTCCAGGGCCGACCAGCGTCAACCTGAGCTGGACTGCTACCCCTGGAGTGAACACCTATGAACTGAGCCGTAACGGTACCTTGATTCAGACCGTTACCGGCACCAGCTATACCGACACGGGATTGACTCCGCTGACAACCTATAACTATTCGTTGGCAGCCAAGGTGGGATCGAATCTGAGCTCACCTGTCACATTGACTCAGACGACTACCAACTATCCAGCCCCGTCAGCACCAGCCAATCCGACAGGCAGTGTGACAGCCACATCGGTCACACTTAACTGGGAGGCTGTACCGGGAGCTACCTCTTATACAGTGAAGCGGAATGGGGCGGTCGTCTATACCGGATCAGCCAATACCTTTACCGATTCGTCACTGAGTCCGGCAACCACCTACAACTATGAAATCATCGCTTACAATAATGGTGTACCGAGCAACACCACGACAACAGTCACGATGACGACGGCTGTGCCTGTTCCGGCAACACCAGCCAATCCAGTGGCAACACCAACCGAAACCGCTGTTCAATTAAGCTGGGACGCTGTGAGCTACGCAGACCAATATGCACTCACAAGAGATGGCACAACGATCTGGACAGGAACAGAGACGAGCTACAATGACACAGGTCTGACCCCGGACACGACGTACAACTACACACTGATTGCAAAAAATGCGAGCGGTGACAGTCCGGCAGCTTCTTTCAGTCAAAAGACACTGTTACCACTGCCAAATACACCGCAAAATCTGACGGGTACAGAGACACCGTACAGTGTGGCCTTGACATGGGATGCCGTCCCATATGCCGCTTCGTATGAATTGAAGCGCAATGGAGCGGTTGTCTATACAGGTACAGACACCACCTATTCGGATACAGGGCTGACACCTGATACGAATTATACCTACACGTTGATAGCCAAAAATGCCACTGGGGACAGTGCGGCCGCCACTCTGGCGAAGCACACTCCGATACCTGTACCAGCTACTCCGACCCTTAGCAGTGGAGTGGTTGATCCAGACCGAATCGTTCTCAACTGGGGCGCTGTGCCGTACGCGGATTCGTACAAATTGACCCGCAATGGTACAGAGATCTACGCTGGTTCTGCGACCACGTTTACGGATCAGGCACTGACTCCGGCGACTGCCTACCATTACTCACTGGTCGCCATTAATGCCAGTGGAAGCAGCACGGCCGCCACGCTGAGCCAGACCACGGCTAGTCTGCCGATTCCAGCGACACCTGGTAATCTGAGTGGAACTGTCGCAGAGACATCTGTCTCGCTGACATGGGACCCTGTAACATGGGTAGCTGATTATGTGCTTTCCCGTGACGGCAGCGTCATCTACACAGGCTCCGCTACTTCTTATAACGATACCGGCCTGACCCCAGATACCACCTATAATTACTCGCTGATCGCCCGCAATGCAAGCGGAGATAGTCCGTCCAACGATGTAACCCGACGTACCTTGTTGCCGGTGCCGAACACACCGGGCAGCTTTACGGGAACACCGCAACCGACTGTGATCGATCTGTCGTGGAGTGCAGTCTCCTATGCGACTTCTTATGAAGTGAAGCGGAATGGCGCGGTGATCTATACAGGCACAGCAACCACGTACACAGATACAGGTCTGACTCCGGCCACTGCGTACAGCTATGAGGTGAAAGCGATCAATGCAAGCGGCAGCAGTTCAGCCGCCACGCTCAACCAATCAACGGCAAGCTTGCCGATTCCAGCAACGCCAAGCCTGGCTGCGACAGAGGCAGAGACAACGGTCAATCTCACTTGGAATGCTGTACCATGGGCTACGGCATATGAGCTGAAACGGGATGGAACGGTCATCTACTCCGGCAATGCGACTTCGTACAATGATACAGGTCTCACTCCCGACACAGAATATGTCTATTCCTTAGTGGCCCGCAACAGCAGTGGGGACAGTGCTTCAGCAGATCTGACCAGACGCACGGTGCTGCCACTGCCGACTACACCGACAGGACTCACTGCGACAGCAACAGAGACACAGATGACTCTGACATGGAATGCGGTACCGTATGCAGCCACTTACCAAGTCAAGCGTAACGGAACCGAAATCTACAATGGATCTGGATTGACCTATACGGATACAGGTCTTATACCAAATACCAGCTATGCTTATGAAGTAACCGCGGTTAATGCACGTGGCTTTAGTGCAACACCAGCCACTTTGACTCAAAACACAGCTGATTATCCGATTCCAGCAACACCGTCTAATCTGGCGGGGGCAGAGACCGAGAATAGTGTCAGCCTGACATGGGATGCAGTCACATGGGCAACCACGTATGAGCTGAAGCGTGGCAGCACGGTGATCTATACAGGCAGTGCCACCTCCTTTGATGACACCGGACTCACACCTGATACGCTCTATCACTATTCCCTGATCGCCCGCAATACCAGCGGAGAC
Organism: Brevibacillus dissolubilis; assembly: GCF_006170445.1. Classification (GTDB taxonomy): domain Bacteria; phylum Bacillota; class Bacilli; order Brevibacillales; family Brevibacillaceae; genus Brevibacillus_B; species Brevibacillus_B dissolubilis. The sequence continues at coordinate 190,223 of NZ_VCNA01000008.1, read as the reverse complement.
AGTGCAGCGGCTAGTCTGGCGAAGCGCACGAAGCTGCCAGCGCCTGCGGTACCAAGCGGATTGACATCGACAGCAACAGAGACCACGATCACGCTCAGCTGGGATTCTGTACCATATGCAGCAAGCTACAAGCTGACCCGCAATGGCACAGAGATTTACTCAGGTGCAGCGACGACGTATACAGATTCCGGTCTCGTACCAGAAACCAGCTACCATTACTCACTGGTCGCCATCAATGCGACAGGTACCAGCGCAGCGGCGACACTTCATCCATCGACTGCCAATTACCCAGTACCGGCAACTCCGGCCAACGTGACGGCGACAGAGGGAGAGACCCAGATCGAGATTCATTGGGACACTGTCCAATGGGCGACTGGATATGAGTTGAAGCGGGATGGTTTGGTGATCTATACCGGCACGGCCGTATCCTTCGCCGATACAGGACTCACCCCGGATACCGATTACACCTACACCTTGACCGCGAAAAACACCAGAGGGACCAGCACACCAGCTTCTCTGACCCAACGGACGCTATTGCCGCTGCCAACGGACCCAACCAATGTGAATGGCATACCGAATGAGACATCGGTTGAGTTAACCTGGGATGCTGTCCCATATGCGGCAACCTATCAGGTGAAGCGGAACGAAACAGTGGTATACAACGGTGCAGCCACCAGCTTCACCGACACCAATCTGACCCCTGATACGGATTATCACTACGAGGTTGTGGCTATCAATGCGAGTGGTTCAAGCCAGCCTGTTGCGGCAACGGTGCATACGCTCATTCCAATACCAGCCCGACCTGATCAACTGAATGCCACACCGGAGTCTACGAAGATTCGACTCTCGTGGTCAGCCGTCCCATATGCGGACAGCTACAAGCTGACACGTGATGGCGTCGAGGTCTACAGCGGGTCTGACATCGGGTTCACCGACAGCAATCTCACTCCTGATACCACCTATCAGTATGAATTGACAGCGGTGAATGCACGCGGTGAAAGCCAGCCTAGAGCAGCCAGCTTCACTACCACGACGGCGGCCCAAGCAACACCACCGCTCACCCCGGATCAATTTAAGGGAGTTCCTTCTTATGATTCAGTCAAGCTGACATGGGAGGATGTCGAAAACGTAACCGTCTATAAAGTGAAGCGTAATGGCGTCGAGGTCTACAGCGGCACCGATACCACCTTCACCGATATCCGCTTGAGCCAAGGAACACTCTACACCTACACGCTAACAGCAGAGAATGCGTACGGTGCAAGTGATCCGGCTACGATTCAAGTCAAAACGCTTCAAATAACGGTTCCGATCGAACTGCTCCCAGAGGCACCTGAACAATTCACGGCATCAATCGTAGGCAACGAGATCGAACTGAAGTGGAGCGAGGTCAAGCATGTAGATGGATACAAACTCTATCGCAACGGAAAAATGATCCACAGCGGCCAGAAGCTCAGCTACACCGATACCGACATCTCGATGAACGAGTCGTACGAATACACGCTCATGGCTTTCAACTATTTCGGAAACAGCCTGCCGGTCGTGCGGACAGTTAACACTGGTGATCAGGGGACGTATCTGCCTGAGCCGAAAAACTTCCTTGCACGTGTCATGAGTTCTTATGTCACACTGGTGTGGGATGAGGTTCCAGGAGCTACACGCTACGTGCTTCTCCGAGATGGAGTAGAGGTCTACAACGGCGACAAGCTGAATTTTAAAGATACCAAAATCAAGCCAACCACCCAGTATGAATACACGCTGTACGCGGAGAATGATGCTGCGCGAAGCAAAGAAAAAAGCTTGAAGGTCAAAACCAAGACCAGTCAGTCTGCGCGTGCTCTGGATATTCTTGCGGAAGCGAAGAGTGCCGAGATCTCCTGGAATCACGCGTGGGGAGCAGGCACAACCTACGAGCTGTATCGTAACAACAAAAAGATTTACACCGGTACAGAAGCAGGCTACACCGACAGTGATCTCAAACCGGGCACCAAGTACACTTATATCCTGCGCGTCCGCAAAGATAAGCGCTTGCTCGGTACGGCAAAAGCCATTGTCTACACCTTACCGGAAGCTCCCATAGGTCTCGCAGTCAAAAGTATCACCTCGACATCAGCCAAAGTTACGTGGTTGTCTAACGGCAACCCAAGCGGCACGGAATACATGGTAAAGCTCGATAATGGCAAAACCAGCGGCTGGATCAAGACGACCTCATACCAGATAACAGCACTTACGCCAAACACGACGTACAAGGTTACAGTCGTCTCGCGCAACCGCAATAAAGATGTATCGAAGGAAGTGGAGGAAGAGTTCACCACATCCTAACGCAGAATAACAGGCAAAAGCCGGATCCCTTCTTCGGAAGGATGATCCGGCTTTTGTTTATTCTTTATATTTTTTTACCAAAAATACCAGTAAAATTTATTGCAATTAGCTTCGTAGATGGTGTAGATTTTTAATAGTCATGAATTTCATAGGAAACGGAGTGTTGTGCATGTTGAAACGTCAACTTTCTGCACTACTTTTAGCAGTTACCCTCGTACCAGCTTCCGCGTATGCGGCTACACCAGTAAAGGCGCCGGTGACCGCCGTGGCGCAAGCTGATATCAAGGTTCAATACAATGGCAAGGCACTTGCTTTCCCAGACCAAAAACCAGTGATCAAAAACAGCCGTACCCTCGTGCCAATCCGTCCGATCGCGGAAGGTCTGGGATTCGATGTACAATGGGACAATGCAACCCGCAAAGTGTCCATCAATAAAGGGACAAGCTCTGTTAACCTGATCATTGATCAAAAAACAGCGAAAAAGAATGAACAAACCCTCACGCTCGACGTACCTGCTCAGATCATCAATGGACGCACGATGGTTCCGGTTCGTTTTATCGCGGAGGCATTGAACTATCAAGTGAACTGGTCTCAAGCGACCACTACCGTACTGATCACTGATCCTGTAGTAGTGACACCGACACAGCCGACTACACCAACAACCCCAACTCAACCGCAAACTCCAACTCCGACTCCAACTCAGCCACAGACTCCTTCTACAGGCGCTGAGCTGATCCAAGACAGCACGGTTAGCGGTAAACTGACTGACTTCCTTGGAAAAGGAATTTACTACGTAGGTGGTAAAGTGGAGGCAGGTTCTACAGTAACTGTTGAGTTCGGCGGCCAATCTTATGAAGCAAAAATGAAGGCAGACGGTACTTTTGAGGTGATCAAAGGGAACGACAGCCTGACCATCGGCACTTACAAAGTAACCGCTGTGAAAGATGGAAAAACAGACAGCTATCAAGGTACTTTCTCTAAGAAGTCAATCGAATAGAGTTTGGGATTTATATGGTGACCGGGGTGTCTTTGGAAAAAGATGCTCCGGTTTTTTTGCTGTCGTTTCGGGAGAGGGAGAGGGGGAGGGGGAGGTGTTGGCTTGCAAGCTGCTCGCCTTGTTGAACTCCCTTCGAAAAGAAGGGGAGACTGTCCGCTCCGAATGCTTCACTGGGAGCAGGGGCAAAAAAGGTTGATTCGGGGGTGATTGAAGTTTGCCCCAGAAGAATATTCGAAGAAGGGAGTCCCAGTGAAGCATTCGGAGCTGGGCGGAGAGTTCAAAGAGGCTCGCTGCTTGCAAGCCGACCCCTCTCCTCGCAGCGGTAGCAGAATTTTAAAAAATAGAACAAAAGAAACAGCCGATATCCGATCAATATCAGCTCTCCATGATAAGTCTAGCGATGCGGATTCTTAACGCCCTGCTCCAGCTTCTCAATCGTCTGAGCCAGCCGTTTCTCTTTGGTCTCTGCGCGTTTGGCAGAGGTGATCCAGACGACGTATTCTTTGCGGTTGGTATAGGAGAGGGTGTCGAAGAATTCTTTTGCCTGTGGATGTGAAGAGAATGCCTGCTCCAATTCTTCGGGGATGATGAGGATGCGCTCGGCTGTGCTGGTGCGCACGGAGCTTGTAGGGTCCGAGCTGCGGGAGGGGCTTGTACTTTTGACCAAATCAGCGGGACGGAAACGGAGGGCGGACCAGGTGTCGTCGATGGAGACGAGTGCGATGCCTTCAAAACCAGCCTGGGTGACGGTCTGCCAGCCGTGGTCGCGGGTGATGTCCGTTTTGATCGTTTTGGCGCTTTTTTTCGGGTAACAGATCCAGAGAAGACCGTCGCGCTTGACGGCTTTCAGGGCTTGAGGAGCCAACTCGTCCAGCTCAGCAATATTGTGGATGAATAGTTGGACGAGATCAAATTCACCACCGGTCTCGATCCCTGCAGACTCGACATCATCTGGTAGAGGGCCAAGTAGATCCAGATAAGAATGGGGTGCGTTGATGATGGTCAGGCGTTGACCGCTTTTGATACGCAGCTTTTTCTGCAAATCCGTGCTCATGATGGTTCGTCATCCTTTCTGTCCAAGTACTCGTTCTCCTATTGTAGAAAGGAAAAAGCCTCCTTGTCAAAAGGAGGCTTTTTATGCTGGATCAACTTATTCAGTTACGTCGAACTGGATGATCGCTTGTTTGTCTTCGCCAATCCAGGTTACATCAGCGCCGAGGTTCTCACTGACGAAACGGAGTGGCACATAGAGGGAACCTTTCACGTTGGTTGCTGGGAACGGAAGCTGTACGGTTTTGCCGTCTACTTTTGCGTTCTTGCTGCCAGTGACGAGTTCTACCTTTTTGGCCCCTTTTTCGAAGGTGGCGGTTTTGGTCGCTGCGTTGTAAGAGATTTTTGCGCCCATGGATTCACCGATGAAGCGGAACGGAACCATTACAGTGCCGCCTGTCGCTTGGTATGGGTGGATGTTGGCTACTTTTTCATCGTTGAGCGTTGTGGTTTTGGTGTTGAGGTCGAAGACGATGAATGACTGTTCCTTGATTGCTTCACGGAGGAGGTAGCCGAGGAAGCCTTTTTCATCGAAATCTTTTACGAGAGTCTTATCTTCGGTGATCTTCATCATATCAACGGTTTTGTCTTCAGCTGGGTAGTTGACGGCAGATGGTTTGCCGAAGTTCCATTGATAGGTGTCGGCTTCCAGACCAAATGTCAATGGTTCTGGCTTATCAGCCTCATTGTCTTGGACAGTCAGGCTGAGGTTGATTCCGGTGCGTACTGGAGTCTTGTCAGCAGCTACGTAGTAGTCGAGCTGCATGTTGAATGCTTCGAGACCAGCTTCTTTGACTTCTGCTTCGAGGGTCGCGGCATCAAAATTCTCGCTGCCGGCCAGACTTTCTTTGAGCGAGTCGATCATGTAGCTGACGCGCTCTTCTGCATCTGCACGGAGTTCAGCAGGAGTGCGGTCTTTTACTTCATAGGTGTTACCATCTTCCTCATAGGTGAAATCTTCTGTGGAGAGATCAGAGATCTGTTCGGAGAGGACAAAAGCGTCAACGGCGAATTTACGCACTTCTGGGTTGCTGACCGCATCACGCATGGTGTACACGAGGATACGGATCATTTCTTTGGTGTCAAGATTGATGGTGACGTGGGTTGCCTTTACAGATTGTCCGTTTGGCAGTTCTACGGTGGTTTCGCCGTGGTTGGTTACTTTGGACAGGGTGAATTCATAGTTCTTGATATACTTTTTCATGAAGTCGATCATCATATCGTTGAGTTGTTTTTCCAGCTCAGCGATTTTTGGTGCATTGGCTACCACAACAGCAGCTGCTGCTTTTTCTTCTTCAGTCAATTCTTCTTCTTTCGTTGCGTCAAACTCTTCATCATAGTAATAGTCATCATACTCTGGTTCCATGAGATAGGTATCTTCATCGATCAAAAGATACTTAGAATCGTGCGGAGTGGTGATGTAGGTTTTGGTTTTGTCGATCAGGAACTCAGCAGAGGCTTTTTCTTCTTTGCTCCAGAGACCTTTTTCGCGCAGAACTTTATCATCGTTGGCGGTGATGACATAACGGCCGCGATCGAAGTCTGTTTGGGTACCTTCGATGGTGACGCCGGATTTGATCGATTCAAACACCGCGTTCCATTCTGCTTCTGGCTTTTTGCCTTCAGAGAGTTCATAAGCTTTTGCAAAATCACCGGTTAATTTAAAAGTGCCTTTAAAATCATAGCTGTGTGTGTCAAGGGATTTGACCACGGAATCGCGGACAATCGCAGCCTGGTTCGAACAGCCGGTCAGAACCAAGAGAGAAGCTAGCGTAAGCGAGCCCCACTTTTTCCACATAGTGGAACACCTCTTTCTTTTCATATCATTGGATGAGTCATGGAATTCTGCCAAAAACCAACCATATCATTATACGGAAGTTATCGGCAATAGTTTCGGTGGAGTGAAGAAAAATCTCCCGATTGCAGGAAAAAGCAGGGGATTCATGGTAAGATGAAAGGAGGTACAACAGCAAAGAATACACAGCTTAGGAAGTCGTCCGTCTTGGCGCTACCGTGAATGAAAGGCTAGGAAGAAGGGACATCGATCAATGTTTAGATGGATACAGAACGTAATGAAACAACTGCAAAACTGGATGCAAGACAGTGAAAATGAACTACATAAGGCAAGTCCGCCTGCGGTGCTGCGGGCCAACTCTACCAAATCAAATGCCAAAGCCCGCACCAAAAGCATCTACCCACGAGAGCGGGAGGGCAATGGAGAAGAATCAGCCAGACCGCGTCAGTTCCGTTTTCCAGTCATCCCGGACGGCCAGCGGGAACCAGGGGCAACGAAGGCACAGCAACGTCGGGAATCGGCTGAATCGTTGCACATCGATCAGCAGGAGCCAAAAGCAAGAAAGGATTCGCTCATCGGTTCAGCCCGTATGGAACGGGTCCAACGAACCGAGCAGCAACCGCCTCGCGCAGAGCAATCTACGGCTTATACAGAGACAGTCAAGCAACCAAAACGGAGTGTGGAGGCGACTTTTTTGCAGCCAGAAATGGTTCGCGAACCAATTGGGAATGCAGAGGAAATGCCAACTGCCCAAGCGCCAATCCAAGAGCGTCCACGCATCGTGCCGAACCGCGCCCCACGTCAGGTGCATCAGCAGTCTGCTGTGGATAAACGATCTTTTACTCCTACGGAAATTATTTCCCCGATCTATGGCAAAATCAAACTAGCTGAGCATGAGAAGAGCATCGGGGCTGTCCTGCATACGCAGCGAAAAGAGCCAGTAAATCTGGAGCAGGTTGAAGAGACGGGCCACGAAGAGTTGGTCAGCCAGACGGTTGTGGTCAACGAGAGCGGGAAAGAGAAGGATGGTAACAAAGAAGCAGTGCCATTTCCAGTAAGCATACTGCAACCGAAAGCGAGCGTACATGAGGCTGGGGATGAGATTGTCCAAGCACAGAGGGAAGTTGCGGCAGCTGGTGTAGGGGCAGCAGAAGCAGTGGAGACGGTGGGAGTAATGGCAACTGTGGAACCGTCTGGAGTTCCCGTAGGGTTGGATGTTCCTGATACTTCGGATTCTCCGACCATTCCGGACTTTCATACTTCTGTCGTAGTATCCAGTGAGCCAGGATACATGAGCCAAGTCATAGACATGAACGAAGAACATCCTATTCTTGTGGATCATGGCGGTTCTTCTGTCGTAGAAACCGAAGCTGTGGTAGTGACCGAACTTCGGGAAGGTACTGAATTACAAGCAGGTACTGAATTACCACTAGAGACTGAAGTACAAGCAAGCACTGGATTACCACCAGAGACTGAATTACCAGCCGAGACTGAATTGCAACCAAGCACTGAATTACCAGCTGAGACGGAACAGCAAGCAGTCACTGAATTACCAGCTGAGACGGAACAGCAAGCAGTCACTGAGTTGCAAACGAAGACTGAGCCTGTCGGAAGCGAATCTTGGAACAGAATCAGCTCCGAGCAAGACGCGGAGGCTCCAGCGATGGAAGTAACAGCGGCGCCGGAGCAGACAGCTGCGATGGAATCGGTACCTATGTTGGATGAAATACCTACGCTGGATCAAATACCTATGTTGGATCAAATACCTACGCTGGATCAAATACCTATGTTGGATCAGGTAACTACTCAGGAATCAAAAGTTATTATGGAAGCTTCTGAAACTTCGTTGTCCAATGATTTCACAGACTTTGTAGAATCCCCAGAGGATCATGTACAGGTCGGAACGGTTGAAATGGAACCCAGCGAAACAGCTGAAACGATGGAAACCCCAGTCAACGAAGAAACCCTGAAAACGCCAGCATTCTTGGAAGCTACGGAATCGATGCACGCGAGTGTTGCTGTTTTGTTAGAGAGAGCACTTGAAGCAGACACATCTTCCGACCGCAACGGTATGGAATCTACGCAAAATGACAGCGGGCAGCACGAATCAACAAAAGCCCAAGTAGCAACGGATACATCGGAGCCAACTGCTATGGTGGCCACACCAGTACAGCAATCTGTGATCCGACCCGTTCCATTTACGATTATCCCTGTTGCTGCCGACCCTGTATTGAATCAGCCAGTTGTTGGCACTTCGGTAAGCGTTGAGCTGGAATCTCAGGAACAATGCCAGCAGCAACCTGAAGAGCAAACTCAGGCACGCCTGTATACAGAGAGCGGTACGTTGGAGAATGCAGTAGAAAACGTGCAAGAAGCTGCCTCACATCAGGCCATCTCTCAACAAAATGAATCTCAGACCCACCTGCTTCATAGAGTAGAAGAAGGAGCACTACCTTCACCACAGGCGGCTGCAACCCCAATCGTTCCAAGTGCCCCAACCGAGCCACCTGCAGAAGAACCGCGAGTCCAACCTCCATACAACCCACCTAACCTGACGCTGCTGACACCGTCGCCAGAGGTGAATGAAGACGATTACGAGTACACGCTCGAACAGAAGCGTCTGCTCGAAGAGACCTTGTCCAACTTCAACGTCAACGCACAGGTGGTCGGGATTGTCAAAGGGCCGACGGTGACGCGTTTTGAGCTCCAACCGGCACCAGGGGTCAAGGTGAACAAGATCACCAGCCTGTCCGATGACATCAAGCTGAATATGGCAGCTAAGGATATCCGTATTGAAGCTCCAATCCCTGGGCGCAACGCTGTCGGGATCGAGGTACCGAATATCAAGAGCGAGCCGATTTTTATCAGCCGCATCCTTGGGTCGGAAAAATTCCAAGAGCATCCGTCACCACTGGCGATTGCGCTTGGCATGGATATCGGCGGCGAACCGATTGTGGCTGACATCAAAAAGATGCCGCATGGACTGATCGCCGGTTCGACCGGTTCGGGGAAAAGTGTCTGTATTAACTCGATTATCGTCAGCTTGTTGTACAAGGCTTCTCCGGAACAGGTGCGCCTGCTTCTGATCGACCCGAAAATGGTAGAGCTTGCACCATACAACCATCTTCCACATCTCGTCACACCTGTCGTGACCGAAGCCAAGCATGCGACAGCCGCGCTCAAATGGGCGGTGGAGGAGATGGAGAAGCGCTACGCATTGTTCGTAGATGCGGGCGTGCGGGACATCGACCGTTATAACCAGACGACAGATGATACCTTGCCATTCATCGTGATCATCATCGACGAGTTGGCTGACCTGATGATGGTTGCTCCGCAAGATGTGGAGGACTGCATCATCCGGATTGCGCAGAAGGCACGTGCTTGCGGGATTCACCTGTTGCTTGCCACCCAGCGTCCGTCTGTGGATGTCATCACGGGAAATATCAAGGCGAATGTACCGACACGGCTTGCTTTTGCCGTCTTTTCTACGATTGACTCACGGACGATTCTGGACCAGAGTGGTGCAGAGCGACTGCTAGGACGCGGGGATATGCTGTTCCTTGAGAGTGGTACGGCACCGGTCCGCCTACAGGGGAACTACGTATCAGATGAAGAGATCGAAGCAGTTACCCAGATGATTAAAAAACAGCGCAAGCCTGAATATATTTTCAGTAAGGAAGAATTGGAATCCAAAGCTGACTCCTACGATGCAGGTGAAGACGCGCTGTTCTACGAAGCGCTGACCTATGTGGCAGAGCAGGGGCAGGCATCCACGTCCGGTCTGCAACGCCGTTTCCGTATCGGTTACAACCGGGCCGCTCGCCTGATCGAGATGATGGAAGCAGGTGGTTACATCACCGGTCACAATGGTGGGAAACCGCGCTCGACTTTGATTACTCACGAGGATGCAGTAGCACTAAGCGAAGGAAGCAATTAGAGCAGGAAGTGATTAGGAAGGGGTGCTGTAATGACAATCGATCATGGGAAAAAGAGTTATCGCGTAGTTAACGACGATTTGGTTCTTTTCAATGATGAGTACTATCTCACGGTCTGGCGAATCCCGTTAGAACAAGCAGGGGCACAGCCGAGGGAGGAATTGTTCAACATCCTGTATGCTTTTGCCGACGCCGATATCGAGGTAGAGATTGACGTGTCAGAGGAAGATCGGGGTGTCTGGTACTTACAGCTCTTGGTTCCACACGTACTTACCTTGCCAGAAGCTGCCCAGAGACGGATCGCACGCGGTGGAGAAGCCCTGCTTGCCTGGCTTACGGAAAAAGGCGCAGGGGTCGCACCCGAAGTGCTGGATGGTCAAGATGTCTACGAATATGTTCGTAGATATAATCCAGGACTTGTGCAAGAGGCATAATCAAGGATCTATACTGCATAAGAAAAAGGAGGAGGGTCTGCACCTTCCTCCTTTTTCTGCTCTTTACCCGTATAGGACTCATCCATTATACTAATAATATAGAACTCGATTTCACTAGATGAAACTTATGCCGAGAGAAAAGCAGGTGACTGTCATGGAAGAACAGAAGTCGACGGTGCGTGCCGTCGAGCGGGCGCTTGATGTTTTGCTGTGTTTTACAGATGAAACTGAGCTGACACTCAGTGAGATCTCTACCAAAATCTCTTTACATAAGAGTACGGTTCACCGTCTGCTTGCCTCATTGGAGAGCAAGGGCTTCTTGATCCGTGACAGTCAGACGGACAAATACCGCCTTGGTTTCCGGATCTGGGAGCTGTCCGCCAATATGACCCATGCGGACGATCCGGCGATTATGCTTCTCCCTGAGATGGAATCGTTGCGGGACCTTTTGGGCGAGACGATCAGCTTGTATGTACGGGACGGACGGGAGCGAATCCGCATCCAAGCGGTGCAGAGCAACCAGCCGATCCGCCGTGTCGCACCGGTCGGGGTACGCATGCCGCTTGCTGTCGGGGCGTCGAGCAAGGTCTTGATGGCATATGCTGACCCTGCTGACGTAGCGGATGTGCTGGCCGATGATAACTGGCCCGAATGGGTAGACCGTGACCTGTTCCGGGAGCAGCTTGCTCAGATCCAGAAGCAGGGCTACGCCACCAGTATTGAAGAGCGTGAGGTGGGGGCTGCAGCTGTGGCGGCACCGATTTTTGACCGTCATGGAAAAGTGGTCGCGGCGCTGTCTGTATCCGGGCCATCCAACCGTCTGACCGAGGAAAAGATGAAAGAAATCTCGATGCCGATCCGTCAGTCTGCGGCACGGATGGGCAAGATGATGAGATAAAAAAACTGGGGTTCATCCATGGATAGGATGCCCCAGTTTTTTTGTTATCGATGGGTTGGGCGTTTCTTGTTGGCTTGGTGGATCTTTTTCCACTTTGCTTTTTCAGCAAGCTGGAGCAGCTTGTTATCCTTGCGTTCTTGGAAAGCCAGCTCTTTTTGCAGCTTGAGATAGTTATGGTAGCGGCTTTGATCCAAGGTACCGTCTTCAAGTGCGGCCTCAATCGCGCAGCCAGGCTCGCCCTTGTGCGTGCAGTCGCCGAAGCGGCAGGACGCAGCGATGGACTCGATGTCGTCAAACGCTTCAGTAAAGCCCTCGTCAGCATCCCACAGCTGTAATTCGCGCATACCCGGCGTATCGATGATCAGCCCGCCATACGGGAGGGTGACCAGCTCACGGTAGGTGGTGGTGTGACGGCCGCGGGAGTCGTTTTCCCGGACGGCTTGCGTCTCTAGGATCTGCTCGCCCTTGAGATGGTTGATCATCGAGGATTTGCCTACACCAGATGAACCGAGCAGGGCAACGGTCTTCCCCTCACCCAGATAGGGGAGAAGGGCATCGATGCCTTGAGCCTCCCATGTGCTGATCGCATGGATCGGCACACCGATGGCGACAGATTCGACTTCACGGATTTTGGCCTCGACGTCATCGCAGAGGTCAGCTTTGCTCAGGATGATCACGGGATTGGCACCGCTCTCCCAAGCAGAGATCAGATAGCGTTCGATCCGGCGGACATTGAAGTCGTGGTTGAGTGCATTGACGAGGAAGACGGTATCCACGTTGGCTGCCACGATCTGTTCCTCGACGTGTGTGCCTGCGGCTTTGCGGGAGAACTTGCTCTGGCGTGGCAGAATCGCGTGGATGGTGGCTTTCTGCTCCTCATAGCGGGGGGAGATTACGACCCAGTCGCCCACAGCAGGGTAGTCTTCACGTCCAAGGGCATTGTAGCGCATCTTGCCGGCTACTTCTGCCAGTACTTCGCCTTGCTCGGTATAGACCCGATAAAGCCGTTTATGCTCTAAGGCTACGCGTCCTACATGGTAGCCTTCTGCTGCGTACGGTTGAAAAGCTTGTTCAAATGCTGGGGTAAAGCCTAAAGCGGTAAGGGTGTATACTTGTTTATTCAATGTGGATTCCTCCTGGGAATATGATCGTATTTTTGGAATCGGTCGCAAAAAATGATCACAGGAGGCTCCTCTATATGATGAAAGAAGTAAAATCGAATGTAGAAATGGAGAAAGGTTACGCTGTCACCATACAAGGAGTGGTTCCTGTGACCAGAGTGGCAATGGCGGCGTTCGTTACAATCGGCTTGTTTGTCATAATACATCGCTCCTTACGAAATAAGTTCATTTGCTTCAACGGCAATCAACAGTGCTTGTGTAAGCATAGTACGATTGTATCATCTCTAGTGTTCCCGTTAAAGAAAATTTCCATCAGAGGAAAGAAAAAGAGGGAAAAAAGAAAAAAGCTGTCTCCTGACGAATCAGGAAACAGCTTTTTTGGTGAGGCCCGAGGGCTTCGTATCGCTTAGCGATTCACCTACACAGTTACTTGGTTCTCGTCAAGAAGTTGACGCAGAACAGTCTGGAGGATACCGCCGTTACGGTAGTAGTCAACGTCAACAGTGGAGTCGAGACGTACGATTGCGTCGAACTCTACAGTAGAACCGTCTTGACGGGTTGCACGTACTTTGGTTGTTTGACCAGGTTGTACCTTGTCGGAGAGACCCAGGATATCGAAAGTCTCGGTGCCGTCGAGGCCAAGAGTTTTCGCGCTGGTGCCTTCTGCGAATTGGAGTGGGAGTACACCCATACCTACGAGGTTAGAACGGTGGATACGCTCGAAGGATTCAGCGATAACCGCTTTAACGCCGAGGAGGAAAGTACCTTTCGCTGCCCAGTCACGAGAAGAACCGGTACCGTACTCTTTACCAGCGAGAACCACGAGTGGAGTGCCGTCTGCTTGATACTTCATGGAAGCATCGTAGATGGACATTACTTCGCCGGTTGGGAGGTATTTGGTTACGCCGCCTTCTGTGCCAGGTGCGATTTGGTTACGGATACGGATGTTCGCGAATGTACCGCGCATCATGACATCGTGGGAACCACGACGAGCACCGTAGGAGTTGAAGTCTTTGCGCTCAACACCGTTAGAAGTCAGGTATACACCTGCTGGGGAGGTAGGAGCGATGTTACCCGCTGGAGAGATGTGGTCGGTTGTTACGGAGTCGCCCATGAGAGCGAGCGCACGCGCACCTTTGATCTCTGCGATTTCGCCTGCACCTTTGCCAAGGTTTTGGAAGAATGGCGGGTGTTGGATGTAAGTGGATTTTGCATCCCACTCGTAGAGGTCGCCGGTTGGAGCATTGATTGCGTTCCAACGTTCGTTGGCTTGGAATACGTTACCGTACTCAGCGTTGAAGAATGCTGGGTTCATCGCTTTGTTGGTAGCTTCGAGAACCTCTTGTGGAGTTGGCCAGATATCTTTGAGGTATACTGGTTGACCGTCTTTGCCAGTACCGATTGGGTCTTTGGCAAGGTCGATGTCCACGGTACCTGCAAGCGCGTATGCGATTACGAGTGGTGGAGAAGCGAGGTAGTTCGCTTTTACGAGTGCGTGGATACGGCCTTCGAAGTTACGGTTACCAGAGAGAACAGCCGCAACAGTCAGGTCGTTGTCCGCGATTGCTTGAGCGGTTTCTTCTGGCAATGGACCAGAGTTACCGATACAAGTGGTGCAACCATAACCTACCACGTTAAAGCCGATTGCGTTCAGTGGCTCGATCAGACCTGCGTCTTCGAGGTACTGAGTAACAACACGGGAACCTGGAGCGAGGGAAGATTTTACGTGAGCTGGTTTTTTGAGGCCAAGCTCAACGGCTTTCTTCGCAACGAGACCAGCACCGAGCATTACGCTTGGGTTGGAGGTGTTGGTACAAGAAGTGATCGCAGCGATTGCTACGGCACCGGTTTTGAGAGTGGATTTGCCGAAGATGCCATAGTCCACTTCTACTTCTTTCGCGATTTGCTCAGCGGAGAGACCAAAGCCGCCTTCTGCGATTGGAGTAGTGATTGCTTTGTGGAAGGACTCTTTCATGTCGGTCAGCTCTACGCGGTCTTGAGGACGCTTAGGACCTGCAAGGGAAGGAACAACGGTAGAGAGATCGAGTTCGATGGTCTCAGAGAATACTGGATCAACAGTCTCGTCGGTACGGAAGAGACCGTTTGCTTTGGTGTAAGCTTCCACGAGGGAGATGAGCTCTTCATTACGGCCGGTTTGACGGAGGTAGTTGAGTGCTTCTGCGTCAACTGGGAAGAAGCCCATAGTTGCGCCGTACTCAGGAGCCATGTTGGCAACGGTAGCACGGTCAGCAAGAGAGATGTTGGAGAGACCGGAGCCATAGAACTCAACGAATTTACCAACAACACCCTTCTTACGGAGGATTTGGGTAACGGTGAGTGCCAGGTCAGTTGCAGTAGAACCTTGTGGCAGGGTACCAGTCAATTTGAAACCAACAACTTCAGGTACTACGAAGTAGAGTGGTTGGCCAAGCATACCTGCTTCTGCCTCGATACCGCCTACACCCCAACCAAGAACACCGATCCCGTTGATCATGGTGGTGTGGGAGTCAGTACCTACGAGGGAATCTGGATATGCTACGGTTTCGCCGTCAACTTCACGGGTCTGTACTACGTTCGCGAGGTACTCAAGGTTAACCTGGTGAACGATACCGGTTGCAGGTGGTACTGCACGGAAGTTATCGAAAGCAGTTTGTGCCCAACGGAGGAAGCGGTAACGCTCTTCGTTGCGTTCAAACTCAAGCTTCATGTTTTCTTCGAGCGCTTCAGCAGAACCGAAAGCGTCAACCATGACGGAGTGGTCGATTACGAGGTCTACAGGAACGAGTGGGTTGATGCGTTTTGCATCGCCGCCGTTCTCTTGCATCGCTACGCGCATCGCTGCCAGGTCAACTACCGCAGGAACACCGGTGAAGTCTTGGAGCACGATACGTGCAGGTTTGAGAGGAACCTCTTGGTTAGCGTCGCGGCCTTTTGTCCAGTTAGCAAGTGCGTCTACGTGTTCTTTGGTGATCGCACGACCGTCGAATTGGCGAACAGCCGCTTCGAGGAGCACTTTAATGGAGAAAGGAAGTTTGGATACATCGCTGTAACCCTTCGCTTGAAGCTCTTCCAAGCTATAGTAAGCATAGGTTTTGTTTCCGACCTGTAAAGACTTCTTTACAGAATAAGCATCTTTTTTAGACAAAACAATAACCTCCCTTGAACAAACATGTTGAGGAAAAAGAACGGTTTCACCTGGTGAAACTGTGTTCCGTTTCTCGCTTCCACTTTATTATACTTCATGAATGTAATCTGTTCCACCCCAATTTCACAAACTGGTAACAATTCTTATTATCCGCCTATATATCGTGCGTATAAACTTCTGGCCACCGAAATTTCATCCGTTCCCTGCACCATCACACGCCCGTCCGGGAAAATCACCAGGGTATGTGCATCGGTGTGAAAACGAAGCAGGAACTTGTTCTGCTCCACCACACCTAAAGGTGCGAGCCGCTGTGCCAAAGCATCCAGTGAGAGGCGGCTGTCGGCAGCAGGTGTGATCTGTACGGTATTGCGGCCGCACATCGATACGGCCATGCCTTCTGCCGAGTCAGGGGAGAGGTGTGTGAATTCGCGCTTACCGCAGGTCGGGCAATCCGGACGCTTGGCGCGTTGGACACGAATCTGCTGGTGCTGGTTCTGCCAGAGGTCGAAATGCTCCAGATTGGGATTGTAGGCATCTGTTGCTTCTATTAATATCTTGAATGCTTCTGTCGCTTGGTACGAGGCGACGATGTGAATGATCGGGCCGATGACTCCGGCGGTATCACAGGTCGCCGTCTCACCAGGTGCAGGCGATTCGGGGAACAGACAGCGCAGGCACGGTGTCTCGCCGGGACGGATTGCGGTGAACGTGCCGGTGCTGCTTACCGCGCCACCATATATCCAAGGAATAGTATGCTTCACACATACATCATTAATGAGGTAACGCACCGAAAAGTTGTCCGTCGCATCGAGGACGAGGTGAACATCGCTGAGGTATTCTTCTGCATTGAATGCGGTCAAATCGGCGATGATCGGCTCGATTGTGACCCCGGAGTTGATTTTGCAAAGCTTTTGGTAGGCGGCCATCGCTTTGGGCATGTGTGCCTGTGCATCGTCCTCGTCATACAGCATCTGGCGCTGCAGGTTGCTTGGCTCGACGAAATCGCGGTCGATCAGACGGACGAATCCGACACCGGCCCGTACCATGTGGTTGGCAAGCACTGTGCCGAGCGCGCCCATGCCGACGATGGCGACACGGGAGGCGAGCAGCTTTTCTTGTCCGGTTTTGCCGATTGGAGCGAACAAGATCTGTCTGGAGTAGCGGGTTTGCATAGTGTTGAGGCTCCCTTTCTATTGAACTGGGTCAGAGGAACTTCCTGGATCAGCGGGAGCAAGCGGGTTCCACGGACCTTGCTGATGTCCCTTCCATTCACTTCCGTCTTCCCAGATTTCTTTTTTCCAGATGGGGACAATCTGCTTGAGCCGCTCAATCGCATACTCACCAGCCAAAAATGCAGCTTGGCGGTGCGGAGTAGCTACTGCGCAGATGACCGCAATCTCTTCTATTTGTAAATGGCCGATCCGATGGTGCATCGCGACCCGTGTGCCGGGCCAGCGTTCGTTGATCTCAGCAGCGATTTCCTTCATCTTCGCCACTGCCATCGGCGCATACGCTTCATAGCTGAGAGAGACCGTCCGCTGACCGTGGGTGAACTCCCGTACAGTTCCGACGAACGTCAATACGGCTCCAGCATGCGGATTGGAGACCAGCTTGACGAGATGATCGGCGCTTAGCTCCTCTTCGGTAATGCGAAAAAACGGATCTTCTTCACCACCACTGACCGGAGGCAGGATGGCAATCTCGTCAGTGGCATGGACAGGCGCATCTGCTGTCGCATACTCGTGGTTGAGCGAGACGAAGCAGGATGGCAAGAGTGTGGCGAGTGCGGGATGCTGCTCTGCAACGGCTGCAAGCAGATCACCGACAGCAGCGGATTCACTGAGTTCGACGGTGCAGACGGACGAGCCCGCCTTTTCCGCAAGAGAAGCAAATAATAATACATTCACACGCATCCAGATTCCCCATTTCATATTTCATCCATCTCAAAGTATACCATAAGCGGATAAGACCGTTGCCCACAGAGAGCTATACTGCCCAAGTTTTGCATATTTCACGGGGAGTTGGTGATGATAAGGTACAAGAAATATCCACTTTTGTCTCTGGGGGTGATGACGAATGAACGTTTGGGAATGGTGGCGGAAAAAGGTGGTCGAATCATCCTACCAACCTGATGGCGATGTTACCTACCCCGAGGCCAAAGGGGAGATCTCCGTTGAGGCGATTGAGGCACACTTTCGTAATGTGGATGATCTTGTGATCAAAAATATTGTGATCATCGGAGAAACCGTTACGGCTGTGTATATCAAAACGATGGTGGAACCAAAAGTGGTGCAAGAGATCATTGTAGATCCCCTGCTGGCCATGAATGAATATGACGATCCCCACGAGGTATTGAAGCTGGCTGAAGAAATTCATCATGACGAGCTTCCGCAGCTGCTTCAGGGTGTCTTGAACGGAGATATGGTGCTCATCTTTCACACCCGTCAGATTATCCTGCAATTGCCCACGCTCAGCATGCCGTCTAGAAGCATTGGATCGTCGGAGACGGAATCGACCGTGCTGGGACCGCAAGATTCGTTCACCGAGTCACTGGATACGACGATTTCACTGATCAGACGCAGACTCTACAATACCAACCTAAAAGTGAAAATATATATGTCTGGCACGGAAACGCGAAATAAAGTAGCCGTGCTCTATATGGAAGGAATCGCGAACCCAGAAAACGTGGAGCGCGCCATCTACCGGGTACAGAACCTGGAATATCATGGTTTTGTCGCCTTACCAGTCCTCAAACAGATGCTGGAGGACAAGCCGTATTCGCCATTTCCCCAGTTTGGGATGACGACACGGCCTGATAATGCGGTGGCTGCTTTATTGGATGGACGGATTCTGATTGCGCTCAACGGCAGTCCTGAAGCGGCCATTGTACCAAGTGCTTTTTTCGAGTTGTTTTGCAGCCCGGAGGATTTGTATAACCGCTGGCTGAATGGAACTATGCTTCGTTTTATCCGGTTTTTCGGACTGTTTGTGACGGTACTCCTGACCTCTACCTATGTGTCAGTGCTTACGTATCATCCAGAGATGCTGCCTCCACAGTTGTTGACGATCTTGACAGAATCGAGGAGCAGGGTGCCGTTTCCGCCGATGATCGAAGTCTTGATTATGGAGCTGGTCATCGAGGTTCTGCGTGAGGCCGGTGTGCGCATGCCGACCAAGATCGGTCAAACGATCGGTATCGTAGGCGGTATCGTCATCGGGACGGCAGCGGTGGAGGCGGGGATTGCGAGTAACATTCTGATCGTACTTGTCTCGGTATCAGCACTTCTTTCCTTTGTACCATCCAACTATCTGATGGCCAATGCGATTCGGACGCTGCGATATGTGTTCATCTTTGCAGCAGGAACGCTGGGGATGTACGGACAGATGCTGACGCTGGGCCTGATCTATGCACATCTGGCAGGACTTACCTCGCTCGGCACACCCTATCTGGCTCCAGGGATTCCGCGCAACATGACTGACATCTTCAATGGCTTGATCCGTGCACCTGTTTTGTTTTTGGCGAGCCGAACAGGCCTGTCCCGAAGTCCCAAAAAGCTTCAACGCCCACTGGATGAGGAGTAGACACAGATGGACCAAGGCAAATACAAAAAATTAAATCCGTATCATGTGTTTTTTCTGATTAACAACACCATGGTGGGACAGGGACTGCTCTCCATCTCCCATGCACTTTCCCCCGTGGGTTATAACCAGTACTGGATTCCGTTTCTGCTGGGGGTCGTGACACAGCTGGTGTTGATTCCGATGTATTGGCTGGGGATGCGATATCCGGAAGATAATCTGTACGTAATCAATGAGCGATTATTGGGGAAGTGGCTCGGCAAGCTGGTTAATCTTGTTTTTCTCATCTACTTAATCATGGTCTTTGCGGCTGTCACCCACAACTATCTAAGATTGGTGCAGGCCGTTACGATGCCAGACCGAACCATGTATCCTGCTTTGATCGCAATACTCTTTGTTTCGTGCTATATCGTACTCGGTGGGATTAAGCTGGTAGCGCGGTTCTGTATGCTGGGATTCTTCTTTACGGCCTGGATGATGGTCTATCTTCACTGGGGCATCCAAAAAGGAGAATTCAGCCATATGCTGCCTCTGTTTAATGTGAACATGAGGGATGTATGGCAGGCTTCTTATCAAGCTTATGAATCTTTTTTTGGCTATGAATTGTTGCTGGTCTATTTTCCCTATATCGTCCAACAAAAGCGGTCTCTGCTCCACGTATCAGGCGGGCTATGGTTGACTGTCTTGGTCTATACGGGTGTTTCGCTGGTCAGTGTCGTATATTTTTCGGAGTGGCAGTTGGAGAATCTGAGATATCCGGTGTTGAATCTGTTCAAGGCGGTAGAGTTGACCTTTGTGGAGCGAATTGAGAACTTCGGTATTGCGCTCTGGGTCTTCCTCGTTCTGTCAACCGCCGCGCCATATCTGTGGGCGGCGAAAAAAGCAATGGATGCCGTGATGTCTCACAACCGTAGGATTCATCTATATGTAATTCTTGTGTGTGCTTATCTGCTGGCGAGAGTCCAGATGCCGACCTGGTTGAGGCAAAAGCTGTTTGAAGACTGGTCGTTCTGGCTTGGCTATACGATGGTCGTGATACCAGTCCTGCTGCTTCTGCTTTCTCTGATCCGCAAACCTGCCACACCAGCGAAGGAGCAGCCCCAAGCTTTGGCCGAGACAGATGACGGGGGAGGAACACAGGGATGAGGAGAAGCAGCCGGATTCTGTGGCTTGGCAGCATGCTTTTGTTCATGCTGGTGCTGTCGGGATGCAATAGCATTCAATATGAACAGCCTACCTTGGAGGATATGGGTTTTGTCACGGTCATGGGATTTGATCGGGCCAAAGGGGATAAGATGACGGTAATCACAGCAGTCCCGCAGTCTTCCCAGCAAAAGGAGAAGACTCAATTCTATTCGGTACAGGTGTCCACATCTGCAGAAGCCATCATGAATATAGCGACGAAATCTGAAAGAACGATCGTGCCCAATCAGATGAGGGTGATCCTGTTTAGTGAAGATTTCGTCAAGCAGAAGGGGATCACGGACGTTGTTCTGGATCTGTACCGTGATCCCCGTGTCGGTGACAATGTGGTATTAGGTGTGGTCAAAGGAAAAGTGATGGATTTGCTCCAGGGGAAGTACGAGAACAAGCCGGAGATGGGGGTTTACCTCAACAATCTACTGCGCCCGCGCCGGGAGACGGCCTTTTATCCGTTTACCACCATCCATGACTATATCTACCGGACTACAGGTGGAACCGCTGACCCGCTCCTGCCATACTTGGAGAATAATAGTAAAGAGGGCGACATCGAAATCACCAAGGTGGCGTTGATTAAAGATGGCAAGCTGGTCGGCTTCCTCACCCCGGAAGAAGGGAGAATCCTCCAAGCGGCATCCAATCGGGGCAAAGTCCCGCCGATGTCCTACCTGATCCAAGACGATCCGAATTCCGATAAAAAAGTAAGAGTCTACTTGGAATTCGTGCGTAATTCAATAAGAAAGCGGTATGTTCCAATAGGGAAGAAGCCCGCTTTTGAAATCGAGCTGGGCATAACAGGAAATTTGCTGAATTATGAAGGGAACCGAGATTTAGAGGATGCAACTAACCTGGCTGTCGTCGAGGAAAAAATCGCCAGAGAAATGGAAAAAGCGTTGAAAGCCGTTCTAATGAAGACGACGAAGCTTGGAATAGATCCGACCAATATGCTGGAGAAAATGAGGGCGAAGACGTATGGAGAGTGGCAGGGGCTTACCATCAAGAAAGGAATGAAGGATATTCCTGTTAAAATCAATGTCCAATTACGCATCACCGGGGTTGGGACACTCAAGTAGGCTGAGATTGAGTCTCCCCAATTCCTTTTTTTGTTGGTAATATTAAGGAATAGCAGTGAAGATACATACAGGGGGAGTCATCATGTCCAAACGCAACACTATCTTGGCGGGAGCTATCGCGATCAGTCTGTTGACAGCCAATCCACTGTGGATTCAGCCTGCGGAAGCGAGTCAGCCTGCAGCCAAAGCCGCAACACAATCTGGGAATAAGGAAACAGCACAACAGACAAAGGCACAACAGAACGAGGCCAAGCGCATTCCGCCGCAAAAAGTGCCAAAGGAAATGACAGACACCATCACCAAATTGACCCGAATTCTGCCAGAGATAGATGGATTGAAGGTCAGCTATGCCGAAATTGATTTTGACCGGGACGATCGGGAAGTGTGGGACTTCTATTTGGTAAAGCCTGACGATTCGGATGAAGATGAGGACGAGGATGAATGGTATGACAGTGTGTTTGCGAGTGTAACCGTTTACGCTGATACGGGTGAGTTGATTCAATATGAGATCGAGAACCCAGAGTGGACCTCGACGAAGCTGCCGACCACTGCTTTTGCCGAACGAAAGGCAAAGGACTTTTTGAAAAAAGTCATGGGAGATGCGACAAAAGAATACGTCCTTAATCGGGTACGGATGCAAAACTACTCGGAAGATGAAATCGAGTATGACGGTGAAATTCCTCATGCAGAGGTCTATTATGAACAACTGATCAATGGCATTCCTGTCAATAGAGATGCCCTGTGCGTAACCGTGGATGCTCAAGGTCACACTCTGTCCTATGAGAATAGTTCGATTGCGTACGACCCGCAGGATTTTCCAAAGCCGGAAGGGCTCATTTCATTAGATGCCGCTGCCCAAAAGTATCAGGCGAAGCTGGGCTTGCATAAGTCCTACTATACCGGGCTGTTCAACCCATTCTCTTCGTCTGCCAACCCACGCCTCGTCTATGAAACAGAAGTGAGGGGTGGAATCGATCCTCATACCGGCGAATATATCGTGATTGGCGAGAGTGATGAGCCATTTCATTCCGAGGTGGTCCAGGTTCAGCCAACCAAACCGGTACGTTCTGTCACCAACAGAGAGGAAGCAGAAGCGGTTATCGAATCACTGATCGGGGTCGATCTATCCTCCTATCGTTTCAAAGAAAATGATGAAGACTATTATATTGAATATTTGTGGATGAAAACGGATGAAGATACCGAAACCTCTGATTACATTAGGATGGAAGTAAACGTGGAAGAAGGCAGAATAGAAGGATTCTACCGCGACTATGATATGGATCGAGCGGACGAGGCGAATCCAACCCTCATTACCAAAGAAGCAGCTTTGGAGACGGCAATGAAGGCAATGGAGCAATACCTTGACCCGTCTGTCACCCAATTGAATGTAACTCACATGGATTTGCCATACGTCGTCGTAAGCAATAAGAAAGGAAAACAAACGGGGATGGAGCAGGCTCAGGGGTTATCCCAATTTAGTGGACCAGCGTATGAATTGGTGTTCCATCCGGTTCATCAAGATGTAGTCGTCAAGGATTTTGAGTATCGAATTCAAATCGACCCGAATAGCGGGAAGATTACCTCGGTGAAATTGGGGAGCTCTTCTTATGGTGAGTTGCCGCCAAACGTGCGAACCGTCAGCATCGAACAGGCAACGAAAACCTATTTGAAAAACAATCCTCTCGCGCTGAAATATGATCTGAACGAAGATATGGATGAACCTACACCGATTCTGATCTATATGCCGAAAAAGGATCAGGTGTATGTCATCGATGCATACACAGGGAAAGCCGAGGAATTTGACGAGTATGACTACTATCCGTATTAGTACAGTTTCGTGATTGATTTTCTGTCCTCCCGGGGTTATGGTATGTAGATAAGACAAGGAGCGGAGGCGAATTCATGTGACTGACAGACTGGTTGATTCATTCGGGCGTGTCCATGACTATCTGAGGATTTCCTTGACAGACCGTTGCAATCTCCGCTGTGTCTACTGCATGCCTGCAGATGGGATGGAATTTCAACCACTGGATGAGATCCTTACCTATGAAGAGATTACAGCTGTAGTGAAGACGGCGGCCCAGTTAGGTGTTCGGCGATTGCGTCTGACAGGCGGTGAGCCGCTTGTCCGTAAAGATATAGAGGCACTGATCAGTGAGCTGTCTGCGATTCCAGGCATTGAGGATATCGCCCTGACGACCAATGGGATCTACCTCGCTCAGAAGGCCGAGGCGCTCAAAAAAGCAGGGGTGACCCGTGTCAATATCAGTCTCGATACGATGAAGCCAGACCGGTTTGCCATGATCACCCGGGGCGGGGATCTAAAACGGGTACTCGATGCCATCGATGCGAGCTTCGCTGTCGGCTTTGCGCCGATTAAGCTCAATGTGGTGCTGATGAAGGGCTACAACGACGATGAGATCGATGACTTCCTGCGCTTGACGCTGGATAAAGCGATCCATGTCCGGTTTATCGAATACATGCCGATTGGTCATGATGACGACGGCTGGCGGGATAAGTATCTGTCGCTGTCTACCGTGACCGAACGCGCTGTCGCACTAGGGATGCCGCCGATGAAGACAGAGAATGTCTTCGGCAATGGGCCGAGTGAGGATTTCCGCCTGCCGAATGCACGTGGCAGCATCGGCTTGATCCATCCGGTGAGCGAGCATTTTTGCGGTAACTGCAACCGCCTGCGACTCACCGCTGACGGCAATCTCAAGCCATGCCTGTATTGGGTTGATGAGCTGAACATCCGTCCGTTGATCGGAGATGAGCAGGCGATGCGCGACCTCTTTTTCAAGGCGCTCAAGATCAAGCCGGAAAATCACGAGATGGCTCAGGCGCTCGAACGCCAAGCGCAATCCCACATCCCGACCAACCGCCGGATGTCGCAAATCGGAGGATAACCGTCATGAACGAAACGGATCAACTGACGCATTTTAATGAACAGAACCGCGCCAAGATGGTGGATATCTCAGAAAAGGAGATCACCAAGCGCGTTGCTACAGCCCGCAGTCAGGTGAAGATGAAGCCAGAGACCCTGACCCGCATCCGTGAGGGCCAGATTTCTAAAGGAGACGTACTCGCCGTCGCTCAAGTAGCGGGCATCATGGCCGCGAAAAAGACAGCAGACATCATCCCGATGTGCCATCCATTGCCGCTGACTGGAGTCGATATCGCTTTTGCCTACGAAGGGGAGGATACTCTGCTTGTAGAGGTAACGGTCAAGACCACAGGCAAAACAGGCGTGGAGATGGAAGCTCTCACCGCAGCCAGCGCCGTCACGCTGACTGTCTATGATATGTGCAAGGCGATGGACAAAGAAATGATCATCGGCCCTACTTATTTGGAGAGCAAGACAGGCGGCAAGAGCGGGGATTTTGTACGGAGCGGGACAGTTGAATAGGAGTACGGCAGGCTTGACATAAGGGCCTGACCGTGGAAGAAGCCTTTGTCGATGAGAAGCTTTCGTCACAGAGGCTTCTTTTTTTATCGGGGTTCTCGGAAATTCTTCGGATATACTCGGTAACGGGTGGCAACCTAAGGGTAACATCTGTCAAAAGGAGAGATATGCCACTATGCCAAGAACCAAAGTCAAAGGCCCGACAGGACTGCCACTCTCGGGTAACCTATTGCAATTCCGCAAAAATCCGCTCGGCTTCCTGCAACGGGCGGCAAGTGAGTATGGGGATATCGCGCATATCCGTTTTGGCCCGAATCGTCATCTCTACCTGATCAGTGATCCAGATATGATCAAAGAGGTGCTGGTCACCAAACAGAATCATTTTCAAAAAGCAAAAGGCCTGCAAGTCGCCAAAGCGGTGGTCGGCAACGGGATCCTTACCAGTGAGGATAAGACCCATCTGCGCCAGCGCCGTCTGGTACAGCCTGCATTTCATAAGCAGCGCATCAATGCCTATGCCGATACGATGGTCGAGTACGCGACCCGCCAGATCGACCACTGGGAGGATGGAGCGGAGCGCAGCCTGACCAATGACATGATGGAGCTGACGCTTGCGATCATCACCAAGACGATGTTTGGCATCGATATCCGCGAAGGGGTGGGCGACATCAGCCATGCCATCGACGTGGGTCTGCGCTATGTCAGCAAACGCGCCAGCTCCTTCATCGACATCCCGGCAAGCGTCCCGACCAGAAGCAACCGGGAGTTCCAAGAATCCGCCCGCGTATTAGACGAGACGATCTACAACATCATCGCCCAGCGCCGTGCCGGCAATGAACCAGACCGTGGCGACCTGCTCTCGATGCTGTTGGCCGCCCGTGATGAAGACGATGGCACAGGCATGTCTGACGAACAGGTACGGGACGAGGTCATGACCATCTTCCTCGCCGGTCACGAAACCACCGCCAACAGCTTGGCTTGGACATTCTACCTGCTGTCTCAAAACCATGACGTGGAGCAAAAACTCTGGCAGGAGCTCGAAACCGTCCTCGTCGGCCGCAAGCCACAGATGGAGGACCTGCCGAATCTGCCATACCTCAACCAAATCATCCAAGAATCTATGCGCCTCTATCCAGCCGCCTGGGCTGTTAGCCGCGAGGTGGTAGAAGACGTCGAGATCGGCGGACAGACCTTCGAAAAAGGCGAGACCCTGATGATGAGCCAATATGTCATGCACCGCAGCCCCAAGTATTATGACCAGCCAGACCGCTTCATGCCAGAGCGCTTCGAAGGTGACCTGCTCAAGCGCATCCCGCAGTTTGCCTATTTCCCATTCGGCGGCGGGCCGCGAGTATGTATCGGGAATAACTTTGCGCTGATGGAGTTGGGCTTGGTGATCGCGACGATTGCGCAGAGATTTAAGCTGAGACTGGCAGAGGGGCATCATCCGGTGGAGATGGAGCCGTTGGTGACATTGCGTCCGAAGAATGGATTGCGGATGAGAGTATATAAGAAGTAAAAGATAGAGCAGGGATCTTATGGAACACCTTGTTGAAAGACCAGCGCGGAAGTGGTAGGTGTCCGCGTAGGAAAAAACACGGCATTGTTCGGGGCAAAAATGTTTCGATCCCCCGATGAGAGGGGACATCTGGGTAAGCTCAGGGAAGTGAGACTGTTTGCCCCTGAGCGTATTCAGAGGAGAATGGTATGCCGTGTTATTTCCTACGCTGAGTTGGTCTTTCAAAAAAGGTGCTCCACAGGACCTCTGCTCTTTTTTACTAGATATGAATAGAAGAAAAAATGAAAGAAGAAAAACTTCATCAAACCCTTACAAAAAATTCATCCAAAACCCTGAAATCAATCGGAATCCCCACACGTATTCATTTAAGCATAAACAGTACCAAGCCCCAATCCGTTCACCTCTTTGTCACAGATTAACACTGAAATATTTCTTGATGCGAAATATTTAGTTGTGCGATAATGCTTCGTGTGACGAAATATCTGTAATGTTATTGGAGGAGGCCAATGGACGGAATTGCGCAGCTCCCGCTATTATTGAATCAGACATCGAAGCTGTACCTGGGTATCCTTACCGAAGAACTGGGACGATGTGGGATTACCAAACCACAGATTTTGGTAGTCGAACAGCTCATGGAAGGCCGCAAGACGATCGGAGAGATCAGCAAGGCAGTGGATCTGTCCTACAGCACGGTCTCCGGGATTATTGACCGACTGGAGCGCGACAATCTGGTGATGCGTTCCAAGGACGAGAAGGATCGCCGTATCGTCTGGGTTTCGTTGACGGAGGAACCAGAGTGGCTGAAGAAAAATGTCCCGTTTATGCAGGAAGAGTACTTCCCCGGTGTTTTTGCCGGGATCAGTGAAGAAAAGGTGCAGCAGATCGCAGAATCATTGGAAGTGCTCAACACCTTTTTAGAGCAAAAATACAAAACACTCTGTCGGGAGAGAGGGAAGTAAGATGAATCTGTCCAGGTTTTCGATCAGCCGTCCTGTCACGATTCTGATGCTTTCGATCGCCATTTTGATCTTCGGTTTTGTCTCGTTGCCGAAGCTGGCGATTGAGCTGTATCCAGAATTGAACCTACCGATTGCGGTCGTCGTGACAACGGTAGATGGCGGTACACCTGCCGAAGTAGAAAAATTGGTCACCAAGCCGGTCGAAGAGTCGCTGGGGACGGTGCCGAATGTAAACAAAATCATGTCCAACTCGACCAACGGAGCTTCCCAGGTCATCGTCCAGTTCAACTGGGGAACCGATATGGACCAAGCCACACTCGATATGCGTGACAAGGTGGATCTGATCCGCGAAGCATTGCCGGATCAAGCCAGAGCACCACGTATCCTCAAGCTCGACCCGAACAGCCAGCCGATCATCACGATGTCGCTTAACGGTGACAGCGATGTCGTCAAGCTGAAATCAATTGCTGACAATGTAATTAAGCCGCGTCTTGAACGCATCGAAGGCGTCGCTTCTGTCGGCGTCGAGGGTGGTAAAGAAC
This sequence comes from Brevibacillus dissolubilis, assembly GCF_006170445.1. GTDB lineage: Bacteria > Bacillota > Bacilli > Brevibacillales > Brevibacillaceae > Brevibacillus_B > Brevibacillus_B dissolubilis. The sequence continues at coordinate 162,251 of NZ_VCNA01000008.1, read as the reverse complement.
GCGAGATACAAGTCATCCTCAATCCTGACCGTGTGACCGCCTATGGCATCACGATTGATCAGGTGCAGCAGGCGATCAGCAGTACCAACATGTCCGGTGCGGCAGGGAGTGTACGTGAAGCCGATAACAAGCTGGCGATCCGCGTAGAAGGCGAATTCGAAACCGTCAAATCTATCGGGGATACACAGATCCGCTTATCGACAGGCGCAAGCATTCCGCTCCGCAATATCGCCACCATCGAAGATACTTATAAGGAAGTAACGCAGTTTACCTATCTCAACGGCCAGCCAAGTGTGGGTCTTACCATCACCAAAGCCTCGGGCGGCAACACCATCGAGGTGGCCGAAGCCGTAAAAGCCGAGCTGGAGAAGCTGAAAGTGAAGCTTCCAGACGGCGTGAAGATCGATACGATTCTGGATTCCTCTGAATTTATTAAAGACTCCATCTATACGGTAGGGGAGCACGCGATTGTCGGTGGTCTTTTGTCCATCGTGATCCTGTATCTGTTCCTCGGCAGCTTCCGTTCGATGCTGATCGTCACGATCGTGATTCCGATCTCTGTCGTGGCTACATTCTGTCTGATGTATTTTACCGGTCAGACGATCAACCTGATCTCACTCTCCGGTCTGACGCTGGGTCTTGGTTCCCTCGTAGACTTCGCGGTTGTTATCTTGGAGAACATCTTCCGTCACCGTCAGGAAGGCAAATCCATGATGCAGGCAGCCCGCCTCGGTTCGCGTGAGGTTGGTACGGCGGTTATGGCATCTGCACTCGCGCAGATCGCTGTATTTTTGCCGATCGTATTCGTAGAGGGTCTTGCCTCCCAGCTGTTCGGTCCACTGGCATTGGCGGTTGTGTATTCCCACATCGCGGCCCTGCTGGCATCCCTGACACTGGTTCCGATGCTCTCGTCCCGCTGGCTAAAGCGCGTGCCAGACGAAGAGCTGTATCATTCCAACACCTATCGAGGGTTTAACCCGGCGATCCGTTTTAATATCTTCTTTACCAAAATCGCCAACCTGTATGGCAGATTGCTCGGGTGGGCGCTGAATTTCCGCAAAACCGTGTTTACCATCACAATTCTGACACTCGTCGGCGCGGTGGCCCTCACGCCACTGGTAGGGGCAGAGTTCATCCCAAGCCTTGACCAGGGCAAAATCACGGTATCGCTTCAGACACCTCCAGGAACGATGCTCCGTGAAACCGAGAAGGTCGTCGCCGAAGTCGAGAACATCGTCAAACAAGAAGTTCCTGAAATCACCCAGCTGTACGTCTCTGTCGGAAGCAACGGCGGACCGGCCCTGCTTGCCGCAAGTACAGGGGATCAAGCCCAGCTGCAGTTGACACTCAAAGACGTCAAGGAGCGTACGCGCAGCACCGACCAAGTTATCGAGGATCTGCGTGCCAAGCTGTCCAAAGTACCAGGCGTAGAGATCGAAGTGAAAATGACAGACTCATCCGGCGGTCCGGGTGGCGCGGCACTCGAGATCAGCCTGCGCGGTGACAATCTGGAGACCCTTGAGGATATCTCCAGCATCATCGCCGGAATCGTCCGCGAAACAGACGGGACACGCAACGTAACCACTTCGTTGGAAGATAAAAGACGCGAGTTCCAAGTCTCTGTCGATAAAGAAAAAGTAAGCCAGTACGGTCTGTCTACGATGCAAGTCCTCTCAGCGGTCCGCACCTCTTTCCAAGGACAGACGGTGACCCGCTATCAGACAGTGGATGACCAGATCGACGTCTTGCTGACCATGCCAAAAGAACTGCAAGAGGACATGGATTTCCTCAAGCAGCTCCGAATCACCACGCCGACCGGCGCCCAAGTCGCACTCGATGCAGTGGCCACCGTGAAAAAAACAGACGTGCCGCAGCTGATCAAACGAAGTGACCAGACCCGTGAAGTAACCATCTCCTCTGATGTACAGGGCCGTGACTTAGGCTCCATCTCCGCAGAGATTCAGACCAAGCTGGATCAGCTGAACCTGCCAGATGGCTACCTGATCGAAACAGGCGGTCAATCCAAAGAGATGGCGGAATCCTTCGGTAATCTGGGATTGGCGATCATCCTGTCCATCGTGCTCGTCTACATGGTTATGGCAAGCCAGTTCGAATCCCTGTTCAGCCCGTTTATCATCATGTTCTCGATTCCACCGACTTATACAGGTGTCGTGCTTGGTCTTTTGCTCACAGGCAAATCGTTCAGTGTCCCTGCGTTTATCGGTTATATCCTGCTGATCGGTATCGTCGTCAACAACGCAATCGTCTTAATCGATTACGTCAATACCCTGCGCAAGCAAGGTCTCAGCGTACGGGAAGCGATCCTCAAAGCAGGTCCGATGCGTCTGCGTCCGATCCTGATGACGACACTTACGACCGTTTTGGCAATCACTCCGCTTGCCTTTGCGGGTGGTGCGGGTAACGAATCACAGGCTCCGATGGCGATCGTCGTCATCTTCGGTCTGACCTTCTCCACACTGATCACCCTTGTACTCGTTCCAGTCGTATATGCTTGGTTCAACGACTTAGGCGAAAAGTGGCGTAACCGCCGGAACCGCAAAAAGAAGAAGATTGAGCCACTTACGCAAGAAGTGTAGGGCTTAGGAGAACTAGGAGGATTTTTATGAAAATCAAAGCAAAAAGCCTTTCCCTGCTGCTCCTGTGTGCGATTGTCGTCTCCGGTTGTACAGGACAGCCAGCCGCCGAGGAGAAGAAGGCCCCGGAAGCACCGACCCCGGTTCAGGTGACACAGGTGGCAACAGGCACGGTCGCCAGTAGCGCAGGGTTCACCGGCAAGCTGGCCCCAAGCAAAACCGTTCAAATCGCACCAAAAGCAGGCGGCAAGATCCAAACCCTTAACGCCGTACTCGGGCAAAAAGTAGCAGCAGGCACTGTCCTGTTCACTCTTGATAAAACCGACCTGATGAACGCAGTCAAGCAGGCAGAGGCGGGCTACCAAGTCGCCCTCGCCAGCCTCAAATCCAGCGGCACCAACTCCAATCAGGCAGCACAATCCGCGAAAAACCAGCTGGCACAGGCAGAGCAGACACTCGCCAACGCCCAGCGTGATTTTCAGCGCATGAACTCCTTGTTCCAGCAGGGCGCGATCTCCAGCCAACAATTGGAGCAATCCCAATTAGCCCTCAAAAACGCGGAAACCGCCTATGCCAATGCACAGACCAACGCAGCAGCAGCCGGTGAAATGACCCAGATCGGCGTATCGGAAGCATCTGTCAACCAAGCGCGCGTCCAACTCGAAAACGCCCGCCAACAACTGGCGAACGCAGTCGTGACCGCACCGATCTCCGGCTATATCTCCGAAGTGACAGGTGCAGTGGGTGAGATCGCTTCCCCGCAGATGCCAGTCGTCACCATCGTCGTCACCAACCCGCTGATCGTCAAAGCCAACCTGTCCGAAGCAGAGATCACCTCTGTGAAGGTCGGCACCAAAACCGTAATCGAGCTGCCTGCCTTGGCCAAAGAAATTCAAGCGACCGTAACCGCAATCAGCCCGGTGATGGATAACCAGCTCAAAGCATACCCGGTCGAGGTCTCCGTACCCAACCCAACCAATGAGCTGAAAGCTGACATGATCGCCAACCTCAAGCTGTCTGGCAACACCCAAGTCACTTCGCTCGTCGTCCCACGCAAAGCCGTCTTCGACGAGAACAACAAGCAATACGTCTACAAAGTCGAAGGCGGAGTTGCGAAAAAAGTAGAGGTAACCGTCGGGGAAGAATCCTCTGATATGATCGAGATCAAAACCGGTGTAGCCAAAGGCGAGCAAGTCGTCGTCCGCGGTCAAACCCTCCTCAAAGACGGGGCCAAGGTGGAAATTCAAAAGAGTGAATAAAAAGCAAGTTGACACACGATCTCTTTGAGGCTTACTATAAAAGTCGATTGCTCTCTAGAGAGGTAAAGCTGTTAGTAGCAACTCCTTTCTTCTGTCAGGAAGAGAGGAGTTTTTTTATAACCTACATTAATCCATGAATCCCCATAGGAAAGGAAGGAATTGTGCAAGATGCGTATCCAACCCGCCAAAATGATGAGCACGCTGCCAACCCAGTTTTTCTCCACACTGGTAGCGAAGGTCAACAAAGTAATCGCACAAGGTCATGATGTCATCAACCTCGGTCAAGGCAACCCAGACATGCCGACACCGCCCCATATCGTCGAAGAACTGCAAGCCCAAGCAGCGAATCCGCTTCACCATAAATACCCGCCGTTCCAAGGCCGAATCGAATTGAAAAGAGCGGTCGCTCACTGGTACAAGCAAGAGTTTGATGTGGATCTCGATCCAGAGGAAGAGGTAGCGATCCTGTTCGGAAGTAAAACGGGTCTCGTCGAAATCTGCCAAGTACTCATGGACCCAGGTGATGTCGCCCTCGTCCCAGATCCAGGCTATCCAGACTACTGGTCCGGCGTCTCCGTCGTCGGCGGCCGCATGGTGATGATGCCATTGCTTGCTGAGAATAAGTTTTTGCCTGATTACACCAAGCTCAAACAAGAGGACTTGGACCGTGCCAAGCTGATGTTCCTCAACTATCCGAACAACCCGACGGCTGTCACCGCACCGTATGAGTTCTACCAAGAAACCATCGAGTTTGCCAAAAAGAATGAAATCGTCGTCTGTTCCGATTTCGCTTATGGTGCGATCAGCTTTGACGGCAAAAAACCGGTCAGCTTCATGCAGCTCCCAGGCGCCAAAGAAGTGGGCGTCGAATTCTACACCCTGTCCAAAACATACAACATGGCAGGCTGGCGCGTCGGTGCCATGGTCGGCAACCGTGAGCTTGTCCGTCTGATCAATGAAATCCAAGACCACTATTTTGTCAGCCTGTTCGGTGCCGTACAGATGGCCGCAGCCCGCGCCATGACCGACTCACAGGATTGTGTCCGCGACCTCGTGGGCATCTATGAAGGACGCCGCAACCGCTTCTTCTCCGAGCTGGACCGCATCGGCTGGCAAGCGACGCCATCCCAAGGCTCGTTCTTTGCCTGGCTGCCAGTACCGAAGCCGTACACCTCGACAGAGCTTTCAGACCTTCTGATCGAAAAAGCCCATGTCGTCGTTGCACCAGGCGTCGGCTTCGGCCCATCCGGCGAAGGCTATGTCCGTGTCGGCCTCTTGACCAATGAAGACAGACTTGGTGAAGCCGTAGAGCGGATCAACAAGCTCGGGATTTTTACGAAAAGCTAAGCTATATCCTGCAAAAAATTGAATGATACAACACGAGGAAGCAGGGGAGTGATCCTTTTCTTCCTCTTTTTTTGTGGAGGAACTTCTTCTTTTGAGGGATCTGTGTGTACCTGTACATGCTTTTCCAAAAAACGGTACATTTACGAGATTCACCCGCTCACAAGCCGCGTTCAAAAATTCCTACCTGTTGATACATAATCCCCCGACACCAACCACCAAAGTTCTGAGTCATCTGCCCATTTTCCATCTATACGAACACGCCCTGACAATCGCCTACATATACATAAAATGGCCTATACAATCCACAACCGAATCCAGTATTAGCTCGACAATGCGATCCGTCTCGAAACTAGTCTTGCTCAATCGCTCAAATGAACCACCTTTTTTTACGCATAAACATCATATATAAAGCCAAAATATAAATCAGTACACACTCATTATGTAAATCGCAAATAAAAATCATTCTCACTATTGACTAATAATGATTCTCATTATATGATCATAATTGGAAAAGGTAATGATAATCACTATCACTTGAAGCGTATTCACGAATCATGTGCAACAGGGAAGGGGATTCCGATGAGATATCAGATTAATGGCTATACAGACATGCATACTGTCATCAGCAACGAGCGTAAAATTGGTGGCGCCCTCGAAGCCAGCATGATCCGTCTGCGATCCGGCGAAGAGTTCAAAAACGCCGTGATTACCCGTCTGGAAATGTCTGATGCTCAATTCTGCTCCCTTGGCTTCTTCACGGAAGACTGCAAGCGTGTCATTGTTCATATCAATGATATCAGCATGATCATGGACGCCAACCATGTGAATGTCTCAGATCTGCAGAACCCTTGCATGCGTGAAAAGAAGGTGGAGGAGCGGATTAAGCACCTCAAGCGCCTTTGTGAACTGAACGAAGGCAGCTGTACGGTTCCGTTCCGCGAAGAAGTGATGATGTTGGTGGAGGATATCGGTCTTGATGTCGCCCGTCAGCATGTTGATGTGCCTTTCCTTGTTGCTGAAAAAGAGTCGAAAGTGGTACGCATTGCGTAATTTTATATAAGATGGATTCTCGGGTTTTAGTGGGGGAGAGCAGGCGATTTTCAAGCTTGCTCTCCTTTTTTGCAACCCCGCAAGGGGGAGGGGGAAGTCCGCTGCGAATGCTTTTCTGGGAGCATGGGCAAAAAAGGCTTATTCGAAGAGGATTGAAGTTTGCCCTTGAAGATGATTCAGGAAGCTGTTCCCAGAAAATCATTCTCCGCTGGGCAGGGTTGCAAAAGAGGGTCGCCATCTTGAAAATCGCCTGCTCTCCGACAGCTGTCAAGGAATCCAGCGTATAAAAAATTACGCAATACGGAGTAAGTATAAATAGAGGGACAAAAGCATGAAAAAGATTAACTGCATGAAAAAGCATGAAAAGCGGTAAAAGCCCACATGGCACGGTTTTTACGGTTTTTCATGCTTTTTATTTTTATCAAACGTTATCTGTTTGTAATGATCTTTTTTCATTTATCTCTCGTCTTTTATCTTTTCATCCCATTCTCTCCCTCATTTTTTTAAAAAGCATATCCCTCACCACTCCCGTCAGAGAGCAGGCGACTTTTCAGCTGCGACCCTCTTTGCAACCCGACCCAGCTGCGAATGATTCTCTGGGAACTCTCCCCCGAATATGCCCCTAGGGCAAACTTCAATCCTCTTCGAGTAAGCTTTTTTTGCACATGCCTCCCAGAGAATCATTCGCAGCGGCCAGTCAATCCCCCTTGCGGGGTTGCAAAAAAGGAGAGCAGCTGAAAAGTCGCCTGCTCTCCCACACGAACCACATATGCTTTTTAAACAACAAACCCTACGCTTCCATTTCTTCGATCGTGCAAATCGCGCTCGGACGCTTGATCCGCAGTGCTACGCATTCATAAACACGGAACAGACTGTTCATCTGTTCATCCCCGAGGAACGCTGTATCAAAATCTTCCGCAATCGCAAGGTCTAGGTTATGACGGCCTGTTGCTACGATGACACCGGAACGTCCTTTGATCATTGGGGATTGGAATACACCATCTGTCACGAGATTGCGGATATGGTCGATCTCCAGTACATTGGTTCCTTTGTGAACACGATGGAGAAGCGAATACAGCTCAGGGGAGACAACCATCGCGTATGGACCGCTGTGACCCATTTTCAAGAGCTTATTGCGGGCTTCCACCACATCAGCAAAAGCATTGCCGGATTCCATCCAGTCGCTTTTGAGGTGAGTGAGGCGGCCTTTGACATTCATCAGGCCAGGGAGGTCGAACTCGCTGGAGCCGTTGAAGATCAGATCGTCTTCCATCAGTGCAGTTCCAGCGGCACCGTTGGCGGCTGCACTCATGTCGAGCGGCATACCGAGGGTGCGGGCTTGGGCCACATCGCGCCAGTAGAGCATGAAGTCTTTGTACAGGATCGGGATGGTCAGGCTGACACGGCGGCTTGGCTGGGTCAGCTCAAGCGACTCACCGCGCAGGTTGAGACCGCCGAAGCGGGACTCATCGTAAATATCATTCGTAATCGTTTGAATCCCTTCACCCAGTGGACCGTAGATGTCGATGAAGCGGCGACCGACTAGTTGACGGCGCGCCATTTCGATGACGGTTTCGTCCAGCTGCTGCCACTCTTGGTGGGAGAGAGGGGAATCGGGGAATTTGCGTAATTTATCCATAGGTTCCTCCAATAAGAGTGTTCTATTTTTGTTTGAGACTGCCGACGGTTAGACCTTTTTTGGCCGGGATGGAAGCGGATGAAGCAGAAGAGGATGGGGCCGGTGTGCTTTGTTGAGATGCATGGAAGTGATCCACCTGATGTACGTCATGGCCGTGATCGTGGTCTTGGGTGTAAGACTGGGCGATCCGGTTTGGTACAGCATCAGAGAAGCGTTCTGCCATCTCTGCCATGATGTCTTTGATTTTCAGATAATCCTGCTGGGTAGCTTCCCGCATGGTGTTGAGCTGTTCACGCACGTCACCTTCCTTAAACTCATACAGAGCCAATTCAAGATGCTCGCGGAAGTTATGTAAGCCGAAGCGCTCCAAGTGCAGATCCGAGAGAAGACGCGACAGGTCGCGGTCGCTCAGTTGATCGAGCTTGCCTTCCTTGATCAGCTTCTCCAGATAAGGAATCAGTTCGTCAAGCCGTTCTAAGCGCTGTTCCTCTTCCTCGGAGATATGATGATAATACAGCTTGGTATGCTCGTCCGTGGCATGGTCAATCAGCGGCTGAATCATGTTGCGGAACGTACCGATGCCATCCTTGGTACGCGTAAAAATCGTGTGGAGCAGAGAGAGTTCCTGCACGAAACTCCACCTCCTTTGCGATGTAGTAGCTTTTATTATACTGTTGCCGGATTGTCGGGAGCAAGGTAGTACGCTCATCAATATTCTTTTACAAGTTGCAAAACTTATCATGGAGAGTATTGTCAAATCGAATTGGGAATGATAATATTTATCAATGAGAGTGATACTTATTCTCAATTAGAAAATAAAACACATCTTCGTTTACATACACAGCATGGTTGATCAGTCAGATGACACGGTAACAAGCAGCACAACGGCTACGAAACGAACATCACACCCGTTTTTTATAACAAGGAGGAAACACAACATGTCAGCTATTCTTATCGTCGGTGGAGACCGATTGGGCAATATCACGAACCTTTTGCAGGACGCAGGATACCAGGAGATTCATCATGTCACAGGGCGCAAGAGCTCTGAAGCAGGTGTAAAAATCCCGACTGGAGTGAAAATGATTCTCGTTCTTACGGATTTCGTCAACCACAACATCGCTAAAACGGTGAAAAGCCAGGCAAAAGACCGTGCGCTGCCGATCATGTTCTGTAAGCGTTCCTGCTCGGCGATTGCCAAGGCATTGCCGCAGGGGGTCGCGTAGAGCCGATGGGAACGGTACGTTAACAATCGGGACGAGAAGCGTATTCACCGACAGATGGACGGAATGAATCACAGGGGATGCGGCAGGGCAGGATATGTACTGACTCAGATCATTCATACCATGCCCATTGTGGAGGGATTTTTATGGATAAGAAAAACCATCTCGACCGCATACCACTCGCCGAACTCAACGATCAGCAGCTCCAGCATCTGCAACAGCTGGAGCAACAGCTCAACCAAGAGGGCAGCGAAGTATATTTGATCGCGTTCTCCAAAGAAGCGGTGTTGCCGGGGATCGACCAGTAACGTTTGGATGTGGTCGTATACATCCAGACACGGCTGGTATTATCAGTGCCAAAGACCGTCGGCTGCAAATCGCAAAACGTCTGTATGAAGACGTTTTTCAGACGGATGCGGCGATCAATCCGGGGAATAGCGGTGGCCCGTTAATCAACCTGCATGGTGAAGTAATCGGGCTGAACGCATTTATTATTCAATCGAGTCAATGCTTAGGGTTTGCCATCGGCATCGACTCCATTAAAAAACGGCTCACAGAGGTGCTCTAAGAACGGAAGAAGGCAATCCCTTTTGCATGGGGGATTGCCTTTTTTCGTGGGGTGAAAAGTATGAAGGCGCGAAAAGTTGTCTGAAATATGAAAGCCGTACGGACTACGAAGACGCTTCTAACAAGGTCATGCGGGCTGTCACCGACAGAGTAAACCGTGATGGCTGATTCCCGCGCCCTTTTTGCAGACGGGTCAGTTGGATCGATTCGATGAGCTGGCGCAGGAGCTTGTTTTTGTCGGCAGGGCTTGGCAGGGCACGGTAGAGGGAGGGCCAGGAGGTGCAGAGCTTGCGGATTTCTTGCGGATCGAAGCGAGTTCTTTCATTAGACGAGCAAGAAGCGGTCACGGGAACCGGTTCGGTACGCAGGATCAGCTGTTCGAGCCGGGTCAATTCATCTTGGAGCTCTTGGCGGCGGGTGATGAATTCTTGCTCGGAATAGATCTGGGATTCATAGCTTTTATAAATAAAACGAAGCTGCTCGGTCAGCTCAGCCTGACGGGCATGCAGGGTGGTCAACTGGTTGGATGGGGTGTCTTTGGATGACTCGGACTCGGCCTGTTGCTGGTGTTCATCGAGCATGCTGTGCAGCAGTTCGGGGTCTGGTGGCGGATATTCCTGTAAAAGGTGCAGAATCATCGCTTCAACCGCACGGTATTTGACATAGGTGCAGCCGACTGTGGTGCACCAGAGGATTTCTTTTTCATATCGGCTGACGGAGCCGTCCTTTTTGCGGTAGTGGGTGGTCGTGGCTTGGCGGATCATCTTATGGCCGCAGGCGGTACAGCGGATCAGGCTGGATAGCTCGCTGGTTTCACAGTCGAAGCGGGTAGAGGGGGCGGGGCGGCTGCTGGCTCTTTTTTGCATGGCGGCTTCAAATATCTCCAGGGAGATGAGCGGTTCGTGTGCGTCGGGAATTACGATCCACTCGTCGCGTGGCTTCGGTTTGCGCCGTTTGTTGATCTCAGTGGAGGTGCTGTAGCGGATTTCGCCGATGTAGACGGGATTGTGCAGGATGTTTTTGATGGTGGAGGCGTTCCAGGCGGGGAGTCCGCTGGGGGAGGGAATGCCGGCGCGGGTGAGATAGGTGGCGATCGCTTTGTCGCTCATCTCTTTGTCCGGGATGCCGTGGAGATAGAGGTCGAAGATCATGCGGACGATGGGGGCTTTTTCGGTGTCGGGTTCGAGGTGCTGGGTCTTGGGATGGACGAGGTAGCCGTAGGCAGGGGTGGAGCCCATGAATTTGCCGGACATGGCGTAGGAGTACTTGGCCCCTTGCATGCGCTCACGGATGATCTCGAATTCCTCGCGGGAGAGGAACATCTCAAAGCGGATTTGGCGCATGTCGTGAGCATTTTTGGGGTCGTAGATGCGGTACGGGGTGATGATATAGATGCGCTTTTGCCGGATCAGCTCATAGACGATGCCATAATCTTTAAAATCGCCGCGCGTCAGACGGGAGATTTCTTTGACGGCGATGCAGTTGTAGCGGCCTGATTCGAGATCGCGGATCACCTGCTGAAAGACAGGACGAGTCTCGATCTTATCCCCGCTGCCGATCTCGATGACCTGGTCATAAGGGAGTCCGTAGTCGGCGAGCACGCGGTCCATGACTGATTTTTGCATGGTGATGGTGTCTTCGCCAGTGCGTGCTTCCCGCTCGACATCTTCACGGGAGCGGCGCAGGTAGTTGATGATCCGGGTGATCGTGACGCCTTGGGGCAGTTTGTGCATGTGACTCACCTCTCTCTTGATGCGAGCGCAAAAAAGCCCGTTATTACAGCGTATCGGGTGAGTCTTGTATCATTCCTCTTTTTTGGTGCTTATATTGTAGGGATGCAGAAAGGAGGGAAATGGTTGAAAAAGGATATCCGTGGACAAGTTGCAGTCTTGTTTGCTGCGGCTTTAGTTGTGTTTGTTCTCATTCTTGCTTTTGTGGTCGACTATGGCAGGATGACGTATTACCATGCAAAAGTCCAAAATGCAACCGACTTGGCGGTATTAGCCGGTGCGCAGTTTTTGCCTGAGGATAAGAACCTGTCTCCACCGCTGGCCCGAACGCTTCGCGCCAACAACATGGCCTATTCGGTTGCTTCTGCCAATTTGAATGATCCGAGGTATGTCTGTCACACCAACTATTCGGGAAAAACGATGAGGCTCTACTGTGGGGGGACGGTCCCGATTCTGTTTCCTATGATTTTTGGTACAGGTCGGGTAGTGGATGCGAGCGCTACAGCAGAGTGGGGGGCGGTATCTCAAGCGGAAAAGATGGTTCCGATCTCGATTGATTACACGGCGGTACCTAACAGCAAGATGGATGACAAGACCTATCGTCTGAAGATTGATCTGAAATCCCCATCATCAGGGAAGCTGTTTTTGATTCACCCGAATGCGGATGGTGGGATGGGGCCGGATGAGGCAGTCAATTGGATTGAACATGATTACACTGGAGTTACACCAAAAGTAGGGGAGATTCGCTCCACCGCACCTGAGATTGATCTGGACTCCGTGATGACTGCCCTGGAGAACCGGATCCAACAGGGGTCTGGAAAAGCGAAAATCATCACTCCGGTCGTCCAGTATTCGATGGACAGTACGGGCATTGGAACGGCTGTGATCCGGGGATACACCCAGCTTGAAGTGACGGGAATCAGCCGCAAAACGACCGGAGGCAGCAATCAGATTGAGCTGGAGGGAGTGTTCAAGCGGTTGATCGTATATGATTGGCCGACAACTGCGGCTGGCGAGTACTACGGAATTAGTTCCATCTATCTGGTGAAATAAAGCATATAGGTGAGTAGGAGTTTGGTTAGTGTACAAACTCCTATTTTTTTTGATTTATGACACGTGTCCAAGCAAAAAGGTTCGAATCTTAGTATCTTGTTTAGCAAAGGGAGGTGATACACAATGAACTTCATCAACAAAATCAAAGGTCTTTGGTCTGACAACAGCGGTCAAGGTTTGGTGGAATACGCACTGATTCTCGTTCTGATTTCCTGCGCAGTAGTCGGTATCCTGTACGCGATGGGTATTGAAATCGGAGAAATCTTCGAAGCAATCCTCGCGGCACTGGAAGGAACTCCTACTACCTAATCCCCCTGTCCCCGGTCTGTATGAGTAACACAATTTTGGGAGGTTTACTAATTAATGAATTTTATGAACAAAATTAAAGGTCTCTGGTCTGATAACAGCGGTCAAGGTCTCGTCGAATACGCATTGATTCTCGTTCTGATTTCTTGCACGGTAGTGGGTATTCTGTACGCAATGGGTATTGAAATCGGAGAAATTTTTGAAGCAATCCTCGCAGCACTCGAAGGAACTCCTACTACCTAATCAACTGGTTTATAAGAAATAAGAAAAACACATTATCAGGAGGTTATCTTCAATGAATTTCATCAACAAAATCAAAGGTCTCTGGTCTGATAACAGCGGTCAAGGTTTGGTGGAATACGCACTGATTCTCGTCCTGATTTCCTGCGCGGTAGTGGGTATCCTGTACGCCATGGGTCTTGAAATCGGAGACATCTTCAACGCGATCCTCGATGCATTGGAAGGAACTCCTTCTACTTCTTCTACTCCTACACCTTAATAGCGCTTCGTATCTTGCCATCTTATTTTTCTTAAACCATTGAACGATTTTGGGGACGTACTGGGTATGTCCCCAAAATCCTATTCTAGAACCGATTCCAAAAAAAGGATGTGAACAATCCCATGACCTTGACATCCATCGTGCTCATCGTATTTTTCCTGGTTGTCTTTTTCTATGACCTGCTTTATCAGGTGATTCCTAACTCGTTGACGATCGGTACTACCCTCGTTGGCTGGGCACTCGCTTATTACACGGGTGACGGTCAGATTACGTACAGCATTCTGAACACGCTGTTTGGCTTTGCCATTCTGCTGATCCCCTATATTCTTGGATGGGTCGGAGGAGGAGACGTCAAAATGCTGATGGCGCTAGGAAGCCTCAGCACGATTACGTTTCTCACACATGTGGCAATCGGTGGGATTATGCTGGCCGGATTGCTCTCCCTGATCTTCCTGTTTATCCGGGGGAGGAGCCGATTGGTGCTGCAGTCCTTCCTGTATGCGATGACCAACAGAGTGGGGCAGACACAGTTCACTCACACATTTATCCCGCTTGGGTCTTGTATTAGTCTCGCCGGGCTGTTCTTAATTCTCTTACAGTATATGGGAGTTATTTATGTATAGATTTCAACGTGCATTTCTCGTGATCTCCCTATTGTTTGCGGCGTTGGCGGCTTTTTTGGCGTATGAATTTCTTCTGGAAATCAGAGATGACTGGCAAGACCCCAAAGTGACGATTCCGGTAGCTGCGATGGATGTGGCTCCACTCAAAGCGATTGAGGAAAAAGATATCGCCTATCTGACGGTATCGAAAGCAGCCATCAAAGACCTGCATATACTTACGGATAAAAGCCAGATCATCGGACAGTACGCTCTGGTACCGATTGAGAAAAACAGCCCCTTTCTAAAAAGCGCTCTGATCGATAAGGAAATGATGACAGGTCCGTTCCACATCCCGACCGGATACCGTGCGATCACCATCCAAAGCTCACCCTTGATCAGTGTAGGCGGTTATGTGGAGGCCGGCATGCATGTAGATATTCACTGGACGTACAAGGATCAACAGGATCAGAACAAGACGACAAGTCTGCTCGCTTTCCAGAACATTCAGGTGCTTGCCTTGGGATCAAAACTTGAGAACAGCACCGAGAGCGACGAAAATCCACAGACCATTACCTTGTTGATGACACCAGCAGATGCACTGCGTCTGACCTACATGACCAGCACCGGTAATATGAAGCTGTCACTTAGACCGTCACAGATTGAACCGAATGTCGTGTTGCCGCCGGTGGATAACACTACAATTCTTCAATAAGGAAGGGGGGACGTTTTCCCTTATGGATAAAATTCATCTGTACCACTTGGATGCTTCCGAGGAAGCCCATGAATTAGTGAAGCGCTTTGTAAAGGATGAGGCTACGATCCGTCTGGTCGGCTCTTCCAAAAATCTGCAAGAGGGGATCACCGAGATTGGCCGTGTCTATCCAGATGTCATCCTGATCGACGAAAATATTGCGCCCGGCCAGTTGTACCCACACATCCAGACGCTTTTGGTCAAATTCCCGTTCATCGGAATTATCGTGACCAGCACCGATCAGCTCGTGGTGAAGCTCAAGCAGTTCATGAACGTAGGAGCGCGTGATTGTCTGATCAAGCCATTCGGCGCCAGCGACCTGATCAATTCGGTCAACAATGTTCACCGCTACGTCAAACAGCTCAAAAAGCAGATCATCGAGCAATCGGCCCGTATTCTTGTCCGTTCTCCCAAGATTATCTCGGTCATCAGCACCAAAGGGGGGGTGGGCAAATCCACGATCTCCACGCTGCTCACATCCGGTCTGGCTTCTCATTACAAGGAGCGCACGGCGATCGTCGATTTGGATCTGCAGTTCGGTGACGTATCCCTTTTGATGGATGTGAATGTCAAAAACACGATTACGAACATCACTGAATCCATCGAAAAGCTCGACGCCGCCAGTCTGCCACCACTCTTAACCAAGCATCATTCAGGTGCGTCGATCATCCCATCCCCGCTGAATCCGGAAGAGGCGGATTTTATCACCGAGTATCAGCTTCACCGCATGTTTGATCTGTTGCGGGAAGAATTCAACTATATCATCGTCGACTGTCCGCCCGGTTTTACCGATCAGGCCATCGTCGCATTAGAACAAAGTGATACGATCCTGTTTGTCACCACACCTGAACTGATTGCCCTGAAAAACACCAAATCAGGTCTGAAAACGATGACAGAGCTTGGGATTGATCCCGAGAAGATCAAAGTAGTCGTCAACCGGTTCTCCAGCAAGCACAATTTTCCGCTGACCGTGATCGAAGAGGTGCTGGGTGTTCCGGTGTACATGACCGTCTCCAATGACTATGTCAACATCATTGATTTCTTCAATCAGGGCCATCCGCAATTGGTGTACGAATCCAAAAGCTCACTGGCAAAAGATATGCTTCGCATGATCGAGAGCGTACGCACGTATCACCAGATCGTGAAAAAGAAGGAGCGCCGCAAATGGTACTGGCCGTTTGGGCGGAGCTGACGGGAGTGGGGGGATAACCGCAGATGTCCATGTATGACAAAATTCGCTCACGCAAGGCGAACGAACCAGCCAATGCTGAACAGGAAGTCGTCAGTATTTTGCAGAAAATCCGCACGAAGATTTTGGTGGAAATCCAGCGATCCTCCTGGGAAGGACAAAAGAATGACCGCATTCAGATGGAAGTACAGCGGATGCTTGATCTGTTTCTGAGTGAGGAAGGCAAGTTTCTGCCCAAAGAGGAAAAGGATCTGCTCGTTGCCCAAATCGTCCAGGATATGACCGGACTTGGGCCGATCCAACCTCTGCTCGAAGATGACAGCGTCTCTGAGATCATGGTGAACGGCTACAATCAGATCTATGTGGAGCGGAACGGACGGCTGGAGCTGACCTCGTATCACTTTTTCCATAATGAGCATGTGATGAACGTGATCCAGCGTATTGTCTCACCGCTTGGACGACGGGTAGATGAGAGTTCGCCGATGGTCGATGCACGACTGCCGGATGGCTCGCGGATCAATGCGATCATCCCGCCGGTGGCACTCAATGGCCCGACGCTGACGATCCGCAAATTCCGCAAAGATAAAATCACCATCCCGCAGATGATTCAGTTCGGAACCATGAGCAAAGAGGTCGCGCAATTCTTGGATCAGGCTGTCAAACGGCGGATGAACATCCTTGTTGCAGGGGGAACAGGCAGCGGGAAGACGACCCTGCTGAATGCACTCAGCTCCATGATCCCCGAAAACGATCGGATCGTCACCATCGAGGATGCCGCCGAGCTTCGCCTGCTGCAGCCCCATGTCATCTCCCTCGAAACACGCCCGAGCAACATCGAAGGCAAAGGACAGATCACCATCCGCGATCTCGTACGCAACTCCCTTCGGATGCGGCCGGATCGTATTGTCGTGGGTGAGGTGCGCGGCGGTGAAGCACTCGATATGCTGCAGGCGATGAACACGGGGCATGACGGATCGCTCTCCACCATTCATGCCAACTCCCCGCGCGATGTATTGTCCCGCTTGGAGACACTGACCCTGATGGCAGGCTATGACCTGCCTGTGCGTGCGATCCGTGAACAGATCTCGTCTGCGGTCGATCTGATCGTATTCCAACGCCGGTTTAGTGACGGTACACGAAAAATCAGCCACATCGTCCAAGTACAAGGCATGGAGATTGATACGATCGTGCTGCATGACCTGTTTGTGTATGAAGAGATTTCACCGCCAGGCCAATCGGGCAGCATCAAAGGCCGGTTCAAGCAGGTGGGCAATCTGCCATTTGGTAATCCAGGTGAAGGCATGAGGGGGAATGGGCCATGACAGCGATTCTCGTCCTCAGCATCTTCGGCGGGCTGTTCGCTCTCTGTCTGGCCTACCTGTATCTGTTTTTACCGCGTATCTATTTTCGCCTGCGGCTCAAGCGCCTGTTTAAAACGATGAACCCGCCTCCCAAAAACAAAGAGGCGGAACCGATCAAAAACAAGCGGCTGGCGGTATGGTACCAGCGGGTTGAAGCAGAGGTGCAAGCGGCAGAATTACCTGTTACGACCAGAGAGTTTTTACTGATCCTGATGTGGCTCAATCTGGCTTCGCTTGTGCTGTTGCTGCTGCTCGGATGGATCGCCCTCCTCATCTTGTTACTGGTCAATGCCTCTGCTTTTATCCTCCTGCGGGTCTTCCAGATGCGCCGCCAACAGATGCTGGTGCAGCTCCTCCCAGACGTCCTGATCCTGATGTCCAATGCGCTTAAGGCCGGTTATTCCATCGTCCAGACGATTGATCTGTTGTCCCGAGAGGATTTCGGCCCCCTCAGCAAAGAATTCGGCAAGCTGTCACAGGCACTGCGGTATGGCGAGAATTTTGAAAAAGCATTTCAGAACTTTGCAGCAACCTTGAATCTGCATGAGATTGACACTGTCGTAGACACGATTCTGATCACGAGGGAAACGGGGGGAAACCTGACCAACGTCATCGACAGCCTGGTATTGATTCTGGAGGAAAACCAGCGTTTGCTCGGTGAAGTCCGATCATTGACCGCCCAAGGGCGGATATCAGCCTTGGTGGTCGGGATGTTGCCCTCTGCTTTTTTCCTGTTTATGTATCTGTTCAATCCGTTCTACATCATGATCCTGTTTGAGTCTACGCTTGGGATTAGCATGCTGATCGTGGCGGTGTTGATGCAGATCGCAGGCTTTATCATCATGAACAAACTGATCAAGCTGAAAGTGAGGTGAACTGCCACGTGATCGAATGGCTGTTTATCATTGCGGTGGGGATTAGTGTCTGTGGGCTGTTGTATTCGGTCTTAGAACAGGTCATGACACGAAAAAGAAGACTGGCCAGACGGATTCGCCAGCATCTGCCCAAAGATATCAAACGACTCGAAGATATTCCGCTCCTCACACGCCTGACCAAGCCGATGACGGCTGCGATCAGCCCGCTTCTGGAGCATATTTTGCCGCATCGCTATAAGGACCTGCTCGCGGTACGGCTAAGCAAAAGCGAAGCCGCGATGAGCATGCAAGAGCTGCTGTTCCTCAAGCTCCTGTTGTTGTTTGCAGCAGCCTTTTTCCTCTATATGATTGAATCTCCCTTCCTATACATCGTTCCCCTCCTCGTGTTCTTCCTGCCTGATATCCATCTGAGACGCCAGATTACCAAGCGCCAGATGGATATCCTCTACGAGCTCCCTTACATGATCGATATTCTGGGCGTCATCGTCGAGAGTGGTGTCGCTTTTGATAATGCCATCACCAAAATCTGCGCCCGTAAAAAAGGCCCACTCTACGCCGAATTCAGCCAATATCTGCACGAGGTCCGCATGGGGAGATCCCGTGACGAAGCTTTGCTTGCGATGTCTGAGCGGGTACAGCTGCAGGATCTCAAAACCTTCGTGCAAGCGATCATCCAAGGGGAGCGCATGGGGGTCGGAATCCTCAATACGATCCGGATGCAAGCCAGACAATTGCGGCGAAAACGCAGACAGCGCCTGCAGGAACAAGCGATGAAATTACCGGTCAAAATCCTGTTCCCCATCGTCTTTTTTATCTTTCCGCCACTGTTCATCGTCATCTTGGGACCAGGGCTCATCAGGCTGATGGAAGTCTTTTTACAATAAACAAAAGGAGGGGTACGGATGTTCAATCTGTTTCATTCCCGCAGCCATGTCAGCAGGGGGAACAAGGGGTTGCCGATCGGCACATTTATCATTGTGACCAAGGATAATCAGGAGGAGCTTCGTCCGATCATGCAGTACCTGACCCAGCATGCGATCTTTCGGGTAGAGGGAACCAATGTCGTCATCCTCGACTGCTACTCCTACGATAAGACGGTGGAGGTAGCCGAGACCTATGTGAGCCGATTCCCCGACAAGGTCAGGCTGCTCAAAAAAGATCCGGAGAAAACGATTGTCGAATGCGTCCTGCCGTATCTGTCCCCTGAGTACGTGGAGATCATCAATCTGACCCAGATGTTCAGTGAACGTCATCACCTGCCCCCGGATAAATTCCCCGGCTGGGTGGAGAAGCTGAGCGGAACCATGCAAAAACATAAAAGCGCGCCGATCGATGAACGCAAATTGGTAGAGCGGCTGGAGGAAGATAGACGCATCATCTTTGAAGAATTGCGTAATCAGGCGATTGAGCCGCTTGCCCATATCGAGATGAGGCTGGGCAACGCGGAAGAGAAGATGATGTCAGTTGATGAAATCCAGCATCTGGTGATGAAAATGCAACGCCGCTTATCTCATCTCGTTACCCATTTTGACCCATACCGGTATGTGGGAGATTCCCTGTTTCCTTGTATGACAAGTCTGGTTGAGGAATATTCGGCCCGGACACAAATCACCTACCATCTCAAGGAAAGCGGCAAGGAACGGCCATTACCGCACTATTTTGGACTGAGCATCATTCGGATGGTGCAAGAGATTCTCGATACGATCCAACAGCAGGCCGAGGCCAACGAAGTGGAGATCCGTCTGCGATGGAACAGCAAACGGATTTATCTGCAAGTAAGAGAAAACGGACAACGGAAAAACCAATCCGCAACCACCACCAGATCTTCCCGGTTCATCGACGAGCGGGCCATGATTCTCGGCGGCACCTACGAACTCAAAGCAAGCAACAGCAAAACCGACCATCGGATCACACTGCCGCTGCCCAAAGAAACAGGTGATTCCTAAATGAAGCAAAGACGACGGTCTACAGCAGGTCAAAGCGTAGTGGAATTCGCGCTGATCCTGCCCATTTTGCTCGTATTGTTCTTTGGCATCATCGATTTTGGGATGCTCTTGAGCAAACAGCATGTAATCAACCAAATGGCAAAGGAATTAACCAGAGAGGCGAGCGTTGGAGCGGAGGAGTCTGTGTTGCTTGCACGCGGTGAGAGGTTTGCCAAGTTCGTGATCCCCATCAGCGGAAAAACAGTTAGCCATGAATCTGGTGCAACTATTTTCACATATTCAACGTCTGAAGGTGAAAGTGTTAATCCTGATACCTCCGTGTATGTCACAATTACTCCCAGTCTGAACGGACGCGACCGGGGCGAAATCATCGAGGTAGCGGTTACGCACAATTATGTACCGCTTACCCCGATCCTTGATTTCGTAGTGTACTGGTTCGGACGGGAAGCAGATGATTCCATTCTGCTGAATAGTACCTACTCCACCATGGTCGAGCAGGACGCCAACTGAACCTTGTCACCGATTGCGATCCGGTCAAGCAAATCCATGTCGGTCGACTCCAATACCACATGGGCCTGTTTGAAATACGGCCCAATCCGCCAGGGCGGAAGCACTCCTATCCAAAGCACGCGAAGCTGGGCATCCAAATAGATGACCACAATGTCAAACCGCATGAAAAACGTATGCACCTGTTGACACGGCACCAAAACGGCCATCCGTTCTTTTGGATAGGAGGCACGCCCCATCAACCCGAGCAGCCGGGTGTGGAAACGATTGAAATAATCAAAATATTTCACCTGAAAGCACATTTATAAAAACCTCACAATTCAAAAAAACTGCATATTTTCGTTAATAAAGTAATTTTTAAAAAGCGATTTTTGTTTTATTAGTTATACATTGGTATATAGAGGGAGTTAATGTCTATGTATGAAAGGCTAATCGAAATCGTTCCAACGAAGATAGGAAGAGGCATAGGGATACTATTACTGACATAGATATAGCAAAAAAGAGGGGGAATCGATTTGGAGCCAACCAAGACCCGAACCATCGAGGGTGAATATGGATCCATTACCGTCATCTACCCGCCCCATCCCGCCACAAAAGAAGAAATACAAGATTTGTACCGTTTTTTGGCCCAGTCGCTGTCCAAGCCAAAAGCGGGTGATGTCCGCCAGTAGGTTTTTGGGTGTGATCGTATGCAGCCGTCTGTAACCGAGTTTTCCAGACCCAAAGGACTGCCGACACTGATAACCCACTCGCCAACTTTGGCATCTGCTGATTGGCCCAGGGGCAATGCTTGCAGCTTATGATCGGCATTTATTTTAATCACAGCATAATCACGCAGATGGTCTTTAAAGACGGTCTGTGCTTCGTACACTTTCCCGTTGCACAGCTTGACGAGGATCGATTGGGAGTTGCCAACGACGTGTTCGCTGGTCAGGATATAACCTTTGGGATGAAAGATGAAACCGGAACCGAAGCTGCGTTCCGATGCCACCTGTTCAAATTGGCCTGTGCGTAGGAATTCTTGTAAAAGCTGTCCGATATCCGAGGAACTTGGTGTGTCTTCCGTAACAATGGATACGACTCCATTTTTCACCTGCTCCACAAGGGGAACAAAGAAGTTAAACGGGTGGAGACTGCTGCTTTGCATGTAGTTTTGTTTGACAAAGTGGGACCATCGCTTTTTCACCAGTTCATCCCCTCACGACGGAATAGGTATACATCATCTTATGGTGTGAATGAATAGGGGGGAAGCCCAAATTAGGAATTAACCAAAATCTAAAGAATGAATAACAAAAGTATAAAAAATTTCACGATATCTTGATGAAGCATAGCCATAGCCTTTATAATGTTCTAGAAGATTAAGACAAATATTCAAAATACAGGAAAAACGGAGGAGATAATAATGGACGTTAAAGCGATTATTTTAGGGTTTTTGAACTATAAAGAGATGAGTGGTTATGACATTAAACAATTTTTCTCCAACAGCATCGGTTTCTTTTATGATGCAAGCTATGGTGCGATCTATCCAGCCCTGCGCAAACTGGAGCAAGACGGCTATGTAACCAAGCGTGAGATCCTGCAATCCGGCAAACCTAACAAAATCATGTACAGCATCACTGAAAAAGGCAAAGAGTACTTCCATCAAGAAATGGATACCGATCTGCAGGCACCTGTACTGCGTTCCGATATGCTGGTACGCATGTTCTTCTCCGGCCTTCGCACAGAGGAAGAGCAAAGCGAGCTTCTGGAAACCAGCCTGCAATTCCAAAAGAAAATGTATGCTGATATGAACCGCACACTCGCTAAAGCGGAGGCAGACCTCGATCCATACCAAAAATTATGTTGGGAGTATTCCCTGAACCAGCTCGAAGCGGCGATCAACTTCATTGAGAAGAAGAAGGATGAGTTGAAGACGGTTAACGTATCTCAAGCGGTTGGGGTGTAGACCTTTTTGGATTAGGTGGATACTCGAGCAGAGAGCGTGAGGATCATCTGTTTTCCAGTCGCAACTCCCCCTCGTTAGAGGGGCCGGTCTCCTTACAAACAGATGATCCTCACGCTCTTGTTCTCCTAGCCGGCTTCTTCAAGAGTGTCCGCCGACCTGCTAAGCTTAAGATACGTTGGTGATAGAGGAAAATAGGTAGAAAAGCAAGTGAGAGTGATTGCTGGAATATTCTAGATGATTGAATCTATTACCTTTTTGAAAAGACTGCCGGATGTGCGATCGGCAGTCTTTTTGCTGTCTATGATGTGTGAAGCAGGTGGTATAGTACTGATGAATCTGGCTTACATTCAAGCAAAAACTCAGTTGTAACGGTAGGAGCTACTTATTTATCTATATCTTTTTTCTTTTGCTTTGCTACAGTTGGAGCGATGAGAGGAGCGGGAGAATGATCTGTTTGTAAGGCGACCGGCCGAACGAAGGTGAGGGAAAGGCAACTGGAAAACAGATCATTCTCCCGCTCCTGCCGGAGCTATTACATAAACAAAGAAAGAAGACCTGTCTACACGAGGAGATTCCCCGTCGGACAGGTCTTTTGCACAAAGTGGATGAAGATTATTTCAGGTTCTCAGGGTTCAGCACTTCGAGTTCAGGTACAACGAAGCGGCCATCTTTACGGATCAGGCGGTCATCGAAGTAGATTTCGCCACCGCCCCACTCTGGACGCTGGATGTTGACGAGATCCCAGTGAATGGAGGATTTGTTGCCATTTGGTGCTTCATCGTAGCATTGACCTGGTGTGAAGTGGAAGCTGCCGTCGATTTTTTCATCGAACAGGATGTCTTTCATTGGGTTTTGGATGTATGGGTTTACGCCGATTGCGAATTCACCTACATAGCGTGCGCCTTCGTCTGTGTCGAAGATTTTGTTGATGCGCTCGGTGTCGTTGGCAGTCGCTTCGACGATTTTACCGTCTTTGAAGGTAAGCTTCACATTTTCGAAGGTGAAGCCGTGGTAAGGGGATGGAGCGTTGTAGGACAGAGTACCGTTGATGGAATCGCGCACTGGAGCGGTGAAGACTTCACCGTCTGGGATGTTGTAGTTCCCTGCACATTTGATTGCTGGGATATCCTTGATGGAGAAGGTCAGGTCAGTGCCTGGACCGGTGATGCGTACTTTGTCGGTTTTGTTCATCAGATCCACGAGGGAATCCATGGCTTTGTCCATTTTGCTGTAGTCGAGGTTACACACTTGGAAGTAGAAATCCTCGAATGCATCTGTGCTCATGTTCGCCAGCTGTGCCATGGATGGGTTCGGATAACGCAGAACCACCCATCTGGTTTGTGGTACGCGGATGTCTTGGATCGGGCGTTGGATCAGACGGGACCAGAGGCTCATCTTGTCGTCTGGCACGTCAGAGGATTCGTTGATGTTGTTGCCGCCGCGGATGCCGATGTAGCAATCCATCTTTTTCATGAATTCCACTTCGTGTTCACGGATGACTGCTGCCTGCTCTTCACTTACACCAAACATAAGTTCACGCTGGATCGCTGGATCAACCAGCTGTACATAAGGATGTGCACCGACAGCGTACACTTCACGGATCACAGCTTTCACCAGATCGTGTTGCTCGCCAATGGAGTGGATCAGGACGTTTTCGCCTTTTTGAGCGCGAATGGAATAGTTGACCAGATTGCGTGCTAATTGTTCTAAACGAGGATCTTTCATAGGTATGTACCCCACCTTTTGATAAGTTACTAATTATTCTACTCCAAATATAGAAAAAATCGAACCCTTTATAAAATTTTTTTTACGGATTAGTTAAAATAAAAGGGCCGACCGGAGTGGTCGACCCTTTTATTTTAAGGATTTTGCCTCGATTAATCTTCAGCCGCACCAATGATTACGAGCAGGATGAAGAGTACCAGGATCAGCGCGAAGTCGTCAAAATCGCCGTTGAAGAAACCCATGATCGAAATTCCCCCTTTAGAGTGTTAACCATTGGCTGGGTGTCAGAGTGATGGGCAAGAGTGTTGTGTGTTGTGTTGGCTGGATTAGTCGATCGCTACTGCGATGATTACGAGAAGGATGAAGAGAACCAAGATCAGTGTGAAATCGTCAAAATCGCCATTGAAGATGCTGCTCATATCAAATTCCTCCCTTTTTGTATATACTGATGACCAATGACTATATGGTAGTTGGTTTAGTCTTCAGAGGCTCCAACGATTACCAACAGGATGAAGAGTACCAGAATCAACACGAAGTCATCGAAGTCGCCGTTAAAAATGCTGCTCATGTTTAACTCCTCCTTTTTTCTTTAGCAAGCTTATTGCTTACACCCCTAACATATGGGGCAGCGTCGGTCTGTGTAACGGCATATGCCTATTTTTTTTAATGTTTTTCGATGCACACACCTAACTTTGGCGAAAACCCGCATTTGCACAGGGGCATGTACGCACTTTTGTATCAGATTTTTCATACATCTTGAGTAGAACGTACTGTGCCAGAAGAAGGGGGTGATACCATGTTTAAAGATATCGAGAGCAATCGTTGGTCGAAGGATGACATCGAGTTTGCGGTACGGATGGGGTTTTTGCAGGGGTTTCCGGATGATACGTTTCGCCCGACGGAGTTCGTGACGCGGGAGCAGTTCGCCGCCATTCTGCGTCGGGCCTTGTTATTTCCATGGAGCAAGGTGGTGGCGATCGCGGAGGAATCGGTCGTCTATCTGGCCGGCAAAAACGGCGATCACGGAACAGGGACGATTGTGCAGGGCAACTACATCATCACGGCTGCGCATGTGATCGGCGACCGCCTGATGATGGGTGCCAAGCTTCGCAACGGGCAGATCTACAATGCGGTGCTGGTGAAAAAACACGACAAAGCAGACCTAGCCATCCTGAGGCTGGAGACACCAGAGGTATTTCCATGCCTACGTCTATCTGAAAATTCAGACATAAAAAGCACGGAAGAAATCCTGACGATCGGTCACCCGCATAATGAGACATGGAAAGCATGCAGCGGAAAAATCTCCCGTGAGCAAGTTCCCAATCAGCCGTGGGAATTCGAGATGAAGCTGGAGGTCCGCTCCGGCAACTCGGGCGGCCCGGTGATCAACCAGCAGGGCGACATCATCGGCGTGGTGGTGCAGACTACAGGTACAGAGCTGGGGGAAGCAATCAGCGTGGTTTATTTCAAAGACTGGATTAAGGAATGCTTCCAATAAGGGGTTCCCAGCCAAGCAAAAAGGCTTCTGTCGGATGATCAGACAGAAGCCTTTTCTTATGAACGGGTACGATTAGCGATTAGATATAGACAGCGTTTACTTTTTCGCAGGTGGGACATACGGCGATTTTACCGGTCCGGCCGGTTTCATCTTCAACACGGTAGCCCGTGATATTCTCAGACGAGCAGAAGAGGCATTCGGTGTTGAACTCCATATCGTGCTGGGCTTTCCAGTCAATCCCCTTGAACTCCTCGCCGACACTAATGGTAATATACAGATGCTCCTGATGTTGGTCTACGTGTAAATCTGCTTTACGCATACGTACCATCCTTTCAACTTGCAATGTGGTTTTCGTATCCTCTAGCTTTTCCTTTTTTTCTGAATAATAAACGCGAACAATGAGAGTTTTGGCAGGACATTCTAGGTTAGCGAAAGAGAAAACGGGGAAATGGATGATACGACAGCAATCATGGCGGTTCTGTGAAAGTCTTGTGAGGAGGATGTACACGGTTTAGCTGGGACGACTCCCACCATGTACCACGCAGAAGCGGCAGGATTTCAACCTATATTCACGAATTAGAGTAAGAGTAAAATAAAAGGGAAAAAGGAGAGGAAAACGTTGCTCATCCAGAAGAAGTGTGGCCGTTGTGGCAGCGATATGGATCTCATGCTGCGCAACGTTGTCTACCGCAACCGAGTTAAAATTCAAAATGTACCTGTACATGTCTGTACAGCTGATGAATGTTCGTATTCACAAGTCGTTGAGATCGTAAAGGATGATCTGAAGGGCTTGATGGAGGATCTTGGCAGATTTCCGAAGAAGCAAGAGATCGGCTTTGAAGGAGTTTCAGAATTTTCCAACCTTTTAGTAATGGTGGCAGACCAGCAAGACGATGAACTGACGGTGCAGCAAGTGGTAGGAGAACGTGTAGACGAGCTGTTGGATCTGTATCTGTTGGCGAAGTCTCTTGGTGATTATCACTGGACAGGGGAAATCCGTCAGCGTCTGTTGCAGATCAGCTAGACATCTACCTGTTTTCATAGACGAAGTGTCTGTGCAAATTGCTTCTCGCTCCGATATGGTATATATTGTGATCAGAAACAGTATCATTCGGGGTTCTTATGGAAGAAGGGAGCAATTAAGTATGACAGACACACTTCAGTTAGAAACGATTGAACAGTTGGATTCGTTTGCTGGCCAGCCTGGAAAACGCATCCTGTTTAAACACAGCACGATCTGCCCGATCAGCACATCGGCTTACGAACAGTTCCAGAGCTTTATGGGGGAACAAAGCGATATCCCTGCCGCAGTCGTGCTCGTCCGCGAAGCACGCCCTGTATCCAATGAAATCGCTGACCGCTACGGCATCAAGCACGAATCACCACAGATCTTTTTACTCGAAGACGGTGCTGTGAAGTGGCACACCTCGCATTGGAAAATCACGAAGGATGCGATTGCGCAAGCCGTGAAGGGATGAGCAAAAGTCCCGTTCGCGCCGCGTCGACAGCAATAACCGTAGGCGATCAGGCCGTAACGGGATAGATGAAAAGGCTCCTTCCGCATTGAGCGGCAAGAGCCTTTTTGTTATTCCCAGAATAATTCCAGTTTATCACCTGTATGAATCGGGGTTTGAAAGGATGCGACTTCGCCGTTGAGCCGCATCACCAGCTTGGTCAAGCCTTCCTGTGCAGGCTTATCCAAGGAGACGTCTACATAGCGGAATACATCACTAAATACAGGGGCAGGGCCTTGTGCTGATTTGACCAGGATGACGGCATCATCGTGAATGATCTGATCCTCGCCCGCGGTCTGACCGTCCATCGTGATGCTGACCTGTCCGGTCTTGACGGCAATCGGCTGATCGTTGAAAAATACCTTGATCTCCTCCTGAACCCATTCTTCGGGCGGGATCACTTCTTTGATCATCGGGAAGGAGAGGGGCTTCTGTGTGTGCTCGATGATATCACCTGTTTTGACACGGTCTTGCAGGGTAGCGTTTTTGCCGTTGAGTGTGAGATGCAGTTCGTGGCGGGGGAAGCTGTACTCCCGGTTGTTGAGCGTGAAGCGGTATTTGTCAGCGGCAGATGGCACGTCATCGAGCAGTCCGGCTTGCCACATCACTTCAGAGATCGTACGGGGCAGGCGGATCTCCACATCAGAACGGTCCTGCAGCAGGGTATCAAAAGGCTGTGCCACACCACCGACAAAAGCAACTGGCCCAAGTGACAGCGGCTCTCCATTGAAGGTAAGGTCAAGCGTATCCACGGTATCGATGACATCGGTGATCGTGGCTTTTGCATTCTGTCCGTTTTCGCCTGGAATCACATGGATCACGTCATCGTTGGCAAGTGTCGTGTCGAGTGCGGCAGGTTCGCCGTTTTTGGTGATCTGTGGGGCTGTCCCGTGTCCGCCTGGAATGATCTTCATCCGGCCATTGACGGTAAGTGACATAGCCAGACCGGGACGACCGTGCAGACGGCGGATATCCAGACCAGCGGAGATCAGGGCATCTCCCAGCGTCATTTTCCGAAGGTCAAAAATACGTATCGGATTATCATTGACAGTCACGGTGATGTACTTGATCGGCTGGCGGCGGGCCGCGACGGCGATCCCGACCGGGGTGACGAACTCAGGACCGGTGATGATCGGATTTTCACCGACGAATTGCTTGATCGCATCAGCACCGCGCACAGCGACACGGGCGGCCGGCATCTCAAGCATTTCTGCTACCTTGGCTGGGAGGTTGGGCGTCAGACTGCCCCCGCCGATCAGCATCACGGCTTGTGGTGCTTTGCCGTTGAGCTCGAGGATTTTGCCTGCGATTTTGTGGGCGAGATTGGCGATGTCATTGTCGATGGCGGCGGTTATTTCTTCGCGTGTCAGCGTATGCTCCATGCCGAGGATGTCGAGGAAGCTGACGGTTTCGCTTGTATTGATCGCCCGCTTTACCTCTTCGGCGACCGGGAAGTCCAGCAAAAAGGCGTTCATCAGCGCATCGGTGATCTCATCGCCCGCAACCGGAACCATCCCGTAAGCGGTAATCGCTCCTTCCTCGGTCAGTGCGATGTCAGATGTCCCGGCCCCGATATCGACCAAAGCGATGTTGAGTCGGCGCATCGTGGACGGAATCAGTACATTGATCGCGGCGATCGGCTCCAAGGTGAGTGCCTGCATATCCAGATCACAGCGCTTCAAGGCAGCGAGCAGCGAGTCTACTACCACGCGCGGCAGGAAGGTGGCAATCACATCGACGCGCGCCAGATCTCCGCGCTGATCGATTAAGCTTCCGATCATTTCATTATCTAAGTAATAATTGACCACACTATATCCGACACAGTAGTAACGGGTGGAATCCGTCTCATTCAGTTCATGGGCAAGCTGTGCCTGCGCCTCTTGTACGGCGGAGAATTCCATCGTGAGGATGTCGTCCTTTTGGATTGTGGGCAGGTGACGGATATCGACCTCGATGCTGACCCGGCGCGTACGCAGGGAACGTCCGGCGGCAGCTACTGCTACTTGTGTGAGTGTGCCGTGTTTTTCCGAGAGGCGGTCTTTGATCTGTCTGATGACGTTGGCGACGGCTACCACATCGTGGATCTGACCGTCTAGCATCGAGCGCTCGCTGTGTTCCTGAATCGCACAGTCTACGACGCGATACTGTTCACCATCGGCTGCGACGACCAGACCGACGACACTTCTCGTTCCAATATCTAAAGCAAAGATTAGTTCTTGCTGGGTATTCGTATCATGTGACAACCGTTCGTCACTCCTTAGAGAAGGGGATAGGGCTGTTGCCTTGGGATTCTTTTCTATTATACTAGTTCTATGAACAGAAGTGGAACAGTGATTGCGTGAAAGCGTTTTATAATTCTTTACAAACACTTTCGCGCTTTTTGGTGTAAAAGTACTGGTAAAACCCATGGCATCCCTATATAATGATCAATAACCAAGCTGAGTTTATACTCAATTGCTAATAGACAAGGGGAATTAAGAAAGGTGGAGTTTGAGATGAGTCATGATAAAGTTGAGAGTCTGCGCAAGCAGCTAGATGAGATTAACTTGCAGCTATTAGAGTTGATTAACAAGCGGGCAACGATTGTCCAGGAGCTCGGCGGGGAGAAGTCGAAACAAGGGGTTAACAAGTTCGACCCTGAGCGTGAGCGCCAAATGCTGAACCTGATTGTTGAAAACAACAAGGGTCCATTCAAAGACGATGCGATTCGCCACTTGTTCAAGCAAATCTTCAAAGCATCTCTTGACCTGCAAAAAGACGACGGCAAGAAAGTTCTGCTCGTCAGCCGCAAAAAGCAAGCGGAAGATACCGTACTCACCATAAAAGGTGTGGAATTCGGCGGAAAAGCACCGATTCTGATCGCAGGCCCATGCTCCGTAGAGAGCTACGAGCAAGTGCGTGCGGTTGCGGAAAACCATGTAAAACAAGGTCTGCGCGTACTTCGCGGCGGCGCCTACAAACCACGTACCTCCCCATACGACTTCCAAGGTCTTGGTGTAGAGGGTCTGGAAATTCTCAAACGGATCGGTGAGGAGTTCAACCTCGTCACCATCAGCGAAATCGTAACTCCTGCCGATCTCGAATTGGCAACCCAATATATCGACGTGATCCAAATCGGTGCCCGCAACATGCAAAACTTCGAATTGCTCAAAGCAGCAGGTCGTCTCAACCATCCGATCCTGCTCAAGCGCGGTCTTTCTGCGACCATCGAAGAGTTCATCTACGCTGCTGAGTACATCCTCTCTGAGGGCAACCAGCAAGTCATGCTCTGCGAACGCGGTATCCGCACTTACGAAAAAGCAACACGCAACACACTCGACATCTCTGCTGTGCCAATCCTCAAGCAAGAGACCCACTTGCCAGTCTTCGTCGACGTGACTCACTCTACAGGCCGCCGCGATCTGTTGCTCCCAACATCCAAAGCTGGTCTGGCAGTAGGCTCCGACGGTATCATGGTAGAAGTGCATCCAGATCCAGACGTAGCGCTCTCCGACGCGAAACAACAGCTGGATATCCCGTCTTTCAACAAGTACCTGGAAGAATTGATTGCATCCGGCTTGTACAAAAGCGAGCAATTGATCTCCCGCTAAGACGGTTCCATTTTAACCATGGGAAAAGGGCTTTTCTCCTTATGAAGGGGAAAGCCCTTTTTTCTTACATGATGGCACTCGCTTCCTTATTAATAAGGAGAGGATTGCTGTATGCTGAGGATGTAGCATGAAGAGGCAGGGTTGGATCGTGATGGATGGCAAGGCTTTGTATTTTTTGATGGCTTCCGCGGGGTTTCTGGTGTATGCGATTGCCTTTCAATGGACAAAATCTGAAAAAAAGGCACGGGTGATCGTCGGCATCGTGGCCCTCATCGTATTGGCAATCATCTATGATGTTAACATTTCATGAAACATAAGTAGAAAACGATTGCACAAACGACAAAGCTTGTCGTATCATATGACCATACATTTTTTGAAAATCGAATTGAAAGCCAATATTTGGAAGAAAGTGGGTGGAGAAAAAGATGCCGATTACCATTTATGATGTAGCGAGAGAAGCAGGTGTCTCCATGGCTACCGTATCCCGTGTAGTCAATGGCAACCCGAACGTAAAGCCGATGACCCGCAAAAAGGTCATGGCGGCGATTGAACGACTTGGGTATCGTCCGAATGCAGTGGCAAGGGGTCTTGCGAGTAAAAAGACGACAACGGTAGGTGTCATCATTCCCGATATTTCGAGCTTGTTCTTCTCAGAGCTGGCACGTGGGATTGAGGACATCGCCACGATGTATAAGTACAACATCATCCTCTGTAACTCTGACCAACGTCTGGAAAAAGAGCTGCAGCTGATCAACACGCTGTTGGAAAAGCAGGTAGACGGTCTGTTGTTCATGGGTGCGGAGATTAAAGACGATCATATGCAAGCGCTGTCTACAGCCGCTGTTCCAGTCGTACTGGCGGCGACCCGTGATGCGGATCATATTCTGCCGTCCGTGACGATCGATCATTTCCAAGCTGCTTATGATGCGACACAGGCGCTGATCAGCCGCGGACACAAGCGGGTCGGAATGATCACAGGTCCGATGCATGATCCGCTGGGTGGTCTGGTTCGTTTTGAAGGGTACAAGCAGGCATTGGCTGATGCCGGGATCGAGTATGATCAGGAGCTGGTCAAGCACGGGAACTATTGGTATGAGTCTGGTCTTAGCAGCATGAATGAGTTCATGGAATTGTCTGATGCACCGACTGCCGTGTTTGTAGCAAGCGACGAGATGGCCATCGGGGCGATCCACGCGGTGCAGGATAAAGGCAGACGTGTACCGGATGACGTCGAGATCATCGGCTATGACAATATCCGTCTGGCTGAGATGGTGCGTCCAAAGCTGACATCTGTCGTGCAGCCGATGTATGATATCGGTGCGGTAGCGATGCGTCTTTTGACCAAATATATGAACAATGAGCAGGTAGATGATCATATCGTTCTTCTGCCGCACCGTATCGAATACCGTCAAAGCACACGTCCGCTCGAAGCGGCTGAATAGGAGGACCAACATACATGCGTATTGGAATAATCGGCGCGATGGACGAAGAAATCGCGCTTTATCTGGAAGCGATGGGCGAGCCTGCCCAAACGGTAAAAGCAGGTATCACCTATTACGAGGGGCAATATGAGGGCCAGACCGTTGTCCTCTGCAAATCTGGTGTAGGCAAGGTCAATGCAAGTGTCTGCACCCAGATCTTGATCGACACCTTCCAAGTGGACAAAGTGATCTTTACCGGTGTAGCAGGAGCGGTCAACCCTGAGCTTACCATCGGCGATATCGTTGTCTCGACCGACTGTGTTCAGCATGACGTAGACGTAACTCCGCTCGGGTTTGCTCCGGGCCAGATCCCTTACACGGAAAAATGGGTATGGGAGGCAGATGCTGAGCTGATCCAACTCGCTACAGACGCAGCCAAAGCGATCACAGACGAGATCCAAGTTGTGCACGGTCGTATCCTCTCTGGTGATCAGTTCGTAGCCAGCCGTGAAAAGGTACAATGGTTCTACGAGCAGTTCGGCGCGGCCTGCACCGAGATGGAAGGCGCCGCCGTAGGCCAAGTCTGCTCCATGAACGGCATCCCGTTCGTCGTCGTACGCTCCATGTCCGACAAAGCAGACGGCTCCGCTCACGTGAATTTCCTCGAGTTCACCAAGCTTGCATCCCAGCGTTCGTTTGCGATGGTGCAAAACATGCTGCGTGCGCTCTCCACTGGTGCAGGGACAGCCGCGACTGCCGCTCCAAGTGTCATCGTCTATTCCGCCAAAGGCTGCATCGACTGCGACCTCGTGAAAAAGGCACTGGATGCAGAAGGCATCGCCTATGAAGTTCGCGATGTGATGAGCAGCCCTGAGCATCAAGAAGCTGTTGAGAAGCTTGGATTTATGGGGATTCCAGTCACTGTAGTAGGGGACAAGGCAGTGAAGGGGTATCAGCCAGAGGCGTTGAAAGAGCTGCTGGGGCTGAAGTAGATCGTTGAATCGAATCTAGATTGTGTAAAGTTAGAATTGATTCACGTGAGATAGAAAATAGATACGAGATGTATCATATAGCGATGAAAAGACAGTGCTTTGTCTGTATTCTTCCAGTAAGCGGGGAGAACAGAGGACTGTCTTTTTCTTTTTGGCTTTTTGCATTGGCTGGTTGAGAGAGGGCGGCTGGTCCCTGTCAAGCTTCCTTTGACCCCCCTACCCAGCTACAGAACAAGAACGGATGGCAACTCTTCCTTGAATCCGCCCAGGGGCAAACGTCTACGCTTGATTTCACTTCTTTGAAATTTTTGCCCCGCCCCATCCGTTCTTGTTGTGTAGCGGACAGCCCTTCCTTCTTTCGAAGGGAGTCAACAGAAGCGCGACAGGGACCAGCCGCCCTCTCTCATCCACCAACTCACGATAAAACCCAAACAAAAAAGCCAGGGCATTTGAACCCCGGCTTATCCCAAAGGCGCATACATCAGCGCCCGCTCCATCGTTATTTTATTTTTCTCTGTAATCTCCTCACGTCTCGGGATCGGCGGAAACGGATTCACATCATCGAAGAGGTGAGTAGGCAACGGCAACGGACTCTCACTCTGCCAGCGCGTAAGCCACTCCGCAGGCAGAGGCCCATCAACCAGCGGCTGATCGGTCATCTCACTCCACAACAGCATCCACGCACGCGGCACGACCCGCCAGATATCATACCCGCCGCCACCCGTCGCAATCCAGCGGCCTCCACACAGTTCATGGGCCAGCTGGTGAGCCAGCCTTGGAATCTCCTGATAAATCCGCATCGTACAGGAGAGGTGGGTGAGTGGGTCATAGGCATGGGCATCACAGCCGTTTTGCGATACAATCACGTCTGGCTTGAAGCCCCGCGCTACTTTTGGCAACAGGCTGTGATAGATATCGAGGAACGATTCATCCTCGGTAAAGGCATCCAGCGGAACATTCACCGAGTACCCATAGCCGCTGCCTTCCCCGCGCTCAGTGAGATTGCCCGTCCCCGGAAAGAGATATTTGCCTGTCTCATGGATGGAGATCGTCAAAACATTCGGATCATCATAAAAAGCCCATTGAACCCCGTCACCATGATGGGCGTCGGTATCAATGTAGAGCACGCGGGCGTCCCAATGCTTGCGCAGGTATGCGATAGCCACCGAACAGTCGTTGTAGATACAGAAGCCGGAAGCGCGGCCCCGGAAGGCATGATGCAATCCACCAGCAGGGTTGAACGCATGCTCAGCTTCGTTTTTCATCACGAGATCAACGGCCTGAAGGGTCCCGCCTGTAATCAGAGAAGTCGCCTCATGCATGTTGGCGAAAAAGGGAACGTCCTCTGTACCCAGCCCGAAGCTGGCCGCCTGAGGGAGTTCCTTTTCGCTGTGCCCCTGAGCCCGAACGATATCTATGTAGCGCTGATCATGCACGAGTGAGATTTCTTCGTCTGTAGCATAGCGGGGCTCTACCAGATCTTCCGGCTGAATCAAGCCATAGGCCTGCATCAGATCGTGCATGAGAATCAAGCGTTTTTGGTTAAATGGGTGTTCTTCGTGAAAATAGTACTTCGTATATTCAGGGGAGTAGATCAGACGCGAGCGGCGACTCACGGCAAAAGCCCCCCTTCAATAGGCGCGATCACGTCAAACCCTCTTTCTGACAGAAGCTGGATGATATGGCGTGGATCAATTGTCTGCACCCGGAACACCAGATTTTTCTTGCCATCTTCCCGGCTGGGATAGACCATGACACTGATCACGTTGACTTTTGCTTCGCGGAACACCTGGCTGACTTCGGCAAGCATCCCGGTACGGTCATCCACACGAACCTCGATATGGGAGCTGGCACGGTTGACACCGAACAGCTCGACCAGGCAGTTGAGTATATCTGACTCGGTGACAATCCCGACGAGTTTATTGTTCTCAACGATAGGTAAAGAGCCGACACGATGTTCGTACACGGTAGCAGCTGCATCTTCGATAAAGTCGAGAGGATGAGCGGTGATGACATCGGTCTTCATAATTTCTTTGACCGGTGTGCCAAGGATCTGGTAATCATCGTCATGACGGCACAGTACAGATGGCAGGGCATCACGCAGGTCACGGTCAGAGACGATCCCGACCAGTTTTTCCCCGCTCAATACAGGCAGATGGCGAATCCGATTTCCACGCAGAAGGGATAATGCCTCTCCGAGAGTCGTCTCTGCCGTTACGGTTACAAGTCGCTTCCGCATGATTTCTTCGATACGCATAGTGGAGGTCACCCTTTTCTTTAGAATAGATACCGGTTCTGAAAGCGCATCTCGTCAAACGCCATTATACTTTGATTCGGTACACGCTTGCCGACGCGCGCCATCAGGCAATTGGCGGGGTGGGAGCAGATTTCTGGATCATCGGTCGCCATCCAGATCATACCGACGCTGCCCATTACTTTTTCCATCACTTTGCGGTATCCCCAGACATCGAGTCCCGTTCCTTTGAGATCCCAGTGCCAATAGTATTCGGTGGTAATCACGATATAATCCTCCATGGCATCATCCATGAAAGCGACTTCAAGCATCTTTTTGGCAACACCGCCAGCACGAACCTTGTGGCTGACTTCGATTGCACCTAACTCCAACAGGTCTTCCAGCTTAGCTTGTGACCAACGCTCCAGCGGGTCAGGATGGAGGAAGGTGACATAGGCGAGCACATGGTTATCTTCTCGGCAGACAATGATTCGTCCTTCCGGCAAAGCTGCGATTTCAATTAAGGCAAGATGCTGCTGTTCGGGTATACGGAATGCCTTGAGTCCTTCATCAAAGGTCATGGCTGCGAACTTTTGCGGATCAACTGGCCCTTCTACAATCAATGTACGCCCGTCTACCTCAACCTCTTTGCTAAAAAACCGCTTGGTATGGATCATCCGAGGCTTCACCTTCATTCCTGAGTACTTGTTATTTTATTATACCGCAAGTGAGTGTGAGACTTCTGCATTCTTGGGAAAGATTCAATAAGCTGTCAACAGATCACTTGTTGCTCCGAGGGGAGCGTGATGAGGAAGGAACTTTTTTCCAGTCGCCTTTCCCTCACTACGTTCAGCCGGTCTCCTTACAAACAGTTCCTTCCTCATCACGCTCTGGCGTATAGCCAAGCACTTTTTAAATAAAGGGGATCTAAAGATTCTAAGGATATGAGAAGGATCTTAAAAGAGCAAAAACATCCCAAAACATCCAAAACAGGAAGGTATCCTCGAGTGTGAGCCGTCTGTCTTTAAGCTTTTCACATCTATGTAATAAAAGTATGACATATTCCCAAGAGTTATGGATGAGCCACTAATTTTTTTCTTTTAAAAAGTTGCGGTACACGCAGGAGTGAGGAGATCATCTGTTTGGAAGGAGACCGGCCGAACGAAGAGAGGGAAAGGCGACTGGAAAACAGATGATCTCCTCACTCCCTCTGGGAGTAACAATAATAAAGCAAAAAAGAGCGGGCATGGCAGCCGCGCTCTTTTGGCTTGGCGTCAATTACCCGCCTGAGAAGTATTCACACTGTTTGAATGCTCCGATTCACCATAGCTGTTCACTGCGGTGACATAGTAGAAGCCGTTTTTCAGCTTGGTGTTGTGGACATAGTTCGTACCTGCGACGGTATCGAGCAGTTGGAAGCCATTAACCGGATCGGAGGTGTAGTAGATGTTGTAGGCTACCACCTGATCATTCCCAGAGTTGGCTCTCCACTTCAGCTTATAGCTGTCTCCTGCTTTGGTGATACCCAGACCGCTTGGTGCTTGTGGCACGCTTTGGGTTGGGGCAGGGGAGTTGCCTGATGGTTCATCGGAAGAACCGTTGTCGCCAGCATTCGTGCCTCCTGGTGTGCCGATGGAGGTCGGGTCTTCAGTGCTGTCTGGAGAAGGAGATGGTTGATCCGTTCCAGATGGATCGCCTGATGGCGTCGGTGTGTCAAATGTTCCGGAACCGACCGTGGCGATTGGGGATGGAGCCGATTCCTGACCAGTCAGGTCGACAGCGGTGATGTAGTAGCCGTAACCGTCGCCGCCACCTGTTGCATCGCTGTAGGTGATGGTAGCCGGGTCTTTGACCGTAGCCACTTTGGTAAAGCCATTGTTGGCGGTAGCCCGGTAGATGCGGTAACCGACGATATCTTTTTCACCGCCGACAGCCCAGTTCAATGTAACTTGGTTACCGGATCGGCTGGCTTTGACATTGGTTGGTGCGCCGGGAGTACCATCGACGGCGGTACGCGGGTCTTCTTTTTCAGGAAGGCGGCTATCCCAGTCGCTTGGACGGCTGTAGCCTTTTTTCCCAATGGCGGATGTCCTTACAGAACCAGTTAGAGAATCTTTGCCCAAGAAGTAGATTCCTTCGCTGACAAAGTCGTCAGGAGTGCCTTCCTTCGCCAGATAAAGCACACCATCGAGTTCGACGACTCTTACTTTTTTATGCGTATCGTCCACCTTGCGCGGGGCGAATTGCGTGTTGAACAGATCCGTGATCAGATGACCGGCAGCTTTGGAGAGCTCGCTTGGGAGCATGCCTGATTTGCTGTCGACGGTCAGAGTCGTGATGCCGGATGGCTTTTCAAACTTCCTGGATTCCGGTGAGAGATTCGGATCAAGCTCCATCACTTGCTTGATGATCTTGCCCCAGATCTGCATCGGGCGTTTTGAAGCAGAGCTTGGAAGCGGATGCGGCTCATCATAACCGGACCAGACACCGAGTGAGAGTTCTGGTGTGTAGCCGACGAACCAAAGGTCATTCGAGTTGTTGGTCGTCCCCGTTTTCCCTGCGATATCAATACCACGGGGGATGTATTTGCGGACGGTTGTACCTGTACCGGAATTGACGACAGTACGCATCATATCGGTGATCAGGTAAGCGGTCTGCGGGCTGAAGACGGGAACAGGCTGAACCTCATGCTTGTAGATACTGTTGCCTTGGCTGTCATCGATGCGCTCGATCATGTATGCATCGATAAATGAACCATGGTTGGCAAAGGTGGCATAGGCATTGGTGATCTCCTCGGAGGTAAGACCGTAGGCAAGTCCACCGATAACACCTGTAGCGGCATGATTGTCACTGTCGACCAGCGTGGTCACGCCCATTTTTTTGACATACTCAAGAGCGGTCGGAATGCCGACTTTCATGTAGGCTTTGATCGCAGGTACGTTCCAGGACATGCGGAGCGCTTCGCGTGAGCTCATGATCCCGTGGAACTGGCGGTCCCAGTTCTGCGGCAAGTGACTGCCGTTCTGCCCGTCAGCAAGCACCACGGGGGAGTCGTCGATCGGGGAGCCTGGCTGCAGATACCCGAGTTCAAAAGCAGGAGCGTACGCAGCGATTGGTTTCATGGCCGAACCCGGTTGGCGCGGTACGGTCGCGTGGTTGGTCTGCTCCACGTTAAAATCACGCCCACCGATCATGCCGAGGATTGCACCTGTTTTATTGTGAATCAGAGTGGCACCTACTTGCTCCAGCGCGTTTTCGATGCGTTCCCGTTTGCCGTTGGAGCGGGTGATCGTGTAGGAGACGTTGTCACCGAAGTTATCCGAATCGGCAGCGATCTTCTCCATGATCCCGTTCACTTCTTTGTTGACTGTGGTATGGATATGATAGCCGTTGCGCAGGATTTCACGGCGCTTGTCCTCAACGAGCTGGCGGTACTCATTGCGGCCCACGTCAGCTTTGACGCGGCCTTCCTCAGCCAGCTTTTGATCGACCAGCACCTTGGCGGCCCGCTCCTCAATCTCCATCATGAGATACGGATGGTCGGCGTAAGCGCGGCGGCTTGGTTTGGCGAGGTGTGCTTCGAAATCGTAGGAAATCGCCTCGTCATACTGCTGCTTGGAGATATAATGATTCTCAAGCATTCGGTCAAGCACCATGACTTGGCGCTCCTTGCCCCGTCCCAAGCCGTCCGCTGAGAAAGGGGAGTAAGCGTTCGGGCTTTGCGGCATGCCCGCGATATAGGTGGCTTCAGCGAGATTGAGATCTTTTACGTCCTTATCAAAAATCCCTTTAGCCGCGGCTTGTACACCATAGATGTTGGAGCCGTTGGCATTCTTGCCGAAGTAGATTTCGTTCATGTAGGCTTCCAGAATCTGATCCTTCGAAAACATACGCTCAATCCGGAGGGCATGGAAGATTTCTTTGGCTTTCCGGGCATGGCTCACTTCCCGGGTGAGAAGCGTATTTTTCACTAATTGCTGGGTCAGGGTAGAGCCGCCTGTGACGACCGGCTGATTGGTGAAATCCTGGATCATCCCGCGAATCGTCGATTGAACCACGATCCCGTGATGCTCGTAAAAATATTTATCTTCGGTCGCGATGATCGCATTAATCAGATAAGGCGACACTTCTGATTTCTTAACCAGACGGCGGTCTTCTTCCGCACGCAGCTGGCCGATCAGCGAGCCGTCTTGATAGTAAGCGAAGCCGGTGAGGTAGTTGCTGAAAATCTTCTTCTGCATATCCTCATAGGTACGCACAGGCTCATCATGTACCAGGGAAGCGATATAACCGCCAAGAACCCCTCCAACCGCAAATAAACCCATAAAACCTAGAACCGTGAACACTTGCAGCGCGAGAATGACAGGATGTTTCTTCGTGCCACGCCGACGTCTTCTTCTTTGTCTCTCATCGGCAGGCGGATGTTGATTCTGCATATATGTACGTCCCCCTTACAAGATCAGCCTAATTATACCATAACCAAAATAAGTGGGATAGAAGCGAAACGACACATCCTCGACCTGTATTGACAAGGGATGATAAAATGTGGTAAAAGTATTTTCATATCAACAGCGCAAAATAACACAAAGCGACGAAGGACGCCAAGTAGCGGAGGGACACAGGTCGACAAGAGAGCTGGTGGTCGGTGCGAACCAGCCCTGTACC
This sequence comes from Brevibacillus dissolubilis, assembly GCF_006170445.1. Taxonomy (GTDB): domain Bacteria; phylum Bacillota; class Bacilli; order Brevibacillales; family Brevibacillaceae; genus Brevibacillus_B; species Brevibacillus_B dissolubilis. Next base: position 122,173 of record NZ_VCNA01000008.1, on the reverse strand, counting down.
TCAAGTGAATTACACGTCTGGAGCTTGTCTATGCCAGTTTTTGTTAGTCAAGCAGGTGCACCTGCTTGCAGAACAGCTGCGCAATGACCGGAAGCAGCCCGTTATGCTGCATCAGAGTGGAGAAGAAGCTGATTTCTTCTCAACTAGGGTGGTACCGCGAGAACACAGATCTCGTCCCTATGTGGGATGGGGTCTTTTTTATTTGTCTTTACCCGACCAAAAGGAGAGTGTGAAATCAATGGAAAACCAAGAAACCACCACGAAAAAAATCGTGTTAACCCCTGAACAGCAGCAAGAGGTAGAGCGTCAGCTGGCACTGATCCGCCGCGGTGTGGCCGAAATCGTCCCAGAAGAAGACCTGCGCAAAAAGCTGGAGCGCTTCGTCACCACAGGTGAGCCGCTCCGCATCAAGCTGGGCCTCGACCCGTCCGCACCGGACATCCACGTCGGCCATACCGTTGTTCTGCAAAAAATGCGTCATTTCCAAGAGCTTGGCCACACCATCCAACTCTTGATCGGTGACTTCACAGGCCGCATCGGTGACCCGACAGGCAAATCCGAGACCCGTAAGCAGCTGACAGAAGAACAAGTCAAACAGAATGCACAAAGCTATGTAGAGCAGTTCGGCAAAGTTCTGGACACCTCCCGTGTAGAGGTTTATTACAACTCGGAGTGGCTCGCTCCGATGAATTTTTCCGATGTCGTTACCTTGGCGGCCAAAACCACTGTAGCCCGTATGTTGGAGCGCGATGACTTCACCAAGCGCTACAGTGCCAATCAGCCAATCTCGCTCCACGAGTTTTTCTACCCGCTGATGCAGGGATACGATTCCGTAGCACTGAAAAGCGATGTAGAGCTGGGCGGAACCGACCAGAAATTCAACCTGCTGATGGGCCGGAACCTTCAAAAAGAATATGGACAAGAACAGCAAGTTGCTATCGTCATGCCGATCCTTGAGGGTCTCGACGGCGTGCAAAAAATGTCCAAGAGCCTCAACAACTACATCGGTGTCAACGAAGCTCCAAACGAAATCTATGGCAAAACCATGTCTGTACCAGACGAGCTGATGCTCCGCTACTACGAGCTTGCGACCGACATCACCAGTGAAGATCTGGAAGCACTGAAAAAAGGTCTGGAAGACGGCAGTGTTCACCCGCGCGATGCCAAGATGAATCTGGCCAAAACCTTTGTCCGCATGTTCCATGGTCAAGAGGAAGCAGATGCAGCTGAGAACCACTTCAAAACCGTATTCCAGCAACGTGCTCTGCCAACTGATATTCCAGAGGTAACCCTTGATGCCTCCGCTTATGAAAATGGCCAGGCAAAAATCGTCGACCTCGTATTCGATCTCGGTCTCGCTACTTCTAAAGGGGAAGCACGCCGTGCCGTACAAGCAGGTGCGGTGAAGGTGAACGAGGAGAAGGTCACCGATCTCAACGCAGAAGTGACGCTGGAAAACGACATGGTAGTGCAAAACGGCAAGCGTAAATTTGCAAAAATTAAGCTGTAAGCGATTTGGGAAAAATGCTTTTAGCGTGATATAATGACAAATAAGAAGGCCACAGATGCTGGTAACATCTGTGGCCGATACAATAAGCTTGCCCTGAAGGGGCGGCTCGGTGTTGGTGTATAGTAGGTCACTCTGCTCAAAGGGAGGTGACCTACTTTTCTTTACGATTAGACAGATACATAACCACGATGGTTAACGTACCGATGATCAGTGAACTGATCAACGAACCGAATGCCAAAGCTAAGCTTAGAGATTCGAAAACTGTCATCATCCTCACCCCCTTTCATCGGGGAGTGAGCCGGTCACCCTTGAGGAGCCTATGCTATTGTACTGAAACCATCATAAACCCGATAAGAGCAAAAGCTGGACATGAGATTCGACAAATTTTTGCTTGTGTTTCTTCAGGAAAACAGTAAGAACTGATGGATAAAATTAAGCGAGAAGTGACTTTGGATAATTGATTTTACCGTGATATAATCGAAAATAAGAAGACCGCAGATGCTGGTAACATCTGCGGCCGGTACAATAAGCTTGCCCTCAAAGGGCCGGCTCGAATATCTGGGTGTAGTAGGTCACGGGGTCTCAAGGTTAAGAGCGTGACCTACTTTTCTTTACGATTAGACAGATACGTCACCACGATGGTTAACGTACCGATGATCAGTGAACTGATCAACGAACCGAATGCCAAAGCTAAGCTTAGAGATTCGAAAACTGTCATCATCCTCACCCCCTTTCATCGGGGAGTGAGCCGGTCACCCTTGAGGAGCCTATGCTATTGTACTGAACCCATCATAAACCCGATAAGAGCAAAAGCTGGACAAGAGATTCGACAAATTTTTGCTTGTGTTTCTTCAGGAAAACAGTAAGAACTGATGGATAAAATTAAGCGAGAAGTGACTTTGGATAATTGATTTTACCGTGATATAATCGAAAATAAGAAGGCCGCAGATGCTGGTAACATCTGCGGCCGGTACAATAAGCTTGCCCTCAAAGGGCTGGCTCGTAGTTGGGTCAAAGTAGGTCACGCCACTCAAGGGAGGTGACCTACTTTTCTTTACGATTAGACAGATACATAACCACGATGGTTAACGTACCGATGATCAGTGAACTGATCAACGAACCGAATGCCAAAGCTAAGCTTAGAGATTCGAAAACTGTCATCATCCTCACCCCCTTTCATCGGGGAGTGAGCCGGTCACCCTTGAGGAGCCTATGCTATTGTACTGAAACCATCATAAACCCGATAAGAGCAAAAGCTGGACAAGAGATTCGACAAATTTTTGCTGGTGGTTCCCGCTGGAAGACAGCAAGGGCTGATTCGAAAATAAAGAAGGAGACGAGTACCCCAAAAGGGTCTGGTCTCCTTCTTCTTTATTTCCTCCCATCACTGGACACACTAGGAAAAAGATGATTCGGGAGGAGTCGGGCAGCGTATTTCGATTTAAATCTCGAAACATTCCTTTTGCTGGGAATGAGTCTCTTGTCTGTTGTTGGCTCCTTCTTTATCGTTCGGCTGGATTGGAGACGATACGGTCTTTTGTATCTGATCACAGTGATATCCGGCAATATCATCTGCTATCTTTTTGTGAAAGTCGGTTTTTATGGGTTTGATCCACAATACATACCGGATAAGAGCATCATGCCGTTCAGTGCAATTGCCACATTGCTGCCGTTTTATGTATTGGTGGGGGTGAGATACAGTCCGGCTCACTGGGGATAGAAAATTTCTTTTTACTGGGCAATGATTCACATAGGAATGGCTTTTGAGGTGTTCGTGATCTATCAAACCAACATTATTTATTACAAATATGCCTAGGATCTGTGGGATTCGTATACGTGGTGGTGGATTTTTCTGCTGATCCATGAATATATCGGTGGCGTGATCGTTCCGGCTGATTTGCGAAGACCGATTGCGATCAGGCATTTCAACTATGGGCAGCTGGGATGGTTTCTATTTCATTTTATAATGATCGTCACGATCTTCATGGGAGGCTTACGGAGTGAGGAGAACCAAACCAGTAGCAGAAGGGGAAAAAAGACAACAAAAAAACTGGAGCAGATTAGCTCCAGTTTTTTCATAGCTATCGATAATGGTCTTAGGTAAGAACCAATTATTAACGGCTGTAGAACTCAACGATGAGTTTTTCGTTGATCTCAGCAGGCATTTCAGAGCGGTCTGGAAGACGGGTGAAAGTACCTTCGAGTTTGTTGTCATCAACAGTGACAAAGTTAGGAACGAAAGTGCGGGTTTCGATCGCATCTTTCACGAGTTGGAGGTTACGGGATTTTTCACGAACGGAAATCACGTCGCCTGGTTGTACACGGTAGGAAGCGATGTCTACTTTTTTACCGTTTACGAGGAAGTGACCGTGGTTAACGAGCTGACGAGCAGCCGGGCGGGTTGGTGCGAAGCCCATACGGTATACCACGTTGTCGAGGCGGGATTCGAGCAATTTCATGAAGTTTTCACCAAGTACGCCTTGGAGTTTAGAAGCTTGTTCGAATGTACGGCGGAATTGTTTTTCGTTCATGCCGAACATGTGACGAAGTTTTTGCTTCTCTTGCAGCTGGATACCGTACTCAGAGAGTTTACGGCGGTTAGCGTGACCGTGTTGTCCTGGTGGGAAGTTACGTTTAATGTCTTTGCCTGTGCCGTCGAGGGAGATACCGAGACGACGTGCGAGTTTGTGACGAGGACCTGTGTAACGAGCCATTGAATTTCATTCTCCTTTAAGATCAGATTTACAGGTGTTTACTTCCGAGGGGCCAGTCTCAACTTTAGCTACACGAACTTCGGACGGTAGCGTTTCCGCATCGTGCACCTTTCTCAGGAGCAGCCGCTTTACTGAAAAGGGTGAAACTAATCTGGATAACCACTCGTTTTTACCTGCAATCAATGCTACCCTAAAACACATACAAACTATTTTATAGGGGAATAGATAGGAAAGTCAAGTCGTGATTCTGCGTAAACTAATGTTAAAAATCGTTTGGAAGTTTTTTAAGATTCTAGCATGAATCAGGCTAATCCTTTATAATTATAATGTATTGATTTTATTTACAAGCAGTATAGGAGGGGGTATAGTGATGGAGACCTTCCTCTATTTGATTCGCCATGGGGAAACTTCTTGGAACGTGCTTGGCCGAATTCAGGGCCACAGCGATATCGAATTAAATGAAACCGGACTTCATCAGGCCAAGCTTCTTGCCGGATATCTGGCAGGGCATAAGTTTGACCATATTTATACAAGCGATCTCAAGCGTGCACATGTCACCGCCAAGGCTGTGGCTGATGTGACGGGTACGCAGCTTACCATTACAGCAGGTTTGCGTGAACGTTCTTTTGGGGAATGGGAAGGACTTACCCCTGTTGAAATCGAAGAACGTAAGCGTGCAAATGAAGCGTACGAAACTTCATATGGAATTGAATCTTTTACAGATATGCAAAAGCGTGCTCACCAGGCGCTCGGTGAACTGGTGATGTCCCATCCGGGCAAGACGATTGCAGCTGTCAGCCACGGTGGTCTCATCAATGGCTTTCTTCATTACATTACGGAAGGGAAGCAAGGGACAGGGATATCGCGTATAGATAATACGGGTATTAGCATTCTCCGTTTCGCTTTAGACAAATGGGAAGTGGTAGAGATCAACCGGACGCATCATCTGCCCACTGATCCCTTTGACCCGCATGAGTTGTAATTCTTAGAAAAGGAAGAGGGAATTTTTTTGGCTATCCAATCACAGATGCTAGGGAAATTAGAAACCGTATTTAAATACATGATCCCATTTTTTCTGCATTCCTGGCCAAAAAATTGCCCGGGAACCCTTTTCCTGACCGACTCTTTGGGGCAAATCCTAACTTGTATTCCATTGCTTGCTGAAGATAATAAGACCGATCCGGTTCTTCAGGCATGGCAAGAGAGTGACTTGAACCTGCATTCGGTGGTGTTCGAAGCCATCCAGACCGGTGAGATTGCGTATCTGGAGGATGATGGTCACTCTCTGCCTGTATCGTGGGCAGTGGTTCCGCTCAAAGAAAGAGATGGACGCCTGCGTGCGACGATTGGACTGGCGGCACCTAAGCAGGCATTGGAAGTGGATCTCTTAGCGTACATCCGCGCGATGGAGCCGTTGATCCTGATGGGCTATGATGCTTATATTCATCAGGCGGCCAGCCAGATCGTGATGAATGCGAACCGCTATGAACGCTCCATTGATTTGATCAGGGGTGTGATTGAGCAGATTGATGAGATTGTGGAAAAAGGCTATTGCTCTGCCGTGAAGCTGGATCAGCGCGGTCTGATGATCCCACAGGACCGCATCACGACTGAGAGAAAACATAAAGAATCGACACAACTGGGCGAAATCTTAGCTCGTTTTGCCGGGAAGCCGGTAGAGCCGATGGTGACGGATGGCAACAAAGTGGTGATCTATCCGGTCATCTGTGAAGCCAAGCCGTTAATCGCCCTGATCCTGCATATCCCGCCTGACGAGCCATATGTGTTTGATGAGCGGGACGTTGCTTTTTTACAGACCGTCGGGGACAAGATCAGTTTTTCCCTGGTGCGCGCGATTCAGCTTGATGATATCCATCGCGATGCGAAGAAAAAAGACCTGCTGTACGGCTTGACCAAAAAAATCCAAGCCTCCATCGATGTGAACAACGTGCTGGAGGAGATCATCAACAGTATTCCGATGCTGTATCCGTATTTTACGGTGGATCTCTATTTGAGCGTCGAGACCAACACGACCCTGCCGGTCAAGTCACTGCTGTTTCAGGCTGGAGAAAATGAATACAGCAATCAGGCCTATATCGAGGGACGTCCAGTCGTCGGCACACAGATAAAGGATGGCCGCTTGGTCACCGTGCTGGCTGCGCCGCTTCTCGGGAAACAGGGGATCTATGGGGTCTTGCAGCTGACGACCAATGAACTGGTGAATCTCAATGAGCAAGAGACCGAATATATCTCGATTTTGGCGGAGACAGCAGGGACTGCTTTTGAAAATGCCCAGCTGTATCAGCAATCCCGCAACCTGATCCGCGAGCTGCGTCTGATAAACGAAATGGCGCAACAGCTTAACCGAAGTCTGAATCTCGATGAAATCCTCAGCTTTGTTACGAACATGCTGTTGAATCAGTTTGATGCAGAGTACTGTGCGATCCTGCGCAAGACGGAAGAGGGCAATCATCTGGAGGTGCTTTGTTCCTCCAATCCGACAGACGTGGGCCGCTGGGTGCCGATCGAGGAACAGCCGATTACCGATATGGTGACGGAGAAGCGTGCGGTGATCCTGGCGAATCCAAGCGTAGAGACGATGCCGTTTTCTCTGGTGGAATTCGCCTCATTGATGGGGGTACCGCTGATGCAGGGAACGGATGTCACAGGCGTGCTGTTGGTAGCGGACTCCCGTGGACATTTCTTCAGCTTCGATGACTTCAAGCTGCTCGAAATCGTCGGGCAGCATACCAGTCTGGCGATTACCAATGCACTGCTTCACAGCGAAGTGCGCCGAATGGTGATTACTGACAACCTGACCGGATTGTATGCGCGCAAATTCCTCAATGACAAGGTGCATGAATCCCTTGGCAAAGACAGCTCAGGCTCTTTGATTCTGATTGACATTGACTTTTTCAAAAAAGTCAACGATACGTACGGTCACCAAGTGGGGGACGAGATTCTCATCCGGGTATCTTCCCTGATCAAGCAGAGTATCCGTGAGAGCGATATCGCGGCACGCTGGGGCGGAGAGGAAATCGCGATCTATCTGCCGCGTGTCGATCTGGAAAAAGCAGCCGAAATCGCAGAACGGATGCGTCGTCTGGTCGAGAGTGGAACTGAACCGGCCGTGACCATCTCAAGCGGTGTTGCCAAATGGGATCGGGCCACCCAGCAGAACATGAGCGTCGAGGCACTGTTTCAGTCGGCCGACGTGGCGTTGTATGATTCCAAGCGAAATGGCCGCAACCAAGTGACCACCTACAAAAGCTAGCCTTCCTCCGAAGTGAGGGGCTGGCTGTTTTTTTGCCAGGGAAAGGAAAGAACTGATACGACTGTGGTAAACTTAAGAATAAGAACATGATGTGATAGACAGGAGAGACGGCGTGTGACCCATATAGATAACAATCAGGAAGCAGGAGCAGCAAGAGAAGTGGCCTCAGGCGTGTACCAAATCACGGTTCCGACTCCGTTTGCCGTAGGTCCGGTTAATCTGTATCTGATTACAGGGGAGACACCGACACTGGTAGACGTCGGCCCAAGAACGGACGCAGCGTGGGAGGCACTTCATCAAGGTCTTGAAATGAGTGGGCATTCACTCAGTCAGATCAAGCAGATCGTTCTGACCCATCATCACGTGGATCATTCCGGGATGCTGGAGCGGGTCAGACAGGCAAGCGGCGCCAAGGTGTACTGCCACCCGTATGCGATTCCCTTTGTGGAGATGGATGAGGATTTTTTACAGTATCATGATGAATTTTTTCACAAGTTGTATGTCCAGTGCGGTGTACCACAGGAGATGCTGGGGGTGATCGTCCGATTCCGGATGATGATGCAGACCTTCGCTGAGGCGACGAAGATCGACGGAACGATCCGGCACGGAGAGACGCTGCCTCATTTGCCGGAGTGGAAGGTGTTGACGACACCGGGGCATGCACAGGATCATGTCTCCTTTTTACGGGAGTCCGACCGTGTCATGATCGCAGGTGATCATATCATCCAGCATATTTCGTCCAATGCATTCATCGAGCCGCCTCTTGACCGCTCACAGGTCCGCCCGATGACACTGGTTCAGTACCGCACCTCGATGGAGATGTGCTTAGGGTTGCCGATCGAGCTGATCCTGCCAGGTCATGGTGAGCTGGTGACGAATCACCATGAATTGATCACAGAGCGTCTGCAAAACAACTGGAAGCGAACCAACGTCCTCAGAGGATTTTTGCAGGATGGGGAGAAGACCGCGTATGAGCTGGCCCAGGGGCTTTTCCCGACCAAATATCAGAAAGAACTGCCATTGGTCATCTCAGAGACTCTGGGTCATTTGGATCTTCTGACCATGCTGTATCAGGTAGAGACAACGGAGCGTGACGGCGTCATCTATTATTCTCTGTAGGCCAATAGCCCTTTCGCATAAGCACGTACACCCTCGGACAACCTAAAGAAAGCAAAAGGAGGGTGACGTTGATGATCAAACGAAAAGGCTCAAGGCTTGGCACGCTGCTCGCCCTGACCGTCGTTTTACTGGTGGGTTGCAGTGACCCGCAAAATACCGCCCAAAATGCGGACGCCCAATTCAAGGCACTCCGAAGCAATTTCAGCAAACAGCAGGGGTATTCGTTTCATGGGTGGACCCGATTGTTGACCGGCTTTGACGCCAACGGAAATCTGGTGAACTTCGCCGGACAGGTAAATGGCAAGGATGCGTTCGTCAGCATCAAAACATCTGTACCAGATCAGAAGAAATCAGCGGATATGGCGATTCTCTCCCGTGACAATCAGCTTTATGCCAAGCTGGGTGAACAGGAAGCATGGCGTCCGGTGGGTGATCAGGAATTCTCATTGAGACAGCAGCTGGCCAACTGGTCACCAGAGTTCAGCTTCCAGCAGATGGAGCGGATGCGTACCAAGGTCGTTCCGCTTCGCGATGAGAACAAGGATGACAACTTGGCCAGTGTACGTGTCTTGCTCGACTCCAGACAGCTCAAGCAGATGCTCTCTGACCAATTGCGCGCACAGGTAGATGCCAACAGCCAAGGTGCTAATGTGCAGGCGGTGCAGTCTGCTTATCCGACCCTGACAAAAGGAGTGTTTACCCTCTCCCGCGACCAACTGGGTCTGATGGGGAGTGGAGCACGTATCCAACAGGCGAAAGCCTTGTACAACATCGACGAGCTGATCGAGGATATGCAGCTGGAGGCGGAGTATACCGTCTATTACGATATCAAGCGGAATCTGCCGACGATGCTGGAGATGGAAATCCGCTCGAACTACGATATGAACGAACAGCGTGTCAGCGAGCATTCGCGCATCCAGACGTATATCTGGGATTACGGTCAGAAGTTCGAACTGCCAAGCCCAGGAATGAACACCAAAGGCTTGGAGCCGGCAGAGCTCGTCGGACCGGGTACACAGACTCCGAGAAGCTTGCCGCATCCAGCAGATGACTTAACCAACCGTCAGCGTTAAATGTTTTTTAATCACATCCAAAAAAGCGCTCTCCTGCATGAAATCCTAAGATCCGTGCAGGAATGAGCGCTTTTTTTACTCATACGAGGAGAGAGGGCCAGGTCAAGCTGTTGGAGCCAAGTGAGGCTTACATCGCGATCTCGTAACACAGCGGAAAATGATCAGAGCGGCTCTGTGCGGTGGTAAAGCCCCGGATAAACCGGACAGATGGAGAGAGGAAAATATAATCGATCTGGATGGGGGTGTCAGTCTTCGTGATCAGCGTGGTCACCGGCTGCTGCTTTTCATATAACGGATCGCTGAGCAGACCGCGAAGAGGCGTAAGCAGTGGATCATGCGGACTCGTATTAAAATCTCCCATGAGAATGGTCGGGGATTCGGGTCTGACTGCAAGGATTTCTGCGACCTTCTGAATCTGCTCTTCCCGTTCTTTTTTCTTGAGGCCGAGATGGGTGACGTATACGTTGAGTGCTTCCCCGTTGACATCTACGACCGCTTGCAGCAAACCACGGGGCTCGAAGCCGGAGGGGAGCCTTGTCTGTTCGTAGGAGAGGATCGGATAACGGGAGAGCAGGGCATTGCCGTATGTGCCGATCAACAGGTTAAGATTCGGTGAAAAAAGATAGTCCATGTGTAATTGATCTGCGATTTCTTTGGCTTGATCAGCGAAATGGGAACGTGGCAGTCCATGATCCACCTCTTGCAAGGCGATGATGTCTGCATCCAAGTCCTTCAGTTCAGCGATGATCGCCGCTGTATCGGCTACACCTTCATCATCGCGGCAGCCCCGGATATTGTAGGTGACGACCTTGATCGTACTGCGTTTTGGCGTAACCATCGGCTTAGACTCAATCGCTTGAACGGCAGGAGGTGTCATTCTATTCTGAAAAATAAACAGACAACCGAGTAACAGGAGTAATCCCAGTATCATCTTTTTCCGCATGTTGGCCTCCTGTAACCGTTTCCTTTTATTATAATCGTCAAACTATTATGAAAGAAAGCGGAAAACAATGTCGAATTTCAAATCAATCACGCTTTTTTTGCTGGCTCATCTGTACTATAATTAACAGGGTCATGCATAATTCGGACGAGGGGTTGATCGGTTGAAAAAAGCAATCGTTCCGATACTTACCATTCTAGTCATTCTCGTCGTGGTGACCCAGACACACTTGGGTCATGTCTTACGCAGTGGCAATATTGATGAGATCGCCGGTTATATCAAGTCATTTGGCTTTCTTTCCATAGGAATAAGCGCGGTTATCACCATCCTCCAGACGTTTTTCCCGTTCATTCCGTATTTTTTGGTCGCAGGGGTCAATGTCGTGATTTTCGGGCCGGTTTTCGGCTTTGTACTGACTTGGCTCAGTGCGGTGACAGGGGCGTGTCTGAGCTTTCTGTTGTCCCGCTATGTGGCTCATGATTGGGCACAGGCGAAGGTGGGGCATCTGCCTTTTTTCCAAAAGCTGAACAAGCATGCCGAGAGGGACGGTTTTCGCATCGTCCTGATGGCCCGGCTGATTCCAGTGATTCCGTCTGGGGTCATCAATATGGCGGCCGGCTTGTCCAAAGTCTCGTTTACGGGCTTTTTGCTTGCGACCCTGTTGGGAAAGGCTCCGATCACCTTCTTTGAAGCGATCCTGGGGCATGATCTGTTGAACTTCTCTGAGCACAAGCTTCGTTTTCTCCTTGTCATGGGTGTACTCGGCCTATTGATGTGGGGAGGCTCCAAGCTTGGCGGACGTGATCAAGGAGAAGTCGAACCTGACCGGGATGCAGGGGAGGGACAACCGTGATGGTAGAACCAAAAAAGACCAAAGAACGGATACTCCAGGCAGCAGCTGTGTTATTCGACGCAAAAGGGTTTAATGGCACGACGGTCCGGCAGATTGCCGAGGCCGCCGGTGTCAACCTGGCGTTGATTTCGTATTATTTTCAAGGCAAGCAGGGGTTGCTGGAATCCCTCTTGACGGAGTATTTTGAGAAATTTTTTCAGATATTGTCGAAAGAAGAAGCAACCAATCAGGGGGCACATCCGTCTTATCGTTTGGAGCAGATGGTCCGCCTCTATGTGCTGTACCAGCAGGAGCATGCCGCTGTCACCCGTGTCGTCCAGCGGGAGCTGAGTGTCGAATCGATGCTGGCGCGGGAAGTGATGACGCTCTATATCCACCGCTGGAAGCACCACTTTGCTACGGTGATCGAGGAAGGCATCGAATTAGGTGAATTCCGCAATGTTCCGATCGATCCCCTGCTCTTATCTATGTCGAGTCTGTTGATCTATCCCTACCTGAACCCGCAATCGGTGCGGGAAGTGTATTATTTAGAGCCGGGTTCCGTTGAATTCAGTGAGTGGCTCACTTCGGCCACGATTCAGCTTCTCCGCTCCTTACTCATGTCGTCAGAGAACGTACGTGAAAGCTGTTGAATAAGGGGTTGTACAAATCGTGAAAAAACTAGTCATGCTCGCGGGTTTGGCCTCTCTTCTCTGCTTCAGTTCACCGGCAGCGGCAGCGCCGTTTCCTGAAAAAACCGATGAAGCGGTGCAAGACGAAGCCAACCACCTGAAAAAAGAAGATATCAAGAAGCTGGAAGAATCACTTGCCGCTTACCCAGATAAATACAAAGTGGTCGTAGTAGAGGGCACGACGCCTGAAGCTGCCTCCCCTGATGAATACGCGCAAAAATTGTACGACAATTACAATCTGAGTGACAATACGATGATGATCGTACTCGATGCTAATACGGATCAGCTGGGTGTCTATCCGGGTCCCAACCTGATCGACAAGGGCATGGAGATGGAACTTTTGCACGAGAAAATCTCTACCTTCTACCTGTCCTGGAGCAACCAGAAGGAGTATGCCAAGGGGATCGAGCAGTTCGTCACTGAGGTGAACAACGAGATCAAGAGTCCGACAACCAGCACGGCCACACCAGCTGCAGGCACGGCGGCAACAACGGCGGCTGAAGAGCCGATCTCGCAGGAAAACACGATCTGGACTTATATTCCATGGTGGATGTATCTCGTCGTGCTGGGCTTGACCGTACTCACTGTGTATCTGGCGTATCTGTTCATGCGCCGCCGCAATCTGCTCAAAGAGATTGATGATGTTGAATATTGGAAAGAAGAGCTGGTGGAGAAAATCCAGACGCTCGAAGTGGAAAAGTCGCTTCGCCGTACAACCGGTCTGACCGAGGAGCGCCTGACCGAGCTTGCTAACCGCAAAGAAAACCTGCTCAAAATGCAGATTCCCGATGTGGAGATGATCATTCTCGAAGCAGATGATGCGTGTGACCGTTTCCGTTTTCAGCTGGCACTTGGTCTGATCAATGAAGGCCGGGAGATGCTCAGCGCGATGGAAGTGGAAGTCAATGAGCTCAAAAACGACGCCTCCAAAGTGGTCAAGACCAAGACGGAGAACAAAGTGGTGCTTCCAGAGATCGGCAAGCTGTACGAGCATGTCGAACGCAAGCTATCCGAGGTGCGTCTGGAGTATGGACTTGCTTTTCATGAGATGAAGACCAATATGGATAAAATCGACAACCTGCGTATCCAGGTGAAGTCTGATCTGGCGTCTGGAGATAATCTCAAAGCCTATGAAACCACCATGCAGGCCCACCAGATGCTCAAGCAGATGGCGGAGGGCTTGGAGCAGGTGCCGCATTATGTGGATATGGTCCGCAAAGAGATGACCAATGATTTCCGACAGTTGGAGCAAGATATCTCCGTAGCGCTGGGGGATGGGTATGATCTGAGCCAGACGTATCTGGAGACATCGCTTTTGCAAGCCAAGCAGTTGCTCCAAGCGGCTGTATCGGCGCTGGAGGAAGGGAATCTGACACTGCTGGAGACGCATGCCAAAGCGTTTGAGATGAATGTCGACAGCATTTATAAAAGCATGGAAGACTCCGTGCTGAGCAAGCAGCAGGTGGCTGCGACTGCGACGGCAGTGGCTGTTGGAGCGGAGAATCCGACCGCGGAGGAGAAAATCGGGACTGAATCCGATGCGCCGCAAGAAGGACAGGATGCGCAAGCCATAACGGGTTTGGATGACTCCGACGTGGTAGATGGACAAGCATTCAATCAGGGTGACACCGTTGAATCTCATAATGTGGATTCTGCTGTAGGTGAAAATGATGAGGCGAAGTCCGTTGATTCGGCTGCTGCTTTCACATCGGCCACAGCAGGTACCGGATTCGGACAGGCAGCAGAGACGGTCATCTACTCAACCAGCTTCACCTCTGTCTCCAAAGAGGAAAATACGGAAGAGACTGCAGGCTGGGGCAATCAATCCTACAGCGGAGGCTTCAGCGAGGACGAGCGAAGCACACTGCTCACCCGTGATGATGATGCTTGGGACAGTGCTGATGACTACGAAGAAGAGGAACGAAGAGCATCTCGATCAGGGGAAGAGACGGACGCAGAGGCTTACCGTTATGAGTACGAAACCGATAACGAAGGCGCATTTACACAGGGCGGTTATGAATCGGTCTATACGACTACCCATACGGATGCGAATGCATATCAGACCGATGAGGAAGCTCTGGCAGGTGCCCCTGTAGAGGGAGAAATCATCGAGGAAGCCAATGTCCTCGTGATTGAGACCGAGGATGATGCCTTAGACGAGATGGAGCGGATCTCCAACGCATTGATGCGGATTCGTCAGCAGATCAAGCGCAGCTATCTGCCGGGCGTGCCAAGCGAACTCCGCTCCCGTTTTGAAGAGGTCGTACAGATGCTGGCTCAAGTCAAAAACGCACTGGAGCAATACCAGTACAGTCTCGATGAAGTGGCACACCTGCTGACCGAGACCAATGAGATTCTGTTGGAGACCGACCAGCTGGCAGAAAAAACGATCGTCACCTGCCAAGCCGCTGAGGGTGCGATCCAATACACCAACCGCTACCGCCGCCAAAACCGGCAGGTCAATGATCTGTTGACCAAAGCGGAGACCGCCTTCCGCCAATTGCATTTTGCCGAAGCATTGGATCTGGCTGAGCAGGCCAGACTGATTATTGAAGGGCAGCAAGAGGATGAAGGCATGGGCAGCTGGCTCCTACGCCGTAAAAAGAAGGGTGGCTCGTAAAGTCATGGTTCTGCCTGTTTTTCTGGTCATCGCAGGTCTCATCGTCATGACACAGCCACGCACCAAGCGCTGGCAAAGCCGTATGTCTGCTCATCTCGGACATGATGAGCGCCGAATCAAACAAAGAGCCAATACATTCCGTCTGCTTGGATTGGGATTTATCTTGACCGCACTCTCTATTTGGGTGCGGTCTTAATTTTTTTCATCCATATGTTTGTCAGAGCCAAAAGGCAAAAAGAAAAAGCCGAAAAAGGGCAAAAAAAAGGGAGCGTCTACGCGGACGCTCCAAGCAATAAAGATAAAGGGAGTAGAGGTGTGAGAATCAGTAACCAACTACTTTTAGGGGGAGTAGGGTTCTGAGACGCTCTCCTGGGAGGAAGAGCACATACTCATATATTCCCCAACCATTTACATCTTTAAACCTCTTAACACCATTTTTTTTGAAAAAAGTTTTAGCCCGAAATAATTGACCCGGTCAAGCTCATCGCATGCTCGGCACTGTGCTTACCAGCGACGTAGCCAGACGAGAAGGCGATTGTGATATTATACCCGCCGGTGTGGGCGTGCACGTCCATCACTTCCCCGGCAAAAAACAGCCCGTCCATCAGCTTGGATTGCATCGTGCGCGGGTCGATTTCTTTGACGCTGACACCACCGCCTGTAATGAAGGCTTCCTCTAGGGAAAGTGTACCGGTGATGGTGAGTGGAAAATGCTTGATCAGCTTGGCGAACTCTTGCAGGCTTTTCTTTTGCATATGGCTGGCGGTAGTTTCTTCCGAGATGCCGGAGAGATTGAGAATGACCGGAATAAGGCGTTCAGGAATATAACCGCGAAGTACGTTTTTGACCGCTTTTTTCGGGTGCTCCTCCAA
The DNA here is from genome assembly GCF_006170445.1 of Brevibacillus dissolubilis. Lineage (GTDB taxonomy): Bacteria > Bacillota > Bacilli > Brevibacillales > Brevibacillaceae > Brevibacillus_B > Brevibacillus_B dissolubilis. The sequence goes on along the minus strand of NZ_VCNA01000008.1, from coordinate 106,527 downwards.
AAGAGACCAGCAATCCGTGGCGATCTCTTCCATGGTTTTGTCCGGCAACAGATCGATCTCCAGCTTGAGGGGGGCCTTCCCGTGTTTCTTCTGGCTGACGGAGACATAGTGACCCATACGCAGGGCAGCAGGGCCGGATATGCCAAAATGGGTGAAGATCATGTCACCGTCCTGTGTGCTGACCCGCTTGCCTTTGGGATCAAATAGAGTCATCTCGATATCGCGCAGGGAGAGACCCTGTAAGCTTTTGTCCTTGATGTAGCGATCAGAAGCGGTGATCGGTACTTCGGTCGGGTAAAGCTCTGTGACCGTATGACCTGCTTCTTTTGCCCATGCGTAGCCGTCTCCGGTAGAGCCTGTCTGTGGGACGGAGCAACCGCCGACCGCGATGACGACAGAGGGAGCGGTTAGGGTTTCGCCATTTTTGAGCAGGATGCCTTTGGTTGCGTTATTTTCGTAGAGGACGTGAGCCACAGGGGAATTGAGACGGAAGGTGACACCCTGCTCCTTGATTTTGTCGATTAAGGCATTGGCTACGGTGATCGCCTTGTCGGTGACAGGAAACATCCGGCCACGGTCTTCTTCCTTGAGCTGTACACCAAGCTCCTCGAAAAAGTACATGATATCCTTGTTGCTGAATTGGGCGAGGGCGCTGTAGAGGAAGCGGCCATTACCGGGCATCTGTTTGATCAGTTCATCCATTTCCTTGGCATTGGTCACATTGCATCGGCCACCGCCGGAGATGATCAGTTTGCGACCCAGCTTTTCGCCTTTTTCGACAAGGCAGACGCGTGCTCCTTGGGAGGAGGCAGAGTAGGCGGTCATCAGTCCGGCTGGGCCGCCGCCGATCACGATTACATCGTATTGAGAGTTGGACATGCAGACGGGTTCCTTTCCATGATGGGTTGTCTATTTGTAAGTCTCGCTGAACAGGGTGACGGCGTCAAGCCGCTTGTGGTTGAGATTGTAGCCGATCCCAGGCGTGGTCGGGATCTCGATGAATCCGTCCTGGACAGTGACAGCAGGCTCGATGATATCCTGATCGAAGTAGCGGTCGGAGCCGGACGTATCCCCTGGGAGAGTGAAGCCAGGCAGGGACGTAATCGCGATGTTGTGAGCGCGTCCGACGCCGGATTCCAGCATACCGCCGCACCATACCGGAATACCTCGGTCATGGCAGTAATCGTGAATCGCGCGGGAGTGGCTGAGTCCACCGACACGACCTACCTTGATATTGATGATCCGGCAGCTTCCGAGATCGAGCGCTTTGCGGGCATCGTCGACCGTGTGGATGCTTTCGTCCAGACAGATCGGGGTGGTCATCTCCCGTTGCAGGGTGGCATGATCGATGATGTCATCATGGCCCAGCGGCTGTTCGATCATCATCAGGTTGAATTCGTCCAGTTGTTTGAGATGATCGATATCAGCCAGTGTATAGGCGGAGTTGGCATCAGCCATCAATGGGATATCACCGAACTCGCGACGGATTGCTGCCATCACGTCGATATCTGCGCCCGGTTTTATTTTGACCTTCATCCGCTGATAGCCTTGGGCGACAAATTGTTCTACTTGTTTTAGCATCGCCGTAATATCGGGCTGTATACCGATGGAGACACCAACTGGGATTCGACTCTTCTCGCCATTTATTGCCCGGGAAAGTGACACGTTTTGTTGCTTGGCATACAAGTCCCAGATCGCGCCTTCCAGAGCAGCTTTGGCCATGTTATTCCGCTTGATTGGGTGAAAAAGCTCCATGCACTCATCTGGATGCTGAATCGTCTTGTGCAGCACCAGCGGGATCAGAAAATCGCGGAGGATATGATGGTTGCTCTTGAGTGTTTCTTCATTGTAATAGGGGCCTGTCATCGAGGTGGTTTCGCCGTAGCCGACCAAGCCTTGCTCATCATAGGCCTCAACCAGTAAAAACTCTTTGTCTGTCGTAGTTCCGAAGCTGGTCACAAATGGAGATTTCAACGGCATAGCGACATGGCGCAGGACGATACGGGAAATGTTCATTCAAGATCGACTCCTTTTTGTAAGAGATAGCTAACAACCGGCTCTTGCGGATGGCGAATAACCTCGCTAACAATATATCCTTTTGAGAAGTAGTGTTGAAAAAGTTCGCCTGTCATCTTACGCCAATCTCTGGCGATGTCCATGCTGTGACGCTTTACCTCTTGGAAGACACCAGGGACTGGGACAGCCACTGTGTCTGCATCTACGTCTGGATTCCAGCTGATCGGGACTGGGATATTCGCTTCCTTTTTTTGATAGACCAGTATGGAAGGGACGTTGTCAGCAATGCTTGGGCGCTCTGCTTGTGTACGGCGGTTCTCTACGCGCTTGCTGTTGATCAGCCATTCGACCATGAAGCGGTCGGTTGGCAATCCGCGGTTCATGTCATCGTCTAAGTCGCCATAACAGTTCGGAATATAGGTGCGGACGATGCCGCCCAGCTTGGAGATGTTGAGATTGGCGTTGACGGTTTCGAGTGGATCATAGGTCCATTTGATTTTGTGGTAGCCTTGTTTGATCGCTTCTTCGCGCTGGAGCCACTTCATCTGCGCACCCAGCCCGCCACGGCGATAGTCTGGATAGAACCCAAGCATATGTGAAAAGAGTGCGGTTCCATCGCCGTCTTTGCCTGCAAAGCTGTAGAGGAATCCGATCATCTCGTCCCCGTCAAAGGCACCGAGATAGATTGCCCCGCACTTTTGCAGAGTGAGTGTCATATGAAGCGGAACGACGGATTCCTTGTCCCAGACCGCTTCTTGCAGACGTTCCATCTGATAAAGCTCCTCTGGCGTATGTATACTGCGCATAATGATTGTCCTCATAATCACCTCTTCTTTTTCCTCATGCTGGTATTCCCGCTGGAGTGGGGGAGTTCCTGCATATCGAAGGAGTTTTTCAGTTGCATTCATCGGGGGAGTAGTCGATAATGGAGAGGACTTTTTCTCACGCGGAACGAGACAGAAAACGCAGTAACCAATTGTGAGGAGGTAGACATTTGATGTCTGATTACCAACTGGAACTATGGAGAAGACTTACAGAAGCGCCTGGAACATCTGGATTTGAAGGTCCTGTGCGCAAAATTATGCAAGAATACATATCTGCTTACACCGATGAAATCATATACGACAATCTCGGGAGTATTTTTGGAGTGAAGCGCGGTGACGAGAATGGGCCGCGTATTATGGTGGCCGGTCATATGGATGAAGTCGGCTTCATGGTCAAGAGTATCTCTGAAAAGGGTTTCATTTCGTTTCAAACACTAGGTGGCTGGTGGGGTCAGGTGCTCTTGGCCCAACGCGTGCAGATCATCACAGAAAAAGGCCCGGTGATCGGGGTCATCAGCTCCATCCCGCCGCACTCTCTTAGTGACGATCAACGTGCCAAACCGATGCAAATCAAAAACATGTACATCGATATCGGTGCCGATTCGAAGGAAGATGCCGAGGCAATCGGGATTCGTCCGGGTCAGCAGGTGGTGCCAATCTGCCCATTCACGGTTATGGCCAACGAGAAAAAAATCATGGCCAAAGCATGGGACAACCGCTATGGCTGCTCCCTCGCTGTCGAGCTGTTAAAAGACCTGCAGGAAAATCCGGATAACCCCAACATCGTCTATTCCGGAGCGACGGTGATGGAAGAGGTAGGCCCGCGCGGTGCACGTACCTCTGCGAATATGATTCAGCCAGATATCTTTTTCGCCCTGGATGCAAGTCCGGCAGGTGATATCCCAGGTGTCTCTGACGGCTTCGGCAAACTGGGGGATGGTCTTTTGATGCGCATTATGGACCGCTCGATGATCACACACCCTGGCCTGCGTGATCTTTTGATTGATACATGTGAAGAAGAGGGCATCAAATACCAATTCTTCGTCTCATCTGGAGGCACGGATGCAGGTCAGGTTCACATCAGCAACAGTGGGATCCCATCGGCCGTTATCGGAATCCCGTCCCGCTACATCCACAGTCACGCCTCCATCATCCACCGCGATGACTACGAAGCAGCCAAACGCTTGCTTACTAAGGTCATCCGCAAGCTGGACCGCACTACTGTCGATTCCCTGCGCTTCCGCTAGAGGCGTCAGGCAAAAGGAGGCAAGACCGCTGTTATGAACGCTGTCCAACTATACCGCCATCTGGTTGGCTCTGACGTCGTGCTGGAGTTCAACTTTTACGATAATAAATTCGACCCAAGCAATCTCGTCTCGCGAAAAGTCCTCACCGCTATGCTCGAGTCCGTACACACCAGCATGACCCACCTCGAAGTGGAGTACAACGACCTCATGCTGATCGACAAGCTGGGAGGCAAAGCCGCTGATACCTTGCGCTTCCTCGGTGCTGCCAAGGATAACATGCGCGAAAACAAAAGCGGCGACACCGTCGTAAGCCGGACATTCCGTGCCGAGCTGACAGGGGAGAGACTTAGCTTTTTCTATGAATTGAACGATATCTCTCTGTTGACCCATTATCGTCTGATGGAGGGTGAGACCGACCGAGTGGTGTATTACTTCGGTCAGTATCTGATGCTGCGCGTACCGGCAGAGGGAGAAGAGACATTCTATGACCGTCTGAAGGCCGCATCTGTTCCATATAAGGTAAAAGAAATTGTGAAATAAGAATTTGTTGCAAACACACACAAGCCGACACCGCCGCAAGGCGATCGGCTTTTTCTTTTGTTTTTAATCTTTTGGTCTTTTCCCATTCCCTCCACCACAAGTGGAGAGATGAGCAGGGGGACAAGTTGCCGGGCCTCTTTTGAAAACACCTTCCAGCGCAGAAAGGAGCAAGGGTGAATATCGCTTCTTCGAATCCCCCCAGGGGCAACTCCTTCGTACGAATCCGCTTCTTACGAACCCTTTTGCCCCGGAGAGAACCCTTGCTCATTTCGGAGCGGTCAGTCTATACTCCCCTGAAGTTTTCAAAGAAGGCAACGGCAACTTGTCCCCCTGCTCATCGGAATCACTTCCCCCCAGCCCCCCTTGCTATATTTGGATTTTATGTTACGCTTGTATACAAAGACGTTATGATAGAATATTTGAAAAATAAAGACACACACAGAGAGGCGCTGAACCGTGATTACAAAACTCAATCAGTTTCAAAAGTTCTCATTGTTCTTGATTCTTTTGCCTGTTCTGTTCACCTTGATTGTCTACTATGGCTATTTGCAAGTGGAAAAAGAATACCGGTCGGCTGGGATTCGTGATTTGGAAGCGCAGATGAAAACCATTTTACACACCTTGCAGCTTTTTGATGAAGAAGTGATGACCGGACAGCGGACAAAAATCGAGGCAGAGGTAAAAGCAAAAGAATTCTTGGTCGGTCCAATGATGCCTAATGGACAGCGTGACCTTACAAGGGTCAAAGTTTCACTTGGGGATGGGGATTACCTATATGCATTTGACACCAGTGGTCAACTGGTCATGCACCCTACATTGGAAGGCCAAAACATAGAGAAGATGGAACAACTGAGTGAGAAGATCAACATGAAAGAGCTTGCCGGAAATCCCTATCGGACGTTTGTCTTTAAATGGGGGAAATTGGGTCGTACAGATGCTGACCATCATGTTACGTTGATCCGTTACTATCCGGAGTGGGGCTGGTTTATCGGTCTCTCATCATCAGAGGAGCACTATTATGAGCTGTTCAAATACGTAAAATTTCTGCTGATTTTCCTGGTTGCAGGCAGCTACGTCATCACTGCGATTCTCGTCTATCTGGCTGAGCGGAAAGAGCGGGAGCTACGTCGTTCAGAGAGGCTGAGTGAGCAATTGGCACAGACAAATCAGAGCATCCTAAAATCACTGGCGGTAGCACTGGAGGAGCGGGATTCCTATACATCCGGACATTCCCAGCGAGTCGCTTACTATATGAAGGTCATCGCCCGCAAGATGGATCTGCCGGAAGAACTGGTGGAGTCAATCTATACGGGGGGACTCTTGCATGATATCGGCAAGATCGGGATTGAGGACAGTATCCTGCTCAAAGCCGGACGTCTGACTGAGGAAGAGTATCAGACGATCAAAACACATCCGACACGCGGGGAGGCACTGCTGCGCAAGCTGTATGCCCATGCTTCGATGGAGGATTCTCATAAGATCACCACGATTCTTGCGATCACCCGCTGGCACCACGAGCGTTTTGACGGACTGGGATACCCAGATCAGATCAAGGGAATGGAGATCCCGCTGGTAGCACGGATTGCAGCCGTAGCGGATTCATTTGACGCGATGACCTCCAGCCGTCCGTACCGTCAGAGCATGGCCTTTACCAAGGCGTATCATGAAATTCTCCGCTGCAAAGGCTCACAGTTCTGTCCGGAGATCGTCGATGTGTTTGCCGAGGCGATCAGTGAAGAGACCTTCCTGCATGCGCATCATATTACGCGGGCAGATGAGATGCTATTCGAACCGGTGAGCCAGAATATCTACGTGAAAAAGCAAGCCTGACCACCCTTGACCTCGGGGATCAATAAGCAAAAAACAAAAACCAGACACTCCGTCTAAGCGGAATGGCTGGTTTTTTTGCTTTTTTCAACAAAAGCTTGAGGAGGGGAGTTGGCTTACTCAGAAGGACGATTTGGGCCTTCCAGCTTTTTGTCGCCATAACCAGGCGCTGTGTTTTGGACAGAGGTAGGCTGGTGGTTTTTCTCGTCGCGTACGTCTACATTGTTGGAGACGCGGTCTTTATCGTAGTTTTTCATGGTTGCCATTCAGCTCCTTAGTCAAATATCCGATAGATTTCTATTCCCAGTAAAGGAAGCGGAATTCGCTCCCGGTTGGGCGGTTATAGAGTTCTTGTGCTTTTTGCTCAAGGGAGTCTTCCATGCGATAGAGCAGGGAGGAAAGGGGAATTTTTTTCAGGGTTTGGCTGTGTGTCAGGTTATCTTGGTTGGTCGAATCGAGATTCATTTGGCTTTCTCCTTTCGCGTGAGCGTCAGTGGCTGGCGGTCAGGCTGGGGCGGGTTGTAGCGTCCCATCGCATAGTAGGCATAGAGACCAAGTACACCGGTCACGATGAGCGTCGTCATTCCATAGGCTACCCATGGAGCACGGCTGCCTACACCACCGAATGCGTCCAGCATCGCACCACCTGCGGAATTGCCGATGGCACCACCGATGCCGGCCACCATGTTGGACAGACCAAAATAAGCGCCCAGCCACTCAGGTTTGGCGAAGTGACCGACCAGACTGTCGATCACCGGCAAGAACAGCATTTCCCCGATAATAAAGAGAATCGCCGATGCGCTCAGGGTAATGAAGTTGAACGCCCATCCCAGTGAAAACAAGCCCAGCCCCAGCATGAAGGTTCCCGCTGCCAGCGCGATATATGGATTCACCCGCTCCAGTAAAAAGCGGGAAATCAAACCTTGGAACAGAACAACCACCACCGAGTTGATCGTCCAAATCAAACCGATGGATGTGGCACTCCCCAGCACATAGCTTCCCCGAAGCGGGATCACCAGCGCAAACTGTGCATACAACGCCCAGATCAGCAGGGAAATCAAGCAGTAATACAGAAAACTGCGGTGCTTAAAAATCTGCCGGTACTCTGTCAGCGGCATCCGGTGGCAATCGTCACCGACACAACGGTCATTGGGGATCAGAAAAAAGGTCAAGGCTGAAAGCACACCGAACACGACCGCCGCGTATACAAACAGACGGCTGTTGGCAGACAAAGCCAAGAAGGTAACTGTCACCCCGGCAATCGCGATTCCTGCATTGGCTGCAATCCCGCGCCAGGAAAAAGCCGAGGTGCGCAGCTCAGATGACACCACATCCGCGATCTTCGCCTTGAGCGTGGGCGCAAGCAATCCCACCCCGATGCCGTTGACCGTCGAGATGGTGACCAAGGCCACATACCCGCCAATCGAGCTATAACCAAGCATAGCCGCTGCTTGAATGAGAGAACCGATCACCATCACATTGCGTCGGCCCAGTCTGTCAGACAGCACCCCGCCGAGCAGACTTCCTGCCTGGTATGCGATGCTGTTGGCTCCAAGCAACAGTCCGATTTGTGAGATGCTTAAGCCCCGCACGGTTTCCAAAAAGACAGGAAGTATCGGGATCACAAAATAACTGGCCAGATGCATGAACAGAACGGTAGTAAGCAGGAACAGATAAATCCGATTGGTAAAAAGTGAGCCTGTCGTAGTCTGCAACCGTTTTGCCTCCTTCCCTTCGTGTCCTTAGTGTGAGTCAGAGCAAGGAAATTATGCACTGCCTCTGTCAGTCCCTGTCAGCCCCAGAGAAGCCTTTGGGCAACCGCACAAATCACCTATTCCGTGACAGGTGTCCAATCCACCGATACCCACACCACATATACCTATAGGGAAAAGACACAGACAGGAGGGGACGGAGATGGGAAGATTTTGGGATGACGATGGTTTTGAGCTGATCATTTGGATTCTGATAATCATCTTCCTCATCGCGCTTTTCTTCGATGATGATTATTAAGTACAGGGGGATACAGGAAAGGGGTGAGTGGTTCTGAGACGCATCCGGCCAGTCAAAAGTCTGAATCGTCACTATCGCCACAACAAGGGGTTTAAAGAGTGGGTCAAAGCCAATGAGTCTTATTTTAAAGAGAATCCAGAGGTCTTCTCCCAACTCGTTCGTGAACCCATGATGGTGAACTTGTTTACGGATATGATGATGATCCATTCGCCAAAAATCCAGCGTAGATTGAGTAAGGCGGCGCGGAGAAAAGGACGTGGACGTGGGTAGAAACCGTTGAGGCGTGTCTCAACGGTTTTTTTGCTTTTCCCGTAATTCTGAAAGTTAGTCTGATCAGAAAGGGTGGTAAGAGTGGGGGCAAGATTGCAAGCCTTTTTAAAAAACATACCCAGCTCAGAAACTAACAAGGGTTACCTGCTTCTTGAAACATCTGAGGGGCAATAGTCTCACTTCCTGAAATACCTAGATGTCCCCTCTCATCGGGGGATCGAAACATTTTGCCCCGCCACAACCCTTGTTAGTTTCTGAGCGGACTTTATTAGCTTCCACGCGTTTTTTAATGAGGCGAAGCAAACTTGCCCCCGCTCCTTCCGCCTAAAAAAAGAGGGCTCTCGCCCCCTGCCACAACTATATACTCGGATTCTGATTCCCCGTATTCGCATCTTGTACGGACTTGGCATCAGGCATATGATCATTCTCCATCTGATACGTCTCCACATGACGCGCATCACGGACTTTTTCCATCAGTTGATCGAATTGTTGAATCAACAGCTGTGGCTTGTCACCGTGGTACTTTTCTCCACGGGTGAAGCGCTGGGCCATGTCGAGAGCGAGATGAATTTTTTCCAGATCAGCCAGTTCAAAAGTAACCATCGACTCCGTCTCCTTTATGATGAGGATTGACGCTCTTCAGCGGCTTGTGCGCGCTGCAGCGCCTCGAGGTCATCTGCGTCTGCCATCGCCGGATTGAACTCAATGTCTTCGTTATAGCCAGCAATCTCGTTGGTAGCTCCACTGGTAGCGACGGCGAACTCGGAGTAACCCTGCGCAAGCATATCAGCTTGGGTAGTCTGCCCCGCTTGGTTTTGACCTATCTGAGCACTTTGAGAGCCTTGCCCAGCTTGGTTTTGGCCCATCTGAGCACCTTGCGAACCCTGCCCCGCTTGGTTTTGGCCCATCTGAGCACCTTGCGAACCCTGCCCCGCTTGGTTTTGACCCATCTGAGCACCCTGTGAGCCTTGCCCCGCTTGGTTTTGGCCCATCTGAGCACTCTGCGAACCCTGCCCAGCTTGAGCTTGCCCGCCTGTCTGTGCACCACTTGTATACTGATCGGCATTCTCCTGAATCGAACCATTCAACATCCCCAGCGGATTCATTTCTGCCTCCATGTACGTACCTGTCATTCTTTCCTTCGACATGGTCAGTCCTCCCTTCGTCCTTTACAGGTAGTGTGGGATAACACCCCCGTTTTTATTTGCAGAAAAGAAAAAACCTAGAGTCGAAGGAGGGCTCTAGGGGAGAAGGAAAATATTCTAAGGTACTATAATGTTTCCCTCAAAGTGGCAGCTTCAACACTAGTAAATGTTGGAGCGGGTTTGGGACAAAACATCATAATTGACGCCCCGCCCACGTATGGATAAGCATACGATTTGTCATGAAGAGGGGTGTGACACGGTGTCACAAGTTATCCTTACGTTTTTTATTGCGTACGGCATCGTCATCGGCGGCTCGATCTCTGGAGGCATCGGTGCGTTTTTGACCGATCGGGCGCCATTGGTGGCGATGGGGGAATTGGCGATGCAGCTCAAAATCTGGGGATTGGTCGGAGCGCTGGGCGGCACGTTTGATTCTTTTTTGCAGATTGAAAAATTGTTTGTCGGCAACTTTTCTCCCGTACTCAAACAGCTGATCATGATCCTGACCGCCTTTGTCGGTGCACATATGGGAACGATCTCGATCCACTGGCTGGTAGCGGGGCGCGGCTGATGAGCGAGCTTACAGCCAAGCCCGGCAGATGGGGCAAGTGGACGCGCTACATCATCCTGTTTGTGTTCGGTGCGTTCGCGGGGGGCGTGCTGTTTTTGTTCCTGTATGGCAAAGAGATGGAAGAACTGATGCTGGAGAACCGCAACCTGTACCTGCTCAACGAACGGCTGCTCGAAGATATCGACAATCTCAAGCAATCACAAAAAGTGGCCCGCAAACGTCAAGACCTGACGATCGAGGAGATCAAAGTCACCATCCTCGATCCCAAGCCTAACGCCTTCATCGAGACAGAGGTCGTCCGTCATCTGGAAAAAGACCTCGGTGTGATCAAAGGCAAAAAAACAGATCAAGTGGCAGAGGTGCACGGCGTCCTTCATGAAATGCTCAGACGCAGGGAATATATTGTAGAAGGAAAAATGGTGGAGGTACGCATCAAAACGCTGGTCATCTCCCGTACCCTGCATCTGTTCGTGACCGTCGAGATCGAAAATGCGGTCGGAAAAATCATGAAACCAAATGAGCAGATCGCTCGTATTAATACTCGTAATCATACTTATACCTGATTGTACAAAGGAGCGTTACCCTATGTCGATGTTTAAGAAGATGTTAGCCAGTGTCGGAATCGGCTCGGCGAAAGTAGATGCACGTCTGTTCAAGGATGAAGTAATGCCAGGTGACGAGATTTCTGGGGAAGTGCATATTTTCGGCGGTGATGTTGAGCAAAATATCGACGAAATCTATATGTACGTTGTCACTTACTACGAACGTGAATCCAACGATACCAAGTATAAAGAGGAGTGCCTGCTGCTCAAGCACCGTGTCACCGACAGCTTCGTGATCAAGCCAAAAGAAAACAGAGTCGTTCCGTTTTCTTTCAAGCTCCCATATGACACACCGCTCACGATGGGACGCCAGCCAGTCTACCTGCGTACCGGTCTTGATATCAAGGTAGCGATGGACCCAGGTGATTCTGATTTTATCAATGTGAAGCCGCACCCGCTGATGACCCAAATCCTGACGGCGCTCGGCAATCTGGACTTCCAGATCTACAAGGTAGACTGCGAGTACAACCACTATCTCGGGCGCAACTATCCATTCATCCAAGAATTCGAGTTCCGTCCAAAAGGCAAATACAGAGACCGTCTCGAAGAGCTGGAGGTCATCTTCTACCTCAGCGAAAATGAATTGGAAGTCCTGCTCCAGCTGGACAAACGCGCACGCGGCTTCCATGGTCTGTTAAGTGAAGCATTTGATCTGGATGAGCGCTATGCCCGCATCCGCTTCACCGATCTCACAAATCCACCATCCACCAGAGAGATCGAGCAGATCCTGCTGAACACCATCGATAAGAATATCCGCTAAGCAGCATTAAGCAGACACAGAGGCGAATCCATAGCAGACAAATAGCAAAAAACACCGTCGCACTCATCAAGGGATCTGTTCATGGATCCACGAGAGAGGGCAGACGGTGTTTTCTTATGTTTCATTCAGAAGCAGGAAGACGTTCTGAACGCTCTTATTTATGCAAAATAGCATCCTTCAACGTCAAGAGCTTCTCTACCACTTGACCGATCTGCTCTTGGGTCGCCCCTGCGTCACTTAGAGCAGCACCCAGATGTCCGGCAATCGCCATGAAGTGGCTCTCCTGCAGGTTCATGCCTTCATGTGCTTTTTCCATGCTGAGGCCGGTGTATTGGTTCGGGCCACCCAGAGCCCAGCTGATGAACAGGGATTGGTGACGGATTTGCTTCTCCATGTCGGTGTTAGCGAAGAAGTGGTTGACGTGGTCATCTGCGAGCACACGGTCATAAAACGCTTTTACCACACTGCTGATTCCTTCTTTGCCACCGAATTGTTCGAATAAAGTCTGTTCCATATGTAATTCCTCCTAATTGGTTTGGTATTCCCATTCTACCCGATACAATACCATTCCAACTGTGATTCTACTCACAAAAAAATTTCTGTAAAAATTTTTCCATTCCGAGGTATCAGTCCATATTTTTCAGACAATACTGTGAGCATGAAACATTTGGAGGAGGAATTTTAACTATGAACTTATTAGAGAAAACAAGACGAATCAATGCTATGTTGCAACGTACAATGGGTGGCAGCGGGGTAACGTATCAAGATATTGCAAAACTGCTCTCTGAGGTAGTTGTATGTAATGTCCATATCATCACCGCCGACGGAACCATTCTCGGCAGTGGGTTCGCCCAGGAGTTCAGCATTCAGGATACAAGCCGTTTCACAAGCTTCTTGCCGGAGGATTATAACACCAAGCTGCTTGAAGTCAACTATTCCGTGGCGAATGAAAACATCCAAAGCCGATACTCCATGGTACCTGGCGAGTGGGTCAATCTGTTCCCGCAGATGATGACCACCATCGTTCCGATCATCGCAGGCGGCAGCCGTCTTGGTTCCCTCGTCTTGCTCCGTGCATTCGGCAACTTCGAGACGGAAGACTTGATTCTTGCTGAGATCGGCGCAACTGTGATCGGTATGAAAATCGTCCGTCACCGCACGGAGCAGATCGAAAACGAAGTCCGCGACAAAACCTTTGCCAAAATCGCGCTTTCCTCGCTTTCCTACAGCGAACAGATCGCGATCGAAAAAATCATGGAGCAATTGGATGCCAAGGAAGGTCTGCTCGTCGCAAGCCAACTGGCTGATCAAGCCGGCCTGACCCGTTCTGTGATCGTCAACGCACTGCGCAAGCTCGCCAGTGCGGGTGTGCTTGAGTCCCGTTCCCTCGGGATGAAAGGTACGTACATCAAGGTGTTGAACGACAAATTCCACTCTGAACTGCAAAAGTGGAAAACGTCGTAACCAATACGCAGTACCCTTGTCACCATCAGCAGTAAAAATGGCGTGCATCGTCTGTAACAGACGGAGAAAACAGGTTCCCATGGCGGGGGAGCCTGCTTTTTTGTGTGAGGCAAAACCGTTATCATGAATGGTTCCGTAGTGCCATAAACTGTACATGAGAGCACACTCACCGCAGTCTACCCCAGACTGCGGTATTTTTTTTCGAATAAGATCGCAATTTTCCATGGTACAATGAATGATACAATATGATTGAAAATTAAAAAGAGAGAAGAGGAACCAACACCATGTCGGCATTATTCAAGCTTCCTGTTTTTCGCCGGCTCTATTTAGCCAACCTCGTCCACCTGCTCGGTAATGAGTTTACCTTTATCGCCACGATTGGGCTGATGCATGATTTGAGCGGGAGCGGGTTGACATTCGCGGCGGCGACCGTACTTCGTCTGGTTCCCTATGTGTTGACCAGCTCGTTTTCGGGAGCCGTCATCGAAAAGCTGGATAAGCGCAAGGTGATGGTGATTGTCAATATCCTGCGCGGTCTGTTGGTCAGCCTGTTTTTTTTCGTCACGGATGTGGATCTGTTGTGGCTTGCGTTTCTGTTGATCGTGCTGTTCAACATCGCCACCGCCTTTTTCACTCCGGCGATGCAGGTTGTGATCGTGGAGACCGTGCCGAATGACCAGCGTTTGCAGGCCAACTCGCTCTTGCAGGGAACCAATTCGCTGATGATCATCATCGGGCAGGGGATTGCCACGTTCCTAGTGTCGATGTTCTCGTACCGGATGAACTTCCTGATCGACGCCGGGTGCTATCTGCTCTCCGTGATGCTGCTATTGGGACTGCCGGCGCTCAAGGTGGAGCAGACGGACAAAGTGACGGACGCCTTCATGACCCGGCTGCGGATGGGCTTTCACTATGTGGCCAGCCACGTCAAGCTTCGCCGTATCCTCGTCCTGCAGATGGCCGAGCGCGTCTGTGGTGCGCAATACACCTTGCTGATGTTTTTTATCCTGCAGGAACAAAAGCAGCCGCTCTATGTATTCGGGATTCTCGATATCCCGCTCGGCCTTGGTGGAGTGTTGGCGGGCTATGCGGTGGGACGGTATGCAGACCGCTTTTTGCCCCGGACACAGAACCGACTGCTGGGACTGGCGGTGATCCTGTTCGGTGTGGTGGTCGTGACGCAGTTTCATACGGACTCACTTGTCTGGGTGGGGGTTAGTGCGTTTTTGCTCGCGTTTTTTTCCTTCTCGACGATTATTTTTACCGTGACGCAGCTGCAGCGGATTGCTGATCCGGCTTATATCGCCCGCCTGTTCTCAGTGAGAGAGATGTTGACGATGGGGATGTACTCACTCAGTACGCTGTTGGTGGGATATATCGCGGAGATGTTTGGCAGCTCGCCCGTTGCTTGGGGACTGGGCTTCTGGGGGGTCTTGACCGGTACGGTATGGCTCTTGGCCTCGCGTCAGATGGGAGAGGAGCAGGAGGAAGACGTTACACCATCCAAAGCTATTTAATCCGATAGAAAGAAGGGTTTACCTTGCCACGTATGCTGTATGCAGCCCTGATCCTGCTTAGCTTGATTTGGGGCGGATCGTTCTTTTTTATCAAAATCTTGTTAGGTGATTTTGGGCCGTGGTCGATTGCTTTTTTACGTTCCTGTTTTGGCCTCTTAACGGTCATGGTGATTGTTCTCGTGATGCGTAAGCCGCTTGGATTGCGCCAGATCCCGTGGGTTCCGATGCTGATTGGCGGGATGCTGAATACGGCTGTACCATGGGCGCTGATCGGTGCGAGTGAGATTAAGCTGACCAGCAGCATGGCCTCTGTGCTTAATGCGACGACACCACTGTGGACGATGGTGATTGGATTGAGCTTTTTCGGGGCTAGATCGACGCGGAATCAATGGATGGGGATGGCGATTGGGTTCGTCGGGCTGGTTGTCCTGTTGGATGTTAACCCGGAGAGTATCATCTCGGTCGATCTGTATGGCTTCCTAGGGATGGTCGCGGCGACACTCTGCTATGGGATCTCTGCACAGATGTTCAAGCGGTATCTCAAGGACATCAATTCCTATCAAATGGCATTTGGCACCCTGATCGCCGGTCTGATCGTCAGCGGGATCATCTCGTTCATGTTCGAGCCGATCACATGGACGGCGCTTACATCTTGGCATAACCTCGCTACACTTGTCGGACTCGGCGTCTTCGGCTCAGGTGTGGCCTATATCCTGTATTCCTATCTGATCGTCCAAGGCTCGCCGGAGTTTGCCAGCACGGTGACGTATCTGGTACCGGTGACCGCGATTCTCTGGGGATACTCTTTGCTTGGAGAGGAACTGCACTGGAGCTTGTTGACAGGACTGGTGCTGATCTTAAGTGGTGTCTACTTCGCCAACCGCAAGCCGAAGCAGAAGGTGGAGGAGACTAAGGTCGTGACAGAGGAATCTACCACAGCGTAACCCGAAACCGTGTGTTTCAGATCGAAATCATAAAAAGTCCAGTCTGTGAACAAACGCAGACTGGACTTTCTTAATTTATTTAAAAAATGTTAATGCAAAATATAACCTCTTCCGAAATAAGTAAAAAAGGAGTGATTTATTTGAAAACCATTACTAGATTTCTAACCGTCTCAACCGCATTCGCTTTGCTCGCTGCACCATGGCCTGCTATTCCAGCCCAGCAGGCATGGGCCGCAGAACCAATCGCACCTGTACCCAGCTTGGCTACCGAAGACACAGCCCCTTTTCCCAATCCAGAGCGCGGTTGGTTCAAGACCGTCAGCCCGATCTACTCAACCAACACCCCAGCCCCACCACTCAACCTGAACCAGCTGCTCGAATGGAGAAAAGAAGAGAAGGTCACCCTTGTCCGCAAGTATTATCTGCTCTACCGCTACAAGAACACCGCCCTGCCACAATCCGTCCTCGACGAACTCCAGCATGACTTAGAAGTATGCCGCTTGGCTGGCTTCAAGCTGATTCCCCGTTTTACATACAGCTACTACCTCGATTATAACGGGGACGAATCCAAAGAGGATGCCCCGCTTACCCAAGTGCTCACCCACATCAATCAAATCAAGCCATACATCCAAGCCAACGGTGATGTCATCGACCACTGGCAAGCCGGTTTCGTCGGCTACTGGGGAGAATGGCATACGTCAACCAACAACCTCGTCGACAACACCACGAAAAACGTAAACGACAACTCCAAACAAATCATCGACGCCTTACTGGATGCCACACCAAAGGATCGATCCATCGTCTTAAGACGCCCACTTTTCAAAATGACACTGCAGACTGAAGCTGAGACCAATCCTACTACTGCCCTCGTTTCTGAAGATGACCTGCCTCGGATCGGCCACATGAATGATGCTTTCATCGCAGATGCCACCGATATGGGAACCTATGACCGAAATAATCTCGAACAGCGGGAAAAGGAACGTGCATACCTGTCGGAAGATACCAAAACCGTGATCATGAGCGGCGAGCCTGGCACCTTCCATAAAGACTATACGACTGGCGATCAAGCACTCGCAGAGATGGCGAAGATGCACTGGAGCTCGATGAACAAAGAGCAGCCCGGTGCGATCACCACAGGCGTATACGATAATTGGAAACAGACCGGAGCAGACGTCGAGATGACCAAACGCTTGGGCTATCGCTTTCTCTTAGATAAGGTGTCTGCCACAACCACGGTCAAGCCAGGTGGACCACTCACCCTGAATGTTGACGTGATCAACAACGGCTTTGCCCACGCGCACAACCCGCATCTGCTAGAAGCGATCCTGCGCCATAAAGAGACCAAAGCCGAATATATCGTCCGCCTGCCAGAAGATATCACGACATGGCAAGCAGGCACAACCAAAAGCATCAGCTTCACCGCAGGACTCCCAAGCGATATCCCAAGCGGTTCCTACGATTTGTTGCTTCATCTCCCGGATAAAAAGCTGGAGAATTCCAACCGCCCAGACCTCTACAGCCGTCCAGAATACGCGATCCGGTTTGCCAACCAGCAAGTCTGGGAAGAATCTACAGGCTACAACAATCTAAATCTCACCGTCCAAGTCGAGTCCGGCGCAGTGGCTGAACCTTCCAGCAGCACTCTGCCTGTTTTTGCCCCAAAAGCTAAACCACAGGATCAGACAGCACCCATCGTCACATCTATCTCTACGCAGTCCCAAGAGGTGAGCACAGCACCAGGCAGCCAGCTTGTCCTGACATTTGACGAGATCGCCTCTGTCACCACAGAACTGACCAAGTTCCAACTGCGCAAAGATGGACAGACCATCCCAGCTACATACTCCCTTGAGAAGAACCAACTCACCATCACTTCAAGCCAATGGCTGGATGCGACCCATACGTACACCGTCACCATTCCAGCAGGTACCTTCCGCGACAAGGCAGGCAACATGAACCAACAGCCATACGACATCAGCCTGACCGTTTCCCCGCAGATTGTCACCAATCCAAGCTTTGAGACCTATACCGGAACCAACGGCGTCGCCAACGGATGGTTCCCCCTCGGTAATTCCACCGCAGCCTTCAGTGTCACCAATCAACACGCCACAGCCGGGAGCCAATCGCAAAAAATCAGTATCGCCAACCTCCCAGCCGCCGGTAACTATACAGCCATAGCCCAGATTATCCCGGTAGAAGCAGGACGATCATACAAACTGACTGGTCAGTTTTATGTGGAAAGTCTGGTAAATGGCAACGTTCAGCTGTACGTTGATTTCTATGACGCAGCAGGGGCCAAAGGCAATCTTGTTGGCAGCAAAATCATCAGCAAAGCAGCCGCACCAGATACATCTATTTCTCTAGAGATCAGCGACACGATTCCAGCTGCAGCCAAAAGCGCCAGAGTCTACGCCATCATCCGTGCTATTGGAGCCAATGCTTCCGGTACGGTTTACATCGATGACATGCAGATGAATATCACGCCGCTTCCCGTTACTCCATAATCTCGTCCATCAAAAAAGAACACCCCGTAAGCCAATCGCTTGCAGGGTGTTCTCCATTTGTATCTATTACACATGATTATTTCCGATTCATCAACGGCGCAATCAGCCGCTGCAGCCATTCCGGCAACAAGCCATACACTGTCGACATCAGATGCAGACGGTAGGGGAGGGCGACCTCATGTTTTTTCCGTTCCACCCCGCGCGCCACTTTTTTCGCCACCACATCAGGAGAGAGGAGATAGCTGCGAACATTGTTCCGATATGTCCCGCTGGCATCCGCCTGATCGAGAAACGGCGTATCAATCGGCCCAGGCAACACACACGTCACCGAGACGCCTGTTCCGATCAGCTCATAGCGTAACGCCTCACTAAACCGGATCACTGCTGCTTTACTCGCGCCATAGACCGTTGCCTTCGCCGTCGCAACCCGTCCCGCCAGTGAGGCGATGTTGACGATCTGACTGCCCGGTGTCGCGATCAGCATCGGCAAGAAAGCACGGGTGACATACAACAATCCGTCCAGATTGGCCCGCAGCGTGTCATTGATCTCTTCCATCCGCATTTCCAGAAAAGGCTTAAACACCGCGCTCCCCGCATTATTGAACAGCAGATGACAATACCCGAACCGAATCTGAATCCATGCGGCAAAAGCCCGTACCGCTTCATTGCTGGTCACGTCCAGTTTGTAGACATGCAGCTTTTTACCGGCGTCCAGCTCCTGTTGTGTCGCCCGCAGCTTCGTTTCATCCCGGCTGGTGATCACCACATCATCACCTGCGGACAGATAATGCCGTGCCAGTGCTTTTCCAAGACCTCCCGTACCGCCGGTGATAATGACCAGCCTGCCTGTTTGACCCATCCCAACCCTCCGTTCGCCAACCATCGTTAGCCCCATCCTAGCACGAATCCAGCCCGTTTGTAAAAATTATCTGGCATCCTAACCGTATATCCATCCTCCAAATGGTCAACGATAGCCACATGGAGGTGATCAACCAATGCCAGTAGTAAAATGCGCAGTAGCTAACTGTACCTATTGGGGTGAAGGCAACAACTGCCAAGCAGACATGATCATGGTGGAAGTAGACGGCCACGCGAACAAACAGTTCGACGCGGAATTCGCAGGCGAGTTTGGCTATGACAGCCAACACAAAGACGCTGCGAAATCATCTGCTGAAACCTGTTGCCACACCTTCAAGCCGAAAAACAAATAATCTTGTATCACCGCGCCTATGCGCAAAAAAGACGTATCCGGAATATGCAGCACATCCGGATACGTCTTTTTCTATTTATCCATGAGAATCATTGATTAAAACAGCTTCCCAATCAGTTCGTGCACCTCAGGCCACGTCTGAACACGATGCACCAGCTTTGGCAGCGGCTTTCGATTGTATGGGGTATCGAACAGTACGACAGGAATAGACAGCTCTTCGGACAGCTGCACCGCATTTTCCAAACGGTCCTCCAAGAACAGATCGACTTGCCATTTGCGCGCGGCGGCGAGCTTGTCGTGCGTACCGACCAGGTCGATCTCATGATACGGGATGTTATATTGAGAAAACCAGCTTTGTGTCGCGTCCATGTGCTTCTCTTCGCGGGCACTGATGTAGACCAGCTTGTGCGTGTCGTACCAGCGGCGGAGAAACTCGTCTGCTTGTCCATGTACAGGTGCAGTACGGTACAACTCCTCCCCATACGTTTCCAACCATTGCAAAAATTCAGCTTCGGTGATGTTATAGACCAGCGCCAAGTTGTAATCGAAGCAATCGTCCAATGTTAAATTCTTACCAAACGCCTGATTCATAAGTGGCACGATACTGGCGGGATGCGTGACCGTACCGTCGATATCAATGCCAATCGTTAGGGAATTGTTGTGTTTCATCCTCTCGCCTCCAGTTTAAATTGTACACCGAAGACAGACAATAAGGCTACTTCCTTCACCAAAACCTTTCATAAAAAAGGGGATGAGCAGACATGGCGTACGATCAAACAGAACGTATGAATGCTGAACAGAAGGAAGGCCAACCGGGCCAGGCGACCATCGAGATGGATGCCGTTTCGACCAGTACGTGGATGGATGCTGTAATGGAACCGGATGCTGCGATCTCGGCGGGTAATCTGGAGTATGATCCCAAGACAGGCCGACAAAGCTACAAGGGAGAACAACCAGTAGCCAGCAGCACCCAGACCACGACGACAACCACCACGACGACTCAGGCGGCTGCAGGTAACCAAGCCAACAGCGATGTCGGACAACCGCTCAATGCGACCGATTTGCCAGTTGACCAGGTGAAGGGTGATGAGGTCAACAGCGAATTTGCCGATGAGCTTGGACTTACCAGCCGTTCGGTTGACAATCAGGCTACAGATGCCGCAGATCTGGCCCAGACCCAGAACCCGTCACAGGGTGGGTTTGATTTCGATGCGATTGCCAAGACGGGAGCCATTGCACGCAACTATGACATAGAAGCGTCCAATGAGCTTGGCAGCACATCAGGCGCATCCGCCCAAGCTACCCCCTATTACAATGGAGCGGATCAGCCACAATCAGATGCAACAGGCTCGTCGAACCGTTCGATGAGTGCTTCCGGCGCATTCCAGCAAAACTACAGCACCGAAGCCTCAAGCGAATTGGGTTCCACTACGCAAGCCTCCCAAGGGTACAGCCAGACCACCAGTTCGACGCAAAGCTCTTCGGCCCAGAACTCCCAGCAACAGCAGTCCCAGCAACAGCAGTCCAACTCGGGCCAAGATACATCAGACGACCAAACTGGTGGATTAGCTTACATGGCCCAGCAGGTGAGCGAGTTCTTTGGCATGGATGACAACAACCAGTCCGGCCAAAACGCTTCTTCCAATCAGAACCAAAACCAAAGCCAAAACCAAAACAAGTACGGCTATTACAGCACGGAAGCCTCCAGTGAGTTGGGTGCAACCAACCAGCAATCAGGCGGCACGAATTCCGGTCAAAGCTCCAACAACCAGGGGGGAGGACAAGGCGGCGGTTTGTCTTCCGTTGTCCAGAACATCGGCGACGAGGTCAGCGACTTTTTCGGCATGAACCAAGGCTCCAATAACCAGTCCGGCAATCAGTCTGGCAGCCAATCCGGTTCATCCGCGCAAAGTACGAATGCCCCATCCTCTTCCACGTCGACAACCTATACGTCCACAACCACAACATCCAAGCAGCAATACAACACAGAAGCCTCCACAGAGCTTGGTCTTCCTTTCACAGGCGCTTCTGGTTCCAACCAGCTGATTGAAACGAACAGCAATCAGGCCACACAGGACTATGAGACAGAGGCAGCAGCCGAGATCGCTGCACCTGTACGAGTCCGTGAAGCCCGAGTCAGTGAACCATACCAATCCCGTTCCCCAGTCAATGGCCCGAGCGTAGACGGTACGGCTGGCGGCGGCTTAGGGATGGTTGGTCTTGGCTTGTCTCTGCTTTCGCTGTTCCTGCTTCCGTATCTGCTGGCACCAGTGGGAATTGTGCTTGGCTTCCTGGCCTCCCGCCGTGGCGCTAAAACGATGGGTACCTGGGCGATTATCATCGGTGTAGTGGCACTGATCGGTGCGATCTTCATCTACCCGTTGTATATAGCGAGGTAACTGATTTCCACTGATTTCTTCACCTCTTCGGGCACTTGTTGCCGGAGAGGTTTTTTCATTGATAAAAAGGTGACTGAAACGGAGTCAAAGCCGCAATCACCGCTTCACTGAAAATAGCCGCGCGGGTGATCCGTCCATTGGTAAACAATCCGTATGCGCCTTCTTTATGATTGCTCCCGACCGTACCGCTTAATTCATCAATGATGTGGCGCAATTCTGTGCCTTCCTGCCCCAGCTTCTCCGCGACCTCATTTGGTATCGGAAAATACAGTCCTTTTCCAATCAGTAACCGCTGTCCGTCCCAAGCAGCACAGACAGAGAGGAGGTACCATTGGTTCGTATGTACATCATCATAAGTCAGCCCACCCTCCAGACCTAATCCGATCTCAGCCTCTGGTACCGCCTCGAATACCCGCTTGGCCCGGTTGATTGCACCTTGTATAGTTTCCGCCTCGCTCATCGGCTGATCCGATACACCTGATGGTACCGACAGACAGATGGGTTCGCTGCCTGTAGCCAACACGACTGCGGCCCGCTTAGCCTGATTGGTCGTACCCAGTGCGATTCGTTTTGCTTGTTGTTCTTGCATGTCACACCCACTCCTTGCCATTACTCTCATTTGTCCACCAGTATACCATGTTTTCTTTGACCGATATTTTCCAACCAACTAAACCCACATATGTTAGAATAAAAAGAAGATTGCGCCAAGGAGGAATGGTTTGTGGAAGGACACATCAATGAACATCACTATCAAGTACGGGCAGTCGATGCATCCCAGATCGATCAGCTGATCCCGTTGATGCAAGGCTATTTTGACTTTTACAAGCGCGAGCAGCCGGAAGCGGCAATCCGTCAGCACGTACATACATTGCTTGATCATCCACGTGAAGGCATCCAGTTTATGATCTGGAAGGGGGAGACTGCGGTTGGGTTTGTGACGCTTTATTTTACCTACAGCACACTGAGCCTCAAGCGCACCGCCGTCCTCAATGACCTGTTTCTCCTCTCGTCCGAGCGTGGGGGAGGGGCAGCGGAAATCCTGTTCCAGCATGCTCTTACCTATATTCGTGAGCAGGGAATGGCCGGGATGGAGTGGGTCACAGCCAAGGACAACTTACGCGCTCAGCGCTTCTATGATAAGATGGAAGCAAAAACGGGCGATTGGCTCCTGTATTCCATCTAAAAGGGGACGTTCCAATGAAATTTACCAAAATGCATGGACTCGGCAACGACTACGTATACGTCAATTGCTTTGAAGAACCATTAGAAAATGTTGACCTGCCTGAACTGGCCCGTCGTGTCAGCGACCGTCATTTTAGCATCGGCGGAGATGGACTGATCCTCATCCTTCCATCTGATCAAGCCGACTTCCGCATGAGAGTATTCAACAATGACGGCAGTGAAGCACGCAACTGTGGCAACGGACTGCGCTGTGTCAGCAAATATGTCTATGACCACGAACTCACCGACAAAACCACATTTACCATCGAAACCCTCGGCGGTATCGTCGAACCAGTTGTCCATGTGGGTGATGACGGTAAGGTATCGAGCGTCACGATTGACATGGGAGAACCGCGTCTGACCCGTCAAGAGATCCCGATGACTGGCAACCCAGAGGATAAAGTCATCGAGTATCCTTTCACCATTCAAGACCGCACCTTTACCATGACCGCTGTCTCGATGGGCAACCCTCATGCCATCCTGTTCGTGGACGAGATCAATGATCAAGACATCCTACATTACGGTCCGCTGATCGAGTTCCACGAATCCTTCCCGGAACGGACCAATGTGGAGTTCATCCAGGTGCTGAACCGCGAAGAAGTGCTCTTCCGTGTCTGGGAACGTGGCTCCGGCGTCACCTTGGCCTGCGGAACAGGCGCATGTGCCGCTGCTGTAGCCGCTATCCTCAGTGGCAAGACCGACCGCCTTGTCAATGTTCAACTGCTCGGTGGCGATTTGCAGATCGAATGGCGGGAGAGCAACAACCGCGTCTATATGACCGGCCCTGCCAGCGAAGTTTTCTCCGGTGTGTATAACGGCGAACTGCCGCTTTTATAGACCTTGTGCTGAACAGCAAAAAGAACCGTTACCCATCTTATCATCTGAGGGGAGACGGTTCTTTTTTATTCCGATCAGGTATGTCTGTCTGATCAGGATTGACCTAATTCAAGCCAGCTGCTACCTTGATCGCGCGCTGATGATCTGGATCAATCAGGGTATCTTTATGACGCAGGCTGTTCAAGAAATGGATGTCAAAGTGGCCGGTAATGCCGTTGTCTTTGATATATTCGATATCATGCGGCATAAAGGTCATGGAAGCTGCAATCTGACGGCCATCCACCTTCACGATTACCGGACGCACTTTCCAGTTAAAGTAGCCGCCCCATACCTTTTTGGCAATCGCGGTATCCGCCAAGGTCAGGGTCTCGGTGTCAGAGTGGAAGGCACCGATTGTACGTTTTACCTTAAATTCTGCACCTGTGTAGAAATCCTCAACCACCGCAACGGAATTGATCGGGAACACATATTGCGCACTGGTGAACCAATCGAGATACTCCCCGTATTCAGGACCTGGAGTAGGGAGGACAGGTACATGGTGAACAGGTACCACTACTTTTTGATTCAGTGAAAGATTATCAGTAATTTTCAGACCATTTACCTGCAGGAACTCAGTCATCGGAATTCCGAACTTAATGGACAGAGACCAGGAAGTATCACCGCTCTGTACATAATAGGTTTTCATGGTAACAGAAAGTTGGTCTTCGGTGGAAGGAGTAGAGGTTGGTTGATCTTCCCCGTAGTCTTCTGCATCTGCTGTGATCTGGAGGACTTGGCCGACGAACAATTCGTTGCTGGATAAATCGTTCCAATCAATAATCTCTTGCACGGTAATGTCAAAACGGTTCGCAATTCCCCAGAGCGTATCACCGCTGACTACTGTGTAAAAGGAGTTGGCAGCAGGTGCAGGCGTGCTGGTAGACGGTGCAGTTGGAGCGGTTGGAGTGGTGGGAGTCGTCGTAGAGGTGGTGGCAAGCGGAATCAACAGCTTGTCCCCAACCAAGAGAGAATCGGACAGGTGCGGGTTGATTTCCTGTACCTTAGCCACAGTGGTGTTGTGAGCTGTTGCGATTTTCCAGAGAGTATCGCCGCTTACAACGGTATAGATTTTAGATTGTGGCGGGATGTAGAGGGTATCACCTGTAACAAGATAATCATTGGTCAGATCATTTGCAATTTTCAGGTGATCAACCGTCAGATTATAGGTCGTAGCGATTTTGTACAGGGTATCACCGGATTGTACAGTCACAGTTGCAGCGAATGCATCAGCTGCAGGAAGCAGAAGGGCCCCTGCCAGGACAGCTTGTACAGTAAGGCGTTTCCAAGTGCGGTGAGATAGCATGATGTTTTCCTCCTTGGTGTCAAATCTTCTGATGTCTTTCCACACTATGTTTATCGTGAGAAATAACGATGTTATGTAGAGGGAGTTCATTCCAGTTAAAGTTGTTACTACATCCAAATGGGAACAGAAAAAGAGCGCCCCCATGATTCTCTATCGAATCACGGGAACGCCCGGGCTTTTTGGCATTATGATTAGTTATAGACCTCGGTCAGGTAACAGTCCGTATCTTGACGCTCGAACTGATTGGAGGACTCTTTTTTCATGCGTTCCAGCTCTTTACGAAGGTGCTTCAATTCATTTTCCATCTGCTTCAATTTCTCATCCATCATTACTCTTGTCATAATTGTTCCTCTCCTTATCGATTCATCCATTTTATGTTTATCTAATTTTCTGACAATTCAATTAAGTTCATTTTAACAAGTTTAATCAAACCTGTAAACAGGCAAACAAAACTGTAAGCGGTTACAATTGTTAAAGAAATGTGAAAACTTTTTTCTGCCTATATCCCATGGCATGAAGGTGGTAGCTAAAACAAACAATATGGTATGATGGAAGGTAGAATTTTTACCAACTCGCAGCATGAGGAAGGGTGTCTTTCGTGATTTACCTTGATAACAGTGCCACAACCAAACCCTATCCCGAAGTGATCGATGTGATGAAGAAGACGATGGAGAACTACTACGGCAATCCTTCGTCCCTGCATCGCAAAGGTGTCGAAGCGGAGTCCGTGCTCAAACAGGCACGTTCGATTGTGGCCAATGCCCTGCAATGCAAGCCCTCCGAGGTGATTTTTACCTCTGGCGGCACAGAGAGCAACAACACGGCGATCAAAGGCGTCGCTTTTCAATACCAAGAACGCGGCAAGCACATCATCACCAGCCAGATCGAGCACCCCTGTGTGTATGATGTCTGCAAACAATTGGAGTCATTCAGCTTCGAGATCACCTACCTGCCTGTCAATCAGGATGGTCAGGTATCGCTTGAAGATCTCAAGGCGGCTATCCGCCCAGATACCATCCTCGTCTCGATCATGCACGCCAACAACGAGCTGGGGACGGTCCAGCCGATCAACCAGATTGGCACGTATCTCAAATTGTTCCCCAAAATCCTGTTTCATGTAGATGCGGTGCAGAGCTTCGGCAAGTTGCCAATCCGGATGAAGGAGTGGGGGATTGACCTGCTCAGCCTGTCCGGACACAAGTTCCACGGCCCACGCGGTATCGGAGTCCTCGCCAAGCGGGAAAATCTCCTGCTGCATCCGTTGCTTGCGGGGGGTGGACAAGAGGGAGGCTACCGCTCCGGTACCGAAAATGTCCCAGCTATCGCCGGAATGGCGAAAGCGATCCGCATCTATGAAGAGAAGCGGGGCAAAGAAATCACCAAACTCGAAGCATTGACCAAGCGGATTCGCGAGGGGATCAGCGACATTCCTTCTCTGGTGATCAACACACCTGAAAAGGATACGGCTCCACATATCGTTAACTTTTCGGTTCCCGGTATGAAAGCAGAGGTCTTGCTGCATGCGCTTGAGGACAAAGGCTTCCTCGTCTCCACCCGCTCAGCCTGCTCCACCAAATCCGATGAACCAAGCCGCATCCTGATGGCTACCGGAATGAAGCGAGAGCGAGCCCTCTCCGCAATCCGTGTCAGCGTCGGGGTGGAAAATACGCTGGAGGAGATCGAAGCCTTCATAACCGCCCTCCACGAATGCGTCAAAAACATTCGACCATATATGAACGTGTAAAGGATGACAGCGATGAATTACGATGTAATCATGATTCGCTACGGCGAACTTGCTCTTAAAGGAAAAAACCGCGACACATTTGAAGAAGCCCTGCAACGAAGCGTCAAGCTGATTTTGCGCCCGTTTCATGCGGTAAAAGTATTCCGCAAATATGGCCGCATGTACGTTAAGCTCAACGGCGAAAACGCCACAGAGGTCATGGAGCGCCTGCAACGCATTTTTGGGATCACGTCCCTCAGTCCAACCATTCAAGTCGAGCAAAATGATGAAGCCATGCGCAAAGGGGCTGTCGAGCTAATCAAGTCTCTCGATCCACAGCCCAAAACCTTCCGCGTCGACACCCGTCGTGCTGACAAGCGCTACCCGATGTCCTCCAATGAAGTGACCCGTTCCGTCGCAGGCGAGATTCTGCGCGAAGTGGAAGGGATCAAGGTAGACCTGCACAACGCCGACACCAATGTCGAGGTTGAGATCCGCGAAGAAGGGACATTCATCACCGTCCAGCGTATTCCAGGGGCAGGCGGTCTGCCGGTTGGTACCAGCGGCAAAGTCCTGCTGCTTCTCTCAGGTGGGATCGACAGCCCCGTAGCCGGTTGGATGATGCTCAAGCGCGGTGTTACGCTCGAAGCGATCCATTTCCACAGCTATCCGTTCACCAGCGAACGCTCCCTGGAAAAAGTCCGCGACCTCGCTCACAAGCTCACACGCTGGGGAGGCAAAATCAAGCTTCACGTCGTTCCATTCACCGAAATCCAGACCTCTATCCGTCAAAACTGCCCGGAAGACTACCTTATCACCATCATGCGCCGCTTCATGATGCGCATCTCTGAACGCATCGCCAAGAAAACGGGTGCGCTCGCGCTCGCTACCGGTGAAAGTCTCGGCCAAGTGGCATCCCAGACGCTGGAGAGCATGAATGCGATCAACAATCCGATCAACATTCCGCTCTTGCGCCCGCTTGTCTCCATGGACAAAACCGAGATCACCAAAATCTCCCGTGATATTGACACCTTCGAGTTGTCCATTTTGCCGTATGAAGACTGCTGCACCATCTTCACCCCGAAAAACCCAGTCACCCGTCCACGGGTAGACCTGTGTGAAAAATTCGAAGCTGTCCTCGACATCGAAGCGCTTGTGAATGATGCCGTCGAACGCACCGAAATCGAAGAAATCACCACCAAACCACGCCACGAAACCGTCGTCGATCTGTTTTAACCCACAAGCTCTGCCATCTCTATAGAAAAAAGTCAACAGGGGAGGAGAATCAATCCTATGATTATCCGCTACGAACGCAACGGCAAAACCAAGCACGGCTGGTATGTGCAAGAAGAAAACAAAGTACGTGTCATCGAAGGCGACATCTACAAGCGAACCACAACCAAGCCGGTCATGACGGGGCTTGAGCTGTCTTATGAAGAAATCAACGTACTGACACCATGCACCCCAAGCAAAATCATCTGCATCGGTACCAACTACAAGGACCACGCTGAAGAGATGGGCAAGCAGGTTCCACCAGAACCCCTGATGTTCTTCAAGCCATCTACCGCTGTGATCGGCAACGGTGAAGAGATTGTCTATCCAAAACAGACCGAAAACCTTCACTATGAAGGCGAGCTGGCTGTTATCATCAAAAAAGAAGCACGCAACGTCAAAGCAGAAGACGCCGAAGATTATATCCTCGGCTTTACCTGCGCAATCGACGTAACCGCCCGCGACCTCCAGCAAAAAGACGGACAATGGACCCGTGCCAAGGGCTTCGATACCTTCTGCCCACTGGGCCCGGCCATCGCACCAAAACTGGACTACAATGATCTGCGCATCACCACGACGATCAACGGTGAAGTCCGCCAAGACTCCAACACCAACCAAATGGTGTTCAAAATCCCGCAGATCATCGAGCACATCACCTCTGTCATGACCCTGCTCCCAGGGGATGTCATCCTGACAGGCACCCCGTCCGGCGTAGGACCACTGCAGCCAGGCGACGAAATCTCTGTCACCATCGAAGGGATCGGCACGCTGACCAGCCGTGTCGTCAAAGCCGAATAGACCGGAATTGTGCATTGTGCAGTCCCTTGTCACACCAGCATTCGTACAGACAAAAAAGCCACACCCTGCTTCGTGTAATAGAAGTGGGGCGTGGCTTCTCTCATGCCATCGATCGTCTACAGATCTTCCTTGTCTCTACCTGGCTCATCATGTGTAGGATGCGAAACCGGGTAACGACGCGACAAGTTCTCGTGGAGATTACGGGTTTCATACGTAAACCGTGTAGAGGTGGAGTGCTGACCTTCTTCCCAGCCAGTTGCTTTTCCCAGTCGCTCTGCATTCGTCGTCGCCCCATACGGACCCTCAGGAAACTCCTCCTGCAGAATCTCATTACGCTGGGACTCGACTGTGGAAAGCTCACTGAAATTCTGCTCACCATACGTTGGATCATTGGTCTTTCTGGACATCTCATTCACCTGCCTCTTTTATCTGTTAATGTGCACGGTTCAAAAGGAGAGTATTCCCACCGAAAAAGGCTATTGACTTTTGGTTACGATTTTTGCTATATTACTTTTTGTCGCTTCGGCACAGACAAAAGAAAAGATTCATCACCATAAACTTCCTCTTGTAATTTAGAAGCCAGTGTGATAATCTAATTAAGTCGCCGCCAAGAGGCGGTTCACACAACACTATTCCTCAGTAGCTCAATGGTGGAGCAACCGGCTGTTAACCGGTAGGCTGGCGGTTCGAGTCCGTCCTGAGGAGCCATGCTCCTGTAGCTCAGTCGGTAGAGCGTTTCCATGGTAAGGAAGAGGTCGCAGGTTCGATTCCTGTCGGGAGCACCATTCATTCTTGGCCCGTTGGTGAAGCGGTTTAACACAGCAGCCTTTCACGCTGTCATTCAGGGGTTCGAATCCCCTACGGGTCACCATCTATACGGAGGCTTAGCTCAGCTGGGAGAGCATCTGCCTTACAAGCAGAGGGTCGGCGGTTCGATCCCGTCAGCCTCCACCACTTATATTGACGCGGGATGGAGCAGCTCGGTAGCTCGTCGGGCTCATAACCCGAAGGTCGCAGGTTCAAATCCTGCTCCCGCAACTTTAATTTTCATCTGTACTACGTCGAATCAGCTTCTTCGATCAGATGAGATCTGGAGTCCCCGCAGGGGGCAACCAAATATGGAGCTGTGGTGAAGTTGGAGTTCACGCCGGTCTGTCACACCGGAGGTCGCGGGTTCGAGTCCCGTCAGCTCCGCCATTATCTTTCAATAGATAAGGCGAAGAGATAACAACATATGCCGGTGTAGCTCAATTGGTAGAGCACCTGACTTGTAATCAGGGGGTTGTGGGTTCAAGTCCTATCGCCGGCACCATTTTCACTTTAATCACATAGTGGGGAGATAGCGAAGTGGCTAAACGCGGCAGACTGTAAATCTGCTCCCTCTGGGTTCGGCGGTTCGAATCCGTCTCTCCCCACCACTTATGTATGAGCCATTAGCTCAGTTGGTAGAGCATCTGACTTTTAATCAGAGGGTCGAAGGTTCGAGTCCTTCATGGCTCACCATTTTTACTCATACATGCGGACGTAGCTCAATTGGTAGAGCGTCGCCTTGCCAAGGCGAAGGTCGAGGGTTCGAGACCCTTCGTCCGCTCCATTTTTATTTGTGCCCTTAGCTCAGCCGGATAGAGCGTTTGACTACGAATCAAAAGGTCGGGAGTTCGAATCTCTCAGGGCACGCCATATTTAGACAACAGTCGGGAAGTAGCTCAGCTTGGTAGAGTACTTGGCTTGGGACCAAGGGGTCGCAGGTTCGAATCCTGTCTTCCCGACCATTTTTTACTTCTGCCGGGGTGGCGGAATAGGCAGACGCAACAGACTTAAAATCTGTCGGGAGTTTCTCCCGTATCGGTTCAAGTCCGATCCTCGGCACCATCAACATGCGGGTGTAGTTCAATGGTAGAACTCCAGCCTTCCAAGCTGGTCGCGTGGGTTCGATTCCCATCACCCGCTCCATACATAAGTAATGAGACAGCGTTCGATGTGACGCTGTTTTTTTGCGTTTGCCAGCATTTTTCTGGGTCCAGATGAACACAGATGCAAAGAATAAGGACAGGCTCTATCAGAAAAGGCCAAGGGGAAGGCTGTTGATCAGGCTGACAGACAGGAGGCTACCCTCATGAAAAAATCCATACGGGCCGTGCTGGCGGGTGTGGTATTGCTGGTGGCGGCCGGATGTAGTGACCCGACGACCGACACGCCAGAGCAGACGCCTGCTGTGAAGACGTATACGTATTACAATCCAGAGAGCTTGAACCGTTTTAATCCGGTGCCGGGTGTGCTGGACATGATGTCGAGCTTCTTCCGGTGAAAAAAGAAAAACCTCCTGGCGGCCTGTGTGGATCGTCAGGAGGTTTTTCATATGTGGCTGGTTGTATGCAGGGGGAGTCGGATGAGGAACTGGGTCTGCTCCGGGGTCGAGTGACAGGCGATCGTTCCTTGGTGCTTGTCGATGATGTTTTTGCAGATGGAGAGACCGATGCCGGTACTGTCGTCCTTGGTGGAAAAGAAGGGCTGGAACAGCTTGCTCTGCAGTTCATGGGGAATCGGTTCCCCGTTGTTGGCGACGATGATGGAGAGCACGTCGTCCGTATGGCAGGCGATCAGGCTGATGCGTTTGTCCGTGTTGCATCCGACGGCATCGATGGCGTTGTTGAATAAGTGTGTAAGAACCTGTAATAACCCGGCTTCATATCCATAAAATGTACAAGGCTGAATGTCCTGCTGCAGGGTGACGCTCTCTGCGTGAAGGCGGGGGGTAAGCAGTCCTTCGACTTGCTGAAGCAGGTCCGTGATGTGGAGAGGTTGGAAGACCTCGTCGAGAATCGGTTTTTTGCAAAAGCTGAGAAAGCCTGTGATCTGGCGGTGCAGGCTTTCAAACTCGTGCAGGATGACATTGATGTAGCTCTCCAGCTCTTGATTGCCTTGGGTCGATTCGCGGATCAGCTTGAGGAAGCCTTCGATGGCACAGAGCGGATTGCGCAGCTCGTGAGCCAGATTGGCAGCAATTTTATCGAGAATCGTAAGCTTGTCATTATTGAGAAAATGGATGGTCTGGTCTTTTTCTTGGAGCTCGTGTTGGTATTTTTGCTCGTAATAATGGATGGCTAGAGAGACAGCGTCATGGATGGTGTCTTCGATGTGTTGTTCGAGCTGCACGAAGTCAGGAGAAGAGAATGAGGTAAAGGGCAGCGCAGGACGGACCACTTCCCAGAAGGCGGTACGATAGAGATGAACCATGCGGAAGAGCAGGGAGATCGGTGTCTTATGCGTCCAGAGCCAATTCCCGATCGCAAGCGAGCAGATATGGATGTCATCCTTGACGTCTTCGGTCAGGGAACGGATGATCAGGGTAGACCAATAGTCCATATAGGTATGTGGAAAAGGCAACTCTTGTCCGAGCGATTGGCGGACATTCTGACTCCATATAACGGAAATGTTAGGGACTAACGGTATGATTCGCTTCAATACGTGTTCAAAGGTTAATGTTTTACTCATAATCATTTTGTAATTCACCCTTTTTTATCCTAATAAAGGGTTAACGAAAAAGCAAGGTTATATTATCCTTAATTTTACATTATCGTTAGTCAAAAAACGACAAGCTTGCGAAAGATGACAGGGGCTTTGTAGGAGGAAGTCGAACGGGAAAAGCCGAATGAAGAGAGTAGAAATTTTTTCATGGGACAAGGGAGGATTGGAGCTTTATGATGCAGCGTACACAACTTAGGAAATGGACAGAGTGGCTGGTTAAAATTGAAAGCGTTGTCAATACAGCGGGGGAAGCAACGATTGCTGAGAAATTATATGAAGAATTGCGTGGCTGGACGTATTTTCAGCGTCATCCCGAGCGTCTGTGGCTGCAGCCGACCGACGAGAATCGGGAGGAAGGACGTAAGCGCTATAATGTGGTGGCGCTGGTTAAGGCTGAGCCAGATACATCGGTAGGACAAGCTGCCGTGGCAGATACCACGCTGCTGGTGGGGCATCTGGATACGGTTGGGATTGAAGATTATGGACAGCTGCGAGGATTGGCGACACAGCCGGATGAGTTAAAAGAGGCATGGCGCAAGCAGATGGCGGATTTGCCGGAACAGGCGAAGCAGCTGCCGCAAGTGGTGAAGCATCTGGAGGATGAGGATTGGATGTTTGGTCGTGGTGCTCTGGATATGAAGAGCGGGGTGGCGGCTAACCTGTCTATTCTGCACTATTACAGTGAGCATGCAGATGAGATGAAGGGGAACCTGATGCTGGTCGCGGAGTGCGATGAGGAAGACAGCTCCAATGGCATTTTATCTGCTGTTCCGTTTTTGAACAATGTGGCGGAGCAAGAGGGCTTGGTGATCAATGCGGCGATTAACAGTGATTTTGTGACAGCCCGCTATGAGGATGATCCGAACCGTTATGTGTATATGGGGACGGTCGGTAAGCTCTTGCCTTCTTTTTATGTGACGGGCAAGGAGACGCATGTGGGACAGGCTTTTGATGGGTTTGATCCGAACCTGGTGCTGTCTGAGCTGACACGGGAGATCGACTACAATACCGATCTGTGTGATGAGATGTATGGCGAGGTGACGCCTCCGCCGGTCAGTCTGAAGCAGACGGATTTGAAGCCGTATTATGATGTGCAGACACCGCTTGGCGGGTTTGTGTATTATAACTTCCTGGTGCATTCCCTGTCTCCGCGGGAAGTGATGGAGAAGCTGAGAGACTGTGCGACCCGTGCCTTTGAGCGGGCGATCGGGTCATACCGGGAGCAGTATTTGCGTTATTGTGAAAAAATCGGCCAGTCCGCCCGCGAGATTACGCTTGTGCCGCGTGTGTATACGTATCAGGAGTATCTGGCTTATGTAACGGATCGTCTGGGCAATGAAACCGTACAGGCAGCCTTGACGAAAAAAATGGATCAATTGAACAAGACCGATGTCGATATCCGCTGGTACTGCTGTCGCTTGGTGGAAGAATTGAACCGTTTGGATGACGACAAAAGTCCTGTTTGCATCATCTTCTACTCCTCCCTGTATTCGCCACGGATCGCGCTCTCGACAGAAAATGAGCGGGATCAGCGACTGCAGCGCGCGGTGGAGTATGCGGTGGCAGAAGCAAGCAAGGAGTATGCGAATCCGATCGAAATCCGCCAGTTCTTCCCATATATTTCGGATATGAGCTTCGTGGCGCTAAGCGATGATGAGGAAGGAATCGAGGGCTATACGGCCAACATGCCTGCATGGGGCAACAGACACACCGTTCCCTTCGATGAGATCCGTAAGCTCAATCTACCGATTGTCAATATCGGACCGTACGGATTTGATGCCCATAAAAAATGGGAGCGGGTAGAATTGACCTATTCTCTGGAGGTAGTCCCGCAGATGATGCAGAGCGTGATCGAGCATCTGTGGGGAAAAAGAGGATAAAAGCTCTTCTGTTCCAGTGCTTGTCAGCATAGATTGTAGATGAGACGGATCATGCTGGGAGGCCGCAATGGACGGAGGATTTTGGATTGCGTTTTTTCATATTTTCATGATCGATTTGGTGCTGAGCGGTGATAATGCGGTCGTGATCGGGATGGCTTGCCGGGGCTTGCCGCCCAAGGAGCAGAAAAAAGCAGTGCTGTATGGAACGGTTGGGGCGGTGGTGCTTCGGGTACTCCTGACCACCATGGCTACGTGGATGCTCGACATTCCGCTCGTGAAGGCGATTGGCGGTCTTTTGCTCTTGTGGATCGCTTTTAAGCTGATCATAGGGGATGAAGAGGAGACCAATGATGTGGCGTACAGCAAAAGTCTGGGGCAAGCGGTCAAAACGATCATTCTGGCCGATTTCATTATGAGTCTGGACAATGTGCTGGCAGTAGGTGGAGCGGCCCATGGGAATCTGATGCTGGTGCTGTTTGGTCTTGGGTTTAGCATCCCGCTGTTGATGTGGGGCAGCAGCATGGTTGCCCGTCTCATCAACCGGTTTCCGGCACTGGTCTACATCGGTTCGGGGATTCTGTCCTTTACAGCATTGGAGATGTGTCTGGAGGATCCGTACGTCTGGGAAATAGCCAACACATACATCTGGAATCATGCCTGGGTGCCGTTGATCGGGGCCTGTGCAGTGGTGGCCGCAGGTAAAGTTTTCAGACGGACATAAGTAAGGTTCATATGGAAAAAAGAAGAAAAAAAGGGACGTCCTAACGGCGTCCCTTTTGGCATGTTTGGACTTGGATGGGAAATACTATGGGAAGAAAATCGGTAAGAGAAAGGATCAGATTGGTCATGAATATTGCCATTCTTTCCTTATGGGGTGTATGGGACGCCATTTATTTTCGGTGCACCCGCCTTCAGTATGTGGAAAAAGGAAGCAACATTTTCCGCTTTGTCCTTTTGCCTTATCGGGGCGAGCCGCTTGACAGCAATGATGGCTTGAGAATTGAGCGTGGTGATCTGATCTTGCGCTTGCATATTCACAATTATTATTTTGCGACCTTGTGCAAGGATATCGAAAATGACACCAAGATCATTCTGATGCTTCGCCGGCACATCCGGGATTCGTTACCACAGCTGGCCGAGATGATCGCTGACCATCCACGCCGCGATGAGATCAAGGGAATCGTCGGAACGACCATGCTGCACCGGGGGGTGGAGCCGCTGGGATTTACCACTTCATTTGTGCCGGAACGCTGGTTCTTTCGCTATAAGCGCTGGTATCTGCGATTGATGATGATGATGATCCATCCAGATGGCATCAGGCGGATTCGGCGGGGGGAAAAGGATTATTCTCTCAAACGGGTTTACATGAGCAGACAGGAATTATTTGACCGTTACTTATCCTAAACAAGAACAGGTGACACTCTTTGATGAACAAGAAAATCTTAATTTTTACGGAGGATTGGGCGGGCAGCGGCCACAAGATGGCGGCCCATGCCTTGCAGCAGGCGCTTGGTGAACGCTCCCCGCACCATGATGTACAGATTATCGGTGGGCTTGATGTTGCAAGTCCCTTGCTTCGGCAAGTATCGCGGGCTTCCTATATGAGCAGTCTGCGGTACGCTCCAGGGCTGTGGAACTGGCTGTATAAGCGGGATAAGACGTGGAACCGTGCCCTCAAGCGTCCACTAGGCAAGGTGCTTGGGCGCAAGCTGTCACGCCGTGTGATCGAACAAGAGCAGCCTGATACGGTCGTCTGTACCCATGCGTACTGCTTATCTGCGCTGGTGGAAGCGAAGCGGCGGGCTGCTACACCGTTTCGCCTGGGCAGTGTCATGACCGATTTTCATGTGAACAGCTTCTGGGTGTCTCCGGAAATTGATTTTTATGTGGTGGGGCATCAGGAGATGGGCAAGCAATTAGAGGAGCGGTTCGGTGTGGACAGCCGCAAAATCTATGTGAATGGGATACCTGTCCGTACCGGATTTGCCAAAGAACGGGGACGCAAAAAGCAGGAGTGGAAAGAGGCGATTGGACTCAAGCCGAATATGTTTACGATTCTGGTAAGCAACGGTGAGGCGGGGTATGGCGATGTAGAGCCGCTGGTCAAGCGTCTGCTCCAGCTTGGGCGGCCGACACAGATCGTCGTTGTGACTGGGACCAATCAGGCGCTGCTGAAGAGTCTGCGGGAACAATACAGCGGGGATCTATCTCCACACGGTCTGCATCTCTTGGGCTATGTCTCTTCGATGTGGGAGTGGATGGGGGCCGCTGACGTGATTATCACCAAACCAGGTGGGCTTACCTGCGCAGAGAGTCTGGCGATGGGGACACCGATGATCTTGTATCAGCCACTTCCTGGACAAGAGCAGAAGAACAGTGAATTCCTGCAGAACCAAGGGGTAGCTGTGCAAGCGACCAGTATTGATGAGATCATGACGATATTAAACCGCTGGCAGATTGAAAAAGCCCAGTGGGAGAACCTGTGTCTGCGGACAAGCCGGCTGGGCATGCCGGATTCGGCTTATCGGACGGCTGATCTGGTGTTGGCAGAGGCGTATGTGTGAACGTAATAAATTTGCCCCTCTTATCCGAGAGGGGCTTTTCTTATAGGCTATGTTCAACAATGATGTTGATTTCCTCGTTGAACAGATGTGGCAGGTTCGTGCAAGTAAGGGTCTAAGGGTTATAATGAAGGAGGCAGCTTCATTAAAAAATGTATAAAAAGGGATGCATATCATGCCGATTAATTCTTTTGAAAACTATCCGATGAGCTGGAAGCCATCGATTGATAAAACGAAAAAGCCAATTTATCAAGCACTCGCAGGGCAATTGGAACAGGATATTTTAAACGGAGTTTTATTACCTGGAACAAAACTTCCTCCACAGCGAGAACTGGCCGATTATTTAGATTT
Organism: Brevibacillus dissolubilis; assembly: GCF_006170445.1. Classification (GTDB taxonomy): domain Bacteria; phylum Bacillota; class Bacilli; order Brevibacillales; family Brevibacillaceae; genus Brevibacillus_B; species Brevibacillus_B dissolubilis. The sequence goes on along the minus strand of NZ_VCNA01000008.1, from coordinate 69,167 downwards.
AAATTTGAGTACCATTTCAAAAGCGTTTAAAGTGTGTGAGTTAAAGGGCTTGTTAAGTGCAACGGTTGGAAGTGGCACATTTATATCGTATGATGCGTTATCGAATGCGTATTTACTTGAGGATACGAAGCCGAAGCATTTAATTGAAATGGGAGCAACACTACCAGACAATGCTTCTTTCGAGCCACTACTACTCCAGCTGAAAAGTATGCTGCAAGAGACGGATTATGAAAAATGGTTTGGTTATGGTCGAGCGGGCGAAAGATTATGGCAAAAGGATGCGGCTGTAAAGCTAATCCGAAGAGGTGGGTTTGAAACAACAGTTGATCACATTTTATTTGCAAATGGAGGTCAAAATGCGATTGCAGCCACACTGGCGAGTCTTTGTCAGCCTGGAGATCGCATTGGTGTTGATGAACATACGTACCCGGGTTTAAAAACGGTTGCAGCGATGCTTCGTGTGCAAATCGTACCGATCAAATCAGAAAACGATCAAATGAGTCCAACTGCCTTTGAATATGCGTGTAAAAATGACAATATTAAGGGCATTTACTTGATCCCGGATTATCATAATCCGACCGCTTCCTTTATGTCTGTCGAGAATCGAAAAATGATTGCAGCAATTGCCAAAAAGTATAATCAGTTCATTATTGAAGATGCGTCGTATCATCTCCTGGGCGAAAAACCACTCCCAGCAGTCGCATCATTTGCACCAGAACAGGTTATCTATATTGCTAGTCTATCGAAAGCATTGGCACCGGGGTTACGACTAGCCTATGTAGCAGTGCCGAGTCAATTCAAGGAGCCAATTTCAAAGGCACTTTATAATTTAAATATATCCGTTTCCCCGTTATTAGCAGAACTGACAGCACGTACGATTGTATCGAATCAATTTGAAGTCTTAATTCAGAGTCATCGGGAACAAGCCATTCGCAGAAACCAAATCGTAAATCGATATTTGGCGGACTACACGTGTTTAGGTGCTGAAACAGGCATCTTTCGTTGGTTGCTCTTACCAGGCAAGATTACAGGTGCTGAATTTGAAAGGGTAGCTGCACAGCATGGGGTACAAGTGTATGCGGCTGAACGTTTTGTAGTTGGAAACAGTTCTCCAGAGCGGGCTGTAAGGGTGTCTGTCTGTGCACCAGAAACGCTCGGGGAGCTTGAGCAGGGATTAAGGATCCTTCAACGTTTATTAAACGATCATACCTAATATTGTTCGCCATACAATTAACTTATTGTATGGCTTTTTTGTGCGTGCTATGATGATTCAAATCTAGTGGGAGGATTGTGAGAAATCAAATTTGCTTTTTAGAAAGGGAGGTTCAATTGTGTTTCGTAAAGAGAATGTAAAAGTGTTGGACGCTCAATCAGATTGGTTACAAAGCTACATTCGTTCTCCAGAAAAACAACAACAACTATATAAAAGAACACTAATGGTTGTTGTCCTATCTCAAATTTTTGGAGGAGCAGGACTTGCAGCAGGAGTAACAGTGGGGGCACTTCTAGCCCAAGACATGTTAGGTTCAGATCGTGTAACGGGAATTCCTACAGCGTTATTTACTTTAGGATCAGCAGGGGCTGCACTACTTGTGGGAAGACTTTCTCAGCGATTTGGACGTCGTTTGGGGCTTGCGGCAGGATTTTTGGCTGGAGGGATCGGTGCCGTTGGAGTAGTCATTTCAGCATTAACAAACAGCATTCTGCTTTTATTTATTTCACTGCTTATCTACGGGGCTGGAACGGCTACAAATCTACAAGCACGCTACGCAGGGACTGACTTGGCACATTCAAGGCAAAGGGCAAAAGCAATTAGTATGGCCATGGTTTCCACCACATTCGGTGCTGTTGCAGGTCCAAACCTGGTGGATGTAATGGGTGAGTTTGCTATATCCATAGGAATTCCTGCTTTAGCTGGTCCATTTATATTAGCTGCTGCAGCTTATATACTTGCTGGTTTCGTTCTATTCATTTCACTTCGTCCTGATCCCTTTATTGTTGCAAAAGCAATATCAGAAGCTCAAAGAACAACCGGCAATTTACGTGTAGAGGAACATTCTGATTTGTCATCGATAAACAGGCGAGGTATTTTTGCAGGAGCAGCCGTAATGGTTCTGACTCAATTTGTGATGATGGCAATTATGACTATGACACCTATACATATGGGACACCATGGACATGGTTTGAAAGAAGTAGGGCTTGTGATTGGATTTCACATAGGTGCTATGTTTTTACCTTCTTTAGTAACGGGTTATCTTGTTGATAAAATGGGCCGTGCTGTTATGGCTGCTGCTTCTGCCGTTACGCTACTTGTTTCTGGCGGTCTGGCTGCTATGGGACCTGCTGATTCGATAGCCGTACTCATTACAGCACTTGCTTTACTTGGACTTGGCTGGAATTTTGGTTTAATTAGTGGCACCGCAATTCTTGTAGATGCAACTTCACCATCAACTAGGGCTAAGACACAGGGTTCTGTAGATGTATGGATTGCTTTGTCAGGGGCATTAGGAGGGGGCTTATCTGGAATGATTGTGGCCGGTTCAAGCTATTCAACCTTGTCACTGGTTGGAGGAGTTTTATCTTTAGTACTGATTCCAGTTGTAATCTGGTCTCGTCGAAGTGAAAAATAAAAGATCCAGGTGATACGGGATTAATGGCGCTTGTCTTGCAGCTCAGTTCTTAAAGCGTTAATGATTCATGTTCAAAGGCTCTCAACCATATGGTAGGGGGTCTTTTTTATGACTCCACGCCATCCAACGGTAGTTATTGAATTTCCATTGTTTTCAAAAAATCCGTATGTTATATTGTCTTTGCGACTTATTAAAGAAGTTTAAAAAGTATACCATTACAGGTGGTGAACCAGATGAGTGAATTATCTACGACTCCCAAATCCATGAAAAAAGAAATCCTCCGCGGTATTCGTGCCACCCTTTTACAGATGGGAAGTGCCACAAAAGCAGATCTCAGTCATCACTTAGGCATTAGTTTCCCGACTATAACCAAGTTCCTGACCCAGATGGAGAAGGACGGTGAACTGATTGTAGTGGGATTAGACGATTCCAGCGGGGGAAGAAGAGCCAAACGATATGCGTACAATCCAGAGCACATGTTGGGCTTGGCTATTTTTTTAGAGAAAACGGAGACCAACTACACCATTTTTAATTGTGTGGGAGAAGGGAAGGAACAGGGAACAACGGCAAGTGTACTCGTTGACGATGGTCTGCGCTTCCTAACCGATTGGATCGAAGACATCCTTGCTCAATATCCGAAGATCAGCTCCATCGCCATTGGCGTGCCTGGTTCGGTTAAGAATGGCCGGATTTTTTTCATACCGGGGTATGAGCAATACCAGGATTTTGATCTCAAAGGATACATGGAGGAGCGTTTTTCGATCCCTGTGGTTGTTGAGAATGACATGAATGCAGCCGTGCTCGGATATCACAACCATAGGAGCTTCAAGGACGATCAATCGCTTATTTATCTGTATTCCGGTCAAAATGGTCCGGGTGCCGGGATTCTGATTAATGGGGACGTGGTGCGGGGAAGCACTTTTTTCTCCGGGGAGATCTCGTTTGTTCCACAATATGATGATCGGAATTTTGGGCAGGCTCTGGGGAATGGCAATGATACGAAAAAAACAACGATTCGTGAGGACCACCAAATCGATGCAATCAGCAGGCTGGTGGCTTCGTTTACGGCTATCATGAATCCTCATACCTTTATTTTTTGCAAGGATGAGGTGGGGGAGGAGACGTTAGAAAAAATCAAAATGGGAAGCTCCAAATATGTCCCGGCCGAACATCTCCCAAGGCTTACGGTGAGTGATTGGAAACAGGATTATTTATACGGATTACAAAGTCTCGGACTTGATCTGATGATCAAAATGACGTAAAGAGAGGTGGGATTTTACATGGCGACGTTTTTTTTAGTGATCATCTATGTGGCTTTTATCAGCTTAGGGCTGCCTGATTCCTTGTTGGGAGTGGCGTGGCCTGTCATGCAGCCGGATTTTGAGGCTTCGTTTGAGACGGCGGGCTACCTTTTTATGACGGTGGCTGGGGGTACGATTGTATCGAGCTTATTCAGCGGGGCTGTGCTCAAGCGGTTTGGAACAGGCAAGGTGACACTCGTCAGTACCATCATGACTGCCGGAGCTTTGATGGGCTTTTATTTGGCTCCATCGCTGGTGTGGTTGTTCCTGTGTGCGATCCCGCTTGGACTCGGGGCAGGGGCGATTGATGCGGGGTTGAACAACTATGTCGCCACCCATTACAAGGCACATCACATGAGCTGGCTGCACTGTTTTTGGGGAGTGGGAGCGACGCTTAGCCCGATCATTATGGCTCAGTTTATATCAGGGGATGGATCTTGGAGAAACGGATATCTTGCCGTTGCCGGGATCCAATTCGCATTGGTCGTTATTCTTTTCTTGACGTTGCCTTTATGGAACCGGGTTGCCCAAAACAGCGATGTCGCTTCAGGCGAAGAGACGGGAGAGGCAACACATGATTCACGTGATGGGGAGTCTGCCAAAGTAAAGCCCCTGCAAATCAAGGGCGTGAAGCTGGCTCTCATCTCCTTCTTATTTTATTGCAGTGCAGAAGCTGCGGTGGGGCTTTGGGGGAGCAGCTATCTGGTCAATAGTAAGGAATTACCGGTAGAGACAGCGGCACAATGGGTCTCCTTCTTTTTCGCTGGAATCACCATCGGAAGATTCATCACAGGCTTTATTACGTTAAAAGTCAGCAATCGTACGCTGATTCGCTCAGGGCAGTTGACCGCCTTATCCGGTGCCGTCCTGTTACTGTTGCCATTGCCATCGGTCTTCTCGCTGATCGGCCTTATCACGATTGGACTAGGGTTAGCACCAATCTATCCGTGCATGTTACATGAGACACCAGCTCGTTTTGGGAAGGAACAATCGCAGACCATTATGGGCTATCAGATGGCTGTGGCTTATACAGGCAGTACGTTCATGCCTCCGTTGCTTGGTTTCATCGCCTCTTGTACGACCATCGGTATCTTCCCGTTTTTTATTGTGGGCTTTGTGGCTATCATGTTCTTGGGTTCAGAAAGATTAAATTCGGTCATTCTTCATCGGGCAAGTAACGAATGATTACTTTTGGGTACAATACCCATGTTGGATTACTTCATCGCAAGTGATTCGACTGGACTACTATATAGACGTATGAAAAAAATGGTACGCATGAGAACCCCGCTGAACGCTCATATTATACCTACCAACAGCGGGGAGGTGAAAACAACATGGCTAACAACGGCGGCTCTCGTAACCAACTGCTCGTATCCCAAGCGAACCAAGCTCTGGATCAACTCAAATATGAGATTGCTTCTGAGTTCGGTGTACAACTTGGCGCTGACACTACATCCCGTCAAAACGGGTCTGTAGGGGGTGAAATCACCAAGCGTCTCGTAAGCTTCGCTGAGCAACAACTTGCTCAACAATAATTGCATATGTGGATGAAAAAGGCACCCTCGTTTAACGGGGGTGTTCTTTTTGTGTGGAGGAAAAAACCATTGGTATGACTGGCTTCATCAGTGATTGGAAAGTTTTATGCATTGTTTATGAGTTTTAATCTTGTAAAATAGTACATAAGGTTTTGCACGTGTTGGTAATAAGTGACGAAAAAAAAGGTACATACCTAAAAATAGGAGGTTGATGATGGCCAAGAAGCTGTTCCTTGCCTCGCTGATGTCGTTGGCACTTATGACTGCCACTCCGGCATTCGCAGCAGAAACGAATCTGACCAAACAGACCCCGTTCACTGATATTGCTGAACACTGGGCAGAGAAAGAAATTACTGAATTGTATAACAATGGTGTCGTCAAGATGAATGAGACGGAAACCTTCCGTCCGAATGAACCGATCACCCGTGGGGAGATGCTTACGCTTTTCCTCGCCGCCAACGGGATTGAACCGGAGCCTGTGAAGAAGATGAGCTTTGCAGACGTGACGCCGGACAACTGGCTTGCTCCTTATGCGGAGACCGCTTTTCGTCTGGGGATCATTCAGGGCAAGGTAAGCGGCGGTAAGATTGTCCTGCAGGCGAATGACCCTGTGGAGCGTCAAGAGCTGGTGGCGATTCTGATCCGGTCGATGGGCGACAGTGGCCGCGTGAACAACATGCGTTGGTCCACATCGATCCAGACGCTCAATGCGTATCCAGACAATGATGAGGTGGATACGTGGGGACAACGGAATTTTGCTTATGCATTGACCAACAAGCTGACAAAACCAATCGAGGGAAATCTGGAGCCAAAAAAGCTGATGACGCGTGCAGAGGCTGCCAGCTATGCGTACAAGAATCTGTTTGAACCGCGCATTTCCCAAACCAAGCTGAAGCGTGAAAAACCTTTTACATTTGAATACAAACGTGTCATGACTGTTCAAACCACTGCCTATTACAACAGCGGAGGAAACAAGGCCTATCTGGGCTGGAATCTGCGTGAGGGCATGGTGGCTGTTGATCCAAAAGTGATTCCGCTGGGCACACACCTCTACATCGAGGGATATGGCTATGCGGTAGCAGCTGACATCGGATCAGCTGTGAAAAGTAATCATATTGATGTATTTTTGCCTTCCCTTCAAGCGTGTCTGGCTTACGGAAGACAAAAGGACACCAAAGTTTACATTTTGGACTAGCTGTCACTAGAGTTGGAACATATTCCCCACCCAATCGGCTCATACTAAAGCCGAAGGGTGGGGATTTTTTGTTCGGATGGATCTCTTTATTAGGGTCGATATTATTCTGGGTGTTGCTTGCACTTTTGTTGATTTTGCTGATTCTGATAATCACGCCGGTGGAAGTAAATCTCCAGTACCTGCGGCGTGGCGAAGATGACCAGTGCGATGTCCATGTAAAAGTGTGGTATGGTCTGATTCGAAAAAAATTCGAGGTTCCTTTTTTGATCTTAAAGAAAAAGGAAGGAAAAATGGAACCGGAGCTAAAAGCGGAAATCAAGGAAAAGGAAACCGGGAATCAACTGGTGGAGGGCGGAATTGATTTAACCATCATTGACCGGCTTCTGGAAAAATACCGCGAGCTGCTCATGTATGTCGAGGATTTTCATCCCATTCTCCGTGCCCTGTTACGTAAGATGCGCTGTGACAGGTTTGAGTGGGATACGGCTTTTGGAGTGGGGGATGCGGCTGTCACCGGTACCTTGACCGGACTTGCCTATAGTCTGAAAAGCTACGTGATTTCCTTCTTTTCCGCCTATATCCCGTTGGAGGAATCACCGCGTATCAGTGTGGAGCCGTTGTGGAATGATACTAGTATCCGAACCCACTTGACTTGTATAGTTCACTTTCGGGTAGGACACGCTATTGTCGCAGGAGTTCGTATTCTGAAGAAGCTAAGGAAAGGACGTGTGCGCAAATGGCAGACCACCCCATTCAGGGCTTAATGAAGACGACGATGGAAAACCTCAAGCATATGGTCGATGTTAATACGATCATCGGTGACCCGGTGGAGACACCGGACGGCAGTGTGATTTTGCCGATCTCCAAGGTAGGTTTTGGTTTTGCAGCAGGTGGAAGTGAATTCAATACGGCTGATCATCCACACCCAGATGTTGACCACCCTTTTGGTGGCGGTAGCGGTGGCGGTGTATCCATTACGCCGGTTGCATTCCTTGTGGTAGGCAAGCAAGGCATCCGTTCCATCCCGCTGGAGAACTCCACGCATCTGTACGACCGTATCCTTGAGTCTGTGCCGCAGATTGTGGATAAAGTACAAGGCATGATGGGCGGAGGCGGCGGACAACAGGAGCCGACCATCCAGTCCACCACAATCGTCACAGGTGTCAACGATCATGAAGATCTCGATTCCTTGATGGGTCGCAGCTAACTTCGGAATCAACGCAAAAAAAGTGGTATGCCGATGAAGCGCATACCACTTTTTTTGTTCCGTTGTTTACACCAATAACTAATAAGCTTCATTAAATAATAATCCGATTGCAGTCGCCTGTTGATAAAATAAATTAGGCAACATATAAGTCTGATATGGGTTTTGATTGAGCGAGGAACGGGAATAAGAACCAAGGGAAGAAACCTGCAGCCGTTCTGCCTCGCGACGTACCTTGGTACCGAGTCCGATCGTACCGCCAAGCGTCTGTTCGACAGAGGCAAAATCCTCTTCGATTGCGGCTTCCAGCTTTTCTTCATCCAGCTCAAAAGAACCGTCAGTCTTGCGGGTCAAACCCAATGCTTCTCCCCGTGTGTCGGAGAGGAAGAGGCGTTGCCATTTGCGGTACAGCGTCTCAGCCAAAGTGGTGGCCTGGTCACCCAAGAAGCTGAGGAAGTTGTTGACGGCATGAACGAAGGTTTTGACGGATTTGATGATCTTGTCACGGTCGGGAGCGACGTTGATCTGGACGGGTTCTGTCGTCGTTTTGTGAAGCAAGACTTCTACGTCTTTGCCATCGCCGATCCATACTTTATTGGAGCCGGAGATATAAGCCGTACCGTTTACTTTATAGGAAGCATCCTGTGCTTGCTGGTGGATCAGGTTCGCACCTGATACCTCTACGCTGTTGCCTTCTACATCACGCAGGGAAAATCCACTGGTCGTACCTGTCTTGTCACTTGTCAGAACCAATTGGCTTTTGCCTGTCGCTTGATCATTGACGACTTGCGCGGTTACACCGATGCGTTGTTCATTGATGGTCTGGGCCATTTTGTTAAGCCCTTGCTTGTTGGTGTCATAAGGGGAGGAGTAGAAGGTGAAGCTGTGCTCCTTGCCATTGGCTGTCAGCTGAAAGGTGTTGTGTCCTGGGGCAAAGGAAGAGGGAGCATTGCTGTAGAGGGAAAATCCCTGATTGGTCTGAGATGTGGCCAACCGGCTGATGCTAAGTGAATAGGTGTCGGACTTCGCCTTGCTCTGGGCGGTTACGGTTGCCGCAGCAGGGTTGGAGGAGACAGCATTCCGGCTGTTGATCGCACTGTTTTGCTTGCTGCTGTCCAGCTGAAGCGCAGCATCCAGCAGGTCTTGGTTATGTTCGAGGAGCTTGGTGAGCGCCATCGCGGTATTAATCGACCAGCTCTGCTGCTTGAGATACAGAGAATGAAATGAGTGCGCGGATACAGGAAAACGGGGCGTCTTCAATGACGCTTGATGCATAGTTTGCCGATAACGATTAAGCCGATCCATCGTTAATACATACGGAGACATCGTAATCATATTCGTCACCTCCTTGTAACATTTTTTGATTTATTATATTATAATGCACTGTGCTAACAGTTAAAATAATCGGTTAAAAAATGAGTCTTATTACTGATTAGTCTTGTGGTTGATAGGACTTAGGTTGGATATACAACAAAAGTAAAAACCCTCTCTTTGCAGAATATGCGGGAGAGGGTTTTTTCGCGTTAGACAGCGGTTGGGATCGTGGTCACTGATTGGATGCAGCAGCCTGGTGCTTGGGTTGCTTGCGTTTTTGTTTATGGATATAGCTGATAAATAACTGGTGGAGCTGTTCCTGCCAGATGCGCCGCTTGATCTGGTCGAACCGCCGGCTGGCCAGTTCGGGAGTGACATTGAACTCGTGTGCCAACAGCTCGATCAAATCCTGTTCGTAGCGGGGCAGGGAGAGCTTCTGCACCATGAAAAAGGGAATCGAGGCATAAAGCTGAAACGAAGAGGCCTGCCCCTCCTGCAGATTGCGCATGGAGCAGCTGGACTGCAATTGGTTGCTGCCGTGGCGAAGGGGATGGCATAACTCATGGAAAAACTCGGTTCGCCTATCAGATTCACTCAGATTGCGGTTGAGCATAACCAAAAAGTCGTTGGTGCCGTCATCCATCCAAATCGCATGGGACTGCATCCGGGTATAGCTCACTTCACCGCCAAAGGAAGCACAAATCCGCTCAATCTCCATATCTTGCGGTGTTAGGATACCGTGTGTTATGTAGTGCTTGGTGATCCATTCTTCCAGCGAGGTCATCTTATAGAAGGATAAATCCATACATACCTCCATCTTAGAACGTATGTTCGTTTGGTTGCCGAAAAAGAAAGACCAGGTTATTGGTCTTGACGGTCCCTGCTTTTGCGGTCTTTCATCCGGCGGAATACTTCGAGGCTTTCCTTCAGATATTCTAATTCATCTTCCGATAAGTCTTTGCCGCCGCTGATAAAAGCAAGACCCAACTCCGGGTTGTCCAGAGTGAGCATGGCGGGTGATTTGGTGTTGAGGGTGGGCTCATCGGTACGGCCCAACAAAAAATCAATGGAGACATCGAAAATCTCGGCAAGCTGTTGCAGGGATTCATAAGAAGGCTCACGCCGTCCCTGTTCATAGTAGCCATAAGCGCTTTCAGTGATGCCGAGGCGGTCGGCAATATCCTTTTGACGATATTTTTTGCGCTGTCGCAGTTCCCGCAGCCGCTGGGAGAAGGTCGCCAACGTGTGTACCCCCTATTCACATTCATATCCCTATTATACAACTTAACGTTGGGGATAGGGAAGAAAAAACAACAAAAAGTTTTTGTGTTTATTGACACCCAACTACTTGTTGGGTAATATTAAAGACAACGATATGTTGGGGCGTGGTAATCCATCGCAACACATCTGTTGGGGTCATCCTAGGAGCAGCTACAGGGCTGCATAGCCGGCAAAGTGGGTAGGGTTGTCGGCGGCTCTGGCGGATTATTAGTCATGGAGGGAGCATACAGAGAGATGAATGCACAACATGCTTTTACCTTACAGATTGACCGTAAAGCGACCCAGAAAAGAGTGATCGAGCTGTTAACAACGGTGAGGATTTACAAACAGTTGGGTCTGATCCGAAGGGAGAGCAAGATTACGTCCTTATACGAGCCGCGTGTCCATAGCAACACCAATCAGATCGGTAAGCCGACGGAGACGCTTGCGGTATATCATGCTGATTCAGAGGAACGGCTGCGTGTTCTGAGTCAGCGGGTAGAGCAGGCATTGAGTCAATTGAGCCAAAAACAGCGGGAAATCATCACCCGGCGTTATCTCGAAGATGAGACTGCGGTCGATTATCTGATCTGGGACGAGATCGGGATCAGTGAGCGGCAGTATTATCGGCAGAAGGCAGAGGCATTCTGGAAGCTGGCGTTCATGCTGCAAGCGGAAGTGTATCTGACATCCACATCCTGACATATGACTGTAAAAATCACAAAGGAAAAAGCATCCCAGGCGCTAGTGAGAGCTGCCAGAGGATGCTTTTTCTGTTTCGTGGGCAAGAAGCCATTCTTTGCGCCAGAGACCCCAGGCATAGCCGCGCAGGGTGGAGTCCGTACCGATGACCCGGTGGCAGGGGATCAGCAGAGCCAATTGGTTACGGCCATTGGCGGTTCCGACAGCACGGACGGCGCGGTCGTTGCCGATGGTTGTGGCAATGTCGCGGTAGGTTTGGGTCTTACCGACAGGGATCGCTTGGACAGAATGCCAGACCTGTTGCTGAAAAGCGGTCCCTCCCAACTGGAGCGGAAGGGTAAAGGAATGGCGTCCGCCGCAGAAGTATTCGTGGAGCTGATTGAGGCAGGTATGGAGCAGACTGGGCAGGTTCATGTTTACCTCTGCAGTGGGCGGTTCTTCCTCGATGAATCGGACGGAGATGATCGCATCAGCTGTGCCGATGACCATAAGCCAGCCGATGAGGGAATGGTAGTAGGCGGTGTGTGTAGGCAGTGTTGTGCGGCTCGTCATGGTAGCGATGCTCCTTTTGATCCGTGCTGGTTAGGGTTATTCTCTGTAGTGATTGCAGTGATTGCAGTGATTGCAGTAAGCCGGTAGTCGCTTGGGGTGCTGCCGGTTTCCCTCTGGAAGACGGTGGAAAAGTGGGCACTGGTGTGAAAGCCTGCCGCTTGGGCAATCTGGGAAATGGTTTGGTCTGTGGTGGTCAGCAGGCTTTTGGCTGTTTCCACGCGTTTTTGGGTCAGATATTTGAAGGGGGAGAGATTCATCGTTTTCCGGAAGCATTTTTGCAGGTAAAAGGGACTGACAAACAGGTGGTCGGCCATGTCACCCAAGGTAAGCGGCTTCTGGTACGAATCGTCGATGAAGCGGATCAGCTTGGCCGTGAGCTCTTGTTCAGGAGAGCAAAAGGCAGTCTCTTCCGGGCGGCAGCGCTTGCAGGGGCGAAGACCTGCGGCTATAGCATCTGCCTGTGTGGGGAAGATCCGCACATTGTCGCGGCGGGGAGTTCTTGATTTGCAAGATGGCTTGCAGAAGATGCCGGTTGTCATCACCCCATAGAAAAACTGGCCGTCGAAGCGGGTGTCACATGCGATGATGGTATGCCATTGTTGGTCGTTCATAAGCGAATCCCTCCCCGGATGATGGATATTCCCAGTATAGCTGGTCGGGGCAGTAGAGGGGAACCATCAGGGAATGAGAAAGCAAGAATTCATGGCAGTTTTCACGGCAGGAATGTGGCAGGATTACGGCAGGGGATTTGGTTTTGGACGTGCTATGATGATAGTGTCAAGATAAAAGGAAGGGCCACCTGATACCCAATCAGGTGGTTCTTTTTTTGCGACCACACCATCGAGGGGAGGGGGTGACATATGAAGCTTCGAGACGTGCTGCAGGCGGTGAGCCGCGAGATAACCGCTCTTTTTCCCGGTGTGACGGTCTATGAAGAGACCGTGGAGCAAGGCGTGAAGCCTTGTTTTTTTATGGTGTTATCACCGCATACGGTGACACAGGAGTCGCCGTCTATGCAGAAAAAGCTGACGACCATAACGGTGACGTATGAGACAGATCCGGTGAGTCAGCTTGCCTTTTATGACGTGATCGACAAGCTGAATACCAGGTTCGTCGGAACGCTTGAGATTTCTGACTCCGACGATCAGAACCGGTTGCGTAAGCTTCGGATCACCGAATCCAAGGCAGAGATCAAGGAGGGCAAACTCAACGTATCGTTTGACTTGACCTTCCTCGAACGGGCACAGGCTGTGGATGATCCAACATCCGAGCCGATGCAAGAGCTAACCTTAACTATGTAGAAAGCAGGTGTACGAAACATGGGACTTCCACAAATCGAAGTGGTATTTCAAAACTTGGCGTCAACAGCGGTTGAGCGCTCACAGCGAGGCATCGTGTCACTGATCCTCAAAGACAGCACCAATACGACTTTTGACGAGATCACCTATAAGAGCTTGTCTGAGGTAAAGCAAGAAGACTGGACCACCGCCAACTATGGCTACATCCGTGACGTATTCAAGGGCAAGCCGTCCAAGGTGCTCGTCATCCGCATCGATCCAGCCAGCACCGACTACACAGCAGCCCTCAACCGTCTGAAGACGCGTGAATGGAACTGGAACGCAGTACCGGGTGCACAATCCGGCGAAATCGCTGCACTGGTCACATTCATCAAAGAACAGCGTGAAGCAGGTAAGCCATTCAAGGCGGTCTACCCGAACAGCGCAAGCAATCATGAGGGCATCGTCAATTTCACTACAGATGAAATCAAAACAGACGAAAAAACCTACACAACTGCTGAATACTGCGCACGAATCGCAGGTGTGCTCGCTGGGCTGCCTTTTACCCGTTCTGCGACGTATTTCCCACTCGATGAGATCATCTCGGTCAAAGAAAGCGATACACCGGATCAAGATATCAACAATGGTGAATTGATCATCATCTTCGACGGCCGCAAACACAAGCTGGCGCGCGGCATCAACTCACTCGTGACCTATACCGCGACCAAAAAAGAAGACTTCAGCAAAATCGCTGTCGTCGAAGTGATCGACCAAGCCCGCGAGGATATCAAGCGCACATTTGCCGATCATTATGTCTCCATGAAAAATTCCTACGTGAACAAGCTTTTGTTCGTGAGTGCGGTCAACAGCTATCTGCAATCTCTCGTCAATGCGGGTGCACTCGACGGTGAAGCAGTCAACAAGGTAGCGATCGACGTTGCGGCCATCCGCCAGCATCTGACCGACAAAGGTGTGGATGTCACCGAGATGTCTGACCAAGAGATCAAAACAGCCAACACAGGTTCCCGCCTGTTCGTCGGTGGTGCGATCAAGCCGCTTGACGCGATGGAAGATTTGCAATTTATCGTTTCGATCTAATCAAGCATACCCGAATGCATACGAAAAGGAGCTGACCATACATGTTGGAAGCAGGTCAAATCATTAACGGAACCTGGGGCAAGATGTTCCTCGACGATCAAGAAATCATGGAAGTCAAAGCAGTTAACTGCGAGGTTGAGGCAGAGTTTGCCCAGGTGAACATGCTGCACACCCTCGATGAGCACGAAAAGCTGATCGGCCTCAAAGGCTCCGGCAGCTTCACCGTCTACAAGGTGAACACCGGTATCGCCAAAGATGTCATCGAGCAATGGAAGAGGGGCAAAAACCCTTACTTCAAAATCGTCTTCCAGCTGGCCGACCCAGAATCCGAGGGCTTCGAGACTGCGGTCATCGGCAAAGCATGGCTGTCCAAGCTGACGCTCACTCAGTTCGAACCAAAAAAGCTGCTTGAGCGCGAGTTCCCATTTCGCTTCACCGTCACAAGCTTCGAGTACGAAGACACCATCTAATATCCAATAACCACCTGTAACGAATAAAAGGGAGTGACCTATCACATGAACGCACAGAAAAAAGCGACGATGCAAGATTTGATTGCCAAGGCCAAAGGAAAAGAAAGCCGCGAACTGAAAACCGCTGAGGTCTACGTGAAGCGCCTCGATGCGACCATGACGATTCAGGAGCCGGATCAGAAGATGATGGAAGAGTACATGGCGAAGATGATCTACTCCAAAGGCGACTCTGCCGAAATCAACCAGCAGCTCAATGAAAAGCTGGTCTATTCCTGCGTCATCGACCCCAAGCTCTCCGATCCGGAGCTGCGCAAGGGACTGAAGGTCTCTCAGTTAAACGCCACGGATGTTGTCCGCAAAATCTTTGAAGTGCCGGAAATCCTTCACCTTGCATCCCGTATCTTGGAGCTGGCTGATGTGGATGTCGCTTCCAATCCGGTCGAATTGGTGGAAGACGTAAAAAACTAATCAAAACCAGCACCGTGTTCGCCATGTATCACCACAACGTCAAAAAAGGTGTGGACCTCAATGTGCTGATGGGCTATGACGCGTATCAGACAGGCTTTATGGTGGCGAGCATGATGCTGGAGCTGGAAGAGAAAGCAAGGCAGGGCGGGGATCTGCTCTGACCTTGCTTTTTTCCTATTTGAGGAGGAAGGAGGATGAGGGAATGTTGAATGCACAGACTGATCCGATTGATCAATGGCTAAAGCAGCTTCAGGACACATCGGACCGTACAGCAGAACGTGTCATTACGAATCTCGATAGAATGGGCAGCCGTTTTCAAGGAATGAATCAGAGAACGAAGAATGCCCTCCAAGCACTGGATCAGGAAGCAAGAAAGGTGATCTGGAACACCAAACAAGAACAAGATATGATCTCGTTTTCCAGTAATCAGACCGCGTATCAAAATGCATCGGCAGCAGCTATGGGTTTTGCAGGCGCACTGACCCAGGTGGCCGTTGGGATTAGTGCAGTGGGGACGCAGTACGAGGAGATGGTCAACAAGTTTCAGGCCCGCACGTTGACTGCCGATATCGAGATGCCGGAGATCGAAAAGCAGATGCTGAACCTCACTGTCGAGACGAATTTGACATACGCCGAGACAGGTGATTTATTCAGCGATCTGGTCAACAAACACAAGGTGGATAACAAGCAGTTGGAGGTCGAGGCGACGCGCGCATGGCAATTCTATGATGCCTTTGGCAAGCAAAACCAAAAGGATGGCATCGAGACTGGCGTCTGGAGTCAGGCTCAGGAAGCGGAGAAGTATTATGAGGCGATTAAAGATATCCAAGACCTGTTAGGGGTTGAAGGCACAGTGGATCAAGCCTCTGATATTCTTGCTCTCGCGCTCAAGGAGAACTCAGGCAACCTCGAAGAAGCTCAAAAAGCGCTGGCTGACCGAAAAAAACTAGAGGCCATGCAGAAACAAACAGCCTCGGGGAGTCAAGGAAGCCAATCTTTCGAGATGATGGGTGCGGCTCTCGACAAAGGAGCGATGGGGAATTTCACCAAAGGTCTGAAGGCTGGGATGGCGTCACTCATCGAGATTTATAAAGCGATGCAGCCTACTCTGGCTGCGATCAGTTCAGCTTTTTATGATCTGATGAAAAATGTTCACGCATTCTTGCAGACTCATCCTGGCGTGACGGAATTCATAGCCAAATTCATGCTGTTTGCACCAGCAGTAATCGCCACAACAGTGGGGATGGCTTCGCTTACATCAGGGGCAATGTTACTGGTTGAAAATATGGCTACAATAGGTCCGGCCGTTCGGGTCTGGATGGCACAGTTGTCTATATTGCCGCGTATGTTTGCCACCAGCTTACCTATTGTGCTCCGGGGATTGTTGTCTTTACCGGGAGTCATTTTGCGGTTTGCGGCTAGTTTTTACAGATTAAATCCATTGCTTAGTATCGCGATAGGGATAGGCGCCCTCATCTACAAGAACTGGGATAAGTTCGGACCTGTCATCATCCGGATCATAGATGACATCAGACTGGCGTTTCAGCCATTGTTTAACCTCTTTGAAGCGATTGCCCAGAATGTGTTGCCACAGGTGACTGGAGTCATTGAGGGTCTGTCCGATATTTTAGCGGGGTCATTACTGGTTTCCTTCAAACAATTAGAGCCTGCAATCCGTGGTTTTGCCAATCTGTTGAATGGAAACTTCAGAGATGCTGGCAAAGCATTCGGAGCCTTCTTCGACAGGTTGAAAGGGGAGGGACTGCAGGGGCAGACGAACTTAATGTATGGTCTTGGGACAGCGATCACCTTTGCTACTGTGGCATGGGCATCTTATAGGGCCGGACTTGTGCTTGCCTCCATCCAACAGTGGAGATTGAATGCGGCTATGTTGGCGAATCCGGTCGGGGTTATTATTACGGCAGTAGCTGCGCTCGGGATGGTATTTGTGATGGTGTACCAGAATCAGGACAAGATCATGGCGGTATTTGAGAACTGGAAGGTAAAGATGCATGAAATCGGTGTTTCTTTTAAAAATGTCGGGAACACCTTTAAAGGCATTTTTCTCGAAGTAGAGATTCTCTTCGACAAGTTTATGTTCGAATTGTTAAATGGTTTTTCGAAGATTCCGTTTTTGTCAGAAGAGATGCAACAATCGCTTGCTGCCAGCAGCAGTAATTATGCAGATAGCTATTATGCTGCATTGGATAAACAAAGGCGGTTGGGGATAGATCGAGATTTTAACTCGCTGGAAAACCGAATTGCTGATTCGCAGAATAATGACAGTGACCGGTTTAACGCTGAGAAGTTCTATATCAATAAACAGAAAAATTTGGATAATTCCTATCTCCCGACGATTAACACGATCACAGCTCCAGCCCAAGGGGTAACAAACAACAATCAAAAGTCCACGGCCAATCAAGTCACTCAAAATAATAAAACGGTCAACAATCAATATTTCACCATCAATAACCCGCAGATTCAAAATGAAAAGCAGATAGAAGCGATGTTAATTAATACATTTAACAGGGTTAACTTGCAGGTACAAAATACGTCAAGTACCCCATTGCCTCCATATTTTCAAAAGGAGGTTACGTAACCATTGGATATTTTCCTCTCGTGGAACAACCGTCAAGAACTGATTCAACTGCCTGTCCTGCCGAATGAATTTTCGATTGAAACAGGTAATAACCACGAAACCTTCACTACGGAAAAATACGGAGAAATTAAGCTGATCGGCAAATCGAAGCTGAAACGGTGCAGCATCTCCTCCTTTTTTCCAGCAGAAACATATCTATTCGTGCGGGGCGAGCATCAGCCGATGCTCAGTTACGTTGAGACACTGAGAAAATGGCGGGACAGCAGCCTGCCGATCCGTATGGTCATTCCTGAGCTTGGGATCAACATCGCCATGACGATCGATGATTTTACCTATGGTGCTGACAGAAGCCAGGATGTGCCGTATAAGCTGGATTTATCTGAATTTAAGTTTTTGGGGTGAATCTGATGAGTCATGAAGTCTACCTCGTGCGTAACGGGAAACAGACCCTGCTGCCTGTGGGGAATCTTTCGTGGTCAAGCAGTTTGGACACGTTGGGGGCGCAGCTGGATTTTGATTTGGCGGAAAATAGGGGAGGCATCTTCCCTTACACGGAAACGGCGCCGGGCGATGGAATCATGTTGCGTCATAACCAGCGGACTCTTTTTCAAGGAGTCATTATCACCGAGACAAGGAACGGTCGTCATAACCGTTCCTTTCATTGTCTTGACCCGGCTTTTTACCTCAATCAGTCCAAACTGACGATCAAGTTCAAAGGGGAGCGTGCCGATGACGCGATCCGAAAAGTATTGACGTCGGATCAACGTCAGTTCCCGATTGGCAGTATTGCTGCGATTAAGAACCCGATTAACAAAATCTATACAGGACAGGCACTCGCAGAGATTATCAAAGATATCCTGGCACAGGCACAGGGCGAATACGAAGAGAAATACCGGATGGAGATGCGGGAAGGAAAGCTCTATATCGAGGAACGCAGCAAGCTGAAGATCGCACCAATGATCAAGCTGGCTGATCATGTCAGTCCTATTCCGATTATGGAGACACTGTCTGATCCGAGCCGAACTCTTTCCATCGAAGAGATGAAAAATAGTGTCATCGTCACAGCCCAAGAGAAAGTACTGGCCACAGCCAAAGATGATCAAAGCGTGAAGCAATACGGATTGTTGCAAGAGTATATTTCGATTGAAAAAGAAAATAAGGCGGAGGCCGAGAAAAAAGCCAGATATTACTTGAAAGAGCAAAGCAAGGTGAAGGATGAATTGAGTTTTACCGTGGTCGGGCACGACGATTTGTGTGCCGGGCGACTCATTGATATTGTCGATGACTCGACAGGAGCCAAAGGCACGTTTGTCATCCTTTCCGCATCGCATACGGTCTCTAATGGAATCCACAAGACACAGTTGAAAACCAAATTAGCTTAAAAAGGAGGTGGGACCATGGGAAATGCAGGAACGATGGACGATGTGGTTGCGATGTGGGCAAAGTTGTTCAAAGAGCGTGAAAACCCTGTGATTCTAAGTATTCAACTGGGGACGGTTACCAACGCTTTTCCAAACATTGAGATCAAAATAGACGGACTCGTACTCGACAAGGATGACATGGTCTTCGCCGAGCATCTGTTGCCTGATCACAAACGAAAAGCCGAATCAAAAGGCAAGCTCTCCTTCTCGCAGATAAATGCAGGAAGCACGGCAGTTGGAGGGAGTCCAGGGCACAGCCATGGGATTGAATCCTTGCAGGTGTCCACTGATTATACAACAGAGGAAGAAGAGATCACGTACTTAGATCCGCTCAAGGTCGGTGATACCGTACTGGTTCAGCCTTTTGCAGATGGACAGCTCTACTATATTTCAAACCGGGTGGTGAAATGGAGTGATACCGCAAAATAGCCAGCTTCCTTTTCAGGAGGGGCAAGAAAGCGAGCAGGACAGGTTGGGTGTAGAGGTCGCTTTTGACTTTGCTGTAGGGGAGTTCGTGCTCGTCGATGGTAAATGTGTAGAAGTGGACGGCATGGATGCGATCAAACTCTGGGTAGAAAAGTGCCTGCGTACGGAACGGGATGTCTTTGAAATCTACGAGGGTGAAGCTTACGGCATACCACTGGGAGAATTGCTGGTGGGCTATCAATTCCAGCGGTACCGAGACTTTTTCGTAGAGGAGATCAAGCGGGAGGTGACAGAGGCATTAACCCGTCATCCCATGATCATGGGTCTATCCAACTGGGAGTTTCGGCAGGTGAAGGCGATGCTCGTTGTAGAGTTTGACGTCCTTCTTAGGGATGGGAACCAATTTCGACAAGGAGCTGAGTTCGTATGAGTCAGACAAGCCAAGAGATTTTTCAGCGGATGATTACCGCTGTGGATAACCGTTTTAACAAAGCAGTGGGCAGTTTTATTTCAGATGTACTCAAGGCGTACTCGTTGGAATTGACCAATTGGTATGGCAAAGTGGATGAATGGAAAAAAAAATTGCAATTGGATAATCTCAGCGGGGACGAGCTGGCTCAGCGCATCTATGAGCGAACGGGTATTTCCCGCAATCAGGCAACGAAGGCCAGTACCTATATCCTTCTGACGGGTAATCCAGGGACACCAATTGTGAAGGGAGACCGTGTCGCCTCAGATACCATGTCTTACATCGTCACGGAAGCTGTCCAGATCGGGGCGGGCGGAACGGCCCAAACCACCGTCGAATGCACCCTCCCTGGCAGCCTCGGCAACGTCCCGGCCAACGCGATCAAAAGCTTCCCTATGCCAATCGAAGGCATCACCTCTGTCACTAACCTCGAGCCAGTTACCAACGGCTTCGATGCCGAGACAGATGAAGCCCTGCTCCAGCGCTACTACGAACGCGTCCGCACCCCGGCTACCAGCGGCAACAGGCACCACTACCGCAACTGGGCAAAAGAGGTGGTCGGCGTAGGCGATGCCAAGGTGATCCCGCTCTGGAACGGTGACAACACGGTCAAAATCATCATCATCGATGCCAACAAGCAACCGGCGAGCGACGAACTGGTCGCACAGGTGCAGGCTTACATCGACCCCGGCTCAACAGGTCTCGGGGATGGCGTTGCACCGCTGGGAGCGCGCTGCACGGTGGAGAGTGCGGTGGCTAGGACGATCAGCATCTCATTTACGGGGGTAACCGATCCGGCAGTAGCCGAGCCAGACCGAATCCGCAATCTAGAGGAGAACCTCCGCGACTATCTGGCATCCTGCTCCTTTACCGGCATCCATCCCAGCTACGCCAAGATCGGCAATATCATCTTAAACACACATGGATACCTCGACTATTCCAACCTGCTCGTCAATGGCGGTACAGCCAACATTCAACTGGCAGACAACGAGGTGCCGATACTGGGGGGAGTAACCGTTGCTTAACCATCTCCCTGCTTTTATGCAAAAAAGCCGGGTCCTGCAGCAGTTCGAAACAGCCGAACAGCTTGAACTGGAACTGATCAACGGACAACTCGAAGACCTGATGCCCCAATTGGACGTCTCTACGGCTACTTGGGGCCTTGTTGTGTTTGAGCAGGAACTTGGCATCCCCACTGACCTGTCCAAATCATACGATGCGCGGCGCGAGGTGATCCGCTCCAAAATGCGCGGCTCAGGCAAAATCGACCGGATGCAGATCAAGGTGGTGGCCGACGCCTACGCCAACGGGGATTGTGAGGTCAGCTTCAACGGACGAATCAGGGTGAAGTTCACCAGCCAGATCGGGATTCCTCCGCGACTCGAAGAGCTGAAGCGGGCCATCGAGGAGATTAAGCCCGCCCACCTCGGAGTGGAGTACGAGTTCCGCTACCTGTTTATCGAAGACGTCCAACAGATGACACTCGAACAGCTTCAGACACAACCATTGGAAAACTTTGCAGGAGGTGCATAACCTATGGGTCAATACACACCGAATAAAAATCTGTACATGGCAGACCCCATCGAGGATGCCAAGCAGACATTCAATGTCAAGACGATGCTCAATGATAACTTCGAGAAGATCGATACAAGTCTGGGGCAATTGGACACCGATCTCGCTGCGTTGAAAACAGGCACCCTGCCGAGTACCGCAGGCAGTGTCACGGATACGCACATCGGCGACCGTGCTGTCGATCAGGCGCTTACACCGACAGGCAATACGGGGAAATACACGCAGTTTTTATCCTGGTTCGCCAACATGATCAAGTCGATCACAGGCAAGGCCAACTGGTGGGAGAAGCCGGTGAAGACGCTTCAGCAGCTTTCCGATGAGAAGGCCAATCTGTCTGGCGCGACTTTTACAGGTACGATTCAGAGTAATCATACCTATGCGTTCGTCTCCAAATATCCGAATCGCCTCTCATGGGTGATGCATCATCAGACTGAGGGAAATGCCTTGGTATTTGCACCGTCTGGCACCGTGAATGGTGAGGACTGGAACTGGGATCGGGGTGTGCAGATTTATGATAACGGCAGCATGCGGATCGGTTCTGAGACGTTCCACCATACAGGAAACCACAACTCTACTGGTGATCCGCATACCCAATACCTCCGCCGCTATACGGAAAATCTCAGTGACAACGCAGATATCAACACGCTGCCTACAGACGTGGGCAACCGCATGTACGACGTATACAAGGGGAAAAACCGCCCGCCAGGCGGACATGATTTCATCTATCTGACATCCATGAAGCATTCCCGTGACCCGCTCAGATGGGAGTTCCAGATCGCCAATGATTTCCATGGATTCGGTATGTTCACCCGAGTCAAGACCTCCACTGGCTGGCAACCGTGGAAGCTTCCCGGCAGCCATCGTCTGAAGATCGCGAAATGGACCAAAGACACAGCAAAGGGCGTCTACAAAGAAGTCCAATACAAACGTCCCAACGATACCGTCTATATGCGGACTCTGCTGTCTAACCCGGATGCCAATGGCAACTACCAGACAATGAAATACGAATATTACGATGAAGCAGGGACCACCGTCACTACCACGGAGACATGGTCCCTCAAGTACGATACCGACGGCGAAGTCTACGAGATGAATCCTGTCTAAACAAGAGGTGAGAAGATGAATATCACAGAGGCTTTGAAACATCACGGGATCGGTGTGGGGAAGTATAAGGTGGGGCAGTATGTGCCTGTGGAGAATCTGGGGATTACGGTGAACCGGAACAGAACGTTTAAGAGAACCTTTAGTACCAATGAATCTATTACTGGACTTGCTGCGGATTCATCAGGTTCTATTTATTTAAGAACCTATAGTAATTCCACAGGGACTCATTACTTTGAAAAATTTACATCTGACGAGCTGGGAAACATTCAGGTTCTATTCAGAATAACCCCGCAAGATATCCCCCCGAATGTATATTCACAAGGTATATCTTTAGTTTATATAGATAAGGATAATGTCCCGTACTATAGAACTCCAGAGAAATTAATCAAAGCAGATCCGGTAACAGGAGCATCAGTGAGCTCAAAAGCTTTTTCGGTAAGCGAAATTTATCAAAGTGAGGAGAAGGATCGTTTCTTTCAATATATTTATGATACAAAAACATTGTATGGATACGATCTGAACCTTAATCAAATAGGCACTTGGAGTATCGCATCCACGGATATCGCAAGAAGGGGTGTAATGATATGGGGCAGTTCTGCTTATATCATGGATCAAACCCATCTTGTTAAATACGATCTGCTATCTGGTGCAAGAGTGTGGGTTACTGCGATGTATAATAACCTGTTGGAAATGGCGATGGATCATGAGCACATTCTGGTTTTTGGCGAGTCGAATGACAGGCGATATGGAACCATGTTTT
Source organism: Brevibacillus dissolubilis (assembly GCF_006170445.1). Classification (GTDB taxonomy): domain Bacteria; phylum Bacillota; class Bacilli; order Brevibacillales; family Brevibacillaceae; genus Brevibacillus_B; species Brevibacillus_B dissolubilis. Next base: position 45,810 of record NZ_VCNA01000008.1, on the reverse strand, counting down.
GCTATTCGCACGATGGGAAACTGCTCAATTCTCTGAAGATGGGGCTAGATGCCATCGGCAATATATTTGTCAAATACGGCTATTTATATTACAGCCTACACCCGACTACAGGTGAGAATTACTTAATCAAGGCGAATAAAACCACCTTTGAAACAATTAACAAGCACTTCATTTCCCAATCCACGCAGACTTCAGAAAATGATTTTTCGAACTTGATCGTAGAGTTCGAAAAGTACGGATTCATTACAAGGTTTAAAGAATCAGGGACACAGCACGTCAGCCGCAACCCAACACACTTTCCACTTGTCAAATAATGCATTACAAAAAGCCTTGCCAAACCCAAATATGAGGTGTGGCAAGGCTTCTTTATATTAAAACATACTTTTTACCCTATTCCACTTCCAACAACAAATCCCCAACCTCAATCGTATCCCCGGCCTTCACATGCACCGCTTTAATCTTACCATCCACCGGAGCCTGAATCGTCGTCTCCATCTTCATCGCTTCGCTGACGATCAGGTGCTCACCTTTGCGCACCTTATCTCCTGGCTCTACGAGAATTTTGAGGACTTTACCCGGCATGGAGGCACCGATCTGGCCTGGAACTTTGCGGTCTACCTTGAGGCGTTTCGCTTCGGTTACTTTGGCAGAACGGTCGCGGACGGTGATTTCGCGCGGCTGGCCGTTCAATTCGAAGTAGATTGGACGTGTGCCGTCTACTTGCAGATCACCTACAGCGACGAGCTTGATGACCAGCGTTTTCCCGCGCTCGATGGTGATAGCGGTCTCTTCACCCGGACGCAGACCGTAGAAGAAGGTAGCGGTGTCGAGTACGGAGAGATCACCGAAGTCCTTGATCTGTTGATCATACTGCAGGAACACCTGTGGATACATGATGTAGGAGAGCACATCCAGATCGCTTGCCGGACGCTCGATTTTTTCTTCGATTTCCGCTTTGACTTTGGCAAAATCAACAGGAGCCATCAGCTCGCCTGGGCGGGTGGTGAAGAAGTCGCGGCCTTTCAAGACGACGTCGCGCAGTCGCTCAGGGAAGCCCCCTGGTGGCTGGCCGAGGTAGCCTTGGAAGAATTGGATGACAGAGTCTGGGAAGTCGATCTCTTTGCCTTTTTCATAGATGTTTTCTTCGGTGAGGTTGTTTTGCACCATGAACAGGGCCATGTCGCCGACAACCTTGGAGGAAGGGGTTACCTTGACGATGTCGTCAAACAGCAGGTTGACGTTGGCGTACATCTTTTTGACCTCTTCCCAACGGCCTTCGAGACCGACGGCTTTGGCCTGCTGTTCGAGGTTGGAGTATTGACCGCCCGGCATTTCGTGGACATACACCTCGGCATTGGTGGTGTTCATGTCGCTGGCAAAGCCCTGATAGAGCGGACGGATGTCGTTCCAGTAGTCGGACAACTTGTTGAAGTGATCCAGCGGCAGGCCTGTCTCGCGCTCGGAGCGCTCAAGAGCAGCCACCAGCGCATTCAGGCTTGGCTGAGAGGTGAGGCCAGACATGGAGCTGACCGCAGCGTCTACGATATCGACGCCTGCTTCGATCGCTTTGAGCAGCATCGCGCCGCCGTTGCCAGAGGTGTCGTGGGTATGCAGGTGAATCGGGATGCCGATCTCTTGCTTGAGCGCGGTGATCAGCTCGTAGGCTGCATATGGCTTTAAGAGACCTGCCATGTCTTTGATCGCGAGGATGTTGGCCCCGGCTTTTTCTAAGTCTTTGGCGAGGTCGATGTAGTATTTCAGGGTGTATTTGGTGCGGCTTGGGTCCTGGATGTCGCCGGTATAGCAGATGGCGGCTTCTGCGACCTTACCGGATTCGCGTACCGCGTTGATCGCTACCTTCATGCCTTCGAGCCAGTTGAGGCTGTCGAAGATCCGGAAGACGTCGATACCGTTCTGGGCCGCTTCCTTGACGAATGACTCGATGACATTGTCAGGGTAGTTGGTGTAGCCAACCGCATTCGCCCCGCGCAGGAGCATCTGGAACAGGATGTTCGGGATTTTTTCACGCAGGATGCTGAGGCGTTCCCACGGGGATTCACTCAGGAATCGCATGCTGGTGTCAAAAGTCGCACCGCCCCACATCTCCAGAGAGAACAGGTCTGAACCGTATTTGCCAGTCGCTTCAGCGATGGCTGCGAGATCGTACGTACGCACGCGGGTCGCAAACAGAGACTGATGCGCATCACGGAAGGTGGTGTCAGTGACCAGCACCTGTTTTTGCGCCTGAATCCATTTGACCAAGCCGTCTGCGCCTTCACGGTCGAGAATCTGCTTGGTGCCGTCTGGATACGGCTGGGAGAATGGTGTTTTTGGGATGCGAGGGGTCTCGAAGTGAGGCTTCTTGTCTCCCTTATGAAGACCTGGATAGCCGTTGACAATCACGTTGCCGATATAGTTGAGGAGCTTGGTTCCACGGTCGAGACGGCCAGGGAAATGGAACAGCTCAGGTTTGGTGTCGATAAAGGATGTGTCATATAGACCGGAGAGGAAGTCTGGGTTGGATACCACGTTCTCCAAGAAGTGCAGGTTCGTCTTAACCCCACGGATACGGAATTCGCGGAGGGTACGGTACATTTTCTTGGCCGCTGTCTCAAAGTCAGACGCGTATGTGGAGATTTTAACCAGGAGTGAATCATAGAAAGGAGTGATGATCGCACCCGGATAGCCGTTGCCACCGTCGAGACGCACACCGAAACCACCGCCAGAGCGGTACGCAAGCAAGCGGCCTGTATCTGGGACAAAGCCGTTTTCCGGGTCTTCGGTTGTGACGCGGCACTGGATGGCGTAGCCGTTCAGCGGGATTGCTTCTTGCTTAGGAATATTGATCTCAGAGCCGTGCAGAGCGTGGCCTTCTGCGACCAACAGCTGGGTATGAACGATATCAATACCCGTGACCAGCTCAGTGATCGTATGTTCCACCTGAATACGTGGGTTGACCTCGATGAAGTAGAACTTCTGGTCAGGAGTCAGCAAAAATTCAACAGTACCTGCGTTGGTGTAGCCTGCTGCTTTCATCAGTTGCAGAGCGGAGTTACAGATATCCTCGCGCAGCTGCTTGGACAGAGAAATGCTTGGTGCAACCTCGACCACCTTCTGGTGACGGCGCTGAATCGAACAGTCACGCTCATAGAGATGCACGATATTGCCGTGAGCATCCCCGATGATCTGTACTTCGATATGCTTTGGCTGCTCCAGATAACGCTCCAGATACACCTTGGCATTCCCAAAAGCAGAGCGTGCTTCAGAGCGGGCACGGTCAAGTGCATCCTGTAGCTCTTCCTGACTGCGGACGATCCGCATCCCACGGCCACCGCCGCCGGATACCCCTTTGATGATGATCGGGTAACCGTTTTCCTTTGCGAACAGCATAGCTTCTTGGAGAGACTCGATCGGCTCCTCCGTACCTGGGATGACTGGAATGCCGGCTTCAATCGCCATTTTGCGGGCGGCTACCTTGTCACCGAAGGCATCAATCAATTCAGGAGCAGGTCCGATAAAAATAATCCCTTCTTCTTGGCAGCGACGGGCAAACTCCGCATTTTCCGCCAAAAAGCCATAACCCGGATGGATCGCGTCAATATCGTTGCGCTTGGCGATCTCGATAATGCTTTCGATATCCAAGTACGCCTCAATCGGGCCTTTACCAGCACCAACGAGGTACGATTCATCCGCTTTGAAGCGATGGATTGAGACATTGTCCTGCTCAGAGTAGATTGCAACCGTACGGATTCCAAGCTCAGTGGCAGCACGGAAAATCCGGATTGCAATTTCTCCACGGTTAGCTACAAGCAGGCGTCTAATTTTTTTATCTTGCATGTTTCTCTCCTCCTGGCTCTGCGTCAGATCGATTGATGATTATTTGCTGTTTCTTTTAAATATACAGAATTTCGCAAGTTTGTACATGTGTTTTATTACGAAAAGTGACTGATTTACCCGTTAAAGATAACAAAATTAGTCGGAATTAAACCCCAGAATCTGATAACAAGGGATATTTTACCCAACAACAACAGGATTGAATCAGGGAAGCACCCGGTATTGATTTCCATTATAATGAAGTGGCCACAGTATGGAACGGACACGGAATGCCCACAATGGAGAGTAGGAGGGAGCGAACGATGGAACTTTTACACGCTGATCCGGCGACCATCTGGCGGATGCTGATTCCGAAGCAGCGCTGGCTGTATGTGGATGAGATGCCGGAGGATGAATTGATTTTTACCTACCGTGACAAAGTGTATTTTGTCAATAACGATGGCTCCGTGCTGGCGATGAATGCACCGGAGCACTTGTCTATGTATACGCTTGGGGACATGTTCTCCCGGCTGGCTGGGACCAATGAAACCTTTGATTTTGATGACCAGGGGATTTTTGACTATGGTGCGATCCTGCGGCACATGGGCTATATGGCTCCTATCGTCCGCAAGCGAGACCGCTCCAACTATCTGGTGGAGATCGTCAACGGGCTGGACCCCGAGATGCTCGTCACCCGCTATGAGCTGAAAAAAGTCAACTTCACCTTCGCTTTGTATCATGCTGTCCTGCGCTGTCATGAGCTGAACAAAAAATGTGACTATGAATTTGAGCACGAGGTCAAGCGGATCGCCAAGGTGGAGCGGTTTGTGGCAAAAGATTTACATATGAAACATTAGTTTTTCACACATTTGATAGTGAAAACGTTAGAAAGATCATGTATGATAAAACACGTACATATTCCAATTTTGGATAGAACCATAAAGGAGGCCATTTTTCCATGACCACTGCTGTAGAACGTACTGGTGTTACTACCTTTAAAGATCAACCTGTCACCCTGCTCGGCGCAGAAGTAAAAGTAGGCGACAAAGCTCCTGACTTCACTGTTCTGGCTAACGACCTCTCCCCAGTGACCCTCGCTTCATCCAAAGGCACTGTTCGCATCATCTCCGTTGTTCCTTCCCTGGACACTGGCGTATGCGACCAACAAACCCGCCGCTTCAACGAAGAAGCAGCAAAACTCGAAGGCGTAACTATCCTGACTGTATCCGTTGACCTTCCATTCGCACAAAAACGCTGGTGCGGTGCGGCTGGCATCGAAGCAGTTCAAACGGTTTCTGACCACCGTGACCTCTCCTTCGGTCTCGCTTACGGCGTAGCGATCAAAGAACTCCGTCTCCTCGCTCGTTCCGTATTCGTTATCGATGCTAACGACAAAGTGGTATACGCTGAGTACGTACCAGCTGTAGGCCAACACCCTAACTACGAAGCAGCGATCGAAGCGGCGAAAGCAGCGAAGTAATCGATCCGTTACGACCAAGTCCCTCTGGATTCAGGGGGACTTTTTTCCTTTATTTTCTCGTCTTTTAGGATGACAGAATTCATAGTATGATCGTAATGATTAGAATAATCCCGACATAAAAGAAAGAGGGTGGTTCTATTGTCATCGACGGAATCTTTATTCGAAATGATCTGCACCGTAATTCCCCTGATTCAAGCGGCATCACCTGTAGACATGTCTATTGCGGTATGCGACCGTGAAAAGTTCGTCGGGTATTTTCCGGGCAAACAGATCAACATCGGTGCGAAGGCAGGTCAAAAGCTGCATCGGGAGGAGCCACTCTATGCAGCGGTTTATGAGGCCCGTGAAATTTTAACGGAAGTTCCTGAGCATGTGTTCGGCATTGAATTCACCGGGAAAGCAGCGCCGATTCGGATAAAGGGAACAGTTGTAGGTGCAATCGGAATTGCAGTCCGCCGTCAAAATGAGCGCGAGCTGTTCAAGATCTCAGACCAAATCCTGCATTCCCTGCAGCAAACCAGCGAACGTGTTGCCGATGTATCCCAAGGTGCAGACAGATTGGCTGAATTGAGCCAGACCCTTCTGTCGCAGTCTAAACAGGCACAAGATGAAGTGAAGAACACGGATGAAGTGCTGGCTTTTATCAAAAAAGTGGCAGATCAGACCAATCTGCTCGGACTCAACGCATCCATCGAAGCGGCCCGTGCCGGAGACATGGGGAAGGGCTTTAGCGTAGTCGCAAGTGAAATCCGCAAGCTCTCGATGGAGACCGTATCCTCCACAGAAAAAATCCGCGACACCTTGTCCAGCATCAGACAGGCCATGAACTCGATCCAACAGTCGGTCGAAAAGGTCGTGACAGTAGGGGATCAGCAGGTGTCTTCAACAGATGACATTTTTGACTTCGTGCAGGAGATCAAGATGATGTCTGAGAAACTGAATCAGTTTGCTTCCAAGCTGTAGAGACTTGCGGCCAAGAGCAGCAAAGACGAATCCGGTTAGGACCCTGGGTGATGAGCCCCTTGGGTCTTTTTTTGGTTTTTTCAGGTATAATGGATGGTACTATCTACAAGATGTCGAAGGAGACACACATATGGATCAAGTACTACTGCAATTTACCGCCAGGGAGACAGACGAGGGGCGTTTTTTACGAGATTTTCTCCAGCGCAGTAAGGGCATCTCCCGCCGTCTGCTGATCCGGGCCAAATACAGCGGAGATATCCAGGTCAATGGTGAGACGGTCTATGTAACCTATAAATTAAAAGCAGGCGATGTCATCACGATCACGCTCGATGAAGAGGAATCGGAGACACTCGCACCAGAACCGATGCCGCTCGATATCCGCTACGAGGATGACGACGTGCTGTTGATCGCCAAGCCAGCCGGATTGGTCGTCCACCCGACCGGTATGCATCTGAGCGGAACACTTGCCAACGGGGTTGTCGCTTATTGGCAGTCAAAAGGAGAGAATCGCAAGTTCCGTCCAGTCAGCCGTCTCGACCGTGACACGACCGGATTGATCCTGATCGCGCAGAACCAGTGGGCACATGATCAGTTTTCCCGCATGCAAAAGGAACGGACGATGAAGCGGACCTATCAGGCGGTCGTGCATGGCGTCGTGGAAGCAGATGAGGGTGTAATCCATGCGCCGATCGGGCGAAAAGAGACATCGATCATCGAGCGAGAGGTACGGGAGGATGGTCAGGAAGCCATCACTCACTACAAGGTGCTGGCGCGCGGAGACGACCGGACACTGGTGCAGCTGCAGCTAGAGACAGGGCGGACGCATCAGATTCGGGTCCATATGGCCTACCTCGGGCATCCGCTCTTGGGGGATGATCTGTATGGCGGGAGCATGGAGGAGCTTGAGCGGCAGGCCCTGCATGCGTACCGCTTGGAGTTTGTCCATCCGCGGACGGGAGAGCAGATGGAGTTCGTCGAGGCGATGCCGGAGGATATGGTGCGGGTGTTGCCTTAGAGAAATGAAATAGTAAGAAATACAGTGAAAAGCGAAAATACCCTGATAGCGCAATCAGAGCGCAAATCAGGGTATTTGGTATGGGGACGGGTTCATTTGCTATAATCTCAAAGCTCGCACCCACATAGGAACGAAATGATACGTAAGAATATAAATATATATTTTTAATCAGATTCAATATTTTGTAATAATTAACCATATTTACATAATAATACACTAGATGTAAAATTAAGCTCGTTCCATCATTAATGTAGAGGGAGTTGAGCCATATGCTTAAAAAAACAAGTTATCTTACATTAGCCCTGGCTACAGGGTTAGTAGGACAAGCAAGTGCAGCTGTTAATGATTCAGGGGAGGATCAAATGCCTCAGGGTGTCGAGGTCCCGTTGTTTGAGGATATTCAGGAACAAGGTCCGGTAGAACTTCCGGAACATTTGAAAAAACGAATTCAAGAGAATGTTGAAAAGCAGAAGAACGGCAGTTCAAACGTTATCACTCCAGATACTACATACGGTATTAATTTTTCTCAAATGGGGACTTACTATATTTATTCAAATAATCCTGAACCAATACTGGGCTCACATCTTACCAATACACAAGGGGGGTCATACACAACTGAGACCACGCTTCTTAGCAACGAGATGTATGTGGCAGATTTTTATCATCATAATAATTCGAGTCTCAGTGGTGTCAAACTAGGAATTGCCGTCAAGAACACATCCAGTTCGGTAGCAACCTTGGATGTTGGTCAAAAGGCAATTCGTAATGCGGGCTATACGATCGATATGTCGACTCTAGTTGAAGTGGATTATGGAAAAAGTACCAATTATCAAACATTGACAATTAATCCTGGTGAAACCAAGGTATTGATGTATACCTCCCTCCCAAATGGATATATTGGAAATGGTAAAATATGGATGTCAACAAATTCTAGTGGTCTAAAGGCAAGAGTCTATTTTGCCCATCCGAATACCCTCGACAGCAAGATTTTTAGTTTCCCGCAAGCTACCTCTTCCTACACTGGTTTTACAAGTGGCACCTTTAAGCATAGCCAGCGTCAGGCTTGGATTGATGCCAACACCTATTATCCGGGCAATACGTTCTACCTCTCCAGCTACGAAGCACAGGGGAATACCAATGAGTATGAATATGCGGATACGGTCGGCAATACATTGTTGGGCCGAAATAAAATAATGGGAAATTACGGTGTAGAGTATTGGGTCGGTGTGAAGAACTCTGCCGGTAGAAAGCTTAATATCTACCCGAATCTAACTTCTCCATCCAGTTGCTCTGGCAGCGGCGGAAGAATTGCTCTTTGGACACAGAATACAGGATGGTATACTACATCAAAAATTACGACAGCAGGCAGCTTTTGGTCCATGGCTTTACCAGCTCCCGATGTTGATGGTTACAGCTACTTTGCATACGTACTTCCGGGTGGTGCCTGCGGAAACGTGAAATTTGAAGTTCAATAAACAATAGAATAGGATATCGAACAAATGGAGCTCGGGAATCTGCCGGGCTCCTATTTTGCGAAAATAAAAACAACACCAGAAAATTCCCGGTGTTGTGTGTCGTTCCAGCTTATTTACAGTTCCAAAAAATATTTAGCGGCCAGCATTCCGACGACAAGGAGGGCAAAAACAGCCCCAAAGACTTTTAACTCCTTCACGGTCTTGTGGATCAAGGTGATTTCTTCTTTTGTGTATTTCATGATTATCGTACCTCCTCGGAATTTGTAAAAAACGTTTCCTTAGAGGGGACGGATCACGAATTTCGACCCGTATTTGATGGGCATCAGATGGAGCCACTTGAGCCTGATTTGGATGGAGAATAAAAAGGAGACCAGCAAGAGCGGCAGGGCATAGACGAGAATGCGATCATTGCTTTTGATTTGAAGCAACTGAATTTTCAGTCCCACAAACTTGCGGGCAGCATGCGAAGAGGAAACCATGTGGATGGCGTCCGTCTTTTTGGACAAATATGTGAAATCGGAATCAGATGGGATGATAGAAGAATGAGAGCTGATGCTTAGGGAGCAGAAGAGCGCCACGATCATCATAATGATCAGATGAATGCGGTACTTCGAGGAATGCGACATTTCAGCCTCCTTTGCGAAGGTTGATAGTAGTGGATATTTATCTAATTGTAATGAAAAAGGGGGTAGACTTCAATAGAAATCCTACTGGTATCTCCTACATGGTAAAAAAGAACCCGCCCTGATTTTCGTAAGAGAACCAAAGAGACGGGTATTGTTTGAATCAAACGTTTTTTTGTCAGCTTACTCGTGACCCTGGTTGTCCGCAGCACGACTGGTCAGCCCGCTCAAATCCAAAAAAGCAGCGGCAGACTGATCCAACAACCATTCACGTCCGGGGTCTTCATTCTCATCGCTGTCCACTTCAAGTAGAGCTTGGTTAATCTCATCGGTATCTGCCTGGGATTCCGTGATATATGGAGTGTCCATATTTTGTGGGGTAGTAAACAGATTGATCTTAGGCACTTGGTTTTTATCATTTTCACTCACGGTTGCACAACTCCCGTTCAACATGATGGTAAGGTCTGGTCTTGATATAACATGACCCCAAGCCCATTTCTCTATACCTCATCAAAATTCAGTCAATTCCCTCTAGAAAATTGAGAGCGTTTCCATTATGATAGAAGGGTAGGAGGCAGGGAGCCATGAACCAATCCGTACCGACATATGCAGATCCTAAATACGTACTGGTCACAGGCTTTGCCCAACTGCCCAAAGGGACGCCGTTGTCTGAGAATCAGAAGGTGTTCGCCTGTGCACTGATCATCGACAGCACAGATGGAGCCGTGGTCGACGCTTCCTTTACCTTTTTGATGGGGTTGACTGAACAGTTCCTGCGCGGACTGGTGATCGGGCACCGATTGCCGGAGGATTGGCACAAGCTGCAGGAGTCGATCCGTACACGGGCGCTCGTGCATGCACAGGGTGCGATCATTCAGGCGCTGCGTGCGGCGATTGACCGTTACCAGGAGGGAGCCACTACAACTTCATAACAGATCCACCTGACTGTTACGTACAGACTGGTTGTCTATGGGGGATGAATCCGTCACAAGATTTGTTCTCATTGCATAGTAGGCAGAACCCAGCGCTTCGTATGGTCTTACTGGAATGATGTGTGCAGACGGAGGAAGTTTGCCCATTTTTCGAGGAAGACTAATCGAGGACTGGGTTTTTTCATTTTTTCATATGGTGTAGAGGAGGGGTGTATCGACATGAAACTCGTTTCCTTTAAACGAAAAGAGGCGCTCACTGATCCATGGCGTGCTGGCTTCATCTCCGGTGACGGGATTGTGGATATCGCGGTGGCTGTCGAGGGAGCACCGGCTACGTTGCAGGGGCTCCTGGAGGATTGGAGCAAGTGGGGGCCGCGCCTGCAAGAAGCGGCTGCCGAAGAAGGCAAGTACGCTGCGCTTGCGTATGACATGGTGAAGCTTGGTTCGCCGTTGCCGCGACCACTGAGCTTCCGTGATTTTTACGCGTTCGAGGCGCATGTGAAGACAGCGCGGGGCAGACGCGGCTTGGAGATGGTGCCGGAGTGGTATGATTTCCCGGTGTTTTACTTCTCCAATGCGGCGGCATTCCTTGGGCATGAGGACACACTCGTACGGCCGAAAGCAACCCAGTGGCTCGACTACGAGCTGGAGATTGCCTGCGTGATCGCTCGCGAAGGACGCGATATCCCGCTGGAGGAGGCGGATTCCTATATTGCCGGCTTCTGTATCTTGAATGACTGGAGCGCTCGCGACATCCAGCGGGAAGAGGTCAAAGTAGGCCTAGGCCCTGCCAAGGGAAAAGACTTCGCTACCTCGATGGGGCCATTCATGCTCACCGTCGACGAGCTGGCAGAGGTCTGCACCCGTACAGAAAAGGGCAACCGCTACAACCTGACCATGACAGCCCGCGTCAATGGCGAAGAGTACTCACGCGGCAATCTGATAGATATCCACTATACGTTTGCCGAGCTGATTGCCCGCGCTTCCGCAGATTGCACCCTGTATCCGGGGGATGTGATCGGGTCGGGGACGGTAGGTACTGGTTGTATTCTGGAGCTTGGCCCAGAGAACCGACCATGGCTTTTGCCCGGTGACACCGTTGAATGTGAGATCGACCGCCTTGGTGTGCTTCGTAACACCATTGCGGATCAATAATAAAGAAAACAAGAGGAGGAAACGATATGCCGTTTTACCTGCGTATGGGGGAAGTGCCGCAGAAGCGTCACACCACGTTTTACAAGCCTAATGGCGAGCTGTACCGTGAGCAGTTGATGGGGACAAAAGGCTTCTCTGGCATCCAATCGATTCTGTATCACCACAACCCGCCGACACAAGTAACCAATGTGCGTAAATTCGCTACGCTTGATATGGAATATGTGGAGCGTGAAGAGCTAAAGCACCAGCATTTCTTTACCTTTGATATGCCTGCTGGTGGAGACCCGGTGATGGGCCGCCGCTATCTGATGGGCAATAACGATGTCGTGCTTGGCGTGGTTTCTCCGACTGAGCCGATGGACTATTTCTACCGCAACTCCGAAGGTGACGAGGTGCTGTTCGTCCACAAAGGCGAGGGGAAACTGGAGACGATTTTTGGTACGCTCAGCTACCGTGAAGGCGACTATCTGGTGATTCCGATCGGTACTACCTACCGTGTCGTACCGAACGATAACAACAGCCGTTTCTTCGTCATCGAGGCACAGAATGAGATTGTGCCGCCGAAGCGCTACCGCAACGAGCACGGCCAGCTCCTGGAGCATTCTCCGTTCTGTGAGCGCGACATGCGTGTGCCAGAGAAGCTGGAGACCTATACCGAAGAGGGCTCTTACGAAGTGCGCGTGAAACAGAACAACACGCTGTACTCCTACACCTTTGACTTCCATCCGCTTGATGTAGTAGGCTGGGACGGGTATCTCTATCCATATGCGATCTCTATCCACGATTTTGAGCCAATAACAGGCCGCATCCACCAACCACCACCGGTCCACCAGATGTTTGCCGGTCCGAACTTCGTCATCTGCTCCTTCGTGCCGCGTCTCTATGATTACCATCCACAGGCGATCCCGGCCCCATACTACCACAGCAACGTGGAGAGTGATGAGGTGCTCTACTACGTCGACGGTAATTTTATGAGCCGCAAAGGGGTCAAGGAAGGCTCCCTCACGCTGCACCCGATGGGCATCCCGCATGGCCCGCATCCAGGCAAGATCGAAGCTTCCATCGGCAAAAAAGAAACCCAAGAGCTGGCGGTCATGGTCGACACCTTCAACCCGCTGAAAGTCACCAAGACAGCAATTGCTGTCGAGGATAACAATTATATGTACAGCTGGCTTCCGTCCAAGGACTAAGAAGCTGTAGTTGGAACGAGGTGCTGCCGGCATGCACCGATTTGGGGCATGCTGTGGCAGCGTCAAGGAGGGGAATCATCCGTGGAAATCAATGTGCAAGACCTGGGACGCCAAGAAAAATACAAACTGCTGATCGGCGGTGTCGTACCGCGTCCGATCGCTTGGGTCTCCTCTTCGAGCAAAGACGGTGTGGTCAACGTCGCTCCCTTCAGCTATTTTAATGTAGCCTGCATCGAGCCGATGATGATCTCCATCGCAGTCGCCCGCAAGCCGGGTGGCGTGATGAAGGACACCGCGCGCAATATCCAAGAGCTGGGCGAGTTCGTCGTCAATATGGTGGATATCCACAATGTCGAAGCGGTCAACCAATCATCCGCCGACTATCCGCCTGAGATCAGCGAAGTGGAGGAGATCGGTCTCACACCACAACCGTCCAAAGCGGTGCAGGTGCCACGCATGGCCGAGTCCCGCGTTCATTTTGAATGCAAGCTGAACCAGATCGTGCATCTGGGTGATGGGGATAACATCGCTTCTGATCTGATCATCGGGGAAGTCGTGCATGTGCATGTGGACGATGAGCTGTATTTTGACGGCAAAATCGACACCGCGAAGTTCCAGCCGGTCAGCCGCCTCGCGGGTTTGACGTATGCGACCATCGGGGAGATGTTTGACCGTCCTCGTGGGGTATATGAGAAGAAAGAATAATGGCTGTGAACAGGAAAAAAGCATGGGAGCCATATCCCATGCTTTTTCTTATGCCGGTCTGTTTTTAATGCTGGCTGACTCCAAAATCAACCCCAGTATAATCGGATACCGCATCAGGCCGGATGAACCGCCCATAATCCGACCCGGTACCAAAATTAGCCGGTGTCCCATAGGGCGTCTGGTTCCCCTGAATATCCATACGCGGCGGGACGTCACTTTGGAGAAAATACACGTTTGGATCGCTCTTAACCGTCGCTCCGTTCTGTCCTGTGCCTTGTGTTCGGGCAGTATTCCCGCAACCGGAAAGCACGACGGCAGCGGTGAGTATCATACATCCATATGTATACACGGCACGGGGAGTCCGTCTTGGCTTCTTTTTCACACCAATCACCTCAGCCTTAGCCTGATCATCCTGCGGGGGTTTCATACCAGATATACCATGCATACGTTCACGCTCATCCTGTCCAAAAGAAATCGACTAACACAGACCGATTGGAAGAATCCTAAGCAGCACAGATCAACAGGACTTATTACCATAAAAGGAGCGGACCGTCATGTCAAAAGAAAACCTCATCCAACTCATGTCCCCGGCCTTGCGGGAGCAGACCGAAGAAGTGATTCGCGGACTCGTTTTCACCAAAAATTTTCGCTCAGCCACGGCGGAGGAGTGGTACGTGTTCCTGCCAGGCTTTAAAGATCCGGCTACACAAGGGGCGGCGGGCAAGGTGATTGTTCACTACGATCTTCAGGGGAACAAGGAGATTTTTATCAACACGACGGTGATCTTCGATGATCCCAAGCTGTATGAGCCGAGCCTGCAGCCGCTGGTGTACGCTGTCGTGGAGGAGCTGGTCAATCGGCTGGTCGGCTATGCGAATACCATGCTGTCTGTCCATGCAGGGGAGAACTCGTATCAGGCTGAGTATGTGGACTAACGGATCGGTGAGTACATCCGAGGCTGAATCATGGAAGAGACGATAACAAGACATCTGCGGGCGTGCCAGTCCGATGCCTCTCTCCGACCTGAGACGGAGGCACAATCCCACCCTAGCCAGTTTTGACGAGACCTGCTGTGAGCTATGATAAAGACAACGGAAACAGATGAAAGGAAGGATTTATGATGAATCGTCTTTATCGCTCAATGGATGACAAAAGAATTTTTGGTGTCTGCGGGGGGATCGCCCGTTTTATCAACGTAGATTCCACACTGGTGCGGATTGCTGTGATTTTCCTGACCATTTTTACCGGTATTCCGGTTGTGGTGTACCTGATGCTGGCCTTCCTGATGCCTAAGGAACAGCCAGAGTGGACATCCTTTGGCCGTATGCCGTTTACCGATGACGGATTCGGGGTACAGCCGAATAATCGTAATTTGGACGAAGAGATTGATCGCCTAGAAAAACGCGCACTCCAAGAAGAAGTGTACCGCCTGCGTGCCGAGCTTGCGAAATTTCAAACGCAATAACGAACTTATTTCTGTCAACAATATGTTCCCGAACGCATAAAATGTAAGCGTAATGATCGGACTTTACATAGGGAGGGAACTTAAATTGTATCTCGGTGTTTTCGACATGAAAGAGCGTCTGGAGCAGACCCGCAAAGTACTCCGTGAGAAGCAGCACCTCAAGAAGATGATCGAAGAAGATATTCGTGATTTGGAGAACGATGTACAGATGATCGAAGAAATGATGCACGCGTACTCCGGCAATTCCAATTAAGTAGTACCAAACAATTTCATGTCTGTGAATGGGGTAAGCCCGGGGAATCCGCCAGCTTACCTTTTTTCATGGTTCATGATAGGATAAGGGACGGGCTTTCCTGCGTACAGACAGGATGCAAAAAGGGGGAGGAAGCGACGATGCAAAGACAGAGCTTTGGAGAGGTTACCGTCTTTACCAGTGTGATCTGGCAGACCTGCTCGACGGTTGTAGAGGAGGGGGAACGGATTTTTTTGTTTGATCCGGCTTATTTTCCAAACGAGCTGGACGCCATTGCTGACTATGTCAACGAAATCCGGCGCGGCCGCGAGCTGATCCTCGTGCTGACGCATGGGGACTGGGATCATATCGTGGGATATCCGTTGTTTGCAGATGCGACCGTGGTGGCTCACAAGCGTATTCTGGCGGAGGGCCGACTAGAGGGGCAGATCGAGAGTGCCCGACGTTTTGATGAGCGGTATTACGTGATGCGTCCTGAAGCGCTCCAGATTCCCCGGATTGACCGTGTGATTGAGGGTGTAGAAGAAGTCGGGGAGTGGAAGACGACCTTCTACCCGGTTCCCGGCCATGTGGATGATATGATTGCTACCTATATACATAGCCATAAAACCTTGGTTGTGGGGGATATTCTTTCTGACATGGAATTTCCGTTTGTCTACCACAGCTATGAGGAATATCTGGCAACACTGACCCAGATGGAGGAATTGGTCACAGCGGATCTGGTGGAGCTGCTGATCCCTGGTCACGGCAACCCCACAACGGAAAAAAGAGAAATGCTGCGGCGTATTGATCAGGATCGGCGTTATCTGGAGGAGACGCGCGAAGCGGTTGTGCAGGGTGTGGCGAATGGGCTGTCTGAAGAGGCAATCAAGGAAGCGTTTGGCGGGATCCGATATGCTGAAAACATGATCCAAGGCGAGTTTATCCAGCGTCATCTGGACAACATGAATTTGTTGATGGAGCATATTAGCAAGAAAAGTTGATAAATCATTGATTTCTTTTGACCATTTGGTACATAATAGAGAATAGACTGCTTAAAAGAGGTGGAAGAACATGTCAACGACAGAGCTGCTCCTTAGAACCAGTTTCGAAGGACGCGTACAGCGCACTCTGCAATCTTACTTCCGTCGTCCCAATGACGTATTGCTCCGTGAGAGCTTGATTGCTACAGGCCTGACCGAAGAAGAAGCCGATTCTTGCCTGGAACTTCTCAATGACCGTTTTACTGTGAGCGAGATCATGTACAGCTTGCGCCAAGGTGGCACGTTTAGACGCTATGAAGAAGAGCGTGCGAGAGAGGCTGCTGAAGAAGCGTAAATCTTGAATGAAGAAAGACCGATCCTTTGGGGGAGCGGTCTTTTTTACTTTTTTGACTCAAGGCTGGTGGGGTGGCTTGAGAGAAGCCGGATTTCAATCCGCGCGCCTTTTTGAAGCCCCGAAGGGGGTAGGACTGTCCGCTGCGAATGATTCACTGGGAAACAATGGGCAAAAAAGGTTTACTCGAAGAGGATTGAAGTTTGCCCAGAAGAATCCGCAGGGAAGTCATTTTCCCAGTGAATCATTCTTCGCTGGGGAGGGGCTTCAAGTAGGCTTGCGGCTTGAAATCCGTCTTCTCTCTAGCCAGCGGTAGCTTGGGGCAAAAAATAAAACAAGCCGTCCCCAAAGGAAAATGTGATAGGAGGGAGGACGGCTTGTATAATCAGCAGTTAGAATTTATCCGGATAAAGATACTACTGTAAGGCTTAAAACATACTACAAAATCACTGGTAGTGAATGAAGAAAAGACCGTTCCTTTTACGAAAACAGCCTTTCATCTTACCAATCATTTATGAAGGCATTTAGTATTTCCTTCATCCAATGCTGGCAGAGAGAAGACGACTTTCAAGCAGCAAGCCTCCTTGAAGCCCCCACCTAGCTCCGAATGATTCACTGGGAATCAACTTCTCTGAAAACACTCCGGGGCAAACTTTAATCATCTTCGAGTAAACCTTTTTTGCCCGATGCTTCCCAGTGAATTATTCGGAGCGGACAGTTCCAACCCCCTCTGGGGCTTCAAAAAGGCGAGCGGATTGAAAGTCGGCTTCTCTCTACACCGCAGATGCCCCAGAAGCCTCAAATACTTCGTAGAAACTCAACGTCTTCTTCATCTTCACCTGCGGTTCTACCCCAGACGCCTTCTGTTCTTTATACTTCTCCTTATGCTCCTGTACATGCTCTTCCCGGCTGATCCATTTTTGAAAATCGGCTTGCGCATTCCATTTGGAGACAAACACAAATTCAACGGTCTCAGCATGGACGCGTCGCCAGCATTCGTAGGAGATCAGTCCGTCTGCTTGGGCGATTTCTTTTTGATTCTTTTGGCTTTTGGCGATGAGGCGGTCTTCATGATTCTTGTCAATCTCGAAGCTGGCTTGGGAAACAAACATGGCGGAGCCTCCTGTTATTTATCTTGATACCTAATTATTTTAGTCGCTAAAATAACTGACACCTCCATGATAAACCAAAGAAACACTCCTCGTCAATGATAATCATTATCAACAAGCAACAAAAAGAAGGCTCCTCATGTTTCAAACAGAGGAACCTTACTCTTTCTTCATAACGCCAATATAGATGGATGACTACTCCAACACACTGTTCAGCTTCTTGAACACTTCTACGATGGTTACGATATCTTCTTCAGGCAGGTTGGAAAACAGATTGACGAAGGTCTGGGCGCGATCCTTTCTGACCTGATGGACGACATCCATCCCTTTTTCGGTCAGAGAGAACTGGACGACTCGGCGGTCTTCCTCGGAGCGGACCCGGTTGATCAGATCGAAGGACACGAGCTTATCGGTCAACCCGGTTACAGCGCCGGAGGTTACCCCGAGAGCGTTAGCCAATTCGGTAGCGGTACGGACCTTATCAGGTACAAGATTGAGCAGTACGAAGATATGACCAGTGGCCAGCTTGTACTCGGTTTTGGGGAAACCTGTTTTCTTTTTCATTTTGACGAATACATCTTCAAAAATCGTTTGAAATTCCTGTAAATACTCTGTCTTACGATCTTGCATCTCAAGCGGCTCCTTTTCGTAAAGAGAAATTCATGATAGAAATCAAAAACCCCTCCAAATCAGACCGGACAAATACTCCAGAATCTGATCGGTAAGGGGTGTATGAGTAAGTTAAGACGAACGGTTGACCACGACGGTACGCTTCGCCCGTTTTTTGCGGTAATAGACCAAAGCACCATAGACCAAGAAGTAGCTGGCGATCGCGACGACCAATCCGACAACCGCACTGCCGACCAGATAAGTGATCCCGAAGTTGAGGAACCACTCCCATTTGTCATAGAACCAATCAGCGGAAAACAGCGGTGGGGCATGGTGACCATGATGAACAGGTTCTTCCACGATGTGTTTGCCCATGACCAGATTACCGACCTGCTTATTCGTATACATAAACAATGGAAGAAGAATTTTGCCAATTACAAAAGCGATCAGAGAGGCGGAGAAGCTGGAGCGGAACAACACATTCAGCGGATAAAGGAGAAGGAAAGCGGTGCCAATCGTGGGCAGGGTAATAAACTCAATGAACATTCCGATCGAAAACCCACGGGCAATAAAAGATGCGGCGCCCTTCATACGAACCAGTTTATAATATTCAAGTTTTAGTTTACGGTATAGTTTTCTCCACATGGATACGTATCTCCCAACAGCTTTATAGTTTCCTCATCTTTTACAATTCTATTATAGCGAATCCTGTCGGTTAAACACAAAGGATTAATTTGCGAATCGTAGTTATGATTTGGCATAATAATGAATGGGAAACAATGGGAAGGAGAGAGAAGAACGAAAGATGGAAGAGATCATCAGTCAATTTGGGGAATATATCACGACATATGGATATGGGGCGCTTTATGGACTGTTCTTCTTCGGGATCCTTGGTCTGCCTGTTCCGGAAGAGTCGCTTTTGGTATTCTCCGGTTATCTGGTTTCCATTGGACATCTGTCCTATTGGCCGACGCTCCTTACTTGTTTTCTCGGTTCGATCAGCGCGATGACAGCTGCCTATTGGATTGGCCGGAGCTTGGGACATCCTTTTATTGAAAAATACGGCAAACGGTTTGGGCTTGGCTATGATGCGTATAAACGCACAGAAGAATGGTTCAACCGGGTGGGCAAATGGGCGCTCCCCATCGGCTATTTCATTCCGGTGGTGCGTCAGTATACGGCGTATTTTGCCGGGATTACGAAGCTTCCGTTCGGTGACTTCGCCTTGTATGCGTATCTTGGCGGGGCGTTTTGGAGCACACTGTTCGTGACGCTGGGCTGGCAATTGGGAGAGCGTTGGGAAGAATTATTTGATGCGATCTCACGCAACCTGGCTATTTTCTTCATCCTTGTGTTTGCAGGAATCATGATCGTTTCTTATGTGATTAGACGAAACAAAACAAAACCCAAATCAGGAGGGACCGACCAATGAGTGAAGAGATCAAAGACCGGGATCAAGTAGAGATTGAGATTTTTACCACAGAACCGAGGCAACGGGCGATGATGGTGGTTGAACTGCCGGAGGAGCATCAGCGCTTTTATGACAAATTACGTGGCAGAATTGAAAAGTTTGTCCGTGACAAAGGACTCAACGATAACCTGACGTCGATTCTGCTGCTTGCCCCAGACCTGTTCGTACTGCTGGCCCGTCTGGTTCTGGACAAGCGTGTCTCCATGCAGGCCAAAACGATTGCCGGACTTGCCATTGCCTACTATATTGCACCGATTGACTTGATCCCAGAAGCGATCACAGGGCCAATCGGTATGCTCGATGATATCGTGGTCGCCGTCTATGCGCTGCGCAAAATCCTTGTCGATACCGACGAGCACATCGTCCTGCACCATTGGAACGGTCAAGATAATCTGCTGGAAGTCATCACCAATATCATCAAAAAAGCAGATGATCTGGTCGGACATAATATCCTGAAACGAATCGAAGAAAAGATTTTCGGCAAATAAGAGAGGAACTAGAGAGATGAAATATATCAACGATTATGCGGAGGGAGAACGCGTCATCGCTTTTTGTCTGGTCAAAAGCCGAGAGGTGGGCGTGACCAGCAACCAGAGCGAATATATGAACATCGAGATCGGGGATCGTTCCGGCAGTGTCATCGCCAAGCTGTGGGACGTGACCGAGGAGCACAAGACGATCATCCAAGTCAAATCCATCATTAAGATCGATGCACAGGTACAGAGCTATCGGGGTAAAAAGCAGTTCGTCATCCAGCGGGTCCGCCTCGCGACCGAAGCAGACGAGGTGCTGATGGAGTCACTCATTCCCGCTTCCAAGTATCCACTCGAAGACCTGTGGAACCAGCTGCAGGGCTTCATCGGGGAGATCAAGAGCGATGTGCTGGTCAAGGTCATCCGTGAGATTTTGGCGAATGAAGAGCTGGTTGAGCGTCTGAGAAGCTTCCCGGCTGGCGTCAAGATGCATCATAACTACTACTCCGGACTGCTGGAGCATATCGTCTCTCTGTTGGAGCTGGCCAAGCGTCTGCTGCCGCTCTACCCGCATGTGGACCGGGATGTGCTGTACGCTACCTGCATCCTGCACGATATCGGCAAGCTGTACGAGCTGTCAGATGCCATCGCCCCTGATTATTCTACGCCGGGTCAGCTGATCGGTCATCTCGTGATGGGAGTGGAGCTGGTGACAGAAGCGTGCCGCACACACCAGATCCCGACAGACAACAGTGAAATTCTGCACCTGAAGCACTGTATTCTCAGCCACCACGGCGATATCGAGATGGGCTGGGGCAGTGCTGTATCCGGTAAAACCCCGACGGCTGTCATCTTCCACTACCTTGATCAGATCGACAGCAAGATGAATGCACTCGGACAGACCTTAAGCGGCATGGGAGAAGAGGAAGAGTGGGGGTATGCAGGAGCCCTGCGCCGCCGCATCTGGCGTGGTTTTTAAGAAAAAGCTTGAGCCATAACGTTTTGTTATTTCCTAAGTCCTGATTGGAATTACCCAAACTCTCCCGAGGCTGGTACTCTAGACATGAGCAAATCAGATCATACATGACTAGTGATACAAATTTGACCAGTTGAGGTAAATGTTACACATGAAACGTTGTTTATTGATCATCAATGTGCAAAATGAGTACTTCAGCGGCAAGCTGCCTGTCAGCTACCCGTCCAACAGCTTTTCCAACATCCTGCGGGCCATGGACGAAGCATATGCACACGGCGTTCCAGGTGTGGTCATTTAGCACACTTCACCATAGGAAAAGACTTCCCTTATGGCACGAACCGAGGGGAAGTCTTTTCTTATAGGTAGGTTTATTTTTTAAAGTATTATTTCTTTCTTTCTGTTATAGCTGTCAGAAATCATCTCTGTAAATGCGCTGATACTCTGCTTTGCGGTTTAGCCGGATCGCCTACCAGTCCAATCACCCGCATCACAGGAAAATCCGTAATCGGCAAAGAACCCAAAGCGAGATACCCAATAGGCCGTGCGATCAGCTCCGGCACAATCGACACACCCGCACCAGCCGCCACGTACCCGAGCAAAAACTCGCCGAACGCAATTTCCGAGGAAATTTTTGGTTCACGCCGATGCATCGCGTATGCTGTCACCACTTGCTGACGCACGTCGCATTGAGCTGGGAAGCAGACGAGCGCTTCAGCAGGGTGACGACCAGCTCCCGCTCCAGCTTTTGAATCTGCTTGGTTAAGGCAGGGTGGGTGATATGTAATTTTTCGCTTGCTTTCATCGGGCTTTTTGTCGAAGCTGTCTCCAAAAAGGCACGAAACCAGTCGAGATTCATCAAAACCCGTTACATTCCCGTTTCTTAGCGTGATTATAGCAAAAAAAGCGCATTTTTCTGTAGGAGTTTTCAGCTTCGTGTAGAATATTTATCCTTACCCCGACTAGATGGAAAACTTAGGTCGGCGGAGAAGGAGAATGTTTTCATGAGAAGGCCTGCCTATACGACACTGAGTTGCATCAAGAAGGTGTTTCGGCCTGGGGAACGTTCACTTCCAAGAACCGATATCATCGATCGTCTGACAGACTGCTTGCCTTATGTGAGCAACGGTCAGGACGTAGAACAGACCCTCACCGAAATCCTTCAAATGCCAGTATCACCTGTACGCGTCGGGAGAACGGAAGCGATCATCGAGCTGTTGCCGGTATCCCATCCTGTTTTTGAACTGGCATATCGCTACCTGCGCGAGATCCACACGCCTAGAACCATTGAGCAAATATTGCAAAAGCTGAGAAAGAATAGTCCTTTGTCTTGGAACCAACTGACACGCACGCTCGTGTTGGAGCAAGACCCGCGCTTTGTGCAATTTGAGCAAGACCAACGCTGGTATCTGGCAGAATGGCAGGTCGCCAATGACCATGTGTTTGCTTATGCAGCGCGTAACCAGATGGACCGGATCGCACTTCGTTCCGTGTTGCCGCTGATGGAGCACGAACTCAAGCTGTCCTCCAAGGAATATGTGTTTGTCCCAGAGCTGGACGACCGTTTCCGTATGGAGGGCGAGAATCTCTACATTTGTATTGCTGAGGATGGAGCCGCCCAAGCCGATTCTGTGCCAGTCACCGCGCAGGAACCGGCTGTGGAGCAACTCGCTCAGACGGAAGTGATGGAGGCAGAGGCTCAGACAGCCGCCGCCGTCACCGATGCAACCGCTACAGCGGAAGCCGTAACGGTAACCACCGAAGCAGCGGAAACCGCAACAACCCCACCAACTACTAACCCTGCACCGTATCCAAAGGAGGATGTCACCATGACAACTATGACCGCAACCCAACCAGTAAACGAGCAAGTAGAACAATTGATCCGTCAGGCAGTAAGCCTTCTTGAAACCCGTAACCAAGAGATGCAAGCCGAAGTAGTAGGCCACTTCCAACAAAGCAACATGGAAGCGATTGAAATTCTTATGAAAGAGAAACATAAGAATGAACAGGCTGCAAATGGACTTCTGCAAGTTATCTCTGCTCTCGAACAGCAATGATTCATACAGCCACCCCCATTTGCATCGAAAAGCGGTTTGACACTCTTCGCGGGATCATCTCGCAGTACCACGAGCGTCTTACGCAGATGGAAGCAACGGTGGTGGAATTGTTCGCCACCAACCAACTGGCGGCCATCTCCAAAAGCATTGAGGAGAAGCATCGCATAGAGCGCCTTGTCAAGAAACTCGAACATTTCGTCGAGCATTGGGAAGAAGCCGCCGAAATCGGAATTGATTAGCTTTGGCAGTTGAAAGGAGAACCACCCTATTATGTCAGTCGGCAGAAATCAACAATGTCCTTGCGGCAGTGGCAAGAAGTATAAAAAATGCTGTGGTGTCGTGACTCCCATCACGCAAATCCGCAGTGTCCGCGAACAAAACCTGCGCAAGGAAAGCGCTCAATGGATTGAGCGCCTGACCAAATTTGTCACCAGCCAAATTTCACAAGAAGTGATCATCAAAGCGCGGGAGCAGTTCGCTACACACACTGGATTGCCACTGCAGGAAGCCACTCATCCGCAATGGGCCGATCATTTTATTAACTGGTTCGTCCTCGACGTTGAGCAAAACGGCACTTCTCTCATCAAACAGTTCGTCAGCATCAACGGCAAGAAGATGGAGCGTGAGGTAAAAGAAGCGTTCCTCAATCTCCGGATGGGCCTGTACGAACTGATCAGTCACGAAGACGAGGTGTTGCGAGTAACCGACCTTGCGACCAATGAGACGCACTACATCCTGGCTTCTCCAAAAGCACGGGTGGAAAGCGGCCAAATCATCATGGGTCGTCTGTTTGGTCTTGGCAACCGCAACATGCTGTTCTCTGGAAGCGTGGTATTGCAGCCATTCATGAAAGACCAGATGATCCGTGTTGCTCAAGAGCATCCGATCAACGAAACAGCAGATATCAGCCGCCGTACCCTGGCTCTCTATGAGCATGTGATCCAGGACGGAGTACGCTACCAGCAACCGCAGCAAAAGCGGGAAGAGGGTATGATCCGTTACAATTTTGCGATGGAATCGACCGATCAGGTACGCGAACTGCTGGAGAAGCTGCCTTCTTTTGAACTGAAAAAACGCGATGCCTTTATGGATGTATGGGTATTCGCCAAGCATACCGAGCAGCATCTGTTCACCGAATTCGACAATTCCTTGCTGGAACTGCACGAGGTAGCCGGTGAGATCCTGCTTCAGGAAAAGCTCGTGATGGTCGAGGGCTATGAGCAGCAGGTGTCTGAGATTGCGGATCAACTCCAGCTGATCGGACCAATCAAGCAGCAGATTGAGCATCTCACATCAACTCGCTCCAAGCTTAGCCAAGGCACCCTGTTCATCACTAGTCAGCCGGCCCTGCCGCCACGCGTGCTGCAGTGGGCGGTACAGACCTATTTTGCAGAAAAATGGCTTCTGACCGCGCATCCAGAGTTGTCCGGACTGGCTCCAGTACTGGTAGCAGCCTCTGACAAAGCGGAAGCGCGCGAAGAACTCGCGCAACTGATCGCCAAGATCGACGCAGAGACAGCACTCGGACAAGGTCTGGCGCGTTTCATGCGTACCGACCTGATCAAGCCGCGACTGGCTCTGGACAACGATCAGGTACATATCGGCAATTTGCTCAAGCGTCCGCTTATCGAGGGTCTGCCGGAGTCCCTGTACACCGTATTGCCAGAACGCCTGGATGACATCGCGTCCTTCGTCGAAGAGATGACATCCGGCAAATCCGAGTCCACTGTGAAAAAATACGATGAGACGATGAACCTGTTCCGCTCCTTCGTACGCAGTGCATTCGGCCCAAGCTTCACGTGGGAAGCAATTCGTCCGCAGGAGCTTGCTTACTTCCTGAGCCATGATGTCCTGCAACGTGTCGATGCCCCTTCCAAGACGCTGGCAACCAACCTGTTGTCCGTCCTGACCGCTTTCTTCAAGTGGCTGGACAAGCGTCACGGCCTCACCATGATGGCCAACCTGCAAGGCTTCCTCGCAGGTATCAAGGAAGAGCTGCCAGAAGCATACCGCATCCGCGGTGTCCTGGTAAAAGAAGCAAGTGCCAACCTGAAAAACGAAGCGATCGCCCCAGAAGAAGTGAGCGGAGAGACCCTCATCGTCTTGGAAAAGCAAGCTGACGGCTATCAGGTGGTGGGCAATGGCGACGAGCTGTTCACCCTCAAGCTGGAGGAAAAAGCAGACCTCAATCTGCAGCCAGGCTGGCTCATCTCCGGTGTCAGCGGTAAAGCGAAAGACGGCCAATGGCGTCTCTATGGTACGCCTGAGCTGTATCCGCCGACCGTTGCTGAATTGCTGGGTGTTGAGGTTAACGTACCGGTTTAATTCAGCGAAACAAGCGTTAATAGGAAGCTGTCATAGGATGGCAGAGAAAGAGGTGTCCCGTATGTGGGGCACCTTTTTTATTCTGATCGCGGTGATGCAACGGCTAGGGGATGTAACACGTATACCATATAGGAAGCAGGAGGGAGGAGACGGTCATGGGGAGTTTAGCAGGAGCGGCGTTAGAACTGATTCGAATCGTGATCATTGCGATCCTTGGATTATCTATCCTATTTGGGATCGAGCAGGCGTTGATGGGGGAAGTGCTGGAAGGCGTCCGTTTTTGGCTGGCGCTTGCGGGGAATCTGATATTGATTTTCCTTTTCTACCGCAATGTCTGGCAGTTCAGTGGCTGGTACCGTGGAGCAGGCAGGCAAAAGCTCCCGGGAAGCGTTACGAAGGGGCTGGCCGTTTCTTCGGCTGTACTGCTCCTGCTTGTCTGGATAATCTAAAACCACTGCACGTATACGCTTGGGCCAATGGTGTGGAATACAATACAAAGAAGGAACACTTCTCTGAGATCGGATCGGCCAGAGAGGTGTTCCTTTTCGTATGCTGTAGGCAAAAAGCCGCAAGCGTTTGTATGGGTGTATGATGCTTGGCTCCATTACAATTTGGTGCTGGCAGCCTGCAGCTCCTGTTCCTGCTCATCTGCCCATTTCCGCAATTGGGAATCCTTTGGCAGAGTGAAGCCTAACAGACCGATCAGCGGCATCAGGGAGCAGAGCACCATGACGAAAAAGAGACCTTGTACGTCCGCGATACTTCCCAGAACAGATGCCCCGACTCCGCCCATCCCAAAGGAGAAGCCGACGATCAGACCCGAGATCATCCCAATCCGTCCAGGCATAAGCTCCTGTCCGTAGACCACAGCCGCCGAGAAGCTGGAGAACATGACCAGCCCGCCGATGAAGAGTAGCGGATAGGCCCAGAAGCCGTGTACATACGGAATCAGGAGAATAAACGGCAATGCTCCCAAGGTAGAGCCGATCAGCAGATTGCGATGCCCGAACCTATCTGACAGCGCACCGCCGAAAAACGTCCCGACAGCACCAGACAGCAGGAAGAGGAAGGTGTAGACCTGTGCCTCTTCGGTTTTCACCCCGAGGTCATTGATCAGATGAAGCGGATAAAAAATTTGGATGCCGGAGTACAGCCATGACCGGACACTGATGATGGTGACGAGCAGGAGAAGCGCGATATAGCGCTTTTTCTTATAATTAAGCGGAATGGTGACAGATGTCTTCTTGGCGCTCTTCTGTCTGCCTGTATACCAGACGGCAATATAGATCAGCACTGTCACAGCCAAAGCTGCCGGAATCGTGAACCACATCGCCCCCGGTTGTCCGAATGGAACGAAAAACCAAATCGCCATCAGCGGAGCGAGCGCGGAGCCTGCATTCCCGCCGACTTGGAAGATCGATTGACTCAGGCCCCGGCGATCACCTGCCGCCATGTAGACGACCCGCGATGCTTCTGGGTGAAAGACAGCAGACCCAAGACCAAGCAGGGCCACCGACAGCAGCACCCATTCATACTGGTCTGACAGCGCGATCCCGACCATCCCAAGTCCAGACAGGGTAGCGGCTATCGGCAACAGCCACGGACGCGGGTTACGGTCGGCCATGTAGCCAATCACTGGCTGAAACACGGAGGCAACCATGTTCATAACAAACGAGATCATTCCCACCTGTGTATAGGTGAGCAGCAGGCTCTTCTGCAGGGTCGGCATCAAGGCCGGGATGACGGCCTGCAGCGTATCATTGAGCAGATGGACAAGACTGACAGCGAACAGTACACGGTAAATCGTAGGATTCGTACGAGGACTGGTACTTGCGATGGTACTGGTAGACACTTTGATTTCATCTCCGTTTTTTTATTCAATTACATGTAATGTACCTACTTTACCACTTAAATAGATTGATAATCTATTTATTTTAGAGATGAACAAATTTTTCAACATATTGAACGAAGATGAATCTCAGGTCAACCGCTGAACGGATTCAAGAAAGTTGTGTTTAAAAAGGCGTATTACACCACGGCTTCTCCTCAGCCGCAAACAACCGATTGACCCACTCCACATAACGCTCATCCGAAATCGTCGCCATCCCATACCGCACCAGCTGACGGAACGGGACAACCCCCATGATCATGGACGAAAACTCGGCGATATCCATTCCGATCTCCACGTCGTATTCTCCCGTGTCAGTGACCACACGAGCATAGCCGTCTGTAAAATGAACGATCGTACTGCCGTCATTTTCCGGCAAAAAGCTGTCGCGGATGGTCAGCTTCAGTTTTAATGTGGATTCAGCAGGGGAGGTCATGGCCGGAGTGTCTCCCAGTGGCTGCGAATTGTTGAAGCTTTGCCCACATCCCAAGCCATTCCCTCCAAATCGGTGCCCGCTAAGCTCACCAAACAGCTTTTTCGTATCAATCACCCGATACATCAAGCCGACACCCTGCACATTGGATTCCACCGTCACGAATTGGTACATGTCTTCGGTATCATTTCGCGGGTTTTTCAGCAGATGGTGGAACGACTCATCCTGCGTCTGGTAGATGATCCGCTGCACCTGATCCGCCTGGCTGCGCAGAAAAGCAAGCAAAGCTCGCAGTGCTTGCGATGTCTCGTAGATCATCTCTTTTACATGAAGGTGGTTGGTGAACGGATTCACTGGACTGCCTGAGCGGAACGCCATGATCAGGTAGCCGCGGAGCTTGCCGTCCGGGCGGTAGCCGACGTAGATATGTTCTGGATTCTCTGCCGTAGCACTCAGGTCAAAATCAGATTTGGCAATCATCCCGTGAGTCCGTTGCGCCACACGGTCATAACAGTCGCGGAGCTCGCCGATCTGTTCCGGGGTGAGGTAGGTCAGATGTGTCTTCTCCCCGTCAGGCAGGTCGCTTGGACGGATGCTGTAATGGTTGGACTTAGTTCCGTAGCCAAAGCCCATCTGCTTGTAAAAATCATGCCGGAACGGGTAGAGCAGGGCAAGGCAGGCACCTTTTTCCTTATAATGATGCAAAAATCCAGAGACGAGCTCATACGCCACTTTTTCTTTTTTGTGCAAAAGATCAACCGCTACCGTGCCAAGTCCGCCTGCCTTCACCATTGTACCGAAAACGTTTACGGTAAAATCCAATAGCCGCATCCCGCCCAGCATCTGGCCGTCGCGGGATAGCTTGTAGTAGCCGGAGATGTCGTCTTCGTGATGGATTCTGAGCATGCGGGTCTGTAATTTGGCCCGTCCTTCAGGTGTGGTGTATTGCATACCGGGATAGGCATTTGCTACGATGGAGGAGTACATAAGGACATCCTGCTCGTTCATCAACGTGATCTTGCTCATCAGTGTAACCCCCTAGTTTTTGGTAGTAAAAATATTTTAATCGACAGAAAATGATTTTACAATAATCATTGGAATGTTGTGACAAATCATACACCCGATGGGAGGATATGTCCATGACGAATACCAAACAAGGAAACTGGCTTGTCATCGGGGGAGCCAATGTGGATATAAAGGCAGAGCCCTCGTCACCCCTTGTGTATCATACGAGCAATCCAGGGGTTGTCCGACTGACCGCAGGCGGTGTCGGACGCAATGTAGCAGAGAATTTGGCGCGTCTTGGTGAAGAAGTGACGCTTTGCGCGCTGGTGGGGGAAGATACAGATGGAGAGTGGCTGCGCCAGATGACTGGACAGAGCGGGGTCAGCACCGTCGGGATGCTGCGTGTTCCCGGACAGCGGACTGGCCGCTATATTGCCACCCATGATGAGGCGGGGGAGATGGTCGTCGCGGTCGCTGATATGGCGATCAATCTGACGTGGACAGACGAGCAGCTCGCTTTTGTCACGTCCCTGATCAAGCCTGGGACCGATGGCTTGTTCATCGACACGAACCTGCCACGGCATGCGGTAGAGACGATCATCCGCACGGCAGTGGAAAAAGGCTGCCCTGTCATCGTCGACCCTGTATCCGTGAAAAAAGCAGAGGTTGTCCAAGGACTACTCGACGGGATCACGCTGATTGCTCCGGGCAGGGAAGAGGCAGCCGGACTGACAGGCCTGACCGTACAGGAACCGGCAGAGGTGGAACGAGCCGCACATGCTCTGCGTGAACAGGGGGTCGCGTGTGTGATGATCACCTGCGGATCACAGGGGGTCTATGTTGAAAATCATGCACAGCGATGCTGGTTGCCCGCCCCAAGCACAACCATCCGTGATGTGACCGGAGCAGGTGATGCCTTTACCGCCGGAGTCATGTACGGTATGATACATTTCGAATCCCTGATCGAACAGACGGCCTGCGGACTCAGCATGGCAGGACTCGCGCTGTCGAGCGAGCACTCCACTGCTGCTACCGTAGACCGTGCTCAACTACATACCGCCAAGGAGGCTTACCTACGTGAACATTCAGATTAAAGCAGACATCCAAGAAGCCCTTGCCCAAGGCAAAGCCGTCATCGCATTGGAATCCACCATTATTTCCCACGGCATGCCGTACCCAAAAAACGTCGAGACCGCACTCGAAGTAGAGCAGATCATCCGTGATGCCGGTGCCGTCCCTGCTACCATCGCGATCATGGACGGCGTGATCAAGATCGGCTTGAGCCATGATGAGATCGAGCAGCTTGCACAAGCTTCTGATGTGCTCAAAGCAAGCCGCCGCGACCTTCCATATATCATGGCGCAGAAGAAAACAGGTGCGACAACCGTAGCCGGAACCATGATTTGCGCGGCCATGGCTGGTATCCGTGTCTTCGTCACAGGCGGAATCGGTGGCGTGCACCGTGGTGCAGAAAAAACAATGGACATCTCCGCAGACCTGACCGAACTGGCGAAAACCAATGTCGCCGTCGTCTGCGCCGGAGCCAAATCCATCCTCGACCTCGGCCTCACCCTCGAATATCTCGAAACCCAAGGTGTACCCGTGCTTGGCTACCAGACCGACCGCTTCCCTGCCTTCTACACCCGCGACAGCGGCTTTGCTGTCAACTATCAGGTGAACAGTGCTGAGGAGATGGCAGAGATTCTGCATTCCAAAGCACAGCTGGGACTCGAAGGTGGTACCGTCATCGCCAATCCGATCCCAGAGGAACATGCCCTGCCGGCAGACGAGATCGAAGCAGCCATTCAGCAGGCACTCAAGGAAGCAGACGAGAACGGCATCGCAGGCAAAGCCGTCACTCCGTTCCTGTTGTCCAAGCTCGGCGAGATCACCGCAGGCAAGAGCCTTGCGTCCAACATCGAACTGGTGAAAAACAATGCCCGTGTCGGTGCTGCCATCGCTATCGAGTTAGCCAAACTCGGCAAATAAGGAAGCAACATCCTATTGATCTTGCCGCATGAGAGGCTTGTCTGTGCCACACACTACACTCATCCTGACTGAATAAAGGAGGAGTGCAGTATGGCTAAGCAAATCAAAGGAAAAGCAGACAAGTACAGCATCCAACATGGTGGCGACGCCCATCATTCCGGGCAGAATGCGAAGCAGCAAAACGTGAGTGAGCCTGTTCAAGGCTTCAGCCAAGCCCCACAGGGCAAACAATAGCAGATTGATATCAGGAAGAACCCGGTTCATTTATGCGCCGGGTTCTTTTTCATGCCATATTTTTTTATACAAAAGAGTTTTCGGATATGCTACAATTGTGGTTGTAGTTTTTTTAACAGGAAAGAAACAAACATTTTGTCGATTACGTCTAACCGATATAGCATTACATATGCTAGTCTTAATAAAATTCAGCCAACAAGGAGAATGATCATATATGCAAGAATCGGTTGCGAAACGCCGCACCGCTTCACCTGCCAAGAAGGCGAAAGCACCCGCGAAACGCCGTAAGTTCCGCCGGATTCTTTTTTTCATGTTTATGTTCCTGCTGATTGCCGGAGGAGCCTATGCCTATAATATTTACACTGCTGTTGATAAAGGCATCCAGAATGCCAATGACCCTTATGCAGAAGGTACACAGACGACCATCGACCCTTCCTATAACTCTGACAAGCCATTGTCTGTTGTGATACTGGGACGAGATACCCGCAAAGAGACGGGATCGCTCAATACGGACGTTATGATCGTTGCGGTCATCGATCCGAAAACAAAACAAATCACCATGCTCTCCCTGCCGCGTGACACACGGGTGAAAATCCCTGGCTATCGCGGTTACCATAAGATCAATGCTGTCTTTGCCAATGGCGAGATGGAGCGACGTCAAGCCAATGCGTCAGGCCAGACCGCAACCGAAAACGGTATTACTTTGACCAAAAAGACGCTTCAGGATATCCTCGGTATTCCGATCGAGCACTATATCGAGGTAGATTTCAACGGATTTAAAGCCGTAGTAGACCAATTGGGCGGTGTCGAGGTTAATGTCGACCGACGCCTCGTCTACGATGACCCGACCGATGATACACATATTGACCTGCAGCCGGGTGTCCAGGAACTCAACGGGGAACAGGCCCTTGGCTATGTCCGTCACCGTCATGACAACCGCGGTGTGAAATACTTCTCCAATGACTTTGACCGCAACCGTCGTCAACAGGAAGTCATCCGCGCCGTTCTGTCCAAGATGACGACGCCGGAAGGACTGCTGAATCTGCCGAAAGTCATCGAAGTGGGCAGCGAATACATTCACACCGACTTCTCTCCTGAGCAGATCAAGGGTCTTGCTTACGATTTCAAAGGTCTGGATATGTCCAACGTGACCACCCTCGAAAACGGTGGTTACTGGAACGCCGCGACCAGCTATACCATGCTGCCGAGTGAAAAACGCGACGAAATCCGCTCTGCGCTGCAAACGGCGATGCAAGTGGACAGCAGTCAGGTAGCTGATCTGAACGATTCACCTTTTGCCGGTTCTTCTTATGAGGAGGCTGCGTCAACATCCTCGTCCTCAAGCAAACGTTCTACCAAGAAAAAGACGGTAGAACAGACACCTAAGGAGCAGCCAGCAGAGACAGTGGAGAACCCGCAACCGGAAGAGACGTTGCCACCAGAGCAGGATACCAACACGCAACCGACCGAGCCGACTCCGGCTGAACCGCCAGTATCACCGACGACTCCGTCCGAACCACAGACGGATCCTAACAATGGAGGTACGACTCCACCGCCGGATATCGTCAATGAACCACCGGCAGAACAGGACCCATCCACAACTCCACCACCGGATATTGTGCAGCCGTCCGACCCGAACGCAACGATTACTACACCAGCCACATAATTTGTCCATATGAATCAACCAAAATAAAACGGTCAGCCCTCTGTTAAGTAGAGGTGCTGACCGTTTTGTTATTTTCCTGTAAAATTTTTGGCTTGTCCGATGCAAAGAAGGGGTTACCAAAAAACAAAAACATGATAAAATAAAAGTACTACGAATAAAACTAAAATTTCTGAAAATTTTTATATCTCTAGTCATAAACATATGCCGTTTTGCTTAAGGAAAGGGGAGGGTAACATGACAATTTTTTTGGTGAATGCGGGTTTGGTGCTGTTGTTTCTGTATGTGATTAGCCGCCATCACGAAGAAGAAGTGGTGTACGATGATGATTATTTCCTCCAGAATCCTTTAGCAATGGAAGAATTTCAGCAGATGCCGCTCGAATTCCAAAATGCGTTTTTCCGCAAACACAAAGAATGGATCAAACAAAAATACATGGATGGCGAAAGCTATATTCTCGGCTACTGCCCTAATAAAGATGTGCGCCGTGTGTGGTTGTCGGAATTCTTGAGCCGGAAAAATCTGGGACGGGAGTTTACGTAAAAAATTCGTCTAGCCTCGGGAGAGAGGAGCAGGGTTCAAGCTGCTTCACCTCATTGAAGCCCCGAAGGTGGTCAAGACTGTCCGCTGCGAAAAAGCCAAGAGTGGGAACGGGTCAAAAAGTTTCGAGGAAGCTTATGCAAACGAAGGGTTTGCCCCTAAGTGGACTCGAAGAAGCCAGGCCCACTCTTGGCTTTTTCTCCGCTGGGAGGGGCTTCAAAAAGGTTTGCAGCCTGAACCCTGCTCCTCTACGGCACTGCTCATTTTTTAAAACGGGAGAGGAATGGAAAAGGTTGCGGGTATTTCCTACCATCATATAACCAGTTGTCACCGTTATGAAACCAACCTCTATTGCGCTTCACCACCCATGACATTATGATGGGAGTAGCAAATATTGGTTCGTTGTAGGAGGAATGAGACGATGATGGATGTGTTGGTGTCCAAATTGGACGAGAAGCTGTCCCAGCATGGGATGATCACCAGTCTGTTGGCGAAGACGGAGACAGATGTGTTTCATGGGGAAGAGCATCATGAGGTGGAGATGTACTTTGCCGAGTCAGAAGAGGCGTGGGACAAGCCTGTCGCGACGATTCACCTGTTTCCGCTGGAGGATACGGCGTGTGAGGTAGAGGTGGAGATTGAATACCCACAGGAAGAAGGCCGCTACGAAGACGCTCAGGCGCTCTGGGCAAAGGCACGCGAGCTTGTAGCGGAAGCCAGCCTGACCGAAAAACGCCGCTACATCGAGGTGGGCGAGCTGGTCGAAGCATCGATTGTGCTGGATTATCATTTTGTGGTGCAGATTCCGCGTACAGAAGAAGAGGACCAGCAGACGGATGAGATGCTCTCTAAGTTCGCCGCTGACTTGGGACAGCTGGTCAGACTATAAATCGGTTTGGATTGTAAATAATCAGTCGGACTGCCGCCGTATTTTCGTTATCATATCAGCTACATAAAAAAACGCGAACCGTTCTCGCACAGGTATCAGGTAATGACACCGTGAGTAGTTTGGTTCGCGTTTTCCCGTTAGTATGTACGTGTTATCCTACTTCTCGCTGTTGCCCTTCACGACTACACCTGTCTTTTCCTCATATACCTTGAACAGTGCAGCCATGTCTTCTTTCGGATAATTCTCCTTTGTAATGCGGTACATCTCTTCGGCTACCTTGTGCACCGGCATATCGATTTCATAGGCTTGGGCTAGTTCGCCGGCGATCTTCATATCTTTATAGAGAAGCTCGTTGCTGAAGCGGGCGGCAAAATCGCGCTGGTGCACGAGCGGGACGATCCGGTGGAGCATCTTGGAGTCGCCTGTGCTTGCGGCGAGAACCTGCTGCATCAGATCG
Source organism: Brevibacillus dissolubilis (assembly GCF_006170445.1). Taxonomy (GTDB): domain Bacteria; phylum Bacillota; class Bacilli; order Brevibacillales; family Brevibacillaceae; genus Brevibacillus_B; species Brevibacillus_B dissolubilis. Next base: position 11,312 of record NZ_VCNA01000008.1, on the reverse strand, counting down.
GTGTCGACGCCTGCTTTGGTGGCGAGACAGAAGACCTCGGCCAGTGCAGCGGTGTTGACGCCGATCACGTAGTTGTTCATCAGCTTGACGATGCTGCCATTGCCAATCTCGCCGATGTGGAACAGGGATTTGCCCATCGCTTCAAAAACAGGCAGAGCACGTGCATAGTCATCGGCCCCACCGCCGCACATGATGGCGAGCGTCGCTGCTTCTGCGCCCATCGGACCACCGCTGATCGGTGCATCCATGTAAGAGCCGCCTTTTGCCTGGATGGCTTCATAGCAGCGTTTGTTGAGGAGCGGGGATACGGTGCTGTGGTCGATCACGAGCTTGCCGGTGAGATCTGCTGACAGGATACCATGTTCGCCGAAATAGACATCCTCGATGCTGGCAGGGAGCGGCAGACAGGTGAGCAGGATATCGACTTGCTCAGCCAGATCTTGTGGATGAAGTGCTTCGGTCGCGCCAAGTGAGATGGCGGTGTCGATTGGGCCGCGGCTGCGGGAGACGACGCGGACGGAGAAGCCGGCTTTCAACAGGTTTTTGACCATTGGCAGACCCATCGTGCCAAGGCCGATAAAACCAATACGTTCCATAGGAATCCCTCTTTTCCAAAAATGATATCCCTAGTTTACTCCCAGCCCTCTGGGGGGACAAGTGAAAAGTGTTTTTGTAATCGCTTACCGTATGATAAAATAAAAGATAAGGAACTGAATGAATATTCATTCAAAAGAAAAGGGTGTGGGAATATGCTGTTTAACGTTTTTCAACCGATTACGCTGGCGAAGATGACCTTGCCAAACCGGATTATGATGGGTTCGATGCACGTTGGGCTGGAGGAGCTGGATCGTGGGGAAGAGCGGCTGGCTGCTTTTTATGCGGAGCGTGCCCGTGGGGGAGCAGGTCTGATCGTGACAGGCGGGGCCGCTGTGGCGCCAGAGGGTGGCGGCGGTCATTATATGATGAATATTAACAAGGACGAGGAGATCGGGCGTCATCAGGTGGTGACCGATGCTGTCCATCAGGCAGGTGGACGGATTGCGCTGCAGCTGTTCCACGCCGGGCGCTATGCGTACAAGGAGCATACAGGTCTTGACCCGGTCGCGCCTTCACCGCTGCAGGCACCGATCAACCGCAGCGTGCCGCGTGAGCTGAGTCCGGCTGAGGTGGAGCAGACGATCCAGGCTTTTGCCGATGGAGCAGTACGAGCCAAAAAAGCCGGTTATGACGCAGTCGAAATCATGGGTTCGGAGGGCTACCTGATCAACCAGTTCCTCTCGCCTGTGACCAACATCCGCGAAGACGAGTGGGGCGGTGATTTTGAGCGCCGCGCACGTTTTGGCACAGAGATCGCCCGTCGTGTGAGAGAAGCGGTGGGGCAGGATTATCCAGTGATTTTCCGCATGTCCGGACTTGATCTGATCCCGAACAGCACCACGCCGGAAGAGACCGTCCGTTTTGCCAAAATGGTAGAGCCTTACGCTGACGCACTCAATATCGGGATCGGCTGGCACGAGTCCAAAGTACCGACCATCTCGATGATGGTTCCACGCGGTGCTTACGTCTGGGTGGCGGCGCAGATCAAGCAGGCCGTATCGGTACCCGTCATCGCAAGCAACCGGATCAATGATGTCCGTCTCGCCGAAAAATTCCTCGGCGAAGGTCAATGTGACATCGTCTCAATGGCCCGTCCGTTCCTCGCCGACGCCGAGATCGTCCACAAAAGCCAGGAAGGCCGCTTCGACGAGGTCAACACCTGTATCGCATGCAACCAAGCGTGTCTTGACCATGTCTTCGACGGCAAACCGGCTTCGTGTCTGGTCAACCCACTGGCAGGCCGCGAGCTTGATCTGGCAATCACACCTGCCGAGGTGCGTAAACGTGTCGCAGTGGTCGGAGCAGGTGCTGCTGGTCTGGAGACAGCGCGTGTACTGGCACTTCGCGGGCATGAGGTGACTCTTTTTGAAAAAGGCAAATGGATCGGCGGTCAACTCAACTACGCGCGCAGTGTACCGGGCAAAAGCGAGTTCAACGAAACACTTCGCTACTATGAAGTGCAATTGAACAAACTGGGCGTCGAGACGCGTCTTGGTACACAGATAGATGCGAATACGCTGATCAACGAAGGCTTTGAGGAAGTGGTCGTGGCGACAGGTGTCACACCGCGGATGCCTGATCTGCCTGGCGTTGATCTTCCGCATGTCGTCTCTTATTCTGACGTGTTCGAAGGCCGTGCAGCCGTAGGCAGACGCGTCGTGATCATCGGTGCGGGCGGCATCGCATGTGACATGTCCCACCTGTTGCTCCACAATGGCGTGGTCAGCGCAGAGGCTGGGCAATATCTCGCCGCCTTCGGGATTCTGGAGCCAAAAATGATTCACCGCATGCAGCACACAGGCCGCAAAATCACCATGCTGCGCCGTGGCAATCATGTCGGTACAGGTCTTGGCAAGACGACTCGCTGGGCCACGATCGCTCTGTTAAAAAGCCAAGGGGTCGAGATGATTACCGAAATCGATTATCAAGCAATCACTCCTGAGGGCGTGGTCATCATCGAAAAAGGGGAAGAGAAGACGATCCCGGCAGATACTGTGATCATCGCGGCGGGGGCTACGCCAAACAACCAGCTCTATGAAGCACTGGCAGGACGTCTCCCCGTTCACCTGATCGGTGGGGCAAAAGAAGCGGGAGAGCTGGATGCCAAACGTGCGATTTATGAAGGAACACTGGTGGCCCGTCAGATTTAAGGGTGTATAATAGGGGTAAAATTCATCTGGTGTAACGGATGAACAAAGGAGCTTACATCGTGAAAACTTGGAACATCGCGATTACGGGCTTTGGCAATGTGGGCTGGCATGTTGCAGATCTGCTGGCCCAACGCCAAGCCTATTACCTCGATACCTACCAAGCTGACGTGCGCCTGATCGCCGCCAGCAACTCCAAGGGCGGCATTTACCAGGCTGACGGTCTGCCTTGGCAGGAACTGACCCCGCTCACCAGAGCAAACGGCGGGGTGAGTGCCTCCCCGAATTTTTCGGCTGAACATACAGGTGTCAGCTTCTTGCAAAAGAGCGGTGCAGACGTGTTGATTGAAGCGGGACCGACTGATTTTGAGACTGGTGGGGCGGGCTATGGTTATATCAAAGCTGCCCTGTCCCAAGGCATGCATGCGGTCTCCATCTCCAAGGGGGCGCTGGTCTACGATTACCACGGTCTGGCTGCTCTGGCCAAGTCCAAGCGTGCCATGCTCAAAATCAGCGGAGCTACCGCTGCGGCACTCCCTACCATTGATCTGGTGACATATAATGCTGCTGGGTGCACGGTTGGGGAGATGACTGGTATTTTTACAGGGACGACGAACTTCATCTTGACCCGCATGATGGAGGATGGAGTGACCTACGAGACTGCTCTTGCGGAAGCGCAGAGCCGTGGCATCGCCGAGCCTGACCCGAGCTTTGATGTGGAGGGCTGGGATACCGCCTGCAAAGTGACGATTCTTGCCAATGCTGCTTTTGGAGCCGATGTGAAACTGACTGATATCAAGCGGGAGGGAATTTCGGGTGTGACCCCGCAGGATATCGCGAAGTGGAAGCAGGATCATGTTGTACCGAAGCTGGTCGGCCAGATTCGCCGCACAGAAGCTGGAGTGCAGGCAGAGGTGGGGCTGAGGCTGTTTTCGGTGGAGCATCCGTTTACACAGGTGAAGGGATCTACCAAGGCGATCCAGATCACTACAGATGTGATGGGTGAGCTCCTGGTGATTGGCGGTAAGTCTGATCCTCGGGCGGCTGCGGCAGCTGCTTTGAAAGATTTTGAACATATCTTGGGGAGGTTTTCGTAGGGGATTTTGTTTGCGGGCGGGGGAGTGTGGGGAGCGGAGTATCTGTTTTCCAGTCGCCTTTCCCCCCTCGATGAGGGGGCCGGTCTCCTTACAAACAGATACTCCACTCCCCACACTCTGTGCTTGAAACAGCTTCTCCCCTGCGAAATTAGGGGAGAGGGGGAAGAGAAAAGAAGCTGACCCGTGCATGTTTGAGCCGGATCAGCTTTTTTGTATTTGTTTACCAATCAATGATTTGGAGTTCAAAATCATTTGCATTTGCAGTTCAATCTTTTTCGATTCTTTTACCACTACGGTTGGCTGGAGAGGCGGCGGCTGGCAAGGAGCGTGCCTTTTTGGACTTCCTCCCAGCGTAGAAAGAAGCGAGGGCGTATGAGGCTTCTTCGAATCCTCTGAGGGGCAAACCTCTTCGTACGATTAAGCTTCCTCGAACCCTTTTTGACCCGGTCTCAGCCCTCGCTTCTTTCGAAGCGGACAGTCAGACCCCCTAGCGGCAGTCCAATTAGGCAAGCAACTTGCCAGCCGCCGCCTCTCCACCGCCCCAAACTACATACTCCCACAGTTGTGAACTTTTTTTGAAAATTGTATTGTCAGCAAAAGAGTTTGACGATATAATGAACTTATCATTCACAATTTCGCCATAATTACAACATGATTGATCAAAATTCCGATGAGGTGAACCCTAATGGCAACAATCGCAGCTGTGCTTCTCATTTCTAACGTGGTAATCGGAACTTTTTGCTACAAATACTACAGCAATCGGATTCCAGAAGGCACTTTGCCAGCTCAAGACTAAGCTCAAGACTATAAAGATAAATTACCATTGAATAATCAGAAAATAATGAAACCTGCCGGGGACATCCCTAGCAGGTTTTTTATTTGATGCGGTGAGATATTGGATGATCATAGAGTAATAAGACCGGGTTACCAAGCGGTGATTACTTTATTTTTACCAGTTGTTTTCGCGGCGATCTCGGCATCGTCTGCCAGCCGGATGAGCTCGTCAATGGTATCAGCATGGCATTTTTCAAGAGAGGAGACACCTACGCTGACGGTGACCTTGTACGGACGGCCGTGAGAGAACTCTTCCTCGATGGTCTGGCGCAGCTCTTCGGCGAGGCGGACCGCGGAGAAGCCGTCTGTTTTGGGCAGGATGAGCAGGAATTCCTCCCCGCCATAGCGCCCGGGGATATCGTTTTTCCGCAGGATCGTCCGGACGATATCGGAGAGCTCACGGATCACTTTATCCCCTTCCTGATGGCCGAACTCATTGACCAGTCGGAAGTTGTCGATGTCGAGCATGATCAGTGAGAGATCGAGGCCGTAGCGTTTGGACAGCTCCAGCTCCTGTTGCAGCCTGTCGAGGAAATAACGGCGCTGATAGAATCCGGTCAGGTTGTCAATCATCATCTCCATATACAGGAGCGCATTGGCGATATGCGGCTTGATGAAGGAGAGGAAGTGTTCCATGTGCTGCAGCTTGGTCGGTTCCAGATCCTGCACATGCACATCCATCGTGATCGACTGCTGTCCCTGCTGGTAGAGCGGGAAGGTGTAGTTCACTTCATTTTTATTGCGGCTCTGGTAGCGCAGCAGCTCATGGTTGTCGATGTGACCAGAGGAGGAGAAGTAGACTTTTTCCTTGCGGTAGAACAGCTCATAGTTGATCAGCACATGGGTGACAGGGAAATATTCGAACAGGGCGTGGGTCAGGCGCTGGAAGGTAGTATCCAGATCAAGGGTCTCTGTCACCAGCTCACTCATCTGAATGATGATCAACAGATCGAGGGATTGATGCAGCAGCTGCTCACGTTCGGCCACCAGCTGGCGGACCGGTTCGTGTGCAAGCAACGGAGATTCATCGTCGATCATGGTCGGCTTCACCACATGGTTGAGATCGTGGGTCAGCTGTCTCATCCAGTTCTCTTTTTCGATCATCTGATAGCCGTTGATCGCGCGGCGCAGGAAGAGCAGGCTGCGCTGGGAATCGCCTTTTTTCATCGCCCAGTAAGCAGAGAGGCGGAAGTAGTCCGGCCAGAATACATCATAGCCGTACTGCTTGAGATAAAGCTCAAACTGCTCCAGCCAATACCCCGTCTCGGGCGCTTCCATCTGCAGCAGCAGCTCGATCATCTCGCGGTACGACCAGCCGGATTGCAGGCGGAAGCCGGAGGAGATGATGCTTTCTTGGAACTGGTGGCATGCTTTTTCATAATCGCCTTCCTCAATCGCATAGAGCGCTCCGACGAACAGGGAGGAGGCATTCTCTTCTTTCCAGGTCGGTGGAGGCGGCAGCTGCTTGTGGCGGCGGAAGGCAGAGTAGCGGATGTGCATCTCCCATTGATACAGGGTGGAGGTGGTCAACCCGCTAGCCAACACGATTTCTTCCAGCTTGTAGTAAGAGTCCCAATCCTCCCACTCGATCGCGTAGAGCAACTGGTGCATGTAGAATTGCTCCGAGAGATCGGTACGCTTGATCTCGCCGACATGTGGGAAGCGTTCCAGATGATAGCGGTAGCTCGGCAGGTCTCCTTGGAACAGACCGATCTCCATTCCGTTGAGGTGGCTGACCTGCTCCTTGGTCTTGAATCCGTAACGGCGGGAGGTTTCCAGACAGCGCTGGTTGTATTTATGGCTGATCCGGTTGTTATTGTTAAAAATATACGAGTTGTACAGCTCCAGCAGGAGGTCATAGTGCGGCGATTTTTCCAGCACGGATTCCAGCTTGGCTAACAGGACCGTCGCCCACTCATCACGCTCGTGGAAGTAGGTGAACAAAAGAATCGCGTAACACATCGTAAACTCGGCAAAGACCCTGGTAGAGAACATCTGCCGCTTCGGGTAAAACTCGTGGATATAGAAGTGATGAACCTTCTCAGCGCCTTCCCGTTGCAGTGGGATGAAGAAGTCTACATAAGAGAGCAGGAACCCGGCTCTGATCTTATCGTTGATATCATTGGCCGGATCGGTCACAAAATCGAGCAGCTCCTGACGCACATTGGGGAGATTTAGCCTGTTGCGGAACAACAGGATCTGCATCCAGCGGAACCGGTCTGCTTCTTTATGGGTGCGGTCATAGAGATGAAAGGCCAGATTTTCCGCTTCCGAGTAGAGGTTCAGACGCATATAGATCTGATACAGCAACCGATCCCATGAGAGAATCTGCAGGCGGGCGAGCTTGTGCTGCAGCTGTCTGATATTTTCCAGAATCGCTTTGCGCTGGTCAAGTGACAGCATGGTGCGGAGCTGGCGGTAGTATTTGATTAGGAAAAAGTATTCCAGACGGTCATCCCCAGCCATCCGCGCCAGTTCGATCAATGGCGGATAGGAGTTGGAAATATATTTTTGCTGGAGGGGCAGTGCTTTGCGATAGTAGATCTGCTGCTCGCTGCCAGGCAGATCGTGGAGCACCTGTGTCGCTACATCGCGGGTGACGAACACACTGTCCTCGTATAAGACCTCCATCAGACCCAGCTTTGAGAAGCGGGAGAGAAGGGTGCTCAATTCATTGACATCCAGATTGTTGGTGATATAGAGCGTCTTGGCACGGATCGGCATCGGCAGACAGGCGAAGACACGAAGCATCTCCAGCTCGAACTCGGACAATTGGGCGATCCGCTTGTCAAAGCATTTTTGCGGAGACAAGGCTTCCATGTCCAAATGGAAGGATTCAGCCTTCCTCCAGCCTTGGCGGGTCAGATAGATATCACCGTTCTCAATCAAATCTTCCAAAATCGCGCTGCAATGGCGGTGCTCCAGCTCGTGCTCCATCATCCACGTGGTCAGCTGATTGACCAGTGCTCCCTCAGCCCGTCCCAGCTGGGAGATGATCAAGCGACGATAGACATCCTGCCCCACACCGCCGATCTCGATTGGGGTGATGTTGAGCTCTGGAATCAGCTTAGGCGGCAGGCACCCGCTGAACACGGCATGCAGACCAGGGATCTGGGAGCCGTACGTTTCCCAGAACAAGAGAAAGACCCGCTGAGAATCCTCGTCAAAATTCTCACAGCCCTCGAAGTAATAGTAGAAGCTCTGCAGCTGGAACATCGGCAGAATTTCCCGGAAAAAGACGACCAACCAGTCGGTCAGAGAGCGGACGATCTCAGGGCCTTCATGATGCTGCTTGAGCAGCACGTCGAACTTGCGGGAAAGAGAGCGAAGCTTGTTGACCGAATCAGGCAGATAGACCATGGCTGTCGTGATCGTTCTGTGAATCAGTTCGCGAAGCGTGGCGAATGGCAGATTCCGGCACATGATCGTGAAGAAAAAGTGGTGCTCCAACACCTCATTAAAGTGCTGGCTGATGACCTGATAGCGGGTGGATTCATCCTCGCAGACCAGCCCGATCAGACGGTGCTCATGCGAACGCAAAAAAGAGCGAAGCGCATCCTGATTGTCACGGGAGATTGGTGGGTCCATCGGGTGCAGCCATTTGGCAGAGGTATTGACCAGCTCAGGGCGCAGAGGGATTGGTTCGTGAATCATCGCTCGCAGGCTGTCGGCCACCTCTTCAATGAACAGGAAGCTCTCCGGCGAATGGGCTAATTTTTCACACAGGTCACGAATGGCATCTGGCAGATTGGCATTGACCTCGCCAGGTTTATGGGGAAGTGAGTTGGTAAAGGTATATTGGATCAGCAGTCCAACTGCGTAAAAATCGGAAATGCGGGACATATCGTGGGTACGGGTGAAGCGAGAGAAGTGGATGAACGGATAATCGTCCAACAGAAAATTGACGAAGGGCAGGCCTGAGGGGTATGGTTGTAGGTCGATGATGATCTCTAAGGTGTCGGGGTGAAAATAAATCAGCTCAGGCAATAGGAAGCCCATATAAAAATCATGTATATGTAGATGAGTCAGTGCCTCACAAACTCCGATCAGCAGGCGTGTCTTGGCGGAGTCGTCAAGAGGATAACCCGAGAGTTCGACAAAAGGCGTAAATCCGCTGGGCAGGGGGGGCAGGTCGATGTGAAGCTCGTCCTCTATTTTATGCCAGCTTATCGGCCGGCGAAAATAAGCTTCATGGGCGGCCCTACTCCACTTGTTCAACCGTTCTTCAATCAGGGTGTAGGTGAAGTACTTCCAGACCTTTTTTTGAAAGAGCATAGTCGAAGCGTGGCGGCTATGCGTCAAGATCATACACCGTGAGGAGGAATCGGATGAGACTGTATAAGCCAAATCCATGACGTCACTCCGTTCCGTGAATAGAATAATTAACTTTATTTTACTTGAAATTATTCTGTCAGAAAAGCCTCACCATTAGATAACATCAGACAAAGGTTGTCTAGTTATGAGATATTTTGTCGAAAGCCTTTCTTTTGCCTGAGTTTCGTTGCACAATAGCTATGTAACATTTTCTACGGAAGTGAAGGTGGCCTGGAGATGAGCGACAACAAAATCATGTTAGGAAAGCGTCAGATTCTATTCTGTCGAGAACAAAAGATCGTTGTAGAAGGCTGGAACTTTCATGTCCCTGCAGGATATAACATTATTGCAGGCGGCGAATCTCAGCAAACAGACGGCGACACCTTGATCAGTTTGTACCACGACTCAGAAAAAGTGGCACAGCTCAGCCTCAAAAGACACAAACAAGATAATTTAACGATTCAAGCAATTGCAAGTGATGTTATTCTAGAGATTGCAGCTCCAAGCCGAACTATCACTTTAATTGAAAAAAATTAAAGCACCCGAACCTGGGGTGCTTTTTGTCTAGTCGCTTTACTTCCAAGGAGGATCAGACGCATATGAACCAATTGACGATCGGAGATTTTCGTTTAACCTGGCTGCGCGGAGGTTTGACGCAGCTTGACGGAGGCGCTATGTTTGGAGTGGTTCCAAAGCCGCTCTGGAGCAAGCGTTATCCAAGCAATGACCTCAACCAAATTCCTTTACGTGCGGACCCGATCCTCGTGCAGGCACACGGCAAAAACCTGTTGATCGAAGCAGGAATCGGAAAAAACCGCTTAACAGACAAGCAGAAGCGTAACTATGGACTGGTGGAAGAGTCTCAGGTTGTCGAATCATTGGCGGAGCTTGGTCTCACTCCACAAGATATCGACATCGTCATGATGACCCACATGCATTACGACCATTGCAACGGTCTTGTGTCGAAAGAAGGGTATGAGCTGGTCTCTACCTTCCCGAATGCGACCATCTATGTACAAGAAATCGAATGGAATGAGATGCGCAATCCAAATATCCGCTCCCGCAATACATATTGGGAAGAGAACTGGCGCAGTGTCCATTCCCAGGTTCAGACATATACTGATTCTATCACTGTTCTCCCCGGTATCGAGATGTTCCACACTGGCGGCCACAGCGAAGGGCACGCGATTATACGGATGGAATCCAACGGGGAATCTGCCTTGCACCTGGCTGACATCATGGCCACCCATGCACACCAGAATCCGCTGTGGGTGATGGCTTATGATGATTACCCGATGACCGCGATCTATGCCAAGCAAAAATGGATTCCCAAAGGGGTTCAGGACGGCTCCTGGTTTACCTTCTACCATGATGCAGTCTACCGTGCCGTGAAGTGGAACGAACAGGGTGAGATGGTGGAGAACATTGAGATTCAGAGCTAATCCCGGTGGTGAAACAATCAACATGGCTCGACCGTACAGGAAATGGGGTTGGTCTGACCTCATCTTGCTGACCGTGGCATGGGTGCCTATTATCGCTGCCATTTTGTTGTACACGAAGCTGCCTGATCCCATTGCCATTCAGATTGGGTGGGATAACGAGCCGAACAATTACCAGAGCAAGATCGTTTTTTTGATCGTGTATGGCTTGATTGTGCTTGGCATCCCGATTTTGCTAAAAGCGTTTCGGCATATTGATTTTAAGACAGAGAGCAGGCTTAGCATTGGACATATCACCGAGTTCATCCGTTTTATCATGACCATCTTTGCCAGTGCGACACTGGGCTTTATTCTGATGATCAACATGGGTGAACAGGTGGGTGTGTATGTGTATGTGATGCTTGGTTTGGGTACGGTGTGTCTGTTGCTGGGGAATTTTATGGTCAACATTCCGTTTGGCACCTCGTTTGGCTGGCGGACGCCATGGATGCTGCAGGACGCAGACAACTGGCATCGCACGTACGCGTTCACAGGCCCGCTGTGGATGCTCACAGGTGTGATGGTGCTCATCGGGGCATTCGTGCCACCGCTGTGGGCCGCTTGGCTGACTGGCGGGATGGTCGTGCTGACCGTCGGCGTCTCCACCAGCTATTCGTATTGGCTGCACCGCAAAAAAACGCACATACCCAAAACACAGGCACATGGATAAAGAGAAACCCCCGCTTCCGCAGGTTTGAAGTGCACCCCTTAAAGTAGTCATTGGAAAAACCCCCTGGTTTAACCGATGAACTTTAGGGGGTGCATTTTTTATGGCAGTAAAAGGACAGAAGTTTCAAAGCTATCCAGAATCGATTAAACGTGAAGCCATACGGCTGCATGTCGAT
>NZ_VCNA01000007.1 GCF_006170445.1 Brevibacillus dissolubilis | reverse complement strand
AGGGTCCGAAGACCCTCGCTCGACTTGCATGTATTAGGCACGCCGCCAGCGTTCGTCCTGAGCCAGGATCAAACTCTCCAATAAAGTTGAAGTTGATCTAGGTCAAAAACTTGTTGCTTGGCTGAATTATCATTTGCTTTCGCTGTTCAGTTTTCAAAGAACATTATCGTTTTTTGTCGAACGGTAGTAAATATATCACGTTCGCTATTCGCAAGTCAAGTTCTATTTTTAGCACTTAAGCTTGCTGTTTAGTTGTTCGCTCGTTGGCGACATGCATTAATCTATCACATCGAATGCACATAAGTCAACAGTGAATTTAATTCATTTAATAAAAAGATCAAAAAAGCCACTCGTGATAGAGTGGCAGGCGGGTTAGCGGCGGCTTTGCAGTTCGGTGAGGACAGCATCCAATGGGAGTTTTTGCTCGCGAAGGAGAACGAGAAGATGGAAGATCAGGTCGGATGCTTCATAGCGAAGCTCATCGTGGTTGCGGTTTTTTGCGGCGATGATGACTTCGGCTGCCTCTTCCCCGACTTTTTTCAAGATTTTGTCTACACCTTTGTCGAAAAGGTATGTGGTGTAGGAGCCTTCTGGACGCTCGGCTTCGCGGGAGGCGATCAGGCTTTCCAGTTCTGCAAGGATGGCAAAGCGGTCCTGGACAGGTGAAGGTGCTGCTTCTTCACCCAGTTGGATGTTTTCTGAGAAGCAGGTATAGACACCTTTGTGGCAGGCAGGGCCATTGGGTTGTACGAGTACGACGAGGGCGTCACCGTCGCAGTCGTAGCGGATACCGGTGACTTTTTGGGTGTTGCCGGAGGTTGCTCCTTTGTGCCAGAGTTCTTGGCGGGAACGACTGTAGAACCAGGTCTCTTTGGTTTCCAGCGTTTTTTCGAGAGATTCTTTATTCATATAGGCGAGGGTGAGGACTTCTTTGCTGGCGGCGTCTTGAACGATGGCAGGGATTAAGCCGTTTTGGTCGAAACGAAGGCTTTCCCAGGGAATAGCATAGGTCATGGGCGTACGACAACTCCCTTTTCATTGAGATAGGTTTTTACGGAAGCGATAGAGGTTTCGTCATAGTGAAAAATAGATGCAGCGAGGGCAGCATCGGCTTTGCCTTCGGTGAGGACGTCTGCGAAGTGCTCGACTGCTCCGGCACCGCCAGAAGCGATGACAGGGATGGAGACAGCTTCGGAGACGGCTTTGGTCAGGGCGATCCCGAAGCCTTTTTTCTCGCCGTCGTCATCCATGCTGGTGAGCAGGATTTCGCCGGCACCGAGGCGCTCGGCTTCCTGTGCCCACTCGATCACGTCACGGCCTGTCGCATTGCGGCCTCCGTGAGTATAGACTTCCCACTTGCCTTCTGCGGTGCGGCGGGCGTCGATGGCTACGACGATGCATTGGGCACCGAATACGGTGGAGCCTTCGCGGATCAGCTCTGGGCGCAGGACAGCTGCGGTGTTGAGCGAAATCTTGTCGGCGCCTGCACGCAGGATACGTTTCATATCATCAACACTGTTGATACCACCGCCGACGGTAAACGGAATGGTGATATTGGCAGCGGTCTGCTCGATGACGTCGACCATGGTTTTACGGCCTTCGTGGGAGGCGGAGATGTCGAGGAAGACGAGTTCGTCTGCGCCTTCCTCACTGTATTTTTTCGCAAGCTCGACTGGATCTCCGGCGTCGCGGAGTCCGAGGAACTGGACACCTTTGACGACACGGCCTTCTTTTACGTCGAGGCAGGGAATGATGCGTTTGGCGAGCATGATGATTAGACCTCCCCTGTGCGGTTCATCGCTTGTTGGAGGTCGATGGCGCCTGTGTAGAGGGCTTTGCCGACGATGGCACCGCCTACACCGTCTTGCTGATAGCGGGCGAGTGCGATCAGGTCTTCGACGATGCTGACGCCACCGGAGGCAATCACTTGTTTGCCTGTTGCTTGAGCAAGACCGACGATTTCGTCTACGTTGGGGCCTGTGAGTGTGCCGTCACGGGAAATATCGGTGTAGATAAAGGTCTCTGCGCCGAGTTCGATCAGTTCTTTGGCGAGGTCTACGGCTTTGATGTTGGTGGTGGTGAGCCAGCCGCGGGTAGCCACGAAGCCGCCGCGACAGTCGAGACCGATGGCGATTTGTTTGCCGTAGAGGCCGAGTACTTTTTCGACGAACGGGCGGTTTTCGATCGCAGCGGTGCCGAGGATGACGCGGGAAACGCCGCCTTCGAGGTACTCCACGATATCGGATTCGGTACGGATGCCGCCGCCGATTTGGACAGGGACATTTACATGCTGGGCGATGGTACGGATCAGCTCGCCGTTGAGCGGCTTGCCTTCTTTGGCTCCGTCGAGGTCGACCAGGTGAACATAGGTGGCACCTTGGCTGACCCAGTCTTTGGCTACCTCAACAGGAGACTCACCGTATACGGTTTCTTGGGCATAATCCCCTTGAAAAAGACGGACGCATTTGCCGCCTCGGATATCAATCGCAGGATAAATCGTGAAGCTCATCGTAGGACCCCCTCGCACTGCTTAGCAAAGTTTAGTAGTAACCGCATGCCGGTATCCCCGCTTTTCTCCGGGTGGAATTGCATGCCGAATACGTTATCGCGCCCGACAATGGCGGTCACGTCTTGGAAGTAATCGGTGGTGGCGAGCAGAACATCAGGATCTGCTACACGGACATGGAAGGAGTGGACGAAGTAGACATAATCGCCCTCGGATACTCCATCTAAAAGAGGATGGGCAAGCTGCTTGAGTTGAAGTTCATTCCAGCCCATGTGCGGGATTTTGTAGTCACCTTGGAAACGGGCTACTTCACCTGGAAGCAGGGAGAGTCCCTCGTTGTGACCGTGCTCTTCACTGCTGTTGAAAAGCAATTGCATGCCCAGACAGATGCCCAGGATCGGCTTGCCAGTACGTACATAAGCACGAATCGCTTCGTCGAGCTTGGCTTCGCGGATGTTGCGCATCGCGTCACCAAACGCACCTACGCCCGGCAGGATCAGGCCGTCATACTCGGCGAATTTGGCTGGATCGGAAACAAAATCATACGCATAGTCCAGGCGCTCCAATGCTTTGCCCAGGCTGTAGAGGTTGCCCATGCCGTAGTCGATGATGCCGATCATCTTACAACATCCCCTTCGTGGAAGGTACACCTTTGACGCGCGGATCAACGGTAGTCGCTTCGTCGAGAGCGCGGCCCAGTGCTTTGAAGATCGCTTCGATCATGTGGTGGGTGTTGTGTCCGTAGTGCAGGATGACATGCAGGTTCATGCGGGCTTCAAGTGCCAGCTTCCAGAGGAATTCGTGCACCAGCTCGGTCGGGAATTGGCCTACCTGCTGGGACGGATAGGTGGCACGGTACTCAAGGTGTGGGCGGTTGCTCAGGTCAATCACTACTTGGGCAAGGGTCTCATCCATTGGAACAAACGCATTGCCGTAGCGCTTGATGCCTTTTTTGTCGCCAAGTGCTTCGCGCAGGGCTTGCCCGAGGCAGATCGCGATATCTTCAACAGTGTGGTGATAGTCGATCTCGATGTCACCCACTGCTTTTACCTTCAGATCAAAAAAGCCGTGTCGGGCAAACAGGTCGAGCATGTGGGTCAAAAACGGCACTCCGGTATCTAGCTGGCTTGAGCCTTCTCCGTCTACAGCAAACTCCAGAGAGATGTCGGTTTCGTTGGTTTTACGGTCAATGCGTGCGGCACGTTTCAAAGCTTCCATGTGTATTCACTCCGTCTATATGAAGTCTTGTGGGATCAAATTATTCTTTGGAAAAGTCGTCAAGGCGTACCTGAATAGCACGGGCGTGTGCAGCGAGACCCTCCTGCTCGGCAAGGGCGATGATCTTGCGGCCGTTGGCGGCGAGGTCAGCCTTGCTGTAGGAGACGACGCTTGATTTTTTGATGAAATCGTCTACGGACAGGCCAGAGGAGAAGCGGGCTGTACCGTTGGTCGGCAGGACGTGGTTGGTTCCTGCAAAATAGTCACCGACCGGCTCGGAGCTGTATGGGCCGAGGAAGATCGCTCCGGCGTTTTCCACTTTGCCAAGATGTTCGAATGGGTTGGCGATCAGAAGCTCTAAGTGCTCGGCGGCAAGGCGGTTTACCACATCGAAACCTTGTTCCAGACTGTCCACGAGGCAGATCGCTCCATAATCACGGATGGATGCTCCGGCGATGTCGCGGCGAGGCAGGAGGGAGAGTTGACGCTCTAATTCTTGTCCGACTGCCTCTGCCAGTGTGCGGGAGGTGGTGACCAGCACCGCTGATGAAAGAGCATCATGCTCGGCTTGAGAAAGCATGTCGGCAGCTACATAGACTGGATCAGCCGTGTCATCAGCAAGGACAACGATTTCGCTTGGGCCTGCCACCATGTCGATGTTGACGAGACCGAATACTTCGCGCTTGGCTAGAGCGACATAGATGTTGCCGGGGCCGACGATTTTATCGACTGGAGCGATGGATTCGGTGCCGTAGGTAAGTGCTGCGATCGCTTGTGCTCCACCGACCTTATAGATTTCGGTTACCCCTGCGAGGCGGGCGGCAAAGAGAATCGCTGGGTTCAGCTTGCCATCACGTCCTGGTGGTGTGGTGATGACGATTTCTTTTACCCCTGCGACAACAGCCGGGATGGCATTCATCAAAACAGAGGATGGATAGGCGGCGGTTCCGCCTGGTACATAGAGTCCGGCACGGCGCAACGGGCGGATCAGTTGGCCGAGCAGGGTGCCGCTTTCTTTGGTAGTGAACCAGGATTGGCGTTTTTGTTTTTCGTGGAAGTCTCGGATGTTGGCTACCGCGTCACGGAGTGCTTCCTTCACCTCAGGGGAGACGAGGGCGTCTGCTTCGTCGTACTCGGCCTCTGTCACACGGAAGTTCTCCAGCGCCACTTTATCAAATGTCTCTGTATAGTAGCGAAGGGCGGCGTCCCCTTCTTCTTTTACTTTGGCCAAAATCGCACGGACGGCTGCCTGCTGTTCGGCAGTTCCTGCGTCGAGGCTGCGCTTGGCATCAAAGTTGGCTGCATCCACAAAGCGGATCATGTCGGTTCCTCCTCTGGCTTTTGTTCTATCGTTTACCCGCTGGACTCTTCGGGATTACTTGTAAAAATTTTTGGGCGATGTCATCCACCGCTTCACTCTTCATCCGGTAGCTGGCGCGGTTGGCGATCAGGCGAGTGGTGATTTCGCAGATGTGCTCCAACTCGACCAGACCATTTTCACGCAGGGTCTGTCCGGTGGAGACAATGTCGACGATACGTTCGGCCAAGCCGATCAACGGGGCCAATTCAACAGAACCGTTGAGCTTGATGACCTCGACCTGCTGTCCCTGCTCACGGAAGTAGCGGGAAGCGATGCGCGGATACTTGGTCGCTACGCGCGGATATTCACTTGGGCTAAAATCAGGCAGACCAGCAACCATCATCCGGCAGTAGCCGATCTGTAAGTCGAGCAGCTCATAGACATCGCGTTCTTCTTCCAGCAGCACGTCTTTGCCGACGACACCGACGTCTGCCACACCGTATTGGACATAGGTTGGCACGTCTGTCGGTTTTGCCAGAATGAATTCGAGGTGGCTGTCTTCCACCGGGATGATCAGTTTGCGTGTATCTTTGAGGTCTTGGGTAACCTTGAGACCCGCCTGCTCCAAGAAGACGAGGGATTCTTCGAAGATCCGTCCTTTTGGCATGGCGATCGTCAGTTTTTGCAGGTTGGTGGAACGGCTCATACCTCTCCCTCCTCGGCAGTGAGAATCATGATTTCATCTTGGGCTTGGTTGCTAAGAGATTCGGTTACGTCCCCGTCAGTCAACAGGCGGGTAATGACGACGCGTCCAGTCTGGCGTGCTGCCTGTGCCTGCCGCAATGCTTCTTCGCGGCGGTCAGGGGCATATGCGATCACCAGTCGCTGTTCGGTTCTCGTGGTCGTCAGGGTAGTCACTTGGTTGAGGCGGTCCATATTGATCGCAAAACCGGTGGCTGGAGCCGGACGCCCGAATTGTTCGAGCAAGGTATCATAACGTCCCCCACCAAGCAGCGGGGAACCGAGGTCTGCTGAGTAGCCTTCAAAAATCGTACCTGTATAGTAGTTAAAATTGCTGAAGAGGTTAAAGTCGAGCAACAGATGGTCGGTTACACCGTAGGCTTCTAATGCCTCCCACAATGATGCAATGGTCTGCACTGCTTTGCGTGCTTTTCCATTGATGGTCAATTCGTGGGCTTCTGCGATTTTGGACTTGCCTCCACGCAGGTGCATGAGGGCATGCAGACGACGGCGTTCATCGTCAGACAGCTCCAGACTCTCGACCAGTTGGCGGTAGCCGACATAATCACGGTCATGCAGATAGGCACGGAATTGGGTGTGGATCTGCGGGTCTTTGACGATCTCATCCAAAAGCCCGTCGATGAAATCTACATGGCCGATCGCGATCTTAAAAGAGGGAACCTGTGCGGCCTGCAGACAAGCAACCGCAAGTGCAATCGCCTCAGCGTCACCATCCACGGATGCTTCTCCGATCAGCTCGACACCTGTCTGGAAGAACTCAGCCGGACGTCCTGCTTCTTTTTCCTGAGCGCGGAAGACATTGGCTTGATAATACAGACGGATCGGCAATGGGACATGCTTATATAAAGAAGAAACGACACGGGCGATCGGTGCCGTCATCTCAGGACGCAGGATCACGGTATGTCCTTGCTTGTCAAGGAGCTTAAACATCCGTCCTTCTAAGGTGACACAAGCAGCGCCGACCGTATCGAAGTATTCCAAAGAAGGGGTTGTGATCTCTTCATAGCCCCACTTCTCAATCGAGCCGCGAAGGACGCTCTCCAGCTTACGGTGCTTGGCTAAGGACTCCGGTAAAATATCACGCATACCTAGTGGCTTTTCAAAAACCAATGGCTTCGCCATACAAATTTCGCCTCCGAACGCTTTACTCTGCTAATATGCTAATAAACTAAAGCGAATTGATTAGTAGAAATGTACCATTAAATAGGAAAATGGTCAACAGCCATTAGAATAGTCGCACAATTTAACGATCTCTTCATTTTTTGACCATAAAAAAGGATGTATGCCTAAAAGACATACACCCTTTTTATTATTCCCCATTTTACTTATTCACTTGCTGTCTCAAACGTAGAAATCATCTCTTCGTTCAGGTTTCCTACAAGGTCACAGAACGTCCCTTCTGGAATCATTACGAAATAGGTTGATTTGCGGCGGTAGTTGAGTTTCGGGTCGATGACGATCACTTTTCGATCCTCGTCCCATGTAATATCAACCGGAACGAGCTCGGCATCATCGTTATACAGCTGCACTGCATCCTTGAGGCGGGCATCGCTGAGTTCGGTGCCGTTGGCCATCGTGACGGTGCGGTCAAAGCGAACTTCGATGTTTTGACGGATACCTACTTTGGTTGATCCGTCTTTTGGTGTGATCTCGATCTGCGGTGGGAGGCTTTCCCCAGAGGTCGTAAAGGTAGCAACGTACGCAGCGTTCCCTTTGCGTTTGGTATTGTACACCTTGGCACCTGGAATGATCAGCGTGTAGGTGCTGCTTGCTTTGAGCGCGTTACGTGGCTTCAGCTTGATCGTACGGTTCTTGGCATCCCAGGAATAGCCGACGCTGACCAGCTTGAATTCTTCATCGTAGAGCTTGGCAAGAGAGCGGACTGTGGCAAGTGTAATGGTACGGTTATTGGCCAGCTTCACTTCTTCTTTGAAGGCGATCAGGATCTCCTCATCCACTGCTACTTCGTCTCCGTGGGCCGGAAGAGAGATGATTTCAGGCAGATTGGTGTCCATGATGGTGTTGAAGCTGGCGATATAGCCTTGAACCGGTGTGTTCGTCTGATCTTTGACAGCCGCTTCTTTGACTTGGATCGTATACGCTTCATTGCGCTTCAGCGGGGAGGTTGGGGTCAGAGCAATAATGCGCTCATCTTCAATCCACTGACCGGTAAAGGCAACATCGCGGAGGTTGCTGTCTTTGACAGTGACGAGGTCCTTGACTTTACTGTCGGTGATCTTCTGTCCGTTCGGCAAAACGACAGGCTTGCTGAAACGCAGGTGAATTTTGCTGTTGACTGGTACAGCTTTCTCACCGTTCTCCGGTGCTGAGATCACTGTCGGCTGGTTGAGATCACTTACCGTTGTAAATTGAATACGGTAAGCTTGATTGGAGCTGCCAGCCAGATCTTTGAAGGCATTGCCTTCCATACTGACAATGTAGGTGGTATTCGTCTTTAATTTGGAGATCGGGGTGATCGTGATGCTGAGTTGATCCGGGTCCCATGTAGCGGTATACGCTGCGTTGACTCCAGACATTTCTTTTAAGCTGATCAATTGACCGACTTTATCGTTGGTGATGGCAGAGCCGTTGGCAAGAACAACAGATTTGTTAAAGAACAAGACAATCGGTTCCGCCGGGGAGACGTTGATCTGTCCGTTCATGATGCTGCTTGTGATGATCGGCGGTCCCTGCTCGTACATGGTGGTAAACGCCAACGTAGCGGTACTGTTCAGGTTGCCCGCGGTATCTTTGAGGGTACCGCTTACGACTTCCAGTGTGAAGTTGGTGCTGCTGCGCAGGTTATTCACCGGGTCGATGGTAAACGTACGGGTATAAGGTGCCCACATCACACGGGTCGGAATGATACGGCCTGTATAATCCTTCAGCCGCACCACATTCCCTGCTGTCGCATCAGTAATCGCCTCACCATTCCCCAAGGTGACGGCTTCACTCACGGTCACAGTAAAGTTGCTGTAAGATGGAACCGCAGCAGTGCTGGCGGTAGGTACGATGGCAAGTGTGAAGGTAGGCGGTAAGCTGTCACCTATCGTGGTAAAGGTGGCATAGGCCGCATTATTTAACTGATTGAGATTGTCACGTACAAAACCCGCATTCACGGATACCAAGTAGGTCTTGTTCGGCAGCAGATCTTGTGCCGGATCAAGCACGAGGGTACGTCCGTTATTGCTCCATGCCGTGGAATAAGCGACATACGTCCCTGTTGGAGAGTTCGGCGTATACTCCCGGAGTGTGACAAAGCTCTGATAGGACGTGGAGACCGGGGTGACCGGCTTGGTGAAATGAATCATGATATTGCCGTCTACCGGCATGCTGACAGAGCCATTCATCGGGTCAAAGGAGACTCCTGGAGGGGTGTTGTCCACACCTGTTGTAAAGCCCAGTGTAATCAAGTCATTGGGATTACCTGCTGCATCCCGGAACGTATCTGGCTGAATCGTCAAAAGATACTGGGATTGAGCAATAAATCCAGGCTGAACGGTAAGCTGAAGCAGCTTGGTTGAACTGTTGTAGGCGAGTAAGAAATCTTGCTGTGTACCATTATAGGTTAGCGACATTTTTGCTCGGGTATTATCACGGGTCAGATTCTGCCCGTTAACAAAAACAGGTTCGTTTGTGAGCAGAAAAATCGTTTTGTCAGTTACAGATACATTTTGTGCTCCATTAGCCGGGAATGCATCGGTTACAAACGGCTTCTCCGTGTCTGGAACGTTGTCGGGAGCCACTTGCTCCGCAGGCTCTTCCACAGGGAGAGCTTGTACTTCTTTTGTTTCCAAAACGTTCTCAATTTCTTGTGGGGCGTCTGAAGGATTGGCAGCATCAGCGAAGACAAAGCCTGCCGGATTGATGAGGGCAATCACCAGTAAAAAAATGGTGATAAACCTCCAATATTGTCGGGACAAACGATTTCCTCTCCTTTCAAAACTCTATATTTCCCTAATTTTCTGCAGGTGAAAACCTTTTTCCATTATAGAAGGATTTTGAAGAGGGAACAACCATTATACGGTATTTTTATGTAAACTTATTTCCAGCCAAGAGAAAAGCCCCGCCAATAAAAGCGAGGCTTCATTCGAGATCACGGATGATTTGCATCGGATTGCCGCCTACAAAAACCCGTGGAGGGACGTCTTTGTGAACAACCGTACCGGCGGCGATAATCGAGCCGTCACCAATCTCCACTCCGGGCAGGATGGTCGAATTGGCTCCGATCAGGACGCCGTCACCGATCTTCACTTCTCCTAATCTGTATTCATCTACAAGGTATTCATGGGCCAGAATGGTGGTATTATAGCCGATCACACAGTTGCGCCCGATCTTGATCAGTTCGGGAAACATGATATCCATCATCACCATCAGCGCCACAGCGGACCGATCCCCTACCTCCATCCGCAAAAAGGTGCGGTAGAGCCAGTTTTTCCATGACAAAAACGGGGTGTATCTCGCTATTTGAATGACGATGAAGTTTTTCATGACCTTCCAGAAGCTGACCGTCTGATAAAGCTGCCAAAGCGGATTCGCTCCATTCACCGAGTAACGTTGTGTCTTGCGCATAGGTAAGCACGGCTCCTTCGCGGTTTAGTAGCTCTCTGCTTCGTTTTCCTCGATGGTATCGGTGAGTCGCTTGGAGAAGTGCACCGCCGCGTTGTAGCCCATGCGCTTGAGTCTGAAGTTCATGGCAGCCACCTCGATGATGACAGCCAAGTTCCGGCCTGGTCTTACAGGCACGGTGAGCACCGGAATCTCTGTATCCATGATTTTGATTTTCTCTTCATCCAGGCCCAGTCGCTCGTATTGCTTGTGCTGATCCCACAGCTCCAGCTGTACGACCATCGCGATGTTTTTCATATTGCGGACTGCACCCGCACCGAACATGGTCATGACGTTGATAATCCCGACACCACGGATCTCAAGCAGGTGCTGTATCAGTTCTGGGGCGGAGCCGATCAGCTGACCTTCCTGAGTCTGGCGGATCTCCACCGCATCGTCTGCCACCAGGCGATGGCCGCGCTTGACCAGCTCAAGGGCGGTCTCACTTTTCCCGATCCCGCTGGAGCCTGTAATCAACACGCCGACACCATAGATATCAGTCAGCACACCGTGCATCGTCGTCGTCGGAGCCAGTTTGTCCTCCAAGTAATTGGTCAGCTTGCTCACCAGTGCCGTCGTAGCAAGCGGGGATTGCAGCAGTGGTACACCCGTTTCTGCGGAAGCCTCAATCATCTCGACAGGCACTTCCAAATTACGCGCTATAAGGAGGCAAGGAGTTTCTTCATTCATCAGAAAACGGAGGCGCTGGTCTCTCTCCTCGTGAGTGAGAGTATTCAAAAACTCCATTTCGGTAATACCGAAGATCTGAATCCGTTCCTGCGGATAATGCGAAAAATAGCCGGCCAGCTGTAATCCAGGCCGGTTCAGGTCCGTTACCGTGATTTCGCGGGACAAGTTTTCTTCACCGCTCAGTACCTTCATATTAAAACGTTCTACCAGATGGTTAACTCTTGTTTTACGCATGCGGTCACCTTCCCACTGATTCATTCCTTTTATTGTATAAGACTTATGTATGCCGACACAACCATTCCTTGCAGTAGGCAAGTAGAACTGCACGGACAAACTGTGATTTGGGCGATATCTGTTACCTTAGATTTAGTTCAAAATCGGTTACACCGAAACAATAGGTCTTGCATACGTAATATATTGTAGACAATAATGAAAATCTTGTATATTTTCTCAATATTTCTGCTTGTTGCTAGGTATTCTTTCTTATAAAATAAATACTAGGGATTGCTAGAAATCTAAAGAGGAGTTGAATGTTATGTTACTTCGTAAGATTATGCAACATTTTGGAACATTTTGTGCCTTTGTGTCAGGTGTTTTTGCCGCTGGTATGTTGTGCACCCTCTCCATTTATGAACCTACCCCTCCACAAAACCGAGCAGAAGAATGAAAAACTTTTTACTTTACCGAAAAAATATGTAGAATCAACGGTTTGAAATTGAAAGCTGGCTTGTATATTTTTCCGAAAGTTCGAAACAAAGGGGTATTTTGATGAGTAAACTGGAACAATTCTCGACTTCCATCGCCAAGGGGCTTGTCAAACATGGAAGCACGGAGTCTGTCCGTACCATTTCCCATGGATTGGAAATCATGATTCTGCAAGGGTTGAATCTGGGCTTTATTCTGTTGTTGGCTTACATAAGCAACAGTTTTATCAGTGTCTTAATCACTACACTCATCTACTTCCTCTTGCGAAGCTTCTCAGGTGGTCTGCATCTTTCACAAGCCTGGACCTGTCTGATCATCGGCAACCTGCTGCTGCTTGGGATGGGATATGGCGCAAGCGTGATCGAGCTGCCCCACTGGTCCTATGAGATGCTGTTCCTCGTGGTGGCATACTCGTATGCGATGGTGCTGAACCTCAGATATGCACCTCAATCACGAGTGTTTACCTTTCCTCTGGAGCAACGGCAGAAAAATCGTCGGATCTTGACGGTTTTGCTCACAGTCGGACTGCTTTTCTCTCTGGTGATGATCGCCAACGGATTCGAACGTCTCGCTTTTTCGTACGCTTTCGCCATTATTCTGCAATCCACCTATTTACATCCGGCTAGTTTTTGGTTCTTCCGTCAAGTAAAATTAGCATAGGAATATAGAAAGACCATCATGCTTCGTAAATTAGGTAATGATGGTCTTTTTCATGCCATAAAATCATTGTATAATATACAAATCGAGTTAATTTTACAAATTTCGACGCTTTCTAGGTTCTCTGTATTTCCGACGAGGAGGATAATGATGTGGAAATAGCCTTAAAGTTTTTCCTGCTGGACTTCCCGGAGGCGTTGGTGTCGATCGTTGTTGGTTTGTCACTGTTTAACCTTCCGACCCTGTCCCGATGGAAAAAGCTTGTCTTATATAGCATATTACAGGGAGCAAGCATTGGACTCTTCGACTACTTCGGTGTCCGCTTTGAATTGAAGGTGGCCTGTCTCCTGGTCTTGATGAACCTCTATTCGTATCTGCTGCTTAGGCATCGGATGGCGGTCACTATATTTGTCAGTATCTTTGCCTTTTCCATCTTGGCGCTAGGTGAATTCATCCTGGTATTCGTGTTCCAAATGCTGTCGATAAGCGTGCAGGAAATCCTAGCCAATCCAATCTATCTGTACTCGTATATGTGGACTTACATGGCGATGCAGCTGATCCTGGTCTTTTTCTTACGCAAATCGAACTTCGACTTGCGCAACTATCTGCCACGGCCGACTCTTAATCTGTACCTGACCCTGCTGGTGACGGTCGGTGGGCTGGAGCTGTTGGCGATCCTGGTCTTGTGTGTACGCTATTTCGTGGCAATGGAGAACGCTCTCCCGCTCTATGAGATTATCCACGTTCCGATCCTCAACTGGGCGATTCTGATCTTGTTCATTCTGATCATCTATTTGTTCCGCCAGTACATCATCTACACGATTGACCGGGTGGAGTACGAGACAGAGGTGCCGTACGTCCGAAATATCCATGATATGATGACAGCGATCCGCTCGATCAAGCATGATGCGGTGAATCACTATACAGCTCTCGATGGCTTGTTGAAAGAGAAGTTGTACACGCAGGCTTCCGACTATGTAAAGCTTTTGATTGCGGAGTCCTCCACCATCCTCAAGACGGTAGAGGGCGTCAAAAATACGGCAGTCGCTTCCCTGTTCCACTCCAAAATGGCAGTGTGTCTGGCGGATGGCATCACTTTTTCGATCAAGGTCACGTCAGAGTCACAGTTTGCTTTTATGAAGACCAATGACATGGTCAAGGTGCTGGGAAATCTGCTGGATAATGCGATCAGGGCTACCTTGGACGAGGTGGAGAACCGCTACATCTCGCTGGAGTGGAAGGAAACCGAGACGCACGAGTGCCTGATCATCGAAAATAACGGGCCGACGATCCCTCCAGAGAAGCTGGGGAATATCTTCAAGCTGGGATATACCACCAAGCGGAACGGAGAAGGCGGCACAGGGCTTGCGATTATCAAAAAAGTAGTTAACGCCTATAAAGGTAAGATCGAGGTGGAATCAAAGGAGAACGTGACACGTTTTACGGTAACGTTTCCAAAATGATTTCAGCTCATGAACAGTAGGATTGAAATAGGAAGATAGTAAAAAGGCCGGGGCGTGAACCCTCGGCCTTTTGTTATGCCAGCTTTCTTGTTTCTGCTGGTTGTAATGATGGTTATTGGGTGATCAGCTGTTCCATCCGGTCAAGGGTGCGCTTGCGGTCGCGCTCCAAGATAGGACCGAGGAACTTCCCTGTGTAGGATCTTTCGACTTGAACCACATCTTCCGGAGTTCCGGTGGCGACGATCTCCCCACCACGGGTTCCCCCTTCTGGACCGAGGTCGACGATGTGGTCGGCTGTTTTGATTACGTCGAGGTTGTGCTCGATGACGAGGACGGTGTCGCCGTTATCGACGAGACGCTGCAGAACCTTGAGCAGACGGTCGATATCATCGGTGTGCAGACCTGTCGTCGGTTCGTCGAGAATGTAGAGCGTACGGCCATTGGAGCGGCGATACAGCTCTGATGCGAGCTTGACGCGCTGCGCTTCCCCGCCGGAGAGCGTGGTGGCCGGCTGGCCGAGACGCATGTAGCCGAGGCCGACGTCGAGCAGGGTCTGAACCTTGCGTTCGATTTTCGGCACGTTTTTGAAGAATTCTACCGCGTCCTCGATGGTCATCGCGAGGATGTCGGCGATACTCTTGCCTTTGTATTTGACCTCCAGCGTCTCGCGGTTGTAGCGTTTGCCGTGGCAGACTTCACATGGGACGTAGACGTCTGGCAAGAAGTGCATCTCGATCTTGATGATTCCGTCGCCGCTGCAGGCTTCACAGCGTCCCCCTTTGACGTTGAAGGAGAAGCGGCCTTTTTTGTAGCCGCGTACCTTGGCTTCATTGGTGGTAGCGAACAGGTCGCGGATGTCATCGAATACACCGGTGTAGGTGGCTGGATTGGAGCGTGGGGTGCGTCCGATTGGGGACTGGTCGATGTCGATGACCTTGTCCAGATGCTCCAGACCGGTGATACGACGGTGAGTACCCGGCTTGGCCTTGGCACCGTTGAGCTCGCGGGCGAGCGTCTTGTGCAGGATTTCGTTGATCAAGGTACTTTTGCCGGAGCCGGAGACTCCCGTGACAGCGACGAAGACGTTGAGCGGAAATTTGACGCTGACGTTCTTAAGGTTGTTTTCCTTCGCGCCTTCGATGGTGATCCATTTTTCATTGGTTTCGCGACGTTTGAGCGGGACGGCGATGAATTTGCGGCCGCTGAGGTAGGCTCCTGTCAGGGAGTTGGTATCCTCCATCACTTCCTGCGGTGTCCCTTGGGCGACGACATTACCACCGTGAATCCCGGCACCTGGGCCGATGTCGATGATATAGTCGCAGGCGAGCATCGTGTCTTCATCGTGCTCTACGACAATCAGGGTGTTACCCAGATTGGTCATGTGGCGCAGGGTCTTGATCAGGCGGTCATTGTCGCGCTGGTGCAGGCCGATACTCGGCTCATCCAAGATGTAGAGGACCCCCATCAGACTGGAGCCGATCTGGGTCGCCAGACGAATCCGCTGGGCTTCCCCACCAGAGAGCGTGCCTGCTGCCCGGCTCAGAGTGAGATAGTCCAGACCGACATCGACGAGGAAGCCGAGACGGGACTTGATCTCCTTGAGGATCAGGTGGGCGATCGTTTTTTCTTTTTCCGTCAGGTCGAGAGAGTCAGCGAACTGATATGCATCCGCAATAGAGAGATCGGTCAGCTGGGAGATGGTACGCTGGCCGACGAAGACAGACAGGCTCTCTTGGCGGAGACGGTGCCCTTTACATACCGGACACGGCTTCTGGCTCATGAAGCTCTCGATCTGCTCACGGATATAGTCAGAGCTGGTCTCGATGTGGCGGCGTTGCAGATTCGGGATGACCCCTTCGAACGGAACGACCGCTTCACGGACTTGGCCGAATTCATTTTCATAGCGGAAATGGATCTTCTCATCGTCGCTGCCGTACATCAGGATCTTGAGATGCTCTTCCGGCAGTTCTTCAAATGGAATCTCCATCGAAATGCTGAAATGGCGGCAGGCTGATTCGAGCAGCTGCTGGTAGTAGGTGGAGGATTTCGGTTCCCATGCCTCTACAGCTCCATCGGATAAGGTCTTGGTGCGGTCTGGAACGACCATGTCCGGGTCGACCTCCAGCTTGACACCCAAGCCGTCGCACTCGGAGCAGGCACCATACGGGCTGTTAAAGGAAAAGATGCGCGGCTCCAGTTCCCCGATGGAGAATCCGCAGACCGGGCAAGCATGCTTTTCGCTGAACAGAAGCTCTTCCTGATCGATCACGTCGACGATGACTTTGCCGTCTGCGAGGCGAAGGGCTGTCTCCAGGGAGTCCGCAATCCGGGAGCGGCTGTCCGGCTTGACCACGACGCGGTCGATGACTACTTCGATGGAGTGTTTTTTGTTCTTCTCCAGCTTGATCTCTTCAGAGAGGTCACGCACTTCACCGTCGACACGGACGCGGACATAGCCCTGCTTGCGGATGTCTTCGAGCAGCTTGACATGCTCCCCTTTGCGGCCGGAGACCAGCGGAGCGAGAATCTGCATACGTGTGCGCTCCGGGTACTCCATGATACGATCGACCATCTGCTCAATCGTCTGGGAGCTGATCTCGATGCCATGCTCTGGACAGATCGGGCGTCCGACGCGTGCATATAAAAGGCGCAGGTAGTCATAGATTTCGGTCACAGTACCTACGGTCGAACGTGGGTTGCGGCTGGTCGTCTTCTGGTCAATCGAGATGGCAGGTGACAAGCCCTCGATGGAATCAACGTCCGGCTTATCCATCTGACCCAAGAATTGACGCGCATAAGCGGACAACGACTCGACATAGCGCCGTTGTCCTTCTGCATAGATAGTGTCAAAAGCAAGCGAGGATTTTCCCGAGCCGGACAGACCCGTCAATACGACAAACTTGTCGCGCGGGATCTCAACGTCCACGTTCTTGAGATTGTGCGCCCGTGCGCCTTTGACAACGATATGTTCACGAGACATGAATTACGTTCACTCCTTATAGCTCCGCCTTCAGTTCGAGAATCAAGTCACGAAGCTGGGCGGCCCGTTCGAACTGCAAATCGCGTGCTGCTTCTTTCATCTCTTCTTCCATACGGGCGATCACGGTCAGGCGGTCTTTTTTCGCCATCTTCTTAAATTCTGCATTTGGCAGATAATCGGCCTTTTCCTCGGCGACGCGGGTAGCCTCGATGACTTCGCGGATTGCCTTTTTGACCGTCTGCGGGGTGATGCCGTGCTTCTCGTTGTAGGCGATCTGGATGGCACGGCGACGCTCGGTTTCCCGAATCGCGGCGGTCATGGAATCGGTCATTTTGTCTGCATACATCACAACACGTCCCTCCGCATTACGGGCGGCACGGCCAATCGTCTGGATCAGCGAGCGCTCGTTGCGCAGGAAGCCTTCTTTGTCCGCATCGAGGATGGCGACGAGCGATACTTCCGGCAGGTCAAGACCTTCCCGCAGCAGGTTGATCCCGATCAGCACGTCAAATTCACCCAGACGCAGGGCACGCAGAATCTGCATCCGCTCGATGGTCTTGATATCAGAGTGCAGGTAGCGTACCTTGATGCCGATTTCTTTGAGGTAGTCGGTCAGATCCTCGGACATTTTTTTGGTCAGGGTGGTGACGAGGACGCGCTCGTCTTTTTCGATGGTCGCTCTGATTTCACCGATCAGATCATCAATCTGTCCTTTGATCGGGCGGACGGAGATGGTCGGATCGATCAGACCGGTCGGGCGGATGACCTGCTCCACAACGGTCGGGCAATGCTCCAGTTCGTAAGGGCCCGGGGTGGCTGAGATGTAGATTGCCTGTTGAATCTTGCCCTCAAACTCTTCGAACTTCATCGGACGGTTATCCCGTGCAGACGGCAGACGGAAGCCGTGTTCGACCAATACGTCCTTGCGCGCGCGGTCACCGTTGTACATCCCTCTGACCTGCGGCAGTGTCATATGCGACTCATCCGCGATCAAGAGAAAATCATCCGGGAAATAGTCAATCAACGTGTATGGCGGATGGCCCTCCGGCAATCCGGTCAAATGGCGGGAGTAGTTCTCGATCCCGGAGCAGAAGCCCATCTCCATCATCATCTCAATATCATAGCGGGTGCGCTGTTCCAAGCGCTGTGCCTCGAGCAGCTTGCCTTGGGCTTTCAGTTCTTCTAAGCGCACCTCCAGCTCGGCTTGGATGCTTTCGATGGCCAGCTTTAATTTTTCATCGCGGGTAACGAAGTGAGAGGCTGGAAAAATGGCGACGTGGTCGCGCACACCCAAGATTTCTCCGGTCAGGGTGTCGATCTCGACAATCCGTTCGATCTCATCACCGAAAAATTCCACCCGAATCGCCTGTTCACTGCGCGACGCCGGGAAAATCTCCACCACGTCTCCCCGCACACGGAAGGTCCCGCGTGTGAAGTTGATGTCATTGCGGTTGTATTGGATATCGACGAGTCGGTGCAGTACCTCATCGCGGCTGCGCTCTTGGCCGGTACGCAGGGAGAGCACCAGCTCACGGTACTCGATTGGCGAACCCAAACCATAGATGCAAGACACCGAAGCCACGATAATCACATCACGGCGCTCAAACAGAGAACTGGTCGCAGAGTGTCGCAGCTTGTCAATCTCGTCGTTGACGCTTGAATCTTTTTCGATATAGGTGTCCGATTGAGGGATATAGGCTTCTGGTTGGTAGTAATCGTAATAACTGACGAAGTATTCGACCGCATTATGCGGGAAAAACTCACGGAACTCAGCGGCAAGCTGGGCCGCCAGCGTCTTGTTATGTGCCATCACCAAGGTAGGCTTGTTCACCTGAGCGATCACCTGCGCGGCGGTAAACGTCTTCCCCGTCCCCGTCGCCCCGAGCAGGGTCTGATGACGCTTGCCAGCGAGAACGCCCTCTACCAGCTCGGCAATCGCGGTCGGCTGGTCACCGGACGGTTGGAATTCCGAAACCAATTGGAACTTCTGCTCCATGCGCCTCTCCTCCTCCATTTCTATAAACATGCTATATTCCATTATAGCACAAACCCTCCAGAAATAAGCCTATGATTCGAACGTTTGTTTGTCTAACAATTTGCCCGCAATTCTCCGATAATAAATAGAGAGATAGGCCCGAACCGAACTTTATGGGAGGTACCCAATGGCGACCAATGTAAACACAAGCACAACCAATCCAACAACCCAAGCGGTCTATACCGCACCTGAATATAGCTATAAAAACAAAAAAGAATTCACCGGTGAGCTTGATTCCAATGCTTTCATGAAACTCATGCTCGAACAGCTCAAGTATCAAGACCCGCTCTCCCCGATGGATAACCAGCAGTTCATCCAGCAAACCTCGATGATGACGATGGTGGAGCGCCTGACCAGCATGGAACAGATCATGAAAGAGCAGAACTCCAGCCTGCTCAATATCCGTGAATACGAAAGCCTGATCGGCAAGACAGCCACCTACGATAAGACCACAGAAAACGAGATCACCGGCGAGCGAACTACCGTAACCAAAACCGGCGAGATCAGTTCCGTCAAGTTGGTGGATGGAAAGATTGTCTTCACCATTGGCGATGATGTCGTGTTGAAGGATGACGTCCATGGCATCGAATCCAAAGGCTTGACCAACGGCAGCATCTTGGAAACTACGCTGAAATATTCCCAAATGATCGGCAATGTCGTGAGATACATGGAAGAGACCGTGATCGACGCCGACGGCAAGCCTGAGACGAAGGATGACCAAATCACCAAAGAAGTCGAAAAAAGCGGTGCCATCAAAACCTTCAGCATGAAAAACGGCTCCGTCGAGTTCGTCCTCGACAACGGCAAAAAGCTGAATGCCGACGAAATCATCGGTATGGACAGCAAAGAAACCAACGCACCGGTTGACAACACACTCAAATATGCGCAAATGATCGGCTACAAAGCCACCTACACTGAGTCCACAACCAACACCGACGGTACCACCACCAAGGTGGAAAAGAACGCCATCATCACGGCGCTCAGCATGAAAAACGGTCTGATGGAGTTCGTACTCGATAACGGCAAAAAGCTGAAAACCACTGAGATTATTGGATTAGAAATAAACAAATAGGCGGAAATGAAAAAGGAGAACCGGATATGATCTGGCTCTCTTTTTTTCTGGGTGCTTACCGTAGCTTTCTGATGAAGCCGCTGAAGTACCCGCGATACGAACTACGGTTTTTGACCTTTACAATCTGGTCGTTTCGAAGCTGACCATACCATCCTCTTTTCCCATACCAAATGCTTTTGGGGACTCTGCTTTTTTTCAGATATCCCCGGTCAATCCGGATCCACTTTTTTCTCTTGAACACATGTATCTCTCCTTTACAGGTTTGATACAAGATATTCGGATGGGACGTACTTTGTATAGGTGCTTGTATGCATGAAAAAATGTAAAAAAGCCAGAAGTATTTGCTTCTGGCTCTTTGGCATACACGTATGGATGTTATTATGGCTTCAAAACAACCTTGATGCATCCATCCGTCTTTTCATCAAAGATATCGTACGCATGCTGAGCCTGTGCCAATGGCAGGCGGTGGGTGATGATATCGGTCGGGTCAAACTTCTCTTCCTTGATCATCTGGTACAGCTCAGGGATATAGTGAATGACCGGAGCTTGGCCCATCTTCACCGTAATATTGCGGGCGAACAGGTCTCCAAGCGGGAAGGCATTGTAGCGCGCACCGTAGACTCCGACCAGCTGGATGGTACCGCCTTTGCGGACGGCTTGGCTGGCGATCACGATCGCTCCCATCGCTCCACCCTGCAGCTTGAGTGCGGATTCCATCATCTCGACCACGGTCATTTTTCCGTCCATACCTACGCAATCGATCACGACGTCTGCACCGCCGCCTGTGATTTCTTTGAGGTAGCGCCCCACATTGTCTATCTTGGTGAAATCGATGATCTCGACGTTATTCATCTTTTTCGCATGGTCGAGGCGGTATTGGATGTAGTCGACGGCGATGACGCGTTTGGCCCCTTTGAGCCAGGCGAATTTTTGCGCGAGCAGGCCGACGGGACCGCATCCGAGGACGATGACGGTATCTCCAGGCTTCACACCGGCGTTATCCACACCCCAATAGGCGGTAGGGAGAATGTCGGAGAGAAACAGGATTTTTTCATCCTCCATCTCACAGTCTTCCGGAACCTTGAACGGAGTAAAATTGCCGAACGGAACACGCAGGAACTCGGCTTGACCTCCTGCATGGTTGCCATACGTGCCACTATAGCCGAAGTACCCGCCTGCCTCGCCATGTGGATTGGAGTTGTCACATTGGCTCTCTAAGTGGTGCTCGCAATAATAGCAACGGCCACAGGCTACCGTGAACGGAACGATGACCCGATCACCCTTTTTCAGCTTGGTGACGTCTGGGCCTACTTCTTCCACAATGCCCATCGGTTCATGGCCGATGACATAGCCTTCGTACATATTCGGGATAAATCCGTGGACGAGATGCAGGTCAGACCCACAGATGCCGGTGCTGGTGATCCGGACGATGACATCTTCGCGGTCTTGTATCGTGGGATCGGGTACTTCTTTCACCTGTACGTCTTTGATTCCTTGATAGGTGACTGCTTTCATAAGAAAACCCTCCTTATTTTCGGCTCAACTATCTTACTAGTTTGCCTCAAACAAGGAGGGCTAAGACCCCAAACGTCTATTATTTTAGCGCAGAAGCTTCCTGCATACAGCGGTAACAGACGATTACAGCGGCAATAATTCTACCTTTTTCCGCTGTTCGAGCCCTGCCACCATGGATTCCCATGCGCCTGGTTTGTTCGGCAGGACAGCATAATAACGTCTCAAGAAATTGACCACCAGCTCGGCTGGCAATTCGTCTACATTGTCGTCCATTGGCATGAAGCAGAGGTCGAGACCCTCTACAGCCTCACCGTCGTTGTTCCAGGACGGGTGGACATATGGGAAATTGATTTTTTTATAGCCCATGTGAGCCAGAACCTCACGGCGGACATAAGGGTTCATCGGCTTCACGCCACCAAACTCAAGGTCCTGCACCCGATACGGATCATAGATCTCAGCGAACATCCCGAATAGTTCCTTTTGATTGGCAGCAGCGAGAGCAAGCAGATCTTTTTCGCGGTTTTTCATCAGAAAGCGGCCAATGCCAAGACCTGGCTTTCCGATAATGGTGAAATCAGTCATCGCTACATTGAAGTCTTCGTAATAACGGTACTCGGTGGCCCCTACGGCATCACCCTCGTGCACAGCGACAAACACACGGATGCCTGGGTCCTCCAGCGGTTCTTTCCACAGAGAGTATTCGAGCACTTCCTCGGCAGGGAATACCTCCTGCATCAGATTGTGCATGCTCAGAAACAACGGGTCTTCAATACTTGTTATACGGTGATATTCCACGTCCATTCCTCATCCTTTCACATATCATGCGATGGCAAAAACGGATTTCTCCACTCCATCAGTGTTCCATAATTCCGCGATTGTTCATCCTCCAGATAGTCTGCCACTACCTTCACCGGTGTACGACCACATCGCAATAAAAAAGTGATGACAGGATCCTTCAAGTCCCCCTGTACCACTGCATCAATGTATTGTTCGGCTGTCATCTCGTCTGCTTTGGCATCATACCCCGGCATTCTTCCTCCGCCTAACAACCGCTCCAAACCCTTTTGCACGACTACCTCATACATGGAGAACATCAACCATTTGCCCAGTCCCAATTTTCGTGAGGTGGGACGTACCCCAATATCGACGACATACAGGGTGTTTCCGTTCGGGTTATGATTGCGGATATAGCCATTGTCCGTGATCTCTTCCCAAGTATGGACCGGGTGCTCGGGATCGAAGTTCACGATGAGACCTGTCATGGAACCGACCACTTCTCCGTCGACCTCGGCACACAGAGCACCGTCTGGGAACAGCGTGATATGATTGCGTAATTGTCGCGTGTTCCACCATAGCTCAGGTGGGAAGGGAGGAGGAAAACTCTCTTGTTGAATCCGGATTAAGTCATCAATATCCCGTTCCTGATAATTTCGGATCACGACAGGCACAGGGCGATCCTGATCAAAAACAAAGAACTTCTTGTGATACACCGACATTCCCCCTATACAGACCAACCTATCTTCGTTATTTCCAATCCGTATACAAGTCGGTTCGACGGTCGCGCCATGTCGTGACAGAACCGCGCTCACGAACCTGGTAAAGCAGTTCTAGGTCAAGGTCAGCGGTGACGATCATATCATCGTTAATCTCGCCTTCCACCATGATGCCACGTGGCGGGAATGGAATATCGTTCGGTGTGATCACTGCTGCCTGACCAAAGTTGGCTCGCATAAAATCAACGGTCGGTAATGAGCCTACTGTCCCTGTGGTTACCACATAGACCTGATTCTCCACCGCACGGGCATGGCTGGTATAGCGCACCCGGTGGAAGCCATGACGGTCATCGGTACAGGATGGACAGAAGATGACGTCCGCGCCTTTTGCCTTAGCCATCCGCACAATCTCAGGGAATTCGATATCGTAGCAGGTCAGCATCGCAATCGTACCCTTTTCGGTCTCAAAAACCTGCAGCCCGTCGCCTGGCTTCATGCTCCACTCATGCACCTCTGTCGGCGTGATGTGCAGCTTAGGCTGTTCGGCAATTCTGCCGTCTGGATAGAATAGATGGGCCACATTGTATAAAGAATCGCCCTTGCGAATGACATGGGTTCCCCCAATAATATGCATCTTGGTCTGCTTCGCCAAAGACGAGAGTAACTCACGGTATTGTTCGGTGAAATCAGGCAGGTCGTTGATGGTTAAGGCTTCGCCTTGTGCGTTCCCGATCGACATCAGTTGTGTGGTAAAAAATTCGGGGAACAGCAAAAATTCTGTACCGAACTCTTCGGCCGTTTTGACATAGTGCTCGACTTGTTTGGCGAACTCGTCAAAAGTACGGATCGTGTGAAGGTGATATTGGACAGCTGAGACTCTTAGTTTCATAAGCCCCTCCTTTTTCATTTCATCATCTGGCAACGCAGACAATTGACGTACTGTCATTATGAGATCAACTGATTATCATTCGCAAGTACAGACTTTTTCGTTACCTAGTTACGTAAAAGTTACTTATAGATGCAGCAAGGGTTTTCCCGTGATAGATACTTGCCCAAATTTTTACATAATGGTATCCGTGTCCTGTTCAAGAATATTCTACTCGTATATTTCCTTGCTCATACGCTTTTCCTTTCCTTGAAACTGCTGGTGTGCCTATGCGTTGCCCACTCCAGCGGGAATTTCCCCGGAAATGGTTTTTCCATAAAAAAACAGCAGGGCATCATGTAATCCCCCACTGTCTGTTCTATACGTTCGGTCTACGCTCCCATATTCATCTTTTGCATGCGCTGCTTCAATAGCTTCAGAATGCTGTTGTTGCGGATGTCGACGTATTCAACCGTATCGGCATCCGGTACGACGATGATCCCCAGCTGATGATGGCGGCCCGCGTAGACAGCCGTCTGGGTGAACTTGATCTCATTGTCGTAGGTGAGCACTTCCATTTTGCAAAAAGCGGAGTTAGCTTGCAAGGCGGGATAAAGCTGGGACTTTTCCCGGATCGGATGTCCGTTCACCTTCACAATGATCTCTCCAGGGAGGATGCCCATCTCCTCAGCCGGTGAATGCGGGATGACGGCCATCACCTTGAGTCCGCGTGAGGATGGGACAAAATACGGCTGGGACTGATCCTCCCGATATTGGCTGAGATATGCCAAGCCCTCATGGCCCAGTATGCCAAACAGAGCGGTCAGCCAGAGAAGCTGTGGAACCCATACAGTCGCATAGGCCAAAGCAAACAGAATCACGGAATACCAGACCAGTTGAGCAGAAAGGTGCTCCGCCTTGCGCTCCGGTGTCATCGACTGTGTCATCGCAGAGAAGCCTGTAATCGCAGGGATGAGCAAAAATCCGAAGTTCAACGGCAGATCTCCAGATGCGAACACCGGCCAGCCTTGGAACAATGCCCCAAGCCCGAATTCACCTGTCTGAGATGGCACTAGGATGATCAGTGGTGTCAGCCAAAACGAGTGCAGCTGATACGCTCCAACGATACGCCCCCGTCTGCCTGAGATAAACATCGGGGATGCATCCTGCCCAGCGTTCCAGCGGACGAATGCCGCCTCAACCACGTGCAGCAATGCGACCAACGCCAAAAGCGGCAGAGGCTTGGCTGCAAGCAGCAGACTCCATAGACTGCCGATTCCAGGTGCTTCAGCAAGCGCAGGTATTAACAGCGCGACCCCGTGTAAGAACGTAAGCAGCCCTGACGCATACGCCAGACAAAGATAACGCAGGCGGAAAAAGGCCAGAACCAATGCCAGTACCCAGACCAGCCAGACGTCAGCCACCTGCACATACAGACCCAATAAGCCTGACGCGATGGAGACGAACAGACCGCCCATCAAGCCCGCTACCACCGAGCGAAGCGTCTGCGGCAACGGTGATTGAATCCGCACGGCAAACAACTGACGCTCCAGCGCCATCTGCTTACGATAGTGCAGGTAGATGAACAGAATAAAGACATATAGCAACGGATTGATCAAAAATTGTCCGAGCGCGTACATATATTGCTGCAAAAAACTGATTCCAGCTGTCATTCGTTTCCCTCCAAGCTGTGTCAAAAAAACGAAAGAACCACGGAAGAATTCTCCGTGGTTCTTAATTTCTACAGCTGGTAATGGATTCCCTGCTTATGGGAACAGGGACTATTGTCCCTTACTTTTGCGTAGAGATGACTTCCAATGCTTTTTGCAGCTGGGCATCATTTGCCGGTTCGCGCAGCACGGTAATCAGTTGATCCTGCAATGCTTTGGCTGTTGCAGCATCTACTTTACCTGTAACAGGCAGCTTCTTAGCGGTCTGGAAGCGTTTGACCGCATCCACTGTCTTCGCATCGAAGTAGCCGTCAGTACGGACTGGTGTGTATTTGAGACCAGTCAGAATCAGCTGCAGGTTTTTCACGTCGGTGCTGTTCATGTCGAAGCTCAGCACTTTGTCAGCCGGCAGTTGTGCGGCTTTGAAGTACTCTGGCTGTTCGACCTTGATATCAGGCTGGATGCCCTTTTCGTGAATCCATTCGCCTTTTGGAGTGAGCCATTTGGCGATGGTCAGCTTGATCTGGCTCTTGTCGTCCATCTCAACAGTGTCTTGAACGGTGCCTTTCCCGAAGGTTTTTTCACCGATGATCTTATAGCCTGCACTGTCGCGGAGTGCGCCTGCGAGGATCTCAGAGGCACTTGCACTGCCGTTGTCAGCAAGCAGGATGATTGGGTATGGTTTTTTCTTAACGGCAGTGGAGCGGATTTCGTCTTGCTTATCTGCTTTGTCACCGTAGGCGATCTTGACGATGACGCCTTTGTTTGGAACAAGCATCTCACCGATATGCTTGACGGCAGTGAGATAGCCGCCCGGGTTGCCGCGCACGTCGATAATCAAGCCTTGGATGCCTTCCTTCTCCAGCTTGGCAAGCTCGGTTCCGAAGTCCTTGGCTGTTTCGCTGGCGAATTGAGAGATTTCGATTCGGCCGATTTTCTTGTTGTTCTTGGTGAAGCTGGTTACATGTACGGTCTCAATCGGAATATCGTCACGGGTCACGACGAGCGTAAGCGGCTCGGAGACACCAGGACGGGCGATTTTGAGGGTAGCTTTGGAGCCTTTAGGGCCACGGATTTTGAGGACGGCCTTCTGCAGGTCAAGACCATCGAGTGATTCACCGTTGACACTGATGATCACGTCATTAGGACGAATCCCTGCCAGTTCAGCCGGTGAGCCTTTGATCGGGCTGACGACGGTGACTCGGCCATTCTGCATGGAGACTTCCGCACCGATCCCTTGGAAAGAAGAGTGCAGAGAAGAGTTAAACTCCTCGGCTGCCTTCGCGTCCATATAATCTGAGTACGGATCATCAAGCGAACTGATCATGCCTTGGATGGCTCCTTGAACAAGCTGATCACTCTCTACATTGTGGACATATCGTCCTTTAATGATCTCGTAAGCGTCTTTTAGCTTGGCAAATTCTTTCGGGTATTCTTGTCCATTCCCTATAGCGAACAGGCCGTTGCTGCTTGCCATGGCGGTTTGGCCGACCGCTGCGGCATTGGAATTGACCACGGCGAGGGTCAGCAGGCTGCTGGCCATCATGCTGACAAGTACGAGTGCAAACAGCGTACGTCCATTCCATCTCATTCGTCTTCACACCTTCCTTACGTCACTTTGGCGGAACAGGTATAAAACTAGTATATGCAAGACCTGGCAACAATATTTGTATTTGGTATGAGATTAACGGATATAAGGAGCCGGGTCAACTGCCCGATTGTTTTTGTACACGGTAAAGTGCAGGTGATTGCCTGTCGAGCGACCGGTCGAGCCTACCTCAGCGATCTTCTGGCCGCGCTTGACCGCCTGACCGACACTTACCTTGATCCCGCCCTCACGGATATGACCATACAGGGTGCGGATCTCTTGGTTATGCTGGATGACGACGGTGTTGCCGAAGCCGCGCATGTAGGAGGCGAACACCACGATACCGTCTTCTGCGGCATAGATCGTCGTACCTCGTGGCGCAGCCATGTCAAGACCATTATGCCCCGCACTTCTGCCGGTAAACGGGTCAGAACGCATACCGAAGCCTGAGGTGAAGCGGAAGCTGCCGGAAGCAATCGGCAGGCCGAGACGGCCGCCTTTATACTTGGAGACGCTTTCGAGGCGTTTTCGCTCTGCTACTTTGGATGCCTCCATCTGGACAAGCTCAATCAGTCGTTGTTCTTCCTCTTCTTCGATCTCATGCAGATGCTCCTCTTGCTTCTCCAGCTCTGCTTTGATCACTTTGCTCTTTTCGAAC
This sequence comes from Brevibacillus dissolubilis, assembly GCF_006170445.1. Classification (GTDB taxonomy): domain Bacteria; phylum Bacillota; class Bacilli; order Brevibacillales; family Brevibacillaceae; genus Brevibacillus_B; species Brevibacillus_B dissolubilis. The sequence continues at coordinate 278,576 of NZ_VCNA01000007.1, read as the reverse complement.
TGGTGGTCAAGCTCTGCCTTGAGATCTTCACTCTCCGCGAACATCTGCTTGTAGTTAGCCAGGAGTCCTTCTACCTCTTGCTGGTGCTTCTCCACTGCCTGCTTGTCTTGGATGTTGTCTTCGAGGATACGCGTATCGTTCTCGACAATCATCCGCAGACCTTGCATGCGGGTGAGGAAGTCACCGAAGTCAGACGAGCCGAGCAGGACTTCCAGATAGGAGACGTTCCCACGTTTGTACATCGTTTTGATGCGGGTCTTGAGCAGGATTTCACGTTGGGCAACGCGCTCAATCGATTCATCCAGCTTTTCTTGCGCTTCTATCGCTTTTTTCGTGGTTGCTTCGATATCTTGGTCTAATTTGTCGATTTTGCGTTGGATATCGTTACGCTTGGTGTCGATGACGACCAGCTCTTGTTCCAGCACACCGCGTTCTTTTTTGATGGTGGCGATTTGGCTTTCGATCGCCTTTACGTTGTTTTGCTGTGCTTTCTTTTGGGCGCGGATTTCAGCGATTTCTTTGTTGATTTTGGACAGGGATGTCTTGCTCGCGTATCCGGCTGGTGCTGGGATCACTCCCCATGCCAGCATGCTGGCCATGACGACAGCTAGTGTGACTTTGTTCCTCATACGGCTCCTCCCCAACAAGAAATACTGCGCCTTCCTTACTGTATGTCGGCATTAGACGCGTAAGAATCTTCGGACGGATATCATACTTCCCCATATTCCGATAAACGCCCCGATAGAAATCAGGATGAGTGCCACCTGATAGGAGAGCGGGTTCATCGGCAACAGGCTGAAGAAGACAACGGTCATACTTGTATTCACCTTATCCACCAGATAATAATAGCCGCCTGTCAAAATGACAATCGGGATTAATGCCCCAATCGAGCCCATCAACAGACCCTCGACAAAAAACGGCCAGCGGATAAACCAGTTCGTCGCGCCGACCAGCTTCATGATCTCAATCTCACGACGGCGGGCCATGATGGTCAGGCGAATCGTATTGGCAATCAAAAACATCGCCGTAAAAGCAAGACCGACGATAAAAATAATCCCGACATTGCGGATGGCGGCAGTGGCGGTGAAGAGCTTTTCAACCGTGCCTTCGCCGTATGAGACATCCTCTACATGCTCCAGCCCCTTCACCTCTTTGGCGATCGATGCGGTCTCACTTGGCACCTTCGCCTTGACGACAAGGGTATCTGGGAGCGGATTGTCATCCTCTAAGCCTTCGAGCAGCTTCGCATTTTGGCCGAAGCGTTTTTTCAGCTGTTCGAGGCCCTCCTCTTTGGAGATGAAGGTGACGGTGTCCACCTTGGGATTCGCTTCGATCTGATCCTGCACCTGTGTGGCGATAGTCTTATCAGCCAGCACGTCGAGGAAGACGCGGATTTCTACCTGCTTTTCAACGGTCTGGGCAATATGGTTGACATTGAGTGCGAGAATCAAAAAAACACCCAAAATCAGCAGGGTAATCGATACGGCAGAGACCGAAGCAAAGGTCATCCAGCCGTTGCGCCCGAGATTCTTGGCGCCTTCGCGGACATGACGGCCCAATGTTCTAATCTTCATAGCCGTATTCCCCCCTCAGCTCATCACGAACGATCTCGCCGCCTTCAATCGCGATGACGCGACGGCGCATCGAGTTGACGATTTCGCGGTTGTGGGTAGCCATCACGACGGTTGTCCCATTGTTGTTAATCTCATCGAACAGCTTCATGATCTCCCACGAGGTGTCCGGGTCGAGGTTCCCTGTCGGCTCATCGGCAATGATGATGCCCGGATTATTGACCAGCGCCCGTGCCAGTGCGACACGCTGCTGTTCACCGCCGGACAGTTCATTCGGCAGCATCTTGGCTTTGTGCTTGAGCTTGACTAAGCCGAGTACATCCATCACGCGCGGCTTGATCAGCTTCGTCGGAGTCTCAATGACCTCCATAGCAAATGCGACATTTTCATACACGGTCAATGTCGGCAACAATTTAAAATCTTGAAACACCACACCGATGCTTCGACGCACAATCGGAATTTGTCGTTCTTTGATTTTGCTGATATTAAATCCACCAAGGAAAATCTGTCCTTTGGTTGGTTTTTCTTCCCTGTACATCAGTTTGATAAACGTCGATTTACCTGCACCGCTCGGGCCGACCACATAGACGAATTCGCCTTTGTCGATCTTGACGCTGACTCCTTTGAGAGCGTTGGTCCCGTTGGCGTAGGTCTTCCAGACATCAAACATCTCTATCAAAACGATCACATCCTACTCTACGTCTCTGATTCTCGTAATCTCGAAAAACGAGACTTTTTCTATTATAACATCGAAAAACGTCAATGTTATCCTCTAAATGGCGCAATTATTGTCGATCAGCCGATTTTTGCTGGAAAGGGAGGGGAATGCAGGTTCATGAAAATAGCCCTTTTGAGTCTTTTTCTAGCAATGGGGGTTCATGGTAGAGTGTTAGAGATTGTTGCTATCGAGAGGAGACCCTGTATGTTTAGACAAAACCGAACCTTTCACCGTTATGCCGGACTGATCGTCAGCCTTTTTTTGCTGATGTGGGCGGTCACGGGCTTTTTGCTGTTGAATGTCCCGTGGTATCAGGAGGAAGCGACCGACCTCAAGGTGACGTCCATTCCGCTTCCTGACAAGGCTGAGGCATATACGATTTCCTATATAGGCGAGCAGTTGACCGCGACCGGCGAGTACAGCTGGGATGAAATCCGTTCGATCGCAAAGTCGGGCGAAGCGTTTAAGGTATACATCGCACGCGACCCGATCCTGCGCCTGACCATCGATGAAAAGGGGCATATCCACGCACTCAAGCAGGATCCGATTCTCGATCTGTTCTATGGCTTGCACGTAGGTGAATGGGAGGATTTGAATTACGTAACCGTGCTGGAGGTTGTCTCGATCCTCACCATTCTGCTGGTCATCTCAGGTCTGATTTATTTTCTGCCCAGACGCAAAAAACCTAGCAAGCTGCAACCCTGATTACACATACTCACACACAAGAACCGATCTTTTCCGATGAAAAAGGTCGGTTTCTATTTTCTCTAAGTGCAGCACAAGCATACTACTTACTAGAAGTAAGCAGACTACTGAGGTAAAATAGGATGGATTGCTACTAAGGAAGGGAGTTTTTTGTAAGATGAACAATTTCGTCTTTCACAATCCGACGCAATTAATCTTTGGGAAGGGACAGCTGTCCCACCTCTCAGCAAAAGTAGAGCAATACGGTAAAAACATCTTGTTGGTGTACGGCGGTGGCAGCATCAAGAAGTTTGGCTTATATGATAACGTAATGAATATCTTGGGCGAACAAGGCTGTAACGTAACCGAGCTGGCCGGTGTCGAGCCGAACCCGCACCTCAGCACGGTGCGCAAAGGGATCGACCTCTGCCGTAGCGAAGGCATCGACTGGGTACTTGCGGTAGGCGGCGGCAGCGTGATCGACGCAGCTAAGGCTGTTGCAGTCGGTGCTGTCTACGAAGGCGATGTGTGGGACTTCTATTCCCGCAAAGCACGCCCGACCAAAGCGCTCCCACTCGGTACCGTCCTGACCTTGGCAGCGACTGGCTCTGAGATGAACTCCGGGAGCGTCGTGACCAACTGGGAAACCAAAGAAAAACACGGCGGGCCAACCACCTTCCCTGCCTTCTCCATCTTAGACCCTGAGAATACCTTCAGCGTACCGCGCGACCAGACGATCTATGGGATCGCCGATATGATGTCGCACGTCTTTGAACAATATTTCAGCCACACTCCTGAGATTCTGCTTCAGTCCCGCTGGATGGAATCCGTCCTGCAGACCGTGATCGAAAATGCAGAACGCGCGATCGAAAATCCACATGATTACGATGCCCGTGCCAACCTGCTCTTTGCAGGCACCATGGCGCTCAACGGCTTCCTCCCAATGGGTGTAGTGACCGACTGGGCGAGTCACTCCATCGAGCATGCGGTCAGTGCGATCTACGATATCCCGCATGGCGGCGGTCTGGCGATCATCTTCCCGCAATGGATGCGCTATGTGTATAAAGAAAACGTCGGGCGCTTCGTCCAGTTCGCTACCCGCGTCTGGAACGTCGATCCAACCGGCAAAACCGATGAAGAAGTGGCGCTTGAGGGGATTGCTCAAGTCGAAGCATTCTTCAAGAAGATCGGTGCTCCTACCCGTCTCGCGGATTACAAGATCGGCGATGAGAACCTCGATGTGATGGCCGAGAAAGCTACGCCATTCGGTCCAATCGGCAACTTCAAGAAGCTCGAAGCGGCTGATGTAAAAGAAATTCTGCGTATGAGCTTGTAAGTCGAGCGCTGCGCTGTGACGCTGTGAAAAAAGACTCCTGGTATGGCTAAAAGCTGCTTAACGCTTTATTGCCATACCAGGAGTCTATTGCTTTTCTAAGAGGATATGAATTCAATACCCTGCCTGCTGCCGCAAGAGGCTGAACCCAACCATGTATGTGGATTTCCTGCCCAACACCAGCCAAGCTTAGGCTTTCCACCACTGATCCACAAAGCGGTAACCCTGCGGTCGCCACATCTGGAACCGAGTAAAGAAAACCCGTTATTTTTCTTCAATACTTCCGGGTAATGGGTGATAACAGCAATACCTTCTTCAATCGTAAGCGGAAATCTGTTTTCGTGCATAATCGTCTTGATTGCTTCATTCGGCGTGACGTTGAGAGTTTCATGGCCTGTATCGACATCCATCAGCAGATAGGCCATACGATCGGGAAGTTCTACACCTTCAATCGGCTTGAAACGTTGGATATCCTCTGATTCCATGACGGTAAATCCGGTTTTGCCATTACGCTCAACGAGCTGCATTGCTTTATCTCCTGTTACCCATTCGCTTTTGATTACGATTACAAACGGGATTCGTCCTTGCTCGGGTTCACGCTCAAGCGGAGCAACTGATGTGATTATTTCTCTCAGAGGTTCGAGGTGTTTCCTGAATTCATCTTTCGTCATCCCAGCAATGCTATGGTATTCTTTTTCGATTAAATTCTCGACTTGGCGAGCAAATTCATTTACTAACATGCCCATCCCCTCCTCCATAACCTATAAGGTAATCCTACAACATTCATGCAAATGATAAGGTTTTTCTCATTTCACCTTTATTTCATAGGCTTTAGTTGAAAAAACATTGTAAAGCATTTAATCTTTTGGATATGATCTCTTCTGAGGTGATCCCGATGACACGAAAACCGATTGATATCGCAAGAATACTTCAGATAAGCACAAGTGCCCTACGACATTACGAAGCCAAGGGTATTGTCCCGCCCAGTGAGCGCTCCACGAACGGATATCGAGTATACACCGAGGAACACATGGCTTATTTTGCATGCATCAAAGCGATGTCCCCCGGATTTGGCATGGACATCACCTCAGAAGTTCTCCGCAACATTCAAAAGAACCAGATAGATGCTGCACTCTGGCTGGTGAATGAAGCCCAAGCCTCCCTTCAACGCGATAAAATGATGGCAGAAAAAACCGTGCAAATCCTAGAGACTCAGGAGTATGACACTCTACCTTCAATTGAAGTAAAGGAGTGGATGACAATCGGGGAGGTCTCCGCCAAAACCGATATTCCAAGCTCGGCCATCCGCCACTGGGAAAAGGTTGGTCTTATTACGCCTTCACGCGATGCAAGCAATGGATATCGAAGGTTTAGTCATTCTGATTTCATTAAAATATTGCTGATTCGTACCTTGCAAACAGCCGTATACTCTCAAGAAATCGTTACCCTCAAGCAAGCCATCAAAGAATTGGATCATCATAATGCAGAACAGACGAAAAAGATTGCCCATGATATACGCAATTATTTGAACAAAGTAAATCGCGAACAACTACGCGGCTTACACTACTTGTACCGTTTATGCAGTGTGTTAGGTGTACTAAAGGCATGATAAACAGCAAAAAAGACGATTTCCCCATCGTTAAGGGAAAATCGTCTTTTTTTCTATGAAAATGAATTTGTTCGGTGGTTACAACTAGAGGCTGGCACGCTTCACACCGGAACCGATATCGACCAGTGATTCCACCATGACCTTCTGGCTGTTTTGTTTAATCCACTCTTGGCTTGGCACCTGACGCTCACGGTACGCCGCGATTTGTTTTTCCACTTGCACGCGTGCTGTACCGCCGAGGACGTTACGGGCATTGACCACGGTGTCGATGTCGAGCGCGTGGTAGACATCTTCCTCGATCAGCGGGGAGAATTCTTTGAACTCTTCCATGGAGAGGTCGAGCAGATACTTCTGCTGTTCGATGCAGTAGAGTACCGCTTTACCGACGATCTCATGCGCCTGACGGAACGGGATGTTCTTGGTGACCAGATAGTCGGCCAGGTCTGTCGCATTGGAGAAGTCCTTGGTGACCGCTTCACGCATACGATCGGACTTCACCTGCATCGTCTGGATCATCGGAGTGAGCAGGGCAAGCGCACCATGCAGGGTTGCTACGGTGTCAAACATGCCTTCCTTGTCTTCTTGCATGTCTTTGTTGTAGGCGAGCGGAAGACCTTTCAATACGGTCAAAAGTCCAACCAGATTGCCGTACACACGGCCGGTTTTCCCGCGCACCAGTTCGGCTACGTCCGGATTTTTCTTTTGCGGCATGATGCTGGAGCCGGTGCAGAACGCATCGTCAAGTTCAATAAAGCTGAATTCTTGGCTACTCCAGATCACCATTTCTTCACAAATACGGGACAAGTGGGTCATCAAGAGAGAGGCGTCAGCGAGGAACTCTACGATAAAGTCACGGTCGCTTACTGCGTCCATGCTGTTGAGGTAGATATCGTCAAACTGAAGCATCGACGCCACGAACTCACGGTCAATCGGGAAAGTCGTACCAGCCAACGCACCTGCTCCGAGCGGCAGGATGTTGACACGGTGCCAGCATTGCTGCAGGCGCTCGATATCACGGCCAAGCATCGACACATACGCCATCAGGTGATAGCCGAACAGTACAGGCTGCGCCCGTTGCAGATGGGTATAGCCAGGCATGACGGTATCGAGATGCTTTTCTGCCTGTTCGAGCAGAGCGTCTTGGAGGTAGTACGCCAGTTGGATGATCTCCATCAGTTTTTCACGCAGATAGAGGTGCATATCCAAGGCGACTTGGTCATTCCGGCTGCGGCCTGTGTGCAGCTTACCGCCGACAGGGCCGATCTCCTCGATGAGCATCTTTTCGATGTTCATGTGGATATCTTCATGAGATACCAGGAATGTCACTTGACCGTGCTCGATTTTATCCTTCACCTTTTTCAGCCCGTTGAGGATCAGGCTTACCTCATCCATCGGGAGGATACCGCATTTGCCCAGCATCGCCACGTGGGCAGAACTGCCCACGATATCCTGACGCCACAGCTTCTGGTCAAACGAGATGGAAGCCGTGTATTCTTCTACGAGTTGATTGGTTGGCTTGGTGAAACGCCCGCCCCACAATTTCATGATGTGATGCCTTCCTTTCCTGCCGCGCTGATGTTGATGTCGAGCTTGCCTTCTGTTGTCTGGCTGCCGTTGACTTGGCTGTAGACTTTGGTTGGGAGGCCCCACAGCTTGATGAAGCCAAGCGCTGCTTTGTGATCGAACTGATCCCCTGCGTTATACGTAGCCAATTCGTGGCTGTAGAGGGATACATCGGATTTACGGCCTACGACAATCGCATGGCCTTTATGCAATTTCACACGGACAACGCCGGTTACGTTTTGTTGAGTTTCTTCGATAAATGCTTGAACCGCTTTGCGGATCGGGGAATACCACAGACCCTCGTAGATCACCTGAGCCATTTTTTGCTCCATGATCGGTTTGAACTGAGCTACCTCACGCGGCTGGGTCAAGAACTCCAGCTCACGGTGTGCCAGGATCAGAGTGGTCGCAGCAGGTGTTTCATATACTTCACGGGATTTGATACCCACGAGACGGTTCTCTACGTGGTCGATACGGCCTACACCGTGCTCACCCGCGATTTTGTTGAGCTTGAGGATGAGTTCGGACAGTGGAAGCTGTTCACCGTTGAGTGCGGTTGGTACACCTTTCACAAAAGTGATTTCGATCTCTTCCGGTTGATCTGGAGCATCCGCGATGGATTTGGTCAGATCATAAGCGCCTTCTGGTGGAGCAGCCCAAGGATCTTCGAGCACACCGCATTCGCAGCTGCGGCCCCAGAGGTTTTGGTCGATGCTGTATGGGTTGTCGAGGTTGATCGGAATCGGGATGTTATTCTTTTTCGCGTATTCGATCTCCTCATCACGGGTCCAGCCCCATTCACGTACAGGCGCCACGATTTGGATATCTGGGTTAAGAGCAGTGAACGATACGTCAAAACGTACTTGGTCGTTCCCTTTCCCTGTGCAACCGTGTGCTACTGCAACCGCGCCTTCTTGCTCCGCGATCTCGATCAGAATACGAGAGATGAGGTAACGGGAAAGTGCAGAAACCAATGGGTATTTGCCTTCATACATGGCATTAGCTTGCAGAGCAGGTAATACATATTCATTGGCGAACGCTTCTTTTGCATCCACAACCAGTGATTTATAAGCACCTACTTGCAGGGCTTTTTTCTGTACGAAATCGAGGTCCTTGCCTTCGCCTACATCGAGTGCGACTGCAATTACATCGTAGTTATAAGTTTCTTGAAGCCATTTAATAGCAACGGAGGTGTCCAGACCGCCGGAATAAGCCAAAACGATTTTTTCTTTACTCATTTGTGTGTTTCTCCCCAATCGTTCGAGTTGTTATGTGAGTAATTATACATACACATTTATAAAAATACAACAGGTGATTTATAAAAAATACATGTCTATGGGGTGGTTTTTTGTTGGTATATTCTGGGGCGTGGAGAGGAGGAGCCGTTCGAGCTGCTTGCCTTTCTTGAAAACCCGCAAGGGGATGAGACTGTCCGCTGCGGGAAAAGAAATGGCTGGTCGGGGAAAAAGGTTCGCTGAAGCTTAATCAAGCGATGGGGTTTCCCCTGGGGGAACTCACAGAAGTAACTACGCCATTTCTTTTCCCTTCGCTAAGCTGGTTTTCAAAGAGGCTCTCATCTCGAACGGCTCCCCCTCTCCTACCGGGTTATGAGCATATACAAAACAAAAAGCCGTCTAAATCCGACGACTTTTCAATACCTATCGTTATGAACCCAGATCAGTTCTATCCTTTTCTCTCAACGAGCAAACATCACATACAATTTTATATAGAAAGGATACAAAATGAATACGCATACACTTTTCCCATCGATTGACAGATCATTCTCTATCGTCTAAAATGTTGAATCACAAAATTTTCTAATACATCACAGAAAAACGAGGTGAAGTGTAGATGAAACAAGTATATATCATCCGCCATTGTAAGGCTGCGGGGCAGCTGGCTCATGAGCCTTTGACGGAGTTGGGGGTAGAGCAGGCGCAGTTGCTGGCGGATTTTTTGGAGGAGCGTGGGATTGAGCGGATCGTGAGCAGTCCGTTTGTACGGGCGTGCGATTCGGTCAGACCTTTGGCGGAGCGGCTTGGTCTGCCGATTGAGACAGATGAGCGGCTGGCTGAGCGGATTTTGAGCACGGATGGTGATTTGCCGGATTGGATGGAGCAGCTTCGCCTTACGTTCGAGGATCTCGATCTGTCGCTGCAAGGCGGAGAGACAAGTCGGGCTGTGATGCAACGGGCGGCAACCTTATTGGCTGAGATCATCGCATACGAGGGGGCCGGCAGGACAGCGATTGCTTCACACGGGAACCTGATCACACTGCTCTTGAAGCATTTTGACGATCGCTTCGGGTTTGAAGAATGGAAACAGCTCTCGAATCCCGATGTCTTCCTACTGACATTTGAGACAGAACAGCCGACGATTGAGCGGATCTGGGTCTCTTCCTAACCTACATAAAAAAAGACAAAAGCCCCTACCTTCCGAGTGAGTGATAGGGGCTCTTGCTATTCTTCTTTCATAATCGATTCATGTCCGGTTGTATGAATAATCCGCTGTAATTCATCTTCAGGGATTTCTCTTACCAGCTTGATGAACTGACTGGCCAGCTCTGTGTCAAACTGGGTGCCCAGTGCTTTTTCGATACGTTCCAAGGCGACTTCGACCGGCATCCCTTTGCGGTACGGACGGTCTGATACCATCGCGTCGAACGCATCTGAGATCGCCAGAATGCGCGCCATCAGTGGAATTTGTTCGCCGGTCAGCCCGTCTGGATAGCCGAGTCCGTCCATCCGTTCGTGATGCCAGCGGATCGCAGGCAGCAATTCAGGGAATACACCCGCCTGCAGCAGGATTTGATAACCGATGACTGGGTGTTGCTTGATTTTGGCGTACTCTTCTTCTGTCAGCTTGCCGTTTTTGTTGAGGATGCCGTCCTCAATCCCGATCTTACCGATGTCATGCAGAATCCCGCCAAAATAGACCTCGTCGACCTGTTGCTTCGGCAGACCGATGGCTTTGGCGATCTCACGGCCAAAATAGGCAACGCGGTACGAGTGACCGTGTGTGTAAGGGTCACGTGCGTCGATTGATGCGGCCATCGCGATCAGGAAGGAGTTGTTGAGCTGCTTGACCTCTTCTACCTTGCCTTCGATCTCACCAAGACTCTGATGATACTGACGGAAGACGGTACGGATCAAGAAGAAGGTAACGACCAGCGGAATGATCGCCCAGAATCCAGCGTACTGGATCAGACGCGCCCCGATATCCCCAATCGCCATCAGAAGCAGATAGAGGAAGGCGCTGCTCTTGAGCATCCCGACCAGAACCTCTAAGAATGGATACTTCATAAAATGATGAATCCCAACCGCAGCCAAGGTCGGATTGGCCAGCAGATAAATACCGATCAGCAGCATGTCTGAAACCATCCATGGCACACCTAGCGTCATGAACAGCTGATTGACCCCAGACACCAGCCAGACCGTCAGCAGAATCTGTCCCACATTGAACAGGACCCGCTCCAGAGCCGAGCGGAACAGCACAGCCAAAATCATCGTCTCAATAAAGGCTGACCAGACCCCCAACCATGTCCCATACAACAGGATACCGGAGAGGATCACGGCATTGTTGAGCGTCAGCTTGGTATTGAACGTGATCACCGGAGCAAACGAGCAGACAACCGTCAGACCCGCATAGATAAACAGAATAATCCAGTGTTCACGGACTTCCCACTGCGGCAGAACCGAAAACAGGATCGCCAGACCCGCGAGCGGGAAAATGAATTGAACGAGTATACGAACGAAAATGTCCTTTACATCAATTTTTGGTCGCATAGTTTTTTCCTTCGCGCAAATGTACTAGTGATATAGGCTTGTTCATAATGCGTTGGATCAACAGAAACGCTCCTATCATAATAAATACGTCACCCAGGCTAATCACCCGTGGAATGGGATAGGGCATATAAATGATATCGGCGAAAAAAGGCACTCTTGTTACTTCTGTTAAGACACTATGTTTAAAGTCTGTCCCATTTATCACCGCATCCAACGAATACGGCAATTTTTTTGCCTGTTCCAGGTCGATCGGCATTTTTCCCCCGTTCAACCAGATCGCAAGCGCATTCATAAACCAGCCTACCATAAAAATACGGATGTCCTCATGTTCCCGATTAAACATGAAAAACAGCAACGTCCCCACATACGCCAAGGATACCAACACCCCTGACCAACCGGGTAAGAACGCAGAACAAAGCTGTAAGACGATACTGCTCCCCAAGAACACCACCTTATGGAAAACGGGTATCTCGCGTAATCTTCCACCTCGCAGTAAAGCTACTATAAACGAGAATATTATAACATCTAACAACATAAAAAAACCCCCAGAATTGCGGAAAAACACCACTTCAATCAGCGGTGTTTTTCCATTGGTTTAGGTTTAGAGTACGTTAAAATTTGCAGAAGTCGCTGCTACGATCCCTGCTACCAGAAGAATGGTTACAAATGCCTTTTTCATATTGCATTCCTCCTAGAATAAAAAGTACGGAGAGTAACTAGTTATGGTAAACCTCAGCCTTACTTACATGATACACACAGAAGTAAATTTTGTGCAATAGTAGTTTATTAGTGTAATTATGTTTTTAGAACTAGTTCGACATTCCTAACATTTATTCATCGTAGCAGAATTTTTTGTTTTTGTCACCCATTTCTTCCTTAAAGTACCGTGGTTAGAATAGCCTTCTGGGCATGTAAACGGTTCTCAGCCTGATCGAAAACGATAGAATGTTTGCTATCAATCACGTCAGCCGCCACTTCTTCCCCACGGTGGGCAGGTAAACAGTGCATAAACAGGTAGTTCGGATCAGCATTTTTCATGAGGTCTTGGTTCACCTGATAAGCGGCAAAATCCTTCAAACGCTTCTCATTCTCCGCTTCAAAGCCCATACTCGTCCAGACGTCTGTATAGATCACCTCGGTCTGATGTACTGCTTCCAACGGATCATGAGTGGTCAACAGCTTCGCTCCCGATTGGTTCGCGTATGCTTGTGCCTGTTGCAAGATTTGCGGGTCCATTTCATAGCCTTCCGGAGTAGCGACACGGATGTCGAGTCCGAGGAGAGCCGCTCCGAGCACGAGAGAGTTGGCTACGTTATTTCCGTCACCGATATAGGTGAGCTTAACGCCTTCCAAGCTGCCTTTGTGCTCAAGAATGGTCAGCAGGTCAGCCAGCGCTTGGCATGGGTGGAACTGATCGGTCAGACCGTTGATGATCGGGATATCTGCGTAGCGGGCCAGCTCTTCCACATCTTCGTGTGCATGGGTGCGGATCATGATGCAGTCCAGATAGCGGGACATGACCTGGGCGGTATCTGAGATCGGCTCACCACGACCGATCTGCAGGTCACGGTCACTTAAAAACAGGCTCATCCCGCCGAGCTGATACATGCCCACTTCAAAAGAAACACGTGTCCGCGTCGACGATTTGGTGAAGATCATCCCCAAGGTTTTGCCTTTCAGCGGTTGATAGGGAGTCCCTGCTTTTTGCATCTTTTTGATATCCAGAGCAAGCTGGACGAGCTGGTGTAATTCCTGCTGGTTGAACTCATCGATCCGCAGGACATCACGTCCCTTAAAGTGCTGAAGATTGAGGTTGGGATAAAGATTGAAGGTCTTCGCAGACAACATGTGTGCCACTCTCCTTTTGTTGGTTGGCTTGCAGATAAAGCCCGAATGTTTCCACGGCGGTGATCAACGGGATGCCCTTCTGTAAGGCAAGGGAACGAAGCGCAAATCCGGTACGGTCGGAACGGTTTCCTTTGGTCGGTGTGATCAGTGCCAGATGGATTTTTTGTTTATGGATAAACGATTGTAGCTCGGTTTCGTTGGAAATTACGCTCGGAACAGTAAGTCCCTGGGATACTAGATATTGTGTTGTACCTGGTGTAGCGGCTAACTGAATTCCCTGTTGCTGTAAAAGGGACAGCTGCGCCACCAAGGTGGATTTATCGCCATCCTGCAAGGAGACGAACAGCCAGTCACCCTGTTTTAAGGCAGGAAGTGCTCCTTCTTTGTAGCCGAATGCTTTGGACGCGGCTTCGGTCAGGCTGCGGCCGAGGCCGAGGACTTCGCCTGTTGATTTCATGTCAGGGCCAAGTGCCGGGTCTACACCGTTGAGCTTGATGGTGGAGAATACAGGTGCTTTGACGACGATATACGGGATCTCTGGCAGCAGACCGGTTCCGAATCCAAGCTTGCCGAGGGACTCCCCGAGGCTAGCGCGCACAGCCAGCTCAACAAGTGGGACGCCTGTTACTTTGCTGGTGATCGGCACGGTACGGGAAGCACGCGGATTCACTTCAAGCACGTAGATGGTGTCTTGATCGATGACGAACTGAATATTGATCAAGCCGACCGCACCCATCGCTACAGCGATCTGCTTGGTGTAGGTCAGGATGGTGTTTTTGTGTTGCTCACTCAGATCAGGAGCCGGGAAAATCGCAGTACTGTCACCGGAGTGGATCCCCGCTTTTTCCACGTGCTGATAAATCCCTGGGATCAATACATCGGTTCCGTCGCATACGGCATCGATCTCGACTTCGAGACCCGGGATGAACTTGTCAACGAGCAGCGGGAAGAAGCTCTGTGCCCCCTCCGCTGTGAGCCAGCCACTGACCGCTTGAATCACTTCGGACTCGTCATAGGCGATGGTCATGCCTTGACCGCCGATTACGTAAGACGGACGGAGCAAGACCGGATAGCCGATGGTTGTAGCAGCAGCGACAGCCTCCTCCATAGAGGTGACACCCTGACCTGGGATATGCGGGATGGACAGTCCGCGCAGCAGCTCATAAAACTGTTCACGGTCTTCCACACTGTCAATCGCTGCAAGCGTCGTGCCCATGATGTTTAGACCTGCCTGTGCAAGCGGTGCCGCGAGATTGATCGCGGTCTGCCCGCCGAATTGAACCAGTACGTCTGTGACCTGCTCACGCTGTGCGATATGCAGCACGTCTTCTACGGTCAATGGTTCAAAATACAGATGGTCCGCTGTCTGATAATCGGTACTGACCGTCTCAGGGTTGTTGTTGACTACGACCGCTTTGATCTCTTGTCCTTGCAATGCTTTGGCTGCATGGACGGAGCAATAGTCGAACTCGACACCCTGACCGATGCGGATTGGGCCGGAACCGAGAACCAGCACTTTTTTACCGGAGAGTGGAGCTACTTCATCTTGGCCTTGCCAGGTGGAGTAGTAGTATGGGGTCTTCGCCTCGAATTCACCTGCGCAGGTATCTACCATGTTGAAGCTAGGATACAGGTTCAGGCTTGCGCGTAGCTCGCGGACGGCTGTCTCCTCTGTGCCGGTCAGCCAAGCAATCGTGCTGTCTGCGAAGCCGCGTTGTTTGGCCTCTTTGAGCAGGTCTTGCGGGAGCTGATCCAGCGTATGTTGTGCCAATTCCTGTTCGAGTGCGATGATTTGCCCGATTTTGTCGAGGAAAAATGGATCGATACCAGTCGCCTCATGCAGTTCTTCGAGAGTGAAGCCTTCACGTACTGCCTGTGCCAAGGCAAACAGACGGATATCGGTCGCTTCGGTAGCCGCTTGCCACAGCTCTTCGCGTGAGAGGGCAGCCATGTCGGCACGGTAGAGGTGATGATAACCAAGCTCCAGAGAACGAACCGCTTTTAACAGACCGGACTCCAGGTTGCGGGCAATCGCCATCACTTCACCCGTCGCTTTCATCTGTGTGCCGAGAGTGCGGTCGGCATGTGAGAATTTATCAAAAGGCCAGCGTGGGATCTTGACCACGACATAGTCAAGCGTCGGCTCAAAGCTTGCGTAGGTATAGCCTGTGATTGGGTTGATCAGCTCATCGAGGTTGTAGCCGAGTGCCAGCTTGGCGGCCATGCGTGCGATTGGATAGCCGGTCGCTTTGGAGGCAAGTGCACTGGAGCGGCTGACGCGCGGGTTGACCTCGATTAGATAATATTGGTCAGACACAGGGTCGAGGGCGAACTGGATATTACATCCGCCGACCACGCCGAGTGCGCGGATTACCTTGGTAGAGACGCTTCTGAGCATCTGGTATTGCTGGTCGGTCAGCGTCTGGGACGGGGCTACAACGATACTGTCCCCTGTATGCACACCAACCGGATCGAAGTTTTCCATGTTACATACGATGATGCAAGTATCGTTGGCATCGCGCATGACCTCGTATTCGATCTCTTTCCAGCCTTTTACGCTGCGCTCTACGAGGATTTGTTGGATCGGGCTGGCAGCAAGACCACGGGTGGCCACAGCCTGGAGTGATTCCACATCATTGGCGATACCGCCGCCTGCACCACCGAGTGTATAGGCTGGGCGGACGATCACTGGATAGCCGATTTTATCAGCAAAAGCAAGA
The DNA here is from genome assembly GCF_006170445.1 of Brevibacillus dissolubilis. GTDB lineage: Bacteria > Bacillota > Bacilli > Brevibacillales > Brevibacillaceae > Brevibacillus_B > Brevibacillus_B dissolubilis. Next base: position 262,745 of record NZ_VCNA01000007.1, on the reverse strand, counting down.
GCCGCTTCCACCGTTTCCACTGTCTCACTCTCTGGCACAGGCTCACCGATGCGCTTCATCATTTGCTTGAAAAGCTCACGGTCTTCCCCGTTCTGGATCGCATCAAGTGGAGTACCGAGCAGGGCGACACCATACTTCTGGAGCACCCCTGCCTCAGAGAGGGAGACGGCCATGTTCAGACCCGTCTGACCTCCCAAGGTAGGTAACAACCCGTCCGGGCGTTCTTTTTCGATGATGCGGGTGATCGATTCCACAGTCAGCGGTTCCATATAGACTTTGTCTGCAATATGCTCATCTGTCATGATGGTAGCTGGGTTATTGTTGACGAGGATGACCTCTACGCCTTCCTCTTTGAGTGCCAGGCAAGCCTGCGTGCCGGAGTAGTCAAACTCCGCTGCCTGCCCAATCACGATCGGTCCAGAACCGACCACCAGTACCTTGTGTATGTGTTGTGCCTTAGGCATAATGCTTCGCTCCCATCGACTGTAAAGACTGAATAAATGATGTGAAAATATGTGAAGTGTCACTTGGACCCGGATGTGCTTCTGGATGGAACTGTACGCTCATCATCGGCAGGTAGTGGTGGCGGATGCCTTCCACGGTGCCGTCATTGACATTGCGGTAGGTGATTGCAAGGTTGTTTTTATCAAGAGAATCCTCTTTGACCACATACCCGTGGTTTTGCGAGGTCAGATAGACTTTTCCGGTGGCAAGCTCCTTGACCGGGTGGTTACTGCCGCGGTGACCGTATGGCAGACGCTCTGTTTTGGCCCCGTACATGAGAGCCAGCACCTGATGTCCGAGGCAGATCCCCAGTGTCGGGTATTGCTCCACTGCCTTTTTCCACTCAGCGAGGTATGGCAGCATCTCCATCGGGTCTCCAGGGCCGTTAGAGAGTACTAGACCATCAGGCTGCAGGGCTTTGATCTCTGCATAGGTGGTGTTGTACGGCACAGCGGTCACTCGGCAACCCATCGCAAGCAGTTCGGTGATGATCGACTGCTTCGCGCCCAGATCGATTAGTACGATATGCTCCCGTTTGCCCGGGAAATGCACAGGCTGCTCGCAGGAGACGGATGCAACCACAGGCTCTGCCTTGCGCTTCGCACGGAACGCCTGCACTTCCTCTACGCTCAAGGGGCGGTCAGAGATGACACCGTAGATATTGCCCAGATCGCGCACCAGCTTGGTGATCGTCCGTGTATCAATCCCCGCGAGGATCGGGAAGCTATGCTTTTCTGCCACCTCTGCAAGTGAATAGCGTGAGCGGAAGTGACTCGGCTTCTCGCACAAATCCCCCACGATCATCCCGGCCAATGCAGGTTTATGCGCCTCATTGTCCAGTTCATTCACTCCGTAGTTGCCGATCAGCGGATAGGTGAAGGTAACGATCTGCCCTGCAAACGATGGGTCTGTCATCACTTCCTGGTATCCTGTCATCCCTGTATGAAACACCACTTCCCCACTCGTCAAAAGCGGTGCGCCGTAAATCGTCCCTTCGAACACATCCCCGGTCGTCAGCGTAACGTATCCCGTTCCATGCGAATGTGCATTCTTATTCATCTAACGTTTCATCTCCCGTCCAAACCAGTCTGTTATCTATTTGGCTGTTTTGATTTTATGTTTATTCGTAATAATGCATTATTATACAAATGAAGTTATAAAGATGCAATCCTTTTTCACGTAAAAAAAAGAACCAGAGAAAAATCCCTAGTTCTTCGCTTGTATTTAGCCTTGTAAAAGGGCTTCTGTCAGTACGTTGATCACGGTATCGATCTCTTGCTCTGTCGTCACAAAGGATGGCAGCAGGCGGATTACATTGGGCCCTGCGCTGTGGAGAAGCACACCTTTTTCCCGTGCATAGGTGATGATATCTGCGGCAGGCTGGGTCAGCTCGACACCGATCAGCAGGCCGCGTCCGCGGATATGGGTGACTTTATCCCCGCTGGTCTGTTGCAGTTTCTGAAGCTGGGCTACGAGGTATTCGTTCAGCTGATTGACGCGTGCCAGCAGGTTCTCTTGCTCAATCGTGGCCAATGTTGCCACACCCGCTGTAGTTGCGAGTGGGTTGCCCCCGAAGGTAGTCCCATGGGTGCCCGGCGAAAACGCTTCTGCTACCTTGTCGACAGCCAACACAGCGCCGATCGGGAAGCCGCTGCCCAGTCCTTTGGCCACGGAGACGACATCTGGTGTAATCCCGTATTGCTGGAACGCAAACCATGTACCGGTACGTCCGATCCCTGTCTGTACCTCGTCAACCATAAATAGGATGCCTTGCTCGTCGCACAGCTCCCGCACGGCCTTGACCCATGCTGGATCGGCTGCATGGACGCCGCCTTCGCCTTGTACCAGCTCCATCAGGATGCCGCAGGTACGCTCGGTGATCACTGCCTTGAGTGCCTCCAGATCATTGTAGGGTACGCTGATGAAGCCCTCCGGCAGAGGCAGGAAGCCGTCTTTTACCTTGTCTTGTCCTGTCGCCGTCAGTGTCGCCAGTGTGCGTCCGTGGAACGACTGATGGAACGTGATGACTTCGTAGCGCTCTTCCCCTTTGATTTTTTGCGCATAGCGGCGGGCGATCTTGATCGCACCTTCGTTGGCCTCAGCTCCGCTGTTGCAGAAGAATACTTTGTCGAGACCAGACACTTCAGCCAGCTTGGCCGCAAGCTCTTCCTGCACAGGGATGCGGAACAGATTGGAGCAGTGCCAGAGCGTCTCCAGCTGCTCCTGCAGCGCCTTGGTTACCTGTGGCGGGCAATGGCCCAGGGATGTGACCGCGATGCCTGAGGTGAAGTCCAGATAGGCTTTTCCTGTGTCGTCCCAGACGGTGTTGGCTTGCCCCTTGACCAAGGCGATCGGCCACCTTGCGTAATTATTCATTAGATTGCATGAAGTTGAAACTGCTGACTGACTCATTGTGCCACTCCCCCATATTCCGCTTGAATAGATGTACCTACAGGCTCTCCTGTACAGGCCGCCCGTACTGCTTCCGCTGTTCCCTGACAAATCACGACTTCGCGCACACCTTGGTGTAAGGCATCCAGTGCGGATTGCACCTTGGGAATCATACCACCGTAGATGATACCCGCCTCTGTCCATTCAGCGATGTCGGACGGGCTTACCTGAGACTCCACGGCCAGCTCTCCGTTCGCTTGGGGGCGCATGATCCCCGCAACATCGGTAATCATCAATAATTTTTCGGCAGAAAGCACGGCTGCTACTGCCCCTGCTGCTACATCGGCATTGATGTTGTACGCCTGTGTGCCATCTGCTGACACACCGAGCGGAGCGATGACCGGGATGCACCCCTGATCCAACACCGCATGGATTGCAGCCGGGTCGACACGCTCAATCTCCCCTACTAATCCGAGCGGCAGACTGGTCTGTTGCGCCGTGATCAGACCGCCGTCTACTCCACTCAGCCCCCATGCCCGACCACCTGCAGTCTGGATTCGTCTGACCAGCTGCTTATTGATCGAGCCACACAGCACCATCTCCACGACCTGTAGTGTCTGTTCATCCGTCACCCGCATACCATCGACGAACTGAGGCTGAATCTGCATCTGGGCCAGTGCCTGATTGATCGCCGGACCGCCTCCGTGGACGATGACGATCTGCTTTCCTGCCTGCTGCATCTGTGCCAGCGCCGTGAAAAAAGCAACGGGAAGCTGCTCCATCGTGCTTCCCCCGCATTTGATCACCAATATCGGTTCCATCTCTCTATCCACTCCTGTCTCTTTTTACGGAAATACTGGTCGATTCAAAAGGCCCATCGTCTCAGGCATTCCAAGCATCGTATTCATATTCTGAATCGCCTGCCCAGCCGCTCCCTTGACCACATTGTCAATGACGGACAGCAGGATCACCCGTCCGGTACGTTCGTCGAGGTGCACCGCGATGTCACAATAGTTGGAGCCATACACTTCTTTTGTCCGTGGATAGCTGCCCGGCTGGCGTACCCGCACGAACGGCTTGCCTGCATACGTCTCTTCATACAACGCCTGAATCTGATCAAGCTTTACATCTTGATTCAACTGCGCGTAGGCCGTGACAAAAATCCCTCTCGTCATCGGTACCAAATGCGGTGTAAACTGCACCAGCATCTCCGCCCCAATCTGTGCGGCCAATTCCTGCTCAATCTCTGGTGTATGCTGATGCTGCCCCACCTTATACGCGGCGAAGTTCTCATTCACTTCACTGTAATGGACCCCAAGTGATGCACCACGGCCCGCTCCTGATACACCCGACTTGGCATCCACAATCCAGCTGTTCGGTTGCACCCAGCCCGACAGACCAAGCGGCAAAAGCGCCAACAGTGTCGCGGTCGGATAACAGCCCGGATTCGCCACCAGCTTAGCTGCGGCTACCTCTTCTTGTCTCCATTCATGCAGTCCATATACAGCCTGTGCCAGATGCTTTGGCTCAGCGGGTTCTTTGCGGTACCACTGACGGTAAGCGTCCCCCGAACGAAGACGGAAATCCCCGGACAGGTCAATGACTCTCGCGCCCGCACCGGTCAATGCAGGCGACAGCTTGGTACTCACCCCAGCCGGAGTTGCAAGAAAAATCACGTCGTTGGCTTCCGCCATCTTTTCCGCGTCAATCGATTCCAATGCAGGCAAAGGAAAGCTTTGCAGATGGGGAAAGCCCGCGGCCAATTCTGTTCCTTCCGACGAGCTTGAATACAATCGATGAATATGCACTTCTGGATGTCCCGAAAGCAGCCGAATCAGCTCTACACCGCTGTATCCGGTCGCTCCCACAATCCCTACACGAACCATTTCCGTCCCACCCTTACGAATATTTATACAGAAATAATAATTAAAATTCATCAAAAATACAACCAGCAGGCATAAAAAAAGTAGTTGCCGCTTGTCCTTGAATGAGACAATCGCAACTACTTCGTTTGAAACCATCTTACTTTTTCTCAGCCAACCATGCAGCAAGGTTTTCTGCGTCCGCGCCTTTTACGAGGCCGCCTGGCATTGCTCCACCTTTACCGTTGTTGATGATGCCAAGAACGTCATCTTTGGAGTATTTGGAACCGATGTTAGACAGCTTCGGACCTACTACGCCTTCAAGTTCTTTACCGTGGCAAGCCGCACAGTTCGCTTGGTACGCTTGATCTGCTGCTGCTGCGTCTACTGCTGCTGTTTCGCCGCCGGTTGTACCACCTGCTTCTCCGCCAGTCGTGCCGCCAGCTTCGCCACCGGTCGTGCCACCTGCTGCTGGTTGTTGTTGGTTTTGGTTACCTTCTGGCTGGGCTTGGTTGTTACCGCCGCCACACGCGCTCAGTGCAAGCACCAACGCGCCAGCCAAGAATACTGATGCAAAACGTTTCATGTCTGTTCTTCCTCCTTTGGTGACATATAACTGTCCACCTTAGTGTTTCACAAAAATCTCTGGCGCAAACGATTAACCGAGAGGAAATTCCAATGGACTCCACTCGCGTACTTCAACGGTGCGGGCCCCTTCTGTCACGGCTGGATCCTTTTCTGCCAAAGCCTTTGCTTCTTCCATTGAATCTGCCTTATAAATCACCATTCCGCCGAGCTTGTCGGTGAACGGTCCCGCCATTACCACTTTTCCTTCTAAGAACAATTCATTTATGTATGCTAAATGGGCAGGACGGGTACGGGTATTCAACTCTTGGTCAATGATGGGCAACATCGCTACATACAACATAGACTGCACCTTCTTTCCAGTAAAAGTTAAGTCGTGGATTATTTTTACTCAAAAAAGTATATCATAACATCACCAACGAAATAGTGATGCCAGACACAGTTCATCATATTGTAATACCTTTTGGAACACGACTGGAGGATCACCATGCATTTCTTACTTAGCCTTTGGTGCATTTTTGCGGTCTGGAAGTGGGCAGATTGGAGGAACTGGGAAAAGTACCACACCGTTATGCTTTACATGGCGCTCGGTAATCTTACCTATAATTTTTTGACTTATAAGCATTGGCTCTGGAAGCTCAAACCAGATGTATTTCCCGATCACGTCGCTACTGAGATCGCCTACACGTTTATCATCTTCCCGGCGACAGCCTTGCTGTACTTATCCAAATACCCTGAAGGACAGTCCTTTTGGAAGCAAGTGCGGTTTATGCTCAGATGGGTAACGATCTATGTAGGGATGGAATTGATCGGTGCATGGACAGGCCGCATCATTTATCAATACGGCTGGAATCTGGCTTGGTCAGCGTTTTTTGACTGTATCATGTTCCCCATGCTTCGTCTGTATCAAGTGCGTCCACTGCTTGCCTATATCATCTCGGTAGGAATCGCGACCTTCTTCCTGATGATGTTCGATATCCCGTTGAAGATGTATTAAGAAATCCGTCTGCACTCTCCGTTCTTGTAAGCCGTGGTGCAGACTCTTTTTGTATCCAAAACTGACCTGATACACTATTTCTAATATCCTCAAAAATATTGTCTGATAGAATCAATTTACAAACATTAACATTCATCGTATTGTTAATATTAATAATTTTCAGTAAATTATTGCAAATCAAAAGGAAATTATGTAATATGAATATTGTAATTAACAAATAATTCATATTAAGGGAGGTGATAACATGAAAATCCAAGCGAAGAAAGTAGAAATGGTTCGCACTACTGCAGCAGCAGGCGGTACTTCTGTGTAATGCAACGATTTTCCAGTAAAAAACTGAATATACCAAACTGTAATAATTTTCAAAAAAGTACTTGCGTTACAAGTTTAACCAAGTTAAAATATGGGTAGTAACACAAAATATCACATAACCTGAGGGAGGATTGACTATGAAAATCCAAGCGAAAAAAGTAGAAACCATCCGCACTACTGTAGCGGCTCCAGGTGCAACTGTGTAATTCAACCATTTTTCTCTTTAAATAACTGAATATATCAAATCTTCTGAACATAAGGATTTGATATTTCAAAAAACTCACATAACTTGAGGAGGGAATTAACTATGAAAATCCAAGCGAAAAAAGTGGAAATGGTTCGCACTACTGCAGCAGCAGGCGGTACCTCTGTTTAATTGACCCTGCCTCATCCTACTACATGTCAGAAGGGAGGTCACCAATTATGAAAATTCAAGCGAAAAAAGTGGAAATGGTTCGCACTACTGCAACAGCAGGCACCGGTACCTCTGTTTAATTGACCCTGCCTCATCCTACTACATGTCAGAAGGGAGGTCACCGATTATGAAAATCCAAGCGAAAAAAGTAGAAATGGTTCGTACTACTGCCGCAGCAAGCAGTGCCGCTGTTTAATAAACCCTGCCTCATCCTACTATAGTCAGAGAGGAGGTCATCGATTATGAAACTCCAAGCGAAAAAAGTAGAAATGGTTCGTACTACTGCAGCAGCAGGCATCGCCGCTGTTTAATAATCCCTGCCTCATCCTACTATAGTCAGAGAGGAGGTCACCGATTATGAAAATCCAAGCGAAAAAAGTAGAAACCGTGCGCACAACTGCTAACGCTACTACTTCTGTATAATCTCTAACGCCGGCGTGGAGGTATATCCGTTGTCGATCATCCTCTACATAAGCGTTTGAAAACGCTTTTATCATCCTGACAATAGAGAGGAGGAACTTTTCATGAAAATCCAAGCGAAAAAAGTGGAAACTGTCCGCACTACTGCTAACGCAACTACTTCTGTTTAATCAGTGATTGTCTCTAACTGCGAAGGATAGTCATATGGCTATCCTTCGCTTACTTTCTAAAACCGGACGGTGATCATTAATGGAATGCAGACCTTTTTTCAAATCCATTCATCCTTGCTATGAAATAACTCCAGGACTGGTGCGTATGGGAGAACTTGCGGGAGTCGCTGTCGAACTGGAAGATCCGGACGGTTCCATTCGCAAGCTGGTTTCCCTGATGGATGGCAGCCGTACGATCCCTGAGCTTCATCAAGCGATGCTGGCTCACTATCCGAACCTGACCCTCGAAGAAATCACAGAAGCTGTTCAAACAATAGATGAACTCGGGTTTCTCTACGACTACACGAAGGACCAATCCATTCCGCTTGACGAGACACAACGTGAACGCTACAAAGCTAATATGCGTTATTATGCATTGGAATCCAATCTTGCCAATCCACCAAGTGTTGCTCAACAAAAAGTGTGCAACTCCCGTGTAACCATTCTCGGTATGGGGGCATTTGGCTCCTGCATCCTGGCCTGCTTGGCTGGTCTTGGTGTTGAACATATCCGTATTGTGGACTTTGACCGAATCGACCTGAGCAATCTGAACCGTCAGATTCTCTTTGCTGAAGAAAACATCGGTGAGCTTAAAGTCGACGTGGCAAAAAGCTTCGTCAACCGCTTTAACTCTACAGTTCATATAGAAACAATCGTATTGGAGCTGGACTCCGTAGAATCCATTGAAGAAGTAATCGTGGGCAGCGATATGGTGATTCTGGCTGCTGACCAGCCATTCCACCTGATGCAGCGCTGGGCCAACATAGCTTGTGTCAATCAGAACATCCCCTACATTGGCGGTGGGGTTCTGCTTACGACCGGAACCCTCTTTACCATTATTCCAGGTGTTACGAACTGTGCGGACTGCACACACCTGCACCGGATCAACTTAACTCCTGACTATGTAGATATTCTCGAAGCAGGGGTTATCAATAATCATATCCCTCCTACGGCCACTCCTGCACCTAACCTGATGATGGTTGCGGGTATGATCGCGTCCGAGGCCATGCGCTTCCTGAGCGGCACAGGTGAATTACAGTCAGCCGGCAAAGTCATCTACTATAACATGGAGACGTTCGAAAAATTCTATGTAGAAGAAATCGAGCGTGATGTAGAAAACTGCCCTACCTGCGGAAATGGCGATCCGGATCAACGAATCTTCCGTCTTTTGGAGAAAGACGCCTTCCATGAGCGCAGGGTAGTAAAGCGGGCGTAGCTCTGTGCTCCTGCAAGCCACGCAGTGGGAGTCAATAATCGAAAACAGGAATATACATTTAATTTCGAAAAAAATATTTTTTAAAAATTTTTAGAATACACTTGTTAAATCCTGTAATAATATGGTACTATTATTACAGTAATACTAAAAAATACATATAAAGAAGGGAGGATTTCACTATGAAAATCCAAGCGAAAAAAGTAGACGATATCCGTACAACTGCTACACCGCCATCCCTCTATTAATTTGATACCGTACATCCGTGGGATAGTCACCTGACTATCCCATAGATATTTACCCCCAATTTTATGGTATAGAAGGTGCTGCCTGATGGAATGCAAACCGTTATTTAAACCCATACATCCCTGCTATGAAATCCAACCCGGACTCCTCCGTCTCGGAGAATTGGCAAGAGTCGCTGTTGAATTGGAGGACGCGGACGGTTCCATCCGCCACATGATCTCCCTGATGGATGGCAGCCGCTCCATTGATGAATTGCATCAGGAACTCTTACCTACTTATCCCTATCTGACCTTAGATGAAGTGACAGAAGCTGTCCAGACACTGGATGAGCTTGGCTTCCTGTATGACCATACTATCGATCATTTCGTACCGCTGGATGAAACACAGCGGGAACGATATAGAGCAAATATCCGTTATTTTATGCTGCAATCAAGGCTTTCTCATCCACCCAGCCTCTCTCAGCACAAGATCTGTAATGCCAAGGTAACCATCCTTGGGTCGGGTGGTTTCGGTTCATCGGTTCTGGCTAATTTGGTCGGGCTTGGGGTACAGTCGGTGCGACTCGTTGATTTTGACAGAGTGGACCTGAGCAATCTCAACCGCCAGTTTCTCTTTACCGAAGAGAATATTGGTGAACTGAAGGTGGAAGTGGCCAAACGCTTCGTCAACCGCTTCAACTCATCGGTAGAGGTAGAGACTCTCGTGATGGAGATCGACTCAGTAGAAGTCGTGGAAAAGGCGATTGCCGGAAGTGATTTGGTCGTCCTTGCCGCCGATCAGCCGTTTCATATCATCCAGCGCTGGGTGAACAAGGCTTGTGTCAAAATGGGAATTCCCTTTATCGGCGGTGGAATGAATCTGTCGATCGGCTCCCTCTTCTCCGTCATCCCAGGTGAAACCAACTGTGTGGACTGTAACCACCTCTACCGCATCCGTATGATTCCTGATTACGAGGATCTGATGGAGGCGGGCATGATTCGCAACTTTATCAGCCCTACAGCCACTACCGCTGCGAATATGTCGATGATGACCGGAATGATCAGTTCGGAAATTACGCGGCTTTTAACCGGGCAAGGCGACATGCAGACCAGAAATAAAGTCATCTACTTCAATATGGATACGTTCGAGAAGCACCTTGTGGAAGAAATCGACCGCGACATCGAGAATTGCCCTACCTGTGGTCATGGAGATTCCAGCCAACGAATCTTCCGCATATTAGATACCGAGGTATTCCAAAAACGCGGGGTTGTTCCAAGAGGATAATTCTTGATAGATGGAAAGCAAAACAGAAAGGAAGATCCGACATGGAGCTGACTAATGACAGTCTAGTAAAAATGCTTCCCCTCAGGCACCGTCAAGAGAACGATGAGGAGACACTGATCGGTCGTCCCGATATCAGCAACTTCATCGTACTCCCGACATTTGCCGTGGAAATCATCGAAATGCTGGATGAAGGAAAGACCATTGGTGAAGTGGCTCAGATCATGGAGGAGCGTTTTGGTGAGCCTGTAGATGTGGCTGACTTCGTCCGTGATCTGATCACAGAATACCAATTCGTCCACTCTGTAGATGGTGTCGTATACAACACAGCCGAGGAGATCAAAGACCATTTCCCTTGGATCTCCGAGGGCCTGGGCAACTTTTTGTTCAACCGATATGCCTATATGCTGTATGGTGCGGTTGGGGTATCCGGGGCCGGGATCATCCTTGCGACCGGCAAGTACTTCCCGCTCTACTCTGATATCTTCGTCTCTTCCTCCCTCACCGTATCGGCGCTGGCTGCGATTTTTCTGGGATGGTTCTTCTTGTTCCTGCATGAGATGGCCCATCTGATGGCTGCCCGCTCTCTCGGGATCGGAAGCCGCATCGGACTGAGCCACCGCATGTTTTTCCCGGTGGCCGAGACGAATATGTCCAACATCGTTCTGGTCGATCCAGCCAGACGTTATCGGGCTTATTTTGCCGGGATGGCGTGGGATGCTTCCTTCATGAGTGTGGGGATCTGGGCCCTGTTTGCTCACGATCTGGGCTGGTGGAGCTTATCTGCAGACACGCTTGGCCTGATCAAAATCCTTAATCTTACCTTCTTCTACGGAATTGCGTTCCAATTCATGTTTTTCATGAAAACGGATATCTATTATGCGTTCACGACCAAATACAGCTGTAACAATCTGCTGGACAACACCACGCTCTACCTCCGCAAGTTCTACCGCAAATGGAGCGAGGCCGAAGCAGAAGAATGGGAAGGCATCTCCGAGAACGAAAAGAAAGTGGTCGGCTGGTACTGGTTGGTCTATCTCGTCGGTTTCGTCTGGGCCATCTACTATTTCATCGCCTTCAACGTGCGTCAGTTCATCGACTTCGCGGTGCTGATGTGGATGGGGACGCGGGGCCAGCCACTTCTGTCATGGGCGGTCTTTGACGGGGTATTACTGACCACACTGGCGCTTGTGCCGTTCGGTATCCTGTGCTGGTCATGGCTTCGGACGTGGAAAGAACGCCGTGCCAATCAGAACCGTGCCGACATGATGCAGAACGCTCCTGACGTACAATAACGATGACAAAACAAGAAGGTCATGCATTGCGCCTATATGGCAGAATGCATGACCTTTTTTTGGGTAAAGGGGTTGTTTATTTTTCGTCGAAGTTGAGTTGGGAACGCAGGTACGCATCGATGAACATGTCGATGTCGCCGTCCATGACCGCCTGCACGTTACCTACCTCGGTGTTGGTGCGGTGGTCTTTTACCATGCTGTATGGGTGGAAGACGTAGGAGCGGATCTGGCTGCCCCAGCCGATATCCTTTTGCTCCCCTTGGATAGCATCAAGCGTCTTTTGCTGCTCTTCGCGCATTCTTTCGAACAGTTTACCGGCGAGCATCTTCATCGCGCGCTCACGGTTTTTGATCTGGGAACGCTCGGTCTGGCAGGTCACGACGACACCGGTCGGCAAATGCGTGATCCGTACAGCCGAGTCAGTGGTATTGATATGCTGACCACCTGCTCCACTGGCGCGGTAGGTGTCGATCTTGAGATCCTCGGAGCGGATGTTCACTTCATTATCGTTCTCGATCTCAGGCAGGACGTTGCAGGAGACGAACGAGGTGTGACGGCGTCCGGATGAGTCGAATGGAGAGATTCGGACGAGACGGTGTACGCCTTTTTCCGCTTTGAGATAGCCGTAGGCATTGTGCCCTTTAATCAGAAGGGTGACGCTCTTGATGCCTGCCTCATCGCCCGGCAGGTAGTCAAGCGTCTCCACCTTGAAGCCTCTGTCTTCGGCCCAGCGCGTATACATCCGCAGAAGCATCGCGCCCCAGTCTTGGGACTCGGTACCGCCCGCGCCTGGGTGAAGCTCGAGGATCGCGTTGTTTTTATCGTATTCGTCGCTTAGGAGCAGTTCCAGCTCGAAGTTTTCGAATTCTTTTTTGAGCGCTTGGGTGCTGTCGTAGAGCTCTTGGATCATGGAGTCCTCTCCCTCTTCGATCACCAGCTCCAGCATCACCTGGAGGTCCTCGTAGGAGGAGTCCAGCTTGCTCATTTTTTCGACGAGACTCTTGAGTGCATTCATCTCGCTGATCGTCTTCTGTGCCGCATCGTTGTCATCCCAGAAGTCAGGGGCGAGCATCCGCTCCTCCAGCTCCCCGATGCGTTCTTGCTTCACTGGGAGGTCAAAGAGACCCCCTGATATCCGCTAATCGTTTAGCCATACTCGATAGCTCTTGCTTCACATCAGCAATGTCAATCAAAGCCATGCGTTCCAAACCACCTTATCAATGTGTCTTTAGGGTTATGTATTATTGTACTTACTTTCGGGGAGAGTGCAACCGACTGCGGGGGCAAAAAAATTTCAGATACTCTTAAGGTTGGATTAAGATAGAAGAAAGGTAATTGCGCTACTATGGATTCCAAATGGATATGGAGGTATTACATTGAGTCATACCATACTGATCGCAGACGATGAACAAGAGATCGTGGAGCTCTTGAAGCTCTATGTAGATAAAGAAGGCTTCTCCGTCGTCGAGGCTTATGACGGACAGGATGCCTACGAAAAATTGCAGCAGAACCAGATCGATCTGGCCGTGATCGACGTGATGATGCCCCGGATGGACGGCTTTCAGCTGCTCAAGACCCTGCGCCGCGACTATAACATCCCCGTCATCATCCTCAGTGCGCGCGGACAGGACAATGACAAAATCCTCGGGCTTGGTCTCGGCGCTGACGACTACATCAGCAAGCCGTTCAACCCGCTGGAAGTGGTGGCACGCATCCAGGCGCAGCTGCGCCGTTTTTACCAGCTGAATGCGACCCAGCAGCCGGATGTACCGCCAGATACGATCTCAGTGGGTGAGCTGACACTGGACAAGTCCAGCTGCGTGCTCTACCGCCAAGGCGAAGAGGTACCGCTCACCTCTATCGAGTACAAGATCATCGCCCTCCTGATGAACCAGCCCGGCCGCGTGTTTACCAAAAAGCAGATTTTTGAGAACGTCTGGGAGGACTTATTCGTCGGCGATGACAATACGATCATGGTGCATATGAGCAAAATCCGTGACAAAATCGAGCCAGACCCGAAAAAGCCGGTTTATCTGAAGACCGTGCGCGGACTCGGCTACAAGTTTGAAAAACAGGTGTTGTCCGATGAAACCTAAAAAAATTCACTCGACCCTCATGTGGAACTACACGTTCTTTATTATCCTGATCAGCCTGATCCTGACGGCGGCCCTCACCTATCTGTTCTCTGAGATCGATTCGCGGATGAAAGAGGGTGTCTCCCCCGTCTATCGTGCCAAAGACTTGGTCAACGAAAGCTACCGCGACATCAGCATCGAAGACATCAAGCCAAGCGGCGGCTGGGTGGAGATCCTCAACGAGCAGAAAAAAGTAATCCACGTCATCGGCGTCAAAAAAGATGATCTCTACACCTACAGCGAGCAGGAGCTGTACGAAAAGCTGGACAATCCTGAATCACAGGAATTCTACTATTCGATCGCGCCGTTTACGACCCCGCGCGGCCGTGAACTGCTCTGTCTGGTCAAAATCCCGCGTGATTCGATCACCATTCAGGTCCACCTGTTCAAGAATTACGAGCAGACGGTATCAGAGGTGACGACCACCATCCTCAAAGCTATCCCGATCCTGCTGATCCCCATCGCGCTGATGATCTTCCTGTTCAGCCATTGGACCGCCAAGCGGATCAGCCGTCCGCTGAAGACGATCACCGAGGGGCTGAAAAAGATGAGGGACGGAGAATACGACACCCGCCTCGTCCTCGATGTCAAGGCGGAGAGCGAATTTGCCAAGATCCGAGACGCCTTCAACTACATGGCCGACCGTCTGGAGAAGACGGAGCAGGAAAATCAAAAGCTGGAGGAAAGCAAGCAGCGGATGCTCGTCGACATCTCTCATGACCTCAAGACCCCGATCACCAGCATCCAAGGCTATGCCCGTGCCCTCAATGAAGGCATGGTCAATGACAAGGACAAAACCCAGCGCTACCTGAATCTGATCTATGACAAATCGGTCCGCGTCACCAGTCTGATCAACACCCTGTTTGAGTTTTTGATGATGGACGATTCCGATTACCACCTCTCCACGCAGGAAGCGGATCTCTGTGAATTCTTGCGCGAGATGGTGCTGGGGCATTTTGACGAGATGGAGGAAAAGAATTTTGACCTGCATGTCCATCTGCCGCAGACGGAAGTGCTGTACCCGATCGATCAGAAGCAGCTGTCCCGCGCGGTATCGAACATCTTGTCCAATGCAGTGAAATACAATCCGGAAGGCACCAAGCTGCGGATTGAGCTGATGGAGACGGAGGATTCGGTTCAGATTGAGATCGGCGATGACGGCGTGGGGATACCGGAGAATGTCCGGCAGAATATCTTTGACCCATTCACCCGTGGGGATACTGCGCGTAAAAGTGACGGTGGAACGGGGCTTGGGCTGTCGATTTCGAAAAAGATTGTGGAGAAGCATGGTGGAAGTCTGTGTCTGTTGGAGAGTTCGGTGGAGCGGACGATTTTTGCGATTCATCTGCCGAAGGGTGGGGAGATGCTGGTGGCATCGTGAGTTAATAGCTTTTACTGTAGATCAAATGACTCTGGAATTGTTCCAGAGTCATTTTTCGAAAGAGCATATTTATTAATAAATTACCAGACAAATCGCCTTTGTAAACGATCACGAAAAAGTTGGCCAGTTTACTTGTGATAAGATTACGAGCCTAGCTACTTGCAAACCCCTTACCATTTTTGTGATCACTTGTGGTTCGCAGAGGGAGTTGTGCCCCTTCCTTTTCCTTCATATTTAATACTGTCGTCATTTAAATGACTAGCCATATTTTCATCACTTACCGGGCATCTGCTTTCCTTTTAAAAATCCTCAACGTACCCCGCTGCTACTTCCTCTGGCGGATTTTTGTACCGCTGTATGTACCGTTCTGAGCGGTGACCCAATCGGCGCTGAAGTTCGTAGCTGTTGGCATCCGTCTCCTCGATGAGCTGGAAGGCACGGATAGGGAGGCCATGTGGTTGTTTACGGTCGCCAGTGCCAGATCCCGCTCAACCAGATCATCCTGCCACCCTACCACATCCCGCTTGATGACGGCGGATATTTTGTCGTGGCCATATGACGTCTGGAAGAAGTCTAGGAACCTCCCAAGATGAAGAGTTATTTACAAACGTTTGATACAACAGAAAAAGTCGATGATTCCTTAGCGAAGGAAAAATCGACTTGAGTCTGTTATAATTAGCGGATTTCAAATCTCACGTTACCGCAGTTACCCCCTGGGAGAGTGTATCCAAAATAGCTGTAACCATCACTATCAGCCGGTGGTAGCGCCATTGACCAATAGTTCCCCGCAGTTGTAATCTTGGTAGTCGTGAACCAACCGTTAGCTGGTGTCCAAAGTGCAATTCTTGCTCCTCCTCCGTAGCAACTTGAAGGGGAAGTTAGGTTTGGATATATTCTAAGGGTTCTACCATAGGCATTTTTCACACCCGTCCAATACTCTACTCCGTAATTACCGTCCAAATCAGTTGCACCCAGTACCGTGTTTCCGGAAGTGTTAGCTTGCTCGTATTCATAACTGTTACCCTGTTGATTGTAACTGGAAAAGTAGAATGTGTGGTTATTAGGATAATAGGTGTTTGCATCAATCCATGCGTAACGAGCACTATTATCAAAAGTAGCGCTCGTAAAATCATACCTTGAAATCGTAGCTTGAGGGAAATTGAAGATATTGGTATTCGAGGTATTTGGATGTGCAAAATAAATTCTCGCTTTTAAACCATTTGCATTCGCAGAAAATTTAATTTTCCCGTTACCAATATATCCGTTTGTAAGAGAGGTGCTCATCATGACTCTCGTTTCACCTGGATTGATCGTATACGATTCATAATTGGTGCTTTTCCCATAATTTGCTTCAACAGGTGCAGCCATATCAATTGTGTAGCCTGCACTACTGATAGCTTTTTCATTAATAAACAAGGTGACGGGAGAAGAACTGGTGTTTTTAACTGCAATTCCCAGTTTTACTCCACTAACACTTGAGTTGTTATGATGGTAAAAATCCGCCACATAAGTTGCAGAGGAACTGATAGTAGTTTCTGTCGTAAAGGAACCACCTTGGGAATTGGTAATATGTGATCCAAGAATTGGCTCTGGTGAATTAGAGTAGATATAACGCGCTCCCATCCGTTCAAAGGTAACGCCTAATGTATAATCAGGTGTGATCACGTTTTGTTCGGGGGAAATATTTTTCTTCCGCTTTTTAATGTACTCTTTGACGTATTCAGGAAGTTCACTTGGATTGTTTTGAATGTCATCAGATAAAGGCACTTCAACCCCTTCTGGAACCTCAATACTGTCAGAATTAAGTTCAGCAGCGTTTGTTTGACCAACTAATCCGGTCATTAATACTAAGGAAAGTAAGCCTGTTTTTTTGATCATGTAACACATCTCCTATTTTGTAAATAATGGTATATTTAGGATTATAGTTAATTTTACCTTAATTGTAAATAAATGATAGTTATTATTCTTCTTAAGTGTTACATCAGTGTAATACTTTACTAACGCGTTCTCAGATCCGGTATCAAAAAGAGATCGTGCCAAAATGCCCCCTCTGCTTTTAACCGGGGCTTTCTTCATGCGATCCAGATAAGCCTCAAATTCCTCCTCACTGAGCCACATAATATTTTCGCTCTCTTCATCCGCCGTCCGAACATCCTGGATGTCGGTCATAGGATTCATGCTGAATCGTTTCTCCCGTACTCCCCAGGAAAAAAAGCTGAGCAAGGCGTTCAGCTTCCGGTTAATCGAAATGACGGCCAACGGCTTCCCCTCTTTTGGATGCAGCAAGCCGCTGATCCACTTCCACACATCCGGCTCCGTCACTAACGCCCCCCAGTTTATTTTAGGTGTCCCGAAAAAAGAGTTCCAGGTTCCAGACCGCTTATGTATCCCCCAATGGTATTTTCCGCTTTTCCCTTCTCCCGAAGGAAGGTTTCAAACTCATTCAGCATGACAATCAAAACTCTTAATCTTATGTTGCGAGTTAACGTTTCATTTCCCGCCCCCGAAACACACCTGATTTTCACATTATGTTTCCAGTACAACACAAGACTCTGAAGTTTTATTCATCATAATCTATGTTATGTGGTGAGTTTATTTATCGAATATCCCACTCTGGAAAGGAATGTTGTCAGCGTCTTCAGATGATCGGCTAAAGCAAAAAGCATTACCTCAAGAGAGCAACTGACTCATGAGATAATGCTTTGGCATGGGTTACTTTTTCAACGTTTGCTTCACGTGTATTTGAACAGCACTTTCTGTCTTTTCGACAAGTGTTTCAATATGCTTCATATAACGTATGACGTGTTGTTTTTGAATATTGATGTCTAGATTTGGATCCTTTACTCGGTGAGCTATACCGCCTCTGATCGTAATCATGTCATTCAACTTTTTAACCGCTTGACTAGTGGACATTTTCTGCCAGTACCAGGCTCTAGTGATATCGCCAATTCCAAGATACTTTTTCAACAGCAGCTTCACGTTGTAAGAACGCGGTGTATGAAACTTTTCGTCAATCTCGTTGATAAATGCTTCCTTTACATGCTCTTCAATTACCTTTCTCCAACCATCCCCAGCAATTGACCAAACATCCCCTGATATTAATTTGGCCCCGACCTCCTCTCTAATCCCAACTGAAATTTGAGTGTAAGACTCACAATTGTAAAGCATGTACAAAAATGCCTCTTTACACAGATCCTCAATATAAGCTTCCCAACATGCAGTCAAGAGTACAACAGCACTTTTGTTTAGCACTTCGAGGTCACGTCTGCCCTTGTCAGTTCCACCTATCTGCTCGTGTAATGTCAATAGTTGTTCAATGTCTTCAAGATTTGTGTTAAAAACTTCTTTAGCTTTCGAGCTTGTCAGCGTTGGATGATTCCCCCTATTATTCAGCAGATTTATTGATTTAATACCTTCTCAGCCAAAATCCAATATTCAGAGGACTAAGCGAGTGCGTCTTTTGACTAATCCTAAAATCAACCATTTCGGGACATAGCATATTGTGTGAAATCAACTCCACTTTTATACATTAACACCTGTTCGTAAACTAATAGGTATTGTTTGGATTCCGAACTGTCAACATACTTTTTAACAAAATGTGCCCCCACCACCTTTTGTCAACCAGATAAAACGGAATCACGTTTTTTTTTGCGTGCTTGGTTGACGCCAAAAATATGACAACCAAAAAATATGTTGCAATCAAAATGGCACTTTTTCGCACTTTCGTCTGAGAAAACCCTTGACTTTCCTGAAAATAGGGTTGAATGCAACACTCTACACCTATGTGACATTTAAATTAGTAGACGTATAGCTCATTGGACACCATTAAAGGCCGACCAACATTACAAATGTTTACTATCAATCTCCTCTAGACTGTCCAAGAAGGTATACCTTTTACGGACGTAAATAAACAAGCCTGCTCGCAATGGAACCGGCTTGTAATAATTAGATCTTAATCTTGGGTACCGTCCCTTTTATCTAACTGAGCGGATTTCTCTGCTCGCTCATCTCATGGAACCAATCTGAGAATCCGTAATGACTTTCCTTGCAACTAAATTGATTGTTGATGTTTACTTAAACTTCGTGACATATCTTGTATAAACCCAACCGCTAATGCTAGCTTCATCCTCCTTCCATTCAACAAGGGTCCAGTCTTTTTTTCTTTCGATGATTTTAACAATGGTCCCCTGGGTCAATTCACCGATTGATCTTGATTTATGATGTGCACCTTGTCGTAAAACCAATGATTTAGAGGTGACAAAACCATACTGGAGATATTCCTTATTAACCACTGTAACTGATTCGTTCGTTGATATTTGATTTGGCTCAGTTATGGGGGATACCGGGAGGAGCAAAGTAATATAAAAAGAGAGAATATTCACAATAATACCCATAATAAAGTTAATTAATTGGGCCTTTTTCTGTTCTTTTACTAAATTGTCGACTCCTTCTTTGATGGTGGCTTGGTTAGATAAAAGCCCACTTTCCTCCAAAACGCTTTTAAATAACTCTTTCATTTGCTCAATATCATCGGCTGAGAATCTTTCAGTGCTCTCATTAGTCTCTTTAGCATGAGATTCTTTCTTTGTTACTTGATCTATATTCCTTATTATTCCAACATCTGTTTCCAATTGCGCTACTGGATTTTGTGCTTCAAGGAGCGCATCTCTTCCCCCAACAACCTTCATGTAATCAGCTGCCCTTTTAGCTACTTCAAAGAGCGCATCACTTCCTCCAACAGCCTTCATGTAATCAGCTGCTCTTTTAGCTGCTTCAAGGAGCGCATCTCTTCCCCCAACAACCTTCATGTAATCAGCTGCCCTTTTAGATGCTTCAAGGAGCGCATCTCTTCCCCCAACAACCTTCATATAATCAACAGTCCTTTGAGCTGCTTCAAGGAGCGCATCTCCGCCTCCTCCTATAGACCTTATGTAAGCAACATCTGCTCTTTTAGCTGCTTCAAGGAACGTATCTCTGTTCCCAACCATCTTCATGTAATCAGCTGTCCTTTGAGCTGCTTCAAGAAGCGCATCTCTGTTCCCAACCATCTTCATGTAATCAGCATTCCTTTGAGCTGCTTCAAGGAGCGCATCTCTTCCCCCAACCATCTTCATGTAATCAGCATTCCTTTGAGCTGCTTCAAGAAGCGCATCTCTGTTCCCAACCATCTTCATGTAATCAGCATTCCTTTGAGCTGCTTCAAGGAGCGCATCGCTACCTCCTCCTATAGCCTTCATGTGAGCATTTACTCTTTTTACTGCTTCGGGGAGCGCATTCATTTCTTTTATCGTATGTCTGTACGTATTAAATCCACTAGAAATAATATTGTAATTTATCCCTCGCTTCATTATAATCAAATCCTCCGAACATAATAGTTAGTAATCACCATCTACTTTTTACGGCTTATCCCCGCAATAGTTTCAATTTTTCCTTTATTTGCTCTCGACTCGGTTGTGTGTAGCGTGCCGTTGTCTGGATCGCCGGCGTTCCCTTTTTCGTGATGTGTCCCAAGTAATACGCCAGCTCCTCAAGTGTCCATCCTTCTTCACGGCAGCGGTGGGCAAAATCGTGGCGCAGATCGTGGTAGGTTACGTCCTGGATAATCTCCCACTCGTCCTTCTTCGCGTTGGCTTTGAGTGTTCTCATCCAGTGGTGGATACCAGGCTCGGTCAGGCGGTCAGCCCGTTGCGAGACGAACACGTATGGACTTTCGCGATCCCTCCGCGCCGGAGATTCTAGGTAGTCATACAGCGGACGCCGGACTTCATTCAGCAGATCAATCTCCCGCTCCTTGTCCCCTTTAAACCCTACTTTTAGCCAGCCTACTTTCGGTCCAACATAGCAGTTCGCCATCGTCAGCCTGGATACATCACTGACACGGCAGCCAGCCCAGTACCCCAGCGCAAAAATCGTCTCACTTCGCGGGTCTCCCTGCCGCTCAACCAAATTACGCAGCACGTAGCGCTGATCCGGGGACAGGTGACGAGGAGCGATGAGAGGCTGTGCCGGTATTTCCACTCCTCTTGCCGGATTTTTTGCCATCTCGCCCTTCTCTATCAGCCACTCAGAAAACTTGCTCACCGCAGACTTTAGCCGGTTCCTGTGGCTGATGCTGTACTCCTGCTCTGCGAGTTCCTTCATAATATATCTCCAGCGCGGTGCGCGTGATCTCCTCCGGTCGGAAGGTCCCGCCCGAACCGGGACGCTGCGTAAGCCAATCACCAAACTGCCGAATGGCCCGCTGGTAAGCATCCACCGTTCCCTCGCTGAAGCGCGGGTGGGCCAGAATAAAATCGGTTATGTAGTCATCGACGTAAGAACCCGGCTTTCGAAACGGAACTACACTCATGTCACATGCTCCTTTCACTCTAAAAATTTTCTGTTACGAGTTTTTGGCTCTCATTTTGAATGTGCCGTCTTGCCCGATGTTGATCTGACGCGGGGGATTTTCCTCAATAATACCAAAACCCGTAACAAAAACTAAGTTCTGTTACAACTCCAATATTCAAGTATTATTTATCCTTCCCTTACATCGCATCTGTAGATTCCGGCATGAACGGAGCTTTGGAATGTTGCCCATATCATACATGTCCAGAATACATTGAACAAATTTATACAATTCTTGTTCTAGAAAATGAAAGAAGCACTCGCTGCCATAAGACATCGAATGCTTACTCCATCAAACCAGCATACAAACAAAGATACAGAAAGGATGCCAGTTATATTAACGATACCGTAGGTTAGTTAACATAGTCACCATCAGTAGTTGTAATTTTCTCGTTTTACAGAGTAACTGACGAACCAACTAATATCTCGCTAACACTGTAACGATTTGTATTCGTTTCCTACGCCTTCTGACGGCGACTGCGAATATCCACCCACACCGCCAACACAAGAATCGAGCCTTTTACAATGTACTGCCAGAACGAATCCAGGTTGATCAAGCTCATCCCATTATCCAAGCTCGCCATAACCAATCCACCGATGATCGCACCGAAGATTTTACCGGAGCCGCCCATCAGACTTGTGCCCCCGATGACGCAGGCTGCGATCGCATCCAGCTCGTAGTTCTGCCCCGCACTGATCGTCGCGGAATCAAGACGCGAGGTCAGGACAATCGCCGCGATGGAAGACAACAGACCGCTCAGTACGAAGATAAACAGGGTATTACGCTTGATATTAATCCCCGACAGACGGGCCGCTTCTTTGTTGCCGCCGATCGCATAGATCGAGCGGCCAAACGGCGTATGATTGGCGAGGAAGGTAAAGAGCAGCGCAAAGCCCGCAACGATAACGAGCGGGAACGGAATCCCTTTGTACCAGTTCATCACAAACGCGAAGAGTCCGATCAGCACCGCGAGCAGGACAAGCTTGCCTACTTCTGCGGAGAATGGTGGTACATCAAAGCCATACTTGATACGGGACTGACGTTTGCGAAGAGTGGAGAATACTGTCCACACAATCGCGATGGCTGCCAAACCGTATCCTACAGCAAAAGGCAGGTAGGCGTTCCCGACCATCTTGAACATGCCTGTCAGCGGAGCAACTGTGGTACCATCCGTAATCCCCATCAGAATCCCACGAAACACCATCATCCCACCCAACGTGACGATGAAGGCGGGTACAGCCTGATAGGCGACGATCCACCCCTGCAAGAGGCCGATCAATGCACCCAAGACCAGTGTCGCGACGATCACAGTCCCAGTGTCCATCCCGAACCAGACCTGCAGAATCGCGGCCACCCCGCCGGTCAGACCGACAATCGAGCCTACGGAGAGGTCAATGTGTCCTGCTACGATAATCAGGACCATCCCAATCGCTAGAATAGAGGTAACAGACATCTGCATGAACAGGTTGGATAAGTTCCGAGCTGTCAAAAAAGTATCATTCAAAAACGTAAACAGCACCCAAATGGCAATCAGGGCAAAAATCATGGTATAGGTACGCATATCCGGTTTGCCGAACAGTTGGAGCTTTTTGTCCGTTCCCGGTGCTTTGGTCAGTTCTGCTTTCATCGTTTATCTCCCTCCTGTTGCGGCTTGCATGATATTCTCTTGTGTAGCGTCACGCCAATCGAACTCTGCTGTGACGGCTCCCTCGCTCATCACGTAGATGCGGTCGCTCATCCCAAGTACCTCGGGCAGCTCGGAGGAGATCATCAGGATCGCCATACCTTCTGCTACCAGACGGTTCATCAGGTTGTAGATTTCGTACTTGGCTCCTACGTCGATGCCGCGTGTCGGTTCATCGAGGATCAAGAGCTTCGGCTCAGTCAGCAGCCATTTGCCGAGAACGACCTTCTGCTGATTGCCCCCTGACAGAGTGCCGACCGCTGTCTCGATGGACGGTGTCTTGATCAGCAATTCCTTGACATAGTGGTTGCTCTGGCGGATTTCCTCATTGGCGTCGATCACAGAGGATGTGGACAGTCGGTTGAGGCTGGCTAAGCTGATATTGTTTTTGATCGACTGGTCGAGCACAAGACCGTAGCGCTTGCGGTCCTCTGACACGAGAGCGATGCCGTGCTTGATACCGTCCAGCGTGCTTTTCGCGTGGACAGATTGGCCGTCTACCAGCATCTCGCCTGTCTTCTTGCCTTCCCATGCGCCAAAAATCGCGGTAGCCAGCTCGGTACGTCCTGCCCCCATCAGTCCGGCAATCCCGACGATCTCACCTTTCCGAATATTCAAACTAATATCTCGAATTACAGCCTTACTCGGATTTTCAGGATCATAAGCGGTGAAATTCTTTAGCTCCAGCACGACCTCTCCCGGTGTATGCTCCACACGTGGGAACAGCTCGGTCAGATCGCGGCCTACCATCAGAGAGATGATTTTGTTTTCATCCAGCTCGCTTGCCGGACGGGTGGCGATACTTTTGCCATCGCGCAGGACGGTGATCGAGTCAGCGAGTGCGAACACTTCATTGAGCTTGTGAGAGATATAGATGCAGGTGACACCGCGTCGGCGCAGGTCACGCAGGATGCCCATGAGCGTCTCTACTTCGCTTTCCGTCAGGGCGGCAGTCGGCTCGTCGAGGATCAGGATTTTGGCATCCTTGGACAGGGCCTTGGCGATCTCGACAAGCTGCTGCTGTCCGATCCCGAGTGCACCTACCATGGTGTCCGGTGAAAAATGAAGCCCAACCTGCTCCAGCCATTTGCGTGCTTCATAATACAGCTGATCCCAGTCGATCCCAAATCCTCTGCGCGGTTCACGCCCGAGAAAAATGTTCTCTCCGATAGTCAGCTCCTTGGCTAATGCCAGCTCTTGGTAGATGATTGCGATCCCTGCCTGTTCCGCATCCTTGATTGCAGCAAAACGCTTCGGCTCGCCGTCGATCTTGATCGTCCCGTCATAGGTTCCAGCCGGGTAGAGACCACTTAACACCTTCATCAGTGTGGATTTGCCCGCACCATTTTCCCCGCAGAGGGCGTGAATCTCACCGGATTGGACTTGAAAGCTAACGGCATCTAATGCTTTGACGCCGGGGAATTCTTTGGTGATGTGCTCCATTTCGAGTGCGTAGGTCTTCATGAACCACCCCTCCTGTTACATGTTGTGACAGCTGGTGCTTTCCTTGGCACCGCCTTCTCTTTCGATACGCCTTGTTTCGTGCGGACAAAAAGACCGCCGTAGCTGACGGTCTTTTCTCGTCCATGTATGCTGGTCACGAATCTATTTTTTCGGCCATTGATCCTGTGGCACGTTTTTGAAGACGTCCTCAAGCTTGTGGAAGCCGTCTGCGACGACAGTGTCTGCCACGTTGTCTTTGTTGACCGCGACTGGCTCAAGCAGGAGAGATGGCACATCGATTTTGCCGTTGTTGACTTTGGCAGGTGCTTCTACCGCTTCGTTCTTCGCCAGCTTGACGGAGAGCTCGGCTACAGTGTCTGCCAGCTTCTTGATTGGTTTGTAGACGGTCATGGTCTGTTTGCCTTCGACGATGCGTTGCAGGGCAGCCAGCTCCGCGTCTTGACCGGATACCGGTACTTTGCCGACGAGACCTTGTGCGGTGAGCGCTTGGATGACACCGCCTGCTGTACCGTCGTTGGCTGCGACTACGGCCTGGATGTTGTTGCTGTTGGCGGTTAGAGCGTTCTCCATGTTTTTGAGTGCTTCTTCTGGCTTCCAGTCTTTGGAGTACTGATCGAAGACGATGTTGATTTTGCCTTCCTTGGCGAGTGGCTCGAGAATGTTCATCGCGCCTTTGCGGAACAGAACCGCGTTGTTGTCCGTATCAGCACCACCGATGTAGACATAGTTGCCGGTCGGTGCTTTTTCGATGATGGCCTTCGCTTGGATTTCGCCTACTTTTTCGTTATCGAAGGAAACGTAGAGGTCTACTTCGGAGTTCTTGATCAGGCGGTCATAGGAGACGACCTTGATGCCTGCTGCATGTGCTTTTTCTACGATGGCAGCTGTTGCCTCGGCGTTGTGCGGTACGACTACGAGCACGTCGACACCTTGGGAGATGAGGTTTTCTGCTTGGGCCAGCTGCTTGGCGTCATCGCCATTCGCTGCCTGGGTCAGTACCTCTGCACCGAGTTCTTTTACTTTTGCTTCAAAAAGTTCACGGTCTTTCTGCCAGCGCTCTTCTTTGAGCGTGTCCATGGAGAAGCCGATGACGAGCTTGCCGTCGTCTTTGCCGGTGGCACCGCCTGCGCCGCCTTGTTGGACATTTTCAGAGACAGCGCCTTGTCCGCATGCGGTAAGAGCCAGTGCGAGTACAGATGTGGCTGCAACGTTCCAGATCAGTTTATAGCTTTTCTTTTTCATGAAAACCCTCTCCCTTTTTACGTATCGTCTATTTCGATTTTGGTTGTCTTGAAGTCTCAGTCGATCTGTTTTGTAATCGTTTACATTGACTACTTTATCGTAAAAAGAGCGCTTTCATAGCAAGAATCTTCTATCCTTTTTTGCTATCTTCTGCACTATTTTGTGCTAGTCCCGTCTGTACTCGCTGGGGGCTTGTCCTGTTACCTTTTTGAACACCCGGCTAAAATAGTTCGGGTTGGCGTATCCGACCTCGATGGCGATTTCTTTTAATCCTTTTTCCGAGTGGGCGAGGTAGCGCTTGGCCTGCTCGATCCGCAGCTGGGTGAGGTAGTCGATGAAGGTGATGCCGCACTGCTGGCTGAACATCTTGCTGAGATAGTAGGGGCTGAGGTGGAACTGCTCGGCCACTTCTTCGAGCTTGATATCTTTGGAGTAGTTGCGCTGGAGGTAGTCTTTTACCTGTTCGAGCACATTGCCCATTTTACGCGAGCGCTCCTCGTTGATCTGGCCGCTGATCTGGCGAATCCAGTACTCTCCCGTCTGTCTCGCCTCCGCTACCGTCGTGATCGTGTCAAAGGAATACTGCGAGAATTGCGTCAGTGACAGCTGATAGTCCAGTGCCACGCGGGAGATGACGGTCAGGCACTCGATCAGAAATCGGCGAACATAGCGGATCTCGCCCTGTGAGGCTTGGCTTGCCGCCTCCAGCATGCGGTGGAACAAAAGCAGGCTCTCTTCGGTCCGTCCCAGTCTGATCTTCTCCAGCAGCACCCGCTCCTGCTCGAAGGAATAGTCATAGCTCTTCACGGTCAGCGGCAAGTCGGCATAGTGATGCACCACGGCAGGCACGGACGGGTCCTTAACCGCCATGACAGCCTCCTGATACGATTTCTGCAAACCGTCAAAGCCGTCATAGCGGTTTCCGATACCAAACCGCACGCGGACAGGCCCTTGGGCAAACAGATTGGCCAGACGCCGCGCCAACTTGATCGCTTCCACCCGTGCAGAGTACTCAGCCTGTCTGCCCTCATCTGTCAGCACGAACAGAGTGGTCTGCTGCCACAGCATCGGGCTGACCAGACAGTCCGCCCACTCCTTGGCTTTTTCGCGCAGCTTGTCATAGCAGGCTTGCTTCTCTAGATGAAAAAGAGCCGGGTCTGCCTCCTTCATCCACTCCTCTACCGGGTGAAAGGCCGCGACGATCGCGAAGCCTTTTACCTCAGAGAGCTGGAGCACATCGGCATAGGTATGGTACGAGTCGAGCTGGTTATCGAGCATCAACAGGGTGGTCAGCTCGTTCTCCACCAGCGGGAGCATCTGTGCCAGCCGTTCCCGAAGCTGCTGTTCCTCCTCATGGCGGGAGCGCTCCTGCTCGATCTCTTGGATGATACGCTGGATGGTTTCGACCACCTTTTGATTGCTGGCAGGCTTGAGCACGTACTCTTTGACCCCCAGACTGACCGCTTCTTGGGCATAGTCGAAGTAATCGTAGGCAGAGACGAGGATGAATTTGGTCATAGGCAACTCTTCACGCAGCTCACGGATCGCCGTCAGCCCGTCCATCCCCGGCATTTTGATATCCATCATCATGATGTCAGGTCGATGCTCACGTCCCAGTTCGACGGCTTGTCTGCCGTTCTTGGCTTCAGCCACAATCGTCACCTCTGGCAACGCCCGCGAAATAATCATCTTCAGAACCTCGCGCTCGATCTGTTCGTCATCCGCGAGAATCAGCTTCAAGCTCATAGACTGCCCCCTCCTTCATCTCTGTCACCATCGGTGGATCGAGCGGCAAAAACAGGCGGATCGTCGTCCCCATCCCGGCCTTACTCTCGATCTGGATCACTTGCTCGACTTGTTCTTTTTTACAGAAAAACATCAATCGCTTCACCACATTACGCAGCCCAATCCCAGTCGAATGCCCCTGCGCACGCTTAGGCTCGCCTGTCTGCTGGTTCTGCTCCATCCGCATCAGGCGCTTCAGCGTGTCTTCGCTCATGCCGAGGCCGTTGTCTGAGATTTCGACGACGGCTGTAGGACTTGTCCGGATGGCCGGTGTCTCAGTCGATGTTGTCTCGGCGGATGCTGTCGCCTCAGTCTCATACCTGCCGTCCATTGTGCCAACTCCGCTATGCGCTCCTGCTAATCCACTCCATCCACTCTCCCGATACACCCTGACCGTGATCGTCCCGCCTTCCTCATACTCCTCAATCCCGTGGATAAATGCATTCTCCACCAGCGGCTGTATCGTCAGGCACGGAATCTCCACATCGAGCAGGGCCGGGTCAGCCTCACAGACGAAGCGTACCCGCTCCCCGAACCGCGTCTCCTGAATCCGGATATATTCCTTCACATGATTCAGCTCTTCTGAGACCGTCACCGGAGCATCGATGCGGCGCAGATTGTATCGCAGCAGGTTGGACAATGAGATCATCAGCTCACTTGACCGCTCCGCCCCTTCGATATAGGCCAGCTTGGAGATGACATTCAGCGTATTAAATAAAAAATGCGGGTGAATCTGATTCTGCAGTGCCTTCAGCTCCATCTCCTTGAGCAGATGGTTGACCTCCAGATTCTCCACCTCTTGCTTTTGCAGCTGAATCACCAGCTCAGCCTTGTTGTTCATCTCGCTGACCATGTGCTGAATGTTCTGCCCCATCGTGTTGAACGACTGAGCCAGAATCTCCACCTCATCCCCGCTGTTCACTTCGACCGGCTGAAAATGAAACACCCCGTTGCGCAGATACGACCGCTTCGCCGCATTCGCCAGTCTGGTAATCGGCCTGCTGATCCCCGTCGAGAACCAAAAGACGAACAAAATACTAAATCCCGCCGTACAGATGATCATCAGCGTGCTCAGTTCGCGCAGAGACTCGTTTTCCTTCACCGTGTCGGCATAAAAGCGATGGTAGTTGGTCAATTCGATATCGTAGAGGCTCTGTGCGTACTCTTGCAAATACCGCTTAAGGTTCTCCAGCTCCTGATACTCCTTTGCATAACGCTCCGTGTCCTCCAGCTGCTTATGGCTGATCACCATATCCGCCAGTTCGATGTAACTCGTAATGATATTTTTATAGTTATTTACAGCCAATTGATTATTCGGATCGGTAAAAAACGTCCCAATCTTCCCCTGATCGGTCAGCAGCGTCTGCTTAAGCGCGGCATATTCACTCAGATAGCGCGGGCCCGGGTTCTGCAGCTGCATGGCGACGGTCTTACTCATATCACGTGAGGTCTGCGTGATTTCATTGAGCAGCAGAAACCGGCGCAGAATCTCGTCATAATCGTTGATATAGATTTGATTAGAATGATACAAAAAGTATGATACCTGGATCAGCGTAATAATGATCACCAAAAACGCCGCCAACAGCTTCGTTCGAATGGTTCGAATCACCCGCATCGTTTCTCACCACTTTTCCATCTGATTCAATCCTGGGCCTGTCCACAAGCGTACCTCTGTGTAGACCTCGGATGGGACCTGCTTGCCCTGCTTGACATCTTGCATGAGCTGAAATGACTTCTCCCCCATCGTCCTCGGGTCTTCCGCTACAATCGCATCGACGGCACCTTCTCCGACATAGAGCCGCGTCTCCGGCAATGGGTTAAAAGCGACGACATACACCTCGTCACTCTTCTGTAAGCGCTTTACCGCTTGTCCGATCCCCGGCCCGTCCCATGCAGACAATCCGACGATAGCATCCAGCTCGGGATACTCAGTGAGCAATCGCGTCGTCAGGCTGGCTGCGAGGAACTGATCAGCCTGTGAGTCCTGCACGATCCGCAGGTGCATGTCCGGGTACTTGGCTAACACCTTCTGCAAGCCTTTTAGCCTCTGACGCTGGTTCGTCGCATGAAAATTCCCCAGAATCACGGCCAACTCTCCGCGCCCCCTCATCACCTCCGCCAGATGTTCCCCGACCATCACCCCGGCCTGATCATTATCCGAGCCGATATAGGCGATACGCTCACTCGCCGGTGCGTCACTGTCGATGGTGATTACCGGAATGCCCCGTTTCATCGCTTGGTTGATCACAGGCGTGAAGGCTTCTTCATTCATCCCCTGCACGATGATCCCATCCACTCTGCTCGCAATCGCCCGGTTCAACAGATCAAGCTGTTCCACCATATCCGACGTCTCCGGCCCCAGATACTCAAACGAGATGGTCTGATTTCCGATAGCGCTTGTCATTCCCTTTTTCACCTGATCCCAGTACGGATTCTTCTCCTCTGGATAGACCAAGGCAAAATGATACTTGCTTGGAGGCAACGGTTCCTGTACGGTCGACCGTTCTGTCTTCATCCCGCTCAGTTTACTGTAGATGAACACAGACACGACCGCGAGCATCAGCATATTCAGCAAAATCAAGTATTCCGTCGCGGACAGCTTACGCACATGACCCCTCCTTTTGTAAAATGCCACCCTCCTTCCCCGGAAAAGGAAAGTGGGTGGCATCGTATAACGGTGCTTCGCTCTTATTTATTTTTCTTTTTGGCGCGGCGTTGGGCACGGTTGCCTGGATCGGCATCCCCGGAGGTTTCTGGATCTGGACGGTCGGACGGGCCGGTCGTC
This sequence comes from Brevibacillus dissolubilis, assembly GCF_006170445.1. Lineage (GTDB taxonomy): Bacteria > Bacillota > Bacilli > Brevibacillales > Brevibacillaceae > Brevibacillus_B > Brevibacillus_B dissolubilis. The sequence continues at coordinate 232,172 of NZ_VCNA01000007.1, read as the reverse complement.
ACCAGATTATCACCTACTGTGCCTCGGATCACGTCTTGACGCTCAAGGTTTTGGCTTACCTCAGACTTCATGACGTACATCGCCACTTCTTCTTCGATGTTGGCAATCATGGATTGGAACATCTCATAGCCCTCGAACTGGTATTCGCGGAGCGGATCGTTCTGCGCATAAGCACGCAGATGGATACCTTGACGAAGCTGTTCCATGGAATCGATGTGATCCATCCATTTGCTGTCGACCGCACGGAGTACGATAACTTTCTCGAACTCACGCATGTTGTGGCCGATTTCTTTTTCGCGCTGCTCGTATTGACGCATCGCTTCTGTTTCGAAGAGCTCCAGGATTTCTTCTGCTTCTTTTCCTTTGAGGTCTTTGAGAGTGATCCTCTCATCTCGCAGGAAGGCATTGTTGGCAGATTCCAGCAGGCTCTTGATGTCCCACTCTTCCGGTACCTCTTCTCTTGGACAATAAGCGGTGACGAGACGCTCGATCACGCTCTTGATCATCTTGACGACGATATCGCGCAGATCCTCTTTTTCAAGGATATCACGGCGCTGTTTATAGATAACCTCACGCTGTTGGTTCATGACGTCGTCGTACTGGAGAACCCCTTTACGAGCGTCAAAGTTGCTGCCCTCTACGCGTTTTTGTGCAGACTCAACCGCTTTGGATACGAGACGGCTCTCGATTGGCACATCTTCCTCCATACCGAGGCGGTCCATCATCGCCATGATGTTCTCTGCACCGAAACGGCGCATCAGCTCGTCTTCAAGCGACAGGAAGAAGGAGGAGGAACCAGGGTCACCCTGACGTCCGGCACGACCACGCAGCTGGTTGTCGATCCGGCGGCTCTCGTGGCGCTCCGTACCTAGGATGTGCAGACCGCCTACTTCTGGTACGCCTGAGCCCAGCTTGATGTCCGTACCACGACCCGCCATGTTGGTGGCGATGGTTACCGCACCATATTGGCCGGCGCGCGCGACGATATCAGCCTCGCGGGCATGCTGCTTCGCATTGAGTACGTTGTGCGGTACACCTTTTTGACGAAGCAGATGGGACAGACGCTCAGAGTTCTCGATGGAGATCGTACCCACGAGCACAGGTTGTCCTTTTTTATGACGGTCGACGATCTCATTGACGACCGCACGGTATTTCGCTGCTTCGGTCTTGTAGATGACGTCAGGCAGGTCAATACGGGCAATCGGACGGTTGGTCGGGATGGCCACAACGTCGAGACCGTAGATTTTTTTGAACTCTTCTTCTTCCGTCTTCGCCGTACCGGTCATACCGGACAGCTTCTTATACATACGGAAGTAGTTTTGCAGGGTGATGGTCGCAAGCGTCATGCTCTCGCTCTGTACCTTGAGACCTTCTTTTGCCTCAATCGCCTGGTGCAGACCATCGCCATAGCGGCGGCCCACCATCAGACGGCCGGTGAATTCGTCAACGATCACGACTTCGCCTTCCTGCACGACATAGTCTACGTCGCGCTTGAACAGCGCTTCCGCTTTGAGTGCAGAGGTGATGTGATGGTTGAGCGCCATATGCTCGACATCATAAAGGTTATTGATGTTGAATGCCTTTTCAATCTTGCCTATTCCGTCATCTGTCAGCGTGACGATCTTCAGCTTCTCGTCGATGGTGAAGTCGGTATCTCTTTCCAGACGTTTGACGAAATGAGCGCAGATGTAATACAGTTCCGTGGTCCGGTTCGCCGCACCCGAGATGATCAGCGGTGTACGCGCTTCGTCGATGAGGATGGAGTCCACCTCGTCGATGATGGCAAAATGAAGCGGACGCTGTACCATCTGCTCTTTGTACAGCACCATGTTGTCACGCAGGTAGTCAAAGCCGAACTCATTATTCGTTCCGTACGTAATGTCGCAGTAATAAGCTTCACGCTTCTGCTCGGCATTCATCCCACTGACGTTGATACCTACGGTGAGGCCCAAGAAATTATACAGCTCACCCATGATCCCGGAGTCACGCTCAGCCAAGTATTCGTTGACGGTGACGACGTGTACGCCTTTGCCTTCGAGTGCATTGAGGTATGTACCCAGCGTAGCTACGAGGGTTTTACCTTCCCCCGTCTTCATCTCCGCGATGCGGCCTTCCTGCAGCACCATACCACCGATCAGCTGCACGTCGAAGTGACGCATCCCAAGGACACGCTTAGAGGCTTCCCGACAGACAGCAAACGCTTCGTTCAGGATGCGGTCCAGCGTCTCGCCCTTTTGAAGGCGTTGTTTGAATTCAAAGGTTTTTTCTTTAAGCTGCTCATCGGTTAAAGCAGATATCTGCGGTTCCAACGCATTGATTTTCTCGACGCGCTTGAACATTTTCTTTACTTCACGTTCATTTGAGTCGCCAAAAATCTTCTTTACCAGTCCTAGCATTACAGGGGCACCCCTTCCATGGTTCCCTCTTTGGGAAGCCAGTCTATCTCCATACTATACTAACTATCTATTTTACAGAGTAACACAATTAAACACAAGTAAGGGGAGACGCCGATTGACGCTCCCCTGTAACGAATTTTCGACTTATGCCGGTTCAATCAGCCCGTATTTGCCGTCATTTCGACGATATACGACATTGACCGAATCGGTCTCACTGTTGTGAAAGACGAAAAAGTTATGACCCAGCATATCCATCTGTAAGACAGCTTCTTCTGAATCCATCGGTTTTAAGTCAAAGCGCTTGGTGCGCACGATTTCAATATCTACTTCATCTTCTTCAAAAAGCGCTACAGGTGAGGTCTCACGGAAGGCTAGCTTCGTCCCGGCCTCTACACGGATTTTTCGCCCCAGTTTGGTCTTGTGCTTGCGCATCTGCCGCTCCAGCTTCTCGGTGACGAGATCGATGGCGGCGTACATGTCCTCATGAGTTTCTTCGGCCCTGACAATCACACTCCCCATGGTCATGGATACCTCAATGGTACTGTCTCCGCGCAGCACGCGCATGGTCACATGTACATCAAGGGAATGGTCTTGGTCAAAATAGCGGTCGAGGCGTCCAATCTTCTTCTCCGCATAGTCTCTGAGAGCAGCGGTTACCTGAATGTTTTCTCCACGAATATGAAAGTTCATGAGTATGACCTCCTTCCGTCCTGTGATATATATATTCTCGAAAATTCAGAAAAATCCTTCTTGGAAATCACACTTTTTTTACAAAAATCGCATTGTTCTTCATATATATATGATCAAGCCAAGCTTTTTGCATGAAATTTTGACAAAAAACGACGAGAAATGTGCGAAAGATTTGGTATAATATTTAAAATGGAATTATGTAGGACGTTTAGTACAGAAGACACGGAGGAGTCAACCAATGCCCCAGATAACCACAGATTTTTCGGCGGTCGGTAAAATTTTAGAAGAGGACATTCATAATACACATGGGTTATTGCTTCTTACCAAAGGGACTGTCTTAACTCCATCAGATGTGAATCTACTCCTTGGGCATAAAGTCTCCTCCATTCGCGTAAGCACTCCCTCAGATTTTAAGCTTTTTGGACCTAAAGAGGAAAACGGGGAATCCATCACCTTTCAAATCTACGATGTGCTCGGCCAGTACGAGGAAACAGCAGAAAAATACGTGCAGGCCATGGAGCAGACCCGCGAATTGTTCAGCAAAGTGACAGAGGTCTATATCCCCCCGCTCCAACAGTTCACCAATGCATTTTTCCCCATGCTCGATCAGGTGATCAAGCAGACAGGGATTTTTCACCCGATCTATTTAGTGGAAGGTTCTGAGAATTATACCTACCGTCACTCCATCAACGTCGGCATCCTGTGCGCCCTGATTGCCAAGTTGATGAACCGGACCCGTGAAGAGGTAATCCTCATGGGGCAGGCCGGCTTGTTGCATGATATCGGTAAAATGCTGATCCCGCAACACATCCTGATGAAGCCGACCAATCTCACCTCGGACGAATACGATACGATGAAAAAGCACACCATCTACGGACACGATCTTCTGCAAAAGATGGAAGGAAGCAATGAGCTGATCTCCCTCTGCGCTCTCTTACACCACGAGCGCCGTGATGGCTCCGGATATCCACATGGCCGACGGGGGTCAAATATCCCGCTCGAATGCCAAATCGTCGCTGTTGCTGATGTATTTGATGCGATCTGCTCTGACCGCGTCTACAAGCCGCGTACTTCTCCGTTTGAGGCGGCGCAGCTGTTGTGGAAAGCGACCTGCGAGGGGCAGTTTAATGCTGAGATTGTGACCCGTTTTATTAATTACATAGCTTTGCTGTATGTCGGTTGCCGTGCCGTCCTCAATACCGGCGATGAGGTAGAGGTTGTCCTCATCCACACCGATGAGCCGATGCGTCCGTTGGTGCGTAAAGGGTTGGAGTATATGGATCTGCGGTTTAACCGGCGAGTGATGATTGAGAAGATGATTGGATAGGATTGGTTAATGGATTGTAATGAAGAACTGAGGGGTTCCTTGGTTCTTTTTTTATTGGCTTGATTGGTTTTGGTGGGGGAGAGGGGGAGCCCTTCAAGCTGCTTGCCTTCTTGAAAATCCGCAAGGATGTAGGAGCTGTCCGCTGCGGCAAAAGAAATGGCTTGTCCGGGGAAAAATGTTCTATGAAGCTTATTCAAGCGATGGGGTTTCCCCTGGGAGGATTCAGAGATGCTGGTACGCCATTTCTTTTCCCTTCGCTGGGGCGGCTTTTCAAAGAGGCTCGCATCTTGAACGGCTCCCCCCTCTCCTGCCAGCTGTCGTGATCAACCGGATTAAAAAAGAATTGGTGTATCGAACATCTTTCTTCATACACATCCATCCTGATCAAAACAATCCCCCCTATGCATACCTGATCCTTCTCCTAATCACCTGCCTGAGCCCCTTTTTTCTTCGTCTGCTTCCAGCAACTCTTGAACCTGCGACTCGCTCTTTTCCCATTATTTCTTCTAACATTTCTTCCTTCTCCCCCACTTTATCATCACCCCCCCTTGAAAATTCCCCATCAACCTCTCCTTCGAGATGTCCCACTAAACTCTCCCCTGACTCCACCCACGTCCATTCCATCATCCCCCGCTTTCAAGAGTCTTTTCGTTTTCTCCCGCCCGCGCAGAGAGAGGGTCAGGGGTGTGGGGGACTGGCCTTTTTGACAGCTTACCCAGCAGGGAAGGGAACGGATGGGGAGATGCTTTTGGGGCAAATAGTCTCACTTCCTGGTACTACCCAGATGTTTTTGCCCCACTCCCCATCTGTTCTCTTCCCTGCGGACAGTCACAGCTTCTAGCGAAGCTGGCAAATCGGCCTTGTCCCCCACACCCCTGACCCTCTCTCCCCCCACCGCAGCCCCGGAAAAAAGGAAAAACCCTTGAAAGCTATCGCCCCCAAGGGTTTTCATTTGCTATTTATCTTTTGGTAACGTTAGCAGCTTGTGGACCGCGTTCGCCATCAACGATGTCGAACTCAACTTCTTGTCCTTCATCAAGGGATTTGAAGCCCTCGGTTTGGATGGCACTGAAGTGTACAAATACATCGTCTCCGCCTTCACGTTCGATGAAGCCAAAACCTTTTTCAGCGTTGAACCATTTAACTCTACCTTGCATGTAATCAAACATTCCTTTCTGTTTAAAAACTAATGAGAAGCTCGTTCTCATGAAAAGAATATACACTTTGAATACAGCAAAGTCAAATTAAGGGAGTTCACCTTGAACTGAAACGTTTTTCCAGTCCACGAACAACCACTCGCGATAGGAACAAAGTCATGATGAGATAAATCGCAGCAGAGGTCATGTATGGAGGGTAGCGTTCGAAAGTGTTTTTGGCGACACTTAAGGCCGCGTAGCCCAGTTCGGGTGTGGCGATGACCGCAAGCAGGGAAGAATCTTTGAGCAGAGAGATGAATTCGTTGCCCAAGGCGGGAAGCATACGGGTGAACGCCTGGGGGATCATCACCAAGCGCATGGCTTGCCCTTTGGTCATCCCGAGTGAACGGGCTGCTTCCATCTGACCAGGGTCAATCGACTGAATCCCCGCCCGGAAGATCTCCGCGATATAGGCGGCTGCATTCAGGGACAGCGCGACAAAACCGGAGAATAAGGCGCTCGGTGGTGCTTGCTCCGGCATAAATACATCCCAGATCGAAGGAATCACTGCAAAATGAATCAACAAGATCTGGACAAACATCGGTGTACCGCGAAACACCTCTACATAAACCGCTGCAGGTATCCTCAAGAACGGGTTGCCCGACATCTTGCCAAGACTGAAAAACAGACCCAGAATCGTACCGCATCCGATCCCTACCGCCGTTAAGGCGATCGTATAAAAGATCCCCCGGATAAACAGTTCCCGATACTCATAAATAACGCTCCAATCCATTACCGAAGTCCCCTTTCTCCCCTGATCGTTGGACAGGCTGTCAGGAAAAGGGACGGGCGCCCGAAAGGTTCCCGCCCTGCCGACTGTACCCTTTTATTGCTTGAAGTACTTGTCATGGATTTCTTGCAGTTTGCCGTTTTCCTTGATGATTTTCAGCCCTTGATTCAGTTTGGTGAGGAATTCGGTATTGCCTTTCTGGACCATGATGCCGTAGTGTTCCGGGGCGAAGGAGTTGTCTTTGATCAGCTTGTATTGCTTGCCCTCGATCTTGCCGGCGAAGTAGCTCAGCACCCCATTGTCAGCCACGACCGCTTCGACGCGTCCATTGAAGAAATCATCCACAGCAGACGGGGTATCCTCGTAGCCCTTGATGCCTTCATACGTATCGCCGAAGGCTTTTTTCACCACAGTCTCACCAGTAGTGGCCGATTGGACGCCGATCTTCTTGCCCTGCAGGTCAGTGAGCGCACCCACTGGGGAATCCGCACCGACGAGGATCAACTGATTCGCTTCAAAATAGGGTTCGGTGAAGTCATATTTCTGCTTCCGTTCATCTGTGATCGTGATCGAAGAAATGCCTGCGTCAACCGTCCCCTTTTCCACCCCGTCGAAAAGCGGGTCCCAGCCTGTGTTGCGGACTTCGAACTTGAACCCGGCCGCATCCGCAATCGCCTGCATCACATCAATATCAAAGCCCGTAATTTTGTCTGCCTCCATTTTCTCAAACGGGGGGTAGGCCGCATCTGTACCGATCACATAGACCTTGTCCCCAGACGAAGTGGGCTTGTCGCCTCCTACCGAACATCCAGCCAGCAAAAGTCCGATGCTCAGGGCGAAAGTGAGAGTTTTCCACCAGTTTTTTTTCATTTTGCAAATCCCCCTTTTATCGTATTCCACAAGATATCCACAAGAAATGTAGGTGTTTTAGGCAATTTCCACACAGTTATTCACATTATCCACAACAGCTTGTGCACAATCTGGATAACTTAAGGATTTCTGTGGATTTCTTTGCGCCAACATTCTCTGTGTTATCAATATATGCACGATGTACAAGATTCAGGAGACTTGTTTTCCCGCGAAAAATAAAAAAGACAAGGAGCATCACTCCCTGTCTTTATCCACAAGTTATTCAGGATTCGCCATGATCAACACTTCGACACGGCGGTTCAGCGCCCGGTTATCCGGGGTAACATTGGTGACCAGTGGCTTGTTCTCACCATTACCTGCGATGCTAAAACGGGTCGCCGGTATGTGGTGCGCATCCACCATCTCCCGCATCACAGCGATGGCACGCCCCGCAGAAAGCTCCCAGTTGGACGGGTATTTGCTGCTTTTGATCGGTGTGTCATCCGTGAAGCCTTCGATCCGCACCTGGTATGGAAAACGGGTCAGCACTTCCGCGACAGAAGCGACGGCACGCTTGCCATCCTCACCAAGCTCCGCAGAACCACTGGTGAACAGCACCTTCTCCGGAAAACGGATCAAGAGACCTTCTGTAGACTCCTCGAATTCGATGTTCAACTCCTGGAGTGCCGTAGCCAGTTGGGCCTTCACCATCTCCATATCCTCGTCAGTCTTGTCATCAGAGCCTTTCAGCGCCTTCACATCGCCTACCAGCGCATCCCGTCTTGCTTCGAGCAGAGCGATTTCGCGTTGGAGCTCCAGCTTTTCGATGGAGAGGATCTCCTTGCTCTCGATCGCTTCCTTGAGTGTGGCCTGCTGCTTCGCCTCCGCGACCTTGACTTCGTCGAGCTTCACCTGGATCTGACTGGAAGAAGTAGCCGCGATGATGACCACGATGACGAACAACAGCGTAATCAAATCGCTGTAACTGAGCAGCCAGCTTTTCTCCAGCTCCTTCTCATCGTACAGGCGATCATCCTGCATAGTCGGCCTGCCTTTCAATCGTTCCTCTGGTTGTGCCTGGAGTCTTGATAAGCATCAGCTTCTGGTCACCCGGCAGGAACGAATTCAGTTTTTCAAACAGCACACGCGGGTTTTCTGCCTTTTGCAGTCCCACACAGCCCTCGATGAAAATCTTCTTCTCAAACATCTCCTGATCGTGAATATCCATCAAACGATAGTAACACGGAAGCGCAAATACGTTGGCCAGCAGTGCACCATACAGGGTCGCGACGACCGCAGCACTTAAGCTGTGGCCGGTGTTGGTAAAGTCAGAGAGCGTCTTGAGCACACCCGTCATCCCGAGCAGCGTACCAACTAACCCTAAGCCTGGTGCAAGTAAGCTGATCAGTCGAAACATTCCGCCAGCCTGCTGGTAGCGGTACTGTTCCCCTTTAAGCTCGTTTTCGAGGATCATACGAAGCTCCTCTTCCGGCACACCCTCAATCGCCAACAGACTGCCTCGGCGAACGAAGGACTCCGGTTCCTTGGCTAATTCCTTCTCCAGCGGAATAAAGCCTTTTTCTTTTAGAATAAGCGCGTAATCATAAAAACGCTTGATCGTCTCCTCCACATTACTTTGGCGGCCATGGATCAACAGACGAACCAGCGGACGAATCTGAATATGCTTGCGCTTGATCGCAAATGAAATCACGACTGCAAGAGCAACCAATTCCACCGCGGTCGCGTTAAACAGAGACGAAATACTGCCATTGAGATAAATCGCGTGTAATAGGATAAAAGCCGCCACCACGATAAGGATGATGGATCGACGGTTAGTCGGTAGCATGGTTTCACCTGCCTGTCTGAGAGTCACTATCCATTATAACAGAGGATCTATGTAGAATTGGGACGGAAAATACAGGGGTACGCTTACGACACAGCCAACATTTTCCGATATGAATAAAGAAAGCACGATTATGTCTGATTCAATGAAAGGGTGATTCACGATGGATATCAGCAGCCTCATGAGCGCAAATCTGGCTTCCTTGCGTCAAACAGTCTCATTGAGCATTCTTTCCATGTCTCAATCGACTCAAGCCGCACAAGCAGCAGTCATGCTGGACGATTTCTCCAAAGCCCAAGCAACAATGGCTCCCCATCCAAATCTGGGTCGTAGCCTTGACATCAGCGTATAAGACATCATAAAAAGAGGTCGGGATTCCGACCTCTTTTTGCGTGGAGTCTCGCTCCTTTGAGGATGAGACCCTTATTTTTTCTTGTCGAAGAAAGCCCCATAGGCATTATATCCTGATTGCCCGGCATATTGATTGTTGGCAGTCTTGGCTCTGCGAAGCTTGCCGATTTGCATCTCTACCATTTTCTTACGGGCCATCACTTTCGGTGCGATCTCTTGGTCCAGCTGATAGATTCTGGCAATGTATCGCTGCTTGAGATCCTCGCTCAGTGTGGCTCCCTGCTGAATCATGGTGTCGATTTGGTTCATCATGGACTGGCGCTGTTGCAAAAGCGTCACCCAGAGCTCCGCATACGCTTCAGGTTCAACCTGATTATCCTCTTCAGGCTCCACCTGTTCCTTGTCTACCAGCTCTTTGAGAGCCAGGGTATGCGTCCATAACTGCTCCAATACTTCCTCTAACGGAGTGGCTGTCATCGTATCGCCTCTATTCTAGCCCTGTTTCTTAGCTAATGCCATTGCTTCCTTCCATGTATCGCGGAATTGTACGAAGAATTCTTCCACTTCATCAAGAATTGCGATATCCTTTCGCGAGTTAGCCTCGATCGTACGATGCAAGAGATAATCATAGAGTACGAGAAACTGCTCGGAGATTGGATATTGTCGGTCAAGAGAAGCAACCAATTCGTTGATAATATCTTGAATCCGAATGATGGACTCATGAGCCTTCGGGATATCTTTGCTCTCAATGGCCTGCTTCGCCTGCTTGGCAAAGCGAATGGCTCCATTGTACAACATCAAGGTTAATTCTCCAGGGGCAGCTGTTGTGACTTGGTTTTTTTGATACGCCTGAGCAGCATTATGCATGTGCTACATACACTCCTTTAATGAATGCTATTGCCCGCTACCCAACTGTTGACTGAGCCAGCTGCTTTGCTGATTCATTTGGCTAAGGGCTTTTTCCATAGCGGTGAATTGTCTCCAGTAGTTATCTTCAATACGGGTCAAGCGGTCTTCCCATTTGTAAATCCCTTGGTTGATGGTTCTCAGTTCCTGGCTAAGTGTGCTGTTATCACTGAGGGAACCAGAGATACCTGCTTTGTCCTTGATTTCATCCATGGAAGCACTCAGTTGGTTATAGATCCGTACTGCCAAACCGCTCTTTTCAAAATCAACTTTGGTCTTGCCACTGGCATCGGTGTAGTTGACCTGCTTCGTAAAAAGCTCTTCTACCTTGTCAGGGTTGTCGCGGATCGCATCCTTCAGCTTTTGTTCATCGATGTAGATTTTACCGCTCTCCATCGAGTTCAATCTAGCTGTCAGCGGGTCCGCTTTTTTCGGGCCGATTCCGATTTCACTGAGCGTGTCGAAGGCCGCGCTGCTCGCACCATTCATCGGTTGATAGAATCCGCGGCGCATTTCAGATACAGCATTGGAGAGGATACTGTCGCGGCGGAGCAGACCAGTCTTGGCTTTTGCTTCCCATTGCTCGATCTGTTTCTCTGTCATCTCTTCTTTTTGATCTTCGAGCAGCGGTTGGAAATCACGTTGCGGTTTTTCGCTCAGTTTGGTATTAAGCTTATCAATCACTTCATTATACTTATCGACAAAACTCTTAATCCCGTTATAGATTCCATCGATATCTTTTTCGACGGAAATTGTTACCGATCCGGTGAAGCCTTGTTCCTTCAGGTTCAGCTTCATACCATCCAGCTCAAGGGTATTGCTGGTAAGTGTATAAGATACACCGTTTACCTTCACACTGCCGGTTGTACCGTCAATCCCTGCGTAGCCATTGCCGCCAAAGCTGTTGGTCGTGTTGGAGATCGTTCCATTGGCAATGTTGAGCGGGTTCGCTCCGCTTACATTGGAGATGGTTACCGCACTGGCAGACCCTGTTGTTTTGGAGCTGAATACGATCGATTTATCAGTGGCAGAGTAAGTCGCCGTCACACCAGTCGTACTGGTTTGTGCATTGATTTTGGAGATAACGTCCTGAATGTTGTTGGAGGTAGTGACATTGATGGTAGCCGTCCCGCTCGCACCTGTCACGTCAAAGCTGAAATCTGACGCGAGGCCAGCATCAGAGAGCTTGGTCGTGCCGGTTGCTACTGAGTTGCTGAACTTCACAGATGCACCCGTAGCAGGTGTCGCAAAGTTTACGTCAGAGACGGTGTACGTAGACGCACTCGCCGAACCGGTAAGAGTCACCCCTACCTTGCTCTCGTCACTTGTTGTTGCTTTTTGTTTATTGAAGCCGGTGCTGAAACGCAGGTCGAATACGGAATTGCGAAGTTCAAGCATCATCGAGCTTACATCGCGGTATGCGTCACGTTTCCACTCGACTGTCTGTTTCTTTTGATTCAGCTTGTTTAGCGGGTAACGCTCGGCCTGCATTAATTGTTTAATCATGTTTTCGGTGTCCATACCAGAGGCCAGACCACCAAAGCGAATTGAACCTACCATACAAAATCCCTCCTACAATTTTTTATCGACCAAAAGGCCAATCATTTCGTACATTTTGGCGATGGTATCCATCATTTTTCTTGAAGGGATCTCACGGACCACTTCATCATGTTCATTGACGATCTGAACGTAGTATTCATTCAACTTTTCGTGGTAAGTGAACTTTAGATGTGAATTATTAACAGTCAGCCACTTGTTGAGAATCGGTAGATGGGCTTCCAGTTCAGACCGCATCAGCGCTTTATCCGCAATCGCCGCCTTGGCTTCCTCTGCACCAGTCTCTACTTGACCTGTTCCCCCCACTGAAGGCTGTGGAGTTGGGGCCTGATCAGGGAAGGAGGCAGGGGTTATTCCATTTGAATTAATACGAATATCCATGGGAACCTCCCGATACACAGTCTTTATATATGGTATCGGCTAGATGAACAAGAAAGTTAATAACTGTTTGAATGCAAGTGCGAATTTTTGGTAAGAAAAATGGAAAAATCCCCTTTGCGACTTTCAGGATCGGTCTTACTCCAACCTGTTCTGCTCAAAGGGGACATCACTTATTTGGTACTGGTAAAACTAAAGGTTTTTTACATGAATGGACAATGGATAAAGCTTTTTCATCTCGGCCTTGATGCTCTCTGCACCCTGTTTATTGCCGTTCTTGCTATATACATCATACAAGCGCTGATAGCTTGGGTATTCCTTATTCACGTTGACCAGTTGCTGATAGAGATAGGTCGCATCATCCAGATGTCCTTTTGCTGCACAAATATCCCCCAAAAGCTGTACGAGCGGGACATGGTTCGGATGGGTCTCAAGGTTGGGCAGCAAAATCTCAATCGCTGTGTCGGTATAGCCGTATTCATGAAGGATACGGGCCAACGCACATTGGGTATCAAGAGAACCCTTCATGACAAAAGCACTCAGGTACTCAAACTGGTCGAATTCTTCGAGGACGATCAGATGCAGGCAGAGCTCCAGCAGGATTTTTTCCAGCTCTGGTGAGAGACCCTTGTCGTTGCCCTCTTCGCGAAGGATGATCTTTTTGAGCTGCTTCCATTCTCTTTGACTGAAGTTCAGCGCACCCCTGCAACGCTCCAACAGGGACATATCCTGAAGCAGCAAAGATAACAGGATGGCATCTGACACGTTTTCATCCGAGATCTCTTCGACATTGTTCCATTCCAGACGGGCCGCTCCATAATGCTTGCTGTACTGTTGGGCAACCACTCGGAAATCTACGGACAAGCTGCCTGCATCACCCTGAATATAGCGGTAAAAGAGTGGATGGCGTGCTTCATACAGGGCATAGAGCAGTGTCTTCATATCATCCAGGGAGGTGAATGGGTATACCTTGGACAGATGCTCGTATGTTTCGTCCAGAGGGATGTGAGCCTTCTGCATCATGTTCAGATAAAGAACAACCGCTGGGCGGTGATGCTTATTGATGCTGATCGATTCGAATGCTGCTTCGAATGCCTCTGCATACCGCAGCTGTCTGGCGTAGACAACCCCCAAGCGATAGTACGCCAAGAAGCTGCCTGTCCCCTCCACGTTGAAGACATCCTTGGTTTCACCTATGGAGATACACTTCTTATACATCAGCTCGGCATCGTTTGAGAAGCCCTTAGCTTCATAGACCCGTCCCAAGCTGTAATAAAAATCAGTATAGTTCGTGTAGATATTAGACGCATCCGACAGAACAGAAATCGCATCATCATATTTATTCAGAGCTGTTAAGCAATTGGCTATGTTCACAATCAGATATTTGACATAGCTTTTGGTCTTACTAAGCTGATAAGAGCGCTTAAAGGCATCCAGGGCCTTCTCAAACTCTCCTACGGAATAGTAAGAAAAGCCAAGGTTCATCAGGTTGTAACCTGTCGGATTGGCTTCCGCCTCTTTTACGATGATGTCATAGTTACGGTTTTTCTTATCCTTCTCCAGCACTACGTCGCTCATATAACCAACGTGATGAATGAGGAACGCCGCGTCTCCCCCGGTTAATCCCAGAGACTCATCGTAGGTATTGACATTCTCATGGAGTTGACCCCGATAGCGCACGTCCTCACGATTTTTGAACAGCCGCGTATTATAGTGGTAGACAACCGAATCATTTGATTGATAGTTTTTGATCCGTACACGGTAATAATCTTTTCCTGATTCCAAATCCTTTTGGAGGTCGGTCTCTTTATCCAAGTATTCATCAGCATCAAGCACCAGAATATATTCACTTGTCGCCTGCTCTAATCCGTGGTTTCGGGCCGCAGCAAAATCTTGAATCCATTCGAAATGATAGACTTTTGCACCAAACTGCTCCGCAATCGAAACAGTGGCATCCGTAGAACCAGTATCTACGATGATGATTTCATCTACCTTTCCCTTTACACTTTCGAGACAGGTAGGAAGATACTTTTCTTCGTTTTTGACGATCATACAAAGTGATACCGTTTTTTTGCTCATCAGTAAGCCCTCACTTTTTATACTTTTCTCTCTTTGTTGTATCGACCAAAACCCCCGATTCCTTTATAAAATGTTGCTGGAAATACAAAAAAGGAACCTCGTAATGAGGTTCCTTTTATCGTTACTAAAATTAACGGAGAAGTTGGAGAACACCTTGTGGTTGTTGGTTAGCTTGAGCCAACATAGCTTGGGAAGCTTGAGTAAGGATGTTGTTCTTAGTGAACGCCATCATTTCTTTCGCCATGTCTGTGTCACGGATACGGGACTCAGCAGCTGTAAGGTTCTCAGTAGTAGTACCGAGGTTGTTTACAGTGTGCTCAAGACGGTTTTGGAGAGCACCGAGGTGTGCACGGGATTTAGAAACGTTGTCGATTTCAGTAGTAGTAGCATCCAGGTCAGCAGGAGCGATTGCGCTGATGTCAGTACCCATGGTGATGAGGATTGTATCAGCAGCAGCTTCGTTGATTTGGATGGTTACAGACAGAGTGCTGTCAAGGAGAGTGATACCGTTGAATTTGGTTTTGGAACCGATGTTAGCGATCTCATCAGTGAGAGCTTGGATCTCAGCAGTGATGTTAGCTTGGTCGGTAGCGTTGTAGGTACCGTTGTTGAATTGAGTGTAAAGTTCTTTAATACGAACGAGCATGTCGGATACTTCGTTCAGTGCACCCTCAGCAGTTTGGATGAGGGAGATACCGTCTTGAGCGTTGCGTTGTGCTTGCTCCATAGAACGGATTTGACCACGCATTTTTTCAGAGATGGAGAGACCTGCAGCATCGTCAGCAGCACGGTTGATGCGGAGACCGGAAGAGAGTTTCTCCATGGATTTGCCAGCGTTAACGGTGTTCATGCCCATTTGACGGTGGGTGTTGATTGCGGAAATATTGTGGTTAATACGCATGTGTAGTTCCTCCTTGAGTAGTAAACCTCCACGTCCTTGTGGATGGTTATTAGATTTCGGGAGCCTTCCCAATCGGCCGCTTGAGTTGTTCTCCCTTACATTATTATTATCGGTGGAGTATTTAGAGTTGTTTAGTGTTTTTTTGATTTTTTCTCAAAAAACTTTTGAAGGAAAAAAGAGAAGAACCGGAACATGATGTCCGGTTCTTCGATCGGGTAAAACCTATTACTTCTTAGCTTGAACAGTGGTAGTGCCGTACACTTCTTGACCATTAACAGTCTTCGCACGGAACTCAAGAACCACTTCACCGTTTGGCCAGTTGAAATCTTCACGCTCGAATTTGTATTGACCCAGTTTTGGTTGGGTACCTTTGTCGAGGCGAGGTTTCACGCCATTGAGGGTTACTGTGCTAGGATCAATGTCAGCTGCGTTGAAGCCACTGCCAGGGGTTACACGGACAGTGAACACACCCTTGTTGCCATTGATCACTTTAGGAGTTACTTCGATGGTAGCTGGTACGAGTACTTTGAAGGTTTTCTCCAGAGTAGTGGTCCAGCCAGCGTTGTCAGTTACAGTTACAACAACCTTGTACTCACCGGTTTGGTTGAGTGGGAACGTGTCGCCCTTCTTCACAACTACACCGTTGATTGTTACGGTTTCAGTTGCGATACCGGATACGGCATCGGTCGCTGTATAGTCGATTGGAAGTTTGGTTCCGTAGTTATAGGTGGAATTGAGGTTCCATTCTACAACCGGTTTGGTTTTGTCTACTTTTACTTCAACGGTTTTTGCTTCTTCTTTGTTACCTGCAACGTCTACGCTATAGAAGGTTACTTTGTTGATGCCTTCTTCGGTGACGGTGAGGGTTGTGCCTTCCACGAATTGGCCGCCGTTAATGGAGTAGTAGGTTTTCGCTACGCCACTTTGTGCGTCAGTCGCGGTGAGGTTTACGGTTACATCAGTTTGAGACCATTTGTCAGTTGCATCGGAAGTAGTTGCTGGAGCCGTTTTGTCTACTTTCACTTCAACGGTTTGAGCCTCTTCTACGTTGCCTGCTTTGTCTGTGCTGTAGAAGGTTACTTTGTTGATGCCTTCTTCAGATACAACAACAGTTGTGCCTTCCACTGGAGTTCCGCCATTGATGGAGTAGAAGGTTTTGTCTACGCCGCTCAGGTTGTCAGATGCTTCCAGAGTCAGGGTTACATCTTCACGGGACCAGTCAGTTGGAGCTGTTGTTTTGGTAACTGGTGCAGTGCGGTCTACTTTTACTTCTGCTTTTTTGACTTCTTCTTGGTTGCCTGCAACGTCAACGCTGTAGTAAGCGATGATGTGAATGCCGTCATTTTCAACAGTGAAGGTCGTACCTTCCACGAACTCAGCACCGTCTACGGAGTAGTAGGTTTTCGCTACGCCGCTGGTTGCATCGGTTGCGGTCAGGTTGATGACTGCTTCTTTGTTGATCCATTGAGCGGTAGCATCAGACGTAGTGGAAGGAGCGGTTTTGTCGATCTTCACTTCGCCTGTTACTGCTTCTTCTACGTTGCCTGCGTTGTCTACACTGTAGAAGGTTACTTTGTGTACGCCTTCTTCTGTGAGAGTGAAGCTGGTGCCTTCTTGCGGTTCGGAATCGTTGATGGTGTAGTAGGTTTTCGCTACACCGCTCAGGTCATCGGTTGCAGTCAGTTCTACGGTTACATCAGTGGTGTTCCAGCCTTCTGGCATGTTGCCTTTTGTTACTGGAGCCGCTTTGTCTACTTTTACTTCAAGTTTCTGTACTTCTTCTTTGTTGCCTGCATTGTCCACGCTGTAGTAGGCGATGATGTAGATGCCGCCTTCATTAACATTCGCTTCTGTACCTTGTTGGTATTCAGAACCGTTGATGGAGTAGTAGGTTGCTGCTACACCACTGAGGTTGTCTGTTGCCGTGAAGGTGATTTTACCGTCTTGGTTGATCCAAGATTGTGGTGCATCTGCAGTGGTTACAGGTGCAACCTTGTCGATTTTCACTTCGCCTGTTACTGCTTCTTCTGTGTTGCCTGCGTTGTCTACGCTGTAGAAGGTTACTTTGTAGATGCCTTCTTCTGTGAAGGTGAAGGTAGTGCCTTCTTTTGGTTCAGAACCATTGATGGTGTAGTAGGTTTTCGCTACACCGCTGGTTGCGTCAGAAGCTTCGAGTGTTACGGTTACATCTTGGTTGCTCCAGCCTTTTGGCAGGTTGCCAGTGGTGACTGGTGCGGTTTTGTCTACTTTTACATCGATTGATTTCCCTGCTTCTACGTTGCCCGCTTTGTCTACGGAGTAGTAGGAAATGATGTGTCTTCCCTCTTCTTTGACAGAAACGGTTGTACCGGATACGTATTCGCCACCATCAATAGAGTAGAAGGTGTCAGCTACGCCGGAGAGTTCATCAACCGCTGTGAAAGTGATCGTACCATCTTGATTAACCCAGCCTTGTGGAGCTTCAACCAAAGTGGTTGGGAAGGTTTTATCGATTTTTACGGTGATGGTTTGTTCGGTTTCTGTGTTGCCGGATTTGTCAACACTGTAGAAGGATACTTGGTGTACGCCCTCTTCAGAAATGGTGAGTGCGGTGCCTTCTTGTTTTTGACCGCCGTCGACGGAGTAGTAGGTCGCTGCAACGCCGTATTCGTCAGTTGCTGTGAACGTTACTTTCACATCTTGGTTGGTCCAGTCTTTTACATAATCAGCAACGGTTACTGGTGCTGTGGAATCGAGGGTCACTTCGAGAGTAACTGGAGCTTCCACGTTGCCAGCTTTGTCAACAGAGTAGAACTTGACGGTTGCTGTACCAGCACCTGTTGGAACCACTTTTGTGCCTTCGACATATTCGCTTCCGTTAATGGAATAGAATGTTTTGTCAGGGCCGCTCAAGGTGTCTTCCGCGGTGAGGTTGATTACACCGTTTTCGCCGATTTTGCCGGTAGTTACCGGTGCCGTACGGTCGATTTTGACGGTTTTGACTACAGCTGCCTCGACGTTACCTGCGTTGTCTACAGAGTAGTAGGTTACTTTGGTTTGGCCTTCTTGGGTTACTGTGAAGGTTGTACCTTGTCTTTCGGTTGCACCTGCGATGGTATAGAGTGTCTTGGCCACTCCGGACAAATCGTCAGTAGCAGTCAATGTAACGTTTACATCTTCTTTGGTCCAGTCAGATCCGATGTTGGAAGTGGTGACTGGTGCTGTTACGTCAATTACTTTCACAGTCGCTGTGGCAGAACCGTAACGAACAGCTTGTTTGCCGGTAGAGTTAACCGCATATACTTGGAACTCGTATGTGCCTGGTACCAGGTTCGGAACCGTGAAAGCAGTGCCGGTCACGCCGCTCTTCACAAGCGTTGGTTGACCATTTACCACTTGGTATACATTGTAAGAAGCAGCACCTGTTACTGCAGACCAGGTCAGATCTACGTTGTAGCCGGACACTTTCGCAGTCACAGTTGGTGCAGCCAGACCCACATCAACGGTTACCGTATTAGAGTCAGGTGATTCCCCGAAGCGGTCACTTACCGCAACGGCTACATAGTTGTGCGTGCCTTCGGTAAGAGCTGTCAGGTTCATAGAAGTACTGGTCGTTGTTCTTACCAACACTTTGTTTCCGTTGATGACTTCATAGACGTTGTAAGATGTTGCGTAGTTAATAGCAACCCATGACAGTCTTACAGACGAAGCATCAGTTACAGTCAATTTGAGTACCGGAGCCGCGATGTCTGGGAAGACAACTGGAACAGTAAGAGCGGAGCGTTTTGCAGATTCGCCGAAACGGTCGCTGACAGAGGATACTTCATACTCATAAGTGCCTTCTGCCATAGCCGCGAATCTCTTACTGGTGGTACCAGCTTCAGCTGTACCTGCGAGTGTTTTTTGACCGTCTTTTACCAGATAGATGTTGTAGGATGTTGCATACAGAGCCGGATCCCAACGAACTGTTACATCATTACCATTGGCAATGGTGTATTTGAAGTTGACCGGTGGCTCCATGATCGGGTATACCATCGTGCCGGAGACAGTAGATGCTGTAGGTGATTCACCGAAACGGTCGCTGACAGCAGTCACTTCATACTTGTATGGACCTTCCGGCAGATTAATGAGACGTTTGGAAACAGCTGGAGCAATCACATTGGTCACGAGCTTACGGCTTCCGCTTGTTACATCATAGATGTTGTAAGAAGTTACGTATTGGGACTCGGTCCACTTGATTGTCAGGTCGTTCCCGTTCGTTACCGAGGTGGTAAGGTTTGTCGGAGGCTGCATGATCGGGAAGACAACCTCAACGGTCAGTGGTTCGGACAGCAAGGATTCACCAAAACGGTCACTTTGCGCTGCGATTGCATACACATGTTTACCTTCTGCAACGTTAGTCAACGTATTAGTCGCACTCGGTGCGGTAACTGTTTTCACCAATGTATACTCTTCATTGACCAACTCATAGATCTTATAGGTGGTGGTGTATGTTACTTCTGCCCAGCTAAACTTCACATCGTTCCCTTTTACAATGGTGTAGCTGAAGTCAGCTGGTGGTTGGATGTCTGGATAAGAGAGTTCAACCGTCAATGGTGCAGATAAAGCAGATTCACCAAAGCTCGGGTGAACGGAGGTTACGACTAAATTGTACGTACCTTGAGGAAGTTTACGTGCAGTATAAGTAGTAACACCGAAAACTTCTCCGAGGAGTTTATTTTCTCCGTTAACAACAGAATAAATCTTGTAGGATTGCGCGAATGCTACTGCGTCCCAGCTCATTGCAATGTCAGCACCGTTTTTGATTTGATACTGGAGATTGGTTGGTGCTTGCATTTCTGGATAATCGAGTTCGACTGTTACAGGCTCACTTTGTACTGATTCACCAAAAGTGGAGTGAACAGTGGTAACGACGAGGACATGTGTTCCTTGTGGGAGTTTACGTGCGGTATAGGCAGTAGACGACGTATTCCCAAGCAATTTGGATTCATCGTTTGTGATTTCATATACATTGTAAGTTTGTGCATTGACAGCCGCATCCCACTTCAGGGCGATGTCACTGCCATTTACAATCGTATATGTCACATTGGCTGGTGCTGCCAAGTCTGGATAATCCACAGTAACAGTTACCTGTTCGGAATGATCAGACTCCCCGTATAACGTATTGACAGATGTGAGGGAGTACGTGTGTGTACCCTCTTTCACACGTGATAATGTACGAGCAGCTGACGTATCAGCAGTGGTAATCAGCTTTGGCTGACCATCAATCCATTCATAGACATTGTAGCTGTTTGCATATTGAGATGCTTCCCATTTCAGGGCCACATCGCTGCCTCTGAGGATTGTGTAGCTGATCCCCGTTGGAGCTTTCATCTCTGGATACACAATTTCTACCGTCACAGAACTGGATAACTCTGACTCAACCCCCGCCTTATAAGAAGCAACTGCATAAGTGTAGCTGCCTTCTTTTAGGTTTCGGATGTTCATTGAAGTTGCCGCAACTTGGCTTACCAACTTCTTCTCAGTGCCAGTCAACTGATACACGTTGTATACACTGATACCGGTAATAGCATCCCAAGACAGCGTAATGTCATCGGGACTCGTGTTCTTACTGGCGAGGTTGGTTGGTACAGGCAGCGTATCCGCAAACACGTTACCCATCGGCATTAACATTTGTAAAATTAAGACAAATGTAAGCAAGAATGACAACCTACTCTTAACCATCGCGTTTCCTCCTTTTTCCACCGTGAAAAGGCAAATAAAAAACCAGTAAGATGCTGGGCATGACCCGACCTCTTTCTGGTCTACATGATACCTTGTCAGGAAGGCCTATTCTTCCAACAAGGCCCATGTTGCAATCCCTGCTTGTGACTACCGCAGTTTGCCTTTTTCACCAGTGTATGTTATTTGTTTATAGCTTTATAGTATGTTGACGATATTAATATGTCAACGGACTATTTTCCTGTGTATATGAATTTCAATAGAACTTTTTTCTCATTTGTAAATTCATGACTTTGGTGGTTCTTGCTGCATAAATCTCCGGATATGTGCCCAATCCAATTTACTTTGAGAAGCTAGCCTGTTCTCTTCCTGGATCGCCGAATAGACCTCTTTCCGGTGCACATCTACTTCACGCGGAGCTGAGATGCCGATCCGAACCGTCTCTCCTTCAACAGAGATCACCTTAATCTCAATGTGATCGCCAATCATGATGGATTCGTTCTTCTTGCGTGATAAGACCAGCATAGGTTCACCTACTCACTTGTGGCTTTCGTTGGGATTTGGAATAAAGGTTGGCGTATGTCGAATTTCTCATCATGTAAAATGACTTGCTTGGCCATCCGGTTATCCATGTTGATGATGATTGGTGCTTTGAGATTTACGGTAATTTGGTTGTCAGCTCGCAAGGTAGCCATGTTTACCACGCCAATGTTACTATCTTCCTTCATACGAAGAGCTGATTTCGCCTGTTCCGGCAGATCAAACTCATATTCTCGGAAAAAGGAAAACGGATTAATCACCCAAAATGATACCGTTTGCTCTTCTATTGATTGCAGAACAAAAAAGGGACTATCCGGCTCCTCCTGCAACAATTGAAAAAATTGTAGGTTTGAAAAGCCAGGTACTCCCTCCTCAAAATAGAGTTTTTCCAGTTCGATAGATTTGAATGAGGTCATCAGGACATCCCCTTCTGTCTATTACAGCGATTTATCAACATGAAGACCAACAACCTCAATCGTGAGACTGTTCCATCGATTGACATAAGCCTCGACTTTTCCCGGTGTGTAGTTGTGAACAGGTTTATGTATGACCGGGTCCATCTTCTTGCCTCTTGGCTCAACCGTGATTTCCGGCTGCTTGGCTTCGTAGTGCAGCTCGATACCATCCCCGCCGTTATGGTGGGCCATGATCTCGGTCTGCTCATAGATGCCGCTTTCTTCAAAAGCAATATCAGCAATCGGCTTCCCCTTGTTTTCAATCTTCGACAGACGGTCACCCTCGGAACTGATCTGGGCGATTGCCTCCATTGCTTTTTGGTATCCGTACTCGGCATTATCCCGAGTACGGAGTAGAATCCCACGAAGATCAAGGTTGTTTTGGCCTTCGGTTGTATCAATAGTTAATTCACCCTTGGGCTGACGGATCTCAAGAATAGCTGCTTCTTGTGTCAGATTCAGCTCAGCCTGTGGTTGTTCGATCTCTTGAACTGGTTTGTTGATCTGCAAACCTAATTGAGCAAAGACGGATTGCATACGTAGTTGAGGGATTTGCATAGAAACTTCATCCTCTTTCACTCAAAAATTTAGCGCAAGAAATCGAGCAGGGATGGCTGAATGATCCGTGCACCAACGCCTAGGGCGGAACGGTGTACGTTTTCTTGGGTCTTGAGCTCAGTAATAACCTCAGCCATATCTGCGTCCTCGTTATCAGACATCAGCTTGTTGAGGCTGACCTCTTCAGTGGAGAGACGTTCAGAAATCAATTCCAGACGGTTCACACGCGCACCGAGTGTCGCACGTACGGCAAGCATGTTGTCAGTTTGGCTGACTACCCGGTCCAAAACGGATGTAGCTGATGCACCTGTATTCAAGATCGTCACGGCATCACCGAGCACTTTAAAAATATTGTCGGTAGCTGGCTCGTTAAAGACTTGAACACCCTGCACGTTGATCGGCAAGAAAATGCCTTTGCTCAGCTCGACGTTGATGTCGTCAGCACTCTGGTTAGTGAATGTCTGAGTGACCGGATCAAATGGCTGTGTCTTGGTCTCCGTACCTGCGAAGATGTAACGGCCCCCGATGGTTTTATTAGCGACGCTCCCCATCTGCTCTCTGATCTGAGAAAGTTCACCAGCGATAGCTTGGCGGGCTGCATCATCCAAAACGCCTCCGGATTGTACCAAGAGCTCCTTCGCCCGATGCATCAGGTTAACGGCTTCATCCAGTGCTTGGTCTGTCGTATCCATCCAGGCTTGAGCTTCGTTCATATTGCGTTGGAATTGCTCATTTTCCGCCAAAGCAGTACGATAATACATCCCTCTGGACGCAATAACAGGGTCATCAGACGGACGGGAGATGACGCGCCCCGACGATGCCTGCTCCTGTAATTTATCCATCGCTCCCATGGAGTTAGACAGATTGCGCATCATGTTTTTATTCAACATGGTCTGGGTAACACGTATTGACATGATCAATGCTCCCTTCTATATATACCCACTAATTTAGAGACCTACACGTCCCATACCATTAATAATTTTATCTAAGATCTCATCCATGCTGGTCATCACGCGAGCCGATGCATTATAGGCATGCTGGTACTTCACCATTTCCGCCATCTCTTCATCGATGGAGACACCGGATACGGACATCCGCTGTGTATCGACTTGACCCACCAGGATATCGGAGTTTTTCTCCATACGCATAGATTCTTGGCTGTCTACCCCGAGCTGGGCAATCGTATAACGATAGAAGTCGTCAAGCGTGGTGGTTTCCCCCAAGCCATTTGAGCCTGTGCTTGCGATGATGGTCTTGAACTTCAGAGATGCGATAGCCTGTGCGTTGGAGCCGTCACCCTCATTGGTTGTTCCGCCGGTTCCGCGCGTACCTGCTGCGATCGCATTGAGACTTTTCATAATCTCTGGATTCACTTCGAATGATGCTGCACCTGTCGGATTGCCGTTAGCTGTTCCTTTTTGGACGAAGAACGGAATATTGGCAGGTCCTGGGGTGTTATTGATTTGGAAGAGGTTAACCCCTTGTCTGTGGAGGTTGTTGATCTCGGTAGTCATATTGAGAGCAAGAGCGTCAAGTTTGCGCAGCATATCTGGAATGACGCCAACCATCTGACCGTCCACACTGTAGCCCCGGGATTCAAAGGTTCCAGCCAGACTTCCTGTTTTCGGTGTGAAGACCGCTCCACCCAAGGAGATCTCGACCAGTCCTGTTGTTTCATTGGTGCCGACCGTCATCGGAACAGAGGTACGGCCAGTTACAAGGTTTTGCCCTTCGATTGTGACGTTCACCATTCCGCTTTCGGCAGTGGTTACTTTCACTTCTGTCATTTTGGACAATTTATCGATGAGGACATCGCGTTGGTCGTAGAGGTCATTCGGTTGATAGCCATGTGGAACCACGTCGGCAATCTGCTTATTGATATTGGCAATCTGTGTCGCGATCGAGTTGATATCAATCGCTTTGACGCGCACGACATTATCGAGGTCAGTCTGGAGCTCTTTCATGGAGGTGGTAAGTGCGCCAAACGTCTCGGCAATCGCAACAGCACGTTGACGGACAACAGCACGGGCAGACAAGCTCTCAGGTTCTTTTACGAGGTCTTGCCAAGATTTCCACATATCATCCATGACCTTTTGCAAGCCGGTATCTGACGGTTCATTAAAAATGGTCTCAATTTTCTCAAGACCATCACGACGGGCTTCCCAATAGCCGAAGTGTTTGTTCTCGGTACGGAATTGCACATCGAGATAATCTTCGCGAATCCGTTGCAAATCCGTAACTTCTACACCTGTACCCATTTGGCCGGGAGCACGGTCAACGTTCATTCCCGGAGCCGGTATCCCCTTGGTTGCCTGCATGTTGGCACGTTGACGGGTGTACCCTTCTGTATTTGCATTGGAAATGTTATGCCCTGTTGTATTTAGGGCTGATTGCTGTGCGAACAACCCGCGTTTGGAAACCTCTAACAGATGGAATGTCGAGCGCATGCGGACACCTCTCTAATATTTTTTGTTGATCATGGAACGGTTCGTATAGGTTCCAGCCCCATACCCAGTCGGCTTTCTGTAAATGAAATCGTCCTCTGGTGTATCTGTCAAAAAATCCAGACTATAGTTGATAAAAGAAAGGGATTGCGCCAATAACTGCTGATTTAATTCATTGGCATCGCGCAGTTGGGACACAATCCTCATAAGTTCATCGCGATAATGAGTGAGGCGCTGCTTCTCCTCAGCCCCTGTCCAGCTCTTGATGAAATCTTGCAGAGTGGCATTTTGGACGGGAAGACCCCGCTCTGCGAACAGCTGATCGATCAGTTCAATACGCTTGGCTTCCGCCGCACTGATCGCCTTGATGAATTTTTGTTCCTTCTGGGAGATCGCGGTCAACGCCGTGACATCCCCCTTGATCAGGATTTCTTTTTTCTGAGTGGCAAAGGTATAGAGTGCTTGATGAAGCTTCAGCAGATTCTCTAACACCTCATACAGTTCATCTAATCGGCTCATCTGATTTCACCGCCATTAAGGCTTTTTCCAAAAGTTAATCAGTTTTTCAGCGATCTTTTGGCTTGGAACCTGGTAGGTACCTTTCTCGACCTGTTGCTTCAGCTCTTGAATTTTGGCTTTGCGCGCGGAGGTCAGTTCAAGATCTTCTCCCAGCTTGAGCAGTTCAAGCGCTTCAGTGGAGATCTGCACCTCGTCTTTACCCATTTTGCCTTTGACTTGGCCAGCACCTTTGGCTTGTGGGGTTTTATTGTAAGCATTGATCATGCCCGTACGATTGGTCTCATTGATACGCATATGGAATCACCTCGATAGAAAGCTAAATAAAAAACCGATGAATACGTCTTACTTGTATCATCGGCATTTTTACTAAAAATGATTAGTTATTTTATGAGTTGCTTACTCCAGCGTTTTTTTCCGCTGGTACGTAATATTGCGCTTGTGCTGCTCTTCTTCGCTCAGACGGCGGTCAACATCAAGCTGCTGGTTGATCTCGCGTTTGAGTGAACGCATGCAGGATTCGCACATGTTGCCTGTACGGATTGGTTCACCGCATTGCTCACACGGATAGCCCAGATTCGGGGTTCCTGCGACAGAGATTCGTCCGTCTTTGATGAAACGGGTAATCTGCTTGACAGACACACCTGTTGCATCGCTTACCTGGTGGATTGTCGAACCACGGTTTTCACGTTTGCGTAAGAATTGAGCTACTTTTTCATATTCTTTCTCTATCTCTTGGTAGCATTTCGGGCATACATCACGTACGCCGCGGACAAATAATACATCGCAGCGCACACAGTTCGCCAAATTAGCCATCACCATATAGATTGCCCCCTATAACGAACAGGTAATTGGAATAAATTCATATTACCCCAAACTCGAATTCTTGACCATGGCAAACTCAAGATATTTGATGGCAATTTTGTTGGCATTTTCCGACAAACCGCGCTGTTTCCTGTAGATTAATCTGTCTCTTTTTGTTATCCTCACATTCATAACGTTAGAAAATGATCAAAGTTGATCAGGAATATGACTGCCCCGACCGAAAAAGATGATAAAATAAAATGGACATCTCACACGGCATAAAGCAGTTGTTGGATACTGAATAGACCGACACCGCATATCTTAAATAAAACCATGAACATTGGAGGTACACCTCGTGATTATCTTGAAAAGCAAAGAGCAGATCGAAAACATGCGTGAGGCGGGCAAGATCCTTGTCGCAGCCCACAAAGAGATCAGGAAACTGATCCGCCCTGGAATCAGCACATGGGAGATTGACCAGTTCGTCGATCAATTCCTCGCTGAACACGGAGCCACTCCAGAGCAAAAGGGCTACAATGGATACGAATTCGCAACATGTGCTTCTATTAATGATGAGATCTGCCACGGCTTCCCGCGTAAAGAACCATTGAAGAACGGTGATATCGTCACAATCGACATGGTGGTCAATTATAAAGGATGGTTGGCTGACTCTGCCTGGTCCTATGGAGTGGGTACCATCTCGGATGAAGCCGCTCGCCTGTTGGAAGTAACCAAAGCATCTCTGTATAAAGGGATTGAACAGGCAGTCGTCGGAAATCGCATCGGTGATATTTCCCATGCAATACAGTCTTATGCGGAAGGTCTTGGTTATTCTGTTGTCCGTGACTTTACCGGACATGGGATCGGTCAATCCATCCACGAAGATCCGCATGTGCCTCACTATGGCCCAGCCGGCCGAGGACCTCGTCTCAAAGAAGGTATGGTCATTACAATCGAACCGATGATCAATATCGGAACGTATCACGACACCATGGATGACAACAACTGGACCGCACGCACACTGGACGGTAAGTTGTCCGCGCAATATGAGCATACGATTGCGATCACCGCTGATGGGCCGCTGATCTTGACCAATCAAGACGAGTAGTCAGTAAGCAGAACAGAAAAAGAGATGGCTTCGGATAGAGTCCTGACGGTACTTGGCTGTCAGGGCTTTTTGGTGTTGGTTCTTCACTTTCGGTTAGATGTGCTTATCCATACGTCTTGTCGCTTATGAACGGCAGACGGTCAGACTGAGAATGCGGGCTTCCCGGAGAGCAGGAATCTTCCTGAGTGTCTGGGCACAGGAACGGATGGTTGCTCCCGTAGTATAGATATCGTCGATCAGCATAATGGCGGGAACGGTGGCTTTGCCCGGTGCAGCTGATATTCTCGGGACTTCATCGTATGTTGCTGGATCTCCTGTGGCATGGGCGGGTAAAAAGGCATCGTTCATACTGACCATCCGTGACTGTTTGCCTGTCTGCTGACTAAGCTTGGTCGTGTTCTTTTGGCGGGTCAGCAGCTTTCGAACCGGTAATCCAAGCTTACGCCCTACAGCTTCAGCGAGGAGCTCTGTCTGGTTGAACCCCCGCTCACGCAGACGCTGGTCGTGCAGAGGGACATAGGTGATCAGCTCAATCCCCTGCTGATCATAATGTCGATACCAGGCAATCAGCAGCAGGGTGGAAAAGAGCTGCATGAGACGTTCATCCCCACGGTATTTATACACGCCGATCAGATTTTTGGCCCAGTCATCATAACGAATGGTACTGCGGTTGGTGATCTGCAGCTGCTCCGGAAAACCGCTGCAATCCCCGCAAATAGCTTGTGTGCCCCGACTGTTCACCAGCATATGCCTGCCGCACACCATACACCATGGATCATGCAAAAAGGGGATTCGACTGATACAGGTGGCACATAGCGGCAACTGGTTAAGCAGAGAGTAGACTTTTGGGTAATGGTTGGTGCGGACAAGCATCGCTGCAAGCTGGCGGATCACTCCTGTACGCGCATGTCCTCCGATCGACTGACCACAGGTGAGACATGGCTGTCTGCTCATTCGGCAACTCCCCGTTGGATTCGGCTTGCCAGCTGGTTCATCTGTTTGATCTGGGCAATCGCCTGATAGGGTGCCTGTACACGATGCTCCATCAAAAACAGGATCGTCCCACCCGGTGAATTTGCCGAACGCCCTACCCGTCCGGCAATCTGTACCAATGATGCCTCATCAAAAATACCAGCATCTGCTCCCAATACGATGCAGTCGCTTCTTGGGATCGTTACACCCCGTTCGAGAATCGTGGTTGTGACGAGCAAGACAATTTCTCGTTGGCGAAAACGAAGTACTTTTTCTTCCCGCCCCTGATCAGCAGCATGGACACCCTCAATCCGCTCTGCATAACGGGGCAGATGGTACCTCAGATAGGCTATGACAGTGTCCACGTCCCCGATCCGAGGGACAAAAAAGAAGACTTGCCGCTCCTGTTCCAGTGAGTCTTCCAGTGGCTGGATCACCTGCGGAAGCGGTTGATTGCTCTTAAGCTTGTTTTTCCACCCCTGTACAATGACGGTCTTTGGAACTGGCAACGGGTGTCCGTGATAACGGCTTGGCAAGATGACATGGGTCGCGGATGCGTGGGGCAATTCCTGCTTGATCTTGAACAGCCTTGAGATGCGGCACCATAGTCGGCATAGTCGGTTCTGGCCTGCCGTTGCCGATGGTGGAGCATGATGCGGGCGCACCAATTTGTCACGCAAATACTTCGGCGGCGTGGCACTCAGGTACAGTATCTTTCCCTGCTCCGAAACGGCCCGATCCACAGCTCTGTACAACGAGTGATTATTGTGAAAAGGGAACGCGTCCACCTCATCGACGATCACTAATGCAAACCGCCGATAGAACCTCATCACCTGATGTGTGGTCGCGATAACCAGCTCACCCTGCTCCCATTTCTCCGTACTCGAACCATGAATCGTCAAAGTCGTCACATCCGGAAATACCCGCGTAAGACGCGGAGCCAGCTCCAATACCACATCCTTGCGCGGAGTAGCGATGCAGACCTTCCCGCCTTGGCTCAATACTTCTTCTACGACAGGAAAGATCAGTTCTGTTTTGCCAGCCCCGCAGACGGCCCAGATGAGAAAGGCGGTCTCATCTCCATTCACAAAGCCCCTGGCCCTGCTCGCCACTTCTGCTTGAGCCGGGGAGTATTGACCTGTCCATTGCAGCAAGGGTTGCCGATGGTGGACAGACAGCGAGTGGTCGGCTGAACACAAAAGTGGTGTACAGCACTTGGCCCGCCCCATCTGCAGACATGCGGTACAATATGCACAAGCCTGCCGACAAGAATGGCATACGGTCAGCTTGATCTGCTCCATTTCCCCACAACGCAAGCAGACAGGTACAAGCTTTCGGGACAACAGTCCCTTGCGCAACGTAAGGGAAACACCCGGCAGGCGCAAGACGGCACCTTTTAACACCAGCCATTGAACAGCCGCCTCGGACAGATGTTCACCAGCCCGTTTTTGCTGATGCAGAAACTCCACTTCCTCCCACAGCAGGGACCGTCCCATGAGCAGCTCATGCATACGGCCTGCCTCTTGCTCCAGCTCCCGAAAAGAATAGTGACCATCCTCCAGCTTGACCATCCCTTCGTCCGAGTCATCTGTCTGAGCAATCCCGCCTGCTTGATCTGCCACACCCAGACCATGGATATCGTCCGACAAAGACCACGGGTTAAATGTAAAAGCAAATGGCAGCTTCCCCATGTCTTTTTCTCTTGCAAGCTGCTGCACAGACTTGTTATAGAGCATAGTCTGTTCCTCTGCCAACCGATGAAGGATCCTGCTATCAACGCGATTGCCGCCCCGTCCCTCCGCCAGCCTCATCTCCATCCGTTCCTTCAACGCAAAGACGAGTGCCAACGACGGACTGCTCCCCAATACAATCAACCGTCCCGCTCCTTGCTCTCGCCAAAACAGCTGGTCAACAGAAAAACATGAAGTGATATACAGATGAATACCACGCTGAGCGGTTTGTCCGGTTTGCTCCGTTTCCTTACCATACATAATATATTCCCTCGTTGTATCCAACGAATGTAACGAACCCAACGCGCTCATCCCACTCAACGTAACTCCCCCGATCTTTTCCCTTTCTCTTTCAGTTTGGAAAAAGACAGAACCTTCTGCAAGAAAATTTCCATAACGTTTGAACAACTTGTTTAGTGGGCATATAAAAAAGGAGAGCATTTCCAGCTCCCCTTTACCTTTAGGCATTGCGTAGGTCAATTGTGATGGTGCTTCCATCCTCTGCCGCAGGATCTGCGATGAGGAAATCCAATGTTCGTTGATAAATCTCTGTCATTTTACCGGTGTAGTCATGGGAACCTTCATCGACAAATGAGATTCGGATCGGCCTGCCAGACATGCTTGCCCGAAATAACAGTCCCCGCATCACCATCTCCAAGCTTTGCTCCGAATTACGCAAAAGCAGTTGATAATGAACGCACGGTTCTGCCACTGGAGTCAAGGTGTGTGCCAACACGAAATGACAAAGGCTTACCAAGAGGGCGGAGCAACCATATGCCGCAAGCAACCAAACCACAATATCTGCTACCACGGTCATCCCCTCCTACAAAACAGGGTATGCGGCACAGCTTGGTCTGGTTGCATTTTTTAGACAGATTCCTGTATGACTAGAGTTTTACCCAGCCGTTTTTGATGGAAATAACAACAGCCTGCGTACGGTCTTGCACGTTGAGCTTTTGCAAGATGCTGCTGACGTGGTTTTTTACAGTTTTCTCACTGATAAACAGGAACTCACCGATCATGCGGTTGCTTTTCCCTTCTGCCATCAGCTGCAGCACTTCACGTTCGCGGCGGGTGAGGGATTCAATAATGCGCGGGTCAACCACTGGTGTATCCTCAAGCGAAATGGAGCGGTCCATGGTCTCTTCCTGCTCACTCAAGCGACGGAATTCGTCGATCAGCTTGCCGGTTACTTTTGGATGCACGTAAGCACCGCCTTGGGCTACAACGCGGACAGCTTCAACCAGATCACTGGTCGCCATTTCTTTGAGCAGATAGCCGGTTGCACCGGAACGCAGAGTGCGGTATACATAGCCTTCATCATCGTGAATGGACAGAATGATGACACGGGTATCAGGGCTTACCTTGACGATTTCTTCTGCAGCAGAGACGCCGTTTACTTTTGGCATGTTAATATCCATCAGAACAACATCCGGTTGATGCAGCTCAACCAGACCTGCCGCCTCTTCCCCATCGGAGCCTTCCCCGACTACTTTAAAATCATCTTCCATCTCCAGAATACGTTTTACACCCTCACGGAACAATTGATGGTCATCCACCAACACAATACGAATTTCACCCGAATGTTTTTCCATATTGACTAACCTCCTCTTTTTTATTGGTACCAGTACTATTTCGATGCGTTTGGTTGCAATGGGATTTGGAACATGACCTTGGTTCCCTGATTCACCTCAGATGTGATGGTCATTTTTCCTTCTAACAGCTGTGTACGCTCCTTCATGCCCATGAGACCGAAGGATTGGCCGTTTTTATTGGTCTCAGAAACCTCGAACCCGACACCATCATCTTTGACGACGAGAAACAGGGTCTCCGGTTGAAACTCCACTTTGACCTGGACGAATCTCGCTTTTGCGTGCTTCGCCACATTGTTCAGGCATTCTTGAATCAGACGGAATCCAGCCGCCTTGAACGAGCTTTCCAACTGCTGCTCTTTGCCGAAGACGACAAGGTCTACTGTTACCTTGCTGCGTTCCTCGAAGTTTTGGATGTATTTTTGCAGAGTCGGAACGAGACCTAAGTCATCGAGTGCCATTGGACGCAGGTCAAAAATGATCTTGCGCACGTCAGCCAGACTAAAGCGTACCATTTCTTTGAGTTCGTGCAGCTCAATCTGCGCTTCCATAATACGGTCGTTCTTGAGCATCTTCTCGACGATCTCGGTACGCAGCACGACGTTGGCCATCGATTGGGCGGGACCATCGTGAATGTCCCTGGCTACCCGTTTCCGCTCCTCTTCTTGTGCTTGAATGATTTTGAGTCCGAGCAATTGATGCTGCTTGGCTGTTGCCAGCGCATCTTCCACCTGACTTAAATCACCTGTCAAATAGCCGAGCACAACGCTCATCTGGCTGAGCAAGCCTTCTGCTCTCGCCACGGTTTCCTGAATGTTGCGCAGGCGCAGCTCCAGATCATCACGGCGGCGGCGCAGGTTCTGCTCACGCTCACGGGCCAGTGACAGTTCTACTTGAATGCTGTTGGCTTCTTCGTATGCAAGACGGATATCCTCTTCCGAAAAGCTCTGGAAGTTACGGCTGACCATCACCAGCCGTTGGCGGGCGCGGCGTGATTTGAGATCGAGCTGATCCACATTGGTAATCACTTCGGCAATCACTTGACGCACTTCATTGATTTCTTTTCGGATCGTATTGCATTCATGACGTGCACTCTCTGCAATTTCAAAAATCTGTTCCTTGCTCATTTCAACGGTTTTAATGGTCTTTTTAAATACCCCGTCAAGCAGGGTTATGTCGATAGCCTTATCCATGATTTCTCTCCTTATTCCGTTTTGGCGGAGGTGAAGAGTTCAGCGAGTTCTTCTGCTCCTACTTCGCGCAGTCCTACATCAAACCGCGGGATGCCGTACGGATTGACGCCCGGTTTTACTACGCCGTTGTTGGAGTTGAATACGTATTCAAAGCCGGCTTCCTTCGCAACATCCAGCACGGTCTTGCTGCTGTATCCGTGTGGCAGTGAAATAGCGGGCATACTTTCGCCCAGCCAGTCTTCGAGCGCGACGCGGGACATCATAAAATCCACGTACAGGCGGTTGCGATACTCGTCATCATTTTCTAAACGCTGTAAATCTTCGAGGTAAACGGGTTCCGTCCCTGCCTTCAGCTCGCCCCATTCGTTTTTTTCTTGCTGCTCATGCAGGCTGTACGTATGGGATGCGACTTCAATCAAGCCGGATGAACGCATTTCCTCCACCTGCTGAAAACTTAGCGGAGTAGTCATTTGTTCCCGCTTCCGCTCTACACTGTCACGCAGGCGGCTGGCAATCACAAAATTGACAGCAGGAAAGTTGAATTCCCGAAGAATCGGGTACGCCTCTGTGTAAAAACTCTCATATCCATCGTCAAACGTGATCAGCACTGCATTCTCCTGTGTCAGAATGCCGGTATCGACGAAGCGCAAAAACTCCTTCAGGGAAATCGGATGCAGATCATTTTCATACAAGTAGGTCATTTGGGCTTTGAACTGATCAGGCTCAATGACATACTTTTTGTCTGAGTCTTGAGAAACGTGATGATAATTTAGGATGACAACCTTATCTTTGTACCACGTTTGTTGTTTGGGTTCTGTTACTTTCTTCACCGTATCAGACGGGGCAGTCACGGGTAAAGGTTGCACCGGAATTGGTGTTTTTTCTGGATTTTCTTGTGTGGGCATCATACCAAGGAACATTACCGTAAGAAACATCAAGGCGAATGCTGTCAAAAAGGCCCCTCGTTTTTTCACACCAATACTCCTCCATTTCTACTAGTTAACCATTCGACAGGGAACATGAATATCCTTTTATGGATTGTGTGGGAATGCAGGTAAAGGTGCCCAATAGAAAAAACCCGGCACAGGTGGCCAGGCTTTTTTCCGTATGAAAATCGATTTATTTCGCGAGCGCAGCAGCATCTTGCTTGAGCAATTCTGCTTTGTCTGTGCGCTCCCATGGAACATCAAGGTCGTTACGGCCAAAGTGACCGTAAGCCGCTGTTTGTTTGTAGATTGGACGACGAAGGTCGAGTTGTTTGATGATACCAGCTGGACGAAGGTCGAAGTGCTTGCGAACGAGCGCAACCAGATCTTCTTCGGAGAGGGAGCTTGTACCAAATGTATTTACGCTGACAGAAACAGGTTGAGCTACACCGATCGCGTAAGCAACTTGTACTTCTGCACGGGAAGCGAGACCTGCTGCTACGATGTTTTTCGCAACATAGCGGGCAGCGTAAGCACCGGAACGGTCAACTTTTGTCGGATCCTTACCGGAGAACGCGCCACCGCCGTGACGAGCGTAACCGCCGTAAGTGTCAACGATGATTTTGCGGCCTGTAAGACCCGCGTCACCTTGAGGACCACCGATTACGAAGCGGCCGGTTGGGTTGATGAAGTATTTGGTTTCACCATCAAGGAGGTTAGCTGGAACTACTGGCTTGATTACGTGTTCCATCAGGTCTGCTTGGATTTGCTCAAGAGTTACTTCTGGAGCGTGTTGAGTAGAGATAACGATGGTGTCGATGCGAACCACTTTACCGTCTACATACTCAACCGTAACTTGAGTTTTGCCGTCTGGACGCAGGTATGGCAGAGTGCCGTTTTTGCGAACTTCAGTCAGACGACGAGCGAGTTGGTGAGCCATGCTGATTGGCAGTGGCATCAATTCTGGAGTCTCATCGCAAGCAAAACCGAACATGAGACCTTGGTCACCTGCACCGATTGCTTCGATTTGCTCATCAGTCATTTTACCTTCGCGTGCTTCGAGAGCTTGGTCAACACCAAGAGCGATGTCAGCGGATTGCTCGCCGATTGCAGTGATTACGCCGCAAGTATCAGCGTCAAAACCGAATTTCGCACGGTCATAACCGATTTCGCGGATGGTTTCACGAACGAGTTTTTGCATATCCACATAAGTGCTGGTAGTGATCTCACCTGCGAGCAGTACGAGACCAGTGGTTACGGAAGTTTCGCAAGCTACGCGGGCATTTGGATCCTTCGCGAGGATTGCGTCAAGAATAGAGTCAGAGATTTGGTCACAAATCTTATCCGGGTGACCTTCTGTTACTGACTCAGAGGTGAACAGACGACGACCTTTTTGCAGTTCCATGTAAAAAAGACCTCCTTAATATAAAAAGATGTTCTTTTATGATGCCGAGTTGGGTTATTTTTCTCTCACAAAAAATAAACCTTTTCCTAAGTTGCTGAGGAAAAGGTGCTTTTTATGCGTTCCCTAACCTCTTATCGGCCAGAATGTAACCATTCTGCTGGTTAGCACCGTACGCAACGGTTGCCGGGCTTCATAGGGCCAGTCCCTCCGCCTGCTCTGGATAAGAGCGTATCCACGTTCTATAGAATATCCTTTTTTAAAATAGGTGTCAATCTTCTTTCAACATGATGTTTCATTTTTTTACAAATCATTCATTTTTTCTCTATTATTCTACGGAATACTTTCCTCGAATCATGATGTATGCTATCCCGTTATAATCATCTGCCAGTCGCAGACCGCGCGAGTCAGAGCGGGCAATCAGCAGCAGGTGGTTCAATCCGACCAGTGTCCCACCGCTGAGGTCTGCTCCTGCTGTAATATCCGTCAAACCGTCTCCATTTATACCTGATACGGCGACGACTCTGCCGGTACGGACGATGAATTCCGTGCCTTCATAGCCATAGAGGACTTGTCCGGGTGACAGCTGTTCGACCACAAGCGACTTTCCGCTTGAGCCTGTGACCTGTGCGATTTTTTGATCGACATAGCTTTTGGTGACGACCGGGTCATTGGCTGAGCCTGGGACTCCAGGGGCTTCCGCATAGACCGGGACGGTGAAGAGAGCGACTGCAGCCAGACTTAGGCTCACCAGTCTTTTTGAATATTTCACGAATCATTCCTCCTTGCGTTCGTTACCGGGTGGATGCTCACAGATGTGTTCGTCAGAGACGGAATGCTTTGCTTAAGAATACCGCCATTTCGCCGCGGCGTACGGCTTGGTTCGGACGGAAGGTTCCATCTTTGTACCCTTTCAGCCAGCCGTTGAGGGTGAGGATCTCGATTGCCGGCGCTGCCCAGAAATTGCGTTTGACGTCGCGGTAGGACGATTGGCGCGGATAGAGCAGCATGTGCTTGGCGCGGGCGACCATCACAGCCATCTCAGCACGGGAGATCACCCGGTCAGGCTGGACGGTGTTGTTCTCATAGCCCTGCATAATCCCAAGCTCACTGACCTGCATGATACTGCTGTAGGCCCAATGCTTGCGGGAGAGGTCGCGGAACGGATTGGAGCCTGTTTTGCCGACCTCAAGCCCATTGCTCTTCATGGCGCGGAGCAGCATGGTGGCAAACTCGGCACGGGTGACCCCTTTGTCAGGACGGAAGGCGTAGTCCGAAAAGCCTTTGACAATCCCTTTCTGGGTGAGACGGACGATTTCTTTTTTGGCCCAGTGGGTACTGATGTCACGGTAGCCTGAGATCAGCGGCTGTTGGATCAGCTGAATTCGGTAGCTGTCATATTTGAACGGCTTGGCGCTGTCGAGACGGATGTAGTAGGTTCCCGGCTTGAGCTTCATCTCGAAGATATTGCGGCCGCGCTTGGAGAACTGGGCCACTTCGTCCTCGGAGAACAAGACGTAATCAAGCGACTGGTTGTACATCGTAAGCCGCACTCCTGAGTCAACCGGTATGTATGGAGCGCGAATGGTCACATAGGAGTCAGAGCTTACGCGGAAGGAGTACCAGTCATAGTCAGAGCGGGTGGCAAGCGTGCCAGTCATGAAGGAATTGGTGCCGAGCTTGGTGGCCTGACGGTAGGTATCGTTGGGCTCATTGGTGTCGGCCCGCTCCGGGGTATAGGTCAGATCCAGCTTATACTCCCCATTGACTGCTGTCGGAATATAATTCGATACTTTAATGAAGTAACGCCCTGGGGTGACATCCATCAGAATCCGTTCGGTCGGGTCCTTGGGGGTCCCATTGTCAAAAGGGGGCAGTGGATGATTCTTATCCCCCTCCTTATAAATCGCTACGACCGGGTCCATCCGGCGGGTGTCTGGTGCAACCACGATATTGAGCTTCCCGCCGCTGCGCACATAATACGAATACCAGTCCGTATCACCTGGGACGTTGAAGTTGCCTGTTACGCTGACACGGTTGCCTGGTGGAAGTGAGCGGTAGGCTGTCTTTTCGTTGTTTCGCTCATAGCCGTCTGGGCCGATCGTGAAGCGGTTGGTCAGTGTGTAGGCGAAATCGCCTGAGCCACTCCCCCGCTCCAGCTTGTAGAACAGCCGTCCGGATTGGGTCGGGATCGTCAGTGTGTCCCCATCGGCGAGATAATAGGTGACGGGCCCGCGCCCTTCCATGTAAAAGGTAGCTGCAATCGGTGCGACCGCTTTGGAAGTAACCGATGCAGTAAAAACCAGCTTGCCGTCATAAGGGACATCCGTATAGAACCAGTCAATCGTATCGTATGGACCTAGGCGGGAGAGGTTTTGGGACTCAATCGGAAATGGTGTCGCCTTACTCTGGGTGTTGTTCGGTTCGCTGATATCGCTGGAGAGCTTACTGCGCACGGCTTTTTCGATGTTGAGCAGACCGTGGCCGGATTTGCGGTCCCAGCCGTTTTCTGCGATGTCCGTTGCTGAGCCGAAAAGAATCTGACGAACCTCCAGTGGAGTAAGGAAAGGCTGTCGGGACAGAACCATCGCCGCCGCTGCCGCCACTTGCGGAGTGGCAGCAGACGTACCCGTCATCGGGCTGTACTTGCCGCTCATCGCTGTGGTGTAGATACTGACGCCAGGTGCGACAATATCAATCTCCGGTCCATAATTGGAGCTGGAGGTGACCACGTTGCTGCCGTTGACCGACCCAACTGAGATGACGGTCGGATAGGCGGCCGGGTAATCGACACGGTCTCCCTCGTTACCGCTGGCTGCTACGACCACAACGCCTTTTTCCTCTGCGTAGTTGACGGCCTCCTCCAGAGCAGGGGCGTGATACAGATAGGCAGCTGACATACAGATGACCTTGGCTCCTTCACTGACAGCACGGTAAATTCCTTTTGCCAGTGTATTGGTATCGGTCTCCCCCTGCTTGTCCAGCACCTTAATCGGCAGAATTTTGGCACTCCACATCACGCCCGATACCCCGATGCCGTTGTTCCCCTTGGCCCCGATAATCCCTGCTACCTGTGTCCCGTGTCCCTTCATATCACGGGCAGGTTCCTTGGGCACCAGATTAATCGTCGGCAGCAGGTTGCCCTGCAGGTCAGGATGAGTAGCGTCCACACCGGAATCAAGGACAGCAATCTTGATGGCAGTAGTACCCTTGCTCACCGTCCACATCCGGTCGGCCCGAATCTGCTTCAGATGGGTCTGGTTATGGTAATACTTATCGTTCGGGGCGATATAGGCCGCGTGCGCAGGCTGGGGGTGATAGAGCGTGACCAGCAAGGCGACTGCACTGATACTCGTAACAGCTGTGCGGCCCCGGCGTTTCCATTTCTTTTTCTTCATGACGGTCCCCTCAATTCTCCACTGTCTCTCTATTGTTTTCGGGAAAAGGACGAAGGATGAAAAGGCTTAATAATCTAGCGGATATACTCGATCTCTGGCGCTTCCCCGTCTTCCCCTGTGGTTTTCTCTATCTCTACTGTGCTGCCGTCTACATAACGAGTATAGCGGTCAGACATTTTTTGTGTATCAATCGGTCCGAATGCCGCCTCTACATCATCATACGACAAAATGTCTTGGAAGACTGCCATTTTTCCCAGCAGGATAAAATGGGACTGCGAATAATCAACCTGGCTCAGCAGCTCGAGAGCAATTTCTTGATTGTCCATAAGTTCATCCATACTAAACATTACTGGTGTCGCTCCACCGATGTACAACCCCTCTTCAACAACCGGTGCCGCCTTCACCATAGAAAATCCGACCATAGACAAGCAAGCCATGAGTAGAACCAACGAAGCCAGGAATTTTTTCAGATGAAGCATGTTCCTACCCCTCCTTGTTGTGGATATTCCTATTCTAGCATAGAGAATCGGCAGGACGGACTAGTTCTGTTCTATGCAAATTATACTAATCTATTTTTTTGACTTCAATTTCAAGGAAATGTTGCGTATCATCTAAATAATATCCTTGATTGGAGGAACAGCGAACATGCGAAAGCCGATAAAACGCCTCCTGATTCCCCTCCTCAGTATGGTGATGGCGACCGTACCTGTCTGGGGCAGTCCGTCTTACAGCTATGCCCGTAATCAGTCTCCGACCACTGCCGCAACTGAACAGACAGCGTCAGAGCTATTGGTCGTCTGGAACCATAAACATAAGACTAGTCCCTATCGAACCGCTGCGGCCCGTCCGTTCACGATCAACCATATAACCGCCCAAGAAAAACGTCTCGCTCCTGATGTCAGCCTGATCAAAGCCCGGTCTGCCGAGGAGGCACAACTACTGCAGGATGCACTCCAAGCCGACCCCGGTGTAGAATCGGTCGAGCCGAATCAGCTGTTACAGCTTCAACTGCCAGACCGAAGCGAAGCCGCTCTTCGCCGGGCGATGCAGGCAGATGGGGAGCGTCCGGATGACCCGATGTTTGATCAGCAGTGGATTTTTCCTTTTTTGCATGTGACAGAGGCGTGGGGCCTGCTTCCTCCTCCATCTGAGCATGAGGTAAAAGTAGCCGTGATCGACTCGGGTGTGGAGATGACCCATCCTGATCTGTTGCCGATTCTTTTGCCCGGTAAAGATTATGTGGACAATGATGCCTATCCGCTCGATCTGCTCGGGCATGGGACACATGTGAGTGGCATATTGGCAGCCAAAAGCCAAAATCGAGAAGGAATCTCCGGGCTAACAGGTTCAACACCAGTAAAAATCATCCCGCTCCGCATCCTCGACGCCAAGGGCTTCGGCAGTGTCTCATCCGAGGTGCAGGCGATCTATGATGCCGTGAATATGGGGGCCGATATCATCAACCTGAGCCTGGGTGCGGATAGCTATTCCCAAGCAGAGGCGAGAGCCGTCCGGCATGCTATCGAGCAAGGCGTCATCGTCGTAGCCGCCACAGGCAATGAAGGTGGGGATGTCTGCTATCCGGCAGCTCTGCCCAATGTGATCGGTGTCGGAGCATCTACCCGGCGTGACAGTATCTCGTGGTTCTCCAACTATGGCCGCGAAGTGGATGTGATCGCCCCTGGTGAAGACATCCTGAGCACTGTGCCGTTTGATGTGAATGAGACTGGCTACGAATACTCAAGCGGCACCTCCATGGCGACCCCTGTCGTCTCAGCCCTCGTCGCCCTGATGCGTGCCCAAGACCCACAGATCACCACTGAAGAAGTGACGGATATCCTGCGCACGACCTCTGTCGATCTCGGCATAAAGGGACGCGACCGCTATGCTGGGTATGGACGAATCGACTACCGTGCCGCTCTGCTCCGGTTCTATGAAAACCGCACAAGTGCCAATGAGACCTATACGATGAAAGCCTTGCGCCAAGATCCGTCCCACTTGCGCGAACTGTTCACTGACTACAAAAGCAACGACATTTTTGTAAAAGCAGCTGACGGCAGTCTGTATACCTGGGCTGAATTACTCAAGCTCACAAGCCGCCTCTCTGACCTGCTCGATGATGACAAAACCACGCTGAGCGTTGCCCCTGACCATACTGCAGAGGGTGGGTTTATCCAATCGGTCACACCTGACTGGCAGACAACGGTGAGCGACCCCAATCCTATGATCGAAGTCACACTGGATGTCCCACTCACCTCCGCTCATCTGAGCAAATACATGAAGGTGATTGACTCCAAAGGTAAAAGGCTGGCCGGCATCCGATTCAAGCGGGTATCATCCACCAACACCTTTACCGTACAGTCAAACCGACCGTTCCTGATGAATGAAACCTACCATCTCCTCTACATGGACACCCTGCCGATCGTCCAATTTACCGTAACGGAAAAAACCAGCTCGTTCCCTGTCTCCCAAGCTCGGGTCGAATTCACATCCCTGCCGGTGCAGACAGACATTCCGCTGGACAAGACTTTTGAAGTGGGATTCAGCAAACCGATGCAAGCAGGCAGTGTAAACAGCTCGACGGTCTGGCTGGAAGATGCCCAAGGCACCGAGATTCCAGTCACCCTGACGCTTCTAGCAGACCAGCGGCGGGCAACAGTCGATCCAATCCAAGATCTGTTGCCAGGACAGACCTACTATCTGAAGGTCTCTGATTCGACGCAATCGGTAAAAGGTGTGCGACTCAAACAGGCTGTTGTGCTGCTGTTTCACACCCGCTCATCATCCTGAAATCATCTACATGAATCAACGCATGACAAAAACCCCCGATCTTCACACAGGATCGGGGGTTTTGCTGTCTCGATTGCCTTATTGGATCAAGCCTTTAGGTGCAGGCTGTTGCGGGATAAAGCTGTCCTCAGACGCATCTGGAATATGTGCGCTGCACTGATGGGCATCGACATTTTCCCGTTGGATCGAGTCTTCTGGGATATAGAAGCCGTAGAGACGGGTCTGACCAGCCTCGACCCAGAGGTTTTTCAAGCCATAGTTGACACGGGCAACCAGATTGCCTGCCTGATCTTGCACGATGATCGGCACTTCGGTGATCTCCACGCGGCTGCCCAGACCGTTGCCCAAGGACACGATGACCTTGATTCCGCCCTCTTCCACGTTGGTGAGACCCACCACTTGCAGATCGACACGTCCTTGTGTCGGAGCCTTGGCTGCTTCGGCTTTGAACAGGGACTCCTCTTCTTCGGTCAGACCGTTTTTGATTT
The DNA here is from genome assembly GCF_006170445.1 of Brevibacillus dissolubilis. GTDB lineage: Bacteria > Bacillota > Bacilli > Brevibacillales > Brevibacillaceae > Brevibacillus_B > Brevibacillus_B dissolubilis. Next base: position 190,353 of record NZ_VCNA01000007.1, on the reverse strand, counting down.
CAAGCAGTTCTTCTGCACGCTTGGATTGCTGATGCTTCTCACGGTCGATGGAGAGGAGCAGAAGGACTTCCTGCTCTGGCACCTTGGTGAACTCATCCCAACGGAAGAAGAAATCATATGGACGGCTCGACATATCAGCCAGTCCGCCGAATCGGATCATGTCAAATGTCTTGCGTGCGACCACTTCGCCATCCACTGTGGTAAGCACCAGCGGCAGCTTTTCCATGAAAATGTCACGGTTGGTCGCATTGCGCAGGAATGCCAGCACAAGATAGCCTTCTTCTGTTACGTTGTTGAAAAACGGTATGACACCGATCTCGTCACGTACAACGGGAGGCAGTTGGTCATGGATAAATTGGAGCAGGTCCATATCCATCTCATCCAAGCGTCCGGCCCATGGGCCAAACAGACTCATCTCCAGTTCATTCGAAGGAATCCGGTTTGATGATTCTTCCGGTTTTTCCAGTCCGGAAATCCCTACATAAGACTCGGTTTGCAGATAGTCTTGGACGTCTTCGCGAACTTTCTCCAAGCTTTCCTTGTTACCGAACCAGTTTTCCAATAACCAGCTCATATGTACTCATCCTCCTGGTTGACGATGCGCTTATTTGTCAGTTGCAATCAGTTTCCATTTGTCCAGTGATGCATCCGGCTTCTTGATGATATCTGCCGGGAACACAACGAGCCAAGGCTTCGTCGTACCGGGCTTGACCACCACTTTGCTGGCATCGACGGAACCCTTTGCGATCAGGTCATCGTGGGCATCACGGACTTCAATCCGCAGTTTTTCCGGAGAGTAGACCGTGTCACGGGCATTGCGAATCAGCAGGCCGATTGCCAGATGCCCTTCTTTGGTCTTCCCGATATCAAAACCGGTGATCTCCGTCATATTGTACTTGAGTCCTGGAAGCTTATGGGCCAACCTCTCAAGATGGGCTTTCTGCTTGTCTGTCATACGGGCTTCCATCGCCGGATCGATATCCAGATTATGCGGCCAGATGTATGTCGTTTTGGTGCCTAAATTCAGCATGACTTTCCATGACTTGAAGGCAAAGTTGTCGCTTAGGAAGGTCTCTCTCGGGAAGAAGACTTCCCACGGACGGCTGGACATCGGCGGGATATTCCCTACGTCAGACAGGTTCAGCTTCTGACGGGCAAACGGCTTGCCATCGAGCACAATGGTCAACCCGACGTTCTCAATCTTCAATTGATTCGGGGTGGCATTGCGGACGAACAGAGCCACGGTGATGCCATCCTCGCCCGGAATCAAGCTGAAACCGATTACACCAATCGTACCCTCATGCATCGCAGGCAGGTCTTCCTGCAGAAAGCGGAGGGTGTATTTTTTCTCTGTGTCCAATTGCTGCTCCCACACCGGATGCAGGGACAATGCTGTTTTCACTTTGACTTCTTCAGCAGAAACGTATGTAAGGTCACCTTCCGCCTCGGGAGACGTGACAGATTCCTGGGACAGGTCTTGTTTGATTTCATCTACAGACCGCAACTCCTCCGTGTCTTTTCCACGAAACCAATTCTTCAAAAATTGAAACATAGATATCCTCCTTCCGTTCCCTAAATCTATTTCCCTATAATAAAGCTTTTGTCAAAGAGGGTCAAATCATCAAGAAATTACAGAGAATAGACTCCCCAGCGGGACAGATCCGGATTCTCTTTCTGCACGGCTTCTTTTGGGAAAATAAACAGCCAAGGCTTGCTTGTATCAGTATCGAGCTTGAAGTTTTCCAGCTCAAACATGCTTTGCGCAACCACGTCACCTTGGGCGTCTTTGATCGCCAATGGCAGGCTGTTAAGGAAAAGAGGTTGTTTTGTCCCATTGCGAAACAGTACAATCACTTGCAAAGAGCCGTTGGTGAGTGGATGAAGGCTGACGCTTTGGAGATTGATCTCGCCCTCGTTGATCGGCGGAAGCTTCTTAGCCAGATCGATGAATGCCTGTTTTTGCCCGTCGGAGAGTACCTTGAGCCAGGATTCCTCCATCTCCAGCTTGTGCGGGAGGACCAGACGTTTTTGCGCCTGCTCGAACGCCAGCTTCCACTTCTTGACCATGATATTATGTGCCAAAAAGTTATCGCGGTTGAACACGAAGCTCCAAGGTCGTGCCGAGTGAGGTGGCAGCTCACCGAGTTCAGCCATATTGAATGACTGTCTGGCAAACAGCACATCATCGGGCAGGACGATGCAGAGTGTTCTTTCTCCTAACGTAAGCGGCTGGTCCGAACCGTTGCGCACGAAAGCGGTCACTTCGACGCCGTCTTCATGCGGGATGATTTTGAGACCCTGCACGGCCATGTAGCCCGCTGGCAACGGTTCCAACTGGTTGACCATGAAGGCCAGTGTGTACTTCTGGGTGGGATCGACTTTATTTTCCCAGTCTGGATGCAACGACAGGACGGTTTCCGGAGCCGTCTCTGCTTGTTGTTCCGTGGCAGCAGCTTCTGTGTCCTCACCGGCTGCTTCTGTCTGCAGGATGGATGCCTCCTGTATCTCTTCTTTCACGGCTTCCTTGTCTTTTCCGAGTAAGCTCTTGATAAACGAAATCATAAAGAACGCTCCTAACCCCGATTGTTTTTTATTTGTCCTCCACTATAGCATAGTTACCTGCCATTTACCAAAATGCACAGGTAAAGAAGGGTTTTCCTGCTTGGAGCAAGAATAAGGAATTTAACACTATTCAACAATTTTAACAAAATGCTTGGTGGTGAATAATATGAACCAAAAATCCAGCCCTGCTACGATCCTGGTGGCGGACAACGAACCCGCCGTTCTTGAGGTAATCAGCGTGGCTTTGACAAGGGAAGGCTACCACGTGATCCCTGCCTGTGATGGGATGGAGGCTCTGGAAGTGCTTCGTTCCCAACCGGTTGACCTGGCTATTTTAGACATTATGATGCCCCGATTGACCGGCTTTGATGTCTGCCGGATCGTCCGGGGAGAGAGCGATATACCGATTCTGTTTTTGAGCGGATTGCAAAATGAAGTAGATAAGGTGCTCGGTCTTGGGCTGGGTGCCGACGATTATATTATGAAGCCATTCGGAATCGCGGAGCTGAATGCCCGTGTCGCCGCCAACCTGCGCCGCTACCGGGGAAATCCGTTCAGCAATGGCGCTGGGACAGGCATGGGTGTCGGATCGGACAACTCGATGCTTCACTTCGGGCCGATACAGATTGATGTGAAGGGCTTTACCATTCTCGTAGACGGAACTCCGCTTCCTTTTTCCCAAAAAGAGTTCGAGATCGTCTGCCTGCTTGCCCTCTCTCCCGGCACAGCCTTCTCCCGCGAGCAGATCTACGAAAAAATCTGGGGCGCACAACCGATGGGCGAGACTGCGACCGTCACCGAACATATCAAAAAAATCAGGCAAAAATTTCTCCAAGCGATCCCCGGGTTCGACCAGATCAAGACCATCTGGGGTGTAGGCTATAAATGGGAGAAAGACAAGGCCGGCTGAACATACTCACATACATGGCCATCCGGATGCCGCAGGATGACGACCCGTCCTGTGGGTCGCTCGGTAACAGGTGCGACGATCTGACCGCCTTGGTTCTCGATCATTCGGATGGCCTCCTGCACAAAGACGGGGGATGACCGAAACGATTTGCATGAGGGAGTCCGCTCCTTTTTTTATTAAGTAATTAGATATCTAACTATCTTCTTGTGAAAAGTGTAGCACAGGGTTATTCCCCTTGCAAAGGTTCGTTACATTTTTTGCTTAAATCAACCAAGGTCATCCACTCTTCCTCTGTAAGCCGGGCAGAGAGGCGATCGACCATCGCTTGATGGACAGGGCCCACTTCACGCAACAGCGCAAGTCCTGCGTCGGAGAGCACGACCAGACGCATGCGGCCATCACTTTGGATGCGTTCACGGTGAAGCCAGCCTTTTTTCTCCAGTGAGCCAAGCAATGCCGTGATGGTAGGCCGGGTCACCAACAGACGGTCGCTTAATTCGGAGGGCTGCAGCTTTCCACCTGCCTGCCAGAGTACGCCGAGTATATTGAACTGAGCCGGGGTAAGACCATAGGGGGCGAGGTGCTCCTCAATCTGGCGCAGGAGCGACTGTGAATTTTTCAGATAGGACAAGATGTGTTGCATGGATGGACACCCCCCTCGTTATTTTCCTCACGATATCAGCCGTGCCGCGCTTCTGTCAAGGGCTGGTCCTTGTGTATACTAAAGGAAAAAGGGAGGGCTTGGTATGACGATGATCCGGCTGCATTGTTACTCGTGTGAACAGACATCCACCATCCCGCTTCATCACTGGTCGTTTGAGGCGGACACCGTAATCTGTCCCTTTTGTGAGCAGGTCATGGATGGCAGTCACAAATCAGCGATGGACGGTGCGATTCAGTATCTGCGGGTGGCGAATGAACAGATGAAGGAACCTTTTCGTGAGGGAACGACGAGATTTGCCTTTGAGGTGGACGGATTCGTGAAGAAGGAATAGGAAAACGGCTTTCCAGCAAGAAGCCATTTGCTTAGGAAAGCCGTTTTGGATATGACGGAACGGGACATGCCCCTCCTCTGTCTAAGTCACTACTTCAATAGAATCAATCCGCTTCATAACCTCGTCTCTGAGATTGCTCAGCTTCTCTTTGGCACTCTCTTCCGTGTCTGCCTGGACGGCGAAGTAGAATTTGATCTTCGGTTCTGTGCCGGATGGACGGAGGCAGAACCACGAGCCGTCTTGGAGCAGGAAGAACAGGGCATTTTCCTTGGGCAGGGTCAGCGGGGTGCGCTCTTGGGTCAGCAGGTTGAGCGCTTGCCGGCTGGCATAGTCTCGCAGTTCCTTCACCTGCTGACCAGCGATGGTGAGGGGTGGATGGTTGCGCCAGGACTCCATGATGGAGCGGATGCTCTCGACACCGTCTTTTCCAGTGAGGGTGCGGGATTCCAATGCTTCGAGATGGTAGCCATAGCGTTGGTAGAGGTCTTGGAGTGCGTCGTAGAGAGTTTGGCCCTGCGCTTTGTAAAAGGCAGCCATTTCGCAGATGAGCAGCGTCGCCATCACCGCATCCTTTTCACGGACGAAGGTGTCAGCCAGATAGCCGTAGCTCTCTTCATAGCCGAAGGCAAACTGTCGGTCGCAGGTGCGCTCGAACTGACGGATCTGCTCGGCGATGTATTTGAAGCCGGTCAGCGTGTTGATTGTCTTGACGCCATAGTCGGTGGCAATCGCTTCACCAAGGCTGCTGGTGACGATGGTTTTGATCATGGTGGCGTTGGTCGGGAGCAGGCCGCGCTTTGCTTTTTCAGAGAGAAGATAGGAGAGCAGCAAGGCACCAGTCTGGTTACCTGTCAGCACCTGATACTCGCCCTCCCGGTTACGGACGACGGCACCGACGCGGTCACAGTCAGGGTCGGTCCCTACGATGATATCGGCATTCGTCTCACGGGCCAGCCTGATGGCAAGGGCAAAAGCTTCCCGCTCTTCCGGGTTCGGATAGCGGACCGTGGAGAAATTCGGGTCTGGCTGCTCCTGCTGTGGCACGACATGCAGCTGGGTAAAGCCTGTCACACGCAAAACGCGCTGGATCAACAGATTGCCCGCACCGTGCAGCGGGGTATATACAATAGAAAGATCGCCGGCATGCTCAGGATTCAGCACCATCTGAGCGAGCCTTGTCACATAAGCCTGATCAATCTCTGAACCAATCCACTGCAAAAGTCCGGTCTCTTCCGCCGCTTCACGGGACAGACGGCGTACATCAGAGAAATCTTGCACCTGTGCAATCGCTGAGATGATGGCATCTGCTGTGCTGGCAACGATCTGGGAACCGTCTTCGGCATAGACTTTATAGCCGTTATATTCAGAAGGATTATGACTCGCAGTGACGACAATCCCAGCCTGTGCCCCCAACTCCCGTACAGCGAATGAAAGCTCTGGTGTCGGTCGCAGAGAATCAAACAAGTAGACACGGATTCCATTGGCAACCAAAATACAAGCCGCTTCCAGCGAGAGCTCGGCAGACTGGTGGCGCGAATCATGGGCGATGACCACCCCTTTTCGTGCTACATCCGCTCCCAGACTCAGCAGGTAATCTGCCAACCCTTGGGTAGCACGACCGATGGTATAGCGGTTGATCCGGTTGGTTCCGGCTCCGAGAATCCCGCGCATCCCTCCTGTACCGAATTCGACTTGCTTGTAAAAGCGGTCTTCCACTTCTTTTGGGTTATGGTGCAAGGAACGTAATTCTTGCTTGGTCTCTTCATCGACATATGGACTGGTAAGCCAGTGCTGGTAGAGTTCAACTGCGTTCATAAAGGCCTCCTCGGGCAACAGAGTAATCTTTTCTACTCTATTGATATGAGGAGGCCTTCGGTATTAGAACTTATACGCTAGATTTGCTTACAGATGTAATGGATTGCAGGTGCTGTAACAAGCCGTCCCGCAGATCATCACGCATCAGCGCAAAATCGACAGTGGCTTCGAGGAAGCCAAGCTTGTCCCCGATGTCGTAGCGTCTGCCTTCGAATTCGAGTGCGACCATCCCTTGGTCTTGGGCCAGCAGACGCAGGGCATCGGTAAGTTGAATCTCCCCGTTGGCTCCCGGCTCGGTTTTTTCCAGATACGCAAAGACTGACGGGTGCAGAATATAGCGGCCCATCACGGCAAGATTGGACGGTGGATTGGCCTTTGGTTTTTCTACCAGATCGACAACCTCTGTCTGGGTACCTTCCTGCATTCCTGGGGTGACGATTCCGTATTTTCTCGTTTCCTTCCAGTCGACACGCTGTACACCGATCACGGATTTTTCCTGCTGATTATAGACTTCGATCAACTGCTGCAGGCAGGGCTTATCGCTGTGTACGAGGTCATCACCTAACAGGACGGCGAACGGTTCATTGCCGATGAACTTACGTGCGCAGTAGACGGCATGTCCCAAGCCGAGCGGTTCCTTTTGGCGGATATAGTGGATATCGACGAGGTTGGAGAGGTCATCGACGATTTTGAGCAGGTCTGTGTCATTCTTTTCGCGCAGCTTCAGATCCAGCTCCAGTGAGCGGTCAAAATGGTCCTCAATCGCCCTTTTGTTGCGTCCGGTCACAATGATGATATCTTCAATACCGGAGGAGATCGCTTCCTCCACAATATATTGAATCGCAGGCTTATCTACGATTGGAAGCATTTCTTTGGGTTGGGCTTTGGTTGCAGGCAAAAATCGTGTGCCCAAACCTGCGGCAGGTATAACCGCCTTTTTGATCATAAGATTCATCTCCCCGTTTCACTCATCTCTCTCTTATTCTAGCAGAAGTCTGCCACTTCCCTATATAAAAAAAGGGAGGTAATCCCTCCCTTTCTCAATCCGCTTATTGATCTACCAGCTTCAGAACAAACGCTTGGAGCTCCTGAAGCTTGCTCTCTGCCTTGTCCACGCTTTCTGCTGTGGCACTGAAATAAAACTTGATCTTCGGCTCTGTACCAGATGGGCGAATCGCCACCCAACTGCCGTCACGCAGCACGTATTTGAGAACGTTAGACTTCGGCAGGCCGTCGATGCCCTGCTTGTAGTCTTTGCTTGCTTCCACTTCGACCGATCCGATGTGGGTTAGCGGGTTGTTGCGGAGATTGTCCATCATGGACGCGATCTTTTCTTGGCCCTCTTTGCCTTTGAATGTAAAGGAAGAGAGGTCCTCCAGGTAATAGCCGAACTTCTGATAGACTTCTTCGAGCACGTCATAGAGTGTCTTGCCTTGCGATTTATAGAAGGCGGCCATCTCAGAGGCGATCATGGCAGCTTGTACTGCATCCTTGTCACGGACAAAGTCGCCGATGAGATAACCGTAGCTTTCTTCATAGCCGAACAGGAAGCGGTACTCCCCGCTTTGCTCGTACTCCGCGATCTTTTCCCCGATGAATTTGAAGCCAGTCAGGGTGTCAACCGTCGTCACATCGTATGCAGTAGCGATCGCACGGCCAAGCTCAGATGTCACGATGGTCTTGAGCATGACTTCGTTGCCTGCGAGCAATCCCTTGGCTTTCTTTTGCTCCAAGATGTAGTAGAGCATCAGCGCTCCGGTCTGGTTGCCGTTGAGGATGACGTATTCGCCTTCACGGTTCTTGGTCACGACGCCCACGCGGTCAGCATCCGGATCGGTTCCGAGAACGATGTCGGCATCCACTTCTTTGGCCAGTTGGATGGCCAGTTCGAATGCCTGGCGCTCCTCTGGATTCGGTGAGGTGACGGTCGGGAAGAATCCATCCGGCTGCTCCTGCTGCGGCACGACATGTACGCGGGTAAAGCCCATCGCCTGCAGGATGTTGCGCACCGGCTTATTGCCTGTCCCATGCAGCGGAGTGTAGACGATCCGGAAGTCTTCTGCTACCTGCTTAATCGCCTCAGGCTGAAGCGAGAGAGTCAGCAGGCGCTCTGTGTAAAGGCGGTCGATTTCCTCTCCGAGCATCTGGATCAGGCCTTTTTCCTGACCTTCTTCCAGTGTCAGGTAAGGAAGCGACAGCTCGTCCTCTACCTTTTCGATCTCGGCGAGGGTCGCATCCGCGCCGGTCGGCGGGAGTTGACCACCATCTTCACCATATACTTTATATCCATTATATTCAGGCGGGTTGTGGCTGGCGGTCAGTACGATTCCACCAGCTGCCTGAAGATGCCGCACAGCAAACGAGAGCATCGGAGTCGGACGCAATTCACAGAACAGATACACCTTGATGCCGTGATAGGCAAACACACCTGCCGCCGCCTGCGAAAATTCAGGGGACATCTGGCGGGAATCACAGGCGATCACCACGCCTTTTTCACGTGCCCCTTCCACTTGGTTGATCAGATAACGGGCAAGCCCTTCTGTCGCCCGGCGTACGGTGTACAGATTCATGCGGTTGGTCCCTGCACCGATGATACCGCGCAGACCCCCTGTACCGAATTCCAGATGACGATAAAAGCGGTCTTCGATTTCTTTCTCATCTGTCAGCCCAGCTAGTTCTTTTTGCAAAGATGCCTCAAGTGCCGGGTACTCAGCCCAGCGTTGGTAAGCTGTACGGTAATCCTTCAACATATACACCCCACACTTTAGATTACTTCTTGGCAGCGGCCACCTCTTGGAGAGCTGAGTCTGCCAACTGGCAATTCGCTTCGACCTCTTCCCATGTCATGTAGAGACGGACGATGTCTTCTTCGATCAGATCACTGCCGCTCTGTACCTCAATGAATTCCAGATCAGTTAGAGCTTTGATCCCGTGCTTGGCGGTCACCGAAATTTTCAGTACATCTCCCGGCTTCACATGGTAGATGAGGTCATCGAGGGCAAACGCACCTTCCCCTTTGATGATGGTCCATACTTCACTACGCTTATAGTGTAACTGGTAGCTCAAATTTTTTCCAGCTGTTACACCAATTCTCTTTGTTAGTACCTCAGTCCCATCTTCGAACTTGGTATGGTCAAGCACACGATACCAGCCCCAGCGTCTTTCCTCGTACATCGGGCGTTGGTCGAAGTCCTTGACGACTTCCTTGATCCGCGGGCTGGACATTTTATCTGTGACAAGGATACCGTCAGGACTTGCTGCTACTACGACATCGGAGAGACCGAGCACGGTGACAGGGATGTCCAGCTCGTTGATCAGGTGCGTGTTATGGCTGTCCTCGCTGACGATTCCCTTACCGATCACAGGGGTCTTGATCTCTTCGGTCAGCGTGTTCCATGTACCGAGGTCTTTCCAGTACCCGTCGTATGGGAGCATGACAATCTTGTTGGCTTTTTCTACAACCTCGTAGTCGAAGCTGTTTTTGGTCAGAGATTTATAGTTGGCGAGCAGTTCTTCGTAATTGGTGGTGATGCCTTTTTCGCGGAGCAGCTCCAGCAGGAATCCAAGCCTGAAGGCGAATACCCCACAGTTCCAGAATGCATTTTGTCCGATCAGCTCTTGGGCCACCGCTTCGGTTGGTTTTTCTTTGAAATGGCTGACATGGAGGAAGCTCTCTGTGCCTTCTGTTGTCGGAATGATATAGCCGTACTTCTCAGATGGATAGGTCGGAGTAACACCGATGAGGGCCAGCTCCGCTCCGGATTGATTCAATACGGCTTCCATCTCACTTACTTTATTGAAAAAACGGTCCTCTACATAAGGGTCAACCGGAAGAACCGCCACGGCTTCATCTGCACTCGCGTTTGCTACATCATGCAGGTATACCGCTGCCAAGGCAATCGCCGGGAAGGTGTCACGGCGCTCCGGTTCGATAATCAATGGTACTTCATAGCCCAATTGGCTTTGGATCATATCTACTTGTGCCTTGCTAGTCGCCACGACAGCAGAATCCGCCAGACCTACTGTCCCCAGCTGATTCCAGACCCGTTGCACCATGGATTCCAAGTGATCTTGATCGGTGGGCAATACCCGCAAAAACTGCTTCGAGCGCGCATCATTGGACAGGGGCCAGAGACGTTTCCCCGATCCACCTGATAAAAGCACTAATTTCATCTATCATTTCTCCTTTTCATGTACCTGAGTGGTTTTATCCTAATCTCTCAGCACCACTCCCCTGTGCAAAACCAGCAGCAGGAAGGACGAAGGAGATGACTTGCCATAACGTAGGTTCAGTATAACAAACCCCCTGATGATTCGGTAGGTGAATCTAGCTCCCAACAATTTCCGCATTTCCAATTTGATTTTATGGAACATGCATATTCGTTGTGTTACAATGGTAGCGCACTTTAGTAGAGACACATTCGATGCGGGTGAGAAAAACATGAAATCCAAAACCGTGCAGATTGATCCCAAGCTGTACGCTGTCTCCGAACCGAATCAACAGGTTCAGAAAAAGAAGGCCAACCTGTCACGGCTCTCTTTTTGGTTCGGGCTAGCGGAGTGGGGACTTATTTCTGCTTTTTTTTACTTTGTCTATGTGTGGCGTATCTCGACAGAGTTTGAGATTGCTTCTCCATGGTTGCGGCTGGACCTCCCACGTTTTGGGGAATACGCCTTGTTTTACACCGTGTTTATGCTGATCAACTTTTTCTTGATCCTGCATTACCGGCTATACAGTGTTCAGCAGGCGACAAGCTTTTTCGATGAATACACCAAGTCGGTCAAAGCCGCGCTGTATGCGGTTCTCATCTCGGTGGGGATCTCCTTTTTTCTCAAGATCATCGTCTATTCACGTCTGGTGATTCTGATCGTCGTCTTGGGAAATCTGCTGATCTCGTTTACAGTCCGCTTGATCAGAAGGCTTGTCATCTCCCAACTCTATCAGAGGGGACATCTGCTGCGGCGCGCACTGCTCGTCGGGGAAGGGACTCTGACCGAGAACCTGCTCAAAGAAATCCAGAGCGGCAAACAGATGGGGATCTCGGTGGTCGGTGTTGTGATGGATTCTGATGAGGATTCGTTGTCGGGGCTTCCCGTCTTACCTAAGACATCGGATCTCAGACAAACTATTATTAATGAAGAAATAGACGAAATCATCATTACTTCATTAGATGATCGTCCATACATCGAGTACCTGTTTCAGAAATTGCGAAAATATGATGTCGACTTCAAAGTCATTCCCGATATGTTCAACATCATCAGCTCTCCGATTGAGTTGGGACATATCACCACGATGCCCTACTTTTCACTGGTTCGCACTCCGATGAAGGGGATCAACCTGGTGTGGAAGAGATTCTTCGATATCATCCTATCCGTGATCATTGTGCTTCTCTTATCCCCGCTGTTCCTTGTGACGGCTATCGCAATCAAGCTGGATTCTAAGGGAGAGCTTATCTACCGCCAACAGCGTGTCGGTAAGAACGGACAACTGTTTCACATGTACAAATTCCGCTCGATGGTTCAAGAAGCCGAGAAGCTGCTCGCCTCTCTGGAAGACGCCAACGAAGCGGATGGTCCTGTTTTCAAAATCAAAAATGATCCACGATTGACAAAAGTGGGTAAATTCATTCGGAAATATTCGATAGACGAATTACCTCAGCTCTTTAATGTGATCAAGGGTGACATGAGCCTGGTTGGTCCACGTCCGCCGCTTCCTGTTGAGGTCGAGCAATACGGGGATCGCGAGTGGAGACGCATGGAGGTCGTTCCCGGCATCACAGGGATGTGGCAAGTCAGCGGGCGGAGCAACCTGCGTTTTCAACAATGGGTCGATTTGGATCTCTACTATATTGAGAACTGGAGCATCCTCCTCGATCTCAAAATCATGTTACGTACGATACCAGCTGTTCTAAAAGGAGAGGGTGCCTACTAAAGCACCTTTTTTCGTAGAGAAAAGCCATACTGGAGACAAGGGAGTTCATATGCGAAAAATATTGAATTATATTAACCCGTTTCATCTGTTTACATCGCTGTATCAACATCGTTATCTGCTTGGCCAAATTACCAAACGGGATATCCAGAGCAAATACAGAGGCTCTCTGTTAGGCAGCGTCTGGGCGTTCATCAATCCATTGGTACTGCTGGTCATCTATACTTATGTGTTCTCTGTGATCTTTCAGGCAAAATGGGGCTATTCCACCTCGAGCAACCATTATGAATTCGCACTGGCCCTCTTTTGCGGGTTAATCTCATTCAATATTTTTAGTGAAACCGTAAATAAGTCGACAGGGATTATCCTGTCCAATCCTAACTATGTGAAAAAGGTCGTCTTCCCTCTGGAGATTCTACCGGTTTCAGCCCTGTTGTCTTCGATGTTTCAAGCGATGATTAATTTTCTGCTGCTGATGATCGGTATGTTGTTTTATTTCCAAGAGGTGCATCTGACCACCCTGCTGTTCCCGATTTTATTGATCCCTTTGGTGCTGTTGACAACGGGAATGGCCCTGTTCCTGTCATCGCTTGGGGTATATGTGCGCGATATCGGGCAGATTGTCGGCGTGCTGGTGACGATCCTCTTTTATGTGACACCGATCTTCTATCCGGCATCCGTGGTTCCTGAGTTCTTCCAAGAGATCATGTTTGCCAACCCGCTTTCCACGATCATCGAGGCCATTCGTCAAGCGATTCTGTGGGGCAATCAGCCTGATTGGGCTTCCTGGCTGCAGACAACAGGCATCACCCTGCTTATCTTCCTGTTTGGCTATGCTTGGTTCAAACTGACCAGAAAGGGGTTTGCCGATGTCATCTAGTGATACTGTCATCTCAATTCGGAATGTAAGCAAAACCTATAAACTGTTCCAACATCCACTCGCCCGATTGAAAGACTTTTTTGTACAAAAAGGCACGGTGAAGGAATTCACTGCATTAGAACCTATCTCGCTTGATATCAAACGGGGAAGTGCCGTCGGTCTGATCGGTCGCAACGGTTCTGGTAAAAGTACGCTGTTGCAGATGATCGCAGGCGTCCTCGCCCCTACGACCGGCACAATCGAGGTAAAAGGCCGCGTCTCTGCCCTTCTGGAGTTAGGCTCAGGCTTTAGTCCTGAGTTTACGGGCCGCGAGAACGTGTTCCTCAACGCCAGCATCATGGGGATTCCGCGCAAAGAGATGGAAGCACGCTTCGACGAGATCGTCAGCTTTGCTGATATCGGTGACTTCATCGACCGTCCAGTGAAGACGTACTCCAGCGGGATGTTCGTCCGGCTTGCTTTTGCCGTCGCTACCTTGGTCGACCCTGATATCCTGATCGTAGACGAAGCACTCGCGGTAGGTGATGAGAAGTTCCAGCGCAAGTGCTACAACCACTTGGAAACGATGCGGAAAAAGGGATGTACGATTCTGTTCGTCTCCCACTCAATGCCGACGGTTCAACAAATCTGTACCGATGTCTACCTGCTCGACAAAAGCAAGCTGATCGCACATGGTGAGCCGAAAAAAGTGATCGATATGTATCACAAGCTGCTCTACTCCGGCGAAAATGACTATCTCAAGATCATGAATGAGAAGAAACAAGCCACCAAAAAGGCGGAAGCTTCCACCCCAACCAAGAAGGAAGAAGCATCAGCGGTCACAGCCGAAGGGGAAACTGCAGCTACTTCCAACACTGCCACCGAAGAGACCGGCACAGGTCTTGCCTGGTTTGACACCGTCCAGTTGCTGGATGCGGACGGTCAGGAATCCTTCGTCTATGGCGTCGGTGACCAGATGAATATCCGCTGTGTCCTCAAAAGCAAAGCGGATTGTGAAGATATCCTGCTGGGGATGAAGATCGTCACCACCCAAGGGGTCGAAGTCTTTGGTACCAGCAACAAATATAAGAACCAGACGATCTCCGTCTACAAAGACCAGCCTTTGGAAGTTACTTTTCAAATCGATCTGTCACTTGTGCGCGGTACGTATCACATATCTGTGGCCATGGCCCAAAAAGCAGGCAGTGAAGACATGGTGTATCTGGATAAAAAGACAGATCACTTCACCTTCCGCGTGGAGGAAAATCCGATTAATGGTACGGGGATTGCCAATCTGGCTACCCAAATCCTGCTAAAGGAGTAGACCAACGTGAGAATATTAATCGTAACCCAAAACTACCTCATGGGTGGGTTGGAGACGCAGATTCAGACCTACTGTGAAAAACTGAAAAAGCAGGGACATGAGCTTTATCTGGCGACCGGCTCCAATGCCAGAACAGAAGGGTTACAAGGTACGGTTACCGGTTATCTGTTCCTCGATGGCTGGACCGACCGCAGAGGGAGTCAGTTCCTCGCTCTCAGCGAACAGCTCAAGCAGTATATTCAAGAGAACGAGATCGAGATCGTTCATCTGCACCCGTTTGAGAGCATGCTGGTCGGTGCGTTGGCTGCCCGTATGGCGAATGTCCCTTATGTCGTGACCATCCATGGACCTGTCAATCTCAGCAATCTCTATGGCCCCATCTACCGTTTATTTTTGAAATCCTGTCTGTTTGCCACCGCGGCTAAGGTCTATACCGTCTCACCTGAAGTCTCTGAACTGGTCAAACCGATGGATACCCGTCACGTGGCCAAGGTACTGGCGAATCCAATCGATACGGATAAATTTGCATCTGTACATGTCGATCTGACATCCGGCAGATGGGCGGCTATCTCCCGACTTGACCAAGATAAGGTGCAAGGCTTGCTCCGTTCCTTTGAAATGATGCAGACCATGCGAAAGCTGGGTCACCCGGTACAGATCGACGTCTTCGGTCATGGGAATGCTTATGAGGAAGTAACTGCCTGGATCGAGGAGAATCAAGCCGATTGGGTGACGATGCGCGGGGAGAGCCATTCCCTTCATGAAGATTTGCGTGAAGGCTACAGCGGTGTGATGGGCATGGGCCGTGTGGTACTCGAAGCTGCCAGTCTCAACCTGCCTGTCCTCTTGGTCGGCTATGATGGCATCAAGGGTCTGATCACTCGGGACAATGTCCAGAATGCCTTCCAATCCAACTTCTCCGGACGCAACCTGCCGCTCTGTACCGAGGGTAGCCTGAGTGATGCCCTGCATGCCCTGCAAAGCGGTGCGGCTATTGGGTCGCTGCGTGACTGGGTCATCGAAAACGCCAGTATCGGCTCCATCATCTCCACCTATACCCAAGATCTGGCGGCCGCACTTCATCAGCCTGTCGTCTCCGATTGGGATGCAAGACTGAAGCGTCTGCTCATCGATCATCCAGAACATGACGTACTTGATCCGAACCGAATCGAAACCTGGTTTGAATATATGGAGGACGGAAGCAATGAGCTCACCCTGCTCCTCAGTCAGCTCAGAAAAGAACGCGAACAGCACAACGCCCTGCTCGTCCGCGTAGCCCAATTGGAGCAAAATCTTCATGACTTCCAAAACTACCAACAAACCCAGGAGAACACCTACAAGGAAACCCTCCACCTCCTAAGAACCGAAGCGGATCAGCGCGAACAGGAAAAAACCGGTTACTATCAAGATCTGCAGGAACGTACCAACCAACTGCTTATCCTTCAACAAGAGCTTCACTTGCAACAGACACAAAACACACGTCTTGAAGAACACCTGCACCAATTGGAATCGGTCACCATCGCAGAGCTTCAGACACACCTCTTTGATACCAAGGCGGAACTGGAAAAAACCCAGCACGAGTTAAGCCAGGCTCATCATGAGTTACATCAGACGAATCATAAGTTAACCGAGACACATGATCAACTGGCAAACTGTATGGCCCGGTTAAGCGAGAACGACACACAAACGACCGATACGAATCAACATCTGCAACTGGTTCTCGACCGTAATCAACATTTAGAACAGCTCCAGATCCAATATGTCGAGGCACTCAACTGGAATAAAAATGCTCTTGACGGCATCTACGCATCTACCCCTTACAAAATCGGAAGGATTATATCTACTATGGCGAATCCTGTTTCTTTTACGAAAAAAGTGGCCAAAAAGGTGTTGCGAGTCGGCTTTAACTCTTTTCGGGACAAAGTATCCCCCGAGACGAAGCAAAAGCTCAAACCGCTTCTCTCCAACGTCTACTATAAGGTTTTCCCTGAAAAGAAAATGGCGACCCCGCCTGTCTACCGTCCACAGCCAGTAGAAGCAGAGATCGCCGTTGCTGCTTACGCCGCACCTGCCGTGCAGCAGCCAGCCGGTTCTGTTGTAACTACACAAGTACCTGCGGCTTATTTCCAGAACCCTGCTCATGAAAAAGTGAGCATGATTCTTCCCGTCTATAATCACGCTGACATGCTGGATAAATCCATCCAAAGCGTACTGGCTCAGACCTATCCGAATCTGGAGCTGATCGTCCTCAATGACGGTTCCACCGATGGGATCGAGCCGATCCTGGCCAAATATTTTAACCATCCTAAGGTAAAAGTGCTGACCCAACGCAACCAGAAGCTCCCTCGCGCACTTACCAACGCCTTCGAGCATGCGACGGGTGACCTCTATACGTGGACGTCAGCGGATAACATCTGCAAACCACACATGGTCGAAAAGCTGGTCGAGTTCATGAGACGCAATCCTGATGTGGACCTCACTTATGCCAACTATGAGCTGATCGACGAAAATGACCAGCCGCTGATTGGAACCGAGCACCGTTATCACAACCAAGTGCCAAAAGGCTCTAACTTCATGAGCCTGCCGACAGAAGTAGGAACGGTGGGTCTGATCGAGGACAATTTTATCGGGGCTTCCTTCATGTATCGTGCTGATGCCGCGAAAGCCATCGGTGAATACGATCCATGCCTGGTCGGTACAGAGGACTATGACTACTGGCTGCGCATCAATGAGCTGTTCACCGTGAAGCGCTACGATTCCGAAGAGTCCCTCTACTACTACCGTGTTCACTCCAATTCTCTGAGTGAGAAGTTCGGCAAAAGCCACATCCGGGATAACGTCCCTAAGCTGCTTCAATACAACCGCGAGCGCAAAGCTTATTACGATCTGCCGTTCGATGTATTTGTCATCGCTGGTGACTCGCTGAACGAACGTCTTTATGATGTTCTGCGCGGCTTCCTCGCCAACCGTGTACGTGTGCATCTGATCGCCCAGCCTGGCCTGTTGAACGAAGTGACCCTGCCTGTGCAGAAGCTGGATAGTCTCACCGACGATCTGCTGAAAAACCGTTATGCAACCAAGGCGATTTTGATCGTAGACGAATCTTTTGATGGTGATGAACAGGGTTATCAATTGCTGAAAGCCGCGTATGGTGACAACCTCTATACATTCAGCCTCCGTCAAGATTGGTCCTATGCCGATTGGTACCTTGCTTCCGATTCAGCTGATCTGGACGAGTTCATCACCAATAAACTCTTTGTACTTGGCACCAGCCTTGAAGAGCGGGACCTGCTGCGCAAAGCGCGTGACAACAAGTACTTCCTCTGGGATTACAACGGAACCGGGCAAAAAACCATCGGCTACTTCGGCCCACTCCGCAAAGACCTGATCGACGTCGAGCTGATCAAAACCATCGCAGAGCACCGTCCGCACTACGACATTGTCCTGATCGGACTCGAGGGTGAAAGCGATTGGGACTTCAAGGCGGAGCTCGGTCATTTGCCAAATATCTTTTTCCTGGGAAATAAACCGGCTGACCTGCAATATTACTATCTCTCCGGCTTCGACATGTACCTGTTGCCGGTCAACATCGAGGATCGTGCAAGCCAAGAACGCGGTCTGAAGGCCCTGCTCCACGCAGGCAAGCCATTGGTGTCCAGCCTGCCGGTATCCCCTGTAGGTCTGCCATACACCATCACAGCACATAACAGCACACGCCTGCTTTCCGATCTGGATCAACTGCTTCATACCCCGGTAGATACGACTCTGCTGGACAAATATCTCGGCCTCTATCTGCCGAAGCGCAAAGCGTATTGGCTCGAATCCCTTGCCAACAACCATCTTTTCTATGAACAGACCCGTGGCATTGAGAAAAAAGAGCTTGGCGTGATCGAAGAACCAGCCGTACCGTTTGCCCCTGAAAAAGTAAACCTGCTGATCGAAGCACAAGGTCTGGACAAAGGCGGGCTGGAGGAAGTCATCTTCAACACGCTCAAAACGATTGACCTCAACTTCTTTAATCCCGTGATCGTCTGTATCCATCACGGCGGGTATGTGGCAGAACGTTGTGAACAGCTGGGCATCCCTGTGATTGTGCTTGGCGACAACAAAGAAGAAGAATACGTACAGGTATTAAAACAGCACAACATCCATATGGTTCACCAGCATTACTCCACCTATGGAGCACCTCTGGCTTATGCTCATCACATCCCTGTCGTTCACTTCATCCACAACTCGTATGTATGGTTCACTGAACAGAACGTGGCTGAGATGCTGGCCCAAGATCCTTATATCTCCTGCTACATCGCCGTTTCGGCCGAGGTAAAAGAATACTCTACCCGCCGAATCAAGCTGCCGGCACACAAGATCGAAGTCATCCCGAATGGTATCAATGTCGACTGGCTCCAAGAAAAATTCAGTCTGCCGCAAAAGATTTACCGTTCTGAATACGGCTTGTCTGACCAAGATTTCGTTCTGCTCAATCTAGCTTCCATCGACGGCCGGAAAGCCCAGCTTCTCACCATCCATGTGATGAAGGAAATCGTCAAAACCTATCCGGACATCAAAGTGCTGATGTGCGGCAATCCTCTTGATGAATCCTTCTATCAAAAATGTCTCAGCTACATCCGTGACTATCGTCTGGAGAAAAACATCATTTTCACCGGATTCGTCAAGGACAACCAAGACCTCTTCAAAATCGCTGATGTCTTCCTGATGCCATCCATCATCGAAGGCTGGAGCATCTCTAAGACAGAAGCGATGTACGCAGGTAAGCCACTGCTCTTAACAGATGTCGGTGGAGCACGCCACGTCATCGAAAACGAAGATATCGGGCTGTTGATTCCTAACGCTTACGGTGATGTCGCCGGTCTCAATGACCAGACCCTCTACACCTACACACTCGATGGTCATACCCGCAATTTCGATGATCTCAAGCAAGCGATCATCCGTATGTACCAAGAGCGGGAGATCTGGAAGGAAAAAGGCAAACAAGGCACGGAGAAGGTGCTTAATCTCTACAACCTCACAAACATTGTGAAGCGTTACGAAACCCTCACCAAGCAAGTGATGTTCAAAGAACGTGATCGCAAATATATCACTCTCTAAGAATTGGGAAGGAGCTGCATCTGTTTTCGCGGATCAGCCCTTCTCCCTATTTATATACAGCGGAAAGGTTTGGGGCTTTTGAAATCGACAGTCAAACGTATGCTTTCCTCGCTTTCTGCCAATCGGACAGTCCGTCAGCTTTTTGCTTCGCTTCCTTATCCGGTCAAAGAACAGGCGAAGAAGCTGTTAAAAGGTGTGATCAAGCATTCTGTACAGCAACGCACCGTCGTCCACCGTACCGAGATCAAGCGAGTAACCGGATATCGTCCACTGGTAAGTGTTATCCTGCCTGTCTATAACCATGATGAGTTTCTTCCAGGCGCCATCGAAAGTGTGTTGAGGCAGACCTATCCACATCTGGAGCTGGTCATTGTGGATGACGGCTCTGACCGGATTCTGCTGGATGGCATTCGTCCCTATCTCACTGATCCGCGGGTTCGTTACGTTCGACAGGAGCATGGCGGCTTGCCGATTGGGCTCAATACAGGATTTCGCTTTGCCCAAGGGGAGTTTCTCACATGGACATCGGCTGACAACATCATGGGAGAGAGCAACATTGAAGAACTGGTAAGCGGCCTGCTCGATTCGCCGACAAGCAGCTTGATTTACGCCGATTACGCGATTATTGACTCAACAGGTCAGCGCCTGAGAGATTCATCCTTTCGTGTACACAACCAGTATGATGCGGATACAAGTGTGATTCTGTTACCAGAGGATCCCGCACCGCTTACCCGTGTCCATGATAATTTTATCGGTCCTTCCTTTATGTATCGCCGGCTCATGACCACGATTGGCAGCTACGATGATTCTATCGGGGTAGAGGATTACGACTACTGGGCGAGAGGCTTTACTTTTTTCCCCTTGCTCCATTTCCCACTTCCCTCCCATCTCTATGAATATCGTGTCCATGATGACTCTCTTTCTGCCAAAGCAAGAGAGCTACGGATCGCGGAGAAGGCGAAAAACCTACTGCAGCGGGTCGATCTACGCGGACAGTTTTTGAAAAAGCAACAGGTGATCCTTGAGCCTGCCTTTACCATACACTACGATGTCCTAAAAGATGAGCTTACGACCTGGTGCCAAACCACTAGCGGCCAGCCTGTTACTGAAGACTCCATCGTAGTGACTGACTTTGGCAGACACCATGGGATTCCTCCTGTGACACCACGGCTTACGATTGTACTGGTTGACCATGATCATCCTAGCCTGTATGAGATCGTTCCTGACGAGGCTGTGGTCTATCTGGCAACCGACCATGATGCCTATCTGCTCCTGCGCCGCTTGCATATCCGTGCCTTTTATGTAGAGGAGCTGAGCAATCTAGCGGGGGCGATCTCTGCCCTGATCGCTGCTAAGCTGTTCGATCCAGCCCCCAAGCAGGCGGTCATCCAAATGATCCAGACCAAATCCCTGCAGATCCATACACCGTGGAAGCCAGAGACTGATACAACCGCACTTTCTATGCTGAATCCGCTTCAAACCTTTGGTCACCAGCTTCATACAGACGCATCTGCCCTCACACCTGATGTGATTCTGACCAATGATGCCTGCCCAGACCGCACCCTGTACCCCACAGCCCCTGTCGGCCTGCTGGTAACAGAGGAGAGCTTCTTCTCACAGGTGATTGCTCCACATCCCACTGACGTCTTCCTCTGCACACGAAAAAACCTGATGTGTCGCTTAGAGCAGCAAGGTGTGCCCCGAGAGCAGCTCTATTGGATCGGGGACCTGTCAGAAGCGCCTTCCCTGCGGCACATCGAATCCGTCATGCTACAAGCCCTCATCCGGTCCGGCAGCTAAGTGAAGAGAGGAGGCCGCTGTGAAACATATTGTTCATATCGTAGAAGCAACAGGAGGCGGTGTGCTCAAATACCTGCTCCAGCTCACCAAGGATGCAGGTGGCTCCGATCTTTCGCACACCATTCTCTATTCTCATCGTGATGTGACCCCTGATAATCTGAGTGAGCTGTTCGCTCCTCATGTGCGTCTGGTTCATTTCCCGATGGTTCGGCAGATCTCACCTGCCAAGGATTGGGATACCATCCGCCAGCTCTATCGGTATCTGCGCGAGCTTCAACCCGATGTCATCCATCTGCATTCCTCCAAAGCTGGTTTTCTGGGGCGTCTGGCTGCATGGTTGTTACGTAAACCCAAGGTCTATTACACCCCGCATGGCTACAGCTTTTTAATGAACAGTGAAGGCTTCCTCAAGCGCGCTGTCTATTTTGCAGCTGAATTGGTCCTCAGTCAGGTACGCGGCGGCATCATCGCCTGCTCCAAGAGTGAGCATCGTTTCGCGCGTATGCTGAATCCTTTTGGCGAGAATATCTTGCTCGAAAATGCATTAGACCTTCACGTCCCACAACATCAAGAGCGTAGCCCCCTCCGGATTGTCGCAGTTGGACGGCTCGACGAACAGAAGAATCCTCTGTTGTTTATTCGTATAATCGCCCGACTGCGTCAATTCCTGCCTGAGATCGAGGCAGTTTGGATCGGAGACGGGCCTTTGCGCTCCGCATGCGAACAGCTGGACCGTGAGACGGGGGCCAACATCACTTTTACCGGTTGGCTGCCTCACCCAGAAGTACTTACACATGTAGCGACAGCAGGGCTTTTCTTGCAGACCTCAAGGTGGGAAGGACTGCCTTTCTCGATCCTTGAAGCATTCGCACTCGGAGCACCGATCATCGCAAGTGATATCACCGCTCATCGCGACCTGATTACCGGACAGAACGGACTGCTCGCCCATGATGAGAATGATTTTGTCCAACACGCCCTGACCGTCCTGCGACAGCCCGAAGTGGCACAGGCTCTGTCCCAAGGTGCGCTGAAATCACATCAGACCACCTACAGCTACGATACTTTTATCCAAACGATCCAAACGATATATAACAATTGAGGTGTCTGAATGATTAAAAAGGCTATCATACCGGCAGCAGGCCTTGGAACACGCTTCCTGCCAGCCACCAAAGCCCAGCCCAAAGAAATGCTCCCCATCGTCGACAAACCAACCATCCAATATATCGTCGAAGAAGCCATCGAGTCTGGAATCGAAGACATCATCATCGTCACCGGCCGTTCCAAACGAGCTATTGAAGATCACTTCGACCGCTCGATTGAACTAGAGATGAACCTGATGGAAAACAAGAAAAGCAGCCTGTTAGAGATCGTAGAAGGCATCTCCAATCTGGTCGATATCCACTACATCCGCCAAAAGGAGCCGCTCGGATTGGGCCATGCCGTCTACTGTGCCCGCAAATTCATCGGTAATGAGCCGTTTGCTGTTCTGCTCGGCGATGATATCATTCACAGCGAGGTTCCTTGTCTGAAACAACTCATTGACGTCTATGAAGCACAGCAACAATCAGTCATCGGCGTGCAGCGTGTTCCTTTATCTGAAACCAACAAATACGGAATCGTCTCCCCCGGCCAACAGATCGCCAACCGGACAGACGTTCTCGATCTGGTCGAAAAACCTGCTTCTCACCCACCGTCCGATCTGGCTGTCATGGGCCGTTATATCCTGCAACCAGAGATCTTTGACTACCTCGAGACGACACAACCGGGAGCCAACGGTGAAATCCAGCTGACGGACGCATTGAAAGAGCTGGCCAAAGTCAAAGGCATGACCGCCCTCGAATTTTCCGGCAAACGCTACGACGTCGGAGACAAGCTCGGCTTCCTGCAGGCTACCGTCGAATTCGCCCTCATGCGTCAAGACCTGCAGCATGATTTTACCCGCTACCTCGTCGACCTCGTACACAACGATGAAACGATCAAAAAAGCTCTTCTTCAAACAACTCTAAACGGTTCGGAGTGAATGTAGATTGAAAACCATACTAGTCACAGGCGGAGCAGGCTATATCGGCAGCCACACCGTAAAGGTTTTGCTCGAAAAAGGATATAACGTCGTCGTATTGGATAACTTGGTTACCGGCCACCACGGTGCTGTCCTGACCGATTCCTTTTACCAAGGCGATATCAGCGATGCGGAACTGATCACCACCATCGTTGAAAAACATCAGATCGATGCAGCCATCCACTTCGCCGCACGCAGCCTCGTCGGTGAATCGATGACCCGCCCAGATCTCTACTTCCATGAGAATACAGCCAAAACCGGCATGTTCCTCTCCGCACTCATCCAAAACGGCGTCAAAAAAATCGTCTTCTCTTCGACTGCAGCCGTCTATGGCCTGCCGGAAACCGTACCAATCTCCGAGCAGACACCGAAAGCTCCCATCAATCCCTATGGCCTGTCCAAGTGGATGATCGAGCAATCCTTTGAATGGCTGGAAAAAGCATATGGCTTGCAATGGATCGCCTTGCGCTATTTCAATGCTGCAGGTGCTTCCCTGGATCATTCGATCGGGGAGGATCATCAGCCTGAGACCCATCTCATCCCACTGGTACTACAGACCGCACTGGGGCAGCGTGAAGCCATCCACGTGTTCGGCAACGACTACAACACACCAGACGGTACCTGTATCCGCGACTACATCCACGTCCTCGACTTGGCTGAAGCCCACGTACTCGCCCTGCAAGCTCTCAACGACGGTCATCCAAGCCGGGCTTTCAATGTCGGCACCGGGCAGGGCTATTCTGTCCGCGAAGTGATCGAGACCGCCAGACGCATCACCGGACATCCGATTCCTGTTGTGGACGCCCCACGCCGCGAAGGAGACCCTGACAGCCTGGTAGCCCAAGTAGACGACATTCAACAACAGCTCAACTGGCAACCGCGCTACAGTGACCTCGACACGATCATCCAAACCGCCTGGAACTGGCATAAGAACAATCCTAACGGCTACTCCAGCTAAACAAACAAGTCCCATCAGATTGACTCCCCCGATCGGATTCATCGGTCAGTATTTGTAACCAATCAAAAAAAGGACTCCCTTCTTCATGAAGAGAGTCCTTTTTGCTATGATGATTTAATTTCGAAATATGGTTTGATAGCCAGCCAGCTTCTCTTGGAAAACCGCCTCTGCACGATTCGCATTAATCAGCTCCACGGCTTCCTGCATACGACCCGTCTTTTCAAGAAGAACCGCTGATAATGCCTTCGCATCCAGGGCGAACTGAGGGTCGTTTACAAGGCTCAAGACCTTTTGTGCTTCAGCATACTGCCCCTCTAGCATAAAGCTCTTTCCTAAGGCCATATAGCCCGTCTGAGGCAGATCCAGCTGACGACGGTCCGGTATTTCCTGCCCCGCAAACGGACCCATCTTCTCTTGGAACTGCTTGTATAAAGCCATCGTCTGATCTGCATATGCCTTCGCCTGATTCAGGTCACCAGCCTTTTTATACTCGATGCCCACCTCGGAAAACACTTGCATCAGCGCACCATAATACGTGTTATTGAAAGGCTCTAATTGAATCGCTTTTTGATACAACTCAATGGCTTTCGGCCATTCTTGAAGCTTGATATAACTCGATGCCACCAGATAGTGCAGAACCGAATTCGTAGGCTCCAAGGCAACGGAATCCTGCAATTGCTTGATCGCTACAGGCTTTACGTTTTCATCCTTTTTCCGCTGATAGATCATCGCCAATACTTCGGCATACTTAACCTGATTCGCCGTCGAATACGGATTATAGGCCACAGCCTGCTCCAGCTTATCCGCTGCTTCGGTCAAAGCTACTTTCCCCTGAAGCGAGCTCACGGCCTCCTCTGCCAGATAGAATCGTGTCTCATACACGCCCAGCACGATCACCAAAGCAAGTGTGGCGTAGAAGGCCACCTGTTTTCCGACTGGCACCTGTCTTACGAGCGGCACCTTCTGACCGCCCTTCGCCTCCTCGTTCGCTCCCGCCTTGACCGAGGCCACCGGCAACGCCATCGCGATCAACCAGAAGGTAATCAATCCAACAGTCCCAAACGAATAGTCAAAGTCAATCGCCGCATGCATCAAAAGCATCGCAAGCGCCGTAACCGAAGCGATAGCGAGCAGCTTCTGATTCTCATCTGTCTCATTTCGAATCCCCATGAGAATACGTGCCAGATAAAACAGGATCACTCCCGCAAAGACAGCCAATCCCACGATACCGCCACTAATCAGCAAGTCCAGATAGACACTGTGCGTTTCATTACTCAAATACGGCAGTTGTTGATATCTCGTATACACGATCTCCCAACCTTGTCCCCCGTATCCTAACAACGGCGAATCTCCCACCATCTTCAGAGCATCATCATACATATTCGTACGGCCAATCACACTGTTGGTATCCGCGTCGATATCAGCAAGACGGCTCTGCATCGCCTCCGGCAGGTTCTGATACACCAAGCCCTGATATTTCAGGTCAAGACCCAGCGCAACAGCCATCACCACAAGCAGTCCAGGCAAGATCCATCTGGTATAGGACTTGCCACTCAGTCGGTTCAATCCAGACACTTTAGTACTGACCAGCTTAACCAAATAAGGAGTCAGCGTGACCAACAAGACCAACCCAATTATCCCAATCACAGAGTACACCGGAGACGGATGTGTTGCCCCTTGTGCGGTCATCGATTCATTCTGCTGATAGACCAAGAAGCCAATCCCTACACTAAGCACGGTATACCATGTATAGCGCACCTGCTTCTTCCCCTTCAGCAGTGCCAAACCAATCAACCAAGCCACCGGGAACAGCAGCATCGTACCGCGTGAATACGAATGGAACAGACCAGCACTATAAGCCACCAACGGCAATGCATAGAACACATTCATCCACAGTCTGTTTTTCCCGTCATCCTTACTCAACATCACTAGACCAAAGATCCAGAACGCACAGGTCACCGCGGCAAATGTATTCGCATACTGAAACACACCTGTCAGTCGGCCATTCAGCACAATATCCTTATACTCCACCCAGCCCCACAGACCAAACAGAGCGAAGAAGCCTAAGATTAATCCAAATGCGTGAAAGACATTTCCCAATACCCGTCCCGCATCAGCCTTCTGAGCCTTCTGATCCTCACCACTTCGAATCCACATGAGGATAAGGAACAGGCAGACATACGTACCCCAGCGGAACACATAGTTAAGGCCACCTTCCAATGTCTCGGCCTGGAACAAAGACAGCAAAAAACTCAAAGGAATCAAAGCCGCAACCGTATAAGGAATCAGTCTGCCTATCTCTTTGAACCTCCAAGCCAGAATCCCGACAACCAGCAACAAACCACTGATCATGACCTCATACAAGTACATTCTCTTATCAAAAAACAAGGCTTGCTCAAAAGAAGAACCGATAACGATCAATGTAATCAGACATAAGACAATCCATCTGGAATAACCTTTCATGTTTTACCTCCGAACCGAGACCCACCATTTATTTCACGAAACCACTCTCGCTTACTTCGCTAAACCGTTTTGTTGCAAGAAGGCTTTGATCTCTTCTTTTGCCTTTAAACCATCTGGTGCGAGACTCAAGTAATTATTCAAATGTTCAACTGCCTCTTTCTTCTTCTTCAACTGTAGATAGCTCAATCCAATAATTCGTTCCGCATCAAAATAATTAGGATTAGTAGCAATTGGAGTTAGGGTTGTGATCGTTTCCTCATATTTAGTCTTCAAGTAAAGGATCTGTCCCTTTTTCATGACCAATTCCAAAAAGTCACTTTGCACAGCAAGTCCCTTATCTGCTAATTCAAAAGCCTTATCTAAATCCTCTTTGTACATATAAATCCCTACCGCATTATTGTAGGCCTCAATGATCTCAGGCGACTTCTCAATAGCAGCCAGATAATGTTTCTGAGCATTTTCAAGGTCATTTTCACGACGATAGCCATTTCCTAAAAAGTAATCATACCGGCCATTCTCAGGGTCTTTTTTCATAGAGCTTTCCAAGATTGGCTTTGCTTCAGTGAATTTACCTTGATCCAATAACGCAACTGCTTGTATAAACTGTTCCTCAACAGTATCGCTAGCTGAATTGCCGTTTATATTAGCAGTCCCTGTCTCGGCATTACTACAACCGATTATAGAAAATGAACAAATAGTCAATACTACTAATAATCTGATGTATAGTTTTTTCATCTCTTTTTCCTCCACTCCGTTATAAATAGTCAACCCAAATACTATTATTCTAGCACAATCGATGTAGAATATGTCCTGTTAGTTTGATAAAGAATAGATAAAAGATGGAAAAAAGCAATAAAAAAAGAGAGCCTGTTAAACAGACTCCCTTTTTAATAAAGATTTAGTTTCTTGTTACGTTTTGGGAAGTGAAGCTAAGTTTGTTACCCTTAGCATCAGTTGCGTCAATAGTTGTTGCTGGTTTGATTTGAATGTTTTTAGCGTACTCTTCAGCAGTCAATGCACGACCAAGTTTGAGTACGTATACTTTATCAGTAGCACCAGCGATTTCTGTTACTGTGCCGTAAGTAGCACCAGCTACAGTTGCCCAATCTTGACCATCAACGAATACCCCAAAGTCAGCAGCGGAGTCAGTGATAGAAGTGCCATTCATAGACTCGCTGAAAGTGATTGTGATTTCGTCAGCGGATGTAACTACTGCAGAAGCAATAGTTGGAGCTACGTTTTCTACGAAGTTGAACTTCTTAGTAGTAGCAGGGATCACAACGCCGGTAGCGGTTTTTACATCTTTAACAGTTACAAGACGCTCACCGGAGAGGTTGAATGTACCAGGCTTCAAGGTAAGTTTCACGATAGAAGCAGGTACACCGTCTGTAGTTACAGAGTTCTTAACGAAGATCGCGCTTTGAACAGCACTTGTACCTTCTACTGTGTAGTTAGCAACATTGAGTGCAGAAGCCGCATCAAGTACTTTGTCGAAAGATACATAGATAACGTTGTTGTCAGCTTCAGTAGCGGAAGTGTTGAGGTTGTCGTAACCAATAGCAGTTACGGAACCTTCGCTAAGATCAGTATCAGCGGTACGAGTAAATGTTACGCCGTCTTTCTGAGCGAAGTTGTTCAGGCTGAGGTCATTTACAGTACCAGTAAGGGATACAGTGTAAGCGCCAGGTGCGAAACCGTTCAGGCTAATCGCGATAGCGTTTTTAGCGGTACCATAAGCAACTGGTACGAGGTTAGCAAATTCTACATCAGTTTCAACGTAGTTAGAAACAAGCTTACCTTTAACAGTTACTGTTTCAGAGGAGAGGTTAGTAACATCAACGTTTTCGTTGAACACTACTACCAAGTGCTCTTTGCCATCAATTTTTTCTACACGGGTAGAATCTACGGTTGGAGCTACTTTATCTTTAGCAAAGGTAACGAGTTGAGAGTAAGCCCCACCTTTATTACCATTGAAGTCTTCGTAGTTAGCAGCAACTAATACTTTTTGAAGACCTTCAATACCACTCTCGAGTGTTACGAGGTACTCAGGGTTGTTAGTACCGTCAATGTCTACTGTACCATTGAAACCTTCTACAGAGATCGCAGGAGTTGTAGAGAGTTTTTCGGTAAATGTTACTTTGAAGCTCTTATCGTTTACAGGAGTAACACTTACGATTGCTGGGGGAACTGTTTCAGTTTGAACCTTTTTAACGGTAACTGTTACAGGGTTTGGAGAAATAAAGTTGTCTTTATAGTCCACAGCTCCGATAAAGCTAAGGGTGTAATCTGTGTTTGCATCCGCATTAGTGAGGTTTACGGTAAGAGTTTTACGATCAGCGGAAAGAGTCAGGGCAGTCTGGGAAGACACCTTAGATTCGTCACTGCTAGACACAGTTCCGAGGGATTTGATTGGTTCAGAGAAAGTTACAGTAGCTTCTTTCCAGTTTTTGTACTCAACTTTAGCTACAGTTGGACGTACAGTGTCCGCAACTTTTACTACTGTGGAGTAAGAAGCCATAACTTTTCCATCGAGGTCTTTAAAGTTGGAGAAAGTAAGTGCATACTCACCATCGAAGAATACTGTATCTTGATTTGGTGTGATTACAACTGTTTGAGCATCAACGAACTTGAAGCCTACAGCTGGTGTGCTGCTTGCGTCAGCAATGTAAGAGAACGCGAGGCTACCAGAAGTTTCATCAACAGGTTTGTTGAATTTCACTTGAATTTCTTTCGCATTCAGAGCGGAAACACCTGTTACTTGAAGAGTAGCAGCTGGGTTTACTTTCACTACGAAAGTCTCAGATACATCACCAGATTTAACAGTGATAGTAGCTGTACCTTCAGCTTTAGCTTCTACTTTACCGTTAGCATCTACAGTTGCTACAGCAGCGTTAGAAGTTTCGAAAGTGAATTCAGCATCTACTTCGTTACCGTCTGCATCGTATGCTACAGCGGAAAGAACGAGGGAAGAATCGTTAGCATCGCCTACAGTCAGTTCGTTGTCGCCGGAAGCAGTAACTTCGATAGTGTCAACGCCTGGAAGTTCAACGTCAACTACTGGATCGTAGATGTCGCCTTCGTTACCCTCTTCGTCGATAGAAGTGAAACCGTCGAGTGCACCAAGTGCATCGAAGTCTTCAGTTGTACCGAAGTGGAGTGCATCGTATGCGTCTTCAGCTGTGAGCAGGTCATAGATGTTAGCTACATAACCGTTTTCGTCAACGAAGAGTGCAGCGGATGGATCAGCGATCATTTCATCGAGTGCTACGTCAAAGTTAGCGTCAGACAGGTAAGCGTCGAGAGAGTAAAATTTCGCAACTTCTCCACCGATATAGATACCAGCTTGTGGGTGTGCGAAAGCTGCAGATGTCATGCTGCTAACCAATGCGGTTGATAATACAGAAAGCAGAAGCTTCTTGTTTTTCACGTACTACCCCTCCAAAAAAATTTTATAAGAGCCTTGTTAATCTGTGCTGTCGTATAAGGTAATGCTTGACCATCAGTATGATATTTAGTGAACCAGAGGGGCAAAACCCCTCTGATCCATTTAAAGTAGTTAGCTGATGATTATATCTTCACCAAAGAGTGATTATTGTTGGAAGTTACCGTTGAAGGTATACTCTTTACCACCTTGGGTGAGAACGAGTTTGTAAGAAGAAATAACTTCTGTCTTTTTAACGAGTACATCAACAGTGAAGGTACCGTCTTCTTCAATTGTTACGTCTGCTGTTTTAGTACCAACAGTGATTTTCGCAGTACCATCAGTGTAGTTGTCGAATTGACCAGCTACAGTGTATTGGTTAGCGATCAGTACGTCTTTCTTAGTTGCGGAAGATTGAGCGTACTTAGGTGCATCACCAGTTGTTGGAGGAGGAGTTACTACTACATCGTCTTGAGCAAGGAAATCGCTCATGTCGTAGCTGTAGTCTTCTACTTCATCCTCATCAGTGATCCACATTACGTAGTCGATAGCGGAACCGTCGTCATCGGAGTCAACGAGTACTACGTAGTCGCCTTCTTCAACGCCGTCGATTTTCTCAGTGTAATCGAAGTATACAGTAGCGGAAGAGGTTACAGCTGTGCGAGTAACTTTCTTGCCGTCTTTGTCAAGACCTTCGAGTTTGAGGGTGCGGCCATCAACATCAGTGATCAGACCAGTTGTTACGAAATCGAGTTCTGCATCTTCTGCATCTTCGAGAACAGTAGTCAATTCTGGCTCTTCACCTTGAGTGTCAACGATTACTACTACGTCTTCTGGATCTACTTCGTTAGAACCATTGAGGGAGTATTGAACGAAGTTAGCACGTTTCAGGTCAGCATCGTCAGCATCGTCGAGGTCGCCGTCAACTTTGAACTCAACTTCTTTCACTTCGTTGTCAACTTTAGCAACGAAAGTTACATAAGTGTCGCCATCGGACTTAGTTTTTACGCTCTTAACGAGGCCGTATGCTTTGTCTGCGGAGATGGAATCGCCAGCAGTTACGAATGCATAATCTACTTCGTTATCATCTTCGTCTACGATGTAGTAAACGGAGATGTCATCGTCATCAGCGATGGATTTGAATTTAGCAGTAGAAGCGTCTTCGAGTTCACGACGGTTGCCTTCTTTGATTTCACCAGTCATATCGAATACGATGGTGTCGTCAGTTACAGTGTAGGATTGGCCGTTGTGAGTGAGTACGAGATCGTCTTCGTCAGCTGCTTTATCCCAATCGTCGTTGGAGAGGAAGCCAACAGTCAGTTCTTCGTCTTCACGAACGCCTTCGCCAGCACCTTTAGCGGTGTTGAAGATGCGAACTTTGTCTACTTCACCTTTAGAATCGAGGGAAACTTCTACTACTGCAGGAGTGTCCTTCTTAGGAGTGAGCAGAGAGAGTGCTTCAGCAGAAGTTACTTCGTCGAACTCACCTTTCTTAGTGGTGGTGTTGTAAACGTATTTCTCAATGTCTTCTTTTTCGAGCTTGATAGTTTGTTTAGCACCTTTTTCAGTGTAAACGTTGAAGGAGTATTTGTCTTCCAATTGATCGTAAACAGCTGCTTTTGTTACGATTGCTTTGAAAGTACGATCGTTAACATCGGATTTAGTTTCGATGTGACGAACGCGGCCAGTTGGGTCGAGGTAGAGTTTAACTTCTACGCCGTCGAGGTCACGGATATCTTCTTGTGTGATATCTTCTACAGTGTCGTTGCCATCTTCAGAGAAGGAAGCTTTACGGAAACGGTAGGTTTTATCACCAATTTTGATGCGGTTGTCGTTAGTGTTGTGAGCATATACTTCATCGATTTTGCCTTCTACAACAGTGCGGTTAGCAAAGATGAGGTATTTGTCGCGGTTACCATCAGCGTAGTATACAGAGTATACGTCCATTGGTTTCAGGTCAGCCAATTTCGCTGGTTTACCGTCGAGGAATACGAGGTAGTCTTTACCTTCTTCTTTGTCTTTCACATCGAAGTTAGTACCTTGGAGAGTAGTGATTTTCTTCTCGTCAACTTTTTCGATTACTTCAGAACCGAATTTGTTGTAATCACGGCTGCTTTGGTCAGCAGTGCGATCGTCAACTACGGAGAGGTACGCGATTTCGCCGCTGTCGTTCAGAACAGCTTTGATAGAGAATGCATCAGATACTGCGATTACTTCGCGGAGTGCATCTTCAGCATTTTTGAAACGCTCAAAGTTGAAAGTTACTTTCGCATCGTCTGCGAAATCGTACTTTTTACCTTCGCCAACTTCGAGTTCGAGTTTGCTGAGTTCGAGTTTGTTGATGTCTTTAATGTCTGCTTCTTCATCAACAACTTTACCGTTGTAGTAGAAGTCAGAGATGGTGTCTTTAATTACGGACTCATCTTCAGAGCCTTCCATCCATACTACTACGTTTTCACGGCCTTCTTTAACCCAAACTTGAACGTGTTGACCAGCGAAGTCGTTAGGGTTGATACCGTCAGCAACTTTGTATTTAGCACCTTTGATGGAGTTAGAAGGAGCAGAGAACTCAACTTCGTTACCTTTGAGGGTACCAAGACCAGTTACAGGTACGTTAGATACGAATGGCAGATCGCCTGGTTCGTTATCGTCAGTGCGTGCCCATTCCATGTCGTATACTTCAACGTCGAGGTATTCGGACAGGAGAGTTACGTTTTCAACTGCACGGTAGTCGTTGTTAGAACCGAAAGAAGTTTGTTTCATGATGTCGACAGTCAGAGAGTTGTCGAGCATTTTGAAGATGTCACCACGAGTAGCAGCTTTGTTAGCATCGATATTTACGTTTTTGGAAATACCGAGTTCAGAAGCTTTCGCGATGTAGTTATTTGGCCAAGTACCTTTTACGGATGGCTCATAACCGAGTGCACGAACGAGCATTGCTACAGCTTCAGCGTAAGTTACGTTGTTGCCAGCTTTGAAAGTTTTATCTTCATAACCCTTGATGATTTCTTGGCCGTTAGCTACGTTTACGTAACCTGCGAACCAGTCAGAAGAGTTAACGTCTTTGAAGTATTTGTTGAATTGAGCCAGTTTCGCACCGGACTCAAGACCGCGAGCGCGAACAACGAGAGTTGCGAACTCAGCGCGAGTGATTTGACGGTCAACGCCGTATTCACCGTTGCCATAACCTTGAACAAGACCAAGTGCTTCAAGGCGCTTTACAACTTTCTCGAGATTTGCATCCATTTTTGGAGCTGCAGTTTCTTCAGCGCCAACAACCATAGGAGCTACAGACAATGCTAATGCACTTGCGAGTACGCTATTAACAACCTTTTTCATAACCTTAGGTTCTCCTCCTCTAGTGTAAAAAGAATTATCTTTTGATGGGAATTTACATTTATCTTTCTTTTTAAAGCCCGAATCCTGCAAGCGCGTTTCACCTCCCTTCGCAGGATACGCATCTAAACAAGCTGATTTTTTATTAATCTTGCCTTGTTTTAAAATGCAACAGTTACTAGTGTAACATAGTTGCTAGAGTTCGTGAATCCTTTTTAAGGAATTTCTCCGTAATCACTGTGACACTCTATTAAACGCTTCGTCTGACCAAAAGTTGCGGTGCCTGGCGAAAAATTTTAAAGTTTTTTTCTGAGGCTTGATTTTACTTGGCTGTGTGACTCACTCGCCCGCCTCACACTTGTTATTATAGTGGAGGTTGTCGGCGAAGTCATCGCTAACCTTTTTCCATCGTGTCCAATCTGAGGCAAGCTCAAAACGGACAAGTCTAGCATCTTGTTTTTCGTTTCGTTCGTGTGTTTCTTGTGTTTCAGAGGCTCTCATGTCCGCCTCACAATTTGTATTATAGAGAGTCCTAGGGATAAAGTCACTGCTATATGATTGGTAACAGTGCCAGTGCTCCCCTTTCTCTGAAAAATGCCTATTTGCCTGTAGCGTTCTCGTAATTGATCAGGGCGAGGTTGTAGTTGTGAATGGCGGTCTGGAGGCTGTTCTCTGACTTGGAGAGCTCCTCTTCTGCACCGATTACTTCAATAGAAGTAGCGAGACCATTCTCAAAGCGCAGTTTGGTCAGACGGAAGCTTTCTGCTGCCGCCTCTTTGCCTTTTTTCAATGCTTCGATCTGGCTTTTCACAGAATTGAGGTTGTGATAGGCTTGCAGCACTTCTACGGTAATGTCGTTCTTGGTCTGCTCGATTGCGATTTGGGCCTTTTCAAGGTCGTTTTGTTTCAATTGACCCGGATAGGTGGAGAGAGCGGAGTATTTCTTGATCAGCTCAATGTCCAGTTGCGCGATCTTCAATTCTTCTGCCTTGGACAGAATCTCAACGCGGTTCTTCAGGGCTTCTGCAATCGCGTCTTCTACTTTAAGAGCCACATTTTCTGTATGTGTCTTGTTCATCAGTGTCCATTTCTTCGTCAGTTCTGCACCGATAAACTTGTTGAGTTCCAGGAGTTTAATCTCCGCTGTGCTTTCTGCTGCTGCTAAGGATGCCTGTGCACCTGCTACACCCGCTTGTGCCGTGAGCACATCTGTTTTCGCGCGGGTTCCCACTTTGAAGGCTGCTTCTGCAATCTTCAGGTTGGTTTCTGCGCGCTTGAGGCTTTGCTTTTTCAGTTCCAGGTCTGCTCGTGCGTTGATATAGTCATAAAACGCTTTTTCAGCACCCAGCTTGATTTGGCTCTCCGCAGATTTCAGTGAAAGGTCATTTACCTTCTTGACGAGGTCTACCTTCGCACTTTGTACGTATTTTTGCTGGGCAGCACTTAAAGAAGTGATGAACTCAGATGGAAGCTCGCGCACCTGATCGTGGACCAGACGTACGTTGATGCTTGAGGTATCCACATCAATCCGCAAGTTTTTCAGTGTCACGTTGTTTTTGAGTGCGACTTCGATTGCTTTGTCGATTGTCAGCTCTTCAGCGGCAGCTGTTGCTCCTGCTTGCGTAGCGGAAGTGGTGCTCGTTGTCGCTGGTGTCGTTGTTTCCGCTGCCCAAGCAGAAGCTCCTGGGGTCACCATCAAGGCGGCCAGAGTTACAGCTACCCATGATTTCTTCGAATAAGGAAAATTCATTATGATACAACTCCTTTTCGTACAAGTTCTAATATTTATATCGGAACATCTCTTCCACAATATAACACAAAGATGTCAGACGAATGTCAATTGTTACGAATTTCACAAAAATATCCCGTCCACGAATGCGCACCCTATATACATATCTCCTCCCTCCACTAAATATGACTGTGCAGAGCATGAAAAGGTTTCTCTACTAATACGGATCAAGTGCGGAAAAGATTTCAAATTCGTTGCATCTAGGCAAAAAAGTGGCTATCCTTCTATATGAGGTGAGAAACTGATGTTGGATCAATATAAGACGGTTGCCGGCTACGGGGAGGATGAGATCGTCATTGAGCGATCCCGCTTTATCGGCTATGCGCAGCGGGCTACCACGGAAGAAGAAGCCGTTCAATTCATTCAGATGATCAAGAAAAAGCACTGGGATGCTACCCATAACTGTTCTGCTTTTGTCATTGGCGAAAATGATCAGATTCAGCGCTCCAGTGATGATGGTGAACCCAGTGGTACAGCCGGGAAACCGATTTTGGAATGCATCAAGAAAAACGGGCTGAAGGATACGGTTGTGGTCGTCACCCGTTATTTTGGCGGAATTAAGCTTGGTGCCGGGGGATTGGTGCGTGCTTATACAGCCGGTACCGTAACCGGACTTAAAGCTGCAGGGATCGTAGCCCATATCCTGCATCAGGCGGTCACCATCACCATCGATTATCATTGGTGGGGCAAGGTAGAAAACGAATTGCGCCTGGGGAATCACCGAGTTTCTTCTATAGAATATACGGATAAGGTATCGGTTACCGTACAGGTCCCCAATGGTGATGAAGATGCATTCTCTGCCCAGATGACGGATCTGACCAATGGACAGGCTGAGATCGTCCTTGGGGAGAAAGAATACATCGAGGTTCCGATTGAAGCAGTGGAAGCGGATGAAGAAGAATAAGAAAAAGCCTCTGGAGCAGTTTTATGTGCTCTGGAGGCTTTTTGCGTTGCCTTTATTTCGTTGCTTTTTTTCTGATCCACTCATCTACAGCAGCCTGCAGATGGTCATCATCAATCTTAACACCTGGGCGTTGAATATCTTCACCAATCAGGATTTGGATCGCGTCTGCGAGATCGTCTTTGACATCTTCCTCGTAGTCACGGATGTCTTCAAGATCGTCTTCGTCAGAGGATTCGATCCAGTCATTGAAGGCACGTAAGGATTTTTGCTTATTCTCAAGTGCATCTTCAATGTAATCGATGACATCTTCCATGTCGCGTTCATCTCGGGAGGACAGGTTATCCCCCAAAGATTCAGCCAGTACTTCCATGCGCTCTTCTAACAGTTCAAGCGGAATACTGCGGTAGGCCACACCTTGTTCTATAAGGGCCGTGTTCGGTGTGGTGTTCACAGAAAGCTTCAGCTGAATGGCTGCTTCCATCTGTTCAGAAGTGTTATACAGGGCTTTGGCCAAAGAAGCGATGTTGAGGATGTCCTGACGCATCATACCAGAGTGGTACCCTCGCGTATCGTACGCGATGTTTCCCATGATCTCAGAAGCGATTTGGCTTTTGGACTTGGTCTGGTAGGAAGAACCCAGTTTGTTATACAAATTATTCACTTCTGCACTGTTTCCACCCAGGAAAACGTGTGCCTGGTAGCTCTGATTATCAACAACATAAGCCAGTTTATCAATTTTGCGAAGTGATTCAGCCGGAATATAGAGGTTGCCCTCAATGATGACACCCTTATCCGGTACTTGTGCACGGTCCATGGTGAGTGCGACTTTATCGTATGTACCAAATTGACCATATGGACTTACTGATGCGGCCCATGCTGTACCGATACCGCTCAGCAAGAGGAATGCTAACGACGTCAGAATGGTTCGTTTTTTCATCCTGTTCCCTCCCCTTCAATCATTTTATCATATTTCCTTATTGGAAAAAGCCTTCTTTTGGAAGTTCCCCAAAAGAAGGCTTTTCTAAGGTGTGTGCTACTTAATGGCGTGGATCTTCTGGATTGTTTTTTGAGCTTCCATTACGCGTGCCAAGAGGATGGCAGCGTCACCGCGAAGGATGTTGGCTTGCGGTTCAAAGACATAACCGGTCTTTGGATCAGTTGGGTCGATTGGAGAACCCACGATCAGTTTTTGCTTCGCGATCGCCAATACAGACGGCTTCGCGTAGTTATCGATCAGGTTGTAGTCTCTGAAGAGCTTTTGCAAGTCTTTATCGATCTTCGATTGTACGGTGTCTGTTTTGAGCTTAAGAGCGCGTGCCAAGATAACAGCTGCTTCTTGACGGGTGATACGGCCTTGCGGATTGAAGATACGTGGATCTGTACCACGTACGATACCGAGTCGTGCCGCTGTCTCAATGTGACGGTAGTCGTACAGAGAAGTCGAGGTGTAATCAGTTGGTACGTCGTCGAAGCTG
Source organism: Brevibacillus dissolubilis (assembly GCF_006170445.1). Taxonomy (GTDB): domain Bacteria; phylum Bacillota; class Bacilli; order Brevibacillales; family Brevibacillaceae; genus Brevibacillus_B; species Brevibacillus_B dissolubilis. Next base: position 152,648 of record NZ_VCNA01000007.1, on the reverse strand, counting down.
GAGCCACGGATGTTATCAAGAAGCGGGAGTTGCAGAGCGCGTACGACCATGGCCGCGAATTCACCACGAGTGGTTTCTGTATCCGGGCTGAAGTCGATCGCACTGCGGGAGAGGATAACCCCTTTGGAGAACATCGCTTCAATGTGGTTACGTGCATATGGATGCTGAATTACATCGCGGAAGGAGTCATTCAGCTTCGCCACTACATAGTAACCGAACTTGTCGAATGGTACTTTAATGGTTTTCTTGGAGGTGTTAACGACACCACCGAGATTCTCCCAGTAGTACTTCTTCGGATCATAACGCATAACGGTCAATTGGTTCGCTGCGCTTGGTACGATGTTTGGATCATAGGCGAGCTCAAGGGTACCGCGTTTGTTTGGAACAAGGACACGATCGCTTGGTACGTTGTTGAAATTGTAGAGCTTCGGATTCATCGTGCTTGGATTAGGCATTGGCATGATCGGCAGCATCCCGAAAGTGTATGGGTCATACTGCGGAGATATACTGCTTGGGTCATCGGCCATACCTGCATCCATCCAGTACACTTGTGATGCCTTGATGAAGTGAGTGTCAAACGAGTTTTTGAACTGACGGCCAAGATCCGAGATCGTATCGTCAAAGTTCTTCGGTCTTGAATCCAGATAGTCGAAGCGGTCTACTACGCCGTCTTCACTGTTTGCGATTGCGTACAAAATGTTGTGTTCTTTAAATACCTGACCTTTGAGGTTTTGTGGAACGTTATAGTCACTGCGGATCAGGTAGGTGTCTTTCGGGAAGGTCAACACGAGTTTATTCTCGAATACTTTACCGCCGTTTTTCATCGCTGCCATGAACTGAGCACCTGGAATGGTGGATGGAGCGTAGAATACGTCGATAAAGTCGGTTACGGTGTTGGTGCCTTGTTTGATCGTGAATGTAATTCGGTTGGACTTACCAGGCTTCAGATCTGAGATCACCACACGGTAAGCATCAGTTGTGTCGATATCACCATCGAGATCATCGTCAAAGCTGACTTTCGATGCATTCAGCTTATTCACCACTACGCTGTCTGCATTTTTCGTCTCCAAAACGAACTCAATGTAGTTTTGGTTGATCGTGCTTTGCAGACCGGTTTTGATTGGACGAAGAACTTTGTAGGTAAGACCTGGAGCACTTACTTCAAGACGGAAAGTAGCTTTGGAACCACCATTCGTACCATTGTTGTATACGTGGAACAGGTAAACCGCTTTACTTCCGTCTGCTGGAACTGCCTGCTCTCCCAATACGAAGGAGAAGTATTTTTTCTCGATGTCATAAGTTACGGTCAAGCCAGTGACGTCAGTCTTAGCAGGGTCACCTGCCGTAACCGGATATGGAGTACCGGAATCCTTCATCAACGTATTGCGGGAGAGATCCCACGTTTTCGTGAAGCCATCTGGACCTTCAATCACAAACAGGTACTTGTTCTGGTTGGCGGTATAAAGACTGTGAATCGTATCTTTCACATCATCGTCATCATCCCCAAGGTCGATGAAGTCAAATGTACCGGCCACCTTCATCGTGGTTTCTTTAGTGGTATACACACCATTGGAACCCACGAATTTAGGGTCAGGCTTTACCTGTACGGTATTGAACGGATAGACGCCTTCTGTATTGGCAACTGGAATCTCTGGAAGTGCGTTGGAGTAAAGAGTGACAATCATCTTTTTCTCGTATACGATATTATCTTTCTCGAAACGGAAAACCACCGTATTCTGACCGTCATGGAACATGTCAGAAAGAACTCTGTTGGATTGGGAGCCATCAACGGTGAAGTTACGGAAATCAGTCGCGTACTGAGCAACGTTGTGCATCAGTTTTACTTCTGTGTTATTCACAGTGAGTGTAACTGGCTTTCTCTTTGTTACCGGATCTGCCGTTGTGTAATCAGAAGCCACGATGTTCACATTCTCGATTTTCCCTTTAAAAGAATCGAGGATGTCTTTGATCAGGTATTTTTCCCCGTTGTCACGAATCGCATAGCCTTCGGACGTGTTAGACAGGGTCGGGTCGTATTTGAAGATTAAGCCGTCAGTCAGTTTGTTAAACTTGAGAATCGGGCCCGCTGCTGCATTAATTCTAACTTTCAAATTTGCGTCTGGATACGTTGTTTTGTTGTAGAAGAAAGAAAGAGTCTGTGTGCCATCAAACGGCAGTTGGTTCATCGTAAACACGTATTCAATCGCTGAACCGTTAATGGTTGGGGTTACACTGGAGATCGTCACAACACCCACACTACCAAAATCATTAACAGATTCTACACGGACCGCAGGAGTACCATTTCCCCCATTCGGTACAGTCATGCGTACCGTAACTGGTTTTTCATTGAGGATTGTTCCGTCAATGAGTGTATTGAAGGTGGAAGAACCACTCAACTGGTATTCAACCTTAGATACGGTTGGTGCATTGAGATCAAGGAATTTGTAGCTGAGACTTTTCGCTGAGAGTGAGTCACGTACAACCGTACCGCTTCTTTGAGACAATACCGGGTTGTATGTTTCGAAGCGTACGTTCACCTTTTTGTTCAGGCCGAACTTGTTGTTGGCAGGAAGTGCAGGGTTACTGGAAAGCCCGTTAAAGTTAAATTTGTATACATGGTATTGAGTCGTGCTGTTAATCAGTGAATACGTAACATTACCTGCATTGACTGGAATGCTGTCGCGTGACCCCAGTTCATCTTCGAATGTTACTTTCAACACATCTACGACAGATGGGTTATTCGGGTCAAAGCTGGTGTTGAGCGGTTCAGCCGGGATAATCATGTAACCTTCGTACGAGCTGCGGGTTTGTCTGGCCCCATCAGCACCTGCTCCGAGTGAATCTCTAATCAGTGCAGGGTCCGTGCTCAGGTCATGTTCCTCGTCAACTGCAATCGCACCGTTACCATCAGCGTCATATTTCATTTTGACATTGTAGAATGTCCCTGTACCGTCGAAGTAGATAATATCACGCTTTACCTCGATGGTTTGGTTGTTGTTCTTGAGATAGAAGATAAGTGTGTTCTTACCCTTGTTAAGTTTGATGTTACCTACGATAAAGTAAGCTTCGGAGTCTTGGGTAACCATACCAGAGCTGGAGTCTTCTCCGTTGCGGATGATTACTTGTGTAACGTTTGGTGCATTACCTTCGATTGTGAATACTCCGTCACCTTGAGACGTTTCATTCGTAATGAAGGTTTCGGCAGAAGAGTTGATTGGCAGCTTCTTACCACCACCGGTGAATTGCAGATTGTAGAGAAGAGGAGTGCTGATGTACGTTATCTCGTATGTGTTGATTACGTCAGCATTACCTTGTTTTCCATAAAACGTGATCGTATTCTCACCGTCAAACAATTCAACGTTGGCTATCGTGATACGTGTTCCGTCTTCCGATACAGTAATACCACGGGAAGACTTCTGTGTAGTGACCCCCGCAGATTTGTTCGCTACCGTATAGGTAATTCCGGTCGGAGATACGTTGATCAGGTTACCTTGAAACGATACATACTTGTAGTTAACCTTCACATTTGAGTAGTAATCCGGAAAGATAAAATTGGACTGATTCTTGTTGTTATCTCCCCATGCCGCTTCTGCTGGTGACGGGTAATACGGAATTAGCGTCAGCACAAGCGCGAAGATCAAGAAAACACTCGTAATCCTCTTAAGCAAATTTTTCCCCTCCTAAGCTTAAATTCCCACATCATACCTACTTATTGGCAAATCCGTCTGTGCGGATTTACTTCTCTTCTCTTTTTCTTTATCGGCAAAAAAGTTGAAAACATTAAAGTTTAAATCAATTTTTTCAAAAAAAGAACCACCCGAAATGTGCGGTGGTTCCTCTCTATTAATGGCTTCTGCGAGTCGCGTTGTACTTGATTTTGAGTCGGCGGTAGGTGTTGATGATCGGGCGGTGTTTTCGGCCTACCAGTCCAACCGCTTCGGTCGCCATGTGAATCGCAAATAATAAGATACTCATAATAATGATCGAAATCCACAAGGCTGCTTTGGCTTGCGTCAACAGAATTGCGGATGCCCCGAAGAAGATGCTGATGCCGTAGATGGTCACTACGGTTGCGCGGTGGGACAGACCCATGTTGAGCAGACAGTGGTGCAGGTGGCCTTTATCCGCACTGGAAATCGGCTTGCGGTTAACGATGCGGCGTACGATGGCGAAGAAGGTATCCCACAGGGGTACACCAAGCACGACAATCGGAATGATAAAGGAAACGAATACGGCTTCCTTAAAACCCATGATCGATAAAGCAGCCAGATTAAATCCGAGGAAGAGAGCACCCGTGTCGCCCATGAAAATACGGGCTGGATGGAAGTTGAAGTACAAGAACCCGATGATTGCACCGAGCAGGACAAAGCAATACATCGCAACAACAGTATCCTTCATGATCAGAGCCATGACAGCCATCGTAGCGGTAGCGATTGCGGATACGCCAGCGGACAACCCATCCAGACCGTCGATCAGGTTAATCGCATTGGTTACACCCACGATCCAGAACATCGTGATAGGAATAGCCAGAAGCGCAAGCCAGCCGCTGGTGAAATCAAGCTCACCACCGAATGGCAGATTGACGACGCCAATCTGGACACCATAAGGAATGACTACGATGGCAGTACCGATCAACTGTCCGAGAAGTTTCCATTTGGGGGAGAGCTGATATTTGTCATCCAGCATCCCTGTGAGGAGAATAATCGTGCTGCCGATCAGGATACCGCGTGTTTCTTCGATTGGTTGCACGAATAAGAAGTAAGATACCAAAAAGCCGATATAGATGGCCAAGCCACCCATGCGTGGCATAATTCTTGTGTGTACTTTTCTCTGGTTGGGAGCGTCAACAGCGCCTACTTTTTCAGCTAGTTTCTTTACGAACGGTGTCGCGATCCACGCGATGACCAGTGCCGTCAGAAGTCCGAAGACATAACTAGACATTTTGTTTCCCCTCTCTAATACGATTGCGAATCTTTATTTTCGTCTATCTAACCATACTGAAACGATGAATCGGGGTATGGACAATTGTCGCTTCCAACGAGATGGCTGTTTAAGCAGGCGGTAGAGCCATTCTAGGTGAAGTTTCTGCCAAATCACCGGAGCTCGCTTTACTTTGCCTGAGATGACGTCAAAGCTTCCGCCTACCCCCATGGCGAGCGGAACCTGAAGCTGATCCCAGTACTTCGCAATCCACATATCCTGCTTAGGAGCACCTAATGCAACGAATAAGAGATGAGGTCTAGCTGCTGCAATTTCTTGTGCAATACCGATTTCGTCTGCCGGACCGAAATAACCGTCACGTCGACCGACTATCTGTGCCTTAGGATAACGCTTGGCAAGGTTTTCGGCGGCCAATTGGTTAATCTCAGGGCCAGCGCCGAACAGATAGACCCGCCAGCCGTGCTGGTTGGCTTGCTCCATCAGTCCTTCTAACAGTTCGATGCCAGTGACCCTCTCATAGATAGGAAGATTGGTCCATTTGGCTGCGTAGACGATTCCGATACCGTCGGGGACAATATAGGCTTGGTCAAAGATGCTTGCCAGATCTGGATTTTCATTCGCTGCCATGACGATCTCCGGGTTAGCGGTGACGACATGGGTACGCTCCTCTTGCTGTACACGTGAGGTAAGCTCTGTGATGGTGTCTTGGCGGCCTTTTGTCTGAAAAGGCACTCCAAGGATTCTTGCCACTTTCATAATAGATGATGGCCTCCACTTGATCTACAGATGTAGACGTGATTGTCTCGTGAAATGTTGCACCGTGACAATTCTACTGCAAACCAACCTGTTATTCAAGAATTATTCACTATTCTCCTACGGCAAACATCAATTCACCCTCGACTGCTATTTTGCCGTCTACGCGGGCGATGCCGGTCGCTTTTCCGATCTTGCCTTTCATGCGGGTCATCACGATTTCGAGTTCCAGCGTGTCGCCTGGCTTGATCTGTTCCTTGAAGCGGACACCGTCGATCCCGGCGAAGAAAGCAAGCTTGCCACGGTATTGTTCCATACTGAGGAGCACAACCGCGCCTACCTGTGCTAATGCCTCAATGATGAGTACTCCCGGCATGACCGGGTAGCCTGGGAAATGACCTTGGAAAAACGGTTCGTTGATCGTTACGTTCTTGATCCCGACCGCGCGTTTTCCCTCTTCAAACTCAACAATCTTGTCCACCAGTAAAAAAGGATAACGGTGAGGGATGATCTCCTGAATTTGTTTATTGTCAAAAATCGTGGTGCGTGCAGTCGTAGTCTGTTCCATTAGAATCATTCAGCTCCATTTCCAACATTTGAGTAGTTACTTGGTGAATTATATGTTACAAAGAAATATACACTATGTATACCCCCCACTCCCACAAAGGAGAATGGGGTTCATAATAAAGGAGCGCTTCCTGGATGAAGTGCTCTTTTTTATTTAGCCGATCCGGTTGAGCAAGCGGATTTTGGTCAAATAAATCGCACTTGTCACGAAGGAGAAGGAAATAACTACCCACAGTGTTTCCTCTCCGTACGGATGCCTAAACATGACCAGCGTAAAAACAAGGTAGAACAGTACAGTCGTGACTTTCCCAAACACATTGGCCGGAACGGTTTTCTTGCCCCGGAAGTGAAACAGTGCAGAGAACAGGATCATGCCAATATCGCGCAGGAAGAAGAAGAGCGCTGCCCACAAGCTGATCCGCTCCGACATATAAAAGGAGCTGATCGCAGCCAACATCATCAGTTTGTCAGCAAGTGGGTCGAGCATGGTCCCCAAGGTGGTAATCAACTTGTATTTCCGGGCAATGTAGCCGTCCAGCATATCCGTGATTCCCGCCAAGACCAAGATGCCAAAGGCAATTTCTATATGGAATGGAAACGGGGAAAAGAAAACCCACAGGTACAGAGGGATTAATGTAATACGAAAAAGCGTGAGTGCATTCGGAATATTCACCGAACATACCTCCGTGCGCCTGCGTGTAAGTGGTGGCGCCTTCTAATTTGTGTAAAAAAGACCGCTTTTCTCATTATACTCTTTTCCCGGTTGAATTGTACAGAAACAAGAAAAAGGCCTTTACCCAAGCGGTTGAAAGGCCTTTTATCCAATCCCGTCAGAACTTATGTACCGGCAAAAATCAAATCATACATATGCTTGTAGGTATTCAAGTCAAACACTTCTGATACAGGTGATTTCCCAATCACACTGTAACCGATGATCAGCCCGATCAATAATGAGAAAAACAGCAAAGCAGGCACAAGCACAATCTTGGCGACGACACGGGGCCAGCCGCCACGGTTGGGCTTGAATGCCTGTTCGCTTGATTCTTCTCCTAAGAGGCTGTTCCCTTTTGCTTGATCCATATCAGGGGGTCCTCCATTTGTCAGAGATATTAGCGGTTGCGGAGCATGTTCGTGATGCTCATCATCTGATCCCCGATCGAGAGGGCACGGGCATTGAGCTGGTAAGCACGCTGCGCGATGATGAGGTTGCTCATTTCTTTGTCCATGCTGACATTGGACATCTCGAGGGCGCCCTGACGGATGCTGGTGAGGGTCGGCTCTCCATCTTGGTTGACCAGTCTCAGTTCGTCGATCGGCACACGAACGAGGTATTCGTTGTCGCCCATCTGTGTAAACTGGCTTGGATCGGTCATTTTATAGACAGGGATTTTGTAAGTGGTCGCTTGACCGTTCACATTGACCGTACCGTCAGGCAGGATTTTCAGATCCCCAGGTGGCACTTCGATGGCGATCCCACGTTCGTCTACGAGCAAGTCGCCAGTAGCGGTGGTCAGGTTCATCAGTTCTTGGCCGGCTTGGGAGCTGCCTGATGGAGTCAGCTTGAAGTTACCATTGCGGATAAAACGGAGCTCTTCGCCCTGACCGCCGTTGGTGCTGCGGCTGACAAGAAAAGCTCCTGGGCCTTCGAGCATGAGGTCTGTCGGCACCTCTGTCACTTTCGCGGCGCCTTGGCTGTAGTCTGTTTTGCTTGCACTGATGCGGACACCGTTGCCATAGGTGAAGCCTTTTGGCGTGGTGCGCTCAGCCTTATCTTTGTCTGGCTGTTTGTTCAAGGTGTCGGTCAATAGATCAGAGAATGTAGCGTCTTTTCCCTTATACCCTACCGTGTCGATGTTGGCTAAGTTATTGCCTGTCGTGTCGAGGGCATACTGGACGCTTTTCAATGCTGATGTGGAGATATGCATGGATTGAAGCATGGTTTACCCTCCTTATAACTTGCCGATTTCGTTGACTGCTTTTTCCATTGTACCATCGATGGTGCTGATCACGCGTTGGTTGGCTTCATAGGAGCGAAGCACGGTCATCATGTCGGTCATCGTGCGGGTCGGGTCTACGTTGGAGCGCTCCATCCAGCCTTGACGGACTGCAAAGAAGCCTGCGTTGTTCGGGTCGTCCATGACATTCGCCAGCTCGCCTTGACCGCCGTAACGGTAGACGTTGCCACCGTCGTTGACCATTTCATACGGGTTGTTGGCTACTTTGATGCCAAGAGTCACTCTCGTCTGCTGATCAGGCAGAGTGATGACACCCTCTGATGAAACCGTGATGTCACGACTGGCGGATGTGGGTACATCCTGTACTTGGATGGGCTGGTTGTTTTGATCGAGGAGGTAATATCCATCCATGGTGACCAGATAGCCTTCGTCATTAAGATTCCACTTGCCGTTACGGGTGTAGCGAATCGCGTCCTGCGGGGCCGGGTTGGCTGGATCATCCAGACGGGCCACGCTGAAGAACAGCTTCGGCTGCACCGGTTTGTCGTTGACTCGTGCAGGGTCTTGCGGGTATGGCAGATTATCTGTCAGTGCGATATCAAACTGGTTGTCAGTCTTGACGATATCACCTTGTGCGAAGCTTGCAATCGACTCTGACAGATAAGCACCCGTGTGCAGACGGCCAATATTCACGGGTTGTCCGGGCATGGTCGGTACGCCTGGAATGCTAGGGACTTGGTTATCACGGATGCGGGCAATCAGCTGCTCTGGGAACGAACGGATCACGCCCTCGGTTTCTTTGTAACCTGGCGTGTTGACGTTGGCAAGATTGTTAGCCAATACTTCCTGACGGTTTTGCAGAGCGTACATACCAGATGCCGCTGTGTACAGTCCTCGAATCAAGGTTACCCCTCCTTATCCAAAAAACTTCTTACGGTTGGCTGGAAGCTTATCCAGATAGTCCAGCATCTTACCGGTTCCTTTGGCTACGCACATCATCGGTTCTTCGGCTACGACTACAGGTACTAAGAGTTCTTCTGCGAGCAATTGGTCAATCCCGTGCAATTGTGCGCCACCACCGGTTAAAAAGACACCTTTATCAATGATATCGGCAGAAAGCTCCGGAGGTGTTCGTTCCAAAACATTCTTGGAAGCTTGTACAATCGAGCTGACCGACTCAGCCAGGGCTTCTTGGACTTCATAGGAGCGGATTGTGATGGTTTGCGGAAGACCCGTCACCATATCGCGTCCACGAATATCCATTTCGTCCTGGCGTCCACCGTACACGGTGCCGATCTGTACTTTGATATCCTCAGCCGTGCGTTCTCCGATTAATAGCTTATACTTGTTCTTTATGTACCTCATAATAGCTATATCGAATTTATCGCCCGCGACTTTTATAGAGGAGGCGGTGACAATATCACCCATGGACAGAACAGCAACATCCGTTGTTCCACCGCCTATGTCTACTACCATGTTGCCAGATGGTTCAAAAATTTCCATACCTGCGCCCACAGCGGCTACCTTTGGTTCTTCTTCTATATAGACTTCACGCGCTCCACCGCTGCGCTCAGCCGCTTCGCGGATCGCTTTTTGCTCGACGGATGTGATGTTGGTCGGGCAGCAGATCAGGATGCGTGGTCTTGTAAAGAGGCTTTTGCCTCCGATTTTGGCAAGAAAGTGTTTTAACATTGCTTCTGTGATCTCAAAATCAGCGATAACCCCATCACGCAAAGGACGGATTGCGACGATATTGCCCGGTGTGCGTCCTACCATGCGGTATGCCTCATTACCTACTGCCAAAACCTTTCTCGTTTTATTATCAATAGCCACCACCGATGGCTCATCTAAGACGATGCCTTTGCCTTTTACATAGATCAGAACATTGGCAGTGCCTAAGTCGATCCCGATATCTTTGCTTAACATGAAAGGGCCTCCCTGTACGATTACATTGCTATAAGTATATCATAGGAACTATTTCGTGAGAGTACAAGGAATTCCTCTCTGTCAGACACAAGTTTCTCTAGACACTTTCTTCCTGCTGTGCACGTACTTTCTTGTTCTTGCGCTTGTATTTGATTTTGGTCGCCTCTCCTCCCCGCAGATGACGAATTGCTTTGTGATACTCCAGAATTTCCTTTACTTGGTTAGCCAGCTCTGGATTTATCTCGGGCAGTCGCTCTGTCAAATCTTTGTGCACCGTGCTTTTGGACACACCGAACTCCTTGGCGATCATGCGAACCGTGTTCCTCGTCTCTACAATGTATCGCCCAATCTTGATGGTTCGCTCCTTGATGTAATCGTGCACGCCCCTCGCCTCCCTGATCAAAATTGTCTGATACAATATATGGGAGCGATCGGACACATATTCTACATAGACAAGTCTTACAGCCCAATAACTTGCAAACTTTTTCATAAAGCATGGCCAACTGGATCAGTGAATGATCAAAAAAACAACCTACAGGATACGGATTTCCTGTAGGTTGTCGTGTCTGGTGCAGATGAATTACTGAGTCTCCACCTGGGTCAGATATTTAGTTGGATCAACGGATTTTCCTTCGGAGCGGACTTCGAAGTGGAGATGAATACCCGCTTCTTTTTCATAAATGTTGCGGCCAGCCGTCCCGATTGCTTGGCCTTTGGTCACTTCATCATTGATTTTGACAGTGACCTTCTCCAGGCTTTGGTAGACGGAGACGATGCCGTTTTTGTGCTCGATCTCGATAAAGTTTCCGACGAGTGGGTCGTTTTCCACTTTTGTGACTTTACCTGCGAGAGCGGCTGTCACTTCGAATGGCTTGTCATCCGTGGAGACAAGGTCGATTCCGGTGTGCGGCACGAAGGAGTCTTCGTACTTCACGAGTGCTTTTTCCTGTTGCTCTTTTGGAGCTTGGTCATCGAAGAAGCCCATGCCCATGTCGTACTTGATGCCTTCACCTACAGGCCATGCCATTGGTTCAGCTGCACCCGATACAGCAACCGCATCAGGAGTTTCTCCGTCAGTCGCAGCAGCAGTTTCGTCTTCTGGCGTCGTGGTGGTTACACCTTGCATCAGTTGCTCTTTCTCGATGGTGTCATTGGTGGTGTTACCTTGGAACCACATCACGAATGCGAGAATGATTGCTGCGGTTGAGATGTAGACTGCGGGGAACGCCCACTTCTTGCCCATGAAGCTTTTCCATGCTGATTGTTTGATTGGAGTTGGTTGTTTTGGAGATTTTTGATCTTCCATTTAATATCACCTCATCCCTCAGTATCGCCAGATTTCTGACGCATAAACCTCGGGAAACAGGGAATATTAAATGATTTTTTTGTAGTCGGTCAGAGAAATGCCTTGATAGAAGTATTTGACGATCTGTTCTGCCTTTTTGCCTGCTTTGGCCATGCCGTTGGCGCCCCATTGGCTCATGCCGACGCCATGTCCGTACCCTTGTGTCGTGATCGTGACCTGCCCGCGGTTCAGCCTCATGGTAAAAGAAGTGGAGTTGAGTCCCAGCTTCTCGCGGATTTGCTTGCCGCTGAACTCCTTGTCCCCGATGCGGATTTTGCCGATCCGGTTGCCTGTGGTGCGTTCGATGACATCGTACCAGGCACCGCCTGAAGTGGCGGCCGTGACATTGACACCAAGCTTCTGCTCCAGATCAGCAAGCGTCAGGGTGACTTGCTCTTCATAGCGCGGGGATTGGATGTCCCACGGGCTTGCTACGCTTTTGAGATAAGGAATGGATTTGCTCCAGTATTCTTCGGAGTTCTCGGTGAAGCCATTGCTGGTGGAGAAAAAGGTGGCATCGATCGGTTCGCCTTGGTAGGTCAGAACCATGCCTGCTGTCTCGCGCACAGCCTGCTGAATCCGCTTTTGCTTCCACTCAAAGCCGCTTCCCCAGCGCTTCTGACGCTCTGCTTCGTCGAGGTAGGCTTGATGCTTGACCGTATCGAAGACGTGCGCTCCTGCTGGTACATCGTCAAATTTGCCTTGCTGGATACGGCGGACGATATAGGTGCGGGCGGCCATCGCCTGTGCTTTGAGCGCTTCCAGCTCGAACTCTGCCGGCATCTCAGCGGAGACGACTCCTTCGATATAGGTTTCCAGCGGAACGGTATCTACCTTTTTGGTGCTTGTACGATAGACTTTGACGGGGATTTGGTTGCCAACCGGCTCAGGGACAGGTGTGTTGGTCATCTGGACGACGGGCTTGGCTACGGGACTGACGGGAGATTGGTAGATCACGAGGGCGGCGGGGATGAGGACAAGCAGGATAGGCAGGATTACCAAGAGTGATAGGACGTAGCGTTTCATGTTCGATCCTCCCGAACTAGAGTCACATAGATTTGTGCTGAACACTTACAGTCTATGTTTCCATTCGAGAGGATAGAACGTAGAGAAGTGACTTGCTAGGACTGGGAGAGTCGCTTCACGAAGCGGCCCATCCGCTCCATGGCCTCTTCTAATTGGGCGAGGGATGTAGCGTAGGAGCAACGGATATGGTCACGACCACTGTCACCGAAGACGTCTCCTGGTACGACGGCTACTTTTTCTTCAAGCAGAAGCCGCTCGGCAAATTCAGAGGCGGTCAGCCCGGTAGAAGCGATAGACGGAAACACATAGAACGCACCCTCCGGCTGATGGCAGGCAAGCCCGATCTCGCACAGAGCCTCGACCATAAAGTTGCGGCGCTGCTTGTAGCTCTCCACCATCCGGTCTACATCATCCATGCCGTACTTCAGGGCCTCGATCGCTGCCATCTGTACCATGCTCGGCGCACAAAGCATGGTGTATTGGTGGATCTTCAGCATCCCGGTGAGCAGGTCAGGTGGTGCACAGATATAGCCGAGACGCCAGCCCGTCATCGCGAATGCCTTGGAAAAGCCGGAGATCAGGATCGTCCGCTCTTTCATCCCAGGCAGAGAGGCGATACTCTCATGACGCTTTGCAAACGTAAGCTCTGCATAGATCTCGTCGGAGAGGACAAGCAGATCATAGCGCTTGATGATCGGGAGCAGCTGTTCCCATTCTTCATGGGTCATCGTGCTTCCGGTTGGATTGTTCGGATAACAGAAAATGATCGCTTTGGTCTTGCGGGAGATTTTTTCTTCCAGCTCTTCTGCAGTCAGCTTGAAGTTGTTCTCTGCTGTCGTATGTAAGAAGACAGGGACACCCCCAGCAAGACGGATCACCGGTTCATAGGAGACATAGCAAGGCTCAACGACCAGCACTTCATCCCCCGGATTGAGGATGGCGCGCAGGGCAATGTCAATCGCTTCACTGGCCCCTACGGTAATCAGCATCTCGGTCTCCGGATTATAGTGCAGGGAGAACCGGTCCTGCAGGTAGTGATCAATTTCTTTTCGCAGGGACAACAGCCCGGCATTGGATGTATACGCGGTATAGCCGCGCTCCAGAGAGGAGATGCAGGCTTCGCGGACACGCCACGGTGTCACAAAATCAGGTTCCCCCACACCAAGAGAGATGACCCCTTCCATCGATGCAGCGAGGTCAAAAAAGCGGCGTATGCCTGATGGTTTCAATGAATCAACGGTTTTGGCAAGACGGGATTTCGGCTGGGACTGTGTCATGGCGTGACCACCATCCGTTGATCATCGTCTTGATCATCAAGAGCAATCCCATCATGCTTGTATCGCTTGAGGATAAAATGGGTTGCGGTAGAGACCACAGAATCGAGAGTAGCCAGCTTCTGAGAGACGAAGTTCGCCACCTCATGCAAGGTCTTCCCTTCCAAGACAACGGACAAGTCGTAACTTGCCCCAGACATCAGGTAGACCGCTTTCACTTCTGGAAAACGGGTGATCCGCTTCGCCACTTCATCAAAGCCAACATCCCGCTTCGGTGTGACTTTGACATCAATCATCGCAGTGACATATGGATGATCATCGACCCGCTCCCAGTTGATCAGGGCCGGATATTTGACGATAACCTTTTCGTCTTGTAAGCGCTTAATCGTTTGCTCAACATCTTCTTTGGTGGTACCCAACAGCTTAGCGAGTTGTTCCGCCGTGAGACGGCTGTCTTCTTCTAACAAGCGCAACAATTCTCTGGATTTGTCTTTTTCCACTGAGGCGCACTCCATTTCATTTTGTTTTTCGTTATCATATCACGCTGCGGAATACGTTTCCTATAGATCAAAAACCTTTTATCAAAAAAGAACCCTTCCTTACACGAATGCAAGGAGGGGCTCTTTCTAATCATGATCGGATGATATGGACCGATACACTCCAAATCGATTGTTAGGCAAAATTAGGGGAAAAATTCACGTTGATGGTCTTTGCTTTGGTTTCAGCTACTTCAGCCTTTGGTTGCTCTTCCATGCTTACGCGCTCGATGTCGGCACCCAACGCACGCATTTTTTCGGTGAAGTTGACATAGCCGCGGTCGAGGTGGTGCAGACCAGATACTTCGGTGTCACCCTCAGCTACCAGACCAGCCAGTACAAGTGATGCACCTGCGCGTAGGTCGGTTGCACATACTTTGCTGCCGGTCAGCTTCGCGCCGCCTTCAACAATCGCGCTGCGTCCCTCGATTTTGATGTTGGCATTCATGCGTCGGAACTCTTCTACGTGCATGAAGCGGTTTTCAAAAACGGTTTCGGTAACGATGCTGGTCCCCTCAGAGATAAGCAGAAGCGCCATCATCTGGGATTGCATATCGGTTGGGAAGCCTGGATGCGGCAGAGTTTTGAGGTCTACTGCTTTGAGCGGACCATTGCGGTAGACACGCAGGCCGTTCTCGTTTTCTTCGATTTGGACACCCATCTCACGAAGCTTCGCGGTGACGGACTTCACGTGGTCATAGATTGCATTTTCGATAAAGACATCTCCGCCGGTGATCGCTGCCGCTACCATGAAGGTACCTGCTTCGATCCGGTCTGGGATGACACAGTGGGTGCATCCCTTGAGGCTTTCGACACCTTCGATACGGATCGAACCGGTACCTGCCCCGCGGATTTTTGCGCCCATGCTGTTGAGGAAGTTAGCCAGGTCAACGATCTCCGGCTCTTCCGCAGCGTTCTCGATAATGGTAGTGCCTTCTGCGAGAGCCGCTGCCATCATGATATTTTCAGTTGCGCCTACACTTGGGATGTCGAGATAGATCTTCGCTCCCTGGAGGCGACCATTCGATTCTGCTTCAATAAATCCTTGACCGATCTCGATCTTCGCGCCCATGGCTTCGAAGCCTTTGAGATGCTGGTCGATTGGGCGTGTGCCGATTGCACAGCCACCCGGCAGTGCGATACGCGCTTTGCCTTTGCGGGCCAGAAGTGGTCCCATGACGAGGAAAGACGCGCGCATTTTGCGCACAAGCTCATATGGTGCTTCTATTTTTGCAAGTTTGGTTGCATCAATGGTAAGGGTTTCGTTCTGGTATGTAACGGCTACCTGCAGCTCCTTGAGCAATTCGCAGATTGTAAGCACATCATCCAGGCCCGGAACTTCATGTATGACGCAAGTCCCTTCTTCAGCGAGCAGTGCTGCTGCAATAATAGGTAATACTGCGTTTTTTGCGCCAGATACTTTTACATTTCCCGCCAATGCCTTACCACCGCGGACAACGATTTTATCCAATGTATACCCCTCCGCGTGCTTAGTATTCCGCTGTGATGATAGGTGTCCCTATAGTGATCCGAGTTAGTTGGTTGTTTTTATCGACGTGTGTTGCGACTTGCAGATTCATCTTCTGGTTGCCCGTCATGATGAATGGCCGCCACTCACGAGTGTAGGCAGAAACACTGATGACAGACTCGTCTTCGAGACGCTCTACCTCACGGGCTCCCAGGGCTTGAAAAATACCTAATATCTTACCCTTCTGCCAGCCAACACTCATCTTATCACTGTATATTCCGCGAATACAAGTGCTAAATTGCGGAATCAGTTGGGAGTTTTTGAGTTCATTTGTCGCATATTGTCGTAAATTCTCTATATCTTGTAAATGAGAACGCTTCCCTGATAGAGAAACCACAAGATATGTACCAACTTTGCCGGATTGCTCGACTCCTATCAAGCGGATGGAAAGCAATGCTTTGCCCCAAACCCCCTGAGATTGATAGACCACGTTGTGTTTTTCTCTGCTTAACTGCGATTGTACCGGTACTGATAACCGCTTACTCCACTCTTGCCCCAATGCGAGTAGTTCCTTGGAACTATCCACAAAAGGAAGAGCCACACTGGTACGCATGGTAATGTCCGTAGCGGTTGCTCCTGTCGCTTCCAATGCCTCAAGCATATTGGTCACGGATGGTTCCCCCGCTTCCTTGGCTGACACCGGATAGAGAAACGCAAGCAAAAGCAGAGCCATCAACACGAACATCATGACAGACAAACGGTTATTTTTCCCCATAATCGATACCCCTCTCACATTGTCCCGTACTCATGTATTTCTATATACCATCAGTGTGGACGGAAAACTGGAGGGTTATACCAGCCAAACTAGCGAAAAAGTTGTTCGAGCATACGCGAGGAGCCATAATAGTCGAGCAGAAACTGAGCAACCCCGTGTCCAATAAAGATGGACAGCAGGATTTGCAGTGCTTTGGCTTGAGGGCCGTCCGGTTTTTTGACAAACAAATCAAACCGGAATGCTTGCAGCGCCCACCAGCTTAGGCCAATACATAAAACCGATATCAGGATCATAAACAAGGCGTTCAGTCCGAATGAACCTGTCACAGCGGCATCTTCCTTTCTTTGTGCATCCATTACTCCCTGTCTTGTCCCTCTACCATATCATATGCAGAAGGTTGTGGAGAAAGAAAAAAGGACGGCTGGTTCTGCCGTCCCTTTTTCTACAGCCTTATTTTCCTGGTGTAAACATATCCGCAAAGGTGAAGTTCGGATCAAGCTGTGCTTGGATGAATTGAATTCCCCAATCTGGCACCGCACCGAATACGAGAGTACCGAGCGAGCATACCAGCACAACCACGCCCACACCAATCGGCAGACGAAGCTTCGCTTCTGTGTCGCCGGTGCGCATGTACATCTGGCGGATCACCCCGAAATAATAATAGTACGAGATGATGCTGGTCCCGATCATGATACCAGCCAGCCAGTAGTTGGCATGAAGGATCGAACTCCAGATGATAAAGAATTTACCGAAGAAACCAGCCGAGACCGGAAGACCCGCAAGCGACAGCATGAAGATGGTCATCGCTACAGCGGTAAGCGGTGCACGGTGATAGAGGCCCGCAAATGCTTTGAGATCCTCTGTCTTCTGATCTTGTGTCACTACCATAATGATCGCGAATGCCCCAAAGCTTGCGAGCAGATACGCAAACAGATAGAACACAGTCTGCTGGAAAAAGAATTGGGAGATCGCCGCAAATGGAACGAGCAGATAACCAGCTTGGGCAATCCCGGAGTACGCCATCATACGCTTGATGTTGGTTTGGCGCATCGCCATGGTGTTACCGATGATCATGGAGATCGCTGCGATGATGGAGATGAACCAGAGCAGCTCCTCAAATACGGAAGCCTGCATCTGCTGATCCATCACCCCACGGTACGCGGTAAAGAGTACGCGGAGGATCAGCGCAAAACCTGCTGCCTTGGAGACGACCGTCAAAAAGGAAGCGATCGGTGTCGGCGCACCTTGGTACACATCTGGTGCCCACATGTGGTTAGGTGCAGCAGAGATCTTGAACGCAAGACCTGCGATCAGGAATACGAAGGAAAGCAGTACCATGAAGCCAAAGCCCGTGGAGTATGCTTCTGCCAGACGTTCTGTGATCTGATACAGGTTGGTCGTACCGGTCAGACCATAGACGTACGACATCCCAAACAGCGTGAATGCAGTGGCAAGTGAGCCGGAGACGACGTATTTGAACGCCGCTTCGTTGGAGTTGAGCGACTTTTTGCGCAGACCTACCAGAATGTAGGAAGAAAGCGACAGAAGCTCCAGACCGACGAACAGGGTGATCAGGTCTGCGGAGGAAGCCATCACCATTGCACCGAGCAAGCCGGAGAGGATCAGATAGTAGTACTCCCCGGTGTCCTTCACCTCTCCCTGCTGCATATAGCCCATGGAGATTAGGATGGTGAAGGCGACGCCTGTGAGGAACAGCAATTTGAAGGCATTGCCGTAGTCATCGACACGCATCATATCATTCATATACTGGATCGGCTCAGTCAGCGCCTGCATGTTGCCGACGACAAACACTCCGGCCAGGACAACACCTAACAGGGCAATCCAAGCCAACGCCGTTTTGCTGATTCGTTTACCCAGAAACAGGTCTAGGAGAGAAACCAGGGTGGCAAA
Source organism: Brevibacillus dissolubilis (assembly GCF_006170445.1). Classification (GTDB taxonomy): domain Bacteria; phylum Bacillota; class Bacilli; order Brevibacillales; family Brevibacillaceae; genus Brevibacillus_B; species Brevibacillus_B dissolubilis. The sequence goes on along the minus strand of NZ_VCNA01000007.1, from coordinate 134,171 downwards.
ACCAAGGACGGTGAATTCGGGCAGGAGGTAGCTCCAATCGTAGGAAAAAATAGTTGTGTTCATCGCTTACCCTCCTATTCCCGTAACATTGATGATGATGGTTTTTAACGTAGCCTGCAGTGGATCACTCAAGATCGCCGGGTAAATCCCGAGCAGAATGATAAAGCCAAGCAGGACTACCATCGGAATCACTTCGAGCGGCTGGGCATCGGATACGCTGTGAAAGCGCTCCTGTGTCGGACCGAACGTAGTCGCCAAGACAGCACGCAAGAGATAGACGGCTGTGAGGATGATCCCGAGTGTACCGATGGCCGCCAGCCAAGGCATCGCGTTGAACAGACCGAGGAACGCGAGGAATTCACTGATAAACCCAGACATGCCAGGCAGACCGAGTGAAGCCATGGCCGCCGCGAGGAAAATCCCGCTGATAAACGGCATCGGTTTGGCGAGACCGCCGAGCTCACTGATGGTGGAGCTGTTGGTACGCTCCCAGATAACGCCGATCAGGAAGAACATCAGCGCGGAGATAAAACCGTGGGAGATCACTTGGAAGTACGCACCTTGGAAGCCGATGGAGTTCATCGCAGCAAAACCGAGCAGGACGATCCCCATGTGGCTGATACTGGAGTAAGCCAATACCATTTTCAAATCTTTTTGTACGAAAGCAAGGACAGCCCCGTACAGGATGTTGATGAGGCCAAGAATCGCCAGCCACATCGCCCAATCCGCCGCAACGGATGGGAAGAACCCGATCCCTAAGCGGAGCAGACCGTAGGCACCCATTTTCAACAGGATACCAGAGTGAATCATAACGATAGACGGTGGAGCCTGAACGTGAACCTTCAGCATCCATGTATGGAACGGGAAGATCGGAAGCTTAATCCCGAATGCAATCAGGAGTGCTACGAACAGACCGACACGCAAGCCTTCATTCTGTGCCAGGTTGAGCAGACTCTCCGGTTGGGTGAAGCCTGCGGTCAGTTCCGCGATGTTCATCGTCGGTGTGCCCAAGACGTTCCCCGCCAAGAAGAAGATGGCGATGAAGGCAAGCAGCATGACTGCCGAACCAAGACCATTGTAGACGAGGAAGCTGTTGGCAGCTCTCTCCCGCTCGCCATAGCCCCAGATCCCGACGAGGAAGTACATCGGAATCAGTGTTAACTCGAAGAAAATAAAGAACAGGAACAGGTTTTGCGTAGCGAAGACACCGAACATCCCGAGCAACAGGACATGGAACAGGATGAAAAACTCTTTCAGGCGCTTCTTAATGTTCCAAGATGCAACGGCTGCAAGCGTACCGATGATCGCGGTGAGCAGGATGAGCGGCATCGAGATACCGTCTACACCCATTTCATAGTCGATCGTGATGGAGAACAGACTGCCATCCTGCATCAAGGTAACAGGAATAGAGATCCATGGTACATCTTCAACGAATTGCATTCCGCCCTGTTGATAGTCAAAGCGGCCAAACAGCATCAGCGAGAGTACCAGTGGCAGGAGTGTTCCGAGAATCCCCACCTGCTTGATGGCGCCACCTTGGGTTTTGGGAATGAACGCGATGATGAGAATCGCCAAGAGTGGCGAGAAGGTCAAGAGCGACAGCAGGAAATTATTAACCAAGCAGAACACCTCCCAGCGGCGTGAGGCTTATGGTAAGACCCACGACGAGCAGAACCACACCCACCAGCACAACCAAGCCGTATGTCTGAACCTGACCGTTCTGCATACGGGCGTTCAATGCACCGATGCCGACTGTAATCGCCGTGACGAGATTGACAAGCCCCTCGACGATATAGCGGTCAAACAGGTTCAGTATGAGACCGATCAGCTTGAGCAGACGGACAAAGACGAATTCGTAAATCTCATCAAAATAGTATTTGCGGTAAGACAGGGTGTAGAGAACAGAAGCACCCTTCGCCACGGATTCACTGTTGATCGAACGGCGGCCATACATCAGATAAGCAAGCAGGATACCACCGACGGAGACGAGGATCGCGGCTACAGCCACCCAGCTGGCAGCATGATGTTCACCTTCTCCGTATTTTTGCACGATATAGCCACCCACACTGCTGTCGAGCAGCCAATGATGCAGGGCCGGAGCAAATGGCGTGTTGATAAAACCAGCCACGACCGCCAAGACAGCCAACAGAATCATCGGGAGCGTCATCACACCCGGAGACTCATGTGCTTTGTCCACACCGGCGCTGTTGCCTTTGCCTGTGAACGTGAGGAAGAACAGACGGAACATATAGAATGCGGTAAAGCCTGCCGCAATCAAAGCGATCCACAAGAGATCCATACGATGAGCCGCATAGGCTGCGCCGAGGATTTCTTCTTTGGACCAGAAGCCGGCAAACGGTGGAATCCCCGCAATCGCCAAACAGCCGATCAAAAAGACGATCCCGGTCACGCGCATTTTTTTCCACAGGCCGCCCATCTCGAAGATATCTTGAGTATGAACAGCATGGATCACACTACCTGCTGCCAAGAACAGCAGTGCTTTGAAGAAAGCATGTGTCATCAGATGGAACACACCTGCGACATAACCAGCCGCACCTGCAATACCGAGAGCCATCATCATGTAACCGAGCTGGCTGACGGTGGAGTATGCGAGTACGCGCTTGATGTCGCGCTGGGTAAGACCGATGGAAGCGGCGAAGATCGCAGTGAAGCCACCTACATACGCAACCACATTGAGTGCTGTGTCAGAAGCGAGGAACAGCGGGAAGGAAGCAGCTACGAGATAGACACCCGCGGCAACCATCGTCGCTGCGTGGATCAAGGCAGACACTGGGGTCGGACCTTCCATCGCATCTGGAAGCCAGGTATGTAACGGGAACTGACCCGATTTCCCCACAGCCCCGACGAAGATCAGGATGGCGGTCAAGGTAATCAGCCCAGGAGCCACCTTGCCTTGTGCCACTGCATTGAAAATCTCCGAGTAATCAAATGAACCGGTTGCCCAGAACAGAAGCGCAATCGCGATAAACAGTCCCACGTCCCCGATCCGGGTCATGATGAATGCTTTTTTCGCAGCCGCTTTTGCCTCTGGCTTGTAGAAATAGTAACCGACGAGCAAGAACGAGCAGACCCCTACCAGCTCCCAGAAGATATACACTTGCAGCAGGTTAGGAGAAATCACAAGTCCAAGCATCGAGAACGTAAAGAGTGCCAGGTATTGATAGAACACAGGGAAACGGTCGTCCCCGTGCATGTAGCCTTTGGAGTAAAGCTGCACCAGCGTACTGACGAACGTCACAATCACCAGCATCAGCGCATTCAGCTGGTTGACCTCAAAGCCCATGTTGATCGCTTTGTCACCAATGCGAAGCCATTCGATTGCGAACGAATAATCAGTTGCTCCCTCTTGAAAACGTGTCCAGAACGTCATCAGCGCGACGACGAAGGCGGCTCCGGTGAGAAGCACTCCCACATACGCCGCTCCCTCTTTCAGCTGACGGCCGAATGAGAGGATCAGGACGAACGCTAACAGTGGAAAAAGAGGGATGAGCCAGGCATATTGCATGATCGTATCCATATTGTCACCTATCCTTTTTCCAAGTCTAGCGTTTCATTGAATCCATCTCATCCACATGAATCGAGTCGCGGTTTCTAAACATCGCAAGCAGGATTGCAATCCCTACGGCTACCTCAGCCGCTGCAACCGTCATCGTGAACAGGGTAAAAATCTGACCTGTCACCGCTGCGTTCAAGCCGAATTTGGAAAATGCGACAAGATTGATATTGACCGCATTCAGCATCAGCTCGATCGACAGCAGGACGATGATGGCGTTACGTTTCCGCAGAGCCCCGTACAAGCCTACACAAAACAGAATCAGGGCGACTAACAAATAGGAAGAAAGCGTTACGGTCATCAGTCTTTATCCTCCTTTTTCGCCATGATGATCGCGCCTACGAGCGCCACGAGCAACAGGACAGATACCAGTTCGAACGGAACCACGAAGTTCGTGAACACTTCCACACCGATTTCTTTCACATTGCTTACATTCGGGTCAAGCTGGCGCGGCGGAAGCACGTTCCAGTTGGTAGAGTAGATCCCGTATGCAACAATCAAAAACAGACCCGCCACGAAGATCCACGTCAGCCAAAACGGCTGTGCCTTGGACGGCTCGTCTTCGCTGGCATCATGTTTGGTGAGCATGATCCCGAACAGCATCAGGATCGAGATCGCACCGGAGTACACCAGGATCTGCGAGACCGCTACGAATTCTGCTTCGAGCAGGACGAACAGCCCGGCGATGCTGATGAAGGTAACCCCGATGGAGATAACCATGTGGGCCACCTTCGTGAAGCTGATCATGAAGACAGCCCCGCCAATCGTCAGGAATCCGAGCAGAAAGAAGATGATCAAACTTGCATCCATCTAGTTCTCCTCCCTGACGTTGGTATTGTTGTCATCGAGCCACTTCAAGTTTTTGAAAAGCTCATCACGGCTGTACGTGGACAGCTCGAAGTTGTTGGTCATGACAATCGCTTCGGTCGGGCATACCTCTGTACACAAGTCGCAGAGGATGCAGATCTCGAAGTTGATATCGTACGTATCGATGATCTTCCCTTTTTTCTCAGGGTCTGGATGTGATTTCCCTGTTAGCTGGATGCACTCCGTCGGACAGATCCGCGCACACTGGTTGCAGACGATACACTTCTCTGGTGAAAAGTGCTGAATGCCACGAAAACGCGGTGGAAACGGGTAGGGAACATCAGGATATTTATGTGTGACGCTTTTCTCGGTCAGCTTTTTCAGCGTGAATCCAAGACCTTTGGCAAATCCTAGCATTTTGTTTCACCCCTTTAGCTTATCAAAAGCTGCCGTTCGAATAGGAAACGAAGAAAGCTGTAAGCAGAATGTTGATCAGTGCAACCGGAAGAAGACCTTTCCAGGCAAATGACATCAGCTGGTCTGCACGGATACGCGGCATGGTGGCACGAAGCCAGAACTGAAGGAAAACGTACAGGGAGAATTTGAGGATAAACCAGACGATCCCTGGAATAAATCCGAGTGCTTCAATCGGTGGCAGCCATCCACCCAAGAACAGGATGGTAATGAGAGACCCCATCCCAAACATGTATACATACTCCGCCAGCATGAACATCGCAAAGCGGAAACCAGAATACTCGACGTGATAACCGGCAACCAGCTCAGACTCTGCCTCTGGCAAGTCGAACGGAGAACGGTTCAATTCGGCCTGTGCTGCAATCAAGAAGACACAGAACGCAAAAAACTGTGGAATGATGTTCCAGACGTCGCGCTGTGCCTCGACGATATCACGCAGGTTAAGGCTGCCTGTCATCAGGATGATCCCGACCACGGACATGACCAGTGGAACCTCGTAGCTGATCATCTGAGCCGCAGAGCGCAAGCCCCCGATCAGCGACCATTTGTTGTTGGAGGCCCAACCTGCTGTGATAACACCCAGAATCGTAATGCTCGACAACGCGATATAGTAGAGCACACCGATACCTAAGTCAGCGAATCCGATGTTTTCTGAGAACGGCATCACTGCAAGCACGGCAAAAGCCGGACCATAAGCGAGTACCGGTGCTAACGCAAACAAAGCTTTGTCCGCGCTTTTTGGACGGGTGTCTTCTTTGAGCAGAAGCTTGGCTACGTCGGCCACTGTCTGCAAAAGACCGAGTGGACCTACGCGGTTCGGACCTGGTCGCAGCTGCATCCAACCGATGATTTTTCGCTCAAAGTAGATGGCATACGTAACGAAGCCAAGTACAACAGCGAGAAGCGCAACTGCTGCCAAAGCAAGCAGCACAACGTTGAGCAGGGAAGGTGTCTGTTCGAGCAGACTTGTCATTATGCATCAACCTCCCCAACAACGATATCGATTGAACCCAGAATGGCGATCATGTTGGAGATATTCTCTCCGCGCAACAGGTCTGGGAGGATTTGCAGATTGACGAAAGACGGACGTCTGAGCTTCATGCGCCAAGGCTTATCCTTACCTTGGCTTGCGATGTATACGCCCAACTCACCACGAGGCGCCTCGATACGCACAAAGGTCTCGCCTGCCGGTGGACGGATGACACGCGGTACTTTGCCCATGATCTCGCCGTCTTTTGGAAATTGAGCGACCGCTTGTTCTACGATCCGCAGAGATTGCACGATTTCTTCCAGACGCAAGTGATAACGAGCCATGCAGTCACCATCAGTAGAAGTCGGTACATCAAAATCAAAACGGTCGTAAATGGAGTATGGCTCATCTTTACGAAGGTCCCACTTCTCCCCGGTACAACGAAGCATGACACCAGACAAGGAGTAGTCAAGGGCCATCTCACGGCTGTACGTGCCGACACCTGTCAGACGGTTGACGAAGATTTCATTGCCGGATACGAGTCGGTGATAGTTATCCAGCTCTTTTTTCATGTATTGAACGAATTCGGAGACTTTATCAATCCAGCCTGGAGGCGCATCCCACTTCACGCCGCCAATCCGCATGTAGTTGTATGTAAGGCGTGCACCAGACAGCTCCGCAAACAACTCAATGATGGTTTCACGGTCACGGAACGCATACAGGAACGGTCCGATCGCCCCGATATCGAGCAGGTAGGTACCCCACCAGACAAAATGGCTGGCGATACGTTGCAGCTCCATCACGATGACGCGCAGGTATTCAGCACGATCCGGGATTTCGAGACCCATCATCGTCTCTACGGCATGACAGAACACGTAGTTGTTGGTCATCGAAGCCAGATAATCAAGACGGTCTGTATACGGGATGATCTGGGTATAGGTCAGGTTTTCTGCCAGCTTTTCGGTTCCACGGTGCAGATAACCCATGACAGGGATCGCTTCTTTGATCGTTTCACCGTCGATTTTGGCTACCAGACGGAATACGCCGTGTGTACTCGGGTGCTGAGGACCGACGTTGAGAATCATTTCTTCGGTGCGTAAACCCGTTTTGCCTGTTAACTCTTCTGGAAGAGAGAGATTCATCGTTTACACCCCTTCGTCGTAAGGCTCGTAATCTTTGCGTAGCGGGTGTCCCACCCAATCGTCAGGCAACATGATGCGGACGAGGTTGTTATGTCCTGGGAAATGAATCCCCAACAGGTCATAGGTCTCCCGCTCGTTCCAATCGGCTCCGGCCCATACGCTCATGACAGAGCTGACCGATGGGTTCTCACGGTTGGTCTTCACTTTTACAGCTACGCTTTGTCGATTGGAATAGGAATAAAGGTGACAGCAGACTTCCATCCGGTCATCATAGTCGACACCATGCAGGTTGGACAGGTAGTCAAAACCAAGCTGCGGCTCCTGCTTGAGAAGAGTAGCCACATCGAACCAGCGTTCGTTTTTGATTACGAGTGTCGGTACTTCTTTGGAAAGCTCGTTGATATAGGAATCCTCGATGACATCAGCACCCAGCTTTTCGCTGATCACCTTGACGTACTTATCGAGGTAAGGCTGATTTTTGGAAGGGGCTTTTGGTGCGGCCGCTTCAGCTGCGGCTCCGTCGCCACCTGCTGCTTTTGCTTTTGCCGCCGCTGCGGCTGCTGCCTTGGCTTTTGCGGCTGCCGCTGCTTTGGCCTTGGCATCATCTGCATCACCAGCGTCACCGCCTCCGGCTTCACGCGCTGCTTTCGCTTTTGCCGCTGCTGCGGCTGCTGCTTTGGCTTTCGCGGCCGCGGCTGCTTTGGCCTTGGCGTCGGCATCTGCTCCGCCTTCTTCGGTCGCTCCACCTTCTGCTGCTTCACGCGCCGCTTTTGCTTTTGCCGCCGCTGCGGCTGCTGCCTTGGCTTTCGCGGCCGCGGCTGCTTTGGCCTTGGCTTCGGCATCTGCTCCGCCGCTTGCGGCTTCGGTGGCTCCGCCTTCTTCTGCTTCGCGTGCTGCCTTGGCTTTCGCCGCTGCTGCTGCGGCTGCCGCTGCTTTTGCCTTCGCCGCCGCATCTGCTTTGGCTTTTGCCAGGGCTTCTGCGTCTTTTGGTGCTTCCTCCGCTTTTGGTGCTTCAGCGGTTTCGGATGTGGCTTCGGCCGCTTGTGCCGCTTCGCGCGCTGCCTTGGCTTTCGCCGCTGCTGCTGCGGCTGCCGCTGCTTTGGCCTTCGCTGCCGCATCTGCTTTGGCTTTTGCCAGGGCTTCTGCGTCTTTCGGTGCTTCCTCCGCTTTCGGTTCTTCCTCCGCTTTCGGTGCTTCAGCCGCTTCGGTATTGACTTCCTCTGCTTTTGGAGCCTCGTCCGTCTCGGATTTGGCCTCTACAGCTTGAGCCGCTTCCCGTGCTGCCTTGGCTTTGGCTGCCGCAGCCGCTGCCGCTTTCTCCTCAGGTGTTGGTTTTCTTTTCTCCTCACTCACTGGTACTCGTCACCCGCTTTCCAGTTCTTGATTCATAGCGAATTTTTTCCTGGAGTTTGTTGATTCCGTAGATCAGAGCCACTGGACTTGGCGGACAGCCTGGGATGTAGACGTCGACCGGTACGATCTGGTCTACCCCTTTTACGACGTGGTAGGACTTCACGTAAGGTCCGCCTGCTGTCGCACAGACTCCCATCGCGATTACCCATTTGGGCTCTGGCATCTGGTCGTAGAGACGACGAAGCAACGGTGCCATTTTCTTGGTTACCGTTCCTGCTACGATCATGACATCAGATTGTCGTGGAGATGGACGAAAAATAACGCCGAAGCGGTCAAGGTCATAGTGTGCTCCGCCTGTGGTCATCATCTCGATCCCACAGCAGGCCAGACCAAACGTAAGCGGCCATAACGAGTTACTGCGCACCCAGCCTTTGACGGTTTCAAGTGTAGTAAACATGACGTTACGGTTCAGTTCTTCTCGGAGTTCAGGTTCAATCATGCTGAGATCTAGCTCCATTCGAGCACCTTCTTTCTCCATGCGTAGATCAGTCCAATCACCAAGAGTGTAATGAAGATGACCATTTCAACCAGAGCAAACAAGCCCAACTGGTTATACGCCACGGCCCATGGGTAGAGGAACAATGTCTCCACATCAAAGATAACGAACATCAAAGCAAAAATATAATACTTCACGTTAAAGCGTACCCAACTGTTCCCAATCGGGTCATTCCCGCTCTCATAGGTCTTCAGCTTCTCTTCGTTCGGTCTTTTCGGACGAAGCAACGGCCCGACAAAATGCACGGTTGCGACCGGAAGCAAGATGCCAAGGAGCAAGAAGATGGCAACTATCACATAATTGTTTGCATAGATGGCACTCATCTCTTCAATTCCTCCCTCGACTGACGGTAAAAAAAATCCTAGATAATTATAACAAATCAGTATCAGAGTGTCTAACGTAAGCCCTTTCTTTTTAATATATGTTTTTCTACGTAAAAAATGGTTTTACCTGCGGACATGATGACCGCAGGTAAAACCTACTGCTTTTTGTGAAAAGAACAGATGAAGAATTATGGTTGGAGGGTTACTTTCACTTTCACTGTACGCTTGATGGAAGAATCAGCAACAGCAGCGATTGTTACGTAGAGGTAAACATCTTCTTTACCATTCGGCAAGGACTGTAATTTCCCTTCTTTTCCAACTAAAGCAACATTGCTGCTGTTCGTTACTTTGTAGCTGATGGCTGCTGTGTCAGCAGGGAGAGTCAGGACAGGTTCGCCTACTACAGTTGTATTCGTCACTTCTGCTTTAAATGACTGTTTTGCCGCATCTACCAGTTCTTTCAGTTTTGCTGCATCTGCTTTGGTTGATTTTTTGTTGGAGACGCCGAGTGCTTTCCACATTTCGTAGAATGCGCCTGTCTCGGTGTTGTACGCTACGATGCGGAGCTTGTAGTTGCCGTCTTCGAGTTGGGTTGGGTAGTAGGAGCCATTGGCACTGCTTACATAGGAGCCATCGATATTTGTGAAGGTGATGGTTCCTGGTGCCAGACCGTCTTCATCCACGATCGAAGCAAGGGTACCGATGTAGCGGTCATTGTAGCCCCATGCTTGCAGCTCGATCACATTGGTATCATCTGCTTGTAACAGGACGCTGGCTTCTACGGTATCGTTCACGCCGTCACCATTCGGGCTTACCACGTCGCTGCTGAGGGAGAATTCATCAAGACCGAAGTGGGTCTGTTCGCGCTCATCCCCTACGTGTACGACGAATGGCAGGTGCAGGTCTGGGTTGCCGTCATTGCTCTTGAGCAGGACTTCCCCTTCGTATACACCATCTTTCGCTTGGGCTGTTGGTGACAGCTTGAGTCCGAACTTGGTGGTTTTGCCAGCTTTTGCGACGACCTCGTCCGTGGTGAGGGATACCGCGATATCATCCACGTCAGGTGTTGCTACCGGCTCATATGGGTCAGTGGTGACAGAATCATGCATCACGATTTCTGCGGTGTAGCTGACTTCTTTTTTACCGGTGTTTTTGAGTTGCAGAGTCTTCTCAACAGCACGGTCGCCCGCTTCCATCAGACCGAAGGATACGTTGTCACCGTAGTTGGTCACTTCGCGCTTGGAGAGGTCGGTGTCGAGCAGTGTCAGTTTTTCAACGGTTTGCAGCAGGGCAGGTGTCTTCAGAGCGGCATAGCCATCAACACGGCCAGCGCCTTGAGAGTAGACATCGTATTGGGTTCCTTTGGCATCAGAGATGCTCACGGATGTGTTGGCCAGCGCTGCTTTGATATCAAATGGTGTCCAGTCAGGGTGTGCCTGCTTGAGCAGCAGGGAAAGACCAGCTACGTGTGGGGTTGCCATCGATGTACCGTTGAGGCGTTGGTACGCTTTGTCGTAGTTGGCATCTGGGAAATATTTGAGCCATTCAGGCTTGGCAGACAGGACAGATACACCTGGTGCGCTTATGTCAGGCTTGATGCTGTATTGGCCGTCGATGATTGGACCACGGGAGCTGAAGCCAGCCATTTTGTCGCCGTTATCATCGGTTTTTGGATAGTTGGCACCGAATGTGAAAGTAAGCGTTTGTGCTTTGGCAGGGTCAGCAAGCAGCTGCTTCGCCAGTGCCCAGCCCTCTGCACCTTTCATGTCAAAGGTTGGGATCGTATCCAGGCTATCGCCCAAAATGCTGTTGATATGTCCTTCACGGCCTGGGTTGTTCAGGTCAGCTTGCATGTCGCCATTCGCGTCATTGCCGTTGAATACGACGATTGCTTTTGCACCTGCTTTTTTCGCATTGGCGATTTTTTCAGTGAAAGCGAGTGTACCACGGGAGACGAGTGCTACTTTGCCTTTGAGGTCTTTGCCTTTGAAGTCCAGCTCAGAGCCAAGGTTCGCATAGACCACTTGCAATGGTTCTGTACCGAGGATCGTTTTGAAATCAGTTTTGTTGGTCTCATAGCCCATCACGTGGAAGTCGTAGTTGCTGCCAAAAGAAGATTTCGCAGAACCATCATACAGGGTGCTTGGAGAAGTCACCGCACCTACTGCGATTGGCAGCTTCGCACCTGCAGGAGAGCCTGCTGTGTAGAAGTGGCGGCCTTTTTCGTTCTGCGCTGCGTTACCATTGGCGATAACGGTTACGACACCAGCCAGCACAGCATTGTTAACTGCGATGGAGTCAGGGGAATCTCCGTTTTTCTCGATGTCGGAGCCAAGAGACAGGTTGATGACATCCATACCGTCACGTACTGCTTTTTCGATCCCGTCGATTACTTGTGCGGAGGAACCGCCCCCACGACCAAGTACACGGTATACATAGAGATCTGCTTCATACGCGATACCACGTACGTTAACATCGGTTTTCGCAGATGCGCGGCCTACGATAGTACCGGATACGTGTGTGCCGTGGTTAGAGCCTTCGTCACCCGTTTTCTCTACGTCTTCATCAGCCGGAACTGGTGGACGCTCATATGGATCGTGGTCATTGTCAAAGGAGTCATATCCGCCTTTGAACGCGTCTTTCAAGTCAGGGTGATGATAGTCTACCCCTGTATCGATAACGCCAACCTTGAGGCCTTTACCGGTGAAGCCTTCTGCCCACATTTTATCGACGCCGATTTGTTTGATTGGCGCGAGGTCATAGTTACCGCCTGGCAGATCCCCGGCTACTTCTGTTTCTGGTACGGTATATTGTGCATTGGAATAAACAGCTTTTACTCCTGGAAGGGAAGCCATTTTCTCGATTTGGTTAGCTGGCAGAGAGACTTCCATGCCGTTGAAGACTTGGTTGTATGTGTGTCCTACTTCGAGGTTGAGTTTTTGTTTTTTGGCAGCGCGTTCGAAGGTCACTTGTTCTTTGCCGATGACCGCTTCTACTTCACTCGGAGAAAAAGAGGCGCGCTTGGAGATTGCAACCGCTTTCGCTACTGCTACTGGTTGTTGTTTGAATTCGATGATGACAGAAATGACTTTATCGGATGTAGTATCCAAGCTTGGTGCAATCTTTGCCGCTGCAGATGACTCCAGCTCAGCAACTACTTTGGTAAGTTCGTTGACTTTGCTCAATTGGTCCAGATCAGTCACTGTAGAAGAGGCAAAAACCGAATATGGCACTGCCCCAAGCAGCAATGATGTGGCTAATGTCACGGAAGAAAGGCGATGAAAACTCTTTTTCACAAAAATTCCCTCCAATTCATAAGGTGACCGTTAAAATATATGTATAGGTCAATATTACCAATAATTCTACGCGATCGATCAAAATACCTTTATTAAATTTAATTATTATTTAGATTCGGAATATTATTATATGAAAATTTTTGTATAACTTAAAATTGATAACTGAAACAAAAAAAGAGACGGAATTGCTTGTCCGTCTCTTCTTCATCTCTAGCAAAAAAGTCTTATTGAATGTTGTCTGGGTTGACCCCGCCGAGATAATCCTCGTAAATGCGCTCCCAGATCACTGTAAATGTCATCTTTTCGTCATCTGGCAACGATTGGAAGTTATCAATCGGCTCCTCCATATACGGAGTCAGCTTGATCAATACTTCTGTGAGCATCGCGTCATTGATTTCGAGCAATTCTTTGAGCTCTGCTTTGGAGTATGTGAAGCTGTTGGTGTCTTGCTCGTGCAGGACCAGTACCAGCTTGCTGAATACCGGGTGTACGAGTGCTTCAAACTGAGTGAAGTTGAGTGCTTCGAGTTCGCGCTCATTGAGGTCGAACACTTCGCGCACATCCGGGAATGGGTTGACTGGAATGTCGTAGTGATCCCCTTTGTCGATCACCAGACCCCACTTGGTGAACAGTTCGATCGCCTCATCAAGACTGGTTGGGTAAGTAATGTTGGAACGCTGTAAGAACTGTTTGTGGCGTTCCAGCAGGTTTATGTAATTCTTATAGTTTTCCTCGGAGCTGAATTTAGATTGATTCAGTTTATCGAAGGTCGCTTGCAGCCCCTTGGTCTCTTCCAAAAGCTTGCGGACTTCATCCTTACTCTCCGCTTTATTCACCGCATAGCAGAGGGCCTGGAACAGGACGTTCATCTCGTGAGAAAGAACGTTAGACCAGCCGTTGATCGTAAAGCCGCTTGGAATGATGGTTTCTTCGCCGTTTTGGCGCAGATCTCTAATCGTCTGCATGAAAGCACTCTCCTTGTCCAAAAGCTTGACTGTCTGTCGAAAGCATTAGGCTTATTATACACATATCGACAGGCGTTTTACCAATCGACGGCGTAAAAAATCCCCAACGCCAATGGTTGGGGATTTTATCATTACAGATTTTTCACGGAAAAGCCGCTGTCTCCAGAGACTTGCAGACGTGTGATCGCACGTTGCAGCGCGTATTCTGCACGACGTTGGTCCAAATCACCATTCTTGTCGTTCAGGCGCTTCTCTGCGCGTTCTTTTGCACGTTTTGCACGATCTGGGTCGATATCGCCTGGCAACTCTGCTGTTTCAGCAAGAATGGAGACTTTATCACCGCGTACTTCCATGAAACCGCCGCTAACAGCGATTTGTACTTCCTTATTGTTGCCGTCCAACTGAATCCGAACTGGAGCAGTTTTCAGCGGAGTAACCAATGGCATGTGGTTAGCCAAGATCCCGAGGTCACCTTGCGTACCACGTGCAATAACCATTTTTGCTTCACCGCTATAGACAACCCGTTCAGGAGTTACGACTTCAACTTGCATCTTACTCATTTACGTCCTCCCCTTTCAACAGGGTCGTCTTACGACATTTTCTTCGCTTTTTCAACAGCTTCTTCGATAGTACCTACATAGAGGAACGCTGCCTCTGGGAGGTTGTCGTGCTTACCATCGAGGATTTCTTTGAAGCTGCGAACGGTTTCTTTAACTGGTACGTATTTACCAGGGAAACCAGTGAACTGCTCAGCAACGTGGAATGGCTGGGAGAGGAAACGTTGAACGCGACGAGCACGTGCAACTGTTACTTTATCCTCATCGCTCAACTCATCCATACCGAGGATTGCGATGATATCTTGAAGCTCTTTATAACGTTGCAGGATACCCTGAACGCCACGAGCTACTTCGTAGTGTTCTTGACCAACTACGTCTGGAGCAAGCGCACGGGAAGTGGAAGCGAGTGGGTCTACCGCTGGATAGATACCAAGCTCGGAAATACCACGGTCCAAGTTAGTGGTTGCGTCCAAGTGAGCGAACGTGGTTGCTGGCGCTGGGTCAGTATAGTCGTCCGCTGGTACGTAGATTGCTTGGATAGAGGTTACAGAACCTTTTTTGGTGGAAGTGATACGCTCTTGCAGACCACCCATCTCAGTTGCGAGGGTTGGTTGGTAACCTACCGCAGATGGCATACGGCCAAGAAGCGCGGATACCTCAGAACCTGCCTGAGTGAAACGGAAGATGTTGTCTACGAAGAGAAGTACGTCACGGCCTTCTTCATCACGGAAGAATTCCGCCATGGTCAGACCAGTCAGAGCGATACGAAGACGCGCACCAGGTGGTTCGTTCATTTGACCGAACACCATCGCGGTCTTGCTGATAACGCCGGAATCTTTCATCTCGTGGTAAAGGTCGTTACCTTCACGGGTACGCTCACCTACACCAGCGAATACGGAGATACCGCCGTGCTCTTGTGCGATGTTGTTGATAAGTTCTTGGATGAGTACGGTTTTACCTACACCCGCACCACCGAAGAGACCGATTTTACCACCTTTTACGTAAGGAGCGAGCAAGTCTACTACTTTGATACCTGTTTCGAGGATCTCAGTAGAAGTCGCTTGTTCTTCAAACGCAGGAGCTGGACGGTGGATTGGGTCACGACGAGGTACGTCACCCATTTCTTGCAGGTCGATTGGTTCGCCCAATACGTTAAATACGCGGCCGAGGGTGATTTCCCCTACCGGTACGGAGATAGGTGCACCTGAGTCGAGTGCTTCTGCACCACGAACGAGACCGTCTGTGGAAGACATCGCAACTGTACGAACCAGGTTGTCACCAAGGTGAACTGCTACCTCACACACGAGGTTAATATCAGGTTCACCAGAGTTTTGTCCTTTATATTCAATCTTGATAGCATTGTAGATGGCAGGCAGGTGCCCACGGTCGAACTCGATGTCAACGACCGGACCCAATACCTGCACGACGCGCCCTTTCGCCATCTTAAATCTTCCCTCCTAAAAGCCTTATTGGAAGCTTGTATCGTACTGATTATCCTTGTGCGTTAGCCCCTGCAACGATCTCGGAGATCTCTTGGGTAATAGCTGCCTGACGCGCACGGTTGTAGAAGAGTGTTAAGCGATCAATCATGTCAGAAGCGTTGTCTGTCGCATTGCCCATCGCTGTCATACGAGCGCCTTGCTCAGAAGCTTTGGCATCGAGGAGTGCACTGAAGATGAGGGTTTCTGCGTAGCGTGGAAGCAATACAGAAAGTACTTCTTCAGGGGACGGCTCGTACTCGTAGTTCGTACCAGAAGCAGTGGCACCAGATTCAGATCCGACTTGATCCAACGGCAACAGACGGGTTACCGTAGGGATTTGAGTAATCGCGGATTGGAATTCGTTGTAGCAGAGATACAGCTCGTCGATTTGCTCAGTCGCAAAGAAGTTGACCGCTTTCGACGTGATTGCTTTGATATCGGAAAAGCTTGGGCTCTCTGGCAGACCTGTGATCTGCTCCAGAATCGGATAATTACGGGAGCGGAAGAAGTCTCTGCCTTTACGTCCAATCACAAAGATGGTGTACTCATCCTTGGATTTGTGCTTTTCGGCGATGGTTTGGATTACTTTACGGATCATGTTACCGTTGTAACCACCCGCAAGACCACGGTCAGAGGTAATCACGATATAGCCTGTCTTTTTCACAGGACGGGACTGAAGCATAGGGTGTTTGAAGCTTGTTTTGCCGGAAGCGATGCTCGCAATCACCTCTTGGATCTTACGTGCATACGGACGTGATGCTTCGGCTTGCTCCTGCGCGCGGCGAAGTTTCGCTGCTGCCACCATCTTCATCGCTTTGGTAATCTGACGGGTATTCTTTACGGATTTGATCCGGCGTTTAATATCACGCATGTTAGCCACTCGTTTTCACCACCTTAGGAATGCAAGCCGAGGGGCCACCAGCCACTCGGCAAGCAGGAGATGTCATTTCTGCGCGAAGATTATTTGCTTACTACGAAGCCTTTTTTGAACTCTTCAATCGCAGCTTTCAGATCGTTTTCATCCGGAAGATCTTTCGTTGTACGGATGTGTTCGAACAGTTGTGGGCGGTTGGAGTCGATCCAAGAAAGGAATTCTTTCTCGAAGCGGCGTACATCGCCTACAGGGATATCGTCAGTGAAGCCTTTCGTAACCGCGTAGATAGAGATAACTTGCTTCTCTACCGGCATTGGTTCGTATTGGCCTTGTTTGAGGATTTCAACGGTGCGCTCACCACGCGTCAGACGCGCTTGAGTCGCTTTGTCGAGGTCGGAACCGAACTGCGCGAACGCAGCCAGCTCGCGGTATTGAGCGAGGTCAAGACGGAGTGGACCCGCAACCTTTTTCATCGCTTTGATCTGTGCGGAACCACCTACACGGGATACGGAGATACCCGCGTTAACCGCTGGACGTTGACCTGCGTTGAAGAGGTCGGTCTCAAGGAAGATCTGACCGTCTGTGATGGAGATTACGTTGGTTGGGATGTACGCAGATACGTCACCCGCTTGAGTCTCGATGAAAGGAAGTGCAGTAAGGGAACCAGCACCCAGATCATCAGAGAGTTTCGCTGCACGCTCGAGAAGACGGCTGTGCAGGTAGAATACGTCACCAGGGTATGCTTCACGACCTGGAGGACGGCGGAGCAAGAGAGAAAGCTCACGGTAAGCTGCTGCTTGCTTGGAGAGGTCATCGTATACGCAAAGTACGTGTTGACCTTTGTACATGAAGTACTCACCCATTGCTACACCCGCGTATGGAGCGAGGTAAAGGAGTGGAGCTGGGTCAGAAGCTGTCGCAGATACCACGATGGTGTATTCAAGCGCACCGTGTTTACGGAGAGTTTCTACTACACCCGCAACGGTGGATTGTTTTTGACCAATTGCAACGTAGATACAAATCATGCCGTTGCCTTTTTGGTTGATGATGGTGTCGAGCGCTACTGCAGTTTTACCAGTTTGGCGGTCACCGATGATCAGCTCACGTTGACCACGACCAACTGGGATCATGGAGTCAATCGCTTTGATACCAGTTTGGAGTGGTTCGTGTACGGATTTACGAGCCATTACGCCAGGAGCTGGAGATTCTACAGGACGGAACTCAGTCGTATTAATAGGACCAAGACCATCGATTGGCTGACCAAGTGGGTTAACTACGCGGCCGAGGAGAGCTTCCCCTACAGGAACTTCCATAACGCGGCCTGTACGTTTTACTGTGTCGCCTTCTTTGATGTCGCGGAAAGGACCGAGGATAACAACACCCACGTTGTCCTCTTCCAAGTTGAGTACCATACCCATTACGCCGTTTTGGAACTCGAGGAGCTCACCGGCCATGGCTTTATCCAGACCGTGTACGCGTGCGATACCGTCACCAACTGTGATTACGGAACCTACGTCTACTACTTCGATCTCAGCTTTATAGTTAGCGATCCGCTCTTTCAGGAGGGCGCTAATTTCTTCAGATCTAATTGAACTCACTTATGTCACCCCATTCATCGAGACATGTTTATAATTGATGCGCGAAGTGCTCCAGCTTGCTCTTGAGGCTGCCATCATAGAGGCGGTCGCCGATTTGAACGACTACTCCTCCGAGAATTGCCGGGTCAACAACACTTTGCAAACGTAACGTCTTGTTCACTGTTTTGCCGAACTGAGCAGCCAGTTCAGCCAGTTCCGCTTCGGAAAGCGGTTTTGCAGTCGTTACCACTGCATCTGCGATACCGCGCGCTTCGTTGGAAAGCTGCACATACGTTGCAACGATACCAGCCAGATCAGCTTCACGGCCATTATCCACCAGAACTTTGAGGAAGTTGCTGGTTTCTTCGCTCACTTGCTTAGAAAAAGCGTCATTGACAAACTCTTTTTTCGCGGCAGCGGCGATGTGCGGGTGCATCAGAAACTGGTTGAGATCCTGGTCAGCCTGTACCACACCCAAGATATCTTTCAGTTCGGTTTCGATCTGGTCAACAAGCCCACGCTCGTTGGCTACTTCAAACAGCGCGCGAGCATAGCGCTTTGCTACTCCGCCGCTCATAGACGATCCCCTACTTGTTTCAGGAATTGATCAACGGTAGATTTCTGAGCTGCTTCGTCCAATTCTTTTTCAATGATCTTGGACGCGAGAAGTACAGAAAGACCAGCAACTTGTTCTTGCAGTTCTGCTTTCGCTTTCGCGATTTCGCGAGCGATATCCGCTGTCGCTTCCGCTTTCAGGCGGGCAGCAGCTTCTTCCGCTTCTTTCTTGATACGAGTTTCCTCATCAGAAGCTTGTTTGTGAGCGCGGTCGATGAGAGCTTTCGCTTCGAGGCGAGCTTCGTCGAGAAGACGACGCTGTTCCGCGAGCAAAGTCTCAGAGTCTTTGCGGCTACGCTCAGCAGAGCTAATTTCTGTTTCGATATGTTGACGACGTTTTTCCATTACAGCAAGCGCTGGACCCAACGCAAACTTCCGCACCAAAACGAGAAGAATGAGGAAGACAAGTGCTTGGAATAACATCGTACCCCATTCAAGTGATACGGCTCCAAAGTCGAGCATGTTTTTCACTCCTTCCTGGCCTACAGGAGAATCTGAACAATATAGTAAAAACCGTTAATTGCGTTCGTAATGTCACAAAGGAAGGCGAAGGACTAACCCCCGCCCAGACCTATTATGAATTAGAGACGACCGAAGAGGATGAAACCGATCGCTACTGCGATGATTGGCACCGCCTCTACGAGACCGAGACCAAGGAACATAAGACCCATGAGGTTACCACGTGCTTCTGGTTGACGAGCTACGCCTTCGATTGTACGGGAAATTACCAGGGAGTTACCGATCGCTGCACCAAGAGCTGCAAGACCAAATACGATACCAATTGCCAATGCCAAACCTTCCATCTTTAAAAGACCTCCTTAGATTGTTAACAGTAGTTTTGAATTAGTGATGATCGTTCACTTTTTGAGAGATATACACCATCGTCAGCGTTGTAAAGATATAAGCTTGTACAGAACCGACGAAGAAGGAATAACCCAGCCATACGACTAACGGCAGTGAACCGACGAAAATCCCTGTGCTTAACAGGAACGAGATCAGAACCTCACCGGCGAAGATGTTACCGAAAAGACGCAATGGAAGCGTCAACGGCTTGATGATAATCTCCTCCAGTAAGTGAATCGGATTCAGGAAGTGCTTGAGGTAGGTACCGAGACCGTGTTTCACAATTTCAAGATATTGCGAGTACAGAAGTACCATAAGCGCGAGTGCAAACGTTACGCTCGGAGTTGCTGTAGGAGATTTCCACCAAACAACCACCGCCCCGTGACCCTCATCATCCGCTAATTCCTTAAGAATTTCCTCTTTCTTGTGCTCGGTGGCTTCCGGAGTACCGGAGAGCGCAAGCGAATCAAGGAATGATTGGCTTACTTGACCATGGTGACTTGTGTTGACGTTAAACAGAAGTCCCAATTGGTTACCGATAAAGATGTAGAGGAGAAGCGTAAAACCTAGAGTGATAAAACGCGAAGCTGTCTTCGTATCCATGAAGTTTTGAGCGATTCCGCTTACGAAATCGACAACCCACTCCAGAAAGTTTTGCCCACCACTAGGCGCGCCCACTGTCAGCTTGCGGGTAAGTCCTACGAGGAGGAGCAACACCACAAGAGAAGTGACGACTGTCATAATCATAGTCGGGATATCAAAAACCAGACCAGACAGTTCAAACCTTGGCGATAAGTGCATTTATTTCACCCCTTTCTTTCGACTAGTTTGGTTAAAAACTGCTAATGGAACAAAACAAAAAGATCAGAAAATCTATTTGAAAAAGCGATAACCAAAAAGTAGGGTGAAGCCTGGAACCAAAAACAAACCAATCAGTGCTCCGGAAAGGATAAACAGGTGCGGAAAGCGCATCGTCAGGTAAACAACAAACCCTGCCAGCACAATTCTCGTCATCATGCCTGTCCCCTTCGGACGTACAGTAGGATCTGTGGCGAACAATCCGATCCGGTATGTCTTTGCGAACAGCACCAGTCCATTGATCACACTGGCCGACATCCCCAGCAACAAGCTCTGTAAAAACAAGCGGTTGTCAGGCAACAGCGCCCAGAGTATCGCGACGAGGGCTATACACAAAAAAACATAGCGAAAAACGGAACGCATCGCTAGAGTAAACGTTTGCATTATACATCTCCCTATAAATAGGCACGAACAATCCGGTAGACGGTGTAGACTCCCAGACCCATGCCGATCAGAAGACCCACAAGCATCAACCACGGGGTAGTCCCTATCCAATTATCTATGTATTGACCAAGCAAAACACCTGATACCACACAGATCGCCATATCTGCACCGATCAGACTTACTAAGCCAATCATCTGCCAGGGGCTTTTAAATTTGGACAATGTGGACTCTCCCTTCTTTTGCTAGGAGAGGGCATTCACTGGCACAGTTGAGGCCCTCATCCATATTAACGAAGTTTAATAACCTTTGTCAACTTGCTCACAATTTAATACACAATGTGTTCACATTTTCACGAAATTTTCTCAATGATGGTAGCAACCCCTTGACCGCCGCCGATGCAGAGGGTAGCCAGACCATAGCGTGCATCCTCACGTTTTTGCAGTTCGTGGACGAGTGTAACAAGCACACGCGCACCGCTTGCACCGATTGGGTGACCGAGGGCGATGGCTCCGCCGTTCACATTTAACTTGTCACGGTTGACGCCGAGGTCTTTGCCTACTGCCAGGGATTGTGCGGCAAATGCTTCGTTGGCTTCGATCAGGTCGATCTGTTCGATAGTTAGACCTGCTTTTTCGAGTGCGCGTTTGGTAGCTGGTACTGGACCGAGACCCATTACGCTTGGGTCCACACCTGCACTTGCATTGGCTACGATGCGGGCGAGTGGCTTGAGACCCAGCTCATCTGCGCGTTCGCGGGACATGATCAAGAGAGCAGCTGCACCGTCATTGATACCGGATGCGTTGCCTGCTGTTACGCTGCCATCTTTTTTGAATGCAGGGCGAAGCTTGCCGAGAGATTCAGCGGTGGTGCCTGCACGTGGGAATTCATCTGTGTCAAATGCGATTGGATCACCTTTGCGCTGTGGAATGAGCACTGGGACGATCTCGTCTTGGAAGCGGCCTTCAGCAATTGCACGGGTAGCTTTCTCTTGGCTCCATGCAGAGAACTCGTCTTGCTCCTCACGGGTAAGGCTGTATGCGTCGCAGAGGTTTTCTGCGGTGATTCCCATGTGGTAGTCGTTGAATGCGCACCAGAGACCGTCACGGATCATGGAATCGATTACTTTTTGGTCACCCATGCGGAAGCCTGTGCGTGCGTTTTCTAACAGGTAAGGGGCTTGGCTCATGTTTTCCATACCGCCTGCGAGCACGATGTCAGAATCGCCGGAGACGATCGCTTGGGTCGCAAGGTGAACCGCTTTGAGACCGGAGCCGCATACCTTATTAATAGTCATGGATGGGATTTCTTGTGCCAGACCAGCTTGAATTGCTGCTTGGCGGGCCGGGTTTTGGCCAAGTCCTGCTTGAAGCACATTACCCATGATGACTTCGCTGACTTGGGATTTGTCCACGCCTGCTTTGGACAGAGCCTGCTCCAGTACAACTGCCCCTAATTTGGTGGCGGAAACCCCTGCGAGAGTACCTTGGAAGTTACCGATAGCTGTGCGTACTGCACTGACGATTACGATCTCTTTATTCATCGTATCCACTCCTTGGAATTTTAATAAGAATGATTGCCTATAAATCATTCCTTTTGAATGAAAAATATTCCTGCTAACGCTTACATTGTACCGAAAACGGATCATCCCGTCACGATAAGAATTGTCTCATACGTAGCAGGAATCCCCTCGATCGTACGAAAACGTGCGTCATAGCAGCGCATCATCTCTTGCAGGATACGTCTCTCCCCCAGACCACGGGCAGGGCTGTCAGTCTGAACATGGTTGGCTCCGACCTGTTTGACCGAGTAGAGGAAGTCTTTGACCGTGCCAAAATATTGGGTCTGCTCCCCGCTCTGGGCGACGAGAATCTGTCTCCCCTCTTCTGCCTGAATCAAGCTCTGCCAATCGGCCAGGGACAAAAATGGTATGCCATGATGATGCTCTGTCTGGCTGAGATTGCGGTGTGCCTGTTGGAAGGCAGTATGGAGCTCATGAAAGGTACGGGGGCCAAAGGTGGTAAAAGCAAGTCTCCCCTCCTGTGTCAGCAGACGTTGCAGATGCCCCATGGTGGTATCAGGGTGTACGAACCATTGGAAGCAGGCGCTGGAGACGATCAGGTCATAGCTGCCCGCTACCTGCTTCTGCACCCATTCCTCGGCGTCTGCACAGATGAAGGTACAACGCCACGCCTCTGACTCGAAGCGGCCGCGTGACTCGGTAATCATCCCCTCGGCAAGGTCAATCGCCGTATAGGCGGCATGCGGAAAGCTCTCCAGCATGAGCTTGGTCAGGTACCCGGTGCCACAGCCGATCTCCAGGATGCGGGCTGGTGCGGGCTGGGTGCTCCTGAGATGATCAACAAGCTGGTGAGCCATCTGCTTTTGTACGGTGGCGTATTGGTCATAGGTATCGGCTTTGTCGCTGAAGCGGCGGCTCACCACTTGCTTATCCCATTTCATAGAGAAACCTCCTGAGATGATCGGAAAATTGGGTAGGGTAATTCAGAAACGGCATGTGGCCGCCGTCTGGACAAATATGCAGAGTTGCCTTAGGAATATTATCCTCCAACTCTTGGGCGGCTGTGGGTGGACAGATCTGGTCTGCTCCGCCGTGTAGGATCAGGGTGGGGCAGGCGATCTGCGGGAGAAGCGGGCGGTTGTCTTGGTGTCTGAGGCAGTCCAGACCTGCGTACAAAGCTTGTAGTGACCATGTGTCTGCTGGAATATGGGGGTTATCGTGTTTAGTAAGAACCGACTGCCGTTTGGATGGAGTGAACATCCTATCACAAAAGTCTGCGATCACCTGTTGGCGGTTGTCTTGAAGCTTGGTCTGCATACGGCGCAGATAGACATCTGACCAGCCGAGGTGGGCTTCGTCGCGTGGTCGGACGAAACAGGACGTGGAGCTGATGAGGATAAGTCCGTTGATTGGATAAACTTTTTCAGCTGCAAGGCGTTGGGCGATGATGCCGCCGAGTGACCAGCCGATGAGGATGAGCGGAATATGACGGGATTCCGGGGCACTCGCATCTTCTGATAAAAAAGTGGAATGCGAAAGATAAGAGTCCGTAAAACACTTTTCAACAGCTGACTCTGCCATCTCGTAGAACTCCTCGACCGTACCAGCCCCGCTGTAATCCAGACGAACATGCTCACACTCAGGCAGACTGCAGATCAGCTCAGAGAACACCTCGCCTGACATCGCCCAGCCCGGTAACCAGATGAGTTTTGCTTTTGTCATGATGTGATCACTCCCAGCTCACGCCCGATCCGGGCAATTTCCCCGATCGCCCAGTCTAATTCTTCTATCGTGTGTGTCGCCATCACGGAAAAACGGATGCGCGCTGTCCCCGCCGGAACCGTAGGCGGACGGATCGCTACGGCTGCGATCCCTGCTTCCCGCAGTTGCCTGCTGAATTCGAGGGCATGCTGATTCTCCCCGACATAGACAGGAATGATCGGGGAATCACCTGTCCCCAGCGTAAAGCCTGCATCTGTCAAAGCATGACGGAAAAAGTCCCCATTACGGCGCAGCTGCTCCCGACGCTCCGGCTCTTCCCGGATGATCCTCAAAGCTTCTCCGATAGTAGCTACCGTAGCAGGCGGAAGACCCGTGGTGTAGATCAGCGGACGCGACTTATTTAATAGGTAACGAATCAATATATGATCAGCGCATATATAGGCACCGTACGTACCAAACGCTTTACTGCAGGTACCCATCAACACATCTACCTGTTCGTGGACACCGAGTGCATGGCAGAGCCCTTCCCCCTGTTCCCCGTAGACGCCGCTGCCATGTGCTTCATCTACCATGAGCAGTGCATCATACTGGTCACGGAGCCGGGTCAGCTCCAAGATCGGTGCATGATCCCCGTCCATCGAAAAGATACTGTCCGTGACAATCAGCTTACGGCGGGCATTCCCGTGCTTTTGGAGCAGATGTTCCAGATGCTCCATGTCATTATGCCGATAGCGGTAGTGATCGGCACGGCTGAGGATAATCCCGTCGACGATGCTGGCATGGTTGAGCTTATCACTGAATACCGCATCACCACGTCCCACCAGTGAAGTGATGGCCGCTACATTCGCCATATAGCCATTGGGAAAAATCAGCGCCGCCTCACGCCCCTTCCATGCAGCCAGCTGCTCCTCGACCTGATGGTACAGGCTGTAGTTGCCGACGACGAGACGGGATGCGGTTGCACCTGTCCCCCACTGCTGTGTTGCTTGCTTGGCAGCCTCGATCAGACGCGGATGCCCGGCAATGCCGAGATAGTTGTTGGATGAGAGATTCAGCAACTTTTCCCCTTGAATCCAGATGGTCTTGCCCGACTGCTCCGAATCGGGCGTAATAAGCGGAAGGGAACGCTCCAAGGAACGTTCCGCAAGTTCTGACATTTCTTTTGTGATCCAATCGTATCGGCTGTTCACGATTGTTCGCGCTCCTTTTATTGCGAGACGCACTCTTCGGTGGAAGATTCGGTAGAACAGCAGGAATCCTCCAACGCGTTCAGCTCGATCTCGAAGCCGAGGTCTTCGATCATTTTGTGGTCGAGGCTCACATCTTGTCCTTCTGTGGTCAGGTAGTCACCGACGAAGACGGAGTTGACTGCATAGAGGGCCATTGGCTGCAGGGTGCGGAGGTTGACTTCGCGGCCGCCTGCTACGCGGATTTCTTTGGATGGGTTGATAAAGCGGAACAGGGCGAGTACTTTGAGCGCGTAGAGCGGTTCAGTACGGCCTTGGTTTTCGAGCGGAGTACCTGGGATTGCATTGAGGAAGTTGACCGGGATGGAGTCCGCGTCGATCTCACGCAGCTGGTACCCCATTTCGATGATTTCCTGTTGGCTTTCACCCATGCCGATGATGACACCGGAGCATGGAGACATGCCCATTGCTTTTGCTTTTTTCACGGTCTCGACACGTTGGTCATAGGTGTGGGTGGTGGTGATGGAATCGTAGTTGGCACGGCTGGTGTTGATGTTGTGGTTGTAGCGGTGTACCCCTGCTTCGGCAAGGCGTTCAGCCTGACCGTCTTTGAGGATGCCGAGGCATGCACAGATTTTGAGCTGCATGGTGTCACGGATTTCTTTTACCGCTTCGACGACTTGGTCAAGTTCTTTGTCGGTTGGGCCTTTACCGGAGGCTACGATGCAGTAGGTTCCGGCTTTGCGGTTCATTGCTTCGCGGGCGCCGGCGAGGAGGGTTTCTTTATCGAGCATGGAGTATTTTTTCACAGGAGCGGTGGAGACGATGGACTGGGAACAGTAGCCACAGTCTTCCGGGCAAAGACCGCTTTTCGCATTGATGATCATGTTGAGCTTTACCTTTTTGCCGTAGTAGTGCTTGCGGACCTTAAAGGCAGCCTGGAGGATCGGCAGTACCTCGTCATTGTCGGCGTTAAGCAGTGCGAGGCCCTCTTCCATGGTGATCAGTTCGCCATTGATCGCTTTGTCAGCGTAAGTCATCCAGTTTGGTGTTGCGACAGTTTGTGTGCTCATTGTGTTCTCTCCTTATATAGATAGAATTTATATACCTTTTAACCAGCGGCTGACGGTATCCACTTGGATATGCTCTCGGATGGCAGTAAGCAGGTCAGCCGGCTGGATAGGTTCAGGAAGATACGGAAAACGTCCCAGGATCTCGACTTGACCGAAACGCGCGATCATTTCGGCATTGGTCAGCAGGCTCTCATCGTGATAGGCGTCTTCGTCCCGGTATCCATTGAGGATCACACCGACGATGGGAATACCCCGTTGCCGTGCATAGGCCAACGACAGGAGCGTGTGGTTGATCGTCCCAAGACCCGGACGGGCGACGATGATCAGCGGCATCTGAAACTGAGCTGCGAGATCGATCACCAGCTCTGTTTCGGTCAGGGGAACAGCGAGACCGCCTGCCCCTTCGACCACTATGTACTCATGACTGTCCATCACAGGACGGCCAGCCTCGATGATGCCCTCCATCGTCAGGGTGACACCTGCTTTGGCGGCGGCAAGCGACGGGGTAAGCGGCTGGGGAAAAGCAAGCGGTGCGATCACCTCCGGGGAATCGGTCACTCCTGAGCAGGTGCTCAGTCTGTATCCGTCGCTCTCCGGATCATTGGAGAGATGGCCCGATTGGACAGGCTTCCAGATGCCGATATCGAGCCCCTCGGCCAGCAAGGCTGCGGCAAGACCTGCTGTGATCACAGTCTTGCCTACCCCTGTGTCTGTTGCCGTGATAAAAAGGCCGCGCTTCATGTGGCATCTGATCCTTGTAAGGTTTTTTCCCCATGAACAGTAGTTACGGCTCCCTCGGTCACTTCGCGGATCGCTTCCCCGATGATGCGGATCATATCGGTCAGCTCCTCCACGGTACTGACCAGCGGCGGGATCAGCACGATGATGTTGCCGAGCGGGCGGGTCAGAAGCCCCTTTTCCCGAGCAACCTGTGTGACCCGGACACCGATGCGGTCATTCCAGTGGTACTCCTCTTTAGTCGCTTGATCTGCGACCAGCTCGATGCCGATCATCAGACCTTTTTGCCGGATATCGCCGACATGCTTGTAGGTGAGCAGCTCTGAGAGCACTGGCTCGATCGCCTCCGCTTTGCGGGCCACCTCTTCGACGAGATTGAGCTTGTCGTACAGCTTCAGATTCTCCAGCGCGACCGCACAGCCAAGCTGATTGCCGCAGTAGGAGTGCCCGTGGAAAAAGGTCTTCTGCTCCTCATACGGGGCCAAAAATGCACCATACACCTCATCGGTCGTCAGTGTCGCGGCAAGCGGCAGGTACCCTGCTGTGATCCCCTTGGCAACCGCCATCAGATCAGGCGTCACCCCTTCATGCTCGCAGGCAAACATCTTGCCAGTACGGCCAAACCCCGTCGCCACTTCATCCACGATCAGGAGCACGTCGTATTTTTTCAACAGATCAGCGACACGGCGCAGGCAACCCTCCGGCATCACGATCA
Source organism: Brevibacillus dissolubilis (assembly GCF_006170445.1). Classification (GTDB taxonomy): domain Bacteria; phylum Bacillota; class Bacilli; order Brevibacillales; family Brevibacillaceae; genus Brevibacillus_B; species Brevibacillus_B dissolubilis. The sequence goes on along the minus strand of NZ_VCNA01000007.1, from coordinate 106,568 downwards.
TGCCCGCCGCGCCTTGGACGATCGGCTCTACAATCAAACCAACGATCTCTTCTGATTTTTCCTGCAAAAGAGCTTCCAGCTTGGCAAGCATCGCCTCCACTGGGTCTTCCCCGTCTGGATGGCGGTACGGGTATGGATACGGAATCGTATGAGATTGGAACAATAATGCCTTAAAAAGTCGGTGGTAGAGCGGGATCGCCCCTACGCTGACCGCCCCGATGGTATCTCCATGATAGGCATTGTCCATCGTGATAAATGATTTCTTATTCGTAAAGCCGCGGTTGTGCCAGTATTGGTACGCCATCTTGAGGGCGATCTCGACAGCTGTGGCCCCGCAGTCAGAGTAGAAGACCTTGTTGAGACCTTCGGGAGTGATCTCGACCAGCTTTTCGGCCAGTTGGATGGCAGGTACATTCGCCATGCCAAGCAGCGTGGAGTGTGCCACCTTTTGCAATTGGTCCATGATCGCTTGGTTCAATTCAGCAACATTGTGGCCGTGGACGTTGAGCCAGACGGATGAAAAGGCGTCATAGTACTCCTTGCCATTCACATCGATCAGCTTGATACCTTCGCCACGCTCGATGATCAACGGATCGGATTCGAGGTAGTCTTGCATCTGGGTAAAGGGATGCCACAGAAATTGCTTGTTCTTCTGTGCCAACTCGTCATACGTAAGTGTCAATGAACTGATCCTCCTTGCCGATGGGTTTGAGCTAAGTGTAAGTTGTTTAGTAAACCTAATATGTTAACTAGGTTTACTTATTGGGTAAACAAATTGTATCACAACTATTGCTAATAGGTAAACGTTTCCTGTTGCTGTTTTTTTGAGCGTTGTTCGAAGGGGAGAGAGTGAGGATGATCTGTTTTCCAGTCGCCTTTCCCTCTCTTCGTTCGGCCGGTCTTCTTACAAACAGATCATCCTCACTCTCTTGGCTGGGGCCAACTCAGCTACAAAAACAAAAGAAAAAAGACAATAAAAATAACCCGCTATCCGGACGAGTAATAAGTCGGATAGCGGGTTGTCTTGTGCATGTATAGGATTGGGTACTAGAACGAACGTTTTTCTTTTAACAGAGCAATCCCTTCTTTACATACACCCATCGGCAGCCATGAGCAGCCTTCGCAGAGGTGGTCGAGATCGTCTGGGACGACTTTTTGCTGGGTGAGTGCGATCAGATCGGATTTGAGATACTCTCCGCCTGCCTCTAGGCTCAGGTGACGGATGACATTGCCGTCCATCGTCTGTACATGGGCTTCTGAATCGCCATTCGCTTCGCACTTTTCCGGGCCTTTGTTGGGGCAGACCATACAGGTCATATCGAAGCCCTGCACCACTTGGATCGGGAAATCTTGCCCGTCATCACGGATCTTGCTGACGACATCGGTCATCTTGGCGACGAATTCGGGACTGTAGCCCATTCCTTTAAAACCGTGGACACAGAGAAGATGATGACCGCGGAGAATGACTTTTTCTTCCCTATTCGTTACTGGATTACTCAACAGAAGGTCCCCCTTGTTCGGTCAGCTTGGCGATCAGCTCATCGAGTGTCATCTGTGCGAGTGATTCTAGTGACAGATCGTGCGGCGTGAATTCGAGGTGCTTCGTCACTTCACCTGGAATGCTCACACAGTACAGCCCGGCACGCTTGGCTGCCAAGGTGCCTGTCGGTGTATCTTCAAAAGCAATCGCCTCATGCGGCTCCACACCCAACGCCTCGACCGCGCGCAGATACAGATCCGGCTCTGGCTTGACCCGCTCCACCTCGCTGGCAGTGAAGATACAGTCAAAGGTGTCGATCAATCCTGTATGGGTCAGATGCAGGGTCACCCAATCACGCGGGGAACTGGTAGCAACGCCGAGTTTTAACCCCAATTCCTTGGCCCGCTTCAGATAATCGACCACACCCGGCAATGGCTGCTCATGTTCCAACAGCTTAAGAATCCGTTCCCGGTAACGCTTCCGCAATTCATCATAGTCCAGCTCCTGAGCGGTGAGGGTTTGCAGATGCTTCAGCGGATCAAACAATTTGATGCTCACGCCGATGCATCTCTTCCATATATCGTCGGTCAGCTCCTGTCCGTGCTCCCGATAGATCTCGCCCAGCACCAGATGATCTTGGCTCTCGGTATCCATGATCGTTCCGTCAAAATCAAACACCAATGCTTTTATCACGGTTCCATCCCCCATCTTCCCTGATCTGTCTCTATTGTACAAAACCCACCGCATCCGGCAGAAGCCCACGGTGGGTTTTTACAGCATCTATTATTTTTTCGTCCGGTAAAGCGCTACGACGAACACAGCACGGGTCGTTGGCTGATTCGGCAGGAACTTACCGTCAACTGAGTCCATCAGTCCCAAGCCGACGATGTTGTTGATCGAGCCAGCCGCCCAAGACGGCCATTGCGTTTTGTCAGCCAGCTTTTCTTTTGGCTGGGCGGTTTTCTTGAGCACGCGGTCGAGGATCGCAGCCGCTTCCGCACGGGTTACCTTTTGGTCAGGACGGAAGGTTTTGTCCGGGTAGCCTTTGACCAGTCCTTTGGAGATCGCTACTTGGACAGCACCTTGCGCATAGGCTGGAACTGCGTCTTTAAAAGGTAAAGACGGCTTGCTCGGAAGCTCCCAGTTGAACACACGGGCAAGCAACGTTACATACTGTGCACGGGTGAGTGCCACTTCCGGGCCGAAGATGTCGGCTTCCAGACCTTTGACAGAGCCTGCGTTGTACATCGCCATGATTTCCGTTTTGGCCGGGTGATTGATGATGTCTAAGAACGGTACATCCTTTGGTTTATCCAGATAGTACGGGATATACGTGCCATAGGCATTGATTGCATAGTGCCAGTTGCGCTTCTCATCCATCTGACCTTCCAGCGCATCATAAGTCTGGTTGGCTTCGTTGACATAGAGGAGTCCGATCCCTTTGCCTGCCGACCATTTTTTCGGAGTCAGGGTCATGACCGCCGGTGTAGTCGCAATCTGGTCGGTTTGTCCTGGCTTCAGTGCGACAGGCTTGACGGTAAATGAATAATCAGCAGGTACATATCCCGGCAATTGGGTGCCGACCATCGCATTCACATCGATGCGGGCTTTATCGAGGAACGTAGCTGCTTTGACAAAGGAATAGCCAAGGTCAAGCTCGTAGCCAAGCGACATCTTGCCCGGCTGTGCGGCAGTCACATCTTTGCCCGCCGGGATGTTGGCTGCATTGTACGGAAGAAGCAGGAAAGCCTCATCAAAATAGAGTGTGCCTTTTTCCGGGCGGTTCTCTGTGCCTTCCACTGCATTGACTACATAGATACTGCGAAGTTGGAGCGGATAGACGGCTTCAGCAGGGAAATAGCCGCGTACTTCCTTCCAGCCTGTCCAGTTGATCTCCTTGGCGAGATCGACGTAGTGGGTTTTGCCTTTGGAATCGACCACTTCGGCACGGAGCCAGTGGTTGCTGTTATCACCGTAGACCCACAGTCCAAGACCAAATGGCTGCCCTGGGATCGCCTGCGGTTTTTCCCCGAGACGGCCATATGTGATGCGGATTTCGTTGGTTGGTGCTCCGTTAAAATCATAGACAAGCTTGGCTGCCTTCGCCGTGCGGTAGACTTGTTCGCCCGCTCCGCTGACTGCGGTGAAGGAGCCTTTGCCTTTCAGTTCCTCATAGTTGGAGGTATAGTTCATCCCCGCCATATTGTCAAAAGTCAGCCATGGCTGTTCGGTCCCCCCGATGTTGACTGGAACGGTTGTGTTCACGCCATCGTAGGAGACAGTCAGGCTGGTTTTGCCTTCTTGATTGCCTGCAGTCACTTGCAGCTTGTCATTGGTGGTGATCAGCTGTGAAGCAGGGTTCAGCGTGACACTGAGCGGGGTCGCCTGAATCGTCTGACCCTTTTTCGTCTTCACCTTCACATCGAGAGTGATGGTCTGCCCTTTGCCCAGATTGATGGCAGATGGAGATACCAGCACCTGCTGCACTTCACTGCCGCTGATGACATTGATTTCACGTGACTGAGCAATGCCCCCCACTCGTGCAGTGACCGTGGTCTTGCCTGGTTTGAGTGCGGTAAATAGATGATTGGTAAATGTTCCGGTATCACTGACAGCTGCCTGCCACTCGATTTCACCCGGCTTGATTACGTACGGATTGTAGTGAACATCATAGGCTTTGGTTCCAAATGTAGTCGTCTGACCGAGCAGCACTTCGGTGTTGCCGGTAATCTGGAAGCCGCCCAAAGCCCCCGCCGGTGCGGTGTTGAATACGGCCAATCCGGTAGGTACACGACGCTCGTAGCCGTCGTCTTTTGGACGGTTGATCAGCTTGGCTTGCGTGTCCCCAAGCATGCGGGCCGACAGGGTAGTCGAACCACCTCCGTCAAAGTTGGATGCCCGGTAAGCTCCCAGCTCGACCATCAGATAAGCCAGCTCCGGCAAGGATACTCCACGGCTTTCTGTCCCATGGTCAATGCTTACGATATAGAGCGTCTTGCCGTCCTGAGATGTCCCGACAGCGGTACGCGCATTGTTGTTTAAGATATAGCTGTCCACGGTAAAATTGGTGATCGGCTTACCCTCATTGACGAGCATCAGGTGTCCGCCGATGACCTGCTCCCATTCTTTTCCCGTCGGCAATGTCGTGGAATCGACTTTCACCGTAGAGCCGACCTTGACGTGTTGCAGCAGGTAAGTAGCAGCAGCACCATGACCCCACAGCACAAAGCCGTTATACGGAATCACCGCGGCAGGCTTGTCCACCCGTACTTCCTTGGCTACTCCGTCGACGAAGATGATCTCCACTACATTTTTATAGCCGGAGATCGGTCCCAAGCTGGTCTTGCCAAACTTCGGCGTGTACAGATTCAGCTGGTCCTGATGGCTTTTGCCCGCTGAGCTCATGTACTCTTCTTTATTAATCCCGCGCAGGTTAAAGCTCGTGCCGTCTTGTGCCGTCACTTTCCCCGCGAAGTCAAAGTTCTCGATATAAGCGGTCTTGTCACTGGTAATCCCTAAGCTGTACCAGTACGGAATATGCCCCATCGAGGATACGGTTTCCCCGTCTTTTACGACAACTCCGAATGGTGCACCTCTTTTAGATGTATTGAAAAAGTCTGCATTTACGGCCATGACCGCGCCTGCTTCGTTCGCCATTTTGGTGACGGTCTGGCGCTCGGTCAGCTTCTGCCCCGTGCCATAGACCGGTTTGACCTCTACGTATTCGTTGTTCAAATCTACTTTGGTCACATAGATGACAGCGTTCTTGCCTCCATATGATTTCGTATATTTGTACAGGGTCGTCCCTTCTGCAATCGGCGTCTGCCAGATCAGCTTAACCGGATCGATCGTTGCTGCCTCGGCTACCTGGGCCATGCCTGGGAACAGGATTCCCCAGACCAGCGCTGCAACCGTGAGCCAAGATATGGCCTTGGCTGAGTATTTCCCCATGATGTCTAATCTCCTCTCCCTACCTGATTTCTCTTTGTCTCTCTTTTCTGTTCTACCATTCTATTTAGACGCATCGTGCACCTGTCAAGTTTCGTACTTTTATCAAATTTTATTTGGTAACAAAGTGGTTTTCCGATAAAACAAAAAGAGAGACGCTGTGATCAACGTCTCTCTTCATATGAACAGATTGTTTCTTATTGTTTGGTTTTTCCCGGTACGAATGGAGCCGGACGCTCGCTGGACAGACCAAAATGATACAGAATCGCTTCCACAATACGGCGGGACGCCTGTCCGTCACCATATGGATTGGCTGCCTGCGCCATCTGGGTATATGCCGCTTCATCGGTCAACAGCTCGTTAGCAAGTTGGTACACGGTATCCTCATCTGTACCAGCCAGCTTGAGTGTACCTGCCTCGATCCCCTCTGGACGCTCGGTCGTATCGCGGAGCACCAGAACAGGTACGCCGAGGGAAGGAGCTTCCTCCTGCACCCCGCCGGAGTCGGTCAGGATCAGGTGGGCACGGCGTGCGAAGTTATGGAAGTCAAACGCATCGAGCGGCTCGATCAGATGGATGCGGTCATGGCCGCCCAAAATCTCCTGTGCCACTTCCTGTACCGCTGGATTAAGGTGAACTGGGTACACCACAGCGATATCCGCATGCTCATCTACCAAACGGCGTACGGCGCGGAAAATACGGCGCATCGGCTCACCCAGATTCTCACGGCGGTGCGCGGTCATGAGCACCATACGTTGGCCTGCCACTTTTTCAAGCACAGGATGCTGGTACTCTTCATTGACCGTCGTCTGCAGTGCGTCGATAGCGGTGTTGCCGGTGATATAGATTGCTTCTTCTTTTTTGTTCTCACGGCGCAGGTTGTCAGCAGAGCCATCTGTCGGAGCAAAATGCAGATCTGCCATGACGCCGGTCAACTGGCGGTTCATCTCTTCAGGGAACGGAGAGTACTTGTCCCATGTGCGCAGACCCGCTTCTACGTGACCGATGGCGACTTGGTTGTAGAAGGCTGCGAGACTGGCCACGAAGGTCGTCGTCGTATCACCATGCACCAGAACGATGTCCGGCTGGCTTTCCTTGATCGCATTGTCCAGGCTCTCCAGCGCACGCGTCGTCACGCCCACCAAGGTCTGGCGGTCGCGCATGATGTTGAGGTCGATATCTGGTTGGATTTTGAAAATATCCAGTACTTGATCCAGCATTTGACGATGTTGGGCGGTTACACAGACCACAGAGTCGATCTGCTCAGGATGCTTGCCCAATTCATGTACGAGTGGAGCCATTTTGATCGCTTCCGGTCTCGTACCAAATACAGTCATTACCTTAATCTTTTTCATAATGCCCCCTACTTCGTTCCGTACAGACGGTCGCCTGCGTCACCAAGACCTGGAACGATGTAACCATGATCATTTAAGCATTCATCTACAGCTGCTACGAAAATATCGACGTCAGGGTGTTCATCCTGCACCACTTTGATTCCTTCTGGAGCAGCAATCAGGCACATCAGCTTCATATTTTTTGCACCACGGTTCTTGAGCGCTTGGATCGCTGCTGCTGCAGAACCGCCAGTCGCGAGCATCGGGTCGATGACGATCAGGTCACGTTCCTCGATATCGGTTGGAAGCTTGGCGTAGTATTCTACCGGCTTGAGTGTCTCTGGGTCACGGTACAGACCGATGTGTCCTACTTTGGCCGCTGGGATCAGCTTCAGGATGCCGTCTACCATACCAAGACCTGCACGCAGGATCGGGATCAGACCCACCTTTTTACCGGCGATCACCTTGGACTTAGCTTCACATACAGGTGTCTCGATGGTGGTCTCTTCAAGCGGCATGTCCCGCGTGATTTCATAACCCATCAAGGTAGCTACTTCGTCTACCAGTTCACGGAATTCTTTTGTGCCCGTATTTTTATCACGAATCAGTGTTAATTTATGTTGGATAAGCGGATGGTCGAAGACATATACACGACTCATGGAAAGAACCTCCTTTTCGTCTCGTAAGCTTTTCTTATCATAATGGAGACAAGCGTGAACGTCAATTTTCATGGTAAAATAAACGAAATGGTCACATTTCATTCAAAAATAGGGTGATTGCTATGCCGTTATTACATACGTTGATGCAGTTTTGTCCACCGTTTCAGGCTAATGGATTTGATGCCGATCCACATATTCCCGATCAAAAGGTACAAGCCGCCCGTGAACACTTTCCGATCCCACTGCACGAGTTCGTCGTCGCACTGATTGACGCAAGCAAGACGGGAAATGGCAAAACAGGCTTCGCTGTATGTGAAAGCGGAGTCTACTGGCGCAACGGTTCTTTCAGTGGATACCTGCCGTGGGAGCAGTATGCCACTGTGCAGATCCGCCAGAGGAGCAGACGTCCCACCGACATCAGACTCGGGCAGCACCATCAATGCACGATCGCAGGTTCCTCGTATCCGGCTGACCGATTTTTGAATTTTTTAGGGACATTGCAGATGTGCGTACGGGGCTATTATGCCGTAAAAGAAGGAAAAGATCCAGGATTTGACCCAACCCGTCCACCCGGATCTCCTGCCTATCAGCCTCCGTTGACACCACCGCCGACAAGAGAGGGACAAGCTGCAGGGGAATCACCAATGCCGACCGGGCCATCCTGCTCAGAGTCCGCTCCCTCTACCTACTCAGAACCGACTCCTCCAACCTATTCGGAATCGGATCACTCTTATTCTTCCTCGACTTCTCTCTTTGATCACTATCGTCCGGGTCAGCCTGTAACCGATCACATTGAGGGTAAGGCTTCCACTTCTAAGCCGAAGTCGGAGGTGGTTCCGCTGGCTGAGCAGTCCGGCAGTCTTTTTTCCAGCTATACCGGGGCCGGGAAGAAAAAAGAAGAAGAGCCTGCTGCCCCGCTCACAGGAGAATCTCTATTCTCCTCTTACATGAAAGGAGCACCGTCCGATGCGTCGCTCAAGCCCGATCTGAACAATGCCGCACTGGAACGGTTGCTCGACATTCCTGGAATTACGACCAAGCGGGCCGCGATCATTATTGAGGAGCGCAGTAAGAGGCGTGGGTTCCGTTCCTTCGCCGAGCTTGGGGAACTGTTGCAGCTAAGCTACCAAGAGCTTGCCGAGTTGCAAGAGGAAGCGGTAATTCTTCCTTATGTGTTGCGAGACTGATCTTCTTGCACCGAAAAAAAAGACTCCAGACAGCTTCATCAAGCTGTTACTGGAGTCTTTTCCATATACCATACCGTCGTAACGGAAGGAACGTCTCTTACAGGACTTCCAAACCGTCATACAGCGGGAATTTCTTCGCGAGAGCGGCAACGCGTTGGCGAGCTTCCTCGTGTTTCGCTGCATCTTCTGGGTTTTTGAGCGTGAGGGCGATGATCGCAGCCACTTCGCGCATGGCATCCTCATCGAAGCCACGGCTGGTAACCGCTGGCGTACCCATACGGACACCGGAAGTAACGAATGGGCTTTCTGGATCGAATGGGATGGTGTTTTTGTTGGTCGTGATACCCACTTCGTCAAGCAGGTGCTCAGCCACTTTACCAGTCAGGTTGAGGTTGCGTACGTCTACGAGCACGAGGTGATTGTCTGTACCGCCGGATACAATGGTCAGGCCCTCAGCTTGGAGCGCTGCTGCGAAAGCTTTCGCATTGTTGATGACGTTCTGTGCATAAGCCTTGAACTCAGGCTGGAGCGCTTCACCGAAGGATACCGCTTTAGCAGCGATCACGTGCATGAGCGGGCCGCCCTGCATACCTGGGAAAACGGATTTGTCGATCCCTTTTGCAAACTCTTCTTTGCAGAGGATCAGACCGCCGCGAGGACCGCGCAGCGTTTTGTGTGTGGTGGAAGTGACGAAGTGTGCATGCGGCACTGGGTTTGGATGCAGGCCAGCAGCAACCAGACCGGCGATGTGCGCCATGTCTACCATGAAGTAAGCGCCCACTTCATCTGCGATTTCACGGAATTTCGCAAAATCGATCTCGCGCGGGTAAGCAGAAGCACCTGCAACGATCAGTTTTGGTTTGTGTTCGAGTGCTTTGGCACGTACATCATCATAGTTGATGTGTTGGGTTTCTTTATCTACACCGTATTCGACGAAGTTATAGAGCAGACCAGAGAAGTTAACAGGACTGCCGTGTGTCAAGTGACCACCGTGGGAGAGGTTCATCCCAAGTACGGTATCGCCTGGCTGCAGGATGGTGAAGTAGACAGCCATGTTGGCTTGTGCGCCGGAGTGTGGCTGTACGTTGGCATGTTCTGCACCGAACAGTTCTTTTACACGGTCGCGTGCGATGTTCTCAGCGATATCCACATACTCACAACCACCATAATAACGACGGCCTGGGTAGCCTTCCGCGTATTTGTTGGTCAATACGGAGCCGAGTGCTTCCACAACCGCACGGCTTACGAAGTTTTCAGAGGCAATCAGTTCAATTTTGTCGCGCTGACGACCCAGTTCAAGCTGCATTGCTTCCGCGATTTGTGGGTCTTGCTTTTTCAAAAATTCGTACATGCCAATTCTCCTCCTAATATATATCTGATAGATTGAGTAAGCTTACGAACAACTGTTGTTGGCATCTGTGCGCTCGTAGACCGCACGCACACCGCCGATGAGCTTGGGACGTGTAAAGGCCGCAGTCAGATGGGCTTCGCCGATCGATCGCAGAGACGGCCTGAACGGCACAGCCACATGCTTCAGATGCATCCCGATAAAGGTATCGCCAATATCAATGCCCGCATCAGCACGGATATGCTCGACGACCACAGGATCAGTCATCTGGCTATAAGCATAAGCCGCCATCGAACCTCCTGCTGCAGGCACCGGGATGACCGTCACCTCGTCATAGCCGTAACGCTCGGCTGTGGAGCGCTCCATCACCAAGGCCCGGTTGAGATGCTCACAGCACTGAAACGCCACGGAAAAACCATATGGGGCTTGTCCTGCCAAAATCCCCCGGTACAGTGCGGCTCCTACCTCTTCGCTGCCTGCCTTGCCGATGTGCTTGCCCAGCACTTCACTAGTACTGCACCCGATTACCATGAGCTTACCTGCCGTCAGTTTGCCCGCCTGTGCCAGTTCTGCCACAACGGTCTGAACCTGTTGCCCGATAAGTGTTACATCCACTTCTGTTCAATCTCCTTGATCTTCTCTACACGACGCTCGTGACGGCCGCCTGCAAATTCGGTCTCGATCCAGATCTTCACGATATCCAGTGCAAGGCCAGGTCCGATGACGCGCTCACCCATCGCAAGGATATTGGTGTCATTGTGCTCGCGGGTCGCTTTCGCAGAGAAGGTATCGTGCACCAGTGCACAACGGATGCCTTTTACCTTGTTGGCTGCAATCGACATACCAATACCTGTACCGCAGACGAGAATGCCGCGGTCGAATTCGCCGGAAGCTACTTTTTCCGCTACCGGTAACGCGTAGTCCGGGTAATCGACAGATGCATCGCACTCGCATCCGAAGTCCTCAAAGGAGATGTTCAACGATGTCAGGTACTTTTTGATTTCTTCTTTCAGCTTAACGCCACCGTGATCGGCTGCAATTGCTACTTTCATGAGCGATCCTCCGTTTGTGTATAGTCCCCTGTATTATACCTTATTTCCGCCGTTTGAAATACCTTTTATGAAATTATTTACACATTTTCGCCCCGAATCCTTACGATGCAGGCATTTATCGATAAAAATATTCGGATTTCATACAAAAAAAGGGTCTGGTCATTCCTTTTCCAGCCCTTCCACTCATGCTTTATTCATTTGAGAACTGATCGCTCAATTTGGTGTACAGACGGTCAAGCTCCTGTTCGATCTCAGCTGCCGCCATCCGATAGATCTCCAGGCTTCCACCGAACGGGTCTGCGATCTCACCTGACGGGTCACCCACATATTCTTTGAGCGTATAGACTTTGCCGGACGATGTGGGGAAGTAAGAGATAATCATCGTCTTGTGTCCCTTGGTCATCGTCAGCACCAGATCTGCCCAGTCAAGCAGTTCATCATCAATCCGCCGCGCCCGGTGCTGATGCTCGATTCCGCGCTCCACCAGTACCTTTTGGGCATGTTCAGAGGCAGGCTGTCCATCGTACGCAGCGACACCTGCAGAGCGTACCTCTATTGCGCCACCCTGTATTTTATGACGAAAAATTGCCTCTGCCATCGGGCTTCGGCACGTATTTCCCGTACAGACAAATAACAATCGCATGTTCCATTCTCCTCCTGTCTACAGGATGAATTTTATCCCGAAGATGACGAGGATCAGACCACCCAGCACCTCACTGTATTCCCCCAGCCAATTTCCCATACGCCTCCCCAGCATCATTCCGGCTGCTGCCATACCACCACCGGCAATACCGAACATGGTGACAGCCAACAACTTATTGATTTCCATCAAACCCAGAGAAAAACCGACAGAGAGCGCATCGAGACTGACGCTGAACGCAAACAGAAACAGGCCAAAGCCCGTGGTCTTCATTGATTTGTCTTCCTCATCATCCCCATAAAACACATTCCACAGCATGTGAAGCCCCATCGCAATCAGGATGAGACCACCTACCATGACAGCGATATCGCCCACGATTTCTGACAAGTAGATGCCGATGAATATCCCGATGAGCGGCATGGCTACATGAAACAGCCCGATGGTGAGGCTGACTTTGGCGATTTTCTTCAGGCGCATCCCGGTCATGCCTACCCCTACACCTAAGGAAAAAGCATCCGCTCCCAGCGCCAACGCGATTAAAAGTAAGGTAAGAAATTGCCCCCACTCAAACAACGTCACATCCACGTTTCCTCACCCTCCTGTCCCATTCACCATATGCGGACAAGAGGAGAAACATGACTTTTACGCTTTAGCTAGACAGAAATGATCCGGTGGGCCGCTGCTTTTTCCAGACGGTTCATCACCGCTAAACCCAAGCCTTCACGCGGAAACGTCTCCGCGACGATAAATTGAACCCGCTGCTCGTCAAACTGCCGGAGCACCCCGTACAGATCGCGGGCCACACTCGTCATATCACTTACAGAACCGCAGGCTAACGCCACATCAGCGTCTGCCGAGTCCTTCCAGAACGCAAGCGACTCCTCTGTGGTCATGACCCCTGTGGATAAGCCCTGAGCCTTGGCCTGATGCAACAGCTCGATCATCTTGGCACGGACAGAAGCCCCATCGCCTTCTACCAGCCACATTTCACCTTCTGGGGCATAGTGGGCATATTTCATTCCCGGTGAGACGGGAGCAGCATCCTTTTCACGCAGATGCGCCGGGTCCATCGCCACGTCCCCGATGACTGCTTGAATCTGTTCATATGTAATGCCACCTGGGCGGTGAATCATCGGCGGCTCGACTGTCATGTCGATTGTCGTCGATTCGACACCGACACCTGTGCTTCCCCCATCCAGGATTGCAGCGATGCGGCCATCCAAGTCCTCGGCTACATGTGCTGCTGTCGTCGGACTTGGACGTCCAGAGCGGTTGGCGCTCGGCGCTGCGATGGGCACTCCAGCTACGTTGATCAGAGCAAGTGCCACCGGATGAGCCGGCATCCTCACACCTACTGTCGGAAGACCCGCCGTCACCCGGTCAGGCACACTCTCCTGCTTGGGCAAAAACAAAGTAAGCGGCCCCGGCCAGAACGCATCCATCAGGCGTCGGGCGGCTGGGGATACCTCACTCGCCACCTGTGACAGCTGTGACATATCCCCAATGTGGACAATCAGTGGATTATCGCTCGGTCTTCCCTTTGCGACAAATATTTTCTCCACTGCGTCGGCAGAACATGCATTGGCCCCTAGTCCATATACCGTTTCAGTAGGAAAGGCAACCAGTTCACCTGCTTCGACAAATTTTGCGGAATCCACAATCTGTGTACAACTTTCTAAATGCTCCACATTTTTATCCACATGAAAGACTTGTGTCTCGTACTTCTTTTGCATGTGCAAAAATCCCTTTCTATGCTTGATACTACAAGGTTTGTCTTCCTAGTATAGAGATTCGCCCAAAAGTTTTCAACAGGTTGTGGGTAACTTGTGGATAACTGTGGATATAAAAAAACCTGCCCATTACAGGCAGGGAAAGGGGGGCATCTTTTGGGAAGCAGATTAGAACAGGTTTTTAAGCTTCTCCCAGAGGAAAAACCTCACTTCTACCTCTGGTGCTTGTACTTCCACCGTGTTTTGATTATCCACAGTCACTTCTGGATTTTGTGTATTATTGTCGAGAATATACTCGTCAGCTTGCATATCATCCGCTTCGGTTTTCACAGTTTCCACAGCTGTTTCCACAGATTCGTTTACTTCCACTGCATTTGATTCTACGGCCTCAGCCTGTGAATCTTCTGTTGGAGCCACTTCAGCAGTTTCTGTTGCTTGGGCTGTAGCTTGCTCTTCAGACTCTCTGGAATTATCTGTGTAAAATTCTGACTTTTCCACATTTCCCTCAGCGTTATCCACAGTTTTTGTGGGTTCTTTGGCTTGTACAGCATCACCGTTGGACATGTCGATGAAGCAGAGCGGCGGGAACAGGACACACCACCAATTTTGGCCTTTGGCTTCGCCGATGCGGACGCGGAGCGCTTCGTATTCGCCTGCTGGATAGACGTAGGAGCCGTACAGCTTGGTCGGGAATGGCACAGCGCCGAAATCAACGGTTGCTTCGTAGGAGAATCCACGGTCGCGGATGGTCTCCTCCACGATCTCTTGCAGCTCTGGCAGACGATTTTTGACTACTTCTCTTGCTTCGTCGAAAGATTGGATATCGGTCACCCAGTTATTCATATTCGCGATGATCGCGTCGCGGACTTCACGTTTGAGCCATTGATCTTGCATGGAGTCGCTGTTGGCCAGGATGCGTAAGCGGATGGACTCGGTCGGAATCGGTCCGTTGTCGATTACGTTGGCAGAAGATTTTTGACCTTCCCAGCTCATCAGTGCGACCGTCAGTGCGAACAGAATAAAAAAGAACCGTTTCATAGATACCAATCTCCCCTCGAATGTTCTGACACTTTGTTTTGTATCTCTCTAGTTGTCAGTATGGTCAGGGAATTTGGTATCTATACACGGTTCGTAAAAAAATTTGCTAGTTTACGAGTTTGGCTTGTGACGCACCCCGATCACCATGCGGTCAATGCCCGCCAGATCAGGAAAAATCGAGACTTCGTCAATGACGCCGGACTGCATCATCAGCTCCGCTACGTCTTGCGCTTGATGAATGCCCACCTCGAAGCCGACAAGAGCGGTTGGCTTGAGTACATCCGGCAATGCCGCACAGATGCGCCGGTAGCAATCCAGACCATCATCTCCGCCGTCCAGAGCCAGACGAGGCTCATACTCGCGCACCTCGACGTCCAGCTCATCCACATCCCGGCTGGGGATATACGGCGGGTTGGAGACGAGGATATCCACATGCTCGCCCAGATCAATCAGCGGCTGCACCAAGTCTCCTTGGAGGAATCGTACACGGTTTTCCACAGCGAGCCTTGCCGCATTTTGCCTTGCGATCGCAATAGCATCTGGGGATAAGTCGACTGTAGAGACTTTCCACGACGGTTGTTCACAGGCTAATGTTAGCGAAATCGCCCCACTACCTGTGCCGATATCCACCAGATCAAGCGTCTCCCCCTGATTCCATATGCGGCTGGCAAACAGCATAATCTGCTCGACCAACAGCTCTGTCTCAGGCCGCGGGATCAACACACCTGGGGCTACGAGAAAATCACGTCCATAAAAATTCTGCTCCCCGATCATATACTGGATCGGCTCATGCTTGGCACGGCGGCGGCATAGACTCTCCACCTCTTGCATAGCCTCTACCGAGATAGGATCAGGCAGCGAAGCCATAAAGCTGGCCCGGCTCATCTGAAGCACATGTCGGATCATCAGCTCTGCTTCAAATCTCGGGTCACGGGTTCCGGCATCTTGTAAAAATCGAGAAGCCCATAGCAGGGCTTCTCGAATGGTTTTGATCTCCATTGAATTAAGAGGTTGCACTTTTCAACAACTCCGTTTGCTCATGCATGATCAGGTTATCGATCACTTCGTCCAGTTCACCTGAGAGGATGCTTTCCAGACGGTGCAGGGTAAGACCGATACGGTGATCGGTTACACGGCTTTGCGGGAAGTTATAGGTACGGATACGCTCAGAACGGTCACCTGTACCAACGAGAGATTTACGCTGTGCATCTGCTTCGGCCGTCGCTTCTTGCAAAGCGAGGTCATAGAGACGGGCGCGCAATACCTTGAGGGCTTTATCCTTGTTGGAGTGTTGAGATTTTTCGTCCTGACAGGATACGATGATACCAGTCGGAATGTGGGTTACACGAACCGCTGATTTGGTGGTGTTAACGGACTGTCCGCCTGCACCAGAGGAACAGAAGGTGTCGATGCGGATGTCTTTTTCGTTGATCTCTACGTCTACCTCTTCGGCTTCTGGAAGCACGATCACAGTGGAAGTAGAGGTATGGATACGACCGCCGGACTCAGTAGCCGGGATACGCTGTACGCGGTGTGCACCGGATTCATACTTGAGCTTGCTGTATGCACCTTGGCCGCTCACGGAGAAAATGATCTCTTTGTAACCGCCGATGCCTGTTTCGCTGGCTTCGAGGACTTCAAGACGGAAGCCGTTCTTCTCAGCAAAACGGGTGTACATACGATACAGGTCAGCCGCAAACAAAGCTGCCTCATCACCACCTGCTGCACCACGGATCTCGACGATTACGTTCTTGTCATCGTTCGGGTCTTTTGGCAGGAGCAGGATTTTGAGACGGTGTTCCAGTTCTTCTTTGGCTTTGGAGAGTTCGGAGATTTCCATCTTGACCATCTCGTACATCTCATCGTCCAATTTTTCCTCGAACATCGCTTTGGCGTCATTCAACTGGGTTGTGACGGATCTATATTCACGATAGGCTGTGACCGTTTCTTCTAAAGAGCGCTGTTCTTTGGACAGCTCACGAAGTTTTTTGGTATCGCTGATTACATCGGGGTCACATAACAAATTCGTTACTTCTTCATATCGTTCTTCGACAGCAGATAAGCGGTCAAACACAACTTTCACCCCTAGATAGAGAATATCTCTGTAACAGTATAAGTATAGGGTATTTAGCGAAAAAAGTCAAAGGGCATACAACTCCGTTAGTGACGGGACGAATCTTTTATACTTTAAATGAATGAAGTGAATGAATATTGAAAGAAATATTGTAAAATATTTGTAAGTAAGTTTAAAACCGCATTCGCACTTATGACCGTTGTATCCCTTTCTTTTGGCACAGCTGCACAGGCAAGCACAGCTGAAGCAACATCTGTTATTTCTCCAGAAGTAGTATCCTCCTATTCAAAAACAGTTTACCGTACATATTCATCATTAGGTTCTATCCCGTCATCCATTTCCTACGTTGAATATAAAGATGGTTATCGCTATCAAGGTACATTACGTTTTGTGACTTATACTTCGAGTGGAGGCACATATACCGCTAAATTCAGTGGTACCATGTATCTACAATAAGTCGTGACGATCACGAACAGACCCAACCTCTTATTAGGAGGCGGGTCTGTTTTTTTGGTTCCATCAGCTTCATCACGGATTTCCCGATTTATCGGTTTCTGTTAAAAATCCCTTGATTATTCCCAGCGTTGCGGTTGTTCATATTGCCGAAGTTGCCATCATCTGAAGTGATGTGGATCTCATAACGCGGGTACTTCTTCTGAAGCACATTCATCACGTCACGCTCGATCCGGCGGGCATCCTGTCCGGTGACATTGTGGATAAGATCAAGAGTGACGTACGCATGACCGCCAGTTATGGTAGCTCGTGCTCCTTCTACACCTTGGACGACCTTGGCCAAAGCCCGCATTTGCTGTGTATCCTGCTGAGCATTCATAATGTCCTGGTGACCGATGTTGAGATTCGGATTGAGGTTACGGCCCATGAGCTGATCACGGTCTTCAACCGGTCTGGAGCCTTCATCCAACTCATCATCGTTCTGGTCGATGATACGGGTCGCTGTGTTTTGCGGGTCTATGCTTTTGACACTGGAGTTCTGGATCGGGGAGTCGTTGGATGGGTTACATCCGCTGACAACAGCAGACAGCAGAGC
The DNA here is from genome assembly GCF_006170445.1 of Brevibacillus dissolubilis. Lineage (GTDB taxonomy): Bacteria > Bacillota > Bacilli > Brevibacillales > Brevibacillaceae > Brevibacillus_B > Brevibacillus_B dissolubilis. Next base: position 89,030 of record NZ_VCNA01000007.1, on the reverse strand, counting down.
CACCATCCCAAGACGATACGACCATGCAGTGAACTTACTTTTTCGTTGCATAAGAAAAAGCCACCTCCCGTTTTTGCCTAGTGTGCGCATCCGGCACCAGTGGCATACAGCAGGAAGGTGGCTTCTACAATTTCACAGTTACATCTGTCTTCATGATTTATGATTGGACCGCATCAAGCGGTGGATGGTAGTAATGCTGGCGGCATACACTGCTGTAGGTCTCTTCTCCGCCGATCTCGATGGTTTCGCCGGAGTAGACAGGCTTGCCGTCCTTGAATTTGACGATATGTGTCGCTTTTTTATTGCAGTAGACACATACGGTTTTGATTTCTTCGATTTTGTCTGCCTCACAGAGCAAGTGGCTGCTTCCCTCGAACAGCTCGTTTTTAAAATTCTTCAAGAGGCCGTAGACGATCACCGGAATATCCAGACGGTCCACGATCGCTGTCAGCTGCTGAACATGGTGCGGGCTTAGGAACTGCCCCTCGTCGATCAGGACACAATCCGGCTTGTCCGCTTCCTGCTCAACAAGCTCGAAGATGTCAGTGTCATCACTGATCGGCAGTGCTTCACGGGAAATCCCCACGCGGGACGCTACTTTGCCAACGCCAAAACGGTCATCGATGGCCGGCGTGAAGACCATCACTTTTTTACCTGACTGCTCATAATTATGTGCTACGGTTAATAGTTGGATAGACTTCGAAGCGTTCATCGCTCCGTATCGAAAATACAATTGGGCCACAACTCATTCTCCCTCTGAGGCAATGTGATGTTTGCAACCGTATAATCATATCATTCCTCGTCCGGGTCGCCAACCATGTTATTTGGTCGATTTTGCTGCTTACCGCTCTTTTTGGCTTCCTGATAAATGGCAAGCGCCATCTCCCGCTGAATTGCATGATCCACACAAGGATGTGGATAATCGGTGCCGATAAGACAGCCTGTCTCGTGCTGAAGCTTCTCTGGCATCAGCCATGGCTTGTGGATATATTTTTTCGGTACGTTGGCGAGAGCCGGCAGATATCTTTTGACGAATTCGCCATCAGGGTCGAACTTCTCGCCCTGTGACACCGGGTTGAAAATCCGAAAATATGGCTGTGGGTCAGTCCCCGTCGAAGCGCTCCACTGCCAGCCGCCGATGTTGGCCGCATCGTCGTGATCGATCAGCTGGTAAGCGAAGTACGCCATGCCTTTGCGCCAGTCGATCAAGAGGTCTTTGGTCAAAAAGGAAGCGGTGATCATCCGCAGACGGTTGTGCATCCAGCCATGCTGATTGAGCTGCTTCATCGCGGCGTCGATGATCGGATAGCCGGTTTCGCCTTGGCACCATTTTTGGAACAGCTCTTCATTGTCATCCCAAGTCAGGGCATCGAATTCGGCGAGGTACGCCCGCTCCTGGGTATGTGGATGATGATACAGCACCATCATATAAAAGTCGCGCCAGCACAGCTCGGAGATGTAGGTCTCGATAGATTCCGCTTCGGTGCCGCGTGCCTGTTCGAGTGCGTCCATCGCGTAGGCATAGACGGTACGAATCGACACTAAGCCGGATTTGAGGGCATAAGACAGGCGGGACGTGCCTTCCACAGCGGGGAAGTCGCGGCGCTCCTTGTAGTACCAGACGTCATCCTCCATGAAGGCCTGCAGTCTGTCGCGGGCAGCTTTTTCACTAAAATTCTCAGGAGCCCACTCTTCGCCCAGAGGAGTCTTCAGCCCGATTTCCTCCATTGTGGGTATGTGGATAGATGCGAGCTGGTCGATCTGCTTGTATGTGTGTATGTGGATATCCTGTGGAATCGGATAAGGACGGTCTTTGGGGAGCTTCAGCCAAGAACGTTTATAAGGAGTGAACACGGTGTAGGGCTTGGCTTCTTTTGCCTTGGTCAGCACTTCGTTATATTCGTGCAAGACACAGTCTTTGTAGGTCTGGACAAAGATACCGCCTGCCTCCATTGCTTCCGTGACCGCCTCGTCACGCTTGCGGGCAAACGGGGTATAGTCCCGGTTAAAAAACAGCTTGTCCGCCCCAGTCTCAGCCGCTAATTCGCGCAGTATGGTCACAGGGTCGCCTTTGCGGAGGATCAGCTTGCTGCCAAGGTCGGCGAGGTTTTGTTGCAGAGAACGAATGGCGGAAAAAAACGTGTGCAGGCGCTTGGCCCCCATGTTAGGCGTATGATAAATCCGTTCATCCAAGATAAAAACCGGTATGATCTCATCACCAGTCTGACAAGCCATATACAGTGCTGTGTGGTCATGGACGCGCAGGTCTCGACGGAACCAGACGATGGTTGGCATAAACATTACTCCTATCCCAAAATAAAAGGCTGTCTAATATTAGACAGCCTCATCTTAATATATTTTTAGGGTAATGCCTTCTTTACCCTCGAGACTATCGTATCGCCTATAAAAGTGGTAAACTCCTCTTTTACAGTTTCATTCCATTGACCTAATCTTCGAGCCTCCCCATAGGCATTAAATAAGGCAGGTAGTATTTTAGTATACATTAAATATGTTAACAATACCTTCCTTTGGTTACCCCCATACCTGATACTATATTGTCCTTCGTATTCATTTTCAGAAATCCCTAGATTACCAAGAGAACCGAGAGCAACAGGTATCCGTTCATTTTCGTACTGTATCACCATATTAACCGCTTTGAATGGATCATTCATAAAAATGAACGCTAAAGAGCTTAGTATTGCTGAAATTTTCTCCCCCTCACCTGACAATCGGTGGGAGGAATCTTGCGTAGTACCCAAAAAACCGGTCCATGCTCGAATTATTACCTCTGGGCTAAAGCTGACTCTTTTATTCCCTCTAGTGAATACATTTATTAACCAATAGAAAAAATCAGGTGTTAAATTATAGTCACTTGGATTCTTTTCGAACTTACCCCAAATTCTTTCTGGGAAAAGATCGTTGCAAAAAGTATTCATATTGACAGTAGGAGTCATCCAGGGCACTGCATATACAAATCCATCTTTTTCAAAAAAGACTGTTATAACTTTTAAGCTATTGATTCTTTCATCAAAAGGGACTAATTCTTCCCTAGATTGATCTTCATACCACTTATCTTTTCTTCTTGTTCTTTCGTTACAACCCTCGGCTATAAGGAATCGAACCATATCTTTAGTTCCTGATTCTATAGTATTTATTCCTTCCTTAAAAGGGTTCCCTAGTTTTAACCATCTTTTTGTTAACTTTTCTTCATATGGCCAATCATCGTCATCCACAGTTTCATCAAGAATTCTCGAATCATCAAGTTTCTCCAAAGCGACTTCTAGTGACCTGATGTCATTAAATCTAACCAAAGATGCATTGAACATTGATTATTCACCCTTGTTTAAAACAATTTTTCTATCCTTCAACTCTTTTTTTACCAATGGTGCAGTTAGGATCGAAAAAAAAATGGATGCCCAGATATTCCCACCACTTATAATCCTTGCTGATATTTTACCCGTCCTTATAAAGTCATTATTCACTGAAAAGTAAATGGGCAATTCTATGTTTGTTTCTATATCATATTTTTCAATTAGTGCCGTTAAATCACAATACCAACGATTCCCCTCAATTTTACCACTTTCAATATCTCCACGTTTATCATCGACAGCAACCGTTAACCAGTTTTTATTCCAGCGTATCTCTAATACATGATTAGCTATTCCAAACAATGTTGAAATTCTCTTATAAAATAAATTCTTGTAAGAAACCTGTCCCTTAACTTTTAATTTTCTAGCTTGTCCACCAAAGTCATATTTTGTGGTTTCCTCATCTAAAGCATCCTTTGGGTCTATAATTGTTACCTTAATATTCACCGGGCGTTTTAATTTACTTACTATTTTCCATATAATATTGTGTAAAAGTAATAATATAGCTAGGTCTATTGCTGCAATAATTGGTTCAGGATTGCTTGACTTAATCTCCAAATGAAATTTATCATATATATATTTAAAAGGTCTTATGTTGAATATCCATATCAACAAAAGAGCTAAAGGTGATGCTGTAACTGTATATAAATATTTAATTAAGCTAATCAGGGTCCTCACTAGCTCACCCCATAAATTAACGAATTAAGTACCCGATCCAACTCAATTAATTGATCATCTTCCTCAATAAATAAAACACCATTATTAAAGATAATATAGATATTACCATTTTTTGAGAAAACTAGTTTCTCAGGTATTGAATCGTATATCTCATCAAACCTTATTATTTCATCTTTTAGTACTTTAAGATATTGAATTACCTGTTCTTCAGAATAAAAGGACGTGATGTTCTGAAGATATTCATTAATATATTCTTGATCCTCAGCATTTATCGGAGGGGAAAAAGTAATTCCTTTTAAATTAAAATCGTATGCTTTTAACTTCTCAATCAGCTCACCGAATAAGGAAGGCGTCACTAAAAATTGACTCAATCCTAAATAAGAAGCATTATTAAGAAGTTTTTTATAATCGTTAGGTTCACTTAGGTCATAAGTAGATACTAAATATTTCTGGGTTTGTAGCCTAGGAGAAATAGAAGAAAAGAGGCTGTCATTCTTGATATGATCCTCAATAACAAATATTTTATATCCAGTTGAATCAATCAAATAAATCCCCCCTTAACCTCATTTTAATTATCTCCCGTAATTACAATATTATGCTATGTATATCCAATATTCCAAGTACCAAAAAAGTACAGTTACAAGAATAAAACCAGGCGGGCATAGCGCCCACCTGGTCTCTTCTGAACAACCCTACTAAAATTAGAGGTTGTATTTGCGTTTGAAACGGTCTACACGTCCGCCTGCATCGATAAACTTTTGTTTACCGGTGAAGAATGGGTGGCAGTTGGAGCAGATCTCTACGCGGAGAGCTTCCTTAACAGAGCCGGATTCGAACTCGTTACCACACGCACAAGTAACTTTAACGGTCTTGTAGTTAGGATGGATACCTTGTTTCATTCGAGTGCACCTCTTTCCGCCCTGAATCGTTTGCCGAATCAGAGTTATAGTCAAAACACATACCTTGAATATTAGCATCATCAACCATAAAAAGCAACTGGAACTATTCTACTGCGTTGACGTTTTTTCTGCGGCGCAAGCGCTCTGGCGGTACGTGTGTAAAGGAGCCGATCACGACGTCCGGCAGCTCTTGCTGATAGATTTCGATGGCTTGCTTCATCCCGAATACTTCGCCTTGCGCTTTTGGAATCATCGCCAGATAGCTCTCTGGGTCGATGTTGAGATTGCGCAGCTGGATGAGCTTGATGCCAGTGCGGCGGATGAATTCAATCATCGCTTCCATCTCTTCTTCGCGGTCAAATACACCTGGGAAGCAGAGGTAGTTGATTGAGGTATAGACCCCTTTGGAAGAAGCGTATTCGGCAGAGCGCGCTACGTTTTCCAGCGTGTAGGCGCGTGGACGGTAGTAGGCATTATAGTGTTCGTCGATGGCACTGATCGTACTGATCCGCATCAGGTCAAGACCCGCGTCGACGATTCCTTTGATATGATCGGTCAGACCTGCGTTGGTATTGATATTGATATAGCCCATGTCTGTCGTCTCACGGACGCGGCGCATGGCTGGGATGATGATAGAAGCCATGGTAGACGGCTCACCTTCACAGCCTTGTCCGAAGCTGATGATGCTCTCCTCATGCTGGAGGTGGTGAAGCATCACCTGTACCAGCTCGTCCTCGGTCGGCTTGAAGTTCATACGTGTCTGTGGAGCCGGGAATCCACTATCATCCGGTTGCTCGGAGATACAGCCATAGCAGCCCGCATTACAGGTGTAGGATACCGGCAGACTGCCTTCCCAGCGGTGGAAGAAGTTGTTGGAAGCAGTCAGGCATTCGTATTCCAAGGCACAGTGAGACAGATGCTGCAAAATCCGGTTCTCCGGGAATGCCTCTAATGTCTTCTCCACACGTCCGCGCAGCTCGTCCATCGGGAAATTGAGCGGGTTCCACTTATGCGGTTCATCGCTCTTGCGTCCGGCGACCCAGAACGCATTGTCTCTCCACACGACAGCCGTGTAGCCAAACAGTGGGAACTTGCTGTCTTTATCGGTCTTAATATAACCCGGTAGCAACAAACGGGTAAAACCCTGCGGGATCAGAGCACCTACCGCCGTATAGCCGTCCAGCTTGATCATCTCCCCAGTGTCGGGGTCCATGCCTACTGGCACAGTGTCTGGCAGGCTGACGAGGGTAGCGCCGTCCGGCAGGGGAATCAATTCTTCGTCCAAAATCTCGGTTAACATGTCACCATTGCGTGCAATTGCCAAAAGACCGGGATGATCATAGACCTGCCCGTTTTTGTCCGCATAAACCAAGTTCATGAAAAAGTATACCGCCTCTCCAAATACCTAATGACGACAATTGTAACGTATCGGAGGGGCTTTGTAAATTGATCAGCTATTTCCTGAGATACCGTAATGGGTTCAGCGGCACATCGTCCTGTCTTACTTCAAAATGAAGATGGTAGCCTGTCGAATCCCCCGACTTGCCCATGTAGCCAAGGATATCACCACTATCCACTTCATCTCCGACATGGACGATGATTTTGCGCATATGCGCGTAAAAGGTCTGCAATCCTCCACCGTGGTCAATCACGACCATATAACCGTATCCGGCCCGGTTGGCTCCTGCTTCGATCACCTGACCTGATTTGGCTGCGAGGATCGGGGTTCTCGATTTATTTTCATTCCAGAGATCAACACCCTTGTGCATCTTGCCCCAGCGCATGCCGAAGTTGCTGGTGATCGTAGGAGCTGGGATCGGCCAGTCCATCATCCGGGAGCCTGTTGATTTGCGGCTGGCTACCTGTGCCAGCTGACGGCGCATATTGACATGGCCCGACGCCATCGGCTGTGCTTGTTGGATCGGGATATGCAGGACCTGTCCGACGAACAATTCATCCGGCATCACTTTGGCCAAGGGATTGAGTTCCATGATCTTCTCTTTGCTCACCTGATAACGCTTCGCGACCAGCTCAATCGTATCACCTCGCTGGACGACATGCTTCACTTCGTCCCGCTTGACGATGAGCTTCATCCCGATGCCGACGAGATTCGGGTTCATGATTTTATTTTGTTCCATCAGATCATCCAAGGTGATGCCATAGCGGTTGGCTATCTCGGACAGCGTGTCCCCTTCTGCTACGGTATAAGAAAACACAGATGGGCGCTTTGCCTGTGATTTCTCATCCAGCTGGCCCAATGGATTGAACACGTCAAATAACGTCTCTTCAATGACGGCTTGTTTGGCTTCTTCTGCAGTTTTCCAGTCAGGCGCAAGTCCTGGTTGTTGTACGTCCATCTCTTACCCTCCCATCGCCATATCACCATGATATGCGCGGGAACAAAAAAACATGACGGGAGCCGATACTCACCGTCATGTCTGGGTTTGCAGATTCGATTTGCCAGCCGGTTTGGGAGCCGTTTCGATGGTCTCCAGGAACTCGGCATTGGTTTTGGAGTCGGACAGCTTCTTGAGGAATGATTCGACGAACTCCTGACCATCGCTCATCGATTTGCGGATGGCCCACAGCTTATCCAGCTCTTCTTTGGACAAAAGCAGCTCCTCGCGGCGGGTTCCGGAGCGGCGGATATCGATCGCCGGGAAAATGCGGCGCTCCGCCAGCTTGCGGTCAAGGTGCAGCTCCATATTGCCTGTTCCCTTGAACTCCTCGTAAATCACATCGTCCATGCGGGAACCGGTCTCAACCAAAGAGGTAGCGAGAATGGTCAAGCTGCCACCCTCCTCGATGTTGCGCGCCGACCCGAAAAAGCGCTTGGGACGGTGGAAGGCCGCAGGATCAATACCACCGGACAAGGTACGTCCACTCGGCGGAATGACAAGGTTGTAGGCCCGGGCCAGACGTGTGATGGAATCCATGAGAATCACGACGTCTTTTTTGTGTTCGACGAGACGCTTCGCCCGCTCCAGTACAAGCTCTGCTACCTTGATATGGTTCTCCGGCAGCTCGTCAAAGGTCGAAGCGATGACTTCCCCTTTGACCGAGCGCTGCATGTCGGTTACTTCCTCTGGGCGCTCATCAATCAAGAGCACGAACAGAGAAATGTCCGGACGGTTCTCCGAAATGCTGTTGGCGATTTCTTTGAGCAGCATGGTTTTACCCGCTTTCGGCGGAGCGACGATCAGGCCGCGCTGCCCAAGTCCAACCGGTGCGAGCAGGTCCATCAGACGGGTAGAAAGCTGTGTCGGATTGACCTCCAGCATTAATTTTTGCTGTGGATAGAGCGGTGTCAAGGCCGGGAAGTGGAGGCGTTCTGCCGCCTGCTCCGGATCGATGCCGTTGACCGCTTCTACCTGCAGCAGACCGAAATACCGTTCATTTTCTTTGGGCGCACGTGCTTTGCCGGAGACCAGATCGCCGTTGCGCAGGTCAAAGCGGCGAATCTGCGATTGGGAGATATAGATATCTTCCGCGCTCGGCAGGTAGTTGATTGGGCGCAGGAACCCGTATCCCTCTGGCAGGATTTCCAGTACCCCCTCCATGAACATGAATCCTTCGCGTGCTGCCTGAGCACGGAGGATGGCAAAAATAAGCTCTTTCTTTTTGAACTGGGAGTAGTAGGGAATCTGGAATTCCTTAGCCAGTTTGTAGAGATCGGTCAGTTTCTTGTCTTCTAATTCAGATAAAAGCACGTATTATTCCACCACTCTTTGTTTCGTGTACTACTTCTATTGTTACCAACCTTTTTTTTACAATACGAGCTGTGGCTTTCTTTCCAGTCGATGGTTACCCTCGACGAAGCGGATTGTGCCTGTTTTGGCCCGCATGACGACAGATTGGGTCGTTGCTCTTGTACCTTGGAAACGGACACCACGCAATAGCTCGCCGTCTGTTACACCTGTCGCGGCAAAGATCGCGTCATCGCCTTTGACCAAGTCTTCCATGAACAGAACACGGTCAGGATCGATGCCCATCTGGATGCAACGGGCACGCTCTTCCTCGTTCTGCGGCAACAGCTTGCCTTGGATTTCGCCACCGAGACATTTGAGGGCTACAGCAGCGAGAACGCCTTCTGGAGCTCCGCCGGAACCAAACAGAATGTCGACACCGGTATCAGGGAAGCAGGTATTGATCGCAGCGGCTACGTCACCGTCTGGAATCAGCTTGATGCGCGCTCCTGCTTCGCGGATCTCCTGAATGATCCGGCTGTGGCGGTCACGGTCGAGCACGATTGCGACCAGATCGCTGATGTCTTTGCCGTTGGCTTCTGCTACTGCTTTGAGGTTATCAATGATCGGGGCGTTGATGTCCACTTTGCCTACCGCTTTTGGACCTACCGCGATTTTTTCCATGTACATGTCAGGTGCATGCAGCAGGTTGCCACGGTCAGCAATCGCGATTACGGTGATCCCGCCCCATGTACCTTTGGCTACGATGTTGGTCCCTTCCAGCGGGTCAACCGCTACGTCTACATATGGAGCTCCGCCTTGACCAAGTTTTTCACCGATATAGAGCATCGGGGCTTCATCCATCTCACCTTCCCCGATTACAACGATACCTTCCATCGGTACGTTCTCAAACTCTTTACGCATCGCACGCGTCGCTGCATCATCAGCCTCATCCTTTTTCCCAAGACCCATCCAACGGGCAGAGGCAAGTGCTGCTGCCTCTGTCACACGTACAAGCTCCAATGTCAAACTGCGCTCCATATCTGTCTGTTACCTCCTTATTGATGTCCCGTACGTTTTACTACTTCCAGACGGCGGACGGTTGCACCGAGATGGCGCAATTTCCGCACTAGATTCTCATAGCCACGGTCGATATGCTCCAAGCCTTCGATTTCTGTTACGCCACCCTCGGTCATGAGTCCTGCGACAACCAATGCTGCTCCTGCACGCAGGTCAGAAGCGACGACACGCGCGCCCAGCAGCTTGCCGCCGCCGTCAATTAAAGCAGAGCGTCCCTCCACCTTGATCGTCGCACCCATCCGACGCAGCTCATCTACATGGCGAAAACGGGCTCCATAAATATTATCGGTAATGATGCTCGATCCCTTAGCCGCTGTCAAAAGCGCTGTCATCGGCTGTTGCAGGTCGGTCGGAAAGCCCGGATACGGACTGGTCTTCACATCGACTGCCCGATAGTTCTCGGCGCCGATGACCCGAACTGTGTCGTCCTCATTAATCACGGTCACACCGATCTCCCGAAGCTTGGCAGAGATCGGCTCCAAGTGCTTCGGAATTACATTCTCCAAGGTCACATCGCCACGGGTAGCGGCGGCTGCGATCATGTACGTCCCCGCCTCAATCCGGTCAGGAATGATCGTGTGGCGGCATCCGCGCAGCTGATCGACACCTTGGATGCGGATCACATCGGTACCTGCTCCTTTGATATTGGCCCCCATATTATTCAAAAGAGTCGCAACATCCACGATTTCTGGTTCACGGGCAGCGTTTTCAATAATCGTCAAGCCTTCTGCTTTGGTTGCCGCCAGCATGATATTGATCGTCGCCCCGACACTGACGAGGTCGAGATAAATCCGCGCCCCGCGCAGACGGCCAGGAGCCTTGATCGTCATCACGCCGTTCTGGTTGGTGACCACAGCGCCCAATGCTTCAAATCCTTTTATGTGCAGGTCAACAGGGCGCGGTCCCAGGTCACATCCACCCGGTAATCCCACCCGTGCTTCTCCAAATTTTCCAAGTAAAGCACCCCAAAGATAATAGGATGCGCGCAGTTTTTTTACGCGCCCATTCGGCATCACATCAAGAGTAAGAGCCCGCCCATCGATTTCCATCCAATCTTCCTCGAACAGTACGTCTGCTCCCATTTCTTTAAGCAGTTCAACATAGATATCGACATCTTGAATATGAGGCAAGTTGTCGATGACAACCGGGCCGTCCGCAAGCAAAGCGGCAGGAATTAATGCCACCGCGCTGTTTTTGGCTCCGCTGATCGTGACCTTGCCCTGAAGTGGTGTTCCCCCAGTGATAAACAGTTTCTCCATCATATTGCTCTCCTCAGGTAATATCTGAAAGAAGCACCTTCTCCACTGGAAAAGGTGCTTTGATTGACAGGATGAAACTACTTCTGCATAGCCGCCCAGTCAGCGAGGAATTTTTCCAGGCCGATATCGGTGAGTGGATGCTGCAAAAGTTGTTTGAAGACTTTATAGGGAATCGTTGCGATATGTGCGCCGCGACGTGCAGATTCTGTCACGTGCAACGGATGACGGATGCTTGCTGCGATTACTTCGGTCTCAATGTCATGCACCGCAAAGATATCCGTAATCTCCGAAATCAGCTTAAGCCCATCTTGACCAATGTCATCCAAACGTCCAAGGAACGGGGATACATAGGTAGCTCCCGCACGTGCTGCCATCAAGGCTTGGTTCGCATTGAAGATCAGCGTGACGTTAGTACGGATTTTCTTCTTGGAAAAGATTTTAACGGCTTTCAGACCTTCTTCGGTCATCGGAACTTTGATAACGATATTCTTGGACAGGCCAGCGAGCTTCTCGCCTTCTTCCACCATGCCCTTGGCGTCTGTGCTGATTACCTCAGCGCTGATTGGACCGTCAACGATGTCGATGATCTCATTGAGAGTCTGGACAAAATCGCGGCCTTCTTTGGCAACAAGGGAAGGGTTGGTTGTTACACCGGCAACAACGCCCCATTCGTGGATTTCGCGGATCTCATCTACATTGGCCGTATCAATGAAAAATCGCATGGGCTAGGCCTCCTCAATTATACGCGGTTGCTGCTTCCGAACAGACGCATTTTGCCTTTAACCACTTCTTTGATAGCGTCACGAGCAGGACCGAGGTATTTGCGAGGGTCGATTTCGTTCGGTTTTTGTTCGAGGACACGACGGATTACCTCGGTGCAAGCTACTTGGCTCTCAGTGTTCACGTTGATTTTACCAACGCCGACTTGGATGGACTTCACGATTGCTTCGTCCGGTACGCCGGAACCACCGTGGAGTACGATCGGAGCGCCGATGTTGCGTGCTACTTCTTCAATAATATCGAAGTGAATTTTTGGTTCACCTTTATACATACCATGTGCAGTACCTACTGCGATTGCCATGTAGTCTACTTTGGTCTCTTCCCAGAAACGGATCGCTTCTGCAGGTTTTGCCAAAGCAGCATCTTCTTCAGCAACATCGAGGTCGTCTTCAACGCCGCCGATGGTGCCAAGCTCGCCCTCAACAGATACACCAACAGCGTGTGCTGCTGCTACAACTTGTTTAGTGAGGCGGATATTTTCTTCGAGCGGATAGTGAGAACCGTCGAACATAACAGAGGAGAAGCCTGCGCGGATACATTTCATCACAACATCAAAGCTGCTGCCGTGGTCGAGGTGGAGTGCGATTGGTACGCCTGCACGCTTCGCAGCAGCTTCAGAGATCGCTACTACGTTATCCAGACCCATGTAGCGCATAGCGCCTTCAGATACACCGAAGATGACTGGAGATTTCTCTTCAATCGCCGCTTCTGTGATCGCTTGGGTAAACTCCAAGTTGTTGAGGTTGAATTGTCCGACTGCATACTTGTTTTTCTTTGCGTCTTCTAAGAACGCTGTCATAGGTACCAGTGCCATATTCGTATGATTCCTCCCTAAGAAACTCTGTTCATAAGCTTGGCTTATTATACCACAAGCCTATGTTTCTTAACAGGTGGTTAACACGCTAATTGTTGGTTGACAGCATGACGAAGCTCATCAATGTCGAATGGCTTGGTGAAATGAGTGAGCGCACCGAGCTGGGTGGCTTCTTTTATCATGTCCAGTTCACCGTATGCTGTCATCATGATGACCTTGATGTCTTGGTTGATTTTTTTGATGTGCTTAAGGATTTCAATTCCGTCCATGCCAGGAATCTTCATATCCAGAATGACCAAGTCAGGAGATTCTTTTTCTACAATCTCCAATGCCTGTTTGCCATTGGCCGCTTGGAAAGTGAAGTAGCCCTCTTTTCCCAGTACCTCATACAACAGGATACGAATGCCATATTGATCGTCGACAACTAGAACTTTCTTCTGCTGCATTGTCCATCCTCCTTGGTCATGCTTTAAGTTAAAACCAGCATCGTTAGTTAGTAATGTTATTTCGACCGCTTATTAGGAAAATCCTCCCTTTTAATCGAACAAAAAATAAAAAATAGGCAGTTCCCTACCTATCATAGTCGGGGAACTGCCTATTTGCATGCTTTTTTCTTAGCGGTTATGGGTAAACGCTGCTTTGACAAAGTCACGGAACAGCGGTTGTGGACGGTTCGGACGGGACGTGAACTCTGGGTGGAACTGAGTTGCTACGAACCAAGGATGATCCTTGATCTCTACGATCTCGCAGAGCTTGCCGTCTGGCGTGGTACCTGCGATGGTGAGGCCTGCATTGATCAGGCTGTCGCGGTATTCGTTGTTAACCTCATAACGGTGACGGTGGCGCTCATATACGAGCGTATTGCCGTAAGCCGCTTCGGTGAGGGTGCCGGATTGGACTTTGGTTGGTCCAAGGCCAAGGCGCATGGTACCGCCTTTGTCCTCCACGTCTTTTTGCTCTGGCAACAGGTCGATAACCGCATATGGGGTATCTGGGTTGATCTCGGAGCTGTTGGCACCTGCAAGGCCCAGTACGTGGCGGGCATATTCGATAACAGCCACTTGCATCCCGAGGCAGATTCCGAGGAATGGTACTTTATTTTCACGGGCATAGCGGGTAGCAGTGATTTTCCCTTCCACACCACGGTCGCCGAAGCCGCCTGGTACGAGGATCCCGTCTACATCGCCGAGCAGTTCGGCTACGTTTTCTGCGGTCACTTCTTCTGCCTGTACCCATTTGATGTTGATGTCGGAGTCATTGGCATAACCGGCATGGTAGAGTGCTTCTGCTACGGACTTGTAAGCGTCGTGCAGTTCCACGTATTTCCCTACGATGGCGATGCGGGTAGTGTTGGAGAGGTTTTGAATCAGAGAAATCATGTTTTTCCACTCGGTCATGTCAGCTGACTGGCAACTAAGCCCGAAGTGACGGCACACGTAGTCGTCGAGACCTTGCTCCTGCAGGAAAAGTGGAACCTGATATAGGATGTCTGCGTCGATCATCTCGATGACCGCGTTCTTGTCGATGTCGCAGAACAGAGCAAGCTTGTCCTTCATGTCTTGGGAGAGCGGCTGCTCCGTACGGGTCACGATGACGTTAGGCTGGATACCGAGGCTGCGCAGCTCTTTGACACTGTGCTGGGTCGGCTTGGTTTTCATTTCGCCGGCTGCACGGATGTATGGGATCAGCGTCACGTGGATGTACATGACGTTTTCACGGCCAATGTCGCTCTTGATCTGGCGGATCGCTTCGAGGAACGGCAAGCTCTCGATGTCACCCACTGTACCACCGATCTCGGTGATGACGACGTCTGCGCCTGTTTCGCGGCCTGCACGGAAGACACGTTCCTTGATCTCGTTTGTGATGTGCGGGATTACCTGTACGGTACCGCCGAGATAGTCACCACGGCGCTCTTTGCTGATGACAGAGGAATAGATTTTACCGGTGGTCACGTTGGAGTTGGCACTGAGGTTGATATCAATGAAACGCTCATAGTGACCAAGGTCCAGGTCGGTCTCAGCACCATCATCGGTTACAAACACTTCCCCGTGTTGATACGGGCTCATTGTGCCTGGGTCGATGTTGATATATGGGTCAAACTTTTGGATTGTCACCTTTAAACCTCTGTTCTTAAGCAAACGGCCCAAAGATGCTGCTGTGATCCCTTTACCCAGCGAGGAAACGACCCCACCCGTTACAAAAATGTACTTCGTCAACTTACGTCCCCTCTTTCCCTATTATCCGTTATCATTGATGAATGAAGACCATTACGGGGTTGCCCAACAAAAAAGAAAAAACAAAAGCGAGAGACCCATCTCAACATATAGGTTGAGCAGGGGCGCTTTTGTTTATTATATTTCCATATATGGTATATCTTCATGTGAAGCCCAAGGAGTATTTTATAATGTAGGTGGTGGGAAGTCAATACAATCCGGAACTTTTTCTAATCAAGTTCTTCTTCGATTTCTTCCTCGTCATCTAACTGCTCTTCTTCTTCCTCGTCTTCGAACAGCTCTTCTTCTTCTCCGAGATCTTCTTCCTCTTCATCGATCTCGTCTTCGTCCACGATTTCTTCTTCGTCAAGGAAGTCCGCATCTTCGTCGAAGGCGGCGATATCGTCTTCTTCTTCGAATACGTCTTCTTCTTCCATGTCGTAATCATCGTCGAAGTCATCGTCAATGACCACTTTCTTCTTCTTCACGCCGCCCTCTTGAGTCTCCTCAACAGCCTCAGTGGAGTACCAGCGCTTGAGGCCCCAGGTGTTTTCACCAATGCACACAAAACGGCCATCAATGTTTACTTCGGTATAGACTTGTGCGATGATCTTCATCATTTGCTCTTCGTTCATGTTACGAAGCGCAGCAATCTGGTCCATCAGCTCACGGAAATTGTAAGGTCTGTTGGTTTCTCTGAGAATTTCGAAAGCAATATCAACCATTGCCATTTCGCTTAAACGTTCAGCTTCAATATGTTGAAGTAACTGGCTCAAAAGTAGGCACGTCCTTTCACAACAATAACTTGGCTATTCTACAGTATTCCTTATTTTGCCCTAAAATGCAAGCGGTTCAAACCTCTTTCTCCGGGTTGGAACATCCAAAATATCCTTAATAATGGAAAACATTCGGTGTGGGTTGCGCGGTATCTGATGCAATCTACGGGAAAGTCCGTATATCCATGGTTCTTTTTCCTGTGGACATGCTTGTTGCCGCTTTCAAATACGGTTAAAGTGAAAAAGTAATCATTATTATGACCAAAGGAGACCCAAAAACAGATGCGTCAACTTCAAAAGTCTTTGATTGGACTGCTATGCAGTGTGTTGTTACTCACCTCTCTTTTTATGCCCTCAGCTGCTCTTGCCTTTCCCAAGATTCTGGCGACACAGACATTTCCGGCTCCGTTCCATCTGTCAGAATGGCTGCTAGATGATGATCATGGGTTCATCTATGCGGCGACAGCGCAGGGCGATCTGTACTTCATCCGTACCCGTGATCTGGCGGTGGTGGAGAAGCTCTCTTTTGGATCAAAAGGCAGTGTAAACGAACTCGCCGTACAGGGAGAAACCTTGTATGCCGCCCAAGGTGCCAGCAAACAGGTAAGCCTGATTGACCTTGCAGCCCACAAAGTCACAGCGACTCTCTCCCTGTCTGATACCCCCGCTACCATCGCCGTCCATGGTGACACGATGTGGTTCGCTCCGGCTCAACCTCCAGCGCCGCTTTATGAATACTCTCTCTCCACAAAGAAAGAAAAGAAGATTGCGTTTGGCAGCAGTCGAAGTGGAGCCTTGTATAGACCATTGCTTACGTATTCGCCTGAGCATCAAACTCTCTACATAGCCGAATCAGGAATATCTGGCGCCAATCTGTTTGCCGTCAACCCCAAGACCTATGAAATCTTGCACCATGCCCATCAAAGCTCGGATCAGGAATACACCGCGTTTACCGACCCGATCATCGATGGGGAGGATGTCTTCCATGCCGGCTATCGATTTGATGCCGATCAACTCGGAGTCGTACATGGAAAATTCGGTACGGAACGCACCACTTCTATGAAAGGTGTGCAAGGGAAGTATGTCCTGACCAAAGAGGCTGTTTATGACCGTGATACATTTCAAAAGCTTCGTGACCTTCCCTTTGCCGGAAATGCATCGCTAGACCAGGAAAATCACTTGTATTTATTTTCCTCGTCCTTTTCTGGTCCGGCCACCATCTATAAAATGCCGTTGGAGCTGTCTAAAAAGAAGCCCGATCCAGCCATAACCAAAGGCAATAGCCTGACCCTGCCTCTATCCATGAAAAAATGGGCATATGATGAAACCACACAGAAGCTGGGCGTAATCTTCAGGGACAGTAACCGGGTTGCGATCATCAATTCCGCAACGATGAAAATGGAAAAAGAAGTACCAGCCGGCTCCAGTCAGGCTGACATCGCAGCAAACAATGGAAAACTGTATGTCTCGCTTTATGGCACGAAACTGGCCATCATCGATTTAACAAATGGTGCTGAGGTAAAGGAACAGATTCTTCCCCTTTTTCCTGATAGTCTGGCGGTCGATGATAACCAGCTTTTCTTCGGACCAATGACGAAACATATGCCATTGCAAAGCCTGTCTCTCAACGATCACAAAATCCGTCCCGTTCCGCTTCCCAAACCAGCATACATGACGGTTTACCATGATTTTGCCGTAGATGCTGATAAGAAGCTGTTGTATCTCGCAGGCTCATCGGCTCTCTACACACTGCGCACCACGGATTTCACCTTGGTTGAGCAGAATGAACTGCGCGATTTCTACAACTACCCGATTGTATTGGACGACCAGTACGTGTATCTGGATAAGAACGCGTATGACTCTACCCATATCACCGACCAGAAAATGACGTATCCATCAGAAGTGATTGCTGCCAAGGATGGCTATGTCTTCACCCGTGATGCCGTATATGACCGTGACAGTGGCAATCTCCTCAGTCCTCTGCCTGGCCCAATTGCCGATGTGATCGTCACGGATGACCACAACATTCTGCTGTACAACGCAAAAACATACACCATCACCCGCTATTCCGACCTTTCCGACCTGATCAAGAGCGAAAGCAAGATCAAAAGCCTCCAGTTCGAGACCAAGGTGATCGATATCCTACAGGGCCAATCCTATTACCCGGCCCTCATTGCCACCTATGAAAATGGCTCCAAACGAAATGTCGCCGCTTCGGCCACTTGGGAGACGGAACCTGATGCTGTTAAGACAGAAAAATCGGTGATGGGTCTGGCCTTGCGCAGCCCCAAAATCAACCCACAAGGATCAACCGTTACGGCCACGTACCAAGGGCTTACCGCTCAGGCTATCGTAAAAACCGGGCCGTACAAAGTAGCTACAGAGATCTCTATTAAATCCAAAAGCAAAAGCAAAAAAATATCTGTCGGGCAGCGCAATTTCCTTACCATTACAGCCAAGTATAAGGATAACACCAAACAAGACATAACCCGGATTGCCACGGTGTATCCAGAATCCTCTATCATCTATGACAACGGGGACCTCGTAGCGGTTCGGGAAGGAACGGATCAGATTGGGATTCGTCATCAAGATCATTACTCCATCGTTAGTGTCACGGTCTCACCAGCCGCTAAGCCAGCCCAACCTGCTGTCAAAATTGAGGGTCTGATCTTAGACGACACCGCCTGGACAGAATCAGACGGCAGTATCTCCAACAATTATTCGTACACCATCGCAGTTGATCCCGAATCAGCCATCCTGAAATCCAGCATCGCAAAAGATGACATTACGATTACATTACCTGACGGTGTGAAAGCATACTTCATTGGAGGCAGGGCTTCCAATGACTTGACGGTAGAACTCGTCGGCAAAGTGGACCCAACTGACTTGCCTGTCACGATCCCTGTCATCATCAAATCCTCTGCCACCACTATGCCCAGCCGTGCAAAGGATTCAGCTACGTTCAATCTGACTCTGAAGCCCCGACCTACCAACTAACGCAAAAAAGCCGTTACAACCTGTTTTTCGCAGGCTGTAGCGGCTTTTTTCTCATGACCAATGACCGGGAAAGTCCGTATCAGGGGTCCGGGGAAAACTACCTTACATATTACGGCGGTACTGTCCGCCTACTTCATACA
The DNA here is from genome assembly GCF_006170445.1 of Brevibacillus dissolubilis. GTDB lineage: Bacteria > Bacillota > Bacilli > Brevibacillales > Brevibacillaceae > Brevibacillus_B > Brevibacillus_B dissolubilis. The sequence continues at coordinate 70,340 of NZ_VCNA01000007.1, read as the reverse complement.
GAGCGGCACTGATCTGACCGAGGGACGCGTATTTGACCGTCTCCATCAGCTCAGCAAAGATGTTGCCGCCAGATACTGCGACTTCTTGCAGGCGGCGCAGGGCTTCTGGTGCCGTGTCTTTGTTGCGCTCTTGGAAGGCGCGGAGGTTCTGGATCTGGTGTTCCTTCTCTTCCACGTCGGCACGGGCCAGCTCGATCTCATAGTCTTCTTCTGATGCGTTCGGGTTGAGGAAGGTGTTGACACCGATGATCGGCAGCTCGCCAGTGTGCTTTTTCATCTCGTAGTACATGGACTCGTCTTGGATTTTGCCGCGTTGGTATTGGGTCTCCATCGCGCCAAGCACGCCGCCGCGTTGGCTGAGACGTTCGAATTCGGCCATGACCGCTTCTTCGACGAGGTCGGTCAGCTCTTCGATGATAAATGCACCTTGGAGTGGGTTTTCGTTTTTAGCGAGGCCCAGTTCTTTGTTGATGATCATCTGGATCGCCATCGCACGGCGCACGGAGTTCTCAGTAGGCGTGGTGATCGCTTCGTCAAATGCATTGGTATGCAACGAGTTGCAGTTGTCGTAGATCGCGATCAGCGCCTGCAGAGTGGTGCGGATATCGTTGAAGTCCATCTCTTGCGCGTGGAGGGAGCGGCCGGATGTCTGGATGTGGTACTTGAGCTTCTGGCTGCGCTCGTTGGCGTTGTATTTGTTTTTCATCGTGGTGGCCCAGATGCGGCGGGCTACACGGCCGATGACGGTGTATTCTGGATCGAGACCGTTGGAGAAGAAGAACGACAGGTTGTGCGCGAAGTCGTTGATGTTCATACCACGGCTCAGGTAGTACTCCACATAGGTGAAGCCGTTAGCCAGCGTAAAAGCAAGCTGGGTGATCGGATTCGCCCCTGCTTCGGCGATATGGTAGCCGGAGATGGAGACCGAGTAGTAGTTGCGGACTTTTTTGTCGATGAAGTATTGCTGGATGTCCCCCATCATGCGGAGCGCGAATTCAGTGGAGAAGATGCAGGTGTTCTGACCTTGGTCTTCTTTGAGAATGTCGGCTTGCACGGTCCCGCGTACGGTGGAGAGGGTGTAGTCTTTGATCTGTTGGAACTCTTCTGCTGTCGGTTGACGGTTTTCACGCTGAATGAAGAACTCTACCTGCTGCTCAATGGCGGTGTTCATGAACATCGCGAGGATCATCGGCGCAGGACCGTTGATCGTCATAGAGACAGAGGTGCTAGGTGCGCAGAGGTCGAAGCCTGCGTAGAGTTTTTTCATGTCGTCAAGGGTACAGATGCTGACACCGGAGTTACCGATTTTACCGTAAATGTCCGGGCGGTAGTCTGGGTCTTCACCATAGAGGGTTACACTGTCAAAAGCGGTACTGAGGCGCTTCGCATCATCGTTCTTGGACAGGAAGTGGAAACGGCGGTTGGTACGCTCTGGTGTTCCTTCACCTGCGAACTGGCGGCGTGGATCTTCCCCTTCACGCTTGAACGGGAACACACCTGCTGTGTACGGGAATTCACCTGGTACGTTTTCCTTCATCGCCCAGCGCAGGATTTCACCGTAGTCTTCGAACTGTGGCAGGCTGACTTTCGAGATGCGCGTACCAGACAGAGATTCGGTGAACAGCTTGGTACGGATTTCTTTATCACGGATTTTGGTGATGTGGACATCTTGCTTATACTCTTCCTTCAGCGTTGGCCATCTGTCGAGAATCAGGCGGCAGGTCGGGTCAAGCTGTTGGTCGAAGTGAGCGATTTGTTTGTCCAGCACTTCGAGCAATTCTGGATTCTCACCAGCGGCTTGGAGCGTTTCTTTGGCTCCGCGCAGCTGGTAGATTTTGCGGGCGATAGCGGATTGCTCATCAACGAACTTGCGGTAGCCGCGTACCGTGCTGGCGATTTCTTGGAGGTAGTGGATGCGGTCTGTCGGGATCAGGGACTTCTTGGTCACGACAACCGGAGTCGGATCAAGGTTCTCTGTACTCCACTCCACACCAGTCTTCTCCACGATGGTCTTCACCAGCTTGGCAAAAAGCGCATTGGTGCCGTCATCGTTGAATTGGCTGGCGATGGTACCGTATACTGGCAACGCTTCATCTGCAGCATCCCACAGGTTGTGGTTGCGGCGGTATTGTTTGCGGACTTCGCGGAACGCATCTTCGGAGCCTTTGCGCTCAAACTTGTTGATCGCCACAAGGTCAGCGAAGTCGAGCATGTCGATCTTCTCCAGCTGGCTCGGCGCACCGAATTCACTGGTCATCACGTACATGGAGGTGTCGCAGACCTCAGTGATCTGTGCGTCCCCTTGACCGATCCCGCTCGTCTCTACTACAACCAGATCGAACTCAGCCGCTTTGGCTACGGAGATCGCATCACGGATTGCGCCGGACAGCTCGGAACCGGATTTACGGGTAGCGAGGCTTCGCATATAGACACGCGGAGTATTGTTGGCATTCATGCGGATACGGTCACCGAGGAGCGCACCGCCTGTTTTTTGCTTGGATGGGTCGATGGACAGGATGGCAATCGTTTTGTCCTTGTAGGTGTTGATAAAACGGCGAACCAGCTCATCGGTCAGCGAGCTTTTACCCGCGCCGCCTGTACCGGTAATCCCCACGACTGGGACGGTTTTCGTTGGAGCAGGAAGCTGTGCCGCCACTGCCGCAAAAGCGTCTGGCTGCTGCACCGCATACTCCGCTACGGAGATCAGGCGGGCTACCGCTTTGTGGCTTTGCGATTTGAGCTCTTCGATTTCGTTCTCTACCTGTTTGACGGTTGGGAAATCGGTCTCGCGGAGCATGAGGTTAATCATGCCTTGCAGACCGAGACGGCGCCCGTCATCTGGGGAAAAGATTTTGATCACGCCGTACTCTTCCAGCTCACGGATTTCGCGTGGAATGATCACCCCGCCACCGCCGCCGAATACCTTGATATGCTCGGCACCGCGTTCTTTTAACAGGTCAATCATATATTTGAAATATTCTACGTGACCGCCTTGGTAGGAACTGATGGCGATGCCCTGCACGTCTTCTTGGATCGCAGCTGTGACGACCTCGTCAACAGAGCGGTTGTGCCCGAGGTGAATCACCTCAGCTCCAGAAGATTGCAAAATGCGGCGCATGATATTGATTGTCGCATCATGACCATCATAGAGGCTGGCTGCAGTTACAAAACGGATTTTATTTTGCGGACGGTATACTTCAGTCTCCATCGTTTTACCCCCTAAATTGGGAGCGGACTACTGCACGCTCCCGCTAATTTCACGCAGCAACAGGGAGATCTGCTTTTCGGTGTACTCCTCCAAGCTGTAATCCCTGCTCAGCGTCCAACGTCTAAATGTCCACATCTCGCCGAGCACCATAATGTTATGGGCCATCAGCTTGACGTCTTTTTCATCGATACGAATCGAGCCGTCTTCAATCCCTTTGTGCAGGATTTCTACGAAGATGCCGGCGATTTCTTCTTCCCGTCTGAGAACATACTTGATCGTCTCAGGCGGCAGTGATTTGGTCTCTTGGTAGATCAACAGCACCCGGTCATTCACTTGATCCATCACGCGGAAAAAGTTTTTGAGTGCCATTGTCAGAATTTTAAGCCCGGTACCGTTAGGAGTGATTGTTTCCCGCAGGCGGGTCTCCACTTCATTGTGGATCGCATCACAGACGAGATACAGGACGTCTTCTTTGGATTCGATATACTCATAGAGCGTCCCGATACTGAAGCCAGATGCACGGGCGATCTCACGGGTGGTGGTTTTGTGGAATCCTTTATGGATAAAAAGGTCAACGGCAGCTTCAATGATCTGCTCGCGACGTTTTTCGATCAGTTTCGGGTCCTTGACGAGGGACGGAATCTGCTTCTTCTTTTCTTGCATGGTATACAGACACCTCTCTAACCGACTGAGCGTTTGGTCGTGTTTGTTTGTGAAAAATAAAGATTGTACGCTCTCATCCCACCATTATAAGCAGAGTCCAGAGAGCGTTACAATCCTATATTTTTGGTGAACATACCTTTATTATTGCGGAAACCAGGTGCGCACCATTTTTTCCGCTACGCTGTATGGGTCAAGTTGACGTTGGGCCACGCCTGAGAGTTCGTCTGCGAATGCGCCTTTTTGCACGAAGTTCTGCATCCGGACAAACATCTGATAGTTGACGATGTCGAGCACTTCTTCCTGCAATTGCTTGGCGCGTTTCTTCTGCCACTCGCCGCTGGATTCAAGGAAAGCCTGATGACGGAGAACCTCGTTCCACATATCAGCCATTCCAAGATTTTGAGTCGAGATGGTTTTGCTGATAGGCGGTCGCCACGGGGCATCGTGCTTGACGAGATCGAGCATCTGCTCTACCTCAGTCTCTAGCTTGTCGACGCCAGGCAGATCAGCTTTGTTGATGACAAAAAGATCGGCAATCTCCATGATCCCTGCTTTGAACGCCTGTACCGAATCACCGCCGCCCGGATTGAGCACGACGATGGTGGTATCCGCGATATTCATCACGTCCAGCTCGGATTGCCCGACACCGACCGTCTCGATCAGGATCACATCACAGCCGTAGGCATCGAGTACGCGGACAGCGTCTTTGGTGTTGCGGGACAGACCGCCGAGACTGCCTCGTGTGCCCATGCTGCGGATGAAGACTCCTGTGTCGAGAGCGTGGTTCTGCATCCGGACCCGGTCACCCAAGAGCGCACCGCCGGTAAACGGGCTGGTCGGGTCGACCGCCGCTACTCCGACAGTGAGACCTTGAGAGCGCAGGAAGCCGATCAGACAATCGACCATCGAGCTTTTTCCCGCGCCTGGTGTCCCAGTGATCCCGATCAATTTGGCACGTCCGGTGTAGGGGAAGATTTCCTGTAAGATCTGTGAACGTTCCGGGTAATCATTTTCGATGCATGTAATCGCACGGGCGGCTCCGCGTACATCCCCTGCTAAGATTCGTTTCGTTATCTCGTGCATGGATGGGCCTCCCTCTCGACTACTCTTTGAGCAGGAGGTTGCTGATTACGACGCGCTGAATCTCGTTGGTACCCTCATAGATTTGAGTGATTTTGGCGTCACGCATCATGCGTTCTACCGGGTATTCACGGGTATAGCCGTAGCCGCCGAATACCTGTACCGCATCCGTGGTGATCTCCATCGCGATATCACCTGCGAATACTTTGGACATCGCAGATGCTTTACCATATGGCAGACCCATATCTTCGAGCCATGCTGCCTGGTAGGTCAGGAGACGGGCTGCTTCGATTTTGGTAGCCATGTCTGCCAGCTTGAATTGGATCGCTTGCAGGCTTGAAATTGGTTTGCCGAATTGCACGCGTTCTTTGGCATAATTGAGTGCTTGCTCGTATGCGCCCTGTGCGATCCCGAGTGCTTGGGCAGCGATACCATTGCGGCCGCCGTCGAGGGTCATCATCGCGATTTTGAAGCCTTGGCCCAGTTCGCCGAGCATGTTGGCTGCTGGTACGCGGCAATCTTCGAAGATCACTTCGAGGGTTGGGCTGGAACGAATCCCGAGTTTCTTTTCTTTCTTACCCATGGAGAAGCCTGGGGTGCCTTTTTCTACGATGAAGGCGGTTACCCCTTTGTGCTTCGCTGCCGCGTCCGTTACCGCGAATACCACGTAGATTTCTGCTTCGCCTGCATTGGTGATGAAGATTTTGTTGCCGTTGAGGATATAGTCGTCACCGTCTTGTACTGCGGTGGTACGCATCCCAGCAGAGTCAGAACCGGAGCCTGGCTCAGTCAGACAGTACGCGCCCATTTTTTTGCCTTCCGCAAGTGGACGGAGGAATTGTTGTTTTTGCTCTTCGGTACCGAACTTGTAGATCGGCCAGCTTGCAAGGGATACGTGTGCGGAGAGTGTTACCCCGATGGACGCATCGACGCGGGAGAGCTCTTCGACTGCGATCACGTAGCTTTGGTAGTCAGCGCCTGCACCACCGTATTGCTCTGGCCATGGAATACCGGTCAGACCGAGTTCAGCCATCTGCTCGAAGATCGCGCGGTCAAAACGCTCTTCTTCGTCACGCTCTGCTGCGGTTGGTGCGACTTGATTTTCTGCGAATTCACGAATCATTTTGCGGAGCATTTCTTGCTCTTCGTTTAAGCGGAAATCCATTATTGCCCACACTCCTATATATTGGTTTCTATGCTTTTCTGTTTATGAAAGCAGGTGCTTAGCCACTACGAGTTGCTGGATTTGGTTGGTTCCTTCATAGATTTGCGTGATCTTCGCATCGCGGAAAAGTCGCTCTACCGGGTATTCCCGGGTGTAGCCGTAGCCGCCGAAGACTTGAATCGCTTCGGTGGTGACCTTCATCGCGGTATCAGAGGCAAAACGCTTCGCCATGGACGCTTCCATCCCGCACTTGAGACCTTGGTTGCGCAAGGATGCGGCGCGGTAGACGAGCAGGCGGGCTGCTTCGGTTGCGGTCGCCATATCAGCCAGTTTAAAAGAAATCCCTTGCAGGCTGGCGATTGGTTTGCCGAACTGGACGCGTTCTTTCGCATAGTCGATCGCGTACTTGGTCGCCGCCTCAGCGATACCGAGCGCTTGGGATGCGATCCCGATACGACCTACGTCAAGGTTGCCGAGAGCGATTTTCAGACCGTCGCCTTCTTGGCCGAGCAGGTTTTCTACTGGCACCATGGCGTTGTCAAAAATCAGCTCGCAGGTGTTGGAGCCGTGCAGGCCCATTTTCTTTTCTTTCTTGCCAACTTGGAAGCCCGGAGTGTCTTTATCCACGATGAATGCGGAAATTCCCTTGTTCCCCGCAGATGGGTCGGTTACCGCAAACGTGATGTAGATCTCTGCTTCACCGCCATTGGTGATGAACACCTTGCTGCCATTGAGGACATAGTGATCACCTTTGCGGACAGCGGTGGTGCGGATGCCGGAAGCATCAGAGCCTGCTTGTGGCTCGGTGAGGGCAAATGCCCCGATATATTCGCCGGAAGCCAGTTTTGGCACGTATTTTTGTTTTTGCTCCTCATTGCCGAAGTAGAGGATTGGGTTAGTACCCACGGAGGTGTGTACGGAGAGGATGACACCCACTGTCGCACTCACCTTGGAGATTTCGTTAATTGCGAGAATATAGGAAGTGAAGTCCGCGCCAGAACCGCCGTACTCTTCTGGAATCGGAATCCCCATCAAGCCCATCTGGCCCATCTTCTTAATGATGTGGAGCGGATATTCGTCTGTCTCTTCCATCACGGGTACGAATGGCGCGATTTCTTTTTCGGCGAAGTCGCGTACCATCTTACGCATCATCTCTTGTTCATCTGTAAAACGGAGATCCATGTGGCACGTCCTTTCTTAGCTGTAGTTGTAGAAACCGCGACCGGATTTTTTGCCGAGCCAGCCTGCTTTTACGTACTTGCGCAGGAGTGGGCAAGGGCGGTATTTGGAATCGCCAAAGCCTTCGTACAGAACTTCCATGATGTAGAGGCAGGTGTCGAGACCGATAAAGTCAGCGAGCGTGAGTGGGCCCATTGGGTGGTTCATCCCGAGCTTCATCACTTCGTCGATCGCTTCTGGAGTAGCTACACCTTCGTACACGCAGAAGATCGCTTCATTAATCATCGGCATGAGGACACGGTTGGAGACGAAGCCTGGGAAGTCGTTGACGCTGACTGGAACCTTGCTCATCTGTTTGGACAGGTCTTCGGTGAGTTGGTACACTTCGTCAGAGGTCTGCAGACCGCGGATGATCTCAACGAGCTTCATCACAGGAACCGGGTTCATGAAGTGCATGCCGATTACTTTCTCCGGACGGTTAGTTACCGCTGCAATCTCGGTGATTGGCAGGGATGAAGTATTGCTTGCAAGCACGGTATGCGGCGGGCATACCTCGTCAAGCGTTTTGAAGATCTGGGTCTTTACTGCCATGTTCTCAGTTACGGCTTCCACTACGAAATCTGCGCCTTTTCCGTCAGCCAGATCAGTGGAAAGGGTGATGCGGGAGAGGACAGCTTGTTTGTCATCTTCGCTCATTTTGCCTTTTTCTACGTTGCGGGACAGGTTCTTGGTGATGATACCGAGACCGCGCTCAACGAAATCTTGTTTGATATCGTTCAAAATTACGTTTAGGCCCGCTTGCGCTGCTACCTGCGCGATTCCGCTGCCCATCTGTCCTGCACCTACGACCATGAAAGTTTGTACGTTCACTGTAAAAATGCCTCCCTTTTGCCATTGGCTGTCTCAATAAAAATCGTTCGATGATACGGGTATTGCTTATCTATAGAAAAGAATTACCTTATGCTTCTACTTGGAGCAGAATCGCGTCGCCTTGTGCCGCACCGGAGCAGATTGCCGCTACGCCAAGACCACCGCCGCGACGGCGAAGTTCGTAGATCAGGTGCATGATGATACGCGCACCGCTTGCCCCGACCGGGTGGCCCAACGCGATGGCACCGCCGTTGACGTTTACTTTTTCAGGGTCCCAGCCTACCAGCTTGCCACTGGTGAGGGTAACGGCTGCGAATGCTTCGTTCACTTCAAAAAGGTCGATGTCTTCCAGCTTCACGCCTGTTTTTTGGAGGAGCTTGTTGATCGCAAGACCCGGAGTTGTCGCGATATAAGGCGCTTCGGCTCCGACTTGGGCATGACCGAGGATGGTTGCCAGCGGTTTTACACCGAGTTCTTGTGCTTTTGCTTCGGACATGACTACCATCGCTGCTGCACCGTCATTGATGCCAGGCGCGTTGCCTGCGGTGATCGTGCCGTCTTTTTTGTAGACTGGCGGCAGTTTGGCCAGTACCTCAAGCGTGGTGTCCGGACGTGGCGCTTCGTCGCGGTTAACGAGGATCGGATCGCCTTTGCGCTGTGGAATCGGCACAGCTACGATCTCTTCATCAAATACGCCATTCGCCACGGCTTGGGATGCGCGTTGCTGGGAGCGGAGTGCCCACTCATCCTGTGCTTCGCGGGTAATTTCGTACTCTTCTGCCACATTGCTGCCATGGATCGCCATCGGAACCTGGTCGAACGGGCAAGTGAGACCATCGTGCATCATCAGGTCTTTGACTTGGGCGTCACCCATGCGGAAGCCATTACGTGCATTCGGCATCGCGTACGGTGCGTTGGACATGCTCTCCATGCCGCCCGCGACCAGGATGTCAGCGTCGCCTGCGCGGATGATCTGATCCGCCATTGTAACCGCTCTCATTCCTGAGGCACAGACTTTGTTGATCGTCTCGCTGGCTACATCCCACGGCAGACCTGCTTTGCGTGCCGCCTGTCGAGATGGAACCTGACCGGCTCCAGCCTGTACGACCATCCCCATGATGACTTCATCTACTTGATCGCCTTGGACACCTGCTCTTGTGAGCGCTTCCTTAATTGCGATTGCACCCAGATCAACAGCCAAAACGTCCTTCAATGCTCCGCCGAATTTGCCAAACGGTGTACGTGCTGCACTGACGATAACTGATTTCATGTCTTCACTCTCCTTCGACATTGGTTCCTTACTGGTACCATATGATGCTAATTGATCGAGCGGTCGTTCACTTTTATCCTTATCTCCATTTTGCCGTGTTCGCAGGGATTAGTCAATGTATTAGGAAGAATTACATCTTTGCGGACATTTGTATCCAGAAATAAAAGTAGCCGGTCCACATTCAATGGAAAAATGGATAGATCCGGCTACTACAATTTATGTATATTAGTAAGAGAGACGGAGAATCTCCCGCCAATTTACCGGAAAACCGATTAGGTTCAATTCTACTTCCTCGTATTGGTCTACGAGAGCTTCCAGATTGGTTACAAAATGAGTCCATTCTGATGTACCAACAAGAAATTTCTTAATGACAAATATCATGGAGAATATCTGGTCGTAGCTAATCAGATACTTCCGGTCCTTCCCCCAGATTTTTGGCCGTTTAGCTAATTTTTTATTATATAATCTACCAAAATGAGCACATACATTTCTCACATAGGCTAAGCATACAAGCCAACTCTCAATATACTCAGACGGTATGTTACCGAGCTGTTCGGCTATACTCTTTTTATCCGTTGACCTCATATTAGAAAAAAGCATAGAAAGAACGCCAAATGACATAACCTCAACCGCTACCCATATTGGAATTTGCCCACCATATTTTTGTTTATGATGGAGAATAAACTCATTTCTTTTGTTTCTTTTGATTTCATCTTCCATTCTATTCATAAATTCCTGGTGAAAATCGATATTTTCAAAATGGGTACTCTCTTCGTATCCTAATGCCCCATATTGATGAGCAATATGATAAGCGATACGAGTCCGAAATAAAATCTCGACCCTTTCAAGCATCGGGATTAATAAATGTCTTAATTTTTTATCAAACTCGTACAGATTGCATACATGTTCAAACGTGACCCCTTCTTTAAACACATTATCCCTTTTGAGCGAAAGAGTATATGCACTCCATCTGTAGTAATTCACTCCTTTTAAGAATTGAATCGCTTTTTCTTCATTAAATAACAGAAGATTCCGACTCTTTAATAAATTAATTTGTTCCTCATATGTAAGTGGTTGTTTTATAGTTTGGATATTGTTATTTGTATCCACAATAAATCCCCCTAAAACAAAAAAGTCTCACCCTGGTACGCATTGTTAAGAGGCGTGGTGAGTTCTGTTACATCCATCTTATTTGATCACTTCGGAAGTGTCAACGTACTTTTGATCCACCTGACATGATTGTTCAAAAGCTTGAATAGCTTTTCTAAAGAAAAAAAGCAGGTTTCCAAAGGACGTTTACATCCTTTGAATCCTGCTTCTTTATTTTTCAGACCTCAGACCTTCCCTCGATTAAATCGCATCTGCGAGAATCTCAGCAACGTCTCTTGTCTTCACTTGTTCTTCTGCTTCTTTCATTTTCACACCGTCGTTCATCATGGTGAGGCAGTATGGGCATGCGGATGCGATCATGGTTGGGTTGACTTCGAGAGCCTGTTCGGTACGTGCTACGTTGACGCGGGTACCTTCGTGCTCTTCCATCCACATCAGACCACCACCGGCACCACAGCACATGCTGTCGCAACCGCTGCGTTTCATCTCAGCAATCTCAACGCCTGGGATCGCTTCGAGGATTTGACGCGGCATGTCATAGATTTCGTTGTAACGGCCAAGGTAGCAGGAATCATGGTAGGTTACACGCTCTTTTACCTCTTTTGTTGGTTTCAGACGGCCTTCTTTGATCCATTGAGTGAGGAGCTCGGAGTGGTGATACACTTCCGCTTGGAGACCAAACTCAGGATATTCGTTCTTGAAGGTGTTGAAAGCGTGCGGGTCACAGGTAACGATTTTCTTCACGCCGTATGCTTCGAACAGCGCGATGTTTTCCTGTGCCAGCTGCTGGAACAAGAACTCGTTACCGATACGGCGCGCGGTGTCGCCGGAGTTCTTCTCTTCGTTGCCGAGGATCGCGAACTTGATGCCTGCTTCGTGCATCAGTTTGACGAACGCTTGGGAGATCTTCATGGAGCGGTTATCGAAGGAGCCCATGGCACCTACCCAGAAGAGGTATTCGAACTCTTCGGTGTCTTTTACAGTTGGTACTTCGAGCTCGCCGCCGATGTTCTCGATCCACTTGACGCGGTCGCGACGGTTGATACCCCATGGGTTACCTTGGCGCTCGATGTTGTTGAGTGCGCGTTGTGCTTCTTGTGGCATGCTGCCCTCGGTCATGACGAGGTAACGGCGCATGTCGATGATTTTTTCTACGTGTTCGTTCATAACCGGGCATTGGTCTTCACAGTTGCGGCAAGTGGTACAAGCCCACAGCTCTTGCTCTGTGATAACATCGCCGATCAGGTTGACACTGTATTCAGCGGTTGCCGCTGCTTCGCCTGCACCTGCGGAAGCTTGCATAGCAAGTTGGTTGGCAGTGGTGTTCGGGAATGCGAAGTTCGGCATCCAAGGTGTGCGGGAAGTAACAGCCGCACCTTTTTCAGTCAAGTGGTCACGCAGCTTGGTGATGATCTCCATGGGGGAGAGCATCTTGCCTGTGCCGGAAGCCGGACACATGTTGGTACAGCGGCCACACTCTACACAAGCGTAGAGGTCGATCAGTTGTGTCTGGGTGAAGTCTTCGATTTTACCTACACCGAATACTTCTTGGGTTTCGTCTTCAAAATTGATGGTCGTCAGTTTACCAGGCGGGTCCAGCTTTTTGAACCATACGTTGACTGGCGCGAAGATCAAGTGCGCGTGCTTGGATTGTGGTACATAGATCGCAAATGCGAGCAGGACAAGCAGATGCGCCCACCAGAAGACATAGAAAAGTGCTGCTGCGACTGTCGTGCCTTTGAGACCACCCAACGCCATCGCGATCACAGAAGAGAACGGGGCGTATGCGGATGCCTCATGGCCGAGCCAGAGTTGTTCGAAAGCGAGTGACAACAGAACCGTTGCCATCAAAGAAGTGATGAAGATAATAACCAGACCGGATTTGAAACCGCGCTTGAGGCGCTTCAGCTTCTCTACATAACGGCGGTAGTAAGCGTACCCAATTGCAACCAAGATCAAAGCAACGGTAACTTCTTGCATCAGGCTGAAAAACTTGTGTGCGCTGCCAAACGGCAACTCAAAGCCTTTGACAAGACCCTTGATGATCAATTCGATTGCACCAAACTGCAGGATGATAAAGCCGTAGAACACGACAACGTGCATAATCCCGGACTTTTTATCCTTCAGCAGCTTCTTCTGGAAGATGACGTTCTCCCACATCAGATTGAGGCGTGCGTTAAGGTCATCTTTTACATCAGGCTTTTTACCAAGCTTGATGAAAAGGTAGCGGCTGTAAACCACGTGTGCGGCCAAGTAGAGGCCATACGCTAAGACAGCGAAAAACGCTATGAGGTTCAATAATGCCAACAAGGCTCTCAGCTCCTTCTCCTGCTACTTAAATTTTTTGTTTTTCAATTTATTCATCTTGTTTTATCTTATCAGAAGTGTCCGAAAAAATGAATGACCATTCATTCAAAATGTGCTGGTTTTTTTATGCGTGTGAATGGCGGGCTTCTGACAGGGTTTGTGAGTCAGTTCTGAACGGTCGCTCAGAAGGATTACATGATTGAATATAACATAAGTAAAGCGCTTACGCTATGGTAGTTTTTTGAGAAGCAGATTTGATTTATTGTATGTGGAAAACGGGAGATATAGCATCATTTAGACAGGAGAAACTTTTTTAATGTGGGTTTACGTGCGAGAATCCAGATGATCATGAATAAAAAACCGACATCCCTATGTGTAGGAAAATGTCGGTTTTTAGTATGTCTTCTATTACTATTACTGCAAAACTACGCCTGCTTCGGCTCCATCTCTTTCACTTGCTTCTTCTCCTCCTGCTCCTTGCGCACATCCGCGAGCGACTTGACCTTCGTCGCCTTGATCCGCTTGTTGCGCGGCAGGTCAATCGGCTCGAGGTTGTTGGCTTCATCACTCATCAGAGCAGCGATCCCGACAGCTTTGCCTTTGGCGGCTTGGCAGTACTCGCAGTTGGCCTCGTCATGTTTGTGGTACTCTTTCGGCTCTGGGTACGAGGTGATGACACCTTCGAAGTTGCGGAGCACCACTTTGTCAGAGGATTGAGAGATGATGTAATTCGGTGCGACCGGGATTTTACCGCCGCCGTGTGGAGCATCGACGACAAAGGTTGGCACCGCATAACCGGAGGTATGGCCGCGGAGCTGCTCCATGATTTCGAGTCCTTTCGATACTGGTGCGCGGAAGTGGCCGATGCCTTCGGAGAGGTCACATTGGTAGATGTAATATGGACGGACGCGGATTTTGACCAGGTCATGCATGAGTTTTTTCATGGTGTTGGCGCAGTCGTTGATACCGGCGAGGATGACGGATTGGTTACCGAGCGGGACACCTGCGTTGGCGAGCATTTCACAGGCTTTTTTAGCTTCTGGCGTGATTTCTTTTGGATGATTGAAGTGGGTGTTGAGCCAGATTGGGTGGTATTTTTTCAGGATGTCGCAGAGGTTTTCCGTGATGCGTTGTGGGAAAACAACTGGTGCGCGGGTACCGATGCGGATGATCTCGACATGCGGGATCTCGCGGAGGTTGCTGATGATATATTCAAGGATACGGTCGTTGATCAAGAGGCCGTCACCGCCGGAGAGAAGCACGTCGCGCACTTCTTCGTGAGTGCGGATGTAGTCGATGCAGGCATCAAGCTGTTTTTTCGGGACGCCCATACCGATCTGGCCGGAAAAGCGGCGGCGGGTACAGTAGCGACAGTACATCGAGCATTGGTTGGTGACGAGGAACAGCACGCGGTCTGGATAGCGGTGCGTCAGACCAGGTACCGGGGAATCCTCGTCTTCGTGGAGCGGGTCTTCCATATCATATCGGGTGCGTACCATCTCATTGGAGAGAGGTACGGATTGCATGCGGACAGGGTCTGTCGGATCGTTTTCGTCCATCAGGAGGGCATAGTAGGGTGTGATGTTGAGCGGGATGGTCTGGTTGGAGATTCGGACGCCTTCCTCCTCTTCTGGAGTCAGGTTGATTACTTGCTTCAGCTCATCGACGGTCTTGATCGTGTGGGTGAGCTGCCACATCCAGTCATTCCATTGTTCCTCGGTTACGTCCTTCCAAAGCTCTATGGTACGCCAGTCGCGAAGTGTCGTTGTGGTTGTGGTTGTCATCATGAATCTCCCCTTTTTCAAATGGTAATGCCCAGCACATGACGTGCACTCGTGAATAAGGAGGATGCAAAAGGCGTGCCAACATCGTCTGAGTATTCAGGAAGTTGGTCGTGAACGGGTGGAAAATGGTTGTGAAACGTGCGATGTGGCGGTGGTTGGCGGTTACTGTGGATATTTTGATTTGTGGGGTCGTGGTGTATGTACGTAGAAGAAGGGACAGCGTGATACTGTGGGGTGTGCCGAATTTCCGGCAGCCGTGGTGGGATGAAGCTTCGAGATGTGGCTGGGTTCTAGGTTGTTAATCAGGTTCGTTTACAAACTGCGTGCCGTTAATTTGGCTCTGTCCGCTCTTGCTGGGACAGCTTATATTGCAGAGTCTGACGCGGAATGACCAGCAGCTTGGCGGCTTGCAGGATATTGCCGTTGGTCTGCTCCAGTGCCAGATTGATGAGGGCTTCCTCCGTCTCACGGATGGCTTCACGTAGTGGACGGATCGTGAGCGGCAACGTAGAGGCAGCTGTGTGTCTTTGCTCAACGGCAGCCCAACCATCTGCAGTGGTGATCCCCGCCGCAGTGTACACCTCCGCCAACTCAACACGTGACATCATATGCGCGGGCAAATGCTCCAACTGAAGCGTATCCCCCTCCACCATATTCATCGCTGCCTCGATCACATGCTCCAGCTCCCGCACGTTACCCGGCCATTCATACACATGGAAGAGTCGCTGCACGTCCGGTGCCGCACCGTTGACCTGCATGCTGAACTTACGGTTGAACTTGCTGATAAAATGACTGACCAACAGCGTAATATCCTCTTTTCGCTCACGCAGCGGGGGTAGCTCGAACGAGACGACATTGATCCGGTAATACAGGTCGGCGCGAAGATTGCCTGCTTTCACAACCTTCTGCGGCTCTTCATTGGTCGCGGCAATGACCCGGACATCCACCTGCACAGACTGGGAGCTTCCGATGCGGCGGATCTGGCCGTCCTCAAGCACGCGGAGCAGCTTGGCCTGCAGATCTAAAGGCATACTGTTGATCTCATCGAGAAAAAGCGTCCCGCCATTCGCCAGCTCGAACAGTCCTGCCCTGTCATCGGCACCGGTAAAGCTACCTTTGGTCGTACCGAACAAGATGCTCTCCAGCAACGATGCAGGCAGCGCAGCACAGTTCTGCGCGATAAAAGGTCTGTCACTGCGCTCTGAGGCTTGGTGGATGGATTGGACGAGCAGCTCTTTCCCGGTTCCGGTCTCTCCATAGATCAGAATTGGTGAGCTGGTACGAGCGGCACGCTTGGCACGCGTCTTGAGCACATGCATGGAAGCGCTTTCGGTCAAAATGTCGTCGAACTGAAAAAACAGACGGTCGGACGGCGCTTGCTTAACGCGCTTGGATTTGCCGATCTGGGCCTGTAATTCGATTAGACGCTCGGAGAGTTCGCGCAGCTTGCCGATATCCTTGGCAATCTCTATGGCTCCTACCAGCTTTTCTCCCACTTGGACAGGCAAGGTCGTATTGATCGTCTCGACCCGGACACCGCGCAGGTTTTTGTAGGTCTGCCGCTTGTTGTAGATCGGATGACCCTTTTCGATCACCTGGAGCAACGTGCTGGTGTCTTTGTCCAGCGAGGGGAACACGTGCAGGAGCGGCTTGCCCAGCACTTCTTCCGGGGTCAAGCCATCCAGCTTGGCGATCACATGGTTATAAAAGATCGTCATGCCATTGGCGTCTACCACATGAATCCCTTCGTCAATGGCTCCAAGAATGGCTTGCAGCATTTCCACTGTATCTGACATCGGAATTTCTTGCACACACAGACCCCCTTTTATGGAACAAGATGCCAAAAATTCGGTCAACGCACTGCCGGATTTTTGGCATCTGTCTTATTTTTCAATCTGGTATGTCAAAAACAACGTGTAGATGATGTGACCGATGAGCCAGATCAGCCAACCGGCTATGGTCATCGCTTCTCCGCTCAGGAGTGAAAAGGGAAAATACAGCAGGAGGAAGGCGAGCATCCATGCCCCTGCATACTTGGCCACCGTATTCCCACGCGGACGCGGGTAGAAGAACATATACAGAAACGTGACCAAGATCGAGATGAGGAGATGAATGCCCAGCTCTACAATCGGATGAAGCCCTTCGAGGTAAGGAACGTAGCTGGTGTCGATGAGGACCTGAAATGTGCTGGTCTGAAATATGCCGTCGCACAACGCGAGAAAAGCGGCAAGAATCATCCCGGCAAGCAGGCCGTTGACGAGGACGAAGTTCATAGACGGGTCGCTCCCTTCGTATTAGTCATTCCATTCAGCTTGCAGCTCCAGCTCAAACGATCCGACATATTGCTTGTTCATCCACAGCTGGTACGCGATGCTGATTCGCTCAGGACGCTCCCCCTCGCTTTTGACGCTCAGCTTGGAGGTGTGCGTCTCCATCTCGAACATGCCATAGGGACTGTGGTAGACGGATTCGCTGGTGCGGCCTTTGACGAAAAGCTGTTTCATCTGGAGCTGTCCTTGGCGGATTAAGCTGACCATTCCGTCTTCGATCTTATAGACGGTGTTGACCGAGCCCGCTTCTTCCAGCTCTTCTTTATAGGTGAAGTACCAGCCGTTGCCTTTGGCTGTACCTTTTCCTTCGTGTGTCTGTTTGGTTTCATCTGTACGTCCATCTGCGGTCTGCTTGATGCGTACGTGGAGAGTGACTTCTTGCATGGTAGTGAATCCCCGCTTTTTCTGATGTTTTTCCCTATTATAACATAACCAAGGGTGTTATTTTTGACCCTGTTACTGTGCTTGGCTATGTTGCTCAACTTGAACTTGTTCCTCCGCTTGCCCTCCTTGGAGATTCAACATACGCATGGACACCACAATCCCGCCTCCCGCAAGCAGCAACAGACCTGCCAGGATCAAATACCCCAGACCCGCTCCTGTGTAATCGAGCATCAAGGTAAAACCTCCGATCAGGATCAGGCGCATCACCATCCCGACCGAATTCAGAAAGCTGAGCACACGGCCCATGAACGCTTTTGGAATCAGACCCATGTAGATATTTTGCCGGATCAGACGTGAAGCGGCATTGGCCCAGCCGACACAGGTATACAGGGCGCTGAACACCCAGCCGTTCGGGATGAGCACCAGCAGGATCAGACTGATCGAGAACAACGCAATATTTACAAGTAACGCATTACGGTCCCCCAGACTGCGAGCTACGAAAATACCCAAAAACCCCGCAGATGTAGCCCCGATCGCATACGTCATGTCGCTCAACGAAAAGATCAGCACATCCGCCTTCAAGGTCTGGCTGACGTATACGGGCGCCAGCAGATTGGAGGCCATGACCGCAATGAACGGCATCAGGACGGAGACCCCGAACAGCAGGAAGCCGCGCCTTTCTTTGACGAACAGCCAGCTTTTGTGGAACTGATCCATCCAAGAGGTGCGGCTCGCCTCTTTGGCTTCTGCGCCCAATGTGAACGTGTAGTTCATCCCAGACAGCATGATGAAGGCGAACAGGTACGTGAGTGCGTCCAAAAGCAGCGCGATATGAAGCCCCCACTTACTCAGGACGATTCCTGCCAAAGCACCCGCCAGCACGGCCGCCGTCTGCCCCTCGATCTCCAGCCAGCTGTTGGCCGACTGATAATATTTCTGGTCAAAGGTCTCCTGCACCAGCGCCGACTGTGCCGGATAGTGAATCTGGTAAGACGTAATCGTATAAAAGTAGATGGCAATCAGCATCCACTCTTGGTACTCACCGACGAAGCCCCAGGCCGCGAACAGGATCAGCACGGTGAAGCCCACGATATTCTCCACCTGCAGCACCATCTTGCGGGAAAAGCGGTCGACCAGCGTCCCCAGATACGGCGCAATGAACAACAGCATCACCGCTGTGATAAACATCGTCGAGCCTAGCAGATCAGCCGAGCCCGTGCTCTCGACCAGATACCACGGAATGCCGATCATGCTCATGCCTTGCCCGAAGCTGGAAAATAGGTTCCCGACAAACAGTTTACGAAAATCCCGGTGTTGAATGACTTCTTTCATCATGAGGAAGTGCCTCCGCTTCGTTGTAGTTCCGTGACCCTTATTGTAGTTGGCATAGGATCAACAGTAAATAACGGTTTTGGAGGAAAAAGTGATGAAGGTATTGCACCTAGTAAAAACATAAAAAAGAGGAGGAAAATCACCCGAGAGTGATTCCCTCCTCTTTACCGTTCATTTCAATACGATTTCTATTTCACAAAACCCAAGATCAGCTCACGGATGATCTTAGATGCGACGATTTGCGTCATTTCGCTGTGGTCATAGATTGGTGCTACTTCTACAAGGTCACAGCCGATTACGTTGGCACCATTTTGGGACATGAAGTGGATGGTTTCGAGCAGCTCACGGGACGTGATACCGCCTGCTTCCGTCGTACCGGTTCCTGGCGCGTGTGCAGGGTCGAGTACGTCGATGTCAATGGTGAGGTAGATCGGACGGTTGCCGATGGTTGGAAGCACTTGCTTCACTGGCTCCAGCACATCGAATTTGTAGAGGTGCATGTTTTCTTTGGCCCACTCGAACTCTTCTTTCATACCAGAGCGGATCCCGAAGGAGTACACGTTTTTGCCGCCGATCAGGTTGCATGCTTTCTTGATCGGGGTGGAGTGAGAGTACTCATAGCCTTCGTAGTTATCGCGAAGGTCGGTATGTGCGTCGAAGTGGAAGATCACGAGGTCGTTATACTTTTTGTAGACTTCCTCGATCACCGGCCAAGAAACGAGGTGTTCGCCACCCATCCCGATTGGGAATTTGCCGTCAGCCAGCACTTTGCCCACGAAATCACGGATCTGCTGCAGGCTGCCTTCTACGTTACCGAAACCGAGCGGAATATCGCCGGCATCGAAGTATTTGACCTCTTCCAACAGACGGTCGAGGTACGGGCTGTACTCTTCCAAACCTACGGATACTTCACGGATACGGGCAGGGCCAAAACGGGAACCCGGACGGAAAGATACCGTCCAGTCCATCGGCATGCCGTAGATCACCGCTTGTGCATCTTCATAGTTCTGGTGGCTGCGGATAAAGACGTTACCAGAGTATGCTTCATCAAAACGCATCTTGTCAGCCTCCTTATTTTTCGTCGCGAGTCAGCTCAGCCACGAATTTAGGGAGCTTGAAGACGGAGTGATGGATTTCTGGGGAGTAGTATTTGGTTTCGAGATCTTTGATTTTGGATGCATCTACTTCCAATGGATCGTACTGCTTGGAAGCGATAGTGAAGCTCCAGAGACCGGATGGGTAAGTTGGGATGCTTACGGTGTAGAGACGGGTCACTGGGAAGATGGATTTCAGGTCTTTGAATACGCGCTTGATCAGCTCACGGTTGAACCAAGGAGACTCGGTTTGTGCAACCATGATACCGTCTGGTTTGAGAGCGTCGAAGATACCTTGGTAGAAGCCTTTTTCGAAGAGACCAACCGCTGGACCTACAGGCTCAGTAGAGTCAACCATGATCACATCGTACTCGCCTTTGTGGTCGTGGATGTGTTTGATTCCGTCGATAACTTGTACGTCAACGCGTGGGTTGCCCATCAGTTCGCTTGCGATTTGTGGGAAGAATTCTTTGGAGCGCTCGATTACGCCGCCGTCGATTTCAGCCAGAACCGCTTTTTCAACGGATTGGTGTTTTACGATCTCACGGATCGCACCGCCGTCGCCGCCACCTACAACCAGAACCTTTTTCGGGTTCGGGTGGGTATTCATCGCGATGTGAGTGATCATCTCATGGTAAACGAACTCGTCCACATCAGTCGTCATCACCATACCATCGAGCACGAGCATACGGCCGAATTGGTTGGTATTGATGATATCGATTTTTTGGAACTCCGTTTGTTCACTATGTAAAGTTTCGCTAATTTTAGTTGTAATCCCGTGATTCTCGGTTTGTTTTTCGGTGTACCACAATTCCATATCGAAAAATCCTCCCTTTACATGAAAAAATCTAATTAAGAATGAGTGCAGGCATGCCTGAACAAGCACTCATGGTAAACACACATCAACAAAGTAATTATAGAGTTTCGCTTTCAAAAAGCAAGTGAAAATTTCCTGTATGCGCATAAACTGCTAGATCACGTATAAACCAAGTCGAATAAAGCCATACTGGGTAACTAGGATAAACCGTTTTTTCGGTATTGCCATCTTCGCTGTTATAAGTTACCCAAAACTGCCTATTCTATGTAAATTCCTTAGAGAGAAAGGACGTGTCCCCTGATGGAAGTCGTTCGCGAAACCCCGCTCTTACGCTGGTTGCGGGTGGTGAAGCGGTCGGTCAAACTGGGTCTTCTCCTGTTTGTACTCGCGATTTGTGCTCTTTTTCTGATGATTCTATATCTACGCTCACAACCACTGCCAGCTGCATCGATCAACCAGACCAGCACCGTCTATGCCAGCAACGGCGAGGTGCTCGATACGATTCATCGCGGGGAAAACCGCATCGTCGTCCCGCTGAAGGATATCTCCCCTTATCTGGTACAAGCCACACTGGCGATTGAAGACCGCTATTTTTATAACCATTATGGCTTTGACATCAAACGTACAGCGATGGCTGCTTATATCAACATCAGAGATATGGACAAATCACAGGGAGCCAGTACAATCAGCCAACAGCTGGCCCGCAATCTGTATTTGACCCATGAAAAAACCTGGAGCCGTAAGATTAAAGAAGCACTGATCACGGTTCAGCTTGAGTTAAATTACAGTAAAGACGAAATTCTCGAAATGTACATGAACCAAATCTATTACGGCGAGTCTGCGTATGGTGCGGAGGCCGCGGCCCAAACCTACTTCGGCAAATCCGCCAAAGATCTGACCCTGTCAGAAGCGACCATGCTTGCCGGTATCCCAAAAGGCCCCACCTACTATTCACCGTTCAACCACTATGAGAACTCGCGCAACCGTCAAAAACTGATTCTGGACGCCATGGAGAGGGATGGCTATATCACCGCTGAACAGTCAGAAGCCGCATATGCCGAGACGCTTGCTTTCAAGAAAAAAGAACAAAACAAAAAGACAAGCCCAGGTCCCTACTTCAACGATTACCTCGCCACTCTGGTGATTGAGCATTACGGGATCGCAGAAGAATTGTATCTGCACGGCGGACTGAAAATCTACACCACGCTCGATTACGACATGCAGCAAAAGGCCGAAGAAGTGATAGACAAGTACCTCGGCAAAAGCAATCCAGAGCTGCAGACCGCACTGGTCGCCATTGAGCCACAAACCGGGCAGATCAAAGCGATGGTGGGCGGTCGTGATTACACCAAAAGCCAGTACAACCGTGTGTTCAGCAAACGCCAGCCGGGCTCGTCCTTTAAGCCATTACTCTATCTGGCTGCACTCGAAAACGGCTTTACCCCGATCACCATGATGAAAAGTGAGCCGACGATCTTCACCTATGACGGCGGCAAGCAATACATCCCGAGCAACTTCGGCGACCGCTACGCCAACGACTACATCACCTTACAGCGGGCTATCGCCACCTCGGACAATATCTATGCAGTCAAAACCATCGATCAGCTGACACCCGGCAAGCTGGTGGAAGAAGCGAAAAAGCTGGGCATTACCAGCAAAATGCAGGCCGTCCCTTCACTTGCTCTCGGGACTTCCCCTGTTTCCCCGTATGAGCTGACCGCCGCCTATGCGGCCATCGCCAACAAAGGCGAAATGGTCAAGCCGATTGCCATCACCAAAATCGTCGACAGCGAAGGCAACATCCTAGTCGAGGAAAAGTCGGAAAAACAGCAAGTCGCCGATCCCCAAGCGTCTTTCCTGCTGACCCATATGATGCAAAGCGTCTTCGAACCTAACGGAACTGCCTACCGCGTCGCCCATCAGCTCAACCGCCCTGTCGCTGGGAAAACAGGTACGACTGACTACGACGCTTGGTTGTCTGGGTTTACCCCGCAACTGGCTACAACCGTCTGGGTGGGTTACGACGAAGGAAAAAAAGTGGACCCGATCAAAGATGCCCGACTGGCCGCACCGATCTGGGCTGACTTTATGGAAAGCGCACTGAAGGATCAACCGCCTACCCTGTTCGATGTCCCTCAAGGCATCATCTCCGTCTACATCAACCCGGAAAACGGCAAGCTGGCAACCGAACATTGTCCAGCCCCGCAATTGCTGTACTTCGCTGCCGGGACCGAACCGACAGATTTCTGTACGGAGCATCTGCCAAATCCATCGGACAAACCACAACCGCTCAAGCCGACGGAGAACCAGTCGTTCTGGCAACGGATGGGTGGATGGTGGAGCAGTCCGTAAGTTTGAGTAGCAGTTCAGTGGCTTACGGTTCGGTGATATGTTTGTAGCAACCGTTACCGTGGCTGACGGTTCAGTGATATGTCTGTAGCAATCGTTACCGTGGCTTGCTGTTCAGTAATATGTTTGTGAGCAAACTTAGTCTGCAATTCTGAGGGGATCTTGTAGGCCGCTCCAATGATGTAGCTGGTTTTCCAGTTAAATAAGCAAGACAAGAAAAAGACCGAGCGAGACCGATCTTGGATTAGATCGGATCGTCGGTCTTTTTGTGTTCAGAGGAGTGTTGGTAAGCCGAGGCTCACAGTTATCTCGGGCAATCACCGGTCTTTTCCGTACTTAGTTATTCTTATTCTGTTCGTTCGTGCTCTCGCCACCGCCGATTGTACCGTGGCCGTCTGAGAACAGGTGGTCATTCACAATTTGGATCAGACCTGCTTGGCTCAGATGATCCAGCACCTCAAACAGGCTTTCGCGGTGACCGGCAGGCAGTTTACGGACAAAGTTATTAATTTCTTGAGGGGTTGCGTTGTTGCGGAAATGGACCCCACCATGGCGGGCAAAGTGATCTTCTGCCCCAACCTGAATTCCTGGGGCAACGGTTTGGCGAACTTGGTTATTCATCGGCAACGCATTCTCCTCCTTTGCAGAAGTGGATGAAGGACTACGTTGCTAGTGTGCGCCTCCCTTACGTAATCATGACCTGTAAATAAAGACAAACGGGGAAAGACATGAGTCCTTCCCCGCTTGTTGACCTAGTGTACCGTTGTATACAATTGTACACCCCTAAGTTTACCTTGTTTTTCGTCAAAGGTACAATTCATTTTTTTATTTGTTCACAGACCGTTCAATTTTATTTACGATAAAGCTTCTTTTAATTCGTCCGAGGAGTTGTTGTACATGGCTTCATTGTTGTCGACGAGAAGCTTTTTAAGCGCTGCTTTACTCTTCTCGTCTAATTCGCTGAGCATGATACGGCGCTTCATGGAGTAGTCCATGCGGTTCACGTGCTCAGGGAGCAATTTGTAGCCACGGCGTGCTTCACGATCGATCTCCATATAGCATGCGGTCGCCCCAGCATAGTATGGGCCTTGTTCATTGCGGTCAACGGTTACCCAGATCAGCCAATATGGTTTGCCGTTCGGTGTGTCTTCTTTATTTGGGGTGAATTTGATGCCCTTTTCCACCACGCTTTTTGCATGCAAAGCGCCCATGTCGATGACAGCTTCACCTGCTTCCACATCAATAATGATAGAGGAAACTGCGCTCAAATCAAGCATACCCGCACCGTATCCGCCATGAACTTCGGTCTTGTTGTTACTGCTCAAAATGGTAAAACCACTGTTTTTATTATTATTAAAAATGTCCATCTAAAATGACCCCCAACTAAGATCAGTCTTCCTTTTATTGTACCCCGAATCATTCATCTTGTGCAATTTACCAACGTGCTGAACCATCATGCTTTTACCCAAGGTGGAGAGACTAACAGGGAGAATGCACAAAAGGGGGAACTCGCAAATGGCAGACCATCCGCGTGAAGCAGATGTACAAGTGAACCGTATCCGCCAACTGAATGAACCTTATCCTGCAGCCGCCAGAGTCATCGACGAGATCGTAGCGGAAAAAGCAAAACAACGTCCAGCAGTGCAGCCACATAGAAGTGTGGACGGTATCGATGCCAGCCTGCTTGTAAATCTGGAAACCGAAGCAGGTGGATTAAAGACCGGGGTTCCTTCCAACTATGAGACCAATGTCGGGGGCGCTACAAAAAGCATGACTGACTTTGAGGTGAAAAAATCACCTGGACGTTTGTAAAGTAGATCTTGTTCTTCCTAAGGGAGCTTCTCCAAGTAGTTTTTTCTGGATAAACCCGCCCGCTGGTTTGAAAAAAGCAGGCGGGTATTTGGTTTTACGCTGATATGTTACCTTATAAGCGACTTCCCCACCTTACATAACGCACTATTTTCCTCGACATCCATTGAAAAAAGAGCACATATACCGCAGTCGGTATGGAGTAACCGATCAAAAACATTGTATCTTGACCGTAAAACATAAAGACAGGCATCATCGCACCGGTTAGGATGGTCACCCCAAGTAAGGATACCAGTCTTTTTCTCAGAAACAGAGCGAGCAAGACACTGGGGACAAGCAGGAAATAGGTTAACGGTGACAGGGAAAATAAGCCGTCCATTCCCGCAATGACCCCGAAGTAAAACCCACCGAGTTGGATGGTGATATCCATATGGGGTCTCCTTGTCTGGTTTTGGTTTTTGTGCATACGGTGGGAAATCCCGTCTGCAAAGCCTTTCTTAGTTTAGTGTAACTTGCAGCTTTTTCGGTTCAGCTCCGGGAACCAGTTGCCATTGGCGCTTCTGTTCCTGTTGGTTTGTATCAGCATTGGCAAAGACATGTTGGATGGTGATCGTTCCTGTTGTGTTTGTGTCGTGTGGTTGTTCTTGGGGGAGGCTTGATAGAGGTGATTTCTTAGGTGTGGGGGAAGATTGAGTAATTGGAGCGGTCTGTAGTTCAAAAGATTCTGGGTTGTCCTTCCACAGAATGACGATGACATTATCGTGGCGGTCAATCTGGAATGGTTTGGGGGTTGTTTCACGCGAGTTGAGTGAATAACTCTCTCCTCGATGAGTGAGCACCAGATTTGTCATCTCGTCGTTCACAGTGATAATGGTATAGTGATAATTTTTCACATTCTCTGCAGATGTACGCATGCCTTTCTGCACGTCTGTAATCCCCAGCAAAAGATGGGCTACCTGCTGGATTACGTAAGGATTACGCGGGAGCAGGGAGTGTCCTTCTTGGATGTAGTAATCTTTGATAATGTCTTTCATTTTGAAACTTGCACTATGAATCGGTACGGTGTCATCACCGCCTTGATTGCCGAAGACCGGCTCAAAATGATTGTTGGCTTCGTGGAATTCATACCCGGTAAAAGTGAGTCTGCTGTCGCCGATGATCCGGTACTGAGGCACATAGATTTGCTTCGTCTCCCACTTCTCTTGTTTCAGCCCGGCTGACTTGGCAAGGGGGCGGTAGCTTACTTTAACACGGGGATCGCTGTTGATTTCATCGTAGTTCAGGGCTCGTTTTGATTTGGCTGTAACAAGTGTGAGGTAGCTTTGTTTTTTGACATAGTTCTTGGAGGGGAGCAATTCATATACAGCGGGAGCATATTGAGCGATCAGGCGACCGGTCTCATTGCTGAGCGGTTCATAGCCATAGGCGGAAATATTGAAATTGTGACCGAATTTGATCGCACGGTACGCATACGGTGAGCCGAGGAACGGAGTCCCCATGTAAATGATCCGCTTGGTCTTCTTCTGGTAGGAGACACTCCCCAGCAAGGTTTCCCGCACCAGTAATCCACCCATGCTGTGGACCACGATCTGTACCTGCTTGGCCTGCGACTGCTGTAGAGCCTGGTCTATCTTATTTTTCAGGAATACGGCATTGTCAGTAGCGCTAAACCTCCAGTCATACGGTAGCGCAAACAGGGTTTTATTTTTTTGATAACCCATCCGTTCCAGATGAGCAATCATGCTTTGGTATTGCTCGGAAGCTTCCTTCGCGGGAGCCATGTACGATAGATAGGCAATCGCTTTAAATCCTCCTTCATCAGCTTCCGGGTAAACCGTGACACGGTCATCAGTTGGAACCATTTTGACACTGTTTGCGCTTTTCGGTTTGAGTGTAAGTAACCTGCGGTGGTTGGTGTCGTTGGGATTCAGAATCATGCCCCCGAGATTGGGCCATGCCTCCATCGTGACCATTACTTCCTGACCGCCATGTACCTGCATCGGTGCCTTGGCCAGTAAGCGGGAGCCGCCAATACCGGGAATCAAGATGACAGGAAGGGTCTGAACCTGGGCAGAGAGTTTGTATGTATGGGTTTTGTATGCGGAACGCGAGCTCATGGCCACTTTTAAGTAATGGGTCCCTGCATCGCCGTTATAGCTGATTTTTTCGTCCTTGCTGCCTGCATTTTCAGACTTGGCAACCAGTTTTTTATTGGGGTCATAGAGATACAGATCAAGGTCAATACCGGTTGGAAAATCCGTAAGTGTCAGATCGATGGTGGAAGATAGAGTCGGACTTATTTTGTAGTAGTCCACATCACTCTTTTGATGAAGGTTGGCTACTTGCGGGGAATTGAGCGGGAATGGTTTGGCGGTGTCAAACGTATTGTTGCTCTCAAAAGGGTCAGGCTGTGTGTCAGGGGCCGTCGGCAGATAGCTTGCATTCACATGATAGTAGCCGCTCTTATGCGAGCTGTTCCCAGCGCCCTTGACCACGAGGTAATACCATTGGTTTTTCTCCGTGGTGACCGGTTCGATCCCTTCATCGGCCGAGCCTGATTTTACACTCTTGGCCAACTCACGCTGCTCTGAGTCGTACAGGTAAAGATCATAGTTTTGTCCGTTAGGGATCTGGGAGAGCTGGATTTTGATTTTACCGTTGGATGGGGCTTTAATCTTCCAGTAATCGAGGTCACCTGATTTTTGAATGCGTCCGTATCCGCCTTTTTCCGTTTGAATCCAGTCTGCTTTGGCTTTGGTGTCGTTGGGTTCTACTTCGTAGGTGCCGAGTTTTTTGGAGGAAGAGGCAGAAAAACGCGCAAATAGCTCATCGGAGTCAGCTGTGCCATACAGTTTGAGGTGTTCTTCGGCGGCTTTTTGCTGATGGTCTGTTGATACAGATGAGGAGGCTTGAGATTGGCTGACAGCCTCTTCGGCTGAAGCAGTTGGTGTTGTGTTGAACATCCATGCTTGTCCGACTCCGGCAACAATACAGGACAGACTCAGCACGAGGCTTACCCACGATTTCCACCATGTTTGGTTCAAAAAAATCACCCTTCCTTATTTTCTTACTTTAAGCGTAAAAAAAGACAGAAGGGTGTGCAAAAAAATTTTCGGCTTTGTTCAGTGTGTCGCGTTGTTACGGATACCCTGCCGCTCCCATGCGTTCCCGATGATAAAGAGGGTTACGCGGTATGGGTTGGGGCTTGCTGTTGCAGCTGATTTGACAGGATAGGCTGAGCCTTTTTGTGCGCCAAAGCCAAATTGGACATGGAAATAGACAGAAGCGCTCTTGTTGTGCTGAAGCCCTTTTCGCTTGTCTCCCATGATCGGGGTATCGATGCCCTGCTCCCTCATGCCTAGTCTGTCGACATATTGCTCAGGCCCTGCCCATAGGACAGGGGAAACCGCCCCCAGGGACAAGGTAGAAATAAGCGGTGTAGCTTGTCTTCCGGTCTCCGACATCCAAGCTGTGGCAGCAGTAATCACGGGGTATTTTCCACTGACAGGATGACGGTGAATCGGGTTTAGTTTTACACGGGCTAAAATACGTTCTCCTGCATAAAAATCAAGCGGTTTGCTCTGCTGGTAACGGTCGCGTGCATGGTATTGGGCCCATTCAGCCGTATGTGCAAGCTCTCCGGTAGCGTTCGGCTCGAACACCTGAAAAGTGGCTTCCTCCCCTGTTACTTTGATCGTGAATTCTTCTTCAAGAGTGATCGTTTCACTACCGCTTGTGCAAGTTTTTGCCGCAGATGCAGAATCTTCTTCAGCAGATGGTTCACATTTTTTAAAATTCACGGTCATCTTTACCCGGTAAGGAGCATCAATGAGAAAATCCTCGACCTTAACCTTGTAGGGAGGGCGCCCTTCTATAGATGATCCCCATGTGGTAAGGTTGGGAGCCGTGGTCCTGGTAGAGATTTTTTGCTGGAGAGGCAGCTTGGGATTTAGCGCAAAGGTAGCGGAAATACCTGGTCCTCCCATTGTCATCGGTACGGTTGTCGGCCATTTGGTCAGTGGATTGGTTTTGGTTACCCATTCCGCTGGATCTGCCATTACCTCGACATCGCTGTATTCTGGTTCTTGGTATTTGGCCAAAAACTCCTCTTCCTGCTTCTCAACCGCCTTCATTATCTCATCGTCAACCGCAGAAAAAGCCTGTTCCAGCTTGGTTTGATCAATCTCTACTTCGATTTTTACCGGTTCTCTTTCCCAGACTCCATCGGCTTCCCCCTGCAGCAGACGGTTTTCTGAATCATACAGCCTCAGCTTTAATTTTCCTCCATCAACTTCCCCGCCCGGTTGGCATGTAGGGCAGGCAGAAGGTGGTGGCTGCGGGGTATCTGTTCCGACGACCACCGTAGCGCTGAAGGTACAGCCGCCCGAGTTAGGAAATGCTACAGGATCATCTACTTTGGCCGTGACCGTATACGTACCTGGTGCAACGTTTTGCAGGACGTACGCCTCTTTTTCGTTAGGGCCCAATGAGTTGGGGAGTGTCCCAGACCATAATGCGTCGATCAGCTTGGACTGCCAATCAGCAACGGTCGGCGCGAGGCTAAAGCCCAGTAAATCGACTTTATCGGCTTGGATCGTCACGGTCTTGCCGTTCACATCGTACGTCCAGTCGTCTCTGACCGAATCAAACATATGCAGATAGATACCTGAGCAATCCGCGTGATTATCCACAATCAGCTTGAAGGTAAACGTGCAGCCCTGAAGCGAGGGATACCGTGGGTCTGTTACTTTTGCCGTCACTGTATAGGTTCCTTCTGGTGTATGGCGGCCCACAAACATGGTTGGAGAGGCTGAGTGATTGTAAATGACAGAAGTCCATTCGGCTTGCAAGACATGGGTCTCGTCATTTTCTGTCATGACAGAAAATCGGTTGTCCGTAATAGCCAGACGCCACTCAGCGAGATTGACTGTGCGGATTCGTTTGGTCGTGCCATTGACATTTGGCGTGATCTCACCGCTTACACTGTCATAAAGATGCAGGTACAGATCGGCACAGGTTTTGCTTTTGAGCTTGATCACCAGTGTTTTTGTGCAGGTGACACCGTTTATTTTTACCGCCGCTTCAAGGGTATATTGGTTCTCTGTTGCTTCGTTGAAGGTATGGGTAAAAGGATTGGCTCCGGCAACATACCGGGAGACTTGACCGTTATGTTGCAGTGACCAGTTGACGGTAATATTAGCCGCACTGCCTTTGTAGGTCGCATAAATTGCTGCAGCATGAGCTTCCCCCGTCTCCAGCTGCAGCTCATAGGTGTCACTGCCTGTTGCAGATAAAGCAATCGGCTGACCATTGATACTTGCGACCAGTTGGACTTGCTCACAGGGGTTTCCTTCTATCAAAACCGTATATGCTTTCGTGCATATCACACCATTTAACTGAATGCGTACCGTTAGTGTATACATAGTGTCTACCGTATCTGCAAACGTGTGCGAAAAAAGGTTGCTTCCCGTCCCGGTCTTAATTGGTGTCACCGCGCCTTCTTTGGTTAACGTCCAATCTGTACGGATTCCTACCAGATCTGCATCGTTTTGAACTACCCAGCTGACACTTGTTGGGACATCTTTTGTCAGTCGCAGAGGCTCTTCTGGCAGCAACTGCTTCGTCTGCCCATTTACCGTTGCTTCCACGTGCGTTTGCGAGCACAGGACATTTTCTACCTCCACAGTAATCTTCCAGCTGCAATCAGACGGCCAATCGCTGTTGCCCAGTGCTTGGTAGTCAATCCATACCTCGTATGTACCCGGCATATCAAACTCAACCACATACTCCGCCGGGTATGCTTCTGAGGTTGGCAAATACAGATGGTCGGTTGTTCTCTGTACCCATCTGATTCGGTCCCGTCCTCCACTTTGGTAGTCTTCCGCTTCCATGTTCATCGTGAAAACAGTTCCGTCCGGCTTCTTAATCTTCCAGTAAACAAAAGCATTTTCACGAGGATTCTCTTCTGTTCGATAGGTGGCATACAGGTCTAAGCTTCCGTTGAAGGGTAAAAGAATCTTTTCCCCCGAGGAAATTAGTTTTTCTCCCGGTCCATCCAGCCAGACTTTTGGACATTCGTTTTGCTGTTGTGTCTCCCAGGTAAATGTTTTTTCCCAGCACTGTGCTCCATCGCTGCTTTTGAACTGGATCAGGAAAGGGCCAGAACCGGAGGAAACCGGAAGCTCCAGATAATGTTTCGGCTGACTGTTCTGCGCAACACCGTTAAGATAGAAGGTTCCCGTTACCCCATTGGGAGGTTGAAACGCGATCGTATCGATATCGGTGTCAAGCCCGTAGCTTGGCTGTCCAGTGGAAAGCTGCGTGTTTTGAGAGGTTCTTCCCATGAGGATGATACCCATTTTCCACGCTACAGGTGTACACTCAACCGGAGGCTGGGCTGGATTCAAAACTTTTTCCCAACATTCTGTGCCGTCTGTAGATTGGTAGGACAGCGTGACCGGACTTGTGACAGTGATGTTGGCAAACGACAATCCGTTTCCACGCTCAACTCCATTGACAGTCAGCTTTCCTACTTTGGCAAAAGCAAGCGTCACTTCGCTTTTTCCCACTGGCATGGTGTACGTCCCGACACTTGGCAACACCAGCTCGCTCTCCCCTAATATCCGCAGGGTTGCTGTCGTCGGGATGCACGTTCCCGCTGTGCCCACGGTAAAAACTTTGCGGACAGGATACGTCGCGGATGCCCTTCCCTGGTAATCACTCACAAACAAGGTCACCTCGTACATACCTGGTTCGGGAGGGATAAAGGTATAGGGATCGCTCGTGTTGTCCCAAAGCTCTCCCTTTTGACCTGGGGGCTCTATGATGGTGTAGTGAGATACTTTGTCCGGGTTTGCAGGGTCTGCCGGGTCGATTTTTCGCACTGTAAAGTTGTCAATGACGACGAAACGGGCGTAGGCGGAATACGCCTGGGCTTGCCCTGTGATAGCAACCGATTGATTGAGAGGATAATTCGTGAGCAGAGGGCCGATTGTTGCTGTCGGGACAGGGGTTTGTTCAAAATTGGCGTATGCTCTGTAACGCTCGATGCCTGTGGAACTGACTGGACGCAGCCCGTTGTCAGCCCCCTTGCCGCCGCAGAGATTGATGAGCTGGGCAAGGGAGACGACTTCGAGGGTAGAGCCATCTTTGAGCGTAATGATGTAGGCTGTGATCTGGCTGGTGATAAAGCTGAAATTCCCGCCCAGCTTGTTGATCCAAGCGGGCATAGTGTCGACGCGAATCATTGGGTAGCCGTTATTGGCGCTGCCCTCTTGTTGGAGGGAATAATCGACGAGTGCGATTGCGTCTTCGTTTTGGATGGTGCCGTTGGGAAGCGGGCCGGTGACGGTGATGTCCATGTGGTGCATGACGAATTGGTGGCGGAAGTCTAGATTGATGGGGTTAAGGCCATTCCCTGAGTCAATTGCCTGAATAACCCCTCCATTGCTTCTGTCTGGAAGTGAACCATCTGGCATCAGAGACTCTTTGTCTCGATTTATTACGAGAGCTACACCAGACCCTAGAAACTGATTCGGTATTTCTGAAGACGCTTCTATAAAATTTATGTTGAATAATTCTTCAACTAGAATTAATAACGAACAGATAACAATAATAATTCTCCACTTACTTGTTCTCATTTATTTCTATTGTTCCAGATATTTGAATTACTATATACCCGATTCTGCTCATCAATGGCTTGTAGATTAGGAAGATTCCAAACGAACAATACAGTTGGTCTTCCTAAATGCCCTCCCTGCATGATAATTTTCCCGTTACTAGGAACAGAAAATGCTTGTCCACTATTTAAAACAAGTATGTTCGAGCCGTCTGGTTTTACGTTTACCGGATGAAAACTCACACCCACTCCGTTTTTACTTGCTTCTTTCGGTATATTATTGGGCACTTTGCCATATACTTTCCCTGATTTTACGTATAGGGATTTTTGAAACTCTAAATACCAATTTTGTGCTTCAATTAAGTCTTTACGGATATCATTAATCAAGAATAAAGTATGAACTGCCTCTCCCCTCGTAAATTTATCCCCTGGCAATGCCATTTTAAAATAATAATTATAATCCGAACTAGCCTTTCGATTACCCGAACTATACAATCCCCGCTGAAACTTATAGCTTGCCTCCATCAAATTGCGCTTATAGGTAAATTGCAACGGATCATACGTCTTATGCCCCCACGCATTCGTAATCCACGCCGCAGCCTCATACCTTGTAATCCTCCCATCCGGATTCACCTTGATATCCGGCGTAAACCATCCTGCTTTTGCGACCATCTCATACACATCTTTGGCCCAGTGTTTAGCCGTTGGAGGATGCGGGGACTTCTCTTTCAACCCCTGCACTTTTACCAATGCAGAGAGAAACTGTGCTTGGGTCACGGTCTCATCTGGTCGGAATGTACCATCGGCGTACTTCCACATCAGCTTGTTATTAATCGACCAATCGATCCAATCCTTCGCCCAGTGTTGGCTGTAGTCAGAGGGCTTGGCAACCGGTTTGGTCGCACTCGCGGTAACAGGCTTCCCCGCACTTGTTGCCCCCGTCTTGGATGGAACAGCGGCTTTTGCAACAGGTACTCCCCCTTCTGACGTAGGGTCAATCCCACCTAGCCCGCCAATCCCCAGACTCCCTACCACCAGCGCAGTCACCACCAACATCCTTGCCGTCTTCGTAACCCACTTCATTCGTTTCATCCTACTTCATTCCCTTCGATTCTTTTTCGTTGTCTAGTACCTCTTCTAATCGTTGCATCATATGTATCGCCTCTTCTGTCAGCAGGCTCTTTTGTTTCCCTAAACCAGGTGTCTGTCCTTGCGTTTGGGTTGGGGCTCTCCCCACTTCTTTTCCATCCGAAGCATCCGAAACATCCAAATCATCAGACCACGACACCCATGCGACCGCGTCCCGCAGTCCGAGCACCTGCCGCTTCTCCCGGCCATTCACACCCAGCATGATGAACCTGGCTGCCTCCTCTGCCGTGATGGGCTCATCCGGCTTGATCTGACAGGAGCAGTCGATCAGCTGATGGGCCTTGGCTGTCGCGTAGATGCTGGCGGCTTTGTGGTTTTCCGCACCTTTTGGAGTAGCTCCCGGCGTCTCTGGGATCTTCAGTGTCATCAGCACAATCCGTAAAAATTCAGCCTGCGTAATCGGCTCATGCAGCTGTTCCTCCCCCCATGTCAGCCCGTGTAACCTGACCCACGCCATCTCAGCAGACCCGTTGGCAAAGACCGAATCGATCCCCACACCATAGCCGCTCCCTTCGCTGCCGTACCAGAGACTGGTCACGACACTTCCGCAAGCAAAAGACAGCATCGTCACGGCAACGAGGAGCACCCATTTGCCTACACTGCGTTTCCTATTATCCTCTCTGTTAACAGAATCCCTATCAGAATTCCTATCAGGATGCCTACCAGGAATAACAGGAGCGACTCTCACAATCCGTTCAAAATCAGTATCGGACGGAACGACTGCCTCAGCCTGTCCTGCAGCTGACTTGGAGGCCGCATCTGAATCCACGTCTGAATCCGAATTGAATCTGATACCCGAACCAGCCGCCACCAATACAAC
The DNA here is from genome assembly GCF_006170445.1 of Brevibacillus dissolubilis. Taxonomy (GTDB): domain Bacteria; phylum Bacillota; class Bacilli; order Brevibacillales; family Brevibacillaceae; genus Brevibacillus_B; species Brevibacillus_B dissolubilis. Next base: position 36,002 of record NZ_VCNA01000007.1, on the reverse strand, counting down.
ACCCCTTTCCATTCCCTCCACCACCGCTCCTGCGGGCTCACAACCACTTCCATACCGTGCTTTTTCCTCCATGCAGAACCTCCCCCTCTGCCAGACCGCTCTTCATCTGCAAAACCTAACCCACCTCACGAACCATCATCATATGGAAAATCATAAACAAATTCCCTGTAAGTGACCACCCCATTCTCCCAAGTTTTTTCTTTCGTCTCTATTATGGCGCATCATGTTGGGACAAAAAAACAGATTGGCCGCGTTTGACCAATCTGTTTTATCCTAAAAATCTATCTTCTATGATGTTATTGGACGATAGCCTGTGACATCTGCTTGAGTTCTTCGATGAACATGAGACCTTTTTGGATCTCTTCTTCTGTATACTTCTGTTTGCTCTTGAGGGTGAACACCTTGTTCTTCATCTCTTCATAAGACAGGTGCTCGAAGTAGAGGATCGTAGAGACCAATTCGAGAAAGCGTGAATTCTCTCCATTCATGCGGGTGATCAGGGCCTCGCCCATACCCAGCTCCACTTCATGAAAGCGTAAAAAATCGTGTCCCACGTCGCTGAGCGTGTAACGATACACCTCGATGGCTCCTTTGGTTTCCCACTGCTCGTCCACCAGCCCGAGGCTGCACAGCTCATCCATCCGAAGCGTCAGCTCCTCAGAATAAGGTCCGAACATATGAAACTCGAAACGCTCCTCAAAATCGACCTGCATCTTCTTGGCGATATACACCATCTTCTGCAGCTTCTTGCGTCCCTTCACCTCGCCGACAATTTCGACAAGACGCATGATTTTGGCGTGTTCTTTAAGCATCCGACATCACAACTCCTAGACGTTCTCTGATCTTCATAGCCACTTCCACCGGCAGTTCATTCAATGTATCTTCAGGGTAATACAGCTTGTAGTCAAACCTGCGCTTACCACAGATCGATTCGACGATCTCTGATTTTCGGGACAACTCTGTCAGCTCACCATTGGGCATGAGCAGCATAATCGGGATGCGCTCCTGATCCTTGCCCGGACGGTAAAAATCATACGGCAGATCAGACGTGGAATCTACCTCCACATAGTAGTCGGTGTCAATGCCCGCTCCACGGAACAGCTGCCTGATCTCTTCTGCTATCTTAAATTGCATCGGATTAAATTCGACGTATTGTAAGAGATTCCTGTCTAAAAATCTTGCACACAGGTCGGCCAAAATCTGGTCGGATTCCATCCGCCATTGATGCATATAAAAGTATACAACCGACTCGTCCAACGCCAAATAGTCCGAAAGTTTTATCTTCCCGTCAAAAAACGGCAAGAAATTCTTAGGCTCAATGGCAAACGGATAGCCCTCTTTATACAGCTCCTGCGCCCGTTTGAAAATCTTGCGCAGCACCACTTCTGCACTGCGGGTAACCGGATGAAAATAGACTTGCCAATACATCTGATAGCGGGACATGATGTAATCTTCCACCGCGTGCATCCCGCTGGCCTTGATCACGACGCCGTCTTCATGCGGCCGCATGACGCGCAGAATCCGCTCGATGTCAAAATTCCCGTAGTTCACCCCGGTGTAGTAGGCATCGCGCAGCAAATAATCCATACGGTCAGCATCGATCTGGCTGGAAATGAGGCTGATGATCAACTTGTTGTCATGGGTTTTCGCGATGACATCGGAGACCTTTTGCGGGAAATCATCCCCCATCTGACGCAGGATCTGGTTGATCTTGGTCTCCCCTGTGATAATCGCGCGCGTCCAGTCCTCATGATGAAAGCGGAACACCTTTTCAAAAGAATGCGAGAATGGACCGTGACCCACATCATGGAGCAGGGCAGCGCACATGCACAATAGCTTCTCTTCGCGGCTGAGCTGAGCCCGTCCCTCAAACGTCTCCAAGATTCGACGCATGATTTCATAGACTCCCAGCGAGTGGTTAAACCGGCTGTGTTCGCCTCCATGAAAGGTCAGATAGCTTGTCCCCAACTGCCGTACCCGGCGCAAGCGCTGAAACTCAGGAGAATCGATCAAGTCCCAGATCAGCTTTTCCCGAACGTGGACATAGCGGTGTACAGGGTCTTTGAATACTTTTTCTTCATGTAAGAGCTGCGGTTCTTGCATAACGATACTCCCTCCTTCGTTTCGCATTGCGTATCATTTTCCAATACCCATCATTATACCAAATCATCGGGCGAAAAAAGTCCCCTACCCTTCGACAAAGAAGGAACGAGGACTTTTTGCACAGATGCAAAATGACTTATGCTTCGAGATTGGACTCAGCGTAACGCTCTGGATATTTCGCCATTTTCTTCTCCAGCTTCTTCTGTTTGCGCTGGGCCATTACCGTATAGAAGGACGGTACGACGATCAGCGTCAACAGTGTAGAGAAGAGCAGGCCCGAGATGATGGTGACCGCCATCGGGGTAAAGAGTGCATCCCCGGAAAAGGCCAGCGGCAACAGCCCGGCAATCGCTGTCATCGAGGTCAGCAGGATCGGACGCAGACGTGCTTCACATGCTTGGATGACCGCTTCCTTGAGCGGTACACCTGCGTGGCGTGCCTCTTCGATGAACTCGATCAAGACGATCCCGTTACGGACGACAATCCCCGCAAGCGAGATAACACCCATCATGGTCATAAAACCAAGCGGAGTGCGGGTGATGAACAGACCGATCATACTTCCCGCTGTAGCAAGGTAGACCGTGCTCATCACCAGAATCGGAATGCTGAGCGAGTAGAACTGCATCGCAATCAGGATGATGATCAGGAAGAATACAATGACAGACAGTTTGCCCATGTCGATAAAAATATCGGTCTGCTCAGAGGTCTCCCCGTCGAATTCATAACGGAAGCCTTCCGGCAACTCCATCTTGTCGAGCATTGGTTTAATCTCATTGATGACTTCTGTAGCAGTGCGGTCTCTGACTTGGCTTGTGATCGCCACAGCGCGAGCCAAGTCACGGTGAGCGATTTCACTGATACTAAAAGAAGGCTTCACATCAGCCACCTGGGAAACAGGGATTTGCTGCCCCATCGCATTAGTGACGGTCAAGCGTTGGATTAGGACGGACGGGTCTTCATCCTGCTTGCTCAGATAAAGATTGATGTCATACAAGTCTTTTCCGCTGTCAAACTCACTTACCTTAATCCCATCTGTCACCAGACGGAGGGTGCGGCTGAGTTCGGTATAGTTGACCAGCTTCTGATCCATCATTTCTTGATTCACTTCAAATTCAAGCGCGTATTGCTCAATCCCGAAGCTGTCTTTGACGTCATACGTACCTGGGATTTTGGCTACTTTATCTTTTACTTCTTGCGCTACGGTGCGAAGCTGTTCAAGCTCTTCTCCATAGATGCGGATGACAATCGGATCACCAACCGGCGGACCGGCTTGGAGTGCTTCTGGATAGACGCTGGCACCAGGGAACATGGTCTTGAATTCTTGGGTCCACGGCTCAATCAGCTCGCTTACCTGGGTACCCTCTTCGGCGATGACAACAAGCTGTCCAGCATTGGCACCTGAACCATTGGCAGTGTCTCCCCCGAACATTTTGGGTGCGTCGCCACCTGCGTAAGAAGCTACTTTTTCAATCCCTTCCTGCTTTTGAATCCAAGCAGACACTTCCTGTACAAGACGGTTGGTCTCCCCGACGCTGGTACCAGATGGTGTCGTTACGTTCACCATGAACTCTGGACGCCCTGCATCCGGGAAAAGCTGAACCGGGGTAAATGGAATCAGCACATACCCGGATGTACCGATAATAACCCCGATCATCCCGACGAAGAGCGGGCGCTTGAGCACCTTCGGCATGACGCCGGTTGCGTACCAGTTGGTCAGGCTGTTCAGCTGCTTACCCAACAGACCTGCTGGCTTGCGGTAATCTGTTTTGCCTTTTTTGCGGCTCTCATGCCATTGGCGGAAGATTGGGATGATAGTCAGTGACATGATCATCGACGCCAGCATGGTCAGCGTGATGAGCATCGGTACCGGACGGATAAACTGTCCGGAGTTGCCACTTAAGAACATCAATGGGCCAAATGAAGCAATCGTCGCAAGAGTTGCGGTGATGATGGAGATGGACACCTCTTTGGAACCGCGCACCGCTGCTTCAAATGGCTTCTCTCCCAAGACAGAGAGTCGGCGCTCGATGTTATCGTTGACCACCACGGCGTCATCGACCAGAATCCCCAGTACGATGATCAACGCGACGATGGAGATCATGTTGAGCGTGATGCCAAGCGACGGAAGGAAAATCATCCCTACCGCAAGCGAGATCGGTATCGCCAATGCCACCACAAAAGAAGTCGTCAGGTTCAGACCCAGTGTACATACAATCAGGACGGCGATGACGGCAATGATCATCTCGCGGGAGAGGTCACTGAACAGCTCGTGTACCCGTTCGTTTTGGGTATAGATCAACTCTTTTTTCGCGTAGGCTGGCAGATTCTTCTCAAGACGGTCTGTCATGTCCATGACGCGCTGGTGGACACTTGGCACGTCACTTCCGGTCTCTGCGTTGATGCTGATCGTCGCAGAAGGCTTGCCGTTGTAGTAGGAGTAGTACTCCATCTTCTCAGGAACGAACTGTACGGTTCCGATGTCCCGCAGATAGATCGGGTAGCCTTGCTGACTGCGGGAAATGATCACGTTGTTAAGCTTCTCGACCTCATTGAGATCTTTGATCTTCAACTGATAGCTGCGGTTTTTGGAGTCAAGATTGCCGAGCGGAATTCGCTCATTCTGTGCCTTGACCGCCTGCATGACTTGACCCCAGGAGAGCCCGTATGACTGAAGCTTCTGGGTGTCGATATCGATGCGGACTTCCATTTCCGGAACCCCTTGCACCGTTACGTCTGCCACCCCTTTGATCGTGCGCAGCTGGTCCTTCCATTCCTTGAACAAATCTCGCATCTCAACGAGCTGCTCAGGCGTGTCGGTGTAAATTGCAAAGCTTTGGATAAAAGAACGGTTCAGGTCATCATTGATGATCGGCTGGTTGGCATCATCCGGCAGGTCAGCCTCGGCATCCTTAACCTTTTTGCGTACTTCATCAAATGTCTGCTTATAATCCACATCGTCCGTAACCGCGATGATGATCGAGGAGATCCCAAGGCTGGAGGTGGAGTTGATGTACTTGATGCCTTGGACTTCTTTGATTTTGGACTCGATTTTTTTGGTGACGGTCTGCTCCACTTTTTCAGGAGATGCGCCCGGATACGGTGTAACGACCGTCGCCATGTTGACGATGATATCCGGGTTCTCCTGCTTCGCCAGCTGGAAGAAGGTGAAAGCGCCCATAATCACGATCATGATAAAAAAGAGAACAGTGATTTTTCGCTTTTTGACGATATATTCGATCACTTGTTGGTACCCCCTGCCACTTGCACGAGGTCTTCGTTAAACAAGCGATCCATGCCTTTTACAATCAGTTGGTCTCCTTCGTTAAGACCAGAGACAATCTCTACTTTGTTATCAAAAAGTTCACCCAGCTTCACTTGCGTCTTGATGGCTTTCCCGTCCCGCATCACGAATACATACGGCTCTGTTCCGGTGCTGATCACAGCTTCGATCGGCACGTAGATCCCAACAGCCCCTTGAATCGCACGGCTGGCTTTGACCACTTGGCCGGTGTACCAATCCTGCTTGGTGTTCGGTACGGTTACTTCCACACCGATTGTACCTGTGCTTTGGTTGGTCGCTGGATGGATCTTGGTTACTTTGCCTTCACGGCTGTCTCCGTAGAGGTTGAGGATGACGGCATTGCCCACTTTCCATTCAGAGATGTCACGGTCTGGCACTGGCAGGATCACCTTGAGCGTATCTACCTTGGCGATCTGATAGACAGGCGTGCCGACATTGATCAGTTGGCCGACAGAGGTCTGCTTGGCGATGATGGTGCCGTTGATCGGTGCTTTAAGCTGGGTTTTTTCTAAGGTGAGTGCGGCTTGGTCTTTGCTGATGACAGCCAGATTGTAGCTGGAGCGGGTCTGGTCTTTGACTTCCTGACGAGCGCCCTGGGTAGTCAGAGAGAGTGCTTCCTTGGCGGTTTGCAGGTCTTTTTCCGCCAGCTTGAGCCGGTTCTCAGCTAGTTCGTAATCGTTTTGTGAGACAGCCTTTTCTTGGAACAGCTTGGCGGTGCGGTTGAATGCGTCGAGTGCCTGCTTGTAGCCGATCTCTGCTTTGGAGACGGTGGCTTGGGCGGTGGCGATCTCTTGCTCACGCGCACCGTTCATCACCTGCTCCAGACTTGCTCCGGCTTGGTTGACACCTGCATTGGCTTTCGCCAGCTGGAGGTTATAATCAGCAGAGTCGATGCGGGCCAGAACCTGCCCTGCCTTGACATTGTCCCCTTCGTTGAACTTGAGTTCGGTCAAGCGTCCCCCCACTTCAAACGAAACCGTCGCCTCCTCGAACGGCTGCAAGGTTCCAGACAGCTCCGAAATTCGTGACTGCTGTTCCTTTTTTACGGCAAGGACTGCGACGTTCTTCACCTCTGCTGCCACTTGTTGCCCGGCCGCCGGCTCGCTTGCATTGCTACAGGCTGATGTAGTCCCCAGTACGCTGGTCAATAAGACAACGGTAAGCCATTTCTTATTCATCTCGTATTTCTCTCCCCAATTACTATTTCGTTTACTTAGGTAAATACGTTGTAACCATTACATTATTTCACTGATTTTCCAAACTCATCACCAAAATATCTGCCACTTGCTCATGCATCTGTTCCTCGGTGATCGGAAAACACTGATCCTTCATGCGGTATAACACGATGAACGCAGTAATGTAAGAGGCTACAAACATGTGGGCCAGCACGACATAATCGGCTTGGCGAATCAGTCCGCGCTCCTGATACTCTGTCAGCTTCTTGACCAGCTCTTCCTCGACCATCATCGGCAACCCGGTAAACGCACATCCCAGTTCAGGACGATTCAGCGCTTCGAGCATGCTGATCATCATCAGTTCTTTTTCATCGTTAAGCTTTTGCACAAAGGTCTTGCCGTACTGGATCAGCATCTCTCGGAGGGTCGGGTATTCGGCCTCAAGGGTCTCTTGCAGCAATGGACGAATTGCCGTCATCTCCTGCACAATCGCAGACAGAATCCCTTCTTTATTGCCAAAATGGCGGAAGACCGTCACTTCATTGACCCCGGCCATCTCAGCAATCGCACGCGTCGTTGCTCCCTTGTAGCCACGCATGGCCATCAGTTCGCGGGCTGCTGTCAGAATGCGGTGTCGGGTCTCCTGCTCTTCCCCTCTCCCCTCTGGAGACGAAATTGGTCCTTCGTGTGACATGTTTAGCTCCTCCAAACATGCAAGCACTTACTTGCTATTGATTTTCACAGGAGAATTATATCTCTGTACGTGGATGCATGTAAATACTTGCACTCACAAAATATTTCGACACGCGAAGAAAAATCTGCTGATGAAGGTATGAGGATCAAATGAACCACAGCCATTATTTTTATCCAACGATTGACAATGCATATTATAAACTAATACAATTACGATATAAGTTGTCGTAATTTAAAAAGGGGGCGTTGGTGATGGCCAACACACGTGGATTTTGGATGCAGAGATGGCACTCTTTACTGGGCTTGGTTCCTGTTGGGGCTTATCTCTTGGTGCATTTGATGATTAACTACCAGGCGACTCGGGGGGAAGAAGCCTTTAACAAAGCGGTCGAGATGGCCGAGAGCCTGCCGTTTTTGATCGTGCTAGAAACCGTACTGATCTATCTGCCGCTCCTGTATCATGCGGGATATGGACTGTATATCGCGTTTATCGCCAAGCATAATACCAGGGCCTATGGGCATTTCCGCAACCGGATGTTTTTCTGGCAACGGATCACCGGGATGTTCACGCTGGCTTTCATCGTCTGGCATGTGTGGGAGACGCGGATTCAATACGCACTTGGCAACAAGTCACTGGACTATCAAATGATGGCGGATATTCTGCAGAATCCGTGGATGGTGGCGTTCTATCTCGTCGGGCTACTCAGTGCGGTGTTTCATCTCTCCAATGGTCTGTGGTCGTTTCTCGTACACTGGGGGATTACGGTGGGGCCGCGTTCCCAGCGGATGGCGACTTATGTGACGATGGGGCTGTTTGTCGTCGTATCGGTGATCGGGGTACGTGCTCTCTTCGCATTCATTCCTTAACGACAATACACGTCGTAATTGTCGGATTCTCTTCGCTTTGTTACAATGACGGTAATTGGATGAGGAGGGAGACAAGCACCCGACGATGAAGAATTCCTTGAGTCTTGAGTATGCGCTGCACAGTCTCGTCTTTTTGTCCCTGGTCCCGCGGGGAAAGACGCTGACGATCAAACAATTAGCCCACCTCCTAGGAGTCACCCCTACCTATCTGGCCAAAGTCTTCACCCAGCTCACCAAAGCTAGTCTGGTCAACAGCACCGTCGGCAGCAAAGGCGGCGTCCATCTGGCCCGGCCTGCGGAGGAGATCAGCTTCTATGATGTGTTTCTCGCGATCAATGGACGCTCTCATATGTTTCAATGCGCCGGAATCCGCACCAAGGGAAAAGGCTATGTTCCCGTTCCCGGCATGTGCGAAGTCCACATGACCATGTGGGAAGCCGAGGAGAAGATGTATGAGCACCTGCGCGGCAAAACCGTGGCAGAGATGGCCGATGTGGCGATCAAACGGTTTCAGATCGAGGATGAGGAAGTCCGGCTGAAGGCAATCGAGCAATTGCTGGGCAGCCCGCTGTGATGCCGAGCAAGATTCCGGGAGCATCTGATCTGATCCGCAAAGGCACGGCACCAGAGAGCCGATCCCGCACAGCAAAAAACCCGTTCCCTCTATCCCCTGCACCATAGCACGGGAGGCGTGAACGGGTTTTTACTTGTACGAAAACGGTAATCCGATTACACAGACACCTGAAACACATCCGTGATAAAGCTCTTCATATCCTCAGGCAATCCAGCGGTAAAGGACAGCTCCACGCTGGTGACCGGATGGACAAAGGAAAGCCGCTGCGCATGCAACGCCTGACGCTTGAAGCCAAGCTTCTTGCCGCCATATAGCGTATCCCCCGCGACCGGATGTCCGAGCGACTCCATATGTACGCGGATCTGATGCGTCCGGCCCGTTTCTAAGCGAAGCTCCACCAGAGAGCAGGCTTGGGATCTGGCAAGCACACGGTAGTGGGTCACGGACGGCTCACCTGCGGGGTGTACCTGACGCTTGGTCGGATGCACGGCATCTCTTGCAATCGGCTCATCGATTGTACCTGCATCCTGTTCAAGCGAGCCTGTCACCACAGCCAGATAGCTACGCTCCAGACCGCCTTCCCGCAGCACCTTGTCAGCCAGCTGATGGGCATAGCTGCTTTTGGCGATCAGGACAGCACCGGTCGTCTCTTTGTCGAGGCGGTGCACCGCATGCGGCTTGATGATCTGTCCATGCAACAGCCAGTGATGCTGCAGGACGTGTACCAGCGTCTCCGTCTGCCGTTCATTCACCGGATGTACCATCATCCCAGACGGCTTGTTGACCACGATGAAAAAATCATCCTCATACAGCACATCCAAGGCCACATCCAGCTTTTGACCCGGCAACGGTGGTGGTGTCTCTTCCGGGAACCGCTCACGCTGATCGGCAATGCGTACAGAGACCGTATCTCCCGCTTTGACCTGACGCTTGAGGAAAGGCGCTTTGCGGTTGAGTTGGATCCCCTTGCTGCGTGTCAGCCGTTGCAGCATCCGTCCAGAGACAGCAAGCTTATCACGGGCAATCTGTTCGACAGTCATACCTGCTTCTGCATCGGTGACAACGAATTCCAGCCATTTTTTCTCTGCCATGTTTGAATCGTTCCTTTTATCCTTTGAGGTTTTCTGGATTGAGTGGTTGCAGGGATTCTGGGACGAACAGGCCGTCTTTACGGATTAGGACGCCGTCAAAATAGATTTCGCCCCCACCGTAGTCTGGACGCTGAATGCTTACCATATCCCAGTGAATTGCACTTCGGTTGCCATTGTCGGCGACCGTATAAGCCTGACCCGGTGTGAAGTGGAAGCTGCCCGCGATTTTTTCATCGAACAGGATATCGCTCATCGGGTGCAAGATGTATGGGTTGACTGCAATCGCGAATTCGCCTATGTAACGTCCACCCTCGTCGGTGTCGAGGATTTCATTGAGACGCTTGGTATTGTTGCTGGTTGCGTCGATAATTTTACCGTTTTCAAACGTCAGACGGACATTTTCAAAACGGGTTCCCTGATATTGGCTTGGTGCGTTGAATGTGATCGTACCGTTGACGGAATCACGCACCGGCGCGGTAAAAATCTCACCATCCGGAATATTCAACTCACCCGCACAGATGATGCTTGGAATGCCCTTGATCGAGAAGGTCAGGTCGGTGCCTGGGCCCACGAGACGGACTTGGTCGGTTTTCTCCATCCATTCTTTAAGTGGCTGGAAGGCCTTTTCCATTTTTCCATAATCAACGGAGCAGACATCGAAGTAAAAGTTCTCGAATGCCTCGGTGGACATGTTGGCATTCTGCGCCATCGCGGACGTCGGATAGTTGAGCAACAGCCACTTGGTATTGTCGACGATATAGTCGTTGTTCGGTCTCAACACGGTGCGGATGATACCGGACTTCTCCGGTGGTACGTCGGACAGCTCGGCATCGTTGGTCGGGCCGTTGATGACGATATAAGCCTGGATGTCCTTCCACATCTGCTCTTCCCATTTGCGCTGGAACTCGACGCGCGCTTCGTCGGTGCCAAGCGCCAATTGGCGTTGCAATCCTTGGTGGAGGTAACGGACGAACGGGTACGCCCCGATCTCATAGGCTTGCTTGATCAATTCCTTGGCAAGAGCCTCACCTGTCCCACGGATATCTATCATCAAATTTTCTTTTGGTTGGAGCTTTACTGAATGTGCAAGAATATTCTTCGCTAACGTTTGCAGACGGGGGTCGATCATTGGTGTACACCCTTCCTTTCCAGTCTTTCCTTGTCACCCTATTGTAACATATTACCGCTGTCTGCGTAGAAATCCGCGGAACCAGTCTCCTTGGTAGCTGAGAGTGCCCACATCCCCCTCGACGATCAGTCCGAACTCCCGGTCCTTGACCTGCAGCTCGATGCGCTCCCCGTTCTCTTTTTCGAAGGTGACAAAGTAATAGGTCGTGGAGCTGTGCATCGGCACATTATCTTGGGTGTGCATATGTCCCTTCACCTTATATCGCTTGGCGACGACCTTGACCTCTACCGTGAGCAGTGGGGCAGCCGCATTGCTTATGCCCTTCACCACAGCCATCACCACAGTGAAGAGGATGCCCGCCGTCACCAGGATGAACACGACCTGAAAACCCACTGGTGCCCCGCCGAAAAAACCGGGCTGCGTCCCTAATTCCACCATCACGATCCCCCTCCTGTAAACCTTTTCATCATCATAACAAAAAATGTCTTGCTACGCTTACAGGATTTGGGTAGTATAGGGATAACCCAAAACTACATGAACAAGAACGGAGTGTTGATCCATGACTAATCCTGTTGTTTCAATGATTTAGGTGGCCCCTGCTCGGGGGTCATCCCCGACAACCATCTATATCTCTTGAAATGACAGGATGTCAGATCGGCTCCGTTTCCATAGATTCGTCGATGGAAGCGACAGGGCAGTTCTTTGCAGCTTTTTTGTACCTTTTAGCAGGGTAAGCAAAGACTTGTACCGTCGCTTTCTCTCGTCATACCCGCCATAGGCGCGTAGGGCGAACGGATGGGAGCAGACTGTACCGCTTCTGATCCGTTCGCCCTTCTTTATTTGGTATCGAAACGTCGCCAAACCAGAGGGCAGACTGACATCCTGTCGAGCAAGAGGTAATCACTCATCATGATAAAAGGATTGGAGGCTTCCCGCATGCAGTGGCTTTCTTGGAATATGAATTTAAAAGTACGTCTGATTGGTGAAACGATTTTTCACCTGTTTTTCTGGATGTTCTTCCCGTTTATGAGTCTTCATTTTGCTGCGTCATTTGGAAAGGATATGGCAAGCCTGCTGCTTGTAGTGCCACCGCTGCTCGGGATGATTGCCAGTCTGATCGGCGGTCAAATGGCCGACCGGATCGGCAGGCGTCCGACCATGCTGTTTGCGAACGTACTGGAGGCTGTGGCCTTAGCACTGTTTGCCTTCTCCCACACGCCGTGGCTGGATTATATCGCGTTTATCCTGCTTGGGATCGGCGGCTCGATCTATTGGCCGGCCAGTGAGGCGATGGTGGCGGATTTGACCAGTGAAGAGGAGCGGCGTGATGTGTTTGCCGTCTTCTACATGGCGATGAACATCGGGGTCGTCGGCGGGCCGTTGATCGGTGCTTTTTTCTTCGAGCATCATCGGTTTGGACTGATGCTGACCAGCTTTATCGTGGTCGTGGTCTTCCTTGTCGTATTGTTCGTCATGATCAAGGAAACTTTGCCGGAATCAGCCAAAAAAGCGTCACAGTTGAAACCTAAACAGGGTATCCTGCGTCAACAGGCAGAGAATTACCGCGTGATCTTCAGTGACAAATTGTTTGCCATGTATATCTCAGCGGGGATTCTGCTGTCGATCGTCTTCATGCAGATGGATATGTATATGCCGGTGTATATCAAGGAATCCGTGCCTGAGCAGACCTTGCTCGTCTGGGGGGACTGGTCGTTTTCCCTGAGCAGCATGGAGATCTTCGGCTGGATGGTCGGGATCAACGGGCTGATGGTCGTTCTGCTGACCACACCGGTGACACGTCTGTTCTCCGGTTGGAGTGACCGGGATGGCTTTATCCTCTCATCCCTGTTGACTGGTGCCGGGCTGTTGATGATGGTCTTCTCGACGAACGTCTGGTATCTGTTCTTCTGCATGGCAGTGTTTACGTTTGGTGAATTGGTGCGGACCCCGATTGCACTCGGATTCGTCAGCAAATACGCACCGGAGGATAAGCGCGGGCAGTATATGGGGGCTTCCACCCTGCAGTTCTCGGTAGGACGCTTCCTCGCTCCACTGGTGATCGGGATGTCGAATTGGATGACACCGCTCAGCGTGTTTGCGATCATCGCGATGTTTGGCGTGTTCAGTGCGGTGCTGTATTATCGTCTGTTCCGCCATGTAGATATGAAGCGGTCATCTCAATCAGCCACAGGGGCAGTCAACCAGCCCGAAAAAGAACCGAATCCTGCATAAGAAACAGAAGGCTGAGGAGAATTCCTCGGCCTTTCTATCGTCAGAAGCGCGTCAGGTACTGATGACTACCACCGACCGCCATGTGTACAAGCTCCATCTGATCCTTATAACTCCATGGGTTAAATCCTCCCCACCGCGAATAAGATATACTGTCCGTGATCACGCGAGCGGTGAGGGGGGAATGTCATGACGACCAAAGTATTTGTCAGCTCTGTCTCACGGGGGCTTGAAGAGATCCGCCATCAGATCGGCACGTACCTTACCACCATGGGGCATGAGCCGATCTTGTTTGAGTCTGACTTTTTTTCCAAGACACGCCCCTATTCGATGGTGGACATCTGTCTCAAAGAGGTGGAGCGCTGTCACATCTATATCCTGATCGTCGGCAAGGAAGTGGGCTTCAAGGTCGAAGAGGTGCAGAAAAGCATCACCCATCTGGAGCTCCGCAAAGCACTGGCGACCAACAAGACCATCCTTGTCTTCGTGAAGAACTACATAAAAGATGTCTACTTTCACGAATTTCAGCGCGTTTTCCGCGAGTTGAAAAGCAGTGACTATTACATAAAAGAAGGACGCATTCCCTACTTTCATGAGGTGTACAAGAAAATGGGCAATCACTCGCTGCCCAAAGAGGTGCTTGAGATTGTCCATGATGCGTATCAGGAGGTTCCCTGGCTGTTTTCCTTCGAGACGGCAGATGATATCAAGACGACACTGCGGATGGAATTTAGCTCCCTGTTAGAATCCTACATTGAGTTGCGCAACAAAAAACAGATCCGCTCCATCGACGATATCCTGCTCGCCTCGGAGCGGTTTCGTCAGATTGATCTGTTTCTTAATGACATCCGGCCTTTTATCAAGGAGGTCCGCACTTATACGGAGCTGTCGCAGATTCTCAAAAAGGTGCAGGCCAACCTCAAAGGCGGCATCGTCTACTATGATGAGGGCGCACATATTCTGACTGAGATGGTGGCGGTCGGCAACTGCGACGGTACATCCGTATACCGCTTCGACGGCAAAAACACCCTTCACCTGATCGCCCAGACCGGACTTGCGGGCGGACAGGAGCAAAGCCCGTTGGACGATCATGATTCGTTCGTCTCGACCGCGTATCGGGAGGCCCTGAGTGGACAACTCTCGCCACTGGATCACGAAGATCAGCCGTATCTCACGTCCTCCATGCTCTTTTCCACCAACAAAGTCATCTATATGTGCCATGTCTTCGCCCCTTATGTCTTCACGACCCACTTCCCGATCGAGAGCCTTTTTGTCAGTTGGGAGGTTATTCGTCTCAGAACCAATGAACTCTATACGGGTATAATGAACATAAGAGCAAACAATGACGTGATTTCTTATTTGAGTTTGTTCTTACGGGGAAGGGAGGATGGCAATGAGTAAATTCAAAAGCCTGGGCAAAGTCTCCGTCACACACCAAGACATAACCAAAAAACAGAGCGAGCAGCTGCAAAAGGCATCCCAAGGGCTTTCCTCCATAGAGAAGAAAGCCGGTTTCTTCGGAGCAATCGGAGGTTTTCGCCGATCGATCGGCTAGGCAAGCCCCCCGTCATGAAAAAAGCTACACTCTCCCTTCCCCAGGGAATGTGTAGCTTTTTTGGTCTGCTCATCACGTTACATCAGTCTGTGTCGTCTAGCTGCACGGTACATTCTGTGGTGTAGACGGCCCGTCCGGAGATCGCTACATCATAGGTATCGTTGTGGTCAATTACTTTGACCAACAGACTTCCTTCGCGTCCGATCTCATTGCCTTGTTCGATGTGGAGCAGGTGGATTCGGGCTTGTTCCTCTTGCCCGCACAGGTATTTGGCATAATACGCCCCCATCACACCAGATGCCGTACCTGTGACAGGGTCCTCGGCAATCCCCGAATAAGGAGAGGAAAAATGCCTCCCATGCATATCCGCTTTGGGATCATAGGTCTCCATACAGATCGGGTGAAGCGAAGCACGAGGCTGTTGGGTGAGAATTTGCGGGAACCGCCCGTTATTCGGTTGCATGCGGGTGAACGGCTCCAGACCGCGAATCGGTACGATCAATGTCCAGACGCCCGTGCTACCATAGACGATCGGCATCGAGTCGTCGATGTCCTCCACAGACAGCCCCATGGCATCCGCCACGTCTGCAACCGATCCTTCAAACGGGATAAACTCCGCTGGCTTCTGCTTCATCGTCACCAGGATATCGCCATCAGGAAAACGGTCTACCCGCAGGCCAAGCACTCCTGCTCTCGTCTCCTGCGTCAGCTCCAGCACGTTACCGCCGTTGACCTTGCCTTCGTTCTTGTCCTTGTCCGGCAGCAATCCCCGGCTAACCAGTGCAGAGACCGTAGCCATCGTCGCATGTCCGCACAAGTCCATCTCATACCCCGGTGTAAAAAAACGCAACCGGACATCTGCCACATCAGAAGGCAAAACAAAGGTGGTCTCATTAAACCCCGCTTTATGGGCAATCGCCTGCATCTCCTGATCGGTCAAACCCTCTGCATCAAACACAATCCCCGCTGGATTTCCCTTATGCGGAACGGTGGTGAATGCGTCGTATTGAATGATTGTGATCTCTCTCATCGGTGTTCTCCTCTTGATCCAAAAATAAACTTCCCCGCGTACAGCTTGGAGTCTATCGAATATTCGACACCCCCACCCAATACTGCCCATCATAAAAAACCATCAATCTCATAGTAAAACCCCCTCTGGCTAAGATTTCGCTTTCATTTCATCTCTCCCTTTTTTATTAAAGCAGGTTCCCCACCGAGAGAGCGTGAGAATGATCTGTTTGTAAGAAGACCGGCCGAACGAAGAGAGGGAAAGGCGACTGGAAAACAGATCATTCTCACGCTCTCCTCTGGAGAGCCACCTATGCCAAAAGAAAAAAGGCTGCCGATTTCATATCGACAGCCTGTGGCTATAGGTAACTATGGCACCAATCTACGGTGTCGTCGGTGTCGGTGTCGGCGTAACCACCGGAGTCAAATACTCCGTAATCGTGAACTTCCCGCTCAACCACTTATACGTATCATCATAGATCGCCCGGATTTTCGGGTCTTTGCTGTTGTACGCCAGCTGAAGGCTTTTCGAGCCATAGTAATACGCATGGATTTTATCTTTATCGATCCCAAGTCGGTGCGCCGCGATCAACTGATTGTAGTAGATGCGGTAATACTTCGCATCCCTCGTCATCCGCTCATCACCCTCGATCTCGATGCCCATGCCGTATTTATTGGCGGTCTCCAGGGTCGTCTCCATCCGCTCAATCGGCTGCTCCTGATTCGCGTAGAAGTTCGGCTGCAGGAATGCATAGTCGAAGCCCATGCTCTTCCAATCGCCTACACCAGAGGAACCGAAGTACGGAATCCAGTAGAAATGAAGTCCTTTTTCGTGCACGATCTGGGAAGCATGCTGCATCAGCTCACGCTCTTTCGGAATCGCATCCTCGATCAATTCAGCATACCAGTAGATCCCTTCCAGACGCAGGTAAGACGGATTGGCCGCTTCCCAGCGCTTCAGCACCTCATTGAGATACCACTCCATGGCTTCCGTACGGTATTGATACGCTTTTTCTGCTCCTACCCGTGATGCTTGGAAGGTCAGCGGGTCACGATCCTCTTCCAATTTACCGAATTCGGTAACATTCGTATTTGGATACGGCAGGGTCAATACCACTTTTTCCTTCATCGGGTTATTCACCAAGGTGCCGCGTGCTTTGTTGTACTCCTTCATCGCTTCATTGAGCGCATCGATCTGGCGACCCGACTGGAACAGATCGTCGAGGTAGTACTCCCAGCCGGCACGGGTGGCTGGCATGTTCGGATACGGCATGAAAAGCACACTGTCAAACATCTGATCCATCACTTTGCCCTCTGGATTGATATAGCCGACCAGCGGCATGAAGTCTTCCTTGCGCCATGTGCCCAGCTCCCCGTAGCCGCCGGAGAAGGCAAGCACCAGATTTTTGATCCGGTCGTTGGCTTTTTTATCCTCAGGCATCGGCCCAGGTGCTTGGACAGGCGGCAACAGAACAGTGCGATCCTGCTTGATCACTTTCTCATGACCGTACACCTGCAATTCCCGGGCGAAGACGAAGACCTTCACCGGAAAACGGACACGTACATACTTGGCCTCCACACCCGGAAACGTCAAGCTAAGCGTACGGACAACTACCTGTTCTGTGTCAGGTGCCACCGCATGTGTTGCTTTTCCTGCCGATGACCAAACCTTGCCGTCACGGGAGACTTCCACTTCCATATATGGCGGCAGCGTGATCCCGGCCTTCTTCTCCTGCTTGAAGGTAAGCTGTACCCGATCCAGTGTCTTCACCTGATCAAGCGTAACCGTCACCTCGCGCCCCGCTTGACGCAGATAGCCTGTCCACGTCTCAGAGTCAGCGACCAATCCACCGACAGGCCCTGGATATTTCTTTTCCATCTCGTTAAAAGAAAGGTCGCTCGGGTCTGTCGCGCGTACGCCGACATGCTGGCCCAAAGAGAGGTTGACGATGCCATTCTCCTTGTCATATGGATCGACAAGCGGCTTCGTCTCACCCGGCTTGGATGGAATGGACGGAGTGGTCTCGCCTGATTTCGGCTGCGAACCTGTTGCACTGCCCGAACCTGTCGTACCGTTCGTTCCTGTTGGATTGCTGTTCACCACAGGTATACTCGTGCTCGTCCCGTCTGCCTTTTGCCTGTCTCCCTCTGGCTTAGGAACATTGGTTGCCGGTCGTCCATCTGGAGTGACTTCCACGGGGATTGCCATGGTTTTATTCCCCACGGTCACCGTCAATTGCCCTGTCCCTTCATTAGGCCCGGCGACGAACGTACCGTCCGCCAGCACCCGCCCAAGGTCTGGACGGTCGAAGGCATAGACCGGGGTGTACGGCAGAAGGTCACTTCCTTTTGGGAAAACCGTAAGCTTCTGCGTCGTACCTGCGAGCACGGAGACTCTGGCTGGCTGCACGGTGAACTCGGCTTGATCTGCCTGCTCCAGTCGACGCAAGACGATACGTTCTGCGATGATTGCCGCATCGGCACGGGTCACCTTTTTCCGCGGGGCAAAATTACCGTAGCTCCCGATCATCCATCCTTGGCTGGCTGCCTGTCTGACCCCTTGCTTGGCATAATCAGCGATATCTGCTTCATCCGAAAAGGCAGGCGGCTGTGCAGTCTTGTCCGAATCAGAAGTATCTACGCCAGTCTGTTGCATCATCCGGTCGATCAATACAGCCAGATCCTGACGGGTAATCGCGTCATTCACCCCGATGGTTCCATCCGGACGCCCTTTTAACAGACCCGCATCGGCAAACGCTTTGAGATAAGGGGCCATCGCCGGATTCTCCCCAAGGTCTTTAAAAGCAGCCGTAGATGCACTGCTTGGCTGCAGTCCAATCGCTTTTGCCAGCAGTACCATCACGTCCTGGCGCGCCATCGGCTGGGTTGGGTTGTACTTCTTGGCTTGGTTGGGTTGGATCAAATGCAGGGTCAGCAGGTGGCTGATCGCCTTTTCTGAATAATGACCTTTGACATCAGCAAAAGCTGTCGCCGCCGCAGACGGTTTCAGCTCCACTGTGGTCTGTCCTTTAGCCGCCGCAGACACAGGCACAGCTTGCACCAGCGGCAAGACCAGCGCACAAGCCAATGTCCACGTGATTGTTTTATGAAAATATTGACGCAATCCCATATTCCTCTTTCTCCCTTTCCTTCTGCCCAAATCTCACAATGGGTAAGACGATCAGGCTTGGTCTAGCGTTACAATCGTTTCCGTTTTGGGACGCGGTGGACGCGGACCGAAGAACTGGTAGTAGTCTACTTTGATGTTTCCGTTGTACAATTTACGCTTTTTGCTTGCTTCCCGACCAAAATGCTTTTCGAACTCCTCATCAGAGGTCAGCACATAATACGACCAGGTATCCAGCTTACCAAAGGCCTTGCCCATATCCTGATAAAGCTTGACGATCTCGCGTTTATCGAGCAGGCGCTCCCCGTACGGCGGGTTGCAGATGAGATAGCCGTACTTGCGCTTGGAGCTCATATCACGCATGTCCAAGCGCTGGAAGTGAATCGAATCCTCCACACCCGCTTCCCCTGCATTGCGTCTTGCTACCTTCAGCATCTCATCATCAATATCGGTACCGATGATCTCCAGCTCGCGGTCATAGTCAGCCAGATCATGAGTCTCTGCACGGGCATCACGCCAGATCTGTCTTGGGATGATCGGCCAATTCTCACTGGCAAACTCACGATTCATCCCTGGAGCGATGTTATGCCCGATCAGCGCCGCCTCGATCGGAAGCGTACCCGAACCGCAGAATGGGTCCATGAACACACGGTCAGGCTTCCAGCGGGACAGCAGGATCAGAGCCGCAGCCATCGTTTCCTTGAGCGGAGCCGCCCCGATATGCTCACGGTAGCCGCGCTTATGTAAGCCAGAGCCGCTGGAGTCGATCGTCAGCGTGACGATATCCTTTAAGAGCGCCACCTCTACCTTATACAACGGGCCGCTCTCCTCAAACCAGTCTGTTTTATACGTTCTCTTCAGACTCTCAACGATTGCCTTCTTCACAATCGCCTGACAATCCGATACGCTAAAGAGAGTCGACTTTACAGATTTGCCCTCCACAGGAAAAGCCCCGTCGACCGGAATCCAATCCGACCATGGCAGTGCTTTGGTCTGCTCAAATAATTCATCAAATGTGGTCGCCTTAAATTCTCCGATCTTGATCCGTACCCGATCGGCTGTGCGCAACCACAGATTCGCCTTGGCGATCGCAGCCAGATCGGCGCGAAACGTTACCTTTCCGTTCTCCACCGTCATATCGGTGTATCCCAGATTTTTCACTTCGTCAGCCACGACGGATTCCAATCCAAATGTGGCGGTGGCAATCAATTCAACTGTTTGCATGCTTATTCTCCTTGGTCATTTCCGTTATGGTAATATCATACCCTAATGATGCCCCATATTTCACCGTGGAAAAAGCAGTTTCAAATGCTTTTGGAACAGGAAATCATAAATGAATTGAGAAATGATACAGCATAGAGAAAACTTTATGCCATTCCTCATGGGGATGCGATCGGAAAGGGAGACAAAGTGATGGATACACAATGTGACGCGTGCCAAGTATCGGAGAGAGGTTATACCCTGTATTTCAAAGGGGATCTGAATACCGACTGGATCAAAATCTATCTCGGTTCTTATTCCAGCTCCAGTTGGTTATCCATCAATGACCGGATGCATTGGGTGGAGGAGTCCATCTTTTACAATATGCTTGATTACATCACGAACCATCTGTCTTCGCATGAGATTCTCGCTGTCATGTCCAAGCGTACCGACCCGTTGGCTGCGTTGGATCAGTTGAAGCCAGTCGCCCAGTTCCTACAGGAGCGCGAAGCAGATTGGATCGACAGTCTCATCACAGAGCAATCCATCCTGACATACTATCAACCCATCGTCGGCTTCCAAGATCAGCAGCCCGTGATTATCGGTCATGAGCTTCTTTCGCGCGGAATTGACAAACAAGGTGGGATTATTCCACCATTCCGAATGTTTGAAGCCGCCAAAATCCGGAACCGCCTGTTTGCGCTCGACCGTGCCTGCCGGATTACCTCTGTGAAAAATGCGTCAGCTATTCCCAATCAGCTCGCCTTCATTAACTTTCTCCCGACCGCCATCTATACACCGGAGCATTGCCTGCAAAGCACGCTCGAAGCAAGCCGCCTGTCAGGAGTCAGACCAGAGCAGCTGGTGTTTGAAGTCGTCGAGTCCGATGAAATCAAAAATGTCGACCATCTCAAATCGATCCTGCAGTTCTACAAAGATCACGGGTTCAAATTCGCTCTCGATGATGTGGGCACAGGCTACACCAGCTTGAGTCTCTTATCCCAGCTCGAACCAGACTACGTGAAGCTGGCACTCGAATTCACCCGTGGTGTCAGTCAGGACCGGGGCAAGCAGCGGATCGCCCGATCTGTCCTCCAGCTCGCCCATGAGATGAACTCCCAGGCTCTCGCCGAGGGAGTAGAGGATCAAGAGGATCTCAAATACCTGCTCGATATGGGCTACGACCTGTTCCAAGGCTATCTGTTCGCCAAGCCGCAGGCACATCCGCTGCTCCAGCTGGCTAACTGATGATCGTCCCATACACCAAATCCCAAAGCACCATGCAGACCGCAGAAACCTGACATGGCTGATTGGGATTTTTTTCATATCAATAGGCTATTTCTTTTTCATTTTTTTCCGAAACCTGCTAGAATTTATTTCGTAGTACATAGCAAGGATATTTTTAGCCAAACGAATGGAGGAATTACGAATGGGTTTGTTTGATATGTTTAAAGGTGATAAAGGCGAAAACATGACGCCACACCTTGCATTTGCCTGCTCGCTGCTCTATATGATGGGCTCCGACGGCGAGATGGATCACGAAGAGATCGGTCATCTCCTCTCCGTACTCGGTGGTGAAGAGCGTGGCGGCGTTATCGGTGTAGGTGCCAACAACCGTGCCCTGCTCGAGCGCGCGATGAAATACACCCGCAAAACCTCTCCTGACGCTTTCCTGCGTGAAGCTGCACCAATCCTCACAGACGCACAAAAAATGTGCATCCTCATCAATCTGATCGATTCTTCTCTCGCAGACGGTCAGCCTGAGCGTCAAGAGCAAGAGCTGTTTGGCAAATTCCTCAATGCATTCGGAATCAGCGAAGAGCGTTTCCGTCCATTCTTCGAGGTAATCGTACTCAAAACCGACCGCTCCGTGTTCCTCAACCAGAACCACCCGAAAAACCAACCAGGCTACCAAGTAAACCTGAGCGTACACTAATCCTTTTCATAGAAAACAGAAAAAATCTGGCCCTCCCGCGTGGAGAAAGCCAGATTTTTTTGTGTTCAGAAAAGCAGACCGATTGGCACTACAAGAAGAATGGATTAGTTCGTCCAGCTCCAGGTGTAGCTGCCGCCGCCTGCTGGTACGGAGTAGTTCTTGTTGGAGCCACCTTCCCATACCACGTTGCCGCTGCCATCTTTCTTGATCGCTTTGAAGTTGTAGGTACGGTTTTCACCGAGGTAGACGGTCGCCTTCCATACGCCGCTGGTGTTGGTCAGCTTCGCCGGGTAGACAACGGTATCCCATTTGCCAAGCTCCCAACGGTCACCGACTACATAGACGGTCTGACCAGTTGTAGCATTGGCATTGTTCACCGTGAAGGTCACAGGTACTGGGTTGAGTGCGACGGCATCACGGAATGGAGCCATCTCAGAAGTCACTGTACCGTTGCTGTTGACGATGTTAGCCATGCGCAGGAGGGTGAAGCCGCTGAAGTTGTAGTTGTAGAGCATTTCCGCTACGTTTTGATACTTCTGGTTATCGTTGACGATGGCAAGAGCATTTTCACCGTTGACCGCGATGCCTTTGGAGTTCGCCAGGTTGGCTACGTTGATCACGAGTGATTTCGGTGCAGAGTAGTAGGGAGCGGTATTCGCTTGGCTGTCGTTCATCTCCAGGCAAGTGAAGGTCAGGTCAAGGTTGCTTGCTTTGAACTGATCGAGGATGGTGCTGTAGTTGTAGTAGCCAGCGCCGTACTCAGCAGAGTGTGGCATGCTTGGATCGTTCATTTTCCAGTGGATGCCCGCGATTTTCGCGCCGATGCGTACGCCGAATGTGGTGTCAAAACGGCTGTGGGCCTTGGAAGCGATGCCAGCGAGGTGCTTGCTCAGCACGCCTTGGTACCAGTTCAAGAAGTCTTTGCCGTAGTTGGACTTATAGCCGTTGATGAAGAAGTTGTCGCCGTCAGTTGGCGGGCTGATTTGGGAAAAAGCAGTCAGGCTGGTACCCCAAGCGGTGTTGAGAGCAGAGATGGTACCGTATTTGGTCTGCATAGCCGCACGGAAATCATTTTTCGCGGTATCGGTGTAGGCTTGCAGCTTACCACGGCTTGGGTAGGACCAGCCTGCAGCCGCATTGTAGGATGGGAAGCGCAGCTCACCCGCAGGACCGCCGCTCAAGTAGATCTTGGCGATGATGTCTTTATAACCCGCGAAGTTGCTTGCAAAGGAAGCATACAGCTCATCGTATTGAGTCTGCGTACCAGACCACCAAGGGGAGAGGGACTCACCGTTGACATAACCGGACTCATCCTTGAATTTCATCTGGTCAGCTGTACCTTGGGACCAAAGCCAGTTCGGAAGCGGTACGTTGCAATCGTCACCGACGTTGCCGCCGCATTGGTGGGTGGAGATGATCGGTACCCATTTGAGGCCGGCTGCACGGACGGTGTCTGCATAGGTTTTGTAGTAGGTCCAGTTGAACTGGTTGTCACCAGCGGCCTCGACATCGCCCCACCATACGTCAGTTGTAAGCGCATATACCCCGTTGTTTTTGAGGGTGGTCAGTTGGCTTTTGAAAGCAGTCCAGTCTGTGATCTTAGTCAGCGGAGCCATCACATAGGTTTTGTAATCACTTTTTACGGTGGCGGAGGCTGTATTCATATTGCCGGCAAAGATACCTGCAACTACAGCCAAGGACAGCGTCGCAAGAGAGCTTTTCTTGAGGCGGTCTTTCCAAGTGTTTTTCATCTGAAAATCCTCCTTTAACATTTGAAATGAAGTATTGCAAAGCGCAGAATAATCTGGATGTTAAAATTTCGTGAAAACGTTTGCATCATAAATTTATAGAATTTACGGGCGATTGTCAACATTTTATGAATCATGTAAAAAAAACCTGCACGCGTCTGGGGGAGGCATGCAGGATCGTAGCGTTTTTGTTCGGATTGTCTCTTATTTGAAGAACTCTCGCAGGAGGTTGTTGACACCGCCTACAGAAGCTTTGATTTGTTTGCCGTAAAATTGCATCAGGGTCTGGAAGGCTTCCCGCTTTTTCGGAGTATAGGGATACCAGTTGATTTCAGAGGCTTTTTTCCCTGGACTCTCGATGATCGAGGTGACGTGGCAGAAGGTGATCAGGCCTTCTTCACCATGATAGCGTCCCATGCCGCTTTCTTTGATCCCGCCAAAAGGCAGATGGGGGTTGGCGACGCTGACGATCACATCATTAATGCAAACGTTACCACTCTCAATCTTCCCGGCAACTCGGCGGGCCTTGGTGGTATCGCGTGACCAGACACTGCTGTTGAGGCCAAACGGGGAGTCATTAGCCAGACGCAGGGCTTCTGATTCGTCCCGGAACGGCATGATCGGTAGCACTGGCCCGAATGTCTCATCGTTCATGATTTTCATCGTATGATCCACATTGGTGAGCAGGGTAGGGGGGAAGTGCAGGGTCTTCTCATTGAGCCGCTTGCCGCCTGTGAGGATGGTCGCTCCTTTGGCGACTGCGTCTGCGAGATGCTCCTCGACGATGCTTAACTGATGAGGAAACGTCATCGAGCCCATATCTGCTTCCTCCCCGGTTCCGACACGAAGCTGTTCGGTCTTGGCCTTGACGATCCCGACGAAGCGGTCAAAGATAGAGCTCTCCACATACACACGCTCGACCGCCATACAGGTCTGCCCGGCATTGGTGAAGGCTCCCCAGACCGCCGCATTGGCTGCACGCTCCAGATCAGCGTCAGCGAACACAATCATCGGGTCCTTCCCGCCTAGCTCCAGCTCGACCGGAATCAGGTGCTGTGCGGCTTGGGCCATGATCTTTTTGCCTGTTGCCACACTTCCTGTGAAAAAGATCTTATCCGGCTTGGCATCGACAAGCGTCTGTCCGACTTCCTTGCCGCCATGTAAGACTTGTACGACGCCTTCTGGGAATCCCCCTGCATTCAGGATCTCCTCCATAATCAATCCGGTCAGGGGAGTCACCTCAGAAGGCTTGAGCAGCACCGTATTCCCGGCAATCAAGGCGGAAATCGCAGGCACCATCGCCAGCTGGAGCGGATAGTTCCATGGCGAGATCACCGCCACTACCCCCATCGGACGGTACTGAATCTCTGAGCGTCGGCCAAACAATACAATTGGCGTTCCTACTTTTTTCGGTGCCAGAATCCCCGCCGCATGCTTCTCATAATGCTTCATAAAATCAGCCGTCGTAAAAATCTCCGTCATCATCGCTTCCAGCAGGACTTTCCCCGTATCCTGCACGATTTTTTGTGCGAGCGTCTCCATATGCTCAACCAGATATTCACGGACACGCGCTACATAGCCGAGCCGTTGCTCCAGCGGCATATCCCGCCATGCAGGAAAAGCCTCTCTGGCCCGCTTCATCGCCGCCGTAATCTCCTCGGATGTCTTCTCCTGTACCTCGCCGATCACTTCACCAGTGGCAGGGTTGAGTATCTCGATCATTCCCATTGCATACTACCTCCGTTCCTCGATTTCATTTTGTCTTATCCCTAACCAAACCTATCTATTCATAGAAGCTTCCTGGGCTATTGTGTATCTATCATCGTATTCGTTTAAGTCCATTCGTTTAAACTTTTAAACTATTAATCTAAAAAATATTGACTCACCACATCAGAAGCCCTGTTCAGCAAGTCAATTCTGGTCTAGCATTCCTCCACCGCTTTCATCAAATCCCGCAATTTATCCAAGGAGTGATCCAGCTGGAGAGAGTAATAGTTTTCGGTGGCCCGGCGTTCCACCGTCACAAGACCGACCTCACGCAAAATTTTGAGATGATGCGAAATCGTAGGGCGGGACATCGGTGACTGCTCTGCGATCTGATTCACGTTGAGGCTTTCGTGCTGCGCCAGCAACAGAATGATATCCTGCCGGACCGAATCTCCCAATGCCTGAAAAAGAGGGGTGCAGGCACGAAACAATTCCAATGCTTGCTGGTGCGCTTGTTCATTTCCGTTTTTCATAAGCACCTCTTTGTTCGTTGGTAAGTTTAAACCTTTGAAAAGTATGGTAATATGCTTTAGGTCTAATGTCAAGGGGGGGTGGGGCGGGGCGGGAGATGCGGACGTTGGCAAGCTGTTCGCCATTCTTGAAGACCCGGAGGGGGGCATGACTGTCCGCTGCAGATATTTGATTGGGGCAGGGGGCAAAACGATTATTCGATGATGTATATTCGTTGCCCCTAGAAGTATTCCGAAGAAGCAATCCCAATCAAATCTCTTCCGCTGAGAGGGTCTTCAAAGAGGCTTACATCTTGCCAACGTCCACATCTCCACCAGCCATGGGGGATAATAGAGAAAAGAATTAAAAGAACAAGCATATGATGATTATTGGGCTAATTCATGGGGTTATGTAAGTAATGACGGAGGAGGCACTGCGGAATGGCAACAACGAAGCTTTGGATGTTTGAATGCTTTGTTATTGATATTTGATGTTCATGTATTGATGTTTTTGATCCGTCGATCTTTCGATCGTCTTTTTTAGGCTGGTACCCGCCCCAGAGAGTGAGGATGAACTGTTTGTAAGGCGACCGGCCGAACGAAGAGAGGGAAAGGCAACTGGAAAACAGTTCATCCTCACTCTCACCCCCGAGTACCCACCAAAACAAAAAGGCTGCCGATAATAATCGACAGCCGATCAAATCTCTATAAAATTATTGAGCCATCAAATGCTTTTCCAACTCATCCAGCATCAGGTTCGCTGCTTTTACACCACCAGCAGTGTTCCAGATCACGTCATCAACCTTGATTGCCTTATTGTTTTTCACAACGTTGAGGTTTTTCCAGAGCGGATCGTTGGTCCATTCTTCTTCGAGCTTGGTTGCTTTTTTGTCACCTGTTTCGTAGGTGAAATAGAACATGATGTCGCCGTCCATTTCAGGGATGCGCTCTTTGGTTACTTCCGCAGCGAAATCATCTTTCTTCTGAGAATCTGGACGTTGCAGACCGATTTGTTCGAAGATGGTACCAGCAAAAGTTTGGTTGTAGTAGATACGGGTGCGGCCAGCCATGAAGCGAACGAGGGAAACCTTGGTGTTCACCTTGTCGCCGAGGGTGGTTTTCAGATCTTCAACACGCTTGTCGAAGTCACCGAGTACTTTATCGCCTTCAGCCTTTTTGTTCAGAGCTTCTGCATACAGCTTGAAGTTCTTTTTCCAGTCACCGCGCAGTGTTTCAGAGAAAACAGTTGGAGCAATTGCGCTCAGTTGGGTATATACCTTCTCTTGACGCATTTTGTTCCCGATGATCAGGTCTGGTTGCAGAGCAGCAATCGCCTCGATGTTAGGCTGTGCTTCTTCACCAAGTACGGTTACATCTTTCATTTCATCTTTAATGTGTGCATACCAAGGATCGCCGGTAAAGGATTTCACCGCGCCCACTGGCTTCACGCCAAGCGCGAGGAGTGCTTCGGTACCTTCGTTGGTGAGGATAACCACTTTTTGTGGGGTACCTTTAATTTTGGTTTCACCCATCGCGTGTTTCACTGTATATTCTTGTGGCGCATCCGTTGCTGCAGCTGGTTGTTGCTCAGGAGCCGGAGTCGCCGCTGGCTGTGTACCGCAGCCAGTCAGTGCGAACATCGCCGCAACCACTGGAGCAATCACACGGGTCAGCGATTTTTTTGTAAAGAATGATGACTTTTTGAACATGATCGTTCCCCCTACACTTGATAACGATTATCAATATCGACTATAATGGTATCTTGTAAGGGTTCAATCTGTCAACAAGAAAATGATAATGAATCTCAGCCTCAATCATAGAAACATATAGGCTGATGCACACATACTATGGGAGAAGAATTTCAATGATCAAAAACCTCTTAGGAAGCACGCCATTAAAACTTGGTGGATTATTCGTATGTTTGGTTCTTTTACTTGCCGGTTTGATCGGCAGTGTCATCTTTGGTGTGGTCGATACCAGCTGGCATGTCGCGATCGATGCCTATACCCAGTTCGACGGCAGCAATGAACACATCGTCATCCGGGAAGTGCGGGTGCCGCGTGCATTGATTGCCGGGGCGGTGGGGGCGAGCCTTGCAATTGCAGGAGCACTGCTGCAGGCGATGACGCGCAATCCACTCGCTGACGTCGGGATTTTTGGTATCAATGCCGGGGCATCGTTTGCCATCGTGTTTGGGGCGGCGGTTTTTGCGATGAACTCGCTCGGGGAGTTCACGACGCTGAGTTTTATCGGTGCGGCTCTTAGCGGGGTGCTGGTTTATTTTCTCGGTGCGCTTGGCCGGGAGGGGATTACACCGTTGAAGCTGACATTGGCCGGAGCTGCTGTGACTGCGATGTTCTCCTCTTTTACCCATGCGATCCTCGTCACCAATGAGCAGGCATTGAATGATGTATTGTTCTGGCTGGCTGGCTCAGTCGCGGGACGTAAGCTGGAGATGCTGACAGGTGTTTTTCCTTATATGCTGCTTGCATGGATTGTCGCTTTCCTGATGGCACGGCCGATCAATACCTTCATGATGGGGGAGGACGTCGCCAAGGGGTTGGGCCAGCGAACCGTACTGGTCAAGGCTCTCGCCGGTCTTTTGATTGTTCTGCTCTCAGCCTGTTCGGTCGCGGTGTCAGGACCGATCGGCTTCATTGGTCTTGTCACACCGCATCTCGCACGCTACCTGATCGGTTCAGACACTCGCTGGGTGCTGGTCTACAGTGGATTTCTCGGTGCGATTCTCTTGCTTTTCGCTGATATCCTGGGCAGATTTATCGCAATGCCGGGTGAAGTGCCGATTGGCGTGATGACCGCATTGATGGGCGCACCATTCTTCATTTACGTTGTACGAAAAGGGCTGGTGCGTGCATGAAAAAACAACTGGTCATCCGTAACGAATCCTTCTCCTTTTTACTGGAACGCAAAACGCTGTTAACTACGACCATTCTCGCGATCCTGACGTTTGCCGCATTCGTCGTCAGTATCGGAACCGGCGAAATGTATATCTCACCGATAAACGTTATCAAAACCTTGTTCGGCGCGGGAGAAAAGCAATACGAGCTGGTCATCGAGACCTTCCGTCTGCCGCGTATTCTGGTGGCACTTCTGATCGGGGCGGCGCTGTCCGTGTCCGGCTCGATTTTGCAGGGGATTATCCGTAATCCGCTGGCATCTCCTGATATCGTCGGGATTACGCACGGCGCTTCGGTGGCTGCGGTCGGACTGCTTACCCTGTTTCCAACGGTCAGTGTCTTCTGGCTGCCGCCTGTCACCTTGATTGGTGCAGGGGTTGTCGCCGCCATCATCTATCTGCTGGCGTGGAAAGACGGTGTCACTCCAATCCGTCTCGTCTTGATCGGGGTAGGGATCAAAGAGGTCATGGCCGCGATCACCTCCCTTCTGGTCGTCACCAGCCCGATCTACCTGACTCCCAAGGTACAGATCTGGATCACCGGGACGGTCTACGGCTCCAACTGGGAAAATGTCTCCGTCCTGCTCCCATGGGTAATCCTCATGCTGATCCTGACCATGATGTACGGCCGTACGGTCAATGTCCTCCAGCTTGGTGATGATATCGCCGCTGGAGTCGGCAGCCCGGTCTCGCGTCATCGTCTGATCCTCCTGTTTTTCTCCGTCGCGCTCGCGGGTGCAGCGATTGCCATCGGCGGTGCGATCAGCTTCGTCGGCTTGCTCGGCCCGCATATTGCCCGCAAGCTGGTAGGCCCGTCTTTTGGCGGTTTGTTGCCGGTATCAGCCATGGTTGGTGCCTTGATCGTGATGCTGTCCGATCTGATTGGACGCACGGCCTTTTCCCCGCTGGATCTTCCGGTCGGGATCTTCACTTCCGCAATCGGCGCTCCATTTTTCATCTATCTGTTGTTCAAAAATCGGAATCAGTAAGGAAAGGGGACTGCTCACATGGTAGCCTTGGAAACCCAGAATCTCACCTTAACCTACGGTGAGTCTCTCATCATCGACCAACTTAATCTTCAGATTCCCAAGGGAAAAATCACTGTGCTGATCGGCAGTAACGGCTGTGGCAAGTCCACGCTGCTCCGTTCTATGGCCCGCCTGCTGAAACCAAAAGAGGGCAACATCCTGCTCGACGGTCAAGCGATTGCCACCACACCGACCAAAGAAATCGCCAAGCGTCTCGCCATCCTGCCACAGTCACCGACAGCCCCTGAAGGCCTGACGGTACAGCAGCTGGTCAAACAGGGCCGCTATCCGCACCAGAACTGGCTCAAGCAGTGGACGACAGAGGATGAAGCGATGGTGAATGAAGCGCTCGAATCCACCGGGATGACCGAGCTGAAGGACCGCGCTGTCGACTCACTCTCCGGCGGCCAACGCCAGCGTGCCTGGATCGCGATGACACTGGCTCAAGGCACGGAGACGATTCTTTTAGATGAACCGACCACCTATCTGGATATGACCCACCAGGTGGAGGTACTCGATATCCTGTTCGAACTCAACCAGACTCAAAAGCGCACGATCATCATGGTGCTGCACGACCTCAATCTGGCCTGTCGCTATGCCGACCACATCGTTGCGCTCAAAGACAAAACCGTCTACGCCCAAGGACACCCCACAGAGACGATCACTCCAGACACCGTCCGTGCCGTCTTCTCGATGGACGCCGAAATCATTCCTGATCCGATCTATGGTACTCCGATGTGCATCCCTTACAGCCGGGGACGCATAGGGCGAAAAGGGGGGACACAGCCACATGCACACCACGTTGCAATTAGCACCGCTGTTGGACAATTTGCGTGATAGGGGCATGCATATCCCGTGTTACGTCGATGACCCCACCGACACCGGTGAGACCATATCGATTCAAGAGTTGATTACTGACTCCGAGCGTTTGGCTTTCCTGATCAGACGGGTGGCCCGCCGGATGAAGTCGGAGAATCTCGTCGCCGCCGCTTCACTTTTTCAAAAGCGCTACGCAGGATCTCTGCTCGCCACCGTCCTGACCCCGATGTCGACGATCGGTGTAGGCATTCTCGCTGACTGGCAAAAAGCCAAAATCCGCATCGTCAACGACCTCCCATCAGGTCTCGTCCTGCCGAATAACTGCCCGGTCATTCTGCTGTCCGAGCGGATGCAGGAGGAATACCGTTGCCATTGCTGTCTCGAATGGCGCGAAACCGAAAGCGAAGAGACGCTTCGCCAGAACGTCTTCCAAGCGGTTTTTCACAACAATCTCTGGATGATGATGACCAAGATCACCAAGCTGTTCGGTCTCTCCCCAAAAGTGATGTGGGGCAACATCGGCAACTACTGTGGCTTCCTGTATGAAAAGCTAGACCAAGAGCCAGCCTATCAGAGCCATGCCAACCGTGACCGCCATATCATCCACCGAGAGCTGTCCTATGATGGCCAATCACTCGAATCCACATATCAAGTGGTTACCTTTAAAGAAGTGGCACCTACCGCATGCAGCCGTGTCCGTTCCACCTGCTGCCTCTGGTATCAATTCCCCGACGGTGGCCCTTGCATCACCTGCCCACGTCTGAGCAAATTAGAACGTGTTGAACAACTTCAATTGCAACATACCTAACCAAGCCTATTCCCCGTACCCGCAACGGGGAATTCTTTTTTGCCGGATTTCCTCAAGACGTGAATCGTTTATTTGGCTGGCATAATATACATAAAAGGAAAATAACTAAGAGATGGGACAGACGTAACGATGAAAACGATGATTTCGCTTGATTCTGTCGAAAAGACGTTTGGTCGCCAGATTGTGATTCCATCCTTCTCCCTATCCATCTATTCCGGCGAGTTCTTGACGCTGCTCGGCCCCAGCGGCTGTGGCAAAACTACCCTGATGCGCATGATCGCAGGTTTCGAGACACCTTCAGCTGGTGAGATCTATCTGGATGGTCAGCGGGTCACAGATGTTCCGCCCTATCAACGCGACATGAATATGGTGTTTCAGCATTATGCTCTTTTTCCCCATATGAATGTAACGGACAACATCCTGTTTGGTCTGAAAATGAAAAAAGTCCCCGCCGCCGAACAGCGCACCCGACTACAACAGGTATTGGAGCTTACCCAGCTAAGCGATCTAGCCAACCGTAGACCTAAGCAATTATCCGGCGGCCAGCAGCAACGCGTCGCCATCGCCCGCGCCATCATCAACAACCCCAAAGTGCTCCTGCTTGACGAACCACTCGGCGCCCTCGACTTTCAACTCCGCAAAAGCCTGCAGCTGGAGCTGAAGAACCTGCAAAAAAATCTGGGTATCACGTTCGTCTATGTCACCCACGATCAAGAGGAAGCGATGTCCATGTCAGACCGGATCGCCGTCATGAACCAGGGCCGGATCGAACAGCTCGGCACCCCCGAAGAGATCTATCACCACCCGCACAACCGATTTGTCGCCACCTTTGTCGGGGAGAACAATATTCTCACTACTAAGAGCGGAGTACACAGGGGAAGAACCTTCGCGATCCGCCCGGAAAAGGTAATCCTCGCGCCTATCTCAGGCCGTGCACCACTGTCATCACCCTTACCGTCATCCTCCAATCCATCTACATACTCATCGCCCTTACCGTCATCCTCCGCCCCATCTACACACTCACCACGTCACACTCCGCCTTTTCCACTTTCACCATCCGTCCAGCCAACTAACACTCCACCCGTCCCCCACCACCATCTCGGCACCATCCAAGACATCTCTTTCCACGGCAACCTCCACAAAATCTTCGTCAAATTGGACGGGGAAGAGTCCATCGTCATGGCTCATCAGTACGACACCCCATCTTTTCAGCCCGGCCAGCAGGTCACCATACACTGGCATCCAGAAGACGAGGTGATCCTGCATTGAACAACAAAGGCAAATACCTTGCCTACCCATCGCTCATCTGGCTCACCTTATTTTTCCTGTTCCCCCTGATGATCATCGTCCTGCTCTCCTTTTTCCAACGGGGTCTCTACGGCGATATCATCTACGAATGGACGCTGGCCAACTATGCCCGCTTTTTTGAACCGCTGTATCTGCATATCTTTTTCGATACCATCATCATCTCGGTTCTGACGACCTGCTGTTGCCTCATCCTTGGTTACCCGCTGTCCTATATGATTTCCCGAATGAGCTCCTCTTGGCAAAATATCTGGCTGCTCCTCGTGATGATCCCGTTCTGGATTAATTTCCTCGTCCGCTCCTACGCCTGGGTGATCATCCTGCGTTCCCAAGGGCTTCTAAATACATTGCTACTCCAGCTTGGGCTAATCGATCAGCCACTGTCGTTATTGTATAACCCGACAGCCGTCCTGATCGGATTAGTCTACACCCTCCTGCCCTTCATGGTTCTGCCCATCTACGTCTCGCTGGAGCAGCTGGACAGACGCAAGCTCGAAGCCGCCTATGACCTCGGCGCCACCCCGTCAAGAGCCTTCTGGCATATCACAGTTCCACTCACGCTGCCCGGCATCGTCACCGGCTCTATCCTCGTCTTCGTCGGCACCATCGGCATGTTTGTCGTCCCCGAAATCATGGGCGGGGCCAAATCCTCCATGCTCGGCAACGTCATTCAAAACCAATTCCTCTCCGCACGCGACTGGCCTTTTGGCTCGACCCTTTCCATCATGGTCATCCTTTTCTCGCTAATCCTCATCTATCTCTATAACCGAGCCGTCCAAGCACAACAGGACGAAAGGGGGTAAACTCGTGAATAACCACCAGACTGACCATCACCATAACAACCCACCACACCGCAAAAACCGAAAACACCCCCAGAACCTCCGCCATCGCCTGCTCTTTGGCTACTCACTCGCTGTACTCGGCTTTCTATACCTGCCCATCCTCGTCCTGATCCTCTATTCGTTCAACGACTCTCGAATCAATGCTGTCTGGTCGGGCTTCACCGGCAAATGGTATCTCGCCCTGCTCGATAACAGGCGGGTACTCGAAGCCCTTTTCAACAGTCTTAGCATCGCTGTCACCACCACCATCATCGCCACCATTCTCGGCACACTGGCCGCTATCGCCCTGCACCGCTACACCTTCCGCTTCCAAAAGACCTGGAACAGCCTCTTTTACCTCCCCATCCTCATTCCGGATATCCTCATGGGTCTTTCCCTGCTAGTCCTCTTCAGCCAACTCGCCATCCCTCTGGGCAAAACCACGATCATCATCGCCCACATCACGTTCAGTCTTTCCTTCGTCGTCGTCATCGTCTCCGCACGCTTGGCAGGTATGGGCAAAGAACTGGAGGAGGCTGCCCAAGACCTCGGCGCCTCCCCCCTGCATACATTTCGCTATGTCACACTTCCCCTGATCAGTCCCGGAATCATCGCCTCTGCCATGCTTACCTTTACCATGTCACTCGATGACTTTGTAATCAGCTTTTTCGTCTCCGGCCCCAATTCCACAACCCTGCCCCTCTACATCTACGGCTTAGTCAAGCGCGGCGTCAGCCCGGAAATCAACGCCCTCTCCACGCTTCTCATCGTCACAACCATCCTCTTCATCGTGCTTGCTGAATTTTTCCGGCGAAAAGACACTGACGACGACACCAAAAAACAGCTTCCCTTTTGACCCCGGCTTACCGTTTAGATATCAGCTTCCCGTTTAGATCCCAGCATACTCTGTTGATCCACCTTCGCTGTTATTACATGATTCATCCACTTGACCCACCCCAGCCGTTTGCCTACCCCAATCACAGTCAGGAGGAATATCTCAATCATGAATGTCTTACAAAAACTCGCCCCATTTCTTTTCACCGCGAGTTTGCTGACCACTGCCGTGACCGGCTGCCAATCCCCTCCCGAGACCCTCAACATCTACAGCTGGGCCGACAATTTCTCACCCGATGTCATCGCCGATTTTGAAAAGACCTACCATGTCAAAGTCAACTACGATGTCTTCTCCAGCAACGAAGAACTGTACGCCAAGCTCAAAGCCGGCAGCTCCCAATACGACCTAATCCAGCCCTCCGATTACATGGTAACCACCATGATCAAGCAAGACATGCTGGAGCCCCTCAACAAAGAAGCCATCCCCAACCTGCAAAATATCAGCTCCACCTTCCAGACCCCGCCCTATGACCCCGGCAACCGCTACTCCGTCATCTACACCTGGGGCGTCACCGGCATCGCCTACAACACCAAGTATATCCGCGACCCCATCGACAGCTGGGCAGACCTCTGGAACCCCGCTTATAAAAACCGGGTTGTCGTCCTCAACGATCCCCGCGAAGCTCTCGGCATGTCCCTCATCAAAAACGGCTTCTCCAACAGCACCCAAACCCCCGCCGAACTCGCCACCGCCTACCAAGACCTCAAAACCCTTCTCCCCAACCTACTCGCCTTCGACACCGACAACATCAAACAAAAATTCATCGCCGAAGAAGCCTGGATCGGTACAGTTTGGTCCGGAGACGCTGCCTTCATCTACGCTGAAAACAAAGACGTTGCTTTCGTCCTCCCTAAAGAGGGCGGTACCATCTGGGCAGACACCCTCGCTATTCCCAAAGGAGCCAAAAACAAAAAATGGGCCGAGGCCTTCATCAACTACCTCCTCGAACCAACCGTAAGCGTTAAAAACTATGAAGATATCGGCTACAGCAATCCCAATGAAAAAGCCTATCCCCTCCATACTTCTGAGTACCGGCAGAATAAGATGATTTTCATTGAAGCTCATGACCTGGCCCGTACCGAGTGGATCGAAGATGTCGGTGAACAGCTTAATCTATACGACCGCTACTGGACGGAGCTAAAAACCGGGCGATAATTCATCCGCCTCTGTATAAACTGTGTACACGAAAAAAGCTCTGATATCTATATCCGCCACATCGCGTGATATACATATCAGAGCTTTTCATTTTCATTCTTCCTTGAAAACTGGAAGCAAGCATGCAAGTAATGTGGATAAGTCCTCGACCGATTAGTACTCGTCAGCTCCACGCGTTACCGCGCTTCCACACCGAGCCTATCAACCTCATCGTCTATGAGGGGTCTTACTAGCTTGCGCTATGGGAAGTCTCATCTTGAAGGGGGCTTCACGCTTAGATGCTTTCAGCGCTTATCCCGTCC
>NZ_VCNA01000006.1 GCF_006170445.1 Brevibacillus dissolubilis | reverse complement strand
GCGCCACCTTTCCGCATTCTCTCATGCGAGAGAACGCCCTATCCGGTATTAGCATAAGTTTCCCTATGTTATCCCGGTCTTACGGGCAGGTTGCCTACGTGTTACTCACCCGTCCGCCGCTAGGGTCCGAAGACCCTCGCTCGACTTGCATGTATTAGGCACGCCGCCAGCGTTCGTCCTGAGCCAGGATCAAACTCTCCAATAAAGTTGAAGTTGATCTAGGTCAAAAACTTGTTGCTTGGCTGAATGTTCATTTGCTTTCGCTGTTCAGTTTTCAAAGAACATTTTCTCTCACGCACACCGAATCTATCCAATCAGTGGCGACAGGTATTTACTTTACCAGACCAGATTTCAAAAGTCAAGACACATTTCGTCACCATTCGACTTTTTATCTATTGATCCGACATGTTTCGTGTCATCTCTTGCAGACACAAGGAGAATCTTATCATGTAAAAAGACCTATGGCAATATGAATCTTTATCCAAAAAAGTTGAATACAAAAACAGCTTTTCCTGTAGGTGCACCTTTTATACACGCCTACTAAAGAAAAGCTACTTTTTGCAACAGGATCCACCGAACGCTCATTCGTCAGGATTCATCAAGAGTTACATACGCAGGTAACCAAGTACCATCCGTTCCGCTTCAAGCCAGACACGCTCGTGGATTGCTTCGTTCCCCATTTTGGCAAAATGCAGGCCGATCCCGTCACGTACCGCCCAGAAGAGGGAAGCTGCCACCTGCTCGTTAATATCTGGCCGGAACTCACCATTCTTCTGGCCCTCACGCAGAATCTCCTGAAAGAAGGAAAAAAATATCTCGGCCCGCTTTTCCATCAAAGCCTTCCATTCCGGGTAGCGGGACGAATAGAGCCAGAACTCCAGCTGCACCGCCTGCATACTGCGCAGCTCCGAATCGTGCTGCTGCTCCCGATAGCGGGCAAACAACAGAGAAAGCTTCTCTACAGCGGTCGGGCATGAGGCAAAAAGAGTACGAACCGTTTCAAAGGATTGCTCTGTTTTTTGATCCAAGAGGGAAATATAGATCTCTTCTTTACTTTTAAAGTAATGATAAACAGCGCCTTTGCTGACCTGGGCGTGGCGCATGATGTCATCGATGGTGGTCGCCTGGTAGCCTTTTTCGGCAAAGCAGTGGGTGGCGCTTTGCAGGATGGCTGCACGACGCTGTTCTTTGTAGTCGTCGGGTACTTTGGGCATGTCGGTTATGATTTCCTCTCCATCTGTTTGATCATATAGACTTGCTCGTTGGTGAGTGAAAATCCTTCCTCTCGCAATAATTCGGCCACCAATGTGTTGGACGCGGGATAGTTAAAGGTACCACGCCGTGTCTCCACCTCAAGCGGGCCATAGGCATGACGGAGCAGCAGCTGTGCAATCGTCCGGGCATCCTGCTGTTCCGCGGCTACCTCGCATTGCATCAGGTTAATCTGAATCAGCTTCCCTGCATCATCAAATGTACGGCGAAACAGCGCATAGCCGACAGCCTCACCTGCCGCATCCAGCACGATCACGGATTCCCCGTCACGCAGGACAGACGCCTGTGTCTGATACGGGGAGAGGTGACGGTAGAAACCGAGATTGCGCACATCATGACCTCCGCCCCGCTTAACCACGTAGCCAGACCTCCCTGAAGCTACCCCCGAATCCGCCAGACCAGCATCCAGACCAGCTACCGAGCCGATAGCACCGACAGAACCCAGATCACCCACAACACCCACTTGACCGCCAAACGCACCCTCCTCTAACACCCCTTCTTTTGTATAGAAAACAAGCCGATCCACGATCTCATACCCAACACTCTGATACAGCCTGATCGCCGGTTCGTTCTGATGCAATGCCTCCAAAATCGCCAGCTCTACCCCTTCCTCTTCATACAGGGCAAGCGTCGCCTCCATCAGTGCCTTACCGACGCCTTTGCCGCGAAACTTCGGTGCGATTCCCGTGCCACCGTTCCAGGCTGCCTTTTGCCCGTTAAAAGTCCGGAAGCCATTGACCACCATGCCCGCCGCTTCCCCGTCTACGTAAGCGACAAGCGATTTGGACGGTACCAGCCCTTCCAGCCCGAGCTTGGTCAGGAAACTCTCCACCGTCATTGATATCGGAACCAAATAACCTGAAAACCCTTCATTCCACACCCGCACGGCTTCCTCCAGCGGCAGTGTGCTTAAACGACGATAGGTAATCTCCATACGAAAAACCCCTTTCCTCTCCCTCATCTATAAAAACCGACTGTTTGGTTTGTAAAAAATATACCTAATATTCCCACCAAAGTAAAGAGGTCTCCCCCTCGTTTCGGATGGAACTGGAAAACACGAAACAAGAAAAGAAGACCTTATTTTTTCTCATCTGATGGGCATTCATGATCGATATCAGCCACGTAACTGATCCCGTTTTGCCTCTTCACACAGGTACAACAGACACATGCCTGCGATATTGACGTAGGTATTCCGGCTTTTCACATCATCGGCCACACCGCCTGAGGGGGTGAGCATGGTGGTGAGGAACTTCTGTGCCGGGTCGACCTGGGCGAATCGGATCGTCCGCTTGCTCTCTCCTAATAGAAAGGACAGGGTCGACAAGGCATAGGTCCCGTCCTCCTCCGTAAAGGAACCATCCTCGTCCACCTGGATCGCCAGCATCGTCTGGGCCCGTGTGAACATTGACGGGTCATCAAACAGATAGGCAGACCAGCCTGTGGCAAAATGGCGGGCATAGCTTGGCTGCATTTTGGTGCGGTCATGACGGTCGAGCATCACGGCATAGGTGCCTGCCTGCTCATCTATGAATTTGGTGAACTGAGTTTTGAGTCTGAATGCATGCTGTCGGGCCGCTTGATCTTGAAAAAGCTTGGCGTATGCGATCAGTCCGAGATAGGTCTCGGCGTTGTCGGTGGCGTATTTGACCCGATAGCGCCGATATCCGGATAGATCGTTCGGGTCCGCATGAGGCTTCGCCAAAAGCTGATAGGAGCTCCAGTACAGTCCGTCTGACGGGTCGAGATTGTGGGCGGTCAGGAACTGGTAGGCTCGTCTGGCAGAGTCGCGCAAGCCTCTTTTGAGAGACTCGTCCTTGCTTCGTTCATCTAATAGAGCGGTTGCATGGATAAACAATGCCATCGTCGTATCCACTCCGCGTATGGCCTTAAAATGTCGGTAGCTTTTTGGTAAGGTGGCGACATAGCGGTCTCCTTCCCGTTTGTACGACAGATACCAGTCACCATCTGGGTTCTGTACACTCATCAGCCAGCGCATGGCACGTTCGGACCTGTGCAGATACTCTTTTTCGTGGGTGAGATCATAAGCGGCGATCAGCCCCATCACGGCATACAGCATGTTGGAATCTGTATTGATGTAGCCGGATTCATTCATCGCCCCATGCTCGTCCTGAGTTGAATAGATAAACGCAGCGGTACGCCTGATCTGTTCTATTCGCCAGGTGGGATCGGTGAAATCAGGAGCTTTTTCTAAGCCCCAGGCTGTGCCGGTTGTTGCTGTCATACCCAAGACTACGATCATAAGGAAGATGCGTCGATACCATAACCCATACACGGGCCTCACCTCCGTCCCCTTATCATCTCCTGAAGGCGGCTTTTCCACGCATCACCAGTCTCAATCAGCAAAAAAAGCTTCCGGACTAGGCTTCCGAAAGCTTTTGTTTCCATTCTTTATCATCTAATGATTCATGCCAGCGGTCCTTGATCTTGCCATCAGCGCCAACCAGCAGAAAAGTCGGATACACCTTGATGCTGTAATCATGGCTGGCATCTCCTGTGCGGTCAAACAGCACGGATTGCTTCACCCCAAGCTTGGCCATCATCGAACGTGCCTCTTCTTCCTGATCACTGTTGGTCGAATTGACGAACAGCACCCGTACACCATCCCCCCGCTCCCCCATCAGCCGGGTCAGCTTCTCGATCTGTTCCTTGGACTGATCACTCCATGAGGTCCAGAACATGATCAGCGTCGGTTGCGGATCTTCCACCGGATCAAGCGATACCAGATCCCCTTTGCGGTTGGGCAACTCCAGATCAGGTGCATAGTAGCCGATGTGCGGGAAGTCGTACCGGGTTTTCTGGTGGTTATATTTTTCGAGATGTTCTACGATGCCCTCCGGTTCGGCACTGGCCAGATCATCGATCATACTGCCGACAGAAGCAAAAAACAACGAGGTACAGATGACAATCAGGGCCATCCACAACCCTTGTTTCATGGTCATCGCTCCTTAGCGAATATTTGACAACTTTATTAACTAATGACAAACAGCGTAACACAAACAAATAAAATGGCGATAAAGAAAAGATAAAAACAAGTTGAGAATCCCAAACGAGAATGAAAATCCTTCTTGACGCGAAATTCATTTCCAAGTTAATATATTCATGTGATAATGATTCTCATTCTGATTCTCACTACAAAACAAAAAAGGTGGGTTTGCTTTGTTTATCCGATTCCTTCTCGTGATCTGTTTGATGTTGGCGCTCCCGGCCCAGGCATCGGCATACTCCTACGGCGATCCCAACAAAGAAGAGATCGCGGAAGCGTACAAAGATATTGCTGCTGCCCTCTCCAAGAGTCCTGAAGACTGGAATGGCGCTTATCAAGCCTTCAGTGGCAAGAAAGCAGAGATCAAGCTGGAGTTTGGCGACTCTGTAGCACAGACTCTGGAGAACAATTTTACTCAAAAGCAGAAAGATCTGGTTCTCAACAACTACAAAGCGGTACTGGTATTAAATATCGACCGCCGTCTCGATAATGCTGAGAAGCAGTTCTCTGATTATTCGAAAGCGAAGCTCTTGCTTGCCAAAGCACGCGGAACCTTCAATGTACTGGAATCCAGCGTCTCCGCTGCGACCGGGAAAAAGGTGTACGACGGCTTTGACCAGGCGCTCAAGGCACTGGGGAATCCTGGACTGTTCGGTGTAGGGACAGAGCCTGCTGACAAAGATGCCTTCCTCAAACAGACCGCGCAAATCCGTGCATCTGTAAAGCCGTTGTTCGTAATGAAAAAGGCCTCGGCCCAAGCTCAAGCTCCAGCCAAAACACCTGTGGCTCCAGCACCAAAGCCTGCCGCGACAACTCCTGCCAAGCCTGCGACAACCCAGACTGCGCCAGCAACCAAGCCTGCGGCGGCACCTGCACAACCACAGGCGACAACCGCACAGCCTGCCGCGACAGCGCAAACAGCCCAGACACCGGCAACGACGACAACACCTGCTGCTGACGCAAAAGTCTCCCCTGCTACTGCACAACCAGCGCAAGGGACGACCACCGCAACAGGCACCACGCCTGCGGCAACACCAGCAGCACCTGCAATCACGACTGATTCTAAACAGACGTCAGCTACCACCGCGTCTGAGAATACACAAGCAACAAGCGCTTCTGCTGAAGTACAGACAGCTGCTGCCCATGCATCAGCCTCTGATTCAGCTGCCGACTCTGCCTCCTCCAAAGTAAATCCGCTCGTCACCGTCAGTGTAATCGGTGGTCTGTTGATCCTCATCGGCGGTGCTTTCTGGCTCGGTAAACGCAAAGGTCTGATCTAATCTCATTTTTCTTACCTACAACCTAAGGAGTGACTCATCCATGAAAAAATTAATCGCTGCTTCGATCGCAACTACTCTTCTGCTCAGCCCGGTAGCTGCTTACGCTTCCCAAACAACTGCACCCGTACCTGTAACAGATTTCCGAGTAGCCGCTGACACAGCCGTACAAAAAGCAGACATCCAAGCCTTCACCGAAATCAAGGCTCAGTTCGATGCCGCAACCGTAGATATCGCAAAAGTAAAAGCAGACTACGTGGCTAAATTCCAAACCAAAGTAAAAGCCCTCATCCCTGATACAGACGCGCTCATCATCGCGGTTCTCGATGGTGCAGCTAAAGGTGATTACTCCAACGGGCAAGCGAAGCAAGCGGTAGACAAAGGTCTGCAAGGCTACTTCTACGCAGAAATCTCCAACCTGACCAAGGTTGTTGCCAAAGAAGCTCTCACCGCAGGTAAAAAAGAAGAAGCCGCTTTTGCTGTAGACAAAGCAGTTGAACTCTACAACGGATCCCTCAAAGGTACTGCAACCAAGCGTGACGCAGGTCTTGGCACCAACATCGTAGAGCAGATGGATACCATCATCATCCCTGCCCTGTTCAAAGCAGCTGAGAACGGCAACGTGACTGATTACAACGTAGCCCGCCAAATGTTCGATAAATCCCTCATCAAAGTCTTCACTCTCGCCACGATCACTTACGCTGAAAAGGTACCGAAACTCGTTGCTGAGAACAAGCTCGAGGATGCAAAAGTAGGTCTGACCGAAGGCTACTTCTTCTTCCTCCCGATCTTCAACTCTTTCTCCGGCGGACATAAGGCTTCTGCTGAACTGATCAAAGCATCTTTTGGCTCCGGTGACCCAGCGAAGCTTGATACCGCTCAATTGAAGGATGCATTTACCCAAATCCTGATCGGGAAAACAACCAACTATGCAAACAAAGTAATCGCTGCTGACCTCAGCAAAGAAGATGCACTCGCGACTGCAAAAGAAGCGGCAATGGAAGGCAACATGTTCATCAGCGTAGCGGAAACCCTCCTCACCGAAAAACTCGGCAAAGACGGCTACAAAAAGCTGACCGAAAGCGGACAACTCTACTTCAACGCGGTTGCAAAAGCAGATAAAGCAGAAGCAACCAAACATCTCTACCCTGTACTTACCACGCTCAGCACCGTGAACGGCATCAACTTTGAAGTAGGCGCAAGCAAACTCGTCGTAAACGGCAAAGACGTGAAAATCGATGCTCCATCCATGATCAAAAACGGCCGCACTCTCGTTCCAGCGCGTGCTCTCGCAGAAGCGCTCGGCGGTAAAATCGAAGCAGTAAAAGCGGATGGCAAAACAAAAGTAGTCATCGAGAAGGACGGTTCCAAAGTGGAATTCTTCATCGGCGGCACTGAAATCACACAAGACGGCAAAAAGCTCGAAACCGTTCTGGACCAACCAGCTCTGATCGAAAAAGGCCGCACCTTCATCCCTGTACGTGCCGTATCCACTGTGTTTGGCAAAAAAGTATTCTTCTCTGGCAAAACCATTATCGTATTGAACTAAGACATCTTAACGGGTACAACCTCTCTTTTCACAGAGAGGTTTTCCTCATGTAAAATGGGAGGGATTGTGCGTGGATTTCCAGGCGTTTTTGATCACCTTGCGTGAAGCGTTTGAAGCCCTGTTGATTATCGGTATTATCATTACGTATTTGAATCGTGTGGGCGCTTCGCAATGGAATAAGTGGGTGTGGGTCGGTTCCGGGCTCGCGATTGTTGCCAGCTTTCTCGTGGCGCTTCTGTTCCAAGTCGTGTTGAGCGGGTTTGCCGCGATGGCAAGCCAAAACTATATGCGGATCGGTATTCTGTTCGTCTCCGCCGGGTTATTGACCCATATGGCTGCGTGGATGTCTAGCCAGCAAAAAGATATCCGTGGCGAGATGCAGGATAAGCTGAACAAAATCCTCACCGCAGGAAGTGTGGCCAACCTGATCATCCACTCCTTCCTCGTGACGCTTCGCGAGGGTGTGGAGACCGTCTTTTTCTTCGCGGCAATCAGTGGTGGTGACATCCAGGCCGCCCTCACCAGCTGGGGTGCCATCGCAGGTCTTGTCCTCTCCTGCGTACTGGCTTACTTCTTCTTCAAGAGCAGCGGCAAGTTCAAGCTGAAAACGTTCTTTACCATCACCAAGGTGTTGATTCTGATCATCGCGGCAGGTCTGTTCTCCCAGGGCATGGGTCTGTTGCAAGACATGGATATGATGGGCAGTGTCTATACGACATCTGGCGGAGAGATCGGTGAGCTGTATAATATCGCGGCGATCATGCCAGAACACCCTGTTGATGAGGAGCATTACATCCGTGATACAGGCAATCATCCTCTGATCAATGGTGATGTGGGCATCTTCTTCAAAGCGATGCTTGGCTACACGCATAATCCGTCTGTCGAAGAATTCATCAGCTACTGGCTCTACTATGTGGCGATCTACTTCTTCATCCGTATCCAGGAGAAAGCGATTGAACGCAAAAAAGCAAACGCTGCTGCGGTATCCGCAAAGACCACAACGGCATAAGCGCATGACCCGTTGAGAAACTAGAAAGGAACCTCGTTGGATGGGGTTCCTTTTCTGTATGTCGGATCGTTGGATTTGGACTGTGAAGTGTGGATGGCCAGTTAAAGTCATGCAAAAAGAAAGGAGGTTCGAAGGCTATGAGTGATGGTGATGAGAACAAGCATCGGGGAAAGCAAGCTGGACGCTTACATCGCGGTCTTTCGGTATTGGCTCTGGCATTCTTGGTATTGCTTCACCTCGCTGTCTCCCTCTCCTATTCCGGGGGTTATGCGGAGAGCTGGGATGCGGTTGACTTTGTGTTGGCACTGGATCGTTATGATATTTTTGAGATGCAGCCGCATTTTCCGGGGTATCCGTTGTTTATTTTGCTTGGGCACTTGTTTTTGTCGCTGACAGGTGAGCCGGTACGGGCATTGACATGGGTGTCTGCGGTGTGCGGGAGTCTGTCCCTCGTCCCCTTTTACCTGCTGGCGCGGCGGATGCTCGGGAGCGGGATTCGGGTCTGGCTGGCGGTGATGCTGTTCGCGGTGAGTCCATTGCTTACGCTGACGTCTGTCCAGCCGATGTCGGAGGCGATGGGGCTGTTCCTCGTACTGACGATGACAGCGTGGCTGGCGCGTGCGGTGGATGCGGATGAGAAAAAGATGCTTGGGATTGGCATCGTGGGGGCGCTGCTCTTTGCCATGGTGCTGGGGGTGCGGACATCTTACTTTC
This sequence comes from Brevibacillus dissolubilis, assembly GCF_006170445.1. Lineage (GTDB taxonomy): Bacteria > Bacillota > Bacilli > Brevibacillales > Brevibacillaceae > Brevibacillus_B > Brevibacillus_B dissolubilis. The sequence continues at coordinate 311,106 of NZ_VCNA01000006.1, read as the reverse complement.
CCGTCGGGGTGCTGCTGTTGTTCCCGTTGCTTACGTTTTACGCGGTACGCCGTCAGTTAGCAGGGCTGGTGTTGCAGACGTTTATCGTAGGGGCGGTGTTTCTCTGCGGATTGTTGGCTTGGCTGTTGCCGACAGCAAGTACGGAGGGGGGTCTGCTCCCGTATTGGCAGCTGGGGCAGGCTTTTACGGTGGGGCACTTCACCGAGTGGGGCGGTACGTCTCTGTCGTCTGAGCAGGGCATGTGGGATCGCATGTGGGCGTGGAGCTTTGAGCGGATGCTTTTGAACGGGCTGTTGGGGGTGGACTTGAATGGCCCGGCTGCTCCCCTCTCCACTCTGATGCTGTGGTTCATCGGTGGTCTCATGGTAGAGGCTGTCTGGCTGGGTGGACGCGGGGTGCTCGGTGCATGGCGGCGTTCCCACAAACGGGGCGCGGGGCGATTGATCGATTGGTTTCAAAAGAATCCCCGCATCTGGTTTGGACTATTGGCGGTTGTTCCTTATGCCCTTTGGATGTTTTTTGGGCAAAATAGCGAGAAAGCACGGCATATCCTTCCGCTGTTGCCGTGGGTCTTCTTGTTGATGGCTTATGGCTGGGGAGAGTTGTATCGGAAGGTTCGGCTTGCATTTGCACAGCGCGGGCTCGCTCGCACCAGTTCTGCTTTTCGCACGGTGCAGGTGCTGTCGGCATCCATTGGGCTTGTCATATTCGCGTCGCTTGCTGATCGCCAGCTGAGTGTGCTTCTTGCACACATGGCTCCCCCGCCTGCTTTGCAGATGATTCAGTATACACAGAAGCATTATCCGGCGGGTGGAGCCTACATCTACACATGGGAAGAACAGCGTTTGTTTGACTATTATGCACCTGATTATGTCTCAGAGCGGGTGCGGAGCTACTCTTATTTTGTCAAATCGATTTTGTTGCAGTCTGCAACTACTTCACAGTTTCTCATGACCAATGCGGTGCTCGATGGCTTCGGGCCGGATCATCCGCTGCGTCAGCAGGTACGAGAGGTGGCGCGGTTTGCCCAAGATCCGTTCGTGTATCCGACCTATCATACGGTGATTCTCTATGAATTGCCGCGTGAAGCGGTAGAGCGTCTGCAACGGGATGCGGAGGCGCTCACTCCCACCTTAGATTCTGCTCCTGATGCGTCTGGTTCGTTTGCCACCTCATCTGTCACTACTGTGCCGTAGCCAGCTGAAACATTTTGCCTTTTATCTTCGTCCATCCTATACAGATATGAATAGACATTACGTGAGAAAAAGGAATGATTCCGCATGAAAATGAAATGGATGATAGCAGGCACTCTCCTCTCCGTAACCCTGACCGCTGGTGTCGCACTCGCTGATGCCCAGCCGATCAAGCTGATCATCAACGGCTTGAAACTCTCCTTGCAAGAAGCTTCGCCAAAGATCATCGATAGCCGCACCTATGTCCCGCTCCGTGTCGTCTCGGAAAAGCTGGGTGCACAAGTCAACTGGGATGCTAAGACCCGCACGATTGAAGTCAAGTCTCCAGAAGCCAAATCCACCAACCTGCGGATTCAACAGCTGGAGGCGGCACTCACTCCGCATACACCCAAGGATGCAATCAAAACCTATGCAGAAGGCGTAAAAACCCGCAACGGCGCTCTGCAATACGTCGCGCTCTCCCCTGAGCTGAAGCAGGAGAGCAAAAAGGATTTTGAGAGCTCCAACTGGGTCACAGGGGTATCCAGCCCATGGATCGACAAGTATGAAATCCTCAAAGAAGTGAAAAAAGATGAGAAGACCTACCAATACTCGATCAAATACTCCTTGGCCACCTCAACCGGACCATATAAGGATGTGACGGAAACCTATCTCGTCAAAAAATATGATAATGCATGGTATATCACCTCTGTGGGCACGGACTCGGGTAAGGTTTTGCCGCCACAGTAGCGGCCATAAGGGTTGATTTCGCGAACACTCCAAATAAAACGAGGAAACGACTTTACTAAGCCGCTTCCTCGTTTTTTTCATGTTTTTGTATAGATGATGATGAGAGGAGGTTCCATTCTATCGTCAGATGCTTACTTTCTTGTGCCTCCGGTTAATAGGGTGCAGCTTTGTGTTTTTGCAGCACATCCTCCGGCTTATGTAACGGCTCTAAGCCATATTACTCATACAATCCGTGGGCGAAAGCGAGGGTTTCGTTGTACCCAGTAGGAATCATGGTGCAGGTGGTTCGTGCCATCTCTCTTCTCCCCTTTTTCTATGGTGAATATCCCTTCCCGCCTATACGCTGCAGGCTGTTGGCACGAGTATACCGCAGCCTTGGTGAGAAGGGATATGGATTGGTGAGATGGTCATTTCTGTTACCTTACCTCCTTGCCTGCCCGCTAGTACAGATAATCAAAGAAGCTGCCGATTGGCTCGCCCAAGACGAACAGCAACGCAAACAAACTGACCAAAAACAGCGCGATCAGCAAGGCGTACTCGATGAACCCAGGTTCGATATCACTTGACCAGAAACGTTTAACAAACCGCCTAAGGCGTGTCATGAACCGCATGATGCTCCACCCCCATACTCTACAATATGGCAGGAAGGAAAGTCGGTTTGGACACACACCCAATACTAGGAAATTTGTGTGGGAGATCGGTAGAAAAAAGCCCGCCTTTCTGCCCCATGGGAGCATAAGGAAAGGCGGGCCATCACCTTAGGACTGCTGGAGATGCTGATTCAACTGGTCACGCAGCTGACGCTTGAGGAACTTGCCGACAGAGGTTTTCGGGATTTCGTTCATGAAGATGATATCGTCTGGCAGCCACCATTTGGCGAAGTGAGGAGCGATGAAGCTGAGCAGGTCATCTTTGGTCACCTTATCACGGTAGGCTTCCTTGAGCACGACACATGCGACAGGACGCTCCGCCCACTCTGGGTGCGGTACACCAATGCAGGTCGCTTCAAAGACAGCCTCATGCGCCATCAGGGCGTTTTCGATGTCCACGGAGGAAATCCATTCGCCGCCGCTCTTGATCAGATCCTTGGTGCGGTCGACGAGCTTAATCGTGCCTTCCTCATCAATCGTCGCCACGTCGCCGGTATGCAGCCAGCCATCGATGAACGCCTCACTGCTGCGCTCGTCCTTGTAGTATTCATCAGCAATCCATGGGCCGCGGATCAAAAGCTCGCCCATCTCCTGACCGTCTGGAGTGACTTCGCCGTTGGGGCCGACCACCTTAATCTCCAAGCCAGGTACGACGAGACCCTGCTTGGCAGAGATGTCCAGCTTCTCTTCTGGGGACAGGTCTTGTTGATAGCTTTTCAGACGGGCGCAGGTGACGACCGGGCTTGTCTCTGTCATCCCATAGGCATGGAGGAACGGCACACCATACTTGGTCTCATAGGCTTGGATCACCCCACGCGGAGCCGCAGAACCGCCGCAGACGATGTTGCGCAGAGACGAGATATCATAGTTGCCCGCTTCGAGCACCTGCAGCATCCCGAGCCAGATCGTAGGCACGCCTGCAGTGGTCGTTACTTTTTCCTGCTGAATCAGTTCAGCCAGCAGCTGTGGAGTAAAACGAGGCCCTGGCATCACCTGTGTCGTACCAAACCACGTAGCGGCAAATGGCAGCCCCCACGCATTGACGTGGAACATCGGTACGACCGCCATCGCGATATCAGACTCAGACAGCGCTAGCGTATCGACCAAGCCAAGAGCCATACAGTGCAGGACGATGGAGCGCTGGGTGTAGGTCACTCCTTTTGGATTACCTGTGGTTGCAGAGGTGTAGCACATCCCGGCCGGAGCATTCTCATCCAGATCTTTATCGAAGGCAAAGGTCGGGTCACCCTTCTCCAGCAACTTTTCGTAGGAGTGAACACGGGTATGCTCCAGGCTTGTCTCTGGGAGCTCCTCGTAATCTGTCATGACGATGAATGTTTTAACCGTGTGCAGATGGTCCTTGATCGCTTCTACCAGCGGCCAGAGGTCCTCGTCGACGAGCAGCACCTGGTCTTCGGCGTGATTGATGATGTAGGTGATATGTTCCGGTGAGAGACGGATGTTGATCGTATGCAGAACCGCACCGATACCTGGGATCGCGAAGTAGGCTTCCAGATGGCGGTGATGGTTCCATGCGAGTGTCCCTACACGCTCCCCTTTTTGTACGCCAAGCTGGGTCAGGACGCTGGCGAGACGGCGGGTGCGCTCACCGATTTGACGGTAGGTGAAGCGTTGGATGCCGGTTGCGGTTCGGGAGACGACTTCTTTTTTAGCAAAGTATTTTTCTGCGCGTTCGAGCAGTGGTGCGACGAGTAACGGTACATTCATCATCATGACAAGATCCCCCTCATATGCATTCGTTTTTCTATGATAAAAGCTTGCTGATCACTTCATCGGTATGCTCACCCAGCGCCGGGGCACGGTGTCTCACATCCTGCAGCGGGCCAAAAATCGCGGTGAGAGCTTCCGGCGGCAGTTCGTCCACCTCCAGAACCGGGGTCAGACAGCAGTCCACCTGCTTCCCGAACTGGGACCATTCTTCCATCGTGCAGCTTTGAAACAGGTTTTGGATCTGGGCATAAATAGTGTTATCTTCCGTTGCCGCTGACATGTGGTACAAAATCCAATCCGCTCTGCCCACTCCTTCGCAAAACTGCTTCCAGAACTTCATCTCCAGCGCCGCCAGTGTGACATAGCGCTGATCCTTGGTCTCGTAGATCGCGTAGTTGACGATCTCGCCAGCCAGATTGGGGATGCCTGTGCGAATGCCGTGCTTGCGGGCGATTAAGAGATGATTGTTCATCACCCGGTACATCGCATCGATGATCGCGATGTCGAGGTAACAGCCCTCCCCTTTGATCCCGCGCTGCACCAAGGCGGCGAGGATGCGTTCGCTTGCGGTCATGCCGCCGATCAGATCCCCGAGTGTGATGCTTGGCTGAATCGGCACTCCAGCCGTATCCTTGAGCTGGGCCAGTACGCCTGATAGTGCCAGAAAATTCAGATCATGACTGCCAAAATCGCGTCGTGCCCCTGTCTGACCATATCCGGACAGCGAGCAATAGATCAGCCGTGGATGGGCTTGGCTTACCTGCTGGTAACCAAGCCCGAGCCGATCCATCACACCCGGACGGAAGCTCTCGATCAGCACGTCCGCCTGTGAGATCAGCTTGTGGGCGTGTTGCTGTCCTTCCGCAGTCTTGAGGTCGAGCACGATGCTTTTTTTGCCACGGTTGTTGGCGCGAAAGACGACGTCATTGGCTTCACCATCCATCTCCATGGCACGGCCCAAGTCGCCTTGGGGAGGCTCGATTTTGATCACTTCGGCCCCCATCTCAGCAAGGCGCTGGGTCGCATATGGCACGGGGATGTAGTTCGCAAACTCGACGATGCGAATCCCCGTAAGCATTAGGTGTACCACCCACCGTTAATAGAAAGCACTTGACCGTTCACATAGTTGGAGAACGGGGAAGCCAGATAGAAAATACCTGCGGCTGCTTCCTCAGCAGATCCAGCGCGTTTTTGCGGGATCGAGTGGGCAAACATCTGCTTCACTTTTTCCGGAATGCCGAGCGGGATGCCGTCAAAGGTTTCGCCCATCTCTTTGGCTTGGGTCAGGCGGGTATCGATCAGGCCGAAGGAGACGGCGTTGCAGTTGATATTGAACTGGCCCCATTCACGGGCAACGGTTTTGGTGAGGCCGATCACACCTGCTTTGGCGGAGGCGTAGTTGGCTTGGCCGACATTGCCCATCTCGCCTGCAACAGAGGAGACATTGATGATTTTGCGGTAGACGGTGCGGCCTGCATCGATATCTGCTTTGCCTGCGTCACGCATATATGGGGATGCTTCCCGGATCAGACGGAAAGGGGCGGTCAGGTGTACATCGATCATCGCCTGGAACTGCTCATCGGTCATTTTGTGCAGCATCCCGTCCCAGGTGTAGCCTGCATTGTTGACGAGGATGTCCAATTGGCCGAATGCCGCAATCGTTCCATCGATCAGCTGCTTGGCAAAAGCCGGATCGGTCACACTGCCGCAGATCGCCACAGCTTGACCGCCTTTTTCTTGGATCGCTTTTACCACTTCTTGTGCCGGTTCGGCGTCACGGTCGGAGACGACGATGCGCGCTCCATGCTCGGCCATCAGCTCAGCGGTGGCACGTCCCACGCCACGGCCTGCGCCGGTGATAATCGCTACTTGGTTGTCGAGAAGTTTCATCGATTGGTAGCCTCCCTGTTCCCTGTTGGGATTTATGATTTTGCCGCTTCAAAAGTGCCTTTCAGCTTGGTCTCACCCTGCTCGTTCTTGACGATCAGCTTCCCACTGACACGTGCTTCGCCGTCTACTTCGCGTTCTCCCGTGATCTCGCCGGTCACCGTCAGCGACTCACCAGGGCGGGTCATCGCGGAGAAGCGTACCTGAAAATTGCGGATGTTGCGGCGGGGAAACCATGTAGACAGCGCTTCCCCGGCAAATCCCATCACGAGCATGCCATGTGCAATCACGCCGCCCAATCCGGCTTGTTCGCCGATCGGGACGACGGTATGGATCGGGTTAAAATCGCCGGACGCCCCTGCATAACGGACCAGCTGGGTATGGGTAATCGGTTCTTTGACGATTGGAGTCAGTTCGCTCATCTATTGCTCTCCTCCCACTCGTTCGATCACGTTGGAACGTGCGATGAGGACCGTTTCGCCCTCAGCATTGGTATAGGTAGTCTCCAGCAGGAAAAAGTTCATCCCGCGCTTATGCTCGGTCGAGATCACCTTGGCCTGGACGTACAATTCATCACCCGCGCAGATTTCACCGTAATACTGATACTCCTGCTCGCCATGCAAGACCTTCAGCGGATTGAGGTCCAGTGACTTGATGATCGCTTCAAAATCATTGCCGCCCCACATATCCAGCACCGTCGGAAACGTCAGCGGCATCGGCACATCCCGGTATCCTTCCGCCTGTGCCGCCTCCTTGCTGTGATAGATCGGATTCATATCACCGATCGCCAGAGCAAATTCTTTAATCTTTCCACGCTCCACCACAAACGTATAGGGTGGGAACTGATAGCCTTCCTTTTTGGAAATATCTTTGAGCATATTCATCCTCTCCCTTCATTCACCATGTGGTACTACAGCTCCATGTTTTTGGCGATCACACTCTTCATGATTTCATTGGTTCCCGCATAGATCGAGGACACCTGAATGTCGCGGAAACGGCGGGCGATCTGGTATTCCTCCATGTAGCCATAACCGCCGTGCAGTTGCATGCACTGACTGGCGACGCGCTTTGCCATGTCGGTCAGCCACCATTTGGCCATCGACACCTGGGTGACGACATCCTTTTTCTCCATATGGTTGACGATCAGATCATCAATGAACGTGCGGCCGATCTGCACCTCTGTCGCCATCTCTGCCAAGGCAAACTGAATCGTCTGCAGCTTGCTGATCGGCTTACCGAAGGCGGAACGGCTTTTGACATAGTCCACCGTCATCTCGAGCATCTCTTCCGCAGCGATCTGTGCCTGAATTCCGACGACGAGACGCTCTTGCTGCAGGTCATTCATCAGGTAGTAGAAGCCCTTGCCCTCTTCACCCAACAGGTTCTCTACAGGTACTTTGGCATCTTCAAAAATCAGCTCGGCCGTGTCTTGGCTGTGCAGCCCCACTTTATCCAGCTTGTTGCCGCGTGAGAAGCCAGGGGTGTCACGCTCTACGACCAGCAGGCTGATCCCACGGTGTGCAGGCTGTGCCTGTGGATCGGTCTTGACGACCACGACGATCCAGTCAGCTAAAATCCCATTGGTGATGAAGGTCTTCGTCCCGTTGACGATATAGTGGTCGCCCTGACGGATCGCTGTCGTCTTGATCCCGGCCAAGTCAGACCCTGCTCCCGGTTCGGTCATCGCGATCGCACTGATCAGCTCACCTGTGATACTGCGCGGCAGCCAGCGCTGCTTCTGCTCCTCGGTGCCATAGTGGGTGATATAAGGCAGCACGATGTCATTGTGCAGAGAAATCCCGATCGTGCTCGACCCAAGCCGCTCCAGCTCTTCAGCCAGCACGACCGAATAGCCAAAATCCAAGCCAAGGCCGCCGTACTCTTCGTCCACCCAGCTGCCGAGGAATCCGTTCTTTCCAAGCTTCTGCCACAGCTCGCGGGGAATCAGGCGATCCACTTCCCACTGGTCATAATACGGATAAGCTTCTTTCTCTAAAAATTTACGCAAGGAATCTCGAAACATTTTATGCTCATCGGTTACGTATCTTGCCGTCATCTATTAATACCTCTCTTTTCCTAATATCGAAATAAAAGAAACGCATTGCCACGGAAAGCCGCCAAGATTGTGTGTCAATCCAAGCTTGGGGGTGTCCAGTTGCCGCTGTCCTGCCCGTCCCTGGAATTGCAGGTACAGCTCATACATCATCCGAAGACCACTGGCACCGATGGGGTGACCGAACGATTTGAGTCCGCCGTCTGGATTGACCGGAAGCTCGCCGTCCAGATCGAAGACCCCGTTCATCACATCCCGCCATGCCGTGCCCCGCTCGCTGAACCCAAGGTCCTCATAGATGATCAGCTCAGTCGGGGTGAAGCAGTCGTGTACCTCTGCCAGATCCAGCTGGGTACGCGGATTGGTGATGCCTGCTTGGCGGTAGGCTTCCTTGGCTGCATGAATATTTTCTTGGATATACGTAAAATCAAAATCTTGCCGCAGACGACCATCGCCCGGCCCGACGGAGACAGACAGGGCTTTGACATAGACGGGATCTTTGCGGTATTTTTCCGCGAGGTCGGTCCGCACGATAATCGCCGCTGCTGCTCCGTCGGCAACACCTGAGCAGTCCATGACACCGAGTGGAGAAGCGACCATCGGCGACTTCATGATCCGCTCCATCGGCACCTCGCTGCGGTATTGGGCTTTCGGGTTCAGCGCGCCGTTGCGGTGGTTTTTCCAAGCGATCCGGGAGAGAACCTCTTTGCCCTGCTCGGGGGTCAATCCGTATTTGTTGAAATAGGCTGGCGCCAGCAGGGAAAAGGCAGCGGGAGCCGTCAAATTCAGCGCCGTGCCGTCTGAGGGCGGTTCACGCAGGACGAGACCGCTGTAGCCGGAATCCTTGAGCTTTTCTACCCCGATAGCCAGCACCATGTAATAAGCTCCGGATGCGACCGCATAGCAAGCCTGACGGAATGCCTCCGAGCCGGTGGCACACATATTCTCCACGCGGGTGACAGGGATGTATGCTGTCTTCAGCGCACTAGACAGCGTCATGCCTGCGTAGCCGGAATCCATCGTGCCAAGCCATGCCGCTTCCATGTCAGCCGGCTCTACACCCGCATCGGCAAACGCCTCATACGCCGCTTCGATCAACAGATCATCGACGCTTTTGTCCCAATGCTCCGTGAAGCGTGTACAGCCCATCCCGATAATCGCCACCCGGTCGGTAATGCCTTTTTTGCTCATATCGTTCTCCCCCCTTTAGCGCTTTGGTCTGGCTTTCCAAGCATACGTGTGCAGTCCACCTGCCACGGACAGCTTGCGGAACGTAAGATCAAGCTCCAACCCGATGCGAAGCTCCTCTGGCTTGCAATCGGTTACCTCCAGCATCATCCGTCCCCCCTCGTCAAAATCGACGACCGCGATCATCACAGGTGAGGAGGCACTGGCTGCCAGATAGTCCACCGTATACGTCGAGATGCGGGCAGGACGGCCATAAAAACGGTACTCCTGCATCTCGTCCTTCGCCTGACAGGAAATACAGACGCGTTGCTTCGGATACTGCTTCGTCCCACACTGGGTGCAGACGGTTCCGTACAGCGCCAGATTTTGCCGCAGATTGCGCTGCATTGCAGGTACCGACGGACGGTCAGGGTCAGGACGGCGGCCCGGTTCAAGCGGGAGCAGCCCTTTCCATTTGAGGTAGCTGGTGTAGGCGAGCGTGTTGTCAGCTTGTTTGAGATAGCCTTGGATGCTGCGGGACTTTCGGTTGTCACTGTTTTCGCGGGTTTCGCGGTAGGTAAGGATTTGTTCCGTCACTTCGAACAGCAGAGCGTCGCACCCTTCTCCGAAGCTCAAGAAAAGGATTCGTTCCCCCGGCTGTGCCTGCTCTAATGCACTGGCAAGCATCATCGGGGCATAGGCTGTCCCTGTATGACCGATATGCTGTTCCAAGCCCGGTACAAGTTGTTCTTCAGTAAGTCCCAAGGCACGGGCGGCTTCCTGCTGCATCCGCGCGTGTGGTGCCGGCAGGACGACACGGTGGATCTCTGAAAGCATGACCCCGCTCGTCTCGACCAGTCCGTGAACGGCTGCCCGCAGCGCTGTACCATACATCCTGGCGACAAAGCGGTCTTCCCACATCTGTACGAACTCATCTGATGCGCTCCGCCATTGTCCTGTCTGCTCTGCCGCGATGCTGTAAGCGCTTACGAATCTGGCTATCACTTGTTCCCCTGAACCGATGAGAAAAGCCGCTGCTCCATCGCCCAGCACCGCCTCCAAAGCCCCCTGTGCACCAGCCAGCCGTGTATCAGCGGCAGCGACCAGCACTACTCCGTTAGGCTCCTGATGTTGGGCTTCACTTGGACCTTCGGGATTGGCTGTGTTTTGTCCCAGTCCCGCAGTCACCGCAGCAAAGTCCAATGCAGCCAGCATCGCCTGTGAAGACGCCCGCAGACTGTGGCTGACATCCGCTGTCCGGACCGCCGTGTTGAGATCTAGTGCCGCCGCCAGTGTCACCGATGCCTGCTTTTCTGCATACGAGGGTGTCGTGGTCGCCAGATAGACAGATTTAATTGAAGATACTGAATCTTTACAGGATAACAAGCTGTCCAAGCTCGCCTCCACCGCAAGGGTCACGCTGTCTTCATCATAGTGGGCCACGGCTTTTTCCCCTGCTTGTGCACGGTCTCCGTATGCCTGCGCGATCGTCCTGCGTGTCAAACGATGATACGGGATGTAAGCTCCAAAACCCAGAATTCCGCATGGTTGGTTCGGCATGAGAAGTAGGTCACCGCCTTTTCTTACGTTTCCTATTCCTTATATTACAACAATTGGTACGAAAAAATAGCTATTGAATTTTAAAACTTGTGCTTTTTCGCATAGTTTGGTACGCCAATCAGCCTATTCTTTCCTTCCGCTCCGAAGCGGGCTACAATACAATCATATTCAACTTACCTAAAAAGGACGGGATCCATCTATGAGCCTCATCGTAAAAACCTCCAATCACAGCCAATGGGCCGAAGCACAGCGTACCGAAAGCATTCATTTTGAATCACTGGATACAGAGGGCTTCATCCACTGCTCTACCCCTGCACAGGTGGAGGCGGTCTTGAACAAACTCTATCGCGGACGCAATGACATCCTGCTACTGCTCCTTGATGAGAGCAAGGTGACAGCCGAGATCAAATATGAACAGGCCAAAAACGGACAGCTCTATCCGCATATCTACGGCCCGCTCAATCTGGATGCTGTGGTAAAAACAGCAGCCGTCTTGCCAGATGCAGAAGGAAATTTCCATATCGATCCAGAAACTCTTACCCAAGACGTCATCTAACCGCATATACATAGAAACAAGCCTACTCTTATCTAGGGGGAAATTAGGATGAAAGAAATCATTCAAGCATTTTTCCAAAAAAATAACCCGTTCAGCCAAACTATCGGGGCTGAGGTCATCGCCGCTGAAAAAGGGGCGGTACAAGTCCGCCTGCCTCACCGCGAGGCCAACCACAATCATGTGAAAACGATCCATGCCGGGGCTCAGTTCACTCTGGCTGAAAGCGCCGCCGGTGCTGTGATGATGGCGACTTTTCCAGATCTGATTTCGGTGCCGAATAAGGTTACCCTGCTCGTGACGCATTCCTCCATTGATTACAAGGCTCCGGGGATTGGTGACCTGGACGCATTTGCCACGATTCCGGCTGATCTGGAGGAAGAGATCCGCAATACGCTGAAGCAGCCGGGAGACCGCATCCGCTTTACCGTTACAGCGACGGTGAAGCCTGTTGATGGCGAGGAGGCGTGTGCAGAAGCGGAGTTTGGATGGTATTTTAAGCTGAATGAATAGGTGATAAAAGAATGAACAACAGCCGTTTGCCCAGTGAAGTATACTGAGAGACGGCTGTTGTTTGTTTTTATTCGGTGTTTGTTTTTATTCGGTGATATGACGGATGGTAATCTCGCGCCAAGCTACATTGGACAGTCCTGCGAATGTCTGGTCAAACGAAGGCTTGCCCGCCTCATCTGTCTTGAACATTCGGTCAAACGGATAGCCCATCGGACGTGTATCCGGGTACTCCTCTTTGGCACCGCAATAGCTCATAGAGCCGCATTTGCTGGAATGGCTGACATGATCCTTGTTCCAATCGGTCAGCATGATCATCAGGCGGTACTTGCGCCCTTCTTCCGTCCCACGCGGCAACAGCAGATTATACGGCCAGCCGCAGTCGCAATAGTTCTCATCCACCAGTGCATTCAGCTGTGGATTGGAGGATGTGCTGACAGGGGTCTGATGCATCGCCGGCGGTTTGGTCGCTGGCTTGCGGATGACAGAGCTGAGCGAGGCTGGTTGCCAGACGACCATGTTCTCCCCTTTTGGCACAGTGATGCGGAATTTGTCCATCTCAATCCACATGCGGCGGTCGTCCACATATTCGGCATCGCACAGGAAGACACGGGCAGTTACATCTTGGTCAGCGGTCTGGTCGCTGTTCTGCAGACGGAAGAAATAGAAAAATTCCTTTTGATCCAGATATTCGATCTCATGCGGTGGCTCTGGTGATGCTGGATTCTCTGCCCCCGGCTCAACGGTGATGACGCGTCTGAGCATCTGGGTCTCCAAGGTATCGGTAGTCAGGTCGCTTTGGTAGAACGTTTCATTCCAATTTTGGTTGCCAAAATATTCTTGGCCGAACTTTTGCCAGTTATCCCATGGGACTTTGATCTGCTCGGTGAGTGTGAGCAGGATGTCTGGACTGCCCTCAGCACCTGGTGCGCTACCATCGATAGACTGGCGTATGCTGACCGCTTTGGGAGCATCGCTGAAGTCGTTCGGCTTCTGGCGGTTGTTGACTTCCCATGTCTCCCAGATGTTGTCGATCATCTTGTGCCAACGGAAAAACACATGGTCACGGCAGGCCACTCGGGTCGTCGTCATCACACCCGGATGATTGATCGGGTCCTCACTGAGTACGGACAAGACATCGTGACCATCGTTGTGAATGTTGCCGTAGCGGGAAGCGTTCAAGCCATTGTAAAAAGACGCGAAGTCTTTGGGGTTAAAAGCCACTGTCGCCACAGAACCAATGTCGGCTTCCAGCGAAGAGCCCAACAGCTGTGTCGTAACCGGCAGCTTGACTTCTACGCCATCCTCGTTGGGCACGGTAAAATAGCCGGTGGTACATGCTTCGATGAAGTTATTGTAATGCTCCCAGATTTTGTCCGGTGCTTCGGACGGATCGAGGGAACCCTCTGGATAATCCTTGAAGCTCTTGCCTGGTTGACGCACGCTGAACTGGTCGCGGAGGTACTGCCCCGGATCGTAGCCATACGGGTCGACCGCATCCGTGCTCCACGGTTCAACGCGTCCCAAGTCGGTCGTGACACGCTCTGAATCATAGCGGGCCAGCATTTGGCGGTGCATGTACAGGAACAGCTCGCCTTGGCGGTCTTTGAGCTTACCGCCCAACGGACTGTATTCGCTCGGCACTCCGGTAATCGGATAGACGACATGCCAGTGCTCGTGATGCTCATTCATCTTGGGGTCTTCACGGAACCATAGAAGTTGGTCTTCCGGGCTTGGTGGTACCAGACGCTTATTCCCTGCTTCTCTGGTGCCTTGCGGGGCAACAGAAGGAAGAACGGTATACGGCTCGCGTTCCTCCAGACTTGGGATACTCAGACCTGTCCCATGCGGATGATGGGTGACAAACATCTTGAGTGCATGCTTGATCAGCTCAGGGTCGCGTCCTTCTTGCATCCATTCCTTCGCCTTGCCAAGCGTCGCGTCGATCCCTTCTGCTTTGAAGGTACGGACCAATTCCTCTGTGGCTTGGTTCGCTTCGTTCATGTCGGCAAGACGGAATGGAGAAAATCTGCTTTTGAGGGGCGCTGCCGCCATCAATCGGTTGTTCGCCACTGCCGTTGCGGGAGCCGGAACGCTTTTCAGCAATTCATGAAACTGCGCTTGCAATTTGTGCTGTGCCATGGGTTCTCCTCCTACTTAATCTGAACTGAGGGGATCGGCTCCCCAGTGGTGCCTGGGTTAGAAGGGTCGGAAGCATCGTTTTTCATCACCAACATTATTACATTATATCCAATATTTTATAAATTCAAGCAAGTTTCCGAATTAGGAACTTGTTTAGATTTCATGAAAAAACGCGCATTGTTGTGGAAAGGTGGAGGTTGGCAATCCGCTCCGCCGATTAGCTCCCTGCAAAGGGAGTGAGGGCTGGCCGCTACGAAAAAGACATGGCTAGGACGGGGCAAAAAACATCTGGGTGTTCCAGGGAAGTGAGACTGTTTTGCCCCTAGAGGATTCGAGGAAGTAGGACGCCATGTCTTTTTCTCCGCTGGGATTGGGAGCTAAAAGGCTCGCGTCTTGCCAACCTCCCCCTCTCCAGCCAGCTTTTGCGGATAATCAAGCTTCAACTACTTAAGATGAAACACCAAGTGATAATTCCCAAGCTATTCCAAGTGCTACTCCAAATGCTGAAGAACCCAAAACGTCCGTGTCTTTTGCGATTTCATCGCACGCAAAACCGTCTTCTCAAAATATCCTTTAATCGGTCGCTTATCATATACATCCGCAATCTGCTCCCGAATCGCCTCGTTGAACGTACCTGCGATGATCTCCCCTGTTTCACTGATGTTGAACTTGAATGTCCCCTTGATCGCACTGGCTTCCAGAATCAGTCCATCCAGCTCCTCTTGGGAAACTTCTAATTCCTCGATCTCGCTCAAGGCTTCAGACAGTTCGGTCAATCGGGTTTTGGTTCCAGCCCATTGGCGTTGTTTTTTATAGAAGCTTTGCCAGTGGAGGGTCAGCTCCAGGTCGTTTTCTTTGAGTGTGTCGACGAATTCGATCAGCGTGTTGAAGGTGCGGGAGCCGATTTCTTTGGCGTAGCGGAGGATGACATCAGGGTTGTCGCTGGCATCTAAGAGGTCGAAGAGGATGACGAGGGATTCGTGCATGGTATCGTTCTGGGGGTATAGCTCCAGCTGATGCTTAGGGGAAAGCAGCTTGAAGCCGACCGGACCTTCGTAGATTTGGTGCAGGCGCAGCTGGGTGGTGTCGAGGACTTCATTGGTCAGCTTGCCACGGGAGCCGATGCCTTTGCCGACGGCTTGGGCGATCTCGCTGATCAGGGTCTGGATGGTGGTCAGGACGAGGCTGACGGTTTTGATCGCGGCCATGCCTGTGGCGACGGTGTCCCCGTGCAGGCGGACGTCCAGTTCCTCGTAGCCCAGCTCCCCGAGCAGATCCTGTTTTTCTTTTAACAGCTGATATTTAAGTGACAATAAACTCGTCAGACTCAACTCATAGGCAAATGAACGGGGTTCCCCATCCATCAACGTCTGCTTGTCCGCGATGAGCTGCTCCACTTCGCTCAGCTGGGAGTTGAGTGTTTTTAAGGCAAGGTCAGATGGTCGGCTCATTCCGTAATTCCTCCTGCATACAGAGTGGCAAAAGCAGACTCCAGACCCGCACGGTCGATCGTCAGCTTGATGATGCCTTGGGGGCGGTTCTTTTTATCGTACATGAGGAGCTGATAATACAGCTTCTGTTCGTTGAGATAGGCTTGGTAGGCAGGATCAGCCGGGTCATAGGAGACGAGCAGCAAGGAATTGCAGCCATAGGCTTTGGCTGTCTCTTTGCCGTTGAACTTGCCAGCCAGCCGCTTTCGCTTCGGGGCGGTGAGTCCTGACAGGTGTTGAGCCGGGATGATGGTGACCAGACTGATCTCTGTGGGATTGATCTGCTGTGTCGCAAACGGGCCGCCGACCAGAACCTCCACACGCTCGGTCACATCCAGAATCTCATGGAACAGACGCAAGAAGCCTTGGGCAATCTCTTGTCTGGTGGAAGACATCTGTTGATCAAAGACAAAGCATTGGGCAAACTGCGTCAAGCTCCATTCGTGAATACCAGGTTTTACATTGCCATGTGCGTCAAACCATTCCAGCATACTAAGCCACCCCTTCCCTTTCTTCCGAAGCATTCGTATGATTCTTAGTCTAGCATGTCCAGATAAAAAAAGTTGTCGATTTCTGGTAGGAATATAGCAACCATGCATGGAATCTCTCGTATACCGTGTTATCCATTAGTTGTAGGAGTGATGATGTGTTTCTTGACTTATTCAAAACCAGAGAACAACAATTGGCGCTCGTCTTCGTCGCAGCGCTGATCATCCTGCCATTATTTTCACTACGCTTCTGCTCCATCTCTGAGAGCATCATCTGGCCCGGTAGTTTGTTGATCATGGCTGCCGGACTGCTGTATGGCATCCAAGCCAAAAAGCGTGAGGGTACCAGCCGTTACGGTTTTTTCGTGGCAACCGCAGGCGCTACTCTCGCGCTCGGGTGGCATACGACGTTCAAGGTGCTTGAATCGATCGGGTTTGCCTTGTTTTTCATGATGGTGGTCTCGTTCGTTCTCGCTGCCGTTCAGCCACAGAAACGAAAAATCCATATGATCACGGCACTGACCTGCTTGTTCCTGAGTTTCTGCCTGGTCAACATCTCCAAAAACGGAGGAACCGAACGAATCTTCACCTGTGAAGCCAACTGGTACAAAGAGCCTGCAAGCATCGCTCCGCAGCCCAAGCCATCAACAACGGCAGCTGGATCTGCCCCAGTCGCCACGACTCCCAACTCTCTCGATCAAGACCCCGACCTCATCCCCGCCAAGCTGGTTCGCCTCATCGACGGGGAGCATATCGAGGTGAAGCTAAAGGAGCAACACCAAGTGATCCGTCTGCTCATGGTCGACACGCCAGATACCATCAGCACCACGGACAACGATAGTTCCATTCCGTACGCCCCCGAGGCTGTTGCCAATCTGGAACGAACCTTGCACTTAAATGACCAGCTCTTCCTCGAATATGACGATACGCTTACCTCGGACGAGGACGGCCACCCGTACGCCTATGTCTACGCCAGCGGTCATCCACTGAACGAAGAATTGGTCGAAAAAGGCTTCGCCCGTGTCGATTGGAAGACGTACGGCAAAGCCAAATATGCAACTCGGTATGGAAAGCTGGAAAACCGCGCCAAGGAGCTGAAATGGGGCATTTGGTCCGTCTCAACCTATGCCGATGCGAATGGCTACCACCCAGAGAAGGTGAAGCTCGTCGCAGGCAAATGGACAGCTGCCGCCGTCGGTACAACGAAGACAGCCACCCCAACCAGTACAACTGCGAAGCCTGCCACCACCGCCGGAACTGCACCAGCTCAAGCGAAAACAACGAGCACGAAGCCGGTCAGCGGTACCGCATCCACAAACACGACCACCAAGAGCACAACGACCACTTCCACAGGATCGAAAACCCTGCCTGCGAAGTCGACAGGTACCGCTCCCAAATCGACATCCACAACTTCCAGCAAAACTACAACCAATAGCTCTAGCTCCCCATCAAGCAAAACCGTCACAAGTCCCGCATCAACCAGCAAGTCTTCATCTGGCACCACAACCACCTCTTCGGGCAGTTCGTCCTCATCTGGTCGTTCAAGTGGCTCATCGTACAGCGGAAGCTCGTCTGGTAGCAGTTCTTCATCGGGTGGCAGTTCTTCTGGAAGCAGAAGCAGCTCCGGTGGCTCCAGCAGTTCAAGCGGAGGCCGACGTTAAGTATTTTTTCCGTATTCCAGCCCGTGATGGAAGTCTCTCCTTCCATCCGGGCTTTTTCGTTATATTCGTTATCAGTATATACTTTTTCGGTATTTTCGTATTTTTCTGTCAAAAATGATAGAATGAACAGGATAACATGAAAAATCTGCCGAACTAGTAAATACCTACAATTTCATAAGGATGGTGAGCGGATGGAATCTTCGGTTCATGTGTTATTCAACCATTCACCCATGGGAATCGGTATCACGGACGCAGACGGCACGATTCAGTGCCTCAATCCCACAGCGCTCAGGCTGTTGTCATGTAGCGCAGAGGAGATGACCGGTAAGCCCATTCAGCGTATTTTTCCTTGTCTTGACTGGGGTCAAATCACTTTACGGCTGACGGACGCTCCAGAGGAGAGTGTTTCGATTCAACAAGAGATATGCACCGTCAACAAGGCCAAAACATTTCTCCCGCTTGATGTACATATCTCTGTCGATCACTCCAAATCTCATACCCGTTATGTGATATTTTTTGGCGAGTGGAAGGGCCGTGATCATGGCTTTTTCCACTCGTTGTTCGCCCATAATCCGCACCCCGTCTATTCGGTGGACACGGAAGGCCGTTTTACCAGCGCGAATGAAGCGTGTGAGCGGGTGTTTGGCTATCCTGCCGATGCCTTGCTGGGCAAGAAATACCAGGATTTCTTGTCACCTAAGGAAGCGCTTTCTGCTATATCGCGTCTGGAGTGGGCCCTACAGGGTGGCAGCAACGAATCAAAGGTAGAGGTGATCTCTAGCACAGGTGAGCGCCTGTATCTACACGTGATCAGCTTCCCCAGGTTTATCCATAATGAAATCGATGGTGTCTACGTCATCGCGCGGGATGTCACCCGTGAATCACTGACAGAACAAGCATTGGAACACGCCCGCCGCGAATTGCAGGACACCCTGCAGCAACAAAAAGGCATGACCTTCAAATTCAGAGAGATCGACGGAAAATACACCTACACGATGGCCTATGGCGAATTGCTTTATCGTCTGGGTTTACGCCCAGAGACCGTCATCGGGAAAACACCCCAGACGCTTAACTCCGAGTTAAGACCCAAGGATGAGTATTACCGCCGGGCGATGGCAGGTGAAAATGTCACCTATGAGGACGAACTGAATGGTGTCTGCTATGTCGCAACCCTTCGCCCGATCTACCAAAATGGCGGTGTCGCAGAGGTAATCGCCTCCTGCGTCGATATCACGGAGCGCAAGCGGGCCGAGGAAGAGCTTCGCGCTACCAAAGACCTGCTCGAATCATTCTTTACCAACACCACGGATGCGATCGACGTCATTGATCTCGACGGCAGGATCGTGCAGATCAATAAAGCCTATGAACGCATGTACGGCTGGTCTGCCGAAGAAGCAATCGGTCAGCCCCTGATGATCGTCCCTCCTGAATACAAGCTGGAGTCCAAGCGACTAAGCCAAGAGGTACTGACGGGCCAGCAGGTCTCCGGCTACGAAACAATCCGCCAGCGCAAGGATGGCCAGCTGCTCCATGTCAGTCTCACCCTCTCCCCCATCCGTGACGCTTCGGGTCAGGTGATCGGCACCGCTGCCATCACCCGCGATATCTCCGAGAAAAAACGGACAGAAGAACTGCTCGTCAGCTCCGAAAAGCTCTCCGCGATCGGTGAGCTGGCCGCCGGGGTTGCCCACGAAATCCGTAATCCACTGACGGCTTTGCGCGGTTTTGTCCAGTTGCTACATTCGATGGTCAAGCAGCATGACGAATATTTTGATATCATGCTGACCGAGCTGGACCGGATTAATTTTATCGTCAGTGAGCTCTTGGTGCTGGCCAAGCCACAGGTGGTCAGCTTCCAAAAACGCGACCTGCACCATCTCCTGCACCATGTCATCACGCTTCTCGACACACAGGCGATCATGAGCAACGTGCAGATGTTCCTCCAAATCGAAAAAGACCTGCCGCTGATCACCTGTGAGGAGAATCAGCTAAAGCAGGTCTTCATCAACATTTTACGCAATGGAATCGATTCGATGGCAGACGGCGGACAAATCCATATCAAGGTGTCCACCCAAGCAGATGAAAGGATCGTCCTGCACTTCATCGACCAAGGCTGCGGCATCCCCGAGGAGCGCATCCCTAAGCTGGGTCAGCCCTTTTACTCTACCAAGGAAAAAGGCACAGGCTTAGGTCTGATGGTCAGCCAGAAGATCATCCGCGACCACCAGGGCACGATGAATATCGCAAGCGAGGTCGGCAAAGGGACGACGGTTACGATAACCCTTCCGCTGGTGGTCTCCCCTGCTGCTGCCTCGATCCGCTGATCCTGCATAAGCGCGGTTATCCGATGAGGACTTTTTCCTCGGCATATCGGAAGTAGCCGCCTTTTTTGTTGCCTTTGGACAGCAGAGCAAATGCCATAGTCAGCGGCCCGAGACGACCGATGAACATCAGGATCGTGATCAGTACTCTTCCCTCAGGGGTGAGATTCGGCGTCAATCCGACCGACAGTCCAACCGTCCCGAATGCAGAGATCGTCTCAAACAAGATCATCGAGAACGGCGCATCCTCTGTAATCGTCAGCAAGAAGAAAAAGAAAAACACGAACAAAATCCCGCTGACCACAATGGCGAACGCCTTCGTAATCAGGCTCCACGGAATACTGCGGCGAAATACATGGACATGCTCACGGTTCATCAGCACCGACCAGAGTGCCAGAATCATCAGGGAGAATGTCGTAACCTTGATCCCACCGCCCGTCGATGCAGAGGAAGCCCCGATGAACATCAGACCCATCACGACCACCTGTGTCGGAATCAGGATCTGGGTCATATCAATCGAATTAAATCCGGATGAACGAGGTACCATCCCATGGAAAAAGGACGCCCAAAACTTATGATCCCAGCTGAGTGGTGCCAAGGTATGCGGATTCCGAAACTCCAGCAAGAAAATCATGATCATCCCAAACAGACTGAGCGCCAAGGTCATACTGATCGTCAGCTTGGAATGCAGGGACAGCTTGCGGAAGGAACGCTTGTCCAGCAGATCCAGAACAACGGTAAAGCCAAGCCCCCCGATCATGAACAAGGTCGTAATGACCGAGATGATGACCGGATCGTTGGCCCACGGGGTCAGGCTGTCCGGTCGTAAGCTGAATCCCGCATTATTAAACGACGATATAGAGTAAAACACGCCACGGTACACCGCCTGAGCAAAAGGCATCTCCTGTGCCCAACGCAAGGTCAGAAACACCGCCCCAACCAACTCAATTATCAGCGTGAGTACGACGATGCGCTGAATCAGCCGGATGACCCCCTGAATCGATATGAGATTCAAAGAGCTTTGCAACAGCAGCCGATCCCGAAGTCCGATTTTTTTACCGGCCAGAATAAACATCAAGGCTCCTGAGGTCAGGACCCCCCAGCCCCCCATCTGGATCAAAAACAGCAGCAGGATTTGTCCAAACTTCGTAAACGTCGATCCTGTATCAACCACAACCAAGCCAGTCACACATACCGCTGACGTGGCTGTAAAAAGCGCATCCACAAAACCAAGACCCTGTCCGTCTTGCGTCGCAATCGGGAGCATCAATAGAAGTGCGCCGGCCATAATCAATCCGGCAAATCCTAATACAAGGGTCTGGGCAGGGTGTAATCGGAACATAAAAGCCGTTCTCCCTCCCATTTCTTTTCATCCCCTGATTATATCCAGAAAGGTTGTCACGTATCAAGGTAGAAATGTTAAGAAAAAAAGGCGGCTCATCCGATGTCGGACAAGCCACCTTTTTTATTGTGGACTGCTTTTATTCAAAGCAAAATACAATATGACTCAAGGTTCCATATTCATAACTGCGGTGGGTCACCTGTGTATGGTTGGCGCCGCCTGCTTCCTTCCCGCGGTCGGCACTCCCCATCGCGAGGAAGAATGGGACAAAGTGCTCGGCACGCGGCACCGCCATCTTGGCATATGGTGCCTGTTGCTCGTAGTCGAACAAGGCTGCTGTATCCCAGACCCGAGCCTTGTCGATCACCCAGTCGTCAAATGCGACGGTCCAATCAGCCGGCTCGGTCGCACTCCAATCGATACTGCGCAGATTGTGGGACGTCCCACCACTGCCGATCACCAGTACATCCTGCTCCCGCAAGCTGCGCAAGGCACGCCCGATGCGGTATTGTTCAGCCGGCGGCAGATTCAGATTAACCGACACCTGAATGACCGGAATCTCAGCCTGCGGGTACATGTGATGAAGCACCACCCATGTCCCGTGATCAAGACCACTCTGGGCATCCAGCTGCAATGCTACTCCCTCTTCACGGAACAGCTCTGCCATCTGATCAGCCACCTGCTTAGAGCCGCGTGCCGGATACTTGATCTGATACAGCTCATCTGGGAATCCGTAAAAATCATATACGGTCTCGTACACATCGTCACGGTACGTAATCGTCGTTACCTCGCGCTCATAGTGGGCAGAGAACACAACAATCGCTTTTGGCTTAGCCGCAAGTCCGTTCTTGAGCTGCTTCAGGTGTGCGGTGTACTCATTCTCTTGGATCGCCAAGAGAGGCGCACCGTGACAGATAAAAAATGCAGGCATCATCGTTGATCATCCCTTTACTTCTGTGCTGGATTTCTTACCAAACAACAAGCCGTCTACAGAGAGTGCACTTCCTTTTGCCATAGCCAGAGCGACCAGCATCGCGAGCAAAGCCAAGTCGAATTCATAGCCTGCTGCTCCGTCCGCACCCATCAAGCCGTTGCCGCCTTTTACCGTAATGATCGCGCCGATCATGATAAAGCCAAGTGCTGCGGAGATGACACGGGTACCCAGACCTACGATCAAGGCAATACCGCCGACAAGCTCCAGAACAGCTACCACATAACCCAGGAAGCCCGGAATTCCGATAGAAGAGAACCAGCCGGATACATTATCCAAACCCATTTGGAACTTCGCAAAACCGTGCGCCGCAAAAATAATCCCCACTACTACTCGTAATACTGTCAAAGCTGCGTTATTCATCTTATTATCAACCTTTCTTATTATAAATATTATATTCATATTACAAAACTTATGAGCCAAAAAAAGAGATGCTGCCAAGCTAGCACTTCATCCAGGTCACTCCTCTTTGTTTTCTCCTAAAAAACTTTGTTCGTTATCTGACACCTACAATGTATCATCTCCCGTTGATATCTGTCAATCACATTTTTTGTAATAAAAACTTTTGTTTTGTATGTAAAAACTCGATTCAAATCGAGTATACTTTATATTACGATAGAGAAAACAGGTTTCTACGTGTATGAGGAGAGAATCTTATGGACATCGGTTCCACGATCCGCGCGATCCGCAAGCGCAAAAATATAACCATCGCCCAATTATGTGAAGGGACAGGCTTGTCCAAGGGCTTTATGAGCCACGTGGAAAACAACAAGACATCCCCGTCGATTGCCACGCTGGACAGCATCGCCAAGTTTTTGAATGTGCCCCTCGCCTATCTTCTCTTGGAAAAAGAAGACCGCATGAATATCGTTCGCCGTGATGAACGCGCCCATAGCTTTTTTGGCAAAAACAAAATTCGGGTCGAGCATCTGGGACAGGAAGGCAGTCTCAAGCTGCTGCTGCTGGAGCTTCCACCGGGGTCACCGACTGAGCCTGAGCCTCATTCGCACAGTGGGGAAGAGATTCATTATGTGCTCAAGGGGACGGTTCGGGCCGAGCAGGGTGAGGATTCGGCTGTACTGCACGAGGGTGACACGTTTTCGTGGAAATCCTGTGTGCCCCATTTTGTGACGAATATCGGAGAAGAGCCTGCCCTGCTGCTGATTGCCAGCTACGATGAGAAGCGGGTCGACAAGGATTCAGACCTGCTTTAGTCATGCTGATGATGTATCGTATGGACAGTGCAGCACCGCAGCCTAATAGGAAACCCCGCATATCCATTTGTAAGCGTGTACAGGTGTACCGCCCGATGCCGATGGATTTCGCGGGGTTTTTGATGTTGCGCGCCTCTCACACTTCCCTTGTCGATCCGGTGCTTCCCTGCTAACTCAGACCCACAGCTTCCGGTACAAATCTTCCGTAATCAGGTTCGTGTCGATCGGACACAGCGGGGCGCTCTCACCGTATTGCCAGCCGTAGACATTGGCCGCACAGGTTGGTTTGGCTGGATTGAACGCTGGTGCGTCCCCTCTTCTGCTTGCTCCTGTGCGCGGTTCACTGCTCCAGATGATGGCTTGCTGGCGGACGCGCGGATTGCCTGCGGCGGCTGTACAATAGGCGAAGTTAAACGGACCCTGCCTCGGGTTGGCATAGAAGCCCGGGGTATAAACAGACGGGAAAAAAGCGTCGACCCATCCGCGCAGCCATGCCGCATCAGCGCGGAACCATTTTTCGATGTTGGCAAAGATCGTGACGCCTTGGGGGATTTGCAGCACCCGAGCGCGGGCGATCGCTTGGCGGGCGATGAGCTGACCCTGGTTGTATCCGATCGCCCCACGGAAATTGTTGTAAATCGGCAGGATCTTAATCCCACGCTGACGCAGGAATTGGATCTCCTGTGGGGTCAGCCCGTCATTGACGCCGGGAATCGTACGCATGTACCGCCCCCAGTATGCTGGTTTCCCATAGTTCTGTACGACGCAGTTGTAGAGCTGTTCATTGACAGCTTGGGCCGAATCGACTCCCCAGTACGTTTGGACCACAGCAGCTACTCCCTTCTTTTTCGAAAAACAGGGTGTTCCCCCATCAGCGTATTCGGCTCACTCTGGAACGATCACTGACCGGGTCAGAAATTGGAAAAGCTCCGCTGCATGGTTACGTGCAGGGAGCTTTTTTCGTTGTGAGCAGCCACTATGGCCTGTTATCTACTGCTGCTTGGGTTCCGGTTTGGCGGTCAAGACGGCGAGACGGTAGCGGTTGATCCAGCTGACATCCATCTGCAGGAGGTCTTCGAGCTGGCGCAGCTTGACGATGGAACGGTTTCCGCTGATTTTGACATCGGCGGGCTGCAGTGTTTTTTGATAAGTGCCTTTGGTGAGGGTGATCACCTTGGTGGCGGTATCGTAGGTCACCTGGAATTGCAGCGCTTCGGCGATCTCACGCAGCGGTACATAAGTGGAGCCTTCGATGATGCTCGGCTTGGTTTTGAGCAGAAGCGGCTTGGTGCCGATGACGACGCGGACATCGCTTGGATGGGTCAGATTCGGCAGGTTGATCGGCTGAAGCTGGCGGATTGCACGGTTCCAACGGTCGGCAACGAGCAGGCTGCCATCCTCGGTGACGATGACATCGGTCGGGCCATCCAGCGTGGCTTCCACTCCCCAGCTGTCCACCTTGCCATTCTGCGGGCTTCCGGCGATGGTGGTGACGTTGCCTTGCGGGCTGATGGCACGGATGCTGTTGTTCCAAGTATCGGCGACATAGATGGTACCGTTCTTGGCGACAGTCAGACCGAGCGGTGAGTTGAATTTTGCTTGGCTGGCTTTGCCGTCCTGATAGCCGCCTTGGATGTAGCGGCCTTCGATTTTTTCCGTACCGGAGCCTGCAAGCGTGGTGACCGTGCCGTCTGGGGTGATCTGGCGAATGCGTTGGTTGCCTGTGTCAGCCACGTAGAGCTTGCCTGTAGCATCGAAAGCAATTGACGTCGGCTCGTTAAAGCGGGCGGCGCCTCCTTTGCCCTCTTGGTAGCCTCCGATCAACCAGCCGTCAGCATCTTTTTCTGTGCCGCCCCCGGCGATAGTGGTGACCGTTCCGGCGGCGTCCATTTTGCGGATGCGATGATTGAGCGTATCTGCCACATACAAGGAGCCGTCCGGGCCAAAGGTCAAGTCACTCGGTTGGTGAAACTGTGCAGAAGCAGCAGGGCCGTCAGCGAAGCCACCCTCTCCACTTCCCGCGAAGACCGTGATCTGACCATCTGGTGTCACCTTGCGAATCTGGTTGTGCTCACTGTCGGCGACGTAGAGGTTGCCTGTGCTGTCGATGGCGATGCCTTTTGGCTGCAGCAGGGCTGTGGTGTCGGTGGTCAACTGTTGACTGGGTTGTTGGAGGGAGGAAAGCACGCCAAGGGTATGGGTGCCTTCCTCGCTGTAGTAGATGCGGCCTTGGGAGTACCCGAGACCATAGATTTGTGTACTCACGTCGGTCTGACTGACATGGTAGAGCATCTCGGCAGAGGCTGTCGCGTTGCCGGCTAACGGGAGCAGACTGGCGAGCAGCAGGGTTTTGCAAAAGAGATGGGCTGTTCGTTTCATGATTGCTCCTCTCGGGTTGGGTTAGTTGATCAGATCGAAATAAGACTCAGAACTTTCACGTTAAATGTCTTGGTAACGGTGCTGTCTCCCAACTGAATCGTAGCTGTCAGAGTCACATTAACGTCAAGCAGGGCATGACGGATGACGATGCCGCCAATGGAGATGATCCCATCATCCGAGGATTCCCAAGTGATTGTCGATCCGTAGTGTCCTGTCAGTGGCAGTTCGAGATTCTCAAATACGGCATCCAGATTCACAGGAATCGTGAGTGCATTCTTCGCTTCTTCAATCGCTTCTGCTTCCGTGACAGGTTTGACGGTCAGGTAAAATTCCTTGGTCATCCCTGCGGTTCCCCGTGTGAGGAATGCTTTCAGTAAGACAGGCACATCGGATTGACCATAGGCCGGACGGAAGATGTGACCTGCGCTGTCCATGCCAGTCGGCTCGGTTGAGTACCAAGTGATGCTGGTACCTGCCTCCCCTGTGCTTGGCAGATAGACATCCTGGGTGACACTATCTGCTGTGTCGCTTCCGTTAAAATCAATCTCCAGCATCGAATGTGCATCGTTCAGGCTATCCGTGTCATCTGAGCTGGATGGTTCGA
This sequence comes from Brevibacillus dissolubilis, assembly GCF_006170445.1. Classification (GTDB taxonomy): domain Bacteria; phylum Bacillota; class Bacilli; order Brevibacillales; family Brevibacillaceae; genus Brevibacillus_B; species Brevibacillus_B dissolubilis. Next base: position 284,441 of record NZ_VCNA01000006.1, on the reverse strand, counting down.
TCATAAGCTCTTTGGTGGCCGCAGTCGTATCAGCACTGGTTGCGGCGCGCCATGAGATATTGTTCGGGGTCGCATCATGTACCACATTGCTGATGGTCACGGTAAAGGACTCATTCGCTCCGATCGAGACCGTCGGCGGCACTAGAATCGATAAGCTGTATGGATCGCGTCCGACATCAGCAGTAACGCCGTTGACCTGTGCCCTTACATCTTCACGGAAATAATCACCTGAGACCAGCTCGACAACGATCGAGGAACCCGACTCCAACTCACCTGTAGAGCTGGTTGTAAGCCCCAGTGTGTAGTCGGAGAATGCGGTTGTATAAGGGTTGCTTGCGGACAGGGAGTCAAATGTCACAGAGTCAGAATCATCCGGTGGCCCCGCTTCTGTGACAGTGATATCCCCCTCCCAGGAATGTCCCTCATAAGACCCATGGATCAAGGCCGTACCCGAAGCGATTCCGGTCACGACGCCATTAGCATCTACCGTGGCAATCTCAGGTGAGTCACTGGTCCAGACAACCTCACTGCTGTTGACTGGTTCGTTCGATTCATTTGCCAGCATTTTGTGAAGCTGAAGCTGCTTGGTCTCCCCTACGGTCACCTCGATTGGGTATTCAGGGTTATAGAGGTAGAGAATCGGCAGCTCACCACCATCTGCCTCGATGAAGAGCGGAGTGCTGTATTCCTCAACCTCAATCGGACCTTCCAGCACTTTGAGAGTCAGTACAGCATAGCCGCTTACTCCCGGAGCCAGATCTCCGAAGGTGATAGTCCCAAAATCAGCATAGGACAATTCTTTTGAATAAACCTGCCCATCCGCCTGAAGGGCCGCTTTTGCCAGTACGTCGGTGTCCTGTGGTGTGGTGAGTGTCAGATGGTTCATGTAACCATCCATGACGTAAATGTCAGAGAAACGATCGAGTGGGTCGCTCGGATTCACGTTATATGGAATGGTTGACGCGGTGGTATCCGGCGTAATCGCAGTGTTCGCCACGTGGCCCGCGATGTTGCCGCCTGGGTACCAATCAGCATGGATGGCAAAATCGGTATCCATGTTCATCACGAACAGTTCCTGAAGGCTGGCATAGCTTTTTTGGAACCGGTATTGGTAGCCGTCCTCTGATCTGTAGTAGGCATTGAATGTTGGATAGTATCCATCAGAGATGAACAGCTTGTCGAAGGTGACCCCTTCCAATGAGAGGACATACGGCTGGCGGAATTGATTCCGGTAGAACGGAAGAACTTCCACTCCTCCCAGTGTCATTGGCACACCGCTCGTATTGTTCAGGTTCAATGTTACTTCAGCCAGTTCTGCTTGAGTGATCTCGATGGTTGGATGCGTGCTGTCGATCACTCCGCCGAGTTTGTATACCTGATACGCATTGGAATCGGTATGGAATCCAGCGTGGACATTGTAAGTCCCTGCTGGAACCTTGGTACCTGCCGGGATCAGCAGCTCCGTCTTGGCGTAGCCTGCCGCATCTGGAATGTTGACCGAGTAATGACTGGTGACGACCGTTCCGCTGTCACCCTCGACGCTCAATGCGAACGGCAGATAGGTCTCATCCACTTCAAAAACAACCGGACTGGCCAATGCAGTCACATCCACATCACGGTGGAACAGATATCCATTAGTCAGGATGGCTGTATGGAAGGTAGTCACCTCTAGGCTGTTCCATGCACTGCGGTCGACTCTCACGTGCACTTCGCCATTCTCCAGAGTCGTCACAGCAGCTCCTGGGAGCGTGTCATAATCTCCGCTGTCATTTTTATACGTCACGTTGATGTCGGCTTGGTTTGTGAGCGCTGGTGTGCCTTTGATCACGAACCATGCTTCATTCTCCGGCACCTCGATGTTGTATGGATAGACAGCCTCGTTCTGTGTACCGATGGTGTGGCCTGCTTTGTCTTTGACATGCTGGACTACGACCGTCAGCTTCTGCAGTTCCCCCATTGAGGACATAGATGGAATCGTCAGGGTGACCTGTGTCAGATCGGAAGAGATACCGACATCGTTCGCATCCGCTGTCATACTTCCGTTTGCTCCCTGAATGGTAACCGAATAGTTCGTTGCAGGGAGCGCGGTTGTCTCATCGACTGGCTCGGAGTAGGTCAGCTTCACATGCGTATCGTCGATGACCGTAAGCTGTCTGTTCACACTTGGACGGAGCAGGTCGATCATTCCCGATTTCGGTTCGGAGCGATCTTCGCCTTGGTAACCGATGATCTCGTAGGCATAATTGGCTTCTGCCAGCACCGGGGTGGTGTAGGTGAAGGTATCGTTTTCGGTATACACAAGCTCATAGCTGGTGTGGCCGCCGGTGGTGAGTGCGATTTCTACTTTCTGCGTGTTGGTGGTCGTCCCTGTGAAGGTGACCGTGCCGTCCATATTGGTTAGAACCTCTGTGGTCTCGATCACAGGCAGTCCCTGCGGTGGTGGCAGTTCACCGTCTTCCACCACGACAATCGTAGAATACGGGAAGACCGGAATCGGCCCTTGTTCCATCAGCAATCTAAGCCTGATTAATCCATTCACATCTGCTAACACATCGGCCAGCTTCACTTGGCTGTAATCAAAGCCACGAAGATCGCGGCTGAATCTGTCTTCGGTCTCGGTCATGATCTCAACAGAACCATTCAGCATACCGCCCTCTGGCTCGGTCATCCGAATCAGATTGTGTCCGTATTCGTCCTGAATCGCCAGTACCTCTGCGAAATTCCCCAGTGGTACATCCGGATTGAGACGAAGCCCGAATTCGAGCAGGTCTGGTAAGTTGATGCCGTTGCGCCACTTCGCGACGACACGGAGATGATTACTCAGCGAGATCGTCTGATTCTGGTTAGCGAGCAGGTCTGGCACGCTATAGGTATAGCGGTAGCCTTCCTCGGTTTGGTAGCTGAGCAAGAGGTCATCATAAGCATTTTTGCTCAGATAAAGCTTGCTGTACTCGCCACCCTCTGCATACGTCTCGTACGTTCTGCTGAAATGATGGGTCTCCGGCAGGGCAGCCACCCCATCTAGCGTGAATGGAACCTCTGCCCAATTGGTCATATCCAGCGTCACTTCCGCCATTTCCGCTGCGTACACATTCAACAGAGGATGACTGCTGTCAATCACCGCACCGATTTTATAGAGCTGGTAGAGCGCATTGGCTGTTTTTGCATTGATTTGCAGATTATACGCTCCTGGCTGTACACGGACCCCGAATGGCACGGTCAGACCGACTGTCGAGTAGCCTTGGGTATCCACTGCATACAGGCCGATTTTTTGGAAGCTGAGTGTATTGCCTGCCTGCGCGATCTGAATATGGAGCGGAACATAGGTCGCGTCTGCGGTAAATACGACTGGTTCATTCAGCTCCGCTGCTGACAGTACCCGTGTGAACACATATCCATTGGTTGTAATCATCACGTGATAACGGTCAGCGCTGATGGTCGGATTCTCCAGACGGATATGCACCTCTCCCGCCTCTACGCTGGTATGGTAGTTGAGCGGAATCGGTTCGTAGCCGATCGAGCCAGCAGGTTGGTAAGCAAGCTCAATCGAGGCGTTCCCATCTGTGGCTGGCGTACCTTTGATGACAAAATCAATCTCTGTCTCATCAGCAGGCTTGGTGTAGATCGCTTTGTTTTGGCCAACAGTGATTGAGTTGCCTGCCACATCCTTGACACCCTGCACCGTGACGGTGACGGTTGTGCCGCCCATGATTGCGGCCAGTGACGGGATCGTCAGGAGGACACCATTGCCATTGGCGTCAAGCACCGCTGCACTTGGGTGACCACTGAGGCCGCCTGTACCGCCGAGTGTATAGTTGACAGCCGTCTCGGCGGAGGCCTTGTCGAGTGTTTCATTAAAAGTAAGCTTGAGATGCGTATCGTCGATGGCGGTCATGATGCCATGGACAATCGGTGCTGTCAGGTCAACCACACCTGTTTTGGGCTTGGAGCGGGTTGTTCCTTTGACCGCTTCAATTTTGTAGCTCCAGTTGCCTGATTGAAGTGTGGCAGAAGTGAAGGTAAAGCTGCCATTCACCACTTGGACGGTATGGCTTACTTCTGTTCCTCCGTTGATCAGGGTGATGATGACCGCCTCAGAGTCGCTGGCTGTACCGCTGATCGTCACGGTCTTGTCTGGGGCAACATCTACATCTACCGTCTCCACGGTAGGCTCCTGCACAGGTGGCTGTGTAGGCGGAGCCGCTACAACCAGACGGGCTGTTGCCGTTTTGTCGCCGAGAGTGGCTGTGACGGTGGTGGAGCCTGCTGCCAGACCACGTGCTCCCCCACTCTGTGAGATAGTCGCTACAGACGGGTCAGCCACGCTCCAGCTTGCCTCGCGGGTGACATCCTGCTGGGTCTCATCTGAATAGGTGGCGCTCACCCGCAGGGAGGTGCCCTCCCCAATTAGCATCGTTGCTTCTTGCGGGCTGATGCTGAGGCCCTTCACCGTTACTTCCGGTGCATGCACGTTGATAGTGGCCGTCGCTTGCAGACCCTGATATACAGCGGTCACCGTGGTGGACTTGCCCGCTTTTTTCGCGGTGACCACACCTGCCTTGGACACATTCGCCACTTCCGGGTCGGAGACGGACCAGCGTGCTTGATTGGTTACATCTTTTTCCGTGCCGTTCGGGTGAGTGAGCGTCAGGCTGAAGGCTTGCTGCTCACCCCGTTGAAGGGTCGCTTGGTTCGGACTGATCGAGAGTCGCTGCACCACTTCTTGGATCGTGATGGTCTTGCTTGCGAGTTTATTCTGGTACAGAGCGGTGACAGTCACCTGACCCGCTTTATTGGCTTGCAAAACTCCATTTGGACTGATCGTGGCAATCTCGGAATTGGAGGTGCTCCATGTCGCCCGATTCGATACTTCTTGGCTCGTGCCATCGCTGAATGCCGCAACAGCGGAGAACACTTCTCTATCGCCTGTGTTCAGTACAGATCGGGAAGAGTTGACAAGGAGTCCTGTGATGGTTGGACGTTCACTTCCGCCGCCACCACCGCCTCCTCCTCCCCCGCCGCTGTTACCGCCGCCCCCCGAACCGCCATTGCCGGGTGGAGTGGCTGGTGGTTGGGTTCCCGGAGGAGTGGTCGTCGGCACTTGGGCTGGTGGTGTGACACCAGGTGGATTTGGATTGTTTTTCAGATGCTCTTGAATCTTCGTACTGACATCCTTAACTACTTGTGAAAAGTCAGGCGGTACAGGAATCTGCGGGTCTTTCTTTTTCGCCTCGTTAACGAAAGCTTCGGCCTGTTCCAAAAACTTGTTGGCAAGCCCTTTGCCCGTACCAACCGGCGCTTGGTTGTTTTTGATTTCATAGACGGCCTGAATAATATCTTGCGTCGCCGCAGGCAGGATGCCCGGATCGATCTGTTGCACCAGTTGGTTGGCATTGATCACAGATCCTTGGATACCGCTTGCGTTGGCCTGCACGGTCTGATCGGCTATGACCAACGACTGATTCTGTGGTGTCGACGGCTTGGCGACACTTACCGCGCCTTCTGTCACCCACAGGCCGGATTGTTTTTGTTCTGCTTTGACAAATAAAAGCGTTCCGCGAATCCCCATCACGGCAGTGGGTGTTTCGTACTTATAATTATCGTTGGCGTTGGTGATTCCTTGGACTTTGGACCAGACTTGGCCGTTGACCACCTTGATCGATGTATCCTTGCCGCCTTTCTGATTGGTGGCAAGATTGCTGATCAGGATCGTCGAGTTGCTTCCTACATTGACTTTGCTGCCATTGTCCAGCGTCAGTGTACCACTGCCGTCTGCACCTGTGGTCAGCGTGTCGCCTTTGACCAGTGCCATGTTGAGAAACGCTTTGAACGGCTTCTGCCCGCCAGCCTTTTTCACATTGACAGTGCCCTTCAGGCTGGTCAGCTTGGCGACCCTCGTCGTATCTGCAGCGGCAGCCAGCCCCGGCGCGATGCTCGTGATTAGCATCGCGCAGATGAGCAGAAGCAGAGTCACAGGCCGCATCATGAATGATCGCGACAACTCCATCCCCTCTTTCCTTATTTTTCTCCTTGCACTTGGTACACCATGACGGGTTTCTCTTTCCCCTTGACCTTGATCTCGCCCAGTTCCTCAATCTCGAACAGGTCTTTGACCAGGTCATAGGTGGACTGGCTGATCAGAATTTGTCCCGCTTTGGAGTTGGATTCCAGGCGGGCGGCCATGTTGACGGTGTCACCGATTGCGGTATAGTCAAGCCTGTTCTTGGAGCCGATGTTACCGATGACCGCGTCACCTGTATTGATTCCGATCCCAAATGAGACCGAGTACCCGTAAGTCTGATTCAATCTCTCTGCCAATTCGGCTGACCCGCGCTTCATCGCAAGTGCGGCACGAACCGCCATCTCTGCATGATTTTCAATCGTATGGGGCGCACCAAAAATACTCATGATGCCGTCCCCGATAAACTTATCCAGTGTCCCTTCATGGGCAAACACCGCGCGCGTCCCAAGGTCGAGGTATTCATTGAGCACCCCGATCACTTCTTCTGGCTCGATCTGCTCAGACAGCGTAGTGAAGCCCCTGATGTCGACGAACATGATGCTGACGTGTTTGCGTGTACCACCCAGGCTCTGTGCCGCTTCGGATGCAAGCAGCTCATCTACCACCTGTTGGGACACATAACGGCTGAACAATGAGGTCACACGGTTGCGCTCACGGCGCTCACTCACATAACGGCTGACCACGGACCAGACATAGACACTGACAATCGCCATCGTCGGATACGTAAACGGCAGCAGAAGCTTCCCGTAGACAAACACACCGATCACGAAGAGTGTATAGCCAATCATCAACCCGGCAAATAAAAAGAAGGAACCTTTTGCCGACAGTCTCTGCATCAGCCAGTACGGTACGGTGATCAAGAGGGCGATGATCAGCCAGCCAATCCATCCGCTCTCCCCTTCAGCCACGGTATAGAACGCACCTTCCACCAACGCCTGAATCATGTTGGCATGAATCTCGACCCCATACATTTTGGTCGTACTGCTCATCGGTGTCAGGTATTGGTCACCAAGGCTCAGAGAATAAGGCCCGATCAGCACCAGCTTATCTTGAAAATAAGCACGCATCGCATCCGGGTCCATATTGTACACATCAAAGTACGATACCGGGCCGAATTCCCCCGGCAGCTGGGCATAGCTGAAGTAGACCTGGTTGCGACCATTGGTGACGAGCGCCTGGTCACCTCGCTTCCAGACTCCATCGGCATAGCTGATCTGCTGATCTGGTGTCAGCAGCATGTTAGCCATCCGCACATCGACGGCAGGCATCAATGTCTGCCCCTCGATGGGCACTCCCAAGAGAATCTGCCGCACGACTTCGCCACGGTCCGGCAACACATTGATGTGTGCATGCTGCTCTTCAGTGAGGGAGTAGATCGGCGCAAGGATGCTTTTATATTGAAGCCCGTTCTCCACATCCTGCCTCTCTTCAAACAAAAACGCGCTCGGAATGATCACATGGGGCCGATCCTGGATCGCTTGTTGCATGCGTTCATCCTCTGCGCTGTCTTCCGAAGGCTCTGAAAATAATAAATCAAGAAAAATACCTTTTGCCCCGGCCTCGGTCAGCCGATCCACCAGATCTGCATGCATCGACCTTGGCCACGGCCATCGCCCCATATTCTCCAGGCTCGTCTCATCCACGCCAATTACCGCGATCTGCGAGTCTGCTGCCCGCACCTCTCTGGTCATTTGATCGTAGTACGTATTCTCCATCATATGGAAGGTGTTGAACTGAAACATCATTCCAATGACCAGAACGAGCAGGACGGGGGTCAAAAGCTTACGGGCCAAACGAATCATCCTCACTCCCCCATTTGATCTAAAAAAGTAGTTTTTCGAACATTACATATTATACAGGAGATTGGAATTTAATCGGAATTTTTTATCGAAAATTTTTCTTCCACAGGCAGATATGACCTAGACAGTTTGGTACAATAGCCATAGAGTTATGGATACATAAACCAACAGGCGTCTACCAAATGAGGTGAAACCATTGATCGTCACGCCACTGGGGATCGGGGGAGCCTTCTCCGACCGTTTTTTTCATAATAACTACCTGTTTCAACTGGGGGACCACAATCTGTTGCTGGATGCCGGGACCACCCTGCGATACAGCCTGAAGGAAGCCGGATTCCACCACACGCAAGTCGATTCTATCTTCATCACTCATTTTCATTCTGATCATGTGGGCGGGCTGGAGGAGCTGCTCCTGCGCTGTTATTGGAATTTTTCAGACGGGAAGCACAAGCCGTACAGACCCATGCTAATCATGATGGAGTCCCAAGAGGAACTGTTTACCCAGGTGCTGCGTGCCGGCTTATGCACCAGTGGGCTTGATCTTTCCGATTATTGTGAGATACGGATCATCCCCAACACCAGCGCCCGTGAGTATACCTGTACGATTAACGATTATGAGCTGACGATGATTGATACGAGCGATCTTCACTGCATTGATATGCACAGCTTTGCCCTCAAGATTACCAACCTCAGCAGCGGGCGCAATCTGCTGTTCACCAGTGACATCAAGCATATCGAACAAAGCTCACTGAGGGATCACATCAATTCACAGACCGTCGCGATTTTTCATGATTTGGAGCCTTCCTCCGAAAAGAATGCTGTGCATGCGAGTCTGAAGCAGGTGCTCAACTACTATCCACCCTCTGTCTACCATAAAATCTATGCCATGCATGTCCCTGATCAGATCGAACGCTTTGAGGGCGAATTGTCCGAACACGGGATAAAACTCCTCCAGCAATCAAAGCCCCTAACCTTCTCCTAAGAAAACTTGGAGGTGAAACCATGGTCATGCAACAGACCATCAAAGATGATTTGACACCCGAGCAGACACTGAAAGTCATCTTTTCCTACGCAGCCAAAATCGCATCCGAGAAGCAACTCGATCGGCTGTTGATGCTGATGGCCGACATGGGGCGTGAACTGATCAGTGCTGATCGTTGCACCCTGTGGATTCTGGATCAAAAGAACAATGAATTATGGACACGGGTCGCCCACGGTGTCGATGAAATCCGTGTTCCCGCGCAAAAAGGCGTGGTCGGCTACTCCGTCCAGAACCATGCGCCCGTCTACATCGATGACGCCTATCAGGACCCCCGCTTCAATCAAGAGGTGGACCGTCAGACTGGCTACCGCACCAAGTCCATCATCTGCATCCCGTTTGAGAATAGCGAAGGTCAGATCATGGGCGCATACCAAGCGATTAACAAGCGTACCTCAAGCGGCGTCTTCACCCAGAAGGACTTGGAATACCTCACCCTCGCCGCCTCCTACACCGGTAAATCTCTCGAAGCGGCGATGCTCTCCAATGAGATCGAAGAGACGCAGAAAGAGATTATTTTTAGCATGGGTGAAATCGGTGAAACCCGCTCCAAGGAAACAGGCAACCACGTCAAGCGCGTCGCCGAGTATTCCTACCTGCTGGCCCGTCATATCGGCATGTCCGATGAGGAGGCAGAGCTGTTACGGATCGTCTCCCCTATGCACGATATCGGCAAAGTCGCAATCCCTGACTCGGTGCTCAACAAGGCAGGCAAGCTGACCGATGAAGAATATGACATCATGAAGCGCCATACCATCATCGGCTACAACCTGCTCAAGAACTCCCACCGCCACATCATGCGGGCCGCCGCCGTCGTCGCCCACGAACACCACGAAAAATGGAACGGTACCGGCTACCCACGGGGAATCGCCGGAGATGACATCCATATCTATGCGCGGATTACAGCGGTAGCCGACGTATTTGATGCACTCGGCAGCGAACGGGTCTACAAGCCGGCCTGGCAGCTGGATCGGATTTTGGACTTTTTCCAGGAAGAGAGCGGCCGTCACTTTGACCCTGTGCTTGTGGATGCGTTCTTGGAGAATCTGGATGAGTTTTTGATGATCCGGGATTCGTATCGGGATCTATAGACGTAAGATTGTACGAATGTAGACAATCGGATATACACAAGTGATGATATCGTCATATGTCTTACCCCAAGCGTTCATTAATAAGTAATAAGGAAAAGACCCTTTCTGGATAACCCCTCCTCTCCCCTTCTTTTGGTGAAGGTGATTTGGCTATCCAAAAGGGTCTTTTATTGTGAATTACAGATCGAATTTACCCGGTAAACGCTTGAACCCGCCAGTCGTCGCAGCGAGGAACAGAGCGCCGATAACGAGCCAGCCAATACCTACCATCTTGCCGATTGTATCCATACCGTATAAGATATAACCGCAGACAATCAATCCGATCAGCGGGAAAAGCAGGTTGGTGATCAGCCCCATGCCTGTGCGTTCTTTCCGTTTGATGAAGTACTCGGTAAATACAGACAGGTTGACGCAGATGAAGCCGACGAGTGCACCGAATACGGTGATGAGGAACAAGGTGTTGAGATCAATCAGGATGGAACCGATATATCCGAGCACACCCATCACGAGGATGGCATACATCGGTGTTTTGTGTTTCGGGTGCAGGATGGCCAGGAAACCAGGCAGCACACGGTCACGGCCCATTCCGAACAGAACACGCGATGCAGAAGCCTGACCCGCCAGTGCGGTGGAAATACCAGAGATGGCGATAACCAAAGTAACGATGGTCGCCAAGAACGGCCCGCCAACTGCTGTCGCCACTTCGAAGAACGCCGTGTCTGGAGACTGGAAGGAGTTGAAATCAGGAATCACCAGGATAGCAAAGTATACCTGCGGGATGAACACAAGAGTAGTTGCCACGCAAGAGAGAACCGCTGCACGACCGATTGTTTTGCCTGTTACGCTGGAGTCTTCGGCCATCGTGGTAACGGCGTCAAACCCGAGATAGGACAAGACCGCAATCGATGTTCCGGCAATCAGCGCATCCCATGAGAAGGTCATTTCATTATAGATGCCTTGCAGAGCGAAGACTTGCCCCACCCCTACTCCATTGGACAGTGCCACGATCGCATAGCCGACGAACAGTACGATACTGGCCAGCATGACGATCATCATCCAGAAGTTAAATCGGGAGCTGAGCTGTGATCCGTAGTAGTTGATGACGGTAACCGGCAGGACGAACAGCAGCAGCATCGCCCACATCGGGATTCCGGGGATCAGTTCCCCCATGAACAGCGCTCCGGTTTTGTACAGGATCATCGGGATCAGCATATAGTCTAAGAGAATCGCCCATCCAGATAAGAAACCAAGATAAGGGTGGATGGCTTTCGCCGTATACGCGTAAGTTGATCCTGCAGAAGGATAAGCCGATGCCATTTTGCCGTAAGAATAAGCAGTAAAGATCATTGCAACTAAACCAAATAGGTAGGCGAGCACGGCATGCCCTTGTGAACCTTGAACCAACGAACCGTATAAAATCTGTGCTGCGACGGGAGACATGAACACCATGCCGAAAATGACGAGATCTCTAGTTGTTAAAACTCGTTGAAGCTCTTTTTGCTCTGGGACTGAAGACATTACTTGAGGTCCGGCACCAACCACGTTCAAGTTTGTTTCCATAAAGCAAAAGCCCCCCTTCACTATTTTGAACTTTTTTAACAAAGTTACTTGGCAACATATTATCATTTCCTTGACGGGCTTTCATTTGTTTCTTTTAATAATATGAATTTTGATAAGTTTGATCTACTACTTTCGTATGATAAAGTAGGGAGGTCGAATGGAGGAGGTAGTATGCCTAGACTAAATCTTGTCCCTGAATATATGAAAAATTTCTCATGTACGGGTTCTGCCTGTGAGGATACCTGCTGTTTCGGCTGGACGGTGCCGATCGATAAAAAAACGTTCGATAAGTACAAGACTCTCAAGGATAAGAAGCTCAAAACCCGTATTTACAAATCTCTTCGCCGTAATAAAATGGAAACCTCTTTTTCCGAATATGCCACGATTAAAATGGGACATGACGGCTATTGTCCTCATTTAAATCAGGATAAATTATGCTCACTCCAACTAAAATTAGGAGAACGTTTCCTCTCACACGTCTGTTCTACCTATCCCCGCGAATATAATGTCGTCTTCGGGGACTATGAATTGTCAGGGGCGATCTCCTGTCCAGAGGTAGCGAGGCTTGCTTTGCTTAACCCGGATGGGATGAAATTTGAGAAAACAGATGAAAAGATCAACACGTCTTTCTACGACCGTCAGCTTGAGGACGAAAGCTTGGCTGAGCATTTCTATCCGCTCCGTGAATTTGTCATCGAGCTATTGCAGAACCGCACTTATACCATTCCGGAGCGTCTGCTTCTCGTCGGCGTCTTCATCCGCAAGCTCTCTGCTGTCATTGAGCTGGAAGAGATGGATGAGATCCCAGACATCATCGCTTCCTTCAAAGAAGAGCTTCAAGGAGGCTCGGTACTTGAAGCTCTTGCCGATCTACCTGTCCGTACTGAAGCACAATTCGTCATCCTGCAGACCCTCACTTCAGACTATGTAAATAAGTGGAAAACGGAAGTGAGTCCTCGTTATTTTCAGTATTATAGGCAGATCAACGAGGTGATCAGCGGATCTGTCGACAGATATCAGGAAGCTTATGCGAAGTATTATGCACCTTATATGGAACAGCATGAGTATCTGATGGAGAACTATCTGGTCAACTACACCTTTACACGACTCTTCCCGTTCATGATGTCATCAGATGTATGGGATGACTACGTGGGGATGGTGCTTCACTACGCTCTGGTCAAAATGCATCTGATCGGGGTTTCCGCCTATTATCAAAAGCTGGATCACGAGCTTGCAATCAACATGATCTACTCCTACTCCCGTCTGTATGAGCACAATTCCAGCTATTTTGAATGGGCATTGGAAGAGTTGAAAAAAGACGAGTTTGATACGATGGAGTTTATGGTTTATTTGATTAAGAATGAATAGATGATTTTTTTAGTAGCCCCCTGTCTCCCGGTTTTGGTTCGGGAGAAGGGGGCTTTACGCGCTTTTCCCACTGGTATAAATCCGCGAGGATGCAGGGACTGGCCGCCCGGAAAAAAGCACGGGGAACTGGAAGCAACAAAGGGTTATTCGAAGATGTATTCAAGGTTGCATCCAAAAGCGTGTTCCCCGTGCTGTTTTCCGGGCTGGGTGGGATTTATAAAGGTGGGGGAAGCGCGTAAAGCCCCCTTCTCCCTGCCAGCTGTTGGGTGTAGACTGGTGGTAGAATCAAAATCAAAAGGGAAAAAGATAGAAAAGCAAATTCTCCATACAAAGGAGTACAACGACATGACATACACGCCAAATTCAAATTCAAGCCCAAATCAAAATCAAAAACCATCTCCCACCCCAGATTCCAGCCAATCCCCCCAAGACCGTATCATCTCCCAAACCATCGAACACGTCCGCTCCCTTTTTCTAGGCGAAGGCTCTGGACATGACTGGTGGCACATTGAGCGTGTCTGGAAAAATGCGTTGCTGATCGCAGAGCAGGAAAAAGACGTGGATTTGTTTGTCGTGCAGCTGGCGGCGCTTTTGCATGATATTGCGGATTACAAGTTCCATGGTGGAGACGATACCAAAGGGCCACAGGTTGCCCGTGAATGGTTGGAATCGCTTGGCGTTGCGGAGGAGACGATTGGACATGTCTCTGGGATTATCGCCAATCTGTCGTTTAAAGGGGCAGGTACAGAGGTTGCAGCTTTGACGCGGGAGGGTATGGTCGTGCAGGATGCTGACCGTCTGGATGCGATTGGCGCGATCGGGGTGGCCCGTACCTTTGCCTATGGCGGACATGTGGGACAGGAGATGTATAACCCCACTCTCTCCCCTGTCATGCACCAGTCTTTTGATGAATATAAGAATGCACGGACGACGACAGTCAACCACTTTTATGAAAAGCTGCTGCTGCTCAAAGACCGGATGAATCTGCCAGCCTCCAAGCGGATTGCCGGAGAGCGGCACGCGTTTATGGAGCGGTTTTTGGAGCAATTCTATGCAGAGTGGAACGGCAAGGCATAACTCAAAAAGAGTCTTCGGCAGGATCTTTACGATCCACCGAAGACTCTTTGGCTTTGTAGCTGTTGTTTGGTTATTCAGTAATACATTTTCGCTTTTATGCAAGTCAGTATTTGTGCATACAAGGACGTATGTTACTGTTGTTTGTTCAATCCGCTGTTACGGTAGCCGTATACGAAGTAGATGACAAGTCCGATCACGAGCCATACACCGAAGCCGATCCAAGTCGTGCTTGGCAACTGTGCAGTCAGATATCCGCAAGAGAGGATGGCCAGGATCGGAATCACAGGTACGAATGGTACGCGGAAGGAACGCTTCAGGTCCGGCTGGGTTTTACGCATGACGATAACCCCGACAGATACCACGATGAAGGCAAACAGAGTACCGATGCTGGTCAGTTCAGCCAGCTTGTTCAATGGTACAACACCCGCGAAGAACATGACGAACGATGCGGTAATCCAAGAGTTAACGACAGGTGTCTGTGTTTTTTCATTGACTCGTGAGAAAACTTTTGGCAGAAGACCGTCACGGCTGATCGCGTAGAACAGACGGCTTTGGCCATAAAGCATAACGAGAAGAACCGTGGTAATCCCTGTAATCGCTCCCAACGAAATGAAGCCAGCAACCCAGTCTTGGTGAATATATTGCAGGGCAAACGCTACCGGGTTTTTTACACCGAGTTGGTCATACGGAACGATACCGGTGAGAACGAGGGAAACGATGATGTAGAGAATCGTACACACAGCGAGGGATGTGATAATCCCGATTGGCATGTCCTTTTGCGGATTGCGTACTTCTTCCGCAGCGGTGGATACCGCGTCAAAACCGATGTAGGCGAAGAAAACGGTTGCAGCACCAGTCGCTACACCAGAGAAACCGAATGGCATGAACGGTGTCCAGTTTTCAGGCTTCACATAGAAGACACCCACCACAATGAACAGAATAACAACCGCTACCTTGATCAGAACCATGATGGTATTGAAAGCAGCAGACTTCTTGACACCACGGGTCAGCAAGAGCGTGATCAACAGGACAATCAAAATCGCCGGCAAGTCGATATAAGTTCCTTTGGCCGGGTCATACGCACTCGTCAGTGCAGTTGGGATATGCACACCAAAGCCGGTAAGCAAGCCTTGGAAATAGCCGGACCAGCCACTCGCTACCGCAGAGGCAGCGATCCCGTATTCTAATATCAAATCCCATCCGAGAATCCAAGCCAACAGTTCCCCGAATGTGGCATAGCTATAAGTATAAGCGCTTCCAGAAACCGGTACGGTAGAAGCAAATTCAGCGTAGCACAATGCTGCAAACACACAAGCCAGTCCAGATAGGATGAAGGAAAGAACAAGTGCAGGACCCGCATGTTCCGCAGCAGCCACCCCTGTTAAAACGAAAATACCTGTACCGATAATGGCCCCAATCCCGAGCATCGTTAAATCAAACGCGCCCAGCTCTTTTTTCAAAGAAGCGCCTTTATTTTCTGATGATTGAATCAACTCCGTAATCGACTTTTTCCTGAATAGGTTCATAGCCTCTCCTCCGCTTTCGAAATTATTTTACTTTTTAGATTGTCGATTGATGTCGCAACCCAACGTGAAAATTCTATTACAATTCATTTTGATCGTAAAGTATAAAATATTTTTTATTAAGATTTTTATTCGTTTTTATTAAACAATATTAAGATATATTAAAAGATTAATGAGTTGTCCATATGAATACCTCCACATTTTTACCTATATTTTACCTGAAAATATAACATATTGGAATACAGCCATGTTCCTACAATCAGGTTTATTTTATTAGGATTTATCGGCAGTTTTATCTTTCGCTCTTTCACCTCTTTTGATTCATCCCAAAAAATGTCCGGGAAACAAAAAGAGTTTTCGGTTGGTCTATCGGGACACCGAAAACTCTTTCATAAACGAATATTTGTTTATTCATATGCAAGATTAATTATTTGCACATACAACCAGACACGCTTATTTTCGATTCAATCCACTGTTGCGGTAGCCATATACCATATAAATAACAAGTCCGATCACAAGCCAAACCCCAAATCCGATCCAAGTCGTGCTTGGCAGCTGTGCGGTCAGATACCCGCAAGAGAGAATTGCGAGGATTGGGATGAGAGGTACGAGTGGCACACGGAAGGCACGTTTTAAGTCTGGCTGGGTTTTGCGCATGACGATGACCCCGACGGATACGAGGATGAAGGCGAACAGGGTACCGATACTGGTCAGGTCTGCCAGCTTATTCAACGGCACGACACCCGCGAAGAACATGACAAACGCTGCTGTGATCCATGAGTTGAGAACCGGTGTCTGTGTTTTTTCATTCACGCGTGAGAATACTTTTGGCAGAAGACCGTCACGGCTGATCGCGTAGAACAGACGGCTTTGACCATAGAGAAACACAAGAAGAACCGTCGTGATCCCTGCAATCGCCCCCAAAGAGATGAAGCCGGCCACCCAATCCTGGTGGATGTATTGCAGTGCAAACGCTACCGGGTTTTTCACACCAAGCAGATCATACGGTACGATACCGGTAAGAATCAAAGATACGATGATATAGAGCAGTGTACATACGGCAAGAGATGCGATAATCCCAATCGGCATGTCCTTCTGAGGATTACGGACTTCCTCTGCTGCGGTTGATACCGCGTCAAAACCGATATAAGCGAAGAATACAGTGGCTGCACCTGTCGCTACCCCTGAGAAACCAAACGGCATGAATGGTGACCAGTTCTCCGGCTTCACATAGAAAGCACCCACCGCAATAAACAGAACGACAACCGCTATTTTGATTAAAACCATGATGGTATTGAACTTAGCAGACTTCTTGACACCACGGTTCAATAAGAGCGTAATCAGGAAGACGATCACAATCGCCGGCACGTCGATATAGGTACCTTTTGCCGGGTCATATGCACTGGTCAGAGCAGTCGGCAGATGCACACCCAAGCCACCGATCAGCCCTTGGAAATAACCGGACCAACCGCTTGCTACCGCTGAGGCTGCTACACCGTACTCCAGAATCAAGTCCCAGCCAAGAATCCAAGCCAGCAGTTCCCCGAAGGTCGCATAGCTATAGGTATAAGCACTTCCCGATACAGGAACCGTAGAGGCGAATTCAGCATAGCACAAGGCTGCAAACACGCAGGCCAATCCAGATAAGACAAACGAAAGCACCAGTGCAGGCCCCGCATGGTGAGCAGCCGCCACCCCTGTCAACACGAAAATACCTGTACCGATGATGGCTCCGATCCCGAGCATCGTCAGATCAAATGCACCCAGGTCTTTTTTTAGGGAAGCGCCTTTATTTTCAGATGATTGGATTAATTCAACAATCGACTTCTTCCTGAATAGATTCATAGCTTCTCCTCACTTTCGAAATTGTTCTACTTTTTCGTGTATCAATTGTCGGTGCAACACAATGACAGATTCTATTACAATTACATACTCTCGTAAAGCATAAAATCTTTTTTATTAAAAGACTTTTTCTTCACATGCTAGCATACAATAGACAGTTGGAAATTTGAGGGGGGTATGCGAAATGCTTGACCGCTATGGCGTCCCTGAGATTTTGCCCGAAGATGCACAAGGCCAGCTGGCAGGTCTCTATCAGGATATTCAGTTTGTCCTAAAAGTACCTGTGGTTCCTTTTCTGTTTCGATCCTTAGCACTTTTTGACCGATTCTTGATAACGGCTTGGGAGCA
Organism: Brevibacillus dissolubilis; assembly: GCF_006170445.1. GTDB lineage: Bacteria > Bacillota > Bacilli > Brevibacillales > Brevibacillaceae > Brevibacillus_B > Brevibacillus_B dissolubilis. The sequence continues at coordinate 266,772 of NZ_VCNA01000006.1, read as the reverse complement.
GGTAAGAGGCAACATGTTGACGGTTCACATGGAGCAAGCAGCAAAATCGCTTCGCCACCCCCCTCTCGACTGGCAGGTACCCGGCTCCGATTGGGGGAGTCATTACGACTCGGAGACATTGGATCAGCTCCGGCGTACCTTGTCGGCTTTTCAATATGTGAATCCGAAGCTGCTGTTGATCACAAGCGCGTGGGCGGAGAGTCTTGGCAACCGTCCGATATTAGGAACAGGTTATGCAATCGGTTCCATCCCACCTGGTTTGTTTCCTGGAAATACCGAGATCCCCCTGATGCATCCGACCAAAGCCCCAGACAGGATCAGAGAGCTGCTGGAAGATATAGCAGGAACCCATCATGCTTTTGATATCGCGTGTGATTACCGGGCCTTGGCGTACTATCCTGAATTTCTCGGCACCAGCTGGGATCATCTCAAGCCTTACGTGCAGACCCCGGAATATCAGCTTCAGCACAGCAGGCTGCTCACCGAGTCGATCCGTCTGGCCCATACGATGCCCTATCCGGTGACGATTAGCCAAGAGGAGCTTGCGTCTTGCTTCACACCACAGCAGATCGCCGGGATTATCGGGATGGTCTCGCTGTGTCAGCATGTATTGCCCGGCTTGATCATCGACACCGAATTTTTCCGAAGGATGCTTCGCTGTTAACTCCCTTCCACTCTGGACAAATAATAAAAGCGGTGTTTCCCCTTCGATCGCAAGTAGAGCGACCGGGTGGAAACACCGCTTTTTGTGTCCATGACCGTATGACCGACGATGGTTCGTTACGCAAAATGGCTCACCAACTGGGCAAGCGCTTTCTCAGACAGGATGACGCGTCCGTATTCGGCAAGCACATGGCTGGTTACCTTGGTCGGACGTGCATATTCATGAAGCACCGCCATGACATCCTCAAAATCAATGTCATCAGCAAAATCCTGTTTGGAGATATAAAGAATATATTTATTCTGATAATGATACAGGGCGGTCGAAGGCATCTCTAGATAACGCAGGCGCTGTGCCACTGTAATCACATCTTCGAAATCAGCAAACATGAAGCACTTGTCTTCCTCATCCAACTCAACGATGATGTCTGGGTCCTCCTCTGTCTCCTCAGAAGCCGTGATCGTCAGCGAAATGCGGTCCGCCTCATTCTCATCCTCTTCCGGCTTGGCTGTCACCAGAATATACGTACCTTCATCTGGAACATACGTGGCTTCCGTGACAATCGGATGATCAATCTCAAAGTCATGTGTGCTCAAGGCAAACATCAGCACCTCATCGACGATCTCATTTAAGATCTCGACATTCTGTGCATAGTTGACTGAGTTGAATCCACGTTTGGAGAGCTCCTCCATGTTGACGAACAGTGAAATACGATGTTGATCAATGATCTCAATTTTCATAGACGATACCCTCTTTCCTAATACGGTGTAAGCATACAGGGAAACCAGTGAAGTGATAGTGAATAACCGCAGAGAGATGGCGGGTCATGTACTGAGGGGTTACCTTACAATATATTTTATTTTATGCGGACAATCAATGGATAAATGCAGGAAATTGCACATAAAAAAACACCCGCGCAGGTACGGGTGTCTTCATACAGGAAAAAACGCCTTTTCCTAGGGAAAATAACGGTCTGGGATTTCTAAGTATCCCTTCAATTGGTTAAGCACCGATTGCAGTGCGCTTCTTGCTTTGTCAAAGAGCGTTTGCAGATCTGGCCCTCCTGATCCTCGGAGGCTTAGTCTGGAAGCACCGGAGCCGGGTCATGCTCAAAATCGCTGTTGGTGGTGGATGGGGTCTTACCTTGCGGCTGAACCTGATGCTCCAGACCCTGGCTTAACGACATGAGGTCTGAGTTGAACTGATCCAGGCAATCAAGGAGTTTGCGCGACTGGCGAAACGTCTGCAAGGCATCATACGCTGTGGCATTCATGCCTGGCTGAGCGAAGGCGCTGGCACCCTCAAATTCATCTTTTTGCTGACCGAGGCTGTCGCGGTACGTTTGCAGGGGAGCCTCTTCTGCCTGCAGGATATCATTGTGCGCTTGCTGAATCGCCATCCGCATGTCCGTGATCTGTTGTCGGAGCTGATCCACCTGCTGACGGTTCGGATTCATGCCGGACAGCTGCGGGAGCATTTGGCTGACATCGTTGGCGACGGACAGGATCGGTGCGGCGTATGGTTGGTTGGAGCCGGACAGCATCTGATTGAGCTGGGTTGCATTTTGTTCCAGACTAGTCATCACATTCAACATACCAAACTGTTCCATATTGGATGGTCCCTCTTTTCCGTCCTGTGATGTAGGTGTGATTCATGCTTCCATCTCAGTCTGCTAATTTTAGGGAAAAATTATTCAACAGAAAAAACGCGCCGGTTGCTTGTCGAAAAATAATAAGACATGTCGCATTTTATTACGGGATAACGTCTCACGAGAGCGACATTCCGGCATGGCAGGCGATCATCTTACCATTTTTCACAGTTGGTATGAAAATTGCATTCTGTTAAGAGGAAAATCAATTCTATCTAATGAAGGAGTGACCGTACATGAATGCGATGAAAAAATGGCTGTCCTGCCTGGTCGTACTGGGCTTGATGGTGACGCTGATTCCGTATGCCTCCGCAGCAGGAAGCTTCACCGCAAAAACGTATAACGGGCGTACCTACAAGCTGTACGTACCGGATGGCTATGTAGCTGGAACCCCAATCCCGCTTGTGGTCATGCTGCACGGCTGTACGCAAGACCCTGATCAGTTTTCGGCTGGGACACAAATGAATGCGCTTGCAGAAACCGAAAAATTCCTCGTGATGTATCCTGAGCAGACCTCATCGGCCAACTCCAACAAATGCTGGAACTGGTTCGAGTCCGCCCATCAATCACGCGGGAGCGGTGAGCCTGCACTGATCGCTGGCATGGTGGATCAAGTAAAGAGCCAGTACAGCGTCGATGCCAACAAAGTATATGTAGGCGGCTTGTCCGCTGGTGCTGGGATGTCTGTGATCATGGGCGTAACCTACCCTGACGTATTCGCAGCGGTTGCTGTCGGTGCCGGACTGGAATACAAAGCAGCGACAAGCATGACGAATGCTTTCACCGCAATGAACAGCGGCGGTCCAGACCCAATCAATCAAGGTAACCTCGCTTATACTGCGATGGGAGCATACAAGCGCGTCGTCCCTGTCGTCGTCTTCCACGGTACGTCCGACTATACCGTCTATCCAGTCAATGGCGACCAGGTCATCGCGCAATGGGCGCAAACCAATGACAGAGCATCTGATGGTGCAGACGACAACAACATCGACGCGACAGCAGATGCGACGATCAACGGCTCTGTATCCGGTGGACGTACTTATAAGGAATATGTCTATAAAGATAGCGCGTCCGGACTTGTTATCATGAAAAAATATATCGTCGACGGAATGGGGCATGCCTGGTCCGGTGGCAGCACCGCAGGCTCTTATACCGACCCGCAAGGCCCGAATGCTACCCAACTGAGCTGGCAGTTCTTCCAAGAGCATCCGCTCAACGGCACTGGCGGCGGCGGTGGTGGCGATACCGATACAACAGCACCTGTGACAACCGCTTCTCCAGCAGGCGGCACATACACCAGCGCAGTCTCTGTCAGCCTCACTGCGAATGAAAACGCTACCACCTACTACACAACCAATGGCACCACCCCAACTACAGGCTCCACAAGCTACACCGGACCGATCTCCATCAGCACCAACACGACGCTCAAATACTTCAGTGTCGACACCGCCGGCAATGCCGAAGCCGTGAAGACGCAGACCTATACGATCAGCGCAGGCTCGGGTACCGGTACCACGTTCAAATCGATCGGCACTGAAGATGGCTTCGCTGGTCAACTGCTCGCAGACGGCAGCAGCTCCACTGTACAAAAAGCAGGTGACAAGGGCATGTATAACCTCGACACCTACCGCACCATCCTCTCCTTTGACACCAGCGCTCTGCCTGACACAGCGACCATCACTTCGGCGAAGCTGCGTATCTACCGCAAGTCACTGTCTGGCAGTGTCAGCAATCTGCAAGTCGATGTCAAAACCGGCTACTTCGGCACCAGCCGCAGTGTAGAGCAAGGCGATTTCAACTCCACTGCCACCTCTGCTAAAGTGGCTACCCTGACTGTCCCATCCGCCAACAATGCCTACACCGAGGTCTCCCTGTCCACGGCAGCCCTGTCTGCGATCAACAAGACCGGTGTCACCCAATTCCGTCTGAATGCGGTGACCACAACTGATGCAGTCTCTGACGTTCTGGAAATCTATGGTGGAGAGAACGCAGGCTATGAACCACAACTGATTCTTACCTATTAGAAATGTACGCTTTGCCCCCATCCGAACACCCATACATCTTGGCTCATTGTTTAATAAGATAACAGTAGGCAAGTACTCACCAACCACTACGTTAAGATGGGGAGCGCAGGGTATGGAAACCATTGTTTTTCTGGAAACTCAAAAATCAGGGTCAAGCAGGGAAGCAATAAGGGCGGCAGAACGCCTCGGTTACTTTACCGTAGTGTTTACTGCTCGCCCGTCTTTTGTCAAGGGACGTACTCAATTTCCAGATGTCCATCTTATGCGGCTGACGAATCTTGAAGATATCGACAGCCTGCGTCAGGACATCCGACGCTTGCAAAGGAACGGGTTACAAGTAAGAGCCATTGTCAGCTTTGTTGATCCACACTGCCCGACAGCTGCCATGTTGTCCGAAGAATGGGGACTGTACTCGTTTACACGGGAAGCGATGAATGTCATGTCCGATAAGATTCGTTCCCGTCAAGCACTTGAGAACACCCCCTATACCCCGTACTACATGGTCTATGCGAATCAGCCTGTCACTTCTTTTCTCTCCGATCTGAAGGCCAATCTCCCGCTCATGGTCAAGTCGCCTCAGTCTACAGGGTCCAAAGACGTACTGAAGGCCGAAACACAGGATCAACTGATCCGCTCAATCGGCACGCTGAAGCGCAAGTATCCCGACACCAAGATATTGATCGAAGAATTTCTGGATGGACCCCAGTATTTGGTAGAAACATTGGTGTTCGACGGTGAGGTGCATATCGTCGCGATCTTCAAACAAGACATCGTGAAGAAAAAACGCTTCATCGTGATGGGTTATAATCTGCTCCTCGACCTTCCCGACTCGATCCACCAAAGTATCCGCGAAGCGACCGAGACGATTATCCGACTGCATGGGTTGGTACGGGGTCCTTGCCACCTGGAATTACGCTGGGTGCGGGATCAGTGGAAGCTGATTGAGATGAACCCCCGGATCTCGGGTGGTGCGATGAACCAGATTATCGAGCAAGGCTTTGGTATCAATCTGGTGGAACAGACCTTGCGTCTGGCTCTGGGTCAAAAACCGGATCTGACTAGGAAATTCGAACGACCTGTTTTTACAAGATATGTAACTGTGGCTAAGGAAGGTACCCTGCAACGGGTCACCGGCAAGAAAAAAGCTCAGAAAAGTCATGGAGTGCTCGATGTCTACATCAAGCCGAAAAAGGGAACTCTGCTGACCCCGCCTCTCTCGATGGGTCATCGGTATGGCTATGTGATGGCCACCGGAAGTACCAGTGCTGAGGCAGAGAATAATGCCAATGCGGCGGCGAAGCTGATACGGTTTGTGCTTGATTCGAAGTAGAGGATAAGAATAAATACGCCACTCCCCGATCAAGACGAGGGAGTGGCGTATTTTTCATGAATCTCGATTAGAAATCAAAATTATCCGGGTCTGGACCTACGCGGAGGTCTTTGTTCAAGCCGTCGATGCGGGCCATGTCTTCTGTGCTCAGCTCGAAATCAAAGATATCAGCGTTCTCTATGATACGCGCTTCTTTGATCGATTTTGGAATGGTGACGACACCGTGCTGCAGATCCCAGCGGAGGATGACTTGGGCGACGGATTTGCCGTAGTGGTCTGCGATTTCTTTTAGTACTGGGTTGTCCAAGAGTTGGCCTTGCGCGAGTGGGGACCAGGCTTCGAACTGGATACCTTGCTCTTTGCAGTAAGCAAGTAGGTCTTTTTGCGTCAGCTGTGGGTGGTATTCTACTTGGTTGACCATTGGTTTGATTTCCGCATCTTTCAAGACATCTTCGAGGTGGTGGATGTGGAAGTTGCTGACGCCGATTGCTTTGACGCGGCCTTCTTTATAGAGGGTTTCGAGAGCTTTCCAGGTTTCTTTGTATTTGCCTTTGACCGGCCAGTGGATGAGATAGAGATCCAGATAGTCCAGACCCAGTTTCTCTAAGCTTGCTTCATAAGCAGCCAGTGTGGACTCATAGCCCTGATCAGCATTCCAGACCTTGGAGGTGATGAAGAGGTCTTCGCGGGACAGGCCTGTCTCGGCCAACGCTTCGCGGATCCCTTGTCCAACGCCTGTTTCGTTTTGATAGATTGCGGCTGTATCGATGCTGCGGTAGCCGTTTTTGATCGCGGCTTTGACTGATTCTACTGTTGTTGCACCTTCTTCTACTTTAAATACGCCAAGGCCGAACCAAGGCATTTTGATACCGTTGTGCAGGGTGGTTGTATCTTGCAGATGCTTCGCCATAATCGACTAACCTCCGAACTTAGAATGTGTGAGATTGATAACGCCATACTGAAGTAGTATTTGGCTGACAAGCAATATTATGAGTCAATCAATGAGAAATGAATAGTACGTACTTAGAAGTTCTATAGGAACCCAAAAGTAATGTAAGCACTTAAAAGTACCTATCTCTTCTATTAATAGAAGAGTCCCCTCGGCAGATGATCGTCTACCGAAGGGACTCATTTATTCTGGCTTCATTTTTTCTCTTCTTTAAAATAGTCCCGCAAAAACCGGACCGTATCATTCATATTGAGACGGCTTGCTCCTTTGACAAGGATCGTCGTTCCCGGTTCGACCTGTGCGGCGATGGCTTGGTGCAGCTCATCCCGTGTACCATTGGGGTAGTGAATGATCTTGTCGGCAGGAAAGCCTCCCTGTATAGCCCCTTCCCCGAACAGGTCTGCATTGTTGCCATAAGTGAACAGCAGATCGATCGACTTGGTGGCGAGATAGCGGCCCACCTCGTGATGCATCGGAACCATCAATTCGCCCAGCTCTGGCATGCGGCCCAGCACTGCGATTTTTTTCTGCGGGCTGACTTCACACAGTACATCGAGTGCGGCCTTGACGGCGGTGGGATGTGCATGGACAGTGTCGTCGATGACGGTCACGCCGTCACGCAGCTCGAACACATCCAAGCGGCGGTCAGGCTTTTTAAAATTCGACAGGCCATGCCGGATGTCGGATGGGTTGAAGCCCAGACGGTGGGCGACAGCGAGTGCGAACAGGGCGTTGTAGACATTGTGCGGACCAAAGATGGGGATGGTGAATGTCTCGTCAACCCCGTCCAGCTTGACCTGAAAAGACATCCCGCTCTTGGTATAGGAGACCGAATGAGCCTGATAGTCCGCTGCCTGGTTGATCCCGACCGTGATGATCGTTCCTTTGAAATTCTGGGTGTGCAGGTGCTTGGAATTCTCGTCATCTTTGTTGAGCAGCAGGATGCCTTTTTGGTTCATGCCTTTGATCAGCTCTGATTTACCTGCCGCCAAATCTTCTATTTTACCGGAAAAGTTGCCGACGTGGGCCAATCCGATGTTGGTGATGATGCTGATATTGGGCTGGATGATCGAGCAGTGGCGGGTGATCACCCCCGGATAGGCCATGCCATATTCCAATACGGCAGCATGGTGGTGGAACTGGAGCTGTTCGGCATGCTTCTCCGTGTGTTCGCTTGTATTCCAGTAATCCTTTGATTCGAAGATGATCCATTTGGTACGCAGAATCGCCGCAGTCATGGCTTTGGTGGTGGTCTTCCCCGCGCTGCCCGTGACCGCTACGATGGGGCGCTCATCAAAAGGATTGAACATAACCGATCTCTCCCCCTTACTGACGGATTTGCTCCCGAATTTCTTTTGCCTGGTTGGCGAGGTAGATACAGTAGCGGATCAGGTTCTTCACCACGTCCAGCTCCAGATAAAAGGCAGGCGGACAGCCCGGTCTCCAGTTGATCTCAAAAATCCACAGTTTCCCGAATTCATCCAGGGCGACGTCCATGCCCAGTTCATCTATTCTTTCATTAAATTTCTCCATCTGGATCTGATCGAGATGGCGGGCCATCATCAGGGAAAACTGCTCCAGATAGCGCTTGATATCGTAGTAACGCTCCCCGAACTCTTGGAGCAAGAACGGCTCCAGATAGTTGGTTGCGCCCCCATTGTTGATGTTGGCGATGATACTGCCTGCTGGAGCGATCCGCGGATAGGTAGTGGTGATCACCCATTCCCCGTTGCCATCCTTTTGTACATGCAGACGGAAGTCGTAGGCATTGCCTGCTTTGGTCTTACAGTGGATATAGGGCTGCACCATATGGGCGCCTTCCCTAAGCTTGGCGCCGATCAATTCCCGCAGCCCTGCGGTGGAGATGTACTCCCGTTTGTCTTGATTCTGCACCACATATCGGTCTTGGGAGCGCTCGATCAGCAGAATCCCCTGCCCTTTACGTCCATTGACCGGCTTGAACACGATTTTTTGATACATATTGAGCTGATCGAAGAACGATTTGAGATGGCGCACCACTTGCGAAGGAATCAAGTATTGCGAAAATTTTCCCGCTTCCTCAATCCGCTTATACACCCTCATTTTGTTCCCGATGGAATGAGTCGTGAACGGAATCGACTGCTTCATGACCCGGATGATGTCATATTGCTTAGACAGCTTTTCTGGGCTTCCTGTGTTGTAGATCACATCGGGCCAGCGGACAACCGTTTGCACCCAGTCCCCGTTTTCATAGATATATCCGTTTACTGTCTTGTCCTCCAGATTCACTTGCCCCGGTGAAAAATAAACCAACTCTGCCCCTTCTGCCCTGGCTATAGCAGCGTACGCATAAGCCTTGATGACGGTACGGGGATCTTTGCGATGGTGAAGCATACCAATCAATGTCATACCCGTATCTCACTCCTTAGCCCATAATCTCTCCCTTCTAATAGTAAATGTTGAAGCAAGACAGTTAGATACGGACAAATGTCGCATCAGGTCCGTACAAATTGAAAAATAGATGGTTGTCACCCCCTCCCTACCCAAACCGTGCATGACCGTCTCGCATAAAGTATGAAGAAGATAAAATTTTTCAGGAGGGAAACCAGTTGGTCTACAAAGTCGGTAAAAGGGAGCAAGCCGAGCTGTTCTTACAGAATCACGCTACGTCCCGCTTCTTTCCAGAAACCATCCCCTACAGCCTCGAGAATCTGAAAAGCTTCTTGGAGCGCCACGAACTGGTTTTCGCCAAGATGGACACGACAGGTCAGGGAAGAGGAATCATCCGTATCACCAGACAACCATCCGGCGGGTATGCCTATGTCGGATACACCGTTGTCGGCGATCGTCTGGAAGGTCAAGTGAAACACGTCGAAGAGCTGCATCCGATCCTCCATCCATTCGCTTCCTTAGGCAGAACCTATGATTACATCCTCCAGCAGGGCGTACGCAGTATCACCCCTGGCGGACAGTATGTATTGGTGCGCAGCCATGTGCAGTTCATCGACGGTGCTTGGATTGTCGGCGGCATGTTCGGCAACATCGGACAGCAGGACGACGGGGTCGTCAACCGTAACCGCGGGGCGGATATCGTCTTGGTCGAAGATTTACTTATGAATTATATGAAGTTCGATGAGATGAAGGCACGGCAAGTCATGCAGGAGATGGAACACAGATCGATCATCACGGCACAGGTCATGGCGGGTCCATACCCATGCCGCGAATACGGGATCGACATCGGACTGGATGCGAACGGACAACCTTGGATTTTTGAGGTGAATACCACACCGGGAATCCGCGCCTTTGCGACGATGGACTTCTCGGTCTGGCAACGAATCGTGGATAACCGAAAATACCAAGCCCGGCAAAATCAGAACCCTGACACCATCAACGGCAATACCAGCGAGTAGCACTTGGCAAGAAGGATCAAAAAAGCTGGCTTTACAGGGAGGGACCAGATAGACAATGAAGCCTCTCAATGTGGGAGTAATACGAACTCTGCTTCAGGGGGAGCTGATCCATGGTACGGATGATGGAGTTGTGACCGCAGCTGTTTTTTATAACCGGCAAGAGATCGAACAGACCAACACACTGGTCTTCCTCAGCAGAAAAGAGGAAGTGAGCTGGGAGCAGCTGAAGCGCTGTGGCCCTTGTGTCATCATCACCGATATACCTGTGGCTGACCTGGCAGACGGACACGGTCAGACGATCATTCGGGTCAAAAATCTGGTGCAGGCTCAGTGGCGATTCATCGAGTATTACCGTGGTCTGTTCGACATCCCTGTCATCACCATCACCGGAACCTGCGGAAAAACGACCACCAAAGAGATGATCAAGCACCTGCTCAGTGTCGATCATAACGTACAGGCGTCTATCAGCAGCATCAACGAACCGCGTAAATCTTTCGGATACCTGCTGGGAATCGACGATACAACCGATGTGGCCGTCTTCGAGCACGGCTTGGGCAATCCCGGCAATATCACCCACCAATGCATGATCTATCAACCAACGATCGGCATCATCACCAACATCGGTGCCCATCATCTCGACGGGTGCAAAACGCTGGAGGGCTATATCCAAGCCAAAGGTGAAATCGTCAAGGGAGTGGCACCCGACGGCGTCCTGATCCTCAATGCCGACGATCAGAATACCAAACAGATCTCACTCGCAGACTTCACCGGCAAAGTCGTCTACATCGGCGTCAACGACACAGCAGACCTGCGGGCCACCGATATCCGCTACGGTCATGGCGGTATGCAATTCACCCTCCATCTGCGTCAGATGAAATACCCTGTGTTCGTCCCAGGCTTCGGTGAGCATCAGGTGTACAATGCACTGGCTGCCCTTGCCGCCGTACACGAAATCGGCATCGGGATCAGCGAAGCCGCTAAGCGTCTCGCTACCTTCGGGGGTCTGCAACGCCACTTGGAGATGTCAGAGGGCATCGGCGGCAGCACGATTATCGATGATACCTGGACGATCAATCCTACCTCTGTGGAAGCCGCACTGAAGGTACTCGATCACATCGGACAGGGAAAAAAGGTTGTCCTGCTGCTCGGTGATATCAAGCGTCTCGGCGATTATGAGCTGCAATACCACCAGCAGATCGGCAGCCTCGTCGCAAAGCGCAAGGTACACACCCTGATCACCATCGGCACAAAAGCAGAAGAAATCGCCAAGCAGGCCAAACGGGACGGCTTTCGCGGGAAAATCCATGCGTTTCCCAAGGTGACGCCCGAGATCGAAGCTATTCTGGAAAAGACATTGGACCCCAACTCACTTCTGCTGATCAAAGGTCCGATGAGCAGCCGCTCCATGATTGAATTGGCGGAGCGGTTGAAGAATCATCATTTTTAAAAAGATCAATAAAACAGCGACCGCCCAGAATAACCTTGGGTCGGTCGCTTCTTTCATAAACGCACTTTTCCAAAAACGTCATTTTATATTTGGGTCATTGTATTTGTGATTTTATGATCTATTATGTCAGACATCTGACCTTCCGGAAAAACATAAAGAATCAAGATATTCTTCTTTCTATATGCCTTATAGGAAACCGATTTTAGGTATTCAGCTTTCTCCTCCAGTTCCTCTAATGCCCTATCAGGTCCCTCATATGAATTGTAGGTGTAGATGTACATTTTATCTTGTGTATCCCTGATATGCACTTCGTATGGTTGATGACCGAATAATTCATACAGGGGGTGACCCATCCTGACCTGTTCATTCAGGTTTTTATACATATCGGGGATTCCTTGTTGTTCTAATGTAGAAATGACTTGATGAAGTCTTACGTTAGTTTTTATATTGAAAATAACTATCGCAGCTATAGCAACGAGAAGTACTCCGCCCCATACGCGTTTCATATGTTCACTCCTTTTTGTTTCATTTAAATAGAAAACAAACAAGCTATACCTAATTAGGTAATAGCTCGTTTGTATACTTATACAATGAATTAACTACATATTCTACTCTGAAGCATTTACGGCATCTTCTAATTTCACAATCTCTAAAGTGTCTCCTGTTATATTTTCATATTCACCAGTGGACTCATTCAATTTATATATATGCTTTAATGTCTTTGGCATAAAAACTTTTTTTCCAAAGATTTGTGATTCAAAATGTATTAAATAGAATAGGTAAGTTCCTTCTTCAAGTTTTAAGCCACTGTCTTCAAATGGGCCAAATTGTCCCTTGTTGGAAATCCCCAGTTTTTGTATAAGTTCAATGTTCGTATTCTGCTTAAGTTTTAGATCTGTTTGGTTCTTTAGTACTTCTTCAATTTTAACCTGGTAAAGTCTTGCTGACAAAGAATGGTCTTTGAATAAAGTTGCATCTTTACCTACAGCCATACTCTTTTCAATATCTTTAGAATCCTTTAAAACGCTAGCTTTTACAATAATATTTGATTCATTCGATAGCTCATCTAGTGATGTGTACATGGGTACAAGTCCGGAACTAGTGACATCTTTATTAATAATATTGTCATATCCCACAAAAAGATATATACCAAACAACATCCCGCCAACGATTACTCCTATGTTCTTAACGATATTCATATTATTGTACCTTCCCATATCTATTTATCAATTCAGTTTTATCATAGGCTGTTGGTGCTAAATAAGCCGTATCATCTTCATCCATTACCGATGCCGTAGTGTCAGCCACTCCATCCTCCACATGGGCCAAACCTAGAGTATGTCCCATCTCATGTAATAGAATGTACTCCTTCCGATAAACACTCATATCGTCCCAATTTCTTTTCCAAATTAAGATTTCTCCGCTTACAGGTGTAGATGTGTGGTAATCCAAAATAAGGTTATAATTATTATCATACAATCTGGCTTGTCCATAATTCGAAGTATCATATTCATCTGGATAATAATAAACCCTAACATCAATCGATGAATTTTCATAAGAAGTCGTAATTGGATAAATCTTTGCTCCTACTGCTCTCCAATCATTAGCAGCCGATTGTAAAAGACTTGAATTTTCTGCACCATTAGTTGCTGCGGTTCCAAAATATCCATCAGCAAAGTACATAATGTATGTACTGACAGGCCATTTCCAACTGAAATAAACAGCATAAGCGCTACTTGCTCCGAAGCCTAATGCTGTAAACATCAAAAATGTCATTAATGGTTTTTTAAAAAGACGGTTTAATTTCATTTTATCCCCCTTGAAATTTTTGTAAACTAAATCGAAAACCAATTTTTACAAATCCATTTTTACACTACAAAATAATATAAAAAAATCATTTTTTTGTAAATAAATAAAATAGCCGTTCCCCAGAATAGATACCGAGAAACGGCTGTAGTTCAGCTTATTTAATGATGATTACCTTTTATTCACGTCATCATTATAACTACTTCGTAAAAATCTTAACTTCCTTCGGCCCCAACGTGACACTAATGGAACCACTATTCACCTGCACAGAATCTGTTCCCAATCGGTTATACAACGTAGTGCCCGACGCCAGATTGCTCAGGTTCGGGATCGTACGGCTTTGGTTGCTCCAAGAATTGTTGATCAGCACGACCGCCTCGTCTCCGTTGTTGGAGCGTTGGAAGCCGTAGAAGGTGTCATCCACCCATTTTTCTGCTTGGGTACCGTTCTGTAGAGCCGGATGGGTATTGCGGATGAAATTGAGCTTGCCGATGTATTTGTACAGTTCATTGCTGGTGTTCAACACCATATCTTCACGGTTCGCTGGATCATCCCCGCCGCTGAAGCCCTGCTCGGTTCCTTGATAGACAATCGGAATGCCGCGCGAGGTGAAGAGGAAGCCAAGCGCTGCTTTTAGCTGTGGCCATTTGTCCCAAGTGGCTCCGGGCTTGCCTGACGCGTCATGGAGGAAGCGCTTCACGTCGTGGTTGTCGATGAACAGACCGTTTGTTTTCGGATTTTTGTAGCGGTAGTCATCCTTGTAGCGGTCACGGATTTTGGTCATGCTCATATCGTGGCCGAATACATCCTTGATCGTGTAGTACATCGGGAAATCAAGCACGGCATCGGTGTAGTTCGTATAATCGCCGACATAAGCCGGGTCACCGTGATAGACCTCGCCGATCGTGAAGGTGTTCACCGCTGTGTCAAAATCGCGCAAGAACCATTTGGGTACATGTTTGGCCGTATCGATCCTAAGGCCATCCACACCGCTTTGAGCGATGATCCACTGCCCCCATTTTTTCAGTTCAGCCGCGACAGCCGTGTTCTCTTGATTGAGGTCATCTAAGCTTGCGACGTCCCCGTTTTCGATCTTGGCTTGGTTGTTGTTGCTGTAGTCGGTTGCGGTAATATCTCCGTTGTGATGATACCAGTCATATTGGTCAAAAGGAGCCTTCGCGTATCCGTTGTACGGCTGGAAATCCCCTGTGTGGTTGATTACGACGTCAAGCATAACAGAGATTCCTTTGGTGCGGGCCGTGCTGACCAGCTCTTTGAATTTGACCATATCGCCGAGATGTCCGTCCACGCTGTAGAAATCATAGGTCCAATAGCCATGATAGGCATTGGCGCTCTTCTGCATGGTCACGGGTGTGATCCAGATCGCGGTGAAGCCCATGTTTTTGATATAGTCGAGATTGTTGATAATCCCTTGGAAGTCGCCACCGTGATACTTGGAGGGGTCGCTCTTGTTCGCGTAGAATCCGCCATAGTTGTTGTTGGAAGTGTCACCGTCGCTGAAGCGGTCAGTCATGATGAAATAGATACTCTTCTTTTCCCAATCCGTCGAACCAAGAGCAGAAGCCGGTTGTGCAATGCCTGAGAGTGTCATAGCCAATAATGCCGTAGTCGCAAACCACTTTTTCATCCTTCTAACCAATCCTTCCATGAATGGTTTTTCTAAAATGCAAACGTTTGCATCTCGAATTATAGGGGATGGTAAAATCATACAGCAAGTAAAATATTTCTTATTATAAAAAATCAGTAAAAAATACCCAAATCGAAATTAAGACTACCTATTTCTTTCTGTTAGGAATAAATATTTTAATATGTATGTAAAACAAACGTTTGCACTTCTTGCTTTTTGACTGAGATTTCTCCTTCAAGAAGCCTTGCAAGCCCTCCCTGCTGGAATAACAGACAAAAAAAACGCGGGAATGATTCTCCCACGTTTTTTTCATGCATATATGCTTTTTTCGTGAAATTGCTTGTTTGCAACAGATCCTACATCACGCGGCGTGCAGTTACGTAGTTTTTCGTTGCGAAGTCAGAGCTCAGGCTTTCTTTCACCAGACCATTGGTGCGGGACAGGTGGATCACTTCATTGTTGCCTGCGTAGATACCCGCATGTGTGATATCTGTACCGGAATTGTTCAGGGAGAAGAAGACCAGGTCGCCTTTTTTCAAGTCGGCTTTTGCAACAGCGGTACCCATCTGTGCTTGGCGGCTGGCGATTTTTTCTTTGAGGTCAATACCGTATTGGCTGTATACATAGTACGTGAAGCCTGCACCAGTGAAGGTGAGTGTGCTTGGGCTGTAGCTGTAACCGTACTTCACTTTTCCGATCAAGCCTTCTGCTGTGTTGACCAGCTTGTCCTGCTCAGTCAGCGCAACCTCAACAGGAAGGACACGCTTGGCTGTGATATAACGGTCTTTGTAATAGTCCACGAACAGGGTACGGCTGAGTACGCCGCTGCTGGAGTTCGGAACGATCACGACGTTGTTCGCTACATAGATCCCGACGATGGATGGTGTGGTAGAACCTGCTGTATTGCCGAAGAAGACGAGGTCACCCTTTTTCAGTTCAGATCTTGGAACGGTTGTACCCAGCTTCATCTGCTCTTCAACATTATTGGTTCCGAGGGAATAACCGATCTGACCGAATACATAGTTCGCAAAACCAGGGTTGGTAAAGGTCATGCTGGAGGTACTGTTGGTGTTTGCGATGGTAGCAGATGTCTTCAGGCTGTAGGCCAGGCTTACTGCTTGGTCCGCTTTGGTCGGTGGGTTGGATGGCAGGAAGTCTGGAATCACACGGCGGGCTTCGACGTATGCAGTGGTGTAGTATGGCTTCGCTGCCATGTCGGAGATGATGATATGTTGTTTCGGGTCAGCCATGTGGATTACTTTGTTGTTGCCGTAGTAGACCCCTACGTGGTCTGGCTCCGGAGTGGTTTTGTTAGCATCAAAGATGATGATGTCACCTTTTTGCAGCTGATCGCGTGGGACGAATTCGCCCATCTGCTGCATGAAGTCTTCGTTATATGTGGCAATGTCTACGCCTGCTTGCTTGAATACGTAGTCAATAAAAGTCGCGCAGGAGAATTTGTAAGGGTAAGTGGTCTTGTACTCGGCTGTGCTGTAAGTGGCTTGTCCAATCAGGCTCTCAGCGATCTTGATGATCTCGTCAGCCTTCGCTTGTGCAGTGGCACTGAGTGGTGTCGCTGCGGAAACCGGAGCAACCGGTGCAGCAGAATAGACAGCTCCAAATGCCATAAGACCAGCCAATGTCAACGGTAAAAACTTTTTCATGATGCGCCTCCTTGGATGTTATGTTACCTTGTTTTGCTCACTAAACAACTTTAACATAATTAATCTCGTTAAGCATATGTAAAAAAACCCAGACCTTATGTACCAAGGTCCGGGTTTTCACTTTTTCGTTTCCTGTATTTGTATTAACTTATACTATTAATATACCAAATACATAAATGATGACAAGGTTCTCTATTCCTGTTTTTTTAGGTCGGAGTGCCTCTTTTTTTTCGCTATTTTTTCTTGAGTTTTATTTTTTTGATCACGGTTGGCATTTGGCGGTCTGTCATGTCGGATTTCATCAAAATGATGGTCCGCTCATTCAAAATCCGGGTGAGAAGTTCCAAGGCTGGCTCGGGTTCCTTGTAGATGTGCACCCTCATCTGGGGCTTGACGGATAAGGCGCTGGTGCCAATCAGAGAAGCTGCCTCGCCGACAGTGATGAGGATATCTACATCGTAGCGCGTCACCATCTCCCCTACTTGGCGGTGGACTTCCTGCACTGCATCTCCGAGCATCGTGATGTCGCTGATGATAAAGATTGAGGTTCTGCCTTTTTTCAGATCGCGCAGGACCTTCAGAGCGGCTTCGATCGAATTCATGTTGGCGCTCCAGGTATCGTCGATGACCGTGCATCCATTGATTCCCGTAAACATCTCTGTATGCAATCTCACGGGTTGAAAGGATGCCAACCGGTCAATCGCTGCTTTGACACTGACCCCAATCTCTACAGCGGCCGCCACCGCTGCAAGTGCATTATACACCTGATGCTCGCCATAGCCTGTGACGAATGCCGCATACTTTCTATTCTGATGCCGCAGGACAAAATGCATGCCGCCCTCACCATAGCGGATTCTTTCGGCTCCGAACTCGGCTGTCTTCCCGAGGCCCGTAGTCACAATCCTCCCTTGGTATTGGCTCATATCTATTTTTTTGATATTGGGACAGTCGTCGTTGATGATCAGAACGCCTTGATTTTTCAGTCCTCCAAGGATTTCGGCCTTGGCATTCAGGTAAGCTTCCCACGTCTTGCACCCGTCCAGGTGATCAACACCGATGTTGGTTATGATCCCGATGGTGGGTTGAAAGTAATCACAATGATAGGATAATTGCCCCGGTTTTCCTACCGCTGTTTCAAACACAGCTGCATCCGTATGCTCGTCAATCCCGGTCAGATAGGATAGATTGCGATGGAAAGAATTATTGCTTTTGACAGTGGCCTGTACGTTCATGGTCTCCTGCAGGATGTGCCGAATCATCTCTTTCGTCGTCGTCTTGCCGCAGGTCCCCGTGACCGCGACTACCGGAATATCAAAAAGATTGCGATACGCTTCCACAAACCGGTAATAAGCGTCCTCAATATCCTTCACGAATATGATTGCACAATCTTCCTCCTCAATGAACGTGGGGTCCCGATCTTCCACAACGATCGCAAAAGGAGCATATTTGCGCAATAATCCCCAGTTCAGTGAGGAGGTTTCACTTCTTTTAAAAATCAGGGTATGCGGTTGTGTCAGCTTATTTTGCAGATAGACAACATCGTGAATAAGCAGATCAGGATCGCCATCCACGACCGTTCCGTTGATGAGGTCGGCGATCTGTTGGAGAGTGAATGTTTTCATCAACGTTGCTCCTTTCGCTTTATCACTCGCACATAGGCGGGTAATTTCGTATGCCTGCTACTGACAATATATGTAGATAGGATCAAACAGAAACGGCACATAACCAGCCACGCTAAAAAGATTGTCGAATGGAGCACGGTCAAATTGGGCATCTTTCCCCTCACTCTGCCCTCTGTAGGTGAATATCCTGCTAAGGAACATTCCCCACCAAAAGGAGACTTCCGACATGAATCCATATTCCTACGCTGATCCATATTCCAACCCTATGATGACCCCTGTACGCATGGACATGAATGCCAACAACCTCAACATCGCACTCAGAGGCATTTTGCAAGGGATCAGCGGAGAACGTAACGATGAACTGTTCTATGACTACCTGATCAGTGTCGCCCCCACCCAGCAGGAAAAACAGATCATCACCTCGATCCGCAATGACGAGCGCAAGCACCGCCGCATGTTTCGCCAGCTCTATACCGCCTTGACAGGACAACAACCGCCCACTACTGCAGAGACCGAAACCTTCCAACGCCCTGCCAGCTATCTCGCCGGAATCGAGCAAGCCCTGCTCGGTGAACTGCGCGCCTTTGAAAATTACCGTATCATCTATCTCAATCTGCCTTATCCATACAGGGATATCATGTTTGAGATCATGACAGATGAGATCAAGCATGCATCCTACTACAACTGGCTGTACGCGAAAAATACAAGATAAGCAAAAAAACCGAGAGCGCATCTCGGTCTTTTCACTGCGAATCGTTATCCGCCTCTACCCATTCTTTTAGAGCAGACAACCTTTGATCCCAATATTGTTCAAAAAAGGCAAGCCATTGTTTTAATTCGACAAGGGGTTCTGGCTGAAGCTTGTACCGGGTCTCCCGTCCGACCTTCTGACTGCTGACAAGACCCGCATCGGATAGAACATGCAGATGCTTGTTGACAGCCGTACGTGTGATCGGGAAACATTCTGTAATGGCGGTGATCGGCATTTCCTTGTCGGCAAGCAATTTTAACAGCCTCCTGCGGGTAGGGTCTGCGATTGCCTGAAATACATCGTGCTTAGCTGGAGAGGTGACCAAGTTAAGCCTCGATCGATGCAGGAAGATTTTCTTTGACGATTTTCTCCCATCCACCGTCCATGATGCCACGAATGACCGAGTGAGGTTGTCCGAATTCAGTGACCTTGTCTGCATCCCAGCCAGAATGAATCAGTGTGAACTCTGTTTTTCCATCCTCTACTGTCTTTAATTCAAACGTAAGCTGCCAATCCTTCCCCCAGTCAAAGCTGAGTCGGTTCGGTGGATCGAGTTCTGTTACTTTACAAGGGGAATCCCCGAAATTACCTGCATGAAGGATGAAGTCACGTCCCAAAACAGGTTCAAACGTATTTGGCATCCACCATGAAGCAATGCCTTCTGATGTGGCAACCGCTTTCCATACTTTTTCAATCGGAGCATTGAGTACAATCGTTTTGCGGATTTCTGGTAAGGTTCCTTGTGTTTGCATGATGATGCCTCCAAGTTTCAATATAACACCATTTGGTGTCATAAGTTATTGTAACACCTTATAGTGTTATGTCAAATGTATTTCTACCTTGATTGTTCCCTATAAAAAAACGGGTAACCGCCTGATTTGGCCGTTACCCGCTTTTGATCTGTTTTTTACACTTCCAACAAGCTATGTACACCTTCTCTGGTAAGGATGTTCCCTACGAAGAACGTGCCGAACTCACCGAAACGCGCGCTTACTTCGTCAAAACGCATTTCATAGATGATGTGCTTGAACTCCAATGGATCGTTGGAGAACAGCGTTACGCCCCACTCCCAATCGTCGAAGCCGACAGAACCGGAGATCACTTGCTTGATGCGGCCTGCGTATTTGCGGCCATACATCCCGTGGGAACGCATCATCTCGCGGCGCTCTTCCATGGAGAGCATGTACCAGTTGTCATTGCCGGAACGCTTCTTGTTCATTGGGTAGAAGCAGATATGTTTCCATTTTGGCAGAGCTGGGTAGAGACGCTCCTGCACGCGTGGATCTGCTTTTGGATCTTCGCCTGGGTTGTTCACATAGTTGGACAACTCTACGACGGAGACATAGGAATAGTCATTGAAGGTAAAGTCAGCGAACGCTGTTTTGTTGAATTTGGTTTTGATTTCATAAATCTCTTCCATCGTTGGGCGGCAGAACATGAACACGATGTCTGCTTTGTGGCCTTGCACGGTATAGATCGCTGTGCTGCCTTGGCCTGCCTGTTCGTTCTCGTCCCACTCGTTGAAGAGGGCCTGCAGTTCTTCAATCGCTGCTTGACGCTCGTCTTCTGGTGTGAGTTTCCATTTCTCCCAATCTATTTTGCGAAAATCGTGGAAGGAATACCAGCCTTCCAGAGTAAGCAACGCTTCACTTGGTTTCAATTCCATGAGTGAACAACTCCTTTTGTCATGAGATAACCATTAATCAGTATAGCATAAGGGACGATAGGTGTATAACTCCGGAGGAGAAGAGTGAGGACGGATGATCTGTTTTCCAGTCGCCTTTCCCTCACTTCGTTCGGCCGGTCTCCTTACAAACAGATCATCCATCCTCACTCTCCGTGGAGTATCCAGCCTCTATATAAAATAATAGCAAAACATGGGTAAAGCTGTTGGATGAGAATCCAACAGCTTTGTGTACAAAGTGATTCTATGATTTTATTGTGCGGTATAGCCGCCGTCGATTACGACTGCCTGTCCGGTAACGCCTTTGGCCTGCTCGCTTGCAAGGAACAGCGCATAGTCAGCGATTTCCTGCACATTGAGGAGGCGTTTTTGTGGGACGAGTGGGTAGATGACTTCTTCGAGCACCTTTTCCAGCTCGACGTTGCGGGTGCGGGCGAGGTCGGCGAGTTGGTTGCGGACGAGTGGGGTGTCCACGTAGCCTGGGCAGATGGCATTGACGGTGATGCCGTGTGCAGCGCCTTCGAGGGCAGCTACTTTGGTCAAGCCGATGACACCGTGCTTGGCGCTGTTGTAAGCTGCTTTACCGGCGAAGCCGACGAGGCCGTTGATGGAGGCCATGTTGATGATTCTCCCGAAGCCTTGCTCCTTCATGATCGGGAAGGCATGCTTGATCGCCACGAACGGAGCGGTCAGCATCACACGGAGCATCAGATCGAATTTTTCAGTCGGGAAGTCTTCGAGCGGGGAGACATATTGCAGACCTGCGTTGTTAATCACGACATCCAGGCTGCCGAATTGCTCTACGGCCTGAGCGATTCCTTCTGCGATCTCCTCTTCATTGGCTACATTGCATCCAAGCCCGATTGCCTGATAGCCCTGCTGCTTGAGCTCTTCGGCTGCCTGCTGGGCTTGCGCCGCATTCAGGTCACTGATCACGATTTTGCCGCCCGCCTGAGCGAACGCTCGTGCCAATTCCAGACCAATTCCGCTTGCCGCTCCTGTGATAAAAATCGTTTTGTCCTGCATGGTTTGACTCATCTTGTATTCCGCTCCCTTAACCGAAATCTTCTTCATATATCGATACCTAGAGGCCTAGACCAAATGAAAACAGTACAACTGCGATAATAAGACCAATCGTTGGTACGACAGCTGTCAGCATCGCAAGTGGTCCATAGGCGGCTTTATGTGTCTCACCACAAATACCCCGGATCGTCGTAACTACATATCCGTTGTGCGGCAAGGCATCAAGGGCACCGGAAGCGAGAGCAACGACACGGTGAAGCGCTTCTGGATTGACCCCGGCGTCCAAATAACCAGGTGCCAGCAATGGAAGAGCAATAACCTGACCACCTGAAGCAGAACCTGTCATACCTGCGACCACACTGACTGCAATCGCTGCGCCGATCAATGGGTTCCCCGGCAGAGATGTAAACGCATCCACCGCTGCAGTGAAGGCAGCACTTTCTTTTGCTACAGCACCAAAACCTACGACCGCCGCTGTGTTGGCGATTGCGATCAATGATCCGAGTGTAGCTACAGATGCGGATTCCCACACGTTTTTAATATATTTGTAGTTCAGCGCCCAAGTCGCAATCACACCACCCAACAGAGCAATGATCAAGGCAGACTGCTTCAGGCTATCATGGTAGACGAAAGAAATAACAAGTACGACCAGCAATGGAATGACGGACAAAATCGGGTTCGGCAAATCGCGTTCGGTAAACACAGGGTCCCCTTCGCGATCTTCGAATTTTTCACCATTGGCAACCGCTTTGGCAACCATGCGTTTCAGCCACCAGTATCCAAAGATCATCATGAATACAGCAACGATCAAGCTTACTTCCCAACCGGCTAACGGTGTGGTTTTGAGGTATTCGATCGGAATCCAGTTCTGAATCTCTGGGGAACCTGCAGACGTCATGGTAAATGTAATGGAACCAAATCCCAATGCAGCCGGGATAAAGCGGCGTGGCAGGTTCGCCTGCTTAAACAGACTAAGCGCCAGCGGATAGACGGAGAAGGCTACGACGAACAAGCTTACACCGCCATAAGTCAGGATCGCACAAGCAGCTACAACCGCGAGAACGGCCTGCTTCATGCCAAGACGGGTAACGACCCACTTGGAGACAGCATCTGCGGCCCCAGAATCCTCCATGACTTTTCCGAAAATAGAACCTAATAAGAACATGAGGAACCAAGAAGAAACGAATCCGGAAAATCCAGTCATGTAGTTACCAACCAAGCTGGGAACACCTTCACCAGCGAGTTGGGGGAATAATGGAATACCGCTTAATACCGCCAAAAACAAAGCACACAAGGGAGCTGCAATCAGCAGGTTCATCCCTCTCATCGTCAACCAGATCAGGAGGCCAAGCCCCCCGGCCAATCCAATCATACTCAGCATGTTTTATTCACCTCTTAGTTGTGTCAGTGTTGGGGAAACGCTCAGTTCCGCCTCAGTACAGGCAATAATGTCTTCTACGGTGTAGCCCTCAACCACTTCAACCAGCGTGAGACCTTCTGGGGTCACATCGATGACAGCACGGTCGGTGATGATGCGGTTGACCACGCCTTTGCCTGTGAGTGGCAGGCTGCACGTTTTCAGAATCTTCGGTTCTCCGTATTTGTTGACGTGCTCCATGATGACGACGATGCGCTTCGCTCCGTGAACGAGATCCATCGCGCCGCCCATGCCTTTAACCATTTTCCCTGGGATCATCCAGTTGGCCAGGTCACCGTTCTGGGATACTTCCATCGCACCAAGGATCGCCAAGTCGATGTGACCGCCGCGGATCATCGCAAACGACTCCGCACTGTCAAACAGGCTCGCTCCCGGAATCATCGTGATCGTCTCTTTCCCTGCATTGATCATATCCGGGTCAAGCTCGTCCTCAGATGGATACGGCCCAATGCCAAGCAGTCCGTTTTCGGATTGGAGTACAACCCGCATATCGCTTGGGATATAGTTGGCTACCAGTGTCGGAATCCCGATCCCCAGATTGACATAAAAGCCGTCTTGGATTTCTTTTGCCGCACGCATAGCGATTTGTTCTCTTGTAAGCATGTTTTCTTCCCCCTCCTTTTACTTTTTCACCGTACGTTTTTCGATGCGCTTCTCGTAGTGGTCGCGCTGGATGATGCGTTGGACATAGACGCTTGGCGTATGGACACTGTCTGGATCGAGGCTGCCGACTTCCACGAGCTCCTCTACCTCCGCAATTGTAATTGCCCCTGCTGTCGCCATGATTGGGTTGAAGTTGCGCGCGGTTTTGTTGTAGATCAGGTTGCCGTAGGTGTCACCACGGAAAGCCTTGACCAGGGCAAAATCAGCACGAAGCCCGGTTTCGAGTACGTATTCTTTGCCGTTGAAGGTGCGGGTTTCTTTGTTTTCCGCAATCACGGTACCGACGCCTGCCGGAGTATAGAATGCCGGAATCCCTGCTCCGCCTGCGCGGACACGTTCTGCCAGCGTACCTTGTGGCACCAGCTCTACTTCCAGCTCACCAGAGAGGAATTGGCGCTCGAATTCTTTATTTTCACCAACATAGGAGGAGATCATTTTTTTAATCTGACGGTTCTGCAAAAGAATCCCCAGACCCCAGTCGTCCACCCCGCAGTTGTTGGAGATGACGGTCAGGTCTTTGACACCTTTCTCATACAGACCAAGGATCAGATGCTCGGGAATTCCAACCAGTCCGAAGCCGCCTACCATGATGGTCATGCCATCGGTAATCCCTTCGAGAGCTTGTTGAATGCTTGATTGTACTTTCATCTCAATTCACACCCCTTTGTATTGGTTGTTTATGTTGATTTTATTAGTAACCGCTTTCAATACATAGCAAGTAGCGTGCCAATTCAGTTAAAAGCTAAGATTGTACATAATTCGCCATTTTTTGCAGAAGGGACGGGGATAGACAAGTTGTGTTTTTCCGAGAATACGGATTTTTATTCCGGTTTCATGGAATCTCATGTCTATTTATCGTGTTTATAGACAAGTCTGTAAGAAGACCAAAATAACGGATCAAACATAAAGAAAAAGCCCACCGCGACGGCAGGCAGACTAGTATTCCACTATTCGTCCCCAATCTGATACTTCTGCAGCTTCGCATAAAAGCTGGACTTACTGACCCCGAGCCTTCGTGCAGCCGCCAGCTTATTCCCCTTCTCCTGCTCCAAGGCTTGCCGGATGATCATCTGTTCGGCCTGTTCCAATGCACCGTCCAGCGTAAGCTGCGATGGTTCCTGGGATGATGCGACGGCGGCAGAGTGGGATGAACCTGTTGACAGTGTGTATGCCGTCCCCTCTCTTACCATCGCCGGCAGATCCTCTTCGGTGATCATCTCCCCGTCTTTTACATGGATGGCTCGCTCCAGCACATTGCGCAGCTCACGGATATTCCCCGGCCAGCTGTAGCGGGTGAGCCGATCCTTCGCTCCCTGGTCGATGCCTCTGACCGGGATATCGGTCTCTTGGGCGAGCTGCTGGAGCATGTGATCAGCCAGCAGTGTGATATCCTCGGGCCGCTCGCGCAGGGCCGGGATGTCGATCGTCACCACATGCAGGCGGTAGAACAAGTCTTGGCGAAATTTGCCCTCAGCTACCAGCTTGTCCAATGGCTTATTGGTCGCCGCGATGATGCGCACGTCAATCGGTTCGGGATATTCTGCGCCTACAGGTTCGATCTCTTTTTCCTGCAGGACGCGCAGGAGCTTCACCTGCATGCTGAGCGGCAATTCGCTGATCTCATCGAGGAAGATCGTCCCTTTGTCCGCCAGCGCGAATTTCCCCTTCTGCCCGGACTTCTTCGCCCCGGTAAAAGAGCCTTCCTTGTACCCGAACAGCTCTGACTCAAAGAGCGTCTCCGGGATCGCCGCACAGTTGACCCGGATGA
Organism: Brevibacillus dissolubilis; assembly: GCF_006170445.1. Taxonomy (GTDB): domain Bacteria; phylum Bacillota; class Bacilli; order Brevibacillales; family Brevibacillaceae; genus Brevibacillus_B; species Brevibacillus_B dissolubilis. The sequence continues at coordinate 241,257 of NZ_VCNA01000006.1, read as the reverse complement.
GCGGGCCTGCGTGCCGTTTGCTTTCGTCGTGGATGGCGTGGGCGAGCAGCTCTTTACCAGTCCCGCTCTCGCCGGTGATCAGGATGGTAGAATTGCTCTGGGCGGCGCGTCTGGACAGCTTCTTCACCTCATCGAGCGCAGGGCTGGTGCCAATCATGCTGTCAAAGGTATACTTGGCCCTAAGCCGCTTGTTCAGCTCCCCCTTGTAAAATGCAAGCTCCCGCTTGACCCGCTCAAACTTGGTATTCATCTCGAACAGATCGTTGACATCCTGAAACATGATCTTGCCCACAACCGCTTTTACTTCGCCGTTGTCGATGATCGGGACACGGTTGGCGATCATTTGCTGACCATTGATTTTTTGCAGGGAAGCTACCTCTGCCTTCCCGGTGCGGGCGACGATATGCATCCGGGTGTTCTCCACCACATCGGTGACAGGCTTGCCGATGAGTTGCTCGATTTCTCTATCTAAAAAAGCTGCGTACATATGATTGGTAAACAAGACAGTACCCACGGGGTCGACGATGATGATTCCCTCATACGCCTGGTCAAGCGCTGTTTTGTAGAGATGCATCGCTTGTTCGAGCTGGTCTGCCTTTTGTAGGGCTGCTGTCAGCAGGTGATGCACCCAGCCGTTTTTATGAATCCGCATGATGTGCGTTCCCCCTTTACTTATTTTTATTAGAGCATATTTTTGCAAAAGATTCAAAAAAATAAATGAACAAGGCAAAAACACCCTTTTCACTGAAAAGGATGTTTACGGTAAGCTATGATGTTAAACAAATTCAATGTGTGCTTTGCCTTGAGTGGCTGTCAATAAGGAAGTTCCCATGTTGACTCCCACCAATACAACCACACTGCATACAGCCATTCCAAAGATACGAACATAGTCCATAGCAACCTTATTTCTTTTTCACTTTCAGCGTAATGCTGTTGCTCTCGCTGCTCTCATTATGCAGGCGGTCGGCAGCCGTGATCACATAGGTGTACGCTTGCCCGTCTACCGCTGTCTTGTCGGTGAAGAATTGCACTTCAGCCCCGTTGTTGCGCACGGTGGTGAGCAGCTTGGTTGCGTCCTGCAGATTCCCCACTTTGTCCCCGTCAAAACGGTAGACGACGAAGTAAGCGGCATCATTTTTGTTGTGGTCTTCCCACTCGATCAAGACGCCATCTGTGGTCGGATCAGCGGTTTTGAGCTTCGGCTTCTTCGGCGCTTCGTTGTCCAGCCACGGCATGGCAGGTACTAGGGCGGGATGCTTGTAGATATCGTTGGCGAGACGGTCGGCGACACCAAGCGGGTTGCGGCGCAGGTCCTTGGCGCTGAAGAACATGCTGCCGTTGATGCGGTCGAATTGCAGATTGTATGTGAGCTGGTTGGGCAGTTCGTTCGGCTGTGCCCATTGCTCGTTGTTGGCATTTACTTTGTATGCGGCTTGTCCGATGTAGAGATGGATGTTCTTGCCCTCGGTCTGCTTCATCCACCAGTCGGTTACCTTTTCATAGGCGGCCGGGGCGAAACCGAAGTTCCAGTAGACTTGCGGAGCGATATAGTCGATCCATTCATTCTGCGCCCACTTGCGGGTATCGGCAAAAAGATCGTCATAGTTGGTCTGACCTGCTTGGGTATCTGAGCCTGTCGGGTCTACCGCTTTGTTGCGCCACACGCCGAATGGGCTGATCCCGAACTTGACGTAGCTCTTCTCTTGCTTGATGGCGGTGGATAATTGATAGACGAACGTATCCGTGTTGTTGCGGCGCCAGTCATCTTTGTTGGCGAATTGGGCAGCGCCATAGGTTTGGTAGGTGGCTTCGTCGGGGAATTCCACGTCTGCGACACGGTATGGGTAGAAATAGTCATCCAGATGCACCGCATCGATGTCGTACTTTTTCACGACTTCCAAAATGCTGTTGGTGACGAAATCTTTAGCCGCCGGAATGCCAGGATTGTAGTAGAGCTTACCGCCGTAGCTGACCACCCAGTCTGGATGCAGGCGGGCCGGATGGTTCGGGACGAGGTTGGCGAGCTTATCATTCATACTGATGCGGTATGGGTTGAACCAGGCATGAAATTCGAGATTGCGCTTGTGAGCTTCTTCGATCAGAAAAGCAAGCGGGTCGTATCCTGGATCTTTGCCCTGCACGCCGGTCAAATATTGGGACCATGGGCCATATTCAGACGGATAAAAAGCGTCTGACGTCGGCTTCACCTGAACGATCACCGCGTTCATGCCCATGCGCTGCATGTCGTCGAGGATAGCGATGTATTGACGTTTCTGCTCTTCTACTGCGAGACCGGGCTTGGTGGGCCAGTCGATATTGACCACGGTGGCGATCCAGGCTGCGCGGAGTTGACGCTTGGCGTAGCTGGTTTCTTGCGGGATGGTGACTGGGGTGTTGGCGGTGAGGGCAGTCTTGCCAGGGGCTTGTCCTGCTGGTGTACTGTTCTGCGCGGATACAGGCGAGCCTGTCATCAGAGAGGTACCGAAGACGAGAGCAAGCGTGCCGGAGGTGAGTTGTTGCCACGAGCGTTTTTTCATATCAAACAAATCCCCTTCCCTATCATTTCTTGTATTTTCCAATAGTTCTATCATTGTAGGATTGGTCAGTAGATCCAGTCAAGGGTGGAAGGACACAGTCTATTTGTTGGACAATCGCCCATTTATTCATAGACAAACATCTAAAATGATCCAGATCCATACACTATCAAGAAAATAAGAGGGAAGATAAGGAGTGATTGACTTTGTATTATCGTCAACAATACCCGCCTTCAAGGTATCTGCCTCCGAACTATACCTATGAACAATGTATAGCGGATTGTCAAGATGCAGGAGGATATTATTATGAATGTGTCCCGCCATGTGAAAACCTGTTTCGATCAAGATCTGGCAACTGGTTCCATCCTCCCTACTCCACCCCAACCAATCCCTATAGCTATCCGAGATCTTCCTTTTCCATAGAGGATGACTGTTACTCCATGTGCGTCAGGTTCGGCAATCCTCCTTGGGTTTGTCGGGATGCTTGCACAATTCTGCCGATGTAATAACAGCTTGGGATGTGTGGGTGTGCCATAAAATGTGTGAGTGTGCCATAAAAAAAGAGCAGGATTTATACTCCCACTCACATGACAAATGAACCAGACTATTCACTTATACACGACAGGCATCTTATCCCGCGTAATCATCGCTTCCATCATAATTCCCATACTCCCGCTCCATGCGGTCGGCGGTGCTGTAGGAACCATCAGGGGCAAAAAGCATCGGGTCACGGCGCAGGGCATCGTCAAAGCTTTGTTTGGGAATCCGCCACTCATCGTTGACGTGAAAGGCTCCTGCAAAGTGACCAGTAGCACAGCTTCGTTCCACTTTGTCCAGTGTGACTGAGAATTTTTCAGCGATTTCGTTGGCAGTGTAATACATGGCAACCCATCCCTTTTTTTGCCCCTATTGTGACCGAATGGGCGGGAACTCATACAGACGGGGCTGTTCATGTCAAAAACTCCCGGACACGCCTGCGCATCTCCTCCTGTCGGGTCGCAAACTGCTTGTGCCGATGACCATTGGCTCCGGATGGATGGGGAAATCCGAACAGGCATTGGCGTTCATCGGCTAAGCCGTCAGCGACCACTCCGCGCAGGACCCGCTCCACCGTCTGCCCCAACGGTATGAGCAAGGGGCTTGCGAACTTACGTAATTCCTCTGGAAGATAGGTGTCTGCCATCTGTTTCAACATAGGTGAACGGGTGTAGACCGGAGTGTGTCCGGTGTAATTTTCACCGTTGACGAACACGGGGTATTTCCAGACCGAAGAGGAATTCAGCAGATGGCTCTCCTCTGCGAACAGGGAGGCACAATCAGAGACTCCGAGATACCGAGCGAGACCAAGCGCATTGAGCATCTGAATCAGGTTGTGGCGCATGGTTCCGGCGAAGCGTGCGGCGAGGTTGGCACGGAGGCAGACCTCCCGGATGGACAGACCTGCGAGCAGATCCTTTCTTGCTTGGCGGTACCCCAGCTCCATCTGTGTCCAGCCTGGGGTGAGACCGATCACGACGACTTTCGGATTCTGGTTGACCAGCTCGTTGTGCGGGGTGTAGTAGACCTCGATGGCCCCCTCTTTTTGCAAAAGGAACTCAGGCCGCAACAGGTCTTCCTTGGTAAGCGGCTCATGGGCGGGCAAGGAACGGATATGGCGGAGGAAACGGGCCGGAATCAAACCTTGGTCTGCGTCTGTGTCTGTTGTTGGTGGCATGGCAGGATAGCAGTCCCCTTTTCATCGCAAATCGAATCAGTTGGTTGTATCCTCTATTATCTGCCACTCTTTGTCTGCCAACACGTAGCTCTTCCATACGCCAAATCCCAGCTTCGCGTAAAAATCGACGTGCTCTGTCCAGTCGATCACGATCTGGCGAATCCCCCGCTTTTGCAGGACGTGGACCGCCGCCTGCACGATCGCCAGACCATAGCCCGAGCCACGAGCGGCCTCGCTGATCCCAAGTGGTCCGATCCCGCCAACTGCACCGCCAAAGAGTGGTGACCAATACATGTTCTGCGCGATCACAGGAGAATGCGCATCATTGAGCCGGCAGAAGCCGATCAGCTCCCTGTCTTTTTCCAACAATAGAAACTCGCGTCCACTGCCACCGTCAGCAAAATACCGATGCCCCTCATATTCCCACCGCCCCGGAAACGATTCACGCAAAAAGGACAGAAACGCTTCGCGGTCGTACGGCACCATCAGGCGGAGTGTTGCGCCAGAAAGAGCAGGCATCGGGGTGTCAGGCAAATCCGTGAAGTCAGCCAACAAATCATGCTGCTCCATCCCAAGCCGATAGCCTCTTCGCCCGAACCATTCTGCTGCCTGCGTGAAATCACGGGGAATTCCGGGAAAATAGTGATACAGATCGCTGCCAAGACGGATTCTCGCTACCCCCGTCCGCCGCAACGCCTGTTCCGCCCGCTTGATCAGTTCCGAGCCAATACCCTGCCCACGGTAATCGTGGTGGACGAGCAGGGCCTGAATCCATCCGGTCTGTGGGTCGTGCCAGATGGCGGCTTGTTGGACGATCTCGTCTTGCCAGGATTTGCTGATGACAAACCCTGCCAGTCGGTCAGCGGTCTCATCCCACGCGATCCACGAGCCATCGTGCAGCAGGTTGGGATCATCCATGCTGTTTTTCTGAAAAAGCGATTCCCGCATCGGAAAATGGCTCCCTACTTCCTGATTCCACAGTTGGCAGACCGCGTCCACCTGCCGGCCCCATGGGAGATAATGAATACGCATGTGTCCCCGCCTCTTTTCGTCCAGTTCATTTGCGTCATAGATGAAGGGTGGAGGTCATCCACCCTTCTGTTACCTACCTGTGAGTGCATCGGCTGTACCGCACGCGATCTCGTCGAGCAGGTGTGCTGCTTTTTTCTCCACGATCACGGTCACAGAGGGGTGCAGCTGCAGATAGGAGGCAGGCAGATTGGCACTGATATCCCCGTGGATCATGCGCCGTACCGCTTCCGCTTTTTCTTCGCCATAGGCGAGCAGGAGGATCTGGCGGCTGTTTTTCATGATCGTCCGGATTCCCATCGTCACGGCCTGCCCAGGCACTTCCTCCAGACGCGCGAAAAAACGGGAATTGGCCTGGATCGTCGTCTCGGCCAGCTGCACGATATGAGTGCCGATGCCAGGGTCTGTGCCCGGTTCGTTAAAGCCGATATGCCCGTTGGCTCCGATACCGAGGATTTGGATGTCGATGCCCCCCGCCGCTTCGATCCGCTCGTCATACTCCTTACAGACCTGTGTCAGATCAGCTTGATAGGCGCTGGGGATATGGGTATGTTCCGGTCTGAGATTTACCTGTGAGAACAGATTCTGCTGCATGTAGGTGTGGTAGCTCTGTTCATGCTCAGGAGCCAGCCCGACATATTCATCCAGATTGAACGTGCGGACACGGGAAAAATCAAGCGTGCCCTGCTTATACATCTCCACCCATTCCTGATACAGACCGAGTGGAGTGCTTCCGGTAGCGAGGCCTAAGACGATGCGCGGGTTTTGCCTGATCTGGTCTGCGGTGAGTGACGCTGCTTTTTGGCTCAGCGCTGCGTAATCTTCCACGACAATAACTCTCATGCTTCTCTCCCTCTTTCCTATCTGTATGGTGGTGTCGTCAGTTACCGAGTCTGTGTCCCAGCGGATATGTCTCCAACAGTGTCACAGGCAGCCGTCCCCTTGCTGGCATTTTGCCTACTAGCACATCTGCCATTGCTTTCATCGCCAGCGGCCGGTTCTCATAGCTAGCGAGGAAGGTCGACACTTCCGGATAATCCATCAGATCAAACGGATTGCGTACCGCAACCACGATCAGTCGTGCGTCTTGGCGCTGGTTGAGCCTGTTGATCAGATCGGCCTGACTTTGGTAAAGGGCGGTGTTGTAGGTCAGCGCGACGATTTGGCGGAAGTTCCTGCTTTCGGCGGTGATAGCATCGATCTGCTCCAAGGTCAGCTCTGTGCTGATCAGACGCTCCACCACGGTGACGCCGGACGTCTGAAGATATGCTCCGAGTGTGCCCTGCTGCTCATAGATCTCGTCTACCTCGGTTGCGGTGGCCACGGTCGGCCAGAGGACGTAGACAGGCTCACGGGGATTGATCGGGAGCTGGTTGGATTCGTCCTTGACCAAGGTGATGCTTTGTTCGTAGACGGACTGGACGAGGTTCTGGCCTTCGCTGGTGTTGATACGGGTTTTGGCCTCCTCCCAGCTGGATGGAATGAGCGGATGTGTGTATGCTTTTTCTGCATGGGCATGGGCCTGTGCCCCCGCACCTGACAGCCGTTTCTGCTTTAACGCCAGAATCCGCTCTACCGACTCATCGATCCGCTCCTCTGATACACGCCCCGACTCGACCGCATCGATCAGCGCTTCCAACGCCCCTACCTGCCGCTTGTAGGTATGGCTGACGAGGATGATATCTGCTCCCGCTTCGACCGCCTGCACCGCTGCTTTTTCCACACCATAGAACTTGGCGATGGCATCCATCTCCAGACAATCCGTCATCACTACACCTTCGTATCCCAGCTCACCGCGAAGCAGCTCCGTGATGATGCGCTTGGAGATCGTCGCAGGCACTTCGGCAGGGTCTACCTCTGGCAGGACGATATGGGCCGTCATGACCGCATCTGCCCCCTCTTTAAACGATTGTTTAAAAGGCACCAATTCCAGCTCTCTCAAGCGTTTCAAGCTATGTGGCAGGCTTGGCAGCGCTTTGTGTGAATCCTGTGACGAATCACCGTGACCGGGAAAATGCTTGACCGTGGCGCTCACACCAGCCTCCTGATAGCCCCGAACGGCAGCGGCCCCCATCTCGCCCACCAGCTCTGCGGTCTCACCATACGAGCGGACACCAATCACCGGATTGAGCGGATTGTTGTTGATATCCAGACACGGTGCGAGATTCATATTGATCCCAAGAGCTAGCAGTTCCTGTCCGCAGAGACGCGCCAGTTCATAGGCGTAGGTGGCCTGACGTGTCGCTCCGACCGCCATGTTGCCAGGTGTCAAGGTGATGCCTTCCCAGATCCGTGCGACCATGCCTCCCTCCTGATCAATCGCGATCCATAGAGGGATATCCGTCCCTTCTGCTGCTTTGGCATGCAGAGCACTGGACAGCTCATACACCTGCTTCGGTGTGCCGACATTCCGGCTGAAGTACAAGATTCCACCCAGATGATAGGTTTCCAACAACCCCACAATCTCCGGTGACGGCTCTGTCCCGTGAAACCCGACCATCACCATCTGCCCGATCTTTTCGCGCAGGCTCATCTCTGGTATTGGTTTCATCCTCACGCATCCCCTCTCACTCGATTGGCATCACTTGGCATTCGCTATCGCTTTTTCCCGGTATTCCGACGGGGTCATGCCGACACACTTCTGAAACACCTTGGTAAAATACCGACGCTCCCGGTATCCTACTTCTCTGCTGATCTCGGTGATGCTCTTGTTGCTCATCACGAGCAGCGACAGAGCCCGCTCCATCCTCTCCCGTGTCACATACTCGACGAAGGTCTCGCCCACATGCTGTTTAAAAATCAGGCTGAAATAACTCGAACTGATCTCTAAGAAACCAGCCACTTCATCTATGCCCAAGTCACGTCCCAAATTGCGCTGGATGTATTCTTTGGCTGCGATCATCAGCACTTCACTGGTCTTTTTCTTGACGCTCTCCTCGATGCTGCTCTCCATCAGGTATTGGATTAACAGGAGCAGATCCTTCAGCCCGCGACTGTGCTCCAGCTTGCTCCATACTCGTTCCTCCTGTTCGGCAGAGAGAATCTTCATGTCGCGCATCTCCCGCACCAGATGGAGGACGAAGTATTGCAGAATCCGTTCAGCACGCACGAGCGAGAGGTGGGAGATGGACTGGAGGTAGACTTGCAGATCATGCAGCGATTGTTGCATATTACTCACATCGTTGCGCTTGAGCCGGGAGACGAACTCCTCTAGCACGGGCCACCAGCTGGCTTCCGTCTCACTAGTTTCTGTTGTTTCACCGAACGGATTGGTGTCATCGGTGTGATCGGACTTATCAGTCTCGCCCGATGCTCCCGTCCGCTTCGGTGCGGTCACATTCACTTTGCTGCCCTTGCTCATCAGATGCAGGTGGACGGTCTTTTTTGCCTGCTGATAGACAGGGGGCAGTTCGCTGATTCCAACCGCCTGCTCATGCACCCCGATGCTAACAGCAAAGCCGAGCGTATGCTCCACGATATAGCTGATGTCCTCGGCCCACGCGATCATCCCGTCTGATTGCCTCAGCCCCCTGTCTTCCCGCTGCTCGACGAGGATGCACCACTCCCCCTCACGCATCTGCAAAAGGGTCGCCTCGATCTCCCGCTCCTCGATCAGATCCAACAACACATTGTGAATGGCAAAATTCCATACCTTCCGCTCCCGCTCATCCCAATGCCTGGCCTGCTGGGCATACTCATCCACATCGACTACAAAGAGGATGAAGCGCAGCTGCTCGATCGCCATCCCTTTTTCATCGAACAGATAACGGCTCTCAGGATTGGACAAGCCCATCAAGGCGTCGAACAACAGCTTCTGATAGGCCATCTCGTTCATCTCCCGCCACTTCCGCATCTCAGAGACATGCTCTTGCTTGCGGGAGCGGATCTGTCCGGCAATCCGCTCGATCACCTCATGCAGCTCTTGATAATTGATCGGCTTGACGATATAATCCTTCACACCATAACGGATCGCCGAGCGGGTGTACTCAAAATCGGTAAAGCCTGTTAGCAGGATGACCTCACACTGGTGGTTCTGCTCCCGCAGTTGTTGCAGCAAACCGATCCCATCGAGCATCGGCATGCGGATATCAGAGAGGATCAGATCAGGCTGGTGCACCTCTGCCTGCTCAAGTGCCTCCACCCCGTTTTTGGCTAATGCCACAATCTCAATCCCCAGCTCAGCCCATGGAATCACCATGCTCAAATTCTTCAGAATATGAACCTCATCATCGACGATCATCGCTTTGATATCCATACTGACCTCACCTTCTGTATCGGGGGATGGTACATTTGATCGTGGTTCCTTCTCCTGCCTGGCTGCAGATATAGAGGCCGTATGCCTTGCCGTACTGGATACGGGTACGCTCGGCTACATTTTGCAGACCCAGACCTCTTCTCTCTCGTTTGAACACGGGCTGTCCGGATACGCCGACCGGCTTCATGCTTTCATAGGCCAGCGAAGCCAGCACATCGTCCGTGATTCCCCTTCCATTATCCGTGATGAAAAATTCAATCGATTCTCCCGCCACCCTCGCTGTAATCGAGATGAAGCCCCTGCGCTCCAGCCCCTCAAAGCCATGCTGGATCGCGTTCTCCACCAGCGGCTGCAACGTCAGCTTGACGATTGAATCATCCAACAGCTCAGACGGTATCTCAATGCTGTACTCGAACATATCCTCGAACCGGAACAGCTGAATCTCCAGATAACTCTTCAGATGCTCAATCTCACGGCGAATCGAGATATGATCCTCACCACTGATGCTGATCCGCAAGATGTTGCCCAGCCGGTAGATCATCTGGCTCACTTTTTTCCCTTCGTTCTGGATCGCCAGGACATTGATCGACTCCAAGGTGTTGAAGAGAAAATGCGGGTTGATCTGCGCCTGCAAGAGGGCCAGCTCTGCCTGCTTTTTGCGCTCCTGCTCCAGCCTGACCTCCTCTAAGAGATGCGTGATCGTCGTCACCAGACTGTTGAAGCCTGACGCCAGACGGGTCGTCTCATCCTTGCCCGTCACCTTGGCCCGCACAGAGAAATCCCCCTGCTCCACACGCTTCATCAGATTGACGATCCCGATCATCGAGGTGGCGATCCGGCCAACGAAGAACAGGATAAAAAAGAGTGCCGCCATCATGCATAACAAGGTAATCGTCCCGACCCATTTGGCGACGAGCGTGTCGTCATACGAGATCTCTTCCCACGATGCGACAGAGACGAGATGCCAGTCATTGCTTGCCAACGGATAGATGGATAAAAGGCTCTCCTGTCCGTCGACATGGGCCTTGAAGCTTTGATACGAACGGTTGAGTTGCACCGGATCAGTGGACAATCGGTGCAGATTCAGCCCCTCCCACTGCTTCTTGGTATCGTAGAGCACCTCTCCTTTTTTATTGATCAGCATGTAGCGGCTGCCCGGCTCCTGCGCGGTATGAAACACTCGAAAAATCCGATCCAGCTCCGACAGGTCGATCTGCATCAATAGATACCCGACATTGTCATACGAGGTCGTATCCTTCACAATCCGGATCTGCTTGAACAAGGTCTGATTGGTCGCCAAGTCCGGATTCTCACTCGGACCGACCCAGACAGGCAGCCCGTTTTTCTGGGTCACCTCGTCCATGATCGGATTCTCGGTCAATTGCTCATACGAGATATGGTCATTCTCATTGCGGAATGTCTTGTAGACCGTCCCGTCATTTTTATACAATGCTACATATTTAATCGCTTCGTGGTTGAAAAAAATCCGCCCCAGCTCAATCTCCGCGCTGTTTTTCTCCAGCAGCTCATTGGGGCTTTGACCGCTTACGCCTTTGCCCGAAAGACGCTTCTGGATCGCAGGATTGGTAATCCCCGCATCCGAGATATTATTGATCTCGGTAATCACATAGTAGATATTGCGGCTGATCGCCTTGAGCGTCATCTCGGTATACTCCCCGTAGCGCTTCTCCAAAAGCTGCTGCGAGATCATGAATGTCGCCGTCCCAAGCAAAGCCAGCGGGAGGATAATAAATAGCAGAAAGCCTATCAGTAAACGGTGTCTGATATTGGTCAAAAGGTACCTATCCTTTCACACTGCCTGCTGTCACGCCCTCGATAATCTTCCGTTGCAAGAAGAAATAGACAATCGTCACCGGAACCACACTAAACATGATCGCTGCCGCAAGCAACGAATAGTTGGTCTGAAACGCATCCTTGAACACCGACATCCCCACTGGCAACGTCCGCAGCGATTCTTTGGACAGCATCAGCATCGCCATGATGAACTCATTCCACGTATTGATGAAGTTGAGGATGAACACGGTGACCAAGGCTGGCATCGTGACAGGCAGGATGATCTTAAAAAACAGCCCAGCTGCCCCAAGCCCGTCGATGATCGCCGCTTCCTCCAGCTCACGCGGAATGCTTTTCATGAATGCCACCAGAATAAAGATCGTCACCGGCAAGGCAAAGGTCGCATTGATCAAAATCAGCGACAAGTGGTTGTCGATCAGATGCATCTGCTGAATCAGACGATAGAGCGGGATCAACAGCACGCCCCCGGGCACGACCAGCCCGAGCAAAAAAAGCTGATACACCGCCGTACTCGCACGCGGAAATCTCATCCGCGAGATCGCAAAGGCCGCGAGCGACCCGACCGCCAGAATTACCAGACAAGTCAGCACACTAATATAGAAGCTGTTGAAAAAGTAGGTGCTCACCTTCGCCGCCTTCCACGCCTCCGCGTAGTTCTCCCAATGCAGGGCAGACGGCAGTCCCCACGGATCGACCGTGATCTCCCGCTGCGTCTTAAACGAAGAGATCGCAAGCCACACCAACGGATACAGTGTCACCAGCAGATAGGCGATCAGAGCGAGATGCGGCAGGGCATTTTTTCTCGTGAGCCATGCGATGGGGTTGGTCAAGGGAAAAGCCCCTGTCTCCGATTTCTGCTTTTGATTCACGACCGGATTAGTATTCATAATCTTCCCCCTTCTTCGCCAGCAGCTGAATGATCCACGTAAAAATCAACGTGATGAGGAAGATGACGACCGCCACTGCACTGCCATACCCATACTGGTATTCACGAAACGCCTTGGTAAACATGTAGGTCGCCATCACTTCCGTGGTCTGGAACGGATTGCCGTTGGTCATGACGATGACGATATCAAGCGCCTTCATCGAGCCTGCCACTGAGAGAAGCATGACCACCACGAGAATCGGTCGGATCAGCGGCAGCGTGATATACCATAGCTTTTGCCAGCCATTGGCCCCGTCGATCTCTGCTGATTCATTGATTTCCTTCGGCACATTGAGGATTGCGGTGAGGATCAGCACGATGTAGAAGCCGTTCCACTGCCAGGCGTTGGCGACGAGCACACCAAGCATCGCCCATTTCGGATCAGACAGCCAGTTCTGGGCAAAAGCATCCAGTCCAACCGAGCGGAACAGATTGTTGAGCAGCCCCACCTCAGGATGGTAGATGAACAGCCAGATCACCCCTACCACCGCTGTCGAGAGAATCGTCGGCAGAAACACCCCGGTCCGGTAAAAGTCCATCATTTTCTTAATCTTGCTTAACAGAAGAGAGATGACAATCACAAAAGGCAAGGTAATCAATGTACTGAACGCGATAAAATACAGATTGTTGGCAAATGACTTATAGAAGACTTCATCAGCAAACAGCTCTTTGAAGTTATCCAGCCCCACAAACGTGGATTCCGTCACGCCGTCCCATTGGAAGAACGCGTAATAGAACGACTCCACAATCGGTATCCCCATAAAAATGATATATAAGGAAAGTGCTGGTAACAAGAACAGAATGTATAAAACTGGCCGGGCCATGACTCGGTTCATAACACACCCCCATGTTAGCGAACAGGAGCCCTCATGATCAGGCTCCTGTCGGTTGTTCTCAGACTTTGTTCAGCTGAATTGATACGTGTTCAAGTTACTTGACGCCGGAAGGATTTAGCCCCTCCCGCACCCGCTTACTTGTTGCTCTTATTGGCTTTCTCTTGCTCTTTTTGCATCTTTTCCGCTACGTCCTGCGGGGTCTTCACTTTGCCGATCAGCTCTTGCAGGGAGTTGCCCAATGCCGTGTTGACAGACGGCTGCACGATGGCGTCAAAGGCTTTATAGGCGCTTGTCGAGCCATTGATCGTCTGGATGACTTCCGCAATCAGCGGGTCGACGCCGGAGAGGTCAGAGAGCTTCATGGACGGGAGCACCTTGTCTTCAAGCAGGGTGCGCTTTTGTACCTCTTCGCTGTAGAATTCCTTGATGAAGGCATAGATTTTTTCTTTTTGCTCAGGAGAGACATTGTTGGAGAAGCCGAAGCCGTTGGAGTAGCCCGCATTGATCGAGGTCTGGTCACCTGCGCCGCCAGCGATGGACGGGAAGCGGAAGAAGCCGATGTTGCCCTTGAGTGCGCCTGCTTCATCTGTGGTGAAACGGTTGGCATCCCAGCTTCCGGTGAAGACCATGCCGGTGTCTCCTTTTAAGAACTGTGCGCCTTGCTCGGAGTACGGCAGACCCAGTGCGCCATTGGTGAAGTAGCCGTTGTTGACCAGCACCGCGTAATCCTCGAACGCCTTGACCATGTTGGGATCGGTCCATTTGGTGGAACCGTTTACAAGACCTTCGATGCCATTGATGCCGACATGGCGCTCCCAGATCGAGTTGAACAGCATGCCGTTCACCCATGCGTCTTTGGCTGCCAGTGCGAGCGGTACCTTGCCTGCTGCCTTTAGCTTTTCTGCGGCTTGCACGAACTCATCCCATGTCTTGGGAACCTCGATGCCAAGCTCCTGGAACAGCTTTTTGTTATAGAAGACCCCTTCAGCATAGCCGCCGAATGGAAGACCATAGATTTTGCCGTCTACGGTGAACTCTTCGAGATTGACGAATTGATCCTTCAGACCAGAAGTCTCCAAAAATTCGGTCAAATCGAGCAAGCGTCCTGCCTTTACATAGAGCTGTGTGTCAGAGCCGCCGAACATTTCGAAGATCTCCGGTGGATTGCCTGCTGCCATCTCGGCTTTGAGCTTTTGGTTGCGGTTGACGTTCTCATCTACGCCTTCCAGCTCGATTTTGAGGCCGGGGTTATTGGTTTCCGTCTGTTTCACGACATCTTCTAAGATTTTGAGGCGGGTTTTGGTGGTTTCTTTAATCTGCGTGTGGCGCAGGGAGAGTGTGACTTCCTTGGCCCCGTCCGTTGTGCTGTTCTCGGTGGTCGTTGCGGCAGAGCCACAGCCGGATAAGACCGCGAGTGAGAGAAGCGCGGCTGACAATGCTATGTTTTTGAGTGGACCCATGATAAAACCCCCTATAAGTACATGTGTGTTTGGTTCTGATATCCAAATTATAGGATCGAACAGAGAGAATGAGTAAGTCGAAAAATCCGTAATCAAGGGATAATATCCTCTTTTGTAAATTTATCCCCCTCTAGCAGAGATTATTATACCTTCAAAAACATAATCATCTGTGAGAATATTTTGTCAAAAGTGACAGCAGAAGTTTTTCATTCCTGCCTGTTGGGGAGGTGAGCAAAAAACGTCATTATCGTTTTCCTATTTTGATCATCCAAATTGATAAGAAGAAAGGAAGATTGCCTGATGAGAACCTTGCAACAAAAAGGCTTTATCGCATTTCTTGTCATGTTGCTGATCGCTTCCCTGATTCCTGTCGCCGCCTTCGCAGCGACGGCCTGGGCTCCTAACACTGCTTACAAGGTCAATGATTATGTATCCTACAACAGTGTGACCTACCGTTGTCTGCAAGCCCACACCTCCCTCGTCGGCTGGGAACCGCCTAACGTACCTGCCCTCTGGACCCCTGACTCCAGCGGCGGCGGCACCACCCCACCACCAACCGACACCCAAGCCCCTACTGCTCCGACCAACCTGAAAAGCACCGGTGTCACCAGCTCAACCGTCTCCTTATCATGGACGGCTTCCACCGATAATACAGGGGTAACCGGCTACGATGTATACCGTGGCACCACCCTCGCCACCACGACCTCCAGCACGACTGCCACCGTATCAGGACTTACCGCCAACACCGCTTACAGCTTCTCCGTCAAGGCAAAAGACGCAGCGGGCAATATCTCTGCCGCGAGCAACACTGTAAGCGTTACCACTTCTACAGGGACCACCACTCCACCTCCTACCAATCCACCAACCTCCGGCTACAAAATCGTCGGCTACTACCCGGCATGGGCTACGTATGGCCGCAACTACAATATCGTTGACATCGACGCTTCCAAGCTGACTCACATCAACTACGCCTTCGCTAACATCGCAAACGGTGAAATCGTCGTAGGTGACACCTATGCCGACACCGACAAAGCCTTCCCCGGCGACTGCTGGGACACTGGCTGCAAACGCGGCAACTTCAACCAGCTCACCAAGCTCAAACAACAATACCCACACATCAAAACCCTGATCTCCGTCGGCGGCTGGACCTGGTCCGCAGGCTTCTCCGATGCGGCTCTGACCGATGCCTCCCGTGAAAAATTCGCCAACAGTGCCGTCAACTTCGTCCGCACATGGGGCTTCGACGGTGTCGACCTCGACTGGGAGTATCCAGTAGGCGGCGGTCTGCAAAACGGACGACCTGAAGACAAACAGAACTTCACCCTGCTCCTCGCCAAAATCCGCACCAAGCTTGATGCAGCAAGTGCCACCGACGGCAAAAAATATCTGCTCACCATCGCATCCGGTGCCAGCGCCAACTATGTAGCCAACACCGAGCTTGGCAAAGTCAAAGACTACGTGGACTGGATCAACATCATGACCTACGACTTCCACGGCGGCTGGGATACCATCAGCGGCCACAATTCCCCGCTCTATTTTGACCCGGCCGACCCAAGCACCAACGCTTCCACCTTCAACGTACAGGCAGGCGTGCAAGGCCACCTCAATGCAGGTGTACCAGCCAGCAAGCTCGTCATGGGTATGCCATTCTATGGTCGCGGCTGGACCGGTTGCAACACCACAGGCAACGGTCAATACCAATCCTGCACAGGGGTAGCCAAACCGGGCACATGGGAAGACGGCTCCTTCGACTTCTATGACCTCGAAGCCAACTACATCAACAAAAACGGCTACACCCGCTACTGGAACAACACCGCTAAGGTACCTTTCCTCTACAATCCAACCAACAAGACCTTCATCTCCTACGATGACGTCGAGTCCTTCGGCTACAAAACCAGCTTCCTCAAATCCAAAGGTCTCGCCGGTGCGATGTTCTGGGAAGTCTCCGGTGACCGCAACCGCACCCTGTTGACGAAGCTGTACAACGACCTCAAATAAACCGTGAGTACCGACCGCTATTTCAGCATCACCAGACGAAAAAAGCCCGACTGGACCACTCCAGCGGGCTTTCTCTATTTATTAATTACAATCATTAATTTATAATTCGCATGCTTGTTTAAGTCTATTAGAAATTGATCTAATACTTCATTAGAAGGAAACCTGCATTCAATCAGGTAACAACCATCTCCACTAATTTTATAGTTATGGATGACGTATTCCTCTTGTGATTTGATAAAGGAAAGATAAGGCTGATGATAAGGATTGTTTGTATAGATCGTAATCATCGCATGGATCGGACGCCCTATTTTCACTTGATTCACGTTAATGGTATAACCCTCAATCACTCCGTTATCTTCCAATTTAGCCACCCTGGATGCGGCTGCTTGTCCAGTCAGATGAACCTTCTCGCCTAATTCCTTCATCGTGATCCGACTGTTTTTCGATAACTCCTCGATTATTCGCTTGTCTGTCTGATCCAACATGAAATCAAATCCTTTTCAAGGGAATTTCTACATTTACACAGATTATTACATACTTCTTTCAAAATTCAAGTCAAAAGACAGAATGACTTGAATTTATCTATGTAAACGAAAGTTGCTCATCGGATAAACTAAACGTAACTCAATCGAAAGGAGTTATCCTTATGAACATTACACAAATTCGAAATGCTACTCTGGTAGTTGAATATGCAGGCAAAACATTTTTAATTGACCCATTCTTAGCAGACAAGGGTACCTACCCACCTTTCCCTAATTCAGTAAGACAAGATCAAAATAATCCGTTGGTTGACCTACCAATCTCGATTGACAAACTGATTGATGTGGATGCCGTCATTGTCACCCACCTGCATCAGGACCACTTTGATGATGCAGCCAAAGAGGTATTGCCAAAAGATATCAAAATGTTTGTACAAAATGAAGAAGATGCGAAAGAAGTTCAAAACGCTGGTTTTCAAAACGTCGAAGTTTTGCAGGAAGATACCGTGTTTGAGGATATCCAATTAATCAAAACAAAAGGCGAGCACGGACGAGGAGAAATATTGAAGTTACCACTGATTGGTAAAGTCTCTGGCGTTGTCTTCAAACACTCAACTGAAAAAACATTATACGTAGCCGGAGATACAGTATGGTATGAAGCGATCCAAGAAGTGATTGATACACACACACCTGAAATCATTGTGGTCAATGGTGGAGATAATCAATTCCTACGTGGCGGGTCTCTCGTAATGGGCAAAGATGACATCTATGAAGTGTACAAGGCTGCCCCTCACGCCAAAATTATTTCCAGCCATATGGAGGCTGTCAATCACTGGACATTATCCCGAGAAGAGTTACGAAGCTTTGCCCAAGAAAAAGGAATCTCTTCTAATGTGTTAGTGCCGGATGACGGCGAATCGTACACCTTTTAACATGGTCTCGTCCTCTTCTTGAAGAATATGCTCCATTGATAATGTGATTAAAAAAATTTCATTCCCATGCGATTTGTAGTAAAATACAAGAAGCTTATGATTATTTTGGTAATAATCATAAGCTTCTTCTTAATTATGGACTGGTATCTAAAAATGATTTCGTGAGGACGTGCAGGTAATGAAAATGGGAAGAGAAGCACCAAGCAGGTCAGTACAGCAGCCTGTCTGGTTGCAAGAGTATATCGAATCACCCGAAAAACAACAACAGCTCTATCGAAAAACATTACGAATCGTGATCCTTTCCCAAATCTTTGGAGGAGCAGGACTTGCAGCGGGTACAACCGTAGGCGGACTTCTCGTACAAGATATGCTGGGGACAGAAAGTGTAGCAGGGATTCCCACTGCGTTATTCACACTGGGGTCTGCCGGGGCCACACTGGCTGTAGGCCGGCTTTCACAGCGTTTTAGCCGCAGAACAGGACTTGTCGCAGGTTTTCTTACTGGTGGACTGGGGGCGATCGGTGTGATCATCGCCGCCTTACTCAACAGCATCGTGCTATTATTTGCTTCCCTGCTTATTTATGGAGCGGGAACCGCCTCTAATCTACAGGCACGATATGCGGGTACTGATCTGGCTACACCCAAACAGCGGGCTACTGCTGTGAGCATGGCTATGTTTTCCACTACCTTTGGTGCGGTTGCAGGTCCTAATCTGGTCGGAGTGATGGGGGACTTTGCGGATTCGATTGGTGTTCCAACATTGGCTGGTCCCTTTATCTTAGCGGCGTCTGCTTTTATCCTTGCCGGGTTGGTACTCTTCGTTTTCCTTCGCCCTGATCCTTTGGTTGTGTCTACCGCCATTGCGACTACCCGAGAGAAAGACGGAACTGCTCAGGAAAATTCTGAAGGCTCTGCCATAAACAAAAGAGGAGTTGTCATCGGCGCTACCGTTATGGTTTTGACTCAATTTGTCATGGCATCCATTATGACAATGACACCGATCCACATGGGACACCACGGACATGGTCTAGGAGAAGTGGGGATGGTTATCGGGTTTCATATCGGTGCGATGTACTTTCCTTCGCTTTTTACAGGTTTTCTGGTCGATAAAGTCGGCCGTACTGCTATGGCTGTTGCTTCTGGCACTACGCTTCTGGCGTCTGGTATGCTGGCGGCTTTTGCGCCGGGAGATTCCATGACACTGCTGATCTGCGCGCTTGTACTGCTTGGTCTTGGCTGGAACTTTGGCTTAATCAGCGGGACAGCCCTGATTGTAGATGCAACACATCCGTCTAATCGTGCAAAAACACAAGGCTCGGTTGATGTCTTGTTAGCATTATCGGGGGCCTCTGGTGGTGCGTTATCAGGAATGGTCGTCGCTCATTATAGTTATGCAGCATTATCACTTACTGGAGCTATTCTGTCCCTGTTGCTTATTCCTGTCGTAGTCTGGTCTCGTATGAAATGATTTTACCCTGGCTGTCTGGGCCTTCTCCCTGGACAGTCTTTTTCATGTGTTAAATCCTCCCGCCACCAATTGGAACACAACCCCCCACCTATTTTTACACACATTAAGGATTGTAATTCCTATACCACGAACGAATAAAGGAGATGAATATCCAATGGGCAAGTTTTGGCGAAAAGTCTTGCTGAATGGTATCGTTGTCGTTCCTTTGCTGATGTGGTTCACCGAAGCTACACTGCTCGGCAGTCTGGTTACAGCTGTCGTGCTCTCCGCGATCGCTTGGCTGCTATGTGACCAGCTCATCCTGCGTGTCACCAACAACACCATCGCTACTCTCGCCGATGCTGTCTTGGCCTTCGCTTACCTGTGGGCGGTTGCAGCCTTTGCCGACTGGTCGCTTAGCATGGGCGAGCTGTTGATCATCGTCGCTTTACTGGGTGTGGTGGAGTTCTTTTTCCACGGCTATCTGGAACGCGAAGACGGAAACAACAGAAACACAGGCGGTGTCCAGTCCTAACGGGAGCGCTCCCCCATCGGCTTACATCGTAACAGATTCCACTTTGCACTTTAGGAGGTGCCTAGATCGTGACCAAACACTATGCTGCTCATGAACTGCTCGAAGTCAACGAACTGCTCCAGTTCAAAAACGTCTGCCTGACCAAATCAACCACCATGCAAGCTTTCACCACAGACCCCGTCCTCAAAGGTCTGATGCAACAAGACGTACAAACCACTCAGCAGCAAATCCGTGACCTGCAAGGCATCATCACCGCACGAATATAAGGGAGGGATTTGACGATGAACGCAATTGTAGAGAACCTGACAGGCATGCAGGCGATGACCGATCAAGTGATTGCCGCCGATATGCTGATCGCCTCTAAAACGGGTATCAAGAGCTACGCGATTGCTATCAGCGAAGCAGCCAGTCCGGAAATCCGCGAAGTCCTGCACCAACATCTGGAGCAACAGATCGCCTTCCACACCGCGCTGACCAACCACATGATCGGACAAGGCTGGTATAAGGCGTTTGATATCAAGGAACAGATGCAACAAAATGTGCAGAATGCATATGTGGCTTTGGGTTTGAGTCAGACGTAAGGAGTCGCGTGGAAAAAGAAACAACCGAGCGGGTTAATCGTCCGCTCGGTTGTATTAACGATCTTCAATGGCTTGCATCAAAGTATTTGTCCTGCCATTTCCTTTGCCAAGCGTAAGAAATCTGCTCGCGCAAGCTTCCCCTGCAGACTGGCTAAAACCAAGTCATCCTCCTGCTGGGTAAACGTAAACCCTTCAACTTCATGCGAAGCCTTAGCCGAACGCATTGCTTTATGCAAATGATCAGTTGGATTACTTTTCATGGCGACAATCTTCCTTTCCGCTGTGCCACGTTTACGAACATATTTGGATTCGATCCCCTCTAAAACATCCCTACTTCAATTTATACACCCGTGTCTCATACGGACGCAGTTCAATTTCACCAATCTCCCCTGCACCATCCACCTCGTAGTTGCTGATCAACAACTCCTTCTCACCGAAAGCGATCTCCTCCGGCAGTGTAAACACAGGCTCACCGCCAAAGAAGTTGCAGATGACCAGTAGCTTCTCATTCCCAAGCGTCCGGGTATACGCATAAATCTGCTCATGATCTGGCAAAATCAACTCATAATCGCCGTACACGATCACTTCATGCTGCTTACGGAGCTGGATCAGCTGTCTGTAGTAGTTGTAGACAGAGTTCGGATCGTTGATTGCTTGCTTGGCGTTGATCTCCGTGTAGTTCGGGTTCACCTTCAGCCATGGCGTACCTGTGGTAAATCCGGCATTGGCGGAATCATCCCATTGGACTGGGGTGCGGGCATTGTCACGGCCTTTGACATAGATGGATTTCATCAGCTGCTCGTGTGGCACGCCCTCGGCTCTTTTTTCTCTGTACATATTAAGTGTCTCGATATCTTGATACTCCTCGATGGTCTCGAAGCGTACATTGGTCATACCGATCTCTTCGCCTTGGTAGACGTATGGCGTACCCTGCATCATATGAAGGAAGGTGGCGAGCATTTTCGCGCTTTCCAGACGGTAGCGCTGGTCATCACCGAAGCGGGAGACGAGGCGCGGCTGGTCGTGGTTGTTGAGGTACAGGCTGTTCCATCCTCTGCCGTTGAGCTCGCGCTGCCATTTGCTCATCGTGTCTTTGAGACCGTGGAGCGTCCATGGTTTGAGATCCCATTTGCCACCGGGGCCAGAATCCAAATCCATGTGCTCGAATTGGAAGACCATGTTCACTTCGTGGCGGTCATCTGCGGTATAGAGGACAGCTTCATCCGGAGTGACACCCGGCATCTCGCCGACAGTCATGCATTCGTACTTGGAGAGGACTTCGCGGTTCATCTCCTGCAAGAATTCGTGGATGCGCGGACCATTCATGAAAAATTCGCCGCCCCAAGCGTAGCGGGAGTCTCCGTGATTGGGCGCGTCCGGCAGCCCTTCTACTTTGGAGATGAAGTTGATCACGTCCATACGGAACCCGTCGATGCCTTTGTCCAGCCACCATTTCATCATGTCGTAGACCTCTTGGCGTACCTTTGGGTTCTCCCAGTTGAGGTCTGGTTGTTTCTTGGAAAACAGGTGGAGGTAGTATTCTCCGGTCTGTTCATCGTATTGCCAGGCGGAGCCGCTGAAGCAGGAGACCCAGTTGTTCGGTTCGTGACCGTCTTGGCCCTCTCGCCAGATGTAGTAATCGCGGTATGGATTGTCTTTGGACTTGCGGGATTCTTGGAACCATACGTGCTCGTCGGAGCTGTGGTTGACGACGAGGTCCATGATCAGCTTCATGCCTCGATTATGTATCTCGGTGATCAGCTCTTCCCAGTCCTGCATGGTGCCGAACTCGTCCATGATATCCTGGTAGTCGCTGACGTCATAGCCATTATCATCATTGGGGGATTTGTAGACGGGTGAGAGCCAGATGACATCTATCCCTAAGTTTTTCAGATAGTCCAGACGGGATGTAATGCCGCGCAGATCGCCTACACCGTCTCCGTTACTGTCCATGAAGCTGCGTGGATAAATCTGATAGACAACGCTTTCTTTCCACCATGTTTTTATCATATGAATAGCTCCTTTTGTATGGTTTCTCTGTCAAATGTGATTACTTCCATTCTAGCATACTTGCTGTCTGGAACACCGTCAGTTCGCGGCTGTGGTGACCACCAGTGTGGCCGATTTGGTGTTTTGTACAGGGAGGTGCACCTCTCTGCCTTTGGCTGTATCGGTCACTTGGTAGTTCGGGATTGCTTTGCCGTTGAGCGTGACAGAAGCGACCTTGGCGTTATGCGGTAAAATATGGCCGATGGTTAGCTTCCAATCAGACGGTAGAGCTACTTCGGTAGTATAGGTATCGCCCTCGTGGCTGGCTGCTGCGCGAATCAGGCTTGTGCCCACTTGCAGCTGATCTACAGAGAGGTCAGGCCACGAAGCTGGTACGTGTGGAATCACGGTGATTTGCTTGGCTGGTGCATCCGGTACGATCCCGAGCATGTTATGGATCACCGGCCATTGGACACCGTAGGAGGACCATGCCTGCATGAACATCGCGCGGTCGCGGAAGTCGACGAATGGGTCGTACTCAGGGCTTGGGAGGATTTCGGTCAGTGCTCCCGGCATCTCCACATCGATCTCGGATGCGATAGTCTTCATGTACTTCAGCGCCTGATTCTCACCCAAGCGGCCATAGTTGGCTTCCCCTGCGGCCATGACGGAGTTCGGCAGGCTCCATACCTTCAGCTCTCCCTTGCCCTGTGGCCCGCCGCTCATCCCGGTGTGGTAGAGGCCAGTTGGTCCGGTGAAGGTCTCGGACTCCAGCTGATCCAGTGCGGCATGGGCATGCTCGGCAGATGCCAGACCCGTCTCCATCGGGGTGGCGGTAATCCAGTGGCGCTGTTGGAGCTGTTGATCCGGCTGTGTGCAGACATTGGTCAAGCCTTCGCGTTGAGTACGATCAGCAGAGACTTGATCGCCATCGTTGCATAGGGAATCTGCGTAGACGGATTGCCCTTCCATCCACCATGCCAGTTCAAAACGGTTCTTCATTGTTTGTGCTGTCTCCTTGGCCCAAGCTGCGGTCGGCAGATCGCCTTTGCCCTCTGCCATG
Source organism: Brevibacillus dissolubilis (assembly GCF_006170445.1). GTDB lineage: Bacteria > Bacillota > Bacilli > Brevibacillales > Brevibacillaceae > Brevibacillus_B > Brevibacillus_B dissolubilis. The sequence continues at coordinate 217,665 of NZ_VCNA01000006.1, read as the reverse complement.
CGCTCAAGTGCCTGCATCGCCTGCATGGTGTAGACGGTTACGTCCAGCTTCTCCATGCCCATCCCGTCGCGTTCCACCATGCCAAGCCCCTCCGGCCAGCCGTCCTTGTCCTGATCCAGCTGGGACATGACATAGCGCATGCCTGCCTTGACGAAATCGTACATCTCATCGCGGAACGCATTATCCCCCGTCCATTTCCAGATCAGGTCAACCGCTGTGGCAAATTGGGCGGTTTCGTTGGTGTTGCCTTTGGATTGATTGGTGCCGTAGTAGACAGAGCCGTCTGTCATCAATTCGTGAATCACCTTGCCTGTGTCACCATTGACGATCTTGGAGACATCCCGAATGGTACGCAGATGCTCCATAGCGGTGTCAAACTGGCCGGAGACCACCAGCGGATAAGCCGTGTAAGCTCCGTCTGTGCCGAAATACCACGGATAATCAGGGAAACCTGCCCCGATCCCGGTTAGCTTCGGTACGGTCGCGATCACCTCTGGATAGGCTGTACCCTCCCTGGTATCACGGATCTGAGCGTTTTCGACCGTGCGCCGCAGGTCAGCCATGTTCAGCTTGCCCCAGTTGAAAGCATCTTCAAGCAGCTGGTCAGGCAGATTGACAACGCTCTTGCCGAGCAGGGCTTTGCGGTTTTTGATTTTGTCCTGCAATAGCTTTTGTGGGTGCTTGAGTGCTTCCTGTAACGTTTTGGATGCATCAGTCTCGGATAGATTGGAGCCTGCTACAGCGAACCAGATGGTTTTTGCCTGCTGATCTGTAAATGTCACATTCCAGTCGAGACGACCACCTGTACCATTGCCATACTCCAGATAGCCCTCTTTCTCAGTTACTGGACCCCAGAAATCCTCCCCAGTCTTGCCTTCTGCCGGAAGCTGCTTGGCCCCGACTTTGGCATACCAGTCCTTGCCCGTCTCCTTAAAAGTAAGCACGCCACTCTTCGCGTCATACGCTGCTTCGTCCTTGCCGTTGAACTGCTTGGCATTCTCAGGCTTGCTCCAGCCCCATGGATAAGCAGGCATCAGCTCACTGCGGACGTCCATCGTCAGCTTAACACTCGTTTTCGAAAACGTTTTGGATGGTTGCAATGTCAAGCCGATCAAAACCACTGACATGCCCTCCGGCGCAAACTCAGTTCTGGTCACCTTCAGACCGTTCACTTCTGGGTATTCCATTTTTACAAAGCCTGTGTCCGTCGTATAGCGGGTGGCGGCGGGCAGCCATTGGCCATTGAGTCCGAACCAGTAACCGTCGAGCAGCTTGATTGGATGCGCCCAGACCCCGCCCATTTCACCACGAATATGCCATCCCATCGGCTCAAAACCACCTGCTGTAGAGCCGATCACGTATGCCCGGTCTCCTGCGGCGACGTAGCGCTTTTGATCGAGCTTGTCCGTCGTGGAGCGGCTCAGCTCTCCTACTCCTGCGGCGGATGCTGCTCCAGGTACAGCGAGAGAAGCCAGCAGTGCGATCGACATGGTTTTATGCAGAGCTTTTTGGAACGGGAAATTTTTCATATTCATGGTAAAAATCCTCCCTTTTTTCTATACATATATTCTATGTAATGACAGATCGTCCCGAAAACGTTTTCTCCGTGATCATTATAGGATAATTATTCCTATGTTTACAATAAAAAATCTTCCCCAAATTTCGTCTTTTATCGAAAGGTTTCCATCCAGACATCTTTGAAGTCAATCCAGCCTTTTTGATTCACTTTCACCCCTCGAAGCGACGGATGGAAGGTCGTACCGATGTTTTTATGTGTCAAAAAGATCATCGCATAAGCCTCCCGCAAGCTCTGCTCCAATGTGTCCCGCAGGCGTTTTTGCCCGTTTGGTGTCGGCTCTGTGAGCATCTTGTCGATCATATCATCCACCTCTGCTGCATAGGTGTCGCTAAGATGACGTCGGATGAAGCTGTAGCCGGATTGGAACAGCTCGATCCACTGGACAACCCCTTCGCTGATGACCGCTTCGAACAGGATCATGTCTGCTGCGTCCTGATGCTTTGCTTGTGTCATTTCACTCCATGTCAGGATAACGGGTTGCAGCCGGATCCCATGAGGCTCCAGATGCTTTTGCAGCCAAAAGGCGTCCGGGGCGTGACGTTCATAGGTATAGACCGTGAGTGGTTGTCCATCGGAGACATCATATGTAGACTCCCTCAACCATTGCACAGCTTGCTCTGCGAGGTAATCCTTGTCTGTCATGCTCGGTTTCCAATTCAGAGCGAACCCCTGTGACGGGAAAAACCGCGGCTCGCCCAAGTCCATGATCATCTGCTGGCGGTTGATCAGATGTACCAGAGCCTTGCGGAAAAGCGGGTCCTGCAGCGGCCCCTGCTTTTTCAGATTGACGGTAAGCATCGTACTGCCCGCAACGAACGCCTCCACCTCCTGCCAGCCTGCTTCCCCGTTGGCTTTCTCCCCTTCGCCGGTACGCACCATGAACAGATTGGATTCAAACGCAAAATCCTGCTTGGTCTCGGGAATATTGATGATCTCAACGACGTCCATATGTGCGCGGCCTGCAAAATAATCAGGGAACGCTTCGAGGATGCAGATGCCGGGTGTTTTTTTAGCCACTTGAAAAGGCCCCGTCCCCGTCGGCAGAGCCGCATCAGCCGGTACAATTGATGTCGGAGTAAACGAAAGATACTGCCCAAACAGGTGGTTCGGTCTAATCAGCGTGAATTCGACCGCATACCGGGCCAAGACTCGTACCTCCCCGATCTGCTGCACCAGCCAGCGCTGACGCGGAAACTCCCGGATCAACCGTTGAAACGTAAAGTATACATCCTCTGCCGTACACTCCCGCCCGTGATGAAACCGAACCCCTTTTCGCAGGTAAAACACCCACCGTGTCGCGTCCTGATCACAGCTCCAATGATGCGCCAGACCGCCAGTTATCCCACCCGTCTCCGGATCGTATTCGACCAAGGTGTTATAGATCTGTTCAGCCATATGTGCATCCAACTGGTAAAAGCACTCGGCGGGATCAAGCGTATTGATCGGCCGGTATACAGGCAGACGAAGACTCTCGGTATAGCGGTCGGTCTGCTCCGTGACTTCATAGCCGAAATAGGCGGACAACCAGCTCGTGAAGCGGGCTTGAACATCCGTCCCTGCGCCGTAATCCTTGAGCAGCTGGTACGCTTCTTCCATCTCGCCTTGTTTAACCAGAGTGATCATCTCTTGCAGCAGAAGCTCCTCCTGATCTGCCCAAAACGTAAGCTGTGAAGCATGACCCCGCCCACGTCCTGAGACGAATGCGACCCAGCCAAGCTCGGTCATCTTTTGGATGATGTTTTTGACATGGCGCGGCGTGCAGAACAACAGGTCAGCTAATTCGGCGACGGTGACCAGAAAAGCCTGTCCGTCCTGTTGGGTTACAAACGCTTTGCGCAGAGTGAGGTAATCGATGGCCAGCCGCATAGTGGGGATACGCTCCTTTTCGGAAAAAATGGGGTTGAGATAGAGGTAAGACAAGAATAGAAAAGTGGAAAAGGTGGAAGTCACACGGGTGATTCAACCCCGAAGTTTTGGTAGATGATCGGTTCGTTATACACATCCATCAGAAAAAGTGGAAATCACGCTGGCGATCTCTGCAATTTTTCTCCTGCGGATCCCTCGCTACAATAACAAGTAAGCTAACCATTCAACAGAAATTCGCGCTGCGATTCATCCCATAAACAAACCAAGGGGGAAACAACGATGTCTACTACTACCACTACCACAGCGACTCGCGTGACTCATCATGCAATAGCAGCAGAAGCATCAAACCCAACCATATCACAAGCAACAGAAGCATCGCACCTATCCATAACACCCGCTGGACATCCACCGCTCTCCCCATCACTCTGGAAAAGCCGCCCGTTCATGGTCTTGCTCATCAGCTCCCTGCTGCTGACCATAGGCAATAAAATCTATGAAATCATCCTGCCGCTCATGATGTATGAGATGACCCATTCTTCGGTGTCGATGACCAACATGCGGACGGCCGAGCTTTTGCCCAATCTGCTGTTCGCCGTGTTCATCGGGGTGCTGGTCGATCGGGTGAACAAAAAACGCTGGGTACTCTGGATGATCGGCGCACAGGCCGTCCTGCTGTTCATTCTGGTCTATCTGTTCCGTGCCAACATTCAGACGCTTTGGTTCTATTATATCGTGGGTTTCCTGCTGATGACATTTAACTATGGGTTTTTCAACGCTCAGATGAGCCTGACCAAGCTGACGGTGCCCAGCGATCAACTGACATCGGCCAATGCGAGATTTACTTTTGTGGAGACGTTCGTCGGGATCATGGGGCCTGCGCTGTCGGCGGCGATCCTGCTATTGGCGAATCTGTCGGATGGGTTTGTGGTGACAGCGGTGCTGTATCTGATCTGTATGGGGCTGCTTTCGCGGCTGACGGTGGCGGAGCCTGTAGCGGCAACTGCTCCTGTACATTCGGCAACTGCCCGCTCGACTGACTCGGCGCTCCTGACTCCCACTGCATCCCCAGCTGACCCTACTCCTCAGACGGTAAAAGAAAAAGCCAGCTTCTGGACCGAGCTCGCAGAAGGCTGGACAGCATTTCGTACCAATCGGAACTTATGGATGCTCTCCCTTTTCACGGTTTTTCTCAACTGTACCTTCACTGTAGTTACAACTGCCGTGATTTTCTTCGCAACAGATGAACTGGCTCTCTCCGCTTCCACGGTAGCTGCGGTGCTGTCTGCATCAGGTGTCGGCGGGCTGCTCGGCAGTATACTGATGCACCGTCTGCGGGTACGTCTGGGTCTGGGAAAAGTCTACGGATTGTCAGCGGCGATCCATGCTCTCGGCTATCTCGGACTGTGCCTGACCAGCAATCTGGTGGTGCTGGTTGTGTCTCTGTTCGTGATCGGGTTTGCCAGTTCGCTTTATGTGACGTCGAGCTATACGTTCCGCCACGAGCAGACCCCAACACATCTGATGGGCCGAATCAGCGGGATTACGGGGTGCTTGTACCGTGTCGGGATGCCTGTCGTGATGTATGCGGCGGGATATATGATGATGTGGTGGGGGACGGGTTCGATTTTTGTCAGTGCGGTGGTGTGGAATCTGGTGGTGTTTGCGGTGTATGTGAGGACGGGATTGTGGAAGATCCGATAACACAGCAAAAAAAGTCAAGAATTCCCTCCCACACCCTGATACGATAGGTACCAAGGGGGCAACACCGTGATGGACTACATCCGCAAGCGGCGGCTGTCACAGGCGGCGCAAGAGCTTGTGGAGAGCGATCAGAAGATCATGGAGATTGCGCTGACGTATGGATTTTCGTCCCATGAGGCATTTGACCGGGCGTTTAAAAAAATGTTTGGCATCACCCCAAGACAATACCGCCTGAGCCAGACAGCGCCGTCCATCAAGTATCCAAAAGCACATCTGCTCCTACACCCCGTCAAAGGAGGATTCACTGTGGAACCAACCATCATCGTCAAACCTGCATTCAGCGTCATCGGCTATGAACTGCGCACCACCACCGAAGACGGTAAAAACCGCATCGAGATCCCAGCTTTTTGGCAGCACTACCTGCAAAACGATCTTGGTCAAACCATCCCGAACAAGACCCATCCTGCGCAGGAGCTGGGCATCTGTACCGACTTCGATCCAGAAGCAGGCACATTCAGCTATCTGATCTGCGCCGAGGCAGTACTCTCCCCTGGTGAAAGCCTGCCAGAAGGCTTGGTTTACCGCACGTTCCCGGAAGCCAAGTATGCGGTCTTCACCACACCTGCTGTGCCAGAGGCTGAATTCTCCCACTCGATCCATACAACTTGGGATTATGTCTTCAAGCACTGGTTCCCCACCTCTGGCTATGAGCATGCCGGAGCGGTGGAGATTGAACTGTATGATGAGCGCAGTGCTTCACCAAAGAGCAAGCAGATGGACATTTATATTCCGATTCAATAAAAAAGAACGGGCCATCCTGCCTGCCTTTGCCCCACGCACGGAACTGACTGATCCGTGCGTCTTGCTATTTTGAGAGCCACAACACATTTTTCTCCACATTCTACTGACAAATTTGTTAGGATAATAGTATCTATTTTTACTTGACGGAGTGATACCATGTTGGACCGAGGTGTGTATTTGGTAATCGAAAAAGGGGAATCCGAGCAGGCAGAGCAACCCATTTATATTGAAGATAAAGAAATTTTGATCGGTCGCCGCTGGCAGCAGCATACACCAGACATTTCATTCACAAGCTTATATATTTCGCGCAAACATGCGGTCATCCAGAAAATCAATGACAGCATCGTCATCTCTGATCTGAAAAGCATGCATGGAACAGCAGTCAACGGAAAAGTCCTGGAGGGCACTCCACATATCCTGCGCAACGGAGACCAGATCAGTCTGGCCAATGGGGAGGCCGTGCTGGTGTTTACCAATGTGTTGGAAGATTTCGGGAATACGCTGGAATTCAAGCTGCCGCCTAATCTGAGTGAGCTGGTTCCTGAGAAGAAGTCCGGGGCTGGCATCGGTTCTGGTCTGGTCATCCGCTATGAACAGCGGGAAATCCTGATCAATGGCTCTCCCCTCTATATTTCGGGAAAAGAGATGGATCTCCTGATGTATCTCTATCAACGCTCCAATCAGGCAGTCAGCTATGAGGAAATCAAGCTGAAAATCTGGCCGGAGCGGACAGCATGCCCAAGCGATGAGCTTCCGGATGTCGGACGCGAGGAGATCAATGTCCTGGTCTATCGCTTGCGCAAGCGGCTCGGTCTATACGGCGGGCAGGTCGTCTCCGTCCCGAGATATGGCTATATGTTAAAGATGGAGCAGAATGTGACGGTGTAAGCCTGTCTGCACGCTGGTTCCAAGTGATATACGGCCTAGAAAGGCAAATGAAAAAGGAAGCGGGCTGCGCTTCCTTTTTTGTGTTTTTCATGGAGTTGTTATCAAAGTATCATCCTTGCGTCATTACCTGTCAGTGGGGATAGAGGGTATCGTAGAGCCATCGAGCTGATCACTTAGCGAAACTCAAACGATCCCTTATCCAAATCCACGGAGGTAATGACCATGAATAAAACTATTTTTTATACAATTGTACTCGTTTCTGTTTGGTTGACCGGATGCAGTATCACTTCTTGTGAGGCCAATCAAGAGCCTCGCGGTATGGAGGTCAGGCCGCATGAGATGCGTACGGAATTGCCGCCACAGCATCAATTACGGGTTGAGCTTTTGCCACAGCACCAGTATCGTGCCGAGCTCCCACCGCAACATGCACCCGCTCTTAGCTATGCGTACCTATAGTCGTTTACCTTTTGCACAATAGTACAGATGCCCCGTCACGCTACGACAGCTTGAAGACAGATACAGAAGATTGCAGCTCGTCTGCCATCTTGGACAGCACAGTTGCAGCGGATGCGATCTCCTGCATCGAAGAGGTCTGCTCCTCGGCGGCTGCTGCTACCATCTGGGTACTGTCGGTTGTTGCTCCGATGATGTGCTCTACTTCTGTGAAAGATTCCGCCATCGCCTCCATCTGGGCATTGACCCCCTTCACTTGGGCAGCCACATTTTGAGAGAGAGTTGAGAGGGTGTCCATCGCTTTGACGATCTCACCGAAGGCGTCCCCGGTCTGGTTCACCATGGTCATTCCGTCGGTGACAGCCAAAGTACCATCTTGCATGGCGGTGATCGCTTTGGTGGTCTCAGCCTGGATTTCGCTGATGATTGCTCTGACCTGTCCGGCAGCGTCACTGGACTGTTCTGCCAGCTTGCGTACCTCATCGGCTACGACCGCAAATCCGCGTCCCTGCTCACCCGCTCTGGCCGCCTCAATCGCTGCGTTGAGTGCAAGCAGGTTGGTCTGGCTGGCAATCGTGGTGATCATGGTGATGATATTACCCACCTCTGCTGATTTTTGCCCGAGGGTATTCACCATCTCAGCGGTCATGGAGATCCGCTCGTGGATGACATTCATCTGCCCGATGGTATCTGTGACCACCTTATGCCCTTCGGAAGCCTTTTGTCTGCCTGCCAGAGAGGACTCTTCGGCTTGGCGTGTGCTGGTCTCGATCAGGTGCATGCCTGTACGCACCTCCGTAACCGTTCCGGCACTTCTCTTCATGCTCTGTGCCTGTGATTCGGAGCCTTCTGCGACCTCTCCGATGGATTCGGCGATCTGCTCGGTCGATTGGCTCGTCTGTTCCGCACTTGCCATCAACTGTTCGGAGGTAGCTGCAACCTGTTCGGCGTTGGTCGCTACCTGATAGAGCAGCTCGCGGAGGTTTTGGGTTGTACGGTTAAAGTTACCAATCATCTGACCAAATTCATCTTCACTCTTCACTTCCAGCTGCTTCGTAAAATCACCGGCAGCAAGTAGAGTAGACAGCTCGTTGACTACTGCGATCTGACGGGTCAGATAGCGGCTGAACAGATAGATCACGGCAATGACGATAAGCACCGCGAAGATGCTGATCAGCGCCATTTTGCTGAGCAGTGACTGTACTGGAGCCTTTAATTCCGCTTGCGGCATCACCAGTGCCAGCGACCAGTTGACTCCCGGCACTTTCTGATAGTACACCGAGTAGGTTCCATTCTCGTCTGCATACTGGCTGTTTCCTTTTTCCGCCGCCAGCATGCTCTTGCCTAACTCAGCCAGCTCACTGTTGGATTCCTCTGTTACTTTTTTCTTCATGATCAGATCGGCTTGTGGAGAGGCCAGATAACGTCCTTCTTCATCGAGGAGGAACGCCCATCCGGTCTGTCCTACTTTGATCGCGGAGACATTATTCTGGATGCTCGCCAAATCCATATCCCCGGTCATGACTCCAAGAAATTGTTTGTTCGCGTCATAAAGCGGGAAGCCCGCCGTTACCATCGTCACCTTGGTAAGCTCATCAAAATAAGGGGCTGTATAGACCACATCAGATTTAGCCGAAGCGGCAATTTTATACCAATCTTGACTCGGATAATCATAGGCAGGATCGTTGTATTCCTGAGTCACCATCACTTTGCCGTTGTCTTTATAGACATACATAGATTGATATTTCGTATCTTTGTTATATCGATTCGGAGCAAAAAATAACCCCATCCCAAATGTATCTTCATTCACACCCACTGTCCCGGTCAACAGAGACTGATAGGACGGAATCGGGATTGAAACAGCGGTAGGCTCTACGGCATTGGTAAGCGATTGTACCGTCTTGGTATGCGCGATGACCGACGCTTCTACATCACGAATGGCAAAGGCGAGCTGCTTGTCCATCTTCTGATCAATTTCCTGATTCACCGTGGAACTCATGTAAAAGTAAGCAAATACTACCATCACAACCAGCGTCAACACGAGTATAGGAAGAATCGTTCCCATTGTTCTGGCTCGTACACTTCTGAATTTCATAGGGGTTCTCCTCCGTTATCTTGCATTACTCAAGAAATACCCGCGTTAACGGCGTTATTAAACTCAAAAATTCACTGCAATGAATATTTATTTATTACCATGTAAAAAAATGGAAGCTGACCTTTACGCAGATCAGCTTCTTTTTCCTTATTCCGTATTAGTTACGGAACAGATACAGGCCAAATCCCAGTGTATCTCTTCCCCACTTCAGATACGTCTGACGCCATGATCTGATCCGTGTCAGCATTGCGTCATGGTCTGGATCATCCGGATGCTCGTGACAGTAATTCTCGACGGACATCGAGTAGAGCCATTCATACTCGTCCCAATCTTCTTCACTCGCCACATAGGACCAGAGCGTAATCAATCCCATATTCTCTCCTGTCATCACGTTCTCATAGTGACTCTGTAGCTCGGACTCTTCCGCACCACCGAGTGCTTCCAGATAATCGGCATGTGGGCGCTGCTTCCAATACCCCTCGCCAATCAGGATGAAGCCGTCTTTTTTCACGATACGCTTCAAGGCTCGCAGTGTCTGTTCCAAACCACCCAAGGCATGTGTCGATCCGATACAAATCCCCACATCGAACTGCCCCGGCTCAAAACATTCTACCGCCACCCCTGCATCCTCATTGATAAAAGTAATACGGTCCTGGGCTACCCTGCCATTGGCCCGTTCCTTCGCTACCTCAATCGAACCGTCGCAAAGCTCAATAGCCGTTCCTCTCACCTGATGTTCAATGAGACGGATCAGCAGCTCGCACGTCCCTGCTCCCACATCCAGTACGTTCTGGTCAGGAGTAAGCTGGAGCATTTTGATCATTTTATGCATTTTGTTCTCGTTGATCGGATTATGAAAAGCATGATTGCTGTGTGCAATGGCTGAAAATCTGTTTCGGTCCAAGTCCGTTCCTCCCCCTATATGATCCCTATGAAATCATTCTATCATATAAAAAAAACCAGGGATGGCCCGATTGTTCATCGGTCAGCAAGGAGACGGAACCCTCATTGCCGAAAGTTATGAAAGAGCAATTCGTTGCAGTCAGTCTAGAACCATTCTACGCCCAGAAAGGTTGATCCGATGAAATTCCCAACGATATGCCATAAATGTCTCGTCGAGCAGGGTACCGCCAGCTTTATCGACCTGGATTTTCAAGATGACGGCATCTACACGAGCGTATGTGAAAAGGGCCATGAGTCGCTCGTCTGCCTGCAGGAAGAGCTGTTTCAGATCTTGTTTGAGCATGGTGCCATGGCTCTTTTGGACGGCTATCAGCGCGAGGCTGTCAGCAGCTTTGCCTCTTCGCTGGAGCGGTTTTATGAGTTCAGCATCAAGGTGCTGCTCCTCCACAGGGGTGTCCCGATGGAGGAGATTCAGAATACATGGAAGCTCGTTGCCGCTCAGAGCGAACGACAGCTTGGGGCCTTTTACTTTTTATTTGCCAGCCAGTTCGGATTTGCCCCCAATCCAGTTGCCCAGCAGTGGGTAAAATTCCGCAATGATGTCATCCATAAAGGACATATTCCAAGCAGAGACAAGGTGCTCGGGTATGCAGAGCATCTGTATAACTACATGGTGTCTCTGTTGAAGGTGCTGAAAGAGGATTTTCAAGAGAGCTTCCTCACCGCGATCACCCATAAGCAGAAAAACCCGCAGCTCATCGAAGCGCAAAAGGAAGGCAATATCACGTTCGTCGGGCTGTCGCCGATGCTGGATATGATGAGTGCCAGCTTTGGGACGAAGACGTTCGGTGAGGCGCTGGAGGCACTGCGGGTGAATAAGGATGTGCTGTATCCGAAGTAAGAATACAGCTGAATGCTCTATTCTTTTATTGCCACATAGATTTCTACGATGGCATTCATCGGATCAGCGCTCCGCTCATCATAGCGTTCAAAATCGCCTGTAAATGCACGCTTCCCATGCTGCTCGTCCCACTCCCACACCTGCTGCCAGGTCTCAGGAACAACCGATGCGACAGGGCCTTGCTTGGATGTAAAAACAGCATAAGTAGCTGAAGGAATCGTAATTATGGTGCTGTCCTGATCGGCTTCCTGTCCCCGCCCAGCCTCTTCTCCAATCAGCATGGTATACCATCCGTCTGCTTTATTTTCATAGTCTGTATAGACACCATACGTTACCGACGGTTCCTGTCCGTGTGTCCCCTCTGATGAAGACTTCCGCTGATAATACGCCCCCCACAACTTCGGTATCAGACCGTCTCCAGTGGCTTCCTGCGCATTCGTCGTTCTCGTGCTGATCCCTGCGACCGTCATCTCGGGTCTATTTACGATTCTAGGTTCCATACCATCCTCAGCCCTCTCAATAATAGATAAAAACACGAACATACGTACCAGAAAATCATAACATACAATCCAAATAATAGAAACGGATAAAAATAAGAAAGAGAGACATCGCACTGTCATGTCATGTCTCTCTCTAGCTTCTATTTGTTTGCTTTTTCGGCAGTGTTGGGAATCGTCCCCACGTTCACTCTCCCCGAGAAAAACGTCGCTCCACCGCCCATATCGGCGATCCGGTCCGGTGTCAGTGCATTCACCAGGCGTTTCCCACCCGGTACATCCGCCCAGAGCCCTTGACTCACCACTACTCCGGGCAGTACATTCTCCCCTACAGCGGCGACAAGCTCGCATTCTCCACGCTCGTTCCAGACTCTGACCATATCCCCGTCAGCAATACCCAGAGCCGAAGCGTCTGCCACGTTCATATGCAGTCTCGGTACCTTTTCCATCCGCACATGCTTCTCATTATGGGAAAAGGTCGAGTTGAGAAAGTTATGATTCGGCGCCGGAATGAACAGAAACGGCAGGTCACCATCCTCCACCAAAGGGATGTAGGTCGGCAACGGTGGATATCCCCTGCTCTCCATCAAGGCCGAATACAGCTCGATCTTCCCGCTCGGCGTCCGAAGCTTCTCGGATAAGAGCGGCTTCACATTCCCCTTCATGAACTGCTTCTCCACCAGTCCCTCATATGTGATCCCTTCCAACACAGGATTATTCGGGTGATCCAATGCCTGCCGGATCATCTCTGCCTCCGTATCGCGGAACGCCTGCTCCTCATATCCCATCGCCTGGGCCAGCAGACGGAATACCTCCACATTGGATTTACTCTCCCCATACGGCTCAATCACCGGCTCTTGGATCTGCACATAATGATGCCAGTACGAACGGTAAAAATCCGTATTCTCCAGCGAAGACGTCGCCGGCAGCACGATATCTGCATACATCGCCGTCTCCGTGAGAAACAGATCATGCACCACCGTAAACAGATCCTCGCGTTCCAGCCCGCTCCTCACCTTATTGGCATGCGGCGCGACTACAGCAGGATTAGAATTGTATACATAGAGCGAATGCACAGGCGGGTTTAGCTCAAGCAGAGCCTCGCCCAACAGGTTCATGTTAATCTCGCGGGTCTCTTTGTTCTGCAATAAATCAGGCCGTGCCAACGCTGACCCGTTATGGTACAGGTACTCGCCGTTCCCCTTGATCGCCCCGCCGCCTTTGACCTGCCACTGCCCTGTCAATGCCGGAAGACACGAAATCGTCCGAATACACATCCCGCCGTTGTCATGATGCTGTGGGCCATTGCCGATGCGGATAAAGGAAGGCGAGGTCTGTCCGTACATGCGGGTCAGACGGTAGATATCGTCGACAGGCACACCGGTAATCGCCGAAACCGTGTGTGGATCATACTGCCGGACGTGCTCCCGCAGCTCTTCAAATCCGACGGTGTACTCACGCAGGAACGCTTCATCTACCATCTTTTCCGCAAACAAAATATGCATCATCCCAAGCGCCAGCGCTGTATCCGTACCTGGCAGAATCGGGATAAACCAGTCGGCCCAGCGTCCTGTCTGGTTTTTGTGGACGTCGATGACTACGATCTTGGCTCCGTTTTTACGCGCCTTCTCCGCCAGCACCACCTGATGCATATTGGTACTCACGGCATTGATGCCCCACATGATGAACAGCTTCGAATGGATGGTATCCTCTGGGTCGATCCCGAAGCTTCCGCCCATCGTGTAGCCGTAGCCTTCCGTACCGGCTGCCTGACAGATCGTAAGCTCCAGACGGCTTGCGCCCATGCGGTTAAAAAAGCGCAGGTTCATCCCCTCTGTGCCCACTCTGCCCATGTTACCGTAGAAGTGATAAGGCAGGATCGATTCCGGGCCTTGTGTGGAGATGAGCTTTTTCCAGTTGGAGGTGATGGTCTCGATCGCTTCTTCCCAGCTGATCCGCTCGAACTGGTTCTCCCCTTTTTTCCCGATGCGCTTCAGTGGGTATTGGAGACGGTTGGGGTCGTAGATGCGCTCAGGCATATTGCGTACCTTGTTGCAGATCGCGCCTTGGGTGATCGGGTGGGCGAGGTCCCCTTCTATTTTCGTGATTGTTCCGTCTTGTTTATGGACGAGCAGGCCGCACTGGTCCGGGCAGTCGAGTGGGCAAACCGATGGGAAAATGCCTGTGGGTTGGGTGGTGTATGCGGGCATGGGTGTGGCTCCTTTCCTTTCTGAATCACTACCTTATACATGCAGATGACCCAGAAGCATTTCGATAAACTTCTGATGTGCTTTAGATAACCATTTGTTCTTATGATAAGAGATTTGGGCGAAAAACATAAGATGCTCGTCGTCCGCAGACTCGATGATTTTCATCCTTCCGTCTTGCAACAGTGCTTCGACGCTGATGTACGGCATCAGGCTGATCCCCAAACCGCTTGCGACACACTGCTTCATCGCTTCCATACTGGTAAACTCCAGATGATTCTGGGTTCGTATCCCCTTCTCCACCAACACCTGCTCAAAAAACCGCCGCAGGGAACAATTCTTCTCACTGAAAATAATACACTCGCCGTCCGCTTCTTCTATCGAACGGATCGCAAGCTGATTCCCCCCGACGAAGACAAGCCGTTCCTCCGAGCAGACTTCTGTGCTCAGCTGCGGGTCATCTACCACCGGCTCCAATGTGATAGCAATATCCAGCTCTCCCGTGTGAAGCCGCTCGCGCAAAGGAATGCAATTGTCGTTGAGCAGGGAAACCGTCACTTCAGGATATCGGTTTTTATACGCAGCCAGTACAGGTGCCAGCTTGAACACCGTCATCGTCTCAGATGCACCGATGCGCAGCTCACCTCTCACCGTATGCTCGTCCGATGATATGTGCCTGATTTTTTCATACGAAGACAGCAGCTCCAACACATAGCCATACAGCTCATGCCCCACCGATGTCAGTTGAATTTTCTTCCCCAATCGGTCAAACAGCGGCATCCCAATCTCGTCCTCCAGCTGCTGGATATGGGAAGTGATCGTCGCCTGTGAGTATTGAAGCACCTGTGCCGCCTTGGTAAAGCTGTTCTGTTCGACCACGGATTTAAACGTTTGAAATTGACGAATCTCGATGGCGACACTCCCCCTTGCGATGTTCTATCATCAGGAATACTAAAGTTGATGTTCAGTTGTTTCAATTTTACTAATGAATCATTCTATCATATGATCGTGGTGAAAGGTACCACACATATCCATAAGCCTCTGGGGGAGTTCGTATGACTATCACAGCCAACACCGCTTTACTGTTAATCGATGTGCAAAAACATTTTGACGATCGGGCTAACGGCACCAGAAATAACCCGGACGCAGAAGAAAAGATGGCCGATCTTCTACAAGTGTGGAGAAAAACCAACCGTCCCGTCATCCACATCCAACACATCAGCAATCCTGCCCTGCCTCATCATCCTGGACGGGATTTTAAAGACATCGTCGCCCCGCTGCCAGATGAACCTGTCATAGTGAAGAGCGTGAACAGTGCTTTTATTGGTACGAATCTGGAGCAATACTTGAGAGAAGCAGGAATTCAAACCCTCGTCATCGCGGGGCTGACCACAGACCATTGCGTATCCACTACGACGAGAATGGCAAAAAATCTGGGTTTTACTCCGTATCTCGTATCCGATGCTACAGCTACTTTTGACCGAGTAAGCTTCGACGGTAAGCTGTATTCGGCAGAAGAAATCCATCAGCTGGCGCTCGTCAGCCTGCATGGTGAATTCGCTACTGTAATCGATACCAAGGGAATTCTTGCGATGATGGAGATGTAATGGGCTTTCTATATGCTTGCCAAGGCACGAAAAAACCGTAGGCCTCGTGTGCTTACGGTCTTTTCGTGCTGACATCGTTATGATATCGTCGTACTCTATCGCCAATCGTTATTGCTATCTTTATCGCTCCAGATCAGCCTTACGAGCAGTCCCAATTGTACAGCACTTTTGAAAAATTCAGTTGCCGCAGATCCTCTTCTTTTATGAAGAAATTAGCGACTCCCGCATCTCCCCACATGATGTCCGTACCATCTTTTTCGCTATAGTCCGTGTCGATCTGAAGAAGCAGGATCTCGTAACCCGCGTATTCATTATCGTCGTGACGCGGATCTGTTTGGGTGAATGTCGGATATCCCCCGATTTTATGTCCGAAGCCAGACAAATAATCGGAGCAGACACTCCACATGTCTGTTGTTTTCCCGTCCACTTCCACTTTCTGATCCAAGTCGATAAGCCCAGCAGTCACCTGATCAAAACGGTAGTCCGGCATGCTGATCGCCTCGGATGTCAGCTCAAAGGACAGCGCGTATTCTCCTGTAAACGGAGCCATCTCGTCATCTGCTTCGTCCAGGTATGCAAAATCGGTGACTAGCAAAGCTTCATCCTGAACAACCTCTGGATAATACACCGTGCGGAAATTCTTCTGGTTGGTCTGATCATCGAAATCAAGGCCGTAGACATCATCGCCATAGGCGATAAAAAACTGGAGGATGCCTTTTGCAGGCAGATAGTCGAGTCGGGGGAGTTCCTCGAAGTTGAGCTGAGCGAGTAGCATCATCGGTTCTCCGTGTTCGTCTTTCGGATGCTCGGCGTTGCGTGGAAGGTAGGGATATCCGCCGAACTTGCTTTGGAATAAAGATGGGTTTCCTCGGCGTGCGGTGATGTGGATGGATGGGCGTACGGTTTTTTCCAGCGTTTCTCGATAGGGTTGTAATGCTGGTGGTAATTCGAGATGTTTCGGTGATGACATGAGTTCCCCTCCTGGACGTTTTTATATGGATAATAGTATCAGGAAAAATAAGTAAGATATAGATTTACGCAAAAATTCTATCTGTATGTCTACTCGATAACAGATGGGGTCAAGTGTAACGATGCTAGGCGTATCCTGTTGTTGATGGGGATGAGATGTAGGACTTCCATAAAAAAGATGACTCTCGATCAATCAGGAGTCATCTTTTGTTTATTTATTCAAGCTGTCGGAGCATTGCATGAGGTGTTCATCACGAATTCGAGGTTAAGCGGATTGCAATGGTCCACTCTTACCTTTTTATTAATCCCAGCTGAATCTCTGTTCCTTCCAGGGATTCCTGGACTGTCAACACTAAACTAGACACCTTAAAAAAGTTGTCTAGTTTAGTGTTGACAGTCCATAACCGCATTTATCGGCAAGTTGCCCTGCTTGATCAAGCGCATCGTCGGAGGCTGCATTGAATTCGTTGAGTGCTTCTGTCGCCCATTGAACAGTAGCGGTAAAGAGTTACAGATCGTGGATTGCTTGACCGATATCACCAGTGATCGTAATACCGAAATTTGTAGCAGGTTGTTCTTTCGTCATGAATATTCATCTCCTTATTAATACAAAAAGCCACCCGGTTATCTGCCCGGCTGGCTCCTTGTTCCATTCATTTTCATGTTACTATCTCATCGCCCCACTTCCTTATTTTAGGCTTGAATTCTGCGGGGAGATTGCCCAATCATATTTGAAAGGTTTAGAATCTTATCTACATCGTTTCAACGAAGAGTACCTACCTACTAGGTTCCTGTTACGATAAATAATGTTTAGTTTGACCTCCATGTATAAAGCACGCTCCCCAGAACTCATAAAAAACAAACACTAAATTGATATGCTGATTTGAACTATGTATTCTTGAATGAGGTATAGGAGTCAAACAAATTTCATAAACTAGGAAATCCTTTTTTCCTAACTAAACGTTATTTGTGATTATTCTGATTTGGTACAACATTAACCCCGTTGTTAGAATTAGTTTGATTTGATACTACCGCCGGTTTGTTTGGAGTTTGCTGTAAATTTGGAGCAATATAAGTATTATAAATTAAGGATAGCATCCACAATGCTGATGGTACACCAAGTAACCAGGTTAGCAATTGCTTTCGAGATGCCTTTATCTCTTTAAAAATTTCCTCCTTTTGCTCAGCTACAATTAGTTTCATTTTATTTTCATCTGGTAGCTTCACTACGGAATCATTAACGATGTTTTTCACCTTATCTTCACTAGGATATTTCTCTAGTGTCTCTGTAACGATAACCTTGATTTTATCCTCACTTGGCAACCCTTTAATATTTTCTGCGATTGTTTTAGATAATTCCAGATTTAGGGTGTGAGGTAACTCTCGCAATTGTTCCCTAACAGATCTTATGTCTTGAGAGACAGTTTGAAGTTTTACGTCAATATCGTCAACTTTCTTTTCTAATACGGCTACCCTTCTTCCTAATTCATCCATACCTCCGCCACCCCCATTCCCCATACCGTTGGAAGTATACGCAATGGATCTATCCGAGAGAAGATAATAAATTTGATCCAATCTTTGACCTAAAAATCCTATTGCTTCATCACGAGACATTAGATCATTATTCGTGCTTTTTGAAGGTTGATCAAGCAATGGATTACTACCAACAATCCCATAATCGTTTCTTAATGGTACTACATTTGAAGTTGACTTCGTACCTTGTTTACCATATTCACTCACCCTTAATCAACTCCTAACCTCAAAGCAGGTTCTCCCTATTTCTTTATTATCTAATAGTAAAACCACTTTATATAGTCCTGGGTGAGCAATATCAACGGTACATTCTCCACCAAATTGATAAGAGCCAGTATGGGTCATGAAAGATTGAAACTTTCGTGTTTCTATTGTTTCGCCTTGCGGTGAAACTATGGCTGCTATTGGTTCATATAGTCGATTTTCATTACAATTGGTTAATGCTGCGTTAATCATAAAACTAAAATCGGAATGAGGTAACTCCCTAAATATTAATCCTATTATTGGATCGATAATAACCAGCCTTTCCTTATCATCCCCATCCTCCTTCTCCTCATTTTTTTCTTGATAAGCTTCCTCAGAGACAAAAAGGTATATGAGTATCGGTTGATCATTTTTATCAATTTGCATAAGCCCACCACTTTCATTAGAATCAGTAATTCGTACCCTCCTCTGTATATTGAGTATAATCACTTTTGGATTCCCTTTCCATATCAATTATTATTCATACGGGTTTCGTTTTAGTAAGATAAGAAATACATCACAACGTACCCCCGAGTTTTTTCCGCATAAACTGGTTTTCTATAGTCTAAGTAGATTTTACGCTGCGGTCGATGTGATCACGCAATGATCGGAACGTCTAAGAAAGTGAACGACGGTCGAAGAACAAGTTACAAGTGCATTGGTCGCTTTCACTATGAAGTATGTGACATGCCTATGATTGCGGAAGATGTTATGATCGAGACCTTCATCAATGCACCGGCTGGCTTTTATGAATCATCCATCGAGCAACAGTTCAATGACATGAATAAGCACGATGAAATTGAGCAACAACGGAAAGCATTGGAACTGGAACAAGTAATAAAACGTAAGGCGAAGTGGCAACTGGCTTATGCAGATGACGCAATCTCCCCGGAGGATCTGCGAGCTAGAACCGAAGAAGACCGAAAGAAAGAAGAGCACCTGAAGAAGCAGCTTCTGGGATTACCAAAAAGGAATCAGAAAAATGGGACAAGCAAAACTACACGCACCAACTCGATCAGTTTATTTCAGTCTGAGCCATTCTCAATGAACCAGAACAGAAGCAAATCATCCGCGAGTTGTTCGAGAGCATCTCCGTTAACTCAGATGTGGTCGCGGTTATCGCTTGCCAATAAGAATTGAGTCCGTTGCGATCAAGATCTGATCGCAACGGACTCTTTTTTATTTCCCTATCAATCCCAGCTAAATCTCTGTTCCTTCCACGGATCCCCGTACATATGATACCCGTTCTTCTCCCAGAACCCAGCCTTGTCCTTCTCCACGAACTCGATCCCTCTCACCCACTTCGCGCTTTTCCAGAAGTACAGGTGCGGAATCACAAAACGCATTGGATAGCCGTGATCAGGTGTCAGCACCTCACCATTGTGCTTGAACGCAAACAGGTTACCCGGCGTGAGGAAGTCCGTCAGCGGCATATTCGCCGTCCAGCCTTCTTCTGCGTGTAGCACGACATACTTCGCTTCCGGCTTCACGCCAGCCAGCTTCGCGATCTCTTCGGCTGGGATGCCTTCCCACTCGTTGTCCAGCTTGCTCCAGCCGGTTACGCAGTGGATATCGTTTTGTGCGGTGTTGGTCGGCAGGGCTTGGATCTGCTCCCAGGTCAGTGTCACGTCGTTGTCCACCAAGCCAAAAATGCGGAAGGACCAGTCGCTCAAGTCCTCTTTATACTCAGGCACATCACCATAGTGAAGCACCGGGAAACCTGTCGTCACCTTCTGATTCGGTGGGACGCGGTCTTTGGTTTCGTCCGTTTTGCCGTAGAACATGTGGCCATCGCTCCTTTTATGAAATCCTTACACCTTTCTTATCATATAATCCCCATTCCCTGCAAGCTTGTCAGAGAGTTATGGGGAGAAATGACTGCCAAAACGAAAAAGTCCAAGACGCCGAATGATCCCCGACGCGTCTTGGATCTTACCTCATACCTGAAATCGGTTGACCTGCTGCTCCAGTTCCTCGGCAGCATGTCGTAGCTCCACCGCCGCCTCGTCCAATGCCGCAAAAGCCTGACGGTGCTCGTCACTGGATGCCGCCACTTCTTCTGCACTGGCCGCCGCTTCCTCACTGACGGATGCGATGCTTGCGATGCTTTGGCGCATGTTGTTCTGCATTTGTCCGATCTCTTTCATGCTGGACGCGAGGTGCTTCGCCTTGGACTGAATCTCATTGATCGATCCGGCGATCTCGTTGAACTGCATCTTCACCCCGTCAAACGAAGTGCTCTGCTCACCGATGACATGCTCCATCTCGCTGATCCGACCGGCAGAATGGTTGATCGTACTGGTGATGTCTCCGAGCAAGGCCGCGATCTCTTGGGTCGAGCGGCTCGACTGCTCGGCCAGCTTGCGCACCTCATCGGCGACGACAGAAAAGCCTCTGCCATGCTCCCCGGCTCGTGCTGCTTCAATCGCGGCGTTCAACGCGAGCAGGTTGGTCTGGCTGGCGATATTGTCGATCAGGGAGATGATATCGGCGACGCGCAGTGATTTGTGCTGCAGGTCGTTCATCTCGCGGACGATATCGGCGATGGCTTTCTGGCTCTCGGTGACAGCCGTCTCCATCTCTCTGATCTGCTCGATGCCCTCTTGGCTGGTCGCATACGTCTTTTCGCTGTCTGCTTCCATCTGCCCCACTTCGTCGCTCATCTCATCGATCTTGTCCGTCACATCGCACACCAGACGGTTGCCGTGGTCGATCTCCTCCGCTTGGGAAGAGGCCCCAGCGGCGATCTGGGTGATCGCCCGTCCGCTTTCTTCGAGCTGGAGCAGGCTGTTGCGGGTATGGGCCGACACGGTATCTGAGCTTGCATGCAGCTGTTGAACAGAAGAGCGGATTTGCGTGAGCAGCTCCCGCACCTCTTGGGTCATTTCATTAAAACTGCGCGATACGTCGGTGATCTCATCTTTGCCATCCACGGGCAAGGCGACAGCGTAGTTGCCCTCTGCTACCTGCAGCAGACCGGAGCGCACATGCTGGATACGGCGGGTCAGGCTGGTGGAGAAATAATAAGCAAGCCCCAGTCCGATCAGGATGGAGACCCCTGCCACAAGAATCGTGTTATACATGATGCCATGACGGGCCGCCAGTGTCATCCCCCGCAGGTCTACATTGAGACCGACTACGCCGATGATCTCCCCTTGGTCGTCTGCCACTGTCTGCGCCAGCGTAATCTCGTTCATCTGGGTCTTCACGTCATAGACCGACTTGCCCCAGACGACTTTGCCTTTTTCATCAAAAGCGGCTCCATACCAGTCTTCATTGGTCGGGTCAAACTTGGACAGATCTTCATTTGCAGGAATCGGTCCCGGATAGTAGGAACCGTTGTCCGTAGCATAAAAAGCTCTTGTCACATACGGATTCTGACTGACAAGGCTGCTAAAATGATCCGAGTAATATTGTGTTAATTCAGAACGGTTGATCGCGGGAAGCTTATCGAACTTCTCCCACACCACACCCGGCTGAATCAAATCGATTCGCGTTTTTTTATCGGCTGCAATCACACTAAGTAAATTTTCAAACTCAGCGAAATTTTCCGCTATCTCAGGCGAACTGTTCGCCAAGCTGTCTTTTGTACCGACCAAAACGGTAGCTTCCATGATCTGTGTCTGCGAGTAACTCAGATAACCTAACAGAGCGACAGGAACGATAATCAAAAACGCAAACATCAGCAGCAGCTTTCCGCGAATTCCAATGGAACCTGTTTTTTTCATCAGCATTCTCCCATTTCCATAGTCCTGATGATGGTTTCTTAGATGTTTTGTCTTTATATTGTAAAATGGACATCGACATTATTCTACACTTTTTTCACCATATCGCCAAAACAAAAACTTTTTGTCATTCAAGTTATTCCCAATTGATATAATAAAGAAATACAGAAAAATGAACATATTACACTAAAATATATATTGTTAATAAATAAAAAGACTGCCATCGCCATGCTCGACGAAGACAGTCTTTTCCATTATTCGACATATGCTTTACTTGTATGCTTTCACAAAAAGAGCGTGGTCTACCTTGATGCAGCGATCCATCACAGGCTCGATGCCTGCTGCAGTCACGGTTGCTGCTGAGTCTTCATTATAGATGCCTTGCTGCAGCCAGAAGACTTTTGGTTTCTGAGACATTTTCGCAGTTTCCTCTGCAACCGGCAGCGTTTCTTCACTGCGGCGGAACACATTGACGATATCCACCGGCTCGTTGATTTGATCCAGAGATTCCAGCACCTTTTCACCGAGCACGGTTTCGCCTGCGATCAGTTTGTTGACCGGAATAATGCGGTAGCCTGCGTTTTGCATCGCTTCAGAGACCATGTAGCTGGCGCGGTCTGGCTTGTTGGAAAGACCTACGACTGCGATGGTTTTCGCGTCGATTAAGAGATCGCGGATACGGTCTGTGCTTGGATTTTGAAAAGCCATGAGATCACCCTCTATTCATCAATTTTTTAGTTGCTGCGGTTCAAAACGAATTGCGCGATCGTGCGGGTCATCGCCCCGGTTGCTCCCGAGATAAACAAGTCAGAAGAGGAGTTCAGATAAGCCGTCCCTGCGTTGTCCAAGTGTACCCATGGTGTATCCTCTACAAAAACTTCGAGGAACTTCCCGGCAATAATCGCATGACCATAGCGGCCACCGGAGTTTTTCAGATCGGCGAAGCGGCTTTTGT
This sequence comes from Brevibacillus dissolubilis, assembly GCF_006170445.1. Taxonomy (GTDB): domain Bacteria; phylum Bacillota; class Bacilli; order Brevibacillales; family Brevibacillaceae; genus Brevibacillus_B; species Brevibacillus_B dissolubilis. The sequence goes on along the minus strand of NZ_VCNA01000006.1, from coordinate 194,742 downwards.
TCAGCTCTGCATACTCTTCAAAAAGCGGCAGTTCCCACAGACGCTCGCCCACCTGCTCTGCACTTGCAAGGACTTCTGTGACCATCTCTCTGTTGTTGGTCATCGCGCCGGAGCTGACCGTACCCAGAGCGACCACGATACCTCCTGTCAGTGTGGCACAATCGATCAGGCATGATACACCCTGCTCCTTGGCATAAGTGATGCAATCTGCAAGCACCAGACGGCCCTCCGCATCTGTCGTGATGATCTCCACGGTTTTGCCGCCCATCATCGTGATTACGTCACCCGGACGGAAAGCTGTGCCAGATGGCATGTTTTCTACGGTGCCGACCACCATCAAGACGTTGACTGCCGGCTTGAGACGGCCCAGAATTTCCAGCGTGCCGATGACCGCAGCAGAGCCGCCCATATCGCATTTCATTTCTTCCATCCCCGCTACCGGCTTGATAGAGATCCCGCCTGTGTCGAAGGTGACGCCTTTTCCGATCAGGCCAATCACATCATCCCACGTCTCACGGCCTTGGTACTTCACTACGACCACATACGGCTCCTGTGCACTTCCCTGTGCTACGGCAAGCACGCCACCCATGCCAAGCTCGGTCAGCTTCGCTTTGTCAAATACCTCGTAGCTCATGCTGTAGCGTTCTGCCACTTGGACGATCTCGTTTTTGAGCGCGGTTGGCGTCAGGTAGTTGGCAGGCTCATTGACCAGATTGCGCGCGAGGTTGGTGCCTTCTGCCATCGCCTGACCGAGTGTGTGACCTGCTGTTGCCGCTGCCAGGTCTTTGCTGTCTACGAGCAGCTGTACGCTGGCGAGTGCTTTTTTGGTGTTGGGCTTTTGGCGGTAGCCTTCATATTTGTAGGAAGCGAGCAGGAATGCCTCTGTCACAGCCTGTGCCAGTCGGGAAGCCTCCAGCTTGTGGTCTTCTCCGAGGTAGATTGCTACGGTTTTGTTCTCGCCGTTACTGGTCAGCGTCTTGACCAGCTTGGCTGTATATTCACGGGCTTTGTTGTAAGTCAGAGTGTCACACTCACCGAGACCGATGAAAACGAGCTTTTTCGCAGCAAGCTTGCCGAATGTATGAACCACGGAGAGACGCTTCGCCTCGCCGGAAATCTCTTGCTCCTCAAGCAATCCGGTTAATGCACCGTCCAGACGCTGATTGACCTGTGCCAGTGCCCCTTCCAAGCCTTGATTCTGGTATAGGCCAATCACCAGCTCATCACAAGTCACGTCGGTCAATTCTTGCTTCTTTTCAATAATTGTAATCAATTCTCTTCCCTCTTTCTGTCAACTAAGTTACCATGGAGATAGGGCATCAATTTTCTTCTACATATAATTTTCTGTAAGGAAACGGCAGCTGCTTCGCCTCTTCATACGTGATGGAATCCACATCCGGCAAGACGGCCAGACACTCTTCCAAGTAAGTGAGCACATCGTCCACATTCAGGTCCCAGAACCTCGGAGCGTACTTATGTAAGTATTTACGTGAGTTGGTAAACATAAAGCGAGCCCCTTTGATGTTCCCGCACTCCAAATGATAAATCCCGACGGCCAATTGCAACAATCCCTGCAAAAACTTGTTATGCTTCTGCTCCATCCAGATCTCTTCCAACAGGTCGTGACATTCATAGTACTCCCCTTGGTTAAACTTCTCAAAAAACTGGTAGTACTGCTCAGGGTAGGGTTTCTCCATCGGTTTTCCTTTCCTTTTTCGTTTATGATAGCATATGTACAGGAAATCACATGAAAACTTCACGGATGGAATCCAGCTTCTTCTGATAAAATATATAGACCCAAAAATCGAATCATAGAAAGGAACGGTTCTTCCGCATGACTAGTGTTTTTGAGAATTTCCCTTTATGGGCGGCTTTAATCGCGATTGTTGTAGCACAAGGAATCAAAATCCCGCTGCACTATATCGCATCCAAAGAGTGGAACCTCGGACTGATGTTCAGCACTGGCGGAATGCCAAGTTCCCACTCCTCGGCGGTCACCGCCCTCTCCACTGCCGTCGCCATCCGCGAAGGAATTGCCAGCAGCGAATTCGCCATCTCTGCCATCATCGGTATCATTGTCATGTTTGACGCTGCCGGAGTCCGCCGCCATGCCGGCATGCAGGCTGCTGTGCTCAACAAGCTGGTGGAAGAATTCAACCACTTGCTGGAAGGGATGAAAACCTTCAAAGTGCGCTCCAAACAGGAAAAAGCGAAAAAACTGAAGGAACTCCTGGGACACCAGCCCATCGAAGTATTCATGGGAGGCTGGCTGGGAATCGTTGTATCACTCTGTATGTATTCCTTGATTAAATAAGTTTTATCGGCATTGTACCACAAAAAGAACGGAAGGGGGCAACCCACATGCGCATTGTCTCGATCTGTCCAAGCAACACCGAAATTCTCTACTACATGGGTCTTGGCGATCTCGTGGTCGGTCTTGACGACCACTCCGACTGGCCGCCTGAATGGCAACACCTCCCCCGTGTCGGACCAGACCTGACCATCGATATGGAAAAGGTGCAGGCCCTCGCACCCAACCTCGTCATCGCCTCCCTCAGCGTACCCGGCATGGAGAAAAACATCGACGAGCTTGTCCGCCTCGGCATCCCGCATATCGTACTCAATCCCTCCAAGATCGATGACATCCCCGAAGATATCCGTCTGGTTGGCCGTGCCACTGGCTACGAAGAGCGCGCCGAGCAGCTGGCCCGTGATTTCAGCGAAAAAATCGCAATGTTTCGGCAAGCCACCGCACAAGTCACCAACCGTCCCAAGCTCTTCTGGGAATGGTGGCCCAATCCGATCTACACCCCCGGCCGCGATAACTGGCTGACTGATGTAAGTGAGATTGCAGGAGCTGTGAATGTATTTGCCGACTATGAGACCGATAATGTAAAAGCCACCCGCGAGATGGTAAGCGAGCGCGACCCTGACCATATCTGTGTGGTATGGTGCGGCATCGAGCTGAAACGGATTAAGCCTTCCATGATTACCGACCGTGAAGAGTGGCAGGAGATGACTGCGATCGTAAAGGGGCAGGTGCATCTGTTGGAAGAGGGGCTGTATTGCAGACCGTCGCCGCGCATTTTGGAAGGTTTGGAAAAGTTGATCGGGATACTGCATCCAGACATAAAACTTTAGGACATAAATGATCTCAGATAATGTGGAGCGAGATGAGGCGGCTGGCAACTGGCTCGCCTTGTGAAAAACCCTTCAAGGAAGGGATTACTGTCCGCTGCGAAAAACGCAAGGAGAACCGGGAGCAAAAAGGGTTCGAAGAAGCCAATTCGGACGAAGGGGTTTGCTCCTAAAAGCGTGTTCTCCTTGCGTTTTTCTTCGCTGGGTAGGGTATTTCAAGAGGCACGCCCGTTGCCAGCCGCCTCATCTCATCCGACTTGGGTGGACGATCAGTGGCTAAAGATTTTTTCGCCGATGATCTGCTGAGATGAAAAATCGTTTGACGTAATGATTTTATGAGGTGCTTACCTCATTCTTCTTTATTCTACGTGATTCTCTACTGGATTGGTTTACGCTACTATGTCCGCCTTCATCCTCTGCCACATCCCTTCTCTCACTTACTACTCCTTACTAACTTCTTTGCTACTCTATCAAACTCCCAATCTTTCCGTCTTTTATCTTTGCATTCCCTAAATCTTTCACTCTTTTTCTTTTCCTCCCCCGAATCCGCCCTCTCATCTTTCCCATCCCAAAGCAAGTAGCCTGTGGACAGACCTTTTTGACAATCCCACCCAGCGGAAAAAGGAGTACAGAGGGACGCTTTTGGGGTCATAGTCTCACATCCTTGAATTACCCAGATGTTTGACCCCATTCCCTTTGTACTCCTTTTGGAGCGGACAGTCTTGGCTCCCTTGCGGGATTGGCAAGTAGGTCTGTCCACAGGCTAGCTTGCTTCCACCCAGCGGAAAAAGGAGTACAGAGGGATGCTTTTGGGGTCATAGTCTCACATCTTGAACTACCCAGATGTTTGACCCCATTCCCTTTGTACTCCTTTTGAAGCGGACAGTCTTTGCTCCTTGCGGGATTGTCAATTTGGTCTGTCCACAGGCTAGCTTGCTTCCTCACAGGCTACTTGCCCATTTTTGCTACGGCCGCCACACCTTCCTGATTCAGCAGCTGCATCATCTGTTCCGTCATCGCACCCCTCCCGCGATGGACCACATACACATCAAGGGTTCGTTTGCCCCATTGTTTATAGATATCTTTCTTGGTCTCAAAGTACAGATCGATCACATGTCCGCGGATCGCCCCGCCTTTATCAGCTACGACGCCATAGCCGTAGCCGGGTATATAGAGGATCGTGCCAAGCGGGAAAATCCGCAAGTCAGCAGCAATAGTGGAGTAAGTGCCACGGCGCACCTTTACGCCCGAATAGGTGATGCCATAGGACGGATGGCCGGGAGATTTACCGGTTGATTCTAAGCCGGCATAATAGCCGGTTGCAGTCACGCGCACCTTGGGATAACGCTCCAAAGCAAGGTTTACGCCATCAGGTTTATCGATCATTTGAGTGTAGGAGCTGGCGGATACATATCTCTTTTTCACCATGCGGTAGCCTTCGCGTTGCGTTTTCAAGCCATATAGGGTTTCAAACCCGTCCGGTCCGATCACGTAATAGGTGGAACCCACAGAACTGAATCCAAATAGCATTACGGTACCTAAAGCAAGTACACTGAATGTTGTTTTCCATTTCATGTTGGTTTATGCCTCCTCTCGATTCTAGTAATGTCCAAGAGGAAGTGGAAGTATACATATATTGCTAGAAAGCGAAAATGAGGTTTGAAAATTCTGCTGTGGGTAAAACTGATGGATGTATCCATCTATAAAGGAGGGCGTTACATATGGAAGCATCCCTTAGCAATGAGCAAGTGATCTCCCGCATTCAGCAGATTCACCAAAAAGGTGGCAGCTTGGGCAAGAAGTCCGTAAAAAGCTCCGACCCAGAGCTGATGCGTAATGCACTCTACTACTTCCCTTCTTGGGACAATGCAATCAAGGCAGCAGGAGTCGAATAACCCAACACAACAACACTTACACCATAGATAGACATAATGAAAAAGAGGGTAGACGTTGGAATCAAGCGTCTACCCTCTTTGGTCTTTTCATACGGTAACAAATGAAATTAGAACATCCGATAGCCTTTTTGACGAAGCATACGGATCGTGACTCCGCTTGCGACTGTACCGAGCAACCCGAATATCAGGATGACGACGTCAGCAACACCGGGAATTTTTCCAGCGCCGAACAGGTCGAAGAGGATGTAAGCAACCAAACCAAGTGTGACCAAGAGCGGCAACCAAGTGGTTTTGAGTATCATATTAATGATAAAGCCAATACCAAATCCTAAAACGGCAAACAATACGACTGAGATCAGTAGAATGGCAGGATGCATGCCCATCGTAATCATGTACCTCCGCATGTTTCAATATGCCTTTTAGTGTAACGAAAAGCGGCGCGGCGGTCAATCACATGGACCAATCCTTGCTCATTACTTGTGTCAACGGTGTGACAACGAATGTCGGTGCCTATGCCTGGGACGGGGATTCGTGGTCGGTTCTGCCTTGACCTTCGCAAGCCGGGCAGTCCTCCGTGCCGCCTACGATCAGTTGGAAATAGCCAGCGCCTTTGCAGTATGGGCAAGATTCTTGTGTGTGGAGACGTTTCATGTTTGGTTTCTCTCCTCTCTCTTCTCGAGACGATGTGGGAAAATGATAGCAAGTTAACTTTATTTTCAGAATATTTAGTTCGTTTTCTCGATGCATCCATCATATCAGACCTATGTCACTTTCCAAACCCCCATTATGACGCAAAAAAAAGCAAAAACTCAGATGTAAGCGTGTACATCTGAGTTTTTCTGATTATTTCGTAAAATTAAACTGGATTAAGTAAAGATCTTATACTCCGTATATTGAAAGACCGGGTTTATCTGATACTCCTTGGCGGTGAGGTAGCTCGGCAGATCAGGAACCAACGGCAAAATGATCCGCATGTACTCAGTTCCAAGCGGGTCTTCCATCATCTCGCGGATCGGCATGAACACGGCCGTCTCAATCTCGCCTTCCCGTGGAACCGGTTCACCGCTGACATAATCCATGACGAACACCACCATGTTGTCACTGATCTCTCCACGGATCACCCCGGAACGGATGGCTACGGCTTGACGGACTTTGGCCGTGATGCCTGTCTCCTCCAAAACCTCGCGAACCGCTGCATTGTCTACCGTCTCACCTGGATCAACAAACCCTGCAGGAAATGACCATTTGCCTTTGAGTCCGCCATAGGCTTTCTTGACCACAAGCACCTCATCTCCCCGTACCACGATTCCGGCTGCGCCGAGCCAGACCTTTGATCTCTTTTCCATCTCTCATCCTCCTTTATATCCATGTTCAGTATAACCATTTTTGCAGGAAAAGGAAAAAGACTCTTGAAAAACGACACGTTTGTCGTTTAAGATGATTAATAATGACACGTGTGTCGTTTATTTCGAGACAGGGGGATTCTTTATGTGGAGACAACAATCGTATCTTTCGCTGATTTCAGCTCAAATCTTCTCAAGCCTCGGTGATGGTCTGGCATTAATGGCGCTGATGGCCTATGTCGGTCTGATCCAAAAAGCAACACCCATGGAGCTCTCACTTGTCATCCTCGCGCTTGCCCTGCCTGCGGCCTTGTTCGGAACCGTCGGTGGATGGATCGCAGACCGATTAGAACGGCGGTCAGTGATGCTCGTCTCGGATGTGTTGCGCGGTGCATTGGTTTTTGCTATCCCGTTCGTCTCGGAGCTGACCTACCTGTATCCCCTGCTGTTTCTCAAAGGATCAGTGGAGGCTGTCTTCACTCCTGCTAAGAACGCCAAGCTAAAAGAGATCGTCCCATCCGACTCCCTCGATCAGGCGGTTGCTGTCAGTACCGCAATCGACCATGGCACGCGGATTATTGGGCCTGCGATTGGCGGCGTATTGGTCGCTTGGCTTGGCATTGGCTTATCCTTTTCGGTCAATGCTGTATTGTTCGGCTGCTCCGCCCTGCTCTTGCTGCTTGTCCCCCGTACCCCTGCTGACCTGCACCGTAAAAATCCCGACGACACAGAAAAAACAGCGGGTGCTTCCTTCACTGAAGAACTTCGTGAGGGCCTGCTGTTCGTCAAAAACGTCCCATTCCTGCGCTACGGCCTGATGCTGCTTGGTCTTGTCATGTTCGTCATGATGCTTGCTGATACGCAACTGGCAACACTGCTGCGTGTACTGCCAGAAGGGTCTCCCGCCTTGTTCGGCTCACTCATGGCTGCCTCCTCGCTTGGAACCCTGCTGATGGCGGTGATCGTTGGCAAGTCGTTGAAGAACCGCTCTCCCTTTTTGCTTATGTCGCTTGGGGCTGTCGGCTTAGGCACGGCGTTTGCCCTTTGTGGACTTTTTACCGGGGTGTCCCTGCCGTTGGTCTGGCTGTGGTGTCCGCTCCTTGGCTTTATGGCGGGCGCATCGGCGGGTATGGTGTTCGTCCCGTTTCAGACAGAGGCACAAAAGCGTACTCCGGTCGAGATAAGCGGACGGGTATTTGGTACAATCAACAGTGTGGTATCAACCGCATCGATTGTCGGGCCGCTGTTTGGCGGATTGTTTGCGACTGCTTTTGGGGTGGTCCCGCTGTTTTTGGTGAATGGAAGCTTACTTGCCGTGATCGGATTCGTTACAATAGGGGTATGGAAGCAGGTTGAACGGAGGGGTCAGGGTGTCACCAAGAGTAACGGAGGAGCACAAGAATCAGCGTAGACAAGAGATTTTACAGGCAGCCACCGAGGTGTTTAAGCGAAAAGGCTTTGAGTCCACCACCATGAAGGATATCGTGGAGGCCTGCGGGATGAGCCGCGGCGGTGTGTATATGTATTTTTCCAGTACAGATGAGATGTTTCGCGCGATTCTGGATCAGAACGATGATACCAGTGCCAGTGAGCATTACCAGATCCGTGAAGGCGAGACCGCTTGGGAGGCATTGCTGCGCGGACTCGATGACTTTGAAAAAGATCTGTATCACTTAGATGACACCCTCGTTCCGCTCAAGGTCGAGTACTTCACCGCGATCTACCGGGAGCAGGGGCGTCAGCCATACCAACTGGGCCGTTATCAAAAGATGGCTGCGGCGTATCAGAGCTTTCTTGCGACGGGTGTGGAGCGTGGAGAATTCCACCCACAGAAGCCGCTTGAGTCCATCTGTCTTTCCGTGATCAGCTTCATGGATGGCATCGTCCTTACGACCCTGCAGCTGGGGCCGGAGCATACGGATGTAAACGGGCAGGTCGATCATTTGCGGTTTTATCTGGAACAAGTGCTCAGAGTGAACAAGGTTCCGAGTAAGTAAAAAGGTAAGATCAAGCCATAGCAAAAAGCCTCTCCGTCTTATCCAGTAAGAACGGAGAGGCTTTTCACGTGCAGGACAGCTATTGGATCTCCCTATTCATCGTCCTCATCAAGCAGGCCGTTGTCGATCATGTACCGCAGATTTTCGCGGTCACGTTCACGCCCTTTTTCCTTGAGTCGGTCGATTGCCGGTAAGATCAAAATATCGATTTCGGTTTGGACGTGATGAGCAAGGTCGTGCCGGTTCTGCTCCTCCAGATAGCCGCCCACTTCCATCAATCCGTTGTAGCGGTCCATTTCGTCCTTGGTCATTAGTCCTCTGACTTGTACGCTTGCATGTCTCATGTGAACACCTTTTCCCCACAACTGCTTTTATATTAGATGTACTTATTTCCTTATACGCTACAGCTTTACTTTTTTCAGCGCAAGACCCAATCCACCGATTTTATAGAGATAACGCAGGTCACTGCCTTTTTTGAACAGAGCTGCCGTTGTACCGAATACTTTTTTGGTGCCAACCAGACCCATCCCCTCACCTTTTCCAAGGGAGGCCAGTGTCCCCTGAAGAGCGGGGACAAACGGAACCAGTGATATCTTCTCACCCCGGACGATCGAGGATAGGTTGCGGGCGAGGTTCTCCCCTTCCTGTATCGCGATTTGGGCGGTTGGCGGGTATGGACGTCCTTCATCGTTGAAGATGAGGGCGCAGTCCCCTACGACAAACACATTTTCATAACCGGGAGCACGCAGGTATTCGTCTACCTTGACACGGCCGCGCATGACCTCAAAGCCGGATTTTTCGACGATGGAGTTCCCTCGGACACCGCCTGACCAGACCACGGTTTTTGTTTTGATGAATTCGCCCGTAGCCAGCTCAACACCATCCGGGGTGCATTTTTTGATCGGAGTATTGAGTCGGAACTCGATGCCCTTGCGTTGGAGGATATTCATCGCATAGTCGACGAGGTCTTTGTCAAAGCCAGGCAGTGCGGTTGGTGCCGCTTCGACGTTGTAGATCTTGACGAGTGACGGGTCTACATCGAATTCTTGGCAAAGCTCAGGGATGCGGTCGCCCAGCTCGCCGAGGAATTCAATCCCGGTAAAGCCTGCACCACCGACGACAAACGTGATGTAATCCTCACGTCCCGGCTCGTTTTTGTACTTCGCAAACATATACTCGATATGTTCACGGATTTGCAGAACGGCATTAATGCTGCGGATGCTGAAGGCGTGTTCACGCAAGCCCTCGATCCCAAACGTCTCCGGTTCAGGCCCAAGACCGATGACGAGGTGATCATACGGCAGTTCTTTTCCGTCCGCGAGCTTCACGGATTGGGCTTTGGGATCGATGCTCTCGACCGTACCTTTTATCAGGTTCACTTTATTGGTGTCGATAATCTTATGCAAATCCACACGGGCATGGTCAGCTGGAGCCGTACCAGCGGCTGGTTCATGAAGCCAAGTGGTGATGAAGTGATAATCATGTTTGTTGACGAGTGTAATCTCAGCCTCGTTGTAGTTGAGCCGCTGCTGCAGACCCAATGTAGTCAAAAGACCACCATATCCAGCACCCAGAATCAAAATTTTAGGTGTACTCATGAGGTATCCCTTCCATTCTGTCTATTTTCTGAACTCTTCCGCAACTTTGTGCTTTTTTTCACGTGATTAGATGTAAGTTGCCCTTAGAGAAGTGAAAATACATGTAGTAAGTATTACTATCGGGCGTTCAGCTGCTTTATTTGCTTGGATTCGCCACCCCGAATGGCGCTAAGCTGTGAAAAAATGCACAATCGCATCTGTTTACCAACTATCATAGAAGGTAAATCCATGATTTGCAAGTGGTTTTTGACACAAATTTGCCTTTATTTCCGCCCACCTTTTGTTGCTCTTTTTGGAATGCTCCTTTTTTTATAGGATGAGGATGGGTATAATAGGAAGTGGCTTTGAATTCTGACGATTCCCCTCGGAGGTGCTTGGAGTTGAGTTCTTTGCATAGAGATGAACAAGTGTACGATCTTACGATTATAGGCGGGGGTCCTGCTGGATTATTTACTGCCTTTTATGGTGGTATGCGTCAAGCAAATGTAAAAATTATTGAAAGCATGCCACAACTCGGTGGCCAGTTGTCTGCCCTTTATCCTGAAAAGTTCATTTATGATGTTGCCGGTTTCCCACAAGTCCGTGCTCAGGAATTAGTGGATAATCTCAAGCAGCAAATCTCTCATTTTCATCCAACCGTATGTCTGGAAGAAAAAGTAGAGACGGTCGTCAAAAAAGAAGAAACCAACACCTTTGAGATCACAACAGACAAAGCATCACACCAATCCAAAGCGGTCATCATCACGGCTGGTGTAGGCGCATTCGAGCCACGCCGCCTCGATCATCCAGATGCTCCGCGCTTTGAGAAAAGCAATCTCCACTACTTCGTCACTGACCTCAATGCCTTCAAAGGCCAAAAGGTAGTCGTATTCGGCGGTGGTGACTCCGCGGTTGACTGGGCACTTATGCTTGAACCAATCGCTGAAAAAGTAACCCTCGTGCACCGACGCGAAAAATTCCGTGCACACGAGCACAGTGTCGAAACCCTGATGTCTTCCAATGTGGAAGTAAGAACACCATACGAGCTCAAGTCCCTCGAAGGTGAGGACAAAATCGAGCGCGTGACGATCGTTCAGGCTGCCACAGGCGAAGAAATCAGCTATGATGTCGATGCTGTCATCGTAAACTTCGGATTCATCTCTTCTCTTGGCCCAATCAAAAACTGGGGTCTGGAAATCGAGAAAGGCTCCATCGTCGTTAACTCCAAGATGGAGACCAACATCCCTGGCATCTATGCAGCAGGTGATATCGCAACCTACCCTGGTAAGGTAAAACTGATCGCTGTCGGCTTCGGTGAAGCTCCGACCGCTGTCAACAATGCGATGACCTATGTGAACCCAGATGCCAAAATTCAGCCGGGTCACTCCTCTAGCATGGACTTCGGCAACAAGTAAGCGTTTCAAGCCATACCCTGTACACGTTTATGACGCCGTGTACGGGGTTTTTTATTTTGCATACATGCCGTCTCTCTGGCAAACAGTAACGAAATGGAGGTGTGATCTTATGGAGATGAACTTTATGTGCCCAATCTGTAACGGTTTTACAGAGCTGCAGGTCACATGTGAAAGCTGCGGGTCCAAGCTCGATGATCAAGGAAGGCTGCTCGACTACTTCGGCGACTATAGCCCTTACCGCCCCTTCGATGACTTGAAAAGAACGGACGGATACCCCGATGTGAGCAGCCACTTGTGTCCACATGTCGCCACCTGCCCTGCCTGTCGTCTGGAGCAAGTGATCATGATTCAGGAAGCTACCGTGGAGCAAGTCATCCCGCATCTTAGTGAGGAGCTTACCCAAGTGCCTTACCATGAGGGTAATCCTGCGCTCTACTGATCCTTTCGCCTATGCCTTGGTGACAAAAGACGGCTTCGTCAACGGACATGAAATCTCGGCCTGCATCTCCGGGACAAAGGCGGAGAGCTTGCGCATCAAGTAACAAGCCTCCGGGAAATGATGCTCCAGAAAACGCAGCGTCAGACGGGTAAACACTTCATCCTCTTTATAACGGTTCACCACTTCGACGATCAGCTTATTGAATTCCATCACCGCAAGTAACACTTCACGGGCAAACCGTTCCTGACGGGGAAAGCCCGGGGCTAGAAAACGCAGATACCCTCTCATGGCATTGTTAGTGGCCACGAATGCCTGAAATCGTTGGACGAACTCACGGGCACGCTGCCCCAACTCGCTTTCCACCGGGTCAAGCGAATTGGCAAGCAGGTACGCATGCCCCACCTGATCCATCAACCACATATCGAGCAGGCTGACCAGCGACATTTCTTCCGGCTGTTGGCCCTTCATATAAAATCCAAGCAATCGCAGGTACTCTTCGTTTTCACTCAATGTCCCATTCAGATAGGTCGGGGTCAGATTCAGGTTGACTTCATTCTGAATGCGCAGCCCCTGCAAATGCCCCTCCAATTGATAATACCCACATGCTACCGGATATACCTCTGCTGCAAATCTCTTCATCGTATCCGACTCAGCAGGCAGTGTGGGATCCAGTTGAAACAAAATCTCACGCAGACGCCCAAACGCTTGGATATATTGCTCTGCCATCTGTACCCATCTCTTCTCCTCCGGGGACAAATAGTCTCGAACGAAGATGGCGTGGTCTTGGAGAATCTCCAGCCAAAACATATGCTCTTCCCAGACCGTAATCCGTTGCTTTTCCGCCATGTACAATCATCCTCTCCATTTCCAGAAAGACTCGGATTATCGTATGCACCTGCCTACATAGACGGGACACATGAGACAAAACTCACCCCATTAGTCTCAATTCTATAAGATCAGGGTTGTGATAAAATGGAAGAATCCCCATCTAAAAGGAGGTACGCGTATGAGTATGTATCATGCCAAGTTTCAAAATCTCACTGCCGTCTCCTACTCGCAAGCCCGACCCAAGCTTAGGACAGGTGATATCCTGTTCTGCTCGGGTGATTATGTGATCAGCGATATGATCAAGCATTTCTCCGGTTCGGATTTCAGCCACGTCGGAATGGTCTTTCATTGGAACCAGCGTACCCTTCTCTTGGAGAGCGTCGAAGATGACGGTGTCCGAATCGTTCCGCTTTCTCATTATATTTATGATTACGAAAACTCCAAACGCCCTTATCAAGGGCAACTCTATATCGGCCGTCACAGCCTTTTTTCCCAAGTGGACGAGTCCACCATCAATCATATGCTAGGCTACGGCACTGACCGTCTCAATCGCTGCTACGACCGCCAGGAGCTGATCAAAATCGCTGCACGGATCAGCATGGGGACAGGCCGCCACGACCCAAACGAAGCTTATATTTGTTCAGAATTATTAGACGAATTATTCCAGCAGGCAGGCATCTCGGTCATTCGGGATGAGCGATCCTTTATCTTCCCCGGCCATTTTGCTGAAGATCCACATGTGGAAGCCCTGTTTCAAATCATCCCCTAAACCAGTATCCAAGCTCCACTCACCATCCACGCAAAAAGAACCGATGTCCGGCCTAACACCGGGTTCATCGGTTCTTATTTTTGGCAGATGGGATATCCTATTCTTTATAGGCCCATTTGAAATCAATGAAGCTGAGTGGGTCAACCTGTACGCCTTTGAGCTTATCATTTTGTACCCATGCGTTGACATCGGTGAAGACTGGTGCGATCGGCATTTCATCCATCAGGATTGCTTCAGCCTGAGTGAACAGCTCTTTGCGCTTCGCAGCGTCTGTTTCTTTCGCAACTTGGTCGAGGAGCTCACGGTATTTTGGATTTTCCCAAAGCGTATCGTTGTTGCCGCCTTTTTTATCATAGAACATTTCGAGGAAGTTGATTGGATCGTTGAAGTCTGCGTTCCAGCCGGCACGGGCAATCATGTAGTTCCCGGTGTTCTGGTCGTCGAGGAATACTTTGAACTCTTTGTTCTCCAGCTTCACATCAACACCGAGGTTTTGTTTCCATTGGTCTTGAACCGCTTCCGCGATTTTTTTGTGGCGCTCAGAGGTATTGTAGGTCAGCGTGATCGGTGGCAGTGTGGTGAGATTGAGCTCTTTCATACCTTCTGCGAGCAGCTTCTTCGCGTTTTCGATATCGTTATCCTTGAAGTATCCGCCTGGCTTGAGTGCCATGGATTCTGGCAGGAGATTCATCGCTGGGATTTGACCGGACTGTGCGATATTGTCAGCGATGGATTTACGGTCGATCGCGTAGCTGAACGCTTTACGGATTTTCGCGTTATTGAACGGCGGGCGCTCAGTATTGAACTTATAGTAGTAGGTGCTCGCTTTTGGCTTCACGATCAGCTTGCCGGAATCCTTGAGCGGAATGATCGCATCTGGCGGAAGTGCGCTGACCGGTTGGCCGGACCAGTCGAGGTCGCCTGCGTCATACATGGAAAGCTCTGTGTTTTGGTCTTCGATCATGGAGAAGTCGATTTTTTCGAGCTTCACCGTGTCTTTATCCCAATAGTTTTCGTTTTTCACGAGAACCATGCTGTTTTTATGTTCCCAGCTTTGCATTTTGAAAGGACCGTTGCTGACGAAGGTGTCTGCGTTCATCGCCCAGTCTTTGTTAGCTTCCACGACTTTTTGGTTCACTGGGAAGTACGTGTAGAACGCTGTCAGCTCAAGGAAAAATGGAGTTGGGTTCGCGAGAGTGACTTCAAGGGTTTTCTCATCGAGTGCCTTGATGCCCACTTCTTCTGCTTTCACTTTGCCTTCGTTGTAAGCGCGACCATTTTTGATGTAGAACAACTGATACGCGTAGCTGGATGCGGTCTTGGCATCAAGTGCACGCAGCCAAGCGAATACGAAGTCATTAGCAGTTACAGGTTCGCCATTGCTCCATTTGGAATCACGCAGGGTGAAGGTATAGGTCAGTTGGTCATCAGAGACCTTGACATCGGATGCAACGGAGTTGATTGGCTTCGCATCTGCATCCAGACGGGTCAGACCGTCAAAAGTAGCACGGATTACCGTACCGGAAGTGGCATCCTCAGCAAGTGCCGGGTCCACGGTAGATGGCTCGGATTGCAGGTTCACCTTGAGTACCTGTTCTGCACTGCCCTTTTTGTCAGCTGCTGCAGGAGTCTCGGTAGTGGAGGCCGTTTCAGTCGATCCACAACCTGTGAGTGCGACACCTGCTACCAGAATCGAACTCATCAATGCAAATACACTTTTTTTCATGTTCATGCTGTATATCCCCCTTTTTCTAGTCTGAGCCAATCTTACCCTTTTTCGAAATTGTTTGAAATATCTTTGGTTAAGATTTAATTAAATTTTATCAGCAGGTTAAGCATTATAAAGATTGGTGAAGAATATAAGATGAGTTCTATCCGATCAAAAAAGCCCTTGGATGCGCGAAAGATCATCCAGGGGCTTGTCTGCTTTCTACTTGCCTGCTTACTTGTTACTTTATTGGCTGTTTTCGTGGGTTATGACCACACTGTTTTTCTGATTATCGACCAAGACGACCTGGTTACCGCCTGTGAGCGTATACTTCTCCTGCCCAAAGGATTTGGTGGCGGGTGCTCCCCAGTCTTTGATCGCCTGTCTGAGATTCTCGTTCATGTTCACCTCGATGCGCTTGATCACTCTCGGCTGGCCGCTCAGATAGATAGTGACGTCATCATACGGATAGATCAGCCCTTGTCCTGTCGCATCAGGACGGGGTGCTTCGTCATCGGGTTGGCCCCAGTTGTGGAGCAGCAGTTGCTCTGTCATGTCAAGCGCGATGCCCTCGATCATGTACTGGTCATCCACTACCTGAATCGTCGGTTGGAAACGGCGGTTTTTCTGAATATCCTCGACGTATTTCTTCGCTTCATCAATCATCACTTGTCTGCTGGGATCGGCGGGCAGCTTGCTGATTTGGTCAAAAATCAGTAGTGCCAAGGCTTCATCCCCGTCTTGCAAGGCTTGCTTACCAGCCTCTAGTTTGGACTGGATATCGTCTGATTGCTCCTCGGGTCTGGTGGCGGCAGGTGTTTGGGAAGATGATAGATTCATCTGGTCCTGCATCTGTTGTTGGGCTGGTTGGCTCTCTTGGTTGGTAGCCTCCGCTTGGCAGCCTGCGAGCAGGAGCGCTGTCAGTATCAGTAGAATCAAGGGGCTTTTCATAGCGATGTCTACCTCCGTTACTGGGAGAGTTGATAGCCCTATTTTACCATGATTCTTTCGAAAAATTGCTAATGATCAGCAAAAGTTGCAACTACTTTTTTCATCTAAGTAGCCGATTTATGCGAAATTCTCCCCCACACGCAGATTTTTCTCCCTTCAGCTAGGTGGGTCGGATGTGTTTTAATGATTGTGCCGGATATGATTGTCATAATTTTCCGTAAATAAAGAAGGGAGAGGTATGATGAGAGCAATCAAGCAAAAGAGTCTGTTGATTTTCCTCGTCGTCATGATGATCGCAAGCATGGTTCAGGCAGCATCTGCGGCAGCCGCAGCTTGGGCACCGAATGTTGCTTACAAAGTGGGGGATCTCGTCTCCTATCAGTCCTACGAGTACAAATGCATCCAGGCCCACACCTCACTCACCGGCTGGGAACCGCCGAATGTCCCTGCCCTGTGGGAAAAACAATCAGGTACGACCAACCCACCGCCTCCGACCGGCGATACGCAAGCCCCCTCCACTCCCACCAACCTGACCTCTTCCAACATCACCAGCAGCTCTGTTGGCCTCAGCTGGTCCGCCTCCACAGATAACACAGGTGTCACTGGGTATCATGTATACCGTGGCACAACATTGGTCGCCACCTCCACCACTACTTCCTACACCGTAACAGGTCTCGCCGCAAGCACCACCTACAGCTTCACCGTCAAGGCCAAAGACGCCGCAGGCAACCTCTCTGCCAGCAGCAATTCCGTCTCGATCACCACCCTGTCCTCCACCACCCCGCCTCCCACCACAGGAACGGGAACCAAGGTCTTGGTCGGCTACTGGCACAACTTCGACAACGGCTCCACGACTCTCAAGCTGCGCGAGGTATCCGGCAAATATGACGTAATCCAAGTCGCTTTTGCCGAGCCAACCGGTGCTGACCACGCTACGATGGGCTTCATCCCTTATAACGCGACCGTATCTGAGTTCAAATCCGATATCGCCTATCTGAAGAGCCAAGGTAAAAAAGTGCTCATCTCCATTGGTGGTGCCAATGGTGTCGTCGAGCTGCACACCGAAGCAGCGAAGCAAAGCTTCATCAGCTCCATGTCGTCGATCATCGAGACGTATGGTTTTGACGGGCTGGATATCGACTTGGAGGGTGGGTCGCTCTCGCTCAACCCCGGTGATACCGATTTTAAGAACCCTACTACCCCAAAAGTCGTTAACCTGATCTCCGCTGTCCGTACGCTTTCTGACAAGTATGGCACAGGCTTCATGGTCACGATGGCACCTGAAACCGCTTACGTCCAAGGCGGTCTGACTTCCTACGGCGGGCCGTGGGGCGCTTATCTGCCTGTCATCTATGGTCTGCGCGACAAAATGAACTTCATCCACGTCCAGCACTACAACAGCGGCTCGATGGAAGCACTGGATGGAAAAAGCTACGCGCAAGGAACGGCAGATTTCCAAGTGGCCATGGCTGAGATGCTACTCAAAGGCTTCCCGATTGCCCGCAACAGCAACAATGTGTTCCCCTCTTTAAAGCCGGAGCAGGTAGCGATTGGACTGCCGTCTTCCCCAAGTGCGGCTGGCGGTGGGTATACGACCAATGCGGATATGGATCGGGCACTGAACTATCTGGTAAAAGGCGTCTCCTACGGCGGTACGTACAAACTGCAAAATCCTGCTGGCTATCCCGGTTTTAAAGGTGTGATGACCTGGTCGATCAACTGGGATGCGAAGAGTGGGTATTTATTTGCCAATGGGGTGAGGAGTACGCTTGATTTGTTGAAATAGGGTTGTAAGACTGCATCGGCCTTTTTTGGCCCGTTTGAAAAAAGTCTTGGTTTTCCCGACTCCCGGTTTGTTGCTGATCCTCCAGCCAAACCGGGCTTTTTTTATCCAACTGCAACCCTTTCCCATCCGATTCGTATTACACTTATTATTGGAAATTTCTATCACACTCTCAGGAGGGTATATACATATGGTGAATCTATTTTCCAAACTCATCTCCCGCTTTACCGCAGGCAACGCTTCTATCGATCTGGTGCTTGATAAAAATATAGTAGAGACTGGCGAGTGCCTGCACGGCACATTCATCGTCCGCGGCAGTGGCTCCCGTCAAAAGGTGAATCATATTGAAGTCGATCTTCGTGCCGCATCCAAATACTACGATGAGAACGGCCACCTCTTAACCCGTGATGAAAGCATCCACAGCGTCCGTGTGATTGAGGCTTTCACGATTGAGGCCGACGAGACTCTCGAGTTGGACTTTTCTTTTGATATCCCAAAATATATGCCGTTTACCTCGCTGACGACCCGTTTCTACTTCAAGACCAATCTGGACGTATCCTTCGCATCAGATGCACAGGACGTTGACCACCTGACGATTCTGCCGGTAGGCATCGTGAAAAACTTCATGGAAGGTATGAAACTGCTTGGCTGTCAGCTGATCAAAGAGGCTTATGTGCATCCGTATCAAGAGATGCGCTTTCAATGCACGGACTGGATGCGCGGGATCTTTGACGAGTTTGAGTTTAACTTGAATCCGTACTACAGCCACGCGGTGGTCGGGGGATTGTTCGAGCTGGATAAGAGGTTGCTGTATACACACTTCGGCTCCAAAATGGATGAGCTGGATTTCAATGAAATCGAGGGGATTTTCAGCTTTACCGAGGAACAGATGGCAACTCCAGAAAAAGCGGCTGAGACGACGAAGGAGTTCGTAGAGGAAGTTCACCGGAGAATTATGTATCAGTTGACAGGGAAATAATAGAGAACAAATAAAAACTCCTAAAGCATCGATCACCTCAATGCCTTAGGAGTTGATTTTATCTTGTGTTAACATGTGTGGGTCTTAGTCGTCACACTTCTCCGCTTGACCCTCATTCGTCGCCGTACGGAACGACACCCCGCAGCCACAGGTCGCAGACGCATTCGGGTTCTCCATGGTGAAGCCGCCGCCGAGCATGGATTCTTTGAAATCGATCTCCAAGCCTTTGATGTACTTGAAGCTCTCCTCATCCACGACGACCTTGAAGCCTTCGTATTCCACCACTTGGTCGCCTTCACGCATGTTCTCATCGGTGCCCATGCCGTAGGTGAAGCCGCTGCAGCCGCCTGGACGGACGCCGACGCGCAGGAATTGGTTCGGGTTATTGTCAGCAGCGAGCAGTTCTCTTACTCTCTTTTGTGCAGCTTCGCTGATTGTGATGATGCTCATCGTATATTCACTCCCCTTTTAGATTGGGTTGATTTCAGTCCAAAAACCTTCTATAGTGTGTGACACACCTTACCAACAGTATACCGACAAACACGGACGGCAACAAGGTGAACGGACACTTTCGGGCGGCCAGACTTCCAAAAGCAATACCCCCAAAAGCAAAATAAGAGGGGCATCAATCCCCTCTTCGCTCTCGCTGTCTATGCAAAGTGTGCCTGCTTTTCAAATACCACGAAACGATACGGTTGCTTTCCTTGAGCCGAATCCAACTCCAGCAGTTGGTTGTGCAGTCGGTCGATTCTTTGGCTGTATTCGAGAACATCGGGGTGACTCAAACCGAGTTCAAGGCCATTTTTTACCATTTGCTGTCGAAGGAGTTCGATTTTTTCAAGGATGGAATCCCGCATAAGAATCTCCTCCTCGCTTATACTTATACACTTATTTTACAGGATTTTACTTATAGATGCAAACATTAATTCCCATCTTTTTCTGTCGTTTTTTGTAAAAAGTGCGAATAGGTTGTTCCTTCCGATAAGAAGTTTTATAATAAAAGGGCTTTCCCAAGCAAGACTTGGCGGAAAGAACGGCTAACGTTGTGTATCAATTTTGTACAAGTTATGGAAGGGGGTCTTTACCTTGTCTATTTTAACCATTCAAACACAAGATAAAACATTGGAATCAGTCGCAGAGAAAGTTCTGCGCGGTGAACGCCTGACCATTGAGGATGGCCTTGCGCTCTACAATTCCAACGATGTGCTGACCATCGGCCAACTGGCGAACGCGGTGAATCAGCGCAAGAACGGCAACAATGTCTACTTCATTCAGAATATGTACATCAACCCGACCAACGTCTGTGAAGCGAAATGCAGCTTCTGTGGCTTCCGCCGCGATCAGGACCAAGAGGGTGCATACACCATGAGCATGGATGAGTTGCTTCATTATGTAGGCAACCGCTACCATGAAGGCGTCCGTGAGTTCCATATCGTAGGCGGTCACAACCAGCATGTCAAATTCGACTACTATCTCGATACGGTCAGCACGCTCAAGAAAGCGTACCCAAATGTAACCATTAAAGCGTACACTGGTGCTGAGATTGAGTTCTTCTCCCGTATCTCCGGCCTGAACTTCCGTGAAGTGCTCCAAGAGCTGATCAAAGCAGGTCTGGATACTATGCCAGGCGGCGGTGCTGAGATCCTGACCGAGCGTTACCGTGCCAAAATGAGCCCGGAAAAAGCGTCCACAGACGACTGGCTCCGCGCGCACCAGACTGCACATGAGCTTGGCCTGCGTACACATGCAACCATGCTCTACGGTTCCATCGAAACATTGGAAGAGCGCCTCATCCACATGGACCGCGTGCGTAAGCTCCAAGACGAGACCAACGGCTTCATGGTATTCATCCCGCTGGCTGTACAGCCGATGAAAGCAACTGCCGGGATCAAGCGCCGTACCTCTGCGATGGACGACATGAAAACCATGGCGATCAGCCGTCTGATGCTCGATAATGTCCAGCACGTCAAAGCGTACTTCATCAACATCGGTACCCAGTTGACCCAATTGGCTCTCTCCATGGGTTCTTCTGACGTACACGGTACATTGATCGAAGAGCGCATCAGCCACGCAGCAGGTGCCCTGACCCAGTCTGCTCTGACCGTAGATGAACTGGTATGGCTCATCGAAGGCGCCGGCAAAAAAGCGATCGAACGTGATACCTTCTATAACACCGTAAAAGAATATTAATCCAAACAGAAAAACGGTAGAATCCTCCGTCGTGGGGGTTCTACCGTTTTTTTATGATGAATACCAATACTAGTGCTTAAAGGATTGGACGAGTTGCTGCAGCTCCGTAGCCATCTCCGCAAGCATCTCAGATGAGGCGGAGATCTCCTGCATCGAAGCGGTCTGTTGCTGAATGACAGCGGACATCTGCTTGGTATCGTGTGAGGACTGCTCCGTGATTGCAGATACCTGCTGCATGGCGTTGACCATCAGCTGAGTGCCTGCATTGACCTCCTCGACGATGGCGAGGACATCTTGGGCTTGGCGGGATACTTCGTTGATCGAGCCGAGGATATCGTCAAATGCATCTCCAGAGTGGCTGACGATCTCAATCCCCTCTTTTACAGCCTCTGTGCCCTCATGCATCACGACTACTGCTTCTGATGTTTCCCGCTGGATTTCACCGATCAGTCCGCTGATATGCTGGGCCGCACCTCCAGCCTGTTCAGCCAGCTTGCGTACCTCGTCAGCAACCACTGCGAATCCGCGTCCCTGCTCTCCAGCCCGAGCCGCTTCAATCGCCGCATTGAGAGCAAGCAGGTTGGTCTGTCCTGCGATCTGTGTGATCAGGGATACGATTTCCCCGATCTCTTGGGACTTGTCGCCCAGCGTGTTGACCAGCTTCGCTGAGGCGCTTACTTTTTCCCCGATGGCATTCATCTGCTTAATCGCTTGATTGACGACATGTTGGCCGTTGTGAGCCTTCTCGGTTGCATCTGAGGAAGCATGGGCCACCGTCTGAATGCTCTGGCTGATCTGCTCCATCCCCCGTGAGATATCAAGGGCGGAGTCATGCGTCTCATTGAGATTGAGCACCTGTTGGCTGGAGCCATTGGCCAGCTCTACGATGGTACAGGCGATTTCTTCGGAGGCTTGATTGCTTTGCTCGACGCGGACGGCCAGTTCGTCGGAAGAGTTGGCGACATGTGTGGAAGCAGTAGCCAGCTCGACGATGACGTTTTTCAGACTGGCGGTCATTTGGTTAAAGCCTGTTGCCAGTACGCCCACTTCATCTTTGCTTTTCACTTGAATCGGCGGTACGGTCAGATCGCCACCTGCGACAAGCTGTACTTTTTCCGCCATTTGGCTGAGTGGATCACACATTTTGCGGGCGAAGAGATAGATAATGGCAGCACCCAATAAAAGAGAAACGCCCAGTGTAATCATCAGCACATTCAAAATATTTGTCGCATCCTTATTGAAGTCCATCATATAAGATCCGGAACCGACGATCCATCCCCATTCGGTCTCTTGTTTCGAGTAGCTGATTTTGGGAGCCAAGATGTCGGGGTTCGTTGGAAGCGGCCAGACATAGTGGGTGAATCCACCGCCTGCCTTCCCGTTATTGACGAGCTCCTGTCCCAGCATCACACCATTTTCATCGGTCATATCCCACATGCTCTTGCCTTCGCTTGTCGGATGAGCCAGCAGCATGGCCTTGTCATCCAAGACGAACATATAGCCGTTCTCCCCTACATCGATGGCTGGATTGATTGGACGTTTGCCGTCTGCGTTTTTCGGTCCGAGGATGGCTTCTTTGACCTGCTCCTGTGCCTTCTCTAACGGAAGCTCCCCTTCCTTTACCTGCTGATTCAGCACATGAATCATCTCAATCGCCAAGTGAACTTGATTGCGAAGCCCGGTCTCTCCAAGCTTGTCTAATGAAGTCTTGGCTTCCTGATAGCTGATCAATCCGACCGTTAAGCTGGGTATCGCCAGAAGCAACATAGATATTATGATTAGTTTCGTCCGTAGGCTCATCCCGATTTGCTTCATCATCTCTTCCCCTTTTCCCCTATAAATTCCTCATATGCATCAAAAATGGTTTAATAATGTAAATTTTGTTTCAGCATTACCATTATCTACCCATTTCGACAAATTATCAAACCTAAAATATTTTATCGTGAAGGTTTCGGTATAATTTTGCCAGTTGATGGTGACCCTACAAGCAAAAACCCCTTTCCATAACAGAAAGGGGTTGATTCACCAGAAGCCTATTCCATAGCTTCCAGATCTTCACGGATTTTTTTCTTGATCGCTTCAATCAATTCATCCGCGTTTTCCGTGGTGATAAAATCACCGTTAACTAAAGCGAAAGGTTGCATATAGCATTCTCCGCAATGACCCAGACATCCGTACTCGACCACATCAGCATCTAATTCCTGGTCGTTCTCCAGTGCGGTCATCACAGGCTTACTATAAGATGAAACATTACTGGAACAGAATTCAACGAGCGGTTTCACGCAATAAACCTCCTGTTCAAGAGCATTCTTGCTCGGTACGTAAAAAATTATAACATCCAGCCAGCTGGCATGAAATATAATGCTTGCAATTTAATGCCGAACAGACAAAAATAGAATGTGGTAGATAAAAAGGCAACAGAAAGGACAAGACTTCCTATGAAACGACTAGTGATCCTAGGTGGAGGTTACGGAGGCTTACGGGTAGTGGAACGTATGTTAAGCCCTGAACTTCCGGAAAATGTGTTCGTCACGTTGGTAGACAGAATGCCTTTCCATGGGTTGAAAACAGAGTACTACGCCCTTGCCGCAGGTACTGAACCGGAATCGAAGATACGTGTCGCGTTTCCCAATGATCCTCGTTTAACCATAAAGCATGGTGAAGTTAGCGGTATTGATCTCGAATCACGTAACATTGTATTCGCTCACGGAGAAGCACTGGAATATGACTGGCTCGTGATTGCTTTGGGTTGTGAGGACAAATACCATGGAATCCCTGGCGCAGATCTGTACACCCACTCGATTCAGACCCTTGGTGCAACCCGCCGTACGTATGCAGCTGTCAGCAACATCAAGCCATACGGTCAGATTACCGTTGTCGGCGGTGGTTTGAGCGGTGTGGAAGTAGCTTCTGAGCTTCGTGAAAGCCGTCCTGACCTCAACATCCGTCTGGTCGACCGCGGCGAATGCATCCTCAGCCCATTCCCGAAAAAGCTGCAGCAATATGCATCTTCCTGGTTTACCAAAAACGACGTACAGCTCGTCTCCATGGCCAATGTCAACCGCGTTGAGCAAGGTGTGGTATACAACCATGATCAAGAGCTGCTGACCGATGAAATCATCTGGACAGCCGGTATTCAGGCGAGCCACATCGTCCGTGCGCTCCCGGTCGATCACGATAACAGCGGTCGTGCGGTACTCAACATGTACCACCAGCTCCCGAATTATCCGAATGTCTATGTATGCGGTGACAGTGCGAGCCTGCCGTTTGCTCCTAGTGCTCAGCTTGCCGAGGAGCAAGGTGAACAGATCGCCATGATTCTCAAGCTTGAGATGAAAGGTCTCACCCTCCCGTCTGCGATGCCGGATATCAAGCTGAAAGGCGTACTCGGCTCCCTCGGGAAAAAAGAAGGTTTCGGTGTCATGGGGAAAGTATCCCTCACCGGTCAAATGGCCCGCGTCATGAAAAGCGGTGTACTCTGGATGTACAAAAACCATCTGGGCTAGAGAGAGAACCCTGAAGCCAGCTGTAAAAAAAAGACTACCCTGTGAGGTAGTCTTTTTTTATTTATCCGGCATTTCTTCTCAGCAGATCTTCAAAATCACTGACCGATAACGGTGGGCTGTAGA
The DNA here is from genome assembly GCF_006170445.1 of Brevibacillus dissolubilis. Lineage (GTDB taxonomy): Bacteria > Bacillota > Bacilli > Brevibacillales > Brevibacillaceae > Brevibacillus_B > Brevibacillus_B dissolubilis. The sequence continues at coordinate 170,101 of NZ_VCNA01000006.1, read as the reverse complement.
GGAAGCCTTGCATCTCATCACAGCTGCGTTCACAGAGGAAGGCCCGCTGTCCTTCTGTCTCGACGCCCTCGGCAATGACATTGAGCTTGAGGCTGTGCGCCAGCGCGATAATATAGGAAACGATCTCGGCATCGTCCGGGTCGAGTGTGATGTCGCGGACGAAGGATCGATCGATTTTTAGTGTGTCGATTGGGAATTTTTTCAGATAGCTAAGCGACGAGTAGCCTGTGCCAAAATCGTCGATGGCGATGTGAATTCCCAGCTCCTTCAGTTCGTGCAGGGTGGCTACGGCCATATCAGCCTTATGCATGGTCACACCCTCGGTGATCTCAATCTCCAGCCATTGTGGCTCAAGCTGGCTTTCTTTTAAGGCATTTTGGATCATGACAGCCAGATTGCGCTGTTGGAACTGAATCGCGGACAGGTTGACCGCTACGCGCAACGGTGGATATCCTTGGTCCTGCCAGGATTTGTTCTGCGCACAAGCCCGTTTGAGCACATATTCATCAAGCGGGATGATCAAGCCAGACTCTTCTGCCAGCGGGATGAACTCAGCAGGTGAAATGCGGCCCAGATGCGGATGATCCCAGCGTACCAGTGCCTCCATCCCGATCAGCCTGCCACTGACCAGATCAACACGCGGCTGATAGTAGATGACCAGCTCATTGCGTTCGATCGCTTTGCGCAGGTCTTTTTCCAAGGCCATTTTCTCAAAGGCGGTTTCATTCATCGAGGATGTGTACAGCTGGTACTTGTTGCCGCCGCTTTCCTTGGCCCGATACATCGCCGCCTTGGCATGCTTCGTAATGTCGCGGGAGTCCTTCCCGTCGGATGGGAACAGACTAATCCCGATACTGGTAGCGACGAACAGCTCGTTACCGTCGATGATGAACGGTGATCCGAGATGATCCAGCACATGCTGCGCGGCTTTGACCGCATCCTGCACACTGGTGATATCCTGCAGAATGATCTGGAACTCGTCACCAACCAGGCGGCAGATGGTGTTGCCTTCCTGTACACTACGCTCCAGACGGGTCGCTACCTGTTGAAGCAGCATATCCCCTGTAGAGTGGCCCAATGTATCATTAATTACCTTGAAACGGTCAAGGTCAAGGAACATCACAGCCAGCATCGTATCGGTACGCTTCGCTTGTGAGATCGCCAGCGTGAGACGGTCTTCAAACAGGATGCGGTTAGGCAGACCTGTCAGTGAGTCGAAGTAAACTTGGTGACGCATCTGCTCCTCGAATCGCTTACGGTCTGTCACATCACGGAAGTACCAGATTCGTCCGTAGCTGTTCTGATCCCCGTCCATGACCGGCCCGGAATAGCTATCGAAGATACGTCCGTCCTTGAGCTGCACTTCCATTTGGGTAAACTCGGTTGGATGCTCGCTCAAGTATTTCATCTGATCAAAAAAGATCGACGGCTCCGTCAGTAATGGCAGACAGAACTGAATCAGTTCACTGGCATCCCGGTTCGCAAAGACATCGTCCGATGCGCCCCACAGTTCTTTTAACCGGGAATTGTACTCGATCACCCTCAGATTATGGTCGATGATCAGGATACCGTCCAGTGCCGCCTCTTGGGTAGCCATCAGAATCGCATTGCTTCGGCGCAGTTCCTCTTCCCCAAGCTGCCGCTCCAACTCGGCTGCAGCCCGAACGGCGAAGATGGTCAGCATCGTTTCAATCAGCTCCACATTGGGGATCGGCTTCGAATCCATCACGGTAATGATCCCGGTCGGATGCCCGTTGGAATCATGCAGCGCAATTCCAATATGGCTCTGCAGATTTTGAGCGTGCAGCCATTTGTCCTGCGGGAATCTCTCCTGGACATGGCTTGCTACGCTGCACAGCTTGTTTTGCATCGTATATTCAGAAGAGGTGCCGGCGATGTTGTACTCGACATTTTCCAGGATCTCACCGTCCCGTGCCACGGCCAGCGTCTGCACCCGATCTTCCCGGCCCTTCTGAATCTTGCCGACAAATGCATACTGTACACCGAGCGTCTGGGTCAGATGCTGCACCAGATAGCGGAAGAATTCCACCCCAGTCTTTGCCGTGATCCCCTGTGTGATCACGTGAAGCACTTCTTCTGTACGCTTGCGATCTGATATATCCGAGACGACTCCTACGATCTCGCTGACCGGATCATCCGAGCTCTTACCCTGTACTGCCTTGGCAAACACGCTGTAGAGACGTCCAGCATACTCCGATTGGAATTCGACCTTTTCCCCAGTGAACGCGTGGTTGAAAGAAGTGATCAACTGTTCCAAAAATGGAGATGAGTAGAGCTCTTCCACGGTCGCCCCTTCTACCTTATCTGTCAGGTGGGCGAAATCTTCTACGAGCGCCCCTTCCTTGAAGTTAAAACGAATCCGTCCATGTTCGTCCCGTGTACAGCTGAAAATGAAGCTAGGCAGGAGAGCCAGTGTTCGTTTGAAGCGTTCAGCCATCTGCCAGCGTTCCGTCTCAGCCTGACGAGCCTCCGTGATATCAATGGCAGAAGCGATTACCTCTGCAACGACCCCGGCATCGAACACCGGAGAGAGTTGGGTATGAAAAATTCTGCCGCCCAAATCGCAGTCAAACCAGACCACTTCACCCGCAAAGGCTTCTTCAAACCTGCCAAGGTACTGGGCCGCATCCGCGGTGAAAACCTCGACAATTGTTTTTCCATATACGAATTCCGTAGTAATGTTGTATTTTTGGGCAATTTTCCCCTCGGCCAGCGTAATGATGATCTGATTGTCATCCCGCCGCTTCAACCGATAAATGATGTTCTGCGTATTTTGCAAGGTGTGCTGAAAACGCAGCTCTTGTTCACGTAAATATTGTTCCAACTCGGCGATCCGCGCCTCGTATGACGCCGTCAACTCTTGTGGGTCGATATCTACTGCCCCTCTTTGAATTGGAGTTGGATTCTGATTCTTTTCAGTCATTACCTAACCTCCTACCCCGTTAACCTTTCACTTTCTTTCCTATTTCCAAGTGCAATCAGCTCCAACAAAATGACGGTCCCCACATGGATGATGAGGGCGACATAGGAGTATCTAATCATTATTTCGACATCCTTTGATACTTTCATAAAGGGTTGGCGGTTGTTGGGGAAGATTACTAGTTAAAAGCCCAAGGAAAGTTCCATCTATTGTTAATGAAACCATAGATTAAACCTTTTGGCGATATGTTAGTGGTATGTTTTTGTGAATTATATGTTGGTTGTCATTCATTATTATAGCAAACTTTAACATAATTAACTATGGTTTTGAACGAGATATGCTTTTACTCAATTTTCCAGTTGAATATGCTGTTAATGTTAGAAAAGGTGGGTGGTTGGGAGCTTTGCGGAGGTTGGCAAGAGCCTCGCTTGGTTTGAACCCCTGCGTGAGAAGGGGCAACTGGCCGCTTCGAAATAATCCATGGCTTGTACGGGGCAAAATGTTTCGATCCCCCGATGAGAGGGGACATCTGGGTGGTACAGGGAAGTAAGACTATTGCCCCTGAGGTTATTCTAGGAAGTATTTGACGCCATGGATTTTTTCTTCGCTGGGTAGGGGTTCAAGAAAAGGCTCGTCTCTTGCCAACCTCCGCAAGCTCCACGCACTGTAGTGGGAGGCGGGATATTTTCGGGGGAGGATTCAAGGAGCTTTTTATATAGAAGAAAAATTGTTAACAAAACAGTAACATTTGAATACCCCATGTCCTATGGAGAAAGAAAAAGAGTGAAGATCGAGCTTTGTGCCCTTCTCACTCTTGATAACATTCTCTTACTCCCTGTTCATCCCTACTCTCCGACTTATTCCAACGGTTTTACCCCTAATTCTTCAAGCTTCGCGTAAATATCCTTTAATTTTGGGTTGCCCTCTCCGACAATTTCCCCGGAAATTACGACAAGGGGATACCATAAATCTTCGTTGACGATGCGTTCGGCCCAGTTTTTATCGTCTTCTGTCTGAGGTTGTTGAAAATCGCAATAGGTGACGAAAAAAGCTTCTTGGCCATATTTGCGGGCAATCGCGGCGTTAAGCCAGTCGGCGGTTTCTTTGGCTGATGGGAGATTGACGCAGCTTGCGCAGAGTTGTTCGGTTCCGTACACTTTAATCTCGATGCTCATGGATGGGCCCTCCGTTTTCTGATCCTATTATCTCCCCATGATTATACCTGTGGCGGTGATGAACGTCTATTGCATGACTGTACGACATACCCCAACCGCTAATATGGAAAAAGGCAGCTCCTCCCTACAGATAAGAGCTGCCTTTTGCTTATCACCAAATCCGGATGGATGACACGAGACCAGTGTCTGTTCACCCATCCGGTTCAAGAATCCGACTGATCTTGCTTGAGCAGATTTCTTTGATTAAGAAAGAGCCTGCTCCAGATCTTCAATCAGGTCTTGCACGTCTTCGATCCCTACAGAGATGCGGACCAAGCCGTCGGTGATGCCCAGCTCTGCACGGCGCTCAGCCGGGATGGAAGCATGGGTCATGCGGGCTGGTACACTGATGAGGCTCTCTACCGCACCGAGGGATTCAGCCAGTGTGTAGTATTTTACTTTGGAAAGTACTTCTTCCGCACGGCTTGCACTGCCCACGTCGAAGGAGATCATGCCGCCGAAGCCGCGCGCTTGCTTTTTCATCAGCTCATGGCCTGGGTGGCTTTCCAGACCTGGGTAGATCACGCGCTCGATGTCATTGCGTTCACTGAGCCATTTGGCGATTTGGCCTGCATTGGCTTCGTGCTCTTCCATACGGACTCCGAGGGTTTTGGCACCGCGCAGGAGCAGGAAGGAATCTTGCGGCCCAAGGACAGCCCCGATGGAGTTTTGCACAAAATGCATATCTTCACCGACTTGCGCGTCTTTGGTGACGACGATCCCTGCCACGACGTCACTATGGCCGCCGAGGTATTTGGTCGCACTGTGGAACACGATGTCTGCGCCCAGGTCGATTGGGTTTTGCCAGTACGGGGTCATGAAGGTGTTGTCGACAACGAGCAGCACATTTTTCGCTTTTGCGATGGCAGCGATGCCTGCGATATCGGTTACTTTAAGTAGTGGGTTGGTTGGTGTCTCCATGATAATCATGCGGGTGTTTGGTCGCACAGCAGCTTCTACTGCCTGCAGGTCACCTGTATTGACATAAGTAGCTTCCAGCCCGAGACGGGTGAAGACACGGGTAATCACTCGATATGTACCGCCGTATACGTCATCCCCTACAACCACGTGATCGCCTTGGCTGCACATAGAGAGAATGGTGGAGAGTGCTGCCATACCAGAACCGAAAGCAAAGCCGCGTGCGCCGCCTTCCAGCTCAGCCATGTAGGTCTCAAGTGCATGGCGGGTCGGGTTGCCTGTGCGGGAATACTCGTAGCCTTTATGTTTGCCGATCGCCTCTTGACGATAGGTAGACACTTGATAAATCGGGGTGACGACCGCGCCTGTATGCTCGTCGCCTTCGATTCCGCCGTGAATCAGTTTTGTTTTGAGTCTCATATTAGACTCCTCCTTGATATATTTTTTTACTGAGGTAGCGTTCGCTGCTGTCAGCAAAGATGGTGACGATGTTGGTGCCTGGCTTTGCGTTTTGTGCTTCAATCAGGGCTGCTTCAAGGGCCGCACCTGCGGAGGAACCGACGAGCATGCCTTCGAGACGGGCCAGTTCAGCTACACGTCGGAATGCCACCTCATCGAGAATCGTATGGATCGCATTGAAATAGCTGGTATCCATAAATTCCGGCAAGAATTCCATTCCGATGCCTTCTGTTTTGTGTGGACCAGATTCGCCGCCATTGAGGATGGAGCCTTCTGGTTCGACGATAACGGTCTTGATGTTAGGATTTTGCTCCTTGAGGTAACGGGCTACACCCATGAACGTGCCGCCAGATCCAGCACCTGCTACGAAGATGTCAACGTTGCCATCCATCTGTTCCCAGATTTCCGGGCCGGTTGTCTTGTAATGTGCCTCCGGGTTGGCCGGATTGCCGAATTGTTGCGGGACAAACGAGTTCGGGATGCTTTCTGCCAGTTCTTTTGACTTGGCAATCGCTCCCTTGATCCCAAGCTCAGTTGGAGTGTTGACCACTTCTGCACCAAGTGCACGCATCAGGTCTTGCTTTTCCATGGAGAATTTCTCCGGTACGCAGAAAATCACGCGGTAGCCTGTACCTACAGCAGCAAGTGCCACACCGATGCCGGTATTGCCTGCAGTCGGCTCGATGATCGTACCTCCTGGTTTGAGTTCTCCACTCTCCTCAGCGGCACGGATCAGCTCCATTCCGAGACGGTCCTTGACACTGCCTCCAGGATTGAAATACTCCAGCTTGGCAAACAAGCGGACCCCTTCTGGGAGTGGGAATTGGGTTAGTTCGACGATTGGTGTGTTTCCAATCAGTTCTTTGACATTGCGATAGACGTTCACGGTGGTTCCCCCGTTTCAATAGATATACCAATATTTATTATACCCGATATCCGCAAAAGTTTGGAATGCCTAATTCCAAAAATGTCCTCTCCACACGGACAAGCGATAAACATCGTAATGATAAAAACAAACCTAAAATGTTTAAAAAGTCATGGATTTTAGCTTTGCGGGGGATTATAATGGAGTAGGAACGATTGAAACAAAAAGGAGTGAAACCTTCATGAGTGAAAACGCAATGTTAGCTCAAGTCGAAGATGTTTTAGATAAACTGCGTCCTTACCTCCAACGTGACGGCGGTGACGTTCAGCTCGTTGATGTAGAAGACGGTATCGTTAAGCTGCGCCTGATGGGTGCTTGTGGCTCTTGCCCTTCCTCTACCATCACGCTCAAAGCCGGTATCGAGCGCGCTCTTCTTGAAGAAGTTCCTGGCGTAGTGGAAGTTCAACAAGTATTCTAATTGCCATTAAAGACCATAGTTACCTTTATATGTAGCACACCCCTTACCGTTGACAGTTGAGGCTGTTGGTAAGGGGTGTTTCTTTTTGCATGGGGCCAGTTAGAAGCGATCTGCGGGGTCGGACGATTAGGCCTTCCCCACCATTTTTTCCTGAAAAAACGTGATGACACGCTCGCTGTACTCCTTCGGCTGACGGGCAAAGCTCCGCACATGATCCGCCCCCTCAACCAGAAACACCTCGTTGTGAGGATTGGCTGCGGCCTCGTAGAGCTTTTCACTGTGATGATGCGGAATCGCCTTGTCCCCTGTTCCGTGAATGAACAGGATCGGCTTCGGTGAAAACCGCTTCACCTCGTCAATCGGACGTACCTTGCGCGGTGAGGCACCGACGAGAAACGGCACGATGGAGAGAATCAGCCAGGTGAACGGAAAGCTCGGCAGACCTGTCCAGACCGGCATGTTTTCTTGAAGATATTCATACAGGGAATAAAATGGCGAATCAGCCACAACCGCTTCTACCCGCTCGTCCTGCCCGGCAACCAAGAGCGAGGTGACCGACCCCATCGAAAAGCCGATTAGTCCGATGCGGTGTCCCGGCTTTTTGATGCAGGCAAAATCGATGGCTCCCCGTAAATCCAGCTGCTCGTACAAGCCGATGCTGGTCATATTCCCTTCTGATTCCCCTGCGTTGCGGAAATCATACATCAGGACGTCGAAGCCTGCCGCCACCAGATGGGTGACCAGTGCCAATGCAGGCAGATGCGGCTCTTGGCGGTTCTGACGGTAGCCGTGGGAGACCACGATCGTATGCCCGTTGCTTGGATACCCGTGCCACTCGGCATCCATGTACCAGCCGCTCAGTTGCAGGTCGGCGTCGCGGCTCGGGAAAATGACATTTTCATAATGAGGCAGACCGTATCTCGCCGGGTCCATCTCAATCGGCTTGCGGGGCGGACGGATCAGTGTCAGACCCACCTTAACCGCAATTCCCACCATCACTCCGACTGCCACGATCAGAAGGATGATGACGATCCACAGCCAAGTACTCATAGCGGTGTGATCGGCTCCTCTCCGATCAAGACGTTGACCAGATTGCGGGCGGCCAGCATCGCCATGGCGTCCCGCGTCTCGTATGTAGCACTGCCGATATGTGGCATGGCGACGACATTGGGCAGAGTGAGCAGCGGATGATCAGTTGGTATCGGCTCCACCTCGAACACATCAAGCCCCGCCGCCCAGATCTGTCCGGTGGTCAGCGCACGGTACAGGGCCGCTTCATCCACGGTCGCACCGCGTGACACATTGATGAACACCGCGCTCGGCTTCATCAGGCCAAACTCTCGGTCACTCATCAGGTGCCGTGTCTCTGGTGTAAGCGGGGTGAGGAGCAGGACATAATCGGACTCCTGCAACAGATCATCCAGCTCCCGGTAGGCTACCCCGTAAGCCTGCTCAGCTTCGGGACGCGGCTTGCGGTTGTTATACAAGACCCGCATGTCAAAGCCCGCCGCCCGCTTCGCCACAGCCTCTCCGATCCGTCCCATCCCGATAATCCCAAGGGTACGGCCAGAGATGCTTTGCCCGGCCAACAGATAAGGGCCCCAAGACTCCCATCGCCCCTCATGGAGATAACGGTTGGCCTCCACCATCCGCCGGCCTGTCGCCATCAACAGGGCAAAGGCGAGATCAGCCGTCGCTTCTGTCAGCACATCAGGCGTATTGGTTACCACGATGCCACGTCGCTTGCACGCCTCCAGATCAATATGATCGTACCCGACTGCCATCGAGGCAACCATCCGCAGCTGTGGTGCTTGCGAGAGCAGCTCTTCATCGATCCGGTCGGTCAGCATCACGTACAAGGCCACAGCCTTTTTTGCTTCCTGTAATAAAATATCGCGTGGCACAGGGCGGTCTTCTTCCCAGACTCCAACTTGTGCCACCTCTTGGATTAGACCCAGTACCTCAGAAGATACCTGGCGGGTCATATACACGTAGGGCTTCGTCATCAGCTTGCCTCCATAACCATTGGACTCGCGGGATCGCCACCCCCCAATACCGAAGCACCAGCTCTGGATAATCACGCAAGCCGTCCTCCATCACCAGCAGGCTCTCCTCCATCTCGCGCTGCAAGGCTGCCGTATCCAGCTGCCCCTGTTCGGCTGCGGTCAGCTTGCTATACGTATCCGCCATCCGCAAAAAGCGCCCAGGATAGAGCATCATCGCATACGCAATCGCATACTCCTCATCAAACAGTGGGGATACCCTGTTATAGCCATCCACAAACTGTATGAACGCCTCTGGATCCCAGCCGTCACGGCGCACAGATGCTTTGAGCCACTGCCCGATATCACGGGTGCGCATATCCATCACCCAGCCGTATTGTCCGGTGAGATTCATACCCGCTTCACTAAATAGAATATACCCATCATCAAAATTTTGGTAGACCAGCTTGCCGTATTTGCCCATTTGCTTGACGATTTTAGAGTAACCGCTGTCGTTCAGATACTGGATGGAGGTCTCTGCCATCGTATGGACATACGTGAACATCGTCAAGAGCCATGTATCAAACTCACTCAACTCCCCGTCCCGCTCCAGATCATCCCGCAACGTCTCGTAGGCACGCACTTTTTTCTGCCACATCGTGGGCCAGTTCCCGAGCGACTGATACGACGTCATGAAAGGCCGGTCTCCCGTAAAATTGCGCGTACCTTGGTGAAACTCAGCCAATACCCGCCCTGTCTCATAAGGCGGGTTGTCAGGGGTCTGTTCGCGTACCCCCTGATGCAGGTAGTGCATCTCATCCTCTAGGGTAAAATACGGTTTTCCTGCTTTCGTCTGATACAGCGGCAGTACATTGTAGGGAGTGGGCCCTGCGAAAAGCTTCTCTGCCTTTTCCACCAGCTTGTTCTTAGACCGGTACGCCGCCGGGCAGGAATGCAGGTAAAAAATCCCCTGGTCGGTCTCCAGCACCCGACATCCGCCCCGCTCTCTGATGTCATAGACACTGAAGCCGTACTCCTGCTCCAATCTTTCTCTCAGTCCGTTCATCTTGGTCCCTCCTGTTCACACGTTTCCCTGCGGTATTGTATGTGTCCACCCCATGATAGGTGCCTAGGTGCATAGAGACACAAAAGCCTTCCAATACTACATCGTAAACCGTGATGAAAGTGGGAGTGAAATGAGCCAGACACATCGAGTACTCAGTGAACATGTATACAATTCAGCGGTCGCCCTCATGGAACAGCGCGGGGTCACGGTCGATTCGATTGCCGAGATCGTCGTCTTCCTGCAGGAGAAATATGTCCCTAACCTGACCAAAGAAAAGGCCGTCGAGAGCGTCCACTCTGTCCTCAACAAACGGGAGGTACAGAATGCGCTGCTCACCGGCATCCAGATGGACATTCTGGCTGAAAAAGGCCAACTGCTAAGCCCGCTCCAAGAGATGATCGACTCCGATGAATCCCTCTATGGTGTCGACGAGGTGCTGTCCCTTGCCATCGTGAACCTGTACGGCAGCATCGGCTTCACCAATTATGGTTATGTCGATAAGCTCAAATACGGCATTCTCGAGCGACTCAATGATAAAAGATATGGTGTCCACACCTTCCTCGATGACCTCGTCGGCGCGATTGCTGCCGCTGCATCCAGCCGTATCGCTCACAGACACCGTGCTGAAGAGGAAAAAGCCGTGCTTGCCACTGGACAGGTCTAGCACGAGCCAAGGAATCACTAGCAGTTGATCCATCTGTTGATCATGACAACCCCTATACAATCATGCCCGCCGTCAAGCGGGCTTTTTTTGTACAGATATCTTTTTACAGAGATTCCTGCTTGTCCCACCAGGTCATCAGCGTCTCCTCGATATAAGTCGGCTTCGCATGGTGTGCCTCCGCATCCTCCCTGGAGGAAAAGCCCGTCAGCACCAACAGGCTGTCCATGCCGCTGTTGACCCCTGCCTCGATGTCGGTGAACAGATTATCCCCCACGATCAGCGTCTCCTCCGCGCTTCGGTTCAGCTTCGCCAAGGCATAATCGACGATGATTTTCTCCGGCTTACCGATCACCACCGGCTTGGTTACCGATGCTGTAGCCACCGCCGCGACCAGAGAACCGTTGCCTGGCATCAAGCCTTTTTCCGTCGGCAGAGCCGGGTCGATATTGGTTGCGATATAGGTAGCCCCAGAACGGATAGCCCGGTTGGCAGCCGCTAATTTTTCATAGTTGAACGCGCGGTCGATCCCTACTACGACATAGGCCGGGTTCTCTTCGGTGTGGGTGAAGCCCGCTTCGGTGAGTGCCACATGCAAGCCTTCCTCCCCGATGATATAGACCCCGCGATTGCCTGTACCCGCAGCATACTCTCCCTGAGCGTCCGCACCAGAGTTACCAGTCGCTGCTCCCTCTCCACTACCCTCCCGCACCTTCTCCTGTTCACTCAGGTAATACGCCGTCGCCATCGCAGTCGTGACTACCTCTTCTGGCGTTGTAGGCAACCCCATCCCTGTCAATCGCTCTGCCACTTTTTCCGGTGTGGTCGAGGAATTGTTCGTCAGATAGAGAAACGTAATCCTCGCTTCCCTCAGCTTCTCGATGAAGGTCACGGCCTCGGGAATCACCTCACTCCCTCTATAGATCGTCCCGTCCAGATCAAGCAGGTAGGCTGTATATCGTTTCATGGCTGGTTTCATCGTTGCATTCATCCCTTCCTATCTCTCGTATCCCATGATTTTACCAGAAAATGAGTCACTTCACCGAGCAAGTTTGTACCTGACCAAATGCTCCCCAGCTTCATTAACTGTAAGCATACGGGTAAAAGCGAGGTGAGCACCATGTACCAACAAGGCAAAACCTACGGAAGCTACACCGGTTCAAAAAAAGCAAAGAAAAAAGCATCTTATCCAACCCGCTGGACTGGCTGGACCGGCTCGACCACTGCAACGAAAAGCTATGGCAAAAAGTCAAAATCTTATCCCAAACCATGGGTCACCGGCTACACATCAGGCACGACATGGAAGAAACCCTACAAAGCGAAAAAGACATGGACAAAAGGCTACAACAACTGGAGCAAAAAGTACTGATCACAAGAAGCGAACCCACCAAAAAAGACCGATCCGCTGTGGGTCGGTCTTTTTGCATACAAAAAAACTCAAGTCTAACCGACTTGAGCTTCTAAGCTTGGCTCGCCTGGATTCGATATACGCATTTTTCAGCACCTTTGGCCATACAGTGGGTCTGTTCCACTGTTGTCTCAAGGACCTTGCGGAAAAGAGAGAGCTCACATTGGCAAGCTTGGGTAAATTCACGGGCAACCTGGGCGATCGGGCAGTTGAATTCCTTGAGTAGATAATCACCGGTCTCCTCGTCTTTTTCCCATTCTACCATGTAGCCTTTCTCGTTTTGCAGCTCGGCTAAGGCAGCCACGCGGTCCTCCAGCTCGCCTTGGATTTGCTGGCGGTAGATTTCTTCGAGGCGATCCTCACGTCGGTTAAAGAGGGCATCTATTTTATCGTCCCCGTCGATCTCTTGGATATCCTTGAGGAAATCGAGGGTCAAGTCGGAATAATTGCGAGGAAAGAGTTCATCTGCTTGTTGTGACAGGGAGTATACATTGGTCGGACGGCCCATCGCTTGGCGCACAAGAGTTGACGTGATCAGGTCATCCCTCTCCAATGTATTCAGATGACGGCGTACAGCCATCTCAGTGATACCGAGGTCGTTGGCTATATCGCTGACGGGAAGGGAACCTTTCAATTTCAACATATGCAAAATTTGATCACGTGTAGATGTTTGATCTTTTGTCATATGAAAATCACCGTCCTTTCCTCCCTATTTTACAGTACAAAAGCAAATTAGTAAACTAAATAAAGTTTTTTGTTTCATAAATCTACTGGAAAGGATGGAAGAAAAATCAAAACAGTTCTTTCTCTACATATGTACGTACTGATGGCGCGAATTGGTGCAAGGATTCAAGCGATTTACGCACCACTTTTACCATTTCTTCCGCCGGTACACGGGTGTAATCATTGATCAGGTGCTTGCGGAATTCCACTACATCTGTATAGCTACGGGCCTGCTCTTCACTGACCACCGTCTCGTCCCGCAAAATTTCTACGATATCGGCATAACTGCCTGGATCACGCATAATAAATCCATCAATGAGGCAATTTCCTACATCAATGATTCCCTCGATCACCAGATGCAGCCCACGCTCCATCGCAGCCGTCAGAATCCGGTCACCAACCAGCTCCGCGTCTTGACGTTCGGTCAGTTCTCCGAGCAGCGCAAGCATCTGCCCGATATGGTTCAATACTTCATCAATTCGTTTTGTATTTACATCATACATGTTCATTTCCCTGCCTTATCCCGATCTATTTGTTTTGATTCTTTTTCGACTTCCACTTGGCATACCAGATCGTGCCGACAAAGGTAAATCCGAGCATCATCAGCACGATTAACGCTGTACCCAATTCTTCACTCATTACGTCACCTCATTTCATACATCTTTTAGTATAGCAAAAACCAAGGCGAACAAAAAAGCTTGTCACCGGGACGTAACATCTTATCTGTTCTTTTCGTCCCAGCAGTATAGACAGATAAGGGGGATCATTCCTATGCCAACACACAGATTAAGATCGTGGGCCTTCGTCGCCCATCTGCTGCTCGCCATCCTGCTCGTGGTCGGATGCAGCAGTGCACCGTCTGAGGACATATCGATGGAATCTAGGGAGTACAGCGCTGGATCAGGTGATATGGCCTCCAAACAGTCCGACTCACCATCCAGTGAAGCCACATCCGACAGTCCCGCGCAATCCGCCGCTGAAACCGAAAACTCATCAGCCCCACCCACAAGCCCTACCGCCAATCAAAACACCAGCCTGACTTCCTCCCCCGCCCTCAACCGCAAAATGATCTACAAAGCGGATGTACGCATGGAAGTGGAGTCCTACACAGCCTCCCGCGCCGGACTGACCAAGCTGGTGACTCAATACCAAGGTTATATCTTATCATCATCGGAGTACGAATCGAAAGATGAAAAAGGTGCCAGCATCGTCATCCGCATCCCACAAAAAGGCTTCGATCCGTTCATCAATAAGCTCGATGATCTCGCCGTCAAAATCCCGCACCGCTCCATCGAGGGAACAGACGTCACCGAGGAATATGTCGATCTTGGTTCCCGTCTCAAAGCCAAACAAGCCGTCGAAACACGCCTGCTGGAGTTCATGAGCAAGGCACAAAAGACAGAAGATTTACTCAAAATCTCCGGTGACCTCGCCACCGTCCAGGAAGAAATCGAACGCATCAAGGGACGCATGCGCTACTTGGATGAGAATGTCGCCTACTCGACCATTACCCTCGACGTTGTAGAGAAAAAACGAACCGCCAGTCTCGACGATCTCGCCAACCAAGGCACGCTTACACAAGCCTGGCATGCTTTTAACAGCAGTCTGATTGGCATCTTCGAGTTCATCCAGCTGCTCTTGGTCTTCATCGCAGCAGCCATCCCGGTTCTAATCCTGATTGCCATCCCCGGTGTGCCCATCTACCTCTGGAAGCGGAAAAAACGCAAAAACACCCCGCCGACTCCACCTACCCCTCCCCCTTCAATCGACTAGGCTTATTTCTCCCCAACTCCTCCACTCTCTGCTACAATAGAGAGTGGAAAAGGAGTGCGGTAACCCGTGAAAAAGACCATCTATTTCTCCGTCCCGTGGAGCTCCGCTAAGTATTACCGTGACGCACTGGATGCCTTACAGATCACCTATACGGTCGAATCACCGAGTGAATTTTTACCGCTGGCAGAGGGCCATCTGGCATTTGTCTTTGCTCATATACCCATCCGTCTGTATGTCAAAGTGCGTATGCTGTTCGGCAAAGACGGACTGCGCTATCCGCTGTAATCGACATCGACTTCATAAAAAAAGCTCCACATCCTCTTCGGATGGGAGCTTTTTATTTGGCACGCTGCTTCATGACCCAGTTCTCCTCCACCTCAGGAAACGGCTCCTGTGGACGGGAGAAGAAATAGCCCTGACCAAACGTTACATTTTTATTCATCACGACATTGGCTTCGGCCTCTGTCTCGATTCCTTCAGCCACCACCTCACTGCCGATCTTCTCTGCGATCAGGAGGAGTGCTTGCAGGACAGAGTCTTTGACCTCACTGCCGTCGATATTCTGAATGATGGAACGATCGACTTTGATCACGTCCGGCAATACCTGTGCAATCACATTGAGACTCGCATAGCCGGCACCCGTATCATCAACCGCAAAGCGGAATCCAGAACGGCGGAACAGCTCGATGGCCTGTTCGAATGACTCCTGCTGGTCGATCGAGTGACGCTCGGTAATTTCCAAGATGATATTTTCCGGTTTCACCTGCGGATACTGTTGTAATAACAGCATAACATGGTGATAAAAGAACGGATTTTGCAGACTCGGCACGGTTACATTGATAAAGATCGGCATCGTTGTGTGTTTTTTGACCATCTCTTGGAAGGCCTTCTTGATCACCAACAGCTCCAAGTGAATCAACATACCAGCCTGTTCAGCCAGCTCAAACAGTCGAAGCGGCTGATGGTATGGGCTGTCCTCAGGTCCTCGTGTCAGCATCTCCCACCCCATGATTTCCCCAGAGGAAAAACAGATGATCGGCTGAGCCAGCACGCGGATGTCCTCATCAAAAATAATCCGTTGAATCTCGTTGCGAATCCGCCCATAATCAGCGGACAGCTGAATTTTGGCAATGCCGCGCGCTTCCAGCATAGCTGCTTGGAATGCCTCGTGAATATCCTGCTCAGGATCAATACGGGCAGACGCGCCATGTAATCGGATCGGAAAATCGGAGAATACGGAGGTTTTGGCATGAATCGCCGCTTCCAACCGTTCCCGGACTTTATCCATCCATTTATCCATCATTCGATAGGTAAGATGTTCTGAATTTTCTTTCACTATGATGACGAAATCATCATCATTATAGCGTTGCACACCCAGCAAATCGTTGTCACGGATCTCTTCGCCAAGAACCTGACGGAACGATTCCATGATACTCTCATCGAAAAGCTGAACGGTCTCCGGTGAATGAATCGTCCGGATCTCCGCATACTGCTTCACATCGAAGTAAAGGAGTAAGGCGCGATTCCCTTTTTTCTGCCACTTATCAATCTGTTCAAGCATGACCTCTCGAACAATAAAGTGAGGGGGAAACCATTTTAACACATGGGATGGATACATGAGCTGAAACCACATTTTCATCCGATCCAGTCCTTTTTTGCCCTTCTGTAGCAACGCTGTCCCTCCTTTACTATGAGGCTCATGATGTGGTAAAAGCATAAGGTGTACAATGTTAGTTTAGTTGATGGAATACCAAGATTCAATACGAATCTTTCCGTTTGTCCAACTTATGTTACAATAAGTAGTGCAATGTCACATTTTTGTTAATGGATCAACGAGGAGGACATCATGGAAAGGGAACTCGCACTTGAGGTAGTACGGGTAACAGAGATGGCGGCACTCGCTTCCTCTCAGTGGCTTGGACGCGGTAAAAAAAATGAGGCAGACGGAGCAGCCACAGAGGCAATGCGGGCGATGTTTGATACAATCGCCATGCGCGGGACTGTCGTGATCGGCGAAGGTGAGCTCGACGAAGCCCCCATGCTCTACATCGGAGAAAAAGTCGGCAACGGCCGTGAAGACGGTCCAGAGGTAGACGTAGCTGTCGATCCGTTGGAAGGGACAACCATCGTGGCAAAAGGCCACTCCAACGCGATGTCTGTGCTTGCGATCGGAGACCGTGGCACGCTTTTACACGCACCTGACATGTATATGATGAAAGTAGCGGTAGGGAAACGGGCAGCCGGACGTATCCATTTGACCGATCCTATCGACAAAATGATTGAAATTGTAGCAGAAGCCAACAATAAACGTATCCAAGACGTGACCGTCATTATCCAAGAACGCGACCGTCATGACCATCTAATCGAAGCCGTCCGTGAAAAAGGCGCACGCGTGAAGCTGTTCGGTGACGGGGATGTAGGTGCGGCGATCGCTGCATGTATGCCGTCCTCGGGGATTGACCTGTTTATCGGGATCGGTGGTGCACCAGAGGGCGTCATCAGTGCTGCTGCCATCAAATGCCTTGGCGGCGATATGCAAGCCCAGCTGAAGCCGCAAAACGAGGCGGAGCGCGAGCGTTGCCGCCGGATGGGACTCGAAGACCCTGAACAGATCCTCACGCTCGATGACCTTGTCCGTGGCGACGATGCTATCTTTGCTGCAACCGGCGTATCTGACGGCGAGCTGCTGCAAGGTGTCAAATATTTAGGTGACGATGTGGTGGAGACCCACTCGCTCGTCATGCGCTCCAAGACCAAAACTGTCCGCTTCATCACCGCATTGCATAACTTGGAGCATAAGCCGAATATCAATTGGAAGTAGGTGTATGCAATTGTCTGGCAATGATTTGTTTTACCTCTACGATGACACGGAGGAAACGAAAACCCGTTTTGTCTCTTTCATGGGAGATACCCGTTTTGACCTGGCGATTACCACAACTGACCGTTTTTACGGAAAAAAACTGGTGATCAACATTCAGAACGGCCGTACCGCGATCATCGGAAAAGATGATCTGGAGGAGGAAGGCTATCTGGAATTTGCCTTCAATCTGAATGAAGCGGAAGCAGAGGAACTGAAAACCTTTTTACAGCGTGTCATCTAAACTCAAACTCATCCTTCGGGGTGAGTTTTTTCTTTTTTCGTGAGCTTGGATTTATGTCATGCGCCCATTTTGGCGGGACAAATCGCCGCTTCTGTGCTCCTGCCGTATATTACCTCTGTAAGGAACCCCAGACAAAAAGTGTGAGGAGTGTAACGCCCGAATGCAACCGTATGACATGCATGATGAACTGATCGCTGAGCAACATCGCCGTGAGTCTAAACAACAGAGACAGCCCTATTATGGTGAAGAATACGACTATCTGCCTGTACCCGTCCAATACAGACGCCGCCGTCGCAGAAGAGGTGGAGGCTTCTTTGACAGCCCTGAGGATTTAATTGGTCTGTTGCCTTTCTTCTACTACGGTAACCGTTATCCTTACTATCCGCCATACTATGCACCATACCCGCCATATCCGTATTATCCTTATCCATATCCGTATTACGGTTACGGCCACGGGTATCGCCCGATCAGCGGCACCCCTGAGCTGGATCAAGGATACGATCAGGATTAACTGATAAGCTGACTCTTCTGGATCACATAAAGAAAAGCACTGACCTCCCCTCTTTGGGAAAGTCAGTGCTTTTTTATTTGTCCTGCTGATGGTTGGTATTTGGATTGGACTCGGGCTTGCGGTTGTTTTCGCGGTCACGGTTGTTGTTCTGGGTGCCTTGTGGATTGGTGACCTTATCACGTGGCGGGCGGTTGTAGGATTGATTGTTGCCACGGCGTTCCCGGTAATTATTGTTGCCGTCCCCTCTGCCTGGACGGTTGTCTTGTCCCTGACGGGGTGGACGTCCAGATTTTTCATAGCGGTTCGGACGGTCTGTACCGCGGTCAGTGCGCTCGGTGCGGTTCTCACGGTTGTCATCACTGCGCTCTTGGCTACGGTCGTTGTTGCGGTCTTGATTCCGATCTTGATTCCGGTCTTGGTTGCGGTCAGTGTAGCGGCGTTTCGGATAGCGCGGCTGGTAGCCTTCTGGGCGTTCACCACGTTCCGGACGCTCACCGCGGTCTTGGTTCCGGTCATTGTTGCGGTTTGGACGCTCACGCTTTTCGTAGCGTTCGTGGCGGGGAGCTCTCGCTGGACGCTCGGTTCCTGCTGGTGATTCGGTCTGCCCAGCGGACTCTGTTGCTCCCTCCACACTGCTTGAGGAAGAAGACTCCAGTCCTGCCACTGGATCAAAAGCAAACAGCTCTCCCTCCACCCGCATACGCCGCAAAACAAAGTATGCGCAGCCGAAATTACAGAATTCGTGCAAATACTCATCTAAAGAAGCGATTTTATGTTCAAACGGCACTTTACGGTTGGCATTGTCAAAAAAGCCCCGCAGACGCAACTGGCCATAGCCCCAGTCACCCACGATGTAATCGTATTTATCCAAGATATCGCTGTAACGTTCCTGGAACACGTCCTGGTTCCAACCGTTGCGATTCTCCTCCATCAATTCAAATGTTCCAACTGGTAAGCGAATCAAGGTACTTCCCCCTTCTCTGTCGAGAAAAAACCATTACACCCATCTTACCACATTTTTTGTTGATGGACATAAAATTCCCACGAAAACGTTGCAAAGATGGGGGCAACATACTTGTCAGGAGGTGTTCAAACAACATGAAAAAAACATGGCTCTATGGTACAGTCGCAAGTTTGGCTCTGTTGACTTCCGCGTGTGGGTATAACAATGCAGCTGACAACAACGCTGGTGGCACGACTGCCGGCAACACTGCAGGTACGAATGCTTACAATGGTCAAGGCATGAATGCCCGCAACAACGTCCTTGGTGGCGACGGTATGATTGGTACGAACAACCGCATCACGGGAGCAAACACTCGTGGCACAACTGCCGGTACAAAAGGCGGCACCACTCAATCCGGCGGTGCTGGCGCAGGCTACACTGGTACTGGTGCTGCAACTCCTGGTACCACAACCGGTACCTCCACGTATGGCAACAACGGTACCCGTGGAAGCGCATTGGTTGGGGGCTATACCGGCCTGCTTGGTGGCAACAACGTAGGTAATGGTGGAGACCGCGAGCTTGGGGACGATGAGGACGACACACTCGGCCGCCTCGACCCACGCAACCGAGGCACTGGCACTATGGGTACCCGTGGCATTGGTGGAGACCGCGAGCTTGGGGACGATGAGGACGATACATTGGGCCGCCTCGACCCACGCAACTGGGGTAATGGAACCACAGGTACCCGTGGCACTAACGGTACCAACGGTTATGGCACCAACAACTATTATGGTGCAGGCGGTCTGTATGGTGCTGGAGCAGGTGCCGCTGCTGGCTACGGCATGGGTCGTGCAGGTACTGCCGGGACGACTGGTACTGGTGGCTACTATGGCGGAACCGGTACCAATGCATACGGAGGCAGCTACGGTACTTCCGGCTACACCACTAACACCCAAGGCCAATACGGTACGTATGGTAATGGCAACATGACCAATACCTACGGAACCACCAACATGTACGGCACAGGCGGTAACACTGGTCGTACTACAGGAGGAACTACCACTGGTATCGGCAACAATAACGATACAAGCGGAATCAGCGCTTTTGACCGCAGCAACTACCGGATGAACACATCCATCTACCGTGGTCTGACTGGTCAAAACACCGCTGGAATCCGTTCCACAGAACGTAATGCCATGAACAAAATGGGTTACTTCAAAGTGGATCGCAACTCCATGCGTACCAACAGTGACCAACTGAACAGCGTCTACGTCGACCGCGATGCGTTGGCGCAGGTTGTTGGTAATGTTACCGCTTCTGTGCCAGGCGTGAACAACACAACCGTTCTCGTTTCTGACGAAGAGGTCTTCGTGGGTATCCGTACCGAAAACAACCGTGACGGTAAAACCGCTACCACTAAAGCCCGTATGAATGCGATGTCCGTATCTCCACGTTACTTCAAGGTGTATGTGACCAACAACCAAGCGATGATCGACGAGCTGTCCCGTATCGCTTCCCGTGGCACCAACACCAACAACCTCAGCCTTCGCAACAACGACCGGACCATTGAGAACCTGGTTCGCCGTTTTGGCGGAACCCCTGACGGTGCAGAAACTGGTGGTACGATGACCAACAGCAACCTGCGTGGCAACCGTGGTGTGAATGCCAAAGCTGGACAAGGTACCGGCACAACCGATCAGGATGGCATCCACTCTACCGGTCTCAACAACATGAACACTTCCACCCAAGGTAACACAAGCCGCTAACAACTTCTGATTACAAAGAGCCATAGAGACACCTCTGCTACCTGACCTGTAGCTTATGAAAAATCCCCTCTGTCGAGATGACAAAGGGGATTTTTCTATGGGTTGATTGGGTTTTGATTATTGATTGGCCGCGATGGTCTGCTTCGCTGCATCTGCCTGTTCATGGGCATGATACGAGCTGCGTACCAATGGACCTGATTCGACGTGACTGAATCCACGTTTCATGCCTTCTTCACGAAGCATGGCGAATTCATCTGGATGATAATAGTTCACGACATCCAGGTGCTTTTTGGTTGGCTGCAGGTATTGACCGATTGTCATGATATTGCAATCCACGGAACGAAGGTCATCCATGGTTTCAATAATCTCTTCAATGGTCTCTCCTACCCCGATCATCAGGCTGGACTTGGTTGGGATGTCTGGCTGCATCAATTTGGCCTGACGCAAAAGCTCCAGGGTACGGTCGTATTTGGCACGGGCACGCACACGGTCGGACAGGCGGCGCACTGCTTCGATGTTGTGGTTCAATACATCTGGGCGTGCATCCATAACCACCTTGAGTGAATCCCAGTTGCCGAGGAAGTCTGGAATCAGCACCTCAACGGTTGCCAATGGGAGACGTTTGCGGATCGCCTTGATGGTCTCAGCAAAAATCTGCGCGCCCCCGTCTGCCAGATCATCACGGGCTACAGAGGTGACGACCACGTGTTTTAACCCCATTTGCTCTGCTGCTTCGGCCACGCGTTCTGGTTCGGCCAGATCAAGTTCTGTCGGCAGACCAGTTTTGACAGCACAGAAACGACAAGCGCGGGTACAGATATCACCAAGAATCATGAACGTGGCGGTACGGTTCGCCCAACACTCATGGATATTTGGACATTTCGCTTCTTCACAAACGGTATGTAAAGTTTTACCACGCATAGTTTGTTTCAATTCTTTAAAAGCCTCAAGCTTTTCACCGGAGACCAGATTGATTTTGAGCCATTCTGGTTTACGTAGCGTCATGCGGATTACACTCCTCACTCCATAGGGTCAACCTCATTATAGTTGAACGCCGTTCGGACGGGCAACAAAAACAGCATACTTGTATAAACATCCATTTTAGTGCAACTACTTGGAAGGACCATAGGGCAACCTATATACTAATAAAAAGTTTGTACATATTCCTCATGTTTCAGCCAAATATCCCCAAGGAGGTTTTCATAGATGGAACATATTATTGAAGTCCATGGTCATATTATCCGTGACGACGTGTTAAAAAAGATTGACGCTTCCACCGAGCAGTACAACGGTCGCTACCGGGTACTCCAGCTGCATATCGGTGAACAGCTCGACGACCTGTCTGTAGCCCGTGTCGCTCTGAATGTCGCAGAGGACAAGCTGGAGCTGATCCTCAATGAGCTGATCAACATGGGTTGTACCATCCCGACACAAGCTCAGACCCCTACCGTCAAGCCGGCGGAAAAGGACAAAACCGTCGCAGACGACTTCTACTCCACCACCAATCATGCTACAGAGGTGTATCTCAACGGCAAATGGACCCGTGCCTTGCATCAGCGGATGGACGCCTGCCTCGTAATCAAGGGCGACGAAGTCCACTGTGTCAAGCTGCGCGATATCAAAAAAGGTGACGCTGTCATCTGCGGCAGCGCGGGTGTACGCATCGTGAACACTCCACAGGAAGAGCCGGGAGCAGACAATGATTTTGCCTTCATGAACAACGAGGTAAGCTCTGAGCGCCGCGTCGAGGTCATCGTAAAGAAGCTGGCAGAGGAAATGCGTGATATCCATGCCCGCAACGGTAAAATCGTATTCGTCGCAGGCCCTGTTGTCATCCATACAGGCGGTCAGGAAGCCTTCCAAAAGATGATCCGCAAAGGCTATGTGAACGCACTCCTGTCCGGTAATGCGCTCGCCGTGCACGATATCGAACGCGCTCTGTTCGGCACCTCACTCGGGGTGAATCTGGATACCGGCTCTGTCGTTCGCGGTGGACACAAAAACCACATGCGGGCGATCAACAGCATCAACCGTTCCGGCTCCATCGCAGAAGCGGTCAAAGACGGCACGCTGACCAGCGGCATCATGTACGAATGTGTGAGCCATGACGTGCCATTCGTATTGGCTGGCTCCATCCGTGACGACGGTCCATTGCCTGACACCCTGATGGACTTGATTGAAGCACAAGCCCAATATGCAAACCAAGTGCATGACGCTGATATGGTGATTATGCTCTCCACGATGCTTCATGCAATCGGAACAGGCAACATGATGCCAAGCTGGATCAAAACTGTCTGCGTAGATATCAACCCGGCTGTCGTGACCAAGCTGATGGACCGCGGCTCGTCTCAAACGGTTGGTGTGGTAACAGACGTGGGGCTGTTCTTGACCATGCTGGAGCAGCAGCTTTAATCAGCAATAAGAATCAAAAAGACCGTATGTAATCCGTTTCCGTTACTAAATAGGGAATGGATTCATGCGGTCTTTTCTTGATGTCGGTCTAATCAGCGTGTTAAGCAGTCAAGTCATGAATCCGATGCCGCTTCTCACCTGTAATCAACGGCTCCAAGTATGCTTTTTCCCGATGCTGGCAGGAAAACAGAAAGATCTGATGCTCTCCCGCCATCTCCAGCAAAAGCTTAAGCGCCCGCTCCAACCGAGCCTCATCATAGTGGATAAAATGATCATCCAAAAATAACGGCAACGGCTCCCGCTCCGCACTGAGGTGACGCAGAAGCGAAATCCTCTGTGCAAAATAAAGCTGGTCCTGCGTCCCGCTCGACAGTTGCTCCTGCTTCACCACGTCCTGGCTTTGCGGGTCAATCACCCGGATCGAAAAGTGGTTCAGCGGGTCCATCCGAACGTCGTTGTATCGTTCCTCTGTAATCCTTGATGCGATGGCAGAAGCGAGTTCATTGACATCCGGGGAGACTTCCCTCTGCCATTCTTTCATCGCGGCTTGCAGGGTGTCTTTGGCCAGTGTCAAGGCATCCCGGCGCTGCAGCAATTCATGCATGGCTTGTGAGGCTTCCTCATAGGAGCTTTTTGCCTTGGCCCATGACACCTCGCCACGCTGACCGATCTCGCCCTGGGCGCGGGCAATCTTTTCCCGCAAATCACCCAGCTGCTGTTCGAGCTGGCTTCGTTCTTTTTGCAGCTGGAGACGCTGTTGCTCATTGTGGGTGCGCCGCTCCCGCAGGAGGTTGCGGGTATTTTCTTCCCAGTCGGCAAGAAGCTGAGCCTTTTCTTGCTCGTACACCTCCTGTTCACGGACTTGCTGCGCACGCAGGCGCTCGTGATGAAGCTCTTGCGCAAGACGCGCCTGCTCTTCCCGTGCCTTGCGCTCCCACTCTGCATGCTCCTCTACCACAAGCTGTACAGCTTCAGCGAACGGCAGGTGCGGTGGGACGCCCCATCTCAGCATATAGGTCTCCAAACGGGTCTGGATTCGGCGGCGCTCCTCCTGCTCATCCCGCTTCGCCTCTTCCCGGTGGATCTCGGACAGATGGGTTTCACGAAAAGCCAAGAAGGTCTGCCAGTCAGCTGCGTTGTAAAAATCGAGCAACCGGGTAAGCGACGCTTCTGCTTCCTCGATACGGAGTTCGGACTCAGTCGTGGCTCTTAGGGTCTCTTCCCAAGCTTGGCGGGCGGTGTCGTGCCGGGCGACAAGCTCTGCTTTGTCTCGATATGGCTGCTGGCTGAACCAGCGTTCGTGAAATGCGACTGCATTTTTGGTGTCAGCCCAAGTGTCATAGTATTTCTCCAGTTCTAAGAGATCCGACAGAGTATGGATTTGGAGTCGGGTCAGCCACTGGGAGAGTTCTGTTGACTGATACGGATTGGTGGCTGTAGTTGAAAACAGATCCACAACATATGCACTCGGTGCTGTTGGATCGGTATTCGGCACATCGGATCGGTTCATGTTTGAAGGGTGGATCGATCCTTGTGACGAGTTCACGTCAGTTGATTGAACAGGCGCTTGAGACGCATTCACATTCGTTGAACCACTCTTCGGTGTATAACTGAGCAGGAAATAAGCCCCCGCTCCCATTAAGAGAGCCAACACAGCTGGAACAAGAATAGCGGCCATGCCCCATGAGAGTGTTGCCCCTGCGACCGCAGCAGCCAGCAACAACAGAGCCAAGCCCCCTGCGGTTAGTCCAAAGGTTTTACGGCGCATTGCCTTCTGCGAAGACGCCCGGCTCGTACGCCCCCTGTCACTGACTCGGCTTGGGGTGCGGTTGAGATCGTGATCAACAGTCACAGGCTGAGATGCTCCAGTTGGTACGGGGTTTTGGTATTCGGCTTGCTGATCTTCTCCAGTTGGTAATATTGCCCGTTGATCCGTCCCGGTAGCTTGCTGGGCAACATGCGTAGCAACCGTTGGCTGATTTGTAAAAAAGTCATAAGCGGCACGTGCTAGCTGTTCATCAAAAAGCAAGATAGCTGGATGATCGTCCTGCAATCTTTGGTCGTGTGCCTTCGCTTCCTGCCAAGCCCGCTCGTTCTTCTCCCACGCGGTCAGGTCGGCTTGAAGGGAGTGAAATATTTTTTCCTGCTCCGTTTTCTTAGGGATCAGTTGAAACAGGACTTGGCGGGATTCTTCGATCTGCCGGACATATTCCCAGCCGTGGCGGTAATCGCTCTGCAGTTGGTTAAGCGAAACTGCTGCTTGTGATGACGGGGTAGATTGTGGTGTAGTGGGCTCTGACGCTGTTAATACTTGGGCAAAATCTGTCCCAGATGTTACTTGTACAGAGTCCGCCATGGATAGTACCTGATCAGATACCCCCGTAGTAGATTCCTCATGCGCAGAGAATGCATACCAGCCTTTGAGAAACTGCTGCCACTCTTCTTCTGGTATGTCTTGGAACGAAAGATACGTAAATCCGTCCCGATCATGCTGCTCGACGGCAGACTCAGCAGCCGCTGCCTTGATCTGGTTGATTTCCTCCAGACGCTGTTCGATGTGGCTTAACCGTTCATGGGTGTTACGGTGCGCTTCCCGTTCGTGCTCATCTGTACTCTGCTCTTCCCAAATCAGCAGTTGACCCGCTGTCTTCACTTCGTATGTACGCTCCCATCTGGATTGCCAGGTCTGGTCTTCAGCCTGTAGGGCATACAGATGGCTGCTCAGCTGTTCCTGCCGCTTGCCAAGCTCCTGCAATTCTGCTTGCCAGCGAGCGACCGCGAGCGTGAGATGCTGGACAGACTCCCAGGCTTGTTCGGACTGTTCCAAGGATTGGCGGGCCTGATTGAGCTGTTTGGTTACTTTTCCAAGCTGGGTGCTTTCCGCATTTTCTTTTTTACCGATGGCAGTCAGATCCTGCTCGAAGCCTGCCAAGAGACGCTGGATCAGCGGGTCATCATCCTGACGGGTGAGGGAGGGTACCAGATTTTCAGCGGCTTGCAGAGCGTCTTGCCTGATCCATGTGACATCGGTAAAAAGCGTGCGGTTCAGCCCAATATGCCGTTCGATAAAATTGAACTCTTTTCGCCGGTCCTCTTGGTATTGCATCGTGATGTCGGTCAATTCCGGCTCGAGATACAGCTTGGATTGTTCGCGGTCTTTGGCCAGATTGCGGTGCAGACGAAAATCCTGCTGATGGAGCATATAACGGACAATCGTCTCATAAGAAGCCCTGTCCCATGGGTAATACCGTTCATATTCGTCTACATAACGGGTGACGCGGACATAATCTTTTTTCATGCCATAGAGGGATGCGATGAGAGCCTGCATCAAGGTCGACTTGCCTGCTTCATTGGGGGCGGTAAAGAGGTTGAGACCAGGTGCGAAAGGAAACGTGGTATTGCTCCATTTGCCGAAGCCCTTGATGGTGAGTTCCTTGATAATCATCTGAGCATCCCCCCGATTCGCTTGGTCGCTTCCTGACGGGCCAGTCTGGCAGTCTCACGCTCGCGTACGTCTGTGGCAGTCTCCTCGATATCCCGGAGCTTTTTGATCCATCGCCCAAGTATTCCGTAGTCGGTCAGGAGCTTGTCTTCGTCGATGTCGGGCCACGTCTCATCCTCTAGATGAAGGTAAAAGAAACGTTGCAGCTGCCCTCTGATCAGCTCCAATGGCGGAATCAAGTGACTCGCGCGCTCCCCTGTCAGTGTCAGATACAAGAGGCTGTCCGAATCAATCTCACGCAGGTCCTCCTGCAGACGGGCAAGCAGCGCATCGACCGTCTCTACCCCAGAAGCCTGCCACTCGACACGGAGAATTTGACGGGATTGAACAGGGATCGGGGTAAGTCGCACCTGTCCCGCTTCATCCACCTGACCGAACAAGACAGCTCTTGGCCCCTGCTCTTTGACCGTCAAGCCCTCTGGTGAGCCAGGGTAAGCGGCAAAGGGTGTCCCTTTGGTCGGATGGGGAAACTGCATCGGCTTGTGAATATGCCCGAGCGCCACATAATTGACACCTGTCTTCGCCAGATCGCTCAGCTGAAGTGGTGCATACGGCTGATGCTCGGTCGGCTCACTGGTCAATACCGTGCCATGCAGCACCATCAGATGATGCTGATACCCGTCCAATCTGCCGGGAAAGCGGTCTAATGGTGACTCTGGCACATGCGCCTGCGGGAAGCCCCAGCCATAGATCACACAGGATTTCTCCGGGAACTCATATACGCCCCACTCTCCTGTGAAGAAAAACACATTGGCCGGCCACTCGATGGTCTGGTAAAACGAATCCTCCATCCATGGATCATGGTTGCCCGGTGCGATGCAGACAGGCACCGGATCAACACTTGCGAACAAATCCCGCAAAAACAGAGCAGTCGCACGAGTCCCACCGTGGTACTCAAGCAGATCTCCGGCGATCAGCCAAAAATCAACCTGCTTGCTTATGACCAGATCACGGATGCGGCTCATCGTCAGTCGAAAATCATATTGTCTCTGTTCATACACCGAAGATAAAGAAACCAGTGGTGCATCCAAATGTATATCTGCTGTATGAATAAACGAAAGCATCGGAAATCTTCACTCCTGCTGACAGGCTCTCGCCTGCGATGATACACTTATGTAGGTATGGTGTACGATATACCGAACATACTTTCTCTCATGATACAAAAAGACAGCACAAGTTGCCAGTCTATTTAACCTGATACATAGAAAGGACGAGACAAGATGCGGATTGCGTACTTGGATTGTTTCTCCGGACTTGCCGGAGATATGACATTAGCAGCCCTGGTCAATGCGGGGGCTGACCGTAACAAGGTGGAACAGGAGCTTCGGAAGCTGCCTTTGGGCGAGTTTCGCCTTGAGTGGAAAAATGTAGTGAAAAAAGGGGTCAGTGCCCTTAAGGTGGATGTGATTGATTTGGAGGGCGGTCACGGGCATTCTCATGATCATTCGCACAGTCATGATCACGGTCTCCAACTGCACATTCATTCTCACAATCATGGCCACGATCATCATCACTCTCATGATCACAGCCACGACCACGATCACTCTCATTCTCACGATCACAGCCATGAGCATTCCCACGATCATGCTCACGACCACTCCCATGATCACCATCATCATCACTCTCATGATCACGACCATAGCCATCCTCACCATCACCGCCGCTACTCCGAGATCGTCGAGATGATCAAATCAGCAGGCTTTGCCCCGCGTGTCACAGAACGCGCCCTCGCTATTTTTCACGAGATCGGAGTAGCTGAGGCCAAGATTCACGGTATTCCGATCGAGACCGTCCACTTTCATGAGGTCGGAGCCCTTGACTCCATCGTGGATATCGTCGGCGTCGCGATTGCGTTGGAGGAGCTTGGGATCGATGCGCTCTACAGCGGCCCTGTTCCTACCGGTAACGGCTTCGTCCGCTGTGACCATGGACTCTACCCAGTCCCAGCCCCAGCCACTCTTGAGATGCTCAAAGGTATCCCTCTCCGAGCCACCACCATCCAAAAAGAACTGACCACCCCGACCGGAGCTGGAATCGCCGCGGCATTGGTCAAATTCTTCGGTCCCCTGCCTTCTATGACGGTCGAGACCATCGGCTATGGTGCAGGCACACGGGAACTGGCCGATCAGCCTAATGTGTTGCGCATCATGATTGGTGAACTTCAAGCCTAGCCCGCCAATAACCAGAACCAGTATGACGCATTCATTTCACAGCAAAAAGGAGCAAGCCACCAAACGGCACTGCTCCTTTTTCACGTTCAGCTTTTTCGCGTTCAGCCTTACAGACCTTCCTCTAACCGTTCCGCCGAAGAGGCACGTCCCAGCTCGACAGCCTGCTGGTACACCCGTTTTAGCTGCACTCCTGCTGCTCTCGCTGCCTTGGCGCACTCCTCATACTCAGGCGCGACCTGCACCCGCTCACCCAGATGATATCCGATTTTCACCTGTACTTCCCCCCACTCAGTCATCACCCGGACAAAACGCCGTGCCAACCGATGACACGCCACAGGAAAATACCGCACCCCGAATGTCGTCGTCTCCCGGAACAGGATATGCTTCATCACATCAATCTGGCTGGCATAGCACATTACCTGCACCATGATACCTGCACGGCTTTTTTTCATCGTCATCGGGATCATGGTGACATCGTTGGCTCCAGCTTGGAACAGACTCTCCATCGTGTAGGCCAGCCACTCCGCACTGGCGTCATCAATGTTCACCTGAAGTAAAAACATGCCTTCATCAATATGCTCGTCCAGATGCTTTTTCTGTTCAAAACCAGTCGGAATCACTGTTGACTTCCCATCACGCTTCCCTTGTCCGAACAGCATCAACGTAATTCCATCGCCTGTCACCACTTTTTGAATGACGCCGGCCGGGGGCAGTGCTGATTCGGTTTGATCGGCGTTTTCACGAAGCCAGAGGTGCGCTGGTGCGGAGAAACATTCAGATGCAGCGTCATTTCTGTTCTCCTCACTCAACCACGTCCCGATCCGCCAACCTGCAAGTGTTGATAATGCCTCAGCACTCCATCCCGTCACCGCCACCAGCGGGCCGACTCTCCATGATATTGACTTCGACAGTCCTCCAAGCTCCACGAACCGATCCAACGCGGTTTTTTCCCGTTGAGAATGTGCGGAGTCAACATGTTCAAGGCGTCCTGCTTCCCCTACCAGCTGCTCCCATGCGGCCGTCAACCGTTGCAGGGTAAAAGGCTTGTCACATCGTATGTATATCGTCTGCTTCATCGTTACTTCCCCTTTATTTTCCTCTGATCATCTCTCGTCTGCTCTTACCCGCATCATATCACTTCCCCACGCTCCCTGCATCGGTTCTACCTAATAATTCAAATGGATAATCCCCTCACAATCGGGGGATACCTAACAAAAGAACCTGTTAGGTTGGAGGGAGAACGGATGCGTTTTCTGTGCCTTTGTTTGACGATACCCTTGCTGTTGACATCCATGCTTTATCCTTATGACAACTCCGTATCAGCAGCCCAAGCGATCACACCAGCACCACCCCCCCAACAAAAAGCCGCGAAGCCAGAGACCAAGCCTCCTTCCGACCCGATCTATGAGGAACGGAAGCAGCTGTTTCTGCGGTTGGAGGGGCTTTACGGGGTTCCATGGACGTATTTGGCTGCGATCGATCAGTATGAACGTACGATGACCCGCAAAAAGAAAAAAGCAGACAGCGGCGAACCTAAACGGATCACCGCGATCACGATCCCGCCTGCTTCCTGGTCTGGCTATCTCAATCCGGAGATGGATGATGTAGACGAGCCGTCCATTTCTTTTTTCGGTGGAATGGGCATGGATGGCTCTGGAGACGGCAAAGCGGATCAACAAAATGACACCGACGTGGTCACCTCAATAGCCCGCTATCTGTCTGAGTTCGGATTTACCGAGGATGATATCCGTATCGGGATCTGGACCTACTACAAGCGTGACCGTGCCGTGAAGACGATCGAGCAATTCAAGCGTGTGTTTGAGAAGTATCAGACTCTGGATGTGATGAATCACTCCTTTATCGTGCCGCGACGCTACAATTACAGCTATCGCAGTACATGGGGAGACCCACGGGGCTGGGGTGGACGCCGCATCCATGAGGGTACCGATATTTTTGCCGATTACGGAACTCCTGTGCTGAGCACCGGCTATGGTGTGGTCGAGATCATGGGCTGGAACCGCTATGGCGGCTGGCGTGTGGGTGTCCGTGACATGGACAACGTGTATCACTACTACGCACATCTGGCGAGCTTCCGCAAAGGCTTAAAAGTAGGCGATATCGTCGAGCCCGGACAGGTGGTAGGCTATGTTGGCAGCTCCGGCTACGGCAAGCCCGGAACCTCTGGCAAATTCCCACCACATCTGCACTACGGAATGTACCGCGACGTCGGTCATGCTGAGTGGGCGTTTGACCCCTATCCGCATTTGAAAAACTGGGAGCGCCAATCCATCCGCAGTGCCCAGAAGAAAAAGAAGAAAAAATAACACGAAAAAGAAGCGACGGCCATTCGTAAACGGTCTCTCGCTTCTTTTTTACATGAATCTCGGCAGTGTCTGGTGTCCACACCACAGTCCATCACCACCGTGACCTGCTCATCCCGCAGCGCGTTCCCTCCGCTTCGCCCGCCAATCCGCCACCGCATATGGCAGATACAACAGACAGAAGAAGAACAGCACCACACCCTCCAGCGACAGAATGTACCACGGGTGCGGCCCCAACAGATCCAGGATGCTCCCGGTCTCTGGCTTATACGCCAAAAACATAAAATTCGTCCCCAGATACTGATTCACCACATAGACGACCAAGGCGATCAGATTCAACAAGCCAAACGACTTCCACACAGACCTCCACGTCGGACGAAACCCTTCCACCCACGTCATGAACAGCGGTGCCAGAATAATGGCAATATGTGCAATAAAAAAATGAGTAAACCGAAAATGCGGGAAGGGATGAAACAACACCGGAGTGAGCATCGCCTGCGCCGCTCCGCCAATACCGGTAAAGTAGACGATTTCATACAGACTATAACTCTTACGTGCCAGCATAAAAAAACAAATCCAAAGCGATATGCTGCACAGCTCAAATGGAATCAGCCACACGAATGACCAGACCCCGTTGTACCAATACCATGCCTGCAAAAGCAGCTCCGATCCCAATAAAACAGCGGCCAATCCCCAACGCACGATTCGATTGGCCGCTGCTCCACGCAATCTCTCTCGGAACAGATACAGCGCGAGAACAAGCCCCACGGCAATTGCCAACGTGATCCCATGTGACAACGAATACGCGGCAAACGGCTCACCAGACACATGCCAGCCCAGATAACGCTCCATGGCCGATGCCTCCCTTCTTCGCTCATGTAGCCCCATTATATCACCAGCACAAACACCCGTCATAAGCCTCATGACGGGTGTTTCACGCTCATCTTATCGTCGCTGCCTGCTTGCCTAGTTGCTGTTCGTGCCGTTCGGTACATTGCTGGTGTCTGGTACGCCTGCATCCTCTTTCGACAGCGGTACATCCGGTTTGCCGTCTGCACTGTTGTAGAGGTATTGCGGCACTTGACCGATGATCAGCGAGTGCGTAATCGGGATTTTAGTCGCCACCGTCTTTTGGTCGGTCGCAAACGGGATGACAATCCGCAGGTCGACCTCCACATAGATAAACACGGTCGCCAGCACCATATTGATCCCCGCTTCTTTGAGCTCGGTCTCCAGTCTGGTCTTCACGGATCCCACCGGCACAAAGGTAATCGGCAGATCCGGCCCCATCTGTGCCAAGAAGCTGCTACCCGTGGCAAGACCAAGCGGAACCGTGCGCTCCACCGTCTCATCCTCGAACTCACTCAGCCTGTTCTGGATGCGCTGTGTCGTCTCCCCTACGATCCTTGAATACTCTTTGAAGTTAAAATCGACTGCCTGAATCTGACCGTTCTTATCTTTTTCCATTTTGACGATTTCATTGAAGTCTACACCCTGCTGCGAGATCCGTTTCGTCACAGCATCAGAAATCGCCTGTTTTGCAAGCTGTTCTGCCTTTTGTGAAGCCAAAATTAAGATCGTCGGCTCCAGCCGCTGCTCGATCACAATCAACGACTGGACGAAGAGCACCAGCATCACCACTATCGCAATAAAAACCGCCTTCGTCCGCGACATCGGACGAAACAAACGGTGACGCCTGCGAAACATGACCACTTCCGCCACCTCCCACCTAGTACATCCTATGCGGGAGTGGGAAAACCTTGCCCAAAAGATGTGGACGTTCTACCCTGCCGCAGCACAAGAATCCAGAAAAGAAACAGGTGAATTTATCCGACAATGGCAGGTTGGCGGCCCTATAATGGTATACTAGCGGTAAAAGCGATGCGCCGTCACCATGTAAGGAAGGAGGAGCCGCCGCCATGAAAATCAGATGGATCCGCAACGGACTCATCCAAGAAATCGATGATATCGAAATGACTCTGACGCTGCCTGACAACGGCTTTTATTGGATTGATGCCAAGCTGTTCGACCTCGACATCCTCCAGCGCCTGTTCCGGCTGCACCCACTCGCTGTCGAGGACTGCATCGATGAGGAGGAACAGCGCCCCAAGCTGGAGATTTACCACGACCATTATTTTATCGTGCTCAACAGCATCCAGTTCCGCAACCAAGATATCTTTTTGCGCGAGGTCAACATCTTCCTCGGGCGTCATCATATCATCACCGTGAGCAAAGCAGACATCCACGAGTTCACCAAAGCCGTCACCATCATCCGTGAAGGAGAGCTCAACTCTCCCGATTATCTGTTGTACCATCTCGTTGACGAAATCGTAGAATCCTACTTCGATGTGATGGAGTCCATCGAGAACCTGATCGAGGATCTGGAAGAGGATATCCTCGTCAATGCCAAGAAATCGCATCTCAACGAACTGATCGGTCTTCGCAGTGAAATCCTCTACGCCAAAAAAATGCTGGGCCCCCAGCGCGATCTCATCGGCATGCTCAACAAAAAGGAACTAGACCTCATCGACGACAACCTGCAAAAATACTTCATCGACATCCACGAAAACTCGGTAAAAGTCGTCGAGAGCTTCGACACCTTCCGCGAGCTGATCGGCAACTTGCGCGAGGCTTACCAATCCGCCGTCTCCAACCGCACCAATGAGATCATGCGGGTCTTCACCGCTCTGACCACGATCTTCATGCCGCTTACCATCGTGACCGGCATCTATGGGATGAACTTCGAATTCATGCCCGAGCTGCGCTCTCCCTACGGCTATTACGGAGTGCTCTCGTTCATGCTCCTGCTCGCCGTCACGATGTATTGGATCTTCAAGAAAAAACAATGGCTGTAGCAGAAAAAGACATCCAAGGCATGTGCCCGAGGATGTCTTTTGTGCTTGTCCACCTGTCCTACATGATATGCTTTTGATAAAACTCTTCTTTATACGCGAATTTCCCGAAGAACAGGCTGATACGAGCCAGCAACCGGTACGCCTTCACGAGGAAGTCTGTTGTCTTCGCCTGTGAAAAGTACTCCAATGCCGGTTCCAGATGGGAGAGTGCATCCTCGCCCCTCCCTAGCTCAGTGAGAATCTCTGCGTAGATATATCTGGCTTCGGCAAGGGATTTCTCAGCTGATTCACTTGCTAGTACACTCTCACACAGCAGAACGGCCTGCTCCAAGCGCCCTGTCTGTCTGTAGACATCCGCAAGCTCCAGTGTGGAGTTATGCAGCCAATGGGTACTCTCGGTCTGCTTATGACCCTCAATTGCCTTTAGCAGCATGCTCTCGGCCTGATCATACTTCTGCAGGTCAGCATAGAGCACACCAAGATTACTGTACACCCCTGCTTCAATCCGCGGATTCGGGGAGAATTGCAGGATATCCAATGTATGCAGATTATACTGCTCGGCCTCTTCATACTGCTTCAGACGATGATAGCAGTTGGCGAGCATCATATAGATTTCTTCGCTTTTGAAATGCGTGCGGTATGACTTGTTAAGCTGGTCGGCTTCCTTGAGATTTTCGATAGCGGAGTCGTACTCACCCAGCATCCCGTGCATCAGACCATGCGTATGCAAAAGCGAGATGCGCATCAGACCGCCGATCTCATAGCGGTTAGCAAGCTGCAGAGCCTCGTTGAGATAAGGCAATGCTCTTTTCGCCTCTTGGGCTGTGCAGTACAGAGTACCAAGAGAGCTGAGCACACGGATCAGATGGGGAATATCATCATAATCCCCGGCCAGAATCAACGCTTCGAGGTACTGCTTCTCTGCCTCCTGGTACCGCTGCTCCAATTGAGCAAGGAATCCTTTGGCCCAAGATAGAACCGATACTTCTGGTGAGGACAGCTCAAGTACTCCCAGCTTGACGACCCACTTCTGAGCTGATTCCCACTCATGAGATTCAATCGAGTTGACCAACTGGCGCAAGGTGCTCTCGATCTCCTGCTTGGAGAATGTCGGCTGTTCCGATTCGTTCCACAGTTCATTGAGTTCAATATCTAATCTTCTCACCAACTGTTCCAAAATCTCTGGTGTAGGAATAACCAAGCCTTTTTCAATTTGACTGATATAGCTGCGGTTGCAGATCCCTTCTGCCAAATCTCCTTGTGTCATATGCAACCTTTTTCGATGTTCCCGTATGCTTTTTCCGATTGGATTCACAGTGATTCACCTTCAATACCTGAGGAATTTAGACAAAATCCTGCCAAATAGGCTAATGCTCGACAAAAAATACTGAAAAGTAAAATAATGATTGACAGATTATAGGGGGTAAAGTTAAAATTTATATGAAAGCAGTGTATATTTATAAATTAATAAATACGAACGTTCATAAATTCACAAGCGCAAAACTCCCTAATTCAGGGAGTTTTTTCTATTTTACCCTTTCTACATGATACAGTCTACCTAAGGCTCTGGCAAGTAGAACAAAAAGACCATGTGCCAAATTAGCATCATGGTCCGTACTCTCAGATGTAATTATCCCAGCGCTTCGCAATCCGTAATAATCAGATTAAGGTTGCATTTGCTGGCCAGATCCAGTTCGTAAGGAGTCTCTACCGTCTGACCGTCTGAATCGGTGAGGATCCGAACAATCGGGCGGCTTGGTACGCCGACATTGTTATCCACGACGACACCTTTTTCTCCTGTGTTGAGTTGGATCGAGAGCCCCAACGGATAGAGTGCAATCGTGTTGCGGAACTGCTCTACCACCTCTTTATCAAACTGAACACCCGCTCCGGTGAACAAAAGCTCAATCGCTTCATGCGGGAGCATCGCCCGGCGGTACACACGATTACTGGTTAATGCATCGAAAACGTCACACACGCCTACTAGTTTGGCATACTGATGAATAGCCGGTTCCTTGAGATGACGGGGATAGCCGGAGCCATCCAACCGCTCATGATGCTGGTATGCACAATGCGCAGCAAGGAGAGGAATGTCGTCTTGTTTTCGCAATAGCTCAAAGCCAACACTGGTGTGAGTCTGCATGATTTCGTATTCACTGTCAGTCAAGCGGCCTGGTTTCGTCAGGATGTCGTAAGGAATCGCCATCTTCCCTACATCGTGAAGCATTGCTCCGATCCCGATCTCGATCAATTCCCGTTCGCCAAATCCCATCTTGACCGCAATCGCCAAGGTGTAGAGCGTGACGTTAAAGGAATGGGCAAACACATAGTGATCTACACCGCATACGGTCCCCAGCAGGTTCATCGCGGATCGATGGTCCTTGATCTCATCCATCAGGGAGTGCATCACCTGACGCACCTGTCTGCCCATCTGCGGGTTGGCAAACATCTGCTTGCGGCGGCTCGGGTCTTCCCGGAATGTCTCAAACGTGGAGTAAATGACACTCATCGCTTCGCGGCGTGTCTCAGGCGAAATCACATCCTCTACCACGATGTCTTCCGTCCGCTTATCCTCGATATAGATTGAATTGATCTGCATGTCGACTAACCGGTCGATCATGCGCTGACTCAGCATGACTCCGGCACCAATCAATGTATTTCCATTGCTGGCATAGATCGAACGTGCTAACTTTACACCAGGTTGACAGCTATTAATCGAGATTAGACGCATTGGCTTCCTTGCCTTTCTTCAGAAAGTACTTCCATTATACTAATTTACGAAATGAGCACAAAGGGTAATTTGTCGTAAAAAATAAAATTGCAAGTTTGAAAACGAAAAAGAGCCATCCCCTGACGACAGGATGCTCCTAAAACATTTTACGGATTGCTTCCTTCCCAATCATTCCCGCTGTAATCCCTTTGGCCTCAGCAGTCAAGGTAACGGATTCAAGCGGTGCATCCAGCAGTTCCTGTATGGTTTTGACACCGACGGCACGACCGGCCAGAATCTCCCGGCTTGCCAGCTTTTGATTTAAAAGACCTACATCCAAAGCTCCGCACATAATGTAACCTTTGTCTGTCGTCACCGCCAACAGGGTTGTCTTCGGCAGATACACCGTAACCGCCATGGCTGTCCCTTCTTCAAAGTGAATCGGCTTTACTTCGATCATGAAACCACTCCTTCCCACTTGTTTACATTACCGTATGATGTATTTGTCTCTTGTGTGTCTTTGTCTCAGTGTACGATGCGAGAACCGGGCTCACCGTTTTCATCCATGGCTACTTTTCGTTTCATCACTTCGACCATGTAGGTGGCAAGCATGTTGAACAGCTCCTCATCGTCCATCGACTCAACAATCGTCATCAGCTCGTCATGGTTGTGCTCGGCTAAGATCCCCACAACCACTGCAATGATATCTTCTTCATCACGGGTAAAATGTCCCCGGTACAATTCATACAATTCATCGATAAAACGCATCTCATCCACCCCGTTGCTGTTTTTCATATTATGCCCAAAGCAACGGGGTTTTGCTCGGCGAATCGCATCTTAGGAAGGTTGCCCGTGATAGCGCGGGATGTGACTGTCGGCGATCAGCTGTGGATCAGACAAGGTCTTGGCAACTACTTCGCGTAAGACTTCCGGCAAGAAGAATTGAGCCTCCTTGCCTTCGCGAATCTGCGGAAAAATAGGATTAAACATAAACATATCAATCGTCGCCACGCGATACTCCCGTAAGAGGTCAAGCGGCTGACCACCTGCCTCGACACGGCTGATCTGCCACTTCGTCTGACCGTCTGCCTCGCTCGTCTGGTAGTAGACCTCGATCCCGTCTACTCCCATCCAGCCGAGCACCTGACCCCGGAAGCCGTATCCACGCGTTTTGCGCTGAATCATCTCTGGCTGCAGGGCACACTCCAAGACTGCGAGCAGTTCAGCACCAGTCAGGGTAACCGCACAGGGCTTGATAGGATGCGGCAGACAAGCAAGCAGATCGTGGCGAGTCACCTTGCCCGCAGCTAACGGGGTGAGCAAAAGCCCACCTGTTGCAAGACCGATCTCTGCCCCAGTCCATGCACGCAGACTGGCAGCGAGGAACGTACCGAACGGAGTCTCCCGGTCCCAGTCCACTGCAAAAGGCTGATCCAACTGGGCCACTGGCTCTGACAAAACTTCGACTGCCTCTGCCTTGGCAGCAGCAATCAGGGCAGTGATGGCTGCATCGTCGCTGAATTTTTCCGTGGCAAATACTTCTGCTGATTTATCTATTACCACCTTTTGATCAAGGTCAAACATGAAAGTTACATGACCTACAAAATTTCCCAAATTTCCTGCTTGGGCGATCAGTGTGTCATGAACCAGTTGTCCTTGCTCCAGGACCTGGTGGGTGTGTCCGCCAAGAATCACGTCGATTCCCTCGATCTGTGTCGCCATCTCGATATCGGCATGTAAGCCCAGATGGGACAGGACGATAATGGCATCCACCCGAGGGCGAAGCTTCTTCACCTGCTCCCTCACCAAGTCGATACCATCTTGGACGTCCCAGCCAAGCATGTGATAAAAATCTGTAAAAGCCGCTGTCACACCGAGAAGCGCAATCGTAAGACCTGCTTCCTCATGAATCGCATATGGGACAGCCCAATTCGGGATCTGTCCGTTGCTGTTGTCGCGTATGTTGCCGACGATCACTTTGAATTGGGCCTCATCGTATAGGTGATCCAGCTTTTGCTTGGGCAGTGTGACCCCCTCGTTGTTGCCAATCGTCACGTATTGGTAGCCACTCTGGTTGAGCACGGCGACATTCACCTGTCCGAAGCTGGCCTCTGTCTTCATTCGGGCGCGGTCTGCGTGATCGCCGATGTCAAGGGTCAACACGCTGTCTCCCTGTGCCACGTATTGCTCCCGATAGGTGTGGAGCACGGTTGCGATCTTGGGCATTTTTTCAAATTGGCTATGTATGTCATTGGTATGCAAGAGATGCAAGGTACAGATCTTTCCCACGCGTCTCCCCCCTTTGCCGATGAATATGGTCTTCTGACTAGGATGTAAATGCTTTGATAATCATCTGTACGGCAATCGCCAAGATAATGACACGCAACAAGAGAACTATTGTCTTGCCCTTCATCTTGCTTGCAATAAAAGCTCCCAGCTTTCCTCCGAACCATGCACCAGGAGCAAGCGCCAGTGCATACCACCAGTTAATATGATCATTGATCACGTTGGTAGTACTGCCGATCACTGCCGACAGAAAAATAACACACATCGAGGTTGCTGTCGCCATATGCGGTGGAAAACGGTAAAACACCAAAAGCGCCGGAACCATCAACACTCCGCCGCCGACCCCGAACAAGGATGAAATAATCCCGACGAAAAAGGCAATCGTAATTGCGCTCCAGCGGTTATAGCCGTACTCATGCTCGTGACCTTCCGCATCCAGATAGGTCTTGCGGATCGCCCAGCCTGCGCTTCGCGGCTTGAGCTTGTCACGCACCAGCATTAAGATAAACATCGCAATCTGAAACAGACCAAATAACAGATAAAAGGATTGCAGCTGCAGCAGTTTGTTGATATAGACACCAAGCACGGCACCCGGTGCACTCCCGATGAAGAACAGCAGGGCTGCTTGAACGTCTACTTTTTTCTGTTTGAGATAGGCGAGCGTGGAAGAGAGCGCCGTGACGGCAATCACCAAAAGCGATGTGCCTGTCGCGATCTGCGGGGTGATCGCCCCCGGCTCTGCCAGATTACCGAAATAAAGCAGCGCCGGTACAAAAAAGAGCCCGCCGCCAATCCCGACAATACTGCCCGTCGCTCCAGCCACCAGACCGATGAGGACAAACAGCAAAAGAAGCCAAATCATCATGTTGGGTCACTCCTTGCGCCAATCTAGCGCCTCAAATTCTTCTTAAAACAGCTCAAGCTGTCTCGGGTTAAGCCCCTCTGGATCGATGCCGAGCATCTGCATCAGGCGCTTGGCGTTATCTGCCGCATCGCCGCCTGAGTTGTTGTTGAACAGGACAAAAACCTGCTTGGCTTCCTCGGCCAGACTCTGGATGCGAGGGACCCATTCACTCAATTCATCATCACTGTAGCGGTACAGATAACGGACATCCCGCCAGTTGGCCGCCTGACCTGCATCCCGCCAGCCGGATACGTTGCGCCCGTGGAAGCGGATGAGAGACAGGCTCTCATTGGTCACCTCCGGAACGATAGGAACAGACCCTGTGCCAGCCTGGGGCTCATCACAGACGACATGGGTCGCACCGATATCAGCGAGGAACTCCAGTGTCTTTTGCTTATAAGAAGGCAGGAACCAGCTCTGGTGACGAAACTCCACAGCAATCGGATACTTCGCATAGGTCTGGACGCAATATTTTACATAGAGGACATGGTCACGCTGGCAGTCAAACCACGGTGGAAACTGAAACAGCAGGGCTTGGAGCTTGCCGCTTCTGACCAACGGCTGGATACTTTCCTCGAATTGGACGAACAGCTCGGCCCGCTTTTCTTTTTCCATAGGGTTGCGCTGGTGTCCGGTCAACACCTGATGCGGCTTGACGATAAAACGGAAAGCATCGGGCGTGGCCTTGACCCATGACTCATAGTTTTTTTGTGGTAAGATGGCGTAAAACGAACTGTCGATCTCTACAATCGGAAAATGACTGGCATACACCGACAGTTTATCACGGGCGCTGACCCCCTGTGTATAAAGGGTGTCGTGATCACCCCAGCCGCATACGCCGATATGGATGTTTTGCTTTGACATACGATTCCCTCGCAGTGTTGAACTTGCATGTGTAGGAGACAGAAAGGAGCCTCATGATTGATGAATCCGTCGCTGATCGGGCACCCCTTCACAGATCAGAATCAAACGCTATGTATAACCAAAAAAGTGTTGAAACGCCTCATCGCAGAAGGGCGAGAAGCGTTTCCGCATGAGTATGTGGCCTTGCTTGCGGGTAGTGGGTCGACTGTACTCGCCCACTACCCTGCTACGAAATCAGAGACGACACAACAGACGTTTCACCTGACTGGAGTCACCCTGCTCTCCCACCTGAAAAAGATGGAGGCTGACGGGCTGACATGGCTTGGCATGGTGCATACCCATCCGACGACACCACCCATCCCGTCTGCTGCCGATCTGGCTGGGTGGCATTATCCTGCACTTGGCTATTGGGTGATGTCCCTTGCCGATAGTGAGCCTGAGGAAGCTGAGCT
Organism: Brevibacillus dissolubilis; assembly: GCF_006170445.1. Taxonomy (GTDB): domain Bacteria; phylum Bacillota; class Bacilli; order Brevibacillales; family Brevibacillaceae; genus Brevibacillus_B; species Brevibacillus_B dissolubilis. Next base: position 128,815 of record NZ_VCNA01000006.1, on the reverse strand, counting down.
TGTGCTCTATCAGCTGGTAGAAGGGACATTCGTCAGACGGGAGTACGCTGTCGTAGATCTGCAGGAGTAAGCTCTAAGACGCGCCTTGCCCGATCCGGACGGTAGGCTCGCCGGTGAACTCGACGTTGCCGCGCATCGTATTGGACACCATGCAGGCCGCTTCGGCGCGGTGTGCTGCGTGTTGGGCCGTCTCAATCGTTCTCTTATCCCCGTCACCGAGCACAATCGTCGGACGGTGAATGATCTGGCTGAACCGATATTTACCAGACTCCACAGTGACGAAGCCCTCAGACTGAAGTGTCAGCGAGGTGACTTTCAGCTGGCGCCGATCCAGTATATCAGCAAGCGTAACCAAGTAGCAGTTCATCGCTGATCCGATCAGCATCTCTTCCGGATTCGTCCCCACATTCGGACCGTTGAATTCCTTTGGCAAAGAAATTCTGGTCTGAAGACCTCTTGCTTCAAGATTCCCCGTACCGAGAAACCCGCCCTCCCACGTCGCTTTCAGTGTAAATGAATGTTGCCCCATACTGATTCCTCCCCCGAAGTGTGGTCATTTCTTCATTACCTCACTTCTATATGACGGGGAAGCGGTAAACATGTAAGCAAACACCCTGTCCAACTAAACAACAGGGTGTACAACAAAGAAAAGCTGGGTCAGTCCCTTATACGTTTTGCCCGATCCTAACGGTAGGCTCAACAATGAAATCAATGTTGCCGCGCATCGCTTTGGAGATCATGCAGACCTCTTCGGCCCGATGCGCAGCCTGTTGGGCCACTTCGATCGTCTTCTCATCGCCGTCACCGAGCACGATGGTCGGACGATGGATGATTTGACGAAAACCGGTGTTGCCTGCCTCGACCCCGACGATTCCCTCCGACTGGAGCGTCAGTGAGATCACTTTAAAATTGCGCTTTTCCAGAATCGCCGCCAGTGTGATCATGTAGCAGGTCATGGCTGAGCCGATCAATAGCTCCTCCGGGTTGGTTCCGGTATTGGGGCCGCCGAATTCAGTTGGTACAGACATCTGGGTGTCCAGCCCTTTTGCTTTGAGATGTCCGGCTCCCAGGCGTCCGCCTTCCCATGTCGCATTCAGTGTAAATGAGTGTTGGCTCTGTTGACTCATGTGTATCCTCCTCACGTTCGTTTTGTCCCTATAGTGTACCCCACTTACCTCTAGGTAGCGAGTTACCAAGTGTAAACAAACACCCTGTCAAATGAGACAACAGGGTGTACATCAGCCTACTTAATCAATTTGTTGACAGTCTTGAGGAATTCTTCAATCACATCATGATCGCCCTCTTGAATCCGGTCGATCACACAGCTTTTCATATGGCCTTCGAGCAGCATTTTCCCGACGGAGTTAAGTGCGGACTGCACAGCAGCGATCTGGTTGAGCACGTCGTCACAGTATACGTCTTTTTCAATCATGCCTTTGATACCGCGAATCTGACCTTCGATTCGGTTCAGCCGGGATTGCAGGTTCGCTTTGGTCTTGTCGGAATGGTGTGAGCTTCTCCCGTTGCTGTGGCAAGATGCGTCTTCGGCACACTCGTGGGAATTCAGTTGTTGTTCATTCATATATAATACCTCCAGCAACGCAAAGGATTAGTTGCGTTCGTTTCTCCCGCATTATCTCTTATTATAGCAGAGAGTACGGGGTTTTTGGCTTTAAGTTGACAGAACAGGGAATTTATTAACAAAAGGCGCTGGATGAGGGAGTCCAGCGCCTTTTCTATAATCAAGACAGGGGGGCTGTCGTGATCCTATGGGGATGATAATGGGGATTAGATTTTGACCCGTTTGAGGCGAAGCGCATTGAGCACGACGGATACGGAGCTGAAGGCCATCGCTGCACCGGCTACCCATGGGGCGAGCAGGCCGATTGCGGCGATTGGAATCCCGATGGTGTTGTAGAAGAGTGCCCAGAAGAGGTTTTGCTTGATGTTACCCATGGTTTTCTTGCTCAGCTTGATCGCTTCGGCGATACTGGTGAGTTCACCGCGCATCAGGGTGATGTCTGCTGCTTCCATCGCGATGTCTGTACCTGTACCGATCGCCATCCCTACATCTGCGGTGGCAAGCGCTGGAGCGTCGTTGATCCCGTCGCCGACCATGGCTACTTTTTTGCCTTGCTTTTGGAACGCTTCAACTTCTTTGGCTTTATCTTCAGGCAGGACTTCGGCACGGATGGTGTCGACCCCGACTTGACGGGCAATCGCTTCAGCGGTACGGCGGTTGTCACCGGTGATCATGACGACTTCAAGACCCAGCTTTTTGAGTTCGGCAATCGCTTCACGGGAGCTTTCTTTGATCGTGTCAGCTACCGCTACCATACCGGCCAGCTGGTTGTCGATGGCGACGAGCATAGCGGTTTTGCCGTCGGATTCGAGCTGTTCCATCTGGGAGATGGCTTGTGTGATGTCGATATTTTCGCGGTTCATCAGCTTGCGGGTACCGATGTAGAGCGTGCGGCCTTCCACTTGGGCACGAAGACCGAAACCCGGGATGGCTTCAAACGATTCAGAAGTGGTAAGTCCGACTCCTTTTTCCAGGGCGCCCTTGACGATCGCTTCCGCGAGTGGATGCTCGGAGTTTTTCTCTGCGGTTGCAGTCAGACGAAGCATCTCGTCTGCTTGGAAATTGCCATATGGGATCACGTCGGTGAGAGACGGTTCGCCTTTGGTGATGGTGCCTGTTTTGTCGAGAACGATGGTGTCGAGCTTGTGTGCTGCTTCGAGGTGCTCGCCGCCTTTGAAGAGGATTCCATGTTCAGCACCTTTCCCCGTACCTACCATGATGGAGGTTGGAGTAGCGAGACCGAGTGCGCAAGGGCAAGCGATCACGAGTACGGCGATGGCATTCTCAAGCGCATGTGCGAAGTTGCCTGCATCTACGAAGAAATACCAAGCGAGGAAAACCAGGACAGCGAGACCGACTACAATCGGAACAAATACATTGGAGATGACGTCTGCCATACGTTGGATCGGAGCTTTGGAGCCTTGTGCATCTTCTACGACTTTGATGATTTGGGCGAGCGCGGTGTCTTTACCGATCTTGGTGGCGCGGAACGTAAGCACACCGTTTTTGTTGATGGTGGCACCGATGACTTCGTCGCCTTGCTTTTTATCCACTGGGACGCTTTCGCCTGTCAGCATGGATTCATCGACTGCCGAGTTGCCTGTGAGGACGACACCGTCTACCGGGATTTTTTCACCTGGCTTGACGAGGATCTCGTCGCCGACGATGACTTCTTCGATTGGAATGCTCATCTCTTGATTGTTGCGGATGACGGTTGCGTTTTTGGCTTGCAGGCCCATCAGCTTCTTGATCGCTTCAGAGGTGCGGCCTTTTGCGATGGCTTCGAACCATTTCCCGAGGATGATCAGGGTGATCAGGACTGCACTTGTCTCGAAGTAAAGCTGGTCTCCCCTGCCTGCCAAGGTCGCGGCTAAGCTGTAGAAGTACGCTGCAGAGGTACCAAGTGAGACGAGCACATCCATGTTGGCACTGCCGTTCTTGAGCGCTTTAAAAGCACTGCGGTAAAATGGCCAGCCGATGATGAATTGGACCGGAGTAGCGAGAGCCAGCTGCACCCATGGATTCATCAGCCAGTGTGGCATGTATGCGCCGTGGAATCCGAAGTGGGCGATCATGGTGTACAATAGTGGCAAGGAGAGGATGGCGGATGCGATGAAGCGGTATTTGTGACGGCTCAGCTCTTCTTCTTTGTTGTCTGCTTTGGGCTGGTCATCGGTGTGGATATGTGCTTCATACCCGATGTCTTTGACCTTCTGGATCAGGTCTGTGACGCTGACCTCTTCCGGGTTGTATTGGATGGTGGCGCGTTCCATGTTGAGGTTGACGTTGGCCTCGGTGACGCCTGGAACTTTTTTTAAGCCTTTTTCGATGCGGGTCGCGCAGGCTGCACAGGTCATTCCTTTGACATCAAGGGTGGCTTTTTCTGTGCCGACGTGGTAGCCGAGGTCTGTGATCTTCGCTTGCAGGTCGCTCATACTGACACGGCTTGGGTCATAGGATACGGTAGCCTTCTCAGAAGCAAAGTTTACGTTCGCCTGTTCGACACCGTCCACTTTGGTCAGGACTTTCTCGATCCGGAGTGCGCAGGCGGCGCAGGTCATTCCTTCGATCTTGAGTGATGTGGTCTTTTCTTGGTGGGCAAGTGCTGCTGTATTACTCATCTTTATCTCCTCCATGAGCAGGATTAAAGGTCCGTTAGCTCTGTATTTTGTAGTATTACCATTTGATGTGCTTCGTCGTGCTGTTCTTGATGACTTAATAATACTATACCCCCCTACCCTATGCAATATGTATTTTCGATTTTCTTCAAAAAAAATACAACCCCTCGTCCAAAGCGGGTTGTATCTATGTATATAGAAAGCGATTTTTTACCGTGTGCCCATCGAGGCAAACTGAGCTTGGATGCGCCCGATCTGAAGCGAGGACAGCTCTGTCCGCCTAGGCGCGGCAATCGTGCAGATATAACCACCCAGCTGAAACGACACCAGCTTATACTGGGCAAAATTCGTATACTCCCCTGTGACCACACCGTCTGCCACTGTCAGCTTCTCCATCTCAAAAAGAGAAAACGGGGTCATCATACCCGTCCGGAGTATCTTGGAGAGTGCTTCCTTGGCTGTCCACAGAGTGGTCATGGCTACATCCTCACCAAGTGGCAGCTGGCTGAGCAGACGAAGCTCGGCAGGAGTCGCTTGGTCGCGGATCAGGGTGTTGCGGTCCGGATTGATCTCCTCGATGTCGATACCCAGGGGGTGTTCCTCGGGAAAAGCGACTGCACAGGCAAAATCATCGCAATGGCTCAGGCTGACCTGCACATTAGACGAGGTCGGATGACCCACGATCGGGAACTGAAACACACCCTGCCGGATCTCCACGCGGGACAGCTGGGTCTCACCGATCAGCTTAGCTGTTGCCTGCTTGGCGACATATCTGCCTAAAAGGTAGCTTTTCTGGCGGCGGGCGTGCTCATACTTCATATAGACAGCCTGCTCATTGGGATGCAGGAAGGGGTGGTGGGTATATAACCTGCGGATATCCGCATCATGGCAAAAACAAATCGCCGCTGGAAAGGTGGCATCAGAACGGATCAGACGAATCGGTTCTACATAAAGGGATGGAGTTGCGTATGTCATCAGAAAGACTCCTGTACTTGTAGGTTTGGTTGGATTGATCGTAACAGCTTTGGAAGGATTCTGTCAATTTGGAAAACAGGGAAAAGCCAGCTTGCGCTGACCGCGTGTAAGCTGGCTTTTGTGGTGTTCGCTGTCTGTTAGCTAACTCATGAAGCGTTACTCCTGATGCTCCTGATCCTTTTTCTCCATGAGAGCAGCAGCAGCCGCATTCAGATCAAATGCCGGGGCGTTGCCCTTGTTCTCTGTATCGGCACCTGTTTTCCCACCTGTTGCCTGACCGCGCTGGACAAAATTCTGGATCATCTCTGTCATATCCAGTCCGGACACGTCTTTGAGCATCTCAGGCAGTTGAGCCATCATTTTGGTCACGTTGGTGCTGAGACGGTTGACGCCGTCGCCTTGGCCGTTACCAGTATCGATGATAGTGACCTTGTCGATTGCTTTCATCGGCTCCGCCACTTTTTCAGCCAGCTCTGGGAGCATGCGGGCGACGATATCGAGGATGGCCGCCTGACCGAACATTTCATAAGCTTCTGCCAGCTTGCGCTTCCCTTCTGCTTCGGCATCAAGCTTGAGGCGGATGACGTCTGCTTCGGCTGTACCGCGTGCCTTCTCCGCATCAGCTTGCGCCACCCCAGCGAGACGTTGCTGTTCGGCTTGGGCCCGTGCTTCCGCTTCGATACGGTAGCTCAGTGCGTCGGCTTCGCGCATCCGCTTCGCTTTGTCCGCCTCGGCCTGCTGCTCGACAGCGTAGCGGTCGGCGTCGGCTTTTTTCTTCACTTCGGCATCGTATTGACGCTCGCGGCGGAGGATTTCTTTTTCTTCCAGCTCGATTTCCTTCTGCTTGCGGACGATGTCGATCTTCATTTCTTCTTCGGTTACCTTTTGCTTGGTGACGGCTTCCTGCAGCTTGTAAGCTTGGTCTGCCGATGCTTTGGCTTGGTCTTGCTCCTGCTTGAAGGCTGCGACCTTCAGCTCTTTTTCTTTTTCCGCTTCAGCGATGTTGGTCTCTTTGAGCAGTTCTGCCTTTTTGGCCTCTTCTTCGGCACGGGCCTGCTTGATGCGGGATTCCTTGTCTGCTTCGGCTTGGGAGATCATCGCGTCACGCTTGACAGCGGCGATCTGCGGGATACCGAGTGCGGCGAGATAGCCGTTTTTGTCACGGACGTCCTTGATCGTGAAGCTGACGATATTGAGTCCCATCTTTTTCAGGTCTTTGGCCGCGACAGATTGCACTTCTTGGGCAAAACGTTCGCGGTTTTTATAAATCTCTTCCACCGTCATACTGCCGAGGATCGCACGCAGGTAGCCTTCGAGAACCTCTTGGGCCTCTGCTTTGAGCGCTTCGTCTGATTTGCCCATGAACTGCTCGGCGGCCGTGGCGATATCTTCAATCGAGCCGCCCACCTTGATGATTGCGACACCGTCTGCCATCACAGGTACGCCCTGCTCGGTGTAGACCTCTGGTGTGGTCACATCCAGCTTATGGCTGAGCAGGCTGATAAAATTAGCCTGTTGAAAAATCGGTAGGATGAACGAACCGCCGCCCCGGACGATTTTCATCTTGCTGCCGGATTCATCTGTCTGTACATTTTTGGACCCTAAAAAACTCCCTGTCACGATCATCGCTTCATCAGCGCCCACGGTCTTGTAACGCGCCCAAAAAGCGATCCCCAGCACAATGAACACGGCCACGACAGCGATGACTGCAACGAATACCATAGATTCCATGTGAGTGCTCCCCCTCTACTCTTTCCCTTTTACCTGCTGCTTACGACTTGCCTGTGAACCGGTACCCCATGACGTACAGGACGTGCTCCTCCACTGTGACGACGATCACCTTCGCCCCCTCGCGAATCTCGACGCCCTCCAGACTGGCGGCGATGTGGTGGGTCGTGCCATTGATCATCGGGATGAGGACCTCCCCGTGACCTTTTGCCGGGATTGTCGTGTGTACCTCTGCGATTTTGCCGATCAGACTCTGCACCGAGTAGCCTGTCGACGTCTCTGCATCACGCATCGGTCTCACCCAGATGAAATAAGCGGCAAAAGCCATCAGTACCCCACACAAGAGTGCCAATCCAACTACAAAGCCAGTGTGAAAAGGAGTCAGATAGCGCAGAACCAGACCGCTTCCCCCGAATGCTGCAATCCCGTTGACCAGGCTGATTGGCTGTAAGACGGGCACCTGAAAATGCCCCAGCCACTCACCGTGATGGTCCCCAAACAATAGGATGATGATGGCATAAACCAGTCCGAACAGAATGCAGATCAGAAAAAGCATCTCCAGCCATCCCATGTGCTCTCCTCCTTTTTGTATTTTCCTTAATCATCCAGCTTTGCAATAAGTTATACGTATTAACAGCGGGAGCGGTTTCATGATTGGTTGACTTTTTTTGGTGGACTGAACAGAATTCCCCCGATACCTGTCGAACAAGCAGGAAAAAGGATGAATCCATCCCATGATTTATGGTGAACAGATTCATCCCAGCAGAAAAGGCGGTTTTCTTATTTAGACGGAAGCCCGTACGGACATAGACGGCTGTACCGTATTTCTTATGGAGTGACTTTGGAGACTACCTTCAAATCCAAGTTCCCGATGTTTTGCAACACCCGGTCGAACCGCAAAGGCTGTGGTTCACTTGGGAACATATAAGGCTCATACTCATCGCCCAAGGTACGGAAGAACGGCTCGAAAAGACCGGAGGCCAGCATCCCTACAACCTTGGTATAGTGTGAATCCAGACGATACGAGTGAACGGTGTTGGCAGGGACATGCAGAAAATCGCCTGGGTTCAGCCGGATCTCCTCACCGTTGGCCCACATCGTCATCTGTCCTTCCAGACAAAAGAACGTCTCGGTGTGATGCTCATGGTAGTGATCGACGATCCGTTCTCCTTTCGGCCCGTCAGAGGCAACGATAATGAATTGCCCATCGGTGTTCTTCTGGGTTGCAAGGATTCGATGGAGCTGATCACCGGTCAACAGGCGGTCCCCCTCACCTGACTCCAGTACATAAGGAACCACTTGATCAGGCAGCTTCGTCTGTTCAGCTAAGACAGCCTTACCCGCTTGTGGCCCATTCTGGGTAAACTCAACATCAGCAACCGCTGAGACCTCTGCAAAATGTTCGCTTGAAATCTCACTGCTGACATGCGGTGGGTATTCGACCTTATCATAGGGTTTCCCGATGATAGAGTACATCTGCGCGAGGTTCCCCTGTACGGAGTAGGAGACGAATCTGGTTCGATGGCTCTGCATCTGATAGCTGTGGATAGTTCCAGCCGGGATGTGCGCGTAATCGCCTGGCAATAGGAGATAGTTCTGCTCATTGAGCGAAAGCTCCAGCTTGCCGTCAAGCACGAGGATTCCTTTATGTGTATGCCGATGGACAATCGCTGGGAAAGCGTCTCCTTTTCCCCCGGAGAGCAGAATCATCTCCAGCACATCACCTGTACTCTTGGCATCTGCCATGATCGTGGCGACTTGTCTGCCGAACAGGTAACGTCTTCCCTCTCCGCTTCTCAGCAGATAAGGCATTTTTTCTTGTGGGAGCGCATTGATTACTAGGTTTGTCACTAGGGTGGCAACCCCTTTCTTTATTAATCAGATTTATATAAATAGACCAGTCTATATAATAGTATCGCAAAGGACAACCAAAAGGCTATCCTTTTTTCTCCAACAAGACCGGAATCTTTTCTGCAAGCAGCAGCAGCGGGGTTTTATCCGCATTGGTCAGGGAAAGCATAATGCCTCCACCGATCATGGTATTCATGAGCATGCCGAACTGATGTGCTTCTTCTTTGGCATAGCCGCATCGGATTAATTTATCGGCAATCGTAGTCTCCCAGCTGGTAAATGCCTTCATGCAGGCGATTCGCAGGGGTTCACTAATCAAGGCCGTCTCGCTGGCCAACAGTCCGACTGGAATTCCCTCGATGCTGTCTGGATGATCGAATTGGTTGGCTGTTTCTCTGATAAAAAGCTGGATCGCTTCGAGCGGGTCCGCGATTTGCTCCAGTGTGTCCTGCAGCTTGGCTTGAATGTACTTGCCTGTATAGGTAACGGCTTCGACGGCCAGCTCTTCCTTTCCGTTGGGGAAATAGTGATACAGGGAGCCTTTGGGTGATCCGCTCTCTTTGATGATCTGATTTAAGCCTGTGGCATGATACCCTTGCAGCTGGAACAGGCGTGAGGCCGTTTGAAGGATTTTCTCCCGCGAATCTGGTTTGGTTGTCATTACACAATCTCCCCTTGCTTTCATAACACGACTAACTAGATTAATAGTAAAAAACAAGTTTTCAAATGTCAAAACAGCAGAGTGACAGAGTAATCTTGGGGGTGTGCAGCTTAGCATTCATACTCAGCGATTTTGGCACCGCCCAGTTTGTACAAAAGCAGGAGCTGCACCAGCTGATGAAGGATGCGGTCAAGACATGGGGACCTGATCTGAGAGGTCTCGTGGAGAGAGTCGATGTCTCAACCATTGCACCGCACGCCATCCGCAGGGTCAAACCGACAGCACCATGGCAGACGACAAGGGTTACCGTGCTCGGTGATGCCATCCATGCCATGCCGCCAAGCTTTGGAGCAGGAGCCAACACCGCCTTACGAGATGCGGCGACACTTGCAGAGAAATTGATCGCTGTACACCGTAGTGAACAAAAGTTAGTGGACGCCATTGCTCAGTACGAGGATACCATGCGCGGATATGCGTATCCGATCTTGGAAATGTCGTCTGATCATGAGGTGGCCAACAGATACCAGCCAACCACATAGCCAGCATTACTAAAATTACTAAATAAAACCGACCTCTCTTTGATTACAGAGAAGTCGGTTTTCCATGTCTTAATGTGGAATTAATGGTGCTCGTGATGATGTCCACTATCTTGCTTGTTACCTAAATCAAAGCCTTCTGGTATGTCACCTACGATGAATCGCTTGGTTGGCATTACCTTAGAGCCATCTGCACTAGCTTGTACCTTCACGTAGTAGACCCCGTCTCCATCGATGGTCTTTTCTACTGTATATGTTCCGTTGCCTGCGTTACTCGCGGCCATGGTATCATGCGGGCTTGTACTGCCTTCCTTCCAGATCATAAAACGGACATCCTCCGCATCATCCACCGCACTCCCGTCTTGACGAAGAACCGCTGTGAAGATCTGGGGTTGATTCAGTACGATTGGATTTGGCACGGTAATCTCTATATCAATCGGCTTTTCTTGCCTGTATAGTTGGACCGCTTCTTGATCGACCGAACATGCCGTTAGGAATAGTCCAAAAAGAAAGATCCAAAGCAACTGTACATACATTTTCACTCGTCTATAACCGCCTCTCTGTTGTGACATGATCATGCATTCAGATATTTTTTGAAAGCGGGAACCCGTTGAATCATCAGCCAATCGATCAGGAAAACAAGGATCAGAGAAGCCCCGACCAGCGGAAAGACGATGCCAAAGATGGCCATAAGCACGACCAGGCCTTTCATTTTTCTTACTTCTGGTGCCTTCGGTGCTCCTAAGTGTCCTGTCGGCTTACGTCTCCACCACAGGATCAAACCGCTGACGACCATGCCCACGATCCCCATGCATACGAGAAGCCCCATCAGCTGATTCGGGAGTCCGTACTCCAAGCCTTTATGCACCGTAATCCCCCATGCCATCAGTTTCCCAAGCGGTTGGTAGTGATCATATCGGTAATCGGCTAAGACAGCCCCTGTGTACTGGTCAATGTGGATGGTTGCTTCGTCTTTTGCTTTCGGTGGAAAAGCAGAGATAGTATAGACGCCTTCCTCACTTTTCGGGAAAATCACCGTATAGCTCGGATGAATCTTCAATTGATTCGTAACGTCTACCACATCATCGATGGATACCGGAACATATCCCTGATGGACTTTTGAAGATGGCACATCCAGATTCTGAGCATTCCACGGAACCTCGGCGATCTCTTTGGTCTTCAACGTGCTGGTTGGTGCACTGCCAACCCAGATAGAGGGCGGATAGCCGACCCCTGCATTGGTCGTGAGGAGCTGTACCTGATTCCCCCAGAAGCCAGACCAGAGTAACCCCGTGACCGCCAGAAAAAGCACCCCAGCCGACAGCCAAAAAGCAGGAACCGCGTGCAAGTCTCTCAACATCTGTCTTCGATCACCAGTGAATCGGGGGATCAAGACACCCCGTATCTTCGCTTGCTTAGGGAACCACAGATACATTCCCGTCGCAAGTAAGATGATCGACCAGCAGGCAGCCAATTCCACGATTCGGTCTCCTGTGGTGCCTATCATCAATTCCCCATGAAACTCCTCGATCCGATCCATCAAGCGGTCTTGATCATTCAATTCACCGATGAGCTTACCCGTATACGGATTGACAAACACCGTAATGGATTCATCGTTTAGGTTGATTTTCACTTCAGCCGAACGTGTCGGCGCTTCCCCCGGACGGTATCTGGTCACCTTGGCTTCGGGGTATTGTTTCATCACTTCTTCCAGTTGCTTGGAAGCCGGTATTTTTTCCTGTTGGGCTTGGACCTCGTAATAATCATGGTACATCCACTGTTCCAACTGTGGTTTGAATAAATAAACGGCCCCCGTCACCGCCAGAATAAAAAGAAAAGGGGTAAAAATAAGTCCGGCATAGAAATGCCATCTCCATATGGTTACATAGAGAGAGGATTTCGTTTGCTTCTCCAAAGTGATCTGATTCATAATCCTAGTTGTCTCCTTAATCGGTTTAATTGATCAGCAAACTCATTATAAATGCTCCCCCTCTTAGACCGTATCACCCATTAGGGCTACTCGCTCTGTGAAATTTTTTGGATGAGTTCCCCGTGACAACCGATGTACCCATCATTTTGCATAAAAAAGCAGCCCGTCCCCATGTGAATGGAATGACAGGCTATTTTTGGTACTTAGTGTCCCACTTGTGTTCATATCTGGACCCCTGCGAGCGCCTCCCGATCCACAGTACCGGGGGGTTTTTCCATCCAACCCAGTCCAATTGCCAGTTCTGCACCATCGTCCAGGTAGGTAGCGATTTCGGTAAAGAGGCGACTATATGTTACCCCTACATCCCGGCGGGTACTTGTCGACATCGCATTTCCATAGAAGGCCATCCCGGCTGCATTCAGATATAGAATATGCTGCAGCATCAGTTTATCGGAAAAGGGAGAGACCGTGGAATCGGTGACGTCTGATTCCCATGTGGAGATGGATGAGATGTCATCGTCACGAAGCATAGAGCTGAACACTTCGATATGCTTGGATGATATATCTTTTCCGCGTTTCAGGAACGCTTTGCTTTTCCAAGTGAATTCGTCAATGTGCTTTGAAACAGATTGGTAATCTCTATAGAGTTAAGTGGACGCCGATCTCCGAACATCCCACTCATGAAGCTCTCTTTATGCACAAATTGAGTGGAATCCGGATACGGTATGTACGGTGGACGGACGTATATCCCTTTATTTAATAAGGTAGAAACAGTCTGTTCGAGCAGATTGGCTGAGGACTCAATCCGATCTTTAAACAGATGACGTACATCTTCCCGAGGACATAACGACATGGCTACCCCATAAACAGCTAATCCCAGGCTGGCCATCTGCTTTACATACTCAATAATGAGGCGGTCAGTAAAAAGCTTGGGAGCTTGGGGATCTGCCTCATCTTTGGTAAAACCATGGGGAACAGGTATCCCTTCCACATCTAATATACGCTTGATTTGGGTTGTTGTTTTTACCGATTCTTCCATGGCTGCTTGTGTAACCTTCTTAATATCTTGATCGTCACTTGTGTGTACGAAATACTCCAGTATACGTTCAGCCATCGAACTATTCATATATGCCACCCACAAGTGGGATAATTCCGAAGCCGTAAGTTTGACGTCCCTCATCGCCTACTCCCTTCCTCAATCAGTGTCTAGTGGTCTGCCTGTTCGTAGTTTCCACGAAGTGAATCCCTTTTATTCTGCGTGAAGGTGCTGCGCGACCGAAGTGGCTTTGGCCAGACGTGACACCAGTGCGAGCGCTATGAGCAAGAATGCTGTGATCATGCTGACAACTCCAATCCATCCATATGATGACCAGAACACACCAGCTGCCGTCCCCCCTATACTCGAGCCCGCGTAATAAAAGAACAGGTAGAGCGAGGAAGCCTGTGCCTTGTTGCGGAGGGCCCGTCTTCCGACCCAGCTGCTTACGATGGAATGACTTCCGAAGAATCCAAATGATACGATCGGCAAGCCTGCTATTTTGACCCCTAGATGGGTATCCAATGTCAGTAAGACGCCCGCCAGCGTAATCAGCATAGAGAGCGTAAGAGCCTTCTTCCGTCCAAATGTTTGAGCCATTTTTGCCATCCATACAGAACTGAACATTCCCACGAGAAATACGATGAAGATCCAGCCCACCAACGTCTGACTGAGTGAGTACGGCGGTGCTGTCAATACATATCCGATGTAATTAAATAAAGCCACATTGCTGCCAAGAATGAGAAACCCAATGCTATACAAGATCAATAGCCCCGGATCTTTCAGATGATCGACCATAGAGGCACACAGTTTGCCGATCTCCATCGGGCGAGGATGAAAATGCTGGGACTTCGGCAGATTGACCAAAAAGATCAGGCTGGCGATCAAACTGATAAAGCCGATCACCCCCATCGCCAAGTGCCAGTTGAACTGGTCTGTGAGCACTCCTGACATGATTCGTCCGAATACGCCGCCAAGTGAGTTGCCGCTGATGTAGAGCCCCATCGCCACACCCAGACTCGTCGGCTCCATCTCTTCTCCCAGATAGGCCATCGCGATCGAAGGAAGCCCACCCAAAGCAAATCCTTGGATCACCCGTAACAGCAGCAATGACTCAAATGTCGTACTGAATGCAGTCAGAATCGATAAGACAGAGGCGGCCAGCATGGAGATGAACATGACAGATTTGCGGCCCCATACTTCCGATAAAGAGCTGAACAACAGCATACTGACCGCCAGAGAAATCGTCGTCACGGAAAGCGGAAGACTTGCCATGGTCGGCGACACATGAAATTCTCTGGTGAATTCCTGCATCAACGGCTGTGTGCTGTACAGGATGGCAAACGTATTAAATCCAGCGGCAAAAAGAGCTAGATTCGATTTGCGAAAAGCGGATGTTCCTTGTTGGATATACCCCATGGATGAACCCTCCTCCACTTCCTTCCGTTCTGATTTTTATACTATCACCGAGAAATCATGATGTATAATTCATAGTAGTTATAGTTTCAATGCACAGAAGTAATCAATTGATTGCAAATTTTTGGTGGCAACGGAGGGTTCCTGAATGGAATGGCAACAACTCGAATACTTTCAAACCCTGGCACGTATCCAGCACGTGACCCGTGCGGCTGAGTATTTGTCCCTGTCTCAGCCAGCTCTCAGCCGTTCGATCGCCCGGCTGGAAGAAGAACTGGGCGTCCCGCTCTTTGACCGACAAGGTCGTACGATCATCCTCAACCGTTACGGCCAGCTGTTTTTGAAGCGGGTGAACCGCATACTGATGGAGTTTGACGACGCCAAGCAAGAGCTTCACGATCTGGTTCATCCTGAGTATGGGGAGGTCGCATTAGGATTTTTGCATACGCTTGGAACCGGCTTAATTCCTGATCTGCTCGGCGCTTTTCGCGGTCTGGCCCCGACGATCAGCTTTCAATTGATCCAAAATCACAGCTACTCGTTGCTGGAGCATCTGCAGGCTGGTGAGTTGGATATCTGTCTGATCGCCGAACCGACCGAGAACAGAATGCCGATTCAGTGGATTCCGCTGTGGAGCGAGGAGATTTTTGTCACCCTGCCGCTTGATCATCCATTGGCCTGCGCTGACAGCATTATGCTTTCTGACATCGCGGACGAGTCGTTCATCTTCATGAAAAAGGGCTATGCGTTGCGCGATACCACTGACCGATTGTTCCAGCAGGTCGGCATCAACCCCGCCATTACGTTTGAAGGAGAAGAGATCGCTACCGTAGCAGGGCTCGTCTCCGCTGGGCTGGGTGTGTCCCTTCTCCCGAATGTAGGATTGGACAAAAGTAAAATTGTTCAGATCAGCGTCCGCGAGCCAACATGCCAACGTGTGATCGGAATGGCATTGGTGGAGGGACGGTATTTGTCACCAGCGGCATTACGCTTCAAAGAGTTTGTGCTGAGTCATTGCGGCAAGTGCTGACGTCCCCGTCCCGCTTCGATTCCGGATGGTCGATCAGCCAAAAGATAGAGAAGTGTCGGAAATGGGCGGTAGAAGTGCCACGATGTGGTACACTGTTTTTGCTATCAATGTAAACCAGTTAGTAAATAATGACCAACAGATGGCTACGGTCAGCCGAGAGGAGATAATAAGATGAAACATACGGAACGGGCTACATTCATAAACCCCGAAACCATGCCCCCAACTTTTGGTTACACCCATGTTGTTGAAGTCCGGAACGCACGAACCATTTATGTATCCGGTCAGATTGCTCTAAACAAGGATGGCCAAGTGGTAGGTGCAGGGGATCTGGCTGTACAGACGAAACAGGTTTTTGAAAATATCAAATCCGCCTTGGACGCGGCGGGTGTCGGCTTTCATGATGTGGTGAAGTTGACCTTTTTTGTAACAGACATCTCGCAAATGGGGATTGTGCGGGAGATCCGCGACCAATACATCAATACCGTGAATCCGCCAGCCAGTTCAGCCGTTGAGGTTCGTAAGCTCATCAGGGATGACCTCTTAATTGAAGTGGAAGCAATCGCTGTCGGGAGCTTGTAGATGTCCACTATCTTACTACTACGTACATTCTTGAAATAATGAAATTACATGATACATTTATACAATGGGTGAAAGCCTTCAACAGAGATAAATGAGAAACAAGGATAGGAGTGTATTCATGTCTGTTCAAAAAGATCGCACCGCTCCCTTAGTCATGCTGATGATCAATATGTTCATCGCAATGCTGGGGATTGGTCTTATCATCCCGGTGTTACCGGAGTTTCTGAAAGAATTCAATGCAGGCGGCAGTGTAGCCGGTTATTTGATCGCTGCCTTCGGGTTGACGCAATTCATCTTTTCCCCGATCGCTGGGGAGTGGTCCGACAAGTATGGCCGCAAGATCATGATCGTCAGTGGGCTTGTCTTATTTACGATTTCGAACCTCGTGTTTGCGACCGCAACCGAAGTCTGGATGCTCTATGCGTCCCGCTTAATCGGCGGGATCGGAGCCGCATCGATGATTCCGTCGATGATGGCCTACGTCGCAGACGTGACATCCGAGGAGAAACGCGGAAAAGGCTTGGGAATGCTTGGTGCAGCCATGTCTCTTGGCTTCGTCATCGGGCCGGGTGTCGGCGGTTTCTTGGCAGAGCTCGGCTTGCGTATCCCGTTCTATGTATCTGCTCTCGTGGCTGGCATCAGCCTGATCGGTTCCTTGTTGATCCTGCCTGAATCCAGATCCAAACAAGACCGCGAAGCTTCCAAGGCTTCAACCACGAAGCGTGAGAGCATCTTCAAGCAGTTCGCACAGTCTGTGAAGGCGCCCTATTTTATTCTGCTCTTGCTGGTGTTTGCCCTGACATTCGGTCTCGCCAACTTCGAGGCTATCTTCCCTCTCTTCGTAGATGCGAAGTACGCCTATACCTCCAGAGATATCTCGATCTTGATCACGGTAGGTGCTTTGGCCGGAACGATCATCCAGGTTGCACTGATCGGCAAGCTGATCCACCAATTTGGAGAAAAGAAATTAATCAATTGGACCTTCCTGCTGTCAGCCGCCGCCCTCCTGCTGATGCTGTTGTCCGGTAACTTCTGGTACACCCTGATCCTCACCGTACTCTTCTTCACCTTCACCTCGGTGATGCGCCCAGCCATCAACACATGGCTGTCCAAAATGGCTGGGGATGAGCAAGGCTTCGTCGCCGGGATGAACAATGCGTACATGAGTCTTGGCAATATTTTCGGTCCTGCAATGGCCGGTGTCCTGTACGACGTCAATATCAACCTGCCTTACACCTTCGGGGCGGTTGTTCTGCTGGTCAGCTTTTTCCTGTCGGTAACTCGTGGACGTCAAGTGGAGCCGCGAAGTGCCGCTTGATGGTTGTCAGTTAGCCAGTAAGTTCACTATGATTGAATATGAAAAGGAGCAGTTTGCCTCGGCAGCTGCTCCTTTTCTTTTTGCGATCGGTGAGAGGATCGACGGGTCTCTGAGACCTCTACCGGGTGTGATTTTCTCCATATAAAAATAACAAATATTTATGATAAAAAATCAAAAGCTACTATTTTCCCTATTTTTTCGCGTGTCCTACGCTCTATTTTAATCGTTTTTTCCCTTGTAAAAATTCCCTGTCCCTATCTGATTTCCCGCAAAACGTAATCTGCATCAGGGTAACGCGCTGCCTTGCTCCTTTTCGTCGGTTTCTACGTGAGGCTGCCAAAAAGGGCTAGTCCATCAGCACCATTGTAAGTATTTTCCTGAGGTGCTACCTTTCTAACTGATCAACCAAGCAAGGCCTAGTGGTAACGATGAGATCCCGTATACCATAATGCTTTGTTGATTTTCCAGCTGGAATGAAAATCAGGAATATCCAAAAGGAGCTAGATTCATATGAACATACAAAAACCACTCACCAAAATCAGCGGCGTCCTCCTGTCCATGATGCTAATCTCTCCTCTCCTCGTTTCCACACCTGTACCGGCAAGTGCGGCTGGACTCAGCGACTACAACCTCACTGGCTTCTCTTACACCAATACGGGTGGCGGCAATATTCCAGAGACCGACCCCCGCTACAAAAAGGTCTATAATGCGACGGATCTGGCTGTCGCCCTGAAGCGTGGCTCAGGCGTGAAGGTAATCGAGATCATGAACGATCTGGATTTGGGCTGGAGCGAGATTCCTGCGACGGCTCAAGTCATGCCTTTTGTAGCGCACAACCCTGCTCTGACACACCCCGTTCTGAAACGAACAGGTGTCAGCAAGATTTACGTAGACAGCTTTAAAGGATTGACGATCTTTTCTCAGAACGGCGCCAAAATCAAGCATGCGGCCTTCGTCATGAAGTACAGCTCCGATGTCATCATCCGTAACCTCGAATTCGACGAGCTGTGGGAATGGGATGAGTCCACCAAAGGCAACTACGACAAAAACGACTGGGATTATATCACCGTAGAAGGTGCCAGCTCGCGGGTGTGGATTGACCATTGCACCTTCAATAAAGCCTACGACGGGCTGGTCGACGTGAAAAAAGGCAGTAACGGTGTGACGATCTCCTGGTCCGTCTTCAAAGGTGACGACGGAAGTGCGGGCAGCTGGGTCACCCAACAAATCGATGCCATGGAAGCCAATAAGTCTGCCTATCCGATGTACAACTACCTGCGAAGCACCTCGGTCGGTCTGAGCAAAGAAGATATCATCGCGATTGCTGCCGGACAGAAAAAAGGCCATCTGATCGGCGCCACCGAATTCGCTACAGATAACGCGAAACTGCAGGTGACACTGCACCACAACTATTATCGGGACATCCAAGACCGCATGCCCCGTCTGCGTGCAGGCAACGTCCATGCCTATAATATTGTGATGGACAGTACAGGTACGCGTGCTGCGAAGCAAAAGCTTACTTCTACCATGGAAAAAGCGATCTCAGGGAAAGGCTACCACTTCGGGGTCACCAGCAACGGGGCGATCTCCACTGAGGACGGGGCTGTTTTGGTTGAAAAATCGGCTATTCTTGATGTGGCATCCCCGATCCGCAACAATCAGGCCGATCCAGCCGATGCAAGCTACACAGGGAAAATCCGTGCTGTAGATACGATCTACACGCTGGATGGAACTTATTACAGAGGCAGCAGCGACACTGCTGGAAGCTCGCTCGCTCCTACTCCTGCACCGGTGAAGGCTTTCTCTTGGAACGGCTTTACATCTCTGCCTTATAGCTATACGCTGGATGATCCTGCGACGTTGAAAGACCGACTTACCGCAACGAACGGTGCGGGTGCGGGTAAACTGGTCTGGGATCGGGCGAACTGGTTGATGACGAAGTATTAATGTGATGGTTAATCCCCCTGGTTTTCTTGGATGACTGGGCGATTGGAAACAACAAAAAACTCGATTTCCCGGCAGACTGGGGACATCGAGTTTTTTTGGGTTGTATGGAGAGTTGGCTAACAGACATTTAAAAAGAAGGCGGCGTAACAGAAAATAAAATACTCGCATTTTCGCTGAATTCATTTTCCCACTTATGCTTCATGTGAGATGGTATCTTCACACTGTCGCCCGCTTCTAAAATAAATTCATCGCCGTTTAAGTAAATCTTAATTTTCCCCGCTAACATATAAGCGACCTCTTCCCCTTTATGTTCCATCAGCTTCTCAGACGAGGATGTATGTGGCGGTACATGCATAATAGCGGTAGCCAAGTTCCCAGTAAAATCTGGCGACAACAGCTCGTAAGACAAGCTTTCAACCACCATTTTTTTACGCTCGCTGGATCGGACAACCAAATCAGCCGAATTCGTTTCTTCCAGCAAAAAACTAAAGGTAGGGACATCAAGTGCTTTTGCTAACATCTTGAGCGTTTGAATCGAAGGCGTCGCTAAACCACGTTCAACCTGACTCAACATAGACGGAGTAATCTCGGCTAACTGTGCGAGTTCCTTAATACTTAGGTTTTTATTTTTTCTGTGCTTTTCAACCTTTTTACCTATATCAATATTTTCCATAGCCTAACGACCCCATTCTAATTAAATATGATTAACTTAAAGTAAATTGTAATTAACAGATAAGCTGACCCGTGTTAAACTGTAGTTATCCAAATTAAATTATATTTTATATATGGGGTTGCTACAAGTAACGGGAGGGGTGGATGGAATGAACGATTTCTTTACATTTTTGGTATTGTCCCTTTTTGTGGTGATGAGTCCCGGTATTGATATGGCTCTCATCACGAAAACGACGATTGGAACGGGAAGAAAAGCAGGTTATCAAATGGCTCTGGGGATTACAGCCGGCTCCTTGGTGCATACCTTTGCTGCTGCATTTGGCCTTTCCGCTATCCTTATGCAATCTGCGCTTGCCTTTGAGATCGTCAAGTATGTCGGTGCGCTCTATTTGATCTATCTCGGGGTATCTGCTTTTATCACACGGAAGCCGGGAACCAACGGACAGATGAAGGAGCGCCAGACTGATGAGCAACATCATGCTTTTAAACAAGGTCTGCTTTCAAACGTATTAAATCCAAAGGTTGCTATGTTTTTCTTGACGTTTTTGCCGCAATTTGTGGAGGCAGGGGCAGGTACTACACAGCAGCTGATCGTGATGGGAGCTATCTACACGATTTTGTCTGTCACTTGGTTTTTGGCATATGTATCCTTCATCAACTATCTGCGTGAATGGTTGATGTCTCCGAAAGTGCAGAGTGTGATGGATAGGGTCACTGGGGTTGTTCTTATAGGTTTTGGACTGAAATTGGCATTGGAAAAGCAGGGGTGAGTTGGGTATAGGCGGTTGGAGAGAGCAAAAATAAAAATACCACACAGAACGGCCCCTTCTGTGTGGTATTTTGGTGTTTTCGGACCAATCCGCATAGGTGTACGTATCGATAATCACCCGATCCCGGCAATACTTCCATCCTGTCCCGAAAAAATAATTCCAGATCGCTTATGTGTATCCCCTGATGGTATTTTCCACTGGTCCCTTCTCCCGAAGAAGGTTTGAATCTCAGGCAGCATGACAGCTAACACCTCTAATCTTATGTTGCGAGTTAAAATTTCATTATCCGCTCCCGAAACACGCCTAATTTCTACATTATGTTTCCAGTAGCATATAAAATTCTGAAGTTTTATTCATCATAATCTATATTATGTGGCGAGTTAATTTTATAAGCCGAAAACCTCCCGATTATGAGAATGGCTCGGCCTATGAAAATTAATGAAGTGGCAGGCTTTGAACAAGTCCCTGACAAATTGTATAAACGCTATCGTAATCATACTTTCGGTTTACTTTTTCAGGTAACCAATACCGTCCATGAGCTAACCAATTTCGGTATTGAATGGCTGCTTTATATTCACTGATAAACTTCTTTTCTTGGGGAAAATACTTTTGCCAACATTCCAATAACGACTCAATGCGAATCTTACGATCAAATTTATTGTACAGAGCCATAAAATCTGTATAGATCGGGTCCGTTCCAAAATTATCCACTTGGAGCCGGAAGTCCCCTCTTATCTTCGCTTCTACTGCAATAAGAAGAGAAAATGAATATATTATGTCGTTCTCATTTCTCGTACTGACAAAATTAATATCAACCTCACTCGGTGTCATTCCGAAAAATTCAGCAGGAGGTTCACTTCCTCTGGATAGGTTTCTTATTTGTTCTTGATAGGAACGGAGAGCTTGATCAGTTATTACA
The DNA here is from genome assembly GCF_006170445.1 of Brevibacillus dissolubilis. Classification (GTDB taxonomy): domain Bacteria; phylum Bacillota; class Bacilli; order Brevibacillales; family Brevibacillaceae; genus Brevibacillus_B; species Brevibacillus_B dissolubilis. The sequence continues at coordinate 107,247 of NZ_VCNA01000006.1, read as the reverse complement.
TATCACGACGAATAGCATCGGCGTGGCCCCTGCTATACAGTCGGCTTATTGCTCTTGATAACGGGCCAGTTCCAGTCCAATCATCTCCGCAGATAACCAGATCACGCCGTCACAGGCGATTCGGAATCTCGATTCGTCCGGATCGAAGAAGCGCATGATCTCTTTCCCTGTCCATCGGAATACTGCCAGCTGGTGCGTATCGGGACAGATCAGTAGCTCTGTTGGCTTCGCTTGCTTCCCGTACTTCCGTCTGTTTTTGCTCCCCCATTTAGGGCGATGGTTCCCACGATTGCCTTTTGAGATTGAGTGGCCTGGGGCGAATCGCCCCATCTCATCACGTTCACGCTTCATAACTGACGTGTTCGCCTCCTCTGACTATGATTCAACAAATTTAACGTCCAAGTTCAAACAACGTGAGTTTACAGAATATTTTCTCCCATCCCGGTTGTCTCTTCGTGCTGCTGGCTTGCTGGCTGCTAAAAGAGCTTTCTGTGACACTCCGGTCTGATAAACTGCATCGTACACGATGTACATCATGACGCCCCGTCTTTCCTCCATCTCCAGAAACGGTTACCAAACAGAGTCTAGTATTTAAGTATACCTTTACAAACACTATTCAGGTCTTATTTTTATATAATTTTTGGTAAAAATAGTTCATTTTACACAAATACCATGGTCATATAGCATCTAGTATTTATTTTGATAATTTGTAAAAATAATGTATATCAAATAAAATCAAACAGGAGTTGATTGTATGTTTAAAAAACTTCTTTCTATCACTATGGCCATGGTGCTAAGTCTTCCACTGGCTGCCGGAGCAAGTGACCATAAGAGTAGTGAAGAACCTAAAACTATATCCGCAATGAATTTTTCTGAAAAACAACTTGATCAAGTACTAAAAAAAGTAGGATTTCCAGAATCATTAATTGATAGCTATCCTATTGAAGTGAAAAGAGACTGGGTTGAAAGTGGTGTAACGAAATTTGAAGGACAGATTTCAACCTATTATGTTCGTAATGATAAAACCAAAAAACTTGAGGAAGTAGCTCAAATAGATACATCAAATGGAATTATAACGCCGCAGGCTACGATTCCTAGTACTGATTTAGTAATCCGAATAACAAAGGCTTCTACAGGAACTAGATCTTGGACGATAAAAAATGAAATTGAATGGCTTAACGGAGATTACTTTATGTCAGATGAAGATACTTTAACTACAGCTTGGAACAGTAAATTGAGAGCTTATGGCAATACACTTAGTTGTCGGGCATTTTCTTGGAGAGACGATCTCGGACTGTGGGGAGAAGACTCTACTGCTTGCGGTGGTCAACCATATGATATATCTGAAGCTGGTGTTGCTTGGAAGGTAGATTTTTGGGATATGATGTCTACAACAAATCAATATAAAGCATATACAACCCAAACAGTTTATGTTGCTGACGGATCAACTTCCGGAACTGCCTCTGCCTATTCAAAGTATGCTCATGATACGAGTTATAATTACAGTATTGGTGTAAATATTGATTGGGTATCGATTTCTTATAACAGTTCGGGCACATTTGATCAGGCGTCAAAACAGTTAGATTGGAGTTATTAAAATAACCGATTTCTTCGGTCATAGTGGGGTCTGTCAAGAATTTTGTGTAAACTCAAGCTTGCGTTACCATGGGTTTCATTCCACAAGCGAACAAGCATTCTTCCCACTCGGGAAGTCAAGGGCGTTAGGCGAAGCGTACCCTTGACCTCTCGGACAGGAAGAATGACAATGTTCATTGGAATGGAACCTTCTTTGTTAGCGGATATGTGGCTGGACTCGTACTTCAAAGAAGACAGAGAGTTGCAAAAGGATCTGAACCCAGTGTTGGACACGGCTCGTCCACTTGCGTTGGGCAAGCCATTCGTCAAACTGACGGATCGCTCTCTTGTAGGCATCAGCCGTTCCCTCGCTGAAGCGCGGGTAGGCCAGAATAAAATCGGTTATGTAATCGTCAACTGAAAAACCAGGTTTCCGAAACGGAACCACACTCATCTCCCATGCTCCTCTCATCCACAGATTTTTTCTGTTACGAGTATTCGGCTCTCATTTTGGATGTGCCGTCTTGCTCGATATTGATCTGACGGGAGGCGCCTTTTTCCATTAAAGAAAAACTCGTAACAGAAAGTAAGTTCTGTTAAGAGTTTTTCTTTGAACCATCCTGCTCACTTTGCCTCCATTAATCCAGTACGAACATCCACCAGATTTACTGGAAGTCTGATCATCGAGACTTCGCTTTCACTCGGCATTACATCTCACCCCACATCGCGTTGTTTGAAAAAAGACATGACGCCTTATTTAAGCGTCTTGTTGACCCACTACTCCTTCGGAAGATCTAACTATTATTGAGCCTCTTAATTCAGCAGTTCCTTCTACAGTCTTACTGAGGTGTTTTTGGATTCCCGATAGTTTGTCTGGCAAATTATAAACGTAATCAAGAATTACATGTGTAAATTTGATCATTGAGACAATTAACTCGTCGGAAAACTCCCTTTCATCACCGTGAGCAGCCTCATTACCAAGTTCTCTCAGAACTGAAGCCATTTCATTAACAATTGGCGGAAGTATCCCTTTATTTGACAAGTCCCTTAACTTATGGTAAAGGTCTCTCCCTGTTGCTTCTTTATCTTTGCACATCATTTCTAGAGTTCGCCGAATACCTATTGCACATAAAGTTCCTTCTGTATTCTTTATGCGTAAGGCTGCTTCAAATGACTTCTTTACTTTTTCAGGTATCCCACTTTCATCAATAGACACGTTCGGATAAAGTATTGATTCTCTCGGAATTAATCTAAGATTTTGTGGATCGCGTTCCTCAGTATTTTTCGAAGTTTTAAGAAGAGTAACATTGTCACATACTGGACAGAGATATAAATCCCAGTCAGTATAAAATGTTACGGAATATAGCTCTCCAAATCCCAAAAAACTATCCGTCTCGTGCTTATCAAAATGGGCAATCTGCCTCATCTGTGTTTTGTTCCCACAATGGTAACAGACAAGAACATGATAACCTTCTTCTTGATTCATGTTCAACACATCCTCTATGTTACAATTCTATCCATTTATTACATCTTTCTTTTTAGATACTGCGATCTTGGGTCGGCTTGGCGCATTAATCAGCGGAAGGATCATTCACTTCCTCGCTACTCTCCGTTACTGTTGGAATATTTTTTGTACCAATTACAATTCTCCAACGGGGGGGATCATTAGTTAAGACCGAGATTGACTTGCCCGAACAACAAACCATACGTGAATCAATTTCTATTTCATCACCAATACTCAATTGTTTAAACATAGAAACTACATCAATGTTGTCCGTTTCAAAGCCATATACTTCATTATGAGAGTCTAAACCGATATGAGTATAACACCTTGAATTAAAAGGGACCGGTAATTTATTAAATGTTACATGCGTAAAGTCAGGCAAGTTGTGTGATGAAAAGTATCTATGTATATCTTTTAATTTTGCAATACGGCCTTTCTCTTGCATGATAACAATTGCATCAAGGACAAAATCAAAACAAAAAGTCATTTGGTCACTTTCAAAGTTTTCATTATCACGGAAAACAGGGCCACCTCTATAATCCACGATATATTCTCCGGGAATATATTTCATTATATCCTTAAATGCTTGCCATTTAATGACGTCGATCCCGATTGAGGAAATAATGCTTGATTCAATGCTTCTTATCAAGCTGAATTTTATTTCATACGGCTCTATTGGACCTATTTTAATTAAATCTATATCCACATATTGTTGCGAAAATATAGGATAAATATACTTGTACATTGCATTATCAAAAGAATTTTTAATATTGAACATTGCATTTGATTTATCATCTTGTTCCCATAAATCTTTAGATTTACCTAAGTTAATTTTAAGATCTTCATCGTGAATAAGATCCAACAAACTCAAATTTTCGTATTTAAGATTATAAACTTTGTTCAATATTAATTTTAAAAAATCTTGTACATTTTTATAGGCTTTTTCTACATCTTCAATAGGAAAAGGAAACTGTTTATCATGTTGAATCTGATTACGCATACTACGTAAAGTTGCGAATTTTCCGTAGTATGGAATGTTGTTGATATTTTTTTTCCTTAATTCTTTGACTAATTTACTCCATACTTAAAAAACTTGCTGTTGTCCGAACAACATACTCCAATGCATTGTCAATAGCTAAAATAGCTAAAGAAACATCAAAAGTAATTCTTTTTTGAAGAAGATCATGACCATGCTTCAGAATTTGTTTTGCTACGATATATCTTTGTAAGTGATCCGTCAATGTTAGAAAAACTCATCATTCCATCTCCTTCTCCGATTTGGTCTTCATCGCTTGAATATTAGCAAGCACTTGATAACCCACGCCACCCTTTAGCTGCTCGATGTCGCTCGTCATATAGATGAGCGTTAATGCAAAATCCTTCTCCTTTAAACGATGCACAAATTCCCCTTTTCTGGAAAGGAAATCATTCAATCATAATTCCCTAATCGTTTGTTTGACTGTACCGTTCTCGGAGTCAAAAATTAGTTCTTCTTCTACCTCCACAACATCTAATTTCAATTGAGAACGGTACTTCTTAATTCGCTCCATTTCTTTAGCGGCTTTTTTCTCTGTTGTAAAGGTTAATACCATATCGTTGTTGTTGTAGTAGTCTGGCATAAAATCCTTGTTATTTACCTTAATAGCAAACATAATGCTCCTCCTTTTCGTGATTTTATCGAGTATTATATAATCTTGCGCCAGAATTGGGCGTTTTTGGTTATTATCGGCGTTTACGGCTTTTAGATTGAGTGCGAAATGTCCTCCACTCGTGGACAAATGATGCTCCTGGTCCAAAAGTGACGATCTCCGGTTTGCTCCGGTTTTCGCTTTGCAAAAAATCCGCATTGGCTGTTGTCCGTATCGTTCGGGTTTTTGGTCGATAATCCTGGTTGGTCACGCTGCTGCAGTGAGTACCGGTTGCCTAAAATGCCGAGCGATTTTAGCCTAGCGTGGTTCACCGCCCCCCATAAGGACGAACAATCATAGCGGTGTTTATCTCTACTAGCATCACTCCCCAATTAGGAACCCAATGCGGACAATCCAAGATCTTCTCTTTGTGCTTTACCTTTGACTGTAAAAAACGCTCTGAGAAAGGTTTCAGAGCGTTTCTTTGTGTACTATGTCACTACGATGAGAGTTAGTCCACAAAGAAATCCCAACGTTTATTTCTTCGGAAGCAACAAAGAAAGGCAACTGATCATCCCCTTCCGGAAGACCCGCTGCCTTTTTACTCCATATCCATCAGTTATATCGCCCGCAACCAATCGCAACCAATTCCACATAATTCATATTATGCTGCGAGTAAGAAAAAAAAACACCCTCAGAAGGTGTGCGAGACTGAGGCCTCGTTCCCCCCAACGGAATAATGGTAATGGTTTTGGTAGAAACAAGATTTAAATTAAACCTAATTTGGAGCCGTAGACTGGCAGGATGAAAATAAACAGCAGCCTGAAGAAATCTCCAATTGCCACAAAGGAATCACGTGGGAATCATCAGCTTTTTTCATTATTCTCTTGGTCAGTATCTTTGGCAGATCATTGGCGAGGGGCAAATAATATAACCGCCGCTCCCAAGATACATATTCCCGATCCGATCCAATCAAACATATCCGGTGTTTTTTTATCAATCCCCCATCCCCATAAGACAGAAAGAACAACAAAGACACCGCCATATGCTGCATACACTCTTCCAAAAGAGGGGAATTGTTGCAGCGTTTCGATGATTCCATATCCGAACAAAACAACTCCACCGATCAACCCGTAATAAAGAGGTTTTCCTTCCCTTAGCCACAGCCACACCAGATAACCACCTCCAATCTCAGCTATCCCAGCTATCAAAAAGATAAACAACGCAGTCAGCATACTCTTCCATACCTCACATGAAAAATCTCGTATCATTTCGTTACCATCTCGGCAAAACCCCTAACTGAACAATCTCCGCATGTTAATTCGTAAGCGAAAATATCCACATGATCCCAAGACAAAATCGTCTCAATTAACAACTACATCTTCACCCATTTATTGTTTATAATTTCCATTATCAATCAATTAAATGGGAGGTAAGTTGAATGGGACTTCATCACGGTCATTCGCATGACGGCCATGATCACGGCCATCACCATGGAAAAGTCACCAATAAGAAGGTTCTTTTTACTTCTTTGCTGATCATCACAACGTTCCTCATTGTTGAGGTCATTGGCGGATTTCTGACGAACAGCCTTGCTCTACTCTCAGATGCCGGTCACATGTTTAGTGACTCTTCTGCCCTGTTTCTCAGTCTGATTGCGATGTATTTCGCTGCTCGTCCCCCGTCACCGCAAAAAACATTTGGTTTTTACCGGTTCGAGATTTTGGCTGCTCTCATCAACGGGGTCTCGCTTGTTCTAATCTCGCTTTATATTTTTTATGAAGCGTATGAACGACTTTTTGCTCCAGAGCCAGTTTCAAGCCTTTCCATGGTGGGGATCGCGATTCTTGGTCTGTTAGCCAATATCGCGGCTGCCTATGTACTGATGCGTGGTGACATCAAGAATAACATTAACATGCGCAGCGCCTTCCTGCATGTATTGGGTGACATGCTCGGCTCTGTCGGGGCGATTATTGCCGGTCTTCTGATGTGGAAGTACCAATGGTATGTGGCCGACCCGATTATCAGTATCATCGTAGGGGTTCTCGTATTAGTAAGCGCCTGGCGGGTAACCAAAGAGTCCGTCAATATCCTGATGGAAGGTACGCCCTCTTCTGTGGACACGAATCAAATCACCAACGCTCTCGCAAGCATTCCAGGAGTAAAAAGCGTGCATGACCTCCATGTGTGGACGGTAACCTCGGGGTTTGATTCCCTCACCTGTCACATCCAGGTCGATGACGACATCCCGAGCTACGGGATCTTGAATGAGGCTTTAGCTGTGCTCAAGGAGAAATTTGAGATCACACATGCCACGATTCAGATCGAGAACTCTTCTGTGGTGCATGGAGAAATGACATGTCAGGTCGGGCCAAACTCCGATACACACGATCATGATCATGACCACGACCATGATCACGCGCACGATCACCAGCACCACAGCCACGATCACAAACACGCTCATGCTCACTAACAGAATACAATGCAAACAAAGAGGCTTTCCAGATCGGGAAGCCTCTTTGTTTGTATCCAAGTATATCCCTTGATTCCGGGGATCCCTGTTAACTTCCCATACCCAATCAGAGGTTTCCTCCCTTGCCATGGCGCTTGGCGAGCCTTTCACTACTCTGTCAGATCGTCCCAGAACGTCCCGGAGGTTCGATGCAGGCCTATCCTTTTAAAAAATCGTAATCGCAGAATAAACAAGCAACAGACTCATTCCCGCATTAATGATCCTATCGTATTTGGCAAATATCTTTTTAAAAGCCGAACCAAATAAAGCCCACAACAATAATGCTGCCCACCCGATCAGTATCGTTACACACATATAAAAGAGCGCAGCTGCATCTGACTCATGATAAGGAAGGATAAAAGCTGACATCGCCGTCAAAAAATACAACACACTTTTGATATTGAGAATCTGGAAAAGCAGCCCCGAGAAAAAAGAAGACTTACGATACGTATCCGTATCATTGCTTTTCGTAGAAAAAGCAATCTGCCTTGCCAGATACAATAAATAGGCCGCACCCACGACTTTAAAGTATGGCTCTATCATTGGGATCCAGTGATACAGACTCGTCGTTAACCATGAGGTGCCTACACCAAGAATCATAAACCCTGAAAGGATTCCCGTGTTGAAGCGGAACGCTCCTTTGAATCCAAATCGTCTTGCTTCATTCATCACCAGAAGATTACTCGGTCCTGGGGTAATCGAAGTAATAATGATATAGGAAAGGAATGCTGTCATATCCATTGGGTTACTCTCTCCTCCCGATCATAACTAGTTGTATCCGTTCCGTGATTCATTGTAATATAGTGTCTATCTATCGGTAAAATTGAAATCACGAATAATCAATATCATTTTTTTGAATACATAGGAGGGAGGGTCATCCATATGGAAATACGGCAATTGATTACGTTTCGAACCATTGTCGATGTTGGCAGCTACACGAATGCCGCGATCAAATTGGGCTATACTCAATCAACCATTACTTCACATATCAAAGGATTGGAAGCAGAGATCGGCGGAGAATTATTCACATACATCAAGCGGGAATTAAATTTGACCAGTCTAGGAAAAGAATTAATTCCGTTGGCCGATGAACTGTTATATACGTATAATCGCATCACCCAGCTCAACAGCCATGACAAAGTACGTGGAGAATTAAAAATCGCTGCCCCTGAGTCATTAACGATTACGAGATTAGGACCCATTCTGAGAGAATATTCATCCAGGTATCCAGACGTGAAGATCATCTTGAGCAATGGCACCTGTGGGCAAAACCAAAAAGACCTGATGAGTGGACATGTCGATCTTGCTTTTATGGTTTGGCCCGAATTCCAAATCGATACTTGTACTCACCATGTCTTGCACCAAGAAGAGATTGTGATCATTACAAGTCCGAATAAAACTCAACACTTTGATGATTATAAATACAAAACGACTACTGATTTCTTTATTACAAATGAAGAGGGATGCAGTTACCGTTCCATGTTTGAGACACACCTGACTCATCATAAACTGCCGAAATTTCAAACGATGGAGCTATGGAGCTTGGAAGCAATCAAACAAGCTGTCATGAGCGGTTTGGGGTTTGCTGTATTGCCTTATATCACGGTAAAAAATGAGGTCGAACAGGGCTTAGTAAAGATAATGGAGCACAATGAAAGCTTTGAACCGATCTACTCCCATCTGCTCGTCAAGTCAAAAAAATGGCACGCCCCTGCGGTTGAAAAATTTATAGAGTTAACATTAGAAGCTGTATAGGTATCGAGCTACGTCCACGCTCTCTGGTTCCATCACACAAAGAACCCGTAACAGATGGTAATCTCTCTGTTACGGGTTTGTTTTTTCACTCAATCCTTACTGCTGCCCACACCGATCAGGCTACGGGACGGCAATCGGAAACCCAGTGCAATAGCCGCACCGATGCAGCTGAGCAGGCATCCTACCAGCAAATACAGAGTCGGTTCTGACTCCCCGATCACGACTGAGGCAATGCCGCCCACGGCCGGAAAAAGCGCGACCATATAGCTGCTCACTGCGGCGCCAATCTGCTCCACCAGCTTGAGGTAGTACAGCCATGCCGCGAAGGAAGCGATCACCGTCAGATACAGCAACGCCCCCAGATAAGAAGGAGATGTCGGCAGACTAAAGCTCTGTCCCTGCACGAGACTTATGGCAAACAGAAGCAGCGACGCCACGACAAAGCCCACACTATTCGAATAGACCGGGTTAATCCCCCGCCGTGCATTTCGCGCCGAACTGGCATCACCGACCGCTGTCAGCAAGGTTCCCAACAAGGCAAATCCAATTCCGATAAAGTCAGTCGAGCGTGTGGTCTCCCCCAGCATCGGGTATACCAACACACCAACACCCGCGATGCCGATCGATCCACCTGTCACAATCCGGGGATGTAAGCGATCCCCAAGGAACACTCGCAGGGCAACTGGTGTCATCACAGTCTTAAGCGAGAACAGCAAGGTGACCAGCGCGGCCGAGACCCACATCGTCGCATAGTACAATAACAAGTAACTCAAAGCGAAGTTGCACACCCCAAAGGTAACGAGGGGGAGTGCATCTTCACGAGTGGGACGACCATCTGGACGTGTCGCCCACGCCAGGACGAGAAACATCACGGCGGCCCCGACAAGGCGATAACTCAACGAAACCTCAAGGCTGACGGGAGTTCCTTGTATTTTGACCGCAATGAAGTTCAAGCCCCATACCACAAGACAAAACACATACATAAAAACGATCATGCGTATTCCACCACATCCATCATCTTCGCAAACGGAATATCGAAATGATGGAAGACCTCTGTCAACGCTTCTGTCAGATGCATAATCTGTTCCTCCGTGTGATTTGGCGTTACGTTGACCCGAAAACGTTCTGTGCCGACCGCGACCGTCGGGGAGTTAATCGGCTGCAGATAGACGCGATGCTGCTCCAATAACCGCTGGGCTGCAGCCTTGCATTTTTTCGCATCGCCTACCAGCACCGGAAGAATGTGCGTTTCGCTCGATGGCATGATGGGAATGTTCGCCTCCGCTAACGCGGTTCTCAACATGTCGGTCTTTCTGTGCAGAGCCATCCGCTCCTCATCTGAGGATTTCAGATGCTCGACACTGGCATGGCACGCGGCAACAACCGCTGGTGGCAAGGATGTCGTGAAAATAAAGCCTGATGCGAAGGAGCGAATAGCGTCAATCAACGGCGCTGATCCAGTAATATACCCACCAATCACACCAATCGCCTTCGCCATCGTTCCCTGGATGATGTCCAGACGATGCGCAATACCCAGATTGGCAGCAATCCCCGCTCCACGCGGCCCGTACATGCCGATTGCATGTACTTCATCAAGGAACGTCATCGCATTATATGTTGTAGCAAGCTCCGTTATTTTTTCAATGGGTGAGATATCGCCGTCCATAGAATAGACTGACTCGAACACGATAATTTTGGCCCGGTCATGTGGCTGTGCAGCAAGCAATTCTTCCAAATGCCCAACATCATTATGCCTGAAGATGGCGCGGTCCACCTGGGTGCTGCGTACCCCGTTGATAATCGAAGCATGGTTACGTTCGTCAGAGAATACGATGCAATCAGGGAACAGACGCAGCAAGCATTGTAATGTCGCATCATTTGATCCATACCCGGTCGGGAAAACCAGTGCGGCCTCTTTTCCATGCCAGTCAGCAAGCGACGATTCAAGCGCAGCATAATGATAGTGAGTACCACCAATGTTGCGCGACCCACCAGAACCTGCCCCGAACGAGTCAATCGCATTGTGCATCGCTTGTGTTACGATCGGGTGCTGCGACATCCCGAGGTAGTCATTGCTGCACCAGACGACAACCGGTTGCCCATCGCTCTCGCCGTTCAACATAGCCAACGGGTATTGGCCGCGGATCCGATTGATCGTAACGAACTCGCGGTATTGACCGCTTTCTTTCAACAATTCTAGCTTATTGTTGATGATTTCTGAATACATAGGTCTCTCTCCACCTTTTATAAATATCTGTTTATATTACCAAAATAATACAATTACCTCCTGATTAAGTATACTACTATTTTGTTATATTTTGTCAATAAGCAATACTTACTAGATAGATAAATAAAACGAATAAAAAAAGAACCCCATAATCGGGGTCTTTGTCAGTTGGAAGGGGCAACACTCTATGCAGCGCTATCCCTTTCTTCATTTATCTATCACTTATTGATTGCTTCCACCCTTGGTCGGAGTCGCATCCATACCGCTGCCCCACCATCGCCGCCTCCACTTTCGTTGCTATGGGTATGGCTGGCTACTGTAGACATCGGTTTCTTCGGCGGCGGTCACCAGCGTAAGCATCAGAGCCTGATAAATCATCCTTATTGAAAGGATTCGGAATCACTACACTCCCAACTGCTGCCACATCAGCTCATTCAGCAGTGGTTCATCCATCTCCGTCTCTTCCATCATGACAATCCGCTGTCTGATCCGATGAATCTCACTGTCAATGTATCCGTTCAAAAACTCATCCTTCCCCTCTTTTCCAAGCTCACTACCCTGTTGCTTGGCATGAAGCAGGTCAAGAATACGCTTGCGAACATCATCAGCCATGGTAATCTCCTCCAAGGTCTCCCACACAGAGGTAGGCGGCGGCGTCTGCTTCTGCTCCATCCAGTGGATACAGATCAGCGGGCGGATTACGTAGAGGTATTTTTTCAGCATCACTTCATCTTTACCTGCGATATGTCTGGTGTAGTTGGTCTCGGCCATGCTGAGATAGTGGTGACTAAGCCGCTTCAGCGAGTAATGCTCGCGGGCCAGCTTGCGGAGCGTATCCGCAAAATCCCCCTGCTCCAGATATACGATCGGGGAGAAGAGCCATTCCAGTAGCCCCGGATTGGACTTGGCGAACAGCTCCATCGCTTTGGGCAAATCCCAGCCGTTGATGTCGAGGTCTCCTGAGATCGGAACTTCGATCACATCGCGGTGGGGCTGGATGCGGATATAGTCGCGGACAGGGCGCTGGTAGACGAAGCGGACATCGTAGTCGCTGTTATCCGAAGCGAAGCCCCATGCCCGGCTGCCTGATTCGATGGCAAAAAGGATCGTGACCCCGTGTGTCTGCTCGATCTCACGCAGCTGGACCAAAATGAGTGACTCCATCCTGTTCTACTCCCCTTCTGCCAGTCGTTGGAGGATGCGGCGTTTGCGGTAGAGCATCATGCCTGCTTCAGCCACCTCTTCAATGGTTTTGCGGTTGAGATAGGCGCCGAACAGCATACCCGCAACCGGTACGAGCTGGAACAGCTTTTTCCAGCCGTAGTTATCACGGTAGGTCATGATGACTTCGCGCCAGCCCTGCAGCTGTGTCACGGTCTGGGTCTTGGAGGACGCCTGTTGGTACGTAGTCAGCTCTTCGATGATCGAGCGCTTGCCCACGATGTCGGCTGAGCTGTACTGCAGGCATTTGATGATAAAGATGCGCTCCTGTTTGTCACGTGGGTCGTAGCCGTAGGCGAGCGCCATCTCCTGCAGGACTTTAAGCGATTGGCCCAAAAGCATCGGGATATCGATCACCAGTGTAAAGATCCCGCCGAAGCCTGTTGTCGCCCCTTGGACGGTAGCGAACGATTTATGGGCATCGCGCAGGTTGTCTGCCACTTGGTTCATCTGGGTGAGCGGCATCCGGGATACCTCTGTCAACGTCGGGATCTCGGTCGCCACTGCCCTGCTTCCGGTGCGGGTCTGTTCGGGGGAAGTGAAACGTTTTAGGATGTCTTTTTCATTGATGAGATAGCGTCCGCCTGTATCTACATAGGTAGACAGCTCATCTATGGCCTGCCCCAGCTTCTCGTGGACAAAAGTAGGAGTGATTCGGTCCAGGAAGACAAAAGGCAGCCGTCCGAGCTTTTCCCAGAACCACAGATCTTTCTGATCGTTCTCCCATTGCTCCACTTCGCTTAGGGCTTGACGTAATGTTTGTTGGCTTTCCATCTTTGATCATCCTCTTCTTTGGCAAGGTATGTATAGAGGTATACGATGTAGGATTGACTTTGGTTTCCCATTCCACACATCAGCGGTCTCCATCTGGGGTCGGAGCCGGGCGCCGCTCTTTCGGCGGTTTCCTTCTGCGCCAGAATGATTCATACTAAAGGGGAATCAGCCACATAAGAAAAGGGGATATGTCCTGTGAATACCAGTGTTTTACGCGTTCTGACCCATGCGAGTACGTTTTTTGCTCCGATTCTGGTGCCGATCATTGTATTGGTGATCGCGGGTGACCGTGAGACGAAAAATATTGCGGTTCAAGCGTTGATTTTTCATATGGTAATGGGAGCTTTGATTGCGGTATCGATGTTTTTGTCGGTCTTTTTGATCGGAATACCGTTTGCGATTCTGTTTGGATTGATAAGCCTCTACTATCCGATCAAGGGGATTATTTATGCGGTGAATGACCGTCATTTTGACTATCCGCTCTTGGGGTCGATGTTCAGATAATCGGCTCTGGGTCAGATGACGGAAGGACGGGAAAAGTCGAGGGTGTTGATCTCTGCTGCTGCAAAAGCATCCTCCAGCGCGTCCAACCCGTGACGTCGGAGACACTCCTGCTCGGCGGGCGTGATCGGGATCAGCGCGAGGAACTCGATGACAGAGAGGCCGTCGGTGTAATACTCGAAGCCGGGTTCTTCAAAATAGGGATGGGTCACAAGCAGCGAGGTGAGCTGTGAGGTCTGGATGATCGGCTCTGTCAGGGCGAAGCTGTCGCCGGGTTGGAGCGTGTAGGGGTGGCTTGGGGTGGCTTCTGGATTGATCCTCTGATCAAAGGATGATTCGGTGCCAGAGCCATCCTGTTGGTAATAGCCTGATTCGGTGTCTGCGTCCTGCTGGGAATAGCCTGATTCGATGCCGGAATCGTCCTGCCAATGGATGCTCTGGTTAAGGTCGTGGTTGTTTTCCTGCTGAGATGAGTGTTGATGGACCGCGACGTGACGACGCACCAGTTCAACTGTACGGCCGAGATGAGCAATCAAGCCATCATCTGGCTCATACGCACAGAGCAGGATTTCACTGCCTGTCTCAGCAGATAGCCCTGCCGTGGCGTATGTCCACCAGCCCCTCCGTCGGTTCGGAGGAAAGATCGCAATCGGCACCCCACTATCGGCAGGATCCGTAATGAAATCTGGATTTGTATGAAAAAAGGAGCTGTAATGGCGGATCGTGTCAGGAAGCAACGGGAGCGGAGTAAAGCCCGGTTGCTGCTGTCCCTGAACGGTTTGCTCCTGCAGCTCTTTTTGTTCTTCTATGCGCTCCTGTCCGGTCTCTTCCATCGTCACTTCCACGGCTCCTATCTTGTGGTTCGTCACCCATGGCTGGCGGGAGTGCCGTCTGGTACGGATCAATCGGATCAGCATCGACAGTGGGACGAGGGCGATCACGGTCAAGAGAATGATATCCACGAGTTTCATCAGTTCTGCTCCTTTTCGTGAGTCGGTCTATGTTCATTCCCATGTTTACTCTTTTCCATAATAAAAAATCTCCGCCAAGAAAGTCTAGTTACTTTCTCAACAGAGATTGGTTAACAAGGTTATGGGGCGATCGATGGGAATCGAACCCACGAATGTCGGAGCCACAATCCGATGCGTTAGCCACTTCGCCACGACCGCCATAGTGATGAAGCTGGAGATTATCCACGGAATTTGTAGATGTTTGTCGAACTCGTCGAACACAATAAGAATAATAGCATAGGTGAATAGTCCCGGTCAACCACGAAATAGCAATTTGTCTACAGATAAAAAAAGCAGCAATCCACAAGGGGTTGCCGCTTTTTTGGTTAGAAAAATCCCTCTCCTATTAGGAACGCGGAGGGAATTGCCCTTGGAGCGCGATGATAAAATTAAGTCCGAGGTATGGTTGCATATTATTGTGGGGTTGACTACCGCCTGTCACTGCAACGGCTGTCGGTGCCATTTCCGTATTCGGACCACTGTTTACGTACATAGCCGTAATAGTTGGGGAAGCTGGGATGGTCGCCCAAGTCGCATTGGTTGGGTCATTGGTACCAGCTGTACTTTGGCAGGTAGGGATATGGTTATGTGCTGGAATTTGAGTCGTTAGCAGCGTCACATTCGCTGAACCGCCAACCGCTCCCTGTGTGCGCGCTGTCAAGCCTGGTCCTTGTCCTTGGTGCATCGGTGCTGCGCCTTGTAAGTTCGGCAGAGCAAACGTATTCTTGCCATCACCGCCATACATCGTACCCAGAATGGAGAAGAGAGCAGTATTCTGCATAAGTGGCATCAGCTGTCCATTACAAAACGCCCAGCCTTTTGGCGCAAAATTTCCTGCGAAAATGCGAATCTCGCCTACATACGGTTCCATTCGGCTCTACCTCCTTTAGTTTTGTGTTGGGAAATATCCCATGATGCAGATGCAATAGTTGAGTACAGTATATGGCTGCATGTTCGGATGGGCTTGGCTTGACCCACTGGTCGTCAGAGCACTTCCCATCGATATACTCGTGTCGGTTCCGTATACATTCCCTTTGGCCGCAGCTGTGGTTGTCCAGACATTTCCTGGGGCTGGCTTTTGATTGGCTGCTGCTGTACTGGCTGAGACGACATGGGTATGAGCAGGGATTTCGTTGACCGTCAAGGTATGTGCTTCCTCACCTGCTGATTGACCAAGCGTCACTCCATTACCTGTATGGACAGGCACACGGCCACGCAAGTCAGGTAATGCAAATGTAGTGACTCCGTTGCCACCGAATTTCGTCCCTAAAATCGCGTACAGAGCCTGATTCTGGTTAATCTGCAAGATCTGTCCGTTACACTGTGCCCAGCCTCTCGGCGCGTAATTAAAAGCAAAAGCTTGAATATCGCCAATAAACGATTCTGCCATGATCCTTCCTCCTTTTTGCTCTTATGGTTGGCTTGGAAAAAGTCCTTCCACCGCGATGATAAAGTTGATCGGCACATACGGCATCATATTGTCATGAGGCTGGTTGCCGCCAATGGAGCTGACAAGAGTAGCATTCATCGTTCCGTCCGGTGCAACCGTCGAAAAACGATTGGCGCCTCCCTTGGCCCATAATGCACCTGTTGGCACGTTGGTGGTTAGCGTTGCACTTGCTTTTACCGTGTGCGTATGGGCAGCCAATTGGCTAGAAGTAAGCTGTACGGTCTCTACGCCGCCTTTTGCGCCAAGATTATAGACGGTTTGGGTTTGTGGATTTTGTCCCGTATGTACCGGCACACGGCCACGCAGGTCAGGAAGAGCAAAGGTGGTCTGTCCGTCTCCCCCGTAGATCGTGCCAATTAAGGCGAAGAGTAATTCATTTTCTGCGATGCTGATGATTTGACCATTACACAAAGCCCAACCCGTTGGAGCATAGTTACCGGCAAACATTCTGATTTCTCCTACGTACTGTTCCATATGAGTCTCCTTTCAAGATGGTTTTGATGACGTACAGGTGTGAAACATAGTTAGGTCAGCATACGGCTAAAAATAATTTCGTAACGCATCCCGTCTTGTCTCTGTCCAACCGGGACCATAAACATGATGTGTTCCCCCATTTGTTCATGGACAAAACGATAGTTCCCCTGTGGCAACTGAGGTTGCAGGGGACCTTGAAACATCAGTGAAAAATTCTCGTGTCTCTCATCTCGCAACGTTTGCACTGCTTCTATTAAAGTCAGTTCCACGGATTGCGTGGAATCGGGAGACACAATGGTGAAGGTGGTATTGACTTGCTCTAAAAAAGCAGCATAGCTTAGTTCTTCCATAATTCTCACTCCTTAGCCGGATTGGGGTGGAAGGCTCGAACCTCCGTAGACCATGCTCGTCTGCATCTCATTGCTGGCGACGGCTATAAATCCAAGCTTCGTATATAGCTGTTGGGCTCGTGGATTCGTATGGGACACACTCAGGCGTACCGGCATGTCTGATCCGGCAGCTTCCTGTTGCAGCTCTGCAATCAGGCGCGTGCCGATTCCTCTGCCCCGATAAGCAGGTAAAAGAGAGATGTCAACGAGTACCCATTCATTATTCAACCGGGCTACCAGAATACGGCCAACCGGGGTGTTCTCATACAGAATGATTCTACGGTCAAGCCCTGGATAGTGCATCTGGTAGGAACGGGTCTGAAGATCAAACTGCATGCGCAAAAAAGGAACCTGCTGCGCCTCGTCCCACCCCCACTGCTCCATTTCTTCCCGTCTCGTGCTGGCGTATACCTCAAATAAAAAAGGATCATCTTCGGTCAGAGCCACTCGTGTTTCGATCATAGTACCTCTCATATTATTTTTCTTAATATTTTGATCGTAGTATGTACAACTTTTTTTGTCAAGGAATGCCATGGAGAATCGTCTCCATGGCATACTCCTTGAATCTTATTTTAGACATATTGTGCTTTTTGTAAAAGTCTCATGATCATGGTCGCCATCTGCGCACGCGTGATCGATCCTTCTGGCATCAGCTTGTTGTGATTGCCGACTGCGATCCCGGAAGTGACGCAGAGAGCCACTGATTCTCTCGCCCACGAGCTGATCTGCTGGCTGTCGGAGTAAGATGCCAGCACACGGTCGATCTCTTCCTGCGGCATGGTGTTTTGCATGCCGACCAGCTTCATCGCCCGCGCGATCAGTACCATCGCTTCTTGACGGGAGATCTCTTGGTTCGGACGGAAGTTGGAATCGCCGTATCCGCTGACCACTCCGTATCCAGCCACAGTATCTACTGGACGGGAGAACCAGTCTTGACTGGATACATCCGCGAATCCACCCTGCCCGCCGGCACTCCACAGTCCCAATCCACGCGCCAGAATGGCTGTAAACTCGGCACGGTTGATTCGTCTGTCTGGTGCAAAGCGGTTCGCATCCACACCATTGACGATGAGACGGGATGCTAATGCGTTCACCTCGGTCGCCGCCCAGTGCCAATTCATGTCTGTGAATGATTTGGTATTGGAGACAAAGGCTAATTCGCCATTTGTCATACTGTTGATAATCGCTACTTGTTTACCGTTCTCTTGTACGATTTTGGTAGGTACTGGCTGAACGGTCCCATCCGGCAGCAGCATGACGGCTGTAGAGATAGAGCCACTGGACGCGGGAAGCTCCACTCTGGACTGCACATATTGATCAAAACGGTTGATCCCGACTGACTGGCTTCCAGACACAGCTTGGATATGATAGCCCTTGCCCGATACAACCGTCACAGCTTGAGAATGGCCGAGCGTCGCTTTGATCTTCTCAAGGCTGTCGTCCGTGGTCTGGTTGACGGTTACGGTGATGGTGATACCGTCTAAGGATACCTGATCTCCCAATTGGGAACGAATCGCAGAAAGGTCAAGCTGCTCCAACGGCAACTGATAGACACCTTCATGTGCGATCAGATCGATGCCTTTGTTTTTCTGTTGAAGGTTCTGAATGCTCTTCGCTTCAAAAGTCAACTTGATCGTCGGCACAGTTACCAAGCTGGTGATGGACATCCGTCTGCTCGGGTCTTTGTCGATCCATTGAGTCATTCGCTTGTCGTCAAAATCAATTGCGAGCGTTTCTTTGTCGTCGGTCAGGCGTGCCCCTGCGAAAACGACTTGTTTGTCTTCCGCACCGCCTACATCAACGATCGGATTATCCTGCTTCTCGTCGCTGTTGTTGCTGTTGCCATTGCTGCCGTTATTGCGGTTGTCATCTTTATCATCCGGTTTGTTGCTAGATTTACGGTTGACGATGGTAACGGTCGCTTCTTCGGAGGCGGTCACACCGTCAAACGCTTGGTAGGTGAAAGTCACTTCCTCGTAGTTGCCGGATTGCGGGTAGAAACGGAATTCCCCTGTACGGGCATCGAATTCGAGTCGTCCGCTTTCTGGCTGCTCTACGATTCGGTACGTAATCTTATCGTCTTCCACGTCACTTGCTTGGAATGTGCCGTCGACAGGTTTTCCTGCTCTTGTTGTGAGTCGGATTGACTTAGCCACTGGAGCGTCATTGACCGGTTCGAGACGGATCAAGATGCGTGCCGGACGGGAATACTCCTCGCCGTCTCCACTTCCTGCCCAGCCGAAGCCAGTTTCACCATACCAGTTGCGGTCCGGTTCAAAAGCGAGTCCGTTGATATCATCTGCATCAATCTCTTGACCAGCCTCTACCTCTTCACCATCAAGCTGCAGCTCCCCATGGTCTGGCAGCGAAGTGATCTTGATTTTCGCCAAGTCGCCTTCGTAGACGAAATCCGTAACAGATAAGGTAAGCGTCTCATCTTCCTGACCAAAGACGATGTAGTCGTCTGGATCAGTCGTATCCTCAGATTCATAGCGGATGGTGTCACTAGCCGTAGCGCTGATGTGATCTTCCTTATCTTTTAGCTGCATGTAGACGGTCTTGAGACCAAATGACGGATCAAGCGTCCACTCGTAGGTAGAAGAGTAAGGCACCCAGTCAATCCAGTTGTCATTGTCGTTGGAGAAGCGCATGTACAGATCGTCTGCACGGTCACCGCTATCTGCACTGAGGGTGAGGACGACATCACGGGACGTGGTGACAGGTGCATTATTGTTGATGGAGATCGTACCTGTAATCACGACCGCGTCTTGTTTGATTGTGAAACGGACATAAGTTGTATTGCCTGCTTCATCGGTCACGACAAGGGTATACTCACCATCTTGACTCACTGTGCCGCCATTGGTGAATGTTTCACCATTGAGCGTTGCATATCCATCGCTGAATGTGACCGTGACTGGCTCATCATACGTCTCTCCATTGATTACACCCATTACGCTTGGCGGGGTGGTATCCAATAGAATGGTGTCACTGATGGACGCAATGTTCCCTGCCTGGTCCCGGATTTCCAGATAGACAGTCTTTTCTCCATCACCATTTTCCAGTGTCCATGGTGTTGTGGACGTGACGGCCTGCCATGCTGTCCAGGTCGTACCGTCATTGGAGATACGCATCTCTGCTGAGCCCTGTACGCCATCCAGCTTGAGTATGACATCGGTTTTGTTGGTTACAGCTGCACCATTATTGATCTGGAATGTTCCGTTAGGCGCGTCTTTGTCCAAGGTGAAGCGGATGGTCGTCTCGTTGCCTGCTTCATCGGTGACCACGAGTGTGTAGCTGTCTTCTGCCGAGACGGTGGCTCCACTCGTAAACGGTTGACCGTTGAGCAATGCTGTTCCTTCATTGAAGGTGATGGTCAGATCGGAATTCGTCACTTGACCATCTGTTACACCGCTGACAATTGGTGCTGTAGTGTCAAGCTCGATGGTATCACTGCCAGACGAGATATTGCCCGCTTGGTCGCGAAGTTGTACATAGACGGTTTTGGTTCCGTCACCGTCCTCCAATGTCCAATCCTTGGTTGTGTTGACCGCTTCCCACGCACTCCACGTGCTACCATCGTTGGAGAATCGCATCTGACCAGAGTTCTCAGTTCCGGACATGTTCAGACGGACGGCTGTTTTATTGGTTGCCGTTGCACCATTGTTGATGTTCATGGTTCCGCTTGGCGCGTTTTTATCCAGGGTAAAGCTGATAGTCGTCACATTGCCTGCTGCATCGGTGACGATCAGCGTATAGTTACCTTCATCGGTCACCGCTGTTCCACTTACGAACGGCTGACCATTGAGGGTTGCCGTCCCTTCGTTAAAGCTGATGGTCAGGTCGGAATTCGTCACTTGACCATCCGTAACACCAGTGACGATCGGCCCTTTGGTATCCAGTTCAATCGTATTGGTAAAGGTCTCAATGTTGCCCGCTGCATCACGGACTTCCATCGTCACGGTTTTGAGACCGTCCGTACTGTCGAGCGTCCATGACTTGGTGGCAGCCGCAGACTCCCATGCGCTCCATGTGCCGTCGCCATTGGAGAAGCGGACTTGGACGGGGCCGTTCAGGTCTTGTGCGGTGATATCAAGTGTCACACCTGTCTGGTTCGTAACAGTGGCACCACTGTTGATAATCACCGATCCAGTCGGCTTGGTAGTATCCACGATGATCGTGTCGCTGGATGAGTGGATATTGCCTGCTGGGTCACGCACTTCCATATAAACCGTTTTTACACCGTCACCATTGCTCAGATTCCATGCCTGAAGAGAAGCGGCTGGCATCCATGCACTCCACACCATATCTTCGTTGGCAAACCGCATTTGTTCGCCACTCTTCACATCTGTGACAGACAGCATCACGCTGGAAGAAGCAGTGAATGGTGCTCCATTTGCAATTCCGAGCTCTGAGGTTGGTTGTGTTTTATCCAGAGTAAAGGTAACTGTCGTTTTATTACCGGCTGGGTCTGTCACGACCAGTGTATAGTCGCCCTCTACGCTGATGGTCGTACCACTGACAAAAGGCTGTCCGTTGAGCGTAGCGGTCCCTTCATTAAAGCTAATGGTCAAATCCGTGCTGCTGGACTGTCCATCAGTCACACCAGTCACAATAGGTTTGATCGTATCTACGGTGATCGTACGGGTGAAGGATTCTATGTTGCCTGCCGGGTCACGGAGTTCCATATAAACGGTTTTGAGTCCCTCGCCGCCTGTAAGACTCCAGTTCTTCGTGGAGGCTGCGGTCTCCCATGCATCCCAATCCACCCCGTTATTGCTAAAACGCATCTGTACCGCACCGTTGTTATCAGCCGCAGTTACATCGAGTGTTACGTTATTGGTCTGGCTATGGCTGGCTCCGCTGTTGATCGTGAATCCGCCTGTCGGCTTGGTCTTATCAATACGGAAATGAATGGTGGTGCTGTTATTGACCGCATCCGTAACCACCAGCTCATAAGAACCCTCTGCGGTCACTTGTTCTCCGCTGTTGAACGGATTGCCATTCAATGTGGCCGTACCTTCGTTGAAAGTGATCGTCAGATCGGAGTTGGTCAACTGTCCTTCGCTGACACCGGTGACGATTGGCTTGGTATTATCCAGTTCGATGGTATCAGTGAAGGAAGCAGTGTTCCCAGCCTGATCCCGCATTTCAACGGTAACCGTTCTGTTGCCTTCCTCTTCCCGGATCGACCATGCCTTCGTCGCGGAGAATGGCTCCCATGCACTCCAGCTGCCACCGTCATTCATGAAGCGCATCTCGACTTGACCATTGTCATCTGAACCTGTCAGGGTCAACGTCACATCTTTCTGACCGGTTTTCGCTGCACCACTGTTGATGCTGATCGAGCCTGTCGGTGCAACTGTATCCAAGATGATCGTGTCACTGTATATAATGTAATTGCCCGCAGCATCGCGCAGTTTCATGTAGACCGTTTTCGTACCGTCTCCTGCGCTTAATGTCCATGCCGTACTCGCTTTTACTGATTCCCAAGTTGACCATGTCACTTGATCAGTGGAGAATTGCATATCAGTCGCGCCCTGAGGATTCGCTACCGTCAGATTGACACTGGTCGAATTGGTGAAGTCTGCTCCCGCCATGATGCTGAATGTAGCGGTCGGGATGGTTTTATCAATGGTAAATGTAATGGTCGTGACATTCCCGGCTTCGTCCGTAACGATCAAAGTATGCGTGCCTTCCGCCGTCACTTGATCACCGCTGTTGAACGGGTTCCCGTCTAACGTCGCCGTTCCTTCATTAAAACTGATGGTCAGATTAGAATTGGTCACTTGACCATTCGTCACACCTGTCACCACTGGCTTCGTCGTATCGAGCACGATGGAATCGGTATAGGCGTTGATGTTGCCTGCTCCGTCGCTCAGCTCCATATACACTGTCCGTGTGCCTTCCACCGCATCGATCGTCCAGTTCTTCGTCGATTGGAACGGCTCCCATGCACTCCAGTCGGTTCCGTTATTGGAGAAGCGCATTCCGACTCCACCCTGATCATCTGTGGCAGTCACATTCAGGGTCACATTGGTCGATGTCGTGTGGGTTGCTCCGCTATTAACGGAGAGAGAACCTGTAGGCAGTGTTTTGTCAATGAAGAAGCTGATACTGGTCGTATTACCTGCGGCGTCCGTTACCACCAGATTGTGTGCCCCTTCAGCTGATACGACATCTCCGCTGTTGAACGGATTGCCGTTCAGGGTAGCCGTTCCTTCATTAAATGTAATGGTCAGATCCGTCTTGCTCACCTGTGCATTGGTGACACCCGTGACCACTGGCTTGGTTTTATCCAGCGTAATGGTCTTGTTATAGGTTGCGACATTCCCAGCTTGGTCGCGAAGCTCCATGTTGACTGTCTTGCTGCCGTCACCGTTGCTGAGTGTCCATGATTTGGCCGATTGTACCGGCTCCCATGCACTCCAGCTACCGGATTCATTGGCAAAACGCATCTCAACTGAGCCATTCTCATCGGTGCCGCTCACATCAAGCGTAACGTTCTCACTAGCTGTATGCGTAGATCCACCGTTGATGTTGATCGAACCAGTCGGTGCTGTCGTGTCTAATTTGATCGTGGTCGTTACGACAGCCTCGTTTCCTGCTGCATCCTTAAGCTTCATGTAGATGGTTTTATCACCATCTGGGGCTGAAATCGTCCACGCTTTGGCAGGGCCGACCGCTTCCCAGCCGCTCCAGGTGGCATTGTCATTGGAGAACTGCATTTGCACAGCATCCTGGGTATCTGAGATCTCCAAATTGATGTTCACATCTTTGGTAATCAAAGATCCGCCAGCGATGGTGAGCGTGCCACTTGGATTGGTTTTATCAATCGTAAAAGTAATGGTGGTGCTGTTGCCTGCCGCATCGGTAACAACTAGTGTGTGTGCACCTTCGGCTGACACCGTTGTACCCTCAACATAAGGCAGACCATCCAAGGTGGCCGTTCCTTCATCAAAAGAGATGCTTACATTGGAGTTGGTCACTTGTCCGTTCGTCACGCCTGTTACGACCGGGCTGACCGTATCGAGTTGAATGGTATCACTGTAAAGCTGTGTATTGCCCGCTCCATCACGCAGTTCCATGTTGACTGTCTTATTCCCGTCTAAAGCGGACAGCGTCCATGTCTTGGTCGGTGCGAAATTCTCCCACCCACTCCATGTACCGCCTTCATTGGAGAAACGCATCTGCACCGTTCCGTTCGCGTCCGTGCCCGCCAAATCTAAGCTGACCGTAGCAGAATTCGTATGGGATGCCCCTCCATTGATGGTGACTGATCCAGCCGGTGCAATCGTGTCCATGATGATCGTATCACTGGTCTGTCCGATGTTACCTGCAGCATCTTGCAGTTCCACCGTAACCGTGCGCACTCCGTCGGCACCACTCTGAAGCGTCCATGTTTTGGATGTCCCGAAGCTTTCCCAACCACTCCAGACAGTTCCATCATTACTAAAACGCATGAGGACAGCTCCACCCTGCATACCAGTCAGGGAGAGGTTGACACTGTCTGTTTTCGTTGTTGATGCCCCGCTGTTAATCCCTAATGTCGCAGTAGGTGGTGTTTTATCAATCGTAAAGGTAACGGTTCTCGTATTCCCCGCTGCATCTGTAACGACGAGCGTATAGTTGTTTTCTGCCGTTACAACCGTGCCATCAACGAATACGCTCCCGTTCAATACAGCTGTACCCTCATTGAAGCTAATCGTCACATCCTGATTCGTAACCTGTCCATTGGTTACACCGGTAACGATCGGCGCTGTCGTATCGAGAGTAATCGTATCGTTGAGCGCTCTGACATTTCCAGTTGCATCACGCAGCTCCATGTTGATCGTTTTTACACCATCACCGGCGGAGAGTGTCCACGCTTTTGAAGCGACAACTGGTTCCCAGGAACTCCATGACCCACTTTCATTGGCAAAACGCATCTGTACAGGCCCGTTCGCATCTGTACCCGTTACTTGCAACGTAACATTGGATGAATTGGTCGCCACTGCTCCACTATTAATGGTGATTGAACCGTTCGGCGCTGTCGCGTCTAACAGAATAGCGTCAGAATAGACTGGCGATTCAAGGTTGTTTGAATCCCGCAACTTCATGTAGACCGTCTTCGGACCATCCCCTGCCGACAGATTCCATGTCTTGGTCGGGTTGTATGCCTCCCAACCGCTCCATGTTACATTGTCATTTGAAAATTGCATCTGCAACGAATGACCCTCAGGATCAGATGCAGTCAGGTTCAGCGTAACAGTAGATGACTGAGTCGTGGCAGCCGAACTGTTAATCGTGATGGTGCCTGTTGGAGCCTCGTTCACATCCGTGACATTAATCGTAAAGGTTTTGTCCATCGTATTATTGGCCTTATCCGTGACACGGACCCCGACTGAGTAACTGGCTTTCGTCTCAAAGTCGAATGCTTTCTTCGTCACCAGCTGATTCCCGGAGATCTCAAATGCATCGGTATCGCCCGAAATAACCGAAAAAGTAGCCGTTTCATCAGCATCGGGATCGACGGCACTCAACGTACCAACCACTTGGCCTACGGTATTATTCTCAGCTACCGTGCTGTTGGACAGATTGATTTGGGTAGGAGCCGAGTTGGAAGAATACGTAATCAACAATTCGGGATATCCAGCACCTGTACGGTCCGTAAATCCTACAAAAGAGTAGACATAGTCACCCGGATTGTATGCTCCATAAGTAGCGGTCGTCCAGCCTTCCAATACGAACGAGGCTTTCATATCGCCAGCTGTCATCTGTTCTTTGACAAATTCGGTTACATCGTACTGCTTGGGAGTGCTGATATCCGTAACCGTTTCATTTAACCTGACCGAGTCGCCTTTGCCCGCTGCTGTGGAACCCGATTCCGTCCAACTGTCATCAGTGGATTCCCACACATTAATAATCGGCGGTTTGGAGGTATTATCCATTTCTTGAAGAGGCAGCTTCAATATGGCTGATTGGATCTTAGCTCCTGCTCCAAGAGAGGATAAATCGAACTTTAAATAAGCGGTCATAGTACCATCGGAGCCATCTCCTTGATACGCAAATCCGATGTAATGCGTCCCCAGATTATCCAGACCAGAATTGTAGTGAGTCGACAAGTAAACGCTCTTATCTTCTGCGGCCTTAAGCTTGGCTTCATCAGCCAAAACGGTACTGACATCGGCGAACAGGAACGGCTGCAAAACGGTAAAACCGATCGCGGCCTGTATCACCTTGGTATTTATTTTTTTCATTTCGCTCCCCCTAATCATGTTACTGGAACGCGTGCTATGTCTTATTTAGTATGAATGAATTCCAACTAGTCCATATGACTCAAAAATTTATACTCTCATCGCCACGATACATGAAAGTAGTTACATCCGTCAACGACTAATATTGGAAATAAATAGCCAGTAATAAAACAACATGATCTCATGAAAAAAGCGGCCTCTCCTTTTACGGAAAAGCCGCTTTTTCTATATAGATGCTCCCCTGATTAACCGATGGAGCCTTCCATTTCGAACTTGATCAGACGGTTCATCTCTACCGCGTACTCCATTGGGAGTTCTTTGGTGAATGGCTCGATGAAGCCCATAACGATCATTTCAGTTGCCTCAGCTTCAGACAGACCACGGCTCATGAGGTAGAAGAGCTGATCCTCAGATACTTTGGATACAGTTGCTTCGTGCTCAAGTGTGATGTTGTCGTTGAGGATTTCGTTGTATGGAATCGTGTCAGAGGTGGAGAGTTTATCCAAGATCAAGGTATCGCACTTGATGTTGGCTTTGGAACCCTCGGATTTGCGTCCGAATTGTGCGAGACCACGGTAGGTTACTTTACCGCCGTCACGTGAGATGGACTTGGACACGATGGTGGAGGTGCAGTCTGGAGCCAAGTGAACCATTTTTGCACCAGCGTCTTGGTGTTGGCCTTTGCCTGCTACCGCGATGGAGAGAACGGTACCTTTTGCGCGTGGGCCTTTCATGATAACTGCTGGATATTTCATGGTCAGCTTGGAACCGATGTTACCGTCGATCCATTCCATGTTAGCGTCCGCGTAAGCAACCGCACGTTTGGTAACGAGGTTGTATACGTTGTTGGACCAGTTTTGGATGGTGGTGTAACGGCAGCGAGCACGTTCTTTGACGATGATTTCTACAACCGCAGAGTGGAGAGAATCTGTGGAGTAGATCGGCGCTGTACAGCCTTCTACATAGTGAACGAAGGAATCTTCGTCCGCGATGATGAGGGTACGCTCGAACTGACCCATGTTCTCAGAGTTAATGCGGAAGTAAGCTTGGAGTGGAGTTTCCACTTTTACGCCTTTTGGTACATAGATGAAGGAACCGCCGGACCATACCGCAGAGTTGAGTGCTGCGAATTTGTTATCCGCTGGTGGGATTACGGTCGCGAAGTATTCTCTCACGATCTCTGGGTGAAGTTTTACCGCAGAGTCCATGTCGGTGAAGAGAACGCCGAGTGCTTCGAGGTCTTCTTGCATGTTGTGGTACACTACCTCGGATTCGTACTGAGCGGATACACCTGCGAGGAACTTCTGCTCTGCTTCTGGAATCCCCAGCTTGTCAAAGGTTGCTTTGATCTCTTCTGGTACTTCATCCCAACTGCGGCCAGCCTTTTCAGAAGGCTTTACATAGTAGGTGATGGAGTCGAAATCGAGGTCGTCGAGGTCGCCGCCCCATTTTGGCATTGGGAGACGGTTGAAGATTTCGAGGGATTTGAGACGGAACTCAAGCATCCACTCTGGCTCTTCTTTGATGCGGGAGATTTCTTCTACGATTTCACGGGACAGACCTTTTTTCGTACGGAATACGGATACGTCCTTGTCATGAAATCCATATTGATATTCCTGAATTTCAGGGGCTTTCTTTGCCATGGTGGTTCACTCCTTTTTTGAGGGCGATCGGCTGTTACGGCACTATGATTGATTGGCTTGACGAACACCTTGTTCGAGCGCTTTCCAAGCGAGGGTAGCGCACTTGATACGGGCCGGGAACTTCGCTACGCCGGATAAGGCTTCGATGTCGCCCAAGTCAAGGGAGTCATCTTCGGGTTGCTTGCCTTGCATCAGATCGGAGAAGACCTGTGCCAGCTTGATTGCTTCATCGACCGGCTTGCCTTTGACAGCTTCGGTCATCATGGAAGCGGAAGACATGGAGATCGAACAGCCTTCTCCGAGGAACTTGGCGTCTGTGACGATGCCGTCCTCTACTTTGAGCGACAGCGAAATGCTGTCTCCACAGGTCGGGTTGTTCAGGTTGATCGTCAGACCTTCTGCTTCATCAAGCTTGCCTTTGTTGCGCGGCTTTTGGTAGTGGTCCATAATGACACGGCGATAGAGATCATCAAGAGAAGACATTTCCAAAATACTCCTTCGCTTTTTTCAAGCCTGCCATCAGTGCATCCACTTCTGCTTCTGTA
Organism: Brevibacillus dissolubilis; assembly: GCF_006170445.1. Taxonomy (GTDB): domain Bacteria; phylum Bacillota; class Bacilli; order Brevibacillales; family Brevibacillaceae; genus Brevibacillus_B; species Brevibacillus_B dissolubilis. Next base: position 78,806 of record NZ_VCNA01000006.1, on the reverse strand, counting down.
TTGTAGAGATAGAAGCTGGCGCGTGCTGTCGCCGTGACTTGGAGATAGCGCATCAGCGGCTGTGCACAGTGGTGACCGGCACGGACGGCAATCCCGTGAGAATCGAGCACGGTTGCGAGGTCGTGCGGGTGCACATCAGACAGGTTGAACGTGATTAGGCTGCTTCTGTGTTCAGTCGGACCGTAGATGGTGAGACCGTCGATTTGTTGCATTTGTTCGATTGCGTATTGAACGAGCTTTTTCTCGTGGGCTTCGATTGCATCCATGCCGATATCGTTGAGGAAGTCAATCGCTGCACCGAGGGCTACGACACCACCGATGATCGGGGTGCCGCCTTCGAATTTCCACGGAAGCTCTTTCCATGTGGAATCCTGCTCATAGACGAAGTCGATCATTTCACCGCCGAATTCAGACGGTTCCATTTTCTCAAGCAGTTCGCGTCTGCCGTAGAGTACGCCGACACCGGTCGGACCGCACATCTTGTGGCTGGAGAATGCGAAGAAGTCTGCGCCGAGTGCCTGCACGTCGACTTTTTTGTGTGGAGCGCTCTGAGCACCGTCGACGACGAGGATCGCACCGTTCTGATGAGCGATCTCGGCGATTTCTTGGATCGGAGTGGTGTCACCCAGTACGTTGGAGATGTGGTGGATGGCCACGATCTTGGTATTCGGGGTGATGGTTGCTTTGACTGCATCCACGGTGATGGTTCCGTCTTCAGCAAGCGGGATGAACTTGAAGGTCGCCCCGGTCGCTTTGGCGGCTTGTTGCCACGGGATGAAGTTACTATGGTGTTCGACCAGCGTGGTCACGATTTCGTCGCCTTCTTTGAGGAAGAGACGGGCATATCCGTTGGCGATCAGGTTCATCGCAGTAGTCGTACCGCGTGTGAAAATGATCTCAGCTGCTTCCTTCGCATTGATGAAGGCGCGGACTTTCTCGCGCGCGCCCTCATATGCATCGGTCGCTCTGGTGCCAAGGGTATGAACCCCACGGTGCACGTTGGAGTTGATTTCTTTATAGTATTTGTCTAATGCTTCAATCACTTGAACCGGTTTTTGAGAAGTGGCCGCTGAATCGAGATACACCAGCGGATGCCCGTTGACTTCTTGATTCAAGATAGGAAAATGTTTGCGGACCTCAAGCACGTTCATCGCGCTAACTTCCTTTCGAGTGCCTGACGAAGACGGTTACGCACTTCTTCTACCGGAATTTCCGCTACGACTGGATCGAGGAAGCCGAGGATGATGAGACGCTCTGCCTCTTTGCGGGAAATCCCGCGGGACATGAGGTAGTAGAGGCTCTCTTCGCTAAAGCGGCCGACAGATGCAGCATGGCCTGCTTTTACGTCATCTTCATCGATCAAGAGGATTGGATTGGCATCCCCGCGTGCTTGTGGAGACAGCATGAGGATGTTTTCCGCTTGCTCGCCGTTTGCTTTTTCAGCACCTTTTTCGATTTTGGTGATACCGTTGAGAATCGCAACAGCCTCGTCCGTCATAACCGCTTTGGAGAGCATGCTGGATTCGGTGTGAGTACCGATGTGCTGTACTTGGGAGGTCAGGTTTTGGCGTTGGGAACCAAGACCGATGGTGATGGATTTGGTGTCTGCATGAGAGCCGCGGCCCTTGAGCACAGAGGTGTTGTTGGCAACGGTGTTACCTGCATTCATCTCACCGAGAATCCATTCCATTTTACCGTCTTGCTCGACAATCGCACGACGGAAGGTGTAGTCGGTCACATCTGTGGAGAGGGAACGTACAGAAGCCACTTGAACATGTGCGCCTGCACCGACGAATACTTCCACAATGCTTTGTGCCACCATGCCTTGGCCTTCGCCGCTAACGTAGGTGTCTACATAAGTCACACGGCTGTGGTTCTCCGCCACGATGATGATGTGCGGGCTGACCAGTGCGCCGTCGCCTGCCACTTGGTATACCGCTTGGAGCGGCACGCTTACTTCGGTATTTTTCGGTACGTAGAGGAACACACCGCCGTTGATCACGGCTTGGTGAAGAGCGGCAATGCGGTGTTCATCTGCCTGTACCGCTTGATTGAGATATTTTTGAACCAGATCGCCGTGTTCGCGGACAGCGGTCTGGATATCGGTATAAATAACGCCTTGTGCTTTGATATCGTCTGCGAGGGTAGCCAGAACGACGGAAGCATTCTTTTGCACGATCAGGCTGGATGCTTGTGCTTCATCGATTTGATCTTTGACGACTTCATCGAGGGCAGCTGCATTCGCTGCTTTATCTGCGGTGACAAAAGGTTGGAACTGATCGGTGTTCCAGTTGTCGAGCTTGGTTTTTTCCAGCTTCGGAAGCTCAAGGGTCTGTGCTGCATCAAAAGCAGCCAGGCGCTTCTCGAGGAACCATGCCGGCTCTTGGTTGGCTTGGGAATAGGCAGTGATTGCTTCACGGTCGAAGCGGAGTTGAGTGTCTACGCTCATCTTTTCGGCCCCCTTCGCCTACAAGTTGGCGTTAACGGTTTCGTCTTCGATACCGAGCTCTGCTTTGATCCAGTCGTACCCTTCTGCTTCAAGGCGTGCAGCCAGTTCCGGACCGCCGGACTTGACAATACGGCCTTGCATCATCACGTGAACGAAGTCAGGCGTGATGTAGTCGAGCAGGCGTTGGTAGTGAGTGATGATGAGGAAACCGCGGTCTTCAGAACGCATTTCGTTGACGCCTTTTGCTACGATCTTGAGGGCGTCGATGTCGAGACCGGAGTCGATCTCGTCGAGAATACAGAGGGAAGGCTGAAGCATCATCATCTGCAGGATTTCGTTACGCTTCTTCTCACCGCCGGAGAAGCCTTCGTTGAGGTAACGGTGTGCGAAGGATTCATCCATCTCAAGCGTACCCATTTTGCCGTCCAGCTCACGGATGAATTTCATCAGAGAGATCTCGTTGCCTTCGCCGCGCTTCGCGTTGATGGCAGAACGCAGGAAGTCAGAGTTGGTAACACCAGTGATCTCGGAAGGATATTGCATTGCGAGGAACAGACCTGCGCGTGCGCGCTCGGTTACGTCCATCTCCAGCACATCTTCGCCATTGAGGGATACGGAGCCTTCAGTAACTTCATATTTAGGGTGCCCCATCAGCGTGGAAGCCAAGGTAGATTTACCTGTACCGTTCGGCCCCATGATCGCGTGGATTTCGCCACCTTTGATTTCGAGGGTAAGACCTTTCAGGATTTCTTTCTCTTCAATGCGTGCTCGAAGATTTTTTATCTCGAGATGTACGTTAGCCATCTTCATTCCTCCAATTATATCTGCGTGTTTCGGTTGGAAACGAACAGGAAATACATTCTAGTATTTCACCGTCCTCCTATTCTCAATCCATTCTCAATGACTATTGTATAATAAGAATTATTACAAAGCAAGGATTAAACTATTTCTGTATTTTTTAAACGTTTATGTTTACTATGTATGCGTTTTCCCTGTTTTTGGTGCATCTTTTCCCACAAAAGAAAGCCCTTGGAAAGGGCCTCTATGCGTTGAGGATATTCATGATTTCGGCGCGCTTGGATGCATACTCCTCATCGGAGAGCACTGGCGTGAAGCCGTTCTGCGGTACGTCTTCGAGCAGGTTGTGCCAGGACTTGCAGCCTTTGTACGCTTCTTCGATGTTGAGTGTGATCGGCTGATTAAGCTTGTACACGCGGGCGAACAGGATGTGCAGTGGATTTTTCTTTTTCCACTTGAGGCGTACGTCTGCGAAGTCTTCCGTCCAGATGTGGTACGGGTCGAGTGCGCGGATTTTGGCTTCATCGAGGATTTCTACATCGTCGGTGATTTGCGCGAAGTAGAGGATGTCAACTGTCGGCTTGTCGATGGACCAGCCTTCGAGAGTGGCATTCAGGTCAGCGTGGTAGGCTGGCTTGACCATCTCTTCTTTTTGGTGCTCATACGTCGGGTAGAGATAGAATGTATCATTTTCCAGCTTAAAATCGCGGGTTTCTTCATACAGACCGCCTTTGCGGATCGTGATGATCTGTTTGCCTTCGCCAAGGGCTTTGATGGCTACCGCCCACTCTTTCAACGAAAGCGTGGAAGCTGGCTGGGTGATGGTTGTGCTCATGACCGAATTACCCCTTTCTTCTATAAGAAAAAAAGTCTTTAAACAGTGTAGCAAAAATGTGTACGGATGCATAGAACGCTTTTTCTGTAGGATGCATCAAAAGTGTGCTGGTCATCAGGCGGCTTCATCGCCGGATAGAAAAAAGCGTATCAGCAACATGTCTGATACGCCTCTTGCTTACCTCGAATGAACGAAGAAGTATTATTTCACTTTCGGTCCAGCTTGGGCAATGGTCGTTGCATCCGGGAACTTCTTGGAGAAGTTTTCTTGGAACAGACCTGCCAATCTGTTGGCTTCTTGATCATACGCGTCTTTATTTGCCCATGTGTTGCGTGGTTGCAGGACATCAGCCGGTACGCCTGGGCAAGTGGTTGGCACTTGTACACCGAAGACTGGGTCTACTGCGTATTCTACGTTTTCCAGATCGCCGTGGAGTGCTGCCGTTACCATCGCACGGGTGTAAGCAAGCTTCATGCGGGAACCGGTACCTACCGGACCACCTGTCCAACCGGTGTTGACGAGGTAGACGCGGGCGTTGAACTCATCGATCTTTTTACCGAGCATCTCAGCGTATACGACTGGACGCAGCGGGAGGAATGGAGAACCAAAGCAAGCGGAGAATTCGCTTTGTGGAGCGGTGACACCGCGCTCGGTACCTGCCATTTTGCTGGTGTAGCCGGACAGGAAGTGGTACATCGCCTGCTCTTTAGAGAGCTTGGAGATCGGCGGGATGACACCGGTAGAGTCAGCGGTCAGGAAGATGATCACGTTCGGATGACCGCCCACACCTGGGATCACCGCACCTGGGATCATCTCCACAGGGTAAGCTGCACGGGTGTTCTCGGTGTATTTGTCGCTGTCGTAGTTGGCACGGCGGGTGTCCGCGTCTACGTCTACGTTTTCAAGCACAGTACCATAGCCGATTGCGTTCCAGATCTGTGGTTCGCCTTGTTCGGAGAGGTTGATGCATTTGGCATAGCAGCCGCCCTCGATGTTGAAGACGCCTTGGTCAGACCAGCCATGCTCGTCATCACCGATCAATTGACGGTCTGGGTCTGCGGACAGCGTTGTTTTACCTGTACCGGAGAGACCGAAGAAGAGTGCCACATCACCGTCGCGGCCGATGTTGGCGGAGCAGTGCATGGAGAGAACATTACGCTCTGGGAGGAGCATGTTCATCACGCTGAAGATGGATTTTTTCATCTCACCTGCGTATTCGGTACCACCGATCAGCACAGTTTTCTTCTCGAAGCTGATGATGATGAAGGTTTCGGAATTGGTGCCGTGAACTTCTGGATTCGCTTTGAAGTTAGGTACGTAGATGACTGTGAATTCTGCTTCATGGCTCGCCAGTTCTTCTTCTGTCGGGCGGATGAAGAGTTGGCGGGCAAACAGATTGTGCCATGCGAATTCGTTGACTACGCGGATTGGCAGGCGGTAGTTGGTGTCAGCACCTGCGAAGCCGTCGAAGACGAACAGATCTTTGCTCTCCAGATAGTTGAGCACATCTGCATGCAAGGCATCGAATTTATCTATTGTGATTGGTTGGTTCGTTTTACCCCAGTTGATCTTGTCGTGAATGCTTGGTTCGTCGACAACGAATTTATCTTTAGGGGAACGACCAGTAAATTTACCTGTGAGTGTATTAATGGCTCCTTTGTCAGTCAGGACACCTTCCCCACGCTTGATTGCCTCTTCGATGAGTTGTGATACAGAAAGATTTTTACGGGCATTCGCGTTGGCAAGCACCTCGGACAGTCGTTTCACCGTCTTGATTTCCATTTTTAACGATCTCCTTCCCCTAAATCCCAAAATTGTGTTTATCAATTTCGTTCCTTGATTTGTAATTAGTATATCACATTGGATCAAATAAGCCACACTTTTTTTGACCGAATATGTGAAAAATTTGCGTCCGTCAAGATAGGGGTGGAGATCGTTGGCAGTTGGCTGTTCCGGTATATAAAAAAGCCGCCGTCGGGTACCCAGGCAGCTTCCTTGTTAATCAGATATAAAACGTATTTCTTCTATATGTAATAGTGTTCGCTCAGAGGGCGTTATTTATGCTTTACAGCCCGCTTGCGGATGAATTCGATTTTTTCACCAAGCCCTTTGACATTGGTGCCGTATAAGACGTAGTTGATCAACTGGCCATTATCGCGGACAAAATCAAGGCGAACCTTGGACTTCTCGATGAATACCCGTCTGATCTGCTCACCGGGCAGTGACAAGAATGGATACCCCTCGTCAGCAAAGCCGATGAACACCGCATCCGGATAGACCAACAGATCAAACTGCGCATCGTGCCGTTCATCATCAGCCATAATCGCCTCAACACTCCCCTGCCACAGCGGGTGAAAAAAGCCATCTCCGTCTCGAAGCGAACGTATGCCTGCCATCATCGTCCGGTTCCCTCCCATCATACTCCATAATGCCCGCAAAAACAACACCACGCAGACGATCAGCGCCAGATACAACCCGTCAATCCAACTCATGCGGCATCAAAGGTACGGACGATCGCCCGTGCCAAAATCTCGACTCCTGTCAATAACGCCTCCCGCTCAAAATGCATATGCGGATGATGCAGACCTGGTTTGAGGTCACATCCGAGTGCGAGCATGGTTGCTTTGATCTGCGGACGTTCTACGGCATAGAAGTGGAAATCCTCTGCTCCTGGTGTAATCGGTCCGTTTTTCAGCCCGGCTTCACCTAAGACGTCCAAGATCGCCTCTCCAAGCAGACGGCTGGCATCGGTATCCACCTCTGCGGCCACCATGCGGGAACCAAGCTTACACTCGATCGTAGCACCGAACATCGCGGCAACACCCTCGATCACCTGCTGGGTGCGCGAAAGCAGCAGGTCCATCTGTTCATTGGTCTGAGCGCGCAGATCCAGTGCGAATTCAGCAATATCCGGGATGATGTTGTAGCTCTCTCCACCCGCATGAAGCTTCGTCATCTTGACGGTCGCCGGGATCGTCGGATTCGGATGGACACTGCCCAATCCGTTCACAATCGCGCTGGCTACTTCAATCGCATTGATCCCTTGATGTGGACGCGCTCCGTGTGCCGCCACACCTGTAATTTTTCCTTCAATAAACTGTGCTGCTCCGTTGTAGATCGCCGGTGCCGCAAAGCCTGAACCCATCTCCTCGTTTGGACGCAGATGGACGCCGTAGAGATACTCGATATCGTCACAGACGCCTTTTTCAATCAGCTTGAGTGCGCCTGTACCTTTTTCCTCTGCCGGCTGGAACAGGATCTTCAGTGTTCCTTTTGGTTCAAAGCCGGATGCTTTGAGCGTCTCAATAGTCTCGACGATCAGGGTCATATGCGCATCATGCCCGCATGAATGGTTGGCACGCCACTCGCCGTCAACAATCTGCCAGAGCGCATCGATATCTGTACGAAGTCCGACAACCGGCTTGCCTTGGCCCCATTCTGCCACCAATCCGGTACAGTCATCAAAAGTAGTGACACGCAAGCCCAGTGCTTCCATCCGTTCCTTCAGATAAACGGTAGTCTGAACCTCCTGCCAGCTGATCTCCGGATTGGCATGCAGGTGATGAAAGGTTGACAAAATCTGTTCACGGCGTTGTTGAATCGTATCGGTAAGCGATTGGGTAGTCATGATCTCCAGTCTCCTTTTTTTAATGCTCCTCTGTCAGGCGGCGAATTTCGTCTTGGATCGGCAGGTGGTACGGACAGGCCTGTTGGCACAGCGGCTTCTCACGGCATGGTTCATACGCAAGACATGCAGCAAAGTGTGCGGCCGAGTCCTGCCAAAGCTTTTCCCCCGCTGCAAGGAATCCGAATTTGTCACGGTAGCGGGATGGAATCAGGGTATCTGGTATACGGATGCCGAGCGGACAGGAACAGTAGTTGCACCGGCGGCAATTGTGTTCCCCAAGCCCTTCCGCCATAGCGAACAGCTCCGCACGTTCTGCTTCGTCCACCTCCCGATCCAATGCAGCGAAGTTCATATCTACTTCTTCGATCGATTTCATACCAGATAAAATCACGTGGGCGTTGGAGCTGCCCGAGTAACGAATCGCTTCGGTGACGCGTGAAAGGAATGGCCCAGACAAAGGCTTCATCGCGATCATACCCACGTCCAACTCTTCTGCGGTCGGCATCATTTCTTTAGCGGCAAACGGCTGCACCATGCTGAGGTGAAACAGTACCGTGTCAAACGGATAATCGCGCAGCCACTTGGCCAGCAATTCGGGACGGTGACCCGTGATCCCGATGTGTCCGATATATCCTTTGTTTTTCATCTCTTCTGCGGCACGGATGGCGCCATCTGGTTCTTTTGCCTGTCTATATTCTTTGACATAGTTGACATAGTGAATCTGCACGATGTCAATATAATCAGTCTTTAGTTTGCGCAAGCTGTTCTCTATTTCTTGCTTGGCTTCGCTGTATGTGCGCTTGTTCGTCTTGGTGTTCAACACGAATTCTGTACGGCGGTGGCTGATCGCATGGCCCAGCTTTTCCTCGCTGTCACCATAGGCCGCTGCCGTATCAATATAGGTAATACCTCGGTCAAGCGCATAGTTCATGACACGATTGGCTTCTTCCTGTGTAATCTTCGGGAGATGCATAGCCCCGAATCCCAAATGGGAAACAGTCAGGCCCGTTCTCCCCAGTCGATTTTGTTTCAACGTTTCTCACCATCCCTTGGGGTTATTATAACAGAAAAAGCACACTTCCCTAATATGGAAAGTGTGCTCAGATGGTTACCCGGTTGGTTGATTTTTGAGTTGGTCGATCTCGGCAGGGGTCAATCCCGTGGCTTGGACGATGAGATGATCATCCATGCCGAGGGAGATGAGGTTTTTGGCGATCTTGGCTTTGCTTTGGGCGATGCCTTGAGAAATACCTTCTGCTCTGCCTTTAGCCTCCCCCTCCTCCTTAGCCCCGTGAATCATCGACACCTCATCCTTCAGCGCCTTCTCGCGCATCTCAAACAGTCGCCGTGTCTCTTTATCTTGACTCAGGAATTTCAACACATCGACGGCTTTACGAATCGCTGGCTCGTCCATGGCTACTCCCTCCAGTGTTTCTTCATTCTCTGCCTGCAAGAACATCATCCATTTCATGAGACGCTCATTCGGCATGGCCTGCTGGCTCGTAAGCTTCCGTAATTCTAAAAAATGAATCTCCAGATCATCGGTCAAGAGCTGCCCTGTCCTATCTTCCCTGACACGAAAGACACTGTGGAACTCATCGGTCTCCAGACAGTTAAAATCGACAATATTGATCGTTACCGCCTTTTTCAACTCACGGTAATTCTGACCTTGTTCCAGCTGTTCCTGATAGAGCTTGGCCCAGTAATACAACGTCCGCTTCTCAATATTGTACTTGTTAAACAGCTGGATCTCAATATTGATCGGTATCCCTGCGGCTGTGATCGCCCGTACATCCAGTATCGATGTCTTATCGCCGACCATATCTGGATTCAGATGTGGATCAAGCAGAGCAATCTCCGTCAAATCCTGCCCATCAGGGGGATGCAGGATCGCGTTGAGGAAAGCCAGCAGAATGTCTTTATTCTCTTCCGTGCCAAAGATCCGTTTAAACACAAAATCTACTTTTGGATTCAATCGTCTCATCTCATCCTCCGCCACAATTCCAGAATCTTCTTTCCTTCATTGTAGCAAAAGACAGAGCCTTCTTTAAAAAAATCAGGCGCTTACCATCTCATTCTCCGCCGTCAGCCGAAGTAGCGTGTCCAGCTTCAAATGATCACGAACCGTACCTACGATTTTCACCGTTTGCTTGGCATGTACATAAGTCAGCTCGTCTCCGCCGAACAGCTGGACAAAGTCAGCCGCTTTGCCCGACAGCACCAAATCCACAGGCTGCTCCTCCATGCCTTGCCAGACCGTAGATACCAGACGTCCCTGCAAGACGGTCATGCATAAGCGCTCTCCACTGTCCTCCACGATCACACCCACCCGTTTGTCCCAGCCACGCATGATGATTTGCAGATATCCTTTTCGCTGTACACGCTCCTGAAACTTTTCCAAAACCGCCATCATTGTACTCATACGACCCACTCCTCCGCTCTGATTTTTCCTTGTTCCAAGAATTCGGGCACGGTCGAGTCGAATCCTTTGACGAGCCAAGGGAGCCTCTGTCGGTCGATGTCGGGGAAGCGAAGAACTTCTCGACGATATCTGCAAGCACCAAAAAGGCATAAAAAAAGACGCCCGCGATTAGGCGTCATCATCATTTTCATCTTTATCAAGACGTACTTCCAAGTGGTGACCATCCGGTGTCTCAAAGTAAAGATTGTAGCTGGTCGGGCGCTCAATCGGCCCGCGGTAGCAGATGTTGCAGGCTTCCAGCTTGTCCACGAGGTAATCCAGTTCATCGCGGGTCTGTACCGAAAACGCGATATGATCCACATGTCCGACACTGCCGTTGTTCAATTCTTTACTGCACGGATGGAGTCCAATTCTCGTGTGAGAGCCCACATAGAAGTAGACAGGATTGCCGTCTACAATCTGCTCGAGAGATATAGGCACTTCGAGTATCTCCTGGAAAAAACGAGCCACGTTCATCACATTGCGGCAATTGAGGGCAATGTGGTGAACTCCTTGCAGTTGAAACATGGAACAATCCTCCTACACGGTCTCTCTCTTACATACAAGCCTATCCCGCCTCGAAACTGAATCGTTAGGCGCTGCGCGTAGACTCGGCGCGCTTGTTGTATTTTCGCAACCGCTCACTTAGTTTTTGCAATCGGTCTTTTAATTCGAGCTGCCAATCTTCGTTGTTGATTTGTTTGGCGACACCCAGCAGATCGAGTGCGATGTCGATCTGGTGTTTCAACACTTCATCGTAATTGCCCTGATCGGTCATGCTGCAGTTCTCAAACAGTTCAGGCATATGATCAATGTTAACGAAATCGGAAAAATCGACTTCGGACGCATTATCTCCTTGTGCGTATTCGACAAGAATTTCAAATTCTCCTTCTACTGCGGGATGAACATCCATTCTGTCACAAACCGGGCAGTACACGATCGGTACATTGTGTACCAGTGTTTTGTAGTGGCGTAATGTTCCAAACGACCCTAACATGCTAGCTCCACAACAAAAACTCATATACGTTTCCCTCCCATAATTGCCTATATATAATTACATAGATAGGAACTTTATTTGTAGTCTGACTTCATGATTGTATCCCACAACGCGAAGATTCTCTACGCTTAATTGATTCCAGCATCCCCAATCTTTCTCGGTTTTCTTTTTATTATACTTCATGTCTGATTCAGATGCCTATTCCTTTTCCCCTGAGGAAAAACTTTGGCAAAAGGAGCGTGATCTTCGTCCCTTCTCCAATCCGGCTCTCGATCACCATCTTGCCATGATGACGTGCCACAATCTCTTGGCAAATCGCCAATCCCAGTCCGCTTCCCGACTGTTGCGAGCTTCCCTTGTAGAACTTTTCCGTGATTCTCGGCAATTCTTCCTCAGCGATTCCTTCACCTGTATCACGAATGCAAATAGAGACGTACGCGTCCTCATTGCTTCCGGTGATGTCCACCTGTCCCTGTGCGGACGTGAATTTCAGAGCGTTATCAAGCAGATTGACCAAAATCTGTTTGATACGGTGAGCATCCCCTTCCATCAGTATAGCCGAATCTGTTGTCAATGAGAGCGCGATTCCTTTTTGTCTTGCCTGCTGGCTGAACTGCTGATACGTAAATTGAAGAAGTTCGGCCATATCAAACTCCGTGATGTGCAGGTTCATTTCTCCCCCTTGTATTTTTGAAAAATCAAGGAGCTCTTCTACTAAAGCAGCCAAACGATTCGTCTCGTTGGTGATGACCGTAAGACCCTGATTCAATTCCTCATGATTGTCCATGTCTCCTGTCAACAACGTTTCACTCCATCCCTTAATAGAAGTCAGAGGTGTACGCAATTCATGAGAGATGGATGAAATAAAATCATTCTTAAGCTTTTCATGTTCGCCCAATCGCTCCAGCATCCGATTAAAGGTATCAGCCAAGGTGCCTACTTCATCCTGATACCTTTTGGTGGCCCGGTAGGAAAAGTTGCCGTTGGGCAGAAGGCTGGTCATCTCCGTCAGCTCCTTGATCGGCTGTATGATCCGATAGGCAAATACCGCACTAAGCCCGAGCGAAAAGAGAATGACAATCGCTCCAATCCCAATCGCGGTCAAACTGATGGACCACACCTCCTCCCGCAACGGCTCCACGGAGATCACGTAGCGTAGCACGCCAAGAGTACGATCCATGTCCTTCAGAGGCAGGGACGCAGCCATCAGCTGTTCCTGTGTCTTATCATCATAGCCCTGCCAAAACCCTGTATTCCCGCGCAACGCGATAGCAACATCAGGTGTTGTCACCCTCGTCGTCCCTGAAAAGCCATAGGAGTCAAGCAGGACGAATCCTTGGTAGTCAATGATTTCGATCTTCGCCACTTCATTTTGCGATAGATTTTCTAAGATCGACTCCGCTTTTTCCTTCAGCTCATACCCGGGCAGATATTGATTATAAAAGGCGGTGGCCGTCTCTGCTCTTTGGATCAGAAACTGTTTGGCACTGCCATAGTAGTACAGGCGAACCGTCCAGAGAAAAGCGACCTCCAGCAGCACAACGACCAATACGAGAATAAAGCCGAAGCTCCTAAGCATTCGGCCCTGCAAGCCACTCATGACTCCCTCCTCCACAAATAGCCGTGCCCCCAGACTGTTTCGATATAACGGGGATGTGCGGGGTCCGTTTCGATCTTTTGACGGATCCGGCTCATGTTGACATCGACAATTTTCAGTTCACCAACAAAATGCTTCCCCCAGACCGCAGTCAAGATCTCGTCCCGCGAGACAGCTTTGTTCGCATTTTCCATCAAAAGCCGGATAATCGCAAATTCCTTCGGGGTCAATTCAATCCCCTGTCCCCCGCGAAGCAACGTCTTATCCCCCAGTCTCAACGTGAAAGGCTCCGCGACGATCACGTCAGCGGAGCAGTCAAGCGCAGGATAGAGACGACGGTATAATGATTTGATTCGCGCCACTAATTCAACAGGGCTAAACGGTTTAACCACATAGTCGTCTGCTCCCGCTTCCAATCCCATTACCTTGTCACGTTCTTGTCCTCGTGCCGTCAGCATGATGATCCCCATCCTCGGGAACCGGGAGCGAAGCGTGCGGCACACCTCCACCCCACCGATTCCCGGGAGCATCACATCCAGAATGGCAATATCAATCCCGGCCAGTTCCATCCCCATCCCCATCTTCATTACCTCTTCCCCCGTGGCCGCTTCTACCATCTCGATGCCTTGACGCTTGAGGTTAATTCGGACAAAATCACGGATGGATGGCTCATCTTCTAAGAGGAGCACCTTCATCTTTTTCCCTCTCTTTTTCTTTCCTATTTTTCGTTCCTTAGACTTCCTCTTAATGCAGCCATTCAAAGTGCTTACGGATTTCGTTTTCATCTAAAAGAAGCTGCTTATACGCATTTTCCTTCAATCCTTGAGAATACCCTGGATTCTCCCATTCAGCCCAATAGACCTTGCCACCTTTTTCACCAAGCTCAATGTGTGTCCGGTCATAGCGAACACCGCGTTCCTCGTCTTTGGCAGGGTCTTTTGCTGTAATGCCCAGCTTCAGAAAGCTGTCCCGCACGACACCTGATGGATCCAGATAAAAGAATTCCACTGTCTTCTCCGTGGCATTCTCTTGTTTTTTCACCGTATAATGTCCAATCCATTGCGTAGGAATCTTCCATTCCCACCCATTATAATAATCCGCATAGTTCTCGGAGATAAGCTTCAGCGACCCTTTATCCGTCCATTGATACCAAGATTGAATCCACGGGATCTCGACCATGGCCTGGCCTTCTGACCCGGCTGGCTCTGTCTGCATTCCGATCTCTACAATCCCATCACCGTTTACGTCCATGGAGTCCAGGGGGTACGCTTTGAACGTGACCGAATTACCTTCATCCGGGTTGCTCGCAAAGGCATTGACGAGAGTTCCCTTTTCATAGAATAACAAATCCGTGACAGCAGAGTGAGCCCCCAAGCCAGCATCAATAAACACCCCGCGTTTGGCAGGTGTTGCTTTTCCGATCATCACTTGGGTATAGAGATTCACGCTACCGTCCAGTGGGGTCTCGGTTTGTTTGGTCATCTGCTGATTTTTCATCTGATACAATTCAGCACGGGCGGTTAATTGTTCACGGTCATGCTGCACCAGCACGATCTCTGCCTGAGCATCTCCATCCAGGTCGCCCACAGCCATGTTCGCATACGTCTGCTTCCACAACGGTTGAACACGCTTCCCCTTCATGGTGTAGACGGTGAGTTCACGGTCCATCCCTTCCTCCGCCTGCATCCCGACGATCAGTTCGGGATGATGATCTCCCGTCAGGTCGGTCGTTTGGACGTTGTGAAAATCAAGACCTGCCCCTGTAAAATCAGCAGCCTTCTCCCAGCCGCTATTCCCCTTCGTCAAAACCAGCAGTCCCAATTGATACAGATTGGGTTCTTTTTTGTAAAAAGCGAGGATTTCGTCCCTCCCATCCCCGTCCAGATCAACCTGCTGAACCGCCCCGGCTTCCCGTGGTGTAAGCGGCACTGCAAACTTGGCACCAGCCGGCAGATACTCCATCACCGCTTGATTGACTTCCTTCAATCCCGCATCAAGTGCCGGAGCCTTGATCAGCTCATTCGGAGAGGCAAGTACCTCGCATCCCGCCAAAGATTGGGCAAAGACGCACATTGCCACCAACCATGTTTTTCTCATATTACATTCCACCCTTTCTCCCCAACCTTATCAGGTTCTCTTTCATGGTTTCATTCTAGCCAATTTCTCCCGATAAATCGTTGCAAAAGGGTAACAAAAAGAAAAAAGACCAGTTCATGACGAACTGGTCTCATACCCTGTCAGGGCTATGTAGATTACTCTTGAACCATTGCTGCGTATTTGTCAGCGTCCATGAGTTTATCAAGTTCAGATGCGTCGGAGAGTTCTACCACGATCATCCAAGCTTGCTCATATGGAGATGAGTTCACGAGCTCAGGGGAACCTTCCAGCTCAGGGTTAACTTCAACCACTTTACCGGTTACAGGTGCATACAGCTCAGAAACGGTTTTTACGGATTCAACGCTGCCGAATGGCTCATCCTGTTTAATTGTAGCGCCTACTTCTGGGAGTTCTACAAACACGATGTCCCCCAACTCAGATTGCGCAAACTCGGTGATGCCGATGTACGCTTTGTTACCCTCTACACGTACCCATTCGTGCTCTTCGCTGTAGCGCAGTTCTTTTGGAAATTCCATCTTTACGTTCCTCCTATTCAATCTACACGGAAATATGTTCCCTTAACAGTATTGGACAAAATTACTGGGAATCCTCTTCAATCCCCAAAATTCGATGTAAACGTTTTTTAACGAGGTTCAGACCTTTTTCGCCTGCTTGGAAATGGCGGAGCTGAAGAGTCTCGTCGAACAGGTAGAAAGCTGGTACATATTCGTTCTGGAACGCATCGACCGTCTTCATTTCGTTGTCGATCGCGATTGGGTGAGTCAGGTTGTGCTGTTGGATGGTTTCCTTGATCGTCTCGATGTTGGTGTCAGCCTCAGAGCGCGGCATGTGAATCCCGATGACACGCAGACCTTTGTCGGCATATTTTTCACGCCATTCATTGATCTGTGGCATGGATTCTTTACACATGTAGCAGCTGACTGCCCAGAAGTGAACGAGGACAGGCTTACCTGCGAGATCTGCTTTGGACACTTGGCCGTTTACCCATTCTGTAATCCCTGGGAAATCTGGCAATTCTTCGCGCAAACGCATAGGAAAAACCTCCTTTTATATAGGGAAAAAAGGGCCTAACAACTGAGAGTTAGACCCTTTTTTCGGATATCCATTTACATCAGGCTGCGAAAGCCAAATTACTTCGCAGTGAGGTGAGCTTGGCCTGGGCGCCAGTTAGCTGGGCAAAGACCACCGGATTGGAGTGCTTGAAGCACGCGGAGAGTTTCTTCGTCGGAACGACCAACGTTGAGGTCAGTAACAACTTGGTATTTGAGAACGCCTTCTGGATCGATGATGAAGAGACCGCGGAATGCAACGCCTGCTTCTTCGTCGAGTACGCCATAAGCGCGAGCAGTTGTTTTGTTGAAGTCAGAAGCGAGTGGGTAGTTCAGGCCACCAAGACCGTTTTGGTCGCGTGGAGTGTTGATCCATGCGCGGTGGGAGTGTTTGGAGTCTACGGATACACCGAGAACCTCTGCATCGAGATCTTTGAAATCTTCGATAGAGTCAGAGAGAGAGATGATCTCAGTAGGGCAAACGAAAGTGAAGTCCAGTGGATAGAAGAAAAGAACGAGCCATTTGCCACGGTAGTCGGAAAGGGATACTTTACCGAATTCTTGACCGTTGCCAAGAGCTGTTTCGAGTGTGAAATCAGGAGCTTGAAGACCTACAAGACGTTGTGCCATTATGTAAAACCTCCTCAAGATATTTTAGGATGTAATTCAACTTCCAATAGATATCATAACAAACGTCCCTTTTTATAGTCAATATAATATAGGAATTATTTTAACTATGAGAGCAGGTTATGAATTTCCCTACAAAAGAATACCCATGTTTTTCAGGCTTTATACCGACTGCCCAAGAATTCCGGATGCCTCGATTCTCGCTGCCACTTCTTTTAAGACAGCAGGCTCCTGAACCAGTGCAATCCGCACATATCCTTCCCCCTGCGCACCGAAGGCATCACCTGGGATCACGACGACACCTGCCCGCTCCAACAGCTCAAAGGCAAACGTACGGGACGTCCAGCCCGCCGGAACCTGTGCCCAGACGAACATGGTCGCCTTCGGTCTCGGAATATCCCACCCAATGCGCGTAAGCTCACCTAAGAGCACATCTCGGCGCTCCTGGTAGATCTCACTCGTCCGATTGGGAACGGTACCGAGCCGGTCAGCCCGAAGCGCTGCAACGGCCATCTCCTGAACCGGGGCAAACACACCGTAATCGATATTGGATTTCACCACAGCAAGCGGGCGGATCAGATCAGCATTCCCGACCGCATAAGCGATGCGAGTGCCTGCCATATTGAAGCTTTTGGAGAAGGAATTCATCTCAATGGCAACGTCACGCGCCCCTTCTACCTGCAAAAAGCTCGGTGGACGGTAGCCGTCAAACGCCATCTCAGAATACGCCAGGTCATGGAGAACGGCGATCTGGTGCTCCTTTGCGAATTGCACTACTTTTTCAAAAAAAGACAGCGGTGCCACAGCGGAGACCGGGTTGTTCGGGTAGTTCAGGATCATGAACTTGGCACGCTGGCGAATCTCAGCCGGAATGGCGTCGAGATCAGGCAAAAAGTCGTTCTCTGCACGAAGCGGCATCGGATACAGCTCCGCTCCCGCCAGATGAACACTGCCTGCATAGATCGGGTACCCCGGATCAGGAACCAGCACGATGTCACCCGGATCTGTCCATGCCAAAGCAAGGTGGGCCAAGCCGTCCTGGGAGCCCATCAAGGAGTGTACCTCAGTGGCTGGATCAAGCTTCACACCGAAGCGTTGCTCATACCACAGCGCTACCTCTTGGCGGAATGCAAGAGAGCCTTCCGAGCCGGGATAGCCGTACATATCAGGCCGTTGGATTGCCTGAGTGAGTGCCTCGATCAGATGCGGTGCAGGCGGTTTGTCCGGGCTTCCGATGCCCAGATCAATCACCTGCATCCGGCGTGCGACGTCCTGCTTACGCTGGGCCATTTCGGTGAAGATCGCAGACGACATGTGCTCCAAGCGGCGGGAAGGCTTCCAGTGTGGGTTTCCTGTTCCCCCTGTCATCTTAGGCGTTCCCCCATGCTTTTTGCAGGTCTTCTTCTTTGAAGCCAAGCGTCACGGTCTGACCGTCGGTGATCAGCGGGCGTTTGATGAGCTTGCCGTTGGAGGCGAGCAGGTCGAGCATCTCGTCCTCGCTCATGGATGGCAAGCGGTCCTTGAGCCCCAGTTCGCGGTAGAATTGGCCGCTTACGTTAAAGAATTTTTTCAGGTCGATGCCGCTGTTCTGCCAGTAGGTGCGCAGTTCCTCAGCGGTCGGCGGGTTGTCTACGATGGCGATTTCTTGGAATGGGATGTTGGTGGCTTCGAGCCATTTTTTCGCTTTGGTGCAGGTGCTGCATTTATTGTAGAGGTAGGCTTTGATGGTCATGGTGGTGGGGTCCTCGCTTTCTGTCGTTGGGGTGATACTTCAGCGATCAATTAATTTCCATTGTTTAGCATACCATGTTTTGATACGGGTTCTCAATGCTTAGAGTTAACGCAGGCTCATCACCGTCTGCCGATCCAGGAATCCCAGACTCTCATACAGACGCTTTGCCCCTTGGTTTCCAGCAAACACATTCAACCGAATCTCCTCATATCCCTCTTCCCGAAGCGCACTGATCCCCTCTGTCATCAGCTCCTTGGCGATTCCTTTCCCCCTGTATTCAGGAAACACATACAGCTCATAAATAAACCCGATCATCTCTTCCGAAAAGAAATCCTTGTTCGAACCGACCATTACCCAGCCTGCCAATTGCTCACCGTCTTTTGCCAGAAGATAGAATGCTCCTTTTTCGAGAGTCGTCTTGTTCAACTGCTCGACTCGCTCCTGTGTCGGTCTGAAAGTCCCGTCGCCACCTTCAAACATGGCCTGTGCCGAGTGATTTTGGATGATATCTCGAATCTCAGTATCCGTTGCTCTCTGAATCGTAATCATAGAAAAGAAACCTCCCGTTCCCACATGCTTTTAATCTGCTATAGACTTATTCCAATCCAATAATCAAAACCCTTTTCAGAAACCACTCCAACAGCACATGCAAATGCAAAAAACCACCCGCTCCGCCACTTTTCTCGGCCAATCGGATGGTTTTCTTTCTTCTATATAATATATAACCTTCTACTTATGCAAATGATACGGCACCGTCGCAATCGTAATATCCTTCCGTGTAAACAGATAAGCCCGAATCAACAGCCCTGTCTGATTATGCAGAAACGTATGCCACCACTTTTTCGTGATGAACTGCGGGATCAGCACCGTGACGTGATCATTGTGCGCGGTCTTCCACTCCACTGTGTCGATGAACTTGACCAGCGGCTTAATGATGCTCCGGTAGCGTGAACGCAGGACGATTAGGCGGACGCCGGGGTTCCATTCTTCCCATTTGCGCTCCATCTTCTCAATCGACTCATCGTCGAAGCCGATGTAGACGCAGACGACGTTATCCGTGAGCGACTTGGCGTAGCCGATGGTGCTGGCGACCACTTTGGTGATGCCGGCGATCGGGATGACCATGACGCTGCCTTTTTCCTCGGGCTTGCAGTTATGGATGTCGATGCGCAGCTCTTCGGCGATGTTGGTATAGTGCTGGTTGATTCTTTTGAAGATCATAATCATCGCCGGGACGAACAGGAAGACGAGCCAGACCTGTGAGAACTTGGTGAAAATAAAGATCAAGGTGATCGTCAGCGTGGTCAGCATCCCGATGGTGTTGATCGTAAATGACAAACCCCACCCTGAAGGCTTCGTCGTAATCCAGCGGCGCATCATGCCGGATTGGGAGAGCGTGAATGGGATGAACACCCCTACGGCATAGAGCGGGATGAGACTTTCGGTGTGACCATTGAAGATCACGACCAGTAGTGCAGACAGGACGCCCAGCACGATAATCCCGTTGGAAAAGCCGAGACGGTCACCGCGTACGGTAAACATATTCGGCATGAATTTATCTTTTGCCAGCATAAAAGCGAGCAGTGGAAACGCTGAGAAAGCGGTGTTGGCGGCGAGGAACAGGATCGCTGCGGTGACAGTCTGGATGGCGTAATAGACCACACCACGGCCAAAAGTAGCTGCCGCGATCTGAGAGACGACCGTCTCTGTCGGGCTTGGGCTGATGCCATATGCGTAGGCCAGCACGCTGATGCCCATGAACATCGCGCCTAAGATAAGTCCCATCATGACCAAGGTCTTAGCGGCGTTGCGCTCGGCAGGTGCCTTGAAATTGGGGATGGCATTCGATACGGCCTCTACCCCTGTCAAGGCTGAGCAGCCCGAGCTGAATGCTTTGAGCAATAGAAACAGGGTAACCCCATGCACAGCCGTGCCATACTGAGGAGCCGCTGCCGGATGGACATCACCTGTCGCCACCTGATAGAGTCCCGCGATGATCAGGACGAAGATGGCGAGCACGAACATGTAGACCGGATAAGCCAAGACGGAAGCCGATTCCGTAATCCCGCGCAGGTTGAGAACCGTCAGGACCGCGATCATGGTCAGCGCGATCAGGACGCGGTGCTCGTGCAGGCTGGGAAATGCCGAGGTGATCGCATCTGTCCCCGCAGAGGCACTTACCGCCACGGTCAGGATGTAGTCAACCAGCAGGGAGCCTCCTGCGACCAGACCGAAGTTGAGCCCGAGATTCTCTTTGGCGACGATGTAGGCGCCCCCGCCGGATGGATAGGCAAAAATCGTTTGGCGGTACGAGAGAATCAGGACGGTTAAAAGACCCAGCACGGCAAGCGAGATCGGGATCGAGTACCAGAGGGCGGTGGCCCCCAGCACCATGAGAACCAGCAGGATTTGTTCTGTGCCGTATGCGACAGATGAGAGTGCATCCGATGAGAGGACAGCGAGTGCTTTTCGCTTGCTTAATTTTTCATCTGCCAGCTCGGTTGATTTCATCGGACGACCGATTAAGAGACGCTTTACTTTACTTACCATGGGATTGTTCCACCTTCGTTTATTTGTTTGTAAGAGTGCATGACAAAACAAACGAATGGTAGATTAAATCCAGTCGAGGACAATATTCATATCCTGTTTTCCTCCCTCATGCTACGCTTACGAGGTTAGCTGTCGGATTCGGGCAGCTGAGTTGCCCTACCCACACGAATGTGGGATTCACCCCTGAGATTGGTTCCCCCGCTCTTGACGATTCAGCGTGATTAACTTGATATGAACGATATGCTACTCCTGCCGCATCCAAACAACAATCTGTAAAAACGGCGAAGTAAGCGTTTACAAACGTTACTTTGGCACTCTTGATACGCAAAGCTTTTCCACACGTTGTTTCTCTTGATTTTTCCCGATAAAAAAAGACTGCCCGTCCGTCAGATTGACAGAGGACAGCCTTTCTTGCATGAACATGCAATTACACTGGTTTATTTTCCGGCTGAGCAGCTTCCTAACGGATATTTGCCGGAGCTAAGCACATTCAAGTATGTCGCAAGTGAATGGTAGCAGATGATTGACTTGCGGATCTCTGGATGAAGCAACGAATTGATCTCAATTCCACCGCCTAGCTGTACGTAGCCGAGCAGTCCGCTTGGAACCTTTGGCACGATGTCAGGCTGGTTGTAGATGCGGTAATTCTGAGGAACAAGGCTGTTGTATGTGTTGGCGAAGTCATGATTGCCTGTCATCGGGGCGGCAAAGGTATAGCTCTGTACTTTTTTCTTTTGGCTGGCGAGCACGACCGTCATCAGGTTCGCCAATGCTCCGCCGAGGCTGTGACCAGTCACGGTGTAGGTCACGTCGTTGCCGAAGCGGATCAGGTAGGTGGCCAAGTCCAGCGTCTCTCCGGTCTTGCGGTCAACCGCAGTCAGGGACTTATACATCTTGTAAAATCCATCCTCACAACGCCCACCTGCAGGGATCAGATCACAATCGACCATGGCAAATTCAAAATCATCGATCCAGTCCATGATGTCATCCGTTCCACGGAACACGATCCCCACTTGGGTCGGGTCAGCCTGTGAGCGGACAATGTAGCCGATGAATTCTTTTTCATCGAAAATCGCGAAGGTTGCATCTACATTCAAATTAGCCACCAAGTCCCAGCCAGCAGGAAAATCAACCGGATCAGGATTCAGGTTTTTCTTGTCAAACGAATTGTACGCGCTCATCACGAACTCGCCCCATAGGATCGCTTGATTGTTATCATAGGTCTGGATGGACATCGGGATCGCCCCTTCACATGGTTAATAGTTTTCTCTTTCTTATTTTCCAGCAGGTACGTGATTTCCTGTTTGGAATAAAAAACAGGCTGCCGATGATTACGACAACCTGTCTGTCTGTGAACGTACTATTCAGAAGCCAAATCCTCTGGGTCAACAGCTTCTGCCCCCGGATTCACCTGCCACATCTGCGCGGTCGGATCTACCTGCAAGCCGCCAAAGGCATTGGGATTGGCATTGGCGTTCATCTGATGAATCGGCAGTTCGTCAGCAGCGACATTGGCGATATCCTGGTCCGGTCTAATCATGACTGCCCCCTTGGTCGATGTCAGCTGGATCGAAGCTGCTGGAGAAGGCTTCCCAGTTCCGCTGAATCGGATCGTAGGTGATCCCGAAGCCTTCGCCGGAACGGTCAACAGACTCGTTGTCAGCGATGGTGGCCGTCAGCGGTCCGGTGTATTGGATCTCGTTTTCGCGCATCACGGTTGTGTCTCCTTTGCTGTGTGGTTACAGTCAGTGTGAGACAGAATGCCGGTGATTATGCTTGCTTACGCGTTGATTTTTACCTGGTAGCCTGCGTGCTTGCGGACTTGGAAGACACCCTTGTCCATAATCAGGTATTGTCCCTTAGCCCCGAGCAGCTTGCCTGTGATGGTATCGAGCTTGTCGAGTGACATGGAGTTGATCTTCTCAAGCGTCTCTAGAACCGGATACGTGATATCCACCCACTCATCCTCGCGCAGTTGGTATGGTTTGAATTCTTCTGGGAAATGCCCGTAGGCTTCTTCGCGCAGGGCGATCAGGTCTGCTTCTTTGACATCGCCTTTGAGCATTTTGCGCCAGTTGGTCTTGTCTGGCATGAACTGGCTGAGATGAACCTCCAGCTCGCCTGCCATACGGCGTGTCGGCAGCTCGGCAATCGGGATGGCACGGATGGCCCCTTGGTCGACCCAGCGCTTGAGCTGGTTGTTTTTGCGGGTGAGACCTACCTTGACATCGCTGGAGAGTGCGAGGTAGACATAATGCGGGATCATGCAGTAAGTCTCCCCGAAGCTCTCGTCCCGACAGGTGCCTTGGTCAAAATGGCATTCGTGCGGCTTCACGATACAGAGGTCATTCTCCGGCAGCTTGGTAAAGCATGGGTAGCAGTACCCGCTGTTAAAGGTTTTGTTGGTTTTGCGTCCACAGGCGATACAGTTTTTCTCGCCCATATATGTGATGGTCAGCTCTTGACCCAGCCATTCGTTCAGTGGCATGCGGTCTTCGCCTACTTGGATGTAGTAATCAACAGGGGTATCCTTGCCATGATAGGTATGGACAAGCCCTTTTAACAAGCCTTGGATTTCCACGTGGTTCTCTCCTCTCTGGTCTTGGACAGACACTCCTCCCATTTTACCATAGCGGGCGGGAATTAGGTTTTTTTAGATGCATGTTTTATTTTGTAAACGACAACCTAAACGGAGAAGAATGAGACTGAGAAAGGGGGATCTCACTTTGCTTCGGCGTACATTTTTATGGGTCTTGGGTGCGACGCTCTTCGTGAGCCAATGGCTGTGTCCCCTGTCTGCTTCGGCTTACGAACCGATCCACCGAATTGATACGCGGCATAAAGTGGTGGCTCTCACCTTTGACGACGGCCCTGATCCAGTCTACACGCCGCTGATTCTGGAGACCTTGCACAAAAATCATGTGCCTGCCACGTTTTTTGTCCTCGGTTCTCAGGTGGATAAGTATCCCAAGGTGATGCAGTGGATTGAAAAAGCGGGACATGAGATCGGCAACCACGGGTATCATCACTATGATCTCAACAAGCTGACCGAGCAGGAGGTCTACGACGAGATCAAGCAGACGGAAAAATCGATCCTGCGTACGACCGGCATCCTCGCACAGCACTACCGTCCGCCCGGCGGTGTGATCACCCATGACGTGATGAATGCGGTGCAGACCTCTGGCTACGACATCATCCACTGGTCGGTAGACCCGCGCGACTGGTCGCTCGCCCGCACGTCAGCCGCCATCGTCAACAGCGTGAAGAAGAATGTCAACTCCGGTGATATCGTGCTCTTCCATGACGGAGGCTTGAACCAAAAGCAGACACTCGCAGCCTTGCAGCAGCTTATCACTGACCTGCGCAGTCAGGGGTATCGGTTTGTGACGGTAAGTGAATTGCTGGATGAATTTGATTCTAATGGATAGGTCTGGACAAAACTGGTACAATGATGGTGTTTTCATGCTTCGTGCGGTTGTGTGGCGGGCATGGGGGCACCATTTTGCTTGATAAGGGACTGATACCTGATGATCTGTTTTCACAATGCCACCATTGTCACGATGAATGATCAGCTTGATATCTTTGATGGACACTTACTCGTACAAGATAACCGGATTCACCAGCTACTCCGACTGGATGAGGAAGCCGAATACATGGCCGTCCGTACTGCGAATCCTGAGATGGAGATCATAGATTGCACGGGCAGGGTGCTTTTGCCTGGATTGATTCAGACGCATATCCATCTGTGCCAGTCCTTGTTCCGCGGGCAAGCAGACGACCTCCCCCTGCTCGATTGGCTGAAGCAAAAAATCTGGCCGCTTGAAGCCGTCCATGACGAGGAATCGATCTATGTCTCGGCACAGCTGGGGATTGCGGAGATGCTGCTATCCGGCACGACTGCAATCGTTGATATGGAGACGGTCAATTATACCCACCATGCGATTCAGGCCATCGCCGACAGCGGAATCCGTGCCCTGACCGGAAAAGTCATCATGGACCGCACCTCTCCTGATATCCCTGTGCCTCTCCACGAATCGACCGAACGGGCCCTGCAGGAGAGCATGGACCTGTACGAAAGATGGCATGGTACCGCCAACGGGCGCATCCAGTATGCTTTTAACCCACGCTTCGCCCTCTCCTGCACAGATGAGCTGATGCGCGAGGTAGCCAAACTCTCCTCCGAAAAAGGCATCCGCGTCCATACCCATGCGTCAGAAAACCTCGATGAAATCCGCATCGTGGAAGAGTTGTACGGCATGCGGAATATTGAATATTTTGACTCTATTGGGCTGACCTCAGACCGACTGATCCTCGCACATTGTGTCTGGCTCGATGATAACGAGATCGAGATGATCAAGCGGTCGGGTGTGCACGTGAGCCACTGTCCTTCCTCTAACATGAAGCTGGCTTCCGGTTTCGCACATATCCCGCGCCTGCTCGAAGAAGGTGTCTCCGTCTCGCTCGGTGCTGACGGCTGTGCCTGCAACAACCACCTCGATATTTTTACCGAGATGCGGATGGCTGCGCTGATCCATAAGCCAACGTACGGCTCTACCTCGATGTCCGCGCAGGATGTACTCTGGATGGCAACCCGCAACGGTGCCAAGGCGTTGGGACAGGAGCAGGACTTGGGCAGTCTGGAAGTCGGGAAAAAAGCGGATGTGGTCGTACTCAATCTCAATCAACTGCATGCGTATCCGTCTGAGACTGTGCCGATCATGAGCCGGATTGTGTACTCCGCTAAATCAACCGATGTAGAGACGGTCATGGTGGATGGACGCGTCGTGGTACGTGACCGACAATTGCTGAGTCTGCCTGTGAACGATATTCTGAGTAATAGTAATGTTCATATTCGCAAGATGGTCGATCGGAGTAAAGTATTTGAGCCGAAGACAACGGATATGGCCAGTCCATAAACGCAAGCAAGCACGCGCCATGTGAGTAGGTCGCGTGCTTTTCGCTGTGTATTCGTGCTCATGGTAACGACTCAGTCCATCTCCCCTGCTAAACCGATACCTTCCCCAAAAAACTCCGCAGCCGCTCATTGCTCGGATTACCAAAAACCCGCTCCGGCGCCCCCTCCTCCACAATCACCCCGCGATCCATAAAGATCACGCGATCCGCCACTTCCCGTGCAAAATTCATCTCGTGCGTCACGACGATCATCGTCATGCCTTCACGGGCCAGCTGCTTCATCACGCCCAGCACCTCCCCGACCAGCTCTGGATCGAGCGCGGAGGTAGGTTCGTCGAACAGCATAATCTTCGGATTCATCGCAAGGGCACGGGCGATGGCGACACGCTGCATCTGGCCGCCGGAGAGCTTTTCGGGGTAGACATCTGCTTTATCCCCCAAGCCTACTTTTTTCAACAGCGACAGTGCTTCTTGCTTTACTTCGTCTGCATGCCGTTTTTTCACCTTGACTGGAGCGAGCATGACATTATCCAGCACGGTCTTATGCGGAAAGAGGTTAAAGCGTTGAAATACCATGCCCACCTCTTCCCGCACTTTGTTCAGGTCGGTCTTGGGATCGGTCAGGTCGTGTCCGTTGACCTTCACTTGCCCATGGGTGATTTCCTCCAGTTGATTGAGACAGCGCAAAAAGGTGCTTTTGCCGGAGCCGGACGGGCCGATGATACAGACCACTTCCTGCTCGGCGATCTGGGTGGTGATGCCTTTGAGTACGGGCAGGTTGCCATAGCTTTTGTGCAGATCGTTGACTTGAATGATCAAGAGATGAACCCCCCTGTGTGTTCTCTGTCAAAATGAGATGAGCGCAAGGCGTCGGTGTCGGGTGATACAAGCCTTTTACTATTATTGTAGTTTCGTTTTGACAGAAAAATCACACGAGTTTTGGATTTTCATCCCGATCCTCTATCCCTGTTTCGGTTGCAGGGTCATCGGTGTGTTGGTGGGCGTTTTGTTCGATTTTTTGGTATGGTTGTCGATCAGCCGGGCCGCGTTGAGTACGACGAGCACGGATGTGGCATTGTGAATCAAAGCACCTGCGATCGGGCCAAGGATGCCAAACATCGCGAGCAGGACAGCAGCGGCATTGATCGCGGTGGAGACGAGCAGGTTCTGCTGGATGACGTGAAGTGTGCGGCGGCCCAGATGTACGGTGTAGGCGATCTTGCTCACGTCGTTGGACAAGAGCACGATATCGGCGGCTTCGGCGGCGATCTGTGTACCGTTCGCACCCATGGCGATTCCGACATGGGCGGCGGTTAGCGCCGGAGCATCATTGATACCATCGCCGACCATTGCGACGACTCGGGATTGGTTACGGTACTTTTGGACGTGTGCGTGCTTCGACTCGGGGAACTGCTCGGCGTAGACGGTGGTGATGCCAGCCTGCTTGGCGATGAATTGGGCAGCTCCGTGGTTATCTCCTGTCAGCAGGGCGATCTCGTCGACACCGTGCTTTCGCAGGAGCTCGACGGTACCGGAGGCTTCGGGGCGGATCAGGTCGGAGACGGTCAGCATGCCAATCGCTTCCCCTTCGACGGCTACGAGGATACCTGTCTGTCCTGCTGCTTCTTTTTCGCTGAGAATCTCATGCAGATTGCCAAGATCGATGCCTGCCTGTGCGAGCAGCTTGCGGTTGCCGACTAAGACCTGCTTGCCGTCCAGCCAGCCCTCGATCCCGCTGCCGACGTGTACGCGGAATTGGCTTACATCAGGTACCTCGACGCCTCTGCGGTCGGCCAGCTCCATCACCGCTTGGGCCAGTGGATGCTCGGAGTGCTGTTCCAGTGCGGCGGCATAACGCAGGACATCCGCGTCGTTCGTGCCGAGATGGGCAATACCTGTTACGTTGAGCTTTCCTTGGGTCAGCGTCCCTGTCTTGTCAAACAGCATCGTGTTGACCTGCCCGATCTGCTCTAAGGCAAGCCCGTTTTTGATCAGAATCCCGTTCTTCGCCGCGTTCCCTACTGCCGCCATGATCGCAGTCGGTGTCGCGAGCACGAGGGCGCATGGGCAGAAGACGATCAGGATGGTCACAGCGCGAACGACATCATCGGTAGCGACATAGACCAGTGCGGCAAGCAAGAGACTGGCTGGTACGAGCCAAGCGGCCCAGCGGTCAAGGAGTCTCTGTACGGGTGCCTTTTTCTCCAGGGCATCGGCGACTAGACGCGTCACTTGGGCGAAGGTCGTCTCATCACCTACTTTTTCCGCGCGGATCTGCATCACGCCGTTTTTGTTCAGCGTACCGACGAATACTTCATCCCCCTGCTGTTTTTCTACCGGCAGAGATTCACCTGTCAGTGCAGATTGGTCGACCGCCGCCTGACCTTCGATGACTATGCCGTCTACGGGGATTTTCTCACCCGGTTTGACCAGCACGATATCGCCTGCGGTCAGCTCTGACAGCTTCACCTCTTGCCACCCGCTGTCCCGCTTCACATGGGCGGTGTCTGGGAGTAAAGCAGCCATCTTTTCTAAGGCAGAAGCCGCTTTGCCCACGGTGCGCTGCTCCATCCACATCCCGATCATCATGATCACAGCCACCTCGGCAGCAGCGAACACCTCACCAATCGAGACAGCTGCGATGATCGCGATCGTCACCAGCACATCGCTGTTGAGCTGTCGCTCTTCCCACAACTCACGGACGGCCGCTGTCATAATCGGCACCCCACAGAGCATGACCGCCAGCCACGCCGGATCAAAGCCATAGATACTCCCCTTCCACCAACTTACCAGTACCCCGATCACCGATACTCCCATCGCTACACGCTTCCACATCGCCATCCCAATCACCCTTTCATCGTCTTCTTCTGCCCCTTGTTGAGAAAGAGAATCAACCCCACAACCCCCATAAAAATGCATCACGCTGTTACCTTAGAGGCAACAGCGTTTTTATTGAGAATGATTATTATTTTGTTTGCGTGGGCAAATTTTCTTTCCTAGAGGAAACATATTTATACTCATTCTAATCTGAGGACTGGCCAATCGTCAATGCCCTCTGCTGTTTTTAGGCGGTTGGATGTGTAAGTCTTCCACTTTCCGCACAAGCTAACATAAGCTCAAGACGGAATCGAGGTGGTTGCTTGTGAATCGCTCCCAAAAAATCGCGCTGGCGATCATCGCCCCCGTCATCATCCTCGGCGTGATCATCGACTTCCTGTTCAGCCCGGATGAGGCGTCTAGTTGGGAGACCCCTTGGCAGGAAACCGTAATCGAAGGCACGGGTGACCAAAAGGTGGTGCAGCTGTTCGTCGAAGGCACGATCCAGAGTCAGACCGAGGATTTCGGCTCCTACTCGATGGTCGACACGCTCAAAAAACAGCTCGATCAGATCCAAGACGACGAGCAGGTAGGCGCCATAGTCCTGCGCATCGACAGCCCCGGCGGTGAAGTGGTCGCCACAGATGAGCTGTACGGCAAGCTGATGCAGATCAAGCAGGCTAAAGACATCCCGATCATCGTCAGCATGGGCTCGATGGCAGCATCCGGCGGTTACTATCTGGCGACAGCGGGCGATACCGTCTTTGCCAACCGCAATACGCTGACTGGCTCACTCGGCGTGATTTTTACCCTGCTCAACTATGGCGATGCGGCCAACCGATATGGCATCAAAGAATATGTGATCAAAAGCGGCAAGTACAAGGATATCGGCAACGCCTTCCGCCCGCTGACGAAGGATGAGCGGGATATTTTTCAGTCGCTTGTGAATGAAAGCTACCAGAACTTCGTCGACGTGATCGTCAAGGGCCGTGACCTCCCCCGTGAAAAAGTTCTCAAAATCGCGGACGGACGCATCTATTCCGGTGAACAGGCGAAAAAGCTCGGGCTCATTGATGAGTTCGGCGACTTGGACGATGCCACCGACCGTGCTGTGGAGCTACTCGGCGGCGAAGCGACCGTGGTGCGGTATGAGGAAGACTTTTCGTTCGAAAACCTGTTGCTTGGTGCTCAGAAGACCCTCAAGAGAACGCGCAATCCGCTGGGCATGGATACCCTCTTGGGCCGAGGAGCGACACCGAAGCTGCTTTATCAATTCCGACCTTAAAAGGAGATTTTACATATGGATAACAAAGAACGTGAGAATGCATCGGTCACAGGTGCTTCCTCTGCGGATGGCACCTCCTCCGTCAATACCACGACGACGACTAACACAACGGAGACGACCGTTACCACTACAGGTACGACGAATCCAGCGATGATCCGTAACACTTCGGGTCCGGGTAACCAAAATGCGGACAACACCAACTATACCAACGGCGTAACCGATGCGAATCCCAATCTGGACGCCAGCGCACGAATGGATGATGACGTGATGCCAGAGCGGTTTCTCAACTCTGACGCAGCCGCTCTGACAGGTCAGCAGAGCCAGAATACGCCTTATGCTGCCGATCAAGGCGGGAACGAGGGGAGCAGCAGTTCGGGGGATAACGTTCAGACATCCGGCGGTGATTCAAGCTCAGGCAACAACGTTCAGTCTTTCGGCGGTGATTCAGGCTCAGGCAACAACGTCCACACATTCAGCGGTGGCTCTGCCGCGGTCAGCAGGGACTATGCCGGCTTCTGGCTCCGTTTTGCCGCTACGGTAGTGGACAGTATCTTTTTGAGTGCAGTGAATGCGATTATTTTTGACTCGATGGAACGCGCGATGGGCATCGATAATCCGGCTCAGACGCTCACCTCGATGGATATGTGGGCCGTTTTGTTCAATTTTGCCTACATCATCCTGCTGACATGGTGGACAGGCCAGACCTTGGGCAAGATGCTCTTCCGCATCCGCGTCGTCAATGCCAATACGCACACTAGCGGGGAGCGACTCTCGTTCGGTCAGGTCATTCTGCGTGAGGTGATCGGGAAGCTGCTCAGTTCGCTTGTCCTGTTGATCGGCTACCTCTGGATGCTGTTCAATGACGAAAAACAGACCTGGCACGACAAGCTCGCCAAGACGTATGTCGTACGGGTGCCGCGATAACCCAATCAAAAACCTACGAAAAAAGGATGAGTACCCGATCAGTTCGAGTCACTCATCCTTTTTCATGAGGGTTAAAAAATGCTGGCTGTGACCGCATAGACGGAGAAGAACAACAGCCACACCAAACCGCGTTTTCGGGTGCATGGGGTTAGCATGATGGGATCACCTCATTGGTTACTGTCCCACGCCAGACGAGATTTATGCCTGATGCACCGTAACATTTCCCGCCTGCTCCACCTTCTTCGGTCTGTGCAGCATGCTCAACAGCACAAACACCCCAAGCAAAATCCCCAACAGGGTAAACATAAAATCTGGCCGCAGATAATCGAGCACATAGCCGTTCACATTCGGCGCCAGGATACTAGCTACACTAAAATTCATCGAGGCGATCACACCTGCTGTCGGTACCATTCCAGCCGGAAGCACGTCAGCGGAATACGCCATCCCCATCGAATAGAAGGAGCCGACCGCTGCACCCGCGATTCCGAGCAGAAGCATCATCGTCCACAGTGAATGAACCGCCAGCGGGAACGCGATGAACGCGGCACAGCCGACGAGTGCACAGGAGGCCATCACTTTTTTCCGTCCGAGACGGTCACTGAGCGCCCCCAGCGGCAGCTGCAGGATCAAGCTCCCGATCACAAACGATGGCAGGATCAGCGCCAGCATATCACTGGTCATACCGACACGCACGGCATATACCGGAAAACTCGCATTCAGTCCCGCTTCCATATAACCGTACAAAAACGATGGGATCAGGGCAAGCCAAGCCAGCCGGACTGTCGCTGCGTATTTGTTTTCTTTTTTGCCCTCTGTCGTGGTGATCGCCTGCGGATAAGCATTGCGAATCCGCGACAGCATGACGAAGGCGATCAGATTAAAAGCGAACAGAGCGAGAAACGGTGCCCACAGTCCAAACGGCTCCAGCTTGAGTCCAAGCGGCCCAATCCCAAAACCGACCCCATACGCCAAGCCGTAGAGCGAAATATCACGTCCGCGCCGCTCTGGTGTGGTGATGTCCGTCATCCAGATCTGGGTCGAATAGTGCAGGCTCGAGTCCCCCACCCCCATCAGGAAGCGCAGGATGAACCAGACGGTGAGCGATGAGAAAAACGGAATCAACACGGTGGAGATCGTCACGAGCGTCAGACCGATCAAAATCGTCGTTCGATATCCCAGCCGTCTGATTGGCGTCTCTAGCCACGGCGACACGAGGAACACCCCGATATAGAGCGCCGCGGCATTTAAACCATTTGCGATGGAGGAGACCCCTCTCTCCTCCAGCATAATTGACAAGAGCGGCAGGGTTAATCCCTGGCTCATCCCCGCGATCATGACAACCACGATCAACGTCCAAAAGGTAAAGCGTCTCGAAGGCATGTATGTCTAATCCCCTTTCTATCTACTTGAAAATCATACACCCTTCCTGTAGTTCCAAGTCAACCGCTGTTTTTTTACACTTGACTCATAGCAGACGTGTCAAGCGCTTGGCCTGCGGTTCGTCCGCCTTGCTGGAGCTCATACATCTTCTGATAGACACCGTCTTGGCTCATCAGCTGTTCATGTGTTCCCTGCTCCACAATCTCCCCGCGCGACAAGACCAGTATCTGATCCGCATGCTGGATCGTCGACAGCCTGTGTGCGATGATAAAGGTAGTACGCCCACTCGACAACACATGCAGCGCATCCTGAATCGCGGACTCGGTCTCACTGTCGATGTTGGCCGTTGCTTCATCTAATATGAGAATCGCCGGATCAGCCGCAAGCGCTCTGGCAAACGAAAGCAACTGCCGCTGACCTGCTGACAAGGTCGCCCCGCGCTCCACCACCTGCTCCGCATACCCGTCCGGCAGCTGCTGGACGAACGGATCAGCCTTGACCGCCACCGCCGCATCCCGCATCGCCTCATCACTGATCTTGCCCTCATCATACAGCTTGATATTAAACGCCACATCCCCTGTAAACAAAAACGGGTCCTGCAGCACCAGCCCGATATGCTGACGAAGCGATTTCGGATCAAGCTCCGCGATATCCACACCGTCAATCGTGATCCGCCCTTTTGCTATTTCATAAAAGCGCAGCAGGACGTTCATCAGCGAGCTTTTCCCCGAACCGGTATGACCGACCAGCGCGATCGTCTGCCCCGGCTTCGCGGTGAATGAGATATCTTTTAACACATACTCATCGTCTTTATAAGCGAACCAGACATTCTCAAAAACCACTTCCCCTGTTGGGCGCGGAAGCGTGTTGTGCTTAGGCTCCTGCATCGTCGGAGTATCGAGTACCTCAAATACACGTCCTGATGCAGTCAGCGCCTGCTGCAGCTGCGGCAGACGGGAGAGCACGATATTGATCGGCTCGAAAAAGCGCCCCAGATAATCCACGAACGCAAACAATATCCCGAACGTCACAGGTGTCCCTGCCGCCATATCATCCAATGCCGTCTGGCCAAAGTACCAGACAATCCCCGTCACGACCAGCTTTTCTAACACGTCGACAGCCGGACGCAACAGCAGTGCCTGAAAATTGTTCTCCCGAATCCGGCCCTGATAATACTCCTGATTGACCCGGGCGAACTCCGCCTCCACCGCCTGCTCCCGGCGGAAGGCCTGAACGACCGCCATATTCTGAATCATTTCGTTAATCGTTGCATTGAGATCACTCAATCTGCTGCGGATGATCGCAAAGGTACGGGAGCTGTAATAACGATACACACCCACCAATACCAGAATAAAGGGTACCGCCATCAGGCAGACCATCGCCATCGTCGGATGCATCAGCAAGAGGGCAGCAAGAATCCCGATCATATAGACCCCATTCTGCACAAAGGTAGCCAAGACGCTGACATACAGCTCGCGGATCGCTTCTGTATCATTGGTCGCCCGCGAAACAAGCGAACCGACAGGGGTACGATCAAAATACGAGACTGGCAGCTTTTGCAGATGGGTGAACAGATCGATCCGCATCTTCTGGATGATCCGTTGCGCAGTGGTGTTGAGGGAGAGCAACTGCACATAGTTAAGACCTGCTGACACCACGATCAGCCCGGCATATAATCCGACCAGCCCGAGCAGTGGTGGAATCTCGCTTGTGTACAGAGACTCCACCTCCTCCGCTGTCAGCAAAACAGCCTCCAGCTGCTCCTGCCGATCCCCCTGCCCGACCGAGATCATGTAGACCCCGCGCCCGCCTTCACTGCGTCCCGTATCCGTGATGGTTCGTTGGCCCTCCAGCCCAAACGTGCCTTGGATCAGGTAGTACTTCGTATCCTCCGAGAGAATCTGAAGGGGTTTCTGTCGGCTCACCTCATCGGCGTACTCTTCCGAAAACCAGTCTTCCCGTATTAGTTCTTGTGTACCAATATTAACTTTTTGTACATTTTCTGTCATTTGTGCAGAAAAACTTTCCACAGTGTACCACTTTTTCTGTATACTCAAGATGTGATTATCAATCGCAAGCTTGGCGATAAACGGCCCGGATAACTCTGCACTGGTACCTAAAATCAACAGGAAAAGAGCGAAGAAAATCGACTTTCGGAATGGTTGGGCATATGCGATCAGACGCCTGATCACAGATGGTTGATTCATGCGCCTCTCCCCCCTTCTCCTGCTACCAGCTGCTCCATTTGCTGACGGCGGTATTGCTCGGCGTACCAGCCATTTTGGGCCATCAGCTCGGCATGTGTGCCTTGCTCGATGATTTTCCCTTCATCTAATACAATGATATGGTTGGCATGCTGTACCGCTGATAGACGGTGTGCCGTGATGACGGTCGTCTTGCCGGCCCGTTTTTCGCGGATATGGTGCAGGATGCTCTCTTCGGTACGCGCATCGACAGCGGACAAGGAGTCATCGAGGATCAGGATTTCTGCTTCCATCAGGAGCGCACGGGCAATCGAAATCCGTTGCTTCTGCCCGCCGGAGAGCATGACGCCTTTTTCCCCGACCATTGTCTGCAAACCGTCTGAGAGATGCCCCAAGTCTTTGTACATCTCAGCGGCCTTGAGTGCTTCGATTACCTGCTCTTCTGTCGCCGCCACTCTCCCGAATGCGACGTTGCGTTCGATCGTACGGGAGAATAGCAGGTGCTCCTGCGGCACATAAGCGATCTTTTCACGCAGGGCGGAGAGTGTCATTCCCTCGATTGGAATCCCCGCATAATACAACTGCCCCCAAGCCAACGGATACTGATGAAGCAATACACGGCAGAGTGTTGATTTGCCGCTGCCCGTCCGTCCCACCACGCCCAGTGTCTCGCCTTCTTTTAGACAAAACGATAGATCGCGTAGCGATGGCTGCTCACTCCCCGGATAGGTGAAGGTCAGATTCTTCGCTTCCACGCTTCCTGCCGGGACATGCTCTCTAGCACCTGCCAGATCGGTGACATCCGGTGTCTCAGACAGCAGTTCCCGGAGCCGCTTCAGAGACGCGCTCCCCCGCTGCAGGATATTCATCAGCCACCCAAAGGCAAACATCGGCCAGATCAACAAGCCTAGATAAAGGTTGAATGCGACCAGATCGCCAAGCGAAATCTGACTGTTGATCACCAGGATCGAACCATACCCTAATCCCGTCAAAAAGCTCATCCCAATAATCGCAGCGGTCGTCGGCTCGAACAGTGCATCGATCCGCACCACACTGATATTCTTTTGCAGCGTATTCTCACTCACACAGCGGAACTCTTCTACATCCCGTTCTTCCTGAACAAACGAACGCAGCACCCGCACCCCAGATACGGACTGCTGCACATGGTCATTCATCTGCCCA
Organism: Brevibacillus dissolubilis; assembly: GCF_006170445.1. GTDB lineage: Bacteria > Bacillota > Bacilli > Brevibacillales > Brevibacillaceae > Brevibacillus_B > Brevibacillus_B dissolubilis. Next base: position 43,259 of record NZ_VCNA01000006.1, on the reverse strand, counting down.
AATGCCTCCTGGGCCACATAATAACGTTCATGCAGCAATCGACCATAATACGCTGTCGCCCACGCCAGAAACGGCATCGGCACCAGCGCCGCCAGCGTCAGCCGCCAATCGATCATCACGACCATCGTCCCAAAGGCAAGCAACGTCATCACAATCGAGTCGACCAGACTCAACACGCCAAACCCAGCCGTCATCTCAATCGCCGGGATATCATTGGTCGCAATCGCCATCAAATCCCCGGTACGGTGCCGGTGAAAAAACGTTGGCGTCATCCGCGTGATATGTCCGAAAAACTGCTGGCGCAGCGTCCGCTCCAGAATCAATGAGCCCCCAAGCAGCAGATACCTCCATAGAAAACGGAGCACATACAGCGACACCCCGATCCCAAGCAACATCCAGACCGTCTCAAGCAACAGGCCCTCTGTCAGCGTCCCTGTACGGATCTGATCCACGGTCTGCCCAATCCAGCGCGGAGGCAAAAGCAGCATCACATCAATTACTACCAAGATGATGATCCCGATGACGTAACGTTTCCAGTACGTTCGGAAAAACCAAGCCAATTCACGAAACGTCCCCACTTTTCGTTCCCCCTTCTCTCTAATGATCCATATTGTCTTATCAATCGAAATATTTTGCAACCAATACGCAATAATAACAACATTTAATATTTTCTGTATATTGACTAAATTTCCAAATGTTTATATAATTAAATTAACAGATGAGCATTAACAGCTCATTCTGTTATAAAAAAGATAAAGAGAGGAAGGGTTCGCATGAACAAAAAGTGGGTTGCATTAATGACTGCCAGCGCACTCGTTGCAAGCTCCGTCTCCGTTGTTTCCGCAAAAGGTACACCAGAAGGTGACGTATCACTACCACAGATCGTTGACAAAGACAAAAACAAACTTTTTGACACCCTAGATGAAAAGCTCGATAAAGTGAAGGATGAAGACCTGGTTGATGTAATCGTTATGTATAAAGACCAAGCCGCATCCATTGATAAACATATGGAGAAAGCTCAAAGCGAAATCGGCCAATTCAAAACCAAAGCCAAATACTCCGCAGTATTTAACGGCTTCGCCGCTTCCCTGAGCAAAAAACAAATCAAACAACTCCAAAAAGATGACGCGATCAAGCAAATCGAGTTGGACATGCCTGTACAAGCTTTCATGGGCACAGCTCAAGACTCGTTCGGCAGCAAAAAAGCGGCCACTGACTTCGGCCTCGACGGTGACCGTGACGGCAATCCAACCTCTTACAGCAAAAATGACGTAGTCGTTGCTGTAATCGACACAGGGGTTGACGCTGCACACGTAGACCTCGACGGCGGCAAAGTCATTGCCTTCAAAGACTGGGTAGGCAACAAAACCGTTGCTTACGATGACAACGGCCACGGTACACACGTATCAGGCATCATCGCAGGTACAGGTGAAGCCAACGCTTCCTATAAAGGAGTAGCTCCTGGTGCTGCGATCGTCGGTCTCAAAGTACTCGACTCTGCTGGTTCCGGCACTATGAGTAACGTAGCTGCTGCCGTAGACTGGGCTGTCGCCAATAAAGATACGTATGGCATTAAAGTGATTAACATGTCACTTGGCACCAGCGGCTCCTCTGACGGTACAGATGCTACCTCTGTAGCAGTCAACAACGCCAATGCTGCAGGCATCGCGGTTATGGTAGCGGCTGGTAACTCCGGTCCTAACCGTTCCACGATCGGCTCTCCAGGTGCTGCTTCCGGTGCGATCACCGTAGGCGCTATGGCTGACGTAGGTGAACTCGGCTTCAACCTGCGCGACTTCTCCAGCCGCGGACCGACAGCAGATGGCCGCATCAAGCCGGACATCGCTTCCCCAGGCTACAACATCATGGCAGCCAAAGCTAACTCTGGTAACGGCTATGTCTCCTACAGTGGTACTTCCATGGCGACTCCGTTCACAGCAGGCGTAGCAGCCCTGATGCTCGATGCCAACTATTCCCTCACTCCAACTGATATCCGCTCCAAGCTGACCACCACCGCTCAAGACTGGGGTCCAGCCGGTCAAGACATCGACTTCGGTTTTGGTCGTCTGCAAGCATATGAAGCGATCAAATCTGCAGGTGGCTTCACAGGCACAGGCCCTGCTGTTCCTGACCACACCTATGTCAGCGGCAGCATCGCGGCTAAAGGAGAAAGAAAGCAATTCACCGTTAACGTAACTGACATCAACACCCCGCTCTCCGCGAGCCTCGTAATGTCCGTTGCTTCCTCTACCCGTCCTGACTTCGACCTCTACGTCTATGACCCAACTGGCGTACGAGTCGGTGCATCCGAGACAACCAAACGCCAAGACCAAGTTTCCTTCAAGCCAACCAAAACCGGCGCGTACACGGTAGAAGTGTACTCTTACTCCGGCACTGGCCCATTCTTCCTTGATGTGAGCTACAAATAAGCGGACGCTACTAAAACCCGCTCAGAACAACAGAAAAACCCTTACTTCGGCCAATTTCCGGAGTAAGGGTTTTTCTCTATTTACGCTTCAACCGGGAACCAGCCCGGAGCGTTCATGATCGCGTTCCACAGTGGGTCAGGAATCACCAGACGCTCTTGTGCGTCTTTTTTCAATACGGTCTCGATCTCAGACTCGCGGCCTTCGCGCACCTTTTCCACCCAGTCTGGCTCGATGACCAGTTCGCGTCCAAGTGCAACCAACGCGATACCGGATTCTTTGGCCTTGAGGGCCTCGTCTGCTGTATGAATGGAGCCTACACCGATCACAGGTACTTGATTGCCTACCCGCTCTTGGATCAGCTCGATGCGTGGGCGGTTACCGTCTGTACTTCTGCGCGCTTCCGACCAGAATTCTTGCAGGGAAACGTGGAGGTAATCCAAATCTTTGCCTGCCAGCGCATCGATCAGAACCAGTGTATCATCCATGGTAATACCAGGGGTTTCCGGTTCTTCCGGGGAGAAACGGTATCCGACGATGAATGGCTGTTTGGCATGGTCAGCTACTGCTTTTTTCACGGCGTCTACAACAGCCAGCGGGAATGCCATGCGACGCTCCAGATCTCCACCCCAACGGTCATCGCGGCGATTAGAATGCGGGGAGAAGAACTGATGGATCAGATATCCGTTGGCACCGTGGATTTCCACACCGTCAAAGCCTGCTTCAATCGCACGGCGGGTCGCTTCACCGAATGCCGTAACCAGTGCTTCTACCTCCGCGTCTTCCAATGCACGTGGCTTGCCTGTTTCGCCAAAAGCTGCGGCACGCTCTGCTTCAACCGCACTGGCACTGACGATCTCGCCATTTGGCACCAGCGCAGGCAGTGACAGGCGTCCACCATGGTGAATCTGCAGGACAGCTTTTGCCCCCTGCTCTTTAATCATGGAAGCAAGACGGGTGAGACCTTCGATATTCTCATCCCGGTCAACCGCAGGCTGTCCGTGGAATGCTTTGCCTTCTGGAGTGACATATGCGCAGGCAGTGATCACCAGACCCAGTCCTTTGATGCGGCGGGACAAGAATCTGATCTCATCATCGGAGACAGAGCCGTCTGGATTGGATAGAAAATGAGTCATCGGTGCAATCACCAGACGGTTGTCCAGTTGGATGCCACTGCGTAATGTGATTGGTTCAAATAACGGTTGGTATTTTGGATTCATAACAGATGGTTCCTCCTCATGCTTTTTCATGTGTATGAATTTACAAACTTACTTTTGGTAACAGGGATTACTATGGGGGACCTGCGAAATGCCGCCAGTAGTCCCCACCAAAGTTTTTCCCCGATCTGGTGTCCTTACTTATAGAGAACCATCCTTCCAAATATCAGCTACGATCTCATAGGAGCGGACACGGGCTGCATGGTCATACGCATCGGTCTGAATCATCAGCTCGTCTGCCTGCGTCTCGTCCAAAAACGCCTGTAATCTTGCTTTCACGGTCGCAGGGCTGCCCACGATCGAGGAGTTCAGTTGTGATGCGACAGCCACCTTCTCAAAGCCGTCCCAGAGCTCGTCCATATTTTTAACCGGTGGATTGGTTCGTGTGCTGCGTCCACGGATGATATTCAAAAACTTCTGCTCCATAGAGGAGAAGAGATAGCGGGCCTCTTCATCTGTATCCGCCGCCATCACATTGACCCCCACCATCACATACGGCTTATCCAGCACCTCTGACGGACGGAAATAATGACGGTACGTATCCAGCGCCATCAACGTATTGTTCGGCGAGAATTGACCTGCAAAAGCAAACGGCAGCCCAAGCATCCCAGCCAAGCGTGCATTGAAATCACTTGAGCCCAGCAGCCAGATCGGGATATCAAGACCTTCACCCGGAACAGCCCGCACGCGTGCACCCGGTTCTGCCGGACGCAGGAAAGCGCGCAGCTCTTCCAAAAGCTCTGGGAAATCTTCTCCTCTGTTGCTCATCTCTCGGCGCAAAGCCCGAACAGTCAGCCCGTCTGTCCCCGGAGCGCGTCCCAGCCCCAGATCAATTCGGCCCGGATAGAGTGACTCCAGCGTACCGAACTGCTCGGCGATGACTAAAGGCGCATGATTGGGCAACATAATACCACCAGAACCGACGCGGATTCTCGATGTGCCGCCAGCTACATACCCGATCACTACGGAAGTAGCCGAGCTTGCGATCCCTTCCATATTATGATGTTCAGCCAGCCAATAGCGGTTGTACCCCCACTTATCAACATGTTGGGCCAAGTCGAGCGTGTTGCGGAGTGCTTCCGCCGGAGTGCCGTCGACGCGGATCGGTGACAGGTCGAGGACGGAGAGTTGGATGTCACGGAGTTGTTTGGAATCGGTATGTTCAGCAGATGTGCTCATTTGATTCATTCCTTTTGTTGTGTAATTACGTTACGCTATATTTATATATCTGTATTTATCGATATATTGGGTGAAATATATACATGGATGACATTTCTCTCATACGTGAGAAATACAGCCATGTACGATATGACTTTATTATAGATGCTCTTTGATGAAATGAAGCAGTTCATCAAGGGTCTTTTCGTTTCTTTTGTAATATGTCCATTGCCCCTGGCGATATGCTTCCAACAAGCCGGCCCTCTGAAGCATTAAAAGGTACTGAGAAATCGTTGATTGTGATAGTCCAGCCTTCTCTTGGATGTGACTGACACACACCCCGATTTTATTACAGTCACCGCCTTCTTGTGGGGGGAAGTGTTTCTCAGGGTCTTTTAACCATTCAAGGATTTGAATCCGTGTTTCGTTCGATAGTGCTTTAAAAAGAATAATGGGGTCCATGAGATTGATTATATCGGGAAATCAGGGTATGTCAATGTCGGCAAAAAAATCCTTGGTCACTTCGGGTTGGCGATTGTATGGAATCAAGATGTCGCTATCGGCCAATTAGTTCTGTGCTTCCCGCTTTACTTTGGCTCTTAATTTTACCTGCTTGTACGAAGGATAGGGGAGAACACTTGGCACTTGGATCAGGATCAGCCGTGTATCTTGATCGGCACTTGCCTCAATACTGACCCGGCTGGATTCGCTGGCATCACATACGACAAATTCCCTCGCCTCTGCCAACCGCTTCTCCCCTTCAGATTGCCAGCTGGATTTCCCCGTGCACACCAAGCCTGCCAGTGAATATCCAGCGGGGATCTCGTGCTCATAGGTCTGTCCCGCTGAGACGGTCACATCCCACATCATGGAGTCTGCCACCAATTGAACAGGAGAGTCATTCCCAAGAATCGTTGTAACCGTACTCCCATCCTTCTTCACGAGCGGCAGCTCCTGGCTCCCGTAATCCGCATAGGTAGGAGCAGCATAACTCGCCTCGCCCATGAATGGCTCAAACCAAATCTGAAAACCAGATGTCCCCTTCTCGTATTTCTCCGAGTGCTGTACTCCGCTGCCGGTCTGCATCACCTGTAGCCCTCCAGCATGCAGGGTTCTTTCATTCCCAAGCGTATCTGAATGATCGACACGACCATCTAAGAGATAGGTAATAATCTCAAATCCACGGTGAGGGTGAGGAGGCAGATACGCATCCTCTTTTGCCGTAAACCAAGCCCAATAAAACAAAGTGCCTACACGGTCTACGGCTGACCCTTCGTCTGGAAATCCGATCGGCTTCTGTTCCACAAGTTTTCCATTGTCAAACTGGCCTGCGACCTGTTGATCAATCGGAATAATACGGATTGACATGAACCATCATCCTCTCTGTAAAAAAAGCCCGACTATCACTGTCGAGCTTACTGTTTCCTGCATGTGTATGCCTGATTCACTGACTTAAGAAGAAAACGGACCGAAATGAACAAATTCACCGACCGGCTTCCGATAGCCTCTTGGTCTGGGGCGATTCGTCTTCTCAACTCCAATGGTGATCATCATGGCAATTTGGAATCGGTCTGGAATACGCAACAAGCTTCTCATCTGTTCGGGGTCAAAACCGATCATCGGGCAAGTATCCCAGCCTTTTGCCTTGGCGATGAGCATGAACTGCATAGCGGACAAGGAGGCATTGCGGATGGCTTCCTCTTTGCGGAACTCCGGGTCTTGATAGGCGGCATAAATGTGGTCAATCGTCTCCCGATAATGAACCTCATCCATCATGCCCAAGTGCAGCATCCCTTCATAAATCCGCTCAGCATCTTTGTATGCGTCCATATCCCCCAGTACAAGGATGGCGGCAGAAGCTGTGCCTACTTTATATTGATGGTGGGCTGCTTCCTTTACTTGCAGCTTGAGCTGTGGGTCATCGACAACGAGATAATGAGCGTGTTGCAAGTTGTAAGCGGATGGAGCGAATTTAGCGAGCTCGAACAGTCCTTCAAGCTCACTCTTCGATATCTTCACATCAGGATCGAAGTTATTGGCCGATCTTCTTATTTTCACAATATCTTCTACTGAATTTGGTTTCACTTCTGAATTCATCGTGATCTCCCCCGCTTACCCTCGAATGTTTGTAAATATTTTACCTTAATATTGGAATCATAAGCAATATCAACCAAACAACCATGCATCAAGCGAAAAGGCACCTGCACCGGTTAACGCGATCCCAACAGCCACCGCGATTAGCAGCAGGTTGTACTCATATCCATTAGATGTCGCCCAATATCCATTCTGTCCGTGCACCTTCACAATTGATACCACCATCGTACCCACAATCATTGCGGCTCCCAATGGTGTCAGCAGTCCAGCCGCGAAAAGCAGTCCACCCACCAATTCAGCCAACCCCGCCATGATCGCCATCTGGACGCCTGGCTTCATCCCAATCGATTCCATCCAAGCCCCTGTACCTTTGGGACCATATCCTCCAAACCATCCAAACAATTTTTGCGCACCATGTCCCATGAAGCTTAACCCTACTACCAAACGAATAAGTAACAAACCTAGACTCATCATGATTTCATTCTCCTTTTACCTAATTATATTTACTTACTTTTTGTAATTAACTTCATGAAAGTATAATACCTCTCTACACTTACTTTTGTCAAGTGACTATCAAAAAGTTTCTGAACACACAAAAAAAGAGACCCCACCGTTGCCACGATAAGGTCTCCATAATGGCTCTGAAAGCCACATATCCCTGATAGCCATCTTCAACAGTTGGGCTTATGATCAACATTCTACTCCCACAGCCCACTTTTTCCGGATGAACTCCCCAATCTCATCAATCGCCTCTTGCCCCTCTCTGACCAGCGGAGCAAAGGCCTGAAACACATGCCACATGCCTTCCCACACCTTCAACGTCACATCTACTCCATCTGCCTGTGCCCGGTCTACCAGCCGCACGGCATCATCATACAGAATCTCATCCGTCCCGACATGTACCAGAAGCGGGGGCATCCCGTGCAGGTCGGCAAAAATCGGGGAGACATGCGGATGCTTCGGATCTGCATCGCCCAGGTACAGCTTGGGAGCCACTGTCATTGCCTCAGACGCCAGCCATGGATCGATCTCTTTGCGTGTGACAATCGATTCTCCAGACGCGGTCATATCCGTCCACGGTGACAAAAGAACGGCCGCCGCAGGCAACGGCTCCTGATTGTCACGCAGCACCTGCAGCAAAGCCATCGTCAGCCCGCCTCCAGCCGAATCACCAGCTACCACCATGTTTTTCGGATCGACACCCGTCTCAAGCAGGGCCCGATACACCGCAACCGCATCGTCGACAGCCGCGGGATACGGATGCTTCGGAGCCAGACGGTACTCGATCACCAGCACTCTGCTCTCCGATGCACGGGAGATTCGTGATGCCAATTCCCGGTGTGAGGCACAGCTCCCCCGGACATAACCGCCCCCGTGAAGGTACAGGATGGTACGGTCTGCTTTGATAGTAGGAGCTGACACCCACTCTCCGTAGATTCCGCCAATCGTCGTCTTCTCTACTTGGATGTCGGGAGCAAGCGGAAACGCTCCCTGCTCAGAAGCAAAGCCCTGTGTCTGCACGTAAGGCTCTTTGGAGGTGGCCAGAGCGGTCAAAGAAGCTTTTTGCTGGTTTAATAGATGGCGAATCGCGTGGTAGTTAGTGGCTGTCATCGGTTTCGTCTCCCCTCGTGTGAATCATATAGGCGCTCTTGATATAGATATCACGCGTAGTGTTTCCTATTTTCTCAAGTATATGAAAAAAACACCTCCACAACAATCGGAGGTGTCAGCGTTGATAGAGCCGTCATGAGGAGCAGATCGGCATATGTTACAAGGTTGTTAGCTGCTGGCACTCGTATAGGACCGTAGCGCAAAGCGCCAGAATCGGCGGGACAGCCATAAGAAAACCCCTGCCACGACGAGCGAGACCAGTGTCGTCACACCGTTCCATTGCCCCAGCAAAGCCGCAGCAGGCGTACTCGTGATGAATGCCGCTGGCAGCACATAGGTCAGCACAATCCTAAGCCAGCCTTGATACATCGTGATCGGAAAGCGTGTCGTCTCAAAGAACGAGTTAAACACAAACGACAGATCGTCCATCCGAATCACCCAGAAAGCCGTGGTCATCAAGAGCATCCATAGCGCGTAGATCAAGACGATGGACGAGAACATACTCACGACAAACATCAGAAAATCGGACAGCGACGGAATATATTGCTTTTGCATCAGACCATATACAATCAGCCCGCCGCCAAGCACCACATCGATCAGCCGCCAGAAGACCAGATGACGGAAGCTGACGTAAAACATGCTGTCCACCGGCTTCGTCAGCACATAATCCAGCGTCCCCCGCCGAATATGCTGCAACAGCCGCGACATATTAGGACGCAGAGCAAAATCGATCAATCCCTGCAAAAAGTTAAAAATCCCAAGCAAAATAATAACATCCTCATACACCCAGCCACCCAGCTGGTCGGTCTGATAGAAAAAGATCTGGATCGTCAGAATCGCAATCCCGATCCCAAATACGCTCGACAGCAGGTTTCCGATGAATTCACTGCGGTACTCCAGCTCCTCCACCAGACAGGTACGGAAAAACTCGCGAAAAATCCTCCAATGCCTCTGCATGTTATCCCCCCACCGCCTGGTTCTTTTTCAATCCAGCTCTCCACAACAAGCCCAATACCATCAAAAGCAGGCTGACCCAGACTGCCGAGCCCAGAAAGCCGAATCCCACCGCCTCACCTGTCACAGCACCTGTCGCGATCTCGACCGGAAACCCGATCATATAGCGGAACGGCAGATACAGACTGATCTCCTGCATCACCGGAGGCAGCAGGGACAATGGCGCAATCCGTCCCGAGAAAAACAGGGAGACTGCTTCAAACACGCCGTAAATCGCCGAGACCTTGGTCACCCAGAAGCCCAGCAACCCACAGGTGTAGCTGAACAAAAACCGGATCGCCGCTCCGAGCAGGATCGCCACAACAAACATCCCCCACTGCGCCCAATCCATATGCGGCTGTAGCGCCGGTACAAAAAACGCCACGATGATCCAGATCGGCAAAAGCACGGCGAGAAACAACCCTTTATAGATGATATTCTCCGCAATCGCCCAGTGGATCGGATGCATCGGTCTGACGATATGATAGGAAAACGTCCCTTCCCGAATCTCCCGGTCCAGCTCCCACACATCCCACGCACTGGTCATCCGCTCCACCAGAATCAGCAGGGTGAAGTAGAGGACGAACGAATCGGACTCTTGCGGATAGATGTTCATCCACACAATCATCGTGATCAGCGGTTGGATCATCGCCCCCACCACCCATACGATGGTAGCCAATTGGTAGGCGAACATCTCTACATATTTCATCCGGAGCAGCACCATATATTTACGAAACATGGGATTCCTCCTGAAAAGCAAGCGTGATGACTTCCTCCATCGGCGGGTCTTGGATGTTGAGGTCATGCACCTCGAAGTTCTGCAAAAACTTGGCGGAGACTTCTGGAATGCGGTCACGCTGTACGCGCAGTATGATTTTGCCCTCGTCAATCTCGACGACCTCGCCGTATTCGTCCCACGACATCTGTGGCACTGTCGGGATGCGGACTTCGAGCAGCTTGTACGGGGTTAGTTTCTCCGCCAACACCTGCAAGCCGCCATCGTACAGCAGCTTCCCGTGGTTGATGATGATCACCCGGTCACACAGCGCCGCTACATCGCCCATATAATGCGAGGTCAAAAGAATCGTGGTCTTGTGCTCCCGGTTGTATTTGGCGATGAACTGACGTACCTTTTCCTGCGTATGTACGTCCAGACCGATCGTCGGCTCGTCCAAGAACAAGACCTTGGGCCGGTGCAATAATGCCGCCGCCAGCTCACACTTCATCCGCTGCCCCAGCGACAGATTCCGTGTCGGTCTGGTCAAGAGGGGTTCGAGCTCAAGCAACTCGGTCAATTCGTCCAAGGTATGACGGAATACTGAATCGTCTATCTCATAGATCGCTTTATTAACGAGAAAGGTCTCCATCGGCGGAATATCCCAGATCAGCTGGCTTTTCTGCCCCATGACCAAGCTCATCATTTTCTTGAAGTCTGCCTTTTGTTCAAAAGGAACATAGCCACCGACCTTGATCTCTCCGGACGTGGGATGCAGCAGACCAGCCAGCATTTTCATCGTGGTGGTTTTTCCTGCACCATTGGGGCCGAGGAAGCCGACGATCTCGCCGGGTTGGATAGAGAAGGAGACGTCTTTGACGGCTTCGACGACTTTATACTCCCGTTTAAACAGACTGCGGACAGCATCTGCCCAGCCAGCCTGTCGGACGTGGACTTGGAAATGTTTATTGAGGTGGTTCACTTGGATTGACATGGTTACCTCCGCTGCCTAATGATTCTTTGTATTTATATGTTACACCCTCCGGATATCCCTCAGTCAAATAAAAGGTGCACTTCACGTGTCGGACTACTCAGCCTCACCCTGATCTGCGGTTTAACTCCATCCGTATCGCCGAAGAAAAAGCAGCTACACCGTATATACCACACCTGTTAACTAATTCCTACAGCTAAACAAGTAAGCATGATAAAGCTGGTACTCCTCAACCGAAAGGATTACCGGCTTTTTGCTTTTCGCGGGATAGCGTGCATGTAAGAAAAATACAACCATTCCAAATATTATATGTATATCATTTACACAAAATAATAAAATTACCAAAAGGAGTATCACAAACGAATATGGAGGAAAGGCAATGGTCAGACAACCAAGAGAAGAGCAAGAGCCATCCCAGTTTGATATATGCGGTACGATGCAACAGCACTGGCGCTTTGTCCGAACAGACCCTGAGTATCGCTGGCGAGCCCGTCAGTTGGAAAGCGAGATTCAGGATTGGATGAACAGGTACGAAAGTGATGGACTGCGCACAGGGATTATTCGAATACCTGTAGTTGTACACGTCATCTACAATAACGATGCACAAAACATCTCCGACGAACAAATCCGTAGCCAAATCCCAGTGATCAATCAGGACTTCCGTCGCATGAATGCAGATGCCGCATCAACACCAGCTCGATTTGCAGGTGTCGCTGCTGACGCCCGTATCGAATTCGCTCTGGCCGTACGTGACCCAGACTGTAATCCCACTACTGGTATCACTAGAACTCGTACCGATGTTGAAAGCTGGCCGGGAAATAGCAATGGAATGAAAGATGCTGACACCGGTGGTCACGACCCGTGGGATGTCACTAAATATCTCAACATATGGGTTGTAAATTTTGCGGACGACGTAATCGGCTCCGGAACATACCCCAGCTTCCCGGCAAACATTCAGGGCGTAGTCATCCACTATCGAGCCTTCGGAACGATTGGAGATCTGGATCTAAGGTACAACCGTGGACGTAGCTTGACTCATGAAATCGGGCATTATCTTGATTTATTACACATCTGGGGTGATGATGGCGGTGCCTGCACCGGGTCTGACAATGTAGAAGACACTCCTAATCAGGCAAATCGGAATATCGATTGTCCACAATTTCCGATCATATCTTGCTCAAACGAACCAAACGGCGATATGTTCATGAATTACATGGACTATACCTGGGACACATGCAAGAACCTCTTTACTGCCGGGCAAGTCGCACGTATGACCGCTGCGTTGCATGTAGCCCGTGCCACGCTCCTCGGCTCTGACGGCCTGGTACCCGTCAGTGAGGGGCTACAACCAGATCTATGGATGAAAGACGCAGTCGACGACACTGGTGAAGAACCTGACCCCTCTGCGCTGCCGATGTACATTAGTGATGATATCTGGGTACGAAGAACTCAAGATGGTCTCATGAATCAAGATCACGAAAATCCAGTATTTCGCCCATCTGGATCGCCTAATTATGTATATGTACGGGTACGCAACCGTGGATGCAGCGGCAGCAGGACCGAATCTGGAACACTCAGACTCTACTGGGCGAAAGCATCGACAGGATTGTCATGGCCTGCCCCGTGGGACGGAAGCGTCACCACTCCCGCACTGATGGGCGGCCTAATTGGCTCCCAGAGCGTATCTGTCGCTGGTGGAGAGGACGAAATCTATTTCTTCCCTTGGTCGCCGCCCAATCCTGCCGATTATGCCAGTCTGGGAGCCGAAGAAGCGCATTTCTGCCTGCTCGCACGCATTGAGACCACGTCCACACCACCGTTTGGCATGACATTCCCTGAAACGAGCAACCTCTACGCCAACGTGCAGAACAACAACAATATTGTATGGAAAAACATCTCCATAGTCGAAGATGTGCCCGGATCAGGAAGACAGGGAGTCTTTATCATGGCGAATTACACCAACGAACCAAGGTTGTACTCCCTGATGTTCCGAACTCCCAAAGACGGAGAACTGCCGATTTTTGACTGGGGCAAAGTGTTTGTTACACTTCCACCCGAACTGGTTGAGAAGTGGAAAGATGATGGCGACTTCTGCATGGGCGTTCGTCAAGTGGACTGCAATACCTTCCAGATCCTGAAGTCCGGTGCCGGGTTCGGTAAATTCAGACTCGAACCAAATGAATTGCATACGATAAAAGTTCAATTTGTTCCTGCACAAAAATACATTCTGAGTGCTCGCGTGTTCGCACTCGATGCTGTGCAAAGAGGCAGGAGTTCCGAAGTGATTGGTGGTGTGCGTTTTCTCATCAAGAATCCGCCAGACACCCGGTTTATCGTGAAGGATACGGCCACTCATTGCTTTGACGGTGTCAGCTGGGTTCCCTGCAAACACCATCGCAAAGACCATGGATGTTCGAGTTGTTGCCATGATGATTGATGACTGCCGAAAGACGGTATTCCTGAGCAGAGGAAGACCCATTAGCTAAAAAATTCCCCTAAGCGGAACGGTGCAGATTGAATTCTGCGCCAGTTCACTTAGGGGATTTTTCATTTCTACTTCTGAATATCCTTAATCTCTTCCGGTTTAAAAATCCCCTTCTCCGTCACAATCGCGGTGATATACTTCGCCGGAGTAACGTCGAACGCCGGGTTGTACACCTGGATGTTATCCGGTGCCACCTGCTTGCCAAGACCGTGCGTGATCTCTTCAGCTGGACGCTCTTCAATCGGGATATCAGCGCCTGTCGGAGTCTCCAGGTCAATCGAAGACAACGGAGCAGCCACATAGAACGGAATGCCGTGGGCCTGAGCCAACACCGCTACGCCATAGGTACCGATTTTATTGGCTACGTCACCGTTGGCCGCTACGCGGTCTGTACCGACGATGACGGCTTGAACTTTTTTCTGTGCCATGACGACTGCTGCCATGTTGTCGCAGATGAGGGTCACGTCGATACCTGCCTGTTGCAGCTCGTAGGCAGTCAGGCGTGCACCTTGGAGTACCGGGCGGGTTTCGTCTGCGAAGACTTTGAGGTCCCAGCCACGTTCTTTTGCCAGATAAAAAGGAGCGGTCGCGGTACCGTACGCTGCTGTCGCGAGTGCGCCCGGATTGCAGTGGGTCAATACACCCATGCCGTCTTGGAGCAGGGTCAGCGCGTATTCGCCGATAGTGCGGCAGACACGCTCGTCTTCGGCTTGAATTTCGATTGCTTCATCTAATACAGCCTGTTTGATCTCGCTGATCGGCTTCGCCGCTTCGAGCTGGACGCGGCCTTTGATCCGGTCGATGGCCCAGAAGAGGTTGACCGCGGTTGGGCGGGAAGTGGCGAGATAGCTTGCTTTCTCTTCGACTTGCGCCCAGAACGCGTCGAAGTCGGTTGCTTCAATCTCACGGATGCCGAGATAGAGTCCGTATGCGGCAGCCATTCCGATTGCCGGCGCGCCGCGCACTTGCAGATGGCGGATGGCCGCCCATACCTCTTCGATTTTGGTCAGGTCCAGATAAAGCGTCTGGGTCGGGAGGAGCGTCTGGTCGAGCAGAAGCAGACGGTCTTCCTCCCATTTCACTGGTGCTAGTGTGGTTGTTGCTGTCATTAGCGGGCTACCCCCTGTGTAAGCGTCAAAGTAACTTGGCGGACAAGCGCGGTGATATCGCTTGCTTCCTTGATATTTTTCCGTTCGAGAATGAGTGCTTCCCCGATGGCGAGGGACAGACGTTCTGCCTCAGCGCGTACTTCGTCGTTCTCAATCGTGTTGAGGTCTGCGACACCAGCCAGACCGATCACACGGCGAAGGGTTTTGCAGCCAGCGTAGCCGACAGAGTCTTGCAGAACTTGACTTACATAGTCTTGCCAGAAACCTTCTACATGTGCCGTGCGTTCTTTGGCATGCTTGTGCCAGAGAGAGACGAATTGGGAGACGAACTCATTCCAGACGTTTTCAACGGTATCGAGCAGATATTCGCGGTTGGATTCACGTTTTCCTTCGTCAGAAGTAAGGCCCAGCTGTGCTGCATAGTTGAGGATCAGGTTGGCAAATACGGCACCGATATCAAAGCCGAGTGGGCCATAGTAAGCAAATTCAGGGTCAATCACCTTGGTGCTAGTTTCGGTAACGAAGATGCTTCCGGTGTGCAGATCGCCGTGGAGCAACGCTTCCGCGCGGGTCAGGAAGCCGTATTTGAGGTGGGCGATTTCACGCTTCAGCTCTTTATTGTTCCAGATCGCTTCTACCTGCGGGCGGATCAGTGGGTTGAAGTTGTTGGTCTCGTGATCTTCATATGGATCAGTAAAGACGAGATCTTCAGTAATTTTGCAAAGTTCTGGATTGGTGAATTTTGCGACATTTGCTTTTTTCTCATACGGATCAAGCGCGATGTCAGAGGTGAAGAACAGCGTGTTTGCCAAGAAACGGCCAATGTGCTTGGCAAAATACGGGTAGCGGTTGCCTTCGATCAGGCCACGGCGCATGATCACGTGATCGCTCAGGTCTTCCATGACGGTCAGCGCGAGCTCTGCATCCCAGTGGTACACTTCTGGCACGAGGTCTTCTACCAGCTTGCGTTGGAGGAGCAGTGCTTCGCTTTCGATGCGGGCACGGTCGAGGGTCAACGGCCAAGACTCGCCTACGACGCGGGCATATGGTAGCGCTTGCTTTACAATCACGCTTTTGCCTGTTGCCTGCTCACTGATATGGAAAACGAGGTTGAGGTTACCATCGCCGATCTCATGGCTGGACAGCTCTGCCCCTTCGCTGAAGAGACCTGGGAGATTGCGTACGTATTCGACTGCTTCTTGTTCAGATAAAGCGCGGTATGTCATATGTGATTATTCCCCTTTCGTTAATCGGTCGTAAATGTCTAGTGGATTGGTCAGATCATCTATTTGGGCGAACAGGCGGTAGTCGACCAGCTTGTTCAGTTTATAGTCGTCGATATCAGCGCGTACTTCTTCAGGGGTCAAGACGTCCCATTCCCCTGCGCGGTGGCGGATGAAGTATTCCTTGCCGCGCTGCTTGATCCAGGCATGGCTCACAGGTGCATCAGGTGCGAACAGGCGGGATCTTTGCAGATATTCATCCCCATGCTCCATCCCAAGGACGAACAGCATGCGATGGGCCTCTTGTCTGCTGGTGGCGAGGAACAGATGCCAGACGCCGCTTTCCTCCTGTGACACCTCACCACGGAGATGTCCAAACGCATGCGAAAGCGCGTTGCGGGCGTTATCCTCATCGATGCTTGCGGCCTTCACCTGTTCTAGCTTGTTGATCAGCGCGGTCGCGAATTCCGTCCAGTCACGGCTTTTGGTTTCTTTAGTCAGCTTGAGCTGTTCCTTGAAATCTTGGGCAATTTCTTTATAGAGGCGATAAGAGATCATCATGACGTAGTACTTGTGCTCCGCCCAGATCTGCTCACAGTATGCTTTGCTCAAAGAAGTGAAAAAAGACCTCTTTTCCGAAGAAAAGAGGTCGTTGTTGTCTGCATAGGTCATTAGCATATACGCTCCTCCTTATCTACCAGAATTTTTCTTCTGCAGGAATTAGCACCGTGCACATGAAATGACTCCCTGTTATAGGTTTCATGTGTCGGTTGCTGGGTATCATAGGGCCAGTCCCTCCACCGTCTCTGGATAAGGTATTATCCGTATGAAGTTGTTGAGCATCTGGCTTTACCAGTCTGCACGTGAAACGCTAAGTTGAATCTTACACAGAGGCCGAAGTTCTGTCAATGATTTTTTTATTCTGAAAATATCTTGACGAACTCTAGAAAAAAAATTATTATTGGTCTGTTACATCTGGAAATTGAATTGAAAACTTCATGTTATGATTTCGTACACTCTTATGTAGAGATGGCTGAGGGACTGGCCCTATGAAGCCCGGCAACCGGCGCGCAAGCGAAACGGTGCTAAATCCTGCAGAACCCACAAGGGCATGCTATACCGAATGGATTCTGGGAGATGAGAGGAGACGTGTGTATTGTATAGCCGCCTCCTGTTCCCACGGGAGGCTTTTTTTATTTGATTTTTGGACGGCTTGCCGCGACCGTACGCAAGCTGTTAAGGAGGTTTCTTATACAAGATGAGTCAAGATCGCATTCTCGTAACCTACTTGACCCAAGCGAAAGACTTGGAGAAAAAAGCACAGGGCATCGCAGTCGGCATGACCGTCGGCTCTTGGACCGACCTGCCTGCAGTGAAGCAGGAAGAGCTTCGTGCCTATCTCGGCGAAGCGGCAGGCGTCGAAGTGCTGGAGACGCTCGCAGACGGCATACAGCGCGGCCTCGTGACCGTAAGCTATCCGACCGGCAACTTTACCAATGATATTCCTTCTCTCTTAACAGGGATTTTCGGCAAACTCTCGATGGACGGCAAAATCAAGCTGGTCGACATCCAGTTCCCTGATTCTTTTACCGCTGGCTTCCCTGGGCCAAAATTCGGTCTGGCAGGCGTGCGTGAACTGATTGGTGTCCATGACCGTCCGCTGTTGATGAGTATTTTCAAATCTTGTCTGGGTCTTCCTTTTGAAGATCTGAAGACACAGTTCCGCGCACAGGCTATCGGTGGCGTCGATCTGGTCAAGGATGACGAGATTTTCTTCGTGGATGATAAGGCCCCATTCATCGAGCGGATCAAAGCATTCCGTGCGATTGCCGATGAGACTGCCCAACAGACAGGTAAACCAGTGCTGTACGCAGCCAACCTGACTGGACCTTCCACTGAATTGATCGAAAAAGCAAAACGTGCCGTCGACGCTGGTGCTCAATGCCTGCTGTTCAACGTATTGGCTTATAGCTTCGATGTGCTGCACCGTCTCGCTGCTGATCCTGATGTCAACGTACCGATCATGGCGCATCCTGCACTTGCAGGCGCTCTGTATCCGTCACCTGACTACGGCATCTCGACTCCGCTTCTGCTCGGTAAGCTGATGCGTCTTGCAGGTGCAGACCTCGTGCTCTTCCCGTCTCCATACGGCAACGTCGCCCTGGACAAAGGCGAGGCACTCAAGCTGGCGGCTGATCTGACTGCTCCACTTGCTTCCATCAAGACCGCATTCCCTGTACCATCCGCTGGCATCCATCCGGGTCTGGTACCACAGCTCTATGCTGACTTCGGTCTGGATCAGATCGTCAACGCAGGCGGCGGTATCCACGGTCATCCGGGCGGTGCAGCGGCAGGTGCGCAGGCGTTCCGCGCGGCCATCGATGCAGTGGTAGCCGGCAAATCGCTTGATGATGCGGCTATTGAGTCCGAAGTGCTGGCTCAAGCTCTGGCGAAATGGGGCGGCGCAAAGTGAGTAAACAACTCGTCCTATTCTGCGACTTCGACGGAACCATCACCGAAAAAGACAACATCGTCGCGATCATGAAACGCTTCGCACCGGACGGCTGGCAAGAGATCACCGAACAGATCTTAAGCCAAAAGATCGGCATCCAAGAAGGGGTCGGCAAGCTGTTCGCCATGCTTCCTACTTCATTAAAGCAAGACATCATCGACTTCGTAGTTAATGAAGCGAAGATTCGTCCGGGCTTTGGGGAGTTTGTGCAGTTCTGTGAGGAAGCAGGGATCAAGCTGTTGATCACCAGCGGCGGTATCGACTTTTTCGTCTATCCGTATCTGGCCCCTTACAATCTCAACGAAATCTATTGCAACGCAAGTGACTTCTCCGGTGAGAACATCCTGATCACCTGGCCGAATTCCTGCGATGACGAATGCTCCAATAAAGGTAACTGCGGCATGTGCAAAACCAAGGTCATCCGCCAATATGACCCAAAGCAATACTACCGCGTCGTGATCGGCGACAGCATCACCGACCTCGCGGGAGCCAAAATCGCCGACTTCGTAATCGCCCGCTCCCTGCTGGTGGAAAAATGCGAAGAGCTCGGCCTGCCATACCAGCCTTTTACCACCTTCTATGATGTCATCGATACACTCAAAACCTTACAAGCACAGCAGGAGGAGAAATAACGTGGCGACAACCCTCGAACAACGCATCGATGCCTTCAAACGCCTCGACGATGTGAAGCTCACCTTCGCCCGTCGCGACTGGTTCCCAGGCACGAGCGGCAACCTTTCTATCAAAACTGGTGATGACCCGATTGAATTCGCCGTCACCGCAAGCGGCAAGGACAAAACCAAGCTTTCCTCAGAAGACTATCTGATCGTCGACGTGGAAGCCAATCCGATCGAGAAGACCAACCTGAAGCCTTCTGCGGAGACCTTAATCCACGCCGTCGTCTATAAAAATATCCCGTCTGCTGGTGCGTGCTTCCACGTACACACCCTCGGCAACAACCTGATCTCTGAGCTGTACTTCAGCCGTGGTGCTTTTTCCATCCAAGGACAGGAGCTGATCAAGGGCCTTGGTATCTGGGAAGAAAACGCCCGCATCTCAGTACCGATCGTCGAGAACTTCGCAGATATCCCGAAGCTCGCCTCTGCGATTGAAAAAGTAATCACACCAGAAATCCCCGGCGTCTTAATCCGCAACCACGGGATCTACACATGGGGCCGCAATGATTTCGAAGCGAAGCGTCATCTCGAAGCATTCGAATTCTTGTTCGAGTACCACCTGCGCTGGCTGCAGCTGCGTCACATCGATTTACCGTAAACATCTACATCTACATCTACACTATCTATATAAATACAATCAATTATGGGAGGAATACCAAAATGGCAAAAGTACGTTTTCACGATAACAACGAGTACATCACTGGTCGCGAAGCAGTAGAAGCATACCTCAACACCCAAGAAGTTATCTACGAATTCTGGGGTACCGAACGCCTGAACGACCGTCTCCGTGACGCTTATGATCTCTCTGATGAAGAAAAACAACAAATCCTCGATGCGTTCAAACCAGAGATCGACGACATCTCCGCTCGCCGTGGCTACTCCACCGCTGACATCGTGATGCTCTCCGACAAAACCCCTAACCTCGATGCTCTGCTCAACAAATTCGTTGACGAGCACCACCACACCGATGACGAAGTACGCTTCTGCGTAGATGGTCATGGTATCTTCGCAATCCAAGGCAAAGATGGCCGCTACTTCGACGTAGAGCTGGAAGCAGGCGACCTGATCTCCGTTCCTTCCTACTACCGTCACTACTTCACCCTGATGGAAGACCGCAAGATCAAAGCGATCCGTCTGTTCATCACTCCTGCAGGTTGGGAAGCGATCTATTAATTCGCTGATTCATTGATTTGTTCCAATAACAAAAAGACCGGGCGATTGAACTCGTCCGATTCACAGGCTGCTTGGGTTGTACGCTCAAGCAGCTTTTTTATCTGCGAATAAGTAAAAAAAGAGCATGCGCCGATGAATGGCCGCATGCTCTCTATTTTTTCTCACATGTATTTATGTTTTATTGTAACTAAAGTTCTTCATTCTTGTTATTACTCTTCCTGAGATTACTTACACACTTCCTGAATAAACCCCAAAAATCCTTCCCCCATTCCAGAGCAGGGTTCCGAGTGTTTCACCCTTTTTGACAATCAACCCAGCGGAGAAAGAAGCATGGGGAAACGCTTTTAGGGGGAACAGTCCCACTTCCCTGAGTCACCCAGATGTTTTCCCCCGTCTCCCCATGCTTCTTTCGAAGCGGCCAGTCAATCATCCCAGCAAGATTGGCAAATCGGGTGAAACAATCGGAACCTCTGATCAAACTTTGAAAGTACCGACTGCCTCTTGCAGTTCCTCTGCCATCTTGGCAAGCATATTGGAAGCAGCTGTGATCTCCTCCATCGTCGCATTCTGCTCTTCCGCCGCTGCGGCGATCTCTTGCGTATGCGTACTCGCTTGCTCTGATACTTTGGCAATCCCTTCAATCGCAATCACGAGCTGCTGGGTGGTCGTATTCACTTGTTCCACTACCGTGTATACTTCCCCGGTCTGATTGGACACGGAGAAAATCGAACTCATAATCTCATCAAAAGCTTGTCCAGTCTCATGCACATAGGATAAGCCTTCCCGTACGGCATCTGTGCCTTCGTCCATGGCGCTGATCGCTTTGTTGACCTCGGCCTGGACTTCTGCAATCAGTTCGCTGATCTGGCTGGCTGATTGGCTGGACTGCTCGGCGAGTTTGCGTACTTCATCCGCAACAACAGCAAATCCGCGTCCTTGTTCTCCTGCTCTGGCGGCTTCAATCGCTGCATTGAGTGCGAGCAGATTGGTTTGGCTGGCGATCTGGGTGATCAGCCCGACGATTTGCTCGATTTCTTGTGATTTTTTACCGAGTGCGGTCACAACCTCAGCAGAGGCCGTCACTTTTTCATTGAGCATGTTCATCTGCGCTACGGTCTTTTTCACGATATCATTACCCACTCTAGCCCGTTGTACTGCTTCTGTACTGGCATCGCTGACCGTATCAATGCTGACGCTGATCTGCTCCATCCCTTGGGAGATGGCGACAGATGTCTCCGTGGTATGAATGACGGTCTGGAGCTGGTCATCTGCACCGCTCGCAACGTTCTGAATCGAGGTGGCTATCATCTCAGCCGTGTGAGAGGTCTGTTCCGCACTGGCGGACAATTCCTCTGAGGTGGCGACAACCTGGTGAGAGCTGAGCGATATCTGACGGATCAGGCTGTGCAGCTGGCTGGCCATCTGATTCACATTGTCTGCCAAGTCACTCAATTCGTCCTTATTACGCAACACCAGTGGCTCTGCGGTCAGATCACCTTCGGCTACACGCTGCACCTGCTCTCTCACCTTGGTCAGAGAACGGTTGATCGTCCAAGATGTTCCTCCTGCAATCAGTGCTGCAATAATCACCGCAGCAATGGACAAGAAGACGGTCGTGCTTCTGCCCGATTTGTAGAGGGCCACAGAATCATCTGTAGCAAGATCTGCTTCTCTTTTATTGATCTCAATCAACGAAATGATCGCTTGTGAAGCAATTGTAAACGAGCTGTGGGCTTCCTCAAACTCACGTGCCTCCACACCCGCATCCCCTGCTTTCACCGCTGCGATAATATTCGGAATATGCTCAGTGAAATTACTCCAGCTTTTCAGAAATTCATCAAATCTTCTCTGTTCGCTCTCGCCTCTGATCAAAGCAGGATACCCCTTCATATCCTCTTCAAATTCAGTGACGCGATTGGTAATCATCTCCTCGGCTTCCGCCACTTTACGCGGGTCCGTCTCGTTCATCAGATATAGGGTCATGCGCTCGATATCGGCTACATCCCCGTTCATCTCGCCTAGCATAGCCAGACTGGGAACCCGACTGTCATTAATTTCAGAGGCGATTTGCCCCATAGAATCCATCTTGAAGACAGCGATCCCACACGCGCTCAACAGGATCAGATTACTAACCATAAAGCCGAGAATCAGTTTCCAGCGTATCGTCAATCTCATAGAGAACCTCCTGATAATGTAGGTCGTACCTACTATTTTACCTTGCCTCTCCATTGAAAAAAACCCATAACTACCTTTTCCATAATTTTTATTCAAAATAGTAGAAATTTTTTCGATGAATCTATCCGCATAGAGAGGCGGCCCACAGCGGCACAATAAAGAATAGTGGCAGGATACGACGAGACTAACCTTTTGGACGCAGGAGGACCGACATGATTAACAGCACGAATTTTTTGCGCATGCCAGAGTTGGAGAACCAAGAAACCAAAATGTCGCACGACCGTTACGAGGTCTATGTGAACAACGCATTCGTCGGCAACAAGGTATTGCTGACCCAGACCGAGGATGCGCGGGATGTCGAGCGCTTTATCGACAGCCAAGGCTTCATCGATACACAGGTGGACGTGGTGGGTGATCATATTCAGGTCTCGACCGCCAATGATACGGCCGAAGAACTAAAAGACGTGCTCCGGTCTTATCTGGCTATCCGTTGAGTGCTTCAGCTCACGTAACACAAAAAGCCGATGTCCACAAAAGACACCGGCTTTTCATTATGTGATTGGGGTTGGGTTGGAGACGGGGTTAGGAATTAAACGGTGTAGCCATCCGCTTCGATTACGCGCTGTGCAATCGCACGTTTGAGAGCAACGGTGTTAACCGGGTTGCGGCGGGTAAGCTTTTTGAGGATAGAGAGACGCAGACGGAGGTCGTCGCCTTCTTCCATCGCAGCCAGAGCGGTTTTTGCATAGCCTTCTACTTTGTCAAACGCATCTTGAACGTACACAACAGTCAGGTCGAGTTTTTGCTGCTCTTTTTCCAGACCGTTTTTCGCGATTGCTTTTTCGGTACGTTTTACAACGCTGTCCATGGAGTAGAGCTCGATCAGCATATCGGCTGCGAGTGCGAGGAGCTCTTGTTCACGCTCCAGGCTCTTTTGATATTTCATCAGAGCAGAACCTGCTACCATCATGACGATTTTGCGAGTCATGTTGATGAGGTGTTTTTCTGCTGCGAGTGGAGCATCTTCCAGTTCCTCTGGGTAGTAGCTCATCAGCTCTTCTTGCAGACCTGCTGCTGCTTGGAGGAGTGGCAGTTCGCCTTTCATGCCCTTTTTCACGAGTGTGCTTGGGATGAGGAGACGGTTGATCTCGTTGGTACCTTCGAAAATACGGTTGATGCGGGAGTCACGGTACATGTTCTCGATTTCATATTCGGACATGAAGCCGTAGCCACCGTGGATTTGGAGACCTTCGTCTACGCAATAGTCGAGGACTTCGGAAGCGAATACTTTGTTCACAGAGCATTCGATTGCGTATTCAGCGATTGCTTTTGCTACCGCGTGACGGTCGTCAGCTTGCTCACCGAGAGCTTCGAAGGAAGCATCGTAGAGACCTACTGTACGGTATACAGAAGACTCAGAAGCATAGATTTTCGCAGCCATGTTCGCCAATTTGTTTTGGATCAGGGTGAAGCTTGCGATTGGTGTTTTGAATTGTTTACGCTCTTTTGCGTAGGTGGTAGCGAGGTCGAGTGCGCGTTTGGCGGAACCGACTGCACCTACTGCGAGCTTGTAACGGCCGATGTTGAGGATGTTGAACGCGATCACATGGCCTTTGCCTGCATCGCCGAGGAGGTTTTCTACCGGTACATGTACATCTTCGAGGATGACGGTACGGGTGGAAGAACCCTTGATGCCCATTTTCTTCTCTTCTGGACCGAAGGAAACGCCGCCGAATTCACGCTCTACAATGAAAGCGGTGAAGTGCTCGCCGTCGATTTTCGCATATACCACGAATACGTCAGCGAAGCCTGCGTTGGTGATCCATTGTTTTTCACCGTTGAGGATGTAGTGTTTGCCGTCTTCAGACAGACGTGCAGTTGTTTTCGCACCGAGAGCGTCAGAACCAGAACCCGGCTCAGTCAGGCAGTACGCAGCCAAGCGCTTACCAGAAGCGAGGTCTGGGAGATAGCGTTTTTTCTGATCGTCGTTACCGAAGTAGACGATTGGGAGGGAACCGATCCCTACGTGTGCACCGTGGGAGAGGCCGAAGCTGCGGCCGCGTACCATTTTTTCGGTGATGATCGCAGAGCTGATTTTGTCGAGGCCAAGACCATCGTACTTCTCAGGTACATCTGCGCCGAGGAGACCCAGCTCACCTGCTTCTTTGAGCAGACGGACAGAGTGGTCAAAATTGTGGTGCTCGATTTCTTCGAGGTGTGGAAGTACTTCATTTACCACGAAATCTTCAGTGGTTTTGCCGATCATTTTGTGCTCATCAGAAAAATCTTCTGGAGTCAGCACCTCGGAAGCATTGCCTTCTTCGATCAAGAAGATACCGCCGCGGATCAAGTCTTTTGTATCTGCCATGATGGATCGCTCCTTTATTGTTAACTGATTTGATTTTGAATCAAGGTTGAAAAATTAAAGCAGTTCGAACACGCCGGCTGCGCCCATACCGCCGCCGATACACATGGTAACGACACCGATTTTGCCATTGCGGCGTTTCAGTTCATTGAGGATGGAGACAGTCAGCTTCGCACCGGTGCATCCGAGTGGGTGACCGAGGGCGATCGCACCGCCGTTAACGTTGACTTTGCTTTGGTCGAGACCAAGCTCACGGATGACCGCGATAGATTGGGAAGCAAATGCTTCATTGAGCTCGAACAGGTCTACATCGTCTACGGTGAGGCCAGCCATCTTGAGCGCTTTTGGAATCGCTACGACTGGACCGATCCCCATCACGTCTGGGTCTACGCCGCCGACAGTGAAGGAGAGGAACTTGGCGATCGGCTGAACACCAAGCTCTGCTGCTTTTTCAGCGGACATGACGAGCACTGCTGCTGCGCCGTCACTGGTTTGGGAAGAGTTGGCTGCGGTTACGGAACCACGCACGTTAAACGCTGGTTTAAGCTTTGCGAGGGATTCCAGAGTAGAGTCAGGACGTACGCCTTCATCTGTATCAAATGTGTATTCTTTTACGTGGAGCTTGCCTGCATCGTCCACGAAATGTTGTTTGACCGGGATTGGCACGATCTCGTCTTTGTATTTGCCTTCGGCGATCGCAGCCGCTGCACGGCGGTGGGATTCTACTGCAAAAGCGTCTTGGTCTTCACGGGTAACATTGTAGCGCTGTGCGACTTGCTCAGCGGTGTGACCCATGCTCATGTACGCTTCTGGGAGGTTATCAGCCAGCCATGGGTTGAGCGCTACTTTGTTTCCTGTCATAGGAACCTGGCTCATGCTCTCCACGCCGCCTGCGATGATCACATCAGCGCCGCCTACCATGATTTGTTGGGCTGCGTACGCGATGGATTGCAGACCAGAGGAACAAAAACGGTTCACGGTGATACCAGATACATTCGTTGGCAGACCTGCGCGCAGACCGATCAGGCGCGCAAAGTTCATACCTTGTTCAGCTTCCGGGATCGCGTTCCCGATAATCACGTCATCCACCAAAGATGGGTCCAGTTGTGGGACACGGCGGAGCAGGTCACTGACAACTGCCGCCCCCAAATCCACAGGATGAACGTCTTTCAGACTGCCGCGCTTGGATTTGCCGACAGCGGTGCGGGCACCAGCAACGATGACTGCTTCTCTCATGGGGTATCCTCCTTCTCTCTTTTCACTAGTTACGCAGTGGTTTATTTTTCTGGAGCATATGTTGCATGCGTTGTTGTGTTTTTTGCGTTTTGATCAGTTCCAAGAACGCTTTACGTTCAAGCTCAAGGATGTAGGTTTCGTTCACTTCTGTACCTGCTGGCACATTGCCGCCGGACATGACGTACGCTACCTTGCTGCCGATCAGCATGTCGTGGTCAGAGATGTAGCCGCTCATCTTCATCGCGTAGAGGTTTTGCTTGAGGGTCGCGTAGCCGGACTCGCCGATGACCTTGATCTTGCGCTCTTTTGGCGGTACATAGCCTTGACGGTCGAGTTCGAGAACGAATTGTTTGGCATCATAGAGCTGGTGGTCTGCGTTGACGGATACACGGTCTTGTGGACGGAGGTAGCCGATATTGATCGCATCTTTACCGCTGGTGGATACTTTCGCTGTCGCGACGGTCTCGAATGCCTTCGCTACGAACGGGAACGGATCGACTGGTACGGAACCGCCTTGTGGTACGTTTTCCATCGCGCGGAACAGCATTTCTTTGGTACCTGCTGCACCTGGCAGTACACCTACGCCCACTTCGACGAATCCGAGGTAGGTCTCAGCCGCTGCCTGTACGCGGTCTGCGATATATACCATCTCTACACCGCCACCGAGGGTCATGCCGAATGGTGCGGCCACTACCGGACGGTGCATGTAGCGGAGTCGGTTGATGTTGTTGTGGAAGGTTTTTGCCATGTGATCAAGCTCGAACCAGTTCTCGTCTTGTGCTTCCATCAGAGCCATCGCGAGGTTGAGACCTACGCAGAAGTTCTTGCCTTGGTTACCGATGACAAGACCCGCGAAGTTCTTCTCCACTTCATCAGCAGAGTGCTTGAGCATCTGTACGATATCCATGCCGAGTGCGTTGTGCGGGGAAGTGAATTCCAGGCACGCTACGCCATCGCCCAAGTCGATCAGGGCTGCGCCGGAGTTTTTGCGAACCACTTTGCCTTGTTCTTTCAGCGCGGCAAGGTTGATTTTTTCTTTATTTTCTTCGATGCCTTTGTATTGGCCGCCGATAGCAAATGCGTATTGTTGACCTTCTTGCTTGTCATAGAAGGAGGTTTTGCCGCTTGCGAGCAGTTCCTCGACGAGCGCTGGGATGGTTTCGCCTTCTTCGCGCATGCGTGCTACGGACTTCTCGACGCCGATTGCGTCCCATGTCTCAAATGGGCCTTGCTCCCAGCCGAAGCCCCACTTCATCGCATTGTCGATTGCTACGATGT
This sequence comes from Brevibacillus dissolubilis, assembly GCF_006170445.1. Taxonomy (GTDB): domain Bacteria; phylum Bacillota; class Bacilli; order Brevibacillales; family Brevibacillaceae; genus Brevibacillus_B; species Brevibacillus_B dissolubilis. Next base: position 15,821 of record NZ_VCNA01000006.1, on the reverse strand, counting down.
CATCTGCGATTTCAGGTACTTTTGCTGCGGAGTAGACGAGTACTTTTTTCAGCACGTTCCAGAGGAATTCGCTGCCTTTGTCCTTGCCATACACGATGGTTTGCAGCTTTTGTGCCAAGCCTTTTGCGGTCTTCGCCTGTTCGAGCGAGCCGAATTTGGCTTTGCCTTTTGGACGGTATTCAAATGTGTTGTAGTCAAGCACTTGGATCTCTTTGCCTGCAGCAGACTTCACTTGCTTGTAGAAGCCTTGGCCTGCTTTTTGACCGATCCAGCGGTTTTCTACCATTTTGGTGAGCAATTCTGGAATTTCGAAGGTTGCGGCTTCTTCGCCCGTAGTTTTCACGCGGACGTTGCCTGCTACGTGTACGTAGGTGTCGAGACCTACCACGTCGAGCGTGCGGAACGTTGCGGATTTGGGGCGGCCGATGACTGGACCTGTAAGCGCATCCACTTCATCGACGGAAAGACCGAGACGGAGCATTTCTTGAATGGTAACCTGCAAGCCGTATGTACCGATACGGTTCGCAATGAAGTTAGGTGTGTCTTTGCAGAGTACGGTTCCTTTGCCGAGTACGAACTCGCCGAACTGGAGCATGAACTCCGTGATCGCCGGGTCTGTCTCGTTGCCTGGGATGATTTCAAGAAGCTTCAGATAACGCGGTGGGTTGAAGAAGTGCGTACCGAGGAAGTGCTTCTTGAATTCTTCGGAGCGGCCTTCCACCATCTCATTGATGGAGACACCGGATGTATTGGAAGAGATGATCGTGCCTGGTTTGCGGTTAGCTTCCACAGACGCGAACACTTTTTTCTTAACGTCAAGGTTCTCTACGACGACTTCGATGATCCAGTCCACTTCGCCGAGGACGGACAGGTTGTCTTCGAGGTTGCCAACGGTGATCAGGTTGATGTCTGCTTTGTCATAGAGTGGAGCTGGCTTTTCTTTAAGCAGGCGGTCTTTCCCTGCTTGAGCGATGCGGTTGCGTACCGCTGGATGCTCAAGAGTAAGCCCCTTTTTCGTTTCCTCCTCGGTCAATTCGCGTGGAACGATATCAAGCAGATAAGTAGGAATCCCTACGTTTGCCAGATGTGCGGCGATACCTGCACCCATTACACCGGAACCAAGGACTGCCGCTTTACGAATTTTGCGTTCCATCATGTACCCTCCTTCATTTCCCCTATGCTTTGTTTAATAGGTATGTTGTCTCGTATGAGGACATGCCTCTTTGAATCCTTGAATGAATACTCATTCATTATAAGGTTGTAAAAAACATCCCACAAAAATCACGCTTTCAAAAACGATTTTGTGGAATGTTGGAATCTCGTTCAAAAAATGAATCATCGTTCAGTTTTTATTTTAATCGAAAAACCGACAGCATGCAATCGAAAAAATGCCCATCTACATTTCGACTTTTAAGAAGCTGCCATCGCGAAGCATGGTCAATTCACCCATGATGAAAGCGAGGTCTTCTGAATCCTCGAACTCTGGGTTGTTCTCCAGGTTTTCCAGACGGCGAAGGAGGATGTTGGCGAAGTCTTGGATCTGCATTGGTGTCGCTTCTGCCTCTTCTTCATTAAGTACGTCCACACTGTCAAAGCCTTGGACATGGGTGATCATACGGAAGCCGCCGAGGTCTCCGAGGTAGTTCTTTTTGTTGAACGGGGATTTCTGGAGCTTCTTAAACATCACCATGATGTCGTTGGAGACTTGGGTTGGGAACACCACTTGATGGAATTTACGTTTGCTGCTTTCTTCTGTTTTGATGATAACGAGATCAAATGCGTCTTGCTTTTTCTTTTTGCCAAAGCCGAACATGATGGGTCCACCTCACATGCTTGATTATGTATTCCTATAATGATAAGTCGAATCGGGTCAACACACAAGCCCTGCGCCCTCTTTTCTGTTTAGGTTATCCTGAAATCCCCCTGAGCGTACAGGCCAAGGACTGGTAAAAAACAACTGGATTAGATTCCAAACCTCTGCAAAAAAATATGTCCATCAATATGCTCAACTAGGGGGATTACCATAATGAAGCACATAAGACCACTAGCTTTGCTGCTCGCACTCTCGCTGGTATTCACAGGTTGTGGCGGCGGGAAAGACCAAGGACAAGGTAAGGACAATGCCAAGACCCAGTCGAAGGAACAAGGCAAGGGCGGCGGAAAGCAAAAAGCCCAAGGTGGTGGCAAACAAAAGGCTCAGGGCGGTGACAAGCAAAAAGCGCAAGGCTCTAAGGATAAAGCAAGCGGCAGAAAAGGTGTCGGCGGACAGGAACAGGCACAAACCCAAGGCAAAGGCGGCAAACCGACATCGGCGATCCAACACATGGAGAACAACGAAACCGATCTCGTGCTGTTCCTGAACAAAGCGGAGAACGTCACCAACGATCTTCACTACGCAGCCGCTCATCTGAAAAACGGCAAAACCGTCACCGAGGATGGTGTTGTCTACCGTCAGCTGCCAGAGCGTTTTTCCACGAAAGAAAAGATCATCGGTCACTTCTCCCGCTACTGGAGCCGCTCTCTCGCGGTACGGATGTATGATAATCTCGACACCAAGATCCAGAATGGCAAGGTATATCTCGCGACCCCGTCAAAAGATTATCCGGTCTTCATCTCCACCCGCAACACCGCGATTCAGCCGCTTCCTGGCGGTGTAAACGCAGGTGCAATCGGTCAACAGACCGGGATGAAATCAGGTAATGGTGCTGCAGCGGATCGCCGGGGCGGTCCAACCGGTCCAAACGGCGCTGCCAACAACAATGACGCGGGTAATGCCGTCGCTGACGGTGGTGCAGGTGGTACTGTCAACCAACTCGTCAAGGACGGAAGCAACAAAGTAGCCGGCACCACCAACCGCCTGCGCACTGACATCAATGCCGGACTGCACCGCAACGGCACTGCCCAAGGCACAGCTCAACCCGGTGTCACTGTCGTCGTGAAGGATATCGCCCCTCCAGGTTACGCAGGCAATCGCATCGTCACCTACCATCTGGTGAAAGACAAGAAAACCAACATGTATGAAATCGACAAGCGCACAGGCGATTACGGTGCCGCCAAGTACCGATAAAACAGATTATATCAATTAAATAAGTTTATTCCATTCAGCACCTTGACATTTTTATGCAACCACCACCATAATTATAAAAAACATCCTCCATACGGCATTGCGTTGATGGGAAACAGTAGAGCCACCATTTCCGGTGCAGAGAGCGAAACTCAGCGGCTGAGAGGTTTCGCCCGGCAAACGGCTTGAACCTATCCCGGAGCGGCTAGGGATAACCTAGACAGGATTCTTTCCCCTGTTACCAAGGAAAGCGCTCTACCCACCCGTCCTATCCATAGGTCTTGGTGCCGGAGCGAAAAGTGGATGCTTGGGCGTGTGCCGTTTTTGGATTGGCTCAGCATCAAATAAGGTGGTACCGCGAAAAGTAACCTTTCGTCCTTATGATTGATTTCATTCATAGGGGCGGAAGGTTTTTTGTTTTATCCAAAAAGGGAGTGTGTGATACAGCATGAGTAAAAAGCGGGTGGTTGTGAAGGTAGGAAGCAGTTCACTGGCCAAAGACCAAGGCGGTTGCGATCTCGACAAAATGCAGCTGATCGTCTCGACGATCGCCACCCTCCGTGACGCTGGTCATGAAGTGGTGCTCGTCTCCTCTGGCGCGGTAGCAAGTGGATACACGAGACTTGGGTTTGAGCGGCGTCCCCGCAAGCTGGCAGCCAAGCAGGCAGCAGCGGCAGTCGGGCAAGGTCTTTTGATGCAAAATTATAACCAGCTGTTTGGCACGTACGATTATACGGTGGCGCAGATTCTGCTCACACGCGGTGACTTTTCGGACCAGGAGCGGTACCGGCATGCTTTTCAGACGGTTTCCCTTTTGCTCTCGCGTGGGGTGATTCCGATTATTAATGAGAATGATACGGTTTCGGTATCGGAGCTGACCTTCTCTGACAATGACATGCTGGGGGCTTTGGTCGCCGGGCTGGTACATGCGGACTTGTACGTGATCCTGACAGACACAGATGGTTTTTATGATAAGCATCCCCAGAAGTATCCAGATGCGAAGCGGTTTTCGACGATTGGCGAGATTACGCCTGAGCTGCTTGCACTGGCTGGAGATGCCGGGTCACTCGGAACCGGCGGGATGCGCTCCAAGCTGATTGCGGCACAGACGGCCCAGCAGCTGGGGATCTCCACTTTTATCGGGCGTGCAGTAGATGAACAGAGCCTGATGCATATTCTGGAAGGGAACGGTGAAGGTACATATGCCCATCATCCCTCCCACACCACAGGTGAAAAAAACAGCGTACCTGCCCGCAAGCAATGGATAGCGATTCACTCCCGGGTGAGCGGTGAGATCCATGTCGATGCAGGAGCTGCCGAAGCTTTATTAGAGAAGAACCGCAGCTTGTTGCTTGCTGGGATCTGCAGAGTGATTGGTTCATTTGATCCAGGCGAAGTGGTAGATGTGTATACCGATGGCAAACCAATCGGCAGGGGCAAGACACGGTTCTCCGCTGACGAGCTCCGCATCGCAATCGCCCGTCCAGACGGAATTCGCCTATCCGGTGATGTCATCAATCGCGATCACTGGGTATCACAGCCTGTCAGTTCCTATCGGTAGAGCCAGATAAAAAGAGAAGGAGTCGGTTGAGGATGAATCAGGGAAATCTTACTGTACGTATAAGCGTGACGGAGCAAGCGAGACAGGCAAAGGAGGCCTCCTCGGCTTGGGCACTGTTTACACGTGAACAAAAAGACGAAGCATTACGCAAAATCGGAAGCCAGCTTTTACAGGATGAAGCTTACATCCTGAGTGAAAATCAAAAGGATATGCAGGCAGCCAAGGCTGAGCAGCATCCAGCCAGCTATCTCGACCGTCTGCTTCTGACCCCGGAGCGGATCAAAGGACTGGTGCAGAGCTTAGAAGACCTCGCCAAGCTGCCAGATCCGATCGGGGAAGTCATCACAGAGTGGACCTTGCCGAATGGTCTGCATATCCAACAGACGCGCGTCCCACTTGGGGTAATCGGGATGGTCTATGAAGCCCGTCCCAATGTGACCATCGACGCGGCGGCGATTGCGCTCAAGACAGGCAATGCGATTGTCCTGCGCGGCAGCCGCTCTGCCAGCCACTCTAACCAAGCGTTGACCCGCAGTATCCGAACCGCTCTAGAGCAGATGAATCTCCCGCATGAAGCGGTGCAATATCTAGAGACAACCGACCGCGAAGCCGTCGACGTGCTCTGTACGCTCAATGAGTATGTCGATGTGATCATCCCACGCGGAGGCGCCTCGCTGATCAGTCGGGTGGTGAAGACCTCTACCGTACCCGTACTTGAAACCGGTGTCGGCAACTGCCACATCTACATCGACGAGACAGCATCCTACGAGATGGCCGAAGCGATTATCCTCAATGCCAAAACACAGCGTCCAGCGGTATGTAACGCGGCCGAGACGCTTTTGATACACGAGGCTTTTGCCCGACAATACGGAGAACAGCTGCTCACCAGCCTGCTTGATGCCAACGTACAGCTTCGCGCTTGTGAGCGTACCCTCCAGAACCATCCTTCCCTCTCCCTTGTTGAAGCGACAGCGACAGATTGGGATGCTGAGTTCCTTGATCTGATCCTCGCTGTCAAGACGGTAGGCAGCCTGCAAGAAGCGATGAATCATATTGCTACACACGGCACCAAGCACTCGGAAGCGATCATCACCGAGAACCAAGCCAATGCCCAGCTTTTCCTGCGCGCCGTCGATGCCGCCGCTGTCTATCACAATGCATCCACCCGCTTTACCGATGGCGGTGAATTCGGATTCGGTGCTGAGATCGGAATCAGCACCCAGAAAATCCATGCCCGTGGGCCGATGGGTCTGCCTGCTCTCACCTCTAGCAAATACCAGATCGCCGGTAACGGTCAGATTCGATAAAACCATAAAAGAAAACGGAGGAATGAAACATGTGTGCATCAGCCCGTCATCTTGAGCTTCGGAAGCTTCGCGTCGGTTTTTTAGGTGCTGGCTCGATTGTAGAAGCGATTCTTGCAGGAATTATCAATAAGGAGCTATTGTCTGCCGATCAGGTATTGATCACCAACCGCAGCGATGATGAGCGTCTCCATAAGCTCGCAACGGACTACGGCGTACAGACTCTGCGCGACAAAACACAGCTGATCGAACAATCCGACCTGTTGATTCTTGCCATGAAGCCAAAAGACGCACAGGAAGCCTGCCTCGACTTACGCGGGCTGGTACGCCCAGATCAACTGGTCATCTCCGTCATCGCCGGGGTACCTACCCAAGCGATCAGCGAATGGCTCTCCGTCGACTGCCCAATCGTCAGAACCATGCCAAACACATCCTCTGCCGTCGGACTCTCCGCAACCGGGATTGCTGCGGGCCGCTTTGCAGATGAGGGGCATCTCGCTCTGGCTTCCTGCCTGTTTGAAGCGATTGGCTCTGTGTACGCCGTTCCTGAGACAGAGCTGGATATTATCACAGGTCTGTCCGGTAGCGGGCCTGCTTACTTTTACTACTTCGTGGAAGCGATGCAGGGTGCGGGACGCGAAGCGGGTCTCTCCTCTGAGATGGCGCGTGAGCTGACGATCCAGACGATCCTCGGTGCCGCCCACATGCTCCGTCATACCCAGGAAGAGCCGGAGATCCTTCGCCGCAAGGTCACCAGCCCAGGCGGAACCACTCAAGCCGGGCTCGAAGTACTGGAGTCTTTTGATGTCAAACATGCACTCACTGCCGCTGTCCTGCGTGCTGCCGAACGGGCAAAAGAATTAGGCAGTCAATACCGTTAGAAGGCTGTCCGTGTTATACTGGATGTACAAAAAAGTCTGACTAACGGAGGATGCTGATGCAGATATATGCGTTATATGGAACAAGCGGTACAGGCAAAAGTTCAAGCGCCATCACTCTTGCCCATCAACTCCACATCGATGCGATTATCGACGACGGCATCCTGGTCTTCCAAGGACGCAAAGTAGCAGGTACTTCTGCCAAGTATGAAAACACCAAGATTCGGGCGGTTAAGCGTGCGATTTTTCACTTCGATGACCATGCACAAGAAGTCCGCTCCACAATCCAGGAGCTGCCGATCAAGCGTCTGCTGATCCTCGGCACTTCCATACGCATGGTGGAAAAGATCGCGGCTACACTGAATCTGCCGTCCATCCACGAATATATTTCCATCGAATCCATCAAATCGGAACAAGAAATCGAAGCGGCCCGCTACATCCGCGAGACGATGGGCAAACACGTCATTCCCATCCCCCGCGTAGAGGTCGAAAAAGACTTTTTCCAAAAAATAATTGCCTCAGCACAAAAGATTCTTTCGCCGAAAAAAGAAGTAATAGGGGAAACGACCATCGTTCAACCGGCCTTTTCCGGCGGACGTATCCAGATCTACGAGCAAGTGCTACGCAAGCTGGTACAACAGACCTGCAACCGATTTACGGAAGTGACCAAGGTCTCCAAGGTCGACTATACCTTCTCTGACCTGCCTCGTCTCTCTCTGGCTGTCGCCGTCCGTGTCCCTCTGGGAACTCCGATCCGCTCGCTGGTCAATGATATGCAGATTGCCTTGCATGATGATTTGAGCTTTTATCTGCACATCGCTCCGGCCAGTGTGGATATTCAGATCCAATCGATAGAGATTGCGTAGCAGCACACCCTCCCCTTTCGCCTATGCGTCAGGGGTTTTTCCATTCTGACAAGGATTATTTCTGTTATGGCTACCGCACAGGAGGTACACGATGCCCGACCCGATTCGACGATTGCTTAACCGTGCCGCTCTCGGCTACTGGGAACCTGCGATCACCCAGCGTACCCGAGACCAGGTGATCGCCCTTTTGCTCAAACCAGATCCAAAACCGTACGCCTTGGAAGCCACCGTTCCCTACATCGACAAGGCTACTCCCGACTCGACCGCCGACCGATACAAGCTGTATGAGATCGAAGCAGAGAACTACGGCAAAATCCAACGCTACTGGGTTCATCGCATGGTGAATACCAAATATCCCCTTCAGGAAAAAATGGCACTATTCTGGCATAATCATTTTGCCACCGGATTCAGTAAAGTGAAGCATGCCAAGCTGCTGGCCCGCCAGTACGATATCTTCTATAAATATGCGTTCGGCAAGCTGGGGGATATGCTGCGGCTGATCAGCACGGATGCGGCTATGCTTACCTGGCTGGACGGGATGCGTAATATGAAGTACGCCCCTAATGAGAATTATGCCCGTGAACTGTTTGAGCTCTTTACCCTTGGGGTGGGTCACTACACCGAAAAAGATGTGAAGGAAACAGCACGGGCACTGACCGGCTGGCAATTGGACACCACGACAGGAAAAGTCTATTTTCACCGCCCTTATCACGACAGTGGAGGGAAGACGATTTTTGGCAAGAGCGGCAAGTTTGCGCTGGCTGATGTCATCCGAATCATCCTGGAGAACCCGCAGACTGCCCGTTTTATCACGGAAAAGGTGCTTCAGACGTTCGTCACGCCGACTCCGAAAAAACAGGACATTGAGCGTTTTGCGGCCATATACCGGAAGAGCCAGTACGAGATGCGGACCTTGCTCAAAGCGGTGTTAAGTGACCCGCTGTTTGACATAGAAGCCAAGAAGCGTTCACTCGTGCGTCCCCCGGTTGATCTGCTGGTCGCCTCCTATCGTGCCGGGGCTGTGCCGATGCGTCCGGAGTTCATCTACAGTTATCTTTTTGAGTGTGGACAGACACTGTTCAACCCTCCTTCTGTAGCTGGCTGGGAAGGTGGACATGCCTGGATTGCCTCTGCTCCGATGATCGCCCGCTACCGTCTGGCCAAGGAGATCGGGCAGACCGCATGGAACCTGACGACCAAGAACCGGATCTATAAAGGCTCCGATGTGATCCTCTTCTGGGCGAAGCGCCTCTGCTTCGTGCCCAGCCAGACGACCCTGGATACCTTGCTTCCTTATACCAATGGCGGATCAGCGGTGAAGGCTCCCAATCTGCAAGCGATGCTTACCCTGCTCGTTTTTGCCCCTGAAAATCAGAGATATTAATGGATTGGAGTGCCCCTAGATGACGACGATTTCAAGACGCGAATTTATCATCCGTTCCGGTGCGCTATTGCTGGGCCTTGGTATGGGAGAGACCCTGATCTCTGCCCTCACATCCCCCAACGTGGCACATGCCGCCAACCGTCCCACGAATGCTCCCAAGCTTGTCGTCGTCCAGCTGACTGGTGGCAACGACGGGTTGAACACCATCATCCCCTACACCAATGGCGTGTACTACGACAACCGTCCCCGCATCGCGGTCAAGCAGAATCAGGTGCTTGCCATCAACAAACAGCTCGGCTTCCACGCTTCGATGCCTGGGATCAACACCCTGTACCAGCAAGGCAAAGTGGGCATCATCCAAGGTGTCGGCTATCCCAATCCCGACCTTTCCCACTTCCGCTCGATGGATATCTGGCACAGCGGTGATCCCGTCACCCCGAAAAAACAAGGCTGGCTCGCCCGCTACCTCCAGCAGACACAAGGTTCAGCCGATCAGCCTGTCCGCGCCATCGAGATCGGCCAACGCCTCTCCCATGCGTTGAACGGTCAGGTGCATGTGCCTTGTATCCAAAATGTCGGCTCCTACAAGGTGGAAAAGGATGAGCAGATGCTTAAAAGCCTCCGCAAGCTGTATCAGATCAAACCGGGTGATGCCTTTACCGATGTGAAGACACGCGGCAACAGCCTGTTTGTCAGCACCGACCGGATCAGTACCTTGACTCCACAAGACCTCGGCTATCCGAGCACCCCTTTTGGCCGTGACTTGGCAACTGCCGCCGCGATCATCAAAGGCGGTCTCGACACCCAGATCATCTATACGCAAATGAACGGCTACGACGAGCACGCCAGCGAAAACAGCTCCCATCCTAAGCTGTTGAGCCAATTGGATCAGGCGATCAGCTTTTTCTATCATGATCTGGCCCAAAACAAACTGGCGGACAATGTGGTGATCATGATGTTTTCCGAGTTCGGCCGACGCCTCAAGGAAAACAGCTCTGTCGGTACAGACCACGGTACATCCGGCCCGGTCTTTTTGATTGGCAATCCGGTAAAAGGCGGCTTACATGGCGAGCATCCATCCCTTGCAAAATTAGTTAATGGTGACTTGCCCTATACCGTGGATTTCCGCAGTGTGTATGCCACCGTGATCGATAAATGGCTGGGTGGAGCGCATCAGGATATCCTCGGGAAGCGGTTTGAGGTGCTGCCTGTGTTTCGTTAGATTCTTTTAAAAGTGGTGATGGCTCCGGCAGGAGCATGAGTACAATCTGTTTTCCAGTCGCCTTTCCCTCACTTCGTTCGGCCGGTCTTCTTACAAACAGATTGTACTCATGCTCTTCTCGTTTCACCAGCTGTCAATACTACTAGACTCAACGGAATAAGTTGTAAGTAATAAAAAAGATCGTCCTGTTCTAATCATCCTAGGCTGGAACATGGCGATCTCTTTTTCTTTTTATCCCTTTTCATGTAGTAAGTATTTTTTCTTATTGGTTGGCCAAAGGCCGAGCGTGGGGAGGAAGGGAGAAGCTGTTTGTAAGGAGACCGGCTGAACGAAGTGAGGGAAAGGCGACTGGAAAACAGCTTCTCCCTTCCTCCTCACGCTCCTACCGGAGCCAAAGCCACCAACCAAAAAATCTTACACAATAAACCCACATACATGTTGTCCCACCTGCTGTCTCATACTAGGAATAACTTGGTCACAAAAGGAGCTGCATGTAAGATGCCTGACTATATCGTTACCCGCCTGTCCCGAATGCCCCGTCCACGTTTTCCGCTGATCGCGTTCCTGATCATCACTGTCCTGTTCATCGGCAATCACATCCCTTCCCAAGCCCTCTCCGCGCCACCGATCGGCATACAGACAAAAACCCAATCGGTGACGATCACCTCGATTGGGTTTTTGCCAAATCATATTCATGTCCAAGCGGGCGAAGAAATCACCCTGAAGATTATCAATTCCGATCAGAAGCCACATAATTTTGTCATGCAGGAGCTGAATGTCCTCTCCAAAAACCTGCATCCCGGTCAATCGACGACCGTCAGCTTCACCGCGCCTCAGGTCGGCAGCTTCGTCTATCTCTCCAATACCCCCGGTTATCCCGAACAGGGGTATCGCGGCACGCTAATCATCAAGTAGGTACCGTTCTTTTTTAAACGGACCAAAGCGGATCAGCAACAGCGGAATCAAGCCAAGCACCGAGGCGATTCCGAAAAAGGTATACGTCGCAAGAATACCTGCCTCGTCCTTAATAATCCCGGCCATCAGGTTGCAGAACATCGTACCCAGACCATGCCCCACAGACGAGAAGATCGCAAGCGCCGTCACCTGCAGTGAGTTCGGCGTATTCTCCCGGACAAACTGCGCAGCCGTCGCGAGATAGAAGCCGACAGACATCCCCTGAATGAAGAACATCACAAGAATGATCGTCGTACTCGGTGCCGTCCCATACCAGATCCAGCGTGCAGCCGATACCGCCCCCGCAAACAGAATCGTCAACTCAATCCCGAAGCGGCGGGCAAAGTAGCTCGCCACCCGCATAAACGGTGCCTCACTGCCTGCGAACAGCAGAAACGCAAGACCTACACCCGCCACCGTACCTCCGATGCCTTGGTAGTAGTACGAGAACCACGTATTGTTGGCATTGATCGCCCCAAAGATAAAGAAGGAACTACACAAAAACAGCAGGAAACGCGGAAGCTTAATCAAGCGCCCCAAGCCCCTGAAAATGTTGGCGTTAACGTTCATGCTGGCCCCTTCATCAGGAATTCTCCGGATAAAAAAGATCGCTGCCACAAACGCCAGCGCATAAAAGTAAAACACCGCAAACGGTCCCACGATCCCAATCGCCTGACCCGTAAGAAACACGGCGAGGGCAAAGCCGACCGCCCCCCACAATCTCAGGTTCCCGAACTGAATCCCTCTTTTCGTCGCGAACGAGAGAGCCAAGCTGTCTGAGATCGGCGTCACCGCACACTGGAACAAGGACAACAACGCAAACGTAGCCAAAATCCAAGCATACGACGTCACCATCGTAAAGAGCAGGGAGACGGCCGCCGCCAGGAGCAGTGTCGTGATCAGTACAGGTCTGCGGATCTGGAACCGGTCACAGATAATTCCCCAGATCGGTTGAAACAGAATCGAGATGACAGGCGTAATCGAGGTAATCGTTCCGACCTGTGTCCCCGTCAGATTCATCATGATAAAATACTGACTCAACAACGGAGTCAACGCGCCATACGCGTAATAAATGAACAGGTACATCCCACTGATGGCAACAGTGGTTTTGGAGGCGCCAGGATCGCCGCCCTTAGCCGTTTGCTTCTCTTGAGGCAAGCTCATCCCATATCCTTCTTTCTATGATTCCTTCACGGTAGGCAACAGTTTATCCATACGAACCGTACGTGTCTTTTCCCATGTGGCCGGATTGTTCTCATCATATTGCTCCAAGAAAGCAATCACTTCCTTGGTCAACGGAGTCGGAGTAGATGCGCCAGATGTAACGGCGACGGTCTGCTTGCCCTTCAGCCAATCCAGATTCAGTTCGGATAAGTCAGCGATACGGTATGCTTCCACACCAGCAATCTCCTCGGATACCTGTGCAAGTCGGTTGGAGTTGTTACTGCGCGGATCACCCACGACGATCGTCACGTCTGCTTCCCCCGCCTGATTGGCAACCGCTTCTTGGCGGACTTGGGTTGCGAGACAGATTTCGTTGTGCACCTCGACATGCGCGTAACGCTCGCGGATCGCATCCATCAGATGCTTCACGTCCCATTGGCTCATCGTCGTCTGGTTGGTGACGATCACCTTATCCGCCGTTACGTTGAGCTTCGCCACATCATCAGCGGTCTGCACCAGATGTACCGCGTCAGGAGCTACCCCCATCGCGCCTTCTGGTTCCGGATGACCCTTTTTCCCGATGTAGATGACCTCATAGCCGTTCGCCACTTTTTCTTTAATCAGATCATGGGTCTTAGTCACGTCAGGGCAGGTCGCATCCACGACGGTCAACCCTTTTTCCGCCGCTTTCTGGCGGACAACCGGAGAGACACCATGGGCCGTAAAAATCACGGTACCCTGATCCACTTTATCAAGAAGTTCCAGACGGTCTTCCCCGTCCAGCGTAATAATCCCTTCATTCTTAAATGCTTCTGTGACATGTGCATTGTGCACAATCATCCCCAAAATATGAATCGGACGGGGAAGATTCTGGTCCTTGGCCGCCTTAATCGCCAGCACCATCGCATCTACGACACCATAGCAATAGCCTCGGGGCGCAATTTTAATGACTTGCATGAGTCACCCTCCTTTTTTCCTGCCCCCTATTATATCACTACTCCTGTGCTGCCCGCTTCATTTCGTATACTTTCAGATTATTGTAAATTACTTGGAGCAACGGTGTCTGCACCTGATACTGCTCAGCCAGCTTCAGCAGATAGCCCTGCAGATGATCTGCCTCGATATCCAGGCCTTTTTCCATGTCACGAAGCATCGAGGACTTCATCTTGTAGCCCTGTTGCTGGAACACCTGGAAATGGCTCTCCTCGATATCCGCATCGATCGGAGCACCATGCGCCCGCATCACCGCCGCAGCCTCCTCAAGCAGCTGACGGGTCAACGACTGGCCATACTGGGAATCACGGATCGGCCCGACCGAAGACTGCATCAAGGTCGTCATCCCGGACAATGTCGTGATGAACAAGTACTTGTGCCACATCTCACGCTGAATATTTTCACTGGAGTCATACACCGCATTGGCCCCAGCAAAAAGCTCTTCCAATGCCTTGATTCGCTCTGTCTTGCCTCCTTTCCATTCGCCGTACGCGAGACGATGCGCCTTGCTCGTATGTACGATCTCCCCATGCTCATTGAGTGTCGACTCGATAAAACAGAGACCACCGAGCACCCGCTCCACTCCGAATGTCTCCTGCAGCTTAGGTAAATGCGCGATCCCGTTGAGCAGCGGGATGATCATCGTCTCTTCACCCACATACGGTCGGATGCTCGCTACCGCCTCTTCATAGTGATAAGCCTTCATGGTCAGCAGGATCACATCATAGGACTCGACTGCTTCCCCGCTCGTGATCAGCTTCGGTGTCAGTGTCACATCTCCATTGACACTGTGAATCACCAGACCACGCTCCTGTAGCTCCCCACGCCGTCTTTCCCGTACCAGAAAGGTCACGTCTCCCCCTTTCTCCGCCAAACGTCCGCCAAAATAACCACCAACCGCACCTGCACCAAGAACCAACACTTTCATCTGCGTCTCTTCCCTTCTATCTATGTGGTAAAATGTTTGGTAAAGTCTGTTAGCTTCAATCAGATGCCAACACTATACAGGATGCTGTGTCGTTAAACAATATGGGTGCTGATAAAAGATTTTTTATAGCTGTTGCCATGCCCCGCTTTCTATGTACATCCAACCCATTCAGACAAAAAAAAGCCCCGACACAGCAACCGCTGCCTCAGAGCTTTCTACTTTTGTATCCGATATGTAAACCGCAGTGCGATTCATTTCTACAATAAGATGGCGGACAGGGTGGGATTTGAACCCACGAGACGGTTCAACACCGCCTACACGATTTCCAATCGTGCTCCTTCGGCCGCTCGGACACCTGTCCACATAAAAATGGCTCCTCAGGACGGACTCGAACCGCCAGCCTACCGGTTAACAGCCGGTTGCTCCACCATTGAGCTACTGAGGAACACTACTATAAAATTGGTGGAGCTGAACGGGATCGAACCGATGACCTCCTGCTTGCAAGGCAGGCGCTCTCCCAACTGAGCTACAGCCCCAAATGTATGGGTGGTGGGCCTAGGCTGACTCGAACAGCCGACCTCACGCTTATCAGGCGTGCGCTCTAACCAACTGAGCTATAGGCCCATTCATTTGAGTAGATATGGGGCGATCGAGGGGATTCGAACCCCCGAGTGCCGGAGCCACAATCCGGTGTGTTAACCGCTTCACCACGACCGCCATACGTAACTTGATTCAGTTTGTTGCTAGAAAAATGGCAGGGGCAGTAGGAATCGAACCCACACCAAAGGTTTTGGAGACCTTCGTTCTACCTTTAAACTATGCCCCTAAAAGGTAAGTGGCGGAGGGAGAGGGATTCGAACCCCCGTGACGTTGCCGCCTAACGGTTTTCAAGACCGCCCCGTTATGACCACTTCGGTATCCCTCCGTATATGCAAGAGCGGGTGATGGGAATCGAACCCACGCGACCAGCTTGGAAGGCTGGAGTTCTACCATTGAACTACACCCGCATACTTTTGGATGAAAAGTTGGTGCCGGTAGAGGGACTTGAACCCCCACGGTTTCCCTCACGATTTTGAGTCGCGCGCGTCTGCCAATTCCGCCATACCGGCTTATTCAGATGAAAAATGGTCGGGAAGACAGGATTCGAACCTGCGACCCCTTGGTCCCAAGCCAAGTACTCTACCAAGCTGAGCTACTTCCCGACTGTTGTGTAAAGATGGCGTGCCCTGAGAGATTCGAACTCCCGACCTTTTGATTCGTAGTCAAACGCTCTATCCGGCTGAGCTAAGGGCACATCTGTTATGGAGCGGACGAAGGGTCTCGAACCCTCGACCTTCGCCTTGGCAAGGCGACGCTCTACCAATTGAGCTACGTCCGCATCTTATTGTTTGGAAAAATGGTGAGCCATGAAGGACTCGAACCTTCGACCCTCTGATTAAAAGTCAGATGCTCTACCAACTGAGCTAATGGCTCCCATAATGGCTGGGGTACTAGGATTTGAAC
>NZ_VCNA01000005.1 GCF_006170445.1 Brevibacillus dissolubilis | reverse complement strand
GCGCCACCTTTCCGCATTCTCTCATGCGAGAGAACGCCCTATCCGGTATTAGCATAAGTTTCCCTATGTTATCCCGGTCTTACGGGCAGGTTGCCTACGTGTTACTCACCCGTCCGCCGCTAGGGTCTTAAAGACCCTCGCTCGACTTGCATGTATTAGGCACGCCGCCAGCGTTCGTCCTGAGCCAGGATCAAACTCTCCAATAAAGTTGAAGTTGATCTAGGTCAAAACATAAAAATTGAGATTAAGCTTAAAGCTTGATTCTATCTGGTTTTCAAGGAACTAAATCTGTCGCTTTCGTAACAGCGACGTTTATTAATATAGCATATGTCAAAAATGAATTCAAGAGCAACTTTTTAGGATAATATTGCTCCTGTTTCTTAGGCATTTTGACAGGGCGACATCATAATATCATGGCTACACCCAAATAACAATATCCGAAAAAACGACAAAAGGAGCGTCTCGCATGCTACGGGTAGTCAGCTACAACATCCATAGCGGAAAAGACATTCTGTTCCGCCAACGGTTAGAACAAATTGCAGAAACAGTTGTCTCTCTCGGAGCTGATGTGATCGCTCTGCAGGAGGTGCACCAAAACAGCAGACGCGGTTATCAGCTGGATCAGCTGCTGCAATGGCTGGGATGTAATGGAGTATTTGGTCCTGCATTACGGGTTAGTGATGGTGCTTACGGAAATGCGATTCTGACACGACTGCCGATTTTGGAGCGTACAGTCAACTCTTTGCCATCTGACGGGGAGCCTCGAAGTGTGTTGAAAGTACTGCTTAATTGGAACGGCAGAGAACTTGAGGTCTGGAATACACATCTGAGCTTAGGGCGGGAAGACCGGAACCGGCAACTGGCCACACTCACAAGGGAAATCCATCAGCGGAAAAGTGATCGGCCTTTCATACTGACTGGAGATTTTAACACGACACAGCCGAGGCTTGGTGGATATTTGCAGGATTGCGCAAAAGAAAAGGAGCGACAAACGCTCCCTACGATGATCTTAATGAAAAAACGCGTTGATTTTATTTATGTCTCCGCTGATGTATCGGTGCTTGACTATGAGGTTTCGGATGCGAGATGGTCGGATCATTTTCCGATTATCGCTACACTGGGAGTGGATCGGGAAGCAGGAGCTTTTCCATAATAAAGGCTTTCAGGTCAACGAGACGCGCTGGTTTTGGGACTTGCAGGTCGCTTCCGGCCATGATCAGAGGGACGATCGAATCGATCTTATGCAAGGAACCGTGGCTTCCCCCGCCCAAATGCTGAGGCGAGCATTCCGAGACGAATTCGTAGCTGGGTGTGGCTGAGACGGCTACGACAGGGATCTCTTGGGCAAACAGTGCACCATATAGGCGGGCCATCGCATCCGGATAGTCGTCGTAATAGATGGTACCGTCGGGTTGTTGTTGGAGGTCGAGAATGCTGAAGTCCCCTTCAATGCTCCAATTGGTTTGATAGATATCGACGAACGGCCCTTCTTTTTTAAAGGAAAGCTTGGTCGGACTGCCGCCTCTTCGTACGTTAACCCACTCTTCTTCTTTCCAGGCGATCACTTCGATGTTGGGTTCTTGTACCAGGAGATCGATCAGCTTAGGTTGGACTTCCGGGTGCAATGGGTAGATGAAGCACATCCGCTCGTTGTTGCAGATAACGATTTCGTCGTCGGGTCCTGGGGTGCTGGCGAACTTATGAATTTTTAACGATGCTAACAGCTTGTCGAGATAGATGTTGTGTTCTTTGGATGTACCGATGATGGTCTGACCATGGTCGCTGACGAAAATGCAGACGTTTTTCTCGATCGCTTCGTCCCAAGAATCATAGCTATCAAGGAAACGCGCCACTTCCTTGTCCACCTGACTCAGGTGATCTACGGCCTTTGATGGGCTGCGGTGAAGCTTGTGGTCGTTGTCTGGGAGATAGATCAGGGTGAAATCCGGCTGTTGTCCGCTTTTGATCACTTCGATGAGGACATCGATTGCGTAGGCGTCATTGAGTCCATAGGAGGATACGATGCTTTGTGACCAGTTCCAGTTGATCGGACGAAAAATCTCTGGTTTGATGAGGGTTCCCATGCTGAGGATCGTGGGGCCGCTCACTTTTTCCTTGAGGCGGAAGCGGGTGGCTGCATCGAGCAGGAATGGTATCTTGGTTTCGTGCTTTTTGTGGCCGCGGTGTGCAATCACATTAATCGAACCGGAAGTATATCCCCGCTCCTCCAGCTCTTCATGAATGGTTTTGACATCTTTGCTCATGTGTCGTTCATTTAAGTCGAACAAGACGTTTTTGCCGCAGTGGTCCAGACCGAGGCTGTAGACAGGAAAAGCGCCGTTGATGTAGTTGATGATTTTTTTAGTGGACGGGTCGTACCAGACAAGACCGGGGACTTTGTGTTCGTCGGGATAGACGCCCGTGATTAAGGAACAATCGATGGAAGCCGTCATGGTCGGAAAAACGGTGACGCAATCATTTATGTACTGACCTTTTTCGATTAAGAATTGAAAGGCCGGGGCTTTCCCTTGGGTGATACATTGGTCAAGGATTTTGGGCATCATGGAATCTACAAGGAATAGGAGTACTTTTTTCATGTCCCGTCCTTCCTTTTTTGAGGGATTTTTCGATCGGGTTAGTGATGTTAGTGTTAGCTTGCAAAAATCGTTCTATGCTTGTGTATAGATTAGTACTTTTTGGCGATACTATGGATGTAGCAGTCATTGGGGTATAGCCAAGCGGTAAGGCAACGGACTTTGACTCCGTCATGCCTAGGTTCGAATCCTAGTACCCCAGCCATGTGCCTTGAAACTGTAACCAAAGATGCGATTCCCCCAATAAAAAAGTCTCCATTCTCGTGTGCGTGAGAATAGAGACTTTTTTGCCGTTCACCTATTGTTGTTTATAGGTCAGGGTATATGTGTTTTTCACCTTGGTTACGGTCACATTGGCCGGGGTATTGGTCTTGGTGAGCAAGGTGTAGCCTGTGAGCTTCTCATCGGACTTGCCGCTGAGTGTGGCGAGCGTGGCTGTACGGATATAGATGCCTTTGGCGTCGCTCTTGAACAGCGGTTCGATGAGGGGGAACTTCACTCCGTTGATCGTCACTTCATCGATGACGGCTTGGCTGATGGTATATTGTTTGGTACCAAGCGAGGACAGGGCGCGGATGACTTGGGCTACGTCGTCGGCTGCTTTGATTTCCGGTTCGAGACCTACTTTTTGTACGACGATGTGTTTTGGTGTGAAATATTGATTCACGGTAATCTTGAGTCCACCTGAGCCTGCCGGGATGGTCACTTGGGCAATTCCCTTGCCGTAGGTGTGGCTTCCCACCAGCTTGGCAATGCCGTTATCCAGAAGCGCACCAGAGAGAAGCTCGGAAGCGGACGCTGTTCCTTCATTAACAAGGATGCGGACCGGATAATTGACCGGACGGCCATTGTGAATCCAAGTCTCCACCTCTACCTTGTTGCGGTCGGTGGTGTACATGAGCAGACCGTCTTCCATGAAAAGGCTGGCGATATCATAAGCGGCATGCAGGTAGCCACCACCGTTGTCACGCAGGTCGACGACAAGACCCTTGATCGGTTGTTTGCTTTGCTCAAGCTTGTTCATCTCTTCCATGAACTGTTGGCCTGCATCGTCCCCGAACGTATCGAGCTTGATATAGCCGATGTTGCTGCCTACAAAACGTGCGCCGGTAGCTTCACGGACCTCGAGTGGCATGCGGGTCATGGTCAGTTTTTTGATCTGCTTGGTAGATGGGCGGTACATCGTCAGAGTGGACGAGGTGCCGATGGTTCCAGCCAGATACTCGTATGCCTCTTCCAAGGTCTTGCCCATCATGCTCTCGCCGTCGGCATTCATCAGGTAATCACCCGGCTTGATGTCTGCTCTTGACGCTGGTGATTTATCAACGATTTCTTTGACCATGATATTGCCGTCGTAGAGACGGAAACGGATCCCGAAGCCGACATACTCATCGTCTATGGCGTTCTGGAATTGCTTGATGTCGCGGTTATCGTAATAGTCGGTGAACGGGTCGTTGAGTGTCTTGACCATTCCGTCAACCGCCCAGGTACCCATCTTTTTATAGTCAAGTTTCTGTGCTTCCTTCCATTCTGTCAGACGATTTGACAACTCCTCGAGGGTGTCGTCAGTCTCTGGAACTTCCAGTGTGACATTCTTGACCTCTTTTACCTTGGCGCTAACTCCGGTGAGAGCGCCCTGGACGAGCTGTTTTTCAGACGGTTTGCTCAGATGATTCTCCTGCAAAAGATAATAAATCTCAAACACTTCATAGAGCGGCAACTCGTCTTCGTCATTCGGTGCTGCATAGACTGGATTGGTTGGGTTAAGCAAGAGCAGGGTCAGAGCGAGGCTGAGGCCTTTAGCTTTTTTCATTCTGCTTCCACCGCCTCTTTCGTTACAGATTCAGGAATGCTGAGGGCTGGGACTTTGCCGAAGCCGGAGTAGTCGGAACTGCCAAAGGCGCTGTAAGACGGAGCGTAGGACGAATAATAGTAAAGCTCCTCATCGTCGGAGGAATCTAACTCTTTATAGTATTCGTTCACTAACCAGACATCGCGGATGAGCTTGCCTGATTCACGGTCGATGTAGTACTTATTGATGATCGGATCGATACTGCTGATCTTACCGCCCTCGAGTGTAAGGTCTTCACTTGCTTTACTCAGGTTTTCGGCCGGGATGACCTCGGTGATGATATCGTATTTGCCAAACGATTGCTTCACCAGATAAGACTTCAAGAGTTCTTGGCGCTCTTTGGTTGTCTTTTTCATCGCCCAATCCGCTACAGCTGTAACCGTTTTGGAATCTTGTTTTTCTTTGTGCCATACGTGGTCCATGGTTGCATAGCTGCTGAAGCGGGTATCGGTCTTGTCGTCTCGGTACACTTCAAACTTGTCTAATACCAAGGAGCTTGGACGCTGAACAATACCGTTCGCATGTGAGACTTGATTTTTAGGATCAACCTCGTAGCGGACTTTGATCATCACATCATTGGTATTTTGGTTGTTGTCCATGATGTAGGATTCTTTCTTCAAATTCTCCCAGGCCTTGTCCACTTCTTCGGCGAGCGCTTTCTGCTCTTCCATGACAGCCAGCTCGTTGGCAAGCAGCTTGGTCATCGTGCTTTCTTTAGCGCCTTCGACGAGTTTTTTGGCTCCGTCGATGTTGCCTTTTTGGATTAGATAATAGGTGGCGTTGGTGAGGGCTTCATCATTATCCTGCATCGAGCTGAACAGCTTGATCGCCTCATCGGTCTGTCCCATTTCTGCTTTCAGACAAGCGATGTAGTAGTCAAGCGCTTTGCGCTGTTCAGAATCGGCTGCAAACTTCTGTGCAAACTCGCTGATTTCGTAGTGAGCTTGTTTGATGCTGTCTGGAATCACATCTTGGGCGTAGACGGCATTTTGGTAATAGCCGTTGATTAAAATGGTAATCTCGTCGGTCTTGTCGCGTCCGCTCTCGGTGTATTTACGAAGGGCCAGGCTGGAATGCTCTAACGCCTCAGCATAACTGATTTCATCATACCAGCTCATGAAATAATGGACACCTGCCTGATTCGGCAATGTCGGCCCGACTTTTTGCAGTTCATCGTAAGCTTCGTAATAGTCATAATCGTCGCCTTCGTCTTGAATCCGCTTGATCAGGTCGAGGTATTCCTGTTCTTTTTCCGTCGGCTTCTCGTAGTCACCAAACGTTACCTTAGAATCATCGACAAATGGTGTCACCGGGAAATCGTAGCCTTCGAAATCAAACAATGTAAACATTGGACGGTCTTCGAGGAAATTCTGAATGCGTTCGAGGATCACAGCGATCTCGGCGCGTTTGAGCTTGGCTTTTGGCTCACCGCCAAACCATTTCCAGTTCTGTGAGATATCCCATGCGGATTTTTGTCCACGGGTAACGGCAAAAGCTTGAAGAAGACCTGCCACCTCTTCACGGGTGATTGGTTCGTTAGGCTTCATGATTTTGCCGGGGAAAACCTGTTGCAGGGCTCCCGGTCCATAGAGACGCTCAAACAGGACATGAGTATCTAAAATCGGTTCATACATCCACGTCAGGCGGTCAACGTCGGTGTACGGAAGGTATGGTTCATCAAAGCGCTCCGTGTAATCCTCCTCGAAATAACCAGGGGATGCAGCGAAGTTTCTGATCTCATGAGCCTCATAGCTTACGAGACGGTCAAACAGGACGAAGAATTCAGCGCGGCTCATCGTTTTATCCGGGTTGAATTTCATGCTTCCTTCTTTGCCGGAACCGGAGAGCAGGCCATCCTCATAAGCTTTGATGATCGCGTCTTTTGCCCAGTGATTTTTAATGTCGGTAAACGGAAGTTCTTCTTTGGTCTCCTCTTTTTCTGCCGCCATGGCAGCGGACGGTAAAAGCAGTGAGCCAGTCAGCAGCAGTCCAAGCCATTTGTTCTTGTTTTGCACAGTACGATATGCCTCCCTAGACGAGGATTCTTCCACATTCGTCGCAGTACACGACCTCTTTGGCACGGCGCCATTCGCTGATTTTGGAGAGCGATAGAGGCATGAAACAGCCCATGCAGGACTTGTTTTTCACTTCAACGATGGGATTCTTTTTGTTTTCAGCTAATCGGTTGTAGTCAGCAAGCAGGTCGGGATCGAGTGATTGTTGAAGCTCCATCACGTCGTATTGCTTCTGTGAGATGGTGGTTTCAATCGTGAAAAAGGTATCCTGATGGTCTGCCAAAAAGCGTTCCAGCTCTTTGTTAGCCATCCACAGCTCCTGTTCCGTTAAGAGCTTCTGGATCTCTTCTTCTTGATTGGCAGGAGAAGCCAACTGGTTAAGCTTCTCCTGGATCGCATTGATTTTGTCCGTGTGAATGGCTTCTTTTCGCTTTAACTCAGCCAGCTTTTGTTGCTCACGGATAATGGACTCTTTGGTTTGGTGCCAGCGAAGAAGTTGTTTGACAGATGACATGCCAGTATCCCCCTTCGTTTTTATAAGAATTGGAACGGATCGGTATGTACACCTGAGGCAATCACTTCGGTGCTGTAGCCGTTCTCTGCAAAACGGGTGCGCAAATACTCAGCCAGCTTGGTTTTCATGATTTTCTCGATGTTGTGACCGGCGTCGATGATGTTGAGACCATCTGCTTGAGCATCGTGAGCATTGTGATAGTAGATATCCCCGGTAATCAGGACATCCGCCCCACGGAAGGAGGCTTTGCCGAGGAACGAGTTACCGTCCCCGCCTACCACTGCTACTTTTTTGATCACCTGATCCAAGGGACCTACGACTCTTAACCCTGTCAGGTCAAAGCGTTCTTTCACCAAAAGAGCCAGTTCTCGCAGGGTCATTGGATTGGGCAGCTTGCCGATGCGGCCGATTCCCAGACCTTTTCCCTGTATTTCCAACGGGTAAACGTCATAGGCGACCTCTTCATACGGGTGGGCAGCCTTCATCGCTTTGATCACAGCATTCTGCTTGGAAGCCGGGATCACGGTCTCGATGCGGACCTCTTGCACCTGCTCAATCTTGCCTGTCTCTCCGATAAAAGGCTTCGTGCCTTCTTCTGGGAGAAACGTCCCGGTACCAGAGATTTGGAAGGAGCAATGGCTGTAGTTGCCGATACAACCAGCACCTTGGTCGGTGATGGCTTGATAGACAGCATCCTTGTGGGTCTCTGGTACGAACACAACCAGCTTTTTGAGCGGGTCTGTATAGGTGACATCGAGTACATCTGTATCGATCAGACCGACAGCCTCAGCCAACCAGTCATTGATGCCGCCTTGGGCCACATCCAGATTGGTGTGGGCCGTGTAGACGGCGATATCATGCTTGATTAATTTTTCATACAGGCGGCCTGCTGATAAGTCAGTGCGTAAATGTTTAAGTGGACGAAAAATAATCGCATGGTGAGCAATTATTAAGTCTACACCCTCTGCGATTGCCTCGTCTACTACATTTTCCAGCACATCCAAGGCTATCATTACCTTTTTCACTTTTTTCTGTAACGTACCTAAATGTAAACCGATTTTATCGCCTTCATAAGCATAGCTTTTGGGAGCCAATTGCTCCACGTATTGAATGACGGTTTGGCCGTTTATAAGCATGCGAGCACTCCTTTGATCCAGTTCATCTGGGTTTTGATTTCTTCTTTACGCTCTTGGGTTTCCGGTTTGTCGGACTTCTCCATCTGGGTTAGGATTTTTTCCCATTTTTCCAGTTCGTGTTCCCATTTTTGACGCATGACGGGCTGTTTTTTCGTCCAGAGGAACGGTCCGATTGCGAGTAATTCGTCCGGGGTGCGGTCTTGGTCCTGGTAAGGGGTAAGCGGTTCACCCGGTTCGGCGACGAGGATTTCGTAGATGATGCCGTCTTCTTCGAGGATGGTCTCGTCAATCAGTTGCCAGCCATGCTGGATGAACCAACGGCGGACGACTTCTTCTCCTACGTTGGGCTGCAGGATCAGGCGGCTTACTCCACCGAGCTTATCAAGACCTGCGTCAAGAATCGAGGCAATCAGTTGACCTCCCATGCCTGCGATACAGATCACATCGGTTTCACCCGGCGTAAGCACGGCGAGCCCGTTTCCTTTGCGCACAGATGAGCGGTCTTTGGCTGCCTGCAGAGTAGCCAGTTGGCGAAGCGCGGCTTGGTATGGGCCTTCGTTGAGCTCACCGGCGATCACGAAGCTGGCGATATGGTTTACGAGTAAGTAAGAGGCCAGAAGCGCATGGTCTGAACCGATATCAGCCACGCGGGAGTCTGCCGGTACGTACTCGGCAATGGTTTTGAGTCGTTGCGAAATCAAAATAGATGATGTCATGGTCGTATTTCCCTCCGTATCAAGGCTATTTTACCATAGCTGGTTCTCGGAGGGAAAACGAAAGGCTACCGGTTCTCGACCGATAGCCTTAAAAAATAGGTGTATGTGTGGATTAGCAGCCGATTTCTCGCGCGATAACCATGCGGAGAACCTCAGAGGTACCTTCGCCGATCTCAAGCAGGCGGGCGTCACGGAAGAAACGCTCGACTTGGTATTCTTTCATGTAGCCGTAACCACCGTGGATTTGGATTGCTTGGTGGGTCGCAGCCATTGCCACTTCAGAAGCGTAGAGTTTTGCCATCGCTGCTTCTTTGGTGAATTTGCGGCCATTGTCTTTGAGCCATGCTGCTTTCATCACCATGTTACGTGCCAGTTCAATCTGCATCGCCATGTCAGCGAGCTTGAATTGGATCGCTTGGAATTTGGAGATGTTTTGACCAAAAGCTACGCGCTCATTAGCATATTGGAGTGCTTTGTCGAGAGCCGCCTGTGCGAGACCTACGCCCATAGCTGCGATCCCGATACGGCCACCGTCAAGTGTGATGAGGAATTGCCTGAAGCCCTCGCCCTCTTTACCAAGGATGTTTTCGTGCGGTACACGTACGTTGTCGATCACCAGCTCCGTGGTGTTGGAGGAATGCAGACCCAGCTTTTCGTAGTTGTCGATTACAGTGAAGCCTGGAGCATCTGTTGGAACGATGAAGGCTGTGATTCCACGGGAGCCTTTTTCCTTGTCGGTAACCGCAGTCAGCGCGAGGAATTTGGCATGGGAAGCATTGGTGATAAAGCATTTGGAGCCGTTGATGACCCACTCATCACCTTCGCGGACAGCTGTCGTGCGGGTGCCGCCTGCGTCAGAACCTGCGTTAGGCTCAGTCAGACCGAATGCTCCAAAGCTTTCACCAGAACAGACTTTGCTCAGGTATTGCAGCTTTTGCTCCTCGGTACCGAAAAGATTCAGCGGTGCGCCCCCCAGAGAGATGTGTGCAGAGTAGGTGATCCCGGTAGATGCACAAGCACGGCTCAGCTCTTCTACCACCATCGCGAAGCTGATATAGTCACCGCCGGCACCACCGTATTGCTCAGGGAATGGCAGGCCCAATAGCTCCAGCTCCGCCATTTGTTTAAAAATATCGGTTGGGAATTGCTTGGTACGGTCGCGCTCGTCTGCTTCTGGTGCTACTACCTCATCAGCAAACTCACGGATCATTTTTTTCAGCATGGTCTGTTCTTGATTCAGGTCAAAATTCATTCTGTATCCTTCCCTTCATGGTTATCTTAGGTTGAAAACGCTTACTAAATTGGCTGTGCCAGCCGTTTCGTCTATGTTGTCAGGGCAATGCTGTAAGAAACGGAAATTAATAAATGCTTATTTTTCCGACTGAGCGTTTGCTCAGTTTGGCTCTGACACTATTATACACAATTTTTTGATCATTTGTGTACTTTATTTTTTCGAATCCAATGAAAAAAGCTTCGCCATTAGAGACGAAGCCAGTGAAACCAATATCCGCGCGTGAAGAAAAACAGAATCGAGACCATGAAAACCTTGATAAAAAGTAAGAGCTGAATGATGTCACTCGGAGCCTGTTCGATATAGAGCGAAGCTAGCTCTGCTCCGAAAAAGTAAGCGACCCCGCAGAAGGCAAAGACGCCTGCCAGCTGGGTGTTGCGGCGGTTGAGCAAAAAGCCAAGGCCGACCATCAATGCAGCGAGCGGCACCCAATACAGCTCGGCTCTCCACCATGTGTAGTCGAATTCGATCCGTTTGATCATCAGCGTGGCGTACAGCATCCCAAGTCCGATGATCCCGCAATAAAGCAGGTAGCCATAGCCGAACATCAGACCGTTGACACACCAGAACAGGCAAAGGATACCGAGATAGACCAGCAGTGCCGTATCAGGCAAGAGCAATTTGTCCATGAAGAAGAACCCGCCTGCAACGAGCAACAAGCTTACTACAGCCAGCGAAACATGGCTTAAGACTGGAGCACGACGCTTGAAAAAGAATGCCATTATATAGAAGAAGAACACAATAGATGTAAAAATGGTAATTTGCATTAGGGTACTAAAACCGTTAAAATGAAAAGCAAGCAAGATCAGGGCAGCAATCACAGAGGCTCCAATTAGCCAACCCAGTATCATTTTACCCGTAATCGGATTGGTCATAGCCTGGTGAGTTGGGATTGTGTAAGCATTTCCGGCCGGCGCGTAGTTGCTGATGGTTTTACCGCTACCATTACCGCTTCCACCGCTCGCTGCGACATAATCTGCTGCGTCAACCTCCTCTGCCCGGCTGCTGTAGGCTCCCCCGTTAGATCTCGCTGGTCCTCCCCTTCCCGGACCGGCATCTGGAATCGTTTGGGCTTGTGGTTCTGGACGGAACGCCCTCTCGAAAAATCCCCGCTTAGGCTTAGACGGTCTGCTGCTTAATGCTTGTGACGGCTTCTCTTCAGGTGCGGGACTTTCTCCCTCGGTGTATAGATTTAACAGGAAGATGCAATAATGTTCAGGCAGCAGATGGTTCTTCCGCCAGTTTTGAATCTCCGATACAATAACTTTCCTGCGTTGGTCGTCCACGCAACACTTCCCCTTTCGAAAGCGAACAAAAGAAAAGCCTACGCTGCAGTGAAGCATACGTAGGCAGTCTATTACGTTATCGGCTATTCAAGGAAATCTTTTAAGCGTTTTGAGCGGGAAGGATGGCGTAATTTTCGTAGGGCCTTCGCCTCAATTTGACGAATCCGCTCACGGGTAACACCAAATACCTTACCTACCTCTTCCAACGTGCGGGTACGGCCATCATCTAGACCGAAGCGCAGACGAAGAACGTTCTCTTCACGGTCAGTCAAGGTGTCAAGTACGTCTTCAAGCTGTTCCTTGAGGAGTTCGTACGCTGCTGCATCAGATGGAGCCAATGCTTCTTGGTCCTCGATGAAGTCACCCAGATGCGAATCGTCCTCTTCCCCGATTGGAGTTTCCAAGGAAACTGGCTCTTGGGCAATTTTCATAATCTCGCGAACTTTCTCCGGTGTCAAATCCATCTTTTCTGCGATCTCTTCCGGTGCTGGCTCACGGCCAAGCTCCTGCAGAAGCTGACGGGACACGCGGATGAGTTTGTTGATGGTCTCTACCATGTGAACCGGGATACGGATCGTACGCGCTTGGTCGGCAATCGCACGGGTAATCGCTTGGCGAATCCACCAGGTAGCGTATGTGGAGAATTTGTATCCTTTACGGTAGTCAAATTTTTCAACGGCTTTAATCAAGCCCATATTTCCTTCTTGAATCAGGTCGAGGAAGAGCATTCCGCGGCCTACGTAGCGTTTCGCGATACTTACGACGAGACGCAGGTTGGCTTCAGCAAGACGGCGCTTTGCTTCTTCGTCTCCTTGTTCGATCCGTTGAGCAAGCTTGATCTCCTCTTCTGCGGAAAGCAGTGGAACCCGGCCGATCTCCTTTAAGTACATCCGTACAGGGTCATTGATTTTGATTCCAGGAGGCACGGAAAGATCGTCGAAATCAAATTCTTCGTTATCCTCTTCTTTGAGCATCATTTCATCGACGTCTTCTTCGTTTTCGTTCGAAACATCGATACCCTGATCCCCTAAGAATTCGAAGAACTCATCCATTTGATCCGAATCCTGATCGAAGCCGGACAGGCGCTCCACGATCTCCTTGTAGGTGAGCATGCCACGCTTCTTGCCTAACTCCACGAGTTGTTCCTTTACTTGTTCGACTGATGCTGATTCCATGTCTGAAGTGATGTTTTGCTTGTTCATCTACTTTCCCTCCTTCCCCGGGAATGTTTAGGATGCCTACCCTTCTTTTAAAGCATTTTCCAATTCATGAATCTTCATCCCTACCTGCGCGGCCGCTATGAGAAGTTGCATCCGCTCGCTCTCATCATCCGTGTGCTGCGCCTGTAAATTGAGATTCCGTTGGTCTTCGCGAAGTCGCTCAAGTTCCATGCGTGTTGGGTAGTTATTCACTTGTCTGATGTAGTCTTCGATTTCCTTATCGGATACGTCCTCTTTGTACTCCATCATGGCCAATCCCGAGGCTAATTGCTTACACTTTTCATCTTCCAGATAATGAATGAAGGTCCCGGCGTCTTCCGGATTTCCTTCTGCATAATAGGCGTACAAATGGGCCGCCAGCACCTCATGGTCATCCACGATAAAACTGGCATTGCAACCGATCTGTACACGCTCTGCCACATCCCGACTCCGCATCATGTAATACAGAAGCATGCGCTCTGCATTCAGATGGGCGGGAGCCAATTGTTTTGTACCCGCAAACATGCCATTATTTATACTATTATTCCTCACTGGCGTTACTTTATCCCTCTGCTCTTGACTTTTTTGTTGCTTGTACACTTTTCTCTGTTCGATCTTAAGTGCATCAAGAGAGAGGTCAAATTCATCGGCCAGCTCGCGCAGGTACATATCCCGCTCAATGGCATTGGGCAGGGTGCTGATCACTTTAAGAGCCTCGTCTACATAGCGTGCCGTATCCTGCTCATCACGAATCGCGATCTTGCCACGCAAATGCTGGAGACGAAATGCGGTGATGGGCATCGCTTGCAGTAAGACCTGCTGTGAAAATTTCTCCGCTCCATGCTGGCGGATATAATCATCGGGGTCGATCCCCTGCGGCAAGGGGGCAATGCGAACCGTACAGCCCGCTTTTTGCAAGATCTCGATCGCCTTGGCAGTCGCTTCCTGCCCGGCGAAGTCCCCGTCATAACAAAGAACCACCTGTTCCGCATTCCGTCTGATGATCTGTGCGTGCATCTCGGTAAATGCGGTGCCAAGCGTGGCAATTCCCTGATGAAAGCCTGCCTGCCAAGCAGCAATGACGTCGGCGTAGCCTTCAAACAGGATGGCCTGATTCCGCTTGCGGATGACTTGACGGGCGCGGTGAAGGTTGAAGATGGTCCGGCTCTTGTTAAACAACGGACTCTCTGGACTGTTGAGATACTTCGGGTTCGAGCCGTCGAGTGAGCGTCCACCAAAACCAATCACGTCTCCCTGTGAATCATGGATCGGAAAGATCACACGCCCACGGAAGCGGTCATAAATCCGCCCGTTCTCGCTTTGCGCCAAAATCCCAGCCTCCACCATCAGTTGAAGAGGGTATCCCCGCTTTTCCAGAAACGACTTCGTGAAATCCCACGAATCCGGGGCAAAGCCGATCTGAAACTCATCGATGGATTGGCGCGTGATGCCCCGCTTTTCTAAGTACTGCATAGCTTGAGCACCATATGGTGTGTTTGTCAAGACGTGATGATATAGTTTCGCCACGAAATTGTGGCCTTCATACATCAACTTTTTGCCCCTGCGTTCAGGTGTGTCCTCTTCGTCGCGACTGAAGCTCGGCAAGGCGATCCCCGCACGGTCGGCCAGCTTGGTTAAAGTTTCCGGAAACGTGAGCTGTTCAATCTGCATCACAAAAGAGAACACGTCTCCCCCTGCTCCACACCCGAAGCAGTGGAAGAATTGCCGATCAGCGTTGACATTAAAAGATGGGGTTTTTTCTGAATGGAATGGGCATAGCCCCACCAAGGCACGCCCACTCTTCCGCAGTTGCACGTATTCTCCGACGATGTCCACGATGTCAACCGCCGCCCGAACTTGATTTACAACTTCTGTTGAAGTGGGACTGGCCATACATGTTCCACCTTTTTTCTCATGACAGAGGATATTAAATTCGTCAAAGTTCGGCAAAATCCTTCTTCTTCTTTGCCTGCTTTTCAAGGTTCTTCTTTTACTGTTCCACAGATAGGGTTCTTATAAACTTGCTTTTATCGAAACAGATGCATAATTCCACAACTCTTATTTCGACAAATGCTGGGAAAAACCCTTCTTTTCGCTTTACAGCGTTATTTTTTCTGTTTGTTGCGTTTGATGATCTCCAGAATGATGTTGGCTGTCTCTTCGACGGCTTTGTTGGAGACATCAATCACCGGACAGCCGAGGCGCTCCATGATGGCCTTGGAATGTTGCAGCTCCAGATTGATTCGATCAATGGTCGCGTAGTTGGCTTGAGCGGTGAGACCGAGTGCTTTGAGGCGTTCGGTGCGGATTCCGTTGAGCTGTTCTGGATTGATGGTCAGACCGATGCATTTTTCCGGTGGGAGCAGGAACAATTCTTCCGGTGGCTCCACTTCCGGTACGAGAGGCACGTTGGCAACCTTGAGACGTTTGTTGGCGAGGTACATGGACAGCGGAGTTTTGCTGGTACGCGATACACCGATGAGAACCACGTCGGCGCGCAACAGACCTCGCGGGTCACGTCCATCGTCGTATTTGACCGCGAACTCGATGGCGTCTACTTTGCGGAAATACTCTTCGTCCAGACGGCGCACCAGTCCCGGTTTGCCGCGTGGCTCCACCTTGAAGATGTTTTGCAGGGTGGATAACAGCGGGCTCATCACGTCGACGATTGGAACGTTGGCTTTGGCAGCGCGCTCGAGTATGTATGTTTTGAGTTCAGGGATAACCAGTGTGAAGACGATCAGCGCCTTGGATTCTTTGGCGGACTGGATGATTTCATCGATGGAATCTTTATCTTCAATGTACGGATACTTGTGAATGTCGATCAGGTTGTGGTCAAACTGGCTGGCCACCGCGCGGATCACCAGTTCAGCGGTTTCCCCGATGGAGTCCGAGACGACATAGACGATCTGTCCTTGTTGGTTTGTGTGCATACAGTACTCCTCCTAAACAGTCGGATCGTTGCCTAACTCGACAAACGCTTTGGTAATGGTTGTCTTGGTTATCCGTCCGAGCAGTTCCATATTCCGCCCCTCTTCTAATGGCCGTACGACTGGCAGAGAATCAATCGCAAAATCGATCAGCTTCTGAGCGGCTTGATACAGGGTTTCTTCTGGCGTACAGGTGACAATATTGGGCATACGCGTCATGATGATGCTGACTGGCATCGTCTCCAATGCCTGGTTGCCAAGCGATGCACGCAGTAAATCCTTGCGCGATACAACCCCGGCTAAAAAGCCTTTGGCATTGACGATAAACAGTGTGCCCACATCCTCCAAAAACAGGGTGACAATCGCATCATACACAGAGGAGGACTCTGGGACGACGATCGGCATGGCTTTGTAATCATTGACGATGAGCTTGTGCAGATTCTCGCTCATCATCGAATGGGCTGGGCGTCCCGCATAAAAATAACCGACACGGGGGCGGGCATCCAGAAAACCGGACATGGTGAGGATAGACAAATCGGGTCGAAGGGTTGCACGGGTCAGATTAAGTCGTTCGGCGATCTGCTCGCCTGTAATCGGACCATCATCCTTGACGATTTGTAATATTTGCTCTTGGCGCTTGGTAAGTTCGATGACGGATCACCACCGATTCAGTGAGATTACTATTTCCTAGTATTACTCTATTTCTTGACATATTCCTGCATGATTCTCGAAAAGTTTTGATTGTACACAAAAATTATGGGTTACAGACAAAAAAGCACCTCTGTGGTTGTGACAGTGGCGCCAAAATGCGTTAGAAGGCCAATATGTATCATAAGAATATACCAAGGAGCGGTATCACCGAGATGATCAGGCAGTCGGCCCGGGTGGAGTAAGACGCTCCACCTGTTCCAAAAACGAACGGGTCTTGAGCCGTAAATCAAGATGCTCGTCCATGAAACGATGCAGGATAAACCGAAGCTGATTCCTTGTTGAATCCTTCACCTCAATATCTCCCAAGCGCTCTAGATCAAACATCTGAAACAGGCGAAGGAGCTTCCATGTGCCTGGAGTCACCGAAACGGCATAGGGGTCTGTCAAGGTGCAGGCCGGACAAAGCAATCCCCCCTGCGTAATGCTTACCACATAGGGTTCACGCTCAGCTCCGCAGGACGTACAGGAATGCAGGTGCGGGCGAATCCCGGCTACGATCAGCATTTTAGATTCAAAAATACGGCAGAGAATTTCGGGATCTCTGCCTTCATCAATATAGCGGTATAAGAGAAGCAGCATTTCGAACAAGTACGGATTGCGCTCTTGATCACCGGTCAGGCGGTCAAGCAGTTCAGCTATGTACGCAGCGTAGGCTGTTTTCACCAGGTCCTGACGCAGTTCTTTAAAAGACTCGGCGATATCCCCTTGGGACAAGTCGGGCATTCCCGTTCCTGCCCCCTTCTTACAGAGGTAATAGCCGTGCGTAAAAAGTTGTGACACGGCGGCCAGGCGACTCTTAGGCTTTTTGGCGCCGCGAGCCATAATCCCAACCTTGCCGTGTTCTCTTGTGTAAAGTGTCACCACTTTACTGCTTTCACCGTAGTTCACACTACGGATAACAAGACCTTCCCATTTTACAAGCATGTGTTAGATTCACCCAATTTCATTTGGGCGTCATCGAGTTCCTCCTCGTCCATACTCTGGCACTCAGGATGCTCCCGATAAAGAAGGTAGGCGTGGATGTCACCCGTTGAAGCGAAATAACTCCAAGAAAAGTTGCGAAGCATGATGCATCATCCTTTCCTATTACGGAAATCCACTTCCTTATATAGAATCTTCTTTCGCCCTATGTTCTATGCTATGGAAAAAATGGTTAATGATTTTATGGTATGTGCTCCGAGAGGAGCGGCTGTTCAATCTGTTCGCCTTCTTGAAGCCCCACAAGGGGGATTGGACTGTCCGCTTCGCAAGTAAAAAGAACTCAGCCCGTGGCAAAAAGGTTCGAAGAAGCTTATCAAACGAAGGGGTTTGCCCCTGGGTAGGTTCGAAGAAGCAGTGACGTTCTTTTTACTTACTACGCTGGGGAGGGCTTCAAAGAGGCTTACAGCTTGAACAGCCGCTCCTCTCTAGGCCAACCAAGATAGTGGGAGAGGGAATGAATGAAAGCTTTTGTAATCTTCCTGAGATACTTTCAAACTATTCCCTTTCTTCCAAACGCAAGCGTGGCTGGGGAGGAGACGGGCATTGGGAGCAGACCCTTTTGACCATCCCACCCAGCGGAGAAAGGGGCATGGGGAAACGCTTTTAGGGGCTATAGTCTAACTTCTTGAAATACCCAGATGTCCCCTCTCATCGGGGGATCGAAACATTTTGCCCCGTTCCCCATGCTCCTTTCGGAGCGGGCAGTCTTTTCATCCTTCCGGATGGTCAATGGGGGATGATACCGATGCCCGGCTCTTCCCCCACTCCACGACTGCGTATAACCCCCCGCCTCTACTCCTCGTCAAAATAACCGAAGTTACGGAGCATACGGTCTTGGTTACGCCAGTCTTTTTTCACTTTGACCCAGATCTCCATGAAGATCTTCTCTCCTAGCAGGCGCTCACAATCGAGGCGGGCCCGGCGGCTGATTTCTTTGAGCATTGATCCTTGTTTTCCGATCAGGATCCCTTTTTGCGAGTCGCGTTCAACATAGATGGCTGCGTAGATGTAGAGTGTTTTGCCGTTTTCGCCGCGTTTCATTTCCTCGACGGTAACTGCGATGGAGTGCGGTACTTCCTCGTGAGTCAGGTGCAGGACTTTTTCACGGATCAGTTCTGCGACGATGAAGCGCTCAGGGTTGTCTGTCACTTGGTCGGCCGGGTAGAACATCGGGCCTTCTTCCATCTCATTATAGATCGATTCAACAAGGGACTCCGTGTTGTTGCCTTCAAGGGCGGATACAGGGACGATGTGTTTGAAATCAAGGCGCTTGCGGTAATCGTCGATGAGCGGGAGCAGTTCTTCCGGGTGAACTTTGTCGATCTTGTTAAGCACCAAAAAGACTGGTGTTTTGATCTGTTTGAGACGTTCCACGATATATTCTTCGCCTGGACCGCGCTTTTCGGAGGCGTCGATGACGAACAGAACGAGATCGACCTCGTTGAGCGTGGTTTCAGCGGCACTAACCATGTAGTCGCCCAAACGGGATTTTGGTTTGTGGATACCAGGCGTGTCGATAAAGATGACCTGACCCTTTTCCGTCGTGTGAACGGCACGGATTTTGTTGCGGGTCGTCTGTGGTTTGTTGGACATGATGGCAATTTTTTGGCCCACGATATGATTGAGCAGTGTCGATTTCCCTACGTTAGGCAAGCCGACGATGGCGACGAAGCCGGATTTGAACGGGGCTTTTTGTTTCGTTTTATCCAAGAAGATCCTCCTTTGTAAAAGCGCCCGGTAAGAGGGCTGCTACGGTTGTTTCGGTGACGTCTCCGTTGAGATTGGATAGCAGGACTTTCATGTTAGGCGGGCACAGCTCAGCCATCACTTGACGGCAGGCACCGCATGGCGGAACTGGCTTGACTGTATCGGCAACAACAGCAATCGCGGCATATTCGCGGTCGCCTTCGGAATAAGCTTTGAACAACGCGGTTCGCTCCGCGCAATTACATAGCGGGTAAGCGGCATTTTCGATGTTGCCACCCAGCCAGACTTTTCCCGAAGCGCTCAAAAGTGCCGCTCCGACTGGAAATTTGGAGTACGGCACATAGGCGAGATCTCTCGCCTCAACCGCTTTTTGAATCAACTCTTGATCCTTCATGGTTTCAACCCTCTTTTCTCATGATGCCCTTCTGTTTCGATCAGGGCCTTCTGTTTGGGTGGAACGACGCCACCTGAGATGATGAAGCGCAGTCCCTCCTCGACCGGCATATCCAGAAACCGGACTTCGTCGCGGGATACGATGGTCGTCCAGCCATTGGTAGGATTGGGTGATTTGGGCAAAAAGATATTGACAAACTCTTTGTCCTGATCGGCCAGCATGTCCCCCTGTGAATCACCGGTGATAAAGCCGACAGCGTACATTCCTTTGCGCGGGTATTCGATCAGCACCACCTGTTTGAAGGTAGTGTTTTCGTGGACAAATGCCTGGGAGACCTGCTGCACGGTCGAATAGACACCGCGGGCGACCGGAATGAAGGTGAAGACACGTTCCACACCGGTAAACACATACCGTCCCACTGTAGTACGGGCCAATCCGCCGATCAAAAGCAGGATGATCACAACCAGCAGGATGCCGACGACCGGTACCCGCCCATGAAACGGGATGCCAATAAACCAGACAAGTCCATGATGCTCTGTGGCTAGTCCGGTTGAAATCAAAAGTTCCGTGAACCATCGGCCAACAAATCGGTCAACGATTCCAAACACAAGCGAAATCAGGTACACAGTGACAAATAACGGTAATAACACCATAAAGCCGACGAACAAGGCAGAGCGCATACGCGTGAAGAGGTTCACCGACTGTCACTCCTTCATCCGATGATTGCTTTTAGTTTTACCAGGAGGGGCGGTCCGAAAACAGCCAGTCCGATGATGACGGACGAAAAAGCGGCGATCAGCACCGCACCGGCCGCGCAGTCCTTGGCAATCTTGGCGAGCGGGTGGAACTCTTCCGTAACCAGATCCACCACGGCTTCTATCGCAGTATTCACCACTTCTAACACCATGACCAGCGTAACAATAAAAAAGACCAGCAAAACATCTCCACGCGAAATTTGGAGCCACCACGCGCAAAAGAGCGCAAGAATGGCAACAACGACGTGGATTTGCATGTTTCGCTGTGTCTTCAAGGTATGTACAATTCCCGCGCTGGCATAGCCTACGCTTCGCACAAAACGTTGCCATTCTTTCAAGCAAAATTCCCCTACCTGGTCAGGCCGATTTTTTGCAGGATCTCTTCTTGCAGTCCAAACATCTCTTTTTCTTCTTCGGCTGTGCCGTGATCATAACCGATCAGATGCAAAAAGCCGTGGACGGTGAGAAAGCCCAGCTCGCGTTCAAACGAGTGACCGTACTCCTCTGCCTGCTCCTTGCACTTCGGAATCGAGATGATGATATCGCCGAGCATATTCGGAAACTCATCGAAATCCTCTTCCGCGACGAAGATTTCCATTTCCCCTTCGCCTGCTTCATTCATCGCAAAAGAAAGAACGTCGGTCGGGCGGTCGACCCCGCGATAATCGCGGTTGAGCTCGTGGATGCGCTCATTGTCCACCAGCGTGACGACCACCTCGCCCTTGACGTTTTCCGCTTCGGCTGCTGCTTGCAAAGAAGTCTCGATCAGGGCGAGCGCTTCGTCACTGATCGCTTCGTTTTGTTCGTTCAAAATTTCAATGGTGAGCAATGTCTTGTCCCTCATCTTTTATTTCGTATTTGATCCGTCTTTTGGTCCTTCTTCCTTGGCATAAGCATTGATGATCTTCTGCACAAGGCTGTGACGGACAACATCAGATTCTTGGAAGTGGATAAACTGGATATCCGGAATGTTGGCGAGAATACGGTTGGCTTCGCGCAGACCGGACTGCTTGCCCCGTGGCAGGTCCACCTGTGTCACGTCACCCGTAATGACCATCTTGGAGCCAAAACCAAGGCGTGTCAAGAACATTTTCATCTGTTCAGGCGTGGTGTTCTGCGCTTCGTCGAGGATGATAAAGCAATCCTCTAAGGTTCGTCCGCGCATATAGGCAAGCGGCGCCACTTCAATTAGGTTGCGCTCCATCATCTTGGTCACCTGTTCCATGCCAAGCATATCGTAGAGAGCGTCATAGAGCGGACGCAGGTAAGGGTCTACCTTCTCCTGCAAGTCACCTGGCAGAAAGCCGAGGTTTTCGCCTGCTTCTACAGCGGGACGGGTAAGCACGATGCGTTTGACGCGGCCGTTTTTCAGCGCGCCGACAGCCATCACGACAGCCAGATAGGTCTTCCCTGTACCGGCCGGGCCGATCCCAAACACAATATCATTACGCTTAATAGCCGAGAGGTAATGGCGTTGCCCGAGCGTCTTCGCACGGATCGATTTACCGCGGTGTGTGCGTGCCACCTCTTCGTCGTAGAGGTGCAGCAGTTCTTCTGCTGCTCCCTTTCTGGAGAGCTGCATCGCGTAAGACACATCGCGCTCAGACAAGGTGATGCCTCTGCGGATTAAGGAGAGCAACGTGTTGAAGAGACCTGCGATCCGGTCCACTTCTTCTGAATCCCCGCTGATGGCAATCTCGCCACCACGTGTAATGATTCTTGCATCTGTTTTTTGCTCAATCTGTTTTAAGTACGTATCGTGAGGACCAAACAGCAGCAAGGCCTCTGATGCGTCGGCAAACTGGATTGTGACGGTGACTTCCTCTCTTACTGTCAAACGGCTTCCATCTCCTTACGGTTCAATTCGATTTAGTCGCATCCGGCTTGTCTGGCGCAGGTATGTTGACAATCGGCTGCTCCATCGCAATATCCTCGATGACGGCATAATGAATACTTAAGGTAACTTTACCATTCTCTTCTTTCACGTGCAAAACTTTTTCTTCCTTGATTGTCGCATCTTTACCCGCCCGTTTCAATATATCCTGCTGGGCAAACTTGCGGGCGGTGTCAGTCGCCTCATCACGGGTCACACTCTTCACCTGCGGGGACATCTCGTGAATCGTCTCGGTCTTCCATCCAAGCGGCGATGTAATACCGAACAGGGACGGCTGGATGCGGCGCTCGCTTGTTTCTGCTTTCTTATAGACTTCCGCTTTGAAAGGCCACAAATGCACGGCGTAGTCACCTGCGATCAAATATTGATGGTTGACCGAAGCGCCGGTGTAGATGTAGCGGGTCTGCTTGAGCGGTACGGATACGTTGGAGACGTACCAGACCTCCCCTTTTACCTTGCCTCCCGCAGAGACCATCGAGGTGCGCTGCATCTCTTCGTTGCCGATGATACCAGAGATCAGCACCTGTCCTTTGTTCACAAATTGATTGACCTTAACCATAGTTTTCCCAGAATCGGCGAAAATACTGTGGATGACGGCCTTCTTCCTGGCAACAATGTTTTTGGGGCCTTGTGCCGGTTTTTTGACGCCCTCCTCTTTTTCCACCACCTGCACGATCGCGCGGGTTCCTTCGATCTCCACTCCGACCCAGGAGGCTTCCGGCAGATGGGTCAGCATCTCGCGCTGAATGACCATCGGTTCCTTGAGATTCATCTTGAAGGCGCCGCGCTTGAGTCCCACTTTTTCGGCTGCCTGCTTCACTTCATATTCGGAGATCATATGCGTCCCCTGGACATCGACCTTCCAGATCACCGAGGAGAGCATGTACAATCCAATCAAAAACGCAAAAATCCCAATGGCAAATCCCGCCCGGTTGCGGACCCGAATCAGCCAAAAAGGCAGCCCCTCGCGCCGCTCGACATGGGCGCGACAGCCTGTCTGCCTCAGGAGCGGACGCAGACGAAAGTAGTCGCTGATCAGAATATCAAGGCGCCCTACCTCCTCTTGTACACGCACAATATTCCAAATATGGATGCCTTCACGAACGGCCAAATTAATCAGCCGTTCGAAGCGCTTCCCCCGGATGGTGACCGTGATGTGTCCCTCGATCCATTCCTTCAGCATATTCCGCATCTCTTGTCTCCCCCTTGGCCTTCATCCCTGTACTTTTTAGGTTATTGATCCACGAATTTGACTCCAGAAACCCTTCCCTCTAACAGCACTTCTTCTTTCAAAATGGCACGAATCACCAATTGCTCGCCGGAGACGATCAACTGGCCTTTGGTTAACAAGAGGCGAAGTTCTTTTTCACTGAAGCTTAGCACCCCTCGGTGATTTTCTATGTACATTTGCAAGTGTCCAATCATAGTGATACGCGGGACTTCTAACACCACATCTTGTGGCAGATCAAGTACGCCTACAGCTAATCGGTGCAGTCGGCGGCTCCAACGCTTCATGGGTAAGCCCCCTTTCTTCTATAACCTTATGCAGATAGGGGCTTCAAACATGACGGGATAAAAAAGAAAGCTTGCTTCATCGTATGCGCCGATTGCACAAACCATGAAACAAGCTTTCTTTTTTTGGCGGACAAGTTCTTGTCGCACCTACCTCATTCGTATCATATTCTAATGACAAATATGATTTTTATAAAAGGAGCTGGCACGCTTGGTATACACAGGGCTATCCGCCAAAATCAGTGACCATGTGATCAAACGCCCGCCCGTTGAGATGCATTACCCCGTCATCACTGGTCTTCCCAATCAAAATGCTGAACGTTCCATCAATCAGACGATCCGGCAATACGCGGAGATGATCGCTGGGCAGCAGACGGACCCGAACCTGCGTTATTTTAAAGGAACGTACAATATCCCGATGAATCAGCGTGGGATTCTGAGCATCGTGTTCACCACGGACAGCTACTCTGGCGGTGCTCATGGCATCCAGCATAAGTATTCGCTCAATTTTGATTTGCAGGGTGGCGGGATGTTTAGTCTGTTTGATCTGTTTGCGCCCAATACCAATTGGAAAGGACGGATTAATGATTACATCCGCCGCCAGATCCAAGCGCAACAGGTGCCGATGCTCAGGCCTTTTGGTGGCATAAAAGATGAGCAGCCGTTTTACCTGACCACGAATGGGTTAGGGATTTATTTTCAACTGTATGAGTATACGCCGTATGCGTATGGGTTTTTGGTTTTTGTGATTCCCTACACCTTGTTCAAGGGGTTGGTCGATCCGAACGGGCCGCTGATGCGGTTGATGAGATAGAAAAAACCTGAGACGGGTGCTCAGGTTTTTTTGTTGGTGAAAAGCGGGTCAGGTGGTAAAGATGTCGCGTAACGGAATCATAAAACCGTCGAAGATCGTCACGGGCAAATCATCCTGCGCAAAGTATACAGTTGGAGTGCCATATAACCCATTTTTTTGCCTTTCGAGAACTTGGACAAACTGATTCACCGGATCAATGATCCAATAAACGGGCACCCCGAATTTTTCATACAGTTGGCGCTTCGTGATCAGATCCACCTTGGCCGTCGATGGGGAGAGGATCTCTACGAGTAAGTCAGGAGAGCCTAAGCAGCCTTTGGCATCCAGTTTATTCGGGTCACAGATGATCGTGATATCCGGCTGTACGACGGTAGTGCTGTTCGCCTCCGACTCCCCCTCCTGAACCAGCCGCACGTCAAACGGTGCTGCAAACACGCTGCATGTCTTTCCCTTCAGATATTGATAAAAAGCGGATGACAGGCTCATCGAAATCTGCTGATGAACCGTGGATGGGGAAGGGGTCATGCTATGAGGAACTCCCTCAAAAAGCTCCCATCGGGTATCTCCCGTCCAACTCAGATAATCTTGATAGGTATACCGTTGATTCGGTCTGTGATGTGGAATACTCATCGTTCCTCACCTCTTCGCTCCATTATATCTGACCACTTGGGACATTAACAACGCAAAAACCCCGAGTGCGTTATACACAACCAGGGGTTTTTGCCATCTGTCTACTCTTCTGTTTTCTCAGCCGCTTCGTACTTGCCATGTGCCCCGTCGCAGTATGGCATCGTAGCCGATTTGCCGCAACCGCAGATTTTGACGGTGCGCGGTTCTTCCACTTTGACGATATAGGGGCGCTTGCCGGTCTCCTTGCCGTTGTGGGAGCCGTTGCAGTATGGTGGCTCATCACTGAGACCGCACATACAGTAGAATTTAGGGCCTGGCTCTTCATGGATGATGTATGGGCCTTTTTTGTCGTACATAGACATGGTGTGATACTCTCCTTTGCTGGTGCTTCGTTGGAGCTGTTATTTCTTCACCACAGGGAGCAGGATGTAGGAAGCATGTGCCTGGTCATGATATACCGTGTTGTTGGCGATCAGCATATCTTCCGGACGGTCTGTGCCAATCGGATTGCCTGTATTTGTATTGCGGTCAAAACGCGGGAAGTTGCTGCTCGCTACCGCGACGCGGATGTGATGACCTTTTTTGAACGTATGGCTGGTGTTCCCCAGTTTCACGGTGAACTTGTACACTTTTCCGTCTTCCAAAAAGACTTCTTTATGCTGCCCTTGGTGGAAGCGTGCGCGCAGGATTCCGTCGGTGATCAGCGTGGACGTACCATCTGGAGCCACGTCGCTTAGACGGACGACGAAGTCTGTGTCTTTGCGGTCAGACGAAGCATAGACCACGGCAGACACCTCGCCTGTGATGGTCAGATCATCTGTAAGCTTCTCGCCGGTATAGGTGAGTGAGGATTTTTCCGCTTCACGCTGGTCTTCTGGACCAACCAGATCTCGCTTCCCTTGAATGTTGATGTCTGGGAAAATCAGCTGCCCACCGATCGTAAGCGTCGGGTCGTTCGGATCGTAGACGTAAGAATCCGCCTCTTCCCCGCGTGGCTTCGCAAGCGACAGGGAGCCGTCATTGAGCGACTCAGCCGTACCGGTATCACCTGAATGGAAGTAATAACGCTTCGGCCCGGTGCGGATCGGCCATGTATCCGTTTCTGTCCATTCATTGCTGCCCATGGTGTAGTACGAGACAGCGGCTTCTTTCATGATTCCGTTATCTTCCCCTTTGAGCCAGTAATCAAACCAGCGCTTCATCTCAGCGGTCAGATCCTTTTCATCCCCGGCAAACTCAGGGCTGTCCCCGATATTCATATGCGACCAAGGGCCAACGAGCAGCTTCTGATTGCCGAATGCTCCCTCGCCGCCTTTTTTCTGCAATCCAACGAAGTTCTTGAGATTTCCTTCTCTAAAAATATCATACCAGCCTGCCACTTGGTAGGTGGGGATGTGGCTGTTTTTAAACATCAGCGAGTTGTCGTAATGCTTGAAAAAGCCGTCTTTTACCGCATGCTGGAACCCTTCATAGTAAGCCGGCACTTTGGTTTTTTCAGAGCCTCTCTGGTTGCCCAGTGTCGGGAATTCGGTCAGCGGGTTGTACCAATACAGGCTCTCTTTGCCCGCCAGCTTCAGATAGGTTGCAGAAGCGGTGAGGAATTCCAGACTGGTCGGACCGTACTTCTTGGCCATATCATAAATGTTCTGGGAGGCAAGCCACGATTGGATCAGCTCTTGGCGGAACGCCCCGCCCTGGAACACGACCTCATCATAATATTGGGCTGGTGCCGCTATGACAAACATCGCCTGAAGATTCGGATTCTTGGTATCTTGCATCACGTTCTGTGTCATCCCACGTGCGGAAGCGCCAAACATCCCGATCTTCTGGTTGCTCCACGGCTGCTGCGCGATCCACTCCAGCGTCTGTTCACCATCTGCTTTATCGGAGCGGAACAAATAATCGGTCTCCCCTTGGGAAGCGAATTTCCCACGCACATCCTGCACCACAACGACATACCCCATCTGGGCAAAGGCCATCCCGACATCGGCATAATCACCTTTTCCATGCGGGTCGATAAATGCACCACTTTTATAGGTAGTCCGGGTAAACAGAACCGGATATTTCCCCTCTGCCTCCGGGCGGTAAATCCGGACAGCCAATGGTGTGCCGTCTTTCATCACAACCATCTTGTCTTCCACCTGGACAGTCGTGCCGGTCTCGGCGGTTAGGGCTTGTTTGACTGACAAATTGCCAAAAGTCTGCTCCGGTACAGCAGGTGCTTCAGCGGCAAATGCAGGCACGGTTGAACAGCCGACTAGTGAGAATAGCGCGACAATTGAGAGCGCTTTAGCGAAACCGATTTTCATTTCCTCATCTCCCTGTTTCTGGTTCTATTGGGACAATCGTATCCCCAACCAAGGGCCTGCGTCAATCCTTCTAGGACAAATAGCAAAAAAGAGATACCAGCCAACCCTCTTGGACTGAATATCTCTTCGTCATGT
The DNA here is from genome assembly GCF_006170445.1 of Brevibacillus dissolubilis. Classification (GTDB taxonomy): domain Bacteria; phylum Bacillota; class Bacilli; order Brevibacillales; family Brevibacillaceae; genus Brevibacillus_B; species Brevibacillus_B dissolubilis. Next base: position 325,784 of record NZ_VCNA01000005.1, on the reverse strand, counting down.
TAGTGAGTAGGAATTTTTTCCCAATCTACCTGTACCTGCGCTAACTTTAGATTATAAGGCTCATCGGTCAACCGATTCAGAGAGAGTTCCTGTCCCTCTTCCTCTGTCTGGGTCAAAATCTCGTTGACAAAAGCAAGCAACAGCTCGGTTTCGCCTGTGAGTTCGAGCGTGACCGGCACTGGCTCTGTGGATTGATTCAGCTTCATCGCGGAGATGATCACTTTCTGATTATCATTGACCACCGCGTACATGCTGGAGCCGGTGAGTGTTCCGTGTACGAATAACTTGTCTTGGGAGACGGAAACCTTGGAGATGTTCTTGAGGATCACCTCTTGTTTCAAGGTGCGTCTTCTTCTTCTTCCACCATTTTTTGTGAGGAGCGTTCCTGTGGCTTGGCGGTCAGCGGGACGCTCTTTGGGTGTTTCGATAGTGGGACGAATCGTTGTTACTTCATCAGGCCAGACGAGTGACATGATGTTCCCTCCTTATACGGTGTTTGTAAGGTAATACTTTTTTACCATGTTTTATTTAGTTTTATTCTAATATTGGTTTCTCATTTCGCCGCAATCGCGCGATTGAAGAAACTTTCGACATTATTCGACAATTATAGATGAAAAAAAACGCTCTGTACTGTGCAGAACGTTTTTTATAATGACTATAAAATAAGTTCAACTATACCCAAGGGTCTGGAGCTTCTGGGCCAATAATCACAGCAGTTGGAGATACCGTCGCTTTCGGTGCCACTTCAATAACGCCAAAGGATGTAGCCAGAGACAGGACTGCAGCAACAAAAATTGATTTTTTTAGGAGTTTTTTCATAATACCTCATCCCTCTTGTGTCTTATTTATTATATTATATACCGCTTCGAACATTTCTAGTAGTTCCAATGTAATGTTTTTTTGATTTTTTCGAAAAAAATTCAAAATCAGTTGGATACAGGTGTTCACTTCACGGTACGACTGGATTGTTCCAAAGGCCTCCATCGCTTTGAGCAGGCTGTTGATGCCTTCTTGTTCCAATCCTTGAGAGAAGAGAAAGGTTCCTTTTTGTTGGTAATATGTCCCAAGCTCCATCTGTTTGTACGGGTTGGTAGGCCCAAAATCGAGCAGGGTCTCTTCGGCAGCCAGAATCTCCTGCATCGCTTCCACCATGTCAAACTGCAGGTAGACTTCCAACAGCTTATTGGCAATGTGAATCCGTGCATGGGGGCTGGATTCTTCAAAACAAGCCTGCAGCGTCTCGATGCCCTGAGCATACTCCCCTTTTTTGGCATATAGAATTCCCCGCAAAAACTGGGCGTTCTCCTGTACCTGCTCCGAGTCAAACTTGGTGTACATTTCAAGATATACCTCAGCCATCTCATAATTCCCCATCAATGAGTAGGAGTTGGTTACCGCCAGAACGGCAGCAATCCTTGGGACGCTGATCGTCGTATCTTCGTGGATGGCGGCACGGCACAGCTTGATACACTGTTCGTACATCTTAAGCGAAAATGCTTGAATTCCCAGATAATAATAGGCACGATGCCGTTCATGCGAGTCCAGATAGTCGATATAATCGAGAATTTGCAGACCCTCGCGGTAGGCTGCTTCCGCTTTGTTGATGTCGTAACGGTTGATCAGGTATTTTTGCAGGATGGCTTTGGCCAAATACCGCTGCATGCCGTGGTTGCGGGCATACTGAATGATCAGCTCATAGAGTGACAGCTTCACCGGAATATCGAGAATCGAACCAGCCACGTCATAGAGGTGGCCTACAGCGGTATAGCTGTCCTCCTGAGAGGCTTGAATCAGGCGGAGTGTCACCTTGGAGAGCATCGACACATTGGACAGCCTGACCGCTTCCGCCAGCAGTTGGCGCAACGCATCCATCCGGTGTTCGGTCTCTATGTATTCCTCAACCACTCGCTCTAGCGGAATGCCCAGTTCACTGGCCAGCGATTTCATCGTTTTCAGCTCTGGGCGACGCGTGGAACCGTTTTCGATTTTGGAGATGACGCTCTTGCTGACACCCGTGCGCTCAACTAATTGCTGTATGGTCAGACCAGCCTGTTTGCGGTAAAGATGAACGAGTTCCCCTAATGTCAGCGTGTTCATGGTCAACTACTCTTCCTCTCTTACACACCGAAGCGGGCAAATACCTCTTCCATCTTCTCAATGACGGGCAGGGAGATTGGTATCTTCCGCGTACGATGATAGGCGATGATCGTTTGCATGCTTTGGTAGATTTCCTGATGCACATTCGTATCTTTACGGGCCAGCCCGGCACTCCTTTCGTAGAGCTCGATGGCTTCCCGGAATTGTTGGGTCTGTACGTAGTAGTGAGCCTTATGCTTATAGTAGCGTGCCAGCTCGTCTTGCTTGTAGGGAGTCAGACTTGGAAACGTAGTCATCAGCTCCTCCTGGGCAAAGATCTCCTCCATCGCCGTAAAATCATCGATCAGTGCATAGAGCTCCAGCAGCTTGTTGGCGATATGGATCTTGGCATTGGAGCTAGCTTCCTCAAAACAGGCCAAAAGCGCAGGGATCGCTAAGCTCAGCTCCCCTTTCCGGTAATGAAAAATCGCCCGGACCATCCTCGCATTCTCTTCCACATGCGGGTAGTCATTCTCCTCATACAAGCGAAGATACTCTTCCGCGGTTTCGAAATCACCAAGAATAGAGAAGCTGTTGACTGCGGCCAGAATGGCTCCTGCTCGCAGGGCTGACTTGGTGTTATCTTCCTTTAACGCCTGTTCGCAAAAAAAGGTACTCTCTTTATAATTTTTTAAATTAAAGGAGTGAATGCTCAGTCTGTAGTAAAAGTCAACTCGCTCCTGAGCGGTCAGATATGAAATGTAATAGAGAAGCTCCATACCAATCCAATACGCTTCCTGCAGCCGATCAAGATCCACACGCTTGATCGTAAATTTCTGCATCAGAGTTTTGGCTACATAGTTTTGCAGACCATGCTCGCGGGCATATTTGAGGATCAGTTGGTACAGGTTCATCTGGGTGGATGGGCAGAGGACCGAATTGGCGATGGTGTATAGCTCATCCAACGCCTTTTGGCTGTCACGCTTGGGGGATTGGATCAGCTTGATCGCCACCTTGCCAATGAGTGACTGGTCATTACGCCCAATCATCTCCAGAAGCAGGTCGCGCAGAATCTCCGGGCGCTGCTCCACCTTGATATAGTAGGAGATGGCTTCATCATACGGGATTTGCAGGGCATGAGCGACCGTTCGAATCGTTTTCAGTTCAGGCCGCTTCGTCTCTCCATTCTCCAGCTTGGAGATAACGCCCTTGGACAGGCCTGTTCGCTCTGCCAGCTGAGGCAGGGTAAGCTGGGCATTTTTCCGATGGTTGCGGATCAATTCGCCAAGCGACTGTAAGGTATGTTGATCAGTTGGATAATCAGTCATCAAGATCACCTTTACCTATTGATATGCCATCGTTTTTAATATTTTGTTAATACTTTATCATATAAATTTATGAAAAGGAATGTACAGAAAAAAGGGCATTTCTGCCAAGCCCGATGCAGAAATGCCCTTGATATCAGATATGTATATTATGGATGCATGAGTTCAAACGCAGAAACGAATTGTTCTGTCTTTTCCCGGTCTTCTAATAGTTCCAGTGTCAAGCCGCTCATGATGGGAAGCTCTCTGTGAATGATATCAAACTGCATCATCAAATCCTTGCCTTGGAGCTTGTCCAAAGTCGCTTTGACGGACGCATGCTTTTTAGCCAGCCGGTTCAAGAGCTTGATTGTCAAATCCCGCTTTCGTTCCAACTGTTCTGGAGTTAATTGACCCACGCTTATCTGCCCCTTCTTTTTATACTTATTCAAATTAGTTATATATCAAAATTATACCATTTCCTCACAAAAAAAGAATCCCAAAACGTCCTTTCATTTGGGATTCATTGGGTATAATGGGAAACTCTTATCGTTTGCGGGTCAGTGGTGGTGATCCATAGGGCTGTTTGGAGCGAGGAGGAGAAAAGATCAATGCCCATTTCATTCCCTCGCGTGCGTTGGGTCGCTTAACAGAGGCTACAGATTGTGCAGGCTGTTGGACCGATGGTTGGAGCATGGGCCGCTTGAAGCCTGCTCCTCCCTCATGCTGGTGTGGGGCATCACGGCCTTCGGAGACTGGTGGGAGGTCATATTCAGACGGAGCCGTGTTAGTCGGGATGCCTTCGTCCCACTTGTCCTCCCACTCATCATCCCAGCCTTCCTGATCTGCTAAGTCATCGTCGTCATCTTGCTCCCAAGCTTCCCCCGATCCATGATGGGTCGGGTGTCTGTCTGTTGACGCTGGATAGACGGTCGTGCGCTTTTTTTCCCGGCTCCCTTGACCACCGATCAGGTTGAACAGAATCTCCAGAATATCAGCGATCACATCCATCACAGAGACCCCCTACCCCTGCTCATCGTCGATGCCTGCATCTGCCTTCTCATCCACATGCCCGAATGATTTGCGCATATGGGTGTCGGCCTGGAGGTTTTGCAGGTTATAATAATCCATCACGCCGAGCTTGCCTGTGCGGAGTGCTTCTGACATCGCCAGTGGAACCTGTGCCTCGGCTTCGACGACCTTGGCCTTCATCTCTTGGACACGGGCTTTCATCTCCTGCTCGGTAGCGACCGCCATGGCACGGCGTTCCTCTGCTTTGGCCTGGGCGATGCGTTTGTCTGCTTCTGCTTGGTCGGTCTGCAGCTGTGCCCCGATGTTTTTGCCTACATCGACGTCTGCGATATCAATCGAGAGAATTTCAAAAGCGGTCCCTGCATCCAAGCCTTTGTTCAGTACCGTCTGCGAAATTCGGTCTGGGTTCTCCAGCACGTCCTTGTGGCGCTGGGAGCTACCAATCGTCGTGACGATCCCTTCCCCGACACGGGCGATAATCGTCTCTTCCCCCGCCCCACCGACGAGGCGTTCGATATTGGCACGGACGGTTACTTTGGCTTTGGCGCGGACTTCGATCCCATCCATCGCTACAGCAGCAACGACCGGAGTTTCGATTACTTTTGGATTGACGCTCATCTGGACAGCCTGCAGGACATCACGGCCGGCGAGATCAATCGCGGCGGCACGCTCGAACCCGAGATCGATATCTGCACGTTGGGCGGCGACCAGAGCATCAACGACACGGTCGACGTTACCACCGGCCAGATAGTGGCTCTCCAGCAGGTTGGTGTTGAGATCCAGACCTGCCTTATGACCCTTGATGAGCGGGTTGACGATCCGTGCCGGTACGACACGGCGCAGGCGCATAGCAACCAGGGTGAGAATCCCCACTTTTACCCCGGAGGCGAGTGCTGAGATCCACAGCATCACCGGAACGAATGAGAAAAACACAGATAAGGCAATCACCCCTACAACGACGAAGAAAACAAGCGAAACAAAGCTTCCATCCATAACAACCTACTCCTTCCAATCTGCATCCTGTTGTTCTTGCACGACCACGCGGGCCCCTTCTACCTGTACGACGGTCACGGGTGTTCCCTGCGTAATGTAATTACCGACGCTGACCGCATCGATCCGCTTCTCATTCATCTGCACCACTCCAGCGGGACGCAGTGGGGTCAGAGCCACTCCAGTCTTACCGATCAGCTCCCGATGGTTTGGGACTGCGACGAATCCGTCTTCATTGTGCTGCTGATCAGTGAGGACGAGCTTGTGCCAGACACCCCGCATCCCAAAATACCGATAGAGCACATAAGCGACCACAGCCGAAATGGCGATCGCCACACCGAGTGAGAGAAGACCTTGGCTGGTATCAGCAGCAGCAAGCACCAATCCCCCCACCAGACTGACGAACCCCAGCCCACCGACGATGCCGCCCGGCAGTACCAGCTCGAGCATCAACAAGAGGAGTCCCAAAAGAAACAGCCCGATATGCATCAGACTCGCATACCCCGCCACCAGATGCCCGTAAAAATACAAGGCAAATGCCAAGAGCCCAATCACCCCTCCCACACCACGACCAGGAGCAAAAAATTCGATGGTTAATCCGACGAGCCCAAGGGTAAATAACAGGGAGAGCATGTACGGATGGGTCACGATGCTGGCAATCGTCTCTGTAATGGTTGGTTCCATCAGATCTCTACCTCCTTTCCCCCATCATCTGTCAAATGCTACTAAGATATACGATTCATGGTGGAGTTCCGTTGCAACATTTTGTCGATATAAAATTAAAAAACCCGACCTACCGAAGTAGACCGGGTTTTGACGCATCTATTTAAGATGGTAATTCTTCAGAGACGACACGTTGGACGAGTGCACCTTCGGCTTTGCCTTTTACTTTCGGCATCAGCGCGCCCATCAGTTTACCCATCTCTTTTTTAGAGCTGGCACCTGTCTCAGCAATCGTCTCGCGGACGATCTGGCGAAGCTCATCTTCGCTCAACTGTGCAGGCAGATAGTCGGTTAACACTTCGATTTCATCGCGTGTCTTGCTGGCTAAGTCTTCACGACCAGCCTTTTCGAATTCCTGGAGGGAGTCACGGCGTTGCTTTAACTCACGGGCCAAGATTGTAAGCAATTCGTCTTCAGACAACTGCCCTTTGTTAATCTCTTCGTTCTGGATAGCGGCTTTCACCAATCGAATAACAGAGAGCTTAAGGGCATTTTTGTCCTTCATCGCTTGCTTCATATCCTGATTGAGTCGCTCCATTAAACTCATGATGAGCCCTCCCGTAAATTAGTAACGATTACGCTTACGAGCCGCTTCGGATTTTTTCTTGCGTGCTACGCTAGGCTTTTCGAAGTGGCGGCGTTTACGAACCTCAGCCAATACACCAGCTTTCGCACTTTCACGCTTGAAGCGACGCAGTGCACTTTCCAAAGACTCGTTTTTTCTAACGCGAATCTCTGCCATCTATTTTCCCTCCCTCCGCTTAAAACCGTTGGGACAACTGTTCACTTACAGAATGTCATACATCATTATAGACTAGATACCTACATTTGGTCAACCATTCTAGGCGGATTCGTCTTGAAACCCTGCAAGAAAATGATAATGGATGTGGAAGACCTCTTGTCCTCCCTCTTTTCCGCAGTTGTTGATGAGGCGGAAGCCCTTGAGTTCAAGCTTTTGCGCCAGCTTCTGGGCGACTGCATGGATGTGTGCAAGGATGGCAAAATCATCGCCCTCAACGTCCATCAGAGTCGGGATTGGCTTGCGCGGGATAATCAGAAGGTGCACAGGAGCTTTTGGGCTGATGTCGTGAATGACAATTACCTGTTCATCTTCATACTCTACCTTGGCCGGAATCTCACCGTCCATGATTCGGGTAAAAATGCTTTTTTCCACGTGGATGACGCCCTCCATTCATTCATACATAGCATACGCAGTGTGTTCGTATGTATAAGTCAGGATATTATTTCCATGATATCATAAAAAGGCAACAAACGGGAAAATGTCTTGCTTGCGCCAAGTCACGCATGATAGCATGGCGTAAGATTACGTTACGAAAGTACAAAGGAGCGATAACGCCATGCAACTGACTACGCTGGCTGACATCCAAACGATGGCACAGGGCCTGATTATCCAAGGTGAGCCATCCCAAGGCGTACGTGCGACGCATTTTGATACGAGACAATTGACTGCGGACAGTCTGTTCGTTGCGCTGAAGGGTGAAGCGCGCGACGGCCATGATTATCTCCTGACCGCTTATGAGGCAGGGGCTGTGGCGGCACTTGTCTCTGATCAGACGAAGATTCCAGATGAATTACCGCAGGATTTTGGGCTGATTCTGGTCAATGACACGCTGCGTGCTTATCAAAAGCTGGCGACTGCTTACCGGGAGCGCTTCGACATCCCGTTCGTCGCGGTGACGGGCAGCAACGGAAAAACGACAACCAAGGATCTGATCGCTCACCTCCTGGGCAGTCAGTTCCATCTGTATAAAACGTATAAAAATCTTAATAATCATATTGGTGTGCCTTATTCGCTCACCCAGATCGACGAGACGCATCAAGTGGCGGTACTGGAGCTGGGGATGAATCACGCGGGTGAGATCGATCTGCTGGCCTCGCTGGTTCACCCGCAGATCAGTGTGATCACGACGATCGGGGATGCTCATATCGAATTTTTCGGGACGCGGGAAAAAATCGCGCTGGCGAAAGCGGAGCTGCTGCCGCATAACAATCCGAACGGTCTGGTGCTGTTGAACGGAGATAACGAGTATCTGCGTCAAGTAAGCCATCTGGCCAAAGGTGAGGTGTGGTTCTACTCCGTGGAAGGCGAGGCGGATATCTGGGCGGACAACTTGCGTGCTACTGATGAAGGAACGCATTTTACCGTGCATTTCCGTTCAGGGGAAACGTTCGAGGCGTACCTCCCGCTGCTGGGTAAGTTTAATGTGCAGAATGCGTTGCCGGCGATTGCGATTGCGCGGTATTTTGACATGACGGTGGAGCAGATTACGGATGCTCTGAAGAGTGCGAGTGTGTCGGGGATGCGCTTTGAGGTGGTGCAGACGGAGTCAGGTGGTCTGTTGATCAATGACGCGTACAATGCGAGTCCCTACTCGATGAAGGCTGCGCTGGAGACACTGGCTGGGATTTTTCCGGAGCGTCGCAAGATTGTGGTGCTCGGGGATATTTTTGAGCTGGGGGTAGACAGTGCTGTGCTGCATGCCGAGGTTGGGGAGTATGCCAATCGATATAAGGATTTGTTCCCGCTGGTCGTGACGATTGGGAAGGATTCGCGCCATATCTCTGAGCGGTTTACGGGGGAAAAGCTCCATTTTGATACGAAGGAAGAGGCTGTGGAGGCGATCCGGCCTTATGTGGGACGTGAGTATGCTGTGATGGTGAAAGCGTCTCGGGGAATGAAGCTGGATTGGCTTGTGGAGCAGTTGAAGGGCTAGGCGAACACCGACCTGATATGCATCGTTAAAAAGAAGAGCCAGGACATCTCGATTTCGGGAGAGCGTCCTGGCTTTTTTGTGTGCGTTCGATTTGCTGACACCTTTGTCTAGCCGATGGTTGGCTTAGATCAATTCCGCAAGGTGTGTTTTTGGATCGTAGACAACAAGCTCCTCCCCTTCCGCTACGCGGTGCAGGAAATCTGGATTGGAGATGAGTGGACGGCCGAATGCGGCGACGTCGATATAGCCTTCCTCCAGTGCTTTTTCCGCTGTGTCAGGGTCGAGGTTGCCTACGCCGATGATCGCGCCGTCCCAGTGCTTGCGGACCAGCTGGTGCATATTTTGGCCATCTGCGAGGACTTGGGTGAAGTCCATGGTGGACGGGTGGATGATCTTCGCTCCCGCTTCCTTGAACATATCGGTGAAGGTGCGGAGCGCGGCTTCCGGGTCGTCCCACATATAGGTCGGGTTATCCACCTTGAAGGCGGAGAAGCGGATGACGGTTCGGTCTGCGCCGATGGCATCAATCACGGCTTGGAGTACTTCTTTCATAAAAGTCAGGCGTCCGGCAAGGTCTCCGCCGTAGCGGTCTGTGCGCTGGTTGGCGGCATCATAGGTGAACTGGTCGATCAGATAGCCGTGTGCTCCGTGGATTTCGACCCCGTCAAAGCCTGCTGCGATGGCGTTCTTGGCGGCTTGGGCGAATTGACCGATCACTTCTTGGATGTCTTCTGTGGTCATCGCTTCTGGAGTGTCATATGGTTGGCGAAAACGTGCGATCATCCCCTCTGCAGCGATTGCAGATGGAGCCTGCGGAAGCAGATTGCCAGCCAGTTCACGGTGAGAGAGGCGTCCGACATGCCAGATCTGTGCGATGATCGTGCCGCCTTCACGGTGGACTGCGTCCGTGACCTTTTTCCAAGCGTCGATCTGCTCTTGTGTGTAGAGTCCGGGTACGCCGGGGTTTCCTTTGCCGCGCGGGCTTATGACGATGCCTTCGGAGATGATCAGGCCGATGCCATCTGCTGCCCGTCTGCGGTAGTATTCGGCTACGTCCTCACCGACAACACCTGTCTGTTCATCTGCGAAGCAACGGGTCATTGGGGCCATCGCGGTGCGGGTCTTGAGATTCCAGGCTCCAAGCTGGATGGGTTCGAACAGCTTGGCTTTTGCGGTTTTGGTCATGGGGGAAGCTCCTCTCGTTTTCGTTTGTGGGAGATGGGGAACGATTCGGTCCTTTTGATTGTTCATGAACTTCTCCAAATATAGTATCTTACTGTAATTTCCATTTCAAGTGATTCATTATGCAAAAGTGTCGGTTAACTCGATGGGATCAGACGCAAAAAGCGTGCACAGCATCGTCTCGACAAGGAGTATGCTTGCACGCTTTTTCATTCGTATTTATTGTTCCGTCTTCCCTACTCCAGCTCTTCTGCAGACACCACATTCTTCTGCTTCTCTGCATGGCGATCCAGCGCAAGCTGTACGAGTCGGTCGATCAGCTCGTTGTACGGGATGCCCGCTGCAGCGAACAGGAGCGGGTACATGCTGTGTGGCGTAAAGCCTGGCATGGTGTTGACTTCATTGATGTAGATCTGATCGGCTGCTTCATCCCAGAAAAAGTCGACACGAGTGAGACCTGAGCCATCGATCGCTTGGAAGGCGGTGCGGGCCATCTCCTCCATGCGGGTGACGACGGATTCCGGTACATTGGCAGGGATTTGCAGCTCAGTGCCCGCGCCTTTGTACTTGGCTTCGTAGTCGTAGAATTCTTTGGCCGCGATCACTTCGCCGACGACAGAGGTGAGCAGCTCTTCATTACCCAGCACCCCGATCTCCAGCTCGCGCGCTTTGACGAAGGATTCGATGACCAGACGGCGGTCAAATTTGCAGGCCAGTTGAAGCGCTTCGGAAAGCTCAGTGCGGTCTTTTGCCTTGGAGATCCCGACGCTTGAGCCCATGTTGGCCGGCTTGACGAAGCACGGATAGCCCAGCTCCTGCTCGATCTGATCCATCACGGCGTCGATTTCCTTTTCCACCCGGTTGCGGAGGACGCCGACGTATTTGACCTGTTGCAGACCAACTTGGGCGAAGACGTTTTTCATCATCCATTTGTCCATCCCGACAGCGGAGGCCATGACTCCTGTGCCTATGTATGGGATGCCAGCCAGCTCCAACAGCCCCTGAATCGTGCCGTCCTCACCGTTAGGCCCATGGACGACCGGGAAGATGACGTCAACTTCTTTACCAAAAAACATTCCAGGTGCTTGCGGCTGGCCGCCAGATGCGACAGCGGTGTCTTGCTGTGCGGCATCGGTGGTTGCTTCTGTTCCGGTTTTTCCGTTGGTCAGACGCAGTTTTTCAACATGTACTAATCGTGCATCAGCAACGGTCTCACCTTGAATCCAGCTGCCTTCGAGCGTGACGTAGACCGGTTTGATTTCATATTTATCAGGATCGACCGCTTTCATAATGGAAAGGGCGGTACGCAATGAAACCTCATGTTCGGATGATTTGCCCCCATACACAATGCCAAGGCGGATTTTGTTCCCCATGTAAATAATGCCCCTTTCTCTCCTCTTGCTGTAACAAGCAACTTTCTCCTACTCCGTATGGTATGCAGGAGCCCAGTAAATGCCCCCCATCCTTTTTGGTACTTATCCAGCATACATAAAGTATTTCGGCAAAACAAGGGGACACATTCACTTTTGTCCTAGGCGTTTCATATGATAAACACAAAGTCTGGCGCCTGTTCATGGCACTCTTTTCGCAAAATGGGAGGGATGTACCATGAGAGATTATCTGCTGTTATGCACGTACTGCTCCAGCTACACCCTGCTGCACACGTACAATAAAGAGACCGGCAACTTTCTGGGTGAATATTCGCTTCTGCATAACGCCCACACGCACAACAGCATCATCCTGCATAAATTTTTGCTCGCCCACCTCGGCCACCCACTCCGCCTGATTCCTTCCAAGACGGATGAGTATATGAATGTGATCTGTACCGCGACCCGTTTTCTCGAAGATGATATCGACAAATACGTCGCAGAAGCCAAGGCCCAGAAGGAATACTGGGAGCGGGAAAAGCGGAGCGAACGGGATATCGGCAAGGTACAGGTGCATATCATCGAGCATCTGCTGGAATTGGAGCTGAAGATGCTCGCCGACATCCGCGCTCATACTCCGGCAGAAAGCCAGGTGCTTTTGGGCAAGGAACTAGCGTTCAAAAAAGCGCTGGAGATCCTGCAAAAGGTGAAGTCGGATAAGCAGTTTACGTGAGTGTGTATTTGAAAAAAGAACATGGATGGATGCATGCATGGGTTCCTGTCGGGGCTCATGTTTTTTATTGAGTTTTAGTTTCAGCCTAGGTAAAATATTGAAAAGCCATAGATGAGGTGACAGATTCATGTTTACATACGCGCTTAGTGATCTTGCTTTTTTACGTATATTGAACGTACAGGATGCCGAAGAATGCTTTGCCTTGGTGGATGCCAATCGGGAGCATCTGCGCCCTTGGCTGCCTTGGGTGGATAATACTTTGACGCCGGCAGACTCCCGTGCTTTTATCGAATTCACGAGCAAGCAGGTTGGCAACAATAACGGCTTTCAGGCGGGGATTTTTTACGAGGATAAGCTGGTTGGGATGATTGGGTTTCATTCGATCGACTGGGCTCATAAAAAGACGACGATCGGCTACTGGCTGGCAGAAGGGTATCAAGGCCGCGGGCTGATGACCTCGGCTTGTCGGGCGCTGATCGACTATGCGTTTGACGTGTGGAAGCTCAATCGGATTGAGATTCGGGCGACAGTGCAGAACGTCCGCAGCCGGGCGATTCCGGAGCGATTGGGCTTTACGCTGGAAGGGACGGTTCGCCAGGTGGAGTGGGTGAATGATCGGTTTTATGATCATGTGGTGTATGGGTTGTTGGCGGAGGATTGGAAGAAATAGATATATAAATAGCAAAAAACAGCACTCTATTCTTATTAATAAGGAATGGGTGCTGTTTTTGTGAACGCCGCATATCATGGATATTCTTCTTTCCACTTTTTCAAACCATACTGAAAATTAAAGTTATTGATATAGACTAATTTGTGTTTGTTTAATAATTCTTCAGGTACTTTATTAAACTCTTCCGTATTTGTACTCATGAATATTTTCACTGAATCGGGTCCGATTTCTTCACATCTTTTTATGATGCTGGCCAGTATGTAAGCGTCAAGAGAATCTCCCTTTGTAAAGATGTTTAACGGGCTAATCTCATATCTTGCCAGTTGAAGAACCCTTTCATCAATGTGCACCACATCTATTTGATCAATGATCTCTTGTAGGTTTTTTTCGAAGTCTTGCTCACTATATTGATCCATTTGTTCATTCACTTTATGCAGTACATCCATCTGTTCTCGGGAGATGATCTGATATTTCAGCAAGTTATCCTGGTAAGCTTCCATTTGGGACAACCATCTGGTGAACTCCTGTTTGATCCTTCTGGTCGTTGCTAACGATTCAAACGTTGAATAAAACGGGATTACAAGATCGTACCCCCCTACACGACTTCGCTCTATCAGTTGCTTTGCAGCTTCATGGTCTTTATATCGTAAATGGGGATATAACAAACTGATAAGGAAATTGGTTTCAACGAAGACGGTGGCATTGTCCACTAGTTATGCCCCCTTGACTACTCTTGCATTTTGCAGCAGGTAAGGGAGTTTCCGTGATATCAGTTTGGATCGGGTGTAAGACTTGCCTTCTCTGATCTCTTCCACCAATTCGATAAGCTTTGCGTATACTTGACTCTCGAACTCTTTGTCGGTAAGATCTTGGACTTTCTCTGTATTCTTTTCCTGATCGATGGGAAAAAGCAAACTCGTATCAATACGCTTAATTTCATAATCGGTTTTCTTCCCTGTTAATGGGATTCCCTCGGTAACCACGAATGTACTGTCAGGGGTGATCAATAATCCGATTTCAGTATAAAAGGCATCCATGTAATGGATAAGCTGTTGAATTCCCAAGTTCGAGTTCATATCCATTTCCTTACATTCAATAACCACGACCTCTTTACCGCTATCTTTGTCCACGATCGCAAAATCCGGTTTTACGTATTTGAAATTATCCATCCCTTTCCCCCCTTACGATGTAATCTTGATATTACATTTTATCAGCATCCCACACAAAAAACCACAGAACGTGTTCTCCCAAACACCATCCTGTGGCCTATTATTGTCCTATTTACTCCAAAGCTGTACCCCACGCTCACGCTCCATCCGCTCGCGTTCCTCCTGCGTCAGTAGTAACACGACAGCCGCTTGTCCATCCGAGTGCCAGACAAATTGACGCCCGGTATCGGTGATCAGTGCGTTGACACTGTCGATGAGCGTTTCGATATCCATCCAATCCTCCAGATACTTCGGTGTAATCGTATGTCTTACCCCATGCAAGGTGAACTCAATGGTAATCGGCCCCTCTTCCCCGTCCCAGGTCTCAATGATCTCGGTTGGGTGAAACTCTCCCTGCGAGATTTCGGCCCAGCGGTAGAGCGTACTTACATAGACCTGTTCACCAGGCCCCACATCTGCTTCCAGATCATCCGTCCAGACTCGGACTTCGTCTAAGACCAGCATGTCCAAGTCAGTAGAAGCGTGTTTGAGGCGGATCTGGCGTCTATATTCATCGGCATAAAGCAACTTGAGGATATTCACAAGCTCACGGTCGGCCAAATCGTAGTAGTAAGAGAAGAAGCCCATGTTCCGATAAAAATGGATAAAGTCCAACAGCCAACGGTCCTCTTGCCCACGGCGTATCCGGCGAGAACGGCTGACAAGGGCATATACGGTGATTACGGCCAAAAAAAGACCAATGCCGATCAGTATGAAGCTGAGTTGCGAATCGTCAGTGATCGTGTCCATCGTTTCCCTCCCCTACCATACCTATACCCGATATATGTCGTGGGAAAACTGGAAAAAGGCGCAGATTTGGTTCATCTGCACCTTTTTTATCATGGTTATCGCTTACTTGCGATCCCGTACCTCAAAAATCGCGAACTTCAGATAATGCCCCTCATCTGCGCCGCTGATTTGCGGGTGGTCTTTGCCTGCCCCACGGAATTCGACGAGACGCAGGATTTTTTTCGCATCGTAGGCAGCGTCTTGGATCGTCTCCATGAACAGCTCGGGTGACATGTGGTACGAGCAGGATGCCGTGACGAGATAGCCACCTGGACGGACGAGCTTGAGACCATGCAGGTTGATATCCTTGTAGCCGCGGCATGCGCCCTTGACCGCTCCACGGGACTTGGCAAACGCAGGTGGATCGAGGATGACGACATCCCACGTGTTGCCCTGCTCCACATTTTCACGCAAGTAGTCGAAAGCATTGGCGACGACGAAATCGACGCGGTGCAAAAATCCATTGAGCTGGACGTTGCGCTTCGCTGTCTCGACGGCATGCTCGGAGATGTCGAGGGCGGTTACTTTTTTCGCCCCGTGCTTGCAGGCGTTCAGTGTGAAGGAACCGGTGTGGGTGAAGCACTCCAGCACCTCGGCACCATCCCAGAATGGGTTTTTCACCACTTTGTTGCGTCGGATGTCGACTGGCTTGGTGACGATCTCGCCTTGCTCATCCAGCATCGGTTCTGCACCAGCGCGGCTTTTGCCGTTCTTGTCTTGAAGCGGTTCGCCGTCGGTGGCAAGCGGCCGCAACTCGATGCCGTGCTTCGCTCCCCAGCCGGTCACGAGCGGAGCGATGGCTGCGCGGTTTTCACGTTGGTCATAGAAAAAGCCGGTCTTCTGCCCTTCGATGATGTCGACGATGTACTTCAGACCGTTCTCTTCGATCTCGATCTCGCGCGGGCAGTCGCCGTAGAGCACCTCTTTGGTCTCCTCCAAGCCTTCCAGCTTACGTACTGGCACATCGTTGCGCAGATAGATGCCTGTTGGTGCGAAGACTTCGATCAAGGCTTGCTTGATCAGGTCGAGGCGCAGATCCATCCCGAGGGAGAGGATTTGGGCGACCAGTACGTCATTGTAGCGGTCAACGATTAAGCCCGGCAGGAAGTCAGCTTCGCCGTAGATGAGACGGCAAGCGCGTGGGTTGTCCACAAAACGGGTGCGCAGCTCGCCTGCCTCACGGAAACGGCGGATGAAAAAGTCGAGATCGATCTTCTCCTCCTGGTTATAGCTCATCACACGGACGATCATCTGGGAATTGGGATTGATGTAGCCTTTGGCGAGGAACGCGCCAGACGCATTGACAACGTCGACGATATCGCCCGGAATGTAGTCGCCTTGGATCTCTTGCACCTCAGATTGGAAAATCCATGGGTGGCCTGCTTCGAGGCGTTTTTTGCGGTTTTTGGTCAGAATTACTTTTGCCATAGGGTTGTACGGCCTCCTAGTCATGCTTGTCTTGGTACAGGCATAGCGTAAGTAGTAAACATATCGTTTAGCACTTGGGGGGATTTTTTGCCATGTCGTGGTTTTATGATATAATCCTGCCGTTTAGCTTGGGATTAACCTTTTTCCTGTTGGGTATGTATGCGATGCGCATCGGGTTTCACAATCTGGCGGGAGAGCGGATGGAGAGGATGATCCTCCGCTTCACGCAGACGCCGACACGCAGTTTTATCTCTGGTCTATTATCTACTTTTGTCTTGCAAAGCTCAAGCGCGGTCACGGTGCTGACGATTGGTCTGACGCAGTCGGGGGTGCTTAGCTTCGCCAATGCGGTCGGGATCATCCTCGGCACCAATGTGGGAACGACCGTCACGACCCAGCTGATCGCACTGAAGCTGGAAGAATTCGCGGTACCGATGCTCTTGATCGGGGTGGCGATGTGGCTGCAACGAAAGCTGACCATCCGTTGTCTCGGGCTGATCGTCGCCGGATTCGGTCTGATCTTCCTTGGGATCGATACCATGCAGGTGATGGCCAAACCGTTGGAACACTCAGAAGCCTTCCGCAAGCTGTTTATGGACAGCGGCAGTTCGATCTGGATCGGACTTTTTACCGGGACGGTGTTCTCCGCCTTAATCCACAGTAGCTCTGCAACTACTGCGATCACGATGGGGCTGATGGCACACAATATTTTCACGATGGAGACGGCGCTTGCTATCGTGCTTGGGGCCAATATCGGGACGTGCTTTACCGCAATTATCGCCAGCTTCGGCACCAACACGGCATCCCGTCAGGTGGCTTGGCTGCATACGTGGTTCAATGTGGCGGGTGCGATTGTGTTTTTGCCGCTCCTCTCTATTTTAGCCAAGATTACCGCTTCGCTAACGAGTGATCCGGCGACGCAGATCGCACATGCACAGACGATCTACAATCTGGTCTGCTCGCTTGTGGCGTTGCCGTTCGCCTATCAGATTGCGCGGTTTATGAAATGGCTCATTCCGGAGAAGAAGCGGCGGTAAATCATCCCAACAACAAATGCAGCGGAATGTAGTAGAGAGACGTGATCACACCAGCCAAAATCATTGCCAGACTGGACGCCGCAGCCTGCCGCTCAGAATCGCGCAACAGACTCGCTGTCCCAATCGCATGGGCACTGGTCCCAACCGCGATGCCAATCGCCCAGTCATCCGTGATCCCCAGTGCCTTGAGATACGGGCGCATCATCACACTGCCGATAATCCCGGTGATCGCCGTAAACAATGCAGACAGTGGTGGAATCCCGCCGATGTTTTCGGATAATTCAATGGCAATCGGCATGGTGACGGATTTGGATAAAATACTACGGGTCAGAACTGGATCGGCCTGCAACATTTCCATCGTGATCCACGTCGATATCATTACTACCCCCGTTCCAAAGGCAACAGCCACCAGCACGCTTCTCCACATGCTGGTCAGCTGTTGCCATTCTTTTGCTACGGGATAGGCAAGCGCCACGGTAGCGGGTCCAAGCCAAAACGTGATCCACTGACCACCCTTGGCATATACCTCAAAATCGCCGGAGATCAGCCACCAGATGAACCAGATCGCCACAGCAGACAAGATCATCGGATGCACGCGGGGAAATCGTACCGATAGGCGACGGACGCCGAGATAGACCAGCAAGGTAAGTAAGATCGCCAGTAATTCCATGTTACTTCTCCTCCTTTGGTTCAAAAGAGGTTTTGATGGTCTTATCCCGGGTATCCCGGGCAGCGATTCGATCGTGTGCCTTCTGTACGATCTTGCCCGTAATTAACATAATCAATGGCGGTCCGGTCAGCATCGCCACCGTCACCGGAATCGCCTGCTCCTGCAATAGCCCTGCATACTGTGCCACCCCCACGATGATCGGGATAAAAAAGAACAGCATGTGCCGAAGTAAAAATTGACAAGCCTGCTCCATCACGGCAAAGGTTACCCAGCCTCGCAACAGGCAGAGTGTCAACAGCATCAATCCGATCAGATTGCCGGGCAATGGTACGCCTGCATGCTGCAGCAGCACCCCGACACCGTAGCAGATCAATAAAATGATCCATCCCCGCAGCGCTGTTTTCCAGTCACCGCGTGAGACAGTGACGCCATCTTTTCCAGTAGGTTTCTCTTCGCTCATCTGTCTCTTCTCCTCTCGGTCGGTACAAACGTTTTTGCCATTAGTATACACCTGTTTGCCCCGAGCAGAATAGAAAATCGAAATGAAAAACCCGACCGCATTCTTCAACGGTCGGGCTTTTTGCATGAGCGGGTCGATTGCTTAGTAGCCGCTGCCTTCTGCTTTTACGCCAGAAACGATGGAAACGCCTGCGCTCGCACCGATGCGGGTCGCACCTGCTTCGATCATCGCCACCGCACCTGCGGTATCACGCACGCCGCCGGAGGCTTTGACACCGATGTCAGGGCCTACGGTTTTGCGCATCAGAGCGATGTCTTCTACAGTCGCACCGCCAGGACCAAAGCCTGTGGAGGTCTTCACGTAGTCCGCACCTGCTTCTGCGCAGATGTTGCATGCGGTTACTTTTTCCTCGTCGGTGAGCAGACCTGTTTCGAGGATGACTTTTACGAGTGCGTCGCCGGATGCTTCAACAACTGCTTGCACGTCGCGTTTGACCAGATCGAGGTCGCCGGACTTGAGTGCGCCTACGTTGAGTACCATGTCTACTTCGTGTGCGCCATTGGCTACAGCGTCACGGGTCTCGAATGCTTTTACCTCTGGAGTGTTGGCACCGAGTGGGAAGCCGATGACGGTGCAGACTTTTACGTCAGAGCCTGCGAGCAGCTCCGCAGATTTTTTCACCCAGATTGGGTTGACGCAGACGGAGAAGAAATTGTACTCTTTCGCCTCTTGGCACAGTGTTTCGATCTGGGAAGCAGTTGTTTCTGGCTTGAGGGCCGTGTGGTCAATGTACTTGTTCAATTGCACAATTCTACACCTCGATTTTCAGATAGGACAGCGCCTTTTGAATGACACTTCGGTTGTTGTCGTAGCCTTTGGTAAGCTGGGCCTGCCAAGCCGCTTGGGCCGGCATCCACTCGACACCGTTGATCTCCTCTACCTGGGCAGTGAGTTCATCGGTGAGGGCTTCGACCAGATAATAGTGTACCTCTTTATCAATCATCTCGCCAGTACTTGCGTGTTGGTATTCGTAGTGAACCACTTCGAGCAGCTCGATAAGCTTGCCGCGTACAGCAGTCTCTTCAAGAATCTCGCGGAGAGCGCACTCTTCCAGTGTCTCCCCCGCTTCGATCTTGCCTTTTGCCAGAGTCACCTTGCCAAAACGGTCGTGGATCATCAGGAAGTGATAGGTGCCGTTCTCTACCTTGTAGACGACGCCGCCAGCGGAGAGTTCTTTTTTATTCATACGGCCTCGCTCCGGTTGAGGGTGAGATGCTCGGATTCCAAGACGCGGACAAGTGTCCCTTTGCAGTACTCGGAGCCTGCTTCGTCAAGCTTGACTTTGCAGATTTTGCCGATCATGTCTTCGGTTCCTTCAAACACGAGGTTGAGGTAGTTGTCGGAGTAACCCATCAACAGACCGCTCTCTGGATCTTCTTTGAACGGACGCTCTGGGATGACTTCGAGTACATCGCCGACGAATTGTTGAGCGTATTCGAGCGTAAGCTCTTGATTCAGCTCAATCAATTTGGCAACGCGGTCTTTTTTGATTTCTTCCGGTACTTGGTCTTCCATACGCGCTGCTGGTGTACCTGTACGCATGGAGTATGGGAAGACGTGCAGCTCGGCAAAGCCGATTTTTTTGATGAAGTCATAGCCGTCTTGGAATTGCTCTTCGGTCTCGCCTGGGAAACCGACGATGACGTCAGTGGTCAGAGCAACACCTGGGAGCGCTTCACGGACTTTCACCATGCGCTCATAGAATTCAGCGGTGGTGTATTTGCGGCGCATGCGCTTCAGAACCTCGTCATTACCTGCTTGAAGCGGTACGTGGAGGTGACGCACGACCAGATCAGAGTTGTTGATCACCTCAATGACTTCATCCGTGATCTGGCTGGCTTCGATGGAAGAGATGCGGATGCGCTTGAGACCTTCTACTTGGTGCAAGTCAACGAGCAGCTTCGCGAGGTTGTAGTTCTCCAGGTCTTCCCCGTAGCCACCTGTGTGGATACCGGTCAGGACGATCTCGAGATAGCCTGCCGCCACGAGGTTTTTCGCCTGCTCGACGACGCTCTCCGGCTTGCGAGAGCGCATCAGGCCACGTGCCCATGGGATGATGCAGAAGGTACAGAAGTTGTTGCAGCCTTCTTGGATTTTGAGGGAAGCACGGGTACGGTCGGTGAAGTTCGGCACGTCCAGCTCCTCGAATTCACGGGCTTTCATGATGTTGGTGACCGCATTGATCGGGGTGCGCTCTTGGCGGATTCGCTCGACGTACTCGATCAGGTTCTCGCGGCCTTGTGTACCTACGACAATATCAACGCCTGGGATATCGGCGATTTCTTTTGGTGAGGTTTGGGCATAGCATCCGGTAACAGCGACGATCGCGTCTGGATTCTGACGGATCGCACGGCGGATCACTTGGCGGCTTTTCTTATCGCCTGTGTTGGTCACGGTGCAGGTGTTGATGACGAAAACATCTGCTTCGCCAGTCTCAAACTCCACGCGCTCATAACCGTTCTGTTTGAACAGCTGCCAGATCGCTTCCGTCTCATAGCTGTTAACTTTGCAGCCCAGTGTGTGGAAAGCAACAGTACTCACTTTTGCTCTCCTCCCTTCTAGATTTATTCAAAATGATAGGATACAGCTGACAGCACATACTGGCTGGCTGTCTCCGTGCGCAGAATACGCGGTCCAAGTGATACGGACTTCGCACCTGCCTGTTCGGCGAGACGCACTTCTTCTTCGGAGAAGCCACCCTCAGGTCCGATCAAGACAAGCAGGGAGTCGCCTGCTGATAAGGTCGGAAGCACATCAGAGAGCTTGCCTCCGCCTTCTTTTTCATAGGCGATGGCGACTGCTGTGTACTTCTCGAATTCTTTGAGAAGCTGTTTATAAGAAACCGGGGACAACAGCTGTGGGACAATCGCGCGGTGGGCCTGTTCAGCCGCTTCCTTGGCGATCTTGCGCCAGCGCTCCAGCTTTTTCCCTTCTTTTTTCTCATCCAGCTTAACAATGGTACGCTCTGATGAAAAAGGAAAAAAGGCGTACGCCCCAAGCTCCGTACCCTTTTGCAGTATCCATTCCATTTTGTCGGCTTTCGGCAGACCTTGTCCAATCGTCACACGAATCGGCAATTCGCGCTGCTCATCCAACAGCTCCACGATCTCGCCGCGGACCAGCTCCTTGGACAACTCGCTCAGGCGGACCCGTGCGACCCGGCCTGTACCGTCGCAGACGATGATTTCCTCGCCTGTTTCACTGCGCATGACCTTGACGATGTGATGCACATCATCACCGGTAATCTCTACCTCACGCTCATGAAACTGCTCTGGATCGACAAAATATCGTTGCATAATGTAACCCCACTATTTTATCGTTTTTTTGCGATGATGGCTACCCAATCTTCCATGTGAAGTGTTTCCACGACTTCCAGATTGGACTTGGCGAGTGCGTTTTTCACGTCTTGCTCACGCGCACCGATGATACCGGATGCGATGAAGGTACCGTCTTGCTTGAGCAAGCGGTATACATCGTCAGTGAAGCGGACGATCACTTCTGCCAAAATGTTGGCGACGATCATCTCAACCGGCTCGTTGATATCGTCGAGCAGATTGTTTTGTCTGACGTGTATTTTATCGTGAACCTTGTTGATCTTGATATTGGATTGAGCCGAGCGGACAGCCACTTCGTCTAAGTCAAAGGCATCGATGTGAGAAGCGCCCAGCTTCGCTGCAGCGATACTCAGGATACCTGTACCGGTACCGACGTCATACGCGCGGTCTCCCTCGGTGATATATTTCTCGATCGCTTGAATACATAATACGGTGGTAGGGTGTGTCCCTGTACCGAACGCCATGCCTGGGTCCATCTCGATGATGAGCTCATCTGCATGTTTTGGCACATACTCTTCCCAGATCGGGGTGATCGTGATGCGCGCCGAGATGTTGACTGGCTTGTAGTACTTTTTCCAAGCGGTCGCCCAGTCATCTTCGTGGACTTCGGTGGTGGTGATTGTCGCTTTCCCGATATCGAGTCCATAGGTCAAAAGCGCATTGATCTGCGTCTTGATCCCATCAACTGCCTCACCGAGATAGCTGGTTACTGGCAAATAAGCTTTGACGATGACGCCTTCTGCCGGGAAATCATCAGGAGAGAGGTGGTAGATTTCACCGTAGGTCGTATCCCACTCACGGCCAAGCACCTCGGGGTCTTCGATTACCACCCCGTTGGCACCTGCTTCATATAAGATATTGGTTACTGCGTCCACTGCCTCTGCTGTTGTATGGATACTAATTTCTGACCAGTTCATTCTGTCTACCATCTCCCATCCTGAATGACAAAAAACAATTATTCACCGCGGAAAGCCCGCTTGATCTTATCAAGTAAGCCATCTTCGGAATGATTACTATCAGTTTGTGTGCTGTTGCCCTCCGTCATACCTCCGAATTCTCGGAGAATTTCCTTTTGACGGTCTGTCAGCTTGGTCGGAGTCACTACTTTGACGCGGACATACTGATCGCCACGGCTTGAGCCTCGCAGATGCGGTACCCCTTTGCCGCGCAGGCGGAATTCCGTGCTGGTCTGTGTACCTGCAGGAATTTTTAATTTCACATTCCCGTCAACGGTCGGCACTTCTACTTCATCGCCAAGAGCGGCTTGAGCAAAATTAATCGGATAATCGCAATAGATATCCGCGCCTTCGCGCTTGAAGAAGTCATGCTTGCGGATGCGGAAGTGGATGTATACGTCACCAGACGGTCCACCGTTGGCACCTGGTTCGCCTTCGCCGGAGATGCGCATTTGTTGGCCTTCATCAATACCTGCTGGAATGTTGATATTGATCTTGCGCTTCACCTTCACACGACCTGCACCACGGCAGGTTGGGCATTTTTCCTTGACGACTTTACCCTTCCCTTGACACTTGGAGCAGACACGGCGGTTGACGATACGACCAAATGGGGAGTTAACCACTTGTTCTTCCTGACCGCTGCCGTGACAACCATTACAGGTTTCGACACTGGAGCCTGCTTTCGCCCCGCTGCCAAGACAGGTGTCGCATTCTGCTTCACGCTGAATCTCGATCTCCTGCTCTTTGCCGAAGACTGCATCTTTAAAATCAATCGTCAATGCATATTCCAAATCGGCGCCTTTACGTGGTGCGTTCGGGTTGGAACGGCGTCCACCACCGCCGAAGAACATATCAAAAATATCGCCAAAGCCGCCGCCGTCAAATCCGGCACCGCCGCCGCCGAAACCGCCGAAGCCTTGGTTCGGGTCTTGGTGACCGAAACGGTCGTATTGGGCTTTTTTCTGAGTGTCAGAGAGAGTATCGTAGGCTTCTTTGACCTCTTTGAATTTTTCTTCTGCATTTGCTTCTTTATTGACGTCTGGGTGGTACTGACGGGCAAGTTTCCGATAGGCCTTCTTAATATCGTCTGTGGAGGCATCCTTGCTTAGTCCCAGCACTTCGTAGTAGTCCCGCTTCATGCTTCAATCCTCCCGTTTCCAAACAATCAGATGTTATCATATCATGTCTTCTATCAGAAAAAAAGTCAAAGCCATAAGAAACCTGACTTTGACTCTCTTTCTGCTATCCTACTATCTTATTTCTTGTCGTCTACCACTTCGTAGTCAGCATCTACTACGTTGTCTTTGTTGGCAGATGCGCCTTGATCTGCGTCAGCGCCGCCTTGTGCTGCTTGTTGTGCTTGAGCCGCTTGCTCGTAGAGTTTTACGGACAGCTGTTGCACGATTTCAGAGAGTTCATCTTTAGCGGATTTGATCTCGTCGATGTTGCCGCCTTCGAGAGCTTTCTTCAATTTATCTTTGGCTTCGTTGGCTTTGTCGATCTCAGCTTGATCTACTTTGCCTTCGAGGTCTTTCATGGTTTTCTCGGTTTGGAACACGAGTTGGTCTGCTTCGTTGCGGATTTCCACTTGTTCACGGCGTTGTTTGTCCGCTTCCGCATTCGCTTCCGCGTCTTTTACCATGCGTTCGATCTCGTCATCGGAGAGACCAGAGTTGGAAGTGATGGTGATGCGGTGCTCTTTGCCAGTGCCCAAGTCTTTCGCACGTACGTTAACAATACCGTTGGCGTCGATGTCGAAGGATACTTCGATTTGTGGTACGCCGCGTGGTGCTGGTGGGATGTCAGTCAATTGGAAACGGCCGAGGGTTTTGTTGTCGGACGCCATTTGACGCTCACCTTGGAGTACGTGGATATCTACTGCAGTCTGGCTGTCAGCTGCTGTAGAGAACACTTGGGATTTGCTTGTTGGGATTGTCGTGTTGCGGTCGATCAGCTTGGTGAATACGCCACCCAGTGTCTCGATCCCGAGGGAGAGTGGAGTTACGTCGAGGAGAACGACGTCGGTTACGTCACCAGTGAGTACGCCCGCTTGAACAGCAGCACCGAGGGCTACTACTTCGTCTGGGTTAACGCCTTTGTGTGGCTCTTGGCCGAGGAACTTCTTGATTGCTTCTTGTACCGCTGGGATACGGGAAGAACCACCAACGAGGATGACGCGGTTGATTTCGCCCGGTTGCAGACCAGCGTCTTTGAGTGCTTGACGGGTAGGACCCATGGTGCGCTCTACGAGGTTAGCAGAAAGCTCTTCGAATTTGGCACGGGTAAGGTTGAGCTCCAAGTGTTTTGGACCAGTCGCATCTGCTGTGATGAACGGCAGGGAGATGGTGGTGGTCAGAACGCCAGAGAGGTCTTTCTTCGCTTTTTCAGCCGCATCTTTGAGGCGTTGGAGCGCCATGCGGTCTTGGGAGAGGTCGATCCCGTTCTCTTTTTTGAACTCAGCTACGAGGTAGTCGATGATCACTTGGTCAAAGTCGTCGCCACCCAGCTTGTTGTCACCGGAGGTTGCTTTTACTTCGAAGAAGCCTTCGGAGA
Source organism: Brevibacillus dissolubilis (assembly GCF_006170445.1). Taxonomy (GTDB): domain Bacteria; phylum Bacillota; class Bacilli; order Brevibacillales; family Brevibacillaceae; genus Brevibacillus_B; species Brevibacillus_B dissolubilis. The sequence continues at coordinate 300,476 of NZ_VCNA01000005.1, read as the reverse complement.
GTTCGAGGATGGATACGTCGAAGGTACCGCCGCCCAAGTCATATACGAGGATGGTTTGGTCTTCGTTTTTCTCAAGGCCGTATGCGAGTGCTGCTGCGGTCGGCTCGTTGACGATACGCAGAACTTCGAGGCCTGCGATTTTACCTGCGTCTTTGGTTGCTTGACGCTGGCTGTCGTTGAAGTAAGCAGGAACGGTGATAACCGCTTGGGTTACAGGTGCACCGAGGTATGCTTCTGCGTCTGCTTTGAGCTTTTGCAGGATCATTGCAGAGATTTCTTGTGGAGTATATTCTTTGCCTTCGAGCGTTGTTTTGTGGTTGGTACCCATGTAACGCTTGATGGAGATGACGGTGTTGTCTGGGTTGGTGATCGCTTGGCGTTTTGCTGCTTCACCGACGATGCGCTCACCGTTTTTGAATGCTACAACAGATGGCGTGGTACGGTTGCCTTCGATGTTGGCAATAACGACTGGCTCGCCGCCTTCCATGATAGCTACACAAGAGTTAGTTGTACCAAGGTCAATACCAATTACGCGACTCATAATTGAGGTTCCTCCTTAGATCATTGCATTCTGTGATTTTGATATATGAGTAATGGTTACTGATTTACTTTTACCATGGCAGGACGGATGGTTCTGTCCTTGAATTTGTAGCCTTTTTGCAGTTCTTCGACGACGACGCCGGACTCGAAGTTCGGGTCTTCTGCCTGCATCACCGCTTGATGCTGATGCGGATCGAACGGCTGGCCTTTGGCTTCAATCACAGCCAGACCTTCTTGCTCGAACACTTGCACCATCTGACGGTATACCATGTTGACACCAGTCAGGACAGCATCGACAGAAGCGGTTTCCTTGTCAACAGACAGGGCGCGCTCGAAGTTATCCAGTGCAGGAAGCAGTGCTTCTACCACTTTGAGCGAAGCGTACTTCGCTTGATCTTCCTGTTCCTTGCGTACACGGCGGCGCAGGTTATCCATGTCCGCGAGTGTGCGGAGCATGCGGCTGTTCGCGTCTTCGAGCTGGGCTTTGAGCTGATTTACTTCGGCTTGAAGCTCTTCTGCGCTCTTTTCCACCACTTCAAAAGTAGCTTCCCCCTGGGTGTCCGCAGCAGTTTCTTCTACTTGAGAGTCGTCCTGTGTCGGGTCGACTGTCGTTTTGTCTTCACTCAACGTATTTACCTCCTAATCACAGCACTGTCTATGTAAGGGGGCAGAGCGTGTCTGCCCACCGCTTACTCATGTTCAAGGGTGCTTTGCTTGGATTTACTTTTCGAATTCGTTTGTGAGGATCTTGGATAATCCTTGTGCCAGATAGTCGAGCAGGGAAATCACTTTGCCGTATTCCATGCGGGTTGGCCCCAGAATACCTATTGTTCCCACCGGCTTGCCATTATAGTAGTAAGATGTGGTGACAATACTGCAATTCTTTACGGCATCCACATCATTTTCCTGGCCAATCCGGATCTGCAGCCCGTGACTGTTGCCTGTGTGGAAGAGATTATGCACCTGTTGATTGCTCTCGAAGAGCTGGAGGATATCCTTGACCTTATCCACATCCTGAAACTCCGGCTGGTCGAGGATTTTGGTCGTACCGCGCAGGAACATCTTCTCGCTGGATTCTGCCGGCATCGTGCCTTCGATGGCTTGCAGCATGTTCTGATACTGTTCGACATGCTGTTTCATCTCGGCGGCTACCTCTTCATAGAGGCGGTGACGCAGTTGCGAGAGCGGGGTGTCCATCAGCTTGGTATTCAAAATGTTGGTCAGCTTCTCGATCTCCCCTGGGTGGATGCCCGGTGGAAGGTCAATCGGCTTGTTCTCGACCCGTCCGGTGTGGGTCACGATGATCGCAACCGCCTGACGTTCGTTGAGCGGGATGATCTGGATACTGCGCAAGCGATGCTCGAAAATCTCCGGCCCAAACGCAATGGCCGTATAGTTAGTCATCTGCGCAAGGATCGATGCGGTATGCTCGATCACCTGTTCAAAATGGATGATCCGGTCAGCAAAGACTTGCTTGAGATTGCCCACCTCGTCGGTATTAAGCGACATCGGGGTGATCAGGTTATCGACATAAAAGCGGTAGCCTTTTGTCGACGGCACCCGTCCTGCTGACGTGTGCGGCTGCTCCAGATAGCCCAGTTCCTCCAAATCCGACATTTCATTGCGGATGGTGGCTGAACTGAATCCGACATCTTCGCGTTTCGAGATCGTGCGGGAGCCAACGGGTTCAGCCGAACGAATGTAGTTGTCAATGATGGCGTTCAAAATTAAACGTTGTCGGTCAGAAAGCATTGGTCACAAGCCTCCCTACTATATACGTCTGATCCAAAACACGGTTTCGGATTTTGTTAGCACTCTTTTACGTAGAGTGCTAAATCCTATTATAAAATTATCAATAGATTGTGCGTTTGTCAATGTCTGTCGCACGCTTCTATTGATAATTTGGTAAAATTTATGGTTTTTTCTCTTATTCTCTTAAAAAACAAGCGAAAACTTCGTTGCCAAGCGGGATCGCCTGCTCGGTCAGACGCAGGTGTCCGTCCACTTCTTCGAGCATCCCTTTTGCCTTTTGTTCCGTGACGATGGCACCGAATTCATCCTCTACCGTTCTATGAAAACGGGCTTGGAAACGTGCAAGATCGACACCTTCGCGCAGACGCAAGCCAAGAATCATCTGATCTTCCATCTGTTCCTTGGTGCTGATCCTATATTCGTCCACACGCGGCAGACCTTCTTTGGCCTTTTGCAGGTAGATCGCAAGCGGCCCGGCATTGACATGGCGCTGTCCGCCGACATAGCCGTGGGCGCCTGCACCCAGACCATAGTAGTCGTTGTTGAGCCAGTAGGTCTTGTTGTGGCGGCTCTCACAGCCTGGTTTGGCGAAGTTGCTGATCTCATACATATGCAGACCGTGCTTTTCGAGTGTCTCGATCAGGTAGAGATACATCTCCAGTTCCTGTTCCTCGGTTGGGAGGGGGAGCTGGTCTTTTTGATAGAGGGTGTGGAAGAGCGTGTTCTCCTCTACCTTCAGCCCATAGGATGAGAGATGGGTCAGCGGGAGCTTTAGTGCTTTATTCAGAGATTCAGCAAAGGTCTCCATCGTCTGATCAGGCAGGCCGAACATCAGGTCGATCGACATGTTGCTAAATCCAGCGGCCACGGCATTGTCGATACTGCGATAGACTGCGTCCGTGTCGTGGATGCGGCCAATCCGCTCCAGCAAGGCATTGTCAAAAGACTGGACACCAAAGCTCAGACGGTTCACCCCGAAGCTTCGCATGATGGTAAGCTTCTCCACATCGGTCGTACCGGGATTGGCTTCCATCGTGAATTCGATATCGCTGGCAAAATAGCGGCCCAGATGCTCCTGCACGGCTTCAAGGAAGTACTTCATCTGGTCGTGCTCTAGATAGCTTGGTGTGCCGCCACCGACGAAGATGGTTTTGACCTCTTCGACCGGGGTCTGCTCAAAGGTAAGCTTCATCTCATTCTTCAGCGCATCGAGATAGTCCCAGACGAGCTGCGGGTTTTTGGTGACGAAGGAGTTGAAGTCACAGTAGTAGCATTTGTTGGTACAAAACGGGATATGCATATATACGGATGTTGGGGGCACGATCTCCCCTCCTGTCTGGTAAAAAGTAGGCGGAATGCCGCAAAAGACGGCTGTCGGCGGTACGCTATGGCCGAACCTCGGCGCAACCGCAACATAAGTGAAAGACCTGACAGGCAGGCGTAACATGCCTCGTCAGGTCGGTGAACGTACGGGTGGTTATTCCCGCACCATTTTTTATTTCTTGCCGTTGTTGTCGTCCATGCGCAGAACCGCCATGAATGCTTCTTGTGGAACCTCAACGGAACCAACCGCTTTCATACGCTTCTTACCCTCTTTTTGTTTTTCGAGGAGCTTACGTTTACGGGAGATGTCACCACCGTAACATTTTGCAAGAACGTTTTTACGCATAGCCGAGATGGTTTCACGCGCTACAACCTTTTGACCGATGGTAGCTTGGATTGGCACCTCGAACTGCTGGCGCGGGATGAGTTCTTTGAGCTTTTCGCAGATGACCTTACCGCGTGGATATGCCGTATCTTTGTGTACGATGAAGGACAGCGCGTCGACGGTCTCGCCGTTGAGCAGAATGTCCATCTTCACCAGCTTGGATTGCTTGTAGCCAGCCATCTCGTAGTCAAAGGAGGCATAGCCTTTGGTACCTGATTTGAGCAGGTCGAAGAAGTCGTAGACGATCTCGGAGAGCGGCATGTTGTACTTGAGCTGCACGCGGTTTTCGCCGAGGTATTGCATGTCGATGAACTCGCCGCGTTTGCCTTGGCACAGCTGCATAACGTCACCTACGTAATCTTTTGGTACCATGACGGTAGAGATTACATATGGCTCTTCGATGAAGTCGATTTTTTGGATTTCCGGCATTTTTGACGGGTTATCAATCTCATAGGTCTCGCCGTTGGTCTGGGTGATGCGGTAGATTACGCTTGGCGCGGTGGTGATGATGTCGATATTAAACTCACGCTCAATACGCTCTTGGATGATCTCCATGTGCAGAAGACCCAAGAAGCCGCAACGGAAACCAAAGCCGAGGGCCTGAGAGGTCTCTGGCTCGAATTGCAGGGATGCGTCGTTGAGCTGCAGTTTTTCGAGTGCTTCACGCAGGTCGTTGAACTGGTTGGTCTCAATCGGGTAGATCCCGCAGAATACCATTGGGTTGATTTTGCGGTAACCTGGCAGTGGTTCTACCGCAGGACGGGTCGCTTCGGTTACGGTATCACCGACACGGGTATCGCCTACGTTTTTGATAGACGCGGCGAGATAGCCTACGTCGCCTACGGTCAGTTCATTGACAGGGGTTTGGCGAGGTGTGGACGTACCTACCTCGGTTACTTCGAAGACGGCATTGGTAGCCATCATCTTGATTTTCATGCCTTTGCGAAGCGTACCGTTCATCACGCGGACAGATACGATAACACCGCGGTACTGGTCGAAATACGAGTCAAAAATCAAAGCTTGCAGCGGAGCTTCCGGGTCGCCTGTTGGCGCCGGTACGTTTTTGACGACTGCTTCCAATACGTCTTTGATCCCGATGCCTGCTTTGGCAGAGGTGAGACAAGCGTCAGAGCAGTCAAGACCGATGACGTCTTCTACCTCGCCTTTGACGCGCTCAGGCTCTGCGCTTGGCAGGTCGATCTTGTTGATCACCGGGATGATCTCCAGATTGTTGTCGAGTGCCAGGTATACGTTGGCCAGTGTCTGTGCCTCAATCCCCTGTGCAGCGTCGACTACCAGGAGCGCGCCCTCACAAGCGGCAAGGCTTCGGGATACTTCGTACGTGAAGTCGACGTGACCCGGAGTGTCGATGAGGTGCAGGATATACTCGTCACCATCATCCGCTTTATAGTTCAAGCGCACAGCGTTCAATTTAATCGTAATCCCGCGTTCTCTTTCCAATTCCATCGTATCAAGGAACTGGTCTTCCATCTCACGGGCGGTCAACGCACCAGTGAGTTCGAGGATGCGGTCTGCGAGCGTGGATTTCCCGTGGTCAATATGAGCGATAATAGAGAAATTGCGGATTTTTTTCTGTCTTTCAAGGCGATCCATTCGTCGTTCCCTCCCACGCGATGGAGGCAAGTCCACCACGTACTATGAAGTCGTTCAGTAAAAAAATGCACTAAGAATCATTATATCAAAGCCCTCTCCACTCGGCAACAAATGATGCATCAGACAAGGATAAACCTTCCATGAAAGCGCATAACTTCTCGCACTCATCCGGCGATTATGGTACATTGGATGATACAAGCGACGTTGAAGGAGAGATAGCATGTTTCAATTAGATCGTCTCGTCTATGCGACCAAGACCCCTGAGGAAGTAGATCGTCACCTGCAGGAAGAACGCAAAATGGTAAAGGTGGCTTCCGGTAAATCGTTTCCGGGTGTAGCTACCAACGTATATCCGTTTCCCGGCGGCGGTTTCTTAGAAGTAGCATACATAGAAGATGAAAGCAAGCTGACCCAAAATGAAGGCGGCCTCGCACTCAAACAGTTCCTCGATGAAAAAGAAGAGGGCTACTACGCGATGATCCTCGAAACGGACAACATCAACCATGTCAAAAACGCGCTGACCGAAGAGGAGTATCCGGTACAACTGACAGGCGTACAGGAGATGACCGACCTCGCATCCGGTGAACAGGTACAATTCCAGATGCTCGGCACATACCCACACTTGCCATGGTTCGTACAATACAGCAAAAAACGCACAACTCCTGCCGGCTTCCCACAAGCAGCCATCCTGCGTACCACCACATTTACCGCTGACATGCAGCTGCTCGAAAAACTGCTTGGCACCCCTGCCACCACGGTCAACTATCCCAATATGATCTGCGCGATCCTGCCTCTGCGTAATGCATCCTTCCGCATTGAATCAAGCGAGGAGTACGGCTTCGGGTATTTCGAGCCGCGCGGTGTGCTGATGGATAAGACCGATTACAGCAAGATCTATGCACAAAGCGACAGCGAAGAGAAATAAGTGAATACTTCTATCATAGTAAAAAAGTAGTGTCAATGTCAGGTGGAAATGCCTGGTTGACACTACTTTTTTTGATTAATGCAGAGCCTGATCACGTGCTGCCTGCATGACATCCTGCTCAACACGGCGGATCATCTGTTCCAGCTCAGCCGGATTTTTCAAGTAGGAATGTGCGGTCATGTAGGCATCGGCCGAGAAGAGTTTCTGCATATCGGCGAAGTACAGATTTTTGTCCTCCATGATGGTCATGTGCTGGACTTCATAACGGTAGTTCTTCTTGTTGTAGGCGACATCTAGGACGACTGGAGCGTCCAGTGCCTGATTGATGGTTACTTCTCCGTTCTTCTTATCATGGAAGGAGCGGATGACGGCCCAGCCGTAGATTTTTTTCTGCTCAGTGGTTCCGTCTATGCCAAAAATCTCGATGCTGCCATAGCGAGGCTGCCCCATCTTGGTGAAGGACGCGTCGCTCGCGAAGTATTGCCGAGCCAGCACGGTAGCCTCTTTGATGTCGAAGGATTTTTCGCTTTTCTCTTTGACGTCGACGACAATGAAGCTGTAGAGTTTATTTTCTTTGTAGACTTCCATGCGCCATTTGCCTGGTTGGCTGAAATACGTGTTTCGGTTAAACTCAGCCTGCGTCTGGTTCTGCTTCACCCCGACATCATCGATTGCCCATCGTTCCCCTTTTTCTTGAACCCAGCGATATTGCAGCGTCTCTGGAAAAAATCCGCGCAGGACGACACGGGTCTTGTAATCATTCCCCGCATAGAGGTTGACACTGTCCGTGAGAAAATGAACCTCCATCAGATCGGAGCCGTAGAACGTCATCACATTCCCACTCGGCAAGGTAGTCGCTGGCGACAGTTCCCACGCATGGCGTTCGGTTGGGACAGGCGGGTCAAAGCTTAATGGGGGTTCGTCACCACCAGATGCTCCAGTATGGTCTGCATCTGTTCCCACGCCTGATGCATGGTTGCCAGAGTCTATGCCCGTCAGTGTCCACCAGCCGGAATTGCTTCCGAGCACCAGCAGCAGGCAGAGACACGCCACTAAGCCGGAGCCTTTGAGCCAGTAGGAGCGCTGTCGCTTGCTTTTGGCGATTTTGTTCTTAATCTTCTGCTCCATCTCCTCTGTGAAAAACACTTGCTTGAGTACGGAATTGTCGGCTTCGTCCTTGAGACGTTGCAGGGATTGCTCGAACCTTTGGTCGCTGTCCATCTATAGTCCCTCCTTTTCCACTAATTTTTTCAGTTGGGCGCGAGCGCGGTGAAGCCTCGTACGTACCGATCCCTCCGATTCCCCAAGCGCAACAGCCACCTCCTTGATGCTCAGATCTGCGTAGTACCGAAGCGCGATGACTTGCCGATACTTCGGTGTCATCTTCAGCACCAGCTCTGCCACCGTCTCCCGGTTGGCTTTGCCGATCACTTCATCCTCCACGTTCTGTCCGCTCTCCTGCTCGATCTCGTCTTTGGCAAAGATATTGCGGAAGGACCACGAGCGCAGGTAGCTTTTGCTCTCATTCACCGCGATCTTGTACACCCATGTCTGAATCGAGGATTCCCCCCGAAAATAGGGCAGATTTTTATATACCTTGAGAAACACCTCTTGGGTGATGTCTTCGGCCACTGCCTGATTTTTTACAAATAACGTTACCAAGCGCAGCACCTTCGTCCCATTTTCCCGCATGACCTGATCAAAATCAGCGGTCTCGGTGCGTTGCAAACGATGAACATTCTCCACGTGGGTACGTCCACCCCTTTCTTGTGACTTTACCATGCATGGCGCTGATCTGTGGGCACTCTAGACGGTCATGGTGCCGTGTTGCCTGTCAGATCAACGGTCTCGTATGTATAGATGCGGCCGGGCGTATTTTGTTACACCAGAAATATCTGAAATAAATAAAAAACACGCTACCCATAGCAGCGTGCGTGAAGCAAATCTCGATGTTGTTTGTGAAATCGGTACGTTTGGTGAAGTCGGTAAAATAGCCTAAGGCCGCCATGAACCCTAGGCCATTTTGCAATGCAGAAGCTAGATGAACTCTGTCTTACCCGATCACAGTCAATTCTTTCGGGAACGTAGTCAGCACCTCTACCCCGTTCTCCGTCACCAGCACGTCGTCCTCGATGCGGACACCGCCGACACCTGGGAGATAAATCCCCGGCTCGATGGTAAAGACCATGCCTGCACGCAGGGTTTCTTGGTTTTGCCCATGTACGGACGGGTACTCGTGGACATCCAGCCCCATGCCGTGACCTAAGCGGTGCATGAAGTATTCGCCATAGCCTTTTGCTGTGATATGCTCGCGTGCGGCCTGGTCGAGGCTGGCAAGAGTTGCTCCCGGTTGGACGCGCTCGATCGCTTTGAGGTTGGCATCCAGTACGGCTTGGTAGATTTCTTTTTGCTTGTCACTGAGTTCACCTACCGCAAACGTACGGGTGATGTCGGACGCATAGCCGTCGACGTAGACACCAAGGTCAAAGAGCAATAGCTCTCCTGCCTGAATCTTGCGCTCGCCCGGATTGCCATGCGGGAGTGCGGAGTTTTCACCAGCCAGCACCATGGTGGAGAAGGACGGGCCTTCTGCGCCCAGCTTTTTCATCTGGTACTCCAGCTCTGCGACGATCTCGATCTCGCTTACACCGACCGCTACTTTTTTCAGCCCGGCACGCAGCACATCCTCGACAATCGCCACGGCACGCTTGATCACTGCTACTTCCTCCGGAGTCTTGAGCAGACGCATGTCGCGCAGCACTGCGTCGATATCGACATAGCGGTCTGCCCCGATGCTCTCCAAGATCGCTTCATAGCGGTTGACAGTCAGGTGGCCTTTTTCCAGACCAAGCACCTTGGTTCCGGCTGGCAGGGTGCGGCGCAGTACATCGTACGGATTTTCCGTATCGGTATGGGTGGCGATCTGCTTCACAGAAGACGCCGCTTCTGCCGCTTCACGGTCAAGTGCAGGCACGATCAGGGTCGGCTCACCTTCACGCGGCACAACCAGTCCCAGAAAACGCTCATGTGGGTCGCTCAAAAAACCAGTCAGGTAATACACATGCTTCGGCAATGTGATCAACATCGCGTCCACTTGCTGTTCATTCAAATACGTATATAAACGGTCAAAACGGGATGAGGTCATCACTTACACCCTACTTTCCTTTGGTTGATAGAATCTTTTTTATTTACTGTGAGGATACCACTTCTTCGTGGAAAAAAGAAGGAGAAAAAGCAAGCGATTTCGGACAAAAAGCGTTGTGCTCCTATCGCTTCCATGCAAGTTTTTGCCTCTGGTCGCAAAAACTACAGCCATGGAGGTGTCTCATCATGACCGCACCAGCTGTCACGCTGCGCGACGGCGCGAAGCTTTCTTATATCGACAAAGGCCGTGGACAGCCCATCCTGTTTATCCACGCACCGGGGATTGGCTCGATCAACTTTTCCCGCCAAGAACCACTGGCCCACAAATATCGCCTGCTGATCCCTGATCTGCGCGGACATGGGGACAGCACCCCGGCGAGAGAGGTGTTCACGATCCGCGATGTGGCAGATGATCTGCACGACCTGATCGAAGCGCTACAGCTTCAGGATGTCGTGCTCTGCGGCTATTCCCAAGGGGCCTGTATCGCTTTGGAATGCCTGCTGTCCTATCCGGAGTGCTTTTCTGGGGCGATCCTGGTCGGAGGGTATTCGGAGGTGAATAATCTCACCTTGGAGAGCGAGTACTGGCTGGCTGAGCTGTTGAGCAATGCTGATACCGTTCCCCTGTTTGCCCGCGGAATCACCGGGACTCACATCGCCGATCATGAAGAGCGGAAGATTTGGATGGAGCATTTTAATAAAACCGATTCACAGTCGCTTCATCGGCTTTATCAGGCGGGGCATGTGTTTAATTGTACCGAACGGCTTCGGGAGATCCAAACGCCGGTGCTTCTGCTGTATGGGGCGAGGGATTATTCGATGCATCATTATGGGGAGATTCTTCGTGATCATCTGCCGAATTCAGAGCTGAGATTTGTGGCGGGAGCGAAGCATCAGTTGGTGACACATGAGTCAGAGGAGTTTAATCGGTTGATTGGGGAGTTTGTAGAGGAGCGAGTGCTTGGCAGACAGTCCGTTGAGCTGATCTAAGCTTGGATGATACGAAACTGAATCGGACATGTAAAAAAGAACCGGCTATAGAGAATCATTTCTCTGCAGTCGGTTCTTTGTGTTGGGATCAGCAAGAAAAGTGCTTCATGCTAATCGTTACTTTAGTTCTTCATCCGCGGGTCAAGCGCATCGCGCAAGCCATCCCCTACGAGGTTAAACCCAAGCACGGTCAGCATGATCGACAGACCTGGGAAAATAACCGTCCATGGAGCTTTTTGAATGTACTGACGGGAGTCCGCCAGCATCTTGCCCCACTCTGGCTCTGGCGGTTGGGCACCGAGACCAAGGAAGCCGAGTGCAGCCGCTTCGATGATCGCAGAAGCGATACCGAGTGTACCCGTGACGATGATCGGAGCCAAGCTGTTCGGCAGGATGTGGTGCAAAAGGATACGGGAGTCCTTCATCCCGATCGCACGGGCTGCCATGATGAATTCCTCTTCTTTGAGGCTCAATACCTTAGCGCGTACGAGACGGCCATAGGTTGGGATGTTGATGATCGCAATCGCCATCAGCGCGTTTTGCAGAGATGGCCCCAAGATCGCCACGATCGCAATCGCGAGAAGGATGCTTGGGAATGCCAGCATAATGTCAAACACACGGGAGATCAGAGTGTCGGTCCAGCGGCCATAGTAACCGGCGATCAGACCAAGGAACGTCCCGGCGATGATGGAACCGACAACTGAGAAGAAGCCGACCCACAGGGAGATCTGTGCCCCGTAGACGATACGGGAGAACACATCACGTCCATTGTAATCGGTACCGAACCAGTGCTCAGCAGATGGAGCCAGGTTACGGTCAGTAAGTGAACCCTCGTCATACGCGTAAGGAGCGATCCATGGTGCAAGAACCGCGACGAGGATAAAGAACAAGATGATGGCAAACCCCACGAGGGCCATTTTGTTCCTGCGAAGCGTTTTCCAAGCATCACGCCAAGGAGAGGAGGCAGTTTCCTGCGTCGGCTTGACTGGGACATTGTTGGTTTGGGTAACGGTTTGAGCCATAGGTTTTCCTCCTCCTTAGCGGTATTTGATACGTGGATCGACATAGGCGTACAGCAGGTCGACCACCAGGTTAATCATGACGAAAATCGAAGCGACTACGAGGATACCAGACTGGATGACCGGATAGTCACGGTTCCCAATCGCTGTATAGATGTAACGCCCTACGCCCGGCCATCCGAAGATGGTTTCGGTCAGGATCGCACCACCCAGGAGTGCCCCTGTCTGCAGACCGACGATGGTCAGTACCGGGATCAGGGAGTTTTTCAGCGCGTGCTTGTACACGACGATGAATTGACCAAGCCCCTTCGCACGTGCGGTACGGATATAGTCAGAACGCATGACTTCGAGCATGCTGGAGCGGGTGATCCGGGCGATGATTGCCATCGGAATCGTGCCAAGTGCGATACTTGGAAGCACCAGGTGTTGCAGGACATCTTTTAATTGATCCCATCTGCCTTGCAGGATCGTATCAACAATATACAAGTGCGTGATTGCTTCGACGGCATCGCGCGGATTATCGCGGCCTACCGAAGGCAACAATTTTAACTCTTGGGCAAAATACCATTGCTCCATCAGACCGAGCCAGAAGATTGGCATAGATACGCCGATTAGGGCCATAAGCATACAGATGTAGTCAAACCAAGAATTTTGTTTCCAGGCAGAGATAATCCCTGCGTTGACGCCGACAAATACGGCAAAGATCATACTAAAAATCGTTAATTCAACGGTTGCTGCCAGATAAGGGACGATCTCGGTCGAAATCTCTGATTTACTATGCAGAGATACGCCCAAGTCCCCGGTAACAACCTGACCTAAGTAGCTGAAATATTGCACATACCATGGATTGTTCAAACCAAGCTGTTCGCGTAAATCTTCAATCGCTTCCGGTGTAGCTCTTTCACCTAAAATGGTTTGCGCCGGATCGCCCGGGATGGCGTGGATGATCGAGAATACGACGATAGACATTCCCAACAAAACGGGGATGAGCATTAGCATGCGGCGTACGGTATAGGCTAGCATAGCCATCGCCTCGCTTTCCTTTGCGTAATAAAAAGGGTAAGAAGAGGGTCGCTCCTCTTACCCCTTGTGTCTGTTGTAGCGAATTATTGGATATCTACTTTCTCCAGGCTCTCAGAACCTTTTGGATGTGGTACATAGCCAGTGATGCCTTTTTTACCAGCAAGTGGAGGTGTGGAGTGTACAAGCGGGATCAGAGGAACTTCGTTGAATACGATCTCTTGAGCTTTTTTGTACATTTCTTCACGTTTCGCTTGGTCTGGTTCTGCTTGAGCTTTCATGAGGATACCTTGGAGCTCGTCGTTTGCGTAGCGGGAACGGTTGTTACCACCGATGTTGTTTTTGTTGAAGAAGACGGAGAGGAAGTTGTCAGGGTCACCATTGTCGCCAGTCCAACCGAGCATGAACATGTCTTGTTCGCCCACTTTGGTCTTGTCGAGGTAAGTAGCCCACTCCATGGTTACGATTTTAGCGTCGATACCGATTTTCTTGAAGTCTTGTTGCATAGCTTCTGCCATTTTAGGACCGTCTGGGATGTACGGACGTGGTACTGGCATTGCCCAGAAAGTGGTTTGGAAGCCGTTAGGGAAGCCTGCTTCAGCAAGGAGTTGCTTCGCTTTGTCGAGGTTGTACTCGCGGTCTTTGATTTGATCGTTGAAGCCCCACAGGGATGGTGGCATTGGGTTGGTAGCCGGCTCACCCAGACCTGCGTAGAATGCATCTACCAGACCTTGTTTGTTGATCGCATGACCGATCGCTTGACGCACTTTTGGATTGTCAAATGGTTTCTTCTCAACGTTGAAGCCGAGGTAGCCAACGTTCATAGAAGGACGTTTGAAGAGTTGCAGATCTGCATTTTCTTCTACGGTTTTCACGTCTTCAGGGTTGAGGCCGTCCATCAGGTCGATCTCGCCTGCTTGCAGCGCAGTCAGACGTGCGGAGTTCTCAGGAATGGTTTTGAAGATAACTTTGTCGAGTTTCGGGAAGCCTTGGTTCCAGTAGTTCGGGTTTTTCTCCAGAGTGATGGAGTCATTGCGCTTCCACTCAACGAATTTGAATGGACCGGTACCCACTGGGTTTTCAGTGAATTTCTCACCGTATTTTTTGAGCGCGTCAGGTGACGCGATCGCGAAGCACCACATTGCAAGGTTTTGCAGGAATGGAGCTTGTGGACGGCTCAGCTTGATTTCTACCGTGTTGGCGTCTTTTGCAGTGACGGAAGCGATCACGTGGTCTTTGTCGCCTTTGTAGCCGCCGAACATGTCGTTGTAGTATTCGAACCCTTCTTTGTCATAAAGCGGGTTGGATTTATCCATCCAGCGGTTGAAGTTGAATACAACTGCTTCCGCGTTGAAGTCAGTGCCATCGTGGAATTTAACACCTTGGCGGAGCTTGAAGGTGTAAGTCAGGCCGTCTGGGGATACTTCCCAGCTCTCAGCCAGTCCCGGTATAACCTTGGTGCTGGTCTCTTCGTAGCTAACCAAGGTATCGAAGATGTTTTCCGTTACTTTTGCAGACTCACCGTCTGTTTCACGGATTGGGTCAAGACCTACGGAGTCGCCGCCGCGGCCTACGATGATCGTTTTGTCACCGGATTTGGTTTCTTGAGCAGGTTGCTCCTTGGTGCTGTTAGCCGGTTCAGCGCTGTTGCCGCCGCAGCCGGTCAGAACCATTGAAAGTGCGAGTACGCTTGTGAGAGCGGTACCCAACGTACGCTTTTTCATGAAGGTTCCCCCTTGTTCTACTTTTTTTGTATTTTCATGAAGAACGACTCTTACCGAAGTAAGCTCCGCCCTTAACATGCTGTTTTTGGAAAACATGAGCTATTACTCATTGTATAAGTGACAAGCGACAAAATGCCCATTGCCTGCATCCTTAAATTCAGGACGTGCTGACATACAGATATCTTTGACCAGTGGGCAGCGGGTGCGGAAGGTACAGCCAGACGGCGGATTAGCCGGGCTTGGCAGATCTCCTTGCAAAATGATGCGGTCACGCTTGGCATCCGGGTCAGGATTCGGTGCAGCAGACAGGAGTGCCTGTGTGTACGGGTGAAGCGGCTTTTCATAGAGGGCATCCTTGGAAGCCATCTCCACGATCCGGCCTAAGTACATCACGCCGACACGGTCGCTGATGTGACGCACAACGCTCAGGTCATGCGCGATGAAGACATAGGTCAGTCCAAAATCGCGCTGCAGGTCTTGCAGCAGGTTCAAAATCTGCGATTGGACAGATACGTCGAGTGCGGACACCGGCTCGTCACAGATGATCAGCTTCGGGTTGAGCGTCAGGGCACGGGCGATCCCGATCCGTTGACGCTGACCGCCGGAAAACTGGTGCGGGAAGCGGCTGGCGTGGTAGCTGGAGAGACCGACGACCTCCAAGAGTTCATCGACGCGCTTCTCACGCTCTTTTTTGTCGCCGATTCCGTGAACCAAGAGCGGTTCTTCCAGAATCTTGCGGACGGTGTGACGCGGGTTGAGCGAGGCGAATGGGTCCTGGAAAATGATCTGCATATCGCGGCGCATCAGGCGCATCTCTTCTTTGCTGAGCTTGGTGACATCTTTGCCCTCGAAGAGCACTTGCCCTTCTGTCGGTTCAATCAGGCGCAGGATCGATCGTCCGGTGGTAGATTTACCACAGCCGCTCTCTCCTACGAGACCGAGCGTTTCTCCTTTTTTGACGCTGAAGGATACGTCATCGACGGCTTTGACCTGACCGACGACTTTCCCGAGGACGCCGCCTGTGATTGGGTAGTATTTTTTTAGATGGGTGACGGTGAGTAGATCTTCAACCACTTGCATGCTCCTTTCGGGTTAGGCTTCGTTAAGCCAGCAGCGGGATTGGTGCCCCGGCTTCACTTCGATCAGCTCCGGCATAGCCACGCGGCACTTGTCTGTAGCGTGCTCACAGCGCGGTGCAAAGCGGCAGCCTTCACGTAGGGAACCTGGGATCGGCACGTTGCCTGGGATCGAGTACAGACGGTCTGACTTCTCATCCATCTTCGGAATCGAGTTCAGGAGGCCTTGGGTGTACGGGTGCTTCGGATCTTTGAGGATATCGCGAACCGAGCCTTCCTCCACCACATTGCCTGCGTACATGACGACGACACGGTGGCACATCTCAGCGACTACACCCAGATCATGGGTGATCAGCATGATGGCGGTGCCGGATTCTTTGTTGAGCTTAACCATCAGGTCGAGGATCTGCGCCTGAATCGTTACGTCCAGAGCGGTCGTAGGCTCGTCTGCAATCAAGAGCTCTGGATCACAGGCCATCGCCATCGCGATCATCACGCGTTGACGCATCCCGCCGGAGAGCTGGTGCGGATACTCATCCACGATCTGCTCGGCACGCGGAATACCTACTTTTTTCAGCATCTCAACCGCATGGACTTTGGCTTCTTTCTTGGAAAGCTTCCTATGCAAACGAACAGTCTCGCCGATCTGGTCGCCAATGGTATAAACAGGGTTCAAGGAGGTCATCGGCTCCTGGAAGATCATCGCGACACGGTCACCGCGAATCTCTTGCATTCGCTTCTCGCTGACGGCTGCGAGGTCTTCCCCTTTGAACAAAATTTTGCCCCCGACGATCTTACCGGGCGGGTTCGGGACGAGTCGCATGACGGAAAGGGAGGTTACACTCTTTCCACAGCCGGATTCGCCAACGATCCCGAGAATCTCTCCTTGCTTGACCTCGATGTTGATGCGGTCAACGGCTGGAATCTCGCCCCGGTCTGTGAAAAAGTGCGTCTGGAGGTTTTCAATCTGCAAAATAGACTGTGACAATAGGGCGCACCCCTCTTACCGAAGAATTTTTTGAACATTTCTACATGTTAGGTAACTTCCAACATTATGCCATTAACTTCTTTTTTGCGCAACACATATTATTCACACAAATCTAACTTGACCCAATTTTTTTTGTTTATAAAAAATAAAAAAACAACCCCAAGCACGTCAATAGACGAACTCAAGGTTGAAAAAACTGAGAAAACCAATCAACCGTAGATTTTACGCTGTTTTTAATCCAGCCGCCAATAGAGGTTCCCGTTTCACTCACGTAATTTACGACTTGTTGCGGTTTGGCTTTTACTTCTTTTCCCATTACCGCAATTTCGACTTGCCCCTTGTCGATTTTCTTTATGTAAAAAGTTTGTGGTTTCTGTTCGGGCAAGCCGTCAACCTTATAAATTCCTTTTTCTGCTGTCTGCAGTCCGAGTACAACTCCGACAAGGAGAATGGTAAGCATGCCTACAAATCGAAGCGTTACATTCATCGTGTATCTCACCTCTTGTCGGGTTTTTGGCTGTTGGTCTTGCTGACTTCCTCTGCCTGCCAGTAGTATTCGGCGAACACATCAGCAAAGGCTTCTGCTGTGTTATAGCATTCTTGGATCGTGTTGTGGGTGCCTCCCACCTCTACTAACAGACTGCCCGGTGAGATGGACTGATTATACTCGCCGTTGCCTTCACTTGCCGTTTTCGCAATAATCCCACGGGAGAGGGCCGGGTATTTCTTCTCCATGAGCGCGTGCAGCTCACGGGCAAATTTTTCGTTCTGCTCATGGTTTTTGTTGCGGGTTCCGACGACGAACAGAAGGCGGGCGTAGTTTTTGGCGTTGATCTTGACGGTGGTCTTCTCGCGGGTGCCGTTGGAATCGCGGTGCAGGTCAAAGTAGAATTTGAGATCGCGGTTCTGCTGGGTGGCAGCGCGGACGGCTTTGAGTGACTCGGCGTAGGAGAATGGATAGCTTCTGCCGTTGTCGAGAAGCTTCTGATAGAAGTCATCGGTGTTGACTTGTGTGCCGATGCCTTTGGCGCTGAGCGCTTCGCCCAGCTTTTTGCCGACGAGGGTGATGTTCTGGCTCGGGTGGTCGATGGAGTCGGTGGCAGGAGCAGGCTTCGAGATACCGATCCATGATTCGCGGTTGTGGGTGTGGTAGACGAAGACGCTCTTTTTCTTGGAATCACCGGGGGCGATTGGGACAGCTGGCTTGTCGTCGGCAGGTTTTGGAGTCTCCGTCGGTTTTTCTGCGGGGGCTGGTGTCTCTGGCATCTCGATGACGGTGTGAGCGGGAGCCGGTGACTCGACATAGAGGTCGGCCAGCTCGAAGTCTTTGCCTTTTACGAGGATACGGGCGTCGTCATAGGTGAGCAGTCCCGGCAGCTCGCGTCCAAGCAGGCTGCGCAGATCGCCCGGATGAATCCCGGTGGCCAGTTGAAAAAAGAAACTGGAGGTTGTAGTGGTTTGTGGTTCGACTTGAGCTTGTACGGTTTTATGGAAAGCCGGGATTTCCATGCCAAGCAGATTGATCAGGGTCAGGCTGGAGACATGACTCGTGGCGCGGTTGAGCGTGGATGATTTGAACATGTCCTTGGAACTGTCCGTAACCAGCGCTCCACAAAGCAAAAACAGCAGGGCCGTGCCGACAGACAGTAGAACAAAGTGGCGTTGCAAAAGGGTTGCCATCTCGTACCCTCCTTGTCAGACTTTGCGCTTGATAGTCTATCCTATGCGCGTCATAGAGAAGGTAGAACGGCAACCCTAGTAAATTAATATCTTTTGTTTTTATTTTATTCCCTATCGTATCTTCTTTCCTTTACGCTTGCGGCTGAGATAGAGTACTCGCAATCGGGTTCCCCTTCTTTGATCACTAGGAAATCGCCTTGTTTATCTCTGGTGAGTATCTTAGCTTTGAATGGAAGGGAATTGTCGGTCAGGATAAAAGTGACAAACCTTCGATTCTCTATGTCTTTTTCATTCATGTAGATGCTGAGATTTGCTACTCCGAACATAATACATACTAAGACAGAAAACGTTCCGTATACTAAACCGAACGGACCTAACATACCAGAGGTATCTGAAATCATCCCATAAGATATAATACACTGGGCTATGAGATACAAAATTGAATATATCATTGCTTTTTTACGTCCTCGACTTTTCCAGCTTCCGATATCTAGAAACATACAAAAAAGCAAAATAAGTATTGCTGGTATAACTATTAATAAATCTCCACCTCTTACGAAAAATAATAACAATAGAAGCGTGGCCGCAGTTATATATACGAATGCTGGAACAAAAGAATTCAGCCTCACCCCCATGTCATATTTTTCAATTACACCGTGGTTGGAATATAGTTTAGTCGAAAATGTAGCCAGTCCAATAATTCCTCCCAAAATTACTATGCAATCAGAAAAAGAAATCGTATCCAAATTTTTACACACCTCTCTATTTGCTTAAACTCATTTTAGATTACGAAATTTTTTAAGATTGGTTTCACAACAGATGATCCTAGTAATCGAAATAACAAAAAAGGTAGCGTAAACCAATTCCGTTTACAGCTACCTTTTTACTGTATCTATCTAGTGCGTATACGCCCCTACATTATCCTGATTCACCGCACGATGCAGCGCACTGTTCAATCCTTGCGCGACGATGTTGGAGATTCCCTCCATAAAATCATCCACTTCCTTCGGTGTCACCACCAGCTCCTGGCCGAGTGGACGAAGTACCTCGCTGATCAGCTGGCGTTTTTCGTCATCAGAAAGCGTGCCGACGAGACCCATGAAGGTTTTGCGTTGCTCCATGCCCGGCAGATCGGCTTCGGTATAAGGCTCCTTGCGCTCTGGGAGGCTGCTTGCGGACAGGCGGTTGAACGGACGGCTGCTCTCCTGCATGGATTGATTGAAGTGACCCATGATGTAGGTAATCGCGTCATTCACAATGGTCGAGGCAAACACAACGGTAGGTACTCCAATAGAAATAACAGGAATTCCTAATGTATGTTTGTCGATCGCTTTGCGCTTGTTGCCTACACCTGAACCTGGATGGATACCGGTGTCCGCGATCTGGATGGTTGTGTTGACACGATGCAGGGCACGGGAAGCGAGAGCATCAATCGCGATCACGAAATCAGGCTTGCTTTTTTCAACTACACCAAACACGATCTCGCTGGTCTCGATCCCAGTGATCCCCAGCACCCCCGGGGAGAGTGCGCTTACTTCGCGGTAGCCGTCCCCAACCGTCTCAGGAGCCAATTGAAACAGGTGACGGGTGACGAGTAGGTTCTCGACCACCATCGGTCCAAGTGCATCCGGTGTGACATTCCAGTTGCCAAGACCGACGACGAGCGCGCGCTTATCCTCAGTCAGCCCCAGCTCCTCGAGGAAACGGCGGAATTCTTTTGCGAAGCGCTTCTCAACAGCCATCTCCAGCTGGGTATCGTTGTCGCGCAGCTTCGGTACTTCAATGGTAATATAGTTGCCGGGGAGCTTGCCGATCTGTCTGCCTGCCTCTTCACTCTGCACGCTCAGGCGGGTCACCTTGATGCCTGACTCGTTATCATCGGACTGCAAAAAGACTCCGGGGATATCACTTTCATTGGTTCTCTCCACCGCCATCGCGTGTGCTTCGACTGCAAGGTCTGTACGCACACTATAGCCGGAGAGGTCGATATTATGTGTTTCTGCCATGTGTAAGCTCCTCCTTTTGGCATTCTTACGTATTAGGTTCTTCATACATGGCAAAATTATTCTCAAAGCGTTCTTGCAATACGTCCCGTTAAATGCTAGAATATGTTCTGTTGTATTCATTGCTTTTTGCGTTTTTGTTTTAAGGAGGTGACAAGTATGCCAAATATTAAATCTGCGATCAAACGTACCAAGACGATTGAAAAACGCCGTGCACACCGCGCAGCTCAAAAATCTGATCTTCGTACAGCACTGAAAAACTTCGAGAAAGCAGTTCTCGCAAACGACGTTGAGTTGGCGAAATCTTCCCTTCTCGTAGCTGTGAAAAAATTGGACAAGGCTGCTACGAAAGGTCTTATCCATAAAAATGCAGCGAACCGTCAAAAATCTCGCCTGACTAAAAAGTTCAACGCTGTAACTGCGTAAGTTCTTTTTACGGGATGATAGGAATGACCTCTTTGGACTTAGGTGCAGAGAGGTTTTTTCTATTTTTTGATTGAAATATAAATTAGGCCGAACTCCATTTTTAGCCGTTAATTGGCTGGTTGGAGTACGGCCTTCTTTTTTCCTTCTTAATTTTTTAAGAGGATAGCGGAACCTGTCGGCCAGAAAAGAGTGGGGATATGATCTGTTTGTAAGGAGACCGGCTGAACGAAGTGAGGGAAAGGCGACTGGAAAACAGATCATATCCCCACTCTTCCCCCCCCGACCGATCCACACTACCTCTTCTTCTCCTGCGCAACTTTCGTAATAAACATCTCCAGCGCAAGCCTTTTATCTACTTGCCCTGTCTTCATGCGGAAATCCTCTTCCGCCAAAATCCCGAGCAAGCGCCTCAACCCCGCTTCGTCAAAATAACGCGCCTGCTCCATCGCCTTCTTCACCGCATAAGGATGTGCCTTGATCATCCCTGCAATCGACTGTGCAGAATAGCTCTGTGCAGCCAGTGTCTTGGTATGCAGCAGCATGCGGAACTGGCGGATAAAGAGCGCCATCAGCTTGATGGGCTCCTCCCCGGTTTTGAGCATATCGTACAGCGTGCGGAAGGCATCGGAGACCCGTCCGGTCACGACATCCTCTACCATGCCGAAGACGTCCTGCTCCAGCGTACGGGCGGCCAGCGTCTCGATGACCTGCCTGTCGATACGACCTCCCTTGCCTGCATAGAGGGCCATTTTTTCGATCTCCTTATACAAAAGCCGCAGGTCGGAACCGACGCGCTCTGCGAGGAGATGCGCGTCCTCAGGCGTGATGGTGGCATCCCATTGCTTGGCTTGACGCTCGATCCAGGAGGAGAGGTCATGGTCTTTGAGCGGTTCGAAGTTGATCACGACCGCACGCTGCTGGAGCGACTTGACCAGCTTTTTACGCTCATCCAGCTTGTCGGCATCGATCCTAAAAACCAGCGAGGTGGTCGGCTGCGGATTCTCGATATAAGCCGCCAGAGCATCTGTATCTGCCTCCACCTTGGTTGGCGGCTTGGCTCCGGTCAGAAAATAGGCATTGTCAGCGATAATCAACCGATGCTCGGAGAAAAACGGGACGGTATCGGCATCCACCAAAATCTCACTCAGTGCAATCTCGGTGCAGTCGTAGCGTCCCACGTTCATATCTGCGTAGTCAGGGTCGATCATGGTCTGGTTCATCAGCTTGATCAGCTCTTCTTTGCGAAAGGTCTCCGTGCCGTAGAGAACATAGACGGGTGCGAATTTTTTCTGTTTGATGTCTCGAATGGCTGTCAAAAGCGGCATCGGTTCCTCCCCCTTTTTCTCGTTCGTCCGTGTAAGTCTATTCATCCTATTATAGCATGTCTCGTAAATCAACGGCGAAAAACCATGACCAGACCGGCCACGGCTTGATGAGAGACGATATATTCGCTTTTATGTAAACGTTTGGAGAAAAGCCCCGGGATGTCTTCTCTCCAAACGGGAAGCAGGGGGATACTGTTCCTTCGTGTTGCGATTACCTGTTGCGAATTTCGTTCGTCATCTGTTTTCTATACGATATGTTATTCTCGCGTGGGCGATTTGGTGACTCGCTGAAAAGAAGTTTGGCGATTCCCTATCCACTTTTGTTGCGGGCAGGTGGGGCGGGCGGATTTGTTGGGGCAAAAAGAAAATGAGGTTGTCATCATCGACAGCCTCATCGCCCTTTTTTCACCTGACGAACCTAGTCGTCATTGTTGTTGTTTTTATTACCGTTGCCGTTGCCCCGTTCTTTGTCGTTCTTTTTATCTTTGTTTTTTTTTTCGTTTTTGTCGTCATCTTCATCGTCCGAGTCTGCGGTCGACTTGCCGTTGCCTTTGCCTTCTTTGGATGGAACAGCAAGCTTGGTGTCTTTATTTTTCGTGTCGGCCGGTTGCGGTGTGGAAGACTTAGTTGGTTCTGTTGGCTGTACCGTGTCAGCAGGAGCGGCCGTCGCACCTGAAGTCGGCGGTTTGGCAACGAAGACTGGCGGCTGGTCCACCGGTTGCTGTGACGGCTGAGTATTCATCGGGGTCGAATCTGGTGTTGATTCCGGCTTGGTCTGTTCATTTGTCTTAGGTGCAGTCGGAGTATCCGGGGTCTCTGTCTGTTGTGACGGAGTCTCTGGCGTTTTCGTTTCATCCAGATTTTTCATTGGACTTACTCCATTGTCTTCCGGATTGCTCTGGATCGAGGTCGGGTTGTTAGATCCGACGGTGCCGGAGTTACGGTCCACATCTGCACTGTTCGACATCACAAAAAGTCCGATCAATAAGCAGGCGGCTGCCACACCACTGCCTGCTTTGGCAAGCCAGAGCGGAAGCTTCCGGCGTTTCTTCAACGGCTGCTCGGGTGACGGGGTTTCTTTGCGAACAAGGCGCGGCATTGACGGTGTATCCTCTGTCGCGGCGATTGGCGGCTGTTTGACTTGTTCGGTCAGCTGCGGAAGAATTGAGTCCACTAGGCTAAACGGTGGCTTGACGTCAGGCAGATTGGCCAAGTCCTGATTCACCCGCATGAGGCGCTGGTGCATTAATTGCAGCTCACGGTCTTGGCGGAGAGCTTCCTTGAGTATTCCTTCTTCATCAGCCGTCAAGTCGCCGTCTACATCCCGCTGGATCAGATCGAGCACGGCTTCTTTGTTCATCCCCTATGTCCCCCCTTTCTGATATTCATACAAATGGTCCTGGAGCTGCTGTCTGGCACGGAACAAATATGATTTGACCGTGTTCAGCGGCAGATCGAGCGTGTCTGCGATCTCCTGGTAAGAAAAGTCCTGCAGATAGCGTAGCACAATGACCAACCGGTATTGCTCCGGCAGCTTTTCGATCGCTTTGTTCACATCCTCTGACAGACTGGTACGCAGAATGGACTCCTCCACGTTATTCTTGTCGGGCAGGATCATCTCATGCTCATCGATGGAGACCGTCTCCTTTTTCGCACGAAATTTATCCATGCAGATGTTGCTCACGATACGCTGCACCCATGTGCTGAACTTCGCCTTTTCCTGAAAGGTGTCGATCTTGCGGTAGATGCGGATCAAGGCTTCCTGTGAAGCATCCAATGCATCCTGTTCGTTGCCGAGAATATAAAACGCACTTTTATAAACCGCTTGTTCGATCGAACGCAGAAGTTCAACCAGAGCTTCCTGATCTCCTTGTTGGGCTCGCTTGATCAGCTCTGTCTCCCCCATTGTTATCTCCTCTCCTTCCCTCAGACGAATCGGTAGTTGGGAAAGTTGCATAAAATATAGGACTTTTTTCGTTATTTTTTTATTTGCGTCGTGATCCGATATCCCCCATCCCTCATGACAATCGTCACAGCGCCCTGCTGGTCGGTGCGGTAGATGTCCGTGCCCGCCCTCTCTAAGCGTGAGATGACTTCGGGTGATGGATGATGATAACGATTACGGTATCCGACTGAGATAATTGCTGCCCTCGGTCGGATGGCTGCCAGAAAATCCTCGGTGGTGGAACTGTTGCTTCCATGATGTCCCACCTTTAAAATATCTATCGGAGAAAGCAAGCCTGCTTCCCAGAGACTTTTTTCCCCGGACTTTTCTACGTCCCCGGTAAACAGTACATGTATACCATAGGCAGTTAATTTCAGAACGATAGAACTGTCATTGCCGCCAGCACCCAAGAGATGCTGTGGACTGGGATGCAACCAGGACCAGCTTACACCCTCCATGTCCTGCCAAGTACTGCCCGGACGTCCCATGACAATCGGTACCTTCCGCTTCGTCAGATTCTCGATGATTTCATGTTCCTTCTCTTCCGGCGGCAAGCCATTGACCAACACTCGGCCAAACGTAAAATACGGCAGGATCGCTGGAATACCGCCGACATGGTCATTGTCGCCATGTGTCAGCACCAGTGTGTCGATATGTTCAATCCCTCTTGCTTTTAAAAAAGGTAACAGGGTATCCTTACCTACTTCAAAAGGGTCTCGTCGCTGCTGCCACTCCGCCTTTGGAAATATAGGGGTGCCTCCACCGTCGATTAAGTATACTTTCTCCTTACCAATTTCAACAAGGGCAGAATCTCCCTGTCCTACATCGATAAAAGTGACGCGTACTTCGTTAGTCCCAGAAAACGGCTGACGGGCAAAAACGAGCAAAACCAAGTAAAAGACTAGGTATACTGCCGCATCCCTCCTCCGCTGATAACCTCTGTGCCACGCCACCCAAAAGAATATAAGAAAAATGACATAGGATAAAAGCCATAACGCATGTGGATGCGGCCAATACGTAAAGGGCACACGAATCGTATGTACCCATTCAAGCCCCCAGTGAATCAGGGTAAGCAGCCACTCCACTCCTTTTGCCGGAAAAAGCCCCAAGGCCGGTTGAAGATGCGACAAAATCAGTGCCAGATAGCCAAACGGCAGTGCACCATAGGAGAGGATCGAGACAAGCAAAAGGTTTACCAGCATGGATAATGGAGAAGACTGATGAAACCAATAAAGCAAAAAAGGAAACGAAACCAGCTGGGCCGCCACCGCGACAGCCAGCTCGGAGCGGAGCCGTTCATGACGCGGGAAGCTCATCTCTTGAAACAGCGGGACATATAAGATCAACCCAAGTGTCACCACATACGACAGCTGAAAGCCAATTCCCCACAGCTGGTACGGGTTCCACAAAAGCATCACGATAAGCGAAGTCCCCCAGATCGCCAGAATATCCACCCGTTTTCGGGCATAGCGGGCCCACAGTGCGATTCCACCCATCAGCCCGGAGCGAACAGCAGAGGGGCTGGCTCCGACCAGCAGTACATAGACAGCAATCAGAGCGATACTGACCAGCAAGGCCCGCTCCTGTGTCATACCCGCTCGCTCCAAGCCCCACAGAATAAAGCCACTCACAATGGTAATATGCAGACCAGAGATTGCCAGTACATGGATCAGGCCAAGATCAGCATACATATTGGACAGATCAGGCTCCACCCCATCCTGCAAGCCTAACAGCAGGGATTTCATATAGCCCCGTGTCACTTCTTCATGAAAAGCCCTGTCGATTTGCTCTGCCTCGTACGTTTGCCAGCGTTCAAAAAACGCCCCGACACTCCACGGTGATGCCGTGACGCGCATTTCTTTATAGGAAGTTTCTCCGCTCAATGCAACCCCCTGCCAGCGCAAGTAATTGGCGTAATCAAATGCATTCGGGTTACGTGCATGCTGCGGGCGGGTAAGAGTCAACACGGTGGTGAACGGGCTGCCTGCCGTCCAACTCTCCACTTCGGAAATCTGCTCCTCCTCCGACAGCTTGACCCGGAGGGCGATGCGTTCATGGAGTTCGCGCTTCACGTACCCGTACTGCGCATCAGCATCGGATGAATCCCCCGAAACACCCTGTACGTCTGGAACATGTGGAACAAAATCATCTGTGCGACCGTCAACAAATTCAGCCTCGCTTATCACCACGAAAAACCGTGCCACATCCCCGTCCCGCTTGACCGCCGAATCAATCACACCATGCACATTCGCTTGGATTTCCTCCCCTTCCGGCACATAAGCAAGCAAAGCAGATTGGTGCCAATGATCGTACAGCAAAAAATAACCGCATCCCACCCAGCAGACGACGGTGAGCAACGCGATCCGCTTTTTCACTTCATGCCAAGGGAGAAAGCGCGACAGCACGAAGAAGACGATGCCGCCGACAATCGTGTAAACCCACTCTGCATATGCACCCAACACACACCCAGCCGCCAGCGCCAGACTCATCATAAACCAACGATCCCACAGAATAGCCACAACCACATCACACCCCGACACGCTCATTTGTTCTCCCCAGCATACTCCAACCCTTTGGGACAAAAAAACTCGTTTTATCGAAAAACAATGGTTAGGAGTTGAACCTGTCCCTCCCTTTTACTAGAATGGGCTATGAGCAACAGAGAAGACGGACAAAAGAGGTGTGCGTTATGCGAAAATCTTGGGATCAATACTATCTGGATCTTGCTAATGAAGTAGCGACCAGAGCGACCTGCAACCGCCTACAGGTAGGCTGTGTCATCGTAAAAGAGAACCGCATCGTCTCTACAGGGTACAACGGCTCTATCCACGGTCACCCGCACTGTACCGAGGCAGGCTGTCTATTAAAAGAAGGGCGTTGCATCAGGACCATTCATGCGGAGGAAAATGCGATTTTGCATGCCCGCCGCGATGACCTCAAAGGAGCAACCGCCTACGTGACCCATGAACCGTGCGAGAATTGCACCAAGCGTCTCAATCAAGCCGGGGTGGCGAAAGTGATCTTTATCCACGCCTACGACAACGAATTCAATAAGTACTTCATTGAACCGATGGAGTGGGTTCATCATCAACACTCGGAAAATCGGGAAGGATAGTTGTTCATTGCGCTCCTATCTAATCCATGGTAGATTTATATAGTGTATTTTGGGGAACCTCCCTGTGAGAGGAAGATTCTGAACATATGTGTGGAATTGTATCGCTGTACAACAAGCGCAGAAAACCTGCTGACTTAGACACGATCAAAGCCATGACCCGAATGATTCTCCATCGCGGCCCTGACGATGACGGTTTTCATATTGAAGACAACATCGCGCTGGGCTTCCGCCGTTTGAGCATCATCGACGTGGCAGGCGGTCATCAACCGCTGTTTAACGAGACAAAAGATATGTGGATCATCGGGAACGGAGAGGTATACAACTACAAGGAACTGCAAGCATGGCTTAAAGACCTCGGCCACCGCTTCCATACCGACTCCGATATCGAGACGATCCTGCATTTATATGAAGAAGTAGGCTTCGATGCACCGAAGCACCTGCGCGGTATGTTTGGCTTCACGATCTGGGACGGCCGCAAACAGCTGATGTTTGGTGCCCGCGACCATTTCGGGATCAAGCCGCTCTACTATACCGAGACAGAAGACGCTATCGGTGTCGGCAGCGAGATCAAGAGCCTCTTGGAGATGCCTGGTGTCGAGCGTGCTGTTAATGAAAATGGATTCTATCATTATCTGACCTTCCAATACGTGCCAGACCCTGAGACGATGTACAAAGGGATCTACCGGATTGAACCGGGTCATTCTTTTATCATCAAGGACGATAAGCTCACCACCCAGAAGTATTGGGAAGTCGAGTTCAAGCCAGATGAAAGCAAGCCGTTCTCCTATTTCGTAGAGGGAACCCGTTCTATTTTGCTTGAATCAGTAGACAAACACCGGATCAGTGAAGTACCGCGCGGCGCTTTCCTCTCCAGTGGTGTCGACTCCAGCAGTATCGTCGGGATGCTGCGCACCTTTGAAAATGTAAAAACCTTCTCGATCGGCTCCGACATCCCTGGCTACAGCGAGTTGGAATATGCACGCCGCACCGCCGATTACCTCGGTTCCGAGCATTTTGAAGTGGTATTGAATGCTGAGCGCTACATGGCAGATTTGCCTCGTCTGATCTGGCATCAGGATGAGCCTGTCGCAGACCCGTCCGCGATCCTGCTCAACTTCGTCGCAGAGCTTGCGAGTCAGCATGTCACAGTCGTTCTCTCCGGCGAAGGCGCAGACGAATTCTTCGGCGGGTACAACATCTACCGTGAACCGAACTCCCTGCGTATGTTCAAGGGCATGCCTGCTTGGATGAAGAAATCGATGCGCAGCGTAGCCGAACAGCTGCCAGACAGCGTCAAGGGCAAAAACTTCCTCATCCGCGGCTCCAAAACCGTCGAGGAGCGCTTCTTCGGCAATGCGTTGATCTTCAGTGAAGATCTCAAGGAAAAAGTAGTTACCGAGGATATCCTGCGTGACCCGAACTACCAGACACCTTGGTCCATCACACAGAAGATCTATGACAAAGTAAAAGACTATGACGATGTCACCAAAATGCAGTATCTCGACATCCATACCTGGCTGCGCGGCAATATTTTGATGAAAGCGGACAAAATGACGATGGCCAACTCGTTGGAGCTGCGCGTTCCGTTCATCGATCCAAAAGTGTTCGAGTTCGCTTCCACCATTCCGACGAAGTACAAAATCGCCGAAGGCACGACCAAGCACGTC
The DNA here is from genome assembly GCF_006170445.1 of Brevibacillus dissolubilis. GTDB lineage: Bacteria > Bacillota > Bacilli > Brevibacillales > Brevibacillaceae > Brevibacillus_B > Brevibacillus_B dissolubilis. The sequence goes on along the minus strand of NZ_VCNA01000005.1, from coordinate 271,815 downwards.
CTGCGCGAAGCGATGAAGGACTTCCTGCCGCCAGAGATCAAAACCCGTCCAAAACTGGGCTTCCCAGTACCTACCCGTTACTGGCTGAAGCATCAATTCTATAAATGGGCCAAAGAAATTATTTTCGAAGCCAAGGTCGATCACCTGATCAACAAAGCCTATGTCCTCTACATGTTAGATGAGCATCGCGAAGGTCATGGCGACTACAGCCGTAAAATCTGGACCATCCTGATCTTCATGCTGTGGCATCAGATTTTCATTGAGCAAAAATATCATTTCGGACCATACGTAAGCCCCGCTGTTGACCAGCGCCGCGGCAACAAAATTGAACTGGGATAATTCCCGGTTCTTTTTTTGTTTCCCAACCTCTCTGCTTGCTTGTGAGAAATTTTTTTTGCACAAGGCTCTGTCTTTATCTACGATAAAGGTAGATGAGTAAGATTCGATGAGACCGAGTACGGAAGGAGTGGCTGGTGCCATGTTGATGGATTGGTGGGAACGATATCGGAAGGGTTTGATGATCGCAGGGGTGTTGCTAGTGATCGGGCTTAGTTTTTGGGGATATTCCTATACGGAAAAAGAGACAGAGATGCCGCTTACACCTCCCGCTTATTTGAGCGGCGGGGAGATGGGAGAGGCCGGTGGAGCTGATCAGGTAGGGTGGGAATCTGGTTCGAACGGTAACAATGGTTCAGGTCGTGATGCTGATTCGAACGATGACAATGGTTCGAGCCATGATGCTGATTCGGTACGTGGTTCTGCTTCGGTTCATGATTCTGGTTCTGCCCGTATCACTGATTCGTCCTCCAGTTTTGGTAATCAAGCCACATCTGGTTCTTCTTCCCTCACGCTTAACACTGGCACGTCTACATCCTCCAGCATAGACTCAGCCCAGAAAAACACGACAAGCTCGTCCTCTCCGGATGCCCAAAGCAACTCCCACCCCATGTACGTTGACCTCAAGGGACGCGTCAAAACCCCCGGTGTCTACACCTTTTCCGAAAATGACCGCATCCAAAGTGTCATTACCCAAGCAGGCGGTTTTTTACCCGATGCGGACACGAAGCTGATCAATCTCGCCCTGCCATTACAAGACGGCATGGTGATCTATATCCCCTCTACAAAAGAGACCTCTTCGGCCAACAACAAAACCATCTCAGTCATTACTCTGCCCAATCAGACAGCACAAGCAGGACAAGCAACAGGACAGCCGCCAGACGCTCTCTCCCTGTCAGCTGCAAACTCTTCACTCAACAGCACAAGCTCTCCCACATCCTCTTCCGCATCCAGTACAGCCACCGGCAAGGTTAACCTGAACACCGCTACAGCCGATCAGCTGATGACCTTGCCCGGAATCGGTAAAACCAAAGCAGACGCGATCCTTGCCTACCGCAGTGAGCACGGTGGTTTCCTCTCAGCAGATGAATTGAAAAAAATCAATGGGATCGGAGAAAAAACGTATGTAAAACTTGCCCCAAAAATCGCTGTTGAGTGATTTTTGCTACCGTACACGTAATTTTTTTTACTTCTCACCCCCCCATATCAGCATTTCGCACAGAATCGTTACAAGTTTATTAATTTTTCTGTATAATCAAATTGTAATCATTAAAGCGCTTACATTTCCATTTTTCCAGCAAAAATAACGATGAGTGATGGGGGGAAATTCAAATGGCTACCAAAAAGGCGATTCGACAAGAAAACGCCAAACCAGAAGTAGATTACACCGCTGTTGTACAATCTGCTTCTTTTCAAAAACTTCTGCATGATAAGCGGGCTTTCATCTTGCCAATGTCCGTATTCTTCTTTGTCTTCTACTTCACGTTGCCTGTTATGACTGCTTTCTTTCCAGTACTGGATGCACCAGCAGTCGGTGCGATCAGCTGGGCATGGGTATTTGGTATCGCGCAGTTTATTATGACGTGGATCTTTTGCATGGTGTATTCCAGCAAAGCCCGTAAATTTGACGAAGATGTAGAACAGATCAAAGCTGAAATGGCAAAAGGAGGGGCTAGCCGATGAACGTAACCGCATTTCTTCTCTTTCTGGGGATTGTCCTCGGAACACTGGTCATCACCTACTACGCATCGAAAAAGACCAATACCACAAGCGAATTCTATACCGCAGGCGGCGGTTTGACCGGTTGGCAGAACGGTTTGGCGATTGCCGGTGACTACATGTCAGCCGCTTCCTTCCTCGGGATTGCCGGGATGATTGCCCTCTTTGGTTTTGATGGTTTCTTCTATTCGATCGGCTTCTTGGTCGCTTATCTGGTCGTGCTTTATCTGGTTGCTGAACCGCTCCGCAACCTCGGTAAATATACGATGGCAGACATGATCGCAGCCCGTTTCGACAACAAAAAAGTACGTGGTGTCGCTGCTCTCAACACGATCACCATCTCCATCTTCTACATGATTGCCCAGCTGGTTGGTGCAGGCGGTCTGATCAAACTGCTGCTTGGTCTCGACTACACCACTTCCGTCCTCATCGTCGGTACCTTGATGACTATCTACGTTGTATTCGGCGGGATGACAGCTACCTCTTGGGTACAGATCGTAAAAGCGGTTCTGTTGATGGCCGGTACATTCATCATCTCCTTCATGGTTTTTGCCAAATTCGGCTTCAGTATTTCCAACATGTTTGAACATATGAAGACCGCTACTCCACTTGGCGAAGCCTTCCTCAACCCTGGTAACAAATTCAAGAATGGACTGGATAACCTCTCGTTAAACCTTGCCCTTGTACTTGGTACGGCTGGTCTTCCACACATCCTGATCCGTTTCTTCACCGTAAAAGACGCTCCGACTGCCCGCAGCTCTGTTGTCTATGCGACCTGGATCATCGGTGCTTTCTATGTCATGACCGTCTTCCTCGGTTTCGGTGCGGCTGCATTCGTTGGCTATGATAACATTATGGCTGCTGACAAAGCTGGTAACATGGCAGCTCCGCTTCTCGCAAAAGCTCTCGGCGGCGACTTCCTCTTCGCCTTCGTATCCGCTGTTGCCTTTGCTACCATCCTTGCTGTTGTGGCTGGTCTGGTTCTTTCTGCGGCATCTGCGTTCGCCCATGACTTCTACACGCACATCCTACGCCGTGGCTCTGCAACTGAACATGAGCAGATGAAAGCTGCTCGCTGGGCTTCTGTAGGGGTAGCGATCATCTCCATCCTGCTCGCCCTGTTTGCCCAAAAAATGAACGTAGCCTTCCTTGTCGCTCTTGCCTTCGCGGTTGCAGCAAGTGCCAACCTGCCTGTTATCATCTTCACGATCTTCTGGAAACGTTTTAACACAACAGGCGCTGTAACAGGAATGCTGGTAGGTCTGCTCAGTGCTCTGATCCTCGTGGCTGTCAGTCCGAACGTCTGGAGTCCAGAAGCAGGTAAAGCCATCCTCGTAGGTACACCGCTGATCTCTCTGACCAATCCAGGGATTATCTCCATCCCGCTCGGCTTCCTCGCCGCTTTCCTCGGTACGTTCTTCTCCACTGAACGTGACGATAAGAAATACGATGAGATCCTGGTAAAAGCTCACACAGGTGTCCGTGAGAGCGCATAAGCAACGTTTCACTACGCTTAGCACCCCTTCACCATGCACCGATAACACTTCTTCATGAACTAGTAACACTACTTCATGGACTAGAAACTCTTTTGCATGAACTAGGTAATACTTCTGCATCAACTGGCAGTACCCCCAGACGAGAACCGAAACGTAAAAAAATCAGGGTGAGACCGTCTCCCCTGATTTTTCTTTTTCCTTCTTTCACCAAAACCCAATTGAACAAAGTAATTCATTGTCATACCACGTCTAATTGGACTTACTCCTATTCTCGCCACTTCGTATTTTCACCAATGTGAACTCACATCAACATGTTATTCTCACAATTCCCTACCCTTCACACCGCTACTTCACCAGTCGAATCGTCAGAGGATAACGGAAATACCCTCCGTTGTTCGCACTGATAATCCCACGAACCACCTACACGATACAAAAGATGCTAAGAGCTAAGCTTGCCGCAACCAGAACAGGAAACATGCCATATCCCCATACGGTCTCCATCATCACAGCCGGGATGACCAGCAAGAACGCAAGCACATAACCAACTGCGGTAATCAAGAATATCGTAATGTTAAAGTTAAGCGATTCTTTGGCATGGCTTGCGACAAACTCACTCTGCTCCCGCTTGATCAGCCAGATGATCAATGGGACGATGTCCTCTTCCTTCATACGATTCATGTTCCGAAAAGATGCACATCAACTGCCCATCTGATTCATACAATGGAAAAAGAAGATTGGATGGAGGGATATACATGCAAGTTGGCTTTATCGGTACGGGGAGCATGGGGAGCATCCTCATCAACGCTCTCATCAGCCAGGAAGCCTTACAGCCAAGCCAGATTGTCGCCTCTAACAGAACTCCCTCAAAAGTGGAAGCACTGGCACAGGTTCATTCAGGGTTGCAGGTAGCTTATGACAATAAGGACGTGGCGAAGAAAAGCGACGTACTTTTCCTATGTGTAAAGCCACTTGAATATCGGAAGGCTCTCGAACAAATGGCTGATGCTTTGACTCCTAAGCACTTACTCATCACGATTACCAGCCCGGTACGGATTGCGGAGCTTGAGCAGTATGTTCCTTGTGCGGTGGCGCGGGTAATTCCCAGTATCACCAACGCGGCGGCCAGTGGGTTGACCCTGTTAGAGTACGGCTCGCGTGTTGTTTCCCAACAGCGTGAATGGATCGTTGCACTGTTCTCCAAGATCAGCCATCCTGTCGAAATTGAGGATCAATACCTGCGCGTTGCTTCGGATATTTGCAGCTGTGGGCCTGCCTTTATGAGTTATATTTTGCAACAGATGATTCAATCCGCTGTAGAAGAAACGAGCATTTCCCGTGACGCTGCTGTCCAACTGACCACGCATATGATCATTGGTCTGGCAGACTTGCTCAAAGCCCAGCACTTCACCCTGCCGGAGCTGCAACAGCGCGTATGTGTGCCGGGTGGCATCACCGGTGAAGGTCTGAAAGCATTGGAAAAAGGCATTCCTGGTGTATTTAATGATGTATTCAAGCGAACACATGAAAAGTTCGCTGAGGATCGGGTTGAAATGTCAAAGCAGTTTATTACATGAGTACATCTCTTATTGAGGTGTACTTTTTCTTGTACGTGGGCTGGGGTTGAAATGAAGGGATGGCTTGAAGCGGAGGCTCACTGCAACAGGGAATAAGAAAAAGGCTTCCGCCCCGTTTTACCGGATTGGAAGCCTCCTCTTCCCTCTTCGTTTTCCCGAAAAGGGGTTATGGCTACGTTATTGCTACGTTATTGCTACGTTCTTACCCTACTACGATATTAACCAGCTTACCCGGTACGGCTACCACTTTGCGGATGGTTTTGCCTTCGATGAGGGCTTGTGTTTTTTCATTAGCAGTGACGTGTTGCTCCAGTTCTTCTTTGGAGAGGCCGTTTGGTACAACCAGTTTGTCACGGACTTTACCGTTGATCTGGATGACGATCTCCACTTCGTCGAGGACGAGTGCTTGTGGATCGTAGGTTGGCCAGGTCTGTTCGTGGACGCTGCCTTCTTTGCCCACCAGTTGCCACATTTCTTCGGAGATGTGTGGAGTGATAGGCGCCATCAGGACGATCAGAGTTTCGAGTGCGAACACGAAGGTGCTGCGGTCGGCTTCATTAGGATAGGTGTAGAGTTTGTTCACCAGTTCCATGATCGTGGAGATGGCGGTGTTGAAGGTGTAGCGTTCGCCGATGTCTTCGGTTACTTTTTTGATCGTATGGTGAACGGTGCGGTAGAGATCTTTGGCCGCATCATCGTTTGGTTTGGGTGTAGCTGCCTTTTTGCCGAAGAGTGCGGTGTTGGCTTCGATCAGGCGCCATACGCGGTTCAGGAAGCGGTAGCTGCCCTCTACCCCGGTGTCGGTCCAGTCGAGGTCGCGCTCAGGTGGTGCAGCGAACAGGATGAACAGGCGGACGGTGTCGGCACCGTATTTTTCGATCATGTCATCCGGGCTAACCACGTTGCCTTTGGATTTGGACATTTTCGCGCCGTCTTTGAGTACCATCCCTTGAGTGAGCAGGCTCTTGAACGGCTCATCGAATTTCACCATGCCAGCGTCGTGCAGGACCTTGGTGAAGAAACGGGAGTACAGCAAGTGAAGGATCGCGTGCTCGATCCCGCCGATGTACTCGTCGACTTGGAGCCATTTGTCTGCCGCTTCTTTGGAGAATGGCAGGTCAGGGTTGTTGGCATCTGTAAAGCGCAGATAGTACCAGGAAGAGTCGATGAAGGTATCCATCGTGTCGGTCTCACGGCGTGCCGCGCCACCGCAGCTTGGGCAAGTGGTATTCATGAAGTCTTCAGAAGACGTGAGCGGGTTGCGCTTACCGTCGATGATGACATCTTCTGGGAGCAAGACTGGAAGCTGATCACGCGGTACAGGTACAGTGCCGCAGGTATCGCAATAGGTCATTGGGATTGGGCAGCCCCAGTAGCGTTGACGGGAAACCAGCCAGTCGCGCAGACGGTAGGATGTGGTCAAGCCGCCTTTGCCCTCTTTTTCCAAGTGCTCAGCGATGGTGCGGATCGCATCGCGGTTTGGCGTGCCGTCGAAGTCGCCGGAGTTGATCAGGGTGCCGTCTTCGGTGTAAGCAGACGTGATGCCTACTTCTTCCCACATGATGTTTTCATCGGTTGGGTTGATGACCACTTTGATTGGCAGATCGTATTTTTTCGCAAAAGCAAAGTCGCGTTCGTCGTGAGCAGGTACGCCCATAACAGCACCAGTACCATAGTCGAGCAAGACATAGTTGGCTACCCAGATCGGTACTTGTTCGCCTGTGAGCGGGTGCTTGGCGTAAGCGCCTGTGAAGTGGCCCACTTTTTCTACGTCAGTAGAGGTGCGGGTGATGTCGCTTTCTTTTTTCATTTCCTCAACAAAAGCAAGCACTTCCTGCTCTTGCGCCTTACCTGCTACCAGACGTGGTACGAGTGGATGCTCAGGAGCGAGCACCATATAGGAGACACCGTAGAGGGTATCTGGACGGGTCGTAAAGACGGTCACTTGCTCGTCAGCCAGTTCTGGAATAGTGAAGGTGACATTAGCTCCTTGGCTTTTGCCGATCCAGTTTTTCTGCATGGTGCGTACTTTTTCCGGCCAGCCTGGGAGGTTATCGAGGTCATTGAGCAGACGCTCCGCATAATCGGTGATGCGGAAGAACCATTGCTCCAGATCTTTCTTGGTTACTTCAGAGTCACAGCGCCAGCAGAGGCCGTCGATTACCTGCTCGTTGGCAAGTACGGTGGAGCACTCAGGGCACCAGTTGACGAATGCGCGTTTGCGGTAAGCAAGACCTTGCTCGTAGAAGGTCAAAAACAGCCATTGGGTGAACTTGTAGTAGTCAGGGGAGCAGGTCGCTACTTCACGGGACCAGTCGATGCTGACACCAAGGCGGTTCAATTGGGTTTTCATGAAATCGATATTTTCGTAGGTCCATTTGGCAGGTTGTGCGCCGAATTTAACCGCCGCATTCTCCGCTGGCAGACCGAATGCATCCCAGCCCATTGGGTGAAGTACTTGGTATCCGTTCATGCGTTTCAGACGGGCGATGATATCCCCGATGGAGTATACGCGCATGTGGCCCATGTGCAGATGGCCGGATGGATACGGGAATTGCTCCAGTGCATAGAATTTAGGCTTGTTGGCGTCCTCCACGGTGCGGTGAGTGCCTTTTTCTTGCCAGACTTGCTGCCATTTTGGTTCGATGTGGGCAGGGTCATACGTTCTTGCCATTGTGATGTGCCTCCTCAACATAGTTGCAAAAAGTTAATGGGATAAAAATAAAAAACCTCTCAATCACCTACAAGCAACAAGACATGTGCTGTAGGGACGAGAGGTTGTTGGTTCAATTCCCGCGGTACCACCCTGGTTGGCAGATCGATAAAAAGATACTGCCCGCTTCATTGTCCGTAACGTGGATCAGACGCTCTGCCTTATGCAACCGTCAAGGTCTTCAGGAAGAGAGCGATACAGGTGAGTTCGGTATCGGTTCAGGTTGACTTGCACCAGCCGTCAACTCTCTGGATGTGCTGAATCCGGGATACGTACTATTCCGCATCATAGCTTCTAGTCGATATGTGCATGTAGGGATATAACATGATTGATTATAGACAGATTTGGCTGTCAATGTCAATGCAGCTTCCCCTATTCCGGGCGTCTCGCGGTAAAAAACAGGCGCTCACTCGTGTGCTGTGGCGGCTCATCGGTAAAGTCTGCCGTGATGGTGATATCGACAAACCCTGCATCTTTGAGCCATTTTTGCATCAGCATCGGTTGATAGGCGCGCTGCAGATGGTCTTCCTCCAAGCGCTCATACAGTCCGTTGGGTTGCTGGATGAAAAATGTCAGCTGGTGCTCCACCTCAATGCGAAGCGGGTCACAGAAGCATTGCCAGACATAGTTGATCCCGTCTTCAAGTAGGGTGAACGTATGATTGCCAAAGAATTCAAGGATCTTGTACGGACTATGTACATCAAAGAGGAACGTACCGCCTGGACGCAGATGGGCGAATGCATTGGCAAACGCCGCTTTGACATCCTCTTCCTCGGTCACATAGCTGATGCAGTCAAGAAACGAAATGATCGCATCGGCCACAGGAAGCTCCAAGTCACACATGTCCTGCTCTGTCCAATGAATGCGGACGCCTGCTGCTCTTGCCTTCGCTTCAGCGGCGGTAAGCATCTCGGAGGAGAGGTCCACACCTGTGACCTGGTAGCCTTTTTGTGCCAAAGGAATCGCGATGTTGCCGGTGCCGCAGCCAAGATCGATGATCGACTGCGGCTTACCGTGCTGCTGCCAGTGCTTCTCGGCCCATGCAATCCATGTATCATAAGGCGTCTCCGCCATCAATTGATCGTAAATCGCGGCTAAGTGAGTATACGACATCCGCTACGGCACCTACGCTTGTTCGCTGAAGTTGACGTAAGGCGCGTCGTTCCAGAGACGCTCGATGTTGTAGAACTCACGCTCTTCTTTGTGGAACACGTGGACAACGACGTCGCGCAGGTCAACCAGTACCCAGCGTCCTTCGTTCTCCCCTTCGATCCCACGGATATCATAGCCTGCTTTATGTGCTTGGTCGCGGATCTCACGTACGATCGCCTGTACTTGGCGTTCGTTGTTACCGTGGCAGATGATGAAGTAGTCAGCGATAGTGGACAGGTTGGTGATATCCATCACCAGCAGTTTTTCTGCCTTCTTGTCTTCTGCTGCCTTGACTACGAGTTTCGCGAGATCTTCCGTTGTTTTTACCATGTAACCCCTCCTAGTTTTTTGATGATGTCATTATAGGCAAGCAAAGTCAGCGGGTAAACCTGCTTTCTCTGCCCGATTAATAAGTGAATGGTGCCGCCGAGCGCTTGGGCCAGTGCTTTGTCCAAGTCCTGCTCAGCAAGCTGGCGAAGCTCCTCTACTCCCGGAAATGCGCGGTTTGGCTCGATGTAATCGGCCAGACAGACGACTTTTTCCAGCAGGGTCATGTCTACGCGTCCCGTGGTGTGGTAGCGGATCGCCTGGAGAATCTCCGGGTCTTCCATGCCAAGCTCCTGCTGTACCACAATCGCTCCTGCGAAGGCATGATACAGCTCCTTGTCTGCTTCGAGCAATTCAGCCGGGTAATCGTGACGGATTAAGACTTGGCGCTGGCGGTCGATCTCCCAGCATTTGCAGTAGTCATGCAGGAGCCCGGCCATCTCTGCTTTGTCCAGATCAGCACCAAAGCGCTGGGCCAGGATGCGGGCGGATTCGGCTACGCCCAAGGTATGAATGTAGCGTTTCTCAAACATCTGGGCGCGGATTTGCGCCAGAAGTCTCTCCCTGTCATGCAAAATGCTCATAGAGCCTGTTCTCCTTTATATAGCATTCCACTGTAGGCGGCACAAGATAGCGTAGACTTTTTCCAGTTCGCACGTTTTCACGGATCAGCGACGAGGAGAGCTCCCAGACGGGGTTTTCTACGAACGTGACGTAGGCGGACAGTGCTTCTTTATCGTAGACGGAGCCGGGACGCATCAGTCCGATGAAACGGACCAGTGTGGACAGATGATCGAACCGGTACCACTTGGGCAGGATCGCGATCATGTCGCCTCCGATGATGAAAAAGAAGTCGTAGTCGGGATAGGTGTCGACCAACTGCTGCATCGTGTCTACCGTGTAGGATTTGCCTTCACGGGTCAGTTCGATATCCGTCACCGTAAATTGTGGGTGATCCTGTGTCGCCAGCTCCGTCATGCGCAAGCGGTGGTGTGTGTCTGCGATGTCTGGGCGCTGTTTGTGCGGTGGAATGTTGGCGGGCATGAACCAGACTTCATCTAAGCCCACTGCGTCCCTCGCCTGTTCGGCGGCAAGCAGATGGGCATTGTGAATCGGGTCAAAGGTGCCGCCCATGATGCCGATTTTTTTTCGGGTCATGGAGCTTAGCGTGGCAGGACCAGCTGTTTGTTTTCTCTGGATTCCTTGTACAGTACCACAGTATGTCCGATGAGCTGGACTAATTCCGCTCCTGCACCAGTGGACAGTGCTTCGGCGACTTCGTGCTTGTCATCGAGGTTGTTGGTCAGGATCTGAACCTTGATCAGTTCGCGTACTTCCAGCGCTTCTTGGATCTGTTTGAGCATATTGTCATTGACGCCGCCTTTGCCCACCTGAAAAATCGGGGTCAGGTGATGCGCTTCGGAGCGCAGGAATCGTTTTTGTTTACCAGTTAACATTTATTGGCCTCCCTGTTGCAGTTGTTTCAGTACGGTTTCTCTCATGATGTCTGTCGGTGCTTCCTCGCCTGTCCACAGCTCAAAGGCCAAGGCCCCTTGGTTGATGAACATCCCGATCCCGGAGTGTACCATCGCGCCGAGCTCACGGGCGGTGGTAAGCAGCTTGGTTTCGAGCGGGTTGTAGATCAGGTCGCTGACGATCAGGTCTGAATGAAGCCAGTCGAGTGGGACAGGCATCTCATCGACATTGGGATACATCCCAATCGAGGTGGTGTTGATCAATAAGGTGGTGTCTGTCATCACCGCATTGCCATCGTCAGGCGCATAGACAGAGGTCTTGACCCATGGTGAGATATGGGCCGCAAGCTTCTGTGCACGCTCACGGGAACGGTTGACGATGCGGATTTCACGGACGCCTTTGTCAGCCAGCGTGCAGGCTACAGCACGGGCCGCGCCTCCTGCACCGATCAGGGTGACAACTTGATTGGACAAAAGCACGCCGGTCTCTTCGACAAAGGAACGCACATAGCCTGTCCCATCTGTATTATAGCCAATCAGGTGACCACCATCGTTGACGACCGTATTAACCGCACCAATGCGGGCAGCCAATGGGTCTATCTCGTCTAGGTGGCGCATGATCGTTTCCTTATGCGGGATGGTCACATTGACACCACGTAGGCCGAGTGCTCTGATCCCGGCTACGGCTTCTCCCAGGTCCTCTGGGAGGATATCAAATGCGGCATAGGCAAAAGCAAGTCTTTTGTGTTCAAATGCTGCGTTATGCATGAGCGGGGACTGCGAATGGCCGACAGGATGACCAAAGAGCCCCACCAGTTTGGTTTTACTTGTAATCAACGGGCTTCCCTCCCCCAATACAGTGCCACAAACGCCCCTCCATCATCGAAGGGGCGTTACCCATTAAACCAATGCTTTGCGTAGTCCTACGCTGACGCCTTTTGGTACATGCACATCGATGATCGCGCGCTCCTTGCCTTGCAGGGCGATCCAGCCGAGACCGGAGATCACGATGTCTTGGCTGCCGGTCGGCTCCACCCTGAACTGATGGCGGACGAACGGAGTAAGCTTTTTCGCATCTTCGCCACCCGGTGGTTGGAGCATTTCTCCATGGTGCTTAGCGAAGAATTCATCTGCATTTTCCAGCTTGGTACGATGGATATAGAGATTGTTTTCCACATAGCAGGCGAGCGGCTGACGCTCCCCTTGGACGTAGTCGATCCGGGCGAGACCGCCAAGGAACAGGGTCTGCTTGTCGAACAGCTGGAAAACAGTCGGGTTGATCCGTGTCTTCGGTGTGATTTTGCGCAGATCATCCGGTGAGATCATATGTCCGATCTGATCGCGGTTGATGATCCCCGGCGTGTCGAAGATGGAGCGGCCATCCTCTAACGGGATCTCGATCTTGTCCAGTGTCGTGCCTGGGAACGGTGATGTCGTGATCTCCATGTCTGCCGCACCATAGTCATGCAGGATACGGTTGATCAGAGTGGATTTGCCCACGTTGGTGACACCGACGATGTATACGTCTTTCCCACGGCGAAGCTGGCCGATACGGGAGAGCAGCTCGTCGATCCCGGTTCCTTTGCCGGCACTCACCAGCACGACATCATTTGGCTTGAGACCACGTTCTTTGGCTTCGTGCTGAAGCCAGTTTTTCACGCGGTTGAGGTTGATGTTTTTCGGGAGCAGGTCCACTTTGTTCCCTACGAGCAGGACTGGGTTGTTCCCGACGAAGCGGTGCAGGCCGCGAAGCCATGAACCTTGGAAATCAAAAATATCGACGACCATCACCACGAGGCTGTCGGTGCCGCCGATGCTGTTTAAGATGCGCAAAAAGTCGTCATCGCCCATCGCCACAGGGGCCACTTCGTTGTAGTGCTTAATGCGAAAACAACGCTGGCAGATGACGACTTCGCGTTCGAGCGCAGAGCTTGGTGTAAAGCCGGGCTTGGCCTTGTCTTCCGTCTGAATCTGGATGCCACAGCCGGCACATTGTACGTCTACACGTTGTCCTTCCACGAAATCATTCCTTTCTTCCGCATCCAATAAAACGCAAACCGCTCCATCTTACGGTTAAACCGTGTGAAGAAGCCGTCTGATTGTGTCACCGGCACGACGAGAATGGTGTGAAACCCAAGCAGGTTGCCACCGAGCACGTCTGTGAACAGCTGATCGCCGACCACGACGGTCTCATCAATGCGTACGTTCATATCCTTGACCGCCTGAAGAAATGCCTGGTTGGTCGGTTTTTTCGCCGCCCAGATACAATGAATGCCAAGCGGCTCACAAAAACGAAAAACCCGTTCTTGCTTATTGTTTGACACCACGGTGACTTGAATACCTCTCTCATGCAAGCGTCCGAGCCACTCGATTACTTCAGGGGTTGCCTCGGGACGATGCCACTCAACCAAGGTGTTGTCCAGGTCGGTGATGACGGCACGAATCTTCCTTTTATGCAGGTCTTCTATATCAATCGCGTGGATTGACTCCACGTATTGGTCCGGGATCAATTTTTCCAGAAACACGAGGCACCTCCATGCCGCCACACAAGGCGATTTCGGCACTAACTATACCATATTAAGGCACAGCCTTGCAAAAGAAAAGCAAAAATGCTACGATGGTTCATTTTTGCCCGCCATCAGCCGCTGTACCTGCGGCTTGGGTGACCAGCAGTTGAACTGGTAGGTGGGCTTGGTCTCATATCCGAGACGGGAGCAGTGATAGCCTGTGCCTGTCTCGTTTTTCTGTACGCGATAATGCTCGCAGGTGGCACAGCAGTGAAAACGGTTCGGTTGGTTCATACATCAGCCCTCCCTTTTTCCGAACAGACGATAGCGGTTGCGGGCGACCCATGCATAGGCTTTTTCTCCGAGCGGCGGGATACCGGGGATGTATAAGAGCGGTTGCAAAAAAGCCAGCCAGGTATAGCCGACCAGTACACGTACGGCGTAAAAGCCTTGGTACAGCTGTCCGTCCGGGGTCTGCACCTTCATCGCATCGCCACAGTTGTAGTCGCCGATTCCGCACGGTGCTTCGTGATAGTGCCTCCACTCGACGACGGCGGCACGTCTGGGGTGTCTGATGCGCATGAAGGTGCGTTTCATAAACTGGCATAGGTTGCAGGTCTCGTCAACATACACGGTAATGGGTTGCATCGCTATCCCTCCCTTTGCCAATCGACCGAACGGGATGAAAACAGGCTGAGCTGCTCGTACCGCTCGGCCGCCGCCTCTTCCGGTGTCAGGAAATTGGAGAACCCGACACCGATCAGCCGCACGCCATGGGAAAAATCAAACTCGTCAAGCAATTCGTCCAACACGTCCGGCCATTGTTGCTCTGATTCCACTTTACGCTGTTTGGTGCGCAATGTGAAGTCAGAATACTTGATTTTGACAGTTAGAGTCTGCGGGACGACATTCTCGCTTTTGACGTCTTCCCCTGCCTCGGTCAGTAACTCGCGGGCAATCGGGATGAGCTGGTCGCGTTCATATACATCAAACACAAGTGTGGTCTCGCGGCTGATCGACTTAACCGGCCGGTCCATCTTAATCTCACGGTGATCGATCCCGCGTGCCCGATGATAGAGAGCGTGTCCCATTTTGCCAAACAGGCGGACGGCTTCCTCTTCATCTAATGACCAAAAATCCTCGATGGTGTGGATATCGCGGGCGGCCAGCATCTCTTGGGATTTGCGGCCGATGCCGTGCAGGGAGCCCACCTTGAGCGGACGCAGCACGTCGAGCGCCTCATGTGGACGGATGATGACGAAGGCGTCCGGTTTTTTCAGGTCACTGGCGATCTTGGCAAGCGACATGTTATAGGAAAGACCGATGCTGCAGGTGAGTCCGGTCTCCTGCTTGATCCGCTCTTTGATCTCACGGGCGATCGGAACCGCATTATCATAGTGGCTGACATCGAGATAGGCTTCATCCAGCGCGATCGGTTCATAGCGGTCAGAATAGGCGGTATAGATGGCGGCGATCTCCTGTGACTTTTGCCGGTAGCGGTCGAAGCGGGGCGCAACAAATATCCCCTGCGGACACTTCCGGCGGGCGATAGCCACAGCCATTGCCGAGCGTACACCGAAGGCGCGGGCCTCATAGCTGCAGGTGGCGACCACTCCCCGATTGCCTGTGCCGCCGACAATCACTGGTTTTCCGCGCAATTCGGGCCGGTCCAGCTGCTCTACGCTGGCGTAAAACGCATCGATGTCCAGGTGAATGAATTTTTTCATAACGGGTCACCACCCCCAAACGTACATTCTCATTATATCTATTATTCATCTGAATGAGATGAAATGCAAGAGCTTGTCTTTCTATGGACTCCGGGGGAGCGGGAGCCTTCGGGGAGCCCCTCAATCAGAAAAAAGACGCAAGCGCAGCCCCTGAATCGCTTCATCAATGGTCATGGAATTATTGGAGGCAAGGAAATCCGCCATCTTTTGGGCATTTCCGTTGGATTGGTTCTTGATGTTGCCGGCGAAAACAATTTCTATGTCGCCATCGCGGTTGACCAGAATGCTGTTGTATTTTAATTCACCAGCAAGGATGAGTCCGATGATCAGCAGCTCAGCCGTTTCTAAGCTTGATATGGAGATGGCTTCTTTAATTTTGGCCTTCACGTCATTTTTTCCGTTCTTGCCATTCTTGCCGTTCTTTCCGTTTTTCCCATTGCAGCCGTTACGCCCGTTTCCGTTATTGGCCATGATCATCCACCCCCACAT
This sequence comes from Brevibacillus dissolubilis, assembly GCF_006170445.1. Classification (GTDB taxonomy): domain Bacteria; phylum Bacillota; class Bacilli; order Brevibacillales; family Brevibacillaceae; genus Brevibacillus_B; species Brevibacillus_B dissolubilis. The sequence goes on along the minus strand of NZ_VCNA01000005.1, from coordinate 256,300 downwards.
CTTGCTGTGATATTGTATGGTCAAACGCACAGAGAAGTGATTAGAATCAGGGCGCAGAATCACAGGAAAAAGGGAGGCAGTCCGTTTCGCGGGCCGTCTCCCTTTTTGTATGGTGATGTGGTGGCTTATGGGGTGTTATGGTGCTTGCTGGTTCAACTGGTGTACCCGATGGAGCAGACCCTGAAAGTCTTGAAGCAGTCGGTTGAACTCGTCGGTGGACAAGCCCGTGGCAACATCACGGTAGAGCTTCGTGTCGTTGAATAGTTCATCATGCAAAAAAGCCCTCCATCAACGCCATCATGGGACGTTAGATAGAGGGCTTTTGGTTTTGTTTTGGCATGGGTATTATGCCGTTGTCGTGCTGTGTCCTTTTACCTTTTGGATGAATGCATGGGCGAGCTTGAGCATCGTGTCGTCGTGCATCCACATGCGCTCAGGATGCCATTGAACACCGATGATCTGACCGTCATCACTTTCCATCGCCTCGATCACGCCGTCAGCAGAAATGGCGGTAATCCGAAACCCAGGAGCTATGTCTTTGACGGATTGGTGATGCGAGGTGTTGACGAGCAGCTGGTCGGTGCCAAGCGCTTGACGGATAAAACCGTCGGTGAGCGTAACCTTGTGCGCACCATGTTGACGGGAGCCGATCATCGAATGCTGGAAAGCCCCTTCCACTTGGCTCGGGATGTCCTGGATAAGAGTCCCGCCCAACGCCACGTTGAGGATTTGCATACCGCGGCAGATCCCGAGAATCGGCTTTTTCAGCTCGATGGCGTGTTGGATCAGTTCCAGCTCAGCCAGGTCTCGTTCATAATCGACTTCACCCAGCTTGGCATGCGGCTCTTCGCCGAACAGATGCGGAGCAGGGTCTTCACCGCCCGTGAGGATAATCCCGTCGACGGCCTCCACCAGCTCCCGGATCGGGCGGTTCGGCTCGTGCATGAGCGGCAGGATGAACGGAATGCCACCACTGCGTGCGACACCGTCTACATAGCCGTTGCCGACATAGTAGTATTTATCCAGCGTGTTGCCCGGCAAAAACATTCTGGAAGCTGCTATCCCGATAATCGGTAACAAGGCCACTCTCCCCTTTTTATTCGAAACGCGCGTATTTGTAATCTGGGTAACCCAGTGCGTCAATCACAACGCCCTTCAAATTGTCTTTTTGAAGCCATTTATATGTGTAGTAGTAGATCGGCGTGACCGGGATCGCGTCTGCCACGATGGCGTCTGCTTCAGCAAGGATCGATTTGCGCTTCTCAACATCCTTCTCCACTGCGGAGGCTTTAAGCAGCTCTTGCAGCTTCGGATCGGACCAGTTGCTCTTGTTGGTACCGGTTGGCTCACGGAATACTTCGAGGAAGTTAACCGGGTCGTTGAAGTCACCGATCCAGCTGGCACGGGCGATTTGGAAGTTGCCTTGGGTCATTTCTTGACGGACAACCTTCAGCTCCATGTTTTTGAGTTTGACTTCTACGCCAAGTGCTTTACGCCATTGGTCTTGGATCGCGGTTGCGATTTGCTGGTGCAGTTCGCTTGTGTTATAGAGGATCGTGATTTCAGGCAGCGTGGTGAGACCTGCTTCTTTCATCCCCTCTTCGAGCAGCTTTTTCGCTTCATCGGTCTGCGCGTCTTTGAAGTAGCCCTCTGGTTTGAGCGCCATGGATGGAGGCAGGATGCCATATGCCGGCTGTCCGCCTTGTTGTACGATATTGTCTACGATTGCTTTACGGTCGATTGCATAGGCAAACGCTTTGCGGATTTTTACGTTGTTAAATGGGGCTGCTTTGGTATTAAAGGTATACCAGTAGGTACCCGCTGTCGGCTGGGTTTTGAGCTGGTCAGCCTTGGATGCCAGCGCATCGGTTGGGATATCGCCGAGTGGAGAGCCCGCCCAATCCAATTCACCGCTGTCAAACATAGAAAGCTCGGTGTTGGAATCCTCGATCATAGACATGTTGATCGTTTCCATTTTTACCTTGCTCGCATCCCAATAGTTCGGGTTTTTCTTGAATACGATTTTGTTTTTATGCTCCCATGTTTCCATGATGTAAGGGCCGTTACCTACGAAGGTTTTGGCTTCCCCTGCCCATTTCGGATCTGCTTCTACTACCTTTTTGTTGACTGGCAGATAGGTCACAGAAGATACGAGTTCAAGGAAGAATGGGGCTGGATTTTCCAAGGTGACTTGCAAGGTTTTGTCGTCAAGCGCTTTTACGCCGACTTCATCGAGAGTTGCTTTGGCACCGTTGGCTTTTTCGCCATTCTTAATATAGTATAATTGATAGGCGTATGGAGACGCGGTTTTTGGATCGAGGACGCGTTTCCATGCGAATTCAAAGTCATGTGCGGTCACTGGGTCGCCATTGGACCATTTGGTATCACGCAGTTTGAAGGTATAGGTTAAGAGATCAGGTGAAATCTCATAGCTTTCCGCTACAGATTCGTGCAGTTTGCCGTCTTCACCCATACGGATCAGACCGTCGAAAGCGGTTTTCGCTACGGCAATCCCGATCAACTCATCAGCAAGACCCGGGTCGGCTGTAGGCGGTTCGGTTTTGATGTTGATATCAAGCGTTTGGTCTGCAGGCTTCGCTGGCTGTTCGGCTGTCTGATCACCAGTTTTTGTCTCTGGAGCAGCCGTATTGCCACAGCCGGCAAGCAGGGCGCTCATCAAAAAAGCGTAGCCCATCTTCCGAAATGGAATGTTCTTCATGCAAAGTACCCCCTTGTAATCTCTGGTTTTTATCAGTGCGATAATATTTTTAATATTATATGAGATTTATTCTTTTGTATATAAATTAGGCGAAAAAAGGAGTCGATGGCAGATGATTAAAGCCTTGGAAGATCAAATTTTCCGAATTATCGATCAGGCAGGTGGAGCATGGGGCGTGGTGATTGAGGATTTACATACGAAGGAGAAAATTGAGCATCAACCTGATGTGCGTTTTTTTGCGGCAAGTCTGATCAAAGTGCCGATTATGACAGCTGTCTTCGCTGATGTCTATGCAGGAAAATATGCATTCGAGGATCGCCTCTCCCTGCGTCAGGAGGACTTGGTCGGCGGTGCGGGGGTACTTCAGCATTTGCAGCCCGGCTTGTCATTGTCCATCTATGACTTGGTGATGCTGATGATTATCCAAAGCGATAATACCGCAACCAACATCCTGATTGATCAGGCAGGCAGAGACAGCATCCGAGCGATCATGGACAAAACAGGTATGGTGAACAGTCAGTTCTATAATAAATTAATGATCATCCCAGCCGAATTAGAAGGGCGAAACGAAGTGACAGCAGGCGACATGGCCTCCATTCTGCGCCACCTCGCCCACGGTTCTGTAATCTCCTACGACAGCTGCCTGCGCATGATTGATATTCTAAAACGCCAGCAGCTCCGTGATGCTCTTCCACTACTGCTCGGGGATCCTGATCATGACATCATCGGCGGTCAGCCCAAATGGGAATTGGCGAATAAAACCGGGACTGTCACCGGCATCGAGCACGATACAGGTATCCTCTACACGGGGCAATCCGCAGTGCTGATCTCTGTGCTGACCAAAGATGCGACCGATTCGCTGACTGCCAAACGTGCCATCGGTGAGATCGGGAAACTGGTGTATGAGGCGTATAGCCGTAAATAAGGCTTTCCCGGAATTGGCGTGGCTTGGCTTGGTTGATCTTATTAAATGGGAGGATGGATATATATAGTGGTTTTGTTCACCCTTTGATGAACGTTTGGTTCATTTTTACTAAAAACGAACAGGAATTGCGATATGCAACTTGATGATTCTCACTTTTTTATATAGCTTCGGGACTCAAAACACCCTTGTACAACGGTATTTCCCCCGTCTGCTTGGCCCATGGGAGGTTGCCGTAGTCGTAGTGCCACCATTCCTTGGCGTAGTTGGTGAACCCTGCGCTGATCATCAAATGATACAGGTAACGGCGGTGAGCTTGGTATTGGAGCTTGCCGTCGTTTTTTTCGTTGGCATCCAATCGGAGTGATGTGAGGCCGGAAACAGCAACCGTTTTGTGTTCAGGTAAAGGATCTATGGTTTCGGCAATCTTGGTTTCAGCCGACGTGATTCCTACACATGCACGCTCTTCTGTCATCGTCTCTTTTCTCGTAATCTCTTCATAGTACCTGGTCGCCGCACGAGCCGTAAAATCATCAAACGGGCCGCCCATGTCTAGCCAGCCGTCTGGGCCTGCGATGGTCAGGTCGATGGCGCCGCCGGTGAGATGGCGGGAGGGCTTGTCGATGTCGGTGGAGGGTTTGGCTACGTATTTTCGGAGCTCCTCGGTGAGCGTCTCATCGTCGGGCCAGCCTTGGTTGATCAGGGTTTGCCGGAAGCTGTCGTAGAGAGCCTGCTGTACTTCGCAGGGCCGCCAAGCATCCAGGATCACGAGTGAGTAGCCGTCGGGAAGCAGTTCGGCGGCTTGGACGAGGCGCAGAGCTACCGTGCTTCGGGCATAACAGTCGGCAGTGGCGCCCGGAAGGCCTTGTTGGTGGTAGATGGGAGCGATTTGGATTTTGGGTGACAGACCGGATAGGGAGACGAGCGGTTCGCCACAATCGGTGAAGTCGTCTGGGGTCTGGTCGTGTGCGTGTGCATGTGGTACAGGGGGCAGATCAGAACCCGCTCTCCCCCACCGATCTGCTTCAGGTGGAATGGGCTTATTGAATTCTCGAAAGATATCGTATGGCATGATCAAGCATCTCTCTTTCTATTACCGTTACGAGCTATTACGTAATCTCTGTCCCTCTCTGCTAAGACTAGCTTCGTACGATTTGTACAATTCGTATGATTCATCTCTGTCAGCAAGTATAAAAAGAATCAGAGAAAAAAGAAAGACACGCTGCCTCTCTCCCGCTTGGATCTTAGATGGGCCAATGCCATCTGAAGACGGGGATTTTGGGACGCGTGTCTTTTCATCGTTACTTGACGTGCTTGGGTATGTGCCTTGGTGTATGCTGCCCTATTGCAGGTTCTTAGGCGGCTCTGCGGATTGAGCGTTTTTTTCTTGGTTCCATTTCTTGATTTGTTCAAAAAGCTGCTTGATCTCCGCTTTGGTCTCCAGATGATCTGGCTCGCTGCCCCAGTGCTGGACGAGGGGTGGCATGACTTTGGCCATGTGGGAGTAGAGGCACCAAATCTTGACCATTTCAATGCGCTCAGGTGTGGCTTCGCCGGTGAGCAGCTCGGTGAACTTATACAGTAGCCCGTCGATATCGGGAATTCGGTTGAGATTGTTGTCAGACATGGGATCGTTCCTTTCTGGAGCCAACGGGCACCTGATGGTCGTTGGCGGTTGGAATGGTTTTTCTATTAGTATAACGCATAGGCCTGGATATTTTATTAGTCTGCCCTATTCAATGGTGATGACCTGCACTTGGCCGTCGGTGAGCTTCACTTCCAGCGAGATGCGGGCTCCTTTTTTCTCGAGAAGAGTCTGCTTGAACGTGCTTTCCTCAATCGTGGCTTTTTTGCTTTGATTGCCTACTTTAACCGTAACATCCTTGACCTTGGTGGAAGCTACCTTACCGGAAATGATGTAGGCATATGTGTCCTTGCTGAACTGTCCTTTGGTGACCTTGATCTGCTCGATGAGTGCGGTCTGCTGGTTGACAGCAACTTCATAGGTTTCCTTGACACGGCTTTTGGTGGTAGCTTCGAGGATAACTTTGGTTGGAGCGGCGTTCAGCTTAACAGATTTGCTCAGGGTGAATCGCTTGGTAGATGCGGTGTACAGGGCGCGGGAGGTGGTGTTCTCGATCTTTACATTGATCGTGGAGATATCGGTTGCTTTCATGTTGCCGCTGACCTGTACTTTGTAGATTCCTGTGATGTTGGTCGACTGGACAGTCGCGCTGATGGTGTTTTTGTCGAAAAGAGATTCGGCCGCCGTCGCCTGTTGGGTGAATCCGAATCCAGCTTGACCAGCTGTGCTCAACTGGGCGAAAAGTACGGCAAACATAGTAAATACGACGAGCCACAGACGGTTGTGGCGAGTTACGGATGGGGTCATGAATGAAACGCCTCACTTTATTTGATTGGATTTGCTGGCTTATTTGGTCTTGATCCGGTTTTTCATCTCTTTGAGCAGATTCAGCTGGTAGTCCATATCTTGATGGATCTCAGACATATCCTGCTTGATCTTCTCCTCCACCTGCCCGATGCGGTGAAGATGGCTTTGGGCTTCCTCCTGACTGTCTTTGATCGCTTCGATCTGTGGGATCATGTCATTGGTCCGCTCCGCAATCCGGCGCATGTCGCGGGAGATCGTGTGGACCTCCTCGATGTTGCTGCTGACCTGAGAGCCGATCTGGTGCATCGTCTCCTCAAAGCCGTTGAAAGACGAAAAGCTCTCTTGAATCTTATTCTCAATCAACTGCAGTTGGGTGGTGATCTGCTGGGCGGAGCTTTCCGTTCCGTTGGCCAGCTTGGTCACTTCCTGAGCGACGATCGCGAAGCCTTTTCCATGCTCACCCGCGCGTGCCGCTTCGATGGAGGCATTGAGGGCGAGGATTTTGGTCTGGTTGGAGATCTGGGTGATCACCCGGCTCATCTCGTGCACACTGTTGGTCATCTCGATCAGTTCGCGCATTAGATCATGTGTGCTTTGGACGTGCTGGCTGAGCTGACTGTTGAGCTCATGGATTTTGCCGAACTCTCCCGAAGTCGCGTCCAGCTTCTGGCTGCTGCGGTACAGTTCCTCATAGCTTTCTTCATAAGCCCCGGTAAATCCTGCCAGCTGCTGGTTATTCCCCGCAAGTATCTGTGTCAGTTGATTGATATTGTTCAGATTGTTCTCCACACTCTTGGTCGCGTATTGTCCCGCTTCTTGGACATGGCGGAAAGTCTCTTGCATATTGCGCAGAAATATCGGCAGTTCGTCCAATGCATTGCCTTGCTGCACAGGAGTATCGGAGAGCGTATCGATTACATCGAGCAGCTCCTGGGCAGTCGGACGGTCGAACTGGGAATCGCCTACATAGGAATAGCGGATCAAGCCCTTCGAGTCTACCAGATAGGTGCTTGGGATCGCGATGCGGAACGAGTCCCATTTGATCGGGGTAAAGACTTCGTAGGCTTTGATCACCTCGCGCGTTTCGTCGGAGAACACAGGGTATTTGATCTGTTCGTGTTCTGCGTATTGCTTGACGTTCGCCAGCTTTTGCCCGACGATCGCGATCAGATTGACGCCTTTTTGTACGAATCGTTCGTAGTATTCATTCAACTCCAGGAATTGTTTCCGGCAGTTTGGACACCATGTCCCCCTCAAAAACACGATGACAAGCGGCTTCCCCTGATAATGAGCAAGCGACTTCACGCCATGTGTGGAGTCCAGTTCAAACGCCGGAGCTTTTTTCCCGATGGAGATCCCTTTTTTGGCCATGATGATATTCACTCCTTGTCTATGTTTTGCACCTGTATGACTTGTTCGGTGGTTCTAGCTGTTGGTTCGGTCTGAGAAATACCGCACCACTTCAGGCATGACCTTGCGCGGCACGATACGGTGGACTTTGGTCAGCACTTTATTAATGAAGCCTGGGATGATCAACGTCTTCCCTTTTTTAAATTCCCGATAGCCCAGCCGGCAAACCTCCCCGCACTCCATCACCATCATCCCGGTAAACAGCTTGGACTGTTGGGCGGAAGCCGCCTGATCAAAGCCTGTCTTGGTCGGGCCCGGACAAAAGACAGAGACCGAGACCCCCGTCCCTCTCAATTCGCTGGCAATGGCTTCGGTAAACGAGAGGACATACGCTTTGGTCGCATAGTAGACCGCCATCAACGGTCCAGGTTGAAATCCTCCGGTCGAAGCAACATTGAGAATTTTCCCATTGTCTCGCTTGACCATAGGCTGCAAAAACAGCTTGGTCATATGCGTGAGGGAAACCATATTAAGCTGCATCATATCCAGTACAGACTGCAATTCACTATCAGCAAACTCTCCAAAAAGGCCCACCCCCGCGTTGTTGACCAAAACATCAATCTGTATGGCTTGGGATGTTACCTCCTGATAGATTTCCTCTGGAGCACCCAACTTCGAAAGATCCTTCGCGATAATCGTGACATCTATATGATACTGCTGACGAAGCTCGTTTGCGAATTGCTCCAGCTTTTGCTGACTTCTCGCAACCAAAACAAGATTATGACCATCCTTTGCGAATTCCCGCGCCAAATCCAAGCCAATGCCGCCAGAGGCTCCCGTGATCAGTGCAGTTTGCTTGCTGCTGGACATATATCAGCCACCCTCATATCAAAATAATTAGTAAATAATGTATAGATGATATGATTCTACTCTAGCACACGAAGCGGTGAGGGTCTATGGGTGGGGGGCTGTCTATGGTGGTGCGGGAGCTGTGGCGGCTGGCAATCTGCTCCCCTTCTTAAAAATCCGCAAGGATGCTGATTCTGTCCGCTCCGAAACAAGCAAAAGCGGGCCGGGTCAAAAAGGGTTTGAAGAAGCCTATTCGTACGAAGAGGTTTGCCCCTAAGCGGACTCGAAGAGGCGAGGGTCTACGGTGGTGCGGGAGCTGTGGCGGCTGGCAATCTGCTCCCCTTCTTAAAAATCCGCAAGGATGCCGAGACTGTCCGCTCCGAAACAAGCAAAAGCGGCCGGGTCAAAAAGGGTTCGAAGAAGCCTATTCGTACGAAGAGGTTTGCCCCTAAGCAGACTCGAAGAGGCCTGCTGCTTTTGCTTGTTTCTCCGCTCAGCTGGATTTTTAAAGAGGCTCGCCGCTTGCCAGCCGCCACAGCTCCAGACAGCCATAGATTTAAAATAAGGAATAAAAGAAAAAAACTGGCCTTCCTCCATTTTTTCCTCATTACTCCTCGATGATTGGTAAACGGCGGATATGCACGAACTCAGGCATCTGCTTCTATACCATCTTTGCCTTATCCGAAGCTTTTTAAAGAAGTCGGCATCCACCTGCAGAGCGTGAGGAGCATCTGTTTGTAAGGAGACCGGCTGAACGAAGTGAGGGAAAGGCGACTGGAAAACAGATGCTCCTCACGCTCCTGTCGGAGCCACAACCTATAAAAAGAAGAAGGCAAAAGCCTCAAAAAGCACTTTTGCCTTTCTCACAAAACGAGTTTCCCAATCATCCCCGCTCCCGATTGGTCATCTGTTGCCAGACAGACCCTGCGGCTGCTTCTCCTTTTTCGATCCGTTCAATCGCCATCTTGATCTGCAACGCCACTTCAAACTCGGTATCGTGCTCAGCCTGACGCAAGGCATCCAGTGCTGTCTCATCCCCTGTTTCATAAAGGAAGCGGGCAGCACGCCAGCGGACGAGCTTGTTGGAGTCGCCAAGGGCCTTGATCATAGCTGGAATCGCTTGAGGATCACCGATATCAGACAGGGTATCACCTGCTGTGCGGCGGACGGAGACGGAGCTGTCTTTGAGGCCCTCATAGAGATAAGGGAGCACCTGTGCGCCGCCAATCATCCCGAAATAGACGACAGCCAGACGGCGAATCGAGGATTTTTCATCCTGTAACGCTTTCGCCAATACCGGGATATCCTCCTCAGTCGGGTTCATCTGCTCCAAGGCAGCATAGCGCTTGCGCCAGTCCGGATTGTCCAGCGTCGCAAGCGTGACCGGAATCGGTTCAGGTCTTGACACCGTCACCTCTTCGCCAGTCAGCTGTGGAGCCATCTTTACCAGCTCGTCCAACCGTGCCTGATCATATGCCGCGTCCAGCTCCTGCGCCATCTCTTCCCCGATCTGCTTCGGCTCACCGTAACGCACGCCTGCTTCTTCCCATTTGCGCTCCATGACAAGATTAGGCGAAGACGAACCAGCCTGCAGGGCAGCCTGGGCGAAGCGCTCCGGCAGCCCTTGGCGTGTCTGCTCCGTGCCTGTCACCAGCTTGATCTGCATCGGGATGCCACGGAACATCTGGACGAAGACCTGCACCTCGCCGTACGAATCGGCCGCTGCTGACGGGGCATTGCCGACCGATGTTCCATCGACGCTCCCACCCAGAATCTCACGGGCCTGCGCTAAGATCGGTTGCCAATCCGCTGTGGTGATCCGCTCCAATGCGATAAAATCCACCACATGAAACACGCTTCGCACGCCTTCGATTTCGAGTAATTTTTGTATATACACCGGGGCCGATGCCTTGGTTTCCTGTGTAAACGAAAGTTGGACGCCGGACGCCAATTTTTCGTCCATGGTCAGTTTCATTGTATTCGGGCTTGGTGTCGGTTCAATCGAGATGATGTTCAAGACCCATTCCTCCTTTTTCCAAAAAACAGCTTATCATGCCCAACGTACAATGTTGATACACGTTTGTCAAACATCGAAGTGTAAAGAGAAAATTTTGTCAATTTTTTGTACTTTTGTGCTAGGAATTGAATGGCAGAAGGAGAATGTATTACATCAACTACATTTTGGTGCAAGGATGGTTTTCAGCATGAAAAAAAGTCCTACCTCCACTCAGCCTCGTCCTACTGGTTTGCTGGAGCAGATTTTGGCCCACACGCCAGCCGGTGTCATGGCCGTCGATACATATGGTGTGATTCACTTCTGCAATGAGATGGCCGCCTCTCTGTTTGGCAGCACGATTGATGAGGTGATGCTCCAAAAGATCTATCATTTTATTCCTGATATCCGTACACTTGCAGACGGGCTTTATCCAACGAATGGCAGGCATATGTTTCAGGCACAGCGCCAAGATGGCTCTATTTTTCAAGTAGGGCTGAAAATCAATACATTCGTCTATGACGATACATGCTACTTTCTCGCAGTGATGGAGGACATCCCAGAGACCAAAGAGCAGAAAAAAACCGACGAGCAGCGGCAGTTCAAATTCACTTCGCTGTTTGAGCTGCATCCTGATGCTGCCTTTTCACTCGATCGAGAGGGGAGGTTTCAGCGGGTCAACGCCGCATTCGAACGCATCACCGGATACAGCTCCGAAGAGATTCTCCAGACCGAATGCTTCTCTCTGGTCGTCCCAGAGGAGCGCCCGCGCACCTACGAGATGTATTATCGAATCCTGGCCGGTGAGACGATAGACTTCGAGATTGTGATCCAGAACAAAGCAGGTGAACTCTTAGATATCCATATCACCGGGATTCCTATCATGATTGAACATACATCTATCGGCATTTATATCGTGGCCAAAGACATTACCGAACAAAAGCAGACCCGTGACGCCCTGCAACAAGCACAGCGCGAGTTGAAAGAGATGGTTCAAGAGCAGCAAGTCATCTTGTTCAAATATAAAAAAATCAACGGAAAATTCATCCACACAGTGGCCGCAGGCGAACTTCTGGAGCAGCTGAAGGCCGATCCCGTCATGATGATAGGCCGTGAGCTGTCCGATTTTGTTCCAGAATCGCTGGCTATCTATGCCCAAAGTTTTTACCAGCAGGCCTGGGAAGGTGAAGCCGTCAGCTTCGAGATTACTACTGGATCTGGCCGCACATTGTTGACCCGGCTCAAGCCGATCTATCGGGACGGTGAAATCTTGGAGGTGCTCGGCTCCGCCGTTGACATCACCTGCCTAAAAAAAGCCGAGGAAGAGCTGCGCAGCACCAAGGAATTGCTCGAATCGTTCATCAATCATACGACCGACGGCATTGTGCTGATGGACTGTGATTTTAACACGTTGCTAGTCAACCGTGCCATCGAAAAAATCTCCGGCTGGTCCGAAGCCGAAATCGTGGGCAAGCGTCTGCTTACCGTCCCCACCTTTCTGCTCGAGCAGGAGATGCGTATCTACGAGCAAGTCAAAGCAGGTGCCCACGTATCTGGCTATCAGACCGTCCGTCAGCGCAAAGACGGCTCTCTCTTCCATGCCAGTGTCACACTCTCTGCCGTACGCGATGCCAACGGCCACATCGTCGGGATCTCCGGCATCCTGCGGGATATCAGCGAACGCATCCATATGGAAGAAAAGCTGCGGAAAAGCGAGCAAAAATACCGTCTGATCGCCGATAACGTGAACGATCTGATCAGCTTGGTTGATATCGACGGTACGATCCGCTACGCCTCTCCCTCCCACCAGACCGTATTGGGACTTGATCCAGATTGGTTGGAAGGAAAGTATTCGTTTGATATGTTGCATCCAACCATGGTGGAGAAGGCCGGGATTCGTTTTCAGGAAATGGCGAAGACCAAGACACCGGTCTTTACCGAGTTCCGCCAACGTCACGGCTCAGGGGAATACCTGGTCATCGAAGCGTCGCTGAGCCCGATCACCAATGAACTGGGTCAAGTCACCAGCATTCTGGTGGTCAGCCGCGACATCACCGAACGCAAACGCACCGAAGAGCTGCTCCGCAATTCCGAAAAGCTCTCTGCCATCGGACAACTCGCCGCCGGAATCGCCCACGAAATTCGAAATCCACTGACTTCTCTGCGCGGCTTCATCCAGCTGATGCAGACGGCAGAAAGCCCGTACCAGTCGTATTTTGACATCATGATCTCTGAGCTTGACCGTATTAATTTTATCGTCAGCGAGCTCTTGTTCCTCGCCAAGCCGCAGGTCTCCCACTTCTCCATCCACCAGCCCGCCGCCCTGCTGCAGGACGTGATTTCCCTGATGGAATCGCAGGCGATCATGAACAACGTGCAGATTATCACACATTTTGAACCGGACGTACCTGACCTCTTCTGCGAGGATAAACAATTAAAACAGGTCTTTATCAACCTGCTGAAAAACTCCCTCGAAGCCATGCCCACCGGCGGGGAGCTGCACATCCATCTACAACAGAAGGAACCCGGTCACATCCAGATCAGCTTCATCGACCAAGGCTGCGGCATCCCCCAAGAACGCCTCCCCAAGCTTGGCGAACCCTTCTATACAACCAAAGAAAAAGGCACCGGGCTGGGTCTGATGGTGACCTATAAGATCATCCGCGATCACATGGGAAGCATTGAGTTTGCCAGTGAGGTGGAGAAGGGTACCACGGTGGATGTGGTACTGCCAGCGGGGAATCAGGATGAGTTAGTAATGAAGTTTGAGTAAGTTTTTGAAATCTAGGCGTTTCCTACGGTGAGGGTCTTTAGTCCTTGTCGTATGTTTTCATCTTTGTAATATCCAACACAAAATTCCTACCAAACGATTTCTTGCCCATAAGATGGCAGAGAAGCAGGGTTCCAGTGCGAACCTCTTTGAAAATCCCCCCAGCTTGGAAATAAACAAAAGTGGCCCACTTCCCTGAATCCGCCAAGGGGCAAACTCCTTCGCTTGAATCTGCTTATCCGAAACTTTTTGACCCGTCCCACTTTTGTTTATTTCCTAGCGGACAGTATAAGCATCCTTGCGAGTTTTCAAGCAGGTAAGCAATGGAACCCTGCTTCTCTCCCCCAACACGGGCTAATAAAAAGTACCCAACCTTCTCTCCATGTGTAGAAGGCTGGGTACTTGTTTTATTGTATGAAACTCCGTTGCACTGTGTTACGGGCAGATCTCCCGCTGCAAATACCTGTTTTGGATATCGCGGACAACATGCTCCAGATTGGTGGGGACTTGCGGGATCGAATACCCGACGAAGACCGGAGAGACGATGAAGCGCGGAATTACCTTGACCTTGATCGTGTCCCCAAAACGGTAGAAAAACAGATTGTAGCTGTTGCAGCTCTTATGAAAATGATTCATCACATAATGCGTGAGCATCTGGATGTAATCCGCCATCCGGTCGATCTGCTCACGGTCACGCAGAACGACGTTAAACTCGGAAAAACCGATGCGCGGTTGAGTAGAAAGATTACACGATACACCTGGCTGCTCGTCGATCAACACTCCCTCAAAATGATCGACATGGGTATGCTCCATGCAATCCACATGGTTGAGTCCAATGATCTGCATATGTGGATGATGAATCGAGCCGCCTGAATACGGCCCGTGGTTTTTGAAAAACATCACAGAGGTAAACTCCCCGCTCTCCTCCATCGCCCGCCAATGCTGGACGCCGAAACGGATCAGCCGATAGAGATGCTCCTTGTCATAGGTGGTCAGATCCGCGTCACAGTCATCTGTCTCGATCAGCACGGTCGGATAGGTGTCCTGCAACACCGGGTATTTATTTTTGAGGAGCATGATCGGGCCTTGTTCCTCGATGATGTCGGTCAGACTATCACGGTCGCAAAACGGGCAGGCCGTGCTGCGGTTAATGATGCTCTCTGGCTTTTGACTGCCGATCTGAAGATTAAACTGAAGCTGTCTGCTCTTTGTCACAAAAATCACCTGCTTCGTGCAAAAAATGACGAACCCATCTTTCTCCCTACTCTATCGCATTTTGGACAGATGATAAATATTCAAATGTTTGGTTGCATTCATTTTTGTCTGGCAATCATGGAAAAAAGCCAGGCAAACAGCCCTGCACTCACCAAGGCGCAGACAAGCACCGCCCCAAATACTCCAACAGGCGGCAGTGTCCCGGCCAATCCGATGATCAACGGAGCAAAAAATTTGCCCAACGTAAATTGGAGATTGGACGCTCCCATGTACTGTCCTCGCAGATCAGCAGGTGCATACTTGCTCACAAAGCTCTGTGCAACAGGTGTGCGAATCAGCTCTCCCAGCGTAAATACCGCCATGAAAGCAAACAGCATCCAGACATTGGCAGTAAACGACATCGCAAACATCGCCGTGCCAATCAGACACGCGGACAGCATCAAGGCATTGCGGTCACTCCAGTTCCGAAACCACCTGGTCACAAGCATCGTGCAGGTGATGACCAGTATCCCGTTCTCGCCCATCATCCAGCCATACACCTCTGTCCCACCTAGTGTGAACGTGCCATCTGCCCACGAGAACAGCGTCTGCACCGGGACATTTTCTCTGACATATACCGCCATGTACAGGCTGGTCTGCATATAGACGACCGCGATTAGGCTACTCGCCAACAGATAGACGGCAAACGGCTTATCGAGGAAAATCAGACGATAGCTGCGTAACTGTGCCACCAGTGGATTTTCGCGCTGTTGCTTCATCTGCTCCTGTTTTTGGCGCACGGGCAGTGTTTCTTTGACAAAAAGAGCGATCACCAGCGCATAGCCGATCAGCACCAATCCGCACAGCAGAGTCACCAACAGCCGATGATGCTCGAACACATACGCCCCAAGCACCGGCCCGAGCACAATACTTACATTCATCGCAGCATAAAAGACGGCAAACACACTCCGCCGCTCCGCTTCTTCAGTCAAATCCGCCACCATCGCCTGGCTTGCAGGCAGGTAGATCAGGTAGGCACTGCTCATGCCCACATACGCCAGATACTCCCACCACGAACCTGCTGACGAGGCGAACCAAAAGATTACAAACAACAGCCCCTGTGTCAGCATCCCGGCGATCATCGTCTTTTTCCGCCCGATCCGATCGGCCAGCCAGCCCCCTAAGAGACCTACAAACAGTCCCAATACCGAGGGCAGCGCCAGCATCCAGGCCGCTGTCTCTTTGCCATACTGGTTTGAAAAATACACCGCCATAAACGGAAAGAACATCCAAAAGAAAATCTGTATCAGCATCTCGCCGAACAGCCGTACTTGCAAATTACGATCCCACGTAAGCCATTTCATCGTTCGCATCCTCCATTTGGTCAGATCCGATGGCTTACAGGAATGCCTTGTCATGCTTTTATGGACTTGACAGGCATAGCAAAAAGGCCCTCCCCGCACTAGTGCATGCGGAAAGAAGCCCTCTTGCTTCCGTCAAAAATAAAGAGACAGAAAGCAATGCCGGCATCCTGTACATCATCAGTTATTCAGCTATTTTTTTCAAAAAGAAAAAGCTGCACGCCCCAAATCAGGGCATGGATTAACTGATGATCTGTACACTGATTGCCTCCACGGTTCATCGCTCCTGTCGAATAAGTATCGGTTTGAATACGTATCGGTTTGGGTAGAATTGTCACATGATTTCAGCATAAGCCAGCCGTCAGAAAAATGCAACCGTGCTACCCAAATCCTTACCCGCGTGCAGGCTCGAAAAACTCGATCCACTCACGGTCAGGGCCGCGGAAGAAGAAATAGCGTGCGCCGTTCGGCAGGGTAGTGATCTCGCTGTCGATCAGCTCGACGCCCAGCTCTTTGATACGCTCGATCTCTTCCTCCAGATCGTCTACGGTGAGGGCGATGTGGTGTACTTTGCCCTCTTCCGGCAGGTCGGAGTTGTAGCCTTGGATCAGCTCCAGCTCGGTTTCGTTGTGACCTTTGAAGCCGAGGAACGCCAGCTTGATGACGCCATTGGTGTGGTCAAGCGTGCCTTTGAGCTCCATACCGATCACATTGGTATAAAAAGCAATAGACGCTTCGATGTCGCGAACCATGATGCCCACGTGTTCCAGTTTTTTCACTGCCATGTTGGTTGTCCTCCTAGGTTGTATGTTTGCCATTCCTCTTCTCATTTCGCTGCCCATTCCCGCAAATCCTACTACTCTTGCAAGCGAAAGCGAGTCTCACTTCTATGGAAGCAGCGTCACAGCGGGCAAGCCTACATTCGACGCTGGAAGGCGCTCGGTACGGGAGTCAGCCTTGATGTAGCCGAGGCGGATCGTGCTTCCTTTAGTAATCCCAAGCGTCGTGAGCGGGAGGGAGGCTTCCACTGTGGTGGCATTTTTCACGTATTGGCTGGTTGGAAGCGACGTGACAAACTGCCAGGACCAGCTGTTGTTGGCACCGGTGTATTTGTAGAGAGAGCTGTTCTCTATCAGATAGTCGGCACCGCCTGCTGTCCAGTAGGAAGCGAGGTAGCCTGTCGCGTTGTTGTTGTCGGTGTCGAGATAGAACTGTCCCTTGACGTTGAGGCTTGTGCCTTGGACGAGCAGATAGAGGTTGGTGGCGTTATTGGCAGCTTTGAGCGTGGTTACGGTGGTTGTGCCTGTTGCCGCTGCCTGCACACTGCTCCAGTCGCTTGCATCCCCGTTGACGGTAATCGTCGGATAGCCTGGCGGCAGGGTCACCACTTCGAATCCACCTGTGCCTGTAGTCGAGCCATCACCATTGACGCGAATTTTACCTTTATCGGTCATGCGCTCGTTGACGGTGGCGTTATTGAGATGGGACGGATCTCCTGTGAAGGTGGTTCCATAGCTGTTACTCGGATCTGCGTAGACATGGAGCTGGTTGTTGCCGCTGGAGTACGAATAATCTGTCCATTGGAACGGGAAACCGTACATCGCGGCAGCCCACCACGCCATTTTGAACGGATCGGTGGTGCTGTCCGTTGGGGTTGCCCCTCTGGAAACATTGGTCGAAACAACTGCAATCTCTACTCCTTTGGAACGGTGGTAGGCAAGGGCCTTGTCTGCTTTTGTCGCCCAGCTGGATACCGAGGTGTACTTGCCGCCTGCGATCAGCCAGCTTTCCGCGAGATACCAGTCACCGGCACCTACCTTGGTCGGCACGGCAGCACCTGTCTCATCCACATCTGCCAGTACGTCGTCGATCCTCCATGCATTCATGAACACTTTGAGACCTGCGGCGTGCGCGTAATCGACCATCGTGTTCTGCCGAGCACGGGTCACGAGATAATCGTAGCCTGCATCATCGAAAAAGATTCCATAGACGCCCATCGCATCCCAGGCGTCTACCTTGGCCTGCAGCTGTTCATAGGTCAGGTTTTGCGTGGAGACGCCGAGGTCGACATAGCCGAAGACTTTTTTGCCCTTGGTATTGAGGTCGGCAATAATCTCTTGGGTGTTGGCATGATCACCGTGGCTGGTATCCTCAATCGTATCACCAAACACAATGACGTCAAACTGCCCAAACGTATCCTTCGCCTGCTGAAGTGTAGTCGCATCATTGACCAGCGAAGGCCAGCCATAATAAATCGCAAGCTTTTTCGGAGTCATAACAGGCTCAGTAGCCGCCTGTGCAGGCAACACTCCCAGAGAGATGAGCAGCAAGGCAAGCGTCGACAGGAGAAATTTTTTCATCCAGGTACCCCCATTTTCTTCGAGTTGGTTGGTTCTATCAACTCGTATTCTAAAGCAAAATGGAAGGAAAAGGTATGCTGAGTGGAAAGAAAAAACATCCATATTAGATGTCCTCCCATCTGTTATGGATGTTTTGCATTCGTTTTTTTGAACATCTATTCTCGAGCTAATTAACTAACTGCCAAATGATGAGGAAATCCATGAAGAGATATAGAAAAAGGACGTTCCATAAATAGCTGTTCATTTTCTCTGCTCTTTTATAGTCTATAGACCAAAAAATGACAGATAATGCGATGATGGTCATGCCAATTGATATTTCCCAAGCTGAATGAAAATGATATTCTCCCAGCAAAATGATAGCGAGAAAACCTAATATGTTGTGTATAACTGATCGATAAACAGCCAATTCCTTCTCCCTCCCCCACACTGATTCCTATGCTGAATACGCTTTGAACCTTACCGTACCGTGAAACGCATCGACATATACACCTCTACCCCTGTCTGTATAAACAATCGTTCCTAATGTGAATAATCCACAAGCCACCAGTATGTTTGCAATCCAACCAGGTAATCCACTAGAGGTGAGAATCGCGTTAATTGTACCTGTGGTCATTGCCGCACCCGCCGCAATATAGAGTGGATGTGATTTAATAGCCCGAATCAGATTCGTATGGAAATAAAAACGGTGTCCCCACCAAAAAAGATCGTAGTCCCAATAAGCCTTGGTATTAATAGTGGAGATCCGCATGCCACCTTGATCTGGATGCTTGTATGTGAACTTTCCATTGTTTACAATGAATTCGCTTTGATGTCGGTTCAAAATGCTATTGGTTTCTTTTATGATTTGCAAAACTTGATCTAATTCTTCCTGAGTTAGGATGTTGACCGCTTGATTACTTAAATAGTATCGTTTCTTTTTACTATCTAACTTTACATATTGGCTCATTTTTTGGACAAATCCTTGATCCACATTTGATTCTTTCACATTCTGAATGTTTGATGCCGCAGAGCCAACATAAGATGAAACAGTTAAACAGATTATTGTTACCGCTAAATAAGATAAGATCAGTTTTTTTATATTAACCATAATTAAGTGTCACATCCTATTGACTTAAGTTCAGTATCTAAATGACATTCTCTCAAATTAAAATTATATACCTTCATTAAAACATTCGACACATGTATGATTTGGTACATAAAATAAGGGTCAAAAAAAGCCACCCCATAAACTGGAGTGGCTCTTCCTATTATTGTCTATACTACTGCACCGTCACTGTCGCCGCCTGAAGCTGTACTGGCAAATAATCATACATATCAGCCGCGCTGCTGGTCACGGTCTCGATGTACCAGGTATAGTCTCCGGCAATCGTTGGTGCTGTCCAGTTGTTGAACGTGAAGGTCACGCTTTGGTTGCCCAGCAGATTGGCATTGGTGAAATAGACGTAGTTGCCGGAGAACGTCAGATTGCCCGACACGTTCGTTCCGTCACTCTTCACCGCCGTCACTGTGGACGCAGTTGGATCTGGCCACTTCGGCGGGGCCATCACCTTGATTTTATTAATCGGATAAGTGGACGGAGCACGCAGGGTGACTTTGACCGTCTGCTTCGTGCCGAGGCCTACCGTGGTTTTGTCAATGGAAGCCGTACCGCGACCATAATCGCCACGGATGCGCAGGAACTCATCGTAATAAGCGTCCGCTGTCGCTTTGTCGCGGATGATCATCAGGTTTTCGCTGTTGGTGTCGTTGGCATTGGCAGAGGCGTTGAACGAACCGGTTGCCACAGCGCCAATGGTGTAGCCCTTGTCGACGATGAGCACCTTGTTGTGCATTTTGCCATTGAAGCGGTTCTCTGCAATGCTTACCGGGATATCGGCATTCGCCAGATACGCCAGTTCACCGTATGGGCCATTGGAGCCGTATTGGCTGGAGTCGAAGATCCCCTCGACGTTCACCCCACGGTTTTTCGCATCGATAATCGCTTGGCGCAGATTGTCATCGGTGAAGCTGAAGTAATTAAAGTAGATATTGTATTTCGCATTGTTGACCAGATTGATCAGCTGCTGGATCGGATTATCCTCTGGTGCAAAATAGACTTCTACCGGAATGGTGCGGGTGGAGGTGCTCACACTTACTTTTTGCTGATCCGGGGTGGATGGAGAAGCTGTGCGGGTGAATTGTCCGTACACGTACATCTCTTCAAAATCCGTCTTGTAGATATCGGCCAGCTGCTGGGATTCCCACAGGATGGTGTTGTCGTAGTTGTTGGCATTGTCGGTGTCGGTCACATTGGCCGAACCCATCCACAGCTTGTTGCCGTCGAGGATCGCGTATTTGTTGTGCATCAGGGCGCTGCGGTTGTCGCCTTTGACCGCGATTCCGGCGCTGATGAGCTGCTGGGTGAAGGTGTTGGTGATGTAGTCGGTGTCCGTGATCAGACGAATTTGCACCCCACGGTTTTTGGCGCGGATGAATGCATCTACAATCGGCTGATAGCGAATCTCATAAAATGCACCGTCAATCGTAAACTGTGCCGCGTCGATATAGCGGACGAACGCATCCACGACATTTTCAGAAAACCCAGGGCCAAATGCAACCGTCTGACTGTCGTACGTGACGGCTTGGACAGCAGGAGCCTGCGCCAGCGGCAGGGTGATGCCAAGAGCAAGGGCGGCGGTGAGAGAGGCAGCGGTGATTTTACGAATCCACGATGATGTCAAAAGGAGAACCCCCGTTCATTTTCTGAGTTGTTTAAATGGTAAGAACATAATAATCACAAAATGAATATATCATGTTGTTTTATTTTAGTAAATGCACAAGAGCTAACGATATCTGTTTTTTCTTAATAAAGGATCGGTTTTTATCGTATGCATGCGCATTCATTTCCTGTTTTGTCCATTTGTTTGTGTTTAATCTCGAACATAGTGTTTATTGAATTTGTTTAACACGAAGTGCTACGTTCGTGAGTCGTGTTCTATATGTAAAAAAACCATCCCCACACAGGAGATGGTGTCATCGTTCTATAGATAACTAAATAGGACTACCAGATAAATATCCGTTCGTTTTACTTCATAATACACCAAACAATACCCCCTCTAATCGGAATATAATTCCAATTAGAGGGGGTATTTTTGTTTTTATAGAAATACTAAGGCGAGGGGGATGACTATGAGATTTAATGACATTCGATCCTATAAGGACGAGCATGGAATTATAAGGCGAGTAGTAGTAACGAGTAAGGTTAAAGGCGAAACAGTCAGTAAGGCAGAGCTGATCCACGGAAACAGATACCGTGTCGAGCCCCTCAACCCTCAAAAGTTAAAGCATAGGGGACGAGCTGGGATCCTTGTCGGATTCGTTAACGACGATCTGTACAATCCTTATCAAGCGAAAATTAAATTTGAAGACTCCGGTCGAGTCGGTCGAGTTGATATTACGGATCTGATTCAGGCTTAGGTTAGATGGCTTCCATTTGTACATTGCCTGCCTAACCGTTTCTCGTTACAATGTACATGTATCATGTTTGATCGGGCGTTCCCTTTGTCTTGGCGGATGGGGGAACGTCTTTTTCTTTTGTCGTATTTCCAAAGACTGTTGTCATCATTTTGAGATGAACCATAAATAAATGGATTACTTTTTCTGCTAGCTGCTTCATCCGTTTGATGTTTCCAAGCTTCCACGATTGCTCAATTAAGTTGCCCAAGTCAAATAAAGCTAGAAACATATCACCTGTGGCAAAGTAATACTCTGACCTGGCTTCAATTAGTCGCATCACTAAACCCTGCTTATCATAATCGGTTGCATGAATTCCATCTTCTAGATCATCCCCATTGCTCTCCATGAAAACTGAAGCATCCTTGATCATCTTATGTTGTAGGTAGCTATTTATAGCTGCTGGAATTAGTTGAACTTTTTCTTCCCTCGACCTAGCCCACCCTAGATAAGTTTCAATCTGCTGAACCCGCCCTATCGTAATAAGTACCAGGAGCTTCTTCCCTTCCGCTATACGTTCGTATTCATCCCCCATTAGTGAAAGTTGCTCAATGATCTGCAATGCCTTTAAATAATCCCTCTGTCCTATACATGCTGTGATCTGGAAAACGAGAGCCTCACTCCATGCAACTCGATCATTGGTTCGTCTTGATAACCGCTCAAACTCATACGCATGATGCAATAGGCTTTTCCATTCTTCAACTATTTCGTAATACAGAAGAACTTGGCGGTATGCATCGAAGAGAAGATTCTCGCTTCCTTCTTGGCTTAGTATATTGAGATAGGGAAGAAATTGAATGAATGCTTCTCGCCCCTTCTGCCGAAGGTCCAGTTCCTTTACGATCATGAAGCGGCGATAAAGAGATAAGGCTACCCGTTCTCCTCGTTTCTGATCAATGGCAATGATTTTCTCATAGTAGGGTAATGCGGTCTTCTTCTCAGGAGTCTGGTATAGCTTCTCGGCAATGTCTAGAAGTATAGTAATGATCTTATGTTGGTCTTCATCTTCTAATAAGACATTCATTAGCATTCCAATCGTCCGATGCTTGTTCAGTAAGCTGCACTTTAGAACAAACTCCCCTAGCTTCCCCGGCCTGAGCCTTCCTTGATCATTACAACATTCTGCAATGAAGTAATCATAAAAATGCCCCTGCGGCAACTCAAACGCTTGGGTGATCGCATCCAATTGATTCAGCTGCATGGTTTGTTTAGAGTTTAGGATATTGCTGATGGTCACACGATCTAGACCAGAAGCTTTTGCCAGTTGCTTACGCTTCCAGTCTTTCGCTTCTAATAGGACTTGAATGTTCTGGCGTAACTCGATACGAATTACGTTTGGATCAATTATCAATGAAACCACAACCTCCTTCCATTTATGATCTTAATTGGAATTTCCGTTTTTGGTTTCGAAATAATAAAAGTTAATTTTGATATAAAAAAGACACCCAAACAATATGAGTGCCTAGAGAAGATTACATTTTACCAGTTCATTCCAAAATCATCCATCTTGATCGTTGAGGCTAACGCCATCAGAGTTATCAGCATGTATGAAAACTTATTTTTCATATCGGTAGATCACCTCCTTCAACAAACTGCTTTACTTCCCGCTTTTGTTCCAGAGTCGCGTAAGCAGAATTTTCATAGAAAAGGTAAAGACATTTCTTCATAAAGTTGTAGTCTTCCAAGCGTTCTGCCAGTGATACCGCACTCAGCAACTGCGGAATAGCATTGATATTTTCATCTATGCGAACATAATAGACAGCGGTTAAATAGTGGTAATACAAATAATTTTTTATTGTAAAAGGTAAATCGTTTGTAGTAATAGGTTTTAAATAGAGAGAGATGTCCTTTAGAAAAGACTGAAACTGATCATACATACTGTTTTTCAGATAACTGTTCAGCACAGGTCTAAACACTTCATCAACAGCATTTATTCTTTTAGCATAGGCGATCAGCTCTGGTATTAACTCGATTTCACCTTGATCAATCGCATAGATCATGCGGTTTCCTTTCGCTATTTCACTAAATTTTTGATCAACCGTTTCGTATTGATAAGTCAGTCGGATCGCTTCGTCTATGTTACCGATTCTGTGAAAGGAACTGGCTTTGTATAACAGGCTATAGCCATACATTTCACCATCATCTGGTTTGGTAAGAGTCACCCATAAATCTGTGATACGAGACATTCGCTCCCAGTCTTCCGTAACATAACAATATTTAGCCAAGAGCATATAAGCTTCCATTTTCAATTCTTTGTTTGGCAGCTGCTCAGCATGGTTCTCCAGTCTGACGGAAGGTTCGTAAGCTTTGCCTATATTGTCTCTGACGATCTGGAAGTAGCGCAGATACCCGATGGAGTAGTGGTCAGCCAGCGTATTCGTTTCCTCACTCACAATCCGCTGATACAAGCCTTTCGCTACTTGATACTGCCTTTGGGCAAAAAAATATTCTGCTATCTCGTACACGATTATCATATTGCTCTTTGAGAAATCAATGAGTTCAGAAACTAACTGCTCAGCGATATCTGTATACCCTACTGTATAGCTTCGGATGATAAACTCTTTTGTTTTCTCCTTCCTCAATTTACCAGTATCTGTGTTATAACACTCCCCCACATAGTTACGGTAAAAGTATCCTTCTGGTAACTCTAATGCGCTTGTTATTTCATCAAGCTTGGTCAACTTTATGGATTGCTTTTTATTTAGGAATTTGCTTATAACTGCTTCCGTCATATTGATCCTAGACGCAATTGCTTTGGCAGTAAATCCAGACTCGTTGAGTATATCTATTATTTTTTGTCTTAGCTCTACTCTTAGCTGCTCGTAGTCGATCGGAAACATTATTATTCACCCTCAAACGATATACGTATCATCCGTTAGAAAATACTTGAATTATTTACTTTTATAAATTTTACCACATGTTTCTTTATTGGGTAATAAAAAAGGCAAACACCCCTGCCCATTCCTTCTCCGGAACAGCGCAGGGGTGTCTTTTCAAATCCCCGTTCATGTTTATGGCCTAATTTTCTACCCCTTACCCTATACCTTTACCCTTTATCTCTACCTTCTTGCTCGTTCGTTTCGTATGTTTCCATTACCGTCGTATCCAATGTTCCCCTATCGCCCCTGGGTCTGTTTCGTCCGATAAAACTCGTGGAAGAGCTTCATCAGCGCACGCTTCTCGATACGTGATACGTAGGAGCGGGAGATGCCCAGTTCGCGGGCGATTTCGCGCTGGGTTTTCTCTTTGTCTTGATCAAGTCCGAACCGTCCGATGATCACTTCTTTTTCCCGTTCGTCGAGGATGTGAATATGCTGGTAGATCTTGTTGCTCTCCAGCTTGAGCTGCACGGCTTCCACCACTTCGTCGGTTTCCGTGCCGAGGACATCGATTAAAGTAATTTCGTTGCCCTCTTTATCGGTACCGATGGGGTCGTGGAGCGAGACGTCTTTTTTGGTCTTTTTCAGGCTGCGCAGGTGCATGAGGATTTCGTTCTCGATACATCGCGCCGCGTATGTGGCCAGTTTGGTCCCTTTATCCACTTGGTAGCTCTCAATCGCTTTGATCAACCCGATCGTCCCGATGGAAATCAAGTCTTCGCTGTCTTCACCCGTGTTTTCAAACTTCTTCACAATATGGGCAACCAGCCGCAGATTATGCTCGATCAGCTTGTTGCGGGCATATGGATCACCGACTGCCATCAGCTTGAGGTACTTTTCTTCCTCCACATCTTGGAGCGGTTGAGGAAAGGCGTTATTTTTCACGTAAGCAACGAACATCACCAGTTCTTTGAAGATCAGGGAAAGCGCCATGAAGATGCCAGACACAGCTTCCACCTCCTGCTGTTAAGTCACGTATATACGCTATACATATGTGGGCGGTCGCCTATGTGTGCCTGTACGAGACGAATGGGAAAAATTGCATGGCAAAAACCCTCTGTGGATGCATCGCCACAGAGGGTTACGGTAAGCAGGTGGTTAGGAAATCGGCAGGATAACCGTAAACGTCGTCCCCACTCCCAGCTTGCTTTGAATCGACATCTTGCCTTGGTGCTTCTCGATGATGCTGTTGCTGACCATAAGGCCTAAGCCGGTGCCTTTTTCTTTGGTAGTGAAGAACGGCTGACCGATTTTGGACAGGATCTCTTCTGGGATGCCGATGCCTTGATCGTTGATCTGGATGACTGCCGTCTCATCCTCCCGACAGAGGCTGATGTGGATCGTGCCGCCATCTGGCATGGCTTCAATCGCGTTTTTCACCATATTGATGAAGACCTGCTTGAGCTGGTTTTCATCGCAAGTGATGCTGATTTCTTCCGGATAGAGGTTGGTGACGATCTCTATGTTGTTCATGATTGCCTGTGTCTCCAGCAGGGTATTCACATGCAGCAGGATCGTCTGTAGGTCTTTTTGGCCGAATCTCATCTCCTGCGGCTTCGACAGAACCAATAGCTCGTTGAGGATTTCTTCAATTCGGTTCAGCTCGGACTGCATAATCCGGTAATAGGTCTCTTTTTCACTGACACCGGAGATCATCAGCTGCAGGAAGCCTTTGAGGGAGGTGAGCGGATTGCGGATTTCGTGGGCGATCCCGGCTGCCATCTGGCCGACGACGGACAGCTTTTCCGAGGTGCGCAGCATGAGTTCCTTTTGCATCAGCTCTTCTTCTGCTTTAATCCGTTTGGAGATATCGCGGGCGACACCGAGGATTTTCTCCACTTCGCCTTTTTCATTGCGGATCGCTTTGAAGGTCGTCTCAAACCAGATGTATGTACCGTCCTTATGACGAATCCGGCACGTTTTGATTTCGTGGTCGTTCTCACCACGGTTGCTGCGGGCACGGGACAGCTGATCATCGAGATGATAATAATCCATAACCCGTGTGCCAATCATCTCTTCGGGTTCATAGCCGAGCGCCGCTCTCACAGCAGGGGAAACATATTGAATAATCCCATCTGGTGTATTTAATCCGATCATGTCCATGCAATTTTCCGAGATGAGGGTGTAGAGTTCTTCTGCATCTTTGCGTTTTTGCTGTTCTTGCCGGATGAGGGTTAAGTCTTGGGTGGTGCCGATCATGCGGACAGGTCTGCCGTCTTCGTATTCGATGACCTTGCCCAATTCTTCGACGAAACGGATCGTGCCATCCGAGCGAATGATCCGAAAATCAGCGTAATAGTAGTCCCCTTCAATCCCCTCTTGGATCGCACGCTCCACATGTGGACGGTCATCGGGATGAATGTATGGCAGGCAGGTAGCAAGGGAGTAGATGCTGGTCTGATCCGTTCCCATAATATTGTGAAACTCATCCGAAGAGACCAACTCGTCTGACTCAATATTCCAATCCCAGCTTCCGATATGGGCAATCCGTTGCGCCAAGGCCAGGTGTTTTTCGCTTTTACGCAGTGCCTCTTCCCGTTCGATCCGCTCCGTAATATCACGGAAAACGCTAACAATTTCGATGATCGGTCCGGTAGCGTTTTCACGGACGGCATTGCAATTGGCTTCGATCCATAAATAAGTTCCGTCTTTTTTGCGAAAACGGAAGGTTAAACTGCGCTTCTCTGTAATCTCTGCCTCTCCGCGGTGATATGGCATAATCTCAGGCAGATCCTTAGGGTGAATATAGCTTTCGCTGTTGGTGCCAATCACCTCTTCCGGCTTGTATCCCACCAGCTTCTCGGATGCGGGAGAGACATACAGCAGCATGCCGTCCGGGCCGCATCTGACGATCATATCTGTGGAATAGTCGGCGAGCAGGCGGTATCTTTCTTTGTTTTCTCTCAACTCTTTGACCAGCTGATGCTGCTTAGTTGTCTCTTTGGCAATCCCGTAGATGCCGATGATTTCTCCATCGACAAGAATGGGTACGTTGGTGACATCCAGATGGATCAAATGTCCTTCCTTATGCGGGATACAGATCTCGTAATGCTGAACCTTGGAGCATTGGGTGGGGTCGTATTCCCGGATGAGCTGACGCATGTCCTCTTCTAGGAACATCGGGGTGATCGCAAACAGTTCTTCCGGACGATATCCGGTGATCCGCTCACAGGCCCCATTGACACTCTCCAGCTCTCCATCCAAGGTAAAGGAATACACGAGGTCAGGGTTATTCTGAAACAGGGATTTATACCGCTGCTCCCGTTCTTGTAACAGCTGTTCCGCCTTTTTCCGCTGGCTGATATCCTGAATCTGGGCCATCAAATACTGTGGGGTTCCCTGTTGGTCCCGCAGAAGAGATGCACTCAAGAGCGCCCAGACAATATGTCCGTCTTTATGAATATAGCGCTTCTCCATTTGATAATTCGTAATAAGTCCGTCCTGGAGCTGTTCTAAGAATTCCAGATCTTTCGCCAGATCTTCCGGATGGGTGATATCTTGAAAGCTGACGTTCAGCAACTCTTCTTCCGTATACCCCACGAGTACACAGAGGGACGGATTCACTTGAAAAAATCGGCCTTCATCAGAAACCAATGCCATTCCGATCGCTGCATGTTGGAACGCATGGTGGAAAAGCGTCTCAGTCTGTAATTGAACGTTCTGCATGTGGTTGGAAACCCCTCGAAATATGTCATATCGAAAAAAGCCAAAAAGAAGCAGCCCCTCGGCTACTCACTTTGGCTGTCGCACGCTCGTTTTCAGGCTGTCTTTCACCAAGTTATAAGTAGGGCTTTGGCACATCCATTGCCTATTATTAGAGTCTATTCACTATTTTAGAAATTTATTGGTAAAAAAGCAATGTAAAACGCGAAAAACCCGCTTCCTCCCAATAAGGACAGCGGATTTTTCAATGAATACAATGTGGTTAAAACTATTCTACTTTGCCGTTTTCGTCAGCAACCGCGAAGTTGTAGTTCACGGAACGGGTGAATTCGTCACCGTTTTCGTTGATGCCGGTTACATCAAAGGAGAGGTTGTATACGCCGGATTCGCTTGGTACTTCAAAGCTCGTTGTGAGGGTGTTGCCTTTTGCTGCGAGAGCGATCTCTTGACCTTTGTTGGTCTTCGCTTTTGCTTTGGTTACTTTCGCTTTCTTCACGTTGTCAGCAACCATTTTAACTTTGTCGAACTCGATGGAGAGGTCAGCCACTTCGCCTTTTTTGAAGACTTTCTTGTTGGCTTTTACCTTCGCTTTGCCTTTTGCATCGCTGTCTTGGACGTTTGCGTACATGAAGTAAGCATCGTCGTTGCCTTCTACTTCGATCGTCCAGGTACCTTTTTCAGGTTTTTCGATTTGGAAGTAGTTATGGGAAGCTTTGCCGAAGATATCAGTAGTTTCACCGGATTTGCCTTTTTTCTCAGCTGTGATGCGTTTGCCCCAAGGAGCTACGAGCACCACGTTGCTGTCTTCGTGAGCGGTCATGACATCGAGGGTGATGCTGTCGAGACCGTCTTCTACGACGAAGGTGTCTTGGGCTTGTCCTTTCACTTGACCGCCGCGCAGGATCATGTTGGAGGACTCTTGTGGTGCCTCGATGACCGCGTCTGCTTCGACTGCGTCAGCTTGTACTTGTGGAGCAGAGTAGTAGGAATAGGTGGTCAGCTTCGGATAGACCTTGCTCCAGGTTTGGGAAGCATGTCTCATCTCAGTGTGAGAGATGTCAGCTGTGAAGGATTTGATCCCCCATGGCAGGCCAAGTGCAGAGTATTCTGCTACAGCACCATCGTCTTCACCTGGGAGCACAGCGTGTGCGTACCAGTAAGCCGTACCGATTCCTTCATCGCCCCAACCTGCGGAGGTGTAGGTTCTTGCATAGTTCTTTTCAGTGCGGGAGTCTGTTTGGGAACGGAAGCTTGCCATCCAGGAGGTCTGCAGGCTGTATACCGCGTCGTCCTGTTGACCCATGATCGCACCGATCCACCAAGTCCAGCTGCCGTAGGACATGTCAGCCAGTTCAGAACCTTTGTTTGGAGTGGAGAGTTGGTGTACCACGTTTACATATGGATACGCACCATAGTGGATGAGAGCGGATTGAGTGTCGATACCGCCTTTGGAGTGAGCGATGATGTTGAGTTTAGATACGCCGTAGTAAGCAGCTACTTTTTTGATGACACTAGCCAGCATTGGACCGTTCGTCCAAGGGGATCCACCGCCGCCGTCTGCGTCTTTCAGCTGAACGAAGGCAGTACGGTAGCCCATGTTGTAAGCGGCATCATAGTAACCATTGGAGTTGTACCAAGTGGTGTAGTCAGAGTGCAGACCCTGTACGAACAGGATAACCGGCTTGCTGTAATCCACGTTTGGTGGCAGAGCACCGTGGTACCAGTCACCCGCTTTTGCTGTTGCGTTGTCATTGTGAAGCACTGGAGCTGGAGCTGCTGCACCGGCTACAGAAGGGATGGCGAGGGCCGCAACCATGACTGCGGCCGCAAGTGGACGTGCTAATACATTACGTACCATGAAAATTCCTCCTCATAATGAATATTTTTTACATACTTACATTAACTATTTTTTCTGACATTTTGTCAATGCCTATTCTATTGTGAATTTTTTTGGTTTTTGTAAAGTTACTTTGGCTGTAACATTAATATTTCGCCTGTACGGTATTGCTCTGGGGTGAAAAGCTGTGGCTGCATGTCTCCGTTAATCATCATCATCTGCTGGTCGGCGTACCATGGACTCAGGAAATGACCTGATTGACCTGGTGTATTGACATCCATCGAGTTGGTCGCAATCTGGGCGAGGTCTACGACTTGACGCCAAGGCGCAGAGCTATTGACGAGTCCGTTATCTTGTGAATAAACCATCGCGCCAACTGTAATTCGACTTCCTCCGACGGGAACCGCCTTGGTGTTGAGCAGCCAGCCCAGTGGTTTCACTGCTTTACCGATCGTATGTTGTGGGCCGAATTGGTGATAGCTGCCCCATTGCCACTTGGATGGGTCATTCCCCTGAAGTGTAACCGCCTCGTTGACCGCCTTTTGAAAACTGGTGGTAACGAGTCGCGTAAGACCGCCTGCGCCTTTGATCCAGTCGTTCTCTTGTCCGTCGGCTGCGTGCTTAAGCATGACAAAGGTGACATTATGCTGGTCGGTCATGCGCTTGTAGAGAGCATCTCCCATTTGTTCTGTGTAGAGGGTAGCCATGAGATGCTTCCACCAGAGATGAAAAAGCAGTGGGGCAGCCTGTTCGGCGCTGTCTACCTGATCCCACGAGCCGAGCATGGTGAGTGCCGCTTTTTGTGTCTCATTGAGCTGTTCTGGCTGGATGGATGGGATAATCAACGGAAGCACTTCTTCTGCCTGCTTGTTGACATAATCGGCTTGCAGGCGGCGCATGTCATCTGCGGTCAGCTTTTCTTTTTGGGAGAGCACTTCGACGATCCGGGCAGCACGGTGCGGCTCTGACCAGCTGTGGGTGATGTGATACGGGTAGGGATCCCCGATGATTTTGTTATTCGCGGTGGCGATAAAGCCTGATTGAGGATTGATCAGCTCGGGCATCTCGTCAAAAGGAATCATCGATGTCCACTCATACTCATCGGTCCAGCCCGGTACGGGGAGCAGACCATCTCCTTTGGCGCGGATCGGGACATCACCTGTCGCGTGGTAGGCGATGACGCCGTCTGTACCTGCGTAGACGAAGTTTTGGGCGGGCAGATGGTAGTCCTTGAGCGCTTCACGGAACTCCTGCCAGTTGCTTGCCTGATTGATCCGTAAAAAAGTATCCAACTCGTTAGACGGGTTGTAGACGGTCCATTTGAGCGCGAGCGCTTCTTGGGGACGGTCGCCCTCTGCTCCTGTCACCTCGGAGACGATCGGGCCGTGATGGGTAACGACGACCTCCAGCGGGATCGATGGTTTGTCTTTGACCTTGATCTCCTCTTGGAAGACTTTGGCGTCTAGCCACTTTCCATTGTACTCGAATTGCTGCGGGTTGTCGGGATTGCGTTTTTCGATATAGAGGTCTTGGACATCGGGGTTGACATTGGTCACGCCCCAGGCGATCTGCTCGTTATGTCCGATCATGATGCCTGGACTGCCGGGGAAGGTGACGCCGATCACATTCAGCTTCTCTTCGGGGCCGTTTACGATGAGGTGGGACTGGTACCAGATGGATGGGGCGGAGATGCCCAGATGGGGGTCATTGGCGAGCAGTGGTTTGCCGGATGCGGTCTTGGTACCGGAGACGACCCAGTTGTTGGAGCCAAGCGACTCATCAGGGAAGACGGCGGCCTGCATCAGACTATCGAGATTCACCCCTGTGCCGCTTGGGGGAAGCTCACGGTTGGGCATCTTGTTGGACGGGGTCTCATCGTCTGGGATGATCGTAACCGCCCCCACTGGATAGACAGGCAACAGTTGACGGGCCAGCTCATCCCCTACCTTTTGGCGAAGCTGATACAAAAACACCTCGCTCGCCCACGTCCGGTTGAGCTGGTAGGCCATCAGCTTGTAGATTGCGACCGTATCAGCCGGTTTCCATGCTTCCGGCTGGTAGCCAAGCAGACTGAATTCCGGCGGCAGCTTATTTTCGCCGATCGCTTCGGCTATGTATGTGTTGACCCCTTCGGCATAGGCCATCAGCGCGACACTGGTGTCATGTGACGAGACTTCGACCGATTTTTCACCCATACGGTAGAGCTGCAGGGTACGGAAAAATGTATCGGTCGCCACCTGTGACTCCCCCATCACTTCAGACAGGCGGCCTGCCACTGCCCGACGGCTCAAATCCATCTGCCACAGACGGTCTTGGGCGGTCACATATCCCTGTGCCACATACAGGTCCTGGCTGGTCTGTGCCTCAATATGCGGCACACCACGCTTGTCACGGTACACCGTCACCGGGTAATCTAGACCTGGGATGATGAGCTGTCCACTGGTGATGGGAAGACTCTTTGCGGCATACATGTATACGCTTACAAAAGTACCTCCAACCACAATACCAAGTCCAAGCAGACTATATAGGAGCCACCGCCTCTTTTTCACTGGCTTCGCTGTTGGTACAGGAGTCACGGGCTGACTGGCATTGCTTACGTCTGACATGTTGCTGCTCCTCCTTTTTCCATAAAAGCAGATTTGTGTAAATCTTCAAAAAATGAGTATGATATCATTCCCATTTAAGAACGTTTTGGGGAAAAGGTCAATGTTTATCTTTGAAATGAAAAAAGGACGCCCTTGCATTGTGGTCAAGGCAACGTCCTCTCTATAGCGTTTCCTGTGCGAAGGAATCGTACTTCTCCTTGGCTTCCCTTTGCAGCTTATCGAACCGGACCTTATAATGGCCTTGAAGAAACTTGGCTTCATCGCGATCCTTTTTATCAATATTGTACTTACCTTGGTAACCATAGACCACCCAGTCTCCTTGCTTCACACCACTTTCTAAAAACAAGAGGTATGTTGCGTCTTTTTCCATAAGTCGATATCCATCTGTTGAGAAATACGTATCAGCTATTCCTTCCTCAACAATTCCAGCTGGCTCATAGACGGTAATCTCGTCACCCGGTTTGAATTGCGTTGTTTTATCGTTTTTGTATACTTTGTTGATTTTAAAAGTAGTTTTGGTTAACGCATCCATCGTGATACCCAATTGCTCATTCTGCATGGGTTCGACTTGTTGGGTCACAACTTCTCCGGTAACAATCAGTTTTGCTTTTTCATGGAGCTCGCCGATATTTTCGAATTGTCGGGAGGATGTATAACCGATCGCAACATCCGTTTTGAACAGTTGATAGGAACCTACTCCTACCACTAGACCAAGTGTTCCAAGCGCTACCATTTTCATGATGTTCTTTTTCATGAATCACCCGCTCCTACTACCTAATATCCCACCGTTACAGGTAAACTCGAACTCGTTGATATCGCCAGCAATACTTTTGACGAGATACCATTCTAACTTGTTACATGCTATCAACGATGCTTGTGTATACACCTCTTGCCGTACGCGATAAAAAAGATTGCTGATCGTTATTCAAAAAAATAAGCTTTTTTTGCCCCATGGAAAGTTTTTAAGCAATGCTACGCTTCTTTTATGGGGGACGTGGAAACCCTAGAGAGAGACGGGAGTGTTGCTGCGATGAGTAAAGGGAGTGCGATCGAGTTGGAGAGCAGATTGGATATGGTGCGGGATGATGTGCTGGAGTTCCGGGCGCAGATGGCCGAGTTCCGCACAGATCTAACCCAGATGAGTATGGAGCTGACCGAGATCAAGGACGATCTTGACAGTCTGAAAACAAAAGTGGACGTGCTTGCGTCTAACCATACGCTACTAGTGGGCGAACTGCATGAGCGCACCAAGATCACCATTCACTTGCGCTATACGGAGATGGATGGAGCGGGCACCGATTGGACGGGCTTTGATCAGCCGCCAATCGTGGTGCAGGATGGAGCGACAGCATCTGATCCGATGCAGTAAGAAAGGAGAGGGCAGACGGTACTTGCTTGGTTGGACGATGCTTTGCGGTTGTTGTGACTGACAAAGAATCATACGGGAATGAAAAACGGCAAAAAGCCGGGGCTTCTGCACAGGGATGGCGGCAGAATCTCCGGCTTTTTGTGGTTGTAGGATGATCTTCCCTCCGTCCAATCCGTACCGCCCGCGCCTTGTTGTACATACGATAGTAGGGAACAGCGCAAGGAGGTTGACGGCCAGATGACGACGCTGTATATCACCAAACGAGCGTGGAAACAGATTGAGGATGCCGTCCAAAGCGCCCAGCATGTTGAGACAGGCGGGGCTTTGATGGGCTTTCAGATGGACAATGGCGAATGGATCATCGCCTATGCGGGCACTCCAGGGCCCAATGCGATCCAGCACCCCAATGCGGTCTTGTTCGACGAGCGGCATATCAACAAAGTGGTGCGCAAAGTCAGAACACAGAGCGCAGGGCGGCTTCAGTACATCGGGGACTGGCACAGTCATACGATCCGTCGCCTGACTCCGAGCCGGGGTGATCGGATGACGATTTTTCAAAAGACCCTCAAGCGTAAGTACGCCTCTCTCTCCCCTGTCATGCTGATCGCGGGTCTCAATAAGCGCGGGCAGGTGCAGGCACGGGCGTTTATCTATGAGAAGTCGCTACTTGAGGTGAAGCAGATTGCTCTAATCGATCGGATAACGCGCGAACAGCTTTCCCGAAAACTTGGGTAGCCTGGTGGGTCCCATACGTGGGCAGATTCTCCACCACCACCGCGATGGCAAAACGCGGCTCATTGGCTGGGGCAAACCCGGCGAACCAATGATGCGTGCGAGCCTCCCCCTTGATGGTGACTTCGGCGGTGCCGCTTTTCCCGGCGACTGGCATCGGCAGATCACGAAGCGCTGTACCTGTGCCTGAATTCACTACTTCCTGAAGCATCCGGGTCAGCTTGCGGGTCGTCACGGGGTCAATGCTGCTCTTCTCATCGATCTTGGGGGAAAAGTGATGGAAGTTGATCCCGTTCTTGTAGGTGATGTCTGAGACGAGACGCACCTGCCCCTGCTTGCCGCCGCGGGCGATGGTCGCCATCATGTTGGCAGCCTGCAGCGGGGTCATCCGCACATCCCGCTGACCAATCGCGGTCTGAATCAGCACGCCCTCATCATGATGAGAGACCTCCGGACTGAAGACGTTGCCTTTTTCCTCTCCATCGATCTGGCGGAAATTCTGGATCTTGTACAGATACGGCGCAGACCAACCGGCTGGTGCTGTGATGCCAAGCTTTTTGGCGTACTCCTCTACCTTGGGACCGCCGACCCGCTTGGCGATCTCGGCAAAGCTGATATTACACGACTGGGCAAAGGCTTCTTGCATCGTCAAGTGGCCGTGCCCTTCTTTTTTCCAGCAAGAAAAACCGTACTTGCCGTATTCGCCTTCGCAGAGGAACTCGTCGGTCGGGGAGACTACCCCTTCGGCCAAAGCGGCGGCAGCGACCACGGTTTTAAAAATCGAACCCGGCGGCAGCTGCTTGACCGCGTGATTCTGCCAGTTGTCTTTATTCACGTTGACATGGCTCGGATCATAGCTGGGGCGGCTCACCATCGACAGCACATCACCCGATTGGATGTCGAGGATGACGATAGAGCCTTCGCGCATGCCGTAATCATCGGCGACCTGCTCCATATCCCGCTGCAATTCACGGTTAAGTGTGGTGACGATCGACAGCGGGTAGAAGCTGTTTTGGTTATACGTATAACGGACATCCAGCCCGCGCAGTGGGACACCCCGACCATCCACGTAATAGGACAAGCTGGACGGCGGCTCCACCCCTTGGAGAAAACGGTCAAAGGTCCGCTCCACGCCAGATGCGCCCAAGAGGCTGTCCTCTGTCATTTTGCCTGTCTCGTATTCGAACTGGTACTCGGATTTGACCAAGTCCGGATTCTGGCTTAGATAGCCGATGACGTGCTTGGCGACAGCGTCCTGCCGATAGCGGTCGGTGACAGCCAGTGCCATGATTCCGGGGATCTTGAGCTTGTTGATATCCTCTGCCTGCCGATCGGTCAGTTCGATGATGTTGTTGTGTTCGTCGCGCAGAGCGGCTGGGCTTTTGCCTGTCATCACCACCTGCTGAATCCGCTCCTTCGGCTGGTTGATGATATCAGCCACCTTCGCAAGCGCCTCCGTCCCTTCCAGACTGCCGCGCGCCAGCGGGAAAATGATCAGGCCCTTCTGCTCCTGCCCTGTAAACGATGCCCCGTTCCGGTCAAGGATATCACCGCGTCCGATGTTGAGGATGATGGTCTGTTGACGCTGCTTGACCGCTGCTTTGACAAGATTCACCTGATGCGGGGAAAAACGGTGCGGCGATCCCAACTGAATCCACCACAGCCTTCCCAACAGACCCATCCAGACAAGGGTCATCACCAGTAAAATCACAAAACTGCGCCGCTTGGCGGTCATCATCAATTTCATCAAGACACCCCTCTTACCCCTTTTCCATCCAGTATCGCCAAGGGTTCGCCTGCGAAAACGAAATTTGTCGATAAAACCCGCCCAAAAACATTTGTAACAATCTTGCAATTAAAGAAGCATATGATAATATATTAATAGTTTACAATTTACGGAAAACTTACATAATTTAACTCACTGTATTTTCATTGTTCCGTTCGTTGTGGACAAGTTGAAAGGAAAACGATCATATGGGAGGTAGACAAGTATGTCTATGAAGAACAAGGCATTAAGTCTCTCTGTAGCAATGGGTATGATGGCAGGCGCAGGCATCGCGTACGCTGCTCCACTCAGCGGCTCTGCCGCATTTTTTGGCGGTGGTCTTTCCGCTACGGAAGTCAGCAGCATGTCTTACTATCAAGACGCGAGCGTAGGCAACCTCGGCTACGGTACATTCGCCTCTGACGCAAAAGCCGACTACGATGGAATCTCCAGTGCCAACATCGGCTACACCAGCGCTGGCTCCGATCCTATGATTCGCGCCTTCGCAGGTAACTATGGTCTTGACTTCGCCGGCATCATCGATCCATTCAAACGCGGCGGCACTTCCTATGTATCCGCTGGAGTGAACGAAGGCTGGGACATGGTCCAAATCCGTCTCAACGACTACTACATGGATTACTATGGCTACTCCACCGCCAACCGTCATAAAACCACTGTGCATGAGTTCGGTCACTCTCTCGGTCTGATGCACCAAGACTCTGCAACCGACTCTGTCATGAAGCAAGGCTTGTACACCTATACCAACCCAACCAGCCTCGACATCAGCAATCTGCAGTGGAAATACTAATTTGAAAAAGTAACGGAGGGGTCAACCTATGAAAAAATATCTGGCAGTTGCCTTTGCTGCGACCGTTCTTTCTTTTGCAGGTGTGAGCGCCGTACAAACTTATACCGCGAGCGCTGATCTCACAGTTTCTTCCGTTGAAGCTGACTACGTGGTGTTCAACTCTCTTGAAGAAATGGAAAAATACGCGCCAATCGTCGTCGAAGCGAAGTTCAACGGCAAGCGCGGCCTGAAAGAATGGAAGGTCGGCGAAAGCGTACAAAAAGCGTCCGAAACCTTCGTCGAAATTAAAAAAGTACACAAGGGTGACGTGAAAAAAGGACAAACCCTGAACGTATATGAGCCGGCTTTCACCGGTGATGGTCTGTATCAAGCGATCGAAGGCTACAACCTGATGGATGAAAAAGGCAAATACGTGCTGTTCCTGCGTCCAGACATGAATGGCGAGGGCTATGTGCTGGTTGGGATGTACCAAGGCAAGCATGACCTCAACATCACCGAGGCTGCGACTCAAGTGAATGCTCACTCCTTCAGTGAGCTGGAAGGCAAGGAGTACTTCGGTGACATGGCTGGTCAGTTTAACAAGCTGAAAGGCGAAGTTGTGGCGAAATACGGGAAATAAGTTATGGTTGATTGATGAAAAGGATCGGGGCGTTGGCTCCGGTCTTTTTTTATTTTTATCCCGTAGGGAGTGGGTGTGGATGCGGGGAGAACGGGCGGCTGGCAAGCTGCTTGGCTTGTTTGAACACTGCGTGGAAGTAGGGGATGTCCGCTGCGGAAAAAGAGCCTCGCCTCTTGCCAGCCGCCCGCTCTCCCACCAGCTTTTGGTGATGATCAAATGAAAAAAGATGAAAAGACAACGAAGAAGCCTGTCCCGTGCTTTTAGCACAATCGGACAGGCTCTTCTTTATTTCCTACCGTTCTTCTTCACATCTGTGTCATTCCCACCCGCGGCAGGTCTGCGCTCCAAATACATCAAATACCGTACCAGCGCATCCTGCTCCGCTTTGGTAAACCCTGCCTTCTCATCTACCCAGAACTCATGCCCTTGCCCGGTCACATGGACGTAGCGCAGGTCCGGATCTGCTTGGTTGGAGGCGATCACCTTGGTACGGAGGTCGCGGTCGACCATGGCGCGGAGGCTGTTGGCGGGGTCGACGGGGATGTTTTTGTTGACGGTGTTGGCAACACCAAGCTGGGTGTTGATATCTTTGCCTACGGCGACACCTGAGTCATGCAGGTACGGAGCGCTGACGGCGAGGCCGATTAAGCCTTTGACTTTGTAGCCTCCGGGGGAATTGCCCTGAGCATAGGCGAGCTTCACCTGCTCGGGATCGATGAAGTCGCTCGGAACCTTGACAGTCTTTGCGTCCTGCGGGATCGGCACAGGAGTGTCCAGTGTGTAAAACATGGCCGGGCCGAAGACTTTTTCCGTCTTCTTAAAGGCAGAGGCGCGGCTTGGCTCGGTCTTGATCACATTGGCTGGGATAATCCGGTTGTTGGTGTAGGCTTCCCCGGCATGGCACTTGATACAGCCGGCACGGGTGAAGACGTCCTCTCCTAGAGGCTCTGCCGCTATCTTGGTGGCAGGCTTTGGCGGAACGAGTGAATTCTGCCAAGCGGATAACGCATTGACCTGCTCCCCTAGCTTGTAGCCTGGAGAGCTGAGAAACATCGTATCTGGCGCCATGAGCGTAACCTTGGGAAAGTTGGGCGGTTCGATGACTTCATTCATCCCAAGAACGCCTGGAGTCGGATCTACTCGCTGAAAAAACTTGCTTGGCTGCTCGCCGCTCTTCGGATCGTAGCGGTACTTCGGATTTGCCGCATTTTGCAGGATGATTCCCATATAGACTTCTTTGTCGAGGTTAAACAGCTGTTGGCTGACCTCGGCCTGCACGAGTGTATCTGAGTTTTGAGAGTGTACATTGTTATTGAGCACACTTAATCCTTTGAACGGTCCTGCCATGGCGAAGCCGCTCCAGCCGTAGGGATGCCCTCCTTTGGTGAAGGAATCTGGGTTGGAAGTCGGGTTTGATTTGAGATCGGTAGACGAGTCAAACGTACCGCGTGGCCACTTCACGAATACATCGTCGACCGCCTGCTCCAGCTTTTTCGGGTCTGGCAGGTAGGCCGTCTGACCTTCCGTGGTCGTGACCGGACGCAGCTTATCCATATAGGCGCGGAGATTCCCAAGATCCGTATGCGTAAAATAAGACGCGGAGTTGGTACCCAGTGCAAGAAGCATCCCTGCGTTGAGATCGTCATTGGGAGCACCCTCGATGACCATCCCTGTTTCCCGATCGACTGTGGCATGGCAGGCGGCACAGGTGATCCCCGCTTTCGGACGCCCATCTTCTAAGCTGATCGGCATCCCCAGCGGCATCATCGCGCCCTTGGGCACATCGAGGCCCGTATCGATCTTTTCGCCTTTTTTATAGGTTTTGCCGCCAGCCGTGAAATCCTCTGCCAGCTCCACCCGCAGATTGGTCGTTCCTTGTCCCTTCAGCTCCATGATTGCCTTGGTAAGATTGGTGATTTGCAGTGGACCGTCGATCACTCCCATGACATCGGTGAGGAAATCCTCATTGTTGAACGTCTCTTCATAAAAGGTGGTTCGTCCCAACTGGAGCAGCTCAGGCGTGATTGCAATCGCCCCATTTTCGCTGGAGAGCATGCGCCTGCCCTGCTCGGTAGCTTGAAGCTTCATCGCCTGAGCCGGGCTGATCGTGTGCCCCCAGACATCGTACGCTTGCTCACGGGCGAGCGTGGTCGTACCCGTCTTTACCTTATTTATCGATGGTGTATAACCGTATTGCATATCAATATCATCCCAATAGATAAATCCAACTGCTGCTATCGCTATCACTACCATGCCAAACAGGCCGAACCGTCGCATCACGGCTCCTCCTTTCCGTCTCATCACTTTCACAATCGACACGTAAAGACATCTGTTGCTTAGTATGAGATAGGACAGGAGGGTTTATCCAAATCAGGATGCAAAAAAACCGACGCTCCCGCTGTGGGAAATACGTCGGTTCATTTGATCACTGCCGATAGGAAGCAGGATTAGCGGTTCTTCTTTTCACCCAAAATACGCTGAATCTTGGTTGCCAGCAGGTCGAGCGCTACACGGTTGTAGCCGCCCTCTGGGATGATGACATCAGCATAACGCTTGGTCGGCTCGATGAATTGCAGGTGCATCGGACGGACGATGGAGAGGTATTGGTTCACCACGTCGTCAAGTGTACGGCCGCGCTCCTCGATGTCGCGCTGAATACGGCGGACAATGCGGACATCGGCGTCTGTATCGACGAACACCTTGATATCCATCAGCTCACGGATACGAGGGTCTTCGAGGATCAGCATGCCTTCGAGAATGATGACATCCTTAGATTCCACGATAATTTTATCGGATGAACGGTTGTGCATTTTGAAGTCGTACACCGGCTTTTCGATCGTCTGGCCGTTCAACAGGGCTTGCAGGTGATACAGAAGCAAGTCATTGTCAAAAGCAAAAGGATGATCGTAATTGGTGAGGACGCGCTCCTCCATGCTCAGGTGACTCTGATCTTTATAGTAGTTATCCTGTTCGATCATGATCACGCTTTGATCTTGAAATTCGCGATATAACTCGCGTGCTACAGTGGTTTTACCGGAACCGCTTCCCCCGGCTACCCCAATTAACACGGGGTGACCCATATTTAAATCTCCTTCCTCATCATGTCGAACGCCTTCACTGGACGAGCGACCTTGATCTTCACTAATGACATAGGATGGCGGGCAGCATCGAGTGGCTCGTCTGTGACGTGATGCCAGATCTGCTCCACTTTTTGTTGAAAGAATGTG
This sequence comes from Brevibacillus dissolubilis, assembly GCF_006170445.1. Taxonomy (GTDB): domain Bacteria; phylum Bacillota; class Bacilli; order Brevibacillales; family Brevibacillaceae; genus Brevibacillus_B; species Brevibacillus_B dissolubilis. The sequence continues at coordinate 215,393 of NZ_VCNA01000005.1, read as the reverse complement.
TCTGGTCCGAAGAACTCGATATTGTCACCGATCTTGAAATGGTTACGCACTTGGAGTACGGCAATACCTGTCGCTTCGTCGTATTCCATCACGAGACCAGCGAAATCGTATGGAATCGGATGATCCGGCTCACCGAAAATCTGCTCTTCTGTGCTCGGACTTCCGTAGAAGAACCCGGTGGAGAGGGTACGAGGTGCGGATTTGTACACTTCGTCAATCCACTCTTGCTTCACCTTGAAGTTCTCTGGGTCTTCAAAATAGCTGTCGATCGCCATGCGGTACGCACGGGATACGGTTGCTACATAGTGGATGGATTTCATGCGGCCTTCGACTTTCAGGGAGTCAACGCCTGCTTCAATCATGTCTGCGATGTATGGGAGCATACTCAGGTCTTTTGGAGACATGGTGTATTGCTCGTCCCCTTCGCCAAACAGTGCTTTTCCTTCTTCGCCTGCTTTTTCCGCTGCTTCGAAGTCATAGCCATCCTCGAACAGATCGTATTTCCAGCGGCAGGACTGGGCACAGCCACCGCGGTTGGAGTCGCGCATCGCCATGTGGTTGGACAATACACAACGGCCGGAGTAAGCGATACACATCGCACCGTGGATGAACGCTTCAATCTCCACGTCCACTTTTTCCTTGATCTCGTAGATCTCACGCATGGATACTTCACGAGCCAGGACGACACGGGAGATGCCTTCGTCCTTCCAGAACTTCACGGAGCGCCAGTTGGTCGTGGAGGCCTGTGTGGACAGGTGAACCTCCAGATTAGGTGCTGCTTGCTTACAAGCCTGGATCAGAGCCGGGTCTGCGACGATCACGGCATCAATCCCTACGTTATACAGCTCTTGGAAAAATTCACGCATCCCGCCCAAATCTTCATTGTGCGCGATGATGTTGGCTGCGACGAAGACTTTGGCCCCACGCTCATGTGCGAACTGGACGCCTTCACGCATCTGATCATAGGAGAAGTTGTCCGCATTGGCACGCAGGCTGTACGCTTGACCGCCGATGTAGACGGCATCAGCGCCGTAACGGATAGCGAACTGCAGTTTTTCCAAGGAACCCGCTGGAGCAAGCAGCTCCGGTTTTCTTGTGATGATTTTCTTCTTGGCTTGATCCGGAATGATGATTGTGCTCATCTTTCTCACCTCATGCTTTCCAATCTATTATGAACGGACGAAAAACGAAACGGTTAGGTCATATATGGAATCGGTGGCTTATAGTAGAATCCTGTATTGAGCGGGCGGTTCTTCGGCTGGATCGCTTCGATCTCGGCAAGGAAATCCGCTGCCTTGTCATAATAAGCGTCCATGTCGCTCACACACAGATCGAGTGCCTCGCGGTAGATCTTGGTCACCGCGATGATGTACTCACTGGTGTGCAGAAGCCCCTCAATCTTGATGCTGTCGATATTGCCTGTGACAAAATCGGCAAGACCGTCAACCATGCAGATATCCTCAGCGCTGAAAATATGGGTGCCGTGTGCATCTTCATACACCGGATAGGTGATGTTGCGGCGCTTCTCTTCCTTGAGGAACATGCTGCGCTCCATCCCGGTATCCTCGGCTTCCATATCCTTGCCCTGATGACCGAAGTAAGCACTTACCAGATCGCGTCTTGATTGGAAAATACACGTCGCACCATGGACTTGTGCCTCAACTTCAATCTCCGTATTATCTCTGTTTTCGATGGTCTCGTCAATGGTCAATTCTCTGGCAAGAACGGCACGTTTTGCCCCTTTGGAAGCCCAATAATTGGCGGTGTCAAAGCTGGTGGAAAGCATCTCCATGCTCCAGTGCAGCTTCAAGCCCAGTGCCACGTCTTTTGCTGTCGCCAAGACAGAAGGATCACCGAATACGATCGCATCCGCACCCACCTGCTCCAAGTGTTTGAGATAATCGTCCAGTGCATCCAGCTCTTCATTATGTAACAACGAATTGACGTTGACATATACCTTCACGCCGCGCTCATGTGCCAGCTTGATCGTCTCATCAATCTGCTCCACAGTAAAATTGCCTGCATTGCGAAGACCGTAGCGCTCATCTCCGACAGAGAGTGCATCTGCGCCCGCTTCGATCAGCGGAATCACATCTTCAAAACGTCTTACGCTTACCAGCAGTTCCGGTTTTTTCACGGTCAAATCCTCCTCTCTTCTTTCTTCAAACTAATGGCCACGCCATCGCCAATCGGCACAATGGACGTATCCAGGTCAGGGTGTGACATGAGGTATTGATTAAATGCATGTATTTTTTCAACCATCGGCCTTTGGCGTTTGCCCGCATTCTCCGGCGATGTCACAAGTCCTCTGAACAACACATTGTCGCTGATGATCAGCCCGCCAGGCTTGACCAGCGGCAGATACAGCTCCAAGAACGTAAGATACTGCCCCTTGGCCGCATCGATAAACAGACAGTCGAACTGATATCCTGCAGGCAGACCTTTTGTCGCGTCCCCTTCGATCAGCTCAATCCGGTCAGCTACACCAGCCTCAGCAAAATTGGCATGGGCCCGGCGAATACGCTCCTCATCCATCTCCATCGTCACGATCGTCGCTTCTGGTGCCGCTTCTGCGAACCAGATCGTCGAATAACCGATCGCGGTGCCGACCTCCAGAATCGACTTCGGCTTGTGCATCAGCACCAATGCACGCAAAAACTGCGCAGACGGCAGTTGGATGATCGGGATGCCTTCTTCGGCCGCTTCCTTCTCCAGACGCGCGAGCAGGGGTGAACGGTCAGGCACCAAGCCGCACAGATACGTATCAATCTCAGGATTGGTAATCATGCCTTCATTCACCCCCTTCTTTTCGACAATAACCGTTCTATTATACCATATTTCGACGATGTGAACAGATCATTTTACCAGTTACCGCGACTTTTGGCATCGTTCTTCTGATGCTCGGCAAATGTTCTGGCAAACAGATGCTCAGACGAACCATCCTTTTTGGTCACGAAAAAGAAGTACTCATGCTCAGCCGGCAGTGCGACGGCCTGCAGGGATGTGCGCCCCGGTGAGGCGATTGGCCCCGGCGGCAGACCAGGATTGATGTAGGTGTTGTACGGGTTGTTGATTTTGAGATCCTCAAATGTGATCCGGTCGCGCTGCTTGCCCAAGACGAACTGAACCGTCGCACAGGATTGCAGCATCCAGTTGTCGCGGATGCGGTTCATGAAGACACCGGCAACAATCGGGCGCTCCTCATCCACTACGACTTCGCGCTCGACGATGGACGCAAGGATCACCGCATCGTCTAAGGACATGTTGCGCGCTTGGAGCTGTGCGGCCAGTTCTGCGGTTTCTTTTTCAAACTGGCTGAGCATCTTTGCGATAATCTCATGCTCGGTTGCCCCTTTGCGGACCTCGTAGGTCTCTGGGAAGAGATAGCCCTCTAGTCTGTATTGTCGCCCGTTATTGGCCGGGATAGACGAGACGAATGGGAATTCAGAGAAGTTCCCTTCATTTACTTCCTTTAGAAACGTTTCCTTGTCAACCAGACCCTTGCTTGCGAGACGCTCAGCGATCTGCTTGACGTTGTAGCCCTCTGGGATCGTGAAGCGGAGCGCCTCACTGGTAGCGTTACCATTTACAAGCGTACGTACCACTTCATCGAGGGGCTGACCACCGCTTAGCTGGTACTCCCCTGCTTTCAACTGGTTGCTCTTGCCCTCCCACTTCGTATAGTAGGCAAAAAGGGCCGCATTTTTGATAATTCCCTCGTTGTGCAAGATTTCACCGATACTGCGGACACTGGTGCCAGGTGGGATCGTAATCGTCTTGGTCTGTGCGTTCTCGGCAGATTGGGCTGGCTGAAGCTCTGAATATAGATAGAATCCCGCAGCTGCCCCGCCGAGCAGGATCAACAGCAGAAAGCTGAAAAAGACACGAAAAATAAGGCGGGCCGTCTGGGTTCCCCGTTTCTTCTGCTTTGTCTGTTTCAATTTGGTTCCTCCTCATTTAACATCGCCCTTAATTATACAAAATCACGCATACAGTTGCACGGGGGCAAGCGCAAAAAAAGCAGACTTGCCGCGAAAAATGCGGTCTGAGTCTGCTTTCCCCGATGTGCTAGGACATTCTCGGTCCTTCTGGCACTTGATGCGTATAGGTGAAGATGATCTTGAACGCCCGGTCGATATAGCCATACAGCCCCTTCTCCCGATCAATCAGCACATGAGCCACACCATAGTGAAAGGAGGTGGCATCGTAATAGGTGGGTGCCTTGATGACCTGCTTGCGTGGATTGATATAGCCTATCAGATTGTTGGCCGGATAAGGTCTTGCCCCCTCATGATACCAAGTCGGGTCCAGTTCATAATAGGCAAGGGGTCTTGCTGTTTGCAACGGTACGGTGTATTCCCCCTTCAAATTAATGACACCGCCTTTGCCGTCTACGGTGACAGGAGCCTGACCGTTTCGGAAGGAGAGCGCGGAGTCGAACGTCTTGCCGAAGACATTTTCTCCTTTTTGGTTGATAAAATAAATCTCTGTCAACAGCGGCCCGTTTGGCTCTTGATGCTGTCTGGTTACGACGGCGAGTCCTTGTGAGAATGGCTGTGGCTGTTCGGCAAAGCTCGGAGGAATTACCCATTTTCCCTCCTTATCTACATACCCCCACAAGTATGGTTGCTCAGAATCCTTAGATGCCTGTGCAGCTGCAAGCCCTTCGGAAAAGTTGCCCATCGCAATAAACGGGGTGTCAATCAAGGTCGCTTTGCCTGTGCGGTCAATGAACTCCCATTTGCCGTCAATCCGCTTGGCGATTCCGAGACCATCGGAGAAGGTCTGCATGGTGTCATAGGTACCTGAGAGAATCTCCTTGCCTGTCTGGTCGATATAGCCCTTCAGATCTCCACGCTGAAACATCCCGACTCCCTCATTGAACTCCGTGATATACCGATAGTGAGCCGATGTATAGAACTCCCCTTTGGCATTCATCAAGCCGATCAGATCCGTATTGGTCAGAGCATTTCCTTGTCCGCCTGCTTTTTCCCATGCTTCGGGCGATATGGCCGCAGCGATTCCACGGTAAAATCCGAAGCCGGATGGAATGCTTGGTGGCATCAAGTCTTTGCCTGTCTCATCACGGTACCCGTAGAGATGATTCTCGTCGTGATAGACAAGGCGCGGTGGTGCAGGAATGATGCCAAGCGGCGCGGATGGCTTCGGCATGTAGATCGACAGAGTCTTCGTCTCTGCGTTCCATATCGTCTCGTTGCTACCTGCAATGGCGAGTGGCTGATCGATTGAATGCACCGGAACCATCACTTCTCCGTCCACGATCAGCGGGGTAGGACGCGGGTTCAACCGTTGCTCTGCCACCTCCTGCCCGCTGCGGATGCCATAGATTGTGCCAAAATCGATCTCCATGTATTGTCTCACCGGGTCCCAGCGGTAGCTGAGCGGGTCGTTGGCGCCTGTGAACAACTGCTTGTTAGCGGTATCAAAAAGGGAGCTGACAGGTATGTAGACGACTTGATTGCGGATCATCGCAGGTGTGGCCAGTGATACAGAGATGCCACCTGCAGTCAGGTCGCGTGCATCGTGATAATCCTTCAGCACAACCTTGATCGTCGGGTCACTCCCCTCTTTGGTAAAGGCAACCGTACGATTGACCATCGCGACCGCCTCCGCTCGGGTTGCTTGCCGCTCGGGTGCGATGGTCTTATTCGGAAAGCCCTTGAGCACTCCTGCTTGAGTCGCCTCGCGGACATACCCGTTGAGCCATGTCGGGATTTGATTGGCATCGGCAAAAGCGAGCGCTTCTTTTTCATAATAGACAGCCGGATAGATAAGTCCCATCGCCCGGACGGTCATGACTGCGATCTCACGGCGGGTAATCGGTTTCGCCGGATCAAAATGACGGGTCGTGTAATCGGCTGGCACGACCAGTCCAAAAGCAAGTGACGGTTCATACCATCCCAAGCGGTTCAGCCAATGTGCGTCCATATCGGTCAGCTTCGGAGCCTGTTTGATCGCGTCTGCGGCAGCCGCACGATACAGCTCGGATGCGATACTGTCCGGAGTAAGCTTGATCGCACCCGCAAGCATCTTGACGAATTCGGCACGTGTCACCTGCTTGTCAGGACGGAATGTGCCATCTGGATAGCCCGTGACCCAGCCTTGACCGACCGCTGCCGTGACTTCGTCTTTGGACCAGTGGCTGGTGAGATCGGAAAAGCGGGTGGCAGCGATACGGGCAAGCCCATCTCCACGTCGTTCCTTCGTATCTTGCTGCCCATTCATTCCGAGCACCTGCGCCTTACCATCATTTCCTGGGGAATTTTCCCCTTGAGTGACTGGACTTTGATTCCGTTCGAGACCTAACGCAACATCAGGTCGTATCAAGCGCGGTGCACCTGGGGGACGTGCTGGGGCGGCATTCTCCCCGCGTTCTGGTTGCATATCCGGGTCTGCTGGTTGTCGGTCCGGTGCGGCATTCTCCACAGATGCCGTCTGCTGATTCAGGGCGGGTCTCTCCCCACGTGCCGTCTGCAGAACCCCCACAGTATGCTGATTGATCCCCGCTATCTATGCCGTTCTGTAGTCAGCCGCACCTTGCTGGCTCTGATTGGACGTACTGCATCCCGTCAGCAAAGTGACGGCGAGAAGCAGAGTCATGGTGTTGCGCCAGAATGTCATGAAAAGACCTCCTTCTGCCAGATTGGATGGTTTTTCTTTTTACTTAGGCGAAACTGTTTTGCTCATTTTTCACCATGACCCATCGTTTTATGTAGCAGAAAAAGGAAAATCCACCGAAATGAGTACGGTGGATTGAGATTTTTGTTTACTTTTTTTGAACTTGTTTCAGTTGTTCTTGTACAATCGCTTCCATTCGTGGTGTCGTGAAGTTCCCCGGATTCATCGCATGTTCATCCAGCCAGATCACACGAACGAAGGAACTGCCGTCTTTTAGGTGAAAACGCAGAAACACTTGCTTCCCGTCCAATCCGTCCCCATACACTTTGTCAAAGCCGACATAAGGCTGGGCCAGATATTCACGGACGAACTCTTCGGTGGCTTGAGGGGTGAAATCCGCCAGATAGGAGCCATCCTCCTCACTGCGGATGGAGATGCCTGACACCTTGCCTTCGATGTCATAGAGGTCTGCGACGGTTTTGGCCTGTGGATTGGTGTTCACCTGATAGACCCGGCCATTGGCGAGGATGCGGAAGCTTGGGTCGTAGCCTTGCAGTTCGTACAGCTCGGTTCCAACAGGCAGAAAGGCAGCGTCTCCATTTTTCATCTGGTGGTCAGAACAGGCATTATCAGCCATTTTGTAAGTGACCGTACCCAGCTTTTTGCCTTTCATAAGCGGCATCTTGCCCATCTCTTCATCACTTAGACCGGAGTACCGGATATCGTTGATCATGACCATATCTACCCAGTCGATAATGGCATCGGGACATTTCCGCTCCACAGCCAAGGGTGTCGACACCGATGCGCCCGACGATGCAATCAACGGTGGGAAAAGGGCCGAGCAGATCAACAGGACTTTGAACAGTTCCATTGGATAACACCTACTTTTTTAACAGTTAGGGAGAAGTTGCTTCTTTGACGAACCATATGTTGGAAATGTTTCACAAAAAAAGAGAGGAGACCCATGTCTCCTCTCTTTTTTCATATGACTTCGTGGCTTACACGCCTTCTTGATCCATCTCGTTCATCAGGACTTCGAAAGTCGCTTCAACCGCTTCCCATTCAGCGTCGTCTTCGATTGGTTCGAGGACGTCTTTGCCTTCGTAGCGGAGGAAGTGTACTTCGTATTCCTCTTCGTCCTCTTGGTCTACCGGTACAAGCACGAGATAGCTCTTGTCTTCTACCTCAAGAATGTACATGATGCGGAAGTCGCGGGATTGATCTTCGTCTTCTCCCTCTTCCACCAGGGCGATTACGTCGCCCACTTCATAATCGGTCTCGCCTTGGAAATCGTCCATTACCAAATCGTCGCTCATCAGTGGTCACCTCGATTGGGAGTCCAGATATCCTTGCAGGATCAGGACTGCCGCCATTTTATCTATTACTTTTTTGCGTTTTTGCCGGCTTACGTCAGCGGAGATCAGCATACGCTCAGCAGCCATGGTGGTCAGACGCTCATCCCACATGTGGACAGGCAGGTCAAAACGTGCTCCCACCTCGTTGCCAAATGCGGTGCAGTACTCCCCTTTTGGGCCGAGTGTGCCGTTCATATTCTTGGGCAAGCCGACGACAATAGATTTTACCTCATGCTGGGCGATCAATTCACCCAGACGCGCAAAATCTTTTTCCTTGGAATCGCGGCGGATGGTCTCGACGCCCTGAGCTGTCCAGCCCATGGCATCGCTGACCGCCACCCCGATCGTCCGTTCACCGACATCTAATCCCATAATCCGCATAAAAACTCTCCCAGCTTAGGAACGGTTCGTAGCCAAATAGCCCTTGACCATCTCTTCGATGATCTTATCCCGTTCGATTTTTCCGATCAGACTGCGTGCATTGTTGTGGCGAGGGATGAAGGCTGGATCACCGGATAAAAGATAGCCGACGATCTGCGTGATCGGATTGTAGCCTTTTTCTTGCAGGGATGTGTATACGACGCTGAGCGTCTCCTTAACCTCTGCCTCACTTGTCTCTTTAGGGACCGTAAATTTCACGGTATTATCCATGGACATGACCAACACCTCGCTTGTGGAACTCTTTTCCAGTTCTATTCGACTCGGACGTCGAAATTCCTTGTCCGCGCGAATTTTGTTTCGGATTTATTTGGATACAGCTTGATTTTGAACGAATTCTGCCACGTATGCAAGTGCTTCGCCCAATTTCGCCGGTTCTTTACCGCCAGCTTGTGCCATATCTGGACGACCGCCACCGCCGCCGCCGCAACGGGTAGCCACTTCCTTGACAATCTTACCGGCATGGAAGCCTTGATCCATCAGGTCTTTGGTTACGCCTGTGACGAGGTTGACCTTATCGCCTTCGACAGCACCGAGGACGATGACAGCGGAGCCGAGCTTATTCTTGAGCTCGTCTACCATGCCGCGCAGGTTGTCCATATCGGTAGCAGACACTTGGGTAGCGAGGACTTTCACACCGTTTACGTCTTGGACTTTATCAGTCAAGGCTGCTGCTTCGATATTACCAAGCTTCGCACGGAGGGATTCGTTTTCACGCTGTACGTCTTTGAGCTGCTGCAGGGTTGCTTCTACGCGGGCTGGAGTTTCGTGGAGCTGGTTGGACTTCACGAGAGCTGCTGTTTCGCGCAGGTAACCAAGCTGTTGGTTGAGGAATGCATAGGCACCTTTACCGGTTACTGCCTCGATGCGTCGGGTACCTGCACCAATTCCGCTCTCAGAGAGGATCTTGAACAGACCGATCTCAGCAGTGTTGTTGACGTGGATACCACCGCACAGCTCGATGCTGTAGCCGATGACGTTGACTACTCGCACGACATCGCCGTATTTTTCACCGAACAGTGCCATTGCGCCCATGGCTTTGGCTTCCTCGATTGGTTTGTGGCAGATGTCTACGGTCAGCTGCTGCCATACTTTTTCGTTGACGATACGCTCTACTTGTTCCAGCTCTTCTGCTGTCACTTGAGAGATGTGGGTGAAGTCAAAACGGAGACGGTCCGCAGAGACGAGGGAACCAGCCTGGTTGACGTGGGTGCCCAGTACATCCTTGAGCGCTTGGTGGAGCAAGTGTGTCGCGGTGTGGTTTTTCACGATCGCAAGGCGTGCTTCGTGGTTGACTTCAGCGCGCACATCGTCGCTCAGGCGGAGTGTGCCTGCTTCAACCAGTACGTGGTGGACGTGTTGACCGCGTGGGCCTTTTTGTACGTCTTTTACGCTTGCTTTTACCAGCTCGGAGGTGATGAGACCTTCGTCGTTGATCTGACCGCCGGACTCTGCATAGAACGGAGTGGTGTCGAGGATGACTTGGCACTCTTGGCCTTCTTCCACTTCATCCACCAGCTGATTGTTGTGGATGATCGCTACCACTTTAGTAGATGCTACCAATTCAGTATAACCAACAAACTCACTCTTAACCGTCAGATCAGAGAGTGGTCCGCCCTGTACCTGCATGGAGTTAACATCTTTTTGTGCGGCGCGTGCGCGTTCACGCTGTTCTTCCATCGCTTTCTCGAAGCCTTCACGGTCTACTTCAAGACCATGCTCACGGGCGAAGTCTTCGGTCAGGTCAACCGGGAAGCCGTAGGTGTCATACAGCTTGAAGGTGTCGGTACCGGACAGCAGGGATTGACCCGCTTCTTTGGTAACTTTGACCATGCCTTCGAGGATCACGAGACCGTCGTTGAGGCGCTCTTGGAAACGCTCTTCTTCGGTACGGATGACTTTCTCGATGAACTCACGTTTTTGCACCACTTCTGGGTAGAATTCACCCATCATGTCGCCAACGGTTTTGGTCAAAGTATAGAGGAAGGATTTCTCGATACCGAGCAGCTTGCCCATGCGTACTGCACGACGGAGCAGACGGCGGATGACATAGCCGCGGCCTTCGTTGGATGGCAGGGCACCGTCACCGATGGCAAATACAACCGTACGTGCGTGGTCAGCGATTACTTTGAACGCGACGTCTTTTTCTTCGTCGGTTTTGTATTTCACGCCAGAGATACGCTCGGTCTCTTCAATGATCGGGAAGAGCAGGTCGGTCTCGTAGTTGTTGTCCACTTCTTGGATGACGGACGCCATACGCTCAAGACCCATACCGGTATCGATGTTTTTCTTCGGCAGTGGAGTGTAGGTGTGGTCTGGGTTGTGGTTGAACTGGGAGAATACGAGGTTCCATACTTCGAGGTAACGTTCGTTCTCACCACCTGGGTACAGCTCAGGATCGCTCGGGTCGTTGCCGAAGCTCTCGCCACGGTCGTAGAAGATCTCTGTGTTCGGGCCGGATGGGCCTTCGCCGATATCCCAGAAGTTGCCTTCGAGACGGATGATGCGCTCAGCAGGCACGCCTACGGTTTCGTTCCAGATCTTGAAGGCTTCGTCGTCCTCTGGGTGGATGGTGACGGAGAGCTTCTCTGGGTCAAAGCCGATCCACTCAGGGCTGGTCAGGAATTCCCACGCCCACTGGATGGATTCTTCTTTGAAGTAGTCGCCGATGGAGAAGTTACCGAGCATTTCAAAGAAGGTATGGTGGCGCGCAGTGCGGCCTACGTTTTCAATATCGTTGGTACGGATGGATTTTTGGGAGTTGGTGATGCGCGGATTGTCTGGAATGACGCGGCCGTCGAAGTACTTCTTGAGGGTCGCTACCCCGGAGTTAATCCACAACAGAGATGGGTCGTCCACCGGCACCAAAGAAGCGCTTGGCTCGATGCGGTGACCTTTGCTTACGAAGAAATCGAGAAACATTCTGCGGATTTGATTTCCTGTCAGTTTCTTCATGTTTACATCCTCCTGATCTGACTTTTTGACTTTTGGATAAATAAAAAAAGCCCTCATCCCCTCAGGGACGAGAAGCTGTTTTCTCGCGGTACCACCCTGCTTACAGATCGTGAATTGGGCTTGTGCGCCGATTCAAATCTGTCGCTTTGATGACGATAACGGAGTCTGCCGCCGGTTTTTGCCCGGTCTTCGGAATAGCGTTCGATCACACTTCTTCTGGATGCTCTCTCAGCCTGGGAGCGTCCTCTCTGGTAAAAAGGGCTGTGATGTACTGGTTCCTTCAACGATCTGTGGGTATGGAGTTGATTCTTTGTGTATTATAGATGTTTTGGCTGGGAGATGTCAATGTTTACCCCTCCCGCACCATCACCGCCACTCTCCCCACAACCACCTTCACCACCGCCAACACCGGCACGGCAAAAATCATCCCAACAATCCCCCCGACCGTCTCCCCGGCTAAGAGAGCAAAGATAATCATCAACGGATGCAGATGCAGCGACTTGCCCACGATGTTCGGCGAGAGAATATTCCCCTCCAGCACCTGGACAATCATATTCATGATTAAGACAAAAACCACTTGCTTTACCGATATCGTGAGCGCCACAATCAATGCCGGAATGGCCCCGATCAATGGACCAATATAGGGAATGATGTTGGTCAGCGCCACGAAAGACGCCAGCACGAACGGATACGGCATGCCGATCAACCAATATCCCAAAAACGCCAAAACGCCAACAATCACTGCCACCACAATCTGCCCGTGGATGTATTTCCCAAGCGACGTGTTGATATCCCGAAACACCACGGCAGCCTGCTTGCGGTATTTATGCGGGATGAGCATCATAAAACCACGGTTGATATCCTTCATGTCTTTTAACATATAAAACGCGATAAACGGCACGACCGCATAGGCGACCAGTTTACCGAGCGTATTGCGTGCATTGTTGACCACTTCACTAATCCCCATCGACATGCGCTCCTGCGACTGGATGATCACGCGGTCTACGCCGCTTTGGATGCTGTCCGGCAGGAAATATTTGTGCGCCTCCCACTCCTGCATCCAGACCTGATACCACTTGGTCAGCCGTGGCAGGTCGTCGGACAGCTCGATCAGCTGTGTGGTAAATGCGGGGATGGCATTGATCAGCGCTACCGTGATGATCAGCACGAACAGCAGATAGATGAGCAGGACGGCCACCAGACGGGGCACTTTGCGCTTCTCCAGTAGTTCGATGACGGGATGCAGCAGGTAGGCGACCAACAGCCCGACTAGAAAAGGAACCGCCACCTCCCCGATGATGGCCCAGATCACACTGAGGATGGGGCGAGTCAGCCAGATGAGATAAATGATGATTAGGACTAGGATGGTGTAGATTGCGAAGCGGAAAAAACGGGTGCGTGTCATGTCCATGAGTCAGAGTCCCCCTCCTCTGCAAAACCTTGCTTCTTAGGTTTCGCAAAACAGAGGAAAACATTCACATAAAGTCAGAGCTCCTTTGTCGAATCTCTTTCATTTTGATTTCCTGAATCCCCATGTTCAAGGTCGTCATTTTATTAAAAGTAAATAAATAAAAATTAGCTTTTGTAATAAATGGTATATTATGGTTGAAAATCAGAATTGGTGTTGTTATTATGAAAATGAATTTAATTCCAAATATTAGGAGGTTTTGGTTGATGAAAAAAATGATTTCTGGTTTCCTCGGTTTAACCATGATTGTAGGATTCTCTTCAGCTGCTTTTGCCAATGAATCAACAATTGCATCAGGTGACGACAGTACATATCCAAAGTTCGTAAAAATACAAAAACCAAGCCTTGCTGTCATTGGAGATGCAGACGAAGTCGAGCCGAACAACACTCCCGGCTATGCTGATGAGGTTCCTGAAGGGAACATTAATGGTGTTGTGTCTGGATCGGGTGATATCGACTGGTTTTTTTTCAATGCAACTGATTCCGTGAGTACAAGCGCATACGTCTTTTTCCAAGAAGATTCAGCGGGTAATAACTTATCTGGAACAATCACCTTGTACAAAGAAAATACGGATGGAACCCTGACCAGGATTGGTTCCTCAACAGGTGAAGAGTGGGAATATGTTGATTTCAACGCAGTTGAAGGTAAAAATTATTATGTAAAAATAACGACCTCCTCCAGCAAAAACGTTCCATACATGGTCGAATATCCAGCTTTTTAAGCATGAATCAGATAAAACGTAGCGGAGACGACTCCGTTACGTTTTTATTTTTGCACCGTAACAAGACCCCCTGCCACCGCATTCCTACGGCAACAAGGGGCCTTTTCACATCACATTTCCAAAAACACTACGCTTAGCGGGCACGGTTCACCGTGCGCAACACCTTGCGCCCGAATTTCCACATCTGACGACGAGAGGGCAGCCAGTCTGCTACATCCAGACGACTTACATTCATGTCTGGCATCCATGACGTCCAGTTGTCATTCTTCTTCCCGCGGCGGGCTGACAGCCAATACCCGACTCCAGCGACGAGACCACCTACGACGATTGTACGCATCAAACCGCGTCTAGCCAATGACAGCCTCCCCTTTCGAACGATCTGGTGTGTTACAGTTGTGCGGAAACGGAAGGATCATCGAAAAACAGATCGTTGAGCGACTGCAGGGACCCGTCTTCTTCCACTTGATACACAGAAGAGACCTGATCTCCAGTGATGCTCAGTTCCACAAAGCAGTTCCAGCAGTAGTATTGATTGGTTCCAATTTTCCCAATATCTTTGGATGCACAGTTGGGGCAAGATACACGCATCATACTTTCCTCCTACAGGCTCAAGCGCCTAAATACGGTTCATGTGCGGAACGATGAGGGATTCTTTTCCGACGGTAAAAGGTGGATCATTCGGCATACGCTTGCGCCCTTCGGTGACGTCAGCGATCCATCCGTCCGATAATTCGTACCCTACCATTTTCGTCCAATCCGAGGAAAAATAAACGTCCTCGACGATCCCGAGCAATTCACCGCTCTCCGTAATCACTGGTTTTCCTTTGATGGTTAGCTTTCCTGTGACAAGTCCGACCGTATAGGCAGGGTCAAGCTGACGCATAGGAGTAATCGCATCAATGCCTGTGACAGTGAGGTAATCTTCCCCAAAGGCATGGATCTGGGCAATTGGAACATACTTACCGCTCTGGAACCATCCTGCTTCTTGGATCACGACTCCGATGACTTTCGACTTCAGGTCACAGAGAATGTCACAGACTTCCCCGATCTTCTCACCTGTGGCAAGACACAAGACCGGCAGTCCCAGAATGTCCAAAGCTCTGCGCATAGAGGCAACCCTCCCCGCTTCCCTTAGTATTGGCGGTTAAGTGTGCCACATGCGCGATAAACTGTTCCAGTTCAGGTAACGGCGTCAGTCAGGCTGACGCAATCGTTTTTGCAGGTACGTATACCGGACTCCCTCGTCATTACTCTCCACCGCAATCCGAAACGCATCCGGGTCTCCACACATCAGCAAAAAGGATTTGCTCCGCGTCACACCCGTATAAGCCAGCTTGCGTCTCAGCATGCGGTAGTAATTTTTGACGAACGGCAAGATAACAATAGGAAATTCACTGCCCTGTGACTTATGCACGGAGCAACAGTAAGCTAACGTCAATTGATGGTACTGGGAGCGCTTATACTGCACTTCACGGCCATCGAAGGAAACGACCAGCAGTTCCTCATTTTCTTCATTTTCTTTCGGGTGAAAAATAGCCACGACTTCACCGATATCCCCGTTGAAGACTTGTTCATCTGCGTTGTTCACCAGCTGCAGGACCTTGTCCCCAGAACGAAAGATGGTTTCGCCAAAGGTGACTTCCCGCTTCTGGTCTGATTTGGGATTGAATAATTCTTGTAATTCGATATTTAACTGGTTAACCCCTGCTACCCCTTTGTAAACAGGGGCGAGGACTTGGATATCTTTTGCCGTGTATCCCTTTAATACGGCTCCGGAGCAAATTTGTTTCACGGCTTGGACCACATCTTGTGGCGAACTTGTGAAAAATCGTCGATCCTGCTGCTTGGACAGCAGATCAGCCGGAACGACACCCTCCCGAATCGCGTGAGCCAGTTGGATGATCGACGATTCCTGCGCCTGACGGTAAATCTCGGTCAGCTGCACCATCGGCAGGAGTCTGGATTCGACCATATCATGCAGCACATTGCCTGGACCCACGGACGGGAGCTGGTCTGGGTCTCCTACCATCACGACATGGATATCATCCGGCAGCGCACGGAACAGTTGATTGATCAGCCAGATATCGACCATCGACATCTCGTCGACGATAATCAGCTTGCCCCTGACCGGGTTTTGGTTGTCATGCTCGAAGCCGTCTCCTTTGAACCCGAGCAGGCGGTGGATCGTCATCGCAGGCAGTCCTGTCGTCTCGCTCATCCGCTTGGCTGCACGTCCGGTAGGCGCCACCAAAAGGATGGGAAACGGATTCTCCATCGGGTCGTAGCTTTCAACATCAAGCGAAATCCCGTTGAGCTGGGCAAATACATGACAGATTCCTTTGATCACGGTCGTCTTTCCTGTACCCGGTCCCCCGGTCAGAAGCATCAGGCCCTCTGTCATCGCCATCTCGACAGCATCCCTCTGCTGCTGGGCATACGTAATGGCAAGCTCGTCCTCCACCTGCCCAATCGCCTGATAAAACTCAGAGGCCGGATACTCAGCCAGCACTCCCCGGTCTGCAAAATAACGGAGCCGCTTGGCAAAGCCCACCTCTGCGAAATAAAGGGACGGCAGATAGACACGCTCGTCCTCCCAGATGATCTTGGAGCCCTGTACCAGCTCTTCTAGCCCCGCATCAAAATCATCCATGTCAAAATCATGCCCACCGATATCTCTGAGCAGATGAATCGTGTCTTCCAGCAAGGCAAAGTACATGTAGTACACATGCCCCTCGCCATAGCTTGCTTCCTGTAGGACATACAGTGTCGCCGCCTTCAGCCGCTCTGGCGAAGACGGTGCAATTCCGGTGGTACGTGCGATTTCATCGGCGCGCTTGAAGCCAATGCCTTGGATGTCTTCGATCAATCTGTATGGCGTCTCCGTCAGGACGGTCATCGTCTGGTCTTTGTACGTCTGATAAATCCGCAGGGCCAGATGCACCCCAATCCCGAATTCATACAGGAAGACCATCGTCCTCTCCAGCTGCTGATGCTCCAGCACCGATTCATAAATCGCCCGGGCACGCTGCGGCGAAATCCCCGGAATGGTGGACAGCTGATCTGGGTCATTGGCGATAATCGTCAGCGCATCCACCCCAAGCGCATCCACAATCCGCTTGGCCAGCTTTTTTCCGATTCCGCTGAACAGACCGCTGGCAAGGTATTTTTCCACACCGGACTTCGTCTTCGGTGTCTCCCGCTCGTAGCGGTGCGCATCGTATTGATCCCCGTACTTCGGGTGCGTTTTCCATGTGCCGTAAAATGTATAGATCTCATCTGGATGCGGTCGTGGAAAATGACCAACCACAATCACATCCGCTTCTTTAATCGGCTCGGTTGCTTCTTCAATCTGGATCCGGACGATACCGTACCAGTTCTCTTCGTTATAGAAGATCTCGTGCTTTAGCGTCCCACGGATGTATTTCTCCGTGAAAAGGGGGAGCGATTGCTGCTCAGACAAATGATTCCGCCTCCCAACACAAAAATCCACTTTGACAAAAGTGGATTTTGCTGAACTTTTATCTACCCTTAGATTGTAAACCGTTTTACTTGTTCTGACAACTTATCTGCCATGTAGGCCAAGGCTTCAGAAGCGGCCGTCATCTCTTCGACGGTTGCGGTCTGCATCTCAGAAGCAGAAGCCACCTCTTGGGTATCTCTAGTGGATGCTTCGACAAGGGCTGTGATTTGATCGGCATTGAGCACGACATTGTTGGTATCTTTAGAAATCGCTTGTGCCGCTTGGTTCATACGGCCGATCTGTTCGTTGACATGATCAATCGCGGTAGAGATCTGCTGGAACGCACGTCCGGCAGCGGACACGCTGGTACGGCCCTCCTGTACAGCAGTGGTCGTCTCCTCCATCGTGGAGACGGCTTCGGTGATCTCTGCATGAATGAAGGTGATCAGCTTGGAGATCTCTTCTGCAGCGTGACCGGACTGCTCAGCCAGCTTGCGCACCTCGTTGGCGACAACGGCAAAGCTTTTGCCCTGCTCACCGGCACGTGCGGCTTCAATCGCGGCATTGAGAGCCAGCAGGTTGGTCTGGGCGCTGATTTCACGGATGATCGTAATGATGCCCCGGATCGCTTCGGAACGGTTGCCCAGCTCACGGATGACCGCTTCACTGGCATGTACCTTATCGGTGATCTGATCCATCTCAGAGACAAGCTCTTGGAGGGTTTTTTCCCCTTCACGCGCATATTGGTTCGCCAGATCGGAGTCGTTGCTGACATTGAGTGCTGATGTGGCGATACGCTCTACGTCACGGTCCATCTGGTGCAGGGATTCGGAAGTCGCTTTCATATAGTCACGCTGCTTTTCACTGCTTGCTGCGATCTCACCTGCGGCTTCGGCGATCTGCTCAGCTGCACGGGCACTCTCCGTCGCACTGCCACGCACGGCTTCAGAAGAACCGGCGACCTGTGTCGAGACATCCCGCACTTCTCTTAGCATGGAGGAGAAGACGGTCATCATCTCGTTGAACATCATGGACATCTGACCGATCTCGTCCTTGGTCTTGACCGACACGCGCGGAGTCAGGTCACCCGTCTCGGCCTGACGCATCGCTTTGACCAGCTCACTGATCGGCCCATGTACGCGGGCCACGATAAAGGAACCCGCAATCACAGCAACCGTTCCAAAAATAGAAGCGACCAAAATCACGCTGCTGCGGTGATCTCCCATCAGACGGAGCAGGTCCTCAGTATGGGTGCTGACCCCGATTGTCCAACCGTTAGGCAGCTTTGCGTAGGAGGTAATCGACTCGATCCCTTCCTCTTCATACACGACATGACCTTTCTTACCGGACAGCATGGTTTGAATAAAAGTAGATGCACTTACATCTTTATTGACCATATCAGAAGAAGGATGAAATAAAATAGTGCCTTTTTCGTCGATGATAAATGCCAAACCACTCATATCATTAGGCTTGTAGTAGTTCTCCTGCACATCATTGAGCACGCTGTTGATCCGCTCTTTGGTCGGTTCGCTCAACTGTGTGTTCAGGGTGTAAGGCTCCAGTTCTTTTGCCTTAATCGAGGTGATGTAGTTCAAGTCGGAGACAGCCAATTGATATATCATTTTCTCCGAATTGTTAAATTGGATCAAACTGATGGTCAACAACGGTACAAGTGTTAGGAGAATCACGGCGGCTAACAGTTTGTATCGTATGGACAAGGTGCTGTTAAGCAGGTTCATTGACATTCCTCCGCATATTCTTTGTAAGCATATTGATCTATTCAATTTGGACCTCTATACCACCATAACGATTATTTTAACATCAATTAGGAAAAATGAAACATCTAAATTCGTATATTTTTCAGGCTATTTTCAGGCATATGTTAGGTGAAAATAAAAGAGCACCCGGCTCTTTAGACCTAGAGTCGGGTGCTCTTTGCATCCTTATTTTTTAGCGAGACGCTTCACGATTTTGGCTACATCGCGGGCGGCCTTTTCTACTTCTTCAGCTGTATTGGTCGTTCCGAAGCTGAAGCGAATCGCTGACTTGGCACATTGATCGCCCAGATTCATCGCTTTCAGGACATGTGACAGCTCCAGGGAGCCGGACGTGCAGGCCGAACCGCTGGCCGCAGCAATCCCTGCGATGTCGAGATTCATGAGCATCGTCTCCGTACTGATGCCTGGAAAGCTGACATTGAGCACATGTGGCAGGAAATGCTCTGGATGCCCGTTGACCAGATATTCGATGCCCTCTTCGGCAAAAACCCGCAGCATCGTCTCGCGGTATCCCAAGTACTTGTCGACCCGTTCCTGACGGTTGGCTCTGATCAGCTTCACCGCTTCGGCAAAGCCTACGATCGAAGCCAGATTCTCCGTGCCCCCGCGGCGCTTCCGCTCTTGGTTGCCGCCGAAGACATGCGGCTCGATCACGACATTAGGACCGATATACAGGGCACCGATTCCTTTTGGCCCGTTGATCTTGTGGGCGGAGACGGTGATCAGATCGACCGGCAATTCATTAGCCTTGACACGCAAGATGCCGAATGCCTGCACACAGTCAGAGTGAAAATAGATGCCTTTTTCCTGCAAAAACGGACCGATCTCTTCAATCGGCTGAATCGTCCCGATCTCGTTGTTGCCGTACATGATGGAGACCAGCACCGTATCTTCCCGAACCGCCTGCTTGAGGTCTTCGACGCTGACCTGTCCCGTCTGATCCACAGGCAGATAAGTGACGTCGAAGCCTTGCTTTTCGAGATATTCGCAAGCGTGCAGGACAGCATGATGCTCTACTTGGCTGGTGATGACGTGGTTGCCCTTATGGCGGTTCGCCATCGCCACCCCGATGATCGCCATATTGTCTGCTTCTGTACCGCCGCTGGTGAAGACGACCTGCTTGGGATCAGCACCGAGAAAATCAGCAATCTCCTCACGTGCGCTCTCCAAGGCTTGGCGTGCCTGACGGCCAAAGCTGTGAATGCTGGATGGATTGCCGTACACCTCTGTCAGATACGGCAGCATCGCCTGTGCCACCTGCGGATGGATCGGTGTGGTAGCGGCGTGATCTAAGTATACGAATCTTTGCATGTGAAGTACCCCTTAAATATAGAACATATAATTATCAGAACGTCCATCATCCTGATAATTGACAAGATCGCGCAAGGTCGTCGAATCCAGCACCGCTGAGATGCTGTCGCGGATGCGCAGCCACAGATAACGCTTCGCCGGGTCTTCCTCTTCGGAGAACTCGACTGGACTAATCGGCCCCTCTAATACACGGATAATATCCCCGGATGTGATTTCCTCCGGTGCTTTGGACAGCACGTAGCCGCCGTATGCGCCGCGGATGCTTTTGACCAGACCCGCATTGCGGAGCGGTGCGATCAGCTGCTCCAAGTAATGTTCAGATAATTCATGGCGCTGCGCGATGCTCTTGAGTGAGATGGGTCCCTCACCATGGTGAACAGCCAACTCCATCATGATCGTGAGCCCGTAGCGCCCCTTGGTCGAGATCTTCAATTGTTTCAACTCTCCTCTTCACTATCGTCTTTTTTCTGGTGAAACATACACGAACTGGTGATTACCTCCGCACATGAGACACTGTGCTTTGCGCCACACTACAGTCAACTGCTACTCATGGAGGTGACCGTATATGCCATCAAATGATGCAAAAGTAAAAGGCAAAAACCATCCGTCCGAAACACTGTATGAGGTTCCGGCTGGTACTCTCGCGCACAAAGCCCGTTTTGGCGCAAGTGAGAATTCCAAACAGCCAAATGAAAACGGCGATCTGCCTAACCGTCCAGGCGGTAACGTGCGTACGTAGTTGTCTGGGAATGGATCATCCCGTCATCTGTGCCTGAGAAACGAAAAGTCGTCATCCTTGCAGACCCGTGCCGACCTTTTCGTACACACAGACCGATACACCGTAAACAGCGGAATGCCCACGGCTTCTTTCATTAGAGAGAAGGCAAGCGGGGCTTCCGCTTTTTGGCGTTCCTGTACCTTCTGCCTCGTAAGATCATCCGTGCCAATTTATCTATTCCTTCAATAATCCCCGCTTCGACTGACGCTCGCGGATCTCCTGTTCATAGCCGTTGGTCTTCGGTCGGTAGAAGCTCACGTCCACTCCATCCGGTAAATATTGTTGTGGTACATATCCTTCTGGGTAGTTATGCGGGTAGAGGTATCCGGCTCCATGTCCCAAGCGGGCTGCCCCCTTGTAGCTCTGGTCGCGCAGATGGGCAGGTACTGGCTTGTGGCCCTCTTCCCGGACATGAGCGAGCGCTTGGTTAATCCCGTTATAGGCCGCATTGCTTTTCGGTGCGGTGGCAAGATAGGTGGTCGCCTGCCCGAGCGCAATCCGTCCTTCCGGCATCCCGATCAGCTCTAGCGCCTGGAAGCACGAGACGGCCACACTGAGTGCCTGCGGATCAGCATTGCCCACATCCTCGGACGCAGAGATGACCAACCGGCGGGCAATGAATTTCGGGTCTTCCCCCGCATCGATCATCCTCGCCAGCCAATACAAGGCCGCATCCGGGTCAGAGCCGCGAATCGACTTGATAAACGCCGAGATCGTGTCATAGTGGTTATCCCCGCTTTTGTCATAACGGACGGCGCGGCGTTGGATCGACTCTACCGCCACGTCCAACGTGATGCGGATCGACCCGTCAGCAGACAGCGGTGTCGTGCTGGCCGCCAGCTCCAGTGCATTCAGCAACCGTCTGGCATCCCCCTCGGCATAGCGCACCAGATGATCCAGTGCCTCCTCATCAATGGTGACATGCAGCTCACCCAGACCGTTCTGCTCATCGGTCAGCGCCCGATGCACGACACGCTTGAGGTCATCCTCTGAGATGGATTGCAGCTGAAAAATCTGCGAGCGCGACAACAGCGCCGCATTGACTTCAAAAAACGGATTCTCCGTCGTCGCGCCGATCAGGATGATGGTCCCTTCTTCTACATATGGCAAAAGGGCGTCTTGTTGCGATTTATTGAAGCGGTGGATCTCGTCGACGAACAAGGTGGTACGCTGGCCGTTCATCACCAGACGGTCCTTGGCTTCGTCCACGATCCGGCGGATATCCGCCACCCCCGCTGTCACGGCATTCAGCTCGGCAAAATAGGATTTGGTGGTACGGGCGATCACTTTGGCCAGCGTGGTCTTACCGGTCCCCGGCGGCCCATAAAAGATCAAGGAAGAGACCTGATCCGCCTCAATCGCTCGGCGAAGCAGCTTACCCTCTCCTACGATATGCTCCTGCCCCAACACCTCATCCAGCGTTCTTGGACGCAGTCGGGCTGCCAAAGGCTGCGCCTTGTTCCCCGCGTCCTGCTGTTCATAGGCAAATGAGAATAAATCCATGGTCGGTGTTCCTTCCATTGTGTATTAAGTCGATTGGGAAGCTAGGTTTATCTATTCATGATAGCATAATTGGGTGGGGGGAGGAACTTTTTTGAGTTTTGAGAATGAAAAAAAGCTTGGGTCAAGTGACCACTCGCCCACCTCCCTCATACCCTATACCGTCGAGCCAACATACAATCACTGGGGGAGTATTCTGTGCAATTTTATTATGAGGATAAAATGCCGCTTCGCATCTTAGACGAGGGGCAGTTCTGGAAGCATCAAGAGGCTGAGCATACACAAGTCATCCGCGCGCTGGCTCCGAACTTGGAGGCGCCGTTTGTGGCGGCATTGGAGAAGTGGGAGCTGGCTTTTCAACAGACGGAGGCACTGTTCGTCAGGTATATTGAGGCAGTGGCCCGCAGTGGGGCGACTCCTTCAAGTGCGGTGATGGGGCAAATCCGTGAGTTGGTGTTGTTTAGTGCGAATCAAAGCGTGGAGTTTATAGCGTTTCTTGACCAGCTTGCGGCTGAGAGTGTGCCGATTAAGACGAATATGGTTGCGAAAACGGTTCTTCATCATATTCGCCGGGAGTCGGAGTATTTTGTTGGGATTACGCAGGCGATGTTGACGGAGAAAGTGATTTGATAACATAGAAAAAAGCCCTTCTGCTCGATAAATCAAAGCGGAAGGGCTTTTTGTATGATTTTTTCTTTCTTTGAATGATGGGATTTACGAATTGCTGGTGGTTTCCGACAGATTGCCGATAAACTCACTGGTCGTCGGCTTCGCCTTGTTATTGCTCACTGAATATCCAAACAGGCTGATCATTCATACCAAGAGCTTAAAGCGTCTTGGAAAGTTATCATTGAAACCTAAAATCAACTTAAAATAACCAAGAATTGCTTTATGTAATTTTCTGGTTACGCGCTAATCTACCTAGCCTTTTACGCTTGAAAAGAAAGGCTAAAGTGATGTAAAACCTCCCTGCCAGTCTGCTTTCCCATCTCTACATGATAATTGTAAAGGTCTATTTAATCCATTTATTAGCTAATTCATCAAATGGAATATCTAGCCACTTCCTTTTCCAGTGTTCTATGTACATAATATCATTAGATGAAGGAGTAGGTGAACACCTATCGATTGTAACTAGCGAAGGCATTATTAAGGAATCTCCTAATATGATAGCATCGCCCTCTTTTAGGGTAGCAAGCGAATCAGTTAATGGTCCTAAGTTATCTGGCATTAACTTTTTTACATAGTTTTGGTCATCTGGATTAGTTAAACGCATTGAAATAAAGTTGCTACACTGTGAGAAAATCGTCTCTGATATTTCCGAAGGTCTTTGACTTACAATCATAGCACTTACTCCGTACTTCCTTCCTTCCTTGGCAATACGTTCTATGGATATTCTTGAAGCATTATATTTAGCTGACTGTGTTTTAGGAACGTATTTATGGGCTTCCTCATATACCAATAATATCGGAGCATACTCTTTTTCATTATGAGACTTCACATTATTATCAATATATTTTTTAAAGTAATACCCGTATTCAAAAACTAGTCTGGAAATTAAAGATACAGTTATACTCAATACTTCAAAAGGAACTCCACTTAAGTCAATAATCGTAACATTAGATTCTTTATTACTTTGATAACCTAAAATTTGTTTTAATGAATCTTGAAATGTGTAATTAGTAGCTTTGCTACCAAAAAGAAAATCTAGCCTTTTATCGTAGTATTTATTTTTCACCCGTGAAATAAATTTCTCTAAAGTCCCATCGTTATAAGTACCTTTATTAATATTTTGAGCTTTAACCTCTTCAAATTCATATTGTTCTTTAAAATAGAAGTCGAATTTTTGCTCATCACTTCCAAATGCTTTTTCAGCAGCTTTCAGACACATAATGTTTGGATTTTTATAACTTCTTGTTTCTTTACTTAAATTAACTATGCAGTTTAATACTTCATCTAGTGAAAATTTAACTGGTGCATCATACATTATTTTTTCATTATTATTTGTAAGTTGCTTATTTCTTGTTATTATTCTCCGCAATATGGAAGATTGATTATAAGCTTGGTTCTCACCTGTTTCTATTAAAAGTTCTTCCAATTCTTCACCATTCATTAACCAATACGGCAGCACTAATGATTCTGCATCTAGGTAATTTGCATTTGGAAATGCAGATTTATACTCAGAATGAATATCAAAGATAACGATATGCGAGTTATTTAATCCCTCATAACCTTCATTCTTTGTTGAAGTTGCTTCTTGAATAATCTTAGCGACTGTGTGGGATTTTCCAGAACCAGTAGAACCCACAACCGCGATATGTTTATTAAAAAACCTATTCCCATTTACAGGAACCTTTACATTGATATCTTGTGAAAGAGATGAGAAACAGAACCTAGTATTACTATCTAAATTATCATAAATTGTTTGAATTTCCTCTTTCCTAGCAGGTTCTACATCGGTCGGGGGAATAGCAATATTATTCCCTCCTCTCGTAAACTCTCCTTCAGTATCTAAAAATCCTAATGGCATAGCTTCCAGAATGTATATATCGTCTTTTTCATCCTCTTTTTGAATTGAAAAGTTTTCTATTATACATATTAATGCACAGTCTTCACTGTCTGATACTCTTAAATATGAACCTACAGAGAACTTTTCACTTTGTAATTTAAATTTCTCTATGTCCCTCACTTCAATTTTAATCCTGTTAGGTAAAACTGAAACTACCTTAGCTATCTTTTCTTCATTTACGCTGCAAAACGACATGATTACACCTCCGTTAATGGATTAAATCATTTTTAAAATCTGAGTGGCTTCATGAACATGAATATGTATCTGCTTCATTTTATTTGCATTAAAGTTAACAATATTCAATGAATAGAAATGATATATTTCATGCACAAAATGATTATTTATCAACAGCGGAATGTTACTTTCATCGATAAACTTAACTTGATAATTGAAATTTTTCTCCATCACTTTCTCAAGTCGAAATTTGTCACCATTAAAAAAAGTCCCATCACAGAAATTTACTCTATCATCAAAAAGTTGTTGTTTAATAATATTTATTCGAGAAACTGACATGTACCTAAAACAAATAACGGGAGCTGGAGATTTATCTTTTCTCCAATATTTTTTAATTAATTTTCCTACTATTGACAATAGATCTGTATCACTTGCATTATCATCCACATCAATTATAAACAGTCGTTCAAAGTTAAGAAGATTTAAACCGATGGTAAAAAACTCTTTCTTCACCAATTTTTCGTATTTTTCTTTCGAAAGAAAATCTAAGTAGCCCCTTGAAAAATTTACTTTTTGAACCTCCTGTAAGAAGGAGTCCAAATTAGCTTTATTGATAACTCTGTAACTCTTCTCCTTGTTTATTGCTAACTCTAATAGCTTAGAACGAATAAGAGCGTGCTGATATATCGAACTTTCTATACTTGGTAGCTTATAGGTTTTCTGAATCAGGCCAATGACTTCATTAAACTGAGTATCGTAATCATGAGAAAATTTTATTGTAAAGTTTTTAATGAAAGATTCTTTAAGTAGTTCGGTATAATTACCGCTTTCACTTCCTAGTATACTATCCAATTCAGTTATCGGTAATTGCTTGAGTTGGGGGACGATATCTTTAAAATGACAATATAAACATAGGTATTTACTTTCATCATTTTTGTATATGTCTAACAGTTGTATGATTGCTTTTTTTATCTTGCTAGGTGAATATTCTTGCGTTTCTTTATGTTTAATTTGAATAACATAGTCTTCATAGTTTATATCTTGTATTTGCTCGAATTGTACATCCTTTTCAACATTTACTAATATTTCTTTAATAGTAACATCAAACTGGTATAGGAATCCTTTTATTGCATAATATCCGCCATCTCTTTCTTTAGCTGAATCATTAATTATTTGTTGTCTGGACATTTTCTAACCTCCTCGACACATTCCCCCTAAATTGTACCATCTGGAATAGGTTTAGTGAATTATTCTGCCGAAAGATAATAAAAAACTAGCTTGAAAAGCTAGTTTTTAAGCTAGAGTGTCGTTCATCTCTTATGCTTTTATCCGTTAATAAAACGTTTATCTTTTTTGATGGATGCTCACCAATAAAGTTAGACACTTGTCTCATCAAAATTTTATGTTTCCTTTACACTCTTTTATTATAGAGAAAGAAATCAAAAACTTTATTCGTAGAATTATTATTTTGCTTTAAGATTTTTGAATTTTTCCATCTAACTGATACCTTTTTTCTATCAAATTAAAAAGAGAGGGCTTAGTTCCCTCTCTTTGATTACCCTAGTTGCTAAAAGTCTTGATGCCCCTACTCTCACCTAACATTTGATTTAATCTGCCGCTGATCTATTACCATCACGATATTATTCCGATGCTGATAAGTTGCTGGCGTCTCAGCCTCATCTAAACCTAATCGTCTACCCCTTCTTCGGCACCCAGCCAACCAAATCCTGCACGACCACACTCGCCAAGATCAACCCCGCCACAGATGGCACAAACGCATTACTCGCCGGCGGCTGCTTCACTTTGCGGATCGGAGAGTTCGGATTGCTCACGATCTGATCGCGTACCTCTTCCTTGATCGTCACAGGAATCTCCTTGGAGTAGACCACCTTCACACCTTTGTAGATACGCGCTTTTTTCAACTCACGGCGCACAACCTTGGCAATCGGATCATAGCTCGTCTTAGAGATGTCCTCCACCTGAAACTTAGTCGGATCCATTTTATTCGCCGCCCCCATGCTGGAGATGATCGGGATGCCACGTCGCTTGGCTTCGATGATCAGATGGATCTTCGCGGAGACGGTGTCCATCGCGTCGACGATGTAGTCGAGCTTGTGTTCGAACAGTTTTTCTGCTGTTTCTTCATTATAAAACATGTCGAGCGTGACGACTTCACACTCTGGGTTGATCGTAGCGATGCGCTCTTGCATCAGAACAGCTTTGTGCTGGCCGATGGTGTTGAGCGTTGCGTGGATCTGGCGGTTGATGTTGGTGATATCCACCACGTCTTTATCGATCAGCACGAGCTTGCCGACGCCGGTGCGGGCGAGCGCTTCTACGGTGAAGGAGCCGACACCGCCGATGCCGAGTACAGCTACTGTGCTGTTTTTCATTTTTTCTAAGCCTTCTGGGCCGAATGCGAGTTCACAACGGGAAAATTGATGAAGCATCTTCATAAGTCCTTTCCAAAAGCAATATATATACCCAAGTTATAAAGTCGGGATTATAGACAGGAAAACAGCCCCATTATGCCGCTTCCTAGCCTAAGTTTTGAACCTGCAGCTACGCAGGTGGGTGTCCTGCCGGGGCCCTCAGACGTCCACTCGATGGAGGCATGCCTTCGTGCTACCCGGACGTATAAACTCCCTTAACAAACTCTTGTGGCTCAAAACTTCGGTGGTTACGTACATCTCAGGGCTTATTTTCCATGATTCCCTTTAATCGTTGCTGCTATTCGTGACTATTACTGATCTTCTGCTACGGCTGCTGTTGCGTTGGCAACCGGCTCTTTTTCTTCTTTTTCCACAGTGACGGCGATGTTGAGGTCGCGGAGCTGTGCGTCTGCTACCTGGCTTGGCGCTTGAACCATGAGGTCGCTTGCGCTCGCGGTTTTCGGGAACGCGATGACTTCACGCAGGTTGGTGCGGCCAGCGAGGAGCATCACGAGTCGGTCGAGACCAAGTGCGATACCGCCGTGTGGTGGTGTACCGTATTCGAATGCATCCAAGAGGAAGCCGAATTGGGCACGCGCTTCTTCTGGGGAGAAGCCAAGCAGGTCGAACATTTTTTCCTGTACGTCACGCTTGAAGATCCGCATGGAACCGCCGCCAAGCTCGTAGCCGTTGAGTACCATGTCGTATGCTTGTGCGCGGACAGCTGCTGGGTCGGTTTCCATGAGGTGCAGGTCTTCGTCTTTTGGACGGGTGAACGGGTGGTGCAGAGCCACGTAGCGCTGTGCATCTTCATCCCACTCAACCAGCGGGAAGTCTACTACCCAGAGGAATGCGAATTGGCTGTGGTCGATCAGGCCAAGCTCGTTACCCAGCTTGGTGCGGAGTGCGCCGAGTGCGTCTGCTACCACTTTTGGTTTGTCAGCGACGAAGAGGAGCAGGTCGCCTTCTTCTGCTTGGGTGCGGGCTTTGAGGTTTGCCACTTCTTCCTCAGAGAAGAACTTCGCGATTGGGCCTTTTACTTCGTTGTCCTTAAACGCGATCCATGCAAGACCTTTCGCGCCATAGCGGGAAGTGAACTTGCCGAGGTCGTCTACGTCTTTACGGGAGAAGTGACCGCAGCCTTTGGCGTTGATTGCTTTGACTTGGTTGCCTGCTTTGACCGCGTTGGCGAATACGCCGAAGCCGCTGTTTTCTACGAGGTCAGCGACATTCACCAGCTCCATGCCAAAACGAACGTCTGGCTTGTCGGAGCCGTAGCGGTCCATTGCTTCTGCATAGGTGAGGCGCGGGAATGGAGCCGGTACGTCCACACCGAGTGTGGATTTGAATACGTGTGCCACCATTTGTTCCATCATTGGGAGCAGTTCCTCCATCGGCAAGAAGGAGGTCTCAATGTCCACTTGGGTGAATTCAGGCTGACGGTCTGCACGCAGGTCTTCGTCGCGGAAGCAACGGACGATCTGATAATAGCGCTCGAAACCGGATACCATCAGAAGCTGCTTGAACAGCTGCGGAGATTGTGGCAGCGCGTAGAATTCGCTTGGGTGTACACGGGATGGTACGAGATAGTCACGTGCGCCCTCTGGTGTGCTCTTGGTGAGCATCGGGGTTTCTACTTCCATGAAGCCTTTGCCGTCGAGGAAGTCACGGAATGCTTTTGCTGCTTTGGAGCGAAGCATCATGGTGCGCTGCATCTCTGGACGGCGCAGGTCGAGGTAACGGTATTTCAGACGGATCTGCTCATCTACTTCTACCTCGTCTTCGATTTGGAATGGC
The DNA here is from genome assembly GCF_006170445.1 of Brevibacillus dissolubilis. GTDB lineage: Bacteria > Bacillota > Bacilli > Brevibacillales > Brevibacillaceae > Brevibacillus_B > Brevibacillus_B dissolubilis. The sequence goes on along the minus strand of NZ_VCNA01000005.1, from coordinate 186,020 downwards.
GTCGTTTTCGCTGTATTGAGGATGGTGATGTCAGAGACCAGGATCTCATACTCACCGGTTTTGAGTTTAGGGTTGATCGCTTCTGGAGCGCGGTTGACGACGGTACCGGTTACGCTGAGTACGTATTCGCTGCGCACTTTGTCGCCTTTTTCCCATGCTTCTTTGTTTACTTCTGGATTGAAGACCACTTGCACGAGACCTTCTCTGTCGCGCAGGTCGATAAAGATGACGCCGCCTAAGTCACGGCGTTTTTGTACCCAACCGTTCAGGGTAATCTGTTGTCCTACGTGTTCTTTGCTGACTTCACCGCAAAAGACGGTGCGATAGATATGTTCCATCTCAAACCCCTCCAAAATATGGTGTGTGTTTTGTGTGTGATGTTTTTTATGAGAGCTTGCTGGACAAGAGGCCTGCGAGTTCTGTCGCTGGAACTTCCTGTTGCTCGCCTGTTGCCATTTCTTTGAGGACGACCGTGTTGTTCGCAAGCTCGGATTCGCCGATGACGACGGTGAACTTGGCTTCGAGACGGTCTGCTGCTTTGAACTGGGCTTTCATCTTGCGGTCGAGGTAATCCATCTCCGCACTGATGCCTGCCTGACGGAGCTGATCGACGAGGACGAATGCCTGACCTTTTGCATCCGGAGTCTGGATCGCTACATAGCAGTCGATACCTGTTGCTACTGGAATCTCGATATTTTGCTTCTCCAGTGCGAGGAGCAGACGCTCGACACCGAAGGCAAAACCGATACCAGGGGAATCTTCGCCACCCAGCTCTGCTACGAGACCATTGTAGCGTCCGCCGCCGCAGAGCGTTTCCACTGCGCCGATCTCAGCCATCTTGATCTCAAAAGCGGTACGGGTGTAGTAGTCAAGGCCGCGCACCAGACGTGGGTTGACATTGTATGGGATACCCAAGCCTTCGAGGTAGCTGAGTACGGTCGAAAAGTGCTCCTTGGACTCGTCGCTCAGGTGTTCGAGGATGGATGGTGCATCTTTGGTCAAGGTCTGGCATTTGTTGTTTTTGCAGTCCAGGACGCGGAGCGGATTGCGGTCGATCCGGGAGCGGCAGTCTTCGCAGAGCTCTTCGCGTACTGGGTTCAGCACATCCAAAAGAGCAGCGCGGTGTGACTTGCGGTCTTCGATCGTGCCGACACTGTTGATCTCCACAGAGAGACCAGTCAGTCCGAATGCTTGGTAGATGCGCATCGCAAGGGAGATGACTTCTGCATCTACCGCCGGATCTGTCGCGCCGATCACCTCTACCCCGAACTGGTGGAACTGACGGAAGCGGCCTGCCTGCGGGCGCTCATAGCGGTACATCGGCCCGATGTAGAACAGCTTTTGCGGCTGATTAGCTGCACCGTAGAGCTTTTTCTCGATGAAGGAGCGGACGACACCGGCTGTGCCTTCTGGGCGCAGGGCCAGCTTCTCTTCACCTTTGGTTTCCAGACGGTAGATTTCTTTTTGCACCACGTCGGTTGTCTCGCCCACGCCGCGCAGGAACAGCTCTACCTGCTCAAAAAGCGGGGTGCGGATTTCGTCGTAATTGTAACGGGCGCAGATGTCGCGGATTTTATTCTCGACGTACTGCCATTTCTCTACTTGCCCCGGCATGAGGTCTTGCGTGCCGCGCGGGATTTTAATACTACTGGACATGACATTTACCCTCCAATGTGTTGTAGCAAATAAAAAAGTCTCCCGTCCCTGACATGAATGCGAATGAATCGCAAGTACATGTCAGGGACGAGAGACTTGTGTTTATGCTCCCGTGGTGCCACCCTTAATTGGATCAATCGCACATACCACAGATCATAAAAACCTGTGTGAATGCGGAATGTCCCACTCATCAGGATCGTTAACGCCGATCATACGCCACATGGTTACTGGGCCAATCAGCCTTTCACCAGGGTCTTCGGGGAGGTCATTCACCAAGTCGCATAGAGAAGCAGTCTCAGCCACGCCGCTTCCTCTCTGGCTATGCGTTCATCTCGGGTACTTGTTCCCGTCATCAGATCAAATTTTATAGTCGAATCATAGCAAAACGAAACGATCAGCGTCAACAGGCACTCTAAGAAAATTTTTCTTTATTGATCAACCTTGCCAGCCGCGAAATAGATCTCGTCCAGATCGCGCAGCTTGTCAGCGATGATTTTTTCGTAGGTTTCGTTATACGTCTTGGGGTCTTTGGGGTTTGGCCAGCGGGTCAGCTTGTCCGTGCCCGGAGCCATCAGCTTAGACACCGCGCCACAGCCCAGACCCAAGATCGTCTGCACCTCTTCCATCATCGTGATGTTGTAGATGCTGTCTTGTCCAACGCGAGCGTAGCCGACATTCTCGAGATTGCCGAGGATATTTTTCTGGCGGTAGAGGTAGTATGGGATGTAGTCATGCTGCTTGGCCCATTCCTCTGCCAGCGTCATCATGCGGAGAATCTCGTCGCGGTCTGCTACTTTATATCTTTCCTTGTTTTGGGTCATTTCAGACGCGCGTTTGAAAGAAAGAGTATGAACGGTCAATGAGGTCGGCAGAAGCTTTTCTGTTTCTTGGAGCGAATGCGCCAGTTCCTCGTAGCCTTCGTTGGGCAGGCCGATAATTAAATCCATGTTGATATTGGTCAGGCCCATCTCCATCGCGAGCTTGTACTTCTCAATCGTCTCCTCGACGGTGTGGTGACGCCCGATCGCTTCGAGCGTGTCTTGGGTAAACGACTGCGGATTGATGCTGATGCGGTCGACCTTCCACTTTTTCATCACGTTGAGCTTGTCTGGGGTGATGGTGTCGGGACGTCCTGCCTCGACGGTCAGTTCACGCACCTTGTCCATATGCGGGAATGACTCGTTGAGCGTGACGAACAGCCCGTCCAGCTCCTCTGCCGTGATACTGGTCGGGGTACCGCCGCCGAAGTAGATCGAGGTGATGCGGATATCATGCTTGGTCAGCCACTCGCCCATTGCACGGATCTCGGCGTGCAGGCCCTCGACGAACTTGTTGACATTATTGGCCTGCGCTTGGATTGCATAAGCAGGAAACGTACAGTAGGCACACTTCGTCGGACAAAAGGGGATGCCGATGTAGACAGATACTTCGCGGTCAATCTCATACAGGTCAGGAATCACAGCGAGCTGGCGGTCGACGATCTGCTGAAGCAGCTCAAGCTTATACGGGCGCACCATGTAGTCCTCCCGCAGATGACGGTGTGCCTCCTCGCGACTCATGCCGGACTGCAGCAGCTTATGGAGCAGCTTGGTCGGACGGATCCCGGTCAGGATGCCCCAGCCCTGCTCGATGCCGGTATGTTCTTCGAGCAGACGCAACAGTGCGTAGCTCATCGCGTATTTGGCTGTTTTGCGCTTGGCTTTCTCGTCCTGCTCACCTGTGGCGTATGGACGCGTATAGTCAAAAGTCCGCGTGTTCCCGCCCACCGTGAGCGTACCAGTTGCTTTTGCCTCCGTATCTAGCTGCTCGACAGCAAGCGTGATGCGCAGGTCTTCCCCGCCGCCATCCCGCTCCTGCCATTCGTCTACGTATATCAATTCCGGGTCTTCGTAAAACAGTGCAGCAATATTGGCGATCTGCCGCTCATAGTCGTGCCCGATGCATTTTACTTGTATCAATGATTTCACCTGCTTTTCTGAGTACATCTCTCATCTTACCCAACCCAAAAAGCATGGTCAATCAAGGAAGCACACTATCGTAGACTATCTTCGGGATTTGCGGCGAAGCTCCTGCACTTCCCGCACACTGATGTGAAACTCTTGGGACATTTCTACGTCATTTAATACGGTTTCTTTTTCCAGAAAATCATGAAAATCAACCGAGAACATGCGTCGGTTGGCTTCATGAGCGAAATGTTCTTTGCGTGATTGTCTCATGTGGGCATCCCTCCTGCTTCTCATTGTGTCCGTTCGATGAAAAAAGTATAAAAGCAGGGGAACTTGTCGGAACTTGCAGGAAAATGTGACCAATTGACAGAATTGAAGTAGAATGCTAACAGACAAAAATTCGATTCCAGTAAAATCAGTGGAATCCAGTTGAAAGGATGGGATACCGTGTTCTCGTTTCGCAAGTTAAGGCGCATAGGGATCGCAGCATGCTTGACCAGCTTACTTTTTGCGCCTCTGACAGGCACAGGCGTCTGGGCAGACTCCAAGTACGTCCAAGTCACCGTGGACAACCTCAATGTCCGCACAGGCCCAGCACTGACCTACCCGGTGGCATCCACCGTCGATCTCTCGACCAAGCTGCCCGTGGTCAAAGAAGAAAACAATTGGACGCAGGTGAAGCTCCCCAACGGTCAGACCGGCTGGCTCGCAAGCTGGCTGCTCAAGCCTGTAGCGACCGCCTCGACCGCTACCTACATACATAGCAAGGTCACCAACCTCAATGTGCGAAAAGGTCCAAGCCAAACCTTCCAAGTGATCGCACAGATCAATCCGAATGAAACATATCAGCTCATGCAAAAGAACGGCGAATGGGCACAAATCAAGCTTGCCAACGGACAGACAGGTTGGGTGGCGTCTTGGCACGTCGAAGAGACGAAAGCGGCTGCAACCGGACAAGGCTCGACCACGTCTGGGACTGCTTCCTCCACAACGGGCAGCACGGCAGCAAAACCGTCTACGCCGACTTCTACTGCCACCCCTGCTGCTCCCAATACCGGGACCAACAACGGCACAGCAACCAGCGGGACACTCACCGCAACGGAGAGTGTCACCGTCTACGGCGGTCCTGACACAGGCTTTCCTACAATCGGCAAGCTCTCCAAAGGCGACAAGGTCCCACATGAGATGAAAAGCGGTACCTGGTATCTCATCACCTACAACGGACAAAAAGCCTGGGTGAACGGTGCAAAAGGTGTCACCGTGCAGGCATCTGGGCAGAGCGGCTCTGGACAGACCACACCGTCCACCCCAGCCGGACAATCCGGAACTGTCACACCAGCTGCTACCGCTACGGTAAAAGTCGTCTCGACCTCGCTTAATCTGCGCAGCCAGCCGACAACCACGAGCAGCTCGATCACCCTGCTCAGCTCCGGGGCAAGCCTCACCCTGCTCGCCCAATCAGGCGACTGGTATCAGGTCAAGACCTCTGACGGCAAAACAGGCTGGGTCGCCAATTGGCTCGTCTCCAAGCCGGACAACCCGAATTGGAATCAATCACCGTCAACTGGCACACCGTCTGGCAACACAGGTGGTTCCTCCGGTGCTAACGCAGGTACTGGCTCTGGATCTGGTTCTGGCACTGGTGCTTCCACCGGCCAAGGCAGTGTGACGATTCTGGAGCCTGACACCAACATTCGTAAAAGCCCGAGCACCTCTGCCGAGATCATCTCCCGTGTCCGCGCAGGAGAGACATTCCCGATCGTCCGAACCGAGGGCGACTGGTTCCTCATCCAGCTCGCTGACGGTACGACAGGCTATGTCGCAGGCTGGATCGTCAGTGCTACAGGCGTCTCCAATGTCGTCCGCTCCACCACCGTCGCAGGCAAAGTAATCGTGCTTGACGCAGGTCACGGCGGAGATGATGCGGGGGCGATCGGTACTTCTTTTAGCACACAGGAAAAAGTGATCAACCTGCAAGTGACGCAATACCTCAAAAACAAGCTGGAAGCTGCAGGTGCACGCGTCATCATGACCCGCAACGATGACCGCAAGCTGACCCTGCAAGGCCGTGTCGATGTGGCAGTTACGAATAAAGCTGATCTGTTCGTCAGCGTCCATCACAACACCCACCCGAACGCGATGACCAACGGCACGATCATCTTCTACTACCGCGAAGGAGAGTCCAAGCGTCTCGCCTCCCTCGTCCAGAGTGAAGTGGTCAAATCTACGGGCTACAAGGATATGAACGCCCGCTTCGGTGATTACTTCGTCCTGCGGGAGAATCCGGTGACCTCGATTCTGTGTGAGGTTGGGTTTATGACCAACTATCAGGAAGAGGCCGCGATCCGATCGAGTCAGAAGCAGGATCAGGCGGCTGAGGGGATTTATAAAGGGATTGTTAGGTATTTTCAAGGGAAGTAAGTAGATTAGGTTCAGATGGGATAGTTAACCGTACGAGAGTTAACCATAAGAAGTAATAGAAACAGCCAGCAGGTAGTCGTGCCTGCTGGCTTTGTTTTGTTTTAGGTTGCATTGGATTGCTATATATTGCTTTATTTTATTTTGTGTAACTTTGTTCAACTTTGTTTACTGCCATATCGTCTCTTATCTTTCTCGGGATTTACGCAGATGAATTCGCTCCTCATCACGGTCATATTCCACGTATCCGTGATGCTTGTACAATCCGATGGCGTCGTCCCACTCGAGATTGGTTTCCAATACGATCTGCTGATAGTCTCTCTCCCACGCTGCCGCCTCCAGTGTGCGGAGCATTTGGCTCGCGTAACCTTGACGGCGGTGGCTTTTCGCTACGGACATGCGGACGATTCTGCCACATGTTGTTGGCTCAGCTTTGGCTACGGACTGTGCTCCTGCTCCTAGATTGTCCTCTATCAGCGCACCCGTGTATACTATTTCTCCATCCACCATCCCGACCAGAAACGTCTCTCCCTTTTCAATAAAATTCCCCATGATATCATCCAGGTCAGGATTCAGTGTCTCATCCAAAAATCCGAAATGCTCCTCCAGCCCGTCCAAGATCAGCTTCCGTGCCCTCTCCTGCATCTCTTTGGTTACGGGCATGATCGTCAATAGTGATTGTGTCTTCACGTTTCTGCTTCCCCCTATTCTTTGTCCCTCGATTATACTGGAAAATCTTATCCGATATAATAAGGCAGTTGTCTCCCCACCCCCACTCTGTTATAATTTTCAAAATCATTTTTCCAATGCATTCCAAGGGGGTAGCTGCAGCATGTCTATGATAAAAAGAGCGGTACGGGAGGAAATCCCTGAGATCGCCGGGTTTGTTGCTCCGTTGAATGCCATGCGGGAGCATTTTGTCGCGTGGCTGACGATGGATGTGAATGAGATTATCGAGAGTCTGACGACACTGCCGTATATTCCTTTTGAAGATTGCTTCGTGGTGACACGGGATGAGGCAGATGGTCGGATCACAGGTGTGCTTGGCTTTATCGCCTTTCCAGAAAAAGCACAGCTTCGCCTGCTGGGGCCGTATGTGACACCACAGCTTTCGGGAGAAGCTTGGCAGGAGATGGCGGCTTCGCTCTATCAGCACATGCTGGAGCTGGTGCCTGAGAATATCACGAACTATCGGGTGTCGGTGGATACGTGGAATCGGGATGGGCTGGCTTTTGCTGAGCGGTATGGGTATGTGGAGTATAACGGTGAAGCGAATCTGGAGATGGATCGGTCGGTGTATGAGCAGTACATACAGAACGCGCCAAAGCCGATGGTGGTGGGGCAATTAGGGGCGCTCGGACAATCAGGGACGACGGATGAAGCTGAGCGCTCGGACCACTCAGAGACGCTGGGTCAAGTGATCGTCGAAGCCTACACCCCTCTGCCGGAGTACGAGCAGGTGCTTCGTGATTTGCAGCCGGAGCAGGCCTTTTTCACCGCTCAGGAGATTCTGAACCGTCTGAACGATAACAACCAGATGTACATCGTCCGTGATGCGGAAGGAATGCAGGGATTCATCTACATTGAATTTTTCCCGGAAAGCAAGCATATGGATGTGGCTTTCATCCGCGTGCGTCCGGAAGCGCAGAACCGTAAATACGGCAGTCTTTTGCTCCGTCATGCGCTGGATCTGACGTTTGCCCGTCCGGATATGGATACGGCAGGTCTTTATGTGGCGCATAAGAATACCGGGGCGCGGCGGTTGTATGAGCGTTTTTATTTTAAAGAGAAGCATGTCGTGGTGAGTATGGAGACGCATGTGACGAAGTAATGGAAGATAGCATAACCCTCTGTAGACGTCTGGGCAGCCAAACGTTTTTACAGAGGGTTTTGTTGTTTCGTGCTGCTCTGCTGTATACCAGATCTGTAGCTGATTCGCCGCTAATTCAGACCAAATCTTTTGCCAAGTACAGCTAGTTATGCGTTTGACAAGATTTGATGCTGTAATTATAATTGCTATAGCAAATAAATAAGAAAGGAGGATTCCACTTGCAAGATGATTCTTTGGGATTTCGGCTGAATTATGCAGCGCGGCGGATCAGTCAGCTGTTAGCGCTTCGCATGGCTCCCTATGACATCACGACGGAACAGTGGAGTACCCTGAACCGATTGGCCGAGCAGGATGGGATCAGCCAGAAGGATCTCGCCAGGCGGGTCGGCAAGGATCAGACCAATGTCACACGGATTTTGGATCAATTGGAACGCAAAGGATTGGCCGAGCGAAGACCCAATGCGGAAGACAGGCGGTCTTTTTTGGCGTTTGTCACCGATGCGGGACTCGCTCTGAATGAGACCGTCAGCCCGATTGAGGAAGAAGTGATCAAAAGCCTCGTCTACGGCGTATCCGACGAGCAACTGCATATTTTTTCACAAGTACTAAGACAAATAACAGAGACCGCAGAAACAGAGATAAAAGAGATGGAGAGATAAGGATTGAGAGAGAAACCATTATGGAGCCGTGATTTTATCGCGGTGTGTTTGAGCAGTTTCTTTTTGTTTATGACATTTTACACGCTGGCTGTCACTCTGCCGATATATGTCACCGATACGCTTGGTGGCAGCACCCAAGAGGTTGGATTGGTAATGACGACATTTGTCATTGCGGCCGTGATTTTTCGCCCGTTGGCTGGAAAATGGCTGGACGAGCATAATCGCAAGCTGGTCATCTTCGCCTCCCTCGCATTGTACATGGTGTGCAGCTTTTTGTATTTGGGCATCGAGAGCTTTTCGCTCTTGCTGGTGTTGCGGTTTGTGCATGGCATCGGCTTTGGTGTAGCCACTACGGCGACTGGGGCGGTGGCGATCGATATCGTGCCGGAAGAGCGAAAAGGCGAGGGGATCGGCTACTTCAGCCTGTTTATGAGTCTGGCGATGGTGCTGGGTCCGTTTTTGGGTCTGACGATTATGTCGCATTTTGATGTGGTTGTGTTGTTTGCAGTCTGTGCAGTGTTTGGCCTGATCGCTTTTGTCTTCGGGACGCTTACACGGGTTCCGGTACAAGCCCAGACGCCATCCCCTGCCCGCGCTGAGAAAACTACTTCGGCTTGGAGCTGGAAACGGTTCATTGAACCAAAAGCAGTTCCGATTTCGGTCTCAGGCAGTATTTTGGCCTTCTCCTATGGAGCACTGACGACATTCATCTCCGTTTATGCGAAGGAGCTGGGGATCGCGGACAGTGCGAGCTACTTCTTCGTCGTGTTTGCGGCGATGATCGTCCTGTCCAGACCGTTCACAGGAAAATGGTTTGACCGCTTCGGTGAAAACGTGCTGGTTTATCCGGGTATCCTGCTGTTCACGGTCGGGATGATTCTGTTGAGCCAGGTTCACGGGACGGCTGCCTTTTTGCTGACAGGTGCGATGATTGGTCTCGGCTATGGTGCACTCTTGCCGAGCTTTCAGACGATTGCGATCAAAGCATCTCCGAGCCACCGCAGAGGGCTTGCGACCGGGACGTACTTTTTGCTGTTTGACCTCGGGTATGGGATTGGTTCGTATGCGCTTGGGATTATCGCGGCAGAGACAAGCTATCATACGATGTATCTGATCGCCGGTGTGATTGTGGCGTGTACGGCTCCGATCTATTATGGGCTGCATCATAAGAAGGCGGCTGCGTTGAAGAAGGCTTATTCGTAAGGGAAACGGATTGGTAAGGTGGGTAGATGACCTTAGATGGTGTGATGGTTTGATGGTCTGAACCCGTACTGTCGTTTCCGTTCTGAAAATGAAAACAAAAATGCTCCCTCCCTCGGCTTCTGATTATTTACGGAAGCTTTGGGAAGGAGCATTTTTTGTTGATCGTAATAGTTTGTGCTTTCATCTGTCTTTCAACCTGACTCGTAACCTGTCTGTTAGATGGCAGGTGAATCAGTGTCGTCTGGCAGTCTAGATAAAAGAAACGCGCTTGATCAGACCGTCCTGTACCTCATAGATCGCGACAGCCGTATACGGTTCACGTCCTGCGCGTCCCGTCACGAGTTCTTGGTCGATCACATAGTTGCCTTGGACGGTGCGATTGGTGATTTCAGCGTGGTTGTTTGGGTTGTCTTGAAACATCTTCGCGTAGCTAGCCCGCATTTTTTCCTGACCGCTGTAGAGAAGTTCACCTGTTTTAAAATTGTAGATCTCGACGTCCTCGGTGTAGGTCGCCATGAAAGCGTCAATGTCTTGTGCGTTGTAGGCGTCGAGCTGTTTTTGGACGATGTATACGGGGTTTTCGTTGGGGTTGTATGAGATGGTCATGGATTGTTCCTCCGAGATTGTGGTGTGAGTTCTATTTTATCTTATTGGGATGGGGGTGGGGTAGGGGTGGGGTAGGGGTGGGGTGGTAGGGTTGTAGGGTTGTAGGGAGTTGAGCGGGATTCCGGTGTATCGCCTGGTTGCCACCCTTGCGTGGGAGATTGGGGTGGCCGCTCCGTAGGAGAGACGGGGAACTCGGGGCAAAATGTTTCGCTCCCCCGATGAGAGGGGACATCTGGGTAGTACAGGGGAGTGAGACTATTGCCCCTAAAGGCGTGTTCCCCGTCTCTCCTACGGAGCTGGGTAAGGGTGGCAAAGAGGCTTACACCGGAATCCCGCTCAACTCCCTGCCAGCCTTTGGTGAGATGGGTAAGAAAAAAGAGAAACAAGATCATGAATGATTCATCCAAGAAGACTTTTAGAGATACAAAATGAATGAAACAAAATGAAAAAGCCAAGGAAAGCTTTCTGTGTAAGCTTCTCTTGGCTTTTTGGCCTTCGTTCTATTTCTCTTCGGTGTATGTCATCGTGGAGCATTTGATTTGATCCATCTATCACGGATAAGTGCTGTCATTTTACGAAGCTGTTATGTTCCCCCTATCCCCCCCATCACCCATCTTGCCGCATCCGCTCGACAAGCGTCTCCAGCACCTCGTCAGCCTCTTCATACGGTACCTGACACGTCCCGGTGGCTCTGTGGCCGCCTCCGTCGTATTTGAGCATCAGTTCGCCTACGTTGGTCTTGGACGTGCGGTTGAGGATGCTGTGGCCGCAGGCGAAGACGCAGTTTTGTTTGTTTTTGCCGTCGACAGCCCAGATGGAGATGTTATGTTCGGGATAGAGGGCGTAGATCATAAAACGGTTGCCGGGATAGATCGGATGGACGCCACGCATGTCGCTGATGATCACATTGTCTTCGGTGCGGGTGTGTTCGCTGAGCATGGCTCGGAATTTTTCGTCCAGCTCATTGTAGCGGGTCACCCGCTCCTGTACGTCGGGGAGCTGCAGGATTTCCTCGGCGGAGAGGGTGGCACAGTGGTCGACGAGGAGCTCCATCAGTTGGTAGTTGCTGATCCGGTAATCGTGGTAACGTCCGAGTCCTGTCCGCGCATCCATGATGAAGGATAACAGATCCCAGCCTTGCGGGTTCAAGATGTCTTCACGGCTAAACTGGGCGGAATCCGCTTTATCTACCGCAGCCATGATGCTGTCGATGTCGCCAAAACGGTCGGACCCGCCGTAGTAGTCATAGACAACCCGTGCTGCACTCGGGGCGATCCGTGTCTCCCCTTTGTACTCGATCTTTTGACCCATCCGCACCAGCTCACTGCTGTGATGGTCAAACCAAAGGCCGCAGCCCGCCACATAAGGCACGTTGGCTAAGATGTCATTTTTCGTGACTTCCACCAGACCATCCTGCATATCCTTGGGATGAACAAACTTCATCTCTTCGATCATCCCCAGCTTTTTAAACAACATCGCACAGACTAATCCGTCAAAATCCGAGCGTGTGATCAGCCTCATACAAGCTCCCCCTTTTTCATGACTACACAATTCCCAATTATATGCATGTCATGAAGCAGGCATGAAGACCCAGATGAGAAATGACTTACTCTTTTTCGCCTGCTGCCACAGGACTTTCGACGATCAAGGTGACCGGACCGTGATTAAGCAGACGCACGTCCATCATTTTGCCAAATCGGCCTGTCTCGACGTGCAGACCCTTGTCCCGCAGTTTTTGGTTCAACTGCTCGTACAACGGCTCCGCCTGCTCTGGACGGGCTGCGGACATGAAGTTGGGACGGCGGCCTTTTCGGCAATCTCCATACAGAGTGAATTGTGAGATAGAGAGAATCTGTCCGCCGACATCAAGTACAGAATGATTCATTTTTCCATCCTCGTCTTCAAAAATACGCAGGTTGGCGATTTTGTCTGCTACGAAGTCGACGTCTTTTTCTGTATCCTCATGAGTGACTCCTACCAGTAATACGAGGCCGTGATTGATTTGGCCGACGATTTCGCCGTCGACGGTGACGCTTGCTTCTTTGGAACGTTGAATGACTACTCTCATAGACGGGGGCTCCTTTATTTTTTATTTTAAGTGAGATTCTCCGGAGGAGAGCGAGAGGATCATCTGTTTTCCAGTCGCCTTTCCCTCACTTCGTTCAGCCGGTCTCCTTACAAACAGATGATCCTCTCGCTCTGCGTAGCTTTTCTTAATAAAAAAGAAAAGGGCTGTGAGGGATTAGGGGGATGAGGATGGTTCGTTTCATTCGTAAGGTGACTAGTTGCGATAGATATCAGAAGCAGCGTTCTTCTTGATCCGTTTTGCAGGCTTTTCAGAAGTTAAGCTTTTTTTCCTCTTTTATCTTTTCACCAAAAGTCCGTTGGGAGAGGAGGCGGCTTGCAAGCAGTGAGCCTCTTTGAATCCCTTACCCAGCGGAGGAAAAATCAAGGGTGGAAATTCTCCTTCGAATAAGCTCAGGGGCAAACCCCTTCGTACGAATCCGCTTCCTCGAACCCTTTTTGACCCGAACCACCCTTGGTTTTTATGGAGCGGACAGTTTCCCCTTCTTCCGAAGGGATTCAACACAGGCGAGCAGCTTGCAAGCCGCCTCCTCTCCCGCACCGCACCGACCACAAGAGAAAAGGGACAAAGATCAACAAAATGCAAAAGAAGGCAGGCATCCCGCGATAGGAGCCTGCCTTTCTTCCCACACATCTTTTAGGTATTCAAAATCCGGCGTACCGAATAAATATCCTTGATGCGCTTGATCCGCTCCACAACCTTTTGCAGATGGTCGATGTTGCTGATCGAAATCGTCATGTTGATAGTAGCTACACGGTTTTTGTCAGCACGTCCGCTGACTGCCGTGATGTTGGTCTTGGTCTCGCCGACGACCTGGAGTACATCGTTGAGCAAGCCACCACGGTCGTGACCCGTGATCTCGATGTCGACGTTGTAGTTCTGCTTCTGATCGCCTTCCCAATCGACAGGGATCAGGCGCTCCGCACATTCACCGGTCTCCACGTTGGGACAGTCGCGGCGATGGACAGAAACACCGCGTCCACGAGTGATAAAGCCGATGATGTCGTCTCCTGGTACAGGTGTACAACATCGGGAGAGACGGACGAGCAGGTTATCCACACCTTTGACACGGACGCCGTAGTCGCTTTTGCCCTGTCTGGCTGGTTGTGGGGCTGCTGCCTTGAACTCTGGGATTTGGTTCGCTTGTTCTTCCCGGTCGCGGCGCAGTTTTTCCGTCAGGCGGGAGACCACCTGTGCAGCGGTGAGACCGCCGTAGCCGACAGCGGCATACATGTCGTCCTCTGCCTGGAAATTAAACTTGGCAGACGCTTCCTTGAGGTTCTCGTCGGACAGCACTTCCTTGATGTCGAAGCCGCGCGCCTTGATCTCCATCTCCACCATGTTGAGACCCTTGGCGACGTTCTCCTCGCGCTTTTCTTTCTTGAACCACTGCTTGATTTTATTGCGGGCCTGCACAGACTTGGCGATCTTCAGCCAGTCTTGGCTTGGGCCGTAAGAATGCTTGGATGTGATGATCTCGATGATGTCGCCTGTCCGCAGTGCATGATCAAGCGGAACAATCTTGCCGTTGATCTTGGCACCGATCGTACGGTTCCCGACCGCGGAGTGAATGCGATAGGCGAAGTCGATTGGGACAGAGCCTTTTGGCAGCTCGACGACATCCCCTTTTGGTGTGAAGACGAACACCATGTCCGAGAACAGGTCTTGCTTGAGATTCTCCATGAACTCCTGGGCGTTGGAATTCTCCTCGTGACCGCCTTGGATGATTTCACGGATGTTGCCGATCTTCTCTTCAAACGAGCCTTGAATCTGACCCTTGCCCTCTTTATACGCCCAGTGTGCGGCGATCCCGATCTCGGCGGTGCGGTGCATATCCCAAGTGCGGATCTGCACTTCCAGCGGTTCGCCTTTGGGACCGATCACAGTGGTGTGGAGGGATTGGTACATATTCGGTTTTGGCATCGCGATGTAATCCTTAAACCGGCCAGGCATTGGCTTCCAGAGGGTATGCACAATCCCAAGCACGGCATAACAGTCTCGGATGTCATTGACGATGACACGCAGGGCTAAGAGGTCATAGATTTCATTGAACTGCTTGTTCTGTGTCGCCATCTTTTTATAGATGCTGTAGATATGCTTCGGACGGCCTGACACTTCTGCCTGAATGTGCAGCTCTGCCAACTTCTCTTGAAGCGTGTCATTGGCTTCTGTAATATAAGCTTCGCGTTCGGTGCGTTTTTTCTGCATCAGGTTGACGATTCGGTAGTACTGTTGCGGGTTGAGGTAACGCAAAGAAATATCCTCAAGCTCCCATTTGACCGAAGCGATACCCAGACGGTGGGCCAGCGGGACGAAAATCTCCATCGTTTCATTGGAAATCTCGCGCTGTTTTTCTTCGGACATATGCTTCAATGTACGCATATTATGCAGACGGTCTGCAAGCTTAATCAGGATGACACGGATATCCTGTGCCATGGCGACCAGCATTTTGCGGTGGTTTTCCGCCAGCTGCTCTTCCTTGGATTTATATTTAATTTTTTCCAGCTTGGTCACACCGTCTACCAACAGTGCAACATCTGCACCGAATTCCTGACGCAGCTGGTCCAGGGTGACTTCCGTGTCCTCTACTACGTCATGCAAAAAGCCAGCCGCGATCGTCACCGCATCCATCTGAAGATTGGTGAGGATCCCTGCTACGGCAATCGGGTGCATGATATAAGGAACGCCAGACTTACGAATCTGTCCTTCATGGGCCTTCGTCGCCAATTGATAGGCGCGCTCGACCATGTCGACATCCTCGGGTGACAGATAGCTACTCGCTTTTTTAATAATTTCATCGATGCCCGTATTCATAAATCCCTTCCTCAATCTCACTCTCTGTAAGCTTTTTAAGAGATCTCAAAAACGTGTTATCTTTTATTATCTGCCAAGTTGGTTCGCTTGTAAAGGTAATAATGTCATTTAGACTCGGCGAAGTGCGCAAGAAATGCAGAAAACGGGCGAAATGCCCGTTTTCACAGCGAATGTCAGAATGCTTTCGTCTAGTATTGTACTAAAGAATGAACTGGGATGTCACCCAATACCTTGCGACCCTCAAGATAGGAGAGTTCGATAAAGAAGGCTGCTGCTACCACGACGCCGCCCAATTCCTCGATCAGCTTGATGGTGGTTGCAATCGTTCCACCTGTAGCCAGCAGGTCGTCTGCGATCAGTACGCGTTGGCCTGGCTTGATGGCGTCGACGTGCATAGCAAGGGAATCTTTACCATACTCAAGGCTATAGTCAGCCTGAATAGATTTATAAGGAAGCTTATTCGCTTTGCGTACAGGTACAAACCCTTTTTCGAGTGCATAAGAAAGCGGTGTCCCTACTACGAAACCACGCGCTTCTGGGCCTGCGATCACCTCGATATCATGTTGCTTCGCAAATTCTGCCAGCTCATCGATAGCTGCGCGGTAAGCAGCACCGTCTTGGAGCAGGGTGGTGATATCTTTGAAACGGATACCAGGTTGTGGGTAATCAGGGATCACACGGATATATTCTTTAAAGTTCATTGAAAAATTGCCTCCTGTACAGGTGTATTGGGTGTATTCAATAACGTTTTGGATAATGCTTCATGGGATGAGAGCAACAGATCCGTAGCCAGCTGTGTCTCTTCCTGCCACATGCTGTAGAGTCGGGAGCTCTCCAGCGCCGCTTTGGCCGGAGCCGGATTCAGGCTGTAGGCTGATTCTTGCTCGATGATGAACTGAAGCTCCATAAATACAGCCAGCATGCGCTCTACGATGTCGCGCTTGACCTTAATCTTCTTCGCCAAGGCATCGAGGTGCACCTTCTGGACATCTGTATATTGCCGAAAAATGGTATAAAGGAACTTGAACTGATCTTTGCTTGGAAAATGCAGACCGTCAAAGCTGAGGTCCGGATCACCGAACAGACAGTAGATCCGTTCGATGTGCGGCACTCTCGCCAAGGCATCCGTAAGCAACTGACGGGACCGTGGCAGATCATAGAGGATCAGCGTACGATGAGTCCCTGTAAGATCGTCAGCAAGCCACAGACTCTCTTCTGCGGTAATCAGCTCAAGCGCCGGTGCAGCGCCCTGTGCACCCCATACACGGGTAAGCCGTTCGTAGTTGTCCCGCTCGAACGTGATGGTATGGCAGGAGTGAGCTTGCATGAGCGCTCTCCATCTTTGTTCTTTGTCTCTTATTCCTCTCCAGTCAAATACCTGCCGATGCAGCACAGCAAGGTCTTTGAGCATCAGCTGGGGCCGGACATTGCCGTTCCATTCGTTGACCTGCAGTTCGCCGACGACGTGCAGACGTGCGGATGGAGTGAGGTGCTCGGTGACGTGCGCGTAGCCGAATCCAATGGCATCTATAGTCGTCCCGGCTGCGGTCAAGACGCATTTGAGATGGGAGTCATCCCGGCCGATTTTGCGCAGACCACTCGTGCTGACATCCGGACAGGTCACAAGCGGTGTCGGATTCCCCATGCCAAATGGTGCAAGCGCATCCAACTCTTGCGCGAGGGTGATATCCAGTTGATCAAGCGGTACTTCCAAGTCGACTTTGGTCAGCGGGATATAATCCTCGTCGCCCAGCCACTCCGCAGCCAATTGGTTGAGCCGATCCCGCAGCGGTGCCAGGTTCTCTACAGGAAGCGTCATCCCAGCCGCCATCGTGTGTCCGCCATAGTGTGGCAACAGCTCTTTGCAATCGGTCAGGGCATCGTACATGTCGAAGCCGTTGATACTGCGTGCAGAGCCTTTGGCCGTTCCCTTCTCAGGATCGATGCCAAGCACAATCGTCGGACGGTAAAATTTTTCGACCATACGCGACGCGACGATTCCGACGACTCCGACGTTCCAGTCTTCTTTGGCTAGAACCAGTACGTTGTTGCTCTCCGGTGGGAATTGTTCCAGTACCATCGCTTCCGCTTCTTCGGCGATGCGCTGCACCAGCTCTTGACGCTCGGTATTGAGATCGTCGAGGGTCTGGGCCAGCTTGTCTGCTTCTGCCTGATCGTCTGAGGTCAACAGCTTCACCGCTGCCTCTGCCGTCTCCAGGCGTCCGACCGCATTGATCCGCGGGCCGATGGCGAAGCCAACATTGCCTGCACCGATTTCTTTTTCTGCCAGACCACAGACACGGATCAAGGCTTGCAGTCCGATGTTGCGGGTTCGGTTGAGCTGCTTGAGACCGAAGCTTGCGAGCAGACGGTTCTCATCGACCAGTGGTACCAGATCGGCAATCGTCCCGATGGCAGCCAGATCAGCCAGATGCATCGGCGGTTGTCCGAGCAACGCGTGTCCCAGTTTAAAAGCGACCCCGACTCCTGCGAGCATGTCAAACGGGTACTGGCAAGTCTCCTTCTTCGGATTCATCACCGCAAATGCGTCTGGAATGATCGCAGGCGGCTCGTGGTGATCGGTGACGATGATGTCGAGACCAAGACCCTGCCCGTGTGCCACCTGTTCTACTGCACTGATCCCCGTATCGACGGTGACGACCAGCTTAAAGCCTTGTTCATGGATGTAGCTGAGTGCGTTGTTATTGAGGCCATAGCCTTCTTTAAAACGGTTGGGAATGTAGTAATCAAACGTCGCTCCCAGTTGACGCATCAGATGCACCATCAGCGAGGTGGAGCTTACCCCGTCGGCATCGTAATCTCCATATATACAAATCGGTTCGCCTTTTTCAATGGCAAAACGGATGCGCTCGACGGATTCCGCCATGCCATCCATTAAAAAAGGGTCATGAAATTGATCCACACTGATATTTAAAAACGCGTGTGCATTCTCAGGCGTTGTGATTCCTCTGATGACGAGCATGCGGGCAAGCAAAGGCGAGATGCCACACTCACGGGCAATCTGTTCGCTCAATGCTTCATCGCATGTGGCTAGTTGCCAGCGTGTCCTTGCTTTCAGCATGTTATCGCCCCTCCAATCCTCATACATTATATAAGAAGGCAGAGGGGCTGACAATAGGAAGAAAAACAGAAACGAGACGGATTAATGAATCACGTCTCGCTGTGGCTCTTCCATGTGGCCTGGAATGCTGTGATACGGGAACACATCGTCATACGGATTGATATGGACAAACACATCCCGCACCTGCGGAAATTGGCTCATCAGCGCATGCTTGACCTCTTTGCCGATGCTGTGCCCCTCCTCGACCGTGATGTGTGGATCGACACCTACTTTGATATCGACGATCTGGTAGTGACCATGCACACGGGCGCGGAATTCATCGATTCGAAGCACACCGGGTACTGCTTCTGCCACCTTGCGCAAATCCCCTGTCTCTTCCTCGGGGAGCACCGGGTCCAATGTGCTGTAGATGGACTCCTTCATGATGCTGTAAGCCATCTGCAATACCAGCAGGGAAACGATCAGCCCGGCAACCGGGTCACCATATAACAGCCATGGAATATCATAACGCGCTCCGATGATCGAAGCCCCGATCCCCACCAATGCAGCAATGGAGGAATACACATCCGAGCGGTGTTCCCACGCATTGGCGATGAGGGACTGGCTGTTCAGCTTTTTCCCAAGGTTGTACTTGTAGCGAAACATCGCTTCTTTGATCACAGCAGAACCAACCGCAGCCCAGATGGCGATGACCCCTGGAGCAGCCAGCGGAGTGAAAAAGGAATTGTACGACGCTAACCCGATCTCAAAACCAACAAAGATCAATAAGACGGAGACGATAATCGCCGCAATCGACTCGGCTTTGCCATGGCCATACGGGTGCTCCTTGTCAGGCGGACGATCCGCAGCACGCAGGCCAATCAGTACCGCGACAGAACCGACCACATCAGAGGCCGAGTGAGCCGCGTCTGCAATCAGGGCACGGGAATCCGCGATCCAGCCGATTACCAGCTTGGCAGCAGCCAGTGCGATGTTGCCGATAATCCCGACCCATGCCCCCACTTGCGCTTGAGCAGAGCGATTTTCCATTCCAGATCCCCCTTTGTGTGTTTGCAGGGTTAAAAAAAAGCCACGGGAGTGATTCCCGCGGCTTAGTCGTTCGCGTTAACCCTCATTCGGTGTAACCTTGAATCGATTTTTGGCCATTTCACGCTTCTTCAGTGTCACCCATACTTGGGCGGCGATGAAGATGGATGAATATGTACCACTAATCAGACCGAAGATCAGCGCGAGGGAGAAGTTGCGGATACCCTCACTCCCGAAGACGGCAATCGCCAGTGCTGTGAAGAATACGGTCGCTACGGTGTAGAAGGAGCGGCGCATTGTCTGCCACAAGCTGACGTTGACCATGTGTTCGAGGTCTTCGACTGTTTTTACTTTCATCGATCTTAGGTTTTCCCGAATGCGGTCAAAAATTACGATGGTATCGTTAATCGAGTAGCCGACGATGGTCAGAATCGCGGCAATAAAGGTCAAATCTACTTCCAGACGGAACACGGAGAACAGTGCGATTGGGATGAACACGTCATGCGCCAAAGCGATTACGCAGGCAATCCCGAACAAAAATTGGAAGCGAAGCGCGATGTAGATGATGATCCCGACGGAGGCGATCAGAAGCGCGATCCCGGCTTTGGTAACCAGCTCCTCCGCAACAATGGGGTCAACGGTAGACTCGGTGGTGGTCACTTGCTCACCGTATTTGGCTTTCAATGCGGCTTCAAGTGCTACCAGCTGTTCACGTGGAACGCGTTGGTCAAACGTGGTGGTCGCCCCATCTGTGCCGTATCCGGTTACATCTTTAAAGCCAATCTCCGGCACACTCTGCTTGATCGTCTGTTGGACATCTTCCACTTTGAATTCTTTGCCGACCAGAATATCGAGGCGCGTACCTGCCTTGAAGTCTACGCCCAGATTCAGCCCCATGAGCATCATGATGACCAGACCCGTAACCATAATCAGAACGGAGAACGCAAAGAATTTACGACGGTTCTTGACGATATCAAACTTGATGACACTTTCATATTCACGTTGATTAGAGCTCACCGATTTCACTCTCCTTTACAGCAAACCAGACTGGCTTCTTAAACATGTTGGCACGCAGCAGCATCCAGAGGAGGAAGCGGGAGCCGAACACGTTGGTCAGAAGGCTGACAATGAGAGTCATGGTGAGGATGATGGCAAAGCCTTGAATGGAGCTTGTCCCGAAGAAGAACAACACGCCACACGCGATCAGCGTGGTCACGTGAGAGTCGATGATGGTGATAAACGAACGGCGTTGACCTGCGCGGAAAGCAGACAGAACGGTCTTACCGCTGCGGATCTCCTCTTGAATACGCTCTGCTGTGATGATGTTGGCGTCAACCGCCATACCTACAGAGAGGATAAAACCAGCGATCCCCGGCAGGGTAAGTGTCGCATTCATCCAGTCAAGCACGACCAGACACAGATACGTAAAGATAACCAGTGTGATATTGGCGATCATGCCCGGTACACGGTACACCAGCAGCATGAAGACCAAGATGATGGCCCCGCCGACATAGCCGGCGAAAATCGTTTTCTCCAGTGCTACTTGTCCGAGGCTCGCACCTACAGAAGTAACCTGCATTTCCACAAGCTTGGCTGGAAGAGCACCCGAGTTGAGGATGTCTGCCAATTCCTTCGCTTCTTCATATGTACGCTGTCCGTCGATCTGGGCGCTGCCGCCGGAGATGACTTGACGGATCGATGGGTTGGTCAGCATCTGATCGTCAAGGAAAATCGCTACTTGCTTGCCCACGTTATCGCGGGTGACTTGTTCGAATTTGGATGCATCCTTGAATTTGAGTGTAACGATCGGACGCTTGAGGTCGTCGTAGCCGACACCTGCACCACCTGGAGCAAGGTCGTTACCATTCAGTACGATTTTACCTGTCTCATCGCGGAACGTAAGCACCGCTGGACGGCCAATCAGGCTGCGAAGCTTTTCCGGGTCTTTGGCCCCCGCCAGTTTGACACGGATGCGGTCAGGCATCTCGACGGTGATCTCCGGTTCGGATACCCCACCGATGTTGATCCGCTTGTCCACCATTTGCTGGGTGGCGTTCAACAGCTCTTTGTTAACTACGTCTCCCTTGTTGATTGGCTCTACGCGGTACAGAATCTCAAACCCACCTTGGAGGTCAAGACCAAGCGTGATGTTTTTGGACACCGGGATTAAAGTGGTAAACATCAGCGCAAACATGGAGCCTACTACCAACAGGAAGAGCACGAATCTACTCCATTTTATCATCTACTACATGCCCCTTCCCATTTTTGGTTCTGGTAAAGCTAGTATGTACATTATGCACATTATAGCTTCGCACAAAAATCAGTGTCAAATCGCACCAGGGTTTTTATACATATTCAACATGAGCCAGTTCATATATTTGGTAATTTTGAGTGACAAGACATCGTTGACCAAACGATGCATCGGCGGCAGCTCTTTGTAGGAGGAAGAGACACATCTCCATACATCGAGTGCTGTGATGTTTTCATACCCGAGAAACAGGAATTCATCTGCCTTGCTTTGGCAGAGCTCCAACACCTGATCAAACAGATCATCCGAAGATAGTTGCGCTTCCAATGACATAGCTGGCATCTCCCTTCAAAAGTTAGTCATGCCTGACGTGGCACGTCCATATTCTTAGAGTAAGAAGCGAAAGGAAAGGGCTATCCTTATGAGACAATCCTTTTTTTACGGTACGCTAATCCTCATTGCAGCAGGGGCGATCACGAAAATTCTCGGCTTTGCCAACCGCATCGTGCTCTCACGGATCATCGGAGCAGAAGGAATGGGCTTATACCAGATGGTCACGCCGATCCTCTACTTCTTGATTACCTTGACGACCTTCGGCTTGCCGGTGGCGATCTCCAAGCAGGTGGCTGAAGCGGAAGCAGCCTCAGATCCAAAACAGACACGGCGCTTTTTATTGCTCGCGCTGTTGATCGCAGGTGGCTTGAGTACGCTGGTCAGCTTGATTCTGCTCGGCAGTGCCCATTATGTGACCCGTTGGATGTTTGCTGATGAACGAACCTATATCCTCCTGATCGCTGCTATTCCAGTCATCCCCATCGCCAGCATCTCGGCTGTCTTACGCGGATACTTCCAAGGGAAGCACAACATGTCACCGACAGCCATCTCCCAGCTGTTGGAACAGATGGTACGGATGGCACTGGTTGTGGTGATGACGGTCTCCTTCTTGCCGTATGGAGTGGAATATGCTTCAGCAGGTGCGGTTGCAAGCATTATCTTCGGTGAGTTGGCCGGTCTTCTCTATATGCTCTGGATGTTTAGAAAAAATCGGAAAACAGCCGAATCGATGATGCAGCAGCCCTTCACCTCCCTGAAGCAAAATCAGGAAAGCATCCGTCAGTTGCTAAGTGTATCTTTTCCCGTCACGATGAGTCGCCTTGTCGGCTCAATTGCTTATGTACTGGAACCCATGCTGGTCCCCTTTGCCCTGGTGTTAGCAGGGTATCAGACCATTCAAGCGACCAGCCTGTATGGTCAGTTTGCCGGGATGGCAGTGCCGTTATTGCTGTTCCCAACATTTTTAACATATTCGCTGTCGATCTCACTCGTTCCTGCCGTCGCAGAAGCTGCATATCAAAAAAACAGCAAGATGATTCACCGCCGGATTTATCAGGCGATGCGGATCACACTGGTCATCGGTGCTCCCTGTGCGGTCCTTTTGTATGTATTCGCAGAGCCGCTGTGTGCACTGCTCTATAAAAATGCTGAAGTCGGGCAGCTCTTGCGTGAACTCTCCCTCTTCTCCGTCTTCCTGTTCTTCCAGGCTCCGCTCGCCTCTGCTCTGCAGGGCCTTGATCATGCCAACGTGGTGCTTCGCAATACATTGATAGGTGCCGTCGTCAAAATCGCGGCGATGTTCTTCCTGACCTCCCAGCCATCATTTGGGATTCACGGTGCAGTGATCGCGCTTAATCTCAGCATTACTCTGGTGACATTGCTCCACTTCGCCTCGTTGGTCAAAGCGGTCGGGTTTACCGTCGATCTCATCGAATTCATAAAAATCGGCGGTGTGATGCTTGTGATGGGCTACTCCGGCTCTTACATGGCTACGAGTTGGTTTGCCCATACGTCAATGGGTCAAATGGTGCTTATTTGCTCCCTGCTCTCCAGTGTTGTCTACGTGGTGCTTTTGGTCGCGTTGCGTATCCTGGGCAAACAGGACGTCATGCGGATTCCATGGATCGGTGAACAGTTGGCCGTATTTTTTCCCCGCCGTTAATCAATGGCGGGGCTTGTCTTTTTTATCAATGAACAGACGACCTTGCTCGTCAATGGAACAAAAGCTGATCTCCTTGATATCACGAATCCCATGCTTTCGGATTTGCTGCTTGAGCCAAAACTTATTTTTATCAATTTTGGTGAGTGCTTCTTCACGGACCGCCCCGTCCATAATCAGCGGAATCGGTAAGCCCTTATAGGAAAGCAGATGTTCTTCTCCCTGTGCAATGGGATTGATTCCAACGTCTTCTCTGGTCAGCGGTTCTTTGGCTGGCTTGGGGAAGACGCTCATCTGTCCAGTCGGTTCCAACAGCGCGAACTCTACATCGGCAATGCTCTTGATGTTTTTTTGTCTGAGGTGAACCATCAGGTCGTCGAGGTTAAGCCGGTTGCGCCGCATGGCTGCCTCGCGGATTTCGCCGTTTTCGATGATGATTTCTGCTGATCCGTCTACGATGTCACGGACTTTTTTGCTGCGCATCGAAAGCCAGGCCATCATAATCTCTAAAGCCATGAGCAACGCCATGGGCACATAAAAATGCAGAGCCGGACGCTCCACCTGGTCAATCGCCAGGGTAGCCATCTCGGCCAGCATGATCGAGATGACAACGTCAAACACAGACAATTTTCCAAGTTCCCGCTTCCCCATCATCCTCAGGAGAAGCAACAGGAAAAAGTACGTAAACAAGGTACGAAGCACAATGGTGGACATATCTTCCATCTTAGACCGAACCTCCCCTACGTGCAGAATCATCAAGTATTCTCCACATAGGGGAGGCGTCCTATGCCTGCCCGATATTGGTGCTCTTTCGTATTCAGAGCCATTTTCGTTTTTTGAAGGTATAGAGCATGGCTGTGGTCATCCCTGCCATCACCACGACGGCACAGATCAGCATAATCGGTTCGGCCCCTTCACCCAGCCAGCCGAAGGTGTTCATCCCAAACAGTCCGGTGATAAACGTAAGCGGCAGGATGATGGTCGAGATAATCGTGAGAACCCGCATCGTCTCTGTCGTCTTGGCACTGATGATCGTGTAGTACGTATCAAGCGCCCCGTTCACCAGATCGCGGAACGTATCAATCGAGTCTGAAATCCGCTCCAGATGGTCGGTCAAGTCGATATAGAACGGCACATTGTCCTCTGAGATGTCAAACGAGTATCTGCCGTTGACATTGGCAAAAATCCGCTTCTGCGGCATAATCACGCGGCGGATCAGGATAATCGTACGCTTCAAGGCCAAGAACTCCTCGGTGATCTCTTCCATCTGATGCTCGTAGATTTCGTCTTCCAATTCATCGATACGCACGGACAACCGATCCATAATCGGGAAATACTCGTCGGTAATCCCGTCGACAATCGCATACAAGAGATAATCCGGCCCACGATTCATGAAGTGCAGGCTGCGGTGACAGGCTGCTGCGATTCTACCGATCGTATTCATTGGAGATTTATGAATGGTCACAATATAATTAGGCCCTAAAAAAACGTTCAGCTCAACGGTCGTAATCTCCGTGTCGCTTTCCTCGTTATAGCGCAAGGCGTGGAATACGAAGAAATAGTAATCTTCGTAATTGTCCACCTTGGCCCGCGGGCTTACATGCAGACAGTCTTCAATCGCCAGAGGGTGAAAGTCAAAAATCTTAGCTATATAGTGAAGCTCATCATTCCCCACGTCATAAAGGTCAATCCACAGCAAATCTTCGGGAGATCGCAGCCACTCATCTTTCGTCGACAGATCGACATCGTGATACATCTGCTTTTCTGAGTGATTGTAAAAGTATGTTTTAATCATGGAACCTCACCCCCATCTGTTTCCCTCATCCATCATACGAAAATTCCTGACGATGTTCAATGAAGAGAATGAATAAGCCCTAAGAGCCTGTCATATAGATGGTACAAACAGGTAATGAGAGGAAGGGATTGATCATGCGCAGTACTTCCGCCTCTGTGATGACAGGGCTCCTTTTTACGTTTGGATTGGTGTTGAGCGGTTCCTTGCTGACTGCGATGCTTTTGTCGTTTACCGAATTGCGCGAAAGTTCACTTCCGTATTTTACGTACGCGATCAATGCACTTGGCCTTTTGGTAGGCGGTTTTGTCACGGGACGCCGCTGTGGTGGCCGTGGCTGGTACTATGGCGGGCTGACCGGCTCTGCTTATTTCATTCTCGTACTGCTGATCGGCTTCCTCGGCTTCGATGCACCGATGCAGCTGAGCACCCTGTTCTATCTGCTCGGTGCTTTTGTGGTGAGTGCGATGGGCGGCGTGGTCGGTGTCAATACAGCAGCAGAGCGACGCTAATTTATTCGCAACACATTAAGGGTGTCGTGATAAGAGTCTTATTTAACTGTAAATACAGGGCGTTTGGTATCTAGCAGCCGTCCTGTATTTATAACAAACAGTTAGCTATCCGAGTCTGTAAAATATTCTGTATAAACTCTCAAACTTCTCCTGTACACTACGTTTTATAAGGAAAGGTTGGGGGTTTTTATTATGAGCCTCATGTCAAAAGAGCAACTCAAACAATGGATCAAAGAAAACAACATGAAGTCAGTTACAGATGTTCAATCTGCCTTGAAAGAATTATTCGCAGAGACCCTTCAAGAAATGCTGGAGGGGGAACTAGATACCACCCTTGGTTACCCTAAGCACGACACAAAAAACAAACGTACAACCAACAGTCGCAACGGTCATAGCAAAAAGACCGTTCGGTCTGAATACGGTGAAATGGATCTGCAAATCCCTCGTGATCGCGAAGGAGAATTTGAACCTGTCATCGTAAAAAAGCATCAATCTAATGTGACCGGCATCGAAGACCAGATTATCGCGCTCTATGCCAAAGGAATCTCAACCCGTGATATCCAAGATCATCTGCAACAGCTCTACGGAGTAGAGGTATCACCTACGCTCATTTCCAATGTTACGAATAAACTGCTCCCTCTTATCAAAGAGTGGCAGAACCGCCCGTTGCAAAACGTATACGCTATCGTATTTATGGATGCCATCCATTTCAAGGCCAAACAAGATGGGATCAATTGTCAACAAAGCAGCCTACATGGTGATCGGTATTGATTTAGAAGGTCACAAAGATGTACTCGGCATGTGGATTGGCGAAAACGAGTCGGCAAAATTCTGGCTTCACGTCCTTAACGAGCTACGAAACCGTGGCGTTCAAGACATTCTCATCGCATCTGTAGACAATCTACGTGGTTTTAGTGAGGCCATTTCTGCTTGCTTTCCACAAACAGAAATCCAGAAGTGCATCATCCACCAAATCCGAAATTCAATCAAATATGTCTCCTATAAGGACTTGAAAAAGATCACAGCGGATCTAAAGCCTGTTTACAAGGCTCCGACGGAGCAGGCAGCTTTAGATGAGTTGGATTCTTTCGAGCAAACCTGGGGCAAAAAATACCCGCTCCTGATTCAATCTTGGCGCAATAACTGGACAGAGTTGTCGACCTTCTTCAAGTACCCTCCTGAGATTCGTAAGATAATCTACACGACCAATATCATTGAAATTTATCACCGCCAATTGCGCAAAGTGACGAAGGGCAAAGCCGTATTCCCTTCTGACGATGCTCTTCTCAAAATGTTGTACCTTGCGACGATGGATGTCACTCGAAAGTGGACGGGCCGTGTCCAACATTGGGGGCAGATCCTTTTACAGCTATCTGTCTTCTTCGAAGATCGAGTTCAACCACATATTCGTTAACAAAAGAAGGTTCCATTCCGGTGAACATTGTCTTTCTTCCTGTCGAAAAGGTCAAGGGTACGCTTCGCCTAACGCCCTTGATCTCTTCGACAGGAAGAAAGATTGTTCACTTGCGGAATGAAACCTTTAGAAACAAGCGAGCTTGAGTTTACACAAAATTCTTGACAGATCCAGCTATCCAGACTTGGACTTACCCTATTATCCTTGACACAACGTTAAGACCAAGCGCTTACAAATAAGATTTCTCATACTCCACTGGACTTTTGTATCCCAGAGCCGAGTGCATCCTTTTGGTATTATAGAACATCTCAATATATTCAAAAATAGCATTTCGAGCTTCCTGCTCATTGCTAAAATGTTTGATTCCAGGCATTAGTTCGCGTTTTAGTGTCTTGTAAAAAGATTCCATGACGGCATTGTCATAGGGATCACCGAGGCGAGACATGCTGATTCGGGCTCCTAGAAGCCTCAGTTTTTCTTGGTATCGCTTGCTTGTATATTGAGAGCCTCTGTCCGTGTGGACAATGAGCCCTTCTTTTGGATGTTCCTTGCCTACAGCTTGCATAAAGGCATCGATGACCAGCTGATCTGTCATCCTTGTGCTCATCGCCCAGCCGACTACTTTTCTTGAAAAAACATCAAGGTATGTAGCGAGATACAGAAAGCCTGTTTGCAAGGGGATATAGGTGATATCTCCCACCCATAAGGCGTTTTTCTTTTCAGTCGTAAAGGCCCGTTTCACAAGGTTCTCAATAATCCTTGTTGCATCGGGCTTTTTCCAATTTTGATTTCGCCTGCGAGACGAAACAGCAGACAACCCCATCCTCTGCATCTGACGGGCGGCACGATTTTTACTGGTAAATATGCCTCGTTTGCACAATTCCAGCGCGATTCGTGGGCTGCCATAGCGGCCTTTACACTCTTTATAGACATCACGTATCGCATCTTCCAGAACCTCAAGGTCAATGGCTCGGTTACTTTTACGACGCTTTTTCCAATCGTAGTAACCTTGTCGAGTTACTTTAAGTATATGGCAAAGAAGTTTTACGGTATAGGTAGGGGCATTCTTCTGGATAAAGCGATATTTCGTTAATGTAGATCCTTCAAGAATGCCTGAAACTTTTTTAAGATTTCATTCTCCGATTCCAATTCTTTTAGTCGCTTTTGCAAACGTTTCATCTCGACATCCTTATTGACGACTGGATTTCCATTTCCAGAAAAGGCGCTATCGGGGTTCGCTTGATATTCGTAGACCCACCGGCTTAACATCGTTGGAATGATACCGAGGGCTTTAGCAACTTGGGTCACCTGTTTACCTTCTTGTAGTACTTGCATAACAGCTGCGGTCTTAAATGCCTTGTCATATTTTTTCCGCATACAAAACAACCCCTTTTTCCAAAGTTAACGTGGTCTTAACTTGGTGTAAAGGGGTTTGATGAAAGTCCAACTTGGTACGGACTAAATTTTATTCTTAGGAACCTAATACATCTTTGTTATTCAAGGAATAGATGATATCTCTTTAAATGAGCACTAGGAACTATCCCTAATGTTGGTATTAGTAATGACTTAAAAGGATTAGATCTTTTATTTAGTATGGCACAAGTTAATTTTAGTTAGTTAAACCAAATACGGCTGTCGAAAATAATATCGACAGCCGTATTGATTGTTTTATTTTTACTTTCCTTTTTCTTCATCCTTACTCTCGCCAGTACGCTTTTTCATTACAACTTTCGTATAATTCTCTTCTAGACTCCTTGAGTAATTGTATTGATAAACAGTATTAAGCAACAAATCAAGTAATTCTTTTTTAGTTTTTTTTCCTGTAATATTCATATCGAAAAAATACATTAACATGAATCTGATTTCACTTGTTGTTAAAGTGTTAACGTCTTTGTTTCCTATTTCATTATAAAGTTCGTTAATAGGTAACCCGACAAGTTTTTTGAGTTCTTCATTTCTCTCTTCAAATATTGAGATAATATCTTCTTCCTCTTTACTTAATGTGCAGTTCTCAATCTTATGCTTTTTATAGAGCTCGACCACTTTTTTTATATCAGTCGTTTCTTTATTTTCTATACGATACTGTTTGGAAAGTGCATTTGTAACTAAGTTTTTAGCAACTTTAAATTCCAGATCTGCAAGAGGGGCTAACAGTTCTATAATTTCACTTATCAATTCACGATTTTTCTTTTCGGCTTTCAATTCAACCAGCAAATTGTGATATGTTTTTAAATTTGTTAAACCTTCTCGTATCTTCATATATTTCACCTACAACCAGTTGTTTATTTTTAGTCTTGCATCCTCCTCATTATAAGGAAACCCAATTTTATCAAGTATTTCCAAAATCAATTCTCCATAACACACATGCGGAGAATACTTATTTTTATCAACAAAAACAGAAAAAACTGATTGTCCCCCTCCAGTATGTCTGGCCGTATCTACATGGTGATAAATAGTATTAGAAAGCAGTTTGTCACTGAAGTAAGGTAATGATTGCAACGTTCTCCTTGAAAAATTTGTATCAGTTGTTGCCTTTTTTAACGTTTCAAAGATACCTAATAGTTCCGCCTTGGCTTTATGAAAAAACTGGTAATGGGGAGTATCAAGATGTTGATTAATTATATCCCCGTATTGCTGATGTATTTTTTCAAAGATTGTTTTTTGAATTAGATTGTGTAAATGTGTTATTCCATTTGTACTAAGATCATCCATAATGGTAGGAATAATATAATAATCAGATACAATCAAAGCATTTTGTGTGATTAAATTATTTGCCGGAGGACAATCAAAAATAATAAAGTCGTATTTCTCTTTAATATTGTGTTCTGTAAAAAATTTAGCAAACAGAGATAATTGTTTTAATCTGGTTCCCTCCCCTACATAATTCATTGCCATTTCAATTTCCAAGTCATCTAGCCCTTTTGGATAGGAACTTTCGCTAGTGTCAAACATAGTAGCAGGTAATAAATCCATATTACTTGGTCGATAGTATTTCCCTTGATAAAAGTTTTTTACTACAATATCATCATAATTAATCTTTGGTTGAACATCATGAGTTATTTGTTTTAAGTAACTTCTAATAACATAATTGATACTTTGAAAAGAAGATAAGTCTTCGATTTTAAACTCTCTCCTAGTAGCTTTAGAATAAGCCTTTAATCCAATATTGGTTAAAGAACATTGCGGATCTAAATCCACCAATAATACCTTGCTATCGGTTAGGAAATTGAGACCTACGCCTATATTATAAGCGCTTGTTGTTTTTCCAACCCCACCTTTATAGTTTATTACTGATATAACTTTCGCAGCACCCAAACTATTTCCCCCCTGAATATAATTTTTATTTATCGACTTAATAGTTCACTAATTTTTTGATCAATAATATCTACAAATTCACTTACAATTGGAGAGCATAATAGACTTCTTCTTAGATCGCCAACAAAAACCTTTTTATTACGTCCCTTCATATAATTCGGAAAATATTTGTGCATACAAAAAAATACGGCCTCTAACTTTCTTTTACCATTTAAAATATAATCAACAGTTTCCAAACTGTTAATCTTGTCAGAAGCAAACTCAAATTGTTCATCTATTAATTTGTTATCTAAGCCATCCATTGCGACGGCTAGATATTTTTTCATATTGTCTGAATCTATACAACCTTCTTTTGAATTCCACCATTGTTCGTTTTCAATACTAACGTCTTCTAGTTTATAGCTATGAGAATTTACCATTTTTATAAAACAAGCAATAATAAACGGCTGAATCGAGTTTAATGCTTCTTGTAACATACTCCTCCCAGTAACAGAAGGGTCTCCAACGATTTTTACACCATCTAAAAAGTCATCCAATACCTCTTCTAAAGTTAGATAGTTTTCGATGTTATAGTAATGAGTGTATATAATTCTTTCATCTTCGATACAGTTATATAGGTATTTATCGTAATCCGAGTCAATAATTGCGATATAAGGAAATGTTATTCCACCCTTATGATATTTTAGTATATTGTTTTTAGACTCACCGATTACTAAGTCTACATCTTTTCCACACCTCTTTCCGTGCTTGCTTTTAGCTAATAAATAACCATAAATATCATAGTCTGTTTTCCCTTCGAATATAATACCAGGTTTAACTTTTTCCAAGAATCTCAAATTATTTTTAGCTTCAATTGTAATTCTCGGAATTGATCTACTCATACATCTCTACCTCATCCTCGATATCATCTTCATCATAATCTTCAGGACCAAGAGGTTGAACGTGTTCTCCAAAATCAGAAATAATAAATGGAGAATGGGTTGATACAATATATTGAATTGGTTGAATATCAGACACTAATGCAGATAAAAATTTCCTTTGCCATGTTACATGTAGTGAAAGTTCAGGTTCATCTATTATCACAATTGAATTATCAGACAATGACAACTTTATGTAAACAAACATAGCAACTAATTGTTTCTCACCGGCAGATAAGTCCTCATATGTTAGATCATGTTCAAACTTTAGATTTCCATCTGAAATACTCACTTTCTTTTTAAGGAATCTATTTAATGTCTTTTTTAGATCTTCAAACGGTCTGTTAGCAGCTTTTATTTCTACCTCGGTCTTTTTATACATATGTAATAATTTTTCAACTTTTTCATGAGTTAATAGAATCCTTAATGCTCCAAGCTGGTCTTCTGAATCTTCCAATTTACTACTAGCTTGTTTAAGATTCTCAGCATAACTTCTAATTTCTTCCTTTTTACTCTTGTCATTTTTTTCGAACATACCAGTTTTTAGGAAAATGTTACTTAGAATACTTTCAACGTCATCTACATTTGAAGGTAAAAAATTACCAGTAGGCGGTTGTAATAATGAAAAAAAGAAATCTTTGACAAGTGAATTCAATAATATTTTTTCTTTCTCCAAATTCTCATGCCATTTAGAAGCTATTATCTTATTAATGTCCTTGTTAGATAATCCAACAATAGTTCCCTTCAAATTGGTAACTAAACTTGTTAAATGTTCTTCTATGAATCTTCTTGTTGGGAAAAATAAATCCCGTTTAGTGTTCGGTTCATCCAACAGTTCTAACAAGTCCGTCTCCAATCTTCTATATGTCGGAAAATACAATGGGTTTATAGAGAGTGAAAAAGAGTAAAAGACTTTATTTAATTCCCTTTCATCTGTCTCACCCTTTCTAATAAGAATAAAGAATTTGGATATAAACCCCATATCATCAGTAAACTCACTGATATTTCTATAATTTTCAAAACTTAAATCTGTGAGTAGATTTTTAAGTTCATTTAATTTGATCTTTGACAACTGATTATCTTGAACATTAAATGCCACATTCTCAACATCTAAACGAGCGATCAATATTGAGTCCTTTTGGTTGATTATTTTATACTGTCCTTCATCAGTAATTAATTCAATTGTATCAAATTTATATTTAAGTAATTTGTTGAATGTTCTATTAACAATTATGTTCAATATATCCAGAACAGTAGTTTTTCCCGATCCATTTTTCCCTACAATAATTGTAATATTCCCCTTAAAATCAACCTCTTTGTTGTTACCTATAACCCCAAACAAATCCGTTATTTTCAGATAATGAATCATAAACTTTACATTCCTCCCATCTATTCCATATAATCCTGTTGCTTTAAATATCCTATATTTTATCCTCCAAATCAATGAAAAGAATTGTGTATAATACTCAATTCAGTAAACAATGTGCTACTAATCAAAAGTCGCTAATTACATTAAGCTAATCTACTATTTTTTAAAAGGCCCGTGTAATCCAAAGTTAACTAAAAGCCCTCAACATTGTAAGAATGGTTAAACTCGTATTATTACAATTAAAATATTTATTGGATAGGAAGATAAATTATTTGAATTTAACTGTTGTGCTTGTAATTTCTCTATTCTACTTTATCTATATATACCCACTTTTTATACAATAACTCCTTCCCATTTAGGTACATATCCAATCACTCCTGCTGCCTTATGCATAATTTGCACATAACACAGTAGGTTGTTGTCATTCTAGATACGGAGGAATGTCATGCCACTGCAAGCTCTCCGCATGCGGTTTCTTGTATTCACCGCCCTCTTTACGCTTGGTTACTATGGCTGGATCACCTATTGGGATGTTCGTAATGAATTTTTGCAGGTATTGGGGGGTGACCTCTTTTCTATTGGGGGAGCCTTGATCGGGACGCTCCTGGTGCTTTCATCTGTGCCGCGGATGGCTGGCCCGGACCGGCTCTTCTGGTTCCTGGTGTGTCTTGGGCTGGGCAGCTATGCTACGGCAGAGGTCATCTGGTTCTATCAGGAGATTGTACTGAGAGTCGAGGTGGTAACACCGGGGATATGTGACATTTTCTATCTGCTCCAGCCGCTGCTTCTGCTGCTGGCCGCTATTACCAAAATCCACCAGCACAAAAGCCGTTTCTTCGGGGTCCGGTTATTATTCGACGTAATGGTGACCATGGTCGTGGCGATGACGATGAGCTGGCATTTTCTGATCGAGCCAATCCTGAATCAGGCAGGAGTCTCTTGGTCGGAGATGCTAGTCGTGATTGCCTATCCGATTCTGGATCTGGGGCTGATCTTTGCGGCGATGACGCTTTATTTTGCCAAGGGAGTATTTCCCAACCGTGCCTTGTTTCTGTTATTCGTCAGTACCTTGTGCTTCGTCATCACCGACAGCATCTATCTGTACCAGACGGTGAATGCCACCTACCGTTCAGGCAGCCTGCTTGACCCGCTGTGGATACTGCCCCTGCTTTTGTCGGCACAAGCGAGTCTGTATGAATCAGCCTTCGCCACCCAACAGGACCCATCGATGGAGACGTCCAACCAACGTCCCCCCTCCCCGCTCGATCTGGAGAACATGAAGATTCTGGTGCCATATGCCGTTATGGCCCTGCTTTTGGTGGTGATGCTCTCCACCTCCTATGACGATATCCTCATGATCGGCTCCATCCTGACCGTCCTGCTGGTGATTGCCCGTCAGATCATTACACTTGCGGAGAATCAAAAGCTGCTCACAAAGCTCAACACGATGAGCATCGAGCTGGACGATCTGGTCAAAAGGCGTACCGAGGAGCTGTCCGTCAAAAACGGCCAACTGACCGATGCGCTGAACCGAATGGAGACGATGGCCTTCTATGATCCACTCAGCGAATTACCCAACCGCCGCCTGTTCGAAAAACATCTCTCTGTCGAGCTGATGCAGGCCAGCCGCTACCGTAAGATGGTGGCGATCCTATTCCTTGATGTGGACCGGTTCAAATTCATCAATGACACGCTTGGTCACCTGCTGGGCGACTCCCTGCTCAAAGCTGTGGCCAAACGCCTCAAAACACATGTACCCGCAGGCGATCTCGTAGCCAGACAAGGCGGTGATGAATTCACCCTGATGCTGCGCGATATCAAAGACCGTGCCGAGATCATCAGAATCGTCCAACAGCTGCAAAAATCGCTCTCCAAGCCGTTTTTGGTCGACGAACAGGAGCTTAGGATCACCTGCAGTATCGGAATCGCCATCTATCCGGATGATGGCCTCGAACCAGAGACTCTGATGAAAAAAGCAGATATCGCGATGTATCAGGTAAAAGAGCAGGGGCGTAACGGCTTTTCGTTCCACACTCCTGATATGAATCAGGCGATCGCCCGCAAAATGATTCTGGAAAAAGAACTGCACAAAGCGATCGAACGTGACGAATTCATCCTCTACTACCAGCCGCAGATCGATATCGAGCAAGACAGCATGATCGGAATCGAAGCCTTGCTCCGCTGGCAACATCCGACACTGGGGATGATTCCTCCCGGTGAATTTATCAGTATCGCCGAAGAGACCGGCCTGATCATCCCGATCGGCGAATGGGTGCTGCGCACGAGCTGCTATCAGATCAAGGCTTGGCATGAAAACGGACTGCCTACGGTACGGCTTGGGGTCAACATCTCTCCGCGCCAGTTTTATCAGGGCAACCTCACCGAGCTGGTCCGTGTCATTCTGGAGGAAACAGATCTTGACCCACAGTATCTGAATCTGGAGATCACCGAGAACATCGCCATGCAAAACATCGAGCAGGTGATTGAGACCCTCCATCAGCTCAAGAAACTGGGCATCAGTATCTCCATGGATGACTTCGGCACCGGCTACTCCTCCCTCTATTTCCTCAAGCATTTCCCCATCGACACACTCAAGATCGACCAGCAGTTTATCCGCGATGTCACCGAAGATTCCGATCATGCCGCGATCATCAGTGCGATCATCGCCATGGCCGCCAAGCTGGAGCTCAACGTCATTGCCGAAGGCGTGGAGACTGATTCGGAGCTGGGCTTTTTAAAAGGGCAGCGGTGCAACGAGGTGCAGGGCTTCTTGTACAGCCGTCCCGTTCCCGCCGAAGAATTGGAGCAGATGCTCCGCGCTATGCCGCATGTCCCTTAGCTGTCAGGTATATGTCAGGTGCGCCAACGATAAAAAACCTCACCCGCACGACAATAGGTGCAGGTGAGGTTTTGATGTGTGAGGGTTGTCCTCTCTTACTTCGCTTCTTCTGGTTGTACGTCAGAAGCTTTCAGATCTGGTTTTTCTACCGTCAGGGAATCAGCGCTGGCTGCTGCTACACTGTTGACGGCTGCACGGTCAAACGTAACATAGGTGTTGTGAGCTACTTTGAGGGAAACAGTCGTGTCCGTGATGTCGTGAATCGTACCGTGCATCCCGCCGATGGTAACTACCTTGTCCCCTTTTTTGATGCTGGACAGCATAGCGTTACGCTCTTTTTGACGCTTTTGGTTCGGACGAATCAGCAAAAAGTAGAAAATCACAAACATGATGATAATCGGTAAAAATTGTTCAAAGCCTCCCATGAAACATCCTCCTTACAACTGGTTAAAATGATCTATCTTCACCCAAACCATATTGGGCAAAAAACTGGTCGCGGAAATCACCCAGACGGTCTTCCATAATCGCCTGTCTCACATTCTCCATCAGCTTGATGAGGAAGTGCAGGTTATGGGTCGTCGTCAGGCGGATCCCGAACGTCTCATCTGCCTTGATCAGATGGCGGATGTAGGCGCGGGAATAGTTCTTGCAGGTGTAGCAATCACACTCAGGATCAAGCGGCCCGAAGTCACGGGCAAACTTGGCATTGCGGATGACCAGACGTCCCTGGCTTGTCATGCATGTCCCATTGCGCGCAATCCGGGTCGGCAGCACACAGTCAAACATGTCGATGCCGCGAATGGCCCCTTCGATCAGCGCATCCGGTGAGCCTACGCCCATCAGGTAACGCGGCTTGTTGTCCGGCAGGAGTGGAACCGTATAATCCAATACTTCATACATTAATGGGAACGGCTCCCCTACGCTCAAGCCACCGATGGCATAGCCGGGAAAATCCATGGCGACCAAGTCCTTGGCACTCTGTGTCCGCAAGTCCTGATGCATCCCACCCTGTACAATCCCAAACAAAGCCTGATCGTGCTTGCGCGAGTGTGCGTTCAGACAACGCTCCGCCCAGCGGGAAGTACGCTCTGTGGATTGCTTCACATATTCATACTCAGCCGGATATGGCGGGCACTCGTCAAACGCCATGATGATGTCGGCCCCAAGCGCGTTCTGAATCTCCATCGCCTCTTCCGGACCGATAAAGAGCTTCTCCCCATTCAGATGGGAACGGAAGGATACCCCTTCCTCTGTAATTTTACGCAAATTACTCAAGCTAAAGACCTGGAAGCCGCCGCTGTCCGTCAAAATCGCGCCGTTCCAGTTCATAAACTTGTGCAGCCCGCCAGCTTCACGGACGATGTCATGCCCCGGACGCAGGAACAGATGATAGGTGTTGCTCAGGATGATCCCCGCCCCCATCGCACTGATTTCTTCCGGACTCATCGTCTTGACGGTCGCCTGCGTTCCCACAGGCATAAACACAGGGGTGTCAATGGTGCCATGGGGTGTGTGCAGCTTCCCCAGGCGTGCACCTGTCTGTTTGCAGGTTTTGATCAGTTCGTATCGTACAGCCAATCGTTTTGCACTCCTCAGTCTATATGTATGTAGGTACTACTCATAAAAGAATCCTTATTTGCTTGCGCCCTACCTATTATAGAGGGATTGAAACAGAAGTACAAGGAAACCCGCCACACCCATCTGTTTTTGTCGTAAAAAAATAGACACAACTGATTGAAAAGGTCTTCCCTTTTTAGGAAATCGTATTATAATGTTAAGTACTTAAAGGTTTTATTAATTTTTTGTAAAGATTATGGACGATAACAATAACTTATGGTAAAGGATGGTGTTGGTCATGAAATTCGCATTTGGACAAAAAGTTGCGGTGAAGACAAAAGGACTTGGGGTGGAATTCATCTATCCACAAATGGGAATGGTGCTGGCGGAGACCGACACAGATCTTACCCTGCTCTTTCCAGATGGACGTGTGACTGTTTCGAAAAGTGACGTGCTCTAAACTCTTGTTGAGATGATAAACCTGTTGCCTGCTTCGGTAGGCGGCAGGTTTTTTTGCTTTTTTATAGGCCCGGAGGCGCGGGGGGTGAGAGTGGGAGGAGAGTATCTGTTTTCCAGTCGCCTTTCCCTCACTTCGTTCAGCCGGTCTCCTTGCAAACAGATACTCTCCTCCCGCTCTCGGTGTTAGGCCCTGCCGTTTATAAAAGACAAAATAAACTCCGGCTATCCAGTTCAGCACGTGCTCTTATTTTTACGACTCAGAATCAGGATTACGACACAGATAAAAAAATCGCCCGCCATGGAGCCTTGACAGGTTCCGTGGTGGGCGATTTTTTTAGGGATTGATTATGGAGATGCCTTCCCTTTATCTAGGGAAGGATCGGTTGAGCCTTGGCAACGTTGCTTCCTTCAGAGATGTTTCCTGCGGTGTCTTTTGCTTTAACCTGATAATAACGGTACCAAGTGTTAGGCACGGTCTGGGTGAATGTGGTGGTGGTGGATGAAACGGTTCCGATTAGTACACCGCTTTCGTACACTTGATATTCGGTGACGCCTACATCGTCGGTGGAGGCGATCCAGTTGATTTGGATTTGATTTGTGCTGATCCCTTTCGCCGTAAGGTTACCAGGGCGCATCGGCGGAGCGTCGATAATCGTGCTAGGGGTGACCGCGGAGACAACGGTAGAGCCGATAGAGAGGTTGCCTGCCGCATCTCTTGTTTTGACCTGATAGTAGTATCCGGTGTTCGGGGTCAGATTGTAGTGGGCGAAGAATGGGGTCTGTGTTGTGCCGACAAGGGTACCACTGTTGTAGATCAGGTAGCCGGTTACCCCGACGTTATCGGTTCCTTCCGTCCAGTACAGGGTGATTTGGTTGCCGGATACCGCTTTGGCTGACAGACCAGTTGGACTGGTCGGAGCGGTCATATCTGTGCTCGTGACTGGCGTAGTGGCCGTGGCGATGTTGCTTGCCAGGGAAAGGTTGCCTGCGGTATCTCTTGCCTTGACGAGATAAGAGTAGGTGGTGCTGCCAGTCAGACCCATGTGGGAGAACGTGTTGGTGGTGCTTGTACCAAGTTGGATACCGCTATTGGTGTAGATGACATATTCCTTGACAGCGGTGTTGTCAGTAGATGGCGTCCATTTCAGGTCAATCTGTCTGTACGAAAACGGTGTGGCCGTCAGATTGCCGGGAGTCGACGGAATCGTATAATCTGCGATCGTGGTAGCCGAAGCCGTACTTGCAACAGAGAGATTGCCTGCTTCATCCTTGGCTTTGACTTGGAACGTATGGGTGACGCCTGGTGTGAGACCTTTGGCGGAGTAGGAGAATACCATGTAGTTGGTCAGACCGATCTGTTTACCGGTGCTGTCATAGAT
This sequence comes from Brevibacillus dissolubilis, assembly GCF_006170445.1. Taxonomy (GTDB): domain Bacteria; phylum Bacillota; class Bacilli; order Brevibacillales; family Brevibacillaceae; genus Brevibacillus_B; species Brevibacillus_B dissolubilis. Next base: position 146,899 of record NZ_VCNA01000005.1, on the reverse strand, counting down.
GACATATTGGTAGACACCTGTGCCATCTGTAGCAGCGGTCCATTTCAGATCAATCTGGCTGGTAGAGACGGTGGTCGCTGTCAGGTTGCCTGGAGCGGTAGGTGGTGCGGTATCGGCAGGAGTATATGCGCTGAACACTTGATTCCCCGGGGAAAGATTGCCTGCGGCGTCTTTTGCTTTCACTCTGTAAAAGTAGCCGATATTTGGCTTCAAACCAGTGTGGGCAAATGATGTCGCAGTCGTTCTGCCGATTTCGGTACTTGTCGTGCTGTTATAGATGATGTATTCGGTGATCCCGATATCATCTGTACCAGCCGTCCAGCTCAGGTTGATCTGATTGGCAGAGACAGCTGTCGCATTCAGGTTGCTCGGATCGGTTGGCGCAGTCGTATCAGGATTGGTCTTCCCCGAAACAATTGCACTGGCAGGAGAGAGATTACCCGCTGCGTCTTTTGCCTTCACCTGATAATAGTAGGTCGTGTCAGGGATCAGCGGGGTATGACCAAAGATGGTGCGCGTGGTGGTGCCAATTTGGTTACCATTGCCGTCATAGATGATGTATTCGGTCACACCGATATTGTCAGTGGAAGCCGTCCAACTGATATTGAGCTTGTTCGCATAGATAGGTGATACCGTCACATTGGTCGGGGCGGTTGGTGCGATGATGTCAACCGTACTGCCCTGTGTTACCATCTGCACCTGGTTGCTCAGAAACGAATGATTATCCGCCCCATCGATCGCCATGATCTGATACGAATAGGTCTGATTCATCACAAGTCCCGTATCGGTATAGCTGGTTCCGGTCACCGTCGCGACAACCCCGCCATCACGATAGATACGGTAGCCGGTCACTCCGGTGTTATCTGTTGCTCCACTCCAGTTGAGTGTGATGGTAGATGCACTGTCACTGGCTGCAGTCAGGTTGGATGGGGCACTCGGAGCGGTTTTGTCGTAGAAAATATTGACGCTCATCGCATTGCCGCTTGTGCTGTTGACCGTCACTTTGACACCGGTTTTGTTGCCGGAGTAAAGATTGCTGTTGGGAGTGGTGTATTGGGACCACTCGTTGACCTTACCCAGATAAAAGTAGTGGTCATAGCCTGTAGCAACATCGGTGTCGATCTGGCTGTAGCCCAGTGCTGCTTCATTGGATTCTTCCACGTCGACTTTACGGTGGGTATCATTGGCATTGGTCGTGATCGCATCATCGATATGCCAGATCGCGATTCCGCCGCTGCCTGTAACCGTCCGGGTCAAGCCTGCGTCATATCCATTGAACTGGCGGTTTTCCAGCAGGAAGTATTCGCCAGAGGTTGTACCTGCATTGATTTTCACTGTATTGTAAGCACCCGGAGCAGCATTGAGTGTGTAGGTATAGTTGCCTTCTGCGGTGATGACAGTCGGGTCTACAAACCCGAGGAACTGCTTGGACCAGGCATCCAGATGGGTCGGAGACTGACCGCTGTATTGTCCGGCTGCCCGGCCCCATGAGCCTGCACCCATCAAGCTGTGGCCGCCGACGCCTGCACTGCTGCCATCGGTATCATACAGGTCAGGGAGGGTCATGCTGTGACCTAATTCATGGCACAGAATCCCCATCGTCGCCATGTGGTCACCGTGAAGCTCGGCCTGCTGTACGTATTCACCAGAGATGATTTTACCATCGCGGGTAGAGGAAGCGGTGTACCAGTGGTGACCCCAGAGGTTCGGGGTATAGCTTGCACTGTAAGAAGCTTCATAGCCTGCGGTGACGGTTACGATGTAGAGCTCATCTTTTTCTACGTCTCCGTCACCATCTGCGTCAAAGCTGGCAAAATTGACGTATGGGTCTGCCGCGTTCAGTGCATTGGTGACGATATCTTTGTTCGCTTGGGTGAACTGACTGCCCGTGTTGGGGTGGTTGTAGTTGAGCTTGACCCGGATCACCCCGTCATCGCCAAGACCCCCTGTTTCGGCGGCAGGCGCGATCGTCAGGCGTCCATTGCTTACCTCGTTGAAATAATTTCGGACTGTTCCGACAGATGTACCGAAGAATCGGTTGCTCCATGTCGAGTCTGTGTTTTGAATCGTCACATCGTTGAAATCAACCAGCAGGACGAGCAGTTTTTTCGTACCAGTCAGAGCTGCATCGGCTGTGACACCCTCACCTCGAAGCTCGGTCACACCTGCCTTTAGCTTAACCTGGTCGGCCTCCCGTTCTTTTTTCCATTCTTTTTTCTTTTTCTCATGGGGCTTGTATTCCTTCACCCATTTGCGCAGCTCCTTGTCGGAGATACAGTTGTCACATTTTTTGTCGATCTTGTACTTGGAGCCGCTCGCCTGAAGCTTGTTGTCCTCCAGAATCGCGTAGTTCCAGAAGCCTTTTTTGTCCTTGATCAGCACATCGCCGTCTCCAGATGTTTGCCAGTTGAACCACTCGTCACCGTTCTGCTTCATCTCAAAAGCTTCACCAGATGGTTGAGACACTTCAAAAGAGTCGGGATTCGCAGGCGCCGCATAGACACCCGTGGCCAGGGACAGAGCCGAGAATACGGTGGCATAGGAAAGGGCCGCCGTTTTTTTCCACTTCATGTACAACTCCCCTTTATAAGATAGATATGAATAGTGCAAATAGTATCTTATCTCCTTACCCCAATCATTGTAAATACAATTTTTTCATTTTCTTCTATCCCTTCTATTAAAAAGAACCACCCGTCAGATTTGAGAGTCTCTGCGGGTGGTTCTTGCCTTTTTCTATATTCCACGCTGTTAGTTGAGGACGAGCTGGAAAGAGCCGTTGGTGGATGTGTGGTAGCCACGCACTTGGAAATAGTAGGTCTGATAAGCGTCGAGCGTGTAGGTGATCAGCGGATTATTGCCGTCTCCGTCATCATCATTGGCCGCAAGCTCCATTTGGCTTGCATCATAGAGATGGCCGTACAGATCGACATCGCTTTGGGTGCTGAGGCTGTAGGTACGTGTCTGACCTGGTACGAGCAGGAAGTAATAGCTTTGACCTGCATGTAGCTGATAGGTAGTACCTGCACTTGCCTGAATCGGAATCGAGTTGGCAAAAGAATCTCCCTCAACATGGTTGAATGTCAAGTTCTGACTGATCTTGAGCTGGAAGGCTCCTGTTGTGCTGGTGTTATACCCACGGATTTTGATGTAGTAGGTCTGGCCTGCGGTGAGGTTGTAGGTGATCTGGGTGTTGTTGCCTTCCCCGTCATCATCGTTGGTGACCAGCTCGGTCTGGGCGCTGTTGTACAGATGTCCGTACGTATCGGTAGTGCCGAGCGTGGTGATGGTGTACGTGCCGGATGCTGTAGGCACATAGCGGTAGTACAACGCCTGACCCGCCTGAAGCGTATAGCTTTCGGTTGTACCAGCGCTTACTGGTATCGGGTTGCTGAAGGAATCACCAGCACTTCCGGTTGGAGCGATGATGTTGAGCTGGTACGAGCCTGTCATCGCTGCGTTGTAGCCCCGTACTTTGAAATAATAGGTTTGGCCTGCGGTGAGGCTGTAGCTGACCAGTGTGTTGTTGCCATCGCCTGAATCATCGTCGGCAGCCAGTTCCCCACGGCTGTCATTGTAGAGATGACCATACGTATCAAGAGAACTGACTGTGGTGAACTGATGCATGCCAGAGATGGCCGGTACATAGCGGAAATACGTCTCCTGCCCCGCTCCCAGTGTATAGCTCTCGCTGATACCGGCACTGACAGACAGCGGGAAGTCAAAAGAAGTACCCGCCGGTGGAGCCGGAGTGGTCACGGTCGCTGTGTTGCTGACGGGAGACATATTCCCTGCGGCATCGCGCGCACGTACGGTGTAGTCGTACGTACGCCCCCCTGTGACGGTGTGATCTTCAAAAAAGAGGTTCGGACTGCTGTACACCTCTGCCCCGCTACGGTACACATGATAACTGACGACACCTTTGTCATCTGTCGCCGCAGACCAGCTCAGATCCACCTGATCGCTTGCGACCGCAGTCGCCACGACATTGGTTGGAGCGGCCGGAGCTACCACGTCAACCCCGCTCGCCTGGGTCAGTACGCTGATCGTATCGCTCGCAGCAGATTGGTTGCCCATCTGATCCACTGCGCTCAAATAGTAGCTGTAGGAGGTGCTTGTCGCAAGCCCGCCATCGGTGTAGCTCGTAAGGCTGGGAGCGATATCGGTGAGATAGACCCCATTGCGGTACAGCTTGTACGTAGCGAGGCCGGAGTGGCTGTCGGTCGAAGCTGTCCAGTTCAATGTAATGGTGCTGGCTGTACGCGCCGTGGATTGCAGGTTACCCGGTGCGGTCGGGGCGGTACGGTCGACGGTGAGACCGATCCCCATGCTGGTGCCGCTCGTGCTGTTGACGGTCACACGAATCCCCGTATTGGTGCCCTCATACGTATTGCTGCTTGGTCTGGTAACAGGAGAAAATTGATTCACATGGCTGGAATAAAAGTAATGATCATAGCCGTTGTATCGTTTGGTATCGAGCTGGCTGTAGCCAAGCAAGCCTTCGTTGGACTCTTCGAGGTCTACCCATCTGCGGCTGTCATTGGCATTGCTTGTGAGTGAATCGTCGACATGCCAGACCGCAATCCCGCCACTGCCTGAGACCACATTGCGCAAGCCTCCGTCATAGCTGTTGAATTGGCGGTTCTCCAGCAGGAAATATTCATTGGAACTGATCCCGCTTGGAATTTTGATCACATTGGATGAACCTGGGGTTGCGTTGAGGGTCAGATTGCTCCAGTTGCCTTGGCTGCTGACGACATATGGGTCAACAAAGCCTAGATACACCTTCGACCAAGCGTCCGGCTGGGTCGGGGAGGAGCCTTGGTAGTTGCTGCCCACATAGCCCCAAGAGCCGCTCGCCATCAAGCTGTGGATACCTGCACCAAGCGAGCTGCCATCCGTATCGTATAAGTCTGGCAGTCCGAAGCTATGTGCCAGCTCATGACATAGCACTCCCATCGTCGCCATATGATCGCCTTGGATTTCCCCTTGCTGGACATATTCACCGGTTACATTTTTGCCGTCACGCATGGACCAGGAGGTGTACCAGTGATGGGCCCATATGTTGGGAGTCTGGTTGCTGTTGTAAGACGCTTCATATCCGGCAGTCACGGTGACGATATACAGCTCGTCACGCTCCACATCGCCGTCCCCATCTGTATCAAAGCTGGCGAAGTTGACATACGGATCAGCCGCCGCCAATGCATTGGTGACGATCTGCTGGTTGGCTGTGCCTGTATTGCGTCCCGTGTTGGGATGATTGTAGCCGAGCTTGACTCTCACCACACCGTCATTACCGGTACCCGACGCTTCCATCGCTGGGGCGAGCGTCAATCTGCCATTGGACACTTCATTAAAATAGTGACGCACCGTTCCCGTTGCGGTACCGAAAAAGCGGTTGCTCCATGTCGCTTCCGTATTGCGAATCGTTGTATCGTTAAAATCAACCAACAGGATCAGCAGCTTTTTTGTCCCGGTCAAAGCGTCAGGACGCACTGCTTCCTGTTCGATCTGGGAAGTGACATCCATGTTGACATTGACACGGTCATTGCTTTGGATGCCTTGTGCCGTGATTTTTCCGGCGTCTTTCCCTAGCTTCTTTTTCTTCTTTTCGTGGGGCTTGTTCTTTTTCACCCATTCGCGCATTTCCTTGTCAGAGACACACTTTTTGCATTTTTTATCAATCTTGTATTTGGCACCGCTGGACTTGATGTCATCTTTATCAAGAATCGCGTAGTTCCAATAGCCTTTGTGATCTTTGATGATGACATCGCCTTCTTCGGTCGCGGCCCAGTTGAACCACTCATCACCATGCTGGGACACCTGGAAGCTTTCGCCGGAAGGTTGTGTCACTTTGACAGACTGGGGCAGTGCCGGCATCGCCTCACTGACACCCGCGATGGATAACGCGGAGAAGACGGTAGCAAGAGAAAGAGCAGCTGATTTTTTCCACCTCATGAGTTAACGCTCCCTTACTTAGAAGAAATAGAATTTATATGAATCTTACTCCGTTTCCCATCTTTAAGTAAATACTTTCTTCGTGAATATTTTAACATTTCATACCGATGTGAATGAATTGAGGAAAACTGGTATCACGCAGCTCCCATCGGTTATAATGGGGCGTATGGTATGGTCATTTTTGGTTAAAGGAGTTGCTCGTCTTTGAATCCTCAAAAAGGAAAAGCGTTTCTATATGGCATGGCTGTGGTCTGGGGCATCCTCGGACTGTTGATGAGCTTCCGTGAAAGCGGCGGACAGTTGTCCGGAGCGTCCATCTATATCCTGATTGTCCTGGCGATTCTCGTTCCGATTACGATTATTGCGTTTCGAAAAGGTAGGAAGTAAAAAAAGCTCCCGATCGCGATTGATATGCTCCCCCTAGCGGCAGACAGTTGACATGATAAAACTGTTTCCGGCAAGGAGGAGCATTTTTATGTCCCACAAAGCGGAATCTGCAGCATAAAAAAAGACACCAACCCAGGTACAGAGTTGGTGTCCGTGCTTTTCCCTTGTCTATTGTCTACTTGACAGAGGGCCGTTCAGTCGATGGGGCCGATTAATATGTAGTGACAGAAATGGAACTAATGGAGTTATTCGTACCATCCAATCTAGCACCTAGGTCGTAGGTTGGAACTCCAGTTCCGTCCGAAGAAATTTTCAAATTCACTCCATAAAATCCAGCGTTAGTATATACATATCCTGTATATCTTCCAACTATATAAATGGAAGTGGTTCTGTCATTAAACGATAATGTGGAAAGATCAGAAACAGGACCGGTAACCTTTACCCAATCACCATGGAATCCAGGATTATCATATAAATATACACCCTCAAACTCGGATTGCTGTATGGTTCTTATTTTCATAGAAGAAACATTGTCGTTACCAACATTTTCCACATCTAATTTTGGTTGGTCAAATCTCAATACAGATTTTGCCCCTTGGTAGTTGGAGTGTTGGTAAAGAGTAGCTTCATAACGGAGATAAGGAGAAGGATGAACAAGCTTGATGGATGACGCATCATCGTTCGTGATGCCATTAGAAGCTAAATCAGCATAATCACCAATATCTACACGATTGCAAGTTCCCGTATAATTGGCATCTTTATAAATATAAACCCCTGGATTACCATCGCAAGGATAAACTCCGGCAGCCTGTGCACCATCAGTTGGCAATACTTGAAGTGCTCCGATTGACATAGCCGTTAGCAAAAATCCTTTTGCATATTTTGATAACATACAATTCCCTCCAATGTAGTATTTCCTAACCATTCAATAATATATTTATTATCAAATTATTACAATCGTTTTGTTATCTGTAAAAACTTCAAAAATAATATTTTTCATGAAGGTACATACAGATTATCCGTACTATACATGAAAGATATGACGAATTACATTTGGGTCGTAATCAGCTTGAGTCCCAATCCCAAAAATATGACGGCTGCTGTGATGTTCATATACTCGTTCAAACGCGGCTTCTGTACTAACCGTTCACGGAAAAATCCTGCAAAATACCCCAGCAAGCTAAATATGACGGCGGTCAAGATAATAAACACCAGTCCCAGCAGACACATCTGCAGAGGAATATTCCCCGCTTGATAATTAACGAATTGCGGAAGAAAGGTAAGGAAAAAAATCGCTACTTTCGGATTTAGAATGTTCATGAGCAATCCCCGAAGAAACAGACCTTTGGATGGATGGTTATTCGAATCATTCAGATTGATGGGTTCCTTTCGATGCTTGAATGCTTTATACGCAAGAAATAACAAATAGATGGTTCCCGCTGTTTTAAAAATGGTAAAAACAATCACCGAGGTCTTAATGATAAGCGTCAGACCAAGTGCTGCGGCTAACGTATGTACGACGTTGCCCAGACTCAGTCCCATTGCCGTGACCACCCCGGCTTTTCTTCCATTGGTCATTCCTTGTGTAATCGTGAAGATCAGGTCTGGCCCAGGAATGATAATTAAGATAATGGCTGTACCGATAAAAAGCATGAATGTCGCTGGATCAAACACAGCAGAAAACCCCTTTCACATGTATGTTCACAAACAAATGTAAACCCTCCTGTAAGGGGAGGGTCAATAGGTCACGGGGATTTGTAATTCAGTCAGGTAGTCCTCTTTATTTTTGGAAATATAGTGATCAATGATCGTTCTCTCTATGGAGTCTCCCATGATTTGAAGATTGTTTTCTTGGATATAGGTTAATAAGTTTTGGTAAAACGCAGGGGATTCATGATGATTGCCTCGGTAATAGATACAGGCATACTTTCCTTCCGGCAGGGTTGTCACCCATTCACTTTGGATGTCTTCTTCTTCGGTTAAGATAAAGATGGAGTTGTATTCATCAAACTTATGATTTTTGATGTGATCGATCTGAACGGTAAGCCCAACCCCTCCAATAAAAATAGATGAACTCATATTGGACAGGTTCTCTAATTGCCGCAGGGAGACTTCCAGCTCTGGTTCTGAACTGATTTTCTCCATGAGCCTCACGATTCTCCTCTCTTTCACATCCTTGACGACTACCACTCCCATCTCATCTATTCCCCGTGCCAGATTGATGTCATCGATGCGGTTTTGGAATCTGCGGTTGATTCGTTCTAATTCTTTTATTTTCTGTTCGGTTAACTCTTTTTGCTTCTTCAACAAATCCAGAAAACCGTCAATATCCCGATGTTCCAGATGTACCCCTATTTCTTTGAGAGAAAAGCCCAGCTCCTTGAGATAATGAATGGTGTTGAGCTGTTCGAATTGTTCGGTTGAATAGTACCGGTATCCGTTGTTGTGATCGATTTGGATCGGCTTCAATAAACCAATCTCATCATAGTATCGCAGCGTTTTTATGGTCGTATTATGGAGCTTCGCCATTTCCCCGATGGAAAACCGATTTTTCATGTTTGCTCATCCCCCCTTGCTTTTCGTACGGATCAAAAATCTCTTCTTCCTTATGGGGTAGTACCAAGATTTTGGACAAAACATACACAAATACATACTTTGGAAAAAAGCCGATTTTCCTACTCTAAGGAAGAACCGGCTTTTGTTGTTTGTTTACTGTGCTATAGAATCCCGTTAGTTGAACAAGAACAGCCTATTTACTATGAAGAAATGCTGTTCTATTTTAAATAATGTTTTTTAAAGTCTGGGTGAATCGAGAATTTATGGCGTAAATTCACGAGGTTTTCCCCAAAACTTTCCTCTAAAAGTTCTCTATGTTTCACCATAATTTCCATGAGATACAAATCATGAATCATGACTTCTGTAATTGGCATTACTAAACCTACATGCCTTGTCCATGCTGCACGGCTATCTTTCCCCAGCGAGACAATACCTGCTACTACTTCTGAATCATCTGCACTAATAACAATCCATCGTCCACCATACTCTTCTGTAATTTCATGACCCATATAATGAAGGTAAACATTAGCAAAATCAGAGGCGATTTCCCCATAAGCAATAATTGTTACGTTGACCCCTCTTTTTGCTGCCTTTCTTAGTTCAGACTCCAATTCTTCGAATTCCTCTTTCCAAACCTCTAAGAGAATTCTTTTTTTTGCACATAATATACAATCTTTTACCTTATTGATTATTTCATTCTGTCCCGTAATATTCCAGATATTTTCACGGTCATTTGCAGAACGTTCGAACTCCGCTAATGATTTTTCTGCCAGTTCAAAATTCTCTTCGGCTTCCCTTCGGCGGTTTTTAATTAGCTCCTTTGCAGGAACAGGAGTATACTGTGGCGTGTTTCCAGGACTAACCAGAATATCTCCTCGTATGGCGAGACTATCCAGAACTTCATATATTTTTGAACGTGGTACACCAGAATTTTTCGCTACTGCATATCCAGTTAATGGAGATTCCTCCAATAAGGTAAGATATGCTTTCGCTTCATATTCGGTAAAATTTAGATTCTTTAATGTTTCTAAAATGATTTCTTTCATAAACCCTCCAACATAACGTTAGTCGCTACCTTAGTAACTAATATTTTATCAAAATCTGTTGATTATTTTCAAATGATTCTGATATACTCATGTAAGTAGTTACTCCGGTAGTCACTATTAGAGAAAGAAGGGAGAAGCAACATGGATAGCTTACTAACATACATTTCAATTGCTGCAATGATGGTTGTTATACCAGGAGCAGATACTATGCTCCTGGTGAAAAACACGCTCAGCTATGGTTCAAAAGCAGGACGTTATACGGTTCTCGGAATGGCAACGGGACTTTCTTTTTGGACGCTTATTGCTATTCTTGGATTATCTGTTGTTATTGCAAAGTCTGTAATTCTTTTTAGTACAATCAAATATTTGGGAGCTGCTTACTTAATTTATTTGGGTATAAAAAGTTTTTTTGCTAAAAGTTTGTTTTCTTTAGAGGAAATTCAAGCACAAGCGAATGCACCTACCAATTCTTCAAGTCGACATAATAAAGAGTCCTTTTTGCAAGCATTACTTAGTAATGTTCTTAATCCAAAGACTGTTTTAGTTTATATAACTGTCATGCCTCAATTTATCGATTTGAACGGAAATGTAAATCAGCAATTGATTGTGTTAGCATCAATCCTTACTTTACTTGCTGTATTGTGGTTTCTAACCCTTGTTTATGTAATTGATTTCACAAAAAAATTGTTGAATAACTCCAAATTCCAGAAAGTATTCCAAAAATCAACCGGCTTGATTTTAGTAGGTTTTGGCGTTAAAACAGGGATTTAAGTTTCATTTATTAACACTTCTAATTCAACTTTCTCCGTTCAGACAACTTAACGGTTTTTCTTTTTTGTCCTCATTTGCTTCAAACATGCAGCTAACATCATTACACCAACATATTGAGACTTTACTTTTACGCCACTTTTTTCGTATGTTATGCTCACTTCACCGCTCGGTTTGAACAGCTTCCTATGAAAAAAAGTGACGTAAAAGCATTGTTTCACGTCACTTCATCATTCTATTTGGAATTAAAAGTATGAGCGTATGTTTTGTCAAAAATCTTGGTACTACCCCCTTATGCGAAACAAAAAAGAGGAGCATCCGCTCCCCCCTCTTAATAAATCAACATCGCATCCCCAAAGCTAAAGAACCGGTACTCCCGCTCAATCGCCTCGTGATAGGCTTTCATCACATGCTCACGTCCGGCCAGTGCGCTGATCAGCATCACAAGCGTAGACTTCGGCAGATGGAAGTTGGTCAGCAGTGAATTGACCACGGTGAACTCATAACCTGGGTAGATAAAAATATCCGTCCAGCCGGAATCCGCCACCACTGCACCATTGTGCTTTTGTCCGATCGTCTCCAGTGTGCGGCAGGAGGTCGTACCTACGGCAATCACACGGCGGCCATTGGCACGTGCACGGCTGATGATCGCGGCATTCTCTTCATTAAGCTCATAGTGCTCGGCGTGCATCACATGCTCCTCAATCGTATCAGCATCAACCGGACGGAATGTACCCAGACCCACATGCAAGGTGACGAAAGCCAGTTCGATGCCTTTGTCTTTGATCTGTTGCAGGTATTCTTGGGTAAAATGCAAGCCTGCTGTCGGAGCTGCCGCAGAGCCTAACTCGCGGGAGTAGACGGTCTGGTAGCGCTCACGGTCATCCAGCTGGGCGTGGATGTACGGTGGAAGCGGCATAGAGCCCAGCTTATCGAGGATTTCATAGAAGATCCCCTCATAGTGAAAACGGACGATACGCCCGCCTGTCGGGGTGATCTCTTCACAGGTGCAGGTGAGCAGTCCGTCGCCGAATGAGACGACAGCGCCTTCCTTGAATCGTTTGCCTGGTTTGACGAGGGTTTCCCAGCGGTCATCGCCGAGTGATTTGAGCAGCAGGATTTCGATCTTCGCCCCGGTGTCTGGCTTGACTCCGATCAGGCGGGCAGGCAGGACACGGCTGTCATTGAGCACGAGACAGTCGCCTTCGTGCAGGTAGTCGATCAGGTCGGTGAATTGGCGGTGGGCCACTTCGCCTGTTTCTTTATGTAGGGTAAGCAGGCGGGAGCCTGTGCGGTTTTCGAGCGGATGTTGCGCGATCAGATGCTCTGGCAGGTCAAAATCAAACAATTGAACGTCCACGAATTAGTCTCCTTTTTACTCTTCTTCTATCGTTACATCTTGGTAGTAGTGTTGCAAGATATCCTTGTAGTCATACCCCTGCTCCGCCATCTGGCGGGCGCCGTATTGGGAGACTCCCAGACCATGGCCGAAGCCGTTGCCGCGCAGGATGAACTTCTGCTCCTTGGACGCGACGCGCAGGTTATTGGAACCATCGAGGATGAGGAATTCTTCACTCGATCCGTTGACGGTGGCGGCTGTGCCGGAGCTGCTTCCGACGGCCTTCAGATCACGGCTTTCTGCCGGATAGTTGACCACTTTTCCATCTGCGCCAAGCACGCTGTAGGTTCCCATCTCTTCGACGATGAACTTCGTACTGCGCAGGCTCTGATCACCTTGGACGAACACGCTGCGGTGGGCATCTGGTGAGGATACCTTGATCACCGTGCCGTCTGCCTCCATCTGCAGGACCCGGCCTGATTCGCCTCGTTTGGTCACCTCCAGAGACTGGAGCGTGCCTGTGATCTTGTTGCCTTTGTTCTTGGCTTGGGCGTCATTGATCATCTTGGTCATCTCTTGGGCGGTGTAAGGGCCGCGCGACCAGACGAATGGATTCTCCTCCGGTTCTTTGTGCAGGATCGTTACCTGTGTGCCGTTTGGAGCGGTGCGGAGTGTCTTGTGAATGGTGGTGCTTGGGCCGCTGCGCAGGTTGAGATTGCTGGTGTTGATCGTGCCCTGCTCCAGTCCGATGGCGTTTCTGCCGGATTTGACCGTGACATAATCACTGCGTACATAGCCGATCGTCCCGTCAGCGAGGGCGACACGGTACCACGTCTTGGCGGTATTCAGCGGGTATTCATCAGGGCTTGGCACCGCCTCCAAATAAGCGACCGAATTGCCCCAGACCTCTTTGCCGTCTGCGGTCATGCCGCCTGCATTGGAATAGAAGAGCGATTCTGCCACTTTGCCCCGGTACCAGATCACTTCGCCCTCTGTGGCGTCAACTGCACGGCGGATATCGGCGGCCTCTTTGTCATAGCCGTAGTACGCTTGCTCGTATACCGTATCAGACAGATTTGCGACGCCATACTTGTTGCCCTGCCCGACAGCACGGGTGCGGGCAAGCACGGCCTGCGTCTTGAGTGCCTCCAACGGCCAGCCGGTCGCCATCTCCGAGCCAACAACCCCGTACAGATATTCCTCCATCGACAGCTCATTGACCACTGTCAAAAATCCTTTATGCTCAAACAATTCGATCATCCCGCGATAACGGCGTCCGCTCCGCTCTGTCACCCCGATCAGCGGAACACGGGCATCATCGCCGGGTGTGACCTGAAGCTTCGCCTGTGGTGAGATCATGTACTGATTGATCAGGTTGACTTTACCCGTATTGGCTGTAACCTGGCGCAGGATCACGTAGCTGTCCGCACGCGGGGCACGGAATTTCACCTGCGGGAACAGTTCTTTGGCCTGATCCTGTAGCTTATCGCGGGCCGCATCGGAGACTTCGCTGCCGATCCAGACCGCGTACCCCAGGTCATCACCGTCTTGGATATACACCGTGTCTGCCGACAGACCAGCCTGCTCCAACCGCTCTTCCCACTCCTTCGCTTCCTTCCACGAATCATACGTGCCCGCTTCGAGATGAAGTGGCCCGGTGATTTTGGGCTGGGTACCGGTCTTGGCTGCTACCTGCTTGGATAAGGTAGTCGCTTGCTCATATGTATTGGCGGAGCCGGTCATGACGGTGTACATCATCCGACCGCCTTTTTCCTCCGCTTGGATGACTGCCTCATAGCGTTGCTGGGTCAGCGTCTGCGCGGTCTTCTGGGCCAGAGCCAGATCAGCGGTATGGATCACAGCCAACTGGAATTCATCTGTGCGAAAACGGGCCGTCGTCTCCTCGCTGTCAGGCAATGATTCACGCCCATCCGCTCCGATCAGCTTCATCTCAAAGCCGCTCTCACTCGTCAGCGTCACAGCAGGCACCGTCCCCCGGTATCCCGTTCCGATGTCAATAAACAGGGCCACACGGATATCATCCCCGGCGGCTTGTGTCATAGGCGATGGAGCGAGAATTGACAAGGACAGAACGCTTGCACACACCATAGCTGTCTTGTTCCGAACACGTTTCATCCCCGTGAGTTCCCCCTTTTCCTCCCAACATGTTTCCTTGTCGAAAATTCTGAACGGACGATTTATTCGACGAAAAGGTAACATTCTCCTGCCCATAACCGTCTCTCTATATGGAACAGGCAGACAGAACGAAGGAGAGGATTCACCGATGAGACCTTATACCCCCTTACTTGCACTCACCCTGAGCGTATCGATGCTGCTCTCAACCAGCCCCGCCTATGCCTCCCAACCCATGCAGACCACGATTTCCGTGAAAAAACAAGAACCCGAGATCTTCCCGGTCGAGGTCAACTATAAATGGGGCTTCATCAACAAACAAAACCAAGTGGTAATCGAACCGAAGTATGACTCTGTGGAACGAACCTACTCTGGCTACTATAAAATCAAGCGCGGTGACAACATCGGCTATGTCAGCATGCAAGGCCGGATTCTGCTCGATGCTGTGTACAAGGACGTCCTTGAGATCGAGTCTCTGCTCGCCCCTTTTGACGGGAAAAGCTGGGGGATCATGACCCCCGAGGGCAAGTGGATGTTCCGCCCGCAATTCGCCCAGATCGATCCCCAATACAACCTCGATCTCAGACGAATTCTCATAAAAGTGCAAAAGGGCAGCAAATGGGGTCTGATCACAGAGTCAGGCACTACCCTGATCGCCCCCCAATACGACGAGCTCAACTACATCCACCGTGACGGCTCCTCCCAAGTCCGTGTCGGCAACAAGTGGGGCCTGTTTGACAGCAACGGCAAGCTGGTCATCCCAGTTCAATACCAAGCGGCACACCCCTTCTCAGAAGGCTTGGCCCTGGTGAAAAAGAACAATCTCTACGGCTTCGTCAATCCTTCCGGCAAGCTCGTCATCCCTTTGCGCTATGCACTTGCCCATGATGTTACGATGGGACGCGCGATCGTGCGCAGCGGTACCAAATGGGGAGCGATCGACACCACTGGCAAGCTCGTGATTCCTACCCAATATGCCACACTCGGACTTCTGCGGCACAACCTCGCCAAGACCCAGATCCAAGGGAAGTGGGCCGTGATCGCACCCGGTGGCAAGCTGCTCACACAGGCGGTCTATGATGCTGTTTTTGACGAACCTAACAACTTCACCGTCGCCCGCAAAGGCTCACAGTCATCTTTCATCACCCTCCAGCCGAACGGAACCTACTACATCAGCCCGCTCTACGATGAGTACACCACCACACCTGACGGAAAAACGACGCTTGTCAAGCAGAACGGCAAATGGGGCATCATCGACCAGCTGGGCAAAGTGGTCCTCCAACCTACTTACGAGGATATCCGCTACCGCCTCGACCAGTCGCAACTGTATGCAGTCCAATCAGCGGGGAAATGGCTGTTCATCAACCAAAAGGGAGAGCCGATCAACAACGAGCGCTATGATGACATCCGCCCCATCCAAGGAGGCAACCACATCGTTACGCGTAACGGAGCAGAGGGTGTCGTCGATTCCAGCGGCAAGACGGTCGTACCGCTGGAGTACCAAAGCATCAGCCCAGACGACTCCGGCATGTACCGTGTCAGCCGTGACGACAAATGGGGCGTGCTAGATGCCAAGGGGCAGAGTGTCCTCCCCCCTGTCTATGACTTGGTGAGCATCAATGAGCAATCAGGATTTATCCATATCGTTCAGAATAAGAAGGAAGGTCTCTATCTCCTTGGCAAAAAGACCCTGATCCCGCCCACTTACGATGGAATCCGGTTCCAATTCAGTCCGGACGCTTATTTCGTCTTGACCAATGGCAAATGGGGCTTGATCGGCCACGACGGTCAAGTGCTCCTGCCACCCACCTACGATGAGCCCGGCTATCCGACAGAAGGCATGAACCCCGTCCAGTTCGGCGGCAAGTGGGGCTTTGTCACGGCAAAAGGAACCGTGCTGGCCGCTCCTGCTTTTGATGAGGTGAGCGAATTTGCGAACGGTTTTGCCCGTGTCAGACAAAGAGACAAATGGGCCTATCTCAACGACCGTGGCGAACTGATCACCCCGTTCCGCTTCGATCAGGCAGAGCCATTCGAGAGCGGCCGCGCACAGGCGAAGCTCGGCGGCAAGCTCGTCTACCTCAACACCAAGGGTGAGATCATCTATCAGCCAACAGACGCGACACCTACCGAATTCACCTTCACCTACAAACCATTCACCATCACAGACCAGAAGCAGACACTGCAACTGCTGAGTGAACTTACGACCAACACGACACCTGAATTCCAAGCGCACGCGGCCAACACCCGTCAGGTGGCACTCGCTTACCGAGCCTCGTGGGGAGAGATGAACACAGGCTCTCAGATCGACGCCTACTATGCCGCTCTCTCCACCTTCCTGCTCGACGTGTACCAGATGGTCGGCACCTTGGACGCCAAACCAACCGAGATACCAAGCGGGGGCACCAGCCGCCCCACAGAGATCAGCCATGACTTCATCCGCTCGCTCATCGATTCCGGATACATCAGCGCAGAGGAGTACCACAAGAACACCCTCTCCCGTGAAGTCGTCGCCCATGTGCTGTACAACATTTTTCACCAAGACAATCCGGCCGCACGCACCATCACTCCCAAAGACACCAAAGACCCTGCACTCATCTGGGCGGTCTCAATCGGACTCCCGAGCTTCGCTCCAGATGAACAAGGCAACATCAAGCCCAAAGCAGGCTCCAATGTCTCTGAGTTCACCCAAGACCTGCTCTACTGCTCTTACTTGCTCAAATTCCCGCAGAAAGGTAAGCCTGCCGCCTCCTACAGCTATGACCTGAAGCAACCAAGCGACTTCTCTCAAGCCCAAGCCACCGATCCACTGGATAAGCAGCTGTATATCAACGGTGCCGTCTACCAAGACTTTATCTCTAGCCATCCAGAGCTTGCGCAGAACCGCGCCTTCACCACTGCCCTCGAACAAGCGAAGCAGAAGCTGCGCGAGGAGACCCGCACATTGCTGCTGAACTGGCTGGATAAAAAACGGAAAGAACAGACAAAATAGTGACTACCCCTCTATTCTCTCTCCCGCCCACCATTGCGGGAGTCTTTTTTTTTGCACAGATTGGCAACAAAAAATGTTATTAACAATTATTGAGGCTTTTTTAATATTCTCTTAATCATTAAAGCTTATGATGGGTATCACCACTTAAGTAAACGCCCGTGAGAGGAGGCAACCATGCGAACCCGATTCCTTTGGTATCTCACTCTTTTCTCGCTTGTGTCTGCCCTGATCGTCGGTTGCAGCCAGACCTTATTCGGCGCACGCATCGGCCAGTCCCCACAAGTGATCTATGAACAGACCCATACGTATTATCCGCTCAACCTGAGCAAAACCATCATGCGCACAGACAGCCCCGAACCCAACACCCCCGACTATCAGTTGCAACTAGAGGGGATCGGTTGGCAGGACGAACGGCTTTTTGCCGTACTGACCATCACCTATCGGGACCGTGATGTCTATCTGGATAAGCTGCCGGTCAAAAAAATGACGCTGACGTACAAGAATCAGAGCTTTCCCCTGACCAAGCTGCTCTGGGAGGAAGGCCATAACGGACGCTACAAAGACAGCAGCTACCGCTTTGCTTTGGGTGTGAACGATACCGATCCCACTGCTCCTGCCCTGCCTGTCGGTACATGGCCGGAGCAGGTACAAATCGGCGAGACTCTGTTTCCCCTGCCCAAGCAGGCTCCTGCCGCGACAACCTTGCCTGCCCAGCATCAGCTGAAGGCCAATCTGAAGGAAAAAGATCTGCCCAACCAGATCGAGAGCAGCTATCTGACCTATCAGGTGACCGGATTCGTCGCCAATGAGCAGGAACAGCGGTTGAAGCTGTTGGTCACAAGCGATATGAGCAGTGAGGAGAGCAGCTCCTTTTTGCTCAAGGATGACAAAGGCCGAATCTATCGGTTTAACCCCGAGACACTGCCCAAGGCTTACCCGCTGGGAGATACGGAGTATGATCTGACTCTGTTGGACTCATTGCCCGCCGATCTAAAGCATCTGCGCCTGATTATTTTTGAAGTGGATAAGCAGGCATCGCATACGTATTCGATTTTGGATGAAGCGAATATTCGGTTGTTTTAACCAAAAAAGCCTTTTCTCTACGTGGAACCTGCCACGGATCGAGAAAAGGCTTTTGCTTTATGACCTGCTATTGGTGTTGCTGTGTTGCTGCATGGTACTGCGCTAGACAGGCTGATCGAATTCACGTGAGTTGATAGGATCAGATCTAGCGGTACTAGCGGTACTAACGAAACAGCCGGAACAGATAACCTGCAAGCGATAGCAGCACACTGATCACAATACAAGTCACCACCGGGAAATAAAAGCGGAAATTCTCTTTTTCCACCACGATGTCACCGGGCAGACGGCCAAGCGGGAGAAAACGGCCTCCGACTTGCCAGATCAGCCCGGCGACGATACAGATCACCCCGACGATGATCAGGATTTTGGTCACCGGATTCATGTTAGGATTTCATCTCCCGTCCGAAATGCATGTAGCACTGCGGTGTCACAACTCGGCCGCGCGGGGTGCGCTGGATGAAGCCGATCTGCAACAGGTAGGGTTCATAGACATCTTCAATCGTCTGCGGTTCTTCACCGATCGTTGCCGCCAAGGTATCGAGACCGACCGGCCCGCCTGCGAACTTGTCGATGACCGTAAGCAGCATCTTGTGGTCGATATGGTCGAGACCGCAGGAATCCACCTGCATCCGCTCCAGTGCTTCGTGGGCGATCTCATTGGTGATCACGCCTTGTCCCTGCACTTGCGCGAAGTCGCGGACACGCTTGAGCATGCGGTTGGCGACACGCGGCGTCCCGCGGGAGCGCTTGGCGATCTCATTGGCCCCGCCTTCTTTGATGCCGATTCCAAGGATATCGGCAGCGCGTGTGACGATGAAAGCCAGCTCATCGGTATCATAATACTCCAAGCGGTTGACCACACCAAAACGGTCACGCAATGGCGAAGACAAAAGCCCTGCACGCGTCGTTGCACCGATCAGGGTAAACGGCGGCAGATCCAAGCGCACACTTCTCGCACTCGGCCCTTTTCCGATAATGATATCGAGCACGAAGTCTTCCATCGCAGGATACAAGACCTCCTCGACGCTTCGGTTCAGACGGTGAATCTCGTCGATGAACAGCGCATCGCCTGCCTGCAGGTTGGTCAAGATCGCCGCCAGATCACCCGGACGCTCGATGGCAGGGCCGGACGTGACGCGGATATTGACGCCCATCTCATTGGCGATGATCTGGGAGAGGGTCGTCTTCCCCAGACCCGGCGGCCCATAGAGCAGGACGTGGTCAAGTGTTTCGTTACGCATTTTGGCCGCTTCGATGAACACCTTGAGGTTATCTTTTACTTGTTTTTGCCCGATATATTCAGATAAATAGCGAGGTCGCAGGCTGAGTTCGGACACATCGTCCTCAAATTGCATGTGGGTCGTAATGATACGATCGTCCATCTATCCTACCCCCTCATTAATAAAGCCAGACCGTGCTTGATCAGCTGTTCGGTGGTGGCGCCGTCTT
Organism: Brevibacillus dissolubilis; assembly: GCF_006170445.1. Classification (GTDB taxonomy): domain Bacteria; phylum Bacillota; class Bacilli; order Brevibacillales; family Brevibacillaceae; genus Brevibacillus_B; species Brevibacillus_B dissolubilis. Next base: position 127,191 of record NZ_VCNA01000005.1, on the reverse strand, counting down.
TTGCTTTTTCGATCAGTCCGTGCTTGATCTTGACCACCTCAGAGTCGCTGTAGCCAAGCGCCGCCAGTGCTTCCAATGCTTCGTCCAGACCTGAGCGCTCAGGCGGTGCGACATAGGAAGCCGACGGGATGACCATCGATGGCGTGAAGCCCTGCAGCTTGTCTTTGAGGTCTAAGATCATGCGCTGTGCCGTCTTTTTGCCGATGCCGGGGAACTTGGTCAGATACGCCAGATTCTCCTGCTGGATCGCCAGCACCAGCTGTTCTGGAGTGGCGACACCCATGATGGAGAGCGCTCCTTTTGGCCCGATTCCTGAGACGTCGAGGAGACGACGGTACAGATCGCGCTCGTCGCGGGTGGCGAATCCGTAGAGATGGATCGCATCCTCCCGCACATGATGATGCGTGAACAGGCGGCGCACCTTGCCTTCGTCCTGTACAAACGCATAGGGATTCGGGGTAAACACCCGATAGCCGACACCGGAAGCCGACAGCACAACGTATTCTGCATCAATATATTCTACTTTGCCTTCTACAAAATCAATCATCGTTTTCCTGCACCTTCCGCTATTTTCTGGAATGGACGGAACTGCGCGTGCGTGATGGCAATCCCGAGCGCATCCGCCACGTCATCCGGCTTGGGTGCCTCCTTGAGCTTCAGCAGGAGCCGCACCATCTCCTGAATCTGTTTCTTTTCCGCGCCGCCATAGCCGGTGACCGCCTGCTTCACCTGCATCGGCGTATATTCATAGACAGGAATCCCTGCCTGCTCTGCTGTCAACAGAATCACACCGCGCGCCTGTCCGACCGTGAAGGCCGTCGTCACGTTACGGTTGAAAAACAGCTTCTCCACTGACATCTCATCCGGCTTGTACGTCTCGATGAGCTTCTGCATCGATTCATAGATCTGCTTGAGCCTAAGCGGCACACTAAGACCCGCCTCGGTCTGGATACTGCCGAACTGTACGGGCCTCAACTGGCTGCCCTGTTGGTCGATAAACCCGAACCCGACGATGGCAATGCCAGGGTCAATTCCGAGAATACGCATGATTGGATTCCCCGATTCTATCTGTTAATCTATATTCCTATATGGTAACACAAATCCAGCTGATGAGCGAACATATATTTCCCTAACGACAAAAAGAGGGGACTCTCCCCTCTTATGCGGTAAGCCGCAGCCAGTTATTGTACTGGCGGATCAGCTTATAATATGTTTTTTGGTCGATAATTCCGGTAACTTCCCGTGGATCAGTAAAACGGGGCCAGAGGTTGAGTGAATAAGCGTTCACCGGGGGCTCTCTCCAGATTAACCGTTTGATTCGTTGTCCGTTTCCGGAAAAGCTGCACGTCCATTAATTCCTTCGCAACAAAGCCGCGCGCTTCCACCAACACCCGGTACAGAGAGAAGCCTTCCCTTTTGTTTACAGGCAATGAGACTGGTTTTGTATTGCCCAGTTCATCTGTCTCTGTCTGATAAATCAGCCGTCCATCTCTGTCAGAAATACGGATGACCGCGCCCGGAACAGGTCTTACCTCATCCGTTACGACGCTAAAAGGAGCGATCCCGTCTCCTCCTGTCAGCTCCCCACTCGGCTCTCCTCTCCTTACTCCTTACTCCTTCCACCACATTCTCCCCTCCTCCATATTTTCCCATCATGATATGTAGACAAAGAGTCCATGGTTCATTGTCCCGTTCCACACAAAAAGCCCAACCCTGCTCCTACAAGCACAGGTTGGGCCGTTAACGACGTGAGTTAGTGTTTGTTCATCCCCAGAGAGTCAGCGTAATCGTGCTGCATATGTGCATAATCATCAACCTCGTTGTGCATCTGATTCTCCATCCGGTTGATTTCTCTGCGCCCTATACCACGGTTATTCCACTGGTTCAGCTGAACGTACAAACGTTGATGGAACTGGTCTTTGTAGCTTCCTCTAGGCATAGAAGACATACAAGAATTCCTCCCATTTCTCACGTCGTACCAACAGTATGGCTCAAAGGTACCCATTCTATGTAGAACAAAAAAAGCATGACCCGCCAAGCTCACAGGGTCACGCTTTTTTGCCACCGTCATCCTTGACGACATCCAGATACAGCGCATATAAAAACTTCTTCAAATTCAGCCGTACCCGTGTCTGCTGCTCGTCCGCTTCGATCTCCCGCATCTTTTGGCGCACATCAGCGAAGTCAAAATACGTCGTCGCATACTGCTCGAACACCGGGTTGGCAAAATCGGTCAGCCCCATGGACGCTACATTCATCAACGCCTGTCCCACCGTACGGCGAATTCGCTGAACCGTCGCTTTGATCTCTTTTTTGGCTGATTCTTCATCTGCATCTCCAGGCAGGATCGCGATGTACAGCTCCTGCAGGGAAGGAAAGTGCCGCTCATCAAAGACATGCTCATTTTCCGCGAGATACTCGATGATCCGTGTCATATCACGGCTGCCCGCTTCCCCTACGACACCGAGGTTGGTCAGGGTGGCACGCACCAATTCCGCGGTGGAAAGCGTTACTTTTTCCTGAGCCACAGCCGATTCCGTACCAAGCCATGCCAAGGAACGGCGGATCTCCTCGACCGAGCGCTCCAATTGGATCTTTTCCATTACCTTGCGCAGGACAGCGAGCACTTCTACGCGGTTGATCGGCTTGTGGAGAAAATACTCGACACCCTGCATATAGGCTTCGCTGACCATCTCTTTGTGCTCCACCTGTGACAGCATGACGATCTTGCCGCCAAATCCCATCTGAGAAAGACGCTGGATCGTCGCAATCCCGTCCTGCTTGGGCATCAAAAGGTCAATCAACAGGATATCCGGCGCATTGCGGATAACGACGCTCTCCATCCCATAACCGTCTTCTGCTTCACCTGAAACCATGCCCAGCTCGTTATCCTCGATGATCGCTGCCAACATTCGACGTGCCGCCGGATCATCGTCCATTATAAAGAATCTGCTCATCTATACTCGCTCCTTTGGTTCCCATCATGCTGCTGCTTTTTTCTGCGGTCGGTTGAAGCGACAGCTTCGGGATTATGATACGAAATAACGTCCCATTCCCAGCCACACTCTCTACTTGGACCGTACCGCCCAAATCCTTCACAATAGAAGCTACGTGCACCAATCCAATCCCTGTTGATGCATTTCCTTTGGAATCGTACTTGGTCGTATAGCCTGGTTGAAAAATAACTCGCTGATCAGCCTGTGAGATCCCCGGCCCGTCATCTTTGACTTCAATCATCAAATGACGGCTCTCTTCCCAAAACCGCAGACGGATAAAGCCCTGCTCCTTTTCCATCGCTTCGATGGCATTGGCTACCAGATTGTTACAGACGGATAATAAGGAATAGTAGCGGTTCGTCGTCCAATCTGCCTGTACATCCAGACTGAACTGCACCCGCTTGCCGATATGCTCGGCATAGATGGCATTTGCTTGAACCACCAGTCTGACAATATCGGTAATTTCCATCTCTTCTGACAATTTCTCTTGCTTCATGTTCTTGGTTAGGTTGGCGACGATCCGTTGTGCGTCTTTTTTCACCTCATGCACCTGCTCGGCCAGCCGCAGGGCATCTGCCGCACACGGATTGCCGTTGAGCTTGCGGTACAGCTGGTAGCTGCTCAGCGTCACCTCTTCGACCTGGTTCATCATCTTTTGCAGGTAAAGTCTTTCTTCATGCATGCCCGAGAGGAACAGCAGGAGCTTGTCCACGCGCTTTTGCTGTTCGGCATGTACGGCCTGCAGCTGTCTGGTTTCGAGCATGTTGTAGATCCCTACGACCAGGAAGCTTCTGATCATCCCGATGGAGAAGATCGCCACCAATCTGCTGGCGACATTCCACTCCCCTGACTCAAGCAGCATACGAATCGTCAATTCCATTGCATTGCATGAAAAATCAATCATCGCACCGGCAAAACCGATAAGCAGTGGAGAGACCATCCGATTCAGACGAATCACATAGCATAAGAGGGCAAACATCAAATAATAACCCATCGCCGGCAGATGATACATAAAGGATTCCATCCATCCATCACTCGTCCCCCACGTATAATCGAGGATCATCCGAAAAGCCACGACAAATCCCCCGACAAGCAATCCGACCAATGGCAGACGTTTGGGCTTATACAACAACAGTAGAAAGAAAAAGACTGCTCCACCTAGACTAATTCGAAACATTCCGAAAAACGGAATGAATTTGAGTTCACCTGCGACCGCAGTAGCTCCCATCAGGATACAGACAATCGCCCACCATCGTGTCATAGCGCCCTCCCTTGTTTCTTTTCCTACCTTTTCCTTAAATTCTAACTGCTACCGACAGTATTCTGCAAGTGTTCTGGCACAATATGTCCCAAGATTCTACAGACATCGACAAACCATGGCGGTTGCATACTATCTATTGTTATCTGGCTTCCCTCGGTATATCGGTATTCAGATGGAAAAGGAGTACCTCCCACATGAAAAGAACCCTTTGCCTGCTCCTGAGCTTTTGTCTTCTGTTCATCACAGCCGCTCCTACCTCGGCCCATTATAAAAGATGGACAGTCTCGGTACATGCATCACCATCCTCTGCCTTCGTCTCGACATTGACCATCGAGAGCAAGGACAATCTGGCTAAGCATATCCTCAAAGCCCATCGGCTCAAGAGTAGCCTGCAGCCCGAATTGCCACGGGCGACCATCCAGATTGACAACCGCACCTTTGTCTTCGACTCTTACTCCCATCTGTTCGAACCTGCTGCCCATTCGCTGATCGGATTGTCTCAAAGCCAGACCTCTTCCTTGGAAGAGTATGTACGGATCGCGGAAAAAGCGCATTACGGTCAGCCGCTTCATTGGCAGGATGTACGCCAGACCTTCAAACGATACGGCTACGCCACCGTCGTCGATCTAGAGACCGGCAAGCAGTTTCGTGTACAGCGCCGGGCGGGCAGTCAGCATGCCGACGTGCAGCCCCTGACCAAAGAAGACACCCAGATTATGAAAGAAATCTATCAGGGTGAATGGAGCTGGAAACGGCGGGCGATCCTCGTCTACAGCGAAGGCAAGACGTTTGCCGCATCGATGCATGGCATGCCCCACGGCAAGGGAGCGATTGCGGGCAACAACTTTAACGGTCACTTTTGCATCCATTTTACCGGAAGCTCTACGCACAAACGGCCCATCCCCGATCCCAGCCACTCGATGATGATACTAAAAGCAGCCGGCAAGCTGAAGCACACACTGATTCATGCCAAACCGGCCGAGCTGGTTCAGTATTTCCTGACCGCCATGCATGAGCAGGATTATGAGACACTGGCGATGACGATGGATGGAGCAACCCTGCCATTTGCAAAAGAACGCATCCTCTATGTCAAACCGAGCAAGCAAGCACAGCAGGAAGGGGTTGTCGATCTCGTCACAGCCGTCATCCCGATGGAAGTAGAGCTGATCGAAAAAGGCGACAAGCGGAGAAAACACAGCACCTGGGTGTTTTTTCTCAAACGGAATTCTCCCTTTGACCGCTGGAAAATAGCTGGACTGACACGTGATGGGGATAGGGACCAAAACGATTCGGATACAGATGACGATGAAGCCGATGTGGATTCGAGTGACTCCGCATCCGATGACTCTTAATTTCATCGTACACCAGAATTTCCATATGAAAAAGAGCGAGTCACTGGTAATAAACCCCTGTATCGGTTGGTTTATCCAGTACTCGCTTCTCTTTTTTATGCCTGTTGTGGTTTGACGTTGGAAGCTATTGCGTTCTTCGCGGCTTCTTGCGTCCCTTCAACAGCTGGCTGCTTGTTCAACAGGAGGTTCAGTACAATCGCTGTGATGGAGCCGGACACGATTCCATTTTGCATAATCATCTTCGCCATCTCTGGCAGCTGGTCAAACATCTGTGGAACAGCAGAAGAACCAAGACCCACCGCGATGGAGCACGCTGCGATCAGCAGGTTTTCATTTTTACGCAGGTCGACGTCAGCCAAGATATTAATCCCAGACGCCACGACCATCCCAAACATCGCCACCATCGCACCGCCGAGCACTGGATTAGGAATGACTGTGGTCAGAGCAGCCAGCTTTGGCAACAGACCAAGCACGACCAAGATCCCACCGGAAGCCATGACGACATTACGGGTTTTGACACCAGTCATGGAGACGAGACCGACGTTTTGAGAATAAGCCGTGTATGGGAACGCGTTGAAAATCCCACCGAGAATCACAGCCAAGCCCTCTGCACGAAGACCCTTGACGATATCATTTTTCTGAACGGTTTGATCGGTGACTTTCCCGATTGCAAAATAAACGCCGGTGGATTCCACCATGCTAATGATACATACCAGAATCATCGTCAACACCGCTGTCAGATTAAACTCTGGCATCCCGAAGTAGAACGGCTGCACAATATTAAACCAGGAAGCTTCTGCCACAGCGCCAAAATTAACCATGCCAAGCGCATAAGCAATCGCTGTACCTGCGACCAGACCAAGCAATACGGAAATCGAACGGACAAAGCCCGTAAACAGACGGTTCATCACCAAAATCAGCAAGAGCGTAGCGAGTGCCAGCAGCAGGTTTCGGGGTTGGCCAAAATCAGGGCTGCCCTGTCCGCCTGCCACATTGTTCATCGCCACAGGAATCAGTGACAGACCGATGATGGTTACGATTGAACCTGTCACCACCGTCGGGAAATACTTCAGCAACCGGCCAAACAGCGGTGCGGCAAAGAACACGAACAAGCCGGCCAGAATAATCGCCCCATAGGCCGTCGCCAGATTGGAGCCAAGCGATACGGTAATGATCGGCCCTACTGCTGTAAATGTGCAGCCAAGTACGACCGGAAGACGGCTGCCGATATATTTGGTGCCAATTACCTGCAAAAGTGTTGCGATCCCGCAGGTAAAGAGGTCTGCCGCGATCAGGTAAGCCATCTGGGCCGCATTTAATTTGAGCGCTCCCCCGATGATCAGTGGTACGACAACCGCACCTGCATACATGGCAAGGACGTGCTGAAATCCAAGAGCAAATACGCGTTGTTTGCTTAGCATGTCACTTTTGCCCCACTTTCGTTATCGATAAAGATAATTCCATTTTCCGGTGACATCGATTCAATACGGGCCAGCGAGTGAACCTCGATGCCTTTTTCCTCCAGCAGACCGCGGCCTTCCTGGAAGCTCTTCTCAATTACGCAGCCTACACCCACCAGCTCGGCGCCAGACATGTTGATGATTTCAGTCAGCCCTACCAATGCCGCTCCGGTCGCAAGGAAATCATCGACGATCAGCACGTGGTCATCTGCTGACAGATAACGCTTGGACACACTTACCTGATACGTCTCCTGGCGGGTGAAGGAATGCACTGGTACAGAATACAAATCCTCGGTCAGTGTGACGGCTTTTTTCTTTTTCGCATAAACAAACGGCACACCCAGCGCCAACGCAGTCGCCATGGCAAAATGAATCCCGCTTGCCTCAATCGTCACGACTTTCGTAATGTTCTTGCCCGCATATATCTCTGCGAACGCCTTGCCAATCTCCATGGTCAGCACAGCGTCCACCTGATGATTCAGAAAAGAGTCAACCTTCAAGACCTTGTCCGATAATACAAGCCCATCCTGTTTGATTCGTTCTTGCAGCAATTTCATAAATGATTTCCCCTCCATGACAATTAAAAAAACCCAGCAGGACAAGCCCCACTTGATGTGATCTGAAGATCTCAAGTGAAACCTGTCCTCCTGGGTTTTTATCCCTTAGGTGTAGCGCATAAGCGCCAGCATCGCTCGGACCAGTCCTCCTACCACTGTCTGATGATCAGCCGTAGTCAAGCGGAACCCTAGATGCTCTTTCACTCGTAGTCAGACAATTCACGGTCGTCCGGTAGAAACTTATGGGCCACATTCCCAAAATTATACGAGTTGATATGCGGTTGTTGCTTTGGAATATGTAACAATCTATCACAAGATCTTTTTCGACACAAGCAGAAAAATTTGCAGACGGCGTTGTCTTTTGCCAAACTAAAAACAGGACGATCAATCCGCGGTGTTGATGCAGATAAATCGCCCTGCAGAGGCTGTATGTTCTGGTATTCATTTCTATATATGTCTAATGCCCGTCCAGCATTTCTTCCTCCTGAAACTCACCATAGGTAGACAGTACACTGTTGTATTCGGCCAGGTCACGAATCCGGATTCCTTTTTTCAGCTGCTCGATCTCTTCTTTCGGCAGGCTCACCTGCATGCGTGAGGTATTGATCTGATAGAACGTCTGAATCACATTGCGGTCGCTCGGCACTCCGTTGAAGAGGGTCAGCATACCGTCTGGTGACAAGCCGAAGTAGCCGTGCTCCTTGCAGGCCGGTGCGATATCATTTTCCCGGCGGTGCAATACCACCTTGTCCGCTTCCAATGCGGCGATCTCCCAGCCGATGTAGGTTTTGAGCAGCTGCTCCAGTGATACATCAGAGATCATCTTTTGCTCCTCATCCTTCATACCACACAGATAAGTGCGGGAGAGGACCAGCTTGCGGGAATTGCTGTCAACCGGTACTGCTTTGCCGTTATCCTGATTCTTCGCAGATATCGTCGTCTCGCCTGTATGTTGCAGTTCTTTGATCGTATGGTTGAGATACCATGTGCCGCCCCCGATCACTCCGATCAGCAGCACCGTCCACGTGAAAAAGAACAGCCAATGTCGTTTCTTCATTGTAACTTGCCCCTTTTTCCGGCTTTATTTCCATTTCTAGTTTCACCATGGGGCTTTCGTGATATACCCTCTTTTCTACTAATCTTCACCAAAATTCAACATTTCGACGAGCTGTTTACAATTGTTTATACTTTCAAGTTTGTAACTCCCGGAATATTCATGAAATACATAAAAACACCCATTATTTTCATGCTTTTAAATTTTTTTTATCATTTTATGAATTGACCTGTCGACAACTATCATTTTGTGGTAATATCTTAACTGTTCTGAATTTGTATTATATATAATTATTAAGGGGGATTTACCTTTGCGTAAGAAGAATCATATGAATCGTTTGCTGGCTTCTTCTCTGGTTGTAAGTGCTCTGGCTATTCCAACTTCATCTGTTAGTGCGGAAGCATCCAGCACCCTGAAACTGCGTATTCTTGAAACCACAGACATCCACGTGAATGTAGTCAACTATGATTACTATAAAGATGCCCCTACCAATGAGTTTGGTCTGGCTAAAACAGCTACACTCATCAAAAACGCTCGTACCGAAGTAAAAAACAGCCTGCTGTTCGACAACGGTGACCTGCTCCAAGGTAACCCACTCGGCGACTACATGGCAAAAATCAAGCCTCTCAAAGCTGGCGAAGTTCACCCTGTATACAAAGCGATGAACCAACTGAACTACGATATGGGTAACATCGGGAACCACGAGTTCAACTATGGCCTTGAGTTCCTCGACAACAGCCTCAAAGGCGCGAAGTTCCCTTATGTAAATGCAAACGTTTATGTAGATGACAAGGATAACAATCCTGACAATGACAAAAACTTCTTCACACCATACCGCATCCTCGAGAAAAAATTCGTAGATGAAGCGGGCAAAGAAGTAACCCTCAAAGTGGGTGTAATCGGTTTCGTGCCACCGCAAGTTATGCAGTGGGACAAAGCAAACCTCGAAGGTAAAGTGATTGCGAAAGACATCGTAGAAACCGCTAACAAATTCGTTCCTAAGATGAAAGCGGAAGGCGCTGACATCATCGTAGCAATCCCGCACTCCGGTTTTGAAGCGGCTCCATCCAAAGGCAACGATGAAAATGCTGTTTACTACCTGTCCCAAGTAGAAGGCATTGACGCAATCCTCTTCGGACATTCCCATAAAGTATTCCCAGGCACAGGTTTTGATAACATCAAAGGCGTAGACGCAGCCAAAGGTACCATCAACGGCAAAGCTTCTGTAATGCCTGGTTTCTGGGGCGACCACCTCGGTGTCATCGACCTCACTCTCCAACAAGTAGACGGCAAATGGTCTGTAGTGGATACCCAATCCCAAGCACGCCCAATCTACGACAAAACCAACAAAAAATCCCTTGCTGATGCTGACCAAGCGATCCTCGATGCCGTGAAGCATGAGCATGAAGGTACACTCGAATATGTACGCGGTCCAGTTGGTAAAACAACCGCTCCAATCAACAGCTATTTCGCGCTGGTAAATGACGACCCATCCATCCAAATCGTTACCAACGCTCAAAAATGGTATGTAGAGCAATCCATCAAAGGTACTGAGTACGACGGTATTCCAGTTCTCTCCGCAGGTGCTCCATTCAAAGCAGGTGGACGCAGTGGCGCTAGCTACTACACTGACATCCCAGCAGGCACCATCGCTGTGAAAAACGTATCTGACCTCTACATCTATCCAAACACCCTGAAAGCAGTTCTGCTCAAAGGCTCTGAAGTAAAAGAATGGCTCGAAATGGCAGCAGGTCAGTTCAACCAAATCGATCCGAACAAAACCGAAGAACAATCCCTGATCAACAATGACTTCCCAACTTACAACTACGATGTTATTGACGGTGTCAGCTACCAAATCGACGTTACTCAACCTGCTAAATACGATGCAAAAGGTAACGTGGTAAATGCGAACTCCAGCCGGATCAAAAATCTTACCTTCCAAGGCAAAGCTATCGATCCTGAGCAAAAATTCGTGGTTGTAACCAACAACTACCGTGCAAGCGGCGGCGGTAACTTCCCTGGCCTCAAAGGTCAAAACATCATCGTAGATTCTCCAGATGAAAACCGTCAAGTGGTCATCGGTTATATCTCTTCTCTCAAAACCGTAAACCCTGCGGCTGACAACAACTGGTCTTTCGCTCCAATCAACGGCAAAGCAAACGTTGTATTCGAAACCTCCCCTAACGCGCAAGCAGCGGCTGAAAAACTGGGCAACATCAAGTTCATCAGCACCCTTGAGTCCGGCTTTGGTAAATACTCCATCGACCTGTCCAAAGGTCAAGCTTCTACAACTCCAACTACCCCTGCTAAGCCAGCAACTCCGGCTACTCCAGCTCCGGTAGTGAAGAAAGATCCAAAAGAACTCATTGCGGTTCGTACAACTGCTGACAGCCTCGGTATCGCTGTCGCATACGATAAAGCTTCCCGCACTGTTACCCTGACAAAAGGTACTGCAAAAGTAGCGTATGTACTGGGCGCAGCTGAAGCAACTGTAAACGGCAAGAAAGTAGCCGTTAACGCAAAACTTGATAACAGCAAACTGTACCTGCCAGCAGGTCTGATCCAAGACACGTTTGGTGTAGTGGTGAAGTAAGCTTTCGGTATTTGTTGTTGGAAAGAGGAATCGGGGATTTTCCCCGGTTCCTTTTTTATGTGTTGGGTGCGGGGAGAGGCGACGGCTGGCAAGATGCTCGCCTTGTTGGATTCCCTTCGTAAGAAGGGGAACTGTCCGCTACGAGGAAGACAAGGGCTGGTTCGGGTCAAAAATTTCGGGGAAGCAGATTCAGGCGATGAGGTTGACCCTGAGAGGATTCAAAGAAGTAGTGCGCCCTTGTCTTCCTCTCCGCTGAGTGGGGAATCCAAAGAGGCTCGCTTCTTGCCAGCCGTCACCTCTCCCACCAGCTATCGTAGAATCCGGGGCTTGCTCATGCCTGCTTACCGCCAAACCTAACTACTCTAACTCTCCAACTGCTCTCCTTCTTCCCCCCATTCTCTGTCCTATCCTATTCGGCTCAGCTCTCTTATCCCTTCCCTAACCTCCTTCCCCCATCCCCTCCTTGCCATCTCCACACACCAAAAAGGCCGATGACACGGTTCCAACTTCCACCTGTCATCAGCCTTTTCTTATACTCGACACTCTCTCTATAACTGAACTCCGCTCCACAATCTGGACTGCAGGGACTCTTCATCCAGGCCAAGCATTTTTCGGCGTTGGCGGCGAACGGTGCGTTCCATGGTGAGTAGTTGGATGACGCCTCGGGCGCGGTAGCCGGGATGTTTGGCATAGATGCCGGTGATTTCACGAAGGGCGTTGTCTGGATAACGGAGCATGGTATACAGCATGGTAATTTGTGTATCGGTAAGCGGATTTACTTTTTGGTAAGAATCCAGAGCATCTTGGAAAGCGGCAAAACTGTAGCCATGCAGGAACAGCATGCGGCTCATAAACTGGACGAGATCGACGAGCTGCATGTCTTGGTCCACCGTATCCAGGTCGATCAGGAAACAGGTTCCCGGCTCTGTCAGCATAAAGTTATGGCTGGCTACATCTCGGTGGGCCAATGTACCGTAAGTAGCGGCCTTACTCATTTCTTCGCTGATCGGGAGGATCTTCATAGCGGTTACGGCCTCTTCCCCATCCCGTTTAATCTCTTTGTTCATGCTCAAGATGATTTGTTCGAGACGGTTTTGTGGCCCACGGGTATTAATCTTTTCTGAGATGCGTTTGAATGTTTCCAATCTCCGCTCCCATTTGTCCATCAGCGGTGGCTTCTGTCCCAGAATCGTTGGCATCGTATGAAACCCTTGTGCCGCCTGATGGAATTTGCCAAGAGTGGTGATGGATTTTTTCATGTCATAGGAGTGAGCATAGTTGGCTTCGCGTCCATCAATCGCTTTCATGACAGTGAAAAAACGGTTGCCGTATGGATATACCAGCTCATTGGTCTCGGTCGGGACGTACTCGACCGTCTGATAGAACCCTTGTTGCCTGAGAGCTTGAGCCAGATGGGTCACCCAGTTTGCTTTGTCTAGCTCCTTGTAGCCTTTCACTACCCACAGACCACGGTTGGTCCGCACGAGATAGACCGTTCGTTTTTGTTTCACCCCGTAAATATGACAGCGAAACGCTCTTTCCAGGGACCGCTGGAATGTTTGATCCATTTAAGCCTCGTCAATTGGAGGAAGATGACTCATGGTGTCCCTTTTCCCAACTCGGCCATACATCGCGCTCCGGCGCTGGAGGCATGGCTTGATAGGAAGGGTACATGTGGCTGTGCATATGGGGGTGGTGGTGATGTGGGTGGTGCGGGTGATATCCACCGTATGGATGATAACCGTGATAGCTGCTGTCGTCCACCGAAGACTCCCGGTGCATCGGGATGTACGGCATGTGGCCATGAGGATGGTGTCCATGGTGGTGAGACGGTCCATAGTAATACGAAGAGCTGTGATCATAGTGAGAATGATCGTGGTGACTTGGGTAACGGTAGTCTCTGCTCTCTTGTGAACTGCTGTCGTACTCTCTGCTATAGGAAGAATAAGAAGAAGCATCGTCGCAGGAATCATAGCCTGGGGCCATATTAGGCATTGGGCGGACAAGTGGATTCGCCGGTGCTGGTGGACAGAGTGGCGGTACATGCGGCAGGAACGGCTGTGCATGCATCGGGCGTTGCTCCATCATGTGTTCTTGAATCTGGATGCGAATCGTAGGCTGCTGCATCGGTTGTTGTGGAAGGGGCTGCTGTACCATTGGTGGACGGACCATCGGCTGCTGGGTCATCGGCGGTCGAACCATTGGCTGTTGTGGGATCGGCTGCTGTCTCATCGGTTGCCGCATCATCGGTGGGCAAGGTTGCATGGGATACATCATTTGTGGCGGCATATAAGGCTGTGGCATCATCGGTGGGAGCGGCTGTGGATTCAAAGGACGTTGCATCATCGGTTGCTGCTGTACAGGCGGGACATACGGACGGGCTTGCGGTGCTGGCATAGGTGTGGGAGCTGGACGTGGTGCCGGAGCAGGTATTGGAGACTCTTCCATCTCAGGTGAAACCACTTCAGGCATTACCGGTGCCGGTGGTACTTCTGCTTGGGGTGCAGGGACTGGGGTTGGAGCTGGAGATTCCTCGCTAGGCAGACCTCCAATCGGCTCCGGAATCGGTGGTTGAATCGGTTGTTCCTTAATAGGACGTTGCTCAAAGATCGGCAATTGCTGCTCCTTTGGTGAAGGAACGACAAAATCTTCAGCAGCCTGGGTTTGCGGACGAACAGATGACTGATTTGTCGGGACCTTAATCTTCATCCCCGGCATAATCTTATCAGGATTCTTCAACTGGGTGTTTGCACGGAGAAGTGCTTGAAAGTCAACACCATATTTTTTCGCGATCTTCCACATGGTATCGCCTTTTTGAACGGTATGGATCTTCACGTAAAGACTCTCCCCTCTTGCATCTTGCTTAACGTCCCTACATGGTATGCACCCATAGGCATTTTGCTCCTATGGGCTGGGGTCTAAATAAAAGGTCTGGTCGGAGATAGGAGATGAGGCGGAGGCATGTTATTTTACCTCTGTTAAAAATCTGCATGGATGCTGTCAAAAATAACGGTCTCCTTCGGGGCAAAAGGGTTCGAAGAAGCCTAATCGTACGAAGTGGTTTCCCCTTAGCAGATTCAAGGAAGCTAAACCCGCCCGTTATTTTCCCTCCGCTGAGCAGATTTTTAAAGGAGGTAAACTCCCCTGCCTCCGCCTCATCTCCACCAGCTTTTGTTGAAAGATAAAATAAAAGAAATCAAATAAAAAAAGCACCCTGTCCACAAAAGACAGGATGCTTCCCTTCAAACAACTACGTACATAGTCATTCAATCTTTTCTTTTTCTGTTTCCTATCCAAAAAAGCTTCTCAAATCTGATCCAGCTTGCTTCCTATTCCGCGTACACCTTCACGCCGTCTTCCTTCACGAACTTGCGGAATTCGTCGAGGAGGTCATGGGTGACAGGGCCTGGTTTGCCATCCTTGATCGGGCGACCGTCCACTTCGATGACAGGGATGACTTCAGCAGCCGTACCGGTCAGGAAGACTTCGTCTGCGACGTACACATCATGGCGGGTAAATGGCTGTTCTTTGATCACATAGCCCTTACGCTCCGCGATTTCCATGATGGAATCGCGGGTGATGCCTTGCAGAGCGCCGAGGTAAGCTGGCGGAGTGTAGAGAACACCTTTTTTCACGAGGAAAATGTTATCGCCGGAGCCTTCACACACATATCCTTCACTGTTCAGCATGAGCGCTTCGGATACACCGGCAGCGGTTGCTTCCATGCGAACCATTACGTTGTTCAGGTAGTTCAGAGACTTGATTTTTGGGTTGAGTGCATCTGGCTTATTGCGGCGGGTTGGCACGGTCACGATGCGCATCCCAGTTTGATAAAGTTCAGCCGGGAACAATTGCAGCTGCTCCACGATGATTACGATATTTGGTGCTTTACAACTGCGCGGGTCCAGACCCAGATTACCGTCACCACGGGAGATGACGAGACGGATATAAGCGTCGCGGAGTTGATTTTGACGTACGGTTTCACATGTAGCTTCCATCATCTCTTCAATGGTCATCGGGATATGAAGCATGATCGACAGTGCGGATTCGTACAGACGCTCGATATGCTCCTGAAGTTTAAATACATTGCCATCGTAGACACGAATTCCTTCAAAAATACCGTCTCCATATAAGAATCCATGATCATACACAGAAACTTTTGCGTTTTCTTTGTCTACAAATTGACCATTCAAATAGATTTTCTGGCTCATATGGTTTCTTC
Source organism: Brevibacillus dissolubilis (assembly GCF_006170445.1). Classification (GTDB taxonomy): domain Bacteria; phylum Bacillota; class Bacilli; order Brevibacillales; family Brevibacillaceae; genus Brevibacillus_B; species Brevibacillus_B dissolubilis. The sequence continues at coordinate 111,696 of NZ_VCNA01000005.1, read as the reverse complement.
CCTCCAAGGTTCCCACTAGCACAAGTATTCAGAATATGTAGAAGATTATAAGACGAGGGATAACCCTCGTCAATGCTTTTTCGACAAATCGGTATATTTCTTTTATGAACGGTGCAAAAAGAACGGGTAACTGCCAAGCTGTCTGATCTGACAACCCAGCGCCTCGATCTCTGCAAAAGCTCCCGGCAACAGGACATCATCGACCTTCTGCTCAATGTCGAGGATGAAGTGGTAGCTTCCGAGTCCTTTTTTCGTTGGACGAGATTCAATCCGCGACAAGTTGATCTTGCGCCATGCAAAAGCAGCCAGTGCCTGATAAAGCGCCCCTGGAAAATCCTCAGGCAACGTAACCAGCACCGTTGTCTTCTCCTGCTCACTCACAGGCAATGGGACAGACTCCTTGCCGACAAGAATGAATTTGGTGTAGTTGTTCGAGAAATCTTGAATGCTTTCTTCGGCCAGTACTAACGGATACAGCTCCGTATTCAGCTTCGTCCCGATGGCTGCCCAAGGCTGGTCGGGTGCTTCGCTCACCATTTTGGCCGCCATTGCGGTGCTGTTGGTGTACTCAATCTCCACTTCAGGAAGATGCTTCTGAAGAAAATGATGACACTGAGCGATCGCATGGGGATGAGACAGCACCTTGGTAATCCGCCCAAGCGGCAATGGTTCAGGCCGTTTTGCCACCAGCAGATGCTGAGTGATCGGCAAGGCAAGCTCTGCAAGAATCGGCAAGTCGTCCTCTTGGTGAATCAGCCAGTCCAGTGTTGCATTGACAGAGCCCTCGATGGAGTTTTCCAGCGGCACAACCCCTAAGTCCACCCGACCGCTGGCCACTGCCTGCAACACGTCGATGACACTCGCCAGGGGCTGTCTCTGTACCTCCTCGGCAATCGGGAAAGAACGGGCCGCTTCCTCCGTAAACGTGCCTCTTGGACCGAGAAAAGCAAGGGTTTTTCCCATATCTATATTGACTCCTATCCATGTTGAATTCTGTATCTCTCTCTTTTAGATGATCTCTATGGTAACACCTGTCTCATCAACTGGCAACACTAAGGCACGATAGCTGATGCCGTGCTGATTCATCACGCGGCCGACAAAGTCAAGCAACGTGGCATGTTGTTCGTCGGATTGATAAAAGCACAAAATCGTCGGTCCTGCTCCGCTCAGCGCTGCCCCGATGGCACCGTGCTGAGTCGCTTCCGCGAGAATCTCGGACAGACCTGGGATCAGTTTACTGCGGTACGGCTGGTGCAGGCGATCTTTCATCGCTTCTGCCAGTAGATCAAGACGGCCTTGGGCAAGTGCCGCTACAAGCAGACTGCTGCGTCCGACATTATACACCAGGTCTTTACGCGGATACATCTCCGGGAGAACCTGACGGGCTTCTTCTGTCGGCAACCAAAAATCCGGGATGATCACCAGTGTCTGCAAGCCTTTTGGTGAGTCAAAACGAACATAAGGAACCGGCTTTTCCTCCGACTCAGGCATGGTGGCGACTACAACCCCACCGAAGAGGGACGCACCCACATTATCAGGATGCCCCTCCAGATTACTTGCCATGGCAAAAAGTTCATCACGGGTGAATGGCTCATCTGCCAGTGTGTTCGCCGCTACCAGCGCACCGACAATCGCTGCAGCACTGCTTCCCAGGCCACGGGTCATCGGCACATCAGTAGATACCTCCATATACAACTCTGGCGGAGTCAGTCCCGCCCGCTGAAACAAGAGTGCTGCGACTTCATAGAGCAGGTTGGTTTTATCGGTTGGAACCTGTGCAAGCTCTTCTCCATGCAGGACCAGCTTTGTCTCAGAAGCCAAGCGCATCTCAATCGTTGTATAGAGCTGAAATGCCATCCCAACCGCATCAAAACCCGGTCCGAGATTCGCCGTGCTCGCAGGCACTTTGACACGTACGGTTCGCTGGTTCATGACTAGACACCCACTTTGCCTTCGCGGATCACCGACAGTACAGCTTCACGGGAAGCAGGTACTTGGCGTGGCTCGATTCCAGCTGCTTTGATGGCAATGTTAGGATCTTTGAGACCATTACCGGTAAGGACGCAGGCGATGGTCAGACCGTCAGCCAGCTTTCCTTGACGGCGCAGCTTGATGACACCTGCAAGCGATGCGGCAGAAGCCGGCTCACAGAAAATCCCTTCACTTGCTGCAAGCAGCTGGTATGCCGCGAGGATCTCTTCGTCGGTCACCTCATCGATATGTCCGGCTGATTCGCTCAGGGCATTAAGCGCGCCCTCTTTGCTTGCAGGGTTACCGATCCGGATCGCCGTTGCGATGGTTTCTGGGTCTTTGACGGTCTCGCCACGCACCAGTGGCGCTGCACCAGATGCTTGGAAGCCGTACATTTTCGGCAGCTTGTCGATTTTGCCGGCTTGCTTGTATTCTTTGAAGCCCTTCCAATAGGCTGTGATATTCCCTGCGTTACCGACTGGGATGGCCAAGATATCCGGAGCCTGGCCCAGTACGTCACAGATCTCAAAAGAGGAGGTCTTCTGCCCCTCAATCCGGTATGGATTCACGGAGTTAACGAGAGTGATCGGTTCCTTTTCGGTAATCTCGCGCACAATCGTCAGAGCATCGTCAAAATTGCCGTCAATCGAAATCACTTCTGCTCCGTAGACAATCGCCTGTGCCAGTTTGCCCAGCGCGATGTTGCCGTTCGGGATCAATACGATACAGCGCAGTCCGGCACGGGCCGCATATGCAGCAGCAGCGGCAGAGGTGTTACCTGTCGAAGCGCACATGATCGTGGTGCTGCCTTCCTCGACTGCTTTGGCGACAGCCATCACCATTCCACGGTCTTTGAACGAACCGGTTGGATTGAGCCCCTCATATTTGAAATAAAGGTTCACACCCAGCTGCTCAGACAGGCGTGGGGCATGAATCAACGGGGTCTCCCCCTCATGCAGAGTCAGAAGTGGAGTTTTCTCCGTAACAGGCAAAAAGTCTCGATAGCGCGCGATAATACCGTGGTTCCTCATTTTTTATTCTCCTCCCTCTACTCGGTAACAACTCTTGATTTCATGAATAATGTCGAGATCACGCAACAGCATCATTACTTCGTCCACATCGCTCTTCGCCGCGAGATGGGTAACCATGATGATCTCTGCTTGACCACTTGTGCCAAACGGCTGTTGCAATACTTGATCCAAGCTAATGTTTTTATCAGCCATCAATTGGGTGATCTGTGCCAGTACGCCGCGTTTATCTGCTGCGATCAAGCGCAGGAAGATTTTGGAGTACTTCTTGCTGTCCGGCTTGAGTCGCTTCTCTTTGTAAGGAGCTACCATACCACGGCCGCTGACACCCAGCTTCATATTTTTCACGGTGGTGACCAGGTCAGATACAACAGCGGTTGCGGTCGGCAATTCACCAGCACCCGGACCGTAGAACATGGTTTCACCTACAGCTTCACCGTATACATATACTGCGTTAAATACGCCGTTGATGGACGAAAGGGCGTGAGATTTGTGCACCATGGTCGGCTGTACGCTCACTTCCACTTCCCCGTCATCACAGCGGGCAATCCCCAGAAGCTTCACTTCATAGCCCAGCTTTTTGCCGTAGGCGATATCCTCTTTGGATACACTGCTGATCCCCTTCACATTGACCTCATCCAGATTCATCGGCATACGGAAGCCGAGTGTGGAGAGAATCGCCATTTTACGGGCCGCATCCAAACCTTCTACGTCAGAGGTCGGATCTGTCTCCGCATAGCCGAGTGCCTGTGCTTCTTTTAAGACATCTGCATAATCAGCACCCTCTTGGCTCATCTTGGTCAGGATGTAGTTGGTGGTTCCGTTGACGATCCCCATCATTTTGGTGATGCGGTCAGAAGAGAAGCCTTCTACCAGTGCACGCAGGATTGGAATACCGCCTGCGACGCTCGCTTCATAAAACACGTCACAACTATTTTCTGTCGCTTTGCGCAGGATTTCACCGCCGTGCAGGGCCATCAGGTCTTTGTTCGCAGTCACGACATTTTTTCCTTGCTCCAGTGCGGTCAGCAAGTATTCCTTGGTCGGATTGATACCGCCCATCACCTCAACGATGACATCTACCTCTGGATTCTTCAAAAGGTCGTCCGGTTCGTCGGTGATGATACCGGCAATGTCTTCATACGTGTCAGAAATGCCACGCGGTTTCGTTTTGTTCTGTACCAAGATCTTATGAATCTCGATGCCAAGCCCTGTTTGGTTAAACAGGTCCTCTTGGTGTTCCTTCACCAGGCGTACAACACCTGTGCCTACAGTTCCCAAACCCATAAGTCCTACTCGTACTACTTGCTTCTCCATCTCCTCATATCCCCCTTTATGTAAAAAAACTAGCCACGTCCGACGATCATCGCCTTACGCACGCCTTTTAATTCTTGCAAAACATCTAAAAATTCAGTACCTGACATCTGCATGTGGACCATATCAACCGACATCGCCACGTTTGCAATGCCTTGCAACGGAATCGTCTGGTTAATCGTCAGGACGTTTCCTCCATTCTCTGCAACAAACTGCAGTACCCGCGACAGTACACCGGAACGGTGGTCAAGCGTAAAGGAAACCGTCATGATCTCCTCGCTCATCATCGCGTTGAATGGGAAAATGGCGTCCTTATACTTATAAAACGCACTACGGGAAAGACCTACACTGTCCACTGCATCGTTGACCGTGTCGACTTCACCTGATTCCAACAGCTTTTTAGCCTCAATGGTTTTAGCGATAGACTCAGGCAGGATATCGGCACGAATCAGGTAGAACTTTTCTTCTTTTCTGCTCATGTGTCCTCCTGAAGAAAACATCTGTTTACTCTTAGAGGACATTATATCGAACGTTAATAGCAATAGCAACCCTTCTCCCAAAACTTTTACAAAAATAACGAAACCGATCCAAGAAAACACAAATAGCTGTTACATGATAACGCTTCCATAAGGTAACCCTATTTCTGATCCCTTTTGAAAAGAGGTGACAACATGTCAGGACGCAATGATTCTAATAAAGCATTCCGTGGTGGAAGCGGAGCTGCCGCAAAACCGAGCGATCTGGATCAGTTCGGTCAAAAAATGGATCAACAAGGCACGCTGATGGACCGTACACCTGAGAAAAACGGTGACAAATGTTAGTTTGGTAGGGAGCTGGGGCTTGTAGTGTGGGCCTCAGTTTTTTTTGTGTGTTGTAGAGTTGTGTTCAGGGTCGGATGGGAGAGCAGGCGGCTTTCAAGCGGACCCGCCTTCTTTAAAACCTGCAAGGGGGATTGGGTATGTCCGCTTCAGAAAAACCAATGGCTAAGCTCGGGGCAAAAGGTTCGAAGAAGCCATTTCAAGCGAAGGGGTTGCCCCTGGGTATATTCGGAGAAGTTATGCACGCCGTTGTTTTTTCTTCCGCTGAGAGGGTTTTAAAAGAGGCTCTCCGCTTGAAAGCCGCCTGCTCTCCTCCAGCCATACCGGATACTCATTACAGACAAGAACTTTAAAAAATCAATTCCCTTGCCCCTCCAACTATGATTAATATCCTACCCCGATCATCTCGCTATAATAAAAAAAACAGCCCCCGCTTTCGCGATAGGGCTGCTTTAAAATGGAAATTAGACAAGTATTGCTTATTTCCCTTTGCCTTTTCCTGTTACTTTGATTTTCTCAGCAACAAGAACTCCGTTTTTCCATTTACCTTTTGCTTCGGCTTTCATGCCTTGTTTCACATCTTTGAGCTTCAGCTTTTTGTCTTTTTCACCTTTGATTTCGGTTTTATCGGTGATGGATACGGTTTTGCCACCGATGGTGAGGGTATTGGCTGTGAGGTTAATTGCTGTAATATCTCCCGCAAGTTCACCTTCTTGGGTGCCACCGTCGCCAGGTGGTGGTGTTACAGCACCCTCCACTTTGACAGAGGTTGCTACGAGTACTTCGTTTTCGATGGTACCGATCGCTGTAACAGTTGCATCAACGGTAATCGCGTCGAACGCAACAGTTTTGTCTTCTTCACCTTTGATCACAGTGGTTTCCGTAACCTTCACTGTTTTACCGGTAACGACAAATGTTTTGGCTGTCGCATCAACGGATTCTACTTTACCTTTGAGTTCAGTGGTTTGCGGTGGTTCGGTTTCAGTTGCCACTTTGATGGAGACGGCAACCAGTTCTTCTTCCACTTTTTTGTACGCCACTTCTACAGACATGTTTTCTTTCAAATCTTCAAAAGTAAGGGTTTTTTCACCTTGCGTGATTGTTGTTTCTTCCACAACTTTCACGATATGCTCGCCTAATGTGATGGTTTTTGCTTCAGCATCGATGCTGGTGATAACCGCTTTCAACGGAGTTTCCTCACCTGTATCACCATCTTCACCTTCGCGCTCAACAATGTTGATTACACGAGCGGTAAAGGAAGACCCGCTGTTCGTACCGACTACAACGACTTTGTCACCTTGTTTGATTTCTTCAAACGTGATGTTTTCGTCATCATAGTGAACCTTGGTGGTGCTTGTTGTTTTCACTGTTTTGCCGCCCACCTTGAGGGTTTTCTTGGCGGTGTCGATCTCTTCCACGGTGCCCTTTACAGGTTGGCTGGTACGGACCACCATGATCGAGGTCGCTTTGTTGTTATCGCCATCTTGGGTGTATTCCACTTTTGCGGTTTCACCCGGATAGATATCAGCAAGCGTAGGCTTTTTCAGCTTGGTTACTTGGATCTTGGTTTGTGCGTAGACACCCATTGATACGGTTGTACCACGAACATCAATTTCGATCATATTTTCTTCTACATCGACGTTAGAGATCGTCCCTGTTGCTTTTACCTTCTTAGGCGGTTTTGCTTTTTCAGCAACTTGGGTCGTTTTTTGAGCGTGTCCTTGTGTTTTCGCAGATGCGATGGAAACCATACTGAACATCAGCGAACAGACAAGGAGCAGCGACAACCATTTTTTCATGTGTTTCTGACTCCTCTCAATAGTAAAATTTGCTACATAATCTGTTTCCCGTTATTATCCATACAAAAACGTGTCGATATGCTTAATTGTAAGAGAAAAAATACCAAAAAACCCTCTACTAAAGTCACATTTAGCAGAGGGTTTTTAGTCATGATTTTGAGCCTACCTTGTCGTAGTACTCCTGTATGTGCTTCGCTTGCTGCTCATCAATTGCTGTGATTTGCAACGTAACCACAGCGGTACCGTTCTCAAAATTCTTCTCTACGACCTTAGACATAGCTGAAACTTCCTTCTTGGTCTTAGGAACTACAAAAGAAATCTTGACAAACTCCCCTTTGGCCAAATACCCATCAGTACCAATGACGAAGGTCTGCGGAGAAAACTCCAAGACAACCCCTTCCCCTTTTTCCTCATTGGGTTTGGCTCCCATCCGCTTGTACGGAATGTTGATGATATAGTCCGGTTTGATGAGGGGCAGATCTTTTTTGTAGTTCATTTTGAGACTGATCGGGAGCATTCCCAAAAGAGATATCGGCCAGACCGTCTGCTCCTGAATCACTTCCAGTTCAAGCTGTGCGGTATAATTCTCCGCCTGCAGCTGAATCATCGCAATCGAGCCGATCAGAGTTGGCGTCTTGTCGGTACGTGTACATGCAAGGATCAAATAATTGGGCTTTACATGTTGAATCGTGCCCTCCATCTGCCCGCCAATACTTTTGGAACTCGAAAAAAGAAGCTTCTCCCCCACTCGCAGTTTGCCTGCTTCCAGCAATGGACGTAATGACAAATTCCCCACAAAGAAAACCTCTCTTCTCTCCGTCCGTTTTTCTCTACTTTTCTCTTTTGATTGTACCCTTATTCAGTGAAATCAAATTCAAAATGACCAATGCGAACCGTATCCCCATCTTTACAACCGCGGTCACGAAGCGCCTGATCCACACCCATGGTGCGCATCAGACGGGAGAAACGACGGATCGAGTCATCACTGTTAAGGTTGGTCATACGTACCAGCTTCTCTATTTTTTCACCTGCAACGACAAAAACTTCATTTTCGCGTTTGATCTCGAATGGGATCGGTTCTGGCTCGGCCTTAAATACCACGCGTTCTTCCACTTCTGCCACTTCTTCCACCACATGGTGCTTAGGAATGGTCGCAAGCTTGTTAGCAGCTGCCCGCATCAATTCTTGTACCCCTTGACGGGTAAAACCGGAGATCGGGTAAATCTCAACACCCGGCACTTGCTCTTTGAATTTCTGTAAGTTCTCTTCTGCTTCTGGTATATCCATTTTATTCGCCGCAATGATTTGTGGTCGATCTTCCAAGCGGATATTGTACAGTTTCAGCTCTTCATTGATCGTGACGTAATCCTGATACGGATCACGTCCCTCAGAAGCGGCCATATCAATGACATGGATGATCAGACGGGTGCGCTCTACGTGACGCAGGAACTGATGACCCAGACCGACACCTTCATGTGCCCCTTCGATCAGACCCGGCAGGTCAGCCAGTACGAAGCTGTCTTCACCCAAATCCACTACGCCCAGGTTAGGCGCCAAGGTGGTGAAGTGGTATTCGGCAATCTTCGGACGGGCACCTGTCACACTCGACAACAGTGTGGACTTCCCGACGCTTGGGTAGCCGACCAGACCAACGTCTGCAATCAGCTTCAGCTCCAGACGCACATTGCGCTCCTGACCCGGTTCACCGTTCTCAGAGATGTACGGAGCCGGATTAGCTGATGTGGCAAAACGCATGTTACCGCGCCCACCGCGTCCACCTTTACAGATTATGGCACGTTGATGGTTTTCCACGAGGTCAGCGACGACTTCTCCCGTATCCTCATCATAGACAACGGTCCCTGGAGGAACACGTACGATCATATCTTCTGAACCAGCGCCGTGCTGTGCCTTGTTGCGGCCATTTTCACCGCGAGGCGCTTTAAAGTGGCGCTGATAGCGGAAATCAACCAGCGTGTTAAGTCCTTCGTCCACGACAAACACAAGGTCGCCGCCTTTTCCTCCGTCCCCACCGGCTGGACCGCCTGCAGGCACATACTTCTCCCGACGGAAAGAGACAGCGCCATTACCGCCGTCCCCTGCTTTCACATAAATTCTCGCTTGATCGATAAACACGATTATGTCACCCCATTATGTGCACGGAAATGCTAATTCCAATACCCATTCATTTTCTGACTCTATCTGCTCGGCGACATGTGCCCCCGATATTTTCGCTCTCGTGATAAGGTTTTCCACTTCGGTTGCTATAGATTCACGTAATTTGCCCACAAAATCGAAGCGGATGTGGATCGCCCCGTCTATGCTGTGCAATGACACCAAAACACTTGGCACATCGGAGAAATCTGGGTCCAAATGTGTATGTAAAAGATGTATGCACTCCGTCGTCACCGAAACGAATTCGTCCTGCCCGGCGGAGATTCGTGACAAGTCAACCGGATGTTGAACTTCCACTTCCATATGCAGATCATTATGTAACGCATTGAACGTAAGAAAAAAAACAGAAAGCAAGGGACTATTGATGCGGGTTAACAAACTCTCCTGATGAGCCTCGTCTATCACACGCTTCATATAGGCCTGGGCATCCTCTGTGCGCCCCAGTTGAATATTCGCCAGTAACACCTGAAAATGATTCAACCAGTCGTGTCGTTGTTGATTCAGCACTTGAAGAAGCAGACCGGCTTGTTCTGTAAATAGCTTCAGCTCTTCCTTCATCGTTTCCCACCCGACATCTCGATTTTTCTCTTTACCATTGCCATTGTAACACAAGGTGTTAATATGAAAAAAGAAAACCCAGCGATGATAGCCGGGTTTTCTTCAGTCGGTCTATTACGCTTCAACTGTTACTGGCTCGATAACCACTTGTTTGCGGTCACGACCAAGACGTTTGAAACGAACTACACCGTCAGCTTTTGCGAACAGAGTGTCGTCGCCACCGATCCCTACGTTAAGACCTGGGTAGATTTTCGTACCGCGTTGGCGAACGAGAATGTTACCAGCTTTAACGAACTGACCGTCAGCACGTTTCGTACCGAGGCGCTTCGCGATGGAGTCGCGACCGTTCTTGGTAGAACCTACACCCTTCTTGGAAGCGAAGTATTGAAGATCCATTGTGAACAACATGTAAAGGCACCTCCTTACCATTTATTATCAGATACCCGAATATATTTACCGTACTGTTGAGCAATCGCCACGAGGGCGATGATCATGCTTTCAGCAAGCAATTGTTGTTTCTCATGAAGGGAAGCATCTTCTAACGGATGCAAGCTCCAGCGGAGAAACCCGCCCTCTTGCGGGAGTGTCTGAACATCAGGAACTGTACCGAGCAGGAGATGTACCGCATTCAGGTTACCAAAGCTTACTGCAGAAACCGCAGCGCAGACAATGTCCTCGCCCAGCTTACCCGCACCAGCATGGCCTGTCAGCGTAATCTCCACAATCTCATGCGCTTCGTCGCGCGTCACCTTAACGTCAATCATAAATCACCAATTAACCGTTGATTTTTTCAACAACAACTTTGGTGAACGGCTGACGGTGACCTTGCTTCTTACGGTAGTTTTTCTTCGCTTTGTACTTGAACACGATGATTTTTTCACCTTTACCGTGTTTTTCAACTTTTGCAGTTACAGAAGCACCTGCAACGGTTGGAGCACCTGCGGTTACTTTACCGTCTTTAGAAACGAGCAGTACTTGGTCGAAAGTAACAGTGTCACCTTCGTTAGCAACCAATTTTTCGATGTAGAGAGTAGAACCCTCTTCCACTTTGTATTGTTTGCCACCAGTTACGATAATAGCGTACATGAAATTGCACCTCCTTCTATACTCAGACTCGCCTATTACAGGTGCGGACCAGCCGACTTATAACCTGCCTCGCGCGGTTACAGTATGCTTGAGGTACAAGCATAGCTGTATGAACAAAGAATAGATTAACATAGCCCAAAAGATAAATCAAGAGATTAGATCGAATAATCTTTTGAATAGGCTATCTCGCTGTACCGGCGTACGCAATCCGGTAATCGTCAGGAGACATGGTGGATTGCTCGCGGATCGTCAGCGTGATGTGGAAGTCCTTCTCGATCCGTTGCTGATGCCCGTCTGCCTGCATCCCCTGTGCCATCTCTGGATGAAGCTCCAATGCGACCTGTTCGACGTCACCATTCTTCGCCAGAGCACGGATTTCCCGTTCCAAGCGGCTGAGTACTTCGGTTTGGGAAAGGATTTTGCCTTTGCCTTGGCAGGTTGGACAGGTTCTGGTGAGCGAGTCTGTGAGATTCTGCCGCATTTTTTTGCGGGTCATCTCGACCAGACCGAGCTGAGTCATACCGAGCACAAAGGTGGTGGTTTTGTCATGGGCCAACTCTTCCTTCAGCTTCAGAATGACCCGTTCCTTGTTGACCACGGAGCGCATGTCGATGAAATCGATCAGGATGATGCCTCCGATGTCACGCAGACGCAGCTGGCGGGCGATCTCGCTGGCCGCTTCGAGATTGGCGTCGGTGACGGTTTCTTCGAGCTGGGTGCCTCCTTTGCCGGTGAATTTGCCTGTATTGACGTCGATGACGGTAAGCGCCTCGGTCTGATCGAATATCAGCGAGCCTCCGCTTGGGAGCGGTACCTGACGGCGGAGTGCCTTGTCGATCTCACGCTCTACCTCGTATGCGTCAAAAATCGGCGGCTTGCCCTGGTAAAACCGGACACGGCTGACCAGCTTGGGATAGAGTGCCTCTACCGTCTGTCTGACCTGCTGCAAAACAGGCTGGGAATCAATCACCAGTTCGCTTACCTGCTCGTTGAAGGTGTCGCGGATCACGCGGGTGACGATGTCAGCGTCTTGGTGAATGAGGACGGGTAGCTTTTGTCCCTTGCTCATCTCCAGTGCCTTTTGCCAGCGGGAGCGCAGGTAGGCAAGCTCTGCGGCGATCCGGGCTTCGTCCACCCCTTCTGCCTGGGTGCGGATAATCGCCCCTTCCTCTCCTTGCAAAAGGCCCTTGGTGATCTCCACCAGCCGGGAGCGTTCCTTGGGATTCTCAATCTTGCGGGAGACGGTGACATGCGGGTCGGTCGGCATATAGACGAGAATCCGTCCAGGCAGACTGATCTGGGTGGTGACACGTGGAGCTTTGGTGCCGAAGCCTTCTTTGCTGACCTGCACCAATCGCTCCTCGCCCACTTGTACGAGCTCGCGGATGCTTGGCTTCTCCTGTCCTTTGGCGGTCTGTTTGTAGGACGCTGGGAGTGCTTCATCTATGTAGAGAAATGCGTTTTTTTCCTGCCCGATATCGACGAAAGCCGCCTGCATGCTCGGGATTACATTGACGACGCGGGCACGGTAGATGTTGCCCACGATGTCTTCACCAGTACCTGACTCGACGTACAGCTCAGCCAGTCTGCCATCTTCTTGCACCGCCACGCGGGTTTGGTTGGGTTCTACATTGACTACGATCTGCTTCAAAACCGTTTTCCTCCTCGGGGGTGTATGCACATCCCTCCTATTGTACAACAAAAAAAGCACCGACCCAAATTTCAGAGCAGGTGCAAAACAGGCCAGTCTGGTTTTTGTTTGTACAGCAGGGCTTGCAACAGCTCTTCCTCCGGCAGCATTCCACCTCCATGACCGCGGATGTAAAACAGGTGATAATCCGCCTTGTGAATCCGCTCGGCCGCCTGCAGGATCGTCGAATCGGGCGGGATAGTGATCGAACGCATTTTATCCAGATTGGGTGGGTGGGTGTATTTTTTGACGAGAAAGCGGATGAATTGAAACGGGAACCGCAGATAGGCTTGCCCGTTGGTGACAATCAGGTAGCTAGCCACCGCGATGATATTAAGATGAAGAAAATAAATGCCGATGCCAAGCATGGTCGCAGCCAACATACTGCTGGCCAGAAAAGATGCCAGAACAGCTTGGCGAAACGGAAGAATCAGACACAAAACCGCCTGTACAATCCGTCCCCCGTCCAGCGGCCAGATCGGGAGCAGGTTGAATCCAGCGATCATGATGTTGCTTTTCATAAAAAACTGTGTCCACTCCAAGGACCAGATCCCCAGCTTCCAGAACACGAGGGAGAAAAAGATCATCAGGATATTCATAAACGGACCGGCCAGTGCCACGACGACTTCATCCAGCGGGTCAAACGAGGTCTCTTCCATCGTCGCTACTCCGCCAAATGGCAGCAGCTGCACCTCTGTCACCCGCCATCCCAGCTCCCGTGCGGCGGCGACGTGCCCAAGCTCGTGGATGATCACGATGACGAACAGTGTCAGCGTCTCAATGAAATATCCCGCGGCCACCGATAGCCCGATCACGGCCCAAAAGAGGAGGTGAATCCTTATGCTGATACCCCCGGTCCAACGTTCAATCAAGGGCTACCACGTCCGCCGGGTTCTGAGGTTTGCCATTCTGCTTCATCGCAAGAAACAGATAGCGGGCATTCTCTTGGAAAACCTTGGCCAAACCGATCGTGTCCCCCTGCTTGAGCCAGTCATTGGCTTGGCGGTTGGTCGACTCCAGATTGCCAAACCAGATCTCCCGTCCACTCGCATACTGGACAACCACGGTCAAGCCAAATCCAGGCTTTTCCTCCACTGCAATCACCCAGCCGTCTTCTCCCGTGATCACCTGTCCCTGTAGTCCGGTGTCTACTACCATCTTCGCACTTTGCGGGTCGTAGGCTTTGACCAGCTTCCATTCAGCCGGGGTCTGCCATTTTTCGGGGACAGGTGCCACCGTGGTAGCTGGTACGGTCGTCTTTTTCTCAGACAACACAGGTAATACCGTCGGGGCCGTACCAAATCTGGCTTCGTACCAGTCTGCTACCCCTTGAAAATTGAAGTCTCGGGTCAGTACGTCACGGGCCGTCTGCTTCCATGGTTCGGGAACGGCTACTTGGGTCTGGAACATGACATAGGCCACCCCAACGAGCACCAATGAGAAAAAGACCTGAATGCCCAGCACTTCCTGCGGCGGGCGGACTGGTTGCTGTTTTTTACCAGAACGGAAAAAATCATCATACGTTGCCGGTGTATACCGATCTTCAATGGGGTCGTGCAACTCGTCCATAAATGGCGGAAAACTGTCTCTTGTCTGCAAAATGATCTGCTCTTTGCGCTCACGCCGTCGCTCTCTGATGCGGTCAATTTCATTAAACACGGTATCCACCCCTTTGAGACATGCTATGTAGTATATGTCTATGCTTGTCTGGGGGGAATATGACGTGGCGGGGGTGAGAGAGGAGATGGAGACCGGGATGTGCCGTAGTAGAACCCTCTTCGGAGAAGAGAGGGATGTCCGCTGCGTATGTTCTACTGGGAGCAGGGGCAAAAAAGGTTTACTCGGGGATGATTGAAGTTTGCCCCGGAAGCATATTCGATGGAGAATGTCCCAGTAGAACATTCTCCGCTGGGTGAGGGTTCTAAAAGGCACGTCCCGGCCTCCATCTCCTCTCTCAAGGCAGTCATCGTTGGTGGCGGGAATGGGATATTGTGTGGGAGGATTCGGGGAGGAAAGATTCGGGGCAAAGGACAAGAGAGAGGGTTCTGGAGCGGGAGTGTGAGTAGATGAGAAGATTGATGGGTCAATTAGTTTGTTAGATGATGAGCGATTGAATCGGATTACAGAGCTTTTTGGGAAGCTGGTTTGTGTTTGTATACGATCTTTGTTTGCGGATCTTTTTCTTTACAGTCTCCGCTTTCTAAATCATTTCTTTTCTCCCTGTAGTGCGAGAGACCGGGCTGGGTTTCGAGTGAATGCCCATTTGGAGCCCTACCCAGCGGAGAAAACCTCAAAAGTGGAATGGCCTCTTCGAGTCCGCATAGGGGCAAACCCCTTCGTTTGTTTATGCTTCATCGAAATTTTTTGACCCGCCTTCCACTTTTGAGGTTTTTGAAGCGGACAGTAACGACCCTTTGCGGGGCTTTAAGAGGGCTTACACTCGAAACCCAGCTCGGTCTCTCCCTCCACTACACCCCTCCACCATCTATAGCAAAAAAGGCAGCCCCTCCGAAGAGAGACTGCCTTTTATCAAGGTTAAGTTGTAAACTCTTAATTAGAGTTTAGAAACGTTAGCAGCTTGTGGGCCACGAGTACCTTGAACGATTTCGAATTCTACTTTTTGACCTTCTTCAAGAGTTTTGAAACCCTCGGTTTGGATTGCGCTGTAGTGTACGAATACATCTTCGCCACCCTCAACGGAGATGAAGCCAAAACCTTTTTCTGCATTGAACCATTTTACGATACCTTGTTGCATGTGAAAAAACCTCCTAAAGATCATCGATCTCTCATTATCCGCTAACTGTTTTACCGAGCCTTTTATGTATTGTAAAAAACCGTACTTAAAGGAGATTTGATCACATGGTGACGTATCTCCTTCAAGTACGGCAGTATCATCCAATCCATCAAATACTCTGGTAAAAATAATGTTAACTTACCTAGATGATAACATACTTTTCCTATGTTGTCACGCGTCTTTTAATCAAAGCGCAGACTTTGGTTTCTCATTCCGATGTTGAGCACGATGCCGATAATGAGGAAGTTGGTGAGCAGCGAGCTGCCCCCGTAGCTGATGAACGGCAGCGGAATACCCGTGATCGGCATTAATTGAATCGTCATTCCGATGTTTTCAAAAATTTGAAAGGTCAGCATCCCAACTACACCGCTGACTACATAAGAACCAAATGGATCTTTGGTTTCCATGGCAATCCGAATCATCCGATAGACCAAGAAAAAGAAAAGAATCATCAGCATACCTGAGCCGATAAAGCCCATCATCTCCGCGATGACCGTAAAGATAAAGTCACTCTCGCCGACCGGAACCCATTTGAGACTAGCCTGGGTCGCTGTGTGAATTCCTTTACCAGTCAACTGTCCGGAACCAATCGCGATGATTGATTGAATCAACTGAAAGCCCTCGTCCATCGGTGCTTGATAGGGATCCATCCAGAAGACAATCCGTTCCCATTGATACTCTTTGATGATTTTAAAGAAAATGCTTTGATGATAATGATACAAAAAGGTCATCAATCCGAAAAACGCGGAAATCACAGCCCCCAATCCAAGCACATGGCGCAAACGGATACCACCGACCGTCAGCATCGTTGCAAGGATACCGGTAAATACGAGCGATGTACCAAGGTCAGGCTGCTTGAGGATCAGTAACAGTGGTCCGCCGATCAAGAGGCACACTGGCAACAGCTGATGGAATTTCCGAAACTTAGCTTCTGGTTTTTCATCCAGTTTGGCCATATAGTGTGCAACAGTCAAAATCGTGAATAATTTCATGATTTCGGAAGGTTGGAACAGAATCGGGCCGAGGTCGTACCAGCTGGTTGCGTTGTTGATCGGTTTGGTAAAAAAGACACCGAGCAACAGCACGATACCGATGCCATAGAGGATGTAGGCAAGTCCCCGGTACAGGCGGTAATCAAACAGGAGTGAGACCAAAAGGATACCGAAGCCAACGATGTACCACATCACCTGTTTCCCGGCAATCTCCACTCCAGCAGCTGACCCGCTGATTCCGAGATAGCTGAATACTCCCAAGCCAACAAGGATCAGCAGAATCGGCCAGTCCAGCTGCTTGATGTGTCGTTTCTCTAAATCCATTTCTCACCCTCCAAAAAAAGAAACAGGAGTCGTCCCCTGTTTTTTATATCTATCGAACGGCTATTATTTAAGACCAAAAAAAGAACGGAATTTGCTCATCATGCCACCTTTTTTATCTTCGAGTGGCATCAGTGGAACCGATTCACCGAGCAGTCGGCGGGCAATATTGCGATAGGCCAGAGATGCTTTGGATTCGTGGTTCATGACAGCGGGTTCACCTGCGTTGGCGGATTTGATCACGAATTCATCATCAGGCACTACGCCGATTAAGTCAATGGCTAAGAGATCCAGAATATCTTCTACATCCAGCATGTCCCCAGCTTTGACCATGTGGGAGCGCACGCGGTTAATGATGAGTTTTGGCATCCCCACTTTTTCCCGTTCGAGAAGGCCGATGATGCGGTCTGCGTCGCGGACCGCTGCTTTTTCCGGAGTGGTGACCACAATCGCTTGGTCTGCTCCAGCAACGGCATTGCGGAAGCCTTGCTCGATCCCAGCTGGGCAGTCGATGATCACGTAGTCAAATTCACGTTTGAGCTGAGTGATGATTTCGTCCATCTGCTCAGGAGAAATAGCGGTTTTGTCTTTGGTTTGCGCTGCCGGCAAAAGTGATAATCCATCGAATCGTTTGTCTTTGATCAGGGCCTGCTGGAGTCGGCAACTGCCTTCTGCCACATCGATCAGGTCATAAATGATACGGTTTTCAAGACCCATGATCACGTCAAGGTTACGCAAACCGATATCCGTGTCGACCATACATACCGTTTTTCCGTTCAAAGCCAGCGCCGATCCGATATTAGCGGATGTTGTGGTTTTACCCACACCGCCTTTACCAGAAGTAACTACAATTGCGATCCCCAACTTACTTCCTCTCCTTTTTCAAACACACTTACGTTTTCTTCCGACTTGCCTCAGGACGAACACGATGAAGAAAATTCATCTTGGCCACAACCATTTGATCCTCTTCCAAATAGGCAAATTCCGTCGAACCCTTCAGCTCGGTCCACTCATCGCTTGGACGGCTGATAATCTCCGCAATCCGTAGCTGTGTCGGACGCATCATAGATGAAGCGATAATCGCCTGTTTGTCACCTTGGATGCCTGCATGGGCTGCTCCGCGCAAAGCCCCCAGCACATAAATACTGCCGGTGGACTTCACAGTTCCTCCGGGATTCACATCGCCAAGGAGCAAGAGATCGCCTTCGTATTCGAGCACTTGACCCGAACGAACGGTCTGCGTCTGTATTTGTAAACTCGATTTTAATAGTTCTGCCAAAGCTTCTTCTTTGGAAATCACATCCGCATCAATCGTATGAATGACGAGGTTGCCTTTTTGACGGATAATTTTTGTGAGCTCATCCTGCTGTTCAGGAGTACAGAAGCGTTTCCCAAGTTTGAGCGAAACCCGGACAAGCGGGCCGCTTAATATCTTTTGGTGGCTGTTCTCGATCTTCTCCTTTAGATCGGTTACCAACTCATCAAAGGAACATGTGTCATCCAAGAAGAACACGAGTCCATCCTTGGTTCCTTTGATCGTCACCTTACTCTTTGTCATCATGGAGATGTTTCACCTCGACCGTTACCTTTCGCCACGTTATGAAAAAAATCCTGCTCTTTGACAGATGAAAATTTGGTGAATCTGTCAATCAGGCGCGGATGTTGTCGGATGACTCCGTTATTCCGCGCCTGACGACTGATCTGATATCAATGCTACTTGTTCAATGGATACAGGGAGTGGTACGCCTCCAGAACCTGACGGGCGATCGGACCAGAGGAGTCCGAACCATGTCCCCCTCCCGGTACGATGACGACAAACACGATTTCCGGTTTCTCGTAAGGGGCGTATCCGACGATCAGCGAGTTGTCTGCGCCGCGTCCGGTTTGGGCCGTACCTGTTTTGGCTGCGACAGTGAATGGCAGACCGCTGAATGTGCTGGCTGCCGTACCACCTGGGCCCGTTACCATGCGCATACCTTCCTGCGCCACTTTGATCCACTTCGGATCGATGTCTACGGTGTTGAGCACTTCTGGTTTGACTACGGTAAGTGTCTCACCAGGACGCTTAGGGTCTACTGTGCCGCGGCGGATTTCTTTGACCAGATGCGGACGCAGACGGTAGCCGCCATTGGCGATGGTAGATACATACTGGGCAATCTGCATCGGAGTGAAGGAATCGTACTGACCGATAAAGGCGTCCGCCAGGTTCCCCATGTAGGAGTACTGGGATTCCCAACCGGTCAGCTCGCTTGGCAGGTCGATTCCTGTCTTCACGCCGAGGCCAAACTGGGCGTTGTAGTAGTCGATGACCGAGAATTTGGTCATGTAGCTCTTGTTATCACTGTTGACCAGACGCATCGCCATCGCGTACATGTAGGTGTTATTCGATACCTGGAGAGCGCGGCGGGCATTGACATTACCGTGTCCGCTCAGCTTCCAGTTGCGTTTTTTGACGTTACCGACGATGTAGTAGCCGGGGTCATAGATTGTTTCGTTAGGGGTAACCAGCCCTTTTTGCAGAGAGAGCATCACCGACAGCATCTTGGCGGTCGAACCCGGTGCATAAGCTCCTCGGATCATCTTATTCTCGGCACTTGGGGCAATCATGGTGTCATATACCTTGTTGAACTCTTTGCGGTTGTAGTGAAGATTGAGATCGTAGTCAGGTGAGCTTGCCATCGCCAGAACTTCTCCTGTATTAGGGTTCATGACAACGGCGTGGGCCACATTGAGATCTCCAGCCTTGGTTCTCATTTTGGCGAGGTTGGTTTTGAGGATGTCCTCTACTTTGCTTTGGAAGCGCCAGTCGAGGGAGAGAACCAGATCGTTCCCCGGTTCAGCCGGGCGTTTTTCCTGCTTTTCAACGGTTTCGGAGTCTTTGTTGACGTGAACTTCGTAGACCCCGTCTTTCCCACGCAGCTCGCGTTCATAGTAGCGCTCCAAGCCTGCCACGCCGACACGGTCGGTGAAGCTGTAGCCTTGTGCGACATACTCATCACGCTGTTCCGGGCTGATCGGGTTGATATAGCCCAAGATATGAGTGGCAAAACCACTACCGTCTGGGTCACGGCGAATCTGACGGATCGGTTCAACGATGACATTGATCCCCGGATATTCGCTGCGGCGTTCATCGATCTTGGCTACTTCGTTATAAGAGACATTTTCCTTGATACGGCGCGGGATGAAGCGTGGCACGCCATAGGAACGCATATTGCCTAAGATCGCCATCTTGCGCCATTGGAACTGACGCTGTTGGTCGGTCAGCGGAAGCGCCACCGTGAGATCGAACAGATTGGCGTAGCGTAGTAGATCCATGTCGGACTTTTCTTTTAGTCCATTGGCATCTGGCAGTGTGGCAATCTGTGCTTTGACCTCTTTCTCGAGGCTTTCGCGTTCGTCTTCATCAAGCTTGATGGAATAATCGATATTGGATTGAATTACATAATGCAGCAGCTCGGCGTCAGATGCATTTTGTGTGTTAACGGTTGCTGCTTTGCCTGCTTTGGTGACATGATCGCTGACCTTTTTGCGGACGGTCTCGCGGTCTCCGTCACTGAACGGTGAACGGACTCGCATCCCCATGTAAAGGGCTGTACGGATCAGGTCGCGGTCTTGGAGCGTCGAGACGCTTGTAACCGGCGGCAAGGCGTTCAGTTTTGGCGTAATCATGCTGATCAGCTTGTTGGTTTCATCCGGTTTGAACGAGACTGGCAAGCTGGCCTGCAGTTCAATTGCCTTTTTCAGCAGGTCTTTGTCTGTGCCTGTTTTCTCGTCATCCATTATCAGCACATTGGCAAGCTTATCTGCCACCTGCTCTTCATCGATGTCTTGGTTCTGCTCCTCTACATAGGTAACGGTGTAGACTGGTTTGTTGGAGACCAGCACCTGACCGTTGGTGTCGAGGATGCGGCCGCGCGGTGCAGGAATCGGCAGTTCGCGCGTGCTGTATTTTTCAAGGTCATGCTTATATTGTTCGCCTTCCACGAGTTGGACGTAGGCAAGGCGCAGAATAATCGCGGCAAAAAACATAAACACGATGAAAAACAAAACGTTCAGTCTGACGGGAATGTGCGACTGCTCTTTTTCATGCTCCCCCATGTTCTCTCCTCCTTTGTGGTCGGGACGCTTAAGTGGGGGCCGTGTCTATTCACCCTGCGTCTCTTTGTTTTCTTTGACCGCTGTACACAGCTTGGAGAACGGCAGATAAACCAGTAAGGCAAATACAAAGTTTAACGCTACGCTCGGCAAAATCCTCTTGGTCAATACCCATTGTACATCAACAGGGCTGGTGTAAAACAAGCGGAATAAACTGTACAAAAGCCACTCATGACCAAACAGTACCAAAATCACGGTACTTGCAACAACGGCAATACTGCGGTGGAACAAAAGAAAAACAAGGCCGGAGAAGTAGCTTGCAACCATCATCGACAAGGCAAATACGCCGATCACTTTGCCATACATCACATCATGGAGCAATCCGAGAATCATCCCATAGAGCAGACCCTCGCGCCGTCCGATAAACAGGGCGACGAAAATCGTTCCCACAAGTGCAAAGCGGGGGACCGTCAGAAATGACAGACCCCACGAGCTTGGCGAAAAGAACGGCAGGACAGTGCTTTCGAGAAAAAATAACAAGAGCAAGGTCAGGCTTAAAACGACTCGGGACATCTATTGACCACCTCCGGCTAAAGCGGAGGCAGTCTGATTGGAAGAGCCGGATTGAGTGCTTGCAGTAGAACCAGATGGCAAAAGCTGCCCCTGTTCGTTAAGTTCGGTAGATGGAACCAGTTCCCCGGTCGGTGTGGTCACATACTTACGCTCCACAACCAACACCTGGTTGATCTGAGTAAAGTCAGCAGCAGGCTGCAGGTAAGCCGTCTGCGTCAAACCGTAATCACCCGGCTCCACGCGTACGACATGACCAATCAGCAGGCCGCGCGGAATCACACCGCCAAGCCCTGAAGTAACTACTTGTTCGCCCGGAACAAACTTTTGATCGAGCGGTATCTTGCGCATGATCAAAAGGCGGTCGCGCGGGTCATAATCTTCGACGATCCCGTTGATCTGACGATAGGTCGTCTGGTTATTGACAATCTGCTTAGACAAAATGATTGCGGATACGCGGTTGTGCCGCTCCATGCTGGAGAGCAGCTCTACGGTAGCCGACAGGTTGGCAACGCTTTGGACGCGGCCAATCAAGCCTGTGGCTGTATAGACTGCCATGTCTTTTTTGATGCCATGCTTGGCACCCTTGTCGATAATTACGACATCGTTCCATTGGTCAGCATTGCGGGAGACCACTTCAGCGACGCGCACCTGATAGTCGGTCAGGCTGTTTTTGGTCTGCAGGGCTGCACGCAAGTTCTGGTTCTCCACCTCCAGCTGCTTGAGCTGTGCGGAGACTTGTGCGTACTGATCGAGATTGGCTTTTAGAATGCGGTTTTCTTCGTACACATTGTACGCATCGTTGACCCCTTCTAAAAAACCGGAAAAAGCCTGAGCAGGGCGGTAAAAAAAGCCCTGCACCAAGCTGACGGTGTCTTTCAATAGCTTTTCCGGCCATGTCAGGTTGGCACGCTCTCGCGCGGTGAACCCCATCACAGAGATGAGAATGACCAACCCGACAAGGACGATAATCAGTCGTTTATTTCCGAAGAACGACATAACTCTCCTTCACCTACTTATCTACTCTGCTTACTTATCGGATTCGTTTGGATTTCGAGGAAGTTATGCCGTGCTTGGATTTGAACAGGTGGAGGTTCTCAAGCGCCCGTCCTGTCCCGATCGCTACGCAGTCCAGCGCGTTTTCCGCGACGTGTACCGGCATACCGGTTTCCTTGGCCAAAAGTCTGTCCAGATTGCGCAGGAGTGCACCACCGCCTGTAAGCACGATGCCTCGGTCCATGATATCTGCGGCAAGCTCAGGAGGGCTCTTCTCCAGTGTGATCTTCACAGCTTCGATGATGGACATCACAGTCTCGGAGAGTGCTTCTGCAATCTCCGTTCCAGTAACAGAAATCGTCTTAGGCAGACCTGACACAAGGTCACGGCCACGGATATCGACTGTCTCTTCCTGTTCTGGTGTCATCGCAGAGCCAATCTCCATCTTGAGCGTCTCAGACGTGCGTTCCCCGATCATCAGATTATAGCGGCGCTTGATGTACTGGATAATCGCTTCGTCCATCTCATCGCCCGCCACCCGGATGGAACGGCTGGTAACAATCCCGCCGAGTGAGATGATCGCAACCTCAGTGGTACCTCCGCCGATATCGACGACCATACTTCCGGTCGGCTCCCATACAGGCAGGTCAGCACCGATGGCAGCGGCAAACGGCTCTTCGATGGTATATGCTTCTTTGGCACCTGCCTGCTTGGTCGCGTCTTCTACGGCACGCTTCTCAACGGCCGTGATACCGGACGGCACACAGACCATAACGCTTGGGCGGCGGCTGAACAGACCTTGGTTCTTTTGTGCTTGACGGATAAAGTAACGCATCATGGTAGCCGTCGTCTCGAAGTCAGCAATGACCCCGTCTTTCATCGGACGGACTGCCACGATATTGCCAGGGGTACGTCCAATCATGCTTTTCGCAGCGTTCCCCACCGCTTCGATTGTATTAGTATCAGTGCGGATCGCCACAACAGACGGCTCGCGCACCACAATTCCTTTTCCTTTGACATAGACAAGCGTGTTGGCGGTGCCTAAGTCAATCCCCATGTCACGTGAAAAACCACCAAACATAGTATGAAATCTCCTTCCGTATCTTCAATTCCAACGTACGATTTTTTTATAAGTATCCTTGCTCTTTTAAACTCACATAGCGACCATCACCGATGATCACATGATCCAATAAGGAAATCCCGATCAGTTCGCCAACCTCATACAACGTTTTGGTTACAGCTACGTCTTCGCGGCTGGGCGCAGGGTCTCCGCTCGGGTGGTTATGTAAGCAAATGATAGAAGCACTGCTGCGTTTGATGGCTTCTTTGAATACTTCGCGTGGATGCACGATGGAGGCATCCAGGCTGCCGACAAAAATGGTTTGTTTGCCGATCACTTGATTTTTGGTGTTGAGAAACAGGCAGACAAAATGCTCCTGTGTCAGATGGGCCAGATCAGGCGCCATCAAGTCAGCCACATCACGGGGCAGACGGATGACCGGACGCTCTTTGCGGCTGTGCTTGACAAGCCTTCTCCCCAGTTCAAAAGCGGCATGCAGCTCAATCGCTTTGACTGGTCCGATTCCTTTTACCTGTGTCAGTTCCTCGTGCGTGGCTTGCGACAAATTTCGCAGGTCGCCAAAAGAGGCGAGCAAGCGCTGTGCTAGATCAAAGGATGATTCATTTTCCAAGCCCGTCCGAAGCAAAATCGCCAAGAGTTCCGCATCAAGCAGCGGTTCCGCTCCCTGCCGGAGAAGCCGCTCTCGCGGACGCTCATATAAAGGGACGTTTTTTTTCGACGTTTTGTTACAGGAAATTGTCTCCAACTGCATGTGGTTCGCCTCCTGCCGGATCTCCAATATAGGTGGACGGAGAAGCAAACCTTAGAAGAAACCCACCTGTCTAAAAAAGAGTGATGCCAAAACGGGATAATAGCTGTGCCGTTAAACCGAGAGGCAGACCGACGACCGTGAAATAATCGCCCACGATCCCCTCAACGATGGTCGCACCAAACCCCTGTATCGCATAGGAGCCTGCTTTATCCATCGGTTCCTTGGTTGCGATGTAGGAGCGGATCTCGGCATCTGTCATCGCCCTGATCTTCACCTTGGTCGACG
The DNA here is from genome assembly GCF_006170445.1 of Brevibacillus dissolubilis. Classification (GTDB taxonomy): domain Bacteria; phylum Bacillota; class Bacilli; order Brevibacillales; family Brevibacillaceae; genus Brevibacillus_B; species Brevibacillus_B dissolubilis. Next base: position 87,375 of record NZ_VCNA01000005.1, on the reverse strand, counting down.
AATGGGACACCTCGCTCTTGCCTGTGGCGGCATCCACAATCGCCACTCCACTGTAAACGGTATGCTCACGGCCCTGCAAAGATGAAAGCATGCCAAAGGCGTCATCCTCATCTGCGGGCTTGCCTAACACCTTCTGATCTAGCACAACGATTGTATCTGAGCCGATCACAAGCCCTGTATCCACTCCGACTGCAGTCGCCTGGGCTTTGCGGATGGACAGAGACTCGACAATCTCCTGCGGACTAAGTCCCGGCGCTGTCGTCTCATCCACGTCACTTGATTGAACCGTGAATTCGAGACCCAGATTATGCAAAAGCTCTCTGCGCCGAGGGGAAGAAGAGGCCAAAATGATTGGAACGGTTGCGTTCATAACTACTCCCCACCCTATCTGATTTTACGGTGAATCCAAACTGCGAGGGCTAATCCCCCAATGCTGGCTAGATTTAGTTTTACCTGAAAATGCAAATCATACTTCAAAATATCCAAATCCGCTGAGGGATTCCACGATACCGTCTTGGAAATGCCTAGAAACGGCATCCACGGACTCAAGATCGTGCCCAGAATACTCCCAAACAGCGCGCCGGTGATCAAAATAGCCACCAAAATCAGTATTTCTCTCCCCGTCATTCTCCTCTTCCTTCTGCTTACCAGATCGTTTTATATCAGAGCAATCATTTTTTAACCAAATGTAAGTGTAACAAACGTGGGAGGTATCTACAATATCTGAAACAACTTTGTAAATCTATCCTACAAAAAGACAGACCCCTGTGCAAGAAAGCTTGCACAAGGGAATCGGTTTACGCGGTTGGTTTTACCCACGCAGCATAATGTTCAAGGTAGGTTAATATACCTTTCTGCACCTGCCATGCATAGGAGACGGCGTTGTTGCTTTTGAGCTCCTTGACGGTGGTAACCGCTTTGTTCAGGGAGTTGATCATCTCGGTGGCGTGAGGCTGGGCTTCCTTTGGCAAAAGCGGCTGGATCAGACGGCTCTGCTCCAGGAATTGACGGTGCAGGGAGGTGAGTTTGTCCAGCTGCTCCTTGGGCATCGCTTTGGTCTCAGCTGGATTGTTGATCACTTGGCTCGACCAGGTGGTTAGCTCTTTGGACAGATTGGCACCGCTTTGAAAAAATTCATAGAGCGGGCCTTGGTTGGCAGCGGTGCCGACGTTGAGGGTCGGGGCTTGGGTCAGCTCAAGATTGGTGCGTTCTGCGGCCATCTTCACTTCTTTTACAAACACTTCCATCTGCTTTTCTTTGTAAAAGGAAGCCATACCAAGGATCTGATCGCGGGAGGAGGCGGCGGCGATGAACAGATGCTTTTTGCCGTCGGTCATCTCATACATAAAATGCGGGAAGCCTTGGGAATCGAGCGGCTGGATGGCGGTCTGGGCTGCTTCGCCGTCACTGAACACCCCGGCTTGCACCATGAAAAAGCTCTGCTCGGGAAGCTCGACGGCGACAGGCACCCGCTCACCCTCCCCTGCCCCGCCTGTCTCTGAGATGTTAGGATCGGCAGGCTGACCGGGGGCAGGTTCGGTGGCAACTGCTGCGTCTCCTGCGGGTTGTCCGTCAGCCGGAGCGGTCACAGCAGCCACTTCCTGTGACTTGGGCGCACTGTTTTCCTGCATGAACACGGTCAGGACAATAAAACCAAAGATCAGACCAAGCGTCACCGCGCCAAACATCGAAACGAGCGTACGCAAGAGCGGATTGCGGGATAGTGTGCTGTTGTTGCTTGTGAAGCGCTGGAACCAGTCGTGGACGATAGAGCCGAGTCCATGCTTTTGGTCTGAATCCTCACTCTCATCCATCAGGTCATAGAGCAGATAGTGTGATTCCGTTTCTGTCTTGTCTTCATAGAGGGATTCGCGGCCGTGCTCACGCTCAGCATTGACCATGGGATCTCGGGTCGCTATGTAGTCTCTGGTCGAAGGGGCGCTCGTCCGCTCTGTCTGTAATTGCCCACGAAGCTGGTTGAGCCGCTCCATCGCTTCGCTTTCACCGGTCAGGTCGTTCTCCTCATCTGCTGCTGTGGTCGTGTCTGGTTGAATCAGGAACGGATCCTCTGTAACTTGTGGTGTCGTGCTCCCGCTCTCCTCGATCGTCTCATCGGGCTGGGTCTCAATAAAAAGATAGTCGGAGTGGGCCTCTTCCCTTTTCTTGATGGATGGCTGTTCTTTTTTGGGTTTTGCCTCTTTCGGGGCCTGTGGTGCTTGTGGGTTCAATTTGATAGAAATCCGGTTGTTTCTATTCGCCTCCACGTAAATAACCTCCTCGCTCTCGCAACTCTATTACTAGTAGTCTACGTAGAAACGAGAAGGTTATGACTATGAATTGCCAAATTCAGTAGGATTCTGTTTGTTGGATGGTTTCTCCAGCAGGATAGGCGGCAGTTTTTTGATCAGGGTCGCGTACTGTGGCACATAGTAGCTGGTCAGCTTGAGTGTGACGGTAAGTTGTGCGCCGGATGCTTGTGGCGTCCCTGTGGTGGCCTCTGTGACTGTCGGCTGACTCGTGGCAGTAGCAGTCGGTTGTGCCGTGGCCGGCTGGACGGCGGTCTGTGCGGTGGTGTTACCGTTGCCATCCGTATCATCCGAGCTGTCAAAAATAATCTGATCCACACGCAGGTAACGGGATAGCTCCTGAACCTCTGTGATGAATTGATAGAGTTGCTGATAGTCCCCGCGCAGGCGCAGGGTCATCCCGATGCTGGTAAGCTGTGTGTCGGGCAGTGCGGCCAGTTTGGCGGCAAGGTCTTGGGTGTCTGATGAAGACTGGCTCGCAGACTGGTCGGCAGCAGGCTGATTGCCCGTGGTTGCTTCCGATGGTTCCCCCGCATCTTCCTTTTGCCCGATCCCCGCTTCTTTTCTGCTAAGTTGCAGCTCCTCGACAAAAGCGCGAAGCGACTGCTTTTTCTCTTCGTCAAACGTGACATTCTCAAGCGATACAGCGCTCAAGGTCTTGAGCTTGTCCAAATCCAAAATCAGCTGATGGGTATACGGCTTGACCGGCAATGCTTCGGACAGCTTCGCCAGCTGCGCCTCAGAGGACTCTGTCGGTTTGCTGACACGCTTCTGCTCCGCACGGTCAATCGCTGTCGTCAGCTGAGCCAGACGGTATTCGGCTTGCTCCCGCTTTTCGGAGAGCGGCAGGTAATAGAGTAGATAGAATACCGCCACCAGCACGAAGAGCAAGACATAAATGAGCAGGAGATATGGTCGTTCTTTTTGCCTCATAGGTACCCTCCTCTGCTATGGCTTGGCGGCCGTTCCATTGATCGTGTTGAGAAACAGCTCGAACTCGGCTTGCTGGCGCGGCAGGAGCTTGCTGCCTATAGTGGATTTCGCTGGGGCTGGGGCGGTGGCTGACGGAGAAGTCGTGGCAGCCGATGTTGGCGTACTTGCACTCCCCGCAGGAAGCGTCACAGTGACACCGCCTTCACCCACTACCTTCGGCTTCACTGCGACAATCTGTTTGACCCGTGCCTTCATCACATATGGCGAATTCTCCAGATTGTACAGATAAGCCGCCACATCGGAATACTGCTCAAACTCCCCTCTCACCTGTACCCGACCGTTCAGTTCGTACGAGATGCCTCTGATTTTGCCTTCCTTGGGCAGATTGTGAGAGAGCACGTCGAGGAGCAATGGCATCGGATAGAATAGCTCGTGCAGCCCCTTGGAGACCACGGTATATTGATCAACCAGCGTACCTTCATCCTCTTGAACCGGGTTTTCGGAGAGGGCTTGGAGCAGCTGTTCTTTTTGCTTCGTCTGTGTCTCCAGTAGTGTCAGGCTATCGGACTCCTGGTAATAGCTCAGTCCGGTGAAGCCAGCGAAGCCAAGCCAGACACTGCCAAGCGCGATGATCCAAAAGGTACGGCTGCCGACGCTCCTCTTTTTGCGCGGGAGTAGGTTGATATCGATCATGGAAGATTTACCCCCTCAGCGAGAGACCGGCCGCCACCGTGTACGCCTGCAAATCGGTCGATTCGAGGTAGGCGTGTCTCAAAGATTGTGTCGGAAACAACATCAGCTCTGCGTTGTTGATCCTCTCACGCAGATGCTGAAGGATGTTGTCCAAAAACGGAAAATCACCAGTCAGGTAGATGGCTTTGATGCGTGTCCCATCGTTTTTATACGTAAATTGATAGAAATTGATTACCCGCTCCAGCTCGCGAACCAGATCAGCGGTAAACGCCTGAAATACATACTCGTCGTCCAGTGCCTCATACAGGTCGGCACTAGAACTGATATCTGGCGCATACGTATTCAGATCAAGCGGAATGTTGCGCAAAAACTCTGGGGTATCCCGCGAAAACATGCTGACATTGGCAAAGCCCGGCTCCAGTTGGACGAACATGATATCCTGTGCCATGGGCTTGTCTGTCAAATCCAACAATCGATACAAAGCAAGTGGTTCGATATCAGCCGCCACCACCTTCAGATCCAGCAGGCGCAACAGCTCCACATACTGATCGATCACATCACCCGGTGCGGCGACGATCAGGTATTCGTCTTGACTGGTGGCAGCTGCCTCTGCTTCTCCCTCCGTCGTCGGAGCTTGAGCGGGGGTCATGGCTGCACCCGTTTCTAACTTGTGAATATCAAAATAAGGCCGCGTAAATGGCAGATGGATCGTCGTGTCCAGCTCAATCTCGATCAGGGCCCGTGCATCCTTTGCCAGCAGGGGTGGAAGCGCATGCCTGCGTACCACGACAAAAGAACTCGGCACAGCGAGGTTCACCTGCCTGCTTTTGAGGTTCAGATCTTTTTTGGCCAGAGCGATAGCCAGCTCTACGGCCTCTTTGTTGATGATCTTGCCGCCGCTGACACTCCCTTGAGGAAATGGGATAAAGACCGTCTGCTCCAAGACATACCGGGAGCCTTGCTTGCGTGCTTCGACCAGACGGATGCCCGTATCTTCAATCGTGGCCCCAAGCCGGTGCTTTTTTTTCATAAAAGGCAAGGATAGTCTCATCTGTCTCGGTCCTTTCTTGTAATCCCGTTGATACCCGTTTCGACATACCGATTCCTAAACCCTCTGGTAAACGCCCCCTAGGAGAAGATGGCAGGGAAGCTCACCCCAAAATACCATTCCAACATCCCCTCACCGAAGAAATAAGCGATCAGCGAACCCAGCGCCAGAAAAGGGCCAAAGGGGATGCCTGTCCGAATTCCTTTTCCTTTGAAGAGCAGGTAGGTCAGACCTCCGCTGACCCCGATCAGGCTGGACAAAAAGATAGCTGTGATCAACAACGGTGGAGCCAAAAATAAGCCAATCACCGCGACCAGCTTAATATCTCCCCCGCCCATCCCGCCCCGCGAGACCCACGCCAGCAGCAAAAACAGAGTGAAGCCTGCCACCATGCCAATCAGATGAACCCAGTAGGGATACGGATGAATCCAAAAGCGCAGGACGAGAAACAGCACGAAGAAGGGAAGCAATACACGGTCTGGGATGAGCTGATACCCGATGTCACTCACTGTAATGATAACCAGCAGGGACACAAACAACAGACCCAAGACAGTCTCTGCTGACCAGCCGTACACCGCATAGGTGCAGGCGAACAAAATACCTGTCATCAGCTCAACCAACGGATAGATCGCTGAGATAACCGTCTGACACGAACCACAGCGTCCCTTCCTATATAAATAGGAAATAACAGGAAGCAAATCATACCAAGGCAGCCGTCTCTGGCACTTTGGACAATGCGACGGCGGGTGAATGATAGATTGCCGCAGTGGGATACGCAGACCCACGACGTTGAAGAAGGAGCCAAAAATCAGACCGTACAGAAATAATCCCGCCATAATTAACAGAGATGACAGGCTGGATTGATCAGATAGGTTGATGATGTCAGACAAAGCCATGGCAGTCATCACTGCTCCTCCTTTTTTCTCTTACTCTGGTACGCTTGGGCTGCTGGCTGTCTCACCTGGCACAAAGCCTGTCCCACCAAAAGCCAAAAACTCCCTCACCTGCGGACAGGAAGGAAGTCTGGCAGGACCCCTGATCAACAATCATCTGAACGATCCCGATCATGATTCGTGGTTCTCGGTTCAGAGCGAAGCAAGAGCCCCTGTGGATCGTGAAACTTACGGCAATTGAATTTGGTCACGGGTGATTGCGGTCATATCGACGAGAGAATTCTGTGCCGTCGTTATGGTATAGAAGTAGTCAGAGGCATTGCCATTGGCACGGGCCAGATTCACATAGTATTTGAACTGAGGCTTCGTCCCTTTGACCATGACGAACGTATCGGTTTTATCATAGCTTCTGTTTTCACCAGGGACCTTCATGCCGTCAGAGATGAAGCCTGCACTTTCCAGTTGGGACAAGGTGATTTTGTCTTCTGCTTTTACTTCATTATGTTCAAGAATATACAGTCGCGCAGCATCTACCAGCATACGTGCGTTGGCGATATGTGCATCTTTTCGTGAGTTATTGATAATGCCCCCAATGGATGGAATCGCAATCGCTGCGATAATCCCTAAAATCACAATAACCGCAAGTAATTCAATCAAAGTCAGACCTCGTTGGTTTTTCACCAATCGTTTCATTGTACGCAGCATTTTTTTCATTGTTACCATCCTCCATTGAGTAATTGCACAGTTGACTTGTTGGTTTTTATTGCACTTTGCTGAAAATCTCAAACATCGGTACCATGATCGCCAAGACGATCACCCCGACCAGAACAGCCAAGATCACGATCATGATCGGTTCAATCAGCGCCTTGATCTGATCGACCGCTGTCTCCACCTCTGCTTCGTAAAAGTCAGCCACCTTGGTCAGCATCAGATCCAGCGAACCGGTTTCCTCCCCTACGGAGAGCATGTGGGAGACGAGCGGCGGGAAGACCCATGTTTTTTTCAGCGGTTCGGAGAGCGAGCGGCCTTGGCGCAGGCTGTCTTGGGCATCGTGAATGGCTTGTCCCATCACCTTGTTACCAACCACCCCCTCCACAATCGTGAGCGCCTGCAAAATCGGCACCGTACTGGCAAACAGAGTCGAGAGGGTACGGGTCATCCGAGCGACCGCGCTTTTTTGCAGAAGCTTGCCGAAGATCGGGAACTTCAAGAGCGCGTAGTCGATAGCATAGCGTCCTTTTGGTGTGTCGGCCGTAATCCGCCAGCCAATAACGATTGCCGCGATCCCCAGCACATAAAGATACCAGGTATCCACCAAGCTGTTGCTCACCGCCATCACCATCCGTGTAATCAGCGGCAGCTCGGCTTGGAATGAAGCAAACATCGTGACGAACGTCGGAACGATATAGGTAAGCAAAAACATCGTCACCGCGACCGCGATCAGACCAACAGTGATCGGATAGGTCATCGCCGCTTTCACCTTTTCTCTGGTGAAATGCGATCTTTCATAAAAGCCTGCCAGACGGTCGAGAATCAGTTCCATGTTACCTGACGCTTCGCCCGCCTTGATCATGCTGATGAACAGTGGATCAAAGATTTTGGGATGCTTGATGCAGGCTTCCGAAAGCTGAATCCCCCGGCGCAGGTCGGTTTCGATCTCACTTAGTGCCTTGCCGAGATTCTTACTTTCGCTCTGCTTAGCCAGAATGCGGATCGAGTCGACCAGCCCGATGCCTGCACGGATCAAGGTAGCGAACTGGCGGAGAAACACAGTGAAATGCTTATGCTTGACCGGACGCCCCAGCACGATTTCTTTGTGCAAAAAAGTGAGCTTCTCTTCCTTGATCGCCGATACCAGCAAGCCCTGCTGCTTCAGCTCGTTGACAGCAACTACCTTGTTCGTGGCAGTGATCTTGCCACGGGTACGGCTTCCGCTTCGTTCCAGTGCTTCATAAGTAAAGGTAGGCATCTAGCTCAACGCCCCCTCCGAAAGATAATCGCGGGCGGAATCTTGGGTGATGATTCCCTTTTGCAGCCATTCCTTGACTGACATCTCCAGCGTGTGCATCCCCTGTTCGCGGCCTGTCTCCATGATGCTGCGGATTTGGTGTACTTTTTCGCTGCGGATCAGGTTGCCGACCGCTGGGGTGTTGACGAGGATTTCCGTTGCGACGACACGACCGCCGCCTACTTTTGGAAGAAGACGCTGGGAGCAGATGCCGAGCAATACGGAGCTAAGCTGCATGCGGATCTGTGGCTGTTGATTTCCCGGGAAAACGTCAATGATCCGATCAATCGTCTGTGGTGCATCCGAGGTATGGAGTGTAGCGAAAACCAGATGCCCCGTCTCCGCAGCCGTAATCGCGGTATGGATCGTCTCCAGATCGCGCATCTCTCCTACGAGGATCACGTCTGGGTCTTGGCGCAGGGAGGAGCGAAGACCGCTTGCGAAGTCCTTGGTATCAAGACCAATCTCGCGCTGATTCACAATCGAGAGCTGGTGCTTGTGGAGATACTCGATCGGGTCTTCCAGCGTCATGATGTGCTTACGCATATTGCAGTTGATGTAATCGATCATCGCGGCCAGTGTCGTAGATTTACCGCTGCCCGTCGGCCCTGTGACCAATAGCAGCCCCTGCGGCTTGTGGCAAAAGCTACGCATCAGATCAGGCAACTGAAGCGTGGCAAGCGGCGGGATGCTGGTTGGAATCACACGGGCGACGATCCCGATACAACCGCGCTGGTGGTAGGCATTGATCCGAAAACGGGAGATCCCTGTGAGTCCGTAGGAAAAGTCCAACTCCCCTTTTTCCTCAAAACGTTCGTACAAATGCTCAGGGATGATCTGTCTCGCCATCGCTTCCGTATCTGCCGGGGTCAATGGTGGGACATCCAGCCGCTTGAGATCACCGTCGATGCGAAAAATCGGCGCGGCAGCCACAGAAATGTGTACATCGGATGCATGCTTGTCAAAAGCGTATTTGAGTAACTTGTTAATATCGACTTGTGTCATATGTCTGCCCCTTCTGCCTGTCCTTATTGGGCGATCGCGATGCGGTAGATTTCTTCGAGCGTGGTCAGTCCTTGTTTGGCCTTGAGTAGCCCATCGTCGAAGAGGAGGATCATCCCGTTTTTCATCGCATGTTTTTTGTATTCGGAGGTTGGTAGATTCTGGGTCATCATCGTGCGCAGCGTATCATCCATCGAAAGCACCTCATGGACAGCGAGCCGTCCGCGATAGCCTGTTAGGGAACAGTTGCCGCAGCCTCGTCCACGGTACAGCGTCTCGATCTTGATGCCCCGCTTGGCGAACAGCTCTTTTTCCTGTTCGGTGGCGGGTACCTCGTGGCGGCAGTCCTTGCAGATGCGGCGGACGAGCCGCTGGGCCAATACACCATTGAGTGAGGATGAGATGAGAAAAGGCGGGATGCCCATGTCGACCAACCGGGTGACAGAGCTGACCGCATCATTGGTATGCAGGGTGGTGAGCACCAGGTGGCCTGTCAAAGCAGCACGGATGGCGATCTCGGCCGTCTCTTGGTCACGAATCTCCCCGACCATGATGATATCCGGGTCTTGACGCAGGATGGAACGGAGCGCCGTGGAGAAGCCCATCCCGATCTGCTCGTTGATCTGCACTTGGTTGATCCCGTCCAGCTGGTACTCGACCGGATCTTCTACCGTAATGATATTGACGCTCTCATCGTTGAGATGATTGAGCACAGCGTAAAGCGTGGTCGATTTACCGCTCCCAGTCGGTCCCGTGACCAGCACGATGCCATTGGGACGGGAGATAGTCTGGGTAAAGGTGCTGTGATTGCGTCGGGTCAGTCCCAGCTGATCCAGCTCCACCTTGGCATTGGACAGGTCGAGCAGACGCATGACGATCTTCTCCCCATAGATGGTCGGGAGTGTAGACAGACGCACATCGATCTCGCGGTACGCCACCGTCATCTGTATCCGGCCGTCCTGGGGAGCGCGCCGTTCAGCGATGTTGAGGTTGGCCATGATTTTGAGCCGGGTCGTCAGCATGTTCATCATATGACGCGGCAGTACACGCTCGGTACGTACCAGACCATCGATACGGTACCGGACACGGATTCCGTCATCCTGCGGGTCAATGTGGATATCACTGGCACGAAGCTGTACCGCCTGATCAAACATCTCGTTGACCAGACGGACAATCGGAGAATCATCGTCTGCGACCCGCACTTCCTCCAAATCGCCTGCTTCCCCGATGCCCTCCATCAGCTCCTTGACCGAGCCTTGCATGCTGTACATGCGGTTGATCGCCCGCTGTACCTCATCACGGGTGGCGATCACGGTATGGATGAGAAAGCCTGTACTCATCCGCAATTCATCGATGGCAAAATAATCAAGCGGGTCAGCCATCGCGACGGTCAGCTTATTGCCCTCTTTTTTCAGGGGGATGAGCACATGGCGGCGGGCCAGCTCCTCCGACACGATGCTGACAAGCGATGCATCCAGCTTGTAGCGGAACAGACTGACGTGCGGAATCCCCAGCTGGAACTCCAGAATCTCGATCAACTGCTGCTCGGTGATATAGCCGCGCTGAAGCAAGTGGTCACCGAGCTTGAGTTTGGATTTTTTCTGTTCGACGAGGGCTTCTTGGAGCTGCTCCTCTGAGATGATCCCGCTCTCGACGAGGATGTCGCCTAGCCTTTTGAGTGCCATGTTGTTGCCTCCTCTCCCCTTGTGGTTCGATTCGTTTAGTTCAGAAATATCACGCCGCTGTCATCTTGGCTACCGATGGGCGGATGGGTTCCTTTAGATGGTGTGGATGGATTACCAGAGTTGGTAGAAGGTCTGGATACTGGGCTGGTGGTAGAATTGGATGTCCCTGTGGAGCCGGTTGATCCATTGGTATGGGGTGATCCCGTTGACCCTTGGGTGTCAGGGGCGGTCGAGCCGTTGGATTCTGCTGATCCAGTCGACGGCCACTCTCCTGTCCCCAGATCAACACCCGTCTGCCCCGGATCGGTCGTACCCGGCTGGATGGTCGAATCGCCGTAGCCAGTGCTTCCCAGTTCATTTTGTCCATTGGATGATCCTACCGCGACAATCTGGTGTACGGGTGGATAGTAGTTGTCCGAGACGAGTGTTTTGACCCATGTGCCGTTTCCTGCCAGATGTGTGGCATAGACCTTTACCCGCAAACCAGGCTTGCCAACCTGTACCATTTTTTCCTGCAAGGCGGCTAATGTCCGATCCGGTCGCAGCAGGATGTCAGGTGCCAGTACCTGCTTCTCTCCATTCGTCAGGGTCAGCTTCGGCTGATCGGATCTGGCACCGAAAATCGCAACCCGCAGTTGGTTATGGGTCACAGCGGCATGGATGTAGATCGGCTTGCTGCTTGGATTGTAGAGGCGCAAGTCAAATCCGTCACCATTGACAAACGCCTCCCATCCCTCTGGCAAAAACGTAACCGGACGCTTGTTGTTGTGCCGCTCCAGAATGGACGCACGGCTTTGCAATGCCGCTGTGTACAGGCTGGAGGCGACCTGTGTCACGCCGCCTGAGAGACCGTCTTGGATCTCATCGTCTTCGAGCAGACGGACTGGAGCATAGCCCTCACCTGTCGTGTATGGCCCCGTTTTTTCGTAAAAAGAAAATTCGCTCTGTGCCGCAATCAACGTACCGTCCAACCGCTTGGCAGCCTCTACTGCATTGTGTAAACGCTGGCGGATGCTCGGATCAATCTGTGTGACCTGTTCGGCGAGCATCGTATCAATCCCGCCAAAATCCTCCGTCTTCACATCCGGCTCTTCACGGATGACAGACACCGGCACTTCAAGCGGCTGACTCGGATAGGAAGTGATCAGTTTTTCTTTGAGTAGCTCTGTGGTCTGCATCACCTGCACCCGGTAGCCTGTCTGATGCGGTTGAACCGAGATCGATTCCCCCGTGACGCTGGCTGTCGCGGATCGGGCTGGCTGTTTCATCTCTTCGGCCAACTCTTCGACGAGATTGGTTAACACGGATTCGTCATAGTGAATGACCAGGGGAATGTTCAACGGTGGTGTACGGCCCATCCACTCATTCCACCACTTGGCGATGCCAACCGCCCCATCTGTTGCTTCGACAGCTGCTTGGATGGTCGCTTTGGCATCAACTTGTATATGCAATTTTTCCCTTTCCATCACAACCTGCTGTTCATCTGCGTGAAACGTGATCGTAGTCTCGGCAGAATCCTTCTCAAGCAGACGGTTCAATCGCTTCTCTGCTTCCTCTGGCGAAAGATTGCCAAACGGAAGTCCCGCAATCGTCAGTGACGGATGAAGCAGCTGCTCCTGCTGACCGCGCCAGCTGCCAGACAGTGTAAGAGATAGCGCCGTAATCACGAGCAGCTGCAGGGCGAACCAGAAAAAGAGACGGGTGAAACTGAGTGGGCGTTGTTGGGCGATTTCGTCGATGTGGGTGGGTTGGTGGGATTGTTCGTACACGGTACATTCCCCCCTTTCGTCTATGGATTGGGTTGGTTACTTCTTCTCTTCTACGTCTACCAGGCGCCATTCGTCTGGGATTTGCAGGTCGAGCGGGGCTGGGGTTGTTTTCGCTGATGGGCGGACAGACGGTTGGTGTTCGGACAACTCTTCCGATGACTGCTCAGATACGGAGTGTTGGTGTTGTGGCAAGGTTGGCTTATTCACCTGTTCTTCTAGTTGCTCCCTCTGCCCTTGTTGCCCTACTTCTTCTACAAGGAATGCTTGATCAGTAAATCCTGCGAGCTTAGCATCAGGCAGTTCATCCGGTGTGGTGTTGGCCCATGTCTCGATATCGGTCGGGTAAAAGAATCCCGCTTCCGCCAGGCCGGATGAGCTGTTAGATGGAGTCTGGCTGCTAATCAAATCCTGGTCAACCAGCTCTTGGTCGAAATCTTCATCCATAGAAAAATCATAGAGAATCGTCGGCTCGCTGGCTTCCTCTTCTTTATGAGTTTCAAGCAGGATGTCTTCTTGCGGGAGAAAACGAGGCTGGTCCTCGTGGCTCATCTCAAATCCGAATGGTTCGTCATCTAGCTTCACTTCCCTCGGATGATCGATGTTCTGATCTGGTTGATCCCATACGTTCTCTTGTTCAAAACGGGCTTTCTCTGCGGAGGTAAGATCGATTAGCTCCCACGCAGGTGATTGGTCTGGTTCTGTTCTGTTGAGCTCATGCGGGTCTGTGGTCTCTTCCTCTGGATTCATCCGTTCAAAAGATGGCATCGGCACGTCCTCTGCATGATTGACGCCAGACGATTCATCCATGAAAGATGGTTCGAAAACCGGATCAGCTTTGGTGACAGCATCCGTTTTGGTGGCCGTATCAGGCTCTGCAGCAACCTCCGCAGTAACCGCCGCCTCAGCCATTGCTGCCATGACCTCCGCTCGCACGCGCTTTTTCCGTTTGCTTGCCTCGTACCTCTCCGCTTCCCGCTTTTCTGCCTCCCGTTCGTTCTGCCGTGATACCCACCGCTTCACGATTCCAGCAGAGAATAACGCCGTGATACCCAGCAAGACGATGACACCTGCGTCACCGATCATCGGCAGCATGACAGGCACACTGGCCCCAAGCAATAGATGCAGGCCGAACGCGACACGAATCCCGCCCCGATTTATACGTAACAAGCGGCGTCCCGCCAACCCAACGACCAATGTCAGGCCGAAGTAGAATATGTAGTATCCAGTCGTTCCAGTCAGCATCAGGGATCACCGCCTTTTCATTGGTTATCGGTCTATATAATACTTAACGGAATATGTTTCGATAAAATTAAACAAAATCCTCTAAAATTTAATAGTTCCCTACTTTTTCCTTATTGTACATAGGTTTGACAGTCGTACTTATTCCCCAACCATTGCCATTGATCCAAATATTTTATTGAGTAATAAAGTACAGTACAATAAGACAATCAGAACATGCGGAGGTCTCATCATGACACGGCTGACATACAGAACCCTCATCCATAACCAAAAAGGCCTGTCCCTCTTAGAAGTGGTCGCCGCCCTCTTGATCCTCTCGATTGCGCTCTTGATCATGAGTCATTTTTTGATCCGTTCGTTCGAGCAATCCAGTGGACAGGATGAGCAGCAGATCGCGATGAACCTCGCACGTCAGACGGCAGAGCAATGGAAGCAGGACACAGATGCTTACCGCCAATTGCAAAAAGAGCTCGCTTCGTCAACCAGCTCCCACGACATCACCCTAGCCGATGTGACGATCAATGAGCGCACCTACCGCCAGACGGTAACCATTCAGCGATTCGCCACAGCCAACACAGGTACGGAGAACAACCCGATGATCCTCCTCACTGTCACCATCCACTCCGATGCCAACCAAGAGCTGGCCCGCCTGAGTACAGCGGTAGCCAATCCCGAAATCGCCCGGATCGGAGGCGGGAGCTAAATGCGCAACAGGATCAGAGAAACCGTGTTACGGCTGCAAAATAAAATCCCACGAATAGCCACCCGACTACCAGCCATCATCCGACTCTATGAAAAAAACCGCACTCTTCTGCATAACCAGCGCGGTTACACCATGGTTGAACTGCTTGCAGCCTGCGTTATTTTTCTCGCGGTATTACTCCCTCTGTCATCCGTCTATGTCAATGGATTGGATCAGTACGCGAAGACCTCTATGCAGACGACACTGCGGAATGAAACCGATTTTATGATCGGGGAAATGATGCGGCATATCCAAGAGGCCTCCTACGTTGAACTTGAACAGGAGCAGAACCCTGTTGAACGGGAGAAGCTTGTCCGGTTGTTCCAGCAGGCGGGGCTGATCGGTTCATCCGCGGATGAGAGCGAATCCGGCACTACTTCGGCAGATCCGACTGGGTCATCCGATTCATCCGCTCCATCTCCACTCGACCCGTCCCGTTACAGCACACGCCTCTGGCTGTACGACAAGTCGCTTACTTTTTCCGCCGGACGTACCACCTCCCAAGTGACCCGGACGAGCTATACCTTCTCCTGTGATCCTTGTGAAAAGGGACTCGGTCAGCCTCCCCGGCAGGATGGATACATCCTGCATGGACTTTTTGAGGTGCAATCTCCTCGCCGTGCCGTGCTTTATCTGCTGGTGGCGCACAAGGATGACGACTCCGTCCATCAGTTGGATCGGATGGGTCATCCGACCGAGTTCACCGACCTGTACGAACTTGCTGCTGAAGCGGACCGTCTCTATCAATCAGGTGAACGTCTGGAGCACATCCGGCTGATCCGTACCGAAATAAATATTCCGCCACACGGACAACAGGGGTGATTGACACATGCGACCGAAACTGCACATGCAATATGGACGTTATCTGCAAAATGAGCGGGGGGCTGCACTCGTCGTCACCCTGTTTATCCTTGCATTGTTTTTGATGCTGTCGATCTCCATCGCCTACATGACGATGCAGAGCGCGAAGCAGCGGGCTTTTGCAGACGATGAGATTCAGGGAAAAATGCTGGCTGACATGGGATTGACCTACCTGCGCGAGCATTTGGAAGGACAGCTGGCAAGCCCGTTTGATCCGTCCAGCCCCGTCCCATCCGATATTGACGAACCAGATGTCAGTCAGGATGGCATCCAAGCGATAGTGGAGCAAGTGGCCGGTGACCATGCTTCTCCCCGTATCACCGATGTGCGCGGGGCTGACGGTGAGCTGTTGGGCCGTTTTGCGATCAGCTATCGGGTGGCAGATGATCCACAGATTGGGCGGCGGATTCCGTACACTTCTGAGACGAGTGCTTCTGGTCAGAGCCAGCCGTATCTTTTGCCATTGGTAGTGACCGTGACCGGGATTCCTGCCAAGCAGTCAGAGCTATCAGAACGGATCAACCGCCGGGTGCAGCTGGATGCGACGGTGTATGTCAATACGATTCCCGCTCCTTTTCACCATGCCATCAATACAGCGGGTGAGCTGCGGCTGTTCGGTGGGAGCAATATCATCGGCAATGTCAGCGCCCAAAAAATCGTGGTAAGTGATCAGTACCGCTACAGCGAGTGGACACAGGGAAGCGACAGGGAGCCAAGCTGGAACACAGATGGAAGCGGGTCGGAAGCGTATCCGTATGTGGAGGGAACCGTGTTTCTTCCATATAATGGGCAGGTGTACCGCTTGCAGCAGTTCGACCAGCCGGTGCAGGCTCCACACGCAGAAGATACGCACACGGATCAGCCGTACTTGACTGCGTTGTCTATTAGTGAACAGGCGCGTTACTTCACAGCCCGGACAGACAAGCCTGAATACAGCGACGATCAAAATGCCTTTGTATTGAGCGCCAATCCTCTCACGCCGTACATTCCCGGCTACGAGACGCCATTGGTTCAGCGGACGGTGAATGCGGCCCAGACGTTGATGCTGGGGAATGGACAATCGGTTGGGCAGTTTGTACGCAGCCGGTTGGCGCAGACGGATGCGGGTACGACCTCTGGCCGCACTACCTCCATCCACGTCGGTCAGACCGAAGCCGTCCAGTTTGAGACTCAAGCCGACCCTGCACGCAATGAGGGATTCATCCCCACACCGACGATCCCTACTGGAACCAACCGCCTTATCATCCGCTCCGCTTACACCGAGCTGACCGATACGGTGAACCTGACTGCTCGCCTGACGGGAAATGCCTTGCCATCCAGCCTGCATGAGATCTACATCGGGCCTGACCGCTCTGCCGATGGAGAAGCAGTTGCGATGGTAGAGATGGGTCGCCAAGGTTCGTTTGATCAGGATCAGACGGGTGGAGATGCAGATTCGGGCGATCCATTCACATTTAACGGAACGATTTATATCAAAGGAAACCTCGATATCGTCGGGGATATCCATATCAACGGGACAATCTATGTGGACGGCGATGTAGTGATCCGCGAGATTGAGAATCTGTCTGACAAAAACCTCGCCATCATCGCATCTGGGTCGATCAGCTTGACAAGCCGTAATAAGGATCGGACCGATTGGCAGAAGATTCCCGCCTTGCAGGCGTTTTTGTATTCGGATCAGGCGATGGAGATTTATTCGATTCGTTCATTCAACCGGATTACCGGGGGGATCGCCACGGGTGGAGCTTTTCTTGAGCTGGATACGAAGCGAGAGCTGCTGGCTTCGGGGGATGATCCAGTTTCACGGTTTACGATTCAGTTTGACCGGGGGATTTTTGCGGATGAGACACCGGGATTGCCTGCGGGGGATCGGTTTTATGTGGATGTGTATGATGTGAGGTATGAGTAAGAGACCGTTTTGCCCCAAAATCTTTTGGGCAGACGGTCTCTTTTTTTTTCGCTCTATTTTGTCGTTCCCATTGAAGTAATGACAGTCTTCACCTTCACGTTGACATCAGCCTTTGATAACGCTTCTCCCCATTTGTTCTGAACTGGCTTGTAGTGATCATATTGATAGGCACGCGCGTGTATGCCAAGCCCGATTGGATCGATTTTCGCTGCTTGAATTTTGCCGATGAATTTCTTGAACCTTTTTTCAAATTCCCGCTCCATCTCCCGCTCCAGTTTGTCTCCCTCTTTTAAGATATCGAGTGGGAAAAATCGTTCTGTCAGAGCAACTCTCATGTCTACAGCAATATCGAATGTGAACTTGTCATCCTGATAGCCTGTCTTCGTCTTGACCGAGATGCTACCGGCGGAAAAACTGTATGCATCGTCAGGGAAAATCTCCCCCTTTGGCCGATTCGCATCTCGAAAGGTGAACGAAAACTCCCCTTTTATATTGTTCTGCAAAATGTGAAGCAGCTTGTTCTCGTCTGGACCAATGGAGAGCTTGTATCTTCCTAATTCATCTAGCAGCGCCGTTCCGGTAACGAGGATTTTCCCATCTTTGCGCAGTTCCGTCACGCTTGCGGTAATTCCGTTTTCATAGTTGTCCCGCCGCAGATCCTCCAGTGTTATTTTCACGTTCATATTGCGGAGGTTGTCTTTATCAATCAATTTGGCCAGGTACAGTGACAGTCGAGGTTTATCCTTTGGTTGCAGCGTAATGATTTGATGGGCAATTCCATCAACCATCACGATCCTCGCATTCACCGTGTTTTTGGCGTCCCGCAAAAACGGCTCCAGCAGCTTAAACCAGCCCTGATGCTCCATCACGCGCTTTCCGATCAAGACCGCCTGAGTTTTCCCGCCAGTCGTTAAGGCAAGGAACGTTTTATCCACTTCTTCTCTCGATTCCCGCAGGGTATACGCCTTGGTGATGTATACCTCTTCCTTAACTTTTGCTTCTTCACTAAAAACCGGGCTGGATATCGAAAGAACTAAGTTGTTCTTTTCGTCCAGATCGATGCCGACGAGCAGGGCCAAAGAGACCTCTTCGATAATAATCCGATCCATACACCCTGTCGTAAACGATATCAATGTCAGTGATAAGAGGAGAGGCAGTATTTTTCTCATCTGGTTTTCACCCTGTGGAACCTTTCAAACCCGCGGATATAGAGATACAACCCGACAGGCAGGACATACAAGACAACGGTTCCGAGATAGCTTAGCGTTGTTTGCCATTCATCAGCGATATTCCATGTCGGCTTCACCACATAGATAACCGCAATCGCCAGTAAAAAATAGAGAGCGGCGTGTGAGGTGTGATCCTGTTTATTAAGCAAGCGGCTCGTGGAGTAAACCGTGCAGTAGATGAAGATCATCCAGCACTTGGAGACCACAAATAAATAAAGAGACAGAAAAATCATGTCGAACCGCTCCAGAAAACGAAACTCGATATTCTTAAGCAAGCTCAACACCGGTTGGTTCACCGATGTAATTCCATCAGGAGTGAAAAACAAAAAGGAAACGAGGGTCACGTACAAATAATAGAGCATCGTCAAGCTATTTCCGATTAAAAAACCGTGTATCGCATATTGCTTCTTTTGCAAAAATGGATAAATGAAAAAGACGACCTCTATTCCTGTATAGGCAAAAATGGTCTTCGGTACCCCCTGAATGACGGGTCCCCACCCTTCCTTGAACAAGGGGAGCAGATGAAGCACATTCCAACTATCCATAGAGAATAGTAAAAAAAACGGCATCCATAGCATCATAAAAAAGGAGAGGACAACATATCGGGCCTGTATGCGTAATCCATTGCGAACGATAAGAAAGCTCGGTATGGCAAAGAGCAGGATGATCACATATTCCGGCGTTTTCGGCAAAAACCATGCTTTGATATAGAGCATCGTATTCGTCATAATATCAATTCCAAAAAAACCGAAATAGCATATTAACGGAAAGATCAGCAGTTTCCCAAACCATTTTCCAAACAAGTAGTTGAATAAATCTATGATCGTAAAGTCGGGATACTTCCTGGCCGACAGCAGCATGAGCGTACCCGCCAAACAATTGATCGCCCAGGCTATAATGATGCACATCCATCCGTCTGTTCCGCTCGTCTCCGCAAGTTGCCTCGGAAGGGAGAGAATCCCGGTTCCCACTTGGGCTCCATGGACCAGCAGAATATACTGCATCAAGGTGATTTCGTTCATCGCATACGTTCTCATCGTTGATCCCCTCTTGGGCGTTCTCGACGCATTCGGATTTTTTGGATCGGTCTGGTGCTGGTCGGGCGCCTAAACATGGTCCATAAAGGCAACCGAACGAACGTATCTTTCATATCAACCAGACGCAGCGGCGCCAATGGACTGCCGTAAGGGGTTCCGAGCGACTCCAAAGCGACCAGATGGCCCACCAAGGTCATGCATCCGATCACGATTCCGACAATCCCAAACAGCGAAGCCATCAACATCATCGGAAAACGTAACAATCGGACAGCCGTACCCATGTCGTAGCTGGGAAAAATGAAGGAGGCAATGGCAGTCGATGCGACCACAATTACCATGATGTTGCTGACAATCCCCGCTTGAACAGCTGCCTGACCGACGACGATGCCGCCGACGATCCCGATCGTCTGTCCGACTGGTGCAGGAAGACGGATTCCGGCCTCCCGCATCATTTCAATCATAATTTCCATCATCAAGGCTTCTATTAGTGGTGGAAACGGTACCCGCGCCCTCGATTCAGCGACCGACAGGAACAATTGAATCGGTATCACTTCATAATTATAAGAAATGAACGCGATATAGGTCGCAGGTAACAGTAATGCAATGAACAATGCGATAAACCGAAGAAGACGAATAAAGGATGTGACTAACCAGCGTGTGCTGTAGTCATCCACACTTTGCAAAAAAGAGGTGAACGTGGCTGGAGCGATGATGACACTGGGTGAACGGTCGACGATCACAACGAAACGCCCTGCCAGCAATTGGGATGCCGCTGAGTCTGGACGCTCTGTCATGATGAACTGGGGAAACGGAGAAAACGGGTTATCTTCAATGAACTCAGCTAATTCCCCTGTGTTGATCACCGCATCCACATCGACTTTACTCAATCGTGTCTCCAGTTCCTGAAGCACTTCGGGATGGGCGATATCTTCCAGGTACAGAATCCACACGTTCGTTTTCCCGCGCCGCCCTATTTTTTGTTCCGAGATTCGTAGATTGAGGTTGGGAATGTACCGGCGAATGAGTGAAATATTTTGCATCCCGGTTTCCACAAAGCCTTGATGCCCGCCTTTTAGCGAGCTTTCCAGTTGTGGGTCCTCGATGCCGCGTTGAGGCCAGCCTTTTGTATCGTAGGCCGTTACCTCCTGCTGCCCGTCAAGGAACAATAGGCTTTCTCCCTGCAAAATAGCGTTTTCCACATCGCTCCACGTCGTTAGGATTCGACACCCACTGATCGTGGGGAGCGAGATATCTTTCTGCACTTCCTGGGTGCCGTACATCAGTGGGCGCAGAATGTGGCTGTTCAGTGAGTTCTTATCCGATAAACCGTCCAAGAACACGAGAGCACCCGGTGTCCCATGTGGAGCTGTGTCAAACTGGAAAATGGTCAAGTCTGGTGCAGCAGGAAATGATCGTTTGACTTCCTCGATATTTTGAGCCAAAGCCTGATGAATCGGACGGTCTTCCTCAGCCTGATTGTGCGGTTGGTCAGTGGCAGCCGATTTTTTATCGAAAAAGCGCATGATCATGATCCCCCCAGTCCTACGGTTCCTTCTTTACTTAATTTGGGTAGATAATGGGTATTTATGCATGATGAAACAGGTTAAGCCAGTATTCACTTTAGGTGGGGGGCTTGCTGTACGTGAAACAAAAAAACTGTAGGGGTTGATCATCCCTACAGTTTTTTCTTATTGCGCTATTCCATTGTATTCTTCGCCTGCACCCTCACAATCGTATCATCCACCAATGTCTTCGTTCTCAGCTTTTCTCCCTTCACATTGTAAATCTCAATCGTCGCGGAAACGCTGATGCGGTAGTTGGTAGACTGACCTGTGCTGGATTTGAGCAGCACGTTGGACTTACCAGTTGACAGTGAAATGGCTTGAGTCAGCGGTTTGCTGGTACCTGACGCGGCACCGACCTTGCTGATCGTATAAGCAGATGCGATGACACGGACACGCTCGGTGTTAAAGTTACCAAAGCCGATCACGACTTGGCTTGCGCGGTTCTCCTGACTGCTGCCGATCGGGCGGGCATACAGGTATGGATCATCCAGCAGGTCACCATCTGGGCCTGGTGTGTTGGCAGTACCTGTGCCCGGATTGGCGCTCCCAGAACCATTTCCATTCCCTGTACCCGTCGTCGGCGGTTGGATCACGATGGTTTTGACTGTGGTGACATCTGGTGAACCCGCTCCAGTCGAGCCGGAACCGCCAGCAGAGCCCGAACCAGTTGTCCCAGATGAGTCACTCCCCGGTGTGACCGCCTTGACTTGCACCTCGGTTGGCACCAATCTGCCGTTTTCATCTTTTCGGAACGGCACCACAAAAATCTCCTGTGAAAAATTCCCCGGATTATCCGCCCCACCCAGGGTAATCGGTATCCATTTTTGCTCCGCTGGGGAGTAGTACGACCACTGGGTTTGGGTTGAGACAGTAGATGGGTTCGTGGTAATCTGCACGATCGCCTCATCGACATAGGTCTCTTGCTGGATCAATCTGAAGTCCGGCAGTGTCTGTCCGATCGTGACACGATAGACGACGGTCTCGTTCTGACCTGTATATCTGCTGTCCCCGTTAAAATCCTGCAGCATCGCCACCCAGATGACTGTTGCACCTGATGGGTTCAGGGGGATATCACCTGTACTTGGTGGAGTGAACACGTTCCATCGGGTTGAATCACTCACCTTTCCATCTGCTGGCTGATAGATCCAACCGTATTGGACGTCTGGTATGAGACGGGATCGGTCGGCAGGTGGTGTAACCGTGATTGCGCCAAGTGGCTTCTCGCCTGATTGGGTGAGCCGGCCTGTGGCTTGGAACGTGGACAATGGATTGACGATCAGCTGCTCTCTAACCACGTCGGATGGGTATCCGTATTTGTTGGTGATCTGTGCTTCGAGCGGTACCTTGCCGGTGAATGGGCCGCCGTACGTATCCGCATTGACATCCACGATGAATTGATACGCCCGTGCCACCTTGCCGTTGTCCAACGGGGTGGTGGAGGTCAATCGGATGTCTGTTACATGGACGGGCTGACCGTTTACTTTTACCAACAGAGTAGACGGTGGTTCGAATGCATGGTACGACATGACGATGGTGATTGTCGCCTGTTCGGGATACATCGCGTTCCAGCCGTTGTGGGCTCCAAGGCTTACTTGTGGTTGGGATGTGACGATTACCTGACAGGTGTCGGTGTATGGTTTTCCGTTCGTATCGGTTTCTGCCGTTTCGACTTTTACCGTGGTGACACCTGGTTTCACCGCTTTGACCATACCGTTTTGATCCACCTGTGCGATGGATGGGTCAAGGGATGACCAACGTACAGCTGGGTTGTCCGTATCTCCGGGAGATACAGTGGCTTGCAGCCTGCCTTGGCTGCGGTCCGGATGATCCAGATAGAGGATCAGCTGGGTTTGATCCAGTTGCACGCCTGTCAATGGGATTTGAACGTTCAGGGTCAAATTGTTGAAAGTGCCAGTCTGAGCCTGTCCGTAGATGTCACGGTATTGTAGCGTGGCATTCTGCAGCTTGTGCTCGCCCTTGGTCTTCGCCTTGACCGTCACGCTGAAGCTGACTGGACTCGCCTGATACGTATCGCCGATGCGGGTATAGCTGATCGGTGGCAGAGTTGCGGTAATCTTGCCTTGATTGAGACGAATCTGAGCGTTGGAATTCATCGCATCCGTGCTGACGATCTCCAAGTCTGCTGAAATCGTCTCCGTGAAGGTGAAGTCGGTAAGCTTGAGGTTCAGCCCTTTTGCGTACTCTTTGAACACTCCCACCACGGTTGCTGTGGCATTGTCGTAGGTTAAGGTAAATGTGGCAAACCCAAGTGCGGTGATGTAGTCCCGCCCTTTATCCACTTCATCAGGGTCAGCCAGCGGGAGCGTGATCTCACGGGTCCCTGCGCGGTAGAGCGCAAGCAGGCTCTCGTTGACTTCTTTGGTGACATTCCCCGGTTTGGTCAGGAGCATGTCCCCTATTGTTACAGGCTGTTGGTAGCCGTTCATAATTACACTGTGAAAATCCCGGTTGCCGCCGTTGCCTTCGAGGGTAAGCCCACCACGGTTGCCATGGTCTTTGCGATCCTCGGTAAAAGGGTACACCGCTCCAACCACATACGTCTCATTGGGCATCCAGATCGGACGGATTCCTGTTATCGGTTGTGCGGCAGTCGCCTTCTGTGCGACCGGGGTCAGTGTGTACGTGATCGTGGTCGTCTCTTGACCCAGCTTGATCGAATTCTTGGACAGGGTACGGGTCAATGCCAGCGGTTCATCACCCAAGACGCCCCCCACTGCTGTACTTCCATCGCCGTCTGCAAAGGCTTGTCCCAGCCGAAAGCCGCTTCCTTGTAAAACGGTCATCAAAACCAGTTGTATCATCAGCAACGAACTTATCCATTTGCGAAGTGTCCGCAAATTTGACCAACTCCATTTCCCAGCCTAGGTTGTTGATTCTAGTAGTTATATCAATTATATTCCCGCTGGCAATTAAAAGCCAAACAAAAAAACCCGCCCATTCGTTCAGGCGGGTTTCTTCCTATTCATAGGGACGAAACTAGCACGATTTCGCCAGTTTTTCCACAATCCAATACGCAGATTTCCAGATGTCACCAGCACCCATGGTCAGCACCAGGTCACCCGGCTTCAGCTCGGTGAGGACGGTCTCCTGCACCTCTTCTTTGGTCGGGATGTATCTGGCTTTGGCATGGCTGTTCTGGCGGATTTTTTCCACCAGGACTTGGGAGTTAACACCTTCGATTCTTTGTTCCCCGGCTGGAGAATAGATGTCGGTGATGATCACTTCATCTGCCTCGGCGAACGCACGGCTGAATTCATCCATCAGGAAGAACGTGCGTGTGTAGCGCTGTGGCTGGAAGATCGCAATGACGCGGCGGCCGCAGGCACGGGCACCGTTGAGCGTCGCCATGATCTCGGTCGGATGATGTGCATAGTCATCGACAACCAAGACATCGCGCTCTTCGCCAATCACTTGGAAACGGCGCTTCGCCCCACGGAAGGTGCCAAGTGCATCTGCCAAACGGTCAAACGAGACTCCTGCCTCCAGACCGACGATCAAGGCAGCCAGCGAGTTCGCTACATTGTGTTTACCAGGGACATGGAGCTTCACTTCGCCCAGCGGTTGATCCTTGTGCCACACTTTGTAGGTGGTGACACGGTCGCCTTCGACGATATCGGTCGCTTTGAAGTCAGCCTCTCCCTGATAAGCCGGGTCGATCGCGTAGGTCACGAGGCTGCGGTCGATCTTCGGCAGAAGCTCGCGCACCACGCTGTCATCGATGCAGACAACAGCCTTGCCGTCTTGCTTGAGGTGGCTGAGGAACTCGACATATGCTTTTTTGAGATTTTCAAAATCGCCGTCGAAGTGCTCCAGATGATCCGGCTCGATGTTGGTCACAATCGCATACGACGGATAGTACTCCAGGAAGGAGCCGTCGGACTCGTCTGCTTCCGCCACGACGAAATCACCTTGACCTGCCTTGGCATTGGTCCCGGCATTCACCAGCTCGCCGCCGATGATGTAAGTCGGGTCTACACCGGATTCTTCTAAGATATGGGCAAGCATGGAGGTGGTGGTCGTCTTGCCGTGTGCGCCGGCGACGGCCACCCCTGTGCGTTCATTCAAAATTTTGGCCAGCATCTGGGAGCGATGCAAAAGTGGAATCCCTTGGGCTTCTGCTGCTGCAATCTCCGGATTCTCCTTGGAAATGCTGGTGGAGTACACCACGATATCGGCCCCTGCGATTTGACTCGCTTCGTGGCCGATCATGACGGTGGCGCCGCGTTCAATCAGTTTTTTTGCCAGATCATTCATGGCGACGTCGGAACCCGTAACCCGATATCCCAGGTCAACGAGCACACGGGCGATGGCGCTCATGCCATATCCGCCAATCCCGACAAAGTGGACGTGCTGAAGCTGTTCCACCATTATTCACCTGCCTCATGTAAGTGGATAGGAAATACTGCGCGCACCTGGGCAATAAAGTAGAGCGAACCGCAGATGATGAGCACATCATCCTGGTTCTCTTCTTTGCTGATCCATTCACGCACAAACGAGCTCCAATCTTCTACTTTGGTAAGCCGATTGGAGTCTACACCGCTCGCGCAAAACGCATCAAATAGCGTATCGGCCGAAGCAGCCCGTGGAAAATCAAAGCTAGTCAGATAGATGTTCGGTATATCTATTTCTGCCTTTTGCCAAACCGATGCCATGCGGGAAAGTGGTTTGTCACCCAGTGCCGCAACAAACAGGTGAACGCGGGAGTGGCCTGCGACGAGCGACGGCAAGCTTTTGACAAGTGCCTCCATGCCCTCGGTGTTGTGTGCTCCATCAAGAATCACCAAAGGCTTCTGGTTCACGACCTCCAGACGTCCGAGCCAGCGGGTCTTACGCATCCCGCGCGCCAGCTCTTCTTCCTCATAAAAATAGGCGTAGAACTCACGCAAGACATCCAGCACCATCATGGCAACAGACGCATTCACAATCTGGTGTGCGCCCAACATGCCTACATCATATGCGGCATCATGACGTCTGAACACACTGCGGTACGTGAAGCTCTGTCCTTCTGGTCCGGCTGATCCCTGCGGTGTTGCGGTAAAGTCACGTCCATATTGATAGATGGTACTGCGGGTGGCTTTGGCCGCCTGTTCGATTACACTGCGTGCCTCTTCTGTCATCTCACCGATGACAACAGGGGTACCAGACTTGATGATGCCCGCTTTTTCCGCTGCGATCTGGGCGATGGTGTCGCCCAGCACATCGGTATGATCCAGCCCCACATTCGTGATGACCGAGACGAGCGGGAAGACGACATTGGTCGAATCCAGCCGTCCTCCAAGCCCAGTCTCCCACACCACCACAGACGGGCGTGTGCGGACAAAATACAAAATCGCCAAGAGTGTAATCACTTCAAACTCAGTCGGGGAGCCTACGCCTGACTCTTCCGCGCAGCGCTCCACCAACGGTCTGATTTCACTGACAAGCTGACTCAAATCCTCCCGTGGGATCATCTGGTCATTGTAGCGAATCCGTTCACGGAAATCGGTGATATAGGGGGATGTGAATGTCCCGACGCTATAGCCTGCCTCCATCAGTGTGGTGGTCAGATAGGCGCAGGTCGAGCCTTTGCCATTCGTCCCGGCCACGTGAATAAAAGTAAGGGTTCGCTCGGGATGCCCCAATTCACCCAGCATCCACTGCATACGCTCAAGTCCCGGATTTTGCCCGAAGCGCAACAGTCCGTGCAACCAATCCAATGCTTCTTCATAGGTTACCGTTGTCTCTGCCATATTCCCGTTTGACTCCATTCTTTCTCATAGTTATGACGGGGAATCCGTCGTCATGCCCGAATTAACCTTAGAGGTCTGCGAGGCGGGCTTTTACTTTTTCGCGTTTGCTCGCATAGTCATCCAGCTTCGCTTTCTCTTCGGCGATAACTGCCTCTGGCGCTTTTGCCATGAAGCCTGGGTTGTTCAGCTTCTTCTCGATGCGCTCTACCTCTTTGTCGAGCGTGTCGATCTCTTTTTCCAGACGTTTGCGCTCTTGCTCTAAGTCGATCAGACCTGCGAGCGGGAGGAACAGCTCTGCACCTGTGACGACAGCGGACATTGCTTTTTCTGGAGTAGCGAGGTTGGTATCGATCACGAGTGTCTCAGGGTTGGTGAAGCGCTCAAGGAATTCCTTGCCGCGATTGAGCTGTTCGAGGGCGGTTTCGTTGCCCGGCTTGATCAAAAGCTCAATTTTCTTCGACATAGGGACGTTTACTTCGGCGCGAATGTTGCGGACGCTGCGGATGATTTCCATGTAGAGCGTCATTTCGGCGTCTGCTTCTGGGAAGCTCAGGGCTTCGTCTGCCTTTGGCCATGCTGCGATGGTGAGGGATAGGCCTTTGTCTGCGATTGGCAGTGCGTGCCAGATCTCTTCGGTCATGAACGGCATGAATGGGTGCAACAGGCGCAGAGCCTGATCGAGTACGTGTACGAGAACCGTCTGTGTCGCATGCTTCGCATCAGCATCATTGCCGTAGAGCGGAAGCTTCGCCATCTCGATGTACCAGTCACACAGGTCATCCCAGAAGAAGTTGTTGAGCACACGTCCTGCTTCACCGAATTCGTACGCATCCATCAGACGGGTCGCGTCCGTGATGGCAGCCTGCAGGCGGGTCAGAATCCATTTGTCCGGAGTGGAGAGCTGGATCGAACCGTTCGCCACTTGTTCACGGAGCGCATTTTCGCCTTGTGCCTCATAAGTGGTGAGGTTCATCAGGGCAAAACGGGAAGCATTCCAGATCTTGTTGGAGAAGTTGCGGTTGCTCTCCACCTTTTCCCAATAGAAGCGTTGGTCATTCCCCGGAGAGTTACCAGTCGCGAGCGTGAAGCGGAGGGCGTCAGCGCCGTACTTCTCGATCACTTCCATCGGGTCTACCCCGTTGCCGAGGGATTTGGACATCTTACGGCCTTCGGAGTCGCGGATGATACCGTGGATCAGCACGTCGTTGAACGGCTTTTGACCGGTGAAATCCAGACCGCTGAAGATCATGCGCGCCACCCAGAAGAAGATGATGTCATAGCCGGTTACCAGTACATTGGTCGGGTAGAAATATTTGAAGTCTGGGTCTTCTTCATTCGGCCAGTTGAGTGTGGAGAACGGCCAGAGTCCGGAAGAGAACCAGGTGTCGAGTACGTCGTTGTCTTGCGTCAGATTGTGGCTGTGGCACTCGGAGCACTCGGTTACATCGTGGCGGGCTACATTGACATGACCACAGTCTTGGCAGTACCAAGCCGGGATGCGGTGACCCCACCAGAGTTGGCGGGAGATGCACCAGTCGCGGATATTTTCAATCCAACGCAGGTAGGTGTTTTTGAAGCGCTCTGGAACGAAGCGTACGCTCTCATCGCTCTGTGCATTGGCAATCGCTGCGTCTGCGAGCGGCTGCATGTTCACGAACCATTGGGTGGAGAGGTATGGCTCAACCACTGCGTCAGAACGCTCGGAGTGACCTACTTGGTGGATATGCTCTTCGATTTTGAACATCACGCCCTGCTCTTGCAGGTCAGCGATGATTTGTTTGCGGCAGGCAAAACGGTCAAGACCAGCGTAAGGGCCTGCATTTTTGTTCATTGTACCGGATTCGTCCATGACCACGATCTGTTCGAGGTTGTGACGAAGACCTACTTCGAAGTCGTTCGGGTCGTGTGCAGGCGTGATTTTGACCGCACCGGAACCGAATTCTGGGTCTACATAGTCATCGCCGACGATTGGGATCTCACGGTTGACGATTGGGACGATGACGGTTTTGCCGATCAGGTGCTTGTAGCGTTCATCTTCTGGATGCACCGCTACCGCCGTATCGCCGAGCATGGTCTCTGGACGGGTGGTCGCCACTTCGATAGAACCGGTACCGTCTGCGAGCTGGTAGCGCATGTGGTGCATGCCGCCTTTTACCTCTTTGTAGATAACCTCGATGTCGGAGAGTGCTGTGCGGGCAGCCGGGTCCCAGTTGATGATGCGCTTGCCGCGGTAGATCAAGCCTTTTTCATACCAGCGGACGAATACTTCGCGTACCGCTGCAGAAAGCCCCTCATCCATGGTGAAACGCTCACGGGAGTAATCCAGCGCAAGACCGAGCTTTTCCCATTGTTCACGGATGTGCTGGGCATAGATGTGCTTCCATTCCCAGACTTTTTCCAAGAACTTCTCGCGTCCGAGATCGTGGCGGGTGATGCCTTCTTCGCGCAGTGTCGCTTCTACACGGGCCTGTGTCGCGATCCCCGCGTGGTCCATCCCCGGCAGGAACAAGGTGCTGTAGCCTTGCATCCGCTTGGTACGGGTGATGATATCCTGCAGGGTGGTGTCGAGTGCGTGGCCCAGGTGGAGCTTACCGGTTACGTTCGGTGGCGGGATCACGATGGTGAACGGAGTTTTCTGTGGGTCGCGCTCCGCTTTGAAAAATTGGTTGTCAATCCAGTAGCGGTACCATTTGGCTTCCGCTTGGCTTGGATCAAAATTCTTCGGCAACTGCTCGTCGATGTTGATGGTGTTGTCAGCAGACATACCTATACATCCTCCTTGTAATGGTTATGTATGGATGGGTGGGTGAAAATAAAAAAACCCCTATTCCTCTCAAAGGACGAATAGGAGTTAGCTTCGCGGTACCACCTTTGTTAGCACGACCAACCTGACACGCCCAAAATCAAAAAAAACGGGACGCATGGGTGTCATGCTCACTCAATCAAGATAACGGCTTGAACCGATTCCGTCTACTGAATGGGGAGTGTCCCCTGTTCGGCGGAATTACTCATGGGCGACCTTCGATCAGGTAAGTCTTAGAGAACTCGCAGCAGTTGTTCTCCCTCTCTGACAAGACATCTCGGATCTACTCTTCCCACTCATCGTATGTAACCTATGTGCTTATGCATTCTGTACGATATTATAACCAATCCGATGGGTCGCGTCAAATCTCCAAACCGAGGGCCTCAGCAAAGCCGAGTACCTCCAGAATATCGCGGATGTCTTCTTTTACATTGGTGATGGAGATGGCTTTTCCCAAGGCAAGCAAATCTTTGGTGGCATAAAACAGGCTGCCGATCCCAGAAGAATCGATAAAAGTGACGCCGTCAAAATCAAGGATGATCGTCTCATGACGCTCCCCGACTTGTCGGATCAGGTTGCCGAGTTCGCTGCCGACGGTCATATCCAATTCGCCTTCCAAGTAGATCGTGGCTTGCTTCTCATGCTCTTTTACCTGGTATTGCATCAGTTGTCTACTCCTCTCATCTAAGTCTACTCTATATAGCCAAGATGTTGTTGTCATTTCAGGTAGTTATACTCCCTTTTCCTCTTTCGACCTAGATTGAAACCTGTTTTAGCTGCCTATTTTAACATGATGCCATTCGAGCACAATTTTGGTACCTTGTGGAGAGCTGTTGACGAGGATGCGGTCGGAGTACTCTAGCATGACATGAAAACCCGCCCCGAGTGTATCAACAGTGGAGTACCCACGGATCAGGGTAGCTTTAGGGAGATCATGCAGAAGGATCCCTTCGCCCTCATCAGAGACGACGATTCTGAGGATCTGGTCGGCTTGGGAATGGTACAGCTCCACTTTACCGCCTTCCGCATACTTGATCACATTGGTCGCTGCTTCATTAATCGCCACGACACAGTGCAATGGCTTGCGGCTTCCCAGATCGCATGCCACAAGCGCCTCTGTCATCTGTCTGCGCATCCCCTGTAAATCTGCAGGCGATTTGATCTCATAGCGCAGCAGCATTTCGCTTTGACGGATAAAATCATACAGATCAGCATCCTGCAACAGTATCAGCTTGCCTTTGGTTACGATGCAGAGGACATTGCGGTACATCTCCCACTCCGCCTGCTGCCGCTTGCGTTCGGCGGCAATCGCATTGGTGATGTTCAACACCGCAATTCCGCAGGTCTCATCAGGCAGGGGCAGTACATGGGTGTCAAAGACCTGATCCATCTCTTTTGAGAACAGGGATTCACGCACGTTTTGTCTGGTCAGGCGCGCTTTGGCAACCAGCTTCCAGAGACCCCGCTTCAGGTGGTCTTCGGGCTGCGTGCTGTTCCCGAGCAGGCGAAGCTTGTCACCGTCTGCGATGAACATCCGCAGTTCTTGAAAATTCTGCAGAACCGCCAACTTGTCCAGCTGCTCTCTGATCAGCTGCTGCCGTCCTTCATCCGACGCCGCATGATCGGTCAGGACAGCGGATGGCTCCAGCTCATGGGACAGATGCCAGAGATGGAATTCATCGACCAGCAGGCGCTGCATGACTTCTTCTTTGCGCAGTACTTTTTCAATATCGAGCACCAAATAGGGGGAATCGCGGTACGGAATGATCGCGCTTCCAATAATCCGAAAATCAGAAGCAAGCTCCACCTCGTAGCGTCCAGCCTGCCACTGCTCCAGACCATAAACTCCGACCGCGATCCGGCTGATTGCGCGAAGCTCCGCTTTATAACGTGTGTCGCTTGCTAAATGAACCAAGTGAATTGGGCGGGGCGGAATCACTTTCTTCCCCGCATTCCCCGCCCCAAGCCCCTCCAAACAGATTTGGCAGGAAGAGTCACTCGGACACTGTTGGCATAACTGCATCCGCATTACCTCCCTTCATCAGGGGATTTGGCTGTTTAATATTTAAAATCAATAACGAGATATCATCATCCTGCTGTTTTTGCTTGGTGGTCTGCACGACGATCTGTTCGATATTATCAATCGCGTCCGTCCCTTGCCCCAAAAGCTGGGTACGGCTGATACTGCCAAAAAGGCTCAACCATTGCCCCGCATCCATCTCTTGCTGGCCACGGCCCAGATCGGTGAGTCCATCCGTATAGATCACCAACAGAAAATCTTCTTGGATCTTATGCTCATCATACCGATAAACCGCATCTTCAAGCAAGCCCAGCCCGATACCGCCACTGGTAATCATCACCTGCTGTCTGCTACCGGATAAATACAGCGGATGCGGATGGCCGGCCCGGCTCGTGCGGATTACTCCACGCTCATGATCCACCACCGCGATAAACATCGTGACAAAGGAACGCGTGCGTGACAAGTCTTCATACAGCAGACGGTTCAACCGCTCCAAAATCATATGCGGCTCATGACAGGTCTGGATCATCGCCCGGAATGAATTCCGGATTCCGGTCGTCAGAAGGCTCGCCGGCAACCCATGCCCGGAGATGTCCGCCACCAGATAGCAGCTGTACCGCTCATTGATCACCACATAATCTACATAGTCACCGCCTACATAGGTAGCCGGAATATATACCGCTTTCGCCTCAACTTGTGGCAGGACCAGACGTTCTTTTGGAATGAGGCTGAATTGAATCTGGGAGGCTACCTGCATCTCCTGCTCCATCAAATGCAGATCGAGCGACTTTTGCAGCTGAATACAACGCTGCATCAGCCCACGGGCATGAATCGCCAGCAGATTGAGAAAAGCGGTCTGCTCCTGTTCATTCACATCCGGCCCAGGTACTGCCTGCACCCGGACGTATTTCGGTCTTTTTCTGTCTTCGCAGTTGCCGTTTTCATCGACGACAAGACGGACGCTGATCAGGTCTTTTTCCTGAATGCGGGTCTGGTGATTCCCACGGATGACCTCATAACGCGGACGGTGATGCTCACATTCGAACGACACGCGCAGGAAGGTAACACCCTCCATCGAGGAGTACCAGACACCTGTGATTTCCTCAATCATCTGGTAGACATTCTCATAGGTGATCTCCCGCATGCTTTGCTCGTTGCTTTTTCGCAGCAGCTTTTCGTAGGTCTGCTTGAGCGTCAAAAGATGACTCATCGCCTCGTTTTTGACAGTCAGCTGCTCCAGGTTCTCCTCAAAGCTTTTTTCCAGATTGCTCGACATCTCAAAAATCTGCTTGATCATCCGACGGTTCAGCTTGTTGGTCAAATACCAGCGGATCAGCCACAGCGAGAGCAAAAGACTGTTCCCCACAAGGTACAGCGTAGACGGATACGATGTTATGGACGTGTAGAGTACGGCCAGAAACAGCAGACTGATGACCACTTTTTCATCGCGCAGGTTGAATTCCAATTTTTCATAAAAAAACGAGTATTCGGTGTTCACATTGCCCAATCTGGCCAGCTTGCCTGTGTAATGATGACCACGAAGCACGATGCCTAACGCGACCAGAAACAACGTGACCCCCACCGGCATCGGCAAATAATGCAATCCAAGCTCCGCCCCCAAGAAGCAAAGCAGTGCGACAATCGAACCCGCCTCTTGTGAGAAAATCCGCTTGAACCCGGTGCCGAGCAACAGCCCGATCACACAGGAAGCCAAGATTACATCCAATGCCAAATGAGTGTACATATCAAGCCACGCCGCTGAAGATGGGACGAGCCAGGTTGTCACCGCATTGGTGAGATACAGAACGGTGATCGCAGCCATATCCACCCAGGTCTTCCATGAGTTGTAATACAGATGCGGCAATAGCGGAAACGAACGGATCGAGAAGAAGAAAAACAGGTAATAAAAGTATGCAATCACATCTGAACATATCTGGTAAACGGGACTTGCACTCATCCCAAACAGATGGCCCAAGCCCCAGAAGAAAAAGGCTAATGCCTGCAAAAAGGTAAAGTCATACCAACGTTTAAAGGTCACAAGATGTCGTGACGTCAGAAGCAGATAGAGCGACAGGATCAATGCGCACACATATAAAATCGCCTGTGAGACCACCCCTGTGACCTCCTTTTACCCAAAAGTTGCTTACATCATTCTTTTCCCTGCTAAACCAGTAACGAAACCAACAAATGACAACTTTAGTGAATATCGCGTTTTTTGAAGCGGCCGCCTTTTACGTCGTGGATGTTTCCAATCGCAAGAAAAGCGGTTGGGTCCATATCTTCGACGATGCTTTTCACCTTGGCTTCTTCCAGACGGGTAATGACTGTAAAAATAACTTGTTTGGAATCACCCGAGTATCCGCCTTCCCCGTTGAGATAGGTAACCCCGCGTCCCAGACGGGCGTTGAGTGCGTCTCCGATCTCTTTGGACATGTCACTGATGATCCAGACTGATTTGGATTCGTCAAAGCCTTCGAGCACCAAGTCGATTACTTTAAAGGCGATATAGTAGGCCATCAACGAATACATCGCACGGTCCCACCCGAATACAAACCCTGCACTGCTTAGAATGAAAATATTGAAAAACATGACAACTTCGCCGACAGAGAACGGTGTCTTTTTGCTGAACAGGATTGCTACAATCTCTGTACCGTCAAGCGAGCCGCCATAACGGATGACCAATCCAACCCCGATCCCCAGACTCAGACCGCCGTAAATGGCAGCCAGCAGCGGATCAGAAGTAATACCCGGTACCGGATGCAATAGCACCGTACCAATCGACATGACCGTGACCCCGTATAAAGTCGAGATCGCGAACGTCTTCCCGATTTGCTTGTACCCCAAGATCAGGAATGGCAGGTTGAGCACGAACAGGAACAGACCCAATCCCCACCCGGTCAAGTGTGAGAAGATGATAGAGATCCCTGTGATCCCCCCGTCAATAATGTGGTTTGGAACTAAAAAGATTTCCAGACCTACCGCCATCAATATGGCCCCGATGGTGATGAATACCCCTCGCTTCAAGATTTTCCATTTCGTCATCTTTTGATGTTCTGGCATGGATACCTCTCCCCTCTATGGTTTTTTCAACACACATATAAACTCATCTATATATTATACCTATTTATTGTATTGAGGTCTAATCCCTGATACACAAACCGTTTTTTAGAGAAATCATCCGCTCTGTCTGTCCGGCGATTTCCATGTCGTGCGTAACCATCACAATCGTTGTTCCATCGCGGTTCAGCTCATGAAACAGGCGCATGATCAGTGCCGCATTCTCCGGGTCAAGCGCTCCTGTCGGTTCATCCGCCAACAACAGCGGAGGGTGGTGAATCAGCGCACGGGCAAGTGCCACCCGGCGTTGTTCACCACCGCTCAGACGGTAGGGAAGGTCGTGCTGCTTGTCTAAGAGACCGACGCGGTCAAGGAGCTGATCGGCGCGGTCGTCTGGTGAGATGGCCTGCCCAGCGGTCCGAGAGAATGAGCCACTGTCGGCTGCACCTTTTTCCTTACGCCAACGCTTCGGTCTGTTCTGAGCTTGCAGCATCGTGGGGAGCAGGATGTTCTCCCGGACGGTCATCGTCGGAATCAGGCTGGGAAACTGAAACACAAAACCACAAGTGCTGGCGCGAAAAGCCGTCCGCTCATCCTCATCCGCCTGTGTCATCGATCGGCCCGCCAGAGTCAATTCCCCTGAAGTCGGGGTGTCGATCAGTCCGGCAATCGCGAGAAACGTCGACTTGCCACTGCCGGACGGGCCTGTGACGGCGACGAATTCTCCCCTATGGATGGAGATGGTCACATCTTCCAAGGCGTGGCGGTGTACCTCAAAGCTTAGCGTGTAGCGCTTCGAGATGTTCTGCATCTGGATCATCGTCTCGCTCATACTGCTATTCTCCTTCCCGTATCGCTTCGTATGGCTCTATCCGCAATGCACTCCGGATCGGCAGCCACGCTGCCACGACCGCAATCATCACTGTGAGCAAGATGATGATCAGCCCCAGCCACAAGCCTGTCAGCAGATCTGGAAACAGCAAGGGCAGCTTCATCAATTGCATGATCAGCACGCGGTTGTCGTATAGTCCGGCGTAGCTGAGAGTGACCCCGACCATTCCCCCGATCAGCCCGGCCAATCCCGCTTCGGTCAGTAAAAGCTGGCTCGCGGTCCATCTGCTCGCACCCATCGCCCGCAGCATCCCGATCTCCTTGCGCCGCTCGCTGATAATCGCTGAAAACA
The DNA here is from genome assembly GCF_006170445.1 of Brevibacillus dissolubilis. GTDB lineage: Bacteria > Bacillota > Bacilli > Brevibacillales > Brevibacillaceae > Brevibacillus_B > Brevibacillus_B dissolubilis. The sequence continues at coordinate 51,643 of NZ_VCNA01000005.1, read as the reverse complement.
TCGTCGCCGCCTGCAATCCGCTCATCAGAATCATCATGGTGATGATGGCATAGCTCAGGATTTTGACGGGGAACAGCTGGGTCTTGAGGCTGTCGCGAAGCCCTGTCCCTTTTACCACGTCGACTGGAAGCTGGAGACGCTCGATCTGGCGCTTGACGAATTCGGTTGTGCCGGGTTTGGCTTTGATGAGTAGAATCGAGATGGCGTCATCGGGGATCGGGGTCTCTACTCCAACAGCGTTCACGGTACCGTGCTTCTGCTCCTCACTCTGCATCTCCACAAGCCGCTCTCCCCGGATCAGTCGGCGGGCGGTGTCGAGGTGCATGAAGATCGTTTTATCTGTCCCCATCCCTGTTGGAAACAGCAGATTACGCACCAAAAACGTGTGGTTGAACAAGACTACTTTTTCTTGGATGGTCGAGTAGTCGTAGTGGTACAGATAGTTTTTGCCGCCAGCTTCAGACCCGATCAGAAGTTCATTAGGAGCGAACTCACCTTTCTTCAGCGTCGTCCACGCCTGTAGGGTGAAATCACGGTTCGGGTCGAATGCCACGATCGGAAACTCTCCCTCAACCTTGCAACAGACTGTGTTGACGGTCTGCAGGTAGAGCTGTGGGGCGATATGCTCCACTTCGGGGATGCGGCTGATCGGCTCCAGCATGTGTTCACTCATGTAGAACCTCGTAGCCGTACCCGAGATCGTCATCTCCCCTGCTTGCCCGCCGTATCCTTTTGGCACGACATACAGATCCGCCCCAAGCCGCTCACCTGAGGCTTGGACACTCCGCTCCATGGAATGCAGGAAAAAATAGCTCGCAAACAGCAAAAAAGCCGTGATCGCCGCGCTTCCCATCAGAAGCACCGTGCGCGCAGGCTTTCGCTTGAGATTGCGCCAGGCTATGGTTGCCGTATTTCGCATCGGACTTTTCTCCCCCTCCCGCTTGACTGACTATTCCCGCCGCATCACGATGCGCAGCAGGCCGATGAACAAAGAACCAAACACGAGGAACCACATGATGTGATGAATCGCTTGTGGGATGCTGATCATGGCAGGCGGCCTCCTTTTTTTAGAATGGGGGTCTGGATGGTTTTTTATAGTGTTGCCAAAAAGATGCTGGTTACTCATAGTGGGTGCGAGAGAGCAGGCGACTTCCAATCGATTCGCCTTGCATTTTGTATAAATCGCTTCTAATAGGCTCGAACCTACTCGTTACTTATGAAATAAGCTTGATCACCATAATAAAAAAGTTAACTAGTCAAGCCACTAGTTAACTAACATTTAGAAACCTAATTTTATGCAATATCTTTAGGTAAATTAAAAGGAACTTCAAAAACTAGATCTTCACGACAAAGTTCCTTTTCAAACTTTTCATACGTACCCAAATAACCTACTTGATCATTTAATTTCATATATACTAATAATTCCACAAAGTACTTATAATAATTATTTTTTTCATCCATATTATTTATTTTTTCTAATAAAACTTGAAGCTCTTCTTTGTTTAAATAGTTGATATAATACCAAGGTACATAATATGGATCACCCAGCAATGAAATTTTTTTTTGCAACGTGTTGTATTTAGCAATAAATTGCAATTTAATAACAGCTCTTAACTCATCCTCTAATTTCTCAGTAAGTTGAACACTATATACGGTTCTAATGTTTTTGATATCCATCCTTTGAAGCTCTCTAACTAATTTTTTAAAATTTAATTCTATGAGCATAGTCAATTCTCGAGCTGTAAGGCTCTTTTTAATGAATGAACTAAAAGCTCTATTAAGTGACAATTGATATATTTTTTTGAATATTTTTTCCAAGATATCATTAAATTTTTGGTTTAGACTACTACCAAATTTAAAATCACTTTGTATATAGTCATCAAAACCAATATAAACTTGAGCTGCCTCTTCTATAGCTTTCTTACCAAATTCCTTAGCTGTTAAACAAGATACTGCTAACACAAAATTATTTTTAAAAAGCCTTGTTTGATGAAGTCTCATTGCTTTTATCAATTTTCCTTGCCGTACACCTAAGATAGCATCATCTGTGCCATGAGCAGTTATTAATACCACGTCAGGGTAACTAATTCTAGAATTTAGTAACCCTACAAAGTCATTCGCATCTGGTAAAGCCCTATATATACTTTGACCCTGATCGTTGAAGGATTCTTTAAAATACATCCGTGATCCCTGTAAAAATCTAAGACCAGAATCATTTGGATTGAAATGAATTATTTGCACTTATTACACCTCATTTAATTTCCAGAAAATCCATTACTGTCATTTCTAGCAAGTTGGCAACAAAGGTATTACCTGGCTCTTTACATAATCTTATCGCATCAATTATCTCTTGGATGGAATATTCTTTTCCATTTATATCAATCTTCACATCTCTCATTACGTCAAAATAATTTACCAAATATCTCTCAAGTGCATTACTAACTGGATCATAGGAATCTAATGCCTCAATTATTGCTTCGACAATAAGTTGATCCGCCTTATCCCCTACCTCTTGGTATTTTAGGTCAAATGTTTCACCACTTTTTGAAATGAATCGAAACACGTCATTATTTATTAAGTCAACAAGTTCACTTTTGTTTAAAAAGGATATTCCGTGCATTGTGTTAAAAACTATTTTGCATCTTTGATTTATATGATCACGTATTTTTTTTACAAGATAAACACCTTTTTTACCTTTTGTATCATAAGAAAAGTCATAATCAATTAATGCAACATCTATTACCTCTATTTTTTTATCGAAACGTTCAAGAGCACTTTCAATAGTTTCCTCCCAAATGAATTCTAAAGTATATGGTAGTTGCTCTCTTTCTTGCAATTCCTTATATATAGCTAAGTACTCTTCTATTGTATCGGGTGTATCTTTATTATCATCAACAATTAAGACTTTTCTCAAAAGCATTATTATCCTACTTTCTTAATTTGATTTGAAATTCTGCACCAGATGTATAATTTCTTGATAGATTGAATTCTCCTTGGTATTCCTTGACTATCTCATCAATAATCGATAATCCCATCCCAAATCCACCAGTGGTTGAGAAAAAGGGGTCAAATATCCTGTCTCGAATATGTTCAGGGACTCCCATACCATTATCTCCGAAAATAAAAACAATAAATCTTTGATTTTCAGTGATTCTGATTTTAATTTCTTTGTCCGTCCCGTCCGAACTTTTAAGTGACTTGATAGAATTATTGATAAAATTATTAATAATTGTTTTGAAGTCTTCCCTGTCAATTTTATAAATTAAATCAGATGAAGCTTCTAAATTCGCAGAGATACTATGCTGTTGAAACTCCTCCTCAAAACCACTCAACACTTGCAAAGTAAAATTCTTTAAATTTATTATTTCACGATTTCTTTCCCTCATAAGATGATCTCGCGCACTCTTTAAATAGTCTTTAGCATCCTCGGTAAGCTTATCAATTTTTCCAAAATCCCGAGTAATCAACTCCAGAAAATCATCAAAAGGCTCATTATTATTATAATTTCTAATTTTTCTTTTACCCGATGAAGAGACTGTTTTCACTTTTTGAATTCTGATCAATGCCTCATGAATTATTTTATGAAGTAAAACTTCTTTATTCGCAACCCTTTTGTAAACATTCAAAACTTCTTCTTGATTTTTTACAAAAGCTGCTTGTTCAGCTTGACTTTTCTGTACAACATCTGACAACTGCCGTAACATTTTTGCTGTATCAGGAGATTTTTTTTGTATTTCTTTAGCAACTCTTTTCAATTCTCTGACAGCTTCTTCTACATTCTTTCTTGATTCGACAAATAATTCGTTTTTACTTTTTTTAAAGAAATACTTTTCAAGTGTTTTTATTGCATAGTCCAACAAAAGCTCTTTCAATTGCTGATAATATGAATTTTCTATTAATCCCTGCCTATTAGTAAGTACTTCTATTTTTTTATTATGTTTTTTTGTAATCTGTACAAAACCTATTAAATCACGGGTACCAAAAAATCTAGAAGTTCCTTGAACTTTGCGTCGGTCTAATTCAAGCCAGTCGTTAAATTCTTCACCATAAGGATGTATTCTAAAATCATCCCTATACAAACGAATATTCCCAAAATCTTTAACTCGAATACCCATTCTACTTTTAAACCTAATCTTAGACGGGGTATCAAAGAAATATACTTTTGAAAATATAGGTCCAAATTCATAAATATTAGGATATGTTTCCTCATATTCAATACCATCTCTATTAACAACAATATTAATTTCTGTAGGGTTATCTCTTGGAATTTCAACCTGTACCCAAAGATTGCTAATATCCTCTAACTTATATGATTTAATTTCAATCCATTCTTCGAAATAATCTGGTGCGTAGACCCATATTGAAAAGTTATCGTCAATCTCAAACGGTGATTTAAAATGACGTAAACTTGTTATTAATTTCGATATATTCGCTTTATCCCAAACGTCCCTGAGATCACTGATTTCTAAAGAAACACCCTGTATTTCTTCCTGCCCATCAATCAATTCGGTTCTATATGGAATATTTACCTCATCGATACTAGAATAATTTTTTTCAAAAATCTCCCAATCAAAATTCATTAAGATATTTATATCTGAATTAGTCTTAACAGCAGACAAGGAAAGTTTTCTTCCTAAACGGTCAACCGAAAATCTTCCTATCCCCTTATCTCCATTAAGGGGTCTCCGGAAAATATCTGAGTATTCCTTGCCTTTTTTACTCTCAGTACCGATGACCATCCACTTATTTTCTATGTCATATAGATCCATACCCGTTCCGTTATCACTAATAATTATCTTTCCATTTCCTTCTTTTAAACCGTAAAATTCAATTGTTACCTCTCTTGCATCAGCATCATATGAATTTTTCACCAATTCAAACACAGCAGTAATCTCATCTGTCACCAAATCTTTTCCAATTAAACTCTTAACATTTGTTGATGCCTTAAATCGCAAGAGATTACCCATAATAACCACCTACATTACTAATAGTTTTGGTCTTTCACTGTTGGTAGTAAATTCTATTAGACATTTCATAATTTCTTCAGCTATTGCTCTTGAAAAAAGAGGAGGGACTGCATTTCCTACCTGTGTATATTGTGGTGTCTCAAATTTCCTTCTGTCACCTCCAGTCGTCCTTTTACCTAAAAACTGAAAACTATCGTCAAATGATTGCAATCTCGCAAATTCTCTAACCGTTAAAATTCTCGAATTCTTAATATCATAATGAACTATATCATCGGGAAGTGTTAAAACAGTAGGTGAAACGTTATTTTTTTCTAATCTTGAGCATCGATATTTTTTTGTGTAGTAATATTCGTATTCAAGTGGATCAAGACGATTTAACATCTCCCTGATAGATTCACCCGGTCGAAGTTTTTCAAACCTCTTAATAGTTTTTTCGAAGTGCTTAGAAGCTTCATGATTAGTTAATTTGGTTGCCCTGACGGTTACACCATTAATGTTTGGTGTAAGTCCCTCCCTTAACATTAATTGATAGGTAGTTGGCTTATACTTATCATGATATTGATCGGAAGTTTGACCATTGCGTAAATAACTAAGATCAGATATTGCTTCTTCAACAGTAACCATTTTTTTTTGCTTTTCTGGGAAATTCGGCTTTGGTACAGCATCTTTAAATGTTTTCCCTTTTTTATGGATTTTACTTCCAATAAAGATTACACGTGGTCTATTCTGTGGGACACCATAGTCTTTAGCATTTAATAATTTGTATTGAACTCTGTACCCCATTTTATTTGCCTCTTGCTCAATGATACTTGGAACAAGAATATTTTCATAAACTTCCCCCGAGAGAGATCTTATTTTTTTGAACCTATACGAAAGTATTCCCTCGACATTTTCCATAACAAAATATTTGGGTTTAACTATCTTTACTATTTTTAGAAATTCCATAAATAACGTATTTCTGGGATCATTCTCGTCTCTTTTCCCCGATAGACTAAATCCTTGACACGGAGGTCCTCCTACAACTACATCAATAGAAACCCCACTTATAAAGTCAATAATTTTCTTTTTTGCGGTAAGATTAGAGATATCACCTTGATAAAATTCAACCTTACAACCTAATTGATCATGTCTATGTTGGTATGTCTCGGCAGCCTCTTTACTAAAATCACACGCAAAAGGAACTCGAAAGCCCGCTTGAAGAAAGCCTTCTGACATACCTCCAGCCCCACAAAAAAGGTCTAGTACCGTATATTTTTTACTTTGATCGTCCATTAATATCACCTGTTATCCTTGGTTACTAAAACCAGGATAACATAGTACCGCTTAGCTGAACAGATATAATTCAACCTGTATTTATTAGCAAGATTACCCAAAAGTCATTTTGAGTTTTTTTCAAGATTTCTCTATACTAACACCTTCATACATTGAAAACCCTAATTATTAATTTTAATCCCACACCACCGAAGCGCTTCCTGCTTCCTCTGCTGAATCCATTCATCTTTTCCATCTATGTAGGACGCGATATCGTAGGGAAATTGTTGTGCCAACTCTGCTTTTAGTTCCCCATATTTTCTGACCCAATCCGGATGCATCCGCAGGTAATCGCGGAACGCCAGATGTTCGATGATGTTTGGATCATTCTCTTGAAACACATGAACATGATGCGTACGGTGATCCCCGCCTTTTTGAAAATAACGGCGCCTTGCTATCCCGTTCTCTCCTTTGGCTATGTAACCGACCTTCGCCATGTCATCGGTAAAACAATCCATCTTGGCAATATCTCGGACGACGGGCATGATGTCTATGATTGGCTTGGCCAGCATCCCCTGTATAGACGTGCTGCCGATATGATGAATGGCGACTAGTTCGTCACCGAAGATTTTGCCGTAATTGATCCGCTTCTTTTTCAAATAGATCCGTCCACACCGCCTGATAAGGAACGACCTCGACCTTCCTCATATATCTCCCCCCTGATTCACGATCCAAAAAACTGTATGCATTTTCTTTTCCTTCCCTCCTTCATCCAACAGAGGAAGTCCACTTTGGCTGGTGGAGAGCAGGGGACTTTCAAGCAGCGCGCCTCTTTGAATCCCCAGCTTAGCGAAGGAAGAAGCAAAAGTGAATCAGCATCCTCGAATCCGCCTAGGAGCAAACCCCTCCGTTCGATTTTGCTTCTTCGAACCCTTTTTGCTCCGGCCTCACTTTTGCTTCTTCCGCAGCGGACAGCTCCCCCCTTCTTACGAAGGGGATTCAACAAGGCAAGCTGCTTGAAAGTCCCCTGCTCTCCCACCACCCAAAAAGGACTTCCTCAGACAACCTCCTATGCATATATTATGATGAGGTGATGACGATGAGCTGGAAACGTTTTAAGTACAACCCTACCTACGTAAGCTTCAAGCTGGGTTGCAAGGCTGTTTTGCTTCCGCTGATCATCTTCCAGTTTATCCGTACGATGTTCTTACCCACCACCTTTGATGTGATCGTGCTCGGAGTGTTTGCCTTAACGTATATTGCGATTCACATGGAATGGGTATGACAGCAGAGTCAAAACACGAAACAAAAACACCTGAAAAAAGAAAAATCGCCTCCAAAAAAAGAGGCGTCCCATCTAAAAGGCCCGGTTGACCCAGCGGTTTAGGCGCATCAGCCGGTCTATATCTTTTTCTAAGCGCTTGACGGCGGTCAGCTCATTCCAGTTGCGTTTTTGTTCGTAATAGCTCTCCACATCCCGCATGATCCGCTCGGGATACTGCAAGAAGCAGCTCAACAGCTCAATCTCATCCGGTCTGAGCGGGAACACATTGGCATACTCCCGATAGACTTCCGAAGCGACTTCATCATCACCGGCCATCTGGAAATAAGTCCGGTAGAACATCGTCAGATCGCGCACCGGAGAATCGAATACAGCACGATCAAAATTAAGCAGTCGGGCATTGCCTTCCGGATCAAGCAGCGTATGGGCAGGATGAGGGAAGCCATGAATCAACGACAGACGAAAATGAGCATGGGTCTCATGACGCCGGCGCCATTCACGCAGCTCGTTGACCGCTTGTTTGGCCGTATCCCAGATGAAATCATAGTTGGCCAAAAACACCACGTCAAACGGCGACGGGTACTGGCGGTCCACCGCTGTCGCCTTATACAGCTCCAGCTGTGTCAGCCATGATTCCCAGCGTGCAAGAAGTGAATCGACGAGCGGCTCTACCTGACGGGGATCATCAAAGCGATAATTTTGCGTCAGATGATGCAGCTCCGCAAGACGGACGGCGGTGGCGGCGGCCCATGCTGACACCTGTGACTCCTCGACGGGGACAGCAGGCCGATACGGCGTCAGGGTAAAAACCGATTCACCCCGCTGTACATACGGCTCATCGTATTTGGTGTACATCAACGGAACCGCGCCTTCCCAGCCGCGTTGTTGCAGGTGGCGAAGCACCCCGCCGACGAACAGGATGCGTCCAATCGAGGCCGACGACCGTTTGCAGACGTACGAGCCATACGGGGTGATCGCTTTATACACATTAGGACCCTTGATCACATCAATAGACTGAGCATACATATCATACTCGTGGAGAACGGGATAGATTTCATCAAAGCGACTCATGACAATCGTCTCCCGCGCTCAGCACGCTGCGCGATGTGCTGGAGCAGTTCATCGATGAGCTGTTGACGGCGAATCGCCTGTTCGACCTGCACGAGCGCCGATTCATCCTGTGCCTCGCCTGTGAGCGTGATCGGATGGACGATATTTTCGATCTGCCTCCATACTTCCTGTGGATAAGCCATGAAGGCCAGCAGCAGACGGTATTCATCATAGGAGAGCGGCTTGTTTTCCTCATAGCCGTCGAGGAACGCATCCACACTGGACAGGTTCTGCGTATCCATATAAATCTGACGCAATAACGTAGCCGTATCCCGATGCTGAATCGACAGGGTCGGTCGGTAGAAGCCGCGCAGGAAGAGTTGATCCTCCACCAGCCCCCAGTTTTCCCGGCCCATCTCCCGGTGCGACACAGCCAGATACTCCTCTGGAATCAGTGTGGTGCTGATCAATTCCGCACTCCGCTCCATCCGCTCCAATAACGGCGGGAACATGCTGGCGATAAAATGGCGCTGCTCCCCTTTTAACGGGGTCTCACTGATATGTTCAAAGACATGCCGCGCCCGCTTCGCTTCCTCGACCGCAAGCGATTGCTCCCGCTTCAGAAGATCGCTTGCGACCGGAAAGCTTTGTGAGCTTTGCGCCTGATGCATTTTGGCAATCATCTGCCCGGCGTAATGGGCATGCTCCATCCCTGGCGTATAAGGCCCCACCTTGCGCAGATGATCGGTCATGGTGTAGCCTTTTTTCCCTGATACCACGTAAGGTTTGGCATCCCGCGTACGGATGAACCGCTCTACATTGCGGAAGCCCTGCCGTGCCATCTGCTCACGCCATGCATACGACCAGCGCATCACATCGACGCGCGGCCAGACCCGCAGCTCCTTGGGTCCACGGTTGGTCTCCACCAGATAATAATCCTCTTGGGGAATGATGCGGATCACCCGCGCCTTATACCGTTGACAAATCGGTGTTAAATCCATATGTTCTCGTGTCATCTTCGCTACCCCCTTTGATTGGGGAATTTTTTAGCGGGGAATGTATAATACTTGCCCCTCTTTGATTTGTTCAGAAGACAGATTGTTCACCTCTCTGATGCGGGAAATCGGCAGGTCGTAGCGTTGGGCGATCAGCTCCAGGGTCTCTTCCCGCTGGATGATGCACATGCGAAGCTTGCTGAACCGCTCGCTGTTATCCCGGACGAATGAGGTCAGGCCGCTTACGGCATCTGTTGACGAACGGTAGCCGTCACTGGAATCACGATGCCCGATTGATTCCTGCCCCTCTCCGCGCTCACTCCTCTGCCCCTGTGTGGGACGGGTGTTCGTCAGCAGGCTGGTGATATTGAGCGCCTCTTGCTTCTCACTGACCCCTTTGCTGCTGATCGCTACCTTCATCTTTTCTTTTTCCGGTGCAGGCGCTGGTGTTGGTGCTGCTGGCAACTCCGCTTCGGCATGTGTCTCCACCGTGATATCGAGACCTTCCACATCGATGCCTTCTCTCACGACGGCTCCATGTGCATGGGACTCATCTACATGGGACTCATGGGTATCCTCACTCTGACGGCTGTCATATGCGGACTGGAAATCGATGATGTTGGAGGATTCAAAATCAGGTGAAAAATGAACATGGGACTCCCCACGGACCAATTCAGCCTGGTTGGCCACAGCTTGGCTCGCCTCTTCCGCGAGTTCCGTTTCCCGTGCCTCCACTGGCTTAAAGGCCTCTGGTTGTGTCTGATACGCTTCTGTCTGCGGTTGATAAGCTTCCGTTTGCGGCTTGTAAGCTCCTGTCGCCAGAGGCTCCTCCACATTCTCCTGCTTTTGATTCATATAGCGGGCTGCATCTGCATACGGGATCTGCTGGTTCGATGGTGACAGATCACCATACTGCGGCTGTAGGTCAAAAGAAGCTGCCCGATAATCCGTATAATCCTGTTCACCCTGCTGGCGGGCCAGCTCAAACGGTGGATTGCTTGACGGAAACTGCTTTTGACTCGGTGCATACGGGAAATTCAACAACGGGTTGTTGTACGGATCCTCCTGCTCCTGACGATGTGACTGCTGGGCAAACGGATAGCCGGAGAAGGGAGAAGGTGCCTGCGGGAGCTTTGGCACTGGCGGTAAGTGGAAGCCCGGCTCCTGCTGTTGCTCGTAGCGGTCTACCTCTTGCTCCAGGGCGGCCAGCTTGCGTTCCAGCTCCTCGATGGAGTCATCCTGCAACAGGTGGTTATCCTGATTGGCGACATGGACGAATTCCCACGATTCCTGCGGCTCCTCCACCTTTTGCTGTGGCTGGTTGTTGAGTTGGACGCCACCGATTTTCAGGTCGGCGATGACCAGCAGATGATTGGCACTTTTCAGCTCAAAGTCCAGGCTGTCGATAATGCCGTAGACATTTTCCGCGTTTCTGACTTTTTCAATCGGGAGCGAAATGTTGAGCGGGATGCGGTGAAGCAGCTCCACGTCCCCACTGTCATAGGAGACTCCTTCTTCTCTCTCTGGGCTGCCGCCTTGGTTGAACTCAAACGGAGAAAACTTCATAGCCGAAACCAAGGTATCCGAGCCATTCCCAGTCTCTTGGGAAGCATCCTTTTTCGGCGCGTATGTGGCTGTAAGCTGAAGACTGCCGGTGATCTGGACATCATGGGGAGTCTCCATGAGGTTGACAATCGGTAACAGCTCCAACTCTTTAATCTCCTCTATTCCCGGTTTATCTGAAGAGAGGAAAATCGTTTCTCTAATTGGAAATGACAGCATCTCATCTTGAACGGACACACGTGCTCCTCCTTTCGGGTACAAAAGCATTTCTCTATATCATATGGACAGAGAGGATGGTTTAGACCATTCCATGAGAAACGGAAAAAGACAGGCATCCCAATCTGCCTGTCTTTTGCTTCTATGATCCCTGTTGTTCCTATACTCTATCTACTCGCCTGGCTTGCCGCTGTCTGTTCTCTCAAGTAGACGATATCCCCTTCTTTGACCTCGCCTGGCTGGGCCACCCAGCAGTAGACCCCAAAATTTTTGTCCCTTTCATATAAGAGCGTCTGCAGCAGTGTCTTGTCAGACTTCTGGTCATCCGGATCAAGCCCGATCATCATACAGCGGGGACAAGGTTTGTTGACCGCAAGCACCACATCACCGATCTGCAGCTCGTGGCTAAGCCAATCATGCTCCGCAAACGCGTCCGGCTCATCCAGCTTTACCCAGAAGTTCGCCCGAAACCGGCGCGGATCAAGCGGTTGGCCCCATAGCTCCTCCAATCTGTCCACAGATGCATCCGTGATCAGATGAATCGGCGCTTCATCCACAGCCAAAAGCTCCTCCTCCCGTGTATGGGTACGCAGCCCGATCGAACGGTTCAATCGCTTACTCAATGCCGCCGTCAGCTGCTCACTGCCCCAGCGGTAGCGCTCCCCTGTAGTCGGAAAAGTCACATCCAACTCTGGGAATCCCCCATCTGCCGTCTCCCCGACGAACTCTGCCTGGTATCCCAAGAGCTGTGGCGCTTCTCTCGCCGTCAGCCATTTGCCCTCGCGTCCCTCATCCACAAGGGCATGACTTCTGTCTCCATACATCCCGTATGACTCAATCTTGGCCTCGTACAGTCTCTCCCCCCGCATTGACTTGACTGGAAAACGGTTAATCCGTACCAATGTTCCTACTCGTCTCATCCTCTTATCCTCCCTGTTGGAACCGAGCTGTTTTCTCTCTTCTTTATCTCTATGATATCGCTCTCATCCATTTCTACCAATCTTTACTTTTCGACAAGGGAGGGTGGATGATCTAAGCCGTTATCCAGTGCGAATCAAAGCTGATTTTCTGCATAATACGCCATCGCATCCCGCAGGAATTCAGCCAGCTGTGGATGATGCGCGTCATACAGCTTGCGGAAATCCGGGTGATCCACATAGAGCTGGCCAAGACCACTGTAGACCTCCTTTGTCGGTGTATAGAACCGCTTTACCCAGTCAAAATGCTTCTGAATCACCCGCTGCACCTCTGGGGTCTCTGGGCTGTGCCCGCCAATCAAGGCTGTAAGCTCCTTGTTGATCTCTTCGGCAAAGGCTTTGACCTCATCCCAGTCTGGTTTGTTCCAGCTCTTAATGTTGCGGTTGCTTTCTTCGATCAGATCGCTGGCTTCTTTGCCGTAGCGCTCTTTTAGTTCCTGTTCGTATTGCGCTTGCTTCTTCGGGTCGAAGCCTTGGTACATTTCGTCATGTTGCATCGTAGATTCCCCTCTCAGATGATCGATGGTCTTGTCGATGGTGCTCATCAGCTTCTGCAGGCGGGAGACTTGCGTGGCGAGCAGCTTTTTATGTGACTGCAAGGCTTCCAGCTGGTTGAACATATCGCTGGTGAGAAGCTCCTGTATATCGCTTAGTGAAAAATCAAGTTCGCGGAAAAACAAAATCTGCTGAAGCGTGAACAGCTGCTCCTCCTCATAGTAGCGGTAGCCGTTGTCCCCGTAATACGCGGGATGGAGCAGGCCGATCTCGTCGTAGTAGTGCAGAGTACGGACGCTGACACCGGAGAGTTGGGCTAATTCTTTGACCGTATAAGCCATGTGCAAATCACCTCCTAAACGTAGGGTAAGGGGTCACGCGACGTGAGGGTCAATGGGTAGGTCGAAAAATTTTTTTCAGTTGCATGCACACAGAACATACCGATAAGATTTCATATAAAAAGGAGATTTCCTAATTTGCGAGCGAAATGTATTCGATTCCATCAGTTCGGCAGACCACAAGATGTGTTACAAGTGGAGGAAAAAGAAATCAAACCCCCCGGTCGTGGCGAAGTGCTCGTACGCATGACGACCCGACCGATCAATCCATCTGATCTCATCCCAATCACCGGAGCCTATGCCCATCGGATTTCCCTGCCGACGATCCCTGGATATGAAGGGGTTGGTGTCGTGGAAGCAGTAGGCTCACTCGTATCCTCGGAGCTTCTAGGCCAACGCGTTCTTCCACTTCGGGGGGAAGGCACTTGGCAAGAGTATGTCACGACCCAAGCGGATTTTGCCGTTCCCATCCCGCATTCTATTGATGATGATACCGCCGCCCAATTATACATTAATCCAGTCACGGCATGGATTACGTGCACGGATGTACTACGGTTACGAGCTGGTGACATCTTACTCGTCAATGCTTGCGGTTCGGCGATCGGACGGATTTTTGCCCAGTTATCCCGCCTGATTGGGTTTCAGCTGATCGCTGTTACGCGAAGTCATCAACACACCGAAGAACTGCTTGCGCTCGGTGCTTCCTACGTCATTAACACTTCGGAGACTCCCCTGCATGCGACCGTCATGGAGCTGACCCATGGACTTGGAGCAACTGCTGCGATCGATTCCATCGGTGGGGAAGATGGGGCACGGCTGGCTTTTTGTGTCCGACCCAACGGAGTGCTCGTGACGATTGGTCTTTTGTCTGGGATTCCGGTCAATTGGGCGCACGTATCCCAGCAGACCCATGTGAATGTCAAGCTGTTTCATCTCAGGCATTGGAATCAACAGGTGTCCGTGCAGACCTGGCAAGACACCTTCCAGCTCCTGCTGTCCTTCCTGCAAAAGCAAGCCTTACAGTTTCGCGGGTCCGCCATCAAATACGACTTGGTGGATGTACAACAGGCGGTTTGTGCGGCAGAGGACTCGGTTAACAAGGGGAAGATTTTTCTAACCAGCTAGACCTACTAAAAACACCTGCTGCCAATTCGACAGCAGGTGTCTTACTTCATCAAAATCTTATGAATGTTAAGTATGTTAATGTTGAATATTGTAAAAATTTTGATAAATTTCTTGAATAATCCACATTGTACAGATTATAATCAGGCTTGTTGTACTATTTTATTTTAAGGGAGGATAGTAATATGGTCATGTTTAGAAGAGTTTTGGCTGCTTGCTTAGCGGTCATCCTCGCAGGAAGCGGGACTTTTACCCCGATTCCTTTTTGGGGTGCCACTGACGCTGTGGCAGCCGAGAATATTGTCGATTTGGTTCCAGTCATGTCCAGTAATACCGCACCAATCGGAACAATCAAATCCAATACTCAGTATTCCGGCTATGTAGGCGCTGAGTATACGTTGTTTGATGATTCCCTTTCGACGTCTTGGTACACGACTAGGATTGACAGCAGCGTCGGGAGTTGGCTGCAATATCAATTTCCCATCGACGAGCAGGTACAAAAGTACACGATTGCTCCCCCGAATGAGAGCAGCAATGTTATGTATGCACCTGTCTCTTGGGAGCTGCTCGCTTCCAATGACGGCCAGAATTGGACGGTGATCGACGGTCCTGTCAACGCCTCTGGTTGGTCTCCAGGGGTCAGGAAGGAGTTTGTCGTAGACCGCCCCGGCTCTTATCAAACCTACCGCTTACGCTTTACCGGCTCTTCCAACTATAACGGAAACAACTTTATCGGCCTTTCCGAAGTAGAGTTCATCGGTTCCTTCCAACCACGTCTGTTGATCTCAGAACCGTTGATCAGCGAGACCTTCGCCAATAACGGAAGTGTGACCCAGAAGCAGACCGTCACCCTCACCAGTGGTACGTTTTCGACGGATGTGAGTCCAGCAGTCATCGTACATAATGTTCCCGTCGGATTACAACCCTACATCGAGCGTGTCAATAACCGCAAACTGCTCGTCTCCTTCACCGGTCAGGCCCAAGCCGTGGGCACCTCCACTGACTATACCTCTTCCATCACAGTCCCCGCTACCAAAATCATTGGATACGGCACAGCCGTCGCCACAAGCAATGTCACCTCTCCAGCCTTTATCATTTCCGCTTTGGATGCTGATCTAATCCCCCCTATGACTTCCAATACGTTGCCGATCGGATCAGCGAAGTCGAATACTCCTCTAGGTGAATATGTAGGCGATGAGTTTACCGTATTTGACGATAATGTCAACTCCTATTGGTACACCACAAGAATCGATACCTCAGAGGGAAGCTGGCTGGACTACGAATTTCCTGTCGATGAAATCGTAGAGAAATATTCCATCACTCCCCCTGGTGACGGCAACTATGTCTATGCTCCTGCCTCTTGGGAACTCCTTGCAACCCAAGATGGTACCACGTGGAACCGCATTGACGGTCCTGTACAAGCTACTGCGTGGTCGCCCGGTACCAAAAAAGAATTTACTGTAGACACCCCCGGCTCTTATAAAAAATATCGTATACGCTTTACCCACTCTTCCAATTACAACGGGAGTACTTCCATCGCTCTCGCCGAAGCAGAGTTCATCGGCCCATTCCAGCCGCGTCTGTTAATCAACGAGCCGCTGATCAGCGAGACCTTTGCCAACAATGGAACGGTCTCCCGGAAACAGACCGTTACCCTCACCAGTGGTACGTTTTCGACGGATGTGAGTGCAGGTGTCACCGTCAATAACCTGCCCGCTGGATTAACAACCTCCGTTGAGCGCCAGAACGACCGCAAACTGCTTCTCACCTTTTTGGGCAATGCCACATCGGTGGGCAGTTCCAAAGACAGCACGGCCACGGTCACGGTTACCTCTGACAAAATCAAGCGGATTGGTACAGGGCCTGGTGTCACAACCAATCTGATCACCCCATCCTTTACGTTCTCCGTTCTGGATGCAGATTTGACCCCAACCATGACTAGCAATACCCTGCCGATCGGAATCGCCAAAGCCAATGCTTCCTATAACGGCTATGCAAACTATGAATACGCCGTGTTTGACGATAATCCGAACACCTCTTGGTATACCTCGCGTGTCGATAACACAGAAGGAAGCTGGCTGGACTATCAGTTCCCTGCCACGGAAAAAATCCTGAAGTACTCGATCACTCCTCCTGCTGACAGCAATGCCGTCTATGCCCCTGCCTCTTGGGAGCTGCAAGGTACCAATGATGGTACGAATTGGACATTGATAGATGGTCCTGTCCAAGCCACCAACTGGTCTCCCGGCATTAAAAAGGAATTTCAGGTGGATCGTCCCGGTTCTTATCAAAAGTACCGTATCCGTTTTACCGGCTCTTCCAACTATAACGGATACAACTATATCGGTGTCGCTGAAGTGGAACTTATCGGTCCGTTTCAACCACGTCTGTTAATCACCGACCCCGTGGTCAGCGAAACCTACTCCAATGACGGCACCGTGAAGCAGACACAAACGGTGATCCTGACCAGCGGCACATTTGATGCGGATATGCGCACAGGTGTCACCGTGAATAATTTGCCGGAAGGTTTGGAGACCTTCGTCACCCGCACATCCGACCGTAAATTAACGCTTACTTTTACCGGAAAAGCAGCAGCCGTCGGCAATTCCAAAGATAATCTGTCCACAGTCACGGTCGCTGCTGCTAAAATCAAAGGGATTGGTACAGCACCAAGCATCACGACCAATCTGACCACCCCGGGCTTTATCTTCTCCGCATTGGACGCTGACTTGGTTCCGGCCATGGTCGGTAATACAGCCCCGATTGGCAGGGTCAAAGCCAATGCCTCCTATTCTGGCTATGCGAATGCTGAATACACGGTATTTGACGATAATCCCAACACGTATTGGTTTACGACCCGGATTGATAACACGGAGGGAAGCTGGCTGGATTATGAATTCCCTGTCGATGAGCAGATCGTGAAGTACACCTTCACCCCACCAGCCGACAGCAATTATGTGTATGCCCCTGCCACGTGGGAATTGCTTGGTACCAATGACAACATCAATTGGACATTGGTCGATGGCCCCGTTACTGTCACCGACTGGTCCAGCCGACTCAAAAAAGAGTTTGCGGTAGACAAGCCCGGCTCTTACCAAAAATACCGTATCCGTTTTACAGGTTCCTCTAATTACAGCGGCTCTAATCTGATTGCTCTTGCCGAAGCAGAGCTGATCGGTCCATTCCAGCCGCGGCTGTTGATCAGCGAGCCGTTGATCAGCGAAACCTATGCCAATGATGGCAGCGTCACACAGAAACAGAGAGTCACGCTCACCAGTGGCACGTTTACGACAGACGCGTTTACCGGTGTCACCGTAAATAACCTGCCTTCTGGTTTGCAGACCTTTGTCGAACGTGTGAATGACCGTCAAATGGTTGTCTCCTTCCCAGGTAATGCCAAACCGTTTGGCAGCTCCAAAGACACTTTGTCCACCATCACGGTCAACTATGACAAAATCGTGGGTATCGGTGGTGCTCCAAGCGTCATTACCAATCTGGTCTCACCGAACTTTATGTTCTCTGTCCTCGACGCTGACGCGACGCCAACCATGGTCAGCAACACCAATCCATCCGGTACAGTAAAAGCGAATAAACCGCTTAACGGTTATGCAGGCAGTGAGTACCTCGTCTTTGACAATAACATCAACACGCACTGGTTCACGTCAAGAGTCGACAGCACAGAGGGAAGCTGGCTCGAGTATGCATTGCCGTTCCGTAAAAAGATCGAGAAATATTCTCTGACTCCTCACTCTGGCAACATGGTCTACGCCCCTGTCTCTTGGCAATTGCTTGGAACCAACGACAACATCAACTGGGCTGTCATTGACACCGTAGATAATTACACGGTCTGGAAGTCGGGTGCCAAAGCAGAGTTTGCGATTGATACCCCTGGTTATTATCAAAACTACCGACTGCGCTTCACAGGTTCCTCCAACTATAGCGGCTATAACTACATCGCCCTCGCTGAAATGGAACTCATCAGCGCCGATACACTTCCGATCCTAAAACCGTCCCTGACTATCATCCCAGAATCCAGCGCCAACGACGGCAGTATCACCGTCACCCAAAGTGTCTACCTCACCAATGCCAAGTACGCCGATGATCTCAGCACAGGTGTCACCATCAACAACCTGCCTGCCGGACTTGGATACCAGGTGACTCGCGTAAGCGACACCGAGATTGTGATCCACTTCACCGGACGAGCAGTCGACCACACCAACGTGGATGATGTGGCCAATGCCTCCGTCACCGTCGATCCGGCCAAGCTGGTCAGATCCACGGGAACATTTACAGAGCCAGTCACATCTGATCTCTTTGCCTTTGACTTCAACAACCCTGTCTTCACAGCACAACCACCACACCAAAGATCCCTCGCCTTCGACGGCGTTAACGACAAGCTGATCGCCCAAAACGTCCCGGTCAACCTCGCAACAGGCGGTAAAAACACCGTCGAATTCTGGATCTATTGGGATGGGAAAGCCAACATCATGCCGTTTAGCTGGAATACCCACTACGATCTTGAGTTTATCAATGGATATTTTGGTTTTAACACAGGTCAGGCCAACCTGATCGGCACTTCATCCACGGGCATGGCCAACAAATGGACACATGTCGCAGCGGTGTTTACCAACGGGACGCCAAGCCCAAGCACCGTGGAACTGTATCTCAACGGTCAAAAGCAGAATCTGGCCCATCAGACAGCTTACGTCACCACCAGCGCACGTGCCGCCACCAGTACCGTCCGCATCGGCCACTACTATGGCGGCGATCTCTACAGCTTCCGTGGTAAAATGGCAGACGTCCGCATCTGGAACCATGCCCGCACGCAAAGCCAGATTATCGCCAACATGAACCGCAATGTGAGTGGAAATGAGAACGGTCTGGTCGGATCTTGGAAACTAGATTCTCTGACAACCAAGACCGCTTATGACACTACCCCTGCTAAAAATCATGCCGCAGGATCTGGCTTCACCAATCCAAACATGAATCTGCAAGCCACCGAAATCAAGCCAACCAGTGTCACGATCACATGGGACGAGTTGTTACCTGCTACCAGCTACCTCATCTCTCGTAACGGGCAGACAGTGACAGAGGCAACCTACCGCTCCTTCAGCGATACAGAACTGACTCCAAACACAGCGTACACCTACTCCGTATCTGCCAAAGATACATACGGAGAAAGCCAGCCTCACACCATCACCGTAACCACCCCAGCCACTGAGCAGATGGTAGAGTTCATCACGGCTGAACCGGGCAGTGTCACCGTGGATGTCTACGGTTCCCAGCAGTTGATCGTCACCGCTAAGCTCTCAGACGGCACAATACAAGATGTCACCAAGCAAGCCACCTACACCATCGATCAGACCGACACCGCCACCTTGGACAGCAATGCTGTCGTGAACGCTGTCAGCGAAGGTACAGCGACCATCACGATCAACTATGAAGGCCAAACCACCAGTGTTCCGGTCACGGTCACCTCATCAACATCAGGTGTCACACCACCTCCACCGTCTGTTCCACCAACGGAGCCGTACGTGGAATTCCTCACCACTGACTCTTCTGTCACGCTGGACGTCTATTCGTCCCATCAGCTCCAAGTCACGGCTGTGTACTCAGACGGTTCGTCGGAAGATGTGACGGCAGAGACAAGCTATGCATCTGAAGATACGGATGTGGTCACCGTTGATGGGGCTGGACAACTTACAGCCATCCAAGAAGGTACCAGCTCGATCACCGTCTATTACCAAGGACAGACCGTGTGGATTCCTGTCACCATTTCATCCACTACGATGGTGCCGACCCAGTCGGTCATCACCCCTAAGATGAGGTTTCGCCTAAGATTCTAAGTGGGCTACGTAGTGAGTTCCTACCTGAGATAGTATTGAAATGCAAAAAAGCAGAGCGCATGTCGGCTCTGCTTTTTTTGTGTTTTCCTGCGTCGATGAATATGTCTGCGGAAAGTCGAACCTAGCCGCATCTACCGTACAGGTATCTATCGTATCTATAGCACCTACAGTATTTGCAGTCCCTACAGCGCCTGCATCGCTCTGTAGCTCGCCTCAATCGTAAACTCAATATCTTCATCACTATGCACCGTTGAGACGAACATGCCCTCGAACTGGGACGGTGGGATCATCACGCCTTCTTGGAGCAGGTTGTGGAAGTAACGGTTGAACTTGTCGAGGTCAGAGGTTTTTGCCGTCTCATAGTTCACGACAGGTGTATCGGTGAAGAACAGACAGACCATCGAGCCGACACGGTTGATCGTGTGCGGGATGCCGAGCTTGGTCGCATTGGCCGCGAGACCTTCTGCGAGACGGGCAGAGCGGGCTTCGAGCTGCTCATAGACCCCCGGCTGGCTCAGTTCGGTGAGGGTAACGATCCCAGCTGCCATTGCAAGCGGGTTGCCGGAGAGCGTACCTGCCTGGTAGATCGCGCCTGCTGGAGCGACGTGCTCCATGATCTCACGTTTACCGCCGTATGCACCGACTGGCAGACCGCCACCGATGACTTTTCCCATCGTGGTCAAGTCTGGTGTGATGCCATAGCGCTGTTGTGCGCCGCCAAGTGCGACGCGGAAGCCAGTCATTACCTCGTCGAAGATCAGCAGTGTTCCGTTTTTCGCCGTGATTTCACGCAGTTCTTCCAAGAAGCCCGGCTGCGGTGGCACGACACCCATGTTGCCCGCAACTGGCTCGACGATGACCGCTGCGAGATCGTCGCCATATTTTTCAAAAGCGAGACGCACGCTGTCGATATCGTTGTAAGGAACCGTGATCGTATTGGCTGCGGTGTTGGTAGGTACCCCTGGGCTGTCCGGCAGTGCGAGAGTCGCCACACCGGAGCCTGCTTTGATCAAAAGGCTGTCAGCATGACCGTGGTAGCAGCCTTCGAATTTCATGATTTTGTCGCGCTTGGTGTAGCCGCGTGCCAGTCGGAGTGCGCTCATCGTCGCCTCTGTACCGGAGTTGACCATGCGTACCATCTCGACAGACGGTACGATATCACAGACGAGCTTTGCCATTTCGGTCTCGCGCTCGGTTGGTGCACCGAAGCTGGTGCCAAGTGCAGCGACTTCAGTGATCGCTGCGAGTACTTTTGGATGGGCATGCCCGAGGATCAGTGGACCCCAGGAGCCGATGTAATCGAGATATGTATGTCCATCTACGTCTGTTACTTTGGAGCCTGCGCCTTTTGCCATGAACAGTGGGTTGCCCCCTACGCTCTTGAACGCACGGACCGGACTGTTGACGCCGCCCGGGATATATTCTTTGGCTTCTTGGAACAGTTTGACCGATGTGTCGTTATTGCGACTCATTGTATGTTCACCTCATATCGGAAAAATGCGCCTGTTTGAGGGTAAAGTCAAACAAGCGCTTTTTGTGCATTACGATTAGCTGTGGCGTAGTGCCTCTGCTTGATTCCGGTAATTCGCGTGATTACAGACCCAGCTTCTCAGCGGTCTCTTTTTCCCACTCATAGATTTCTGGAGTGAAGTAGGAGACACGGGTCTTTTTGTATTCCTTGGTGGAGTAGAGCGTGATGCGGTCGGTGATGCCAGTCTCGTCCTCGATCGCTTGGAGGATAGACTCGCACTCTTCCATATCACGGCCATGTACCATAGTGAAGATGTTGTATTTCCAGTCTGGATAGGTCGGACGCAGGTAGCAGTGGCTGACTGCGCGGAACGCACCCATCTGTTGACCGATCTCTTCGACCTTATCTTCCGACACGGCCCATACACCCATACCGTTGGCGCGGAATCCTGCTTTGCGGTGGTTGAGAACCGCAGAGAAACGGCGCATTTGGCCTTTTTCTACGAATTTCTTCGCGTAGCTGAGGAACTCTTCGGTGCTCATGCCGACATTGGCTGCCCATGCGTCGAACGGACGGGAGGTGATGTTTACGTCTTTTTGCAGTTCGAGGATGACTTTGATGTCTTCATCGGTTACACCGTGGGTCATCGCTGCATTGCGCATTTCTTCGGTGTAGTTAGGTGCTGCTTTTTCATTGGCACCGCTCTCGTTTTTCACGTCGAGCTGTACGCCGATTTTGAAGAGCTTGAGGGTCGGCAGGATGCGGATGGATTCCACATCTGCCATTTCGCCCAGCATCTCTACGGTTTTTTCCAAGCCAAAACGGCTGTTCGGAGGTACAGCGATGGTGAACCACAGGTTGAAATCGTGGTTGCGCTTGTAGTTGTGGGTGATCCCTGGGTGGCTGTTAAAAATCTTGATCGCCATCTCGTCCAGCTTCTCAGGCGTGATACGGGCAGCAACGAGGCTGGATTTGTAGCCGAGCGCTTTGGTATCGAAGATCGCGGAGATTTGGCGGATCGCTTCGCCTTTCATTTTTTCGAGGCGGGTAAGTACTTCTTCCTCGGTGGTGCCGATTTGTTCAGCAATCACTTTGAACGGTTCGGCTACGAGTGGAATATCCTTTTGTACCGCGTCCAAAATCTCCTTATCGAGAGCATCCAGCAAATCTACTGACATCTTAGTTCCCTCCATTGAGCCATTTGGCTACATCTTTAGCATGATAGGTAATGATCAGGTCGGCCCCGGCACGCTTGAAGCCTACCATGGTTTCCATCACGATTTCTTTTTCGTTGAGCCAGCCGTTGGCAGCAGCCGCTTTGACCATGGAGTATTCCGCACTGACGTTGTAGGCAACGATCGGTTGGTCAAAATTCTCGCGCAGGCGGGTAATCATATCCATGTAAGCAAGCGCCGGCTTGACCATCAGGAAGTCCGCGCCTTCTTCCACGTCGGAAGCGGCTTCACGCAGACCTTCGCGGGCATTGGACGGGTCCATCTGATAGGTTTTGCGGTCACCGAACTGTGGAGCGGAGTGCGCTGCATCGCGGAACGGGCCGTAGTAAGCAGAAGCATATTTGACCGCATAGGACATGATCGGCACGTTATGGAAGCCTGCCTCATCCAGGGCATGACGGATCGCGATGACGAAGCCGTCCATCATGTTGGATGGTGCGATGATATCAGCACCTGCGCGGGCTTGAGAGACTGCGGTCTGACCCAAGAGAGCGAGTGATTCATCGTTGACCAATTCACCCTCATGCAGGACGCCGCAGTGACCGTGGCTGGTGTATTGGCACAGGCAGGTATCGGCGATGACGACCAGCTGCGGGTATCTTTCTTTGATAAAACGAATCCCTTGCTGCACGATGCCATTCTCGGCATAGGCTTGGGAGCCGCATTCGTCTTTTTCATTCGGCACACCAAACACAAGCAGGGACTCGATGCCGAGCGCGACGATCTCATCCAGTTCTTCTGCGAAGCGGTCGAGCGAGAAATGATAGACGCCCGGCATGGATGGAATCTCTTCTTTTTTATTGGAACCCTCTACAAAAAACAGCGGGTAGATCAAATCTTCTTTGCGGATATAATTCTCACGTACGAGATTGCGCATCGCGGCACTGCTGCGCAGGCGGCGATGACGGTCAAATGGTGTGTACATGCTTGACTTCCTCCCTATTCCACTGTCAGAGCGTCTACTAAGCCCTGGATGGTCGCATCTTTGGCGAGGATGTGTACGGTCAAACCAAGCTCTCTGGCTGTATCTGCCGTGATCGGTCCGATGCAGGCAACCTGTACGCCGTCTAGCAATGTGGCGAGGTCGCGGCCTTGGCCTTGGATCGCCTGTACGAAGTTTTTCACGGTGGATGAGCTGGTGAACGTGATCATATGAATCATTTTGTCTTCGAACAGAGCAATGGTTTCGTCCACATTCTGCGCATCTATAACCGTATCATACGTATCGACTTCCGTCACGTCCAAACCGAGAGTTTGCAGTTCGCGAGGAAGGGTTTCACGGGCGATGTCTGCGCGTGGCAACAGGACGCGTTCGCCGGCTTTCAGCTCGTCACGGACGCTCTCGAGGAGACATTCTGCACGGAATTCACCCGGCAGCACGTTTACGGTGAGACCCTTTTCTTCGAGAGCGGCAGCGGTTTTTGGACCGACTGCTGCCAGCTTGCCGCGCATGGTACGGATATCGACACCCAGCTCGCGGAGGCGTTTGAAGAAGAACTTCACGCCGTTAGGGCTGGTGAACATCACCCAGTCATAGAGGGAAAGCTGTTGCAGGGCTGTATCGAGTGCCGCGAGCTCACGCGGTGTCTCCATGCGGACGAGCGGGAACTCGTACGGCTCCCCGCCCAGCTCAGCGATACGCTCAGAGAGCTCGCTTGCCTGACTGCGGGCACGGGTGACGAGTACGCGTTTGCCGAACAGTGGTTTTTTCTCGAACCATTGCAGCTTCTCACGCAGGCTGACCACTTCGCCCACGACGATGATCGCCGGGTTGGTCAGACCGGATGCTTCGCGTTTTTCCACGATATCTTCCAGTGTACCCACAAGAGTCTCCTGCTCAACCATCGTACCCCAGCGGATCAGGGCGACAGGAGTTTTCGGATCGCGGCCATTTTGGATCAGCTGGTCACGGATGAAGGCCAGATTGCCCACGCCCATGTAAAAGATGATCGTACCAACCGCAGTCGCCAGCTTCTCCCAGTTGATGCTGGACTCGGTCTTCTCAGGACGCTCATGACCGGTCACGATCGCCAAGGAAGAGTTGAAATCACGGTGGGTCACCGGAATCCCTGCATAGGCAGGAGCGGCAATCCCGGATGTGATGCCCGGTACGATCTCGAACTGGATGTCATGCTTGACCAGCTCTTCTGCTTCTTCACCGACACGGCCGAAGATGGACGGGTCTCCCCCTTTGAGACGGCACACGGTCTTGCCTTCGAGCGCCTTGTCCACCAGCACCTGGTTGATCTCTTCCTGTGTCAGCGTGTGACGGTCAGGCAGCTTGCCGCAGTAGATCAATTCTACATCCGGCTTCGCGTGTTGCAGCAGACGCGGACTGGCCAGACGGTCATAGACGATGCAGTCTGCCATCTTGATCGTTTCCAAGCCGCGCAGCGTGATGAGCTTCGGGTCTCCCGGACCTGCCCCTACTAAAAATACCTTCCCTTTGTTCATTGCTGATTCTCCTCCAATACCTTTGCCAGTACCTCATTGGCCCCTTGGTCGAGCAACATCTGCCCGAGCTGTTCGCCCAGTGCGACAGGATCTGTGCCTGTGAGCGTTTCTTTAAACATCTGTAAGCCGTCTGGAGAGCCTACCATACCGGTGATCGTGATGGTTGGGTTCGCCGCATCAGAGGCTTCTTCTACGGTTGCATACGCACCGATTGGCACTTGGCAGCTTCCTTGCATTTTGGCGAGGAACGCACGCTCAGCCGTCACCGCAAGACGTGTCGGCAGATGGTCATAGCGAGAGAGCAAGGCCATCATCTCTTCATCGTCTTCACGGCACTCGATCGAGAGCGCACCTTGACCTACTGCTGGCAAACTGATCTCCACCGGTAAAAATTGCGTGATCGTACCATTCCACTTCACGCGCTCAAGTCCTGCGGCAGCGAGGATGATCGCATCGAAGTTGTCTTCCTTCAGTCGGCGGATACGCGTATCGATATTACCGCGGATCGCCTCGATCTTGAGGTCTGGACGGTAAGCCAAGAGCTGTGCACTGCGGCGCAGACTGCTTGTACCGACGATAGCGCCCTCTGGCAATTCATCCAACGTCTTGCCGTCTTTGCTGATCAGCACATCACGCGGATCGACGCGCTTTGGGATCGCCCCGATCGTCAGCCCTTCTGGAAGTTCGGACGGCATATCTTTTAAGCTATGTACCGCCAAATCGGTTTCTTTATCAAGCAGGGATTGCTCGATTTCTTTGACGAACAGACCTTTTCCGCCCACCTTGGAGAGCGTCACGTCTACGATACGGTCACCCTTGGTCACAATCTCGTGAACTTCAAAGCTAGCGTTTGGGTCCAATTCTTTCAACTGATCAATCACCTGGTTGGTCTGTGTGAGCGCCAACATACTTCTGCGTGAACCAACTTTCCACTGTTTCATCCTGCTTATTGCCTCCCTTGCTCCCCGTCTCCGGACTGGTATCCGGCGATCAGGGCCGCTGCCATCTGGTAGCGTTCTTCTTCTGTCGCATGTACGTAAGTATCGTCTAATAATTTGCGAAAAATCCGTCTGCGCACCTCTGGTTGTACAACATCGGTGAGCACTTGCCTGCGGATCTCAGCGAGAAAGTCAACGTAGCTCTCATAAGCCTCGTCGAACTGCTCTTCTAACTGCTTTCTAAGCTTGCGGGCCAAGCTCGGACTCGCCCCTGATGTAGAGACAGAGATCACCAGCTTGCCGCGCTGAATCGTCGACGGCACGATAAAATTGCACAAGTCCGGACGATCCACGATATTAATCCAGCCCCCTACCGCCTTGACCGCCTCATAGACGGTCAAATTGACCTCAGGTATGTTGGTTGCCGCCACCACCAGGGTGTAATCGCTCACATCCTGATTGGTATAAGGCTCTTGGATCAGCTTGATGACACCTTCCTGCGCCCATTGTATTACGGCTGGCTGTGCCTCTGGTGTGATGACGGTCACATAAGCCCCCGCGTGCAAGAGCGATTCGATCTTTCGCGTCGCTACCTCTCCTCCACCTACGACCAGGCAAGCGCGTCCCGTGAGTTCAAGCATGATCGGGTAATGACTCGGCACTTGTTTCTCCTCACTTTCTGACTACGACCACTTGTGGAATTGGGAGTAAGGGTCTGCCAATAAAAAATTGAGCATCAAAATGGCAAAGGACAGGATGTTCCACCAGGCCACTCTACGTCCATGCCATGCATCTGTGCTCTGTTTATAGAATGAAAAGGAATAGAGCGCCACTACCAACAGAGACGTCCATACCTTGGTGTCCCACCAGAAGCTGTTGGGCAGAACCAGATGCGCCCAGATCGCTCCGAGAATCACCGCAAGCAGAAGCAGCGGCACCCCGAGCATATTGGCCCGGTACGCAAAAAGTTCCATCTTATCCAAGCTCGGCAGGCGCCGCAGAAGCGGTGTCCAGCGCTTTTCCTTCAGCATCTTCTGAGCCAGGAGATACATCCCGGACAGAATCATCGACATTGCAAAAGCCCCATAGCTGAAGATGGCAATCGTAATATGGATGAACACCATATCAGAGATGGTCGCATGCGGTCCGACCGGCGAACCGTCTGAGAGAAACATCGACAGGGTCAACACAGCGAACCCGATTACATTGGCAAAAAACACCAATAAATCAATGCGAAAAAAATAGTTAATCACAAGTGAAAGCGTGACTAACACCCATGAATACAAAAAGAGCGTCTCAAACATCGTGACTATTGGCAAATAAGACTTCTCCAGCGCTTGAGAGACGAAAAACACCGTTTGCATGACCCAAACGCAAGACAGCAACCCGAAAGCCAGTCGATTGGCCTTTGGGTTGCTTTGCAAAAAGTCGTTGAAGTAGAAGAGAACGCTCGCTGCGTAGAGAAAGATCGTCAAATCATAGACCCATCTCATGTCCGCCATGTTCCTCTCCCCTTTGTCTCTATGTGATTAACGAATCGTCTGCTCGCGGGTGGCCAGTCCAGCCTGTTGGCTCTGTTCCTTCGCCTTTTGTTTGGCTGCCATCCACTCTTGTTCTTTTTGCTCACGCTCTAGGATGTCTTCCAGTGCAAAAATCGTTGAAAAGATCTCAAGCACCTCACTGCCGCTCTTTTGAGCCGCAAGCTCCTTGAGGCGGACGATCGGATCATGCAAGAGCTGGTTGATGATTCCGCGCGTATGCTTGCGGATCACGTGTAGCTCGCGGTCGCTTAGGTTAGGCAGCTTGTTTTCGATCTTGTTCATCGCGTCGCTGTGGATGCCCATCGCTTTTTCGCGCAGGGCGGCGATCATCGGTACGACTCCAAGCGTCTGGAACCATTGCGTAAAAGCAACGATCTCTTCGGCAATCATGACTTCGATGCGCTCTGCTTCTTTGGAGCGCTCCGCCACGTTGCTCTGCACGATTCCCTCCAGATCATCGATGTCATACAGATACACGTTTTCCAGATCATGCAACGCCGGGTCCAAGTCACGCGGAACCGCGATGTCGATCATGAAGATCGGACGGTTCTTGCGCTGTTTCATGATTGGCTTGAGCTGTTCTTTGTTGATCACATATCCTTCGGCACCAGTAGAGCTGATGACGATGTCCGCACGGAGCAACGCCTCTGGCAATTGCTCCATGGTACAGGCGCTTCCCTGGAACTTGTCCGCAAGCGTTCGGGCGCGCTCCAGCGTACGGTTGGCTACCTGTACGTGTGCCGCTCCATTGGCATGCAGGTGCTTGGCAGTCAGTTCGCTCATTTTACCAGCGCCCAGGATCAGCACGTTTTTTCCTGCGAAGGAGCCGAAGATCTTTTTGCCCAGCTCAATCGCCGCATAGCTGACAGACACCGCATTCTGACCGATAGAAGTCTCGGTGTGTGCGCGCTTCGCCAAGGTGACAGCCTGACGGAACAGGGTGTTAAATACGGTTCCTGTCGTCTCGTACTGCTGTGCCTGCAGGAATGCATTGCGCACCTGCCCCAGAATCTGTGTCTCCCCCACGACCATGGAATCAAGTCCACAGGTGACGGTGAAGAGGTGGTTGATCATCTCTTCGTTTTCTTTGATATATAGATGCTCGGAGAATACATCCTTGTCCACTCCGAACCACTCAGCCAAGAAATTACGTGTATAAAAACGGCCTGTATGCAACTGGTCACACACGACATAAATCTCGGTGCGGTTGCATGTACCCAAAATGACACACTCGACAATGCTCTTGGTCTGGGAGAGGAGATGCAGAGCCCGCGGTGTGCTGTCGTCGCTGAATGTAAACTTTTCGCGAATTTCGACAGGTGCAGTTTTATAATTGAGCCCAAGTACTAGTAGTTCCATAACCTTCCTCCCAGATTCTATGTTCGTTCTTTAAAAACAACTATTATTATAACATTATGTCCGTGAACGCGCATTTTAAAATGTGAACGATTTATTAAGGTTGATTCAAAAAGAATGATGACGAAATTTGTCAGGTATTCTTCCTACTGTTCCCTAGTTTATCATAAACAAAACGCAAGAAGTGTGACGATAATCACTAAAAAAAGAAACAAACTTTCGGAAAAGGAATTGCCCGCTTCATGAAAGAAGTAACAACAGGTATGGAACCAACCATCCACACATTTACTTAAAAAGAGACATCATACTGTGAAATGGGGAGAAACAATTGTTGAAAAAAGCATTTATGGCTGACCTGATCCTGCTCTTGGTGGTCTTCATCTGGGGAGCTACCTTTGTCGTGGTGCAGAATGCCATCGCTACCCTGCCGCCCAACTCGTTCAACGCGGTCCGGTTCGCCATTGCCGCTGCCTTCTTAGTCGGTGTCTGGTGGCTGTTTTACCGCAAAAACAGTGAGGCCCGCTTCACCCTCCCGCTCGTTGGGGCTGGTGCGTTCCTTGGACTGTGGCTGTTCGGCGGGTATGCATTTCAGACGGTAGGGCTGATGTACACCACATCCTCCAAGGCAGGATTCATCACCGGACTGGCCGTCGTGCTGGTTCCGCTGACGGCTTTCTTCATATTAAAAGATAAAATCAGCTGGCCTGTGCTCGTCGGTGTCGGTGCAGCAGTAGGCGGTCTGTATCTGTTGACATTGGGTGACTCGCTCGCGCTTAACTTAGGCGATATTTTGGTGTTTGGCTGTGCTCTTTGTTTTGCCCTGCAGATCGTCCTGACTGGCAAATACGCTCCGAGGTTCGCATCGCTCCCGTTGGTCATCGTGCAGATTAGCACAGTGGCGGTGCTCAGCTCCCTCTATTCGTTCTTTTTTGAAGAGTGGCAGCTGGCCTTTGACATCGGGGTTCTGACCAGCCCTAATGTGGCGTGGGCGCTGTTCATCTGCTCGATTCCGGCTACCTCGCTTGCTTTTCTGGCGCAGACTACTTTTCAGAAGAACACATCACCGAGTCATGTGGCACTGATTTTTGCGCTGGAGCCTGTGTTTGCTGCTCTGACCGGTTATCTCTGGGCCAATGAAATTCTGACCATCCGCCAGATCTTAGGATGTGTCCTGATCTTCTCCGGCATGATTTTCGCCGAATTGCCTGTGGCCGCTTGGTTCAAAGCCCTGCGCAAAACCCAGGTCAGCCCGGAAGACAAGTTGACGTGACCTGACCTACATTCACACCAATCTGACAAAAATGGGTAAAAAGTACCTCCAGCCAAAAAGCAGGAGGTACTTTTTTGTTCAAGCATAGCAAGGGACAAAAACGTTTTCGGGGTCATCGGTTCAGGTCTTCTGCTGAGACGGATCGGCAGATTCATGCAAACGGTTGCGTGACAGACCCGCCATTCCTCTATGCTTTTCTATGAACACATATCACATTACTATTATTAATAGGAAGATACTCGGTGATTATATAGTTCATTCCCCTAACCAGTTGATAGTTTTCGTATAAACAAAGTATCAAAAATAGGCACAATTGACAAAATGTTATTTTTTCTATTATATTAGCAGTATATTCCATCTCAATTATTCTTTTAGGAGGGATTGCTGTGTTTTCTAAGAAAACGTTTTTGGCTCTGACTGGGTCACTGCTTGCCACCAGTGCCGTTCTTGGCGTGGTCTGGCAGCAAGGCGCTTCTTCGCAGGCGTATGGCAAAGTGATCGCGGATCAACCCGTCACCGTTGTCGCTGATGCGAACGGCGAAACCATTCTCATGACCAAACCAACCCAGAAGCAGATGAATCATTTTGCTGCTATGCTCGACACGCAGCCTGAATTAGCCGGGGACAAAGTAAAAACCGACGCCATCCTCGGCATCGATGCACTCTCTCTGAAAGACGGCGAGAAACAGAACAAATCACTCAAACACAAGGTCATCAAGGTAAAAGGCTCTGAGCATACGCAAGCGTTCAGCTTTGACCTGTACTCGGTTGAGACAGACAGTGGGACTACATACGTGCAAGACAAGGCTACTGCTTACCCATTGCTGATTCCCAATCCAAAACAGAAAGACCTGTTCGTCTTTGAACATAACTATGTGCTTTACCTCTTTAACGCAAAAACACAAGATGTCACCCCAATCGGTGATCTTAGCCAATACACGGAACTCCGTGGACATCTGAACGAGCTGGAGCAAAAGCATAATGCCGATGCGACTCCTGGCGAAGACCACTCCCACGTAGAAATCCGCTGGGCAAGCGTACCTGTCTGGTCTGCTGACGGGAAGAGCATCGCTTACATCACCAACCGTGACCAAGTGGAGAATTCCCCAGCCCACATCTCCCTGTTCGTCTATGATCTGAAATCCGGCGAAGAGACCAAAATTTACGAATCGTCCGGCCACAGCATGTTCAAGCTGGTCGGGTGGTCCAAGGATGGTCAGGTGCTCGTCCAGACCTATGAGAACATGGCTACTCCAGACGAAGGCACAGCACTGGCTGCCATCGATCCTGCTACCAAGGAAGCTGCTACACTGGTGGAAGACTTCGAGTATGCCGGCCAAAGTGACGATCACAAGACCATTCTCTACACCCAAGGAAGCCATGAAGCGATCAAGGTATACGCGCTCGACCTCACAAGCAAAGAGAAGAGCCTCGTCTTCCAAGGCGATGAGAATAACACGCTCCGCTCCTACACCTTCGACTTCTCTGCTGACAACCAACGCATCGTAACCGATCTGACCGACAAGGAATTGGCGCTGAAGGTACTGACCTACGACCTCGCCCAAAAACAAAGCAAAGTACTCGATCTGCCGAAAAACCACGTTCTCTCTGACAATGTGAAATGGGCAGACGACAAGCTGGTTGTGCCTGTCGAAAATCTCAAAGACCTGACATCGCAAACCCTCTTGATGTCAGTCGACGAAGAATAATAGGAAGGAGCGGACAAGATGAAAAAGTTTTGGTCCTCATTCATGGCGCTTGCTTTAACCGTTGTCGCGGGGATTACATCTGTAGGGGCAGCCGATTACTCCGTTGTGTTCGGTAACACCTCCACCGGTGCTGGCACCACACAGCTCGGGAATCCACTTGCCTCCGTGCTGATAGTCACCTCCAAATTCAATCAGCCGCGTAACGTCAACGGAACCAATCCGCACAATGGTACCGACCTTGGCGCGGCTTACGGAACCAACGTCTACGCCCAATGGAACGGCTGGGTTACTTCAGCAAGCCCAAGTGCTTACGAAATGTTCCTGTACTATGATATCAACGGCGACGGTATCAAAAATGACAACGTCTTCGTCAAATACGACCACCTCTCCTCGATCGTCGTATCCAGCGGTGCTGTAACCAAAGGACAGCTGGTTGCCCGTTCCGGAAGCGAAAACGGCGTGTACCCGGCTCACCTGCACTTCGGTCTGCGCAGAGATACCGGTACAGACGGCGTGTCCGACGTATGGATTCGCAACGAGCCGTACTACCGTCACGTAACAGGCTGGGATAACGGGAAAGACCTCGACTTCATCTCTTATTCCACATTTAACAGCAACACCGCAAGCGTCTATGCCTATGCACATGACTCCGCAGGGGAAGAGTCGATCAACTCAGGCGACGTAGTGATCTTCCACCGCAAGCAGGGTACTTCTGCATGGACAGCCACGACTGCAACTAAGAACGGTCACCAGTTCACCGTCAATATGACTGGCCGTTATCCAGCGGGTACCATCATCGAGTGGACAGCACGTGCGAATCGCTCCTCTGTCAAAGGCGTCATCTCGATGTACTGGGGCTTCCACCCACCGAAGTACTACCAACCGGACTATGATCCGAATGCAACGGCGTACAAGTATGATTTCTTCACCAATACCGTGCAATAAGCGAACAGCAAAAGAGCAATGGCTCCAAAGGCTGCCGGACACACTCGGCGGCCTTTTTCTCTTTCATAAATTGTCGAACCATCCTCTTTTTATTCTCAATTCGACATGGTAAGATTTGAGAGAATTATAGACATATTCATAAAAAGAATTAGGAGGGATTTTCATCATGCTATCCATCAGAAAATGGCTTGCTTCTTTTCTGACTGTCCTGCTGGTTGCATCAGCAATTTTCGGGCCTGCTCCTTATGGGGATGTAGAGACAGCCCATGCGGAAGAAGCTTCATTCATCGACCTGGTTCCGAAAATGACGAACTACACGACTCCGATTGGGACTGCTTCTTCTTCCAGCGGGATTTCGTACTACTTATTTGATGACAAAACTGGAACAGGCACATCGTTTACCTACGACAGCACCAAACCGGAAGCAGCTTGGTTCAAGTATGCCTTCCCTGCACAAGAGACGATCTATAAGTATTCCTTTACTCCTTATACCGATGCTTCCGCTCCTCTGACCGCCAAGGAAGGCCCTTCCTCTTGGCAGTTATATGGCTCCAACAATCCTGCCGATGAGAGTGCTTGGGAAAAAATTGGCGGCACCATGACCGCATCCAATTGGGAATATGGGAAAAAGAAAGAATTTGTCCTCGCCCAACCTGTCACCTATCAAGCCTTCAAGGTTATCTTCACTGGTCCTAACGCTTACAACAGCACTAGCAAACTCATTCGTCTTGGTGAAGTAGAGCTGATCGGACCCTACCATCCACAGCTTCTGCTCAGTGCCGACACGATCAATGAAGCCCATGCCAATAACGGCAGTGTCACCGAGACCCAGACGATCACGCTGTCGAGCGGCAGCTTTGTGACAGGAATGACCAGTTCGGACGTAATCGTCAATAATCTGCCGGAGGGCTTGGAGACCACTGTCACAGTCCCAACTGGGAGTACCAACAAATTGAAGCTTGCTTTTACCAAGAATGCCTCTTTTGTAGGGAGTTCTGTAATCAATCATGCTACCATCACCATCCCTCAGAGCAAAATCATCGGACTCGCTTCTGCTGCGGTTCCTTCTGATTTGACGAGCAAACCGTTTACCTTCTCTGTAACCGATAATGATTTGGTGCCCAAAATGACGAATGATACCGAGCCGATTGGCACTGCTTCCGCTTCCGGCGGTCTCTTTTACAAGATCTTTGATGACAGTATCTCGTCCGGCTTGATGTTCACTTACGACCAAACCAAACCGGGCTCCATTTGGTTCCAGTATACGTTCCCTGCACAGGAGACGATTTTTAAATACTCCTTTACCCCATACACCGAGTCTTCCATGCCTTTAACTGCTAAGGAAGCTCCTACCTCCTGGCAACTGTATGGCTCCAATGATCCAGCCAACCCTAACTCCTGGCAGGCGATCGGAGGGAATGTGACTGCTTCCGACTGGACCTTTGGTGTGAAAAAAGAATTCATGCTCGATGAACCTGTCACATATCAAGCTTATAAAGTTGTCTTTACAGGTCCAGGCGGCAACAACACCAATACCATCCGTCTGGGGGAAGTCGAGTTGATCGGGGCGTTCAATCCCCGCCTTCAGCACAGCGCTGAAGTGATCAACGAAACCCATGCCAATAACGGCAGTGTCACCGAAACCCAAGTCATTACACTGACCAGTGGTACATTTGCCTCTGATATCACCAATGCGGATGTGATCGTCAACAATCTGCCAGAAGGCTTAGTATCCAATGCCAAACTGGAGAACGATAACCGTTCCCTACGTATCTCTTTTACCGGAAATGCAGCCAATGTGGGCAGTTCCATCATCGACGATGCCTCTGTTACGGTTAACAAAAACAAAATCATCGGAATCAATTACACCAATCTCACTTCTGACCTGACGACCAAACCTTTCAAATTCTCCGTAAAGGATGCCGATCTGGTGCCGAAAATGACGGGCGATACCACACCGTCTGGAACCGCTTCTGCTTCCCCGAACAGTGGTCTCTTTTACAAGATTTTTGATGATGTCATTTCGTCCGGCTTGATGTTCACGTACGACAGTACCAAACCGGGCTCCATCTGGTTCCAATATACTTTCCCTGCACAGGAAACGATCTTCAAATACACGATGACCCCGTTTTCCGATGTCTCCATGCCTGCGACCACCAAGGAAGCCCCTGCCTCCTGGCAACTGTACGGCTCCAATGAACCAGCCACCCCAAGCTCCTGGCAAGCGATTGGCGGCAATCAGACCGCTTCTGACTGGAAACTTGGTGTGAAAAAAGAATTCATGCTCGACCAGCCTGTCACGTACAAAGCCTATAAGGTTGTCTTCACAGGTCCGGGCGGCAACAACACGAATACCATCCGTCTGGGTGAGGTCGAATTCATCAAAACCAAGCTGTCTCCGATCCTGCAGACTTCTCTTTTGACCGTACCTGAAGCAGACGCCAACGATGGCAGCATCACCACAGTCCAAAACGTCCGTCTCACCAATGCATCCTTCGCCGATGATCTTGGCACAGGTGTCACCGTGCATAACCTTCCAGAAGGTATCGGCTATCAGGTAACACGCATCAGCAATCAGGAGTTTACGGTCTCCTTCACAGGCCAAGCTGTATACCATACCAACAGCAATGACGTGAAGAACGCCTATGTGACGGTCGATCCTGCCAAAATCACCGGTGCCACCACAGCGGTCTCCTCCAACATGTTTGAGATCGATTTTAAAGACCCGGTGATTCCAAAGGAGCCGCCTCATGGAGACTCACTCTATTTTGACGGGGAGGATGACAAGCTTCTGGCTGATAACCTCTCCAGCGATCTAACCGCCAATGCACAGACAACCGTAGAGTTCTGGGTCAAATGGAAGGATCGAAAAAACAAAGCCATGCCATTTAGCTGGAATGGCTATTATGACCTTGAGTTTGTAAATGGCTACTTCGGATTTAATACAGGTGAAAATAATCTACTTGGGATTCCTGTTAACAAAACGTTTGATGATTGGGCGCACGTAGCGGCTGTGTTTACCAACGGACAACTTGGAGCAGACCGCCTGGAACTCTACGTCAATGGTCAAAAACAACAGCTCCAACATTATATCAATCCGGTTATGAGCAACCGTACAGTGACCAAAGGGATCGTCATCGGAAACTTCTCGGATGTGAACCGACCAGACTACGACTTCAAAGGCTGGCTGGCTGATGTACGTGTCTGGAGAGGCGCACGCACCGAAAGCCAGATCATGACCGACCTCGTACACGGATTAAGCGGGAACGAAAACGGATTGATTGGCAACTGGAAACTAAGTGAGCTCTCTACCCAGACCGCCTATGACAATACCTCCTATCAAAATCAAGCCACCGGATATAACTTTGCCGCTTCTGGCTTGAATCCACAGGCAGCCGAAGTGACACCAACTGCTGCTACCCTGACATGGACACCGCATTCCAAGGCGGACAGCTATGCAGTCTACCGCGATGGGCAGGTTATCTATGAAGGAACAGATACCAGCTTCACCGATTCCACTGTAAGTCTTGGCAACGCGTACACGTATTCTGTCTATGCCAAAAACCAGTTTGGGGAAAGTGTGAGAGAATCCATAGACATCGCCGTCTCTGAACCCGAACCAACTGTTGAATTCCTGACCGCCGAACCATCTTCCATCACGCTGGAGGTATACGGTACGCAGCAATTGACCGTAAACGCCACCATGCAGGATGGGACGACCGAAGATGCGACCAGTCAGGCAGTCTACACAAGCGATGACAGCCTGATCGCGACAGTTGGCGCCAACGGCTTGCTGACTGGAGTCAGTGAAGGCAACACCATCATCCAAATCAGCTACGCAGGGCTGACTGTTTATGTCCCTTTATCTGTCGTACCTGTGACATCCCCGGCAGGCGTTGCAACAGATGATACCGATGCCGCCAGCAGTCCGGCAGAACATCCGTAAACACCCCTACACCGTAACATTCTGACAAACCAAAAAAAAACCATGCCCTTCCTCCCTATTCGGAGGCTGGCATGGTTTTTTATTACTTAGACTTAGATAGACTTAAATCCGCTGCTTCTTCACTTCCAAGAGCACCGCTTCGGCAAACAGCTTCATCACGCTGCCACAGACTCGCTCTGGCATGCGGTCTGCTTTTCTCAGCCAGTGCTTTAGCTTCACCAGCTGCATCCCCGCGCTGATCATCCGCCCCTTCCGGCCGGCATCGATCAGCTTGGTCGCCGCCTGCCCCACCTTGGCCCAATAGCTGTACTTCTTGATCCAGGCATGTGTCTCGCGGGCAAGCTTGTGGTTTTTCATCCGGGTCAAGAGATAGGTGGCACTCTCTTCCATCTCCTCGAAGGTCTCCCGGAGCAGAGCCACAGCCACTTCCTGTTGTCCGTGCAGGAACTGAAAGCGGAAATCATGCAGGACATCCATCAGATTGGGCGACTCCAGATCATTGAGGAAGGAGCTTCGCACATTGTCAGCAAACAGCATGAACGGCTCCGCATCCTCGTAGCCCACCACTTCTTCAATCGCTCTGCGGTAGGATTTGTCCGGGTCATAGCCTTCTGGGTCATTGAGATAGTCTGCAATGGTGATCAGCGGGATCTTGGAGCTTTCCACATGCTCCATCGCGTTACAGACATAGCCGTGAGAGTGCAGGTAAAGCTGTGGATCACGGTGCATCAGCGGCCCTAGGTGCAGCTCGTGGATCATCGCCAGATCGTTGACCGGATAGTTATCCCAATAAAGCGGTTGGTGTCCTGTGTATTCGGCAAAACGGATCGCATCCCCGTCGGTCAGGTGCGGCGAACAGACGAAGCGTCCCGTCCAGAAAATCGCGATATCTTTCGGAATGTTTGCGCCAAGATAACTGATGTAAGGCTCGCGCCCGATTCCGTTATACACGGTAGGACAGACGACGAACCGCTCCACCCCGCCGAAGCTCTGCAACAACTCCCACACCTGCACGACGGTCTGCGCATGGGCGTCTGCCACGTGTTCAAAGCGGTTCCGGTCTTTTTCGTGCATCAATTGTTGCGGGATATCGTCAAACAACAGAGTGAAATGACGAACCCCGCGCAGGTACATGAACTTGAACTTCTGCACCACCAAATCCACATGGGCTTCATTGGCGTATTCCATGCTGACCCCAGGGCTTAGGCAATAGTAAAAATGCAGCCCGCACGCCTTGGCCTGCTGGATCAGTGCATCGATGTGCGCCAATTGATCAGCTGGATGCGGTGCTTGCCAATTGTCGCGTAGATATGGATCATCTTTTGGAGAATAAAAATACGCATTGAAGCCGTGGCGTCCCATGAAGTCCAGCATATCCAGACGTTCCTCGTGACTCCATGGCTTGCCATAAAATCCCTCGATTACTCCACGTATCGCAAAAGGCTCTGTCCGTTTCATCTCTCTTCCTCCCTGCAAAAAAGAGGAATCCTCCCGCTACCCTCTCTCTGCACTTGCAGCAGGCGACTCTGCTTCCACTTCATTTTCGTTAGCATCAGGACGGTCTACCACTTGTTCTGTTACATCTGCCCGAGCAAGCTCCACGTCCGCTTGCTCCACTTCGTCCGCCATTTTCAGACGGCGCAGGATTTCGCCCCACAGTTCATCTTTACCCACTCCGGTCTCAGATGAAAAGACGATCATGGTATCCTCCGGACGGAAATTCAGCGCCTGACGGATGATTTTGAGGTGCTGCTGGTATTTACCTCGGGCGATTTTGTCGCCTTTGGTCGCCACAATGATGGTCGGCAGCCCGATCGCTTTGCACCAGTCATACATCGCGATATCGTCTTTGCTCGGCGCATGACGGATATCGACCAGCTGAACGACGAATTTAAGCTCTTTACGGGACGTGAGGTAAGTGTCGATCATTTTGCCCCATTGGGATTTGATCGATTTGGCCACCTTCGCATACCCGTAGCCTGGGAAGTCCACGAAATACATGTCTTTGTTGACCAAAAAATAGTTGAGCGTCTGCGTCTTGCCCGGTCTCTGTGAGGTACGAGCCAGCGCCTTACGCTGAAGCATCCGGTTGATGAGGGATGACTTCCCTACATTGGAGCGACCTACCAGAGCAATCTCTGGCAGGCCGGTCTTTGGATATTGATCAGGTCCTACTGCACTTATGATAAATTCTGCTGAGTTAATTTTCATTTGCTTTTCACAGTCTCTTTCGCTAATGCAATTTTTAATACTTCATCCAGATGCTCGACCGGATGGAAGGTTATTTCTTGGCGGACGCTTTCTGGGATGTCCTCGAGATCCTTTTCGTTCTCGGCTGGCAAAATGACAGTGGTCAGTCCGGCACGGTGAGCGGCAAGGCTCTTCTCCTTGAGACCGCCGATTGGCAGTACACGGCCGCGCAGGGTGATCTCACCGGTCATCCCGACATCTCTTCGTACAGGCACACCTGTAAGCGCGGAGACGAGCGCTGTCGCCATGGTAATCCCGGCAGATGGTCCGTCTTTAGGGATGGCACCTTCTGGCACATGGATGTGGATATCGTTCTTATCGTTGAACTCTGGGTCGATGTTGAGTTCTTTGGCACGGGAACGGATATAGCTGAATGCCGCCTGTGCCGATTCTTTCATCACGTCACCGAGTTGACCGGTCAGGGTTAGCTTCCCTTTGCCAGGGAATACGCTGACCTCGATGTTGAGCGTGTCACCGCCGACAGAGGTCCAAGCCAGACCTGTTACTGCTCCCACCTGATCTTCCTTCTCAGCCAGACCATAGCGGTAGCGTGGTTTGCCGAGCAGGGACTCTACGGTGTTTGGTGTGATGACGACCTTTTTCTTTTCGCCGCTGACGATGATCTTCGCAGCTTTGCGGCAGATGTTGGCGGCTTCACGGTTGAGGTTGCGCACGCCTGCTTCACGGGTGTACTGGCGGATCACCTTCTGCAGGGCATCTTCTGATACCTGCAGCTTATCCTTACCCAAGCCGTGATCTTCCATCTGCTTTGGCAACAGGTAATCCTGCATGATATGAAGCTTCTCTACCTCGGTGTAGCCAGAGATGGAGATGGTCTCCATACGGTCGAGGAGCGGGCCTGGGATCGTGTGCAGAGAGTTGGCTGTGGTGATGAACATGACATTGGATAAGTCATAGGTCTCTTCGATATAGTGGTCGCTGAAGGTCTCGTTCTGGTTCGGATCGAGTACCTCCAAGAGCGCGGAAGACGGATCGCCACGGAAGTCGGAAGCCAGCTTGTCGATCTCATCGAGCAGGAAGACTGGATTTACCGTACCGGCATTTTTCATTCCTTGGATGATGCGGCCTGGCATCGCGCCGACATAGGTACGGCGGTGACCACGGATCTCTGCTTCGTCACGCACGCCACCAAGTGAGATGCGGACGAATTCACGTCCAAGCGCACGGGCGATGGATTTGGCCAGAGAGGTCTTACCCACACCAGGAGGGCCTACGAGGCAGAGAATCGGGCCGCGCATGGAGTTGACCAGCTTCTGTACCGCGATATACTCCAAAATACGCTCTTTAGGCTTTTCCAAGCCGTAGTGGTCTTCATCCAGCACTTGCTCAGCGTGGCTGATATCGAGGTTGTCGACGGTCTGACGCGTCCAAGGGAGTGCCAGCAGGGTGTCGATATAGGTGCGGATGACACCGCTCTCGGCAGAGCTGCCCGGCATTTTTTCCAGACGGTCGATCTCTTTTTCGATCTTGATCTTGATCCGCTCAGGAGCGTCCGATTTTTCCAGCT
Organism: Brevibacillus dissolubilis; assembly: GCF_006170445.1. Taxonomy (GTDB): domain Bacteria; phylum Bacillota; class Bacilli; order Brevibacillales; family Brevibacillaceae; genus Brevibacillus_B; species Brevibacillus_B dissolubilis. The sequence continues at coordinate 10,898 of NZ_VCNA01000005.1, read as the reverse complement.
GGTTGCGCAGCTCGTCGATTTCACCCTGACGGCCTTCTTTGTCGCCCAGCTCTTTTTGGATGGCTTTCATCTGTTCACGCAGGTAGTATTCCTTCTGCGTTTTTTCCATCTGCTTCTTGACGCGGGTGCTGATTTTGCGCTCCAGCTCCAGGATTTCGCGCTCATTGTTGAGGATATTGAGCAGGATTTCCAGACGTTGGAGTACATCGACGGCTTCGAGCACCTCTTGCTTATCCTTCATCTTGAGCGGCAGGTGGGAAGCGATCACATCAGCGAGACGGCCCGGCTCGTCGATATCACTTACCGAGGTGAATGTCTCCGGGGACACCTTTTTGGACAGCTTGATGTATTGTTCAAAATGCTGAAGAACCGTTCGCATCAATGCTTCTACTTCATTTTCGTCCACTTTGGTTTCTTCTAAATATGTAATTGTCACGAGGAAAAAGTCGTCTTCTTGTACGTAATCCTCGATCTTGGCACGTTGTAATCCCTCAACCAGCACACGGATGGTACCGTTGGGCAGTTTGAGCATTTGCTTGACACGGGCAACCGTACCGACACGATAGATCTGCTCGGTTCCCGGTTCCTCGATCTGTACCTCTTCTTGTGTGGCCAGTAAGATCTTATTGTCGTCCACCATGGCACGTTCCAGCGCTTTGATTGACTTCTCGCGCCCTACATCCAGATGCAGCACCATGCTTGGATAGACAAGCAATCCACGCAGCGGTAATAAAGGAATTTCACGCTCTTTATTAGATTCGCTCATGGCCAAGCACCTCCCAATCCTATTGTCAAATGTATCCTTGTTTTCGTTCCATTGTAGCGTAAACGACAGTCAATGTCTAATTTGCGGGCGCTTTCTTGTTCCAATACGGCAAAACGATGGCAAAACAAGTGGACTCCCTGTGTCTTACGGCTTGCAATCAGACAGTTGGGAGCCCTTCACTATACGGTTTTACACCTGAAAAGGAGAGGGAGCAAAGCCATCTGTCGCAAGCGGAATAAATGACAGATCGGTTGTTTCTTCCGATTCTTCCTGCCCGGCTTCATCCAGAAACGCAAGGCGTAATGCTTCATCAATCGTGGTGAGCGGGATGATCTCGATGCCCTCCATATCGGCAAAGATACTCTGCCAGTTCTCCTGTGGAATCAAGACACGTGTCGCTCCCGCTTGACGGGCTGCCTCTACCTTGGCGACGACACCACCGACTGGCTTGACTTTACCGTGAATACTGATCTCCCCAGTGATCGCAAGCAGGTTGTCGATCGGCTTATGATGGATTGCGGAATAGATCGCGGTCGCAATCGCCACACCGGCAGATGGACCGTCGACTGGTACACCGCCAGGAAAATTGATATGCAGATCATAATCATACGGCTGGGAGCCCAGACGGTGCAGAACGGTCAGGACGTTGTCGATCGAGCCTTTGGCCATGGATTTGCGGCGGATGGTACGGCTGCGGTTGCCCAGCTCCTCTTCCTCGACCAGACCTGTCATGGTGACACGTCCAGCGCCCGGCATGGCGGCGAGTGTAGCTGTCACCTCGATCTCCATCAATGCACCCATATTCGGGCCATAGACAGCAAGACCTGAGACAAGTCCTACCTGTGGTTGCTCATGTACCTGACGCTCGTGGCGTGGGGATTTCTGGCTGCTGTGCACCACCCATTCTACGTCAGAGGCTTCGACTGTAATCCGTCCTTCTGTCATGCTGATCCCTGCGGCAATCTGCAGGGTATTGATCGCTTCCCGTCCATTGGTGGCATAACGCTGAATCACGCTGATCGCCTCTGGTACGATGTCGATATCCATCTTTTTGACGGCGGTCTCGACGATACTGCCGATCTCTTTGGACTTCAGGGGACGGAAGAAAATCTCCAGACAACGCGAACGAAGCGCTGGCGGTATCTCTTCCGGTGTACGTGTAGTCGCTCCGACCAGACGGAAGTCAGCCGGCAGACCGTATTTAAAAATCTCATGAATGTGCGACGGGATCTGGTTGTTCTCTTCGCTGTAGTAAGCACTCTCGAGCATCACTTTGCGGTCTTCCAATACTTTTAACAGCTTGTTCATCTGTACAGGGTGCAGCTCCCCAATCTCATCGAGGAACAAGATGCCTCCGTGTGCTTTGGTCACTGCTCCTGGTTTGGGCTGCGGGATTCCCTGCTGTCCCAACGCACCGGCCCCTTGGTAGATCGGGTCATGCACAGAACCGATCAACGGATCGGCAATCCCCCGCTCGTCAAAACGGGCGATGGTAGCGTCTATCTCTACAAACTTGGCCTCTTGCGTAAAAGGTGACATCGAATTCTGCTTGGCATTCTCCAAAACAACGCGAGCTGCTGCTGTCTTACCCACACCAGGCGGGCCATAGATAATCACATGCTGCGGGTTGGGACCGCACAAAGCAGCCCGCAAAGCCCTCAGACCATCCTCTTGTCCAACGATCTCTTCGAGTTTACTGGGTCTGGTCTTCTCAGACAGGGGCTCCGTCAGTGCCATGGTTCGCAATTTGCGGAGCTGGTCCACCTCTTTGCGTGACTCCTTGTCCACAGAAGCGGTGGCCGTTCGTTGGTTTTTGAGCAGATTCCAAAAGTACATACCAACGATAAAACCGACGATCAACTCCAGTAAGCCGATGATTAACGTTGCATATTCGCTCATTTCCTATCCCTCCCCATCACACCTGTAGGTATCTACCCAAAACTATATTGTGTAGTATTACCGATGCTGGCAGGGAGTAAACAAAAAAACCACCTCTCCTTTTCAGGAGAGATGGTTATCTGTGTGAATGCGTGAGATGTCAATCCTACGCGCTTTCGCTGCGGATGACGTCGCCTTCCTTGTTGGTCAGCTGCGGCTTCACTTTGTCACGAACCACTTCTTCCGTGATGACGCACTTCTCTACGTCTTCACGGGATGGCAATTCGTACATCATGTCGAGCATGATCTGTTCGATGATCGCACGCAGACCGCGCGCACCGGTGTTACGCTTGATCGCTTCTTTGGCGATCTGCATGAGGGCACCGTCTTCGAATGTCAGCTCTACGCCGTCGAGGCTGAGCAGCTTTTGATATTGCTTGATGAGCGCGTTCTTCGGCTCAGTCAGGATGCGCACGAGCGTCTCTTCATCGAGAGGCTCAAGTGTCGCATGCACTGGCAGACGTCCGACGAACTCAGGGATCAGACCGAATTTGAGCAGGTCTTCTGGGAGTACATAACGGAGGTACTCGCCAGGTTTGAGGTCACCCTTCACTGCGCCTTCCACCATGTCCGCACCAAAGCCGATCACTTTCTTACCGATGCGGCGCTTGATGATTTGTTCGATACCGTCAAACGCCCCGCCGCAGATGAACAGGATGTTGGAGGTGTCGATTTGGATGAACTCTTGGTGTGGATGCTTGCGACCACCCTGAGGCGGAACGCTTGCAACCGTACCTTCGAGGATTTTGAGGAGAGCTTGCTGCACACCTTCACCGGAAACGTCACGGGTGATGGACGGGTTCTCGGATTTGCGTGCCACTTTATCGATCTCGTCGATGTAGATGATGCCTTTTTCAGCTTTCTCTACATCGTAGTCTGCAGCTTGGATCAGCTTGAGCAGGATGTTCTCTACGTCTTCACCAACATAACCTGCTTCGGTAAGCGAAGTCGCATCCGCAATGGCAAACGGCACATTCAGGATACGCGCCAATGTCTGCGCCAGAAGCGTTTTACCGCTACCGGTTGGACCGATGAGCACGATGTTGGACTTGGAGAGTTCCACGTCCTCGATCTTGGAGCTAGTGTTGATGCGCTTATAGTGATTGTAGACCGCAACCGCCAGGGATTTCTTCGCCAAGTCCTGACCGATGACATAATCATCGAGGATTTTACGGATTTCCAGCGGCTTCGGTACTTCTTTCATATCGATTTCGTCGTCTGTACCGAGTTCTTCTTGGACGATCTCCGTGCAAAGTTCGATACATTCGTCGCAGATGTAAACTCCAGGACCAGCTACAAGCTTACGCACTTGTTCCTGTGATTTACCGCAGAAAGAGCATTTCAATTGGCCCTTGTCATCGTTAAATTTAAACATGGGGTTCACCTCTCATCTGGTCGATTACTTGCGGTCACCTACACGGTCGATAACAGCATCCACCAAACCGTACTCCTTCGCTTCCTGTGCGGACATGAAGTTGTCACGGTCGGTATCGCGCTCCACCACTTCATATGGCTGACCGCTGCGTTCTGCCAGAATCTCATTCAACTGGCGTTTGGTTTTGAGAATCCAGTCAGCATGGATGCGGATATCCTCCGCCTGACCACGCACACCGCCGAGCGGCTGATGGATCATCACTTCTGCGTTTGGTAGAGCGTAGCGTTTTCCTTTTGCCCCTGCTGCAAGAAGGACAGCACCCATGCTGGCAGCCATCCCGATGCAGATTGTGGATACATCAGGCTTGATGTGCTGCATGGTATCATAGATAGCCATTCCCGCAGTGACAGAACCACCTGGGGAATTTATGTACAGACTGATGTCTTTGTCAGGGTCTTCCGCAGCCAAGAAAAGCATCTGGGCTACTACCAAGTTCGCTACATCATCATCGATGCCGCTACCCAGAAAGATAATCCGATCTTTGAGAAGACGAGAGTAAATATCGTACGCACGCTCTCCGCGACTGGTTTGCTCAATGACCATAGGGATTAGCATAGGGACTGACCTCCTCTACCGAATATGTACAAAATTGGATGGTGGTTGGTGGAAAAACAAGGCACGAAATACGCTCGTGCCTTGTGCTCTTCCATAAGCTTATGCGGTTGCTTAACGATTTGCAACGAGGAAATCAACGGTTTTGCGGGTAGCGATGTCGTATACGAGACCGCGCAGACCGTCTTGAGCTGCGAAAATACGACGAAGTTCGTCAGCAGGACGGTTGTACATACCAGCGAGCTTCTCAAGCTCAGCGTTGACATCTTCTTCTTCTACCTTGATACCTTCCGCTTGAGCGATCGCATCGAGAACGAGTGCGGTTTTCACGCGGGAGCCAGCATCAGTACGCATTTGATCGCGGAGTGCGCTCTCATCCATACCGGAGAATTGGAAGTACAGGTCGAGGCTCATGCCTTGCATTTGGAGACGTTGTTCGAATTCACGAACCATGGTATCGAGTTCGTTTTCGATCATCACAGCAGGGATTTCCACTTCTGCGTTGTCACCAGCTTTGAGCACGAGTTGTTCACGAACGTACTGATCTTTCTCGTTAGCGGAACGTTCTTCAAGCTTCGCTTTCACGTCAGCTTTCAGCTCGTCGATTGTGTCGAATTCGCTTACGTCTTTTGCAAACTCGTCATCGAGTTCTGGCAGGTTTTTGCGCTTGATGTCGTTCAATTTTACTTTGAAGACAGCTTCCTTACCAGCGAGGCTTGGAGAATGGTATTCTTCAGGGAAGGTTACAGTGATATCTTTCTCTTCGCCTTTTACGAGGCCGACGAGTTGCTCTTCGAAGCCTGCGATGAAGGTGTTGGAACCGAGTTCCAGAGAATAGTTCTCTGCTTTACCGCCTTCGAACGCAACGCCGTCTTGGAAGCCTTCGAAATCGATAATAACGATATCACCGTTTTGTGCTGCGCCCTCTTCTACCACTACAAGCTCAGCGTGACGCTCTTGCATACGCTTGAGTTCTGCGTTGAGTTGCTCATCGCCAACCGTGAAGTCTTTTTCTTCGATAGCAAGACCTTTGTAGTCGCCGAGTTTTACTTCAGGCTTAACAGTAACGGTCGCTTTGAAAACGAGGTTTTGGCCTTTTTCCATTTTTTCTACGTCAACTTCTGGACGGTCAACCGGCTCGATGCCAGTCTCTTGAACAGCTTGTCCGTAAGCAGTTGGAAGAAGGATATCAAGTGCTTCTTGATAAAGAGATTCTACACCAAAACGCGCTTCAAACAGTTTGCGCGGCATTTTCCCTTTGCGGAAACCAGGAACGTTAACTTTTTGAACAACCTTTTTAAATGCTTGATCCAAGGCTGTGTCTACTTGAGCGGCATCCACCTCTACCGTCAGCACACCTTGGTTATTCTCTAACTTTTCCCATTTTGCTACCACTTAAACTTCCCCTCCTAGATTGAATCCAAGAACATTGCTTTCAGAACACAGTGAACCTATGTAAATAGAGCAATTTACCTGCCATTATAACCACTTCAGTATAACACATACCATAAAAATATCAAGATACCCCAAAGCCTAGCGGCGGAGTGAAAATTGACCGCCGCGCTTTGGGTTGACTTGTCCGTTATGGTCGTAAAATGTCACTGTGACGTCGACAGAATCCGCGTCGGACTTCGTCTCGGTCAGGATCGCGTATGTAGGGACTTCGAAGCCTCTGGGCAGCTGCAGACTGCCGGGGTTGAGGAACAGGATGCCGCGTTCCTCGGCACAGACTGGATAGTGCGAGTGACCGAAGATGACGACATTGGCTCCCGTCTCTTCGCCTCTGTAGTGAAGCTTCAACAGAGAGCTTTTGACGCCGTAGAGATGGCCGTGGGTCTGATAGATGGTCAGCGCACCGTGGTGTGTCGTCCGCTCCTCGGGCACATCTCTGTCGGTATCACAGTTGCCGCGCACCAGCTTCATCGCGGTGAACGGTTCTTTGCTTTTGTCGGTACAGAAGTCTCCACAATGCAGAATCATGTCGACTTGGTGCCGTTCGACAACCTGTTTGACCTCGCGAACGAGGCCGTGGGTGTCGCTCATGATCAGAATGCTCATCCGGTTACCCCCTGATTTTTTCAAGCAGGTTTTGCATGGCGTGAGCGCGGTGGCTGATCTGATTTTTGTCTTCGCTGGATAGTTGGGCCATCGTGCACAGGCGCTGCGGCAGGAAAAAGACCGGATCGTATCCGAAGCCATTGGTGCCGAACGGCTCGTGGGCGATCACGCCTTCACATGTACCGGTCGCAATGATCGGAGTGAAATCCTCTCCCGGCTCGATGTAGGCCAGCGTGCAGCGGAAGCGTGCGGTGCGCTGGGCGAGTGGGGTGTCCTTGAGCTCTGCGAGCAGCTTGCGCCAGTTGTCCTCGTCTGTCGCCTGCTCACCCGCATAGCGGGCAGAATAGACGCCAGGCGCTCCTTGGAGAGCATCTACTTCCAAGCCGGAATCGTCGGCAATGGCGGTGATGCCCAAGTGATTGGCGATGGTTTTGGCCTTCTTGATCGCATTGGCCTCGAAGGTGTCGCCGTCCTCGACGACCTCTGGTGCATCTGGGTATTCGGCGAGGCTGACTACCTCCCAGCCGAGCGGAGCGAACAGTCGGTTGAATTCGCGCACCTTGCCTTGGTTGCGGGTAGCGAGGACGACTCTTTTGGTTGTGGTTTCGTTACTCATGATGGTTGACTCCATTTACGTAGTGATTTCTGGTTTGACGGAAGCGGTTGCCAGTTCTGGTGTTGCGGTCTCAGGCTGTGCTGCTTGGAACAGGGCCACTTCGCCGAGTGCTTCTTTTTGTGCTTGGATCAGACTGTTGACGCCTTTGCCGCCCAGGGTGAGGAGCTCGTGCAGCTGGTCAGCAGAGAATGGTGCTTCTTCCCCTGTACCCTGCAGCTCGACATATTTGCCGGCGCCGGTCATGACGATATTCATATCGACGATCGCGCTGGAATCTTCCTTATAGTTGAGGTCGAGCACGGCATTGCCCTCGATGATCCCGACAGATGTAGCGGCGAGGTAGTCGGTGATCGGGAACTGTTTCCATGTTCCGTTGTCGACCAGCTTGCGCATCGCATCCACCATCGCGACAAAAGCACCTGTGATCGACGCGGTGCGGGTACCGCCGTCTGCCTGGATGACATCGCAGTCCAGCCAGATCGTTTTCTCGCCCATCGCTTCGAGATTGACCACGGAACGGAGCGCGCGTCCGATCAGGCGTTGGATTTCCATGGTGCGGCCGCTTACTTTGCCTTTGGCAGATTCACGGGCATTGCGGGTCTCTGTGGCGCGCGGGAGCATGGAATACTCAGCGGTAATCCAGCCTTTTCCGCCACCGCGCATGAATGGCGGCACACGTTCTTCCAAGGTAGCGGTGCAAATCACTTTCGTGTCTCCTACTTCGATCAAGCAAGAACCTTCCGCGTGTTTGATGTAATTGCGGGTAATTTTAACGGGGCGCAATTGGTCTTGCGCGCGTCCATCTGGTCTCATGCTATGTTCCTCCTGTGATTGTTTCGTCAAATGTGGATTAGCGTTGCCCACGTAAGCCCTGTGGCACTCCGGCTTATTATACCAGTTGCGGGACGGCTTCTGCCACTTTTGCGCCTGTTGCAAAGAAAAACCACGCCAAACAGGGCGTGGGGCTTGTTTAGAACTGGATGGCATTGAGTGTCATCGGACGGGAAACCGGTTTGGAGAAGTCCATGGAACCCGCAGCCGTGAGCGGTTTACCCTCTACCATGAGTTGGACTTGCTTGAGCCCCGTGCTCTCAGTCAGCGACAGCACCAGAGATTCCATCGCTTCTGGATTGGCTTCCTTGCCGCTGTCATACTTCAGCACATCTTCGGAGAGGTTGACGACGAGCGTTCCGTTTTTCTCTTCCACGCCGAGCACTTTGGTCGTATTCAAGAGCGAGCTGAACAGCGGGGAGCCTTCTTTTGGCCCTTTGATCAGTTCTTCGACGACCGCTTTGGCCAGCTCCTTGGTCTCTGGGATCAGACGGGTGACAGGTACAAAATAACTGCGCTTGTCATCGAGCTGCCCTTGAAAGTAGACGGTCACCGGAGTGGTGCGGCCTGGAATCGCATTGTCAGCCAGCTCCATGTTAATCCCGTGGTTGCGGTTCATCAGACTCAATGGGGTATTCTCTTTTGGCATTTCGGTAAGCGGGGTACCATTCACCCAGACTGATACGTTTTTGACTTGTGTGAACTCAGTCATCGCGCGGGTTACAGCGTCGAGGATTTTCTTTTCATCTTTTGCCTCATATTTCTTGAACTCTGGTGAAAAGTCTACGGTAGCTGTCCCATCCTTGATCGTCATGCCAAGCACCTTGGTACCTTCCGGCAGAATCGGGGTAAAGCCTTCTGGGAGCAGAGTCTCCACCGGGCCGCCTTTTACCATGTAGGTGAGCACTTGTTTGGCAGCGCCCTCCGACTTCGGCAGGGTCAGGGATACCGGTACGACATAACCGTTGGCGTCCTGCAGATAGACCATGCGATCAACTGAGCCTTGGGTTGCTTCTGCGCTGGCCTGATCACCTGCGGCAGCATTCGGGTCAGTTGAGATTCCGTCCACGCTTACCTCCGTACCCGGCGGCGCGTCGATCGGTGCGCTGGTCTCCTGCTCGGGGCCAAACAGACCACAACCTGTCATGAGCATTGCACTTAATCCGAGTACCGCTGTCAATTTGGTTACCTGCTGCATTTTTTTCATCCTAAGATACCCTCCTCGTCTAACACTTTGTACTATGTATACGAGCCAGGCTTGACTTTATGCTTGGGATGTCCAAAAAATGTGGTCGAGCTATTTGATATACGCTCTCGGTACAGGAAAAACAGACCAGAACAAGAGCATGATCACGGCTTGAATCCCCCACGCAAGCAACGGATTGACAAAATGCAGACGTACCATCGAAAACAGCATCAGATTAAAAGCAAAGCTCCATCCCACATTCCATCCATGAGCATGATAAAAATAACCAAGTGACTTGAACAAAGACTCCAATGCAAAGTAAAAGGAGGCCCACGCTAGGATATAAAGGATCGCCTTCCCTCTGCTTTTGGGAAAGAAATAAAGAAAATTGAGCAGATGAAGCGGCACGATAAAAAAGGTATACCACAGGTTGGTCCATGTATGCGACGGGACGGGCATGCTTGAACCGTATGTCCACAATGGGTGCTGATAGTATACAAAATTGTACAGCAAATCACCAATGATGTAATACAGAATGGTGGAATAGAAGCTCCTCCATTCGCGCCACGCTCCTGACCTCCATGTGATCCCCAGCCAGACCAGACTGATTATTCCCTCATACAAGGTGAACAGCCCCTTTTTATACGGTATGAGACCTGAGACCTGTTTTTCCCCTTTAGTTTTTTTAATATGCCCATTTTACAACTATCTAATATGTAAAAATCAGGAGATCATGAAACCCACCTTCAAGGCAAAACCTATATTTGATGTTTAGGTAGCAATCGTTCAATTGGAAAGGGTGTGCTTCGTATGAACCAAGGCTATCCGTCGTATGAACAGGTCCAACAGACAAAAGAAATCCTGCAGAACATCGCTTATCAGCACTGGATATCCGACGAATTCTTAAGCTGGAAATGGTGGCTGCTGCTCGTCCTCGCCATCGTCCCATGGTTTATCTGGTGGAAGCTTGTCGATAAAAAAAGACTGCCTCAAATCCTTATCTATGGGATGTTGCTAGCCATGATGGCGATCGTACTGGATAGCATCGGAACCGAGTTATTATGGTGGAGCTATCCTGATAAGCTGATTCAGACGATGCCTCCCCTGCTTCCTGCTGATCTCACACTTGTTCCCACCCTGTTTATGCTGGTCTATAGCTTTTTTCCGACGGGCCGGGGATATTTCAACGGGATGCTCGGAATGAGTCTGTTTAGTGCATTCGTAGGTGAACCGTTGTTTATCTGGCTGGATTTTTATCGATTGCACGAGTGGCATCTCGTCTACTCTCTCTTCTTCTACTTAAGCTCGAACGCGATTGCCCGTTGGTTAGTCGATCGGATTTATGAAGTCTCCAAAAAAGCCGCATGAAAAAGACCGCCTGGGAACAACTGAAGTGCACCCCTTAAAGTAGACATTGGAAAAACCCCCTGGTTTAACCGATGAACTTTAGGGGGTGCATTTTTTATGGCAGTAAAAGGACAGAAGTTTCAAAGCTATCCAGAATCGATTAAACGTG
>NZ_VCNA01000004.1 GCF_006170445.1 Brevibacillus dissolubilis | reverse complement strand
TCGGGAGGTGTGCAAGAGAAACAGCTAGTTGTCGACGCTCTAAAGGAGCAGATTCCCATTGTGGAATTATGCCGTTTTCTTGGCATTTCTCGAAGCGGATACTATCAATATGTAAGACGACAAAAGGCGATTCGTGATCAAGAGCTTTCCGCTCGTATCCAAGCCATTTATCTGAAGAGACACAAGCAATATGAATATCGACGGATTCAGGCTGAACTCCAGCGCGAAGGTTGGGTTGTGAATCATAAGAAAGTGCTACGTTTGATGCAAGAGATGGGGATTCGATCCATTATTCGTGTGAAACGTAAGTCAAATCCACAAGGAGATGGCTCTGTACCAAGAGTGGCGGAGAATCTATTACAACGTAATTTTACAGCCAAAGCACCTACTGAAAAATGGGTAACCGATATTACACAATACGCAGTTGCCGATACGTGGCTGTACCTTTCAGCAATTAAAGATTTGTGTACCAAAGAGATCGTAGCATACCAGGTGGCCTTGCGTAACGATACAACACTTGTTTTAAATACCTTTAAGAAAGCTTTTGAAAATCAAAAAGACGTGACTGGCTTGATCGTTCACAGCGATCAGGGATGCCAATACACGTCTTATGCGTACCAAGACATGCTGGCGAAGGTTGGCGCCCAAATCAGCATGTCTCGCCGCGGCAATTGTCATGACAATGCCGCTATAGAGAGTTTCTTCTCACATTTAAAAGCAGAAGCACTCTATCCTTATCATATATCAACAGTTGATGAGCTACAAAGGAGAATTGAGGAATATATCCGTTTTTACAATGAAGAGCGTCTGCAAATCAAATTAAACAAGCTGACCCCTATAGAATACAGGCGTCAGCTTGCGGCCTAACGGCCGGGGTTTTTCTTACTGTCTACAAAATGGGGTCTTGACCAGGTTAGGAAGCAGGGGTTTTTGTGTTCCAGTGAATCAGCAGGCCTGCATGGGTCAGACCGCCGCCAAAGCCGTATAAAAGCATCGTGTCGCCGTTTTTCACCGAGCCGTTGCGGATGCCCTTGTCAATCGAGAGCGGGATGGAGGCCGCACTGGTATTGCCGTATTCGACCAGGCTGACGAGCATGCGCTCCACCGGGAAGCCAGCCTTATCGCAGATAGATTCGAGCATACGCATGTTGGAGCTGTGAGGGACGAACCAGCTGACTTGATCCATGCTCATCTCGGCGGTTTTCATCAGCTCTCGCATGCCGGCAGGTACGGTGTTGACGGCCCATCGGTAGACTTCCCGGCCGTTTTGGACGAGACAGCCGTTGGCGATGAGGTCCCGCCCGCCCATTTTGGTGGAGAGACCGCTGCGGTACAGATGGATTCCGCCGTCGCCTTTTGCCCCGACATGGGATGCGATGAAGCTCGGTTGCTCTTCGTCATATTCGACCAGCACCGCTCCGGCTCCGTCACCGAACAGGATACAGGTCGTGCGGTCGGTGTAATCCATCACCTTGGACATGGTCTCGGCACCGACCACCAGCACTTTGCGGTTGAGTCCGGAGGTGACCAGACCGTTCGCCATATACAGACCATAGGCAAATCCGGCACAGACTGCATTGGCATCGACAGCACCTGTCTGCTCAATCTGAAAATGCGCCTGAATCTGACTGGCGACGCTTGGGAACGAGTAGTCGGGTGTGGAGGTGCAGACAAGAATGAAGTCCACATCGCTTACGCTGACCTGGTAGCGGTCGATCATGTTCTGCACGGCGTTGATCGCGAGGTTGGTGGTAAATTCATCTTCGGCGGAGACCCGGCGTTCCTTGATCCCAGTGCGCTGGGTGATCCATTCGTCATTGGTCTCGACCAGCTTGGACAGGTCATCATTGGACAGGATTTTTTCTGGGACATAAGAGCCGATTGCTGTAATTCGTGCTTTGGATAAGATCATTCGTCTCCCACCTTCATTGTATGTTAGTTGTGATGAAAATTTTTGATTAGATTCATTGAAAAATTTCGTTTGACGAATATCTGTTTCCCTCCTAAAATGATGAAAAATTAACTGCATCTGTTTTGCCGGTTACGCCTGGCAGAACAGTGGGGGGAAAACATGAACAGGTTACGTACATATTTTCAAGAATTTCATCCCATCGTCTATTCACTGATCGTGGGAACGGTGTTTGTGCGGGCAGCACAGTCGATGAGCATGCCGTTTCTGGCGCTCTATCTGGCGAAGAGCACAGATATGAGCCCCTTGATGATCGGGCTTACGATTGGCGCAGGTCCGCTGGCTGGGACGGTCGGTGGATTTATCGGCGGGGCGATTTCCGACCGGATTGGGCGCAGGCGGGTCATGATGACCGCGCTGTATACATGGGTCTTTGTTTTTATCGGTTTTGCCTTCGGGAAAGGGATGCTGTTCTTCATGCTGCTAAACGCCTTATCCGGTCTGTGTCGGGCCGTATTCGAGCCGGTATCACAGGCATTGATGGCAGATCTGACCGACAAGGAAAAGCGGTTCCGCGTCTTCTCTATGCGCTATCTGGCGATCAACATCGGGGTGGCGGTCGGCCCACTGCTCGGTGCTTATCTGGGGCAGCTTGACTCGACGATTCCTTTTATCGTCACAGGTGTGGTCTACCTGATCTACGCGCTTGTCCTGCAGGCTCTGATGAAGTACTTCGGTATTCAACAGATCGAAGGAGAAGGGCAGAAAAAAGAGCGGGTTACCTTCCGTGGCGCATGGAATGTCATCACCCATGACGTGGCCCTTCGTTACTTTATCGTCGGCGGGATGATCGTGTCGCTTGGCTACTCACAGATGACCGTAACCTTGTCTCAATATGTAGGAAAAAGCTTCACAGATGGGATCGAGCTCTTCTCTTACCTGATGAGTCTCAACGCCATCGTCGTGGTGACCTGCCAGATGTGGCTGTCCAAGTGGGCGGAAAAAAGAACACCACTCACAAGCATCGTCATCGGGGTCATCTTGTATACCGTCGGGCTGTTGGGCTTTGGCCTGTCAGGAACCTGGCTGACCTTCATGGTATCTATGTTCGTCTTCACTCTGGGTGAAATCCTAACCTTCCCAGCGTCCAGCGTGTTTATTGATAATCTGGCACGTGACGGGATGCGTGGGACTTATTTTGGGGCACAAAGCTTTACCAGTCTGGGGCATGCTCTGGGACCGTCCTTTGGCGGCTGGCTGCTCTCGATGTACGGTGGCAGCACGATGATGATCACCATCGCTGTCATCACGCTGTTCAGCATCGCTTTCTACTATCAGGGTCAGCGCATCTTCACGGCGCGGACGGGGAAAGTGATGGAAATGGCGAAGACGCACTAGAGCGGGGTTTTAATCGCCGTGAGACTTGAAAGCTGTGGCTTATTACATCGGCTGTCTTACACGGTGAGCTTGCCAGCCTCTACTCAACCGCCTGCATCACCCGCATGGCCATCCGCTCGTAGCCGTCGCTGTTGGGATGGAAATGGTCATTGTAGAGATACATTTTTTCCTTTTGATAGAACAAATCATAGGTAGGCACCACTACGACATTGGGAAAGCGCGCAGCGATATCAGCGGCGGTACTGTTCCAGGCAAGTGTCGGCGGAGTGGTGTCTGCTTTTGCTTCTGTATCCCCAAACGGATTGTACAGGGAGACGTGGACGATCTTCGCTTCGGGATTGATGGTGCGAAGCGTGGTCAGGATCTGGGTAAAATTGTGCGCGAGCGATACCGCAGCGCGGTCGAGCATCTCTTTGTCCAGGTCGGCGATGCCACCGCTCTGCTGGAACAGGTCGTTGCCCCCGATGGTGAAGAGGATCAGGTCGGCCTGTTGCACGAGTTTTTGCACCGTGGTCTCCTGCAGCTGCTCCTTTAGCCGCCCTGACTGGATTCCGCTGATTGCCAGATTGGTGAGTGTGATCGGCTGTCCGCTTGCTTTTTCATAGGCGGCGCGGAACTTGCCGACATAGCCTTCGCCGTCAGCATCACCTACACCGCGTGTGAGCGAGTCGCCGAGTGCTACGACGTTGAGCTGGCCGGTTTTGGGTAGGGGAGCCTGCTCGGCTGGTGCTGTCTGATCAGGGACACCAGGGCGGTCAGGAGCCAGCGCCTGCGGCTGTAAGGACAGGGAGAAGCCTGTCAGGAACAAAAGCAGCGAAAGGAATGCCACCGTGCCTGTAACGCGCCAGAGAAGTTTGCCGGAACGCATGGATCTTATGCCTCCTCACATCTTGGTATGGTTATCTGCCATTATAGAATAGAAATTGAGTCAATTACCAGTAATGAGTGTAGGAGAGTGCTGTTGTGTGGTATACTGTAGGGAGAAAAACAAGTACTTGGCAGAAAAAAAGAAGCCGTGGATGTTGGCGCATCCACGGGGCCTTCAATAGAGAGCACCCATTAGAATAAGGGTTGGACTCTCACCCGCCAGTATCTAGAAGTCAGACCTCCACAGGGCTTTGCGGGCGCAAGGGAGGTCTACTTCTTTCTCTGTTGAGACAGCAGGGTAGCGATAACGAGAATGATGGTTGCGACAAGCATGCCGAAACCGATCATCAGGTTAAGTGCCTCGTATACTGTCATCTAAACTCACCCCCTCGGTGTGAGACGTGCTTGTGACGCTTTCGGGGTGTGAGCCGACCGCCCTTGATAGGAGTCTTTTCTATTGTCTGCCAAGTATTACGATAGCAAAAGACAGAGGTGAGTGCATGGAAATTTTTCCTGCACTCTTTTTGTTATCCGGTGAATAAGAGGGCAACGGCACAGGTCGCATGTATGGTCGGGGACTGTCCCGCCGGCGATGTTGTGTGCTCCGTGATGTAAGAAATTGGCGCCAAACATGATATACTGATGGAAGTACCCTATTTTGGCAGGGCAAGAGGTGGTTATATGGCGGATGTAGTTCTTTCTGTTGCAGGGCTTGTCAAAGCAATCGGCGGAAAACGAATCATACATGATATTACATTTGAAGTACGGGCCGGGGAAGTATTCGGATTCCTTGGGCCGAATGGTGCGGGGAAAACCACAACGATTCGGATGCTGGTCGGATTGGCTGCACCTGATGGCGGTGACATCCTGATCGGCGGGGAGTCGCTGCGCAATCAATTTTCACGGGCGATCAGTCAAGTCGGCTGTATCGTGGAAAATCCGGAGCTGTATAAATTCATGACGGGGCGGGAGAATCTGGAGCTGTTCGCCCGGATGAGCGGCAATATCACAACGGAGCGGATCGATGAGGTGGTGGAGTTCGTCGACCTGACCGAAGCGATCGATGAAAAGGTGAAGACCTACTCGCTTGGGATGCGCCAACGTCTGGGGATTGCCCAAGCCCTTTTACATAAGCCAAAATTATTAATTCTGGATGAACCGACCAATGGGCTTGATCCGGCGGGGATCCGGGAGCTTCGGCAGTTTATCCGCAAGCTGGCAGAGGAAGAGGGGCTGGCCGTATTCATCTCCAGCCATCTCTTGAGCGAGATCGAGATGATGTGCGACCGCGTGGCGATCATCTCCAAAGGCCGGGTGATCTCTGTCGGCTCGGTCAAAAGCCTGATGGAGCAATTCGCCGATCAGGTGGATTTTCAATTCACGGAGAGGTCTGTGGATCAGGGTGTACAGGTACTCAGACAGATCCCTTATGTCACGGAGGTCTGGACGCTTACCGAGGGACATGTTAAATGCAAAATGGACGTGGAGCGGATCGGAGAGCTGAACCAATCACTGGTCGCGGCCGGTGCGGAAGTGATCGGCATCGCCTCCAAGACGGTGACGCTTGAGGACCTGTTCCTCACACTGACAGGAGGAGGTGACGCACATGGGAGCGAGCATGCTGGGACTCATTCAAAATGAGACATTGAAGCTGATGCGGCGCCGTCGTTTTCTCGTGGTCATCCTGATTCTGGCGGTGTTGATCCCGATTTTTACCTATGCGCAGTTTAAGACGGTGCAGACAGCTCAGGAGCGGCTTGGGACGAGTGACTGGCGCTCCCTGCTACAGCAGCGGATCGTCGACAACCAGAACCGTCTGGCCTCCAGCCGTATGCCGGAAGAGTGGCGACAATGGCTGAAGATCCAGATCGCCCAGCAGCAGTATTATCTCGATCACAACATCGATCCGTCTGCGCCAAGCGGTGTCACCTTTTCCCGAGGGTTCATGGATCAGGCGGTCGGGCTGTTTTTGCCGATGATCATCGTGGTGCTGGCGGTTGATCTGGTATCGTCGGAGTACAGCGAAGGGACGATCAAGCTGCTCCTGACACGTCCTGTACGAAGGTGGAAGGTGCTGGCGAGCAAATACCTCACCCTGATCCTTTTCGTCTCGCTGACGGTGCTGTCGGCCTTGATCATGTCGTATGTGATCTCTGGTGTGGTGTTTGGCTATGTCGGCTGGGATATGCCTGTCCTGACCGGATTTCAGGTGGTGGGCGGTGAACTGGACACCTCGACTGTCTTCATGCTGCCCCAGTGGCAATATATTTTGCTCCAATATGGTCTCTCTTGGTTCGTCTGTCTCGTCGTCGGAACGATTACCCTGATGGTCTCCGTCTTGGTACGCACGACGGCGGCGGGGATGGGGATCATGATGGCGGCGCTGATCAGCGGGACGATCCTCACGCAGATGGCGCAGTCGTGGGAGCAGGCCAAGTACCTGTTCAATGTCAATCTGCAAATCACAGATTACCTCGCTGGTTCACTTCCGCCGATTCAGGGAATGAGCCTGCCGTTTTCACTCACAGTGCTGTCGGTCTGGGGGATTGTGTCGTTGATCGTGGCCTTCATGGTGTTTACCAGACGGGATGTCACTTCCTAACTGAGAATGTCTGTAACCTGATCCTTTCCTTCTTTTCTTGTGTGGAAAAGGGAAAGGATCTTTTTCAGAAAAGACAGAGGATAAAAGGAGGAGAGAGGGATGCGATTCGCTTCCAAAAAAGATGGATGGACAGGTGCGGTGATCTGGCTTGTGATTGCCTTAGTCACCTTTAACGCATACCAGGAGATTAGACAACCAAGCGATGAATTCGTAGAGGCTGTAACGGTAGCAGTGATCGTCGATGTGCTATGCCTGTGGCTTTGGTTTGGCACCTATTACGTGATTACGGATCAGGAGCTGATTGTCCGCGCAGGTCCTCTGCATCGTCGGGTTCCGCTATGTACGATCCAAATGGTCCGGCATACCCGTATACCGATCTCGGCACCAGCCTTGTCATTGGATCGTCTGGAGGTCAGGTATCAGGGGGGAGTAGTGGGATGCGTGGTCGTCTCACCGGATGATCAGCAGGCCTTCATTCAAGCATTACGCCAGCATAATCCTTCGATTCATTATGCATAACCAGATTCCACATACACACCAGACGATAGACACAAGCAAAAAAGGCAACCCACACACGATGGCGGGTTGCCTTTTTCTCATGGGCGGATTGGCCTGCTTGGCTGTTCCGCTGTTTATTTCGTGACCCATTGGATCTGCTTGGACGCTTCCATCAGCTGCGTTAGGGTGACACCCTTGGCACGCACGATGACGTAGAGGGAATGTCCGTCTTTGCTTGTGATGAAGTGTACAGCATGATCCGCAGAGACCTGTTCGTCCTGTTGATTAAACGTAACGCCGATCGCTTGCGCACCGTCCACAGTGAAGATCTGGCGGTCGGTAAACGTACCTGGGATCGAGATCTTCTCTTTGGTCGTCTCGGTTACATCCAGTGTCATCCACGTATCACCCTGACGGTAGATGGAGGAGATGGCTGTCGCTTTTTTGCTGGTCTCCGATTCATAATGGATGGCCAGGGAATCGAGGGCAAAGCCTTCCGGTGAACCGCTCAGTTCAGGGACAGGAAGATTGGATGCCTGTGCCGCTTCTTTGCTTGTGGCAAAGGTCGAGATGGTCTTCTCACCCGTCGGCAGGGCAGGCCCACCTGAGTTTCTCAGTGCATCATCGGTTGACTCAGCGTCTGGCGCGGTTGGCGATGCTTCCGGCAGGCTGAGGGACAACGCTCTTGATTCCGGGGTGGATTGACCTGACATGGGGACGACCTTTTCACCGGATGTGCCGGATTCTTCATGACCTGCTGGCATCTTGCGGGCTTGCATGCCGTCTTGACCTGCTGGCGCCGCTGTCGGGTCTTGCGGTACCAAGGCAGCTTCCTGCTGGGCCGAGCGGGATGCCATCGGCGCATTGCCAGTTGCGCCCATCGCTGCAGGTTGTGTCATCTGTCCCTGATTAGAAGCACCCTCTGGCGTCTGATCCGGTGCTTGGGCGGTCTCTCCCTGAGCGGGTTGTGCCAGATCCATCGTGCCCGGCTGTGCTGTGGATGGGAGAGCAGATGGAGGGGTATCGTTTGCTTGTTCAGCGAGAGAGGCGGCAGCATTTTTTTGGTTGACTTTATTGATGAGGGAGGTTGGGTCATCTCCGTTCATCGCCTGCAGACTTAAGATCCCGACCACGAGAAAAATACTGGCGGCTCCAAGCCACTGGTAGGAGAAGAGCGGGAGCTTCCGCTTTTTCAACGGCGTCGTTTTTGAATCCGCAGCTGAAACTGTCTCCGTAGCGGCCAGCGGGGGAGTGGAGACAAGGCCTGATGCAGGCATGGGTGTGATGTTGGCAGATGTATAGATAGACTGCATAATTTTGTCTTCTAAGTCGGGCGAGGGGACGGGGTAGTGTTTCATGAATACTCCCTCCTCATCGTTTGCGAAGCTGGTATCGATCCAGTGCAGACACTCATCGCAGGTTTCGATGTGGGAAAGAGCAAGCTCGTCTACAGTTTCCGGCCATTTGGCTCTAAACTCTTGGCAGTTCATGTACGAGTCCTCCTTCCATACGGCTTAATATTTTTGCAAATTCTTGCCGGGCCCGCAGATATCGGACGCGCGCTGTTGATTCCGCGACACCGAGCAGCGAGGCGATTTTTTCAAATGGGTATTCGTGTGTACAACGCAGGACGATCACTTCCCGGTACGACTCAGACAGCTGTTCGAATGCCTGGGCAATTTCCTGGCGGCGCTCCTTGCCCAAGAGCGACTCCTGTGGCGATTCCTCACGCACCTGTGACGGTACGTATGCCAGCTGTTCGTCTGTCTCGTGGAATTTGCGTCTGCGGATAAAATCAATCGTGCGGTTTCTCGCGAGCGTGTGCAGCCACGTCGAGAATTGGCTGTCTCCCCGGTAGGAGGAAAGCTTTTCATAGGCTTTGACGAATACCTCTTGCGTCAAATCCTCAGCATCCGCTTGATTGTTCACCATTTTATAGATGAAAACATAGATCATGTGCTGATACCGCTGGATTAACTCCCGGTATCCTTCGACATCACCTTGTAAAATCTGCTGGATGATATCATGATCGGTTTGCATGGATCAGGTGGCCTCCCCTCTCTGTCTATGTGACGATAGGATGTATAGGAATGTTTCATGTTTCTTCGATTTCGTATCTATATCCTTGTTCTACCAGAAAAAGCTGTCGCTTACTAGCATATTCTTGTTCCTGCGTATCCCGCGTCACCAAGGTGTAAAAATGTGCGGTGTTGTCCCGTGCCTTGGGGCGCAGAATTCGACCCAGCCGCTGTGCCTCTTCCTGCCTGGAGCCGAATGTCCCGGAGATCTGGATGGCGACATTGGCATCAGGCAGATCGATGGCGAAGTTGGCAACCTTGGAGACGATCAATTGCTTGAGCTCGCCTGATTTGAACTGCTGGTAGAGACGGGCACGGTCTTTTTCATGCACCCTGCCTGTGATCAGCGGGATGCCGAGCGCGTCGGATAATGACTCCAGCTGGTCAACATACTGACCGATGATGAGAATCTGGTCGTCTGCATGGCGCTGGATCAACCTCGTGATCACCTCATGCTTACGCGGATTCTCGGCGGCAATCCGGTATTTCTGCCGAGGACTTGCCATGGCGTAGGATTCGCGCAGGTGCGGATCGATCGGCAGGCGGATTTCTTTGCAGGTGGCTTGGGCGATGTAGCCCTGCTGCTCCAGCTGCTTCCATGGCATATCGTATTTTTTTGGACCGACCAGGGAAAAGACGTCTTCCTCCAGACCATCCTCGCGCACCAGTGTGGCGGTGAGACCGAGGCGGCGCTTAGCTTGGATGTTGGCAGTCATCTTAAACACCGGGGCGGGCAGCATATGTACCTCATCATAGATGATGAAGCCCCAGTTACGCTCGTCAAACAGCTTCATATGTGGAAATTCACCATCTGCCTGACGGCGGTGTGTGAGGATCTGGTAAGTCGCGACCGTGATCGGGCGTACTTCTTTGGCTTCACCTGTGTATTCTCCAATCATATCAGGTGTGACACTGGTCTTGTCCAGTACTTCATTTATCCATTGGTGGACAGACGTCGTGTTGGTGGTGAGGATCAGTGTAGCGCTCTTGATCTTCGCCATGGCTCCGATGCCAATCACGGTTTTGCCTGCTCCACAGGGGAGGCACAGCACACCGCTGCCACCGTGGACAGAACCGTTGGCATAGAAGGTCTCGACGGCTTCCTGCTGATAGTCCCGCAGGCCAAAATCGCGTCCGCTGACCGTTGTATCGCTCAGACCGATATCGCAAGGCTCCCCATCGGTATAGCCGGCGATGTCCTTCACCGGATAGCCCAGCTTGATCAGCTCCTGCTTGATCAGCCCGCGGGAGTAGGGCTTGAGCTTATAATGGGTCGCGGTCAGCTGGATGTCGATATAGCTGTTGATACTCTTAAAGCTCATCAGTTGGGTCAACAGGAACGGATCATCACAGACGAGTGTCAGGTGATCATCGAGCTTCTCCAGACGGACAAGGCCATAGCGGGAGAATGAGTTCTGTATTTCTTTGGCCAGAGACGGTGGCACGCCGAATTTGCTGAAGTCAGCCAATGCCGAAAGCACCTCGTCACAGGACATACCGCTTGCCGCTGCATTCCACAAAGACAGCGGTGTGATTCGGTACGTATGGATGTACTCTGGGGATTTGACCAGCTCCGTGAATCCGACGATAGCCTGGCGGGCCTGCTCAAATAACGGATTCTGCACTTCTACTAATATGCTTCGGTCGCTTTGCACGATCATCGGCAGATGCGGTTGGTACGACACGGATTGTTTTCACCTCATAAGTAGATAAACATGTGATACCTCCATCCTACCATACACGAATGGGAAAGAAAAAACAGCCATATTTTACGGCGCAGGGGGACACACTAGCGTAAAGAAACCAATGGGACAGGAGGCAGGCTTTGGTGGCGATTTTTGATGTGGGTCTGAGCGCAACGTTGTTAAACCTCGTCCTCGTCTTTTTTCTTGTATTCCTGAATGGCTTTTTTGTGGCAACCGAATTCGCAGTGGTCAAAGTAAGGGAATCACGGATTACCCAACTGGTGGCAGAAGGCAATCCGCGTGCCCGCCATGTCGATAGATTGATTCATAATCTGGACGCATATCTCTCCGCGTGTCAATTGGGCATCACCTTGGCCTCACTCGGACTCGGGTGGGTGGGGGAGCCTGCTGTGGCGCATCTGCTTCATCCGGTATTCATCTATTTTGGGGTGATGGAGCCGTGGACGGGAACGATTTCATTTATCATTGCGTTTTCGTTGATCACCTTTTTACATATTGTATTGGGAGAATTGGCCCCTAAATCGTTGGCGATCCAACGCTCCGAGTGGGTGGCGCTGACGGTGGCGCAGCCGATCCAGTGGTTTTATAAGCTCGCCTATCCCGCGATTACTTTTCTCAACTGGGCGGCGGCGGCGTTCCTCAAGATGTTTGGGGTAGAGCCGATATCAGAGCATGAGGCGGCCCACACCGAGGAAGAAATCCGCATCCTGGTCAATGAAAGTCACAAAAGCGGGCTGATCGATCAGACCGAGCTGATGCTGGTGGACAATATCTTTGATTTTTCCGAGACGATGGCCCGTGAGATCATGGTACCGCGCACAGATATGGTGGTGCTCAATATCCGCGAACCGATGGAAGAAAATATCAAGCTGGCAAGCACAGGACGGTTCACCCGCTATCCGGTCATCGACGGGGACAAGGATCATGTGGTCGGCATCCTGCATATCAAAGACCTCTTGACCTATGCCTTGCGCACAGATGACGTGGAGCACGACCTGCAAAAACTGATGCGCCCTATCCTTACGATCCCAGAGACGATGTCGATCAGCAGACTGCTTCAGATGCTGCAAAAACAGCGGTCACAGATGGCCATCCTCATAGATGAATACGGCGGGACAGCCGGACTGGTTACGATCGAAGATATTATGGAAGAGATCGTCGGTGACATCCAGGACGAATTCGATGACGAGCGTCCCGAGATTGAGCGCAAGGAAGACGATATCCTCTCCTTCGACGGTCGTGTCCTGCTGGAAGAAGTCAACGATTATCTCGATACTGAGCTGGATCACAGTGAAGTGGATACACTGGCCGGCTGGATTTACATGCAGATCGACCACCCGCCTGTCGTCGGCAATAAGGTTCAGGCGGACAACCATGAGTTCATCGTGGCTGAAGTAGATCACCTGCGCATCACCCGTGTCATCGTCAAAAAGCTGGCATCTGAACCAGAACAAGAACCTGTCGAAGTCTAATAACCCTTCCCCATGCTCCCCGCATAAGATGCAGTACAAACAAAAATTGGGGTCATGTGGAGGGGCTTTTGTGTATAAAATTATCACCTTTGCCAAACCTAAAGGCTTTTATCGCTGTCTCGAATGGCTGATGAGGGATGACGCGCTGCTGTCCAAGACCAAACAGTATTCACAGGTAGGATCGTTGCTCATCCCAGAAGAGGACTTAGAAACCCTGTATGCCAAGCTGAGCAAAAAAGAAAAGAAGCGGCTCGACGTCTCTGACGAGGTAACCGTCCGCGTGCATGACACGGTGCTGACCCAAGAGGCCGAGGTGGTTGTCAGCGCGGATCAGGTCCCGTGGGGCGTGCGGCGTATCGGTGCTCCCGACTACTGGGACCGTACCAAAGGCAATGGCATCCGTGTCGCCGTGATCGACACCGGGATTTCCCGTCTTCACCCAGATCTCAAAGGTCAGGTGAAAGGGCGCATCACCGTCACAAATAATGGAAAAGGCTACGAAACCATCGACGGTCACGGAACCCATGTGGCCGGGACGATTGCGGCTCTTGCCAACAAGCGTGGGGTGGTTGGGGTAGCCCCTCAGGTGGAGTTGTATGATGTGCGCGCATTTGGCCCGGATGGTACCGCCAACATGAGCGATATTATCGAGGGAATCAACTGGGCGATCGAGAAGCGGGTGCATGTGATCAACATGAGCTTTGGCACGCCACAGCCGCACAGTGGATTGGAAAATGCGATCCGTCGGGCATATCGGGCGGGGATAGTGCTGGTGGCCTCGGCGGGCAATAACGGCGGGACGCTGGAGTATCCGGCAGCCTATAACGGCGTGATTGCCGTCGGTGCGATTGACAGCAGCGGGCGCGTGGCGGATTTCAGTGCACGCGGGGCAGATACGCTGGCACCGGGGGTGTCGATTAAGTCGACATGGTTGAAGAAGAGCTATCGGACGCTGGATGGGACGTCGATGGCGGCGGCGCATGTGTCAGGGTTGTATGCGTTGCGGATTGGGGCGAGACGGCGGTAGGGTGGTTGATCAGTTTGTAGGGAAGGAAAAAACACGGAAAGCCTTATGGGAATAGTGAGGCTTTTCGTGTTTTTTATTGATAGAGATGGCTGCAAAGACAAAACTCTTCTTTTGAGAAAAAGGGGGATAATGAGAATAGTTCATTGTTCTTCATTTTAGATACTTATGCAATTTTTTAAGTAGACAACCATGATATTACCCCTCAATAATGATCGAAGAGGAGGTAGCTATGATTTAATGGATGCTGGTTCCAGCGATAATAGCCGCATTCTTGAATTCGTGGCTTCCGGGACCGCTAAAGAAGGCTGATTATTGGGTTGACCGTTTTGGGTGGAGCGTACTTATTTTTCAAATACGGATTATTAAGATAAGTTCAGGTAAAGGAGAAAATCTAATGAGTAAATATGACCCTATGCAAAGATATCTTAATAGCGAAGTGAAGATAACTTTAACCTATTCCGAAATAGAAAACATTTTAGGCTTTAAACTTCCTGAATCTGCCTATAAGCATCGAGAGTGGTGGGCAAATGGTTCACATAGCCATAGTAACATGTGGATTGGTGCTGGGTGGAAGGTAGATTCGGTTGAGTTGGGAGAACACATAATTTTTAAAAGACTTGCTTTATCCTGAAAACCAATTTAGGTACTTTTATAGCTTATTTGCATGCTTCACACTCCATGTACCCAAATGTTTTCAATTCCCACCCCCACTCTGCTACAATGAAATGACCAACCAAAAAGGGGGACATCACTCCATGCAACGTATCCTTGTCACCAACGACGACGGCATCCACGCACTCGGCATCCGCAAACTCGTGGAAGCCTTGCTCACCATACCTGACCTCGAAATCTATGTAGTCGCGCCAGACGAAGAGAGAAGTGGAGTGGGCCACGGCGTCACCATGCGCTCTGGACTCTCACCGGAAAAGCAAGACTTCTACGGTCTGCCTGTACAAGCCTGGGCGGTCAACGGCAACCCAGCAGACTGCGTCAAGGCCGCCTACCATCTCTTATTCACAGAAGACCATATCCGCCCGACCATCGTCTTCTCCGGCATCAATGTCGGCAACAACCTCGGCAAAGACGTCTACTACTCCGGCACCTGCAGCGCAGCCCGCGAAGCGGTCATCCTCGGCATCCCGGCAGTTGCTCTCTCCTATGACAATTACTTCGACCAACAGAACTACGGCGAAGTAGAAGAGATCATCAAGCCATTGCTTCTGCAATTCACCCAACAAGCCAAAAACAACGAGATGCCGCACGAGGTTTTCTGGAACATCAACATCCCGCATCTCCCGGCCAAAGAACTGAAAGGCTATAAGCCCGCTGTCCTCTCGCTCTACCACTACCACGATATCTACAATGAAAAAGAAAACGGCGGCTACTGGCTGGAACGTACATACCGCGAAGCGGAAGAGCATCATGAAGATGAAGATTACCGTGTCCTTCGAGACGGCTATGTTGCTGTCACGCCGATCCATATTGACTCTACCGACCGTAGCCTGCTGCAAGCCGTCTCCAACTGGCCTGTCGTCCAAAACGGAAAGCAAGGGGAGTAAATCATGACCGCTCAGCTGTACCCAACCCTGACACCAGACCCCACCCGTCATTCTCCCACTGCTGAGACGATGGGGGAGCTGCTTGACCGTGCCGCATTTTTGGATCTGTATGAGACGGCGATTGTCGAGGGGATCCCGTATTTTGCCCGGATCAATGGGACGGGAGATGTGGAATTATATCTGGTGTTTGAGAGCGTCGATGCCTTCAGTGAAGCGACGGATGAATCGGTATCTGTCGAGTTCAAGACTTACCAGAACAAGCTATTGGCAGTGATCTGGACGCTGTCTGATCCGGAGAATCCGCTGGGTTTTCCACTGACATTTGATGTCCATAATGAGAGGGAGAGGTACATGGCGTATCGTCTGGTTGAGCAGGCAGAGACGGCCATTTACTACCTTGCACCCGAGCAGGAGCGGTTGCTGCACATCTTTTCGGAAACCGTTACGTTTAGCGGGAATGAACGGGAACAAGTACGGGGCATGATTGGCTTTCTATTCAACAGAAGTGCCGGTCAGACCGAGTCAGCACATGAATCCGCTGAGACAGACCAAGCGGCTGGCAATTCAATAAACCACTCAGCATCCACACCGGTAACTGATCCTAAAGCCATCCATCCTGCATCCAACCAGGCAGATTATGATGCCGATGCCGTACAGTCTGAGATCAAGGAAGAGCCCATCGTCTCTGTCGATGCTATGACACTCTCCGACACGATTTTGCAAGATTCGGGAGTCGCCTACCAATTCGCCTACGACCGTCTCATAGCCGAACACGGTGAAGAAGGGGCACAGCATCTCTTGATGAGCACCGTCCACCAAGCCCTGCTCGTCATGCGCCGCCACAACCGCAGTGAGGTGCGGGAGACAGCATGTACCGTCTGGGTGGGGGAGCGTGAGCAGATTCTCTCGATTTATATCACGCCGGGCTTGTTCGATCTGTTCGAAGTCGTACATACTTCCGAGGATGAGGCGAATCCGTTTTCCCGCTTTTTGCTGGCGATCCCGGAGTTTATCCAGACACAAGAGGGGGCACCGCTTGCAGAGGGAGCCTACCCGATCTTCCGCTTTGACCAAGGAAGACTGTCCCATCTGGAACTCGATGAAGCATTCCAGGCACGTCTGGCCGAGCGTTTTGCCAAGGACTATCCGTCCATGTCGAATCCTTACGCCTTATGAAAAAACGAGGCGAAAACATGACAAAATTCAACAAAGGATACGACAAGCCCGATTGCGAATAGGAAAGAACAGGAAAAAGACGAGGTGAAGCGAATGGAAACGCAAGCAAATGTGTTAGCACTGGTCCAGAAATCGTCCCACAAGCTCCAAACAGAAGTAGAGAGACTGACTGAACGCCTTTCTCTTCGGTTAGATGGTGAACTCCCGGTGTTACAGCTGAGAGGCCCGTCCGATGAATATGCACAGGCAGTCTATACCCTGTGGGATGCAGACGGCGTAATTACCTTGCGCGCCAAATGGCAGTTGGAGACCGGTGAGCCGATCAAACCAACTGCGATTCCAGCCGTTTTGCGTTTTTCCCTTTCCTTCGATGCAAATGACGATGTGGAGCATATCCAGCGTCGGATACAGGAGTATTTTGGCCGCGAAGCAGAGCTGCATTGGAATATTTCGCAGAGCGGTGATGTGGGGCATTTAGAGTTGTCCCTTCATTTTATTTATCATACGGATCAAGATATGCTATTTGCGTATATCCGCTATGTATTGGGCATTATAACAGGGCGGGTAATGGCAGCCTGACAGCCAAAAAGATCATGGAACGTTCACTCTCCGCATGGGGAGTATTTTTTTTATAGGAGGAATTCGTATGCGCTTGTTTGTGGCCTTGGATATTCCGCCGCAAGCGGTGGATTACCTGGAAGCGGTGCAAAAACGGGTCAAGCAGGAACTCCAGGCAGACCGCTGGCAGCCTCTTCATAACCTCCATCTGACCCTGCATTTTCTGGGTGAAGTGGATGAGCAGCTGATTCCCCTGCTCAAAGAAGACATGGATCTCGTCGCGTCGATTATCGAGCCGTTTACTCTGGTGGTCGGTAAATTCGGTGCGTTCCCAAAGCTAGAGCGTCCGCGTGTCATGTGGCTTGGCATCGAGGGGCTGGTGCGCTCGCTGCAACAGCTGCATCTGCTGTTAGCGAAGCGTTTTGACCTGCACCCAGGGCTTACCTATGACCGCAAAGAATACAGACCGCACATCACGATGGCACGTGGCCCGCACAGTGACGGCAAGAATGTCGCACTGCCTGTAGCCGACTGGAACGAGAGGCTGCTCGACCCCAATCCGCCGCATTGGAAGGTAGAGGGCTTCCATCTGTATCAGTCCGAACTCTTGAAGAGTGGGGCACGTCATACGATCATCCACACCAGCACGCTTGGGAAAGAGGCCCATCTGGAAAAAATTCCTCAAACAATCGGGAAAGAATAATCACCTACCTGAATAGACTTATAACGAAAAAACGCCATACGCGTTTCATGCCCGGATGGCACGGGTAAAGTCCAGGTATTTGATGTCAGTGTGCAGAAAGCGGTGGAACATTCGATGAGTGAATTTACAACCGGGGTGTTGTATCCGCGAAAGTATGAGACGAAGGCGCTCCCATATTTGCAAGAGGCTAGAAAACCTTACTTTCACAAAAACCTGAACGAAGAATGGAACGTCTTCTTTCTTCAGGATGAGTGGATCGAGACGGCTGAGACCCTGCAGTTTTTGCTGGAGCTCTCAAGCAAGTACGTTCCCCTGATGTGGTTTCACGACGCGGAGGACAGCGGCTGGGGCTTCCGTCTGTTTGATGGCGGGGCTGAGGTGACATCGGCGACGATCAGCTATTCGCTTGATATCGAGATGGCCGAAGCCGAGATGCTGCGCCGTTACCCGGACATGGACCTGTCTGAGGAGATTCTGCACAATGACGAAGTCCGTGTCGAGTACGAAGATGTGCTTGATCAGGTGGTTCATTCTGAGAGGTTCCGCCAAGAGGTGCTCAAAGGGATTTCGCGCTTTCGTCCGCAGGCATTTTCGCGGATCATCGGGCAGAAGCAGATCCAACAGCTCCGCTCCCTGTTCGATGTGAATTTGCTGGCCGACTTCGATGAAGATACCGGCAGCTCACTCCTCTATGACTCCGTCGATCTATTCAAAGAAATTCTCGGCATCGAAGAGATGATCTGGGTCAATTATACGTACTTAGCCAGCGGTGGCAGAGAAAGTGGTATGGCGTAATCATGCGCTGTACCACTTTTGTCATTACTGCCTGCCGGCTTTTCTTGGTATAATACGATGGTAGGAGACGTATCAGAAGGAGACAGTTCAGATGAAAAAAATCATTGCCGTCCTGCTCGGTGTCCTTATCGTAGGAATCATCGGCCTCAACATCTACCATGTCATCAAAAATAACCTGGGCGATCAAAAAGTAACTTACAATGAGAACTATGACGACCAGTACAATCCGGAGAACTTCTTCAAGGTCTTAGAAGACGAAGACTCCAAGGGGATCAAAACCTTCCTGCAGGCAGGCATGAATCCCAATATCATCGGCCCACAAGGCGAGACCCCGCTCACCCTGCTTACGAAAAAGCACAACCTCAAGCTCGTCCAAGACCTGCTCGAAGCCCATGCCGATCCGAACGGAAAAAATCAGGCAGGCGAGACTCCGCTGTCCATCGCCCGTAAAGAACAAAGCACCCTGCTCGTCGGCGTCCTGATGCAGAACGGCGCGACCGAGTAGCAAAAAAGACCCTGTTATCTGAACGACGATCATCAGATAAACAGGGTCTTTCTGTAGTCAGGCTTGGTTTATTTCTTTTGCCATTCTGCAAAAATCTCATCCAGATCCAAGAGCATCACGAGACGCTCACCGAGGTGGGCGATTCCTCTGAGATACTTGCCTTCCACGCCGGCAACGATCGGTGGCGCAGGCTCGATCATTTTTTGGGAGATACGCTCTACCTCAGAGACCGCATCCACCACGATCCCAAGCTTCAGGGCGCCTAGGTTCAGATCGATAAAACGGCTGTCCTCGGTGATCTCCAACGGCTCTAAGCCAAACTTATTGCGCAGATTGACGATCGGCAGGATTTGCCCGCGCAGGTTGATCACGCCCTCCACATATTCCGGAGACTTCGGAAAGCGGGTGACCGGGAGTGGTTTGATGATTTCTTTTACCGCATCGATTGGCAATCCATAGAATTCATTGCCCATTTTGAACAAGATCGCTTGCAGGGTTTCTGCTTCATCTTGCCAGTTGGTTGCCTTGTGTTGCGCGTCCATAAGCAGGTGCCTCCTTCACGGCAGTTCCTTTACCTTTTGATTACCCCCATTATACCATGACCAAACACCTATCGTTGAGTGTTTTTCCCTAGTGAGGAAAAGGCAGGATGCCCACATAGACCAGCACGACCAGCAAAAGACTGATCCCGAAGCTCGCGAAGACGTTCTTGGTCAGGATCATCAGACCCATACAGATCACGCTCGCCACCAGAAAAGTCGGCTGAAACACGAACTGTCCACCGTCTAAAAACAGCGAAGGGAAGATCAACGCGGCAAAAATACCGATCGGGATAAACGTCATCCCGTTTTTCAAGCGTGGGGAGAAGAATCCGCTCGGCAGCTGCAAAAATGCCCGCCGTGTCAAATACGTAGCCGCTCCCGATAAAACAAACATCAAAAGAATCGTTCCTGAGCTCATGCTGACTCAACCTCCTTGCTGGTGGAACCGCTCTGTGTGGCAACAGTATCGGAAGCCGCCGCTGTCTTTGCGTCGCTGTCGGACTGCTGTTCCTGACCCGGCCAGAAATATCCGATGGCAAAAGCAAGCACGCCCGCAGCCAGCAGATGCAACCCGCTCGGCAGGATCAGGGCCAATCCGACCGCAGTCGCCCCACAGAGGAAGAACGTCACGATCCGAAGCAACGAGGTCAGCTGATAATAGACCAAGGCCAAAAACATCGCGGTGAAGCTGAACCCAAGACCCAGTGACTCTGGATCAGGGACATACTGCCCGGCCATCGTCCCAATCCATGTGCCGCCATTCCAGCCGAGATAGAGTGCGAGCGAGACAGTCGTAATATATGGAATATCACTTTTATGATGACGGAAGCGGTTGAGGGTGATCGCATACTGCTCGTCGGTGAGGAAGAAGGCCAACCCGTTCACTTTTCCCCGAGAGAATGACTGATAGTACGGTGACATCGAGAGACCCATCAGGAAATGACGCGAATTCAGCAAAAACACCGCAAGCACAATCGCCCACATGCTCGCTCCCTCTGAGATCATCGACAGCGTGGTGAACTGCGCCGCTCCGGCATAGACGATCAGCGACATCGCGATGCTCTCCCACGCGGTCAGCCCGGTCTGCATCGACAGCATCCCGAAGATCGCCCCGAACAAAATAATGCTTACCGTAATTGGCAGTGAATCGAGCAAGCCCTGCCGTACGGATTCTTTTATCTGTGACTGAGTTGACTCTTTCATGTCTAGTTTCCCTCCAGCTCCTGCAATACTTCTCCTAACACATGCATGCCTGACTCGATCTGCTCTGCCGCCTCATGCGTATAACAGAGCCGGATGTAAGGCGAGATCGCTTCCCGTGACAAGAACATATCTCCCGAAGCAAAAGCAACTCCCCGCTGCAAACAGAGGCTCTGCACCTTGTGCACATCAAAGCGCTCCGGCAATGACACCCAATAATAGAACCCGCCGGCAGGCTGTTCATAAGCAAGCCCATAACGTTTGGCAAGTCCATCCAGATGTTGCCCCATCACCTTGGCCTGTTGGGCATACAGCTTACGCACCTTAATCAGATGGTCGGTCAGCACCTGATCCTGCAACAGATAGAGCAAGGCCCACTGTCCCATCGTATTGTTGGTGATGGTCAACTCCTTGAGCCGTCTAACCATCTCGATGAACGGACGGCTGGCCGCCACCCACCCGAGGCGCATGCCGGGGAACAGCATCTTGGAAAATGTGTTGAGATAGATGACATGACCGCTTTGATCCATCGATTTGAGCGGGGGAGGCGGCTCCTTTTCAAAATGCAGGTGTCTGTATGCATCATCTTCAATAATCGGAATCCCGTACCGCTCACTTACCGCAAGCAGCCTCTTGCGCCGCTCATAGGACAATGTGTTCCCGGTCGGATTGTGAAAAGTCGGCACCGTATAGATCAGCTTCGGTCGCACCCGTGCCACCACGCCTTCCAGCACATCGACCCGCATCCCGTCTGTATCGACCGGGATCGGAATGATCTTCATCCCGAGCGACTGAAACAACTGCAACGCTCCAAAATAGGTCGGCATCTCCAGCGCAATCGTATCCCCCGGCTTCGCGAGGATCGTCGTCACCATCTGCAGCGCTTCCTGTGATCCGCTCGTCACCACCACCTGATCTGGTGAGGAGACCTGCTTCATCCCCATCCAGTCGACAATCCACTGCCGTAGCTCCACATGACCGTCAATCGGTAAAAAATAATACGACTGCGGATGCTGGGCCGCCCGCTGCAGATACTGGTCAAACCGGATCGATGGAAGCGTATGCTTACCGCCATCCCCGTGGGCAAAGTTGATCACATGCTGGCCGGGAGAGGAGAGGGACAGCATCTCCGCCATATGGGACGGATACGCCATCAGCATCGGCTCCCGCACCAGCTGTTCCCGCCAGTCATCACGCGGACCGTGGGAGAGCGGAGAGAGGGGCTGTACATAGCGTCCACTGCCGACCCTGCTCTCGATCAAGCCTTCGCTCTCCAGCTCCGCATAGGCGCGCACGATCGTATTGCGACTGACATGCAGCTCTTCTGCCAGCTTTCGTTCAGGGGGAAGAGGAGAGCCAATTGGCCATTCACCGCTCAGAATCTGATAGCGCAGCTGGTGAAAAATCGACTGGTAAATCGCCTTCCGCCCCATTTCTGCCAACTCCTTTTGCCATTTCTAATGCTGTTAATCATACGATCTTTTCAGTATGAATAAAAGAGCCAATTCCGATCCAATAAAAAGCCATAAAAAAACGGGACAGACCCCGAGGCCCATCCCGTCACTTCCGTTTATACCAACCAATCATCCGGGGAGATCCCCTGTTCTACCGCGAATTCAAAATCATCAATGTCATAAAACTGCACCGGCACCATGAACTCCAGCATCCGATCCTCCAGCTCCACCTGATCGGTCAAGAGAGGAGCCTCAGCCTTCATCGCGGCCAGCAGCAGCTCTGTCTCCACAGGATCAAAAATCTCGCCCCACATCGCATTATCATCCGTCCTCATGACCGTAAGTGAGACCCGTTCCGAATAGGGGAACGTAATCGTCGACCAAGGAGCCACCAGCGATTTCTCCATTTTTTTCCGCTTAAATGGGTCTTGGAAATACTT
Source organism: Brevibacillus dissolubilis (assembly GCF_006170445.1). Lineage (GTDB taxonomy): Bacteria > Bacillota > Bacilli > Brevibacillales > Brevibacillaceae > Brevibacillus_B > Brevibacillus_B dissolubilis. The sequence continues at coordinate 425,725 of NZ_VCNA01000004.1, read as the reverse complement.
GATCATGTAGCCGACCACCTCGCGAACCTGTTTTTCTTCATCAGGATCGCGCATGATCTCTTGAGGACTGTGCAGGAATTCCTCCAGCTCATAGATCGTGGTCAGCGGGATAATATATTCAACAGGCCGGGCGGGCATTAATAATTCCCCATAGATGGCAAGCATAATCGCTTCAATCACAAACGGTTTTCGTTCCACGTTCCTACCTCCCTCAGATACCATCATACTGAAAAGAGAGGTTGACAACAAGATGACAACTGGGTATCATAGCTGTATAAATGGTAATTGATTTGTCAGGCAATTAAATATCCCAAAGGGGAGTAGCTTTTACAGCAGAGTCGTCATTACGGGATTACATCCTCGGCTTTGTTGGCAACCTACCGTTGTTAGCCAGACCTTTGCCTATGTCTTTATTTCGACATAGGTAAGGGTCTTTTTTATTGCCTACTCAATCACAAAAGGGGGTTCATCTCGACATGGATTTTTTCTCACCAGAATTTTTTACCGCACTCCTCATGATCATCGCCATCGACATCCTCTTGGGTGGTGATAACGCAGTCGTTATCGCAATGGCAAGCCGCAAGCTCCCAGCCGAGCAGAAGAAAAAAGCAATCGTCTGGGGTACCGGGATGGCAATTATCGTCCGCGTGATTGCGACGGTCTTAGCCGCTTATCTCTTGCAAATCCCGTTCCTGTTCCTTGTAGGGGGTCTGATCCTCATCTGGATCGCGTTCAAGCTTCTGGTCGAAGATGATGATGGCAAAGAAGAGATCAAAGCAGGTGACACCCTGATGGGCGCCATCCGCACGATCATCGTCGCAGACGTCATGATGGGTCTCGACAACGTACTGGCAGTTGCGGGTAGTGCGCACGGTAACATCGTCCTGATCGTCATCGGTCTGGTCGTAAGTATCCCGATCATGATCTGGGGCAGCAGCCTCATCCTCAAAGCGATGGAGCGTTATGCCTGGATTCAATGGGCAGGGGGCGGTATCCTCGCCTACGCGGCTGCGAGCATGATCACACATGAGAAAGAAATTGAATTCATCTTTACAGCAAATCCTTGGGTTGCCTACCTGGTCAAAGCGGTAATCGTAATCGGGGTGGTTGGTATCGGTTTCTGGCAACGCAACCGCAACGCACAAGCCCAAATGCAAGCACAAGTTTCTGAAAAAGACAGCCAAGACGCTGAGAAAATCGGAATCGGTTCGTAAATCGAATCAGATAGCTCAAGCTGGCTTATATACAAAAGAAGGCCCTCGCAAATGAAAATGCGGAGGTCTTTTTTTATTGGTGATGAACCGTTTGATTCTAGATGAATTTTTTCAATAGTACTAAAACACTAAAAAAGATTAATCTTTTTACATCTTTCGGCAGGAATCGAGTCAGATTTAGTAGTATTAGTATAGGAACAAAATTAATATGATATTAATAAACTTCATAATGTTAAGTTGTGTAAGGTGATATGGCTGTCATTAAATCCCGGTATTGAATTGAACATGGGCAGCAAGAAACGATGAATTTGAACCAATATTGGAGGAGAATGCACTCATGACGAAATCTGTTTTTTTGACAGGAGCCACTGGTTTTTTAGGAAAGAAGTTGTTGAATAAGCTCATCAGGAAAAATCTTCACGTATTCGTATTGGTTCGTCCCAAAAAAGGGATGTCACCCGAAGAGCGAGTCAAACAGTTGGTAGACCCTGAATATGCTCATTTGGTTACACTTGTCGAGGGTGACCTGATGCTTGCAGGAGCCGGGGTCGATGAGTCTGGCATTCTCCCTTATAAGGATCAAATTGATTTGTTCATTCACTCTGCTGCCGTTGTAAAATTTGATGATAAGTACAAAGAGGAGCACTTCCAGGTCAATGTGGAAGGAACCCGTCGAGCGATTGAGATCGCCAAAATGCTGAATGTTCCGCAATATTACCATGTGAGCACCGCCTATACGACGGGCAAAGTCATGGAAGCGCACGAAGAGCTTCACCCGATTGATGGAGAGTTTTTCAATGGATATGAACGTACCAAAAATATGACAGAGCATCATGTGATGGATTCTGTTGATGAGAGCTTCCGGGCAGCGATTTTCCGTCCGTCGATCATCATCGGGGACTCCAAGACCGGGGAAGCCGACACCAATCTGACGATGTACGGCTTGATTAAATGCGTAGGCAAGTTCTATCAGGATCTCGGTCGTCCAGAGACAGGTACATATCGAATTTTGGCAGGGCCAGATATCAGACTCAATTTTGTCCCGGTGGATGTCGTGTGTGACGCGATCCTCAATGCCTATGAGCAGGGTGTGACAGAGGGGATTTTTCATGTGACTCATCCGGACGGGTTGTTAGTGAAATCGATGTTTGCAAGTATCTGCAGGAACCTTGGCGCCCCGGAGAACTTCGTTGTGCCTGATGCACAGGTGACGGTAGAGGACATGTGTGGGAGGGAGCGTCTGTTGAACCGCTTTATCGCTACGTTCCTGTCTTATCTGAACAATGCCCCGGTATTTTATAATCCCAATACGTTGGAGCTGTTTGCCGAGGCTGGACAAGCCTATACCGTGATTGACGAGGAGATGCTCGATTTTATGATCCGTGTCTACACAGCAGCCAAACGTTCCGTACAAGCGACATAAAGGAGGGATTGGGATGCAAAAGTACGCTTCTATCGAGAAAACCGAGGGGACGCTGATCTATCCGGTGTCAGCTGCACAAAAACGGTTATATCTCCTCAATCAATTGGAGGGCGGGCAGTCCAGATACAATCAGAGTGCCGTGGTGACGATTGAGGGAGAGCTTGATGTGGCTTTTGTGGAGCAGATCGTCCGGACGATTGTGGGACGGCATGAATCGCTTCGGGCTGCTTTTTCCTTATTGCCGACAGGTGAGCTGGTGGCAGTGGTACATAATGAGGGGAAGGTGAGTGTCTGCTTCAGGGAGGATGCGGTAAGTCCGGTCGATGGGCTGATGGAGGAGTTTGTCCAGCCGTTTGATTTGGAGCAGGGGCCGCTTTGGAGGGTTAAGCTGATCAAGCGTTCAGCGCGGGAGCATCTGTTGCTCTTGGACTGGCACGGGATTATTGCGGATGAGCGCTCCGTGATGGTATTTATGGAGGAATTCGCTTGGCTGGCACAGGGGGCTGTGTTGGCAGAGTCGGTGGAGTCCGCTTTACCATATGCCAAGTGGGAAGAGGAGTGGCTCGCGTCTGAGCAGGCAGCAGTGTCGGAGGCTTACTGGCTGGAGCAGTTTGCAGGAGAGCTTCCGCTGCTTGATCTGCCGCTTGATTATCCGCGTCCTTCTACACAGCTGTTCAGCGGGGATCAGGTATTTTTGACATTAGATGCAAAGAGGACTGCGGCACTGCGGCAGATGGCGGCAGTGAATCAGACGGATGTGGAAACGGTGTTGCTTGCCATGTACAAGGTGCTGCTCGCCAAGCACAGCAGCCAAGAAGATGTGGTAGTGGGGACAACCGTATCGGCCCGCGATGACCAGCAGGTGGGATGGATCGGGAAGCTGGAGCACACTCTTGCCCTGCGCAGCCAGCCGACCACAGATAAGAGCTTCTCTGCCTATCTGGAAGAAGTAAAAGAGACGGTCGCACTGGCCCGTAAGCATCAGGCGTATCCGTATGAGGTGCTGATTACCAAGTGCAATGTAGAGCGGCATGTCAACCGTACGCCGCTGTTCGATGCGGCTTTCGCTTATCAGAGCAAGGCCAAGAGAGTGCTGCGGATTGAAGAGCTCGTGTTGACCGTTCAGCCGTATCAGGCCAAACAATCGATGCATGATGTGACACTTGTGGTGGAGGATGGGGGCAAAGAGCTTACGCTCACACTGGAGTATGCTACTTCGCTGTTCAAAGCGCCGCGGATGGAGCGGATGCTCGGGCATCTGGCGGAGATCATCAAGCAGGTGGTAAGTCATCCTGCGATCAGGCTGGGTGAAATCGGTCTGATGACGGACAGCGAGTGGCAGCAGGTGGTATCTGGGTTCAACCAGACGCAGATGGCATATCCACAGGAGATGACGATTCACCAGCTGCTAGAGGAGCAGGCGGAGCGGACACCGGATGCGGTCGCTCTCACGTATGGTGGCACGTCGATCACTTATCGTGAGCTGAATGAGCGTACCAATCAGATCGCCCGATACCTGCGCACCCGGCTGGGAGTGACGGCAGACACGCTTGTGGCCGTGATCACGGAGCGTTCTGTGGAGATGGTGACCGCCTTGATCTCCGTGTTAAAAGCGGGTGGTGCGTATGTACCGATTGATCCGGCTTTTCCGGAAGAGCGGATCAGGGCAATCGTGGAGGAAGCAGGAGTTACGACCGTGCTGACCACGAAGGCGAATGTTTCACTGGTACAACATCTCCAACGTCAATGTCCGGTGATTACGAAGGTGGTGCAGCTGGATGAATCTGCTGCTGGAACGGCTGTGGAAGCGGCAAGCGAAATCGCTGGATGCGATACCACCAGACTTGCGCCAGTGGCCACGCCTGAGAGTCTCGCCTATGTGATCTTTACCTCTGGATCAACAGGAAAACCAAAAGGCGTGATGATCGAACATAAGGCTGTCGTTCATTTTATCCAGGGGATGTGCCAGGAGATTCCGTTCACAGCGGGGCAGGCGGTCTTGTCGTTGACTACGGTGTCGTTTGATATCTTTTTCTTGGAGACGATCCTGCCGTTGACCGTGGGGATGCGTGTGGTCATCGCTCAAGAGTCTGTGCAGAATGATCCACGCGGGCTGTGTGACTTGATCCGCCGGGAAGGAATCGATGTCATGCAGACCACGCCGTCACGGATGAAGCTGATCCTAAGCGATGAGCAGGCGGAAGCGGCTCTCACCGGTGTGGCTGCGCTCCTGATCGGCGGCGAAGCCTTCCCGGAGGCACTGCTGGGCGAGCTGAAGCAGCTGACCCCTGCCCGTATCTACAATGTATATGGCCCGACAGAGACGACGATCTGGTCTACTCTGCGCGATGTAACGGAGGCCAAAACAATCGATATCGGACGTCCGATCGCCAATACGCAGACCTATATCGTAGATAGCCATCATAATCCATTGCCGATCGGTGTGACTGGAGAGCTGTGCATCGCCGGAGCGGGTCTTGCGCGAGGCTACCTGCATCAGCCAGAGTTGACAGCGGAAAAATTCGTCGAGAATCCATTCACCCCAGGTACCAAGATGTATAAGACAGGTGATGTTGCCAGATGGACAGAGGACGGCAGCATCGAATATCTGGGACGTAAGGATTTTCAGGTAAAAGTAAGGGGATATCGCATCGAGCTGGGGGACATCGAGACTCATCTGCTGATGCATGGGGCGATCCGGGAGGCTGTGATGATTGCCCGGAAGGTTGGGGCACAAGAGGCTTTGTGCGCTTATCTCGTGGCCGATCAAGAGCTGACCGTAGCTGAGCTGCGCAGGTATCTTAGCCAGACGCTGCCCGACTATATGATCCCGTCTTATTTCATCCAGCTTGACAGCATCCCGGTCACGATCAATGGCAAAGTCAACCGCCATGCACTCCCCGAGCCTGATGCCAGCCTAAAAACTGGTACCGAATACGCACCGCCGACCAATCCGGTGGAGGAGGGGCTTGTACAGATCTGGCAAGCCGTGCTGCAGCGCGAACCTATCGGGATACGGGACAATTTCTTTGAGTTGGGCGGCACCTCTCTCCTAGCTACCATGCTGATGGCCAAGGTGAACGAGCTGATGGAAGTGAATGTGCCGTTCAAGGAGCTGTTCCTCTCGCCGACCATCCAAGAGCTGTCCGAAGCGGTTGCGATCTATAAAGCGATTGGATTGATGAGCAGCGATCCAGTGCTTTTGATGACCGAACAGCGTGAAAAGAACGTCTTTTGCTTCCCGCCCATCGTCGGCTTTGGCTTTATTTTCGGTGCGATCGCGCCGTTCATCGAATCACACTCGGTCTATGCGTTTGATTTTCTCGAAGACGAAGACCGCGTCGAGCAATATATCCAGCTGATCAAAAAGTTCCAGCCAGAAGGCCCGTACGTCATCCTCGGCTATTCCACGGGCGGAATCCTCGCGTACGAGATCGTGCGTGAGCTGGAGCGGCGAGGCGAAGTAGTCACCGATCTGATCCTGATTGATCCCGATAAGAAAAATCAGATTGTCTACCAGACCGATGAGGAGATCGAGCAGGAGCTGGAATTAATTTATGATCAGAACAATATGCATGCACGCGATATCCGCGACGCGATTACGGCCCGTGCGAAGCTGTTCAAGCGCTACGTCAATACGCTGGTGCAGAACGACCGATTGCAAGGCAAAGTCCACTTCATCACCTCGATTGAGACGGAGCCAGACCGGGTAAGGGCATGGCGCGACACCACGAACGCCACGTATACCGAGTACAGCGGCTTCGGAGCGCACAATACCATGCTTTCTCTTGCCACCATGGCACCTAACTCGATGATCGTCCGAGGCATTTTGGAGCAGATCAAATAGTTGTATGGATTTACAGAAAAAACCTTGCTTCTTTTCCCAGAAGCAAGGTTTTTTCCCTTAGTAAACCCCCGTCTGTTTCGGCAATACTATCCTTGCAACCATAACGAAGGGGGATGACTATATATGCGAAAGTCCGTTTTCGTGACAGGTGCAACCGGATTCGTAGGGAAGCAGCTGATCAATGACCTGGTACGCCAGGGGCATCACGTCTATGCCCTCGTCCGTGGCAAGAGCGGTCAATCCGCTTCCCAACGCCTGATCAAGCTGGTACCACCCGGCTATGCTCATCTCGTCACAGGTGTGGAAGGTGACCTGAACGTCGACAAAGCGGGGATCAGTGATGCTCAGCTCGATGAATTAGCCGACAAGAAAATCGATCTGTTCATCCACTCTGCCGCTGTGGTGATGTTTGATGAAAAGTACCGTGACCAGCATCAAAGTGTCAACGTCGAAGGCTCCCGTCGTGCCGTCCGTATGGCAAAACAGCTGAACATTCCACAATTTTACCACATCAGCACAGCTTATACGGTGGGCGACCGGGATGAAGCGTTCGAGGAGCTGCATCCGCTTCTTGACGTTTTCCAGAATAACTATGAACGTACCAAATGTATCACCGAGCATTATATATCCGAGCAAGTCGATGAGAACCTAAATGTCGCGATTTTCCGCCCGAGCATCATCGCGGGACACTCGATTACGGGTGAGGCGGAGACGAACATCTCGGTTTACGGCTTCCTGCTCTGTGTCAAGCGCTTCATGGAGCGTCTCGACGAACAGGGTCTTCAGCGTTCGTATCGTGTCGTCGCCAATCCGAATGCCGGGATGAATATCGTCCCAGTCGATCAAGTGAGCCGGGCGATGCTGTTGGCGATGGAGCAAGGAGTCAAAGACGGGATTTATCATATCACCAACCCAGAGCTTGTCCCCGTTCCTGCCTTTTTCCGCTCGATCTGCCAAGCGCTCGGTGTCCATGAGAACTTCCTCGTCGCCACCAAGGATCTGACATCCGATCAGATGACAAAAGAAGAAAAATTCTTAAACCGCCTGACTTCTACCTTCCATGCTTATTTCACCCACGGGCCAAGGTTTGATAACCGCAATATGGTGGAAATCTTCCGAAAAGCAGGGAAAACCTACCGTAGTCTCGATGAGAAGCAGTTAAGCTTTATTTTGTCCCGATATGGGGGAATGAGGGAGCCGGTACTCGTATAGATTCAGTTATCTGGCTTTCTTTAGATGAAGGAACAGAGGAGGAAAAGCGTCTTGCTGTAGGTGTATTCAATTGCACCGCGGCGAGGCGCTTTTTTGTTCGTTTTGGTGAATGTCGAAGGTTGTCGGACTGTTGTACTTGTTGTTGGGTATTTTGCCCTATATTATTATAGGTAAGATAGGAAAAGGAGACTACAAGGTAATATGGCTAGACGGAGAAAAAAGCAGGACCCAGTGGGGAAAATAGTTGTCGGAATCGCTATGCTTGTCTTTTTATATGTGATCTCACAAGGTGGGTCTTTAGAATCAGCCGGAATTGGCGCAGGGCTGGTTGTCGGGGTTGCCATTGCAATCATGTTTATCATTTATCAAATCCAGTCGGACAGGCTCAAGCGCTCTGGGATGAATGAGATCGACCAGATGGATGGAATTCAATTCGAGAGATATCTCGGCCTCCTGTTTCGTTCCCAGGGCTATCAGGCACAGGTGACACAAGCTTCTGGGGACTTCGGGGCCGATCTGGTGCTGGAGAAGGGTGGGCACAAGACCGTGGTGCAAGCCAAGCGCTACAGTAAAAATGTCGGAATTGATGCCGTCCAGCAGGTCGTCGCCTCGATGAAGCATTACAAAGCCGCCGAAGCATGGGTCGTGACCAACCGGGACTATACCGAGGCCGCTTATAAACTGGCCGAGTCTAATGGGGTGCGGCTGATTAACCGTCAGCAGCTGATCGAGATGATTCTCAAAATGAATCCAGGCGCGGTGCCCAATGCGAAGCAGGTGAGGGCTGAAGCAGCAGGATCAGCCCGGAAAAGGGTGTGCGACAAGTGCGGGAGTGCGATGGTCAAACGGAACGGGAAGCATGGGGAGTTCTATGGATGCAGCGGCTATCCTGCCTGCAAACATACCAGATCGTTATAGGAAAAAAGCGTCTTGCAGTGGCTCTCACAAGCCAAAGCAAGGCGCTTTTTAGTGTTCGCGCAACCCGTAGAGAGGTACGGTCATCTCATTTTCCGGCTCATCAAGCGGATAGATGCGTGCCGTTTCATTTTCCTCGTTCACATGTTGAATATAGATCGGTACATCGTTATACGTCACATGAGCCATCACCGATGACTCAGCAATTTCGCGTGCACGCTGACTATTCATGAGAAATCTCCTTTGCTCTGTGTTGTCGTGTTAGGTGGAAGTACAGGGTTAGGATTGCCAGCATTGATAGGTGGTATTCGGCGTTGACAGTCCTTCTGTTTTTTGAAGAAAAGCTGGTTCGAGAGAGAGCGTGAGGAGGGATGATCTGTTTGTAAGGAGACCGGCTGAACGAAGTGAGGGAAAGGCGACTGGAAAACAGATCCTCCCTCCTCATGCTCCTGCCGGAGCAAAAATCATAAAAAAGAGACGGGCATAAAAACCCATCTCTTGAAAATATCGCTATTCAGCCGTCACACTCTGGTTACTTCTCGTAAACCAACGGAACGGATTGAGCGACCATTTCTGCTCATATTTATCATTGCGCGTCTTACGGCGGGTCATGCGCTGATGCATCAGATCCATCTCAAAGGTGACACGGCGCATTTCCAAGCGGAGAGACTCTTGCATTTCTTCAATATCGGCGATTTTTTGGAGGATGGTGGACTGCATCTGTTGCATGGATGAGAGGTTGGACAGTTCTTGTTTGAACTGGAACAGGGTCTCTTGTACGGTGAGCTCGACTTCATGGAGCGCGTGTTGCATCGCTTGTCCTTGTACGACAGCGGCGAGGGCATGGTCTTGTGCATCGATCGAGGTAGCGGCCACATATTCATCTTCCTGCAGCCATTCGATCTCCAGCTTGCCTTCATCGATCATTTCACGCTGGATATCACGAAGCGAGCTGTTGCCGGCGTCTTTGCGGATTTTGACTTCTTTGAGCAGTTCGAAGCCTTTTTCGCTGATCAGATAGTGGCCTTGCGGGTTTTTGTGCCGTTCACAGGCGGGGACAAACATCTCCAGCCAGTTACGCAGGGTACGAACATGAACGTCCAACTTTTCAGCAACTTCCTTCGAGGCCATCCAAACTTTTTCATCCAAATTCATCGCCAATTCACTCCCCTATCAAGAAATTCCGGTAACATCGGTTCCTTGTCTATCATTATAGCACCAATTTTTCCCGGAAAAGGGGCTTCGACAAAGGTTCTAAAAACTAGTGGTCTTTCGTGATAATAGGACAGGTCTAGGAATGTTTGTAAATAATAGGTAATTCTTGATAAAACGTAATCTGGCAGGAGCTTTCCTCGTATAACAACCATTCCGGGCGTGTGTTCACGATGGCCCCGACATTAATCGCGTAATAAATATCGGGCGAAAGCTGGACGGGAGTCCCATATGTAAAGTCGATTGGCGTCGGAATCCACCTGTCGTTTTCCATATTCATTTGGTAGATTCCGCTCTCGTGGGTATGACCGTAGAAGAGCAGGTGCTTGTGCATCTGAGTAGGATAGGGGCGCCAGTCTTGTTCATTAAGAAAGGTGTGGCCGTGCTCAAGCCGCGCGTCAAGTGTCTCGATGACAGGGGGAAGCGTGAGGTAGTGGGTCATTTCCCCGTCGAATTCACAGAGGGGGAGGAGCTGTCGAATCCGCTCTTCCTGATTGCCGATGATACAAGACATTTGGTGAAGATGCTTATACAGCTTGGGATCGTTGTCTACGACAGAATCGGCAAAGGTGAATTGCTCAGCCGCACTCATCCGTTTTTTGCTGATTTTGCATTCGAAGATGTCACCGAGGCAGTAGATATGGTCGACACGGTGCTGCTGCATGGCTTTTTTGACGAGCTTCAGGTGTTTTCGATGGCCGTGAATATCGGAGAGAATGCCAAGTCGCATGTGTGTCCGCTCCTTTTGGTCAATAGGTCGTTCATCTATTGTAGCATATACATAACGGGGGACGAGTCTGCGTAGATATGGGAGCAGGAGATTTTGTCCCGGAATCAGCGGGCCAAGAGGAGTGTTGGGCGCGTGGGAATCATCTGGTTGGCTGTGCTGGCTAATATCGTGGGAGGAATGACCGTCCTCGCACGGAAGAATTGGGCGGGAAAATCGCTTTATGCAATGATCAGCGTCGGCGGGGGCCTGCTGTTTGCCTTGACGGTGCTCGATCTGTTGCCACATACGGCGGGGCACGGGCAGGGAATGATGCCATTCGTGCTGATTGGGTTTCTGCTTTTGCTGGTTCTCGATCTGATCCTTAGGAGCGGGGATGAAAAGAAGGCGGCTGCCGGGCGGACCGTGGGGGTTGTGGCCGGGTTCATGGTGCATGCGTTCTTGGAAGGGGTCTCCTTGGTCGCTGGCATGCAGATGGATACCCGGCTGGGATTGCCGCTGTTGACGGCGATGATGCTGCACCGTATCCCAGACGGTGTGACGGTTGCCTCGTTTATATTGGCGGCGACGGGGAAACGATCGACCGCTTTCCTCGGGGCAGTGGCGCTTGGCCTGGCGACATATGTCGGGGCGATCAGTATGCAGGTAGCCGGTGGTTATCTGTCGCATCGGGCAGGGGATATCGGGATGGCGCTTGCTACGGGTGTATTTTTATATATTTCAGCGACACATATCGTGCCATTGGTGCAGGACAAAAGGTATCCGGGGCTTGGGCTGTATTTTATCGGCGCGATTCTTTGTTATCTGTTGATTGCGCAGGGAATTGGCGGGCATCATCATTAAATGTGCATAGAAGTGCGTGGATCGTCCCATTTTAAGGGTAGACCCTTCGTGGAGACCGATGAGAAAGGGGCGAGCCCAACATGGAAAACCAAAACCAGCACGAAGCACTGGCAAATGAAGTCGTTCAAAACCCTGCGGAGATGCCGGAATTAGGGACGGCACTCAACCCGTTGGAACAGTCGTGGGCGTTCGATTCCAATCCAGCCGCTGCTCCTGTCGACCAATTGGCGGGTGCGATGCAGCAAGGAGAATAACCACGAAGTTTGTCAGTGGGAAGGAAACCGGGCTGTCTTTCCCGAATATCCCTGTATACCCTCGTTTGTCTTAGTTACGGGAGGGTATAATGTGAATGGGGTATTTTGGGAAAGGAGCCGATACATAATGAATTCACTGCTTCAGTTAGAAGGCAAAAATATTTTGATCATGGGTGTGGCTAACCACCGCAGCATCGCGTGGGGGATTGCTCAATCTCTCTCCAAAGCAGGTGCCAACCTGATCTTCACCTACCAAGGTGAGCGTCTCAAAGAAAACGTAGAAAAACTGGCGGCGACTCTGGAGCAAAAGGAGACGCTCCTGATTCCGTGCGATGTCACCAAGGATGAGGATATCGCGCAAGCTTTCGCTGAGATCAAGGAAAAAGCAGGTGTCCTGCACGGGATTGCACACTGCATCGCATTTGCCAAAGGGGAAGACCTCGAAGGCGAATTCGTCACGACTTCCCGCGAAGGTTTTGCCTTGGCGCATGACATCTCCGCGTATTCTCTCGTGGCGGTAGCCAATGCAGCGCGTCCAGTCATGACCGAAGGCGGCAGCATCGTGACGCTGACCTATCTCGGCGGCGAGCGCGTAGTACAGAACTACAACGTCATGGGTGTGGCAAAAGCTGCTCTTGATGCATCTGTGCGCTACCTTGCAAGCGATCTTGGCAAAGACAATATCCGTGTGAATGCCATCTCTGCGGGACCAATCCGTACCCTTGCGGCAAAAGGCATCCGTAACTTCAATACGATCTTAAAAGAGATCGAAGAGACTGCACCGCTTCGTCGTACCATTGATCAGACTGAGGTGGGCGATACGGCGCTGTTCTTGTTCAGCAACCTGTCTCGTGGGATGACTGGTGAGCTGTTGCATGTGGATGCTGGGTTTAGCATCATGGCGAAGTAGTTTCGTTTTAGATTTTGTTTGGTTTGTTGGAAGCTCCTGTTCTTTTTGGACAGGGGCTTTTTATTTTTTCTCGGTTTTGTGGGGAGAGAGGTGACGGCTGGCAATCAGCTTGCCTTCTTGAACACCCTTCGGAAGAAGGGGGGCTGTCCGCTGCGTAAGAAAAAAGAACTCCAGTCGGGGCAAGAAGGGTTCGGGGAAGCGGAATCGTACGAAGGGGTTTGCCCCTTAGTGGATTCGGTGGAGTAGGGGAGTTCTTTTTTCTTACGCAGCTGGGTGGGGCGTTCAAAGAGGCGCGCTGCTTGCAAGCCGTCACCTCTCTGCCGGGGATTTGGTGAAAAGATAAAAAGACAGATCAAAAAATAAAAAGCCAAAACCAAGAGCCAAAACCAAGACGACCTAAAACCAAGAGCTAATACCAAGATCAATTGAAAGCACGGCAATAACCAATCACAGGCTGAAAAAGCGCATCCTGCTTTTTTACATACCTCCTGAGTTAATAGGAAATTCTAACAAAGAAAGGGGGATACGATCCATATGGCAGAAGCGGTATTGCAAGTAGAAGGGATGTCTTGTCAGCATTGTGTGAATGCGATTGAGAGTGCCTTGACCAAGCTGAATGGCGTGGAACGGTCGCTGGTGGATTTGGAAAAAGGTGAGGTACATGTGCAGTACGATGAAAATCAGGTGAGCCGTGAGAAGATGGAAAAGGTGATCGAAGAGACCGGATATGAAGTGAAGCATTAATGGATCAAGAAGATGATACGGGTCAAAACAAAGAGGCTGATGCTTTTGCACCAACCTCTTTTTGCATTGTTTTCGTTTATGTTATTCAGTATTTATCTTTCCTTATTCCATTCCACTACAGTTGGTGGGAGCGTCGGCGGCTGGCAGGCCGCGAGCCTCTTTGAACCCACTACCTAGCGGAGAAAAAAGAAAGAACGACATAGCTTCTTCGATTATGCTTAGGGGCAAACCCCTTCGTACGAATAGGCTTCTTCGAACCCTTTTTGACCCGACTGAGTTCTTTGTTTTTTCGGAGCGGACAGTCTTCTCTTCTTACGAAGGGGTTCAAGAAGGCGAGCGGACTGCCAGCCGCCGACGCTCCCAAACACACAACTAATCCCCCCGCCCCATTTCACCAACGAATCGGGACATTCGGGTCTTTCTCCCAAACCGCTCCTGCGGTACCCCGACAAACAGATGGTGGCGCGCTCGGGTAATCGCGACATACATCAGGCGACGCTCTTCTTCCAGTGCTTCAGAGCTCCCCTGACGCTTTTGCTCGATGGCGTGCTCATGGGGGAGGGCTCCTTCTACCACATCGACCAGGAACACGGTATCGAACTCCAGCCCTTTTGCCCGGTGAATGCTCATCATCTGGACGGCGTGGCGAGTGGACTGGGATTGTTTGCGCGACTCGGCCTCTTTTCTCAGCATCTCATCGATGTACTGGAGGAATGCGGGTATGCTGTCGTGGCGTTTGGCGGCAACGAGTAGCTGGCGCAATTCGTCTGTGGCCCGGTCGGTATCGCCTTCGGAGCGGTCTTTGTTGCGCTTTTTGACATAATCGCGCAGCTTTAATTCTTCATAGATAATCTCCAGCGCATGGGCGGGCGGGAGGGCCGGGATTTGCAGCAGGGTTTCCGTTACCTTTTGCAGTTGGACACGTTGGAAGCTTTTGAGGCTAGTCAGCTTGGAGAGCACGTCCAATTGGCAGGCATTTTCCAGGATGGTGAGGCTCCGGATCTCGTTCCATTGCTGCTGGGGCAGGTAGAGCGTCTGGAGGATCTCGCGCAGGGCTTCCTCATTGTCGCGGTCGATGGCAAGCTTGAGGTAGCTTAATGCCCAGCGTACCACTTGCTTTTTATAAAAAGGCTCGTCCTCGCGTGTGAACGCAAACGGGATTCCTGCATCGGTCAACCGCTCGACGATGGGACGGGTGGATTCATACGTACGGAACAGGATCGCGAATTCTTCGGGGGCCGCTCCTCGAGCGAGGCGCAGGCGTATTTCATCGACGATACTCGAAGCCTGCTCCTCCTCATCCACCGGCTGGAACAGATAGCACTCCCCCTCGTCCATGTGAAACGACTGGAACTCCTTTTTCCAACGGGTCCGGTTGTTGCCGATCAGGGAGTAGCCGAGGCTGACAATCGAGGATTTGGAGCGGTAATTGACCTCCAGCGTAATTCGCTGTGCCTCGGGAAAATCGGTCGTAAAGCCAAGGATGTACTGTGGATTGCTGCCACGGAAGCCATAGATCGACTGATCGTCGTCGCCGATCACACAGAGGTTGTTCTGCGGAGCAGCGAGCAGCTTGACGATCTCGTACTGGACGCGGTTGATATCCTGAAACTCGTCGATCATCAGGTATTGCAGGCGATTTTGGTACAGCTGCAGGACGTTCGGATTCTCCCGCAGCATCTCAAGGCAACCGATCAGCATATCATCGAAGTCGAAGTAACCGCTTCGGCGCTTGGCTTCCTCATACAGCGGATAAAGCTCCTGTGCCTGGCTTTCCTCGGGGCTGGCCGCTTGCAGCAGGGCAGCCTGATGGGGGAGGATGTACTCATTTTTCCACTTGCTGATGATGCCAAGCGCGCTCTCCATCTCCGACTCTTTGAAAAGCGGAGGCTCGAGCTGATTCCCAATGCCGCTTTCGCGGACGAATTTCCGCTTTTGCCATTCATAGCTGAGCAGACGGCGCTGGTCCCAGCGGGCAGAGTCATGGTGCAGAAGCATTCGGTAAAACAAGCCGTGAAACGTACCGCTGATCAGGCTGCCCGCTTCTTGCGGTGTCAGCTTTTGGCTCAGACGGTGGCGCATCTCTTCGGCGGCTTTGGTCGTGAAGGTAACGACCATGATCGAGCGGGGACTGACGCCAAGCTCTTGGATCAGATGGGCGGTGCGGGCAGTCATCACGCGGGTTTTGCCACTGCCAGCACCAGCGAGGATCAGCAGCGGGCCTTCTGTGGTCTGTACCGCATGGGCCTGTGCCGGGTGAAAAGGCTCATCTGTGTCGGGAGAAGCCATCACTTGTATGCGATGCTTAGGTTTGAGCGGGGTACGAAAGCGTTTTGGCTTCGGTACAGAAGCTACGGAATTGGCCGGTGAAGCCGCCACACTCGTCCCGCTTCCAATCGCCCGGCTTTTTGGCAGACGGATTCCACCGATGACCGTATCTTCCTCCACACTAGCTTTCGGCACGGCTGAGTCAGAGGCAGTAGGTACGGGAGCAGAGCCAGATACAGCCGCTGCTTCATCTGTTTCTTCTATTAAAATAGGTGCGGACGCAGCCGCCACTTCATCTAATCGGTCTTGTTCCGGTTCAGGCAGGACACAGTGTCTCCCGGACAGATGGACAAACTCGGGTTCCGCACTGATCCCAGCCAACAGCATCAGTCGCTCCCCGCATACGGGGCAGGTGAGCAGCCCTTTTGTCTGAGAGAGCCGCCAAGACGGGATCTGGCGGTATGTATCTTTTGAGAGAAAAATCAATTCATCGTTGAGTCGAGCAACCTTCAAGGTGTTCACCCCGGTATCCTAGCTTTTCACAGATACTCATTGTATCACAAGCGGGGAGGGAATGGGGGCTGTTGGCTTTTGTAAATAGATGACAGGTGATAGGGCAGGAGTTGCGCTACTTTCGTAGGAATTTTCATAAAGATTTCTCGCCATATATAACCAATTATTGCTATACTTTAACCACGTATATCTCATTTATTACATATAGAAACAAAGGATGAAGGTCATGAATTAAAGGGGGGTTCGATGTTTGTGAATGTGAGAAAAAGAGGGACGTTTCTATCGGCCTGTCTGCTTTTGCTTAGCGCTATTGTTCCTGCTGTGCCGGGTATGCCTGTTGAACAGGCGAGTGCCGCAACAACACCGTCATGGACGTCAGCAGGCCGCATGTATGCGGGTCATTTCTACCACACCAATACGGTTTTACCTGACGGCAGTGTGTTGGTCACAGGTGGGAGAGATGCCTCCTACAATGTTACTGCTTTTTCAGAGATCTATGATCCTGATACGGACATATGGGTGATGACCAAGCCGTTGAGCAAACCTCGAATCTGGCACTCTGCTCATCTTCTCAATAACGGCAAAGTAATGATCGCAGGTGGTTCGTCGGATGGCGGTGCTGAATATAAGGATACCGAAATTTTTGATCCGGCCACAGGAGAATATACCCCAGGCCCGGTGATGAACTTTGTCCAGCCTCATCAGGCTATCAAATTACGGGATGGCCGAATCTTGGCCGTACTCGATGATATCTATGGATTGGGTTGTGAGATTTATGATCCAGCCACCAACAAGTGGACAGTGATCCCGTCTATGTCTACCAAAAGATCAGGGGCAGGGCTCATTGAATTACCGGATGGACGGGTTTTACTTGCAGGAGGATATGGATGGAAGGGTGGAAGTGGTTTTTTGGGCTATGGTGCCCTGCAGACCGCCGAAATCTATGATCCGAAACTGAACAAATGGAGTTGGGCGTCCAATCTCCCAGCTGCTCTTGATCATATTAATGTGAATGGCAGTTTTCTACTGAAGAATGGAAAAGTGGTGTTCATCGGGTCAAATCTCAAGACTCCTTTGATCTATGACCCAGCTGCCAACACGTGGAAAACGGGAGCAGCCGCCAAAATCAACCGTTTTTCTTATGATGTGGCTATGCTTCCGGATGAGACTATCATCAAGTCAGGTGGTTTTATTCCGTCAACGGAAACAAGTACGGAGATTTATCAGAATACGGTAGAGAAGTACAATCCAGCTACGAACACCTGGACCAGTCTGCCGAATCTTCCTACTGTGCTTGAAAGTCATAGCTCCGTCGTACTCAAAGATGGTCGCCTAATGATCATCGGTGGACTTTACCTGGATGCCAACCGGGTTCAGATCTATCCGAGATACCCGCAGGTCTATGGCTTGCCTGTGATCCCAGTCAGCAAAACGTTTACCGCCAGCGGTTCCCTCAATCGTACAGCCAATCTCAAAGCCAATGGTGCGATTACGCCAAACGGTACACATGCTGGTAACGAAATCATCGTCTTCCAGCTGATGGACGGCACAACTCCCATCAAGACGGTTACCTTCGAAGAAGATATTACCGCCCGCAAAACTCTGACTGCCAGCTTCGACGTTCCTGGCAGTAATATGAATTATCAGGTGAAGGTCTTCGTCACCGATCGTCGTTTCTCAGCAAGCACGATGGAGATCGGTACACTGCTTGCGCCTATTGCTGTTTTGAAATAATAAAAAGGAGGAAAAGTATGAATCTTTTAAAAAAAGCAGGACTCATTTGTCTTTCCTTACTTTTGTTGAATACGGTCGCCCCCGTGCTTCCGGCAGAAGAGGCCGATGCAGCGACCACTGCCACCTGGACGTCCAGCAGAATGTGGTTGGGACGTGACGGTCAGACTGTAACCTCACTTTCTGACGGTAGTGTTCTGGTCGCAGGTGGATGGGATGCTACATGGAACAACGTTGCGTTTTCTGAAATCTATGATGCTGATACTGACACCTGGGTGATGACCAAACCACTGAACAAAGCCCGCGCCGGTCATACCGCAACCTTGCTTCCGAACGGGAAGGTACTGATTGCTGGTGGTGCCGGTAATTATCCAGATGTCTCTCTCACCAGTACGGAGATTTTTGACCCATCCACAGGGGAATATACGGTTGGACCGCCTATGATCAGCGAGACAGACTGGTATAGCCATGCCGTAGCTCTGAAGGATGGCTGTGTCCTCATTATCTCCGAAGGCACTATGGGTAATACCGGTAAACTTCAGCAGACTCAAATCTACAATCCCTCCACCAACAAATGGAGTCTTGGAGCAGCCCCCAATGTGATGCGCCACAATTCAGCCGTAGCTTTGTTACAGGATGGCCGAGTGATGATGGTCGGGGGTAATCCAGGCAGTGGCAATGGGAGTATTACAGCAGAAATCTATGATCCCGTCATGAACAAATGGAGCATGGTAACTCCTAATCTACCTGTCGAATTCAATTCTTACGATAACCGAAATGGCTTTAGCCTGCCTAACGGAAAAATCGTCTTCTTCGGATCTGCCAGCTCGAAACCATTACTCTATGATCAGGTTACGAACACGTGGAAAGAAGGAGCAGCGATGAAGGTTGCCCGGAAGTCCTACAATGTTAACATGCTGCCAAACGGTACCTTTGTCGTGACGAGTGGTTCGGTTGGCTCCGTCAATGGCAACAGCGTCTATACCAACACAGTGGAGAGCTATAATCCTGTAACCAACACATGGTCCTCTCTGCCCAACATTCCTGAGGTGATGGCCAGCCATAAATCCGTCGTACTCAGAGATGGTCGGTTTATGGTCCTAGGCGGGTTTATCTATACCGATACTGGTCAGAACTTCACCCGATACGCCCAGATCTACGGCGTACCACTTGTCCTTCCAGGCAAAACCTTTACCGCGAGCGGCTCTCTCAACCGTACCGCTAATCTCAAAGCCAATGGTGCCATCACACCTAATACCGCTCACCCGGGCAAGGAAATCATTGTCTTCCAGCTCATGGACGGCACGACTCCGCTCAAAACGATAACCTTCGAAGAAGACATCACCGCCCGCAAAACCCTAACCGCAAGCTTTGATGTGCCGGGCAATAACATGAACTATCAAGTGCGGGTCTTCGTCACCGACCGCTTCTCAGCCAGCACGATGGAGATCGGTACGCTGCTTGCTCCGATGGCTGTTTTGAAATAGAACGAGACGGGGAGAACACCCCCTGATTCTAACAGGAAGGGAGATTCAGAAATGAAAAAAATAGACCGAATCATAAGAACTTCAGCACTAGTATTCACCCTGCTTCACCAGCCCTTCATTGCCTTGGCACAGACGCCAGGCGCTAAAGTGTCCATCCTTGACGTAACCGATAAAAAGCCGGGGGAGACCATCACCATCGCAGGCAGCTCTACCTACTCCACGACGATTTTCAAGGTGATCTCGCCGGAGCAGACGATTGCCTACTACGATATCATGTCCGGTAACGTGGTCAACTTCAGCAAGTCCTTTACCCTTCCGGCTACAGCGACTCCTGGGGTGTATACCATCGTAATCGGGCGTGGGACAGATGTGGCGACAGATACATTCGAACTCATAGCAACACCGACGGAGCCGCCGACGACACCAACCGATCCACCGACAGAACCGCCAACAACGCCAACTGATCCACCGACGGAGCCGCCGACAACGCCAACCGATCCACCAACGGAGCCGCCGACAACGCCAACCGATCCACCAACGGAGCCGCCAACAACGCCGACCGATCCACCGACGGAGCCGCCAACAACGCCAACCGATCCACCGACAGAACCGCCAACGACACCAACCGATCCACCGACGGAGCCGCCAACAACGCCGACGGAGCCGCCGACAACGCCAACCGATCCACCGACGGAGCCGCCAACAACGCCGACCGATCCACCGACGGAGCCGCCGACAACGCCGACCGATCCACCAACGGAACCGCCGACAACGCCAACCGATCCACCGACGGAGCCGCCGACAACACCAACCGATCCACCGACGGAGCCGCCGACAACACCAACCGATCCACCGACGGAGCCGCCAACAACGCCGACCGATCCACCGACGGAGCCGCCGACCATACCGCCTTATCCACCAACGGAGCCGCCGACATCACCGACGATTCCGACCGAGTTCCCGACCACGGTTGACGAGCAACGCGCGCTCAACGACTACGTCATTGCCAACATGCAAGCCTCCCGCGACAGAGAAATCATTTTCCAGCAGGGCAGACTTGCCATCAACGGCCTGGCCAGCTATGTCTACCATGACCGCCAGTTCACCAACAAGTTCGCAATGGTCAACGAAACGATTACTACGGTATTCGGCACATTGGTTGATGAGATGAACGATCAGGATATCAAAGATGAAGCAGTGGCCAGCATCACCCAAGAGATGCTCAACCATGTGCTTATCCCGATGCTCATGGATGTAGAACCTACCGATACGGCTACCGTCCACGAAGCATTGACCACCTTCGAAAACCTGCTCGAAACCGTCATCAGCGAGCTGAAACCAAAAGCAGTGGATGGCTGGCTCGCGGACCATCTCAATATCTGTGTTCTCACCTTGATCGGACATGTCAGCCAAGTACCGCAGAACCAAAGCAACGAGATTGCTGAGCTGACCGCTCAGATCGCAGCTGTTCAAGAGATGATCGCCCGTTTTGAAGCCAAGATGGGTGACAGCGCAGATCTGGTGATCGTAGACCCGTTCGTCCAATATGAATTAACCGATGCCAATGCGACTCTTACCCTCGACAGCAATGCTGTCCAACAGCTCGCCGTCCACGATTACGGATTTACAGTCAAGTCTGCCGACGGAAACGCGGTTACCCTGCCAACCGAACTGCTTGACAACTACCAAGACCAGGATCTGCGCCTCCAATTTGCAGATACGACCAACGGCATCAGCGCGCGCGGGGTTTTGGACGTGGCAGGTACCGTCATCGATACGTATACAGCGGGTATCCAACCAGACGGCAAGACGAGCGACACCTTCCAAGTGCTGCTCTACGCAGGTGACCGCCGCATCACACAGCTTCATGATCAAGAAGCCTTGCGCATCACCATCCCATTTGAGTCCACCAAGAATCTGTACGCCTCCTACTATGATGAGAAAACGAAGAAATGGAACATTCTCGCAGATGGCAACATGGCCAAGGAAGTGACAGTTCAGAACCATTCAGCAAGCTTTACCACCAGTCAACTCGCGCCGCACCGCTTGGAGGAAGTGACCGTCAGCCGCATCTCGTTTGCTGACCGCAAGCTGACCCTCTTCCCAGGTGCAGCCTACCCGCTTTCTGTGGTAACCGCAGTTCCGGGCACTAGCTACCGCCTAGATCTGAGCGGAACGGACAAGGGCACCAGCTACACCAGCAGCGATACGGATGTTGCCACGATCAACGAAGACGGAGTGGTAACGGTCAATCCAGAAGCCAAGGCGGGTACACGCGTCACGATCACCGCCGAAAACAACAAGAAGACCAGCAAGATGACGCTTACCGTGCAACCTCTCTACGCCATCAAGCTAGAGCCACGCAGCTTGAAGGTCAAAGCGGGGGAGAGCACCACGCTCACCGTCACCGCCTATCTGTCTGACAAATCGAAGCTGGATGTCACTACCCATGGCGTCGTCTACGAATCCAGCAATCAAGACATCGCCACCATCGATGACAATGGAGTCCTTACCGTCAACGCCAAGGCAAAAGCAGGGGACAAAGTAACCCTCGAAGCCACCTACCAAGGCAAGACCTCCCGTGTACAATTGACCGTCCACTAGGAAAAGAGTACGCAACCAAAAAACCAAAAAAGGACTCATCCGCTGATCAATCCGATCAATCGAATGAGTCCTTCTTTTTTTATGGGAAGCAGTGATTGCCTTATTGCGCTTGCATTAATATCCCGTCTTCATCCGCATTTTCTTCTGTCTCCAGCTGTTCAATGCCCACCCGTGTGATACGGTGGTTCTCCAACTCGGTAATCGTAAACACATAATTGCTGTACGTTACCGTTTTGCCCTTCGCCACCTCTTCATTCAGCTGACTGTACAGCCAGCCGGCGATGGTGTCGACGTCATCGGAGTGGATTTCCACAGGAATAATATCATTCAATTCAGAGAGCAGGGTCTTACCAGAGACGGAAAGCGTATTGTCGTTATTCTCGATATCAGGACGTTCGTGCTCGTCGAATTCGTCTTGAATATCGCCGACAATCTCTTCTAAGATGTCTTCCATCGTGATCAGACCAGCCGTCCCGCCGTACTCGTCGATGACGATGGCGAGCTGGGAGCGGCGTTTTTGCATCAGGCGCAGTACGTGACTGATCTCCATCGATTCAGGCACGGTCAGAACAGGGCGGATGAAGTTCTCCAGCTTGGTTCGATCGCCATTGGTCAGCGCGGTGAGATAAAAATCGGTAGCGTGGACAAATCCGATGATCCGGTCTTTATCCTCATGCGCGACAGGGAAACGGGAGTGGCGTGATTCGCGGATGATCTCCAGATTCTCCTCAAACGTATTGTCGTCATACAGGCAGACGATGTCAATCCGCGGAATCATGATCTCGCGGGCCAATCGTTCGGAGAATTCGAACACATTGTCCACCAAGTCCATCTCTTCTTGGTCGATATGACCGCTTTTGTGGCTCTCGTTGACGAGGAGGCGGATCTCTTCTTCCGTATGTGCGGATTCGTGCTCGCTCGCAGGAGTCAGACCGACGAGACGCAGGAAGAAGGTCGCGGTACCATTCAACAGCCAGATCGCCGGATAGCTGAGTTTATAGAAAAACATCAGCGGAGCGGCCACCCAGAGAGAAGTGGATTCGGCTTTTTGGATGGCGAGCGATTTTGGCGCCAACTCACCCAAGACAATGTGCAAAAACGTAATGATCGCAAAAGCAATCGCGATGGAAATCGTGTGGATCATCGCTTCAGAAGCCATGCCAGCCAGAAGCGGCTCGACGATGAGTTCAGCAATCACTGGCTCACCGACCCAACCAAGCCCCAGAGACGCCAGCGTAATCCCCAGCTGACAAGCTGAGAGGTACGCATCCAACTGCTGGGAAATGCTTTGCGCGTACTTGGCACGTTTGTTGCCATCACTGACAAGCTGGGCCAAGCGTGTTTGGCGTACTTTCACCAATGCAAATTCTGCTGCTACGAAAAATCCGTTTAGAAAAACCAGGAAAATAACCAAAAGCAGGTTGATCATGATCTCACTTAACGGACCTATCGGTATACTCTCCAAATAACTCTCCGCCTCTTTCCGCAGAAACAGGGGAGAATTCACCTCCACGTTTTAGTTTTATCGGTACATGATTCAGATATACAGATCATGTCGAATATATGCAAACTTACTGTATAGTATATCAGTTTGAAAAGGATTCAGTCAAAACTTGATATGCCACCCTGTACGTTCAAAAATCCTCCTGATCCGTCTTCTTCTGTCAAGAACGGTGTTTTGCATGTATTCTTGAGCCGCAGAAGCGCAATGCGCGGTTTTAGGACATACCCGCCCCCATATGTGAATACGATGAGAAAGGAGAGCAGAGCGTCAGGGGGGAAGACATGCTCAAGAAAACCTTCATCGTCATTCTCGGAAGCCTGCTGGTGGCAATCGGTGTGAATATGTTTTTAGTTGCTCAAAAGTTAATGGACGGTGGAATGATCGGAGTCGGTCTGTTAGCCAAGTACTATCTCGGCTTATCGCCGGGATGGGTGATGATTTTGGCGAGTGTACCGATTTATATCTGGGTGTTTGTGTATGACCGCAATTTGTTTTACCATAGTTTGCATGGGTTGTTGCTTTCGTCGTTTTTTATTGATCTGTTGAGTCCGATGCGGGCGTGGAGCGATTTTCCTGTGCCGTTTGCCGTAGTGCTTGGCGGGACGACGATTGGTGCGGGGATTGGTATCATGCTCGCTTATGACACCAATACAGGGGGAACCGATCTGGTCGCACAGTTTATCTCCAAGCGGACGAAGATCCCGGTGGCACTCTTGATCTTTCTGATCGACGGGGTGATTATCTCGGCTGCTTTTTGGGCGATTGGGCCGTCCCACACGTTTTACTCGCTGGTGACGATTCTGGCGGCTGCGGTAGCGACCCATTACTTCTGCGAGATCGAAAAGGGGGAGCAGTGGGAGAGTGTACCGCTGTCTGCGTTTTTACGGAAGAAATGACAAAACAGCCCCTGATCGGGTTTTATCGTCCATTCAGGGGCATCTGTATCAGGTGTCGCTGTCGGCGGGCAGGAGATAGGCAGCGAGCTCTTTTAATTTGTCTTCGGCGGCCCGTTTGACTGCCTGGGGGATCACGAACGATTCATCTGGGCCATAGATGAGGATTTTGGCTTCGAGGTAAGGATGACCGATTTTGACCGACAGCTCCCCTTTACCCGAACCCCCATGTGTAATGCTGGTGGGAATGCGAAGGAAATAAGAGGTGCTCGTCGAAGAATCATAGATGACCACGTCATAAATCGGTACAGAACCTTCACCCACCCGGCGGAAACCTTGCTGGCGCAGGGTCCTGTCTACATAGGAAAGAGGCTGGATGACTCCGGTTACCGTTTTGTTTTTGAGTTGCAAATAGGAATCCCCCTTTGAGAATATGCGCATTTGTACTGTATCTATATGAAGATGGATGGGATTTCAGACTGAAAATGAATTTTATCGATGAGGTGAAGTCACATGGAAATCAAAGCAGATCTACACTCGCATACCGTCGCTTCTGACGGCTCATGCCAGCCGGCGGAGAATGTCCGCATCGCCAAGGAGCAGGGACTGGCCGCACTGGCGATCACGGATCACGACACTGTGGCAGGGGTGGCTGAAGCCATCGAAGCGGGCAAGGAATTAGGGATCGAGGTCATCCCAGGAGTCGAGATCAGCACAGCGGCGAAGGGGCAGGATATCCACGTGCTGGGCTATTTCGTTCCTTATGATCAGGAATCGTTCCGCGAAAAACTGACCGGACTGCGCGACGTGCGCCACCAGCGCAACATCCAGCTGATCAAGCGGCTCAATGAACTCGGCGTCGAGATCACCCTCGAAGATGTCTACCGCCGCAAGACAGGCCCGGACAAAAACATCGGCCGCCCGCACATCGCCGAAGAGCTGATGGAAAAGGGCTATGTAGAGTCTGTCGCAGAAGCCTTCGATAAATACCTCGGCAAAACAGGCAGCGCCTACGTCAATGTGGAGCGCATCTCCCCGCAGCAGGCGATCGACCTGATCAAAAAATCAGGCGGTGCCGCGGTACTTGCACACCCGGGTCTATATGACGACGATGAGCTGGTAGAAGAATTGATCGTCTACGGACTGGACGGCATCGAGGCCTATCATCCCGACAACAGCCCTGAGCAGGTCAAAGAATACGAGCGCCTCGCCGATGAGTACGGCCTCATCCGCACCGGCGGCTCCGACTTCCACGGCTACCGTGGGCCGGAACCGTTCCATGCGATGCTTGGTTCTTATACTGCACCGCTTGATACCGTGGCCAAACTGCGCAAGCTGACAGAGATGCGTAAAGCAAAGCTGTAAAGGCTAGAAGATCTTCATGATAAAAAAAGCAAGCACGGCTCCCGCGTTGGGGAACTGTGCTTGCTTTTTTGTTGTCTGATCCTGATCAATTAAAGAGGTGAGCTTATTGCGATTGCGGGTCACTATCGGGTGAGACCGGATCTGTGCGCGTCACATCTGTTTCAGTCAGAATGGTTGGTTGACTGGATTCTGTCGGCGCAGGAACATCCACCGCAGCAGGAGTCGTCACAACCAATTTCTCAGGCATGCTCTCACCTGTTTGATTCGCCGCCTGTACCGAATACGTGTAGGTTGTGCCCGGACTCAGACCCGTGTCGGTAAACCCGCTGCCATACACAGACCGGCCGACCGTCAATCCGTCGCGTTTGAAGATATAGTCATCTGCTGATGAATGAGGCGTCCAGTTGATTTTGACCGAGTCAGACAGCACTTCGGCCGCCTGCGGATTCAGCTTGGCGGTTACGAATAGGACACCGGTTGCTGTGTTGCCGTATCGCGAAGAATCAAAGGCTTGGTAGGTAGATAGTGCTCCCAGCTTCCAATACCCGACCAGACCTGTTTCTTGACCCGTCAAGGTCGTGTTGACATACGTCTGGATTTGCGTCCGGGTGCGGGCGTGATTCCAGATCCGCAATTCACTTAATTTGCCGCGGAAATTATAGAAGGAGCCGCCTTTGAAATGACCGAACCGGATCATCGGGGATACCTGTCTGGAGCTGATCGAGGTCTCGGACAAGCGGTGGGTCAGTACCTGTTTTTCCCCATTCAGATACAGCTGTACGGTACTCGGGGAAGGGACGCCATTGTAGAAGACAGCGGCCACATGTGTCCAGGTATTGAGCATCTTATCCGCAGGTACCCCAAGCAGATTATCCTGCCCGGTATTAAACCCGAAGGAATTACTTACAAATTCCAGGTCATAGGTGTCCTCCCAACTGAAAGGCATCACCGCATTTTTCCCATCCCAGTACACCCAGAACTCTACCGTGTTTTTGGCTCCGGGAGTCGTATTGACCGCTACATTCTGCGCGGTCATCGTGTCGTCCACACCGTCAAATGACAAGGAAGAAGCCCTCGGTACATCCGGCACGGCTACGAACGGATCACGGAAAGAGAATGAAAAGAAATCACTTGTGGTCACGCCAAAGGCAGCCCCGTCGATCTTGGTCTTGTCTATGGAGACGCTGGCCTGTGAGATACTGTCTGCGGCCTGATGGGCAGTGGCTTTGCCGGTAAAAGTAAGCTTCAGCTCTGTGTCGCTCATACGGGTCACCTCTACGCCAAGTCCGGTGGGGAGAGGATTGATCGTGACACCCGTGCTCATGTCAGCCATAAATGTACCGTTCTTCATATAGACGGACTGGGTGACACTGATGCTACCGTCATTTTCATCTGCCTCTGGAATTACGGGAGTGGAGACGGTTAGCGTTGGAGGAGGGGCTGCTGCAGTCAATTCAGCCTCCTGAATGCTGATGTTTTTCGTATTTTCATAGCCATTGTAAGGCTTAAAATGCAGGCGGTATTTCCGATAATAGTTGGGGTTATGAATCGCAAATTCTCTCTTGACTCCTTGTTTCCAGGTCGTCACGACTTCAGGGGTACTGATACTGGTCCAGTTGCCTCCATTCGATGCTTTGACTTCCCAGGTGATCGGGGTATTGGCAAAAGCAGTGTCAGATGGAGGGGTCAGCGTATACTTGGTGATCCGCTTTTCCGCTGGGAACTCGATCTCAATGTAGCGCCCGTCTGTAGAACCGACCGGATAATCCATCGTAAAGCCAGTGGTTGGGCTGTCATCAAAGATCTTGAAGACCTCTGTCTGATTGATCGTGGTATTTGAACTGAGGATGCCTGACGGTGTGGTGTTGCTCGTCATCTTCGGCATGCTGTCCAGATCGTTTACGGAAAAAGTAAATGGGGCAGACGTGACATTGCTGCCAGGTCCGGATGCCGTTCCTGTCCGAAGTACGCCGGATGCATTCACGACGACTTTGGCGTTGGTGATATCTTGGGCCGAACCGAATTGTTTGGCTACACCAGAGTATGCCAGAGACAGCTGGCGATCATTGAGTCTATTTACAGATACTTGCAAACCTTCTGGTAATTTCTCTACCAGTACGCCCGAGGACATATCAGCAGCAAATGTACCGCTGCTAAGCGTCACGACCTGTGTCTGTGAGACAGAGCCGTCATTGGCATATCCTTCACTGATTACGCTTTCATTTAGTAAGAGACGCGGATTATACAGCCCGTTCATTTCAATCTCGGCAACAGAGACAGAGGTATTGCCAGATTCCCCGTTGGCTCCAGTAAAACGGAACCGGTACCTTTTATACGTACCCGGTGTATCGACGACAAACTCCAGCTTCTGGCCTGCCTTCCATTTGGGCCAAACATTGACGGTATCGATCACTTTCCAGCCCGTACCATCGTAGGCTTCCAGCAGCCATGTGACCGGGGCCCATTTCACATAAGAGTTGGAGGGGGGAGTCATCGTATATTTCTCGATTTTTTCCGGTGCTGTGAATTCATACTCGATCCAGATCCCATTGACAGGATCTTCTGCCAGATTCACGGTCTGATAACTGTTGATGTCATCGTCAAACACTTTATAGGACAGACTCAGATTCATGGTGGCGTTGGTCAGGGTCTGTTCGAATCCAGTCTGGTTCTTTGTCATTTTCGGGACAAAATCCACATCAAATACGGAAAAGGTAAAGGGAGGAGAGATTACATCAGCAGGAGCATTCCCTATACCGCCAAGACCAATCACCTTGCTCTTATCCAAGGTCACAGTGGCGTCCGTGATATCTGTCTGGACACCTACACCAGATGCCTGACCGAGAAAGGTAATCGTCAATACGTAATTACTGGTTCTCGCCACACTGGCCGTAAGTCCGGCAGGCAGCTTATTGACGGTTAGACCGCTGGCTGCATCAGCAGTGAGAGTGCCGCTTGTCAAGGTGACTGTCTGTCTGGTAGAGACGGTACCGTCATTTTGATGGCCTTCACTGATAATCGGCTCTCCCACTAACAGACGCGGTCGAAAGGGACCGATCAGTTCCAGCTCTGCGAGCGAGATCGTAGTGACATTGCTGTAATTGGATGACCCCGTAAAACGGAGGCGGTAGCTGGGATAAGATCCAGGTGTGTCTACGGTGAATTCCTGCTTGACACCTGCTTGCCAGACAGGGGCTTGGGACTGTGTATCGACGATCTTCCACCCCGTACCGTCATACCCTTCCAAAACCCAGGTGGTCGGAGCCCAGTTCACATAGCTGTTGGAGGCGGGAGTAATCGTGTACGTGTTCACTTGCTCATCAGTGAGGAAGTCATAGGAGACCCATCTCATCTGCTCGATGGCAGTGCTCCTGGAAAAATCGGTAATCCAGGTGGCAGCTGCACTGTCATCAAAAATCGTATAAGCCGAGGATGCATTCAGCGTGGAGTTTGTATGAACAAGACCGCTTGGTGTAGCCTTGTCAGTCATTTTGGGGACAAGATCAAATGTATTACCTAATCCATCGGCCGCATAGGAAACCTCAGTTACCAATGGATACCCTCCATAAGATGTCAGAAGGAGAAGAAGCGCAAGAATGGAGAGAAACCATCTTTTTGCCTGTTTCACATAGAATACCTCCTCATGTACTTAGATGTATATTTGAGTTGCTAGGTAAGATTTTACTATAGAAAAGAAAAAGGGAATAGTCGCCTAGGACTATTCCCTACCGTTAAATATCGTTCCTTTTTCCTATATATTCTTTTTCATCGCAATATGATCAATCCCGGCTTCATCAAAAACCTCACCAAAAGGCTCGTACCCCAGCTTCTCATAAAACACCTGGGCATGGCACTGCGCGTTCAGCTTCAAAAGTTCAAACCCGCGCTGCTTCGCCTGCTCTTCAAGATGAAGCATGATTTTTTTGCCGATCCCGGTGCCGCGTTCGCTCTCTAGTACCGCGACACGCTCCACCTTGCCCACGCCTGTATCATAGGTACGGACACGGCCGGTCGCTACTGGTTGGTTGTCTCTGTAAGCGACCGCATGCAGGGTCTCGCCATCCGGCTTGTCATGCTCGTCAATCTCCAAGTCCTCCGGCACCTGCTGCTCCTCGATGAATACCACACGGCGCACCGCGAGCGCATCCTGCATGGTCTTGTCATCCGCTACATTTCGAATGGTATATTCTGTACTCATATCTCTCATCCTTTCTATACCCGCTCATCAGCATTTCTAATCCTCATACGGAAAAGAAAAGACCCTCTATATAAGAGGATCTTCGGCTATCTTACACTTTTTTCAGCAAGAACGTCTGATGTACATTCCAGACGCCGTCTTCCAGCTGGTAAACCAAGTGGATTCGGTCGATCTCGGATTGCAGATCAAGCTTCGTCATGCCAAGCTGTCCGACGACATCCTTCAGCTCATCGCTCGGCAGGTCGCGCCCGATGGTCAGATGCGGGACAAATGCAAAGGTTTCTTTATGGGCGGAGAGACAACCCTCGTTCAGCTTATCGTGCAGTGCAGTCACGGTGTCTTTTTCCTGAACGGAGAAGTAAATCACGTTGGTGGTCGGGTGGAAGGTACCGACACGGTGGAAGTTCAGAGTGAAAGCCTCTGTAGAGTCAGCTACCTGCTGCAGATGAGCTACCAGCTCAGGCAGATTCGCTTCATCTAGTTCAAAAGCCTCTTTCAGACGCATAAAAGGCGGAATCGTAGCATAAGTCGGGTCGTAGCGCTTCCGATATGAATTGGCGATTTCTTGGACTTTGCTAGATGGGAAAATGACAACACTATACTTCACAGAAATCCCTCCTTATGATCATTTCACTATTTTAACAGAAAATTCTCCACTTGTGTAATCTTATGCGTCATCTCGTATATTCCTGCCTGTCCGGGAAAGACTAGAGACAGGAGGTGGAAAAAAATTGAAGTTAGCTATTATGATGACTTATGCATTTTTAGGACTTCTTTTGCTCTTATTCCTCATGGGCAGTATTCTCAACGCAATCCGGCATTCCGATTACGAAGAGGCGGTCGCCACACCGAGACCAGACGAGCCCAAGCCGGAGCCTGACGTGCACTAAGCCTGCATGCATTCCTTACGCCTTATCCCGCATATAGATGACGCAAAATCAGCGGCAGATTCGCCTGCCAATATCCCCAAGTATGATCACCCTCGAAGGTTCTATACGCGAGGGTGATTCCTTTTGTCAACAGGATATCACGCATCCGCTCATTGCCATGCACCAGATCCAAGTCCCCGCGCGAGGTCTCCACGGCGGTCTCCTCAAGCCCGATCTCCAAATATACATTCAGATGGGCTAGGGCAGCCTGATTCTCCACCATCTCACACAGCGCATCGTCAAACGCTCCCGACTGTGACGCCACCTGCCCGAATGTATTCGGATACGTCAGCGCGGTAAACAATGACACCACGCCACCGAGCGAATCCCCGATCAGCGTACGCGCCGAGCCGAGTGGATTGGTCGAGTAATGACGGTCGATGTAATTGACTACCTCTTCCGCCAGAAAACGCGTGTAGGCCGCATGCATCGAACCGTTCGGATGATAGCGCTTACTTCGCTGCGCCTTATCCACCGGCAAAAATACTGCGATCAGATCTGGAATTTCTTTATCCGTCGCAAACTGGTCGAGCAAAGAGGCGAGACGACCCATCGCCAGGTAGTCCGATCCATCCTGCACATACAACACCGGATAGCTGTACAGCGGGCTGTAGCGATACGGTGTATAAATCACGATCTGCTCCGAAGTCCCCAAATACTTGCTCTCGAGGGTCACTTCTGTCAGAGTTCCTTTCAGCAAATCAACGCCAGACAAACCCAACAACCCCTTTGCATTTCAATCTTATCCATTATAACGCATTTTGACACCCCACAGTAAAGGGGGCCCAGCACACCCGGCCCAATGGAAAAAAAGGGTGCCCCAACGAAATGTTGTCGCAATTCTTTGTCAATGTGGTAGTATATAAGGTAAGAAGTCTATTCAAATAAATTTCACTTTTTGCCAGTGGAAGGGGTTGGTTTTCATGACCAAGCAGGTGCACAGTAAGGTTGTCCGAGAAGCTGCACTCCAACGTCTCATCGACCGGGGCGTCAATGTAGAGGACATCGCAGAGATCGTCTTCCTCATGCAGTCCCCGTATCATCCCAACCTCACCATGGAACCGTGCATTGCCAGCGTCAATGCCGTCCTCGAAAAGCGTGAGATCCAACACGCCATCCTCGTTGGCGTCGAATTAGATATGCTCGCCGAAAAAGGCTTGCTTTCCGAACCGATCCAATCCATCATCGCCCAAGACGAAGGCCTCTTCGGGTGTGACGAGACACTGGCCTTAGGCTCTGTGTTCACGTTCGGCAGCATCGCCGTCACCACCTTCGGCCATCTCGATAAACAAAAGGTCGGCGTCATCAAACGCCTCGACACCAAATCCTCCGGCCAAGTCCACACCTTCCTCGACGACCTCGTCGCAAGCATTGCCTCCAATGCCTCCAGCCGCATGGCACACCGCCTGCGCGATGAGCAGGAAGCGCAATTGGATGCACAAGAGGGCAATGAGGCGGACGGTGAGCAGCAGGCGGGATAAAGTTGTGGTGTAAAGCAAAAAAGGGGACAGGGATGAATCTTTGTCCCCTTTTTTCCGTTCGGATTGATTTGCTTACGAAGTAGTTTGTTTCCTTATGGATATGGCTGAATGTTTTGTGCGGAATGACAGAAAAAGAATAAAAAAACGAAAAAAGGTCTTGTGTTTTTGTTTGAGATCGTGTATATTAATTTTTGTTGACACGAGATTCACTTTTCCTCGTATGGAGAAGGATACGAGGGCCCTTAGCTCAGTTGGTCAGAGCGGTCGGCTCATAACCGATTGGTCGTAGGTTCGAGTCCTACAGGGCCCACCAGATAATAATTTTTATACCAACAATGATCCGGTAGCTCAGTTGGGAGAGCACCATCTTGACAGGGTGGGGGTCGCTGGTTCGAACCCAGTCCGGATCACCATACATATGAATGTTAGAACCTCTTGCAGAGATGCAGGAGGTTTTTTTGTTTGTGTTCGTACCGTGGGGGTGACACGAGGGGGGAGTGGTCACGCAGTGTCAGAGTAGGTGTAGGGGAGTTTTTGTGATCCAAAACAAAAAGAGCCGCAGGTTAACGCGGCTCCCATTGATTCTATTCTTAGTGACCGTATGTATTTGTAGCCCAGACAGGTTGCCAGCTGCTGCTCTTTGTATCATAAAGAGTCACATTGCCGTCATCTTGAACATACAGTGTGTCGCCAACGAGGCCTGTTGGTACTGGCACACCCATTGATCCGTAGTGTTGTCTCATCCAACCCGCGGTATCGGCTGTCCAGAACACATGAGTGTCTCTAAGATCTTTGAGTTGAAGAACTCCGTTGGTGTTGAGCACCAATTTATCTGGATATACATAAACAGGTTTTTGAAGGAAGTAATCATAATAAAGCTCAAAGCTTTTGTTATCAGTGTTGGTATCCCAGAGGCCATTACCGGACATATAATGTACTAGATTCCCATCTTGTTGCATGACGAGAGCAAATCTACCATCAGCAGATTGTAACATTTGGCCCTTCGCAAGTGTTTCGCCAGGTTTGAGAGTGTTCTTTGCAAAAGCCGCAGAAACAACGGAGAGCTGAAGCATGGATACTGCAAGTAAAATAAAAGCAGACTTCTTCGCAATTTTTTTCATAGTAGTTTGCTCCTTTGTAGGGAAGATTTTTAATTGCTAGTAAAATATACCATGTCAATCTAATAGGAGCAACTAGTTTTTTAGTAAATTATTGTAAAGTGTTTGCCTGCATAATCTTAACATGTCGATAAAACAAAATGGAAGAATTGATGTTCATAGAGTGTGAGAAATAGCATTGGGGTGAACCTCTTGCAGGAATGCAAGAGGTTTTTGTAAAGTTAACTAAAGCTCAACACAACGCCAATCGTATAAGGGACAAGCCATAAAATCCATACAAGCTGACTAAACTTATGAAATTGCTTAATTTGATTTTCTTGCTTCTTCCACAGAACATAGAATGCCCAGATGGTGTGAAACAACATCAGTACCAGAGCGATTAACCCAGTGATGCCATGCAGATTGAGCACGGTACTTTCTGCGAGCAGTTTCATAAAGGTCGTTCCAACAGTATCAAATAGCAGCCCAAAGCCAAAAAAAGCAAGGTGTCTCTTCTGGAGTCTGCCAGAACGCTTCTCACTCCATACACCAATCGTATAGGAAATTAGTGCAAGGTTAATAAAAATCACGGCGAATGCTAACAACGTAGATCATCTCCTGTTCCTCGTTTTGTGAATACGCTGATGAGTGTAGTACAGGAAGATGAACAACACATGAACAAGTGTCAGGTATTTTTTACAGAGCCATTCGCAACATGATTACCTCAGGACTCTTTTCGTTTTTGTCATTCTTTATTCATCTGTTGTTCACAAGGAGCTCCTATAATGAACTCATCATAATGAGCACATAGTACTAGTCGTATTCGGCAGAAATTTTTTGGAGGAAGCAGGGGCATGTTGCGTTGCTGATTGTAGTTCTAGTAACATGTTGACAAATAGCTTGACATAAAAAGGCGGGAATGAGATGAAGCTTTCGATTCTCATAGCGGATGATGACGTACATGTTCGGGAATTGCTCCGATTCTATTTAGTAAAAGAAGGATATGAAGTACGAGAAGCTCCTGATGGCCAGATCGCCTCCCGTATTCTCGAACAGGAACAAATGAACTTGGCCGTGATCGATGTGATGATGCCGGGGAAAAACGGTTGGGAGCTATGCCGGGAGATCCGGGAACACTATGATATTCCTGTTATTTTGCTCACAGCCAAGGGAGAAGTGAAGGATAAAGGGAAAGGGTTTCTCGCAGGAACCGATGATTATGTGACCAAGCCCTTTGAACCGCAGGAGCTGCTTTATCGCATCAAGGCATTGCTCCGTCGATATCAGATGGTCAGCAAGAATGTCATCACCTTCAATCAAACGGTCATAGACCGGCTCAGTCATGTGGTGAAGGTGGGCGAAGAATCCATCCATCTCCCACTAAAAGAATTCGAGCTGCTTGTGCAATTAGCCAGCTTTCCGGACAGAACCTTTACCAGAGCTCAGTTGCTGGAACTGATTTGGGGGAATGATTACGAGGGGGACAGCCGCACCATCGATGTGCATATCAAACGGCTGCGTGAAAAATTTGCGGAGAAGACGGATGACTTTGTCATTTCTACCATACGCGGTCTGGGTTACAAGCTGGAGGTGCGCAAAGTGTGAAGTCTCTTTATGTCCGGGTTGTCCTCACGTTAGTTTTCATTGTAATGATGAGTGGGATGCTGGGTTTTTTGGTAGCAAATTGGTATTACCAGCAAAACCTTCGATCATACAACGAGCAAAAAATTACGCGCATCGGAGAAGAGATCATCTCCCTCTATGAGCAAAATCCTACACAAGACTTGCACCTCTATCTCACGCGGATTGCTAATATGAATTTCCAAATGTACCTGGTCGATGAAGAAGGAAAAGGAATGTTATTTGGTGCACCTTTTCATGAGCGTGACATTGACCCGGTGATCGCCAAGCGGGTGCTCTCAGGTCAAGTCTATCGGGGAATATCGGAAGAGGAGCACGGCCTGTTTGTCACCGGTTTTTTTCAAAACACCTTACAAAACAGTATCGGGCTTCCGATGAGAGCAGATGGAAAGGAGTACGCGCTTTTTCTACGCCCCAATATCGAGCAGCAGTTTGGGGAAGTTCACATCTTGTTCACGATTTTGCTGGTTGCGACTTTTCTCATAAGCATCCTTTTTATTCTGGTTTTTACCCGGTATCTGGTGAAGCCGATCAAAAGACTGACGAAGGCAACGAGGAAACTGGCGGAAGGAAATTATCATATCGAGTTGGACATTTCCCGTAAGGACGAGATCGGGGATCTGGCTACAAACTTTGCGCAAATGACCCAATCACTAAAACAGCTGGAAGAGATGAGACAGGAATTCGTCTCTAACGTCTCCCACGAAATCCAATCGCCGCTCACGTCTATTCAGGGGTTTTCCCAAGCGATCCGGACAGGTGAGGTGACAGAAGAACAAAAAGAAACGTATCTGGCTATCATCGAACAGGAGAGCAGGCGCCTGTCCGCACTTAGCAAACAACTGCTGACCCTGGCATCCTTGGAGAAAGAGACCAACCTGTATGAACCATCTGTGTACCGCTTGGATGAGCAAATTCGCCAGGTAGTATTGATGCTCGAACAGCAATGGCAAGAAAAGAGATTGGAAATTGATCTGGAGTTGCCAGAAACGCTGATTTATGCAGACCAACAAATGCTCAGTCAGGTATGGATCAATCTTCTTTCCAACAGCATCAAATTTACCGAACCAGGTGGCTCTGTCTTCGTTGGGATTCGTCATGACAACGAGATTACGGTGACGGTGAAGGACACGGGAATCGGTATATCTGATGCGGAGTTGCAGCATATTTTCGATCGCTTTTATAAAGGGGATCAGTCTCGGAATCGAAGCAGCACGGGAAGTGGGCTCGGGCTGTCCATCGTCAAAAAAATTGTACAAACAGCAGGTGGAGGTCTGGATATCCATAGTGAACCGGGAGTAGGAACCTGCATCACAGTGAGGCTTGCGGGTGGGTCTTCAGACATCATGATAGGATCAGGTCGTACGTAGTGTACGGCCTATTTTGCATGTCCAAAAAACCCAAACTGCACATTCAACTGAAAAAAGTTAAAAAACACATTGACAATAATTCTCATTATCAATTATTATAACTTTCGTAAGAGAAAACGTTGAAAACGATTCTCATTATCATATGTTAATTGTATATCTATAAACCAAAAGAATATGAAAGCAGGTGTTCACTTGTGAACAAGGCTGGCACAGTATTAAATCCTACCGTGAATCAAGTAAGCGATTCCATCGTTGCGTGTGTAGGAAAAACCCCTTTGGTTCAACTCAAAAGACTGTTTGCAGACAGCGGAGTGGACGTTTTTGCCAAAATGGAACTGATGAATCCCGGCGGCAGCATGAAGGACCGTCCGGCACGTTATATTATCGAGCAAGGACTTTTGGATGGCACGATTCACTCTGGGACGCATCTGATCGAGAGCACCTCGGGTAACCTGGGGATTGCGATTGCGACGATTGCACGGGTGTATGGGCTGACTTTTACATGCGTGGTCGATCCGAAGATCACGAAGACCAACCTGAATATCATCAAGGCGCTGGGGGCCAACATCGAGATGGTGCAGGAGCCGGATGATCAGGGCGGCTATCTCAAGACCAGGATCAAGCGGGTCAAAGAGCTGGTGGAGATGACACCGAATGCGTATTGGATCAACCAGTACGCGAATCAGCGCAACTGGCAGGCGTATTACCATGGGACGGCGAGTGAGATTGTGGAGCAGCTGAACGCGCCGGTTGATTATCTGGTGATGGCGGTCAGCACGACTGGCAGTATTTTGGGGACATCCCGCCGTCTGCGCGAGGCGAATCCGAATCTCAAGGTGATCGCGGTGGATGCTTACGGTTCCGTGATCTTCGGTACACCATCTGCGCCGCGTGAGCTGCCGGGGATCGGATCGAGCCGTGTGCCGGAGCTGTTCAGCAGAGACGAGATGGATGCGGTGATCCACGTGAATGACCGCCAGTCGGTCGAAGGTTGCCGGAGCTTGCTTGAGGCAGAAGGGATTTTTGCCGGGGGGTCTTCGGGGGCATTGATCTACGCGTTGAAAAAGCTGGTGCCGACTTTGCCTGCGGGATCTCGGGTGGTTACCATCCTGCCAGACCGTGGCGACCGTTATCTGGACAGTGTCTACGATGAAGCGTGGGTGAACAAACTGAGCCAGCCGATGGAAATCGTTCCGGAAGTTCAATTTACGTAAAAGATCGCCAGAATCATCCGAAGAATTTGAATCATCGGTAATAAATTTGGCGTGGAATGAATCACTTCAGCCGATCTAAAAAATTAGCGTACTAGTAAACGCGTTGACCCAAAAAGGAGAGAAACAAAACTATGTCTAATCGTCCAACCATTCTTTACCTCAGTCAAGAAGATATCATCTCAGTCGGCGGTGCTTCATCCGACATGTATGTGACAGCGGTGCAGCGTGCGCTTGAACTGCATGCGAAGCGGGATTTTGTCCAGCCGCTCAAGCCGTACCTGCGTGTGGATGCTGAGAATGGTCATATCGCAGACCGCATCATCGCGATGCCAGCTTATGTCGGCGGGGAAGCGCCTGTATCGGGTCTCAAATGGATCGGGAGCAAGCACGACAACCCGAGCAAACGCGGGATGGAGCGTGCGAGCGGGCTGGTGATCCTCAATGACCCGGTGAGCAACTATCCGATCGCGGTATTGGAAGCGAGTCTCATCAGCGGGATGCGTACGGCGGCGGTCACTGTGCTGGGTGCAAGACATCTGGCGAAAAAAGGCTTCCAGCAAGTCGCATGCATGGGGTGCGGTGTGATTGCGAGAATGCAGCTGACTTCCTTGCTGGAGCAGTTCCCACACATTACGACCATCCACCTGTATGACCTGAACGCAGAAGCGGCGCAACGCTTGGGCAATGATCTGCGTGAGAGATTCAACCATGTTGAGATCGTGATTGCTCCAGATGCGGAGAGTGCGGTACGCAAGGGTGAGGTCGTGGTGACCAGCACGGTTGTGGATAAACCATATCTGCCGTTTGAATGGCTGCAAAAGGGTGCATTTGTCAGCAATATTTCCATCATGGACGTACATAAAGACGTATTCCTGCTCGCAGATAAAGTGATCGTAGACGACTGGGATCAATCCAACCGTGAGAAAAAGGTGATCAACCAACTGGTAGAGGAAGGAAAATTCTCCCGCGAAAAACTGCACGCTGAATTGGGTGAAATCCTGATCGGACGCAGGGCAGGGCGCGAATCGGACGACGAGATTATTTTGCTCAATCCGATGGGTATGGCGGTTGAGGATATCGCGAGTGCGCAGGAGATTTACCAGAAAGCGGTTGTGGAGAATAAAGGCGTGCGCTTGCCCCTCTAGTTGGGGGGGCTCCACCTCCACCCTTCACTTGCACGGTAAGAGGATTGGGATGGAGAAGGAGAAGGCAAAAGTGATAGGTGTAGCGGATGGAGGGGAAATGGGAGAAATGCAAGTGAGAAAAGAGGAAGCAGATCAGGAAGAGGCATATAAGAATCAGGACCACGGGAAGCCGGGGCGGGCAGCTGAGGCTCAAGAACATGCTGAGCAAGCGGTTTTGTACGATTTGATTAATGCAATGCTCCATGAGAATCTGCTCGGGATTCTGCAAAAGGGAGAGGTATCGGCTACTTGGAAGTATGGTTCGAGCCACGTTCCATACCCGTTGGAAGCGAATGAGTCCTACTTTTACCTGCCGTTGGACAGAGGGAGAACCCTGATGTTCAGAGTATGTGAACAGCCTTTTATCCAGTCATATAAAATCAGTCGTCCCCCAGCTGTTTTGCTCACGGTGCAGGCAGATGGTGGACTCGTAAGGGCTGAAGAATGTGACACGGTTGCATTTATGAAGCTATGGGCTGAGTCTGTGACAGAGGAAGAGCGGGAGGGCTTGCTGCCGAACCTGTCTGATTTCCTGGCAGAACTGAGCGAATCTATCCAGCACCATGCATTGTCTTGGCAGGCATTGCAGGAGTATCAGTACAGTGCTGATGGCGCGATGCTGGATGCGGAGCAGTTTTCGGCGTTTCGGGATCGTCCGTTTCACCCGACTTCACGGGCGAAGAGGGGCTGGGATGATCGGGAGTATCGGTTGTACAGCTCGGAGTTCGGCCATTCCTTCGGGTTGGATTGGGTAGCCGTGCGCAGGGATTATATTCAGGCGAGTACGAGTGAAGAGGCTTATACCTTTGGAGTGTTGGATGTTCGGGAGCAGGAGCTGCTTCGCGAGGCGGCTTTGCAAGCGGTGGGGGCTGATTTGGAGTCGTATACGCTGTTGCCTGTGCATCCTTGGCAGATGGAGCATGTGTTGCCTGAGGTGTTCCGACAGGAGATGGAGGGGCGTATCATCGTGCCGGTCATCAGGGACTTGGGGGATGTGCGGGCTACCTCATCTGTGCGGGCGCTGGCTGTGTCAGCAGAGGGGCATCAGCATCAGCATGTAAAAGTGCCGGTCGGGATCTACTCGCTGGGAGCCTTGCGCATCATGCCGCCGCGCTATCTGCATAATGGGGCGGAGGGTCAGCATCTGTTGGCTCGGATTATGGAGCAGGATGCGTTTTTGCAAGACGGCTTGCGTCTGTGTCAGGAGACGAAGTGGTGGGCATTTGATGACCCGAATGCAGATCCGTTTGCAGATAAGCCAGGGCATCTGGCTTGCCTGATCCGGGAGTATCCGCGTGAGCTGCTGGAGGATACAGGGACAGATGTGATCACGATGTCGGCCTTGGCGGTGTTGGATCGGGATGGGAAGAACCCGATGGTGGAGAGTTGGATTCATGAGAGATTTGGCGGGGAGACGGCGAAGGCAAAAGGTCTTACCCCGAGCCCTGCGCATATTCTTCAGCTGTTTGCCGAGCTAAGCCAAATGTTCCTCCAGACCACGCTCCGTTGCTTCCGTTACGGGATCATGCCGGAGGTGCACGGGCAGAACGTGATGCTGACAGTTCGAGGTGGGAACATCCAAGGAATTCTGCTGCGTGATCATGACACCATCCGTCTGCATCTGCCATGGCTGGAGCGGGAAGGAATCGCTGCCCCGAACTATACGGTCAAGCCGGGAACGCCGAACAGCCTGATCAATGACACACCGGAAAAACTGCTCTCCTATCTGCAAACGCTCGGCCTGCAGGTCAATCTGTACGCCATCGTGGATGCCTGGTCAAAAGCGTATGGCATCGATGAAGCGCTTTTCTGGCAGGAGATCCAAAAGGGGATTGAGACGTGCTTGTCTGCGATTGATTTCCCGGCAGAGGTGCATGCGGTAGTAAAAGAGCAACTGCTGCTAAGTCCGACATGGCCGACGCGACTGCTCATTGGGCCGCTGTTAAAACGCAGAGGTTCCGGTGGTGGCAGTATGCCGGCAGATGCGGGCGTGACGCAGAACCCGTTGCAAAATCTCAAGCAGAACCTAGGAGTCGGCTATGCAGACGAGAGCGTCGTTACCACATCGTAAGCGGTCTGGGGGGAACTCGTTCCGTGGACGTAATCCGTTCTACCGGCGTAACCCATTTTTCGTCCTGTGGCTCGGGCAGTTCTTCTCCATCGGCAGTCTGACCGTGCTTGTCCCGCTGTTGCCGTTTTATATGGAGACATTGGGTGCGGGGGGCGAGGAGGATGCCCGTTTCTGGACGGGATTGTGTCTGGCGGCTCCGGCGATCACGCTGTTTCTCACCTCGCCGTTGTGGGGGAGGTATGGGGATCGCTTTGGGAGGAAGTGGATGATTGTCCGGGCGCTGTTTGGCATCGGGGGGAGCTTAGGGCTGATGGCTGTGGCGCAGACGCCGATGCAGTTTTTCCTCGCCAGATTGGTGCAGGGAGCGTTCGGCGGGATTGTCGATGCGACCGCAGCTTTTGCCGGGGCGGAAGCCGAAGAGGGCA
This sequence comes from Brevibacillus dissolubilis, assembly GCF_006170445.1. Classification (GTDB taxonomy): domain Bacteria; phylum Bacillota; class Bacilli; order Brevibacillales; family Brevibacillaceae; genus Brevibacillus_B; species Brevibacillus_B dissolubilis. The sequence goes on along the minus strand of NZ_VCNA01000004.1, from coordinate 384,449 downwards.
AACAAGGCCGAGTGCTTGGGCGCTTGCAGAGTGCTACGGCGGCAGGGTCTCTCATCGGGCCGCTGATCGGTGGGACGATGGCAGATGTCTTCGGGTTTCAGACGATTTTGTACGGGACGGCTGTACTGACGGCGCTGTGTGGAGTCATGGCGGCGTGGGTGCTGCAGGAGCCGAAGCAGGCTGTGGCTGGAAAAGGAAGGGAAGCAGCAGATACCCCAATCCCGCTGACGAAAGCCTTCTGGCAGCTGCTCAGCCACCGCCGCGTGCCGCCCTTCCTGCTCGCCGGGATGCTCGCGCAGTTCGGGGCATTCAGCTTGGTCACCGTTTTTGCCCCGCGCGTAGAAGAACTGGTCGGACACGGGAATTACGCTGCTACGTGGGTCGGAGTGCTCCAAGCGGTCACATGGGGTGCGACGATGCTGGCTGCTCCGTGGTGGGGACGGCAGAACGACCGCCATCCGGTGGAGAAGAATCTGCGTCTGGCCCTGCTCGGCTGTGGTGTCAGCGTGATGCTGCAGATCGTGCCTGCTGATGTGAGCTGGATGATTCCGCTGCGGATCGTGCAGGGGGTTTGCTTCGCGGCGATCGTGCCGTCTATTTTTCTCGTCATCACGCAAGAGACAAAAGCCTGCGACAGAGGGATGCATATCGGCATCTCCAACTCCGTGATGGTGTTCGGGCAGATTGCCGGTTCACTGGGTGGGGCGATGTTTGGGTCGATCCTGTCGATGGAGTGGACATTTGTCATCATGGGAGCTTCGTTCTTGGGCGGGGCGGTGTGGCTGGCATGTGGGACCTGCAAGGCAGAGCCTGCTTGGTATATGAAGATGATTAGGATGAGGTGGAGAGTAAAAAATGATAAACAAATACATGGATGAGGCGACAGAGACATCCAAGACGCTGATCGGACGGAGGGAGCTGGCAGAGCAAGCAGCGGCGGAGCGTCTGCTGAATGCGTACTTCCGTGAGACAGGTGTGTTCGACCCGACAGCAGAGTGGAGGGTGGATGGGGAGCAAGAGCTTCCGGCTTTCCTGTCAGAAGAGCTTCAGAAGCAGGGGGATTTGCTCAAGCTGACGCTCCCGCTGACAGGGGCTGTCCTGTTGGGGGCTGTGCGTTACCTGTCGACATTTGGTCATCATCGGTATGGGCGTAGCTTTTGGGTGAAAAAGGCGGGGAGTGCAGACTTTACACGGATTCCAGGGACAGCAGGACTGGCTGCCCTTTTGCTGGGTGAACTCGCTTCGGCTACAGATGCAACGCCCGAGAAAAAACAGCAGCTCGTCACCAACCTGCTGACCCAAGTGAACAACTCCATCGATAAAACAACGATTTACATACAAGACAGCGAGCGTCCAAGCCGCGACTTATCTGGTTCCTTCCTGGAGCTTGACGGAGTCCCGCGCTTTTATACAGCGGAGCAGTCCTTGGTCTATGGGCATCCGTTTCATCCGACACCAAAAAGCTCACAGGGTTTCTTGCCGGAAGATTTGGAAAAGTACGCACCGGAGATGGGAGCTTCTTTTGCCCTGCATTATTTTGCCTGCGCGGTGGAGCTGGTGCAGGAGTCCTTTCTGACAGCGGGTCAGCCTGAGCAGACGTGGTTTCCAGCCATGGTGGTTGAGGCAGCAGAGGAGAGGCTCGGAGATGGGTGGCAACAGCAGTATCGGTTGATTCCGTGCCATCCGTGGCAGTCGGCTCATCTGAAGACCTGGCCCGAAGTGCAGCAGCTCATGAACCAAGGCTTATTGATCGACTTAGGACCGCTTGGAGATCGCGTCTATCCGACCTCCTCAGTCCGGACGGTATGGGACCCGCAGCATACGCATTTTTTCAAATTGCCATTGCATGTACGAATCACGCATTTTATCCGGGTGAATCCGATCGACCAGTGTGAACGGACGATGGATGCCAGCCGGGTGCTGCATCACTTGAATACAAACTTGAATTTGAACACGAACCAACAGCGTTATTTTGACGGCTTCACCATCCTGCATGAAGCAGGGTACCGCACGATCGTACCACGAGAGATGCCAGAAGATACACAGGCGAGGTTATCCGAAGCATTCGGCATCATCCTGCGTGAAAATCCGGCAGTCACCGTATCCGAGGAAGAGCTTCCAGTCGTCGTGGCAGGCTTATTGGAGCACCAGCCACATGCCGAGCAGCCGCCGATCATGGATGCTTTGCAGACTGCAGCCGGACAATGTCCGCATCTGACACCGCAAGAGCTGGTCGAAGAGTGGGTGCGGCAGTATGTCAGTGTCTCCTTCTTGCCGCTATTGTGGATGTTCACCAACCACGGCATCAGCATGGAAGCGCATGTGCAGAATTCGATGATTACGATTCAAAAAGGCTGGCCCACCCATTTTTATGTCCGCGACCTCGAAGGAGTGAGTATCGGACGTACCTTTGCCCGTGAGCAAGGGATGTTCGGCCAGACTGTTACCGATGAAAGCCCCGTTCTCTATCGCGATGAAGAAGCATGGGAACGTTTCAAATATTATGTAGTGGTCAATCATCTCGGGCATCTGCTCCATACGCTGGCTTGCTACAGCGGCGTGGAGGAGACCGCACTGTGGAGCATCGTGGCTGACGAGATTCAGAAGTCAGAGCTGATCCACAACAGTGCCCATCCACACTATGCCCAAGAACTGATCGATAACCATTGGTTGCCCGCCAAAGCCAACCTGACCAGTTGGTTCTATCAACGGGGGGAACGACCGCTCTATGTCAACATTCCAAATCCGCTGACCGCGTTCAGGAGGGAAGTATGAGCCATACACCGATCCAGACAGAGAATAGACAACCGAAGCAACAACCGCATGTGATGAATCAGGCCCACATCGTCGGAGAGGCGATCCAGTCTGAGCAGTACACAGCCGTGCGCCGCCGGATTTTTCGCCAGCTGATTGAGGCGATTGTATATGAAGGATTGCTGGATGTGACAGAGGAAGCAGTGCAGGCGGGGGGCCTGACACTCTACCGTATCCCCGCCACCGATGAGCATGGCAACCCAGTCGAATACGTCTGCGAAGGCAGCCGCCGTCTTACCTTTGGACGCATCCGTCTTACGCCAAAGCCGATCATCCGCATCGCAGGCGACACCTCCGAGGAAGCAGATTCCGTCGCCCAATTCCTGCTGGAGATCCGCAACAGCCTCGGCTCAGACGACGGTCGCCTGACGACTTTTATCAATGAAATCGAGCATACCCTGCTCAAAGATACCTTGGCCCAGTACCAGCGTGCTCAAGAGGATCGGGTGATCAACCCTGCTCAGTACGATGAGTGTGAAGGCGATATCATGGACGGACATCCGTACCATCCAAGCTACAAATCCCGCATCGGCTTCGACATCGCTGACCATTACGCCTATGGCCCAGAGTTCAAACAAGAATTGCGCCCGCTATGGCTGGCTGTGGACAGATCGCAATCCCGCTTCAGCATCTCCCAAGAGCTGGACTATGACGCTTTTCTCCAAGAAGAGCTGGGAGCAGAGCAACACACTGCATTCACCGAGACGATCCGCCAAAAAGGTCTTGATCCTGCAACCTATCTTTTTGTCCCGGTTCATCCTTGGCAGTGGAACAAAATCATCTCATCCGCTCTGCTCGAAGAAATCCGTGAGCAACGTGTAGTGGTCTTGGGCGAATCTGGCGACACCTACCGACCACAGCAGTCAATCCGCACCTTGGCGAATTCCTCTTCCCCGAAAAAGGCGTATCTGAAATGCTCCATGAGCCTGATCAACACCTCGACCGGCCGGATTCTCGCCCCGCATACGGTATCCAATGCCCCTCATGTCTCCGACTGGCTGCACGAGCTGGTACAATCCGACACTTACCTCACCGAAGAGACACGGGTGATCATGCTGCGCGAGATCATGGGCATCTCCTACGACCGACCGGCACGCGACGAGCTGCTGCAATCCAAAACCTACGGAATCCTTGGCTGCATCTGGCGCGAGAGCCTGCACCGCTATCTGGAGCCAGGCGAGCAAGCCTATCCGTTCAACGGTCTCACCTCACTGGAGCGTGGCGGAGAGCCGGTGATCGCCGCATGGATTCGCCGCTATGGTGCAGAAGCATGGCTCACGAGACTGTTCGAAGCTGCGATTCTGCCGATCATCCACCTGCTGTATGCCCACGGGGTCGCCTTGGAATCCCACGCGCAGAACATGGTGCTGATCCACAAAGACGGCTGGCCTGTACGAGTCGCGTTCAAGGACTTCCACGACGGCATCCGTTTTTCCAAAGCACACCTCACCGCACCGGAAAAATGCCCGGATCTGCTGGGAACACCAGAGTACCACGCCCGCGTCAACCGCAACTCGTTTATCGAGACAGATGACCTCGATGCGGTGCGCGACTTTATGCACGATGCCTTTTTCTTCATTAATATAGGTGAAATTGCACTGTTGATGGCAGACCATTTTGGATTCGATGAGCTGAAGTTCTGGAACCTGGTTCGTCAGGTGATGGAGACGTACCAAAACCGTTTCCCAGAGCTGTCGGAGCGCTTCTCCTTGTTTGACCTGTTTGCTCCGACCATCGAGGTGGAGCAATTAGCCAAGCGCCGTCTGTTCCCAGATACCGAGCTGCGCGTACACCGTGTACCGAATCCGTTGCATAGATAAGCACGAATAAAGCCAAAAACGGTGTAATAGGCTGATCACCGTGAGATGGTTCCCACATCAGCCAGACTCCGAACATCTGAAAAATTCACAGGGGAGAGTGCCCGACGTGCTGCGAACCAACACCCTCAAACAAAAAATCCAAGCAGGCCACCCCGCATTCGGCCTGTTCTGCTCGATCCCATCCCCGACCATGGTCGAGATGATCGGATGTGCCGACTTCGATTTCGTCATCATCGACACCGAGCATGTCCTCATCAACCCGGAGACCTTGGAAAATATGATCCGTGCCGCCGACGCCGCCCACCTGACACCACTGGTCCGAGTCGCGGACGCCAATCCCGGCACCATCCTGCGGGCACTCGACAGCGGTGCACAGGGGATCGTTGTACCCCATGTCCAGAGCAGGGAACAGGCCGAAGCAATTGTCCGGGCCAGCCGCTACTACCCAGAGGGAATGCGCAGTCTCAACAGCGGGCGCCCCGGTGCTTTTGGCAAAGGAGACCTCGTCGCCTACATGAAAAAGGCCAACGAAGAAATCCTCGTCATCCCCATGATCGAAAGCAAGGAAGCCGTCGCCCAGATCGACGAGATCCTGTCCGTTCCAGGCATCGACATGGTGCTGGAGGGCGCGGCCGACCTATCTCAATCCTACGGCGTACCTTGGCAGACTCGTGGCGAGATCGTCCGGGATGCACTCACCCACGTGCAGGCAGCAGCGGCCAGACACGGCGTCCCATACTGTGCCATCCCGCGTGCACGCGAAGACGTAGCAGCGTGGCAGGCAAAAGGGGTGGGCGTATTCGTCCTCGGCGACGAGCGCGGCATCGCTTTCCGCGCCCTGCGCAGTCATCTGCATACCTACCAAGAGGCGTGTGCCGACGAGACAAAAGGGAGAGAACATATATAATGAAGAAACTCGTTACCGAATATATCCAAAAGCAAAAGCAGGAGAGAGAGCAGCCGTTCTGCGCCTTCCTCTACGACCTTCCACACCTGCGCCAGCATGTGACCGAGCGGGTACAGACCCTCCCGTCCCCATGCCGCCTGTTCTACGCGATCAAGGCCAACTCCGAACAGCGCATCCTAGAGACCTTGGCCCCCATCGTCCACGGCTTCGAAGTCGCGTCCCTCGGCGAAATCCGCAAAGTACGCGCCGTCGCCCCCGACATCCCGATCCTCTTCGGCGGTCCGGGCAAGACAGATGAAGAGCTGGAGGGAGCGATCGAGCACAACGTCACGCTCATCCACGTAGAGAGCCTGCACGAGCTGCAACGACTCAACTTCATCGCCCAAAAACGCAATATCATCGTCCCGATCCTCCTGCGGATCAACCTCCGTGGCCCATTCCCCGACGCCACGCTCGCCATGGCAGGCCGCCCAACCCAGTTCGGTATCGACGAATCCCGCATCGACGAAGCGATCCAACTGGCTCTGTCATTAGAGAATGTGAAGCTGGAAGGATTTCATTTTCACTCCTTATCCAACAATCTGGACGCCCGCAAGCATGTGGAGCTCGTCTCGTTCTATCTGCAAACGATCAAAAAATGGATCACCACCTACCATCTCAATATCTCCTACCTCAATGCAGGGGGCGGGATCGGCGTCAACTATGCGGATCTCAATCAGCAATTTGACTGGCACCAATTCGTCACAGGGCTTGCCGCCCGACTGGCCGACGAAGCCATCCCCGGCGTGGAGATTTTCTTCGAATGCGGCCGCTACCTGACGGCTTCATGCGGTTACTACGCGGTAGAAGTACTGGATATCAAAGAAAACCACGGCCAGACGTACGCCATCATCCGTGGGGGAACCCATCATTTCCGTCTGCCACAGTCTTGGCAGCACAGCCATCCTTTCACTGTAATTGAATCGGATCACTGGAGATATCCTTTTGCACGAAAAGAGCACCACGACACCGAAATGACAGTCGTCGGCCAGCTCTGCACACCAAAAGACGTACTCGCCAAGGCCGTCCCAATATCCCGTCTGCGGGTAGGAGATATCATCTGCTTCTTGTACGCCGGTGCATATGGCTGGGCGATTTCCCATCACGATTTTCTCAGTCATCCGCATGCCGATCTGGTCTATCTGGATCAGCCGTCATCTGCTTCTCACTCACACAATCAGGAGGTATCGATTCCAACATGAGTGTCCTATCCTCATTGCAGCTCGTAGAAACCCAACAAATCTGCCTGCACGAAGAGCACGAGACATCCCGACTGACCCACACCAGCATGACACTGGTGCAGGACGGAGTACTCCGCCATCCCCCGCTCGCCATGCAGATGACCGACGGCCGCTACCTAATCTTAGACGGCGCCCACCGCACCGCCGCCCTGCAGCATCTGGGCAGCCGCTATATCCCTGTGCAGGTCGTCAAGCAAGACGAGTTACGTCTGGATGCTTGGGAACATATCGTGGCCATCGGGAGCTGGTTTCACGAGCTGAAGAAGCACCCCGAGCTTGCTTGGCACACCACTCCAATCGACGGCCAAAGACCGATCGCAGAAGTCATCAATTCGTCCGGCGAAACCTATTATCTCTATCTAAAGGGACATGAAAGCGGGGAGCAGCCCCATCTGTCAGACACCCTCCGCGTCTGGCACAGCATCGTCGGCTCCTACAGCAAGACCTACGCCGTACTCCGCCGCCCAAGGGGCACTGTCCAAAAATCAGCAGAAGGCACGGTCTGCCTCCGCTATCCGGTCTATGCGGTAGAGGAACTGGAGCAGCTGGTCGCGCAGGGCCATGTGATGCCTGCTGGCGTGACGCGTTTTCTCGTCAGTGGTCGGTTGCTCAACCTGGGGATTCCGCTCTCCATGCTGATGGAGCAGGAGCAGGTGGATCAGGCTGATCATCAAGGGCGGTGGATGGAGCTGTGCCGGCAGTGGGAGAATAAGCTGAGGCTGTATATGGAGCCGGTTTATTTGTGTGAGGGGTAGGAGAGGGAGGAAGAGAAGAAGAGAAGAAGGAATAGAGGAAGCACACTGACTTTTAGTGAGGGAGGCTAAAAGGCGGTGTGCTTTTTGGTGTGGGTTATGTTATCAATGCGATAGCCGTAGAGGACAAAATGTCTTCTACGGTTTTTTGTTCCCTATTTTCATTTCCAATTCCATTGTCGTTTTTTGTCGCACACGTTCTCTTCAATCCTGTCGAAAATAGCTTTACTATTGTAATTAAGAAAAATTTATAGTGCTGATTTTCCTTAATTACTTCCAGATAGGTTGAGAGCGGTGAGCAAATGACACAAACACAAAATATCATTAGCGCCGATTCCTGGACGGTTATTCCGCCTGATGTAGCGTTCAAAGAGATAGACAGATCAGGATTTCTTCATAGAGGGACAGGAATACCGATAGAGATTCGCCCTTTTTTCCAGATTTCCGATATGGTGAAAGGCGAGAGAAGAAATATTGTTTTACAGTTCGAAGGAACTCCATACGAGGCTTATTTTTCTACCACGGGTAGTGTGGAGCGTGCTACCCCTCAGGCTAGATTATTCTGGATGAAAGATTTCACTCTAGTTATTCAAAATGCTTACCCCGACCATTATTCTTTCTATGAAAATGCTGAAGACAAGAAAGCAAAACCCTACGGTCTGGAAATTCCCAATCTTTATCTTCAAAAAGATCAGGAAACACCGGGGCTTTATATTGTTTCTTTTGACGACCCGCGTCTGGCTCAAGCCGTAGAAGAAACAGACGAAGCGGATTACCAGCGTCGTGTCCAAAGCAAGAAGAATGTTAAGATAAGAGAAGATAAGCCGAAAAACAAACCCGATCCTTCCTTTAAAAAAGGGAGAAAATCGTGGGATCGTGACGAGAATACTGGTGCAGAAGCAATGGCGAAAGCGGAGTACCGTTGCGAGATGGACGCCAACCATCTGACTTTTATCTCACGCAAAACCGGTCAAAACTTCGTCGAAGCTCATCACCTGATTCCGATCAGCCTACAGGATCAATTCGACTACAGCCTCGATGTAACGGCAAATATCGTCTCGCTATGCCCCAACTGTCACAAAAAGATTCACCACGCGAGATACGAGGATCAAGAGCAGATGATCACCCTGCTCTACCAACAGCGAAAAGATAGATTGCGTACTTGCGGAATCGAAATGGATATGCAACGATTATTTCATATCTATAAAAGTTTATAAGAACAAGTACCCATATAAAAAAACACAAAGAGGAGACCACCCCCATGCCCATCTACAACAAACTCATCCGCGACCGCATCCCGCAAATCATGGACGAAGCCGGAAAAACCTACACCATCCGCACCCTTTCCGACGATGAATATAAAACCGAACTCCAGAAAAAATGCCAGGAAGAACTCAACGAATACCTCGCAGCCGAGAACGACACCGACTCCGTAGAAGAGCTGGCCGACCTGCTCGAACTCATCCACACCCTTGTCCGCATCCACGGCTCCACCCCCGAAGAGCTGGAAGCTGTCCGCGTCAAAAAAGCGGAAAAACGTGGCGGGTTCGAAGAGAAGCTATTCCTCATCGAGGTAGAAGATGACAAGCGTTAAACTCATCACAGAAAGACTGCTGGAAGAACTCATACCTGCCTTGCAAAAAGCGACGTCAGTTTATTTTCTGACGTCCTTTGTCATGAGATCAGGTGTGCAGCTGCTTGCGCCACATCTCAAGGCGGTGCTGGATCGGGGCGGGGAGGTCAAGGTCCTCGCAGGTGACTATCTGTACGTGACCCAGCCGGCGGGTCTGCAAGCGATGCTCGACATCGATGATCGGATCGAGGTGCGGCTGTGGCAGAGCAAGGGGATTTCGTTTCACCCCAAGGCATATCTGGTGCAGCAGGATGAGACGGAGGGCGTGTTTATCGTTGGCTCGTCCAACATGTCCAGATCCGCGCTGACGTATGGGGTCGAGTGGAGTCTGGCAGTGCAGGCGGAGGCGGCTCCGGCTACGTTTGATGAGGCGTTGCATCTGTTTATGGAGTTTTTCTACCATGAGCAGACCATTCCCGTGAACCCGGAGACGGTGCGAATCTACCAAGAAAAGTACGACGAGCATCACCAGCGCTACCCGCAGCTTATCCGCAACTGGACTCACAATGAAGAGATAGACGTGATGTTCGAGCGGGATGCGGACAAAGAAAAAGCGGTCACGATGACCAAAGAGACCGCCGCTCCCTACCAGCTGGAGATCACTCCGCGTCCGGCACAGGGGCAGGCGTTGGAAGAGTTGCAGAAGACCGTCAGTGAGGAGTACAACAAAGCGATGGTCGTCATGGCCACAGGTCTGGGGAAAACCTATCTGGCGGCTTTTTTCGCCCGCAACTACAAGCGGGTGCTGTTTGTCGCGCATCGGGAGGAGCTGTTGATTCAGGCGAGCCGATCTTTTGGGCATGTCAATCCAGAGCGGACGACGGGTATTTACAATGGGGTGAGCAAAGAGACCGAGGCGGATGGAATTTTTGCTTCTATTTATACGCTGAGTCTCAAACGGAATCTGGAGTCATTTGCACCAGATGCCTTTGACCTGATCATCATTGACGAATTCCACCATGCGGCGGCGAAGACGTACCAACGGGTGTTGAAGCATTTTAAGCCAAGTTTTTTACTAGGAATTACCGCGACTCCGGATCGTCGGGACGGCAAGGATATCTACGCGATCTGCGACGGGAATGTGGCGTATCAGGTGACATTCATCGAGGCGATTCAAAAAGGCTGGCTGGCGCCCTTCCGCTACTATGGCATCTATGACGAGACCGACTACTCCAAAATCGCTTGGCTCGGTACACGCTATGATGAGGAGCAGCTATTGGCGGCACAACTCCAAGATGATCTGGCAGAGAGAATCTATCTGGCGTGGGAGAAGCATCGTCAGACCCGGACGATTGCGTTCTGCTCGTCGATCCGACAGGCGAATTATCTCGCGGAGGTGTTTCGTCAGCGCGGGATGAAGGTGATCAGCCTACACTCGAAGACACAGGAAATATCCCGGCCCGAAGCGATTCGTCAGCTGGATCGAGGGGAACTGCAGGTGATCTTTACCGTCGATCTGTTTAATGAAGGGGTGGACATCCCGTCTGTGGATACGCTGCTTTTTGTCCGTCCAACGGAGTCGCTGACGATCTTCACCCAGCAAGTGGGGCGCGGTCTGCGGCTTTATCCAGAGAAGGAGTACTGCACGATCATCGACCTGATCGGCAACTACCGCAATGTGGATGTGAAGCTGCAGCTCTTCGACACCGCTGTCCGAACCGGTAAAAAAGAAGCGGCGGCTCTGCCGACTGTACCTGAGTTCTGTCAGGTGAACATGGATGTGCAGGCGGTCAACCTGCTGACGGAGCTGGCTAGAAAACGGCAACCGCGCAAGGAAAAGCTTTTGTCCGCATACGAGGAAGTGAAGCAGGAGCTGGGCCGAATCCCGAGCTATCTGGAGGTGCATCTGCACGGACGGGAGAGCAGCCGGGAGTATCGGCAGGAGTTCAAGTCGTATGTGAATTTCTTGGCCTGGGCCGATGAGCTGACGGATGAGGAACGGGACGTCCTGTACCAATACGAGGCGTGGCTACAGGAAGTGGAGAGTACGGGGATGGCGAAGAGCTACAAGATGATCGTGCTGTTGTACATGCTGGAGCGGGGCGTCGAGAAGTGGCTTGACCCTGTGGCACCGGAGGAGGTTGCGCCGTTTTTTCATACGTATCTGATGGAGAAGGAGTATCGGAGACGGATTGATTTTTCGGACAAGGCTTCCCAGGCGCTGTGGGAGTATGATGCGGTGGCTGTGAGCAGGTTGGTGGCGCAGATGCCGATGAGTAAGTGGAGTGGGAGTTCGAAGGGGTTGGTGGAGTTTGGGGAGGGGAGGTTTTCCATTCGTCTGGAACAAGCTGACTCGCTTGCGGAACGGGTTTTGATTTATAGGTGGACGAGGGAGATTTGTGAGTATCGGTTGCATGAGCATTTTGAGCGGAAGTCTCAAGTAATCAACTAAAAGCCTATCAGTAATAAGGAAAGGAAAGCTCTTTAGCAGTAAGGGAGCTTTCCTTTTTATTTTGCTTTAAAAGATTAATAACGCAAAGGAACAGCAGACTTGTGGATTTTAACATTGGTATGCCCCGAGTGACTCAAAAACCGCTCAACACCTAATTTAGCAATATCAATATTATTTTTTGGACCTATGTTAATTTCAGTAATAGGGATCTGATCTATTCCAACTTCAATATAGGGAATAATGATTCCCAATCGATGTCGAAAGCTCACATCAAACGAATGATTGCTTTTAATCAGAACAATCCTATACTCTTCTTCTGGAGAAAAGGATGGATGCTTAAAAAACAGAGAGTACAAATTAAGCTGCACACTCAGATCCACATGATTGATGACACCCGCGAGGAAATCAGAGATATTTTCGATATCTGTCTTGTTCGATATGTATCGCTCGATCAGTCTTGTTAATAGTTTCTTTTGTTGTTCAAGATCATAAATAATTTTCCCATAAAACAGTAAAAAGCCATTTTGTATAGCGTAATTTCGTAGGCATTCAATTAATTCTGCTCTCTTAAAGCCTAAATTATATCCCTCGTAGTTGGCATAGTTATTCCATAGAGTGATGGAATCGCTATTTTCCGTCAAGGATAAAGCGAAAATTTCCAACTGTTGATGCCATAGGATGTCTTTCATAGATGAGCCTGGCGGAATCGATATTTGTTCTTTGTCAGGGACTAATACCGTATCTCGAAAGAGTTGACTGAATAAATCAGAGGTATAGATCAGCTCAGCCGAATCATTCAGGAACTCACTGTTCGAAAGCCACAGTTTGTTCTGAACGATTCCAAGTAATCCATCGATGCTTGTATAATGATAGATTGTCTCGGAGGTAGATTGTGGTATTAATTCAGAAGCAAAATGAGTTAACGCTTCATATATCTTTTCTGACATATCCCAATCTCCAATCACATTCATTTTTCCCTTTTGTTCTGTTTCTATCATTATGAACATCCATAATTTTAAATATAAGTAATTTCAACAAAATTTTATGGAGATTGAGGCATTAACTGTTTTGTATCAAAATCTTTACCTTCTACGCTTTCCTATTTCTACATATCCATAGGGTAACGGGCGTCTACTATTTTGACATAGCGGGCAATATCGACCAACCAGGAGGTGGAACCATGTCCATTCTAGTAACAGGCGGCGCTGGCTATATCGGCAGTCATACCGTAGCCGAGCTGGTCGCCCAAGGAGAAGACATAATCGTACTCGACAATCTTCACACCGGCCATAAAAAAGCCGTGCAAGTAGAGAAGTTCTACCAAGGAGATGTCCGCGACACAGCGCTGCTAGACGGGATTTTCCGCAATCACCGGATCGAGGCGGTCATTCATCTTGCCGCCCAATCACTAGTGGAGGAGAGCGTCACCGACCCGCTGGACTACTACGATAATAACGTCGTCTCCGTCCACAGACTGCTTTCGAAGATGCACAAATACGACGTGAAAAACATCATTTTCTCCTCCACAGCCGCCATCTACGGCGAGCCAAAGCAGATCCCCATCCAAGAATCTGACCCTACTGAACCGACCAACCCCTACGCCGAAACCAAGCTGGCGGTTGAAAAGCTGCTCACATGGTGTGACCAGGCATACGGTATCAAATCGGTCAGCCTGCGCTATTGTAATGCCGCAGGCGCACACCCGAACGGAGAGATCGGCGAAGCCCACGACCCCGAGAACCACCTCATCCCGATCATCCTGCAAGTGGCCCTCGGACAGCTCGAGTACGTCTCCATCTACGGCGACGACTATCCGACCGACGACGGTACCTGCATCCGCGACTACATCCACGTCATGGACCTCGCCCATGCCCATTATCTCTCCCTTCAATGGCTACGGGAAAAAGGGGAGAGCCGCATCTACAACCTCGGCAACGGCACAGGCTTCTCCGTCAGACAGATCATCGACCAAGCACGCGAGGTAACAGGCCACTCCATCCCAACCCGCACCACAGCCCGCCGCCCCGGCGACCCCGCCATCCTGATCGCCTCCGCCGACCGCGCGAAAAAGGAGCTCGGCTGGACCCCCGAGTACTCAGACCTCCAGACCATCATCCAAACCGCTTGGAACTGGCACAGTCGGCACCCGCAAGGCTACAAGAGTACGGTAAGGTAGGGGAAGGGGAGTCAGTGGAGGAGAGGGGCCAAAAGGGGCCGAAAGATGATTCCACATATCATGAGTGACGCCGGAATTAAGAGCAACTGCCCCCCCTCCTGCAAGCCAACTCCAAATCGAAGCAGCTTACCTAAGGCATCCCTTGTCTACGGCATCCAGCCATCCCCAAAATAAAGAGTCCGCCACCGGATCATTACACCGACAGCGGACTCTTGCTATTGGACTATCTAATTGAATTGCCTCTCGCTCACGCAATCTGAGCCTGACACCCTACTCTTCCTCATCCCACTCCGCATCATCTGTCTCCCAATCCGTGTTCTCCGCTTCCTTCGCCTTTTTACGGAACACGATCTTCGACATCCAAATACTGAACTCATACAGCAGAATCAACGGAATCGTCACGATAATATCGCTAGCAAAGTCAGCCGGAGTGACCACAATCGCAAAAATCGCGAGGCCGAAGTACGCAAATCGGCGGACTTTTTGCAGCCGGAACGGATTGATAATCCCAATCGCTGTCAAGAACATGACCACAATCGGCATCTCAAACAGGAATCCAAACGGCACGACCATATTAAACAAAAACCCGAAGTATTGCGAGATCCCATACGACGTCGGAACCCCAATCGCCTCCGAGAAATTCGCCATAAACATCAGCGTCATCGGATAGACCACATAGAATCCAAACAAGATCCCGATGACAAACAACACAACCGTCGCCGGGATGAAATACAGCGAGACGCGCTTCTCTTTTGGCTTCAGCCCCGGACTGACAAACCGCCACACATGGTACAAAATCACCGGCAGCGTCACCACAACCCCGATCAGAAACGCAAACTGCATATAAATCTGTAGCGCATCCGCCGGCGACAGTGAGATCAGGTTGACATCCGTCTCGATCATGCTGTTATTTTTCAGATATTGAATCAGCGGCCCGACCACAAAAAATCCGCCGATGCATGCCAGCACGAACACCACCAGCACCCAGATCAAGCGTTGCCTAAGCTCGGTCAGGTGTTCTACCACTGACATTTCTTTAAAATTTCTCTTCATCGAACTTCCCCACTTTTATGCGTTATTTCTGGCTTTTCTTTTTTCATGAGATACACGCCATCTCCACGTACACATATTCATGTATTGTAGCTAACCGTGTATGCTTTTAACCTTGAAAATTCGTTTCTACATTATATCACATTTTCCTGTGGGTACTTTAAGCGAAAAATCGAGCATTTTAAGGCGCGGGGGAGTGAAATATATGATTGATTTGAAAAAGAGTGTTGACTTTTAAGGTGGGGTGTAGTAATCTAGTCTTACGAAATGATCCGGTAGCTCAGTTGGGAGAGCACCATCTTGACAGGGTGGGGGTCGCTGGTTCGAACCCAGTCCGGATCACCATACATATGAACGCTGAAACCCTTGATATATAAGGGTTTTTTCTTATTTTAGGCGATTCTGTTTTGACAGTGATTTTTGCTCGGAAAAGGCGTTTGACCACATTTTGACCACCTTTAGTTAACTAAAGCGTTTTTTAAGGGCTTATAACAGGGTTAGGAACGAAGAGGGAATAGAAAAAAGTGAAACAGAGTAGAAAAGAATGAAACGGAATAAAATGAAAGAGCCGCATTCCATTTTTGGTTGGAATGCGGCTTTACTATTATTTTGGGGGATATCAAGCTCTGCATATATATGGGACTAAGATTTTTGAGGTTCATTCACTATCCCTTTGGCTGGCTGCCTCATGACATCGACTTCCGCAACATTTTTTTCATGGCCTTCTCAAAGTTCTCTGCTGCATCTTTTTGCATATCAGGAAGCACATGGCTATAGGTATCCAGCGTAACGCTTATTCGAGAATGGCCTAGACGTTCGGAGACCACCTTGGGATGTTCCCCGATTTGAAGTAAGATCGTAGCGTGTGTATGGCGCAGGTCGTGGAAGCGGATTTTGGGGCTACCAGACTCTTTGATCATTCGGTCAAAATGACGAACAAAATTGCGGGGTTCTACTGGCTTGCCATCTTCTGTACAGACGATAAGATCGTGATCGTGGTATGCGGTTCCGAGCGACAACTTTCTTGTGTTTTGTCTGATTCTATATTTATTGAGGGCATCCACGACTGTCTGGGGCAAGGAAATTTGTCTTTTGGATGATTTGGTTTTAGGTTCCTGGAAGATCAGTCCTTGACGAGTGCGGTACAGAGTTTGACGGATACTCGCTTTCGCTTGCTTAAGGTTGCAGTCTTTCCAGCGGAGGCCGAGGATTTCACCACGACGCATTCCGGTATAGATGGCGAGCAGGTATCCGATGTAGAAGCGTTCACCGTGGTTCTTAGAATATTCTAGGAACTCGGTGGCTTCTTCTAATGTCCATGTCTGGATTTCCTTATCCCGTAGGCGAGGTGGGTCAACCAGTTCGATGATATTTTTGGGGATCAGTTCCCATTTGGCTGCGTGTTTAAGTGATTTGTTGAGAATATTGTGCATGTAGCGAATATAGTCAGGGGATAAGCCTTGTTTAGTTTTCTGACTGTAGAATCTTTGGACATGGGCTGGAGTGAGATCTACTAGCTTATAGTCGCCCAGGTCTGGGATAATGTGAGATTCGATGACGACTAGGTGATTATCGTAGCTTGACGGGCGGAGGACTTGTTTGGCTCGTGTCTCCATCCATTCCATGATGAATTCTTTCAAGGTGGTAGTGCTTGGTTCTACGTACAATCCCTTGTTCATTTGGTTGATTAACTCGTTGCAGGCGCGTTCTGCATCCTTTTTGGTTTTAAAGCCACTTTTGGTCTTTTGTTTGCGTTTGCCGGTCTTTTCGTCTCTGCCTAAGTCGATTGTAAAAGACCATGTGCTGCCGCGTTTACGGAAATAGCCTTTCACAGTAGTATCCTCCTTGTTTACAAAAATCCTGAGATACAAGAGTTTAGCAATAATAGTAGTAGGATTTTAGCAGATGAGGTGGAATGGATGTGAGAGGATTAACCTTTATTTGGAAGATGGAGAGAAGTCTTTTGGTTAGATACACTTTAGAAAAGGGAGTTTATCAACGTGCCACTGGTGCCATGTTGGCTAAGTGATCTCCCAAAAATGTATTAGTCCCGTGATAAGTTAAGTTACTCAAAGGTCTGAACTATCTGCCTGTTTGAAGTCGTGAATCCAGAGATATAGCCGAGTGGTGTCGATGCTTTGAGACCGACTAAGGGAGTTAGATTTAAATTTGTTTTGGTCTATATCTAAATATCTGCGTATGTTATGGATAGTATGTTCGACACCATCTTGACTGAATAGTTAAGTCTGAACATGAACCCAATAAACCTGGCGTGTTAACCCTTGATCAAACAAGGGTTTTTCTTGTTTTAACTCTATTTTCCTACTTTGATTATTTGAAATTGAAAAAATGCTCCTAATAATTCTTTCGTACATAAAATTTCATACTATATCGCACGCTGAAAATGTATAATTTAGTAGAAGTTACTTATTGAAATTATAAAAATCATGAAAAATGTTCCATATTTTTCATTTTTGGAAATGGTAATGAGATTGAGCTTTGAGATTTAAGTTTGAATGTCCTGAAGTCATCAGTGATTTAGTGCATTCACTGCGATCAGTTAACTTCTTAAGTAGGTGAGTATTTTGGCCAAAATGATATGTGCAATAGACCAAATTAATAATATAGGTGAGAAAGCTTTTTATTTTGCTCTTGATAATTTTTTGGATAATTCGCATGTGGTGTATTGGAACAGAGAGGTATATGGGAGGGAGTTCGACTTTTGTATTCTCATACCCGATGTGGGTATCGCCGTTATAGAAGTCAAGGGGTGGAATGAAGCAACTGTTGTTGATGTTCCAAGAGGAGAGTGCATAAGAATCCAGACAGAGAATGGTTTCGAACGACATAACCCTAGAGTTCAGGCCAGAGCATACCGCTTTGCTGTTTTAAATCAGATCAAAACTAAACTTGGTAAGCAACCTGTAGTGTTTCACATGGTTTGTTATCCTTTTATTTCATCTTCTTTTTATAAATCTAATCAGATGGACTTGATCTCTGAACCTCAACTTACATTTATAAAAGAGGACCTAGCTTCCAAAGATGCGTTCTTATCTAAATTAGAGGCAGCTACAAATGTTTCTCGGAAATGGGGTACACATCCTTTTACACCATTATTAATGAAGCAAGTGCGCTCGTTATTTGAACCAGAGATTGAGCTTTATAACGAAATGCACTTTGAAGATCTGGGTTGCGAAAAGAGAGTGGATCGTCTTTTGCCCTGTTACTCAATTATTTCCTATATTCCGGCTAATCAGCAAGCTTGGAAGGCTGAAATTGATCAATTAGTACAAGCATATGATAAGGGAACTCGTATTTATAGTATGGTCGGGACGACCGAAATGTTGGATTATATTTCATTTCGGTTAGCAGAGTGTCTGCGAAATAAAGGTTTAAGCTGTGATAAGAAAGGTAATTTGCATTTAGGAGTTACCTATGATGAGTTAGCCAATGAAGACAAAAATATTACAATATTTAATTGGCAAACGGTACTAATTCCTTCGTGCGAAGAAGTTGAAGATATACCTGGTTTGCATATAGTCGATGCATTTGATCTGGCTGATGAAAATGTAAAGTTCTGGTTGGAAAAGTTAGATGAAGTTGGTGGGATTAATCTTTCGCAGTACCGTGTGGAACATGAAAAGCCAAGAAAGAATATGTTAGTTAAAGCCGGTGCTGGAACTGGTAAAACCCACACGATGATCCTAAGGGTGGCGTATCTATGTTATATCGAAAATATACCTTCTGCAAATTTGTTTGATCGTATCGTTATGATCACATTCACTAAAGATGCGGCTGACAACATGAAGAACCGTTTGAAGACCGTTTTTCAGAACTATTATCTTCTGACAGGACAAGGTGACTTTATGGAGATGTTAGCCCAAGTAGAACGTATGCAGATTAGCACAATTCACTCATTCGCTCGTCGCATTATTGAGAAGCTTGGAACTAGCGCTGGATATGGACAAGACTTAGGGGTTACATCTGGATTGCATAGTCGAAGACAAGTACTTGAAGAATCACTCGAAAACTATGTTAATGAGCAGATTCAGCTTAATCCACAGTACCTTAGTGAACTCGGTCTACCTATTTACGAATTGCGTGAAAAACTTTTGGCCTTTGTTAGTAAACTCGAGAATAAGAGTGTTGATGTAGCTGAAGTTAAGTTTGAACAGTTTGGCACAGTTAACTACAACAAGCCATTGCATAATTTGCTGATTACTGTCCTGAGTATCACGGAGAAGGCCTTTGAACGTCAACTTTTAGAAGATAATCGTATATTCTTAGGACGTTTGATGACGGTCCTGTCAAATTTGGTTACAAACCATCCAGAACGGTTGAAGGAAGGACTTTCCTTTGGTTCACGATACTTATTCATCGATGAGTTTCAGGATACGGACGATGTGCAGATAGGTGTTATTCGTAGCATTTGTTCACAGATAGGATACTGGCTTTTTGTTGTAGGGGATATCAAACAATGTATTTATCGTTTCCGTGGTGCAGAAGAGAAGGCATTTGACCATTTGGAAATCGAGAAAGATTCCCTTCAATGGGGAGAGCATCCGCTCTCCAAGAACTACAGAACAGATAAGCGTCTAATGTCAATATATCAATCTATTTTTGAAGTATGGGGACAATCTTCCCAACCGTTGTTAACGTATAATCCAGAAGAAGATGCTTTGGTCAGTAATGTGTCTATTCATGCCGACGATGTATCACAAGAAGTGTTTTTTAATCGAATTTTTATTGAATCCGAACAATATCGTATGGAGGCTGTATTCACCGAAGTACATCGTTTCAATGCGATCATACGCGAAATGGTTCAAGGAGGGAAACGTCCTTCTAAAGAAGAGAGAACCATCGCTATCTTAGTGAGAGAAAATTGGCAGGCGGATGAAATAGTTCTGGAAGGTAGACGACGTGGCTTCCATGCTATCCAAACACAGACTGGTGGAAACTTGTATCAATCTATTCCCGCCTTGGAATTATGTGCTTTACTCCAGGCGCTCCTCTATGGAGAACCAGAGCATCTTAGTCATATCCTTCAAACCAACTTTTTCAAAGTCACATATGATCGGTCGATAATGTATCAATTTAGTCCTAAAAGGTGTAACGACGATAAATCTCATGAAAAACAGGTAGCTTATCTTACAGGTCTGATCGATAGTGTTCTCGCAGTTTCAAAGGAGTATGGAACATACAACAGCTGGAGCGAAGTAATCAAATCGCTAAGAATGTCTCCAATTTTGCAGGTAGTTCGTAGCTTGTATAAGCAATTGCGTCCATGGACAAAGTTCGACGATAAGTGGATGACTTCTTACTATCGTATGAATGTTGACTTATTGTTCGAAAAGATTTTGCAAGGATGTAGTCTCAATAATTTGACTTTACACCAGCTTACCGATTTTATGGTAATGAATATTGCCACTGGACGGTCTGAAGAATGCCGGTGGCCAGATCAGGGAGAGGAAGATATCCAAATTCTCTGTACTACGGTGCATAAATCAAAAGGTTTGGAATACGGGTATGTGATTCTGCCTTTTGCTTCTTTCCCGATAGATAAGCCGAAACGCAATAGCATGGATGTAATTATAGGTTCCCAGGGCACCATAGGCTATCGCTTCAGTTATGCTGATAATAAGGTGTTAAAGAATAATTATTACGACTTGGCACAGGAGATAACAGAACGTATGAATGAAGAAACTCGTGTGCTATACGTGGCCATGACGAGAGCAATACGATCTTTCTCATGGATTGAATTAAAGTCCGATAGTAAAACATCTTGGCAATCCCTGCTGAAGAGAGGGTGGCATTAGTATGAGCTTTAAGGTCTACACATACGGTGATCCTTATCATTTGGATAAAACATCATTCTGGAACAATATTAAAGGATCTCCTCATATGTGCAGCTCTCAAGTGATGGTTAACGGCTTTCGTGATCTATTTGAAGCTGCATTTGATTCCCTCCTTTGTCCCATCGATAATGTGTTGCAAAACGTTTATACAGGATGGTTTAACAATATTGAAAAACGGATTGCTCAATATATAGCTGTATCCAAGCAAATAGAAACATGGCAAAAACGAGAAAATGGTAACCGCTCTGAATTGTATGCGTCACTAAAACATAATCAGAACGCTCTACTGGAAGCTTTACGACTGTTTGTTGAACTTGGAATTGATGTAAACAGTTTGAATAAGTCTCAAGCAAACCTTGAACAAAGAGTATTTATCGCATTGATGAAGGAAATTTCTAACCCATCAGGTCCTATGTATAAACCATTTTTCTTTCAAGCCGAGTATTCATTATCAGATATTGTGAATTCGTTTAGAAAAACCATATCAGATGAGATTGAACGAGAACAGAAGGAATATGAGAATGCTGATTCGTATAACCGGAAAAAAAGGCAAGAACGCATATCAAAGTTAAGTGTTCTCGGTAAGATTTTTTCAAAAAATGATCTTAAGCAGGTTGTCATCCACGGGATACACCAATTCACTCCATTACAACTCCGCTTCATTATGCTCTTGGATGCTCTTGATGTAGAGGTTGTATTTTTATACAATTTTCAAGCAGAATATAAAGAAATATACGCTACTTGGGAAACTCTGTATCAATTGTTCGATGTTGATATCTATCGAGATACTAATTTTACGCAATATACTGATGAATCAACTAGTCATAAATTTGCTAAGGCGTTTGGTGAATTGATCGAATCTGGTAACGCACATGCAGAGGAGCGTAAGAGATGGTATCAACTTAGCCAAGAAATCCCAATGATAGCTTTCAATAACGTCTCGGAGTATGGAGGTTTTGTTTCCCGTTACTTTGATGATGCGCTAAAAGTTAATAGTAATAGTCCTATTTCGTACATGACTGAACAGGTATATTCTGCTAGTCGTGATATCCATGATTTACTTCGCATCTATTATCCGGATCAATCAGGTGATCGACATTTCCTAAGTTATCCAATTGGCCAGTTTTTGATTGGGTTATATCGTATGTGGGATCCAACCTTGAATCAGTTGAAATTCGATATTAATTCCATTCGTGAATGCTTTGCAGCGGATGTATTGAAAGTTAGAAATTCTAATAGACTGAACGTGATACTTGAACTTACCAGCATGTACTTTGCTGATATCAAAGTCTATGAAGAATTTGTAACCAGAATTTTTGAGTATAAAAAACAGTACAAGAATATACAAACAATGATTAATGAACTCGGAGGGCAGCTCCGCAAAATTGCCTTCTATCAACAAAGGATGGTCTCATTTGAAGATATTGAAAGTCTAGAAGAGGCCGTGAAACAACTCAATGAGTTGGCAAAAGACCTTTTTACACACAAGGGCGATGGTACATTATCTTTCATTCAGCATTTTACGCGTTTGGAACAATTTATAAGCAACCGTATGCTTGTTCTTGTAGAAGAGCAAGAAAAGATTTTGGTCGAAAGTCTATTAGAAAGGTTCAAGCAAGTATCGTTAAACACAACGCTTTCTGGCACCATGAATGACCTAAAAACTGGGCTTCATTACTATCTAAAACAAAAAGAGCTACAACGACCTGACTGGATTGTTCGTAACTTTGTACAGATTGAAGGTGATATACTCCTTAGTAAGCGTCGAGCTAAAGATGAAAGAAAAGAAGAAACGGTCTATCACTTCGGTTTTTTGTCTGACCGTATATTGAATCGATCTATTGATGAGATACTACCATGGCCATTAACTGATTATTTTATCCGCAAAGCGTACTCCCCAGAAGAACTGATTTTTCAGCTTTACTATACATCTATCAGTGAGTATTCAAAGTTTTTGCGGTATGCATTCTTTTATGGTCTTTTCTATAACAAATGTAAGGTTCGTTTAAGTTATGTAGTCCATGTTGAGGAAACTGACGAACAACCTTATTTCCCGCTTCGGATGTTGGGAATCCAGCCTGATCGGTATATTGATAATGAGGTTATGGATAAAAATGATATATTAATTTCTCGATCTTATTCTGTTCAAGATCCAACCAATGCTAATTATGTAGCAGATCGAAATGACCGAATAGATTTTTTCCTTTGTCCGTACAAATACTATCTGGACATGGTATGCCGTGGGGATATCGTGATTGATAATTCCTTCCTCCTAAAGCGTTATTACTGTAACATGCTTATTCATGCGGTTTGGAAAGTGGTGGCCAGTAAACCTCGAATGTTAATCCCAGCAAATCGTATTCGTGAAATAATAAAGAAAACAAACGAACACTATCGTAAATATTTCCCATTTTGGCGGCGTACAAATGACTTCTTTGATATGGAAAAAGAGACGGAAAATTATATCGAGCACAACCTTTGGGATAGATATTATTTTAAAAAATTAGATAATAATCATATGTCAATTCGTTTTTTGTTCGGAAAAGCCATTTTTGCATCAGATGCAGGCAGGAGTCATCCGTATGCTGCTTTTGATGTAAAAACACGAAATCGTTCTGGATTAAAGGAGTATCCATTACACGCCATAACTTCTACTAGTGAATTATCATTATTAGAAGCGATGAAGAACTACATGATAGACAATCCAGATAATCATGCGGTAGCTGGTGAATGGTGCAATAGCTGCTCGCATCAGAGACTTTGTATGAAACCATATCAGGTTGAACTTAACATAACGGCTATGGGGGAAGATTAATATGCAACCAGGTATGTATGTGCGTATTCCTATCAAAATAAAAGAAGTCGATGTTGCATACCCACGGACGTTTGCCTTGG
This sequence comes from Brevibacillus dissolubilis, assembly GCF_006170445.1. GTDB lineage: Bacteria > Bacillota > Bacilli > Brevibacillales > Brevibacillaceae > Brevibacillus_B > Brevibacillus_B dissolubilis. The sequence continues at coordinate 360,875 of NZ_VCNA01000004.1, read as the reverse complement.
CTCAAATATTGGAAGTCGATTCTTTAGCAGAAACCGTTAAAATACGTCTTCATGATCTTAATAATTGCAGGGCTTATTATAATAACATCTTCAAAAGAACTGAGTTTTCTTGGGATGATGTAGTTCGATGTAAAGCACCGAAGGGTACTAATGTAGTAACGCCTTCTGGGGAAGGCACCATCTTATCTGTAACACGTCAAAAGGACAATGGATCATTTTATATCTATCATGTAAGTATAAATGGACAAGATGTTTTAGCTTTCCCTGAGAACGAAATCGCAGCAGACTTCACGGCCTTCGATATGGACCCGGCTGACATGCTTATGCAATATGAATTCCAGCATCCCTCATGGTTTGCTTGCCGCAATGTGGTAAGCAGCACCATGCATGTATTGAATAATGCAGTTTACGGTTTTAAGGTACTTGCTGGTTGTAGGGTATTCCTTCTACCTCACCAAGTTGTTACGATCCTCCGTTGTTTAGAAAACACCCCGGTACGTTACATGCTGGCAGATGAAGTTGGATTGGGCAAAACAATAGAGGCTTGCTCTATCGTTAAGATCATGCAGGAACGAAATCCTTCTCTTCGTGTTCTCTATGTCCTACCGACTCCCCTAAAGGATCAGTGGAAATATGAACTTATGAATAAGTTTGCCATTGAGGCTGTTCCATATCGTGAAGGGACCGAAGAAGATAGGCATATTCTGGTGACACCGCAGGAACTTAGGCTTATAAATATGGGGTCCTTACTTCAAAACCATTTTGACATTGTGATTGTGGATGAAACTCACAATCTGCTAGGGGATGAAGATGCCTATCAGCGTATCTTGAGACTCAGCAGTCAAATAGAAAATATTTTGTTGCTAAGTGCAACTCCTATTCAAGACCGTAAGGAAGAATTTCTTCGTTTGTTGCGATTATTGGAGCCTAAACAATATGGTAACATGGAGCTTGCCTACTTTTCTGAGCTAGTTGAAAGACAACTGGATATCCAACGTGAGCTTTATATGTTAATGGGCGACATTCAATCATATGGGGAGTATGCCGAATCCATATACGATCAACTCCAATCGTTGGCTCAGGAGTTGCAAGACCAACGTCTTCAATCTCTGGTCAATACTATTGATCTCAACGCCGAAGACAAAGGGCTGGAAACAGCATATCAAGCAGCTGCATATATAAGTGAGCATTATCGCTTGGAAAGGCATGTTATACGCAATAGGAGAGCATTACTTAAAGAGCGTATGGCAGTGCGACAGTTGATTGAACAGCCATATCAAATGGTTACTTTAAATGAACTGTATGGTGAGGCCGATGCAGTTGATTCTTTGATTGAATGGTTGAGTAGCATAAATAACCATACGGACTCTTTTGTAGAAAAGCTAGTACGTCCTCTTCTTGAAGCGGCTTTTAGTTCGCCATGGGCTTTACAGGGGAGATTGCACGTATTAAAAAGCGAGGGAATATCAATTCCTGAGGGCCTAATGGATACCATCGATAGTTGGACACGCGCGGCAGACAGAGAACTGTTGCGTGTGGATGAGCTTTTGGACGAAAATCCAGATGAAATCTGTGGGCGTCTCGTTCGTTGTCTGGATTATCTTGAGCAAGAGACAGATGTGACTAAGAATAAACCTTACAAAGTATTAGTATTTACCCGATATAAGGAAACGTTGGAGCGGTTCTTACAGGTTGCTAGAACTCGTTTTGATGAAAAAATGTGTAGAGCTTTTTATAGTAGCATGACAGAGGAGGAGCTCCAAGATAGTGCTGAAGATTTTCAAGATTCATCTGGTTGTAGAATTCTAGTATGCGATGAACTTGGGGGAGAGGGACGTAACTTTCAAATGGCTGATATGGTCGTTCATTTAGACACACCGTGGACGGCAAATATGTTAGAACAGCGAATAGGTCGGCTAGATCGTTTAGGTCGGAATCCTGAAAATCAGGTGGTTTCTGTTGTTTTCTATGCTGAAAATACTATAGAAGAACAACTAGTCCACTTGTGGAAAGATGGAATGGGGATATACAATCAATCATTAAGTGGTTTGGAAATCATTTCAGGTGAAGTAACGAACAACATTGTTAAAGCATTAAAAAATGATGTTCGAGAGGGTGTGTCTCTGGCGATACCTCTTATACAGGAAGAAACGTCTCGTATGCGGGAAGCCGTTGAAGAGGAACAATTCTATGATATGGCATCTATGTTGTACAGACCTTTGACGGTAGCTGTGGAACGGATGTTGGATATGTATCAAGGTAAAGAAGATGATATTTTCTCTGAAGCTATGGATAGTTGGGCGGACCAGGCTGGCTTTAAGCCTAATTCTATCAATGAGGGCACCAAGAATATCTTGAAGGAGTTTAGGGCTGAGAAGTTTTCCCCAGCTTCATCGACAAATGCATTAATGATCCCGCCATCGTGGGATAAGTATACCATTAATCCTCGCTTTAACCGTATGGGGAGGCGTATTGTCGGTACTTTTAACCGAGCTTTGGCTATTCAGCGGGAAGACTTGCTATTCTACGCTCCTGGCGATCCCATTTTCGACACAATCACGGAAAATGCAATAAATTGCTATCGGGGCAGAGTCGGCGCGATTAAAATTACTCAAGCATCATTTTCTTTCAAAGGACTAGTCTTTATTTGGAATATCGAACCAGATATTCAACCCCTTATTGATAACAATCTTGACTCTGTTGTACTTGCACAGTTTCGAACTTTTTTGCCATTGGAACAAATAGTCACGATTTATCCAATAAATGGGGACTACTCTCATGTTAGCGCAAGGAGTATAGAAGAAATTTTGAAACAAAGAAACTTGATGAAGAAAGCTACACATCTAGGAGAGCGTGGCAATCCTAATAGTGGATTTTCTCCTATAGAAGATTTTATGGAGCGATATCCAGAGCATCAATGGGTTTCTTGGATCAAAAAAGCTAGAAAAGAATGTCATGAGATGGCTTATCAGCTAGTAATGGAACGATGGGATTACGATACCGCACTTGAAGAGGCTAATCGTATCGTAAGTGCTAGACTGGCCTCCGATCAGTATTTTGATCGGAAGACGGAAGGGAATGAAAATTTAAAAAGCACGTATGAGGCTATCCTAGCTGCTATTAAGAACTATCGAGTAATTCTTGATGCATCAGTCTATATGGAGGTGAAGGAGAATGAATATCGTTGAATCTGTTTCTCAAGCTTTGCGAAATCCCTCGTCTTTACAAAGTACCATAGCAATCTTTAAGGAAGAGATAGCTTGGACTGAGCAATCAGGGGGTATCCGTGAACTTCAAGAACAGCGTTGTACTGTTCGTTTCTTAACACGAGCCATACAGTATTCAGAAAGGCTATTAGGCGAAGCTGACTTTCTTGCTGCCTTACGGGACTTTATATTATTCGTAGGAAGTTTGCAGGTCCCGGACAATGTTGCAAATCTTGTTCGAAAGAGTGGGGCAGAGTTTGATATATATGTAGAAGATCCGAATAATACTGTAAATGCAAGGATCAAATGGATAGGGGACAACGAACGATTTATCCATCAGGTTTATGGACAGGAACCTGTGGAGCTTTTTAACCGTAAGCATTCTTGTGGGGATACACTATTGTATCGAGCAACTGGATTTAAGAAATATCGTTCGTTCGAGCAGAAGATTGCGGTTCATACGGCGCTTAATATGCCCCAAGGCTATACGTTACTAGTATCACTTCCCACTGGTGCTGGAAAGAGCTTACTGACACAAATGATTGCGCATGCTGGAGAAGGTTTAACAATAGTAATTGTTCCAACGGTAGCACTAGGGATAGACCAATATCGTGCAGCTCGTACCGTATTAGCAGATTCTTTAATGGAGGATCAGATTGCAAACTATTGCGGTGATGTGTCAGCAACAAAAGCTAAACTCATTATAAACAATATAAATAAAGGTAGGTTAAGATTGCTGATCATTTCTCCAGAATCCCTTGTTCGTAATGACCTACTGAAACAGTCCTTATATCAGGCAGCAGAAAGCCAGTACCTAAAACATTTGGTTATTGATGAAGCACATATCGTTGAGGACTGGGGTGCGTTGTTCCGACCAGATTTTCAAATGATGTCTGTTGTACGTAATGAAATGTTAAATTTAAGTAGCGACAGTTTAAAAACATTGTTGCTTTCCGCAACGCTTACGGAAACCGCAGTCAATAATCTGAAATCGTTAATGTCCGATGGGGAACGATGGATAGAACTTCGCTGTGATTCGCTACGAACTGAACCTCGTTATATCATCGAAAAGTGCAAAGACCAAGATGAATTAAAACTCCGCATTCTTCACTTGTGCAAGACATTGCCAAAACCAATGATTATATATGAAATCAAGCCAGAAAAAGCTGAGTGGTGGAAGCAACTCCTAAAAAGCGAAGGTTTTTCGAATGTTGCTACTTTTACAGGAGATACAAATGACAGCTGTAGAAATGAGATTATCAGGGACTGGAGCGAGGACAAACTTGATATTGTAGTAGCAACCTCGGCTTTTGGTATGGGCATTGATAAACCGGATGTTCGCACCGTGCTCCATGCTACTCTCCCAGAGAGCATCAATCGTTTTTATCAAGAAGTAGGACGTGGTGGACGTGATGGGCTTCCCTCTCTAAGTGTACTCTGCTACTCTCCATCTGATGATAGGAGTTTACAACAATATATCTCATCTTCCCGCGTTTTAACCGTAGAAAAGATGGTTGATCGCTGGGTTTCGATGTTACGCGCGGATTCAGTTGAGCGTGATGGTAGTACTGTGCTGTTGGATACCTCGACTCCTCCTTCTCATTTTTCTGAGAAGGAACGAGAGACTAGCGGGAGTCAGAACATGCGATGGAACCTGAATCTTTTGCTCTTCTTGATACGCTGGGACTACTTAGATTTTGTGGAGATGGTCTTCGTCCCATCACAGAATCGCTATTATGTAAGAGTCTCCATGTGTGACCCGGTGCTTATGCAAAATGAAATAGAACTCGGTCGATCCCTTGAGACCCATCGGGAAAAAGAAGTTGAAAATGTAATGAGCGGCTATACAGCCATGACAAGATTAGCGAAGAATGAAAGGAGTTCATGTTGTGCTGATCATTTTGTAAATCTTTTTCCAAATGCTGAACCATCTTGTGGCGGTTGTTCTTGTCATGACTATACCTATTGTAAGGATGGGGATTTTACATTTAATCATACTATTCCTGAGTATATACAAGATTTATCGAACAGTATAAAGCATAGTCCGAGTCAACTATTGATAGTACGAGGTGAAACGGAATCCTGGGATGTAAAAAAAGCTCTGGAGTTAGGGGCAAAGTTAGTTGTTGATGGATACAAAATTTTGGTCTTACCGTCTACTGATAATGTTGATTCTACAGGGTTTGATGGACTTGTTTTAGATGCTACCGAATTTGAACATCTTGTTTTCAAACATCCGTCTCTTTTTAAAGGTAGTGGGGTCATCTGTGCATTCGATGATGATCAGCGGAGGAATCAAAGTCAATTCAGATCAATGTGTAGGATAGACGAACTTGGTATTTCGTCCGTATATTACTGTCGAGAGAATATGTTCATTAATCAGGCTAATAGAACGATCCGACATTTACTCAATGCAAGTACATTGAGATTTTGGGAAGCGATGGAGGTGCGGTAATGTTTAAGTCTGGGAAAGATAACATGCGAATGGAACCAACACCCGAGCGTGTCTTTGCTTTAGGACGGTTTATGTTGAGTGGCGTCTATTCCCGAGAGGAGATTTATCAGAAAATTTGCATGGTAGATGTCTTCGGAGAAGGTAGCAAAGACATTTTCGGATATACACTTAGCGTAGCTCAAGAGTTGGAAATTATTAAAGATGTGGAAGGCAAATATCAGCTCTCGATTGATCCTACCATTCTAGAAAGTCCTAATACATTTCGTAGATATGCAGCACGAACAGCTTTCGCGAGAATTAATTCACTATTTTTCAAAACATCTTCACTATATTTGAAAATAGCAGAGGATGTTTTGAAGTGTCAAAATTGGAGTGCTGTTACAAACTTGTTTAATCAAAACGATGTGAGTGTAAGTGAAAATGACATTTTGGGTTGGCGCTTTTGGGTTTCTTACTTCGGATTAGGGTATTTACATAGAAATATGTTAATCCCTAACACGTGTAATCGCATCAAAGATGTTCTGGTACAACAAGACGAGCTAAAGTGTAATCAGCCAATATCAGTAATGGAGTTTTTCAACTGGCTGGAAGTTCAGTGCCCAGAACTAAAAGAGAGTCGAATGGATTCGCGTATCGGCATGGGGGTATCTAATGGTCTGCGTACCTTGCATTTTCAAAAAGAAATTCAGTTGATCTCTCAACCAGACGCGTTGAAATGGCAACTGTACGGTCTTGAATCCGAGGATATAAACGATATATCCCATGTGAGGATAATGAGGTGAGATTATGAACTGGCAGAATGTACAAAAAAGGATCAACGAAATCATTCAAGTTGACGTTATGGCTGACGATGAATCGGATTTTATGGCCACACACATGCCATTTAGTCGTCTTCCTGTACAATTCTCTGGACGAAAAGATTCGTTAGCTGTTCAAATGAGCGAAGAGGAAGTATATAGCCAGCTTGTTTTTAATCCAAATAATGAACATCGTATGATTATTGTTAATGGACCAAATGGATCGGGTAAATCGCATTTGATTCGTTGGATTAGGGCCCGTATGTACAGCGACAACAATATTGACACCATTAATAATGAAAAGGTCGTCTTTATTCGTCGTATTGATAACACGTTGCGCGGAACTATACGCCAACTACTTGAACAAGGCGTCGTAACCGATCCTATCCAACTTGAACGTTTGCGCCAATTCGTCCAGAGCAGCGATATTCAAAACGAAGAGGAACTCAAATCTACACTGTTCTATGCTTTTCTTACCAGAGTGGAAACCGATAAGGAAGATATAGATTATCGTAGTGCTGAGCGTAGAAGGCTAGCAAGTTTTTTGCGTGATGATGATGTAAAAAAAATCCTTATGGAAGATGATGGTCCTATTTCACGTTTTTACGAGTTGCTAGCCAAGCCCCATGGGGTGAAACAGCAGGTAGAAGCAGCGTTTAGAGCAGAAGATTTCATGGGAATGCGTAAAATAATGAACACGATTCAACGGAATGGTAGCCAAGATGCCAAACTAATAATTGCGCGTGTGCTCAAAGAAAATGAAGCAGAGAAACTTGCAACATACTTAAATCGGTTCTCTCATGCAGTCATTCAGCAATGTGCTAACATGGCTCAAGGGGATGTTGGTGAAATGATCCGACAACTTCGTCTAGATCTTAAGCGTGAAGGTAAGGCTTTAACTGTTCTTATTGAAGATATGACAACCTTTACTGGTTTGGACGCGGAGCTTATTAAAGTACTATCCGTACCCCATGAGGGAGAATATCAAGACCTGTGTCGTGTCACCTCTGTAATCGGTCTCACTAATGCCTACTATGACACTTATTTTAGAGACAATTTCCAAAATCGTGTCACACATCAAATTAATGTTGATGGCAATATATTTGGTGATGCGGATACATTAGGGGAGATGGCCGCTCGTTACATTAATGCAACTTACATGACAAAACAGGAAGCTAAAGAATGGAATGAACGAGGAGCAGAGCAAGAATTATTGCCCTACCGAACGTGGGAACCCGATTTTGAATGGGAGAGCGAGCGGATTGCTGATAGAGAATTTTCACTGTTTCCATTCAACCGCCGTTCACTTTTGAACCTCTTTAACCGGTTACCAGAAAAAACGCCACGTTTCTTTTTGCGTGATGTAATCAAAGTGCAATTAAATGCTTGGGTTCAGTACCAGTTGGGACAGGGTATGTTCCCAGACACAAAAGTTAGCGCAATCGGTGAAAATCCATTGCAATTTACGGAGTTTCAACATAATGCTCGCTTCGAGTCTGTTGATCTGCCGCAAGAAAAGAAACAAGTGCTACGGGCGATCCTTTGTCTTTGGGGTGACGGTCACCTGCATGAAGAAGGAGAGGAGCCGAATCATACAATTGGTAATCTTTCAGTTCCATTTCTACGCTTTTTTGGAATGAATGGACTTAGTGGAGTACGACAAACTAGTATCCAAAATGTCAGCGCCGCTGAACTAATAGACGTTACTCCAGCAATCTCTACTCAAGCTGCTACCAGTAAAACGATGAGCGTAGCTGAAAAAAATTATCGAAGTGAATTAGAAGCACTTGCTAATTGGTATGAGAAAAAAGAACGGCTCGCATTTCATGAGGATTTCCGTAAAAGAGTACGTTTGTTTTTAGCTGATGCAATCAACTGGCAACTTGAAGGGATTCCAGCGTATTTGGCTAGCAGAAAGCTAGCACTGCAGAATATATATATTGAGGATCAACTGGAACGTCAAGAAGCCAAAGAGAATCTAATCTTCATCAAACGTGATAGAGACAGCTATTGGATGCTGATAGCCTTAACTGAATGGAATTATTATGGAAGTAGTTGGGACTTCAAGGATGCACCTTTTATGCAATATAGGTTAATAGCATGGTTAGAAGCTAACAAGGCTGATATCATTTCTAGATTTAAAGGAGAGCCAGGAGTAACTCCGATGCATACACTCCAGTGGTCAATGTCGTTGGAGTATCTTCGACTCGGCCTAACAGGAGGCTTGGCTCAGACAGAAAGTGATGACATTCTACTTAGAAAGATTTTTAGTCAAAGTGAGAACGTATCCTCTCGCTCTGATACAGACGATGCATGGTCTAGATTGTTGAAATATATCCAACATGATGCAAGGAAGAGCCAATTCGAAGAAAATCAAAAAACCTTGACTCGGTTACCCAATACTCAGATGGGTAGCGTAATAGAAGATCGTAACTCTAAAGTCTTAATCCATCGCGATCAAGTCGAACAGGCTTTCTGTACGCTAAAAAATCTCTATTGGGATGTTTCAACACTCTTGCCAGACCAGTCTATCGAACGCGGGGAATTGAGTACAAGTGCTGCTCGACTTCTACAGTCTCTCCTACCTCGTGTAAAAGAAGTGCTTCAAGACGAAAAGCGAAAAGCTACAGAGTTGTTAAAGAAGCTTAAGGCTAAGTTAGGTGAATCATTGGAGCGGGATACATGGGTCGAAGCGTCTCGTGAAATGGTAAATTTCTTGTACATGTTAAACACTGAGTATCACATCAACTTTCAGTCTAATCTTCGTACTCGCTCTGAAAAGTTAGAAGAAATCGCCGAAGAATTGGCAAATACATGCAAACGATCTTATGAGGTTATAGAGGGAATGAAGTTTTCTCAAGAGCTAGCATTTTTTTCTACAGATCCATGTCAGTTATTGCAGGATGCCTTAGATATCATTCTAACTATTGAAGATCTTGCGTTTAAAGAAGCTCAAAAGGCTGACAGCGCGTTGGCTTCATTGCGTCATGATACAAGTACAGGTAGCGAAAATGTCAAGCTAGTGGAGGTAGGTCTTGTTTCTTTAATTGACCGTATTAATGCTTTAGGGGGAGTTAACCATGTTAATTAATGTATTACAAGATGCTACCGATAGGCTTGAAAAGAATAAAACTTCTCAAGAACGGGTGCGTGATCTAGCGCAATTTGAATCTAATATTAAGAAAATCCTTGATATCGCCAATAAGATGGACTCAATTCTCGAAGTTGCAATAGAGGCCAAACGACAGATACAAATGCCAATTGTTTTAGAACTAACATTGCGAAATGACCTAATTTCTACAATGCGGAGTGTATTGGAACAGGCCCAGGACGGCTTCTTGGATAATGAGGTTGTACGTAATTTATCTAGAAATGCTGATGATCTCAGAGGATATTTTAATAGTAGTTGGACTCAGACGGTATCAGAAGAAGCAAAACAGGTCGCCACATCTCTGGATACATTTGGGCGTTTCATGTCAAATCCCGATGAGGCTTCCCAGATTAAGCTTGCCATCAGTAGCAGAATACAGGCACTACCCTCTCAAAAAAACGATGTTTCACTCTTTGCTTCTAATCTAAAAAAAGGACGTGAAATGGCCGACCAAGCAGGAGATGATCCAGAAATCAAAATGTTTATTAAGAAGGTATTGGATAAACAAGCTTCTCTAGCGGATATTACCCCTAACGTTCAAGAATGGATAAGGAAACATAAACTGGAGCAAAGAACTAAAATTTCATTTGCATAACGATTATTTTTTATCAAACATATTTTGGGGATTTTATACCTAAAGGAAAGTGAGTGTTCACTTTCCTTTCTTTTCGTTACTTTTTAATTTTAATGTAAGCATTAAATATACTTATCTTTGAAAAACATACAACTAGATATTTTAAACCAATATTGTGTTAGTTGAGGTGTCACCTTAATTTCGCTGCTATTCATCATTATAGAAATATTAGCAACAGCGTTTATAATAGTCACTGCTCAAGCATCAAAAGATACTTTATTGCTCTCAGAAAGCAGGTGATCATCTGGCATAGGCAGGAGTCCTAACCCTAATGTCCCATCAGTACAATCTCATAACTGTACGAACAAAAGAAAACCTTAGTCATTTTATTGACGCCTTTAATCAAAAGTAATACGATACTTCCATGGGAGTTTTACAGACTTCCAAAATCGGAGGGATAGACGTGCATCACACATTTCCAGCCGTCCGAGGAATACAAGCTGGACGAGAATACTATATTACGATGTGTCCATTGCGATTAGTACCTAAGCTTTTTTTATTTGAAGATGATGAACTTGACCCAGCGTTAAGAGCACAGCGCATCATTAATAAGAGCCGAATTCCTTTAATCGCAAAGTACATTTCCGAAAACCCAAATGATTATGTTCTTTCTTCTATTACAGCTTCGGTTGATTGTCTGGTAGAGTTTTCACCGATATCTGAGGCTCCATCTCACCATAACATTGGAACAATTCAAATACCGATGACTGCAAAATTTTTGGTAAATGATGGACAGCATCGGCGGGCGGCCATAGAGCAGGCTATAAAAACTAATCCTACTTTAAAAGAAGAGACGTTATCAATTGTTCTATTTATAGATGAAGGTTTGCGACGTTCCCAACAAATGTTTGCAGACCTAAATCGTTATGCAATTCGACCGACCCAGTCATTAAATATCCTCTATGATCACCGAGACCCTTTAGCTAAATTGGTTAGGAGATTGGTACAAGAGGTTGATGTCTTTGATGGACTTACTGAAATGGACAAGTCGTCTATTTCAAATCGATCGAAAAACTTATTTACACTAAGCGGAATTTATAATGCAACTGAGGAGCTTTTGGCCTACTGTTCTGAACAAACACAGGATGAGCAAACCATGGATGCATTGGAATTTTGGAAACAAGTATCTGATTACGTTCCTGGCTGGTTAGATGTTAAAATGGAGAGACAGTCTGCCGCCGACTTGCGTAAAGAGTACATGAATGCACACTCTATTACACTAGTCGCTATTGGACGAGCTGGGAGTGTGTTACTGAGAGACAAAACGGATTGGAAAGACCAGCTACGCAAATTAAAAGAGATTGATTGGCGCCGCTCTAACCGATTATTATGGGAGGGCCGCGCTACTGTTGGCGGAAAAATTTCATTTTCTCGAAACAACCTGCTTTTAATGACAAACGCAGTTAAACAGGCTCTTAACCTTTCCTTGACGGACGAAGAACAAGCAGCGGAAGAAGCATTTCAATCTGCGAAGACCAGGAGGGGTAACCTGTGACATCAACAACAATGGTTGGTAAGGAAGTCATTCAGCAACTTAACGAACGTATTCAGGAATTATACCTATCAGATAAAATTCCATGGGTTGTGGGATATAGCGGTGGTAAGGACTCAAGCACCGTCTTGCAACTTGTATGGAATGCTATTAAGGAACTCTCACCTGAGCAAAGACAACATAAAAAAATATATGTAATAAGTACGGATACCTTAGTAGAACAGCCAGTTGTAGCGGCTTGGGTGAATCGCTCTTTACGTCTTATGAACAATGCTGCTGTGGAACAGGGCCTACCGATAGAAGCCCACCGACTTACTCCTCTGATTGAGAATGCATTTTGGGTGAATCTGATTGGGAAAGGTTATCCCGCACCGCGAAATGGATTTCGCTGGTGTACAAGTCGTCTAAAGATCGATCCATCCAATCGGTTCATTACCAATCTGGTTAGACAAAATGGTGAAGCGATCATGGTACTTGGCACAAGAAAGGCCGAGAGTGTGAGTCGTGCTGCTAACATGAATAAATATGAACAAATGCGGGTTCGCCAATGGCTGAGCCCTAATGGTAGTTTGCCTAACTCGTGGGTGTTCACCCCTATAGAGGACTGGACAAGTGATGACGTATGGATGTATCTCATGCAATACAAAAATCCTTGGGGTTGTAGTAACAAAGAGCTGATGGCTATGTACCGGGAAGCTACTGCAGACAACGAGTGTCCTCTTGTTGTGGATACGACCACACCAAGTTGCGGGAACAGCCGTTTTGGATGTTGGGTTTGTACATTAGTGTCTGAAGATAAGTCCATGCAGGCTATGATCCAGAACGATGAAGAAAAGGTATGGATGATGCCGCTATTGGAATTCAGAAATGAGATTGGTCGTCTTGATGAGGAAACAGGTCGCATCGATGATCATCAGTACCGTGATTATAGACGAATGGATGGTGGCATCAAGCTGTACCCTAGTGATAATACACCTATTCATGGTCCTTATAAAAAAGAGCGTCGTGAATACCTCCTCAAACGTTTGTTGGAAGTGCAAAAGGAGATTCAAGATGCTGCTCCATCTGATATTGAAGAGTTGGAACTGATTACTTTAGAGGAACTTCGCATGATCCGCAAGATATGGGTTCAGGTTAAAAATGAGTTTGACGATTCACTTCCTGCTATTTATGAGGAAGTAATGAATAAACCGTTCCCAGACGAACGTTTTACCCTTTCTCGTTTTAGAGAGGAAGAGTGGAAAATACTAGAGAGTCTTTCCGGTGACAATTACGTATACATGGAGATGCTCTCATCTTTATTAAACGTAGAGCAGCGTTCTAATAGCTTGGGACTGGTGCGTAAGGGGATTGTAGATGAATTGGAGCGACATATAAAGCGGGGATTCTACGAAAGCAAAGAAGATGCCGCAGCATACAAAGTCATGCAAAACAAGCTACGCTCAGTAGATCATCTGACTCAAGCCGACCAACTCAATGAAGAGGATAATCTTGATGAGGAGGACGGAACAATTTAACTATGATCATACATTCTATTACCCTATATAATTTTGGTATTTACTCGGGTGAACAAAAAATTCATCCTTCTTCAAGCGAGTCCCTGTTCGGCAAGCCGATAACATTGGTTGGGGGCTTTAATGGGCGAGGAAAAACAAGTCTGCTTGAGGCAATTTTGCTAGTTTTGTACGGAAATCGTTCCCCCATTGTTCGGGAACGTAGAATATCTTATTCTGATTACCTAGAAAGTCTAATGCATCAAGGTTTGGATGAAGAAGCAACTCAGAGTTGGATTGAGTTAGACCTTGAACTTTTATCTGGGGATCAGATGACTTCACTACGCATTGTTCGTTCGTGGAAAAGGGCCAATGTTCGAACGGTTGATAAATTGAAAGTATGGGTTAACGGTGCGGTTGATTCACATGTATCCGAAAACTGGGAGTCTTATGTCGAAGAATTGATACCATCTGCTATCGCTGAATTGTTCTTCTTTGATGGTGAACGTATTAGTGAATTGGCCGAATCAGATCAGACCATCGATTCTTTACAAACCGCCATTCAATCATTACTTGGTTTAGAAATTGTTGACCGTACTATCAAAGATCTTACGCTAGTGATTCGCAAAAACCAAAAGAAGTTTAAAAATGACGAGAGTGCTGTCTTACTTGAAAACTTACAATCCGAACTTGAAGAAGTTCAGTTGGAAGCTGACCGACTCAAACAGAAAATAGCAGGTCTGAATAACCGTATAATCCAAGCAAACAGAAAACAGACCGAATTAGAAACAGAATACTTTAAATCTGGCGGAAACCTGCTAGAAAGTCGTGACAAATTACTTGCAAAGCGCGATGAAGTTCGAGGGCGCTTAAGCGATGTCAAGGCAGAGTTGTTAGCATTGTTTGCAGGTCCGTTACCGTTAGTACTTGTACAGCAACAGTTACAGCAGGTTCAAAGGCTTGTTCATGAAGACCAAAAGTTGACTCAAGCAAAGATGGCTCTCCCCATATTAAAAGAGCAGAATGAAAGTCTTCTTAAGCAACTGGAAGGTATGCAGCTTGCAGCTGATGTTTTAAGACGAATCGAACAGACGATGGAGGAACGCCGTAATTCAATTGATGAATTGGCGAGCCTACAACCTACTCTCCCCATGTCCTATTTGGGTATTGGTCAACTTCAAGATTTTCTGGGGAGTTTGGGAGTTCACTTAAAGCAAAATGCATTAGACGTATTAAATCAATACGAGTCAGTTGAATTCGAGCTGGAACAGTTAGAAAGACACTTATTAGTAGAGGTCGATCAAGAAAATACGACTCAGCTACTTGAAAAATTGGCTCATACACGGATGGAACTTGTGGAGTTTGAACAAGAAAGGTCCCGTTTAGAAAAAGAGTACGCGACTTCTAAGCGCAAAATTCAGTTGCTTGAGAATAAGATGACCAGAACCGCAGCAGAACGTGGCGGTGTACAAGAAGCAGAACGGATTGTACAGTACGCAGGTAAAGCACAAGAGACCTTTAAAGCATTCCGCGAAGAGCTTACCAAACGAAAGATTCATCTGCTGGCGGATAGTGTAACTGAGGCATTCGATGTTCTGACGCATAAAACCACGTTGGTCAGTAATATTCAGGTTGATCCGCAAACATTCAGGTTCTCCTTATGGACAGCTAATGGTAAAGAGATTTCCAAAGCAAAGTTGTCAAGTGGTGAGCGTCAGATGTTGGCAGTCGCAATCCTATGGGGGCTTGGACGTGTATCCGGGCGTAAATTACCGGTAATCATTGATACTCCGATGGGACGATTAGACTCATTACACCGTATGAATTTTGTAAAAAAATATCTTCCTCATGCAAGCCATCAAGTCATTGTATTGTCCACCGACACAGAGATTGTTGGGGAGTATCTGGAGTCCCTACGTAATCATATTGGACAAGAATATCTCTTGAAATATGATGACCAACAGAGACGTACCGAAATCCTCGAAGGGTACTTCGATACAGTAGGAGTGGCAAAATGATTGTCAAACAAATTCGATTATCGGAAAAGGCCAAAGATCAATTGATCCGAATCAAAGGGAGAACTGGTATTCAACAATGGAATATTCTCTGTCGATGGGCTCTGTGTTTATCGCTGCAAGAACCGATTCCACCTGTTGATGACGAGATTGCTGCTGACAGTAATGTAGAGATGACATGGCAAGTATTTGGCGGTGAGTATCAGGAGTTGTACGAGGCATTAGTAATCCAGCGATGTGTGCAGGACGGACTTGGCACCGATCCAGCTACACTGGCCAAACAATTCCGCTTACATTTGCATCGGGGAATTGCATACATGTCAGCCAGTAACTATATAAAGAGTCCATTGGATCTATTAAAATTGGCGTTGACTGAAAATGAACGCCTACAAGCCCAGGGAGATGAGAACAAGGTATGACCATTTACTTGGACTACAATGCTACTACCCCTGTTCATCCTGAAGTGCTTGATGAAATGTTTAAGGTATATCGTGAAAACTATGGCAATGCCTCTAGTCGGACTCATACCTACGGACATCAAGCAAAGCAGCTTGTTGACCAAGCGAGAAAGACAGTTGCCCAGATCCTCGATATCACTCCAACCGAAGTTGTTTTCACCAGTGGTGCAACCGAGAGCAACAATCTTGCGATACAAGGTCTGGCAAAGTGGGGTAAGGAAAACGGGAAGATGCATATCGTAAGCACTTCAATCGAACATAGTGCGGTACTTGAAGTGTTGGAACATCTGAGCCAACGAGGGTTTGAAATCGAGTATATATCGCCAGACTCTTCTGGTCGGGTAAAAGCACAAGATGTTCTTGAGCGAGTGCGACCTGATACACTGCTTGTGACGGTGATGCACGCTAATAATGAAACAGGTATCATCCAACCGGTTCAGGAAATTGGACAGGCTCTGATGCAGACCGAGACCTTTTTTCATGTGGATGCTGCTCAGACATTTGGAAAATTGGTTGATGAACTAAAAGAACTTCCTTACGATTTACTCAGTGTTACAGCTCACAAGCTATATGGGCCGCAGGGAATAGGGGCATTGGTTATCCGACAACGACGTAATCGCCGTATCAAGTTGGAACCTTTGATGTACGGAGGAGGACAAGAACGCGGGGTTCGTCCTGGAACGCTACCGGTTGCACTTATTGTTGGCTTTGGCAAGGCTGTTGAATTGGCCCAGCAGAACTATCAAGGGTGGATGAAAGCTGCCGGAGACATAAAGGAAAGTATTATGGCGCAACTGACGAGTGTACAGTATGCTATTAACGGTGACCAAAAATATTGCCTCCCTCAAACATTAAATATCTCCTTTATTGGCGTTGATTCCGAAGCATTAATGGTAGCTGTTAAAAACCAAATGGCTATCTCTAGTGGTTCAGCTTGTACTTCATCAAGTTACGAACCTTCTCATGTGATTATGGCAATGGGAGGGGACGCTGAAAGTGCAATTCGACTTTCGTGGGGGCCGGGTAGCGAGGTACGGATTGCCCCTATTGTAGATGTGGTTCGGTCTTTTCAATAGCATGTCGAAATAAAGAGTCTGACAAAAAATTGTCAGGCTCTTTTTAGACTCTTTTTGATACTTTTCTGTTGTTTAAATGGGATTCGTTGACACTTTACATAAGACAGGGTTAGACTAAATTAAGGAATAAAAAGAACTTAATTATAGCCTTACTGAATAAAAATTTCTGACCTGTAGGCAGAACGGGAGAGGATCGTCATGCTAGAAGAAAAAGCACCTACCTGTTTAGTTACGATATTAAAAAAATGTAAGCAATCTTCTCGGGAAGCTGTCGAAAATATCCAATCGTTCAGTCCCTTTAAGAGATATATGCACGTAGAACGAACTGTAGAGAAGGAATTGAAAGAGTTGATTGAACAAGCTTTTCAATCACCCTCGTCTCAGCTCATCCTTGTATGTGGGGGAGTTGGGGATGGGAAATCGCACATCCTTTCCTATTTTAAAGATAAATATCCTGATATAATTCAAGCTTTTTACTTACACAACGATGCTACAGAAAGTTTTGAACCGCAGAAAACCTCTATTCAAACTCTGGCTGAGCGATTTAAGGAATTTTCTGATGAGATGCTTAGCAGCAATGAGGTAAAAAAGGCACTTTTAGCTATTAACTTAGGGACGTTAAACAATTTCATCGACTCGGAGGAAGGTAAAGCGTTCTCTCGACTAAAAAAATATGTAGAAGAAAAGAAAATTCTCGAATCAGTAATTGTTGACAACAGCTTTGACCCAGATAGTCCGTTTCAGTTTATCAACTTTAGCGACTATCATATGTTTCAATTAACGGAAGATGGTCCGAAGTCGGATTACATGAAAAAGTTAATGCAGAAAATTACTGAAGATAAACCTGATAATCCTTTTCATGAAGTTTATAGAACCAATTGTTTGTCTAATTGTCCAGCAGCAGAACAATGTCCGGTCAAGCATAACTATGAACTGTTAAGCTTGGAAGCAGTTCAAGATAAAGTGACAAGCGTTTTGATTCAGACTATCGTCAAAGAAAAATTGATTATTTCTACACGCGGACTGTTGAACTTTTACCACGATTTACTTGTATCACCTCGCTTCGAATCTATGGGTGATTTACAGATACGAGATGAGATCGAAAAACTTTCGTTTGAAGAGTATGTTGATCAATTATTACCGATGTTGTTGTTTAGCAAACCAGAGATATCACCTATCATGCAGGCGGTCCACCGCCAATCGCCGACAAGGATTCGCTCGGAAGAATTGGACGAACGCTACGTTGAATTCCGTACAAAAGAAAATATTTATTCTATTTTCCAAGAACACATTGATCTTGACCAGCTTGCCTATTTAGGGAGGAAAATAAGCCAATCGCCATATGAAATCAATGATGAGCGGGATGGCAAGCCTTTCAAACAGAAACTTGTTCAACTGTTCACTATTTTGTACTTGTTAGTCCCAAAACAAGAGCATGGATGCTATGTTGATATTCGATACGATCAATTTATGAAGTATCTTTTTTTCTGGAACGCGAAAAAGGTGACTAACCTCAGAGAATTATACGGTGAAGTTCGTGATGCAACATACAAATGGGACGGGCATGTCAATAATAGTTATACCAATTTACGAATTGGTAAAGCGCAGACACAATATCAGACGTTTCAGGAGTTGCAAATTAAGCCGTTCATTCAGAAAGATAAAGAAATCACTGAATCCGTGCTTGATAAATTCCTACAGAGCATGACATTGTACTTTAAGCCTGAAAAAGCTGTACTTGATACAGAACAATATCCAGGGATAGAACTCGATTATTCCCTTTACAGTTTATTATCCAAAATCAGAGAAGGATATCGACCTAATAAAAACGATAAGCTGCAATTCATTAAATTCGTTGAGTTTATAAACAAATTAAACCGATTTGGTGAACAGCATAAGGAGCTTTTGTTTGAAGAAAGGCAAGGTGCTAAGAAAGTAAAATACGTTTTGCAGTATGATGAAAGCTTCGACCGATACTCTTTTAAAATGGAGATGTAAAAAATGACTTATCGCTTAAATATAAAAAAAATCCACGAAGCTTTTTCCATCAAGAGCGGAAAATCGGTGAAGCATAATCCAAAGATTGGTATCGATTTTTTACCATACACAACTAAGAAAAAGGGGGTCAACTACCAGCCAGATTTTATAGAGGTAATGGGTGAGTTTAGCCGTTTAGTTGAATGTAAAGCTTCAGCAGGAAGAATAGATATCGATTCGTTCTTTGAGCAGATTCTAGGGAGAGTGGATCTGGAAGAAGGAGCAACGCTGAGTGACTTTAAAAAGTTACTGAAGACGTTGTTTTTCTCTGAGGAACGACTTCATCTATTTCATCCCAAAGTATTATCGTATATGGAGACTATTGAATCTGAAAATAAAAAGCTTGCCCTATTTTTATATCAGGTTTTGAACGCTAGTCTGGTCTCCATGCATGGTTCCAGAAACCATGAGCCGAAGGATGTGTTGACCCGTTTAGTGTTTGACAGCTTACCACAATTACAAGATGGCAAAAAAGAAGATATTAAATATCAATGTGTAGTTCCTGAAGTTTCCGATCTCTTTGCTTATGACTTCAATTGGTTAAGTAAAAATCCCCAGTTATTTGTCGAGTCTATCGGGCGGCTTTTGACCTACTATTACTTCTTTTACGTTACACAGTTTGCCCTCCACTGTTTTGAAATGTTTCAGTTAGAACAATCAATTGTACCTGTGTACTTTACATTGGATTGGGAAAATCTTTCCCAGTCTCGTGTAGGATATGAAAGAGGCTGGAATCACATTGAGAAGGTTGTTTCAGATCTGTTTTCACATGTTAATACACTCAAAATGTTGAGTTTGACTGACTCCACGTCTATTTCTCTGCTGAGTTATCAGGATATTAAGAAACAAATTGACGATTTGTATCCCGATGAAAGGGAAGAGCTGTATGGCCAGTTGAATCGGGTCCTAAATGACTATAAGGAAACCGTAACCGATGTTAGATGGGAAGAGGTTGTACTTTCTCATGCCAACCATCAGGATAAATTGTTAGATAAAATCAGCGAAATCCACAAAATAATTCGCTATCAATTTAAAAAAACCAGACGTAAAAGTGAAGATCAGAATTATTATCGCTGGTTTACGCAGTTTTGCGGAGGGGTATTTCTCAAAAACCGAGGTCGTCTGGGCAAAGCGCTGAATCTGAATGCCGACTATTTGTTATTCCTTACTAAATTAATTATGAAAGATGAACCAAGAATCCGACTGGTTACTTTGTTTGAAGAATTCAAACGCCGGGGGATTATTTTTGATAGAGATTCAGAACAGGCTCTGATTGAGTATTTTGAAGGGATAAATATCTTGGTGAAAAAAAGCGATAGTGGGGATGCGCTATATGTCAAATCATTTTTATAAATTTTTGGCCAAAAAGGTACAGGAGTATTTCAATACGGCTACTCTTCATCCTGGAGATAAATATCATATTCAGTTTGATCGTGAAGAACAAGTAAAAGGTTTGATTGAACAACTACAAGAGTTATCAGAAGCGATAATCTTTTCCTATAGAACGCCAGCAGGAGGTCATTTCGAGACGTTATGCCTGGATATTCAAGGACTTCAAGTGATTGTTGCTTCCACTTTGGAAAACACGACCCCAGATTTTCTTACCAATCTAAGGAACAAAGTAGGAACAGAAGAGGAGTCTTTTGCGAACACAGCCATTCTCTTGGTGCATAACTCTAATCTAGACAGCCTTGTCCATGGGATGATTTCCTTTGCAAAAGAGGGGATGCCGTTCCATCTCCAATCAATTGAACGAGATCTAAAGGAACTGATGAACCACTCGCCTTTAAAGGAAATGGAGAAAAAAATAATTAATTTTGTAATGGATGTTAAGAAGGCGGAGCAGACCTATCAGGAAAAAATAACACTTTTTGACTATACAAGTTTGCTACAGGTGTTAGAAAAAGGTAGTCTTGATTTACAAGATTGTAATCATTTCGGTCTCTTTAACGACCCCGAATTAGAAGAGATGAAACTGCCACCTAAACAACTTAGGGAACGTCTTCGCGATAACTATGAGCTTTATGAGAAAGTTGAAACCTTCCATAAGTACGGAACTTTGGAAGAACTTGATAAGCTATTTGATGATGATGGCATTAAATTATTGGGAGGAGAGCAGTGGCAAGAGCAACCGTACAGTAAGGTGGAGAAGTCCCATAAAAATAAACTTATTGAAGAACAAACTGAATATCAGGAGCCAAATAAGAAATTTACCGATGAAAAACTCCCATACTGGGAACGTCCTGATGGAGAAAGTAAGGCCAAGCAGCGTGTGCGCCATATTATTATTTTTAATACTGAGCGTTTGGAGGAGCTAACTTTAGACCTACCTTTTACAGATTATATGAGTAAACACGTACCCGAACTGACTGGACGTGGGAAAGCAGAATCATCAGGAAAACGAATTCGACTTCATCTCGAACATGAAATCGGGTACACAAATTTTTTTAAGGTAACTGTTAAAACTCCTGCTAAGTATGTGTTCCATATAGCCTCAGTTGAGTGTCCAGAAGGCTGGTTGGCTCCCTTCCAGACAACGTATCGTATTATTGATCAACATATCCAGTACTCATCGGAAGAGACCGAATGGATTCTGAATCCTTCAGATTTAGAGGAAGCGGTAGAGGTTGTTGAAATCATTGGTGATGAAGAGCGAGATATTTTTGAGGTAATGGAGGATCAGCAACTTGTCATCCAAAAAAGATTGGTGGATCAAGATGATGATCAAGAGTTCATTAACTTCAGAGTGTTGCTACCATATACAGAAATTCCTTTGGCTCTTTACGAAGCAACAGAACGACCGGCACCAATTAATGGGCTTCATGTATGGAAGCTAAAGAGAGAGAAGCAGCAACATTTTAAGTATCGTTTGGAAAACGATAAGATGAAAATTCTCCAGGGCACGAAAGAGACATATGCCCAAAATGAATTCCGGGCCAATCTGGATCGTGAGTTGAAGATAATCAAACAAGGGGGGCTTTACTTCAGAGAGGATTCAGCAGATCTCGAAGTTGTTGAACTGAATATTCCTGAAACTGTAGAAGAAGCATACAAGGCATTAGTCAAATATTTCGATGTACATCAACTTTTGCCCAGCTTAGCCTATATGGATGCAGAGTATGAAGGATTAGCTTCCCGCTTTGTTCATGCTTATCTGGACGAGTTGATGAAGCTTGAACCGGGGCAATCCCTAACGCAGCAACAGCGTAACCTTGCCTATGTCGGGACAATTGAACGGGTATTTGGCGACAGAGAATGGTTGTTCACCCCACTGCATCCTCTGAATCTTGCTTATCAACTGCAGATCAAGGACGTATTAGGAGAAGAAAGTGTTGGGGATGAATTGCTTAAGATTCTCCGTTCGACTAACCTGCTGCCGTATGTCAAGGTGGATGAGAAGGTGTACAGACCTGTCGAGAAAAGTGATTCACCTGAGTGGGGAGTTTATGTGGATCATCTGTTGCCACGTTACGGGGGTTCGCGCTCATTTGTAAGCAAGCTGGTAAAAGAGAAGATGGAAGAGTTTATTGAACACTTTGGATTCTTATTTAATCTTAATGAGGCTGCTCCCATTAAAATAAATCTAATTAATATGGGAGACTGTCGAGAGGTTCTACATGGGATTTTTGAATTCTACAAAAAGAACATATCACAGAAAATATCGAAGAACGATATTCTCAAAATCGAATTGTTCATCTATGCAGAGAAAGGGACAGGCAATGTCTTCGAGGAGATGTCCCAATTTGATCACGTGGATGAAATTTCGGAGCAATTTGGATTGAATCTTAAAGTTGATGGATACCGTCCAGAAGAGTTACTCAATTTGTTCAGAGAGAAAGTTCACTTTTACACGCGAGATGTGAATGAAACCAAGTACGAATATGCTCACATAGCGTTTTATCAGATGAGTAAAATTGAACAGACTGCGACAAGCAATATGTCTGAGATTGAGACTGGTCTTTCTCTCTTCGGTTTAGTGTCCGGTGTACCGTCTGTATTTATTAACGGTGATTATAAGACAGGCTTCGGACGTAAGTTCTATCCGAAAAAAGACTCTTCATTACTGGCACTTGTACCTAAGCTAAACGCTTTTTTGACAGTGGCCCGGACATTGTCTAACTATCAGGATGATTCCTGTCTTGTTACGGCCATATCGGTTGAACATAAACAGAAGCTGGACCGTGTATACGACTCGGCTCATTGGGTTACGTTTGTAGAGCCGCGTGTTGATCTTAGCTTCTTCAAAAATGATTCTGATAAGAAAGATTTGCTAGTTATCCATTATAGCGACCACTCTTCTCCGAGCAATTTTGACGCTGTAACAGTCACAAGACGTTCCAAACAATATCAGCAATTAATAGAGGATTTCTTACAATCCAACGGGACCGAAGTACAAGCGGATACGACTCTGCATGTGATCAACATGTTTAACGCATTAAACGGTAACTGGTTGCTACGTCTATTGGCGCAAAAAAATCATTTTTCTAAAGAGAAAATTAGCATCTTGTCAGCGGTCAAATTATCCTTGGCTATGCTATCCCATCCTAACATTGTCTGGCTTCCTATCTCGATGGAGGAAGTGCTACGCATCTCCGGGGGAACAGGATTGAAGCAATCAGAGGGATTGTTCTCTGCAAAAAACCTGGGGCATTCAGGTTCGTACAGTGACGATTTATTATTCATAGGTGTCGAGCAGTTAGGTGAACGTCTTCAGGTTCATTTTTATCCAATTGAAGTGAAGATCGGAAATAATAATGCCAGTATGAAAGAAAAAGCTTTGAAGCAAGTTAAACAGTCCAGCGAGTTATTGCGGAAATTCTTGCAGGACGAGAACCAATTCCGTTCAAAAATGTACCGCAATTTCTTTATGCAGTTAGCCATTGTTAGCGCTGAGAAGATGCAGATGTATGGTATCTGGCCAGAGCAAAATTGGGCCAGTGTAACTGACTCAGATATTCGTGAACGTCTATTAAATGATGACTATCATATCGAGAATCGACTAGAACAACATATCGGGCGTGGTGCTTTTATTAGCTTTCAACGAGATGTGCATTTTATCAACGTAAAGATGGAAGAGGACACACTTGTCATTGAGCAGCCTGAAGGTAACGGGTATGCATTGCTATTGAAGGATATTGAGCAATATAAGGTCCATATCCAAAGCGACAAGGGAGATATCCCGGCATCGATGTTGCTAGCTAACAACTATCGACCTGAAATAGAAGAGACGCTAGAAATTGCGTATGCTTTGTCTCAAGGAAAGGGTGTCAAAAATGCTAGGGACGGTTTGCTGCATGAATATGAGTTCGATGAGCTGTCGGTGCCAGTAGGTGAAGAGGATAAGAATCAGAAACTCCAGGAGTCTGGAGAACATCAAGACCATGAACCAGAATCATCAGTAGAAACACGGATACGTAAACCGATGCAGATTCTTTTTGGTAATGAGGAGCGGTCTGGTCAAGAGGTACTGTGGTATCCTACTTCCACTGATAAAGTAATGCACACCAATACGGGAATCATTGGTACAATGGGGACCGGAAAGACGCAGTTTACCAAGTCTCTAATCACCCAGTTGAAACGGAACAGTGTGGACAATGTGAATTCGACACCTATTGGAATTCTGATCTTTGACTACAAAGGCGACTACATTAAAGATGATTTTGTGGCCGCCACTAAGGCAAAGGTGTTCCACTCACTGTATCACTTACCATTTAATCCTCTGGCTCTTTATGTGACTCAACCAATCCGTCCGATGCTACCGATGCATACTTGCGACACTTTGGTAGACACGATCTCAACGGCATTCAATCTCGGACAGGTTCAACGACGAACATTGAAACAGATTATTATGGATGCCTATGCGGCTAGAGGAATTGATAAGACCATCCCAAGTACATGGGAACTGCCAGCACCTACATTCCGTGATGTCTATGAATTGTATCTGGAAAAGGAAGATACAAAGGTTGACAGCTTGTTAGCTGCACTGGAGACACTTAGTGATTATGAGGTGTTCGAACCTAATGCTGACAGCACGGTGCCACTATTCGATATGATCGAAGGAGTAACAGTCATTAACTTATCAGGCTTCCCAGAGAGCGTGCAAAATCTTGTGGTCGCGATTACGCTTGATGTTTTCTACAGTCAGATGCAGATTTCTGGCCATAGTACTGTTGATGGGAATCTTCGAGAGATTACACGCATGATTCTGGTTGATGAAGCGGATAACTTTTTATCCAAAGACTTTAAGTCAATCAAGAAGATTTTGAAGGAGGGGCGTGAATTCGGGGTTGGTACAATCTTGTCTACCCAGTTCATGGATCACTTCTCAACTGCTGACAATGAGTATTCCAATTATATTCTGACCTGGATTGTCCATAACGTGGCAGAGATGTCTGCACGGGATATTAAGATGATTTTTAATGCACAGTCTAAGGCCGAAGAGGAGAATATTCAGAGTAAGATTCATGGATTGGCGAAGCACTATAGCTTGGTCAAAGGTATAGGCAAACAGCCCATTTGTATTAGGGATAAGGCGTTTTGGGAGATTTCCTAGGTATACCAAAGAGGATGCCATGTAAGGTATTTTTAGCATCCTCTTTGGTCTTAATGTATTAAACAGAAATGTGCGATTGTATATAGAAAATAATTGATATAGGACTTACCAACAAGTCGTGGTAGGTAAAAATCAACCCTTTGTAATTTTTGCGTATAGAGGTGATCGCATTGGAGAAAAACCCACGTAATAGAGATGATTTTTCTCGGTTTTTGGTTCATTTAACTCGAGATTTCGAAGGAAGTCCAGCTTTAGATAATCTTGTGAATATGTTGGACAGATGTGTGATTGAAGCAAGGAATCCCCATTGCTTATTCAAATATGAATTTGATCGAATGAATTTCACAAACAAACTTAAAAAGAGTTTTAACACGGTTTGTTTTACAGAGGTTCCACTTCATCAAATTAAAAACCTAACAGGTGAAATTAAAAGGCAAATCAAATTGAAGCCATATGGTCTAATCTTCTGGAAAGAAGACTTATTTGCTAGCGGGGCAAGCCCAGCAGTATACATTAATGCCATTGGTACGCAACTGAAACAATATTTATTAGATGATTTTCGCAAGAATTTTGTAGAGGTCAGAAGGTACAAGGATCTTACTATCGAAAACTCCGATTTCCATAAAGAATTGATTCAATATTATTCTCTAATAAATATTGTTACACCTAAACACGACTTTATGTGGGAGAGGGAGTGGAGGTATAATGGAGATTTTAAATTTGAGATTACTGATTTGGTAGGAATAATTGCCGAAGATAAAAAAGTATTTTGGGATAAATGTAAAAGGGGCGTAGGATCTAGAAGAGTTCTGAAAGATTTAGAGAGAATCCCTATCATTTCACCTGACTGGGGTTATGAAGAGCTTTTTGAAGAGCTGGCTTTGACAATCTGGAATAGTTCAAAATAAAAAGGGAAGAAAATTCGTGCTCTTATTAGTACGTTGATGCTCCTATAAGTGCTTCAGCGCTTTGGTACAAATTATCATAATGTAGTAATAATATCTTCTGATTTTCCATTGCCTTTCTCTTAATTCGGTAAGTTTTATCATTAAAGTCGGTTCGACGGCCAGCCACAACGGTATAATGTAAACGCGTCTTATCTAGTTTAAGAAACTCATGTGGAAACGATTTTTTTGGATGCTTATATTTTATTAAAGTCTCTTCGAAAGATGTATAGTAGGCTTCGAGCCATTCTTCCCAATTTTCAACTTGTTTCATGCCCTTCCTAAATGAGTCCCCTAATCCACCATCAGATGTTGTGATTTTACCGTATGGTGATTCTAACTCGACAAAAATAAATTCGTAACCTCCTGAACTTTTTCCAATTAGTAAAAAGTCGACCTGGTATGAATTGCCTAATTTAAATTCTGGCATGATATAAGCCGCATGATGGCCAAAGTTGTAATTACTCTTCATCAGGGAGGCGATGATGAAGTAGGCTTTATTATCCCGTATCCAGTTTAGTATTCTGCGTTCGCCTACTTGAGGATCATCTATTTCTTTAAGGAACTTAGCATTCAGAGTATGAAGTTCCTGTTCATTCTTTAAATCTACAATATCTAAATAATGGTTAGGGAATAGGCTCATGTAATGTCTTGCAGCTTTAGGGTAATCCAAGAATAAGCTTTTTCTTATCCATAGTTCCCCCAACTGACCGACTTTTTCTTTCTCCTGAATTGCTTGCCATAACTTGGACTCTTCCTGAGTAAGCCGAGTGTAATCCCTATCGTATATTCCCATATTATACTCCTTCTCTATTATTAAGCTTTATTAATTCAATTTTATCATTAAAAACAACAAATGATCTATAATTGATATATGAATATTTACCTACAATGTGGCTATTCACGAATAACAAGGTCCTATTTGGTTTTCATTTAGATCAAAGTGATTTTTTATAATCAAACAAAATTTGGATATGGAGGTAAGGTATTGTATGGATGATAATCAACGTGAATCTATATCAAAAAAGCTGAAATTTGAAGTAAGAGGTAAACAGTTTTTATTAGATAGGACGTCTTCTGGTAATATTGATTATATTTTAGGATGTTCTGCTCTTTCGTTTCATAAAGCAATAATTGGAATAAGTGAATTAAAAGCAATTGAATCAGTTCAAAATATTGATATTGCCGGGGGACTAAGAATCTCTAAAACTATAAGTTCTTACTATATTCTATATCATCTATTCACAAGCTTAATGCTACTAGATGAAAGATATCCTTTACGTTTCTACTTCCCAACAAAACAAATCGAAGGGCGTAGCTATGTTGAAGTCGAGGTAGATGAGAATATTCTTAATAGTGAAGATGAGACTCCTGAACAATGGATTGAGCAAGGAAAATTAGAACAAGACTTATCTTCAAGAATTAATCATCAGAATATTAAAGGATACATCAAAGATTTACGAGAGAATTTCGGAATAAGAAATGACATCAAAAGTCCCTTTAGAATTTTACATGACCATTTCATTTATCATGACTATGAGAATAACCAAACTAGCATACCAGCTCTCTACGAAAAACTAAATTACATTCGAGATCGTGCAATTTATCGCCCTACAAATGTATTGAATTTGGAGGGCAAGACTATTCAAACTTCTAAGGATGTCAGAAAAGAAATTGATAATTTACCAAACTGGGAGGAATTTTATAGTTATTTAAAGGATTTATATCAAAGTATTGTAGAAGAGGCGAAGGATGATAGGAGAGGTGTTTTTTGTGGATTTTTGTTTAAATTGTGGTTTTCTCCAATTGTAGAGGATGCATCGTATTTAAAATCAATCGGTTGGACAGATGATGACATTTTGGAGTTGAAGTTTAAAAATACAGATAGATTGTTCTTTCCTTCTTTTCTAAGTCAATTGCTAGAAATAGCGGAAGTAAAGAGAGTCAAGGAAGATGTAAATTGTCTTTGGGTTCCACTTTACAATGTATACGAAGATAATTTTTGAAGAAGAGCATCTTCAAGGGAATAAAAGCATAACAGGAGGAAAATGGTTGTATGAACACAAACCTTTCATCACTGGTTAAATTCTACCGAGAGAAAAAAGGGATGTCGCTCTCGCAACTAAGCAAAGTGGCCGATAGCAGAGTATCGTACAGCACACTTTCACGAATTGAGAAAGGACTAACGAAGCACCCTGATCTTGAAACATTTGAATATCTGATCGAGCAGCTGAACATCCCACAGGAAGAAGCCTATGCCTTGTATGTGGAACAAGAAAACCAGACAAACGTGTTGGAACATCTGTTGGAAAAGGCATTACAAACGGAACCAGAAGTGCCTGGATTGGTATACAAAATCGTAGGGCAGTTGATTAAGTCGTGGGAAAATAGTGATGAATTGGATCATGCTCTTTACCGTCTTTATGATTTCGCCGTAACCTACACGGACCTGGATGTGGAAACGTACGCCGGTTCGCACACCGCGAAACGAAAAAGTATAAGGTACATAAGCGAAATGGATACTAGCGAACAACATGCTAGCGATACGTATTCTAGCAAACATCATACTAGTGAAATCCATACAAAAAAAATCGCCCCAAGTGAAACAAGGCAGACTGTAAAATACAACCAAAAGGCTACAATGCTTTTTAGTATCGTGGCCGAGTACGCTAAGCAGTATGGATACCTCCGAATGTCCGCAAAGGCACTGTTGCAGCGTTATCTCATCGAGCGGAGCAATGTTACAGGGCTTGAAGGGAGTTACTATTACGGTCTGCGCGTGATCGAAGAGGCAGGGGAATTGGAGAATGCGGACTATCTTCTGGTCCATTACATGGTCGGCATACATGCTTTCTATCTGAGAGAATACAGAGATTGTCTATTCCTTCTGCAAAGGATCATTGACGGTACAAGCAGTAGTGATCCAAGGATCGTGATGTGGAAAGAAGAAGCATATCTCGCAATGTACAATTCCTACCTGTATTTAGGCGATTACGACAAGGCGGAAAAGTACTTGAACGACTATGTAGAGATATTTAACAGGCACGATGCTCCCCACATCATGGTAGACCAGGCGATGCTGCACGCGAGACGGAGGGAATTTCCCGAAGCAATGAAGCTGTTGCGTGAATATCTTCACCATTATGAAGATTGGCAAGACATGAACACCGTGACAGCAGTGAACGAGCTTTTGCGGGTCAGCATCAAACTGGGGTTGCTGGCGGATATGGAGGCATTACTAGACTACGAAGGTGAATTTTTGGAACTATTGGATCGGCAAGAGATGAAGCTGATCATACAGCGAGAGTATGCCGAATATTTACGACTCAAGGGCCAGGGGCTGGTTTTGCTGGGAGAGATGGAAGCAGCGGTAAAAGCCCTTTTCTCTGGGATGAAGGTTTTCGCGGAGCTGAAAGCGGAGACAGAAATCACAGAGATGCTTCATGAATTGTTCCGTATGTATGCTCAGAATAGGAAAAGCATGGATACATCAGAGCTGTTACATATTACCGATATTCTCGATACATTGAAGCACGATAAAACATTATTGGCGAGTCAAAATTAATGAAGTTCGTCAAAATTAACCGAGTCAGTAACATCAGTCACGAACCGGCGCCAAAAAGGGCGCTTTTTTTGTGTTTTTGTATGTCGAATATTCAAAGAAAATGTCGAACCTGATACTTACGCAAAAGGCGATAAAATAGGAGTGCAATAAGGAAAGAGAAAAACCAGAAAGTTACATTTGGAATCAAAAAGGAGAGGATTGGATGAGTAAGAAAAAACCAACGTTTACGAGCATCGATGCTTACCCATTCATGCTCAAAATGGATGAGGTAGCGGAGATTCTGAGAGTGGATCGGAAGTTTGTGTATGAACTGGCCCACCGTCCCGATTTCCCGGTGATACGTTTTCATTCGCGCAGATTGCGGGTTCCGAGAGCTGCGTTGCTCAGTTGGATGAAGCAGGAGTATGGGATTGAGTGTACGGATATTCGGGAAGGGATGCTGCCGTCTAGCGCAGGAGAGAGCGGGGCATGAAGAACAATGCGTTGCTCAAAGAGGCGATGCGTGAATTGATGCAGATTCAGGTGAAACGGGGTTCTCGTTGGGGCCAGTCGCCTTTTATGCTTAGAGGCTCGTATAAAGCTGATGTAGTACCAGATTGTCAGCAAAAGATGAGTGTGAGTAAGAGTAGAGTTAGTAGAAAGGCTATGGGTGCTAGAGCGGGCGAGAAGGAAGCTTTTCCAGAGTAGAGATCCCGCTGCTACACATTACACCACGTAAGTAATTGCAAGGATAGATCATGGCTAGAGGAAAGGAGGAACGCAGATGCAGTTTGTTGAGCTAATGGTGATGAGCGGTAAAGAGACAACGGTCGTGGAATTGCTTAAAAAGAAGATAGAATTGCTGATCCAATCGGATGCGAGCTGCTGCTTTCTCAAGGATCTGATCGTCTGCCATTTTCGCAAAGGAGTTTCGAGCGTGATCGGGCGTGAGGGTACCCGCTATCGTTATGAGCAGGGGATAAAAAGCTATCTGTTTATCGGGGCAGATCTGCTGCGGTGGACGGAGGAGCAGTTGGTGAAGTTGTATTATTTGCTCAAAGAGAACATTCCGTTCGTGATCGGTCCTGCGCGGAAGTGGAGTGATTGGAAGGAGCGTCTTTTTACCGAGTCGAGAGAGATGGAGCAGTTGGCTTCTGCTCTCGATAGAGAGTTGTCTCCAGAAATCAGATTGGTTCTGCCAGAGAATGAGGTGGAGGAAGTATCCGAAGCAAATGAAGGGGAAGGAGATGAGCACGAGCTCCAGGACGAGTATACGCTTGAGTACCAGTCTCAGACTCAGACTCCTTTCACTACCGCCCATACACCTACAAATCAGATGAAGTCTGTTCTCCATGCCTTTAGAATGAAAGCCTCTGAGGTCGGTTTGAATTTCAAAGAGTGCGTGGTAAAAAAGGCCAAGCAGACGCAGCGTGTTTTCTCCCTTTCCTATGAGTACGTATATGATCTAGTGAAGCGACATCTACCCGAAGTGCTGAAGCCAGATCTTTTTATTCCAGCGGAGTGGTTTGTGAAGTGGTTGCCTGTGTTGATTGACATAGACCTGGACGGGCAACAACAGGCTTAATGTTCACAATCACCAGATATGATAGAAGCCTTCGTTGAGGCCGTTTGCGTTGGATACTTGCTGAATGGCTCATTAAAATGGCGACAGATAGATGGATGCGGTGTTTAGCTGTCTCCGTATAGCATGTTTGAACATCTGAGAAAGGAGTGGCAGGGGGAGTGGACAAGTTGGGGATGATTCCCCCTCCATTCCCTACTTACGATGATGGACAGATTATATCGGATTTTTTTGTATGTAGTGGGGCAGGGTGTGGTCAACATTCAGGAGACCGCCGACCTGTTTGGTGTGAATCGCACTACGATTTGGCGCAACATGCGGAAGCTGGAGCAAAGCGGGCTGATCCAGACGCAGCATACTGCTAGTGGTGTGATTGTGGAGAGAACGGGCGAGTGGATGGAGGAAGTACGTAAGGAAAGGGTTTCGGCGCGTAAGCCCCAGCGGAAAAAGGCGGTTGGGCCTGGTCGTGGTCATGTTGCACTTGTGGATAGTGATTATAGTTGTACAGGTTTTGAGAGCGAGGGGGATGTGCCTGCTGATGTTGCACCATCACCTGCTGCGTCTCCACTTTTTGCTTCCACTGATCATGTTGCATTTTCACCTAATAGCCCTTCTGCTGGTGTTGCAGGAGCGGTGAAAAGCCATGATGCATCCGGCAAACGTCATGGCGCTATGTATAAAAATCATAGTATACAGGATATACCCCAGTTGGTTTATAAAGCTCACGGTGGGGCGAATGTAACATGGGGAGTAGCGGCAAAGGTGTTGCAGATGGGTGAGGATGCCAGCGTCATTACAGAGCCGGCCAGCTGTACGCTTGCCAATTCTCTCCGCTTACCGAAAAAGATCAGCACCTCCTACATCCGCAAAGTGGCGGCGTGGATTCGTGAATGGGTTGATCTGTCCGTTTACCTGCGCTGGCTGGGCATCACGGTGTACAAGCGGAATCGGGCGGGAGAAAATCCGTGCTTGTGTCCACTCCATGATGATCGTCATCCGAGCTTTTACGCGAATCGGGACAAAGGCATCTGGTACTGCCATGCTTGCAACCTGTCTGGGGATGCGCCGGAGATGGTTCGGCAGCTTCACGATCTGCGTTTTGGGGATGCGACGCGAAAGGTGCTTCGGGATGTGCAGGTGCAGTTACTCAAAGGGAAGATGGGTGTTCTCATGGGGCGAGCGGAAGAGGCATTGTTGGCGTGGAGAGAGTTGGGGAGCAGGAAACGGGGAAAGCGGGACTCGCAGCGTAATTGTGCTGGTGGCCAAAACCATTCTGTGGCTGAGAGCCAAGAAAAAGCTAAGGTTCAGGTTTATGCCCAAGCTCAGCGTAAATCCAAAGCTCGAACACAAGCCAAGGTCCATGAAAAGGTGTCGACGGAATTGTTACAACGTCAACGAGCTGCCCAGGCACGGAAGTATGCGGATGATTTGGCGCTGTCAGCGAATGCTAGGCAGTATTTACATGAGCGTGGGTTGAAATGGGAGACGGTTGATGCCTATGGGATTGGTTGGGATAAGACGATGGATCGTGTTGTTTTCCCAAACCGTGATGGGCGGACTGGGCAGGTAGTTGGGTTTACATATCGGGCGTTGGAAGCAACGGCGACGAACCGGTACTGGAATACGCCGAATGATGGGCTTTATCAGAAAGGAGCAATATTGTTCGGTTTGCATGAGGCGGTGGAACGGGCGAAAGAGCAGGGAAGGTTGTATGTATCGGAAGGAATCTTTGATGCGTTGTTGCTCACGCAGGAGATGGGGGTGGCGGCTGTGGCGATGCAGGGGACGCATTTGACGGAGGCGCAGGTGGAGTTGTTGGTGGAAGTGATCTGGAACGGTGTGGAGGTTGTTCTAGTTCCGGATAATGATGAGGCGGGGGAGAAGGGATTGAGGGTTAGTAAGCGGTTGTTGGCTAAGCGGGGTGTCAAGTATGTTGTTTGGCGTATGTCTGAGGAATTCGGGGATGTTGGGGAATGTTTAGGTACTAACAAGAGATAGGATTTTATTTTAGATCTCCGTTTTATTAATAAACAGATAGAAAAGCTCTGTCCATTTATATACAATGTAATCTAAACATATAGAACTTAAATAAATGCATTGTTTAAGCGAAGGGGTATGAGATAGTGGATAAAGCTCACAAAAAGAAGAATAAATTTACAGACATAGTCCGTAAGCTTCAAAATATAGTCCAGTGGATTTCTGTACTAGTTGCAATTATCTATGTAGCCATTGTGGTAGCTGAGAAACAAACATTTATTACAAATATACAACTTTTAGACATAGCAAACTTAGTGAAAACCTATTGGCTCGTTGGAGTCATTATTGTTGCAATAGCGCTCATTAATTTAATAACCAAGTCTAAATTGATTTCCAGTTGGATAAAACATCCCCCGTTTTCTTTTGAAATTGATTATTGGATAGTATCAACTACTATTAGTATGTTAGCTTATGGGATTTCAAGTAATTTAGGTTATACTCAAGGGATTTTCATAACAGATGCAACAAAAATGGTATGGTTTATATTAATTTTATATTGTGCTTATATGTTGAAAAAATATTTAGAGTATTTTTTTAAAAAGAAAGGTGTTGAAAACTCGAAAAAAGGTTTATTTATTGATCAACCAATTCAAACATCTGATGACGACATACTTGAACGTTCTAAATTCGTAACAGGTATTGCAAATGCAATAAGGAATAGGAATGCGGAGGAAAGTATCGTCGTTGGTCTGTACGGAAAGTGGGGTATGGGGAAATCATCCATATTCAACCTTTTAAAAGAGAACTTTGAGGAACAAGGTGGAACTGAAAAGATAGCAACGGTGTCTTTTAATCCGTGGTATTTTGAAAATGAAGGGCAACTCATCTTGCAATTCTTTGAGAGTTTAACCACAGAAATTGAAAAGAACTTTTTTGGAGAAAAAAGTGAACTGGTCAAGAAGCTTAAACAGTACTCAGAAAAGCTTTCGTCAGTTACTATAAGAGCTGGATTTTTTAACTTTTCATTCAAGGAGTTTGCTACTATTTTTAAGAAAGATGATGACATTTTATCTTTAAGGAAAAGTATAGAGAAACTCCTAGAGGACAAAAAGCAAAGAATTGTCGTGTTAATTGATGACTTAGACCGGCTTGACAATGAGGAAACCCATGCAGTACTAAAATTAGTTAAATTAATCGCAGATTTTCCTTATATGGCGTATGTTCTAGCACTTGATGAAAAGGTAGTTTCATCTGTATTGGCTGACCGCTTTGGAACTGATGACTTGAATCAGATGGGAGATTCCTTCCTTGAAAAAATAGTGCAAGTTCCTCTATACCTGCCCCCAGCTAACCGGATAAACATTCAAAAGCTTCTTAAGAAGGGATTAGAGGATATTCTTACTGATAACCAGATTGAGTTATCTCAAGAGAATCATAAACGCCTTTTTGATGACATCTTGAGCCATTCTATTGGTAGGCTGACATTCACGGTAAGGACAGCCAAAAGATATCTCAATGCTGTACTTTTTTCAGTACCTCTTCTTAAAGGTGAAGTCAATATTCTAGATTTATTATGTCTCGAAGGTATTAGAATTTTTTCTCCTGAAGTTTATAAGTTTATCTATGAGCATTCCGATGCAATGCTAGACAACCAAAAATATAGGGACGATGCAAGAAGTAAATACCAATCATTGTTTGATGATTCATGTAAAAAAAACACAGATTATGAAAGAGAAATTATCAAAAAGTTAACGTTTAATTTATTCCCTGAATTTGGAGCGTTACTGTCTGGGAACCGTTCATCGGATCAAAAATCAGATAAAGATTTAAAAGCTGAACAAAGGATTTGTTCTAAGGATTATTTTGAAAAATATTTTGTATATAATGTCCCCAACGACCAAATTTCTGATATAGAGTTTAACGGAATATTGGAACTACTTGAAACTGGTGAGATTGATTTAGCAAAGGAAAGGATTGAATCTATATCTGAAACTATTGGGTATGAAAAGCTACTAAGAAAGTTTGAAATGATAGAGGAAAAGATGTCTTCTTCTTCGGCAAAAAATTTAGGTGCCATAATTGCAAATCAAGGAGAGGCATTATCAAAAGATCTGAGGGCATCTATAATATTACCCGT
The DNA here is from genome assembly GCF_006170445.1 of Brevibacillus dissolubilis. Lineage (GTDB taxonomy): Bacteria > Bacillota > Bacilli > Brevibacillales > Brevibacillaceae > Brevibacillus_B > Brevibacillus_B dissolubilis. The sequence continues at coordinate 325,324 of NZ_VCNA01000004.1, read as the reverse complement.
GGATAGAGCAGCGGGATTAATATCCCGACTTCTAAAGCAACTCTCTAGGAGTGAGCAACTGGACCTTATGAAACAAATCGTTACGGAGACACTTCCTTTAACTTTCGCAGGGAAAATATTAGAATATGTTCATCCACGGGAGCCCAAAGAACCTAGACTATTAACTGAAGAAGAAATTAGAAGATTGGCCCTACAATTAATTGATAGAATTAAATTAGATAGTAAGAATGATAATTTTATCGAAAAGCATGGAACTAAAACTCAAACGTTACTATCGATCTGGCATAGATGGGGCGATAAAGGAGAATTACAAGATCAAATAAGGATATGGCTTAAAAAAGATAACGGGATAGAAGATTTCCTAGGTATTTTTTCTGTTGATTCTCACAATATTTATTTGTGGTCTATCGATGAAATTTATAATATGAGTGAGATTGAAGAATTGTTAATACAAAGGGGGTATGAAGTCCCAAAGTCGGATTTAGAATTTTATCAACCTAAGAACTTAACTAATCGAGAACAAATAGCCAAAACATTTCTATATCGGTATCAAGAATATAAAAAAAAAGTAGCTAATTAATAGTAAAAAGATGGATTGACTCACTTCATAGGTGTCAGTTTACAGCCAAAAGGTATGTGAATTGACACCTTTTTCATTTCGCAGAGGGACTCCGCGCAACCAGCGAACGAAGGAGGTAAAACCTATACTCTGTCCTTCAATCTTCACAGGAGGTAAGAAAACATGGGAACAACCCAATTCTCCAAGATTTTCTTGGCATTAACCCTATTCCTGCTTGCCTTTGCCGGAACCGTTCACGCCGACAAAGCCAACCTGCAAGTCAATCCCGATGCCAACATCTTAAAGCAAGAAATGCAGGACGCATCCAGTGAGTTTGTCGGCGTGGTACGCGGCTTTTTCGCCTTTGTGACAGCAGCGTTGATCACATGGGCATTCGTCATCTTAGGAACAAGCACCAACCCAAACAAAATCGAGCAGGTCAAGCTACGATTCGGCCTAGCAGTCTTGTCACTCGTAGGCGTCTACTTCTCAGATAAGATCGTGGCTATGACCCGCGGCATCTTCGGTTTGGAATAAGGGAGGGACGCGCATGTACGGAGAACAGCATTTGTTGACTTATCGCACCGAGGAAGAGACAAAGTTCGTCTACTTCCTCTCTTTCCGCCAATTCCTTTGGTGGTTGGTCGGCGGGATCTTGAGCATGAAGTTGGCCACATATCTCCCACCGGTTCCTTACATTGGGCTGTGGGGATACTTGCCACACGGCCTGCCATTGCTTGGTGCCATGTTGTTTGCCCATATCAAGCATCCTTCCACGGATTTGATGCTGGGCAAATATCTCTCATTGTGGTTCGCCTTCCACCGCAGAAAGAAGGTGTACCACTGATGGAATGGAACTGGCAGATAATTCAAGACGGGCTGGTTCTTCTTGGAGCTGCTGCGGCTTATTGGTGGCTACGCCGGGGAAAGGCAGAACAGCCAAAGGACAAGGCCATCGAGTGGTTCCAGTTCAAACGGGTGGACGAAGATGGCTTCATTGTGACGGAAGATGACCGCTACATGATGATGCTCAAGGTACAGCCAATTTCGTTTGCTTTGAAATCACCGCAGGAGCAGAAAAATATCTGGCTGACCTTTCGCGAGTGGATTGGGATGATACCTCATCCCGTCCGTTTTCGTGTTCAGTCGCACCCCTATAATCTCAGAGAATACTTCCATGAAGTACGGGCCAAGGCGATTGAGGTGGGGGATACGGCTGGTCTGGAGTATGTGCAGGAACAAGAGGCTGTTTTTATGCAGGTGATCGAGGAGCAGAAAATCCAAGATCAGCGTTGCTATATCATCCTTGAAACAGATTACCGGTATCTACAGGACTCCGTTGTAGCAGGGTTCCAGCACCCGCTTTTGCACGATCTTCTCAGTAAAGTGATGAGAAACACACAGACGGATAACGAAGAGGTTGCCAAGCAAGAGTTGCTCAACAGCCTGCGCCTGACGGAAAGCACGCTCGGCGGTATTTCGATTTCAATTAAGCAGATGCAAAGAGAAGATGTACTCGATTTCGTGTATGACGCGGTAAACAGGGAAATGTCCTCTTTGATATCGTTTGATGAGTTTATGGAGCGTGTTTTGGAACCAGATCAACTGCTAACTTCCATTGGTAAAATTCAGTGGGATGAAGGAGGAAAGGAACATGTTTCGGCGTAAGGACAGGATAGCAATCACTAAAGAAAGGGCAAGTACCAATGTAAACCAAACAGTAGATAGGGATAGAAACACCAAAACCGTCTATTCAAGAAAAGAGGCTATACTGTTATCGCCCACAGTGTTGCGGGAACGTAACGAAATTGACTACTGGATCGAGCTTGGTAACAACACCGATGGGGCTACTTACCTGCGTGCTTGGTTCGCCAAACTAACAGGCCGTACAACCTGGGTGGGAATGCTGGAGCGTATTCTCCTGCATGGTGGCGACGGTCAAGTAGACGTAACCATCTGTGTAGAACCCAAAGATGCAAGTTTAGAAATGCAACGGATGGCCCATCGAATCGCTGTGCTGGAGGCGGATCTGCGGACGACCCAAAATGCGGCAGAAGTTGGGGACAAAATGCAGGAGCTCGGCGATCTCCAAGGCAGAATGAGCCGCTTGAGAGTCGATCAGGAGAAGCTTTTCCAGACGGCGATCATTATGACAGTCGCGGCGAACCAACCGGAACGTATGCAAAAGATCAGCCGCCTGCTGATCAAGAGTATGGCAGGGATCGGGATTCACTTCCGCTCGGCGGATACGCGACAGCTGGCAGCATTGCGTCATGCGATTGGAGTAGGCAGACGAATGGAATTTGATGATATCTATCGGGAAATGGAGTCTAGCAATGTTGCTGACTCTTTTTTGTTTGGCTACGGCGGGTTATCTCATCGGACAGGCGTGTTGCTTGGACTGGATCAGTACAACCGCCCCGTTTTTTATGATGGATGGGATGCGGCTCTTGCAAATCAGCACATGATCGTTCTCGGCAGGTCGGGTAGCGGAAAGTCTTTTACATTAAAAGTTATTATTCGCCGATCTGGAGCCATCGGGATTCATACTGCGATTATTGAACTGGATCGGGAGTACAAGGAACTGGTGGAGGCGATGGGGGGTGTGTATGTGGAACTTTCGCCAAAAGCACCGAACTACCAGCGCATCAATATCTACGATGTGGAAGAGGAGGAAGACGAGAAGGGACGGGTGTTTGTTAATCTGGAGGAATCCATTCAAGCGGTTCAAGCGGTGCTGTTCAAAATGATTCGCCTGATCGATGAAAAAGAACTGACAGGACAAGTCAAGGTGGCCATTCTAGAAAGCCTGCGTGACTTGTATGAGAGATTCGGGATTACGGATGACCCGTCCAGTTTATATGAGCCTAACGAGCATGGTGTGTGGGTGAAAAGACAGATGCCAACGCTTTACGACCATTACCTATTGATGGTTCAACACCCTGATCTGCAGCGTGTCGCTCCATTCATCCGACTGTTCACGCGTGATAACGGCGATCCCATTCGAGCCATTTTTGATGGGCCAAGCACTTTTTCTATTCAAGATGCCCGAACCATCGGAATCACCGTGGCTGATCTGGACGAGGAGTGGATGAAACCGTTGGGGACGTTTGTAGCAACCAAATGGCTATGGGAGAAGTTTGCCAAGAAGAATCGGGAACAGAGAAAACGGCTCATCATTGAGGAAGCCCAGCACGAGATGGAAGACTCTGAGCAGGCCAAATGGCTGGAAAACGGCTACCGCCGTGCAAGGAAGCTGAACGTCTCTATGTGCGTCGCAACGCAAGGTTTTGAGGTATTTATGCGTGTTCCTGAAGGTATGGGAATTTTGAAAAACTCACCGACGAAGCTGTTGTTACGCCAAGAAGCGATTGACATTGATGCGGTGCAAGGGAAGTTTGATCTGTCGGAGGGCGAAGCAAACTTTCTGCTCCGAGCGCCTCGTGGTGTGGGGATTCTCAAGGTGGATGAGGAAAGCACGATTGTACGGATGCTGGCAACGCCGCGGGAGTACTGGATGTATACGACTGATCCGAATGATCGGGAGGCTTCCGCATGAACAGAGGCTGGATTCCGGCTATCGTTTCGCTGGTACTGGCTCTGACGGTAGCTGGATGTGACACCGACAATTCGGCTGTGCAATCGCCCGCTCCTGCTGATTCCGCACCGTTGCCAGAACAGGAGCAGCCGTCTTATTTTGAACAACTGGCAGCACAAGCCATTATGTGGCTGCCTAATTTCGTGATCCGCACCTTTGGATTAAAGGACATCAATGAGTTGGTGTTTGGTCTGAACCAAGAGCCAGGGACGGTATACGGGCTGTTTTTACCCAGCATGTGGCGGTCGATCCATGATGCTTATTCGTTGCAATACTCCTTGCTTGGCTACCTCTTGGTGATCGCTATATCTGTTTGGTGCTTTCTTCTCGTATTTCGTGCGGGCAGTCCGATGGCACAGATGAGTGTGCGTGAGATGACCAATGGGTTTGCCATTTATATTGGGGCGATGTGGCTGGGCAGTTACTTGTTTCAGATCATTTTTGCCGTGAATACGTTTCTGGTCAAATTGGGTTATGTGATGATGATGGAACATTTTCAGCAGTTGGGGCTTCCTGCTCACCTGTCTTTTATGGATATCGTGGCCTATGCGCTTGGCAGTACGACCACGATTGGAACGGCGGGGATGGCAGGGGCTTATTTTGCATTGCTCTCTGGTTCTGGATTTGGTGCAGGGATGGCGATGGTGTTGGCTGTACTGGTGATTTTCATTGCCTTCTTCAATTTCCAGTATGCGATGCGAACGGCAGGGCTTGGCTTTCTCATGGTTTTGTTCCCGATGGCTGCCTATTCATCCATCTTTCCGGGCAGTCGTATGTCCTTTGATCTGTGGTTGCGGACGTTTTTGGCGTTGACGCTGGTGCAGGGGCTGGAAGCGGTGTTTCTCGGGTTCATGTATTCGTTTCTGGTGTAGCGGGAGGTGATAGTGTGTCGAAGATTATTTGGGTATTTGTCATGGTGGGTCTCCTGCCTTCGATCCCAGCTTTTGTACATATCCTGATAGGCGCACCGGGTGAAGCGACGGGGGCGGTTATGGGCGGGGGATTTGGTGGAATTTCACGTCTGACCAAGACCATGCGAGGAATGCGTGAAGAGGGAAGGGTCTCTGGGGTGAGCTCAGTTGGAAGAAGTGTCTCTGGCCCGATGGCGGGAACTGGTGAGTCTGGAGCCTCTTCGGTTCAGGGCAATCCCATTTCCAACATAGGCAAGGGGCTGCGTTCGATAGTTGACACACCTTTTACATCTGACGGGTTGAAGCAACTGTGGGGGAGTGCAGCTAAAGCGGGGGCAAAGGGAGTGTTAAAAGGAACCGGCACAGCGCTGGTTGCAGGTGTTGGTGCGGGTTTAGGGGCTATAGTTACAGCGGCTACTGGAAACGCTGATTTGGGTTTTTCAACGGTGGGATCAGGCATGAAGGGAGTGGAACGAATCCGACAGAATCCAATCGTTCAAAGTACGGGTCAGGCGGTAAAACAGTGGGGGATAGATCAACTTAGCCGCTTTACGGGAGGAAGTGAAGCCTATTCATCCAACGGAAAAAGTTATAGTGAACTTTCCCTGGAGATGCAAGTGCAGTTTGGAAATGCAACGAATTGGATGAATCGATTGGAAGGTGGTCAAGTAAGCTCGGCGTACCATGCTAGTCCGAAACGCGAGCCAGAGACCACAGGCACCACTTCCGTAAGAAGACCTAGTCGTGGATTGGATCAGCCTTCTTATCGGTATGTGCCATATGAGGAGCAGATGAAAAAAATGATTCAGGCCCAAAACAAAGATGAGTTGAGGCGAGGGATGATGAGTCCTGCTTCTTCGCCTATGGCAGTAAATCCGGTTGATGCAACTACGAAAGGGGAAATGCGAAGCGGTGATCATGGGGGTGATGTTACTATTTCGCCTTCTAGTAGAGGTGACAGGGCGGTAGCTACTTCTAAAGAGCCAGTTGTTCCGAGTGGAAGCCATACAGGTCAAGCAGCATCATCATCCCGTCCAGCGATCAGTCCGTACACGAATCAACCGATGATCCCATACAAACCCAAGGGAACGGATTACACGTCGCAAGTATTAAACGATCCATATGGAGTGGCGCATAGAGACGCCAAGTATCGTCAAGGAACAGATGCGTCTTCCAAGGAAAATCGCCATCGCCATACTCAGAGGGCAAGTGTTGGCCAAGTCGTACATGGAAAGAACGCTCCACATGTAGCAACGTCAAATAGGCCGAGTTCAGAATCCTCTAGTTCTACTCAGAAACGAGCGAACCCTGGGAAATCCCATGAGTCTCATCATGAAAATCACACAAAATCAACCAGGCCAGTGCCATTCAATGCCACCCAAATCACTAACATCGGGAAGCCACCGACTAAGAAATGATCGGTGGTTTTCTTCATACTGGGGGTGAGATTGTGCGGTTCTTTTACTTGCTTTGGCAAAAGCTGAAAACGGGATGCCTCATCGCGGGTATCCCGCTTCTTCTTTTGCTTGGTACTGTGTTCATGACGTTTACTGTGGTATTCATTTTGCCGATGACCTACTTTGAAAAGGAAGGGGTTTTGGCCTTTTTTACGACTGGGGACAGTGAGTGGGATTTAGAGAAGGACAAAGAACTCGCAGAGAGGTACCAACGCCTGTCTGTTGAGAATCTGGGTTCTCAAGAAGAGCAGATGTACACTCCTAGCCAGCATGATCAAGCTTATCCCTATCGTGTGCCTTGGGCGTTACTGGCGGCTATCGACCGTGTGCTGGCTGATCCGATGATTCTTAGCAATAAGGATGTGCGAAAACTACGAAACCCGGCTCCCGAAAAACATTACGCTGCGGTCAAGCCATACTACTATTGGCGAGACTCAACTGTACTGGTGAAGCGAACTACGGTTGGTTCAGATGGCAAACGAGTCACGGTAACGGAAACTTACACCGTAAAACTATTGGATCAGGTGGAGACGTACAAAGCGGTGTATAGGCTTCGCTATCGGCAGAGCACTACACAGCATGGTGATGTAACCGTCCATCAAGAAAAGCTAGACAGCGTGGAAATTGACTTTTTGCCAGATGAACAAAACCGTCTGTACGAATTACTAATAACATATGGCTTGCCAAAGCAGGATAGACAGCTCATTCAGGAGCTTGCCATTACCTACAGCGATGAGACAGAACGGGAAGAAATGGAGGAATTGCTTAGACACTATGGTAATGCTTCTGATTCTGTTCCTATTCCGCCACATCCAGACCTCCCGCCGACACAGTGGAAAGGCAGTTTACCACTTGCAGGTAAGATGGGACGAGATTTTAAGCTAACTTCTCACTTTGGCTACCGCAACGATCCATTCACGGGAAAGACAGCCTACCATGATGGAGTGGATTTGGCCGCACCAACGGGAACACCCGTATATGCACCTTTGGATGGTGTCGTCGCTTTTGCCGGAACGATGCGAGGGTATGGAAACACGATCTTGCTCCGGCATGGAGGTGTGTTGACACTCTACGGGCATCTGCATGTGATAGGTGTTGTGAAGGGACAAGCGGTGAAAAAGGGTGAAACAATCGGTCAAGTTGGCTCCACAGGACGGAGTACGGGACCACACCTGCATTGGGGCGCATATCGAAGTGCGTTTGGCAAGCAGAATGCGTTTGACCCAATGAGTTTGTTGAATAATGGAGGTGATTGAAGTGGTGATTATTCGGCGTTGCATGGTTGTATTGCTAGTCATAGGGCTGGTGCTTGGCGGGGGAATAGGCGCCGTCTATGCAGATACACAGAAAGGGATGCAGAACCAGGTACAGGAGACACATCTGGACGTAAACCCGATGAACCCACAAAAGGCGGCTAATGGGTTACAAAAAATGAGTACCGATCTACAAACATGGGGTCAAAATGCTTCGGTTCCACTAGCGCTATGGGCGCTGCTGATTGGGGTGATTACCTTGGTAACAGGGCTTGTTTTTAGCAAGAGATTAGCCGTTGTGGGGATCGCTTCAATAGGTGGTTCCCTCGTACTGCTCGTTATCCTGGGCGATGTAATGAAAAGTATCGAAGTCTTGCAGAACTTAGCTGTGACGGTGCGTACTTGGTTCTAGAAGAGGGAGGTGAATAGAGATGAAGATTGCGGTCATTTGCCGTCCTGCAATGTACGAGCGGTTGGTACAGCCTTTGGTTTGTCTTGAACAGGTGGAGTTGTCTCGCGCTTTGTCGAAGTGGGATGAAGTGATTGCCTACTTGGAACAAGGCGTGACGGGAGTAGTGGTTGAGGACGGTATTCCCTTTTCTTCAGTTGTAAAAAGTATGCCGATTCCGATTTTGGTATATGAACCCAAAACGGATTATTCGCAACAGTTATTGGAGTGGCTGGCTGAGATACAGAAGCCGCAGAGAAAGGAAAAAACGGGACGGCGAGATCAAAAACAAGAGAAAAAGTCGGAGAGGAACAATGATGGGTTTCCATCAGATGAAATCTCAGAAAAAGATGGTTTAAAACCAGTATTTAGCTCAGAACCTGAACCCTCAACTGAGACCGAACATGAGCTTATTTCTCAATCTGACCAGATGGAAGATAAGGTAGAAGCAGATTCGAAAAGACAGGATGAAAACCATGATCCCCCGACACAACATAACCGATCGCATATCCAATCTATAAAACAATGGGGAAGAGACGCTGCTCAAACCATAAGTAATTGGATGACAAGAAAGAAAGAGAGCCAACCACGCCAGAGAAGCCCTACCCAACAGAGTGAACAAGCAAGAGATTTCAATCATGATGCTTCATCAAAAGACGTCATTCCGTTCGTTCCGATCAGGGGAAGGCAGATTTTCACTGTTACATCGGCTAAAGGAGGCACTGGTACCACGACACTCGCCTTAAACACAGCTGCGATGCTGGCAAAGATCGGGAAAACCGTAATAGTAGATGCCAATCTGCGGGGAAGCGTCGGAACAAGACTTTTGCTACCAGAAACAAAAGTGAGTCTTTCAACATGGGAACCATATGTGCAAAGTGAGAGTCCCCTAACAGATGGATTCATTCTACAAAACCTAGTGATTCCACATGAAAGCGGCATGCACGTAATCCCAGCTGGAGAGGTCACGGTAGAAACAGCGGGATTGGTACTCATGACTTTGCTTCGTGTTTTTGACTTTGTGGTGGTGGATATCAATATGAACCACCCCGATCTACTCATGGTCACAGCTACCATATCCAATCAGGTTCTTGTCATAGCCGATTACGACCTCGCTACCATAAAGGAAACACAGGAGCTTTTACTGCATTGGGAGCAAAAGCAGATGAGAATGGACAAGATCGGCATGGTTCTCAATTTTGCTCCAGATGAGCGAGATGGCAATGTTCTTCATAAGGGAAACATCCGTGAATTTCTGCCACATGTCCGTTACCTTGGTGAATTGCCAACCGTGAGTGACATGCGGGCTGTTCAGAACCGAGGCAAAATTCTCTCCATTCATCAGCCAAACCATCCATACTCGAAACAAATCCGCAACATACTGAGCCTTATCGTTCCTGATCTGACTGCGAACGGTAAAGGCTTTTTCTTTTCTACTCCATTTATGAAAGGGAGGCTACCCAAAGCATGAACATCAATAAAAAAGTTCTCATTCCTTCCCTGATCCTGTCTACTGGTCTATCTCTCGTGACACTGTATCTTGGATACCAGCAGGCGGAACAGTCTTTTCAGTCACGCGAATATACCCAAGTCGTGACGGTGAAACAGGGAAAGATGATTCAACCCTATTCCCCCATCATCCCATCTGATCTTGACTACAAAGAAGTTCCCAAAAGCCAAGTCTTGCCCGGCTCGATTATTCAAACGGATCAAATCATCGGGAAAGTGGCTTGGATGCCAATGGGATCAGGTGAAACAGTTTTGGATTGGAAACTCATGGACGGAAAGCTGCTCCCTAAAAAGCAGGAAGCCCGCTATGAGATTGAATTAAGCGAATTCACCCCAATGAGCGAAATCCGCCGAGGCGATTTCGTAAAAGTCTGGATCAACTACAGCGAACTGGACCCAGAGAAGTTGATCGAGTTAGGTGATCCAAGATACTTTCAGAAAACAAATGATACCGCTGACCTGCTTTTTACCTCTCAAGTCGTAGCCGTGAAGGATGGATCGGGGGGCGGAAGTTTTTTCGCTGGCACCAACACCAGTGCAAGAAGTAGAAGCCGTTGCAAACGCCATCGACAACAAGCAACCCCCATCCGACGTACAGAACCGTCTCTCCAAAACCTATCGTGGCCAGCCCCGGACGATGCCTAATCGCCTGCTGTTCAACTGGACAGACAAGCAGTACCAGGCATTCGTGGAAGCAAAAAAGTACGGCACATTACAGATCGGTGTCTACTTCAATGAGCAACAGGCGGTGAAACCAGATTGACAACCAAAAGCGAGGTATATCTGGTACTCGGCGCCTCTCACACGCAGGCTTCGCATTATTTGCCAGATGGAAAACAAGCACTAGTTGTTCTCAGCTATCATCAGTTCATCGCCATGCTTCGTATGTACGAGCCAGATCGTTTGGTTGTGTTTTCGGAGTTGTCTGGCGACCGGCGTGGGAGTGGCTCCATGAGGTTGTGGAAGTATTGAAGGAAAAACAGCAAAAGCTACCGCTCTACATCGTGCCGCAGAACAGCTTAGACCGCTATTTGATAGAGCAGGTGATAGACTCACTATCGCAAACCAACTCTCCAATGCCACCGCTACGCATTCTTGATCCGTATGCCACCTACTCGGAAGTAGCGTCCATTTTGAATGATCGTAAGTTAGAGCCAAAAGCAAGAGAAGATCCACAAGGGCAAGTCATTACCCTTGTCGGCAGCGGGGGAACGGGCATAACCACGTTCCTGCTCTATTACGCCGCATGGTTAGAGCAAATGTTTCCTAACCGCCGGTTTCTGTTGGTGGGGATGAATCGGTTGCTGGATACGTGTGACATAAGCGTGGCGACGCAGACGCATGCGTGCCAGTTGAAAATGTACCGTGCAGAACTAAGAGAACAGCAAGGGGACTTGAGCATCATTTATAAACCTTACAAACAAAATGTCTACACTCTATCTGCTGCAGGAGAATGGACAGCGCAGGAAATCTCCCGCTTCCTAGAGTCGGCTAGACGGGAGTTTGACTGCATTTTTCTGGATCGGGGTTACATACAGACCATCGACCCGGATTTGTTCCCACTCCTAAATCAGACAGACGAATTCATCTATGTGGCTCGTCCGGACGCTTTATCACTTGCACAGGCCCGCTATCTGCTGGGATCGCTCCCACAAACCAACGCCAGGCTTTTACTCACTCACTACGATTCGTCCGTGGTCTCAAAAAACCAAGTCATACAGACGGTTGGCCCATATCCGCTACTTGGTACAATCTCATACTACCGCAATCTTGTTCCGATAGACGTGACTGGCTTTTCATTTACGCCTAACCGAAAAATGAAGCGGGAGTTCGCTACACTCCAATGGGAGACAGCTCTATTACGTCCGAATGCGGAAGAAGGAAAGGGGAGATGGATCGAAGCATTTTTGCCTTCGTTTCTTAAATAGATCAGAGAGTCAAAAAAGAGGTGAACATACTCATGAAGGACATACAACCGTCCTACACCATTGATGAAGTAATCAACATCATCCGCAGCCACTACAGCGAAATGAAGGACATCCCGCTGAATCGGCAAGAATCAGTCCGCCTGTGGATCATCCAGACCGAAAAAGGCGACGAAAACGCCAAACGCAAGTTAATTGTTGACGTAGAAACATACCTGAACGGGCTAGGAATTTACTTAGGTCAGGAACACATCATCTACCCGATGACCACACCTTACGAATCGCTGGTCTACGCTACATATGGCTTGGGCGTGTATGACGCGATCATCCACCTCAGTCCCTTCATCGAATCGGTAAAACTAACCGCTGGCAAAACCGCCTACTATCGTGAAAACGGCTTGGATCGAACTTACCCGTACACGCCTACGGAAGAAGAAATGGAAGTCTTGCAGCGCAAATTATCCGAGATTGCTGCACGCCCTTTTCACCGCAATATTCCCCGCTTATCCGGCTACATCGAATCTACCGAAACCCGTTTACAGATGTACATGCCACCGTACAGTCGCAGACGGCAGACCCTGACGAGACGCTTCACTACCAAGACGTTTTCGCTCGATGAGATTCAAATGGATGAACGGGCTAGAGAACTATGCAAACAAAGCGTCTACGGTCGGCTCAACCATGTGATCGGAGGAGCAATGGGCGTGGGGAAGACCCACCGCGCCTTATCCATGCTCCTGTTGAAAGACCCGTTGACCGAAAGTATCACCATCTATGAATCGGAACACGAGATGCGTCTCGGCGACAAATGGCCGGGGATGGTGATCGAGCTGCAATCCATCGAATCACTTGGATTTGAGTTCGCGCAGACCACAGGCAAAGACTTCTTCCGCAATGAAAGCAACACGGTCGTATTCGGAGAGGTTCGCGAAGCGTATGAAGCACATGTCGCCTTGCAGATCGCAAGCCGTGGCATTGACGGAACCTTTTACGTGACCCACCTGCGGATACCAAAGCCAGAGGTGGCGATTAGAACCATTGCGTCTTTAGTAAACGAGTACCGTCGAACCGGTGAAGAAGGGATTTGCAGAGAAATCACCCTAGCCTTTGATCTCTTCTGGATTCTTGCATCCTATCATGGTAAAAGGGTGGACGACTGCATTTTCACACCCGCCATAGATGAGCAGACAGGTCAAGTCAGGGCCAATGTGCTTGCCTATCACGACATGACAAAAGGGGAACTGATCTGGACGGGAGCGCACTTGTCCCGCGAGAAAGTAGAAAAAATGATTTATGAGGGCAAAGCTGACTTAGACGTACTACGCGAACTGAAAGTAACGGACTACGAAAGGATGATCTAGCCATGCTATGGGAGTGGCAATCGAATTGGTTTTTTGCTACGAGTTTTCTTGCGCTAACAGCGTGTTTCTTTTGCATACTCATGCTCCTGCGCTTCCGCACCACAGAGGATTATCAGCGGAGGTATCTTCGCCAGTTAAAAGAACGGGCAAACCACTGGCTACTGGAGCCTGAAAATGGCGGAAGCTGGGGGAGACAGTTAGAGACAATGCTGATGGTTGTCGGAGGCGGTAGAAGCTGGTTTGAACTGATTTCGTTCGCATTTCTCTCAGGCATGGCTTTTTTGCTGACGCTTGGCTTTTCACTTTTGCTTTCCGAAAACATCTTGCTCGCATCGGTTCTTGCGGTAATCGGTTTGACTCTCCCTTATCTATTCCTCTACTTCCGCTATGTCACCATCACCAGCCGGGCGAGAAAAGTCTTTCTCGACTTTCTGCAAGGATATGTCCAGGCGTATCTTTCTTCCAGCAAGATCGCTTCGTTGGCCTTTAAGCGGATGGGGGAGCGCTGCCCAGATGAGTTTCGACCGATTATGGCCTACATTACGATCAAACTGACGGACGGTTCGGGCTTCGTTCAGGTAATGAGAACGTTTGAGCGTATCATGGATTTTTCATGGGCAACCGACTTTGTACAGATCGTAATTGGAATGCAGCGAGGGGAGATCAACGATGGAGAGAAAGCGTTGAACAGTTTGCTGGTTGACCTCTACCACGCCAAAAACACCGACCAAGAACGAGAAACGATTACGAAAACCGTGATGATCTACGTTGCGGGGATCACGTTAGCCATTCCGTACTTTATATCGCTCAATCTGGGGATGCTCAAATCAGCAAGGCACTACTACTTCTACACGCCGGAGGGACTGCACTTCCTGACGCTGGCGGTTGTGGTCTGTTTCGGATGTTTGTTTGGTGCGATGTTGTTTGCGAAAAAAGGGGAGCGACTGTAGTGGTGCGCCTGCATTGAAAGGGTGAAAAACATTGAGGGAGTTTATACTGGTTGTTGGGGGATTGAGTAAAGCTGGGGACATCTGGCACATGCTTCTGTTGTTCCTATGCTTGTTCGTTGTGTTGACGGTGCTCTGTGTTCACTTCTTGCAAGTGTTGTCACGATTCGAACGCCGAACGAAAAGAGCCGTCAATCCGTTAGATTATCTGCGTGAGCGGGCAAAAAAATTCGCGTCACGGCTTGATGAAACTGAATTGGCTTATCAATCGCCATCGGGCTTTTATGTAAAAGTGGTACGCCGACTAACCAACCTAGTAAAACGGGCAGGCTACCCACTTGGATGGCAACCGTCCGACTGGTTGTTGCTCATAGGTTTTGGAACGGTGGGGAGTATCGGATTTACGCTTGGTCAAATAGTATATTCGGCTATCGCATGGGGGCAGTTGGAGATCCCGCTGTTTACCACTACGCTTGCTCTGGCAGCAACGGTCGGTTTACCCATCTGGTATCTGTTATATCAAGCGGAAAAACGAAGTACCCACTTGTTTTATGATGTACTGCGTAGTTTGAACCGCCTGCTCGAATTTCTAGATTTTGAAATGCCCCGCTATCAGATGCTGACGTTATCGGTAGCAGGGACGAGGCTGTTAAAACAGTACCTTCCGTCGCTTGACAAATGGAACGCAGATGAGCGCACAGCTTTGGAAGAGATGGAACGGCAGATCGGAACGCATGAAGGAGTGATTTTCACCAGATCAGTTCGCTACTGCTTGGAGGAACAGTCTGTATCGGCGAAGCAATACCTTCTGCGCTTGGAAACCAGCCTCCGTATCATGAAAAGTGAGAAGGAGCGACAAAAAATGAAGCGGTTGGAGATCCAATTCATGCTGTTTGTTTTTCCACCGTTTATCATGGCGGTGCTGGCGATTGCGTTTCCGTGGTATCAGAACATCCAGCAGATATTACGCCAGTTTCTATAAAAAGGGCTACACCTTGGCAGATCAACCAAGCGTGGAAGCCTATTTATTTTGCCAACATATGTCCCAGCTGGTGAGGCAGTTTCAATTGAAAGGGGGGATGCCTTGGGAAAGGTGTAGTCTTGAAAGGAGGAATCCAACATGGTCAAATTCGTCATCGGTCTTGTTATGATCGCCCTTACGATTGTCCTGACGGTCCCTGTTATGAAAGAGATGGGTGGAGCAATCGGTGGGCAAAAGGAGCGGCCTTCTGCTCCCAGTCTAAAAAAGACGGTCGTAGAATCAATGGATGACTGGTTGAACTAATTTAGAAAGGTGTGTATCCAAGGTGGTAAAATTCGTACTTGGTCTTTTTATGATCGGTGTTTTTCTGGTCGGCAGCTTCTACATGTACAACGAAGGTATTGTAAAGGGAACCCGTGAGCTTGGACAGAAACAGGCTGTGCAGATCAGCACCACCGAAAGTGACCCAAACAACGGAACCATCGACATCAACTCGATGGAAGAAGGCACATCCGACGTGGATATTGAGTAGCAGCCATGCCTTACGTAATAGCTGTTTTGATACTGACACTCTGGGTCGCGGTTATGGGAAGCGTGGTCAATATGAGCGAAGAGAAGCAACGTCTGGTGTCCAGTCACGACGAACGCAAAATCGAAATGGTCACACTGTCCCTTAAACGGTAAGTCCCTGTCCAAAGGTGGAGTCCATATGAGTAAGGTTGTTGTTATTCTCATCACCTGCGCTGCGGTTGTTGTCACGGGAGTCTTTACCTTTTGGGGAGGCTCTGATGCGGTTCAATCTGGCACGACTCGCTACTTCGGCAAATTAATTGAAAAAAATAATAGGTGGGGACATTAAGCCCCACGGTTTCACCATTATCTGTCCTCTTGTGTCGTTCACCCTCCTATAAATACCCGAAAAATCATCGTCGGTACTTTATGGGAGGGAATCCTTCCTATTCCTACTCTTGGAGAAAACTATAAAATGTTATAAAATATTATTTGGATTCTATTAAAGTTAGTTGCTTTTAGTGGGTGGTAATATGAAGGAGTCGAAAGAATTATTAATAAATGTGTCCATTGGAGATATCATACGTAAGCATAGAGAACAGTCAGGATTGTCTTTATCTAAGGCGGCGGCTTTAGCCGGTATCAGCAAAAGCGTGTTGTCCCGGATCGAGAATAATGAAATTAACAGACCAGAGATTAAGACGATTAAGGCTATCTCAAAAGTGCTGCCGATTCCATACTCAGAATTACTCGAATACTATGTGGAAGTTGAGAACAGGACGGATGTGCTGAAGCAGCTATTAAATGAAGTAATTGAATTAGCGAAAGTGGAATTGGTCAAAGCGGTAGTTCTAAGACTTATCTTCGCTCCATATCAAGACACCGATGAAATGTTAAAGTATCTCATTGACCGTGCAGATGCTGACATCTCTGTTCCAATAAAAATCACTCTGTACCAGTGTGTAGTGGAGTACTCGAAAAAGTACAATATGAATTACTGGTTAGCAAAAAGCCTTTTTCAAAAATATTTAGTCGAACGAAATGATTTTTCAAGGCTAAAAGAAACGTATCAACTAGGAAAAGAAATTATTTTCTTTATTAATTACTTGTCCCCCCAGGAAAAACCAATTGCATATTGGAAGTTGGGTCTTCATGCATATAACCTCAAGTTATACGAGGATTGCATTGAACTGTGTCAGAATGCGATAAGACTGGCTCCTAACCATCCTGATCTTATGAGAAGTGCTATATTAGCCATAGTTCCATCGGCCTTTGAAACTGGGGACTACGAGAAGGCAGAAAAGTATCTGGACATGATGGAGCAGATTGACTCGCCATCGGCCAAAAAATCAGCCAAATTTACCAGAGGAATTATCTATGCGAGACGTGGCAAAATTGATACGGCGATCCCAATGTTAGAAGAGTGTTTTGATGAAGCACGTCAAAACAGGGATATACGTATTGTTCTAATCGCCAACGAGCTGTTGGATGTTCTTCAGGCTAACAACCACTTGACTAGAATAGATGAGATCTTTGGAATGGAAAGAGAAATACTTGCATACGATCATACAACGCCTTTTCTACTTGCAGAGGTCGGAAAATTTTATAAACGCAAAGGATTATTCCATATGAATCAAGGGGAGTTTGAAGCGGGGATTCGCTGTTTTTTGGATAGTATGTCCTATCACGAAAAAGTTAGCGATCATGAGGGGCTTCATGAGTGTACAAAACTCATTCATCATTATCACTATAAGTTTCTAAAAGTAATAGAACTCCCGCTTTTGGAGAAATTGGATAACATGTATAATAACAATTAGAAAAATATAGAGAGGAGAAAGATAAGGTATGAAAAAACTGGCTTCATTAATCGTGCTGATCCCGGCTTTGCTAGTTTTTATGGGGGCAGCATCTGCTCAAACAGTTAAAAGCAGTACCCCACTTCCTAAAAATCAAACGGTAATTACTCCAGATTGGGATGATCCAGGTTGGTAAATAACATCTTATTCTTGCATCAATGCAATTATTAAAGGATCGTTCCTCGGAGCGCTCCTTTTTTCTTTCATCTAACATAATCAAATGATAAGATATAAAAGTTAAAAACTTACATTAGATTCGTTGGGTAGAAGGTGGAAGTGATGCAAAGTCAACTTAATTACTCGACTTTAGGAGAGCTAGTTCGAAAATATAGAGACCAGGCCGGATTGACCCTAACTGATTTAGCAAAGCTAACAGGGATTAGTAAAGGGGCTTTATCACGAATTGAGCATAATGTGACCAAACGACCGGAGATTAAAACTATCAAAGCCATTGGAACGGCACTGGAAATACCGTACACGGAAATGTTATCATACTACGTTAAGGTAGAAGATCGTAGCGAAGTGCTCAAAGAAATACTTTCTAAATTAATAAAATTATCGAATATAGAACTAGTTGGGGTATTTTCTGCGAAAATAGCTGAATGTGCTGATCAGGATACGTATCGATTGTTGGAATACTTATTTAATTTAGCTACAACAGACATCCCCATTCCACTCAAGGTAACTTTGTATGATACCATCATCACTTATACAAAAAATCACGGCATTCATTATTGGCTGGCGAAAAGCCTCCTTCAGAAATATCTTATTGAGCGGAATGATTTCACAAGACTGAAGGAAAGCTACGAGTTAGGCAAAGAGATTCTATACGTGATCAACTATCTGCCTTCCAATGAAAAGCCGATGGCATATTGGAAATTGGGTATTCATGCATATAACTTAAAAGAGTATGAAGAATGTGTGGAGTTATGTAAACAAGCAGTTAAATTAGCTCCTGATCATCCTGAACTTTTAAGAAGTGCAATACTAGCTATAGTTCCGTCGGCCTTTGAAACAGGGGATTATGAAACAGCAGAAGAGTACTTAAATATGATGGAGCAGATGGAACTTCCTGCAGCGAGGAAATCTGCTAGATTTACTCGGGCCATTATCTATTCAAAACAGGGCAATCTTGAAATGGCCATTCCGATGTTAGAAGAGTGTTTTGACGTGGCACGTCAAAATGGGGACATACGGATTGTTTTGATCGCGAATGAGTTACTTGAAGCTCTTGACCTTCAACATGATAATGAAAAGGTACAGGAGATTTTTGGCTTAGAAAAAGAAATATTGTCATACGACTATGACACGCCTTTCCAGCTTACCGAGGTAGGTAAATTCTATAGGTTCAAAGGAATTTTTCATATGAGCATGGAAGAGTTTGAAAGTGGAATTTCTTGCTTTCTCAATAGTATGAGCTATCATCAGAAGACAGGAGATTTTAACGGCATAAATGAATGTACGAAAATGATTCATCATTACCATTTCAAGTTTCAGAGAAGCATGGATTTACCTTTGCTAGAGAAATTGAATCGTTTGTATAACATGGATTTCGGAAAGGAGGGGAAAAATTGATGAAAAGACTTGCGATATCTTTCATGTTGACTCCAGTTGTATTGCTTACCATGTCTATTTCTGTTATTGATGCCGAAAAAGCGAATACGGATTCTACGGTTCAACATGGGGTCAACCTCGATTGGCTTGATCCAGGTTGGTAAAATGACCTATTAGGATAGGGTTAATCTTTGGTAAGGAGCGTTCTAGGGAGCGTTCCTTTTTTTGTTGTCAAAAATTGATTGCTAGATATGAGAGGAGGCGGTTAGATGGCTGGATTCTTCGCTTAAAAATAATATTTGATGAACCGTCAAACTCTGATAGGTTGTCATTTTTAGGTGTAAAATGGAGGACAGAATCGCTAACATTCTCCATTTTAATCTGAAAAGAAAGTTTGGAGGCTGGAGAATGGGAGGAAAAATAAAGACAGGAAAGTTGTTCCTTGGCATAGCGTTATTAATTGTCGCCGCGCTGTTGGTCATTTCTCAGATCAGTGTACGAGAAGCAGAAAGCAAGATCGTCTACATCTACTCCAGCAGTTGTGGATATTGTGACAGCTTCTTACCAAAATTCAATAAAGTTGTCTCGGAGCTGCCCGGCATAAATGTAGAACGTTGGGATGTCTCCGCTGACACTGAAGGCTACCGTGTAGCAAGAGAGCTTGGTGCCAAGGTTACACCAACTGTCTTCCTGCTGCGAAAAAGTGTGGTGGTAGATAAGCTGGAGGGCGATGTAACCGAACAGGAAGCCAGAGAATTTCTGCAAAAAGCAATCAGTTTGAAGAGGTGATGGTCATGAAAAAACTTACACACATCATGCTGACAGCCATTCTAACTACGGGCAGTTTCCATAGCACATCATCTATTGTCCAGCCAGTATCGGCAAGTCAAGGAGTGGCAAACGACTATAACGCTCACATAGCCAGTCAGGATATTTCTTACGTGTTGAAGCACCATTTAATGTGGGTGTACCCAGATGGAAGCTTTAAGCCAGATGAACCAATTACGCAGGCACAACTGGTATCCAGCTTAGTAGTGGTAAGCGGTGCAAAAGGACAAGCATCCGTACCTGAACTTCCTGCTAAGCATTGGGCAAAAGCAACCTATGAAAAAGCAAAACAGGCAGGCTTCTTATTTGATGTAAAAATAGAGCCAGATAAAAAGTTGAATCGAGAGGAAGCGGCTCGTCTTACCATCAACGCTTGGGAGAAGCATCGGAGATACCGGACGCAAAAAAACGAGGGATTAAGTAAAAGCTGGTCCGATGTCCAGTTTCTTGTCGCAACAGGGATCATGAAGCCAAAGGCAGGTGCTTTTCCGAACGGTGTTAGTACTAGTAAGTTTGACTCACTCGCACAAATAACAAGAGCGGAAGTTGCGTCCATGATTCGATTGCTGCATACAGACTTGGTGGAAATGCAGGAGGGAGAGAAGATCGCACAGGAAGTCCATAAAAATTTGACAGTTGAGAATGGCAAGGTAGTGGGGAGAATTCCTAAAAATCGTTTTAATTGGAGAGTTTCAGTTGGATTCTACTTCAAAGATGGCCGCTATGAAAATTACTTTGCTGGACAATACTTTGCTGTTCCCATCGCTTCGATCAAGTTAATGAACGTCAGTGTTCTTAACTCACAATCAACGATATTAGCTGATTACGATTACAAAGAGTTACCTTCCCTGACAAGAACAAAGGATATGTAGGAAGGTGAAGAAATATGAAGAATCAAATATGGAATAAAGCGGTAAGGCTTATGTGCATACTTGCTGTGTTATGGGGAGGGGTATTTAATTATACCGCTCCTTTTGTTGTGGCAAGTATAGGTAGCCCGAACACCCACGGATTACCTGTAGGATGGGTCGATGGTTATAAGAAAATAGTGGATTCCGACAAAATTAGTATTGAAGGAAATCCTGATATCAGGGAGGATGCTGACGAACTCGGACTTATCCTCGGCCACGTCGAACTCAACGGCACGACAATCGGCAAAGCCCCCGCTTTCATCGACCTTGACGGCAACGCAGACCGCGGCTGGGCATACGTAGACATAGCTGACGCCAAAGAATGGATCGCCAAATTCGGCGGCAACGAAGCCCATGTCCTAAGCGGCTCCACGATCTACAGCGTCAATGTCCGCCACAAAAAACAAGGCATTTCCTACCGAGCCTACAATCTTGCTGACATCGCCGTAGCATCTGGGGGGCGGGGCATCATCAAGGGAGATGGCTTAGTCCCATCCTCTCCTGGTGAGACAAAACCTCATCCAGACGCAATGTACAAGAAAATGCTCTACTTTCAATCCACGCCGAGGCCAAGCGGCTCCGTCTCTACCGATAAATCAACCTACAAACCGAATGAAACCGTTAAAATCACAACTAATGCCACCGATCACAGCATCTATGATCGTGGCATTTTTGTTTGGAATTTGTCCGTCATCAACAAAACGACAGGTGGCGGATATCGTCAACTTCTGTCCAACGAGCAGATCAGAGATATTAATCAGGCAGGTTCTCCACCGTTTACTTGGTCCAATCATACATTCACATACCAACCGACAGAACCGGGAGTATATGAGGTATCATTGGTCATCACCGACTTGCACCACCGGACACCAGAAGGTTCGCCCAGTATGAGTGTAGCCAAACCGTATACGGCACAGTTCACCGTGGGCAATGTGACACCTCCGCCAGATGATGAAGATGACGGGAGCGGAAGCAATCCACCAACTCCACCTGCCGCCTGTAAAATTGACCAATCCACCGCGGAGATCGAAGTCCGTATCGAAGGAGAGCGAAGCGATTCTGAACTGATGTTAAAAAGCGGTGGCGCATATGCGCTGCCAACCGATGCGGAGCGCATGATTTTTACCGCTAATACGGAAGGTACTTTCAAGCTGGTCAACCATTCATTCGTTACCGAGCTCCCGTCCGGCTCTGGCAACAATCGAAAGGTAGGGATGCTTACCGAGATCGGGTCATCGTTTACCATCATCTTTGAATCCGATGATAAGCGCATCTGCTGGCAGAAGACCTTTACCAAAGCGGAAGATGACCGAGGCGGGGGTGAATCCTGTCCGATCATCGAAGTCTGGGGGAATTCATCAGACAGTAAGAAATATGACCTACACAACGGGGATACCTTGTACATGACTCCAGATGAGGTGGTTAACTTCAAAGTATTCACAAAGGACGCAACGACTAATCAGAGAGAGCCGGTATATGCTTTCTGGAGAATCAATGGAACTCGTCTGCAAGATGACAACGGCGACAGTGACCGCCGACGAAAAATAGACTACTCATCAGACAGACTTACTCTGCCTCTAAGCGGAACACTCGCGACATACAACTCGTTCCCCTTTACCCCAGGGAGCAGCTACGAATTGGAGATCGAGTACCCATACACAACAGAAAGACAGGGATGCCCTTCATGGAAAATCAAGATCGTTGTGCAAAATGGATGCCCGTTGGTCGAAGAGAACCGGATCGTGACCCGTGTCTATGGTGAACCGCCTGCTTACTATCCGCCAAATGGAGAAGAGACGATTCTTGGTCTTCCCCTAAAAGATGTGTATTTTGGTTCCTTTATACGTTTGCCGGACGGTCGATGGGATACGAGAATTGACCTGAGTGCAAGCTTGCCCGGCGATTGGTTTCTACTGAGAGATGGGACAAAAACCAAATTGAATACCGAGCCGCTTCAAGCCAATCAGCGGGTGGATGTAATTCTGCCAGCAGATACCGAGCCATATGCGGTATTTGACTTGCAGTTTGTCTCAACCGAACCAATCGGCTGCAAGAGAACGATCCAGTTGATTGTTCAACCCTCAGAGAAGAAGTCTTGTCCCATCGTTACGTTAGCCACAAAAGCAAATAAGCAGACCGTGAAGCTTGGAAGTACGGTGGCTCTGCAGGATGATGACTTTTACAGGGGAAGCTCCGGCAAACGGTATGTGTATGTTCTCCAAGAGGATTTCGGAAAAGGACAAGTGAAGCTCTATCAACTGGTTAATGGCACTTGGCAAAAGGTATCTGAGGGTTGGAACCGTAAAAACTACCCGTGGGATGACCCGATCAACGCTGAATACATGCTCGCCTTCCCGACAACCGAAAATGAAATGGTGGTCTCCGGCACATATCGGATCAGTTGGTCCGCGGATAACGATGATAACGAGTATGATGACCTTGCCGAGTGTTTTGGCTCTTTCGTGATAGAAGTGGGAGAAAGTGAGGGAGGGGAGAACCTGCTTATCCTGCCGGACAGTTTCAAGATCACTCCTAACATGCCGCAGAAGCAGGGAACAGAAGCTGTTGTTACCTTTGCCGTTAAGAATGAAGGGAAACTGACCCATGACACCAAGCTCTCCGTCCGGTGGGAAAGCGTCTCGCAGGCTACCCAATTAGATGTAAACAACTTTAAACCTGGAGAAGTCCGTACCATTACAGTTCCGACCAAGTATCCGATGAAATCAGAAACATTTATAGCGCACATCAATCCAGACCGGACGCATCCTGCAGAAGAACGAAATTGGGATGATAACCGACGGGCTTGGCCTGTATCTGTTACGGCAGAAGTTCCCAAACCTCCAAAGCCAGATGTACCACAGGGAGAATTTGATGGCGGTTCCATCCTGTTAAAGCTTTTTGACAGCTCCAATAGGGAATTAATCCTTAACGGGGATGGTGTATGGGAACGGGAGCCTGTAAAGATAGAAGTAAAGATAGATCAGACCAAGATCAATGAATCTTTTGAAAAAGTAAAGCAGGAAATCAACAAAATGATTACAGACTACAAAGCGGAGCTGCAGCAATTTTACCAGCAAGACAACATAAAGAATCTGAAGATAACTGCAACGCCCGCATGGATCGCAGATGCCAAGAAGCTTGCCGTCTACAATCCTGTAACCCTCAAGCTGAATGTAAGCGGTCCTGGCTTAGAACAAGCCTTTACCCTATCCAGTGCTTCCATGGGAGGTACTTTCTACTACGCTGGCACAACCGTACCAACGTCCACTACATGGCGGAAAATATTAAACACACAGAAATATCAAGCCGAAGTGGATGGTTTCACCATCGAGATGAATCCGAAGATTAATTTTACCGTCACCTATGATCTCCTTACTTGCTCACCAGAAGAGGTAGGAGTAGATGAAGATGGAAACCCAATTCATGAAGAAGTCTGCACCACTTCGCCCCAGCAAGAGAATACCGAAATCAATGGAGAATTCCGTATTAACGTCAAGGGTGGCAAACGACTCTTTGACGTGTTTGAACCAAACGCGGTCTTGCGTCTTCTGCATGAGCCGGAAGCTGTCCAATGGTATGCGCGGGATCGCTATAAGCAGACCAACAATCATTACTACGGCGGAGAAGCGGTCATTACCCATGTAGCACTGGAAGAACGTCATAAACACCCTGTCTCTGGCAAGTATCCAATCATACTTGGTGCGCAGGTCTGGATCAAGGAAGATGGGGGCAAAGAGCGCATGTACATGAAAGGGCTGAACGGCTATGCTGATCGGAACCAATATGTAAGCACCCCACCAAATGCTCTCTTGCAGAATGCTCTTACCTTGGAAAAACGCAACGTCACTTACAAAGTCGCACGCTCTTCGAAACTGGAGTCTGATCTGTTTGCACCAGTTTATTCAACAAGCAAGATAGAGACTGGATTCCGCAGACGATTTGAGGAACTGGTCACTACAACCCGCAGCGAAGAAGTCTGGGCTGGCCCGTTGATTGAAGTGAAGAATATGGGGAAAAGGGAAGCCACGCTGGCAACGAACATGAGCAACCGCTACGGTAAAATTGTTGACATTCACGATAAAAGCGTCTCTGAATACGAACGGCGTGACAAACGCTTCTATGACGAGAATGTAGGAATGGTTCGGACAAAACCTACTTTTATCCAGCCGTTTAACGATCCACAAGAAACGAAGCGAAAGCATTTTATCTACTACCGCCAAGAACCGTATTATATCCATTCGGTGGTACGGTTTGGCTTTGGTGTAGACAAAGGATTTCCGCTTTACCAGCGTTCCACTTTTATCGGGAAGGCTGCAAATGATTCAGACTACCGCGCTCCCGTCCATGTCGTGGGTAGCATCTATGAATTCCAGTCTTACAGAACACATGCCAAATAAATAGGCCACAGAACAAAATGAATCCGCTATTCCCTTGCTTCGGCTTGGGATAGCGGGTTTTTTCGTTTTCAAAGAGATGGAAGGGAGGTGTACCGTTTTGAGCAACTACATCGCCACATTGCTAGCCTTGCTTCTGTTGTTTTTTCCTGTTGGTGCTTATACGCAAATTCACACAGGGAACCAGGTTAAGCAGGCAGCATTTCATCTATTGGCGGAGAGCGTGAAGCATGTAGAGGTGCAGGGAGCCAACTCGCAGGAGGAGGCTGAGCGGCTGGTCCGAGCCTTTGTGGATAGAACGATTCAACAGAACAGCATGAATCTCGATCCAAGTAAGCTGGTCATTCAGGCCGAGAAACTGACGGAAATAGGATGGCGGGACGGCGTGTTTCGCATCACTTTCATCTATCCCAAGCCTGTGCTCGTTTCCTTTCTGCAAGACAACGAGACGTTTTCCTTCGACATGCTTGGTACTATTGAACCTCATCAATTCGATGAAAGGAGGGAGTAATCACGATGTCACACTATCTGTCTTTTCTGTTGAGCGTTCTTGTCCTGATGATCCCGTCCATTGGTTCAACCACGGTCTATGTGTATCAAAACCAACAGGCAACGATTCATACGGTTTATCAGCAACTTAGCGAGGAGGTAGCGAAGGCTGGCTACCTCGATCCAGCTGTAAAGCAGTTTTATATCGACGCACTCAGAGCAAAGGGTTTTCCGAGTGTGTCTATCCATGCATCTACTGAATCTAAAGCTTTTCGCATTGTTCGCCCACGCTACGGACAAGAACCGCAAGCGGCAAACCTCATCACGCTGGAGATGACAGTTGAACCAACTTCCGTTACTCGCCTGTTTTCACTTGAACCCATTCACTGGGAACGGCAATTGATCAGTGAGTATGGAAAGGAGGAATAGTTCATGCCGGTTCTTTTGCTGTCGCTGTTTTTACTCGTATTAGAATTGCAAATCGGGCTGACCGTAATGGACACCGATCTCATCAGCCAGAAACAAACGGTGATGCAGGAGTTATTGGATAACGCTTTACACCATGCATCGTTTGGAGTGGAAGAGGAGTCATTAAAACGCACAGGCGCCTTCTTCGATATTTCCAGCCAAGCCCTTATCCGTCTGCATGAACGGATGGGGCAAAACGGCGGATACACCTGGAATGGTCTTGCTTATCAGCCGGGCCAAGGTTCCGTTACGAATAGCGTGGTTCCCGCTGCCTTTGTTCAGTTGGACGAATGGGAAGCAACTACCGAACTAACATTCCGCTACACCGGGGGAGAGCTACGTCTTGCTTCACACACACAAACCTGGTCGGATAGTCCGCTGCTATTCATTCGCATTGTTGATGATACCAATGGGGGAAAAGTATATAAGCTCCCTCCCAAGGTGATAACTGGTTCGTTGCTCGTCGCCGTGGCAATGGTAGACGATGAACCGATCAGCAACCTGTTTGCCCGCCATACGTTTCCCGTTGTTTCTGTTCAAGAAATCCAACATTAAAATTAGGACTTGTGATTGAATGTCCACAAAAGAACAAGGAAAGGAGGTGAAACCCATTAAGCATAACAACCTGTATACCACCATCAACTACGCCTTCTTCCACCAAAGGCTCACCGAACCGATGAAAGATGTCTTATGCACCATCGGGGAAAGCGGTGAGATTAACAAACAGTCCCTTATAACTAAAAGCGGCTACAGCAAAACACTGGTTCATGCTTGTACCGAAGCCCTCTATTTTGCAGGGTTCCTCTCCATACGAACCCCCAGGAGACAGACGGTATACACGCTGACTGAAGAGGGTCAGATGTTCGTTGACTATCTGGTACAACATGCCACAGAGGAGGTTGAATGATAACATGACCCTGATGAACAGCAAAGAGCTGGAATACATGACGGCCAACGAATATATCCGAGACATTTCCATCCGCTTCGGTGTGATCGGCGCAGGACAAAAGGGCAACAAAGATGCGGATATCTTTGCAGGCTACAAATTTACTGACGGTACACCGTGCTACCCGACACTGGCCGTCAATTTTGCTCAAACGGATATGACCCATCTGCAACACATTCCCCAACAAGACCGCATTCATTTTGATGGAATGAGAGGAGCTGCGAGAACGCCGTCTCTCGTGGTGGAGCGCTTTGATCCAGCCGTAAATCCTCAAGCCAATCAACTGCGAAGCCAACTGGCCTTGATCATGGAACAAAAGTTTTCCAACGTCGATCATCTGCTTGTAACAATTGGCGCGGGCGGAGGTGTGGGAACGGGCTGGGCATCGCTTACGCTGCAACTGATTCGAGAAGGATTTTTTCCTGTCCCAGTTACGTTTTTGATCTCGTTGCCATTTGACGATATGGATGAGATTGCGAATGCGCTTCTGCTGTTGGAAGAGATCAAGGAGTTTCTGCGAATCCAGAACGAACTGTTCGATCCAAACGAACCCAAGCCACTCGCCAGCGTGATCCTGACCGACAATAAGAAAATCTACCACGACTTTGAGCTGAAAAAAGGGACACGCCAGATGCAAAACAAAACGCTCTCGTGGAAAGACGAGGGAAACCATGCTATTGTCAGCACGCTTCATGAACTGAATCTCATACCCGCCAACTTTGGCAGCGATAATGTCACCTACGACCCGTCCGATTTGTTGAAGCTCATTCAACTATCTGGCGGGTTTCTTACCGTCGCAAAAGCAAGGCTGGAGCCGGATTTCACCCTAGATAAGCTGGAAGCCAAGATGATGGCAAGCATTCACAAGGGCTATTTTTCGTGCGGTCATCGTTATCGGACAGCGACGATGTATGGTGGTTTTGTGCTGCGGCCATCTAGTGCCGAGTTTTTCAAAGATATCAAGACAGAAGCTGTAATCAAGAAAGTGATTGCGGAGTGCAACCCACTCTTCCGTATGCGCGGTAAATACGGTGATCCGATCTGGAATGAAGGTTATGCCGTGATCTATACGATTTTTGCTGGAATGACGATACCAGACCGCTTTTCCGAACTGGCAGAGGAACTGAAACAATTCAGGGATGCACGAAAGCTGGACGAAGGGAGCAGTGAAAAAGAGGTGGATTTGTCTGCCGCCATCGAGAGTGTGGGGCAATCGAGTTTCAATCCGTATCAAAAGAAGGCAAATGCGTTTGGAGGAAGCGGATGGGGAAGTGGTCGTCCATCTGTGTTTAGCCGACAAAAACAGTCACAATCACAAGTCGAAGGAACTAGCGTCGTTAACCGCTTTGCAAGACTCCGAGATGTAAAATTGCATGATCGCAAGTAAGATGCTGTTGGCAAAATGAAATGTTTTCGGATTTCACGGGTGCTATCGGATGCTAAGCGCATTTGTTGGATACCAATAGAATCCGCATCGGATGTATTTATGGAGAGGAGAGGTGACAAACCTATGACAGCCATTCAAACTATTTATCTCACAGAGAAAGAGTTGGACGACCGTGAAGCCCGCCTCACCGAGATGATCAAGCACCTAGAACAGATGCGGATCGACCTCCACTACCAACTGCTCGACGTACAATCCTGGAAATGCCCGTATCAGACACAACCAGAGCATCTATCTACACTGATATATGAGTATCAAAACGGAGTGCTCAAACTGGTTATGGACGGGATGCTTCCGTTTATCTATGAGAAGCAGGACAGCAAGTATTACCGCAAAGTTCGGGACTACTACATCCAACAATTCGTCCAGTTTGTGAAAAACGAGTCGATTACACTTCATTTTGAACCAGCCTTTGTTTTTCTGGCTCACTATTTTCCGGATCTTCGCTTGCGGGATTTAGACAACCGCAACAAGGGGTTTATTTTCAACGGTCTGCGCCACAGTGGGATCATCGGGGATGACAACTGGAGGAAGCTTGCCTACATGGAAGCAGGATTTCTCGATGCCATGCATCCAAGGGTAGAGATATTTGTTACCGATGCCTCCAACATGGGCAAGCTTATTGAAATCTATATGTCAAAATGGGCAGAAGAATCTTCATTAATATAGGCACAGGGAGGAAAGTGTCAAAACAATGTCGCTGTTTGGACACACTCGATTTTGACACCTCTGGTAATGACATTGTTTTGACATTGAGAAAATGGCGAAAAACCTTGATATCCCCAGCTTATTGGGAAAATCAGAGCGGAAGATACGGTTTTGACATGGTAAAGCTATTCCATTCTCCGGTCAGACAAGGCTTTTCACGAGAACATGAGCGGAAGATACGAAAGCGAAAAGGATTGGAGGAACTAGCGCGCTGGTGACGACAATCCAACAACCGCGCAAAGTGGGAGCAAGATCCGCTAGATTGAGACCCACACAGAGAAGGAGGTGTGAGCATGAAGGGCAAGCAGCGAGATGATGAATTACTCATGGCTCTCTACGAATATCGTGGATTGACGGTGAAGCAGATCAAGGAAGTGTTCTATTCGGATTCCACATGCTATGTCTACCGCCGGATGCATCTGCTCAAAAAACAGGGATTGGTAGAAAGCCAGCCAATAATCGGAGAGCGAGGGAAAAAAGTCGGGGCTTTTTACTACCTAACCGAAAAAGGACTAGACCGTTTGGAACAACAGGGACTAATCGAACGAACCAGGCGAGCGCGGGAAAACAAACCATCTGGCCGGAGACTTCCCTACATCGTGAGCCGCAATGAGCTGTACACCCAGCTTAGTCCGTATGGGTGGAAATTCGTAGATGGACGAGATTACAAGGCGCAGTACCAGATGAATCGGGGTGCGATGCTCAAAGGCGGGCTGATCCGTTCGGACGGCAAAGAGTACGCGGTTTATATCTTGGAGAAGAACACGAGAGAGAAGACGATCAAGCGCATGGTGAATGAGATCAATAACAGCCGCTTGACGAACTTGTTCATCTTTTGCCACAGCCAGGATGTATACAACAGGATTAAGCAGGAGGATATTCGCCAAATGGAAGTTAATTTGCTTCCGTTTCAGCGGGGGATTAAGCTGTTGCGTCGCTTTCACAGCGAAGAGGAGTGGCTGAAGCTTTTCAGGCGGTATGGTGAAGTGATACCTGTGCAAAATAAGTTTCTTTTCGGTAAGTATCTGATACGGACTAGCGATGGTAGGGAGTTGTATCTTTGCAACTGTTTGCTCAACGATGTGCAGGCATTGAATTGGCTGCTTCGCTACACGTATGAGCGGTATCGGCAGGATGGGCGTGGAGTGCTGTTGCTTAAGTGGGAGGGGCAGGACATTGGCATGGAGAGACAACGAGGTTATGAGCATGTAGAAATTGTTGAGTTAACGAGAGACGAGCTAATGATGTAAGCAAAAGTCAGAGTTGCACAAAGGGACGGATTTATTCCGTATCGCTAAATGAGTAGAAAGGAGAAGGAGAATGGCCAGAATAGGAGCAACACTCGTAATAATTGCATGGCTCCTCGTCGTTACGGGGATGAACATACGTATCCCACTATGGATTCCAACGGTTCTGTTCCTGTCTAGCCTAGTCATGTTAATCCGTGAATTTCGTACAAGGCAAGCCCTATGGTTTACCCACGCAGTGTTTGTGAGCGGTATAGGTTTGATTGGAAGCTACTTGGTTGCCCGATATGGTGTCGGTAGAATGTCAATTCTACTAGTCAAACTCCCTATATTCGGCTTGCTGATCGTCTCCTTGTTGATACCGGTGATACATGCGCGTTACCAGAAGAGTCTCCCAAAAGACTGTCCACAGAATTCTCCTAATTCCATATCGCCTAACGGTCATCGTGTCTCTCGGTGGCTTATTTCACGTTCCCGAAAACAATCCCCAGTCAAGCTTGAACAACCAAATGCTCTTGACTTCATACTAGGAGAGGAGGTGAGCAAGAAGTGATCCCACTTATCTCCGTCCCCCTGCGATGGGGCGGCAAAGACGCTTTCACCCACATGCTCGTCGTCGGCCCTACCCGATGCGGCAAGACAGCCACCCTACTCAAGCCGTTGATCTATCAAATCCTGCTGGCAAAAAAACGTGCCACTCCCGTTGGCCTATCAGTCGTGGAACCAAAGGGCGATGTGGTCTCAATGGTCAAAGAAATGTGCGATGCAATGGAAATCCCGCTCTTCTGCCTCGATCCACGCTACCCACTTCAAACAGATCGGCTCAATGTCATGAATGGAGACACCAACTCCGTATCAGAAGCCACTGTTGCCGTTCTGAAAAGCTTGTTTGGGAGGCAAGAAGCCTTTTTCGCCATCGTCCAGGAGCTGTCCACCCGCAACATCACCAAACTGCTTAAGGAACTCTACCAAGACAGCATGGATATCACCGATGTACTGGACAACCTGAGGGATGAGAAGAAACTCAAGCAAAACGTCGCGCTTCTCGAAAGCCGCCAAGGTGAGAGCGATCTTGTGAAGTTCTTCAAAGAAGAATTGCTCGGCGACGGGGATCTTGCCAAAAAGTACAAGCAGCTAGTCATTGGTCTGCGGGCGCAACTGGAGAACCTAACGTCCAACGACAACCTCAAGTCGATCATCACGGGCAAGAGCAGCATTAACCTGGACGCACATTTTGCAGAGGGTGGCGTACTAGCCGTCAATACCGCGCTTGGGCTACTCGGACCAGCAGGAGACGCTTTCGGACAGTTTATCGCTATGCATCTGCAACTGGCAACGTTTCGCCGTCCGGGGACGGAAGAGACCCGAGTTCCGCATTATCTCATCGTAGACGAGTATTCCCGCTACATGAATCCTGATGTAGAACGGTTCCTATCCATCGCAGCAGAGTACCGTGTGGCCGGAATCTTCGCGCTTCAGTCTCTTGGACAATTGGAAGTGGAGACGGGAAAACTAAGTGCAAAAGCAGTAAAGCAAGCAATCTTGGCAAGCTGCCGCAACAAGATCGCCTTCGGAGGTCTGAGCGCCGCTGATGCGAAAGAATTTGCTGACGAATTCGGCAAAGAGATCGTCACCGAGCGGATGGAAACGTTTGAAGGTGGTATCCTCCCGTCCCTATTCCCGACGAGCTACAGAGAAGTGGATCAGGAGAAACACCGCTTTTCCCCTACGTTCCTGATGGACGGAATGCCGGCTTTTCATTTCGTTCACAAGCTTTTAAAAGACGGGCATCCACAGCCTCCAGGCATGGGCAGAGGCCTATTTGTCCCAAGAGATTGGAAAGAACAGCTTATCACTCAACCCAACATATTTGTAGATTTCCGCACGTTACCTAGTGCGGCTTTTCGTGCTGTTCGTAATCTCTTCCAGTTCAGAAAAATTGAATCGGTAGAACAGCATAACCAGCGAATGTTCAAAGAGTGGTTAGAAGAGCAGAAGTATTCACAGGTTATCAACAAAAAATCTGTGGAAACTGTTGATAAAGTTACCTTGAAAGGGGGGGAGGATTCGAAAAATGCCGCAAAAATGGAACAGCGCAGTAAGACAGGCGAACAGCAGGCGCAAAAAGACGAGCCAGTTGGCTTACACCACCAAAACAATGCGGAAAAACTCAACAATCTCGACCCACATGAAGGTTCAAATCCAAACCCTTCACAAGCCTCTACGTGGTCGAGTAATTCCTCCTTCTGGGGGGACGATACTTCTAAGCCATAACAAATCACTAGCAAGGGAGAGAAGAAACTATGGAAAACAAAGAATACTTTGCAGAGCAACACATTCCAGTTATGGGCGAACCAGCCGAGCAAGAAATTCAAGAGAATCCAATGGACCAGCATTCCTTAGCAAGCGAAGAAGGTACGCTACTCCTTGAGCAAGTTGACACAACTGTGGAAGCTGTCGGCGAATCCTCACATTCTCAATCCCGCCAGCTTCGGGTATTGGTAGAAGGCTATCAGCCGGAGAAGGCGGAAGAAGCCGAGTTGGACATGAGCAAAGTGGACGAACACTGGCTGTCCATCTATCGCGCTTATCAGAACCGCATGATCATGCAAGCACGTCTGGTTGGCATCGAAAAGAAGCTGAACCGCCCATGTGCCGTTGTAAGAGTTGGGCACGTTCGCGGCTACATTCCACTTGAGCACTCTGGGTTCAATACCTTGCAGGAAATGAGAAATCTTATGGGTGAGATGTTGGCGTTCAAAGTTACTTCGTTTGATCGGGAAGGGGATGTTTTCACCGCTTCCCGATTACTGGCCCTCGAACATATGGCTTCCCTGACATGGCAGCGCATTGAGGAAGGACAAGTAGCCGATGCTGTCGTCAGAAGTGTCCACCGCAAGCGGCTGCGTGTAGATATCGGCGGTATTTTGGTCACGTTGCCAGTAGAGGAGGTTGACTACGGATGGATCGATGACCTGGGTGACTCTTTTGCAGTGGGTGATCATCTAAAAGTAAAGATTACGCACGTTCGCAAGGAAAAACAGGAAATCAAAGTAAGTGCAAAAGCATTAAAAACACCGCCATGGCCGGACTGCACACGCCGTTATCGTGAGCTTGACGATTATGTTGGCAAGGTATCAGGTGTGGAAGAGTACGGTGTCTTCGTCAACCTTGAACGCGGGGTAGATGCGCTTTGCAAGCATATGCCGTTTGATCTGGTTTCCAAGGGCGAAGAAGTGCTGGTTCGCATCCTCAAAGTAGATGTGAAGAAAGAGCAAATTCGGGCGAAGATTATCCGTAAGTTGTGAGAGGAGTGAGATAGGATGGGGACCAAACAGGAGGGATATTCGAGTAATCAGCA
The DNA here is from genome assembly GCF_006170445.1 of Brevibacillus dissolubilis. Taxonomy (GTDB): domain Bacteria; phylum Bacillota; class Bacilli; order Brevibacillales; family Brevibacillaceae; genus Brevibacillus_B; species Brevibacillus_B dissolubilis. Next base: position 291,658 of record NZ_VCNA01000004.1, on the reverse strand, counting down.
GTCCGCACCCGTCTCATACCAGTCGGGGGGCGGCTTGTCCGACCTAGGTTTACATAGTACCATTGACGAGCCGATTAATAGCCAATCTAACGAAAGAAGACTCAGTCCTTTCTCACTACAACACGGCTGGACGGTCCAATGGACATATCGTGTGCCTAACATCGTGAAAGCACACATGACTCTTCGCGAGGAGCAGGTGGCAAAGTCATTAGCTAAGATCGGAATTATCGGGGGAGCGCAGCTCTCCCGTCTTTTTTTTAATAAGAATAAATTGCAGATGAAAAAAATGATCCACAAAGGATACGTAATTCCCCATGTGTTACGAGATCAGCACAAAGAAATTCCGATCTACACTCTTTCACCAGTTGTACTTAACAGCTATGGAGGAGTAGTTTGGAAGCGATTTACTGTTGAAGATGTTTTGCAGCGGATGTTGTTTTTTCAACTGTACGGTAAATTTACAGAGAAAGAGCTTGTGATGATTGAGCGAGCAGAATCAGAGCCATATGTAGGGATAATCCGCAGGAAAAATATGAGGTTCTATATTGGTGTGGTTCGCGGAAACATGGAAGAATGGGAACGAGCACTTAGGTGGGAGTACGAGAGTAAGAGAATCCTGTTAATTGCGGAGACTTTAGAAGAATTAGCGCCAGTGCAGGAGATGATAAAGCACCGAATGGTCAGGGTGACCACTGATCATGATTTAAAAATGCATTTTAACGAGATGTTTTATCAGTGGATGGATGGAAAATGGGTGCGTGAAGTTAGGGAAGATCATTCCTCCATACAAGTTTGTGAGTAATAGATTTGAAGTGTGACTGATTCATGTCTAAGTACTGGGCCAACTGTTTATGTGAACGGTCTGGAAAGTTGCTCGGATTAGATACCCGTTCCTCTCTGCTTTTTTAAGGGAGATTTGGTAAACATAATTTATACAGTCAAACTTTGTTTCAAAGAAAAAGCGGATAAATCCAAAGTCAGAGCTTTCTTATACATTGATATTCGGTTGTATATACATTTTGTGTACCAAATGTCGATATTCATGTGACATTAACTTTGAAATGTGATCAAGTATGACTCGGAAGCGAGAATGTGTAATACGAATTAATCGAATCTGGGGGACCCTTTGAATGGAGACAAAATTCTATCCATTTAGAGGGATTTTTTGGCTTCTAATTATTTAAAGAAATATTCTTTTGGAGTATAATGATCCGATAGAACTAATTGATAATATTTGGAAAGGGTGAATGTACATTTTGAAACACAGGGTGCTAACCGTGCTGGTCATGTTTGGTATGGTGATGCAGTGGTTCTTTTATCCTGCAACAACCATCGCTGAAGGACCGGCAGAAGGGGCGGAGGGCAAGGTCATCATCGGGTTGAAAAAAGATGTGGACCCAGAGAAGTTTATTCAGAAAAAAAGTTGGCAGAACAAGAAACACAAGAAAAACAAGCATATAAAAGCACTTCATGTGGAAGTAACGGACCGTGAATTCCAACAGTTGCGTTTTGACCCGGATGTCGCTTATGTGGAGGCAGATGCCACAACCGAGATCTCGGATGAGCCTGCACAGTCAGGTAGCCAGGCATCATTGCATACGCAAGCAAAACCACAACCACAAACCAACGATCAAGCAACCCCGTGGGGAATTCGTGCGATTGGAGCAGACCTCGCCCAGTCCCACAAAGAAACAGACAAAAAGGTCAAAATTGCGGTGTTCGACACGGGGATTGCTCCCCATACAGACTTGTCCGTAACAGAAGCCGTCTATTTCGGTGAAAAAATCAGAACCACCACCGACGACAACGGTCATGGAACACATGTAGCGGGTACTATTGCCGCTCTGAATAACAATAGCGGCGTGGTCGGAGCAGCGCCAGAAGCGGAACTGTATTCCGTCAAAGTATTGGATCAGAACGGCTCCGGAAGTTATTCCCAAGTCATCGAAGCAATCGATTGGGCGATTGATCAGAAGATCGACATCATCTCTATGAGTTTCGGAGGGAATACCTACAGTCAAGCCTTACACGAAGCGGTTCAAGTTGCTGACAATCACGGCATTCTCTTAATCGCGGCGGCAGGAAACGGCGGTCAAGGTGAGGAGACGGAGACTTATCCAGCCCGTTATCCGGAAGTCCTGTCTGTTGGTGCCATCAACCAGAGTTATAAAAGAGCGTACTTCTCCAGCACGGGAGAGGAGTTGGATCTGGTGGCGCCCGGTTCAACCGTCCTCAGTACCACGATGGACGGCGGAACTGGCACTAAATCTGGAACTTCAATGGCTGCGCCTCACGTGGCAGGAGTGGCTGCCCTGATCTGGGGAGCGGACAAAAAGCTCACCAATGACGACGTGAAAAAGCGTCTGATCGAGTCAGCGACACCGCTCGGAGATCAGCGTGAGTACGGTCATGGCTTGGTGAATGCAGCAAAAGCACTCGGGATCACTGATGGGCCGATTGGGCCTCTGCCAGCAGAGGAGCCAACGACGGAGCCGCCAATCTTGACCCCGGATCAACAGATTTCCCTGATCCACGATTATGATGTCAAGGTGACGGGTGCGATTCAGACCATGGAGTGGTATGTCAAGCTGGCAGAGAGCAATGGCAAGACAGCACTGGCTGAAGAGATTCAACAACAACTCCAACAAGTACGTGAACAGCATCTTCGCCTGATTGACCTCCCGGATGAATACGAGCGGGTACCCGTCAGTGACAGTGAAGCTGCCGCTTTGCAGGTGGGTATCGATTCCTATTTTGAGACCAAAAAGGCGGAACTGAACCAGCTGCGACAAACAGCAGAGCAATGGAGAAACAAATATCACGATTCGCTTTTTCCTGTGAATACGGATGAATCTGATACAGAAGAAACACAGGCAACGGCAGATGCGTATGAACCAAACGACGATTTTAGTATCGCTACTAAAATATCGACGTGGGGTACGTCGATTTCAGGTACGATCCCCGATGAAAAAGATCTCGATGTTTTTCAATTAACCGCTTCCAAAAGTGGCTCTACGAGTGTGTCGTTGAAAGTTCCAGCAGGCGCTACATTTGTCTATGCCGTACACGACGCGAATCATAACGTGATCGACGGTTATACCGATGTGACAAGCAGCTCAGAAAAAACAATTAGCTTCTATGTGACAGCAGGTTCTACGTATTATATTGGGATTTCTATCATGCAAAATCCGGGTTCTACCAACCCATATACACTGACCATTAACCAAATATCCGATCCGATCCTCTTTGCATCTTCGCCTGTAGATGTGCAGGGAGCTAAGGGAGAGACGGTCCTTTTCCGCTTTACCCCGCCTCAATCGGGAATCTATAAGGTGTTTACCAGCCCTTATAAGGCTTTGGGAGTGAGCAATAACACGAAGCTGGCTCTATATGACAGCTACACGCTAAGCAAGTTGCTGACCGAAAACGACAATGCCAGCAGCACGACAGTCTTTTCAGAAATTCAATATTCATTGACCGCAAATGTAACGTACTTTATCAAGCTAAGTCCTGCCGTATCCACCGATGCCCTGCACACCAGAATAACGGCCCAATATGTCGGGGCATCTACTCCAACACCAACAGCACCGAAGCTCACTGCCATCCGCGCGACGGTCAACGAAGCCGCAGCGAATGACGGCAGCATCACGGACGTACAGGTTGTCGCTCTGGAAAACAGCACCTTCGTCCAGACCGACCTCAGAGCCGGGATACGGGTGAATAATCTTCCGGCTGGTCTAACCATCAACGTGACACGCAACAGTGATACACAGTTCACCATCAGCTTTAGTGGAAAAGCGACCCAGCATACGAAAGCGAATAGTATCACGAATGCATCTGTTACGGTAGACCCAGCCCTCATTACGGGTACCACCTCAAGCATCACCAGTAACACGTTTGGGTTTACCTTTATCGACGCAGCTACTGTCGGGGAATACCTGTACACGTACAAATACGATGACAACAACCGGCTTCTATCTGTAAGTAAGATCGAGAACGGGCTTGAGATCCCCCGATGGGAGTATGTATACGACCTAAACGGAAATTTGGCGGAGCGTAAGGTTGTTTCAGGTGATACTCCACCGCCGGATACAGAAGATCCTCCAACGACTCCACCACCAACAACCCCGCCGCCAACAAGCCCACCTCCGACAACGGACCCCAATTATGTAGCCATCACCGCGAGTCCGTCCATGATGTCGTTGAAGCAGGGGCAGAGCCAACAGATTAACGTTACCGTATTGATGCTCGATGGAACCTCAACAAGCGCGAATGCCGTAGCGGTCTATGAAGCACAGAACAGCGCGGTAGCCACTGTCAATCAGAAAGGGACGCCTTCACCGGGGATGGTCCATGCAGTGGGCAAAGGGAACACATCTGTTACGGTTTCGTTTAACGGGCTGACATCAATCGTGAATGTCGCCGTTACGACCGCGATTAAAAACTACTCCGTTACCCCAGGGTTTAATGAAGTGCGAATCGGTGAACCAACTACGGTCAGCTTGTACGCGAATTATGAAGATGGCAGTGTTGCAAAGTTATCGGGAGTTACTTTTGCCGCCTTGAATCCAGATATCGCTACCATTGATTCTTCGGGTAAGCTGACAGGTTTAAAAGAAGGGAAAGCTCAATTCACCACCACGTTTCAAGGTCAAACCATGGTGTGGAATACGTTGGTTGTACAAGAACGGGCCACCGCGCTGCAGATCACTCCGAATCCAATCGAAGTGAGCCCGGGTGAGCGAACAGTCCGAATCCGTGCGCAATATCCAGACGGGTCTATGAAAGATGTGACAGAGGTAGCCACCTTGTCATCATCCAATGAAGGCATTTTCGCTCCGAATCCTGCCAATCCGGGCTATTTACAAGTGGCAAAAGTGGGAGCAGCTTCGCTGAAGGTTGGTTTCGGTGGACTGTCGCAAATCGTCCCAGTTCATGTGGCCAATATCTATCCAGAACAATACCAAGCCTCAATGGACTTCAGTAATCTGCAAGGGAAAAACGATTGGTATTACCAAGAGTGGACAGGCTCAGCCTATAAGGATTTGAACTATACGGGCAGTGGGAACTATTGGAACGGTTCGTACCCATACACCAGTGTATTCCCGAATCGTCAGGAAACCGATGCCTATGATTCTGTGCGGAAATGGGTGGCACCAAGACAGGGAACTGTCCAGATCAGCGGCAATGTAGCCCAGCAGTATGCTGATTGCGGAGACGGCTTCCAAGTCCGAATCATGAAAAACAACACCCAAATCTGGCCGAATACAGGATGGCAATATGTTGCCGCAGATGACACGGTTGGCTTCTCCCATGACATCTCAGTAGAAGTGAATACAGGAGATGCAATCTATTTTGTCATGAACCAAGGAGCACAAAACAACTGGTGTGATCGTGCCGAATGGGACCCAACCATCACCTACAGCTATTCCAAAAGCTCCTACACCGCCTCGCAAGACTTCAGCAACATCCAAGGCCAAAACAACTGGTACTACCAAGAATGGACCGGATCAGCGTATCAGCAATTAAGATATGTCGACAGCGGCAACTTCTGGAACGGCTCGTACACATACACCAGCATTTTCCCGAACCGCCAAGAAACCGACGCCTACGACTCCGTCCGCTCCTGGGTAGCCCCTCGACAAGGTACGGTACGGGTCAGCGGCAATGTCGCCCAACAGTTTGCCGATTGTGGAGACGGTTTCCAAGTACGAATCATGAAAAATAATACGCAAATCTGGCCAAACACCGGCTGGCAGCACATCGCTTTCGATGACATCATTGGACTCTCCCACGACATTCAGATACAGGTGAATGCCGGGGATACCATCCACTTTGTCATGAACCAAGGAGCACAAAACAACTGGTGCGACCGTGCCGTATGGGACCCAACCATCAGCTATGACTATCTCAAAACTTCTTATACCGCGTCCGGAGACTTCGGACCGGTGCAAGGATTGAACAACTGGTACTACCAGGAGTATAAGTGGGACACGCTGTACCAACCTATGAGTTTCAACGGATCATACTGGAAGGGTTCTTTCCCTAACACAGACATTACAGCAGGTGTCCAGCATCCAGACGAAAGCGACTCCGTCCGCAAATGGGTAGCGCCGATGACCGGACTCGTCCGCATCTCTGGCCGCGCCTTCATGGACGACCACGTGTGTGGAGATGGAGTCTGGATCAAGATCGTGAAGAATGCAACCAAAATCTGGCCTTACGAAGAGTGGGCTGTCATCCGTGCAGATGATCAGGTGGGCGCTTCGCATGATATCGAAATCGACGTCGTGGCCGGGGAAGAAATCTATTTCATCGTGAATAAAGGGATGACGGATAACTACTGTGACGGGCTGAACTGGGACCCGACAATCAGCTATTAAGAAAGAGGATCTTTCACAGAAAACCTCTGACAGTATCGGCTGCTGGAGGTTTTTGTGAGAGGTTCTTAAACATTTTCAATCCATTTTTCGGAGGAGCCATAATGAAAAGACGATTACTAAATGGACTTCTTACGCTAAGCCTGTTGGTTACGACATTATCACCAGCTGGTGTAGCTGCGAGCGAGACAACCCCGAAGCTATTGCCTCAATCAGAAGTCCATGCAGACACAAAAGACTGGGTAATTCAGCAATCCAGCCAAGACCAAGAAGCGAGAAACCAGGGAAAAAAGGGTCAATTAGACCTGACTGAACAACAGATTGCAGATATGCACTGGGATCAGCTCACGACCAAAGAAGTGCTGCAAATCTACAAACAATTTGACCGGAAAAGCTTACAGATTGCCTCTTATTTTTACAGCAATCTGAACAAATTACTTACAGAAGATGAATTCAACGAGATGCTTCAGTGGGATGATGAAGATGTCCTTCAGCAGATGGAAGCACTGAAACCGTCCCAGATCCAGCTTCTAACCAAACACATCCCGTTAATCCCAAACACCCATAAGAAATGGAAAAAGGAGAAAGAAGAGCGGGACAAAAAGAAAAAGGAAACCAGTCCAACCCTGGCTCCAAAAGAAGCACAAAGCATCACCACGAATGCGGTTACCGCAGACAACCCCTCAACCACGACAACCAAAAATCTGGATGGCAACCTCCGCTACAAAGAGATTGACCGTCCCTACCTGTACGCCAGACAGAACACGACCGATCCGGTAAGCGATCAATTCCGGGATGCGAATATCGTGGAAAATGATCTGGTGTTAGAGGGGCCGCGTGATATGGACCTCGTGATCACGCGCCGTTATAACTCATCCCAAGCGAAACCGAAAGAATTGGGATATTATGAGTCGAAAACCAGTCCAGGAACCTTCTACAATGACACCCGCAAAAGGCGCTTTGCCAACGAATGGATTCCATTCTCAGTCGGCTGGACGCTCAACCTGCCATATTTTGAGTATACGGATAATGTAATCAGTATCGATCCGAATGGCTCCTCCTTCCGCCAATACCCTACTCATCACGAGCGCTGGGTCATTACTCTCGATGACGGAACAAGCCTGACCTACGAGAATGGCAGCTTCAAAGACTATCCATATCCAGGCGAACTTTCTTTCCAACTCGTGGATTATAACAAATACCATTTCCGAGTGGGAAAGGGTGGCTATGTCTACGAGTTCAGAACCTACAATGATGGTCTGTCGCTCGAAGTAACCAAAACCAATCCTTATGGTGACCGCATCCAGTACAATATGCATAAAGACGGGTCGGATATTACGATAAAAGATGCACTGAACCGCTATATTGTGCTCGATAACAGCACCAGTTACGGAATTGAGAGTCTCGCGGTTTACGAGAATTCATCCTCCACCTATTCGCCGTCCAAAATGGTACGCTATGTGACCGAAAATGTAGGCGGCACCCTGTATGCTCCTGATTACCTGAAATTGACCAGCGTCAGAGATGGAGTCAGCGGGAAAAACCTTTCCGAATACAGCTACAGTATATTTGAACGTCTGGCCGAGTTTAACTATAAGGTTACGTATAACAAGACGGCGGTCACTGATTTTGAAGACAGCATGTACACGTATGAAGACCAGCGGGATATGTACACGACAGACTTTGTCTTGCTGAGTAATGTAAAGTATCCACAAGAAGGCTATACCATGAAGTATTACTATACCTTCTACGATAACAGCAAGAGAATGGACCAACGCGGCCTGGTTCGTCTCTATCAGGACGATCACGCCCTATCTTACATGAGTTATCATCCAGTTACAGACGTATATATCACCTACACCCCTTATGGGGAAGAATCTGAAACGAATATCATTAGAAGATACCTGTTGTCCGATGAAACGGGCAGACGATTCTGGGAAGTATGGAAAAAGCCAAAATCAGTAAATGCACGGCTTTCATACACGACGCAACGGTTTGGTGACGAGATTTTTTCTTATGAGACCGTGCCGTCCATTTATGCCAACACTCCAGATGTTACAACTCATCTCAAAAAGTTCCGTGTCAATACGCAGGGGAACAACCGACTTCAGTATGTACGTTCACAAAACAAAAAAAACGGTACGTTAACGGCAAGCAACGGGACAGAAAACTTTACCTACAACCCGATTTCCTATGTCAGCTATGCTTACGACGGCAACAACACCGAACCAACCTATGAGTTTTCATTCTTAGAGTTGCCAGCCACCGCCGCAGCTACGTTCAACTATCTGAAAAACCCAACCGTAGTAGATTACACGGACGCTGTGAAGAACTACGCTGTCGTAACCAAATCTACGTATAATTCACTTGGAGATATCATCGAAGAGATCGATGCCAAAGGAAACACCACCCAATATCTCTATAAAAAATGGTCTGATTCTCTGACAGAGTTTCGCAAAGTGTCCTCTATAACGAAGACAAGCAAAGACACCACCCGTAAACATATCGAGACCTTTGTTTACGATGATATCAGCAAGCTGTTGTTATCAGAAACAACCACTGACACGTATCCGAACCAAATCGGCTATGACAAGGTCGAAAAAACTTACGTGTATCCAGCAGACCGCAGAGTACCTACTCAGGTCACAGAGACGTTCTACGGCAATACCAACAAAACCTTAGTCAAAAATTTCACCTACGATTCGAAGGATATGTATGTGACTTCGGAGGCCTTCACAACCGATCTGGGGGATGGTCTGGGAACCACTCTTCGTGTAAACTATCAGTACGATATGCTGGGACGCCTGCTGTCTCAGTCCTATCCAGACGGCAGCAACATCACTTACAAGTACGACAGTCTCAACCGAGTCACGGACGAGACCTTCAGCAGCCAAGGTTTGACACGTCTGGTCCGCTATACTTATGACGAGACCACCCGCAAAGTAACCAAGCACTTCCCGGATAACAGCCGGATCGAGACTTATTACAATCCATTTGGCAAAATTGAGCTTAAGCAAGAGATTGCCAATAACCAGACACGCACATTAGAAAAAAACACCTACACCATTGACGGAACTAACTTAGAAACAAGTATTCCGTTTGGGATGGACAATCTTAAGACACAGTATTTTTATAACCCGGATGGTTCCCTTTCTTCAGAGGTCAATGGTGTAGGCCACTGGACGAACTATACGTATGCGAATGCGGCGGAGAAGATGAGTGGCGGGACTTATCTCCCGAAATCAGCAACTCGTGTTCAAAACCCAAGAGGTCTTGATACTCTGGAGATCAAAGACCAAACAGGACTGGTCACTGATCTTGTAGAAAAAACAGGGGACACGACTCAGCAGAGGACAACCCTCTTCACCTATAACGATTTTGGCCACCAGACAGGAAAAACCGTCTCCAACAAAGCCAATATCGCCAGAAGCTGGACGTACAACTACGACAATGAAGGGAATCTTCTCTCAATTAGAGACCCGGAGTTGAATCAATATCAGTTTGAATACGACTCCGACGGCAATCTTGAGGCCGTGGTGGAGAACTCCAAACGTACGACAGAATACACCTACAACAACCTTTCCTGGAAATTGACCGAGACGAACCCGTTGACAAGAACGGTTGAGAGTTTTGTCTACACGCCAACAGGGGAAGTCCGCCAGTACAAGGACAAAAGTCAAAACACCTACGAGTATACGTACACCCCGCTCTATGAAGAAGATGTAACCAGCATCAAAGATACAAGTGGCGTGACGGTCTACACAGAGGACAAAGACTATGACCCTCTCAGCCGAGATCTTATAAGCGAACGGAACAACAATCACACGATCACCTATGAATATGACCCGTTTAACCGCCGAACCGCCCAGACCGTATTTTCACGCAAATACCAGATCGGATACACCGACGCGGATGACCGGATTGACACGTTTACCTATCCAAATGGGCCGACTGTCTCCTACAGATACGACAACCTCGGTCGTATGACTCAACTGTCCAGTACAGCGCTTGGCACCACACCTGTTGAATATACGTATACCACAACGCCACAGGATGAGACGGTCGCCATCAAATACCCGAATAACACTGGTATTACTAAGCTGTACAATTCGTTTGGCGAAATGAAGGAGTTGTCTCACACCCAAGGAACAACCTCCGTTTGGAAAGAAACGAACACCTACGACGGCTTCGGCAACCTCAGCCAACAAACATGCAATGCGGAAACCAGAACATACCGCTACGACAAGATCGACCGGATCATCGACGAGAAAACTCCGAAAGAAACCCGTACCTACACCTACGACACCCGGGGCAACCGTCAGGGAATGACCACCAATGCGGTATTGGATGAGTCAGCAGCGACATACACCTACGACAAACTGAACCGCCTGGCCACCTCCACGATGGAAGGGATCACCAGCAGTTACACCTATTATCCAGGCGAACTCCGAGCCACCAAAACAACCGGAACCAACACCACCAAGTACGTCTATCTCGACGACAAAGTGATCGAGGAACTGGATGCCTCCAATCAGGTGAAAGCCCGCAACTTCTGGGGCGAAGAGCTGGTGTTCCGACAAGACATGAGCGGAACCGTAACGAAGGAAGGCTTCTACTACCCAAACAGCCACGGTGATATCGTGTATGTCAAGGACAAGAGCGGCGTCACTCTCAATGAGTACCAGTATGATGTCTGGGGCAATATCACTAGCCAAAGGGAAAGCATGTCCAATCCGTTCAAATACAGCGGTGAGTTCTATGATCCTGAGACGAAGCTATACTATCTGAAGGCTAGATACTACGACCCAAACGTGGGACGGTTTATCACGGAGGATACGTACAAGGGGCAGGTTAGTAATCCGCATAGCTTGAACTTGTATACGTATGGATGGAATAATCCGCTGAAGTATAATGATCCAGATGGGCATAATCCCGCTTTGATTTTCCTTATTGGGGTCATTGTACGTGTAGCAGCCCCGGTAGTAGTAAAACAAGTAACTAAAAATGCTGGCAAGATAACAAAAATGTTAGCTAATAATAGTAGTAAGAGTGGCACCAAGAAAACGATAAACGGCGGAAAATTTGGTGATGTTGACAAAGTTAAAGGTCCAAACGAAGTTGGACACCATATCCCACAGAATGCCTATAATAAAACTCAAGGTGTTTCTAGAAACAATGGACCAGCCGTGAAAATGACAAAAGTTGATCATGCTCAAACCAGAACATTTGCAGGTAAAGGTAAGAAAACAATGAAAGAAGATGCTGGTTTGAATGCAAGGCAAAGGCTGGCGAAAGATGTTTGGGATGTTAAAGATTTATATGGGAAGAAATATAATGAGGGTTTAAAAGAAGCCGTCCAATATGGAAAAAAGCTTTATCCGAAGAAGTAGTAAAGTAGCGTAAATACATATACCCTACGTATGCTTAAACGGCTACGTAGGGTATGTTTATATTCAAGGAAATTTTTGCTATGATGAATACGACGTTATCAAGGAGGATGATTGATATTTCATTATTAGGACCATTTACAGGTGATTTTACCAAGCCTTACAGTTTTCAAGTAGGGCCACACTGGAAGGACTTTATTGGGTTTAGAGTAGTGGAGGGAACAGATCACTCTAGACATTTTTTCGGTGGACAAACGTGGGAGTTACCGATTTGTCCGAATTGTAAAGAGAGTTTACATCAGATTTTTACTTTTGATTTATCCGATCCGAGATTGGCGATAGTGAGAATAGATAATCTGAAAGAACTTCCGTTAATTTCTTGTTTGAATTGTTCTTATTATTGGGAACCACAAACATTCAAACTTGATCCGATAAAGAATCAGATAACTATTCTCCATCAAAACAATACTCAAAACTGGGAAATGGATGCTGAAGATAAAATTCCTTCACCATTGCCAAGAATGGATATGAAATTAATGAATATGTTTAAAGGTGATATACCAGTGGATGATGAAAGCTATGAATCAGCATTTGAATCTTTTGGTGATGAGTATATATGTCGATTGCTTGGTGCACCATTGTATGCGAGTGGTCCAATAGACCGTGAATGCCCATGTTGCTCGAAAGAAATGATATATGTGTCTACGATCACAGGGGAAACTTACGGGAATGAGAGAAATGCAATATCTACAGTGGATTTTGTAATCGGGGAATCATTAATTTACTTCTTATTTTGTAAAGATTGTTTATTACTAAAAACTGAAGTTCAAAGTACATGAAATATTAAGTAAGAGGGTGGAGAGAGTTGCATTCTGTAATCGAAACGATTGTTGGGGTACCAGGTCGATGGAAAAACAAGAGTGAGATCGTTACAGCGGTAGCATCAAAAAGTGATGGGTATATACTTGCTGGAGAACATTTGATTAACAGTAAAACAAAAGATACATATACTGTTGAAATATATGAACGTGACGAAAATCTATCTCAAAGTTTTATGCATGCAGGCAACTTTACAGATGAGCAACTGAAGGAAATAGATGACCATAATTTAACGATCTATTTAATAGGTGAATCGGGTGACTTACGCTCGCTTACCAATATAAATTATGCAGTAAGTGGTCTGCTTAAAGCAGGGGGATTAGCTGTTAAAATAGAGTCATCAGGCGTAGCTCATACTTCTGAAAGATGGTTAGAGTTTACAAAGTCTGAAGATATCGTAGAAATATTCCATGGATATGTGACCCTTTTAGCGGATGATCATACGTATTATTCCTGTGGGATGCATAATTTAGGATACCCAGATGCTATTATTACAACGGACATGTCTGCAGAAGATGCAGGTTATCTATTGACAACATTTCTCATTTATTTATTAACAGAGAATAATATTCTCCAACAGGGTGATACATTTCAATTAAGTCCGAGTTCGTCTGTTTATTCATTAAAACATGAAGAATGCGGAATGTACTCACAAGACGATTTGTTTTATAACCCATTTGGTTATTGGCGATTAAATTTAACTTAAAAATTTTGTTTTAAAATTATTTTGGAGTGTAAGATTGAATCAGAATTAGTAGTGTATGTTGTTAGACCTGCCAATAATGGCGGGTTTTTATTTTTGACGTTATTTATTAGATTTCCTTTCTCCAGAGTGGCGGATTAGATTTAATAATGCATACACATACATTTGGCTACATTGATAAAGGAAACTGATGAGTCATCAAAGCAAAAGTCGTAACAGAACTTACTTTCTGTTACGGGTTTTTGCTTTGATGAAAAATACACCCCGCGTCAGATCAACCTTTTGAAAACTGGTGCATCCAAAATGAGAGCCAAAAACTCATAACAGAAAATTTTGAGGGTAAGTGGAGCAGAAGATATGAGTGAGGTTCCTTTTAGAAGCTGGGTTCTTCGGCAGTTTTAATGCTAGAGCACTCGCACTTTGGAGAATGGCTTGCCTAACGAGCTTCAGGCGAGAGCTTCTAACCGGAGTAAATGACGAGAACCGGCGTTGGAGGTTTATTATGAAGGAACTTGTGGACACGAAGTACAGCATCAGTCACGGAACCAGTTAAAATCTGTGGTGACAAGTTATCCGAATAGCTGATTGAGAAAGAATAGATGGGCAAAAATCTGGTAAGCGGAGTGGAAATACCGCACAACCGCTGACAGGGCAATTAACTCGTGAAGCAGTTCCTGGAGCATAACAAATAACGCCACTAGCAACAATAGCGGCGTTATTTGTTATTATGGTACGATTTTAGATTTTTTAATTTTAGGACTTATTACAAAGGAGACTACTGCCAATCCACCAATATTCTATCGTTAGAATTTAACAAGGGAGATCATTTGTATGATCGTTTGGCAGGGTGACGTTAAATACTTAGAGTATCTTAATCAAATAAAAACAAAAGCAAAAGCATGGTAATAGTGCTTCCTTACAAAATTCATAATATAAAGATGAAACAATTTACAAAGGCAACTTTCACGAAATATGATATGTACTAAAATGACCTTTAAACCCGCATGACCGTATTACGTCTTTGTACTGCTCACGTTGATCAATATTATCAAAATCATTTAAATACCAAATCACATCAGTGGTTTTCAGTCTCTTGCAAATCTCAATAATGTATATTTGATCGACCTTGGAAAAGGAAAATCCGTATGAGTATATTTTGTCAACATCAGATGAAAGATTGTCAAAAAAGTCCTGATGTTTTTTAATTGCTCCAGCAGTATTTTTTCTTAATGAATCTTGAATTTCTTGGAGTGCGTTTTCTGATCCGGTATACCTGCCCATGTTTTCCTCAGAGTTGTCGGTATCATTACCATGCCCAAGCAATAGGCTGCCGCCCTGTTTACCGTGTATATGGCAAACATTTTTCGCTCCATACAGTATTTCTAATGTATTTGTATAATTAAAGGTCAAAAATAGGTCGCTTTCTTTATTAATTAAGGATGCAAAATCATCTTTCCGAGTTGCTTCATTAATCTCAATTGTATTAATCCAATCCGAAAAAAAACCTGTAATCCTTTGTGTAGGTATAACGAGATTCGATGCCACATCTTCGGTATTGTACATGTTTTTCCAAAAATCTAGGTCTCCGTCTTCATCCAGAATATCTGGAATACTATCAAAGTATTCATCAAAGTTTAAATAACCTAATGAATTCTCAAGATCACTCCATTTATCTCCATTTGGTTCTGCATTAGAGATTAGACGCAATAGAAAGGATACAACCACATCATCATCATATATTACATCGCCATCTGGCATCATTATGGGTTCGGGCATTGTGAATTCATCGCCGCTGGCATCAGGGTATTCCGTTTGAAGATATTGATGGAAATCTTCATAAGTTGTTCTGAGCCTGTGCGACAAGTCAAATCCATTTCCAATAATAAATAAACTTTTCAATATGATAACCTCTTTTCACTATATAATTAATTTTTTGTGCTAAGAGAGCTAATTATGAAATCTGATGTTTTGTATGTTTTTTTATTTATATAAAATATTTATATTATTGTGAAAAAATACTAGTCTACATCTTAAAGGCCATGTATCCTTGTGTTACCATAATTGTTTATATAATACTTAATGTTTTATTTTTTGTATAGGAAAATCTGACCTATCCAATGGAAGCGCCAAGATTTCTCGTGTTATCCTCAGAAATTTAAAAACAAGAGAAGATTCAGTTTTACGAGGGTTTAGCTAGACCTTTGGAAAAGGGGTAATAAAATCCGTGAGGCAAACGAGTTACTAACATACTGGATACTGGTACAGCATGTTTATTAATCCCAAAACCCACCATATAATATACATTATGGAGAGTTTGTATATCTCATTTGACAAGGAACGTTCTTTGGATCGTTCCTTATTTGTGATCTTCCTTGGTATCTTTCTTTTTTGTGACCGTTCCACACTACTTTTTTGAGAGAAATTTGGTAAACAAATTTTACAATAATAAGTAGTAAAGAGAAAATCCAAAAAAGAATATCTTTTATACCAAGGAGGGTCATTTCTATGATTGCCACGTTCGATCCACAGATGATCCGAATGGAGCTGCGTCAAGAACTCCAACAACGCATCAAACAAAAAAACTGGAAGCGAAAAGAGCTAGCCGAAGCGGTCGGTCTTGAACCGGTGACGATCAGCAATCTTCTTAACAACAAGCAGCTTTTCATGTTGTATCAATTGGATGCTGTCACGAAGGCACTGGATCTACCAGAAGGATATTACTATTCCTACTTCAAAGCAGAGTGCTGCAACAATGATGGTCGGCTTCGCCCCTCTAAGTGCGGCAGCTTCATCCTCAGATGCATTGAACTTGGATTAAAAGACAAAGAAACGGAATTCATGGAACTTGTCATGGAAGAAAGGGACAACTATAAACGTAACGATATCCTAATGGAGATCGCGGAGATGGTCTTCCATTCACCGTTACGAGCACAGTCGCTCCAATACTACCAGCAACTGATTGAATCAGAGCAACGGCTGACTGAACGCCTTGCTATTGCTTATTATCGGCGTTTCCTCATTCTGCGCGAAAAAGGGTACGGTAAAAAGGGAATGGAGGCTCTCCACCAATTGGTCGGATACCTCCACCGTCTGCCAGATTCTTACCCCGATTATGGAAGTGCTGATACAGCGGCGAGAGTCAATCTGAAAGCAGAAGCATACTGTCAAGTTCTTCATTCCTGCAGCTTGAGGGAAGAGTGGGACGAACTCTTACAATATGCAACAGAACTGGAACAACTAGCTTCCGAAACGTCCGATGAAGCCAATCTTGGGGAAGCCTTACGGTACCAGGCTGTTGCATTGCAAGGAAAAGGGAGTCCAGCGGAAGCGATGAAGATCACGGAGCGGCTCTCGACGATCAATGAGCATTATTCTAAGATTGCGGTCCAAATCGAGGCGGGGCTAAACATTGAAATGGGGAAGACAGAACAGATCTTAGATTCATTGAGCCAAGCTACCACAAGAGAGGAATTGTATTCGCTGCTTCCACTATCAGTCGAAGCTTATCTGAATAAAGGGATGGTAAAAGAAGCAGGAGACACGCTTGATCGTTACAAGGAAGAAGTGGCCGATATGTGCAAACTCCCCGCCCACGATCCACTTATCCGTTTCGCCATTCAACTGCGAAGTGTGAGGGCAAACTACTTCCAGCAGACAGGAGAGAGCGGACAGATGAATCTCGAAGTAGCGGCCCTCTTCAACCTGGCAGAGCAGACTGGAAGCTTGAATCTCTATAAAAGATGCCATCTTCGCTACTGGAACCTCCCTAACGTAAGAGGTGCATCCGCTTGATGAAAGATCCTGATCCCAATTTAATCCGATTGCATTTAAGACAGGAACTAAAGAGACTCATACTAGAGAAATTTGAAGGACAGAGTCATTTTGCTGAAGTCTGTCAGTTGCCCGAACCCAAACTGTCCAAAATATTGAACGGGAAGCAATTCATCAGCCTTGATGAATTGGATACCATGACAGAGGCACTTGGTTTACCAAAAGGATACTTCTACCAACTTTTTATAGGAGAGTGTTTCCGGCAAACGGATGGAAGGCTGTACCCGGAAAAATGTGCTCAGTTCATTCGGAAGTGTTTGGAGCAGGGAAAAGATGGTCTTGCCCATGAGCTTTTTGCACTTACACTGGAAAGTAAATCAAAGTCGGGATATTCTTTGTTTATCCAGGCCGAAGAGTTTTACCATTCGTTTTCAGAGGCGGATTTGCTTCCTTACTATGAGGAGATTATTGAGGTGGAGGGGCGGATTACTGACTTGATGGTGATCGCTTACTACAGGCGTTTCCTGCTTCAGTTTCAAAAGGGGATTGGATGGAGAGTGGCAGGAGCTTTGTATAACTTGCTTCCCTACATCAATTTATTGCCGGAGCAATATACAGAGATCACTGGTAAGACCGTAAATCTTAAGCTGGATGCCTATCGGCAGGTGCTGCACTACTTTCAACAGGTGGAAGAGTGGGATGAGTTGCTTCACTATGCGAAGGAAATGGAAAGATGGTCCATTCAAGCAGAGAATGACCAAGCTTATTGTGAGGCAATGCATTATCAATTCCAAGCGAAAAATAAGCTTGAGAACATGGAACAGGAAGCAATACGATCTGGGCAAAGTGAGCGTGGGAACACTGGAACTCCACGGATGACCCCGCAGGATGTAGCTGTATGAACCAAGCATTCCAACTAAAACATGATCTGTTACGAAGAATTGTCCAAAGAATGAATAGATCTGACACTGCTTTCCAACATCAAAAAATGCTCCCCAGCAACTGTCAAGTTGATCAGGGAGCATTTTTTGATATTCCGGCACGCTGATTCGCAACGTGTATAGTAAAAGAAAGACTGCCCTGGTCTGGAAAAGAGCAGGTTATTGCACAAGTAAAGAATAAGAATTTTTTAGGAGACGTAAGTTAAAAAGCTCTTGAAATATTCTCAAATCCTATCCTATAATGTCAGTAAAATGATAAGTCCTTGTATTCAAGGCTACGAACCTTGCCAGATCGGCGGCAAGACGTAAGGATATGAACCGAACAGATTCCCGCATCCCCGATAGTGATGTGAGCAGAATTTGTTCCAGCTCATGGATATGCAAATCAGTATTCCCCGCAACAACTTCCATCTGCAATAAGCAGATGAGCCAAGTACATGAGGGGTGACCGTATCGGAAACGGCGGCAGATACCGCAAAGCTACTGCTAGGTAGCGGTTTGGCTTGTGGCGACATTTCTATTTCAAATTAAAGCCTTTTTATGCCCATTTCGGGTGTAGAAGGGCTTTTTTGCATCTTTAGAATCTTTCGCGATTCAGTCGGCGCAAGTCTCATGGATCAGCGGAAGTTCAACATAAAAATACCAAAATCCGCCTTCCACAAGGCGTAAAACATGTGGCTCGAACGTTTGAGCCACATGGCTTTGCGTTCGTGTGCAAGGAGGTACATATGAATTTTTATCAGAAAGTGAGAAGAGAGTTGAGCTATCATGGAGTAGCTGAACTCGACACACAAAGGCTGTTCGCGCTCCTCTTGGGGGCGCAGGCCACGCCGGAGACGTGCGGCAAGCTGGCCAGTTTCGAATATCAACAGTTGGCTAACTTGCGGCCAGAGGAAATCGCTCAAGAGACGGGCATCAACCTGTCTGCCTCGGAGCGGGTGATAGCAGCTATTACACTTGTGATCCGACTGCTGTCCCAGCCAATGAAGCCTGCTCCCTCCCTTATGAATCCAGGTAGGGTTATGGAGATCATGAAACCAGAAATGGCACATCTGCAGCAAGAACACTTTGTCTGCCTATACCTCAATACCAAAAACCGGTTAATTGGCAAAAAGACGTTGTTTGTAGGATGTTTGGATGCTACAGTGGTTCACGTACGAGAGGTGTTCGGAGAAGCAATGAAGCGCGGCGCTTACTCCGTTGTTTGCGTACATAATCATCCGAGCGGGGACCCGTCACCGAGTAAAGAAGATATCGAAGTCACTCGACTCCTGTACATGACAGGTGAGATCATGGGAATCCCATTACTGGATCATGTAATCATCTGCCAAGATTCTTTCTACAGCATGAAAAAAGCTGGCTATCTGGACGAGGAAGGGAAGAAGGATGATGCGTGATAGTTGGTCTCTGCAGGAGAGTAAGGAGATTAAGGCGAGGTTACGGAGCATACTGAAGGCCGGACAGCTCAAAGACGAACAAGCTCAGGCGTTCCGCCAACTGATCAGGCATGGACGTTGCTTCGTTGAGGACGAACGGGAGAAAGCTGGTGCAGTGATCCGTAAGCTGGCACAAGCAAAAATCCCGTTTTTTATGAGAAAGCAATACGCTAGTAAAATGCAGATCGAGATTGCGGTGTGAAACTAAGTCTGTTTGGCACCATCTCAAGGAATAGTTTCATGTGACAACATCCATATAGGAAAGGGAGGGAAGCCTTCCGCACGAACATGCGGAGGGGTTTCTCTCCCACGGTTCTTAGCGGATAGGCGTATAAATGGCTCGTATATCTTCGGAAAGCAAGGGCAGCTATTATGCCACCCCGGAAAAGGAGATTCGACTCATCGCAAAGAGATTGCGGGTCGAAGGAGAAGGATTTGTTTCGATCCTCGATCCGTGCTGCGGGAAAGGAATCGCACTCAAGCATATCGCGGATGAACTGAACAGCCAGCAGACAAGCTGTTTTAGCTATGGGGTGGAACTGGAAAGCGAACGGGCGAATGCGGCTCGGATGCTGCTGGATCATGTCATCCATGACGGCTATGAGAATATGCGGACGGAAGCGAAGTTCTCGCTCCTGTGGCTCAATCCACCCTACACAGACGGATTTGGAGAACGAACCGAGAGTATTTTTCTGCGGCGGTTAACCAATGCATCCACGAACGTGCTGATCAGAGACGGATTGCTTGCTTTCTGCATTCCACAGTACGTGTTGGCAGATAGCGCTGCGTTGCTCGCAAGCCGTTTTTCCAACATCGAAGTCTATCGTTTTACGGATGACCACTACCCTCAGTTCAAGCAGGTTGTTGTCTTTGGTACCTTCGGAAAAATGAAGGGGGAGGAACAAAAGGCGACTGCCAAGTATTTAAAAGAACTTGCAGCGGGTGGACCTGAACTCTTGCCGCCATTGGATGAACCGGATGATGTCAGGTTTCATGTTCCGGTTTGTACTGAACCTGTACAGATCTTTCGGGCAGGCAGGCTCCACGTGGAAGAGGTAGCAAGGGACTTGCTGGAGTCACCATTGTTTACTCAGGCGGAAGGGATGTTCGAACCGGATCAATCCCGCAAGCTGGAACTAAAAAACCCCATGTTGCCACTAAAACCTACACATTTTGCAACAGCGATTGCAGCTGGAGTAGTCGGTGGGAATTTGGGAACGCATTTGTTGGTGGGAATCACCAAACAGATTATAGAAACATCCAGTCAATTTGATGAGCAAGGCAAGCAAACCGGAGAGATCGTTACGAAACACTACAAGTCGATGGTGCGTGTGTTTACGCCAGGTGGTGTGTTTGATCTCTCTTGATTGAGACCACATAAACTGCATGAGAAAGGGGGAGCGCCCCGAAGGTATATTCTTCGGGGTGAGTACCCCGTTGATGTCCTTCGGGGCCATTACTATGAAGATTTATTTGGCCGCTAGTGACAGGTACTTTGAAGCGACATTGCATTTTGCTGTGGTAGAGACGGACGACCACAATAGGAAGCAACTAGTTGGAGCGTCTTATGTCGGCTTGGATACAAGCGTGAAGGCGATCAGCGCAGCTTTTCTTGAAGGTCGTGAACTGCATGTAGAAGGCCATGGACGATACCAGCGTTCGTTGCTTGATAAATATCGCCGCTTAGAAAAGCCGATTGGGTTAGGCGATGTGACGCATGGAATGATAGTCAACACCCGAGCTACCATAAACGGACTTTTGGAAGTTAAGAATGACAAAGACGCCTACATCTTTGCTATCGACGGGGATATGCGTAGAGCAATTGGTAAGCACGTGGCCCATCGTTTCGGGCTTCCGTCTGAATGGAGCTGGCGTTATGCCGATCTTTTACGTGGTTGTATGAAAAGGCTCCAGGTGATACGTAACCCAAGCTTTTCTATGTGGGAGCACCTTGAGGTTGTCAAGTTGACAGTCAACGAGAACGAGATGCTAGATATCGTGGAAACAGCAATCCGAAAAGGCGGACTTCCCATACCAGCATCCAAGGTCGAGGGTATGTATGTGCAAGGCATGAGCATGAACGAGTACCTTCGCACCAATGCAACCATTCTGGCCCAGAAGCTCAACGAAAAGCAACCACGCCATAGTCCAGACCAGCCGCTTGATCCGTCTATTGCAACGATGAAGCGTGTTCCTTTTCCCGCGCAGGCGCACATGATTCAAGGATTGGTCAATACGCTGACCTATGAATCCAGCGTGATCTGCTCAGGGGATATGGGAACAGGTAAAAGTATGATTGCCATCGGTGTCAGCAAGGTGATCCATGACCAGCGCCAACGGAACGGAGCGAAGCGGGGAACCGCTGTCTTGTTGTCTGCGCCAAGCATTACATTGCAGAAGTGGCGGAACAAGGAAATCCGCGGAACGGTGGACGCAGAAGTGGAGATTATTCGTACAACGGAAGACGCATTGGCTCTGCTACGTAGGGTACGGGCAGGTTATAAACCAGAGAGCCTTTCTTTTTGGCTCGTTGGAATTGATCGGGCCAAGCTGGAATCCGAACCGTACTTCGGGGGCAACTGGAAGCGGATCGCTGGCACTACCACATACGCTTGGCATTGCCCAGATTGTGGACGAGTACTGATGCGTTATGATAAAGACGCCGAGGAACATGTTCCCTTGGAATGGTCGGACTGTGCGGAAGGAATGCCGCCAAGTATGGAAGAGATCTGGCAGGCGTGCCGTGACCATCAGCTTTTGCCAAACGGACTACCCAAAGGGTTTGCAGTGAAGTGGAAACGAAGCAACCGGATTATGGTCTGCACGAATAACAAGCAGGTTATACCAACTATTGCAGAAAATGATCAGTGCTACAGTCAACTCTGGCGTCCAGCGCTCCGTTCCCGCAATGAGACCCGTAACAGACCGCGTGCCAACATCGCACGGATTTTTAAAAAGATGAAAAAGTTTTTCGACCTTGCCATCGTAGATGAGGTACATCAATGCAAAGCAGAAGGCTCTGGCCGGGGAGATGCGTTTCACCAGATTGTCCGCTCCGCTAAGAAAAACCTCCTGCTGACTGGAACACTGGTCAATGGCAAGTCCACCAGCGTCAAAGAAATCCTCTGGCGTACCGACCCCAAAGCATTGCTGGAACAAGGATTTAACCACACATCCGGTATGGTGTCCTGGGCCGAACGCTTCGGAAAGCTCAAACAAGTGATCACCTTCCGAGAAGAGGTAAACGACGTAGGGTGGGTTACCCGCCAAAGACGTGTTCCCCAACAACCTCGTGAACAGGCAGGAATCGCCCCGCAATTAACCGCCCAATTTTTACTCCACAAGGCAGGTTTCCTCGAATTGCCCGACTTAGGGCTTCCCCTTGTCTCCTTAAAAGAAATCCCTGTATTTATCGACTTTGACCCCGAACACGGCCTGAAATACGCCGGTTTTCATGAAGAATTAAAACAAGAGTGTAAAAGACGTTCCGTGCTTGGCAGTCAAGGAGCATGGTCACGCTTTATTCCAGCCACGACCAATTATGCGGATCGTCCCGATTTAGGTGCGAAGGTAGTGTTTGGAGCACCGAATGCGCCAGAAAAGGATGGTGTCGTGATCTCAGCTCCAGCTTTTCCTGCTGAACGGTTTCACGCAAAGGAACGGCAGCTTGTTCAGATCGTTAAAAAGGAATTGGCAGAAGGCAGAGGGGTTGTCATTTACAATTCCTACACTGATTGCTATGGGATGAATGAGCGAACCCGTGATGTACTACAGGCACATGGCATAGAAGCGACGATCTTGGATGAGCCGTCTCCAGAAAAACGGCAACAGCGTCTTGAAACGATGGCAGAACAGGGTGTAAAGGTGATCGTATGCAACATGAAACTGGTAGAGGTCGGATTGGACTTATTACCATGGCCGACGACCATCTACAATCAGCTGTCGTATGAAGTATCCACTGTTCGTCAAGCTGCCCGCCGCGCATGGCGCATTGGCCAGGAACGGGAATGCCGGGTCTATTATCTGGTCTATAACGGCAGCCAACAGATGGCTCAGTTCCTCACCATCATGTCCGCCCGTGGCCATGCCTTACTGGTTGAGGGAAGGCTGGATCGCAGCGAACTTGCCAAGTACGCCCGCGATTCTCAATCCGCTCTCGCGTCCGATCTGGCCGAATGTTTTGCTGACTCTGAAGTGGCTGACGCTTGGACGAAGTTGGCCGAAAAAGAGTTGGAAGATGTGGAGACGGTGGAAGAGGCTGACTTTAAGCAGGTGCTTCATACCAGGATCAAAGCTCTTGCCAATGAAACACGGAGACTATGTGGCTTGCCGCCGATGGTAGAGACGGAGGAGACGAGATCGGCTGTAACGGAAACATTCGCGGAAACAGCTTCGGAGCAGGTAATCGGGCTCGCAACCGTCAAGCCGTCTGGAGAAACGTCTTTGGAACGAACCGCAGTATCTCACAATGCCGTCAAAGCTGTTGGTGTTGGCACTCTTGGAAATGTGGAAACTGGCAAAGTCGTATACTTGCCGCAGCCTACCCGTACAGGAAAGGAAATGGAACGAGACCATCCTCATCGTGGAGCCGTCCACACAGCTTCCGGTAGCTCAACTTCCGAGAAACCAAAAACATACACCATCGACGTGTGGAAGGCAGAGGGGCAATCGAAGCGCAGAAAACAACGACAATTAGCCGAAGGTCAGCTTTCCTTCAATTTCGGCCTTTAGAAATCACAAGAGAGTTTCCAGAATTACAAGGAAGCTCTCTTTCTCATTTCTCTTAAAAACAACAAAAAGAAAGGCGGAATCCACAATGGATATCATTTTCCAATACACGCGTAAACAAGCAATTGAAGACGGAGTTCTGGTTGACGTAACCGAAATGGCAAAAGAGGCAGGTATCTCAGTTCCAACAGCCGTTACCAGCACGGTTTGGCACGATATCATCGTTCCAAGCCACAGCGACCGAGAGAATGGTCAGTCCGAAGATGGACGACTGTGGGATGTTCTCTGGATGCTTCATGTTGCCATTGCAATGGGAATCAATCGGGAGGCAGGTTGCACGTCATCTACGATCTATTATTCTCTCCTCGTACATCGCAACGGGGTAGAAGGTAAGGTTATCTTAAAAGCCCAATGCCATCCGGGAGATAACTTGGAACCAGTGATTACGATCATGATGCCAAATGAAGACTAAACCACCCGTAAAAAAATCCCTTTAAAACATAAGCAGAGAGGAGCGATCCTTATGAACACCCTTATGACCCGAGATCAAGCTGTTCTCATGGAAAAAGTAATCGTCACAGGTGATCTGTCAGGACTCTCAGCCGAAGAGCGAATCCGCTACTACAAAGCCGTATGTGACGGCATCGGCCTTAATCCGCTGACCAAACCTTTTGACTACATCCGCCTTGATGGTAAGTTGGTACTCTATGCGAAACGGGATGCGACCGACCAGTTGCGCCGTCTGCATGGAATCAGCATCACGATCATTGGACGGGAGCGCTTGGGCGACATCTACGCCGTTACGGCCCGGGCCATCAGCAAAGACGGACGAACCGACGAAGCCGTTGGAGCCGTGGCGATCAGCACACTCAAAGGAAAAGATCTCGCCAACGCCCTCATGAAAGCCGAAACCAAAGCCAAGCGCCGTGTCACACTATCCATCGCCGGACTTGGATTGCTGGATGAAACCGAGATTGAAGACATAGACGACAGACGAAAAGTCATGGGAGAAGCAACCGTATCCCGCCCAGATAACGTCGTCCCGCTTCATCTCGTTCCACAAACTCCGCAGGAAGCCACGTATAAAACCCCACCGAAATCGGACAAGTCGGTACATCAAACCGACCAAGCTCCGCTTCAAACTTCCCTCAATTGTATCCAAAACCATTCACACCCATCCAACCCCCAATCACTAACGACAACTGTAGAGCAACCATCCCAATCCTATAGCGAACATTGGATTGAAGGAACTGTCATTCACGTAGAAGGAGCGCCGTTTATGGTCAACAACCAAGCCTGCTTCGTTATGATGCTCGATTCAGGCGAAAGAGTATTGTTTCCCGACACGCATCCTGTTATTGAATACCTGGACCGTATGGAAGGGAAAGCCTTTCAGTTTTTGGTTCGGGATTATAACGAATACAAAGCACTCTGCGGCTCGATCAGCGCGGTACGCAGCGTAAAAGTGTCACCGGAAAAAGAAGACGTATCCAGTGATCATAAAGCTGAAACGGAAAAACCATATCTCCTTCAATCCTATGAGGAAGGAGAACGCCCGAACGGTGAACCTTGGGCCAAGATCACTGTGCTAAACCGAAGTACTCAGCAAACTTCCGTGGTTTTAGCAGTGGGTGACATTCAAATGAGAGAGGCAAGAAAAATCAAAAAGGGTGTTCCATTCCAGATGGAGACGGAAGAGGAGAACTTCTTTACCTTCCTGACATCCGTATCCTGATCTCGTCTAAGCCTAATCTAACACATTCAAACAGCCGTCTGCTCCTGCATGGGGCAGGCGGTTTTCATTAAACAAATAAGGGAGGGTGTTCTATGCTTCCTGATATTATCCAACTCGCTGAGAAGAATCAGCTTGTGTTCGCCCCACGTCAAACTGGAAAAGAAGTCCGATGCAAATGCCCATTTTGCCGAAGCGACGAAGGGAGAAAGGATAAGTATTTTCTCTCCATCAACCCGCAGAAGCAGGTCTTTAAATGCTGGTTTTGCCATGAATCGGGCGGTGTTTGTCGTCTGGAAGCGTTACTTACAGGAGTACCAGAGTCACAAGTGATAGATAAATACAAAACTCGAAGCATAACCGAACGTCGTCTCTATCATCCCGCTGAAAAGTTGACAGCAAGACAACTGGCTCAGATTGGTTTTGTCTCTAAGACTCCGCTTTTCCTCTTGAAACAAAGAGACCGTGGCTACTATCAACGTACATGTCAATGGATTTGGCAGGAATGGCAGGAGTACATTGAGTCACAGCGATATCAAGCCTTTCGCACATACCTGGTGGGGGTGTACAGCGGGAAGCTACAAAAGGCGGTGGCACACATTAGGGAACAAGAACGCAAGGTCGGTGTGGAACTCTTGAGAAATGTGCTACGCATCTACGCTTCCCCGACATGGCCAGCTTGGGCAAAAGAAGCGCAGCACTTCGCTCTTGAACTATGTCGCTCCACCATCACGCCACCATTGCCGATGAACGCATGATCCACTCCTACACCAGCCTGAGCATCTATGCGTCTTGCCCGTACCGCTACTATCTGAGGTACTACCTGCGTAAAAAGGAGCCGATCACGCAACCACTTGCCCTGGGCAAAGCTGTGCATAAGGCAATTCAAACGATGATTGAAACAGACAGCACATTAGAAGAAGCGATCCACGCTGGATTGATCGAAGCAGATTTTTACCCGCTAAACCGTATGGAGATAGAGTGGCTGGTGCTCAACGCTTCTGCTCAGCCAGGCATGGGCGAGACGGAAGTTTATTTCTGCCTGCTGCTAAGTGATAAACCAGACAGCCCGCAGTTACAGGGGTACATCGACCTTGTTGGAGACGGCTGGTTGATTGATTGGAAAACAAACCGCGATCCGTCTACCGCAATCAACACGATGCAAATGCCATTGTACGCATGGGCTCTGTTACAGATGAAGCCGCTGATCGCAATCCAAGCCACACTGTACTTTCTCCGCTACAAGTATGCTGCCTCCAAGACCTACACCAAGGCTTCGGTAGAACCAGCACGCATATGGGCATACAACACCGCACTGACCATAGAAAAGAAATTCTGCTTACTGGATAAACAGATCGAAAAGTCACACATTCTCTTCCCGGCGAAACCCTCCGCTACCTGCAAGCACTGTGGATTCGCCTGGGAATGTTATCGAAACCATCAGATGAAGGGGGCATAACCAATGGCTGTTGCGATTCAAGAATTGAAAAAGAAACAAGCCGAACAACTAGCCAAAGAAATCTGGCGAGCCGAAGCGGCACTCAAACAAATGAAGGAACAGATGAAAGCCTATGTCCGGGAACTAGGTCCCATTGAGGTAGACAGCCATGTGTGGGATTTTTACCCGCGAACGGAGTGGCAGTTCACCCCGGACAACCTGCATCAATTGGCGATGGATGCTTTTTTAGAAGTAGGGGTAACGCCCTGGGCGATCCTCAAACCATCTACATCGGATTTGAAAAAGCTCACCAACTGGAGTGAAGATAAGCTGGCTCTTTACGGGGAGAAAGTGGAGACGAGCAAAGTCTTCGATGGGAGAAAGAAGAAGGCATGAAAAGGAGGCTGAGAAGATGAACGGAAAGCAGCGTTTTTTAATCAGGCTCGTGAAGAAGGGGGGTTATTGCACCCTTGTTGGTATTTTGCTGTTGGGAGCGGAGAGATTTGGAAAGCTGGAACTTCTCAAGCTGTACACACATGATCATCTTCGTAGACTAATCGCGGTAGCAGGGGCGTTAGGGAGGTGATTCCATATGGAGATGAATCCAAATGAAATCGTTCATGGGGAAGAAGCTTTTGTGGAGATCGAACATGACGAGGGAATTGAGTATGATGAACAGGGGAGAATGAAATACCATCCTGAGTTTCACCCCAACCACGGTAAGCGTTTCTCCATAGAAGAGTTGGAATATATGTGTAAGTTTTATGAGTATGATTCCGTTCGGACGATGGCTCTTGCTCTGGGAAGGACCGAGGCTACCATTGCATCAAAAGTTCGGGAGTTACGTCAGGCAGGTAAGTTTGAGTATTATAAGAATTTGAATATGTTTTGGTGAGATTTAGGATCGGGGCATGGCGCGTTTTGCGTCATGCTTTTTTTGTGCCTGATTGCCTGACTTGCTTCTGCCCACAAACTGACCACATCTTGACCACATTTTGACCACGGAATAGGGAAAAACATAAAAATTAGACGGAACCAAACAACATATGAAAGTGGCAAAAACCGCGCTACAAAGCCTTTTTCACCACTAAGCGAAACCAGTGGAAACATACCGCATCAAATTGACAGGGTGGGGGTCGCTGGTTCGAACCCAGTCCGGATCACCATACATAAGACGATGATGCGCGATTTACACGAATGTGTAGGTCGCGCTTTTTGATTTGGAGAGGAATTACAAAAGAATTGTTAACGGATTACGAGTCTCCCTGCCATTATTTTAATATACCAATAGGTGAATTGTGTTTGATATATTAACGTAGCTAATAAATCGTAGGGAGGTTCACCTTGAGAAAGCTCATTTCTATTATGACAGCATTTATCCTGTGTGTATCCTTGTCATTTGGTATGAATATCTCCTCCACTTATGCGGCCGACAAAGTCATCCCTGATTCTCAGTAGCAAGGTATGAATTGGGAGCAAGTTGTTAAAATAAAGAAAAACAGGTACATCGTCGATCAGAAGAAGGCCCAGTATATAGGGTTGTCTCAAGATGAAATCTACCGCATTTCAAGTGAAGTGGCCCAACATAATCAACTGATACAAGAAATTGAATGGTTGTCGCCGCATATGAAATTTGAAAATGGAAACCTGAACTTTGATGCAAAGAAGGCTCGACAAAGTGGATTACCGGAAAAACTAATTAATCAGACAGTCAGCGATTTACAAAAAATAAAAGGGCATATCCAATCTTCCGATAGCTTTTCCATTATGGTGGTGAAACCAAGCTGTAGTGGTTCTAATAAGACGATTTCCAGATGGTATGGAAAAGATGTTTATATGGATTCATGTAAAGCTAATAAACTTTCCGCCTTAATCGGCGGAGGTGCAACTGCTGCGAGCGTAGGGGCAGCAATTACTGCATTTGCGATTCCGGGATTGCAAGTACCTGCTACGATTACAAGTTTTGTTTTTGCTATCATGGCTATTGGTTCAAATGCGATTTCTTACGCAAATGCAGAAGGGTGTGGGGTAATATTCCGTTACACGTACGGAGGTTCATTGCCTTTTTGGGTTAGTTCACAATGCGGTTAGGTATATACTGAGAAGGGAACGTGTTAACGATGGATGTGTTCGATTGGACAAAATGGTTCCCCGTAGTCGTATTTCTTTTTATTTTGGTGCCGTTTCTCTTTCCGATAGGGTCTCTGCAGAACATGTCAGCACAAAGACGGCGTTATCTATTCGGTTCGCTTCTGATCGGTAGTGTTTATCCACTTGTATCGGCATGGGGCGGGGGTCCAACCACGCTAATGGCGTTTGTTTTGAGTATAGTGGGCATTATTCTGATGTTTCTTACTTTCATGTTTACGGTTAGAGGTAGAATGATACCTGCTCTCATGGGGGGATCTTTGATTATATTGACAGCATATGTAATGATATTGTTGGTATAAAACAGATCAGACACAGCGCAATCAGCGTTGTGTCTTTTTTGCACTTATCAACAACGCCAAGACCCCCACAGAAGCATGGTCCATAGCAGCCACCGACATATTCGGCCACGGAACCAGCTCCCAAAAGAAAGGCTGCCCCAAAAACGCATTCCTGGGACTTTGTGAAGAAGGACTAGTAACTAACATTCATCCAGGCAGCTACTGCAAGTCTCAAAAAAATAAAGCCTACGCGTTACGCATCATCGAAGCGATCCAAAACCATCCCGATCTTCTACTCGATAAAAAAGACTTATGGCAATATGCCACGAACGGCAGTGGAATCGTACATAACCACCAGATCGATGTCGTACTCTCCCTCTGGAACCATAACCTACTGACATTGCCACAGAAACAATCTTCCTGAATCCCCGTTGTTGATATTCTTGTTCAACCTCCCAGACCCAATCGATTACTTACACAGTCTAGATCCCCAACTAGCGGCGGACGGGTGAGTAACACGTAGGCAACCTGTCCGTAAGATCGGTTCTAATCTCAAAACGGGGCTTTTCTCCAACCTACTAAGTATCTTTACCTTAAATGTTTCGTCCAACTTAATTCCGGTAACTTATATAGAAATAACGCAACACCACCACACCAACACCACAGCCACGACGAGAGGACGAATCCCTGGATGAAGATTAGAGGAAAAGTGATCCTGACCATTGGAATTATGCTAGCCATCATTCTCGGTCTTACGTCTAACAATCTGTTTTTTACCAACAAAATAAGGGCGACATACCAAGAGATCATCAAGGGTCAAGAAATCGCCTACCTGATGAAAGCCATTCAGTTCCGGATCACTGGTATTTCCAACGATGAGCGGGCCTATCTGCTACAAGGGGACAGCCAGTTTACGGACGAGATAAAAGAGAAAGCGAATGAGGTCAACGGTTATTTTGCTGAATTAACGGCCATGATCGAGGATCCCACACAGAAAGACCGCATTGCAGCGATGAAAGAGGAATTCGACACCTTCCTAAAAGCTAGTGAGCATGCCCGCCAATCCTATCAAGCGGGGAAGCGGGAAGAGGCGGTCTCTTTGCATTTTGGCGAAGAACGGTCGGCCCGAAAAGCTTTGGATGAAGATGTGAAAGGATATATAGAAGAGCTAGAACAGAAACATGTAAGCGATTTAACGGCACAGGCTTCTGCTGAGAGTATGATGACCGCACTTGAATGGGTGATTACCGGTGTAGCCGTTGTCTTAGGCGTATGCATCGGTGTGTGGCTCTACCGTTCGATTGCAAGACCGATCCAACAGGTGAATCTCCAGATGAAAGAGATTGCCGAAGGGGAAGGAGACCTGACAAAAGAGCTGCAGGTGAAGACGCAAGACGAGGTGGGGGAGCTGAGCCAGTCGTTCAACCAGATGCTTGCCAACCTGCGTAACTTGATCCTGCAGGTACGATCCAATGCTGAGCAGGTAGCGGCTTCCGCAGAAGAGCTGACAGCGAGCGCCGAACAGACCTCCAAGGCGACAGAGCAGATCGCGGACCGTATCCAGGATATGGCCCAGGGAACCGAGCAGCAGGTGGACAGTGTGGAGAGAGGGTCTAGGACGATAAGTGAGCTTTTCTCCACTGTTGAGCGGATGGCCGACCATGCCGAGACGACTTCGGCAACCGCCCTGCAAGCGGCACAGATGGCACATACGGGCAATGAAGGAATGCAGACAGCTGTGGTACAGGTCGGAACGGTGAATCAGACGATGAACCATCTGACAGACGTGGTCAAAGGGCTGGGGGTGCGCTCACAAGAGATTGGACAGATTGTCGATGTCATCTCTGGGATCGCGGCGCAGACCAATCTGCTGGCGCTTAATGCAGCGATTGAGGCGGCACGGGCAGGCGAACAAGGCCGCGGCTTCTCAGTCGTAGCCGATGAGGTGCGCAAGCTGGCCGAACAGTCTTCCCAATCCGCAAGCCAGATCGCTAGGCAGATTGCGGCGATCCAGCAAGAGACCGCGGATGCGGTGACGACGATGGAGTCCGGAAAGCAGGAAGTTACCGAGAGTATTGAGCTCGTTACATCTACCGGTGAGATTTTTGCCAAGATTGAGCGTTCTGTGCAAGCCGTGGCTGAGCAGATTCGGGAGGTATCCACAGGTTCCCGCCACATGGCAGAAGGCATGGCACAAGTCGTTGGAGCGATTGACCAGATTGCTGCGACAACCAGCTCGACCGCATCTGGCTCCGGTGAGGTAACGGCCGCCACTGAAGAGCAATTGGCAACGATGGAGGAAGTCACGGCATCTGCTGTGGCATTGTCCGATATGGCAGATGAACTGCAACAGATGATCGGCAGATTCAAAGTATAAATCCAACCACCGAAATCTTCCGCTGGAACGTCTTTGGCGAACCTGGCGGAAGCTTTTTATTTTCTAACTGTCATATTGTGAATTACATGAAAACATTGGATAATAATAGCAGTCAAAAATTATTTTATTAGGCTAGGGTGGTTTGATATGTCATTTATTGAAAAATGGATGAATTCCATGAAAAAGGATCCAAGCAGCTCCGATCAAGCCTCGTCATTCCATACATATGAACAAACCCATGATACAGCCAAACCAGAAAGCACCACGAAGCAGATCGCGCAAGATACGGGTCCGTCTCACGCGGTCTCCAGCCTGTTTGCCGCTTACACATCCAGTGGGACAGCCTCAGCAGAAGCAGCCCCTGCAACAGAGCCGAAACCAGCTTCCTCCTCCAGGGGATTATTCGATGGTTTTCTGTCACAAGAGGATGGATCGGGTCGTAATGATGATACCCTGACAGATTCTATCTTTTACGATGAAGCCGCCATTATCCTCCCGAAATATGCCCACATGAAAACTCCATTTGCCATTTTGGATGATATAGAGGAGATCGTCCGTCCGAAAAAGCGCAAATCGAGCGAATACGGATCACCCATCATCGTCAGCTCCAACTACCCCAAGTTTGTCAAAGACTCGGTCCGTTTTTCCCAAGAAAAAGGGGAGAAGCCAAGTGCTCCAATCCCTCTGCAAGCTTACTGGACGACTTTTGACCGTCTGGATACCAGACAGAAGAGCTGGTACTTTTATTGGCGGGGTCAGGCACTGCGTGGTAACTACCTTGAGACTGACCTAAGCTACCTGATTCTCTTTACATACGAACTGCTCAATTTTTCTTTTAACAGCAGTGCTGCCTTCAATGTCAGCATGCTGGTCAGACTGCATGACTACTACAAGGATCGGCTGCGCGGAGCAGGCGGCTATCTGAAGGATTGGATCTATGACCTGCTGCTGGAGCTGGATGAAGAAGCGCTCGCTCATGAATGGATGTCAGGCGGGGGCAGTGAGGTCAACAGCTTCTACCAGACCTTTTTGGAAAAAGAAGAGCAGCTCAACTCCATCTCCATCACACTCTGGAAACCGTATCTGCGCAAAACGAGAGAGACGGAATTTTTCTGGGGCAATAAAACGAAGATTTATAAGGTATTCAAGGAGAGTCTGCCCTTGTTGAAGCAGGAGCTTGAGCAGTCAGGAATCCGGCTTGCTGACAGATGGTTTATCGAAGTGAAGCGCCAGGAGCACAGAGCATTGTTCCGCGGTGCCGTGATGGGCAGAACGGCTCGAAAAAAGGAAATCTTTTGGAATACGATTGTCTACCAGCCTACGGAAGCGATGCAGGACGATCTGACCAACCTGCTCCGTCTGGCGGAAAATGTGACACGTCTCATGATCGGGGAGAAACGCCAGATCAAGGTGGACTATGACCAACTCCCAGAAGGGTTCAAGGAGAAGCTGATCGACCACTTCAATCCGATTAAAGAGGGAAAGACCCCGGTGTCGGCATCGAGGGGCCGTTTTGTCAACGTACAGAAAAAATCTCCTGTGATGGCGGGCAGCCCGATTCCACCAAGAGACGATGAAGAACCCGCAGAGGCGAAGAACCACCCAAACTTTTCGCTTGATATGGAACGGGTAGAGAGATTGCAAAAAGAAAGCGGAGAATTGCAGTCCTTGTTCGAACAAAGAGAGCAAATGGAACAAATCGATCAAATCGAAAGCGTTCACACACACGAGCCAAAGACTCCCGAAGCAGGTTTAGCCGCCTACGATTTCTCAGCCTTTTTCGCCCCGACACGTAACGACAAGCAGGATACCGATCGCTTCTTGCAGGCATTAGCTCCACTTGAGATCAAGTTCCTATTGGGTTTCACAGACTATGAGCGGCCGCTCACTGAAGCCAATCAATGGCTCAAGAGCCAGGGTGCCTTGCCTGGTATGTTTATCAACAGTTTAAATGAAAAGGCCATGGAAGCACTCGGGGATAATCTGATTGATACATCGGCAGAGCTATACGAGATTTACGAAGAGCACGAAGTCATCCTAGACAAAATCAAAGCAGGTGCAGACCGATGAACATCAAACGGAAAGATTCAACGGCAATTCTACAGTCGCTCGCAGGCGGAGTCGTTCCGAGCAGAGGGCTGGAATATATCATGGTGGGCAGAGCCGAAGAAGCCAGGCAGATTCTCACCGATCTCGAACATGTCAAAAAAGGCGCTTCCATCATCAAGCTGTTCATCGGCCCATTTGGCAGCGGCAAAAGCTTCATCCAAGCGTTGATCCAACAGATTGCGTTTAAAGAAAAGTTCGTGGTGACCAAGGCAGACTTTACTCCCGAGCGCCGTCTGTACGGTACGGACGGCAAGGCGGTGGCTATTTATACCGAGCTGATGAAAAACATGTCCATCTCCACGATGCCAGAGGGCAATGCACTGCCTACCATTCTCGATAAGTGGATCAGTGAGGTACAGGCCAAGGTGGTAGAGGAGCATGACTACGGCTCTGTTGCCTTTGACGATCCGAATTTTATCCGGGATGTGGAAAAAGAGATTACCAAGACCGTCTCCCGCATGGATGAGCTGACAGGGGGCTATGATTTTGCCAGAGTCCTGACCCAGTACTTCCATGGCTTCGTCCATGATCAGACGCAGCTGCAACGTGCTGCCTTGCGCTGGCTTCGCGGGGAGTATACCTCTAAGACAGAAGCGAGAGCAGATCTGGGCGTACGGGAGATCATCCACGACAGCAACTACTATGAATACATCAAAGTCATGTCCCAGTTCGTCAAACAGGTGGGCTATGCGGGGCTGGTGGTCAATTTTGACGAGGCGATCAACCTGTATAAGATCACACATGCCCTCACCCGTGAAAAGAATTACGAGACCATCCTCAAAATCTTTAATGATACGCTTCAGGGCAATCTGGATGGACTGTACATCACGCTTGGCGGCACACCGGAGTTTTTGGAGGATGAACGAAGAGGACTGTTCAGCTATGGGGCGTTAAAAAGGCGCCTGGAGTCCAATCCCTATGAGACCAAACAGTTCCGTGACCTCACCCAGCCGGTGATCAAGCTGACACCGCTCAAGAACGAAGAGACCTTTGTCCTGCTCCAAAAAATCCAAGACGTACACGCCGCCCACCACGATTATCCAAAAACCATATCTAATGAAGAGATCATCCGTTTTATCCAAACGATGCAGGCTCGTCCCGGTGCCGAAGATCATCTTACGGTTGGAGATATCGTCCGCCGTTTTATTGATGTGCTAAATGTCTTGTATCAACATCCAGACTATGACCGTACCGGGATTTTCGGCTCATCCTCGTCCCACACGTCTAACGAACAGGCTCCGCCTGCGGCGAATCCGCTTGCCTCCCGTTTTCAAAGGGCCAGTCTGTAGGAGGGAGATGACCGATGAACCCCTTTTCCTTACTCTCCAAGCCTATGCAAAAGAAAATATGGGACATGAAGTGGGAGCAGTTCACGCCGATCCAAGAACAGGCGATTCCCGCGATCATCCAAACCAAAAAGCATATGGTCATCTCATCCGCGACTGCTTCTGGTAAAACAGAAGCAGCTTTTTTACCCCTGTTGACCCTGATTGAGAACACGGGTGAGACGGCGCTCAAGGTCTTATATATCTCCCCGCTGAAAGCTCTGATCAACAATCAATTCGAACGAATCGAGAAGCTATGCGAGCATATCCGAGTGCCGCTTCACCGTTGGCATGGGGACGTGGGCCAGCATCAAAAGAAGAAGTTCATCCAAGCTCCGACAGGCATCCTACAGATTACTCCAGAGTCGATCGAGAGCCTGTTCATTAACCGAACCGAGTTTTTACGTGCGGTATTTACCGAGGTAGAGTTTATCGTGATTGATGAGATTCATACGTTTTTGGATACAGAACGCGGCGTTCAGTTGCGCTCGTTGATCTCTCGTCTAGCTGCCTATAGCAAGGTGCCCCCAAGAATCATTGGTCTGTCCGCCACGGTGGACAACTTCGCCTTCGTCAAGTCGTGGATCGATCCATTTGATCAGGAGAATGTCGAGATTATCGAAGCGGCCGGCAGTGGGAAAGACCTGCATTTTCACCTGATGCATCTCGGAGCAGACGAGACGGGGAAGAAGCCAATCGAGCTGTTCACCGATATCCGTGAGCTGACTCGCAACAGCTCGTCTATTATCTTTTGCAACAGCAGAGGAGAGGTAGAGGAGATGACGGTCATGCTCAACCGCTTGGCGATGCGGGAACATGTCGGGGAAACCTACTACGCCCACCACTCCTCCATCGACAAAAAAGAGCGGGAATATGTGGAGAAGACACTGGCTAGTGCCACTACGCCCAAAAGTGTAGCAGCGACAAGTTCGCTGGAGTTGGGCATTGATATCGGCGAGATTGAACTGGTGATCCAAGTAGACAGCACCTTCACGGTCTCATCCCTCAAGCAGCG
Source organism: Brevibacillus dissolubilis (assembly GCF_006170445.1). Classification (GTDB taxonomy): domain Bacteria; phylum Bacillota; class Bacilli; order Brevibacillales; family Brevibacillaceae; genus Brevibacillus_B; species Brevibacillus_B dissolubilis. The sequence continues at coordinate 255,008 of NZ_VCNA01000004.1, read as the reverse complement.
GCTCGGACGCTCTGGGCGAAAGCAGGAGACCGATCAATACCTGCAGCTCTATACCACCACGAACGATCAGCTGCTACAGGCGCTGGCTGTCATGGAGCTGTTATTGGAGAAGTGGATCGAACCAGCGAGAGGCTATCCGGTCCCCTACGATGTGCTTTTTCACCAGATTATCTCCATCTGCCAAGAGACCAATGGCATCGATCGGGAGAGCCTGCTTGATCGGTTGGGCAAACATCCTATATTCCATAGCCTACGCCTCTATGACATGCACACACTCATCATGCACATGGTAGAAAAGGAGATACTCGAAGTCGTCCGAGGCAGCCAAGAGCTGATCGTCGGCCTTGAGGGAGAGCGAATCCTGCGCAGCAAGGAATTCTATTCTGTCTTCATGACCAATGATGAATATGAGGTCTACGATGGCATCAAGAAAATCGGGCAGCTGGATAAAGAGGCGATGCTGTCCGAGGGAGATAACATCATCCTCGCCGGGAAGCTCTGGACGATCCAATCCATCGACGTGAAGAAAAGCAAGATCTTCGTCAGCCAAGCGGTCAACGCCAAACCTCCGCGCTATATGGGGGGAGCCGGCAAATTACATAAGCGCATCCCGGAAAAGATCATGGAAATACTCTGTTCATCCGAGCCCATCGCGTATGCCAACGAAGAAGCGCAAGATGTCCTGCGTGTCTTGCGTAAGCCCTATCAGCTCTATGAGATTAGCGCCCTTCAGCGGGTCATCTGGAAAAACAGGAACACATACAGGTTCGATACGTTCACGGGTACTACTATCGCAAGGACACTAGTATGGATGCTGCGTGCGATGGGGCTATCGGTCGCGAAGCCGGACGCATTTGGCCGCATCGAGATCGAAGGGGATGTGGATCTGCTGGGAATCCTGCGTGCCATGAAGGAGCGGGAGTGGGACGAAGCCGAGCTGCTGGAGCATACGCTAGAGGAGGAGTGGTTTCTGTCCAAGTACGCTGATGATCTGCCGAATGATCTGTGGGTGAGTATGCATATTCATCACGAGGTGGATGTGGCGGGGGTCAAAGAGTTTCTGGGGCAGTATGAGGTGATATTGATTTCGATTTAATATGAGTAAAAATAGTAAGAGCCGCCCAAATCAAGGCGGCTTTCTTGCATTACTATTCCCGCAACTGCAATTCTTTGGTAAAAAACTCCCGATAACTCAAAAATGCCGAGCAAAAGATCGAAATCGCTGCCGACCCAATAATCACATACTCGATCAACATCTGATACTTCACCGCGGCAAGCGGATTAATCCCGGCAAAAATCATCCCAGACATCGAGCCGGGCAGAGTCACAATCCCCACCGTCAGCGCCCGGTTAAGGGTCGGGATGAACGACGCACGAATCGCCGTCCGAACCAGCTCCTCTGTGGCTTCCTTGGCTGACGCCCCCAGGCAGAGTGCCGCTTCAATCTGCTGCTTTTGCGAACGAATCTCGCCTTTTAACCGGTCCATCATCACGTTGACCCCGTTCATACTGTTGCTGATGATCATACTGACCACCGGAATGATCGTATAAGCCTTCAGTTCAATCACCTGACCAAGCAGAATGATCCCAAGCGTCAGAAAAATCCCGGCCGAAATACTGATAAACGTAATCCAAAAAGCACGCCGAACCATACTCTCCCGTCTGCTGACCGTATAGGCCCCGTACACAACCATCCCTACCAGTATGAAAAAAATCACCAGCGGATGCTCCGCATTCAATACATACGTCAAGACATATCCCATCAAGAGAAGCTGGAAAAACACCCGAACCGACACATTGGCCAGCTCCAGCGTGATCCCCAGCCGCAGATAGCGGGCGATGGCGATGACTGCGACCACGACGAGAGAAGACAACCCCACACCCCAATAGCTTACTTCCATTCCGCACCCTCCTCCGCCATAAAAGCAGCCAAAAACTGTTTCGTTTCCTCCTGCTCGGGATGAGAGAAAAACCGCTCCGTCTCCACATATTCCACCAACCTGCCATTCATCAGCAGGGCGATCCGGTCGGCGACCCGCTTGGCGGTGTGCATACTGTGCGTCACCAGAATGATGGTTTTCCCCAGTTGATCGCGGATCAGCAGGATCAAATCCTCGATAATCCGAGCCGACTGCGGGTCCAGAGCGGAGGTGATCTCATCGAGCAATAGTACCTCCGGGTCATTCGCGAGCGTCCGCGCGATGGATACACGCTGCTGCTGTCCGATCGAGAGAGACAGTGCCTCGCGTGTCAATAACTGCTCATCTAAGCCGACCAGCCGGATCAGTTCCCGTGCTCTTTTCTGCTGATCTGCCGGCGAAGCCCCTTTTAATCGGAGGCCATAAGAGATATTTTCCCAGACGGTCAGGTCAAACAGAGAAGGGGTCTGCAGCACCATCCCGACCCTTCTGCGCAGCTCCTGTGGAGGCAGGTCAAAAATCGAGCGGTCATCTATCCACACATGTCCCGAGCTAAGCTCTCCCAACCGATTGATGCAGCGAAGCAGGGTAGATTTCCCCGAGCCAGACGGACCCAGCAGGCAGACAATCTCTTGTTTTTGTATTTCCAGAGTGATTTCCGCAAAGATCGAAGCGGTCGAATCCCCGCTTTTTCTTTGGAATGACGCTTTTTCCAGCCGAATCTTGGACAATGTTCTTCCTCCCTGAAGGCACAACCAACCCTTATGTATTTCTTATATGGTATAAAGTCATAAATTCATTATATACAAAAATTTCATCCGATGATGTCTAAACAACCAATCATTGGAACCACTCCAGTAAAATGCAACACCTAAAAACTGCTAGATTTCACTGGATTTTTCTCCGTGTTTTTTGGTTGGGATTATCTCTGATTGTATGGTATAATTTTCACGCTAATACTTAACAAAAAGGAGTCATAACCATGGCAAAAGCATTTATCTTCGGACACAAAAACCCTGACACCGATTCCATTTGTTCTGCACTTGTATATGCTGACCTCAAAACCAAATTGGGTCAAGACGTAGAGCCAATCCGCCTCGGCGAAGTAAGCAACGAAACCCAATTCGTGCTCGACTACTTCCAAGTGAGTGCACCACGCCTCGTGGAGAAAGTGGCTGCTGAAGTGAAAGAAGTCATCCTCGTTGACCACAACGAGCGCCAACAAAGCGCAGATGACATCGACCAAGTCACTGTAACGGAAGTAATCGACCACCACCGTATTGCCAATTTTGAGACAAGTGGCCCTCTGTACTACCGTGCTGAGCCTGTAGGCTGCACCACCACCATCCTCAACAAAATGTACAAAGAAAAAGGCGTGGAAGTGACCAAAGAAATCGCAGGTCTCATGCTGTCTGCGATCATCTCTGACACTCTCCTGCTCAAATCCCCAACCTGCACCGATGAAGACGTAGCAGCAGCGCGTGAACTGGCTGAAATCGCTGGTGTGGAACTCGAAGTATATGGTCTGAATATGCTCAAAGCAGGTGCAGACCTGAGCGACAAAACCATCCCACAACTGATCTCCCTTGACTCCAAAGAATTCCAAATGGGTAACTCCAAAGTAGAAATCGCGCAAGTCAACGCAGTTGATGTCAATGACGTTCTTTCCCGCCAAGCAGAGCTAGAAGATGCGCTCACCAACATCATCAACGAGAAGGGTCTCGACCTCTTCCTCTTCGTGGTAACCGACATCATCAACAATGATTCTGTGGGGATCGCGCTTGGTAGTGCAGCACATGCTGTGGAAAAAGCGTACAACGTATCCTTGGTGGATAACAAAGCAGTACTCGCAGGCGTTGTTTCCCGTAAGAAACAAATCGTTCCTGTGTTGACCGATACCTTCAACAGCCTGTAAGAGAATCACCTCTTTTGGGCCAACTATAAAAAATGAGCTTCCGGCCATGATGCTGGAGGCTCATTTTTTCATGTTCAAGCCAAAAAGCCACAACCCTGTTATCACTTCACAGGTTGCAGCTCATATCTATTACCTATTTGCTATTTTTCTATGAAACAATTTGGTAGGCGCAACCAACTGAATGCAACAGCATCTGGAGCTTGCCTCCGTGTTCCTGTCTGACTAACAGATAGATTTCATCTTTGCGCTCTGTCCCAAGAAGCTTATAGGGAAACGTGAGCTGAATTCCGCGTAGCTTTTCCGTCGAGCTCAAAGCGAAGGTGACATGATCGGGTGGAGCGACTGGCCGGATGGAATGTGACATATTCATTTGTTCAAACCCCCAAGGTCGAATCTTTCGTATCTCTATATAGACTGATTGTAACAAATGTTTCGCGAATTCTTCAACTTAAGGAGCAGGAGAAACTTTTTATGTATCATACTAGACGAATGTACTAGTACCTTTTCATCATTGCCCTTCGACCTTCCTATTTTGTAAAATGTTCCTGTTCAGTTTGAGTAGCGTGTCCCTTTTTCTTGGAGGACAGAGGGGCACGCACTGATTGTTTCAGGGATGCATTCTGATGTTTGGGAGACTTGTGAGAGCATCCGAAGCATATATTCACTGTGTTTGGTCAGTACTTCCACATCACCGAGACGTTTGGCGAAGTGGAGGAGGGAAGCAGTGTCCTGCATGGCTAAGTCCAGCTCCCTCGTACGGAAGTAGTATGTCGCTCTGGCTTGTAGGAAGCGGATGCAGTCTCTGCTCCAGGCAAAGGTTTCCGATTGGCACATCGTCTCCGCTTTTTTATCAAATTCGGTCAGGAGCAGCTTCGCCTGATCCAGCATATCTAAATGCAAATAGGCCCAAATCCCCAGTGGCAGCATCGTGAAGAGCTCTTCATCTGTCTGACACCATTCCCGGTACTGGTCCACATACTCGATCTGTCCGTTACGGACCAGGGTGGCTAAGGTACCGCCTTCTGCCAGTCGGGCATAGGCAGGAGAGATTTCCGCGCATCTCGTGAGGGAGGTGAGGGCTTCCTCTTTTTGCCCCATCTCCCGTTCTGCTGTCGCTTTATTCAAAAGAGCTTCCCCCAGGTACTCATCTTTCCCCTTTTCCAATCCAAGTGCTTCCAATTCCTCAGCATACCGCTTCAGCTTCGGCCAATTTCCCCGCAGTTGATAATAGGCCAGCACTTCCTGGTAGGCTTCCAAGCGCAAGTTGGACTCAACGATCCGGCCACGGTCATCTTCTGCCTGATAGTGTTCTGGCAACAGGTGCAGATACTCGACCAGCCGGTGCAGTGCCTCTACGCCCAATCTGCGGAAATTCTGCTCACGCACGATCAGGAAACGGTGAAAATAACAGATGGCAAGCCGTTCGCCCCGCTTCGTCTCCAAGTCGATCACCCTGTCATAGTAGGGGAGAGCGAGTGGGCGCAGCGAGGAATGATAGATCGTCTCGGCGATGTCGAGCAGGATGTTCATAATACGCTGAACATCCTCATCTTCAAGCAGAATTTGCAGCAGATGGCTGATGACGACGTGCTTGTCCAGCTTCAGACAACGAAGCACGAACCGTCCAATTTTACCGGGCCGCAGGCGACCAGCTTCATTGCAGCATTCCGCCACATAATATTTGTACCAAAAACCCTTTGGCAGCTCAAAGGCACTAGTGATCGCGTCCAGCTGATAGAGCTGTAGTGCCTGTTTGTTGTTTAGCAGGTTACTGATCGTCACAGGCTCAAGACCAGTCGCAGCGGCCAGGTGTTTCCGTTTCCAACCTCGTTCAGCAAGCATATCTTGCAATCGTTGCCGAAGCTCGATCCGGATGGGGTGGGGGTCATACGTTTGCAGCACTCCCATTCACCTCTTCTTTTTAAGCATGTAATTTTCATGTAAATGATTAACTACTTTACTAAATTACTTGCATTTTCTCGGAATTGACCCCTATGAAAAAATAGAAAATAGTATAAATTCTCCGATTGTCGCGGAAATGTTAAAAAAAGAAAGCACTCAACATTGTTGAGTGCTTGTGGAATATCCACATTAGTTATATAATTGATGTGAAAACAAGTGAAGCGTAACAGAAAGGGAACAACAAGGGCTTCATCCGTCAGCGCCAACTGACGGACTGGGATGAGCAATCGGCTGAGATCGACACATCCCATTTGATCAAGCCCCTGTGTTTTGGTTACAGACTAGTAACCGATGCCGAAATCTTCCCATCTGATTGTGCCTACAGTAACAACCAGAGCAGCAACAAATGTAAATACTTTTGCTTTCATATCCATATCACCTCCTTCTAATAGTCTGTCTATGAATCTCTTCGATTGTTCCGAGGTGGCACAATCAGAATATTTGAGGTAGAGGGCATTTACTTGTTTCATCATCAGAAAATCTTGCACCTCATCGGCCAGCTGCAGGGCGGTCAGAATAGATTCCATCGCTTCTGCCTGTTGGTTCACCTCAAAATGATAGAGAGATTTAAAATAGTAAAAATACAGGTAATACTTTTGCTGCAGAGGACTCGTCAGATTCTTGACCGGCTGCAGGATGGGGGCAACCGTGGATATGTATCTGCCCAATTCTTCCGTCTTATTATGTTTCCATAAGTAAAGCATGATCGGCTTAAACGAGCCCTCAATTTCTTTACTGCGGATGGCATAGCTGATTAAGTCATTAATATACTCTTGTTTGCCCATATTAACCAGGTAGATGAGCTTGTTGCCGCGGGCAAACTCTCTGAATTCATCGTTGATCTCGGCGTATTGGTCACAGATCACGACCGCTTCCTCAAAGCGGGCCTGTTCGTTGAGCGCACCGCCTTTGAGCACGAGGGCATACCCGTACATACTGTCATCGTGTCCGTATGCGGTTTCACGGAGCAGGTCTGCATACAGCTCCATCTTGATCCAGTCACTCATCACGTGATAGTGTCGGGCGAGAGTCAGATAGGCGACCATTCTGGTTTCGCGGGTAGGCAGATGGGGAAGGAACCGCTCCAAATCAATGGCAGGTTCAATCGCTCTATGGAATTCGCGGCGTACGATCTGAAAATAGCGAAGATAGCTGACCGATAAGTGATCCGCCAACAGGTTGGTCTCAATCAAGCGGATCCGCTCATACAGCGAAAGTGCAACTTCATAGTGCTGGGTTGCGAATAACTCTTCTGCAATCTCAAAGACGACTTTGAGGTGTTTTTTGCTTTCTTCCAGCAGTGCGTCCAGAAGCGACTGAGCCAACTCCAACACCCCCGCCTGATAGCAATGGAGGATGAATTCCTTGCACCGTTCAATCCGGAAACGCTGGGTCTCCTCATTGTAGCATTCTCCAACATAACTCTCGTAAAGACAAGCATGAGGTAAACCAAGTGCCTCGGTAATACAATCTAGCTGCGCCAGCTTAATGGATTGTTTGTTATGCAAGAACTTGCTCATCGCAGATGGCTTCATCTCAACCCGCTCAGCAAGTGTCTTTGCGATGAGGCCGGCTTGTCCCATTGCCTCCAAGACTTGCGAGCGCAGATCTATCCTCATTTTGTGATAATCATACACTCCTGTTTCCTCACCTTGTTCAAATTGCGTTCGGTTTACATTTTATCACATCCTTTTATTTTCGTGAATAAAAGAGTAACGAATAAGATCAGAAAATGAAGAATTTTGTCTAAAAGGCATCCGAAACGGGTGCTTTTTTTTCTTTTTTTATCCTAAATAGGTGTGGTATAACTTCTTTAACGGTTATTGCATACTGATTTCGAAGCTGGCAGAGTGCTGGGGCAGGTACAAGTGGGACACAGACGGGGAGACCGGTGATTTATCGGGGAGAGAAGAAATACGAAGCGAAGGAGCAGACGATAAGCCCAATTCCGGACACACAAAACAGCAGGGCGCCATAGAAGACGACGCCTTGCTGGTGAAGCGGCTAGGTGAATGCTTGGGATATTTGCCCGCGATTGGTGTGGAGACGATTGCTTGATCCCGAACTGGTCAGTGTACCGCATCCGCATCGTAAACCGGGCGTACTGGAGCGATTGCACACTGTTCGGGCAGGCTCGGCTTTAGGCCTTGTCCTGACCGACGGCTTCTAGCTGGAGCTTGACTTCCACACAGGTGCCGATGTTCTCTGTCGATACCAGTTCGATTGTGCCGCCCATCTCGTCGACCAGCTTTTTGCAGACGGATAAACCGATGCCAGTACCTTTTTCCTTCGTTGTGTAAAAGGGCTCAAAGAGATGCAGCATGCGCTTAGGGGAGATCCCGCAGCCGTTATCGATAATCTGGATGGTTACGGATTTTCCGGTAGGATCTTGGCAGGTGTTGACCATCACCTGACCGCCGATCGGGACGGCATCCACCGCATTTTTGATCAGATTCAGTGCGATTTGCTCGATGTAGGAGGGGACTCCGCGGATCCAGTAGCTGTCTGCATCGAAGTGAAACTGCAGCAGGACATCTTTTTCAATGACAAAATGTTTGGTCAATTCATGGATGCGGTTGAGAACTGTTCGAAGCTCCAGAGGATGAAGCTGGTTCTCCACATCCTCGTTTTTGCGGGCGAGGATGAGAAAGTTGGAGACGACACCTTCGACGGTTTTGACCTCATCCAGACAGATATTCAGGTAGCGCAGAAAGGCCTCGGGGTCTGTCTGGCCGCGTTCGATGTTTTGTTTCATCAGCTGCAGGAAACCTTGAAAAGATGTAAGCGGGTTGCGGATCTCATGAGCCATTCCGGCAGCCATCTGACCCATCACTTGAATCTTTTGCTGATGGAGATGGTTCATCTGCTCATTTTTTTCCGTGAGATAGCCGACCACATAGCTTTTTTGCCGGATGCTGAGCAGTTCATTGAGACGCTTGATGATCAGCCCGTTCACCTGATGGTCCGGCTCATGGGCGAGACATTCGAGCACATAATGCAGGAGCTTCAACCTTGAGTGGTGGTTGATCTCGAGGATCGTATGCAAGGTAGACCAGGTCTTGCGGCCAAAGTATTTGCCGCGCTGGTAGGTATCCTCCTCTGTCTCTGCTTTAGCCAGAGCGAAGCCGGCTTCATCGAGGAAGACCGCGTTAAACAGAAAAACCAGATTATTCCGAAAACGATTGGAAACATCCTCGATATCAGGCTTTGTCCCGTCAAATTTTCGTAAAAGCGTTATATGGTGTTCCAGTAGGACGGGAATAATGGACAGCAGGTGGGGGAGAAGCTTTTTCTTGGATTGAGTCAGGTTCATGTGCCGATACTCCTCCATATCGTGTATAATCTTCCATTATTATAGCAGAGTTATAAACGTGTTAACAAAAAGCTTACAAATTACATGCAAAAAAAGTTTGCATTTAATTAACAAATCAGTTACTTTTAAAAAGTGTAAAAAATTACATCAATCAATTTTTTTTGTAAGGAGAGTTTGGAATTATGAATTTCATCAAGAAATCTTTTTCAGCCCTCGTAGCAGCGGCATCACTCTTCACTGTTCTTGTACCTAGCGCACAAGTTTCTGCTGCGCCGCAAAGCACGGTTGCAACTGATGCGACCTACAGCTGGAATCTCTACAGCAGCTACATGGACTATATTCCAACAGGTGCCCGCTATACTTACAAAACCTGCTCCTCTGTTAACACCGCTGTCACCAACTACTATGGTGTAGCCAACAGCTCCGCTAATCTTCTTCGCAACTTCCCTGTAAGCGGCAAAAACGTACGTCTTGAGTACGGCTATTGCACTGGTTACGGTATGACTCATATCCTCGCGCGCCACGTGCCAGAATACTTCAACGGCAGCATCACCAGCACCCAGTCCCTCTATAATCCAGGCACGAGCTTCGCTACTCTTGAAAACGCGATGTCTAACACGATCAGCTCCAACGCTACCACTGTGTCTTCTTCCGGCTTCACAAGCACGGGTACTGCCGTATACGGTTATGTGAGCGGCGGTTCTGTTAAGCTGATCATCAAAGGCGGTAAAGTCATCACCATGTATCCGAACGGTTGGGGCCTGGGCTACGACCTGCGCTAATCAATCGATTGACCTTGTATATCTCATGGGTAAAGCAGGAAAGCTTCGCTGTGTGCAGGCTTTCCTGTTTTTTTGTTTTGTGAAAAACGGGGAGAGGTGTGAAGGGATGAATTCTGTGGTACGGGTACAATCTTATTTTCTCAAGCCGGATGCGGTGATGCATGATCAAGGTGATGTCGTGCAGCATCCAGAACGGTATGTGATTGGATTGCACGAGCGTGAAGCGATTGGTGCAAAAATCGATAAAACCCATCCGGTCTACCCCGGCACCATTGTGATTACAGACGGGTACGGCCAATCGGCACTAGGTTACCGGTACTGGGACAGTCTTGATATGTACTGGGCGAATCTGGTAGGGATAATGGAGACACTGTGCGGGGTCGGTCATACTCCTGTCGAAGCCACTTTCACCTATCAACCGGCAGGGTTTGGCCTGAAGGTGTGGGGGACGGAGAGCGAGAGTGAAAGTGAAAATACCAGTGCCAATGCAAAAGAACAGTTGGTTCTCTATGTAAAGGGTGGAGATGGTCAGATTCAGGCAGAGTGGAGCTTCCCCAAGCGTGAGTGCCTGCTCGCGCTGACAGAGGGTGCAAGTGCGTTTTTTCATCTGATGAAAGAGCTGGGTTTTGGATTATTTGAGGGGGAATATGAGGAATGGGAGAGAAGAATAGAGCGGATTAGGGAGGCTGTCTTGCAGGAGGGATGCTGACAATGAAAAGAGTAAGCCCACGTCAATGACTTCCCGCTAAAAACTCCTTACTTCGGTAAATGGTCATATGACTATTCTGTCAGATATAGTGATGGTACATGAATTCCACCTAAAAAATAAACGAGAACAGGAAGTGTTATATCATGAATCCATCCGTATCTGCAAAAATCCAAAGCTTGTTAAATGCTGAGGCAAAAGCCGACTTTGGTCCAGGTGAGTTAGTTGATAGCAGTACGCAAAAAATCATTCTGAAGGCAGCTGACTGGGTAACGCTGCAACGATACACGGGTAATGGAATTGAATTGCCGACCAATGAAGCGCAAATACGTGAAAAGCTGGTGCTGGATCAATCCATTCCATTCCCGCCTGCTTTTGCCGAGATCTATCCAGTGTATTCTTCTATTCAAAATCACACCTATAACTGGCAAAAAAACACGTACCCGAAGATGCTGAATGTCGCCACCTCCATCAAAACCTACTCCATCGAAGCCCCTGAGTACTATGAAGCGATGGCACCATTGATTGATGAGATCAGAAAAGGGAATACCGATGCGATGGACGATTTCCGCTCAGGAGCCGCTGATTTGGCTAAACAGGCGCAAGGATACGCGGACGAAGCCAAGGAGCTATACACCGAGGTTCATCAATTTTATGTCGACACACAGGGAGATTCCACCAAGTTGACTACATTGAAAAAGCAGCTGGATGATGCATACGGTGCCAATAGCCAAGAAGTAACAAACGTGCAAAACGAGATTGACAGTCTCAACGACCAACTGAAAAAGCTGGAAAAAGCTTATTCTGAATATGAGACCATTACGAAATTGCTTTATCTGTTCGGCCCGTTGTTTGGTTTTATTTCCAACAAAGTGGCAGATGCCATCAAAGGAACTGCGTTGGAAAAACAAATTGAAGGGGTTAAACAGCAAATCCAACAAGACGAGGATACCCTCAAACGAGACAAAAGCTTTAGCGGTCTCTTGCAAGCGGCTGATCAGTACAGCGACCAATTGAGCCAAGAAATGGCCGCAGCGATCCCTGTCATCCAAAAAATTCAAGGCCTGTGGGATGGTTTAAGCAAGGACCTTGCCCAAATCGCGAACTACGATAATACCACCCTGCAACAAAACGTAGATAGTGCTTTTCTTGATAAAGTACATCTGAACACGGCTGCTGACATGTGGAAGAGCATTACCGACCAAATCACGATGTTCCGTATCGATGCGGATGTATCCGTGATCTAAGAAGCAGCGTCTGCGATCTGCTCACGTACAGAGGTACAGCTCAGACCCCCCTGTCTTACGGCAGGGGGGTCTCCATTCCACAAAAGGCAGGAGATCATCATGGCAGAATACTCTTTTTTTCCATCTGAATTAGGGGGGAAGAACAGCCCCTTTGTATTATCCACCCAAGAATGGACTGTTTTTTACGAATACGTGCAAATCTTTATCTCATCACCGTCCAGCTTAGATGAACTACAACAACAAATTACAAATAAGTTTGGTCCATTCGCGGGAACCGTCTGGTACACCTTTGTTCATATGGGTACGTTTTCAGGTGATGTTCAAGCATGTGTTTCTTATTTGGCGAAGTATAAAAATGATTGTCAAGTCTGGCGGGACAGTAACCATGATAATATCATTTTGCTGGGTCAAAGCATTGCCGATTATGCCAAGGTAATCGATCAGCAATATCGAAACGATATCAATGAAATCATCAAAGAAGCTCGCCAAGGAAAGATTTCTCCCGAAACGAAAGAAAAATTTATTCAGATATGTAATAGCTTAAAAGCCCAATCTGAGAGCTATTACGCTCAGGTTCAGCCTGTTATTTCATCCTTGCATGACTTTTATGTCGATCTGCAAAGCTCTCATGATACATTAACCAACCTGTATAACACATTAGAGCAGGACTTCGCTGAATATACGCTCGTGGCAGGGATGTTCGCCTTAGGTCCACTCGCCATCTATCTGGCACAATACATGGCACAACTCTTTCAACTATCCGATATCCCGCCTTTTATCGACACGATCCAGAGCACGTTACTTCCGATCGTGCAAAAGGTACATGGTATTTGGGATGGCATATCAGGGGACTTAGGTGCCATCACTGATCAGATGGAGAAGCTTACTGACGAGGACCTGTCTCCTTTTATTCTCCGGATTAGGCTGGACAGTGCGTTAGATGACTGGGCGGCCGTCAGTGATGAGGCTCAACAATTTGTGGAGAGCTATAAAAAAATTCATGGAAACTAATTAAAAAAAGAAAGGCAAGACGCTCCTCCTCATCTCTCTTCTCAAGAAGTCGAGATGATTGGACAGCAGTCTTGCCTTTCTTTTTTGGGTGCAGTGATTGTTCTTCCTAGAGTACTTTTACCTGTTGGCTTGCATCTTCGAGGCAGGTTGAGCATACAAGTTTGCCTTTGAAGTGAGTCACGTTGTCTGCTTGTTGGCAGAATACGCAGGATGGCTGATATTTTTTGAGGATGATTTTTTCACCGTCAACATAAATCTCGATTGGATCTTTGATATCAATATTAAAGGTTCTTCTGAGTTCGATTGGAAGGACGACACGACCCAGCTCATCTACTTTTCTTACGATTCCGGTTGCTTTCATAGGTTTCTAATCTCCTTTTTAATCTGAGTTGTATTTGTAAGCAATCAGATTTGTGTATTGATAAACAATAGGCTTGTTACAACAATAGTTACCCGAATTGTAACATGGTTAAACACGTATTTGCATATTGCATATTAATTTCTTAGAAAACGAGAAAAAGGAACTACGAGAATGTAGTTCCTTTGTCTAGGATTATCTGTTAATCCAAACAGCATCAGTAAGCGGCAGACAGATCTCTACTGTGGTACCAACGCCCTCTGTACTGGTGATGTGCAGGGCGCCGTGATGATCCTTGATGATTTTCTTGCTGATCATCAGTCCGAGACCTGTGCCTTTTTCCTTGGTGGTGTAGAACGGCTGTCCCAATTTGACCAGCAGCGATTCAGGGATTCCGCAGCCTTGGTCGATGATGCGGAGCATGACGTGGTTGTTCTCTGTCTTTTCGGTCTGGATGATCAGTTGACCGCCCTCTGTCATCGCTTCCATTGCATTTTTGATGAGGTTGATCAGCACCTGTTTGATCTGATTGGCTTCACAGGTAATCATGTAATGCGGGGAATCCATGATGGTGGAGATCTGGATGTTATTCATGATCGCCTGTGTGTCGACGAGCATGATCACATTGTGGATGAGCTGGCCCAGATCGTTGTCTCTGAAGTTGGAGGCCTGTGGTTTGGCGAGCACAAGAAGTTCACTCACAATAAAATTAATCCGATCAAGCTCAGACAGCATGATGGAGAAATAAAAGTCATTTTCGGTATACATCGATTTGAGCAGTTGAATAAATCCACGGATGGAGGTCAGAGGATTGCGGATTTCATGGGCGATGCCGGCAGCCAGTTCGCCGATCACATAGAGCTTGTCGGAGTTGCGCAAGACCTCTTCCGTCTTTTGCCGTTCGGTGATATCACGGGCGACGACGACCAGATTCTCCACCTTGCCGAGTTTGTTGGTGATCGGCATGATGCGGGACTCGATAACTACTTCTGTGCCATTTTTATGGGGCGCACGGTATTGCACTTCAAACGGCTTTTTGGTGATGAGCGACTCCTGCCACTTTTCCAAGACGGATGGCTGGTCATCGGGGCATATGCTGTCAAAGGCACGTTTGCCCTCATACCCTTTCACCGGATAACCAAAAATCATCTCAAAGGAAGGGGAGGCATACAGCACCCGCGTATCGGCATCGAGCAGGAAGATCATGTCCGAGGTGTTTTCGGCAATCAGACGGTATTTGGCCTCACTTTCGCGCAGGTCGCGCTCGGCTTTTTTCCGTTCGGTGATATCGCGCAGGATGTTGGCGAAGGCGATTACATTGCCGTCGGCGTCCTTGATCGGGGAATAAGTGATGCTAACCTCAATTAAGGTACCGTCCTTCTTTTGCCGGATCGTCTCGTAGCCTCTGACGCTCAGGCCCTCGCGTGCGATGTTTTGCAGGTAATTGACTTCCTGCATATAGCTATCGTCGGGGATGGTGCGGACTTTGCGGCCGATGATATCCTGATCCGTCCAACCGAAGATTTCCTCAGAAGCTTTGTTGACCCGAACCAGATTGCCCTCCAGATCGAATACCCCGATCGCATCTGCCGTATGGTTGATAAATGATTCGAGGTACGCATTATTCATACGGATCTGCTCTTCGTGCCGTTTTCTCTCGGTGATGTCACGGGAAATCGCGGCTAGAGCGATTACCTTCCCCTCCATGTCACGGATGGGGGAGACGGTCAGGCTGATCATGCACAGACTGCCGTCTTTTCGGATGCGCTCGGTCTCGAAGTGGCTGACAGAATGGCCGTCTGCCACCTGTCTGCGCAAGTCATACAGCTCATCTCGCTTGTTCTCTGGTACCAACAACTCGGTACGCCGCCCCAGAATCTCATCGGAGCGGTAACCAAACATCCGTTCAAAGCTGTCGTTGACCCGCAACACATGGCCGGACAGATCTGTGACATGAATCGCTTCGGTTGTATGCTGGATAAAAGACTCCAGCAGCTCGTTGGTTTCGCGTAATTCTTCCTCTTTGAGCTTTAACTCACTGATATCGACGAGCGAGCAGAGGACCTCGATCACTTTGCCTTCCCAAAAGACTGGCTGCAGGGAGGCTGTGTAAGGAAACCCGGCGAGCACTCCTTCATAATTGACGACCTCACCAGACCAGGCCCGTTGATAAAAACCGCGTTTATATTCCACCAGACTCTCTGGCAAAAGCTCTTCCATCGCAATTCCTAGAACTTGCCGTTTGGGGTCGATGCCAATCTTTTGGAACAGTTGGCCTTCTGCAAAGGTATAGATAAAACGGTCATTCACTTTTTTGAACTTGACCGTCATGCCTTGCTGTTCTTTTAAGGTGTTTTTTAACTCCTCATTGGCACGCAGCAATTGCTGCTCACGCTTGGTCTGGTTCTCTCTGCATTTGGTCATGTCGATCGCCGTTCCGGCAAAACCGACGATTACACCCTCGACGATGAGCGGGGTATGCGTTACGCACAGATCCAGGACGTTTCCGCTTCTGTGCTGGATTTGTATGAAATGGGGCTGATCATTGCTGTATTTCTGCATGCGCAGAAAACCGCGCATCCGCTTTGTTTTCTCTTTATCTGCGATTAAGTCTAGGAATGGTTGACCGAGCAGTTCGTCCCGCGAATAGCCGGTTAACTCGGCACAGGCAGGGTTGACCCGGGTGAACCTTCCTTCCGTATCTAACGAATAGACGGCATGAGGATTGGCAGCGAACAACGCGGCTAAAAACGCGTTCTCTTCGGTTGTTGTCTGCGCTGTATCGCTATGCGTATGATGAGATCTTGTCTGCGCCATGTTGATCACCTGCTTTATCAGTGCTGTGTTTATACATATTTCTACATAAATAGTGAAAATCCTAGTCTTCCCATAAGTTACATGTTTGATCTTAAACATAAAAAAACTGCTTCCGGTCGGGAACCGAAGCAGGCACGTCATTAAACCATATGCTTATGTAGATGATGATTCTTTTACTTATTTAATAAGGCGGCCGTATTTAGATAATAAAAATTATGGCGGCGAATTAATACTTGGCGGTGCAACAATTCCCGGATGACTTCTTCTGCCATGTCTTGGGGGATTCCAGCCAAGCTGGCGATTTCGGCGGGGGTGACGGGGACATTCAGCTTGACCGTGCCCTCTTCGCGTTGTCCGTGTTCGTTGGCAAGCGTAATCAGGGTCTTGATCGTCTGTGTCCGTGCATCCAAAAAGACGAGGTCCATCACCTGCTCATTGGTGCGGCGAAGCCGTTTGACCAGCAGCTCAATTAATTTTTGCGAGAGAGAAAAATTCTTTTTCAAGAGTCTGAAAAATGTCTCGCGGGTAATAATGATGAATACCGAGTCCTCCATGGTGGTGGCACTGGCTGAACGGGGCTCTCCGTCAATCAGGGCAAATTCTCCAAAGCTTTGCCCGGAGCGGAAGATGGCAATGATTTTCTCCTGTCCGTCTTTGGTGATATTGAACACCTTGACAGAACCGCTGATCACCACATAGAAGGTATCGCCGGAGTCACCTTGCTTAAACAGCTCCGTCCCTGCAGGATAGCTGCGCTGGATAGCGATATCGGCTATATTGGTGAGTTCGGAGTCATTCAAGTTTTCAAAAAGCGATGTGTTCTTCAACAGTTCTTTCACATGTGTTCATCTCCGTCAGTCGAAAATAGGAATCATATCCTATTATATCATAAACAGGATGTGTGAAGGTCATCCTATAAAAAAGACCGAGCACATTGAAGCATTTGGCCAAAAGTCACGTCTTATGAAATAAGAATAAGGTAAACGTCGCGAAATAAGGAAAAGGGGGCGGGCTTTTCATGAACAAAGCATCCATCAGCACATTATTCCTCGCAGTCACATTGTCACTCCCATTTACAGTCTCTCTGACGGAGCTTCCCAGCCAACAGACAGCAGCGCATGCCAAGCAAGAGGAGCAGGCAGAGCTTAAGTTGTATGCCATCCAGGAAAAAGACAAGCACGGCTTTATCGATCAGAATGGCACTGTCGTCATCCCGCCTTCCTACGATGTCGTGGGGGAATTCCATAATGGCCTGGCCATGTTTGGGCAAGGCGGCAAATACGGTTTCCTGAATGAAAAAGGCGAAGTGGTCATTCCGGCGGTATACGAGGACGCCGATCATTTTTCCGTGGAGGGACTGGCCGCTGTCAAACAGGGCGAGACCTTCGGATTCATCAATAAACAAAACCAGATGGTGATTCCCGCGACCTTTGAGCATGCCAGAAGCTTCGTCGAGGGCCGGGCCGCGGTGAAGAAGGACGGCAAATACGGCTTCATCGACGCAAGCGGACAGATGGTGATTCCACCTGCGTATGAGACGGTCTGGGGCTTTCACGAGGGTCTGTGTGTGGTCTATCAGAGTGGCAAGGCCGGCTTTATCGACAAACAGGGGGCTACTGTGATTCCGTTTAAATACGACATCGCTAACCCGTTCCGCGATGGATTGGCTGTTGTATTTGAAAACGAACAGCAAGGCTTTGGGATGATCAATACCAGTGGTCAATATGTGATCGGACCAAAAGTCTGGGAACCGGGTGCTTTTTCGGAAGGCTTGGCAGATGTGTACGTAGAAGTGGATGGCAGCTACAAAGCCACCTACATCAATAAAGACGGCTCCTTTGTCATTCCGCCGAAGTACGAACGCGCCCTGCCATTCTCCGAAGGTCTGGCCGCCGTGAAGGTAGACGGCAAATACGGCTACATCGACAAGACTGGAAAAATGGTGATTCAGCCGCAGTTTGCCAGCGGTGGCGTATTTGAGCGTGGCCTGGCCTATGAAGTGATCCGTGAAGAGGACGGGGGTTATTCGTTCTGTTATATCAACAAGCAGGGCGAGATTGTCTGGAAGAGCACGAAGATGAAAGAGTTTCCCGGTGATGTGGAATAAAGGCGGAGAGTGAAGGGGGGATGAGCCGGAAGGGCTGTCCCTTTTTTGTGTTTATGTATTTTATTTTGGTTTAAGTTTAGATTATGTTCGGTTTGAGAAAATAACTTGTATCAGGTATTATCAATTTATAGAATCAAAATCGTAGGGGGTTGTGATTGTATGAATACCATCCATCGAGTTACAGTCACTGAAAGCGATCAGGCGAAAGCAATGGAACAGTTGTTAGCAGAGGAAGTGAACAGCCAGATCTTGTATGACTTTTTTTCTAGACTGTTGTCCCGAATTGACTCTGAGCAAAAATTCCTGCCAAAAGCCCAAGAAATCCTGAGGTTTGGGGCGGGGAATCCTCGGCTGGCATTGGAATACTTGTTCATCACCCTGCAGCAGGAGACACATGCGGTTCCACAAGGGTTCAGTCACAGTGTTCGCACTTATACAACAGGTGAACTCGCTCAATTTTTCGGAGTATCCATCACGACGATACACAAATGGCTGAAGAATGATCGGATTCAATATGAAAAACCGGTAGACAAAGCCAAGCATCAACACACCCGTATACCAGAACAAGCGATCTGGATTTCCCCCACTGGAGAGCGGTTTACCATTCGGAGGATTGCCGAGATGTACGTGGAGGAACAGCAAAAAGGCCAAGAAACACAGTCCTTGTCCATTGAAAACGAAATTGAGAACCTTAAAATCAAATTTCAGGCAGACTCCTATGAAGTACTGGCCACGAGACCTAATCTGACAAGCGAAGAGCGCCACGGGCTATTGGCGTGGAAGTATCTGATGGGGAGGTTACAGGATCGATCAATGAAGGAGTGAGTGAATTGTCTAGGAATGGTTCGAACTTCCGTCTTATAAAAGAAGTATTTCGTGACCTGATTCTTGAGACGGAAGATGTTTTGGAGCAATCTGGATTTGTCCAAAAGGTTTTTATTTTTTCTGATTTCTCCAGACTTTATGTGACAGAAGAATGGAGAAGCAGGGAGGGGCGTCTCTTATTCTGGTATGACTGGGAAGACCGTAATAAGCAGGTCATCTATAAGTTTCACAGTGAATCACATGACCTGCCCCACCTTCAGACAGATACGGAGCCGTTTCACATTCATACACCGGATGGAATTCGCCTTCCCAACTATGCTTTCCGTGATCTATTCAGTGTCTTAAACTTCATTCAGCTGGTTCTTCGTCAACAGGAGCGGGATAAGATGCTGAAATGATGCTGACACATTTATTACAATTTTGTGAATATTACACCCCTTCTGTCATACATATAAAACATAAGACCCAAATAAGGGAAGGGGTAGGGATTATGCTTGTCATGTCAGTGCTTGCGTCACTTGTTTTTCTGGTCTTTTCGGGTGGGATAGCCTATGCGGTCTACCGCGGGATTGAGGCAGATACTCTGGATCACGATAAAAAGTATGTCTGGGTAGATGCTGATCTGAGTTTTCTGAATGATAAGAAAAAATAACGGACAGGGGCACTCTAACCAGTGCTTTTTTCTTTTGTCAGGTCTCTGTAGTATAATAGTGGGACTGATTTGACAAAGGAGAGAACATACGGAAGATGCGAAGACCATTTTTGATCGGGTTTGTGGTGTTGATCCTCTGGGTGATTTGGGTCATCTATGGGGCAACCAACTACGTAGGAGACAGGTTTATGTCATTGGTACTGCTCACAGCGGGCGGTTCGATGTCCTTAACCCTTTATTTTGCCATTACATATCTGCTGATCGGGAATCCTGCGAAGAAATGGATGGCCTGGGTAGGAATTGCGCTGACACCATTCGTGGTCGCGATTAGCTTGTTGATTCTCGGCTACTTTTATTAATACATAAGCGGATAAGAAAAACAGACCGTTCACACCCTGCGTGGCAGGAGATGTCGACGGTCTGTCTGTTTTTTAGACCAGACGTCTAGCTCGTATGAAGCACGGCCTTGATCCGTTCGATTGCCCAATCCAGTTCTTCTTGGGAGATGATGAGCGGTGGTGCAAAACGGATGGTGGTCTCATGGGTTTCTTTGCAGAGGAGTCCGACATCCTTGAGTTTTTCACAGTAGGGACGGGCTGGCCCATGCAGCTCTATGCCGATGAACAGGCCGCGGCCACGCAGTTCTTTGATATCCGGGTTGTTGATTTGTTTGAGCTGTTCCATAAAATATTGCCCAAGCTCATAGGAGCGTTTGACCAGCTGCTCTTCTTCGATGACATCCAAGGCAGCGATTGCTACTGCGGCTGCCAATGGATTGCCGCCGAATGTGGAACCGTGGGAGCCTGGTTCGAATACACCGAGTACATCACGGTTGGCTGCGACCGCAGAGACAGGGAGTACGCCGCCGCCGAGTGCTTTGCCCATGATATATACATCTGGTGTGACATCTTCCCAGTCGGAGGCGAATTTTTTACCTGTACGCCCAAACCCGGTCTGAATTTCATCTGCAACGAACAAGACATGGTTGTCCCGGCAGACTTGCAGTGCTTCACGGAGGAAGCCATCACGTGGGATGATGATCCCGGCTTCGCCTTGGATCGGTTCGACCATGAAAGCAGCCGTATTTTCCGTAATCGCCGCCTTCAGTGCGTCGATGTCACCATATGGGATGATCTTGAAGCCCGGAGTGAACGGTCCGAAGCCACGGCGGTAGGATTCGTCTGAGGAGAAGGACGTGATGGTGATCGTGCGGCCGTGAAAGTTGCCTTCGCAAACGATGATTTCAGCCTGATTGTTCTGTACCTTTTTCACGTGATATGCCCAGCGGCGAACTGCCTTGATGGCTGTCTCGACGGCTTCTGCACCGGAGTTCATCGGCAGGATCATTTCTTTGCCGGTAAAAGCAGCTAATTTTTCATAGAAAACGCCCAGCTTGTCATTATGAAACGCACGGGAGGTCAGGGTGACTTGATCTGCTTGGTCTTTGAGCGCTTGAATGATCTTCGGATGGCAGTGCCCTTGATTGAGGGCGGAATAAGCACTGAGCAAGTCCATATACTTGTTGCCTTCCGGGTCCTCCACCCATACCCCACGGGCTTTGGAGATCACGATTGGAAGTGGATGGTAGTTACTTGCCCCGTAGTTTTCAGTCTGACTGATGATAGAGTGAGTTTTTGTCGTCATACATACCCTCCCATTGCATTAGTTGATCGATCAATTGAAAACAGCAGCTTCCATACCATTTTCATTGTCACAAATTACCAACAATTCGTCAAATGATCTGGGTCATCCGATGGGAATAGGGTTTCTCCAATCCCCGTTGTTCCGTCAAAAGAACGTTGTAGATTGGTAAATAAAGCTATAAACTGTAGGATATAGGATTCGACCGAGCTTCCGGGAAAAGAAATGATTTGAATACGATGAATTCATCTAAGGTGGGAAATCATGAAAATTGGACTTTTAGTCATTGACATGCAACAGATCTTTTTAGACGGTCAAAAGGAAGCGCTCCATGTCGCAGAAGCGTGCGAATACATCAACTATGTGGCCGACCTGCTTCGGAGCAAGGATCATCTGGTCATACACATTCAAGACACCGAGGGAGCCGATGAAACGAACGCTGATTTACTCGCGTTTATTCCAGAAATCAAGGTAGCTCCACAAGATATCTGCATGACCAAAGAATACTCGAACGCATTCTGGAAGACGGAACTGGAACAAATCCTGACAAGCAATGGTGTTGGGTTGGTCATGATCGCCGGCTTTGCGGCAGAGCATTGTGTTCTGTTCACGTACAATGGTGCGATCGAGAGAGGCTTTACAACAGTCATTTTGCAGAATGGAATTCTAAGTACCAAAAGTGATGCGATCACCCAGACCTATCGTGATCGAAACCTGATTTCACATCCAGTGATTAAGTATCTCGTAACATAACCAGTGATACATCCTATACACTGTCCACCGTACAAGGTACGTTGTCCTCATCTAATATCAACATTACTCTAGGAAGTGAAATGAAAGCAGGGACAGCAGAAGGGGCCGGAAGAGAGAATAGAGGCGGTTCTAGAAGGTAGGCAAACACAAACGCTCGGCAAGAGGCGAGGCGGCTGACCACCTGCAAGCCTCTTGCAATCCCCAACCCCAGCTGTGGAACCAGCAAGGGCGTAACATACTTCCCTGAACCACCCAGGGGCAACCCCTTCGCTTGAACCAGCTTCCTCGAACCTTTTGCCCCGACCAAGCCCTTGCTGGTTCCACAGCGGCCAGTCTCAACTTCCTCGCAGGGTTTTGCACAAGGTGCGCAGATGGTCAGCCGCCACGCCTCTTCCACCAAAGCAGGCATACCTCCTCCCGATACCAGATTTTTCCCCTTTCAGATGGTCATTTCTGGCTTGTCACTTTCTCATCCATCTGCTAAAGTAAAGAGCAATTCCATAAGCTATGAAATAGAGGCGCGCAACGGATGAGTATCCCCCACCAACAGACAGATGGGAGAGGAGGGGAGAGAAAGGCCTATGCGCCGAAGTCGGCAGTAAGCTCCCATCGCTTAAGCCGGCTGGGGTGTACGTGAATAACGGGCATCCTGTCACGTAGAATAATACGTGGAGCGCTATTTTTGTAAATTACTTAGTAAAAAGTGACGTGCAATGAGTATGCGTATCCGACGTATTTAACTCATTGCATTTTTTTTGCTGGTCACGTAACGTTGTAGCTAGGTAAAATACCCCAATCAACAGGAGGAAAAAACAAAATGACTATGATGGATGCACACGAAATTATTAACTTTATCGCAAAAAGTGAAAAGAAAACCCCTGTGAAAGTACATATCAAAGGCCAACTCGAAGGCATCGACTTCGGTGCGAATACCAAAACCTTCATCACCGGCAATGTCGGCGTACTTTTCGGTGAGTGGAAAGAAATCGAGCCAGTGCTCGAAGCGAACAAAGCTCAAATCGAAGACTATGTGGTTGAGAGCGACCGCCGCAACTCTGCAATCCCACTTCTCGATACCAAAGGAATCCAAGCCCGCATCGAACCAGGCGTAACCATCCGTGACCAAGTTCACATCGGTAACAACGCTGTCATCATGATGGGTGCAGTGATCAACATCGGCGCTTCCATCGGCGAAGGCACCATGATCGACATGGGTGTTGTCATCGGCGGACGCGGTACCATCGGGAAAAACTGCCACATCGGTGCTGGCTCTGTCATCGCAGGTGTCATCGAGCCACCAAGCGCAACCCCTGTTATCATCGAAGACGACGTACTGATCGGTGCCAACGCAGTGGTACTCGAAGGTGTGCGCGTAGGGAAAGGTTCTGTAGTCGCTGCAGGTGCTGTCGTAACCAAAGACGTACCAGCTAACGTAGTAGTAGCAGGTACACCTGCCCGCATCATCAAAGAAATCGACGAAAAAACCAAATCCAAAACCGAAATCATGCAGGCACTTCGCGAGCTCTAAGTTAAAGGAGGCGACCTCCCTTGGAGGATTGGCGTTCATTAGATGAAAGATATATGATGTCCACATACAGCCGTTTGCCTATTGCCATCGCGAAGGGGGAGGGCAATTACCTCTACGATGTCGAGGGCAAATCGTATCTGGACCTGTTCACCGGGCTTGCGGTAAGCGTACTTGGACATTCCCACCCGGCGATTGTCCGCGCGTTGCATGAGCAGGGTGAGAAGTTTTTGCACATCTCCAACATCTTTCTCAACACGCCGGCCATTACGCTGGCGCAGCGTCTCGTTGAACAATCCCTCGGTACGGCAAGAGTCTTCTTCACCAACTCCGGAGCGGAGGCGACAGAGGCGGCAATCAAGCTGATCCACAAATGGACAGCACAGCATGGCGGGGGCCGCCGCGGCATCGTCGTACTGAAAAACAGCTTTCACGGACGTACCCTCGGTGCTCTGCGCCTGACCCGTCAAGCACATGTGTATCAAGACTTCCCACAGCCTGATTTCCCTGTCTACGAGATCGAAGTGGGCAACATTGATGAACTCCGCGCGGTATGTAAGGACAAGCAGCCTGCTGCCGTCCTGATGGAGCCTGTGCTTGGTTCCGGTGGTGTGATTCCGCTGGAGGAGTCTTATCTACAGGCCGTTGAGCAGATTGCCCGTGAACATGGCACGCTCGTGGTCATCGACGAGATTCAGACTGGGATGGGGCGTACCGGACGCTTTTTTGCCTATCAGCATGCAGGGATCACACCGGACTTGATCCTGTTTGCCAAAGGTGTCGGCGGGGGTCTGCCACTCGGCGGAATCATCGCCAATGAAAAGCTGATGAATCTGTTCAAACCAGGTGATCATGGCACAACCTTTGCTCCGGCACCACTCAGTGCGGCCCTCGGCAATGCGGTGCTTGATGTCGTGCTGGATGAGGCGTTCGTCCAACAGTCCCAAGACAATGCCAACTACCTCTGGACCCGTATCCAGACCTTGGTGGATCAGCACCCAGAGCTGTTCAGCGAGATACGCGGCAAAGGCATGATGCTCGGCATCCAGACCAAGCTCTCTCCAGAGCAGGCACGCCATCTTCAGCAAGACCTGCTGGATCAAGGCATCTTAGTCGACATCACGCAAAAAACAATCGTCCGTCTGCTACCGCCGCTCACCTTGACCCAAGCAGACATCGACCGCTTCCTTGAGGTGTTCGGACAATCCCTGTCCAAGCTGGTACAGGAAAAGGGGGCGTAACCGATGAAGGTAAGCCCTTTTGTCCAGATCAGACGCGACCTGCATCAGATTCCAGAGCCTGGCTTTCAGGAATTCAAGACACAGCAGTATCTGATCGAATACCTCACCAAGCTGTTCTACAACCGTCAGTTCGGCATGCGGATCGAGATGCAGACTTGGAAGACAGGTCTCTTGGTCAAAATCAAGGGCAATGATCCGAAGCGCCTGATCGCATGGCGTGCCGACATGGACGGACTGCCGATTCCCGAAGAGACCAGCTATCCGTTCCGTTCGATGCACGAAGGCTTCATGCATGCCTGCGGACACGATTTTCATATGGCGATTGGACTTGGTATCCTGACACACTTCGTCCAGAATCCAATCGATGATGATCTCCTGTTTATTTTCCAACCGGCTGAGGAAGGCCCGGGTGGAGCGCTGCCGATGATGGAGAGTGAGGAGTTCCAGCGCTGGAAGCCTGACTATATCTTCGGCTTGCATATCGCACCGGAGTATCCGGTCGGCACGATTGCCACGCGCGAAGGCATCCTGTTCGCCAACACATCCGAGCTGTTCATTGACCTGACCGGAAAAGGGGGCCACGCCGCCTACCCGCACAAAGCCAATGACATGGTGGTAGCAGCCGCCCATCTCGTCACCCAGTTACAGACGATTGTCGCGCGCAACATCAACCCGCTCGACTCTGGTGTCGTCACCATCGGCAAAATCGAAGGTGGCACCAAACAGAACATCATCGCCGAAAAAGCCCGCATCGAAGGCACGATCCGCACGCTCTCCATGGACTCGATGCAAAAGATCAAGTCCCGCATCGAGGCATTGGTGCAAGGGATCGAGACTGGCTTCGAATGTCAGGCCCAGATCGATTATGGTGCCAACTACTGTCAGGTCTACAATCATCACGAGATCACCCGCCATTTCATGAACTGGCTTGGTACGCAGCAGAGTGATGTGACCCTGATCGAATGCACCGAAGCGATGACAGGGGAGGACTTCGGGTATTTCCTCGCCAACATCCCAGGCTTCATGTTCTGGCTCGGTGTCGATACACCATACGGCCTGCATCATGCCAAGCTGGAGCCCAATGAGGGAGCCATCGAGCTTGCCATCCGTACGGTGAGCGACTATATCCGATACCTCTCAGACGGACAAGTGCAAGCCTAAACCTAGATATATAGCATCACCCCCATCAAAAAAACAGGCTGTCCCAAACAAACGAAGTACAACTCGTTACGGGACGGACCTGTTTTTTTCTTATACATAAATGTACATAAATACAACAGATCCCGCATATGTATGATCTCCCCAGACCTGCGACTGCACTTATCCACAGCTTAACGCTGTACACCCAGAAAATGGAACATATGCTCCTGTGGATACTGTGAATTCTGTTGAAAAAAATTTGGGTTTCGGCACAACTATTCCCTCTCTCACGCGTATAACATTATGCAGAAAGTCAAAAAGGTTTTATCTCTACACATGCATACATGTTAAAGCTTCGGCTTGCACATACAAAAAATCTGTCCATGGAGGAATCGTGCTTATGAAAAGAAAATCGATCATCGCACTTACATCCCTCATGCTGCTCGGAGCTGCTCCAGCTGTTATGGGTGATGGCGCATTAAAAATCACAGTAGACGGCGCGCGTGTTGCTGCTGACCTTGGCACCAGCTCTGCCCGTTCTGTATCCGAAGTCGTAGAAAGCCTCGGTGGTTTCCCAAGCTACGCTTCAGGCCGCCTCGCGATCGAAAAGCCTGAAGTCAACGTTCTCGTACTCGAAGGAATCCAGCAGACCCGTACCAAAGACATCGTATTCAGCAATCCAATCACCGGCTGGCTGGAAAAAGACATCCCGCGCACCTTTGGCGTATTCGTTGAAGTAGACGACGCTCCTACGGCCAAAGACCTCTACGTGCGTGTCAAAGTAATTGCACCAAACGGCAAAGTCGTTGACAACGGCAAAGACCGCGTCATCTCCGCCAAAACCAATGACCACTTCTACTTCTCCCAACCGTTCGTTTCCATGAAATTCGACCAATTCGGCACCTACAAGGTCCAAGTCGTGATGAAAAAAGAAAAGAACGGCCAAGAGGTCATCGTAGGGGAAAACAGCTTCAAAATTGGGAAGTAAGCCAACAGTAAAAAGCTTGTCTTTGATTTCAAAAAAAACGGTGCTGTGGTATAATCAAGGGTAAGATAGTCCACTATCTAAGTACGTTAACTTGGAAAGGAAAGATGGTAGCGAATGAAGACAAAGCCAAAACGGTCATCTACAGACGATGGACCGAGTATACGCATCGCCTGGAAGGACCAACAATCCCTTTTAGCTGAATGGGACATCAAGGAAGATTTCCGACAGGAGCTTGAACAGGAGTACGCCATCCCGTTTGGCGAGCTGCCGGTGGTGCTTCGTCTCTACGACGTGACCTACCGCGACGAAGTGCTCAATGACGGCATGGACCTCTACACCGACTTTGATATTAATCATCGTTCATCTCAGTGGATTCTTTATGGTGTGACAGAAGGCTTTAAGTATTGTGTCGATCTGGGCATACGTATGGTTGACGGAAGATTCGATTCGCTTACAAGATCTGAGATTATTGCTTGATACGGTCACCATATATGAAAAGCAGACTCCCGATGACGGTGAGCCTGCTTTTTTTTCGCTTATTTGTGATTGTCGGTCTGTGCTGGGGCTATGGCTTGCGCGGCTGGAAGTACTGAACCCGGCCGTTGAACAGGTGAAGCTCTGCCTTCAGCTCGCGTGCGAGGTAGCGGCAGTATTCATTCGCTTTAGACTTGTCACCATGGGTGGAAGCTTCCGGCAGTGTGATCTGAATGAAGGGGAGTTCTTTTTCGTTCTTTTGTGTGCTTCCGACGCCGATCACCACGTTTTTATATTCGTCTGGATTGCGGCCACGCAGGAGGAACCAAGCGTCTTTCCCTTCCGGACGCTCATCGAACACGTAAGGGAAGGCAGCATCGCCATAGGCCCAGCCAAGCTGTTCACCGAGCTTTTTCATTTTGTCAATGTAGCCTTGTAAAAGCGTTTTCACATCAGCAAGTGAAATAGCGGATGCAGATGAACCCTCAACAAGATATATGTAGGCAGATTGCATGTTCACGTTGATTTTCACTCCTATGGATCTTTCATAACATTCCTTTTTCTAAGTGTAGCATTCCTGCCTTTCTTTGACAACTGAAGAAGGTTTAGCGAAAATAATTGATTATATTTTCTGAAAAGTGTACAATGAGAAAAATGTTATATTTATTAATTTTTTATTATAAAAGACAGAGTGAAAGGCTGGGGGAGTGTCGACTATGCAGGACGCGTCGATCCGTCAAGTGTATGAAGCGTTAAATACGTTGCGGGCCATTAATGTTGTGAATAAGGATGACTGGGAAAAAGCAGCCAAGGCGGCTGACCTTGATTCATCGGTACAGTTAAATATTTTGTGGATCATCTATTGCTACGAAGGTGTGCGTGTGACGCAGATCGCCGAATGGACGTTCTGGCACCCATCCTCCATCGTGATTCATATTAAGAAGCTGATGGAAAAGGGTCTTGTGACCATTGAAAAATCTGATGTGGACGGCCGCGTGGTTCATGTCTTCCCTACGCTTGCCGGGAAGCTGGCCATCGAGAACAGCCGTAAGAACGCACCAACGATCTTCCGTCTGACCAATGCGCTTGAGCGTCTTCGTGAGCGCTACAGTCCAGTTGTCGTGGAGCTGTTCTTTGAATGCTTGGCCTTTTTGGCAGAATCCTTGCACGGTACGGAAAAAGTACGCTGGATTCAGGAGGGCGAAGACAGGCTTCCACAAAGCAAAACATCAGTCGGCTAAAATTCCCAACATAATATTCACAACATTAACAGGCCAAAAAGAGCCGCTCCTGGTTACGGAAGCGGTTTTTTGGCGTTGTAGCTGCTTTGGCTGAGATTAGTACCACGCGGCACAGGAAAAATGGTGACGCGGCGGACAACGGTTCTGTTCTGCTGATTGGCAATTGCCATTTCTATCATATAATTATGACCAATATCAGCAGCATCTGTGTAAAACAGCAGCGGTCTTGTGGCAGACGAATCTCCAGGGACGTTGATTTGCTCGGGAAGCTTGGTCTGCCAATGCCCAGGGATGCCGTTATAGGTGATGGAGAACTCATTTGGAATTTTTTTCATATTCTCAATAGTAAGCTCATAACTAAAAATATACTTCCCGTGCGATGGAATTCCATCCAGCTTTTTCGCCACATCTGCATAGAAGCCGGAGCGGTTGAGCGCAAGCATGGTGGTCACAGAGATCAGGGAGACCATCACGACCAAGAGACCAATCCGTACCGGGGTGAAAAGACGCTTGGATGAAGTACCTGACGAGAACGCATTCTGCAGTACACCATAGGGGCAGGCCTGCTGACAAAAGCGCAGGCGAAAGCGGTACGTCATGAAAAAAAAGACGAGACAGGAACCAATGAAGAAAAAGCCCTGTATATTAGCAAGAGAACCTGTCGTGATCAATCCCCATAACTCGACGGGAGCCATGAAGTAGCTGAGCAGACAGAACGCGATGAGTGGAGCTGCAATCAGTGACACGAGCAGATCAACCGTGTGACGGATGAAGGGATTGCGCATGTTGGGCGACTGGTTCAGCCGGATCAGCAGGTTGGAGAACGTGCCGTGCGGGCAGACAAAACCACAAAACATCCGATGAGCAAACTGACTCAATGTTACAAATGTAAAAACAATGGTTAATATCACTAACAAGAGGATGTACCCTTCGGAAAAGGCAAACTTTTCACGAAATAAATAAAAGTGGAGGTGAACCAAGTCCATCCGGAACAGATCCAACAAGGGGACGAGGAAGAACATCACGAGCGCAAGCAGCTGGACAGCGGGACGCGTATAGGGTAGGCTCATTCGACTCTTCCCCCTCATGTAAGTGGGTACATGATTGTTTTTCGCTTTTTGCACTGCTTTTATCATGACAAAAGCATGACAATATCGTGACATACTGGTTCTTGGCCCAAGAGAAAACGAATAGGCTATTATAATCAAAAAATTGATGGGAGGGGTATGGATGGAAATTTATGATAACCTGTATGATGTGAGTGAGAACGCGAACGTGCGCTTTTTCGGTTTTGTGTCTCAGAAGCAACGGTATGATTTTGGAATCGTTTACACGCACCGTTTTTATGGCAAGCCGCTCGTCATCTGTATGCAGACCGGACAGTCAACCCTTCTCAGCTCTGAGGATGCCGTGAATCCGACCTATCTGCAAAAAATTTTCCGCCTCGATTGCCCGGATGAAGCAGATGAACTGTCAAGATTTTTCCAGGAGAACCTCCCTTCGCTTCCGTTTGAGGAAAACCAATACTAGATGCAACCACAAGAGCAGCCGTGCAGCATACGGCTGCTTTGTTTTTCAAGCGGAGAGGCTTGGTGGGGCCTGATGGCAGGAGACTTTTCCTTCTGCCTTTTTCTGTTTATAGTAAAGGAATAACCGGAAGCGCTTTCGGCAGCAACTGAACGGGAGGGAAATAAAGATGAATTTGTACATAAAAGATTGGCTTGTGCCGGATGCTAAGGGATCAGTGGTGCTCATCCACGGGACAGGGGAGCATAGTGGACGGTACGAGCATGTGGCAGAGGAGCTGAACCGGTACGGGTATAACGTCTATTCAGGTGATTTGCCGGGATTTGGGCAGTCACCGGGGGTGAAGGGGCATATTAACCGTTTTGACGAATATATAGAGGCTACCGAGCATTTCTTGAACCGTGCGATTGCGGCAGAGCCAGAGGGGCACCCGATTTACCTCTTGGGACATAGCCTGGGCGGTCTGGTGGTGACCCGCTTCGTACAGACCTACGCTGACCGTAAGCGGCTGGCTGGGGTGATCCTGTCCTCTCCATGCCTCAAGGTGCTGATGGAGGTCCCTAAGTGGAAAGAAGCCCTCGCTAACCTGCTGAATCAAGTCTATCCTACGCTACGCGTCGCCAGCGGCATCCAGCCGTCCGATGTGATGCGGGATCAGGTGATCCAAGCCAAAACCAAGGCAGACCCGTTTTATGCCACTACACTAAGCGTACGTTGGTTTAATGAGTTGAACCGTGCGATGCATGATGCTGGAGCCGATGTGGGCAACATCGACATTCCGCTGTTGATTCTGCAGGCGGGTGCTGACCGGTTGATCGATCCAAAAGGGGTAGAGGAGTTTTTCGAACGTGTACCGGCTGTGCAGAAGAAGCTGGTGATGTTTCCTGGCTTTTATCATGAGATTTTTAATGATTTCGACCGGCAAAACGTTTTCGATGAGATGATCAGCTGGTTGCAGGAGCGGGAAGCCAGCCTAAAGGTGTAAATGTGACATACTAATTAAATGATGAAAAAGGCGGTCTGTTCATGAGATCGCCTTTTATTTAACTATTGACGTATTTAGTATGTCATATTATTATGAATGTATCATAACAATAAGTTGTGGGTACATTTGAAACCAATCACCTTGGGGGGACTTATTTATGGGTACAATCGTTTGTCAAAACTGCGGAAGTGTTATTGATCATTTCGAATCCAATCAAGTGAAAACGCTTTACGGAGTTTGCAACTGCCCTTGTCCGCGCGACCAGAAGAAAGATAAAGAATAATTACCATAATCGTCGTAAATGATGTAACCCTTTTTCTTGATGACTCGTCATTAAGAAAGAGGGTTTTTTGATGGTAGGAAACCTGTATAATGGAGAAGTAGGATTGAACAGAATGGAGGAATACGTATCATGAATAAAAAGCGCGTCCAAGGCTTTGTGGCCGCAACACTCATGGCTACTGCCTTGTGGAGCGGGTCTCCCGTGCAAGCGGCTGGCGGCATCGGCTATGAAGAAAAGCTTTCACCGGAAATGCCAAGCCCTACACAAGCAGGGATCGACATTTCAACTGACTACGCGGTATGGATTAATGAGGACGACGATGATCAGGGGATCGTTGTCTACGATATGGATAACGGTACGAGCTTTGTAGTGGCTGCCAATGGGAAGGATAAGCTGCTCCCAAAAGTGGACGGCAAATATGTTGTCTGGATCGACACCCGTCATGATTCCCAAGGCGATATTTACCTCTATGATATCGACAAAAAACAAGAAAAGCGTCTTACCACAGATGCAGCCGTTCCCTCCCAATTAGCTTTGGAAGGTAAATACGTAGTGTGGACAGATAAACGCGGCGGTAAATCCGACATCTATGCGTATGACATCACAGCGGGAACGGAGAAGAAGCTCACTGCAAGCGGTGTGGCAAGCTCCCCGGATATCGACCGCAGTCTGGTTGTGTATGAGGATACCCGTCATGGCGACTCCGATATCTTCACATATGACCTCTCCACCAATACAGAGAACAAGATCGTCAGCAGCAAAAAAATCCAAAAACATCCGTCGATCGATGGTGACACCATTGCTTATGAGGATAACCAATACGACGGTTATTATGAGATCTCCACATACGACCTTCGCACCAAACGCGAGAAGCGTCTTACCAACGGTGCTGACCGTCCGACCAATCCACGTGTCTCTGGCGGCTATGTGATCTTTGAAGAAGATGACTCCCTCCAATTCATGGAGGTAGGCGAGACCTATGTTGAGACCATCGAGCGCGATTACTACAAAAAGATCGTTCATGCGGCAGATGGTTACAATGTGTTCTACACCACCTATGAAGACGGTGAAACCACAGGCCATATCTATGATATTGACGAAGAGGAAGAGGTCTCTTTTGGTGCTGAGGCCGACAATCCAAGCTTACCGGCAGCAAGCGACAGATACGTGGTTTACGTGACAGAGGTTGACCGTAGTGATGTGATTATGCTGATGGATTTGGCAAGCAATCAGGCCAAAATCATCTCCAATCCGGATCACGATTCCTCCCGTCCGGTCGTAACCGATTCGTGGGCTGCTTTTTATGATGACTCAGAAGATGTGCTGTATGCGTACGAGATCAAAACCGGCAAGCTAAAAGCCGTCTCTGAAGAGGATGAGGATGTACCTGTCGAAGAAAAATATGAAATCGACAAAGGCAACCTTGTCTGGCTGAATAAGCAGGGACGTAACTATGTAGTGACCCTGACAGGATTAAGCCGTCTGACCCACCAAGAAATCGCCTCCGTCCGTTCTGAACCACACAGTGTAGACGTGTATGGCAACTTGGTTTCGTATGTGGAAGACAGCGGCGATGAAGGCGAACTCAATCTCTACGATTACACCACCGAAACCTTGGAGTACCAACGTGACGGTGTGATCGAGAATGCGCAGATCGGCGACGACTATCTCGTATGGTCTGAAAAAACGGAAGAGACCCAAACATGGGACTTGTATTACTACAACATCGCTTCCAACCGTGCTTTCCCGCTCTTCAAGAGAGCCACAGGCGACCAAGTCCGTCCGCAAGTTTCCCGTGGGATGCTCGTGTTCGAAGACAACCGCCGCACCGATCCAGGTGAATATGAATACCAAGCTTACGATCTGGAAGAGATGAAATACAGCTACAGCATGTCAGGTGAAGCGGTGGCAACACAGGCTAACCTTGGTGGTAACCGTCTCGTATGGGTGGACGAACGTGAAAAAGGTGAGCCTGTCCTCTACACGATGGAGGTAGGCGAAGCACGTGATGACGACGACAGCACGGTTCCTCCTGATGTTGGTGAGTACAAGGAGTATGTATTTGAAGATCTGATCGCAGATGATTCATTCTTTGACATCGTCAACGATACAGACCCGGAGAAAGTCGTTTTCGTGTTCTATGCGGATACGGATGACGAGGTCTCCTATGATCTGACTGAGATTGAGGATATCATCGAATTGATCGTGGATGTACCGGCTGATGAAGTACTGGTGCGTATTTACGAATAGATTGTTCATAGCAGACGGAGGCCGTTAGGGCTATCTGTCTGCTTTTTTTGTTGTGGTGGGAGAGGAGTAGTTGGCAATCCGTGCGCCTTGTTGATCCCCCTTCGTAAGAAGGGAAGACTGTCCGCTCCGAAGGATTCACCAGGAGCACCGGGCAAAAAAAGAGTATTCAAGGATGATTGAAGTTTGCCCTAGAAGCATTGATGTGGATGGGAGAGGAGGAGTTG
Source organism: Brevibacillus dissolubilis (assembly GCF_006170445.1). Lineage (GTDB taxonomy): Bacteria > Bacillota > Bacilli > Brevibacillales > Brevibacillaceae > Brevibacillus_B > Brevibacillus_B dissolubilis. Next base: position 221,122 of record NZ_VCNA01000004.1, on the reverse strand, counting down.
GCAATCCGTGCGCCTTGTTGATCCCCTTCGTAAGAAGGGAAGGCTGTCCGCTCCGAAGGATTCACCAGGAGCATCGGGCAAAAAAAGAGTATTCAAAGATGATTGAAGTTTGCCCTAGAAGCATTGATGTGGATGGGAGAGGAGGAGTTGGCAATCCGTGCGCCTTGTTGATCCCCTTCGTAAGAAGGGAAGGCTGTCCGCTCCGAAGGATTCACCAGGAGCACCGGGCAAAAAAGGTTTACTCGAAGATGATTGAAGTTTGCCCTAGAAGCGAGTTCGAAGAAGTCTCTCCTGATGAATCCTTCGAAGCTAAGCAGGGGGATCAAAGAGGCTTACGGCTTGCCAACTCCTCCTCTCCCAGCCAACTGGAGTGGATAGAATAGAGAAAGCGAAAAGATAAAAAAACAAAAAATAAAAGCAGGGGGGCAAGCTGATCTACTTTTACTGCTATGTACTGATCTGCTTTTACCACGTAGCGACTTCAAAATCTTCTTCTTTTTAAAGCAGCTCCCTGAATCAATCCCACAGCCTTTCTTCTTTTCCCACTTCGCCTTCCACAACCGCAGCGAGGGGAGAGACGGGGCTGGCAAGCCGTGAGCCTCTTTGAACCCCCCAGCCCAGCTCCGGTTGCTCCACGGGGAAAAAACTCCCTTGTAGCGGCTCCTAGGGGCAAACTTCAATCATCCCCGAGTAAACCTTTTTTGCCCCCTGCCTCCCCAGTGGAGCAGCCGGAGCGGACAGTCCCTCCTTCTTCCGAAGGGGGCTTCAACAAGGCGAACAGCTTGCCAGCCCCGTCTCTCCCCCTTCTCGGTAGCATGAATATAGCAAGTAGACAAAACAAAAAAAGCCGGAGAATGATCTTCCCCAGCCTTTTAAAGCAAAACGATATGAAATTAATCCCCGATTGCCGTCTGACGCTTCACGACCTTAATCGTCTGAATCGTCTCATCCTCCGGCCCCTGCACAGGCAAGCCCACACGCAGGTTCTCTTGGATATACTGGATATTTTCCTCTGTGATCACTTCACCCGGCATGAAGATCGGAATCCCCGGAGGATACACCATGATGAACTCGGTAATAATCCGACCAGCAGCCTCTGCAAGCGGAACAACCTCTGTCTCTGCATAGAACGCATCACGAGGGGAGAGAGAGATCACAGGGATGCTTGGCAGAGTGACCGCAGGTGGTTCCGTTGCTTCCACATGAGAGAATTCAACAGACAGGTCAGTAAGAGCCTTGATCAGCTGACCAACCGTCTCTTCGGAGTCACCCGCTGTGATGAAGCAGAGGACATTGTACAAGTCGCTCATCTCTACTTCGATGTTATACTTCTCACGCAACCAGTTTTCTACTTCCCAGCCTGTGATCCCGAGGTCACGGACATGGATCAGGAGCTTGGTTGGGTCCATTGCATGGGTGGCAGGCTGACCGAGGATTTCGGTGCCGATGCAGCGGATGCGAGGGATTTGGTTGATTTGCTCACGGGCATTGTTGGCAAGACGGATGGAGCGTTCCACCAGATCATGACCATTGAGTGCCAAGTGTTGACGGGCTGCGTCGAGGGACGCGAGCAGAATATAAGAAGTGGAGGTAGTGGTCAGCATGCTCAGTACCGTTTTGACACGGTTTACATCGACCAGACCTTCACGTACGTTCAGAATGGAGCTTTGCGTCAGAGAGCCGCCCAGCTTGTGTACGCTGGTTGCAGCCATATCAGCACCCGCCTGCATCGCAGAGAGTGGCATTTCTTCGTGGAAGTTGATATGCACACCATGTGCTTCATCGACCAGTACCGGAATCTCATAGTTGTGAGCCGTACGCACGATCTCGCGCAGGTCACCGGCAATCCCGAAGTAAGTCGGATTGATAACCAGCACGGCTGCTGCATCTGGGTGTTTTTCCAGTGCTTTGCCTACTGCTTTAGGTGTGATCCCGTGCGCAATCCCCAAGCTCTCGTCCATGACAGGATGGATGAAGACAGGGATGGCACCGGCAAAAATCACAGCCGCCAGTACAGATTTATGCACGTTGCGTGGCAGGATAATTTTATCGCCAGGGTTGCAGGTCGCCATGATCATCGCCATGATCGCACCGCTTGTCCCTTGAATGCTGAAGAATGTATGGTCAGCGCCGAATGCTTCAGCGGCAAGATCCTGTGCTTCTTTAATCATTGCTTTTGGGTGGTGCAAGTCATCCAGCGGGGCAATATTGATCAAGTCAATGGACAGGGCATTCTCCCCGATAAATTCACGGAATGTTGGATTCATGCCCATTCCCTTCTTATGCCCAGGAATGTGAAATTGGATAGGATTACGTTTGGCATGCTCAAGCAGGCCGGTGAAAAGAGGAGTTTTTGCTTGTCTCATTGGGTTTTCGCCTCGCTTTACCGAAAAGAATATGTGAAAAAAACGACAAACACGAGTATAGCAAAATCAAGGGGGAAAGCAAGTATTTTTTTCACTTAAAACAGAAAATACACAATTGACTAGCAGGAGTTGGCAGACAAGTCAGAGAAAATAAACAGAAAATAAATGAAAAGGCAACGAAAAAGGAGGCGATACGCTTGCAAACACGAGTTTCGGAACTCTTAGGAGTGAAGTATCCGGTGGTCCAAGGTGGACTTGCCTATTTAGCATACGCAGAGCTGGCCGCTGCGGTTTCAAATGCAGGCGGGTTGGGACAAATTACCGCGATGTCCTTGCCGTCCGCAGACGCATTGCGCGAAGAGATCCACAAGGTCCGCAAGCTGACAGACAAGCCGTTTGGCGTCAACTTTGCCATCGGACAGCATGGACGCCCGTATGAGCATATGCTCGATGTGGCGATCGAGGAAGGGGTCAAGGTAGTATCCGTGACAGGGGGCAATCCGGAGCCGCTGTTCCGCCGTATGGACGGCCACGACATCAAGAAGCTGGTGCTGGTCGCAGCGGTTCGTCAGGCGCAGAAAGCAGAGTCCATCGGGGCAGATGCGGTCATGGCAGTCGGACAGGAAGGCGGCGGTCATCTGGGCCGTGATGATATCGGAACCTTCGTCCTGATCCCGCGTGTCGTCGATTCGGTAAACATTCCGGTGCTGGCAAGCGGCGGGATTGGTGATGGCCGAGGTATTATGGCAGCGCTTGCATTGGGAGCAGAGGGTGTCGAGATGGGAACCCGTTTTATCGCCACCCAAGAGTGCGTCCATGCCCACCAAGCCTACAAGGATGCATTGCTGGCAGGTACTGAGCACGATACCGCCGTCATCAAGCGCACACTGGGCGCGCCAGCCCGCGTCGTCCGCACTCCGGGCTCTGATCATATCCTCACGCTGGAGCAAGAGGGCAAAGGCTACGAGGACCTCAAGGAATTCATAAGCGGGGCACGCAACCGTACCTTCATCTACGAGGGCAATCCAGAAGAGGGCTTTGGCTGGGCTGGTCAAGTCATCGGCCTGATCAACGACGTGCCTACGGTTCAAGAGCTGTTCGACCGCATGTTTGGACAGGCGACAGCAATCGCAAATCGTCTACAAATTGTCACAAAATAATTTCATCAGGGTGTTGTCAAAAAAAGAAGAACAGGTTCTTTTTCAAAATTAAGAAGAAAAAGTACCTGTTCTTTTGCATATAGTCAGATAAGTGAGTGCTCTGAACCTCTGCTCAGCGCATAAAGCTTGGTGAGGATTGAAAACGTTTCATCCAAGCGTGCAAGCAGCGCATCACCGTCAGCCAGTACCGGGTCATTGCGGTCGATGTTGATGCCGCAAAGGATCTCCGCTTTTTTGACCGTCTGCAGACGATGGATCAGCGCAAGCACCCCGTCTTTGCCCAGGTCTGCTTGGGTCGTGCTCTGTGGTGACATATGATCAGGTGACCAGCGGAAGTGGTCAGGCACGAGCGAGAGGATCTCATCGATCTGTGTCTCCATCGCTTGACCAATCTCACCTTTGTATGGTGATTCGTAGATCAGGGCGAACCAGACGAACAGATGGGTTCCCCACATGCCAACCTGAAAATGCGGATGCTTCTTGTACCCTCGTTTATCGTTAGCCCAGGCCACCCATGTATCAGCCGGGGGATTGACCGTTCGGCGTGCATGCTTTGCCACATGAAAAAACATTTCTTGACCCGTTAAGACGGACAGAGAGGGGGCGAAGTGTTCACCGAGCAGGTTCAACTTGGGTCGGACGATCTCCTTGAGTGCATCCATCCGGGCATCAAGACCCTCAATTGCGAACACGTCGAAATCTTCTGCATGAAAACCTGTGAATGTTGGCATGCCCCAAAACTCCTTTCTGCAAAAAGGGCTTTCGTTTTTGTCAAAAAAGCCGCAAACTTCCCATATGATATCATAATCAAGTGGAAAAGCATACAAATCCATTCCCAGTAATATACGGTAGAAGTAAGTACAGAAAAATTAGATAATTACACTGTAAAGCTTGATTAAACAATAGGCAAATTGGGAATACAGAGGATAAGCACACATTTTACAAAAATGCAGTTTGGGGGAATAGCAAAAGACCTTAGCGAATAATATGATATACAACCCACTCCCCGATTGAGCCAATAAGTTATCAGAGTATTCTGTCAAAGGGAGGGAACTATTATGAAAACCAACAACCAACTAGAGTACTGCAGTCTGACGGTCTGGTTTACCCGTACTACGCTCAACGAAATGATGAGCTCACTGGTACAGATTGGTCTAGACATCTCTTGGAGGGAGACGCCGGAAGAGTTTCGTCTCCGTGTCCAGACCGCATTCGGCGGCTACGATCTCGTTTTCCGCAAAAACCGCGATTCCTTCCAACTGACAGGCTTGGACACCGCAGTACGTGACATCCGTTTAGCCATGGTGCTCTACCATTTTATCGAACAGACAAAAGGTCATGCAGTCGTCAAAATCATCAATGAGAATCAAATCCTGGTCAAAAACATCCGTTATGGTGAGGCCGTGAGAATTGTTGAGATTAAAGGAGCTGAGAAAAAAGTGATCTACGAAAAAGCATGCAGTGTAACCATGGACCAGGTGATTGCCGCTTTGAAACGTCGTGATGCTGAAGAAAGAATTCCGGTGTTGCGTTTGGAATTGGATTATGAGCTTGCTACCCTCCACGATGCCATGAAATCGAAGGATCAAAGCCAGATTGAAGCATCCAAAGCAAGACTCCATCAACTTCGTCGGGAAATGCTGCTCCTCGAAGTATAAGGACAGGTGACAATGGAGACCGAGATGAATCAGTCAAAAATATGAGAAGCGGCACATCCATTCAAAATGGTGGCCGCTTCTTTATGTTGCTTATACATATGATCTATTATTGATCGTCGTCTTCCTCATCATCATCAGATGAATCGCTTGCGATTGGTGCCAGATCATCCTCGGATGAATCGGCGCGCGGTTCGATTTGCTCCAGACGTGCTTCCATGACAAACCGGATGATCGCTTCCTGATCCTGATCCTTTTCCCCGATGTCGATAAACTCCAGATGCAGGTTGATCGCTTCTTCTGTCAGCACGCGTGTCACCACGGTTACATAAGTCTCAATCACTTTTCCGGTGTTAGGAAGGGTAAAGGTGAGGAAGTAGAGCATCGCTTCTTCGATGTCTGCCGGGGCCTGTACCATGATCCCACCGCCACCGATGTTAAGCGCAATAGCTGGATAATCGGTATCATTGCCGACAGAGCGGATGATCGCTTGCATCGGTTCTTTTAAGTTGACGCGCATGAATTTGCGGCGCTGTTTCTTTTCATTCTCTGCTTTGCGCAGCTGCTCGGCGACGGAGTAAGCGATCATAGAGCGCTGATCCTTGCTGTCAAGCTCTAGGAACTGCATAGAGGTAACCGTTTCCAAGCGGGCGAATTCTTTCCGGACCACCTTGGCGACACCCATGATTTTACGCGGAGAGTCAGGCAGCTGGAACGAGAGCTTGAGTACCGCTTCCCCATGAATGAACTTGGTAGTCGAAAAACGCAGTCCATTGCCGCTCATATCAATAATCGTACCCGTGCCGCTCTCATAGCCGTCCGGGAACAGCGGAACAAATGCCACAGGCAACGGAGCCACCGGTTTGACACGGATGAACTCGCGCTGTTGGTGATGCACCATTTCAAAAACAGGCAGCATGCGCAGGATCATACGCTGCTCTTCACGCAATTCGATTTCGAGCTGGGAAGAGGAGAAGGTGTATACCCCGGTTTTGTCCACAAAGCGGAATTCAGCCTTGGAAACGGCCAGATCTACTGGCACCACATCTGGGAAGAGAGCGAGGAATACAGCTGAATCTTGGTCCACATGCCCGACGAGCGCTTGTGCGGTCATAGGGGCTTCTTGACCCTCTACATAAAGGGTAAGCCAACCATTTTTCTCAACGGGCAGCATCGGTAAAAACAACAGTGACGGATCTGACATGGGGACACTCCTTTAGCATATTTATCGCGTAAATGTATATTCAGTATAGAACATTTTAACAAGTGTGGAAACGTTGATTTTGGTAACTGTACTTGTCATTGAATCCGAGTGGACAGGAATGTACAATAGGATAGGGATTTAAGGATTGCATCAGTCAGGAAAGGAAGAAAATTGTAAAATGAATCAGCTGCTCACCCTCTTGCAAACACCTTATGCAATGCTTGTGTGTTTGTTATTGATTTTGTTAATGTTTTTCGTTATAATCTTTCAGGGCATTCGGATCAAAGGCCTGCAGAGGAAGCTGAATAGGCTTTTTACCAAGAGTGGTGGAGGCAGCATGGAGGAAGCATTGTTCCGCCTGCTGGACCAGATGGACGCTTATTCTGAAAAACAAAACGATCAGCAATTCGTGCTCAACCGCTTGTCTCAAAAAGTAAGCAACCAGGCGGCCAACCTCTCTGTGGTCCGCTACAACGCATTTGGTGATACCGGTAGCGACCTGAGCTTCTCACTCGCCCTGCTTGATGATCACCAGAACGGTGTCGTCATCACCAGTATATATGGTCGCGAAGAATCCCGCACCTATGCAAAACCAATTGAATCCGGGAAGTCCCCATATAACTTATCGGATGAAGAGCTGATGGTGATGAAGAAAGCTACCACATCTATGCAGAAAATTGAGCAAAACCGCTGATTCGAGAGGATGATTGCGGTTAACCCGGTTTTATCCTCAAATATCGGTGTTTTTAAGGAATCCTGACTCTTAAAGAGCAGGATTTTTTGCGTTGAACGGTGTATAATAATTAATAAGAAGTACACGTTTAATCTCTTAAAGTAGGTGATCCGCCTTCATTACCCAATTTGAGTTTCGACTCACGGGGCAAGGCCAGGTACTACAACGATCTTTCGTCGATACTTAGCGTCTCTTCTCCGTTAACTTTATTCTCAGGCAGATCAGTTCTGTAAACCGTCCAATGTTTTGGACAAAAACGGAGAATTGGGGAGATAAGTATGGCACAGCGTTTGGCGACCAACTACTCGAACGCTTTTTTTACAATGACCGAACAAGAGCTTAATGATTTTGTGAAGCTCTTCGCCGCAGAAAACTTCCAAGTCCAAGTAAAAGTTTGTGATAACGGAGATCGTGATATTGTCATTGAAGACAAAAACGGTGAGATTGAGCTTTCTTTCCGACGTTCAGGAGCACGTTACTCCTGCGAAAGCTCTTATGTCATCAAGGATCTGGTGCTTGCGAATGTGATGCGTAAAGCCATGAAGACCTTCAAGGGACACGGTATCGTTCATCGAATTTATGAAGGATTTACGATGGTGTACCACTATGACGAAGGTTCCGTCACCAAAATCGAAGAGCTTACCGGTGAAGGTGAAGAAGGAACCGATATCTTCGAAGCGAGCAACACGAACTATGCCCGCGAACTCGATCAGCTGTTCCAACAGACTGGCAGTGAACAAGAGATCCACCATTTGCGCGAACAGACCGACCGTCTGTTGGATCTGCGCAACTGGGCAAAACAACAACTTCCTGTAAAAATCACGTCCATCGATGAAAAACTGACTGTCATTTCTCATCGGTTGTTCGTTTTAGAAGCGTACTAAATGGCAGAATGGGTGTCTTCGGGCACCCATTTTTTATTTTTCCATGATTTTCTCAAAAAAAGGGTATTGTCAAAATCGGCGATACATGATACTTTTAATTGCGTTGGAAATAACACATTAGGAACCAGGATTCACTTCAAGGGTGGAAACGCGAGAGAAACCGCCCCCGTTAGTGAATGACGCAGGTCCTAGCGATGTTTCAATATTACACAATTGCTAGGAAGGGGGAACCGAAAGAATGGAATACTCTACTTTCGGAAGACACGTTGCCATTGACACATGGGGAGTTCAATTTGATCTATTGAACGATGCCGAATTCTTGAAAAAACACATGATCGAGGCTGCAGAAGCATGCGGCGCAACTGTACTCAGCGTACAAGCAAAGCAATTCTCTCCTCAAGGAGCCACTGTTTTGGTTCTTCTCTCGGAAAGTCATCTTTCCATCCATACCTACCCAGAGGTTGGTTTTGCTGCACTGGATTGCTACACCTGTGGCGAAACTGTTGATCCACAAGTTGCGATCGACTACATGGTAGAAGTACTCAAGCCTGAGAAGTTTTACGCGAAGAAAATCGTTCGCGGCCAAGGTGAACTCGAAGTAGTTGAACCTGTGGTGAAGACTCCAGAAGCTTCTAAAAAGTAACATTGATTTCGTATTGATTGGAGGTGCCATGTGCGCCTCCTGTTTCATTTTTATGGGACTTTTGCTTTCACTGGGAAAAAAAGGAGTGTAGCGGCCTCGTGTGGGCTGTCTACGCTCCTTTTTTGTTTACCGGTGGAACTGGGTATTCATCTGCGGTAAATCACGGTTCTGGTAGGAGTAGTTGTAGCTGCCAGGGTAGGCGTTGCCGTAGGTGTTGAGGTTGGCTCGGGTATCGAGTTGGCGGATGCGGTTGATGATGTTGTTGTCAGAGGTGATATGCAAGCGGTAGCCGGGAGTTTGTGCGCGGATCGCTTCGTACACCTGGCGTTCGACGACGCGGCGCTGTTCGGTGTCACCGGGAGCCATGCGGGTGTTAACACCGACTACAGCATCGCCGCCTTTGACCAGCGCGGTTGCGCCTTCGACACCGGGAATACTGTCAGCAACCTGTGCCATCAGAGCGGCTACCTGGTGGTTGTAGCCTCGCCTGGGAAATGTACCGGGTGCCGTGGTTCCGGTTGTCCGGGTGGTTTGATTCGTGGTGGTGCTTGTTTGGTTTTGGTTATTGGTGGTGTTGTCGGAGGTTTGGGTGGTTCTGTCGGCGTTGCCTGTTTTTTTGTTGCCGTGAATCCGCAGGTCAGATACGGCAGGGTTAATTGAGTTGTAGTGGCTGTAGGCATAGAGCTGGCCCATATTGGTTACGCCGTTCGTGCCGTACACACCGTAGATGCCGTTGGAGCCATAGAGGGTTGGCACTTTGTTCATGCCGGGGGTTGTGGTTCCGAACGTGCCGTTCATGTCGCTGCTGCGGGTGAGGGTGGTGTTGCCGGCGGTACCGTTGTTGCCATTGTTTGTACCTGCGTTGTTTGTTTGGTTGGTTGTGGTGTTGTAGCGGTTGCCGAAAATACGGTTGCCAAAGCCGGTGGGGCCATAAGTTCCAGTGCCATTGTTGCCGGGCACTCCGAACAAGGCACCGTCGCCATAGTTGGTACCGGTTCCGTAGCCGTTGTACGTGCGGTTGTAGCCAGTCGTTCCAGTGCCGCCGTAGCCGTTGTAGGCACCGTTTGTACCAGCTGTGCCAGTGCCGTAGCCGTTGTAAGCGCCGTTTGTACCAGCCGTACCAGCGCCGTAGCCGACCGCTCCTGCTCCAGCAGTACCGGCCATACCTGCACCACGGTATGACTCGCGGTAGCCGACACCGTTTCTGTCGTAGATGCGGTTGGTTCTGCGGTTGTTATTTTCGCCGTAGCTGTTGACCGTCTCCATGTTCTCAGATGTGGCAGTACCTGCAGAGAACTCGTCAGCGTAATCAGCACGGCTGCTCAGACGGGGCCCGTCGATGTCACGGCCAAACGGTCTGGTCGCTCCAGTGGTGAATGGGAAGCCTGGATTGTGGCGTTCCCGACCGTCGATGCGCTCAGCCTGATGCAGGGTGTTGGTCGTGTGTGGGCCGATCGCTGGACCGGTCGCACTGTCAGGACTTTGGCCGCAAGCGCTGAGCATCGTGACGATGGTGAGGCAAGAGAGCGGATAAAGCCATTTTTTCATAAGATAAGCCACCTCCACTCTTAGTTTGGTAGGTGGAAGTGGCGCTTACTCAGGAAGTGCTGTCCAACAGACGGGCAGGCAAGGCTAAGCCGGGGCGGTCCCAGCCGATTTTGCTGACCAGCTCTGCTTCGGTGGCGCACAGGATGGATGTTAAGGAAAAAGAAAGCGGAAAAGCTCCCCGGCAAACAGGGCGTCCGCGCTTAAACAGAAACGCTTCGGGAACCCATGCAGACTCTTCGGCCCATGGGGCATAGGACTCAGGTAAGGCGAGTGTTGGGATATAGAGAACCTCTGGCTTGAGGCGGAGCCATTCGCGGAAATGGTGTACCGTGCCAGCCGCAAGACGCAGGGCTTCTTGGGAGTAGCTTGGGCCGGGTGAGAGCTTGTGTTCAAATGCATCATGGGGGGCGAGGAAGGCGGGTTTTTCCACTTGTTTTTCCACCCGAACCGGGGAAAGCAGGGTGACGGCTGCTGTCCGGTTGCCCTCGGCGCTGAAACGCTGGCTGCCAAGTGCCCACGGGACATGCGGATCATAGCGCAGGGTCAGGCTTGTCTTCGTCGCGCATTGCTCAAGGAAGGAGTGAGCAAGGGACAGGCTGGCTGGATTCGTCAGATGGACACCCAGACCGCTGTGAATCAGGGTACCCAAGGCTTCGGGAGAAAACAGGAGAACAGTCTCTTGTGTCACCTGATCCAGTTGATCTGAGACAGAGAGCGGAAAACGGGAAAACCATTGCCATTCTGTCTCCAGATACGTCATCTCCCGCTCAGAGGGGAAGAGTCTGCCACGGTGGCCGAATGGAAAAGACAGGTCTTTTGGCGTAAGTCGGATGGCAGTGCCCTCGTCTTCCAGCTGTAAGCCTTTGGAGTGTGTCACGGTGCGCTTGTGGACGGTCAGGGTGGCGTCAAAACCGTCCGGCAAGTCTGGCATCTCTTGGCGGTAGACGGCTTGGGCGATCAGGGGATCAAACAGAGGGACGACGGGGAGGGGGGCTTTGCTTGGCTTGACAAAATAACGGTAGCCATCATGCAAAAAGCGCTGCTCCCGCCATTCACCAAGAGGCAGGGAATCAGCATGGAGAAGCTCACGTGTCAGCTGGTGGAGTGAAATACTGCCGTCCTGCCAGATCAAGGTGAGCATCCCTCCGATAGCTTGCTCCCTGCCAGCAATATCGCCGCTCGGGGCACTGTCCATCGTCTGCGACTCATTGAGTTCATACCGGAACGCAGCCAGCTTGGAAATCCTGCGGTTCTGCTCCACAGCATCAGTCAGTTGATGGTGAAAATCGGTGTGTTCCATTTTCATTCAGATTCCCCTTTCGTTTTGCTCGATTCCGGCAAAATGGAGATAGGAGTACAATGGTGCGGACATGGTCCAGTACGTCAGATGTGGATGGACTGATGACAATGGCTTTACCTGACTTTTTTGATCTGCTGGTGAATCCGATGTGGGGGACATACCACCCACGAAAGACGGCATCAGAGACTCAATCGAACCAGTTAACCAGACCGGGGTGACGGGTACGAGTCTTTTCTGTTCGTAGCGGTATAACCGTCTGGGACGTAAGCCGAAGCGTCCGGTTGCAGGATCTGCGTGGAATCGGTCGACGCCTTCCAAGAGGTAAAAATCTTCTTCATACAATAACCCGCGTTGATCCAAATGACGGCTGGCCTGTTCCGCGCAAGAGAAGGGGTGTGGATGATCTGGATGAGTAGTGGGATCAACAGGGGCAGAAAGATCCGAACGGTTAACGTGATCGGATAAAGCAAGCTCGGATAAGGCCAGCTCAGGCAGCTCCAGATGAAGATGGCACGAAAAGGAGTGTCCTGCAGCCGCTTCCCGCAAAGCAAGCAGGCCTGCCAAGTCCAGACCGGAGCGGGTCACGATTGCGGATGGAACGAGCAGATAGCCATAGGGATGCATCGGCTGGTAGCTAAGTGCGCCTTCCACCGCGTCAGCTTGCAGGTGTGCAACAGTGTGTGGAACCGAATCGCTTTGATGAAGGAACCAAGTGGCAAGCAGATGGGCCGTAATCTCTATGTCCATCAGGAGTTGCAGATCAAGCTTGTCCCAATTCAGCCGGGGATGAGGTGGCATGGGCAGGCAAGTGTCAGCCCGTTGTCGTGTCTGATGCCAATGTACGATCTGCTCATCTAATGAAGAAATCCATAAATCACCAGTTAATTCCGGTAATGTGGGGGCTGTGGCTCCGTGTTCAAAAGAGTGGGTAATGCCAACGGTTGGGAGCATGATCTGATCTCGGACATGTCCACGGAAAAAGGAGGTCCGATGGGTGGTGCCGTCACTTCGCGTGATGTAACAGGTTTCCCGGCGGAGTGTCAAGGTAGTGGTCAAGGCGGGGAGGGAGTAGGTGGACAGCACATGACGGTGATGGGCTTCGATCTGGGTCAAGAGCGGTGTCTTTTCCCAAATCAGCTTGTCCGGGTCAGGTGTGAGCAGTGGAGGGTAGCGGGATTCAAGCTGTTGCAGCCGCTCGAACCCGGCTGCGAGCAGTGGGCTTATTCGGGTATGTTGACGTGCCTGGTGAAAACAGGCGATAACCGCATCTGGTGTGGAAAGATCGGTAGCAGCCTGACCAATCCCGCCCTCTGGAGTCCGTACCCAGATAATCATGCGCCAGCCGGTTGAGGTGATGGTTTGGCGCTGGGTTCCTTGTTTCCAGAGATATTCGCGTCCATCATGTTCGTGTACATATACATGGGCAAAAACTCCAAATGTATCGGCCGTACTTATGACCATATGGGTGAGTGAAAGAGTCAACGGTGAGACGAGTTCGTTCATCGGCAAGACCTCTCTTTGCTGGGCAAATATCCCATCTATTGTACCATTACGGACAAAGGGAGGTCACGGTTTGGCCGCGTACAATCGTTATCAAAAATACGACAGAATTCTACAATTTTGACATTGAGAAGTTAACATGTTCCTGCTATTATAGAGGTTATGCATACCCGAGGAGGAATTTATGAAACGCCAAGATATTCGAAACATCGCAATCATTGCACACGTTGACCACGGTAAAACCACATTGGTTGACAAGCTGCTGATTCAATCTGGTACCTTCCGAAGCAACCAGCAGGTGGAAGACCGCATGATGGACTCCAATGACCTCGAGAGAGAGCGTGGAATCACCATCCTGGCAAAAACCACCTCTGTGAAATACAATGACTACACCATCAACATCCTCGACACACCTGGTCACGCAGACTTCGGTGGTGAGGTTGAGCGTATCATGAGCATGGTCGACGGTGTTCTTTTGATCGTTGACGCGTTCGAAGGCTGTATGCCACAGACCCGTTTCGTACTGCGTAAAGCACTCGAAGCTAACGTAACTCCAATTGTTGTCGTGAACAAAGTAGACCGCGAAAACGCTCGTCCACAAGAAGTCATCGACGAAGTATATGGTCTCTTCATCGACCTCGATGCCAACGAAGATCAGCTGGACTTCCCGGTTGTCTACGCATCCGGTCTGCAAGGGATTGCAGGTATGACGCCTGACAGCCTGCAAGAAGACCTGCGTCCACTCTTTGATACCATCATCGAACACATGCCTGCACCTGAAGCAGACGTGGAAGCTCCTCTGCAAATGCAAGTTACCATGCTCGACTACAATGACTTCTTGGGCCGTATCGGTATCGGCCGTATCTACCATGGTGAGATCAACGTGAACGACATGGTGGCTGTATGCAAACGCGACGGCTCCGTGAAAAAGCTTCGCGTCCAAAAACTCTTCGGCTTCTCCGGCCTCTCCCGTGTGGAGCAAAAAACCGCTCGTGCGGGTGATATCGTAGCGATCGCAGGTCTTGAGGACATCAACGTGGGTGAAACCATCTGCTACCAAGACAAGCCGTTGCCATTGCCACTCCTCAAAATCGACGAGCCAACCCTGCAAATGACATTCCTCGTCAACACCAGCCCGTTTGCAGGCCGTGAAGGGAAACACGTAACATCCCGTAAGCTCCGTGACCGTCTGATGTCTGAGCTTGAGACCGACGTATCCCTGCGCGTAGACGAAACCGATTCTCCTGACGCGTTTATCGTATCCGGCCGTGGTGAGCTTCACCTCTCCATCCTGGTAGAGAACATGCGCCGTGAAAACTATGAGCTGGCAGTATCTAAGCCTGAAGTTATCATCCGTGAAATCGACGGCGTGAAAAGCGAACCGGCTGAGCGCCTGATCATCGATGTTCCGGAAGAGTACACCGGTTCCGTGATGGAAACCCTCGGCTACCGTAAAGCCGAGATGGTGAACATGGTGAACAACGGCTTCGGTCAAGTTCGTCTTGAGTTCATCATCCCATCCCGTGGTCTGATTGGTTACCGTACCGAGTTCATGACCATCACACGCGGTTATGGCATCATGAACCACTCCTTTGACAGCTACCGTCCATTCGCAACAGGCGATGTGGGTGGCCGCCGCCAAGGTGTACTGATCTCCAACGAAACAGGCGTGGCGACCACATACGGTCTGATGTCTGTAGAAGACCGCGGAATTATGTTCATCGAGCCTGCAACCGAAGTATATGAAGGTATGATCGTCGGCGAACACAACCGCGACAACGACCTAACCGTTAACGTATGTAAAGAAAAGCATGCGACCAACGTCCGTTCCGCGAACAAAGACGAAACCGTGAAGATGAAAACTCCACGTATCCTCACTCTCGAAGAAGCGCTCGAATACCTCAATGACGACGAGCTTTGCGAAGTTACACCGAAGTCCGTACGTCTCCGTAAAAAACACCTCAACAAGTCCGATCGTGAGCGTGCATACAAAGAGAAAAAATGGCAGACACAAGCCTAACCTATATCTCTTGAACAAAAACCGACAAAAGTCGTTTGGAGAGCCCCATCCGGGTTCCCAGACGGCTTTTCTTTTTTGACAGGGGAAGAATCAATTGCTAAAGTAGATGTGTTACAGGTTGTTTTTTGGAGACGCCGATCGAGGAGAGCGTGAATAGGCCGATGAGATCGTGTATGGCCGCGAGTTGCGTGAGCAGGGCTTGGTCGGATAGATAGAGAAGGAGAGGGAAAAAACGATGGAATGGATGGAGCTTGCGTCCAGTTATGAGGTTTCACCTGACAAGGTGCTTACGTGGTATGATCAGTTCCGGTTAGGGGCGGATCATTACCGTTTTTGGATTATTTATGTATATTTGCTTGCGGTCTATTATCTGGGGTTTGCGACACGGATTCGGATGCCGATCTTAAAGACGGTGATGCTGCTTTTGTTTATCGGGGTCGGTTCGCTTGTGTTCAGCATTCTTGATACCACATTGCCGGTGCGGGGCGGTCTGTTCGTCGCGGTGATCATTCTGGTGATCGTGAAGCTGCGCATCAAGCCGGATCAATCATCGCGCCGATAGGAGTGAATCCATATGAAGCTGCAAGATGTGATTTATAACTGGCTGCAGATCCGGGTCGTGGCTGAGGCTCGTCCGGATGACCGTTCGGCACAGGAGACGGAGCAGTTTTTTCACAGCATCCTGAAAGAGGATCATCAGGTGAACGAGGTAGCGCATGCCAAGGTCGAGGACGTGTATGCGGTTCACTATACGATCGGGGAAGAGGAGCATACGGTGACCTTCGACGCTGAGGTCATTGACAGCCTGTTGGACGCGATTCAGGACGAACCTAAGTATCAGTAGGGATTGGGCAAGAAAGGGGCACAGTGAGCCTCTTGGAAGGGTTTTAGAACGTTTCGGCAAAAGGGAGCGTGTTTTGCTCTTTTTTTGTACAAGTGAATAAAGAATAGTTAAAGTAAAAACCCGCCATCTTTTGAGTAGAACGGCGGGTTTTTGCTGTGCGATGCGGTTTCGGGCCTGGCGCAAGCCGCAACGGGTACGGCGTGCTTCTGAACCAGTCGTTAGTCACGCACCGCGTCAATCGCTCCGAGCACCACATGAGCCAGACCGAAGCCGGCCACGCCCCATGCATACGGGTTGTCCGCACGGAAGTTGTTATGCTTGCTGCGAAGCATGGAGACACCTGCGGCGGTAACGGCTGTACCGAGTACGATTGGAACAATACCTTTGCGCATTGGTTGTTCACCTCCGTGCTTATTGTGTGCGAGTGGCTGGGGAGTCACACACGGAGGATTTATGTACCCGAGCCAATAGGTGGGAGGCCCTTTTTATGCAAACGGAACATTTTTTTGAACCACTATTGCAACTTTTGTTGGAACCCTGTCGTCTAGAGCAACAGAAACGACACACAAAAAGAAAAAGACCACCCAATAACAGTCGCAGCCGAGGGTAGACGGCACGCCTGAGGAAATGGTCACAAAAGAAAAAACAATCCACGATCTATTCTACCCGAAAAGTCCGAAAGGGGAAAGAACAGATGAAGAAGTATATGAACAAAACAGTCCTCAGCCTCCTGACCGTAGCAGCGGTAGCAGGCGGTGCCCTCACTCCAATGATGGTAAATGCCGGTGCCAGCACCACAACCGAAGAAAAAATCGTCCTGCCAGGGGATGTCCAAGAAAATTACCGCTATAGCCTGAAGACTCTGGAAACCGAAAACAAGCTGTTCCTTGAGATGCTTCTGGACAAATACGCAGATGATCTGTATGTGGTCATCGACCATGAGGACTTCAAGCTGGATAAACCGCTTGAGGATGTGCTTACTACCTACGGAGCCAACTGGAAAGAGACCCTTGAGGCTTACTACAATAACACCTATCTGGTGGTCCGCTTCGATGACAGCGAAGGCTTCCTCAACTATTACTCCGCCCAAGAAGATGGTGTTACATATGTCCGCGGCAGCGTTGACGAGGATGTGACCAAGGTCAGGCTGATTCTGCCGAACGGAACCAAGGTGGATGTCCTCCAATTCACCGACGGCAAGTTCTCTGTGAGCATCCCGGAAGTAACCGGCACCAACCAGAAGGTGAAGCTGGAAGCCTATGTAGACGGCCAAACCAGCCCGATTGAAACCGTGGAAGTGACTCTTGACGATGTAGTGGAAACCGATCAGAACGTAGTCGTTAACACCTTTGGCTTCTACAACCCGTCCAAATCCGAAGTTCGCGTACAAGGGATCGCCAAAAAATCCGTCGACAAGCTGGTTGTCGTCTACGGCACGGTCCGCCAAGAAGTAAAACTGCAAGACCTCTGGAGCGAGGTAGGCAGCTTCTCCACCACATTCAAGCTGGCCGAGAAGCCTACCGTGAAAAAAGCGACCATCGAAGCGTATGTAGACGGCGTGAAGGTAGAGACCGAAGAGGTGGAGATCGAAAACATCTCAGCTGTCACCCCGCCACCAGCTACCCCAGCACCAACCGCGAAATACAGCATCAAAGCGACCGCACAGTTCAGTGCCAAATATAAAATCGTCAATGTAAAAGGTACCGTTGCGGCGATCTCGCAACAATCCAACACGACCGCAACTGCAGCGGGTGACCTGAAGCTCTACATCATCGCACCGGACGGCAAAAAGCATGAGATCAGCGTGGCAGATGGTGCGTTTGAAGTCAACCTAACTTTCCAAAACCGTTCCTTCAGCGCGAAAAACGTCCGTCTGGAGCTCTACAGCGGCACGACTCTCGTAGGCCAGGCTGATGTCGCGTACGGCATCCCGAACAACAAAATGACCCCTCCTGCTGTGACTCCGGCAGCTTCCGGCACCATCAAGGTAGAGGTTAAGGGCGGCAAGGTTGAGGTCAAGAGCGATGATGACCATGATGAAGATGAAGACGACAATGATGACAACAAGAAACAAGGTAACGGAAAAGGCAATGGCAACGGGAATGGAAAAGGGAAAGACAAGAAATAAATTCGTTTAATGATTGTATGACTGGACATATTCGATGATCTGGCGGACATAATCGCCGATGATCGGAATCGAAAGAAACTGCGTCAAAAGGGAACCGAGTAGCGCGAGCACAATCGCGGTTCCAATCGTCAGACCTAAGCCCCGCGCAAGTCCGGCCAAGAAATTGGTCAGGAGCAGCTTGCGTGGGGCTGTATAATTTTGCACGATATCCGCGAATCGGATATCTTCGAGGAAAACAGCCACTTTGTTCAAGGTATGGTTCAGTTTTCGGACCTCATCGAGCTCGACTAACAGATGCTCGATTTTGGCGCTGAATTCCTCCAGTTGATCAGGTGGTTTGGACATCTGGCACTCCTCCTTTTGTGTGATAGGCAGACAGGCCATTTTTGCGTTTGCGTTCCCGTATCTGGCTGGGTAAAATATACTTACAATATGTACCAAAGGGGGATGACATGATGGCAGAAACCGTTGCAAATTCACTTTCCGAAGAGTTGTTCCAGCTCCTGCAGCAGGAACGCTTCACAACGCTTGGCACAATTGATCATGAAAACGGTGCACCGTCTCTATCGGCAATCTCCTGGGTAGCCGCAATCGATAAGCATACCATCCGTTTTGCTGTCGACAACCGCTCCCGGATTATCCAAAATATCAGCAAAACACCAAATGTCGTACTTAACGTGATCGGGGCTGGCTCCACCTATGCGATCAACGGAACCGCAGGTCTTTTGACCGAAAAGATGGAGGATGTGCCGCTGAAGCTGGCGAATGTGGAAGTGAAGATCGAATCCGTACGCGATATCATGTTCTATGGCTCCCGGATCTCTGTCGAGCCGCAATATGAGAAAACGTATGATAAAAATGCAGCCGCCAAGCTTGATGCCCAAGTGATGACGGCACTGAAAGGCTAGCGGTAGCGCTTTCTTTCATTTGATTTTTTGACCCGCACCAATGTGGTTGCGGGTTGTTTTCGTATCCATTTGAGATAGCTGTCGATCTGCTCGTCCGCTTGTAAGGCTTCGATGGTAAAGAGACCGTCGGCCAGCTGGCGGTTGGTATAGATGGCGTGAATCTGTTTATGGCAGGGGATGCAGAGGTCTGCTGTGGGCATGAACGTACCGCCGTACTCTTTGGGGGTCAGATGGTGGACAGTCGTCTCTACTCCGTCACGCCTGCACAGCTCGCAGGTGGAGAGAGGGGTTTTGGTCTTTGGGGCCATACGTCACCGCTCCTTTTTGTCTAGTATGGTTCGAAGCAGGAGCGGCAAAACGTAAAAGAGCCGAAATTTGATCATTCGGCTCTTTTTTGGTTAGGACAGGGACTGTTCGTACAGACGGGCTGCTTCCTCGTATTCGTGGCGTTGCATGTGGACGCGTGCGAGAAGTCGGTAGGTATGGGAGAGAAGCTCCTTGTCCGCCTCTTCCCCGAAGCTGTCAAGCACCTGTTTTAAAAGCGGGAGAGCGGTATCCGGCTCCTCGGCTTCCAAGGCGGTCTCGGAGAGCAAAAGCAGGGCTTTTGGCGTTAATTCTGGATGGACGAGCAAAATGATCTGCTCGCACAGCTCCCGTGCTTCGCTGATGCGTCCCATCCGTTTGTAGAGGACAGCGAGATGGAAGGAGGTCTCGTTAGCCTCTTCGCTTCTGCCGTGCTGTGCAAACACCGGAATGGCTTTTAAGAAGTACTCCTGCGCTTGCTGGAATTCTCCCTGATCACTCAGGATTACGCCCCATGCGGCATGAGCGACAGCCACGTCTGCTTCGTTTTGAAGAAATTGGAACAGCTCGATGGCATATTGGATGGACGTGATCGCATCATCTACCCGCCCGATCGCTTGAAAGCACGCAGCAAGGGACAGCTCCAGCTCGCCGCTTTTGTACATGATGCCGTTGGTGGTGTTCAATTCTTGTGCGTACAACAAATGCTCGATAGCAGTCTGGTACTCGCCGAGCCGCTGGTGCATGACGCCAAGATGATACATCACCGAGATTCGCAAAAGACCGCTGACCGCGTTATAGTGAACCACTTCCAATGCTTCGAGCAGAGGACGGATCGCTTTTTGTGCCTGGTTGTGCTTGCAGTAGAAGCTGCCGAGAGAGTCCAGCAGACGGACGAGTGGTACCGGGTCATCCTGCTCCCGTGCGGATTCAAGACCATACAGGTACAGCGGTTCCACTTCATCGATACGCCCGTCCGCTTCGGCCAGCTTGCCTTTGGCCCAGTAGTAGATTCCTTTTTCACTGTCGGGAAGGGTGACACCGTGGAGCTTGAGCACCCACTTGCGGGCGATTTCCCATTCCTGCTCATCGATGCGGTTGATGATATGGCGCATCGCGTTTTGTATTTCGACTAGTGAGAACGAGGGATTTTCCGATTCGCTCCACAGATTTTTCAAGTCTGTATCCAGACGTTTTGCTAATTGTTCCAGGATTTCCGGAGAGGGGATTACCAACCCTTTTTCAATTTGACTGACATAGCTGCGGTTGCAGATACCTTCCGCCAGTTCACCTTGGGTCAATTTCATTTTTTTGCGGAATTCACGGAGACGTTTCCCTACGTGTGACATAGATGAGCTCCTTTTAATCACTATTTTGTTAGATGTGATCTCTATTATACTACATCATGTATGCATGAAAAATCCCTTGGTTTTACCATGTGGGCAAAAACCAAGGGAATAAGAAACCGCTTATATAATAACTTAGTAGTCATATTTTTCATAAATGCGGGCAATGGCTTCCTTGTCATTGCTTTTGATGCTGATGTTGACCAGTTCGCGGTAGGCTTTGATCACGTAATGCTTGATTTGATGGCGGGTGAAGAATTCGAGTGATTTTTCCAAGTGAATCAAGGCTTGGTCTACTTCGTCCAGCTCATTTAAGACAGTGGCATAGTTGAGATTGATCTCCGCCAAAAAGTGCTCGGTCGTCGCTTTTTCGATGATGGATTCAAGCAGTTCTTTTGCTTCCCGATAGCGGCCTTGGTGCTTGTAGAGCTGGGCCAGCTCGTTGGTAGCGTTGATCGTCCAGTGACGGTTGCTCATCTTTTGGTGAATCTCGATGGAGCGGTTCAGGAATTCCTCCGCTTTTTCGTATTTGCCAATCACCCGGTAGAGGATCGCCAGGTTGGTGTAGGTATTACCCTCTTGGCGGTCATTTGGGTTGAGCTTGAAGACTTCGAGAGCCTGAAGGTTGTATTTTTCCGCTTTTTCGTATTCCTTGATGTGCAGATGGCATATTGCAAGTCCCATGAAGATCATCGCGCTCTTGTACATCGTGCCGTACGCCTGGTTGAGCTGAACGGCTTGATTGAGCAATTCGATGGCGGAGAAGTATTCTTCCAGGTTCCCGTGCATCATCGCTGAGGTGTAGAGCAGAGAGATGCGCAAGAGTCCACTGATTTCAAAACGGGTCACCAGCTGCAAGGCTTCGTTCAGATGCGGAATCGCCTTTTTCGGCTGGCGGGTCATACAGTAAAAATAACCGAGAGATTGCAGAGCGCGCACGGTGACCACCGGATCATCCCCTTCGCGGGAGAGGAGGATGGCACTGCGGTAGAGCGGCTCTACCTCTTCAAAACGCTGGTCGTTCTGAGCGATTTCTCCTTTGGCCCAGAGAAAGATGCTCTTGTCAGCAGGATTCAACTGGGTGCCGGAGAGCTTGTAGACCCATTTGCGGGCAATCTCCCAGTCGTTGGCTTCGATGCGGTTCACTATATGACGAAGGGCGTTCTGAATCTCGACTTGGTTAAAACCAACCGGAGTTTCAGTTTCGCTCCAGAGCTCACGCAGGTCTGTCTGGAGTCTCTTGGCCAATTGTTCGAGGATTTCAGGAGAAGGAATGACGTTGCCCTTTTCGATTTGGCTAACGTAGCTGCGATTGCAAATGCCTTCCGCCAACTCTTCCTGAGTCATGCGCAGGTTTTTGCGGAAATGACGTAAACGCTTTCCCACGTGATTCATCGGGCATCCACCTTTATCTTTTTTTATATTTAATTATAGCAACGAAATTAGGAAATTGACATAATTTTCTCAAACCATTAATATTGATGATATCGTAAAGAAATATTATTATAAATTACAAGAGGTGATTTGTGTATGAAAAAGTTTGTCAGAGCAGTAATGGTTACATTGGCACTCGTCGCTGTTTTCGGGGGCTATACAGGCACCACAACAGAGGCAGCTAAGGTCATCAGCGAATCAGACGCTTGGGGATAAAAATTTTTAGTTATTCTATAAGCGCTTTCAGAGAGATAATCCATTAAGGATTGGCAATTATATACTACTTCTCAGATGTATAAGAAAAGTTCCCGGATGATTCCCGGGAACTTCTTTATTTTTATAGGGTTATTTTTGCAGAACCGGGGTTGGTTTCGTCTGAGTATTGGACATGTGTTGTTTGAGGCGCTCATCATAACCGCCAGTCCACAGACCTACGATGGTGTCGTACTCTTCTTTGGTGAGTGGTTTTACTTCAGAAGCGAGCGCGAATTCTTTGAGGTTGGCTTCGCTTGTGATGTTAGGCAGAACGGTTACGATGCTTGGCTGGTAGAGGGAGAATTGGATTGCGAGTTGGCCGATGGTGCGCTCGTCGCCGCCGAAGAGGCCTTTTTCTTTCATCTCGCGGACAACGTCTACACCTGCTTGCATCCAGTTGGTTGGACGGTGGCTGCGGTGGTCGTTTTTGTCAAAATGCTTGTCTGGGTCATATGTACCGTCGAGCAAGCCGGATGCGTGAGGTACACGAACGATCAGGGCGCGTTTTTCTGCGTCTGCCACCGGGATTACGTTGCGGGCTGGATCTTGTTCTACGATGTTGTTGATGATTTGGATTGCTGCGTAGTCAGGGCGTTTGAGAGCGGCGATGGATTCATCTTCCCATCCGATGTCTGGACCCATTGCAGCACCGAAGTAACGGATTTTTCCTTCTTTTTGGAGCTGCTTGAGGGTGTCATGGATTTCCTCAGAGAGGACAGCTTCCATACGTGGGTTGTGCAGCTGGTAGAAGTCTACGTAATCGGTGCCCATACGCGTCAGGCTTTGCTCAAGAGCGTAGCGGATGTGTTCTGGGGACCAGTTTTGTGGGAGCTCAGAGTGACCTTGGCGCTCGCCTGGGAGGTTGTAGATATCATAACCGAATTTGGTTGCGAGAACGACTTTGTCGCGGATGTCGCCAAGCGCGTCTTTGAGGATGGTTTCCCCAAGACCATTGCCGTATACGTCGGCTGTATCGAAGAACGTGATACCGTAATCGTCATAAGCGGAACGGAGGAGTTTTTTCCCGAATTCTACGTCTGTTACGCCCCACCATTTGGTTGCGACAGACCATACACCAAAGCCAACTTCGGAGACGCTCAGGTCTGTGCCGGGAAGTGTTCTGTATTTCATGCGGATCTCTCCTTTGAGGATAAGATTGTGATTTTTTAGCTCGTCCTTATCTTACCACGTTCTTTCTTGAAGGTGAAATGTGGGAGGTTACATGTTTGTGAAAAAATTCTCTTTTGGTGTTTTGGGTGGGGGAGAGGGCGATGGTTCGAGGGAATTGGACCGATTAGCCCCTCAGCGGGGGAGCGTTTTGGTGGCCGCTACGAAAAAATCAAGGACAGGACGGGTCAAAAAATTTCGGAGAAGAGGATTCAAGCGAAGGGGTTTGCCCCTGGGAGGATTCGGGGAAGAAGATCTGTCCTTGATTTTTTCTTCGCTGGGCAGGGGGGCTAAAAGGTCCCTTCCCTCGAACCATCGCCCTCTCCCCGACAGCTGTAGAAGTAAAAACCAAAAAGGAATTTTTTAAAAGATGTGAGGGGAAGGATGGGGGAAAGATTTTGAAAGAATATAAATAAGGTTGGGAAAAGATTTTTGAATGAGTGAAAAGATTGGAAAAAGGTGGGGAAGAAATGGGAGGAAGGTGAATATATATGGTGATAAATGTCGATGGAAGAAGGAAGGCGTTGCGTGGAGATGGCAGTGTTGATCCGGTTTCAGACGTTTATCAAGGAGAAGCAGTTCCGGTTTTTGGGGGCTTGGTGGGAAGGGGATGGACGGGAGTTTGAGTTTAATGGGGGATATCGGACGCGGCACGATGTGCTGATCGACTTCGTCGGGCAGACGGTCCGGCAAAAGCGGCTGACCGGGCTTACCTGCAAGTCGGACGAGGCAGATGTGCCGGTGGAAGAGAAGACGTGCGGTCAGGCCAACGCGGATGAGATGTCCGTACAGCATGTCCTCTGGCATCCCGACCATGTCCAATTCCACGTCCGGGGCAGCGCCAAAAACCCGCTCGTAGGCACGGCTTTTCCGCTTGATTATGAGTTCGATGTGGTAGTACGCAACGACGAATACAACATGGTCACCCTGTCTGGCCGACATGATGGTGCACCCTGTTATGAAGTGTATAAATGTGCGTCGTTTAACAACTTCGTCCCACTGCCGCTGTACAGATGGAACAGCCAGTCCCTGCTGCGTCTTGGGGGGATTATGGAGATCAGGGTTCCTTCGATAACGGGGTAGGGGCTGGGATGAGGGGAGACAACGCTGAGTTATTGAAAAGCTGAATGGATCATCAGGAGTAGAGACAGAAGAAATAAGGAAGTCCTGGTATGAACGGTCCATAGGATAGGCACTGGAAGAAGGCATGGGGGCATTGGGATGAACCCACATAAGAACAGTAATAACATATAAATGAATGTAAGGAATTGCAAGTCGCAATAAGGAGTTATAAGGTTGTATAACGAAGTATAAGGCGATGAAACGGTGTAAGATTGAGTTTATCGAACGTTGGATGGTAAACAGAAAATCTTTTGGCTGGACGAATCTTACAGCCTGTTGAGAAGAGGGAGCGATTCCACCCGCTCCCTCTTCTCGCGCACCCGAAGTATGACTGGCTCCACCACACAAAAAAGCATCCCTGCTCCAATCCAACCTTGGAGAGAGATGCTTATTTTTTTACCTTACCGCCCAGCGCCTTGCTGTTGTTGTGTCTGCGGGGTCGGCTGAACATTTTTATTAGAAGGGATCTGCTTGTTACCGCCCTGCGGCGCATTCGGAGACTTGTTGATCTCCTGCTGGCGTTGCTTCGTGATCGGCTCTTCACGACGTTCTACATCGCGCGGCAATTGTGGGATGATCCGGCCGACGATATCGGCCAGCTCTTCGGTCAGACCGACGAGGGGACGTCCTGCCTGGATGTCGGCATACATTTCGCGGAGGCGTTGGACGATGTCTGCGTCAGCGGTGACGATCGCATTGGCTCCTTGTGGGTCTTCCTTGAGTGCTTCGGCTACAGAATACTTGATCACGCCCACTTCTGGACGGTCGAGGTTGTCGCGTACATCGATCCCGACGACAGCCCAGTTACCTAGTACGACAGCAGTGGCCCCCTTAACGTCCTTGACGCGGGAAGCGAGTTGAGAGAGGCGGTCTGCCTTGGCTTGGGCGGATTCATTATATTTGGGTGTTGGTGCGGTCTGCGGTACGCGTTGGGTGGCTTGCGTCTTGCTACCTGGCTGTGGTGCTGCTTGGTTGGTCGGAGATGGGTTTTCGGTGTTGCAAGCGGTCAACATCAAGGTGAGACCCAGCAACGCGATAAAACGTTTCATACAGAAGCAACTCCTTTCAGCAAAATTATGTACATCAGCCCTGTTTACCTGATCCAAAACGCCGGGGGATGAAAGTGCAAAGAGTGAACTCGACCGTATTATGAGCGTGATTGATGGTTTTCATTCGTAAAAGAGACTCGTCTATCTCAACCTGTCCCGTCATACACTTTAATAAAAATCGCCCGCTAAAAAGACAGACCACCACGAACTGCATAATCTATATGAGATGGGTATTAGGAGGCGAGACATTGAAGAAAATCTACGTACTCGACACGAACGTACTCTTGCAAGAACCTATGGCGATTTATTCTTTTCACGATAACGAAATCGTCATTCCAGCGGTGGTACTCGAAGAAGTGGACTCCAAAAAACGCTACATGGACGAGATCGGGCGCAATGCCAGACACGTCTCCCGGCTGCTCGATGGACTGCGCGAGCTTGGACATCTGCACCAAGGAGTCGTCCTGGAGACAGGTGGAGTGGTGAGGGTCGAGCTGAATCATTCTTCGGTAACCAAGCTTCAACAGCAATTTCACGAAGTTACCAATGATAATCGTATCCTCGCCGTAGCTCTGAACCTTCAGGAGGAAGAAAATCAGTCCGCGACTCCACGGCCGGTCATCTTAGTTACCAAAGACGCCCTGATGCGTGTCAAAGCTGACGCGTTGGGTCTGACCGCCGAAGATTATCTCTCGGATCGGGTCGTGCGTGAGTTCTCCCACTTTTACCACGGATATGAGAAGCTGGTCGTGGCATCAGACATCATCAAGACCTACTATGCGAACCGCAAGCTCTCCTTATCCGTCCATTTTCCAAAAAGGGGCTTTTACGCCCATCAGTTTTTGATTCTCAAGGATGAATGTAATCCGTCCATCTCCGCGATCGGCAAGGTGGATGGGGATGCCAAGCACTTGGAGATGCTCGTCACTGAAGACGAGTCCATCTGGGGCATCAAAGCACGCAACGCCCAACAGCGCATGGCGATTGAGCTGTTGCTTAGGGACGATATCCCACTGGTCACACTGACAGGAAAAGCAGGGACAGGGAAGACCTTGCTCGCACTGGCGGCGGGGCTTCTGCAGATCGAGGACATGCAAAAGTATAAAAAATTGTTGGTGGCACGTCCGATCGTGCCGCTTGGCAAAGATATCGGTTATCTGCCAGGGGAGAAGGAGGAGAAGCTCCGTCCATGGATGCAACCGATTTATGATAATTTGGAATATTTGTTTAATGCAAAAAAACCAGGCGACTTGGAAAAAATCCTGCAAGGCATGGGCAGCATACAAGTGGAGGCTCTCACCTACATCCGTGGACGCTCCATTCCTGAGCAGTTCATCATCATAGACGAAGCACAGAACCTGACCAAGCATGAGGTCAAAACCATCCTGACCCGCGTAGGGGAACAGTCCAAGATCGTGCTGATGGGAGACCCTGAGCAGATCGACCATCCGTATCTGGATGAGAGCAACAACGGACTCACCTATGTCGTCGAGATGTTTAAGGATCAGAAGATGGCGGGACACATCAAGCTGGAAAAAGGCGAACGAAGCATTCTGGCACAGCTCGCCGCTGACCTGCTCTAAGGTTTTTGACGAGTGGGGTGTATAAAAACCCAAAAGTCCGACCATACTAACATCATCGAGCCAAGCGGTCACGCCACACGGAACTCACCACGGTAACGTGCACCCATCAGCCTTAAACTGGTGGGACACTCTACTGGGAGGTTGAAGAGCCGCACAACGTGTACATGATGGTGGAAACAACCAGTCTTTTTAGAACAACTACCTTTTAGGAGGTTGACGTGCTAAAGAGAATTTCGGAAGTACCCCATTGCAGCTTGCCGCTCGATGTGCCGTCTCCTTCATGGGAGGCGGTTTTCTTTTTGATGAGGGCAAAAAATCAGGACAGGCATAGACTGACAGGCCCCTCCATAACATGTAGGGAGAGGGGGAGGAAACAGATGGTTACGATGGACTCATCGATTGCTTTTTTAATCTATATCACGGCTGTATCGAGTGCCGCTGCCGGTGTGACCGAAGCGATGAAGTCAGCCGTTCCTTTTTTGGCTCATGATTATGTACCCAAGAACGATTCGATCGAAGCCCAGAATCTGGCACTAAAGTTCACACAACTCAAAAAATTCCTGAACCTCGTCATCTCCGTTATCGCAGCCGGAATTCTTTTTGCGATCATCGGCATTGACCCGGCGGCGATCCTGACCCAGAACCAGCAGATCTCCCTGATGAACCAGTGGGGGATGGGCGTCTGGGCGTGGGGACTGGTGGCGGTATTCGGCTCCCCGATGTTTCATTCGCTGCTCAAGATCATTCAGGGCTTCCAAGAAACCATGAGCGACAAGCTCCCCGGCAAACCGACCAAAAAAGTATGATCCCGACCCGGCATGCGCTTGCCCCATCCCGTCTCCTGTTATAAGATAGCGATACCACTAAGGAATTTTCGGTAAAAAGGAGACGTACCTGCGATGTTTCGTGCCAAGAAATCCATCACGCTAAGCATTCTCACTGCATTCACACTCATGGTAAGCGGCTGCGGCCCCACCAATGAAGCCGGACCTGCTGAACAGCCCAACCAACAGCAGGCTGCCAAGTCGGGTGCCTTTGACCCTGAAAACGCCCAAGAATATGGCCTCAAGGGTGCCTACATCGGACAGGGCATCAAGGAAGCAATGGATGCCCTCAAGCCTGATAAATACGAATTCATGGATGCCGTCTCCCGTGCAACCCTAAGCATCGACCAGCTCGCAGCAGGGGAAGGCAGCGTCGCCATGGGCATGCTCATGATCGGCCAATCCCAACTGATCGTAAAAGTAAAAGCAGGCGCCGTCCAAAGCATCATGACCGGCGGCATCTCCCCAGCCGATGCCCCCAACATCACCACAAGCCGAGGTCTGGCGTTGTATGATTCACCCAGCAAGGTAAAAGAACTGTACGGAGAGCCTGCATCCGCAGAAAAAGACTGGGTGTATGAAGGCAGCAAGCAGCGGATGACGCTCAGCGTGCATAACGATCAGGTGATTGGGATGAAGTTTGAGCCTGTCGGGCAGTAGGGTTTTAGTGAAAAAATGTTGTAATGGTGAAGATGATGAGCCTATTTGAACAGGTGTAGAGAAAAAGAACAAAGAGAAAGCTTTTCCTTTTGATCCTACTGACATGGATGGAAGGAAAAGCTTTTTCTTTGTTCTTTTAAATTAATCTGAGCGAGTAACGATGGCTGGTTCGAGCGGAGGCGGCTGGCAGGTTGCAAGCCTCTTTGGACTCCCTTCCCAGCGGAGCAAAAAACAATGGTGATTAGGCTTCTTCGAATCCACCTAGGGCAAACCCCTTCGTACGATTCCGCTTCCTTGAACCCTTTTTGCCCGATTGAACCATTAGTTTTTGTGAAGCGGACAGTCCAATCCCCCTTCGGGAGTCCAAGAAGGCGCGCAACCTGCCAGCCGCCTCCGCTCGCTCCCCCCCCCCCCATACAACTACGAGCGAATCCACTCTAACTGAACATCAAAACGCTTCGCCACACTCTCCACCAATTCCACATGATTCTCATCCACCACATACACCGTCTCATTTTTCCCACGAAGCACCGACAACACATTCAGCTTCATCTGCTCCAATGCACTCACACGTTCATTAGCCGCTCCCGAATTCAGATCCACCCGGCAAAAGGCAACAAGGTGATCATACAGATACAGCCGCCCATTTACACTCTCAAACCCAAAATCGGTCAGGCGGTCCCCCAAAGCTCCTTCGGGCAGTCTCCACAGTTCGAAGCGTTCTCCAAGCGCCTGATATTTTGTAAGTACAGCACTCAATTTTTCCAGTTCTTCTTCACTGTCGACGATAAACAGCTTCTGGTCGCGGTCAGCTACCTTCACCTCATCGCCGATCTTGTGTACCATCTGCGCGTAAAAACCGGGCAGTTTGCCGCTCGGGATCTCCATCTCCAAGCCGTATGCACGTTCTAACATTGTTTCCCCTCCGTTGGCTCTGTTACTATAATAAGGTAATGTAATCTTACCTGATTGGGCACAGATGAGACAAGAAAGGGGAAGTACAGCGTGAACATAAAAGTCAAAGCAGTTCCATTGGGAGAGGGTTTTGAGACCAATGCCTACTGGATCAAAAATGAAGATACAGGGGAATCCCTCGTGATTGACCCGGGATTTCATCCAACCCGTCTGATCCGCATGATCCGCGAAGAAAATGTCGTGGCAATCCTTCTGACCCATGCACATCTCGATCATATCGCAGGCCTTGAAGAGCTGCGCAGAGAGACCAAAGCACCTGTCTATATTCATCCGGACGAACAAGAGTGGCTGTCTGATCCGCGACTCAATGGCTCCGCCCGCTTCGGCATGGCACCGATCATCTGCAAGCCAGCCGAGCATGAGCTGGCTGATGGACAAGAGCTCAACCTCGCCGGACTCAACATTCAAGTCCTGCACACACCGGGGCACTCACCAGGCAGCTGCTCCTTTGTGATTGGCAAGCATTGCTTTGCTGGCGACACGCTCTTTTTCCAATCCGTTGGGCGGACAGACCTGTGGGGCGGTTCTCACAAGACCCTGATCGACAGCATCCAAGACAAGCTGTTTGAACTCGACGATGATACGATCGTCTATCCGGGCCACGGACCAAAAACAACGATTGAAGCAGAAAAAACACATAATCCATTCGTCAGCGGCAGAATGGGCTAATCGTATACATAAAAATTAGCAAAACCGAACAGGCTAAACTTACCAATGCCAACACGAACACCAACACCAACACCTTTTACATACAGGAGGGGTATCAGATGTTTCTTGGTATGACGTGGAGCGCCTGGACGCTTTTGCTGACGATGTTGTGCCTGAGCGGTTCGGCTGTGCTGATCTGGTACTGGGCGCGTAAAGAAGGACAGTTCAGCGATGTGGAAGCTGTCAAATACCGTATGCTTGATGACGATGAGACATAAGGACAGGGGAAGGGGTCGGCCCTTCCTTTCTTATTGCCTAAACGATTTGGATTCTTCATTTGCCTATCCCGTCAAAATAATATATGCTTGACTAATAATGTTTGTGGTGAATAATGGGGATGATAAAATGGCAGACGAACGTAACCAACATATATGTGACCTTGATTGCGCTATGTTTGAGTTAGGCAGATACTTTGTCAACCAATGGCTTTCACAAGAATCGGAGCTAACCAGCAAGCAGTTGATTCTGCTGCGTACCCTTTATGAGAACGGACGCTGTACGGTAACGGATTTGGCGAATGCGCTGCGTCTCTCCTCCAGTGCTACGACGATCGCCCTCAATAAGATGGTCAAAAGCGGCTATATCAACCGAATCCGCGATGAAAATGACCGCCGCGTCGTGTGGGTAGAGCTGTCGGAAGCAGGCTTGGAGGGTGTGCAAAGCGCTATTGAGAAGCGACGGATTGTTCTACAGAAAGCGATGAGAAGCTTGACGTCTGAACAAATTCAGGTTATGGTACAAACATTGCGGCAAATGAATTCCAATTTGGAAAACTTCTAAGTCAGTCTTCGGACTGGCTTTTTTGTTAGACAGACAGGAGAGAAAAAGCAATGAAACACTATCGAACAGGAATGCTTGTCTTCGCGCTGATCTTTTCCTTGGTGCTATGGATCGGTCTGTCCGGTGAATCTTCCCCTGTTTTTTTGCAGCACCAAAGCGAGGAGACACTGGCTGGAGACGAGCAACCCAAGATGTCTGCCGCGACGGCTGTCAACACGAACCCATCGGCGGCTCAGCAGTCTTCAGACGGGGGCGGGGGGAAGGCAGAGGGACTAGCGGATCCACCAGCAGCCGTCCCAGCGGCAACAAATCAACCGACCGAGTCTTCTAAACCAGCCGGGCCAATCAAGCCAGCCCGACTGACGCTGACCACTGTCGGCGATATCATGGTTCACCAGGAGCAGATCGACGCTGCCTACAATCCCAAGACCAAGAGCTATGACTTCACATCATCCTTTGCCCAAGTGATCCCGTTGCTTACGGACAGTGACTTGACCGTCGGCAATCTGGAGACCACACTGGCAGGGCAGGCATCGCGCTACACTGGCTATCCGCAGTTCAACAGCCCAGAATCACTCGCACAGACCCTGACAAAAGCAGGCTTTGATGTCTTGACTACCGCCAACAACCACTCACTCGACCGGAGGGAGGCAGGGGTGCTCAGCACATTGAATCATCTGAAACAGGCAGGGATTTTATCCACAGGGACTTTTTCTACTCCAGATGAACGCAATAAGCCCCTGTTCGTCGAGAAAAACGGCATCAAAATCGCCTTCCTCGCCTATACATACGGAACCAACGGAATCCCGATCCCCAAAGGGAAACCCTATCTCGTCAATCTGATCGACCCCGCGTTGATCAAAAAGGATATCACCGCCGCGCGAAGTCAGGGAGCGGATATCGTCTCGGTCTCGCTCCATTTTGGCAACGAGTATCAGCGGCAGCCAAGCCCGGAACAGCGCAAAATGGCCCGTTTTTGTCTGGAGGCTGGTGCTGATCTGATCTTGGGACATCATCCGCATGTCGTACAGCCATATGAGTGGCAGACGATCCCACAGGCAGACGGAACGACCCGGCGTGGATTAATCATGTACTCCCTGGGGAATTTCATCTCCGGACAGCGGGGGGACTACAAGGACGTCGGAGCGATCCTGCAGGTGACGATCACGAAGCCTTCTGGCGACAAAAAAGCCGTGCTGCAAGATGCCCAAGTGGTCCCAACCTATGTCCACCTCTCACGCCCTGGTGGGAAACGGAGCTACGTGATCTATCCATTGCCGCAGACCCTCGCCGCCCAGACGCAAAAGAAAAGCCTTCCAGCAGACGTCATCCGCAAGATGGATCAGCTCTACCGTGCGATCAGCGTCCACCTGCGTCAACCGGCGACGATTCCTAAGCAAGCCCTTTAACTTTCGATTACGTGAAGCGCAACTCCATAACCTGTTCCCTATGAAGCAGGGCAGGGCAGGGACAGGGGCAGGGGAACTGTTCTCCTATACAAAAAACACGATCCCGTCGCAGGCTTACAAGCTGTCATCAAGGCAGCAAGCCGGACAAGATCGTGTTTTTTTCTTTGGAAGCGTTTGGAAGCGTTTGGGTGCACGGATGAGGAAACCGATTGAGCGCGCCATCTAGAACGGTAGCTCGTACTTCATCGTCAGCGTAAGCTTCGCGTCCCGCAGGCTGATCGATTCCACCCGGATATTGGGGGTAAGAGCAGCGGGGTAGAAGCCGAGGTTGTACTCCTTTTCCAGCTCCTCCATCGAACTGGCCGGCAGTTCAAATCCATCATACTTCAGCTGCTGGATATGAAACTTCAGCTCGGTCGGGGAGACCAGTTCATAGGAGCCGACCAGCTTTAGTGTCATCTGATCATACTGCCCCTCGACTACAAGCTGATCGTTCGTGAATTGGAAGCGGGAGCTTTGGAACAGCTCATTTTTGGAGACGAGGAATTCATTGAACTCGTCTTCCTCAATGGTCAGCGTGTGACGAAACAAGCCTCTGGACTGTAGATTCTCAGGTGTCACCAGCTCGGGCAGCTGCATCATCACCTGTGCCAGCACACCAAAATAATTGCGGAATACCGGTAATCCACGCGTCCGCCAGTCATCGATCAGGTGTGTCATCAGACCTTCGATGGAGGTAGGATCCTTTAGCTTTTGCAGGTTGGCTTCTTTTTCCTTCTGTACGGCGAGCATCTCGGCCAGGCGTTTTTCATAATAAGCACGGGTCGTCTTCACCTGGGACAGACGCTCTTGCTTCTTAGTCTGAAGCTGCTTTGCGGTCTCGCGCTCCTGCTGAAAATCCTCCAGCTTCTTGATATCCTGTTCAAACAGAGCTTGCAGGAAGTAGAGCGAGAAGAGGAAATCGTTAAAATTCTCGGCATCAAACAACAGTGTCAAAATCGAGGTGCGCTCGCCTTTGTAGTAGGCCAATGCGACCTGACCGGCATGCTTGCCCATCGCGTCAATCACGGTCGCTTGACGCTTGAGATCAGCATCCAGAGAGACGATCTCGTCCCCCAGCTTGGCTTCCTCGACCTGAATCAGCTCCAGATTGCGCTCCAGTTCTTTTTGCGTAAAATGCTGCTGCAAAATCACTTGCTCTAAAGAAGGACCCTCCTCCGCTGCGGCATGCAACGGAGCGAGGGCTATTGTCAGTGCAAATATACAGATGAGTAATCTGTGCATATCCCTTCACAACTTTCTGTTTCTTACATCGAGCCCATCATCTGCATCATTTCGGTGTAAGGGATTACTTCTCCTGCTTTTGGAATGCCGATTTCCCACTTCGGTTCAGCATTGATATTGGTTGTTTTTTGGTCCACGGTGATACCGAAGTCGACGGTCATGTCTTCACCCTCAGGCTTTACGGTGACGTCCAGATCGACGAGTGTGTAAGGCAGGTGGTTCGCTTTATCCACAGCGAGGATCATATCCAATTTCTTCAGGTCCATCACGGATTTGAGCTCTGCGGCATCCTTGTCAAAATCTTTGACCAGATCAGCCAGGTTGGTTTTGCCTTCTTTGAGTTCTTCTTCTGTCATGGCATAAGCTTTTTGCAATTCTTTATCAGCCAACATGGCGTCGATGAGTTCAGGTGCTACTTTAGCTGCAAGGGTCTTGAGGAACGGCAGGTAGGTTTCGTTGGTGACATACATCTTCACGATGCGCTCTGCCTCAACGCCTTCTGGGAGCTTGAATTCTTCTTTTTTCAGGTCGATGAAGTAGGTGTCCTCGAGATTTTTGCTGAGGGAATCACTTGCCTTGATGATCAGCTGACGCTGTGCTTTCAACTGGCTGGCCATGTCGATTGGCTCTTCTCCTGTGGATTTAGCCAGTTCTTTGTAGTCGAGCTCGACGAATTTTCCTTGGAGCTGTTGGGTCTCAGCGAGGAACGGAAGCGCTGGAATTTTTACCCACATCTTATCTTGATTCATCACAATCGGCATGTTAAAATTTGTTGTCATGCCTTGCAGATCAATGCTTGCATCCAAAATCATTTCGATTTGAAACGGCTCCAGGGAGACTGTACCACGATATTTCAGCTCGGATTTTTTCAGAGCATCCAAGACCATTTTGGCTTGTGGATCTGCTTCTACATCGGCACCTTTCGCATCGGCCCGCATTTTCAGGGAGCCATCGAAGCTATAGGATTTGATATTGAGCTGCTCCTTGTACGTGTCAAACAGCACTTGTTTGGCCGAGCGCTGGTCACCGCATCCAGCTACGAGCAGTGCCATCAGGGCAAAGATGAGAAACAGGGTGAAGCCAATTTTGTTTTGTCTGTACATATGTTCCTCCTAAATGGAAATAAATGATATCTGCCCATTATAGCGTTATTGCCTGCTTTTGTGTGTGAAAAATAATAAAAACCAGATTAGGTGATCAAGTATGAATCCACTGGAATTGTCTATACAGGCAGAGATTAATCAGAGTGAAAATCACTCGATTTCATTTGTACGCTTCATGGAGCTTGCCCTATACCACCCTCGGCATGGATATTATCGGCAAACCAGACCCAAGGTGGGCAAGGACGGTGATTTCTACACCAGTGCAACCGTTCACCCCGTATTTGCCGAAACACTCGCAGATGCCGTTCTGACGATCTGGAGAGAGCAGGGAATCGAGGAGCCGGTGCTGGTCGAAGCAGGCGGTGGAACCGGGCATCTGATGAAGCACATGCTTACCCACATCCAAAACACGGCACCAGACGTCTATGGACGGATGAAGGTGATGATGATCGAGATCAGCGGCTATCACCAGGAGCTGCAGCGTCAGGCCTTGGCAGAATTCCGATGCCCACAGGTCTGGTATCCGACGATTGAGGCTGCAGCCGAGGCAGAATCCATCGAAGGCGTGATCGTCTCGAACGAATGGTTCGATGCATTCCCCGTCCGGATGCTGGACAAGACTGTAGAAGGCTGGCGCGAGGTAGGCGTTACGTGGCTGGAGCAGGAGGAGCGGTTCGCAGAGGTGCATCTTGATACATTCTCAGGAGCCCGAGAGGAAGTGGATGTACTTGAGAAGCTATTGGTGGAGCTGCCAGCTTCCCTGCCTGTCGGGATGCGGATTGAGGTGAACACAGCCGTAGCCGGGACGATGAAAGCGATTAGCGACCTATTGCACCGCGGCTCTGT
Source organism: Brevibacillus dissolubilis (assembly GCF_006170445.1). Classification (GTDB taxonomy): domain Bacteria; phylum Bacillota; class Bacilli; order Brevibacillales; family Brevibacillaceae; genus Brevibacillus_B; species Brevibacillus_B dissolubilis. The sequence continues at coordinate 185,381 of NZ_VCNA01000004.1, read as the reverse complement.
CATCACGATTGACTATGGGGACCGCCAAGAGGATCTCTACCATCCAAGCCGCCGCCGTGGTACCCTAATGTGCTATCACCGCCACCAAGCCAGCGACAACCCGTATCAGCTGGTGGGGGAGCAGGATATCACCGCCCATGTGAATTTTTCCGAATTGATCCGTCGGGGGGAAGAGGTAGGATTGAACGATGTCTCGTTCCAGCGCCAAGACCAGTTCCTCATGCAGCACGGCATCCTGCACAAAGCCCAGAGCCACAATGACCGCGATCCGTTCACGTCCCAAGCAATGAAACGCAACCGTGCCATCCAGCAGCTGCTGATGCCAAGCGGTCTGGGCGGGATGTTTAGGGTTTTGGTTCAACGGAAGGGATGACTGGGATATCAAGGCAATGTGGAAATATGTGCTATATAAATAGGAAAAAGTAAGTGGTGTAGAACGAGGAAAAGAGAATAGAACACGAAGAAGGATACAAAAGTGTGCCTGGGTAGGAGGCATTTTTGTATCCTTTTGCTTTATCTTTTGTCTTCCCCATTTCTCACATCATTACCCCAGTCTTTTTCTTTTTTTGACCGTCGATCTCGAAAGCTGGCTGGAGGTGGTTCCTGTGACACGCGGAGAGCCTCTTTGAACCACCATCTCAGCTCCGAGGGAAGGAAGTGGGGTTTACTTCTTCGAGTCTGCTCAGGGGCAAACTTCTCCGTTCGAATCCGCTTCCTCGAACCCTTTTTGACCCGTCCCACACTTCCTTTGCTCGGAGCGGACAGTCCCAACCCCCTTGCGGTGGTTCAACATAGGCGGCTCCGCGTGTCACAGGAACCACCTCCACCACAAAAGCTAAGAGACCTCCCGGTCATAAAAATAAAAAAAGACTGGGGATCAATCCCCAGCCCTTTTTTACATGATAGAAAGAAGAAGTGAATGTTCTCCACCAGCACCAGCCGGCGGCATTCCGTAAAACGTGTAGTAAGTAAAACCTACGAACGAGAAGAACATAAAGCAGAAGAAAATTCGTAGATAGGTTCTCTCGGACAAATTCATGTAGCCAAGCGCCAAGAATGTCGCGGTTAAGCCGAAGAACAAAAGCGCCATTTTCATCAATTCGCCCCAGAAGGCCATCAGCGCGATCATTAATGTCCAGAAGCTGAGAACACGATACATGCGATCCATGCGTTTCCCTCCTTTGGCAAGTATTCCTTATAGAAAGATTTCCTTACCCATTATAATGGACATGTCGAAGCGTGTAAACGGGAAGGTATGACGGTTTTATGACGGGTGAGAGATCGGAGGGATTCGTACAACCCTGTAACTGCAAGCTTGACACCCGGCGTGCATTTTTTCTTCCTCTACTAACTCAATTTCTCCAAAGTACGCTTCAAATATTCCTTCTAACAAGGCATTGTGCATTTTGCAGACGGCATTGGGATACCGTTTGGCTACTTCAGAGAAGGTGCAGTTATACACGCGGAAGCGGTACGTTGATTCGTTGATTTGTTCAATATCAGGTTGGAGTCCCTGAGCGACCACCAGCTGAAAAATGCTGTCCATTAAATCTTCTTGTGTCACCTGCTCCAAATCTATATTGGTCTTTGCCATGGCGCGCTTAGCCGCTTCGACTCCCATTCGTCTACCCATTCGAACAAGTCCTTGTTCACCAGCTTCACCGAGTGATACCAGTGTCTCAATAGCAATATCGGCCAGAAGCTGATAATCACGGGGTGGGAACTGGAGGCTGATCACTTGCTGGGACAGAGAGTACAGACGGCTCGGACGGCCGCCTTTTCCACTTTTGTCGGAAACGGATTGCAACAAATTCACATCCTCCAGTTTGGTCAGGTGGAGGCGTGCAACGTTCGGGTGGATCTTAAAATGTTCTGCTACCTCGTGGACGGTAACCGGATTTCGTTTGTTCGTGACGAATTGATAAATGGAGAATCGAGTGGGGTCGGCCAAGGCACTCGTGAGTTTCTGGGCGTCCTGTTCCATGCCCTCGCCCCTTTCAAAATACATTTTAACTCTTAGTGTAGCCCATTTTGCCGCCGATGTTAAGCGATAACTGACAAATTTGGCACATTAGCAAGAAATGACGAAAGATTTTATATTAAACACTATTGACATAGTATTTAATTTCGGAATAGAATTTACTATATAATTTAAAGTCAAAAGTGATTTTAAAGACTGACATATCACTCTGCTAAAAATGGAGGAATGGATTATGGCAGTAGCATTGCAAAGTCAAAGCCAAAGCGTCTTAACCTTTTACACATATCCAAGCTGCACATCCTGTCGGAAAGCCAAAGCATGGCTGACAGAAAACGGCGTGACATACCGGGAACGTCACCTGTTCAAAAATCCTCCGACGAAAGAAGAATTGCTTGATATCGTTAAGATGACCCAAAACGGTCTGGATGAACTTCTTTCCACACGCAGTCAGAAGTTTAAAGACCTTGATGTAGATATTAACGATATGACTGTTTCTGAACTGCTGGAGATGCTCAGCGATGATCCAGCACTCTTGAAGCGCCCGATCCTCACGAATGGTGAGCATTTGATCGTGGGTTATAATTCTTCTGCTATGAAAGAATTTTTCTTGTAATATAGCCTTTCTTTGAAAGAGACGAGACTCGGTGAGTTTCGTCTCTTTTTCATTTGCTTTTTTGGCTGGTTGGGGGAGGGAGGATGAGCCGGGTTCCCGTGCGCGCCTTCTTTAAACCCCAACGGGGGAAGATTTGACTGTCCGCTGCGGAAAAAGAAAGCACAGGGCGGGTCAAAAATTTCTTCGAAGTGAAGTCAAGCGTAGCGTTTGCCCCTGAGCGGATTCTAAAGAAGCGGGCTGAGCTTTCTTTTTCCTTCGCTGGGTGAGGGGTTTAAAAGAGGCTTGCACGGGAACCCGGCTCATCCTCCCAGCGGGGCCGCAGAACCAAAAAGAAATGCAAAGAGACAAAAAAGAAATATAAAAGTGGTGAAAGCTCTTTCAAAAGTAAGATAAAATAAGGAAAAAAGGATACGGAGAGGATTACCCCATGAATACCATACTGAATCACGTTGAAAATGGGATTGCCACGATTACATTCAACCGGCCAGAAGTACGTAATGCCATCAGTCTTGGGATGGTAGACGAGCTTCATACGGTGCTCGATGAATATAAAAACGATCCGGCGGTCAAAGTCATTGTCTTTACCGGTGCGGGGAATGCCTTCATCTCTGGGGGTGACCTGGAGCAGTTTCTCGCTGTGCGGGGGGAGGAGCAGGCCCATCCGTTATTACATAAAGCAGCCCGTCTATTAACCGAAATCGATCAGTATCCGAAGCCGACCATTGCGATGATCAACGGGGCGGCGATCGGGGGCGGGTGTGAGTTTGCCACGTCCTGCACGTTCCGATACGCGAGTGAGCGTGCCAAAATCGGCTTTGTACAAGTCACGATGCACATCACCACCGGATGGGGCGGGGGCAGTCGGCTGTTGGCCAAACTCTCGGATTCACAGGCGCTGAGCCTGCTTTTGACAGGAGAAAGACTAACAGCAAGCAAGGCATTGGAACTAGGTTTTATCGATCATGTTAGTTCAGAAGATGCGTTGTCAGGGGACGTGTACGAGTTTGCCGGCAAGATAGCCCGTCAGCCGCTAGAGAGTATCGAAGCTTATATGAGACTTGTTCAATGGAAGAAGCAAGGGGTGCCGTATCAGGAGCGGATCGAGCGGGAAGTGCGGCAGTGCGCGCAGATGTGGGGAACGGAGCAGCATGTCGGAGTCGTTAACCAATTTTTAGAAAAAAAGTAAGATGAGAGGTTCTAGATAGATTATCCCTTCCGTTTAAATCATACCTTGTCTGGAGATACTTTTTTCTAGTAAAAGCGATTCTATGAATGCACATAAGAGCATAGGTATAAAGTAAATCGTTTTCATTAGAAAAATTCGGGAGGGACATCATATATGGTAGCCTCAAGACAAGATGCGTGGACGGAAGACGATGATCTGGTGCTGGCCGAAGTCACGCTGCGCCATATCCGCGAAGGAAGCACACAATTAGCTGCATTCGAGGAAGTCGGCCAGCGCCTCGGGCGGACGGCTGCCGCGTGCGGATTTCGCTGGAACAGCACCGTCCGCAAACAGTACGAAGCAGCCATTGCGATTGCAAAAAGTCAGCGACAGCAAATGAAAAAACTGGGTAAGGTGGCTCAGACCGAATTCGCGGATGATGCTGCTTTTGTGGCGGAAGCCGAAGAGACCAAAGCGCCCGCCGCTGTGTATGAAGAAGAGGAGCCAGTCGAGGTCCCGGTGGCAAAAGCGTCGCAGGCCAAAGCATCAATTCCTGCACCTGCACCCGTATCTGCATCCAGCACCGCCTTCGTCGAAACAGATGAGCTGCAGATTGATTCTGTCATCCGTTTCCTGACCGGGCAAAAAGAAATTCTCCGCCGCTTCAAGCAGCTGGAGCGTGATTATGAAGCACAGAGCAAGGAGCTTCGTGCCCTGCGTGAAGAAAACGAGCAGATCAAAAAAGACCTACAAAAAACCCAAGATGTCAGCGAAGATTATAAAGCGCTGGTCCAAATCGTGGACCGTGCCCGCAAAATGGCGTTCCTCAAAGAAGAGGAGAACGACAAAGCCATTTTCAAAATGGACCCCAACGGCAATCTGGAGCGAATCGAATAGCAGACATAAAAAAAAGAAGCGGTGACATGACCGCTTCTTCGTTTTGGTTGGATTGTCCGTGATCCGAGTACCGGACTATTCCTGCATGGTAACGCCTTCCGGCAGCCATACGTACGGGTTCTCCCCACGGTCACGTACCGGATTGTACTTCACCGCGACGAAGCCCATTTTGTTCCAGAACTCGTCAGCGCGGCAGCGGGAGTTGGTCTTGATCGGCAGACCGAAGCTCTTCGCGTGCTCCACCAAGGCTGTACCCATATCTTTACCGCGATACTCAGGCAGAACTTCGAATTTCCACAGCTCGAAGTAATCCTGTGCCGGTTCAAAATAACGGTCATATTTGCCGTCGATTTTATACATGCTCATTCTGGCTACCAGACGACCGTCATCGTAAATCCCGTAAAAAGGGGAGTCGGAATCGTTTTCCACGATGTTGGCTTCGAGATCTTCTTTCATCGAAAGCTCTTCCAAGCCGAACTCACGAAACCTTTGAAACTCTTCCAGCGTCTTGTAGTTGATGCGCAAGCGTTTTACTTCATACATGAATAAAGCCCCCTCTCAATCCGAAAATACCAACTTTATTATACACAAAATACCCTTGAAATTCTCTACCGGATTGGAGCATGTTGGATGTTTTTTTGGCAACGTGTCATTTTTGCAAAGATTTTTTTAATTCCTGCTAGAACATTCCCGAGAGAAATGGCAAAATAGGGGTAACACACTTCAACATCAAGGAAGGGAGAGTACCTATGCAAAAAGTGCTGATTGCGAACCGTGGAGAGATCGCAAGACGAATTATCCGTACTTGTAACGAACAAGGAATCGCCACTGTCGCTGTCCATTCAGAGGCAGATAAAGATATGCCTTTCGTACGTGAAGCAGATGAAGCCGTCCACATCGGGCCGCCACCTGTACCGCAAAGCTACCTCAATATCGAAGCCATCATCCAGGCGGCGAAGTCCACTGGAGCCGACGCGATTCACCCAGGCTATGGCCTGTTGTCTGAGAATGCCAACTTCGCCAGACGCTGTATCGAAGAGGGACTTACCTTCATCGGTCCATCCCCTGAAGTGATTGCCAGCATGGGGGACAAAGTAACCGCACGCCAGATCATGCGTGACGCCGGAGTACCGATCGTACCAGGCTTTGAAGGTCAGATGGATTCCGTAGACGAAGCGATTGCCCGTGCCCAAGAGATCGGCTATCCGGTCATGCTCAAGGCAAGTGCAGGCGGCGGCGGAATCGGCATGCAGGTCTGCAACAGCGATGATGAACTGCGCCAAGCCTTCCAGTCTGCCAAAGGCCGTGCCAAAGCATACTTTGGTAATGACACGATGTTCTTGGAAAAATTCGTGCAGAACCCGCACCATATCGAGGTACAGATCGTAGCGGACACACACGGCAACACCTTCCACCTGCTTGAGCGCGAATGCTCCATCCAGCGCCGCCATCAAAAGGTGCTCGAAGAAAGCCCGTCTCCGTTCCTCGATGCAGCGACCCGTGAGAGCATCTGTCTGGCCGCTGTCAATGCAGCCCGCGCTGTCAACTACACAGGTGTTGGTACAGTCGAGTTCATCATGGATGAAAATAAGACATTCTACTTCCTGGAGATGAACACGCGCCTGCAAGTAGAGCACCCGGTAACCGAAGAGATGACCGGTCTGGATCTCGTCAGAATGCAGCTCAAGATCGCGCAAGGCAAAGAGCTCTGCTTCAAACAAGAAGATGTCAAAGCGCTCCGTCACGCCATCGAAGTGCGGATCTACGCAGAAGACCCTGTGACTTTCTTGCCGTCCCCTGGTAAAATTGAAGAGTATCAGCCACCGGTAATGGAGCATGTACGCATCGATGACGGTGTAGAAGCAGGCACATTGGTCACCCCGTTCTATGACCCGATGATCGCCAAGGTAATCGTCAGTGGACAAGACAGAGCCGAAGCGGTACAACGCGCATCAGAAGCTTTGAAAGCGTTTCATATTTCCGGCATCAAGACCAACCTGACGTTCCTGCAAGAAGTTTTGGCAGATCAGGATTTCCAAGCAGGGTTGTACACCACCCAATTTGTTCAAAATAAAAAGAAGTAGTCACAAAACCGAACCCATAACTGGAGGACGATCCTTATGAAAAACGTAACAGCTAACATGGCAGGCACAGTCATCAATGTATTGGTAAACGCAGGTGACACCGTATCCGCAGGTCAAGACGTCGTTGTACTCGAATCCATGAAAATGGAAGTGCCTGTGCAAGCAGATGCAGACGGCAAAGTAGCAGAAGTAAAAGTAAATATCGGCGACTTCGTTAATGACGGCGATGTATTGCTTGTGCTCGAATAATTTCATTTGTGCGAAAACCAACTGAGCGTTCGCTCGTCGGATTTTACGCAGAGGGAGAGGCGGGAGTTCACGATGAAGGTACAAATCGTGGAAGTGGGGCCGCGCGACGGCTTGCAGAATGAAAAAGAGGTCGTAGCCACCCCGGACAAAATCCAACTGATCAACCATCTTGCGGCGGCGGGCCTCACGCGCATCGAGGCGACGTCGTTCGTCAACCCGAAATGGATTCCGCAGCTCGCGGACGCCGTCGAGGTGATGAACGGCATCACCTTTGGGCCGGGTGTCACTTACAGTGCACTCGTGCCCAATCTGCGCGGGTTGGAGCGGGTCAAAGAAACCCGTCTCCAAGAAGTGGCCGTCTTCATGTCTGCCAGTGAAAAGCATAATATGAGCAATATCAATAAAACCATCGAAGACACCTTCCCTGTACTGGCGGAAGTGGTCAAAGAAGCGACAGGCTTAGGATTGCGCGTACGCGGATATGTCTCCACCGTGTTCGGCTGTCCTTATGAGGGCAACGTACCGATTGAGCAGTCGCTCAGAGTGACAGAGGCATTGTTTGAGATGGGCTGCTTCGAGGTCTCAATCGGCGATACCATCGGAGTGGCGACCCCTCTCCAAGTACATGAGAAATTCGCGGCGCTTGTCCGTGAATTCGGTGCAGAGCGTCTGGCCGGACATTTCCATGATACACGTGGGACAGGGCTCGCCAATGTGGTGGCAGCTCTGGAGGAAGGCATCCGCATCCTGGATTCTTCCATCGGCGGTCTCGGGGGCTGTCCATATGCACCGGGGGCATCCGGCAATATTTCGACAGAGGATTTGGTCTATCTGTTACACGGCATGGGCTATGAGACAGGTGTCGATGAGGGCAAGCTGACCCAAGCCGGACTTTATATCCAAAACCAACTGGGCCGAACCCTGCCATCCAAAGTGCTGCAGGCCAACATCGCCCAGGCGTGCAACTGACGGAAGGGGAGGTAAGCGAGCATGACAGTTACGTTTCGCAAAGAAGGACAGATCGGGTTTCTGACGATTGAGCGTCCAGAGGTTTTTAACTGTTTGAATGTTGATACACTTGCGACGATGCGTGAACACATCGCTGAGATCGCACTGGATAAAGAGGTGCGTGCCGTCATCGTGACAGGTGCGGGGGAAAAAGCCTTCTGCGCCGGAGCCGACCTCAAGGAACGCCGCACGATGACCGAGCAGCAGGTACAACGCTTCATCCGTCTGATCCGTGATACCTTCACCGAACTGGAGCGTCTGCCCAAGCCGATCATCGCAGCGATCAACGGAGCTGCTTTTGGCGGCGGGACGGAGCTTGCACTCTCTTGCGACCTGCGCGTGATGAGCGAGACTGCACAGATGGGGCTGACCGAGACCTCGCTTGGCATCATCCCAGGTGCGGGCGGGACACAGCGTCTGCCGCGCATCGTCGGCAAAGCCAAGGCAAAAGAACTGATCTTCACCGCCCGCCGCATCAGCGCGCAAGAGGCACTACAGATTGGTCTTGTCAACCGCATCGTGCCACAGGCGGAAGTGATCAACACAGCGGTCGAGCTTGCCAACGAGATCATCGCCAACGCTCCAATCGCACTGGCCCAAGCCAAATACGCCATCGATTTTGGGATGGAAGTAGATTTGGCGACCGGTCTTGCCATCGAGAGCAATGCGTACGCGATCACCATCCCGACCAAAGACCGTCTGGAGGGCCTCGAAGCGTTCAAAGAAAAGCGCAAACCAGTCTACCGCGGCGAATAGAGGATGCGCTCCACACGATTCTTTTTACCCGTTCGAATCACCTGTACGGATTTACGAAACCAAAGGAGGTACTCCTATGAGCAACCAATTTGAAGATACCCTGCGTGAGCGCATTGCCGAGATTCACAAGGGCGGCGATGAAAAATACCACGTCAAAAATAAAGAACAAAACAAACTCTTCGTCCGCGACCGCCTGAAGCTGTTGTTTGACGACGAAAGCTTTATGCTCGAAGACGGCCTGTTCGCCAACTTTACCGCAGGTGACCTGCCTGCCGACGGCGTTGTGACCGGAATCGGTAAAGTAAACGGCCAAACCGTCTGCGTCATGGCCAATGACTCCACGGTAAAAGCAGGTTCTTGGGGCTCCCGTACCGTAGAAAAAATCATTCGTATTCAAGAGACCGCTGAAAAAATGCGCGTCCCAATGGTTTATCTCGTAGACTCCGCAGGTGCACGCATCACCGACCAGCTGGAGATGTTCCCAGGCCGCCGTGGTGCGGGCCGCATTTTCTACAATCAAGTGAAGCTCTCCGGTAAAATCCCGCAAGTCTGCGTTCTGTTCGGACCATCTGCCGCAGGTGGCGCCTATATCCCGGCATTCTGCGACATCGTGATCATGGTAGACAAAAATGCCAGCATGTACCTCGGTTCCCCACGCATGGCGGAGATGGTCATCGGTGAAAAAGTGACGCTCGAAGAACTGGGCGGCGCCCGTATGCACTGCTCTGTCAGCGGTGTGGGTGACGTACTCGCAGCGAATGAAGAGGAAGCACTGGCAGCAGCACGCCGTCACCTGTCCTTCTTCCCTGCCAACTACACCGAAAAACCGCCAGTTATCGAGGGCAAAGCACCAAACCCGAATGCAAAAGATATCACCACCATCATTCCAGAAAACCAAAACGCTCCGTTCAACATGCATGATTTCATCGATGCACTGGTGGATGAAGGCTCCTTCTTCGAAATCAAAAAGCTGTTCGCCCAAGAGCTCGTAACCGGTCTGGCCCGCCTCGACGGGAAAGCGGTCGGGATCATTGCCAACCAACCGCGTGTAAAAGGGGGTGTGCTGTTCGGTGATTCCGCTGACAAAGCGGCCCGTTTCATCACGCTTTGCGATGCATTCAACATCCCGGTTCTGTTCCTCGCTGACGTACCAGGCTTCATGATCGGGACAGCGGTAGAGCGCGCAGGTATCATCCGCCACGGTGCGAAGATGATCTCCGCGATGGCAGAAGCTACTGTGCCAAAAATCTCCGTCATCGTCCGCAAAGCATACGGCGCAGGTCTGTACGCTATGGCCAGCTCCGCATTCGAACCAGACGCTTGCCTCGCACTGCCTAATGCACAAATCGCCGTAATGGGTCCAGAAGCTGCGGTCAATGCGGTCTACAGCAACAAAATCCAAGCGATTGAAGATCCGCAAGAGCGCCAAGCCTTCATTATGGAGAAGCGCAAAGAGTACCAGGAGGATATCGACATCTACCTGCTTGCTTCCAACCTGATCGTCGATGGAATCGTTCCACCATCCGAGCTGCGCCGCGAACTGATCACCCGATTTACCGCATACAGCAGCAAGCAGCAAGTATTTACAGACCGCAAACACTCGGTCTACCCTGTATAACGAAAACGTTACCGATTGACAAAAGGCTGTCTCCTAACGATGTGGAGACAGCTTTTTGCTATCAACAGACGGGAAAAATGGTATATTTATTCAGTTGATTTAAAAAAATTCACAAAATCATGCATAATTGATCATACTGAACGGACCTAGGTAATATATACTGTTATAAAATATTTTCGAAAAATAACGTCACTTTCGGTCAAAATTTATATTCCGATTAATTAAATTAATTTACAAAGAAGGATTTTCGATAATTTTGTTGATTAAATTTCGTTTAACCTGTTTTCTATTCAGCTAACTTTTGTTATGCTTATATTAGGTAATTTTGGATATCAATTCTTCTCTTTGGAGGCACCCTATGCAAATAGTTGTAATCGGTGGTGGTTCTGTAGGCTTATTATTGTCGGCTCGTCTTCGCCTGGTTGGCGCAGATGTAACTTTAGTCACAAGAAGCCAGGAACAGGCATCAGCCATCCAACAACAGGGAATCACCTATCATCCTATGAATTCCAACATCGTCCAGATCCCCCTTCATGCACAGCCGTCCACAGAGGAGCTTCCATTTGCGGATTTATATGTGATTGCTTTAAAGCAGACACATATCCCACATATTTTGCCTTTGCTAAGCAAGATCCCACCTTCCTCGAAGGTCATTGCGCTGCAAAACGGCATGGGTCATCAGGATCTTTTAAAGGAGGTGCTTCGCCAAGATCAGGTCTACTTCGGTATCAACACAGAGGGGGCCCGGCGGCTGTCACCTATAGAGGTGGTGCATACGGGAGCAGGTATGTTGCGTGTCGGCCCTTGGGAAAAGATTACACAATCGGAATCATTGATTCATTCATTCGTACAAATATCCAATCAGGCTAAAATTCCAGCCGAATACGCAGAGGAGACAGCGAGCTTGCTTTGGAAAAAGCTGCTGGCCAATGCATGTATCAATCCTTTGACAACGATATTCGAAATTCCCAACGGTGGTTTGTTGGAGAATTCACTTACGCTATGTACGATGCGAAAGGTTTTTGATGAAGCCAAACAAGTTGCATGTGCATCTGGGGTAGAAATATCTGAGAAAGATTGGAAGGATATTCTAACGATTTGCCGAAGTACTTCCCTAAACCATTCTTCGATGCTACAAGACTTGTGGAACCAACGCCCTACCGAGATTGATGCAATCAATGGGTACATAGTCACGCTAGCTACGAAATACAACATACCTGTGCCGATGCATGAAACAATATTGCGCATCGTTCTCTTAAAAACAAGTTTGTAGCCTCAAATAGGGGAGAGGCTGCGGATGAATTTATTGATTAATACTTGGGGAGTTTTCACTACAGTACCGATTCTTGCATTTGCGCTGGTATACGCGGGAACATACTACTGGAAAAAGAGCCAACGTGTTGCAATGGATTGGTCTGTCAATGTTACAAATGTGTTTTTAATACATTCAGTTGTGGTGGCTTACCGGTATATTTGGCCGGAAGCGATAGCAGCTTGGTTTTGGATTTTTTTCCTTTTTGCATGCATCGCATCAGCTTTGGGCTATCTGCAAAAGAGACTGCGGGGAGAGTTGTCCTATAAAAAAATCGGGTTTTCCACATGGCGGATCTCGTTTGTACTTCTAGGCATTGCTTATTTGTGTTTGGTTAGCACCGGCATTTGGGTTACGATGCAGAGCAGTTAGGCGATAAATTAAAGGATGGTGTAGAGAATGAGCAGCTTACCAATTGAAATGATCGGCAATAAAATTCGTACCGTACGCAAGGAAAGAGGATTTACGCTGGAAATCATGGCAACCAAAACAGGCTTGAGCAAAGGTCTGTTAAGCCAAGTGGAGCGCGGTATCTCCCAGCCTTCTTTAGAGTCGCTGTGGAGAATCACGAAAGCACTGGAAGCTCCATTGATTCATTTTTTTGAAGATATCGAACATAATCATATTCATGTTATTCCTAAAGATAAGCGCAGAAAAATGGTATTTCCTGAATCTACCGGTACATACTCGCTTTTATCTGCAGGTGGGAATGCGAAGCTTGGCCTGATTGAGGTTCGTCTGCAGCCTGGTGAACAGACCCGTGATATGTTCGTGGCACAGGACGGAGAAGAGTGCCTGACTGTCATCACTGGTAATGTGATGATTCGCGTCGGTGAAGAGGAGTTCCATCTGGAAGCCGGCGACAGTATTTATTTTGATAATTCTCAGATCCATATTATCGCCAACATCAGTAATGAAGAGGCGGTATTGGTGTGGGCGCTGTCTCCCCCGCAATTTTAAAAATAAAGATTCTTTCTTTTTGGGTAGGAGGACACTTCGGAGCGGGGTGTCCTGTTTTTCGTTTGGGATGAAAGTGATATAATTTATCCATCTGACTATCGTTTTGAAGAAAGAAGGAACCTTTCGTGAATATATATACTCTTCCGCTTCCTTATGGCAATCCGCTGATCAGCGATTATGTGTCTGGGAAGCAGACAGCGTTATCCTTTTTACCCTGTAATCCGTATGCGACAGAATCTTATCAGAAGCGGCTCGAATCGCTGAAGCAACGGAAATATCCGCATCGGAACCAATTGGCGGACGGCTTGGCACAGTATAACCGTGAGATGGGGAATCATCCGGCGGCACTGGATCAGATTGAGCGACTGCGCCATGAGGATACGTATGTAGTGGTGGCAGGACAGCAGGCAGGTCTGTTGACAGGACCGTTGTACACGATCTATAAAGCGATCGATACCATCCGACATGCGAAACGGTTGGAAGAGCAGCTTGGTGTATCGGTCGTGCCAATCTTTTGGATTGCCGGGGAAGATCATGACTTGGATGAGATTAATCACACATGGGTGACGGGTGCGGAGGCGGAAGATACAGAGGCATACAAGCTGAAGCTGTCCACAGAGGTCAAAGGACGCATCTCTGCCAGCATGCTGCCGCTCAGCCAAGAAGAGATGCAGCGGGTCGTAGATGAATTCTTCGCGGGACAGACGGAGACGGATCACAGCAAGGAGTTGCGTGAGCTGTTGACGGGTACGGCGGGAGAATCCCAGACACTGGTCGATTGGTTTGCCCGGCTGATGGCAAGCTTGCTCGGGGAGCATGGCCTGGTGTTATTGGAATCATCCTCACCATTCGTTCGGAAGCTGGAAGCGCCGGTGTTTCGCCAAATCCTTTCTTATAATGAAGAAATTATGCAAAAGCTGATGGATGCCGAGCAGGCACTCAAGACGAATGGATACGGGGCACAGCTGCAGCTGGACGAGGCGCAGGCGAATCTGTTTTTCTATGAAAACGGTGAGCGGCTGTTGCTTGTCCGCGAAGGAGATACGTTCCGCGTGAAGCATGGGGTACAACGCTACACCCGTGCAGAACTGCTGGCCCTGCTGGAGACGGAGCCGGAGCGGTTTAGCAGCAATGTGGTGTCTAGACCGCTTGCCCAGGAGCACCTGCTTCCGACGCTTGCTTTTGTCGGGGGGCCGGGTGAGATTGCGTATTGGGCGTATTATAAGGCGTACTTCGAGATGCTGGGCTACGAGCTGCCAATCATCGTTCCACGTACCTCGTACACGCTGGTCGAGGGTGCGATGGAGCGGGTGATGGAGCAGGTAGGGGTGTCGATTGAGACAGTACTGACCGATTTTGCCGGCTGGAAGGAAAAATGGCTGTCTGAGCTGGAGGGCGGTGCGTATTTTGCCGGACGTTTTGCCCAGATCAAAGAGGAGCTGCTCGCGATCTACCGCAAGCTGGTGGGTGAGGTGACCGAATACGATCCAAGCCTTCGGGAGCTTGCTGAGAAGAATGTGGACCGATTATTGGATCAGGTGCAATTTTTAGAAAAGCGTACCGAGCAATCTGTCCACCTCAAGCATGACGTCGCGATCAAGCGGGTAGAGCGCCTGGAAGTGAACCTGCGTCCATCCGGCGGTTTGCAGGAGCGGACCTACACCGTAATGCAGTACCTGAACAGCCACGGACTTGACCTGGTTGAGCGTCTGCTTTTGGCGGAGGTACCGTTTGACGGGACGCACAAGGTGCTGTATATTCAACGGGGATAGCATCTGACAATTCAAAGCAAAAAAGCGTCTGTCACGGTTGCTGAGACAGACGCTTTTTTCACATAGGCTGGGAGGGTTTATCGGAGATGAAGATTGCCTTGCATCATATTGCGTATAAAATCGGAATTCACCCGACCGAATTGGGACAAGCCGTGCGGGACGGGGAATTGACGGGGGAGCTGCCAGATAATAATCCGCAGTCGAAGGATGCGTGGGTCGATATTTTGTCCCTGCGTAATTATGTGGAGTGGCTGAGGGAAAAAGGGAAAATGGAGGAGTCGCGGTTTTTGAAGGCAGTGCGGCATATCGATAACGAGACGAGGAGGTTGAAGGGGAGAGCGTGAGGATGATCTGTTTTCCAGTCGCCTTTCCCTCACTTCGTTCAGCCGGTCTCCTTACAAACAGATCATCCTCACGCTCTCTATTCAGGGATGGGAAAAGGATAGGAAAGATAAAAGAAAAAAAGCCAACGGCTTTTGGGCGTCGGCTAGGGGGAGGAGCCTTGACATTACATCAAGGCTTCTTTTTCTTTTCAGCGAGCAATATGATAAACACAATCACCAGCGGATAGAGCGCTGACCATCCGAGGAACGGGTAGAGTGCTACGGTTACGACGAGGGAAACCCATGCGAAGGCTTTCCCAAGCTTGCTGTCCTTGAGTAATTTGATTCCGGCAAAGCAACCGCCGATGTAGGTGGCGAAGAAGGTTGCATTGGGGAGGGTGATTAGCTCAGCGAGACTTAGCACGCCGCTGTAGAGAACGGACAGGACGGCGATGAAGCAGAGCGTCAGGAAGAGCAGGCCGCCTGTGGGGGTGTTGTATTTGGGATGAAGCTTGCCGAACCAGCGTGGGGCATTGCCTTGCTTGGCGAGGGCATAGGCGGTGCGGGCGGCTGCGCCGACATAGGCGTTGGCGGTGGCGATACAGATGAACAGGGCGGTTCCGGCGACGATCCAGCCGCCGACAGGGCCTAAGGTGAGCTGGACCATGAGGCTTAGGGATGCTTCGGATTTGCCTGCGCCATAGCTATGGGTGGCGACGGTCATGAAGGCGACGCCGAAATAGAGCAGGGCAACGACCCCGGCGCTCCATAAGACACCACGGATCGCATTTTTGCGGGGGTCAACGAATTCTTCGGACAGATGGGTGACCGCCTCCCAGCCGATAAAGCACCAGAAGAGCAGACCAGCCGCCTGCAAGACAGAAACCCAACCGTGCGGGGCAAATGGGGTAAAGTTGGCGGCAGAGACATGTGGAACAGATGCACCGATCGATAAGAGCAAGATCGTGACGATCAGGGCGACGACGATGGTTTGGATATTACCCGCGATATGCATGCCGAATATGTTCATGATCAGTACGGTAAGTAAAATGACCGCTGCGGTGGCAAAGACCTGTGCATCGTTCCAGTTCAAAATAGCTTTGACGTAATTGGCTCCGGTGATCGCGAGGATCGGAGCACCGATTGGCGGGGAGAGCAGGAAGAACCAGCCGACCATGTTGGCAAGCCGATCGCCATAAGCGAGCCGGACAAAATGGGAGACTCCGCCTGCATCTGGAAAGCGTGCGGATAACAGCCCCATCGTGATCGCCATAGGGATGACGAGGATCGACATGGCGAGCCAGGCTAGGATAGAAGCAGGCCCTGCCATCTCAGCGGCGAGACCGGGGATCAAAAGAACCCCTGAACCGATCACGGCACCGATATATAGAGCGACAATCTGTGGGAGCGACAGGGTCTTTTGCAGGCCTGAGGCTGTTGTTTGTGGTTGTGACTGTGACATCGAACATTCCCTCTTTTCCGAATAGCGAATCTTGACATCAGTGTACCATCATTTTAGTATCGGTATTATCTATAGTTTTTGATGATAAGATTCGGTTTTTCCGATAGAAAAGGGGGCAGGCGGGTGGATACACGTTATTTACATACGTTGCGCGAGGTGGCGAAGTGGCAGAGCTTCACCAAGGCGGCGGAAGAGTTGGGTTATGCTCAATCAAGTGTGACGACCCAGATTCAGAATGTGGAGGAATGGTTCGGTGCTCCGCTGTTTGAGCGATGGGGGCGCAAGGTGAGGTTGACCCAGGCGGGCGAACTGGTGCTTCGGTATGCCGAGCAGGTGCTGATGCTGTTGGATGAGGCGAAGCTGTCGGTCAATGAAGAGGCCCAGCAGGCGGGAACGCTGACGATTGGGACGGTGGAGTCGCTTGCGGCGTTTTATTTGCCGCCGTTTTTGCAGAAGTATCGGCGGGAGCTGCCGAAGATGAAGCTGCTGCTGCATCCGGGGATATGCAGTGATTTGCGTCAGGGTGTGCGGGACGGGACGTATGACATCGCGGTGATTCTAGATTGGCCGCAGACGCATCCTGACATCGAATGTATGGATCTGGGAGAGGAAGAGATGGTGGTTGTGGCGGCACCTGATCATCGGCTGACACAGCTTGCGGTCGTATGTGCAGAGGATTTTGCCGGAGAGACATTGATTGTCACCGAGCAGGGCTGTAGCTACCGCAAAATGATGGAAGGCGTGCTGCGCGAAGCCGGGATCGTTCCCGAGACGTCGCTCGAGTTCGGCAGTCTCGAGGCGATCAAGCAATGTGCTGCCTATGGTCTGGGGATTGCACTCTTGCCTAAGATCGTGGTGAAGGAAGAGGTGCAGAGCGGGAAGCTTAGCATTGTGAACTTTTCTCATCAGGATATCCGGGTCTGCAAGCAGCTCCTCTATCATAAAAAGAAATGGATGCCGCAGGCGTTTCGCAGGTTGATCGAGTTGTTGCGAGAGGCGAAGGTGGAGACGGGTAATAATTAACTTTGAGCGAATGAGAACCTCCCTACTATAATAGAAATCATAGAATAGAAAGGAGGTCAGAGCATGACCGCATTTTCCCTCACTGCGCTGGTCATCGCCCTTTTGCTTGTAGGTACGACCTATTATCTGACACGCCGCAGCCGTTATAGCGAAGCGATTCTCTACAGTGTAACGGCAATCCTTTTCGCGGGGATCTGCTTCGGAATGATTCTGTCGACACAGATTCTTCCTCTATCATATATGCTCCTTTTGGCCTATCCGATTGTGATTCTGTTCTGTCTGATCAAAGCAGGCCTCGCATTCCGCCAAGTCCGGAAAAAACAGCCTCGCCGCGCTCAATCAGTCCAATCAGGCATATAATAAAAGGCATCAACCAAGAGCCGGTTCGTTTTCGCGGATTGGCTTTTGGTTCATACATAAAAAAATTCCTCTTTTCTATACAATGTGATCCATAAACAATCTATCGGAGAAAGCGACACAACGGCACAGAGTTATGTAAGATAATGCTTATATTGTAAATATTTAAGATAAACGTTATGAAAAAAGAATGATCTTACAAAAATTCGCGACTGTTCCTCCTGAGATCCTTGAAAATCCACATATCATTTTGCGGGAATTAGGGGAATGCTAGAAAATAAAGTTGTTTATTCTTGAACCGTTTTTGGTTGGGAAATGGTGAAAAATGGTGAGTTGAACACCAATTTGGTAAATCTCGACAAAATAATAGATGATGTGTTCACTTACCTATGTTAAGATTAAGTTGATTATACATATAAGGAGGATTCTTCTGTATGACGGTCGTTACAGATAGCATCGTAGCAGATATGTCCCTTGCACCTAACGGACATCTTAAAATTGATTGGGTTCGCGAACACATGCCGGTTCTGAACCGGATTCGTGAACGCTTCGAAAAAGAGAAACCATTCGCAGGACTGAAAGTTGCAATCTGCTTGCACTTGGAAGCAAAAACGGCTTACCTTGGAAAAGTGATCCAAGCTGGTGGCGCTGAAGTTACCATGACTGGTTCCAATCCACTCTCCACACAAGATGACGTGTGTGCGGCTCTGGTGGAAGATGGTATCCGCGTATTCGCGAAATACAATCCAAGCCCGGAAGAATATAAATCCCACCTGATCAAGACCCTTGAGACCCGCCCAGACCTCATCATCGATGACGGTGGCGACCTGATCACCATCCTTCACAGCGAGCGTCAAGATCTCATCTCTCAAGTACGCGGTGGCGCAGAAGAAACCACAACCGGTATCCTTCGCCTCAAAGCTCTTGAGAAAGAAGCGAAGCTCAACTTCCCAATGGTGGCAGTTAACGACGCATTCTGTAAATATCTCTTTGACAACCGCTATGGTACAGGTCAATCCGTATGGGATGGCATCGATCGTACAACCAACCTCGTAGTAGCTGGTAAAACCGTGGTTGTTGCTGGTTACGGCTGGTGCGGTAAAGGTGTGGCTCTGCGTGCAAAAGGTCTTGGTGCGAAAGTCATCGTAACCGAAATCGATGCAATCAAAGCAGTTGAAGCTTACATGGACGGCTTCGAAGTCATGTCTATGGAAGAAGCGGCAAAACACGGTGACTACTTCGTAACCGTAACCGGTAACCGCGACATCATCCGCAAAGAACACTACGAAGTGATGAAAGACGGCGCAATCCTCTCCAACGCTGGTCACTTCGATGTCGAGATCAACAAGGTTGACCTCAATGCAATGTCGAAATCTGTGCGTACCGTACGCAAAGACATCGAAGAGTTCGTACTCAACGATGGCCGCAAAGTATACCTTCTGGCTGAAGGCCGTCTCGTAAACCTGGCAGCAGGTGACGGTCACCCGGCAGAAATCATGGACATGACTTTTGCCCTGCAAGCGGTTGGTCTTGAGTATGTAAGCAAAAACTACGAGCAAATTGGTAAAAAAGTCCTGAACGTACCATACGAGCTGGATGCTATGGTTGCTCAATACAAACTCGAAGCGCTCGGTATCAAAATCGACACGCTGACTCCAGAACAAAAAGCATACCTCGAAAGCTGGGTCGAACACTAAGCGAATTTGCTGTTAAATCGGCTCGTAACATGAAGAAAAAATCCTGCTGACAATCAGCAGGGTTTTTTTTATAATGAATAGCAGATACCAAGTGGGAGAAAGTGGTTACCCGCGGACACACCCTGTTCTGCTTTTTGTGTGCTGCCGAATGCGAGTGGGACAAGCAGGGAAGGGTAAGCATACTGATTTTAACCTATAACCTCGGGAGTGACGACTTTTGTTTCACCATATTACGGTTTTGTTGAATGAAGCTGTTGACGGACTCAATATCCGTCCGGATGGAATTTATGTAGATTGTACCTTGGGCGGTGCGGGGCACAGTTCATTGATCGCCTCCAAGCTAGGCGAAGGCGGACGGTTGATCGCCATCGACCAGGACGACACCGCACTGGCGAATGCCAAAGAAAAGCTGGCTACCTATGGAGATAAAGTAACACTGGTAAAAAGCAACTTCCGCCATCTCAAATCGGTGATCGAGGATTTGGGTCTTACCGGGGTGGATGGAGTGTTGTTTGACCTTGGTGTGTCTTCGCCACAGTTGGACGAGGGAGAGCGCGGGTTTAGCTATCATGTTGATGCCAGATTGGACATGCGGATGGATCAGCAGGGAGACCTGAGTGCGTACGACGTCATCAACGAGTGGGAAGAAGCTGAGCTGTCGAAGATTTTCTGGGAGTATGGCGAAGAGAAATTTTCCCGGAAAATTGCCCGGCAAATCATCGTACATAGAGAAAACGCTCCGATCGAGACGACGGGGCAACTGGTAGAAATCATCAAAGAAGCAATCCCTGCTGCGGCCCGCCGTACAGGTGGACATCCGGCGAAGCGTACGTTTCAGGCGATCCGCATCGCAGTCAATGACGAGCTGAATGTATTTAAAGAGGCGGTCACAGATGCGATGGATATCTGTAATCCGGGTGGCCGTGTGAGTGTCATCACGTTCCATTCGTTAGAGGACCGTATCTGTAAAGTGGCGTTTGCCGATTATGCACAGGGCTGTATCTGTCCGCCGAGCTTCCCGATGTGTGCCTGCGGGAACAAGCCAAAAGTCAAAGTGATTACCCGCAAACCGATCCTGCCAAGCGAAGAAGAGCTTGAGCACAATAACCGCGCGCGTTCGGCCAAGCTGCGCATCGCAATGAAGCTGTAGACCACAACAATGGACAAGCAACCAAAGACCAATACAAGAAATGGGGGGAGTACCTTGAGCTATTATTCCCGAGGAAATTTAGCGGTGGATTTGAAGCAACAACCATTACCACCCGCACAACGAAAGAGAAAACGCGTCGTCAAGACGACACAGGGCGTACCAACAGGCGAAAAGCTGATGTACCTCGGACTGATTTTGCTGCTGGTAGCGATGGCCGGATTCGTCGGGCTGAGATACCTGCAGATTTCCCAGTACAACTACCAAATCCAAAGCTTGAATAAGCAGATCACCAAGATGCAGGGACAAAATGAGGCTCTTCAATTAAAAATTGACCAAATGAGCACCCGTGACCGGATCGTAGCGGAAGCAACCCGCCAAGGTATGCTCCCCTCAGAAAACGTAAAGGTGATTGGGAGCAGCAAAGATACCGTAAAAGCCGCATCGACCAGCAACTAATTCACATGTTACCTGTTGTTTTGAGGTAACATTTTTTTCTTTTTATCCGAATGTTAGGAGGGGAATACACATGGACACCAAAAAAAGGGTCAATTGGCGTATCCTGATGCTGAGTCTGCTCTTTATCTTATCTTTTATGGGATTAACGATGCGACTGTGGTGGCTGCAATCCGTAGATGCGGCCTTTATTATCGAGAAAGCGAAAAAGCAGTGGGAAGAGGACAAGACGATTAAGCAGAAGCGCGGCTCCATCCTCGATCGGAACGGGGAAGTGCTTGCTTTTGAAGGCAATGCTTATAAAGTAGAAGCGAAGCTCAAGCCTGATCTGGACAAGGACGGCAAGCCGATGGATGATGACTATATCAAAGACCCGTTCGGCACGGCCAGTCGTCTCGCTCCGATCCTGGGCGTCTCCCCGGAGCGTCTGTTTAAGCGACTCACCCCATCCAATCCAGGTATCAAATGGGTGGAGCTGGGCCGGGAAGCAAGCAAGATTACGGAAGAGCAGCGCAATAAGATCTTGGACATGCAGTATCCAAAGGATTTTCAGGGGATTCGCACGGAAGTGAATCAGATGCCGGGCATCCAGATGACCGAGACGACCCGCCGCTATTATCCGCATAACACCTTTGCACCACATGTGCTCGGGTATCTGCGCTATGACGGTGATGAGGCCAAGATGGGTGTTGAGATGAAATACGATAAAGAGCTGCGCGGTAAAGAAGGGGAGCTTTCTGTGATCACCGACGCGGCGGGCTATCAGCTGCCAGAGGGGCAGATGCAGTTCCAGCCGGCACAGGACGGGCAGAATGTCGTCTTGACCATCGACCGCCAGATTCAGGACTATGTAGAGCAGGCACTGGATAAGACAGAAGCCGCCTACAAGCCAAAAAAAATGACGGTCCTCGTAACCGACCCCAATACAGGTGAAGTGCTTGCAATGGGGAACCGTCCGCATTTTAACCCCAATCAGTATTGGAACATTGAGAACTTCACGAATCATGCGGTTAGCAGTATGTTTGAGCCGGGCTCGACTTTTAAGATTATTACGCTGGCTGCGGCAATCCAGGAAGGCGTATTTAATCAGAATGACTATTATGACTCTGGTTCGTATTCGAAGATCCCCGGAAAGCGCATCAATGACCATAACAACGGGCGTGGGTGGGGACGTATTACCTATCTGGAAGGCGTACAGCGTTCCAGTAACGTAGCCTTCGTCAAGATGGGGTACGAACGGTTGAAGCAGGAGAAGCTGCAAAAATATTTTAAGGAATTCGGTTTTGGTTCCTTAACCGGAATTGAACTGCCGAGTGAAGGCAAGGGGCAGATTGAGAACATCCTGAATCCTCGCTCCCCACGCGACATCGCGGTTACCACATTTGGACAAGGGGTGGCCGTGACCGCCATCCAGCAGGTGGCAGCCGTCGGGGCGATTGCCAATGGCGGGGAGATGCTCAAACCGCATATCATTAAAGAGCTACGCGATCCACACACAGGTGCCGTCAGCAAGCGAAGCAGCCGGGAAGTCGTACGCCGGGTTGTCAGTGAGAAGACAGCCAAAGAGGTGCGGGACATCTTAGAGACCGTTGTGACGGGTGAGCACGGGACGGGTAAAGCGTTTGAAGTGCCGGGCTATCATGTCGCAGGTAAGACGGGTACAGCACAGAAATACGATGATAATAATGGAAAGATTTTGGAAGGGCGCTATATCGTATCCTTCATTGGTTTTGCGCCAAAGGATAATCCGAAACTACTGGTTTATGTCGTCGTCGATGACCCGAGCACTGATTTGCCGTCCAGTGTCTTGGGTGGCAAGGTAGTCGCACCGATCTTTACATCGGTCATGGAGCAGAGTCTCAAATATCTGCAACAGACTCCAGACCCAAAACAGCTCAAGGACCCGAAGGCCAAGACAGAGGTAGTCGAAGCCGCACCAGTCAAAGAAATCACCATGCCGGAGCTGACAGGTGTCGCCGCATCGGTCGCCGCAGACCGGGCCAAAAAAGCAGGGCTGACGGTAGAGTTGGTCGGTACCGGCACGAAGATCAAACAGCAAGTGCCTGCCGCTTTTGAAAAGGTATCTCCAAGCACCAAGGTCTATCTGATCACCGACAAGCTTACCAATGTCAAGATGCCGGATTTCAAAGGCAAGTCATTGCGTGAGGTAATGGAGTTCGCCTCCCTGATCAATATGAAGGTGACGGCGGATGGCTATGGTTTTGTCTCGCAACAGAATATTGCACCGGGTACGAAGGTGACAGGCAAGGAAACGCTGAATGTTAAACTTGTCTCGCCAACTGGCCCGTAAAAGTTCTAACACTCCTCTTGGACGAATAGGGTATGAAAGACAAACCTTATACGTTAGGAGGAGTGTATTTTGCGGGTCTCCAATGTTACCGTCCGCAGAAGGATATTTCTCGCGCTTCTTGTCGGGATCTTACTCTACGGGGCATTGATCACACGGCTCGGTTATATACAACTGGTGATGGGTCAATGGCTGCAAGATGAAGCGAAGTCACTGTGGACCCGAAATGTCCCATTCGAGGCGAAGCGCGGCCTGATCAAAGACCGCAATGGAGAAGACTTGGTACAGAACCAGAGCGTACCGTCCGTCATGGCCATCCCTGCTCAAATCAAGGACAAAGAGGGAACAGCACGTAAGCTCGCACCCATACTCGGTCAAAAAGAGGAGGACATCCTCAAAGCGATCAGCAAACGCCAACTGATCAACCGGGTCCCTGGTGGACGTAAGCTCTCGCCGCAGAAAGCCCAGCAGATCCAAGCAATGGGATTACCGGGGATCAAAGTGGCGGAGGATTCCGAGCGGTTCTATCCAGAAGGCACGATGTTAGCACACGTCCTGGGCTTTACCGGGATCGACAACCAAGGTCTGCACGGCTTAGAGAAAATCTATGACAAGTTCCTCAAAGGTACGCCAGGCTATGTCTCGTTCCCAGCAGATGCCGGGGGGCGGATGATGCCAGGTCATGCCGAACAGTATGTCCCGCCTATCAATGGGATGGACATGTACCTGACCATTGACAAGCAGGTTCAGACGTTTATCGAACGGGAGCTGGATCAGGCCGTGGTCACGTATCAGCCTGATGATGTCATTGCGATTGCGATGGACCCAAAGACCGGGGAGATTCTCGGGATGGGCAGCCGTCCAAGCTTTGAGCCTAACAAGTACCGCGATTATTCAACAGAGGTAATCAACCGCAACCTGCCGATCTGGAAAACGTACGAGCCAGGTTCCACCTTCAAGATCGTCACACTGGCCGCAGCGCTCAATGAGGGTGTCGTCTCTTTGGACGAGGAATTCAATGATCCCGGCTATGTGATGGTCGCAGGTGCACGCCTGCGCTGCTGGAAGCGTCAGGGGCACGGTCAGGAGACGATGCTTGAAGTCGTAGAAAACTCCTGCAACCCAGGCTTCGTGGCGATGGGGCAGCGTCTGCAAAAAGAGCGTCTGTTCCAATACATCGACAAATTCGGGTTTGGTCAGAAGACAGGCATCGACCTGATCGGGGAATCCAAAGGTCTGTTGTTCAAATTAAACCGAGTCGGCCCGGTTGAACTGGGGACGACCTCATTCGGTCAAGGGGTATCGGTCACACCGATCCAGCAGATGGCGGCCGTCTCTGCTGCGATCAACGGCGGTAAGCTGATGAAGCCCTACATTGCCAAAGAATGGCGTGACTCTGTGACCCATGATATCATCGGACGTACCGAACCGAGCGTCGTCCGCCAAGTCATCACACCTGAGACCTCTGCCAAGGTACGCTATGCACTAGAGAGCGTCGTAGCCAAAGGGACAGGGGGCAATGCCTATCTCGAAGGCTACCGCGTCGGCGGCAAAACCGGTACAGCCCAAAAGGTAAAAAATGGTCGGTATATGGATGGGGAGTATATCGTATCCTTTATCGGATTTGCTCCTGCCGATGATCCGAAAATCCTTGTCTATGTCGCGGTTGACAATCCAAAAGCACAGGCATTCGGGGGTCTGATCGCCGCTCCAATCGTCAAAAACATCCTCGAATCCGCACTCCCCTATTTGAAGGTGGAGAAACGCAAGGATGGCATCGAGCGTGAATATAAGTATGGTGACAAAAAATATGTGGAAGTACCAAATCTGCTGGGACTGAGTATGAAAGAAGTAACCAGCTCCTACTACACAATGCCGTTGGATGTAGCAGGCAAAGGCACTCATGTCATCAAGCAGTCACCGACACCAGGCGAGAAAGTTGAAGAAGGTTCAAAAATTCGCGTCTATCTGGGTGACAAAACGGCTAATTAGCTATACAATATTTCTTCGGGAGAGGGAGCCATCGTTTGCCAACTTCCTCTCCCGTCAATACTAGTTGGAGAATGGGGTGCCATTGTCATGTTACTTAGGGATCTGCTCGCTCCACTGCTTACAGTCCGCACAAAAGGAAATGTAGAAGTGGAGATAACGGGTATAACGGCAGATTCACGCAAAGTGAAACCGGGGGATTTGTTTGTCTGTCTGCCGGGTTTTACTGTTGATGGCCATGATTATGCTGCAAAAGCAATCGAGCTGGGTGCAGCAGCGATTTTAGCCGAAAAAGAAATTGACGTTACCGGAACGGTCGTGATGGTTCCTGATACACGCCGGGCACAGGCCCTGCTTGCAGACCGCTTCTATCAGTCGCCGACCCAGGAGCTGCGTCTGATCGGGGTCACAGGTACGAACGGGAAGACGACGACGACTCATTTGATCGATAAAATTCTGCAGGACCGCGGCAAGCGCAACGGTCTGATCGGCACGATCCATATGCGTATTGGTGATGTGGTGGAAGAGTCCAAAAACACCACGCCGGATATTCTCGAACTCCAGCACGCCTTCCGTCGCATGCGTGATCTTGATACGGATTATGCCATTATGGAAATTTCTTCTCATGCGCTGGATATGGGGCGTGTCCGTGGTGTCAATGTACATACGGCCGTGTTTACCAATCTGACGCAGGATCACTTGGACTACCACGGCTCGATGGAAAATTACAAGCATGCCAAATCGCTGCTGTTTGCGCAATTGGGCAATCAATACAGTACCGACACAGATCGGATCAAGACAGCAGTGCTGAATGCAGATGACGAAGCTTCTGAGTTCTTTGCACGTGTCGCACCTGTCCGCATCGTGACCTACGGGATTGATCAGCCGGCAGATGTCCGCGCGACCAATATCCGCGTAACCGCTCATGGGACGTCCTGCACGATTGAGACGTTTGCAGGCACACTTGATTTTCATCTCCAGCTCATGGGCAAGTTCAACGTGTACAACTCGCTGGCTGCGATTGCAACCGCTCTCGCTGAGGGAGTCACCTTGGCTGAGTGCAAAGAAAGCCTGGAGCAGATCAAGGGTGTCAACGGACGCTTTGAGCCGGTGGCGGCTGGACAGGACTTTACCGTGATTGTGGATTATTCCCACACGCCGGACTCCTTGGAAAATGCGCTGTTGACTGTAAAAGAATTCGCCCAAGGCCGCGTCACCTGCGTCGTCGGATGCGGGGGAGACCGCGACCGTACCAAGCGCCCAATTATGGCACAAATTGCAACAAAATACGCCGATACCTCCGTCTTTACATCAGATAACCCACGCTCCGAGGAGCCAGACGCCATCCTTGCCGACATGATTGCCGGGCTGGGCGCTGTATCAGAAGAGCGTTACACAACCATCACAGATCGACGTGAAGCGATTACGCATGCCATCAACGATGCCAGCGCAGGGGACGTGATCCTCATCGCAGGCAAGGGGCATGAGACGTATCAGATCGTAAAAGGGCAAGTCCACTCCTTTGACGACAGAGAAGTGGCACGCGAAGCGATTCTGAAGCGACAATCATAAACGTAAACGTCGAGAAAGGGGGTTCGGGGCATGCCTTTTGATAATGTCCTCATCATTACTATCGTCGCCGCTTTTTTGATCGCCGTACTCATCGGACCACTGTTTATCCCAGTCCTACGACGATTGAAGTTCGGGCAGGCCATTCGCGAAGAGGGGCCGCAGTCGCACCAGAAAAAAGCGGGAACGCCTACGATGGGCGGTACGATCATTCTGCTTGCACTTATCTTTACCGTTCTCAAGTTCGCCAACGCGACCATGGAGGTCTACTTCCTTGTCTTGGTGACGTTTGGCTACGGCTTGATTGGATTTTTAGATGATTTCATTAAGATCAGCAAGAAGCGTAATCTGGGGCTTACCGCCAGACAAAAGTTTCTCGGTCAGATCATCCTGGCGATCGGTGCGTACTATCTGCTGATTCTGATGAAGCACGATACGACCCTGCATTTTCCAGGGACACACTGGAGCTTTGACCTTGGATGGATGTACTTCCCGTTCCTCGTGTTCTTACTCGTCGGTACGACCAATGCGGTCAATATCACAGACGGTCTCGACGGTCTGTTGGCGGGTACAGGCGCAATCGCTTTTGGCGCGTATGCAATCATCGCGTGGATGTCGAGCGACTTGGATACCGCGATCTTCAGTGCTGCGGTAGTCGGCTCCGTGCTGGGGTTCCTCGTGTTCAATGCCCATCCGGCCCGCGTCTTCATGGGAGACACCGGTTCGCTTGCCTTGGGCGGCGCTCTTGCCGGGATTGCGATTTTGACTAAGACCGAACTGCTTCTGGCCATCATCGGCGGCGTGTTCGTGATGGAGACGATCTCTGTCATCATGCAGGTGATTTCATTTAAGACCCGAGGCAAACGAATTTTCCGTATGAGTCCGATTCATCACCATTTTGAATTGACAGGCTGGTCAGAGTGGCGTGTAGTCGTGACCTTCTGGCTGACTGGTATGGTGTTTGCAGGACTCGGCGTATACCTAGAGGTGATGCGTTAATGAAAGCGTATGAGAATAAGCAAGTGGTCGTCTTAGGGTTAGCCAAGAGCGGTGTGGCGGTTGCAAAACTGTTACACCGCTTTGGTGCTATGATCATCGTCAATGACCAAAAACCGCGTGAGCAGGCGACAGGCGTCGAAGAATTAGAAGCATTGGGGATCCAAGTTATCACCGGATACCACCCGGACGATCTGATTCATCCCGGCGTCTCGCTCGTTGTCAAAAATCCGGGGATTCCGTACACGGCCAAGCCTGTAGCCCAAGCCATCGAACTGGGGATTCCGGTCATTACAGAGGTGGAGATCGCGTCACAGCTCTCCAAGGCCCCGCTGATCGGCATCACAGGCTCCAACGGCAAGACCACGACGACCACGCTTGTCGGCTTGATCTTAAAAGAAGCCCAAGTGGATTCGGTGGTCGGAGGCAACATCGGTACCGTGCTGTGCAGTCTCGCGGAAACGATGCGCGAAGACCAATATCTCGTAGCAGAGCTGTCCAGTTTTCAGCTGATGGGGACACAGACCTTCCGTCCGCATATCGGGGCACTGCTCAATCTGTATCAGGCCCATCTCGATTATCACGGCACGATGGATGAGTATCTGGCAGCCAAGCTGAAGCTGTTTGCGAATCAGACCGATCAGGATTATGCGGTGCTGCCATACGATCAGCAGGTGATCAGAGAAGCAACCCAGTCAATTTCAGCGCAAACCTATTTTTTCAGCATCAAACAGGAAGTGCCGCAGGGTACATATGTCCGTGACGGACGCATTGTGTATAAAGATAAGGCTGGCTCGGAATCAGATGTCATGGCTGTTCAAGACGTGGCACTGCCTGGAGAGTTCAATCTGGAGAACGCACTGGCTGCGATTACGATCACACGCCTCGCCGGGGCTGATTTTGCCTCCATGGCGCGTGTCCTGTCCAGCTTCACGGGCGTGGAGCACCGCTTGGAGTATGTGGCTACCATCGACGAAGTGAAGTATTACAACGACTCCAAGGCGACCAACCCAGAAGCTGCTACCAAGGCGATTACCGCGTTTACCACAGAGCCGGTTGTCTTAATCGCAGGGGGACTGGACCGTGGTATTGAGTTTCACGAGCTTGTCCCTGTGTTTGCGAAGCACGTCAAGGCGATCGTCACCTATGGCCAAACCAAGGAGATTTTATGCAAACGGGCAGAGGAAGCAGGAATTACCAACCGAGTGATGGTCGATACTGTGGATAATGCCGTTATCGAAGCATCCAAGCTGGCCCAGTCCGGCGATGTGGTGCTCTTAAGCCCTGCCTGCGCAAGCTGGGATATGTTCCCGTCGTTTGAAGTGCGGGGGAGCATGTTTAAGGACGGCGTGCATAAACTTAGAAACAAGCCTATATAAGTTCGTCCCACGCCGCATAAGCTGGGACGGAGAACGGAAAGGATGGCTTGATCATGAGTAAAGTACGTTCCGCCCCAGATTATGTGATCATCTTCGTTACCCTGCTGCTCTTGGGTATCGGGATCGTGATGGTGTACAGTGCCTCAGCGGTGTTTGCCCATCACAAGTTTGAGGATGCTTATTTTTTCACCAAACGTCAGTTGATCTTCGCAGTCCTTGGGGTCGCCTCGATGTATCTGATGATGAACATTGACTACTGGGTCTGGAAGCGCTGGGCCAAGGTCGGCTTCATCGGCAGTATAGGCCTGTTGATTCTGGTTCTGATCATCGGGAAAGAGGTCAACGGGTCCAAGAGCTGGCTCGGCTTCGGCTCATTCGGGATTCAGCCGGGGGAATTCGCCAAGTTTGGTGTGGCGGCGTTTCTCTCCATGTGGCTGTCGGACAACCAGAAGAAGATCGGTTCGTTCACCAAAGGCTTGGTGCCTGCTCTGGCAATCCCAGCCGTCTGCTTCGCATTGATCATGCTGCAGCCTGACCTGGGTACGGGGACAGTGTTGATGGGTACAGCGGTGCTGATGATCTTTGCCGCAGGGGCGAGGGTGAGTCACTTCGTAGCCCTCGGGATGGTGGGGGTAGCCGGATTCGTCGGACTGATCCTCTCGGCGCCGTACCGGATGGCGCGAATCACCGCGTTTATCGACCCGTGGGAAGATCCGCTCGGCAAAGGCTATCAGATCATCCAGTCGCTTTATGCGATCGGCCCCGGCGGCCTCTTGGGTCTGGGGCTGGGAGAGAGCCGGCAAAAGTTCTCGTACCTGCCTGAGCCATACAATGACTTCATCTTCTCCATCGTAGCAGAGGAGCTGGGCTTCATCGGAGGCACACTGGTCTTGCTCTTGTTCCTGCTGCTCCTGTGGCGCGGGATGCGGGTCGCCATCACCGCTCCGGATCTGTTCGGCAACCTGCTGGCACTCGGAATCATCGGGATGATCGGCATACAGGTGACGATCAATGTCGGGGTTGTGACAGGGATGTTCCCGGTTACAGGGATTACGCTTCCGTTCCTAAGCTACGGCGGTTCATCGCTGACGCTGATGCTGACCGGGGTAGGGATCCTGCTTAATATCTCGCGCTTTGCGAGGTAAAGTAAATCTTTTTTATCGGAAACCACATACGGATGAGGACCGTCTAAAGCCGTGGAGGGCTTTGGGCGGTTCTCGCGTTATCACATACCATTTAGAAAAAGCCGCAACGTTATCATCTTTCAAGTAGGCATCTGTCACGCCGCCTCAGGCACTCGCATAGACTGTGAGCAAACACGTGATAGAAAAAAGCCGAAGTTCGACCTAGCGTTTGTGTCAGGAGGTTCTCTTATGAAACACATTGCAGAAGAGTTATTACAAGCAGGTGTTGGCAAGGTTTGGGTTGACGAACCTCTCGCCCACCATACCACGTGGCGGATTGGAGGTCCTGCTGATCTGTTAATCCAGCCGATTGACAAGGAAAAACTGATATTGGCTGTCCAGACGATCCATCGTCACAAGATTCCCTGGAGTGTAATCGGGCGCGGTTCCAACCTTCTAGTGAGGGATGGAGGGATACGTGGAGCCGTGTTCAAAGTGGCTGAGGGCTTGAGTCACTGTCAATTTGAGGGCGAAGAGGTGTGTGTTGGTGCCGGGTATTCCATGATCCGCCTGACGGTGGAAGCTGGGAAAATGGGATTAACTGGTATGGAGTTTGCGGGAGGCATACCCGGATCTGTCGGGGGAGCCGTCTACATGAATGCTGGTGCACACGGTTCAGATCTTTCACGTATACTAAAAGAAGCCGAAATCCTCTTTGAAGATGGCGAAATCGCAACTATGAACGCGGAAGAACTAGAGTTTAGCTATCGCACGTCGCTTCTCCAAAAGCGCAAGGGTATTGTGCTTGAGGCCACCTTTAGGCTGGAGCGGGGTGATCGCAAACAGATCGCATCCGTGCTTGCAGCCAACAAGGATCGCCGGCGCAGAACACAACCCCTGCAAATGCCATGTGCCGGAAGTGTTTTCCGCAATCCCCCTGGTGATCATGCAGGGCGTTTGATAGAAGCGTGTGGTCTCAAGGGCCACTGTATAGGAGGGGCGCAAATCTCGGAAATGCATGCCAATTTTATCGTCAATCGCGGAGGAGCAACGGCAACCGACGTCCTCACCTTAATTGAGTTTGCGAGAAATACCGTCCGCGAAAGATTCGGTGTGGATCTGCATCCAGAGGTTTTGGTGATGGGCGAGGGGTAACACGGAGGTGAAAGTTTGGAAACTTTTACTATCGAAGGTGGAAAACCTCTGTCCGGAAGTCTGCGAGTCCACGGAGCTAAAAATGCGGCTCTTCCGATTCTTGCCGCCGCTGTATTGGCAGAAGGGCAGTTTCATATCTATGATGTTCCACACTTGAAAGATATCGAAGTGATGTTGAGGATCCTTACTGAGCTTGGTGCCACAACGAGTCACCATGAAGGAGCGGTTTCGCTCGATACTTCATCTATATCCATAACACATGTGCCTGATGACTTGATGGGCCAGATGCGCTCCTCGATTTTCCTGATGGGGCCGCTCTTAGCCCGGCTGGGAGAAGTGACGATCTCGCGCCCTGGCGGTTGTGCCATCGGGGAGAGACGGATCGATTTGCATCTCTCCGGTCTCTCGTCACTCGGAGCATCGATTCATGAATCGGAAGGCTACATCACCTTTAGGGCTGACCGATTGATTGGGAATAACATCTTCCTCACCTTCCCAAGTGTGGGGGCGACTGAAAATATTATGATGGCTGCGGTGCTGGCCAAAGGAACGACCAAAATCCTCAATGCTGCCCGCGAACCAGAGATTGTGGATTTACAGAACTTTTTGAATGCGATGGGAGCACGGATTCGCGGTGCGGGTTCGGATACGATTGAGATCGACGGTGTTGACCGTCTCCGTCCTGTCACCTATCGGGTCATCCCAGACCGCATCGTCACAGGTACCCATCTGTTGGCAGCAGGGCTTACCAATGGACATATCGAATTGACCAATACGATGCCAGAACACCTCACAGCGCTCATCCAATTGGTACAGAGCTGCGGTGTTGAAATCAATACGCACCATGATATAATGGAAATCAAAGCGCACAACCGCTCCAGAGCGATTGAACGCATCATCACCTCGCCGTATCCGGGCTTTCCGACGGATCTGCAGGCGCAGATGATGGTCTTCCTCTCCAAAGCAGAGGGAACCAGTGTGATCAAAGAAACGGTGTTCGAAGGACGTTTCAAGCATGTGAATGAATTGGCGAGGATGGGCGCTTCCATCTATGTCGACTTAGGCTCCGCCTTCATTCGCGGTGTCGATCATCTCCAAGGGACGACAGTGGAAGCTACCGATTTACGCGCAGGAGCTGCACTCGTGTTGGCGGGTCTCGCAGCAGAAGGCACGACCTACGTCGAACAGGTACACCATATCGACCGGGGATATGAACGAATCGAGCGACAACTGCAACAATTGGGAGCCAACATCTCCCGACTTGATCTATAATGTCACTGATGAGAAGCGGCATGCCCATATGCCGCTTTTCCTCACGTTTTCGACCGTTTTTCATGAACCTACCCTTACCAGTTACGGAGGATGACTATGAGTGTTGATGAGCGCATCCCACAGGTGAAGCAAGTCCAGCCGAAGAAGCGAGGAAATAAAAAGCTATTATCTCTTATCCTATTATTTTTCCTGACCGTACTCGGTATTGTCTTCTTCCGTTCCCCTTACAGCAAAGTAAGTGAGATTCAGATCTACGGCAATCAAATCTACAGCAAGGAAGAGATCCTGCAAGCGTCCGGGCTGTACGAGGGCATGCAATTTCTCAATATCTGGGACAACAGCATCCGCGAAAATCTGGCGGTACTGCCAGGAATCGAGCGTGCACAGGTTACGCGTGATTTTCCGGGAATCGTCCGTTTGGAGATCAAGGAGTACCAGCGTGTCGCCTATGTAGCCAAGTCTACCGGTGAGATGCAGCCGCTCTTAGAAGACGGCAAGCTCCTGACTCTTCCGAAAAATAGACAGATCGTAGTGGACAGGCCCATCATCCGTAACTGGAGCAGCAAGGAGCAGCTGAATCTGGCCACGCTGGCACACGCATTGGGCGAGCTGCCGCCGACCATGCTGTCTCAAATCTCAGATCTGTCGCTGAATCCAAGCGCCTTTGACAAGGAGCGCGTGATCCTCTATATGCGTGACGGCAACGAGGTAGAGAGCACCGTCCATCTGCTCAAGGACAAGCTGCCGTGGTATCCGTCGATCGCCAAGGAGATCCCCAAAGGGCAAAAAGGGGTGATCCACCTGTTCGAAAGCTCGTGGTTTAGCACCTATGAAGCAGAACGCGCGGAAAGAGCCTCTCAAGCCGCGCAGAATGCAGCAGAAGCCCAGCAGTTCGGACAGAGTACAGAGACCCGGAGCGACGTGGCAGAGTCAGACGGTCAAGGCACACCGCAAGGCACCGATCCCCCATCTGCCAACACGCAAGAAGCTGCCGACGGCCAAGAGGCGATCACCCCATCTGATGGACAAGCGCAGTCACAGAGCAGCAGTGAAACGCCTGCCACACCAGCAGCGTCGGAACAAAATGAACAGGGGAATTCGTCTGACACCTCCCCAGAAGCACAGACAGAGTCGACATCCAATGCCAACGCCCCGTCTTTCGAGTAAAAACGAGTCATGAAGGGTGAAAACACTCATGCGTATCCGCAAATTTCATTTGTATCTCACATTCGTCATGATCAGCACAGGTTTTCTCATTTCCAACTCAATCGAAATGACCCGCATCAAAAACATCGACCGACGCAGTGAAAACCAATGGCAGCAAGAAGCACAGCTTAACGAACGAATCATCGAAGAGCGGGAGAAAAACCGCAAATTAGAAGAACAGCTGATGAACGCACAACGCCAGACCGCCAAAGTGGAGGAAGCGATGGCCGACCATCAATCCGAGGCTGCAACGGTCTTAAGTGAACTCGAACAGGCCCGAATGCTCGCAGGTCTCGTACAGGTCGAAGGTCCCGGTGTGATCGTCACCATGCGAGACAACCCAAAACCGACGAGCACCAATGTTTCCGCCTATATTGTGCACGAAGGAGACATCTGGAAAGTGGTCAACGAGCTGCTCGCAGCCGGAGCCGAAGGGATCAGTGTCAACGGTCAGCGCCTGGTATCGGGCACGGTGATCCGCTGTGTCGGTCCGACCGTTATCGTCAACGGGGTCAAATCAGCGGCACCGTTTGAGATCACCGCAATCGGCGATCCAGCAGTACTTGAGGGCGCCCTGCATCTTCCCGGAGGCATTTTTGACTGGTTTGAAGGGTTCGTAGAAATCGATGTAACGAAGAAAGATCTCGTTTCATTACCTGCATTTGTGGGGGATAACAAGGGATGAAGAATCTGGTACGCAAGCGCAAAATTACGTTTATTCTAACACTGATAAGTGCTATCATAGGAATTATGCTCGCGACCCAATTGCAAAGCAACCTTACTCCAAAAGTCACAGAGTCACGTAGTATAACAGAACTACGTGGGACCCTATTGAAGGAGCTAGAAAAGAGTAAATCTATCCTAAGTGACATTTCTAAGTATGATCAATTAAACTATCAATATGAGACTGCTCTCAATGACCGTGAAAGTATCGCGGTTATGAAAGAAGAGCTGCAGCGTGCCAAGAAGTTGGCCGGACTGGTTCCGCTGGAAGATCGTGGAATCGTCCTGCGTATTGAAGACAACGACTCAGCGCCCACTCCTGTGGAATATCCGACAGAGAGAGGCAACCTTCCACCATCAGGAGAGTCTTCGGGCGTAGTTCTTGATGACGACCTGCGCTGGCTGGTCAATGAAATGCTTGCCAATGGGGCCAAAGCAATCTCGATTAATGGCAACAGGCTGATTTCTACCAGCTCCATCCGCAATGTCGGTGATGAGATCCAAGTTGATACCAAGACGATTCAACCGCCATATGAGATCAAGGCTCTGGGAGAACCAGAGACACTCATTTCCGGTTTAAAGTTAGAAGGTGTGGAGAACTTCTTCCTGCAGTCTGTCAATAAGCAGATTGTCATGGAGGAGAGGGAACACCTTGTGATTCCAGCGTTTACTGGCGAGAAAACGATCCGCTTCATGACTCCAGTAAAAGCCAAAGGAGATTCCTAGATATGTGGCTTCCTATTGTCGGATTGATTGTGGGGATCGCGGCCGGCTTTTTGCTTGATCTGCGCGTCCCTCAAGAATACACCAGTTATCTGTCCATCGCCTTGCTGGCTGGACTCGATACTATTTTTGGCGGAATCCGTTCCTATCTCGAAGGCATGTTTAACGTCCGTATCTTTATGTCCGGCTTTTTCTTCAACACCTTGTTCGCCGCCGGGCTTGCTTTTTTGGGTGCCTTCTTAGGTATTGATCTTTACATGGCGGCGATTGTCGCATTCGGGGTGCGACTTTTTAACAACCTTGCCGTTATTCGTCGAATTCTCTTGTCCAACTGGCTCAGTCAACGGGATTAGAAGTAATTTTAAAAAAATCATCGTCAGAAAAAAGGGAATGGTTATCCTGTGTGGAATAATTTATGCAGTAGTTCTAGCTTAGCCAAAGCAAAAGATGAACTAGGGGAGGTGTCACTGGTTTGGTAAATCAATCGAATGAACTGATCGTGAGTATCGACATCGGTACCTCCAAAGTCCGGGTTATGATTGGAGAGATCAACAATGGTCAGATCAACATCATCGGCGTGGGTCAAGCTCACTCTGAAGGCATCACTAAAGGTGCGATTGTTGATATCGACCAAACCGTGCATGCGATCCGAGAAGCTGTCGATCATGCAGAACGTATGGTAGGCGTTACCATTGATGATGTATATGTAGGAATAACCGGTAATCATATTGAACTGTTTGAAACCCAAGGCGTCGTAGCCGTATCCAGTGAAGACCGCGAAATCCGCGAAGAAGATATTCAGCGTGTGATGCAGGCGGCGCGCGTCGTGGCGATCCCCCCAGACCGTGAGATTATCGAGGTTGTCCCTAAAGAATTTATCGTGGACGGCGTAGGCAACATCAAAGACCCGCGCGGTATGATCGGTGTCCGCTTGGAGATGGAAGGCATCATTGTAACCGGCGCCAAGACGGTCATTCACAATATTGTACGTTGTATTGAACGGGCAGAGCTGAGAGTAGCTGGCCTGTTTCTCCAGCCGCTGGCGGCAAGCCAAGTAGCTCTTTCCAAAGACGACAAAAATCTGGGTGTCGTGCTGGTTGATATCGGTGCCGGCTCTACGACGATTGCCGTGTTCGAACAGGGACAGCTGGCAGCAAGCTCCACCATCGGTATCGGCGGCGATCATATCACCAACGATATCGCCATTGGACTTCGCACCAATACGGAGACAGCGGAGAAGATCAAGCGCAAGCACGGCTGTGCCTTGATCGACGAAGCCTCCGAAGATGAAAAGTTCAAAGTGACGCGCATCGGCAGTGAGGTGGAGAAGCAATTCACCCAGGTGGACCTCGCTACCATCATCGAACCGCGTGCTGCTGAGGTGTTTAACCTGGTAGAAGATGAGATTCTCCGGCTCGGGTTTCATTCCGATATCGCCGGGGGGTATGTCTTGACCGGGGGAACGGTATGCATGCCAGGGATGGTAGAGCTTGCCAAAGAGGAGCTGAATGCCCCTGTTCGTGTCGCTATTCCTGATTACATAGGCGTTCGCGACCCATCTTATACGACGGGGGTTGGATTGATCCAGTATGCATCCACCCAGCAACCGCAAGAACGCAAAGCCGGACGTCCAAGCCCGGCCAAATCTTCCAGCAAGCCTGTACAGCCACAGAAAAACAAAGAGAATGGCAATTTCATGGAAAAAGTAAAGAATTGGTTTAGCGAATTTATCTAAAACCATGAAAATAAGATCGAGGTTCAGAACGAATACGCCCCCCGTCGTCCAAACAACCACGGGAATGACAGAATGAATGTTTTGAATGAGGAGGACTTTTACGATGTTGGAATTTGATTTAGATATGGAATCTCTCGCCCAGATTAAGGTTATTGGATGTGGCGGCGGTGGTAGTAACGCGGTGAACCGAATGATTGCGGGCGGAGTTCGCGGTGTAGAGTTCATCACAGTGAATACCGACGCACAAGCGCTCCATCTCTCCAGTGCAAATATCAAGCTGCAAATCGGTGAAAAGCTGACCCGTGGTCTCGGCGCAGGTGCCAACCCAGATGTAGGGAAAAAAGCGGCAGAAGAAAGCCGTGAGCTGATCGAAAACGCGCTGCGTGGCTCTGACATGGTATTCGTTACCGCAGGGATGGGTGGCGGTACCGGTACAGGTGCAGCACCAGTCATCGCAGAAATCGCCAAAGAACTCGGCGCCCTCACAGTAGGTGTCGTGACGCGTCCATTCTCTTTTGAAGGCCGCAAGCGTGCGCTTCAAGCAGAACAAGGGATCGCAGCACTTAAAGAAAAAGTAGATACCCTGATCGTCATCCCGAACGACCGTCTCCTTGAGATCGTCGACAAAAACACACCGATGCTCGAAGCATTCCGCGAAGCGGACAACGTGCTTCGCCAGGGTGTACAAGGCATCTCCGACCTGATCGCCGTACCTGGTCTGATCAACTTGGACTTTGCTGACGTAAAAACGATCATGACCGAGCGCGGTTCTGCTCTGATGGGGATTGGTGTAGGCAGCGGTGAAAACCGTGCGGCAGAAGCAGCCCGCCGTGCGATCTCCTCTCCACTTCTGGAGACCTCCATCGACGGTGCACGCGGCGTCCTGATGAATATCACTGGCGGCTCCAACCTGAGTCTCTATGAAGTAAATGAAGCGGCTGATATTGTGTCCTCCGCTGCAGATATCGACGTTAATATGATCTTCGGTGCCGTGATTAACGAAGAGCTGAAAAACGAAATCGTCGTAACCGTAATTGCGACTGGTTTTGAAGACAACCAACGCCAGAATGCGGCAGCACGCCGTCAGGCACAACCACAGCCAGGCGTGGTACGTCCAGCCCAACAAGCGGCTCCTGCCAGCAGCGCGCCTCGTGCACGCGAAGTAGAGGAAGAGCCAACCGTTACGTACTCTTCCAACAGCGGCATGGGTAATCTGGACAATCTAGATATCCCAGCGTTCCTGCGTAACCGCCGCCGTAACAAGAAGTAGAATCGGAACCCAAGAAGATAGGAAGCAACCTTGTTTCTCTCAAAAAAGAGGAATGAGGTTGCTTTTTTCATGGAGAGATATTTTTTGTCAATTTCTTTGTTAATTTAATTAAGTAAGTTGACCAATGAAAAGAATAGGAGTAGAATAATCACAATATATATATCAGCCAGAATCATACATAAATACAATAAAATAGATTGGAGTGTTTGAAGATGAATAAAGGTTCGATTCTTTTGTCCGCCACATCGTTTTTGGTGATGAGCGCTCTTTCTCTTGGCTTCACGCCGGGGGCATCTGTTTACGCAGCAACGGGACAGGCTGTTCTTGCAGGTACGGAGGTGGCAGCAGATGAAGAGACAGGGGCACTCTCCATCGACCCGGCCAGCATCACGGTTGTGAACAATCAGACTGGTGGCGATGACATCATTTTTGCGGACGTACCCCCGCTTACCAAAATCAAGGTGTACGATGCACAAGTGGATGGTTCTGTGATGCTTGAAATCGGGACAGGCTCATATCCGGGCAGCTTGACGATTGCAGAGGTGATCGTCGATGGGATTCCAGAAGGTCTGACACATGTATATGTCACCAAGACGGATGCGGATGGGGTAGAGGGTGCCCCGGTTGCTGTTGAGGTGCCATCTTATGCGGTTCCATCTGTACCGCTCGATGCGAGCCAGTTGAGCATGATGGAGAATCTCAATTATGGTTACTGGCTGGAGGTAAGCAACGTGGCTGACCAGTCGATGATTAAAGTCTATGATTCCGCGGCCGGCGGCAACCTGCTTACCTATGGTCAGATGACCAACGCGTCGTCTACGACTCTTTTCGTTCCACCGCTTGAAGCAGGGACAGCCCATGTGTATGTGAGTGTCAGTACACCGGTTATGGGGGAGAGTGCCCGTATTGCTTTTGCTGTTCCAGCCTCCAACTAGTTCGGGATGTGAATGATTTTATGGCCCGCCCTCACTTCTCATTTCGTTATTTCATATAAATGTTATGACGATAAATTGGACAGAATGGGGGACGAATCGATGGAAAACGCTTTTGAACCGCAGAAACTGAAAGTCCAAGAAGTGAACCTGAATGAAGAGTGGCCGCTGGGAGCCGTGCAAGAGGATGAGGTCTCAGGTGAAGAAACAAACAATAAAGTGGAACAGCTGACCCGCACCGCTGCTGATTTTATGGTGCTCAACATCTTCCGCAAACACGGGGTCACAAAGGATAAGATCAACCGGATTACGAAGGAAGAAAAGCAGGAGCTTCAACAGATGATGCAAAACCTGCAGGATCAGGTGAAGAGCCTTTACGCGACTCCCGCTCCCAAACACGGCACCGTATCCGCAGAAGATACCGCCACCACTCCGGCGAAAAAACGGACAGCAAAATCCAAGTCAAGAATCAAGGCGAGTAGAAGAAGAAACAGTGCGAATAACAAGCGCAATCCAGGTAGATAATTGGCGATTCCGAAAAACTCGTAAAAATCAGCGAATGACGTAAGACATGTATCTATACAGCCCGTCTTCCCTCCTCATAGTCTGTAGTATAACGAAAGGGAGGGATTCACAATGGCAAAGAAAAAAGCGACAACTAAAAGCCAAAAATGGAGTGCTCTGGATCCACAAACTGCGCAAGCTTCCAGCTGCAACCGAGATAACTCAGACGACGAAAATGTAAGACTTGATGCGGAACAAACCGTTGAGACTACGCAGACTTCCAACGAGACGATTCTCGTTCGTGATTCCGTCGGCGTAACCATTCACACAACCGACACTCAGGCAGCTTTGGCGATTCAACTCGCAGTGCAAGCAGCAATCGCAGCGATCATCAGCATCACGATCGCCGATTCCGATGTGGCTGAAGAAGTGACTGCGGACCTGCTCGAGAGCTCTAGCATCACACAGAGCAACCGCCAAGACATCCGCGTAGAGAACTCTCGCGATGTTAATGTCACCACGACAGACACCGATCTCGCAGCCAACATCCAAGTGCTGCTGCAAGTACTCGCAGCGATTATCGCAAAAGTAGACATTCTCTAATAGATGGAAGAAGAACACGAGATGGATTTTCCTCTCGTGTTCTTTTCTATTTTTCAATGATCATTTCTCAACAAAAAAAGGGAAAAAATGCGGTCAAGTTTTGACAGAATTTACATACATATTGAGATATACTGTCTTTGCCAAAGGGGTGAAGGCAGAAGATGGTCGTGTATCTGGATATCATTCTACTCCTGAATTTTGCAATCGATGCCTTGTTGTTGTGGTTCACCGCCTATTTCCGAAAGCTCCACATCAAATGGTGGCGGCTTGCGGTGGCGTCTTTGTTTGGGTCCAGTTATTTGGCGTTTTTCTTTTTACCGTCATTTGCGGGGATGTACCAGACGTTTGTCAAACTGCTGTTTTCCCTGGTTATGCTGTGGATCGCATTTGGCTTTAGGCGATGGCTGAGTTTTTTGCAGGATCTGTGCATTTTTTATTTCGTCGCCTTTGTGTTTGGCGGTGGTGTATTCGGCCTTCAATACATGCTGTCGACGCAAAATGAGATCGTCAACGGAATCATCGTCACGCACAATGATGGTTTTGGGGTTGGCACCAAGCCGACCTTGATCATCCTCGCTGCAGGGTTTGCGTTCGTCTATGTGCTCTCCCGCAAAAGTTACCAAGCGATTCAAGAACCGCGCAAGATCGAAGCATTTCTGGTCGAGATGGTGGTCAAGGTGGCTGGCGAGAGTGTGCTTTGCCGAGGTTTGGTGGATACGGGCAACCAACTGCATGAGCCGATCACAAGGACTCCGGTGACGGTGATGGAAGCTCATCTGTTTGCCCATGTCATACCCCCGCCGATTCTTGCGATTGCCCGAGACGATGTGGACAAACTCAGCAAGCTGGAGAGTCTGATGGAGACCGCTCCTGCCGAATGGCAATCGCGTATTCGCCTGATCCCTTTTCGCAGCGTGTCACGGGGGATGGACTTCCTCGTCGCGTTTAAGCCTGATTCGGTCACTGTCATCCAAGACGGTTGCCGCTATCATAATGAGAAAGTTCTGATTGGGTTAAATCCAATCGCACTTAGCTCAGATGGACGTTATCAGGCCATTGTACACCCAGCGATGCTCCAAGCCGATGCGGTCGTGGAGCCAAACCAATCTTTTGAACAGGAGGGCTAGAGCATGTATGTAAAATTTCGCCTGTATGTCCAGTTGTTCTGGTATCGAATTCTGCTCTTAATCGGAGTAAAAGCCGATGAA
Organism: Brevibacillus dissolubilis; assembly: GCF_006170445.1. Taxonomy (GTDB): domain Bacteria; phylum Bacillota; class Bacilli; order Brevibacillales; family Brevibacillaceae; genus Brevibacillus_B; species Brevibacillus_B dissolubilis. The sequence goes on along the minus strand of NZ_VCNA01000004.1, from coordinate 143,805 downwards.
ATTTATTACATCGGTGGCAGTGAAGCATTGCCGCCACCACTCACACGCGAAGAGGAAGAAATCCTGCTGGCCCGACTGCCCTCTGGAGATGGAGCCGTGCGCAGCGTCCTGATCGAACGCAACCTGCGCCTCGTGGTGTATATCGCCCGCAAGTTTGAAAATACGGGCATCAACATCGAGGATCTGGTCAGTATCGGCACCATCGGGCTGATCAAAGCCGTCAACACGTTTGACCCAGAGAAAAACATCAAGTTGGCTACCTACGCATCGCGCTGTATCGAAAATGAAATCCTGATGTATCTGCGCCGCAATAATAAAATCCGCTCAGAGGTCTCCTTCGACGAACCGCTCAACATCGACTGGGACGGCAACGAGCTGCTGCTCTCCGACGTGCTTGGGACCGAAAATGATACGATCTACAAAAACATCGAAGACCAAGTAGACCGCAAGCTTTTGAAAAAAGCGCTTGATAAACTCTCTGAGCGCGAACGTACGATCATGGAGCTACGCTTCGGCTTATCCGGTGAGGAAGAAAAGACCCAGAAGGATGTCGCTGATCTTTTGGGTATCTCTCAATCGTACATCTCGCGTCTTGAAAAACGAATTATTAAACGACTTCGAAAAGAATTCAATAAAATGGTGTAACGCATAATTCTTCCTTCGGAGGGGATACTGTTCCTAAACCAGTACCAGAAAGTGGTTGACTTGGGATAGGAACTTTCTTTTTCTCTGAGGAGGGAATGGCGTGTCACGCAACAAGGTAGAGATCTGTGGAGTAGACACTTCAAAGCTTCCCGTATTAACGAACAAAGAAATGAGGGAGCTCTTCGAAAGATTGCAAAGCGGTGAACACGCCGCGCGTGAGAAGCTGGTCAATGGCAACCTGCGTCTCGTCCTGAGTGTGATCCAGCGCTTTAACAATCGAGGGGAGTACGTCGACGATCTATTCCAAGTAGGTTGTATCGGCTTGATGAAGGCCATCGACAATTTTGATCTGGGACAAAACGTTAAGTTCTCCACTTACGCTGTACCGATGATCATAGGCGAAATTCGCCGTTATCTGCGTGATAACAACCCCATCCGGGTATCGCGCTCGCTTCGGGATATCGCGTACAAAGCCCTGCAGGTACGCGACAACCTCACCAACAAGCATTCCCGCGAACCCACCATCACCGAGATCTCTGAAGAGCTGAATGTACCAAAAGAAGATGTGGTATTCGCCCTAGATGCGATTCAAGACCCGGTTTCCCTGTTCGAGCCGATCTATCAGGACGGCGGCGATCCAATCTATGTCATGGATCAGATCAGCGACGAAAAGAACAAGGATATCTTCTGGGTGGAGGAGATCGCACTGCGCGAAGGCATGCAGCGTCTCGGTGAGCGGGAAAAGATGATTTTGTCGATGCGTTTTTATGAGGGCAAGACCCAGATGGAAGTAGCGGAAGAGATTGGCATATCACAAGCCCAAGTGTCGCGTCTGGAAAAAGCGGCCATATCGCATATGCAAAAGCACGTGCAATCATAGGGTATATATCAGTTATCGATCCTCAAACAACGGTTTGGGGATTTTTTTTGTGCGGTCAAAATGGGATTGGTAAGGGATGAATTGTTGTAAGTGCCATAAGACAAGTGAACAGGAGAATCAATTTGCTGCGAATATAATGCCACTATGTCAAAGAAGGAGTTGATTCTCTATGCCAATAAGAAATGTTCGACTTACTCTCTGGACAGGTGCTAACTTTACCGGGAGAAGAAGACGTTTTAGACGCAGAGGTGTAGCCGTACGGAATGCCGTGGCCATTAACTTCAACAATGTTTTGACAAGTTTTACTCTTCGTGGCAATACTGATTTTGTTACCTTGGTATTGTTCTCAGGAACAAACTATCAAGGAAATGTCAGAGTATTCCGTGGTAGAACAAGTGTAAGCAATCTGGCCAATCTTGGTTTCAACAACGTGATGTCTTCTTTTATCTTGGTGACCAGAGTATTGAGTGACATCGAAATTGCCGCCATCCAATTAACGCGCCGTGCACCCGCAGGCGTTGTTGAAATTAACACGTAGTATAGAGGGAAGGGGACTTGAATGTCCTCTTCTTTTTTCGTGGGTTTTGTTATGTTGGTTCGTCTTTCATTCTTTATTCCTTTTCAGTTCGCTGACAGGCAAAGCTGTCTGGGGCAGACGAAGGCTTCCGAGCTGTAAGCCTCTTTTGCAACCTCACTCAGCGGAGGAAAAAACAAAAGTGCCAGCCTCTTCGAGTCTGCTAAAGGGCAAACCCCATCGCACGAATCCGCTTCTGTGAACCCTTTTTGCCCTGTCGTAACTTTTGTTTTTTCTGTAGCGGACAGTCCATGCTCCCCTTGCGGGTTGCAAAGAAGGCGAACGGATCGGAAGCCTTCGGCTCCCCCACTGTACAATTGCCTGTCAATTATCCCCCCACGTCCACATATACATAAAACGAGGAAAGTGGGTGATCAAACGCGTATGGTAAAAATCTCTGATTTCCAAACTAAAGAGGTCGTCAACATTCTGGACGGCAAACGCCTCGGCCTCATCTCAGACTTAGAAATCGATCTGCGCCACGGACGCGTCGAAGCGATCGTCGTCCCTGGGCAGGGCAAGTTCTTGGGATTGTTCGGCGGTGGAGCCAACGAATATGTGATTCCGTGGCGCAACATCGTAAAAATCGGGAAAGATGTTGTATTGGTTCGACTGGAAGAGGCACTTAAAATAGAGGCGAAACAGCAACAAGAAGGGGAATACAGATAAAACCTTGCGGCAAGGGGTAAAAACCCAGTAAGATGAAGGTATGCCCAAATGGAGAGGAGAATGAACCCATGGAAGCTTTTGCAATTCATCAGGATACCCATACGCTCCATCTCACAGAATGGGAACGACATAATCCACACCTTCTTGCTGGGTTTACTTTGCGCACAGGTGGAGAAAGCCAAGCGCCCTACACAGGCCAGAATATGGGTCTTCACGTAGGCGACATACCGCAGGCGGTGGTGTCGAACCGGCGTCAATTAAGCGAGCGTTTAGGATTCCCTTTTGATGCATTTACCTGTGGAGATCAGGTGCATGGCATCACTGTACAGCGTGTAACCGCTGATTCACGTGGGGCAGGCCGGGCCAGCCTTGATGATGTTGTTGCTTGTACAGATGGTTTACATACGAATGAGCCGGGAGTTCTGCTAGCTTCCTTTTATGCCGATTGTGTGCCGTTGTTTTTCTTAGACAAAGGGAGGAAAGCGGTGGGTGTAGCACATGCCGGCTGGAAAGGAACTGTGGGTCGAATTTCCGGGGAAATGATCGAAGCGTTTCATAAGGAATATAGTAGTAAGCCTGAAGACCTATTAATAGCGATTGGTCCATCGATTGGGGTCTGCTGCTATGAAGTGGATGACCGGATTATTGATGAAGTGCGCAAATCCACCGGTCACTGGGAACAGGCCGTAACAGCTAAGCAGAACGGCAAGTATATGCTCGATCTGCCACTGTTAAACCAGCTGATCTTCAGCGATTTTGGCATCAAGCCAGAACAGATCACCCGCACAGGCTATTGTACCGGGTGCAGAACCGACCTGTTTTTCTCCCATCGAAAAGAAGGCGGAAAAACGGGACGCATGGCCTCATTTATCGGATGGAGGGAGTAACAGACACATATGACGACATACCAAGAGATGATTCAATCCAAGCTGACAGACCTGAACCAAAAGATCGAAGCGGCCTGCGCGCGCAGTGGCCGTGATCCCCAAGAGGTCAAAATCGTTGCGGTGACGAAATATGTAGATGCAGATGCAGTCGGACAGATTCTCGATGCAGGTGTTACACACATCGGGGAAAACCGCGTCCAAGACGGTGTACCGAAGTATGAAGCGCATGGGGACAAGGGCGTTTGGCATTTTATCGGTCATCTGCAAACCAACAAGGTCAAGGATGTAGTCGGGCGGTTCACCTACATCCATTCGTTGGACAGACTTTCACTCGCAGAAGCGATCAACAAGCGGGCAGAAGCTCTTGACATCATCGTGCCCTGCTTCCTGCAGATTAATATCTCTGGGGAAGAGACAAAATTTGGTCTTGATCCTAATGACATATTGGCATTTGTGGAAGCATGCAGTAATATGAAACATATAAGGATAGCTGGATGTATGACCATGGCACCTGTCGTGGATGATCCAGAAGAGGCAAGGCCTGTTTTTCGCGGTCTTCGGGAATGGCAAAAGCGCTTACAGGCGTTGAATCTGCCGAATGTAACCGTCGAAGAGCTTTCCATGGGCATGTCCGGTGATTTTGAAGTGGCGATTGAAGAAGGTGCGACCTTTATCCGATTGGGTTCTATTTTGGTGAAACCATAGTAATCGTGTAAAAATACATCGAAAGGAGGAGAAATCATGGGAGTGATGAATCGGCTCATGAACTTCTTCGGGCTTGAGAGTGAAGAGTACGTGGAAGAAGTCATGGAAGACGAGCAGCATGAGGGCGAAGACGAAATGATTCAACCGAAAAAACAGCGTGCCAACAACGTGGTCAGCCTGCATGCGGCGCGCGAACGGGAGGGAATCCGCTTGATGCTGTTTGAACCGCGTCATTACAGTGACGCACAGGATATCGCGGATAATCTGCGCCACCGCCGTCCGGTTGTGGTGAATCTGCAGCGCGTGGAAAAGGATCAAGCCAAGCGCATCGTCGATTTTCTGAGCGGTACGGTGTATGCGCTCAATGGTGATATCCAAAAGGTGGGGGACCATATTTTTGTCTGCACCCCAGATCATGTTGACATCCAAGGAACGATTTCTAGTGTCATTGGTGAAGAATAATCGGGTGTGCCCCTAAAATCGAGGTGAAAGAATGATTGCAGCATCGATTTATACTGTTATCAGCTTTGCATTTACCATCTACCGTTATATGGTGATCGCTTACATACTGATGTCTTGGGTTCCACAAATGCGTGATACGCCGATCGGACAGCTTCTCGAACGTCTGGTGGAGCCGTTCTTAGCTCCATTCCGCCGGATTATTCCACCGCTTGGAATGATCGACCTGTCCCCGATTGTGGCTATTTTTGCGCTGTATTTTGCAGAGAGCGGCGTAGCTTACCTGCTGCGTATGTTACCGTTTTAATCCCTACCATAAAAGATTGTGTGTCGAGGACATAGCCGATGAGCATCTACAATCATTTTCGAAAAGAAGAGCTTCCTTTTGTCGAGCGGGCGCTGGAAATGCTGACGCAGGTAGAGCGGAAGCAGTCCATGCGCCTGACTGATTTTCTCGATCCGAGGCAGTATGAGATCATTCAGAGCCTGCATACACAAGTGTCCGATGTGGCGGTGCATTCGTTTGGCGGGTATGAGGGAGCGGAGCGCAAGCGTGTCCTGATTACCCCAAGCTACATCCAGCCGGAGTTGGCCGATTACCAACTGACACTGATCCAAATCAAAGGCAACCAACGTTTCGTCCAATTGGAGCATCGGGACGTGATGGGGGCTTTGTTGCATATCGGGCTCAAGCGGGAAAAATTCGGTGATATCCTGCTCCATGACGGGGAATGCCAGGCGATTGTGGCAAGTGAGATCGTCGGCTTCGTCAATATGCAGGTGACCCAGATTCACCGGATACCTGTCCAGATCAAGGAAGTGCCGTTTGACCAGATCCTGTCTGTGGAAAGACAGCTCAGAGAAAAAACGGTCACTGTCGCTTCCCCGCGTGTCGATGCAGTGGTGGGCGAAGTGTGCAACTTATCGCGTGCCAAAGCATTGGTGCCGATTCGGGCCGGACGTCTCAAGGTCAATTTCAAGGTGGTGGACGACCCGTCTTATCAGGTCAAGGAGGGAGACATGATCTCTCTGCAAGGCTTTGGCCGTTTTGAGGTGTTGGAGGTGACAGGGCCGACCCGCAGTGGACGATTGCGTATGATGGTTGGCGTCTATACTGGTTAAACTATGGAGGAGCAGACAGACGTTCTGTCAGGCCAGTTTGAACAATTGTCACACAAATCAGCAAAAATTTTGCAAAAAACGGCAGGAATCATCATATGCTCTGTCGAAATAAAGCATCAACGACAAACGATAACGGATGAAGTGGGGTGTTCATGTGCCATTAACGCCATTGGATATACATAATAAGGAGTTTAGCACGGCATTCCGCGGCTATAACGTGGATGAAGTGAACGAGTTTCTTGATCAGATCATCAAGGACTTTGAGATTTTGATCAAAGAAAAGAAAGAACTGGAAGACCGTCTGGGCATGCTCAATGAGCGTCTCGACCATTACAAGACCATGGAAGAGAACCTCAGTAAATCCATCCTGGTGGCACAAGAGACCGCCGAAGATGTGAAGAACAATGCACGCAAAGAAGCACAGCTGATCCTCAAGGAAGCAGAGAAGAATGCAGACCGCATCGTCAATGAGTCCTTGGCGAAGTCCCGCAAAGTGGCGATTGAGATCGAGGAGCTCAAAAAACGTGCTTCCGTTTACCGTATGCGTTTCCGTACGTTGCTCGAAGCACAGATGGAGATGCTGGAGAACGGTGACTGGCAAGACCTTGAAAAAGCGGATTCAGCGATTAGCTTAGAGAACCTGTAATTACACGTATGTTGAAGAGACGTTCTGACGCGGTAGTAATAACTGCCACGGAGGAGCGTCTTTTTTGTTGGGCGCGACCGGGCATACTACCATAACGATCAGACAAAAGTGTTCACCTGAATGCGTACACAAGGAGGGTGTTATTCATGGACGCAAGGAAACTCGCCCATTTCAAGGAACGCCTGCTGGACGACAGGGACGATATGTACAAACGACTTGCCAACAATGAATATGGCTTGAATGAATCCCTTTCTGAATCGATTGTGGAGTTCTCTACGTATGATAATCATCCCGCTGATATCGGGACGGAGACATTTGAACGTGAAAAGGACTTTTCACTGAGGGCACTTGACCGTGAGACGCTCAGAGAGATCGAGCAGGCGCTTGATCAGATCGAAAAGGGAACCTATGGACTCTGTACCGTCTGCGGCCAGCCGATTGATGAGGCTCGTCTGGAGGCACGCCCACAGTCCTTGACGTGTAAGGAGCACGCACCACAGCCGCAGATCAATATACAGCGCCCGGTGGAAGAGGATTTCCTGAAGCCGCCGTTTGGTCGTCGCTCGATGGATGAGCGTGATGACTATAACGGGTTTGATGCAGAGGATGCTTGGCAGATCGTGGAGGCATGGGGGACGTCTAGTACACCGTTTTCCTATGTGGATCAAGCCAAGCTCGACTACAAGGAGATGTACATCGAATCAGATGAGCCGGATGGTTATGTCGAGCCGGTAGAGCAGATCGCCTTTACCGACATCCATGGTTATCACGGGGCAGACAGTGTCGGATTCCTGCGCAGCGGGACGTATCAGGCCTACATCGACCGTGGCGAAGGCAAAGGCTACATGCTGGACTATGACGATTATCTGGATGAGCGGGTAGAGCGGGAAAGCCGCAACGATCTCATGTAGAGGGGCGGCTTCTAGGTGATCATTGAGCGTATCGAGACCTTTCCACTGCTGCATGAATGTTCCAGACCGTACGGGGACGCCAACGGTTATAAAAAGTACCGCAGCTGCTATCTGATTCGCATCACCACCAAGTCAGGCTATCAGGGGTATGGGGAGTGCATCGACTGGCTCCCCACACTGGAAAAAGGCTTCCAAGAGCGGATCATCCCCTATCTGATCGGCAAGCGAGCGACCGACCGAACCAACCTGACCAAGATCATCAAAAAGTGGCACATGCGCTCAGCCGCAGCGGTCAGTATGGCTCTGACCGAGATCATCGCCCAAAAAGCCGGACTGCACATCACGGACCTGTGGGGCGGAAAGATCCATGACACGGTTCCGGCGTATGCATCGTTTCAGTCGTACAGCGATGATCCGAATTGGCAGGAATATTCGATAGGGCTTGTGAAGAAAGCTATTCAAGAGGGCTTCTCCATGGCCAAGGTCAAAATCGGCGGCCGAACCATCAAGGAGGATCAGGCTCATATCAAGCGGATGCAGCAGGAGCTTCAGGGAGACGTGCAGCTGGCTCTTGATGCCAACCAGAGCTATGATGTGATGGCGGCGAGGTCGTGGGAGCGGCTTTTTCAAGGCTGGGACAACCTGCTGTGGTTAGAAGAGCCGATGCCGATGGAAAAGGTGGAGGAATACAAGCTTCTCCGCCAAGTGCTTTCTGTCCCGTTGGCAGGTGGAGAAAACATGAAGAATGCCACCGCCTTTTTACCCTTGGTGACACAGGGGGCGGTCGATATCCTGCAGCCTGATACGATGCACCAAGACGGGATCGACGGATACCGCTGCACCTTGCAGCTGGCCCGTACGAGTGGGCTGCGGGTGTCACCGCATGCTTTTGACGGAGGCTTGTCCCGGATTTATGCGTTATATGCCCAGGCTTGTCTGCCCGCGATGAGCAAGATGGATGGTGACAAAATAGAGCCTGTCGAGTGGGACTACATGGAGAACCCATTTACCATGCTGTTCCAGTTGAAGCCGCAGAAGGGTATGTACACCATACCATCAGGGACAGGGCTTGGTCTAAGTGTCGATGAGGATGTACTGAACACCTACCGTTGGGATGGTAGAACCTATATCTAGGAGACGAGGAGACGATATGGCACAGGCAAAAGCACAAGATACCAAAAACCTACTGGGTTTAGCCGGCGTACCACTCGTCATGGTACTCGGCAACTCCATGCTGATTCCCATTCTCCCGACTATGGAAACAGAGCTGGGTCTGACCTCGTTTCAGTCCAGTTTTATTATCACGGCATTCTCGATTGCCGCGGGTCTGGTCATCCCGCTCGCGGGTTATCTGTCTGACCGGTTTAACCGCAAAATCGTTGTCACCATTGCCCTGTCTTTGTATGGGTTAGGTGGTCTGCTAGCAGGTTTGTCCGCGCTCTGGTTCGATGATCCATACTTGATGATCATGGTGGGGCGTGTCCTGCAGGGGGTCGGAGCCGCTGGTACTTCGCCGATCGCGATGGCTCTGGTTGGGGACTTGTTCAACGGGGCGTCGGAGAGTAGGGCGCTCGGTCTGCTAGAGACATCGAATGGGATGGGGAAGGTGCTCAGCCCGATTCTCGGCTCCCTTTTTGCCCTAATCACCTGGTATACCGTATTTTTGGCCTTCCCGATCATCTGTGGGGCCGTGTTGCTGTTATTCTTGTTCATGGTCAAGGAAAAGAAGAAGAAAAAAGAACCGATGCCGGTCGGGCAATATATTCACTCGATCAAAACCGTTTTTGCGAAAAACGGGAAATGGCTCGTACCCGCATTTTTTATCGGGAGTATCTGTCTGTTCACCCTGTTCGGCGTGCTGTTCTACCTCTCTGACCTGTTGGAAGAGGAGTATGGCATCGACGGTGTCGCCAAGGGGGGCTTGCTTGCCATCCCACTGTTAGCGATGTCCATCACCGCTTACATCACAGGGGCGATCATCAAGAAAAAGCTGAAGCTGATGCGTTTCTTCATCATCATGGGGCTGCTTGCCTTGACCGCTTCGTATTTCGGTTCCAGTTTTGTCGAAAACAATGCGTACATCCTGATCGGCGTACTGGTCATCGGCTCCATCGGGACAGGGATGATCCTGCCGTGTCTCAACAGTATGATTATCGGTTCGGTCAAAAAGTCCGAGCGCGGGATGATCACCTCACTGTATAATGGTGTCCGTTTTATCGGGGTTGCCGTAGGGCCGCCGGTATTCACCTGGCTGATCAGCATCTCCGCCAACGTGATGTTCTACACCATCGCCGGCTTGACAGCACTGTTCGCGGTGATCGCCTTCTTCTTCATTACACCGCAGACTGTGGGTCAGCAGCAACAGCAAGCCGCTTCTCGGGAAGGGGAGGAAGAGATGTCTCACGAACATGCGAAAGCTACGGAAAAAGATGCAGACGAAAGCAACTTCATCAACCGTGAAGGCTTCGAGGACGTCGCCGTACTTTTGGGCGTCAAACGCGAAGAGCCAGATCAGAAGGTGCGTGAAGTGCGTGAGAAACAATTGGGCTTTGACCCGACCGATATGATGCATGCACTGCTGGATAAGGCGATGAAAGGGAAAGATAAGGACAAGGATAAGGCGAAGTGATGATGCCAAGCATGAAAACCGAAAAGAAGACCTTCGGAGATGGTTCCGAGGGTCTTTGTCCTTTCCGCACTTTTTCACTTGATTAGAATAAGTAACGCTTTGAATCCATAAATAGAATCTGTAGACCATTTGTACTACTTAGCTTGGTATTGAGAATTAGGTTGAGATGACTTGACATGAAACGTGCAGGGGGAGCTATTTTGTCTATGGGCAGACATCCAACTGTCTCGCGCGACAAGCAAACCCAATCAACATCTACATCAGACAGGGAAAGCAGATCACGTTCACCCAATCAGACCCACTCGATCTTCCAGAGAGCCAGAGCCCAGCCAAGGAGCTTGTCAGCAACAGACGTCATGCAGCTGCAAAGGACGCTTGGGAATCGTGCGGTACAACGGTTGTTGGACAAAAGGAAAGTGGGTGAAGAGGAAACCGTTAACCAAAGAACAGATGAGCAAAGTTCCATTGAGTCAAGCTCAAGTGCTGTTAAACCCATCGTAGATACTCACAGCGGGTCAGAGCCACCATCGATTGCATCAGAATCAAGCCAGCCGATCCCATTAGACACAGAGGAACATTCATTACTCGAACAGATGGAGAAGGAAGCGGAGGAGGAAGTAGAAGAAGCACCCAGCCAAAGATGGACTGCTCAAAGATCAGTTGCCCAGAGGAGGGCAGCCATTGACGAGAAAGCGTCCAGATATCTCGCCAACAAACAGACCATCCAACGGCAACGAGTGGTTCAGAGAAAACAGGTGATTCAGCGCCGGATGATCGAAGACGCTGACCCACCTGCCCGCAAAAATCAAAGTAGCACCAGAGCCAAATACATCCCCCGACCCAAACCAAAACGAACGGTAGCGAAAGGAACTCAAAAACCAAGAGATCCCCCAGCTCCACCAAAACCACAGGAACAACCAAAACAAGAGGAATCCGGCGGTTGGTTCGGCTGGATTCAATCCAAGGTAGAAGAAGGCAAGCAAGCACTCGTCAATACGGGTCAATCGGTGTGGGAATCCGGAGAAAAAGCCGTTGCAACTGGAATCAAGGCAGTAACCTCCACCGCAGAAGCAGCTATGGAATACGGTGGGAAAGCCCTTCAAGCTGGAAAATCACTCGCCATCAATGCAGGCAGAGCCGTTTTGGACACGGGACGTCAAGCGGTCAACGCCGCTTTTGAGAAGCTGGAAGCGGTCAAGGAAAAGGTCGTCCAATACGGCAAAAAAGCCTTGGATAAAGGCGTCAAATTTGTCCAAAAGGTCGTCAACGATACTAAGACGACGGTGACCCGGATTGCTGCGAAGGCTGTGGAAGTGGGCAAGAAGGCCGTCACCAAGGTAAAAGAAACAGCGATTCAAGCGGGAAATATGGCTGTGAAAGCTGCTGGCAAGGCGGTTGACTTTACCAAGAAAGCTGCTGTCCAAGTAGGGCAAGTCGCCGAGGATGCTGTCAAAGGTGCAGTCAAGGGAGCTTTTCTCCCAACTGACCTGATGATGCAAGGGGAGAAATTCTTACTTGATTATGTGGAAAACAGCAATGCGCCTGAGTGGGTAAAGAATACGGCTAGCACCACGCTTGGGATTAAGCATGGAATGTACTTGTTTGTCAAAGAAACGGCGTTAGATTTGGCACAGTTGGTTAACATACCGAAGGTCGTTTCGGATGTGATCAGCCTCTACCAGGATATCAAGAGCGGCAAAACGACGCTTGGTGAACTTGCAGGATCGGTTTTACAGTCGATTATTGAGCCGTTCGTCCATGTGGCTACGAACAGCGTGCGGGTTCTCAAAGGGGAAGTGTCTTATGAGGAAGCCGTCGCGTTTGGGAAGAACCTCGCCGAGGCCGCGTCTTATTTTATTGGAAGCGGTGCGGGATTAGGGGTTAAGGCTGCTAGGGCTGGGGCGAAGATATTAACTACTGCTGCAAAGGCACAGAAGAGAATACCGGAGCGTACTAACAGGAAGCGGATGGAAGACCTTGAGCCTGTTAGAGGTAATGTGATTGATCTGGACGAATTTAGAAGGAAGAAAGTAGATCGGAAGAGACATAATCCTGATGAAACTGATAAAGAAAGTTCAATGGAAGAGGGCCGTCAGGAATTTGTGCTTGCCGAAGCTGTTGGGCAACAGTTGTATCCAGAGCTTATTTCTAAAGGAACGCCTGATGGAATCCAAATCAGGGCTCTACAGGGTGGAAGGGATTCCGGAAACTCTAATGGGCGGCCTGTAGTAGGTCATAGTAATGGTAATGATCGGGGAGCAGGAAGTGAAAGTGGGAGGTTACAGGGTAATTCTGTAAAAGATTCGAGAATTAAGGAAAGGAAAAAAACATCTGGTAGAGATCTTTTGGTAAAACCAGAGGAGACGGATGAAGATAGTAAAAAATCAACAGACTTTGAAAAGCATGTGAGATCAGCAAAGGATATTAGTAATAGAGCTAAAGAAGGGAAAATTAAATATGCTAGCAACTACCATGGTAGACTTGGAAAGGAAAAAGAGTTAGAAATATTATCCAATCCTGATGCGGTTTACGTAGCAGGTAATAACTCGCAGAACTTTATATTTAGGAAGGGAGGGAATGTGGTAATAGTTGAAAGCAAGGGCAGTTCAAAAGGAAATACAATAACCAGTTATGGGCCAGATGGGGCAAGGGGAGAAAGTGGTTCTGCGATTTTTGGTGGGAAAGCCACTGAACCAGGAATGCCCGTTGCACATGACTCAATTTTAAATGGAACTATTCCAACTCCTAGTGGAGTTAACATGCCACCTGCAAAACAAATATTACCATAAAAATATGAAAATAAAGTATTGTGAAAAGCAGTTTTTCAAAAATACACAAGTAAGGTGGTACTTGTCCAGTCAAATTGTATGGATTGGAAAGGAGAAAAATTACAATGAAATAGAGGAATTAAAAAATATTAGTTATGGAAGTTTTAATTGGTTGTGGTCCGATGCAGATACTATATTATTTAATCGGGATGGCCTGGAATTTATAGGAGCAGTAATAAAGTTAAACGAACCAATAACAGTAAAAATGGATAAGATAGATAGAGGATTAATAGAAGATAAATTTGGTAATATCAAAATAAGTGAGGCCAAAAATTTCGATTGTAAATTGTCCGATTTTACCGAGTACTATGTTGAAGATGATACAATATTATCATATTCAAAAAAATGGAATAGAATAAACCCGTCTACTGAAATAAAGGTGACTGAAGACTTTTCCTTTGTGTTACAGAATGAAGAGATGATGGGTTTCGTTATTTATAAGGCTAGTAAACATCTACTACCCGATGGGATTGACTTAGTTGAAGAAAATAACAATATCAAAGAAGACTTACGTATAAAGTTAGGTGGTTTTTTTGAAATTATCGAGAGAATGGATGATGAATTAACTCAATATGAAGAATCAGAATTAAAGGGTTCACTAAAGGAAATTTACGAAGAAACATTGCCTTATAGCGAACCGGCCTATATTACATTAAGAGACACCATTTCAAATGTATTAGACTATATGTGATCTCGACAAAAAGCCCTGCATCCTTTTCCCAAAGGACACAGGGCCTCTTACCGTTCCCCCAACAATCCCCGCTCCTCCAAATACCGCAGAGTCAACGGATACACCTCATCATACAAAAACGGACTAAACTCCGTATTATTCCGAACCTCATCAGGCGAAGGAATCTGTTCCAACAACACCAATCCCCCAACCGTACCGCCGATCATTTCCCGCTCCTGCTTTTCTACATGAGCCAGAAAAATATCCTTCACAATCAGATTGCCATGATTCTCAGCACCATCCGGCGTCTTCACCATCTCCACCGTGTACTGTCCAATCTTTTCAATCGAACTCAGCGTACACCCGGTCTCTTCATACGTCTCCCGCACCGCCGCAGCCATGCTGGTCTCGCCCGGCTCCACCTTGCCTCCGGGAAGCTCGATTCCGCGCTTCGTATGTAAGGTAAACAACAGCTTTCCATCCCAAAAAGCAAACACCAGCACATGCTTGGCGACCCGTTCCGTGTAGATGGCAGGATCGAAGGTAAGCGTCATGGGATTGCCCAGATTGTCGTAAAAAGTATGCATGGTAACGCTTAGCCTCCTTTACTTGTTAAGTTGCAATGAAATATGTTTGACCGCCTTCATCGCTTGACCGGAAGCAAGCGACAGACTGGCATAGACGCTGCCATTGGTCAGGTCCCCTATGGCATAAATCCAGCCGCAGCTGGTAGCCTGGTACTCATCGGACTGGATAAAACCCTCGCCGTACTGCTTGAGCTGCTCCATCACGTCGCTGTTGCCCCGGATGCCGATGCGCGGCATGACCCTGTCGACGGGGAGGAAGAGAGGCATCTGCTGGCCTTTTATCTCTAGAAAGACACCCGTCTGGGTAGCCTGGGGATCTGGGAGAAGCGATGAAACACCAGAGTGAGAACTTGGTGCATTGGCAGACAGAGCAGCGTGATCATTAGAGGGAGCAGCCTGGTCATCAGACAGTGCAGTCTCACCGGCACACTGCTCAGAAGCAGACTCCAGCAATTGCACAGCCGTACGCAGTTGATCCTCTTCGATATATCCCGTCACCTCTGTCTCATACAGCACGGTGACATTTGGCACAGTATCCAGCCGTTCCACCCACTCAGGACGGGCACGCAGCTTGTCACCACGCACAGCCAGCCAGATGTGCTCGGCATAGGGGGAGATATTGTAGGCACTTTCGACAGCACGGTCACCACCGCCTACGACCAGCACCCGCCGGCCTGCGAGCAATTCGCCCTGTGATGTGGTGGAGAACCAAGGAGCCAGCACAAAAGAGGCGCCTTCCAGCACGGTCAGCGTATTGGCACGCACCCCAGTGGCCGCGATGAGATAGTCAGCCTGATATAGCGTTTTGTCTGTCTGTACCAGATGGCTCACAGGATCAATTGAGATCAGCCGCTCCGAGAGGCGGATATCGAGCTCACCCAGCACCTGATGCTGATTCAGTTCGTCGAGCAGCTCCAGCCCGTTGGCGTAGAGGTGGGGAGGGAAGTCCCAGATGGTATTTTTGATGGTTTTTAGTTGACCGCCGATGTGTGGTTCTTGTTCGATCAGGATCGCTTGGAGGCCAAGCCGTCTGCACCAGATTGCGGCGGAAATCCCGGCGATCCCGGCGCCTGCGATCAGCACCTGTACGTGTTCCACACCGATTCCTCATTTCGTTCAAGGATTTCGTTCCATACTTTCACTTGTACTAGTGTATTCCATATAGATGAAGGAATTCCTTCCACGTGTATTTGCTTCGTGTACATCTAGCGTGCACAAGAGCGATTAGAAGGCCCAAAAAGCCCACAAAAAAGAGAGCCCTCTACTCGTACAGGCTCTCTGGATCATGACGCTATCTCTAAGTCTGTCTGTAAAATCTGAATCGTTGGCTTCGCCGCGCGGTACAATTCCTCCCGATACGCTTCATATGCTTTTTTCAGCGTGTTTGGGTCACTGCCGGTCGCAAGCATCCCTTGTTCGGACAGCTGGGTGATTAGCTTCTCGATGCTGAGCTGCTGCTGGTACATTTTCGGCGCATAGGTGTTCCAGTAGGTCTCGGTATCAAGACCGGTCGCATCGATCACCTTGTCCTGAATGCGCTTCGTCTCATCATCGGACTTCTCGATCAGGGCACGCATTTCCTTTGCATACTGCTGGGCCTCTGCAAAATCGACGACGACGCCGGATTCTTCTGCCTTTTCGTACAGGAGCAGGTCGCATATATATTCTTTGAGCACATATTCATCTGTGACGGTGGCAGAGGATTTGGTCAATTTTTGGTTCGCGATTAGGTATTCCTTGAAGGTCTGGAACTCTTTTTGCGTTACCGTTTCGCTCCCGATCTGGAGGATGACGGGGTTTTCCTGTTGTTCGGGGAGATTGAGACCAGCTTTGACATCACGGATGATCTCGGTTTTTTGTTCCGTGGCAAACGATGGAAAAGCTATCGCGACGGCAATCGCGGCCAGACCGATCAAGATGAGGAGTCGTTTCATCGTTTTCCCTCCTTTTCCGAGTCATTTCCTTAGGTTAAATTTTAACATAAAGTGAAAGCTTTATATACAGGTAAATCATGCAGAAACGAGCACAAATACGCCAAAAAGAAACAGCGGCATGGGCTGTTTCTTAGGCAGAAGAAGAGCTTTTTTTGCGGTTTTGCATCCGTCCAAAAAACAGCACACCCGCTACGAGTAACACAGTAATCCCCCATTTGAGCGCAGGGTACTCTGCCAGAACATCGTGGAATGCCGGTTCTTCCGTGATCATCTGCGAAGCTGTCCACGCCAGCACCGCTGCCCCGATGTAGATGATGATCGGGTAGCGCTCCATGAAGCGCAGGATCACCGTACTGCCCCAGACCATGATCGGGACGCTGACCATCAAGCCCAGAATGACCAAGATAAAGGAGCCATGCGACGCCCCGGCAATTGCCAGCACGTTATCCAAGCCCATCACCACGTCAGCAATCACGATGGTACGGATGGCCTGCCAGACGTTGGTGCTAGGCTCGACGTTTTCCTCTTTTTCTTCCTGGGTGAGCAGGGAATAGGCAATCCAGATGAGCAAGAGGCCGCCCGCCACCATGAGAAACGGAATCTCCAACAGCCACACGACAAAAACAGTCAAGGTAGCCCGGACGATGATTGCTGCAATCGTCCCCCAGAGGATGACCCGCTTTTGGATATCCTTGGACAGATTACGCGCAGTCATCCCGATGACGATGGCGTTGTCACCGGCGAGAACCAAGTCGATCACGACGATGCTAAGCAAGCCCATCCAAAAATCGGAACTGAGTAAGTCCACGAAAATCACCTCTTAGGGGTAGAATGCCCGAAAGTGGTGGGAAGCATTAGGAAAGGTTTTTAGATGGATGTTTTTATTTCTTTTGTCCCTTTTTTGTCCCTGTCATGGTAGTATAATGGTTTGTGTCCTTCTTTCTGTCTGTCCGTTATTTTACCGAAAGACCAAAGGAGTCAAACCGAGATGAAAGTAATCATTGCCGAAAAACCGGATCAGGCCTCCAAGCTGGCCGCTCCGTTCAAACATAAAAAAACACAGGGGTATCTCGAGATTGCCCCTAATGAATTTTTCCCACGCGGCGCTTATGTCACATGGGCTGTTGGGCATGTCTGCGAGCTGCTTCCACCGGAGGAATATAATCCTGCTTGGAAACGCTGGTCCCGCGCCACGCTCCCGATGATCCCCGATAAATTCCGCTACCGCGTGATGAAGTCCAAGTACAAGCAGTTCAACATCGTTAAACAACTGCTGCACCGTCCTGACGTCGACGAGATCATCATCGCAGGTGACGCCGGGCGCGAAGGGGAACTGATTGTCCGCACGATCATCTCTACAGCAGGAGCGCGCAAACCAATGAAGCGCCTGTGGATTTCCTCTCTCACCGAGAAAGCCGTCCGCGACGGTTTTGCCAACCTGCTAACAGAGGAAGACACCCGCCCGCTTTACTTCGAGGCTTATAGCCGCGCCTGTGCCGACTGGCTCGTCGGGATGAACGCCTCCCGCATCTATACCATTTTAATGAAGGAAAAGGGTGTGTCCGACGTCTTCTCCGCAGGCCGTGTCCAGACCCCAACGCTGGCACTGGTGGTCAAGCGGGAAAAGGAAATCGCCAACTTCAAATCCGAGCCGTTCTGGGAGGTCTTTGCGACTTTTCAGATGGGCAAGAAAAAATACGATGGCAAATGGATCAGCAAGGAAGGCGAGACCCGTGTCAACGACCCGCAGATGGCGGAAAAAATCGCTGCCTTTTGCCAGGACAAGCCTGCCGAGGTCAAGGAGCTGACCAAAGAACGCAAGGAATTCCTGCCGCCGTACCTGTTCAACCTGTCGTCTTTGCAGGCAACGGCCAACAAGCTGTACAAGTTTTCCCCGAAAAAGACGCTCGACATCGCCCAGAAGCTCTATCTCAAAGGCGTAATCTCCTACCCGCGAAGTGACTCCGCGTTCGTCACGCCGGGCGAGGCGCAGACCTTTCCTGAGATTCTGCAAAAGCTGGGACGCCAGACGGATTACCAGGGGCTTTTTCCCGCGCCGATCCAGTCCCTGATGGGCAACAAGCGGTTTGTCAATGAAAAGAAGGTCACCGACCACTATGCCATCATCCCGACTGAGCAGGTGCCACAGGTGAGCAAGCTTCCCGACGAGGAGCGAAAAATCTACGACCTGATCGCCCGCCGCCTGATCGCCGCTCATTACGAAGCCGCGATCTACGACTACACCACCGTAGTGACCATCGTGGACGGCCGCGCCGAGTTCATCACCAAGGGCCGCGAGCAGATCCAGGAGGGGTGGCGCAAGGTCATCTTCGGCGACGAGGACGCCAAGAGCAGCGGCAAAGGCAAAAAAGGCAGCAAAGCAGACAAAGAGGACGGGGACAATCAAGATGATTTCGACGACACGCTCCTCCCACCGCTCGAACAAGGCGAGACAGGTACCTGCAAAAAAGCCAATGCCAAAGAAAGCAAAACCCAGCCACCCAAGCGCTACACCGAGGGTCAGCTGATCACCCTGATGAAAACCGCCGGCAAACACTTAGGCGACCAAGAGCTGGAAAAAGTCCTCATGCGTGTCGAAGGTCTCGGCACCGAGGCGACTCGCGCCGGGATCATCACGATGCTCAAGGACCGCAACTACATCTCTGTCACCAAAAACCAAGTCTTCGCCACCCCAAAAGGCATGGTGCTCATCGAAGCGATCGGGGATAAGATCCTCGCGTCACCGGAGATGACCGCCAAGTGGGAGCAGCGTCTTTCCCAGATCGGCCAAGGCGAAGCTTCTCCGCAAGAGTTCATGGAGCAGGTGAAAAAGCTGTCCCAGAAGATCATCGAGGATGCCGTAGAGCAGTCGCGGACATGGACGTTTGAGGGGATTGATCTGGATGCGCTGCCGAAGAGAGGGGAGCGCGGTGGAAAAGGTGGAGCTGGTTCGCGGGGGCCTCGTGAATCAGCAGGTACAGGAGCTGGAACTGGAGGAACGCGAGGAAAAGGCGGTACGCGGAATTCGCGTGGTGCTTCTGGTGGGGAGTCGGAGGGGTACGGATCGTATGGGTATCCTTCTGATTCTTCCGGCTATGTGGCCGCTGGTGTAGAGAGATCATCAGGTGGGGGAGGGGCAGCAACTGCGACCGCCTCGGCTGGTTCTAAGACCAGTGCCAAAACAAATGCAAGTGCCAAGTCAGACTCCAAATCTACGATGGGCAACTCCATCGGTCCGTGTAAGCTGTGCGACGGGGAGATTATCGACAAAGGCGACTTTTACGGCTGCTCACACTATACCAAAAATCAGTGTAAGCTAACGATTGGCAAGAAAATCCTCGGCAAAGCCGTCTCCGCCACGAATGCGAAGCGGATTCTTACTAAAGGGAAGAGTAATTTGATCAAAGGGTTTAAGAAGGGTGAGAAGACGTTTGATGCTTATCTGGTGTGGGATGAGCAGGGGAAGAGTGTGAGGTTTGAGTTTGAGGGGAAGTAATATAAAGGTAGGGGACTTACAAAATAAGTAAGTCCTTTATTAATTTATAAATCTTCATACGTATTTGAGTGGAATTATTATTGTCGACTAATTCGCTTTTTGAGAATGCTTCTATAGTTGCTATTGCATCATGATGGGAGAAAAAGTATGATTATTTCGGGTGCATCAATATGGAATTAGCATAAAATACTGGATATATTTTCGGCATGGTTGATCAGCAGAATTAGCTAAAGCACGAGAGGATGAAATAGGATTGTCTCAACGAATAGATACTATTCTAATTAGCCACGCGCATAAAGACGAAACATATGTACATGAACTTGTTAATTTAATAAAGGTTACAGGAGTTGAAAGAGCAGGGGTTAAGATCGTTTGTAGTTCTTATCCAGGATTTAGTATCCCTCCAGATGTTAATATTTATGATTATTTAAAGGGAGAATTAAATGGAAATGTATGGGTAATTTATGTTCTTTCCCATAATTATTATAAAAGTGCAGCTTGTCTTAATGAGATGGGGGCAACATGGGTACAAAATAAAAAGTATTCGACATTTATAACACCGAACTTTTCTTTCCATGAAATTAAGGGAGCTGTTGACCCTAGCCGGAATTCTTATCGATTGGATGATAAAAGCAAATTAAATGATTTCAAAAGATCAATATTGCAAGAGTTTAATTTAGATTTAAACGATAACATTTGGGAAAGTGTACGTGATTCTAGCTTAGAAGAAATTTCTGGATACGCTAAAATAGAGCGAGAAGCCGATCGCTCTGTAAGGATTAATTTTGAGTCGGTCAAAAATATGGGGAGTGGTAAAATTAAGGTTGCTTTAAGAGCGATAAATGAAACTACTGCTCAAATTGAGTTTACATATATCGAAATTCAACTGAATGATGTTGATGGAAACGAATTGGTTTTAAAAGATGAACCATCAAATTTATGGGTATTTCATGAAGAAAATAAGCTTATTTTTATTGAGTTCCAATGTGGAGGATCTGAATATTCAGCAGCTAGACACGACAAAGCTAACGTGACATTTCGATCTCAAAAGGCTCTGCCGTGGTAAAATTTTTTATAAATAGGGGGTTTTACAATGAAGGTTAATTTGACTCCTGCGCAAGAGAAGCTTAAAAAAATAATTCAGGATAATTTGCTTATTGCAAAGAACTGGCAAAATCAAGAAAGAGGCGAAGTTGAGTTAGCATTTAATAAAATGAAAATAGCAGCACATGAACTACACATGCAATTAACACCTAAACCTAAACATCACGAATATATGATTAAAAACAGAAGGATGCAGCCAGAAGATCCTGAATTCTACAATCATATTCATCCAGTAGAAGACTTATTAGAATACCTAGAGGACACTTCCGCAAATGATGATCCAATTGATCAGACTATTGGCGATGAATTTGAATTTAGGATTTACTCAAATCGTTGGGGACATCATGACCTATACAGATTGACTCGAACAGAGAACGGATGGTATATTAATCACTTGAGTTACCGTGGTGAAGATGGACTATATGATAACAAAGTATTATATGCTTCATTAAGGCATGACAGTATCTCTTTTCCAACTAATGTAGATAGTTATCTAGCTTCAATATGGGAGATAGCCAAAATTGAGGGTCTTACCCATAATGAAGTACAAGAAATGCTAAATAGAGTTGCTGATTGGATTTCCCAAACAGAGATGAATGCCCCTAGAGATTTATTAATATAAAATTTTGGATGAACTAGTATTTTATGTATAATATATTCATCATGAGGTCATCAGATTAAACTGATTGACCTCATTTTTTGTGCGTTATTCTAAAAATTTTGCATTAGTTAAACGTTTATTATGCACACGCAGAGACTATTTAATAAGGGAGTTTTTGTCATTTTGAACGCCCGTAAATTATTAGTAAGCTGGAAAGGAGTCAAAACAGAGAGCAATTATTTTGTGGGAATTCTTAACAAAATAGCAACAGGGTACGAATCTTTCTATAACAAGCAAACCATTGAACAGGCTCGGGAAGAAAGGGTTTAGTGCCTTTGTAAGATTAAGTGATATTCCAAAAGTATATTAATCGACCAAGATGTTTTCTGTCTTTGAAAGGAGACTTCCAAATCTAAACAGAGCAGTTTTTAAGAACATGATGGAGAAGCACTGTTTAAAGCCGGAAGATGACCTGACATGGAACTATCTCCGATTATCCAAGGGAAGATTGGCGACTGATTCTCTTTCATTTTTAGAACCTGTTTATATTATGGGTCAAACATTACTCTTTTCTACAGAAGTGGCAGGGCGGTCACATCCCCAACAGAATAATCGATATCTTTTTGCAGGAGATCGCTTTGAGTTTTACATGGACCAACAGAATGAATATGATCCTCACGCTGTTAACCTTACTTGATCCACTCAATCAAAACAAACTGGTCGGGTAAATTTAAAAACCGTTTAATCAGGTCTTTTTTCGACTTTTGAAAAAGAGATCGAACTGGATGCCTCAGTGAGTGAAACAGATCCTAAATATGGAAGACCTATTGTTATTGTTATTTCTAGAAATATTGATCCGAAAGTATTTAAAGATGAAGAAGCTTCTTGCGCTCCTTTTATGAATTCAGAGGATCATCCATAATGACGAACTAAAACACTTGAAGTTTTGAAGGGTTTTTTCTTTATAATAATCGCTCCTCATCCTTACGCCGCCCCCTGGCAGCCCGCTCCACATACAACTCATTCTCCATCCCCACCACCCGCGCCGTCCACGACACCACACAGAACCACAAAAACCCCGCATAAAACGCCACATTCCCATATCCCAGCCAATAGCTCACACCGCAAACCACTGGCAACACCGCCAAAAGCACAACAACAACCCTTTTCAAACCCACCCCTCCTGACCTTTACAATACCTACACTTCTCCTGCTGAAATCTATGCCGAACCTTGCTACAATGGAACAATGGAAACTTTCTCAACAAACAAAACTCACTGTATCAGCAGAACTCACAGAAATAATCGAATTAGCCAAGCGATTGGGCAAAGTCCATTTACTCCCGAATCTCATCCGTTTCCACATCTATATACGTAAGCATTCTCAACCTCATCTCCCACCCCAATCCCAGACCCAACACCCAAAAAGGAGCGACCCACCCCATGCCCATCAAGAACCTCACCACCGTCACCCGCCACCTCATCCTCTGCAACGGCGGGACCTGCAGCAAAAAGGGCGCAGAAGCCGTCACCCAAGCGATCCGCGATGAGATCGCCCGTGTCGGCGCAGACGACTTCATCCACTCGACCAAAACCCTCTGCAACGGCCGCTGCGTGGATTCCTGTGTCGTCGCCGTCTACCCTGAAGGCATCTGGTACAGGGATGTCAGAGTGGAGGACGCCCCAAAGATCGTCCGACAACATTTGCTCGCAGGCGAACCGGTCGAAGAGCTGGTTTCTTTTCATTATGACGGGAATACGTTCCAAACCAGTGAACAGAAAAAAACGAACGAGTCTCCAAAAAGGTAAGCAACCGTCAAAAAAATTCACGCAAGAATTAAGAGAGTTACAAGCAAAAATATAGTCAACCAATCATAAAGCAAGCTTACAAGAAAGCGTTACCAACCCAACTCTACCAACAAAATCAGCCAAATCACCAAGCCACGCGGCGACATCGAAACCCGTCAGAAAACAAGCACTCCAATCCAAATCCGATCATCCACTGGTCATCCTCCGAACAACTCCTCAGCATCCAACCAAAGCTAAATCCTATAACCACAACGTCCTGTCATCCCTTTGATGGCAGGATATTTTTTTGTCCCATGTTCATGCACATTTTGTGATATCTCGACACAATCACCGACGGTCACGAAAATAACACATGTTGGTCGACAAAAGAAGAAAATCTATGCGCCTACGAATCGACAGCCTTTCCTGACGGCTTTCGGTATACTAATCCACGTAGACACGGAGAAAGGAGCGCACCCAAATGATTGAACGTATCATGGAACTTCGCTCACAATCACTAACAGTTCAAGAAATCGCGGACGCATGTGGTCTGACGCTCGGACAAGTGAAATACCAATTGCGTAGACATAAAATACAGGAAGAACAGACAGCCATCGAGATGGAGCTGGCTTTAGCCAGAGCACAAGCCGCAGCCGCGTTGGAAGGCGCAAAAGGACAATCAGAGATGGATGATCCAGATGCAGAGGCCTGCGCTGTGGATGGAGTGATCGAGACTGAGGTAGTGGAAGACGCTCCTGCCACCCTCCATACAGATGAAGTCACCAAACCTGTTCAAGAATTAATGACAGATGCTTTTGAATCTTCTGATGAAATCTCGCAAGCATTTACGCTTCCGTTTTTCTCAGAAGCTACCCAATCCCAGCTCCTGCAATCCTCCCGCCCAACCGGCTGGCAGCTTTCGGACTTCTACGGAGACAGTGTCTGCAAGGCGATGCCACAAGGCCCGACGGTTCTCTACGCATACTGGGAGATTACTTGGGCGCGGATGCGGATGGTCGCCTCCTATCTGCAGGCCGACTACCGCTACATCCAAAAAGGCTTACGCATCTATGACGTAACCGACCTGTACTTCGACGGGGCCAATGCCCATTGGCACAAGGATGTCATCGTGCACAGTGACGCCCGCTCGTGGTTTGTGCCACAGATGCAGCCGGGACGTACGTACATAGTTGATTTTGGGCTGTTCCATGAAGGCAAGTTTTGCCCGATTTTGCGTTCGCAGCCTGTCGCGACACCACGCAATACGCCTGCGGGCTGGGGAGAACCACTGGTGTCGCCTGCCTCAAATCCGAGTCAACCGGCTTGGTTTGAAAACTTCTCATCCTATACGGTGTATTCCAAATGAGTGAGGTGTCGACAGTGGAAAAAGGCTATCTCGCGCTCGTGCTGCATGCCCATCTGCCATACGTGCGTCACGGGGACCGCGATGATTATCTGGAGGAGCGCTGGGTCTATGAAGCGATGCTGGAGACCTACGTACCCCTTTTGCTTGTTTTTGAAAAATTAACAGCGGAGCAGGTGCCATTCCGCCTGACCTTGGCGATGTCACCACCGCTTTTATCTATGCTTGCTGACCCGCTGATCCAGGTGCGCTTTAAGAACCATCTGGCTACTCTGATGGAGCTGGCGGTAAAAGAGTGCAAGCGCACGACCGACCGTCCCAAAGAGTACCGCGTCGCCAAGATGTATCTGGAGCGTTTCCGCGAGATTGCGGCGTTCTGCGGGAAGTACCAATTCAATCTGATCCCGGCGTTCCGCCAGCTGCAGGAGGCGGGGGCGCTTGAATTGATTACCTGCTCGGCGACCCATGCGTTTTTGCCTTTTGTCGAGACAGAGGAAGCGATCCGGGCGCAGATCATGACTGGTGTAGAGACACATGAGCGGATTCTTGGTGTCAAGCCGCGCGGGATCTGGCTGCCAGAGTGTGCTTATACACCAGGGATAGACCGGATGCTCAAAGAAGCGGGGATTCAGTTCTTTTTCGTGGATACGCATGGCATTGAGCATGCGACACCGAAGCCGCGCCGCGGAGTGTATGCACCGCTCTTTACCGAGCATGGCGTAGCGGCTTTTGCCCGGGATATCGAGTCATCCAAGCAGGTCTGGAGCGCACAGGAAGGCTATCCGGGGGATGCGGATTACCGCGAGTATTACCGGGATATCGGTTATGATCTGGACTGGGAGTATATCAAAGGATATGTACATCCGGAAGGTTTTCGGATCAATACAGGCTTGAAGTATCACCGTATCACCGGCAAGGATCAGCCAAAAGACGTCTACAACCCAGACTGGGCGCGCGAAAAGGCGGCTGCTCACGCGGGCAACTTCATGTATAACCGCGAACGTCAGGTGGAGCATCTGTCTGCCCATATGGACCGCAAGCCGATTGTGGTTGCCCCCTATGATGCAGAGCTGTTCGGCCACTGGTGGTACGAAGGCCCGATGTTCATCGATTACCTGTGCCGCAAAATCGCCTATGATACCCAGATTCTGCGCATGGTGACGCCGTCTGATTATCTGGCGGAATACCCAGACTTCAACGACTATGGCCGTCTGCCTACCTGCTCATGGGGTCGTAACGGCTATGGAGAAGTATGGCTCAATGAGACAAATGAATGGATATACCGTCATCTGCATCGGGCTGAGCGTCTGATGGTGGAGGCTGTCATGACAAGCGATGCGTCAGGTCAAGTACTGACTCCACTGCAAGAGCGCGCCCTGCAGCAGATGGCCCGCGAGCTGATGCTGGCACAGAGCAGTGACTGGGCCTTCATCATGGACAACCAGTCGATGGTGGAATACGCCGTTAAGCGGACCCATGACCACCTAGTGCGCTTTTACCAGATCCAAGAACAATTCAACCAAGGTAAACTCGACGACGCCCAATTAACCGCGATGGAACAGGCTTTTCCTGTTTTTCCTGATATCAATCCAAGGTACTATTTACCCAAACACGGGCATAAAGTAGACGTGTCGAAGACCTATATTGCCGCCACATCTGTTCGACAAGAGCCGGTAGCCCGCGTACTGATGCTCAGCTGGGAGTTCCCGCCGATGACGGTAGGGGGACTGTCGAAAGCTGTCTATGATCTCTCCCGTCACCTCGTGCTGCAAAATGTCGAGGTGCATGTGCTGACCTGTGCCGCTTGGGACGCACCAGAGCGGGAAGTGATGGAGGGGATTCATGTACGCCGTCTGCCGACCTACCAGCCGAACGGGCGAAGCGACTTTTTTGATTGGGTGTTCCAGTTAAATCTCGCGATGGTAGATGAGCTTGCGCGCTATGCGGAGGAAGGCATCCATTTTGATCTGATTCATGCGCATGACTGGCTGGTTTCGTTTGCCGCGATTGAGGCCAAACAGCGTTACCAGTATCCGTTGCTCTCGACCATTCACGCGATGGAGCATGGGCGCAACCAAGGATTGCATACGCCGCTGCAACACCGGATTCATCATTACGAATGGAAGCTGACGTATGAATCCTGGCGTGTGATTGCCTGCAGCGATTATATGAAGGATGAGATGATCCGCCATTTTCAACTGCCTGCTGACAAGATCGATGTCATTCCGAATGGGATCGAAGTGCCACCTGCACCGACCGAGTCCGAGTTACAGGCGATCCACGAGATCCGACCGCGATTTGCCAACCCGAATGAAAAAATCATTTTCTACGTCGGGCGCATGGTCCGGGAAAAAGGTCTGGATCTGATCATGGAAGCAGCCCCGGCGATTCTGGCGAAGCATCCGGAGGCCAAATTTATCTTCGGTGGAAAGGGCCCGATGCTGGATCAACTGAAACACCAAGCTTGGGAAGTTGGACTTGGGGAGAAGGCACTGTTTCTCGGATTCGTCGATGACGCTACCCGTGATTCCCTGATGCGACTGGCTGATTTGGCGATTTTCCCAAGTCTGTATGAGCCGTTTGGCATCGTCGCACTCGAAGCGATGTCACATGGGACACCGTTATTGGTCGCTGATACTGGTGGACTGGGCAGCATTGTCCGTCATGGAGAAAACGGGGTCAAGATGTATCCGGGCGATGTCCAATCGCTCATCACGCAAGTCAACTGGGTGCTTGAACATACAAAAGAGGCAAGGGAGATGGCGGACCAAGCACTTGCCGAGGTACAAGTCCGTTATAACTGGCACAGAATCGCCAAGGATACACTAGTACTCTACCAAGAGATGCTGCCGGCGCTCTCTGTTCGTTAAAAATCAAGGGGGGAACCAACATAATGAAGGCTGTCATCATGGCGGGCGGTAAAGGTACACGACTGCGACCACTCACATCCCATACACCAAAACCGATGGTACCGCTGTTAAATCGTCCTTGTATGGAATATATTGTGGAGTTGCTGAAAAAGCATGGAATCACGGAGATCGCCGTGACGATCCAGTACCTCCCGGAAGTGATTAAAAGCTACTTCGGTGACGGTTCCCGCTTCGGTGTTCATATTGAATACTTCGAAGAAAATGTACCACTCGGGACGGCGGGCAGTGTGAAGAACTGCGAGGAGTTCCTCGATGAGCGCTTCATCGTCATCTCCGGCGACGCCTTAACCGATTTTGACCTGACCAAGGCGATTCAATTCCATGAGCAAAAGGAAGCACTGGCGACACTGGTGTTGACACAAGTGGAGAATCCGCTGGAATTCGGCGTGGTAATGACCGATGCGGCTGGCTCCATCACCCGTTTCCTAGAGAAGCCATCCTGGTCCGAGGTCTTCAGCGACACGGTCAATACCGGTATCTATATCTTGGAGCCGGAGATTTTTGGCTACATGAAACCGGGAGTGGAGCTGGATTTCTCCAAAGACCTGTTTCCGTTCTTTTTGCAAAACAACAAACCGATGTACGGCTATGCCGCCGAAGGCTACTGGTCTGATATCGGCTCGATGGAGGTCTACCGCCAAGCACAGTTTGACATGCTCGACGGGATGGTCAACGTGGAGATCAAGGCGCAGGAGGTTGCGCCCCGGATCTTCATGGAGCAGGGGGTACGCATCGATTCATCAGTACGGATCGAAGGCCCTGCCTACATCGGGGAGAAGAGCCATCTGCAATCCGGTGTAGCGGTCGGCGCGTACTCGATCATCGGCAACAGTGCGACGATCTGCACAGGTACGAAGCTCTCCCAAGCGATCATGTGGGAGAATGCCTACCTGGCGAAAAAAGTAGAGATGAACGGCTCCACCCTCTGCCGCAATGTGACAGTCGGGGAGAGCGCGATCATCGGGGAGGGGGCGGTGATTGGTGACCATGCCCGTCTCGCCCGCAAATCCCACATCAAGAGCAATGTCAAAATCTACGCACACAAGGCCGTGGAGGAGAATGCGACCGTCACGACCAGCCTGATCTATGGCAGCAGTGTAGCGAAAAATATGTTTGGCTATCAAGGCATCAAAGGGGTCGCTAATGTGGATATCACGCCGGAATTCGTCACCCGTCTGGCTTCCGCGTATGCGTACCTGCTCAAGCCGGGAGCGAGAATCGCGCTGTCTGCGTGCGGTCATCCGTTTGCCCAGCTGCTCAAGCACAGCATGATGACCAGCCTGTGCTCGTCTGGGGTGGACACGGTTGACTTCGGGGTCTCGATCGCTCCGATCACCCGTTATGGTGTACGCAGCTTCGGCTGTGCAGGCGGGATTCATCTGCACATGCCTGAGCAGACCGATGAGAAGATGATCGTCATCGAGTTCTTCGATCACAATGGTCTGCCGATCACCCGTGATTATGAGCGCAAGATTGAGAATGCCTACTCACAGGAAACCTATGTCCGCTCGATCACCGACAATCTCGGCAGTCTGCATGTGGAGCACAATGTTCAACAAGCGTATCTGCAAGCATTGCTCTCTCTCGTCGATCTCAACGAGCTGCGCCGCCACCGTTTTAACGTGCTGGTGGATTGCGAACAGCGCTTCCTGCCGACGTTCTTGGCTCCGTTGTTTGCCGCGATGGGGGTTAATGTCCAGTTCCGTGGCATTGCGGACGGCATTGTCCGTGTAGGTGCAGATGCGGCAATCAAGATCGAGAAAAACGGCGAACGCTTCCACCTGTACACAGAGACCGGTGAGCGCCTGACAGCAGAGAAGATGTTATCCATGCAACTGCTCACCTGCTTTGATCACTCTGTCGAGCATAAGGTGGGCTTGCCGGTAAGTGCACCTGCCGAGCTGGAGACGCTCGCCCGTGTGCTTGATATCGAAGTGGTGCGCACCAAGGTGACGCCGCGCGCGATGATGGAGGTAGCGCCAGATGAGCGGTTCCACCCGTTGTTTGACGCGATTCACAGCTTCGTGATGGCTCTTGCCTACATGGCGAAACAGGATAGGACTTTAAGCGATATCGTCGCAAGCCTGCCGTCCTTCTTCATGGAGCGCAAGTCCGTCTTTTGCCCATGGGCATCGAAGGGGAAGGTCATGCGTAAGATGATGGAAGAGATGAAGGGCAAACACCTGGAGCTCGTCGATGGCATCAAGGTCTATGATCCCGACGGCTGGGTCCTCATCCTGCCTGATTCAGAAGAGTCGCATGTATCAGTCATCTCGCAAGGCTCCTGTCAGCAAAGCGCATCTACCCTCGCATCCGCTTTTGCCCGCCGAATCTCTGAATTCCAACAGGCGCAATAAAACGTAAAAGGGATGTGAGAGCATGCCAAGACCTCTGGTGATCGGGAACGGAAAACTGTTGATCAACTTTGACGACAAGCTGCACATGCGCGATCTCTACTACCCGTATGTGGGCCAACTCAATCACGTAGGCGGCCACTACTCCAAGATAGGGGTCTGGGTTCAAGGTCAGTTCAGCTGGCTCGACGAAGATGGCTGGCAACGAAGCCTCACATACATGGACGAATCGCTCGTCACCGATGTGCGTGCGATCCACAACCGGCTGGGGCTGACCCTCTCCATCGCAGACGGCGTCCATCAGCGTGATCCGATCTGCATCAAACGCGTCACAGTCAAAAACGACCGTCATGAAGCGCGGGAAGTCCGGCTTTTCTTTAACCACGATCTGAGTCTGTCAGAAACAGAAGTAGGGGATACGGCTGTCTACGATCCCCTGCTTCATACTGTCTATCACTACAAAAGAAACACCTACATCATGGTCAACGGGATGACGCCGGAGGGCGGAATTCATCAGTACAGTGTCGGAGTCAAGCGCTTCAATCACGCAGAGGGAACATGGCGGGATGCCGAGGATGGAGTGCTGGAGGGTAACCCGATTGCCCAAGGCTCGGTCGATTCGACGATCTCGTTCCGTCTGTTTCTGGAGCCGCTCAGCGAACAGACCCTGTATTAT
This sequence comes from Brevibacillus dissolubilis, assembly GCF_006170445.1. GTDB lineage: Bacteria > Bacillota > Bacilli > Brevibacillales > Brevibacillaceae > Brevibacillus_B > Brevibacillus_B dissolubilis. Next base: position 113,348 of record NZ_VCNA01000004.1, on the reverse strand, counting down.
TGGCTCTGTGTCGGCGACTCATACAAACAGGTCAGTCAGCTGAACCAGTATGTGCTCGACAACGATCCAGATCATCTGCTCAACCGGATCGGGGTCTATTGGCAACGCTGGGTGAACAAAGAAAACCGTGATTTTGCCGATCTGCCGCCCGAGATCGTCCGGCTGTATAAGCAAAGCTTGCTCACCGTCCGCACTCAGATTGATTCCAACGGTGCGATCATTGCGGCCAACGATTCCGATATTCTCCAGTTTAACCGCGATCACTACAGCTACATGTGGCCGCGCGACGGGGCGTTGGTGGCGCTGGCGATGAGCAAGGCTGGGTATGACGGGGTGGTCTCACGCTTCTATGAATTCTGCCGCGACGCCCTGACCAAAGACGGCTATCTGTTGCACAAATACAACCCGGACGGCTCAGTCGGCTCCTCCTGGCATCCATTTATCCAAGAGGATGGAGAGGTGCAGCTGCCGATCCAGGAGGATGAGACAGCACTTGTCCTGTACACGCTCTGGGAGCATTACCAGCGCAGCGGACAGATCGAATCCTGCCAGCAGCTCTATGCCTCGCTGATCCGCCCGGCAGCCAAGTTCCTGCACACTTACATGCATCCCGAGCTTCACCTGCCGCTCCCAAGCTACGATCTGTGGGAAGAGCGGCGCGGGATTTTTACCTTCACCTGTTCATCCACCTACGCCGGACTCAAAGCCGCTGCCCAATTCGCCCAGCTGTTCGGGGATGACCGCCGCTTTGAGCGCTATGACCATGCCGCCGAGCAGATCAAAGAGGCGATGATCAAGCACCTCTATGACGAGGATGCAGGCCGTTTTCTGCGCGGGATCTATCTGGGCAAAGAGGGGAAGATCGTCAAGGACTATACGGTGGAATCCTCGCTGTTCAGCCTTTTCTCGTTCGGCGTCCTGCCAGCCGATGACCCGCGTGTCGAAGCCACGATGAACGCGGTCAAGCGAAGTCTGCGGGTCAACACAACCGTCGGTGGCTATGCCCGCTACCAAGGAGACTACTATTTCCGCAAGACCCATGACATCAACCGCGTGCCGGGCAATCCGTGGATCATCTGCACGCTCTGGGTGGCCGAGTGGGAGATCGCCAAGGCGAAGGCGCTTGCCGATCTGGAGGAACCGCTGGAAAAATTGCGCTGGGTCGAGCAGCACACGATGGAATCGGGACTTTTGTCCGAGCAGCTTGATCCGTTCACGGGTGCACCGCTGTCAGTTGCTCCATTGACCTGGTCGCATTCCACGGTGGTGCTGACCGTGCTGAAGTATCTGGAGAAGTACCGCGAGCTGAAGGAAGGATAGGGATGCGTCCCTCCGTGAATAGAGGGGGCGTCGAGATAAAAGCAATTTACAGACATAGAGACTGGGGACATTTCTTCGGAAAAGGCCTCCAGTCTTTTTTTGATGGAAAAAAGCTCAAATCACTTCATTACTTTTAATATGTATGAAATTGTATGTTGAACCATATTAAACAAAAAGGTTTGCAAAAAAAGTAGTTTGGATCATTCGATCAACACATTTTTTATGATAAATATTTCTCTCATACTTTACAAGATCTCTCATTAGTGGACGAAAAAACAGGTTGAAAACAGCACAGAAATAGGTAAAAAACTTACTTAATTAAATTAAAAAAGTATTTACAACCATGTAACGGGTTGCTAATATAAAGCCTGTAAGTGATGCAAACAAAATGATGAACAAAGGAATGATTTAAAAATGATAAACTTCTTCAAAAAGCATAAGACAAAAGTGCTCCTTGCCGCTCTTTTCTCTGTATCTACCATCGCTTCCTCTCAGGTCTATGCTGAAACGTTTTCCTGGAAATGGAATTCTTCAGTTACCCCTACAATCGAAATGAAAGATACAACCGGTTCTTGGTCAGTCTACTTCTACGATGCGATTGCCAAATGGAGAAATGTCTCAGGATCAGCGATCAATCCGTTGTTGGTATCCAACACGACAGGAGTCGAAGTCTATCTCTCTTACGACTCTGCTACATACCTCAATCTCTTCGCGATGATATATCCTTACGACAGTAGTGATAAGCTGATGTATGATACAACTGCAGGTACACCTTACTACGTGAAAATCAGAATGCAATCTGCAGAGGTAGATCCGCTGACCACCACTAAACGCGTACAAATGTTGGTGCATGAAATCGGTCACTCTTTGGGATTGGCGCATAATTCAGGAGATTCAGTCATGAATAAGGACAAAACCTTCAGTTACACTAGTATAACCCAGAAAGATAAAGACGATTTGGCAGCCCGATACTAATTAGAAAAGGTGAGAATGGATATGAAAAAAACAACTTTGATCGTATATAGCAGTTTAGCAATTCTTCTTGGAATCGGTTCTGGTGTAGGTGTTACGGCGATGTCCATGGATAATCATCAGCATGGTGCTGCTTTGCTGGTACCTGGGTATCAAACGGTGGATGAACTCACCAAAAATACGAACACGATTATGAAAGCACAAGTTTCCGGCGATTATGAAGAAGTAGAAACAGCTATTCCAGATGAGAAGGACTTATATACGGTGTCCCGTGCTTACAAGCTCACTGTTGAAAAAGCTTTCAAAGACGAAGCAGGCAACAAATACAAAAAAGGAGATGTCGTCGAACTTCTGGTACCTGTGGGCGTAACGCAAAAAGTGGACGGCAAAAATACCGGTCTTCTGCCAATCTTTGACGAACAGCCGAAACTTGAAGAAGGGGAATACCTCCTCTATCTGACAAGCGCCTACTCCAAGCAACACGGCAAAAAGGTTCTCATGCTTTCCAACTACCATCACATCTACAAAAACAACAGCAAAAACAAGGGCGCTGCTAACTCTGCATCCGTATTCGAAAACATCGCTTCCGATAAAGTACCAACCATCGATGAAGCAACTCTCATCAGCGAATAAGAGTTTCGCACATCAAGCAGATATAGAAGCTATATTATAGAAGGAACTCGTTTCAGCCCGACACCTGTTCCAATCAAAAAAGGCGAACCATTCACCGCATTTCCAGCGGGAGAGGGATCGCCTTCTTTCTTTTGGGAGGACCAACAGTACTGCGTGTTACAGAAACAAAAGCTGGGCACAATTCCAAATGAGTTACCGCCCTATGGATGAATCATCGCACCTGCCCGAAAGGAGAAATATGATGGGAAAGACCCAAAAACCGTTTCTGCTTGCAACCTCCCTCAGCCTGATCCTCACCGCTTGCGGCGGTACAGCGACAGAACCACCCCTAGAACAAACCACCGAACCACCAGCCCAGCAGCCAGCCGACCAGGCATCCGGGCACGTACATTGGTCATATGAAGGCGAAGGCGCTCCCGAGCACTGGGGGGACATCAGCCCTGACTATGCCACCTGTGTCAACGGTAAAGAACAATCCCCGATCAACATCGAGACGGCAAAAGTCAAGCCAACTGGTACAGGTGGCGGTCAAGCATTTACGCTCAGCTACAAGCCGACCCCTTTTACCGTCATCAACAACGGTCATACGATCCAAGCCAACCCGGAAGACCCGCATAACATCATAACCATTGACAGCGAGTCGTATCAGCTGGCCCAGTTTCATTTTCACACCCCGAGCGAGCACCAGCTCAACAGCCAGAACTTCGCGCTGGAGCTACATTTGGTCCATAAGAATGCCCAAGGCCACCTCGCCGTACTCGGTGTCATGCTCAAGGAAGGGGCTGAGAATCCGACGATTGCGAAGATCTGGTCGGGTATGCCAAAGACTGAGGACACAGAGGATGTAGAACTGGTGGAGCCGATTGATCTGAACACGTTGTTGCCCGAGGATCGGAAGTCGTTCCGTTACAATGGTTCACTGACGACGCCGCCATGCTCAGAAGGCGTGAAGTGGACCGTGCTGGAGCAGCCGATTGAGATGTCAAGGGAGCAGATTGCGGCGTATCAGGCGATTTTTCCGATGAATGCAAGACCGGTGCAGCCGGTGAAGGAGCGGGTTGTTTCTTATTGAAACAGGACATGAAAAAGGAAGATACGCAGTATGATACCGTGTACCTTCCTTCTTTTGTCCTACTGGTATTACTGGAGCCAGTTGGTAGTGCTCAGCGTGTTGGTAGCATGTCCTTTCTACTTCGATTCTCACCTGTTACGGATACCTACTTAAACGTATTGGGATCTGGATCTTCCGGGTATAACTGATCCGGCTCGACCGTATAGTAGTTCGTAAGTCCGGATGTCGGCATCAATAAGCCTGTCCAATCATGATCCGTTGTATTCAGATTATTCTCATAAATATGTACCTCATCTGTCTCATTCAAGCTGCCAAAGCTGCTGAGTACTCCCGAGTCATTGTCTCCCATCATCATACTGTTTGATTCGGTGAAGGTAAGAGTGGTGCTGTTGAACGCTTGCGTCTGGGGCATGTCCATCCACGAGACCATGCAGAATGCAGCAAGAGCGGCGAGCATAGTCTTCTTTGTGATCTTATTGCTTTTCACAATATTCACTCCCTTTCACGTAATATAACTTTTTTATATCCTATCTACAAATATACGACAAGGTACTAATGTTACAAAAATTTCGTGACAGAACAAATCTTCATCTATCGCCTGCACTCTGCTACAATAAGTTGAGAAGAATCCAGGTACGGAACAGAAAGAGAGAGTTGAACAGATGCGAATTGATCAGGATGTGCTCGATGCGTTTTTGCGGGAGGTTAAGCTGGAAGCACCCTCTCCCATCGACCCGGTCCAGGTGCGCTATGTACCGAAGCCGTGGGCGGTTGTGGGTGCAGGCAACTATGCCGGTGTCTTCGAGCATCCGGATTATCCCGATGTCGTGCTGAAGCTGTATGCGCCGGGCCGTTCCGGTTTTGAGGAGGAGCAGGAGGTATACCGACGCTTGGGCGAGTCGAAGTATTTTCCCGTATTGTATCAGGCAGGGGAGAATTATCTGGTGATCAAGCGGATGCGCGGGATTTCGCTGTTTGACTGTGTGCGCTATGGAATCCCGATCCCGGAAAATGTAATTGAGGAAGCGGAGGAAGCATTGGGCGAGGCGCGTGCCAAAGGCTTGTTCCCGCAGGACGTGCACGGCAAAAATGTGCTGATGTACCAAGGACACGCCTATATCATCGACGTGTCCGACTATCTGAACGAATCCGGCAAGCCAGATACCAAGTGGCGTGACCTGCGCAAAGCCTACTACAAGGTATACCTGCCGTTCATCAAAGACCGTGGGTGGAAAGTCCCATTGTGGATGCTCGATGGGGTACGGAAAGGCTACCGGTTTTATAAATTGATCAAGCGGACGGTCCTGGGCAAAAAGAACGATAAATAGATCGGACAAAAGATCGGACAAAAATTGTCCCAAAACAGACAGAGCAAGGTTCCTGCAAGTTGTCACTGACAGGTGGGCATGATACAATTCGTATATTGTCAATTTGGATTGTTTTGGTTAAGAGGAGGCCGGGCATGTTACTCTACTATATCGTTGCAGCGGCGATTATTTTGGTCGATCAGGTGACCAAGTATCTGATCAAGAGCAATATGGAGATTGGTGAGACGATTCCATTGATCCAGGATGTGTTTCATCTGACCTCCCACCGCAATTTGGGCGCGGCTTTTGGGATGCTCCAGAACCAGCGTCTGTTTTTTATCGTCATTACGATTGCTGTGGTAATCGGGATTATTGTCGCACTGACCCGGATGGGACGCAACCAGCCGCGCGTGGCGTGGGCGCTGTCACTTGTATTGGGCGGAGCGGTCGGCAACTTCATCGACCGTGCCACTACGGGACAGGTGGTTGATTTTCTGGATGCCCGCATCATTAACTTCCCGATTTTTAATGTCGCCGATATGGCGATTACGTTTGGTGTCGGGTTGTTGCTCTTGGATGTGTTTTTAGATTCCAAGCGGACAGCCAAGGTTGACGGAGAAGCATAAGGGCATACTACCCTTAAATCTTTTTACACAGGAGTTTTGTGATCTGATGAATGATACAGCCGTATTTGAACGTTTTGATTGGACAGTGGAGACAGAGGATAAGGGTGAGCGCATCGACAAGTTCATCACTCTGCAGAATGAAGAATGGACCCGCTCCCAGGTGCAGGCTTGGGTAAAAGAAGACCGTGTGACCGTCAATGGGGAACCGGTGAAGAACAACTACAAGGTACATCAGGATGACGAGATCACCCTTCGTGTACCACCTCCGCGCGAGCTGGAAATCAAGCCAGAGCCGATGGATTTGGAGATTGTCTATGAAGATGCTGATGTCGTCGTGGTCAATAAGCCACGCGGTCTGGTCGTGCATCCGGCTCCAGGGCATTACTCTGGGACGCTGGTTAATGGTCTGATGCATCATTGCAAGGACTTGTCCGGCATCAATGGCGTATTGCGCCCAGGGATCGTACACCGCATCGACAAGGATACGTCTGGTCTGTTGATGATCGCGAAGAACGACAAGGCTCATCTCGGCCTGTCTGAACAGCTGAAGAACCATACCGTGAACCGCAAATACGTGGCGCTCGTGCATGGCGTGATTCAGCATGAGATGGGCACCATCGATGCGCCGATCGGTCGCAATCCGAAGAACCGTCAGGAGATGGCGGTTGTTTTTGAGAACTCCAAGAATGCTGTCACGCATTTTCTCGTGATGGAGCGCTTCAAGGACTATTCCCTTGTGGAGCTGAAGCTCGAGACTGGCCGTACGCACCAGATCCGTGTCCACATGAAGTATATCGGCTATCCGCTGGTCGGAGATCCGAAGTACGGGAAGAAAGACCCGCTGATCGATCTGGATGGACAGGCGCTCCATGCCAAGACCTTGGGCTTTGTGCATCCGCGCACGGGTGAGTATCTGGAGTTTGAAGCACCATTGCCACCTGAGCTTGTGGAGCTGACCGACTTTTTACGAAAACTGTAGTTGACATGGGCTTGTACCTATGACATAATCCTATTAGCTAAAGTGAACCTTTAAATCCAGTCCCGTGAGGCTGGCAAGGACGACGGACATTCGCATATGGAAGAGTAGCAGGACATATACCGATCTGTGAGTCGGGGTCCGCTGGTTTCCGTGTACCTCTGCGTAATCCCCAAGCTTCTTGTCATGCCGACAAGAAGCTTTTTTTATGCCCTCGCGAGACGACGAACAAGCCAAGATGAGGAGGATTGTGCGGTGTCAGAAAAAAACGTGATCATGGATGAACAAGCCATACGCCGTGCCTTGACCCGGATCGCTCATGAGATTATCGAGCGCAACAAGGGTGTCGAGGACTGCGTGATCATCGGGATCAAAACGCGTGGGGAGTACATCGCCAAGCGGCTGGCAGACCGGATCGAGCAGATTGAGAGTGTCAAGGTACCGGTCGGAGAGATCGACATCACCTTCTACCGCGACGATCTGACCCATAAGGCAGAGGATGCGGTTCTGCAAGGAGCCAAGCTGCCAGAAATTACGGGAAAAACGGTTGTGCTCGTAGACGATGTGCTCTACACCGGACGCACGGTGCGAGCAGCCTTGGACGCCCTGATCGATCAGGGACGCCCGAAGATGATCCAACTGGCCGTCATGGTCGACCGTGGACACCGCGAACTGCCGATTCGCCCGGATTTCGTCGGCAAGAACGTCCCGACCTCCAAGAGCGAGATCGTCTCGGTCAAGGTCAGCGAAGTGGATCAGGCCGACGAGGTAAATATTCAACAACAGTAAAAATCAGTGGACGTCCAACTGCATATGATCCCTCTTTAACGCTAATCCTGTGAGGTTAGCAAGGGGGCAAACGAACTTCCCATAGGTGTCCGGTGCCTTGTTTGCGCATGGACATGGGAGAAGTCTGCCTCTTTGTGCCTGCACAAAGAGGTTTTTTGTTGCAACAGAGTCGGTTGAAACTGCCATACTAAGCGGAGCACCATAGAAAGAAGGGGAAACACATGGATCACAAATCCTACATCGATGTCAACGAAACTCCACATATTACCAAACTTTTCCCACTCAGCATTCAGCATCTGTTCGCAATGTTTGGCTCGACGGTACTGGTTCCGATCCTGACCGGGTTGGATGTATCGGCGACCCTGTTATCAAGCGGGATCGGTACACTCCTGTTCCTGCTCATCACCAAAGGCAAGATCCCGAACTACCTCGGCTCCTCCTTCGCCTTCATCGGGCCGATCATCACGGTCACGGCGACCTACGGAGCAGGAACGGCGCTGCTCGGTTGCCTTCTCTCCGGTCTGGTCTACATGGTGGTCGCAGCGATCGTCGCTAAGAGCGGTGTCAACTGGCTGAACCGCCTGCTGCCGCCGGTCGTGATCGCCTCGGTCATCGTCGTCATCGGTCTGAGCCTCGCAGGTGTCGCAGTCGATATGGCGACCAAGGTAACTGTCGACGGAGTATCTAAAATCTCGTTGACCTCGATCGAGCTTTCGCTGGTCACCATGATCGTCACCATCCTCGCCGCAGTCGGCTTACGCGGATTTTTCGGACTCATTCCCATCCTCATCGGTATCATCACGGGTTATGTATACACCCTGATCCGCCACCCAGAGCTGGTGGACTGGGCTTCTGTAGCAAATGCACCTTGGTTCGTCAGCTTCTCTGAGATGTACAGCCAGCACCTCAAAGTCGGTCTCGTCTTCGAGACGATGGCAAGCCCAGGCGCATGGCTCTCCGCTCTGATCATCGCACCGATCTCCTTCGTCACCTTGGCTGAGCACTTGGGTCACCTGCTCGTCACAGGCCGCATCATGAACCGTGACCTGATGAAAGAACCGGGTCTGCACCGCAGTCTGATGGGGGACGGTGTGGCGACAAGCTTGGCCGCCATCCTCGGTGGACCTCCGGCAACCACCTACGGTGAGAATATCGGGGTACTCGCCATCACCCGCGTCTACAGCCGCGTCGTCATCGGTCTGGCTGCCGTACTCGCCATCCTGTTCGCCTTCGTCGGTAAAATCAGCGCTCTCCTGATGACCATCCCGACTGCTGTACTTGGCGGTGTCTCCATCATCCTATTCGGGATTATCGCCGCACAAGGCTTACGGATGTACGTGGAAAACAGAGTCAACTTCTCAAATAAACGCAACATGATCATCGCCGCAACGATCCTGGTCACCGGGATTGGCGGATACAAAATCAGCTTTGAGGGCGTCACCTTCTGGCAATCATTCCTCACCAACCTGACCATCGACAACATCGCGTTCTCCACCTTCCTCGGCATCCTGCTCAACGCGGTGCTGCCAGGTAAGTCAGAGGCGCTGGTAGAGGCAAGCATCGACCGTCCAGAAGAAGTGTAAGTTGGTATACAAAAGGGAGGAGATTCTTATGGAAAACAAGCACCTGCTAGGCATCAAAGGCATGAGCAAGGAACAGATCGAAGCGATTTTGGACAGAGCAACGTACTGGGCTGACCGTCCTAAACAACAGGCGGACATCCTGCAAGACCGATTTGTGGCGAACCTGTTTTTTGAGCCGAGCACCCGCACCCGCTGCTCGTTTGAAGTGGCGGAAAAACGTCTGGGCGCCCATGTGCTGAACTTCGCAGCCGAATCTTCTTCTACCACAAAAGGGGAGACGATCTACGACACGATCCGCACACTCGAATCGATGGGCGTAGAGGCAGCGGTGATTCGCACCAGCCAGAATGGGTTGTTCGATGAACTCAAGGACAAGGTCAGCATGCATCTCGTCAACGCAGGGGAGGGCACAGATGAACACCCGACCCAATGCCTGCTCGATTTGCTCACCATCAAGCGGCAGTTCGGCAAAATCGCAGGCTTGCGCATCGCCATCATCGGGGACCTGCGCCACAGCCGCGTGCTTGGCTCCCATCTGCATGCCTTGCCGACGCTCGGTGCAGAGCTGGTGCTGGCTGGCCCGCCAAGCATGATGCGCCCGGCAGAAGATCTGCCGACAGGTGTGCGCGTAGTTGGCATCGACGAAGCGATTCAGAGTGCAGACGTCGTGATGATGCTCCGTGTACAGCTGGAGCGTCACAACGAAGCGCTGTTCTCTTCCCAAGAGGAGTACCACCAAGCATATGGTCTCACCCTTGCACGCGAAAAAATGATGAAAAAGGATGCGGTGATCATGCATCCAGCGCCATTCAACCGAGGCGTAGAGATCGACAGCGCACTGGTTGAGTGCGAGCGCTCCCTGATTTTTACACAAGTATCCAATGGTGTCGCAGTACGCATGGCCGTACTCGAAGGACTGATGAACGGAGGAGTTAAGACATGGGAACCATTCTTAAAAACGGCAAGCTTCTAGATGAATCAGGAGCACTGATCACGAAAAGCATTTTAATAGAAGATACACGCATTGTGAAAATTGCGGACGAGATCGAAGCAGGTGATCACGAGGTCATCGAGCTGGACGGAAAATTCGTCTCCGCAGGCTTCATCGACATGCACGTCCACCTGCGCGAGCCGGGTTTTGAGGCAAAAGAAACCATCGCGACAGGTGCTGCCTCTGCAGTACGCGGCGGCTTCACCACCGTAGCTTGCATGCCAAATACCCGCCCGGTGATCGACAGCGTGGAGACGGTCGAGTACATCCTCGGCAAAGCAAAAGAAGCAGGGAAGGCCCGGGTGATCCCATACGGCTCGATCACCGTTCGCGAGCTGGGGAAAGAACTGACCGACTTCGCAGCGCTCAAAGCAGCAGGCATCTGCGCCGTCACCGACGATGGCGTAGGGGTACAGGCGACAGGCATGATGCGTCAAGCGATGGAGCTGGCAAAAGAACACGGTCTCTCCGTTGTCGCTCACTGTGAAGACGAAGAACTGGTCATCCCAGGCACCGCTCTGCACGATGGTGTAACCGCGAAGCGCCACGGGTTGCAAGGCATCCCATCCGCTTCTGAATCTGTCCATGTAGGCCGTGACATCCTGCTGGCTGAGATGACAGGTGTCCACTACCATGTCTGCCACATCAGCGCGAAGGAATCGGTCCGCCTCGTCCGCGACGGGAAGCGCGCAGGCGTCAACGTCACCACAGAGGTCAGCCCGCATCACCTGCTGCTCTGCGACGAGGATATCCCAGACAGCCTCGATGCCCGCTGGAAGATGAACCCGCCGCTTCGTAGCCGTGAAGACCGCGAAGCGCTCATCCAAGGTCTCTTGGACGGAACGATCGACATCATCGCCACCGACCATGCACCGCACACCGAGGAAGAGAAGGCAAAAGGCTTGGAGCGCGCGCCATTCGGTATCGTCGGATTGGAGACAGCCTTCCCGCTTCTCTACACCCATTTTGTGGAGAAGAATATTTTCTCCCTGGCCTTCCTGATTGAGAAAATGACACAAAAACCGGCTGAAATCTTCGGCCTGCCATATGGAAGACTGACCGAGGGCGCGATTGCGGACATCACTGTGATCGACCTGGAGACAGAAAAAGAAATCATTCCAGATGAATTCGCCAGCAAAGGACGCAACACCCCATTTGCCGGCTGGAAGTGCAAAGGTTGGACCGCATTGACACTGGTAGACGGCAAGGTAGTCTATCAGGCACCTGCACAGGTAGAAGCGTAAGACACCCAAGAATCGCAAAGTTCGTTAAGTACGAGTGAGGAGGAAACAAGATGCGAGCAAGATTGATCTTAGAAGACGGAACGGTATGTGTGGGTAAGGCGTTCGGCGCGGCCACAGAAACGCTGGGTGAAGTGGTGTTTAACACCGGATTGACCGGTTATCAGGAGGTACTGTCCGACCCATCCTACTGCGGTCAGATCGTCACCATGACCTACCCGCTGATCGGTAACTACGGCGTGAACCGCGACGACTTTGAGGCGGTGCGTCCCTTCATCCATGGCTTCGTGGTACGCGAACATTGTGATACACCAAGCAACTGGCGCAATACCCAGACCCTCGATGAGCTGTTGAAAGCCTACGAGATCCCAGGCATCTCCGGTGTCGACACCCGTATGCTCACCCGCAAAATCCGTCACTACGGAACCCTGCGCGGCATGATCACCACCAATGACACACCAGCAGAAGAGCTGATCGCCTCTCTCAAGGAATCCAGCCTGATGATCGATCAAGTCTCCCGCGTCTCCACCAAGAGTGTGTTTAGCGCACCAGGTACAGGCGACCGCATCGTACTGGTGGACTTCGGCTCCAAGCACGGAATCCTGCGTGAGCTGACCAAGCGCGGCTGCGACGTCGTGGTTGTACCGTACAATGTGACAGCCGCAGAGATTCGCCGCCTCCAGCCAGACGGAATCCTGTTATCCAATGGCCCTGGCGACCCGAAAGATGTACCACAAGCCATCCAGATGATCAGCGAAATCCTCGGGGAGTACCCACTGTTCGGGATCTGTCTGGGTCACCAGCTGTTCGCACTCGCATCCGGTGCTGACACCGAGAAGCTCAAGTTCGGACACCGTGGCGGCAACCACCCGGTAAAAGAACTGACCACCAACCGCACCTACATCACTTCCCAGAACCACGGCTACGCGGTGAAAGAAGACTCCATCGCAGGCACTGGTCTGGAAGTTACCCATATCGCGCTCAACGACAATACAATTGAAGGCTTGAGCAACCAAGCAAAACGTGCTTTTTCTGTACAATACCACCCAGAAGCGGCACCGGGTCCATACGATTCCGGCTATCTGTTCGATCAGTTCCTAGAGATGGTGGCGAAAGCGAAGGGAGAGAAGAAACATGCCTAAACAACAAGACCTGAAAAAAATCCTCGTAATCGGTTCCGGACCAATCGTCATCGGACAAGCAGCTGAGTTTGACTATGCGGGTACACAAGCCTGCCAAGCTCTCAAAGAAGAAGGCATGGAAGTGGTGCTGATCAACTCCAACCCAGCGACCATCATGACCGACACCAACATGGCGGACAAGGTCTATATCGAGCCGATCACCCTCGAATTCGTCTCCCGCGTCATCCGTCAAGAAAAACCAGACGGCATCCTTCCGACCCTCGGCGGTCAGACAGGTCTGAACATGGCTGTCGCACTCGCAGAAGCAGGCGTACTGGAGCAGGAGAACGTCAAGCTGCTCGGTACCAACCTCGCTTCGATCAAGCAAGCAGAAGACCGCGAGCTTTTCCGTGACCTGATGCGCGAGCTGAATGAACCGATTCCTGAATCTATCATCTGCAGCACGGTACAAGAAGCGGTTGATTTTGCCAACGAGATCGGGTACCCAATCATCGTACGTCCTGCATACACGCTCGGCGGTACAGGCGGCGGGATCTGCGATGACGAAGAGACCCTGCGCGACATCGTGGCAAGCGGCCTCAAGTACTCTCCAATCACCCAATGCCTCATCGAAAAATCGATTGCAGGTATGAAAGAAGTCGAGTACGAAGTGATGCGCGATGCCAACGACAACTGCATCGTCGTATGTAACATGGAAAATATCGACCCGGTCGGCGTACATACCGGAGACAGTATCGTTGTGGCGCCAAGCCAAACCCTGTCTGACCGTGAGTACCAGATGCTCCGCTCCTCCGCACTCAAAATCATCCGTGCACTCGGCATCGAAGGCGGCTGTAACGTCCAATACGCACTCGATCCATATAGCTTCCAATACTATGTCATCGAGGTAAACCCACGCGTATCCCGCTCCTCAGCGCTTGCATCCAAAGCAACCGGCTACCCAATCGCGAAGATGGCAGCGAAGATCGCAATCGGTTACACCCTCGACGAGCTGAAAAACCCGGTAACCGGTCAGACCTATGCTTGCTTCGAGCCAACCCTCGACTACGTGGTAAGCAAAATCCCACGCTGGCCGTTCGACAAGTTCGAATCTGCCAACCGCCGTCTCGGTACACAGATGAAAGCAACGGGCGAGGTCATGGCGATCGGCCGTACATTTGAAGAATCCATCATGAAAGCTATCCGCTCCCTTGAGGTAGGCAGCTACCATCCAGAGGTTCCATACGCACCGGAGATTCCGCAGGACGTGCTGGAGCAGCGCCTCGTACAAGCCGATGACGAACGTCTTTTCCTCCTGATGGAAGCATTCCGCCGCGGCATGACCATGGAGCGCCTGCACCAACTGACCAAAATCGATTATTTCTTCCTTAATAAATTGCAAAATATCGTAGCGATGGAACGCAGCCTCCAAGACATCGGCATGAGCGAAGAGACCCTGTACGAAGCAAAACGCATGGGCTTCACCGACCGCAAAATCGCCGAGCTGACCAAGAGAAGCGAAGACGACATCCGCAGCGAGCGCAAGTCACTTGGCATCATCCCGGTATACAAAATGGTAGACACCTGCGCAGCCGAGTTCGAAGCACAGACCCCATACTACTACTCTACCTATGAGCAAGAAGACGAACGCTTTGAGACTGGCAAAAAACGCGTCATCGTGCTTGGCTCCGGCCCAATCCGCATCGGACAGGGGATTGAGTTCGACTATGCAACCGTCCACGCTGTCTGGGCCCTGAAAGAAGCAGGCTACGAAGCGATCATCGTCAACAACAACCCAGAGACCGTATCGACTGACTTCAACACCTCTGACCGACTCTACTTCGAGCCACTCTACATCGAAGACGTGATGAACATCATCGACGCAGAAAAGCCAGAAGGCGTCATCGTGCAGTTCGGTGGACAGACCGCGATCAACCTCGCTGACAAGCTCGAAAAACGCGGTGTCAAAATCCTCGGTACGTCACTTGCCAACATCGACGCGGCAGAAAACCGTGAAAAATTCGAAGCGCTGCTGCAAAGCCTCAACATCGCCCAACCGCCAGGCAAAACGGTTACTTCCGTAGAAGAAGCGGTAGGTGTAGCAGAGGGCCTCGGTTTCCCTGTACTGGTTCGTCCATCTTATGTCCTCGGTGGCCGTGCGATGGAGATCGTGTACAACCAAGACGAACTTCTCTCTTATATGAAGCAAGCGGTCAAAGTCAACCCAGAGCATCCGGTACTGATCGACCGTTATATGCTGGGTACAGAAGCAGAGGTAGATGCGATCTGCGACGGCGAAAACGTGCTGATCCCAGGCATCATGGAACACATCGAGCGCGCAGGTGTCCACTCCGGTGACTCCATCGCGGTCTACCCGCCACAATCCCTGTCCAATGAGATCAAGCAAGAGCTCATCGAGATGACCACCAAGCTGGCCACTGCGCTTCAGATCAAAGGTCTGTTGAACATCCAGTTCGTCATCTACAAAGACCGTCCATACGTGATCGAGGTTAACCCGCGCTCGTCCCGTACCGTGCCATTCCTCTCCAAAGTAACCGGCATCCCGATGGCGAACATCGCGACCAAAGCGATTCTTGGACACAGCATCCCTGAGCAAGGTTTTGAGACAGGTTATCACCCAGAGGAAACGATGGTATCGGTCAAAGTCCCAGTCTTCTCCTTCGCGAAGCTGCGCCGTGTCGACATCACGCTCGGTCCTGAGATGAAGTCCACCGGTGAGGTTATGGGCCGCGAAACCACCCTGGCAAAAGCCCTCTACAAAGGTCTGATCGCCGCAGGCATGAACATCCCGACACACGGCTCCCTGCTGGTCACTGTCGCAGATAAGGATAAAGAAGAAGCACTCAGCATCGTCCGCCGCTTCTCCGCAATCGGCTTCAAGCTGATGGCAACAGAAGGCACTGCTGGCTACCTCGAAGAGAACGGCCTGAAAGTAAGCCGTGTGCAAAAGCTCTCCGAAGGCACGCCAAACCTCTTGGATGAAATCCGCACAGGACATGTCAATATCGTCCTCAACACCCTGACCAAAGGCAAAACACCGCAACGCGACGGCTTCCGTATCCGCCGTGAAGCAGTAGAGAACGGTGCCGTATGTCTCACCTCACTCGACACCGCAACCGCGCTTCTGCACGTACTGGAGACGATCACCTTCTCCACCGAAGCGATGCCACAGCAGCGTTTTGGCCGCGAATTGGTGACACAATAACCAGACTGGGAGAACAGGGAGGCCGGACACATGTCTGATCGAGCAATGACGGAGAATTTTTCCGAACGAATCATCCTCGCCCTTGATTTTCCCCATATGACTGAGATGGAGCGCGTCCTGTCCTCACTTAGAGGGCAGGTGCGCTACGTCAAGGTAGGTATGGAGCTGTTCTACGCAGCAGGGCCGGGCATTATCACCGAACTGAAAAACCGTGGACTCAACGTCTTCATCGACCTGAAAGTCCACGATATTCCGAATACCGCAAAAGGCGCTGTACGCAGCCTCGCCAGCCACGGTGCTGATATGATCAATGTCCATGCCGCAGGTGGTGTGGCGATGATGGAAGCAGCCCGCGAAGGCTTGGAGCAGGGTCTTACCGCAGGAGCCACCCGTCCGCTGCTCATTGGGGTGACGATGCTCACCAGCACCAGTCAACAGACGATGAACCAGCAGATCGGAATCCCTGGCACGGTGGAGGAGACCGTCACAGCTTATGCCAAGCTGACGGCCCAAGCTGGTCTGGACGGTGTCGTTGCTTCCCCGCTGGAAGTACCGTTGATCAAGGAAGCGGTCAGCCCAAGCTTCATCACCGTCACACCAGGCATCCGTCCCAAAGGCACAGATCAGGGCGACCAGACCCGGATCACCACACCAGAGGATGCACTCATCCGTCTTGGCAGTGACTATATCGTGATCGGACGCGCCATCACCGCAGCTGCTGACCCGAGTGCAGCATGGGAGAACATGATGGAGCAACTTAAGAGGGGAGAGACCACAGCGTGACACAATCCACGACAACCACAGCCAAAAAAATCGCCAGCCAGCTTCTCGAGATCGGTGCGGTACATCTGCGCCCTGACCAGCCATTCACATGGACGTCTGGGATCAAATCCCCGATCTATTGCGATAACCGCATCACCATGTCACACCCAGCCGTCCGCCGTGAGATTGCCCAGGCTTTTGCCCAGACGATCCGCGAGCGCTTCCCAGAAGCACAGGTGGTGGCAGGAACCGCGACAGCAGGCATCCCGCACGCTGCATGGGTAGCCGAAATCCTCGACCTGCCAATGATCTACGTCCGTGACAAAGCCAAAGGCCACGGCCGCCAGAATCAGATCGAAGGCCGCCTCGAAGCCGGACAGAAGGTTGTCGTTATCGAAGACCTGATCTCCACTGGCGGAAGCTCGCTTAAAGCCGCACAGGCCGTGCAGGCAGAGGGTGGCGAGGTGCTTGGCGTCGTCGCGATCTTCTCCTACCAGTTCCCAGACGCTGAAGCGCTGTTTACCGAGGCGGGTGTACCTATGACCACCCTGTCCCACTACACCGCCTTGCTCGAAGCGGCACAGGAATCCGGGGTCATCACCGCTGATCAGGTGCAATTCTTGTCCAAATGGAGAGAACAACCCAAGACTTTCTATAACGAAATGTAGCAAAATCTACTAGGCATCTTTCTCTTACTGAGAAGGATGCCTATTTTTTATACCAATCTTATAGATTTCCGCGCTTGCCTTCTCACTCATCCCACCTACCTCCCATAGATTAGACATTGTGAAGAGTGAGCTTATGGGATATAAGAACCTTCTTTTAATACGGATAAAGAGGTGCAACGATGACCCTACTTAACAACGATTGGCAAGACATGTTTGAAGAAGTGAAGCAATGGCATCAAAAAGGAATCGAAGGCGATAAAGAAGCTGTCAAGCAGGCCAGCAGCCTCATGGCCAAAATCCGCCTGAAGGTGTTCAATAACACCCTGGTGGATGCCTACCACGGCAGTATTCAAGCCCTGCAAGCCCGTGACCTGATCAGCCCGATGGACCGCTTGGATAAAGCCAACAAGGGCCTAAAAGCACTCGATAGGGCTGTGGCAAAAGAACCAGACAACCAAGAAATCCGTTTCCTCAGAGGCAACGTGGCCTTCAACCTGCCGGAGATGTATTTTCACCGCAATAAAACAGCGGTCGAGGATTTTGAATTCCTGATTGCTCTCTATGAAAAAGATTCGAAAGCGTTCGCCAAGGAAACGTATTGGAAGCTCCTCTATAAACTCGGCGCCGCTTATAAAAATCTCGAAAAAGAAACGGAAGCCAAAGCCGCCTGGCAAAAGCTATTAAGCAAAACGACCGACACCGGCTACAGAAAACTGCTCCAAGATGAGGGAATCTTTTAACGGATAAAAGAGAGGGGGAGCAAGGGTGATCCGTAGACGTAAACGCACAGCAAGCAATTCTTCCAAGAAAAAACAGGCAAGTAAGAAGTCGAAGCAGCCGCAACTGAGCGTAACCCCGGATGCCAAGATCAAATCGACCACCAAAGCAGAGTCCCAGAGCAAAGCGGGGGGCAAGCGAAAAAGAGGACTCGGTCTTGGGCGCAGAAGCCGACTGGCCAGCAAAATCAGAGAGGTTCTGCTTGATTCATCACCAACCCAATCGCAGAGTCAGAGTGAACCCGCCGGTCTTGCACGCGGCTCAGGCTCAGCGCAACGCTTCTATGAGGAAGCGGTCAAAATCCACCAACAGGCTGTAGACGGAGACCGGGACGCGGTGCAAAAAGCGCTGGGAATGTTTGAACAGCTTCACCGCAAAAGCCCGAACAACAACCTGATCAAAGCATACTTAGGCAGTTCCATCGCCATGCTTGGCCGCGATGAGTCCAATCCGATCGAGCGGTTCCAAAAAGCGATCAAGGGTCTCAAGCTGCTCGACGAGGCCGTGGCAGGCTCACCCGATGACGTCACGATCCGCATGATGCGCGGTCATGTCTCCTACTATCTGCCGGAAAACTATTTCCACCGCACCAATACCGCCATCGAAGACTTTTCCTATCTGGCATCTCTGTACGAGACGGACGGGAGTGCTTTTTCGCGTGAAGCGTATTGGAAGCTGCTCTACGATCTCGGTCATTCCTATAAGCGGATTAACCGGGGGCAGGATGCGGAGAACACATGGGAGAAGCTGCTTGCGGTGGCGGGAGATGACAAATACAGCCGCCTGATCAACCGTGAGCGGCAGAATGCAGCCATGGCCGCCAAGGAAGCCGAGGAGAGAGCGGCACGCAAGGCAGAGCAGGCGGACCGAAGTCCCAATGCCAGCAGCCAAGCAAACTCCACATCCAAAGCACCTGACATCAAAATCGATCTGCCCGGTGAAGGTCTGGCCGAACAGATTATCGACTATATCGACGTCGTCGTGCCCAAGGATGCGCTGAAGCTCTACCACCGTGCACTCGGCGGTGACCGCAACGCGATGAATGAAGCCGCTGACCTGTTCTCACGCCTAAGCGAAGCAGAACCGCGCGGCTTGATGTACAAAGCGTATCAGAGCGATCTTGAGTCGATGCTCGGCAGCACCGCCAACAACACCTTTGAGATGTTTGGCAAGGGGATCAAGGCGATGAAAGATCTGGATAACCTGGTCAATGCCCAGCCGCACAATATCGAGCTGCGCCTGATCCGAGGCAACCAGAGCTACCGTCTGCCGGAATCGTTCTTCCACCGCAGTGCGACGGCGATCGAGGATTTTGAGTACCTGACCCAGCGTTATCAGGAGAACCCGTCTATTCTGTCCAAGGATACCTACTGGGATGTCCTCTACAAGCTCGGCGAAAGCTACGAGCGCCTGCATATGAACGAAGAGGCTGAAGCCACCTGGAAAAAGCTCAAATCCCAAAACCCAAGCAACGAGATCAAGCTGCGGCTCATGACCAAATTCGAGAATCTGCGCGATCTGGTCAGCGGTCACCTCTCGATGGATAACCTCGATGAAGCGATGAGTCGGGGCAAGATGCTCCACGACATGGCGGTCAAAGGCAACCGCCAAGCGACCAAACTCTCCTTTGAGCTGTGGGAGCGTGCCTTCCGCGCCTACCCAGACAGCACCGTAGCAGAAGCCTATTACGGCTCTAGCATGGCGCTCAAGGGACGCGATGCCCAAGACCCGCAGGAGATGTTCGGGATGGCCTTCCGTGGACTCAAGCATGTCAACAACGCCGTTGCGCTTGACCCTGACAACTGGGAGCTTCGCGTCCTTCGCGGATACTTTTATTACTCCTTGCCGCCAGCCTTTTTCCACGTCACCGAGAAGGCGATCAAGGATTTTGAATATCTCAAAAATGCCTACGAAGAAAACCATAACCTGTATGACACATCGCTCTACCACCAAATCCTGATGGACCTCGGTTTCTGCTACGACCGCAGCTATAACAAAGACCGGGCACAGCAGCTCTGGCGCAAACTGATTCAAGAGACCAGCGATCCATCCTTTAAGCAACAACTTTATGCGAGGGGGATCAACGTAGAATGAAATCAAAGTTTGTCAAAAAACTGAGAGCTTTGACCATTCCCAAGGTGCTTGAAAAGTATTTTTCCGGACCTGATCATCCCGACGTTGCACCACTCGAAGTACTGAAGGAGTTTCAATTCGAGGCGCTGCAGGAAATCGTCACCCGCGCCTATGAAAAAGTCCCCTTTTACCGCGAAAAGATGGAGGCGGTCGGCTTCAAGCCAGAAGACCTGAAGACACTGGCTGATCTCGACAAGCTACCCTTCCTGACCAAAGATGAGCTGCGCGGCAAACCATGGGTGCTCTTGGCCGTCGACAAGTCAGAAGTTGCCCTCGTGCAAGTTTCCACTGGGACGACAGGCGGCGAAGAAATCTACATGATGTATACATGGAACGACTACTACGTCCACGACCTCGCACCGACCTATGGCAACCTGTTTCCGATTGAGCAGGAGGATATCTGTCTCAACGGGTTGCCGTATGAGATGAGTGCGGCGGGTCTGGCGTTCCACAAGACCTTCATGGAAGGCGTCAGCGCGACCGTCATCCCAACCGGGAAAGGCGGGGCTTATTCGACCCCGGAGAAGACGGTCAAGATGATGCGCGACCTCAAGCCCAATATCATCATCACCAGTCCGTCCTGGGCGATCATGCTGGCCGAGACCGCAGAAGAGGCAGGCTTTGACCTCAAGAGCCTCAACCTCAAAAAGATGTACCTGACTGGCGAAGGCTGCTCACACGCATTCCGCCAGCGCGTGGAAAAAATCTACGGGGTCACCGCTAACTTTTTCTACGGCTCTCTGGAGTGCGGGGTGCTTGGGATCGAGTGCGACAAGCATGACGGCTACCATGTCGCCGAAGGCCACGCGATCATGGAGTTCATCGATCCCAAAACCGATGAGGTGCTCGAACCGGGCGAAATCGGCGAGATCGTCGTCACCCCTGTCGTGCGCTTCGACAGCCCGATGCTCCGCTACCGGACCAAGGACCTTGGCTATCTGGAGACCAATCCATGCTCCTGCGGTGTCACCATGCCGAAGTTCTACCTGCGCGGCCGTCTCGTCGACCAGATCGAGATCATGGGGGCATCCCTGTCGCCGTACTATCTCGAAGAATTCCTCATGCGCATCCCAGAGGTGGGCAACTGGTTTGAATTCGTCATTAGAGACGGAGTGGATTCGCTCAAGGTCCGCTGTGAAGCAGCCAAAGGAGTGACCCCATCCGACGAGCTGGCAGAGCAGCTGGCGAGCAAGATGGAGTTCGGGGTGGGCGTTCCGTTTGAATTCGAATTCGTTGACAAAATGCCGCGTCCTACCGGTAAAACGATCCGCGTCGTACATGAATAGGAGGAGGTGCTTCGCATGATCATTGATGCACATGCTCATATTTCCAATACGGATTACGGCAATCTGACGCTTTATCTGCAACAGCTCAAAGAAGCAGGCATCGATCAGGGTGTCGTCGTACCCGGCGCGATGCTAGACGTCCGCAAAATGACCGACTACATCACCGGACGCGCCAAGCCGGAGAATCCGGTACCCGATAACGACTACATCCAGACCTCATTTGGCGAGCAGGAGGCCCTGCATGGCTTCGTCTGTATCAATCCGCATCAGGCTGATGCCATGGAGATCCTGGAAAAGGCGGCACAGGCGGGCTTCCGCGGACTCAAGCTCTCCCCGATGAGCCACGAGTTCTCCTTTGCCAGCAAAATCGTCAATGCCTTGGCAGAACGCTGCGGTGAACTGGGCTTCCCGATGTATACCCATGTCCTCTACAATCCAGGTGCCTCCACGCCCAAATTCGTCCAGCTTGCCAAAAACCACCCCAAAACCAACTTCATCATCGGTCACATGGGCTTTGGTCCGGCCGATCAGGAAGCGGTGGAGGCGGCGGTCAGTCTGGAGAACTTTTACTTGGAATCGTCACTCGGGAACTACCTGCACTTTGAAGAAGTGGTGAAACGGGCAGGGGCGACCAAGCTGATCTTCGGCTCTGAGTTCCCGCTGTCCCATCCCGCGATCGAAGTGCAGAAAATTCATATGCTTCACGTAACAGACGGGGAGAAGGAACAGATCCTCGGCGGCAATATCAAAAACTTGCTTCACCTGCCCTAGACAAAAGGGGAGGACGCCATGGACGCGCATGCCAGACTCTACGCGTTGCAAAAGGTTTTGGCGCACAGCAAGTCGTCTGCCTTTTACCGCCAACGGATTCCGGATGCCCCCATCGAATCGCTTGCCGACTTCCGACAGATCCCGCTCCTCACCAAGGATGATGTGCGCAGCCAGTCGCCTTTTGGTCTGGTCTGCGCCCCACGCGAGCGCCTGTTTCAGTACCACGAATCATCGGGCACCACAGGCACTCCCTCCTCTGTCTGGTTTACCAAAAGGGATCTGGCGCAAATCCACCAGCGAATCAGCCGATGCGGCGTCCAGTTCACTCCACAGGATATTGTTTTGATCCGTTTTCCCTACGCGCTCTCTACGATCTCTCACATGATGCACCAGACTGCCCAGATGCAGGACGCTTGTGTCGTACCTGCTGACAGCCGCACTACGATTACGCCGCTTCCCAGTGTCGTGCGGATGCTCAAGCAGCTTCAGGTAAGTGTGTTGTGCTGTCTGTCGCTTAATGCGGTGATGATCGCGGAGATGGCTGAGATGCTGGGATATGACCCCAAGGCTGATTTTCCCTACCTGCGGGCGATCTGTACGGCAGGGGAGCCGCTTAGTCCGGCCCGCCGCCGGCTGCTCACCGATATCTGGGGTGTCCCTGTCTACGACAACTATGGGATGACCGAGACAGGAACGATCATGGTAGAGTGTGAGCACCATCAGGCACATATTTTTGATGATCTCTACCATATCGAGGTACTTGCCGATGATCTGACGACCGAAGCCGCACCCGGTGAGATTGGCCATCTCGTCATCACTACGTTACAGGAGCGGGCCACCCCGATGATCCGCTATCTGACAGGTGACCGAGTCCGGCTCATCCATCAGCCATGTGCTTGTGGGGAACCGACCACACTGCACGTCTATGGACGCAGTGCAGATACCCTGACGATCCAGGGCGGCCAGCTCGATCTGTGGCACTTGGAGGAGATCGTCGGTCATCTGCCCTGCCGCAGATTCTGGGCGGTCGCACCGACAGCGGCGGGCCTGCATTACCTCGTGGAGCAGGAGCGGGAGGGGGTCACTATCCCGACGGATCTGAAAGCCAAGCTGGAACAGACCTATCAGATCGCGCTTACCATCGAGCTGGTCCCCAAAGGTACGCTGTATGACCGCCGCGAACCGATGTCGTTTGGCATGGCGGGCAAACCGAAATATATCTGCACGCCCGATGAAATCACAAACCTCAAAGCCTGAAAGGAGCATCAATTCATGAGTAAACAAAGAGAAATTTGGTTTGATGGGAGAGGGCTATCGGTTGAGAACATGGATGTGTGGAGCGTGATCAACCATTCCACGATCGACAAGATTATCGTTACCCCAACCCAGCGCAGTGAAGGGTATTTCCCGCAAAAGACCCAGTTCATCACCGCCATCGAAACCGATGAAGATCTGGCAGGTGTACCGGCAGGAGAGACCGTCTTCTCCGGCAACCAGCCGCTTCTCGAGAAAGCACAGCGCACAGGCTACAAAACCGGGATCTTTTTCAAAGTAGATGACCGCGAGCAGATGGAGCAATGCTGGAGAGACGCATCCAAATTCGACTACGCTGCCGTAGACTTCAATCTCCCAACCAACATCCCGCTTGAGCTGATCATTGCCCGCCTCGATGAGACCAACACCGTGCTGTTGCGTCTGGTCAACTCCTTCAACGAAGCAGAGGTTGCCTTCGGTACGCTGGAAGTGGGCAGTGACGGTGTACTCGTCTCCACGACAGACGCCAAGGAGATCGTCAAGCTCGTCGAACACCTGCAAAAAGGCGATCTGCCCAAGCTTGACCTGCAACCCATGGTCGTCACGGAAGTCACCCATGCTGGGATGGGCGTCCGCGCTTGTATCGACACCACAGGCATCATGACCCAAGACGAAGGCATGATCATCGGTTCTACCTCTGGCGGCGGTGTGTTCGTCTGCTCTGAGACTCACTATCTGCCGTATATGAACCTGCGTCCGTTCCGGGTCAATGCAGGTGCCATCCACTCATACTGCTGGCAGCCGGACAACAATGCCGAATACCTCTCTGACCTGCGTGTCGGCTCCAAGGTCCTCTGTGTCAACACCAAAGGGGAAACCAGAGTACTTACCGTAGGCCGCATGAAAACCGAAGTGCGCCCGCTACTCCTCATCAAAGGTCTCGTCGGCAACCGTGAGCTCAATGTCATCGTACAGGACGACTGGCACATCCGCGTGATGGGGGCAGACGGTAAGGTGCGCAACGCTTCCATGATCCGCCCAGGTGACGAACTGCTTGCCTACATCTGCGACCCGGGCCGCCACGTCGGCATCAAGGTCAACGAGACGATCATCGAAAAATAGTGACCATCAGGAGGTTATCCCCTCATGGAAGGTAAAGTCAATCGCCTGAAACGTCTGTACAATCATACAGATAAACTGTTTGTCGTACCGATGGATCACGGCATCACACTCGGGCCCATTCCTGGGATCACTGACATCGAGCAAGCCATCTCCGCAGTATTTGACGGCGGTGCCGATGCCGTGGTCCTGCACAAAGGACTCGTGCGCTATTATAACAACATCCTCACACCCGCCTCAGGCGAGCTGATCATCCACGTATCTGCCTCTACTGAACTCTCTCCTCATGCCAACCGCAAAGAACTCGTCGCCTCCGTCGAACACGCCGTCCGCCTGGGCGCCACCGCCATCTCCACTCACACCAACATCGGTGCTCACACCGAACCCGAAATGCTCAAAGACCTCGGGATGATCGCCGAAGAGTGCGACAAATGGGGCATGCCGCTGCTCGCCATGATGTATGTGCGCAACGGTAACAAGCAGGACGAATTCAGCCCCACCCGAATCGCCCTCGCTGCCCGTGTCGCCGAAGAGCTGGGAGCCGATCTGGTCAAAGTCAACTACACCGGTAGCCCCGACACCTTCGCCGAAGTCATCAGTGGCGTCAAAATCCCAGTCCTCATCGCAGGCGGTCCCAAAATGGATTCCACCCAAGACGTCCTCACCATGATCGAAGACGCCGTCCGCGCCGGTGCCAATGGCATCTCCATCGGCCGCAACGTCTTCCAACACGCCAATCCAGCAGATCTGTCGGCAAAAATCCGCCGCATCTTAAGCTAGGCAGGGCATGAGCCTTGACCATAGATATCCCATAAGGAAAGGAGGTGTTCCTTATGGATAAGAAGCAGCTCATGGAAATGAAAGAGTACATGGAAGCATTCCAAAAGAAAATCACTGACGCCCGCAACAGCGGCCAATCCGGCGACAAAATCAAAGCAGCCGTTATGGAAATGCTCGAGCATTTCAGCAAAATGAACAACTTCGCTGGCAAAGACGGCGCCAAAATCGACATGTCTCAATTCTTCAACAAGATGCCAGGAAAAGCTGACAAGAAGTAACTTGTAAGTAATCCACCAGCGACCAGCAATAGAGAGCAGCAGAGGGAGAGATCCTTTGCTGCTCTCTTTATTTTTCGTTCTTTGCAAGGGGAGAGCAGGTGCTCCGTTGCTTCGCCTTCTTGAAATCCCCCGAAGGGAGATGGACTGTCCGCTCCACAAAAATCAATGGTGACGTTCGGGCAAAAAGGGTTCGCCGAAGCAAACTCGTACGAAGGGGTTTGCCCTTGGCGGATTCGAAGAAGCCGATTCACCATTGCTTTTTGCTCCGCTATGTTGGGATTCCAAACAGGCTCGCAACGGAGCACCTGCTCGCTACCATCTCATTAAAAGAAGAAACAAAAAAAGCAGAGGAACCAATCCTCTGCCTAATACCAAACAACTCTACGAAATATTTCACCTGCCCAGAGCAAAACAGACAAGGCCCGTCAGCAACCGTCCTTTTTCTTTTTCCTTCCCACAGGAGGAGAAGTACACCCGGACGAGAGCGAGAGGAGGATCTGTTTGTAAGGCGACCGGCCCCGCAGGGGGAAAGGCAACTGGAAAACAGGTCCTCCTCTCGCTCTCCCCCAAGCACGTATCATCCACCCCTACTTTACCAACTGACGATACATATAAGCCATGGCAACGCGCCAAGGCAGAATCATCCCATATGCAAGGATAAAGAACAATCCCGCTGTTTGCAGAGGTGTAAACACATCCCCCATCACCAGCTTAATCACAAACCGGATCACAAACAGCCCAAGCAATATCCCAATAAACGCCTTGGAGCTTTTCAGATAAATCTCCTTACCCTTCACCTCAAACTTCGAAGACAATATCAACGGAATCGAAAAGATCACCCCGACAAAAAAGGCAACCAAATCATAAGAAGCCGGGAGGGCAAAGCCAGGGAAGTGAAACATCGCGAACCCCGTGCTCATCATCACAGGCGGAATAATAATGTTGCGAAAAGAAACCGGTCTCTTAGCCGCACGCATCCGGTACAGGATCAAGGTGCTGGCCATAAACAGCCCGACCACGCTGCCAACCACACCGATGACGGCAGGGTCTATTTGGGTTACCCATTCTATCATGCTACTCATGCTACGACTCCTTTCCTTTGCAGCAGCACAGCACGCTCTATCGTTTCATCATTCGTTACGATGAGTCATTTAGAACAAAGAGATGTCCTATTCTTTAAGTGTACACAATCCACCTGCCGATATTCCAGATGATTTTGTTACAAAATAAGATCATCTAAGGAAAACTCCCCTCCAGCTGACAGGTCGTTGTCAACGAAGGGGAGCGGGGGCCGTGTATTATGCTGTTTTTGCTTTTGGTTCACTTACCTGACGCACATCGAGAGCGTGGCGGCGGCCATAGCTGAGGGAGACGATCCCGACGATGATCGTGACCACACAGAGCGTGAACATATACATGCCGATTCCCATAAAATCAAGACCAGCCCCTGTCAATAGGAGTGAGACTTGGAACCAGACGCGGTCCAGCATGTTTTTAAAGGAGAAGAAGCGTCCGCGCGCATTCTCCGGCAGTTGCTTTTGGAAGATGGTGGAGTTCATTGGAACCATGAATCCAAATGATATCCCAAACACCGCAAAGGAAATCAGCAGGCTGACCACGTTCATCGAGACTGACATTCCGAATTGGGCCAGACCAAGCACGAAGACGAACAGGGTAGAGACAGCAACCAGATTTTTGTTGCCGACCCAGCGCTTCGCCATCAGACCTGCGAGCAGGACACAGGTTCCTTCTACCGTATAGATCCAGCCGGTCAGCTGTGGTGCATGCAGGTGCTCACTAAAATTAATAACCAACAGGTTGAAGCCCCCGACAAAGAAGGAAAGCATCATGGAGTTGAACAGACCGATAAAAATCGCCGGTTCCGACCGTACCATGCCAAACACTTCGCGGAACCGCACCTGTTCGGATTGGGCTTTTGATTTTCGCTCGATTTTCGGAATCTGAATGGGAGAGATTAAGAAAGCAAGAATAACGTAAGAGACCAGTGTAATCATGTACAAGGTCATCAGATCCATCATCGTCACCAGAAGACCCCCGAGAGCCGTACCGCCGATCCGAGAGAGCGTGACTGCATTCATATAGATGCTGTTGGCCCGTAAAAGCTCTGTCTGCGGCACAATCGAAGGAATCGAGGCTTGCGCCGAGGGGATGTAGAAGGTCGCCGCCATCTGGATAAAAATCGTTGATACAACCATCCAGCTGATCGAATCGTAGGCAATCGCGAAGAACATCGAGGTCGGCGCCAGACATCGGATCAAGGTGGCGTAAAAGAGGATTTTTTTCTTATCGAAGCGGTCGATCAACTCACCTGCTTTTGGAGAGATCAGCAGGCTCACGAAGAGTCCTACCATCAAGATGAGCGCTTTCAAAAAATCAGAAGGAACGAGATGGGTTAAAAAAGCCAGGTTGGCAATGATCCCAATCCACATGCCCGTTCCGGCAACAACTTCACCAGTCATAATCAGGACGAAAGATTTATTTCGTAACAGAATATGAATCACTCCCCCTATAAAATTTTCTCTATCTCTACTAAAGTAGTACCGAAACCTAGTATACCATTTTTTACATAATGAGGAAAAGTTGAAAATTACGTTTTTTGATACTTTTTTGGCTTGATATTTGTTAAATAATGGATTTTTAGTATGGTGAATAGGGAAAATGCTTTAGAAATAATCTAAAAGAACCATGCTTTTTTGCATAGACGAAAGGGGGACTAGGGTTGATCGCGAAGAGAAAATCGCTCTTGATGATGATCTGCTATGGCTTCCTCGCTTCGATCAGCATTTATTACGGATTGGTCGAGCGTCAAAGTTTGTTTGTAACATTTGTATCATTTCATGTGGTGGTTTGTCTAGTGGTACCTTTGTTCCACGGGTATTGGGAAGGGTATTTGACAGAGCATTGGCGGAATGCTTGGGGCGATGATTTGTTTCACCAGGCAGAGGGCTTGTTTTTTGGTTTTTTGACGGGTACGGTTCTTTTTCTTGCCATTCTCATCGGTTCGTGGCTTCTATTGACGACAGAAGTGAATGCGTTATGGATTCGGCGGGTGCTGATGCATTGGGGGCTTACCTCGGATTGGATTGGCCTGTTCGTCTTATATATAACGGTGATCAACTCTCTGTTGGAAGAGCTGTTGTGGCGGGGCTTTGTGCTGGAGCGGTTGTTGCCGAGTATGTCGCGGGTGCGCGCCGTGCTGTTGAGCAGCTTTTTTTACAGCCTGTACCATCTGATTCTGGCTTCGATTCTGTTTGGGGTTAAATGGGGCTTGATCATCACAGGGCTGGTCTTTATCGTCGGCAACATCTGGGGCTGGTTGAAGCTTCATTACCATGGTGTCTATGCGACATGGGTGAGTCATCTGCTGGCTGATTTGGGGCTGATGGTGGTGCTGGTTACGTTTGTATTCTAGCTTGGATGTTCAGGAGGGATAAACATGGTGGTGCATTATGTGGAGGAGCGATTACGTAACCGTCTACTAAGTATCTTACGACAAAACAGTGGAAATATATTCCTCTATTTTGATACGTACGGGTTCACTTCCGTTGAAAAACTTCTGCCTTACATACGGACGCTCAAGGGAGTCGAGGGAGCGGATCTGGATGCTTTGCGCCAGGTGGTAGAGCATGACCCGAAAAAGCAGTTTGAGTGGGATGGCGGGGCGCTGATCCGTACGACCTATGGCTTCTCTCCCGGTCGGGATCATAAGGGCAGAGCAGAAACCCCGCCCGACACGCTGTACTATGGAACCCACCGCAAGCTGCTGCAACAGATTCGCGGGATAGGCCTGATCCCGATTGCAAGCGACATGGTGCAGCTCGCCGTCAACCCCGAGGATATCGGGAGCGTGGGAGATGGTCTAATCATCATCCCGGTCAATGCAAAAGAAGCGCACCGCGATGGGATACGCTTCAATCGGATTGGGGAACGGTATTATTTTGTCGCGGAGTTGCCTGCGAAGTATCTCGAAGTAGGTGAAGAAGGGATGTAGGGAGCATACGTGCTTTGGGATGAAGCACAGCGCTGTGCCCGGTATATAGGCTTATGCGCCAGCGGTCCCCCGGTGTTGCTGCTTGGCATCGAGATTGCGCTGGCGCTCGGTAATCACGTCAGAGCGGTCGCGCAGGGTGTGCTTGTGGATGAGGTACTCGTCAGCGAGATTGCTTGGCTGACCGAACACCAGCCCCTTCTCCGAGCAGAGCGTCTGGCACAGCGTATGCAGAGCTTCGTCGGCAATCGGCAGGTTGAGGCTGGTGTACGGCTCACCTGCGGCGATCTGTTCGACGCGTGTGCCAAGAGCAATCTTGAGTGCGGCGGGATCAAGGCCAAGCGCGGCTACCTCTGTCTCATGTTCAGTAAGGATACGGACAGCGCTGGACAGCATTTTGGCAGCTCCCGCGGTATTGTTGCGGCGGTGATGATACAGCCCGACCGCGATCTGAATCAGGCCGACCCAGACGTGTGAGCGTGTTTCGTCAGAAAGACTTTTCCAATATTCTTCGAGAATCTCGTGGCATTCAAAATAATCACGGTCTCCGTGAAAATGAACCAGGTACTCTTGATAGGCAGTCGGATACATATTTTTCACCTGTTTCCTTTGACTTTCCTTTATTATAGTAGTGTACAAGCAAAATTTCGAGGTGAATTCCCTATGACAAAAGCAGAAATTCTCGCAGCACTGAAACAAAAACGCATGGATGAAATCATTGAACTGATCGAAGACGCTGAAAAAGGCGATCTGGAAGAGCTGGAGCTCGTCGAAAGTCTGGGACTGCTCTATGATGAAGAGCTGAACCGTGAAGTGATCTCCTTGCTCGAGAGCCTCGGGGTCACGATCATCTGGCTGACCGGGGATGAAGAGGAAGAAGAAGGCGAAGAGGACGAGGATTAAATAAAAAAGGTGGCATCCTTTTTCATGGGAAGAGGATGCCACCTTTCTTTGTATAGATGTAGAGTGGGACGGTTATGCTCTTACCCAGACACGGTTTTTGTTGCGTGTTGCCGGGAAATGCTGACCTTTTTGCAGCTCAACATGCAAAGGATCAATGATGCCGGCACCTGGACCGTTCTCACTGATTTCCATGTAGTGACCGTCGTTGGGAGCTTTGTCTCCTGGTTTGAAACGGCTTTGTTCGCCCATCGTGTGTTCACCTTCCTTTCCCAAATATGTCCGTAGTATGTCCTCTGTACCGTGCAATCATCCATCTGTACCTGATTCGTTGACGAAAAAAGTAGAATTGCTATACTATTAAGCTTACCTTTTTTACATCGGATGATACTGGAGGGAATCCTCATGCTGCGCCTTACTCTGAATAAAGAAACGAGCCTCTCCTATCACGAGCAGCTTTACCAGCAGATTGCCTCACTGATCCGCAGCGGTGAACTGGCTCCCCATACCCAGCTGCCCCCTGTGCGTGATCTGGCTGCCCAGCTGCACGTCAATTACAATACGATCCGCAGTGTGTATCTGCGTCTGCAACAAGAGGGTCTCGTCGACTCCAGGCAGGGACGCGGCACCGTGGTCAGCAATATCGTCAACGACCCGCAGCTGACACGCAACCCCGCCCATCTCACCCTGCTGGCCAAGGAAACCCTGCACAAGGTAAAAGCGATGGGCTACTCGCTCGACGAATTTGCCCGCGTGCTTGGGATCGTCCAAAAAGAAATCAACCAGCTTCCCGTGCTGTTTTTACGGTTTACCGAGCTGGAGCTGGCTGAATACTGCCGGTTGGTTCAATACCATCTGCCAAGCGCGATGGTGGAGGGCTGGACGCTCACGACATTTTGGGAGCGGCTTGAGGCGGACAGCAACTTCCTGCAGGAATATCGCGCGGTCGTCGTCCATCCGTCTGTCAGCGATCAGGTAATGCCGTCCCTGCCGCGTGAGGCGCCTCCGGTGGTAAGCCTCGATTTCATCCCAGACCCGACCGTCGTCATCCCGGAAGTCGATGCTTATCCCCGCCATACCAAAGTGGGGCTGATCTGCGCTACCACCCGTGGAGCAGAGGGGATGATCGATGACTTGCACAATGCCGGGATTCATCATCTGGACCTGCATACGATCGAAGCCAATCACCCGGACGTATTTGACTTAATCGCGATGTGTGATGTCGTCTATATCTCTAAGCCGGGCTACATGACCCGCCCGAATCTGCTTACCCTCCCCAAAGTAAAGGAGTTCCGTGAGATACCGGATCATCATGGGATTACCGAGCTGCGCAAAATTGTATCCCAATAGCTGTTCGTTCGCCTGTCAGGACAAGTCTGACCGTGACATCCGCTGATTTTGCAGTCTGTGGGTACCTGTACCATTCCTCTAACCCTTTTCATTCATACCCTGTACTGTACCAATTACAAGAAAGGGTGAAGTGTAATGGGTCACGGTTGCAAAAGAGGTAAGTGCAGAACCAAATGCCACTGCAAAACTTGCTGCAAGAAGAAATATTATAAAAAAGTATGCAAACTGGTTCCTTACTACAAAAAGAAATGCCACCATCACTCCAAAGGTCACGACTCCTCCTCTTCTTCCTCTATGGGTCACTACGGTCACGGCAGCAGTTCCAGCTCCGGCTACGGCTACGGTCATCATGGTCATCACGGACACCACGGACACCACTACTACTAAGAATAGCTTCCCCTACGCATATTTCCTTGAAAAAAGCGCCTGATACGGGCGCTTTTTTTGTATCATCACGGGACTTGGGGAGGAGCAACTTTTGCCGTCCATCCCCATACGATGGCAACAAACAGCTCACATGCAGGAAGGAGACAGCCAGATGGATCACATGACACCAAGCAAGGATGAGCGGACATGGGCGATGGTTGCCCATTTGGTTGTGTTTTCCAGTTTTATCATTCCATTTGGCAATATTATCGGACCGCTGGTGGTCTGGTTAAGCAAGCGCGAACAAAGTGCTTTTGTCGATCATCATGGTAAAGAGGCGCTCAATTTTGCCATCAGCACGATGATGTATGCGTTTGTCTCGTTTTTGCTTACCATTGTCGTAATCGGTATCTTTGCCTTGATTGCCCTGGGATTGTTTTGGATGACAGTGACGATCATGGCTGCGCTTAAAGCGAACGATGGTGAGGTGTATCGGTATCCGTTGACGATTCGGTTCATTAAGTAGGTGCGGAGGGAGAGGAGCAGGTGGGCGTGTGGCGGGGCAACTTGACAATCTGCAAGGAAGATAATACTGCCCGCTATGCAAGTAGCGAATGGGGTACGGGTGGAAAATGTTTCAATCCCCCGATGAGAGGGGACATCTGGGTAGCGCAAGGGAGTGAGACTATTCCCCCCTAAAAGAACTCCCCATTCAC
The DNA here is from genome assembly GCF_006170445.1 of Brevibacillus dissolubilis. Classification (GTDB taxonomy): domain Bacteria; phylum Bacillota; class Bacilli; order Brevibacillales; family Brevibacillaceae; genus Brevibacillus_B; species Brevibacillus_B dissolubilis. Next base: position 80,322 of record NZ_VCNA01000004.1, on the reverse strand, counting down.
TACTTTCTCCGCTAGGTTAGACGGTCAAAGGGCTATCCTTCGGGAACCCTGCTCCTCTCTACGCGGCTTTCGTGAACCGAACTCGCCAGCAGATACCTTGGGATGAGTAGAAATAAAAAGCAAAAAACAAAAGATCAAAAGAAACAAAACCAGAGCCGAAAGTTTGAGCTATTCGCCAAACAACGCCGACCGCTTTTCATCCCCGTCTCCCTTCAAAAGTGTGATGGTCTCGGAGGAGGATGGACGGGGAAAGCCTCTTTGGAAACCATCTCAGCTACGGAAAAAGCGCTGGCGCTTTAAGTCCTCTTCGAGTCCTCTCAGGGTCAACCCCATCGCTTGAACCCGCTTCTCCGAACATTTTGCCCCGGACAAGCCAGCGTTTTTTCCGTAGCGGACAGTCAATACTCCCCCTGCGGGTTTTCAACAAGGCGAACCCCGTCCATCCTCCTCCGAGCCCACGCACAATTTTTCCCATCCCCAAGCATATAATGCCGAAAAAGAGACTACACAAGGGGGCATTTTCGTGATCTCAACACAAGCACTGCTCGCATCAGCAAAAAATCGGCCAAACCATCTGGCAATGATCGACGGAGAAAAGCGGATCACCTACCGTGAGATGTTCGCACGCGTCACCAGACTGGCGGGGGCCTTGGAGGCTTCCGGCGTCCGCAAAGGGGATCGGGTAGGGATCCTGTTATTCAATGAATCCAGATATCTGGAGCTGTTGTTTGGGATCACGATGCTCGGGGCCGTCGCTGTACCGATCAACACCAGACTGTCCGCACCCGAAGTTACGTTTATCCTCAATGATGCGGACGCCAAGCTCCTGTTTTTTCATCGGGAATTCCTTCCGATGCTTACGACACTGCAAAAAGAGGCCGCGGGGATCGAGCGGTTCATCCTGTGCGAAGACGGTGGAGAAGTTGCAGATACAACTATTTATGAGGCGTTCATGCAGGAGGCTTCGCCGATTGAAGACGTGTACCGTGTCTGCGAGAATGATCTGGCCGGGATTTTTTACACAGGCGGCACGACAGGTATGCCAAAAGGCGTGATGCTCACCCACCGCAATCTGATGAGCAATGCTTACAATTTTGCCATAGCTCTTGAGTTTACAAGACAGGAGATTTACCTCCACGCAGCCCCGATGTATCATCTCGCAGATGGCTGCTCGACGTTTGGAACGACAGTTGTCGGGGGAACCCATATCTTTATGAGGATGTTTGATCCGGTGAAGCTGCTGGCCTTGGTGGAGCGCGAGCGGGTGACGTCGATGATTTTGGTGCCGACGATGATCAATATGCTGATTCATACCCCGTCACTGTCCGATTATGATGTCAGTAGCCTGCGCAAAATCCTTTACGGTGCGTCCCCTTGTCCGACCGAGGTGCTGCGCAAAGCGATGACCCTCCTGCCGGTACGCTACTATCAGGGGTATGGACAGACCGAAGCGGCACCGTTGCTGACGATCCTGAGTGCCGAGGACCATGTGCTGGAGGGAGAGGAGCATATCGTCTCCCGTCTGACTTCGGCAGGTCAGCCGTTGCCGGGCGTGCAGGTGCGTGTCGTCAATGCGAAGGGGGAAGATGTGGCACCGGGGGAAGTGGGAGAAGTGATTGCCAAAGGACCGAATGTGATGGCAGGCTATTGGAAACGCCCGGAAGAGACAGCGGCAACGATTGTCAACGGTTGGCTGTATACAGGGGATATGGCGACCGTGGACGGGGAGAATTTTATCTATATCGTCGACCGCAAAAAAGACATGATCGTCACCGGTGGCGAAAATGTCTACTCGGTCGAGGTGGAAAATGTCATCTATACCCATCCGGCTGTGCTGGAAGCCGCAGTCGTCGCCGTCCCTGATGAAAAATGGGGCGAAAGCGTGAAAGCCGTGGTCGTGCTCAAAAAAGACTGCACTGTAACAGAGGAAGAATTAATTGAGCACTGTCGCCGTGATCTCGCCGGGTACAAGGTCCCCAAATCCGTCGATTTTGCAGCAGAGCTTCCCAAAAGCGGTCCCGGCAAAATCCTCAAGCGCAGCATCCGTGACCACTATTGGAGCGGCATGTCTCGACAAGTTAACTAAAAATGTAACAATAAATTCGGAATTTCTCAAAAAGAGCACCGGGTCAGGTGCTCTTTTTTATTGTATGGTAATAAAGAACAGTCGAATAAAAGATGTTTTCACATAAGACGGACAGGGTAATAAACATAAGTAACAAAAAGTAACAATAATGAATGATAGATGTAAGTACAGGAGTGTTTCTTTTATGCGTATGATACACCGCATGTTTCATTTGCACAGCATGAAGGGACAGCTTCAATTCTGGGGCAGTCTGACCGTCGTTTTGTTAGGGATTTTAAGTATTACCGTATACTCTTTCCTTGAATATAACGAATCTAAGAGGGAAGGTATCGAGACGCTTCGGACCGTCACCACGATGCAGAGTGAATTTATTGAATATTGGTTTGCAGAACGTGCAGAAGATATCCGCGCGATGGCTTCCCGTAACAGTTCCCGCATGCTGGATTTGAAAGAGATGCGGGCCAACTTTGAGTTTGCCTTGAATAACCGGAATGATTTTACCGTGATCAACTTCTTGGACAAGAAGGGGAACCTTGTGATCACGACAGAAAAAGGTATCCATGAGCTTAATTTTGCCGATCGGGAGTATTATAAGCAGGCGATGAAGGGCCGGGAGTACATCTCTGACGTGATTGTCGGGAGACTGACCGGGGAACCCAATATTTATTTTTCTGCTCCGGTCCGGGATTACAAGGGAAATGTGCAAGGTCTGGTACTTGGTGTCGTCAAGCCTGACCAGATTGACAAGATCATTAACAGCACCTCCCATGAGGAGAAAGGAACCACCTATCTGGTCAACAGAGAGGGTGTGCTGCTTACTGAATCGGATGCGCTCAAGGAATCGATACCCCGAAAAATCGGCGGCTCGGTTCGCCTTAAGATGAAAGTAGATACGGAGATCGTCCGCAGTGCTTTGAAAAACAGACCCGTCCTCGAATCCTATCTGGATTACCGGGGGAAAGAGGTATACGGTGCATACCGCTGGACTAATGGCGGGAAGTGGCTGATTATCGGGGAGATGGACAAGCATACCGCTTTGACGGATATGTATGAACGTCTGGTGCTGATGATCTTTTTGACCATTTTGGTGCTGCTTCTGTTCATCTATCTGGCGATCAGAGTAGCCGGCAAGATGGAGCGGCCGATCCAGTCATTACGCAGGGGGACGCAGGTCATCAGGGACGGGAATTACCGTTGGGCGATCCGGACCGATCAGCTGGGTGACTCCCCGCTGGAACTGCTTGAACTTTGTGAGACCTTCAACCAGATGGCAGCGACCATCGATATGAACATCAAGCTGTTGGAAGAAAGCGAGCAACGATTCAAATCACTGTTCCTCTACAACAGCGATGCCGTATTTTCACTCGATCTGAAAGGGCGATTCGTCCGGGTCAATCCGACGTGCATCCGCATGTCCGGCTATTCAGAAGAAGAATTGCTTTCCATGTCCTTTGAGCCGATGATTCGACCGGAGGACCGTGAACGGGCCAAGCAGGCCATCACGTATGTCAACTTGGGGCAGTCCGACCGTTTTGAGTCCGTATTGATTCACAAAGACGGCCATGTGATCGACACGCTGATCAAGATCGTCCCCATCATCGTGTCTGGTAAGATCGTCGGAGCGCATGGAATAGCCAAGAATATTACGGAGCAAACCCGAGCATTAAAAGATCTTCAAGCGTCCAAAGAGCTGGTCAGCAACATTTTGGAGAGTATCACCGACGCCTTTTTCGCGCTCGATCTAGAATGGAGGTTCACGTACGTCAACCATGAGGCTGAACGGATGCTGGGCAAGGGCAGTGATGGCTTGATCGGGAAAGTGATCTGGGATGAATTCCCGCTGATCTTGAATTCTCCATTCCAGCATGCCTACGAGGATGCGATGAAGAAGCAGATCGTGGTGGAATTCGAGAGCCATTTCGAACCTTTCTGTATCTGGTTGAATGTCCGTGTGTTCCCATCCAAAGACGGACTCTCTGTCTATCTCCGCGACATCACCAGCCGTAAAGAAGCAGAGGAGTCACTGCGCGAGAGTGAGGAGCTCTTCCGCCTGTTGACCGAAAATGCCAATGATATCATCGCCCGCCACGGTCAGAATGAAATCTGCACCTATATGTCCCCAGCAGTTCGGACCATTCTCGGATATGAACCGGAGGAGGTCGTCGGCACATCTACGTATACCTTAATTCACCCGGAAGATGTCTCGATCGTGCGTGAGTCCCATGAAAGAATCCTCCGCACCGATGTCGTAACCCATCCGACGTATCGGATTCGCCGCAAAGACGGCAAATATATCTGGGTGGAGACCACAACCAAGGGGATTCGCAACAACACGACCGGTGAAATAGAAGAGATCATCACGGTCACCCGCGACATCAACGAGCGCAAACGGGCCGAGCAGAAGCTGCAGGAAGCCAATACGATGCTCAAGCATATTTCGTTTATCGACGGGCTGACAGAAGCAGCCAACCGACGCTACTTTGACGAAATGCTCCAAAAGGAATGGCAACGCCTCTCCGAGTGTGGCTTGCCGCTCTCCCTGATCCTAGTCGACATCGACTCCTTCAAAGCCTACAACGATACCTACGGCCATCTGGGCGGCGACAGCTGCCTCAAGCTGGTAGCCAAGGTCCTGCAGGAAGGCATGGCTTCACGCCCTGAAGATATCGTTGCCCGCTACGGCGGCGAAGAGTTCGCGATCCTGCTTCCCAACCTGAGCCAGATCGAGGCCGTCCAGATCGCCGAGAGCCTCCGCCATCAGGTAGAGTCCCTGCAAGTCCCACACAGCCAATCCAAAGTCGGCAAATACGTCACCATCAGCGCCGGTGTAGCGACCATCACACCAAGCATGTTCACCACCCCAGAAGGTCTCATCCAAGCCGCCGACAAAGCCCTCTACCAAGCCAAACGCACGCGAAATCAGGTAGAGACGTATTCTTAATACCGTTACAGATATAGTTCACATTCATGGTGCGAAACACTCACCAATCCCTAGGCGTCCGCATTCCCATCACATACCGGGATCGACGCCTTCTTCTTTTACTATTATCATCGCCCCGATTTTCAGCTGGCCAGGAAGCTAGAGCGAGAGCATGATCTGTTTGTAAGGAGACCGGCCCCATAGGGGGAAAGGCGACTGAAAAACAGATCATGCTCTCGCTCTCCCCCTTCCAGCAACTGAAAAAATCTTTTTACCAATAGAGGAAAAAGTTCAATATACACTTACCAAGTTAACTGTGTTAACATAACAGTGTTCTTACTTTTACCCCCCATAACCTGCTGATACTCTTCTCCTGCGATGTTCGTGGGAGCTTTTTTTATACATAGACCTAAGCAACGAAAACAGGACATGCAGGACGGAAGACTCAGGCCCAAATGACCATGTAACAGCATGGGAGATCAACCGATACCATAGTGTGTAGGGAAAACAGAAATAACATCACGGTATTTTCAGACTATTTGAGAAAAAGGTGAGTATGTTGATGAGTAAGCGTAAGGCAGTTCTTACAGCAGTAACTTCCGTTTTGTTGGGAGCGGCGTTTGTCACCAGTCCTGTTGTCGCATCGACTACTACATGGACCACGGATTCCGCCTTGACCAACTATAACAAGTATCTTTCCAACTACCAGTCAGACGAGCTGGTCAAAGTGAATCAGTACAGACAAGCCTACAGCAGCATCAAAGGCAGTTTGGCCGATCAAATCATGGAACGCGCGTTTTGGTATATGGAAAATGGATATGCCGTCTATGGTCATGGTTGGAACTCCTATCCAGAAGAGGGGATTATCGATTGCTCCAGCTATACCCGTCTGGTCTTCGGAGATTTCGGCTATAACATGACGAATGCATCCGTCGAGTACGATAACGTGGGTTACAAAATCACGGGAGTCTCTTCCGCATACGAAAACGGCGCGTGGAAGTTAAAAGGTACAGAGAACCTTCGCCCGGGCGATATTCTGACATGGTATGCAGTTAACTCTTCCGGTCAGAAGTATATCAGCCACGTTGCTATCTTCATCGGGATGCTCAACGGTCAGCCAGCCGTCATCGGAACCACCGAGAGCAATGCGACAACCCTTGGGATCGTCAATGATTTCCGTTACTGGTATGGCTCTAACTTCCACAGCGCACAGCGCGTCTTGCCAAAAGAAGCGTGGACAGCAGGCAAAGTGATTCCAGGTCACGAGGCTAAAGCACCAGTCATCCCGAAATCCTACGTACTTAAGCCGCAAAAGTCAATCACCATGCCAGTGATTCAGAACACGGGAGCAGCAGCACTTACCGACGGCAAAACCTATATCACCCCGAACTCCGGCTACGTCGGTGTCCTCTCCCAGCCTAACACCAGCAGCACGCGTCTTGGTTCCTTGCATATCGGAGAGTACGCACCGATCATCCGCAAGTACAACAGCTACTACTATGAGATCCAATACGCAGGCAAAACAGGATACGTGACAGCCAGCAGCACCTACACCCACACAGAGCCAAACAACCTCGGCCAGACGTGGACAGGCGGTCTCACTGTCACGACAGACCCATCGATTCCAGGCGGCACACCAATTAGCACTAGCACCAGTACCGGCACGACACAGCCGCCAATCGTCACCGGTCAATACGTGATGACCAACAATGGCTGGGTCTCCTATTTCTCTGGTCCGTCTCTGTCCAGCACTCAGCTGGGCAAGCTGTACCTTGGACAAAAGGCACCATACATCCGTAAATATAACAACTACTACTATGAAATCTGGATGAACGGCCGTCTCGCCTACATCACAGCGAGCAGTGTTTATACCAAAGTTGTAAGTGAATAGACAAGCAACCGCATAATTACATGGAGGATACCCCCAAAGGCTTATGTCATCAGGCATAACTAGGCGGTATCCTTTTTGTGTTGGGACGGGCAGGGCGCGGGCCTATACATGACGTACACAGAGACTCGGTTCGGCTGGTGTCCCGATCCATTCGGTTATGTGGAAAGGAAGACGGATGCATTCCCTCCCGAATCGTCATACTAAGGGTGATGCAGATTCTGACGAAGCAAGGGAGAGCCCAACTGATATGAAACCAATGATTCTGGCAAGCGCACTGGCTATCCTGCTGGTAGGTGCAGCGGGTATCGAGAGCAGAGCAGAAGCGATCCCGCAGGCAAAGATGCCTTTTCCCAAGGATGCCGTCACGATTAAAGAAGCGTCCGTGGATGTCACCGGAGATACCAGACCAGACCGGATCGTTCTGGCTGGCCGCCCCCGCAAGGATAACAACATCTATTATGAGAAACTCTACCTCGGCGTCGAAGACCCCATCACCAATCAGATCGTCTCGTATGACATCGAAGGCGGCTACTCGCCGTCTCTGGAGTTCGTGGATGTGACAGGCAACAAGGTTCCAGAGATCTTCATCTCAGCAGAGACAGGCGGCAGCGGGGGGATTATCAACTACTATCTCTACACGTACCGCAACAAAGAGATTCACCCGATGCCCGTACCGCAGGGGCTAGATATGTCGGGAGCCTTGGAGGATGGTTATCAGGCACGGATCTATGTGCGGGATACCAATCAGTATACGACGATAGACCTAGCTGATCGTGCGAAGCTATACAGCGATCTCGGGATTTACCGCAACAACCAGATCGTCCGCCCGGTCAGTGTGATGACCAGCCGTTCCTGGCAGCTGCTTAAGCCCGCTGATCCAGAAGGTGACGGTGTCTATGTGCTTTGGGGCATCCAAGCGATTAAGGGCGTCGCCAATGCTGATACGATTGCCGTAGCGGGTTCGGAATGGATATGGGAACCAGCCGGGGCTGGTACGTGGAGATTGTCGAGGTCGAATGTGATTAAGTATGAGCCGAGACGGGCGAATGGGAGTATTAAGTGAGTCAGGTAGGGAAGAGGTCCTGCTGGGTGGAGGAAGGTTGTTTCCATCTGGTGGGATTTTTTTTTCGTTAAACTACGCGTCTAGCCATACGAACGACGTGTACGATGCGGAGTCGAGGTTGTATGATGGAAGAGCGCAGTATAATGAACCGAGAGTAGGGCCACCAGGTGAATAGTCGATCAAATGGGTTCGAACGAGGATTTCGATAATATGTATCACTTGAAACGCTCGAATCCTTTACAACAGAAATGGAACAAGACTTATCCCAATTTTTTATTAAATGAAGATATACATATATTTGGTAATTACCGTTCAGGCAGGTGAATCATGTGTTTCAAATAGACTACAGAATTATTACGGATCATCATTATTGGAAGAGGTTGAATTTGGAGCAGATCGAACATGAAGGAGGGCTGGAAGGCTTTTTCAATTAAAGTTTCAAAATGAAGTGTATGGATATTACCACGACCGCGAGCTGGCTGCGAAAGAGCAAGGAGTTGATATCATATCAACATGGTTGGAGCTACTCTTAGAGGTATATATATGTCCTTACAAAAGAAGTATATAGCTATTAAAGATGTTGAATCGTATAATACATGGCTTGAATTTCTTGTTCAAGAAACTGAGTTGACTGTCAGTATAATGAGATCGGACGAAGCAATCAGCCAGTTTATCATTACCCGGTCTGTTCAAGATTGTACGTATCCAGCATGGAGAAATATAGTGGTTTCTCGGGATGAGTTTAAAAATGAACTAATCATCAAAACCCAACGTTTTATTCATGAGGTTATGTTGATAAATGTTCTTTTTCTTCAAAGTCAGAGGATTAAAAGATTGGTCAGACTGCTTGAACAAGTAAAGGCTTCCTAGATCCAAAGACTTGATTAAAAGAATGAGGTGATGATCATGAATTATCATATGTTAATCTGGAAGAACAGCTCTCCTAACATGCCTAAGATAATTATTTATGAAGTGGGGATATATGGTTATGAGACTAGGAAATTAGAGTTTTTTGATGGTGGCAAGATTGGATATGCTTATGACGAAATTGAGTACTGCGAGTGCGAAATAGCACACCCTACGGGATTATCAGATCAACCATCCCCACAGATAGATGACTATAATCAGAATCCAGTATTTCTGGCAAAGGCTATAAGTAAAGATTATTTTGAGATGGCATGGGACAAATTCGGGCCCGAATAAAACAACGAATGATGATTTTTCATCAAGCGTGAAATTTTGTTCAATTTGGGGTGTTAAGTAAGGAGTGGCATATTAGATAACATTGAAATCAGAGAACTTGGTGAAAAATTAGAGATACTCTGTAGAAAAGCCCTAGAGTTATAGAAAACAATCGTAGCCGCAGGAGATTGACTCGGTCGTTTAGGGAGGAATTACTTATTGAAGCGATCGTACTGGCCCCGCTTTTTTTAGGGATAATCCTACTTTATATGTTAACCCCGTTTATAAGTAGGATTAAATCGGGAGTGTGTTGGCTGATCATTGGGGGACTATTCCTGTACCTTATATTTTCTCAAACAGGATTTCATGTTAGAGTGATACCCGGAGTGTTGTTAATGGTTGTTACGGGTAGTTTATTATGTTTGAACAAATCAAAGATGGCGTATATTGGTTGGCTTTCAATATTTGCTTGGATAGGCATATTGATCGTGCCTTGGTGGGGAATTCCGGGAGCGATTGTGGCTATTATAGGTACTCTATGGAGTTTATATATAAGAAAACGTTTTGGTATTCAATAAATGAACGATTTACAACATGAACTTGAAGGAAAATAGACGAGGTGAGTCGCGTTTTGGAGTATGGAAAACTCATTTCTAATTTATTGAGTCATTTACCAGCAATTAGACCCTATTACGAAGAAGAGATGGAATGGCTTAAGGAAGATTTACCCCATGTTATTTTTGGCATAGTAGTCGTTCCATACATAGTGAAACATTTACAGGAACAAGAAGGTCTAGAAGAAATATTTGAGTTTCTGGAAAAAATGGCTGTGTCAAATGACGAGGAAGTTGAGGGAGTATTGGTTGTTTCAGTCCTTGAACCACTACTTATTGAAAGAGATGTTATCGGTTTAGCCGAATCCCAAATGCGCCAAAAGACGAGACAGCTTTTCGATATAATCAAAAAGACAAACGGTTTTCATTAAAAATAGAAAAGGTTTGATCGTGCAAAAATATAACTTGGAGAACTTATGATGAAACACACATGCATCGTCTGTGGTTATGACAACTTAGAATATCCACAATACGAAAACGGCTATGCCACTCAGACCATCTGTCCGTGTTGTGGATTCCAAGTCGGTTTCCATGATGACGCGATGGAGGATCCTTATACAATCGAGGAATTCAGAGAGGAATGGATCAAACATGGTGCAACTTGGTACAGCAAATATCACCCCGAACCTGCTGATTTTGATGGGAAAAAGCAATTAGAAAAACATAGGGTGAAGGAAGGTTGACTGGTGTTCCTTCTGTAATCAGGGTTGGCTTGTATACTTGAAAGACGAATTGACCCAATCTTTATTGTTAATGTGCTTGGAATGCGAGATTGAATTTGATGACTATCATGAACGTAACAAGAAGGCTAGACGAACCCAGCGCAATCATTATTAAGAACCGACCCTTACTGAAATAAAGGAAGCTGGATTGTTTGGGTATTTCATTGCCGAGTGGAGGGGAGACAAGATTATTAACATAAACGGAGATATCGTGAGAGTCTGGGATGAACCCCCTAGAAACAAGCAAGCTTAAGTTTACAAAAAATTCTTGATAAACCTCAAGTTTTGATAACAGGAGGATGTTATGGAATCAAAATTAACCAAAAAAAAATTAATGATTGTAGGGATTGGGGTTATCAGCTTAATTGCTATCATTCTGTTCACTTTCACTGCTGGAGGAAATTTGCATAAGGAAGAAATTCACAAGGTAATTACACAACATGGCGGAGTGGTGACCGATATAGAGAAGCCATCCAGAAGTTCAAGTCCATTTGAAGAATATGGATCGGGAAATACTATCTATAAAATTACCTATACCAAAGACAACAAGACTTACATTGCGTGGTATCGAGGGGTCAATAATTTATCCAACATACACGAGAGAATTAAAGGGAGTTATGAAGAGGCTTGGATTTTTTATGAGTAAACGATGCATCACAGAACAATAAACATTCTGACTGGCATCTGCCGCATAAAAGCCGTTCCCCCTCATCGGGAACGGCTTTTCCTCACTTCTCTTCTCACTCATCCTCTTCCGCTACACGAATCTGATCCACCACCGTATCCAATTCCATCCCCCGCGACGCTTTGAACAAAATCGCGTACTCCGGCGTCAAATACGGCTGCAAATACTCGAGCAGATCCTCATTACTGTCCGCGTGCGTCTTCGCCCCGCTGAAGGCATCATAAATATGCTCGGAATAATCTCCAATCGTAAACAGATGCGCAAACGTATCCTTATGCTGCTCGACAAACGCACCCACATCCTGATGGAGCGCCTTGCTGTTCTTCCCAAGCTCCAGCACGTCACCGAGCACCAGTATCTTTTTCTTATCATGCATGATCTGCTCAAACGTCTCAATCGCCAGCTTAATCGACGTCGGATTGGCATTGTATGCGTCGTGGATGATCGTGCTGCCATGCAGGCCTGCGAGCACTTCAAACCGGCTTCCGGTGATTTTGACCGTCGACAGACGCCGGTGGATCAGGTCGGCCGGGAGCCCTTTTTCGTACGCGATGTAAACAGCAGGCAGGGAATTACATACATTGTGAACGCCATATAATGGAATAAAAAGGTCGGGGAGATGCAGGTTGTACTCGGGGATCGTCACGTCAAAGGTCATGCCTTTGTCCGTGAAAGCAATATTCGAGGCTTTGATATCGAGGTTGTCGCTGTGGATGCCGTAGAACACTTTTTTGCCGGGGTAGAGGTGGGAGAAGCCGGTGACATAGGGGTCGTCACCATTGAGGACGGCGTAGCCTTTGGGGTTGATGTTGGGGAGGAGTTCGCTTTTGGCTTTGGCGATGTTTTCCTTGGAGCCGAATAGCTTCATGTGTGATTCGTTGACATTGGTGATGATGCCGATGTCTGGCTTGACGGAGGAGGACATCAGGTCGATCTGGCCGTAGTAATCCATGCCCATCTCAAGGACGGCGGCTTGATACGAGTGGTCGATCTGAAACAGGCTGATCGGTACGCCATAGATGTTGTTCATGTTTTTCCAAGTCTTAAACGTAGGCATGATTCCATTCAGCAGATGGGCCACCAGGTCCTTGGTTGTCGTCTTGCCATTGCTGCCAGTGATGCCGATAAACGGGAAGTCGAACTGGGAGCGGTAGTGGCGGGCGAGGTCGTGGAAGGCGCGCAGGCCATGCTTGACGACGAGAAAGGATGCGTTGATATGATCGTAGCGGCTCATCTGATGGCTTTCCGGGATGATGATGGCAGAGCAGCCCTTGGACACCGCTTTTTTGATGATGTGCTCGGCTTCCGTCTGTTTCTCGGTGATGACCAGCAGGGAGTTTTTGCGGGCTGAGTTCCAGGTGCAGTGGATGAAGGTGATGAGCTGCGTAGGGTCTCCTTTGGCAATCTGACCATTGGTGATGTGGGCGATTTCTTGAAGGGTAAGCTTCATGGGTTCACTCCTATATAACAAATTTCAGTAAAAACCCCCTCACATGGAGGGGAAGGATGAATCAGCGTCGTCTGGATCGGTTTCGGGATTCTCGACAGGCTTATGTCCGGCAAGTGCGGCAGCATAGTTGAGGAGACGATAGTTGGCCAGATTCCGCAGACGGAAGGCTTTGACTGATGAGAACAGATTGTCTGGCTTGGAGTTGATCTCGATGATTTTGATCTGGTCATATTGGTCGATACACAAGTCTATCGCCAATTCACCGATCTTGCCGACCTGCTCCTCCACCGTGGTAAAAATCCGCCGGGATGCTTTGGCCAAACGTTCCTTGATCCGTTTCTGATCGGCTTCATCTGGATAGAGCTTTGGCAGCACCTGGCTGATTTTCATGTTGACATCGGTGAGTATCGTGACAATACCGCCCTTGCTCAGACGCGCGACCATACCGGTGCGACAGAGATTTTCTTTGCTGTTTTTTTGCAGATAGACGCGGATTTCAACGGTGCTGCCCCTCCATTGCTTGCGGGCGATGGCCTCCTGCACGATGTAGGAGCCTGCCTCGGCTAGCTTCCTCACATGTTTGTATATCTCGGTAGAGTCACGGTAGAGGATCGGATCTTCAGCGTTTGATTCCATCCAGGAAATACCGTTGTTGCGGCGTGTGACACGGATGATCCCTGCTCCCAATGCGCCGCCGATCGGCTTGAGGAAGACCTCTCCGTACTGATCGAGCATGCGGATGACATCATTGGGGTCTTGGAGCATGTGCGTTTCAGGCAATAGGTCGGCATTGTCCTTGGCGAGCAATTGGTGGGACCGCCATTTGTCCCCGGTCAGCTCGAACAGGCTCGGTGGATTGAGGAATTTGACCCCATAGATGGTCATAAGCTTCAACCTGACCTCGTCGATATTGTAGTTCTTGCGGTACGGACCGAGGAAGTAGCGGTCGTAAATGACATCTGGGAAGGGGAATACACCGGGCCCTTGATGGGATATCCCTTTTATCGTCATGTTGTGCCAGTCAATATCATTTGGCTCAAAGTAATAGACCAGCATATTTTTCTCTGTACCCAGCTTGTTAAGATTGTGGAAATAGGTTTCTTGACGGCCAAACGGACTATTCGCCATGACCCCGATGACAGGACCGAGCGAAATCGCGCCGTCCTGAGTGAAAATCCGAGGCTTCCACCACTCAGGGATGCCTAAAAGGTCACGGAGGGGCTTGGAGATCTGTACGGCGTCAGGATCACGGAAGGCATAGGGGTGGGAGGAAATCGTGGCTTGGGTGACATTTTTACCTGCCCGGATAAAATAAGTCTGACCGGTAGTCAATGTAAACTGCTTGCGGATTTTTCGGGAGAGGTGAATGACCATGCCGGGGTCATACGCTTGATCGGTGCGGGGGAGATCCCAGGTATCGCGCATGTCGGAAGACTCTTGCCAGAGCTTGCCTTCTTCGATGCGGATGAAGAGGGGGGCCAGTTCTTTTTCATAATGCGGGTAGCTTGCAGTTTTGACGAGGCGGTCTTTGAGGATGGGCCAGATCTGGCGGAGGCAGAGGCGGTTGCCACGGTAGTAGGCACGCTGAATCAGAGGTTGGAAGAGGAGGTCTGCGGGGAGTTCATAATAATGGTTGGCGCATATTTTGGCCAGGCAGAGGATGGCTAGGGTAATCTCGGGTTCGGCAATCCAAGAGCTCAGGGAGATGTATTCGAAGCCATATGGTTTGATCCGATAGCGACCCAGTCCGCCGTGTTTGGTCCGTCGCCTGCGCTTGGCTGTGCGCGAATCTTCGATCATCCCGACCGGCAACGCGAGATACTGATCAAGCACTCGCAACAGCTGCAAGGAGATCGGCAGACCAAAATGCAAATGGCCGCCACATTGGTATCCTGAGAACGGCATGCTGCCGGAGCGAAACTCAATATCACGGTACGGGACCTTTTCCGAGGCTTCAACCAACAGCTGCCGGATGTTCTCAAACAGCTTTTTGGGCGATGGGCTAGCATCCGGCCGCATCTCCACCAGCGCATAATCCCCGCTGTCCCGTTCGATCTGCCGCTCGTCACACCCGACACCCCCGTCATTAGGGAAAAAACGGGAGGCTGGGATCATTTGCCCCTGATAATCCATCATGAACTCCACGTCTGCTCCCATCGTAAACGAATGGGATGGCACATAAGCGGGAGCCTGATACGCTTTGTCTGTCGGATTGATGTCGATGATGATCGGTGCACCGCTAACAAGCTTGCCGATCTTCACCACACCATGGGTAAGCCCGGTGATATACAGAGCGCGCACACACAGATCAAGCCATTCTTTTGACACACTCTCTATATCCACTTCGCGAAAAACCCATCCGTACGAAGCGCTCCGGATCGGAAATTCATTCCACATTACTTCTTCTGGAAACGCTTCCTCAATCTTGGTGACTGTAAGCCCCTCTACTTCGACGCGATACTCTGACTCGATCACATACATCCTGGTAAAATAATCAAAGCCTTCTTCCCGAGCCTGATCAGCATTGGTGACCACCACAATATCACTGCCCTGCTGATGCCCGTGCATACGTCCGATAACCGGAAACGGACTGTTCTTGATATCAACCAAGCGGACAGCCGGAATCCGGTTCAGTTCCAGCACTTGTAAGGTCAGTTCTTTATCAAGTGCTGTACAAAAAGAATGTTGTACAAAATCCATAACAAAATCACCTGATTGTTCGTCTTAAAATCATTTCAGAGCGGTGGTCCGCGCGTCAATGTTCCCCATATCAACAAGGTATGCAGGAAAAATAAGATCGGAAGAGGGGTAAGGACACATTATAAACTGAGCAGAAGGAACCAATTTGAATAAACAGTATGCTTGTGTGAGAGATTAGGAATTATCTGCAAATTATGTAAACGCGGCTGTCCCTGTGAAAAAAGTACTACAAATATCTCCCTAGGCTTTGGCGGATTTGCCAACAGATTACGTTGAGAAAACAAAAACGGTGTGATAATATATAAACATCAAGTGAATCACGAAATGAACGAAACAAAACAAGTCCATAATCCTGCGATGTTCGTTACGCTTTTTATGTTTTTAACCTTAAGTGTTTCGAAGGGAGACGGAACTCCGTAAGTATGTCAGGCCCACCTCCATTATTGGACGCATGGGAAGGCAGAGGCGCGGACCAGTCACCCACCTGTTAAGTACAGGTTATAGAAACATACTAGCACGACGGCAGAGCGGGGCATCTATTCATAAACAAGAGCCTATCCAATTAGTAATTGGGTAGGCTTTTTTTTCATTTTCCTCTACTTTTTTGCCTCGAAGGGGGGAGGGGGAGTGAGGAGAGAGTGAGATGTGTTTTCCAGTCGCCTTTCCCCCTCTACGAGGGGCCGGTCTCCTTACAACACATCTCACTCTCTCCTCAGACCACTGTGGTGGATAAAGAAAGCAAAAGAACAAAATGCCTAATGACAGCTAGAGCCAGAAGAACGCCGATCTTTCTATTCTTTTAAAATGCCAGTCAAAACACCTAGAGCGTGAGGATGATCTGTTTGTAAGAAGACCGGCTGAACGAAGTGAGGGAAAGGCGACTGGAAAACAGATCATCCTCACGCTCTTCTCCTCACGCTCCTGCCGGAGCCACCACCAAAAAACAAAAAAAGACTGCCGACACCTCATTTGGCGTCGACAGCTCGTAATAACTTAACTCAAACCCTATTTCGTTTTCTTCTTAAAAATCTCCTCACGAACCTCTTTCGTCTTCGCCTCTACCAATTCACGCATAATCGCTTCACGTACACGTTCATTGGAGACTTGATGCTCGACACGATTTTCGACGAGGATGATATGATAGCCGAATTGAGATTTCACAGGCTGACCCACTTGACCGATTGTTTGGGTGAGAACAGCATTTTTGAACTCAGGAACCCATTGGCTGACAACTGCGTTTTCATAGAGACCGCCGTTGTCTTTACTGCCTGGGTCAGTGGAGAGCTCCTTCGCGAGGTCTGCGAATTTTTCTCCTTTGTTCAGGCGGGCGATTGCCGCTTTGGCTTGCTCTTCGGTATCGACGAGGATATGGCGCACGGAGGAGGTGATGAAGTCTTCCTTGTGGGCCGCGTGATAGGCCGAGATCTCAGCATCGGTGATCTGAGAGCGCACATATTCGGTGGTGAAGAGGTCGAGATAGGCAAAATCGCGTACGTCCTGCTCGGTGATGCCCATCGTTTGCATTTCACGTTTCAACGCAGCAGCATCGCCGTTGTGACGGTCAAGGGTACGTTCGTTGACGAGCGCCATCATTTCATCCATCACCTTGGTCGAAACCTTCACCTTGTCACTGTACTTCGCGATTAGATATCTTCCGAAAAGTGTGTCATCAGCCACTTTGGACTTATACAGATCAGCGACGGTACTGCCCTTGCTGCCGAAGAAGATGAATGTGAAGGCTTTGAGCTGCTTGTCCGCCTCATCTTGGTAGACGACTACATTGTCGATGCGGCCATACACTTGACGGTCCGCGATTTTGACGGTGCGGGTCGTATTATCCCAGTTCACCGCATAGTTGAGTGCTTCCGCGATAAAACGGACAGGAACCATCGTGCGTTGGTTGACGATCGTTGCTGGAGCATCAAGTGTGAGGGACTCGTTATTTTTCTTAGCGGTAGCCTTGTCGATCACCAGCTGCACGTTGGTCACACCTTTGGAGATGGAGACGGTGCGGGTGGTATTGTTCCAGGTTACCTTGAAGCCAAGACTCTCGGCGATCGGACGGATCGGTACGAGGGTACGGCTGTTGCGGATCAGTGGCTTTTGGTCAGGGAAAGCCAGACCTTTTCCATTGTATTGAACTTGGATCGGCTGTGTCTGCACAACCGTTTGTTTTGGAGCAGCCAGAGCTTCTGTCGCTGTGTACGCGCCTGTCGGCAAGAGTGCCGCGGCCAGAAGCAACGCCATAGATTTACGTTTTAGCATGGGGTAGAACCCTCCGTTCTCGAAATCTAGTCATTTCGTTAAAAAAGCTACTCACAAAAGCGTACTATATCTCATAAAGTGGCGCAAGGATATAATAATGGAATGAATCGATAGAACCAGCATACAAACCTAAAAAAAGTCCGGTCACACCTGTCATCATCGACAGGGGAAACCGGACTCTTTGGATGGGGGACTAGCTGCCTTTGCTCTGACTCATGGAGCGGGTACCGCCGCTGCGTCCCGCACCGCCTTCTTTTTTCTTTTTCTCTCCGCCGGAACCTCCACCGTTCTGCTCATCGCCGCCGCGGGAGAGGACGGTCAGCTTCTGTTCAAGCTCTTTGCTCTCCTTGGCGTCGTTGATCAGCTGATACATCTGGAGGAACGTGGCTTTGTCACCTTCGGGGATGCCTTTGATTCGCACGGTCATTTCCTGGCTTTTGTCACCTTGGCTGCTGCCATCTTTTCCGCCGCCGCCTTGACCGCCACCGCCTTGATGACCGCTTTGTTGGTTTTCCTCCTGCGTATCATCACCGCCGAGGAAGCTGAAGAAGCCCATATCCATACCGCCGCCGGATTGGCCTCCGTCACCGCTGTTCTTGTTCTTGTCTTTTTGATTGCCTTTTTGCTTGTCTTGCTGCTGGCTTTCCTGAAACAGAATATTGAACTCATTCAAGTCAGTCTGTACGATACCGATTACTTCCATGACTGTTGGTCACCTGCCTGATATGATTCAGTAGTAGGAAGAGGCCAGATCCGTGGATCAGCCGGGATGCTTCGAGTGGTGTACGCCTTTTCTCTGCAAATAATCATGGTAGAAATATTCAACAACCGAGAGTGCGAAGGCAGTCAAGAACAGTCCGCTTAAGCTGTACAGCTGGTTGAAAATCGCAGCCATAGCCCACAGCAGGGTAAAATTCAGCAGGAAATCTGCGGTGCTGGCAAACGTATTGTTGGTTTTGGGCAAAATCAGCTGATCACCGATGAAATAAGAAATCAGCGACAGAGCGATTGCCGCCCCTACAGCGAAGGCAAGCGATGTACCAGACCAGATCAGTCCCGGTACAGCAATGATCCCATTGGCTAAAAGCTTAAGTAAGATGTTTATGACAAACACCTCCCTTCATGCTCTTAGTATGGTCACACCGCCTTTGGCTATGCGTCTTGTTTGGCAGGCTGGTTGGTGCGCAGACGCTCGATCAGTGACTCGTCTGGCGTGATGTAGAGTGTCCGTTGATTGTCATAGATGACAAAACCTGGTTTGGAGCCGTTTGGTTTTTTGACATGCTTGACCAGGGTGTAGTCGACCGGAACCTGACCGGAGCTGCGAGCCTTGCTGAAGTAGGCAGCGAGGTTGGCCGCTTCGAGCAGCGTTTCCTCAGAGAACTCCCGGGAACGGATCACCACATGTGAGCCGGGGATATCCTTGGTATGCAGCCACGTCTCAAAGCCCAAGGCCAGCTTGTTGGTCAGATATTCGTTTTGCTTGTTGTTTTTGCCGACGAGGAGCTGCACACCTTCACTGGAGTAATAGGTATCCAGCTCGGGACGGGTGTCTTTTTTCTTTTTCATACCGCGTTTGCGGCGGTCGCGCAGGTAACCTTGCTCCACCAGCTCATCGCGGATTTCCTCTGCTTCTGTCAGGCTGGCATCAGAGAGCTGCACAAGGATCCCGTCGAGATAGGCGAATTCTTCTTTGGCAAGTTGAATCTGCTCCTCGACCACTTGGATGCTGTTTTTTGCCTTGTTGTACTTTTTATAGTAGGCTTGCAGGTTTTCAGATGGGGTTTTCAATGGATCGAGCGGGATGGTGATGGTGCCGCCGTTCTCATCGTACCAGTTCTCCGTGGTCAGCTCCGTCTGGCCTTTTTGCAGCTGGTGCATGTTGGCTGTGATCAGCTCGCCGTAGATTCGGAAGCGCTCTGCGTCAACTGCTTCGGAGATCGTTTCTTCGAGCTTCTCGATCTTTTTCTCATTCTTGTTCTTTTCATTCGTGACGATACGGATCAGGTCGTGGACGCGCTGCTTGACCACATCGCGCATCGCTTTGTCTTGGAAAAAGTGCTGGAGCATCTCACTCACACTCGGATAGTGTGTCACTTTTGTTCCATCCAGATGGGTCAGCTCGCCTATATAAAAGAAGGATTTATCCTTGGTATCTGCAATCTGCGGCTGATAATCACCTTCGCGCACCTGACGGATGAAGCGGTCAAACTCCCGCCAGATCGCTTCACGCGTAGGCAGCTTGGCCCGGTGCAGGATCTCACGGGCGATCAGTGGGGACAGACCGCTGTAGGTGTCGACAAGCTGCTTATCCACTTTGCCGGCATTCCAGTTAAGCTCGCCGACAAAAGAGCCCTCTGTCGCATTGAGCAGGTTCTTTTTATTCTGACTCGGCGGTGCGACGAACTGACGGCCTGGCAGGACTTGGCGGTATTGGCTGACGCCGTGGCTGACGTGATGGGCCGAATCCAGAATTGTGTTGCTTGCCGTGTCGAGCAGGATAATGTTGCTGTGCCGCCCCATGATCTCGATGATGATCCGTTTGGCGGTCACATCACCCAGCTCGTCCCGTGATTTGACATCGATATGGACGATCCGCTCCATGTCCACCTGTTCGATCCGCTCGATCACACCGCCCTCGCAGTGCTTTCGCAAAAGCATGCAAAACATCGGGGCTTCCTGTGGATTGACGAATTCCTCTGTCGTCAGATGCATGCGCGGATAGGTCGGATTGGCTGAGAGCAAAAGCTTCGAGTTGCCGCCTTGTCCGCGGATCGTCATCACAATGTCACTTGAGTGTGGCTGATGTATTTTATAGATACGTGCGCCGATCAGCTTTTGTAATTCTGATACGACCGCACGGGTTACGATACCGTCAAAAGCCATGGTGATTCACCTCAATTTCTCTCCCTGTATGATGAAACATATTTGATTAGTGTACCATAATCAGGACGGATTTGCCCAAGGTTCCTGCCTGCTTTTGCCCGTGCAAAAAGTTGACACTGGGAAGCATTGTCTCCTATAATAAGTTAACGATTTTATGTCTGTGAGAGTGTGAGCCTATGATCCTAAGTATGACTGGGTACGGAAGAAAGGAAGAACAGAGGGGGAATGTTCGGCTTTTGGCCGAGATTCGCGCCGTGAACCATCGCTATTGTGAAGTCATCACACGTCTGCCTAAGTCATGGGGAGTGCTCGAAGCCCAAGTCAAGAACGTGGTTTCGCAGAAAGTCCGCAGGGGTCGTGTCGAGGTGCACATCTCGATGGAGCAGGTGCGTGATCATCATGCCCCGTTCACCATAGACTGGACGGCCGCCGAGTTCTACGCACAAGCGGCTGCGAAGATGAACGAACATTTCTCCCTGCACGCCCCACTCACAGCCAAAGACCTCCTGACCCTGCCTGGTGTCGTGCTGCATGAAGAAGTGGCACAGGTCACCCCGGAAGAGATCGAAGAGTGGCTGACCCAAGTGGTGGTGGCAGCGGCAGCTGATCTGTACCAGATGAAGCAAGCCGAAGGGGAGCGGATCAATCAAGACCTCACGATGCGCCTCACGCAGATTCAGACATGGACGGACGAGATTCTGGAGTTTTCTCCGCAGGCAACAGAAGAGTATCAGAAGCGGCTGACCCAGCGGATTCAAGATCTGTCCGGTGAGCTTGTACCTGATCAGTCCCGGCTGATGCAGGAGGTTGCCTTGTTTGCTGAACGTGCGGACATCTCTGAAGAGACGACGCGATTGGCCAGTCACTGCGCCCAATTTTGGGATCAGTTGAATGCGACGGAAGCAGTGGGCCGCAAGCTGGATTTTCTTTTGCAAGAGATGAATCGGGAAGCCAATACCATCGCTTCCAAAGCGAATCATCTGCCCATCCAACGCCTCGCTGTGGAAATCAAAACCGAACTGGAAAAGATGAGAGAGCAGGTTCAGAACGTCGAGTGAGGGAAGAAAGGATTGGGGAGCGACATGGCAATTAAACTCATTAACATAGGCTTTGGCAATATCGTTAATGCGAACCGCATCATCTCGATCGTAAGTCCTGAATCCGCACCGATCAAGCGGATCATCCAGGAAGCGCGTGATCGCAGTATGCTGGTTGATGCTACATATGGACGCCGTACCCGGGCGGTGATTATCACCGATTCGGATCACGTGATTCTTTCGGCGGTACAGCCTGAGACCGTGGCACAGCGTCTGGGCAATAATAAAGATGACGATCCTGATGAATAGAGTAGGAGTTGAAGCAACATTATGGGGAACGATAGTGGTCTCCTGTTAGTCCTGTCCGGTCCATCCGGCGTGGGCAAAGGCACCGTATGTAAGGCGCTGCGCCAGTACATGCCAGAGCTGGTGTATTCCGTCTCCGCCACCACCCGCAAACCACGCGAGGGTGAAGTGGATGGAGTTAATTATTTTTTCAAGTCAAAAGAAGAGTTCCAGCACATGATCCAAAACGATGAGCTGCTCGAATGGGCCGAATACGTAGGCAACTACTACGGAACCCCGCGCAAGTTCGTCGAAGAGACACTGGCAAGTGGACGCGATGTTGTCCTTGAGATCGAGGTACAAGGCGCATTGCAGGTCAAAGAAAAGTTCCCACAAGGTACGTTTTTGTTCCTCGCACCGCCAGACCTGTCCGAATTGCACAACCGCATCGTCGGCCGTGGCACCGAGACAGAAGAGTCCATCCGCAACCGTATGGAGATGGCCAAGGTCGAGATTGAACTCATGGAAAAATACGATTATGTCGTGGTCAACGACGTGGTTGAATCAGCGTGTGAGCGCATCAAGTCCATCGTGACGGCCGAGCACCTGAAAAAAGACCGTCAGATTCACAAATACCGTAAGATGATCAAGGAGGTCTAAATCTCATGCTATTCCCATCTATTGATAAATTGACTGACAAGGTAGAAAGCAAATACATCCTCGTGACCATCGCGTCCAAGCGTGCACGCCAACTGCGCCAAGAAAACAATCTGCAGCTGACCCGTCCGTTCTCCAAAAAGTTCGTCGGTCAGGCACTCGAAGAAATCATCGAAGACAAACTGGTTTTCGAAAACAACAACATTCGTCCACAATCCTAAGTTAGACACGGAAACAACCTGACCGCAGGTTGTTTTTTTGCGCCAAGCGGCAGATGGCGGAATGGATGGATGTATCGATGTGAGAGGAGAGGGTAGGATGCTACCGTTACAAGACAAAATCATCGTGCTGGGCGTCACAGGCGGCATCGCGGCTTACAAAGCGGCAGCACTGACCAGCAAGCTGACACAGGCCGGAGCGAAGGTGTATGTGATCATGACGGAGGGGGCGCAGAAGTTCGTTCAACCGCTGACTTTTCAAGCGCTGTCCCATCTGCCTGTGTATACAGACACCTTCACCGAGCCTGACGTGAGTGTGATCGCCCATATCGACCTGGCTGACCGCGCCGACCTCGTACTGGTCGCACCCGCTACAGCCAACCTGCTCGGCAAGCTGGCCCACGGCATCGCCGATGATATGCTGACCACCACCCTGCTTGCGACCAAAGCACCTGTGATGATCGCACCGGCCATGAATGTGAATATGTACGCACATCCAGCGGTGATGCAGAACATGGACAAGCTTCGCGGATGGGGCTACCGTTTTATCGAGCCGGGCGAGGGGTTTCTGGCATGTGGCTGGGTAGGAAGGGGACGGCTGGCAGAGCCGGAAGAGATTGTGGAAGTGGTGAAGCAGTATTTTGCGGGGCAGGAGGAGGTTCATCCTGTATCGGATGCACCTGCTGTGGCTGTGGATCAACCGTATTTGAACCCATCAGCATCCACTGGATCGTCCATCACCCACGCACGCGATCTCGCTGGACTCAAAATCCTCGTCACCGCAGGCCCCACCCGAGAGAAGATCGACCCTGTGCGCTACATCACCAACCACGCTTCCGGCAAAATGGGCTACGCGATCGCAGAAGCAGCCCGCGACCGTGGGGCAGAGGTTGTCTTGGTGAGCGGACCAACCGCATTGCCGAAGCCGGATGGGGTTACTTTTGTCGCGGTTGAATCGGTACAGGAGATGCTGGATGCCTGTCTGGCGGTGTACCCTGTGACTGATGTGGTTGTCAAATCTGCCGCTGTCTCCGACTACCGCCCGAAGGTCACCTACGAACATAAGATGAAGAAAACCGGGGATGAACTGACCATCGAGATGGAAAAAGCCCCGGATATCCTGCGAACCTTGGGCGAGCAGAAGCATAATCAATTCTTGATCGGCTTTGCCGCTGAGACACAGGATCTCGCCAAGTACGCACTAGATAAGATCGCCCGCAAAAATCTGGACATGATCGTAGCCAACAATGTGCTGCAGGAAGGTGCCGGCATGGGCGGCGATACCAATATCGTTACGATTTTTAGTAAAGATGGGGATCAGGTCGCGTTGGACAAGATGAGCAAGCGTGCGGTGGCGGATAAGCTGTTTGATGTGGCCCTGACCAAAATACAGGCAAGCATGACGAGGTAGCCCAAGGGATGCGATTGATCGCCAAAGTCATCGTTGACGTACCGACGAACCGCACGAACCGCCCCTTTGATTACCTCGTCCCCGACTGGCTGGCTCCGCTGATCCAAGAGGGAAGCCGTGTCGTCGTTCCCTTCGGCCCGCGCAAGCTGCAGGGCTATGTGGTGGAGCTGATCGGACATGCATCTGCTAACCCATCCACAGCCACATCCGCTGATCCGACTGATGAACCAGCCACCTATGGCCTTGGACTGTTCGCGGATGAAGACCTGCCCGAACCAGCCGCCACCAAGCTCAAAGAGGTACTCTCCGTCCTCGACGATGAACCGCCGCTGACCACAGAGTTGATCCGCATGGGCGAGTGGATGGGCCGACAGTATCTCTGCCCGTGGACGATGGCGCTCACCGCGATGCTGCCTGCTGTGCTCAAAGGCAAGGCCGAGAAATGGCTTGTCGCCACCGAAAGCCTCACGCCAGAGCTTGCATCCACCTACGGCATGCTCCGCTATGTGGCAGATCACGGCGCGATCCAGATGGGGGAGGCGGAGAAGCGCTTTTCCGAAGAGTTCATGCTCGTCCCCGGATGGATCAAAGCCGGATGGATCGCCACTGAATATCAGGTGAAAGACCGGATCACCCGCAAAAAAGTAGCACACGTCAGCCTCACCCTGCCGCGTGAAGAGGTACAGCAGATCGTCGAAGACCTGCCCCCACGTTCGGAGCGGATGAAGCATGTGTTGCTTTTGCTCGTGCGTAAGACAGAGCCTGTGCCTATCGCTGATGTGATGGAGCTGCTTAACATCACGCGCTCCACGATTAACACGATGGAGAAAAAAGGCTGGGTGAAGACCGAGCAGATCGAGGTCTACCGTGACCCATACGCAGACCGCAAGTTCCCTACCCCCCAGAAGTACCAACCGACACCTGAGCAGGCACGGGCGCTTGCCGCGATCCTGCCGCCGATTTATGAGGATCGGTTTGCTTCCTTTTTACTGCATGGGGTGACAGGGAGCGGGAAGACCGAGGTCTATATGGAAGCGATTGAGCAGACCTTGGCAAAAGGAAAGGAAGCGATCTTTCTCGTACCCGAGATCTCGCTGACACCGCAGATGGTGGAGCGGTTCAAAGGTCGCTTCGGAGATAATGTAGCCGTGATCCACAGTGCTTTGTCCCAAGGGGAGCGCTATGACGAATGGCGCAAAATCCTGCGTCGTCAGGTACAGGTAGTGGTGGGGGCGCGTTCGGCGATTTTTGCCCCGTTCCGCAATCTGGGCCTGATCATCATCGACGAGGAGCACGAGAGCACATACAAACAGGAAGAGACCCCTCGCTACCATGCTCGCGATGTGGCGACATGGCGGGCGAAGGCTAATGACGCGGTACTGATCCTCGGGAGTGCCACTCCGGCGCTGGAGACGTATGCGCTGGCAACACGCGGACGCTACGAGCTCTTGACGATGGCAGAACGGGTCGGCAACCGTCCGCTTCCGAAGATCCACATCGTCGATATGCGTGATGAGCTGCGTGACAAGAACGTCTCGATGTTTTCCCGCCGTCTCCACGAGATGATCCAAGACCGTCTGCAAAAGAAGGAGCAGATCGTGCTGTTCCTCAACCGGCGCGGCTTTTCCACCTTTGTCATGTGCCGGGAGTGCGGTCATACGCTGCGCTGTCCGCATTGTGACATCTCGCTTACGTATCACCGTACCAACAACACGGTTCGCTGCCATTACTGCTCGTATACCATCCCACAGCCGAACAATTGTCCCGAGTGCCAAAGCCAGCACATCCGCTTCTTCGGTACAGGCACACAGCGCGTCGAGGAGGAGCTGGCCAAGCTGTTCCCAGGAGTCCGCGTCATACGGATGGATGTCGACACCACTTCGAAAAAAGGCGCCCACGAACAGCTCTTGACCCAGTTTCGCAACGGTCAGGCCGATATCCTGCTCGGTACCCAGATGATCGCCAAAGGGCTGGACTTCCCTCGGATCACGTTGGTCGGAGTCATCGCCGCCGACACCTCGCTCAACCTGCCTGACTTCCGCGCTGCTGAGAAGACCTTTCAGCTGCTCACACAGGTAGCAGGCCGCGCCGGACGGCATGAGTTGAAAGGGGAGGTCGTCGTACAGACGTACTCGCCGGAGCATTACAGTATCGTGCACGCGACCGAGCATGATTACGTAGGCTTTTATCAGAGGGAGATGGTGATGCGCAAAGAGCGGCAGTACCCGCCGTTCTACCGTCTGGTGCTGATCACCTTCTCTCACGAGGATGTGCCTGTCTTGATGCGGGCCGCTGAGAATTTTGCCGGGTATTTGAGACCACGGCTTGCCCCGACGACACAGCTGATCGGCCCTTGCCCGTCACCGATTGCCCGGATCAAAGATAGATTTCGGTTCCAGATCATGCTAAAATATCGGGATGAACCCAAAATCACGGATCTGCTGGCCCAGACCAGTGCCCAGTTCGATGATTGGATGAAATCGCAGAAAGTAACATTGACGATCGATCCTGACCCACAGATGCTTTTATAAGCAATGATTGAAGATAAAAGGAGGCCACCACCATGGCGATTCGCACCATCGTAAAGCACCCAGACCCGGTGCTCAGAGAAAAAGCAAAAGAAGTGACCAAATTTAACGAAAACCTGCACAAGTTGTTAGACGATATGGTAGAAACCATGTACGAAGCAGACGGCGTAGGACTTGCTGCCCCACAAGTCGGCATCCTCAAGCGCGTCTTCGTTCTCGATTGCGGTGACGGCCCAGTTGAGTTCATCAATCCAGAAATCATCGAGCACCGTGACCAGCAGTTCGAGAACCATCCAGAAGGCTGCCTGTCCATCCCAGGTCTCTACGGTGATGTCCGCCGCCACCTCTGGGTCAAAGTCCGTGCACAGAACCGCCACGGCGAAACCTTTGAATTCGAAGGCGTCGACCTGACCTCCCGCTGCATCCAGCATGAGCTGGACCACCTCAATGGCGTCCTATTCATCGACATCGCTGACCGTGTCTATCCAGCGAAGAAAGAGGAAGGGGAATAAGCCTTGACCGATCACGTCCGCATTCTGTTCATGGGGACGCCTGACTTCGCTACCCAGAGCCTCGAAGCACTCATCGAGGCCGGGTATGATGTCGTCGGTGTCGTGACCCAGCCAGACCGTCCAGTAGGCCGCAAGCAAGTGATGACCCCGCCGCCTGTCAAGGAAACGGCGGAGAAGCACAATCTCCCGGTCTACCAGCCTGAAAAAATCAAGCAGCCCGAAGCACTCGCCGAGATCATGGCGATCCAGCCAGACCTGATCGTCACCGCCGCTTACGGCCAAATCTTGCCGAAAGCGTTGTTAGACGTGCCTAAGCATGGCTGTATCAACGTCCACGCCTCCCTTTTGCCTAAATACCGCGGGGGTGCACCAATCCACAAGTGCATCGTAGACGGGGAAAAAGAATCAGGCGTCACGATCATGTACATGGTGGAAGCACTTGACGCAGGGGACATGCTCTCCAAGGTCGTCGTCCCGATTGAGGAGCGCGACACCGTGGGTCTTTTGCATGACAAATTAGCCGTGGCAGGTGCGAAGCTTCTGATCGAAACTGTGCCACAGCTTCTGGCAGGCGAGATCACAGCGGTACCGCAGAACCACGATGAGGCGACGTTTGCCCCGAATATCAAACGCACCGATGAAAAAATCGACTGGAACAAACCAGCCACCGCCATCTACAACCAAGTGCGCGGTCTCAACCCATGGCCGGTCGCCTATACCACCTGCGAGGGCAAGGTATGGAAAATCTGGTGGGTAGAAAAAATAAAAGAGACAGGTTCCCAAGGTACACCAGGCACCATCATCAGCCGTGAAGAGGACGGACTGATCGTGGCGTGTGGCGAGGGGACGGTCAAGCTTATGGAAATCCAGCCCGAAGGCAAAAAGCGCATGAGCGTCTTCGACTATCTGCGCGGTGCAGGCAGCAACTTACAGGCTGGTACGATGTTAGGAGTCGAATAGCGTGAAGCCAACTCAAAAAGCGGGAAGACCCAACAAAACAACAGGGGAGCGCCGTCCACGACCACAAGGCTCAGGCGAGCGCAACCAACGTCCGGCAGGCACAGGCGGACGCAATGCGACTGCCCGTGACATCGCCCTCGACATCTTGACCCGCATTGACGAACAGCAATCATACAGCAACTTGGAATTAAAAGGCGCACTGGAGCGCACCCATCTGGCTGGCCCGGACGTAGGTCTTGTCACCGAGCTTGTATATGGGACGATCCAACGCCGCAACACGCTTGACCATGTGATCGGGAAGTTCATCAAGGGCGGTCCGAAAAAGCTTCAGCCTTGGGTACTCAACCTAATCCGCATGAGCCTCTACCAAATCCGTTACCTCGACCGTGTGCCAGAGCGTGCGGCTGTACATGAAGCTGTCGAGATCGCCAAGCGCCGTGGTCATCAGGGGATCAGCTCGCTTGTCAATGGAGTGCTGCGCAACGTCTTGCGGACAGCGGATGTGTGGGAGGTTCCCGAGGATGACGAGGCAGCCCGTATTTCACTCGAAGAGTCTCACCCAGCATGGCTTGTGAAGCGCTGGATCAGACTGTACGGAGCAGAGACGGCACGAGCGATCTGCCAAAGCAACAACAAGCCGCCGATGCCGACCATCCGTGTCAACCGTCTGCGCAACACCCGTGAGATGCTTTTGCGCGATCTGGAGGATCAGTTCCCAGAGGCAGAGCCGTCCCGTGTGACACCAGACGCGATTCTTTTACATAGCGGGCACGCGGCCGGAAGCATCCAGTTCCGCCAAGGTCTGTGCACCATCCAAGACGAAAGCTCCATGCTCGTCGCCCCAGCCTTGCATGTGGAGCCGGGTCTGCGCGTACTCGATGCGTGTGCCGCACCAGGTGGCAAAACCACACATATCGCTGAGCTGATGAACAACGAGGGAGAGATCATCGCCTGCGATGTTCACCCGCACAAGCGCGAGCTGATCAAGGAAACCGCCAACCGTCTCGGTATCACGATCATCGACACACTCGTATCCGATGCTAGCGAATTGCCGGAAAAAGGACTCGGTACCTTTGACCGCATCCTGCTTGACGCTCCATGTACTGGTTTTGGCGTCATTCGCCGCAAGCCAGACCTCAAATGGAACAAAAGCAAGGCAGATATCACTGAGATCAGCTACGTTCAGTATCGCCTGCTCGAACAGGTCTCCCAGATGCTCAAGCCGGGTGGATATCTCGTCTACAGCACCTGCACGATCGAGCCGGAGGAGAATCAGGAGATCGTCGAACGTTTTGTCAAAGAACATCCGGAATTCGTCTTGGACAACACACTGGCTGACGATATGCCAGAAGCGGTTTCGGCGATCATGGATCGGGATCGGGGATATGTCCAGATCCTGCCGCATCACTTTGACAGCGACGGCTTCTTCATCGCCCGCCTCAAACGCATAGAATCATAACAGTCATCAGGGTGGAAATCTGTGAAAAGCGGGTTTCCACTTTTCCTTTTATCCATTACGGGGTACAATGTTAGAATGGAATGCGTTACATATCCGTTAGACATGTTGGGGTTATCCCCGGCATAATACTTTACCAAAAGGTGAAAACACACACATGACAATGACATCCTTTACGAACAACAAGCCGCTGTTGCACAGCTTGACCTTAGATGAACTGAAAAACTGGCTGACCGAGAACGGGGAAAAAGCGTTCCGCGCCCAACAGATTTTTGACTGGCTGTACGTCAAGCGGGTACACAGCATCGACGAGATGAGCAACCTGTCCAAAGACTTCCGTGAAAAGCTCAAAGCGACCTTCCGCACGGATGCACTCAAAGAAATCACGCGTCAGGAGTCTGAGGACGGCACGATCAAATTTTTGTTCCAGCTGATCGACGGACATGCCATCGAGACCGTTATCATGCGTCATAACTATGGGAACAGCATCTGCGTCACCACACAGGTAGGCTGCCGTATCGGCTGTACCTTCTGTGCGTCCACATTAGGTGGTCTCAAGCGCAACCTTGACGCCGGAGAAATCGTCTCACAAGTATTGCAGGCGCAGCGCATTCTGGATGAAACCGACCAACGTGCCAGCCACGTCGTTGTCATGGGGATCGGTGAGCCGTTCGAGAACTTTGAGCCGCTGCTCTCATTCCTCAAGATCATCAACGACAACCGTGGTCTGAACATTGGACAACGCCACATCACGGTATCTACCAGCGGAATCGTATCGAAAATCTACGAATTTGCTGAGCGCGGCGGTCAGGTGAACCTGGCGATTTCCCTGCATGCGCCAACTACAGAGCTGCGTACCAAGCTGATGCCGATCAACCGTGGCTTCCCATTGGATAAGCTGATGGAAGCATGCCGCGCTTATGTGGCAAAGACCGGGCGCCGCATTTCGTTTGAGTACGGTCTGTTCGGTGGACAGAATGACCAGCCGGAGCATGCGGAAAAATTGGCTGACCTGATTGGCGACATGCTGTGCCACGTCAACCTCATTCCGGTTAACTACGTACCGGAGCGCGATTATGTGCGCACCCCGCGCGATCAAATTTTCAACTTCAGACGTATTCTGGAGCGCAGAGGAATCAACGTAACCATCCGCAGAGAGCATGGCAGTGACATCGCTGCTGCCTGCGGCCAGTTGCGCGCCCAACACGCACAAGAAACGGCAAGGTGATCAAGAGATGGAGATTGCAATGAAGTCGCATATCGGTTGTGTGCGGCAGCTTAATGAAGATTTCTATGCCTGCACGGTTGATCTCAACGGTCGCGTCCTCGCGATCGTTGCGGACGGCATGGGCGGGCATCAGGCAGGAGATGTAGCCAGCAAGATGGCGGTAGAGCGCATCGTATCTGAGCTGCACGGCCTCGGAGCTGATACGACAGCCGAGGACGAACGCGAACACCTGATGAGAGCACTGATCAGAGCTAATGAAGAGGTATACGCCTACGCTGAGTCCCATCCCGAGTGCAACGGGATGGGTACAACGGTGGTCGCAACACTGATCAGCCCGGATTACGGTGTGACCGCCCATATCGGTGACAGCCGCCTGTATCATTTTCACACAGGTGATCTGACCCAGCGTACGGAGGATCATTCGCTTGTACAGGAGCTGCTACGAAGCGGGCAGATTACCCCGCAGGAAGCCCATCTGCACCCACAGCGCAATGTTCTGATGCGCGCGCTCGGCACGGAGCCGGATGCGTTGATTGATTTGGGCGAGTTCAGCTGGGTGGAAGGCGACATATTGCTGCTCTGTTCTGATGGTCTGTCCAACAAAGTTCCAGAACCGATCATGGTCGATCTGTTAGGCAAACCTGTTCCCCTGCAAGAGACGGTTGACGCTCTCGTTCAACACGCACTGAACGCGGGCGGGGAAGATAACATTACGTGTATTGCGGTTCGCAACACGGGCAAACCGATTGAAGTCAGTGGAGAAGAGGGGTGAGTCAGATGGAAGGTCAGCGTTTAGGAGGACGTTACCAGTTAGAGGAAAAAATCGGTGGCGGCGGGATGGCAATCGTTTACAAAGCCAAAGATTTGGTACTCAACCGGCCGGTAGCGGTCAAGCTACTCAGACCCCAGTTTGGGACGGATGATGATTTTGTCAACCGTTTTCGCAGGGAGGCGCAAGCCGTAGCCAGTCTTTCTCATCCCAACATCGTCAGCGTCTACGATGTCGGGCAGGAACAAGACACGTACTATATGGTGATGGAATACATAGAAGGTTCTACACTCAAAGATGTCATCAACCGCAACGGCGCACTGCCTGTCAGCGAAGCGGTACGGATCGCTGTACAAGTGTGTGACGCATTAGATCATGCACACCAGAACCATATTATTCACCGAGATATCAAACCCCATAACATTATGATCGGGAAAAATGGCTGGGTAAAAGTAACAGATTTTGGCATCGCCCGCGCTGTCACCTCGGCAACCATCACCCATACAGGCTCCGTGCTTGGATCGGTTCATTACTTTTCCCCGGAGCAGGCCCGTGGCGGTCTGACCGGTGAGAAATCAGACATCTACTCACTTGGGATCGTACTGTATGAGATGGTGACCGGTCAGCTGCCGTTTTCCGGAGATTCCCCGATCTCGATCGCGCTCAAGCACCTGCAGGAACCACTGCCAGAGCCGCGTGAGATCAATCCAAACATCCCGCAAAGCGTGGAGAACGTCATCCTGCGTGCCCTGGTCAAAGATCCGTTGCTCCGCTACGAATCAGCACGCGGCATGCTGCTTGATCTCGAGACCTGCCTGACCCCGGAGAGGCGCAATGAGGCGAAGGTGATCTTCCCGTCCGACGACGAAGAAGCTACCCGTGTCGTGCCCGCGATCACTCCTGATATGCTGGAGCAGGCCGGTAAAGAGCGGGCAACCCCGCAACGGACACAGAACCGCCGGGATCAGCAGGAACCGGAAGAAGAGAAGCCGCCGTCCGCTTGGTGGAAAAAGACCCTGTTGTGGCTGGGCGGGATCGGATTGTTTTTTGCCCTTGTGATACTAGGTTTTAATCTCGCCATGAAAATATTCTACGTACCTGAAATCAACGTTCCACTGGTTACCGGCACGCAACAGTCCATTGCCGAGATGAAGCTCAAGGACGCCAAGCTGATTCCCGTGGTGATCGAGCAATTCGCCGATCAGGAGAAGGGGATCGTCGTCGAGCAGGACCCGGCTCCGCCGATGCGGGTTAAAGAGGGCGCAAGCATCACACTCTATGTAAGTAAAGGTCTGCAAGAGGTGTCGATGCCAAACCTGATCAGCCTGCCGCAGCAGGTAGCGGAAGACCGGCTCAAGCAAGACAAGTTCGAATACGAAATCGTCAAGCAGGAGCATGAAGATATCCCAGCCGGCAACATCATCGATCAAGACCCGCTCCCTAACACAATGGTCGTCCCTACCAAGCAAAAAGTCCGCCTGACCGTCAGCACCGGCAAACGTCAGGTACAAGTGCCAAAGCTCGAAGGCCTGCGTCTCGAACGCGCCGCCATCGAACTGTTGAGCGCAGGGCTTGCCAAAGGGGAGATCAAGGAAGAGCCAGCTTTGGGCGTGGAGAAAGATACCGTCCTTCGCACCGAGCCAAAAGCAGGAGCATCTGTGGAAGCAGGCAGCAAGGTCACTCTGATCGTCAGCTCCGGTGAATACCCGTCCAACGCGAAGATCGGCACCTATCCATATGTGGCCGAGCTGACCGAAGGCGAAGAACAGGCCGAATTCAAGATCCTCGTCACAGACTCACGCGGCAAAGACCAAGTGGCTGCAAAAGAGACGATCACCGGGCCGAAGCCGTTTGATGTGGAAGTGGTGCTGATGCCAGAGGATTCCGCGACCATTCAAGTGTTTAAAAATGGAGAGTTGATCCAGACCCTGAATGTAGACTATCAGACTTTTCCATAGAATCTTGGAGGGAATCACATGCCAGAAGGGCGTATCATCAAAGCGTTGAGCGGATATTATTACGTAGCAGACAGTGATTCGGACGCGGTGATCCAATGCCGCGCCCGCGGTCTGTTCAAGAAAAAAGGCGCCAAGATCAATCCGCTGGTGGGCGATTGGGTCGTCTATGAGACCACCAAGGAGAACGAGCAGGAAGGCTATGTGATGGAAGTAGGCGAGCGGACGAGCGAACTGGTTCGTCCGCCGATTGCCAACATCGAGTTGGCAGTCCTCGTCTTTTCCGCCGCTGAGCCGGCATTCAGCCCGCTTTTGCTGGACAAGTTTCTTGTACATACCGAACATGCAGGCATCGATGCGATCGTGGCGATTACCAAGACCGACCTGATCAGCGAGGAGAAGGCAGCGGAGTTCGTCCAGATGTATGAAAAAGTAGGCTACCGTGTCATCCCGACCTCCACCCGTACAGGACGGGGCGTGGATGAGGTACGCTCGGAGCTCGCTGGCAAGCTGTGTGTCTTCGCCGGACAATCAGGGGTAGGCAAGTCCTCACTGATCAATCAGATTTTTCCCGGCATGAGCTTACAGACCGCCGAGATCAGCCACAAGCTGGGGCGCGGACGTCACACCACCCGCCACGTCGAGCTGATTCCGCTGGAGAGTGAGGAAGGCGGATATGTGGCCGATACACCGGGCTTTAGCTCTCTGGAGTTCATGGAGATGAGCGAGCTGGATCTGGCTGAGTCCTTCCGCGATTTCGAGCGGTACTCGGACGGCTGCAAATTCCGCGGCTGTCTGCACTTAAGCGAGCCAAGCTGTGCCGTACGCGAAGCCCTTGAAGCAGGCGAGATCGTCGCGGAGCGCTATGACAACTACAAACAATTCAACGAAGAACTGAAAGAATACAACCGGAGGAACAAACCATGGTAAAAATCGCACCATCTATCCTATCTGCTGACTTTGCCCGACTGGGAGAAGAGATCAAAGACGTAGAGCGCGGCGGCGCTGATTGGATTCACATCGATGTGATGGACGGTCATTTTGTCCCAAACATCACCATCGGCCCACTGATCGTGGAAGCGGTTCGTCCTGTGACCAACTTGACGCTCGACGTCCACCTGATGATCGAGAATCCGGATCAATACATCTCCCAATTCGTCAAAGCTGGTGCTGACATCATCACGGTGCACCAAGAAGCAACCCGTCACCTGCACCGCACCATCCACCATATCAAGGAACAAGGCGTCAAAGCAGGTGTCGTACTCAACCCGCACACCCCGCTCGTGACCATCGAGCACATCCTGCCAGATGTGGACATGGTGCTCCTGATGACAGTCAACCCAGGCTTCGGCGGTCAGAAGTTCATCCACAGCGTCGTGCCAAAAATCCGCGACCTGCGCAACATGCTTGACCAACGCGGTCTCTCCCATGTGGAGATCGAGATCGACGGCGGTGTGAATGCAGAGACAGCCCGTCTTTGCGAAGAGGCTGGTGCGACTGTACTGGTAGCGGGTTCTGCTGTGTTCAATCAAGAAGACCGTGCGAAGGCAATTGCAGCGATTCGCGGGTAAGGAATTGTTTTAGTAGAATAACAGGTAATGCAAAAGCGCTTGTTTCCGTTGGTGGAGACAAGCGCTTTTTTATCGGGATATGGAATTACCTTATCGCATATTACCGATACCCATTCCTCACATAATTCCGATCAAAACTCCCTAGATTGCTAAAATAAATCGAAACCAGCTTCGCCGGATCAACCGCTAATTCTCCACCGGTCAATTCCCCGCCATCGTTTCCATCGTCCCATTTCCAACCGGTATTCGCCGCATTATCCTTTCCGTTGTCACCACGGAACGTCCCCCAGCTTGCAAACGTTTTGGTGTCATAACGGTGTTCCCACAGCCCGCCGGGAGCAAATGTATCCACCAGCTGATACGAGACGAAGGTATCTTTCCCACTGGACGGTACTTCTGCGGTCGTCTTGCTCGGGTAATAGACGATATAGTCGCTGTCGGTAGAGCCGTTCCACGCTTTGGCCCCGTGACCTTTTGCCTCTTGGAACGTGGTCGGGCGGTCATATCCACCATAGCTCACCATCCGGATGGTCCCATCGATGCTCTCCTGTCCGCTCGTAAACGGGCTGCCGGACGGCGTGTAGGAGTAGAAGTCCGTGTGGAAAACAGAAACCATTCCTTCCAGCTTCCCGTATGTAGAGCCGTCTTTACGGACGATGGAGAGGACACCTTCCATATCATTTTCGTGCGTATCCAATCCCAAATCAGGATAGTCCACCCAATCGCGCGGATGATAGAAGCTGTAGAGCAGATACCAGTGAGAGGAGGTTTCCACCACGGAGTAATATACTTTTGCCTTCAGACGGTTCACGTCAGTGCTCTGGTTCTCCCAGTTGTTGAGCGTATCCCACTCCCCGTCATAATCGACAGCGGTGATGTAATCCGCATCATAATCGCTGCTGTCCGTATCCTGGTAGTGTATCGGAGCCCAGCGGTATGCCAGATCCAGATCGGTTGGTGCAGCCGATGCGGCAGTAGGCAGAGTGAGGAGGCCGGTCAGACTGGCAAGAGCACAAAAAGCGGTAAAGCCTGATTTGATCATGGTTTTCATCTTCGATTGTTTCACAATTCCACCTCAATATCGTTGATTGTACATTTTCATATAGAAAGAATATAACAAAGCGATTTTAAGGAAATATATGCAAAAGGTTAAAAAACATGATAGGTGCAGGAAGGGAACATGCACATACTAATGCCAAACCTGTAAGTCAACCGACACCACCCTGAAAAGAGGCGAGTACCAATCATACTGAAGCGTCTCACCAAATGGCTTCTAGCCTTCATCGGCATCATGTTCCTCAGTGTGGCCCTGCTTACCTTCACCGTAGACACCATCGCTATGATGCGCAAAAATAACATGCGGGCGAAGTTCACCCAGCACTACCATGACTTTGCGGTCCGTGATATTTTTAACACCAACAGCTACCCCAAGCCGCCACGGTTCATGGTCGTTTATCGGAATAAGGATAAGTTCTACAGGGCATGGCTTGACCAGGAAGGGAGGATTTTGGAGCAGGAGCGGGCGGGGGAGTGAAGCGTACCTGAGAGACCGTGTGTTTTTTTCATGTAACAAAAAAATGGTAAACAAAAAAGCCGAGTCACTTACTCCATTCAATCAGGAATAAGCAACTTGGCTTCATTATTGCGTGAATTCTTTTCTTGAAATCTACATCGTCGTAAACAATCTCACCAACAGCGCAATTCTCGCCGGAATCTCATCCACCACCACATGTTCATGGCTGGCATGTGCTCCGTCCCCGACTGGCCCGAGTCCATCGAGCACCGGGATGCCCACGACCGCCACCACGTTGCCATCGCTGGTTCCGCCGACACCGATTTCTTTTAGCTCCAAGCCTTCCAGCTTCGCCTGCTCCTTGGCATGGAGGAACAGCTTCTCGGTAGCTTCGGTACGTTCCATCGGGGTTTTCGCTACGCCGCCTTCGACGGTCAGGACAGCGCCTTCGAGCATCGGCTTGAGAGTGTACATCGCCTGTGTTACGCGCTCCGCTTCAGACGCCTTCATCACACGCACGTCAATGATCGCCTCCGCGTACTCTGGCACGACATTGGACACCGTACCTCCGCTGATGACGCCGACGGAGAGGGTGGTACCTTGCTCATAATCGGTCAGGGCACGGATCTGCAGGATTTGATGGGCCAGCTCGTCGATTGCATTGATCCCGATCTTATGATCATTCCCCGCATGTGCAGCACGACCTTTGAC
Organism: Brevibacillus dissolubilis; assembly: GCF_006170445.1. Taxonomy (GTDB): domain Bacteria; phylum Bacillota; class Bacilli; order Brevibacillales; family Brevibacillaceae; genus Brevibacillus_B; species Brevibacillus_B dissolubilis. The sequence goes on along the minus strand of NZ_VCNA01000004.1, from coordinate 43,047 downwards.
ACGCAGGGTGAACTCGCCGCCGCCTTTTCGGCTCGTTTTGACGTAACCGTCGCCATAGGTAGGCTCAATCACCAGCGCCAGCGCACTGCGGCGGCCTTCCTCCTGGATCAGCTCCTTAGAGTGCTCGCTGCCTGTTTCTTCATCTGTATTCCAGAAAAACACCAGCTTTTTGTTCAACGGCAGTTGGTTCTCGATAATCGTCTTCAGTGCATAGTAGCTGAACACGATTCCGGATTTCATATCATATGTACCAGGTCCGTAAGCCTTTCCATCCTCGATGCGCCATGGCTCAGTTGTAAGCGTCCCGATTTCTTTGACCGTGTCGAAGTGACCGAGGATCAGAATCTGCTCGTCACCCTCCCCGTATTCGATGCGAAGCTGATCACCCACCACTTCTTGGGGATGACGCTCCACCTTGCATCCCAGTGCGGCAAAACGGTCCGCGATGAAGTTACCGAGCTGATCAACAGCCTGCTTATTGTGGGTGGGTGTCTCCATCTCTACATAGGTTTTTAATTCTGCTACAATCTCATCTAATTGTGCTGCAAAGACCTCAGTCCAATTGGTAGACATATGACTTTCCTCCATCTTGTGTCGCAAACTTTTCTTGCTTTTTATCATACAAGATTTGTACCAAAAAAGCTTATGATTCGAAAAAGAAAACGTTTACCTGAACGCCCGTTCTGTGTATATTGAGTAAGGACACTTATCATCCGGTCACCCGGAGGCTATCGGGAAAACGCTCAGTCAAGTTATTTTGATCGCACAAGTCGTCGTTTTCTTGGAGGAAAAGGTAGGGGAAGAGACGAAACTTAAACAGGTACAAGGACCAGGCACCATCGGCACCTACCTGACTCAGCAGGAAGGATTCGTTGTCACCTGTCAAGCAAGAAAAGGATCTTGCCAAGCACCAGCAAAAAATGCCAGCGGGAAATGTTCAACAAAGGCTATATGACCAAGTACACTTTGCCGATATTATCGGTAACAGACCGGTGATCAACCAATCGAAGCCCTCGCCTGCAAATCGGCACAGACTGAGATCTGACTGTCCTCATCGAAGAGGAGAGTAGGACAAGCCAGGGAGTTGTCCGCAAGCGAGAGCCACCACAACATCTCTGACCACCGCCACGGTCCATCTTTGGTCGTTAACTTCTCCCTGTTGTCAGAAGATTTAGTGGAAAGTGAATTGTTCGGCTACGAGTAAGGAATCTTCACTCACGCCAAAAAAAGGAGGCAAGCCTGACCTGTTCGAGCGCTCTGGGCGAAAAACTTTATCACCAAAGCTTTTGGCAAGCAGAACCACATGATCCCAGCAACAGATCCGCCGAAAAATGGATATCCTAGAAGCGCATGGCTGCTTACGCAAAGCAATCGGACGCGCCGGATCAGCTTTCAGCAGCAAGGGATACAAAATCCTGAGGTTTATACAAACAAATTTATAAATATGAGTTTACAACTTGGCACACAACTTGCTAAAATGATGCAATGTGTTGCTGAAATTATACCAAGGGGGTTTATACCTATATGAAAAAGATGAAATCATTCCTTACTCTTGCCATGACCTCTCTGCTGGCATTCTCCGTACTCGCAGGCTGCGGCCAAGGTACTGCTCCAACTCCTGCTGACCAAGCCCAAGGCGGCCAAGCCGGACAACCAGCTGCTGAACAGCCGGTGGCCAAGCTCCGTATGGCGACATCTGCTGACTACAAGCCTTATGAGTACCATGATACTTCCAGCGGTGAAGACAAAATCGTCGGCTTCGACATCGACATCGCCAACTATATCGCCAAAGAACTCGGTTTTGAACTCGAAATCGTTGACATGGACTTCAACGGGATCATCCCATCCCTGCAATCCGGCCGTGCTGAATTCGCTATGGCTGGTATGACACCAAAGCCTGAGCGCCTCAAAAACGCAGACTTCTCCGTGATCTACTTTGAAGCGACCAACTCCATCGTTTCCAAAAAAGACGCGAACCTGACCAAAGTATCTGAGCTCGCAGGCAAAACCGTCGGCGTACAGCTCGGCTCCATCCAAGAAGGCGAAGCAAAAGTATTTGCTGAAGGCGAAGCAAAAGGCATGAAAATCAAACAAATGAACAAAATCGCTGAGATCATCCAAGAGCTCAAAGCAGGCCGTATCGACGCTGCGATCATCGAAGACACTGTAGCAAAAGGCTTTGTGAAAAACAACGAAGAGCTTCAATTCACCAAAATCGAGTCCGCTGAGCCAGCAGGTTCTGCAGTTGCATTCCCGAAAGGTTCTGAGCAAGTAGAGAAGTTCAACGAAGTCATCAAGAAAATGCAAGAGAACGGCGAACTGGAAAAACTGATTCAGAAGTGGTTCGGCGAATAAGAACCTGATTTGAGGTGGTAACAAAATATGGTCTTTCACTTTGATCAAATAAATGCGGCCTTCATCTTCAATGGGATTTGGGTCACCCTTAAGTATACGTTGCTGTCCGCACTCGTTGGTTACACATGGGGTTCCGTGCTTGCGCTCATCAAGATCTCCCGAAGCAGAATTCTGCGGGGCGCAGCTTGGTTTTATACCTCCATTTTCCGAGGACTTCCGCTGATTTTGACCTTGTCACTGATCTACTTCGCAACACCTCAGCTGACAGGTTATGAAATCACGGCGTTACAGGCTGGTATTATTACGTTTGGTCTTAACTCTGCTGCGTATATCTCCGAGACAATCCGTGCCGGTATTCTTGCTGTTGACAAAGGACAGCGGGAAGCGGCACTGGCTCTCGGTGTTCCGTACAAGCGCATGATGCTCAACATCATTTTCCCACAGGCGTTCAAAAACGTATTGCCTGCAATGGTAAATGAAAGCATCGCGCTACTCAAAGATTCTGCGCTTGTCTCTACCATCGCGGTTGCCGATGTCATGCGTAACGCAGCACTGGTAGGTTCCGATACCTATCTGTACTTCGAACCGCTGATCATCGCGGCAGCGATCTACTACACCATGGTTATGACCCTGACACTCTGCGCGAATTTGCTTGAGAGGAGGATGCGTCGCAGTGATTAAGGTACAGAACGTGTCCAAATCATTTGGCAAACTCGACGTACTCAAAGATATCTCGCTCGACATCGAAAAAGGTGAGGTAGTAGCGATCATCGGGCCATCCGGTTCCGGTAAATCGACGCTCTTGCGTTGTATGAACCTGCTTGAAGTGCCGACATCCGGCCATGTCTTCATCGATGAGGACGAGATTACCGCACCAAAAGCAGATGTAGCCCGCATCCGCCAAAAAATCGGGATGGTGTTCCAGCATTTTCACCTGTTCCCGCATATGACGGTACTGGATAATATCACCTATGCACCGATCACGGTGAAGAACGTCTCCAAAGAAGCGGCCAAACAAAAAGGGATGGAGCTGCTCACCCGCGTCGGTCTCGCTGACAAAGCGGACATCTATCCATCCCGCCTCTCCGGGGGGCAAAAGCAGCGTGTCGCGATCGCCCGTTCTCTTGCGATGGAGCCTGAGTACATGCTGTTTGACGAGCCGACATCAGCCCTCGACCCAGAGATGGTCAAAGAGGTATTGGACGTAATGAAATCCCTCGCGCAAAGCGGTATGACCATGGCCATCGTGACCCATGAGATGGGCTTTGCAAGCCAGGTGGCAGACCGGATCTGCTTCATTGATGAGGGACGGTTGGCGGAACAAGCCGATCCAAAAGAATTCTTCAAGAATCCGAAGTCTGAGCGTGCGAAGCAATTCTTGGAGAAGATTCTCTAAGCCTGCTCCACACGTTTAGACAACCGATGAAAAAAACCGCCTGACGATTGACCCGTCTGATCAAGACGCGGCCGTTCTTCGGGCGGTTTTTACCGTTTTGCCAGTTTGGAATGAGAAGGACGTTTACAATGAGATGAAATTCACGTACAATCATACGCGAACCTTTTCATTTTTTCGACATTATTGGGGGAATCATCAACATGGCACAAAACAACAGATTAGTCACAATGATGGAGATTTCCGTCATGGCGGCCTTGGCATATGTCTTAGGCCAGCTCAAAGTATATGAAATGCCACAGGGAGGCTCGGTCTCACTGGTGATGCTGCCAATCGTTCTGATTGCAGTGCGCCGTGGATTGGGTGCCGGACTCATGGCAGGCTTGCTCGTCGGGATCATCGACTACCTGCTGGGCAAATATCCGGCTGTCCACCCGATTCAGTTTTTCCTCGACTATCCGATCCCTTATACTGCGATTGGACTGGCAGGCTTGATTCCGCTGGCGCGTATGAGTGGCAACATGATGCGGGTTGTCTCTGTCTGCGGTGCGTTGCTGCTTGGTGTAGTGGTGCGTTTCCTTGCCCATTTCACTTCGGGCGTCGTCTATTTTGCTGAGTACGCCCCAGAAGGCACTCCGGTTACCACCTATTCCTTTCTCTACAATATCCAGTACATCCTGCCTGAGTATCTCATCACAGCGGTTGTGCTGGGCATCCTGATAACCACAGCGCCACAGCTTTTCCTGTTGCCACGGGGACGCTAGATGACGACGGTACACATCTGTACAGGCGGCCTGTTGGATGTCTGGCCAGACCTTAAGGCAGGGGACAAGCTGATCGGTGTCGACGCTGGCGCCTTGCGGTTGCTGGAGGCGGGATATCGGCCGGATGTGGCAGTCGGAGACTTCGATACGATCGGGGAGGCGGGCGTAGAGCGGCTTTTGGAGGCGGGGATTACACTGGAGCAGTTCCCAGCGGCAAAAGACGCCACAGACACTGAGATCGCGCTGGAGACGGCCCTAGGCTATCAGCCGACGGGCATCAAGGTATACGGAGCCATCGGCAGTAGGATGGACCATACACTTGCGAACCTGCAGCTGTTATGGAAAGCGCACAGTCAGGGTGTCTGGATGGAGATTATCAACCGCCAGAACCATGTTCGGCTGCTGTCAGAGAGATTCACGGGCTGTGTGGTGGAGCGGGGAGAATATGAGTTTTTCTCCCTGATCCCGGTGAGTGCCGAGGTGACAGGGATTACGCTGACAGGCTTTCTCTACCCGCTCCAAGAGGCTGTGATCACACTTGGCTCCTCGCTTGGGGTCAGCAATCAGCTGCTGGGCGAGCGGGGACGCGTCGAGATCAAGAGCGGTGCTGTCTATCTGATCGCCAGCTGTGACCTTGTCTGAAAAAGACGAAACAATTACCAAAAACCTGCATATAGATATCGGGTAGCAATTCGCCTACCCGATATTTTTTTTGTTCCAGCAGGCATGCTGGGCACATGTTTGCCCCTCTTTGGAATAGATATGTAATATCAGAAACTCGGATGAAAGCCCAAGAGGGGGTGCGACATGGTATGGGATTTCGTTCCTTTCACATCAGGCAGGGGTTCGCGGTAAAAAAAGTGATTGGCATTGTATTAGCGGTTTCAGGCATTATCCTATTCTTGAACGCGACACCCCTCTGGGTGTGGTATGCCTGCATAGGAATAACGTTGATGGGGGCTGGATGGTATCTGTTTCATCACAAGTAATTCCGAGGGGTAAGGAGGGGTCGACATGCGGTTTTATACAATCAAACTGCCGAAATTCCTGGGTGGCATGGTTCGCGCTATGATCGAAGCATTCAATAAAAAGAAGTAAAAATAAAAAAAGCACCCCTCAAGGTGCTTTTTTTCGCGGCATATGGGTACAACTATACGCGAGTAACGAGACCGGATTTCAGAGCGCGAGTAGAAACCCAAACGCGCTTTGGTTTACCGTCTACGAGGATGCGCACTTTTTGTACGTTAACACCCCAGGTACGACGAGACGCCTTCATGGAGTGGGAACGAGCGTTACCGGCTTTTGGTGCTTTGCCTGTTACGTAGCATTTGCGTGACATTAGAATCCACCTCCTCTGGTGCAAGTGAAACGAGCCCATGACATGGGCCAACAAATACTTTGCTATAGTAACATACGGTCCTGTCAATTGCAATACTTGACACCCATTTTCCTAAAACTACAAAGAGGTTTGTTGAAAAAAACTTCTAATACGCCCATACTTATAGTAGAATTGTGGGGAAGTACAAGTAACCATTGCGGATTTTGGCTGTTTTTAAAGGAGGAATCTTGCATGACTGTGGAATTGACTACACCTCTAGGGAAGATTGACGTTTCAGAAGAAGTAATTGCCCGTATCGCCGGTGGTGCTGCGATGGAAGTCTTTGGACTTGTCGGTATGGCATCCCGTAAAGCATTGAAAGATGGCATTGCAGAGCTGCTTAAAAGAGATAATTTAAGTAAAGGTGTCGTTGTAACAAACGAAAATGGCGAAGTCAGCCTTGATATGCATATTATCGTCAGCTATGGAACGAAAATCTCCGAGGTCGCAGGAAATGTGCAACGACGTGTCCGCTACACGCTAGAACAAACAGTTGGAATCGAAGTCTCCGCGATTAACATTTATGTCCAAGGAGTCCGCACAGACCGTGAAATGTAAGGAGGAACTTTAGTGCTACATACGCGTCTTGACGGCGATCTATTTAGCCAGATGATATATCTGGGCGCACAAAATCTGCACAACAATTATAAAGTTGTGGATTCTCTCAACGTCTTTCCGGTGCCTGACGGGGATACCGGAACCAATATGAACCTCACTTTTACCTCTGGGGTCGATGAGCTCTCCAAGCGCCAGTCGATCAAGGTCGGAGAATCGGCCGCTGCGCTTGCCAAGGGTCTTTTGATGGGCGCACGCGGCAACTCCGGGGTGATTCTGTCCCAGCTGTTCCGTGGCTTCAGCAAATCGGTCAACGGCAAGGATGAGATCAACTCCCGGCAGTTTGCTGATGCGCTCAAATTGGGTGTGGATATGGCCTATCAGGCGGTTATGAAGCCGGTCGAGGGGACCGTTCTCACCGTAGCCCGTGAAGCAGCAGATACAGCAGTGAAAGTATCCCGTACCACCGATGATATCACCACGGTCATGGAGCGGACGTATGAGCAGGCCAAAATCACGCTTGCGAAGACGCCAGACTACCTGCCTGTGCTCAAAGAAGTCGGCGTCGTCGACTCTGGTGGACAAGGTCTTGTATATATCTATGAAGGCTTCCTGCGCGTCCTTCGCGGCGAGAGTATCACAGCGTCCGAAGTGACTAAGCCGTCGCTTCAGGAAGTGAATCTGGATGAACTAGTCGAAGAGCATCACAACGCACAGATTCATCTCAAAACAGAAGATATTCATTTCGGTTACTGTACCGAGTTTATGATTTGGCTGACCCACAGCACCGAGAAGAACAAAAAGCCATTTATCGAATCTGCGTTCCGTACCCATCTGGATCAAATGGGCGACTCCTTGCTGGTCATCTCTGACGATGAACTGGTCAAGGTGCATATCCATGCCGAGAACCCGGGCAACGTACTTAACTATGCCCAACAGTTCGGTAGCCTGCACCGTCTCAAGATCGAGAACATGCGCGAACAGCATACCAATATTTTAAAAGAAGAAGAGCGCAAAGCCGCTCCAACTGAACAGCAGGAAGAGACAAAAGCGCGTCTGCCATACGGGATCATCGCCGTGGCGGCGGGCAGCGGGATCGCAGAGATCTTCCGCAGTCTCGGCGTGCATGTCGTGGTAGAAGGCGGACAGACGATGAACCCAAGCACCGAAGACTTCATCAAAGCGATGGAAGAAGTCAATGCGGAGAAGGTCATCATCCTGCCTAACAACAAAAACATCATCATGGCCGCTCAGCAGGCAGCTGTGCTGGCTGAATTCCCGGTTGCCGTCATTCCATCCAGAAGCGTACCACAGGGAATGGCTGCCCTCGTTGCATTTAACGGTGGGAACGATTTGGAGGCGAACCGCGAGGCGATGACCAATGCGATTGCACAGGTCAAAACCGGGCAAGTCACACACGCGGTCCGCGACACCAAGATGGGCGATGTAGAGATAGCCGAAGGTGATTTTATCGGAATCTCCGAAGGAACCATCGTGACCTCCAAACCGGACATGATGGAATCAGCGAAAGAATTACTCCAGCAAATGGTCGATGAAGATACAGGCCTTGTCACCATCATCTTCGGCGAAGAAGCGGGCGAAGATCAGGCCGCGGAGCTTGAAGAACAGCTCACCGAAACGTTCCCAGACGTGGAAGTGGAAGTGCTCCCTGGTCGACAACCCCTCTATCCATTCATTTTTGCTGTAGAATAACGCTAAGCTAGGGGAGTAGGTCCTTATGTCATCCGTTGTGATTGTTACTGACAGCTCAGCTGATATCGAATCAGGTTTGCGCCAAGAGTTTGGTATTGAGATCGTGCCGCTGAAAGTCCTCTTTGGCACCGAATCGTATTTGGACGGAATCACCATGACTTCTGCTGAATTCTTTGCCAAGCTTACTTCGTCCTCTGTCATGCCAACCACCTCCCAGCCGTCCCCGGTCGAATGGGCGGAGAAGTACAAGGAAATCGTGGAGAAGCATGGCAAAGACGTGAGTATCATCGTAATCACGATCTCATCGGCGCTGTCTGGTACCTATCAGTCAGCTGTGATCGGTAAGACCATGCTCGAAGACGACACGGACATCACCATAATCGACTCGAAAAAAGGCTCGTTCATCCAAGGGATCGCTGTCGTCGCAGCGGCGCGTGCTGCCCAGGCAGGACAGACCAAGCAGCAGGTGCTCGATCTGACAGAGCGCATTTTACGTGAAATGAAAGAATTTTTCGTAGTGGACACGCTCCAGTATCTGCAAAAAGGCGGCCGGATCGGTAAAGCGTCCGCATTGATCGGATCTCTTCTCAATATCAAGCCGATTCTTTCTCTTGATTCTTCCGGTTCGGTATATCCTTTTGATAAAGTTCGCGGTACCAAGAAAGCGGTCTCCCGCATGCTGGAAGAACTGAAAGCGTATGCAGGCAATGAGAAGGTCGCAGTGGGGATCATCCATGCGACCAATGAAGACGAGGCTAACAACCTTCGTGAACGTGTGCGTGAAGAGTTTAACGTGGTAGATGATTACATCGCTGAAATTGGCCCGGTGGTCGGTACTCATATCGGTCCTGGCGCGATTGCCTGTGTGATGTATAAGGTGTAAAAAGAAAAAAGTACTCATGCTTAATCCTGATTACGCAGGTTTGAGATGAGTACTTTTTCCTTTCTATTGTATTATCTTCCTGTTATCATGATCATGTTTCAATCAATTAATAAATGGCGGTGAATCGTCTTGATCTTAGATGACAAAGGTGAACGCTTAATAAAAAACTTAAGAGAAACGGAAAAGGAAGTTCTTTATCATTACACAAGTTTAGAGGGTTTAATGGGGATCTTGTCGTCTAAAACATTTTGGTTATCTAAGAGTGACTTTTTAAATGACTATTCAGAACTCAACTATATTATAGAATTATTGCTTGATATTGTAATTGATATTATTAATTCCAAATATGAAATAGAGGGAGTGTCTTTTCAAGATACAATAAAGTTTAGTGAAAGTATTTTAGGAGTCTCTGAACTTTTGGTACCTTCAATAACGAATCAATTTAGCATTTTTGTTCTTTCTATGACAGAAAATAATGATTCACTGGCATTATGGGCTAATTACTCTAATCATGTGGGGTATAATATCGGGATTGATAAAAATAGGCTTAAGGCTTATGTAAAAAATCATTTATCGAAAGGCATTCTTAATCCCGCACAAAAACCTGAGGGTCTTACTCACATTGTAACAGGATTAGTAGAGTATGACCTTGAAAGACAAACACAGATTATTCTTGAAGAGATAACCATCCTTTATAACTTGTTGTCTTCGAATGACAATCCAGAATTACTTAGTGATTACTATCAAAACTTTTTAATTATGTTATTTTGTTATGCTCCATTTTTTAAAAAGTCAGTTTTTAGGCAAGAAGAAGAATATCGAATAGTATATGTTTCAAACTCGAACGACTTCTCCAATATTAAAATTAGACCTAGTAATGGTATTCTAATTCCTTTTGTAGAATTGCAATTACAAGAGGACTTTGTATTAAAGCAGATAGGGATAGGTCCCAAAAATAATCTAGATATTGCGAACTTAGGAGTTGAGATATTCTTAAGGCAGCAGGGATACCCTATGGTTAATGTGAAGAAGTCAGATATTACATTAAGATTTTAATTGGCTTAGAATTTATCGTAGTACCATCAAGGAGGTACGGAACCATGAGCTTTAGTCAAGCCATTCACGACTATGGTATGTCTGTTGATGATTTCGAGACCAGTCCGTTTGAGGCGTTAGATATGCTTCACATCAGAAGCAGACTCCAGAGGAATGTAGCTGCTTTGTCTCATGAGGAGAAACAGCTGCTCCAAAAATATGACCTGATCTTACTCGCTAATGCAAAAAAAATGGCTCAACACTTAACAGAGGTATACGAATTTACCAGTAACAGACCATTGGAGGAATGGTGGTGGCACCTGGATCAGGTGGCTGAAGGGAACATTCAGCCCTTTATTAAAAACGATCTGTCGGAACGAAATCTAGCCCTGTAAATAGTCCAGTCCAAGTCATTAGAGGCTTGGGCTGATTGTATTAGAGCAGGGTTGTTTGTATCCAACTGTTACCACCTTCTTTTTCTTATAGCGCTTACAATCCCGCTACGATACAATATACAGTGACTCCTATCGAGCAAGAAGGGTGAGCATACGTATGAAATATAAAAGTGTATTTGACATCATCGGCCCTGTCATGGTCGGCCCATCCAGCTCACATACAGCGGGGGCAGCACGGATCGGGCGTGTGGCACGCAGTATTTTTGGAAGACAGCCAGAGAAAGCAGAGATCACGTTCTACGGCTCTTTTGCCAAAACATACAAGGGACACGGTACAGATGTAGCAACCGTCGCGGGCATCCTAGATTTTGATACCTCTGATCTGCGCTTGAAGGATTCGATCACCATCGCGAAGGATCTGGGGATTGATGTTTCGCTCACGACAGCGGAGGAGCTGACCGAGCATCCGAACACCTCCCGCATTCGTCTGAGCGATGAAAAAGGCAGTACAGAGGTCGTCGGCATCTCGATTGGCGGCGGCAAAATGGAGATTACCGAAGTCGACGGCTACTCGCTCAAGGTGACGGGTTCCGCTCCGACCTTGATGGTGCTGCATGATGACCGCTTCGGGATGATTGCAGGTGTCTCCAACGTCCTGACCAAGTACCAGATCAATATCGGACATATGGAAGTATCGCGCAAGGAGCGTGGCAAGCACGCCCTGATGGTGATTGAGCTGGACTCCACCATCGAGGATAAGGTACTGCACGAGATCGAGCAGATGCCGCATATCGTCAGCGTATCGCTGCTGGTTCCAAATCCGTAAAGGAGGGTTTTCTCAACATGTTTCGCAACGTTGCAGAGCTGGTAGAGCTCGCTGAATCCCAAGGAAAAAAAATCTCACAAGTGATGATCGAAGCGGAGATGAACGCCACCAACCGTTCCCGTGAAGAGATCATGAACGAAATGTATCGCAATTTGGACGTGATGGAAAAAGCAGTCGAACGCGGTCTCACCGAAGATATCCGCTCCCACAGTGGATTGACCGGCGGAGATGCCAAGAAGCTGCAGACATATATGAAAGAAAGAGAACCGCTCTCCGGCATGACCCTGCTTAATGCCGTGAGCATGTCTGTCGCGGTTAACGAAGTGAATGCCGCGATGGGAACGATTGTCGCTACCCCGACAGCAGGTGCGTGCGGGATCGTGCCAGGTACGCTCTTTGCCATGAGCAAGAAGCTCAACCCAACCCGTGAAGAGATGGTCAACTTCCTGTTCACTGCAGGCGCGATGGGCTTCTGTATCGCCAACAACGCGTTCATCTCTGGTGCGGCAGGCGGTTGCCAGGCTGAGGTAGGTTCTGCTACCGCAATGGCAGCGGCCGCGATTGTCGAGATGGCAGGAGGCACACCAGAGGAGTCGGCACAGGCTGTGGCGATTGCCCTCAAAAACATGCTCGGCCTCGTCTGTGACCCGATTGCCGGTCTCGTCGAAGTGCCTTGCGTGAAGCGCAATGCGATGGGGGCTGCGATTGCCACCACAGCGGCCGATATGGCACTGGCGGGCATCAAGAGCATCGTGCCTACAGACGAAGTGATTTTGGCGATGTACCGTATCGGATGCGATATGCCAACCACCCTCAAAGAGACGGCAATGGGCGGGCTGGCTGCGACCCCGACAGGACGTGCCATCGAAGCGAAAATCTTCGGTGTACCGATGGAGAAGAAATAATGATGGACCAACTCCAAGCGCCCGTGACCTCCCTCTATGGAGTGGGGGAGGAGCGGGCCAGTGATTTGGCGGCACTCGGGATTCATACGGTGCGTGACCTGCTGGAGTATTTCCCGTCCCGTTATGAGGATTACCGCATCCGGGACCTAACAGAAGTGAAAGACCAAGAGAGGGTCACTCTCGTAGGCATGATCTACGGCGAGCCCTCTGTTCGTTTTTATGGGAAAAAGAAATCACGCATCTCCTGCCGTCTCTTAATTGACAAGGTGTCTGTCAATGCCGTCTGGTTTAATCAGAATTTTATTAAGAGCAAGCTGACTCCGGGCAAAGAGATCATCGTCACAGGCAAATGGGACAAAGCCAAGCTGCAGATCACCGTCAGCGAAATGACGGAAAAAGGCTCTACCCGCGCCGAGAAACGAAGCGATCTCAACCCAGTCTATCCGCTGTCGGCGGGGATCAACCTCTCTACCCTGCGCAAAACCATCGAGCGGGCGATCCAGTCACATGGCCGCTATATCGAAGAAATCCTTCCACATGAGCTGGTGGAGCGCTACCGGCTGATGCCACGGCAGGAAGCGATCACCGCGATGCATTTTCCCGAGGATGCGGACGAAGGGCGTCTGGCCCGTCGCCGGATCATGTTTGAAGAGCTGTTCATGTTCCAGCTCAAGATGCAGGCATTCCGCCGGATCAACCGCCAGCAGAACCAAGGCATGGCTCAAGAGATTCCGATGGAGCAGGTGCGTGAATTCGTCCGCGGTCTGCCGTTCCCATTGACAGGAGCACAGAAGCGGGTCGTCAAGGAAATCCTCGATGATATGCAAGCCCCATACGGGATGAACCGCCTGCTTCAAGGGGACGTCGGTTCTGGTAAGACGGTTGTGGCCGCGATCGCGCTGTATGCCACGATCAAAGCAGGCTACCAAGGAGCACTGATGGTACCGACCGAAATCCTCGCGGAGCAGCATGTCCACTCGCTCAAAGGACTGCTGGAACCGCTGGGGATCCAGATCGCCCTGCTCTCCGGCTCGCTCACCGCGAAAAAACGGCGGGAAGTGATCGGCGCCCTTCAGATGGGACTTTTAGATGTCGTGGTAGGGACACATGCGCTGATCCAAGAGGACGTCTTTTTCAAAAATCTCAGGCTGGTCATCACCGACGAGCAGCACCGCTTCGGCGTCGAACAGCGGCGTGTCCTGCGCAATAAGGGCTTGTCTCCTGACGTACTGTTCATGACCGCTACACCGATTCCACGGACGCTTGCTATCACGGCTTTTGGTGATATGGATGTTTCGGTCATTGACGAGATGCCAGCCGGGCGCAAGCCGATTGAGACGACATGGGCCAAGCATGATCAGTTCCATCAGGTATTGGAGCGGATGCGTCAGGAGCTCATCAACGGACGGCAGGCGTATGTCATCTGCCCACTGATCGAGGAATCGGACAAGCTGGATGTGCAGAACGCCATTGATGTGCATTTTCAATTATCTCAATACTTCCGGGATTACAACGTCGGCTTGATGCACGGACGCCTGCCTGCCAAGGAAAAGGATGCGGTCATGCAGAGCTTTGCCAGTGGCGAGACCAACATCCTCGTCTCTACGACGGTCGTCGAGGTAGGGGTGAACGTCCCGAATGCGACCTACATGGTCATCTACGACGCGGAACGCTTCGGTCTGGCCCAGCTTCACCAGCTGCGCGGACGCGTCGGGCGCGGTGCCGAGCAGTCCTACTGCGTGCTGATTGCCGATCCCAAATCAGAGGTGGGCAAAGAGCGGATGCGTGTCATGTGCGAGACCAACGACGGCTTTGAGCTGTCCCAGCGTGACCTCGAATTGCGCGGGTCGGGTGACTTTTTTGGTACCAAGCAGAGCGGTCTGCCTGAGTTCAAGGTAGCCGACCTGGTGAGTGACTACAAGGCGCTGGAAGTGGCCCGTCAGGAAGCGGCCCAACTGGTTGCCACAGATGAGTTCTGGCAGGACAAGCGCTTCGCACATCTGCGGGAGTACCTGCGCGAAGAGGGGATCTTGGACGGAACCGTGCTGGATTAGTCTACCGTGATCAAGCTAATGATAAACAACGAAAAAACAGGCTTTCACCGACCACATCACACGGACGGAAAAGCCTGTTTTTTATCCGTTTACAGCTTGAAGGTACTTCGCTCCCCACTGCAAACTGATCGACTGCTTGGATGATAGCGCTCTCATTGTTCATCCTCCCATATTCATAAATGCTTGTAGGTTGATTCCCAGATCTGTATAGAGAGAAACGAGTTAAATTTTTGAAAGTCAGTTGCTGCTATTGATATCTAAGGTAAGAAAATGTATTGTATAGAAAAAAGATTGTATTAATTCTGCAACAAACTACTACCCAAAACGTTTTGGAGGGTCACGTGACAACGATCAAGGATATCGCTAAAAAACTAGGTGTCTCGATCACGACTGTCTCACGTGCATTAAACGGCTACAGCGATGTGAGCGAGGCTACCAAACGGAAAGTGTTACAAGCCGCTGAAGAATTATGCTACCGCCCCAACATTGCAGCACGCAGTCTTGTTGTCAAAAAGACGCGTACCATCGGGATTATCGTCTCGGAAATCAGCCGCAGCGGTGCCAAGGATGCCTTCGTTTTTGAGGTGCTGTGCGGAATCAATGACCGTGCCGGTGAGCTGGGCTATGATCTGGTGCTGTTTAGTACCAACCCGAAAAAACACATGGCGAAGAGCTACTCTGACCTCTGCCGCGAACGTGGCGTGGACGGTGCGATCATCATGGGGATCAAGCTCAATGACCCGTATCTCGAAGAAGTCGTCACAGGCAACATCCCATGCGTCCTGATCGACATTACGATGATGGGCACCAATGTCGGGTATGTCTCCACCGATAATACCGAGGGTGCACGCAAAGCCGTCCAGTATCTGATTGACCAGGGGCACCGTCAGATCGGGATGATCAACGGATACCTGCATGCCGACGTCAGTGTGAAGCGTCTGGATGGGTACAAAAAGGCATTGGAGTCATCAGACATCCCGTACCGGGCCGACATGGTGGAAGACGGGGACTTCACCGAGGAAGGCGGACTGGCCGCCGCATACCGTCTGTTGGTGAAAAATCCGCAGCTGACCGCGATCTTTTGTTCCAGTGACATTATGGCGATCGGTGCGATGAAAGCAATGGAGCAGGTAGGCAAAAAAGTGCCGGAGGATATCTCCATCATCGGATATGACAACATCTTTGTCTCCGAATACACCTCTCCTAAGCTGACCACTGTACACCAGGATAAATACGAGATGGGCTACCAGTCTGCACAGCTTCTCATCGATATGCTTGAGGAGAGGGCGCGCAACAAGCATGTCATCCTAGACACCTATCTCCAGATCAGAGAAAGCGTCAAACCGCCCGGCCTATAGGGCTGGCGCTTCTTTTTGCTGTTCTTCAAAAACGTTTTGGACAAACATATGGGTAAGATTCATAGACAGACACTGTTGGATAATGAGAGAGGTGGGGCATACGTGGATTATCGCGTAATCAAAGAGGATGATCTGTTTTTATTGACGGACAAACAGGGGGATATCCCGGCTGCAGATGAATACGGCTTGGGCTTGTACAGCAAGGATACCCGTTTTTTAAGCCGCTTCGAGCTGTTGATCCATGACGTGAAGCCGGTTTTGTTGTCCTCTTCAGCAGAAGAGAATGATTTGGCGACGATTCGTCTGACCAACCCGCCGATTGAGGGGCGTCTGTGGCGGGAGTCGGTGGAGATCAAGCGTCAACGGCTGATCTACGAGGGTGGATTGTATGAGACGATCACCTTGACGAACTTTTATCCGAAAGCGGTTACACTTGAGCTCTCTGTCCGGTTCGATGCCGATTTTTTGGACATGTTCATCGTGCGTGGCTTCATGAAGGGGAGAACAGGTGAGAAGACGGCAACGGTTGCAGATGAGGAAGGAAACCGGCTGATTTTTGGCTACATAGGGGCAGACGGGGTCAAGCGTGAGACTCGCATCACATGGGATGTGCCGCACAGTGGGATCGAGGAGGGGGGAACGGTGCGCTTCTCCTTTACGCTTGCGCCAAAAGAGTCCCAGGCGATTCGATTTTTTATCGCTCCTTATGTAGATGACAGGGGACCTGTTCAGTACCCGATGGAGACAGCGGTACAGGCATTAGAGGCTTCCTACGAAGAGTGGCTGGGACAGTCTGCACAGGTGGAGAGCGACATGCCGCTGTTTGACAAGCTGTATCAGCGTGGGGTGCAGGACTTACGCGTGCTTTTGACAGATCTGGGCTATGGCCGCTTTCCGGTGGCTGGGCTGCCGTGGTATGCGGTGCCGTTTGGGCGGGACAGTCTGATCGCGGCACTGCAGATGCTCTCTTCCAATAGAGAGGTGGCACGCGGGACGCTTTTGACCATGGCACAGTATCAAGGCACCAAGCAGGATGAGTGGCGGGATGAGCAGCCCGGCAAGATCATGCACGAGATCCGGTTTGGGGAGCTGGCGGGCAGCAATCAGGTTCCGTTCACCCCTTATTATGGAACGATTGATGCGACACCGCTGTTTTTGATCCTGCTGATCGAGTATTACCATTGGAGTGGGGATCTGGCGCTGGTCGGGCAGCTTTTGCCGCATGTGGAGCGGGCGTTGGACTGGATCAAGCAGTGGGGCGATCGGGATGGAGATGAGTTCGTCGAGTATCATCGGGAATCAGCCAAGGGGATCGCCAACCAAGGCTGGAAGGACTCGGATGACTCGGTTGTGCATGAGAACGGTGATTATGCCATCTCCCCAATTGCGCTCGTCGAGGTCCAAGGCTATGTGTACCAGGCCAAACTCCAGCTGGTGCCGATCCTGCGCCAGCTCGGACGAATTGAGTTGGCAGACCGTCTTGAGCAGGAGGCTGAGGCGCTTCGCCAGCGCTTTGAAGCCGACTTCTGGATGGAGGACGAAGAGTTCTACGCGATCGCACTGGATCATGAGAAAAAACAGGTGCGCTCCGTCACATCCAACCCCGGTCACGCCCTGATGTCAGGTATCATGTCCGATGAGCGTGCCGCCAAGGTAGCGAAGCGTCTGGTTGCTCCTGACCTGTTCAGCGGCTACGGCATTCGCACGATGAGCACAGAATCGTCTGGCTACAATCCGATGAGCTATCACGACGGAAGCGTCTGGCCGCACGACAACTCCCTGTGTATGTTGGGACTGGCTAAGCTGGGCTTTGGTGATGAGGCAGGGACCGTGATCTCTGGTCTGTTGCAGGCGGCACGCGGCTTTGAATACTACCGACTGCCGGAATTGTTCTGCGGGTATGACGACAGTCTGGGTGCTCCTGTGGCGTATCCGGTGGCTTGCTCGCCGCAGGCTTGGGCAGCGGGGACACCGCTTGTCTTTTTGCAGGTGATGCTCGGGATTACGCCTGATGCGGTGTCTAGGACGATCCGCTTCCATCCGGTCCTGCCTGATGGGATGAACGAGCTGACGGCTAGGAACCTGCAGGTGGGTGAGGGCTGCTTGTCTGTCCACGTCTTGCGTGAAGCACAGAAGCCGGACGTGTTCACTCTGGAAGTGCTGGAGAATACGACTGGGTACGGGATTCAGATGGAGTAGCAGTCTTGATTGCGAGGGGGATGCCCCAAGCCACAACCGGACTCAGACTGCAAGCAAAAGCTGGAAGCAAGCCCCTCTTCGTTGTATCATGATAGAAAAGATGATAAAGAGGAGTATTGGCTTATGTCCCTGACCCGTACGATTTTAGGCTTGGTCCGTAATCACGAAGAGACGAGCGAACACCCCAAAGATCCCGCGCTCAAAACCCGCTATTATAAAATCGGCAGCGATCCCTTGCTGGAGGCCGTCCGGCGTGTCATCGAGTCACAGATGAGCGACTGGAACATCGTCCATGTCGACGCCCCGCGCGGTGAGCTGATGCTGGAGAAGAGTGGTGCTCTCGGCAAGCAGGATATGGTGATTACGATTTTCCGCCTCTCCCCGATGCAGTCCGCGATTGACGTGGTCGCCTCCCAGCGTGGACGTCTGGGTGATCTGGGATCGAGCTACCGCAATATCCTGCGTTTTTTCGAGGCTTTGCACCGTGAAGTAAAGCCGGACGTATAACCGATGACATCCCATAAGACTCGGGCTCCCAAGAGCGGCCGAGTCTTTTTTTGCTGTCTATTATGATCGATAATTCCGAATGGTTTGATCGAAAGTCATCGTTTTTGCTGATGAGCCTACATATGATATCATGTGGATACAAGATGACTTGGATCAAGATGGAACACGGAAAAGAGGAGTGTGCCCATGAAAAAGTGGTTGTTATGGACGCTGGCCGCGCTGTATGTCTGGCTGGCTCTGCGGTGTGTCGGGTTTCTCGGCCCGTCATTTTTATTCCCGCACCATGCCGCCCAGACTCCACCTGTTCAACTACAGGATTCGGTGCTGGCGTTGCTCTTTTGCCTGACGGTGGCGATGATACAGGCAGCCCTGTTGATGATCGATGGCTCGCGCCGGATCAGCCTGAAGCTGACCGTTCAGTTTCTGTCGATGCTGGCGTTGTTCACCACGTATGAACTGATGATGGTTCACGCCGCTCTTTTTACCTATATACTGCCTGCTCTCTTGTTTGTCTGTGTCTGGATCGTCATCGGTTGGTGGCGCGGCCTGCTCACATGGGAGAGAGCTGTGAAGGAGAGTGTTCTGTGGGGACATCGGTGGACGAGACTCCATGACGATGCTGTCGTGTATCTGGAGGTGTTCGCGAAAAAGAAGCGGAATGCCCATCGGTCTTATCTGAAATAGACCTATGAAGATCACCACATATGACCATATACACCGCTGTGATACGCCCGCCTGATCAGGTGGGTTTTTGTATTTTTTTCAAGTGATAGTCAGAAATGTAAGATGGATAATAGAGAGGATGTCCCGATATTTTTGCCTGAGGAGGCGTGGAGATGAAGGTCTTTTCGATTGAGATTGTTTCGCAATCGATTGAACAGATGCAGGCATTGGATCAAGTAGGAGTGGATGTTCAGCGGAGATTGGCCCGTCAGACTGGTGAGAACCAATTCGTTGTCCCTGCGATTGCGGGGGGAGGATCAGGTGGAGCAGCTGCGGCAAGCCGGATACGGAATCCATGTGATGAAGGATCTGAGTGATACTGCCCGTGAACGCCTTCAGGAGGTATCACAGGCAAAAGCGCAAGATTGCCAGCCTCGTGGCGTCATGACAGCCTTGACCAGAGCTGTCTTGAACGAAACCGTACAAGGCGGCTACTTGACCGTTGAAGAGGTGGAGGCGGCCCTTGTTCAATTGAGCCAGCAATATCCACAGGTTGTGACGTTGCTTCCATTACCGAACAAAACGTGGGAGGGCCGCACTTCCCATGCGGTACTGCTGCGGGCAGGCACTGCGAACCCTGGTACGAATCAGGAGAGACCCGGTTTTTTGATTACCGGCAGCATGCATGCCCGCGAGTGGGGTGGGTCTGATATCTGCATCCACTTCCTCACCGAGTTGCTTCGCGCCTATCACCAGCATACCCCGCTTACCTATGGCGGCAAAAGCTTTACCGACATGGAAGTGAAGACGATCATGGAGACTCTCGATCTGTTCGTCTTCCCGGATGTGAATCCTGACGGCAAGCACTACTCCCAGACCAATGATCCACAAGGTGGCCACTCTGCCAACCAAGGCTTCTGGTGGCGCAAAAATCGCCGGTCGAACGGTGTACGCGAGCCGATGGGGGTAGATATCAACCGGAATTTTGATTTTTTATGGGACAGCGGAATCGGAAGTTCTGCTGAATTTCCGAGTGATACTTACCGGGGACCGCGGGCATTCTCTGAACCAGAAACGAAAAACGTCAAATACCTGATGGATACTTATCCGAACATCCAGTTTTATGTCGATATCCACAGCTATGGCGGCATGATCCTGTACAGTTGGGGAGATGACGATAACCAGAGCATCAATCCCGGACAGAACTTCCGAAATCCTGCTTATCGGCAGGTGCGCGGGAAGACAGACCCCGCAAGAAAGAATCTGTATCGCGAGTATATCTCCGCTTTGGACGAACGGATGGAAGTGAAGCTGGCTCAGCGAATGAATCGCGCGCTGCAGGCCGTCCGTGGCAAAAGCTACGAGGTCAAACAAGCTGTCGGACTCTATCCGACTTCGGCCACTTCGGAGGACTATGCCTACAGCCGCCATATTGTAGACCCGTCCAAGAAAAAAATCTATGGGTTTACCATCGAGTTCGGCCAATATAACGGCGAATTCGTTCCGCCCTATGACGAGATGAAAGAGATCATCAAAGACGTCGGAGCTGCTTTAACCGAACTGGGATTGGCTGCTGCGACTATGAATCCAACCATCAGGAATGCGGGACGTACGGACGCGCCTGTATCCGTATAGAGAATCGACCAAAAAGGATGAGACTGTCAGGGTCCCATCCTTTTTTTCATTGATGTCAGATGAAAGAAAAATAATGACTTATTTCTCGTCTTCCCCGCGCCAATCCAGCTTGGAGCTGCACTTCTGCTGATACGGATACGGCAAGGCCTGTCGGTACGGCGGCGGCATCAGCTTGGCGTTGCGGTCTGTGGTCTGCGGTATATCGATCATAAGGGACTGGGCGTCCGCCTGTTGCTTGAGCGCCGATACGATTAGCTGCCCGATCTGTCTGCCCAGCCGAAGCCCCTGTTCGCAGTCCGCGTAAAAATGGATACCCGCATAGTTGCGCGACACAGATGCTTCTTTGGCCAGATCGAGCAGCTTCTCCCGTTCGGTCGGGAAGTAGTAGCTGAGCACCTCGGCCGCACAGCCGGAGATGGTGGAGTGACCGGATGGATAGCTGGGGTGCTTCGGCGTGCAGAGAATCGTCGCCAGATTTTGATCCAGCTGATTCGGACGCGGGCTGTCCCACAGATACTTGTAATGCCACGTCACCACAAACGCATCCTGAATCGCACCGTGTACCGCGGCCAGCAGACGTGCGGCGTGCGGCGCAGACAATCCATAGGTGTCAATCAGCCGGTCGATGATCGGTGTCCACTGCTTGGTCGGCGTGCCTTGTCCCCAGTATTTGGCGATGGCAATCTGCTTCGGGGTCAGGTCTGCCAGCGTCTGCTTGATCCGTGTCAGCTCCGCACCGGCAAAATCAATCGAATCCGGATGACGAAGCTCGAAGGTGATCGGCTGCCCCTGTGGGTCTGTGAACTGTCCTTCCGCATTCCGGCCCAAAAAAACCAGCGGCCACGAACCCGCATTAGGCACTGCCGGAACAGGCACACGGCTCTCACCTGCATACGCGAGCTGCGACCAGCGGCGGGGGATGTTGTTGTTAGTCGTCATTATGTTCACCTGCCTTTCGCTATAATCCAGTAGATTCAGCTGGGTGCAGGTCTGCAAGGGACAACCGCCGAACAGGCTTCCAAAAATCCTCCGTTGTACCTACACGGGCAAGGGAACAAGCTTCAGACCGGAACGACTTTTCAATAAAACAAATTTGTGTTTGAAAAAAGGATAAATTTTCTTCGCTGTTTTCGCATATTACTGGTATGAATACGAACGTTTGTTTGATATACTAAGAACATCAACTAGAACAGATGTTCTTATTCGGAGGGAAACGCATGAGTCACAAGCGAGTCATTTTCCTTGTCGACATGCAGAGCTTTTATGCCAGTGTGGAAAAAGCGGCGAACCCGGCCATCCGCGACAAACCGGTCGTCGTAGCAGGCGACCCCGAACGGCGCAGCGGTGTGGTTCTCGCCGCCTGTCCGATCGCCAAATCCTACGGCGTCACCACCGCTGAAGCACTGTGGCAGGCCCAGCAAAAATGTCGGCATCTTACCGTCGTCCGCCCGCGTATGGAGCAGTATATCCATGTCTCGTTACAGATTACCCGCATTTTTGAATCGTTCACCGATCTGGTGGAGCCCTACTCCATAGACGAACAGTTCCTCGATATGACCGGAAGCCTCACCCTGTTCGGGGGAGACTATATCAAAATCGCCGAGATGATCCGCGAACGCATCCTGCTCGAGACTGGCGTCGTCTGCCGTGTCGGGATCGGGGAGAACAAAATCCTCGCCAAGATGGCCTGTGACAACTTCGCCAAGAAGCGCGAGTCCGGTATCTTTTGGCTGAAAAAAGAGGAGTTGGCCGAGACGCTCTGGCCGCTTCCCATCGATAAGCTGTTCGGTGTCGGCTCCCGCATGAAGCGCCATCTCAACCGACTGGGGATGTACAAGGTGGAGCATCTGGCGAACACCTCTGTCGACGTGATGATCCGCCGCTTCGGGGTCAATGGAGAGATCCTCTGGCGCACCGCCCACGGCATCGACGAGTCGCCTGTCTCCCCCAAGACCCACGATATCCAAAAAGGCATCGGCCACCACATGACCCTCCCGCGCGATTACCATACCGCTACAGACATCAAGGTGGTGCTACTGGAGCTGTGCGAAGAGGTCTGCCGCCGTGCCCGCAGCAAACAGCTGATGGGCCAGGTCGTCTCGCTCGGCTGCAGGGGAGCTGATTTTGACCGCCCCACAGGCTTCTCCCGCCAGATGAAGCTGATGGACCCGACCAATGACGCGATGGAGGTCTACGACGCCGTCTGCCAGCTGTTCGCCCGCCACTGGGATCAAAGCCCGGTGAGAAGCGTCGGCGTCCAGCTCACCCAGCTCATGCCCGACGACGAGTGCCAGCTCAGCCTGTTCGACGACCGGGAAAAGAAACGCTCGCTCGCCTATGCTATGGATGACATCCGCGCCCGCTTTGGCAACGACTCCATCCTGCGCGCCGTCTCGCTCCTCGGAGCCGGGCAGGCCCGCGACCGCGCCCGTAAGATCGGAGGTCACTTCAAATGATGGATCACACATCAAGCCATACATCAGGAACCAGTCGCCCGGTCGGTCACAGCCACAGTTCAGATCGCGGGTACACACCGATCCCGCCGTCACGCCCACTGGCCGATCAGATGGCACACATTACCACGCCGTCACGTCCGCTCGCGGAGCAGATGGCGCATTCCACGACACCTGCGAACCGGCTGGCCGATCAGATGACGCCCTCCAGCCCGCCGACGCGCCCATTGGATGACCAGATGGCCCACGCAACTACGACGCCGACATCCCGTCCGGCAAGCCCGCCGACCGCAACAGACTGGCAGGAGCACCTGCGCGAGTGCATCCTCTACGGCCTGCTGTTCAAAGCCGCCATGGTCGACCTCGCCGCGCTCAAATCGATGCCGCTCAAGCTCTCCTACGAGACCATGCTGACGAACCTGTCCCAGTGGGCCGAGCGGGAACACCACCGCCTCCGCCACTCCCTGCGTGAAAAGGGCTGCATCCTTTTAAAAAGCGAAAAGCAAGGCGCCACCTACTGCGTCCAGACCCGCATCGGAGGCTACCTGCGCGAGGTCGTCTACTCCAACGAGCTGCTCAAATCCGAATGCCAGCGCCGCGTCCAACTCTGGGTGGCCGACCATGGTCTTCCAGCGAATTAAGGAGAGATTCTCATGCATCCAAAATCCACATCCAAAAAAGACAACCTGTTCGCCGCCAGCCGCTTCGTCCTGCCTGAGCACCGCGAGATGTACCTGCGGGTCAAGGAAGCCCAGACCCGCTATGTCCCACCTGAGCTAGACGCCGACGAGCTCGCCGAACTGAGCGGACGCATCTGGCAAGCCTCCCAGGAAAAAGCCGAGATCAAAATCACTTACTACGATGGTCTCGGTGAAAAACAGGTCAAAGGTCACGTCGCTCATACCGATCCCGTCACACACCGCGTCAAAATCAGGACAGCAGAAGGGGTAGAATGGGTACCCTATGCTCATCTTCTCCGCGTAGATACCCTGTCGTAAAAAAGCAAGAAACAAAAAGAGAAGCAAACCGTCAAAAAAAGAAAGCGAACTGCGATTGGTGAACCTCATTTCATGCCACAATACTCAAATCGGCGAATCTGCTCGTTTTTTGAGCAGAAACGCTTTTTGCGTAAAAAGGCTTCTCGTCGTATCGTTAATATAGTTTCCAAGCAAGATAAAAGGGATCATTCATTGACCAAAGGGGATTGTACATGTTAGCAAAAGAGATGGGCGTGATTTTAACCAAACACGCAGAAACCATGACAGCAAAATGTTGGACCGAGCTGATCCAGCAATTAGAGTCCAAGGGGTTGTACATGGTCATCGAAACCACGACCAACTGCCGCGTCCTCAGTCCATTCGGCGGCCTCATGCCAATGCCGTCCAAAGACGAGACCCTCACCGTGATGACCGCAGAAGACCTGCTCGAAAAAGGCTTGGATGTCGGGCATCATATCGTATCGAAGGCTCCGGTGAAGCAGGCAGCCAGTGTCGGAGAGAGCAAGTAAAGACAAAGGAAAAGATAACGGATAGGAAGATAGGGGAGCTCCATCGGATGTGGGGCTCTTTTTGCTGTGGGAAAAAGATACGGGTTGCACTAGAATGGAATACGGTAGACAGATCGCAAGTACATGGCGCAGCATATGGGGAGAGGGTATGACACTTACTGTTTATTATCAAGGAGCTGCCAAAAGTGAAAACGTAGCAGTCATTATTGAATATGTAGAAAAATATGCCTTGGCTCACAACTGGCACATCAATCAAAAAGATTCAATCAGCATCATGGTTACTCCGCATTCGAAGAGCGAATCCATGGAGGTTAGCTTTGATGAAAAGCACAAATTTGCCGGCTTTGTGAAAACGGGTTTGGCACCTGACGAGATTCATGAGCAAGTGATCAGGCTTTTTTGCGAGGTAAGACCAATGTTAAAGAAACTGACGATTCATGATGAGAGCGGATGCTGGAATGCTTACATTGCTCAGGGAAACTCAAAGAATAAAAACGAGATTATTCATTTTCCGACACGATCGGAAGAACAACTCGTGACATCAGAACTTTCCCTGCCACCCGACGCGTCAGATATTGACTATCGTTTTTGGAAAACCTCTCCAGAATATCTAACCCCCTTTTTGCATATTCCAGCTGTACGCGACAGAATGGGATTCGACCTGTTAATTGGGCAATACCTACCAGTGGCACATGAGATAAAAGAAGAATTGGAGAAGGAAGGATTCTATGTTTTATCGATTGAAAATTGGATCGGTGATGATATTGGATACTTCATTTATGTGGCGACATGGTGGGCATGGAAGCAATCCTCTGGAATGAAGGCAACAGAGATGAGGAGAAACAAATGTATTGCTTTTGCATGGGCCTTAGCAAGAGGGTGCCATGGGTTTGGTGGCGGATTCTTAGGACAAACGCATCGCAGGGCGCATATGGCTATCGACAAGCTAGAGGCGGATGAAAATGAGGCAGGTCCAGTAAGAAGTTTGGAGATTTTTTATGCGCTATTTGATTTTTGTGGTCTGAAGCGACCTGAGTAATGGGGAAGAGGTAAGAAACTCTGCGGCGGGGATCACTCAACGGAATTCAAACAAGCGAGGAGGGTTATTATGTTGACCAACGATGTGAAAATTAAGCAAGTACATTTAATTGGGGACTATATGAAGGGGCTTACGGACCTGCTGCTACAGGTAGTGGAGGATGGGGCTTCGATTGGTTTTTTGCCGCCATTGGAGATGGCGGATGCAGCTGCATACTGGGAAGGTGTGTTAAGCCCGGAAGTGATTTTGTATGTGGCTAGAATAGAAGATGAGATTGTAGGAGCCGTGCAACTGCATCTATGTACCAAACAGAACGGTCAGCATCGTGCAGAGGTAGCTAAATTAATGACACATCCTGATCATAGGCAGAAAGGGATTGCGCGGTCATTGATGCAGACGGTTGAAGAAAGAGCAAAGCAGGAGGGGCGGACATTATTGGTACTCGATACGAGAGAAGGTGACCCGTCTAACCATCTGTATACTTCACTCGGTTTTATTCAGGCGGGGAGGATTCCTCATTTTGCGAGGTCGGCGAATGGAGAGTTGAATGCGACTATATTGTATTATAAAGAGTGTTAAGAATAGGTAGGCACGGAATCACAGTCCGTAGAGGGCTTAATTGTTTAGGGTTCATCTGCTAGCTACTTCTTCGGATACAACGTTACCACTTCCTTTACGTTGACGGTGCTCGTTGGTAACGCAGCAAACCCCTCTATTATTGGAGGGGTTTTATCTTTTTAATACGATTGTGATGGAGTACGAATATGATGATTTCCTGGGATTTCGACATTATATTCCCATGCTACATCTGTCCGCTAGTCACGCCACATAGGCAATGGAGTCGGCGCACCTCTTATTTCCCTTCCTTAACCCGTAACTCTGCTAACAATTCCGCCGTCATCTTTGGATGGCTGATCGGAAATTGATGAGCGCAATTCAGTCTTTTAAGGACACCTTTCTGATCTCGCAAAGTCACCTCCACTTCTTTTGATAACTGGTAAACCTTATCAAGTGTTCCCCAAATCATCTTCACGGGCACATCTACTTGAGAAAAATCCATATCTTCCAAATCCCTCATTAGATATGTAAGCAAATCAACATGTGTTTTTCGGATGCGGGGAGACTGCAAGCTTCTTCGTATCTTTTCAGGATAGCTTGAAGGGATTTCATGTTTACTTTGGAAAGATCCTTGTTCCAGCAACAGCGGTTCCAGACGTTCGGGAGTAGTAAAGTGTTTCAAGGTCATATCCAACAGAAAAGGAAATCGTCCAGCCATTTGAATAGACGTGGAGTATCTGGCCGTATGAAGGGTCGGTTGCAGCAGGTAGAGCTGTTCGACTTTGTCTGGCAGTTGTTGAGCGACTTTCCATGCGAGGTATCCGCCAAATGAATGTCCAACCAGATGAACAGGGGAAGGCAACTCCTTAATGGCTTCTGCAAGAGTATCGATGTACCCCTGAATGAGATTTTCTTGATGGTGATAAGGGGAGCGGCCAAGACCTGGCAAATCAAGAAGCCATACCGGTTCATCTGACAATTGCTCTGCAAGCGGCAGTAAGTCGTCCATATTGCTGAACAGCCCGTGTAAGATCACCCATGGGTTGCCTGTTCCTTCTTTTTTATAAGCAGCGACATTCCCTAATCGTTCCCGCACAAAATCGTGGGAATCATCAGCATCTTGGATGGCTAACCGATAGTCCAAGTCTGCGATCACATGAGGCATCAGCGTCGAGACATTGTATTCTTCGATACCAATCCGGTCTTTTATCTTTTGAAAAGATTGAACGGGAAAATCTTCGGTGGTGAGAAAATCCATGGAATTGGCCGGCACACCCATTAGATGGCTGCCTCCCCAATGGAGCATGTTTTTGATCAAGGAAACAGGCACGCGAACCTTTGGAGGTGTCATACGCAATTCTTTTGCAATGAATTGGACAAAATCAGGCAGGGGCAAGGTAGTCTCCCTGCTATTTAGCGGATAATACGTTTGATCTGTAGTATCATCCAAAACGACGATCTCGGCGATGGTTTTCGCTACATCGTCAACAGACACGAGCGGCAGCCACCATTCTCGTCCCCAGGGGAGGACAGGCATTTTCCCGCGTTGAATAGAGCTGACAAGTAGACCAAAGCCATCTACTTGCTCGGTACTTCCCGTATGACGTGGGCCGATCACCGTACTGGGGTTTACGACCACCAAGGGCATGTTTTCGCGTAAGGCTTCTTGTCTCACCAGTAAATCAGCGAGGAATTTGTATCTTTCGTATCCTCCGGTGTGCTTCATAAAATCCGTATTGGAAAAAACGTCTTCGTTCGATTTGCCGCTTTCATCATTAAAAGGGCTCATATAGCCTACAACGTGAATAAACTTATTCAATCCCTTGTGCTGGTGGATCTCTTTTGCGACGTCCAGCACTTTTTTTGTACCCGAAAGAATGACATCTCTTGCAATCGATTCATCTAGCAAGATGTTCATCGGAACTCCGGCATGGATCATGACATCAGCGGTAAGGATTTGATTGTAGTCACTTTGTGATAATCCTAACTTCTCTTTATTCAAGTCGCCAGTGACACCAATGCATCTGGCCTGCTCACTGGGAGATAGACTGGAAATCAATTTTTCCCATTTTCCCCGTGACCGAATCAAAGCATAAACCGTATGACCACCCTTCACCAATTGCATAGTCATTTCCTTGCCGATAAAACCAGTCGCACCTGTTGCAAAAATTACTGCCATCTTTCTTCCTCCTGTCATTTAGTACTGAATGGTACTAATTCATTTCAAAAAAATTCTACACTTGGAGCAAGTGTAGTAATGTCTCTCCTGACTGCACGATAACGGTCGAGTCACCCTGGGATTCTGCCAGCATGATCGAGCCCTCTATTGCGGATACAAACAATGTGGCCGTTTGACTGATGGGGATGTCCCGTCTAAACTCGCCACGATCCACTCCTTCTGACAACAGCATGGCAACCATGGCTTGCATTCCTTCGAAGAATTGGTTGATTCGATCTTTCGTTACTGTCATGGGAGCCGACATCAATGATTGAATCGGGCATCCTCCTATGCAGGAACGACTCGCCAATTCCTCTGCCAGCGAGGCGAAGACAAGTTGCAGTCGGGATGTTACGGGAAGGTGTGAGGCTTGTTGAATGGAGTGTAAGGATTGCTGAATCATGTTGATGCGGTAATCCAGGACAGCGACAAGCAGTTCTTCTTTGCTTTTAAAATGATAGTAAATGTTCGATTTGGAGACGCCACTCTCTTTTACCACATCATCCATACTCGTGTTGTTGAGTCCTTTTCGTAAAAACAAATCGGAAGCGACGGTGATCACATGGGAACGATTATAGGCTGTTTTCATGATTAGAACTATACAGTACTAGAAGTTAGTTGTCAAATGATACATGTTTGATAAAGGCATACCCCTCCTTTTTGGGAGGGGCTTTTTAATGGTTGTATTGTGGTTTAGCCCATACTGTAAAACTGTCAACCGTTAGAGTAGACCGATAGGAGAGTGGTCTTTGTTGGTATTGACTCACTCCCGATACGGATTCACATAGGGGTCGTAGAGCCACCGAAACAATGTCCCCCGCCGCAACGCCTCCGACAACGGATACTGATCAATATACGGATCAGGCGGATAAGGCTTCACCGGCGGCAGATTGATCGGCGGATACCCACCAGGGCGCCCAAAGCCATGCGGTTCCACATAACCGTAATGCCCCCCGACCGTATGACTGCCGAAATCCCGACTGCTCGATTCATAGCTGCCGTGTGGAAAATGGCTGCTGTTCATGCACTGAATTCCTCCTCGGTTCCATCATTAGAAAAAGCAGCAGAAGAGAAAAAGCAATAGAAAAAACTTTGAGCAAATCCAAAGAAACTCAGCTAGAAAATCCGCTTCGTATTGTTAAACTCCTCCACAATATAGAGAGCCTCACGGAAGCGCTGGGAGTGAACAACTTCGCGCTCGCGCAGATATGTCAGTACTTGGATCACGTCTGGATCGTCGGTCAGGTTGATCAGCCATTGATAAGTAGCCCGCGCTTTTTCCTCCGCAGCGATATCTTCGCACAGGTCAGCGATCGGGTCGCCCTTGGCTTGGATGTAAGCGGCCGTCCACGGAACCCCGTTTGCATCCACATAAAAGAGCGCCTTATCATGGTCGGCATAGTGTGAACCAAGACCGGCTGCTCGCATCTGCTCAGGGGTGGCATCCTTCACCAATTTATGGACAAGGGTCGCGATGACCTCCAAGTGACCCAGCTCTTCCGTCCCGATGTCAGTCAGCAACGCTTTGGCCCGCTCGTTTGGCATGCTGTAGCGCTGGTTGAGATAGCGGAGAGCAGCCGATAATTCCCCGTCCGGCCCGCCATATTGTGTGATGAGGAACTTCGCCATTTGAAGATCCGGCTTACTTACACGTACAGGAATTTCCAATTTCTTTTCGTAGATCCACATCTAATTTCACCTCAATATTCGATTTCCCACGGCCAAGGAGTACTGACCCACGCCCATTGGTTGGCAGGGGATTGGGAAAAACCGTACTGCATGAGAGGGCCATGCTTTAACTCGTACTGGTGTTTGAGGCGATGAAGCTCGTCGGACAGGTAGTTGTATTGGTGGATGGCACGCTGGTCTTCCGGATTGATATCCAGGTAGAACTGAAGCTCCACCAGACCGAATTCCACTTCCTGCAGTCTGCGAAGGGTGTCGCTATATTCCATGATGCTCCTCCTAACAAAATGGGTATGGTTTACCGTATGCAGGAGGATGGGTGTTTGTCATTGGTTGACAAGTTTAATGCAACAAATTTTGTCTGGTTGAAAATATCTCGAGTCCGAATCGAGTCACCGATAAGACGGCAAACAAAAAAAGAAGCGGGCAAAATCCGCTTCTTTTTCATCTGCACGACTCATATTCCATTGCAACTAAACAGAAACCGATGTCATTCACACGAACCAGCTTCCGTGCGAAATCACTCTGCTGACCAGCTACGAAACGACCCGTCTTGCCGTCAGATAATGATCCGTATACCAATCCACGAACAGCACGCGCTTCTCGACGCCTGTGTTGGTCATGAGGATCAGTCGGTAGTTCCCGGCGTAGATGGCGACGGTTCCAGGGGTGTTACCGCTTGTTTCACCTTTAAAGAAGACCAGATCACCCGGCTTCAGGCTGTTGCGCGATACCGTTGTTCCCTTTTTGATCTGATCGGTTGCGAGTGCTCCAACGTCGATTCCGTTTTTCTGATAGACATAGCGGATGAACCCAGCGTTGGAGAAGGTAAGGGTAGAGGCGTTGGTGTTGCCGCCGTATTTGGCCCGGCCGATCAGGCTGTCTGCATAGTCGGCGATGGCTTGACCCTTACTACGAGTAGCAGTAGCAGGAGACAGGTAAGACGGAATCACCCGTCTGGCTGTCACATAGTTATCCCGGTAGAATGCCTTGGCGCTCAGGTCGGAGATGATGACATTCAAGCCAGGGTCTGCCATGTGGATGATCTTGTTATCTCCTATATAGATACCATTGTGGGTTACAGGGTCTGCGTCATTTCGATTCGTGTCAAAAAAGACGATGTCTCCTTTTTGCAGATCACTTTTAGCTACAGCGGTACCTAGCTTGACCTGGTAGTTCGGCTGCATGGTAGCCAGATCGATACCCGCTTTTTTAAAGGCAAAGTAAACAAATCCGCCACAGCCAAACCGGTACGTCGGCACGTCACTGTATCGATTGTTGTCGTAGACCGCTTTTCCGATGGTGCTTTTTCCTGCTGCAATGACACGGTCGGCTATAGCTGACACCGATGTTGAAGCGATGGACATGCTGTGGATCTGACCTTCGTTGTCTGTGACGTGTGGCGTGAACTCGCCGATTTGCTCATTGACCAGTACATGCTGCTGGCTGCCTGGATGAGCGAATTGATTCTGTCTGCCTGTCTGGTTGAGCGTAGAGGTCTGCTGCTGAGGGGCGACGCCTTGATTCGTCTGTGTCTGCATTCCCGGCTGTTGTCCACGCGTCTGTACACCTGCTGTGCCTTGCCCGTTCTGTTGCGTGTTCGGGGCAGACTGCTGGTTGGCACCGGAATTCGGACCTGGAGCACATCCGCCGCACACGAGCAGAGCTGCGAGGAAAATACCTAATCGTCTGTTCATCTTATCCCGTCCTTCTTTAGTCTCGTCAGTTTAGGCGAAGCTACCTATAAGATGGATTAACGGGATTTTTTTATTCGCGGGGGAGGGAGGCATTTTGGAGTGTTGGTCAGAAAACAGAAAAAAACAGCCGGGCATCGCTCTCGGCTGTCTGGATGAAGGGTACAGGATGGCAGGTACATCTTGGCAGGTAATTATTGGAATGAAGCACTTCTATGGATAATCCAGCGGCTCGCTGCCCAGCAA
The DNA here is from genome assembly GCF_006170445.1 of Brevibacillus dissolubilis. Classification (GTDB taxonomy): domain Bacteria; phylum Bacillota; class Bacilli; order Brevibacillales; family Brevibacillaceae; genus Brevibacillus_B; species Brevibacillus_B dissolubilis. The sequence continues at coordinate 11,028 of NZ_VCNA01000004.1, read as the reverse complement.
CTGCATCACAGCGGCCAGCTCCCACACCGGCAAATCAGGAAAGACAAGGGCGATCTCACCCTCATTGAGCTGAAAACGCTTGGAGGATGCTTCGACCCAATAGGGAATACCGAGCGTAGAGAGAGCGGTACGGCAATCGGAAGCCACCTTCCATGGAACGATGTAGTAAAACGTTTTTTGCATGAAGGATCACGCTCCTTACTACAAGGGTATCACAAAACCGCTCGACTCGATACTTGACTCCATCGATATGTGCGCCCCTGATTCGTTACCAAACCGACCGAAGCTGAATAACGTGAGGAGGTACAGGATTTGTCCAGAAAAAGGGGAGGATGAGAATGATTACACTCACACAACTACAACAACTGGCAAATCAAATCGAACAACTCAAAGACATGCTCGATCTCGTCCAGCAAAACGTCCAGTTCAATGTTACTACCGTCTGGACGGTACTCGCTTTTGTCGTCACCGCCGCAGGGGCCGCACTGCTGATCCTCGCCAAGCAATGGGTGCATACCAAAGTGGAGGAGGAGATGATACAGATCAACCTCGCCCAATACGCCCGTAAACAACAGCATAACTGGCTTACCCCAACGCTGCTCAACGGCTGGCAAAACAGCAACAGTGACACTCCCGTCGGATTTTTGCGTGATGAGTTCGGCTTCGTCCGGCTGAAGGGATGTATTATGAACGGTCTGATGAAAGATGGGACGACGATTTTTCGGTTGCCGGAGGGATACAGACCAGAGGAGACACAGCGGTTTGGCGTGACATGCGGGAGCAAGGGGAATCTGCAGGTCGGGGTGGTCGAGGTGCAGGAGAGCGGAGACATCAAGATTTTTGGGTGCTACCAGTCCGATGTCATTTTGAACGGAGTCGTATTTCAAATCAAGAGCGGGTAGGGGAGGGATTCCACGTCATGATCAGACCAAAACCCCCGTACCTTGTACTGGTCGGGGGTTATTTTCGTGCCAGGGGCCTTGCCCATTCATTTTGCTCGGTGATTACGGCGTTCCGTGCTCCTCATCCTCACGCTTTACCTGTGCGGCTTCTTCCGCATACTTGTTGAGGCTGCCCTCTTTCTTATGCATCGAATAGCCATGCATATTGCCACCATCATATCCCATCTCAGGCCGGGTATTGTACCGCTTGTGCTCATCAGACATGCCCATCCCTCCTTTGTTTTCAAGTTAGTTTGCCCTTTGACACTTCCCCCGGATACCGCACATCATCTCCCAAAAAGAGGAAAAATCCAACCCAGCTTCGAATGGTACATATACTTACTTTCCACCAAAAAGGAGTGTCTACCATGTCCGCAAGCCAAGAAGTCCTCTTCAACCAACTCGAATTCATCCGCAAAGCTACCCTCGGATGTGTAGAGGGGGTCACCGCAGAGCAGGCAGACATCATTCCAGCCGGGTATAACAACAACATCCGGTGGAATCTCGGGCATATCTACCTTGACCAATTCCTATGGCTCCAACATTTGACCAAGGAACCGGCCCCGATTCCGGAAGGCTACCGTGATTGGTTCAATTACCAGACCAGCCCCGCCGACTTCACCAGCGATACCCCCTCTTTAGATGAGCTAAAAGAGCTGCTGGCCGGCCAAATCCAAATCATCCGCGAAACCTACGCCAACCGTCTCGACGAGGAGTTTCCTGCGACCGAACTGGGCATGCATACCGTCGGACAAGTACTGGTTCGTACGGTTTTTCATGAAGGAATCCATATCGGCGCGATGGCAGCGATTCGGCGTCAGCTGTAAGCTTAGACGTATTCAGCCCTTCATTGCTGATTCAAGAAAAAAGAACAGGAGAGAAAATCATGAGCATTTTTGCCTTATATGCAAGTTCCCGTCCTAACGGCAACTCCGAACAGTTAACCGATATGCTGTTAGAAGGAACTGTCTGCACCAAGATCATTTTGCGTGAAAAAAACATCCGTCCCATCACCGATCAGCGCCACACTCCGGAAGGCTTTCGACCAGTGGACGATGATTATGACGCGATTGTCGAGGAGATGATGCGCCATGATGTTCTCATCTTTTCCACGCCACTCTACTGGTATGGCATGTCAGGCCCGATGAAAGACTTTGTGGATCGCTGGTCCCAAAGCCTGCGGGACAAGCGTTACCATTTCAAAGAAGAAATGAGTAAAAAACAGGTGTACGTCGTCATCACAGGCGGTGACCATCCGAGAGTGACCGGCCTTCCGCTGGTGCAACAGTTCCAGCATATTTTCCGTTTCATGGGGATGAATTTTGCTGGATACATCATAGGAGAAGGGAACCAGCCGGGGGACGTTTTACAGGACGAACGAGCCGTATCAGAGGCAAAGTGGTTGAATCACCGATTACGTGGGTCTTTATAAGCAGGTATTGTAAAACGGGTTACAGCAAAAAGCCCCCACGCCATTATGGGGGCTTGCTGGATCTACATGGATGGCTTTACTTACTTCTCACGACCACAAGCATCTTGAGAGCAAGTGGAGAACATTTGGTTTTGTTGTCGAGCCTCTGCCGAGGTTGTCTCAGCTGCCGCGAATTCATTCACCGAGGTGCGTTGAATCGCTTGTGCCGCCTGATTTGCAGTCAATCCTGCGCGTCTGCGTCTAGCCATGTCGTATCACCTCCCTGCCATCCTAATGTGTGCCGGGCGAAGAGGGCATATCCTGTGGGATTCAAGGCAGTTGTTGCAAGGATGTTCAATAATGCCGAAAATTGGTGTTGCAATGTAGGGAGAGACTATGATAGATTAATACTCGTCCCAAGCGGACAGGAACACACGGAGACAGTATGAACCAAGGTTCACCTGCTTGTTGAAGTATCTTCCACAAATTACCCCTTGCAATCGCTGGACGAAATGTGTTAGATTAAAGTTCCGGGCAACACGATGGACATACACCATCGCAAGCCGATTCTCATAAGATGCTCCTGTAGCTCAGTCGGTAGAGCGTTTCCATGGTAAGGAAGAGGTCGCAGGTTCGATTCCTGTCGGGAGCACCATGTATCATTCATATTGACGCGGGATGGAGCAGCTCGGTAGCTCGTCGGGCTCATAACCCGAAGGTCGCAGGTTCAAATCCTGCTCCCGCAACTTAATTACTTACCTGAACTACGTCGCTTAGTCTTCTTCGATCAGGTAAAATACGGAGTCCCCGTAGGGGGCAACCAAACGATGTTCGCACTAAGTCGCGATCAACCATTCATGGAGCTGTGGTGAAGTTGGAGTTCACGCCGGTCTGTCACACCGGAGGTCGCGGGTTCGAGTCCCGTCAGCTCCGCCATTATGCGGACGTAGCTCAATTGGTAGAGCGTCGCCTTGCCAAGGCGAAGGTCGAGGGTTCGAGACCCTTCGTCCGCTCCATTTCTTCTATAATAATAAGTGCCCTTAGCTCAGCCGGATAGAGTGTTTGACTACGAATCAAAAGGTCGGGAGTTCGAATCTCTCAGGGCACGCCATTTACAATCCAATATGCGGTCGTGGCGGAATTGGCAGACGCACCATCTTGAGGGGGTGGCGGGGCGACCCGTGTGAGTTCGAGTCTCACCGACCGCACCATATCTACACACGTGCGAGTGTGGCGGAATTGGCAGACGCGCTAGTTTCAGGTACTAGTGGTGGCAACACCGTGGGGGTTCAAGTCCCTTCATTCGCACCATACATAACAGACGGAGCCTTTGATTTTGTTCGGAGACGGACAGAGTCAAGGGCTTTTTTGTTTTGTTAAGATTATGTGAAGAGTGACCTGAACTCGTTGACGGATCAACCATCAATCAATATAGTTATATTGCATTATTGTTATATAGATATGGAGGTGATACGGGATGAACGAAGCTGACCAACCTTCTACGTACCCGGAGCAACCGGGGATGACCGTTCAATTGGAACAGATGGAGCGCATGTCAGAGGTCTTGAAGCTGGTCGCCGACCGCAACCGGATGCTCACGCTTGCTCTGTTACAGCACGGGGAGATGTGTGTCTGCGAGCTGGTCGAGATCCTGCAGCTGTCCCAGCCGACTGTCTCACAGAATCTTCGCAAGATGAAATCCTACGGGCTGGTCAAAGAAACCAAGAAGAAAAACTGGGTCTTCTACTCTCTCCAAATAGAGGATAAGCCATATGTAGCCGAATTGTTGCGCCATGTGCCGGATGTGGGGCCGCTCATCGAGGATCTGAACAGACGAGGGATGCGTGTATCCTGTGACAGTTAGGCATATGATTGAACATAAGGAAGGGTAGGAACCGTAAGAATGATGACTTGGATTGCTTTTGGAATTTTTGCAGTAACGATATTATTTGTCATCTGGCAGCCAAAGGGCTTATCGATCGGCTGGTCGGCTACGGGTGGGGCTCTTTTGGCGCTGGCTTTCAGCGTAGTCTCCGTTCAGGATGTCTGGGACGTGACAGGGATCGTCTGGAATGCGACATTGACCTTTGTTGCGTTGATTATCATTTCTCTGATCTTGGATGAAATCGGCTTTTTTGAATGGTCGGCGTTGCATGTGGCACGCTTAGCCAAGGGGAATGGGCGGCTGATGTTCGTCTATGTCATCCTGCTAGGAGCGATCGTCTCCGCCTTTTTCGCCAACGACGGTGCGGCCCTGATCCTGACGCCGATCGTACTGGCCCAGGTGCGTGCGCTCAAGCTCGAAGAAAAAATGATAGTTCCGTTTATCATGGCAAGCGGCTTTATTGCCGATACCACATCCCTGCCGCTGATCGTCAGCAACCTGGTCAATATCGTCTCCGCCGACTATTTTGGAATCGGGTTCGTCGAATATGCAAGTCGCATGATTGTACCGAATCTGTTCGCGCTCGGAGCCAGTCTGCTTGTTCTGTATCTGTTTTTCCGCAAATCCATTCCAGCCAACTACGAGCAGTCCCAACTGAAACAGCCTCGCGAAGCGATCAAAGACATGCGTCTGTTCCGTATATCCTGGCTGGTTCTCGGCGTGCTCCTCGTCGGTTATCTCATCAGCGAGCTGATCCGTGTACCGGTTTCCTTTATCGCTGGACTCGTGGCGATCCTGTTCGTGATTGCCGCACAGAACAGCGAGGTGATCCAGACCAAAAAAGTACTTAAAGAAGCGCCTTGGACCATTGTTATCTTTTCCATCGGGATGTATGTCGTCGTCTACGGTCTGCGTAATGTTGGCTTGACCGATATGCTGGGACAAGTCATTCAAGCCTTTTCGCAACAGGGTCTGTTCGCGGCGACGATGGGGATGGGCTTCTTGTCTGCGATCCTCTCATCCATCATGAACAACCTGCCGTCCGTGATGATTGGCGCGCTTGCTATTCATGGGACTGAGACCTCGGAGGCTATCCGTGAAGCCCTGATCTACGCCAATGTCATCGGTTGCGACCTCGGACCGAAGATCACCCCGATCGGCTCTCTGGCCACGCTCCTGTGGCTTCACATCCTGTCCCGCAAAAACGTCCGCATCACCTGGGGCTATTACTTCAAAGTAGGAACGCTGCTCACCGTACCCACCCTGTTCATCACGCTGGCTGGACTTTACCTCTGGCTCCTGCTGATCGCTTAACCATCACACCTAAGCAAAAAGGAGAGAACCATCACCATGGATAAAAAGCTCGTCTATTTCCTCTGTACCGGCAACTCTTGCCGCAGTCAAATCGCTGACGGTTTCCTCAAAGCACTCGGCAGCGACCGATACGAAGTGAAAAGCGCCGGTCTCGAAGCGCACGGCCTCAATCCGCGTGCCGTCCAAGTCATGCAGGAAGCGGGCGTCGATATCACCAGCCACACCTCTGATGTCATCGACCAAGATACCCTAAACCGTGCAGACTACATCATCACCCTCTGCGGCCACGCCGACGAGCATTGCCCGGCCATCTCTAACCCGAACGCGGTCAAATGGCACTGGGGCTTCGATGATCCAGCCAAAGCCACAGGCACGGAAGAGGAGATCATGACCTCGTTTCGAACCGTCCGCGATTCAATCAAGACACGGATTGAACAGTTTTTAGCAGAAGGTAAATAATCAATCACATCAGCAAGGGACTTTGACCTAAAAAGGGGAGAAGTTCCTTCTTTTTTGCGATTTGAAATAATCTCACTGATTAATAGTTGCAAAATACAAGTGAATAAGGTAAGATGAACTCAGGTGATAAACATGAAAGAACTTCCAGCATACGTGAATGTCAGAGAAATTTTCCAGCTCTTAGTCAGACGGTTCGGTATCCTGCAAAAGGACGGTGCCCAATGCTGTGGCATCTCTGTCATCCAGAGCCACGTCCTGTACGAACTGCACAAGCGTCCTAATCTGTCGCTCAACGACCTTGCTCAGATTCTCTCCACGGATACCAGCACGCTAAGCCGTCAGGTCAACAGTCTGGTCGAGCTTGGCTGGGTAAGCCGCCTGCAAGATCCCAAGGACCGCCGCTATGTCACGCTGGCCCTCACCGAAGAAGGGGAGAGACAGCATGACATCATCGCCCGGCAGATGCAGGAGTACGTTGAGAGTATCCTCGTCCGCATCCCTGAGGATAAGCGCCAACAAGTTCTGGAAAGTCTCCAGCTCATCAGCACCGCGATGAGCCAAAGCCCTAGTTGCTGTACGCCTCCTATGTAACCCGTAGGAGGATTTTATCCCACATATACTTGCAAATATCAATTATTTCAAAATGAAAAGGAGTCGATCAGACATGATGAAAATGCACGTAGCGATCAATGTAAACAACCTAGAGGCATCCCTTGACTTTTACCGCAAGCTCTTCAACGCCGAGCCTACCAAAGTAAAAGAGGACTATGCCAAGTTTGAACTGGATGAACCAGGTCTCCATTTTGCCCTCAATGTCCGTCCTTATCAGCAAGGCTCAGGCGTCATCAACCACTTCGGCTTCCAGGTAAAAGATACAGAAGCAGTCCTTGCCACCAAAAAACGCCTGCGAGAAGCCGGGCTCGTCTCCCTCGATGAGATGAACACCACCTGCTGCTACGCTGTCCAAGATAAAATCTGGGTACGCGACCCGGAAGGCAACCCATGGGAGATCTTCTACACCAAAGCCAATTCCGAGTTTGAGTCCGCTGACCAAGCCGCATTCTCCGATGTGTGCTGTTCCGCCCCAGCCGATGATACAGCAAAAACTACATCAGGCTCCTGCTCATGCTGATCCGCTGTGATTTTAGGACTCTGCAACGACAGATCCCGGCAAGAACTTACAGACCTTATTGAGCAAGGAAAAAGCCCATGACCAAGCGGGCTTTTTCTTACTTTATTTTCATTTATTTTTCCGGGGATGACCACTTGATTTCCCTCACATGTGTGTGTTAAATTAATATCAGTCACGAGAACATCATACGTTCTTGAGTGGACAAGTCCGAAAGATGGGGCTGTAGCTCAGTTGGGAGAGCGCCTGCCTTGCAAGCAGGAGGTCATCGGTTCGATCCCGTTCAGCTCCACCAATTTTATAGTAGTGTTCCTCAGTAGCTCAATGGTGGAGCAACCGGCTGTTAACCGGTAGGCTGGCGGTTCGAGTCCGTCCTGAGGAGCCATTTTTATGCTCCTGTAGCTCAGTCGGTAGAGCGTTTCCATGGTAAGGAAGAGGTCGCAGGTTCGATTCCTGTCGGGAGCACCATCCACTATACATACGAGATCAGAGTCTTTGACATGAGTCAAAGGCTTTTTTTGTTATATACAGACGGGTTGTTTAACCTTTATAAAACATATTTACTATTTAAAGTAAGAGGGCGCAATGATAGAATAGTTTCTGTATTTCATATAAAAATATTCCAATATCTTGTGGAGGGTTACTTGTGGCCGTATTAGAGCATTTGGAAAAAAAGGTTCGCCAGCTTGAAAGACGTTGTCTCGATCATAAAATCATACCGATTGAAGGGGCGCAGGGAACCCGGATCATGGTGGAAGGACGTGAGTTGATTCAGCTTTCCGCCAATAACTACCTGGGACTCACCTCACATCCACGCGTCCGTGAGGCAGCCAGAAAAGCATTGGAAGAAGCAGGCGCAGGAGCAGGCGGAGTACGCGTGATGGCCGGTACATTTGACCGTACCCAAGCATTGGAACAAAAGCTGGCTGCATTCAAAAAAACGGAAGCCGCTGTCGTCTTCTCCGCAGGCTACACGACCAATCTCGGGGTGATGAGTTCGATCCCGGACAAAGGGGATATCGTGCTCTCGGACGCCTACAACCATATTTCCATTTTAGAAGGAATCCGCCTGTCCAAGGCAGAAATGCGTTCCTACAATCACAATGATATGGAGGATCTGGAACGGGCATTGGCAGAATCCCAGAATTACCGCCAGCGAATTGTCGTGACCGATGGTGTTTTTTCCATGGACGGAGATATTGCACCGCTTCCTGAGATTGTTGATCTGGTCGAAAAATACAATGCCATCCTGATCGTGGATGATTCGCATTCCAATGGTGTGTTTGGCGAAAATGGCCGGGGAACCGTAGATCATTTTGGTCTGCATGACCGTGTTCATATTCAAGTGGGAACTTTCTCAAAAGCATTCGGGGTCATGGGAGGCTTCGTAGCCAGCAGCAAAATTGTCTGTGACTACCTCATGCAACATGCGAATTCGTTTATTTACAGTACCGCCCATCCACCTAGTACGACGGCGGCCTGTATGGCTGCATTGGACGTGGTGATGGACGAACCGGAAATCCTGGAGCGCTTATGGGACAATACACGTTTTTTCCGCAATGGTCTAAAGGAGCTTGGTTTTGACACGGGGAAGAGTGAGTCACCGATTATACCTGTGATGGTAGGCGATGCTAAACTGGCAAGTCGGTTTGCCGACCACTTGTATGAAGCCGGACTGATGTGCAAAAGTGTAGCATTTCCCACCGTAGCACTCGGCGAAGCGAGAATCCGGGTGATTATCACCGCAGCTCATTCACACGAAGAAATGGAACAGGCTCTCAAGATTTTTGAGAGAATCGGAAAAGACTTAAAGATTGTTACATAGAGGGTAAAGAGAACACAAAATGTGAGCAGAAGAGAGGGAGACACTTGATCGTACTGGGGTTTTGACTAGGTCCGGGTGTCTCTTATTTCCTAGAATCATCCAGTTGATTTTGCCTGGCGCACATGATAAATTAAGATTCCGTCAGCGCAATGAACACGAACGTATCTGGTAAAAATTAAGTGTTGATTTTCACTTTGGAGATATGCTAGATTATTAATTGTCGATGACGACATGACAAGATGGCCCGTTGGTGAAGCGGTTTAACACAGCAGCCTTTCACGCTGTCATTCAGGGGTTCGAATCCCCTACGGGTCACCATTCATATGCGGACGTAGCTCAATTGGTAGAGCGTCGCCTTGCCAAGGCGAAGGTCGAGGGTTCGAGACCCTTCGTCCGCTCCAACAGATGTGCCCTTAGCTCAGCCGGATAGAGCGTTTGACTACGAATCAAAAGGTCGGGAGTTCGAATCTCTCAGGGCACGCCATTATTACAAAATAGTCGGGAAGTAGCTCAGCTTGGTAGAGTACTTGGCTTGGGACCAAGGGGTCGCAGGTTCGAATCCTGTCTTCCCGACCATGATTTATAAACAATATAGTATGCGGTCGTGGCGGAATTGGCAGACGCACCATCTTGAGGGGGTGGCGGGGCGACCCGTGTGAGTTCGAGTCTCACCGACCGCACCAATATTATTTTACAAAAATGGGCCTATAGCTCAGTTGGTTAGAGCGCACGCCTGATAAGCGTGAGGTCGGCTGTTCGAGTCAGCCTAGGCCCACCACCTATATAATAGTAACAACCATTTGATGAAAATGGGGCTGTAGCTCAGTTGGGAGAGCGCCTGCCTTGCAAGCAGGAGGTCATCGGTTCGATCCCGTTCAGCTCCACCAATTTTATAGTAATGTTCCTCAGTAGCTCAATGGTGGAGCAACCGGCTGTTAACCGGTAGGCTGGCGGTTCGAGTCCGTCCTGAGGAGCCATTTAAGATGGACAGGTGTCCGAGTGGCCGAAGGAGCACGATTGGAAATCGTGTAGGCGGTGTCGAACCGTCTCGTGGGTTCAAATCCCACCCTGTCCGCCATCTTAACCTTTTAGGAATGGCCCGTTGGTGAAGCGGTTTAACACAGCAGCCTTTCACGCTGTCATTCAGGGGTTCGAATCCCCTACGGGTCACCATCATATGCGGACGTAGCTCAATTGGTAGAGCGTCGCCTTGCCAAGGCGAAGGTCGAGGGTTCGAGACCCTTCGTCCGCTCCAACCCTTTTAGTAAGGTACACTTGTAGCCCTTGTACGGCGAATGTACGCCAGCAGCAAGGGTATTATTATCGCCTGAAACAGGTGTTCACTCACCTTGAAAAAAAGTAAAAATATTCACTTGATTTATCCGGAGATGTGTGATAGATTAAATAACGTTCCTGAGAGAACGCTGTAAAGTATGATTTTTTGATTCAGTGAGTGAATAATCACGTTGCTAACTTCCGAAAATTAATACTTGCAAAGTGAATAACGATATGATAGAGTAGATAACGTTCTTGTTAAACGAACTAGTTCGAAAGACTTGGTTCGAAAGTAATAAAAACCATTTGAAAAAATGGGGCTGTAGCTCAGTTGGGAGAGCGCCTGCCTTGCAAGCAGGAGGTCATCGGTTCGATCCCGTTCAGCTCCACCATTCCTACTCATTTAAAATGATGCTCCTGTAGCTCAGTCGGTAGAGCGTTTCCATGGTAAGGAAGAGGTCGCAGGTTCGATTCCTGTCGGGAGCACCATTTACATCACCTGGCCCGTTGGTGAAGCGGTTTAACACAGCAGCCTTTCACGCTGTCATTCAGGGGTTCGAATCCCCTACGGGTCACCACGTATGGAGGCTTAGCTCAGCTGGGAGAGCATCTGCCTTACAAGCAGAGGGTCGGCGGTTCGATCTCGTCAGCCTCCACCATTTATATTGACGCGGGATGGAGCAGCTCGGTAGCTCGTCGGGCTCATAACCCGAAGGTCGCAGGTTCAAATCCTGCTCCCGCAACTTAATTACTTACCTGAACTACGTCGCTTAGTCTTCTTCGATCAGG
>NZ_VCNA01000003.1 GCF_006170445.1 Brevibacillus dissolubilis | reverse complement strand
GGACGGGATAAGCGCTGAAAGCATCTAAGCGTGAAGCCCCCTTCAAGATGAGACTTCCCATAGCGCAAGCTAGTAAGACCCCTCATAGACGATGAGGTTGATAGGCTCGGTGTGGAAGCGCGGTAACACGTGGAGCTGACGAGTACTAATCGGTCGAGGACTTATCCACAAACCATTGCCTGATGTTTTGCATATCCAGTTTTGAAGGTACAAAAAATCCTTCATAACGTTCCTCAGTAGCTCAATGGTGGAGCAACCGGCTGTTAACCGGTAGGCTGGCGGTTCGAGTCCGTCCTGAGGAGCCATATGCGGAGAGTTACCCAAGAGGCCGAAGGGGACGGTTTGCTAAACCGTTAGTATGCGCAAGTGTAGCGAGGGTTCGAATCCCTCACTCTCCGCCATTTTTATTTGCAATTATTTTAATAGTATGGCGGCGTAGCTTAGCTGGCTAGAGCGTTCGGTTCATACCCGAAAGGTCGGGGGTTCGACTCCCTCCGCCGCTACCATTTTAGGGGCATAGTTTAAAGGTAGAACGAAGGTCTCCAAAACCTTTGGTGTGGGTTCGATTCCTACTGCCCCTGCCAGTATTCAAACGCTTCTTGATTAAATATGGCGGTCGTGGTGAAGCGGTTAACACACCGGATTGTGGCTCCGGCACTCGGGGGTTCGAATCCCCTCGATCGCCCCATATTTATGAATGAACATGGGAGTATAGCCAAGTGGTAAGGCACGAGTCTGCAAAACTCTTATGCCCCGGTTCAAATCCGGGTACTCCCTCCAAAATGCGTCCCAGTAGCTCAGCGGATAGAGCAACCGCCTTCTAAGCGGTTGGTCGGGAGTTCGATTCTCTCCTGGGACGCCATTTTCATGTAAAGATATTGGGCCTATAGCTCAGAGGATAGAGCACTGGTCTCCGGAACCAGGTGCCCAGGTTCAATTCCTGGTAGGCTCACCATTTATACAACATATGCGGTCGTGGCGGAATTGGCAGACGCACCATCTTGAGGGGGTGGCGGGGCGACCCGTGTGAGTTCGAGTCTCACCGACCGCACCATAATTACACATCTGGCCCGTTGGTGAAGCGGTTTAACACAGCAGCCTTTCACGCTGTCATTCAGGGGTTCGAATCCCCTACGGGTCACCATACTTATATGTCGACAACTCGCTGATTATCTACTGTTGTGATAGTCAGATGGTAAGCCTTTCATGAAAAAGGCTTTTTTTTCTGTATTATTTTCGAGGGAAACCGAATAGAAGTAGAAGTATGAGGGAATGGTGATAGGGACAAGGTATCGGCAAAGATGTTGCGATTCCTTGCGTAAAAGCGTCATTTCTCATAACAAATAGGAAAAATGAGCCGTTAATCTCTGTTTTTCGGACAATTGAACGATTGCAGGTGATTGGTGATTCGTGTAAACTCGCAAATAGAGTTTACAGAGATATATAACACTACCTGTTTGACACGGTAAAACGAAACGTAAGACAGGTCGAGGAGAAGAATCGATGATTGAGATAAAAGATGTAATTGAGGGGTTATTCATCGGATTTAGCACAACAGTCGGATTGGTGAGTACGTATCAGACAGCAATCTCCTGTGGTGGTCTGTTCCGCAAAAAGGAAGAGGTTACCCATAAGCCGCAAAAGACTTTTGCTGTGTTGGTCGCTGCGCATAATGAAAGTGCAGTAATCGCTCCATTGATTGAGAACTTGAAGAAGCTGGATTATCCTCGCGAGATGTATGACATCTTTGTCATTTGTGACAACTGTACCGATAACACGGCGGAGATCGTTCGTCAGCATGGCGCTAATGCCTGTGAGCGGTTCGACAGCTCCAAGCGCGGCAAAGGCTTTGGGATCGAGTGGATGCTGGAGAACCTGTGGGCCATGCCGAAGCAGTATGATGCAGTCGTGATGTTTGATGCGGATAACTTGGTGGAGAAGAATTTCCTGCAAGTGATGAACGACCGCCTGTGCAAAGGGGCGCGCGTCATCCAAGGTTATCTCGATTCCAAGAACCCGTTCGATTCTTGGATTACACTCTCCTATGCGGTTACATACTGGTTTACGAATCGGATGTGGCAATTGGCGCGTCATAATCTTGGTCTGCCTAACACGTTGGGCGGGACTGGTCTTTGTATTGAGTCTGACTTGCTCAAAGAAATGGGCTGGGGTGCAACCAGCTTGACCGAAGACTTGGAATTTGCGACCCGTTGTATTGAGCGCGGCATCTATCCGACTTGGGCGCATGATACCAAGGTATGGGATGAGAAGCCGGTTGATCTGAAAGCTTCTATGCGTCAGCGTCTGCGTTGGATGCAGGGGCACTACGATGTTGCTGGGCGTTATATCGGGTCCGTATTGAAAAACGGTCTGACACGCGGCAAAATCGGAATGCTGGATGCAGCTTTCTATCTGTTCCAACCGATGTATGTGCTGATTGTATCGTTGATGTCACTCTTGTTCATAGCGCATTTCTTTAACATGGATGTGTTCATGCCTGCAGCCCAAATCTTGCCGGAATGGTTCGTGTATACGACCACGGGAATTTTCTATCTGTTGCCGGTTCTGGCTTTGTATTTGGAGAAGGTCCCGCTAAAAGCGTATTTGGGACTATTGCTTTTACCGATATTCTTCTTGACTTGGTTGCCGATATTCTTCTATGCGTTCTTTACCAAGAAAAATCAGGTGTGGAGCCATACCAGCCACACGCGTGCGATCCGGATCGAGGAGATTCAGCAATAACGGTGTACAAAAGGAAGAACCACTGGGAGCGTACCTGGTGGTTCTTTTTCGTGGGGGGATGTATCAGACAGAATTTACGTTTGGCACGGGGAGGGGAAAAGCTGTTATACTGTAAGGATGAAGGGTTAGAAGGGAGTCACACCGATGAACAAAATCGTATACCCAGCTTGTGCTGAGCCTCATCTTTGGGGGGACAAGCGTTATCATACATGGAATCATCATTTGCGCAGTGTTTTTAATGAAAAGGTGTTTAAGGTTTCGCTCGATGGAGGCTTTACTTGCCCGAACCGGGACGGGAATGTGGCGATCGGTGGTTGCACGTTTTGCAGTGCGAGGGGGTCTGGGGATTTTGCTGGAGACCGCCGTATGGAGCTGGAGAAGCAGTTCCACGATGTGAAGTCACGCATGCATGAGAAATGGCCACAGGCGAAGTATATGGGGTATTTTCAGGCGTTCTCCAATACGTACGCGCCGGTGGAGGAGCTGCGTGAGATGTATGAGGTGATTTTGAAGCAGGATGATCTGGTTGGTCTGTCTATCGCGACGCGCCCGGATTGCCTGCCGGATGATGTGGTGGAGTATCTGGCTGAGCTGAACGAGCGTACGTATCTGTGGGTGGAATTGGGGCTGCAGACCGTTCATGAGCGCACCCAGAAGCTGATCAACCGCGCGCATGATTATCAGTGCTATGTGGATGGCGTAGAAAAATTGCGCAAGCACAATATCCGTGTCTGCTCGCATATCATCTACGGCTTGCCGGGGGAAACCACGGAGGATATGATGCAGACGGCTCAGGCTGTCGCTCATCTGGATGTGCAGGGGATCAAGATTCACCTGCTGCACCTGCTCCGCGGTACGCCGATGGTGAAGCAGTATGATGCGGGGCTGTTGGAGTTTTTGACCCAGGAGGAGTATACCAAGCTTGTTGCGGATACGCTGGAGATCCTGCCGCCTGAGATGATTGTCCACCGTGTCACCGGCGATGGCCCGCCTGATATCTTGATCGGGCCGATGTGGAGTCGTAAGAAGTGGGAAGTGCTCAATGGCATCGATGCTGAGCTGAAGCGCCGCGACAGCTGGCAGGGTAAGTATTTTGATCCGAATTGGGTGCTTGATCCAAAGATTGTAGCGCCGATTGGGGAGTAAGGGAAAATAATAGTGGAAAATGAGAGAGAAGGATCTCGCTGTAGAGCGGGGTCCTTTTTTGACGTTTTGTCTTTGGGCTTTGATTATTATGGATGGTAGGAGAGGCGGCGGGTGGCAAGCTGTGAGCTTTTTAAAACCCCATGCCTAGCGGAGAAAAAAGGTGGGGCAGTATTACTTCTTCGTGTTACCTAGGGGCAACAGTCTCACATCTTGTGCTACCCAGATGTTTTGCCCCGGGCTAAGCCCCGTCTTTTTTCGGAGCGGACAGTTTCTCTTCTTCGTTGGGGTTTTAATTAGCGAACAGATTGCCAGCCGCCGTCTCTGCTCACACAAATTAAAAAGAGCCGAAGCGGTAAGCGCTTTCGGCCCTGATCAAACAGGTTGGGTGGGGATTAGCTGTTCTCCAAAACAGAGGTGACGACGAAGCCTGCTTTTTCGAGGTCTTTTTTGATGACGTCGGTGCTGTCTTGGGAGAGGAACTTGGTTAAGATGCGGCGGACGCCGTGGTGCTGGGAGTCGAAGGAGATGATGGAGATCAGGTTGGCGTTGTGTTTGCCAAGGATGGATGTGATCTCTTTGATCAGACCTTTGCCTTCGAAGTGGGTCAGCATGACACGGGTGCCTTTTACGTTGAGACCGAAGACGGATTCGAGGACAAGCTCGATGTCTTTGCGTTTGAGGATGCCGAGGAACTTGTTGTCCGCATCGACGATTGCTACAAATGGATAGCGGACGATAATCGGGAGGGCGTCTTCAAACAGATCCTCGGTGGACAGGGTAGGGTACTCGCGGTCAACGCCTTCGGCAAGCGGCAGCTCGATAAACTCTTGGTAGGAGCCTGTGAATTTGCCTTGTTCAAACAGCTCAAACAGACTGCGCTTGGAGAGAGCGCCGTAGAAGGTGCCGTTTTCGTCGACGACTGGCATGCTCAGGAGTCGGTGTGTTTTCATCAGATCGAGTGCGTGTGAGATCTTGTCAGTTGGTTGGACAGTTGAGAGCTTAGCGAGCGGTGACAGACAGTCTTTGATAAACATAGAAAGTACCCCCATTACTATATTCTGTTTCAATTATACGGAATTACGCTAATATTTTGCAAATAAGTCATTTCATTTTGTTTTGACAATTTTCTTAGCAAGATGTGGAAAATCGGTGATCACCCCGTCGACGCCCATACGGATGACCCGCTCCAGATCGGCGCGTTCGTTGACCGTCCAAGCGACGATGGTGGTGGCATGCTTTTGACAATCTTCGACCAGGGCTGGTGTGAGCTGGGCGTGGGGGGCGTGAATTTCGTCGGCATGGTATTGCTTGGCGACTTGCCAAGGGGTCTGGAGGTTGCCGAAGTAGAGCATGGCGGTCTTTTGCAGGGGGTTGAGTACTTTGACCTGCTGGAGGCTGTTGTAGTTGAAGCTGGAGATGGTGACGAGATCGCGCACCTTGAAGTGGTTGATCAGGTCGACTGTGATTTCTTCGAGACCGGGCTGGGCGACGACAAAATTTTTCAGTTCAATGATGAGCTTGACACGGGTCGTCTGGATCAGGCTGAGCACTTCGACCAGATGCGGGACACGGACTTGGCGTAAGCTAGGGTCGAACCAGCGGCCTGCGTTGAGCTTGCGGATTTCTTTGAGGGTGTGGGCTTGGACGGAGCCTTTGCCGGTGGTAGTCCGGTCTAGATTGTGGTCGTGGATCACGACGGGTTCGCCGTCACGGGTCAGCTGGACGTCTATCTCAATCCCGTCAGCGCCTTGCTCAACGGCGGCGCGAAAGGCGTTCATGGTGTTTTCCGGGTAGTTGCCAGAGGCGCCTCTGTGGGCGTAGATCAGAGGATTCACCTAAGTCCCCCCTTTGTTTGATAAAACCTCTTTTCATGCATATGCAGATGGTCGCGGTTTTATATTCTTTGTACAGGGTGGAGAATGACAGAGAGGAAAATCTTTCTTACAATAGGAAAAAAGAGTATGATTCGCAAAGGGAGGATGTAACGGTGGCGGGGATGCATCCGAAGGGACAGCCTGACGTGGTAATTGATGAGCAGAATAAACGGTTGAAGGTGATGCTGTACCATCCAGAAGAGATTGAGCAGCTCCACGGGACGCTGGTGGAGATGGCGCATGATCGTGGGATGACGAAGCTGATCATCTATGCAAAAAAGGCGGACGTGAAGGCATGGGAGGCGCTCGGATACAGGTTGGAGGGGCGCATAGACGGGTTTTTCCATGGAGAGAATGCCCAGATGATGTCTTGCTTCCTAACGGCTGAGAGAGGGGCTTCTGTGGCTCCTGAGCTGGCGGAGGAGGTGCTTGGGGTCAGTCTGGAGAAGCAGGCTCAGGTGCATTCTGGGGGCCGTACAGACGGACAAAAATCGCTCCCAACCGGATACACCCTCCGCGAAGCAAGAGAGGACGATGCAGAGGAGCTGGCGCGTCTGTATGACCTGGTGTTTGCCACCTACCCCACGCCGATGAACGAGGCGGAGTATGTGCGGGAGACGATGCGCGAGAGTACTTATTATATAGTAGTGGAAAAAGAGGGCCAAATCGTCTGCGCGGCATCCAGTGAAGTGACACCGAAATTCGGTTCAGCTGAATTGACCGATTGTGCGACACATCCAGACCATCTGGGGCTTGGGTTGTTGCAGCCGATTTTTACGGCGCTGGAGGAGAAGATGGAGCAGATAGGGGTCTACTATCTGTACACCTTGACGCGGGCTCAGTCGCATGGGATGAACGTGACGGCAGCGAAGCACGGGTATGAGTACCGTGGGCGGTTGATTAACAACTGTACGATTTACAGTGGCTTCGAGGATATGAATATCTGGGTGAAGCCGCTTCGAGAGACGTGGGAATAGGAGAGAACCTAGATGGAGCAAAAAACACAGCCAATCATCAGAAGAAAAAGCAAACCAAAGCCACAGCGGAAGTATTTTCAGTCTGATGGGATTCGTCTGAGTTATCTAGATTTTCATCCAGAGCCTGTGGAGGTGGCAAAGCCGATCCTGTTGGTGCTGCACGGGCATTTTGGCAATGCACGGATGTTCTCCCGCCTTGGGGATTGGCATGTGATCGGGCTGGATCAGCGGGGGCATGGCTGGAGTGAGCATGTGGCCGCCCATGAGTATTCACGGGAAAAGTATGTGACTGATGTGGCTACCTTTATTCGAAAAGAGCTGGGGACTCATCCGGTTGTCGTGCTGGGTCACTCACTTGGAGGGGTGAATGCCTATCAATTGGCGGCATGGCATCCAGAGCTGGTTCGTGCGCTGATCGTCGAGGATATCGGGGCTGTGGTGAAGGATGATCTGAGCTTTGCCAATTGGCTGCCGGAGCGTGCTTCGCGGGTGAGTGAGTTGAAGCGGTCACTTTTACGCTTGGGGCTTCAGGGGTTTGATTATTTTGCTGAGAGTGTCTGTGAGGATGAGGATGGCTGGTATTTCCGCTTTGATACAAAAGGGATGGCCCCCTCTCAGGAGCGGCTCAATGGTGACTGGTGGCATGACTGGCTGGCCTCGGATTGCCCGGCCTTGCTGATTCATGGGGAAAAGAGCCGGATTCTTGGCAGGGAGCATGCAGATGAGATGGCCGGCCGCCGTCCGAATACGAAAGTGGTGCATATGGCTGACTGTGGTCATGAGGTTCATGATGCCGATCCAGATGGGTTTTATATGAAGGTACGTGCGTTTTTGGAGGAAATCGGCTGAGTCTGCATCACCTGCTCAAGCCTGTAGGCCATGAGGGCGAGGTGCAGCTGCCAGCGGTGATTGGCATTGGTCAAATCAAGGCTGGTCTTTTCCTCGATCTGCTGGAGGCGGTACTTGAGCGTGTGGCGGTGGATGAACAGAGCTTGGGCGGCTTTGAGGCCGTTGAGATTCTCGGCGAGATAGGTGTGCAGGGTGTCGATGAGCTGGTGGCCGTGTTTTTGGTCGTAGGCAATCAGCTTGTGCAGATGCGGCTGCCAGAGTGCTCGCAGGGAGTCAGGATGATTGTGAAACGGAAAAAGAAATTGATACCCTTCCATTTTGTCATAGGGCAGAATGGAGGGGTTTTTTGTTAACAAGGGATAGGCGGTGGCGGCAAACATCGCTTCGTCGGCAGCTTGGGCCAAGTAGGAAAGCTGTTCGCGCGGAGTGCCCAGACCAATCTGCAGCGGGTGGTCTGGTGTATGGGCCGACCATTGGGTGGAGAGCTGTTCGAGCAGGGCTGTACTGTGTCTGTCCGCGGGCAGGATCAGCAGGAGGCGGTCGGAGCGTTCGCGGAGCAGATACGGGATCTGGCGGCGCTGAGCAAGGCGTTTGAGCAGGGTGGTCAGTCTGGTATGGTGCGTAAGTCGCACATCGCTGTCTGGGAGAGTGGGGATGTGCAGAGCGGAGACGAGATGCTGGCCGGTCAGTGGATAGCCAAGCATCCGGCTGCGGGAATCCACTTCGCTGTCCCAGGTGAGACGGCCGCTGAGAAGCTCCTCGACGAAGTCGCCTTGCATGCGCCATTCGGTGGCGGCGACGGCCCGTTCTTTGACGAACTCAAGCGCACAGAGCGTGGCGGCGTGCTGGTGGGCGATCTGGTCCAGCTCGTGCCAGTCGGTGGATGGCTTGGTCAGGTGGAGTGTGCCGTAGGTCTCGTGGGCGGTGCGAATTGGGATGGTGCGGGTGGTTGTTGGAGATGTATCAGGACTGATCGGGAGGCGGACATCGGTGGTGGTGATGGTCGAGGTCGCTGTGCTTATGCCAGCCACACCAGCATCGCCTGTTCGCACGATCTCATATCCCAGTGCGTCCATCACCGTCACTTCGCCCTGTGTCAATCGCGCCAATTCTCCGGCAATCGCAGAGAGCCCCCCGCCTGACAGTGCGACCTCGATCATCTGCTCATGAATCGCCTGTGAGTAGGACAGCGTCTCGAATTGACGGTTGATGATCGGCTGAAGGATCGCTTTGGTCACCGTTGAGAAATTCATCTCAGATGGAATCTCGATCAACGGAAGACCGCCCGCATTGGCTGCATCGATGAAGCTTTGCGGGATTTCCCTCAGATAAAAGCCGGTATGGATCGCTACCCCGCTCAGGTTGCGCTCGATCAGGGAGGGGATGAACCGGTCACGGCGCAGCTCGTCGGACTCCAAGCCAAAGCCAGTAGTGATCAAAAATTCCCCTTCTGACAGCCGGGACGCGTCTTCGAGCAGTTCGACGATCGTCACCCAGCGGACGTGGCGGTCTAAGCCGCTTTCGCCGGCAATCAGCTTGGTCTGTACCATATCGGGGAGTTGCAGGGCATCACGGATGGTGATCGTCATGGGGGGAGTGCCTCCTTTTTTGATAGGAATGGAAGGGTTCGATTCATACCTGACATTCGTTATACAAATTGTACAAAAGATTGCGAAAAGAATCCTCACTTTTTTTGCCAGCAAGGCGAATGGTTTTTGACCGTGGATCAGATAAAGTGAAGGTACATAAAGACGACTGGCAAAGAGGTGGAAAAGGCGATGGAAGGCAGAAGCTATGTAATCAAACCGGATATGACGAAGACCTATCCGTACGTGGCGTATGGAGAAGGGATTTATTTATATGATCAGGCAGGCAAGCGTTATCTGGACGGCTGCAGTGGGGCAGTGACGGCAAGCATTGGACATGGTGTCAAAGAAATCGCGGATGCGATGCACGAGCAGGCTCGGCAGGTGTCATTCGCGTACCGCTCGCAATTCAGCAGTGAGGTCGTGGAGGCGCTTGGGGCGAAGCTGGCACAGTGGGCGCCTGGGGAGCTGAACTGGAGCTTTTTTGTCAGCAGTGGTTCAGAGGCGACGGAGACGGCCCAGAAGATGGCGATCCAGTATTGGCAGGAAAAAGGCATCAAGGGCAAAAACCGCATCCTGAGCCGTTGGATGAGCTACCACGGGATTACGATGGGGGCGCTGTCGATGTCAGGGCATGTGCTGCGC
Source organism: Brevibacillus dissolubilis (assembly GCF_006170445.1). Taxonomy (GTDB): domain Bacteria; phylum Bacillota; class Bacilli; order Brevibacillales; family Brevibacillaceae; genus Brevibacillus_B; species Brevibacillus_B dissolubilis. The sequence goes on along the minus strand of NZ_VCNA01000003.1, from coordinate 590,355 downwards.
CGCAAGCGTTTTGTGTCGCTTCTGGAGGATTGTCCGGCTGTATCTGGACCGTATCCGTACCGGGGGCAGGGAGATTTGACGCTTGAAGAGTATGGCCGTAAATGTGCGGATGAGCTGGAGCAGGCGATCTGGCGTGTCGGAGCGGAGAATGTCGCAGCCTTTATCGCGGAGCCGGTGATCGGGGCATCCGGTGGGGCAGTCGTGGCACCGCCGGGGTATTTTCAGCGCATCCGGGAGATCTGTGACGAAAATGATGTGCTGTTCATCGCGGACGAGGTGATGACAGGCATCGGGCGGACAGGGAAACGGTTTGGGATCGATCACTGGGGCGTCGTGCCAGACCTGATGGTACTGGGCAAGGGGATGAGCGCAGGCTACACCCCGATGGCGGCGACGATGGCGACTGATTCGCTGATCGACACGGTGACACGCGGCTCGGCTTCTTTTATGGCGGGTCACACGTATAGCGCCAATCCACAGTCAGCGGCGACGGCTCTCGCGGTTCTGACCTACGTAGAGCAGCATAATCTGGTGGAAAACGCCGCAAAACAGGGCGAGTATCTCTTGACCGAGTTGAAAAAGCTGGTGGCTGACTTCACTTTTGTCGGTGAGGCGCGCGGGCTTGGACTTTTGTGCGGGCTGGAGTTCGTGAAAGACCAAGCGACCAAGGAGCCTTTTGCACTGGCGGAGGGGATCACCAACCGCGTGATCAAGCGTGCTTTTGAAAAAGGATTGATCATCTATCCGGCGATTGGTGCCTTAGATGGGACGGCGGGGGATGCCGTGATAATCGCACCGCCGCTGACGATTAAGGAAGAGCAGGTGAATGAACTGCTCGGTATGCTGCGCGAGACGCTTACAGACATGCAAGCAGAGCTGCATGCGGAAGGCTTGCTCGCATCGCAATTATGATAGAAAAAAAGGAGGTGGGCTGACTTGACTGTGAAGCCTGTCGGTTTTGATAAAGTGGTAACGGTTGATCTCGCAGCAACATGGTTTCGGGATGGGATGACACTGATGGTAGGTGGCTTCGGCGGGGTGGGCAATCCGCCTACATTGATCCAGAGTATCCTTGATAATAACATTCAAAATATTACGTTGATTAGCAATGACACCGCCTTTCCTTATATCGGGGTGGGCAAGTTGATCACCGAACGCCGGGTGAAAAAAGTGATCGCCTCTCACATCGGCTCCAACCCCAACGCCGGGGCGCAGATGACAGCGGGAGAATTGGAAGTAGAGTTCTGCCCCCAAGGGATTCTGGCGGAGCGGGTGCGTGCAGGCGGTGTCGGGCTCGGTGGCATTCTGTCGGACATCGGCATCGGTACGATTGCAGAAAAAGGCAAAAGCAAAGTGACGGTGGACGGCAGGGAGTTCCTGCTGGAGTCCCCGCTGACGGCAGAAGTGGCGATCCTGCATGCCAAGAAGGCAGACCGCTATGGCAATCTGGTGTTTGATACGAGCGCACGCAATTTTAACCCATTGGTCGCGATGGCGGGGGATCTGACCATCGTGGAAGTAGATGAAATCGTCGAGGTGGGCGAGCTGAACCCGGAAGAGATCATCACACCGGGTGTGTTCGTCGACATGATCGTACAGAGCGAGGGGGTGAACTGGCGATGGGCATGGGAGAAGTAAACAAAACCGAGAGCTACCGCGAGCGGATCGCCAGACGGGCCGCGCAGGAGGTCAAGAACGGGATGATCATCAACCTGGGGATCGGGATTCCGACACTGGTCGCTGATTTTATCCCAAAAGAGACGGAAGTGCTGTTTCACGCAGAGAACGGTATCTTAGGCACGGGGCCGACTCCCGAGCCGGGGCAAGAAAATCCGATGCTGTGCAATGCGGGCGGATTTCCGGTGACGCTTGTGACAGGGGCTTCGTTTTTTGACAGTGCGACCGCTTTTGCCATCATCCGGCGTGGGTTGTTGGACATGACGATTCTGGGTGTGCTGGAAGTGAGCCAAAAAGGAGACATCGCCAACTGGATCGTTCCCGGCAAGCGTGTTCCCGGCATGGGCGGTGCGATGGAGCTGGCGCAGAAGGCCAAAAAGGTGCTGGTCACCACCACCCATCTCGATAAAAACGGCCGCTCCAAAATCGTCCGGGAGTGCAATCTGCCGCTGACCGCCAAAGGCAGCGCGGACTTGATCATCACCGACATGGCCGTGATGGAAGTGCGGGAAGACGGGCTGTATCTGATCGAAGTGATGCATCCGTATACGGTCGCAGATGTGATCGGGGCGACGGAGGCGGAGTTGAAGATAGACGGAGAAGTGGGTGTTTTTGAATAGGCGTTCTTGGTGCATCGGGCAGGTTGAGAGCCGTTACGGTTGCTTTTGAGCTTTTGAGGAAAAGGGGGAGGTTTTTTGGTGCAGACAAACTACGTGAAGTGGCAGGAAAAAATACGCGAGCAGATCAACAGCCAGCGCGAGGCGGCAACCCAACTGCTCCAAGCATGGGTGCGGGATGCGAGTGTCCAAGGCAGCGAACAGTCGATCCAAGAGGCGATCGCCAAGCAGCTTGCTGACATGGGACTTGACGTCGACATGTGGGTGATGGACGGAGAGGAGATGCAAAAGCATCCATACTTCGTCTCGCCGCGTACCACGTTTGAGACCAGTCCCAATGTCGTCGGTGTCTGGAAGGGCCAAGGCGGTGGGCGCTCGTTGATCCTCAACGGTCACGTCGATGTCGTGCCAGAGGGGGATCGCAAGCAGTGGGATGCAGATCCGTTCAGCGGGGAGATCATCGATGGCAAGCTGTACGGTCGCGGCGCTACGGATATGAAGGGCGGCAACCTGACTTCGCTCGTGGCGATTCAAACCCTGCAAGCTCTTGGACTGCGGCTCAAAGGCGATGTCATCTATCAAAGTGTCGTCGAAGAGGAAAGTGGCGGTGCAGGCACGCTCTCAACTATTTTGCGAGGCTACAAGGCGGACGCGGCACTGGTTCCCGAGCCGACGAACCTCAAAATTTTCCCCAAACAGCAAGGCTCCATGTGGTTCCGTCTCTGGGTCAAAGGCAAATCAGCACACGGTGGAACCCGCTATGAAGGGATTAGTGCGATTGAAAAAAGTATGACCGTGATCAAAGCGGTCGCCCGTCTGGAGCAGGAGCGCAACGACCGCATCACCGATCCGCTCTACGCCAAGCTGCCGATCCCGATTCCGATCAACATCGGGTCCATTGAAGGCGGCAAATGGCCATCCTCGGTAGCCGACCTCGTCAAGCTGGAAGGTCGCATGGGTGTCGCACCAGGCGAAGAGATGGAAGAGGCGAAACAAGAAATGGCAGACGCACTGGCACGGCTTGCCGAAGAAGATCCGTGGTTTGCCGAGCATCCGGTCGAGCTGGAGTGGTACGGGGCACGCTGGGTTCCGGGGGCGGTCGAGGAAGACCATCCGTTGATGGGGATTTTGCAGGAGACGTTCCAGCGTGTGACGGGGGAACAACCAGTGATAGAAGCATCACCTTGGGGCACGGACGGCGGTCTTTTGACCAAATTGGCAGACACGCCTGCCATCGTGATCGGGCCGGGTGTGACGGCGGTGGCGCATTATCCGAATGAATATATCGTGCTGGATGATATTTTCCGATGTGCAGAGATTTTTGCCTTGACCATGATCGAGTGGTGCGGCCTTGCTGATGAATAAATTGAGGGGAGTTTTGCCTGTATGAAACAAGTAGATACCAAGTTCATTAAACTCAACACTGCCATACCTGGCCCAAGAGCCCAAGAGATTCTCGCACGCAAAGAGTCTAGTGTCCCGCGCGGCCCGTTTACAACCGCTCCTACTTTTGTGGTAAAAGCAGAAGGAGCACTGCTGACCGATGTGGACGGCAACACGTTTATTGATTTCGCCGGAGCGATCGGTTCGATGAACGTCGGGCACTGTCCTGCGCCTGTGGTGGATGCGCTCAAGGAACAGCTGGATCAGTATATCCATACCTGCTTCCATGTGATGATGTATGAACCTTACATCCAACTGGCGGAAAAATTGAATGAGATCACACCGGGGAATCATGCGAAAAAGACCTTTTTCCTCAACAGTGGTGCCGAAGCGGTAGAGAACGCGATCAAAATCGCGCGCAAATACACCGGGCGCAAAGCGGTGATTTCCTTCGAACGCGGCTACCATGGCCGTACGCTGCTTGCGATGACGCTGACCAGCAAGGTGCGTCCGTATAAATACGAGTTTGGCCCGTTTGCCCCGGAAGTCTATAAGATGAGCTATCCGTACTACTACCGTGCGCCGTACAGTGCGACGCCGGAAGAGATGGATGAGATGATTCTGCAGCGCTTCAACGACTTTTTCCTGGGGGATGTCGCTCCAGACGATGTGGCGGCAATCATCATGGAGCCTGTGCAGGGCGAGGGTGGCTTCGTCGTACCGTCCAAAGCGTTTGTCCAAGGTGTGAAGCGTCTGTGTGAAAAACATGGTATTCTGTTCATTGCAGATGAAGTCCAGACTGGGTTTGGCCGGACAGGTAAAATGTTTGCGATGGAGCACTTCGATGTGGAGCCAGACCTGATCGTCATGTCCAAATCTATCGGGGCCGGCTTGCCGATCAGTGCCGTCACAGGCCGTGCAGAGATCATGGATTCACCTAATCCGGGCGAGATCGGCGGTACATATGGTGGAAGCCCGCTCGGCTGTGTCGCGGCCCTCAAGGTGATCGAGATGATGGAAGAGCAGAATCTTCCGGCGCGTGCACAGGTAGTCGGGGACAAAATCATCTCTGCATTCAAGCGATTCCAGGAGCGTTTCCGTGAAGTAGGCGATGTGCGCGGCCTCGGTGCGATGTGTGCGTTAGAGATCGTCAAAGATAAAGCAAGCAAAGAGCCAGACAAAGACCTGACCGCCAAAATCGTGCAGGCCTGCAACCGCAACGGTGTCGTGATCTTGAGCGCTGGTCTGTACTCCAATGTGATCCGCATTCTCTCCCCGCTGGTGATTACAGATGAGCAGTTGGAGGAAGGCTTAGCGGTGATGGAGAATGTGTTGGAGGAGCATTGTTCGGCTAACTAGACGGTATAGATGGCTGGCAGCAAATCACACAATTTGGATGTGAAGGGGGAACCCGTTTTGAAAAAATCATTCTTTATCGGAGGCGAATGGGTGGAAGGAACTGCCCACGCGCCGTTGTACGCGCCATACAGTGGTGAGGTGATCGCCGAGATTCCGCTTGCTGATGCAGAGACAGTCAACACTGCCATCGCCAAAGCAGAAGCGGCACGCATTGAGATGCGTCAGATGCCTGCCCACCAGCGTGGAGCGATCCTCAACAAAATCGCCGATATCATAGCCCGCCGCAGTGAAGAGGCAGCCAAGATCATCGCACTGGAAGCGGGTAAACCGATCAAAACCGCCCGTGGTGAGGTGGCGCGGACGATTCAGACCTACCGTTTTGCAGCGGAAGAGGCGAAGCGTATCCATGGTGAGGTGATTCCGCTCGATGCTGCACCAGGTGGAGAAGGGAGACTGGCGTATACCGTCCGCGAGCCGCTGGGTGTCATCGGGGCGATCACGCCGTTTAACTTCCCGATGAACCTCGTCGCGCATAAGGTTGGCCCAGCGCTCGCCGCAGGCAATACCGTCGTGCTCAAGCCAGCGTCACAGACACCGTTGTCTTCCTTTTTCCTTGCTGAAGTAGCCGAGGAGGCTGGTGTGCCGGCAGGTGCGCTCAACGTGGTGACAGGTGGCGGCGCAACCGTGGGGGATCAGCTCGTGCTCGATCCGCGTGTGAAAGCGATCACGTTTACCGGAAGCCCTGCTGTCGGGATCGGCATCCGCAACCGCGCCGGACTCAAGCGCGTCACGCTGGAGCTGGGTTCCAACTCTGCCGTGATCATCGACCGCGATGCCAATCTGGAAGAAGCGGTGGCGCGCAGTGTGTTTGGGGCATTTGCTTACTCGGGGCAGGTGTGTATCTCTGTACAGCGGATTTATGTGGTTGATGAGGTATACGAGGCTTTCGTGGATGCGCTGGTCACAGAGGCGGCAAAATTACGCGGAGGCGACCCGCTGTCCGAAGATGCCGACTACTCCGCGATGATTACGCCAAAAGAGACAGAACGTACCCTCAACTGGATTCACGAGGCACAGGAGCATGGGGCAGAGGTACTGCTTGGCGGTCAGGCGGACGGCCGCGTACTGCAACCCACGATTTTGACAGGTGTGCCTGCCCATGCCAAGGTCTCCTGCCAAGAGGTATTCGGTCCGGTTGTGCTGGTAAACCGTGTCTCCTCGGTGGAAGAGGCGATCGGCTATGTCAATGATTCCAAATTCGGCCTGCAAGCCGGTGTGTATACGAACAACCTGAGTCTTGCGCTCAAAGCGGCAGAGGAGCTGCATGTGGGCGGTGTGATGATCAACGACATTCCGACGTTCCGTGTTGACCAGATGCCATATGGCGGGGTAAAAGAAAGCGGTATGGGCCGTGAAGGTGTGAAGTACGCGATTGAAGAGTTGACTGAGATGAAGCTGATTGTGATTAAGAAGTAGATTGTTTTTTGGCAGAGTCTGGTGCAGTGCGAATCCCTGCAAAGGAGGCTTTTCGGGCTTCTTTTGCGGGGATTTTGTTTTGACTTTTAGCTGTGGTGAAAGAGAGCAGGCGACTTTCAAGTTGTCCGCCTTCTTGAACTCCCTTCGAAAGAAGGAGGGACTGTCCGCTACGTAAGAAAAAAGAACAGGGACGGGTCAAAAATGTTCAAGGAAGCGGAGTCAAACGAAGAGGTTTGACCCTTAGCGTATTCAGGAAGCCTTCTGTTCTTTTTTCTTACTCCGCTGAGTGGGGAGTCCAAAGAAGCTCCCAACTTGAAAGTCGCCTGCTCTCTGCCAGCCGTGGTTGGTCAACCAAACATGCCAAAAGAAGCACGAAATACTCAAGAAACTGAATGGAAAACAGTGAGAATCTTCAAGCCCAAAACTCCTGAGTAGATATGAAAAAATTCTAAAAAACCTCTTGCAAAATCTCAATCGGACATGCTATAGTAATAATCGTTCCGCTCAAACAACATATGTTGAAGCGTAACATTTCCAACACGGAGGGATACCGAAGTGGTCATAACGGGGCGGTCTTGAAAACCGTTAGGCGGCAACGTCACGGGGGTTCGAATCCCTCTCCCTCCGCCACTTACATACGAGAGATAAGCTGATGGATGATTCCATCAGCTTTTTTTATTTTCTAAAAGTCTATTTCATATTTAATAAGTTTTTTTCTTTTAAAAATCATCCCTCCCTCAAAAGTGCGACGCATGACAGTTTACCGGGTGAGAGAGCAGGCGGCTTTCGAGAGGCGCACCTCTTTTACAACCCCACTCAGCGAAGAAGGATTTAATGGGGACTGCTTCCATGGAACCTCATCAGGGGCAAACTTCAATCATCATCGAATCAACCTTTTTTGCCCCAGCATCCCATTGAATCCTTCGTAGCGGACAGTGAATCCCCCTTCGGGGTTGTAAAAAAGGGAAGCCTCTTGAAAGCCGCCTGCTCTCTCCTCTCCCAAACTAGTCAATAAGTAGCACTTTCCTCCTATCCGCATAAGTATAGTGGCAGGACGAATAGAGGAGGAGAACCATGGGCAAAATCAGCACCAAAATGATGTCCGCCATCTTGGGATGTTGTCTGCTCATTGCCAGTCTGGTCGGCGGGATCAGCATCTACGAGAGCCGGAACCTGATGACCTCGGAGATGGAATCCAAGCTGCTCTATATGGCAAAAGCGAAAGCAGGAGAGTTCAGCCTGCTCTTTGAACAAACAGAGAACGCGGTTGAGAACCTCGGACATACGACCCTTGGCACCTTTCAACCTGATTTATACGAGCAAAGCCCATCGTATCTCACCGGGTATTTGGATCAGATTGACCCGGTTGTCCTGCATTTTACCAAATCATCTGACGGGGTTCTGGCCAGCTATGTCTTTTTGAACCCGGACGTGATCGGAGGATTGTACTACTCCTGGTATGTCGACAACAAGGGAGACGGCCAGTTTACCAAACAGACCAGCTACACCTTGGATCTCTTTCGCGAGGATAATCCCGACATGGCGTGGTACTATCAGCCGATCCGTGAGAAAAAAGGGGTCTGGAGCCAGCCCTACACAGACCCCGTAACCAATATGAATGTGATCTCGTATACCCTGCCGATATTCCACGATGGACGACTGATCGGCGTAGCGGGGATCGATTACAAATACGATACCTTCAAGCTGGCGATTCAGCAGGAAAAGGTGTACGATACGGGCTACGCCTTCCTCGTCGATCAAGATTACCGTTTCTTGGTACACCCGACTTTTACTCTTAACGATACCATCTATACCGTATTAGGCGGGCAGCTGTCACATCTGGGGGACCAATTTTCAAAGGCAGATTCAGGCATTATCTATTATGAACTAAAAGACCAACCGAAAGTGATGGGCTATCAGCGGCTGCAGAACGGATGGATTCTGGGAGTTGCACCGCCGATCGATGAAGTCTACCGGGAGCTGGATAATCTTACTTGGTTTATCACTCTGGTGACCGCAGGCGTTCTGTTGGTCGCTTCCGCCCTCGCTTATGTCATCTCGCGCAATATTACCCGACCGCTGACGGAACTGCTCACTGTTTTTGGCAAAGCGGGAGAGGGAGACTTCACCGTGACAGCGGTAGTCAAAACCAAAGATGAGACGGGGAAAGTGGCCCAAGGCTTTCAAACGATGACAGGGAGCCTGCGGGACTTGATTGGGGTGGTAAAGGATTCTGCTGAAAGCGTTTCGGCTGCGTCCGAACAGCTCCATGCCAGCGCCCTGCAGAGCTCCAAAGCCACACAGGAAATCACGGTCAATATCACCGGGATCGCAGAAGCCATGAGCGACCAGACGGAAAAAGTAGCCGAGACCTCGGAGACGGTGGCGCAAATGGTGGAGGGAGTCGAGCGGATTGCCCAGAGCGCCCAGACCGTGCATGCGACCACCCGTCAAGTGAAGCAGCGCTCCGATCAGGGCAGCCGTCTGATCAGCGAGGTGGTTCACCAGATGCAGGTGGTCAAGGAGCAGACCAATCATTCTTGTGCCATCGTCAACGATCTGCAGACCCAATCCCAGATGATCGGCAAAATCATCAATGTCATCGAAAGCATCGCCAAACAGACCAACCTGCTCGCCCTCAACGCCGCGATTGAGTCCGCCCGTGCCGGAGAGGCGGGAAAAGGTTTCGCTGTCGTCGCCCAGGAAGTCCGCAAGCTCGCCGAGCAGACCAGCAGCTCTACCAAAGAGATCGCCGGGATCATCTCGCAGCTGCAAGTCAAGACGAATCAAGTGATGACCTCTATGACCAATGGCGCCCAAGAGGTAGAAAAAGGCGTCCGCCTCGCCACCCACACCGGTGAAGCCTTCAGCCAGATCCAGCAATCGGTCGACGAGGTTACCGAAAGAATCGAAAGCATCACTCAATCGGTCTCCTATCTCGTCCGCGAAAGCGATGAGATGAAAGCCGCGATGGAGCAGGTAGGGCAGCTGAATTACCACAACACTGCACGTACCCACGATATCTCAGCCGCCTCCGAGCAGCAGCTGGCCTCTCTGGAGCAGATCACGTCCACGTCCCAGCACTTGGCTGACATGGCCCAGCGTCTGTTGGAGAGGGTGGATACCTTCAAGGTGTAGCTGTTGAAGTGGAGAGTACATTTTTATGGCAGGAATAAGACAGAAGATTCAAAGCTATCTCTCGCGTCAAAAGAGTGAAGCCCAGCCAACCAGGATACCCTTGACTAGATACATGCTAGCCAAGGTTTTTTTGTTTTTTGTCAATGTCCTTCATAAAAATAACGATTGTTATATCCATGTCCAAAAAGCCTGCTAAACAGACAAATTTCAGCAACAAAATAGATTTTTAGACCCATATCTTTGATTTTCTACATGGACAAAAGTCTGTATTTTGTCGTTTAATAGGAAAATATTAGGGGGATATCCTCCTGTCATTTCTATATGAGAAGAAGGTGGTATCCTCATCATCCAGCTTTATTTTTCGGACATCTATATTAGGAGGAGAAACTGTGATCACAAGGCTTTTGTTGGCATTTTGCCTGATCATCACAACGATACTCCCGCACACAGCCTACGCAGTTGGCGGGGAGTTAAGTGAGAAGTGGAAGTACATCCAACGCCTCAAACATGAAGGATACCAATACGATGTGGTGCAGGACGTTGGAACGGGCGAGTATTTTTTCCGAAAAACAGATACAAAGAAAAATGACCTGATGTATCAGGAGTCGATCGGGCCATTCATTGGCGAAGTGAAGGCCCGGATTCATTTGAACAAGAAGCAAGTCATCTTGAACATAACGGATGAGGCTGACTGGAAATGGCTCTGGCTGGATGAAAAGTCCGGTAAGACCCAGAAGCGAAAAGACGTGCAAACCACCTTAAAGAAAAAGGCGGAGAAGAAGAGAGGAAAACCGATTCCGAAGCCACCTAAGTCTCCAAAGCCGGATAAAAAGACGGGATCAGGGGCCTGGACTGAAGCAGGGGACAACGTATCAGCCCAGACAATCGTCCAAGCATCAGCCTTGAAAACAAAGACTCCTGTTGGTACCAAACCAACTTTTATGGCTTCCGCGGCGCATGCTGAGACGGTTCTCTCACAAAAGGAAGAGCAACCACTAGTGGTTACGGAACGCGTCTACGGTGAATCGAGTACGGACGCATCCACATCCGCTGCTGCAGCCACCACCGATGCAACTTCAGGTGCTCAGATCGTCAACGAAAACGTCACCACCTTCACCATCACCCAGATGACGCCAACCAGCATCACGCTCAAGTGGAACCCAGTCGTAGGCGCCCAGCAATACGTGGTGGAGGTCAGTTCCGACGAGGATGAATCCATCTATTCGCTCGAAGCTACCACAGATACGACGATCACCATGCCGCTTCCCACAGGCAAAGTCTCCGCCCCGTTGTGGGATGTCGGGATTATCACCGTCTTTGACGAGGAGACGATGACGGTCAGCGATGAGTGGAAATTTCTTTTTGCCCTGACACCAGAAAAGACCGCCACGGTAAGCATGGACACCCAACCAACCGATATCTCGGTGAACTGGTCGCCATTGAAAGGGGCAGAGAAATACGGTGTAGATTATCTCAGCCTGATCCCACCGATTGGCCGAAATGATTATGGCCGAACCGTGGAAACGTTCCCCACCATTCCTGTCAGCGAGACAAAAGCTACGCTCACCGACCTGAAACCATCCACCTGGTACGGGATCACGGTTGACACCAAAGAGGCCCCGCAGGAATCCCAAGACATATTTGCCTGGCTCACCACGACACACCCGCTGACACCGGAAAAACCCAATGAAAACACCCTCTACGCCGAGATGTACAGCTCTGAATCCGCTGAATTTTCATGGGATTTGGTCGAGGGTGCGACGGAATACCTCGTCTATAGCGGTGACCAGCTCCTTGGCAGCACTGGCACTTATACCAATCATTTTGTGATCGACAATGTAATCGCAGGCGATACCTACGATCTCTATGTCGCCGCCCGTAATATCACCGGAACAAGCCCACGGGCCCATCTGGAATACCTCGCGGGTGACGAGGATTTTGTCCCAGACATGCCCGATCCGCCAGCACCTACAGGTGAACTGCCGGCGCCAGGTAATTTTTCCGTGGTGAAAGAGCAGATCAAGCAGACCTCCGCTGTCCTCACGTGGAATGCGGTGGAAGGGGAGAAGGGCTATGTCCTCTGGCTCAACGGGGAAAAGAGCCTCTCCATCCCATCAGGCAGCACCACGTACACCCTGACTGGCTTGGAAAAAGACAAGCCCTACGAACTACACCTCCGTGCCCTCGATGAAGATGGCAAAGACGGTGCATCCGCCATCGCAACATTGCGTACCTTGCCAGACCCACCAGAGGCTCCCGTGATCACGCTCGACAAGGTGACATCGATCACAGCCTACCTCAAATGGTCCCCGGCCAAGCGCGCACTCAAATATGTCATCCAGTACGGCGGCGAGTCAGGGGTCAAGCAAACCCTCAAAAAAGCGAATGTGAAGATCAAAAGTCTGAAGGAGGAACAGACCTACCGTTTTACCATTTACGCGGAAAACCGGGGTGGTAAAAGCGCACCGGTTACGGTGGTCGTACGTACGATTCCGCTGACTTTTGATTACATCTACGCTGGGACGCTTCTGGATCGCATTCAGAGCAGTTATGAGCAGGAATGGGTGTACACCTATGATGTCAACGGCAATACCAAGCAGGTGGAGTACATCAAAGAGCCGAAGCCAGACCCGCAGGAATTTAACATTGAGAATCCGATCCCAGACCCGCCTGCAAAACCAGCCACAGGAGGTGCCAACTAGCGCATGAAGCAAAAGAGTATGATTCAGGGGCATAGCCGTTCTGGTGGAGAGAAGTCCCAGACTCGTTTTCGTTGGAAAAAGCGGTTTGCGATGCTTTTTCATTCTTGGTTAGCGAGTACGCTGATTTTTACGTCCATTCCACCTGTGGCTTTTGCCGGACAGGAGAGTCTGGTTTCGGATTGGGCGCAGCAAATCCTTGGTGGTGATTCGGACAACACCGTATTTTTCGGGGATGAATCAGAGACGGATAACACGACAGCTACATCTGCCAGTGAACTGGAAAACACTGCGTCTACGTCCGAATGGATATTCAACCAATACCCCGAGATCAAGGACCTCCCGGTAAACGAAGGTCAACCCGACCCGATCACCCAGCCGATCTACACCGAGGAACAGATCCTCCAGATGCAGTGGGATCAGCTATCGGCTCACGCAGTCGCTCAGGTGAACGAGTTGTTCGAACGCCGTACGCTGCAGATCGCGGCTTACTTTTACACCAACCTGCAAAAGCTCCTCTCCCCGCAGGAGACCGAGGAAATCTACACGTGGGACGATGAGCGGGTCATGCGGGAGATTGAGCAACTACACATCGACCAGTATAACCATCTGATCAAATACACCCCTGTCGCTGGTTACACCCATAAGAAATGGAAAAAGAAAAAGGACAACGGCAACCAGACCCCCGGCTATCCGCCAGACGAGCCGCCGGGCCAAGATCCGTATGACCCGGATGATCCGCCAACACCGGGGGAAGGGGGAGATCCGACCAATCCGGGTGACGGGTGTGGGAATGGGAATGGGAACGGAAATGGAAACGGTTGCGGCTGTGGCAACAACGGAAATGGAAACGACAACAGTCACGACTGTGGTTGCGGCAACAACGGGAATGGAAACGCCAACGGCCATGACTGCGGCTGCGGCAACAACGGTAATGGTAACGGAAATGGAAACGCCAACGGCCATGACTGCGGCTGCGGCAACAACGGAAATGGTAACGGAAATGGAAACGCCAACGGTCATGACTGTGGTTGCGGCAACAACGGTAGCGGCAATGGCAATGGAAACGCCAACGGTCACGACTGCGGTTGCGGCAACAATGGGAACGGCAATGGCAACGGGAATGGTTGCGGTAACGACAACGGGAACGGAAATGGAAATGGGAACAATAACGGCAACAACGCCGCTCAGCCTACACCCCCAACTACCATCCAATCATCAAAACCCGCTACATCATCCAAGCAATCTTCATCAACAAAACCAACTACATCATCCAAACAACCTTCATCAACCAACCCAACCGCTCCATCCAACCCAATCTCCAAAACCATCAACTCCGGCTCCACTCTCTACATCCCAGAAATCACCGAGGTCAACACCACCCTCGCCGCACCACCCAGCACCAAGTACAAGGGCCCAGATCAGCATTTCAAATATTTCAAAACCAACACCGACAACCCCGTCGACGAGATGTACCGCGCCGCCAACGTCGTCGAGAACGAAATCTCGCTCAAAGGCAGACACGGCCTCGACCTCGTCCTGACCAGACGCTACCACCAGCTGGACAGCAAGGTCATCCTCCCGACCACGGACGGCCCGCACAAAAACAAAACCATGACCAACCGCCCAGAGCTAAACGACATTCCGTTTGCCACCGGCTGGTCCTTTAACATCCCAAGCTACGACAAGGCTGACACCACCTACACCGCCGACATCGACAGTGACAGTGCCAAACAGGTGCACTATACCCAGCGCATCAAAGACAGCTTCCCGCATCATTTTTTCCACTTCGAAGACGGGGAGAGCTTCGAGCGCGTCCAGCCTTTTGACAAACCAGGCTACTGGGTGGACGAGCCATACGAAGGCATGGACTTCAAAGAATTCGACATGCACAGCTCCAACTACCACATCAAAGTCATGCGCGACGGCTTCACCTACACCTTTTACCCCTATCCAGACGACACCTACAAGCTTATCGTCTCCAAAGAAAACGTCTTCGGCGACAAAATCACCTACTACGTCCCAGATCCCAAATACGGCAACAACACCGAGCCGATCAAGATCGTGGACAGCGTCGGACGCACGATTCTGTTGAAAAAGGGCAAGGTCAGCTTCACCAACGCTCAGCCTGCAAATGGCGACCCGGCAGAAGTGCCGAACATCATCACGGAGCTGCAGGTGTTTTCGCCGGAAGGCAAGCTCATCAAGCACGTCAAATACAATCTCGAATACCGAAAAACCAGCAACAACGAACCATTCACCAAACTCAACTCGGTCGAGGAGGTCAATGTTGAAAACGCGGCGCAGACCAAGAAGCTCGCGGCCTATACTTACCACGATCCGGATATCTGGGGCAACGCCGAGTTCAACCTGATTAAAGACTACTACCTGCCGAAAGATGACACAGGTAAGATCTTACTGGATTTCAACGGCATCGAATCGAAAAAGTACGTCGAGGAAGACCTCAGCACCCGCCGTACGATCCGCTACCTGCTTTTGAAAAACGTAGACTACTCCCTGCAAGGCCTCAATCTGGAATACAAGTACAGCCACTACTACAAAGGCCCGTACGAGCAAGACCCAGTCAGCCCGGTCAAAAACCCGTTTGAACGCGGGGTCATCCGTCTGTACCAAGACCCGCTCGCGCTGTCCTATGTCAGCTACGCGCCTGTCACCCAAGTGGCGTACTCCTACCAGACGATGCGACGCAACAGCACCGACCCGTCATCTACCGAGCTCAAAACCTTCCGAAAAGAATACAAACTCGGCAACAGCAGCTGCGAAGCCAAACCGCTTCTGCCGGAAGAACAACCGCTGGCACCGGAAGTATGGAAGGTTCCGAAATCCTATATCGAACGTCTCGCGGGCGTCACCAAACGGAACGGGGACAAGATTTTTTCCTGCGAAGATTTCGATACGGGTTTCTATAAGTACCGCAAGCTGGAGAAGACCTACGTCATCAACATCGACCCAAAATCCGACCAAGGCTTGCATGTCCTGCGTCTAGCCAAGATCAACGGCAATACGGATTCGGGTCTGTCCACCGTGACGGAAGACAACTACAGCTATACGCAGAATACGTTTATCAGCTATGAGTATGAGCCAGGTAAACCAAATCCGGTGCGGACGTACGAGTTTGTGGACGGCATCCCGGATCAGGAAGTGTTTAGCTTTCTGAAACAACCTGAAATAAGCAACCGCGCCACCGTCGAACCACGTCTGGCCAACTACGCCAACATCACGACTACGACCTACAACGAACACGGCGACAAAGTGCAGGAGACCGACCCAAAAGGCAACATCTCCATCTGGCAGTACCACTACGGTCCCGCTTTTAACCCCAAAATCACCTACCTAAGCAAAAAGTCCCGCGACGGCCTTTCGCACGAGGAGCGCTACACCTATCAAGGGGAGCTGATCTCCACCGAAAGCATCTCCGACCACTATCCAAAAGGCGACGGCAACGACCGCATCGAGCGCGTGTACCGCTACGAAGGTCTTTTTCCGACCCTGCCGTCTTCCATCCAAGAGAACATCTACGGTGCACAGAGCAAGTCGCTCACCCAGAATTTTACCTATGACCCGAAAGGCATAGATGTCATCCGTACCACCATGGACGTTGCGACCAGCAAGACCGAAACTAAGACGCTGGACATGACGTTCCAATACGACGACCGTGGCCTGCTGAAGGAACAGACCTATCCAGATGGCAGCAAAGTCACCAACACCTACGACATGCTCGATCGCTTGACGGGACAGACCTTTATTCCAGCGAACGGAACAGGCACACCGCGAACCACCTGCTACGGTTTCGATGACACCTTCAACAAGCGCACCATGTACGCCCACCTGCCAGACGGTCGGATTATTGTCACCGCGCTGACCCCGTTTGGCGATGTGGAGTATCAGGCGGAATACGTCGGCACGCCGCGAAGCCCGCAATCGACCTGCTCACCGATGCCCAGCACCTATCTGGAAAGCAAAACGATGCGTCCACTGGTGTTCCAAAGCTACAGCAAAGATGGGCGCCAACCGGTTACGACCTACCCGCATGCCCTGTCAGATCGACGCACCACGGTTTTGTATCACCGAGACGGAACACCGAAAATGGGGATCGATCCACGTGGGCTCGCTACCTACCACAATCAGACCAACACCCTGACCACCCCAGGCAGCCGTCTGCCAGTCGATGTGGATGAGGTCATCGAGCCAAACGGCCTGGTTACCATCTCCTATCAAGACCGCTTCGGCCAGTTGGAACGGATCGTCGAAAAAGAAAAAACAGGCAGTGTCCAAAACACCACCCGTTTCACCTACGACGGCTTCGGCAACATCACGCAGAAATGGGAAAAAAGCGATGACCAGAACAAGCAGCGCGTCACCAACTTCGCGTACGACAACCGGGGAGATCTGATTTATCTCCAAGACCCGGAGAAAAACGAATACAACTACACCTACGACGCTCTCGGCAACCTCGTCGAAGTCATCCAGAACGACCAGCCGACTACGCGCTACCACTACAATGCGCTCTCCTGGAAGCTGCAGGAGGATTATCTGCTGGACAACAAGGTCGAGCGGTACAGCTACACATCAAACGGTGATGTCGCGACTTTTACGGATAAAACTGGCAACCGGCATCGCTACCAGTACAGCCCGTACTATGAGCTGGAGAAGCTTACCGTTACCAACAAGGCAGGAACTACCGTCTATACGGAGGAATCTAACTACGACGAGAAAACCCGCCAGCTCACAAACCAGACGAACGGCCAGTATACCTTGGGCTACGGTTATGATGTGTTCAATCGGATGACGTCCTACACCGTGTCAGGAAAGAGTCTCTCCTCGCGTACGTACCAAATGTCTTATCAGGCTGTGAATGTAACCGACGAGAAAGATCAGGTCAAACACATCAACAATTTGGATGATCTGGTTGATTCCTTCATTTATCCGGGCTTGACAGCCGCGACAAAAACATCTGCTGACGAAATGACCAAGGTCATCTATTCTTATGACCAGCTTAATCGTCTCCAAACGGTATCTACGCCTGCCGGGAAGGATTTGCTAGGTGGAGAGGTGAAGTACAACTACCGGACCGATTCATCCGGTGACTTGACGACTGTCTCCTATCCAAACGGAATCAATATGACCCAGCATGCCAACTCCTTAGGGCAGATCCAGACTACGACCCATTCAGACGGTTGGTCAGAAAGCAATACTTATGATGCTTTTGGCAACATCTCTCGAGTACTGCACAGTCATAACAATAAGACGTGGAACTACGAATATGACAAGATTAACCGATTGGTTTACGAAAAGAATCCGTGGGACAGTGTAAGTACCACTGGAGTGACTAGTGGACTTGCAACTGCACCGTTTTCCGCTTTTGTTCCAACATCTGAGGCAGTGGATGCATATGCCAATACGAACAACTTTATCAATTCATTTCCATTAATCCCATTGGAAAAAGGCGACGAAACTACTCCTGAGCAGGCAACAATGCTGGAACAGGAAGCTGTTTCGACTAGTAGCCAAACTAATGTGGAAACCACAGGTTCAGGCTATTTAGTTTCAACTGCCCAACCAGAAAATTTACCAACGAAAAACAGTTCGGCGGAATTCCAACCTGCTCACTCCACAATCACCATAGTATCGGTTCCTGTCCCTAAAAATAAACCGAAAACCTACAAATACGATAATCTAGGCAACCGCCAACAGCATTTGTTCGGCTCATTCAACCTGCCGATGGAAACCAGACGCTACGAGTATGACGCGTTAAATCGTTTAATCCAAGCAAACATAGGGGAAAAGGAAGTAACCTACACCTACTATCCCGGCAACCTCCGTGCTTCTAAAACTGTCGACGGCAAAACAACGCAATATATCTATCTCAACGGTAAGATCATCGAGGAACTGGACGCAAAAGGCGATGTCACTGCCCGCAACATCTGGGGCAACAATCTCATCCTTCGCCACGACGTTCCAACTAACCAATCCGGCTATTATCTTTACAACAGCCACGGAGATGTCGTAAAAGTTATCGACAAAGATAACCGAGAAGTCTTCAACCAATACGAGTATGACGCTTGGGGGAATCCGAGTCCAGATGTCCAAGCAAAAGAAAAAATGAACAACCCGTTCCGGTATGCAGGGGAGTCTTACGATGATGAGACCGGGTTCTACTATCTACGCGCGAGGTTTTACGATCCGAGTGTGGGACGGTTTATTACGGAGGATACGTATAAAGGGCAGGTGGATAATCCACTTAGCTTGAATAGGTATAGCTATACCGCTAATAACCCAATAAGATTTATAGATCCATCAGGATATGCTTACCTTAATGCAGACGGTACAGTTAACTGGGGCTATTATGAAAGGCACCCGGAAGCATATCAAAGAGATTTAACAGAGCTTTTGGATATGTATGAGAAAGGTAAAATAGAATTTGATGACACTGTAGCTCCCTCACACTTGCAACGCCAGTTCCAATATGAAGTGTTGAAAAGAAACCCAGTAGCGGGAGGAGGAGGTAGGGGGGGGTCAGGAAGAGTCAAAATGCCGGTGAAAAGCACTCCAGTTAAAAAGTCACCTGGAGTAACCAACAAAACAACAACTCAAACTAAAATTAACTTTACGTATAATAATCTACCTAAAGACCCAAATGAATTAATTAGAAATGGATGGAAAGATGTAACACACCCAAAAATGAAAGTAAACACAAAAATGAGAGAATATCAAAACCCAGAGACAGGTATGAAGGTGAGATTTGATCCTAAAACACCTGGAGCTCCTGGATATGAAGGAAAAGATCATTATCATATCTATAACCCAAAGAGCACGGGGAATTCTGATTTATATCTCGACAAGAACGGAAATCCAACAAATAAAGGTTCAGGACCTTCACACGTTCTGCCGTAAGGAGGATATATATGAAAATATTGGAATTTATTAAGACCTACTATCTTCATGATAGCATAGTAGAAAAGTTAACATTCTGTCAAAGTGAACAACAATTAGAACTAGCAGTTGAGATGTGTCGATGGCAACAGACCTTCTTTCAGGAGGGAGAACCAGAAATGCAATTAGGTAGGCTTATATTTTCTGGGGTGAGTAATTATAAAATAGATCCTGACCCCATCCTAATAAACAGTGATGAAATTTTAGTATTCGAACTGTTACCAACAGAGGAATGTGAAGATGAAAAGTGTAAAATCGTTCTTTATGATACCATTAACGATGTGAAAATACTTTTATTTCAAGCCAAGGATGTCCAATGGATAGTTCCATAGAATGGATTATTTTATTACAGTTATTATTCTGAGAGGACGATAAGGTTATACCCCCGTCATGTAGATTGTAAAAAAAGCGTTCATTAAGCGGCGACCACTTATCGATTCTTCATCGGGGTGTGTCGCCTAATTTTTTCTGAAAACGTTCTTTTATGTTACTGATCCCCTCATTAATTCAGCAATTAACTTTCTGTTTTATTTGTGGAAAGATTGACTCGATACACGACGGAAGTTATATGAGAATTTGAAGTATTGGTATGTTTCCCCATGAATCCTAGCTTATCCATAACCTAAACTTTGATCCTAAAATTGAATTTTTCATTCTTTTAATTTAATCAATAATTTAAATGAATATTAATTTTGTACAATTAATCAAATTCCTGATTTTATATCATATGGGATGTGATTCCGATTAATCAAAGACAGCTTCCCGCATCATTGTTTCCACTTCGAAGACGGGGAGAGCTTCGAGCGCGTCCAACCTTTTGACAAACCAGGCTACTGGGTGGACGAGCCAGACCAACGGACAGTATACCTTGGGCTACGGTTATGATGCGTTCAACCGCATGACGTCCTACACCGTGTCTGGGAAAACCATGCCAGCACGGGAGTATAAGCTGTCTTATGAGGCCGTACCGGTCACCTCCGATGAAAAGAAGTACACGGAAATCGACAACCTGGATGATGCAATCGATTCCTTTACCTATCCGGGAATGACTGCATCTACATCTTCAAAGAGAAACCACCACGATCAAGTACTCGTATGACCAGCTGGAGCGTCTCCAATCACTTTCCACCACAGGATTCGATCTGCTGGGTGGAGAAGTCAAGTACAGCTACACTACCAACACCTCCGGCGACTCCACGACCGTCAGCTATCCAGACGGATCCAGCATGACCCAGCGAGCCAACTCTTTGGGACAGGTCCAGACTACGACCCATTCAGATGGCTGGTCAGAAAGCAACACCTACGATGCTTTTGGCAACATATCCCGGGTACTGCACAGTCATAACAACAAGACGTGGAACTACGAATATGACAAGATTGATCGATTGGTTTACGAAAAGAATCCGTGGGACAGTGTTATTACATCAGGAACGACCAGTGGATTAGCAAATAATTCTGCAACACCTGCGACAACAGCAATACCCACTTCTACTTTTGTTCCATCATCTGTATCCGTTGGTGCAATTGCTAGAACAAACAGCACGATCCAGCCATCTCTATTAAACTCATTAGAGAACCCACTAGAAAAAGCTGCTAACCTCCAAGCAACCACTCCTGAACAGGGAACACTGCAACAAGAGGAAGCTGTTCCGGCTAGCAATCCATCTGATGCGGACACTACAACTCCAGATGATACTGATTCAGCTGCCCAACCAGATTTGCCCACGAAAAGCAGCTCAACAGAAATCCAGCCAACTCAAGCTGTAACCACAACCGTATCGGTACCAGTCTCCAAAAACAGACCCAAAACCTACAAATACGATAAACTGGGTAACCGCCAACAGCATATGTTTGGCCTATTCAACCTGCCGACGGAAACCACAAGCTACGAGTACGATGCCCTAAATCGTTTGACCAAAGCCAAAATAGGGGAAAGGGAAGCGGCCTACACTTACTACCCCGGCAACCTCCGCGCCTCCAAGACTGTCGACGGCCAAACGACGCAGTACATCTATCTCAATGGAAAGATTATCGAGGAACTGAACGAAAAAGGAGATGTCACTGCCCGTAATATCTGGGGTGAGAATCTCATTCTTCGCCATGACGTTTCAACAGACCAATCTGGTTATTACCTCTACAATAGCCACGGAGATGTCGTCAAAGTCATCGACAAAGATACCCGCGAAGTCCTCAATCAATATGAGTATGATGCGTGGGGGAATTCAAGTTCAGAGGTACAAGTAAAAGATCGAATGAACAACCCGTTCAGGTATGCTGGGGAATCTTACGATGATGAGACCGGGTTCTATTATCTGCGCGCGAGATTCTATGACCCAAGCGTAGGACGGTTTATTACGGAGGATACGTATAAGGGACAGGTGGAAAATCCTCTAGCATTGAGTAGGTATGTATACACCGCTAATAATCCTTTGAGGTATATAGATCCATCAGGAAATGCTTTTATTAACGCGGATGGATTTGTAAATTGGGGTTATTACGAAAGAAATCCCGAAGCTTACAAAAGAGATCTAAATGAACTGGTTGACTTATATAAAAAAGGATTAATAGAAGTACCTAACAAACCTACAGCTTTACAAAGACATGTTGCATTTATGGCACTAGTTGAAGATCCTCCTAGCGGTGGAGGAGGTAGAGGAGGAGGTGGTAAGAAACCGAAGATAAAGGGTAAAGATTTTAAGCCGGAAATGGTTCGAGTTGGTAGGTGGATGGGAACAGATGAATATAATAAGATGTTAAAAACAGGTAAGGTGCAAGAAGGTGCTGGTGGTCATACCTATGTTGCGTATCCTGCAGATGAAGAATCCTATTATAAACAAGCAAAGGTAGGAACCGTATATGTTGAATTTGACGTTCCCAGAGATGCACTTGTTCGATCTTCGGACGAATGGGCCTACATGATTGGTAAAGATTCATGGGAAGCTAAAGTCTGGGCGAAGAAGGGTTTACCAATTCCAGATATGCCTTATGCTGAAAATATTCAATTAATTAGGAGGAAAGAATGATTCAACAACAATTTCTTAAGTGGGCATTAATAAAGTCAGAACAATTAAAAGAACTAGGAATAATCACAGAGGTTATAAAACGGAATGATATACCTGACGATGATAGTATAGACAAGTCGATTGTAGTTGACCATGAGACAACCACATTATTGGGGAGAATTATTGTCTGGGAGTCAAAGCAAATGGAATATACTATTGCAAGTTATGAGACAGGGGAGTGTTTGGTAAATAAGTATATTGAAAAGTTAGATGATAAAGCTGATTTTGATTTAGTTCTTGATACTTATTTCAAGGTATTATTAGAAGAATAAACTGTGGTTTTACGGTAGCCCAAGGGAATAGATAAAATTCTCTTGGTTTTTTTTCTGTCCGTGCGCTATAGCTACACGCCAAACGGAGATGTCGTAAAAGTCATCGACAAAGAGACTCGCGAAGTCCTCAACCAATACGAGTACGATGCATGGGGCAATTCGAGTCCAGATCTACAAGTGAAGGAACAAATGAACAACCCATTCAGGTACGCCGGGGAATCTTACGATGATGAAACGGGATTCTACTATCTGCGAGCCAGGTTCTATGACCCAAGTGTAGGACGGTTTATTACAGAAGATACATTTACAGGTCAGATTGATAATCCTCTCTCCTTAAACAGATATACCTATACGTATAATAATCCATTGAAATTTGTTGACCCGAGCGGTAATGATGGAATAGCTGTTGCAGTAGGTGGATGGGTAGCAACAGGAGTCGAAGCAATAGCTGTCATACCAGCTGCTGTTGCTGGAGTTTTTTGGGCAGCTAATCCGACACCCGCTGGTGGTGATTTAACCCCAGCTGAAAAAGCTGAGCTGGAACGAAAACTGAAGGAACAGAAAAAGGTCACAGAACTTACAAGATCTCAGGAAAGAGTATTAAAGGATCTTGACAATATTATCAATGACCATTTAACTGAACAAGATTTTTCAGGGGCAGAAAGAGATATGAGGGGAGATCCAGTTCCAAATGGTAAAGGTGGATTCTTTGATCATTTAAAAGAAGTTAAAGATGCTGCTACAGGACTAGAAAAAGTTAGAAAGAGTCTTGAAGGAAGTTTAAAAAATCCTAATCTTGATAATACAATTAGAAAAAAACTCCAAGATGCCCTTGATAAGACCAATCGTTATTTAGACAGAGTAGATAAATTATTAAATGGCACAAATAAAAAAATAAAGACTAGTAGGTGAAAAGTTCATTGAAGAGAGACAAAACAATGGGAGAGATAAGATCAGAAGAGGGTTATGCAGAAAACACAGTGGTATACATGAATTCTTCACTATCGATCTGGTATAATAAAATTCTGTCTAAAAGCTTGCCTGAATTAGCGGATGGTGATGTTGCAAAATTAATTAGACAAGAATTGCATTTAAACTATGTTATCGATGAAGCTGTCTCTCGCTTGTGGGAAAATCCTGTTTCTGGTGAAAAATATGATGGGGAATTAATAAATTCCCTAAATGAGATTGATGATAGCTTCTGGCTAAATCATAGTGACATAAAAAACAAAGTAGCCGAATTAATTGACGCAATAAAGAGTTCAGAAATAGACTTTCCTGATGATTTTGAGTGGTTATATGATGGAGCAGAGGAAGAGTATTTTGAAACACTAGAGATTTTACTTAGAAAGCTGAGTACCTTATAAAAAATACTCCTATCGGTCCATAGAGTAATCCGTATAATGTGGTGATCAGCCAGAAAATAACTGGCTGATCTTTTTGTTTTGAATTTATGTGATTGTTCAAGCTCAATCGTTTATCTGGTATCAGAAATTATTAATTTCAATACTAAAACGTACATTATGGTTGCATAGTCTCAGTTCGACATACAGTAACACCGTAAACAAAAAGGTTTTAAAAGAATGGGGGAACAAACTCGTATTCACCACCCGTTTCACCTACGACGGCTTCGGCAACATCACGCAGAAATGGGAAAAAAGCGACGACCAGAACAAGCAGCGCGTCACCAACTTCGCGTACGACAACCGGGGAGATCTTATTTATCTCCAAGACCCGGAGAAAAACGAATACAACTACACCTACGACGCTCTAGGCAACCTTGTCGAAGTGATCCAGAACGGGCAACCGACCACACGCTACCACTACAATGCGCTTTCTTGGAAGCTGCAAGAGGATTATCTGCTAGATAACAAGGTCGAGCGCTACAGCTACACATCAAACGGTGATGTCGCGACCTTTACAGATAAAACAGGCAACCAGCACAGCTACCAGTACAGCCCATACTATGAGCTGGAGAAGCTGACCGTCTCCAACAAGGCAGGAGCTACCGTCTATACGGAAGAATCTAACTACGACGAGAAAACCCGCCAGCTCACGAGCCAGACGAATGGCCAGTATACCTTGGGTTACGGTTATGACGCGTTCAACCGCATGACGTCCTACACCGTGTCTGGGAAAAACATGCCGGCACGGGAGTATAAGTTGTCTTATGAAGCTGTTCCTGTCACCTCCGATGAAAAGAAGTACACGGAAATCGACAACTTGGACGATGCGATCGATTCCTTCACGTATCCGGGGATGACAGCATCTCCGACCGAAGAGATTACCACGATCAAGTACTCGTATGACCAGTTGGAGCGTCTCCAATCACTTTCCACCACAGGATTCGATCTGCTGGGTGGAGAAGTCAAGTATAGCTACACTACCGGTTCATCCGGCGACTCCACGACAGTCAGTTATCCAGACGGACCCAGCATGACCCAACGAGCCAACTCTTTGGGACAGATCCAGACTACGACCCATTCAGACGGCTGGGCAGAAAGCAATACCTACGATGCTTTTGGCAATATCTCCCGGGTACTGCACAGTCATAACAACAAGACGTGGAACTACGAATATGACAAGATTGACCGATTGGTTTACGAAAAGAACCCGTGGGACAGTGTGGGAGTGGGAGCAACAGCAATACCATCAGCGAATGCACCTTCACCACTTTATTTGTCTCTACCAACGACTGGACAGCCATCTATAACATCCCAGGGAATTGCAACAACCGATCAGACAACTATCCTTTCACAAGTAACAGCGCCAACACCAGCATCCATGTCAAAAGATGAACCAGCATTTGCCGCAGAGTACGTAACCAGTAAAACAGGCGATCCAATAGTCGCTACAACTGCGGCAGACTCTGCTGCTACGTCTGAGGGGATCAACTCAGGCTCAGAACAGACCTCTATCCCTCAACAGGTCACTGTCCCAGATAGCATACAGTCTGGAGTCTTACCAGCCACCACTGTATCTGTTCCTATCCCCAAAAACAGACCGAAAACCTACAAATACGACGGCCTAGGCAACCGTCAGCAGCACACCTTTGGTCCATTTAATCTTCCAACAGAGATCA
This sequence comes from Brevibacillus dissolubilis, assembly GCF_006170445.1. Lineage (GTDB taxonomy): Bacteria > Bacillota > Bacilli > Brevibacillales > Brevibacillaceae > Brevibacillus_B > Brevibacillus_B dissolubilis. Next base: position 564,636 of record NZ_VCNA01000003.1, on the reverse strand, counting down.
GAAGCTACGAATACGACGCCCTCAACCGCCTGACGAAGGCCCAGGTGGGAGAAACCGAAGCCACCTACACCTACTACCCTGGTAACCTTCGCGCCTCCAAGACCGTTGACGGGAAAACCACGCAATACATCTATATGGATGGTCTGATCCTAGAGGAGTTAGACGAAAAAGGTAACGTAACCGCCCGCAACATCTGGGGGAACGACCTCATCCTGCGCCATGACGCCCAGACTAACCAATCCGTCTATTACCTCTACAACAGCCACGGGGACGTTGTAAAAGTCATCGACAAAAAGACAGGTGAAGTCCTTAATCAATACGAATATGACGCATGGGGCAACCCTAGTCCGGACGTACAGGCGGACGAACAGATGAATAACCCGTTCCGCTATTCGGGAGAGCCGTATGACAGTGAGACAGGGTTCTACTATCTGCGAGCAAGGTTCTATGATCCAAGCGTAGGACGGTTTATTACAGAGGATACGCTCAAGGGGCAAGTAGACAATCCACTGAGCCTGAACCGATACACGTATGTCCTCAACAATCCTCTCCAATATATCGACCCAACTGGACATCTAGAGTTTTCCGTATCGGCCATTTGGAATGGGATGTCCAAAGGAGCCAAGGAGCTACCAGGAGCGGTTTCAAAAGCAGGGAAAGAACTTCCAGGAGCCGTCAAAAAAGCGGGAATCGAACATATTGGCAAAGAAAATGTAAAGACGTTAACCGACGGCAAATGGAATCGACAGGATGTTCATGCAGCAGGTAGTGCCGCTGTGAACGTCGCTCCAGCAGGAAAGTTGGGGCAAGTTGCAAAATCAGGGGCTAAGACGACAAAAAAAGTGGTAGCGAAGACTGCAGCTGTAGCGAAAAAATGTAATTGCTTTACAGCGGGAACACTTGTGTTAACAGATAAAGGGGAGAAGCCGATCGAGGATATTGAGGTCGGTGATAAGGTTCTCGCTAAAGATGATGAGACAGGTGAGATTGCCTATAAGGAAGTCGAATGGCTCTTCCAACGTGACGTTGAGGAAACGTATAATATATTCGTTGGCGACGAAGTCATAACGACTACTGACGAGCATCCGTTTTGGATTGTCGGCAAAGGGTGGGTAGAAACCAAAAACCTAGTAGTAGGAGATGTACTGACAACCTCCGATGGCAAGGTTTTAGCCATTAAGATAATAGACGTTAAGAAGGAACATAAAACTGTTTATAATTTTATGGTTAAAGATTTCCACACGTACTTTGTTTCTAATTTGGGAATCTGGACGCATAATAGTTGCTGGAAAGCAACCCAGTTTGCATCTGATAAATTATTTACTAAACACTTTAATAAGCACGTTGTTCAAAAACAAGAATGGGCAAGTCTCGGATATTCGCTAACAAAGGAAGGCTATATAAAACGAGCAAGTAATTTGTTGAATAGTAATGTTGGTGGCAATATACTTGGGTTTACAAATAAGAACGGCTTTGTATTTAGATACAATAAGGCTACTAATGAATTTGCAACTGCAAAGCCTGACGGTACTATTGAAACATTGTTCCGCCCTGATGATGGAATGAATTATTGGCGTGATCAAGTAAAACAATATGGAGGTAAGTAGGATGGGTGAATTTATTGAAAAAATATAATTGTCCATGTTGTGGCAACAATACATTGGATGAAAAACCGCCTGGAAGTTTTGATATTTGTCCAGTATGTTACTGGGAAGACGATAATCTTCAATTTCAAGATCCGAACCGTACTGGAGGCGCTAATGGGATTAGTTTAAATGAGGCTAGAGAAAATTACATCAGAATAGGTGCGATATCTTCGGAATTTCTTAAGTTTGTGCGTCCTCCAACCCAAGAAGAAAAACAACGCAGGTTGCTTTAGTGCTACTGAAAAATAAACCTATATATTTAAGATGTAGGAACAATTATTACTATAATTTCACATTGATTGGTAGCCATTTAAAAGTACAAATTGAATAACTAATTGGTTAATTATTATCCCATAACCCGAATGATGAATAAATTAGATCTGTTCATCATTCGGGTTTATTTCGTTAGAGTATTAAAGAGAGTAAACATATTCTTTAGCAGTATTCCTATAGAATGCAGCACACAACACTTTCTATTTCTGAGACGGCAAGTGCCAAGAACTCATTTAGCTTTTTGACAAATCCGACTATTTGGAGGACGAAAGCATAGAAGGCTTGGATTTAACTGAATTACAACACGCAACTCCAATTAAGACTTAAACTTTATGACGTGTTCATTTCAAATAATGGAAACAAACTGTCTATTGACAAGGGCAAGAAAGAGTCTCGGCAAATAACGGTTTAATATTGTAAGGTAACTGGCAACGCAACCGTTAGTACGACTAATTGAGGTCACAGGTGAGCATCCATTCTGGTTGGATGGAAAAGGATGGACACTTGTTAAAGACCTAAGAGTAAATGACCGGCTTATTTCAAGTGATGGAAGCAAAACGATCTATAGATAAGATTGTAAAAGAGACTAGACATGCAACGGCATACCATTTTGAGGTAGCAGATTTCCATTCATATTTTGTGTCCAATCTTGGAATCTCGGTTCATAATTGTGCAGCTAAGGTGGACAACAAGAAACTATCCTCTCCAAATCCTATCCTTAAAGCAATACGTGAACAATATGAAGAAATATTATTAGGAAGAGGGACACCAAGACTAGATGCAAATGGTAAGCAGAAGATTTTTGGTGCAATGGAGTTAAAAACTAAAACAGGAGGTAATGCGAATGTGTGGGCCGGCTCGCTAGAATATGACATCCCAGGTACAAATCATTAGGATATTAAAAAGGCCTGACCGAAAGCTTGGATATGTATTAAATCATGACTACTCTCAACCTAGGTTATTTCCAGGACCGTGGTATCCGGAGGGTGGAAAGAAATAATTTGGAGGTAGTATGAGTAGATTTTCATTAATAGATGATGATAGCAGGATTATTATCGGGAGTTGCAAAAACATTGTTGGTCTGAGTGGTGACTGTATTACTGAATTTAACCATGAATCGTACCATAAAATAACTTTAATTAATTTCGTTATCAATGATGCTTTTAACGAACATTGTATGAAATCCAAAGTATGTATTACAAATATCGATTTATCCATAACTAATCAGAAAGGAGAACAAATAGGCGCTTACTATTTTTCTTTAAAAGACCCAGTTTGTTTTCAAAAGGACGGGGATAGAGATGGATGGATTCATTCGGAACTAATAGGGACACTTTTGTCAGTAGCATCAAAGGAAACATTGGAGATATGGGATATATGGAGAGAGGCACCACCTACGACCAAAAATGTGTGGGCTCAATTATCAGAGGAACAACGGAAAGGATGGCTAGAAGTAATACGATTAAAGTCTCAGCCAGTTTTAGCTCCTCAAGAACAACAGAATGATGAATACTTTTTAGACGCAACCTATGTTACAGATTCAACTTCTTTCTTTTATGCGTTAGGGGAAGCTATTAATGGCCCAGGTGGTTATTATGGGTTTGATTTAAATAGTCTTCAGAATTGTTTTTGTGGGGGGTTCGGTGCCGTACCACCCTTTGACTTACACATTAAAAAAAATAATATCGACTGTAGTGATGAGAGTAACTTCGTTTTAGGGGCAGACGAATCTTTTTATCAACAACTTAGGGATATATTTATCGCTAATCGTATAACGATAATTTATAGTTAAGTTGTAATTAATTAAATAAATTTACGTTGAAGTTAATTCGTTAGTGTGTAGTATTCATAAAAATTAAGAGGAGTTGGGTGTTAGTTCCATATTTAATTATCAGGCTAACATTTTGTATAAAATCATTTCATTAATACTACAGCCGGAAATTGTACCTTGCCTGGGTGCTCTAATTTCCGGCTTTATTTTTGTATTCTTATAGTGAATTATTTATATATAACTAAAAGACATATCTCTGTATCCAGAGGTTTTCTCTTCCGCTAAAAATGGGAACAGGGTGCCCGCATTATCTGGGGGAACGACCTAATCTTGCGCTAAGATGCCCAGACTAACCAATCCGGCTATTACCTCTACAACAGCCACGGGGACGTCTTCAACCAATATGAGTATGACGCATGGGGCAACCCTAGTCCGGACGTACAGGCGAATGAACAGATGAATAACCCGTTCCGCTATTCGGGAGAGCCGTATGACAGAGAGACAGGGTTCTACTATCTGCGTGCTAGGTTCTATGATCCGAGCGTCGGACGGTTTATTACAGAGGATACGCTCAAGGGGCAAGTAGACAATCCACTGAGCCTGAACCGATACACGTATGTCCTCAACAATCCTCTCCAATATATCGACCCAACTGGACATCTTTTCCGTATCGGCCATTTGGAATGGGATGTCCAAAGGAGCCAAGGAGCTGCCAGGATCGGTTGCAAAAGCAGGGAAAGAACTTCTAGGAGCCGTCAAAAAAGCGGGAGTCGAACATATCGGCAAAGAAAATGTAAAGACGTTAACCGACGGCAAATGGAATCAACAGGATGTTCGTGCAGCAGGTAGTGCTGCTGTGAACGTCGCTCCTGCTGGAAAGTTGGGTAAAGCTGTCAAGGCAGGTGCTAAAACTACTGCTAAGACAGTATCGAAAACGAAGGCAGCAACGAAGACGTCAACAAATGTCGCTAAAAAATGTAATTGTTTCACTGCAGGCACTATTGTTTTAACAAACAAAGGGGAAAAATCCATCGAGGAAATTAAAGTTGGTGACAAAGTCCTAGCCAAAGACGTTGAAACAGGCGAAATGGCTTACAAGGAAGTGGAATGGCTTTTCCAACGTGAAGTGGAGGAAACTTATAACATTACGGTAGGAGAGGAAGTCATTACAACCACCGATGAGCACCCATTCTGGATTGTCGGCAAAGGATGGGTAGAATCTAGAAAGCTAGTAGTCGGAGATGTACTTACAACCTCTGATGGCAAGATATTAGCCATTAAGAAAATTGTGGTTAAGAAGGAACACAGGACCGTATATAATTTCAAGGTTAAGGATTTCCATACGTATTTTGTTTCTAATCTTGGAATCTGGACGCATAATAGATGTAGTTGGATTACTTCAGGGTCACTGTCTAGAGAGGAAGAAACTGCGGTACTCAATACTTTAAGACACATTGATTCAGGGACTAGGCCAGGGGGACAACTTAACAGAAAATGGGGAACAACATTCGGGAATTATCAAGGACATCTGCCAATAGAGCAAAGGGGTGTTTATAAAGAATACAGAGTATCACCTCCTCCTGGAAGCAACGGCGCAGGTGAAAGAAGGATTGTAGCAAACACTCGAACTGGTGAAATGTATTATACATGGTCTCATTACGGCGATAATGGAGTACCATTTGTTCGCATAAGGTAAGGAGGAACATATGAATCATCCACATGTAATATGGGAAAACGAGAGTAATAAACCCGAGCTAATTAGAACACTTAGGGATAATGGTTATGATATCTTTGAGATTAACGGGGAAATCATCCATGACCTTGAAACTTTCTTTCACCAAATAGTTAATATCTTACCTCAAGACCCCCCGTTGAGTGGGCAAGTTAATTTGGATGCATTCGTTGATTCACTATGGGGTGGGATTGATAATCTTAGTGTTGAGAAAGTTGCAATTCTTTGGACACAAATAAACAATATGTTATACAGCGCTCCTCAAGATTTAGAGAAACTTACTGTATGTTTTAATGATGTAGCAGAAAGCTTACTAACAACAGAATTCGGTCTAGACAAGCCTATTGTCTTAACCGTGTATCTGTTTAGAAATGGGAACGATCTAAATCTAGATAACTAAACATTTCTTACTCTACTTCTGCCTTAAAGGTACTAACCTCACCTTTAAGGTTTCTTTTTTTATTTAGGCATTGAATTGGACGGCTACACTTTCCTAGACAGAAATTTTAAGGTCAGTAGAACTTAAATTAACCGATTTACTCCGTTGAAATCAGTCCAAACATCCATTCCTTGATCTTTTCATCTGAAACAAGCAATCAATCTTTGATCAGTCGACGATGTAGTGGTCAACGTTTAGACAGATGCTTTTCGATTTTTCCAATTGCCGTAATACCTGCCTTCAAAGACATAGTCAATACGTAAAACGGTTAGGACAGTGTATCCCAGCTTGATTCATTGGTAAGCTAGCTACTCCTTGTTTTTTCTTTTTTATGAAGTCACGGAGAATGCCGTTTTCTAAAGTCTTTTTCCCTAAGATTTTGCTTGATTTGTTCGTTTTCGGTATCAAGCCTACGAAGTTCATGAGCTGCACTCCCCTCACAGTACGGCCTACCAGTTTACTCAATAAGGGGATTGCCTCAAATTGATACGGCATTTCCAAAATACTAAGAATGGTGGGACGGAATGAAATACAACGTTGTTATTATTCAAGACGGAGAATACAAAAAAATAAAGTTACCTAGAGAAGTAGCAATTGTCGAGTATGTGCTATCCGATATGGAATCTTTTCGGTCACCAATTTTCCTCGATTTTATTAACAGGGTATTAGACGGTAAATCAGCTTTTGAAAGGATTGGAGGAAATATCTGTAGTCTGGAAATAAACAAAGATATTACTGTAATATACACTGATTTTCCAGATGACGAGGGGCGTATTGAAACAAGTGAACTAAAAAATATTATTGATCTTTGGGTAGCTGAAAATAAAAATATCTTACATCATTAATCGTATATATAGATGACCATTTAATAAATGGTTGTCACAGCGTGTAGACAAAGTACCGAAAAGGTACTTCGCTCTACACGCTTTTTTGTCGGGACGAAGGGTTTGGAAAATAGAGGCCTTCCAAGAATTTTAAAGTCAATTTGTTCTACTTAGCCTCCATTCGACATACAGTAACACTGTAGCAGCGTAAATCAGCCAACTCATACAAACACAATCTATTTCTTTATAAAGCGGGGGGAGAAGCATGAACGAGTCCGTCAACCACAACCGTTCCTATAAAAAGCACCGAGTCAACCCGTCCTTATGCAACGATACCGATACCAAGCTCCAAAAATACTCGCGATCAGCTGCGGCATGACCAAAACCAAGCTGGCCGAGGAACTGATCAAAATGTGTCTCAACCATCCCGACATCGTGAACTACATGCAGAATTTTCACAAACAATTCCCCGTGTATCGTGTTTCGCCGGTAGTGGTTATGAACGAGAAACGTATTGAATACGTGCTTATAAATCAGGAACGATAACAGACTACCGATATTAAGGAACATAAAAATGGGCAAGGCACATATCATGGTGCTTTGTCCATTTCTTATATGAGTGAGAGGGTAGGTTTTTCCCCCTGTATAAAACTCACCAACTTCTTTCGTGAATAAATCATTTTGACCTCATTTTCGGTGTTGAAATCACGTTTTTCTTCTTGTCGAAAAATATTTTTCAGACCAAATTTAATCAAAAAAATATTCATTTGTACGATATTGCCTGATTCCTTCCAACATACTCGAATGCTTGTACAGATACCATTCGACAGGGATCAACAGGCTATGTGTCGGTATCTTATCCTGTCCCAAGATAAGGACTAACGCTTTATTTTGGAAGAGAATAAGACCGTTAAAATCCCTAATCACAAACCAACCAATCAACCAGACAGGGGAGGTGGAACCATACTGCGTATTTTTAAAAATATCAAGGGACTCAAACAGGGGGACAGACCAAGCCGATAGCGATGAGCGACGCGTTTTTGAATGAGTTGTTTAACATCGAGCGCCATTTAGACCGGAAGTATGAGACCTTCTTGATCAGGGAGGACGGGCGTAGGTATCAGTTCCACCATGTGACCGAGACCAACCTCTGTCTGGCTACCACGCTGTTTGTCATCTGCTCCGAGAGCGGGAAGATTGAATCGACCATCAAGCATGCGATCTACCAGAAACTGACCGAACTCTACGAAAGCCCGATCTCCAATCTCAATTCTACGCCACCCCAAAAAACTGAAACGCCACGACCTGATCCAGGAAAAAGCGGAGAATGCGTCGGGGTGTTTTCCAATACCCTCAATTACTTCCACGAAGCAGATAAGAGCAGAGAATCGTCTGTACATACCATTGCACCACCAACACCTCCGGCGACTCGAAGACAGTCAATATCCGAACGGTCTGAGCATGTCCCACCGCAGTGACCCCATGACAATGAAGCTGCCGAGAGCTTCTTTTCTCATTTAAAAGTAGAAGTACTCGATTCCTGCTCCTATCTCAACAGTGGACCGGCTGCATCAAACAAGCCTACGCCAGGTGAATTCAGGCGTAGGCTTGCAGTCTCAAGACCGGGGATTTTCTTAACGGGTACAAGTACAAAAACTAATGAGTCGCTTCCGCCTGCTTCATCTGCTCCTTGGCAATCACACCCAGGTCGTCGATGTTGACCTTGAAGCTAAAATCTTTATAGTAGACAGTAGCGGTCGGATCGCCTTTTTTCGCGGTGATGCGGATGTTCTTGGTCTTGATCTCGTACGAGCCGTCTTCGTGGAACGTGTAGTCGGCATCCTTGATCTCTGATTCGATCAGCGGTTTGACGGTCGAGACGAACACCTCGTTGACCCCGCTCACCACATCGCGCCCCATCTCCACCACGGCACTCGGGGAGTAGTTGAAGCCAAGCACCAGAATCGCGCCGATCACCAGACCGATATTAACTATGCGGAACACCGCTTTGAGAAACGTATTAATGACGAACACGGCGACTAGCACCAGTGCCAGAATCACCCAGTATTCTTTGGCAAACGCAAGCAATTGATCCACGCAACATCACTCCTTATGCTCCCAAGTCTAACCATTACACGACAATTTCAAAAGTATATCATATGAAAAGAGGGCTGAAAATGGTACAACCTAACTCCATCCAACGCCTAAAAAGCTGGGCCCGTACGATCAAACGCGATGTCTATGCGTTATACGTTGCATACCGGGACGAGCGCACACCCTTACTGGCTAAGCTGGTAGCGGTCTGTGTGGTCGCCTACGCATTCAGCCCGATTGACCTGATTCCTGATTTTATTCCGATCCTCGGCTACTTGGACGATGTCATCCTCGTCCCGCTTGGCATCCTGCTCGCCGTCCGGCTGATCCCTGCCGATGTGATGGCCGACTGCCGCGAAAAGGCGGTGGAGCTGATGAGTCAGGGCAAGCGGAAAAACTGGCTGGTCGGCGGGCTGATCATTCTATTATGGATCTCGGTTCTCGTCTGGCTCTATCTACTGCTGACCCGCCTTTTCTTCTAATTTCAGTTTGGATAAAAAAGGGATTGATCTTTCTGCTAGAGTTTTGTATACTAAATCTTGTTGAGGCAACTCGACGCTTATACGAATGCGGAGGGATACCGAAGTGGTCATAACGGGGCGGTCTTGAAAACCGTTAGGCGGCAACGTCACGGGGGTTCGAATCCCTCTCCCTCCGCCACTTACATATTTTTTACAAGACATGACATGACGAATCAAACTTCCACTGCCGGGATGCCGGGGTTGGGAGTTTTTTTATTATCTTAATCCATGATTGAGAGCAGACGTTACATGACAGATGAAAAAAGGAGATGGATCTCGATGCGGTTAGCCTATCGGTTCGGAATGGCAGGTGTCATCGTTTGGCTGGCTTGGCTGCTATACGCGCTCAATACGATCCCGAGTGAGCTGGCTGATGGTGAGATCGGGCTGATCATGCTGGTCGGCGCAGCGGGGCTGGTGCTGTTTCCGTTGTATTTTATCGTGGTGTGGCTGGTCTATTATGTACGGGAGAGGAGACAGCCCCAGGAGAAACGGAGCTAGGGAGCCAACTCCTCCGTCAACCTCCGGATCACCCCGTACGGATTCCCAGCACCACACAGTCGAAACTGGCAAAAACGCGTCCCCAACATAATCTTACGCACCTTTTTTCCAAAGCGTTTAAGATCGATCCAGGGTATTCCTGATATCACAACGTAAAAAAGACCGAGATCCCTATTACAGGCCAATCCCGGTCTTTTTATGATGTTCCCGTCACGACTGACTTACACGGCTAGAAGTCTAATGCAAGCGCTCTTGCTGTTCGTTGCTGAACTTGTTGTCAAAGTTATCCACGGAGTTGATCGCATTGACCGCATCCTCGATACCCCTGTCAGGGTTGTGCAGGAACGAATCCAGCTCGGCTACGCTCATCCGCTCCACATCGATGCGGTTCAGATCGAATCCACCGCGGTCTTGTGCAGAGGTGTTTTCTTTGAGGATGTTGCGTACCAGCTCGATCATGACATCGCGAAGCTCCTTGATTGGCCGGCCATTGGCGGTGATTTGGAACTGCTTGTCGTTGTTGGCTTTGATCAGCTCGCGCGCTTCTGCATAGTTGTCAGGGGTGTATGTAAGGACAGCTTGGTTTTGAATATACTTGAACGTATTGTCCGCGAACAAAATCGCTAAAAAAGCCCCGACATCCTGACCTGTGACGGTCACGTCGACCGATGAGTACGGCTTGGATCCCTTCTGCTGCTGATCAGTGGATGTTTGTGTCTGGTATGGCGGTTGCGTCTGGGTTTGCTGTGTTTGGGTCTGTTCGACCACCGTCGTCTTTTGAACCACTTCAGTCTGTTCCATCACCTGGGTCTGGGTTTGTTCTTGGTTGTTCGGTTGAGAAGTTGGCATGGGTTCCCCTCCGTTATGAGTGCCATTTGATTTGTCCATAATATGCCCCAGGTGGGCTTTTTTTATTTTTCTTCAAGTCAGGTCAGAACGGGTTTCGCTCTAGTAGAAACGGGTATTTTTTTACCAACGATGAAACTCTTCATTCGAATCAAAATCAAGCTCGTTGCCGAAGTAATAGTTCATCTTGCCGTCGCAGTCGCTGTTCTCCACCAGCTGGATGAACTGATTGACGAACTGGGTGAGTGGCTGATCTTGCTTGGGGGTCGCCTGGGTTACGACAGGCAGATTCTCCTCGCCAAGCTCCACGTTGAGATCGAAGTGGCTGTTGATTAGAGACACGATGGATTCAATCAGATTCTCCCGCGTCGACATAGGGATGTACCTCCTTCACATTTGACATTTTAAATATGCGCGGATTGATCCAAAAACATTCTTGACCAAAAGGGGTGGAGGAGGGTAAACTAGTTTTTGTACTGACCAGTCAGTTTAAGATAGATGGAGGAAAATATGAGTAAGAAAAAGGATCTGATTTCCCAGAGCGCATTGCAAGCTTTTGCCCAATATGGCTATTCAGACACCACGATGGACAATATTGCTGAAGTGGCGAATGTGGCCAAGGGGACCTTGTACTACCATTTCAAGACCAAAGAGGAACTGTTCTTTTATGTGAACCAGAAAGGCGTGGAGATGCTCATCGAATCCGTAACGACCGCGATGAATGATACCAGCCATACCGTCTACGAACGCATGCTTTACGTACTGGATGAACATCTTCGTTTTTTTGCTGAGCATGAAGAATTCTGCCTGCTCCTGCTCAGCTTCAGTTCTGGTGACCATAGCCGTGATGAGATGGTGAGACAGCTGTTGAGCTCGTATTTCATCACGATGGAAACGTATTTTGACTCGATGCAAAAGCAGGGCGTGATTGCTCCAGAGCTGGAGATTCGCACCTTGACCTCCTCTTTGTTTGGAATGATCGGGTTCACCGTGCTGCGCAAGCTGTACCGCAGAGAAGAGATTTACACCGAACAGACGCGCAATACACTTTTGGCGATGTGCAAGGGTGCCTTAGGGATTGGATCTGCCAACATCATTACGGAATGTAACATGGAGAAGGAGAAGAGAGACAATGAATAACAAAAAGAAAACAATTGCCAGTGTGATCGGATTTGTCACCGCGATTTCACTGCTTGGGGGCTATCTGGTGACAGGAGAACAATCTGGGGCAGCAGGCGTACATGCGACCCAGCCGATGGTCGGTGTGATCGAAGGGTCTGAGGTGGACCTCGCCTTCAAAATGGCTGGCTCCATCAAGGATTTACAGGTAAAAGAAGGAGAGTTCGTCAAAGAAGGTCAACTGCTCGCCACTCTCACCAATGAAGAGCTTCTGGCAAAGCGCGAACAGGCTCTTGCCTCCTACAAGCTGGCCCAAGCCAAGCTCGATCAAGCGAAAAAAGGCGTCAGCGTAACCGACAACTCCAGTTCCGCCCAAGTCGAGCAGGCGCAAGCAGCCGTGCTTGCTGCCAAAGCTCAATATGAAGCCAACAAAAACGGTGCCCGCCCGGAGGAAATCGCCCAGCTCAAATCCAAGCTGACCGCAACCGCCTCCGGTAAAGATATCGCATTGAAAAACCTGCAACGGATGCAGCAGCTGCTCACAGAAGGCGCGATCCCAGCCGCCAAGCTGGAGGAAGCGCAGGCCCAGTACGACAAAGCGGTAGCCGAGCATGAAGCGACCGTCGAACAGCTTCACATGGCTGAGTCCGGTGCCCGTCAAGAGCAGATCGATGCGACCCGCGCCCAATTGGAGCAAGCCAATGCTGCTTACAAAAACGCCGTAGCAGGACGCGGGCAGGTAGGTCTGCGCCAATCTGACGTCCAATCCGCCGAAGCCGGTGTCCAACAAGCCAAAGGCGCACTCGATGAGATCGAAGCGTACATCAACAACACCAAGCTGACTGCCCCTGTAAGCGGGATCGTCAAATCCGTCTCCGTGCAAAAAGGGGAGCTGGTCGCCCAAGGCTCCAACGTGGTAACCATCCAACAGCAGGATGACCAATTCGTGAAGTTCTATGTAGATGAAACCCAACTGGGCAAGCTCGCCGTCAACCAAACCGTCAAACTGTTCGTACCTGCCCTGCAAAAAGAAATCGATGGAACCATCCAAATCATCGCCCCAGCCGCAGACTTCGCCGTGAAAAAAGCAACCACCGAATTGAGCGACCGTGATGTCCGCGCCTTTATGGTGAAGGTCAAAGTGGCGGGTGACACCCTCCGTCCAGGCTTCTCTGTCGAGTGGTCGATCAAAGGGGATGGCGCAAGTGAATAGCTGGTCTGCACTCTTTGCCAAGGAATGGCGTACGATTTTTACCAACAAGACGATCCGCAACATTCTGTTTGTCATCCCGGTTCTGTATTTTAGCCTGTTCGGATTTCTGTACGGCACGCAAAAGGTCATGGATATCCCGACCGTCATCGTGGACCATGACGAGACCGAGCTGACCCGTGAGATCATCCGGGCGATCGATCATGACCAATCCTTCGCCGTCACTGCGATTACTCCGTCGGAAAAAGAAGCCGAAGACATGATCAACCATGAAAAAGCATTTGTCGAGATCATCCTGCCGGCCGGATTGACCGCCAATGCCAAAGCAGGCAAAGACTCCGAAGTCCTCACGATCGTCGACGGTAGCAACCTGATGATCTCCAACACCGCTGTGCGTGCTGCCAACAGTGTCATCAAATCCATCTCCGCCGGAATCACGCTCAAGAAGCTGGAAGCCAAAGGGGAGTGGGGGAACGAAGGTCTTTCCTTCTTTACCGGGATCGACTACCGCTACCGTGTTCTGTATAACCCGACTTTCAGCTATATGTCCTTCATGGTGTTCGGTCTGGGCGCTGCCGTGCTTCAGCAGGTCGTCTTCCTCGCTGTGGCGCTCGCGGTTACCAAGGAAAAAGAAGAGGGGACGTGGGGCGATACACTTCGTTCCAACAGCTTCTTCAAGCTGGTAACAGCCAAATTACTGCCGTATCTGATCATTTCCACGTTTAATCTGGTCTTAACCTTTACGATCCTGCTAAAAGGATTCGGTATCCCGTACTACGGCAATCCAATGCATCTGCTGTTGGTCGGATTCGTGTTTAATCTGGCGATCCTGTTCATCGGCTTTGCGATCTCGTTCTTCTCTCCCAACCAGCTGCAGGCTACACAGGTTGCCATGCTGATCGCTGTACCGTCATTTATGCTGTCCGGCTATACATGGCCGCTGATGTCCATGCCGCCGGTTATCGCCGCCATCGGGGAATCAATGCCGCTGACATACTTCTTACACGGCGTTCGCGAAGTGTTGAGCAAAGGTCACGGATTTACTTACATCCAGCATGATTTGATCGTCTTAACTCTCATGGCGATGGTAGGTTTATTCGGTTCGTATCTGGCGTATTTGATTCATGTTAGGAAATCTTACACTAAAACACTGGAAAACGCATAAAAATGCAAAAAAAACCTTGTCACGACATGTTGGTTTCTTTACAATAGGGAATAACATTTCTTTTGCCCCGAAAAAGGAGGTTTCCCATGTCAGACGCTCACCTGAAACAGTTGTGTGAAGATACGTTTAACCGATTGAAAAAAGTCAGCATGGAGCTGGAGAAATTCCTTAACCAAGTGACGTTGTCTTCCCTGGTCGAACAATCGGGAGATCCGGAAGAGTATGAAACCTACTACCGCCACTACCTGTCTGATTTCCGTCACCTGCTGGTCTACTGTGAAAATGCTTATGAAAAGCTTGGGGTATGCCTGCGCCGCGCCCGCTTCAATCCAGAGTTCGCGGAAGAATCACTTTACAAGGTGTACCATTCCTGTATCACCAATTTTTATTATCCAAAAGGTGAAGTGTACGACGAAGATGGTCGTTACTCCTATACGGGTCAAGACTGCATCATTTTCCGTAAAACCGTAACGCCTGAGCTGCAAAACCTGACATTGTCACTGTCCCGGGTGTTTGAGCAAATGCGTGAAGAGCTTCAGTATTATGAGACAGACTATATTACGAAGAAGCGTATGCAGTCTGTTAAATAGTTGAAAAGTGTGTTGGAAGGCAGGGGACTTTGATGGTCTCCTGCTTTTTTGTTTTCTTTTTTGATCGTGGGGAGGGAGAGGAGGCGGCTTTCAAGACGGTCGCCTTGTTGAAACCCCTTCGTGAGAAGGAAAGGCTGGCCGCTGCGAATGATCTACTGGGAGCAGGGGCAAAAAAGGCTTATTCGAAGATGATTGAAGTTTGCCCTGGGAGCGTATTCGAAGGAGAGGGTCCCAGTAGATCATTTTTCGCTGGGCAGGGGGTTCCAAAGAGGCTCTCGTCTTGAAAGCCGCCTCCTCTCCCGCGCAGCTACATGCATAAAAACGAATAAAGGAAACAGCAAAAACAATAAAAACAAAAAGTGCCCAAGCTTAAAACTAAAACGATTTGATACTGAATTCACACAGCAACTCATCAATCAAATAAAGGTTCAGGACTCATAACACTGACGAAAACAAAAAGGCCAGACCACCTAGGGTCTTAGCCTTTTTTGGATTACCTGTCTTTCCTATTCCTTCATTCCTCTTTACTTCCCTGCATTCGCCGGCTGACGCACAGACGTAATGATCTGATCTACCTGATCCAGATAATCCATACGCTGCTCATCGCTTACATACGGTACTTCGGCAAAATTGCGGAAGACCACATTTTCAAAGCCGGAGAACTCGAGCACACCGTCGACGATCTGGGTCTTGATCACTTGATCGTAGCCTTTTTCCTTCATCTCCGCTTCGGACTCACGGGTGGTGGTGAAGACGACGGCTTGTTTGTTTTTGAAGAGGCCGACCGGGCCGTTGCTGGTGTATTCGAAAGCGAATTTGTCGAGGAAGACGCGGTCGATCCAGCCTTTGAGGATGGCCGGTTGGGACCACCACCAGATCGGATAGATCATGACGAGCAGGTCTGCATCGGCAGTGATGGATTGCTCCTCCTCGATCATAGCGGGGATTTGGCCTGCTTCGATGCTGGTGAGGTCTTCGTTGCTCAGCACAGGGCTGAATTTCATTTGATACAGGTCACGGATGACATATTTGATGCCTGCTTTATCGCAGGATTTTTGTACTTGGGCGAGGATTTCATGGTTGAAGCTCTCTTGGCCGGGATGGGCGAAGACGATATTGGCTCTCATGGTCATGGGTATTCCTCCTTAAGTAGTGTTCTTACCCGAGATTCGGGAACCATCTGCGGAACAGCTCTCGAAACGTTTCGGCAGGGCCGCGCGTATCTTCGGGCTCGGTGGTGTCAGCAGGCTCATTCTGTCCGGTTTTCTCTGGAGCCGTTGTTTCGTCTGTTGTTTCATCGGCTGTCTCGTCAGTTGGTTCTGGTTCCACCACATTATCTTGCTCTCCCGGTACGGTTGTATCCCATGCATCATCTGGGGAAGAGTTGGTATGTGGCGGGATTTTTTTTAATGCTGCATTGACGTTGATCAGACCGTTTCCGTAGTGAATATCTTTGCCGCGAGGACCGAGATCTGTGGACGTCTGGTTGATGATCTCCATGATCTTACGATTGCTCATATCAGGGCTGACAGAGCGGAGCAGGGAGGCCAAAGCAGCGACGTGAGGGGTTGCCATGGAAGTACCGGAGAGAGCTGCATAATCCTTATAAATATAGGTACTTGGAATATCTACGCCAGGAGCTACCACGTCAATATAGTTGCCATAGTTGGAGAAGTCGGCGATCTGTCTGTGATTATCCACCGCACCGACACTCATCACCTCAGGATAGGCAGCCGGATAGCTTGGTTGATTGGTAGCATCGTTACCAGAGGCGGCGATGAGTACGACATTGTGCTTGTAAGCATAGGAGCAGGCTTCCTTGAGCGCGGCAGATGCGGTGTAGTTGCCCACGCTCAGACTGATGACATCTGCACCATGGTCAGTTGCCCAACGGATTCCCTCTGCGATGTCAAAAGCCGTACCAGAGCCGTCCGCACCGATTGCTTTGATCGGCATGATCTTGCTGTTCCACGACATACCGGCAATCCCTTCGCGGTTGTTGGTACGGGCCGCGATGACACCTGCACAGTGTGTGCCGTGACCGTTGTCATCCATCGGCTTAGCGTCACCGGTCAGGACGTTAAAGCCTGTGGTCAGCTTGCCACTGAACTCTGGGTGGGTAAGGTCAATACCGGTATCGACGACAGCGACCGTCACTTCCTTGCTGCCCCGGTTGACATCCCACGCCTGTTCGAGGCCGATCAGCGGGAGATTCCACTGATAGCGGTTGTAGAGAATGTCGTTCGGTCGTGTATTGTTGGGGAGAAGCAGGTAGTTTGGTTCCGCGTACACGGAGTCTGGATGCTCGGCAAAATACTTCATTAACTGATTGGTGGTCATCGTCTTTGACTTGATGATCATCGCGGTCGTGTTGTCCCGCTTGATCTTGGAGTTGGTCTCCTTCAATAGCTTCTGCAGCTGGGCCGAAGTCGGCTCAGGCGAGAAGTTGACTACGACCTCATGCTCGACAAAGTGGCTGTGGTCCCGCGGATTGTGATGGATGGTCATGATATGTGGACGACTCTCCATCTTTCTGCGCATATCACGCACTTGTTCAACATAGTTGATCTTGGCGATGTGAATACCGTCTTCCTCTGGATGATCGGTTCGCAGTCGTTCGACTTTGCTTTGGATACGTTGGGTCGGCTGTTGTTTTTGCTGCGTCTGCGGCTGGGCAGGCGGCAGAGCCTGTTGGGGAGGCGTCTGGCGCTGCAGCGGGATGATCATCACCACCGCCAGTACCGCTGTGACGACAAGAGCAGAGATGGTTCTCACTATATCTCACTCCCTGTCCATTCTGAATAGGTATAGCGTGTACGTTCGCCGCTTGATTATTACGGTAAAAAATAGAGGGGGCCGTGCCACACAAGCGTGGCTAAAAACCATTCCTTTTTATCAGACTAGGAGATGATTCTTGTCAGGGAGGGAATGCACATGACCAAGAACAACACCAAAAATCCGTCGCTTGACCAATACCCAAGCGGCGAGATCGCGGAAAAAACGTATCACGTAGAAGATTACCAAAGCTCCAACACCGTCGATAAAGGTCTGGCCTTGTCCCACGAAATGACCATGGACGACTATTATGAAGGCAACAACGGTGGCAAAATAGACGCTTTTGCCGGTCATGCCGCCAAAGAGATCCCAACCAACGGATATGAAGGGGTCTTTCCAAACAAAAAATAAGGGGAGGATGACATCATCATGACCCAACAGCAAAACAACAGCAAGGAGCAGGATATGCTCGCCATGGCAACAGTAGGTGCAGTCGGCACGATCCACAAGCCAGACCAGGTCATCACCCAAAAGTCCAGCGAGCAGGCACAATTGCAGGGACAGCCAGCACAGTTGCAGGACAGCGAAGACCGCGCTTAATCACAAAAAGCCATTCGGAGGACGCCGCTATACAGGCTGTCATTCCAATGGCTTTTTTTGTCGCCTAATTATTCCCTATACGAAAAAAGGAACTGGTCCCCGTTAAAGGAGAGTCAGTTCCTTGTGTGTAACCGTGAGTTAATGTGCAATCCACAAACAGGATTAAAACACGGATAATTCAGTTTGGGCATCAAATACATGGCATTTGGAGAGGTCCATGCCAAGTGTTACGTTCATACCATGCTTCAGACCCTCACGCGCGTCTACACGAGCGATCATTTGGTTGCCGCCGATGTTGTTGAAGTAGACGTACAGCTCAGAACCCATGTTTTCCACGACATCGATGTCCGCTTTGATGTTGGATTGGAACGGATTGGCTTCGATGAATTGGTTGTCGCTGTAGATATCCTCCGGACGGATTCCGAAGGTTACATCTTTGCCGATGTAGCCCGCAGAGCGCAGGGCGGATGCTTTGTCATCTGGGAAGATGATGTCCATGCCAGGAGCGGTGAATTTCACTTTGCCGCCTTCTTCTTTGACAGAGCCTTTGATGAAGTTCATTCCTGGTGAACCGATGAAGCTCGCTACGAACTGGTTCGCAGGATGGTTGTAGATTTCGGTCGGAGTCGCTACTTGTTGCACGATACCGTCTTTCATAACCACGATGCGGTCACCCATGGTCATCGCTTCGGTCTGGTCATGCGTTACATAGACCACAGTGGTTTCGAGGCGCTTGTGCAGCTTGGCGATCTCGGTACGCATCTGTACACGAAGCTTGGCATCGAGGTTGGAGAGCGGTTCGTCCATCAGGAACACCTGTGGTTCACGGACGATCGCACGGCCCAGGGCCACACGCTGACGCTGACCGCCGGAGAGTGCTTTTGGCTTGCGGTCCAAGAGGTGGGTGATGTCGAGGATACGTGCTGCTTCTTGGATGCGTTTGTCGATCTCGTCTTTTGGGAATTTGCGAAGCTTCAGACCGAACGCCATGTTGTCGTATACGTTCATGTGCGGGTAGAGGGCGTAGCTTTGGAATACCATCGCGATGTCGCGGTCTTTAGGCGCTACATCGTTTACACGGCGATCACCGATGTAGAGGTCACCCTCAGAGATATCTTCAAGACCTGCAATCATACGCAGGGTGGTGGATTTACCGCAGCCGGATGGACCTACGAGGACGAGGAACTCACGGTCTTTAATGTCCAAGTGAAAATCGTTTACTGCTGCGAAACCGTTCGAATATTTTTTAAAGATATGGTTCAATCTAACCTGTGCCATATTGAATCACTCCCTATCATCTATGTAAGCGGACGAATGCGCTTTCATCATGGTACCCATTGTACGGCAATTGCTTCCTCGATCTCTATGGTGAATGTATACAAACCTAATTGTCCAATTTGCCCAAAAGGGTAGCAAGACGCAATAGCATTGCATCGGCAAACCTGCGCGGCTCAAGGCCTGTCTGCTCCTGAATCTTGTCCAGCCGGTACAAAAGCGTGTTTCGGTGTAAAAACAGCGACCGGGCCGTCTCACTCACATTGAGATGATGCTCACAAAACGATTCAAGTGATTCCAGCTGCTCCTCTGTCAGCTGCAGGGAGGAAGGCACGGGAAGACTCGCGCGCAACGCCCGCACTGTATCCAGATCAAGCGTAGCCGCCCAGCGCTCCAGCGGGTACTGCCAGGTGGCTGCCACCATCACACGGGGGAAAAAGTGAGAGAGAGCATGGGACAAGCCCTTCACCTGACGAAGGGCAGCAGGCAGTGCATGGGCACGCTCCAGCGGGGGAGCCACCAGCACCTTTGCATTTTCCATTGCCTCGGTGGAGAGCAGATCGTGCAGACTGGCTGCCCACTCCAGCAAGACTGGGGACGAAGTGGTGTCCAGATCCACAGGCTCCCCGCTCTCATCCGGCAACAGGGAGAGCGGTACCAGCAGCAGATAGACTAGATCAGCCACCTGCCAGCACTCAATCCGCTTGGTATCTCCGAAAAAATCACCGAACAGCTGCTTCCACGCGACCGCATTCACCCCTGAAGTCCGTTCGATGACAAAACAGGCACGTCCCTCTGTCCAATGCCACTCACGCTCTAACCGGCTTGGCAGGGGAGCATCTTGCCCCTGATAGACCGCTGCCAGCCAGTGCAGGACCTCTTCCTGCAAGGTCAGGGCACCCGCTGACGGCGCATCTGTTCTAGCTTCGCTTAGCAGGAGCGGCAGGAGCGCACGCGCAGACTCCGACCACTCTGCTGTATGTATGCCGACGTACCATACCACACCGTTGACAGCATGCGAGCGAATCACCTCACCGCCTGCCGCCTCATAGCGGATGCGTACGTCTGTAAAATCGTTATGGATACAAGAAAGAAGCTCAATTCTGAGCTTCGTCGCTTGCTGTATTCGATTGACTTCTTCCCGCCACTTTTGTTCAATCTCCATGGAAAGCCGCCTTTCGTGTCGCTCGTGATGGCTCTATTATACCTCACTCGCGGCCAGGGTGGGAGCGGCCTCTTGCTTCACCGGCTCAAAAGCAACGGCAACAGTACCCAAAGCACCTTCTGTTGCGCCCGCAGCACCCAGCGTATGCAAGGTGATTTCCGGACGGGAGCGCAGGCGGATATTCACACCTGTCTGTCCCAAGCCTTCACTGATGTAGAATGGACGGCCGTCACGGAAGTGCAGACCTTTGATGATATTCATACGCGGCAGCTTCCCCATTTTTGCCAGATGGAACGGCTTCGGCCAGTGAATCTGACCCCCGTGGAAGTGACCGGAGAGCAGATAGTCGTAATCATACTCCTTCATATGCAATACAATGTTAGGGTCATGGGTAAGCACGAGGCGGATGCCCTCATCGTCGACCTTTTTATAAGATTTCGCCAGATTGTGGTGGCGGGTTGCAAAGTCGTCAATCCCGATGATGTGCAGCTTCACACCGTTGTGATCCACTGTCATGGTCTCGTTGACCAGCACATGCGCACCGATGCGTTCCAGACCGATTTTGAGATGTGCGAGCTTGTTGGCTTTCAGCACGTAGTCATGGTTACCGAATGTCACGTAGATTCCGTGTTTTGGCTTCAGCTTTTTCAGTGCTTCCACATACGCTACAGCACGCGGGATATTCCGTGCACGGTCAAGCAGGTCGCCTGTGATCGCGATCAGATCCAGCTCCTGGCCGCGCATCTCGTCGACGACACGCTCAGCAGATACGGAGAGATTCTCCATATGCAAGTCAGACAGATGCAGAATACGAAGATCAGACAGCGCATTTTTATCAACACGTCCTGTCGCTTTGACCGCTACAGCGACGTTATTAATCTCGGGGTGGTGGGTGTTCCGGTGGGCTCTCATCAACATAGCAGCAAAACCTAATACGGCAATCAGCCATAGCATAATCAACAATCACCCTCCATGTTTGGTTTTTTGCATTTCGTTCCGTCAATTTCAATACTCATACGATTATACGAGACGAAAGGCTAAAAAGGTGTAGTATTTTACTGGTAAGGGTGTTGATAGAATTATCGAAAAACAAAGAGGAATTGGTACATCTTTGAAGAAGTAGTAATAGGAGAAGAAGCATAGAGAGAAGCGCATGATATTTCATTGGGGAACAAGGAGAGTGAAAGTATGAAAGTGGAAAGAATCCCAGCAGCAGAAGGACAACAAAACCTGAAAAATTACGAAGAAACGTACGCAACCTTTAATTGGGCTGACGTTGAGAAAGAATTCACCTGGTACGAGACCGGTAAAGTCAACATGGCTCATGAAGCGATTGACCGTCACATCGGCACTCACCGTGAAAACAAAGTAGCCCTCTACTACAGCGATAATACCCGTGAGGAACAATATACGTTCGCACAATTCAGCCAACTGTCCAATAAATTCGGGAATGTCCTCAAAAGCCTCGATATCAAAAAAGGGGACCGCGTCTTTGTCTTCATGCCTCGCACTCCAGAGCTTTATGTAAGCGTTCTCGGAACACTGAAAATTGGCGCAATTGTAGGTCCACTGTTCGAAGCATTCATGGAAGGGGCTGTCCGCGACCGTCTGGAAGACAGTGAAGCGGTAGCGATCATCACCACACCTGCTCTGCTCCCACGTGTACCTGTCCAAGATCTCCCACACCTCAAGCATGTGATTCTCTTCGGTGCTGAAGGTGACCTGCAGGAAGGCCAAATCGACTTCTCCAAAGCGATGGCTGAAGCTTCTCCTGAGCTTGAAATCGAATGGGTCGACCGTGAAGACGGCATGATCCTCCACTATACATCCGGTTCTACCGGCAAACCAAAAGGCGTTCTGCACGTACACAACGCCATGATCCAACACCTGCAAACAGGCCGCTGGGTGCTTGATTTTACCGATGAGGACGTATACTGGTGTACAGCTGACCCAGGCTGGGTAACCGGTACATCCTACGGGATCTTCTCTCCATGGCTCAACGGTGTAACCAGCGTCATCCGCGGTGGCCGTTTCACACCGGAAGACTGGTATCAAACGATCGAAAAATATAAAGTCTCCATCTGGTACAGTGCTCCGACCGCATTCCGCATGCTGATGGGTGCAGGCGATGAGGCTGTGAAAAAATTCGACCTCTCTTCTCTGCGCCACGTACTGAGCGTAGGGGAGCCTCTCAACCCAGAAGTAGTATACTGGGGTCTGAAAGTGTTCAACCACCGCATCCATGACAACTGGTGGATGACTGAAACAGGCGGTCAACTCATCTCCAACTACCGCTGTATGGACATCAAGCCAGGCTCTATGGGCAAACCATTCCCAGGCATCCATGCTGCGATCATCGACGACCGCGGCAACGAGCTGCCAGCCAACCGCATGGGGAATCTCGCAATCCGCACACCATGGCCGTCCATGATGCGTGAGATCTGGAAAAACCCAGCAAAATTCGAAGAGTATGTGCGCATTCCAGGCTGGTATGTATCCGGCGACTCAGCTTACAAGGACGAAGACGGCTACTTCTGGTTCCAAGGCCGCATCGACGACGTGATCAACACTTCCGGTGAGCGCGTAGGTCCATTTGAAGTAGAGAGCAAGCTGGTCGAGCATCCGGCTGTAGCAGAAGCAGGTGTCATCGGGAAACCAGATCCGATGCGCGGCGAGATCATCAAAGCGTTCATCGCGCTGCGTGCAGGCTATGAGCCAAGCGAAGAGCTGATGGATGAGATCAAGAAGTTCGTCAAAGTAGGCTTGGCTGCTCACGCTGCACCACGCGAGATCGAATTCCGCGACAAACTCCCTAAAACCCGCTCCGGTAAAATCATGCGCCGCGTGCTCAAAGCATGGGAGCTTGGCTTGCCGACAGGTGACCTGTCTACGATGGAAGACTAATCATCATAATCATCTCAACTGGCATCACATACAAAAGACCACACAGTTCACAGGCTGTGTGGTCTTTTTGGTGCTTATACGGCTTGATCGAAGATGTTTGATACGGATGAGGAAGGATCTTGGTTAGGATGAGTGCTCGTATCTGTGTTGGTGGCCGGCTCTTTTTGGCTCGGCTCTGTTTGTGTAAGTGGTGCAGACGTTGTGACTCGTTCGTTTTCTTTCTCATTCGTGGCCTGGTTTAGTTGGGTTGGTTGCCCATTGGTTTTGACCACTGTCTCTGTCTGTTGTTTTTGGTTATCGCTTTGTTTGGTTTCCTTCACCGCTTCTGCAGGTTTGCTGGTAGCTGCTTGGGTTGCGGTTGTTGGTTGATCCAGCGTGTTCTGTGCCTGGTCGCGGGTTTCTTTTGATTCCTTCACTTGGATGACAGCCTCTGTGCTTCTGTTAAAGGTAGCATTGTAGACGGTCTGGTTGACCAAGGCTTGTTGTGTTTTCATTTTGTAGCTGTTGTAATCAAAGATCGGACCGTTGCTGCTCACAGCCTCTGTCTTAGCAAGCATCCGTTTGGCGAGGTTGTAGGCGGAGACAGCCTTTTGGAAGTTGTACGGCGTGATTTGGGCGCCTGCCTGCTCTGTCTCAGTCTCAGTCTCAGTCTCTGGTGTTGGTGCAGGGGTGCTTGGGGCTGTCGGTGAAGTCGGGTTCACTTCCGGCTTCGTGCCATTTCCCTCTGGTGTTGTGGCCGGTACGTCTGGTGTCGGTGTCGGCTGTGTCGGTTGGTATGTATCGACTGGTGGTGCGGTTGGGGTTTGTGCAGGTGTCGTAGGTGTTGTCGTGTCAACAGGTGGTGTAGCAGGTGTCGTGGTTTGGCCAGGTGTTGTTGTCGGATCGGTTGTTGGATTAGCAGGAGTGGTGCCTGTGGAAGGCGTTGTCGGCTGTGGCTGGTTTTGATAAGCCTGTTCAGCCTCTGGACTAATCACCACGGTATCCTGCGGTGGAGTGACAGGAGAGGTGGTCGGAGTGGTGGTTCCCGTCTGGTTGCGCTGCTCTTGCTTCTCCTGCCCAGGATTTACTTTTCCATTGCCGGTGGTGCCAGGCGTTTTCGCGGCTTGACCGGGTGGGGTGAAATCGATGGGTCTAGTCATTTTGGTCCCCCTTTGCCAGTAAGGTAGTAAAAACATCCTGATTTTCATAAAAGGGTCAGGTGCTTTAGACCTATTATAAGCTGGAAAACAATAAGTCGAAACTATCTATCATTCGACAAAAAACGACAAACGATGTGAAAAATGATCAGATGATACTTCCTTGTAAGGTAAATCGTAATCTTTCTTAATAAACCGAATACAATTAAGGTAAAGATTGGTTCTGATGGAGGTAATAGGGGTGGTGTACCGATTACGAGCCTTACTGTTGGAGTCTGGGGGAGCCTTGCTGATCGGACTGGCTATGGTGCTGGTTGCGACTGGTGGGCTCACGCCGTTGCTTTCATGGAGGATGTCGTGGGCTGGAGCATGGCTGGATGTGAAGACCCTGTTTGTGAGCATTGTCTTGGAAGCCATCCCCTTTGTGCTCTTGGGTGTGTTTTTTTCAGGGCTGATTCAGACATTTGTGACAGAGGATCAAGTGCGCCGCTGGACACCGAAGCTTCCGGTGGTGGCGATCCCGTTTGCCTCCTTGCTTGGGTTTTTGTTTCCGCTCTGTGAGTGTGCGATCATTCCCGTGATCCGTCGCTTGATTCAAAAAGGGATGCCGGTCTATGTCGGGATCGTCTTTTTGCTGGCGGGGCCGATTGTCAACCCTGTTGTGCTGACGGCCACTTACACCGCGTTTCAACGGCAGCCGGAGATGGTCTTCTATCGGGCGGGAGTGGCCCTCTTGGTCGCCATGCTTGCCGGCTTGATCATGTGGCTGTTCGTGAGACGGAATCCGCTGAAGATCGGGGTGGAGCGCAAGACCAGACATGAGATGTCCCATCAGGTGAGACAAGCCAAGAAATGGGGGGCGACGCTGACACATGCGGTGGACGAGTTTTTTGATATGGGCAAATATCTGTTGTTCGGTGCGCTGGTAAGTAGCGTGATCCAGACATTCGTGGCGAGGGAGACGCTGGTGGAGATCGGTCAGACGCCACTGTCCTCTCACCTGGTGATGATGGGCCTTGCCTATGTCTTTTCGCTGTGTTCGGAGGCGGATGCATTCATCGCGGCTTCGTTTATGGGGTCGTTTCAGCCGGGGGCATTGCTCTCGTTTCTCGTGTTTGGACCGATGATTGATTTTAAAAATACGCTGATGCTGATGAGTGTATTTACGTTTCGGTTTGTCGTACTGTTAGTCGCTGTCGTCAGTGTGCTGGTGCTGGCAGCTACGATGTGGATACCGATCGGATGACAGGGGGGGAGAGGATGTACGGCAGCAGTGAAGTGCGGCGGGTGAAGCGGCATTATTATGTGCGGAGCTTTCTGTTGCTTGGATTCTGTTTTTGGTTGATCGATCTTATCGCTGGAGGGACTATCGGACTATATCTGGCCCCCAGACTGCATGGGTTAGCATATGTGACTCTTGTAATAATGCTACTTCTTACAGGCGTCAGCCTGCGTCAGGCGATCATGGGACCTGCTGAGGAGGTCTGTGATTGTCCGGGAGAGCATGGGATTCCCCAGGGCTTGTGGAGGTCGTCAATCGTGTACGGTTTGTTTCTTCTGCCAGTCGTGATGGGCTTGTTCATGCCGGATAAGATTCTCGGAAGTGAGCTGGCGGAGAAAAAGGGGCTGAACCTGCTGTCGGGGAATTCCAAGCTGGCGGCGGTGGCGAGAGGGGAAGCAACTGGAGTCGGGGAATCAGGGAGCGGGGGCGTTGATCGGACAAGTGGTGCTGAGGAAGCGGGCAAGGGAGGTATCGGTGCTGCCAAAGGAGCAGTCGACGGAAGCGCTGGTAGCCCAGAGTCTGTCACTCAACCGCAAAAGGTCGAAACAGCTTACCCCAAAACCACCGAGGAAATCCGTAAGATGTTCAACAGCGAAGGCTTCGGAGATTTTTACACCGATCTCGCCGTAGGCTTGTACCAGCAGCCGGTGATCGTGCTCGATGATCACAACTTCTTAGACGGGTTGACCACGCTTGAGCTGTATCAGAAGCAATTCGCCGGCAAAAAGCTGGAAACGATGGGCTTCATCTATACGGAGCCTCATTTTTCGGAGCGGGAGTTCGTCGTTGCCCGTTTTTCAGTGAGCTGCTGTACCGCTGATGCAGGGGTATTCGGAGTCATGGTAGAACTGCCTGAGGGGATGAAGCGCGGGGCCCGGGACAGCTGGGTCAGGGTAGGGGGTGAGTTGGTGTTGCGTCAGGCAGGCGACACGAAGCTGCTTGTGCTTCAGGCAGAGAAGGTCACCCAGGTACTAGCACCGCGCAATCCGTACGTGTATTACCAGAATGCAGAGGGTGGTCTCCTCGGGCAATAGAAGAAGGGATACCTTGTCCCATTGTGGTCGCTAAAATCCTAAGCAGACACCAGCTCTGTGAGGGATTTTTTTTGTTGGATTTGTCATGATAAAGGTAGGATCGTTGCAGGTCGCAATTTCTTACATAAATTTGAATTACAGTATGAATTTATATGATTGCTTGATGGCAACCTATAGAAAAACGGAGGGGATGGAACTGTGCCGGCAAAACAGCAAAATGCAACTCCCGATCCACTGCAGGCACTTCTTTGGTGTGTTGCCTTGCCGGGTTTCGGGCAGTTCCTAAATAAGCAGTATCTGAAAGGATTTGTTCTGATTGTGCTGGAAGTCATCATTAATATGGGATCGAAGCTCAATCTGGCGATCATTGCAAGCTTTCATGGAGATATCACCAAGGCGTTGGGGCAGACCAATTTTCAATGGCTGATGTTTTACCCGTGTGTCTATATGTTTGGCATATGGGATGCCTATAGAAACGCGGGAGGGGGAGACGCACCTTATTCTACCTTGCCGTTTGTCTTTTCCGCTTTTTTTGCCACGGTGGGTGTGATCTATGCTCCGACTCTGCGGATCATGGGGATCTTGCTTGGCCCGGTATGGCTGCCGATGCTTTTCTGTTTTATCGGGATCGGCTTTGGGGCTATTCTGATGCGGATAGGTCGAATAAAAAGGATGACGGGGTAAATGATATCCCTAACCATTACGTGCAGGGAAGAGAGGAAGGGAATAATGGAGAAGACCAGGATGCCTATGACATCTGCCGAAATAGGGAACCTCTGGATGGCTTATATGGCTAACTCCATGGGCTGTAAGGTACTGAGTTATTTTAACCGCAACGTCGAGGACGAGCAGATCGGGAAAGTGATCTCAGACAATCAAAAGGCATGCCAAGTAAATCTGGCACGGATCAAAGAGATATTCGAAAAAGACCATTTTCCGATTCCGATCGGCTTTACAGACGAAGATGTCCATCTGGATGCCCCACGGTTATTCTCCGATACATACTATCTCTATTACTTAAAAATGATAACCGGGCTGGGCAGTATTTTCTATACGATTGCCCTGCCTACCATGGCCAGAGAGGACGTACGGGGATTCATCACGGATGCGATCCATGTGTCTGCGAAGCTGTTTAACGAAGTGGCAGATGTGATGCTGGAGAAGGGGGTCTACGTACGCCCACCTGTCATCCCCTATCCGGAGCATGCTGAGTTTGTGGAAACGACGTCCTTTTTCAATGGCTTCTTCAGTGGCAAGCGACCGCTTAACTCTGCGGAAATCGGTCAATTGTTTGCGAATCTGGAGTTTAATACGATTAAAATTGCTCTCTTAACCGGGTTTAGTCAGGTAGCTCAATCTCAAACCATACGGGAATACTTTTATCAGGGGATCAAAATTAACAAAAGCCAAATAGGTAGAGTGTCAAACATGATGCTGCAAGAAAACATACCGCCAGCGATTCCGTTTGGCTTTACGGTGACGAATTCAACCACCCCACCGTTTTCGGATAAATTGATGCTGTTTCATGTGTCGAACTTCTCTGCTGCCAAGCTGCGCAATTTTGGCGACAGTATCGCGGTCAGTCCAAGACACGACTTGGCCCGTGTATTAAGGAGAAAAAAAAGAACCGCCTGGAAGGTGTGGATGGAAACCCACATCGCTGACGGTTTTTTTGCGTTTGTTAGATCTCCTTTATCTCGCGTCTCAGTCTGCGTTGGCTGATGACCTTGGCGACAACACCGTATTTGGGTGAGAACAGCAGGGCCAGCAAGAACAATCCTCCTGCGACCACGGTCATCGCACCTGCAATCGATGTATCCAGCCACGTAGCCAACCAATACCCAAACACGGAGCATAGCACGCCAATCAGCATACTCACGCCAAGCATCACAGAGAGCCGATCGGTCAGCAGATAAGCAGTTGCACTCGGCACGACCAGCATCGCGACGACGAGGATCGCCCCGACACTCTCAAAGGAAGCGACTGTCGTCAGCGATACCAGCCCCATCAGGATGTAATGAAACAGCATCACCGGAATCCCGACAGCCGCTGCCATCGCCGGATCGAAGGCGCAGATTTTGAACTGCTTGAAAAAGAGCCAGACGGTGACAAGGCTGAGCAAAAACACACTGCCGATGCCCCAGACGGCACGCGGGCCGATCTCCATGCCTGCAAAGGTGAGCGTATCCCACGGTACATAAGCGATCTCCCCGTAGAGGACGCAGTCGAGATCCAAGTCGACCTTGTCGGTATACATCGAGACCAGTACGACCCCGACTGAGAATAAAGCGGTAAAGGTGACGCCGATGGCCGCATCTGACTTAACCCCGCTTGCGTGTAAGGTCTGGATGATAAATACGGTGATTAATCCAATCGCGGTCGCCCCGATGAGCATCGGCAGGGTATCACGGCTTTCACTTAATAGAAACGCAAGCACAATCCCTGGTAACACCGAGTGGCTGATCGCATCCCCGAGCATAGCCATCCGGCGCAGGATCAGAAAGCAGCCAAGAAACCCGCATGAGGCCGCCACCAAAGAACCCGTCAAGATGATCCAAAAGCTGTTCATAAGGAGAAGCCCCCTTTTTTCGTGTAAGGAACCGACACGGCTGGTTTTGGTTTTTGCAAAAGGGTCGGGGTGAGGTCGTAGTCGTCGAGCTGCTTCATCATCTGGGCGAGCGTGTCTGGGGAGAGCTGTGGGGTGATCTCTTCCAGGTTTTTATCGATGCCTGCCGATTGGTATTGATTCTCATTCATGTGGTAGATGTCCCACAGGCGCTGATTCAGTACGATCTGGTGCGCCGCGACCAGTCCATCTGCGGTAAAGCGGATCGTGTCGGACTCCAAACCGTCCAGTAAGCCCAGTCGCCACAGTGCACGTAAGGCGGATTGGATACGGCGGCGTGGTTTGCCGGTTTTTTGGGACAGATGCTCTGCGGTGAAGCTGGTGGCAGTCAGCTGTGCGTGTGGTTGCTCGTGCAGTTCATAGAGAGCCTGCAGGACATCCTCGTGCAGGACTTTGCGGCGCAGGCGAAGGAACCGGATGACTCTCGACAATAGCCCGCGGCGAGGTGAGAACAGAAGAGAAAAGAGGAAGAAGGACGTAGCCGCAAGCACGATCATCGGGCCGGTCGGCAGGTTTTCGATCTGGGTGCTAAACAATGTCCCAAGCGCACCGCTCAACGCACCGAACAGACCAGAGAGGATGACCATCAGACCGAGCCGATCCGTCCAGTAGCGGGCAGTGACAGCAGGTGCGATCAGCATCGCGGCCATCAGCACGACCCCGACGGCTTGCAGACCGATCACCACCGTGAGCAAAAGCATCAGCATCAACAGACCGTCTAACAGCCCCATCGGATAACCCAAGCCACGGCCAAAACCAGGGTCAAAGGCGAGCAGCTTAAACTCTTTGAACAACAGTCCGGTAGCGGCGAGAAGAATGCCCGACACGACGACAATCGCTGTCACATCGCTTGCGATCAGCGAGGCCGCCTGACCGAACAGAAATTTATCCAATCCGCTCTGGTTGCCGCTGTCACTGTGTTGGATGAAGGTCAACAGCACAATCCCCAGACCGAAAAAGACAGAGAGAGTCAGGGCCAGCGCCGTGTCTTCCTTGATCCGCGTATAGCGGGTAATCGCCTGAATCGAATAGATAGCGAGTAACCCCGCCACTGCGGCTCCGATCAGGAAAAGCC
Source organism: Brevibacillus dissolubilis (assembly GCF_006170445.1). GTDB lineage: Bacteria > Bacillota > Bacilli > Brevibacillales > Brevibacillaceae > Brevibacillus_B > Brevibacillus_B dissolubilis. The sequence continues at coordinate 534,033 of NZ_VCNA01000003.1, read as the reverse complement.
CAATCGACTTGGCGCCAGTCAGCAAAAACATCACACATACTCCCGGCAGAGCGGCATGGGCCAGCGCGTCGCCGACCAGTGAGCGGTTGCGCAAAAAGGCGAAGCTGCCAAGCATCCCGCTGCACATCCCAAGCAGCATGCAGCCGATCAACACCCACTGTGTATTGGGGTCTTGCAACACATCCCACCCGGTCATGGCTGATCACCTTGCTTTGTGGTGCAGCTGGTGCCTGAGAAGCTAGAGGCAAGTGTGATGCCTGTGGCAGTTGGAGTTGGGTTATTAGAAGCACTCGTTGAACGTGGACTAATGGCTGCAAAATGGGGGGAGGTTGGCGTCTGTAATCTACCACCATACGTTTTTTGGAGATTATCGGCAGTGAACACCTCATGAGTAGGCCCGTTTTCGATCACGCGGCGGTTCAGCATCACAACCCAGTCGAAATATTCTGGCACCGTCTGCAAGTCATGGTGCACCACGAGGACGGTCTTTTGCTGGGCTTTCAGTTCATTGAGCAGCTGGATTATCGCTTTCTCGGTCGCCGCATCCACTCCGGCAAACGGTTCATCCATGAAGTAGAGCGATGCTTCCTGTGCCAGTGCCCGGGCGAGAAAAACACGCTGCTGCTGCCCGCCGGATAGCTGGCTGATCTGCCGGGTGGCGTAATCAGCCATCCCCACTTTTCGCAGGCACTCTAGCGCCCATTCCCGATCCTGCTTGCCGGGGCGACGAAACCAGCCCAATCGGCCGTACGTACCCATCAGCACCACATCCAGCGCATCGGTGGGAAAATCCCAGTCGACCGATTCCCGCTGCGGCACATAGCCGACCAGCTTTCGTTGGGCACGGTATGGCTTGCCGTAGATTTCTACCTGCCCGCTGGCGACGGGAATCAATCCTTGCACCGCCTTGATAAAAGTTGACTTGCCCGCACCATTGGGCCCGACGATGCCAATCAGGCTGCCCTCGGGGATCTCCAGATTGACGTTGCGCAGGACAGGCTTTTTCTGATACGCGACGGTCAAGTCACGTACAGCCAGCGGGGGAGCCGTCTTTTTATCTGTCATAAGGATACCTCCTCTTCTTGAAAAAAAGTGGGTGATACATCTATTTCAGTGCTTTCACAATCGTATCGACGTTGTGTCTCACCATGCCGATATAGTTGCCTTCTGCTGTACCTGGCTCACCCATCGCATCGGAGAACAGCTCACCGCCGATGGTGATCGTATGGTTTTTGGCCTTGGTTCCCTCGACGACAGCCTCGATGGAGCGTTTGGGTACAGAGGATTCGATGAATACGGCTTTGATCTGGCGTAAGACGAGTGTATCGACGAGCTGTTGTACATCTTTGAGACCGTACTCGGATGCCGTGCTGATGCCTTGCAGACCGATTACCTCGATGTCATATGCTTTGCCGAAATAGCCAAAAGCATCATGAGCGGTGACCAGCACACGGCGTTCTTTTGGGATCGTGGCGATCTGTGCCTTGGCGTACTCGTGCAGGGAGGCCAGTTCTTTCAGATAGGTATCTGTGTTTTGCTTATAGGTCTCTTGATTCGCAGGGTCGATCCTGATCAGCTCGTCGCGGACACGCTCGGTGGCTTTCATCCAGAGAGTGACGTCAAACCAGACATGCGGGTCATAGCTGGTCACACCATCAGGGCTTGCGTGCAGCAGTTCTTTGGGGATGGAGTCGGTCACGCTGAGCACAGGCTTTTGTCTGCCGATTTTTTCGAAAATATCAACCAGTTTGCCCTCCAGATGCAGACCGGAGTAAAACACGAGATCGGCCTCGTCGATCCGCTTGATGTCACCTTGAGACGCCTTGTATAAGTGCGGGTCAACACCGGGGCCCATCAGCTGGGTGACTTCCACATGGGTTCCGCCTACCTGCTTGACGATATCGCCTACCATCCCGGTTGTGACGGTTACGTGCCACACACCGTCAGCAGATGGTGTAGCTGCAGCTGGAGATGCTGGAGTCGTACCGGTTCCACAACCTGCGACCACCATTGATACCAACAGCATACCGATCATTGAGACGAGCCACGACGGTCTTTTCCACCAAGTTGCCATAATGTTGTCCCTCCACAACTAAGTTTTATTTAGGCAGAAGTTTTGCCTTAGGGCAAATTTTACACAAAAAAGTGCCTGTAGGCAACAGTTTTTCGGTTACCTAAAAAAGTTTCTCTTGTGCAACAATTAGGCAGCACGACATTCTCTGCCTTACGATATGTCGCATCTGGGCAACGTGACACTTGATTTGTTATACTTTACTCAACATGCAAAAGATTGAGTCGCAAGGAGAGGGATTTTATCATGGAGAAACGGGCAATCGCGATGACAGTGGCTGGTTCGGACAGCGGCGGCGGGGCAGGGATTCAGGCGGATTTGAAGACATTTCATCAGTTCGGCGTGTTTGGGACCAGTGCTATCACGGCATTGACTGCACAAAATACCTTGGGCGTATCTGGCGTGCATGCTGTTCCGACCGATTTTGTCGTGCAACAGATGGAAGAGGTGCTGCGTGACATCGGGACAGATGCGCTGAAGACAGGAATGCTGTTCAACGCCGAGATCATTCGCGCGGTGGCCTCCGTGATCAAGAAGCATCAGGTCAAAAAAGTGGTGGTCGACCCCGTGATGGTCGCCAAAGGCGGGGCTAAGCTGCTGCTCGACGAAGCAGTCGCCGCCCTCCAAGACAGCCTCCTGCCACTCAGCTATCTGATCACACCTAACCTGCCGGAAGCAGAGGTGCTGACAGGCATGACGATCCGCTCTGAAACGGACATGGAGGAAGCTGCACGACGCATTCACGAGATGGGTCCTCGCCATGTGATGATGAAAGGCGGTCATCTGGAGAGCGAAGAGCTGGTGGATCTGCTGTTTGATGGCGAAGAATTTTACCGTTTCCCGCATAAGCGGTTCGATACACGCCATACCCACGGGACTGGCTGCACGTTCTCAGCAGCGCTCACAGCCGAATTGGCAAAAGGCACAGAGCTGATCCATGCGGTCGAGCGGGCGAAGGTTTTTATCATCGAAGCGATCCGGACTGCGCCTGAGATTGGGGCAGGGCATGGGCCGACGAATCATTGGGCGGAGATGTAGATACGTGGCCAAGGTTTGATCAGGATGAAAAAGCGGTCAAGCAACAGACACCCGATGGATTGGGACAGGGTGTCTGTGCCTGGCCGCTTTTTGCATGCATCTATTTTGGTGGGGTAGGCCGTCAACAGTGCCATTTTCCCCGCTTTTGCTTATCTTGGTTAGTAAAGAAACCTTGATAAGGAGCGGGTCCGATTGTGGAGCAGGTGGGTGAGTGTCCATAAGTCCTATGGTTTGCCAAGAGTGGCCCACGAGTACCGCCGTCTGCTGGAGCATAAAGGCATACGGGTGCGACTGAAGGTGAAGAAAAAAGGGATGATCCATTCGTATGAGGTGCAGGTCCCGTCGTATAAGCGGGATGATGCGGCGAGATTGTTGGAGGAGTTTAAGGATAAGAAGCGGGAGATGTAGGGTGGGGATGATTAGGCTGCGGTGGATCGGCATAGGTGAGGCTGGATTGTATTGAGTTAAGTTCTCAAATGATTGAATATGGTTAAAATGACTGAGTAGCTTTCGACAATCTTTTGTATTCCGAAGCAGGCGGAGCGACGTCTGCTTTTTTTAGTGTGGGCAAACAGCAAAAGCACGTCGGAGTGGCGGCGGCTGGCAAGAGGCAAGCCTCTTTGAACCACCTGCCCAGCGAAGAGGAAGGAAAGGGCGTATCCGCTTCTCTGAATAAGCTCAGGGGCAAACCCCTCCGTTCGAATCTGCTTCGCCGAACCCTTTTTGACCCGACAAGCCCTTTCCTTCCTCGCAGCGGCCAGTCAAGTCTTCTTACGAAGGGGGTTCAACAAGGCGCGCCACTTGCCAGCCGCCGCCACTCCACACCAGCAGATGGCTTTTTCACCAATGAAAAAAAGCCTCCGTCTCCCGCCCGCAGGTCATACTAAACCCTAAGGGGGGATACACCAACATGCCTACAGCCGTCTTAGAAAGACCCACCGTCGAAACGACCAAAGACGCCGCCAATCATCCGGTGACCAAAATCACCAACGCGACCGCCGAAGCAACCGATCAGCGCAGCAAAAAGTTCGTCCCCGACATGGTTTTTTTCGAACCCGGCGCATTGGAGTACCCTCTGGGCAAAGAACTCTACGCCCGCTATGAACAAGAAGGCATCCCGATCAAAATGACCACCAGTCACAACCAAGTCCGCGGTATCCCTGGCGAAACCGACACCGAGCAATACCGCAACGCCAAGCGCACACTCGTGGTCGGCGTCCGCAAAACGATGAAATTCGAGCAGAGCAAACCATCTGCCGAATATGCCATCCCACTGGCAACAGGCTGTGCCGCCCACTGCCACTACTGCTACCTCAATACCAACGTAGGTACCAAGCCCTACATCCGTGTCTATGTCAATACGGATGAAATCCTCGCCCAAGCACAAAAGTACATCAAAGAACGCGAACCCGAAATCACCCGCTTCGAAGCCGCCTGTACCTCTGACCCAATCGGGATCGAGCACATCACAGGCAACCTGAAGCGAACCATCGAATTCATGGGCGAGCAGCCGCTGGGACGCCTGCGTTTTGTGACCAAGTTCCACCATGTTGACTCACTGCTCGATGCGAAGCACAACAAGCATACGCGCTTTCGCTTCAGCATGAACGCCGACTACGTGATCAAGAACTTCGAGCCGGGCACGTCCACCTTCGAACAGCGGATTGAAGCAGCGGAAAAAGTAGCACGGGCCGGTTATCCGCTCGGTTTTATCCTCGCTCCGCTGTACTGGTTCGAAGGCTGGCAGGAGGGCTATACCGATCTGTTGGAGCGGCTTAGCTCCAAGCTGAGTGACGAAGCGAAGTCAGACCTGACCTTTGAGCTGATCCAGCACCGTTTTACCAAGATCGCCAAGAGCCTCATCCTCGCCCGCTATCCCAAAACCAAGCTGGAGATGAACGAAGAAGAGCGTAAGTACAAATGGGGCAAATACGGAAAAGGCAAATACGTCTATCCAGACCTCAAGGCCCATGCGCTCAAAGCCCATATGGAAAAAGAAATCCAGCGCTTATTCCCAATGGCTCGCATTGAGTATTTCACCTAAGTGCATGCTATGGGTATGTATGTGAGTCAAAAGGAGTGAACGAACGTGGTGGGAATTACGCAAACCATGCTGCTTCATAAGCTGGGGGAAGTGAAGGAGAACCCGGTGGTTTTGGATCGGGGCGTAGCCAAGCAGGTAAGTGACGGCTGTAACGTCCTCTTGTGCAGTGTCTATACGCTGTTTCATCAGTTGAAAAAGCATCACTGGGTGGTCGAGGGACCGGATTTCCGTGACCTGCACCTGTTGTTGGACGAGCTGGCTGCACACTGTCTGACGATGGGGGATCAGTTGGCAGAACGAATCACGGTACTCGCCGCTTACCCGATCTCCACCCCGCGCAAACAGCAGGAGATGGCGTTGTTTCCGATCGAGGAGGAGGGTGTGTTTGATCTGCGCACGATGCTCTTACATGACATGCGGGCGTATCAAAACATCATTTTGCGGTACCGTGATATGATTCGTCTGTCCATGCAATGCGGAGATTTCGGAACAGAGCAGCTGCTCAAAGAACAGCTGCAGATGCTTGAATTCGATGTGCATCATCTCGAACACGTGCTGGGGGAAGATACCCTAACACGCATGTAGGATTACAATCCAAACAGCTCGCTCATCGAGAGATACCGCTCGCCACTGTCTGCACAGATGGCGAGCACTTTTTTGCCCGGGCCAAGCTTCTTGGCTACTTCAAGGGCGGCGTAGACGGCAGCACCGGCAGACGGGCCGACCAGGATGGCTTCGTGACGGGCCAGCTGACGGGTCATCTCCAGACCCTGTTCGTCTGTAATCTGGATGATCTCATCATATACCTCTTGATTGAGGATCGGTGGGATAAATCCCGGGCTCGTCCCGACGATCTTATGCGGACCTGGTTCACCACCGGACAAGACAGGGGAGCCTGCCGGTTCGACAACGGCGATATGGATGCTGGGCAGGTGCTCCCGAAGCGTCTCACCTGTACCGGTGATCGTGCCGCCTGTACCGGACGTGGCGACGAAGCCGTCCAGATCATAATTCATCTGCTCCAGAATCTCACGGGCCGTGGTGACACGGTGGATATCTGGGTTGGCACTGTTTTCGAACTGCATCGGCATGAAGCCGTCCGGGGTCTCTGCGAGGATTTCCTCGGCTTTGCGGATCGTACCCGGCATTTTTTCAGCATGGGGTGTCAATACGACTTTTGCCCCATAAGCCTGCATCAACAGAAAACGCTCGCGGGTGGCGTTGTCCGGCATGGTGATGATGATCTTGTAGCCCTTGGCGGCCGCGACCATACATAATCCGATTCCGGTGTTGCCGCTGGTCGGCTCGATAATTGTCGAACCGGGCTTGAGCAGGCCTTGTTCTTCAGCGGTGACAATCATATTGTAGGCGGCGCGGTCCTTGACACTGCCGCTTGGGTTGAATTTTTCCAGCTTGACATAGACATCCGCCATCTCAGGGGTGACCAGGCGGTTTAGCTTGACGACCGGTGTCTCGCCGATCAGCTCGGCTATATGAGAGACAATTCGCATAATCGGTACGCTCCTTGCTTGATTACGGGATTTGGTTTTTGTTTTACAGCTAAATCCATCATATCATATCGGAATTATGTGTGTACCAAAAAACGTACCAAAACTTTTTCTCGACTTTCTATATAAAGTCTTTCGACAAATTCAGACGAGCGTGGTAAAATAAAGTTCGTTTTTGGATTTTGCGGGGGGGATCGAGTGCTATCATGAATTCTACTTTTATCACGGTTGAAGGGGCTATCGGAGTGGGCAAGACCTCACTCTCCCAAATTATCAGTAAAACCTACGGACTGGAGCTGCTCCAGGAGATTGTGTACGAAAACCCGTTCCTCGGACACTTCTATCAAAATATTGCCGAGTGGAGTTTCCAGACCGAGATGTTTTTCCTATGCAATCGATATAAGCAGTTGCAGGATATCAGCACGAACTACTTGCAACAGGGACGCTCAGTGGTATCCGATTATAATATTTTTAAAAATATCATCTTTGCAAAACGAACCATTGAAGGTGACAATCTACAAAAATACTTAAATATTTACGATATTCTGACAAAAGATATGCCGCAAGCCAACCTGGTCATTTATCTTTCCTGTTCCGTGGAGACGGCGATGAAACGAATTGCCATGCGCGGACGGGATATCGAACGCAATATGGATCGTGGTTATATGGAAAACCTAATCAGAGACTATGATCTGTACATGGAAGAGTTCCAACGCACCCATCCGTCCATCCCCGTGCTGACGATTGAGTGTGACGAATTGGATTATGTGCATCGCAGCGAAGACACCCAATACGTTTTGAGCCGGATTGAACCGTTTCTCAAGCAGCCGGTCTAGGATGAAGTACGGAATAAAGGAATGATAAAGGAGTCAATGATGTCAACAACGAATCGAAACCAAACTTTACGTGAAAAGTATCAGATACCTCATGACGCTGTGATTACGATTGCGGGTACGGTAGGCGTGGGTAAATCTACGTTCACCCGTGCGCTTGCCGATCTGTTGGGTTTCCGCGTATCCTTTGAAAAAGTGGACAACAACCCGTATCTGAACCGTTTTTACAACGATTTTTCCCGTTGGAGCTTCCACCTGCAGGTCTACTTCTTGGCAGAGCGCTTCAAGGAGCAAAAGCGTATGTTTGAATACGGCGGCGGGTTCGTGCAAGACCGCTCGATCTATGAGGATACCGGTATTTTTGCCAAGATGCTGTATGAACAAGGGCATATGACCGAGGAAGATTACCAGACCTACACGCAGCTGTTCGAAGCGATGGTGATGACCCCGTATTTCCCGCACCCAGATGTGCTCATCTATCTGGAAGGCGGCTTCGATGATGTCCTGCACCGTGTCAAGGAGCGCGGCCGTCCGATGGAACAGCAGACCCCTGTCGCGTATTGGGAGGATCTGTTTGGTCGTTATGAAAACTGGATCAATGCGTTCACGGCTTGTCCAGTGCTTCGCGTGAATATCAATGAGTACGATTTGATGGAAGATATGGGTTCTGTCGAGGTTGTCCTGCAGCGTGTGTCGGAGAAGATTCAGACGGTGCGTGACCTGCGACGTTAGACGTTATTTGACGTGATGTAGATAAAAAAAGAAGAGTCCGCTTTGGGGTGTGTCACAGCTGTGACCTCAAGGCGGGCTCTTTTTTTTGTCAGGTGAAGTGGGGGGATCGGGTTAGGGAAGCGGGAAGGTGGAGATCGGATAATGCGACTTGACCAGCTTGGATACAGGGACGATCACTGCGGTGTCGTCAACGATGGGGATGTATCTGCGCAGCACCTCGGCTGTCTTTTTCCCCGGAGGGCCGACATGACCGATGGCGATGCAGGAGTCCTCTTTGGCGATGGTTTTGCACACGGTATTCATCTGCTTCAGGATATGTTTCATGCTGTAGACTTCATCTAAGAAAATATCATTGGCGATATAAGGGACGTCCCATTTCTGTGCCATTTCTTTGGCTACGCTCTTGTTGGTCGTCCGGCTGTCGAGGTAGATCAGACCGCGTTCGCGGCAGACCTTGAGCACGATGTTCATGACGCGTCGGTCGGCTGTTACTTTGGACCCCATATGATTGTTGACCCCAATGGCAAAGGGGACATCGTCGATGGCGGCGTGCATCCGGGTTTCGATTTCTTCGTTGCTCAGGTCTGTGGTGATGGCGCCTGGGCCGAGCCAGCGTTTCTTGCCTTTGACAGGCTCCATGGGGATGTGGACGAAGACATCGTGGTTCTTCTGATGAGCCCAGGTAGCATCTCGCTTGGTAGTCGGCAGGAAAGGCATCACTGCGACGGTCAGCCTGATCGGCAGCTCCATCATTTCCTTGGTGCCCGCCATTCCGTTGCCGAAATCATCTATGACAAAAGCGACTTGTTTTTTGGGAGATGGGGCGTCATCATCGGAAAAACCGAAGAGGAGAGTGGCCGAGAACAGGAGGGAAGCGAGAAAGAGGGGGTGTATGCGTCTCATGGTGACATACCTCCATATGGGGTGAAGAGTCATCTGGGATGCTTTCATTACTGTACCCTGTTGGGGGTGGGTGATACATACCCATGCGATGTATAATAGGAAAAAGACAAAAAAAGGAGAAACGACCTTGACTTCGAACCACCAACCAACCCCAACCACCCGCCAAGAGCGCATCGCCACCATCGACATCATCCGTGGCTTCGCTCTCCTCGGCATTCTCATCATGAACATGGGTAACTTCAGCTCGCCGTACAGCTACATGTCCACGGGCGACATCTACGACTGGCCCCATGCCTCAGACCGCGCCATCGAGTGGATTGCGGCAATTTTTTTCGGCGGGAAATTTTACACGATCTTTTCCTTCTTATTCGGTTTAGGCACGATCATCTTCATGCAGCGGGCAGAGCAAAAAGGATACAATCCCGTAACCCTGCTCGTGCGTCGGCTGCTTATTTTGCTTGGATTTGGCTTGATCCATGCCGTGCTCGTCTGGTCGGGCGACATCCTGCTGACTTACGCCATTACGGGCTTTTTCTTTATCTGGTTCTGGAACAAGCCTGCTGAGACGGTGCTTCGCTGGGCGTGGGGGCTTTTGCTGATCCCGACCGGCTTATTATTCGTATTGTCCGTGATGGGCATGCTGGCAACGGGTGTGGACCCAGAGGCGAATGCGGGCTTTGCCCGAGAGTGGGAGCTGCAAATCGAGCAGCAGATCGCAGTGTACGGGGAAGGAACGTATGTCGAGATGATCCAGCAGCGCCTAGTTGAGCTGGGGGAGCAATATTCGGCCTTTGTTTTGGTGCTTCCACAGATTCTGGCGATGTTTCTGTTCGGTGTCTACGCGGCCAAAATCCAAGTGTTTCAAAATATTGAACCGCATGTACCATGGTTGAAAAAACTCTGGCGCAACACTCTGCTGGCAGGTCTTGTGCTCAGTATTCTTCATATCATAGGGATAGCGGGCTTTGACCCGGAAGTGCCGTCGATTTATCATGTGCTGATCATGTTTCACATGTTGTCCGGGCCGATTGTCTGCTTGTTCTATCTGGCGTCGATTGCACTGCTGTTGCAAAGAGAGAATTGGCAAAAACGTTTTCGTTGGTTGGCGCCGGTCGGGCGGATGAGCATTACGAACTATCTGATGCAGTCGCTGATTGGGACGACGATTTTTTACAACTATGGGCTGGGTCTGTACAACGAGATGACACCGCTTGTGGTGTTCGGATTGAGCCTGCTGATCTATCTGAATCAAGTGCTGTTGAGCAACTTTTGGCTTAGCCGACATCGCTTCGGCCCCATCGAATGGCTGTGGCGGAGATGGACGTATGGGAAAACCCCGTAATTTACAGCTTTATCCGAATAAATGGGTACATTACTAACGTGGTAGCAGGCGAACTTGCCCGTTTTTTGCAGACTATGGTGTACTTAGTAGGAAGAAGAATAAGGGAGGTTTTTTTATGACCAACGTACAACCAAGAGTACTTCGCGCCAAACACGGTACCGAAAAAGAATGCAAAGGCTGGGTACAAGAAGCTGCCCTGCGTATGCTTCACAACAACCTCGATCCAGATGTAGCTGAGCGTCCGGAAGACCTCGTCGTCTATGGCGGAATCGGGAAGGCAGCACGTAACTGGGAGTCCTTCGATGCGATTGTGGCTACGCTCAAAGATCTCGAAGATGATGAAACCATGCTGGTGCAATCCGGTAAGCCTGTAGCGGTGTTCAAGTCACACAAGGATGCTCCACGCGTACTGCTCGCCAACTCCAATCTCGTTCCGAATTGGGCGAACTGGGATGTGTTCCGCGATCTGGAGAAGCGCGGTCTGATGATGTACGGGCAGATGACGGCTGGTTCTTGGATTTATATCGGGACACAGGGGATTCTGCAAGGGACGTATGAGACATTCGGGGAGGCGGGCCGTCAGCATTTTGGCGGATCACTCAAAGGCACGCTGACCGTTACCGCAGGTCTTGGCGGGATGGGTGGCGCACAGCCGCTTGCTGTCACGATGAATGAAGGCGTTGTCATCGCGGTCGAGTGCGATCCATGGCGGATTCAGCGCCGTATCGAGACCCGCTACTGCGATGTCAAGGCAGACACACTCGACGAAGCGCTCCAACTGGCGAAGGAAGCCAAGGCAGCAGGTAAAGCCCTGTCCATCGGTCTCTTGGGCAATGCAGCGGAAATCCTGCCGGAGATGGTACGCCGTGGGGAAATCCCTGATCTCGTCACCGACCAGACCTCTGCCCATGACCCGCTCGTCGGTTACCTGCCAGCAGGGATGACGCTCGAAGAAGGCGCGAAGCTGCGCGAGGAAAACCCACAGGAATACATAAAGCGTTCCCGTGCCAGCATGGCGGTGCACGTCCAAGCGATCCTCGATATGCAAAAGGCAGGCGCGATTGCGTTCGACTATGGCAACAACATCCGTCAAGTGGCACTCGAAGAAGGCGTGACCAACGCATTTGACTTCCCAGGCTTCGTCCCTGCGTTCATCCGTCCGCTGTTCTGCGAAGGCAAAGGGCCATTCCGCTGGGTAGCACTCTCCGGCGATCCAGAAGACATCTACAAAACCGATGAAGTGATCATGCGCGAATTCGCTGACAATGAACATCTGGTACGCTGGATTAAAATGGCGCAGGAGCGTGTCGCGTTCCAAGGTCTGCCGTCCCGCATCTGCTGGCTCGGCTATGGGGAACGTGCCAAATTCGGCCGCATCATCAATGAGATGGTGGCAAAAGGCGAGCTGAAAGCACCAATCGTCATCGGCCGTGACCACCTCGACTGCGGCTCTGTCGCATCTCCGAACCGTGAGACCGAAGCGATGAAAGACGGCTCTGATGCCGTAGCTGACTGGCCGATCCTCAATGCGATGATCAATGCGGTCAACGGTGCAAGCTGGGTATCTGTACATCACGGCGGCGGTGTAGGGATGGGCTTCTCGCTTCACGCAGGGATGGTCATCGTCGCAGACGGTACAGAAGATGCGGCACGCCGACTGGAGCGCGTCCTCACTTCTGACCCAGGCATGGGTGTCGTGCGTCACGTCGATGCAGGCTATGACCTCGCTGTGAAGACCGCCAAGGAAAAAGGCGTCCGAATCCCGATGATGAAGGAGTAGAGTGATGCGAGCCAAATCTTTATTGATCCATAATGCCAGCCAGATCATCACCATGCACGGCAACAACGAAAAGCCCCGCACAGGTGAGGCGATGCGCGATATCGGCCTGATCGAAGGCAAAGGCCAGATCGTCGCAGTCATCGACGGCAACATCGCCGGAATCGGCACGGAAACCCAGATCAGAGAGATGCTCAAGGAAGCGGGCATCAAGATCGAAGAACTGCAAGTGATCGACGCGGACGGGAAGACAGTCATGCCCGGCCTCGTCGACCCTCATACCCACATCGTGTTCGGCGGCTCCCGCGAGTATGAGCTGGAGCTGCGCATGAACGGCGCGACCTACCTCGAAATCCTGGCAAAAGGCGGCGGCATCCTCTCCAGCACCCGCCATACCCGTGAAGCCAGCGAAGACGAGCTGGCCCGCCAAACCACTGAGCGCCTTGATAAGTTCCTCAAGCATGGCGTCACCACCGTCGAAGCCAAAAGCGGCTACGGCCTGACGCTTGAAGATGAGCTGAAGCAATTGCGTGTCGCCAAGCGCCTCGATGCCAAGCATCCGGTTGATATCGTCTCAACATTTATGGCGGCCCATGCTGTACCGCCTGAGTATAAGGAAGATCCGGAAGCCTACATCACGCTGATCATCGAAGAGATGCTCCCGCGCGTAGCTCAAGAGCAGCTGGCTGTCTTCAACGATGTCTTCTGCGAACACGGAGTATTTACCGTCGAGCAGTCCGAACGCATCCTCGAAGCAGGCAAAAAGCACGGCCTGATCCCGAAAATCCACGCGGACGAGATCGAACCGATGGGCGGCGCGGAGCTTGCGGCCAAAGTAGGTGCGATCTCCGCTGACCACCTGCTCAAAGCTTCTGACGAAGGCATCCACGCGATGGCAGAGGCAGGCGTCGTGGCGACCCTGCTGCCGGGTACAGCCTTTTTCCTGATGGCTGAGTATGCACGTGCCCGTCACATGATCGACGCAGGTGCAGCCGTAGCACTCTCCACCGACCGCAACCCAGGCTCTTCCCCGACGGAGAATCTGCAGCTGATCATGAACCTCGCCGTGCTCAATATGAAAATGACCCCGACCGAAGTGATCACCGCCACCACGATCAATGCCGCACACGCCATCGGAATGGCAGACCGTGTAGGCAGTCTCGAAGTAGGCAAGCAAGCCGACATCGTGATCATGGATGTGCCGAATTACCAGTTCCTCACCTACAACTTCGGTGTCAACCATGCTCACACCGTGATCAAAAAAGGCGAGGTCGTCGTAAAAGGAGGCCAGCTCTGCTATGGCCGATAACCTGACCAACCCATACATCAGTGCGCCTTCCATCATCAACCGGGCAGGGGGCGCAGACCGGCTCGACCGCAAAGTCAGCCAGTGGATCGAGCCTTATGCAGCAGGAGCGGCTTTTGACGTCGGATTGATCGGCGTGCCGCTCTCCCGCTCCTCGATCAGTGCATCAGCAGCCAGTGAAAATCCCAATGCGATGCGCCTCGCGTGGAAAGGCTTCGGCACCTGGTATGCTGATTACGATACCGATGTGTGTGACCTGCGCGTCTGCGATATCGGTGACATCAAGATGCACGTCACCGACATCCTGCAATGCCAGTCCAATATCGAAGCAGGCCTGACCCAGCTGTATCAGGATATCCCCGATATGATCCCAGTCGTCATCGGTGGTGACCACTCGATTACCCGTCCATCGCTCAAAGCATTTGCCAACGCGAATCCGGGCAAGACAATCGGACTGATCCAGTTTGACACCCATTTTGACGTGCGCAATCTCGAAGACAGCGGACCTTCCAACGGCACTCCGTTTCGCGGCTTGCTGCAAGACGGCGTGATCCGTGGAGAGAATATCGTCCAGATCGGCATCCACGGCTTCTCCAATGCGACCCCGTACCGTGATTATGTGCGTGAGCAGGGCATCACGACCTACACCATGCGCCAAGTCCGGCAAAAGGGTGCGGAAGCCCTGGTCAAGCAGGCTGCCTCCGAGCTGTCCAAGCGTGTCGACCTCATCTATGTCACCGTCGATATCGATGTGCTGGATATCTCGCATTGTCCAGGCTCTCCGGGTGCCGCACCGGGTGGGATGATGTCATGGGAGTTGTTCGACGCCGTCTATCATCTCGGCTTGGAGCCAAAAGTCCAAGCACTCGATCTAGTGGAGCTGGACCCGTTCCGCGACATCGCCCAGATCTCGGTCAAGACTGGGTGCCACACGATTCTCTCTTTCCTCGCAGGCGTACGCAACCGTCTCAAAGCGTAACCCGCTCAACCAAACTATGGTATAATAGTTGAAATCAACTGTGACCGTAAGAAGGAGAGAGAGAACCCCATGGGAGACGCTTGGTTTGAAAAAAGCTTTTTAGATGATTATCTGCTGGTCTATCAGCACCGTGACGAGGCTTCTGCTGATGCGGAGATCGCCAACCTGCTGGATCGCTCCCCGATCAAAAGAGAGGGCCGGGTGCTTGATCTGTGCTGCGGCAGCGGCCGTCACTCCCGCGCTCTCGCCAAGCGCGGCTATGATGTGGTAGGCGTTGACCTGTCCCCGGTGCTGCTCCAGCTGGCCAACGAGCAGAATACCTACCCGAATCTGCAGTTTCATCAATACGACATGCGCGAGATTCCGTTCCGTGACGATTTTGACATCGTGGTGAATCTGTTCACCAGCTTCGGCTACTTTTCCACCGATGAGGAGAATGCCAAGGTGATCGCCAATATGGCGAAGGCGCTCCGTACCGGCGGCGAAGTAGTGATCGATTACCTCAACCCGCCGTATATCATCGCCAATCTCGTCCCGCACTCCGAGCGAGAGAGCAACGGACTATTAATCGAAGAGAACCGCCGCATTGAGGATGGCTGCGTCAAAAAAGAGATCATCGTGCGTGACGCCGAGTCAGACGAACCGCGCCGCTATCAGGAGCAGGTGCGCCTATATGAGCTTCCGCAGATGATGGAGATGCTGACCCAGGCTGGTTTTTCTGAGATTCAGGTGTTCGGCAACTACGAGTTTGGGCCGTATGATTGTAAGGAATCTCCACGGATTATTTTGTACGCGAAGAAAGCGTAGGGATGAAGTCAGAGTCAGAATACATAGACGAGCAACCGAGTGTTGTTCGTCTTTTTTCATCCCTTATGCATATAGCAGGTCAAGCGCGTCTGCTCGGAGGAAAGAGGACATGTTCAACCACGAAAAACATTGATTTTTTGCGGAAGGGGTTCGTATGTATAAGAGAGGGGTTCCAGTGGTACTTGTACTGGTGATCATCGCCACAGGGTTCTTGTGCTTCAACCAGTATGAGCAACAGGCCAAACAACAGATGAGACTCGAAATGATCGCCGGACATAACCTGTTCCTGCTGACACAGGTGTATGAGGACATCATGAACCAGACCGACAACGATTCCGTAGGGTCTGAACACATCCACCGTGTGAAAGAAAGCATGGTCAAGATGAAAGAATATTCCTATAATGTGGATAGTGCCGTAGGCCAAGACCATCTGCAGACGCTGGCGGAGGAGCTGGAAAAAGTCAACCTTTTGCTAGAGAACAGATACACGGCCAAAAAACAACTGACACAACAAGATGCGCAGACCTACAAGGAGCTGCTCCAGCTGGTGAAAGAGCTGCGTACCACCGTCTACCAACACTACTATGACCAAGATGACCCGGAAGGCGGTAAAGCAACCCTAACCGTAACCGGCGGGGATGAAATAAGCCGCTTGATACAAAAAGCGAAGAATCTTCAAAAAGGAGCGATTCGATGACCGCCAAACAACACTTCAGCACCACCTACACCTCTCTGATCACATGGGCCGAAGATGACCTTGCCAAGCTCGACGACGAGACATGGCTCACCCCGATGAAGCCGGGCAAATGGTCGATCGCCGAGGTACTCTCCCACCTGATCGCCTGGGACCGCTTCGTCTGTGAGGAGCGCATCCAGCATATCCAACCGGGAGAAATCCTGCACAAGGTAAGTTCAGATGAGCAGGAGACCAACCGCCGCGCCGCAGAATACGCCCGCGCCGGGATCTCCAAGGAAGCGCTGATCGCCGAGTTCAAAGAAACCCGCCAAAAGCTCATCGATGCTGTCGATGCCTTGTCCGAAGCGGAGTTCATCACGCCGTTCCGCATTGGGGAGAGGGAGCTGACCATCGAGACGTATATGCAGGGGATGATCCACCATGATACGCACCATCGCCAAGAAATAGACGACTTTTTGGCGAATAAATAAGGCAAATCCCGCATACTAAGCGAACCTCAACGTGAATATGATAGCGGTAAGCGTTTTCATAAGACTTCAGGGGGTGTCCCGCTATGTCAAAGCTGACAACCGATCAAGTCCGGTTCAACTTGGGAAAAGCACCGGGTTGGAAGCTGACAGATGATCAGACAGCGTTGTCCCGTACGTTTTTGTTTGTGGATTTTGCAAGTGCCACTCATTTTGTGAGCAGGGTGGCGGAATGGGTGGAAGGAACGGGAGTGCTTCCTGACGTACGGATTCACGGCAGTACGGTGACGATCACGTTGACCTCGCAGCATGTCCGTGGGTTGACGGGCAAAGAGTTCGCGCTGGCACAGATCATCAACAAAATATAGGCTGGAGGCTGGTGGCCCCATCCCAAACCGGTGATTCACGATTCCCCTGGTGAGTTATCGGTTTTTTGTTGTAACAGTGAACAGTGACACCCCCGTTCAAGCACGGTATAATGAAAAGGAAGGTTAACACGAAGAAGGGGGAGGATGGCATGCAAGACTATGTATCTCGCAATAAAGAAACCTTTGACCGACTAGGCACAGAGGCAACCGATGTCAACGAGCTGATCCGCATCGCCTCACAAGCCCTGCCCGGTTTTCAGATGCTCCTCGCGGGTGGTTCTGTTCTCGATCTGGGTTGTGGGGTAGGCCATGATTCGCTTCGTCTCAAACGCCACCGCCTCCATGTAGCGGGTCTGGATATCAGCGAAGTGATGTTGGAAGCAGCAAAAGAGCAGGTAGAGGGTGTCTCGTTCATCCAAGGCGATTTCCGCAACCTGCCGTTTGATAACAGCAGCTACGATGGCGTCTGGGCCAATGGTTCCCTGTTCTATGTGACGCCGGAGGATTTGCGCCGTACGTTGGCTGAGGTAGCGCGCATTCTGCGTCCGGGCGGTGTGTTTTTTGCATCGTACATAGCGGGGGAGGGCGAGTTTCACGCGGACTCGCTGTATCATCGCAGGTACACATGGGAAGAATTAGAACCGATGTACCGCGAAGCAGGCTTCCGCACGATTGACAATGCGTTTGGACAGCCATATTTTAGCATCATGGCTGTGAAATAAAGGAGGATTCATCCATGGACATCCAACAGCATGCCCAACTCGAAGAACAGCTGGGCACCTTCTCCAATACCGCGCTTAGCATCACCTTTACCCAATGGGATGCCGAGAGCGAGGATGAGGAGGAAGTGAGCGAATTCCGCGCGACACTCAAGGAGTTCCGCATCACAGACAACGAGTTCGAGGAAAAAGACCTGCTCCTCGTATTTGACCAAGACGGTGACGATGTGGAAATCCTGATGGAAATCCCGGCGGAAGAAGTCGATCTGGCTACGTTGGACGGCAGCCAGCTGCGTATTTTTGGGACGGAGGCGGAAGTCGTATTATCAAAATGATCGACCTAGAGGAGTATCGCTACTACGGCACGACCGACCCGATGCCCAAGAGCGAAGCCTACCGCTGCTCCAAGTACCTCAAACGCCACAAAGATGACATCCTGCTCATCGGCCAATACCTGATCGACACCACCGCCCTGATGACCCCGTGCAACCTGGATTGCTTCCATTGCAGCTCGGTTCATCGGGAGACGTGCTGTGAGGGAGGTCAGCCCTACTCCGTAGACGGCTGGCAGATCCCGCTGCTCGAACAGGAAGGCCCGCAGATCATCGAGCGCTTCTTCACCGGGAGCGCTCACCGGTATGCAAGCCAGCATGGCATCTGGGACAGGGAAAAAGAGGCAGGAACTCCCGCTACCTGCAGCGGCTCCTGCCTGTTTTACCGTGAAGTGGACGGGACACGCCTGTGTGCGATTCACGCCCATGCCATCCGGGCAGACAAGGATGTCTACTCACTCAAGCCGTTCAGCTGCCAGCTGTACCCAATCGAGCTGATCCAACTCGGCTCCTATGTGCTCATCACTGCGCTGACCGAAGAGACGGCACCGTTTTCCCGCTGGGGTTATGATTATCTGGACTCATTTTATTGTTCCAATCTGAAAAAACGGCAAGTCGCCACTCACATCGACCCCGATCGATTTCGCGTGGAAGACTACCAGCCCGCGTATGTGTGGGGCGAGGAGGTCATCAGCCGGGCATTCGGGCCAGAGCTGTACGATCAGCTCCGCCGGCTTTTATCATCCGAACCATTCGAACCATCTGAACAGCAAGACAGCCGCTCCCACGGTTAGACCGGGTGGGACGGCTCTTTTTATATGTTCGACACAACTCGACACATTTGGTGAAAAATCATCTTGAACTTCGACTTCTCCAATGAGAAAATACATTACTGACACATAATATATATAGATAAAAGATAGGACACCAAAGACTCGAATTCAAAGGAGCCATACTCACATGCAAGCAAAAACATGCAAAGAATCACGTACCATCAAAGCCTCCCTGATCCTGCCGCATGACACCAACATGCACGGAACCATCTTCGGCGGAACCGTCATGTCTCATATCGACGAGGTCAGTGCGATCGCTGCGATGCGTCACTGCCGCCGACCAGTTGTAACTGCATCGATCGACTCGGTTGACTTCCTCGCTCCAGCCAAACTGGGCTATTCCGTCTGCCTAGAAGCTTTCGTCACACACACAGGCCGTACGTCGATGGAAGTCTTCGTGAAGATCGTCTCCGAGGATCTGACGACAGGTGACCGTCAATTGACGGCGACTTCTTTTATCACGTTCGTCGCCCTTGATGGCAATGGCCGTCCTACCCCTGTTCCGCAGATCGTACCGGAGACAGAAGAGGAGAAATACCTGTTTGAGACCGCTCCAGCACGCCAACAGATGCGCAAAGAGCGCCGTAATCATACCCAGGATTTTTATGACCAAATTGATATTACGAAAAATATTTAAGTGAAATGAGCGAGCACTCGGTTGTCTGCATGGGAAGCAGGTGGCCGGGTGCTTTTTTTATTGATTTGTTGATGGGGATGGATTGCCAAGCCAATGGAATGGTGATACGGTATAGGGTATATAAAATACCTTGTCAGGGGAGATTTTGCTTGAAAATCAGAACGGTACTTATCCTCGTTGTTTTGTTTGCCGCCGTCCTTTTTGCCATGATGAAGCAGAATCCGGCACCGGAATCAGATCAAGCATTTCCGACGCTTCCGGAGGTGAACTACCAAGCTCCTGTTTTTGAATTGAACGATCTGATGGGCAAGCCATTCGCTCTGACCAAAGGCAAGCCAGTCTTGCTCAACTTCTGGGCTACCTGGTGCCCACCGTGTAAGGCTGAGACGCCTGATCTGGTGGCAGTTTCCGAAGCGTATGGCGATCAGGTGACCTTCATCGGAGTGAACGTGACGACCCAGGATACAATGGAGGATGTACGCCGCTTTGCTGCTGATTATCAGGTGAGCTATCCGATTGTGCTGGATGAGACAGGCGAAGTGACGAAACAGTACCGGGTCAGTGCGATGCCTACCAGCTTTGTGCTCGATGCCCAGGGAGTCATTGTCTATAAAAAAGTAGGTCCGATGACAGCGGCTGAGATGAAGCGCATCATCGACCCACTGCTGACGAGGGGAGGCAGCTGAGATGTTCGAAGCAACGGAAGGATTCCAACTCGGACCTGCCAATGTCCCGATCTCTCTGATCGCAGTGGTGATGGGACTGGCTATTTTTCTGCTATGGATAAAGAAAGGAGAGCGGGAGCAGAGTCATCAGGCTGATCGTTTTCGTGATCTGCTGTTTTCTTCTCTGTTCGTCGCGCTGCTGGTCTATAAATTCTGGCCGTTTGTGGAGAATTACGGGCAGCTCTCGGTAAAGCCGTCCCAACTGTTGCTCTACAGTGGAGGGGCGTATGGCTGGGAGGCTGCGATGATCAGTGGTGTACTCTGGTTTACTTATGGGGGGATCCGCCGGAAGCTGTCGCTTTGGCTTACAGTGGAGTGGCTCTTGCTCGGGTTTGTGTCCGTACGGGTGGCTTCATCTTTGCTACTAAAAAAGGTTGGGATGCCGACTGACTGGTGGGGCTGGACCGTGCAGGGGCAAGTGTATGTGCCGATGAATCTGTTGGAGGGTGTAGGGTATCTGCTGTTGGTTGGGGTGTATGCGTGGGTTAGGGGGCAGCACGGTGTCAAGAGTGGTGAGGATCATAGCCATCATATGACGGATGGAATCATCACGACTAACGCGGTCGATGCAAGTCAGTTCCACAAAGAACGAGCTGCCCTTTTACTCGTAGGGGTCGGTCTGCTGACGCTGTTGCTTACGCTAGGGGAGACTGGACGGAATGCTGTGATCTGGGGCAATTGGACGTTGGCTGAACTGTGCGGTTTCGTTGCCATCATCATAGGGGGATTACTCCTCCTATACCCTATTAGGTATAAAAAAGTTGACAACTAAATCAATTGCGGTAATAATAGAGTCATAACTCGATCATACCCTACGGGGTATACGAAAGAGGTGAATCTGATTGGACTGGATGACCTATCTGTTCTGGGCCTTGGTCTTGTTGTTCGCATATCGGATGTTTCGCCCGATCAAGGGACTTACGTCTCTTTCTCCAGCCGAGGTGGAGGAACGACTGAGCCGTCAACAAGGGCAAAAGCCGCATTTTATCGACGTTCGTGAAGCACATGAGTACAACGGGGGGCATATTCGTGGGTTTTACAATATCCCGCTCAGCCAGTTGAGTGCACGTATGCATGAGCTGTCCGCAGACCGTCCGATCATACTGACCTGCCAGAGCGGGATGCGCAGCCGCCGTGCCGCCCAGATATTGCTGGGCAAAGGTTTTTCGCAAGTAAGCCACTTGAAGACCGGGGTATCCGGCTGGAAGGGAAAGCTGGAGAGATAAGGAGCTGGACGATTTGGGGAGCCGCTCCTTTTTTCAAACAAAATAACATACCCTACACGGTATACAAAAACCAGAAAAACGAACAGGTTCATAATTCCGAAAGAGGTGAAACCCTATGACAATAGGTATCATGAAAGCAAGCGAACTGCACGAAAAAATCGGCAAAGGCCTGGTTGTTGTGCTGGATGTGCGTAACCCAGACGCATACCAAGAGTGGAGAATTCAGGCTAACGATCTGGAGTCACTCAACATTCCGTACTATGATTTTCTCGATGAAGACAGCGAAGAAGTCTACACCACGATCCCGCAAGACCAAGAGATTGTCGTCGTCTGCAACAAAGGCAACAGCGCCCAGATGGTAGCGGCCAAGCTGGATGAGCGGGGCTGCAAGGTCAGCTATCTGGAGCGAGGGATGCTTGGGTGGAGCGAATTTTACCACCCGGTCACGGTTGTGGAGGAAGCGGATTTCAAGCTGATCCAGCTCAACCGCCTCGCCAAAGGCTGTCTTTCTTATCTCGTGATCTCCCAAGGCCAAGCCCTGATCGTCGACCCGAGCCGCCACGTAGACGAATATCTGCAGCTGGCAGAGCGCGAGAATGTCAAAATCTCTCATATCGTCGACACACACCTGCACGCCGACCATATCACAGGTGGGCATGAACTCGCAGATAAAACAGGGGCGACCTACTACATCTCCTCCAGCGAGATGCAAGGCTCGCCACTCTCCTACGAGCCGTTGGACAAGGTAGACCAGCTGCAAGTAGGCGCTGTCACTGTGAAAATTCTGCCGATCCCCACACCTGGACATACCCCAGGGAGTGTCTCAGTCCTGATCAATGACAAGTATCTGCTCTCCGGAGACACGATTTTTGTAGGGGGTCTGGGTCGTCCTGACTTGGGTGGGAGGGCAAGAGAGTGGGCGCAATCGCTCTATGATACCGTGTTCCAGACGATTGCCCCGCTGTCGGATGATGTGATTGTTCTGCCGACACACTATGCTGATATCAAAGAGGTCAATGCGAATGGCTATGTCGGCGCCGACCTCGGCACGATCCGCCAGAGCAACGAGGTGATGCGCACCCAAGACCGCGAGCAGTTTACCGAGATGGTGGCTGGGTCTGCGGGGCAGAGTACGCCGCCTAATTATGAGGAGATTATCGATATCAACCGTGGTGTGGTTGAGGTGACGGAGGAGAAGGCGACGGAGTTGGAGGCCGGGCCGAACCGTTGTGCGGTGCATCACGGGTAATGAATAAGTGAACAGAGGATGGACTCGCGATCGGATAAGCGGTATGGAATGAAGAAACCTCCTGAAGTCTGCTTGGGCAAAATGCTTGACTGGTTTGCCCGGTGACGCAGGAGGTTTCTTTTTATTGACAATGACAAAAGATAATGGCATCCGATAAGATGTAGGCAGAAGCATAAAATAGAAAGGAAGCTTGAATGAAAAAGACCTTGATCACCACCGCAAAATGGGCAGCCGTCATCCTTGCTTCCGTCTCTATTCTATTGACCCAGATTGAAATCAAAGCAGCGAAGTATTCCACCTCAGATATGAAGCCAGAGCCTTTTTTGATCGGAGTCATTGACAGCCAAGAAGATTCTGCCATAGGTAAGGTCATCAAGCAGGAAAGAATGAAAAAGGAGAAATCCATCACAAAGTTGGATCGATCAAGCACGCGACTTCCTGCTGAGATTGATGCAGTATGGGTAGCACAAAAAGAAATCGGACAAGCCAATGTCCAAGCCCTGTTCCAAGAAGCGCAAAAGCAACAGAAGCCTTTTTACGTCTATGGAGAGAATCTGGATGCAGGTCGTATTCATGCCACTCTCGGGTCAGGGATAGAGCTGTTGCCTGATTGGAAGGACGGGAATCATGCCTACCAACTGGATATGATGGGCTACAAATTTGAAAACGGTTCGGTCAAACCGTCTTTTGTCTTATCGGCCAACCGTAATGAGCAGGCATACGAACTCGATGATCTTAAACAGCTGTCGAGAAGATATAACGTAGATATCAAAAAGAAAGACGACATCACCGGTTTTTTCGCCACTTCTGCGTATGCGGGGGGTATGACCGATATCTCAGTCCCAGACAGCTACAGCCCGATCTATACATGGGAAGCACTGATAACCAACTACGTTCCGCTCAGTGCGACACAGACTGGCGTTGCGAAGACCTACCACGTATGGAAGGTGTACAAGGATGATACCCCTGCGGATACGTCTATGAAGGATTACATCTATATTCGGGCCGATGAGCCGGTCAGTGCATTTTCTCGTTTGAAGTCAGAGGAGGTGGTGAGTCGGCTGGATGCGGATCAGGCCAGCAAGATCATTACGACCGCTTGGAAGCCGGATAACTCTTCTTGGTCAGGCTCCGTCTCGATGAACATTGGTTTCCCGCCATCAGCCACGGTATCGTGGAATACGGATGGAGATGTAGAGATTTTTGGCTCAACGGGGAGTTTGGCAGATGATTGGCATTCGTTTTCGGTGGAGGATAATGAATGGACGGATACACTGCTGCGTCAGGGAGATACGTGGATCTCGACGCAAAGCTACAGCATCAGCCAGGGAGCGGTTAAGCATAAGATAGGGCATCGGTTGACACATACGGTAAATGGCAAGTCAGGATATGTTGAGCCGGGGGAATATAGTAAGCTTGATGCGAAAAGTTGGGTGACCAACTATGTGTATTGGGTGATTAGCAAGTGAACGATTATCACAGCAAAAAAGGGAGGAGAACCCCAACAAGGTTCGCCTCCCTTTTTCATATTCCTACTAAGACGTCTTTCTAAAACACCAACGTCCCTCTCTTCAAAATCTCCTCAGCCTTCATCATATCCACATACATCTCACGGTCTTCCTCCACACGAGAAATCTCCGCACGCAGCAGCTCATACGCCTTTTGCGTACCAGCGCCAAGCTTGCCTTGGTCTTTCTGGAACTCCACCGCTTGCGCCGCGCAGAGGTACTCAATCCCCAGCACCTTAAACACATTGCTCACAACCGTACGCAATTTACGCGCAGCTGTCGTACCCATGCTCACGTGATCCTCCTGATTCGCAGAGGATGGGATGGAATCCACAGAAGCCGGATGGCACAGCACTTTATTCTCAGACACGATGGACGCCGCCACATACTGTGTAATCATAAAGCCGGAGTTCAACCCACCATTCGGGGTCAAGAACGCAGGCAGTCCGCTCAATTGTGGATTCACCAGACGCTCGGTGCGACGCTCAGACAGGTTGGCCAGCTCATGTACCGCGATCGCGAGGAAGTCGGCTACCAGCGCCATCGGCTGTCCGTGGAAGTTACCGCCGGAGATCACGTCGCCAGTCTCGGTGAACAGGATCGGGTTATCGGTCACACTGTTGCACTCGCGCTCGACGGTCTGCCAGACGTAGTTGAGCGTGTCACGGGTAGCACCGTGCACCTGTGGGATGCAACGCAGGCTGTATGGGTCTTGTACCCGCATCTGGCCTTGATCGGTGGTGCGCTCACTGCCTGCGAGGTGCATCAGCATACGGCGGGCAGATTCTTGTTGACCCGGATGAGGGCGGACAGCGTGCAGCTGGGCGTCATATGCTTTTGGAATGCCGTGCAGGGCTTCTACGGTCAGGGCGGCGATGACTTCAGCGCTCTCCATAGCGATCCGGGCATCGTAGAGGGCCAGGCAGAGCAGAGCGGTCATGGCTTGGGTTCCGTTGATCAGGGCGAGACCTTCTTTGGCTTGCAGACGCAGAGGTGTGAGTCCTGCTGCTTGCAGAGCTTCACCGCCACTCATGCGTTTGCCTTGGTACTCAGCTTCACCGCGGCCAAGCATCACGAGAACCATGTGAGCGAGAGGAGCCAAGTCACCGCTTGCACCGAGGGAGCCTTGCTGTGGGATGATCGGATGGACACCGTGGTTACACATGGCGAGCAGAAGCTCCAGTGTCTCCAGACGGATACCGGAGAAGCCCTTGATCAAGGCATTGATGCGCAGAGCCATCATCGCGCGGACCACTTCGGCATCATACGGCTCACCCATGCCGCAGGCGTGGCTTTTGATCAGGTTCTCCTGCAGTTGGCTGACATCCTCTTGGGGGATCATGACATCGGAAAATTTACCGAAGCCGGTTGTGATCCCGTAGACGACTTTTTGCTGTGCGACCATCTCATCGACCATGCGGCGGGATTCCTGTACCTTGGCAATTGCTTCTGGGGAGAGTGTCATCTGGGCGTGACCGCGTGCGATCTCTACCACCTGTTCAATCGTAAGCCCATTTCCATCCAGTACCAATGTATGTTGATTCATTATGTTTTCCTCCTTTATCACAGCAAAGCAGGCAAAAAGAAAGAGGTTAGGAAATTTTCCTAACCTCTTGGCCATATATAAATTTGATTATCATGACAATGCCTATGGATATGTACCATATCGATTCCTCGCTTTTGCTGTAACTGCTTGTGTGTAATCTCTTCTATTTTGACCGAAGTTGCCGATTTCGTCAAGACAGGCGATCGGGCAAAATGGGCTTGGGATTTTACACACAATAGGCGAATGTCGTTTCCGCGAGGGGGTGAATGTCATACCATGCAATATGTCACGTAATCAAAAAGGGGTGTCTTGAACCAAGATGGAAAAGGAAATTAGAAGACCGATTATCCAGCCGACGCCAAAAGAACAGCCAAGACCAATCGCACCGCAACCCATCGTGCCGCCGCGCGTGATTGCTCCAGCACCACAGATGCCAGCGGCTCCCATGCCGATGCCGATGCCAATGCCGACACCTGCTCCAGCGCCGGTAAGTCCGCGAATCGAAATCCACATTCGCAAATATCATTTCCATCTGGAGAGAATGCAATACTACTACGACAAATGCCGCCGTCACCAAAAACATCCGAAAAAATTCCGTGGATACCACAAACAATACCGCTACCACAAAGACCGCATGGATCACTACTACTCCAAATGCCACTCTCACCATGATAGTTCCTACGGGTCTTCTTCTGACTGCGGATGCAGCGACAGCAGTTCGTATGGCGGCAGCAGTTCGCGTGGCAGCTCCCGTGGCGGTTCCAGCTCATTTGGCAGCAGCAGCTATGGCTACGGCAGCCGTCATCATGCACACAAACACGGTCATCACCACCATCACTGGCACCACGACCATCATGGCCATCATCACGACCATCACGGTCACCACCATGGAGGAGGTTATGGCGGAGGCTACCAGACCTATCCGGGCCGAGGCAAAGGCCGGGGAGACTGTGGATGTGGCTGCGGCGGACGCGGAGGCTGTAAAGGTTCCAGCAGCAACTACTAAGCTCATAGACGGACGTTCTGACAATACAGGCGCCCTCTTCCGGGGATGGAGAGGGCGCTGGTTATTTTTTTCGTTTACGCCAGGACAAGCGGTGGGGACTCCACCTCAACTTTGGCTTGTCTTAATTCACTCCGCAGCTTCAGCAGAGCTTCGTCCTTGTTTTTACACTCCAGCATGATATCGACATTGTGATGGGACACTTTGTCTAAGAAGCGCAGAAACGCATTCAGCTCGATCGTATCGGCATGGGCGCGGAAATCCTTTTCTGACTTGGGGGAGGAAAAATGCATCTTGGGCGTCCGGTCTCCCCATGTCGCGATGATACGGGGCAGGTATTCCTCGATCTGCTCCCCGTTGTTGATACAGTCGTGATGATGGATGTCTAATACCATCGGAGCACCGATTTTTTCGCACAGGTGCAATACTTCGATCATAGTAAAAGAGACATCGTCATTTTCCACGACCAGCCGTTTCTTGATATGCTCAGGCAGGGTGGCATAGTGGTCGGCGAAGCGTTGCAGTGAGCTTTCTTTATCCTGATACACCCCGCCCACATGTGTCACAAGGATCGAATTGGCGTCCAAGCCCATCAGGTCAAACACCTTGGCATGATAATCGAAGTCCTTGATCGTCGATTCCAGGACGCTCGGATTATTAGTGTTGAGAATGCTGTAATGCCCAGGATGCGAGGTCATGCGGATGGCATTGGCACGGATGAATTCACCCGCCTTGTCCAAATCCCACTTGAATTCCTTTTCCCAATCCCAGTCAGCGGCGATCGGATGGGTGGCGAACGGTACGAATTCCGACGGCAGCCGATAGAGGAAAATCCCGTTCTCCACGTTGTACTTCAGGAGATCCATCAGGTTGAAAAAGTTGCTCTGCATCACCTTGCGAAGCTTTTTTTGCCGTCCTGCCGGATCCAGCTTTTCCAGTTGACCCACCGTGGTCTTTTTGTTCGGGTTGTTCTTGGTCGCCATGCTGATACAGGCATACCCTAAGCGAATCACGGACATCCCTCCCCAGAAGCTTGTCTCCTCCTATGTAGTATCCCCGCAGAGGAGAGCACTACGGCTGGGAAAAAAGTCTGTATGAACCATCGGCCGCCGAGGAAACATACTCACAGAAGGTACATAAACATCGAGGAGGCTCGTCATGGCAGAACATATCTTGTCCGAAGAATACCGCGAAGGTCTGCAAACCTTTGGCCGCATGATGCCAAACGTACTGCAAGCCTACAATGATTTCACCAACGCTTGCTTCGCAGACGGTGCAATCGACCGTAAGAACAAGCATCTGACAGCACTCGGCATCTCTCTTTTTTCCGGCAATGAGCACTGCATCGTCTACCATATGGAAGGGGCACTTGGCGAAGGGGCGACCGAGCAGGAGATCGCAGAAATCGTCGGTGTGGCAGGCGCATTCGGCGGCGGAACCACCTTCTCACATGGTGTCATGCTGGTCAACGAAGTGATGCAGGAAAAGCAAAACAACGTACAATAACAGGATGTGGAAAATATTTTTCAGCACGGGCATAACCCATTTTTTGTGGGGCTAATGCCCTTTTTGTGTGTTTGAACAGGAAAGATTCTTTTTGGACGGTCATTTTCCCTAGAATGATGGTATAATATTATACACGAGTCTAGATCGATGAAAACTGCCAAAAATAAACAAAAAAGGAGAGGAGAGATGGGGAATTGACCGATGTTATCCACCAAATTGCTCCACATGTCTGGGCGATCATCACATACGAGGATACATGGAAAAGCTACATCAACAGCTACGTTATACAATCAGACGACAAATATCTCCTCATTGACACCAATATGAAGAAACACCGGCAGACCTATCTGGGCGCGCTTCAGGAGCTCGGGGTCACGCAGCAGAATATCAACGGTGTCTACCTGACCCACCGTCACTCGGATCATATTGGCAATGTAGAATCCTTCCGTACTTCAAACAACTGGATTCATTTACATGATTTTTTTGAATTAGACGACTTTTCGCAAACTTTGTTCGGGCATACGTTTGCAGGCAGCAAGGGTGACCTGTCTCGTCTGGAGTACTTGAATCTGTCGTATCATACAGAAGGTTCGGTCGTTTATTTTGACCGGAACAGCGGTACTTGTTTTACAGGGGATCACATCTGCTTCTTCGGCGACCCAATGGACGAAGTGATGGGATTACAACAGGTACGGCGAGAGATTTTCTTGGAATCACTCGACAATCGGCAGAAAACAGAGCCGGAGCGGGTGGAAGCCTTCGCTGACGGGATCAGACAGATGATGGAATGGCCAATTGAGATTCTCGCCACCGGACATGGTGCAATCCTCAAAGGTGATGTACATGGTTTCTTCGGACAAATTTTAGAGATGACAAACAAGACGTAACAAAAAAAGCCTCACCCCACTTGGGAAGAGGCTTTTGTCCATTCATCCAGACGTTTGTCGATCTCGGATGGGTTCAAATGCATGGTCAGAATATAAGGTTGTGTGGAACATTTCTGTAAATAATCGACGGCTCTTGGGAAATCACCCTTGGCTGCGGCGATCTCAGCGAGGCAGAAGAATTCGAGGGCGGGCTTGAGCTTTTTCTTATTGATCATGGAGAAGGCTTCGACCGCGCTCTGGATGTCGCCCAACCGTGCCTGGGAGCAGACGATGATGCCAAGCGCATTGGTCAGATTCTCATCGCGCTCGTATACGCGGAACGCCACATCGATCGCATCCTTGTACTTGCCCCGGTAAAAGTAGACGGTGGAGAGGTTGTAGAACAGGTAGTGAACCAGTGCCTGGTTGAACAGGGTCGGTCTTTCTTTGCAGGAGGACAGCCCCTCTGCGATATATCGCTCGGCCTGCTCCAGATTGCCTGTGAGGATCTCGTGGCTGGATTTGTCCAGCATGGCGACGCTTTTCCGTCCGTTTTTGCGGTAGGAGGCTTCCAGCCAGTAAAGCACGCGCTCAGGACGGCGCTTGGTCAATACGCTCATATATTGATACCGGAACGGCCAATGAAGTCGAATGAAGGCAACCAGAAGAACCACTGCCACACCAGAAAGCGTGGACACCCAGTTAAGTTCTAAGTAATCCATACGTGGAATCTTCCTTTCCAAAAGTAGAGTATTCCCATCTTAACATAGTTACGTGTGGACGAATAGTGGGGAGTATAGGGCGAGTTGGTATTTGAAAAAGCAGAGTGCTAAGATGAGAGAACCGATACCAAACAGGGCAAAAAGGGGCGAATATACACATGCGACTAACCATCACACCAAGTGTTACAGCCATGGGACTGCTCGTCGGACTCTCGCTCGCAGTCATCCTGTCCGGCTGTGGCGGCACAACTGTCGGAGAGTCCACGTCACAACAAGAAACAAGGACAAGCACTGCCGGGCAGAATGAAAATCTGCGTTACCAAGCCGTGCTTGAGCCGATGAGAAGTCCGGTATCGATGGGCAAACCGATTCCCTTTAGCATCAAGGTCAGCGAAAACGGCCAGCCGGTCACAGGAGCCGGTGTCGAGGTACATTTTGAGATGAAAGAGATGGATCACGGCGATCTTGCGGTCAAGGCAGAAGAAGAGACGCCGGGCGAATACAGCGGGCTGATGAATCTCCCGATGGCCGGGGCGTGGCAAGCCTATATCCGTGTGAACAAGGGAGACGTGCAGGAGACGACTGTGATTGATCTGGCAGCGGTGTCCGATGAGATCAGTACGCATTAGGACAGCGAATCCATACATAAAATGATAAGAAGAGAACCAGCAGGGGGAGGAAGGTACGATATGGCGGGTGTGGGGAATCAGACGTTTTCAAGGAAGGATTTGTTGCAGGAAAACCTGAGCGTGTACGATCGGGATGTGCTGGGGCTGACAGCGGAGGGGCGCAGGCTCAAATATCAGCAGATGTCGGCGAGTCCGTACACGTTCTATCGGGGCAGTGCGTATCATTTTTTCCGTGACCTGCTGCAGGAGGAGTTCATGCGGGAGGCGGGGACGAAGCCGACATGGGTTCAGGGTGACTTGCATATGGAGAACTTCGGGGTATTTCACAATGCACAGGGAGAGATCGTCTACGATGTGAATGACTTCGACGAAGCGTACCTCGGCTCGTATCTATTAGATATCGCGCGGATGGCGGTCAGTATCGTACTGGTCGGTGAAGAGAAGCATGTTAGGGCCGACGATATAGAGGAAGCGGTGCGTGCCTATCTCAAAGCCTACTATAAAGAGCTGACCCGCTACGCCCAGGGGGAAAAGGATCCGGTGACCACCCGTTTTACCGAAGACAACACCAAGCCACCGATCTCGACCCTGTTGAAAAAAACAGCGAAAAAACGCTCTCGCCTCACTCTGCTGGAGGAGTTCGCCGAGCTGGATGAGGACGGCTGGCGTCTGAAGCGCAATGAAGATCTGGAAGAGGTAGCACCAGAGATACGTGAGCAGATTATCGAACACTGGGGCCACTATATCGCGTCGATTCCAGCCGAGCAGCGGATGCGGGAGGGGAATTACAGGCTCAAGGATATGGCCCACAAGCGTAACTCCGGGACGGGAAGCCTCGGGCTGGACCGCTTTTACCTGATGATCGAAGGCGAAGAGGCGGGAACGGATGCGGTGGACGATATCATCCTAGAGATGAAGGAAGCCCGCTACTCGGTGCTGGACTCCGTTCTCCCTGATCATGATGCATTCCACGAGCGCTATCCGCATCCTGGGCTGCAGGTGATTGCAAGTCAGCGGGCGATGCAGCACCAGCCTGATCCCTTCCTTGGCATCGTCAGCATCGGGGAGAAGGATTATTACATCCGCGAGCGTTCGCCGTATAAGCGCAAGCTGAAGCTGGATAAGATCGAGACGCATAAGCATTTTCTCGCGGCACTGAAGGTGATGGGCAAAGCAACTGCCAAGATTCATGCACGGGCCGATGCAGATATCGAGGCGGGGTTGATCGATTATCACAGTGAGGAAGCGATTCTGGCGGAGATTGATGCGGATCGCGATGGGTGGTATGCGCGGTTGACGGAGTTTGCGGTGCGGTATGCGGGGCAGGTACGGGAGGATTATCGGGTGTTTGTGGAGTTGGGGGAGAAGGGATGGGAGGATACGGAATAGGTGAATAGATCATGAGAGACCCCTCGCGGTGATGGCGGGGGGTTTTGGTGTTTACCCTGTCCAACATAAGGTTCACAAAACCGCAACACATCACTAAACTCAATCCATTTTCGAACTTATACTAAACAACCCCCTCACACCCCCGACAAATGTGCTATAATAGTCTACGTATTTATCAGAACTCACTAACCTTTTCATAGTAAGGGGCGACTTATAGATGGAAAAAATCAAACAGTCCATGCTTGACCTGATCATCGAAACCTCAACCGTACTTCCTCCTGATGTGCGTCACGCGATCAATGAAGCGAAGAAACTCGAAGACGCAGGCACCCGTTCTGCACTTTCTCTGTCCACCATCGCGCAAAACATCAAGATGGCTGAGGAAAATATCTCCCCAATCTGCCAAGACACTGGTATGCCTACCTTTGAAGTGAAAACTCCTGTAGGTGTCAACCAGCTCGTTATCAAAAAAGCGATCCTCGAAGCGATCGAAGAAGCAACCAAAACAGGGAAGCTCCGTCCGAACTCCGTAGACTCCCTCACCGGCGAGAACTCCGGTAACAACATCGGCGCAGGTACTCCTGTGATCCACTTCGAACAATGGGAAAACGATTACGTAGAAGCCAAGCTGATCCTCAAAGGTGGCGGCTGCGAAAACAAAAATATCCAATACTCTCTGCCAATGGAGATCGAAGGCTTGGGTAAAGCAGGCCGCGACCTCGACGGTATCCGTAAGTGCATCCTGCACGCCGTATACCAAGCACAAGGCCAAGGCTGTTCCGCGGGCTTCATCGGCGTAGGCATCGGTGGCGACCGTACCTCCGGCTATGCACTCGCCAAGCACCAGCTGTTCCGCCGTGTAGACGACGTGAACC
The DNA here is from genome assembly GCF_006170445.1 of Brevibacillus dissolubilis. Lineage (GTDB taxonomy): Bacteria > Bacillota > Bacilli > Brevibacillales > Brevibacillaceae > Brevibacillus_B > Brevibacillus_B dissolubilis. The sequence goes on along the minus strand of NZ_VCNA01000003.1, from coordinate 501,396 downwards.
CGAACGCTGAGCTGGCACAGCTCGAAGACTACATCATGAAGACGGCCAACGAACTGGGCATTGGTACCATGGGCTTCGGCGGCAACACCACCCTGCTCGGCTGTAAGATCGGCGTGGAGAACCGTCTCCCTGCCTCCTTCTTCGTATCTGTTGCGTACAACTGCTGGGCATTCCGTCGCCAAGGCGTGAAGATCAACGCTGAGACCGGCGAAATCATGGAATACATCTACAAAGACCGCGCTGTAGAGATGGATCTGACCCGTGACGAGGCAGAAGGTCAGCCTGAGCGCCGCGAAGTCGTACTCGAAGCGCCAATCACCGAAGAGCAAATCCGCGAACTCAAAGTGGGTGACGTGGTCATCATCAACGGCATGATGCACACCGGTCGTGACGCTCTGCACAAATACCTCATGGATCACGACTGTCCGGTAGACCTCGATGGCGGCGTCATCTACCACTGCGGCCCTGTTATGCTCAAAGACGAGAACGGCGAATACCACGTCAAAGCGGCAGGCCCAACCACCTCTATTCGCGAGGAGCCTTACCAAGGCGACATCATCAAGAAGTTCGGCATCCGTGCGGTGATCGGTAAAGGCGGTATGGGTCCAAAAACCCTCAAAGCCCTGGGCGAACACGGCGGTGTCTATCTCAATGCAATCGGTGGTGCAGCTCAATACTATGCAGACTGTATCGAAAAAGTAGAGGGCGTAGACTTCATGGAATTCGGTATCCCGGAAGCGATGTGGCACCTCCGTGTCAAAGGCTTCGCGGCAATCGTAACCATGGACTCCCATGGCAACAGCCTGCACGCTGATGTAGACAAATCCTCTATGGAAAAACTGCAACAGCACGCAGAGGTTGTATTTAAGTAAGCAGCATACCTTTTCAAATAGAACACAAGAACCCTTCGGAAACCTAGCGTTCCAAGGGTTTTTTGTGCTTTTTTTCAATTTTACTGACAAAAGTATCAGAACATAAAAAATAATAAAATTTTCAAAAAAACATCATATCTTTTTACAAAATGTCATGCTACTATTGTACTCGTATGTAATAATTTGTCGTAAATCATTCAGAATTCCATCATTTTACCAAAAGAAAGGGTGTAGGAACTTGAAACTAACCTCAACACTGTGGAAAGGTCTTCTCTCGCTTAGCCTGGTACTTCCATTCTCCACTGCGTACGTCACCTCAACTGATACTGCATTAGCAGTAGGACCGCTTGATCCAGCACCTGTGATCCAGCCAAAGGTTGTGAATGCAAACAACGCCAAGAAAATCCTGTTCGACAACACCCACGCTCAAACAGCAGGGGCTGCTGACTGGGTCATCGACGGTGCTTTCTCCGATTTCGGGAACGCGCTGGCGAATGAAGGCTTCTACGTAACCGAGCTGCGCAAAACGACAGCGATCACGTATGACGACCTGAAAAACTACAGCGTATTCGTCGTGGGTGAAGCCAACATTCCGTACAAAACGACCGAGCAAGCTGCGATGGTTCAATACGTACAGAACGGCGGAAGCATTTTCTTCATCAGTGACCACTACAACGCAGACCGCAACAAAAACCGTTATGACGCAAGCGAAGTGTTCAACGGCTATCGCCGCGGTGCATGGGCTGATCCGGCCAAAGGGATGTCTACCGAAGAGCGTAATTCCTACTATATGCAAGATGTTGTTTCCTCCGACTGGCTCGGTACCAACTTCGGTGTCCGTTTCCGTTATAACGCGATCGGCGATGTAACTGCTAACAATATCGTTGCTCCTAGCCAAACCTTCGGTATCACCAGCGGCGTAAGCACCGTTGCGATGCACGCAGGTTCTACCCTCGCGATCCGCGACCCGAAAAAAGCAAAAGGGATCGTTTATCTCCCAACTACCACAGCAAAATGGGCAAGCGCAGTTGACCAAGGCGTATACAATGGCGGCGGCGTGGCAGAAGGTCCATATGCAGCGATTTCCAAAGTAGGCGCAGGTAAAGCAGCATTCATCGGTGACTCTTCTCCTGTAGAAGATGCCACCCCTAAATATCTCCGCGAAGAAACCGGCAGCACGAAGAAAACCTATGACGGCTTCAAGGAGCAAAACGACGGTGTACTGCTCGTGAACATGGTGAAATGGCTGGCTACTCCTGAATCCTACACCGGTTTTGACCAAGTTGCAGGTCTGACCCTTGACCAGCCAACCGCCCTGCTTTCTATGGAAACTCCTGAGACTTCCACTGAACCACAAGCAGAGCCATGGTCCGCACCAGCAACTGGCTACAAATGGTTTGACCCAATGACCTACAAAGCAGGTTCCTACGGCGCAGGCACTCCAGTAGGCGATGGTACTGTAACTCCACCTCCAGGCGGCGGTACTGGCGGCTACACTTGCGGCACAGGCATCTACTACTGCTTCCAACACCAAGCTACTCTGCCTAACGGCGTAGAATTCCCTGTACGTGTCGTACTCGACAACCAAACACCTAACACCACCATCTCCAACCTCAACCTGGGTGTCTACAACAGCAGCGGTACTCAAATCGCGATGGTTCAAAACGCTAACGGCACTTGGCCAACCGCTTACGGCTACAGCTCCTACTTCTCCATCACTACGGATGCTAACGGCCACGGTTATAAAGATATGAAAATGATCATCAAATCCGGCACCATTGGCGCTGCCAACATGCGTCTGCGTCAAAGCACCACCACGAAGGTAACAGAAGCAGTTACGATTGGAAATGTGGCGGTAGAGCCATTGCCATAGGCTTGGAAGACGTGAGATAAGAAAAGAAAAGAGTTACAAGGGAAACATAAAAAAGCATCTTCTCGTTAAAGAGAAGGTGCTTTTTTATGAATATACATTTACATATAGTTTCTTTCGATTATAATGTATTGAGTATTTTTTCCTGTTTTTGAAGAGAAACAGTTTTCATCTTTTCTTGTTATGGTTTTATTGGACCATTACTTGAGATACACCAATGTTTTGAGGAGGTACTATGAAAAGACGTTTGATTCACGTACTCCTGACAGTAAGCCTTCTGGCGACGACTTGGTTGCCGGCTGGTGTAACTGCACAGGAGGTAATAACAGAAGTCAAATCTACAGACTCAAATCCATCCGATACGAAAAAATGGGTAATCCAACAATCCAACTCAGACAAAGAAGACAAATCTCAAGTCACAGTGGGTAGACAACCTCTGACAGAAGAACAGATTACAAACATTCACTGGGATCAACTCACAACCAAGGAAGTACAGCAAATCTACAAGCATTTTGACCGTAAGAGTTTACAGATCGCTTCGTATTTTTATTCCAGTCTAAATCGACTGTTAACCGATGCAGAGTTACACGAGATGTACCAGTGGAACGATGAGGATATCCTGAAACATATGGAATCACTCAGTCCGTCTCAATTGCAGGCGCTGGTCAAGTACACTCCACTCATCCCCAACACCCAACGAAACTGGAAAAAGGAAAAAGAAGAACGCGAGAAACGACAAAAGGAAACAAAAACAGCGTTACGCACTGCAAGCCAGGCACAGCAAAGTACGGACTCCGTCTTGGCGAATAGCACCGACACCGGTACCACGAAGAATTTGGGTGGTACACTCAAATACAAAGAAATCGACCGCCCCTATCTGTATACCAGACAGAATACAGTTGAGCCGGTTAGTGATCAATTCCGTGACGCGAACCTTGTTGAGAATGACCTCATCCTAGAGGGACCGCGTGATATGGATCTCGTCATCACGCGCCGTTACAATTCTTCTCAAGCCACAACAAAAGAAATGGGATACTATCAGTCCGCGGACGATCCGACCAAATATTATAATGACACCAAAAAAAGACGATTTGCTAATGAATGGATTCCGTTCCCAGTTGGTTGGACACTGAACCTTCCATATTTTGAGTACACAGACAATGTAGTGGTCATCGACGATGCAGGCTCCCGTTTCCGTCAGGATGAGACTCACCACGAACGATGGACGATTCACCTTGATGATGGGACCACCCTTACGTACGAAAATGGCAGTTTTAAAGACTACCCATACCCGGCTGAACTGTCTTTCCAAATGGTGGATTATAGTCGAAGCCATTTTAAAGTAGGGAAAGGCGGATACGTCTACGAATATAGAACATACAACGAGGGAAAATCACTCGAAGTGACGAAAACCAACCCGTATGGTGATCGGATTACTTATCGTATGCACAAAGACGGGTCTGATATCACGATTACTGATTCTCTCAACCGCTATATCGTGCTCAATAACAGCACAAGTTACGGGATTGAGGAACTTCTCGTGTACGAGAATGCAGCTTCGACTTACTCGCCGATTAAGAAAATTGATTATGTAACCGAAAATGTCGGGGGTACGCTATATGAACCTGAGTATCTCAGGCTGTCTGCAGTGATAGATGGAGGGAGTGGCAAGCATCTCTCAGAGTATAGCTACTATAGCTATAAGCGATATGGGGAGTTCAACTACAGAACCTATTATTTGAATAATCCTGTCAGCGGCTTTGAAGACGGTACCTACGTATCCGAAGAGAATGACGATCTTTTCACGATGGAGTTTGACCTGCTGGAGAGAGTCACCTATCCACAAGAAGGATTGTCGATGAGGTACCAGTACTCCTCGTATGATGACTATTACGGGTTCCCTTTGCCGAAGAGCCAACGTGAGCGGATGGATGAACGCGGTATTGTGCGTCTTTATCAAGATGAGCATGCCTTATCCTATGTCAGCTATCATCCGGTAACCGATCTGGTTATCTCCTACAAGCCTTATGGAGAAACCATGGAGACAATGATCACGAAAAGATACATGACTTCGGATGAAACAGGCCGACGTTTCTGGGAAGTATGGAAAAAGCCGAAATCTGAGATTCCTCGCTTACAGAATGCTTCTGAACGATTTGGGGATGAGATTTTCTCATATGAAATCCTGCCATCGAACCGTCCGAACACACCAGACGAACCTACCGTTCTGAAAAAGTACCGGGTCAATACTCAAGGGAATAATCGTCTCCAGTACGTACGTTCCAAAAATATCAAAAAGAATACCCTAACAGCCAGCAACGGAACCGAAACCTATTCTTATAACCCAATCTCGTATGTCAGCTATGCCTACGTTGGTGACCAGACAGAGCCAACCTATGAGTTCTCGTTCGCAGATTCGCCAATCATCCCCCAGGCCACGCTTAACTATCTGAAAAACCCTACCGTCACAGGTTACACAGATTCTGTCAGGAACTATGCTGTTGTTACCAAATCCACGAAGGGAATCTTCTCCAGTTACAAGATCCGGAGCAGAACCTGTACCAGTTCGAATACGATTCCGAGGGTAACCTTGAGGCTGTCGTAGAGAACGGGAAGCGCACGTACGAATACACCTACAATAACCTCTCCTGGAAACTGACGGAGAAGAATCCGCAGACAGGAACGGTTGAAGGTTATGTATATACGCCGACAGGAGAAGTACGCCAGTTTACAGACAAAAGTCAGAACCGATATGAGTATACCTACACACCACTCTATGAAGAAGATGTTACCACCATCAAAGATAAGAACGGTGCAACGGTCTACACAGAGGATAAAGACTACGATTCTCTCAGCCGGGATCTTAAAAGCGAACAGAACAACAATCACACCATCACGTACGATTACGATCCGTTTAATCGTCTGACTGCACAGACCGTATTCTCACGGAAATATCAGATCGGCTACACCGACGCTGATGACCAGATGGACACGTTTACGTATCCAAATGGACCCTCTGTCACCTACCAATACGACAATCTAGGCAGGATGAGCCGATTGTCCAGCGTTGCATTCGGCACGTCACCAGTGGAATACACATATACCACGACATTAACGGATGAAACCATATCGATCAAATACCCCAATAACACGGGGATCACTAAGCTTTACAACTCATATGGGGAAGTAAAAGAGCTAACACACACCAAAGGCACCACACCGGTCTGGAAAGAATCCAACATCTACGACGGCTTCGGCAACCTCAGTCAGCAGACCCGAAACAGTCAGGTCCGAACTTATGAATACGACATGGTTGACCGGATCACAAAGGAAGTAACGCCTGCCGAGACACGCTCCTATAGCTACGACATCCGTGGCAACCGCAAGGAAATGGTATCCAATCAAGCCATCAATGAATCTGCGGCCACCTATGCTTACGACAAGCTTAACCGCCTGTCTACCTCCACGATGGATGGAGTCACCAGCAGCTACACCTATTTCCCCGGTGAGCTTAGGGCCACTAAGACAACAGGAACCAACACCACCAAGTACGTCTACTTAAACGATAAGGTCATCGAAGAACTAGATGCTTCTAACCAGGTAAAAGCCCGCAACTTCTGGGGTGAGGATCTGGTGTTCCGTCAAGACCTGAGCAGTATGGTCGCCAAAGAGGGCTTCTACTATCCGAACAGCCACGGTGATATCGTGGCGATGAAGGATAAGAGCGGAAATACGCTGAATGAGTACTCCTACGATATTTGGGGGAATATCAGCAGCTCACAGGAGACGATGTCGAATCCGTTCAAATACAGCGGAGAGATGTATGATCCTGAGACGAAGTTCTACTATCTGCGGGCGAGATACTACGATCCGGGATTGGGACGGTTTATTACGGAGGATACGGTTGAGGGTCAGGTGGATAATCCACACAGCCTGAACCTGTATACGTATGGATGGAATAATCCGTTGAAGTATAATGATCCGGATGGGCATTTTGCGGTTCTGATCAGAATCATTGTTGGGGTTATTGTACGTGCAGCTGCTCCGGTTGTAGTCAAACAGGTAGTTAAAAATGGTGGTAAAATAGCAAAACAGATTGCTAGTAACGGGAATAAAGGGAAAAAAGGAGCGGCAGGAGGAAGGTCAGGTAAACAGGCTAGACTTCGTGAGTTGGCCAAAGATGACAAGGTTTCGTCATCTTTGCGTGGAGAAATAAAACGTGATGTAAATGAAATTAAGATAGGAAAAAGGAAAAATATTAGAGTTCCTCAAGGTTATCAATTGGCTCACAGACGTGGTTATGAAGCGAGAAAAGGCTACGGCTACGAACATAGTGATTTACAGATCACAAAAAATCACAAAACACAGCATAAATATGATAATTATGGTAAAGGGAGAAAGAAATAATTAGGAGGAATTATGAATATAAAAGAGTTTGAATCAGTAATAAGGCAGCCTGCGAATAAAAGATATGCATATTTTATTAAAAAGGTAGTAGATTCTGAAAACGTATGGGGATTGTACCAAGACGGATGGGCAGTGACCGAAGACAATGATGGCAATAGGTTACTTCCATTTTGGCCGCGAAGAGAGTTTGCTGAACATTGTGCAGTGGATGGTTGGGCTGATTACACAGCTGAATGCATAGATCTTTATGAGTTTATGGATGAATTTTTACCAAGATTAATAGAGGACGGATTGAAACCTTCGATTTTTCTTAATAATAATGATTCTGCTGTATTAGAAGTTGAAACGTTGCTTGGGGACTTAAGAGCGGAACTAGAAAAATACTAATTATAACGTAAAGAGACTTTGAATGGATTTCATGCCTTTCAAAGTCTTTTTTTGGGATACTGAGCTTTCAAGGTTTTTTGATAGAGTGATAATTAAATGTTGAGAATATAGGTATTAATAATAAAATTACTTCCCTAGTGAGCTTAGGGCCAACAAGACAACAGGAACCACCAAGTACGTCTACTTCAATGACAAGGTCATCGAAGAACTGGATGCTTCCAACCAGGTAAAAGCCCGCAACTTCTGGGGTGAGGACTTGGTGTTCCGTCAAGACCTGAGCAGTACGGTCGCCAAAGAGGGCTTCTACTATTCGAACAGCCACGGAGATATTGTGGCGATCAAGGATAAGAGCGGAAATACACTGAATGAGTACTCCTACAACATCTGGAGGAATATCAGCAGCTCACAGGAGACGATGTCGAATCCGTTCAAATACAGCGGAGAGATGTATGATTCGGAGACGAAGTTCTACTATCTGCGGGCGAGATACTACGATCCGAGTTTGGGACGGTTTATTACGGAGGATACGGTTAAGGGGCAGGTTGATAATCCACACAGCTTGAACCTGTATACGTATGGATGGAATAATCCGTTGAAGTTTAATGATCCAGATGGGCATTTTGCAATATTAATCAGGATTATTATTGGAGTTATTGTACGTGTAGCAGCTCCAGTCGCTGTCAAACAAGTAGTTAAAAATGGTGGTAAATTAGCAAAAACGTTAGCTAAGAACGGTAGTAAAAGGACGGATAAAGGTCTTGAGACTCGGGGGTATAAACCTCAAGGTGATGAACGAACTCTTGAAGGGTATGTGAAAAAGAGCGTCCCATCAAATAAGGAAACCACTTTGCATACAAAGTCTAAAGGATTCAATAATAATTCCAGAAATTCCAATCCAGATGGACAGTTTAAAAGATTTGGAACTGATTCACATGGTGGTTTATCACCCATGTACACCAGCCGATCAGGAATGCAACGAAAAACGGAGAGGTGTTCGGTGGACAAGGTTCAAAAACACAAGGTGGTGGAGTAACTAAACCTAGTAAAAAGGATGTAAACCAACTTTATAACTACCTGAATAACGGAAAATATCAAAAATAAATTATGTATGTAGTGTAAATACAATCTAGCCTATGGAGGTTTACAACATGGCGGAGGTCACATTTGATTGTACTCAGTTTCTATCATTTGATGTAGATGGGGATTTCGGAATATCATCCTTGAATGGTTACTTTGAGGGAAATGGATATGATGTATTATTCGAGAAGAGTATTGAACCAGTGAAGTTGACACATTTAAGGAGAATGTTACAATCCATAACGATTGAACTACGAAACCAGGAATTTATGGGTGAGTTTGATGAGTGGTTTGAAATGGAAAATATACCATCAAAGATAGTTGAGTTCGGGGATGTTATTCAGGAGCTATATAAAAATGAATATATCAAGAATTTAACAGTTATTTTAGTACGTTATGCATATAATAACTACTTAGACGATCAGGTGTTTTTTGGGGAATATCGAATAGAAGATGTTAATGAAGGTTTATATAACGCTTCCTGTTTTGGTAATTCAGGAAATATTGTTGCTCTTCGATTTGTTAAGTAAAAATTCATTGTATTTGAATTGCAAATCGTATTTATTAACCTTGATAGACTCTATGTCTTTCAAGGTTTCTTTTTTTAGTCAGTAGGATGGAAAATAAGTTGGAAAGAAGAAAAGACATAAAGATGATGAATTGCGTAGAACGATATGCAAGTGTTAAGATTTTTAACCGAAAAAGTTTGATTGACGTCATACTTATCGAAGTTTCTGGATATACAATGAGCTTCGCATCATCATAGCAAGAGGGATCAATACAAGAAGTGGCCCTTTCTTCAACTACTAAAGACTACTAGTGTGTCATTGAAAATTATTTGTAATAAATCAGACCGAACGGTAATTTCAAATTATAGGAGTAACTAGCGTCTAATAAAAAGCGGAATTGGCTTTTATCCATTCCGTTCGGTTCATAGAACGAAACCGAGTTGATGATAGTTTGATTTTCAAAGGTTCTTTCGAGAAAGAGACAATATACTTGATCTGGTGTTTTGTAGGCCTGATTTGAAAATGTTCGTGATGGTATAGGCCATATAGACATTCAACAAGTAAACGATAATATATAAAAGTTAAGATTGTGGTACAGTTTAGTTGGAATCCATTTGAGGAGTATGGAATTTGACATTCCGTCAGCGGATATTCCAATACTCGGAAAATAGATACTACTCATTACCCGAAATTTTTGGGTGACTCAGAATTCTCTTCATACTTTTAAAATATCTTTTTGTTAAACTAAACCTATACATAAGCCATCATGTATAAATCGGGTGACTCATATGCAAATAATTGGAGCAAATCCACCCGACCCCCTCACCCTTCCATACCGTTAAACCTAACAGGAGATGTCCGTATGAAAATCATAATCGCCCCAGACTCATTCAAAGGCTCGCTCTCCGCACGACAGCTGTGCGAAGCGATTGAAATCGGAATACATAATGTAGAACCGGACGCCGAAGTGATCTCCATTCCACTGGCAGATGGAGGAGAAGGCACGGTCGAAAGCCTTGTCATGGCAACAGGTGGACAGCTGCACCAGACCGTTGTGCAGAATCCGCTCGGCAATCTCGTGCAGGCGCATTTTGGTGTCCTCGATGATGGTGTGACAGCCGTGATCGAAATGGCGCAGGCATCCGGACTGCCGCTGATCTCTGCCCAAGACCGCAATCCATTGATCACCACTACCTATGGAACAGGCCAGCTGATCCGCCACGCATTAGACCTTGGCTTTCGCCGCTTTATCGTTGGGATCGGCGGCAGTGCAACCAACGATGGCGGGGCCGGGATGCTGCAGGCGCTCGGAGTGAGGCTCGCCGACAGCAGTGGCAATGAGCTTCCCAGAGGCGGACAGGCACTCAATCGGCTTGCGCGTATTGACAGCTCAGGCATGGACCCGCGTGTTCATGAATCGACGTTTGTCATCGCCAGTGATGTGACCAACCCGCTGTGTGGCCCCAATGGTGCTTCGGCTGTGTTCGGTCCGCAAAAAGGTGCCACCCCGTTCATGGTCTCCGTACTGGACAAAGCATTGAGCCGCTATGCTGACGTGATCGCACAGACAACTGGAACGAACATCATCGACGTACCGGGTGCCGGAGCGGCAGGTGGTATGGGAGCGGCCTTACTCGCATTTCTCGGGGCACAGATGTGTTCGGGGATTCAGCTGGTGCTTGAGGCTGTCCGTTTTTCGGAAAAAATCCAAGGGGCTGACCTGCTGATCACAGGAGAAGGAAAGCTGGATGCACAGACCTTGTCCGGCAAGACGATTGCGGGCGTCGCTTCCTTGGCAAAAGAGCATGGTGTCCCTGTTGTAGCGTTGTGTGGGGCGCTGGAGCTGCACCCGGCTGAGCTTGACCAGTTGGGGATCACGGCGGCTTTTTCGATTCTCAACCGGCCTGCTACCCTCTTGGAAGCAATGCGGCATGCCGGGACGTGGACGACTCAGCAGACGGAACAGATGATTCGGCTATACAGACAGATCGGGGTCATTCGCTAGACGGGGGAATCGCCCGGATCGGTCAGTACACACACAGATATGAGAAGCGAGGGGCGGGCTTTTTACCGGATTGTTGCCTGTTCTAGTCATTCACCTAATTCTGGATGGACATAGGTTCACGCCTATACATAACCCAACCCATGGACATAGGTTATACCGAGTAAATGGAAGGGGAGGAGTGAGGCACGTGAACTATACGGTTCAACCGGGAGATACGCTCTTTGATATCGCTAGACGTTTTAATGTACCTGTAAATGTGATCATCTCAGCAAACGGACTGCAGCCTCCGTTCTTTGTATTTGTCGGTCAAGTACTGAGGATCCCAATCGCACCTGGACCGGGTCCGGGACCAGGGCCAGGCCCAGGCCCGGGACCAGGCGGGGACGTAGGACGCCGTATTGACCAAATAGAGAGACGACTCAACCGGATCGATAACCGGCTCGACCAGCTTGAGCGCCGGGTAGAACGTCTGGAACAGCGACCCCGTCGCTAATGGGTATAGCAAAAGGGAGGAGAGGTTTATCTCAAACCTCTCTCTTCTTTTTTGATGGACAAGGTGGTCTGGCTTTTGTCCGATATGTTTTGCTTGAATTTCTCGCCTTTCTTACGCTAGGATAAGAGAAAGAAAGTTCGGAGGGGGAACGATTTGTGAGCCAGCAATGGAATGTAGCATTATTACAGATGGACATCGCATTTGGGCAGCCACAAGCCAACCGTGACAAGGTGCGCGAGATGGTGGAGACCTTGGCCCAAGCAGAAGAAAAACCAGACATCGTACTTCTCCCTGAGTTGTGGGATACCGCCTATGATTTACATAGATTAGACGAGATTGCCGATGACAACGGAGAAAAAGCCAAGGAAGTGCTGGCTGAATCTGCACGTCGCTTGGGCAGTTTCGTTGTCGGCGGCTCCATTGCCGAGCGGATCGGCAACGATGTATACAACACTACGTATGTATTTGACCGTCAAGGTGAGATGATCGGCCGCTACTCCAAGGTACATCTGTTCCGCCTGATGCATGAGGAAAAGTACCTCGCACAAGGTGAAGCAGCCGGACAGTACGTGTTTGACGGAGAGCCGGTTGGTTCTGTTATTTGCTATGATATCCGTTTTCCCGAATGGATTCGCACTTATGCACTAAAGGGGACTAAAGTCCTGTTCGTCAGCGCCCAATGGCCACATCCGCGCCTCAATCACTGGCGTCAGCTGCTGATTGCCCGCGCGATCGAGAACCAGATGTATGTCGTGGCCTGCAACCGTGTAGGCGAAGGCGGCAAGGCGACATTCTGCGGCCATTCCATCGTAGTCGATCCATGGGGCGAAGTCATTGCAGAAGGCTTGCAGCAGGAAGAGATTGTTACAGCCAAGCTTGACCTCTCTGTCGTCGAAGACGTGCGTGGACGCATCCCTGTCTTTGCGGACCGCCGCATCAACCTGTACGACCTGTAAAAATGGGCGTGCCTGTATCCCCTGACATATCCCCACTCCCAATTCTTTGGCATACCGTGATAGAAGAGAGATGTGGAGGAGGTGCAAGGTACAATGCCAGGTCTAAGAGGTCTTCGTTATCATTTTGAGGGTGTCAGAGGCAAGGTTGTACAGATTCGCGAGCTCGTCGAAGTGCTGGATACGATGTTTGACTCTTTTTATCGGGTCAATCGGATTAGCCGGACGATGGTTAATGGGAATCGTGATCTCATTGATGAGGTTGATGAGGACTATTGATAGCGTTAAAAAGCAAGCCGGAGATGGTTCTGGTTTGCTTTTTTTATTGCTGCTTGGGGGTGAGGAGAAGAGCCGCCTTTCAAGCAGCTTCCCGTTTTTGGAACCCCGCTAGGGGGATTGGACTGGGCGCTGCGAAATAATCAAAAGTGGGTCGGGGCAAAAAGGTTCGAGGAAGCATAATCAAACGATGGGGTTTGCCCCTGAGCCGATTCGAAGAAGGATAGCCACTTTTGATTTTTTCTTCGCTGGGAAGGGTTCCAAAGAGGGGCACAGCTTGATGGCTCTTCTCCTGTGGGGTTGCAGTGAATAAAAAAAGCAAGCCAGAGGTGGACTGGCTTGCTTTTTATCGATCAATGATGATGGAGAAGATTTATTTAGAAAGACATTTAGCTGGGTGGGGAAAATATTTGATCCGTCTTTATAAGCTGGGGCATTTACGATCAAAGCGCTGAGCTAGGACACAGGAGTATTTTTCTTTTCCCTCAACAACTGGAGGAGAAGAGTCGCCTTTCAAGATGAGAACCTCTTTGGAATCCATCTCAGCGAAGAATCACGCAAAAGTGGCATATCATCTTCGAATTAGCCAAGGGGCAAACTCCTTCGTTTGAATACGCTTCTTCGAACCTTTTTGACCCGGCCCACTTTTGTGTGATTCGCAGCGGACAGTCAATCCCCTCGCAGGGTTCCAAGAAGGTGAACAGCTTGAAAGGTGACTCTTCTCCAACGAACCAAACCAACGAGAAAAGAAAACTACTCGATCTTCCCCTGCGAAGCCATGCGCTCCTGAGCAAGCCGAATCATCTCTTTCACCATGCCGCCACCCAGTTGTCCACCGATCTTACCGGCATCATGGGAGGTCAGCTGTCCGTTATACCCATTCTGCAGAGGAATCCCAAGCGAATCAGCGACCTTATGCTTGGCTTGTTCCGGCTCAAACACGTTTTGCAGTCTGGCTTTTAACATATCCAATCCTTGTTGTGATCCGGGGACTAATGGTTTACGTCTGCTCATGTTCGCACACACCTCCATCAGGTAGTATACCCTCTAGATCTGCGCGGTACGTTGCGTAAAGTTGGTATCGCGGTAATACATGTCCGCTACCAGCAGATTCGGTCCGGCACACCGGGCAGTTGGACAGAAGCAGTTGATTTTTTGATTGAGCGGGTGGGCCTGCCAGCGGTCGAACATCGGAGTCAATGCATCGTTTTGGATGAAGCCGAGTGGGCCGACGTCACCGAAGTCGGTCACGGTTACTTCGCCGGTGAATACGTTCAGATTGAGACGGTTGCGTCCATCCGGGTCATTTCGGGTGGTTACATTTTTCGCTTCGCGCAGACGCAGGATCAGCTCACGGTCCTCGGCTGACTCACTGCAGGCAAAAAACGGCAGCGTCCCAAACAGCATCCACATCTCTTCGTCGCGTACATCCAGCAGGTGATGAATCGCCTCACGCATCTGTTGAATGGAGAGCATTGGCATATCACGGGCAAAATCGCTTGGATACATCGGGTGAACCTCGTGACGGACACAACCCATCTCACGGATCAACTGGTGAATCTGATCGAGCTGCTGCCAGGTACGTACATTGATCATCGACTCAGCGGAGACGAATACCCCGGCATCGGCCAGCTTACGGGCATTTTCCATCGTGAGATTGTAAAGAACTTCCGCCTGTTTGAGCGAAACGGATTGCTTGGCATTTGCGTATACAATGTTATGGAAATCTTCGGGCTTACTATAGTTCCATGACATGTGCATTACATCAATATACGGGAGGATCAGCTCATAACGGGAAAAAGGCAGAGACAGATTGGAGTTAATCTGCGTCCGCAAGCCACGGTCTACAGCGTATGTAAGAATCGGCAGAATCGTCTCTCTCACAGTCCGCTCGCTGTACATCGGTTCGCCGCCTGTTATACTAAGAGTGAGCAGATCCTCACACTCGTCCAATCGGCGCAAAATGGTATCGATCGGAAGCACTTCGCCATCCTTGAGACTGAGCGTATCACCGACAGCACAATGCTCACAACGAAGGTTGCACAGATTGGTCACGGTGAATTCCACGCTAGTCAGTTTATAATGAGGCGGAGTGACGTTATATAGCGGCTCCCATGGATCGTTGGCAGGAGTCAATGGTGTGTTCGGAACTAATCGAATCAAGGGAATGAAACCTCCTAACAGTCATTACATTCAACCTATTATAACGAGAACGGCAAAAGAAGGGAAGGAGAATACCAATGACGATAATCACGGGAGCTTCTTTCGCAAATGGTGTCTTTTACCACAATCATAAAGTACTGGCGTGCGCCGAGGTGAAAAACGGCGTGATTCATACGTGGGGCGAGCCGATGACACTTCGTACGTTGTTCAAAATGTGGCTGCGGATTTTCGGCGGACTGCCGTGGTATTATAACCTGCTCCATGCGGCGATGGTGTTGTACCTGCTTTTCCCCGTGTTTGGCGAGATTGACCCGCTGTGGCTGATTGTCTATCTGATTGGCTTTCACTTCGTCTTTCCACGCCAGCTTAAAATGTTCCATGGTGCAGAACATAAGGTGTTCAGTCACGCTGGGATCAAAAAACTGGACAAACAGGGGCTGGATGAGATTGCACGGGCGTCGATCGTCAATGCGGGCTGTTCCACGAATGTGGTGACGAGTTTTTTTGTCCTGTTCCTACCGGCACTCCTGTTCTTGCCGCTGTGGGCCAGTATCTTGGCAGGAGTTAGCGGGATTGTCCTTGGGATGCTTGGGATAAAATATGCACAAGAGTATATGAAACCACTGTACCAACTCTCCGGCTTTCTGCAAAAGTACGTGACGACCAAGGAGCCGAAGCGGGTGCATCTGGAGACAGCAGTGCGCTCCTACCTGATGTTTTTGCATGTCCAAACCCAAGTGCAAGCGACCCAAACGACTACATAAGGGTGAAACGGGGGAGTCATGAAAACCGAAACCAAGTACATGTACGGCCTGATTGCAACAGCCGGATTATTCCTGCTGTTCCAAGTGTTTGGGCAGATCATCTGGGGAATGTCCGGGCATGAGCGGGGAGGATGGCTGCTTGATGTGGCCACCGTGATGTTTGCGTTTTTTATCCTGCTCCAGGGCATCTGGCTGTATCAGGACAAACGGGATTGGATCGCCACAGTCTACCTGGTTTTGTGCGTGGCTGGTTTTGTTTATTTGATGATGTGGATATGGTAACCAATCAGGAAGCCAGCGCATTTGGTCTATGTGCTGGCTTTTCTAACTTTTTCTTGTATTATCACTTATCTATCGGTAAAATTTTGAGGTAGAAGATCACCTGTACATATTAGCTGAATTGGTGACGGGTTTACCCCCGTTGAAAAGGGAAAGCGGTGCAAATCCGCTGCAGCCCCCGCTACTGTAAGCATGGATTGTTCCTGTCTGGAAGCGTTGCCACTGGTTGTTACTCCAACTGGGAAGGCGGCAGGAACGTAATGAAGTGCAAGCCAGGAGACCTGCCAACTTAGCCAACCTTTCCTTTTGCGGGCGGACAAAAGGGGCGTTGCTGTGGGCCTGTTCTCCCGGTGCCATCTCGACCCCCTTGTGCGTTATTGCAGAGGGGGTCTTTTCACGTGTCAGGGAAACTCAGCAAAGGAGCGATACCCGAAAATGCAACTTACTCTTCGCAGATGGTCACCAGCCATCTCATTGGCCCTCATCGTCAGCTTATTTGTCTCTTCCTTTATGATCACAAGCACCGCACAGGCGGCGGAAGACCTGAACCAACAGGTCTACACCAGCATGAAAAAGGCGGTCAAATATTACTACAAAAGCAACCGCAGCTACGAATTCAAAAGCTTCGACTGGGAGCTAATCGGTCTTCCGGCAGCTGGTGAGAAGCTGACCAGCACCAAATGGCTCGACAAATCCAAAAAATCCGTCCTCGATTACTGGGCAACCGCGATCAAAGACGAGAAAAACCAACAGCCGGGCAACCTCGCGAAGCTTGCCATCGGTCTGATGAAAAACGGCTATGATCCAGCTAATTTTAACGGCATGAACCTGTTTGAGCTGATCGCCAAGCAACAGGAAGAGAACGGCCGCATGGGAGATGACACCTATACCATCTTCAACCAAGGTCTCTCCATCATCGCCTTCGAAATGTACGGCTATCAGGATTATGACCGTGCCCAAGCGGTTGAATTCATCCTCAAGCGCTACAAAGAATTCCAATCCATCGACGAGGAAGCATTCATGCTCAACGTCCTGCCGTTCATCGGTGATGTAGACGGCGTCGACGAAGCCAAAGCAGAAATCCTTGCGAAGCTCGCTGATGCGCAAAACGAAAATGGTTCCTACACCTCCTGGGATGTAGAAAGCCCTGATACGACCCTCGAAGTGCTGATCGGTCTGGTCAGCGCAGAAGAAGACGTATACGAAGCACCATGGAGCAACAGCGTCAAGTTCGTCCTGTCCCACCAAGTGGCTGACGGCGGTTTCAAAAGCCCGTATTCCAACGGCGAATCCAGCGCCTTCACAACCGAAAAAGCTCTGATCGCGCTGACTTCTCTCAAACAAGCAAGCCC
Organism: Brevibacillus dissolubilis; assembly: GCF_006170445.1. GTDB lineage: Bacteria > Bacillota > Bacilli > Brevibacillales > Brevibacillaceae > Brevibacillus_B > Brevibacillus_B dissolubilis. The sequence continues at coordinate 483,989 of NZ_VCNA01000003.1, read as the reverse complement.
GCTCTACGAAATCCTCACCGATAAAGAAAAAGCAGCCCTGAAAAAATATCTGCCAACCGTGAAAAATGACGGAACCCTGCAAGTGTTCGACGGTATCGATAATCTGCTCAAGAACAAAGGCGTAACCGCGTCCAACAACGTATTCACCGTGAGCAGCGAGCAAGTCTACGTACGCCTCAACGTGAAAAATATCCCGGCGACAGAAGAAAAGCCACTCGCCGTGCTTGTGAAAGCGATGAAAGGCAAAGAAGTGGCAGCAGTCGCCATCGTAGAAGGAAAAGGCGCTCTGGATCAAGTAACAGCGGGTCTGACACTTGATAACGGGGATTATACCGTGGAAGTGAATTTCTGGTACGGACTCGGGGAAAAGCCTGAAGTAGCCAAAGAACCAATCCAATTCGCGCTGACCGTGAAGTAGGTGAGGACTCACCATGATTCGTTTTAACAAATGGGTAGTGCTGTTGCTCCTGCCGCTGCTGTTGCTCGGATTTCAGCCAGCGGGAGGGGCACAGGCCGCCTCTTTCGAACAGACTGCACCGGGAAAACCAGCCTCTTTTGAAGTGAAATTGAACAAGGAAACGCTTACCATTTGGGGCGAGACGGGAGCGCTTGACCCGCAGCGTGTTCCTCTGTTGGTAAAGGACGAGAAGGGACAAATCCTCTACTTTACCGAAGTGGCAGGTGGGGGAGGTGCTTTTCAACTCTCCATCGAATTGCCACGCTGGACGGCTGAAGGGACAGCAGTAGCCACCCTATACGGCGAGGGTATCTATTCCAAAGAGTTTGAGATCAAAGAAGAAAGCAGCAAACCGCAGAAAAAGCTGGAGGTCTCGCTCCGAGTCGTTGGCGAAGACAGCGAAGAGCTCGTCGCGCGTACCCAGCAGAGCATGAGCAAGGGCTCGTCTGTGTATGACCTCTTAACGACCGTATTGACCCAGAAAAAGATCGATTATGAAGTGATCGACCCGGAAGAAGACAGACGTGATGTCTATATCAAAAGCATTGACGGTCTGACCGAGTTCGAGCATGGACCAGGCAGCGGCTGGGTCTACAAGGTGAACGGGAAAAGCCCGCAGATGCCGGTTGACCGTTATCTGCTGGAGACTGGTGACAAGGTAGAGTTCCTCTATACGATGGACTTCGGGAAATCGGAGGGAGCTACTGGAGGCTCTGATGTGGGCGGCAACCGTCTTGTGTATAAGACGAGCGACGAGTCGATCATCTCACGTGCGTTCAACGCTCTTGCATTTGCCGATGGGCATGAGGAGATTCTCCATATCGCCAACACCATGTTCTGGGATCTGGCATCTATGGAGGACAGCGAACGGGGCGACTACACCGAGGATGTCGCACAGTTCCTGCAGGCAGCTTACGAGCAAGGGGCGGCTCTGGAGAAAAAGGAGTACGACAAGACGGCATCCGGCAACTTTTTGATGGTAGAGCTCTCTTCTCTGGAGACCAAAGAACTGATCGAGGAGCAGGAAAAAGTCCGCGAAGGCTTGGAGGAGATGCTGGAGAGCTCCAAGCTGTATAAGCATTTGCTCCAAGACCTAAAGCCTTATGTCGTGATTCCTTTTGAAGAGAGCGACGACGTAAAGAAGTGGCAGGTGGTCATCTCTGCCGACTCATTAAAACGCATGCAGGAGCAAGGCATCCACTTGGCGATTCTCGGACCGAAGCTTCGCAGTGAATGGACGCTAAAGCAGGGCATCGAGATCGACAAAAGCTTGTCAATATACTATCGCCTCTATGATGACAAGGAACAGACCGCCCAACTGGAAGCATGGCAGCCAACCACGGGTGACACCCCGGTGCCGCTGACTCCGACCTATCATGTAGAAGTGGATCATCCGGAATGGGTCACCACCCGCACCTATGTGCCGTTGACTGGTGCCCTGATGGATCAGGCCTGGCCGATCACCTTTACCCGCAGCAAGGAAGGGGAGGCGTGGCACCCGGCAACCGTCAAGTCACAGGCAGATGAGAGCAGAGTGGTACTCGATGGGACCACATCTGGTGATTTCGTCGTGATCTCGCATGCTCATAGCTTCGGGGATGTCATCATGCTGCCGGAAGAGATGAAGTGGGCGCAGGAGCCGATTGCCGTGATGTCTGCGCTTGGTATCGTAAAAGGGATGACATCCGATTCGTTCGAGGTATCCAAAGCGGTGACACGTGCGGAGATGGTGGCGATGCTGTCGCGCATCGTAAGCGGAGAAAACGGCGGGACGGATGGACTGGGCAAGGCTACGGCGGCTTCGCTCGCAACCACACAATCGGTTAAACCGATCGCTTTTACCGATGTACCATCCAACAGCTGGTATGCTCCATATGTGGCCCAGGCTGTAAAAAGCGGCTGGGCAAGTGGACGCAACGCCAACACCTTCGCTCCGAATCAGACGATCAAGCGTGCGGAGTTCGCCGTGATGCTGGCGCGGGCTTATGAGGTACAGCAAAAAGCAGTGAATTCTGCTCCAGGTGTGAGCGCATCAACCGCAACTGCGAGTTCAGTTGCGACTGAGTCTTCAAGTGCGACTGTGGATTCAACCGCAACAGCAACTTCAAGCTCAACGTCTGCTTCGACTAAACCCACCAGCTTCACCGACGAAGCCCTCATCCCATCCTGGTCCAAGCAGGCGGTCACACTGGCCGCATCCCGAGGCTGGCTCAAAGGCCGTGTCGATGGAAGCTTTGACCCTGCGGCGGGGATGAACCGTGCGGAGGCGACAGCGGCGCTCTATCGCTACTATTTAGATGTCTTTATCCATAGCACCAACAACCACTGATTTTGACAAACCGATACGATCAGGCAGAGTAGGCGGATTTTTTTCCGACCTACTTTTGCCGTTTTACAAAGAAGAAGCAAGGAGTGTTCCAGTGATGAAACGCATCTATTCGAGTCTGCTGGCTCTCACAATCATTCCGAGCCTGATCATCTCCCCGGCGGCTGCAAGCGCACCGCAAGCCACCCAAGCGGCAAGCAAAACCGTCACCTATCTGTCCGGCCAATACAAAACAAAAGGGGTCACTGCCATCGACGACTGGTCGGTGATCGGTCTGGCCGCTGTGAGTGAAAAGATCAATTCTGCCAAATGGGGCGGCACGGTCTGGGAGAGCGAATTGATCAAACGCGCCAAGGCGCTTGACCCACATAAAACCACCGATTTTGCCCGTTTTATCGTGACCGTAGTGGCGGCAGGCTACGACCCGACCAACCTCGGCGGTCAAAATCTGATCGATCGGCTCAAACGTGCCCAACTGACCAACGGCAAATTCGCCGACAGCATCGACGGACAGGGGCAAGGATTGGTCAATGCGCACATCTGGAGCATCATTGCCTGCTACGTGGCGGGTGAACAAATCCCGCGTGCCACTTTGGCAAAAGCCTGGCTCGTCTCCAAGCAGCTCAAAGACGGCGGCTACCAGTTCGACACCACAGGCAAAACAGGTGGCATCGACATGACCGCGATGGCTCTGTTGGCATTCAAGGCACTGAACATGAGCAAAAGTGATCCAGCGGTAAGCAAAGCGCTTGCTTTTCTCAAGCAAAAACAAGCAACAGACGGTGGATTCCGCGAAGGCGGGACAGGTAATACCGAGTCCGTCGCCAATGTTATCTCTGCCTGTATCGCATGGGGCGAAAATCCGCAGGCATGGGTCAAAGGCAACAGCGACCTGCTGGATAATCTTTTGACCTTCCAAAAAACGGACGGCTCCTTCAGCCACACCAAGGGCGGGGGCGGCAACCGGATAGCGACAGCACAGGCTCTGATCGGTCTGGCTGATATCAAACGCGGCACCTCCTATGTACCATGGCTGCGTGAACAGTCTGGTACAAGCAAAGTGGTCCGTCTCAGTGACTTGTCCCGCTCGTACTGGGCATACCCTGAGATCAGCTACTTGGTCAAAAACGGCTATATCACCGGGATGACACCGCGCGAGATGAAGCCCGATGCACAGGTAACCCGCGCTCAATTCGCCGCGCTTCTGTTGCGTGCGATTGGTGAGATGCCCAATACCAAGGGCAAAGGTACGTTCCGGGATGTACCAGCCTCACACTGGGCTGCAGGCACGGTGGAAAAAGCAGCTGCGCTCGGTCTGATGCAAGGCAGTGCCAGCCAGTTCCGCCCAAACAGCCCGATTACCCATGAAGAGATGGCGACGATCTCCTCCCGTGTAGCGAAGAAATACGGCTGGAAGAAGGGTTTTTCTGCCGCTTCGGTAACGGTAACATGGAGTCAAGTCAGTCCATGGGCCAAGACCGGCGTTCAAGACTTGCAGACGCGCCGCCTGCTTGGCGGGACAGCGAACAAGAAGTTCAGTCCAAAGGCGAATGTGTCGCGCGCCGAGGCGTCGGTGATGCTGTATCGTCTACTTGCTACTCGCTAGGGGTGTGTAGACACGGTACGGTAAGGCTGTGTTACTGGGCAAAAAGTGAGTAACGCATTATTTACCGGGAAATACTCGCCCATCACACCCCAAACTTTTTACCAGCACCCTAAACTTACTACGAGCACCCAGAACTTTTTACAAGAGGTGAACCCATACAATGAAGTGGAAAGAATGGCTTCTGCTCTCGCTCGCAATCATCCTGTTCGCAGGTGGAGGCTACGCTCTTTTTGAATACAGATCGGGTAAAAGCACACAGACCCAAGCGGGCAACACCGAAGCAGGCAGTGCCACATCAACTGGCAAGGGCCAGACGTCTGCTGGGAATATGCCAAAAGAGCTGCAGGCACAAATCGAGCAATGGCCTGCTGATAAGCCGTATGCGCATCTTTGGGTTACACGCGATTATGGTCATCACACCCTGTTCGCCAAGGTAGTCCCAATCGAAGCCAATGACACGGTGATGGATGTGCTCACCCGACAGGTAAAAGAGGTGAAGACCAGCTATGGCGGCGGTTTTGTCGATTCGATACTGGGGCTTGCCTCCACATATAAGCCGGGAGATGCCAGCAGCAAAAAGCAGGATTGGTTCTATTATGTCAATGGCCGGATGGCTGATGTCGGTGCGCGTGAGTACCCGATTGCAACAGGCGATGTGATCTGGTGGGACTATCATGAGTGGGGCGAGGGTACCTTTGACAGCAAATCGATTGCTGCTGCCTACCCGCATCCGTTCGTCCCGCGTGGTCAGGAACAGCCGGCACCGCTTGTGATCATGGCGGCAAAAGGCTTTGAAAAGCAGGCAGATCAGGTCGCACAGGCGATCAGCAAGGTACGCGGTCAGTCGGTAACAGCGGCAGCGTGGGACGAAAACCGCTTCCAAACCGACACAGACAGTACCGTCATCGTGGTAGGGGACAGCAAGAGCTTGGCATCGTCAGCCTTTTTGCAGGAGATCTCCCAAGACAAGGGGAGTGTGGGACTGCTCGTCGATCTGACTGCGGAAGGCATCACAAGCTATGACAGCCACGGTAAAAAGGTGAAGACCTATACAGAGCCAAATACAGGAGCGATCATCAGCGCGACCAATCCGTACAGTGGGATGCCACTCTGGATCGTCGCAGGTACAGGCGCGGAGGGTGTCGATGTGGCAGCAGAAGCGTTCCATACAAGTGAACAGCCTGCGGCACCGAAATGGTACGCACATGTCGGAGTCCTGTTCGAAGGCCACCCGTCTCAATCTGTTCGTCTGCCGGTATTGGCCGGTAACGGTACACAGCAATGAGTCTGTCGCTTGGCTTATTGATTGGCATCGCCAGCTTGTTTGCGCTGGTGCTGATCTGGTTTGAGAAAAGCAAAACGGATGAGAAAAAGCTCGCCGTCATCGCCACATTGGGTGCGGTTGCGGCGGTTGCGCGGATTCCGTTTGGCTTTTTGCCTAATGTGCAGCCCACGACCTTTCTCGTGATGCTCTCGGGGTACGTATTCGGTGTGCGTGTCGGATTTTTGGTCGGGGCGATTGCGGCTGTGCTGTCCAATATGTATTTCGGGCAGGGGCCGTGGACGCTGTGGCAGATGCTGAGCTGGGGCTTGGCAGGAGCATTCGGCGGGGGATTGGGCAAGGTAATGGAGCGAAAAGGGGAGGATACAGTCCTTCGTCCGCTCCTCGCCACCACCGCGAAAAAGTGGACGTTCGTCCTGTTCTGTGCTTTGTGGGGTTATCTGTTCGGATGGATTATGAATCTTTGGTATATTGTTTCGCAAGGGAAATATGCCAATTGGGGCACGTTTTTTGGTGCATATGTGAGCAGCTTCAGCTTTGATACGGCTCATGCGGTAGGCAATTTTGTATTTGCTTCGCTGTTTGCGGTGAGTTTTGCGCGGATTTTTGCCCGTTATCACCGGAAGCTGGTGACAACGAGAGAATCTGTGGTACAGGCGGCGGCCTTATCGTCGGTGGAGAAGCCCAGAGAGATTGCTGGAGTCAAGGAGGAGCGAGCCTTATGACCAATGTAGAGACCCGGTGGCAGAAAGTACATCCCGGCGTCGTGCTGGCCCTCATCTTGACCCATGTGATCACGGCGTTTCTGTGGGACAGTCCTGTGCTGCTCGTGGGACAGCTCGTCTTTTTGGCGGTGTGGCTTCAGATCGAAGGATGTCTTCGGCGGGTGCTTCCGTTTTTGGGAATGGGCCTTGTCTTTATGGGGATGTTTTTCTTGGTCGGCCCGCTGTTCTCAAGCAATGGCGTCACGTTTCTGTGGAAAGGTCCGCTGGTTCCCGTCATTGGACGGCTGGATTTGACGCTGGAGGAAGTGGTGTATGCCGCTCTCTCCAATCTGCGTCTGCTGGTGATGCTGTTTGGGACGATGGCGTATCAGTGGTTTGTCGATCATGACCGCTTTTTGTTCCAGTTCGCCCGCATCGCGCCACGCTTCGTGATCACCTCGGTGATGGCGATCCGGCTGTTTCCGTTTCTCGCGGGAGAGCTGCAGCGGATCACTGAGGTGGCGCGGACACGGGGGATCTATCCGAGTGCCAACCCAACCTTTAAGGAGCGGATTGCCTACGGGCAGTTTTTGCTAAAACCGTTGCTTTTGTCATCCTTGGAGGGTTCGTGGATGACGGCCGAATCGCTGTACGCCCGCGGTTTTGGCAGTGGCAGACGGAGCTTTTACCGCTCGGTTGAGATGCTGGATCATGAAAAGTTGGTGCTGTTTGTCATCGTCGGGATCTTTGGGTTGACGATGTTTGGCTGGGGGCTTGATTTTGGCAGATTCGCTACTTATCCACAGTTGATCTGGTATGACTGGGTGGGCGATTTGATGTTTTTGGCTGTACTTGCGGCGGTGTGGAGTATCCCGCTGATGTGGCTTGGCAGGAGGAATACGGATTGAGTGAATTTATACGCATAGAGAACCTGACCTATCAATATCCGGAGGCGTCAGAGCCTGCATTGACAGATGTGACCGCAGAGATCGGGCGGGGTGAATTCGTGCTGCTGCTCGGCAACAGCGGCAGTGGAAAGTCGACATTTTTACGTGCATTGAACGGACTGGTGCCGCGCTTTTACGGAGGAACGATCAGGGGCGAAGTAGAGCTGGAGGGACGGTCGTTGTCTGGCTTGAGCCAGCAGGAGATCGTGTCGAGGCTTGGCTTTCTGAACCAAGACCCGGAACGGCAGCTGCTTCTGGCAACAGTGGAGCGTGAGCTGGTGTTTGGCATGGAGAATCTGGGCAATCCACTCGCCGAGATGAAAAGCAGGCTGGCGGAGATCAGTCAGCTGTTTGGTCTGGGCCCTATTTTGCAGGAAAAGATCGTGACACTCAGTGGAGGTCAGAAGCAACGGGTGGCGCTCGCCAGTGTCCTCGCCCCTTTTCCGCAGGGCTTGCTGTTGGACGAGCCGACATCACAGCTCGACCCGATCCATGCCGAAGAGGTGCTGCATGCGCTGCGCAGGCTTAATGAAGACTGGGGGCTGACCGTGGTGCTAAGTGAGCATCGGGTGGAGCGGTGTTTTCATGTGGCCGATCGGATTCTGCTGTTTGAGGCAGGACGGCTTGTGTATAACGGGTCAAGGGATGGCTTCGTGCAGCGGGCGCAGGAGGAGAAAAAGGAGTGGCAGGCGTTCTTGCCGCCGGTGGCGAGGTATGCGCTTGGGCAGGGCTGGGGTGAGCAGGTAGTGGAAGGTGGAAGGAATTCTGTTGTTGCGCGAGTGGAGGGTGGAAGTGTAGCTACTGTCGCACGAGTCGAGGATGGAAGTGCTTCTGCTGTCCAGGGAACTACGACAGTAGCTGACGGCAAGTCGCATCGGCAAAAGATTCCACTGACAGTAAAAGACGCGCGGGCGATATTGCGTGCGGGTGGTAAACAGTGGAGTGGCGTCGATGAGACGGGGAAAACTGGAAGCGCTGTGAAGAAAGAAAGTATTACATCGGGAAATATTGTCGTAACAAAAGCAGGTGCTACGGGTGAAAAGTCAGTCACCCATAGGCTGGTTACGAAGCAGAGTGGAGCAGATCAGGAAGGGCCAAGTGAGGCTCATCCAAATCGGATTCAACCAAATCAAGCCCCTCCAAATCAAGCTCAACGAAATCAGACACAATCGAACCATCCTAACCACAATCATGCCACCCCGTCACCCACAGGCCAAACCTTCTGGAGCAAGCTCACCAGCCTTTTTACAAAAAACAAGCCCGACCACACATCACAACCGAACCAACCAATCCTCACCATCACCAAAGCCCAAGCAGGCTACGACCCACACCAGCCTATTATCCGCGATCTGACCTACACGCTCCATCAACATGACCGCATCGCACTGTTCGGCGAGAACGGAGCCGGCAAAAGCACACTGGCCAAGCTGTTGGCTGGAGTCATCACTCCCACCACCGGAACGCTGATGTGGAACAATGAACCGATTCGCCCAGACTTTTGGCAGCAGGCGTGGAGACGGATCGGCTACCTGTCGCAGAACCCGAACGATTATTTTCTGCATGACACGGTGGAGGCGGAGATTCTGTTCACGCTGACGAGGCTGGACGTGCCAAAAGAGCAGCAGGAGATAGAGCTGGTCAGCCTGCTCGACACCTTTGGACTGCTTGCCTACCGTTACCGTCATCCACACGACCTAAGCGGGGGAGAGCGTCAGCGGCTGGCCTTGGCGATCGTGCTGGCGGGCAAGCCCGACGTGCTGCTGCTGGATGAGCCGACACGCGGTCTGGATTTGGCGCAAAAAGAAAACCTGTGCCGCCTGCTACATACCTTGCCGATGAAGGCCGTGCTGATGATCACACACGACGTGGAGTTTGCTGCGACCTATGCTAACCGGGTGACGGTGCTGTTCCAAGGGCAGGTGGTGGCAGATGGTGAGCCGGATGAGGTGTTTGGTCAGTCTTTTGCCTATATGCCGCAGGTGCATAAGGTGTTTCGATGATAGAGCTCCAGAACGTGTAGAGTAACAGTATGAATGTGTGTAGGTAAATAAACAGAAAAATAAACGGGCATACAATACGATAGGCTAACAATCAGGAAATTCGTATGGATGTACAGACAACCAGAATAAAAAGTAATCAAAAAAGTGGGTGTCCCCAATGATCAGGGATACCCACTTCTTTTTTCTGCTGACCTATCTATACTTACGGACGCTCTATCGGATTCTTTTCCAGCTCACGGTAGATCTTTCCTTTGTCCACATAAGACTGGCGAATCCGTCTGAACTCCTTAAAATCATCTTCACTCAATTCACGCTTCACCTTCGCAGGGGAGCCGACGACAAGCGAGCGTGGTGGGATTTTCATGCCTGGAGGTACGAGCGCACCTGCCGCTACCATGGATTCTTCGCCGATCTCTGCACCATCCAGCACGATGGAACCCATCCCGATCAATGCGCCTTGACGCACAATGCAGCTGTGCAGAACCGCATTATGTCCGATGATTACCTCATCCTCGATGATCAGGGGGCTGTTGGGACTCTGGTGCAGGGTGCTGTTGTCTTGGACACTCACACGACGGCCAATACGTGTCGGAGCGATATCGCCGCGGATGACGGTGTTGTACCAGACTTGGCTGTCTTCGCCAATCTCGACGTCACCAGAGACCACTGAGCCGCGTGCGAGAAAGACGGATTCGTGAATGATCGGTTCTTTTCCATCAAAAGGTAATACCAGCATGTGCAGTTCCTCCTTTTTATCCAATCGGACAGCTTGCCGCAGGTGGGTTCGGGTTGAAAATGTGGAAGCGTCCTGTCTCTTTGTCAAAGTCAATCACCAGTCCCTGAATCAGCGGGATGTCGGTGATTTGATAGAAGAGGGAAAGTCCGGCGATCTCCTCACACTCATCGCGTGGGCCGCGCTCGGTCATCGTGATGTTATACGAAAAGCTGGAACAGCCGGTCGTGACCACCTGTACGCTGATGCCAAGCACGTCGGCATCCGGCTCTTGTTGGATCAGCATATGTAAGCGTGCCGCCGCCAGCGGGGTAATCGTGAGCATCTGCCACCCTCCTGTGAAGTAGGCTGTGTATGTATATGGTCAAATCTTGGCTGATGTCTTGGTCAACTCTTTCATTGTACTATAAACCAAGCGTATGTGCCTATCTTTCTCTTTTCCCATACAGCTGCTCATACCGCTCCAGCGTGATGGCATAGAGAAAATGGTCCTCCCACACCCCGTAGATATAAAGATAATTCTCCGCGAAGCCCTCACGCACGAAGCCGACGCGCTCTACTACTTTTTGCGAACCGATGTTGCGCGGCATGATGGATGCCTGAAGACGATGAAGCCCCAAGCCATACAGGGCGAACCCAGTCGCCAGCTTCACCGCTTCGGTCATATAGCCGCGACCCTGCTGTGCTTCATCCATATCATAGCCGAAGAATCCATTCTGGAATGCTCCGCGCGTAATATTGGAGATATTGAGCTTACCGATCAGCTGGCCCGTCCCTTTGGCAAAGATCCCGAACGTATACTGCTGATCATTGGTCACACGCTGGACCTGATCGACCAGATTCATCGCGGTCTCCATCGTATAGTAGTTATCGCCGCGAATCGGGGAGTATGGCTCGTGGAATCCGGCATTGCGCTTCAGATAATCGAGATAGGCAGGCGCATCCTCACGCGTCAACAGCCGCAGGGTGACGCGTTCTCCGATCAATTGGGTCTCAAACAGGCTGGTATTCTCACTCATCACGATCATCCTTTCAGTAGGGCCAGACACGCCCGTAACGCGCTCATCCGGCTCTTTTTTCCGTACGTATCTTTGTGCAAGGATATCATTATAAATCTCTCGCAATCCCGTGACAAGCACAAAATCCCATGTTTGCCAGCAGAACGCGGTTGACCCAGCTGTATCGGATGTGATAGATTAATCATTGTCAACAAGACAACAGCAAAAGATGTGGATAGTCGCTGTCGTGGTCACCCTCGTGGTGATCGACGATAGAGGAAAGTCCAGGCTCGCCCAAGCTGAGATGCTTGGAGTGTTCGTACCTGGTGCAAACCAGGGCAGTTCGGCTTCGGCTGGGCTGACGGCGTGGAAAGGGTTCTCCCTGAGACCCGAGTACGCTGAAAGTGCCACAGAAACGTAGCTCTCCTGGCGACAGGGGAGATGGAACGCGGTAAACCCTGCGAGCGAGAAACCCAAATTTGGTAGGGGAACCATCCCGAGGGAATTCAACTGAAGGGATGGATGGTGAGTCATCACCATAGATAGATGGCTATCACTCTTAGTGCGAGGGTAGGACCCGTTTGAAGCACGGGAGTACAGAACCTGGCTTATAGCATCTTTTGCTGTCACGTTTATAATCAATCACACTTGCTGATAGAAAAAACCGTCTCTTCTGATCTTCGGAAGAGGCGGTTTTTTTCGTTATGCGGCCTGCATACAATCCGATTGGTTTGGAAAATTTTGTGTACATAAATTCTCGTTTTGTGTAAAATTACACCATTAGGCCAGCGTGTAACTTTTTCGCATGCCCGTGCGTCCAAACAGATAACCCGATAGAGAGGTGCCAGCTAAGATGGAATTTACCCAAGAACAATTCGCCGCCATGATCTCTGAAAAATGCAAATTGATCCGCACCGAGGCCGGTTACACCCAAGACCGGATGGCAGAGATTGTCGGGCTCTCCAAGAAGACGCTGGTGCAGGTGGAGAAGGGACGACAGGCGCTCAACTTTACGGCGGCGGCCCTGATCGCTGTCCTGTTTCGCCGGGGGGAGATTATCCAGTCGATGTATGGGGATTCGGTGCTGGAGATCGTCGACCTGGTGTCCACGAAGACCACGTCTAAGGCATGGTACAAGACGATGGGCGGCAAGGTGTGGTGGAATGAGATGCGGAAGACAGCGCACTTTTGTCTGCAAAAGCATGTGCTGACCGGGCATTATCGGATTTTGGATCATGCGGATTATCTACACTACTACAGCATGGATGAAGAGGAGTCGTACGCGCGGCTCCAAGAGCTGGAAAAAGGGAGGGAGCAGCATGAGTAACCTGAATTTTTTGCTTCAGGAAGTGAAAAAATGGCGGGATGAGGGGGTCATCAGCGAGGAGCAGTACAACCAGATTACGGCACGCTATCCGCAGGGCAAACGGATGAGTACGCTGCCGATTCTGGCAGCTGTCCTAATCGCATTGAGCGTGCTGACCTTCATCGCGTCCAACTGGGATGGGATGTCACACGGGGCACGCCTCGGGATTATCGTGGTGTCGCTGGTCGCTTCGTATGGGGCGGCAGAATGGTTCCACAAAAAAGCGTATGAGCGCTTAGGAATCGCATTTGCCATCATTGGGGTGGCGATTTATGGCGCTGGATTTTTCCTGATCGGGCAGATGTATCATCTCTCCGCGAATCCGGCAACGGCGTTCTATCTGTGGTTCGTCGGGGCGGTGCTGGTGGCATGGCATTACCGTTCTCGTGCGCTTGCGGTGATGGCGCTTGGGATTTTTGCAGTGGCGGGGATGTATGGAATTGACAGTCGCCGTGAGACGATGGATATCGTCTTGTACTATCTGTTGTTTGCTGTAGGGATGGTGCCGCTCATCTGGAAATTCCGTTCGCGCTGGTTTACCGTGATTGCGCTGATTACGGTGCTGGGGGCGGCGATGGTGGATATCAATGATCTGGGTGAAGGATTGGCCTATCTGGCGCTGTATCTGTTGACACTCGTCTTGGCGCAGCTGCTGCCAACAACAGCGTCACCGATCCCGGGAGTCTTGCGGATGGCCGGCTATATCGGAATCATGGGGTTCTCGATGCTGATCATTTTTGCTGATGAAATACAGCCATATGCCAACATGGCAGATGTTTCTGTCTGGGTCGTGATGCTTGTTCTGATGGCTGCCTATATCTTCACGGCATTGCGCAAAAAGCAGCTCGGCAGCCTGATCGATCTGATCCCGTTTATACCGCTGATGGCCATGTATGCGGTAACGTTTATGACAAGTGAAATTGGCGTCAGACCGGATGAGTATGCCACGCGGGGGGTCTATGAGTATGCAGACCTGATCCAGCAGCTTGCTTTGTTCCTCTTTACGCTCGGGATGATCATGAGCGGCGAGCGGATGCGCGATATTTTCCGTATCAACGTGGGGGCGGTGCTGTTCGGTATCACCTGCTTTATCGCCTATGTCAACCTCGCTTGGGACTTCATGGATAAATCTTTGTTCTTCCTCATCGGCGGGGTGCTATTGCTCGTGCTCAGCTACTTCATCGAGCGCAAACGCCGCCAGTGGGTACAGGAAGCCAAGGAAGGGGGAGATCAGGTATGATGCAAAAGCTGAAAAGCATTCGTCTTTGGCTGATCGTCGCCCTACAGCTGGTCATCCTGTTCTCAATCGTCGGGAAATATCACTACATCGAGGCGAACGGGCAAGTTGTCCTGCTCAAGACCGCGCCGATTGATCCGACCGACCTGTTCTATGGGGACTACGTGATTATCGGCTATGAGATCCAAGAAATCGATAAGAAAACGGTCATCGATGACGAAATCAAGGCACTCACCAAGGGCCAAGACTATTTCGACCGCGCCACGCAAGTCTACGTCGTGCTGGAGAAAAAACAGAACCCGTGGCACGAAGCAGTCGGCATCTATCTGAACAAGCCGGAGTTGAAGCCGAACCAAGCCGTGCTAAAAGGGACTATCCAATACGTTGGGGCCACTGACGAAGCGTACTTCGTCAATTACGGCGGGATTGACCGCTATTATGTGCCGGAGAATACAGGCCGAGAGATCGAAGACAACCGCGACATGTATAATCAAGTCGAGCTTCGCACTTCCGGCAACGGTGACGCGGTAATCGTCCAGCTTCACAAGCAAACATCAAAAAAATGATTGCAATTCTTACCAACATCGTGTAAGGTAACACTCGTACGAAAAAACTACACATTCACTACTAGGGGTGCTCAAGAGCTTGAGCTGAGAATGGGAACGCGATGAAGTTCCTTAGACCCTCGGGACCTGATCTGGGTAATACCAGCGTAGGAAAGTAGATAGGCATAGACGAGAAGCTGTTTTTTGGTGGGTCAATCGTGGCAGTGAGGATTCATGGTACAGATACGGTACATGGATATCGAGCTGACTGTCCACGACGCATATAAGACGGGGATGACATAAGAGTAAGATGTCCACCTGTGATGTGAAGCCACCCAACAACCAGCTGATACGAAAAGCCGGGGTCCTTTTTCAACAAAGCGACTCCGGCTTTTTTGATTTCACTCCCGCTATGGCCTGCAACTGTGTCCCCTAGTGTGAAAACCCAAGGAGGTTCCTCACATGTCTACCATGCAACCGATCACACCTTTTCCAGCCAGCCGCAAAGTATATCTGACCGGCTCACGCGACGATATCCGCGTACCCGTACGCGAGATCTCGCTGGCACCGTCCACAGGCCGATACGGCGAAGAAGCCAATGCACCTGTGCAAGTCTATGATACCAGCGGCCCCTACACCGATCCCGGGCATCAGGTCGATATCCGACGTGGTCTGCCAGAGCTCAGAGCCGAGTGGATTCAGGAGCGCGGCGATGTAGAGGAGTACCAAGGGCGTGAAGTGAAGCCAGAGGACGAGGGGTATCAGAGCAAAAGCCTGACTGCCGAGGCCGCAGACGCATTTGCCAATCGGGAGGTATATCCGCATGTGAAGTCACGCCCACTCCGTGCCAAAGCAGGCCGCGCCGTCACCCAGATGCATTATGCCAAGCAAGGGATCATCACCCCTGAGATGGAATACATCGCAATCCGCGAAAAGCTTGACCCTGAGTTCGTCCGCGCCGAGGTAGCCGCAGGGCGGGCGATCATCCCGGTCAATATCAATCACCCTGAGAGTGAACCGATGATCATCGGACGCCATTTTCATGTTAAGATCAATGCCAACATCGGCAACTCCGCCGTCACCTCCTCGATCGAAGAAGAGGTGGAAAAAATGACGTGGGCCATCCGCTGGGGTGCTGACACGATCATGGATCTGTCCACAGGCAAAAACATCCACACCACCCGCGAATGGATTATCCGCAACTCCCCTGTTCCTGTCGGTACGGTACCGATCTATCAAGCACTGGAAAAAGTCGGCGGGAAGGCAGAGGAGCTGACATGGGAGATCTACCGTGACACCTTGATCGAGCAGTGTGAGCAGGGCGTTGACTATTTTACGATTCATGCGGGAGTGCTGCTTCGCTACATCCCGATGACTGCCAAGCGTGTGACTGGGATCGTCTCCCGGGGCGGTTCAATTCTGGCGGCATGGTGCTTGGCGCATCATCAGGAGAATTTTTTATATACGCATTTTGAGGAAATCTGCGTGCTGCTCAAGCAATACGATGTGGCGATTTCCCTTGGTGACGGTCTGCGCCCAGGCTCGATTGCCGATGCCAATGACGAGGCACAGTTCGCTGAGCTTGAGACGCTGGGAGAGCTGACTAAGATCGCATGGAAGCACGACGTCCAGGTGATGATCGAAGGCCCAGGTCACGTCCCGATGCACAAGATCAAGGAGAACGTCGACAAGCAGATGGAAATCTGCCATGAGGCTCCATTCTACACACTCGGGCCGCTGACGACCGATATCGCGCCGGGGTATGACCATATCACATCTGCGATCGGGGCGGCGATGATCGGCTGGTTCGGCACCGCGATGCTCTGCTATGTAACACCAAAAGAGCATCTGGGTCTGCCGAACAAAGAGGACGTCCGCGAAGGGGTAATCGCCTACAAAATCGCCGCCCATGCCGCCGACCTCGCCAAAGGCCACCCTGCCGCGCAAATCCGTGATGACGCTTTGTCCAAAGCACGTTTTGAATTCCGCTGGCATGATCAGTTCAATCTGTCGCTTGATCCGGAGCGGGCCATCGAGTACCACGACGAGACCTTGCCTGCTGAGGGGGCAAAAAGCGCTCACTTCTGCTCCATGTGCGGGCCGAAGTTCTGCTCGATGCGGATTACGCAGGATATCCGTGAGTATGCGGCCACGCAGGGCTTGGAGTCTGAAGAGGCGATCCAAGCTGGGATGGAGGAGAAGTCTCAGGAGTTCCGTGAAGCGGGGAGTCAGATTTACGTGAAATAGAGGGAAAATAGGGAAGTGCAATAACGATAAGCGGCAGACTTGGAACATAGCCCAAATGTTCCGGTCTGCCGCTTATTGAATGAATCAAACATGGGATAGGAAGGTTCAACGATGAACGCCTGATTCTCGTCCCGTTTCGTTTCTCGCAAACATGATTCTTTATTCGTGACAGGATGTAATCAGCCGGGCCAAAGCCTCCTCCGAATCTTCCTGCACATCTACCTTCGTCCAGAGGTTTTCGTAGAAGATGATTTTTTCTTTTTCGTTATCTAAATAATAACAATAGCCCTCGTATTCCATACCTGAGAGCTCAATGGTAGGATGTTCGTGCTTAGTTTGGCATAGATGGACCGTTCCTTTTAAGGCTTCGAAAATAGCTAGGAATCTGGGCAGAAACGCTATCTTGACAGGGACAGTTGGCGTGTAATCAAGCTGTTTTCTGCCAGAACGTCCAGTATGGCGTACGGTTATCCAGATTTCATAGTACTGATCAGCGCTGACACCGTTCTCCCTATCATTGAGGAAGTATTTGTTATATGTATTGATAATCTTTTGAATATGTTGGAAAGGTGGCAGAGCATCACCGTAGATGAGCAACACTTTTGGTTTCATCTTCATCATGCTAATCACCGGCACCGCCACCACTATTGTGTTTGAAATTCGATCGGGAATGGGATGCCAGTATTGTACAACTCCTGTCATGGTCGTCCTGCTATGCAGCTCATGGACGACTGAATATTTTTACCTATATCTTACTAGCTACTTCCATCTGCTGACAACACCAAAAACCAGCCTGTCCGATGTGAACCGCACGTCCAGTTGTTAGGTGTCTCCGACAATTGGGGTGAGTTCAATGAAGAGGAGGCTGGTTTTTGCTTAGCAGGACGAAATTCGGCTTGCCTCTATCAAAAGAAGTTCAGGCTAACTCCATCGGTTTGTTTTCGGCGACGGGGAACAACTCTTCTGGCAGCGTCGTCGGGATGGATGGTGACTCACCTGTCGAGGAGGCAGGACCAGGCAGTGGAAACTCGCGGATTGCATAGCGGATTTTGCCCGATGCAGAGGGGGCGATCTGATCTACATGCTTCACACGCAACAAAACCGATTCCCCTAAGACCTGATGAATCTCATGGACAAAAGCCGCTTCCATCTCAGGCGTATAGTCCTCGTTCGTCACCAGCTTCAGTGTGAGATGATCAGGCGAATGCTGTGTGATCTGAAACGCACGGATACCGTCCAGATTGCGCGCGATATGATTGAAGAAGTGTCCGTGCACGTAATCGCCGGATTGGGAGACAAAGGTGTCGTCGATTCGACCGTCGATATGCGTAAGTACCGGGAACGGATTGCCGCAGGGGCAGGTGGAAGAGGCAGAAACAGTGCCAGAGCCAGAGCCAGAGTCAGCAAAAGCGACCACATCGCCCAATTGATAGCGCAGTCTCGGCATCACCCGGTTATTCAGATCGGTAACAAGCAGAGCACCACGCTGCCCTGGCTCGACTGCGCGACCTGTGGCCAGATCGACGACCTCCAGATAACAGTTGGGGGAACATACATGCATCTGCCCCGCCTGACACTGATAAGAGAGGATACCGCCGTCCCGCGCACCGTATTCATTGACCACTGTTGTGGCAAATGCCTTCTCGATCAGATCCCGCTGCTTGGGGGTGAGGGTCTCGGCAGTGGAGACGACTGCTTTGAGTGTAAAGCCAAGCTTGCGGTCATTGCGCAGCATCAGTTCAGCCAGCAGGGCGAGTGCAGAGGCGTAGCCATAGAGATAAGCCGGACGGTGGCGACGAATCTGTTGGAGATAGGTATCCAGCTTTGGCTCCTGCAGGCGGTAGGCCGGGATCATCAGCCGGTTTTTCAGCCAGCGTTCCTTGAAGAGGTAGCGCTTGGACTGCAACTGATTCAGCTCAATCGGAGAACCCCAGATCATCACGGATGGGTCGCCAATCCCGATCCCATGCCAGCTAAGGCCCAGCCACCGCGCTGCCTCGTAGTGCTCGACAGTAGGACGGTCAAGGTAAAAAAGCGTCGGTTCACCAGTCGACCCGCCTGTACGGTTGGAGATCAGCCGCTCTGGATGGGCGTCACGGGACAGATAGGTATCTCGATGAGAGTTGAAATGCTCTTTGGTCAGCGGGGGAAGCTGAGCCAGCAATTCGAAGACACTGCCTGATCCAGCCTGCACAAGCTCTCGATAAGGTTGATACGCAGGTACCTGCTCGACGGCATGAGTCAGGAGCGCCCGCAGCTTTTGTTCTTGATAGGCGCGGAGCATCTCAGGAGAGAGCTTTTGGCAATGCTGCAGCTCCTTGAGATAAGCACGAATCCGATTTCCTTTATAGCGTTCCATCAACGGCCAGTACAGATGGCGGATGAAGTAGCGGTTTAGCCACACCAAAAAGACTCCCTTCTTGATTGAACCAGGATTGCTTCTTATATTATTGGCAGAAAAAGGAGGGTTAATGCGCCCGGGCTTGGCGCAACCGCTGGATCTCCTGCCATGTCAGACACAACCCCAGCCAGCTTGCCCCAAGCAGCCAGCCGCCCAGGATGTCGCTTGGATAATGCACATGCAAAAACACCCGGCTGAAGCTGATGACAACCACCATGACCAAGCAAGCTGTCACCAGCCACATACGGCCCCGCACCGTGCCAACATGCGGCCACAGAATCAACAGCAGACAACTGTACAGCACGAATGCCCCGACCGCGTGATTGCTTGGAAACCCATGACGGTTGACCACCTCCATATCCGGAAGGGGCGGACGTGGACGCAAGAAAACGAACCGGACGATTTCGTTGAACAGATAAGAGCCGAGCAAAACAGTGAGATAAAAACGCCACCAGCCCCAAGTCCCAGTCATCATCCAGCAGATCAGGAACAAGACAGGCAGGATGACGAATACGTTGGGCATCGATCCGATATAGGAGAAGACCCGCATGAGCGAGAGAAGCTCTTGTACGTGCCAGTTTTCCATAGCACCGGATATTTGCTGATCCCAGCCGGACAAGAGATCATTCCCCGTCAGGATCGAGATGATGATGAAGCCAAGCAGTGAGGACAAGGTAAAAAGACCTGCGTGTAGCAGGGGCGGGAAAAGGGGCTGCTTCTCTTTCATGGTGGGTTTCTTCTCCGTCCGTAGTCTTTGTTTTTCCAGTGTGAGCAGTTGGAGGAGGATTTAGTCAGAGCAGGAACCTAGGAACATGAAAAAACGCCCCTCGTCCGTGGTGGATAACGGATCGAGAGGGCGCTCATCTTTAGACGATCTGTACGTTATAGTCCCGCAGCCATTTATCCAGCTGCGCCAGATAAGCAAACATCTGAGGCTTGCTCATCAGCTGTCCAAACCACGGTGTACCGGAAGCCGCGGCATCGGAGTGGGCCACTTGTCGGACGTGCTCAACATCGATCAGCTGCAACAGTGGTGAACTCGGATCATCAAGCACCTGCAGCAACCAGTCGCGGGTGGCTTCTGCATAGGCCGGATTGTGCGTCTTCGGATACGGGCTTTTTTTGCGGTACAGCACGTCATCCGGGAGCACGCCTTCGAGGGCTTTGCGCAGGATACCTTTTTCGCGGCCATTGTGCATCTTCATCTCCCACGGTACATTCCAGACGTATTCGACGATCCGGTGGTCACAGAATGGGACGCGGGCTTCGAGGCTGGCGTACATACTCATACGGTCTTTGCGGTCTAAGAGGGTGTTCATGAACCAGTTGAGGTTGAGATAGAACATCTCGCGCCGCTTGGCTTCCAGCTCACTTTCACCGGCGAGCCGCGGCACTTCGGCGATCGTTTCTTGATAGCGGCGGGCGACATATTCGTCGGGTTTGAGCCAGTCTTTGGTGTCGGTATTGAGCCATTTGACCCGTTCCTCGTTTTGCCGCGCCCATGGGAAGGTGCCAGCGTAGAGTGCATCCTTTTGATGAAACCATGGATAGCCGCCGAAGATCTCATCCGCACACTCCCCGGAGAGAACCACGGTCACATCTTTTTTGATTTCACGGCAGAAGAGGTAGAGAGAAGCATCGATATCGGCCATCCCCGGTGTATCGCGGGCTGATACAGCTGTCCTCAGTGCTTCCACCAGCTCGGGGGTGTCGAACAGGATGTCGTGATGCACGGTGCCGAAATGCTCTGACACCCGCTTAATCCACGCCGCATCCGAGTCAGGCTGGAATGTGCTCGACTGGAAAAATTCATCGTTGCCTTTATAGTCGATCGAATAGGTGTGCAGCTTGCCTTTTCCTTCGCGTCGGAACAGATTGGCCGCGACAGCGGTGATCGCACTGGAGTCTAAGCCGCCTGAGAGCAGGGTGGCAATCGGCACGTCAGATACGAGCTGACGCTCAATCGCGTCGATCACCAGATCACGGATGGTGGAGACGGTGGTGTCGAAATCATCCGTATGCTCGCGGGACTCCAAGGCCCAGTACGGCTTGATCGTAAGACCGTCTGCGTCCAGCTCCAGATAGTGACCAGGGCGCAGCTCCCGCACATTGCGGAATACCCCGTGACCAGGCGTGCGGGCAGGGGAGATCATCATGATCTCGGCCAAGCCTTCACGGTCAAGCTCTGGCTTCACATCGGGGTGTGCGAGCAGGGCCTTCAGCTCCGAACCGAACATGAAGTCGTCGCCACGGTGCGAATAGAACAGCGGTTTGACCCCCATCCGGTCGCGGGCCATGAATAGCTTTTTCTCATCCGGATTCCAGATCGCGAAGGCGAAGATCCCATTCAACTTCTCCAGACAACCAGCGCCCCACTCCAGATACGCAATCAGCAGCACCTCAGTGTCTGAGTGCGAGCGGAACTGATGTCCGCGCGCCAGCAGTTCCTGGCGAATGTCCTCCGTATTATACAGCTCCCCATTATAAACCATCGTAAAAGCTGTTGACCCACGGTATCTGGTCATCGGCTGCGCTCCACCCTCCAAGTCGACGACTGCCAAGCGACGGTGACCGAGCGCGGCATGGGTATCCAGATGAACACCTGCTGCGTCAGGACCACGGTTGGTCAGCGTGTTGGTCATCGCCGTAAGAATCGGGCGCTCATGTGACAGATCTCGTCTTAGATTGACCCAACCAGTAATTCCACACATCGCTCTCCATCCTTCCATTTCCAAGCTATATTCCCTCTAGGATGATACATATGTGGAATATGACCCAGAATTGTATGTCCGATTAAAATTATCAGATTTTCAAAAAAACATTGACATAGACCTGCCAGTTGGAAAATAATAAACCCTATAATCCCAACCGAAAAACTTGGATTAAAGGATGTCAGGAAACGCGAACGCGTTTTTCATACATGTTTTCCATACTGACCCATACCAACAAGGGAGGTACCAACTGATGCAGGTCGTACTACAGAACGTCAACAAACGTTTCCAACGAGACGGCAGTCAACCATTAACCGTCTTGCAAGACATCAATCTCAACATCGAGCGCGGTGAGTTTATCTCTCTCTTAGGCCCATCCGGCTGCGGGAAATCAACCATCCTCAATATCGTGGCAGGCCTTGAGACAGCAAGCGATGGGATCGTCACCGTCAATGGTCAACCGATTAAGGGACCGGGCACCGACCGCATCGTTGTGTTTCAGGAATCAGGCTTGTTTCCATGGATGAACGTCCTCGACAACGTCACCTACGGCCTCTTGCTCAAAGGCATGAGCAAAAAAGAAGCCCATGAAAAAGCCATGGAAGGTCTGCGCATGGTGCATCTGACCCGTTTTGCCAAGTCGTTCCCACATGAGCTCTCCGGCGGGATGAAACAGCGTGTCGCGATTGCCCGTGCATTCGTGATGGACCCAGAAATCCTGCTGATGGACGAACCGTTCGCCGCACTCGATGAGCAGACACGCATGGTACTGCACGAAGAATTGCAGACCATCTGGCAAAAAACAGGAAAAACCATCATCTTCATCACACACAATATCCGCGAGGCCGTGATGCTCTCCACCCGCATCATCCTGATGGGGACACGTCCTGGTATCATAAAAAAGGAATTCACCGTTGAAGCCGCCCGACCACGCGACTTATCGGACTCTGTGCTGCGACATCTCGAAGCACGACTGCTGCAAGGATTGGAACAAGAAATGGAAAAGGTACTGAAGGAGGAAATGGGCGATGACTACTCTTATAAGAAGGGCGCTGTTCTTAGCGATCCTATGCATAATCTGGGAAGCGATATCTAAGTCCGGCTTATACCCGTCGTTTCAATTTCCGCCGTTATTCTTTTCCTCGAACGGAGAAGCAACCGTCTTCGGCACCTTGATCAACGGGCTCATCAGCGGACAGATCCTCGAAGCGACTTATCTGTCCCTGCGCCGTCTCGCTTTTGGCTTCGTCATCTCGATCACACTCGGACTTCTGATGGGTTACCTCATCGCCCGCTACAAATGGGTAGATGATACGCTGGGCTTCCTCGTGACCGCCCTGCAATCCATCCCATCCATCGTCTGGCTGCCGCTTGCGATTCTCTGGTTCAAGCTGGGTGAGGCTCCGATTCTCTTCATCGTCACCATCGGGGCGACCTGGACGATGACGGTTACATCAAGCACCGGTTTTAAGAATATCAACCCGCTTTTCCTGCGCGTCGCCCGCACGATGGGCTCCTCCGGCTTTCACCTGATGCGCACCGTCATCCTCCCCGCATCTGTCCCGCATCTGATCTCTGGTCTGCGTGTCGCTTGGGCATTCGCATGGCGCGCCCTGATGGCAGGGGAGCTCGTTGGCGGTACAGGTGGTCTTGGTCACCTGCTGGAGATGGGACGCTCGCTTCAATCGATGGACCTCGTACTTGCGATTATGATCATCATCGGTGTCGTCGGTACGATCATCGACAACCAAGTCTTCAACCGCATGGAGAAAAGCGTACAGAAAAAATGGGGCGTATCTGCCCGTATCTAAAGGAGAATTCACCTATCATGAAAAAATTCGTCAAAGGTTTCCTTAGCACCATCGCTCTCGCTGCTCTCGTCGTCACTGGCTGCGGCAGTCAGGAAACCGCAGGCAAACCAGCAGAGACCGTCCGCTTCGGCTATTTCCCGAACCTGACCCATATGGCTGCCATCGTTGGTCTTGAAAAAGGCTTTTACCAGGAAGAACTGGGAAAGGTGAAGCTGGAGACGAAGACCTTCCCGAACGGCGGTCTGTTCATGGAAGCAATGTCCACCGGCCAGATCGACTACGGCTATGTCGGCCCAGGCCCCGCGATGAATAACTATCTGAAAAACCCGACCCACCAGCTGCTCGCAGGTGCGGTCAACGGTGGTGCAGTGCTTGTCGTCCGTGGTGATTCCGATATCAACAGCCTCAAAGACCTCGACGGCAAACGCATCGCGATCCCGGTCATCGGCTCGACCCAAGACATCATGCTCCGCAAAGCGCTCAAAGAAGTGGGTCTCAGCACCAAAACCAGCGGCGGTACGGTTGACATGATCGCCCAAGCACCTGCCGACACCGCGACCCTGTTCCTGCAAAAAGACGTCGACGGCGCTTCCACCCAAGAACCATGGGGTGTCAATCTGGAGACCAAAGCAGGCGGCAAGCTGCTGCTCAACTGGGATCAGTTCGCATGGGGCAAAGACTCCACCAACACCGTCGTACTCGGAACCAAAGCCTTCACCGAAACCAACCCGGAGCTGACCAAAAAGCTGCTCAAAGCACATGTCCGCTCCATCGAGTTCATCCGTGAGAACCCGGAAGAAGCGCGCAAGCTCATGATCAAGCATCTCAAAGACCTGACCGGCAAAGAGCTCAATGAAAATGACATCAAAGCCGCGATGGAACGAAGCGAAGCCACCTATGAAGTCAACGAAGACGTGCTCAAAGAGATGGCAGCGATCAGCAAAGAGGCAGGCTACACACAATCCGACAACATCGACGGTTTCGTGAACCTGTCCTACCTGCAAGAGGTATTAAAAAAATAAAGACGGAACCTTTTACGCAAGAGCATCCGACCCGATGTACGCAGACGAGTGTGTGCAGAGGAGATCGGATGTTTTTTGCATGAGTTGGCTATTTTTTTAGCATAGAAGAACCGCTTTAATCCCACCCTACCAGTAACGATATGGAAAGGGGAGGATTTCCAATGGCAGACCCACTGAACGATTCAACCCACGGCACCAATGTACCACTAGAGGGCACAGGAGCAGATGCCGGTATGAACAACGCTGTGGCGGCTCCTGCATATGAGGGTCAGAGCACGACTGCAACGGACGTTCATGCTGCGACACCACAAGACTATCGTCCGGCAACAGGCGGCACCGTCGTGATCTCTGGTGGACAAGCGAATCCAACAGAAGGACACGGTATGAGCTATGCAGCAACCCCAACCCCAACCGCTGACGGAACCACCAACACTACCGCTGCAGGAGCAGACATCTACGAACAAGCCAACACCGTCCTCGCCTCTCTGATCCATGATCTCTGTGATACGTTGGAGGTGCAGGACGCCGAGAAATTTAAACGGATCGGCTACCAAATGATCGCCCGCTACAGTCAAAAACCGATGAACACAGGGGAACTCACCCTGATTTTCGCCAGTGTCCTGCAAGATATCCTAGCCAAGCTGGAGATGGCTGAGCAGAATGGCAATATGACCGAGGTCCGCGATTCCTATACGATCATGCGCTTGGAGGAGTAGCCCGGATGAGATTCGGCTTCCACGCATCGATCCGCGAAGGCTATCTCGGTGCCGCAGAGACCGCTTTGGCACACGGAGCCTCGGCTTTTCAATATTTCCCGAAAAACCCGCGCAGCCTGACGGTCAAAGCCTTCGACCAGCGGAGCGCCGAGGCTTGCCGCCGCTTTTGTGAGGAGCACGGCCTCATCTCCATCGCCCACACCCCATACCCGACCAACCTGTGTACCGAAGAGCCTGAGCTGCGCGCTGTCACGATCGCTTCTGTTCTAAATGACCTCGCCATCACAGATGCCTGCGGATCGGTCGGGGTGGTCGTCCACTTCGGCCAGTACAAAGGCAGGGAGACCGACCCGCTGTACGGCTACCAGCTCATGATCAAGACCCTCAACGAAATTCTGGAGCAATGGCAGGGACAAAGCCTCATCCTGCTTGAAAACAACGCAGGCCAAGGCAATCGCATGGGGACAACACTTGAGGAGCTGGTCCAGATCCACAAGCTGATCAAGCACCCGCAAAAAGTCGGCTTCTGCCTCGACACCTGCCACGCCTTCGCCAGCGGCATCTGGAACGGCAACAACTGGCCCGACGTCATGACCAAGGCGCGTGAGCTCGGCTATCTGGAGCACCTGCGCGCCATCCATCTAAATGACTCCATGTACCCGACCCAATCTTACCGCGACAGGCATGCCCAGATCGGCAGAGGGGAGATTGGGGAGAAGGCGTTTCGTGAGATGCTTTTTTCGCTTGAGATACGCGATCGTGACTTACCACTCGTGCTGGAGACCCCTGCAACGGCAGCGTATGGGCACCCAGAGGAGATTCGGTATCTCAAGGAGCTGACAGAAGAGCTGGTCGCACAATAGGCAGGGGAGTAGAAGTTGATCTGCCAACCGCCAACCTTTCGCCACACCTGGAGTGGAAACACCTCGCCCAAACATGGTAGAATGCATAAGATACATATACGCGTGCCAGACACGCCAAAACTAACTGTCCGAGGCGATACCCTATGAAACGTACCATTAAAGTAACGATCCACAATTACGACCAAATCAAAGAAAACCTCAACAACCCAGACGAAATCCAACTCTTCGAAAAAGCGAACGGCAATCTCTACGAAGCAGACATCGAACCAGACGGCTATGCTGTCATCGAGTTTGAAGGCTCCGACGATTACATCGAGCTGGCTCCAGACGAGTATCAGCTGATGATTACCGAATGGAAGGTAGCCGGCAAAATCGGAGATATGGTCATCGAGACGATGTCTGATCCAAACGATGACACCGCCCTTCTCTACCGTGGAGTAGACGGCATCGGCAACGAAGTCCAAGCCTCGCAATCATTCCCGAAAAAGCTCGTGGAGCTGCTGAACAAGGCATGGTTTGCTGTGGAGAAGAAGAAAGTGGTTGAGATGGACGAGGAGTAAGGCAAGGTAAGAAACAGTAAAAACCACCGTGTTCCCGAGGAGAACATGGTGGTTCCTGTTTTTAATAGGGGGATTTGAATTTATCCTTATATTTGCTCTTTACCTTTTCTCGTAGTTTCGCATACGACTCATCATGCTTCGCTTCTTCCTTCTCACCATCGTCGGTTCCGTCTATGTTATATTTCCCCTGATTTACGGCAATTACTGAAAATTTTTCGCCGTTCACTTTTCGAAGGAAGAGCAAGTATTGCTTCCCTTTTTCCATGACTGAATAGCCTTCATCAATTAGCATGATTTTTTCTTTTCCATCCAAATTAGTTGTAATGGCTGCATTCTGATTTACAAAAATAATCTTCTCGGAATGTGTACCTTTTAGGATTTCATTAATCTTGATCTCAGAAGGTGTATAGAAATCTTCAAATCGACCTGCTTGGTTATACGTAACAACAGCGGTCTCTTCCTCGAATTTTTTTACGGGGCTACCTATAACAACTAGATCGGCCCGATTTTCTAATTCTTCTACAGTACTGTAAGTGATATGTGTACCTTGAACAACAGCTTTTTGGATTGGCTCATGAATGCTTTGCTTCGAACTGGTTGAGCCGATTGTAAGAGAAGCCCCGAGCAGTACGACTAGGGAAAGTCCTGTGAATATCAATGATTTAGAACGAACATTCATAAATTAATATCCCCACTTCGTCTTCAAATTTGTTTTATCGAGTGTTTGAGGGACTGTATACTGAACCCCATCCCACCCTTGTCTCATAATTGCTGATCCAGAAGCAGGATGATTTAGACTTAACGCATGACCAACTTCATGGGCATATGTGGATTGATGGAAATAATTGTTATCTCCGAATTCCTCTTCCATTACTAATTCATATCCATATACATCGGTCACATCCCATATATTAACATATGTTGAATCATATTTAGCGTTACCGAACGTATCGTAGTAGTAAGGGTACATTCGGCCAACCACTCCATCCGTGTTATAGGAAGTTGTGTTACAAATAACACTCATTTTGGCTCCAGTATTATTATTAGAAACATAAACTTTTGAACTAACACCGTTCCAACTATTTGCACCTGTTTTCATCATAGTAGAATATGTGCTATTTGGGGCACCGGAAATAACATATTTTAAACTGCTCACTACCGATGAGGGATAACCGCCAGAATAGAGGTCAGCACCATTGACAATCTGTCCAAAACCAAATAATAATGTTGGAATTACAATTACTTTCAATAGCTGAAGCGTCTCACTTAATGAATCTTCCTAAAATTTGTTAAAAACGAAAATGAATATACAACTCCCAAAATGTTTAGTCAATACAATTAATGGAATATTTATTTCTTGTTATAAAATTTGTAAACTAAAATTCTGTATATGCGTGTCTTGAAAAAACAATCAGGCATAGACTTTACTGATGTTCTACATAAAAAAGAGGTTCACGTTTCCCTGACCCTTAAAAAGATCAGGTGAACATGAACCTCTTTTGCTAATAGCTTATAACGAAAGAAATTTCAATAGTGATTAATCCACTCCTACATCTCTTCCGGCGCCTGCAACCCTAACAGTCGCAGACCCTCTTTCAACACTTCAATCACCGCAGCGACCAGATGCAGGCGGGACTCTTTCACCGCTTCATCCTCAGCGACGATACGTACATGCGCATAGAACTTGTTAAATGTCTGCGCCAACAGAATCACATAACGCGCCACCTGTGACGGGTCGAAGTCCTCCAATGCACGCTCCAGCACCTCTGGGAAGCGCAGAAGCTCGGTTACAACCGCCCAGGATTCGTCGCCCTCGAGTGCACCTTCTACGATGTTGATCTCGCCGCCCGGCACATAGCCGCCGCGCTTCAAGAGGGAGCAGGCACGAGCATGGGTATATTGCACATACGGCCCGGTCTCGCCTTCGAAGGTCAGCATCTCTTCCCAAGAGAAGTTGATATCATTGAGGCGGAAGTGCTTGAGATCGTGGAAAATTACCGCGCCGACACCTACTTGACGAGAGACAGCGTCTTTGTCAGCAAGTGTTGGATTTTTCTCTTCAATAACCTGTTTGACATCGTGGATCGCTTGGGCCAGAACTTCCTCAAGCAGAACCACTTTCCCTTTACGGGTGGACATCTTTTTGCCGTCCTTGAGCATCATGCCAAATGGGATGTGGTGCATGTTTTTCGCCCAGTCGTAGCCCATTTTCTCCAGCACCTTGAACACTTGCTGGAAGTGCAGACGCTGCTCGCCGCCTACGCAGTAGAGAGCTTTGGCAAAATCGAACTCTTCATGACGATAGAGCGCAGCTGCCAGGTCACGGGTGGCATAGAGGGTAGCGCCGTCGCGTTTTTTGATCAGGCAAGGAGGCATGTCGTATTCCTCGAGGGAGACGACCATCGCGCCTTCGGATTCGGTCAGGAGACCTTTTTGCTCGAGCAGGTCAACGATGCGGTCCATTTTATCATTATAGAAGGCTTCGCCTGCGGTGGAGTCGAAGGATACGCCGAGCAGGTCGTAGATTTTCATAAACTCTTGCAGGGATTCGTCACGGAACCATTGCCACAGGTGCTTGGCTTCCTCGTCACCGTCTTCGAGCTTTTTGAACCACTCGCGGCCTTGATCCTCAAGGGATTTGTCATGCTCGGCTTCTTCGTGGAACTTGATGTAGAGGGTGAGCAGCTCCTTGATCGGCTCTGCTTTGACCGCTTCTTCATCGCCCCATTTTTTGTACGCCACGATCAGCTTACCGAACTGGGTGCCCCAGTCACCGAGGTGGTTGATGCGGATTGGTTGGTAGCCGTGCTTGCTCAGGATGTTGGCTGTCGCATTCCCGATGACAGTGGAGCGCAGGTGGCCCATGGAGAACGGCTTCGCGATGTTCGGGGAGGAGAGGTCGATCGGCACGTTACGGCCTTGGCCGATGTTGGTATCACCGTAGGCAGAGCCTTGGCTGATTACGGTTTGGATCACGTTGTGGGTCACGGCATGCTGGTTGAAGAAGAAGTTGAGGTATGGACCTGCTACCTGTACTTCTTTAAAAAGCGGATCTTGGATGTGACCAGCCAGCTCTTGGGAGATCATCGGCGGCGCTTTGCGCAGGGCTTTTGCCAATTGGAAGCAAGGGAACGCGACGTCACCCATTTTTGGGTTTGGCGGGGTTTCCAGCATATCCAGTACTTTTTCGGTGGAGAAGTCTTCGACACCCAGTTGGGTCAGGGCGCTGTTGATTTTTTCAGCGACGAGTTGTTTGTAGCTCATGTGCGTAATCATCCTTTCTCTTCATCAGAACATCCAGTAGAACATCAAAAAACCTCTCATCTCTTCCGACGGCGCAGATCGCATTGACCTGTACCAAGGAAGAGACGAGAGGTTGATATCTCCCGCGGTGCCACTCTTTTTGTCCCCATTGCTTCTGTGCGGCATGTCTACAGACAAGACAGGCAGGCACAGGATGGAAACCGACTCAAGCTGCTATATCGGGCAGACCCGTCAAGTCCTACACAGCATTTTTTGACCTGTCTGTACAGTACGTCTATATCGACATTGTACAGGGGAGGGAAAAAAGCGTTCAGACCTGCATCTCCGAGGTGCGCTTCTGCAACGGCTCCGCACCGGGCTTCCACCATCCCCGGCTCGCTTAGGCGATTTAGCTGTATGCATACTCTCCTCATCAGCGATTACATATTACTGTCATATTATAGCGATCAAGCGGGGAGTTTGCAACTTTATCCTTCCGTGAATCCCCAATTTTATCTTGTGGGGCAAGCCTTATTGTTAACCGCGCTTACGCAGCTGCTCAAGCTTCGCAAAAAACTCCTTGGTGAAGGCATCCTTATCCTCTGCTGCAGCAAAATCCTGCTTGTAGCGGGCCAGCGCTTCGAGGATCGCCTGCTCCTCTTCGGCATCCCCTTCGATGTCGAAGTTCTCCGTCGGGTCAAAATAAACCAGACGCTCGTCATGACCGGTGCGCAGGTAGACCTTCTGCCAATGCTCCGGGTACTGGTACGGTGCATCGCCCAGCACGATCGACAGCACGTCGTCGGAATCAAGCGGCAGGAAGTAGTCGTAGGCGTCACGGTGGCCACCCTCGGAGAGATTATAATGAATAAAATGATAGCGCAGGTAATGCTGCCCGGTCGCCTTTTCCTTCACGACGGAGTAGATGTCAAATTCATTTTGGGAAAGTTCCTTCACGGTCTCCAGAGTGGAGAGGAACTCGCTTTTGGTGGGAAGTTGGTCGTGCTCTTGCATGAGGGGTATCGCTCCTTTCATGGTTTTATCGTAGCAGATGGGGAGAAGAGTGACAACAGAGTGGGTGCAACGGGCAGCGGGCGGAGCGGACCCACGATTATCTTGCCGGTCTGGGACAAGCCGTCCGCAGAGAAAAAAGGAGAGGCATCAGCCCCTCCTTTTACCCAGCTCGTTACGAGCGATGTCATTCGGTTTAGTCTTCTGCTGCACCTACGATGACCAAGAGGATGAACAGAACCAGAATCAACGCGAAGCAATCACCAAAACCGCCGCCAAAGAATGATGTACTCATAATGTAACTCCTCCTTTTGGGTTATGCTTCAGTCTATACGCCAATGCCCGCTTTGGTTTGGGCATTCGCCCAGAGGCTGACAAAAATGGGCGGCTGTCACGATTCGACTATACAACTGGAAAAAAATGAGATGTTGACGAAGATTGATGATGATGTTAATATTACAGATAGTCAAATATTAGTAATTCTCTTATCAAGAGAGGCGGAGGGACTGGCCCTACGAAGCCTCGGCAACCGACAATCAGGTGCCAATTCCAGCAAAGCAGTACGCTTGAGAGATGAGAGAGGGGACTAAAACATGTTTGAATCGTTATGTCATCCTCTGCTCGATTTTTCGAGAGAGGATTTTTTTATTTTATCTTAGACAGGAATGAGGAGTAGGAATGAGTAAACCAACACTTCAAGAGCAACTCGCCCGAAAAATCTTAATTTTAGACGGTGCAATGGGGACGATGCTGCAACAGGCGGATCTGACCGCAGAAGACTTCGGCGGAGAAGACCTGGAAGGCTGCAACGAGATGCTGGTACTGACTCGTCCAGATGTGATTCTTGGCATTCATGAGACCTATTTTGAAGCGGGTGCTGATATCATCGAGACGAATACGTTCGGGGCGACTGATATTGTACTTGCTGAATACGACATTTCCGAAAAAGACATGGAAATCAACATCGCGGCAGCCAAAATCGCGAAGGAAGCGGCGGACAAGTACTCCACACCAGAATGGCCGCGCTATGTGGCAGGTTCGATGGGGCCAACCACCAAGACGCTGGCATTGACGGGCGGCGTGACTTTTGAGCAGTTGGTGAACTCTTACTACCGTCAGGCAAAAGGCTTGATGGAGGGCGGCGTCGATCTTCTTTTGTTAGAAACTTCGCAAGATACGCTCAATGTCAAAGCAGGCGGCATCGGGATTCGTCAGGCCTTCGAAGAGCTTGGATATGAAATCCCGGTGATGATCTCCGGGACGATTGAGCCAATGGGCACCACGTTAGCTGGTCAGAATATTGAGGCTTTTTATATCTCCATTGAACACTTGAACCCGATTACCGTGGGTCTGAACTGTGCGACCGGCCCTGAATTCATGCGCGACCATATCCGTTCCCTCGCAGAGATCGCGCAATGTGGCATCAGCTGTTACCCGAACGCGGGTCTGCCGGATGAAAACGGACAATACCATGAATCTCCACAAAGCCTTGCGACCAAGGTGGCTGCTTTTGCTGAGCGTGGCTGGATCAACATCGCAGGCGGCTGCTGCGGGACCACACCAGACCACATCCGTGCCCTGGCCGAGACCTTAAAAGACTACAAGCCACGCACCGAAACCAAGCCACACCTGCCAGCAGTATCCGGCATTGAGGTGCTGTATATCGAAAAAGAAAACCGTCCACTGCTCGTCGGTGAGCGTACCAATGTCA
This sequence comes from Brevibacillus dissolubilis, assembly GCF_006170445.1. Lineage (GTDB taxonomy): Bacteria > Bacillota > Bacilli > Brevibacillales > Brevibacillaceae > Brevibacillus_B > Brevibacillus_B dissolubilis. Next base: position 451,492 of record NZ_VCNA01000003.1, on the reverse strand, counting down.
TCGGTTCCAAGAAATTCCGTGAGATGATCGCCGCAGGCCAATACGAGGAAGCCTCTGACATCGCCCGTGCCCAAGTGCGTAAAGGCGCACATGTTATCGACGTGTGTCTTGCTGACCCGGACCGCGATGAGCTGGCTGACATGGAGCAGTTCCTGCAATTCGTCGTGAAAAAAGTAAAAGCTCCACTCATGATCGACTCTACCGATAAGAAAGTCATCGAGCTGGGCCTCAAATATTCCCAAGGGAAAGCCATCATCAACTCGATTAACTTAGAGGATGGTCTGGAGCGTTTTGAAGAGATCGTCCCATTGATTCATAAATACGGTGCAGCTGTGGTCGTCGGTACCATCGATGAACAGGGCATGGCGGTATCGCGTGAGCGCAAGCTGGCGGTAGCGAAGCGTTCCTACGAGATCCTTGTGAATGATTTTGGCTTGAAGCCGGAGGATATCATTTTTGACCCGCTTGTCTTCCCGGTTGGTACAGGGGATGAGCAGTACATCGGCTCCGCATTGGAGACGGTAGAGGGGATCCGCCTGATCAACGAGCATTTCCCAGAGTGCAAGCAGATCCTTGGGGTAAGTAATGTATCATTCGGTCTGCCTGCCGCAGGACGCGAAGTGCTTAACGCTGTATTCATCTACCACTGTACATTGGCAGGGCTTGACTATGCGATCGTCAACACCGAGAAGCTGGAGCGCTACGCTTCGATTCCAGAGGATGAGCGCAAGCTGGCAGAAGACCTGCTGTTCCGCACCAATGATGAGACACTCGCTACCTTCACTGACTTCTATCGTGTGAAGAAAAAGGTAGAAGTAAAAGAGGTCTCCAACCTGACATTGGAAGAACGTCTCGCAAGCTATGTAGTAGAAGGCTCCAAAGACGGCCTGATCCCAGACCTGCAGCTGGCACTGGAAAAATACGTTCCGCTCGATATCATCAACGGCCCACTGATGGCCGGGATGGAAGAGGTAGGCCGCCTGTTCAACGGCAACCAGCTGATCGTCGCCGAGGTATTGCAAAGTGCCGAGGTCATGAAAGCGTCTGTAGCGTTCCTTGAGCCGTTCATGGAAAAATCCGACTCCGCCTCCAAAGGCAAGATCCTGCTCGCCACCGTAAAAGGCGACGTGCATGACATCGGGAAAAACTTGGTAGAGATCATTCTAGGCAACAACGGCTACGAGATCGTCAACCTCGGGATCAAGGTACCACCAGAGCAATTGATCCAAGCCGCCCGCGAGACAAAGCCGGACATGATCGGTCTCTCCGGTCTCTTGGTAAAATCCGCCCAACAGATGATCACCACAGCTCAAGATTTAAAAGAAGCAGGCATTGATGTGCCGATCCTCGTCGGCGGTGCCGCGCTCACCCGCAAATTTACCCATACCCGCATCGCACCGGAGTACGATGGCCTCGTCCTCTACGCCAAGGATGCGATGGATGGTCTAGATATCGCCAACAAGCTGAGCAACCCGAAAGATCGCGAAGTACTCGCAGCCGAGACCAGAGAAACAGTTGAGAACTACAAAGCAGGCAACGCAGAAGCTGTCCAAGCGGCACCAGCAGCACCTGTGGAGAAAAGACGCTCGACAACAAGTACCACTACACCTGTCTATCTGCCGCCAGACACCGAGCGCCATGTCCTGCGTGACTATCCAATCGCTCACCTGCAGCCATATGTCAACCTCCGTATGCTCCTCGGTAAACACCTTGGTGTACGCGGCAACGTAGACAAACTGCTGGCAGAAGGCGATGCCAAAACAACCGAGCTCTACAGCATCGTCGAAGAGCTGCTGACCGAAGCACGTGACAAAGAACTGATCAAGCCACAAGGGATGTACCGCTTCTTCCCGGCACAGTCCGAGGGCGATGACATCATCATCTATCATCCACAAGATACTACTCAAGTGCTGGAGCGCTTCACCTTCCCGCGTCAGCCGCAAGAGCCGTTCCTCTGCCTCGCAGACTTCCTGCGTCCGGTGGAGAGCGGTGAGATGGATTATGTCGGTTTCATCTCTGTTACAGCAGGTGCAGGTGTGCGTGAGATGGCTCAAGAATGGAAGGAAAAAGGCGATTATCTGCGCTCCCACGTCCTACAGGCGGTGGCACTGGAGCTCGCCGAAGCCTTCGCAGAGCGTCTCCACCACGTGATGCGCGATGTATGGGGCTTCCCGGATGCACCGGAGATGACCATGCTGGAGCGTTTCGGCGCCCGTTACCAAGGGATTCGTGTCTCTTTCGGCTATCCTGCATGTCCGAACCTGGAAGATCAGGAAAAACTGTTCCGTCTCATGAAACCAGAGGATATCGGCGTACAGTTGACAGATGGCTTCATGATGGACCCGGAAGCATCTGTTACCGCGATGGTCTTTGCCCACCCAGAAGCACGCTACTTTAATGCGACGCCAGCTCTCGAAGTAGAAGTATAGGGAACAGGGAGAGGAAGAGAAACCATATGACGAACCGTAAAAATCTAAGAGAATATCTCAAAGAACATATCCTTGTCGGCGATGGCGCGATGGCGACACAGCTCTACCAGCGGGGCGTACCCGTTGGTGTGAGCTACGAGGAGCTTTGCCTGACCAATCCAGGGCTGGTACGCGAAGTCCACACCGCTTACTACAACGCAGGAGCACGGATGCTTGAGACCAACACGTTCAGCGCCAACCGTGACAGCCTGTCCCGCTACGGTCTGGAGAGCAAGGTGACCAAGATCAACATGGCAGCCGTGCAGATCGCCCGCGAAGCGGCCCGTGACGATGCATTCGTCGTCGGTGCGATGGGTTCGATCATCGCCGGACGCGTCCGCAATCAGCAAATTCACGAGTACGCCGATCAGTTCGAGCAGCAGGCGATGGCTCTCTTGCATGCCGGAGTCGATGGCATCCTGCTGGAGACCTTCCTCGACCTCGACGAGCTGCTCCTTGCTGTCGATGTGGTGCGCGGCTTGACCGACCTGCCGATCATCTCCCAGCTGGCCCTGCTTGAAGTGGGCAGCACCCGTGACGGTTACAGCCTGACTGATGCCTTTGCCCAGCTCAAACAGGCAGGTACAGACATCGTCGGCCTCAACTGCCGTCTCGGTCCTGCCGAGGTGCTGCGTTCTTTTGAATCGACCATCGTCCCAGACGATCTCTATATTTCTGCATTCCCAAACGCAGGGCGTCTTGGCTCCGTAGACGGGGAGCTGGCCTACAAATCAAGCCCGGAATACTTCGGCGAGAGCGCCCTGCGTCTGCGTGAACAAGGCGTCCGCATCATCGGTGGCTGTTGTGGGACGACACCAGGCCACATCCGTGCCATGGTAGATAAGTTGGGCGACCTGCCACCTGTCGAGCGCGTCAATCCGACAGTGACCCAGCCACAGGAAGAGGGAGCAGGGATTTACACCGTTCAGCCGCGCCACCAGCCTAGCATTGTGGAGCTGGTCAAGGAACGCCCGACCATCATCGTTGAGTTCGACCCGCCAAAAGACTTGGATGCCGAGCACTTCCTTCGCGGCTGTTGTGAACTGCATACCGCCGGGGCTGACGCGGTTACCCTTGCTGACAACTCACTTGCCAATGTCCGTATGAGCAACATGGCACTGGGTGCATTGATGAAGCAACACTACAACATCGACCCGCTCCTGCACATCGCCTGCCGTGACCGTAACCTGATCGGTCAGCAATCCCACCTGATGGGCCTGCATGCACTCGGGATCGACCAAGTGCTGGTCATCACCGGCGACCCATCCCGTTTCGGTGATCTGCCGGGAGCAAGCTCTGTCTTTGATGTCAGCTCCTTTGACCTGATCCGCATGATCAAGCAGCTCAATGAAGGCATCTCCTTCTCAGGCCGCCAGCTCAAGCAAAAATCCCGCTTCGTCGTCGGGGCTGCTTTTAACCCGCACGTCCGCCACATGGACGCCGCCGTGGCCCGTCTGGAGAAAAAAGTAGAGGCAGGCGCTGATTACATCATGACCCAGCCTGTCTACGATGCCGAGACGATCATCAAAATCTATGAAGCGACCAAGCACATCGACATTCCCATCTTCATCGGCATCATGCCGCTCACCAGCTCCCGCAACGCCGAGTTCCTCCACAACGAGGTACCAGGCATCAAGCTGTCTGACAAAGCCCGTGAGCGTATGAAAGAAGTCCAAGGTGAGGAAGCCCGCCGCGTCGGTAACGAGATGGCGAAGGAACTGATCGATGTCACTCTGAAATACTTCAACGGGATCTATCTGATCACACCGTTTGACTATTATGGAATGACGGTAGAGTTGACCAAGTATGTGATGGAGAAATCCAAGGTTCCAGCTTTGGTAAATGAGAGTAAGGCTTTGTAGGTTTGATAGAAACGGAAAAAAGCGCTCCTGTCTCCGCGACAGTGGAGCGCTTTTTTCCTCTCATAAACATATGGTAAAAGGAGGGAATAAGCTAAGGGGAGACAAGCGATGAGAAGAATCCTGTTTCCAGATCCGCAGAAAAAAGGCATTGTAAGCGCTCTGATCGGTTTTGTGTTATTCGTGGCTGTGATTGTGCCGTTCCTCATGACTAATGAAGGCGCCATTAGGATTTCGTTTGAGAACAACACCGATGCTCCCTTTGATGTAAGCATGCTTACTTTTCAATACGATGGGATACTAAGCAGTCAAACCATCAAGGGGACGGACTTGATACAGAATAACTACGAGCCGAATTACTATTATCAATACATCACGGCCCAACGCTTAGGCAAGGGAACTGTCCATTTCACCATGCGGGATAAGCAAGGACGTGAAGTGGCAGATGGCGAGATCATCATGCCGTTTCGCCTCGGTACCACCTGGTTCTTGACTTTTGTCATCGACGATAAAGAGCCAGTGTCGGAGTGTATGGAGGGAAGTGCAGCCCTCAAGTTGCCGAATAACGGGAAAGATGGGGCATCGTTGTATTTGCGTTGGTGTAGGAGTGGTTATAATCCTGTTTTTAGATTCCAATAGGCTTTCTCTCATTCAAATAGAACCCCACTTACTTTTTATTCGGGTATAATAAAAAGAAAGCATAAGCGAGGAAAGGACATCTGCTGCTATGAACGAACAAGTGATCATTATCGGTGCAGGCCCCTGCGGTCTGTCTGCCGCTGTCGAACTGAAAAAACGTGGCATCGACCCACTTATTATTGAAAAAGGAACGCTCGTCAACGCTGTCTATAACTACCCGACCTACATGATTTTCCACAGTACTCCGGAACGCTTGGAGATCGGGGGAGTGCCGTTTGTGACGCCCAACGAAAAGCCGACACGGCTGGAGGCATTGACGTATTACCGTCTGGTAGCCGAACGCAGTGGGCTGCGGATTCATACGTATGAGACGGTTACGTCTGTGGAGCGTATGAATGCGGAAGGGCTCAACTCGGCGGGAGCTGCCGACCACGCGCTTACGGGAGAACAGGCGGGCGGCCTGTCTTTTGCAAACGTGCCACACAGTCCGCAGACCAACTTCACCGTCCATACCACTGACCGCTTCGGCAAGAACCACACCTACACCTCTGCTCATCTGATCATCGCAACAGGCTATTTTGACCAGCCTAACAAGCTTGGTGTGTCAGGCGAAGATCTGCCAAAGGTCTCTGCTTACTACAAAGAAGCCCACCCGTATGCCGGATTAAAGGTGGCGATCATCGGCAGCAGCAACTCCGCCGTCGACTCCGCACTAGACCTGATGCGTACAGGGGCAGAGGTGACGGTGATCTGCCGAAGTGAAGCCCTCTCTCCGCGCGTTAAAGCTTGGACACGCCCCCTGTTTGAGAGTGCTGCGGAAAAAGGAGATATTCGTATCATGTACAATAGCGTGGTGCGTGAAATTCACGAACAGCATATTATAGTAGAAACAAAACAGCCAGAGGACGATGCGGCTGGTACGCTCGATCCAACCGATGATGTCAGAAAAGACACTCAGCCGAATGAAGCTACCCATGTCCTGACTGAACTGCCCAACGACTTCGTACTCGCCCTGATCGGTTACCGACCCGACCGCACGCTGCTCGCATCCATGGACGCCCAGCTGGATGATGAGACCGGAGCACCTGTGACCAACCCAGATACTATGGAAACTAATATTCCCAACCTGTATGTAGCCGGTGTGATCGTCTCTAGTCGTCATGCCAATGAGATTTTTATTGAGAATGGCCGTTTTCACGGGGAACTGATCGCGAAGGAGATCGCGGCAAAACTCGAAGCAAAACCCGAAGCAACACCAACCTGATCTCCCGTATCTTTGCGTTTGATCAATAGCGGTTCGGGATACGCAAAAAGCAAACCTTTTGCATGTTTGGCTCGTCACATATATGAACCGGTACTTGGCTTTTTTGCATAGGAAAACAGCGAAGGGGGCTGTACCATGTCGATTTGGATGCTATGGGTAGGCGGTCTCGGTGGAGTTTTACTATTTGGCTATATCTACGATGTCGTTGCCAAACGAAAAAGGATGTCCACCTCATATGAACATCCCGAATCACACAGAGGAGACGCGACTCCAGATACGGCTGCAGCTGAAGCCCATTTTCACGTATCGAATTACCGCAATGGTCAGTTCGGCGGCGGACCCGATGGTGGTGGTGGCGGGGTCTGATTTACAATCTAAGCTGCACGCTACGTTGTCAGTTACGCGAGCGGATGCCAGCCCTTTTCCCGAAGCCACTCACTTAGCACACCGAACAGCCGCAGTCGCTCTTCCCGCGTAAAATTGGCATTCGCTCCACTGGTAGAGGGGACGAGGAACACATAAGCCCCGTCCCATTCGTCATTGCCAAAAAACAGCCCGTCCTGCAAGCCGACACTCACTTTTTCCTTATGCCGCCCTGTCGCATGACGAAACGCGGTCACTCCATTAAAGCAAATCACCCGTGGACGATACGTCTGGACCATCTGGACAAAATTCGCCGTGCCTTCGGCAAAATCGTTTTTGCCAAGATCGCCTGACCCATGTGTCGGCTTCGCTACAAGGTCGGTAATGCCATAGTTGCAGTCAAGCAGGTGCATTGTCTCCTCTGGCTTCAGCTGCACCGGTGTCAGCCCGCCCTCATACAGCCCGCGCCAGAACAGATTGGCGGGATTGGCATAGTGAAATCCCTTGGTGGCAGAGACCCGTCCCGGATTAATGCCGCAGAAGAGGACGGTTAGGCCGTGCCGGATGTAGGTGGGAAGCCATTTATCTGAAAAATCTTCCACAGGTATACCCCCTTGGTAAAAAAGACCTTCACCATCGCCCTTGTACATAAGCGATAGGAAGGTCTTTTGGTGTTCAATCAGATTCAACAGCGAGACAGGCCTACAGACCGTATACGCTCTTGAATTTTTGCTCCAGATACTCCACCAGATATTGTGCATTCGCCTGCTCGCCGGTGATCTCGACAACGAGTTCGCTCGGGTCTTTTAGCTTGCCGTATTGGTGGATTTTTTCGTTGTACCACTTGATGATTGGCGCGAATTCACCGCGGGAAACCAGCTCATCGTAGTTGGTGATTTCTTTTTTGAGCGTGTTGGTGAACTGTGCGGCATAGACATTACCCAGTGAATAAGTAGGGAAATAGCCGATGCTGCCGCCAGCCCAGTGTACGTCTTGGAGAACGCCCATTTTGTCGTTTGGTACGTCAATGCCGAGGTACTCTTTGTATTTTTCATTCCAGATGCCTGGCAGGTCGGCTACATTCAACTCTTGGCTGATGAGACCTTTTTCGATCTCGTAGCGTACCATGATGTGCAGGTTGTAGGTCAGCTCGTCGGCGTCTGTACGGATTAGGGATGGCTCAGAGATGTTGATCGCACGGTAAAACTGCTCAAGGCTGACATCCTTGAATTGGGTTGGGAAATGGTTTTGCAGATCCCCGTAGAAATGCTGCCAGAACGGCAGGCTTCTGCCCAGGATGTTCTCGATGAAACGGGACTGGGACTCGTGAATCCCCATGGACGTACCGTCGCACAGCAGTGTGCCGAACAGCTCTGGGTTGATATTTTGCTCATAGATCGCGTGACCTGTCTCGTGGATGGTGCTGAAGAAAGAGTCGCGGATATCATTTTCATCGTAGCGCGTGGTCATGCGGACGTCATTTGGACCAAAGCTGGTGCAGAATGGATGGGTGCTTTTGGCAAGGACGCCAGCTTGGAAATCAAAGCCGATGCGCTCCACGACAAAACGGCTAAACGCTTCCTGCTGAGCCACATCAAAAGGCTGCTGGAGGAAGCTGGTGTCAGGACGGTTGCCGGATTCCACCAACGCTTTGAGCAACGGTACAGATTTGTCACGCAACACCTTGAACATACCGTCGAGGACGTCAGTTGTCATGCCTGGCTCGTATTGGTCGAGCAGGGTATCATACTTGGAGGTCTTGACACCCCAGTAGTCGATGAATTCCAGTGTCATCGCGATGATTTTTTCCAGATAAGGCTGGAACATTTTGAAGTCGTTGTTGGCGCGGGCTTCTTCCCAGACGGTTTCGGCTTGGGAGGTGAGCACCACGAATTCTTGGTAGCGGTCTGGTGGGACGCGCTTGCTGCGCTCAAAATCTTTTTTCGTCAGCTCCACCAGTTTTTTGGTAACAGGATCGAGTTGTTCGTATGTAGCCGGTTCGCTCAGCGCTTGCAGGTATTCACCCATCTCGCTTGAGGTGCTTAATTTGAAATGCTCGCCGGACAGGACGCCGATCATCTCAGAGCGCGGGTCCATCCCTTTGCGTGGAGCTGCTGTGCGCAGATCCCAGTGCAGTACATTAAGTGCATGAATGTAGCTGAAAGTGCGTTTTGACAAGTCATGAAAGCCTTTGACCTGCTTTTCAAATGTAGAAGACATGGTGAACCTCCAATCATTTCCTGCAAAATTTTCGGTTCTCCCATTATATCCTATTTGATTTGAAAAAAACATCATATGGAGTTTTCCGCTGATTGTAGGTATAATCGTTAGAAGACCAGGGTGTAACCCCGATTTTACTTAGGAGAATGAAAGCATGAGCAAATACGACAGCAGTTGGGATAATGAGATCCTGAAGCGACGCACGTTCGCCATCATTTCCCACCCGGACGCGGGTAAAACGACCATGACTGAAAAGCTCTTGTACTACGGCGGTGCCATCCGTGAAGCGGGAACCGTCAAGGGACGTAAGAATTCCAAGCACGCAACATCTGACTGGATGGAGATCGAGAAAAAACGCGGAATCTCCGTAACCTCCAGTGCGATGGACTTTGAATACATGGGTCACCATATCAACATCTTGGACACCCCAGGCCACGAAGACTTCTCGGAGGATACCTACCGTACCCTGACCGCAGCGGATGCGGCCGTGATGATCATCGACGTAGCTAAAGGGGTCGAGGCACAGACCAAAAAGCTGTTCAAAGTCTGCAGGATGCGCGGCATTCCGATCTTTACCTTTGTCAACAAGCTGGACCGTCACGGGAAAGATCCGTTCGACCTGCTGGAAGAACTGGAAAACGTCCTCGGGATCCGTTCCTATCCAATGAACTGGCCGATTGGGATGGGTCAACACTTCTGCGGTGTATTCGACCGTACCCAATCCCGTGTGGAGCTGTACCAGAACGACTCCCAGCATCAAGAAATCAAGTTCTTCGAAGTGGAGAGTGCAGAAGACGGTTTGATCCGTGAGCGTGTAGGCGATGTCTTGGCTGACCAGCTCAAGGATGAGATTTCTCTCTTGGACGTAGCAGGTGACGAGTTCAACCCAGAGCTGATCGCCAAAGGGGAGTTGACTCCAGTCTTCTTCGGTTCTGCGATCAACAACTTCGGCGTACAGACGTTCCTCGAGAACTTCCTGCAGATGGCTCCACCGCCGTCACCGAAGAAAAGTACGGCAGGATTGATCGAGCCGACCGGTCGTCCGTTCTCCGGCTTTATTTTCAAAATTCAAGCCAACATGAACCCGGCTCACCGTGACCGCGTGGCATTCCTGCGCATCTGTTCCGGCCGTTTTGAGCGCGGGATGAGCGTCAAGCATGTGCGTATGGGCAAAGACATCAAGCTGGCCCAGCCGATGCAGTTCATGGCACAGGATCGTGAAATCGTCGAAACCTCATACGCAGGTGACGTCATCGGTCTGTTCGACCCAGGTATTTTCCAGATTGGGGATACGCTGGTCGTCGGTGAACAGTTCGAGTTTGAAGAGATGCCACACTTCTCGCCTGAGTTCTTCTCTAAGGTAACGGTGAAGGACGCGATGAAGCACAAGCAGTTCCAAAAAGGAATCATGCAGCTGACCGAGGAAGGTACTGTACAGCTGTTCAAGACCCATCCATGGGATGAACTGATCCTTGGTGTAGTTGGTGTGCTCCAGTTCGAGGTGCTTGAGTATCGTCTCAAAGCCGAGTATGGTGTCGATATCAACCTTACGCGCATGAGCTATCAGATCGCCCGCTGGATTGACGGTGACGAGGAAGCGCTCAAAGCGGTATCCTCCCGTAACCAGACCGTTTCTGACCGCTACGGACGTCCTGTCATGCTGTTTGAGAGTGAGTACCAGCTCCGTATGGCACAGGAGAAATATCCGAAGCTTCAGTTCCACGACAGTTCACTTGGATTGAAAAAGAATCCACAGGCGTAAGTGTAGCGATTGATTCGTTATTTTCAATCGAGTTGGTTTGATTGTATGGAAAGCTCTTTCCTTTCGGGGGAAGGGCTTTTTTATTTTATTTTGTTTTGTTAACGGTATCCTTGATTGTTTCGCAGGTTATTTATGGGTTTTGATAGAGCACGTTTTGGTTTAACCAGTGGTAGGATGAATGAGTAGACGCCCTTTCGTACACTGCAGGGAAATTTGCTTTTTTTGTCCTAAGCCTCTGTTCTACAATACCTCTCAAGAGATAAAAGAGAAGAGGTACATGCCCTATGACCAAGCTGATGAACCCGAAAGTAGATTTTGTTTTCAAACGGATTTTTGGAGCAGAGGAGAATAAAGACATCCTGCTGTCCCTCTTAAATGCCATCCTCCAGCTCCCGGACGACCGCCAGATCACAGAGATTGTCCTGCTGAATCCCCATCTGGAACCAGACATGCTGGGCGACAAGCAATCCGTCCTTGACGTACGAGTGCTGACCGCTGACGGTGTTCACATCAACATTGAAATCCAATTGTTCAATCCGTACAATATTGAAAAACGAACCCTCTATTACTGGGCCAAAATGTATGAGGGGCAGCTGCAACAACGGGATAATTACAAGAAACTGAAAAAGACCATTACGATCAATATCGTTGATTTCAACTGCCTGAAGAGCGAGTCATACCACAGTGTGTTTCACGTCTGCGAGGATACCAGCGGAACTCTCTTAACAGACGACTTGGAGATTCATTTTTTGGAATTGAAGAAGCTTAGATCAGCTTCGGTCACAGATGACAGTATGCTGGTCAAGTGGCTGCAGTTTTTAGCGGCCGAGCATGACGAGATACGGGAGGAGCTAGCGATGACAGACCCCACCATTAAAAAAGCGTTTGATGTGCTGGAATACTTAAGCCATGACAAAATCGAGCGGATCCGGTCTGAGATGAGGGAAAAGGCGCTGCGTGATGAGATTTCCAGGGTGAGTGGTGCTGAGGAAGAAGGGTTTAATCGCGGGATGGAACGCGGAATGGAACAAGGTTTGGAAAGAGGTTTGGAGCAAGGTTTGGAGCAGGGTTTAGAAAGAGGTTTGGAACGAGGACTGGAACAAGGCATGGAAAGGGGACTGGCAGAAGGAATAGAGAGAGGGATCGCAGAAGGAGCCGCTGCATCGATGCGAAAAATTGCCCTGACCATGCTCGCTAAAGGCACTGACATCCCCTTAATCTCAGAAGTCACCGGACTATCCCCAGAAGAGATCACACAACTTCAAAAACAACTCCCCGATGACACCAAATGATTCTGCCACCACTGATTTCCGGGAAAAAACCGGGAATCTTTTTTTGTCCCTGTCCACATATATTGAAGCAGACAGAGCGGAAGCGAGAGGAGTGGAAGGTGTGTCGAAGCAGTACGGGTGGCTGTTGTTTATCATTTTGTTTTTGGCGTCCTTTGATATGCACGCACAGATGCCGCTGTTAAGCCCTTATCTTAAGGAGCTGGGGACATCGGCAATGATGATGGGCATATTGCTTGGGGCGTATTCGATCACCAATCTGATCGGCAACATGACAGCAGGACCGTTTTTGGACCGCTACAGCAAAAAGAATTTTATTGCGATCGGATTGATGATTGCAGGAGGACTGTTGGTAGCCCATGGACTGGTGAATACCTCCAAGGAGTTGCTGGGATTGCGCCTGACATACGGATATGTGATGGCTTTCGTTGGGCCGGCAGCCTCTGCGTTGTTGGGTCAACTTGGACGGACGGAGGAAGAGCAGGGGAAGGTGATGGCCAAAAAAGGGATCGTGCTGACCAGTGCTTCGATCATCTCTCCGGCAGCGGGGGGCTTTTTGGCAGCAGAGTGGGGGTATGCATACTCATTTGTCATCCTCGGGGGCCTGTTGATCTTGACGGGACTGTTTGCCATGATTGCCTTGCCAAGGGAGCGTTATCAGATGGCACGGGGGGCGTCATCTGAGTCCAATCCGCCAAAAGAAGGGAAACGGGTGGCGGTTCTCGATGTGTTCCGTCTGATTTTTACCATGCCAGCGCTTTATCCGGCCTTGCTGACTGGCTTCGCCGTTATGTATGCGCAGGGAACCGCGATGTACGAAATTCCTCTTTTGATCCAGCAGGAGAATCTTGATCCGTCTGTTACGGGTCTTGTGTTCAGTGCGATGGGCATCGGGTCACTCGTTGTGCTCAGTCAGTTCTGGCTGAATCGGGTCTCGCCGGTCATCCGCTGTTCCATCGGGCTGTTTCAGCTTGGATTGGTCATTTACGCCTTGGCGATTAATATGGGCATCTCGCTGTACATCTTGATGTTTTTCATCGGTATGAGCTTCGGAATCTTGTTCCCGGCGATGACGACGGTCTTGCTGCAAAAAATTCCGCGAGACATGTATGGGACGGCATTCAGCCTGTTTTCCGGAGTTTTATCAGTAGGGGCGATTATCAGCCCGATTATTGCCGGTGCCAATGATAACGTACACAGCTCCTTTTTCTTCGCGTTCTGTATTCTGATGGCGACGAGTGCCTTCTGCTTGATGTTTCAAGACAAAAAAACCAAGGCGACTCGCCCTGTCACCCGCTAAGAACAGTTAGCGGAATGAGGCAGGCGGGCGGAAGCCCTGGTTTGCTTTGACGTGCTTCAATTGTGCGACGATGATGAAACTGACGATGATCAGCAGATACCATGAGCTGAGCTTGGAGAAATGAACCAGCTGCCAGCCTGCCGACTGGTCAGGATATTGCCAAGCGCCAAGGAATGTCGCGATATTTTCTGCCAGATAGATAAAGAAGCCGACGAGAAAAAATCCAAGATTCAGCGGCATGCCGTAGGTTTCGCGGTTCACGATGAACGTAAGCCGTGTTCGCCAGAAGAGGATAAATACGGCCAGGATCAGCCACCAACGTATATCCCAGATATAGTGATGGGTAAAGAAGTTAAAATAGATCGCCATCCCCAATGGTACGGTCCAGATGGCACGGGGCCAGCCGATCAGGGTAATCCCCAGTCTGCGCCATGCCTGACACAGATAGCTGGCCACGCTTGCATACATGAACCCGCTGTAGAGGGGGACTCCCCAGAGCTTGGAGTAGGCATCCTCAGGATAACTCCAAGAGCCCATGTGCGTTTTAAACAGTTCAAGCAAAAGACCAATCAGGTGAAACACTGTGATGACCTTCAGCTCGTCCCGTGTCTCCAACCCGCTTTTGACCATGAAGACCTGCATCCCGAGACACAGAAGGAGCAACAGGTCATAGCGGGGCAGACCTGGGATGATGATCAGCTTAGAGAGACCCAGTGATAAAAAGATAAACACGGGAAACAAGCACGACATCGCTTCTTGGTAGCCAAAATGCAGGAAAAACAGGATCAGCCGTCTAACGGGAAAAACCTCCGATCATAGGGTCAAGGGAATCGAATCTCACTATTTATTTTCGGCTTTTTCGTCACCGGTTGCCACTGGTAAATCGTAACTGCACCAGTCGCTCCAGCTGCCTGCATATAGTTTGGTATCTGTACGGCCGGCTTCGTGCAAGGCTAATACGTTGACACACGCGGTTACGCCTGAGCCGCAGTAGACGATGACCTCTTTGTCTTGAACGGGGGCAAAACGCTCCTTCAGTTGTTCGCTTGGGCGCAGTTTGCCGTCTTCATTCAAGTTTTCCTTGAAGAAATAGTTGAGGGCACCTGGGATATGTCCTGCTTTTGGATCGAGCGGCTCCACTTCACCGCGATAACGTTCGCCGGCACGGGAATCAAGCAGTGCGGTATTTTCGGAACGGTTTTGCACATCCTCCACATTGACCAGCATATCCGCCTGCACACGCGGGACAAAGGTACGAGCTGGGCGTTTCACAATTTCTTCTGAAACAGGCAGCCCCTGCTCTCGCCAAGATTGAAAACTGCCGTCGAGCACGACAACCTTCTCATGACCCAGATAACGGAGCAGCCACCACAGATGCGCGGCCATCGCCAAATCTTGATCATCGTAAGCGACTACCGTTACATTTTCATCAATACCAGCATGGGAGAAAAGCGAGGCAAGCGAATCAACGGAAGGCAGGGGATGGCGTCCACCGTGTTCTCCAATCGGAGCGGACAAATCCTGCTCCAAATCGAAATAGAGTGCGCCCGGAATATGGCTCTCCATATATTGATTCAGGCCATTACCCTGATGCCCCAAGGTAAAACGGCAATCAATCACAGCCACATTAGGATCGTCTAAATGCGAAGCAAGCCAATCCATTGAGACGAGATTACGAGATGATGTCATCATATCCCTCTTTCCTAGGAAATATCTTCTAGCTATCCTTATCATATCAGAAGCAGGAAGGTTCGTCTCTACCACGGCTGACAAGACCCAAGCAGAAAAAAGGTAGAAAGGACGCAAGAGGCGAATACGAATACATGCTGATTATAGTAAAAAGGAGAACGATTGATCTATGAAACGTATTCTCAAATACTTTTTCGAAGGCTTACTCTTTGTCGTTCCATTGGCGGCGACCGTCTATATTTTGTACTACGTCTTTGTAACCGTTGACGGCTTGCTGCGCCTGCCCATACCGGGATTAGGTTTCCTTGTTACGATCCTAGCGATTATCTTGGTCGGTATGCTGGCATCCAATGTGATTACGAGAAGCCTGCTTCGGCTGATCGACGGAATCTTTGGACGCCTTCCCTTCATCAAATTGCTCTACACTTCCGTAAAAGACCTGATCGGCGCCTTCGTCGGAGAAAAGAAAAGCTTCGACAAACCCGTGCTGGTTCGTCTTACCGTAGATGGACACGGAAAAGCAGTCGGCTTCATTACCCGAGAGACGATGGAAGCATGGGGGATGGAGGATCATGTGGCCGTTTATTTTCCACAATCCTACAACTTTGCTGGTAATCTGCTGCTGTTTCCCCGTGAGCAGGTAGAAATACTTGATGTGGACAGCGCAGACGTAATGGCGTTCCTCGTATCGGGTGGCGTATCAGGAAAGTAGGGTTGGGCGGTAGGGGAGAGCTGGTGTCTTGCAATCCGCTTGCCTTCTTTAAAACCCACAAGGGGTGTAAAGGCTGTCCGCTTCGCAAAAAGAACGGTCTAAAGCCTGGGGCAAAACGGTTCGAAGAAGCTTAATCATACGAAGGGGTTGCCCCTTGGTGGATTCGAAGAAGCCAATACGACCGTTCTTTTTGCTCCGCTAAGCTGGGTTTTAAAAGAGGCTCACGGCTTGCAAGCCACTAGCTCTCCCAACCGAGTGTGGTGGAGAAAATGAAAAGATTAAAGATAAAAAACCAACGATAAAAAATAATAAATCTCCAAGAACGTTAACGGTTTTATTGTAAGATTCATAGACTTTGAGAAATCACTTTCTAAGCAATCTAGCATCCCCCTCGATTTTCCACCCATTTTTTCCACCAAAGTTACGCAGGTAGAGACGGCGGCTTGCAATCCGCGAGCCTCTTTTAAAATCAACCCAGTTACACCAAAAGAACAGGCGTCCTACTTCTTCGAATCTACCAAGGGGCAACCCCTTCGTACGAATAAACTTCCTTGAACCCTTTTGCCCCACCCTCAGCCTGTTCTTTTGGTGTAACGGACACCCCCAACATCCTTGCAGATTTTAAAGAAGGCGAGCAGATTGCAAGCCGCCGGCTCTACCTTCTCTAAACAAGGCGCAAGAAAAAACACACCCGGAAACCCCCGAGTGTGCCTAGCATTACCTTTTGTAAAACTCCTACTTCTCAATAAACACAACCATCGTTCTCGGATGTGCCCCATACGTGTAACTGCTGTTACCTGCAAAAGTAGCCGCAGCCGTATTGGTCCACGTACCGTCAGAGATTTGATCCTCTGTACCAGGCGCTTCAATATTGCTGGTCAGAGCGGTTTCCGCCCATGCAGCGGTATCAAGTACACGATACCACTTTTTGCCCGGCGTATTCGGCGGCAGTTGGAAGGTCAGCTGTCCCCAGTAGTGGTTGGCGATGATATAAAAATCATTGTCAGCAGTAGCTGCTTTGGTCTCGGCTGTACCACCGTCGAGACGCCATGCCAGCGTGTGGCTGGTAGTGCTCCAATCCGGTGATTTATAGGTGGTCCCATGCCATTGAATATCTGGGATGCTGTCACCATCTTTATCTGTGCCTGTGAAGAAAGCGGTCCGTTTGAAGACAGGGTGATCTTTACGCAGCTTGATCACGCCTTTGAAGAAATTGTAGATAGTAGCATGAGTGTTGCGGTCGTTCCAGTTGTAGTAGTTGGCGATGGTGTCGAGATTGTACGTATTGTTGTTACCTTTTTGTGTACGGCGCATTTCGTCACCGCCGAGGATCATAGGAGTGCCTGCGTTGAGCAGCAGGTGGGTGGCGAAGTTGCGGATTTGCGTACGGCGCAGGGTTTCATCGCCGCCAGAATCCCAGCTCATGTTGTCGTCTGTACCACCATCGGACGGGCCGTATGGATAGGCTTGGTTGTTTACTTTGTTGTTATAGCTGACGAGGTCATTTAGGGTAAAGCCATCGTGTGCCGTAATAAAGTTGACAGCATTGAACGGACGGCGGCCATCATCGCCATACATGTCACTGGAGCCTGCGATACGGGTTGCGAGATCAGGAATTTGACCGTCATCGCCACGAACCGTTTTGCGCAGAGTGTTGCGGTATTTATCGAGCCATTCGCTCCATACGTTGGCGAAGCCAGCATCGTAGGAGCCAGGGAAGTTCCCAATTTGATAGGTATTGTCGTCGATTGCCCATGGTTCTGCAACCAGCTTGCTGTCTGGGAATTCTTTATAAATTCGGTTCAGCAGAGTAGAGTTTTTATCATAGTAGAAACCGCCCACCTGCATCGTGTTACCTAGTACAGATGCCAGGTCAAAACGGAAGCCATCCACATGCATCTCATCGGTCCAGTAACGGAGGGAGTCGATGACATGTTGAGTTACTTTTGGATGGGCCACGTTGAAGTTCGCACCGCAGCCGGTGTTATCTTTAAACGATTTTTTATCACTGGACAGAGAATAGTAGACTTGGTTGTCGATCCCACGCCAGCTGAGGATTACGGATTGATTCGGGTCATTGTTGAGAATTCCGCCTTCCCCCGTGTGGTTGTAGACTACGTCGAGGATGACCTCTTTACCATTGGTGTGAAGCGATTTCACCATGTTTTTAAAATCGGTGATCGGGCCAAGCGCAGTCTTATCAGAAGAGTAACGACGGTCAGGAGCAAAATAGTTAAGCGTCATGTAACCCCAGAAGTTGTTTCCATCGATGCTCGGAGCGTCATTGGAGAACTCATGCACAGGCAAAAGTTCAATCGCAGTAACACCCAGATCGTTGAGGTGGCTTACTTTTTGCGTAACGCCCTTGTACGTACCTGGATTGGCGACACCGGAGCTTGCATCCTGTGTAAAGCCACGGACATGCATTTCATAGAAAATCGTTTCGCTCATCGGTTTTTTCAGACGGGCATCAGTTCCCCATGCATAGGAGCTTGGATCGTAGACAATGCCTTTTGGTGCTGCACCGGCAGAGTCGAGACCACGGTTACCGATACCAGATCGGAAAATGCCGTTGGACAAGTCCGGGTCTTTGCTCAACGTGCGGGCATATGGATCGACGAGCAGCTTGTTCGGGTTGTAACGGTTACCGGAAGCATCTACGTCAGCGACGAAGCCGTTCTCTGTACCAGGGCGCCATTCGCTGTTGTATGGCCAGTTCGCCCCCCATACACGGTAGCCGTAGTGAAGACCTTGACCATAGACCGTAGTGCCGTCATTTTTCACGTCTGCTACCCAATAGTAGCCGTCATTGACGAGGGAGCCTTGTTTGATCAGCTCGACGACTTTTGTCGGGGTTTTGGTACCACTGTCGCTTGAGCCAAAGAGCCAGACCTGAGCTTTGGTCGCATTTTTGGACCAGAGCACAAAACGCGTTCCGATCGTGTTGCCGCTGCTGTCCTTCAGTATGGTTGCACCGTCCTTAAGACCGGTCAGAGCGGTACTGAGGTTCGTTTTAACCAGACCTGTCACTTCGGCGGAGGCGGTCACCACGTTGCTGGCATTTTTTGATACAACCTTGATCTTGCCGCTGGTTGTATCCGTTTGACTGCCCAGATTCAGCGAGAAAAAGTAATCCGTGCGGCCACTGATCGCGTTCTGAGACGCAAGTGGTGTAGTTGGATAAGTATTGGTGCCTGTGGCATAATAGACCTCCACTTTGGAGACGGTTGTACCCGCGACATCAGCGCGTACGTTGAGCGTGTTGTTGGCATTCCAGCCCGTAGCAGGCTCTAGGATCGACACCGTATCTGCAAAAGTCACGGCAGGGGACGTGAAGAGAGCCGTGGTCAAGAGCAGGGCAAAGGCGAGCAGGAACGAGCCTCTTTTCTGGAAGGGCAAACGATTTCTCATGGCTTTCACCTCATTTAGTTATTTTTTTGATAAACAAGAACAAAAAAGTACGTAAACCTGAACTCTCACCACCTTTTTTCACTCGGTGTAAACGCTTGCAACATTCTTTTAAATAGAAACGTTTCCAATAATGAAAACGTTTGCATCACATTAGCCAAATTATATCGCCCATAAAGGAACAACGTCAATCATGTTTTACTTTTTTAAAAAGAAAGGATAGATCGTGAAAATGGAAATGATGCGACAAATTCTGCAACACTATTTTCCATATCTCCCTGAAGAAGCTGTTGGGCAATTGCAGGAAATCGGGAGTGGGGTCAATAATATGACCCGATGCCTGCTGATTGATGGTCAGCTACACATCATGAGAATCTATCAAAACCATCAAAACCCCACGATCGTCGCCTACGAACACAACGTTCTCAAGCAATTGGCGCAGATGGAAATGTCTTTTCAGACGCCCAAGCCGATTCCCACACAGACGGGACAGACCTACCTCACACTCCCAGATGGCCGGATTGTGGCTCTGTTTACCTATATTGAAGGAACACGCTGCCGTCTGGACAACCCGGTACAGCTACACAGCATCGGAGCCGCCATGGGTGAACTGCTGACCGCGATGGCGACCATCCAAGCAATCCCCCATCCAGTCTATGCTTCCTATGCCCATCTGTATGAAGTCCACCCACTCGTGACCCGCGATACCTTGTTCCAACTGCCGCATCAACCTGAGTGGGCACATCTGGAAGACGCACTTCAGACACTCCTTGACGAAGTCCGTGCCTTCGAAACATCGTCTTCCCAAATCATTCAACATCTACCTTGCCAACTCATCCATGCCGATTTCGTGGAGACCAACCTGCTTGTGAACCACCAACAAAATCAGGTCAGCGGCATCCTTGATTTCGAGTTCACCGCTCCCGACGTCCGCATCATGGAACTGGCTTGTTTTCTCACCACCCTTTTAAAAGAAGCAGGGAGCCCGTGGCAACAACAACTATCCCCATTTCTCCAAGGCTACGGTTCCACCGCCCGCCTTACACCAGCAGAGATCACAGCCATTCCCCTCTGCATGAAAAACCGCCGTATCGTCAGCTTCATCCACTACCTCGGCCGCCAACTCGCAGGACTGGACACGCAAGAGACAACCGAAACCCAACTCACCCGCTTTCTGCGGATGAATAACTGGCTGCAGGAGAACAAAGAGCAACTCTTACAACTAGTAACGGAATCTATTGAACCGTGCTGAACTGTACTGAGTAGGGCAAGGTGAATGAAAAGCGGCTCTTGCAACTAGTAACGAGTCGATAAAACAGTGCTGAAATACCGTAGAACAGGGAGAATAAGTAGAACGGGATAATGAGGGGATAAAGTGGAATGCAGTCAATGAGAGGAAAAGGGAGTGGGAGCAAAAGCAAGAATAGGAGTTATGGGAAAAATAGGAATAACAGGAATGAAAAGAGTGGAGAGCACCAGAGTTCGGAAAGGAGTAACGCAGCAGCAAGGTACTAAAGGTAGAAGCCCTAAGCCTTAAGCCAAGTACAAAGCTAGAAGCAAGGAGCTAAAACTCCAAAGCTAAAAACATAACACCAAGACCCTAAGACCGAGATTCAAAGCTACCAACAAACCACCCCCGCCAAAACCCCGCGCCAGCGTTCCGCACTCTCTCACCCTGCATTCTTTTCCTATCTCCTCCCCTACATGCTGATCAGGCTTCGTTTAACCCCCAGCGATAGGGAGTGATATCTGTTTGTAAGGATACCGGCCTCTTCGTAGAAGAGGGAAAGGCGACTGGAAAACAGATATCACTCCCTATCGCTCCCCGGTTAAAATCCGAACCCCTCCATCAGCAATCCCCCAAAAAATCAAAAGACTGCCGGTACAAGAACCGACAGCCTCTCAACAGAGTACTCTGAAGTTTTTTCGCGGAAGCTTTATCTCCATACCTTTTACGCTGAGCCTTCATTCTTTGCTCCCAAAACCCTGACTACGAGTCAGATCCCAACGCAACGCCCCAACTCTTAGCTGCTGAAAAAACCGCTAAAGCTGGAATGCTTCTTATTATGATAATGACCATGTCCATATTGCTGGTGTCCGCCATGATTGCTGCGACCGAGGAAGGTAATGTCGCTGCTGGAGTATTTTTTGTAAGAGTTTTGGCGGTGGTTGTTATGGCCGAAGAAGGAAATATCGCTGCTGGAATATTTTTTGAAATGGGAATGGCTGCCTTTGTGACCACCGAGGAA
Organism: Brevibacillus dissolubilis; assembly: GCF_006170445.1. Taxonomy (GTDB): domain Bacteria; phylum Bacillota; class Bacilli; order Brevibacillales; family Brevibacillaceae; genus Brevibacillus_B; species Brevibacillus_B dissolubilis. Next base: position 430,270 of record NZ_VCNA01000003.1, on the reverse strand, counting down.
CTTCGCGCCTTTGCCGACCACCTTGAGTACGACCAGCAGGAAAGCCCCCATCATGAACAGGCCCAACAAGACTAAGAATCCAAGTATTTTCATTTTGTCATCAGACTCCTTTTTGTGTATCTGATTAAGGTATACGAGCGGCTCCCGAAAAAGTTTCAGGCATTTAGGTATTTTTCATAGGGTGAAAAATCAATTTGCTTGCTCGTCAGATGACTGATCAGGAATTTATGGTCACGCTTAGGTGTCGCCAGAATATACCCCCTGATGATCAACTCGTCCGTGATCATGGGAGCTTTTTCCTCCAGGGCAAGCTGACCGATCTTACCTGCGATCGTTCGGCGGGCGACAGGGCGGAACAGCTCTGGCACCGGTTCTACCAGTTCATTGAGGAACACCAATTTTTCATCTGTCCACATCTCACGTGTCTGGTCGATGTAGTAGTCCTGCCAGTCAAGATCTGACTTGCCGTCCTGCTTGGGCATCGACTTGAGGAATTTGCGGAACATGAAGTATCCACCGATCGCAAACAAGCCGACCAATACCATCATCCAGAATAGAATAAACCAAGAAAACCATCCGGTAATCATCGTAATACAGCACCTCTTTATCCAAACTCATGCTCTACTATGCAGTTTAGCCGATTTTGGACTTTCCAACAAGGATATAAGACAGTATGATAAAAAGAGGAAAGGAGGTCGACACATTATGTTCAAATTAGGACAGCGTGTGATCATCGTGGCCGACTCCTTTGAGCAATCCTTGCCGATTGGTGAGCATGCTTATATCATAGGGCGTGATCGGAATCCAGATACCGTGTTTGAATGGGTGATTCGGGTTCCTAAGATGGATAGACATTTTCCGATCGTGGAAGCAGATATTGCTTTAGAGGAGCAGTTGATGGAGCAGGAGGCGGAGCGCATCTCCCGCGAGGCGTTGCTGGATTTTGCCCTGTTGACCCGCAATGAAGCACTGTTCCGTCAGTTGATGGGCATCGAAGAAGAGGAAGAGGCGCAGGAGCAGGCCGAACCTCAGAAAGAATCGATGGAAGACTTTATTCGCAAGGTGAATATAAAGGCGTGGATCTAACATTTTTGACGATTTCGATGCGACTCGCAGAGAAATCGTTTTTTTTGAAGGAATTTGGCTAAAAGGGACGAATACTAGTACTATACAGAGAAACGGAAGGTGGCCACTCACATGTCAGAATTTATTGAATTCCATAATGAAGATGGACAAACGGTTCAAATGTCCCGCGACGAATTCCGCGAAAAAATCCTCCCTAAAAATTTAGAACTGTTGTGGGATGATAAAGAAGAGCTGCGCCAATTTGCCATGCGTCTGCTGCAAGATCAGTTCACCGAAGAGGCAAGCAAAGCTGCTGACCGTCTGGTTGAGCTGTGGGGACCGATTGAACCGGCATTGGTGTTCCGTTCCATCGTACATCTTCAAGCAGGAGAATTTGACCAAGCGAAAACTCTGTTGGAGCGCGTAATCGAAATCTACCCTGAATCCGCTCCGGCTTATATCAATCTCGCCCGTCTCTATGCACATGAAGGGCAAGAAGAACAAGCCGCCGAATTCCTCAAAAGAGGCCTTTTGATTGACCCGAATGAAGAAAACGGTGTCAACTGGATCGTTGCTTCCTTCATGCAGCTGGGTAAAAAAGAAGAGCTGTTCGAGCGCTTGGAGGAGCTGGCCCAGCACGAGCAGGCATGGCGTCCACTATTCGTCATGGCGCAAATCTCTCTGCGCGAGGGAGACCTTCTGACCGGCATGAATATGTACAAGCGTGCACTTGACCGCGTCAATGGACACGAGGAGCTGGTGATGAACGTCACGGGTGAACTCGGTCAGGCGGGGTACCCATACCAACTGATCCAAATCGCGGAGGAGTATTACAAACCGACGTTTATCGTGCCATACACTGGCTTCAACTATATCAACGCCCTTTTCCAAACCGACCAGAAGGACAAAGCGCTGCAGGTGCTCAAAGAACTGCAGGAAAACGCCCAAGACCAATTCCGTCCGCTGATCGAAGACTTCATCTCCAAGCTCCCACAAGAGCTCTTCGAAGAGCCATCCGCACAAGTGCAGACCACTGGCAGCGAACAGACTGCTGGCGGCGATAAAAAGCCTTGGTGGAAAATCTGGTAAGCTGATTGGATGCTTGCCGAAACAGAACCAACATCCAAAAGACCGTCCTTTGGGCGGTTTTTTTATTTCGGATAAAAAAGGATTTTTCACTGTAATGTAAAAATAAATAAAGTGGAATGATTATCCAATTTTTATTTCGGAGGGAATTCTTTTGAAAAAGCATGTATCTGCACTCATCACCGGCGCTCTTGTGCTGGCATCACTCGCTTCTGTTTCTGCTCATCCTGGCCGTACTGATAGCAATGGCGGTCATACCTGTCGAACCAATTGTGACAGCTGGGGACTCTCGTATGGCGAATATCATGATCACAACGGCGGCGGCTCTTCGTCAGGTGGTTCAGGCGGGCATACTCAAACCAAACCAGCACCTGCCGCTCCAGCCCCGAAAAAACCAGTTGCTCCGACCGTTGTAAAAAAGACAATTGTGGCTGTAGACAATGCCAACGTATTTAGTTACCCGTCGACAGATCCATCTTACGTATCTGGAAGCCTCTGGTATGGTGCAGTTGTAGTCGATCAGGGTGGGTATCCAGACTTTTACAACACGCAATATGGATACGTACCAAAGACGGTTCTTACTTCTTACACCGTAAGCAAACCGCAAGTTGTAACGGTTCAGTCTGACAAAGGCTACTTCTTCAATACAGCAGCAACCGGAAGCAAATCAAGAGGATACGCACTGAAGGGAACGCAGGTTAACGTTGCGGGTCATGCCGGCAACTTCTTCTACGGTTCCAGCACGGACGCCAATGGGAAAGTATTAGTCGGTTTCATCAGTAAAACGGTTGTACGTTAATCTGATTAGTCAGAATGAAAAAACGAGCCTTTGCAGTCGAAGGCTCGTTTTTGTCGTGGAAAAAGCTCGTGTATATCGTTGTTGAAAATGGTAGAAGGGGAATTACCGTCAAGCACTTGGTTACCAGCGACGGCCGCGATCCCAGCCATCACGGCGGTCCCGATCATGGTCACGGTCCCAGCCACCACGGCGACCCCGATCATGGTCACGGTCCCTGCCATCACGGTGGTCCCGACGGCGGCGCAAGTCACGTAGGAAACATCTTGGGTCCGGACGGCATCTTCTACGGCAACGAGGGACATAACGGCGGCGAATAGGGTCCCAATCCCAATCACAATCTTGGAAGCAGATGATACAACGGCCTCTCTGATACGGATCGAAATACATGTTTCATATTCACCTCACTTTAAGGTTTGTATTATTACATGCAAACACAGTGGGGGTTGACAGGTACAAACGTATGTAGGGACGAATCCATTTTTGATCCGCAGAAGTGAGGGGGAACTAGGTACAATCAGTGGAGATGAGGGCTGCTGTCAGGATTCGGATTCATATAACAGAGTTGGGTGATATCGATGTTCATTTGGATATAATTTGATAAAGATTCACATTTTTAAATTTTTGTTATTATCTTTATTTACATTACATTAGTGTTCGGTTATTATGTTAGTAAGTAAAGTTATTACAATATTTAGAAAAGGAGTGCATGATTATGAAAAAGATTTTTGCCACTCTGGCTACGACCGCGATGATGGCTTCGATCCTGGCAGTCCCGTCTTTTGCAGCTACGAACAATCAGCTTGAGAGCACGCAGAGCCAAAGCAGTGAACAGCAGGTAAACTCTGTTGGACAAGACGGCTCAGCAGATCATAGCTACCGCACACAAACAGAAACGTTCGGCATCGAAGTGAAGGGAACTGTCGAGACAGATACACTCGGCATCGACGACTATCCGTATAAATACGACAGCTGGACGGTAGCAGACCCATGGCTGTTCTACAAACGGGAGTGTGTTTCTTTTGTCGCTTGGCGGATGAACAACGACAACAAAGTGAACTTCCACAACTACATGACAGGTCCAAATGGCTTGCAAGGTCACTGGGGCAATGCCAATCAGTGGGATGATAATGCCCGCAATATCGGCTATGCCGTGAATAAAACCCCAGCCGTAGGTGCGATTGCACAATGGAACAGCGGCGGTTATGGTCACGTGGCCTATGTACAGAGCGTATCTGCTGACAGATCCACAATCACGATCGAGGAGTACAATTATAACTACAACCATAACTATAACAGACGCACGATCTACACCTCCTCCGTGGAAAACTTCATCCACGTCAAAGACCTTGGCACAGCAGTATACGGAACCGTCCGCTCCAACGGAATCGCGCTGAACGTACGCTCCGGCCCAAGCACGGCCTATGCGGTTGTCGGTACCGTAGCGGATGGCTCCACGGTCAGAATCACCTGCCAAAAACGCGGGCAGATGATCACCGGATCTTTGGCTACAACCGATCTGTGGGACTATGTCGGTAACGGATATGTATCTGATGCTTATGTAGAAACAGGTTCAAATGGACAAGTAGCACCTACCTGCCAATAAGATAGGGGGATGTCTCTCGGTGAAAAAACAACTGCTTACGATGACTTCAGCCGTACTGCTGGTGTCCGCGGTGTCGGTACCGTCTTTTGCGATGACAGGGAACAATCCGGTGGCACAGACGCAAGCAATTGATCTTGGATCGGCAGTGAGTCAGCAGTCCGCTACGGCATCACAAGGGCTGGCAGCTGATCACAGCTTCTCTGTCCAAGGCGAGAGCTTTGGGGTAGATGTACAAGGCTTGGTCGATGTCGACACGGTTGGCACGGACGACTATCCGTACAAAAACGACAGCTGGAACCAAGCCGACCCATGGCTGTTCTACAAACGCGAGTGCGTCTCTTTCGTGGCTTGGCGGATGAACAACGACCAGAAGGTGAGCTTTTCCAACTATATGGCGGGGCCGAATGGGAAGTCTGGTCACTGGGGCAATGCCAACAACTGGGATGATAATGCCCGCTTGATCGGCTATACGGTGGACAAGATTCCGGCGGTTGGTTCTGTCGCACAATGGAACAGCGGTACGTACGGACATGTCGCCTACGTGCAGAGTGTATCTGCTGACAAATCCACGATTACGGTCGAGGAGTACAACAAGGGCGGCACCCATGTGTATGGGAAGCGGACGATTTTGGCCTCTTCGGTGGAGAACTTTATCCATATCAAAGACAGTGGGGCAACCGGGATCAAGGGAACGGTCAACACGAGCGGAATCTCGCTCAATGTGCGTTCTGGACCGGGTACGTCTTATAGCATCGTAGGATCTGTGGCAGACGGTGCGAGCGTCACGATCAAGTGCCAAAAGCGCGGAGAGAGCGTGACCGGCACTTATGGTACGACCACCCTGTGGGACAACATCGGCAGCGGGTATGTGTCTGATGCGTATGTCTATACGGGGTCGGATGGACAAGTAGCACCGACCTGTCCGTAGAATGACAGAGGATCATCACCGATCCGCTTTATATGAGAAAAAAGTCACGACCCATCAACCGGGCGTGACTTTTTTCGTGTTGCAATCTATTTAAACTGGCTGGTCAGCTGCCGCTCCAGGTAGGCAACGCCTTGATACATCAGCGTTGCGACAATGGCAACAATGAGCAGTGAGACCATAACCAGGGTAAAGTTGAACACCTGGAAGCCATAGATGATCAGGTACCCCAAGCCGTTCTGCGCGACGAGGAATTCGCCGACGATCACCCCGACCCATGAGAGGCCGACATTCACCTTGAGCGAAGAGAGCATGGCTGGGATGGTGGCGGGCAGGATGACCATGGTGAATACCTGCCAACGGTTGCCGCCAAGCGTCTTGATCACTTTGATGTAGTTATCGTTGACTTCTTTGAAGCTGGTGTAGATCACAATCGTCGTGATAATCACCGAGACCGCACAGGTGGTAGCGATGATCGAGAGCAATCCCGGCCCGAGACCGACGATGAACAGCGGGCCGAGCGCCACTTTTGGCATGCTGTTGAGAACGACGAGATAGGGGTCGAGCACCCGTGAGAGAAAAGGAGACCACCAGATCACCGCAGCGATCAGGACACCAAGCAGGGTGCTGAGCAGAAAGGCAATCACGGTCTCGGCGAGGGTGACACCGATGTGGGGGAAGAGGCTCATGTCGCTGATTTTTTCGACGAACATGGCCCAGATTTTACTCGGATAGCTAAAGAGCAATACATTAATCGTACCAGCGCGGGCCGCCCATTCCCAAGCACCGAGGAAGAGGATGAGGAGGGCGAGCTGTGTGGTCGTGACCAGCCATTTTTGCCGTCGTTGCTCACGCAGGTAGGCTTGGTGTATGCGTTCCACGTCAGTCCGTTCCATGTGAACTCGCCTCCATCTCTTTCCAGACTTGGTTGAACAGGGTGGTGAAGCCTTCTTCATTCCGGGCATAAAAGGGCAGAGGCTCGCGGATATGGGGTGGGATCATCACTTCTTTGCGGATACGCCCCGGATTGCGGTCGAGGACGAAGACACGGTCGCCCATCGCGACGGCTTCGTTGAGATCATGGGTGACGAGGATGGCTGTTTTTTTGTGGCGGCGCAGGGTTTCGATGATCAGATCCTCCAGCTTGAGCTTAGTCTGGTAATCCAGCGCGGAGAATGGTTCATCCAACAGCAGGATATCAGGCTGGCAGGTCAGCGTACGGACGAGGGCGACGCGCTGGCGCATACCGCCGGAGAGCTGATGCGGGTAGGAGTGGCGGAAGTTAATTAATTCCATCTCCTCAAGCAGATGCAGCGCATATTCTTCCGTCTCTTTGCTGCGGATGTGCTGGATGTCGAGACCGAGCATCACATTTTCCTCAATCGTGCGCCAGTTGAACAGATAATCCTGCTGAAGCATGTAGCCCACTTGGCGGCTCGGGCCCTTGATTTCGACGCCATCGATGAAGATTTTGCCCGCAGTCGGCTTCTCCAGCCCCGCGATCAGGGAGAGAAGCGTCGTCTTGCCGCAGCCGCTCGGACCGACCAGGCAGATGAATTCACCTTCCTCAACCCGCAAGTCGATCCCTTTGACGGCCATGAACGCTTGACGCGGCGTCACATAGAGATGGGTCACATGTCTCAGTTCGATCTTGGCAGTGGTCGGAGGAAGAGTGGTCATGTGACGTTACCTCCCTTCCTTCGCTTTTTGGGCAAAGGTAGTGTTGACCAGTTTGGCGTAGTCGGCAGAGCCCTTCAGCTCGCCTGCTGCCGTCATGATCGCTTTGAGATTGTTCCATTCGGCTTCATCGAGGATTGGGTCAGCGGCGTAAGAGCCTTGCTCCAGATAGCGCTTGACCGAGCTTTCCAAGATGTCTGCATCAATATCGTTGAAATAGGGCGCGATCACATCTGCCGTCTCCTTGGGCGAGTGGGAGGCTACCCACTCCTGCCCTTTGTGGATCGCGTTGGTGAATTTTTGCACCGCTTCTTGGTGGCCGTTGATGTAGCTTTGCTTTGCCATGAAGACGGTGTAGGGGACGGTGCCGCTTTCCTTTCCGAACGAAGCGACGACATATCCCAGACCATCCCGCTCGAACTGAGAAGCGGTTGGCTCAAACAGCTGCACATATTCGCCCGTACCGGATGAGAAGGCGGAGGCGATGTTGGCGTAGTCGATGTTTTGGATCAGCTTGAGGTCTTGGTGTGGCTTGATGCCTTTTGTCGAGAGCACGAATTCACCGACCATCTGTGGCATACCGCCTTTGCGCTGGCCAAGGAACGTGCTTCCCCTCAGCTGATCCCATGTAAAGTTGTCGATCTTTTTGCGTGAAACAAGAAACGTCCCGTCTGTCTGGGTGAGTTGGGCAAAATTGACGACTGGGTCGGCAGAGCCTTGCTGGTCTACATAAATACTGGTTTCCGATCCGACCAGCGCGACATCGATCCCGTCGGAGAGCAGCGCGGTCATGGTTTTGTCGCCGCCCCATGTGGTGATAAGCTCCACATTCAGGCCTTCTTCTGCAAAAAAGCCTTTTTCAATCGCCACATACTGCGGCGCGTAGAACAGCGAACGGGTCACTTCGCCGATGCGAATCTTATCATCAGAAGCAGACGTGCAGCCGGTCAAGATGACCAACAGCCCCAAGCTCACAGCCAGAACCGGAGAGAGAAACTTCTTCATCGGATACCCCTCCCAGGTGTTTTGCGTCGTGGTTATGTTGCATCGTATGCCCAGACACAAAAAAGGGTGAATGCCTAGACACAACCTCCTGCCAAATCGTGAGGGCTTGTCATATAATGAAGAAACCATGCAAGCGCTGGAGGTATTGTTATGCAAGCACAACTTACGCAAAAGAGGGGGCCGCTTGATTTGTTGGTCATAGGCTTTGGTTTCATCTTCATCGGCATCATCTGTCTGATCATTCATCTTTTTCAATCGTACAATCCGGGAAAAATCACGGTCTCGGCACCATTTGGGATCGGTTCCTTTGAGATTGACCGTTCTGCTCTGTCGGGTAAAGAGCTAGATATCGCGTGGAAGCTGTATGTGCAACTGTCCACCCGAAAAGCAGCGATTCCGATCAACGAGGAGGACGATCTCATCACAGGTGTGTACGATTCGTGGTATGAGCTGTTCAAATCAACCCGTGAGTACCTGCTGGAGATGCCCGCACAGGATCTGGCCGGCAATGACAACGCACAAAAGATCGTCAATCTCTCCTTGGAGGTCTTAAACCAAGGCTTGCGTCCTCATCTGAATAAATGGCAGGCAAAGTACCGGATGTGGTATGAGGAAGCGCTGCAAGACCCGGCCAATAAGGGCTTGACCCCGCAGGAAATCCAGCGCAAGTATCCGCATTATGAGGAAGTGATCACGGATATGAAGCGGGTGAATGGGGAGCTGGTGAAGTATGCGGAGGAGCTGAAGCGGTTTAGCTATGAGAAGCCGCCGAGTGGGGGGAGTAAGGCGGTGTCGTGGTTCATGGAGCTGCTCGGAGGGAGTAAGTGATCAATGCTTGGCTGGATATGAAACTCCCTAGGAAGTAAGAAAGATGGAGAAAAGGGTTGTAGGAATATATAGATTAGATTATCATCTAATTAGTTAATCATCAAATTGGTTTTGAATGGACAATTTCCACAACCCATTTTTTCTTAAAGGAGACCCGCCCCTATGCCAACCCCAACCCCTTTCCCAACCCATAGCACCCGCCTCACCTACACCAGCTGCACCCCCGCTGACTTGCCCGCCCTCGTCGACGTCTACAACTCCAATCCCTTTTACATGCAAGTCTCCGAGGGCAAACCCACCGTCACCCTCGCCGAGGTAGAACGCGACTTCCTCGAAACCTCCGACCACAACGGCTATAACATCATCATCCGCGAAAAAAACAACCCCGCCGTCATCGGCACAGGTCAATTCATCCTCAACAACCCGCGCGACAACAATCCGTGGCTGGGACTGATCATGCTGCATGCCGACAAACAAGGCCACGGCTATGCCCGCGAATTCTTGCAAACACTTCTTGGTTGGTATCACACGAACGGCTACCCGGCCCTGCACCTCGCTGTCCTCGAACAGAACGAGCGTGTCGTCGCTTTTTATGAAACATGCGGCTTCACCGTCTACGAGCGCAGCGAGCATGAGCGGCTGGGCAAGCTTATCTATATGTCCCGGCCTACAGCGTAACCGTCCGAATATGATAGACGGATGTGAATACCGTCAAAAGTACTAGGAGCTGGCATCGCTTGTCTTCTTTTAAGTGGTGTCATTGATATGTTGGTTGCTCCAGACACCATGAGTACCACCACGCAAAAATTTTTTCCTACTCCGTACCCTCCTGTCCAACCACACAAGCGTTATGCTATGATAGGAAAAATATCCAACAACCATGCCACAACACCAAAGGAGTGACCCACCCCATGCTTATCACCTTCCTCGGCACGGGTTCAGGCGCCCCCTCATCCAAGCGCAATGTCAGCGCAATCGGCCTCACCTTCATCCAAAAAGGCAAATGGTGGCTGTTCGACTGCGGAGAGGGGACCCAGCACCAGATCATCCGCTCATCGCTTAACCTAAATAGCTTAGAAAAAATCTTCATTACCCATCTGCACGGCGACCATCTCTACGGTCTCATGGGACTCTTGGGCAGCCGCTCCCTGCGTGGCAGTGAACATACCGGCCCGCTTACACTGTACGGCCCGCCCGGACTGGAGAAGTACGTCAAGGCGATCATGGAGATCAGCCCCGTCCATCTGCAATACGAATTGACGATCAAGACGGTCGAGCCCGGCATCATCTACGAAGATGACGACCTAATTGTTGAAACCGCGCCCGTCTCCCATCGTATACCTGCTTATAGCTATTCCGTCACCGAAAAGCCGCGTCCCGGCGTATTCCGCGTCGATCTGGCAAAAAGTGAGGGTGTTCCTGCAGGCCCTCTGTATGCTAGACTCAAGCGCGGGGAGATAGTCGAGCTACCAGATGGCCGCATCGTCCACGGCACCGATTTTGTCGGTCCGCCGCAACCAGGCCTCAAATTCGCCTACAGCGGTGATACCGTGCCCGTCCCTGAGTTCGTCGCACTGGCACAGGACGCAGATGTGATCATCCACGAAGCAACCTATGTCCACGAACACGTCGAACTGGCCGAACGCGCCGGACACTCGACCGCATGGCAGGCTGCCAACGTGGCGAAGGAAGCCAACGCCAAGGCACTGTTCCTGACCCACTTCAGCCCGCGCTATGAGAACATGGATGACCGCATCACCATGGATGATCTGCTCGCAGAAGCGCAGAGCGTGTTCCCAGAGACGCATTTGGCGCATGACTTTTTGCAGTATGAAATCAAGCGCACACGAGATACAGAATAACCGCATCCTCTACATAAACGAAGTACCTGTTCCTGTTCACACACACCAAACAAGATAAATAAAGAAAGGGGGTGAGCCACGTGGAATTCACGCTCGATATCGGTCTGGAACTAAGTCCCTTGCTGATGACCCTCGGGATCTCCGGTCTTTTCGTCGGATGCCTCATGCTGCTGCACCGCTATGCCCCGCGCCTCGTCACAGATGTGGGAGATGCCGGACAGGATCAGGAGAGCCGAGTCGCCGTCACCATCTCGGTACGCGACAAGCGACCCCTGTTTTACCGCCGCAAACAGCCAGCAGCAGGTGACGGCGCATCTGATGAAGATGCAGACCACTCCTTGTATATCCAAGCCCGTACACACTCACATACAAGGAGGACAACATTATGTCATTTATTACACAACCGATCGAAGCGATTCTTAACCCACTGCTCACCTTCTTTTACCAGATGGGGCATGACTGGGGACTCGCGATTATCCTTTTGACCATCCTCGTCCGGCTGCTCATGTCACCGCTCAATCTGCGCACCGCCCGCCAGATGATCCGCCAAGGCAAGATGCAGCCCCATATGAAAAAACTGCAGGAGAAGTACGCCAAAGACCCGGAAAAAATGATGCCGGAGATGGTTGCACTCTACAAGTCCTATGGCGTCAAACCGATGTCGATGTTCACGACAGCACTTGTCCAGATGCCGATCTTTACCGCGATGTATTTTCTGTTCCAAAGCCACGGGTCGGCGATGTCTTCGATCCTGATCCCGTGGGTGAGCACCTTTGCCGAAGCGGATGCATGGCACTTACTGCCAGTGCTTGCTGGTGCGCTTACATTTGCCACCAACATGATTCCTTTGACCAATGAGAATTCACAGCAAGCCCCATTCGGTACACGGATCACCATGTCGGTCGTCATGGTAGGGATGTTCACCATGCTGTTGTGGAAAGCACCGGTCGCACTTGCCTTGTACTGGACGACAGGTTCTGCGTACGTGCTGCTCGAACGTGCCTTTTACCGCACCAAAATGGGCAAAACCGTACTCAACCGCCGACTCAATCTGCCGGTCGAAGCCTAATCCTGATCCCTCGGAAATGTTTTCCGGGGGAATTTTTTTGTGGTAAATGCGATTGTGTTGCTGTAATGTAGGATTATTAAAAAAGTACGTAGAGGTGAAAACAAGTGAAACGCATCACATTTGCCGCACCAGAAGAAGTCGCCGACTATTGCCGGGAGGAAGACGTGATTCTGGTCGTAGAGTACCAAGATGAAAACGGACGTCAACGCCAAGTGAAGCTTGCACCTGATCAGCTACAAGACCTGGGTGTCTATTGGGAGAAGCCAGGAACCATGGCGTATTTCAAAAAAGAAAAAATCTTTTATGAGATCGTCGCTGGGTGGACAAAGCGATGAAAGAAGGAAACCTAAGACGCCCGTCCAATCCTGTCGCTCTCTTTATCCGTTATTTTATGTTCATGCTGGGGCTTGCGGTCATGGCGTTCGGCTGTGTGTTGACCGTGCAGGCTGATATAGGGGTGACTCCGTGGGATACCTTTCATATCGGTCTATGGAAAACCTTTGGCTTAACCATCGGGACATGGTCACAGATCGTCGGTTCTGCTGTGATTCTGTTGACATGGGTGCTAGCCAAGATCAGACCGACGCTTGGGATGCTTCTCAATATGTATTTCTTCGGGGAGTTTTTTGACTGGTTTATGTGGTTGGACTTTGTTCCGCATGCTGAGGGGATCTGGCAGGCGGTTTTGCTGTTTACGGCGGGTCTGTTGATCCTCTCTGTCGGGATTGGGATGTATATCTCGCCACGGCTTGGAGCAGGGCCGCGTGACTCCCTGATGCTTGCGTTACACGAGCGACTGGGACTTAGTATCCAGCGTGTGCGTGTGACCATCGAGGTGGTTGTACTGGTCGCCGGATATTTGATGGGCGGGCCGGTATCGGTCGGGACGCTCCTGGTCGCGGTGCTGACTGGGCCATTGATCCAGCGCACGATTCCATTCTGGGAAAATGTGATGCGTAAACCATATGGCCGTGCCAACGTGGAGGAGCAGGTCCATGCGTAAATCCACCGTCGACCTCATGCTGCTGGCTGTTGTGCTCATCTGGGGTGCCAATTATACGATTGCCAAGTTCGGGATGGCGTCGCTGTCGGCAGAGGTCTTCACACTGACAAGGTTCTTGCTGGTGATCCCGGTGTTGGCTCTCTTGGTCTGGTACAAGGAAAAGCAGCTTGGCATCGACAAGCAGGATATCCCGGCTTTTTTGCTGGCGTCCTTAGTAGGCATTGCGCTGTATCAGACTCTGTTCGTAGCGTCCTTGCGCTATACGAGTGCGTCCAATGCATCCCTGCTGATTGCGATGTCGCCGCTCTTCACCGTGCTTGGCAGCGTGATGGCGCGCAAGGAACGGGTGACCCTCCCGCTTCTGGCCGGTTCACTCCTGTGCGTACTGGGCGTTGTGCTGATCAAAGGCATGGGTGAGCAGGGGCTGACTTTTTCACTCGATTCGATGTGGGGGGATATCATCGCAGGGGTGGCGAGCCTGTTGTTCGGACTCTATCCTTTCACGACGACCCGTTTGTCCCAGAAGTATTCAGCAGTTAAGCTTACCCTCTACACCTCGATCTTCGGGTCGGTGTTCCTTGGGATCTACAGCGGGGCGGATTGGCTGCAGGTATCATGGTCAGAGCTGCCGGGTGCGGCGTGGGGATCGATCCTGTTTGCGGCCTATCCGGTCACGGCCTATTCGCTGGTAGCGTGGAACTATGGAATGGAAAAGCTCGGCTCATCTCGGGTGATGCCCTATATGTATCTGGTTCCGGCCGCAGCGATCGTCGTGGCGATGCTGTGGATTGATGAGAAAATGAACGGCTGGCAATGGCTTGGAGCGGCCCTGATCCTGGGCGGCGTCTTCCTCGTCAGACAGGGGAACATGCTGTTGGCCCGCTTGAAGAAGCAGGGAGAATCCGCCCCATCGCCGAATCAACCGACCACCCGCATACAAGAAATCCAACAGGAAAAGATATAGGCAAGAGCAAGTGATCATCTCTGCGTCAGGTGGAGGTGATCTTTTTCATCTTGCAGAAAACAACATTGACACGATGAAAAACGATGATAAAATGGATTTTAGTTTGAATTCTAAGTAATTCGGAGAAAGGGAACATCCAGATGAGTCAGAACGAGAATGAACAAGAGCAAAGAGCCAGGTTTCCCTGGGAGAGGGGTGATGAGATACCCAATTTGATCAAGCGGGTCTCGGTTGCCGTAAGCCGTGAGATAGAAGCGTCCCTGCGTCCCTTGGGTATCACCAACCAACAGTCCATCACACTGCAATTACTGATCAATAAGCCTGGGATGACACACACGGATTTGGAGCACTTATTACATATTGAGAAATCTAGTGTCACCAGCTTGATCAACGGTATGGTCAAGAAGGGCTGGGTCTATCGGCAGCAGCACGTCGAGGACGCGAGGATCAAGCAGGTCTTTTTGACGGACGAAGGATTCAATATGGCCCAGACTATAGACAATGCGGTCGGACAGGTGAAGAATCGGTTTGAAGAAGTATTAAGCCAAGAGGAGAGGGTGATCCTTGGGGTCTTGCTGCGAAAAGTATTGAAAGCTTATGAATAGCACCACTCTGGCATAATACTTCGAATTCAAACTAAATAATCAACTTTCAATGAACCATAACGATATAGAAAAGAGGGTAAGAAGTGGAGACGAAATCCAATCAACCAAAACCAAACGGGGAAAAATTACTGCGAGTCCTCGCTGTCACGCTGGTCTTTTCGGTGATGAATGCCAGCATGTTCAACGTGGTGCTGCCGGTCATCAGCGCAGAATTTAATCTAACCCCGTCCAAAGTAAGCTGGATTCTCACCGGGTACATGATCCTGTATGCGATCGGCTCGGTCACATTCGGGAAGCTCGCGGACAAATACCGTCTGAAGGATCTATTGACATTTGGTCTGATTTTCTTCGCGCTCGGTTCGATTGTCGGATTGATGGCGACCGAGTATTGGATGATTATCCTGGGTCGGGTCCTGCAGGCGGCAGGTGCATCGGTCATTCCGGCGACGGCGATGATCATCCCGATACGCTATTTCCCACCGGAGACACGGGGGAGAGCGCTCGGTACGACCGCGATTGGCTTGGCATTGGGCGCGGCGCTTGGGCCGATTGTATCCGGTGTGGTGACGAGTGTGGCGAGCTGGCGTTTTCTGTTTTTCCTGTCCGTACTTCCGCTGATTACGCTGCCGTTTTTCCGTAAATACTTAGACGATGATAAAGGAGCCGACACCAAAATCGACTATCTCGGCGGTGGCTTGCTGGCCGGTACGGTATCGATCCTGTTGCTCGCGATTACGCAGGGGAATCTGGTCTTAGGAGCGGTCGGTGCAGTACTCTTGATCCTGTTCATCTGGCGGATTCGTACAGCAGATGAGCCGTTCATCCAACCCGCTCTGTTTAAAAATAAAAGCTACACGGTAGGTCTGATTGTAGCTTTCCTTGCGACATCCGTGAGCTTTGGTTTGCCGTTCATTACACCGCAATTTCTTGCGAAGGTGAACCAGCTGCCTCCGGCTACGATTGGGTTGATTATGTTCCCAGGTGCGGTTGCGGCTGCAATCCTGGGACGCCAGGGTGGACGATTGGCCGATGAAAAAGGGAATCCATTCCTGATCTATATGTCAGCGACTTTTATTTTTGTCGGGTTTATCCTGCTTTCTACGTTTGTCGGGATGTCGCCGTATCTGATCATGGTGTTCTTGGTCTTGGGTTCGGTGGGGCTGACTTTCATGCAGATCGCGCTGTCTAACACGATTTCCCGTCAGTTGACCAGAGAGCAGACTGGGGTCGGGATGGGACTCTTCTCGATGCTCAACTTCATCGCTGGTGCGACTTCTACCACGCTGATCGGTAAAATGCTGGACTACCACGCACCGAGCTTCCACCTCAACCCAGTGCCGAGCAATCCGAACGTGTTTATCTACAGCAATATTTTTGTGGTGCTGGCGTTCATGGTGCTGATCGTCGCTGCTCTGTACCGGGTGCAATTCGGCTCGGCTTCGGCAAAAGGCAAGCAGCCGTCCAAGGCATAGGGACGATAGACAGAACGGACATTTCGTACGGGTAAAAAACATAGGATTACCAAGCGTTTATACACCTCTTCAGGGGCGATTGTGACCTGAAGAGGTGTTTTTTTTCTTGACAAGGCGAAACCTTCTGTAATAAATTTCTAAAGTAAATCGTAATCATTACGGTTTATTGAATTTGGAAAAGGTGGTGTATCCATGTCAAAGAATCATCCTGCACTTCGTCTGGGGCAGTGGACCGTGATGATCTCCATGCTGTTCATGCTCTTGGCCGGGTGTGCGGCACAATCGAGCGGCCCGCAGGCATCTGATGGTCAGGGCTTTGGGCAATCATCTGGGGCAGGCGAGTCTGCCGAAGAAACAGGCGCAGGCGCGAAATCGCTCACACTGCTGTTTAACTTTGCGGCAAGCAGTCTGGACCCGGCCTCGGACAAAAAATTTATCTCCATCCGCGCCGGGGTCACCGAGACACTGGTCAAGCTGGACGAGAAGCTGGGCCTGCAGCCTTGGCTTGCGACCAAGTGGGAGCAGACCGATGCGAAGACCTGGGTGTTCACGATTCGGGATCAGGTGACATTCCATGATGGGAGCAAGCTGGATGCGGCAGCGGTCAAGGCATCGTTGGAGCGGGGGATTGCCCAGAGCAAATCACTGGCCGCCGCACTCAAAGTGGAGTCGATCCAAGCCGACGGGCAGACGCTGATTGTGCAGACGAAGGAGCCAAATCCGGTGTTCCCATCCGAGCTGGTCTATCCATTCGCCGCGGTGATCAACGTCAAGGCACAGGCAGCGGTAAGTGATGCGCCAGTGGGGACAGGGCCTTTTGCCGTAAAGGCTTTTACACCTGATGCAGAGGTGCAGTTGAAACGTTACGACGGCTACTGGAACGGTGCGGCGAAGCTTGCGGAAGCGACCTTCAAGTTCAATTCGGATGCGAATGCACGTCTGCTCGCCTTGCAGTCAGAAGAGGCGGATATCGTGTATCACCTGCCGTACGAGAGCCTGAGTGTCGTACAGAGCCAGCCGTCGGTCAAGGTGGAATCCGTCTCATCACTGCGGAACCATTTTCTGATCTACAACATGCAACAGCCCCATCTGCAAGACCTCAGGGTGCGCCAAGCGGTTGATGCGCTGATCGACCGCAACAGTATCGTGCAGAACATCATGCAGGGTCATGCGACTGTGGCTGTGGGGCCGTTTCATCCGCAGTTTTCGTTTCATCCGCAGAGCGAGGGGGCTGTGTATGATCCGGCAAAAGCAAAGGGGCTGCTCGCTATGGCAGGCTGGACAGCGGATAGCGGTGCAACAGGAAAGCTCACAAAAGGCGGCCAGCCGCTCACGCTGAAACTGGTAACCTATCAAGGCCGACCTGAACTGCCGCTGATCGCCCAACTGATCCAAGCCGAGGCGGCAAAAGCGGGAATCGGCATCGAGATTCAGATGGTGGAGAATCCGGATGAATATCTCGCGGAAAAAACGGACTGGGATCTTGCGCTCTACAGCAGTCTGACTGCACCGCGCGGGGATGCTGGGTACTTCCTCAACAGTGCGTATATGCCGGAGGGAGCACTTACTTATGGCAAAGCCAATCTGCCAGAGCTGACCCGTCTGATCGAACAGCTCAATATCACCGTAGACCTTGCAAAGCGGGATGAGCTGGCCCGACAGGCGGTTGAGGTGATCCAGACACAGCTGCCACAGTCGTTTATCGTACACCCGAACATGGGAATCGGCGTCAATCAGCGAGTGATCAACTGGAAGCCGGGGCTGGAGGAGTACTATCTTTTGACGAATACGATGGATGTGAAATAGGATGCTGGGATTGATTGGCTCCCGTCTGTTGCAGATGATAGTGGTCGGATTATTCCTGACGTTCGCAACCTTTGTTCTGATGAAGCTGGCTCCGGGTGATCCGGTGAAAACCATCCTCAATATTGACGATGTGGCAGTTACACAAGCAGAACAGGAGGCGGTACGTCAAAGCCTCGGATTGGATCAGCCGCTGGTCGTGCAGTATACGGAGTGGTTTTGGCGAGTGGTGCGGTTGGATCTGGGTGAGTCCTATATCACGCACCGGCCTGTTGCCGATCTGATCGAGAGCAAGCTGGGTGCGACGATGACGGTCACGCTTGGCGGTCTGACGGTGATGCTGTTGATCGCGGTACCGCTTGGCATCTTGTCGGCGGTATATCAGAACCGCTGGGTAGATCAGCTCAGCAGACTCTTTTCGCTGATTGGGGTGTCATTGCCAAGCTTCTGGCTGGGGTTGGTGCTGATCTACTGGTTTGCCTACCAATGGCGACTGTTGCCGTCGATGGGGAACGGGGGGCTGATGCACCTGATCCTGCCGTCGGTGACGCTGGGGATCGCGATGGCTGGCGTCTATACCCGGCTGCTGAGATCCGGCTTGATCAAAAGTCTGGCAGAACCGTATGTGCGTGCAGCCCGTGCGAGGGGGCTTGGTGAAGTGAGGGTGATTATCGTTCATGCCTTGCGGGAAGGCGTGTTGCCGGTGGTGACGATGTTTGGGATGAGCCTGGGAAGTCTGTTGGGCGGCTCGGTCGTGGTAGAGATGCTGTTCGCTTGGCCAGGGCTTGGAAAAATGGTCGTAGATGCAATCATCCAGCGCGATTATCCGGTCATCCAAGGCTATGTGCTGTGCACGGGGATGCTGGTCGTGCTGATCAATCTGGGCGTCGACCTGACTGTGCGGATGCTGGACCCGCGTCTTCGGTGGAGGAGTTGAGTGAAGGGAGGGACATAGATTGGCAGGTTTCATAAATCGATATGCGGTATGGATCGGCTTGGGTGTATGGCTGCTGCTGGCGGTGATGACACTGCTTGGGCCGTATCTGATCCCGCATGACCCGCTTGCGGTCGACATGGGAAAAAGGCTCCAGACAGCGGATGCGACGCATTGGCTGGGGACAGATCATTTTGGCCGTGATGTACTGGCGAGATTAGTGGCGGGAGCGAAAATTACACTGGGATTGACACTGGTCGCAATCAGTGCCGCGCTTCTGATCGGTGTGCCGCTTGGGCTATTGTCCGGCTATGTGGGCGGTGTGGTTGACGCGGCTGTGATGCGGGTCGTGGATGCTCTGGTCGCCTTTCCCGATTTTATCATTGCGATCAGTATCGCGGGGATCTTGGGGCCGGATGTGACCCATGTGGTGATCGCCATCGTGCTGGTCAAGTGGATCGGCTATGCCCGCGTGGTACGTGGCACGGTGATGACGGAAAAAGGCAAAGCATACGTCCTAGCCGCGCGTGTGGCAGGCACTCCGGGCGTAAAGACCATCTTCCGCCATCTGTTGCCGCAGGCTCTGCCAGAGGTGCTGGTGCTGGCTGCCTTGGACATGGGCAAGATCATTCTGATGATTTCGGCACTCTCTTATCTCGGATTGGGCGCACAGCCGCCGATGCCGGAGTGGGGCGCGATGCTCAACGATGCCAAAATGATGTTTCAGACCCATCCAGTCCTGATGATTTATCCGGGAGTGGCAATTTTTCTGGTCGTGCTGGGTTGCAATCTGCTTGGGGATGGACTGCGTGACAGGTTGGATGCCAGAGGGGAGTGGTAGGGAGAGATGGGCTTTGATGGGATGCTTACGAGTGGGAAGATGGGCATGAACAAGAGAAAGAGCGAGAGAACCAGTACGGGCACGAAAACCACCCCAGCCGAACGGAACATTCCTCCTGTCTTACAGATCGATGACCTGAGTATTCACACCCGTGCTGACAGCTCAGGCAAGCGGCTCGTCCGTAATCTCAACCTGACGATCCAGCCAGGCGAGATGGTGGCCCTGATCGGTGAGAGCGGCAGCGGGAAAAGTGTCACGGCATCAGCGGTCACCGGACTTTTGCCTGCGCCTCTGTCTATGAGCGGTGGACGAATCCTTTTCCAAGGTAGGGACACAGCCACCCTCACCAGTCCTGAACGGAGGGCGATGCTGGGCAAGGAGATCTCCGTCGTATTCCAAGACTACGCGGGCAGCTTCACCCCTTTTATCAAAATTGGCAAGCAGCTGATCGAGATGATTCGCCGTCACATGGGCTGGAACAAAACGACCGCCAGAGTGCTCGCCACGCAGGCGCTGGAGCAGGTGGAGCTTGCGGCCGAGCGTGTCATGGACAGCTATCTGTTTCAACTCAGCGGCGGTCAGCAGCAACGGGTGGCGATCGCGGCAGCCTTGATGCTGGAGCCTGACTTGCTGATCGCAGACGAACCAACGACAGCGCTGGATACCTTGACTGGTGAGACGATCCTGCAGCTGATCGACTCTCTGCGCCACAAGACCAAGTGTGCGGTGCTGTTCATCTCGCACGATCTGCATCATGTGATCAAGCGGGCAGACCGGATCGCGGTGATGTATGGTGGAGAGATCGTCGAGAGCGGCCCGACCGATGTATTAGTAAGGGAAGCGCGTCATCCGTACACGCGATTTTTGCTTCAGTCCCGGATGGATTTGGCGGATGTACCGGCCCGACTGCAGAGCATTCCGGGTGAGCCTGGTGCGGTATCTGCATGTGGTTGTCCATTTGCCTTGCGTTGTCCGGTGAGGATTGCCCGATGCGACAGCGAAGCCGTGCCTGAAATGATGGTGAGTGATGGTCATACTGCGCGTTGCCACTTGATCGGGGAGGCGCAGGGCGACTTGGGAGCGGCAGAAATAACCCGCACGAGTTGACCCAAGGCACGGCACGGTACGGTACTTACGCGAGGGTATGGCACGTATGAGCATCTGCGCGGTTGCACGTTGAGAAGTGCCAAGTACCATGCACACCACATGAGCAACACCACAGGAAAGGAGGGAAAAATGATGACCGCCCAAACCAACCATCTGCTCACGGTATCCAACCTGAGCATGCGATACAACAAGCACGTACAGGCGTTATCTGGAGTTTCTTTTCAGATCGGGACGGGCGAGTGTCTGGGTGTCGTCGGCCAGAGCGGAAGTGGAAAAAGCACGCTGGCCCGCTTACTTCTAAGACTCGATCAGCCAGATGAAGGGGAGATGATGCTGCTTGGTCAGCCCCTGCACAAGCTCAAGGGGGAAGCTTTGCGGCAGTGGAGACGACACGTGCAGATTGTCTTTCAAGACCCGGCTGCCGCGCTCAATCCGCGCCTGTCGATCTATCAATCCGTGATGGAGCCGTTGAACAATTATCCACAGGTAACACCGGTCTTTCTCCGCGATATCCGCCACTCTCCGCGTGAGATGGCCGAGCGTCTGCTGTCCATGGTGGGTCTGCCGCCGGAATGGCTAAACCGCAAGCCTCACCAACTGAGCGGCGGACAAAAGCAACGGGTCGCCATCGCACGGGGCATCAGCCTGCAGCCAGACCTGTTGATCTGCGACGAGCCGACAGCCAGTCTCGATGTCTCGGTCCAAGCACAGATTCTCAATCTGCTCAAAGACCTGCAGGAACAGCTCGGCATGTCCTATCTGTTCATTTCCCACGACATCGCAGCCGTCCGTTTCATGAGCAACCGGATTCTTGTGATGAAAGAGGGACAACTGGTCGAGCAGTTCGATGCGGATCAGCTTCTGGCAGCCGAACGTCATCCGTATACACAACAGCTGGTGCAGGCTGTGACAGCTTGACGCTTTTTTTACGTGTTACAAATCGTAATGGTTACGATTACGACGAAAGAAGGGAACCAACCAACATGAAAACAGATCGATCCAGCCTGCCCCAGCAACAGACAGGCATCACACATCAACAGTATTTGGTGCTGGCAACTCCACTGATCCTGTCCACACTGTCGACACCATTGCTCGGTGCTGTGGATACAGCGGTGGTGGGGCAATTGCCTGATCCGGCCTACATCGGCGGGGTGGCGGTTGGTACCTTGATTTTTAACACGCTGTACTGGCTGTTCGGATTCCTTCGGGTGAGTACCTCTGGTTTTTCCGCTCAGGCGCATGGTGCAGGAGACCGGACGGAAGTGCTGCTCTCCCTGCTTAGACCGGTCGGCATTGCGTTATGGTTTGGACTCCTGTTCGTCGCCTTGCAGGTTCCGATCAAGCAGGCGGCGATCATGCTGATTCAGCCAGGACAGGAGGTGGGCGAGCATGCTGTCCGGTATTTTGACGTGCGGATCTGGGGGGCGCCGTTTTTGTTGATGAATTACGCGCTGGTCGGCTGGCTGATCGGGGTCTCACAGGTGAGGCTGGCTCTCTACCTGCAGATCTTGATGAATCTGATCAATATTGCTCTGTGCATCGGGTTCGTCCGTGGCTTCGCGATGGATGTGTCAGGGGTCGCGCTGGCAAGCCTTTTGTCCGAGATGAGTGCGACCGCGATTGGGCTGTGGCTCGTCTTGCGCCGTCCTGATCTTCGGCAGGTGACATGGCGCTGGGCACAGGTATGGGCATCGGAGACGTTTGTCAACATGCTCAAAATGAACCGCGACCTCTTCATCCGCACCTGCTGCCTGCTCGGCGTCTTCCTGCTGTTCACCTCCCAAGGAGCTTCCATGGGCGAAGTGACGCTGGCTGCCAATGCGGTGCTGTTGCAGGTACATTTTCTCATGGCGTATATCTTCGACGGCTTTGCCAATGCCAGCAGCATCCTCGTCGGGCGGGCGATTGGGAGTAAAAATAAGCCGCTCTACCAGCAGGCGATCCAGCTGTCTGCCATCTGGGCATTTGCCGCTTCCCTCGTGCTGACCGTGATCACCTATCTGTGGGGAGACGTACTGATCACGTGGTTCACCAGCATCCATGACGTGCAGGTGGAAGCGTCCGAGTATCTGATCTGGGTGGTCTTCTACCCGCTGGTCGCCTTCTGGGGCCTGCAGCTCAATGGAATCTTCTCCGGAGCGACCGAAGCGGCCTCTATCCGCAATTCGATGATCATCTCCTTTGCCTGCTATCTGCTGGTTGCTTGGCTCTTTGTTCCGGCGTGGAGCAATCACGGACTGTGGCTGGCCTTCATCATTTTCAGTCTGGCACGGTCGCTGGCTTTATGGGTGTACCTGCCGCGCTTGAACCGAACCGCTCTTTGATAGAAAAAACTCCAACAGGGAGTAGAGGAGGATCTGACCCATGAGTAATCAAACGATCCAGACAGAACAAAAAGAGAGACTGTTACACGCGGTAATCCATGCCCATCATACCTTGCATCAAGAGACAGACCTGTCTCCGCGCAATCCGAAGATCAACCATGCCTTATCCGATCTGGTGGCACAAGTCTCGCTTGTCTATTCAAGCCAAGAGGAACAGGACATTCTGACCGATGAGCGTATCCGCCAGCTTCGCTCCACCCTTTTGCCAAAACTAAGCATCGCCGAAGCCGAGATGGAATTCTACTACGCACAGGAATACAGCGAGAATCTTCTATTAAATATGGAACATTTGAGAGATTTTCTCTATTGGGACAACTACGAGGCACTGGTGCAGGTGGAGCTGGAAGGTCTGGCTGCCTGCCGCCCGCAGGTAGAGGGGTATCCCGTCAAGGTTTCCCCACTTGAGGTAGCGCAGGGGGAGGCGGTTGCTTTTGTCGGGGCAGGGCCATTTCCGCTGAGCGCGATCATCCTGCATCAACAGACAGGAGTACCGGTCGTCTGTATTGATGTGGACGCTGCGGCGGTGGGGGCAGGCCGTGCGCTGATCGAGCGTCTCGGGCTACAGGAGCAGATTACCTACCTGCACCGATCGGGTGAACAGGTGGATTACGCGCCGTATCCACTGATCTTTTGCGCCAGTCTGATCCCGGACAAACAGCAGGTGGTGGAGCAGATTCAGCGTACCCGAGGGAAGCGGGCCGATGCATCCCGTCCGACCATCCTTGCCGTCCGTTCCGCAGACGGAGTACATACGCTCCTCTACGAGCCAGTCGATGAACGGGAGATGGACAGCTTGGGGGCACGCCTGATTGGGCGTACCTGGGCAGATACCAGGATCATCAATTCGACACTATACTACCTCCTGTAATCACGCCCAATAAAAACAAGCGGCTGTCTCTGATCCTGTGTCAGATACAGCCGCTTGCCATTTTCCCCATAAACCTAAAAACTAGTGATGTGCCCGCGTATCGTAATCCTGCTCGACACGGAACCAAATATTCAGATCATTAATCGTACTGGCCAGCTCGGCAATCTCCTGATTCAACTCACAGGAGCGGATGAAGTCTTCCTCTTCATACAGAGCCGCCTGCCTATGATTAATCACTTTTTCCAATGCAATGATCCGGTCTGGAATTCTGGCGCGGATCTCTTCCCACTCCAAAAGAATAGCGGAACGTTCTTCGCCTGTATATTCTTCCCACTCATGATGGAGCAGGGGAATCCGTATGCCTAACCGTTCATCCAGAGTAAATTCGTAACGCAAATAGACCCACTCCTCTCTCCTTTTTATCATATCAGGTATGCGCCTTGACAGGAAGAGACAGCAGATGATACCAGCACATTATGGAAACGTTTACCGATCAAATAAAATCCCTAGGCTATCCAGTGGTGAAAGCAGGCATAACTGTGATATAACTGAATAGATATACCTCGTACATAAAAGAATGCAGGGTGATTACTTGAGTAGACGATGGATTTTGGTCGATGCCGATGCTTGTCCCAGACAAGCCTTACAGACCGTTGCCAGACTGGCAAAAGAGTTTAACACGCAATACATTACCTATGCCAGCTTTAATCATCAGCTGCGCGGGGACAACCACATCATCGTCGATGCTTCTCCGCAGGCAGTAGACATCCGGCTCGCCAATGACACCAAGGCGGGCGATATCGTGGTGACCCAGGACATCGGGTTGGGAGCACTGGTGCTGGGCAGAGGAGCACGTGCATTGACACCGCACGGCAAAATTTTTGACAAAGAGCGGATCACCTTCGATCTGGAGGTCCGCAACGAAAAAGCCCGCTTCCGGCGCGGCGGGGGACGAACCAAAGGCCCGGCGGCACGGACAGCAGAGGATGAAGAAAAATTCGAGCGGTCGCTTCGCTCGTTATTGGAGAAGGGAGATGAGCAGACCATATGACTACCAACACAAATAAAACAACATGGTATATGTCACCGATGATTTGGCTGGCCTTGATCTGTGTAGGAGGTTTTGCCTATATGGCTCAACTGGTGATGGCAGGGCAGTCGAAACCATTAGACACAGAACTGTTTGGTTACGCCCGGTCTATTGAAGCTCCGTGGCTGACGGACCTGCTTTCAGGGATCACGTTTCTTGGGGGCAGCGGATTTTTGTTGCCGGGCGGTATTCTCTTACTGATTGTGCTGTTTATCAAGGGCTATCGGTTGGAGACCTGGACATTGCTCGGTACAATGGGGCTTGGGGAGTTGTTGAATGAGGCTTTGAAGGAGTGGTTTGCCCGCCATCGTCCAAGCGGAGTCAACCTGATTGAACTTCCGGACTCGATGTCGTTCCCAAGCGGACATGCGATGTTTGCCGTTGTATTTTATGGATTCATCACCTATCTGCTGTGGCGCCTTATGGTCAAACAGGCAGGCGGACGTGCAGCGCTACTCATCATCAGCCTGCCGTTCATCTTCTCGATGGGCTTTAGCCGTGTCTATCTGGGTGTGCATTACCCGAGTGACGTACTTGCGGGCTATCTGGTCGGGACAGCGTGGATGCTCATCACGATTTATACGTACCAGAGCCTGTCCGCCGCTCAACCAGCAAAAAAGCAGCAGGTCGATACCCCGCCGCTTCCTAACTAAAACTGATATCCGAATTCACGCATCAGACTCAGCCATTTTTCTACGCTGGGTCTGTTTTTTTTGTCCCGGTGCAGGACGATGTAGGCAGAGCGCTTCGGGATTTCGGTACCGCTCACGGTGATTTCACGAAGCGTCCCTGCGGCCAACTCCGCTTTGGCCATCGAGCGGGTGAGCAGAGTGACCCCTAAGCCTTCCTTGACCAGATCGATGGCCACCTGTACTCCGTCCACCTGCAGGCGAGGCACATAGCCAGGCGGCAGTGTATTCCAGATCCAGTCAGTGAACGGCCTGCCCCAGTTGACGAAGATCAGCGGCAGACTGGCAAGGTGTTGCACATCGATTGATCCTGCCAGGGTACTCGGATGATCCGGCGCACCGACTAATACAATCTCATCCTCGAAAAAGGGGATCACCTCGTAGTTCGGCTGGGTGGGGGGAATATAGACAATGCCGATCTGAATAAGATGATCGTGCAAATACTGCACCACATCCCACGAGTGTCCAGAAAAGGTACGTACCGCCACATCGGGGTAGCGCAGGTAAAATTCTTTTAGCACCGGCTCCAGGATAAAGGTCCAGAGCGATCCGGCACTCCCGATCGCCAGTCTGTCTTCATACGGCTGCATCGACGATACCTCATGCAAGCCTTCCTGAACCAGCTGCAAAATCCGCTCAGCATACGGCAAAAGGGCGAGACCCGCCTGTGTAATCTCGACGGAGCGTTTATTGCGGATGAACAGGGGTTTGCCGACCTTTTCCTCCAGCTGCTTGATCCGCATCGTGACGGTGGATTGCACCAGATGCAGGGATTCAGCGGCTTTGGTGAAGTTCTTGGTCTGGGCCAGCGTCTGAAATGCTTTTAACTGATCGAGCTCCATAGCTTGTCTCTACCTCTTATTTGTTTTTTCGATTACTCTTAGCAAAAAACATCGTTTCTCAAATTATATATCTTTCTGTAAGCTGAGTGTAATAAAAATCACGTTTGCAGAAAAGAGTGTGATCACAATGAAAAATACGGAGTTGTTGCGAAGGATGCCTTCCGGGGTGAAATGGCTGTTAGTGCTCTCCGTGTTGATGAACATGGGCTTCTACGCACTGATCCCGTATCTGACCTTGCATGTAACCGGAAGCTACGGCTGGACGCTGGCGATGGCGGGGCTGATGCTTGGAGTGCGGCAATTTTCCCAGCAGGGGATCGCTTTTATCGGCGGGATGGTGGCTGACCGTTTCGGCTACAAGCTGACGATGATCCTCGGTATTTTTGCACGGGCGACGGGTTTTAGTGCCTTTGCCTTTTGTACGGAGACGTGGCAGTTCTTCGCCGCAGCAATCCTTTCGGGTCTGGGTGGTTCGTTGTTTGAACCGGCGATGGCTGCCTGCTATTCGATTCTGGCCCCCCAAGACATACGCAAAGAAGTCTTTGCCATGCGCAGTGTGCTCAACAATATCAGCATGGTCGGCTCACAGCTGATCGGCACGGCACTGGCGATGTTTGACTTCTATTGGCTGTCGCTGTTTGCAGGTGCAGCGTATTATGTGTGTATCCTTTTCGTAATGATCGGGATCCCGCCGATTGAAGCAGGCAACCGCTCGGGAAAAGTAACCGAGGGCATTCACCTCGTCTTTCGGGATCGTGCTTTCTTGATGTTCTGTGCAATTATGATCGGCTATTACTATATCTATATGCAAATCTTCCTCGCCATTCCCAAGTATGTCGAAGATGTGCTGGACAGCAAAACAGCAGTCGGGATTGTGCTTGCCACTGTATCCGTGATGGTCATCCTGTTCCAGATGAAGATCACCAAGCTGCTCGCGGGTCAGACCCAGCATTTTACCCTGATCGGCTTCGGGACACTGCTGATGAGCATCGGCATGTTTCTGTTCTCATTCTCCAATACGCTCTGGATGATTATGATCGATGTGTGCATCTTCTCGCTTGGGACGATGATTTCCAACCCGTATCTGGTAGACATGGTGCCGCGTTTTGCGCCTAGGGAGCATATTGGTGCATACTTCGGCTTCAGCGGCTATTCGATAGCCATCGGCGGATCGATTGGTACGGTGCTGGGCGGCTGGATGTATGACCAAGGTCAGGTACTGCACATGTCTTGGCTTCCATGGGGCTTCTGTCTCTTGATCGGGATGATCGTCGCGTGGGCGATGTACCGGATGGAGCGGAGTGCGAAGGTGTCGGCTGTGGCGAAGGTGATGTAGGGTTTCGGATACAGATTCTGATATAGAAATGATGCAATGGCCTCTCTGGCTTCCCGATCGAGGAAGTTGGGGAGGTCTTTTTAGGTTGTCAAGAGGAGAAGGGAGGGATGGTTAACCTTTACAAGGATACATGATGTACATATAATCAAGCGTGACTATAAATCGATCATCGGCCAATAGGTCTAGAGGTGACAAAAGGAGCGGGATTCATGATCGTACCTGTGTTGAAAGAACTTGTCATAACGGGTGACCCCAATTTATACGGAGAACTTGAGTTGTCATCTACGAGGGATATCGGTGATGATTTTAGATTAGCGGGAACTGCGTGTATAGGCAGTCGTGACTCGCTAGGCGCTGATTTCTTTGATTTTACCGTCATCACCCCAAAACGTTTAATGAAGGAACTGGAAGGACGCCCGGTCATATGCTCTAGGGGATATGTGATCGTACGTGAATGTAATTTGGAACGAATCAGGGATTGTATCAACGAAATCTTAAAAGATTGTCATCGGCCAACATGGGAAGAGGTCGGATGGGCGATTAACCGATATCTCCACTGGGAGTATGGAGTGGTGATCAAGTATGAAACCCTTGATGAGATGAAAGCGAGAATAGAGGGCAACGAGTGAACAAAGACGACTTGCTTTTTACTTACAAAGAAAATCATAAACGTAGGATTATTTTTTGGCTAAGTATTTGGGTTGCGGTAACTTGTCTCTTGATCCTAAACCGTGTTGGGCTCCTCTGGACAGGGTTCGGTTCCTTGATTCCGCTCATGTGGTCGATCGCTATGATCTGGTGAAATAAGACATGCTTATGTTTCGAATGCTTCATGATGAAACAAAGCGAATGGAGGATCACAGTGGTAGTTGGGGAATTCTTTTTCTTCCTAATCGTTTTGGTACTCGGGGTGGCTCATACATTTTTCCCCAAGCAAGTATTATGGTTGGAAAAAAATACAGGAATCAATCTTCAGAATGAAAAAGAAGAGGAGAAGGAAAAAGAGCAAGGGGAAGAAAGAACTATTTTGTTGTTTCGGATCATGGGTGTGATACAACTCGTTTTTGCATTTTGCTTTGTTATTTATTCCTTTCTGAACTAGCAATTCGAATGAATACGAATAAGAACAGGAGTTAAAAAATGGAA
Organism: Brevibacillus dissolubilis; assembly: GCF_006170445.1. GTDB lineage: Bacteria > Bacillota > Bacilli > Brevibacillales > Brevibacillaceae > Brevibacillus_B > Brevibacillus_B dissolubilis. The sequence goes on along the minus strand of NZ_VCNA01000003.1, from coordinate 401,267 downwards.
CGTAATGTTGCAGAAAGCATATTCTTGTTTCTATTCGGGATTCTCTTCGCTTTTTTCCCAAAGTACGCGAGAGTCTTTACATCATATGAGGTGTTTCAAAAAGTTCCGGAGCCCTCTTTGGTTACAAAGATATGGAGACGCGGTTGGGGAATCATTTTCTTGCTCTTATCATGTTACGGATTTTATAACAATTATGTAGCCCATTCATAATGGGATAAACAAATAAGTCTTGTAAGGAGTGGAACGAACAGGATCATGAGTACAAAACAAAAAATCATATTTTTCCTTGTAGTTTTTGGATTTATTAAGGTAAGTACAATATCTATGTTTTTCCTAATGGGACAAAAGCATGAAGCCGAGATCAACAGAGTGATCGAAGCCACTGGAGCCAAAGTTACCGACATCGATACCGTTTTCGGAGACCAGCATCCTTTTGACGGAAGAAGCAGCACAAATACGGTGTACAAGATCACCTATGAGCGGGATGGAGCGACCTATATCGCATGGTATCGGGGGCTTAATAACATGAGTGATATTCACGATCGACCAAGTAAGGGTTATCCAGAGGAATGGTTTTTCGAAGAATAGGCGGCACCGGCATTCAATTGAACAGGGAAACGAGAGGAACCCGAATATAGGACAGTCGATCATGTCCTATATTCGGGCTTTTTTATCTGAACTTTCTTGAGTAAATAAATTCCGTAATCGGAACCACGACAAAGGTCAAACAAACAACAAAGGCCAGAGGCAGATTCTTAATCGCATCCAAATGAACAGCACCTTCAGAAATAAATAACGTACAGACAGATAAAATCATCAGCACATAATAACTGATTTCCCCACTTTGCGTCTTGATATGCCGGTCCAACTCATCTTTGTCCTTATTGCCGTAAGGATTACCCCAGGTCAATGATTGGAAGAGATACGAAAGGCTCAGGCAACCGAAGAAAATGGTACTTACATCAACCGCTCCTACCTGAACCCATCGAAACACCCCATACCCGCCAATGATCAGGAATAATAGCAACGATCCAATCACACTGAATTTTTTCATAACAACCGTCTCCTTATTTAGTAGGGTTGGAAAAGCTCGTCAACAGTCACACCCAGATGGTTGGCCAAGTCGAAAGCTAATTGAAGACTGGGATCGTATTTGTTGTTCTCGATTGCATTGATCGTCTGTCTGCTTACGTTACAGAGCTCAGCCAGCTTTCCTTGTGAAATATTTTTCTGTTCACGAAGTTCCTTAATTCGATTCTCCATGTGACTTATGCACCTTCAATTCCGCTTTGGTGTAAAACATATTTGACACCTAAAATATAAAACAAGAAAATATTGGTGTCAAATGTTTTTTACACCTATGATCTTGATTCATGTCTACCCCTATTCCTAAAACCAAAGAGTACCAAAGAATCATTTTTATCTTATAAAAAATTATCAATAGACAAAAAACATTTGATAAGATAAATTGTAGATATATTTTTACAATAAAACCATGTTATGGAGGTTTTGAAATGAAGTCGAGACACATTCTTTCTTCTTTTCTCGCAACAAGCCTGCTGCTGACCGGAACATCTGCCATGGCCGCTGCTACCGCTCCTGCCACAGACGCACCGCAACGGATCGCATCTGATGTATTCCTCAATCAGATCAACGTTGACAATATCTACAACGATGTCGCTTATCTGGCCAAAGCACCGCGTGAAGCCGGAACCAATGCGGAGTACCAAGCCGCACTCTATATCAAAGGAAAATTCGATCAATTCGGCTATACCACCACACTTCAGCGCTTTACCATCTGGAAAAACTACATCGCAGCGGGCGTTGATTCCCATGACAAGAACAAGCCTTTTGAATTGAACCAGAATAAAGTCGTCAACGTGAACAAAGCAACGGACGCAGACCTGAAAAATGTAGACCTGAAAGGCATGTACGCCATGATCACCCCAGGCGGCACCCCGATCAAGGAAAAAATCAAAAAGGTGATGAAAAAGGGAGCCATCGGGGTCATGATGCTGGACACCTCCTTTCAAGGGATCGATAAGGAGGGCAAACAGCTCGTCAAGCAAGACAGTGAAACTGCGAACATCCAAAAACAAGTGGAAGATACCGTTGAACTCAAAAGCATCGGGGTGGACGCGTATTACTACTCCTACAACGTCATCGCCAAGCTGGCTCCTAACTCCACCTCCAACCTGAATGAAATCGTCATCGCTGGTGCGCATCACGACTCTGTCCCGAATGGCCCTGGGGCAAATGATGATGCATCCGGTACCGCCACCGTCATCGAGCTGGCGCGTGTCATGGCTCTGACCACCCGTGATACAGAAGTACGTTTCTGCACATTCGGTTCCGAGGAATTGGGTATTCTTGGATCCAATGCATATGTGAACACATTGACCACGGATGAGATCAGCAGAACCATCGGTGAATTCCAACTCGACATGGTGGGCAGCCCGAATGCAGGCTCTCTCATCATGTACACCGTAGATGGCTACAAGAACGTCGTCACAGACCTCGGTGCGACCGCCGCTGCCAAGCTGTATACCGTGATCCCGTACGGCAAGCTGGGCCGCAGTGACCACGAGCCATTCTATAAAAAAGGGATTCCAGCAGCCCTGTTCATCTACGCTCCTGTAGAGCCACAGTACCACACCGCACAAGATACCATCGCAAACATCAGCAAGACCAGACTGAGCCAGACAGCGAGAATCGTCGGTGATTCCCTCTACCAGATCACTAGCCCGTCCACACCTTCCTTCAAGACCTACAAGAACTTCTTCACTCCGGTTAACTATTCGTTCGAGAACAGACCAGTACAATAGGAAATGCTAGAATCATAGATAGAAAAGCAGAACCCCAGTCGAGTTTCCGTGCTCGTCTGGGGTTTCTTTTTGTAGTCTGATAGAATAGAGAAATGGGCATTAGCATCGACGACTTGATAGTTTGTAGCTTACACCAGAAAAAGGGGTTGTTGTTCACCTGTAAAAATCGTTGTATCCTCTAATGTTCAATGCCGATAAAAATAATATAGAGAGGAGTAATCTGATGAAAAAAACCAGAAAAAAACGACTCGCTCCCACACTCAGCCTACTAACCGCCACAGCCCTTGGACTTACACTGCTCGGTGGCGGAGAGGCACGAGCCATCTATACAACTACTACTATCAATAACCAGATCCAACCGATTCAACCAACCGAACTGACCAATAAAACCGAATTCCGCGTCGAACTGGGCGGTGATTCTACACCCGAACTCCTGCGCTGGCAAAAGAAAAGCGCAACTGGGGCCTACCAAATCACGCTTACGGCAAGCCAAGGCATCGTGGAGACGATCCAAGCCCCTGTCTTTTTCCGCCCGACCCACAGCTACATAGCAGACGTCACAGGTGATCATACCCAAGATCTGGTGCTCGTCCTCCACGAAGAAGCATCCGGCGGTACCGTCCGCTATCTAGTGTTCCAAGGAGGCCCCAATCCGCGTCTGCTGTACCAATCCGATGACATCATACAAGGACAGGTGCAGGTGTATCCAGGCTACTTGTCGCTCCAGTATTCGGTCTATCAGGCAGGGGATTCCAATGCCTTCCCGTCTGAGCGGATCGCCGAAATTTACAGCGGCTCCCCATGGAAAAAACAGCGCCAAGAGCAAGCCCCGACCACGCGCCAAGCCCAGCGCCTAGAGGGGAAAGCGATGAAAAATCCGCCCTACCACGAAATCGAGCGGATGATCGAACAGGTGGCTGCCGAATACAAAATCCCGGCCGTATTGATGAAAGCCGTCGCATGGCAAGAGTCCTCCTGGCGCCAATTCGACGCCAACGGCAATCCGTTGATCAGCTATGACAACGGGATCGGGATTATGCAATTGACCAACCAGCCGAGCTTCGATCAGAACCGTCTGAAAACCGACATTCTCTACAACCTCCGCGCCGGGGCACAGGTTCTGCTTGAAAAGCGGAGCTATACAGACAGGGGTCTATTGCCATCAATTGGCAATATGGGGCAAAATGAAATGGAAAGCTGGTATTTCACCCTATGGGCCTACAACGGCTGGTCGATGTACAACAATCCGCATAACATTCCGAACAAATACCGAAAGACTGCCACGTATCAGGATACGGTGCTGCAGCTGACCCGTGATTATTTTGCCCAGCCGATCACACGGATTCCAAAAGAACAGATACCGGCTGACAGTGTTCCAAGCGGCCGTACCCCATATGTGACCCCGCAGCCCGTCCATCTCGCGGGTGAGGATGTTCGCCGCCGCAATCTGCAGGCAGGTGATACCGCACAGGTCTCCACTTTTGCCAGCTCCCTTAACGTCCGCAATGCGGCAGGTCTTGCCGGGCGTGTGATTGATTCGCTGCAATCTTATGAAAATGTGAAAGTGACAGGCGGCCCAATCGAGCGTGACGGCTTTGTCTGGTACGAGATCAAGAGCAAAGACGGCACAGGCTGGGCGGCGGCCCACTATCTCAATGCACTGATGCCCGAACGCATCTCGCTCATGGAGCTGTTGCGTGACAATCCGAACCGTCTGTTTGGCGCACAGGATGTCACTGACCCACGCCGGGCCTACCTGCAATCCACTACGGCCAATATCCGATGGGACGAGACCGAAGAAAATGGTGGTGTAAACAAGCTGCTCCGCGCCCAGCCGCTGCATAGCCTATGGGTAGAATGGACGGCAGCCAATCCGCGCACAAAGCTTCCGGGCGAGTCCGATCAGGGCTTTTTACGCGGGAGCAATCTGACCTATGGAGAGACCAACGTACCGCAGTATCGCTCCATTCAGCTTGCGTTTGGCACAGAGATGGACGGCGTAGGCGCAGACCAGTTCAAAGAACAGCTTGTCCTGCTTGATTCATCGGGCAACCCGGTCTCCATCCAAGCGGTGAAGAGCCGCTCCAACGGTAATATCTGGTCCATCTCATCTTCACAAGATGCGTGGAAAAAAGGGGAGACCTATACCCTGCACTACCTCGGGCTGCCAATCGTCCGCTACACCACAGCTGCCCAAGACACCGTCTCCACCCAAGGCTTCCAAGTCTATGGCAAAACTCAAAAGAACATCCCATTGACCAAGCGCTTCGAGATCGGGATGACCAAACGGATGGATGCCAAGAGTGTCACCGAGGCCAATGTCTGGCTGGAGGATGATACCGGGCAAAAAGTCCCTGCCACCATCACCCTGTCATCCGATAAGCGCAAAATTTCGCTCCAGGCAAAAGAAAGCCTTGATCCTGGCGCGTATTATCTCGTCAAAATCACGAAGGGCCTGCGTTCCGAAACAGGTGTGCAGCTCCAACAAAATTGGATTTATCCATTTTACACGGAATTTCCATAAGTTTTATGTAACGTTTTCATCGCTTCATCGTATTATTTAGTAGAGAGCACACATACCTGATGCCTAATTGATAGGTATGGTGCGTGAAAGCGAGGGAACCATGGTTATGGAAGAAGGTAAAAAGCTGAAGCAAATGTTGTTAGTGACAGGCTCATTTGGCTTTGTGATCGCAACTATGGTTGTCATCACCGAGATTGTACGTTTGACCACTCAATCATAAAACATAGAGATCGACGAAAAAAGCTTTCGAACTGACAAAGTTCGAAAGCTTTTTTGTGATATTCCTAGATTTGGGAACTTTCTTTTCGACAAATGTCGACTTTCTGTGGATAACTTTTTCATGTAAATCCACATCGGAAAATATAGGAATTTTGCGCTTTTGCACACCTTGCCCACAAGTTGCCAACAAGATACCCACATGTTCTGTGGATATCAGAACGGTTGTTCGTGATCTAGCAACATGATACAATGAGCTTACAAATCAAGGGGGAGGTGACAAACGTGAGATACTTAAGCGATAGTTTACTACTAGAAGTATACCAGCGTGCTGTCGACCTTCAATTAGAGCCTGCGTTCATTGAACTTCTCAAAAACGAGATTCAACGACGCAATCTGGAACGGACAGAAGCGAGCGCATAGAATAAGAGACAGAGACACGCGCATGGTAATGTGACATCCAGTATCACTTGGCCCCCTGCATGCAGCTTCGCAGGGCGGCGTTTTTATTGGTTGATTAGCTCAAAGGCGATAACATTGTCGATCGGTGGACGCTTCAACAACAGATCCTCTGGAAGATAAAAATAAACGGGCCCGCGTTCACGGATCGGCTTGCCGTCTTTGGAAAACTGCAGAATCGCTTTTCTAGCCTCTTCAAGAGGCAACAGCACAGGTTCTGCGTCCTCTCTGATGATTTTGACATAGTTAGCCTCTGGATGCGGTTTCGCATTCTCGATAAAAGGAGCCAGCTTCACGCCATAGTCACCTTCAAGTACTTGGCGCTCTTCCGCCAGACTTTTGCGCTCGGAAGGAAGCTGTGCTCCTTCTCTTAATTCCCGCTCCCAGTGATCAGATGCGCCTCTGATGTAAGCAAGCCGCTCATCTTCGGCCTCATCTGTTTCTCCGGCATATGTACGAAGGTCAAACCTGCGATCATCGAAGACCCACACGGTAGGATCAAGCGTGATCGAATAGGTGACCAGACCTTTTATCATAATTACTTCAGCCAATTGGTACCCCTCCTCATCTTTCTCGTCCAAATTGTACCTTATCACCGACAACCCTGCAATCATCTGGCATGGTTTGTCTATTGCATGTCTATCCTAATAGAATCGATCATATCAAAACGAGGTGAAGGGCCACGCTATGATTTTCCCAGAAAAAACTCCTCATGAGATCAAAGCCGATCTGGAAGAGGCTTTGCTTCGTGCGCAGCCTTACACCCAGCAGGGACATCTGGCCGATTACATACCAGTGCTTGGCAAAAGCGATCCTTCGATGCTAGGGATCAGTGTCACGTTTCTGGATGGAACCACCGTTTCGGCTGGGGATACACAGGTCCCGTTTACGATGCAGAGTGTCTCCAAGATCTTTTCGCTGATCGTGGCACTTCAGGACCGGAGCTTTGATTATGTGTTTTCGCGGGTGGGGATGGAGCCGACGGGTGACCCGTTCAATTCCATCGTCAAGCTGGAGACGATCAAGCCGCATCGGCCGCTCAACCCGATGATCAATGCGGGGGCGATTGCGGTAAGCTCACTGGTCAGCGGCAGCACGGCCGATGAGCGGTTTGAGAGAATATTGGATCTGCTTAGGCGCATGTCAGGGAGACCAGACATTCAGCTGAATCAGGCGGTCTATCAATCTGAGCTGGATACGGCTGACCGTAACCGGGCGTTAGCGTATTTCATGCGCGACAGCGGGATCATCGAGGGGGACGTCGAAGAAATCCTCGATTTATATGTGCGCCATTGTGCGATTGAGCTGTGCAGTGCGGATCTGTCGCGGATTGCCGCGATTCTCTCTAACGACGGTTTTGATCTATTCACAGGCGAACAGATCGTGCCCCTGCCAATCGCCAGGATCGTCAAGACCTTCATGGTAACCTGTGGGATGTATAATGCGTCCGGTGAATATGCGATTTCGGTAGGGGTACCATCGAAGAGCGGGGTGTCAGGCGGCATCATGGCAACGGTACCCCATAAAATGGGAATCGGAGTCTTCGGACCGTCTCTCGATGAAAAAGGCAACTCGATTGGCGGGGTCAAATTATTGGAAGAACTGTCTGCAAGGTGGAACCTTAGCATTTTCTAAGGTTCTCTACCGCTTATCCTCTTTTCAAATGTCCCATAATGGCGTACTATGGAGGTATGTAGTTGGGTAAACGGAGGGATAGGTTTTGGCAGCGGATAGAGTTCCCGAACTGACAAGCAAAGCTTTGGCCCTGCTAAAAGCAGATGCGGACAAGATCTACAAACTAATCGACGTGCAGATGGAGAATCTGACCATGCCATCGTGTCCCCTTTATGAAGAGGTATTGGACACTCAGATGTTTGGTCTGTCCCGCGCAATCGAATTCGCTGTCCGCTTGGGGGTCGTAGAGGAGGCAACTGGCCGTGAAATCCTCGATCATCTAGAACGAAAACTGGCGACCCTGCATGAGATGTTCGACCAAGATCAGAAGTCATAAGTAAAAATGCTCGCTATCGGATAAAACCGGCGGGCATTTTTGTTTTTTTGTCACAGATCATGCGGTTCTAGTGATTGCCATTGTGATTGGGGCGCGATAGGCTTATCATGATGGATGTAGCTACTTGTTCGGAGGAGGAATCACACATATGAAAAAGATACAAAAGAACGGACTTCTTGCCGTGGCACTGGTTGTGATGACAGCATTGGCTGGTTGCGGGGCAGACACAGATACGGCGCAAGAGCAGCATCATGAGGCAGGTCATACGGATGCGACAGGACAGGCAGATGCCACAAAAGCGGAGGGAAGTACCGAGCAGGCACCAGCTTCCACTGCTCAGCCTGCTTCGGCACAACCGGCTGAGGCACATCCCCACCACGATGCAACCACTTCTACTGCTCAGCACGGGCATGGCGGACAAGCGGATATTCAATTTTTGACCACGACTGGATTTAAGGCGAACCAAGCAGCAGCGATGTCGGTTCAGCTCATGTCCGGTCATGACCCGATCACTGGGGCTAAGGTGAAGTTTGAATACTGGATCGGTGAGGAGCAGAAGCATACGTTTGTCGATGCGGCAGAAGGGGACAAAGGTGCGTATTCCGCTCAACTGACACTTGCAAAAGGGGAGTACCATGTCGTGGCCCATGCAGAGAAAGCGGCAGACCATCTGCACGATCATAAGGAAATGACGTTGAAGGTCGAGTAAGGATCAACGAAAGCCCGAGTAAAGACCCAGGGCACTAGGGAAGTCAATGATTACAGCAAAGAGAAACACCCCATCATTCGGAGTGTACAGGACGAACCACGGTTGTCGGGTTTCCAGTCTCTGAGTGATGGGGTGTTTTTGTTTTTGTGTTTTGTGAACCGTTTCGTTTCGTCCCTTTACACGAAGAAGAACGCAGTACCGAGGATGATATACACGGCAAGCAGGAGAACCCCTTCGTACCAGTTGGTTGCACCGTCACGGGAGATGGAGATTGCGATGAACGTCCCTACACCGATCGCGACCAACTCAAAGGTCGTAAAGACGATGTTCATCGGGTTGCCAAACAATAGGCTCAACAGTACCAGAACAGGTGCGACGAACAGAGCGATCTGCAGGCTGGAGCCGATGGCGATCTCGACAGCCGCACCGATCCGGCCTTTCATCGCCATGAGGATGGCAGCACTGTGCTCGGCGGCGTTACCGACGATGGCGACGACGAAAGCACCGACGAAGAGTTCAGACCAGCCAAGCGAATGGGAGACGAACTCAATGCTGTGTACGAGCCATTCGGACACGAGTGCGACGAAGAAGGTAGCAACCAACAGCATGGCGATGGAGACACCCTTGCTCCAGTCTGCGTGCCCGTCTTCCGGCTCGATGTCAGAGAGGAATTCTTTGTGCGTGATCATCGAGAAGATCAGCCAGAGGAAATAGCAGACGATCAGGATAACTGAGATCACGATGGACAGTGTGTTGATTTTGTCAGTGGAGAGTCCGCCCATGAATGCAGCCGGAATGAACAGTGCGATGATCGCCAGCATCATCAGGGAGGAGTTGTGACCTGCGAGCCTGTTGTTAAAGGTCTGCTCCTTGTACTTCAGACCCCCGGCAAGGACGCTCAAGCCCAATACCAAGAGCATGTTCCCGATGATGGAACCTGTGATCGATGCCTTCACCATGTCGAACAGACCCTCTTTGACCAGGAAAAAGGCGATGATCAGCTCAGCCGCATTTCCGAAGGTTGCGTTGAGAAATCCACCCACGCGGCCCCCTGCATAATAGGCCACGCTCTCTGTCGCTTTTCCCAACCAAGCGGCCAGGAAGACGACAGCGACAGCTGCTGAGATGAACTGAAGCATCTCATTGTGAGTCAAATAGTGCGCATACGCGGCAAGGGCCAAAGATGCACCCACCAGAATAAAAAACGTGCGCAATTTCACTGCTACTTCACCTCAATATGTATTTTTTGGTATAGAGAAAGAGAACAGTATTAAGTTTATCCAAATGGTGGGAGATTGTCACGTTTAATTGTATAGATTTAACTGCCCTCCGAAAAACTATAGACGTATCTGCAGGCAAAAGGAGGGAGCATTCTACCATGACCAGTCCATATTTTTGTCCGGTATGTAAATCCAATCGAATGCGTTTTACCATCATTGAACAAGTGCCGCGCTATGTCAGACTCCATCCACAGACAGGTGAGATGGTCGCTGAGATTTTGCAGGGTGACTTGGACGCGTTTCACAATCCGTATCGCGGCGACAACTTCTTGGTTCAATGCGGGGTATGCAGCACGATTGCCAATGAAGAGCGTTTTATCAAAACGGCCCAGAATGCGAATGCGACTGGAGCACTGGGGCAGAGATAAGCTCCGTACGCCAGAGATGATGAAGAAGAAAAGGATGCTCGATGGAAGCATCCTTTTTTGTATGGATCAAGCGTGTGGGTTTCAGGCTAAGCTTAGCGGCAAAAGATATGTTTGCCGATTCTCTTGACCTGTGGCCGTCCCCAAATCCATTTGGAGGTAGCGGTATGCGGGTTAAAGTAATAGATACAGCCACCTGTCGGGTCCCAGCCTTTGAGTGCGTCGCGGACGGCTTTTTTCGCTCTTTCATTTGGGGTCAGGTAGATCTGGCCGTCGGCTACCGCCGTGAATGCACCTGGTTCAAAGATGACGCTTGCCGGAGAATCAGGGAAACCGGAGTGGCGGGTACGGTTGAGGATAACTGCGGCAACGGCGACTTGCCCGATGTACGGCTCCCCGCGAGATTCACCGTAGACGGCGTTGGCCATCAGGTTGATGTCATTGCTGGAGTGAGAGGCTACGTGAGAGGTCGACTTTTTCTTGCTACGCGCTGGATTGACGTATGTAGGACGCCATTTTTTCGTCGCGTTGTAGAGCTTGACTTTGGTTTTGGCTCCGAGTACCCCGTCAACGGGAAGACCGAACTCGTATTGGAAACGACGAAGCGCCCAATAGCTGCGCCAACCGAAGTCACCATCGATGGTACCTGTGTAATAGCCGAGATATTTTAAGCGGCCTTGCATTTCTTTGACGTCTGAGCCTGCGGCACCGACTTTGACAATCCGCTTGCTGAAGGCTTCCGACGTTTGCGGCATACTGCCAGAAATCGCGGCAAACGTAATCACTGTCGCGGCGAGCAACCAGAACAGCTTAGCAAATCGTTGCATGCCGGATCAACCTCCCTTCGTAATTTCCATTGCAGTTGTATTGTGTCCTGTGTGCCAACGGTTTAAGAGGAAAATCAGGTGTTAAATGTTGGGCGAATGGTGAAACTAACCGTAACAATTGGAATGGGAAAGGGTGGGATATGGTGAAAGTCAATGAATACTTGACCGAACAATTGGCCAGATGGGGAGTCACCCGCATCTATGGCGTGACAGGTGACGCGATCCTGCCTTGGCTCGATTCGCTTGGAAAACAAACCAATATCGAATACATCCGTTGCCGCCATGAATCCACGGCTGCGATGATGGCGTCCGCAGAAGCCAAATTAACAGGCAAACCAGCCGTCTGCATCGCGACGTCTGGACCAGGTACAGCCAATCTGATCAATGGTCTTGCTGACGCGCATATTGACCATGTGCCAGTCGTGGTGATTACCGGGCAGGTGGAAACCTACAAGCTTGGCGGCAATTATAAACAATATATTGATCAACAAAAGTTATACGGAGCGATCACTCATTACTCAACCGTGGTGGCCCATCCCAATATGATCGGCCAAGCCCTGCACAAAGCGTTTGTCGGTGCCATCTCTCAAAAAGGGGTGACCCACCTGTCGATCTGCAAGGATATGTTTACACAGGAGACCCAAGAGCCGCTGTTGGATCGACTGCCCGACCCGCTTCAGCATACCTTTGTGCAAAAAGAGGTGGCCCGGCAAGCGCTGGAGATGATGGCTCAGGCGAAAAAGCCGTTGGTGCTCTTAGGTGTCGGAACCCGTGACATTTCCAAGATGGTGCAGCAGTTCGTGGAGCAGCTCGGCGCAGGCGTCTTGCTGTCGCTGGGAGCCAAGGGAGTGATCCCGCACAACCATCCACAGGTCATCAGCGGATTAGGGGACGGTGGTACGCATACAGCCCTGCAGGCGTTGCAGGAGGTGGACTTGCTGGTGATTCTTGGTTCGACCTGGTTCCCCCGCGATTACATCCCGAACAACCTGCCGATGATCCAAGTGGATGAGAATCTGGAGGCATTCCATGCGTATCCCAATCTGACGACGGTTTTGGGACAATTAGAGGAGGTTCTGCCGACATGGGTACAGGGGCTCAAACGGATGAAGCCGATGAACATGGATTGGCTGTACCGCCTCCACACCCTGCATGATGGGGCAGTGCTTGAGATGGAACAGATGTTACATGACGACCGGCAGGCTTTTGGTGCTCCAGATCGGGTGATGCCGCAGACCTTGATTCGTGCCATCGAGCAGGCGGTAAATGAAGACGCACTGATCGCGTTAGATACCGGCGAACACACCGTCTGGTTCAACCGCGTGTTTCGGGCGACCAAGCAGCAACCTCTCTTCTCTGGCAAATGGCGCACGATGGGATACGGTCTCCCCGCTGCGATTGCAGCCAAAAAGGTATATCCCGACCGGCAAGTGGTCGCGATCGTGGGAGACGGCGGTCTGCTGATGGCGCTCGGTGAATTGATGACACTTCGCGAACAGCAGCTGCCCATCACCATTTTTGTCGTCAATAACGGCTCACTCGGTCTGGAGGAACATAAAATGCAGCAGGAAGGCTTTGACCTGTTCGGTACGCGGATCACCAACCCTGATTTTACGCTGTTAGGGCAGGCATTTGGATTGGATGTCGTCCGCATTGAACACGCAGGTGAATTGCCGCATCTCGTCAAATGGGCCTTGTCGTCCAACCAGTCTACCCTCGTGGATGTGAGCTGCACCTTACCGACTTTGAAGCCGATCCAGAAAAATGAGTTTACGTCTATCGAACAAAAGATGAATCAATGATGGCACTGTGAAATGTCGAAGGATTTTTTACACGATAAAGGAATGTTGAGAAAAATTGTGAATGAACTTGTAATAGATGGCCCAATGAGGAGGGGAGTCCCATGGAGAAGACCAGAGGAGAGGTGTTTGTCGCCGATCATGTGGTAGCCGTGTTTGCCGGTATGGCCGCGCTCGAAATCGAAGGCTTGGCCCTTGGCAACGGTGGTCTGTACGAGGACTTGAGCAAACGTTTTGGCGCCGGTGGCAAAAATCTGACGAAGGGCATTTTGGTTTCGCTCGGTGAAGATGGTGCGGTCATTGAAATGCGTGTGCAGGTACGCTATGGAGCAAGGATTCATCAGCTGTGTCTTGAACTGCAGGATAAAGTAAAAGAGAATGTGGAAACGTTTACAGGGTTGATCGTGCGTGAGGTTAACGTGCGTGTGGAGGGGATTGAGACGGCCGTGTGACCTTTTTGTGGCGTGGGGTTAGGAGAGGCGGCAGCTTGCAAGTGGCTTGCCTTCTTTAAAAACCCGAAGGGGTCAAGACTGTCCGCTCCAGAAAAAGAAAGGACTACGTACGGGGAAAAAGGCTCGAAGAAGCTGAACCAAACGAAGGGGTTTCCCCTGGGACGATTCGAAGAAGTCGAATCGTCCTTTCTTTTTCCTCCGCTCGGTTGGTTTTTAAAAGAGGCGCACCCCTTGCAAGCTGCCGCCTCTCCTGCCAGCCGTAGAGCAAGGTCAAACCATCGTTGCAAAAGAAAAAGATAAAAAGGAAAAAACATCATATTTGAGATGTTTATGCTTAGTTCGAAGAGTCGGCAGCTTGCAAGTGGCTTGCCTTCTTTAAAAACCCAAAGGGGTCAAGACTGTCCGCTCCAAAAAAAGAAAGGACTACGTACGGGGAAAAAGGCTCGAAGAAGCTGAAGCAAACGAAGGGGTTTCCCCTGGGACGATTCGAAGAAGTCGAATCGTCCTTTCTTTTTCCTCCCATTCACCTCTATATGTGTAAAAAATAACACGGCTCCCCACGATAGCTGGACGCCCTCTTCTTCTTTTTCCTGCAGGCCAGCAAGAGAGTGTGAGGAGCATCTGTTTGTAAGGAGACCGGCTGAACGAAGTGAGGGAAAGGCGACTGGAAAACAGATGCTCCTCACACTCCCCACACTCCTCCCGGAGTATGAATCAAAAAAAGAAGACCGCCGACCACAATCCGTCGACAGCCTCATTTTTTTTACGCATTATTCCCCACAGTCTTCTGCTTGTTCACTTCACGCGAAGCACTTAGCAGAATGCCTGTCCCGATCATACATACCAACAGGGAGGACCCCCCATAACTCACAAAAGGCAACGGAACCCCGGTAATCGGAATCGTCCCCGTGACACCGCCGATATTGATCATCGCCTGAATCCCGATCATCGCGACGATGCCGACCCCAGCGAGGCTGGCGAACGTGTCCTGGGATTTGAGACAGATAAAAATCCCGCGCAGCAAAAATGCAATATAAATCAGGAGGAAGAGACAAGTGCCAAGGAAACCCAGCTCCTCTGCAATCACCGAGAAGATAAAGTCCGTGTGTGCTTCTGGCAGATACAGATACTTCTGCAAACTCTGACCAAAACCAGATCCAAACATCCCGCCCCGCGCAATCGCGAAGAACGACTGAACGAGATGGTAGTCACTGCCGAGCATATCGTTCCACGGGTCAGTGTACGATAAGACACGGGACAGCGCGTGGTCTTTGGTAAGGATATAGGTGGTCACAATCAGGCCAAAAGGCGGAACTGTCAGTATAAACAGATGGGACAGCCTCGCACCGCCAGCGACAAGAATCACCCCGGCTGTACCGAGCATGATCGCCGCCGTACCCAAGTCAGGCTGCAGGGCCACTAAGATGAAAAACAGAGCCGTGATGACCAAAGGAGGAATCAGACCCTTTTTGAAATCTCGGAACTGGTCTCCTTTTCTGGCAACAATGGCAGAGAGATAGAGGATCAGCCCAAGCTTGGCGAACTCTGAAGTCTGCAGACTCATCGGACCGATTTTAATCCAGGAGCGGGCCCCGTTGGCTTCATTACCGATCCCCGGAATCAGAACCATCAGCAGAATCAGGATACTCGTAAATCCAATCGCAAAAAAACGTTTTTTATAGAAAGCAAAGGGGACGTTCATCGCAAACAACATCCCAACAAGCCCCATAATGGCCCACATGATCTGCTTTTTGGCAAAATACAGCCCGTCCCCGCCGCATAGTTCTGTGGGGCATCCTTTGAAAGTATAAATACCAGTTGAGGCGTAGATGTAACTGGAGCTAATCACCATGGTAATCCCGAAGCCTACTAGCAAAAAGGCAAGAATCAAGAGCAGGAAATCAGGGACGCCTCGTGATTTCATCGGAGAAAATACCCCCTTTACGTGAAACAGAGAGGCGCGAAGCTCTCCTCTCTGTTTGGTTTATTAGTGGCTGCTCAGTTTTTCTTTGAGAGCCGCAAGTTTTTGTTTCGCGATGTTGAGAACTGGGTCTGGCATTGGTGCATCGTAGTCGAGACCGTGTGGGAAGAGGTGTTTACCCAAGAATGGCTCTTCCAGCTTCAGGATTGCATCTGGATCTTCCAGCTTGCCTTCGATCGCATGACCCTGAATACGGAGGTAGTAAGCTTGACCTTTATCAACGATTTTGAAGTCATATGTAGCGTGAGCATAATCCCAAGCTCCACGATAAAAACCGATGGCATCGAAAGCATGATCAAGGTCAGCGAGCGTACCTTCGAGGTTGCCAATGCCTGTATCTTTAATTAACATCTAGTCTTCACTCCTCAAGGATATTCACTCTCTTATGATAGTAGTTTTTTGCTATAAGTGCAATCGCCAATGCAGAAATGTCTACAAAGTTGTCACGAACTCCATTTTTGCATGAAAAAAGATGCGTCAGGAGACAATACAAACGATATCTTGGAAGGAGGAGATTTGTAATGGCTCAACGCATTGTGCGTGAAATCATGACCAAAGACGTTTCCACTGTAACTTTGCTCGATAACGTATATGAAGTAGCGGTGAAAATGAGAGACTGGAATGTAGGGATTATTCCAGTTGTTAATGAAGAAAAAGACGTTGTGGGTGTCATCACCGACCGTGACATCGTTGTTCGCGGCCTGGCAGAAAAACGCGAAGGCTCTGCAAAGGTAGAAGATGTGATGTCCAAAGGTGTCGTCGTGGTGACTCCTGAAATGACTGCGGATGATGCAGCACGCCTCATGGCGAAAGAACAAATCCGCCGTCTTCCAGTTGTGGATAACGGAAAGCTGGTGGGGATCGTAGCCATCGGTGACCTTGCAGTACGCAACGTGCTTCAAAACGAAGCGGGCGAAGCGCTTGCTGTGATTTCTGAGACAACTGGTCAGCATCAACAATAAATTTAATTTTAATGGGACACACTCGGGTACTGCTCGGGTGTGTTTTTTCTATTATCATTGATTGGGGGGAAGGGAGAGACGACGGCTTGCAATCCGCTCGCCTTCTTTAAAACCCGCGAGGTGTTAGCACTGGCCGCTCAGAAAAAGAACGAGCTAAGACCGGTGCAAAAGGGTTCGAGGAAGCGGACTCGAACGGAGAGGTTGCCCCTGGACATATGCAAGGAAGCAAGATCGCTCGTTCTTTTTCTTCCACTGAGCAGGTTTTAAAAGAGGCTCGCTGCTTGCAAGCCGTCGTCTCTCCCAGCGGAACCATTAGATAACAAAAAGAATAGAAAAACCAAAACCCTACAAAATATCCGAATCTCCCACTTTACATTAACGTAACGTCAACGTTTATGATGATACCAAGAACACATAAACGAACAGGCAGGGATGACATACATGCACATCAAAGAAATTTCCGATCGTCTGCAAATCACACCACGAGCGATCCGATTTTACGAGCAAAAAGGACTGCTTTCTCCAGCCAAGGAAGATCAGTCAGGCTACCGCACGTTTACGGAGGAGGAAGCATGGCGTCTTCAGACCATCATTGCGTTGCGGGAGGTGGGGATGTCGATTGACGGGATCAAAAAGGTACTGTCCCAAACCACCGGCCGGGATGGCGGAGATATTTTGCCGTATCTGGAGCTGCAGCGCTCTTATATGTATGACCGTTGGGTAGAGCTCAAGCATATGATTCAGACGACCGAGTCGATGATTGAAAAGCTGCGCGAGGATGCGGCACTTGATCCGTCGGCACTCTATACGCTGGCTGAAGGGAATAAACGCCTGCGTCAGACCCGTCAGCAGTGGGTGGACCGTTGGGATTTTAACCGGATGGCTTCGACCTATGACGACATGGTGAACCGACAGCAGGAGTCAGATCAGAATGGATTCAAACCGCATGAAAATTATGAACAGGTGCTGGATCGTGTCGTCACCATCACAGCACCCGCCGCAGAAGAGCATGGTCTGGATATCGGTACTGGTACGGGAAATCTGGTCAAACGCTTTACCCATCTGACACGTCAGATGTCCGCCACCGACCAGTCAACCGAGATGCTGCGGCTCTGCAAAGAAAAGAACCCGAGCGTCGAGACCAAGCTGGGCAATTTTTTGGCGCTGCCGTATTTGGATCACCAGTTTGACTTTGTTGTAAGCACCTACGCTCTGCATCATCTGACCGAGGAGCAGAAGGTTCTGGCGCTCACCGAATGCAAGCGGGTACTCAAGCCGGGGGGCCGTTTTGCGATTGCCGATCTGATGTTTGCCGACGAAGCGAGCAGATCCGCACAGCTAGATGAACTGAAGCAACGCGGGGAACACAGCACCGTAGAGTCGATCGAAGATGAGCATTATGCCGACCGCACCCGCTTGAGTGAGGCCGCCCGGCAGTTAGGCTTTACGGTACAAGTCGAACAACTCACCCCTTACGTCCATCTGGTTGTGGGATGGCTGAAGTAAGCTTTTGCAACGAGGAGTTCATCGGGGAGTCCGCTTATCCCTATGCAGTGGGCCCGGATGGTACTGAAACGGCGCTCCCCTCGTGTAACACATCGCCCGCTTCGGGCATAGGCTGTAGCGTACACGAGGAAAGGGGGATTCACATGGGTTTCTTCGACAGCTTCGGTGGCGATAACGAGGAGATTTTGTGGATTATCATCATTGTAGTGGTGCTGTTTTTCTTTCTCAGTGACCGCGACTAATCCGCCCATATAGAAACGACCTACTATTCTGGCAGGTCGTTTTTGTCTGACATGGACAAGTTTGTTACAATCATAGAGAAAAGAGAGTTTTTGCAGAGGAGTGAACCGGGTGATTTTACATAGAGGGGACGTCTTGTTCCGGCAAGGCGAATCAGGCCCATTGTACCATGTCAAAAGCGGGCTGTTCAAAGTACTGCGGCTACAGGAGGACGGCAGTCAGTTTTTGTTCAATATTATCGTGCCGGGAGAGTATATCCCGCATCACTCATTGATATCGCCAAAAGACTACCACGGCACCGCGATCGCCCTGATGACCAGCGAGGTCGAGGTGATCCCTGGAGCGGAATGGTACCAGCGGCTGGCTGAGAATCCAGAGCAGTACCGCGATGTCGCTATGCTGTTACAGACCAAGCTGCGCATGATGCAACAGCGCATCGACATGCTCACCGCCGTCGCGCCGATCCAACGGCTGGAATTGTTGGAGGCATGGTTTGGCTCGTATTTCCCGGAGTCTAATCTGACGCAGGTGTTGACCCAAGAGGAGATCGGCCAGCTGATCGGGGTACGGCGGGAGACGGTCAATCGGATTTTGAAGCAGAGATACTCCACATAATTCATGCAATCGAATACAAGAGCTACCAAGAACTCCTTTCCATGCGAAAGGAGTATTTTTGTATAGATGAGCCTAATACGGTAGAATGCTCCCATAAACAACGGATAATATTCTTTAAAAATTTCAAAGTATTTAAAATTAATTGTTAATATCTGTATATATAACAAAATAAAGTAACTGTGTGCAACAATCACAATAACAGGAGTGATTTCAGATGGTAACGGATGTACAATTGCCTGTTTTGACTGCGGATCTTGTAGCGACGGCACTGAAAAGCGATGGTGTTCTGAGAGTGATGGATGTCGAGTCGCTGAAAAAGATCGAGGAGCGTTATCGTAGATTCCTCTATTTGGCTTCGAAATACCCTCACCAGCCGCTTGCTCCGAGCCACGATATTGATGAAATGTGGCATTTGCATATGATGAACCCGCGCAGCTATTATCATGATTGTATGAATTATCTCGGAGGCTTGATGGACCACTATGGTGGATTTGGGAGACCAGAGGAGGAGCGGCCTACACTGAATAATGTTTTTGAGTCGACGATGAGCCTGTACGAAGCGGAATTCGGCGAGAAATATTTTAATGAATTGACCGTGAGAACCATGCGTTTGCTGGAGCGCGTCGAGCAGACTTTGCTCGGAGCATCCCCAAGTGCGCCGGCGGAAGCGCAGGCAAAAGTCTGCCTAGGAACGGCGGAAGCGCAGGCAAAAATCTGTCTGGGAGCGGCGGAAGCGCAGGCAAAAGTGTGTCTGGGAACGCCGGAAGCGCAGGCAAAAATCTGTCTAGGAGCACCGGAAGCGCAAGCAAAAATCTGTCTGGGAACGCCGGAACCGCAAGCGAAAATCTGTCTGGGTTCAGCAACGCCACAGGCGAAAATCTGCCTGGGAGTATCCGCGCCACAAGCGTAAATGTCCCGACTTTAGCTCTATGCTTGAAGAAACCGGTGTCCTATCAATTCCTCAATTCTGAACAGAAAAAAGCGATATCACATAAGCGATTGAAAAGTAGAGTCACAGTGACGAAAAACTCCCTTCCTGTTTTCTCAACAGGGGGAGTTTTATTATGAGATCATTTATATCATCGAATTATCACGATTAGGAACTCCAATCGTACTTGGAGCTCTGAATCCCTTTGCCCACCGGATTTTGGATCGTTGGAGAAGGTCTCACGCATCTTTTGGTCAACGGTGTTGTTTGGGAAGTGCTTGTTCGTTTTCATTAGGATCACCTCCTAGAAAAGAAATACGATTTTATTGCTCCGCACACCAATAAAACACCAAAAAAACGGACACACTACCTACTAGACCAATCGTATCAAAACAAGGAGTGTGTCTCGATGAACTGGAAACGCATCATGGAACGCTTCATGTATGGACTCATCATTGTAGCTGGCGTGGAAGCGTCCCTATTCTACTACGATCACCATATGAGCAAGTCTTTGCCCGACGCAGGTGCAGAGCAGCATGCCCACAAACAGCAGGAGGCCCAATCGGTAGAACCATCAGCCACATCACCCAAGACAGAGGATGACAAGTCCAGCGCCAAGCAGCCAGAGGCTGTCACCGTCAGTGCGTCAAGCCCGAGTCAAGCCCAGCCGAGCTTTGAAGTGAAGCACCAGCTTCAAGGGGATGATCTCCACCTGAATCTCACCGTCAAAAATTTCCGCTTCTCTCTGGAGAACATGGGCAAGGACAACAAGCATGGTGAGGGCCACGTCCACCTCTATCTGGACAGCAAAAAGGTAGCTAAGATTTTTGACAGCACGTATGTATACAAAGACGTTCCTGCAGGCAAACACACCATCATGCTGGAGCTTGCCAACAACGACCACAGCTCCTACGGCGTGAAAAAGACGCTTACGATCGAAGTGAAATAAACCGTGGAGATAGCGTCAAATAGACAGCAAAAAAGCAGAGGCGGCTAAGCACCTCTGCTCTTGCTTTTTTAGGCGAAAACGACTTTAATGGTGGTTGATGTCTTAGGCAGGGAGATCACCGCAGTCGGATAGCTGATCACTTGGATCGTCATCGCACCGTCCGCTGGTTTCTGTTCGCTGACATAGACCGTTGTTACGCCATTAGCCGTTTCCACTCGGTTGATGACAGGCTTGAAGCCGCCTTTGTTGCGCTGACCAAGTCCGATGGCGACATAGGTTTGATCTGCTGCAGGGACGACCTTGTAACCGCCTTGCTTGCGGATCTGCTCCAAGGCTTGATCGACGTCAGCCGGGTATGGAGCTTGAACTAGCTCATAGGCTGGTGCGTTTGCTTTATCTGTCACGTTGCTTTGCTGTTGAGCCGTGTTCTCCGTTGTTTTCTCCGTAGCATCTGCCTGTGGCAGTGCTTGGCAACCCATGAACACGAACGCTACAGCGAACAGCGATATCATCATCATTTTCATGTTTTTCATTATGGAATATCCCTCCAAGTAATCAAGTAATCACAAAATGGGTCTGGGTAAAAAGAGGTGAGACAATCTTGCGTGTACAAGCCGGATACGAGATGCTGTCCGCATCAACGATTTCGCATATCAAACAGGAACAGGACAACCGCCTCACAGACGATTCGTGGCGTGACCTGAACGTATGCGGCAGACTTGTGGACGAAGCGTTTCTCAGTGCACTCTGGGCTGGTTTGCGGGACGTGGAGAAGGAAGCGGCTCGCTTGTTCATTCTGGAATCATCACACGGATTTTACCGGAAAAAAGAGTGGGATCAACTCACAGCAGACAAGGCGCATTTGGCGTGGGGGCTGACCGGACTCAGACGATTGGGGCTGGTGCTGACGGTCCGCAAGATGTGGAGTGAAGTGGGTTATATGATGCCGCTGGAGGTGCGTCACGCGCTGGGTCAACAGATCATGTCCCAACAGCAGGACTCCTCCGAGCCGGATGTGATTTCGATCGGATCATTTCAGACATTAAGCTATGATGTCATCTCAGGGCGGGGCATTCATCTGGATATCGTCGCTCTCTTGTTGTTCGTACGCGATCAAGAGATGAAGCTCACGCAAAAAAACCAGCTGCACCGCAGAATGATTCAGCGCATAATGCCACTGATCAGCATGTTGGACGAGCATGTGGGACACTTGTACACGGAGCGGTTTCCCGCCGAGGTGCGCCAAGCGTATCCTGCCTCGCTTGCGGTCTTACTGGATATAGTGTTTCGTATGCGTCTGTTGTATATACAGGATAAAAGATTAGCCCTGTCTGAATCAATAGTAGATCAATGGCTGTCCATGCAAAAGGTGGAGCGTTGGGAGAGAATCATGCAGCTGCTCATCTCCGATTATCTGCCCAAGGAAGCGTGGATCGAAGCCTTCGTCAGCGAAATGCGCCGGATCAGTCACAGTGAATGGATCGCGGTAGAGGCCAGCTTACAGCAGCTAAGAGTAAAAGGCTACACGATCCCCTCAGATGCACAAGAGCAGCTCCGCAACTGGTGGCTTCATCCGTTGCTTGGCTTCGGCTGTGTCGAACTGGGCGAGCATCCCGAAGCAGGTCTGTGCTGGCGGTGGAATCCGACCGTCATCTACGCAGAGGTGGAGCAGGGACAATGGTATGTGGAGCCTACAGGAACCGTCATCATCCCGCCGACTGTGCCGCTCACACGGATGTGGCAGATCGGCCGCTTGGGTGAACTGAATTTTGACGGCGACATGGTACGCTGTGTGCTCACGTCCGGGCAGGTTCAGACGTACATTGGCAATGGCGGCAGCGAGGAGCAGATTCTTTCCTTTTTACAGGAGAACTGTCCGTATCCATTGCCTGAGAGCATCACTGAACTGGTGGAAAAATGGGGACAAAATGCACGGCAAATCCGCTTTCAGACCCTTGTCCGCGTCCGCACCGCCAATCCGCGTCTATTAGATGAACTCAAACAGCTGCCGATGCTCCAGACTTTTTTGACCGAGGTCATCTCAGACACCGACTTCCTCATCCCGTGTGAGCAGGAGGCCGACCTGATGGAGCGCCTACGCCAATGCGGATACGAGCCGCAGGCAGGCAAGATCGAGCGGTTTACCCCGCTTGTGGAATCACTCCAGGCTGATCGGGAATCCTCAGCTGACGGAGACGCCGTCACAGCTCTCGCAGAACATGAGATAGAAGCAGAAACCGAGACGACAGGCCTCTTCCAAGCCGAGAACCCATGGACCGGCTACCGGATCGAGAACGTCTTCCCTGATCAATACGACAGCATGCCCCAGCTGGCGATGCTGCCCAAGATGTGGACATCCCACTATCAATCCTATCACCCGCAGACCCTGCGCGACCTGTTCCGTCGTGCTAGGGAGCTTAAGCTTACCACCCAGCTGGAACTTAGGAGCGGTCAGGAATACAAAGGAACGACCCACAACATCGAGGTGGAGATGGGCTATTGGATCGTGACGCTTGAGACCGAGCAACGCAAGCGGCACAAGGTCAAGCTTGACGAGATTGGACGCGTACGGCTTCTCCTGCCAAATTATGTATAGCTGGAAGTGTACGGGAAGACGACAAAAACGTTACTTTCGTGGTACAATAGGTGGGAACAACACAGAAAGGGGGGCTTTGCAAGATGATGCCAACCGTAGAAACCGTTGATATGGCGGAGTTGATATTATACGCCGACGACTTGGCCTCCATGATTAATAACTCTCGCGAAGTCGCCGAGTATTTACAGGCCAAACGGGCGATGGATCAAGACGCAGAGGCAGCGCGCCTGATCACCCTGTTTGAACGCAAAAGGGAACAATATGAAGAGGTGCAACGCTTCGGCAAGTACCACCCTGATTTCAATAAAGTGACCACCGATGTACGTGACTTGAAGCGCTCTCTGGAGATGCTCGACACTGTGCAAGCCTTCAAGCGGGCGGAGATCAATCTCGACACGCTTCTGTATCAAGTAGGCCGCACGATTGCTGATGCCGTCTCTCCGGAGATCAAGGTACCGAGCAACAACCCGATCATCGAAGCGATGGCAAGTGGTTGCGGTACAGGCGGCAGCTGCGGCTGTAAGACCAAGAAGTAAGCGAAGATTCGACCGTGCAGCGTGACCCGACTAGAACGTGCGGTCGCGGTACAGCGTACAATCCGGACAGCCATTGGCACAACAGAACATCTTTTCGTTGGGAACGAGCAGACGATAGCGAAACACATGCACATCCCCTTGGGAGCGTACGTATTGGCAATCGAGCGACAGCCTCGTTCCCGCGATGGTCATCTGTCCTTCGCCAAGCAGACGCTCCATCAGTGTCTGTACTTGCGCGGAGGATTTTACATACAAGAACCGCTGTCCGGCAAATTCGCGCCAGTTCAGCTCTTGTGAATCTGGATATTTACGCAAAGCCGAAAGTATCTTATCATAATAGATGTCGAGCATAGACGTATCATCACACCTGTCATTTCAACATGATTCCTATATTATAGCGTAATTTCATCGGGAAGGGGACTCATACATCCACCATGCGAGAAAGAAGAATCGGTCTAGCCGTCTGGATCAAGCATCCACGTTTGGCGAAAAACTTGCGCAAATACGGTACTATCCACTATGTCTCCAAACGCCTCAACTACGTCTCGATGTATGTCGGCGAACAAGAAATCGACCAAGTGACGCGGGAACTGGAGCGACTCAACTTCGTGCTCAAGGTGGAACGCTCACACCGTCATGAGATCCCAACGGAATACAATAACGCGAAGCCAGATAAACAGAAAGAGTTCGACTACCAGCTGGAGAAAAACCAGCTCAAAGCCATCGCCGAATCCCTCTTGATCGACCTGCCAAGCAAAAATGCGGCGAACGCCTCATCTTGACACAAAAGCTACCTAATTTTTGGTAGCTTTTTATTCTTTTTATACAGGTTTCGTGATATGATTTGGTATAAACAAACAAGCATCACAATCAATAAACATTAGATGACTGAGGTGAGGAATGTAATGAAACTGGATATTAACTGCGATATGGGCGAAGAGTTTGGACGTTCCCGCTGGGGCGAAGATCTGGGGATCATGCGATGGATCACCTCGGTCAACGTAGCCTGTGGCGTGCACGCCGGCGATCCGCATGTAATCGCCCGTACGATCGAAGGGGCAATCAGGCACAACGTGAAGATCGGAGCGCATCCGGGATACCCGGACATGCAGGGCTTTGGCCGCCGCTCGATGAACCTGTCGCTGAAAGAAGTGTATGAACTGGTCTTGTATCAGGTATCCGCGCTCGAAGGCATGACGCGTGCGCTGGGTGGCCGACTGCACCACGTCAAGCTGCATGGTGCGCTTTATAATGAAGCAGCCGAGCGTCCAGAGATGGCGGAAGCCGTGGTACGCGCTGTATGCGATGTACGTGATGACCTGATTTTGTATGCGTTGTCAGGAAGTGCCTTGGTGCATATCGGTCTGGAGCATGGGCTGAATGTGGCGGAGGAAGTGTTTGCCGACCGTGCCTACCTGCCGACAGGCCGCCTCGCTCCCCGTGATCTGGAAGGAAGCGTGCTGATCAGCAAGGATGAGCAGCTGAAGCAGACGAGCCGTCTCGTGCTGGAGCATATGGTCGAGACTGTGGACGGCAGCGAGATTGAGCTTGCCGCAGACACGCTCTGTATCCACAGTGAAAGCCCGGATTGCCTGTCATTCCTCATAGAAGTACATAAATGGGCAAAGCAAAACGGAGTCAGCATCGAGCCGATCGAAATGAATTAATCAGAAAAAGGGGTAAGACAGATGCTAATTACAACAACGGAAACCCTGCAAGGGAAAAATATTCTGCAATATATTGGTGTGGTTAGTGGTCATGGAGTAGTGGAGACAGGGGTAAAGCCGTCAGATGGAGGCTTTTTTACCGATCGTAGTACGTCTATCGAAATCAAGCTGGAAGAGGCGAGAGTAGAAGCCATGCAACGAATTTTAAAAATGGCAGACTCTCTCCCTCATGTAAACGCGATCATTGGCCTGCGCCTTGACTTCCAGTATGGGGACGGATATGCCTCCTGCTCAGCGACTGGTACCGCTGTCCGTATACAAGAATAAATCATCGAATGGTTGAACCAATCAGACCGTGGAGAAGTCCTAATCTTCCCACGGTCGCTTTTTGTGTGAAGTGTGATACAATTTGGCTATTCACGATAGACCAAAGAGAAGGCAGATGAAAACGGGATCCATGACGAATATTCAACGAACCAGCTTACTGATGTGCATCGCGATTCTCCTGTTGTTTGCCGCAGGCGGTATTTTGTTTCAGTGGCCCAAAATCGAGCCGAAGCTAAATGAATGGCTGAAGGTGTCGGAAGAGGCGGGCAAGCCTGTCGCCTTGGGCGGTGCTGATCCATTCCAAAAGGATCAATTGCTCCCATCTCTGGTCACCGACCTGCACCCTGCCTATACGATCAATGCAGAGCTTGACCCAGGCCAAGCGGTGATCAAAGGGACCGTTAACGTGGAATTCGATAATCCTAAGACCAAGGATTTGTACGTATATGTGTATGGCTATACATGGAAGCCGATTCAGATCAAAGGGATTTGGCATGGAAAACAGGCGCTGACCTATCAACGCCGTGATCCGGTCATCGTGCTGAACAACCCCGACAGCAAAAGCAAACGCCTCACGCTCGCGATCCAATTCGAGACGCCTGTACCGCGTTCACCTACGCGCTTCGGGGTAGCTGATGACATCTGGACGCTGACAACATGGTATCCGATGCTGGGAGGACTTAGCCCGCAGAAAAAGTGGTATGATCCGCCGAAGCCGATCGGGTATGGAGATCCGTTCGTCTTTCACTATGGGGATTATGACGTGATGTTCACCTCGCCGGGGAATTACCAGTGGGTGACCTCATCTGGGCCGGGGGAGCAGACCAAGCTGGCAGATGGCCGCAAGCAGATGCATATCAGGGGCAAGAAGCTGCTCAACTTCGCCCTGTTGGGAAGCCCAAGCTACAAGGTGGAGACGATCAAGGTAAACGGGCTGACCGTTGATATCGCCTCAACCCAGGCAGCCAACATCAACCGGATCAAAACCATCGTCCAAGAGGTGTTGCCGGTCTACACGAAGTGGTACGGGGAGCTTCCATATCCGCGTGTAGGGATTGCTGAGACAGGACGCCATGCGGTCTATGCGATGGAATATCCGAACCTGGCGATTTTTTCACGGGATATGTATGACGGCAACCGGGTCGATCACTGGCTGCCGCATGAGATCGCCCATCTGTGGTGGTACAACAGCATCGCGACGCTGGAGTCCACCCATGGCTGGCTGGATGAGGGTCTGGTCGAGCTGAGCGTGTATCATTATAAGAAGCAACGCTACGGTGAACAGGTGGCCCAGCAGGAACTCAACGAATACAAGGAGGACTACCAATTCCTCCAGAACAAGTACCCATATGGCAAACTGGCCAAACAATTGACCCAGCTCAACAGCGATGAATTCAACTGGACATGGTATTCGACCGGAGCGCTTTTGTACAACAACCTGCGTGAACAGCTGGGAGATGAGAGCTACCGTGCGTTTTTGCAGAATGTACAGCGCAATTACCACGGGATGGTGATCGGACCCAAGCATCTGGATCAGGCGCTGGGCCATGTTCTTCGGGCGAAGGTCAGTTATTTTGTGCCTAACGTACAGAAGCTTAACCAAGAGCCGTTCGTTCCGATGCGGGTCGAGTATTATCAGGTGAACATCGAAATCAACGGGATGAGCTACTATCCGATTGTTCCCGCGCGCAAAATCGGCAATACCGTCTATCTGCCGCTGCGCGAAGTGATGGAGCGGCTGGGGTATCGTGTCGCCTACACCCGTGAAAAAGGCGGGATCAACCTGAAAGCAGGCGGCAACGATGTGCTGTTGTACGCCAAAACCAACAAAGGAAAGCTTAATGACAAGCCGTTCACCTTAAAACAGCCGCTGATTGAGGTGCAGGAGCGGGCGATGGTACCGCTGGCATTCTTTTCCGATGTGATGAAGTACCAGGTGCGATATGATGACGAGCAACGAATCGCCAAAATAACGGTGACAGCAAAATAAAAGGCAGGGTAAATGCAATGGGAATGACGAATGTGATTTTGATTGGCTTCATGGGAACTGGAAAATCTACCATCGGACAGGTCTTGGCAAAGCGCCTGGAGCGTAAGCAGGTGGATTTGGACACGTATATCGTGGAGCGTACGGGGATGGATATCCCGACGATCTTCCGCGAACGGGGAGAGGCATCGTTTCGTGACATAGAGGCAGAGCTTTTGCAGGAGCTATTGGATCAGGAAGGTCTGGTGATCACCACGGGCGGCGGTGCTGTACTGCGTCCGTCCAATGTGGAAGCGATGCTTGCAGGTGGCACGGTCGTGGCGCTCACGGCGACAGAGGAAGAGATCATCCGCCGGGTCTCAGGAGATGTCAACCGGCCGCTGCTTGCCGGAGATGCCGCTCTGCGGGTGCGTACGCTATTGCGCGAGCGGGCTGGGGCGTATGACTTTGCCCCGGTGCAGGTGGAGACGACCGGACGTGAAGTGGATGCGATCGTCAGTGAAATTCTTGGACGCATGGTTGAAACGGACGGATTCAGGCAACAATAATGCCTGAGGAGGGGTCTGCGATGTCATTCCAAGATTATTTGAAGTACATGGTGAAGCATTATGTCAATCATTTCGAGACGCCGAAGGAAGAGCGCAGATCGAAGAAGCTTCAGCGTGAATCTTGGACCTCGCGTTGGTTCGGCGTGATCCCGATGTCCATCAAGCTTTACCTCAAAAAATAAACACATCACGGAGGTAGACATGTCAAGAGGAAAAGTTGCGGTTGAACATTCGCTTAAAGATGTCAGCAAAATGCTTCGTGACAATGGCTACGATGTCGTCAATCTCGGCAACTGGCAACAGACTGTAGATTGCGTCGTCATCACCGGCTTGGATGAAAACATCATGGGGATCGAGGACAAATCGATCACAGGTGCGCCGGTTATTTCTGCAAGAGGCTTGACTACCATGGAAGTGTTCCATGAGGTAAATGAACGCTTAACACCTTACAACCACAGTCAAACCCCACGCGTCCGCGACTAACGTAAAACGGTGGTTTCCCGACACCACATGGCCTGGGAACCCCACCGTTTTTTTGTTGCCTAACATTCAAATAAGTACTTGAATGTTTGAATGTTATTGGCTATAATTGGTTTATCGGTACAACAAATAGGGAATAGGGGAGATTAAGTATGGGACTTCACCATGGGCATTCTCACCACGGACACGATCATCATGGACACGGACATCACCACCACGGAGCGGGTGCGAATAAAAAGGCGCTTTTGATTTCACTCGTGATTATCACGGTATTCTTGATTGTAGAGGTCGTTGGGGGCTTTATGACCAACAGCTTGGCATTGCTCTCGGATGCGGGGCATATGCTCAGTGACTCCTCTGCCCTGTTCTTGAGCCTGATGGCGATGTATTTTGCCAGTCGGAAGCCATCGAAGGAAAAGACGTTTGGGTTCTATCGATTTGAAATCTTGGCAGCTCTGATCAATGGGGTCACACTGGTTCTCGTTTCGCTTTATATCTTTTATGAAGCATGGGAGCGGATCTGGGCACCGCAGGAGGTTGCCAGCCTGACTATGGTGGGCATCGCAACGGTTGGTCTGATTGCTAATATCGTCGTCGCATTCGTCCTGATGGGTGGCGATGTGAAGAATAATATCAACATGCGAAGTGCTTTCCTGCACGTACTGGGTGACTTGCTCGGTTCTGTCGGGGCGATTGTGGCTGGCTTATTGATGTGGGCGTATGGCTGGTATATTGCCGACCCGATCATCAGTATTATCGTGGGGGTGCTGGTACTCACCAGTGCATGGCGTGTGACGAAGGATTCTGTGCATGTGCTGATGGAGGGTGTACCGTCTAATATCGACACGAACAAGGTATCCGCAGCATTGGCCGGTGTCGCTGGTGTAAAAGAAGTACATGATCTGCATATTTGGACTGTTACTTCCGGCTTTGATTCCCTGACCTGCCATCTGCAGGTCGAGGACGGAGTAACGAGCTATGGCGTGTTGAATCAGGCGCTGAAGGTGTTGAAGCAGGATTTTGGGATTACGCATGCGACGATTCAGATCGAGGATTCGAGCGTGGAGCATGGCGATATGACATGTGAGACCGGGCCGAATGCAGCGGGTCATGACCACGATCATGATCACGACCACAGTCACGATGGTCACGATCACAGCCATGAAGCACATGATCATGCGCACGACCACAAAGATGGCAAAGGCTGCAGCCACGACCACGCGGCGACAGGCAGCAAGCAAGGCAAGGGTCAACAGACGGCACACGTTCATGCCTAGATAAAGATTCCTCCACTATTTTTTCAAGAAAGAAGTGAAAGTCTCAATGGCTGATCATACAGAAGAAACTTGTGACATTCCATGCTTGGACGAAACCAAGGTCAACCGCGTCAAACCACGGGTTGGGGAGTCGGAGGGCGTCGCGAAGATCTTCAAGGCGCTCGCTGACGACACCCGGGCGAAGATCATCTATGCACTGGCGCTGGAGCAGGAGCTGTGCGTCTGCGATGTCGCCAACATCACCGGCTCTACGATGGCGAATACGTCCCACCACCTGCGTCTT
The DNA here is from genome assembly GCF_006170445.1 of Brevibacillus dissolubilis. Lineage (GTDB taxonomy): Bacteria > Bacillota > Bacilli > Brevibacillales > Brevibacillaceae > Brevibacillus_B > Brevibacillus_B dissolubilis. The sequence goes on along the minus strand of NZ_VCNA01000003.1, from coordinate 370,918 downwards.
CTTCGCAACATGGGATTGGCGAAGTCACGGAAGGAAGGAAAACTCGTTTTCTATTCGTTAGACGACGATCATGTGAAGCATCTGATTTTGGCTGGGGTCGAGCATATTCAGGAATGCAAAAGCGGGCATTAAAAAAAGATGGGGCAAGTGAGGGGATTCGGGATGAACAGGGACTACGATGTATTGGTGATCGGAGCGGGACAGGCGGGATTAGCGGCAGGATACTATCTGAGCAGGCAAAACGGACTGTCCTGCGTATTGCTCAATAGTCTCGATCAGGCAGGTGACACTTGGCGGAAACGCTATGATTCACTTGTTCTCTTTACACCGCGAAGCATGAACGGCCTGCCTGGCTTGCCCTTCCCCGGAGACCCTGACGGCGTTCCTGACAAAAACGAAGTGGCGGACTATTTGGACACCTATGCCCGCCACTTTAGCCTGCCGATCCATGCGAATACGACCGTACAGCGCTTGGCAAAAACAGAGACAGGATTCATCGCCTATACGACTGCTGGGGAGTATCACGCGAAAAAAGTGGTGATCGCCACAGGTCCTTTTTCTACACCAGCGATTCCGGCGTGGGCTGGGCAGATCGATGAGGCTGTGACACAACTGCACACATCCGAGTATCTGAACCCAAGGCAATTACAGCCTGGTCCGGTACTAGTCGTCGGCGCAGGGAATTCTGGTGCACAGATCGCCATCGAGGTGGCCCAGACTCACCCTGTCATACTCTCAGCAGGACAGCCCCGCCGTTATCTGCCGCAATATTTGTGGGGGAGAAACATCTTCTGGTATCTGCAAAAAATCGGTTTCCTGTCCGTCACCATCGAGCACCGGATTGGCAAGTGGCTCAGTAGGCAGCCTGATCCGATCTTTGGATATGGCGAGGAGCTTCGCCGTCTGAGCCAGAGTGGGGACGTGGTGGAAAAGGGACGGGCTGTATCAACATCAGCAGATGGCAAACGGGTTTCTTTTGCGGACGGTACGAATGAAGAGGTGGCGAATATCATCTGGGCGACGGGATTTCGCCGTGATTATGCGTGGGTCGATCTACCGGGTTTGCTCGGGGAGGATGGCAGGCTGTTGCATCATCGCGGGGTAAGTGCGGTGGAAGGTCTGTATTTTGTAGGGCTGCCGTGGCAGTATCGGCGGGGGTCTGCACTGCTTGGGGGAGTGGGGCGGGATGCGGAGTATGTGGTGGCATGCTTGGGTACATAATGTATTTATTGGTAAATAAATACTGATATGTGATAATGGATAAAAACCATTTAGGAGAGGATTCTGTAATGTCGACAGATGCAACTCATGCGTACCGAGGATATCGTCTGCAAGCACTGTATACACTATACCGTATCCTAAAAGTACCAGTAGGATCTCAATTGGTATTCCAGCCAGAGGGAAATGAGGATTTAACGATATATGACGAAGCCCTAAAGAGCCAAGAGGTTATACAAATAAAAGCCTATAGCACTCCGCTGACGCTTTCTAATTTTGAACCTCAAAAACCACTATCTTTTTTTAATCGAATTGCGCCCCAGATTAAAACAAATCCTGATATGCAGGTTAAAATCTTCAGTTTTGGACTGATTGGACCAGAATTACAAGGAGCGCTTAATGGAGATAATAAAAACCTTAATAGTGTTGCTAAGAAAATTAGTAAACATGGTTTTACCACTCAGACTGAGGCACGTTTAATGCTTTCTAGAATTACCGCTGAACAAATGGGAGAGCTAGAACTTCTAGAAAGTGTATTTGCTAAACTTAAGGAAATGGCTACCGGGGTAGATCCAGAACGTGCTTTTGAAATGCTTAATTTTTGGTTGTATATTTGTTCTGAAAATAAGCAACGAATTACTAGAGAGGACGTAATTGGAAAAATCAATAGTGTAGGTAGATTCCTTTCTGAACGTGCGGCTCATCATAAAGAGTGGGGGACGGTAATTGTTCCAATTGAGGACGTTGAAATTAGTGAAGATATGCGAATCCAGTTGACAGAAGAGTTTTATCAAGGCGTGTCTACTCGTTATGAACATATCTTGTCTAACTTGGATCTGCGTAGAACTGATAAACTTAACAAAATCTCCGAGCTGTTTGGCCGAAAACGGGTTGTTTTTATTCACGGTGCTTCCGGTCAAGGTAAGTCAACCTTGGCTTACCGTTTCCTGAAAGATTATTTACCAAAAGAGTGGCGCTTTCGAATCCAATGCATCCAAGATAAAAAGCACGCTTTAAGTCTAGCTACAGCACTCATTGGTCATGCCAATGCAATGGGGATCCCGTTGTTTGTTTATCTTGATGTTTCTCCAGCTGACATTGATTGGATAGAACTAGTTAGACAATTGTCAACACATCCGCTAATGCGTATTCTCGTGACTGTACGAGAGGAGGATTGGAAGAAAGCTAGTGTAACAGGATATGAATTTTCTTTTGAGGAGATTGATTTGGCTTTAACGAAAGAAGAGGCTTTGAATCTTTACCATTCGTTTGTAGAGAACAAGGGTTTGTCCACGTTTTTAAATTTTGATGAAGCTTGGGAGCGTTTTGGCGGGGAAGGACCCCTTTTGGAGTTCGTATACTTAGTATCTCAGGGAACGACTCTCCGTGAACGCCTCCATCAGCAGATTATGTATCTTGAAAAAGAAGTAGAAACCGGAGTATTAAATCCATCTATACTTCATCTTCTTTATTTGGTTGCTGTTGCTTCTGCGTTTGAATCACGAATTGAAGTAAAACCCCTGATTAAGTATCTTGATATAAAGGTACCCGGAACTATTTTTAGAAGGCTGGAAAATGAATACCTGATTCGGGTTACTAATCAATCTATGTTGGTTCAAGGTCTTCACCCAATTCGTTCGGAAATCTTGGTTAGCCAGTTAGGTGAAGTTTTATTTGTACCATGGGATGAGGCTGCCCAATCTTGTTTGGCTCTTATACATGAGGAGGACGTTGAGGGCTTCTTATTGTATTCGTTCTCACGCAGGCAGGATGAAACGGATAAGTTGCTTAAAAGTCTTTCCGAATATACTCCGTATCGCTGGACAGGTTATGCGGGGGTAGTCCGTTCTCTTATCTGGCTTGGTTTAATTCGTTATATTCAAGAGAACGAGGAATTTATAAATGATGTCTTGGATAAATTCGGGGACGGTTTTATTGGTATAGTAGACATTGATATTACAAACTCTGTTCCTGGCTCATCTAATCTGTTTTTAAATGCGTTTCAGAACTTAATACCTAAAAATGAACTCAATAACCTATTTATGCTTAAATCCCGCCAAACAAGTAAAGATCGTGTCTTCGATTTGGTGAAAAATTGGCTGATTACACGTAAACCTTGTTCTGTTTCAACTATGGATGAGAATGATTGGAGAGGACTAGCATATTGTGGGTATTGGTTAGGCAAATTGAACCTAATTTGCTCTCTTTCAGATATATTTCAGGTAGAATTTTTAGATCAAGCTCTCCTTGAAACTACAACAGAGACTTTGTCGTACTTAACTTATGGGTTCTACTCGGTACAACCAGATACTTTCATGGTGTGGCTTCATGCTAATAAAGAATTACTGATTGAAAAATATTGCAACGATACTTTTACTCTCCATTTAGAGGAAGATGGTTCAACAATCAGATCGCATTTTGTTATTGAAATGGATAGGGCGCCTCAGGTGAAACCGTTATCTGAAAAAGAGAACACACAAAGAGATAATTTTGTACATTCTGAAACATTACAAAGACTCGATCTGTTACATAGGTTGTTCCCTTATTATGATGCATATGCTACTAAGGGGTATGGTCATCGATTAGTTAGCTTGCCTGTTGAGATGGATGAATCGGTAAAGAATATAAAAAGAGAAAATCTTGGTAATGAATGGTCAAAAGATGTAAATGGAACTTTCCGCCGTCTCATCGTTAATAAAATACGGAAGAAAACATGGTTTGATTATGTGAATCAGATTATGGATTTTCGTAGAACAATTGCTATTCAATGCAAGGAGTTGGAAGATGCGCTGAAGGAATACTTTAGACGATCGGAACTAGATCTTCCTCATAAACGTATAGATATCGACCAATTTGATAAGTTAAAAAACTCACTTAAAAAAATCCCGGATCTTCCTAAGGTAGCTGTTGACGAATGGGGTTTTGCAGAAGATGTACGAAAGGAACAGAAGGAAAGAAACAATGGTACAGCATTAAGCAAAAAAACACTTGCTAACGAAAGGTATATATCTTACAACAATACACTTAGGAGCTATACCAGTTCGTTTTCTAATTTTTTTAACCAGTGTTTTCATGCACTGCTTTATAACCCTTTTGTCGGTAGAGGACAAAATTTGCAACAGGTTGAACAAATTGCTAAGGAAGAAGGAATTCGCACTGATGTGATACCCCTAACAATGGTCAATTTAGCCGACGCATGTACAGTGCTGTTTGAACTTCAGCGTGAGTTTAATAGTCACTTTAAGCATCTTGTAGATGAAAAGGTTTTAAGGCATCTTGAACAGCAAGAAAAGCACATTTTAACTCGTTTTACCCCCATTTGGTACTACTTTACTTTTCATCCAAAACGAATTGTAAGAAACTCTTCCGAGGCATTAATAAATGAATTTGAACATAGATCGAATAAATTCATTAAACAGCTAAAAGAAGAACTGAAGTGCTCGTCGAATGAAGCTAGACAACTGTCGTTAATAGCAAAAGATGTTAAATACGTAGGAAAAAACGCCATATGTATTAGGGTCAACCACAAAGGTATACCAATAGACCAAGATTCATTAAACTTGGTATATAAAGCAGTTAATAATGCTCTTAGTCTAGAAGAAGATAACAGACTGCAGAGGTTTACACTCGAGACTAAATGGCAGTATATAATAGTTGTCCCATTGTTAGATGGCAAGAAAGTTAATAAATTAGTTTGGCAAATACCGTTCCTTACTCAACTCGCAAAAGATGATTATGAGTCAAAGTGGTGGAATTATTTCCCTGTTGAAATTACTGAGGAATGGTTGCTTAATCTAAATGTATGTTTATGGGATCATCCTCGGACAGAAATTGTTAATAGCATGACTATGGAGTTAAATCATGTTATGTTACTCCTTAATCATGTCATTGATGTATCCTCTTTAAATGTTATTAATCCCAAAATGAGGGAGGCATATCAGCTCTATGTATCCGAGATAAGTGAACGTATTATCGAGTCAATACAGAAAGCTTTTTCATCACTGGGTATTGTTTTTAAAGTGATAACGGAGTACGAAAATAATCCTTCCATTCCAGATAATCTTGTTATCATTTTTGAACTAGCAAAGGGAATCGTTGATGTTCTGGATATACGTACAGATAACCCAGGGGATAGGGTTTTCTTTGAAAGTTGGCTTTCGCGTATTGAACGAGCATACGGGATGTCTGGGCAGTTAGCAATGTATTGGACATACTATGTAATGGAAGACGCATAGATAGAAGCTTATTAACATCTTTGTCAATGAAAAAAGCTGACACCCGTAAAATCTGGGGCTGTCAGCTTTTTTCGTCAAGTCTTTAGTCAATTTGAGTGAGTAGTTAGGCTGTCGGCATAATTCCCTATTGCACGAATAGATGACCAACTTTCTCCATGTAGGAGGAGGGAAGGAAGCGGAGTCCCTCATCCCACACGCCGATGTAGGCGGTGTCGTCCCAGACGTGTACAGACCCGATCGAGAACGGAGCCAGCACCTCGTCTTGGAACAGATTGGCGGTGAAAATCACTGGTTTGGCTGCTTGCGCGTTGATCACCTGCTGCCAAGTGAGCGGAGATTGCTGGGTCGGCTGAAGCGGCTTGGACATCATCCAGTCACTGGTGGCAAACGGGTCGGCAGGCTGGGTGCTGAGTGTCTTGACTGTCTGCAGGGAGTCCTGGCTGTTGATCAGCTTGTCCGCGCCCAGTGTCGGCATGACGAACGAGTCGGGTTTGGCGATGGACGGATATTTTTCGCCGGTTTTGGCGTCATAGTATTGAATGGTGTCGTGCTCGGCCACTTCCCAGAAGGAGGAGAGACCGTCATAGATGAGCTGTGCCGAGGAGCGCATCGGGGAGATGGCCTCGTCGAACAGCAGGTATTCGCCAAGACCGTATTCCATCAGGGCAAAATCAGGCGTGCGGCTCTCTACCTGAGGTGCCTGACCCTCTGGGGTTTCTGGTGCGGGGACCTCGCCGACAACCATGTAGCCGAGCTGGTTGCCGTCTTTGTGGATGGTCACGAGCCACTGGTGGGAGCCTGGGCCGAGTGCTTCCACTTTGACGGTGGCATCCTGCCAAGGGGCGAATTGCTTGTCCTTTTGGGCGAGCTGGGTCATCCAGGTATGTATCTGTTGGCTGAGCGCTTGGCTCCAGGTCTCTTGCTCGGCAAGAGCCGTCAGCGGAGCGGTGAGCACCAGCGCGAAGACGAGCGCGTGGGTCAGGAGAGTACGGAGTTTCACTTTTTCCACCATCCCTTTTCATAGGTTACAGGAACAATTGTAACCAAATACCGGAAAAAATTTTGTGGGTTGCTGTCAGGTATATGCCTCTTTTTCATCGACAAATGCCATCAAATCGGGGGCATATTGTGTAGATAAAACAGACCGCCGTTGATCAGCTTTACCTCGATGCGCGGCTCATACTGCCAGCGAAGCTCATCCATGCGGCGCTGTTTTTCCTCTTCCGGCGTGCTTTTCACCCATTCGTCCAGCTCCTCGACCTTGGTCGGCTCCGGGATGCCATTCATGCGTAAAAAGTCGAGGATACGTCCGCCCGTACCTTGGGAGGGGGCTTGCGCCGTGCTGTCTGATCCAACTACCGCAGGGGAGCCTGACCCAACTACCGTCGTGGAGCCTGTAAGCTCAGTGGCCGCTTCGGTATCGGCTGGCAGTGGATTGAGGATGGGTTGGGGTGAAAAAACAGGTTGATCGCCCACAGGACGTTCTCCACGGAGAAGGGCTGAAACGGTCGTACGTTTCCCGGCAGTGCCGCCGTCTGTCATAGCGGGAGAGGAAGCGATAGCTCGTGTTGAAGTAGGGGAGGTAGCGGTAGCTGGTATGGATGACAGAGAGGGGGCATTGGCTGGCGTGGAAGAAGGAGCCGAAGCAATAGCTCGTGATGAGTCAGGAGCAAAAAAGGAAGCCGAAACACCTGATTCCTCAACCGCAACATTTTCGCCAGCCTCGCCTGCTTCTGCATTCTCAACGGGATCTGCTGTGACTGAATCCACATCCTCACCCACATCCACGACCGCTTCCACGCTCTGTTTCGCCTTCTTCGACTTCACGGCTTTTTTCTTCCCATTTCCCTTCACACTTGCACCGTCTGCATCCGCAGTCTCTGCGTCACTTCCATCCTCCTGCTCCTTCGCCGCTTCCTTCTCCCGCAGCGCCATCTCCGTATAATACGCCTCCAGAATCTCCAGCTCTTCTGCCAGCCGCTCTCGCGCGGCATCTGCCCAAGCCTGATCCTGCTCGTCGATGATCCGGTACACCTCATCAATCGCCCGATTCGCCGCCTGATCGACCGACAGATTCTGTTCCAGTGTATAAAAATAGTTAGGGATCGCAGGCGAGAGGTTCAACTGCTGTAAAAAAGTATAGAAATCATGCACGATCTTAAGCTTCGGATTATGTAGATTAATCCCTACGTGTAGGATCAGATCCCGTTTTTTGTCACAGATGAACGAAATCTTGAGATTCAGGTTGAGCCACGGGGTCAAGGGTGTCGAGCGGTTTTTCGACAGAAGCATACGGGACTGCTGGGCTTCATTGTGCTCGTACATGCAGACGAACCGCCCGTGCCGATACGTGGACTGAAAAATCTGGTGCATGCGCCCAGAGCCAAAATGAAGCTCTTCCCCGCGCACCCCCTGTGGAATCTTTTCCGCGTCGAAGAAAAAGGTAAGCGTCATCGGCTGCGGCTGCATGCCCATTCGCTCGACCCATGACCAGTAAAACGGACGGTTGCCGATATCCTTGTCCACTTCTTCGGTGAGTTTGACGCTCAGATAATCGGGGTGCGACTCGGCGACGTGGGAGTGAAAGGCGGTGAAGTATTCCTCCACGAAGCGGCGTACTTCCTGTTGATTCATGCACAGCGCCTCCTTGGTTTCACTACGATCAAAAAGTACAGCCGCGAAAAACAGCTGCCAACAGCCAACCTTACGACGGACTCGCTTCCTTCAACTGGGCCTGCGGATCACTGATCCGTTTCTGCTCGCGGACACTCCGCATGGCATGTCCCATGTTTTCGAGCTTGATCGCCATCTCACGCTCACTTTTGGAGTCCATGATGATGTCGACCAGACTTTTTTCCAGGGAGTCGGAGAGGCCGAGGCGTTCGACGATATCGTCCAGTTCCCCGATGACCATCTCGAACAGATCGATTTTTTCATATAAAAGATTAAGGATATGCTCCTCGATTGTGCCGCTGGTTGAGAGATTGTAGATATGTACGTCCCGCTTTTGCCCGAGACGATGCACGCGGCCGATCCGCTGCTCGATCCGCATCGGGTTCCATGGCAGGTCGTAGTTGATCACTTGGTTGCAAAATTGCAGGTTGATCCCTTCGCCGCCCGCTTCGGTGGCGATTAAGACCTGGGCGCGGTTTTGGAACAGCTCGGTCATCCAGTCCTTTTTGCTCCGCTTGAAGCCGCCTCGGAAGGGGACAGAGGTGATGCCGTTTTCGTGGAGATATTTTTGTAAGTAATTCTGCGTATTCCGATACTCGGTGAAAATGATCACCTTGTCATTGATCTCTTTGAGCAGCTCGACGGTTTTTTCTGCCTTGGAGTGATTCTTGATCCGCTTGATGATCTCGATGAGGCGCATAATCTCTTGGTGCTCAGGAGAACCTTCCTGCGTACGCTGAATCATGTTGTACAGCGTCATAAAAGCGGCTTCCCGACTGGAGCAGACCTCACGCTGCAAGGTGAGGAGAGCCAGTGCATTGACACCGCCCAAGCCTGATCGATAATGCGTCCGGACAAAATGAGTCACCCCGTCGTACAGCTCTCTCTCATCTGGTGAGAGTTCAATTGGCACCGACTGCACGCGGCGGGTGGTGAAATAGACGCCACCGTCACTGCGCCTGTTGCGGATCATGATTTTTTGGATTTCTTCTTTTAATTGTTCGTTGTTTTTGGCTTGTCGCTTGCCCTCGACATAGTTTTGGGAGAAAGAGGTGTTGTGGCCGAGGTGACCGGGGCGAAGCAGATTAATCAAGTTATACAATTCATCCATCTCATTTTGGATCGGTGTCGCTGTTAACAATAAACAATATTTTTTCTTAACCTCTTGGACGAATTGATAGTTTCTCGTCCGTTTGTTTTTTAACTTATGTGCTTCATCAATAATTAACATGTCATACTCAATATCAAGTACATGCCGTCTGTGGGGATCACGCTTGGCGGTATCGATGGACGCGACCACCACATCGTGCTGCCGCCACATATATTCCTTTTTCTGTGCGACGGCGGGTATGCCGAATTTGCTGTTCAGCTCTTTGGTCCACTGGATGACGAGCGAGGCCGGGACGAGAATCAGAATCTTCTTCGCCAGTCCACGAACCATATATTCTTTCATAATCAAGCCAGCCTCAATCGTTTTCCCCAAGCCTACCTCGTCTGCCAGAATTGCCCGTCCGCGCATCTCATTGAGCACTTTTTCTGCGGTCTGGAGCTGGTGGGGGAAGGGGGAGAGCTTCGGCAGGTATTTGAGTGCCTGCAGCTGGTCGAATTCTTTGACCGCAAGCGCGTCCTCGGCTTGCAGGGCCAGCTTGAACAATTCATAGCGGTGCCATGGTCCGTCGGTTTGGATCATGTCACTCAATTCCTGTACCCACGAGCGGTCGAATGTCACGGGAATATTCGGCATCGGTACTACCTCCTTCCGAATTGTGGGTAGTATAAGAACGGTCATCTGGTAAAATCCTAACATTCGTATACAAGTATATGATTCTTGTTAAGATTTTTTTGTGAATCAATCAATTTGTTATTTTCAACTTGCCGAACTCGTGTTAGGATAAGAACAGAAGCACATACACATAGTCTCAGTATGGCTAAGTATGGTGCAAAATATGTATAATAATCCCGATCTTATGCGGTTGAAAGTAGTAGGGAGAGATCGTCGGAATATTTCGAGTCGGAATATTCCAAGTAGGACGACGCCGAAGGAGCAAGCCCACGGGTGAATCTCTCAGGCAAAAGTACCTCTACCGGACGCACCTCTGGAGAGAGCTCGATGATGAGCCACCAAAGGGGAAACTTGCGAGCATGTCAGTCATCGAGATCATCGCGAGGTAACTCTCAGGTACACAGGACAGAGACCAAGAGAATAGGGGCGCTGTTTGTCATACGCGCAACCTTTTCTTTGGTTCTGTCCTTTTTTGCTTGGAATCGGGGAAAAGTAAAGCGTGGAAATACATAGGAGGTGGATGTACCATGGCAGATCTGAAACGCACGCCGGTATTTGAGGCGTATAGCCGTTATGGCGCTAAAACAATTGACTTCGGTGGCTGGGAGCTTCCGGTCCAATTCTCAAGCATCACCCAAGAGCATGAAGCGGTACGTACCAAAGCAGGTCTGTTCGACGTAAGCCACATGGGTGAAGTAGATGTAAAAGGCGAAGGCGCTCTCTACTATCTGCAACGCCTGACCACCAATGACGTATCCAAGCTGGCTGTCAACCAGGCGCAATACAGTGCGATGTGCTACCCGGACGGTGGTACTGTGGATGACCTGCTTGTCTACAAATATGCAGATGACCACTATCTGCTCGTTATCAATGCAGGCAACATCGACAAGGACTTCGCGTGGATGCAGGAAAATCTCACCGACAACGTGACGATCGAGAACATCTCCGCACAGACCGCACAGCTGGCGATCCAAGGCCCAGACGCTGAGCGCATCCTGCAAAAGCTGACCACGACCGACCTGTCCCAAATCGGCTTCTTCCGTTTTGAGCGCAATGTGGTAGTGGACGGCGTACCTTGCCTCGCATCCCGTACCGGCTACACCGGTGAAGATGGCTTCGAGCTGTACATGGATGCAGACAAAGCCGAGCAGCTCTGGCACACCATCCTCGAAGCGGGCAAAGAAGACGGCCTGCTCCCGACGGGTCTTGGTGCACGCGACACGCTCCGTTTTGAAGCGAAGCTGCCGCTGTACGGCCAAGAGCTGTCCAAGGATATCACACCGATCGAAGCTGGCATCGGCTTTGCTGTCAAGGTAGACAAAGACGTGCCATGCATCGGTAACGACGTGCTCAAGGCGCAAAAAGAAAATGGTGCCCCACGCAAGCTGGTCGGCATAGAGATGATTGACCGCGGCATCCCGCGCAGCCATTACCCAGTCTTTGTGGGTGACGAGCAAGTGGGCGAAGTGACCACAGGTACTCAGTCTCCTACGCTGAAAAAGAACGTCGGTCTGGCACTCGTCAAATCCGAATTCGCCGCAATCGGTACCAACCTCGACGTAGAGATCCGCGGCAAACGCCTCAAATCCGTAGTCGTTGCTGCTCCATTCTATAAACGCGAGAAAAAGTAAGGCATTCGCCATAAGGGGGAACCACACTGTGAGATACCGTTATCTTCCACAAACGGATCAAGACAAGCGCGAGATGTTTGAAGCGCTCGGAATCAACAGCATCGAAGAGCTTTTCACCGACATTCCAAAAGAAGTACGCTTCCCGCGTGAGCTCAACATCTCTGAGGCGCTCAACGAAGTGGACCATGTGCGTTATTTCAGCGCACTCTCCAATAAAAACGCCAACTTCACCACCCATGTGAACTTCCTCGGTGCAGGTGCGTACCAGCACTACATCCCAAGCACCGTCAACCATATGCTTCTGCGTGGTGAGTTCTTCACCGCGTACACTCCTTATCAACCAGAGATCAGCCAAGGTGAACTCCAGGCGATCTTTGAATTCCAAACCATGGTATGTGAAATGACTGGCATGGAAGTAGCCAACTCTTCCATGTACGACGGCGCTACCTCTACAGCGGAAGCAGCGATGATGGCGGCAGGCCACACCAACAAAGCCCGCGTGGTCGTATCCGGTGCGGTTCACCCAGAATACCGCGACGTTCTCACTACCTATGCAGCAGGTCAAAGCGTTGAAGTCGTCACTGTCGGCTATACCCAAGCAGGTGTAACTGATCTGGCAGCACTCGAAGCGTCTGTTACAGATGGTACAGGTGCAGTGATCGTGCAGTATCCGAACTTCTTCGGCTCCATCGAAGACCTCGCCGCGATCAAAAAAATCGCAGCAGACAAAGGCGCACTCTTCATCGTTGCATCCAACCCTGTAGCACTCGGCGTACTCGAAGCACCTGGTAAACTCGGCGCAGACATCGTAACCGGTGACATGCAGCCATTCGGGATTCCAGTATCCTTCGGCGGCCCACACTGCGGTTACTTTGCCACCACTTCCAAGCTGATGCGCAAAATGCCAGGCCGAATCGTCGGTCAGACCAAAGACGAAGAAGGCAAACGCGGCTTCGTACTCACCCTGCAAGCCCGTGAACAGCATATCCGCCGCGAAAAAGCGACATCCAACATCTGCTCCAACCAAGCGCTCCTCGCACTCGCTGCATCTGTCACCATGACCGCTCTTGGCAAACAAGGCGTACAGGAGATGGCGATGATGAACCTGCAAAAGGCTCACTACGCGAAGCAAGCCCTGGCAAACACTGCAGGTCTCGAAGTGGTCTTCAACAGCCCAACCTTCAACGAATTCGTCGTGAAGCTTCCAAAACCGGTGAAGGATGTCAACACCGCATTGCTTAACGCAGGCATCATCGGCGGCTACGATCTCGGCCTCGACTACCCAGAACTTGCGAATCACATGCTGATCGCAGTCACCGAGCTTCGTACCAAAGCGGAGATTGATACCTTGGCGCAAGAACTGGAGGCGATCGTACGTGCATAAAGAAAAAGAACTCATCTTTGAAATGAGCAGACCGGGCCGCGTAGCCTACAACCTGCCTGAGCTTGATGTGCCGGAAGTAGATGTGACCTCACTGCTCCCGCAACACCTGATCCGTGAAACCCCAGCTGAACTGCCAGAAGTCTCTGAGCTTCAGCTGGTTCGTCACTATACCGAACTCTCCCGCCGCAACCATGGTGTAGACAACGGCTTCTACCCACTCGGTTCCTGCACGATGAAATACAATCCAAAAATCAATGAGGACGTGGCGCGTTACGCTGGTTTCGCTCACATCCACCCATACCAGCCAGATGAGTCTGTACAGGGCGCACTCGAAGTCATGTACAACCTGCAGCAAGACCTCGCTGAAATCACCGGTATGGACGCTGTAACCCTCCAGCCTGCAGCAGGTGCAGCAGGGGAGTGGACTGGTCTGATGATGATCCGCGCTTACCACGAGAGCCGTGGTGAAGCGAACCGTACCAAGGTTATCGTGCCGAACTCCGCACACGGTACCAACCCGGCATCTGCGACGATCGCAGGTCTTGAGACGATCACCATCCCGTCCAACGACCGTGGTCTCGTAGACATCGAAGCACTCCGCGCAGCGGTAGGCCCTGACACTGCAGCACTCATGCTGACCAACCCGAACACCCTTGGTCTGTTCGAAGAGGATATCGTAGAAATGGCACAGATCGTCCACGAAGCGGGCGGCCTGCTCTACTACGATGGTGCCAATGCCAACGCGATCCTCGGCATCGCTCGTCCGGGTGACATGGGCTTTGACGTCGTTCACTTGAATCTGCACAAAACCTTCACTGGCCCTCACGGCGGCGGTGGCCCAGGTGCAGGTCCAGTCGGCGTAAAAGAAATCCTCATCCCGTTCCTGCCAGCTCCAATCGTAGCTCAGCGTGAAGACGGCAGCTACTACATGGACAGCGAGCGTCCACAAACCATCGGACGTGTCAAAGGCTTCAACGGTAACTTCGGGATCCTGCTGCGTGCTTACAGCTACATCCGTACCATGGGTGCAGACGGTCTGCGCAAAGTATCCGAGTATGCGGTACTCAATGCCAACTACATGATGCGCCGCCTCGCAACTGCGTATCATCTGCCATATGATGTCGTGTGCAAGCACGAATTCGTCCTCTCCGGTATTCGCCAGAAAAAACAAGGCGTGCGTACCCTCGACATCGCGAAGCGTCTTCTTGACTTCGGCTACCATCCACCAACGATCTACTTCCCGCTCATCGTCGAAGAGTGCCTGATGATCGAACCGACCGAAACCGAGACCAAAGAAACCCTCGACGAGTTCATCGACGTCATGCTCCAGATTGCCCGCGAGTGCGAAGAGACTCCAGAGATCGTACAGGAAGCTCCTCACACCACTGTGGTTAAGCGTCTGGATGAAGCGACAGCGGCCCGTAAGCCGATCCTGCGTTATACCAAAGAAGTGTAAAACTTTCGCATCACATATAAAAAGGACTGTCTCACAAATGGAGGCAGTCCTTTTTATTGATATAGCTCGGTTGTTTTTTTACAGTACATTAAAATTTCTCATCACTCGTTACCTCCGTATTGGGTCTGACTCGTAGTTGTCTTGCGTAAGTTGCCGCTCATGCTTGCCTGTCTAATTAATGAGACGTACAATGGACGAGTTACGTTTCATTTTTTTATACATAAATGATAAAAAGGGGAGACTCTATCAGATGACATCCTGGCGCTATATCATCACTGAAAATATGTCACCAGCAATGAACATGGCGATTGATGAAGCTATCCTCATCGCTCACAGTGAAGGAAAAGTACCACCGACCGTTCGTTTCTATACATGGGACCCTGCTACACTGTCCATCGGCTATTTTCAAAAGGCAGAAAAAGAGATCGATATCGAGGCAGTAGAGCGTCACGGCTTTGGCTTCGTGCGCCGTGCGACAGGGGGACGCGCTGTGTTTCATGATCAGGAGCTAACCTACAGCGTGATCGTCAACGAGGATTATCCCAATATGCCGCGCAGTGTGAACGAATCGTACAAGGTTCTCTCGATGGGGCTTTTGCATGGTTTTCAGAATCTTGGCTTGAATGCAGAAATGGTATCGCTTGCAAGCGAAGAGGAGAAGGAAAAATACAGCTCTCCTGGCTCGTCTGCGTGCTTTGACTCGCCATCCTGGTATGAACTCGTCGTCGAGGGCAAAAAGGTCGCAGGCAGTGCCCAGACGCGTCAGAAGGGCGTGATTTTGCAGCATGGGTCGATTCTGTTGGATATGGATGTGGACATGCTGTTCTCGCTGTTGAAGTTCTCCAGTGACCGTCTGCGTCAGCGGATGATTGACGGATTCCGGGAGAGAGCGGTGACGATTAATGAGGTGAGCGAACGGCGGATTGAGCTGCCGGAGTCGATTGAGGCGTTTTATAAAGGGTTTGCGAGTGGACTTGGGGTGGAGCTTGTGCCGTCTGAGTTGAGTGAGTATGAGCAAAAGCTAGCGGAAGAGTTGGCGGAAACTAGATATAGTACGCGGGAGTGGAATTTCCGGCGATAGTTAGTTGTTTTTGGCTTGAATCCCTGGATTCGGAGTGGGAGAGGAGGCGACATTCATGGCGTTGCCTTGTTGAACCTCGCTTCGAAGAAGAGACTGGCCGCTTCTCAATCATCAAGTGTGGGCCGGGTCAAAAATGTTCGAGGAAGCGGATTCAAGCGAAGGGGTTTGCCCCTGGGCGGATTCAGGGGAGCGTTAGCCACACATGATGCTTGCTTCGCTGGGGGGCGGTTCAAAGAGGCGCACGTCATGAATGTCGCCTCCTCTCCAGCCGGCTAGGGAGTAGGGAAAGACAGGAGCAATGAAAAATAAAAAAGCCTAGGTTGATCCACTAGCGGTGGTGGCAATCTAGGCTTCTCTCTTATCTTCGGAGATTTGGCGATAGCTGCTTCCTTAACGATCCTGTCTAATCCGAAGCACTCCTATGTAGCTTTCTGTAATTCTTTCTTCTTGATTTTTACTTCTTTTCTATTATATATGTTTCTTTGCTTGGCTCGTTTCCATTTGCCTATCTTACTCTGCAATATGCTTATCAAAAGCCTCTTGCAATCTCTTCACAACCTCGCCGACTTTGCCCGTACCGATTGCTTTTCCGTCAACGGAAACGATTGGGCAGATCTCGGTTGTCGTTCCGGTATAGAACAACTCATCTGACTCTTTTAAAAATTCAGTATCAAACACCTCTTCGATCACCTGAATCCCCAGATCTTGTGCCAGTCCAATCACGGTAGCTCGGGTGATGCCGTGGAGGATGAGGTTGGTGGCTGGGTGGGTGTGAAGGACACCGTTTTTGACGGCGAAGAGGTTGGAGGCACTGCCCTCGGTGACGAGTCCGTCGCGGTGGAGGATGGCGTCATGGTAGCCGTTTTCGACGGCTTGCTGCTTGGCCATGGCGGCACCGAGGAGGTTGAGTGTTTTGATGTCGCAGCGCAGCCAGCGGATATCGCGAACGAGGGTGGCGGTGATGCCGTTTTGCATGTCATGGAGCGGACGAGCCTTTTCGCGGACAAAAGCGGTCAGAATCGGCTTAATGTTTTGAGAATAATTGAAATTACGAGGCTCAACCCCACGCGTGATCTGTATGTAGAGGACAGCATCAACATCTTGTGTTGGAAGATTTTTTTTCATCAATTCTTGGACGATATCCAGAAGCTCATCTTCCGACCAGGGCAGCTTCATCCCGATCTCAGTCGCAGAGCGGTTTAGACGCTCCAAATGCTCTTTCCATTGATAAATCTTGCCTTGGTAAATTCGGGCGACTTCATAGATTCCGTCACCAAAATTATACCCCCGGTCTTCGGGATAAATCGCGGCCTGACCCGCTTCAACCCAACGCCCGTCTACGTAATACATTGTCAATCCCCCCAAGGAACTAAAAGTCTAACACCTCACCACAATATATAGTGTTGGATGTCGAAAAAAATTTCGTGCGCGTCAAGATATTGATTCATGTCGAAGCGTGTGGTATCTTTAGAAACGTCTCATCGAGATGAGATACATGTTTAACCATGCATTACATACACCATAACAAATTGACCGAATCGGGTCAATTTGCTGTGGACTACTGGAGGGGAAGTTTCTGTGACATCAAATGGGAAACGATTAGAGGGGTTAAGTGAGAAGATCTTTTTAGATCGATATGCGATGAAGGACCTCAACTATAAAAAGACAACTGTAGGGGATACCGTCCTCGTACTTACGAAAGATGACCCCAAATTTCCGCAGAAGGAAGTTGGAGAAGTGATCGCGCTCAACAATAACATCGCGACCATCCAGCTTCGCAGCGGAGATACATTCGAAAGCCCGTTGGAGCGCACCACCCGTCCGCTGGAGCTTACACCTGAAGCATTGTGGGACAGGCTGGCCACAGCACTCGCATCCGTTGAGAAAACCGAGGAAAAACGTGCCGAGTGGACAGCCAAGTTCCGTGAACTTTTAGATGATTGGAAACTCGTTCCAGGCGGACGCATCGCAGCAGGTGCAGGCGCCAGTGACGAGCTGACCTTGTTCAACTGCTACGTGATCCCATCGCCGAAAGATTCACGCGGCGGCATCATGGAGACACTCAGCCAGATGACAGAGATCATGTCACGCGGCGGCGGTGTCGGGATCAACCTGTCCAGCCTGCGTCCACGACGTGCACTCGTCCGTGGAGTGAATGGTTCGTCCAGCGGTTCTGTATCGTGGGGCGGATTGTTCAGCTATACGACTGGGTTAATTGAGCAAGGGGGAAGTCGCCGTGGAGCCCTCATGCTCATGATGAACGACTGGCATCCAGACCTGCTCGAATTCATCACCGTTAAACAACAGATGGGTCTGGTTACCAACGCTAACCTGTCCGTCTGCGTCTCCAACGGTTTCATGAAAGCCGTCAAGGAAGACCTCGACTGGGATCTCGTCTTCCCTGATACATCCGATCCTGAATATGACGAGCTGTGGGACGGCAACCTGACCAAATGGCGCGACGAGCTGGGCAAAGCAGTCAACGTCTACAAAACCGTCCGTGCCCGCGATGTATGGCACACCATCATTGAATCAGCTTGGAAATCCGCTGAACCGGGTATTGTGTTCATCGAGTATTACAATGATATGTCCAACAGCTGGTACTATAATCCGATCATTTGTACGAATCCGTGTGGAGAACAAGGCCTCCCAGCATGGGGCGTGTGCAACTTATCCGCCCTCAACCTCTCCAAATTCGTTGACAATAAAGAAGTAGAGTGGGACAAGCTCGCAACCGCTGTCCGCTACTCCGTGCGTTTCCTGGACAACGTCATTGACGCGACACCATATCATTTTGAAGAGAACGAAGCCAACCAAAAAGGCGAACGCCGCGTCGGTCTTGGCTCCATGGGTCTGGCGGAAATGCTGATCAAGCTCGAAATCCGCTACGGCAGCACTGAATCTCTTGAATTCTTGGACAAGCTGTACAACTTCATCGCCCGCGAAGCTTATCTCGCATCTGCTGAGATCGCCGAGGAAAAAGGCAGCTTCCCGATGTTTGACACCGAAAAATTCCTGATGAGCGGCTTCATGAAGCAATTTGACGACGAAGTCAGAGATGCCATCCGCGAAAAAGGCATCCGCAACGTAACCCTGCTCACCCAAGCACCGACCGGCTCCACAGGTACGATGGTCGGCACTTCCACCGGGATCGAGCCGTTCTACGCGTTTGAATACTATCGTCAGAGCCGCTTGGGTTTCGATAAACAATACGTACCAATCGCGAAGGACTGGGTCGATCAAAACCCAGACCAAGACTTCCCAGACTTCTTCGTGAGCGCCATGACCCTCAGTGCAGAGGATCATGTCCGCGTCCAAGCAGCGATTCAGAAGTGGGTCGACTCTTCCATCTCCAAAACAGCCAACGCACCGCACGACTTCACTGTCGAAGACACCAAGCGTCTCTATGAGCTGGCGTTTGACCTTGGTTGCAAAGGCGTAACCATCTACCGTGACGGCAGCCGTGACGTGCAGGTTCTTTCTACCGATAAGAAGGAAGACAAAACAGAGGCCAAGGCGGAATCAACAACCGAAGCAACCACAGCGGAAGCCAAGGAAACCACCGTCGCCGCCCAACCAGCTGCAACCGCACCAGTCAAAGCAGGGAAGAAAAAATCCGAATACAGCAAGCGCCCGAAAAAATTGAGCGGCGCTACCTATAAAATGAACACCCCACTGGGCAAAGCCTACATCACGGTCAACGAGGTGGACGGGCATCCGTACGAAGTCCTCGTCAATGTAGGCAAAGCAGGCTCCGATGTCTTCGCTATGTCCGAAGCACTCGGCCGCGTCTCCACGCTGTTCCTGCGTTTCGGTGAACTCCCTGACGGAAACAAAGCCCGTCTGCTGATCAAGCACCTCAAAGGTATCGGCGGTTCCGGTGCAGTCGGCTTCGGCGCCAACCGTGTCGAGTCCATCCCAGATGCAGTAGCAAAAGCACTGGAAATGCACCTCGACGGCGAAGACGAGAACGCATCCGTAGCAGCTGCGAGCGAGCCGAAGTACGTGAAGGCAAGCCCAGAGCCACAGCATGACCATGATTTTGAAGACGACTTCCATGGCGGCAACCGTGATTTCTGCCCGTCTTGCGGATCGGCAAGTCTGTTGCCTGCGGAAGGCTGCAAGACGTGCACGAGCTGTGGGTATTCGAAGTGTAGTTAAGAGTAGGTAAACAGATATATGTCATAAGTCCGAAGCCCTGTACTAGCAAAAGAATTGCTAATACAGGGCTTTATTTTTATATGGACGTTTTTTAGTTGGAGAGGGTACCTGATTACAGTGATTTCCTTTTGTGGTAATATGATATGCTTTGCTTAAAGATCAAAGATTGGAAGTGAGCCATATGAAAAAAACAACCTTTTGGGGTCGGGATGAAAACGACGAAACCCTCGTCCAGCAGATTCTCCAAGGAAAAAAGACGGCGACGTGCACACCAAAAGTCTGGTATGATGCCCAACCGGATGAGGTATGCGAAATAGGCGAGATGATACAGGTGCACAGCAAAAAAGGAAAGTACATGTGTACGATTGAGATTACCGACAAGTATGAAGTGTCTTTTGGTCAGGTGGACGAGCGGACAGTCCTTGGTGAAAACTGCCTAACGTATGAAGAGTTTCGTCAGGATCACATCATCAGCTGGAGCGAGGATTTGCAGAAAGAAGGTCTTGCCAAAAACATCCCCATCATCCTCCTGGAGAAGAAAGGCAGAAAACTGCGTGACCGCTGGGAAAATAAATTTGCCGATCACCTAACACCAAAAGAGAAAAAACGCATTTATCTTCATCAATATCTCTGGCACTTATTCAGTTTTGGAAAACATCCTTGTCTAAAAGAAGAGGAGGCAAGGATGGCATTAGATATGATCGAGAAATCAAGCTGCTATGTGTTCTACCAGCATCAGAGAAAGGCATTATTACTTACCGAGGCTGCTGGCATTACCGCTTCCGATTTCGAATATGAAGACGATATTTATATTGTAGATAAAGAATTCACCTGGACCTATGTACATACCCACGAATCCAATTGTGGACCTTATTTTCTCCACCTGCCCGAATTCCCACAAAGCTACATCCACCGAACCAAATGCCTAAGACTTTATTAATTAAAGTTTTAGGCATTGTTTATAAAATTTTAAGCACTCTCTGTTTTAATGGAAGTCATAACCAAGAAGAACAAAGAAGCGAGGCAGTGAATCCGATCAAGATAAACAAATATAAACAAGGAATAAAGTTTCCTGTTTAAATAGGAAGAGAACAGGGAAAATCCGATACATATCTTTTAATAAAAGTGATAGAGGAAGAATTATTTTTAGTATATGCAAAACAATGGTATACATTGAAATCATAAATCATCTATAAACGAAAACAACCATCTTATTTGGAGGTCTTTATGAAACTAACCATCCGCAAGAAACTTTTAATCGGGTTTTTCGCTATCGTCCTGATCCTGATCGCGCAAGGTGGAGTAGGCAATACCAAAATGTCTGATGTCAGTATCAAATTAGTGGAAGTGACAGACAAATGGAGTCCTAGCAAGGATACTCTCGGTATTATCAATGCCAATGTCACCGAGCTGCAGCGCCTAATCCTGATGCATGGTTCGGCACCGGACCTGCCACGTAAAGCTGAGATAGAAAAAATGATTACGGACACCATCAATCTCGTGGAAGAAAGACGGAAGGTGTACGAACCACTGATCAGCGAACAAGAAAAAGAACAAAGTGAAGAGTTTGCAAGAGATTGGGAGGCAGTAAAAGAGAGCATCGCGGCTGTTATCAAAGTATCGAACACGCAAAATACCAATGCTACTTTTGGAGCGCTCCAAGCATCTGATACTTCATTCGATACGGCAAAAAAGTCGCTTATTGAGCTGATCCACATCAACGGAGATGGGGCAGAAGCGGCCAAAGCAGAGGCGCTTGCAGCGGATGAGGCCGGGAAGAAAGCGGTTTTCAACCTG
This sequence comes from Brevibacillus dissolubilis, assembly GCF_006170445.1. Taxonomy (GTDB): domain Bacteria; phylum Bacillota; class Bacilli; order Brevibacillales; family Brevibacillaceae; genus Brevibacillus_B; species Brevibacillus_B dissolubilis. The sequence goes on along the minus strand of NZ_VCNA01000003.1, from coordinate 349,499 downwards.
ACCCTTGCCGGGGTTGTCGTGGCGTTGATCATCGGCTGGGTGCTCTCCTCCATCCTCTCCCGCTCGATTAATGCGGTGGCCAAACAAGTGGAAATCGTGGCAAACGGTGACTTTACGGTAGAACCTCTTCCGGTAAAAACCAAAGACGAAGTTGGACAACTGACGCACAACTTCAATAAAATGACAGAGCAGCTGCGTTCGATGATGAAAGAGGTAACACTCGGGGCTGAGCAAGTGGCCTCCACCTCAGAAGAGCTGACAGCAAGTGCAGAGCAATCGGCTCAGGCCGCTTCCCAGATCGCTGAGTCGGTCCAAGAGGTGGCAAACGGAGCGGAACGGCAAGTCAACACGGTCAATGGTTCTGTCCTGGCCGTACAAGAAATCACAAAAGGTATGGCTCATATCTCCGACAGCATGGAAAAAGTCTCCGACGCCTCCCAAATCGCTAACGACCGAGCACAAAATGGCCATAAGGTCGTCAACGAGGTACGTACCCAAATGACGGAAATCTCCTTCAATACGCAGGAAGCCTCCGCCGTGATGAATGAGCTGAGTCAGAAATCCAAGCGAATCTCTGGGATTGTGGAAGCGATCAACGGGATTGCCTCACAGACCAACCTGCTGGCGCTCAACGCCGCGATTGAGGCAGCGAGAGCAGGGGAGCAAGGCAAGGGCTTTGCGGTAGTTGCGGATGAGGTACGCAAGCTGGCAGAACAGTCTTCTGCCGAAACGACCAATATCAAAGAAATCATCGAGGCGATCCAGCGGGATATCGACCGTACAGCGATCGCGATGGAAGCTGGCCGTGATTCGGTCGCAGAAGGCTTGGCGACGACAGAAGAGGCGGCGAAGGCTTTTGCCCAGATTGCGCAAGCCATCGAAGAGGTTACCAAACAGGCAGAAGAAGTGGCAGCGATCGTTCAACAGGTCAACGCAGGCGCACAAGAGATGAACGCCTCGATGGATCAGGTAGCGGAGATCTCCCAACAGTCCAAAGGCAATACCGACGCCATCGCGGCCTCAGTCGAAGAGCAGACCGCATCCATGGAGGAAGTCACGGCTGCCTCCGAATCGCTGTCCACGATGGCTGAAAAGCTGAATGAGCTTGTCAAGCAGTTTAAGATTTAACAGAGTTGGTTTCGGCATTGGGACTTGAAATGCGGGAATAGATGAAGGTAGAGTTAGTTAGGGTTTGGCAGTGTGAAACCCTGACTAGCTCTTTTTTCATCGCATGAGTTTTCTGCGTTCAATCCTGTAGATGCCCTACCGTGCAACACAATACGCTATAATAGATTAAAAGATCTTACATTACAGAAGACAGGTGACCCTCCAACCATGATTCTCAATGAAAAAATCAAAGCATCCGAAGTCGAACTGACCGGTCTCAATGGCGAAGACCTCGGGATCGTCTCTACCAAAGAAGCCCTGCGCATGGCAAAAGAGCTGAAGGTAGACCTCGTCTGCCTCTCCCTCAACACCAGCCCGCCGCCATGCAAGCTGGTCAGCAAATCCGACTTCAAAGCAGAGCAAAACCAAGAAAACAAGAAGAACCGCAAAGCCGAAAAAGGGATGAAGACCAAAGAAATCCGTCTCAACGCCTTCATCGAAGAACACGATTACGATACCAAAAAACGTCAAGCCGAGCGTGTCCTCACAGGAGGAGATGCCGTACAGCTGACCGTTCTCGTCGAAAAGAAAAACACCCAACCAGCGAAGGAATTGGCTGAGCAGCTGGTCAAAGACCTCAAGCATTGCGGAAAACAAGACAAAGGGATTCAGGTAAGCGGTAAACAAGTGATCGCAATGCTGCTTCCACTCTAAATCCAACATACATTAAAAAGACACAGAGGTTCCGCGTGGCGCAAGCAGTTGCGCATCGAATCTGATCTGTGTCTTTTTTTATTTCCCGGAAAATAGTTTTTCAGCCACTTCCGCCGAACAGGTATATAAGACTTTTTGTACGAATCCAAAATCGTTTTATTGGGTCTCAAGTAATGCGTCTAGTCCTTGTAGATATGGGACAGTCCTGATTATGAATGTTTTAGAAAAAAGTTATAATATTCCAAAGAAATATCTGGTATGATGACTCTCGTGGGTAAAAGGAACCGAGGTGATTCGCTAAAAAAGGGAGAAGTTGCATGTGCATGTATATGTACACGAAGCCTATTCAACCTGCTATTATTCCAATCCCATATGACTAACCTGACGACTTAACCGATACCGAGAATGAACCAGCTCAAAAATGAAAGGGGAACTTCATTATGTCTTTTGCTTCACCCAGTAAGGGGCGGAGATGGCTCGCATTCGTGACCGCTTGCCTGCTTATGCTCAACACCTTCAGTCTGATCGGCCCAGCCGATATTGCGAGAGCAGAGGCGACTGTCCTAGCCTCATCTGCACAGGCTACACCATCTACGGTCACCCAGGGTTCTGGCACCGACCTTGATGTACAGGTAACGATGTCGGAAGCGGCTTCCTTGTTGATCGATTTGGAGATTTTTGATCCTTCTTTAAAAAGAGTCCATCAATCGTTCATCGATAATGTGAACGTGAACGCGAATGAGGCCAAGTCGATTCCGTTCAAATGGAACGTACCGACGAATCTTCCAGAAGGCAAATATACCGTCAGCGTAGGGATTTTTGGAGCTGGCTGGAGCAAGCAATATAAATGGCACGCAGGAGCCACCTTCATTCAAGTGGAAAAAGCAGTGCCAACGATCAAGTTCGTCAGCAGTGCGGCAACAACACCGCAACAGGTACTTCCAGGCGGCACCGTGCATGTAGACACGACTGTGACGGCTGATCTGGGGACAGATACGGCGGTAGATATCAGCGTGCTGCAGCCAAACGGAGCCAATGTGCTGACCGAAGAATTCACAGCCACGTTCACCACCTCTGAAACTAAGCATCTGGAATTCGACTGGGCCGTCCCAGCAGATGCAGAGCTTGGCACCTATCGGGTCGTGGTCGACGTCCACAATCCAGACCGTACGCAGAGCTATCATCAAAACGTTTCCGCAGGGGAATTCCAAGTCGTCTCCAGCGAACAACCCGCTCTAGCCGTTCCTGCCAATCTGAAAGCAGTTCCAACTGACAGCTCCATCACACTGTCTTGGGATGGCGTAACGAGTGCGACTGGCTATGATGTCGAAGTGGATGGAGCAGTTGTGGGGGTAACCGGAACCTCCTACACCCACAACGGTTTGCAGCCAGATACCACACACACGTACAAAGTCCGCGCCAAAAATGCAAGTGTTACAGGCGCATGGAGTTCGGCAATTACCGCGAAGACCAATGCTTCTTCTACCAGTCCAACCAAGGTGAAAGTAAGCGTCGAGACGGGCACAGATGCCACAACCGCACAGGCTGAACCCAACATCGAGATCACCAATGTAAGCAATGCACCGATCAACCTCCAAGACGTGAAGGCACGTTACTACTTCACGATCGATGAGGAAAAACCAGTCAGCGTCAACTTCTGGAGCACCAAAGCAAAAGAAGTGGTCATCGCGAAGATCGTGAAGATGCCGATTCCTTCTGCTACAGCTGATCATTACATGGAGATTGGCTTCACCGATCAGGCGGGTGCCCTGCAACCTGGAGCCATGGTAGGGGTCTACACCTGGTTCTATTTTAGCGACTACTCCTCCAAGTTCACTCAGACCAATGACTACTCGTTCATCAATTCCAACGAAGAAGTCTTCAGTGAAAAAGTCACCGGATATGTGGGTGGCACATTAGATTGGGGTACAGAGCCTGAATTGTTCGACATGCCTGCTTTTCCATTGAATCTGGCTGCTGTCCCAACCGATACGACGATCTCTCTGACGTGGGATCAAGTGGCAGGGGCGACCGGCTATGATATCTGGGCAGACGGCAAAATCATCACCGATATCAGAGCCAACACCTACCTCGTACAGTGGTTGAATCCAGGGACGCGACATTCCTACAAAGTCCGTACCCGTCAAGGCGAATCACTCAGCGTATGGAGCTCTGAGATTCAGCTGAAAACAACAGGTCAACAGCAGCTCCCAGCTCCGTCCAATGTGAGAGCGACCGCGACGGCAGATACGATCACCGTTACGTGGGATAAGTTGCAGGAAGAGATTACAGGCTATGACATCGAAGTAGACGGCAATGTGATTGATGCTCAGACGAATCTTTCCTACACCCACAGCAATCTCGTCAGCGGCTCTCAGCATACCTACCGCGTCCGTGCCAAAGACGGCAGCACAGCAGGGCAGTGGAGCGATCTGCTCAAGGTCAACACCAAGTACGAACCGACTGGCCCGTTCCAAGTCAATTTCACCATCGATCCGACAGCAGACCGCGCACCGATCAGTCCTTACATCTATGGAACCAATGATGACTTGTCCGGCACAGAGAATTGGACAGCAAGACGTCTCGGCGGGAACCGTCTCTCCACCTACAACTGGGAGAACAATGCCTCCAATGCAGGTGAAGATTATTTCAACATGAGTGATAACTATATTCCGTGGTACTATGGCGGTGTGCCATGGGGCGGCAATATGGCAGATCCGGGTATCGGGGTAGCAGGCTTCCACCAGAAATCCCTGGCGAAAGGTGCTCTGACCCTGACCACGCTCCAGACCGCAGGCTTTGTAGCCAAGGACACCAATGGGCAAGTAAATGCCACCGAAACAGCTCCATCCAACCGCTGGGTAGAGGTAAAAGCTGCGAAAAATGCACCATTCAGCACGACTCCAGACCTGACAGACAACTATGTCTACATGGATGAATTCGTCAACCTGATGATTCATAAGTTTGGCAGTGCAGCTACCCCAACCGGAATTAAAGCGTATGAGATCGACAACGAACCAGGCCTGTGGGAAAATACGCACCCTTACATGCACCCGCAAAAACCAGGCAGTGAAGAAGTCCTGAATAAATCGATTGATCTGGCAAAAGCAGTCAAGAACGTCGACCCGGATGCACAGCTGTTCGGTCCGGTCACCTACGGCTTCAGCGATATGTATGACATGGACGGCTCTGCAGACTGGAAGGATGTAAAAGGCAACTACGACTGGTACATCGATTACTACCTCGACAATCTGCGTGTCGCATCTCTGCAAGAAGGCAAGCGACTGCTCGATGCGGTCGATATCCACTGGTATCCGGAGATTTCTGCGGGCGGTGTCCGTATTACCGACAGCAACTCCAATGATAATATCGCAGCGAACAAAGCACGTATCCAAGCACCACGCTCTCTGTGGGACTCAAGCTACAAAGAAGACAGCTGGATCGGTCAATGGTACAGCTCCTACCTGCCAGTCATCCCGCGTCTGCAACAATCGATCGACACTTATAACCAAGGAACCAAAATCGCCTTCACCGAATACAACTACGGCGGCGAAAACCACATCTCCGGCGGGATTGCCACCGCAGATGTGCTTGGGATCTTCGGCAAAGAGGGAGTCTATCTGGGCACCTACTGGAAAATGGTCAATGGCTTGAAGGAAGCACCATACCATTCCGCTGCTTTTAAAATGTTCACCAATTACGACGGTAACAACGCCACGTTTGGTGATACCAAGGTGAAAGCAGAGACTACCGACATCGAAAACAGCTCCATCTACGGTTCAGTCTTCCAAGACAGCGACAACAACCTGCATCTGATCGTGATCAACAAGAACTATGACCATGAGATGAATGCGGTGCTCAACATCGGCGGTACGACCAACTACACCTCTGCACGCGTATTTGGCTTTGACAGCAACAGCGCTGTGATCACCGAGCGTGAGCCGATAACCAACATCACCAACAATACGATTACCTATACGATTCCAAAATTGACGGTCTGCCACTTCGTGCTTAAGGCTGGATCTGCCGAGTAGAGAGAAGGCTTAATCAGTCAGACCAAAAAAGACTCTGCTCCCAGACAATGCGTTCATACCACGCTTGTGGAGTGTTGCTCACTGTTGGTCAGGAAAGACTACTAGTTGAGATGGATTGGCGGAAGTAGTAAAGGAGCGGGTGAAGTCCCGCTCCTTTTTTTGAACGTATGATGAGTAGGGGCGGCTAAGGAAGCCGCTCTTTTTCTTTGGCTCTGTTATCCTTCATTGTTTATTTTGCTCATTGAACGAAGGGGAAGTTTACTTGAAACCGACGGAAATGACCCAAACCTCTAAAAAACCACTGACGAGGATATGTACCATAAAAGAAGATGTACCATTAAAAGAAGACTTTTTGTCCTGGCAATGGTGTGATGGATTAGTTTTGAGAGATTGCCTTTGTTTTAACGTGTGAGAATAAATAACACCCTCCAATCACAATGAATCCCCCAATTCCTTGTATCCATGACAGTTGTTCTCCTATAAATAAAAACGCTAAAATTGCAGTGAAAACTGGATTGAAATTCAAGAAAATACCGGATGTTGTAGTACCTAATTTCTGTATGCCAATATTCCAAAACACCATACAAACGACAGTAGAGATCACACCTGTATATAAAATAGATTCAATGAAAGATTGATTGATATTGGATAAAGTAAAATCAAAGAGGTTAAACGGAAGAAGAACGAGAAGTCCAAATATTCCAGAGTACAATGTACACATCAACGGTGATGTCGTTCTCATTGCCCACCTGCTGCAAACGGAGTATATTCCCCACACGAATACAGCTACGATCATCCATAAATCACCCGTATTAAAGTGTAGTGACAGTAATAGGTTCATCTTTCCTTTCGAAAGAACAAGAAGCACTCCAAAAAGCGAAATCATCATTGAAAATACTTGGAATCTATTGATTCGTTCTCGTAAAAAAATAAATGAAAAAATGGAAATGGAGATTGTATTTAATGTAGAAATGAATCCAACATTAGTCGATGTTGTTCGTTCTAATGCTAAAAATTGAAAGACATTAAATAAAACAACACCTGTGATTCCCATGCAAAATAAGGGAAGAATGGCATCTCGTGAGGGCAGTACCCTTTTTTCGCTCCACCATACCATTGGTAGAAGGAAAACAATAGCAATCATCCATCGTAAGCTCGTCAACGTCAACGGAGAAGCATGACCGACAAGAGATTTTCCAACTACAAAATTTCCTCCCCATAGCAAGCTTGCTACAAGTAGCAATAAAACATAGAAATTCACCATATCATTTAGCTCCTTTGATTTTTCACTGTTGGAGTGAAAAAGATAGAAGCCATTGTGCACAATGACATTTAGAATATTGAATGTCGATTCACAAATAATGATAGCACCTTTATTTGTTTTACAGAATAACGTTTTGTGTTATCGATAAAACTTGAAATAATAGAAACAAAAAGTGAAATGTTATAGAATAAAATTAAGAGTTTGCATGAAATAAAACCTGTATTTCGAATAATGATAAAAGGAGAATCATGCGTGGAATCTTTTGTAAGCAGAATTTTAGATGATGTTGATATTCAAATTTTAGATATATTGCAAAAGGAAGCTCAGTTAAGTAATGCTGAACTTGCAAGACGTGTAAATTTGTCCCCACCAGCCACACACACAAGGATAAAACGATTGGAAAGCGAAGGGTTTATCGATAGGGAAGTCGCAATCTTAAATCAAGAAAAGCTTGGGTTCGATTTACTTTGCTACGTTTTCATGAGCACGAATATTCATCAAGCTGAACAATTGGAAGTTTTGGAAAATGCCTTAAAAGCTATGCCAGAAATATTAGAATGTCATTGTTTAACAGGAGAATATGATTATCTTTTAAAGGTTGTTGTTAGAGATCGGAAGGAATTGGATAAGTTTATAAGAAAATTAAATAGGCTCGGCATATCACGAATTCAAACTAACTTATCATTAAGAGAAGTAAAGTATTCCACAGTGTTACCTATATCGAAAAGTGAAAACTGAGAGTGGCTCCACTTATCAGTCTTGCTATTCTCTCTGCATTCACCACGAAGGCAGTGAGTATTGCTCCTGTTCATACATGTTTCGCTCGACTCAAATTCCATTTGGAGGTTGAGATGTTCGGGGATTATTCTAATAGATTATGTTTGGACGTACCCGTTTGACAATGAACAGGCAAAAGCTATAATAACAGGTGATCGATTTGTGACTCCACTACCTATTCACGACAAGCCTGACAGGAGGTCATCGGACCATGAATATAACGATTACCAAACCCGCACTGCAACATTTTCAATCTGACTGGAATTTCCGCTCAGGAGATACTGTCCGCATCTTTCCCCGCTATGGTGGCTTGGGAAAAAACGCTTTTTCGCTTGGCATCCGCAAAGACGAGCCCCAGGAGATCGGACTGGAGGTCACGTTGGACAACATCCGTTTTTTCATTGAAAAAGATGATATGTGGTACCTAGAAGAGCAAGATGTCAAAATCGACTTTGATGAAAAAATCGAAGAGATCGTGTTTCCGTCAGCATAGTCAGATCCCATAGAAAAATCGTAACAACCGGCAAAACCTTCGCCCACACAACACTGGACGAAGGTTTTTTTGATTCTACGAAAAATGAACTAGGTCACAAGAGGTGTTTTTGCATCTAATTACGCATACATTTTTTACCTGTATGCGTTTATATTGGATAAAAGATTCTTGTACTATTTTTGGAGTTATCTTAGGTGATGATAGTACAAAAATAAATAAAAGGAAAAGGTTTACATGTCTGAAGCATCGAAATGAGTATAGCGAGGAGGATTACGAAAGGATCGCCGCAAAGGAGAGGATAAAACAATGATAAACCAGGCAATGAACCTGATGATTAGCGATGAGGAGCGGGCCAGGACAAGAGACTTGCTCAAGGCGTATCCCATGATGAAAGCGGCCGTTGATATTTTTTCTCTGGACAAAAAGATACGACCTGCTGATGAGTACAATGAATTTGACCGGGCCAATGCGGAAGGCAGGGGAACCCGTAGTGACTTGGACGGACGGGGGAACAAGGGAGACATCGTGGGTAATACCGTTCTGCTGCGCGAAGAACGTCCTGTGATGATCGCCGAGTACGAACGCCGTTGCAAGGCGATTGATATGGCACTTAAGGCGCTCTCAGATGAAGGACGCACGATTTTGACCAAGTGTTTTCTGGAGCAAAAAAAGGACAAGCTGATCTACGAAATCATCATGAACATCCCGAAGAGCACCTATGATTACTACAAAAAGAATGCGGTAGACACGGTGGCTTACATCCTCAAAGCGGCACACATCATTTAGCTGTTAGTTGCACTACCATCTACTCACGCTCATTGGGCAAATTTTGTACCGTGGATAGACGCAAATGATGCCTCACTAGAACCTAACTTGGGTTTTTCCTTAGTATCATGATACTATTCCACAAAAAGGAAAACGAAAGCGTTATCAACAGGCAATAACGGGGGAGTTTTTTACTGGAAAAAGAGTGAAGATTCAAAAAGTAAAGATTCGCAAAAAACCTTTCGCTCCAGAGAGAGTCGGGAGGTTTTTTTATGCCTGCTGTGGCTTGGGCTGTTGAGAGGGGGTGAGGCCCGAAGAGAGGATGGTGGCCGTGGTGCTTTTTTGATTCGACAGGTACGGGGAAAGGGAGGTGATGCAGGTGCAAGAGATACCTTCGATCGTACATTTTTGTAGGCAGCATTTTGAGGCTGCGCTGTACCGGGACCCCCTTCCGGCAGACAAGCTGATTCCGGCGTTGTATGTGCCGACCCCGATGATCTCAGACCGGCCTGACACAACCCAGACTTATATGCGGGTGGTCACGCTGACCCTGCGAATCTATCATGTGGACAGTCTTACGGCATTTGCCGTTGCAGATGAGCTGGCAGAGCGGATCGCTTCGGCGCGTTATCAGATTCCGCTGGTGGATGATGGGGAGGTGCCCACGGGTGAGGTGTTGCGTCTGGAGGGCAGTGAGTTCGCGGTCGTGGAGGAGGGGGTTGCCCAGTTGACACTCAAGTGGCGCAACCGTTACTACTACCAACGCGCGACCTATGAAAAAATCAAAACATTACATGTGGAAGAGCAGGTGAAGTAAGATGCCACGCAAGCAACGTCAGGAGGAAGAAGCGATGCAGAAGCAGACCGAAGCCCCCAAGCAAAATGCCCAAGCCGCAGACGAGCCGACCTACACTTTGGACAGCCTGCGCCGATCCAGCCAAAACCTGTTCGGTGTGCCTGTTGAGGTGTTTGACGGAGCGGTCTATGGTATGGCACAAAAGCGTCTGAGCAAGAGTGAGGCACGGGCGCTCATTCAACAATTCCTTACAAGGGAGGTATAACGCATATGGCAGGTGGAACTTGGATCGAAGGGGTAGAGCAGGTACGGGCCGGTTTATATATCAATTTTAAGGCAAAAGCGCTTGAACGCATTAAATCAGGTGAGCGCGGTACGGTCACGATGCCACTGGTTTTGAACTGGGGGGAATCGAAAACGTTTTTGCGGATTGACACGGATGCAGATGTGTACGACAAGCTGGGCTATGACATCAATGAACCGGAGATGCTGCTTGTCCGCGAAGCGAAGAAACGCGCCAAAACCCTGCTGATCTATCGGCTCAACGAAGGGAAAAAGGCAGCGGTGACCAAAACCGCGTCAGATTCTTCCGGCACTCTAACCGTCACGGCGCGCTATGGCGGTTCACGCGGCGGAGATCTGGCGATTGAGGTAGAGGCTGATCCGGATTTTACCCCGCCTGTCGAGAGCCCATCGGCAAAAGGCCCCCGCTTTGTCCGCACTCTGCTCAAAGGCCGTGTCGTCGATGAGCAAAAGGTGACCAATGTCTCTGAGCTGAAAAGCAATGCCTGGGTGACCTTCACCGGGACGGGGATTGTGCCGGAGACGGACGAGCTGAAGCTTACCTTCACGTTGGGAGCGGGGGAGACGGCGAATGGCAGCGTGCTTGTCCTAGATCACACCGAGTATCTGACGGCGACAGAGACCCAGCATTTTGACGTGATCGCCTATCCGTTCGACAACGATCCGGGCACAGACAAGGACGACACGGATATCGCCAGCCTCAAGACCTCGTTTGTCAGCTTCATCAAGCGGATGCGCGAGCAGGAGGGCAAAAAAATCCAAGGCGTCATGGCGAACTACGATGCCGACTACGAAGGAATCGTCAATGTAGCTAACGGGGTGATCCTTGGCGGCAATGTGGCACTGGCGGCGAAGGATGCGGTGGCATGGGTGGCAGGTGCAACCGCAGGGGCGTCGATCATCCAGTCCAACACCTACAGTGAGTACGAAGGTGCGATCGACGTCAACCCGCGCATGAAAAACAGCGAGATCGTCGATGCGCTCCGCCGTGGACGCTTTCTTTTTATGCATGACGGGGTCAAGGTCAAGGTGGAGAAGGATATCAACTCGCTCGTCACCTATGGCATGACCAAAAACGGACGCTTCAGCAAAAACCGTGTCCTCCGCGTGCTCGATGCGATCGCCAATGATTTCTCCCGTGTCGTTAACCAAAACTACATCGGCAAGCTGGACAACAACCGCGACGGACAAGCCCTGCTCAAAGAGGCGGCCAACGGATACCTGCGCAGTCTGCAGGATGCCGGAGCGATCCAGAACGTCGATTTTGTGAAGGATTTCACGATCCATACCGAAAAATCAGTCGGCGATGAGGTATATGCCACGCTGGGTGTACAGCCGGTCGACAGCATGGAAAAATTCTATTTCAACGTGGAGGTGCGATAATCCATGGCCAAATTCCGCGCAGAAAATACGATTAACGGTCGAGAAGCCCGCCTGTTCCTCGATGGGGAAGAGATTGCCTACGCGAAGTCGTTCGAGGCGACGATCGAGAAAAACAAGGTGGACGTGCATATCCTCGGCAACCGCTGGACAGGCAAGAAGACGACCAGCTTAGCTGGGACCGGGACGATCACGCTGTATAAGGTCACCTCCCGTTTTACCCGGATGGTGCTGGAGTATGCCAACAGTGGAAAAGAAGTCTACTTCACCCTGCAAGGCGTGCTGGATGATCCGGGGAGCGGGCGCGGCACTGAGCGTGTCACCCTGCTCAACTGCAATATCGACTCTGTCAAGATCGGTCAGTTCAGTGTGGACGGAGAGGCGCTGGAGGAGGAGCTGCCTTTTTCCTTCGAAGGCGCGGAGATTCCAGAGTCGCTCAAGGACGATTTTTGATGCAAGCTGATGCGGCAGGCACGATGATGGATGAGGCACCACGTAACCGTTTGTACGGATGATGTGGTGCCGTTTCTTTTCCCTGATGATTGATTTCATGATGTTGTGATGATTCCTAAGGAGGTATTGCGTTATGACGACTGTTACCCGTTCGATGGATATGTTCATGAAAGGCAAAGCCAAGCAAGTGATTACCGAGGAAGTGATCGTCTCCAAGCGCTATGTGGACGAGGAGGGCAATCCGATTCCATTTGTCTTGAAGGCGATCGACACCAAGCGGATCGAGGATCTGCAAGATGAGTGCACCATCCCACAGGTGAAAAAAGGCAAAAAAGTAGGCGAAACCGTCGACTGGAAACGTTTCGCGGCACGTCTGGCGGTCGAATCCACCGTATTTCCCAACTTCAAGGATGCCGAGCTGTTAGCCAGCTACGGTGTGGTGGACCCGTGTGACCTGCTCAAGGAAATCCTCTGTGTCGGCGGCGAGTACGCGGAGCTGGTGCAGGCGGTGCAGCGTGTCAACGGCTTTGACACCGATTTTGAAGAGCTGGTGGATGACGCAAAAAACTAATCCACAGTGGTGATTACCATGCTGTCATCTCTCACCGGGTCTGGCAGAAGCACCATGTCCTGCCGCAAGACCTCTGGGCCATGGACGATTACCACAAAGCATTCATCTACGCCTCCGAGTTCGTCGAGATCGAGGCGGAGAAACGGGCTGAGCGGGCGGCGCAACGGCGTCAGCGCTCTTGACCCTACGATCAAGGGGGTGAAATCATGGCAACTCTGAAAGCCCTCGACATGTCCAATATCGAAAAAAGCTTGAAAAGCTCACTGGGGTATGCGGATCAGTTCAACCGAATCCTGACCGCGGGCGTCTCCACTACCGCTAAAGAGCGGGAACGCAGCATGAAACGGATGCTCAGAGAGCTTACCAAACTGGAGCGGACACTGACGGTAACCGTCGAGATGAAGCCGGTGGCAGACCCAACCGCTATACAAAAAGCGGGTGAAGCAACAGCCCAGACCGTCCAACAAGCCCAGCAGGCCCAAACCATCAATCCATCGAGACGAAAGCGCCGTACCTTTGCCACCACCATGTACGAGCCAGGCCAACGCCTCAACCAAGGCATGAACTACGCCAAGGTACTGGCAAAAGATAAAGCAGGACGGCTCAAGACAGGCTCGGTCGAACTGGCGAAAAAGGCGGTTGACCAAACCAAGCTGCTCGCCAAGCAAGCCAAAGCAGGGGGGCATAATCTCGCGGTCAAAGCAGGTCAAGGAGCCATCGATCTGGTCGCCAAGGGTGTCAACTCGCTGATTGATTTCCGCAACTTTTTTGAGAAGGAGTATGCTCAAAAAAACTTCTTGCCTGCTCCTAAGCTGTGGAAAAAGTGGGAGCCGAAAGTCAAGCTACCTGACCTAAAACCCATACCCGACAAGCTTGATCCACTCGACCCGAATGCCGAACCGACGTGGTTTCAGCGGATGAAAGCCAAATTAACTGCACCGCCTAATCCCAATGCAAAGCCCTCCCGACTCCAACGGATGAAGTCCAAGCTGGTGGGCCCGCGAGGCTTCCTCACTCGCAAAGCCTATAACTGGGGCATCCTCGGCCCGCAGAACCTGGCGCGTAAAGGCGGAATGCTGGAGCAGATGGGGGTTACAGGCAGAGACGGGATGATCACGAAGACGAGATCATTTTTTCGCGATGTAACCCGACCGAGAAAGGATCAGGCAGGCAAGCAGATGGGCTTTTTCAGTCGGGTATCGCGGGCGGTCAGCAAGCGGACAGACAGGATGGGACTAACGGGCAAATCAGGCTTCACTGGGAGGCTCAGTGAAAAGATCTTTACGCTTCGAGGCGGGGAGAGGGCGAAGAAAGCAGCAGCTCCGACAGAAGCGGGAAAAGCGGTAGCCGCGGCCTGTGCCTGCAAACCCCCGGACAAACCGGATAAAAAGCCCAAAACCATGATGGAGGAGGCGACCGGACATCTCACCTCGATGATGGGGTGGCTGAAGTCGCTGGGTGCCGCACCTTCCCAACTGTTTGACAAAACGATCAAGGCGGCGGCTGTTTTGGAGGAGCAGACCAGCCGGATGGCCTCCCGAATGAAGGAGACCAACCAAAGTCTGGACCCGAGCAAGCAGATCGCGGGGGTTCAGATCGAGCAGAACGCTCAGGAATTCATGGGTTGGCTGCGGCAAGAGGCGGTCAAGAATCCTTTTAGCGTCAATGACATGACCGAGGGAGGCCTAAGTGCATGGTCGCTCGCTGAGGGGGATATGGGACAGGCGAAGAAGATTATGCAGCTCGCCGCAGATATGGCTGCCGCGATAGGCGGAAAGCTCAAGGATGCATTGTCCGCTCTCGAAGAAGCGAAAGACGGCAAGAAGTTTGATAAGCTCAAACCTTTTGGCGTGAAAATGAGTGAGGATGTCTTCAAGGGCATCGGGTTCCAAGGCTTAATCGACAAAGAGAGCATAGAGTTTGGAGGCTCAGCAGAGCAAGTGGGGCAGTCCAGTCTGAAGCTCTGGGAATCGATCAACGAAGGGATGTCCGTCGCCTTGCAGGACTCCGGTGTCAAAGCCTTGGAGCGGCTCAAGCCCCATCTGCAAAAGCTGCAAAAGTGGCTGACCGAGTCAGGTGGCGGGTTCGAGAAGCTGCGTGATTTTATGATCCAAGCTTTTGCGGTGATCCTAGACTATGCCATGCCCGTGCTGGATCGGGTGGGAGATGTCTTCAAATGGCTGATCGACAACTTCGACATGCTCAAGCCGATCATCGTCGGAGTGGCAGCCGCGTTCTCCAGCCTGTTCGTCATCCTCAAGGTGGTGGGGCTGGTCACGACGCTGATCGGCGCCTTCGGCAAAGGCGGGGCTGTGATCATGGCACTGACCAATCCGATCATGTGGATCGTCGCTGCCATCGGATTGCTGGCGGCAGCATGGGTCAACAACTGGGGGGGCATCCGCGAGAAAACAGCGGCGGTCATCGACTATCTGATGCCGTACTTCGATCAGATGGTCGCCTTTTTCCAAGAAAAATTCGCAATCGTCTCCGCTTGGTTCCAAGACCGAATCCCCAAAGCGATGGAGGTCTTCTCCCGCGCATGGACGTATATCATGCCGATCGCTGTCGGGGCGCTGTCTTTCCTGTGGGAAGCGGTAAAAGCGACTTTTGGTGGGATCTGGGGTATTGTCTCTGGCGTGTTCGAGGCGATCTGGGGAATCGGGACGGCGGTCTTCGATGCGTTGGTCGGTGTGGTGGAGGCGTTCATCCTGCTGTTTGAGGAGGGATTTGCCAGCGCGGCAATCAAGCTGGGTGAGACGTTCTATAACCTGTTTGCAAGCGTGCTGGGCTCTGTCTGGGAATTGGTGACCGATATCGCGATGTCGATCTATGAGTTCCTCGACAATCTGGTCGGAGGTCTTTTCGAAGGCATTCTCGATTATCAAAAAGCCAAGCCCAAGGGCGAAGAGATGCGCAAGAAGATGGATGCAGAGAAAAAAGCGAAGCTGGAGGCGGATATCATCCAGGCATCGGCTACTCCCGGCCCGCAGGAAACCCTGCAGAAGAAGATCGCGGACATCAGCGGCAAAGGAACGGGCAGCCTGTTTACGATTCCGCAAGTGCAAACGCAGACGCAGACGCAGACGGCTCAACAAGAACTCCTTTATACCCCGGCGTTATATTCTGTCGCTCCATCTGCTTCGGTCAATCCGCCACTGGAGCCAAAATTGGAGCCACAGCTGCAGCGAAAACTACAGCCAAAACGCCAGGGCATCCCGACCATTCTCGCCGGAGACCGTACCGAAGTAAATCCACTGCTCAACCCACGCAAACAGCCATCCAAGCTCGATGTCACCCCGTTTTCGCAAGGGGAGACCCAGCAGATGCTAAGCAGTGCAGGAAGCACCTCCTCACAGGTGAATCACACCAAATCCGTGCAGATCGCCCAGCTTGTCGGGGAGATGCATGTCCACGAAGGCGTCGATGTCCAGAAAGTGATGGATGAGATGGTGCGCAGGCTGGAGCAAGATCTCAATACGGAGGCGGATGGTTCCTATGAGTGTTGATATCTGGATCACCTACAACAATAACGACGAATGGATCATGCTCCCCGTCAATCCGGGTGAGCTGTCCATCCAGAATGGTTCGGCCAATGAGACGGTATCGGTGCAGGGCTTGGGTGAGGTCTCCATCATCCAAAACGATGTGCTGACCGTCTATTCCTTTTCCTCGCATTTTCCCAAGCATTACGGGCCTTATTGCAAATATGTAGAGATTCCTGACCCCAAAGCAGCCGTCGCCGTGATCACCAAATGGAGACAAAGCGGCCAGCCCTGCCGTTTTATCGTCAGCAACGACCATGGGATGGACATCAATATAGCGGTCACCATCGAGACGTTTGATATCAAGGAGCAGGCAGGAGACGTGGGCAGTCTCTACTATGACATCACCCTGCGCGAGTATAAGTACATCCAAGTCCGCCAAGTCGTGGAGAAGAAGAACGCCGGTGAGACGAAGACGGTCATCGCGAGCAAGGTCGGCCAGCGCCCCAATGAAAGGCCCAAGCCCAGCTCCTATACCGTGAAAAAAGGGGACAGCCTCTACGTCATCGGGCGCATCCTCAATGTCGATCATATGAAAATCGCTCAAGCCAACAACATCAAGGCTCCCTACACGATCTATCCCAACCAAGTGCTGGTGATTCCATGAACCAAACCCAACCGTTATCCGTCTACCTCGTCACCAAGGATAAAACGTTCGATATCACCGACCTGATTGAGAGTGTCGACTGGTCGGGCGGACGCACCAAGGCTCCACGTACGCTGGCTGTCCAGTTGGTCAACACGGAACGGGGCAGCCACCAGAAAATCACCGCTGAGAACGGCAATGGTCTGATTCTGCGCCTCGGTGATCAGGAGCTGTTCCGCGGCATCATTTTTACCTGTGATTATTCCAAAGACAAGCTCGCCATCACGGCATATGACCAGATGATCTACCTGACCAAGAACACCGACTCCCTGCTGTTCACTGGGAAAAAAGCGTCCGAGATCATCCAAAAGCTGTGCAGTGACTTTTCCATCCCGGCGGGCACGATTGACGATACCAAGTTCGTGATTCCGTACCTGATCTTCGACGGAGATACCCTGTACGACATGGCGCTCAAGGCGCTGGAGATCACCTACAGGCAGACAGGCAAGCGCTATGCCTTCTACTCGCGGGATGGCAAGGTACACCTGATCCCGCGCGAAAAAAACACCATCCAATGGGTAATCGAGGACGGGGTCAATCTGGTCGATTACTCCTACCAGACCTCGATCGAGGAGACCGTCACCAAAGTCAAGCTGCAGGCTGGTGAGGAATCCAAGACGATCACCGCTACCGCAGAGGACGCCGAATTGCAGAAGAAGTTCGGCGTCCTGCAACACTATGAAAAAGTGAAGGAAAAGGTCATTCGCGCCACCCTGCAAGAGCGGGCCAAGCAGATTCTCGCCAAGGAAGGGCGGGAGAAGCGGACTTTTTCGATTAACAATATTTTTGGCATACCGGATGTCATCTCAGGGACGGCTGTCTATGTGATGGTCAAAGAACTGGACATCCAGAAAGCCTACTACGTGGAGGAAGACAGCCATTCGTTCACCGGGCGTAAACATATGATGTCGCTCACTTTGTCAGAGACGGACGAAGTACAGGTGAAGGCCAAGGAATCGAAAGGCTAACAAATCCAAAGGGAAAGGGGGAGTAGTCTATGTCACTTGGCCATATGATCAGACAGCACAGCCTCAAGGCGATGCAGACGATGAAGGTAACCACCCTGATGGAAGCCGAGGTGGTGTCAGACCCGCCGGAGCTCAAGATCAAGCTCAAGGGCAATGACAAGCTGATCATCCCCAAGGAGCTGATTGTGGTCGCGGAGCATCTGACCAAGGAGTTCAAGCGGGAGATGAAGGTGGAGGGGAAGGGGAAGAGCACGATCTCGGCCCCGCTCACCGCTTCGCCCAAGGTAGGGATGCTACCCAACGGCTATGTACCGCATGTCCATGATGTAACAGAAATCTCGATGACCAAAGCGGATTTCGAATTCATAGAAGGCACAGGCAAGATCGAATACACCAACGAGCTGAAAAAAGGGGACAAGGTGATGGTCATCACATTTGAAGGCGGGCAGAAATTTTTCATCATGGACCGCGTCGTCTCCTATGCAAAGGGGGACTAGACCATGGCATTGGAGCCGGATCTGGTCTTCCCGCAGATCATCGAAAATGTACGGCAGCCATCCAAGACCTATCAGCTCGACATCGAGACGGGGGAGATCACCGCTCGGATTGACGGGCGGCAGGCGATCGAGCAGTTCATCACCAAGGCGATTCATACGATCCGCTTTCACGTCCCGATCTATTCGCCAGATTATGGTTGCGAGATTCAGTCGCTGTTTGGCAGAGGGTTTTCGGAGCGGTTCATCCGGGCGGAGATCGTGCGGATGGTGACAGAGGCCCTGATCTATGATGACCGGATCGAGCGAGTCTCTGATTTTGAGGTGAAGGCTGAGGCTGATGAGGTCTATCTCAGCTTTCGGGTCGATACCGTGGAAGGTGTTATTCATTACAAGGAGGTGATCTAGATGGCCCTCCAACGACTGGAGACCTTTGAAGAAAAATTACAGCAGATGCTCGACCGCGTCCCAGATGAACTCGACAAGCGGGAAGGCTCGATCATCTATGATGCGTTGGCTCCAATCGCCCTGCAGCTGTGGATGGAGGAGAGCAAGTTCCGTGAGATTCTGGAGCAGGCTTTTGCGGTTAAGGCAGAGGGCTACTACCTCGATCTGATCGCCAAAGACCACGGCCTGGAGCGTACCCCGGCCAACCGCGCCCGGGTTCTGCTTGAATTCACGGGAACCCCCGGCAAAACCGTGCCCAAAGGTACAACCGTCGGGGTGCTCAACTCCGATCTGTCCTATGTAACCGATCTGGACTGCCCGCTTTCGAGCGTCACCCGTGAAGAGAATGGCTCGAAGGTTACCATCGGGCTGGGCCGGGTGATGGCGACCTGCAAGCTGGCAGGGGATGAGGGGAACGTGCCTGTGCACAAAATCACCCTGCTGTTCGACCCCAATCCAGATGTCGTCCGTGTGACCAATCCAGAGCCGGGGCGCTATGGGACAGATGAAGAGAGCGACGCCAGCCTGCGCAACCGGATTCTCTATCAAAAGCGAAATCCCGAGCACGGCGGTACCAGCTCTGACTATGTACGCTGGGCCCTCACGATCACGGGGATCACGTACGCCAAAACCTTGGATAAACCCAGAGGAATCGGCACGGTCGATCTGATCATCGGCGGTAATGAGACCCATCTCAACGAGCTTGTGATGCAGGCCCAGACCCTGATGGATCAGAAAAAACCGACCGGTGTTGATGTCAAAGTCCGCAAGCTCAAGCACCAGCGCGTCGAGATCCGCATCAGTGTAATCGGACTCAGCCCATCTGAAGCGACCAGTGCGGTATTGGGCTACACCCGTACCATCGAGGTAGGGGGGACCCTCTACCGCTCCAAGCTCGTCTCGGCACTGGTGCAGGCTGGGGCTACCGACGCTACGGTCAGCGAGCCTGCCATCAACATCGAGCTGGAGCATGACAGCATCATCGATCCGGTGGTGATCCTCGTATGATCTCAACCGATCAGCTGATGGGCTATCTGCCTGTCTATTATCAGGAAAGCCGTCAGATTCGTGCGATCATGGACGTGGTCAGCGCCCAGATGCCGGATGTCGATGCCGATCTGTGGAAGACTTTTTTCGTCAGTCTGTTAAGCGATAAATCGATTGATCTGTGGCGGGAGGAGTTCGGCGTCGAGAGCGACGAAGAGCTGGTGGCCCGGCTTCGCTCATCCGGCACGATGAATCTGGAGACGCTGCAGGCGCAGGGGATTCGCATCGATGAGACCTACCGCTCTATGCCCGAAGAAGGCGTCATACTCTCGGCATCGGGTGTGATGGCGGACGGCCGTGAATTCATGCCGCTGACCACGCTGATCTACACCACACCCGAGACCCTTTTGATGGCAAAAGGCTTGGTCAGACTGATGGGCTTGGCCGGGTTTCGCTATCTGTTCGCCCTCTTGATCCAGGAAAAGCTGGAAGTAGAGCGGCGTCCCGCAACCGATACCCGAACCGTCCTCACAGGCATCGTGCTGCCCGCGAAGACCCACGAAGAGCTGAGCGGACGCCAAGTGATCCGCCAGACCAACGATACGTATTATCTGTTGCAGCGCCACACCAACAGGCGGAACCCTTGGTGGTCGCCCAATCTCTTTTTTACAGATGCGCTCACCTATGAGGATGAGTCGCTTACGATTCAACAGTCTACCATCCAATCCCACCCAACAGACGGAGGTGTCTAAGCATGGCTAGTTATACCTGTGATGTAAAAGGGCTGCGCACCTTCGAGGCTCTCCAGCTGATCCGGGACAGAAGCGTCTTCATCGCCGTCGGAAAAACCTCTCCGTGGAACGAACAGGAGGAGGTGCCGGCCGTCCACTTCGGCTCACAGATCGAGGAGGTCGCCGCCTACAAACGAGCGGATCAGCTGACCTTCATCATGCCGGATGACAACGGCACGATTGAGCAGCGCGGACAGAAGTGGCGCCCGATCAGCCAAGAGGAAGGCATCGAGCAGAACTGCCGCTGGGTGTATGTGCAGGCCTGGCTTTCTTTTGACACATTTCCCGTTATTACCTTCCGTCAGACAGGTGTCTTCGTGAGCCTCACCCAAAAAGCAGAGGTTCCCGTCAACAAGCAGGTGCTGTACCCGGACGATGTGGTCCATCCCGGATTTTTAATCATAATGAATAACCGTACACCGATTTCCCGTGAAGCCACGCAAAAGGAATCGGTTGATTTTATCATCGAGTTTTAAGGAAGGAGGCAATGCCATGGCGACCTATTACAACCGTTTTGATCCCAAGAAGCGCTGGGTGTCGGTACAGGCGGTCGGGGGCAGACGATTGCAGTCGGCAGAGCTCAATGAGATGCAGTCTCTCTCGCTGTATCGGGACAAGCAGCTGGGCGACGTGATTTTTGGCTCGGGGCATATAATCGAGGGCGGTCAGCTCTATATCAACACGACCAAAACCAGCCTGAAAATCTCCCCCGCGCGCGTCTATCTGGAGGGGATCATCCACGAGATTCCCGAGACGACCCTCACGATCACCGGACACGGGGCAGAGGTGATCGGGCTTACGGTCGAGTATCGCAACATCAGCTTCGAGGATGATCCGACCCTCTATGATCCGGCTGTCGGCTATGACAACCATGGGATGCCGGGGGCAGACCGGATGGTGGCCGATCCCAAATGGCTTGTCAATGATCCCGATGCGACGATGATGTACCGGCTTGAAGACGGCATCCTCGTCACCTCCAAGCTGCCGCCTGAACTGGAAGGCTTCACTCCTGTGCTTGCACGCCGCACCTATGACACCAGCGGTAATTTTCTCGTATCGGGCATGGATGGCTTCATCGAGCACGGTGCCGGTCAGGACGAGGAGCATGTCACATTGGTGGTGGATGCAGGCCGTGCCTATGTGCAGGGCTTCGAGATCAACAAGCTGGTTCCGATGCGGATCCAGATCGAGAAGGCTTTGGACACACAATCTGTCATCAACGAACCGAAAACCTACGACAAGGACGTAAGCAAGTACGAACTAAGCTTCCAACCAGTCAGCAGGCTGGGCCAAGTCTCTGCTCTGGTCGAAGTGACGGAGAATGTCATGCGTGGCATGGGTTCTCTGATGGATCTGCTGCCCAAAAACCCGGTGCTGGAGATCGTCAGCGTCACAACAGGATCGACCGTCTACGTCAAGAACCGCGATTACAAGCTGACCAGCAACCACGTGGACTGGACTCCTGCGGATACGGGAAGTATGGAACCGATAGCGAACACCAGCTATCAGGTGACCTACCGCTATAACAAGCTGCTGGTATTCGGACGCGACATTACACTGGAGAATGGCATGCTGACATTTTTAGATCTGGGTGAAAAAAAGCCAGTCCACGGCTGTACGATCACCGTCGACTACGACTTTTACCTGCCGCGCAAGGATGTCTACTACCTGACCGCAGATGGGGAGATCAAGGTGATCCAAGGCCAAAGCGGACTGTACCCGCCGACCCCAGCCTCACCGCCTGACGTCTTAGAGCTGGGCGAGATTTTTTTGCCAGCCAACAGTGATCATGCCATCGTGACCAACCGCAAGCCAAAGCGCCTCACCATGCTGGAGCTGCGCTCGCTACTTGACCGTCTGGAGCGGGCCGAATACAACCAAGCCCTAAGCGATTTGGACCGCGCCGCCCAATACACCGATCCGACCGTTCAGAAAAAAGGCATCTTTACCGACAACTTCACCAACTTTGAGCGCTCCGATGTGACCCATCCCGGATTTGATGCGATGTTTGACCCGGTGGAGAAGACCTTGCAGTTGCCGATGACACAGAAGCTGAGCGAGCTTACGGTCGACGGGGAGAAAAGCACGGTTCGCATCCACGAGCGGCTGATGACGATCGGCTACGAGGAAGAGGTGCTGATCGACCAGCCATTTGCGACCGAGGCGATGAATATCAACCCGTATCAGGTGTTCGGCAATCTGGCGACCATCCGGCTGATTCCAAGCCACGATATCTGGGTGGAGCAGTTCTTCGTGACACAGGTCATCTGGGGCTGGTGGCTGGAATGGTGGAACAATGGCCGCACGGTGACCCGGATGATCCTCGACGAGCAGATTCCGTTCATCCGTGTGCGTGATGTGGCGGTGATTGGCGAGGGCTTTGAGCCGTTCAGCGACAATATCATGGCAACCTTTGACGGCAAGCCGGTCGTCCTCACACCGCTTGACGCGGGAACCACAGCAGGTACACAGAAGGGCACGGTGAGGGCAGACGGGTTGGGCCGTCTCACCTGCAAATTCACGATTCCAGCCGGCATCCGGGCAGGTACGCGCGAGGTCCGATTCTGGAACGAATCCTAGAAGGAGGCATGTCGCCATGACGATTCAAAATGAAGCAAGGGCTTCCTATGTGGGGGTCGGGCGCAGACAGATCATCGAGCAGACCTTCTGGCAGATCCCCTGGGGCCGTCCGATTGACCCGCTCGCCCAGACCTTTATGCTCACCGATGAGCGGTATATCACCGCACTCGACCTGTTTTTCGTCAACAAAGACCCGGTGGCAGACGTGACCGTGCAGATCCGCCAAGTAGTCAATGGCTATCCATCGATGAACGTCCTCACCTCCAAGGTACTCAAGACCGAGCAGGTGAATCTCGCCCAGGTGACCGAGACGACCGTGACGCCTGTACCGACCAAGATCACTTTTCCTGACCCGGTCTTGCTTGCCGCCAACACCGAATACGCGATCGTCGTCCTGACCACCTCCAGCCAATACCGGCTCTACGTCGCACGGATGGCGACTACCGATCTCGTCACCAAAAAACAGGTGGCCCGCCAGCCATACGATATCGGTGTCTTGTTCTCCTCCTCCAACGGCTCGGCCTGGACCGCACACCAAGACATGGATCTGAAGTTCCGCCTGTATGGAGCCAGATTCCATCCAAGCTCCACCGTTGTCTTCCATAAAATAACGGCTACAAGCGCTACCCACCTGATCCTCGCCGCCAATCAACTGGTTCCGCACCGCTCCGAAATCCGCTGGGAATACTCGGCGGACGGTAATACCTGGTTCCCGCTGGCCGGGCAGGATGTGACCCAACTGGTCAAGCCCGCCGACGACATCCACATACGGGCCACCCTGCTCTCCACAGGTTCCTCTCCGGCTGTACAGAACAGTCTCAGTGCGATCTCCATGGCCCGCAAAACCAATGGGGTGTATATCAGCAGGCAGATGACCTACCGTGAGCCTTTTAACCGGATCACGATCTATGTGGATTTGCACGCGCCGACCAGTACGGGTCATGTGTTTGAATATTCCGTAAAAAAAGACGAGGATGGTGATGACATCTGGGTCAGGATGGCAGACCCCACGATTGTAGGGGTGGTGGACAGCCAGTTCCAGCAGGTGAAGGTGACCCAGAATCTGACGGACACAGCCGTAACGCTCCGCATCCGGATCAATCAGAGCAGCCAAGAGCCGATGATCACGCCAAAAGCACGCAATCTGATGGTGCACACATCCTACACAGCGACGGGGGTGTAGGCGGATGACAGTCACCCGCGCACGGATTTCTGTCGACCATCAGGCTCCGGACAGCCTGATGAGTGGGGCACTGAAGATCAATGCTAATTTTGACCTGATCAATGCTGAATGCATCCGCCTGCAATCTGAGCTGGATGCCGATCAGCAGCTGTTGGACGGGCATCAGGCTGAGCTTGCGAAACACGCTGCGCAGCTTGCGAGCCATCAGACCGAACTGGGTCAACACACTACCCAGCTTGCGAGTCACCAGACCGAACTGGGTCAACACGCTACCCAGCTTGCGAGTCACCAGAGCGAACTGGGCCGACACACCACGCAACTGTCGAGCCACCAGGACTCCCTGAACGATCATCAAACCAAGCTGACCAGCCACCAGACTACACTTGATAATCACGCAGCCAGCTTGAGCAGCCACCAGACTACGCTCAGTACTCACGCGACCAGCTTGACCAGCCATCAGACCACGCTCGACAGCCACACAACCACGCTGACACAGCAGCAGACCGTCATCAACCGTCAGACCGCCGAGATCAACAGCCTCACCTTGCGCCTCGCCAACACCGAACGCAATCTGATCGACGCCTTACTGGAGCTGGAGACGATGAAAAAGGCAGAGTTGACAGGGGTCAACGCCAATATCTATGTAGAAACCTTCCGTGATTTAGGCGGGGTCAGTATTACAGCAGGGATGCTGGACACCGCCACGGGAAAGGCCTTGTTGAGATAGGGGGGAAAACAGACCAATGGCGATATCGGTGAAGTTAGTCGGAACCTATACACGAGAGGAGATCACCAGCCGCTTTGCCATCACCGATTTATCCGGGCATGACGTGATGATCACCAGTCTGTATGAGCCATCCGCGCTCTATCTATTGGAACAAGAGAGCGGCAAGCTGTACAGGACATACCTCGATGGGAGCGGGAGCCAAAGCAGGGAATATGTAAGCACAATCTCACCCACGGATATGATCAGGACAGGGCCGATGGGGGGAGTGGTTTTTGGCGAATCTCTCTATCTGATGGAGGAGAGCGGCAATCTGGCAGAGTTCAAGATCGCTGACGGCACGCTAAGCGTACGAAGCCAAAACCATGCACCGACTCTATTGGACGACGGGAGCTGCAGCTATCCAAGCGTGACCTTCCATCCGGTTCAGGAGATGGGTGCTGTGGTTGCTGACATTACTTTCACGATAGCAGACGGGCAGCACATTCAATTCCGGCTCTATCAAGTGATGATCGAGACAACCCAAGATGATACAGAGAATCTCCAGGCAGCCACGCTCAACACCTCTGCAGCCAATACCGTCACGACGATGGCTGTAGCCCCGAATAAACCAGTCATCTTCCGTCCGAACGGAACATCCACCAGCCCCACCAATGTAGATTGGATTCCGATCTATATGTCATGGTCATTCTCTGATCCCGATGCAGGAGACCGCCAGCAAGCCTATCAGGTGGAGATCTATGATGCGGCGACGAACTCGTTGGTCACTACCACGGGCAAAGTAATCAGTCAGAACCAATATTACTCCAATCCAGCCACTGAACTTCAGCCTCACAAAACCTACAAATGGCGGCTGAAAGTCTGGGATACATACGGCTACGAATCGCCGTATACGGATATGTACTATTTTTCGATCAACCGGGGGGCGAGGGTCTGTTATCTCAGCGGGAAAGAATACGGCCAAGGTTCCTGCTTCATGGGGTTAACGCCCCGCCTGTTATTCAAGGTGGTTGATCCGGACGGGGATTCTATCGCCAAAGTCCAGATCAAGGTGAGACGAGTAGCGGACAATGTGACGGTGGTTGATCAGACATTCTCCGCTCCCATTCCTTCCTACTACGACGTGCCGGCAGGTGTATTGGAAGCAGGCAAGGTGTATTCATGGCAGGTGATCGCCACCGATTCGTATAATGGTACGTCAACTCCTTCGGCCGTGGAGTTCACGACAGGGTCACGCCCGGAGATTCCCACTCCGATCGGGCCTGTCCCCAACAGTCGTGTCAGTCCAAGACCTACTTTTGAGTTTAGTGTCAATCATGAGCCGGAAGGACACTACCAACACTTCCAAGTGGAGGTGGCCGAAAATAACGGATTTGAAGGCACAGTCCGTAAGTTCAATTCCCGCAGCACTCAGGCTGGCTGGGAAGCGTATGACGGCAGTACATGGACGGCATTTCCAGCCAAGGGTGTGAGACGAAGAAAGCAGTTGGCGGAGAACCCTCATTTGGAAGAACGGGACGGAGGGGGCTGGGCATCATTCTGGTCCACAAGAGAGTACAATCAGACATCGTACAGCATGGGGGAGGATCTGGGTCAGTATTTCATTAACATCAAAAATACAACAGGGGAACTGACAGGGCTGTGGCAAATCATCAAGGGCTGGCAACCGGGAGATGTCATCCGCATCACCGCATCCATCCGGGTCAACAGCTTGATGACAGGCAAACGGATCATGCTTGGATTACAGGGGGATACACCAGATCACTTTTCTTCCGTTGAAGCCATCATCCATGGCGGGAGGGGGGAAGGCTGGGAAACATCGATCGTGGCTCCCTCAGCCGTTGAGCCTCCAGTCGTCTCCGATCCGATTATCATCAGACCAGAAGATCCGATCATCATCGTCCCGGACGATCCGATCCTCGTCACACCGTTTTTTATGGATTATTTCATTGATATCGTCATTCCCGAGCACTATACCTCTGACCTCAGAGTCGTTCTGTTTGATGAGGGAGCCGCCCAGAACGAAGTCACGGACTATGATATCGCATCGATTACAGCCGAAATCCTCCATGTACCTATCTATGAAAAGGTACGCTACACCATGCAGAGCGACTTGCCCACCCAGACCACACAGTACTGGCGGGTCGGTTCTTTGGATCTGGCAAGCCAGCTTCCCAAGGGTTACTCTCATGCGCAACCCTTCCATACACTTTTTATCGCAGACCCAAACGATTTCAATCTACCGTATATAGCCTATGGATTTGAGCTGTACGGGTCAGAGACGGGCTATACTATCACTTCTAGCAAGGCACATCCGGATAGCACATTCACCATTGAGTACACAAGCAGCATTTCCAATACCCAGAATTCCTTGCAAAAAGAGCTGGAGCTGGATTTTGACAAGTATTATCTGATTCTCGCGGAGGTCAAATCCACCCATACTGATGTCTGCATCGAATACTCCGGTGTCAAAGGAGGGCCGCTACAACGAGCTAACTGCTGGGAGACCCTGTGGCTCAAGATAAATGGAAGAAGAACGTACGGCAATGCTATCTTTCATCTCTCCCAGACGTACGCCAACCAAAAAACGCAATACTCCCAAATCCGCATGATCGAAATCCCCAGGGCAGAATACGAACGCATCGATGTCGATCCGAACTGGACGGGCTACTACCTCAGGCGTAAATATCCATACGCAGAGTACAACTCCAATCGGCAAAATCCACAGCCGCTGCGCATCGGGGATCAGCTCATCTGTACCCTCAACCCACCGATCAAAACGAGCGCTGCAGCCAAGCGTCTGGTCATGAATGCCGTGACCAACTACCCCAAGGTGACCCGGAGAATGGAGGAGATCAGCCCCGCATCTTCAAAGGTAACGTATACGGGAACATGGAGCTACTTGGAAGAAGCAGTCAGATGGACGAACCAAGACGGTGCCACAGCCGAAGTGGAATTTACCGGGACTTCGATCGTTGTGGCAAGCGTCAAAGATAATAAGCAGCGAATGTTTCAGGTGTTCATCGACAATGAATATATCGCTCAAGTCGATCTGTATCATTCTAGCCAGCAATGGTCTACCAATGTGTTCGAATATCGCAATCTCGTCTACGGCAAGCATAAGCTTAGGCTCAAAGCCGTCGCGGACAAGCACCCGTCCAGTCAGGGCACCAACTATATGTATCTGATGCCTTTTGTCGTGTTCACAGATGAGAAACCCGCCACGTTAAAAGTAGAAGCCTGCAATAACTTCTTCGACCCTACACCTGCTTGGGAAGATATCACCTCAGTTGTCCAAAACGGTGGATACTACACCTTCGTCAACCAAGCCAAAAAAGCAACCGCATGGGGACTCAACATCCGCATCACGCTGTCAGGCAACGGCTCACACAGTCCGATTGAACTCGACGGCTTCGGATTCTCATTCGAATAAAAGACACGGAGGTGAATCAACCCCGATGAGATCATTGAAGACAACCGACCTCGCCCACCTGCGAGCTGAGGAAAACCGTCAGAGCCGAGAAGCCAGACGCCAGGAGCTTTTGCAGAAGAAGCAAGCAGGAGAAGAGGTGGAGGAGGAGCTGACCGAATTTTTCCAAACCCCGGAGGAAGTCGAATCCTTCTACCAAGACCTTGCAGCGCATCCGAAGCGGCAGGCCCGCATACTAGACGCGCTAGAGACACAGCTTGATCTGCTCACCGACCTGACCCTGCTTCTAGCCGAGCAGGCGGCTTTGCATTTGACGGACGAACAACAGAGCATGATTCAGACGATCAAAAAGAAGCTGATGCCGCTCTATACCATCTCGCTCCATGAAGCCGAGGAGAGCACACGTTTTGCCAAGCTTGTATCGAAGAAAAAAGAAACCCGCCAGCTGCAGGAGGAATATCGGCGGGTGAAGAAGGCGAAGGAACCGTCGTGATGGTGGGAAGAAATACTGTCGGACGCCGCATAGGGATTGGACTACAGACCGGATGAGGGATGCTCTCATTCGGTCTTTTTTTATTTTTCTGGAAGAGTGATCCTTGTTCGGATTACCCATTTCTTCCAATATTCATATTTTTACCAAATTATCCCTAGATAAAGAAAAGTGAATATATTTGATAAAAATGAGGTTTAGAATTACTATAAAATTGGCTACTTAATAATAAACAAAGATATTTAAGTGAAAAGGGGTAGAAGCGTTGAATGCAAGGAGACTTTTGCTGAGCTTTTTGGCCGGATTAACTGTTTATGGGACAACACCTGCCTATCTGTCAGCACAGACGGCGTTTACGGACGTAGAGGATTCTTTTGCCAAGGATGCGATTCTTAAGTTGGCCTCACAAGGCATCCTGAAAGGGAAGACAGATACGACGTTTGATCCGACTGGCAGTATTAAGCGGGAAGATTTTGCGATTATCATGGCCAAAGCACTTAACTTGGATGTCAGTCAGCCTCCGAGCACACCTACGTTTTCGGATGTCTCCCCGATGCACTATGCTTATGCGTATGTAGAGGCGGCAGCCCAAGCAGGTATTTTCGCGGGGATGGGTAATGGCGTATTCGGGCAGGGAAGTGACATGACCCGTCAAGATATGGCGGTGATCTTCGTACGTGCCTTGGAGAAAAGTGGCTATAAAATGCCGGAAGCTCCGACCACTCCGCCCTTTACGGATTATGCGACCATCGCCGAGTATGCGCGGGATTCTGTCGCTGTTGCTTATCAATTGGGTCTGATGTCTGGAAATTCAGACGGCAGCTTTGCTCCGACTGGATTGGCAGACCGTCAGCAGGTTGCATTGGTAGCCGATAATTTTATCGTAGAGAAACAGACGATTGAAAATACTCAAACAACTACTCCAAGTACAGGGACAGTGCCAACAACCACGGACACGGTAACACCTTCTACCGGTACGGGTTCGACGACTGGCACGGATTCAGGTTCAACGGGAGGTTCTAGCGATACGGGCTCTACCGATTCTGGTTCATCTGATTCAGGCTCTTCTGATTCGGGCGGGTCTGGCGGAACTGGTGGAGGTTCGTCAGATGATAACGATCCGGTTACCCCGGCGGTCAATCATGCCCCAGTCGTGGCGGGAGCATTGGCTAACCTCACGTTAACAGTAGGGGATAGTGCGAAATCCGTCTCCGTGTCGTCACTGTTTACCGATGAGGACAATGATGCGCTTGCCCTTCAGGTGTCCGTATCTGATCCAAGCAAAGTGTCGGCAGGCATCAGCGGTGATACGCTGAGCATTACTCCTGTAGCAGCAGGTACTGCGACGGTAACGGTCACAGCAGATGACGGCAAGGGTGGAGTCGTCTCGACCAGTTTTACCGTGACGGTCAAGGCTAAAGCGAACTCGTTGCCTGTTGCAGTGAATCCAGTTCCGGCACAAACCCTGAATCTGGGGACTCCGGTTACTATCGACATTACGAACACCTTCTCCGACAATGACGGTGATCCACTGACGATCACAGTCAGCTCCACCGACTCGACCAAAGTGACCGCAACTCTTTTGGGAAAAATCATCACACTGACTCCACGTGCAATCGGAACGGCTAATGTGCGGATGATTGTACGGGACGGGAAAGGTTCGATTGTTTCTACGTTTGCGGTAACGGTTGTGGAAGTAGAGAACCATAGCCCGACAGTTGCTTCCAGCCCTTCTGATCAGACACTGGTGGTGGGAACATCTGGCACAGCGATTGACACTTCTGCCGTATTTGCCGATCAGGACAATGATGCTTTGACAGTCACAGCTGCATCCAGTAATGCCAATGTGGTATCCGCATCGATGACAGGCTCCCTATTGCAGCTGACACCGGTAAGTGCCGGTTCTTCTGCGATTACACTGACAGCTACTGATGGAAAAGGCGGGACGATCTCTGTATCGTTTGACGTAACCGTGACCCAGATCACCGTACCTGTACCTGTTCCGGTGAACCATGATCCAACAGTGTCAGTATCCATCGGTTCCCAGAGCGTGACGCTTGGGACCACTGGACCATCGATTGATCTTGCCAACCGTTTTGCGGATCAAGACGGGGATAGCCTGACGTACACGGCCGTGTCCAGCGATTCTGCGGTAGCCTCTGTCACTGTCAATGGCAGCCAACTGGACATCACACCAGTGGCTGTCGGTACTGCTACGGTTACTGTAACAGCCAATGATGGACGCGGAGGAGACGTGTCTGCGACATTTGACGTAACCGTGACCCAGATCACCATACCTGTACCTGTTCCGGAGAACCATGATCCAACGGTGACAGCATCCATCGGTTCCCAGAGTGTGACGCTTGGAACCACTGGGCCATCTATCGATCTGGCCAACCGTTTTGCAGATCAAGACGGGGACAGCCTGACGTATACGGCAGTGTCGAGCGATTCAGCGGTAGCTTCCGTCACAGTCAATGGCAGTCAACTAGACATCACACCAGTGGGTGTCGGTACTGCTACGGTTACGGTGACAGCCAATGATGGACACGGAGGAAGCGAATCTGTGACCTTTGACGTAACTGTGACCCAGATCACCATACCTGTACCTGTTCCGGAGAACCATGATCCAACGGTGACAGCATCCATCGGTTCCCAGAGTGTGACGCTTGGAACCACTGGGCCATCTATCGATCTGGCCAACCGTTTTGCAGATCAAGACGGGGACAGCCTGACGTATACGGCAGTGTCGAGCGATTCAGCGGTAGCTTCCGTCACAGTCAATGGCAGTCAACTAGACATCACACCAGTGGGTGTCGGTACTGCTACGGTTACGGTGACAGCCAATGATGGACACGGAGGAAGCGAATCTGTGACCTTTGACGTAACTGTGACCCAGATCACCATACCTGTACCTGTTCCAGTCAACCATGATCCAACGGTGACAGCATCCATCGGTTCTCAGAGTGTGACGCTTGGAGCCACTGGGCCATCTATCGATCTTGCCAACCGTTTTGCAGATCAAGACGGGGACAGCCTGACGTATACGGCAGTGTCGAGCGATTCAGCGGTAGCCTCCGTCACTGTCAATGGCAGCCAACTGGACATCACACCAGTAGCTGTCGGTACCTCCACAATCACCGTGACCGTTAATGATGGACGCGGGGGAACCGCAACTATGACATTTGACGTAACCGTGACCCAGGTCACCGTACCGACACCTGTGAACCATGATCCAACCGTGGCAGATGTAATCGGAGCACAGAGCTGGACGCTCGGAACAGCAGGCCCGACCATCGATCTGACGAACCGTTTTGCAGACCAGGATGGGGATAGCCTGACGTACACAGCAGTATCCAGCGATTCAGCGGTAGCAGCTGTCACTGTCACTGGAGGCGAACTGAAGCTGAACGCGTTGGCAGTCGGTACCTCCACGATCACCGTGACAGCCGATGATGGAAACGGCGGGTCTGTATTTACTACTTTTAATGCCACCGTCCTTCAGCCGAACCAACAGCCTGTTGCAGCGAATGTGATTGGAGCACAATCCACAACAGTCGGTGCCAATGATCTTACGCTCGATATCTCCAACACATTTAGCGATGCAGAGGGAGACGCCCTCACGTACTCCGTCGTTACAGCAGATCCATCCGTGGCTACGGCTACGATCACGGGCAACAGTCTGGTGATTCAGCCGGTAGCTGCCGGAACGACGACGGTTACGTTGACAGCTGATGACGGCAACAATCCGCCGATCTCTATGACGTTTGACTTGACAGTGAATAATCCAATACCGCCTGTGGTGAATCATCAGCCGACGGTCGCCAATCCGATTGGCAACAAGACCTCGACCACTGCTAATTTGGGGATGAGCGTAGATATTTCGAATACGTTTGCTGATGAAGATGGGGACACCCTCACCTATAGCGCGACGTCTAGTGATACCATCGTAGCTCGAGCGAGCATGTCCGGGACTCTCATCCTCATCGATATCTTCTCGGTTGGAACGACGACCGTGACCCTGACCGCAGATGACGGCAACGGAGGAACAGCCTCTACAACCTTTGACGTAACGATTACTTCTCCGGCTCCGGTTAACCATGATCCACAAGTCATCAGTGGGATCAGCGGCTATACGGTGACAGAGGGCTCTGGGGAATTTACGATTGATATCTCCAGCACCTTCTCCGATCAGGATGGTGACATCTTGACGTATTCCGCAGTAGCAGATGATGGGTCTGTGGCAACCGCAGTACTGAGTGGTACTACGCTGAGTGTGAACCCGCTTGCAGCAGGTACGACGAACATTACCGTTACCGCTGACGATGGTAAGGGTGGAAGCGTCTCTTCGACATTTGCTGTGCAGGTGAATCCACTGCCTGTGAACCATGCACCTGTGATGAATTCCGCATTTGCTGCACAAACGATGAATTTCGGTGGTGCTGACCGTCTGCTGAACCTGACCGGCCGATTCACGGATGAAGACCAAGATACCCTGACCTACACGGTTAGCTTCAGCAATCCATCTGTGGCATCTGCTGTCGTGAATGGCTCGAACCTGGTGCTTACTCCGGGTGCTGCCGGTACGACAACCGTCACTGTTACGGCATCGGATGGCAAAGGCGGTACGGCTTCCATGACATTTACCGCGACCGTGGTTGTTCCGCCTCCTGCACCGCTCTTCTCCGAATATCTAGTGGGGTCGAATGGACGGATCGCCGTTGAGATTTTCTACGCGGGCAATGGTACAGGGGACAGTATCAGTGGCTATACGTTGGAAGTGCATCAATACGTGGAAGCTACTCAATCGGTCAGTATCATCACACAGGATTTAGGCGTGATTTATCCTAACACGCCTGTCGTTACGATTGAGTCTACCTTCTATGATTACTTTGATCTGGCCAGCAATGCTTGGTACTATAACTTCGAGCTCCCCTTGTATGTATCAGGCAAACGTACGGTGGCGTATGTGATCAAGAAAAATGGACAAGTGATCGATGTACTCGGTGACCCGACCTCTACGACTGAACTTTTGTCTGCCGGTGGCACGATGGTTCGCAAACCGGAATACAAAGCAGGCACAACGATGTACCGTACCTCTCAATGGACTCTCTATCCAAAAGATTCGTACCAGTTCATTGGGATCCATTCAGCCAACTAATCGTCCATACTAACGGACACTTTGTTTTAACGGAAAACGGATCTCTTCAATAATAAAAGCACTCCCTACGTGGACATCGGAAAAACCATTTGGTTGATCCGATGTTGCTTGAGGGGGTGCTTTTTGTCGTTACGGGCAAATTGAGTTAGCTGTCTGGAAGCAAGAAGGGCACAAGGGGAAGCCAGGGAATGAATACGGGAATTTCTGGATGGGCATAACTTGACTTGGAGGTTGATTTTACCATGAATGATAACAAGTCCCAACGTTACCTTCCAGCTCCTCTCAGCCGCCCGCGCATACGACGAGGTATGCTGCCCGACGGAATAGCGGGAACCCGGCGTACCTTAGAACTGATGGTTCACTTGATTCGGGAGGGGGCACGGGACTTTTACGTGCGACAAGCCGCCATCGATATTCTGTTGCAGGCGGCAGTGCCCGCCAAGGCCTATCTGCAAGAAATCGAAACGTTATTCCGATGGGTGCAACGAAAGATTCGATACACCAAGGACCCTTATCGGTTGGAATTGCTGACAAGTGCCTTGCGTATTTTACAGCTTCGAATCGGTGATTGTGACGACATGACAGTCCTTCTGGGCTCGATGCTAGAGTCAATCGGACATCCAGTACGGCTCGTCGTTGCCGGGTACAATCGCAACAATCCCAACCTGTTTTCCCATGTCTACTTAGAAGTGTATATACGGGGCCACTGGATTGCGCTAGACCCGACGATGTCATATCCGATGGGCTGGCAGGCACCATGGGTGGTACGGGCGACGATGCCGATTCACAACTATGATAGGGTAGCGCCGACGTTGAGAGGGACGATCGATCATCACAGAATGAGAGAGCGCAGTCAGTCAGGATGGATGCTCACCTAACCTCCGTTTCTTGCATGTACAACGTGATGTGACTGATAACAATCCACGCACCAAAAAGGAGGAACTTGCTCGTGTCAAGAGTCCAAAATTATCAAGAGAAGCTTCACTGGCCCTTATATGACTCCATCCTTTTCAAATACCCGATTACGGAAAAGGAGCTTAGCAATCCCCTGCCCAAACGCTTCTTTACAGACATCCAAGGAAAGACCAAATTGGATACGAACATGGATCAGGCCTCTGTGCTGCCTTCCACGAACACCTATGAAGTACGCTCCCTGCGTCTGATCGTGGCACCTGGGTTTGGAACCGTGCCGGAGTCGAATTTTCTCGTCAATGAGCCAGATCCATTCACAGAGGAGACGGGCAAAGAGGAAAAAGCGGGCGCCTACCAAAAAGGAGGATATAACTCGTATTACAAGTCTTGTGCGATTGATCAGCTAGATACGATGATGCGTCAACTCATGTCTAGTCTAGTATACAGTTCGGTCCTCTCCCTGATCGTCGGAGAAAAGACCATGCTTCAAGCTCCGAGCTTCCTGTTTCCGTCTGGTGCGGGTGTTTTCCCGATGGCTTCGCACGGTGAGCCAACCCCGGTGGCGACCTTCCGCTTGGCCGAGCCAGTCATCATCGATCGCCAGCAGAATTTTAGAGTGGAGCTGAATCTGCCGTACGGATGGCCGAAAGCGTGGACGGATGCACTGAACTGGAGTGGTGGCTGCGGGTTTCGGACAGATATTCGTATCTGGGTGATTCTGGACGGATACTTAACTCGAGATGTGCAATAAAAAGGAGTGTTGTAGCATGAACCATCTCACACAAATCATGGGTCTTGGCACACCAGGTGAGCTTCGCAGCGGACCAGATGGACGTGTCTACGGCTGGGTGGAGGGTCTTGACGCTGTCGGAAGACGCAAGGGTGCTTGGACACCGTATTCTCGTCTGCGCCGCCGAGTCTATCGCCTGTGCGCCTATACATTTCCGAGACACTATGGGCGTGGGAAGCGGCCTCTGATCCGTCCGGCGGCTCCATCCACACAGATTCGTCCTCTCTATACACGAAACGTAAGACCCGCCGTAACCTCCATGCCGCGCGTTCTGCGCCCAGATGCCGTTGCACTGCGTGGGCTGGGTGCTCCGGCAGAAGTCCAAGGGTTACTGGGAGTGGGCTATCCGGGAGCGATCGTTCAAGGGCCAGGTGGACATCTCTACGGATGGATTTCAGGCTATGATGGCTTGGGGAATGGTCTTGGATTCTGGAGTAAGCTGAAGCGGCTGGCGAAGCGAGGGCTGAAGTTCGTCGCCAAAAATGTAGCGCCGAAGCTGTTGCCCATAGCAACCAAACTGCTTCCTTTCATACCCGGTGTAGGTCCGGCGGCAGCCACTGCGATTAATGTAGCCCGTGGTGCTGGATTACTGGGTATTGCCCAAACCGGAACACCGATCTATCTGGGGCTGGACGGGTATATCTACGGCGTGGAAGGAGCCGACCCGATGCACGGACTTGCCGCTGATTCGATGCACGGACTTGCCGCCGATCCGATCCACGGACTGGACGTCGACTTGATCCACGGACTGGAAGCCGACCTGATCCATGGGCTGGAGGCTGATCCGATCCATGGATTTGGAGCTGATCCGATTCACGGATTGGAAGCTGACCCGATGCATGGATTTGGAGCTGATCCGATTCACGGATTGGAAGCCGATCCGATGCATGGATTTGGAGCTGATCCGATTCACGGATTGGAAGTCGATCCGATGCATGGATTTGGAGCTGACCCGATTCACGGATTGGAAGCCGATCCGATGCATGGATTTGGAGCTGACCCGATCCACGGATTAGAAGCTGATCCGATGCATGGATTTGGGGCTGAGCCGATGCACGGATTAGAAGCCGATCTGGTACATGGATTTGGAGCTGACCCGATGCACGGATTAGAGGCCGATCAGGTGCATGGACTGGAAGCCGACCCGATCCACGGATTGGAGGCTGATCCGATGTATGGATTAGAGTCCGAGCCGGTGCATGGCTTGGAGGCTGACCCGATGTACGGATTGGAAGCAGAATCTGTACATGGACTGGAAGGCTATGTGATACGCAAAAACGGTCTCTTGGGATATGAACCGACCCGCCCGTCCACGACACCGATGTTTCGCACACCAGTCACTACCCCGGATATTTGGAAGCCCCACTGGTAAAGAGGTGAGTACAGATGAACCGATTTAGAGAACCGACCCGCGGGACAGGGGCGCAGATGTCGCGTGAGATCCCATTTGACCATATCGTCAAATTCAACTTAACCGGCAAGCCCGGTACCAGGGTGCAGCAAGTGATCAACATTAGTACGGAAGGTCCCTTCGTTGCTACCCATATGAGCTTTGGTCTTGTCTTAAAGGCGTACGCGACCCTCTGGCAGGATCTCGAATCCGGTGTTGACAGTCATATTGTCACACCCGAGGAAGAAATCAAACAGATCAAAATGCTGAGTGAAGCGGCTGAAAACTTCCTCTTCTTTTACACCTTGGTCGACAGTGGCACAGGGCGCGAGCTGCAAAGTGACAAGCTGCTGCAAATCGCAACGATTGGACGTGGAGACGGTCTCCGCCCGTTCCGGGAGTTTCCCCAGCCGATGCTGTTCCTCCCGCGTTCCACGGTGCGGATCGAGGTGGAGGAGATCATACAGGCCAATCTGTACAAGGAGGCTGAGCTATGGTTCGTCCTACAGGGGTACAAAATTCTGGCATGAATCCTTGTACCATCTGCGGAATTCCTGCTGATGCGGGTTGGTTTGACAACTCCTCGATCCAAGAGGCCCCCCGTCGTCTTCATGAGGAAGTCGTGCTTGCCAGTTACAGAGTGCCCCGGGAGTACTGTGGTCAGCTTGTGTACTTCAGCCAGTACGCCTTCACGAACAGCCGGGCTGGTGATCCCTTTCACACGCCTGATTATGAATGGTCCATCCGAATCGACGGGAGACGCTTATCCCCTTACGCCGCTCTCGATCACATTGTGAATCCCTGGGGCATTCATGGGTTTCCTATCCATATCCGCCTCAATGGAGACAACGATGTGCAATTTGTGATTCGTTGTATCAAGGAGGATGGGAATCTGTCCCGAGTGGGCGGGCGGCTGATGGGCCGATACTGGTATAACAATACATACGGTTGATTTAGTGAGGGAGTGGTCATTTGTACATTCGCTACACAGGAGCATTAGGACAGCCCCCGAGCAGCAGCCGATTGGTTGAGGAGCTGAAAAATACGTGGCAAAAACGTAGGAACAAGGGAGAGGTTTTTGATCTCCTGCGTCAGCAAAAAACCAGTCTGTATCCGCTCGATTCAGCTGTAGACACCTTTCTTACCGGCATATTTGGGAATTTCCCAGATGACCTCTGGCTGGCCAAAACCATTGCCAAATTCGGTCCGGAACCGTTATGGCCGGTGAAGGAGATTGAGGAGAGGGTCAAGCGCGCAACGGTAAGCCGCTGGTGCCCTGAATTTGGGAATATCGAGGCCATCCTGACGAATCCTGATCCTGAAGTAGCATTCCAAGATGCGGCTTTGAAACCACTGGTGAAGTGCTATATGGCAGCGGAACAGCAGCTTGAAAAATTCCCTGTGAAGGCTTACTTTTTCCCAGGCAGGTCGTCGCGTCGTGCGTTAATCATCGGTGGAGTCCATGGCAGTGAGCCTGCGGGAGTCCGGGTGGTCCAACGCCTTCGGGAAGCACTCACGAACGCCTCTATCAAGGGAAATCCGCCTTTTTTCACGACCATCCTTGTTCCCGTTCTCTTTCCAAGGACATTAGCCACCAAAAGCCGCAATGTCTCAGGCGGACTTGGCCTGCAAAAGGTAACAGTCAATCAGCAAACGAATGTTTCCTTGGTCTGCCGGGAAATCGAACCCAACCGAAACTTCCCGCTGCCTGGCGAGAATTATAGTCAGGCACGTAAGCGCGGACAGACAGGAACGCTGGCACCAGAGCTGATGATTCGGGAGGCGGGGGGGTTGACCATCTCCAGTGGTTCCTTGACGAGCACGCGAATGGTGCCGGAGAATCGGATTCTCATCCAGCTCATAGAGCGCTTTCAACCGGAGCGCCTGGCAAGCATTCACGCCCACCAGATCATGAGTGCATGTCACCCCTGCGGTACCGATCAAGTAACAGGATGTGGAGGCGAGGGGCCAGGTATCTTTGTTGATCCACGCGGGATTGATCCTGCGACCAAGAGGGTGACCGATCAGAATAAGGTTGATTTCGATGACAAGCTGACCAACCGCATGCTAGCAGAGGCACTCAAGCGTCTCCCTGCACTCAAAATTCCAACGTCGCTTCAGCCATTCGGAGGCAACATGGGCTGCTTCAAGGATACGAACAAAACGACTGTTCGTTACTTCTCGAAGCAACGTGTCCAAGGTAATTCGTTAGGGGATTGGGCGCCTGTCGATACGGCTGGACGGGCTGGTATTACGACGCTGACCATTGAGCTTCCCAATCTAGAGAACAAGAAGGAGCCGAAAGAATTCAATTCTCTGATCAATCTGCACAGCGATCTGTTGCAGGAAATCTTTCTCATGCCGTGATTTCGGTAAAAAAACACGCACCAATGAGGCGAAGGCCCCTTTTTGGTGCGTGTTTTTCCTAGATATCTGAACTGGCCTAGGAGTATACCTACTCTTCGTCTGCCAGCTCTGCAATCCGCTTATTCGCATCACCTGTATACATTCCGCCGTGATAACAGATCACCGTCTCGATGTCGTATGCAGCCAGCTTTTTCAGTGAGGCTCTTGCTTGCACGAGATCATAGGTATACTGTGGCGCTGGCCCTGTCAATTTGCCATCCACCACATTCATCGCATCGGCAGCGATCAGGGTCTTGCTGGCATGGTAGTACAGGCTGATATGACCGGGCGTGTGACCAGGGGTGTTGATGATCGTAAGTCCGCCGCCGAACGGGAGCTGTTCCCCATCTGTCACGACACGGTCCACATCAGCGCGTGGTGGATTCATAAACAGGCGCCGGACACCTTCACGCCATTCATCCGGCAATGAATCCAGGGAGGCAATCGCCTGATCTGTCAGCTTGATCAGTCGCTTTTCACCTTGTATGTACGGTTTTTCCAGTTCATTGGCAAGCACTTGGATCGGCTGGGAGGCTTCGATGATGATGTTGGGCATGCTGCCGATATGGTCGAGGTCCTGATGGGTGATGATGAGATGGGTCAGCTTCTCAAAAGGCACACCCGCCTGCTCCATCGCTTCGCGGATCAATGGCAGCTGCCCTGGATATCCCGCGTCGATGAGGACGGCCTCGTTTTCATCCCAGATCAGCGTAGGATGGATGGTATTCGTGCCATTCCAGTGTGTAGCGGTAATCTCCAGCATTTTTATCCCTATGGTTGCGATCATGTTATCCCTCCGAGTTCTTTTTCCTAAAAGTGGATGAAATCTGTATGTCCTATTCCATATGCTATTATTTGTAAAAGAAAAAGTCAAAAGCAAAATATTCAATCATACCACATAAATAAATTTTTGTCAATGAAAAAGTATGGGTATATACAACCGTGATGAGTTCGGCTCCACCCTTTACCGATTGACTTTGGACAAAGTATGGATGTATCATTTTTCGTATATTCAAATAATCAAATATACGAAAAAAGAAGGGTTACGACATGAAGTGGACGGGACGATTTGAAGGATACAACATGGAATCTTTCCAAAAGGACTGCATCTCGGGGCTGATTGTGGGGATTATTGCCATTCCGTTGGGGATGGCTTTTGCCATTGCATCCGGGGTTGATCCGAAGTACGGGATCTACACGACCATTATCGCAGGCATCCTGATTTCTCTGTTTGGCGGGTCGAGGTATCAGATTGGCGGGCCTACTGGTGCTTTTGTTCCGATCCTGTTCGCCATCGTCATGCAATTCGGCTATGAAAATCTGCTGATCGCGGGCTTCATGGCAGGGGTGATGCTCGTACTCATGGGCGTGCTCAGGCTGGGTGTCCTCATCAAATTCATCCCCCGTCCGGTGACTATTGGCTTTACCGCCGGAATCGCCGTCATTATTTTCTCGGGGCAGATTGTCAACTTCCTCGGACTTCGTGATATTGAGAAGCATGAGGATTTCCTCTCCAATATGCAGGAGATCGTGATGCACATTTCTACGTTGAATCTTTACAGTGTGAGTACGGCTTTGATCTGCTTAGGGATGATCCTGCTGACTCCGCGCCTTTTTCCGAAGATTCCGGGTTCGCTCGTGGGACTGGTGGTGTCTAGCGTGGTCGCAGCCCTTTTGTTAGAGGGAAACGTCGCAACGATCGGCTCTACGTTCGGCCCGATTCCAAGCGCTCTGCCGGGCTTTCATTTCCCAGACATGACATGGGAGAGGATGGAGCCGCTCTTGGGCCCTGCTTTTGTCATCGCGATGCTGGGCGGGATTGAGTCGCTGTTGTCCGCGGTGGTGGCCGACGGGATGACGGGGAGCAGGCACAACAGCAACCGGGAGTTGATCGGGCAGGGGATTGCCAATATGATCACACCACTGTTCGGCGGAATTCCCGCCACAGGTGCGATTGCCCGTACGGCAACAAACATAAAAAATGGCGCAAGATCGCCATTATCTGGTATCATACATGGGATTACGGTTTTTTTGGTATTGATCCTGCTGGCTCCGTATGCCTCGCACATACCGCTGGCCAGCATGGCTCCGATCCTGATGCTGGTCGCCTGGAATATGAGTGAACGCAAAGAATTTGCGCATATCCTCAAAACGAAAACAAGCGATTCTGCCGTACTGCTCCTAACCTTCCTGCTGACGGTCTTTACCGATCTGACCACAGCAGTCGAGGTCGGACTGATTCTGGCGGTAATTTTGTTCGTTAAACAGATGAGTGATATTCTGACCGTCGCCAAGGTGCTTCCCGATCCTGCTGTCAAGCATGAAAAGGTCACACCTCATCGGGTTACCGAGGGGCGTGATTGCCCGCAGCTCAGCATTTTTACAGTGGAGGGTGCCCTGTTTTTCGGAGCGGCGGCGATGTTTGAACAGTCGATCATGAGTACGATCGGCTATCGGCCCCACATGCTTTTGTTGCGGATGAGCCGGGTGCCGTTTATGGATACCACAGGAGAGGCCAATTTGGCGCATGTGATAGAGGATGTCCACCAACACGGCGGGATCGTCTTGATCTCAGGCATTCAACCCCAGCCCAAGGAAGTCTTGCAACGTACCGGCCTATATGAAACCATCGGGAGTAAGCACTTTTTCGACAGTACCGGAGAAGCGATTAATTTTGCCCTCACCCAGATGGACTTGACCACATGTGCAGGGTGCAGGCATTTTGCTTTCCGCGAATGTACGGCTCTGTCTGATCAAGGCACGCAAAGCGCCCAACAACAATCATAAAGAAAGAATGGGGGATATCTGATTGAATCTGGAGTTGCAGCAATTCAAAGCAGATTTTTTCAAAGCATTAGGTCATCCGTTACGGATTCGTATCCTCGAACTGCTGGCAGAGGGAGATAAGAATGTCAATGAGCTGCAAGCCTTGATCGGCAGTGAAGGCTCGGCAATCTCCCAACAGCTCGCCATCCTGCGCAACAAAAACATCGTGGTGGGAACCAAGGACGGCAACAAGGTTACCTACTCGCTGCGTGACCCGATGATCATAGAGCTGTTGGCGGTGGCCCGTCAGATCTTTAATAATCATTTGATTGATACGATTTCGATGCTGGATCGTTTTAACGAGGTGTAGGAGATGCGGCTGAGTATCCTGGATCAATCACCCGTATCGTCCGGTCATACAGCGGGAGAGGCCCTGCAAGAGTCGATGAAGCTCGCACAGCTGGGGGAGGCGCTGGGCTATACCCGCTACTGGATCGCCGAGCATCATGATATCGCAGGGCTTTCCTGTTCCGCCCCCGAGGTCATGCTCGGCTACATCGGAGCACATACGAAGACGATCCGGATCGGCTCTGGCGCGGTCCTGCTCCCGAATTACAAGCCCTATAAAGTAGCCGAGACCTACAACCTGCTGGCGACGCTGTTCCCGGGCCGTATCGATCTGGGGATTGGCCGAGCGCCGGGCGGTTCAGCTGAGGCTTCGCTTGCTCTGACCGACAACTTTTTGGGACAAGTCCGCAAAATGCCTGAGTCTGTGCAGGAGCTGCTTCATTTTTTACATAACGACACTCCGGCGGATCATATGTATGCCAGCCTGTCCGCCTCTCCTGTACCTGCTGTGCCGCCAGTGCCTTGGATACTCGGCACGAGCGAAAAGAGTGCGGTGCTGGCAGCAGAGAATGGCATGGCATACGCCTTCGGTCATTTCATGAGCGATCGGGAGGGACCAGCCATCCTGCAGAGCTACCGGAAGAAGTATCAAGCCAGTACGAGACAGCAGCAACCAGCAACCATTGTCGCTGTCTCCGTGATCTGTGCCGAGACAACGGAGCAAGCAGAGGAGCTGGCTCTAAGCGCTAATCTCTGGCAGATCCAGCTGGCAAAAGGGGAGGCAACTACAGG
This sequence comes from Brevibacillus dissolubilis, assembly GCF_006170445.1. Taxonomy (GTDB): domain Bacteria; phylum Bacillota; class Bacilli; order Brevibacillales; family Brevibacillaceae; genus Brevibacillus_B; species Brevibacillus_B dissolubilis. The sequence goes on along the minus strand of NZ_VCNA01000003.1, from coordinate 305,992 downwards.
TATCCCATCTATAGAAGAAGCCAAGCAGTATCCTTTTACCCCAGAGGATGCAGCCGTGACCCTTGAGCGGAAAAAGAAAATGGTGGTTGGCAATCCCAAAGAAGTGGCACAACAGCTAAGAGAGCTCCAAGCCTTGTACCAGGCAGATGAACTCATGCTGGTCACGATTACCCACAGCTATGAGGCGCGTCTTCGTTCCTATCAGCTGATCGCAGATGAAATCCTGATGAAGAGGGGATAATAAGTCCAAATCCCTTTTTGAGGTGGTCGTTCTGAGTCTTGGGATCTGGTGTTATCTCGCTCTGATTCTCCTGACGCTGGTGAATGCAGGCATCGCTTATCGGAAAACCAGAGATTCCCGTTTGCTGGTATTCTTCATCGCGGTTTCAGGTGTCACGCTGTTTTTCGATTATATGATCTATGTCTGGGGAGAGGCGTACCAATACGATCCAGGGATCATCAAAGGCAAATATGATTCCCATATCGGAGCCATTGTCAATGGGCTGGTATTGCCTGGTGCCGCTCTTTTGTACATTGTGTATCGCGGCAAATGGGTGTGGAGTGTGGTTCTGGCTGCCTGTTTTGCCGGGATAGAAGTGTTTTTTATCAGTACCGATATCTACAGGCCGATGTGGTGGAGACCTTGGTATACGTTTCCTATTCTCATTTTTTATTTTCCGGTGGTCCGTCACTGGTGGGAGCGTCTTGGGAGGTCACCTGAAAAATGGGTGATGTTTGGCACATTGCTGTCGGTCTTTTATGGGGTATTTGTTCCGTTGAACATTGGCCTGTATGGAGTGCTTCAGATCAGGAGCTTTCATGTGCATTGGATCGAGCAGATGGGGCGGGACAGCAGTGCGTTTAATACGTTGACGGCATTGTTTTTTGGAGTGATTCTTGCGGGGATTGGTACGTTTCGGTTGAGTAAGCTATGGTCCTATTTTGCTGTCGGCTGGTTTATCGCCTATAACCGGTTTCTCATCTACATCGGGATTGTACGGACAGAGAATCTGCTGATGGATTTTGTATTGAGCATGATCATCTTTTTTCTGGCGATGTTCTGTGTCAGATATGCAGAAAAGAGGCTTTTTGAATACAAGCAGGTATAAAAAAACGGACTCCGCTCGGAAGGGGTCCGTTTTTTCTATTGCTCTCTGACGGGAGGTTGTGAATATCCACACCATATCAGGAGTACCTGTTCCCGTTACACGAATTGAGAATTCATCCGCTCAAACCGCTCGTCATTTTCCGTTCGGGAAGCAAGTCGGCCTGCTTCGGAGGTACCGAACCCGATTTCTGTCTCTCCTTTTTCCAGTCTCGCCATGATCGAATCTGCGAACTCATTGACATCGGCACCCCATGTATGAAGCCCCGCACCGCCCAAGTCGGTATTGACCGCAGGAGGCACGATCTCGATCACGCGTATGTTGGTCTTTGCCAGTTGGTGGCGCAGAGACATGGTGAACGAGTGCAGGGCAGCCTTGGTCGCACTGTAGATCGCCGCAATCGCCAACGGGGCAAAGGAGAGTCCTGATGTCACATTGATGATCGCTGGATTCTCCTGCTCCAGCAGATGCGAAAGAAACAGGGTGGAGAGGTGGATCGGCGCTTCCAGATTGATCACGATCTCTTGGCGGCTAACACTCCATTCCTCCTGATCCTCCAGAAACTTCATCCGGCGCTGAATCCCTGCATTGTTGAACAAGATATTGGTCTTGGGGTGCTCGCTTTTGATCCACTCATACAGAGCCAGACGATCGGATTCTTCTGCCACGTCACATACTCGTATGTGGACTTGTGGATATTTGTCTTGGACTTCCCGCAATTTTTCTTCACGGCGCCCGCAGATAATCACTTCATTCCCCGCTCGAAGCAGCCGCTCGGTGAAGGCCAGTCCGATCCCGGTGGAACCGCCTGTGATGAGGATGGTGTTGCCTGACAGTTTCATAAAGTGAACCTCCTATATGGAAACGTAGAAATCGATAAGTCAGCAAATAGGATCAGTCTTCACTCGGGGTGGGTGCTTTTATACATGATGAAGAATTAGCAGATTGCGTACCCGGAGTGATGAGGAGGAGATGACCTGTTTTCCAGTCGCCTTTCCCTCACTTCGTTCAGCCGGTCTCCTTACAAACAGGTCATCTCCTCCTCACCACTCCTCTGAGTCAGGTCTACTTTTTACATACGGCTACGCCTATAAAATAACGTACATCCTTCCTAGGCGGCTCGATCGTCACGCCCCGCTGGTAGTAGATCTCCACTTCAGAGAACGGAAACTCGACAAATAGCTCCGCAAATTCCTCCGGTGTCAGCTGATGCACATGAAACTTCTCACTCGTCTGCATTCCACGCCCACGCCCAAAAGGGGAGGAGAGCACCAGCATGCCGCCTGGCTTGAGCATGTCATAAATATTTTTCATAAACAGTCGGTCATCGGGGACATGCTCGATGGTCTCGAAGCTGACGATCGTATCGAATTGGCCCAATTTTTCTGGCAAAAGTGGGTCAAGCGCATCCTCCACCTGGTAGGTCACCATCGGATGATAATAGTAGCTCTGCGCGTAGCGGATGCTTGCCGGGTCCAGGTCGACGCCGATGATCTCGGTCGCTTCGAGGCGGCAGTTTTTCGCGATCATTTGGGTTCCATAGCCAACCCCACAGGCAATATCAAGGACACGACCATATACATAAGGAGTAGAAAAATAATAGCGGGCCAGATGCTCCAACAACATCCCGTTGGAGGGCTTCATTAAGTTGGGAATGATTCGCTCTCCCGTCAGTTCCAAATCCAAACCAAATCACCGCATTCCTGTACGATTTCGCCTCTTGTGCGTAAGGCAGATCATTTGATTATAGTACCACTCCCAGCGAAATGAAAGAAAACGGGGCTAAATTGACGCTTGCCTCATAGGTTGTACAAGGAGCATTTCACCCAAAAAAGGAGTGTGCAGACCACCATGTCCATGAAGGAACACCCGCAGTACGAAGAAGCCCGGCGCCGTGTCAAAAAATTAAAAGGCTTCTACAGCCACCTGCTCGTCTTTTTGCTGGTCAATGCCTTGCTGTTTACGGTTAATATGCTGCAGGATACGGACAAAATCTGGTTCATCTACCCGCTTGGCGGCTGGTTTATCGGTCTGTTTTTCCACGGTATGGGCGTATTTAACACCTTCTCCCTGTTCTCAAAAGATTGGGAGGATAAAAAAATTCAAGAATTTATCGACCGCAACAAGGACGAGTAGGCTCAAAAGCGTTTTCTTTTGGTTTATTACGGGTAATTTAGTCGAGACTAGATATTATCACCCTTATTGAAACAAAGGAGACGCATTATGGGACACGTTGAAAGACGGCGAAGAGAAACTGAGGAGATCAAGAAGAAAATCATTGATGCCGCGACACAACTTTTTCTCGAAGAGGGATACGAAAAAGTATCCATGCGTAAAATCGCACAGCAGATCGACTATTCGCCCACGACCATCTATCTCTACTTTGCCAATAAAGATGAAATCCTCAGCCATCTCCTGCAAAAAGGCTTCTCTCAATTCATGACCGCGATCACCGATGCGATTGCGGAGCACGAGGGAGCAGATGTTATAGGGAAGATTCGGGCAGGACTCCGGGCTTACATGCAGTTCGGGCTGGATTCGCCTGATTACTACAAACTGATTTTTGTGGAAAATCTGCAACGGATCAATATCGCGCTCAAGGAAGATGACAGCGGACTGAAGATCTTCGACCAGCTGGTAGTAGCGATCCGCGGTGGCGTGGAGCAAGGTGTTTTCGTGCAGGAAGATCCGTATATTATCAGTCAGTCCCTATGGGCTTCGATCCATGGTGTCACGTCGCTAATCACCAGTTTTGAAAAATTGGACGGCACCAACAAAGAAAGATTAATGAATCATCATATCGATCTGCTGCTGCGGGGTCTTACCAAACCGTCATCATGATTCTTTTTCATGAAACCCGACAGTTATCCTCATACTAGCCACAGGAGGTGTTACCACTTGAGCAGAAACCACCTGGTCGTACCACAAGCAGAGGACGCGATGAACCGTCTGAAGATGGAAACGGCGCACGAGCTTGGTCTCGATGACGATATCGAGCAGCGGGGTTGGGGCGAGATGACCACACGCGAAGTGGGGAAGATTGGTGGCAACATGGTGAAGAAGATGATCGCGTATGCCGAAAAGCATATGGCGGAAGATCCGAACCAGTCTCTTGAGTAAGGTACACTGACCAGCGCTGCCTCCGAACGGGGGTGGCGCTTTCCTTATCTCCACATAAAAAAACAGACCATCCATGGATCACCGCAAGCTGTCACATCATCAGCTTATCGTTGTTCACGGATGGTCTGTTGGTATGTCCGGATTCACGGATTTAGCACCCTCCATCTTTGTAATGATGAGTTTCGATCTGGACGTCCAGATGCGGGTGGGTCTCAATCCGATAATGCCCATGGGGACACTCCTTGCAGCAGGTCATCGTATCATCTGTCAGAACCAGCTCTGCCTTGCAGTGCGGGCATTGTTCCTTGAAAAAGGAGAAGAGCTTATGGAGCATCTGAATGGTCACCGCCTTCATAACCGCATAATTCCTATGCATTTACTTGGATATAAGATTAACATATTTTTTGCAAAAGTCCAGTACTGTCTATAGAAAAAGTTGATTCATATTGATACCATGGAGATTGCAATGGTCCATGCATATTTGCTTTTGATTCATCATATGTCCCGTACCCACAAGAAGCCACTCTTCACGGGAAGAGGAGGAGCTATGACAACAGGATTATTTTTCACATTAATCGCGATTGGATTCATCGGTGCGTTTCTGTCCGGTCTATTAGGGATTGGCGGTGCAATCATCACCTACCCGATGCTTCTGTATATTCCAGCGGCGCTTGGCGTGATCCACTATACGCCGCATCAGGTGTCAGGGATGATTGCTCTGCAGGTGTTTGCCGCCACATTATCAGGGGTCTTGTCCCTGCGTCGGGAACGGTTGATCCATCCGGGGCTGGTGCTCACGATGGGCTCTGCGGTCTTGATCGGTAGCTTTACCGGGGCATTCGGCGGCAGTCTGATGTCGTCTGCGGCCGTCAATCTGATGTACGCCATCCTTGCCAGCATCGCCTCTGTCATGATGGTCATCCCCAAAAAAGGGGTGGATGATCTGCCACTGTCCGAGGTGACCTTCAACAGGGGCTTGGCGGTTGGATCGGCTCTTACCGTCGGGCTTGCTTCCGGGGTGGTCGGAGCCGGAGGTGCATTTTTGCTGGTTCCGGTCATGCTGTCTGTCCTGCGCATTCCGACGCGGATCACGATTGCCTCGTCGCTTGCCATCACCTTTTTATCCTCGGTGGGTGCCGGGGTGGGCAAGCTGATCGGCGGTGACGTGCTGCTGTTACACGCTCTGATTCTGATTGGCACAAGCATCATCGCAGCACCGCTTGGCACCAAGGTAGGTCGTCAACTCAATGCCCGGCTGCTCAGAAGCCTGCTCGCTGTCTTAATTTTTAGCGTCACCATCAAAATTTGGATCGATATCTTCTCGCAAACCCCTGGTTGATCTTCCATCAGCCGGGGGTTTTCTGTTAAAATGATAAAGTTGTGGAACTATTTTACTTTATAGGTAAGAGATTTTGATGATTTGATCAGATGATCCGTCGGCTGTTGGGGAGGCGTTATATGAATACAGAAGCAAACGTGCAAAAGGTCAAGAGAAAGTGGAACTTCTGGAGAGTGCCCACTGTTTTTATAGGGATCACGACTGTCGCGCTGTGGACAACCCATCTGTTGCTCCGGGAACACTTGGGGGAGGGACGTGCGGCTGATTTTATCCATTGGACGGTGGAGATGTTATTGCTCTTGTCCATGGTGATGATGCTGTACCGCTACATTCGGCAGGATCTGGCAGAGCTGATCCAATCGAAACAATCGCTTACACAGACGGAAGCGCAGCTGCGCGCCTTGATCGATGCGATGCCCAATGTCATCTCGTTTAAAGATGCAGACGGCAGATGGCTGGAGGCTAACCGGGCTGCCGAGCAGCTGTTCCAGCTCGATGGCGTCCCCTACCGGGGGAAGACTGACAGCCAGCTGGTACAGATGATTCCGTTCAAAAAGGCGCTCCTCACCTGCGCGGCCAGCGACGAACAGACATGGGAAAAAGGCCAGGTCTGCCAGTTCAACGAGACCCTCATCATGCCGGACGGCTCCTTCCGTCACTTAGCCGTCACCAAAATCCCAACCTACTATCCAGACGGCCGGCGCAAGGGAATTGCCATCTTGGGCTATGATGAGACCGAGCAGCACCGGGCACAGGAAGAATTGATGATGGCCAAGGAGCAGCTGGAATCCTTATTCAAAAACAACGCAGATGGCATCGTCGTCGTTGATCTGGACGGCAAGATCAGGGCGGTCAATGATGCATTCGAGCAGATTTTTGGTTATACCACCGGAGAGTTGCTGGGCAAAGAGCTGCCTCTACAGAGTGAGCAGTCCAAACGGATGATCAGCGAGCTGCACGAGGTGGTGATCAACGGGGGCCAGGTCAGGGGATATGAGACGACCAAGCTGAAAAAAGACGGCACCCGTATCGATATCTCGCTCACCATGTCGCCCATCCGCAATGCCGTCGGGGAAGTGGTGGCCATATCGGGTATCATCCGCGATATCTCGGATCAGAAGCGCTCCATGCAGGCATTGCAGGAGAGCGAGGAGCGGTACCGCCGATTGGCAGAGGCACTGCATGAGAGCGAAGCCAAATACCGTCTGATTGCTGATAATATGTCTGACTTGATCCGTCTGGTCGCACTGGATGGAACGGTGCATTATGCGTCACCGTCTCACAAGCAGCTGCTCGGGTTTACACCAGAGGTATTCGAGGGCCAGTCCACCTTTAGCTACGTGCATCCGGACGATGTGGAGCCGGTCAAGGCGCGTTTCGGGCAGATGGTAGTGGAAAACTCACCCGCTTTAATCGAGCTGCGTTATCAGCATTGTAACGGTAACTGGATTCTGCTCGAAGCATTGGGCATGCCGATCACCAATGCTGTCGGCGAGGTGGAGAGCTTCGTGCTGGTCGGGCGTGACATCACCGAGCGCAAGCGTACCGAAGAGCTGTTGCGCAATTCCGATAAGCTCTCGATGCTCGGACAGCTGGCAGCCGGGATCGCCCATGAGATCCGCAATCCGCTGACTGCCCTGCGCGGCTTCATCCAGCTGTTGCATACCCAGAACGTCAGCAACTCGATGTACTGTGACATTATGCTCTCAGAGCTGGACCGGATTAATTTTATCGTCAGTGAACTGCTTGTTCTGGCGAAGCCGCAGGCGATTCATTTTCAAAAACGGGAGCTTGGCAGCCTGCTGGGCAGTGTCATCACCTTGCTGGAGTCACAGGCCTTGATGAATAATGTACATATCTTGCTGGAGCACGGGGAAGGCAGCCTGCCGTCCATCGTCTGCGAAGAGAACCAGCTCAAGCAAGTATTTATCAATATTCTCAAAAATGCGATCGAAGCCATGCCGGACGGCGGTGATATCCGCATCTGCATCGGAGCGGAGTCGACCAGACGCGTGAAGATCCGCTTCATCGACCAGGGCTGTGGGATTTCCAGTGAGCGGGTGCAGAAGCTGGGCGAACCGTTTTACACGACCAAGGAAAAAGGGACAGGTCTTGGCCTGATGGTCAGCTACAAGATTATCGAAAACCACAACGGCACGATCAAAATCGACAGCGAAGTGGGCATCGGCACGACCGTCCACATCACCCTGCCGATTGCAGAATAGGCTGCAAGACAAGGAAAAACCCTCGACACTCCCAAAACAGGGAGTTAGTCCGAGGGTTTTTGTCTGCCGCGATACAGATAGAGGAGGAACATCCCAAGAAGGGCGAGACCTGTGTACGTAAGCGACGAGTAGATGACCATAGATAGCCACGGGCTCCACAGAACCACAGCGGTAAAGAGCAGACTGCCGAGCATCAGCACCAAGAGTACCGCGCTTTGGCGCAGCTCGAACTCTTCGACAATCGGTGCCGCCAAGCCATAATGCCACAATCCCACACCAAGCAGCCCGGTCAACAAAGCCGTCACCCCGTAGGTATAGGTGCCAAAGGGAAACATCTGGGTGAGAATCTGCATCAAAGGCTGATTGCTGTTGTGGACATCATGCCAATGGGAGAGGATGGAAAAATGAACGGCAAGTGCAATGACACCAAACACAGCCCCGCCAAGCACAATCCCGCGCGGTACCAAAGCCTGATCAGTGGTTTTGGAGACGATGGACACCAGTACCGGCAGGCTGAGAAAACCGTGCAGGGCGATAAATAAGAGCGCATGCCACAGCCATTTGGCGTTCATCTGATAGAGGAGGCTTGGCATCGGTACATGTGACTGCGAGAAGAATTGCAGCAGCAGATAGAGACTCCCCAGTCCCAATACGCCCATAGCGAGTATGCCCAACCGGCCCCAAGTCTGCCCGGCTGCCAAAAAGACCAGTGGAGCCACGATACAGACCGATACCGTGATCGACAGCGGTGTCATCTGACTGAGCAGCACGGCCTCCTGTGCGATGATCAGCCCGCTCATGCCAAGCAGCAGAATGATATAGAGCAGATGCATGCTGGAGGCGGACAGCGGCCCGATCAGGACGCCGAACAGGTCTCGCAGGGAGCGCAGATGATGCTGTGCCATAATCCGGGCCAGGCCCAGCTGCATCCAGACCAGCGCCGCGACCGCAACGATCAGTCCGATTGAGCCCCAGGTGCCGAAGTAAGAAAAGAACCGCAACCACTCAAACCCGCTCAGATAAGCAGGCCCCAGCATGGAAAAGGCAAAGAGGGCAGCGGCACGCAAGGTCTCGTGTTTCATGGTTCATCATCCTTTTTCCATCATGGTACAAGTGTATGAGCTTGGCACAGGAGTTCAGAACTAAGGGTGCGAAGAAAATATACGAAACATTTTTGTTTACTAAGTATAAATAATGGGATATAATAGCATCAACAGCATCACTAACAAATAACTCCATGGGGTGAATGGTATGAAAGTAGTCGGAATTTCCGGAAGCATGAGTCAAGGCTCCACCACCAAACAAGCAGTCAACATCGTCCTCGAAGCAGCGAAGCGTGCAGGCGCACAGACTGAATTGATTCATCTGGGTGACATCAACCTGCCCATCTACGATGACCGCGAAGATGCAACCACATATCCTGAGCAAGTACATGAATTCATACGCAAAGTAACAGAAGCAGACGGTCTGGTGATCGGCTCTCCTGAGTACCACGGCAACATGACCGGCGCTGTGAAAAACGCCATTGACTTCCTCTCCGGCCGTATCCTCCAAGGCAAAGCGGTCGCCATCCTCGGTGTCGCCGGAGGCTCTATGGGCGCCACCAACACGACCAACACCCTGCAGATGATCATGCGCAATCTGCACGCATGGCCGCTCCCATCCAGCCCGTCTGTGTCAAGCTCCTACATGGCGTTTGATGAGACAGGAAAGCTCAAAGACGAAAAGCTGCAAGCCCGTTTTGAGGCGCTCGGCACTGATTTGGTCGACTTTGTGAAGCGATTGACATAACAAGTGCAGCAATGATAAACTTTATCACTCCCGGGCTTGAAACTTACCCTTGTTCCGAGGTATGATGGTTTCACGTGCTTTTTTTACGGGGAATTTTATGCTGGAAACGAGGGATGACAGTGCCAACTCCGAGTATGGAAGACTATCTCGAACGAATCTATAGCCTGATCGATGAAAAAGGATATGCACGCGTCTCCGATATCGCCGAGGCTCTGGAAGTCCATCCTTCCTCTGTCACCAAAATGGTACAAAAATTGGATAAGGACAACTACTTGGTGTACGAGAAGTACCGCGGTCTGGTACTCACACCGAAGGGCAAAAAAGTAGGCAAGCGGCTGGTTCGCCGCCACGCTTTATTGGAGGATTTCCTGCGCATCATCGGTGTCGATGAAGAACACATCTATAGAGACGTAGAGGGAATCGAGCATCATCTGAGTTGGGAGTCTTTGACCAGCATCGAATACCTGGTGCAGTATTTCAAAGCAGATGCTGCCCGGATCGAAGACCTTCACCGGATCAAGGATGAACTGGAGCAAAAAGAAGAACAAGAACTGGAGACCAACCCAGAGGTATAGACCGGAAGCAGGCACATTGAGGTGTCTGCTTTTTATTTTGGCATTAGCTTTGGATCACACTCCGGGAGGAGTGAGAGGATGATCTGTTTTCCAGTCGCCTTTCCCTCACTTTGTTCAGCCGGTCTCCTTACAAACAGATCATCCTCTCACTCTGCCAGCAGCCGAACATCCACAAAAAACAAAAAATGATACACACAAACCGAAAACGAACCGTACGACTCTCAATCCCCGTAATGCTGCCTTGTCACCCATGGCTACACTCCAGTTATCCGCATTTTCAGCCACCTGCCTTTCTAAATCAATCAGAGGTTCCTCGATCCTGTATTCACCATGATATGACAGGCATAAAGCTCTTTTTGTCATAAGACATCCTGCCTATTCTCTACATTCTACTATGGGGGAAAAGGGGAGAGGGGGAGGGACCGTGAAAGCGGATGCTGTCTTTGAAGGTGGCGGGATTAAGGGGCTTGCGTTTGCAGGGGCTGTGATGGAGATGGAGGAGCGCGGGTATGAGTGGCAGCGGCTCGCGGGTACGTCTGCAGGGGCCATCACGGCAAGTCTGTTGGCGGCAGGGTATACGGGGAAGGAATTGTGGGATGTTTTTTATGAGTATGATTTCACGAATCTAATCAAACGCACGGGTGTAGGCAAGCTGCCCCTGATCGGTCATATGGCCAGCGTGCTGCTTTATAAAGGAGTCTATCCGAGCGATCCGGTGGAGTGGATGATCGACGAGTTTTTGCGGAAAAAAGGAATCCGTACGTTCGGCGATCTGCCCGCTGACAAGCTCAAACTCATTGCCTCTGATATTACAGGAGGGCGCATGCTGATCCTGCCAGATGATCTGAAGGACTTCGGGATCGATCCTAACTATTTTCCGATTGCCAGAGCGGTGCGGATGAGTGCGTCGATTCCTTACTATTTTCAACCGACCTTGATCTACGACAAAAAGACTCCGTATATGATCGTCGATGGGGCCTTGTTAAGCAACTTCCCGGTCTGGCTGTTTGATGTGCCGACCACACCGCGCTGGCCCACCTTTGGGTTTCGGCTGAGCGGGGAGGGGTACACGAAGCCACCGGCGAAGATACTTGGGATGTACAGCTATACCCGTGAGTTGATTACCACGCTGCTGGAGGCCCACGACCGCTTTTTTATCAAAAAATCAAGTGCGATCCGGACGATCTTCATTCCGACGCTGGGCGTGAAGCTGGTGGACTTTGGACTGGATAAAGCTGCCCGTGATGCTCTCTGGAAATCTGGCAGGGAAGCAGCGGGGAAGTTTTTAGACCATTGGGATTTTGAGGCGTATGTCAAAGAGTACCGCCAGATGGAGTAATGGATGGGTACACCTGGTTGAAGAGCAGACCAGCACCAAACGTCCGGCAACATAGATGTAAAGTGAAGTGACCATCCTAACAAAAAACGGCTGCCCGCCAATTTCGTGGGGCAACCGTTTTTTGTATGTCAGTGATAGATTTTGGGTTTGGAATCTTTGTCATTGGATTTGCCTGATTTGCCTTTGCTGCCCTCGATGACCGTGAACGGAATGTTTTTGCGGGTGGCAGAGCTGCTTTTCTTCGTCTGGGTCTTGTTCGGTCTGGCTGTAGAGGAAGAGGGGGCAGAGAACCGTGGCAGCAGGCGGCCCGTACGCAGATAGTTGCTGATCAGATACACAACAAGAACAGTCAGCGCAATCGTCAGAATCACGTACACCGGATTGTTCACAAGCGATACGATAAAACCGATCGCCCCAAGAATGATCACGGCAAGAACGAGAGGATGAATGCGGGTTTTCATCGGACCTCACCTCATTTGGATGGAGTGCAAAAACCAGGCGTTATCCAGTCGCATTCAAAGTGGGTTGGAGCTTGAGCTCATCGTCGCGCTCACGCATCTTGTTAAAAGAGGCGATCGCTACTTCCACTTGGGTATCATCCGGCTCACGGGTGGTGACTCTTTGCAGCCACAAGCCCGGATAACCGAGGAAACGCAACACCGGAATATCGCGCAGCTTGTTGGTGAACTGAAGCACCTCATATGATAAGCCGATGACCAGAGGCAACAGGATAATACGCTGAACGACACGTTCCCACATGGTGTTGTAATCAAACAGGGAGTAGACCACAACACCAACCAGCACAGTGAAAATCAGGAAGCTGGAACCACAGCGGTAATGCAGGGTGGAAAATTTTTGCACATTCTTTACTGTTAATTCTACCCCAGCTTCAAACGCGTTAATCACTTTATGCTCAGCACCATGGTATTGAAACAGACGTTTGATCAATGGCGCTTGGGCAATCGCATAGATATAACCCAACAGCAGGATCGTCTTGATCCCACCCTCCAGCAGGTTGGAAGCGAAACCGCGCGGAACCCACTGGTTAAAGAATGCATCTGTTATCACCGCAGGCAGCACGGTAAACATCAGCTTCCCGAAGATGAAGGAGAGCACACCGACGACTGCCACACCCAGCACCAGTGTCAGCTTGGACGGGCCTGCAGACTCTTCTCCTGCTTCCTGACTGTATTGCTCAGAGGCAAAATTCAAATGCTTCGCTCCGTTCGCACTCGCCTCCACCAATCCGACGAGACCGCGTAAAAACGGGATTTTCTTTAAGTTATTCACCCATTTGCGCTCCTTGCGCAATTCTTCGAAGTATTCAATCTCTTGGTCTTTTTTGCGAATGGCGGTCACCGTAACTTTAGAGCCGCCAAACATGACGCCCTCGATGACGGCTTGTCCACCATAGCTTGGAACTTTTTGCGTCATTTTGATCACACTCCTTATATCTTACTATTTTAACGCAAAAGGCAATTCTCCTGCTACAAGTAGATCATGGGCGACATTACTTTTTCATCATCCGTGCATACTACGGAGGAGGTGATCAATGATGACGACAGATGTAAGGCATCGTTTTGGGGACAAAGGTGAAGTACAGCCCCAAGAAGTCAGCTGGAATACCGTGTTTCAGATCGCATTCTGGGGGACAGTCATCTGGGGGTTCCTTAGACTGATCTCATTTTTCTTTAGTTTTACGCCGTACGGGGTGCGTGTCTTCTCACGTCCGTTGCTGGGGATGGCTGGGGAAGATACCAGAGCCGGTGTCGCGATTGGGGCGATTATGCTGTTCGGGGTGATTCTCGTAGCGGCGGCTGTGTATAAACTGCTTCTGTCCAAAGTGAAAATGTGGTGGATCGGTATCCTGTACGGCCTCGTGCTGTTTGTGCCGTTTGGTCTGTTTTTTCGGATGGGGATGTGGAGCTATGATACACTCAGCACCGAGCTGTTGTGGTTCATCACGCTTGGGATGTTCATCGCGATGACGATCTCGGCAGAGGCGTACGGCGAAGAGTAGCTGTCCTGATTGGTTGACCTGTGCAGGCGTTTGCTTCCTGTGGTAGAATGAGGAGAAGACTCATTTTCTGGAGGGGAAAGCATGATCTCCATTCTGGTGCTGAACGGTCCTAACCTAAACATGCTGGGAAAACGGGAACCGCACATCTATGGTAGTCAGACGCTGGCAGATATCACAGCCAAGTTGGAAAACGTCGCACAGGAGCTCGGTGTTAAGATCGAGCATAAGCAATCCAACTTTGAAGGTGAATTGGTCGAGACGATTCAGCAGGCGATGGGCGTCCACGATGGTCTGGTGATCAATCCGGCCGCCTTTACGCATTACAGCTATGCAATTCGTGATGCGATCGCATCGACTGGGATTCCGACGATTGAGGTGCATATCTCCAACGTCCATGCCCGCGAAGAATTCCGCCAGATCTCTGTGATCGCTCCGATTGCAGTCGGTCAGATCACAGGTCTTGGCGCTGATGGCTATGAATGGGCCCTGCGCACACTGGTCCGCCGTCTTAGTACCGCCAAAGCTCAATCGTAAACAGACGAGAGAATAAGGGAGAGGTCTATCATGAATCCACGTATCGATAAGCTGAGAAACGCATTCCGTGAGCAGGGCGCTGACGCCTTCCTCACCGAGCATCCCGTCAACCGTACTTATGTCAGCGGTTTTACCGGCTCTACAGGTTCTGTGCTGATCACAGCGGATGAAGCGGTGTTTGTCACCGATTTCCGTTATACCGATCAAGCTGCGGATGAAGCAAAAGGCTTCAAAGTAGTCAACAACGACCGCCGCAACGTACCTACCCTCTATGAAGAATTAAAGCGCATGGGTGTGAAAAAGCTGGCCGTAGAAGCAAGCCACATCTCACTGGCTTCCTATGAAACCTGGCGCAACGCCTTCGACGGCATCGAGCTGGTTCCAACCACTGGCCTGATCGAAACCCTCCGTACTTATAAAGATGAAGCAGAGCTGGCGATCATGCGTGAAGCAGCTCGTATCGCTGATGAAGCGTATTCCCATATCCTTACCTACATAAAGCCGGGCATGCGCGAGTTGGATGTCGCGATGGAACTGGAATTCTTCATGCGCAAGCAAGGGGCGACCGGAGCAGCCTTCGATATCATCGTTGCCTCCGGTCATCGCGGCGCACTGCCACATGGCCGCGCCAGTGAAAAAGTGATTGAAAAAGGCGACATGGTTACCTTGGACTTTGGTGCAGCCTACAAGGGCTACAACTCAGACCTTACCCGTACCTTTGCAGTGGGTGAGCCAGATCCGAAAATGGTAGAGATCTACAATATCGTCCTCCAAGCACAGCTGAATTGTGTCAACAACCTCAAGCCAGGCGTGAATACCAAAGACGCAGACGCGCTGACCCGTGATATCATTACGGATGCAGGCTATGGTGCAGAATACGGTCACTCTACCGGCCACGGTCTGGGTGTCGATGTCCATGAGCTGCCAAATCTCTCTGCAACAGCGGTACCAGTCACCCTCGAACCGGGTATGGTTGTAACCGTTGAGCCGGGGATCTATGTAAGCGGCCTCGGTGGTGTGCGTATCGAAGACGACGTGGTGATCACGGAGAATGGTATCGAGATTCTGACCAAGTCAACGAAAGAGTTGCTCATTTTGTCAGTCTAATTTATACTAATTTATGGCTATGTTACATGGTTAATTGATTAGGAGGCTTATCATGATTTCAGTAAACGATTTCCGTACGGGTTTAACAATCGAAGTAGATGGCAACATCTTTACAGTACTTGAATTCCAACACGTAAAACCAGGGAAAGGCGCTGCGTTCGTACGCTCCAAACTTCGCAATCTGCGTAACGGAAACGTAACCGAGATGACTTTCCGCGGTGGTGAAAAAGTAAACCCTGCCCGCATCGAGACCAGCACCATGCAATACCTCTATGCGACAGGTGATGACTATACCTTCATGAACACCGAAACTTACGAGCAACTCACCTTCACGTATGATCAAATCAAGCACGAGCTCAACTTCTTGAAAGAGAACATGAACGTGCAAATCATGCAATACAACGGTGAAACCATCGGAATTCAGCTTCCTAACTCTGTTGAGCTGACTGTTACCGAAACCGAACCAGGTATCAAAGGTGACACCGCTACTGGTGCAACCAAAAAAGCTACCCTCGAAACCGGCTTCATCGTAAACGTACCGCTCTTCGTAAACGAAGGCGACAAACTCATCATCGACACCCGTACCCAAGCATACGTGTCCCGCGCGTAACAGCGTCAACATACGTAGGTATAAGTATCCAAGTAAAAAGACATGCCCCGCATCAGGTGGCATGTCTTTTTGTTATGGAATGGGTGCGATACAATGATCCTTATGGTTCCGTCTCGGCTCCGGCTCCTGTTCCGAGTTGCCGTCCTGCTTTTGCTCATGGATCGCAGGGGCGGAGTGAAAATCATAATGCCGGTAAAAACCGACAACGAACTGTGTCAGGCGGCGCAGTGATTTTTTATGCGGGATGCGGTCGTCGCAGAATTGTTGAAAGTTCACCATGTGTTGATCCAAGAGGGTTTGGATCTTCAGCCGGCTTTGCTCACGGGCGGAATCCGGGTCAAGACCGGCTGCAAGCATTTTGGATTCTTCTATAAAAAGCGAATTCATCTTGCCTTCGAGACGTTCCCGATCGGCGGATTGCAGGTCATTAGCGAGGCGGATACAGGTGCTGGCCGCCGTCAGCATCTCCAAGAGATCACTTTGGCAGAGGAGAGCGGTGGCATCATCACGCAAAATCCATGTACTGATCACATAGAACGGGAGCCCGATACTGAAGGTGCTCCGGTCAAGGTACGTCTCCAACGTCAGCGGCTTGCCGTCCTCGGCGATCTCAAACAGCATCGCATCAATCATGCGGAGGTAGGTATGTTGCCATATGTATTCCAAGGAGGTAAAGAGGGGCTTATTGCGAAGATTGAGGGTGAGATCGGCAAGCGCCCGTCCGTAAGGGTCTGCGGGTATGCCTGCTGACGGATTGCCACGGACTATCTGCTCGAACTGCTTGAGACGCTTAGCCAATTCGCTCTTGCTGAAGCGCCGCTGGTCAAGTGCTGAATCGAAATCAAAAATCCAGACCCCGATTTTGACGAAATCTTCTAACATTGAAAGAGGAAGTTCCGGATTTTCAACCGCGCAGCACAGAGCGATACTGGGAAAACGGCTGGGGTCAAACTCTGGTTGATGACGGTAATGCTCCAACATGTAAGCAGTCAAATGTCTGGTAAGACGGGTGACGTGGGCCTGTTCTTTACGGCTTAGACTGGATAGCATCATTTTCATCATGGGGCTATTTTCCCTCCTTGATATGATACTACCTTCTTATAAAAAAATAAGTCAACCAAAAATTACACTGGTTGACAAAATCAGTTAGATTTCGTGAATAACTCGATCACTTTCATCAGAAAAGCGGTAATGCCAGCTGCCATCAGAGGCCCTACAGGAACACCGCGCAGGAAGACGATCCCGATGATGGAGCCAATCACTAAGCCGACAATCAGGTGAGGCTCTGTGCGAAGAATGTCTAAGCCTTTTCCGTTCATCCAGGTGGCCAAAGCCCCGCCTGTCAGCGCAAGTACACCGACCAATGTGGTGAAAAGGGGGGTGATGTCTTTCATCGAGACTTTTTCATTGGCGAACGGAACCAGTACGGAGATGGTCAAAAACAACAGACCCAACTCCAGACCCCGACGCTCTACAGTAGGAAAAAAACGCTCCAATGACGTTAGCTTCAATACGAGGAGCATGCTGGCCGCGGTCGCGATGATCGGGGAGCGTCCGACAAGACCCACCACAATCAGAATGACCAGCATGACCTCTCCAGACATCATATTCATGATCGATCGAACCCCTGTCCCAGTGTCTTCCTTTCAGTTTTATGAGACAAGGTGGGGGAGTATGCGTTTTTCCTTGATCACGGGGACAAGATTATACAGATCGATCTTGCCGCAATGCAGGATATCCTCTACAAAATTATGCTGCACGAGCCGTCTGCCTGTGGTGGTCAGCATCAGCTGGTCAGGCATTCTGTCAGCGAGGTAGAGATAGCTTTTTTCCAGTGCTTCGGCGAGGTCGCAGGTGTGGATGTGCGGGTTAAGCTGCTTGGCTTTGTGTACCATGTAACCGGCGGCAAGACCGTCTTCTAAGGCGAATTCCTGGCGTGTGCCGGCACAATAGAGGGTGATGTCGAGCTTTTGGGTAAGCGCGTGTTTGATACAGGCGGTGGCGTTGAGGAAGCTGCCGATCATCAGGTGGTTGGCCCGCTCTGCTTTTTGGATCGCGCGTGTGCCGTTGGTGGTGGTGAGGATCAGGTGCTTGTTGGTGTAGTCGCCTTTCATGATCGTGGTCGGTGAGTTGTTGAAGTCGAACTCCGGGATTTTTTTGCAGTGGCGCTCACCGGCAAGCAGGCTGTCAGCGTTACGAAGCGCATTGGCCTGGCCGATGGTCTCTACCGGAATCACGTGGGAAAATCCGTGGCCGAGTGCCGTTACAATCGTGCTGGAAGCCCGCAGCACATCAATGACGACGACCGTGCGGTTAAAGATTTGTTCGTGCAGGATTTCTTCGACGGTGGGAACCAGCTCTATTCGCATGTGGATTTTCCCCGATCCAAGATGATCAGCGCGGCGGTGTCTCCCCGCAGACCACGGCGTAGGGCTTCAAGCGAGATGAGATCCGCTGGGGCAATATTGCCCAGATTGGTCGAGTATCCCAGCGTGTTGAGCATGGCGACCTGCTGTTCCTTTTGCGGAGCTTCCCAGATCAGACGGCTGGCTAGCTCTCCTGCTTCTCTGGTGACTTCAAGGAGGAAGGTGTCATCCACCTGGCCTTGCTTGTTGTAGATGCCGACATTGCCGCTTTCGCGGGCTTCGACGATGACGTATTCGGAACCGGCGTCGATATCTTCATGCAGGGTTTCGAGCAGGAGTTCCTTGTCGGCGGAGAAATCACTAGCCTTTTTGCCATATTCGGAGAAGACGTGAAAGCCCGCTTCGGCTGCGAGGGAAATCGCACGGAGCCGTTCTTCCTTGCTGATCGGCAGGGTCCCGTCAGAGATTTCAATGGCATTGAAGCCCAGTGCCTTGAGGCGGGCGAAATACGTCTCTAATGGTGACTGGGTGTGGGCCACTTCAAAAAAAGTACCGCCCGGCATGATCTTGATCCCGTTTTCGCGGGCCATGCTGATTTTTTGCTGCAGGATATCGAGTGGATAGAGCACACAGGTGCCAAAGCCAAGTTTATAGACATCTATATAAGAAGCGGCAGTAGCGAGTAAGTCATCAAAAGCACGGATGCCGAGGCCCTTGTCAATGACCATCGTAATCCCTTGCGTCCGAGGCTTATCGGTACGTTCCCATGAAGGGTCGAGCCAATTCGACGGCCAAAAAGAGGTGTCAGTAGGAATCATCTGTTTCTCCCCATTTCCTAGGCATTTGCTATAGGGTATGCGCGGAGTTCGCCGGACGCTTTTGATGGAAAAGCCCATCTTACTTTGTGTCAGGACGAGACTATTTAGACAAGACCTGGCATAAAGTGTAGGGGGAGGGGACACGCATGTTTGAAAAAGCCATTATCGGCATGGCGTCATTGCGCATCATGTCAGGGACCATAGAGATTCTCGCGGCACTTCTGATCCTTAGGTTCAATTCGGTGGAGAAGGCATTGGTGATCAACTCGGGTCTAGCGCTGGTGGGACCGCTCGTGCTGTTGACGACGACCACCATCGGTCTCTTGGGTATGTCGGATCGCCTGAGTATGGGGAAAATGTTCTGGATTTTCGCGGGGATCGCGTGTATTTTCATCGGTGTCAGGGGGAAGTAGGGGAAGGCTTGTGAAAATAAGGCTGGAAGATGTGACTCGCAGCAGTGAGGGTCGGATGAAATTTCAGCTGAAACAATCAGCTGAAATGGTCACTGGGACGAGTCAAAGAAATGGCGCCCGAAAGCTTAAAATCGGGTGTCTTTTCTTTTTTTTGTCCTACACTTCGCTATACTTGTGCACTTTTCATTTGATCGAGAGATTGGATACAATGAGGAGAGTACCAAAGTTTTACATAGGATGGGGAGGTAGTAAGAGATGAGCAAGCTGTTTGAACCAGTTAAGATAAACGGTATGACACTGAAAAACCGTGTCGTAATGGCACCGATGTGTATGTATTCAGCAGACAAGCAGGGCCGTGTCAATGACTGGCACAAGGTACATTATGCGACCCGTGCAGTGGGTGGTGTCGGTCTGATCATCGTCGAGGCGACAGCGGTGGAAGCTCACGGGCGTATCTCCGATCATGACTTGGGGATCTGGGATGATGAGCATGTAGCAGGACTCTCCGAGGTGGTCAAGCTGGTAAAGCCGCATGGTACCCAAATCGGTATTCAGCTGGCCCATGCCGGACGCAAATCAGAGGCTGAGGGTACACCGGTTGCACCGTCCCCGATTGCTTTTTCTGATCGTTACCGCGTGCCGAAGGAGCTTAGCCGCGATGAGATTCACGGTGTCGTGAGAAGCTTCGCCAAAGCAGCCGAGCGTGCCAAGCAAGCAGGCTTTGACTGTATCGAAATCCATGCCGCACACGGCTATCTGATCAACCAGTTCTTATCTCCGCTTGCGAACCAGCGCACAGATGAATACGGCGGTGGGCATGAGAACCGGTTCCGTCTGTTAAAAGAAGTAGTACTCGCTGTAAAGGAAGTCTGGGACGGGCCGCTGTTCGTCCGAGTATCTGCTGAGGAGTATGCCGACGGGGGCAACCACATTGAGGCGTATGTCTTTTTCTCCGCGTTGTTAAAAGAGCTGGGCGTCGATCTGATCCATGTCTCCTCTGGGGCGGTCGTACCGTATCCGATCACCGACTATCCGGGCTACCAAGTGCCGCTCGCTGAAAAAATCCGCTATGGGGCTGATATTCCAACCGCAGCAGTGGGCAAAATCACAACGCCGGAGCAGGCAGAAGAAATTCTGCAGAACCGCCGGGCCGACCTGATCAGCCTCGCCCGTGTCCTGCTACGTGATCCATACTGGGCGTTGCATGCCCAGATTGCGTTGGAGAATAACAAGGAAAGCGTTCCGGTACAATATCAGCGTGGATTTTAAGCTTTTTGGATGAGAGCCTGTCCGGGTGAACAGATGTTTTGTTCACTTGGATGGGTTTTCCATTTGTAAGATGTCTCTTCGTGGGCAAAATACTTTTGTAAATCTGCGAGGAGGGGTACTGATGGAACATCTGGATAAGCGAATTTCGTATTTGCGTGGCGTAATCGACGGTATGGACTTGGATCAAACCAGCATGGAAAACCGAATTCTCGTCGATTTAATCGATCTGCTCGACGAGGTGAGCACTGAGTTGAAATCGGTACATACCCGTGTAGATGAGGTAGAGGATTATGTAGAGGCGGTTGACGAGGACCTCAGCGACATGGAGTATCTCCTCTACGATGACGAGGATGATGATCTCTACGAAGATGTAGATGATGATTGTGAAGAGTATTATCTCGTCGATGAAGATGGTGAGCATTACTATGATCTCGACGACAGCGAGGACGCTTATGTGTATGAGTCCCGTCATGTTCGCGGACGAGACAGCCGTGATGACGTGTCGTTCGACCGTTCTTATGAGATCGAATGCCCGACCTGCCGTGAAGTGGTGTTCCTGCATGAGGGGACCGATCAAGAGGGGTATCATCACTATGTGATTGAGCCGAATCATGGTGGGACGGAGCCGATTAATCCGACGTAGAATATTCTTTGAATCGTTTTGCAGGCTGCCGATGATTACTGTCGGCAGCTTTTTTTATTTTTGTGGCTCCGGTAGGAGCTTGGAGGGGGGCGCAAGAGAGCGGGGATGATCTGTTTTCCAGTCGCCTTTCCCTCACTTCGTTCAGCCGGTCTCCTTACAAACAGATCATCCCCACTCTCTTGGTGCAGCTGTCCGTCTCTTCTATATAAATATAAAGAAATAATGATGTGTAATTATTCGTAGCTTCGGAAGATTCGAAATCGAAACGTATAAGTAAGGGCCAAATAACTGTTGACAACCAACATTTATTCATTAGACAACGCTTCTTGATATGTTTCGCTTCACTGATTCAGCTCTCACTTAATTCTTTTTTCCTCATATGAAACAACAGTTGGCTGGAAAAGAGCCGGGGGCAAGCTGTGAGCCTTTTTACAATCCGACCCAGTCAGAGAAGAGAAAAGGACAACACGCCTCTTCGAGCCGCTAAGGGGCAAACGCTACGCTTGGATCGGCTTCTTTGGAATTTTTGACCCGATCAAGTCCTTTTCTCTTCTCTGGCGGGCAGTCACCACACACTTGCGGGATTGTAAGGAGGCGGAGCAGCTTGCCCCCGGCTCTTTTCCAACCCCGCAAAAACTGCTTGTCATAATCCACCCCCTTGTCCGCATAGGATGATGTAAGTCTGAAGTCTGAGTAGGACAAAGTGGGGGAAGTCAATGAACGAAATCGACTCAATCTTGCCGCAAGCATTGCGCCGCGTCCTGTCCGCCTTGCCAATTCATATTAGAGAGAACGTGGAGGAGATCAGGCTTAGGCAGAATCTTCCGGTGGAGATCCGGTTTGGTCAGCAGAATCATTTTTTGACGGAGGCTGGTCAGATCACAACGAATTTTCGCCTAGGCTATGTGTTCCGCGAAGAACTGTCGGGTCAGCTGCTCAACCAGATCAGCCAGCACTCCCTCTACGCCTTAGAAGAAGAGCTGAAGCGGGGGTACATCACCATCGTGGGAGGCCATCGAATCGGCATCTCTGGAAAGGTCGTGATGGAGCGAGGCGAGGTCAAAGGAATCCGCGATATCACCAGCTTTAATATACGTATCGCCAAAGAAAAGAGAGGCGTCGCGAAACCCGTGCTGTCTTACTTGTACGAGCGGGGGAGGATACTCAACACCCTGATCATCTCACCGCCGCAGTGTGGAAAGACGACGCTCCTTCGCGATATGGCCCGCTCGATCAGCTATGGCAATGAATGCTCATCCAGCCGCAAAGTAGCAATTGTGGACGAACGCTCCGAGTTAGCAGGGTGTCTCAACGGGGTGCCGCAGCGGGATGTCGGACCGCGCACCGATGTGCTGGACGCCTGCCCCAAAGCGGTCGGAATGATGATGATGATCCGCTCGATGTCACCTGATGTGATCATTGTGGACGAGATCGGACGGCCAGAGGACAGCGAAGCGATCTGGGAAGCGATTCATGCGGGGGTATCGGTCATCTGCTCCGCGCACGGCATCGATCTCGCTGACATCTCCCGCCGCCCAGGTCTTGGGAAGCTGATCCAGCAGGGAGCTTTTCAACGCTATATCGTGATGGGACGAAGCAGGGGAGTGGGGACGATCCACGGCATCTACGATGAGCGTTACAACCTGATGCAAAAACCGCTGGATCAAAGCAGGAACCAACCTCCTGATAAGCCCCAGACGCAAATGTCCCAAAAGGAGCAGCTCCCATGCTGAAGCTGATCGGTGCTGTCATCGTCCTTTTGTCCGCTACCATGGCCGGTTTCTATATGGGTCGTCAGCTTAATCAGCGCACCCTGCAAATCCGTGGTCTGCTTTTAGCCCTTCAGCTGCTCGAAACCGAAATCCTGTACGGAGCCACTCCCTTGAAGCAAGCCTTCGACAAGCTGGGTCGGCGCCTTCCGCCAGAGCTGGGCCGCATTTTTAACACCGCAAGCGAGAATCTGGCCTCTCCGAATGGACAATCCACCCAATCCTCCATACAGGCTGCGATCGACCGTCACTGGTCAGGGACCGCGATGAAGCCATCGGAAAAGGAGGTGCTGATGAGCCTTGGATACGTGCTCGGCAACTCCGACCGGGAGGACCAGAAAAAGCATTTGCAGCTGGCGATGAGCCACTTGCGAAGTTTGGAGACGGAAGCGCGGGACGAGCAAGGCCGCTACGAGCGGATGTATCGAAGCTTAGGGTTTTTAAGCGGTCTGTTGGTTGTCATTCTGATGTTCTAAAAGCGAGGTGTAAAACGTGGATTTTGACTTGACTCCCGTTTTTCAAATCGCCGGGGTCGGGTTTATCGTAGCGATCATGCACACCGTACTCAAAGCGGCGGGCAAAGAGGATGTCGCACAGTGGATGACGCTGGTCGGCTTTATTCTTGTCCTCTACATGGTGGCACATTACCTGGGCGATTTGTTCACAGAGGTTAAACGAGTGTTCCTTTTTAACTAGGAGGGGTAGCGGATATGAACGAAATCGTCCAAATCGTCGGACTTGGGATCGTTGCAACCATCCTCGCCTTGGTCATTAAGGAACAAAAGCCGCTGTTTGCGTTCCTCATTGCGATTGTCAGCGGCATCCTGATCTTTTACTTTCTGATAGGCAAAATCTCTGACGTCATCCGTGTCTTAGAAAAATTAGCCGTACAAGCTGACCTCAACATGGTCTTTCTCGAAACGATCCTCAAAATCATCGGGATCGCTTACATCGCCGAATTCGGTGCACAGATCACCCGCGACGCCGGACAAGGAGCCATCGCATCCAAAATCGAGCTGGCGGGCAAAGTCCTCATCCTCGTTATGGCCGTACCGATCATCCAAATCATCATCGAAACTGTGATCAACCTATTACCTGCGTAAAAGGTTCCAAAGGGGGGACGAAACGTGGCACGCATCCTCACCCTGATCGTGCTCATCTTCACGCTTACGACTGCCGCCGATGCCAGTCTGGCCGCCGAACCCGTCACCGTAACCACAGCCGAACCGACGTCCACGTTTCACCCGATGGACGAGTTGGTCCAGATGCAGGCGGAGAATCTGCAGCTCGATCATATCGAAGAGTTCTGGCAGAAAACACTCCGCGAGTACAAAGGCTACCTGCCCGACCTTCAGCAGCCCGGTTTTATCCAGCTGCTGATGCAGGACGGACAGTTCACACTCTCTGGAATGCTCAAAGGCTTGCTCCAGTTCTTCCTGCACGAGATCCTGATGAACGGCAAGCTGCTGAGCTCGATCATCGTCATCACCGTGTTTGCGATGATCCTGGAGACGATGCAAAACGCATTTGAACGCAACACCGTCTCCGTCGTCGCATACTCGATCACCTATCTGGTGCTGATGGTGCTTGCGATGAACAGCTTTCATGTCGCCATCACCTATGCCAAAGATGCGATCACCGACATGTCAGACTTCATGCTGGCGATGATTCCGCTGGTGCTGGCATTACTTGCCTCCACGGGCAGTATCGCATCAGCGGCGATGTTTCACCCGATGATCGTGTTCATGATCCACATCAGCGGCATCGTCATCTCCACCGTGATTTTCCCGATGCTGTTCCTCTCCGCCATGCTCTCCATCGCAAGCCTGTTCTCCGAGCGGTACAAGGTGACACAGCTTGCCAACCTGCTGCGCAATGTGGCGATGGGCGCACTCGGCTCCTTTCTGACGATCTTTTTGGCGGTGATCAGCATTCAGGGCACGACGACGGCACTGGCCGACGGGGTGACACTGCGCACCGCCAAGTACGTCACCGGCAACTTCGTCCCTGTGGTGGGCCGGATGTTCTCCGATGCCGCCGATACCGTCGTCAGCGCCTCTGTTTTAGTCAAAAACGCGGTCGGTCTCGCAGGCGTGATCATCCTCCTGATCCTCTGCGCCTTTCCCGCCATCAAAATCCTCGTGCTTGCCATGATCTATAATCTCTCGTCCGCAATTCTCCAGCCGCTCGGGTCAAGCCCGATCATCTCCGCGCTTGGCACCATCGGCAAAAGCCTACTGTTCGTCTTCGCTGCCCTGGCAACGGTCGGTCTGATGTTCTTTCTGGCGATCACCATCATCATCGCCGCAGGCAATATATCGCTTATGGTTCGGTAGGTGAATAACAGATGGAATGGCTTATCTTATGGTTGAAAAAAATCATCTTACTCGTCCTCCTCGCCGCATTTCTCGACCTCATCCTGCCCAATACCAGCCTGCAACGCTACGTCAAAATGGTGATGGGCCTCATCATCCTGCTGACCATCATCAGTCCTGCTTTTGCCGTATTCAGCATCTCGCCGGACGAGATGGCAGCCAAGATCAGCCAGTACCAGTTCGACGACTCCTCGGTCAAGCAGCCAGAGCCTTTCAAGTGGAACGACCTGGCCAACAGGCTGATCGCCCAGCAAGACACCCAGATGAACGATTACGTCACCCGGCAGATGGAAAAAGAACTCCGCGTGATGGTCCAGCAGAACTTCGGCGTCGAACTCGCCGATGTCCAGATCAGCCTGAACCAGCCCAAAGAGGGAGTACCACCAGACCCCGGTCAAAACCCGATCCAAGCGATCACCCTCACCGTCAGCCCACAGGACGAAGCAGCCACAACCACCCAAGAATCCACCCAAGCCCCGATCAAGCCAATCGAGCCTGTCACCATCGAGATCAACCCAGATTCGTCCAGTACGGACAAAGAACCGAAAGCCATCCCCGCCCAGACCCAGCCGACAGACCCGCTCCACCGCCAGATTGCCGACCACATCGCCCGGGAGTGGCAGCTGTCACCCAGCCAGATTCGTGTCACCCATGACGACGGATCAATGGCACGCCAATAACACGTGGAAAGGAGGTAGAGCATGTTGACGAAATGGTTAGAAAACATTCTCAGCAAATCAGCGAAAAGCAGTGGTTCAAAAGGTGCAACCGCAGGATCAGGCTCAGGTGGATCAGGGGGAGAGCCCCCGAAGCTTCGGCCCATGCATTATCTCATCCTCGCACTGGGCATCGGGCTTGCCCTGATGATCTTCACCGATTTCCTCACCGTCAAGCCTGATCAGACCTTAGGCAGCGACTTCACACCACCCGCCGCCGAAAATCAGCAAGACCCAGGCAACGGCACGGCCAACGTAGCACCGGTCCTCGGCGGCTCCATCAGCAAAGATACCATGCGCGAATACGAAAACACCTACGAAACCCAGCTCGCCGAAATCCTCGAAAGCGTGATTGGTGTAGGTCAGGTGGAGGTGATGGTCAATCTGGATTCCACACCGGAGATTGTCGTTGAAAAAGACCGCGACAGCCGTCAGGCAACCACCAAAGAGGTGGACAAAAACCAGGCGACCCGCGATCAGAACGATCAATCCCGCAATGAAAAGGTAGTCGTCATCGATGGAGGCAAAAGCCAACAGCCGGTGGTGGTAAAAACGATGAAACCCAAGGTACGAGGGGTTCTGATCGTGGCGAAGGGGGCTGAGAACATACAAGTCAAAGCATGGATCACCGACGCTGTACAAAAAGTGCTGGAAGTCCCAGCCTATAAAATCTCAATCTTACCGAAAAAATAGGAGGTAATGACAATGATGTTGCGTAAACAAACCGTATGGCTTCTCACAATGCTTGCTGTGATGGTGGTACTCTCCGGCTACTACATGGTAAAAGGCCCGAACGAGCAGATGCCAGCCGTCAGCGAAGAATCCAAAACTCTCGAACCGCTCATGGGCATCGAGGTAGACTCCAAGCAGACCGACCAGCCGACACCAGAAGCGACTCCAGTCGAAGGCCAGAACACTGGCGCAAAAGACGCAACCACTACCGAAGAAGCCGCAGCGGTCAACGCACCAACTCCATCTGCTGACTACTTCCAAGGCTACAAGCTCAAGCGTGAAGCGATGACCCAACAGCAAAAAGACGAGCAAATGCAGATCATGACCAGCGGCGAAGCTACTCCGCAAGCGGTAGCCGAAGCAAAAGCGAAGCATGAAGAGCTCTCCCAAGTGGAAACCAAAACGCTTGCGCTCGAAGAGTTGATCAAAGCAAACGGCTACAAAGATTGTGTCGTTTACATGCAGGACAGCAAGGTAGATGTTGTCGTACAAAAAGACAAACTCACTTCCAAAGAAGTCGTAGACATCATCGCACTCACGAAGCAACACATGGGTGTTTCTGGTAAAGATGTCACAGTCCGCTTCAAGCCTTAAGCCCAATCCGTAAGACTATAGCAATAAAGGCCCTCGAAAAACAGGTTCGGGGGCCTCATTCTTTTCAATATGATTTAAACATAAACACTATATATATAACCCAAAAATGTTTTCGCAGAATATATCGTAAATTGTTGAAAAAGGAATCATTTTCCTACTATAATGAAGATCAAAAAGAAATCCTTAACTTGACGTGTTCAGGGAAAAAAGGCTACCATGAAAATGTTGCCTGTAAGGAAACGCTCTCATACTTCGTAACCTTGCCAGTGTATTTTTTTAAAAAAAAGAGAAAAAAACATAACGCGAAGGAGTGCTCAATTGTGTTCAAGATCCATGAAGTTCGTGAACTGATTAAGCTCATTGACCAATCTACCATCAAAGAATTCGAACTCGAAGTCGATGGTGCCAAAATGTCCATCAAGAAAAACGGCGGCGCTGTCGTGGAGACAGGAATCGCCCTGCCAGTTGAACCAGTGGTACAAGCAGTTGCGGCACCGGCAGCAGTTGCAGCACCAGCGCCAGTTGCGGCTCCGGCTCCAGTGGTACAAGTTGCTGCAGCAGAAGTAGCGGCACCAGCAGCAAAACCAGCGATTGATGACCCGTCTTTACATAAGATTGTTTCCCCGATGGTGGGAACCTTCTACTCTTCTCCAGAACCAAGCGCACCTGTTTACGTGAAGCCAGGTGATCGCGTAACTGCGAACAAAGTGGTATGTATCGTAGAAGCTATGAAGCTCTTCAACGAAATCGAAGCAGAAGTAAACGGTGAAATCGTTGAGGTGTTGGTTCAGAACGGCCAATTGGTAGAGTACGGCCAACCTCTTTTCCTTGTTAGAGTCTAATCATACGGGAGGGTATCGAGATGTTCCATAAGGTTCTCATCGCCAACCGTGGAGAGATTGCCGTACGTGTCATTCGCGCTTGCCGCGAATTAGGGATTCAGACGGTAGCGGTATTTTCCGAAGCAGACCGCGACGCCTTGCACGTCAAGCTGGCGGATGAAGCGTACTGCATCGGGCCGACTGCTTCCAAAGACAGCTATCTCAACATGGCAAATATTGTGAGCGTCGCAGCCAAAACAGGTGCTGACGCGATTCACCCAGGCTATGGTTTCTTGGCGGAAAATGCTGACTTCGCCGAAATCTGTGCCGCTTGCAACATCACCTTCATCGGTCCAGACCCAGAATCCATCATTAAGATGGGTGATAAGTCCACTGCGAAGGACACCATGAAAACAGCAGGTGTTCCTTGTGTACCGGGTACAGAAGGTCTGATCGATGATATCCAAGACGCCATCGCAGTCGCACACGATATCGGTTATCCGGTTATGGTAAAAGCGACAGCGGGCGGCGGCGGACGCGGGATGCGTGTCGCAGTAGACGATGCCGACCTCGAAAAAGCGATTCGTCAAGCGCAGAACGAAGCGAAAACCGCATTCGGCAACGCTGGTGTCTACCTCGAAAAATTCGTCGAAGGCCCACGCCACGTAGAAATTCAAATCATGGCGGACAAATTCGGGAATACAGTATATCTAGGGGAACGTGACTGCTCCATTCAGCGCCGTCACCAAAAGCTCGTAGAAGAAGCCCCATCACCGGCTCTCTCCGAAGAGACCCGCCGCGCGATGGGGGAAGCAGCAGTAGCAGCCGCTAAAGCGGTTAACTACCATGGTGCAGGTACAGTCGAATTCCTGCTCGACAAGCACGGCAAGTTCTACTTCATGGAGATGAACACCCGTATCCAGGTAGAGCATCCGGTGACAGAGCTTGTAACTGGCATCGACTTGATCAAGGAACAGCTCCGCGTAGCAGCAGGCGAGCGCCTGTCCTTTAGCCAAGAGGATATCGTACTCAACGGCTGGGCCATCGAGTGCCGTGTCAATGCGGAGAATCCGGTCAAGAACTTCATGCCGTCTCCAGGCAAAATCCAAAACTACCTCGCACCGGGCGGCTACGGTGTCCGCATCGACTCTGCGGCATACCCAGGCTACACCATCCCACCACACTACGATTCCATGATCGCCAAAATCATCGTGTGGGGTAAGGATCGTACCGAGGCCGTCGAGCGGATGAAGCGTGCCCTGTCCGAGTTCACCATCGAGGGGATCCATACCACCATCCCGTTCCACTTGAAACTTTTGGAGCATGAGGTATTCCTCTCCGGTAACTTTGACACCAAATTCCTCGAAACCTACGATCTCAAGCTTGGTGAGTAGGAAGATGTTTGAAAAACACCAGCCGTATTGCTATAATGAGGTGTAAATCCTAGTGGGAGGTGCGAATAGTGGAAAAACTTGGACCAGAAGCGGAAAAAACAGAGCTTGGGAAAGTCCAGATCGCTCCCGAAGTCTTAGAAGTGATTGCTGGTATGGCCGCAGCCGAAGTGGAGGGTGTAGCCCACATGAGCGGCGGGATCGTCGGTGATATCGCAGAACGACTGGGACGCAAAAACGTAGCACGTGGTGTGCGCGTTGAAGTGGGTTCTCGTGAAGCAGCGGTTGATGTTTCCATCATCGTGAAATACGGACATCGAATTCCAGAAGTTGCCCGCAATATTCAAGATAGTGTACGCAATGCGATCGAAACCATGACAGGTCTGTCTGTTGTGGAGGTCAACGTACATATCGTGGACGTAGAGCTCAAAGCGGAAGAGAAAGCTCCGCAGCCACAGACGGCTCCGATTGCGATTACGGAAGAATTCCAACGGGTTCGATAAAACGTAACAAAGATGCCCCCGATATTTTGGGGGCATTTTTCCACATAAAGGAGAGTGAAACTGTGAATCTGTTTGACCGCTTTATCTTGACCATTTACAGCTTGGCCTTGATCGTAATCTCTGGCTATGTCATCGGAGTGATGGTCTATCTGATTCCGGCTGAATATGTCCTGTCCACGTTGGAAAATCTTTTATACAACACAGGTGTCAATATCCCGTATCTGGCAGTGGCGATTATCTTTTTGATCATCAGTCTCCGTTTCTTCCTGAGTGCGTTCTCTTTCCGCCGCTCTCGTGAAGAGAAGGGGATTTATCAGCGCAATGAATACGGTGTGGTCAACATCAGTCTGGAGACGATCCGCGCCATCGCTGAGCGTACCGCCAAAAAAGTAAACGGCGTCAAAGGCCTGGTTACCAAAGTAAAAAGTGATCAGACTCGCAATACGATCATTCTCCGCGTCACCACGGACGGTGAGACTTCCATCCCTCAAATGACGCAAGCCCTTCAATACGAGGTGAAAAACCAGGTAGAGGCCATCACTGGTGTAGATATCGCAGAAGTCACCGTGGTTGTCTCTGAAGTCGTCACTGGACATGAGCAGCCGGTTGTACGGGCGAACAGACGTCTTGACTAAAGGGTGAGAAATCAATGAAGTGGGAGATAATGAGGGAACATAAGGGTAAACTACTAGGAGGGCTCGCAGGTTTTTTGTTCGGGCTGATCTATCTTTTTGCTGGATTTTGGGATACACTGGTGTTTGTCGTCTTTGTTGGGACGGGCTGCTACATCGGTCGTAAACTGGATCACAAAGAGGATTTAACTGAAATCCTAGACCGCATTTTACCAGGTAAATTTAAATAGTAGGTGACGAGTGATGAAACGCAGAATTGCACGAGAAAAAGCAGTACAAATTCTTTTTCAATTGGATGTGGCAGAAGTTCAGCTGCCGGATG
The DNA here is from genome assembly GCF_006170445.1 of Brevibacillus dissolubilis. Lineage (GTDB taxonomy): Bacteria > Bacillota > Bacilli > Brevibacillales > Brevibacillaceae > Brevibacillus_B > Brevibacillus_B dissolubilis. Next base: position 274,862 of record NZ_VCNA01000003.1, on the reverse strand, counting down.
CGATTGACATGGTGATGGAAGACAGCACGGGTGAGTCCACGGAGTTTTTGCTCTCTCTGGTTCATGGTACCCTGGAGAATCTGCCGGCCATCGACGCGGAGATCCAGAAGTATCTGCGCAATTGGAAGCTGGACCGCATTGCCAACGTAGACCGCTCTGTACTGCGTCTCGCTTTTTACGAATTGATGTTTGATGAAGCAACTCCGGATCGCGTCGTGTTAAATGAAGCCGTAGAATTGGCTAAACTGTTTAGTGACGAGCAATCCTACAAATTCATCAACGGAGTGCTTTCCGCCTACCTGCAAGCAGGGGCCACCACAACCGAAAGCTAAGCCGTTCTGTGAAAAATAAGGTGATCCGATGAAAAAGGTCATGTTAGGCATCGATACAAGCAATTACCGTACATCGCTTTGTCTAGTGGGGGAAGACGGCGAGATTGTTGCGGAAGCCAAGCGTCTCTTGAAAGTGAAAGAGGGCAAACGAGGCTTGCAGCAATCGGAAGCCGTCTTTCAGCATGTGATGAACCTGCCGGAATTAAGCGATCAACTCCGCATGGACGAGTGGGAGGTCGTAGGCATCTGCGCCTCGGAAAAACCGCGTCCGGTGGATCAATCCTACATGCCTGTCTTTAAAGTGGGCGAAGGATTGGCCAAATCTTTATCCGTGTTTCTCAAAGTGCCGTATTACCTGACGACACATCAGGAGATGCATATCGCCTCTGGGGAATATACGGCAGAAGAGCGGCCACAGGCAGATGAGTTCCTCGCGGTGCACCTATCCGGCGGCACAAGCGAAATCCTCACCTGCAAGCGGCACGAGCATGGCTATTATATTGAAAAAATCGGCGGAACCATCGACCTGCACGCGGGTCAACTGGTCGATCGCATCGGTGTGGCGCTGGGGATGCAATTTCCGGCAGGGCCGTATCTGGAGGAGTTGGCTAAGCAGGGGAGCGGCGAGGAATTCCGTGTGCCGTCATCTGTCAACGGTCTGACCTTCAGCTTTTCAGGCCCGGAAGCACAGCTCCTGCGTGCCATCGCACAAGGCAAAGTCCCGCACAGCGAGATCGCCCGCGCCACCGAGCAATGCATCGCCAATACGCTGGAAAAAGCGTTGCGCAACGCAGTCGAAGCAGGAGTAGGCAAGGAAATCCTGATCGTCGGCGGCGTCGCAGCCAATCAATACATACGTGAACGTCTGATCAAACGCCTGGAACATCCGGCTGTACGTGCCAAGCTCTACTTCTGTGAACTGGCTTATACCGGTGATAATGCCTATGGAGTGGCGATGTTGGGCTGGATGCAACACAAAACCCGAACATTAAAAAGTATGGGCTAGATGAAATTTCGGCTTTACAGCATACCTATTTTTCCGATAAACTAATGGTAACAGGAATCGGAACGAGGGGGATTACTTTCATGACTGCACACATTATCGACGGTAAGGCACTTGCTGCCACTATTCGCAAGGAACTCAAGCAAGAGGCTGAAAGCTTGAAACAACAAGGGATTGAGCCTGGTTTGGCCGTTGTTTTGGTCGGGGAAGACCCTGCCTCAGAGTCGTATGTAAAAGGCAAGGTCAAAGGCTGTGAAGAGGTCGGGATCTATTCAGAGTTAATTCGCAAGGATGCCTCTATCACACAGGAGGAATTGCTCCAAATCGTACGCGAACTGAATCAAAAACCGAACATTGATGGGATTTTGGTGCAATTACCTTTACCAAAACATATCAGTGAAAGCGCCGTGATCGATACGATTGCCGTTGAAAAAGATGTGGACGGCTTCACTCCGGTCAATGTCGGCAACATGCTGATTGGTGAGGATGCTTTTTTACCTTGTACCCCACATGGGATTATCGAGATGATCAAGCGTACCGGCACCCAGATCGAGGGCAAGCATGCCGTGGTGATCGGTCGAAGCAATATCGTCGGCAAGCCTGTCGCGATGCTCCTGCTCCAGGAAAATGCGACGGTGACGATCTGCCACTCCCGCACACCTGATCTGGCTGAGATGACCCGTCAGGCCGACATCCTTGTCGTAGCAATCGGTAAGCCGCATGTGATCAACAAAGAGCATGTGAAGCCGGGTGCCGTTGTTATCGACGTAGGTGTCAACCGACTGCCGACAGGAAAATTAGTGGGCGATGTCGTATTTGACGAAGTAAAAGAAGTGGCCAGCTACATCACACCAGTACCGGGCGGTGTCGGCCCGCTGACGATCACGATGCTTCTGGCTAACACAATCGAATCAGCCAAAAAACGTAACTCACCGATCCTAAACGGAATGAAGGGATAATCGATGAAACCTACTGAGGTAATGTCCGTAGGAGAGCTGACACGCTATATCAAGCGTGTGCTCGAGCGGGACAGTGTGCTTGAGGACGTGTGGATTCGCGGCGAGATTTCCAACTTTACGCACCACACGAGCGGGCATATGTACTTCACGCTCAAGGACAAGGATTCACGGATCAAAATCGTGATGTTTGCCTCCTATAACCGTTTCCTCAAATTCATCCCAAAGGATGGAACCAAGGCACTCGTGCGTGGTTCCATTTCTGTGTTTGAGAGGGACGGTGCGTATCAGATGTACGCGAAGGAGATGCAGCCAGACGGTGTCGGATCTCTGTACCTTGCTTTTGAGCAGTTGAAAGCACAGTTGGCGCAAGAAGGGCTGTTCGCCCCTGAGCGTAAGCGTCCACTGCCTGTCTTTCCGAAAAAAGTCGGGGTGATTACCTCGCCTACTGGTGCAGCCGTCCGCGATATTATCACAACCATCAAGCGACGCTACCCACAGACCCAGATCATCATCCACCCGGCTGTCGTGCAAGGTGTAGAGGCTCCGACCTCTATCGTCCGCGCAATTCGCCGGATGAATATGGTGGTGGACATCGACGTGCTGATCGTCGGGCGCGGCGGAGGCTCCATCGAAGAGCTCTGGGCGTTCAATGAAGAGCAGGTGGCCCGTGCCATCGCTGCATCTACCATCCCGGTGATCTCGGCTGTTGGTCACGAAACCGACTATACGATTGCCGATTTCGTCGCAGATGTACGCGCGGCCACTCCGACGGCAGCAGCAGAGCTTGCCGTCCCACACTATCTGGAGTGGGTGGAGCGCACCAAGCAGCTGGAGCACCGTCTGCATCGTGCCCTGCATGGCAACATCAGCGAGCAGCGCAGACGTTTAGAGCGACTGAAGCAATCATATGGTTTGCGCCAGCCGACCCGCCGTATCGAAGAGAAGCAGCAGCGTCTCGATGACCTGCATAGCCGTCTGCGCCAAGCGATGAAGCAGGTCGTGACGCGCAAACAACAGCGTACCGAAGATTTGACCAACCGCCTGACACGCTATCGGATCAAGCAAAAAGTAAGCGAAGGACGTGGCCAGCTCACGCGTCTGACCGCAGACCTCACACAGGTCATGAAGCGCCGCACCGAATCCACGCGCAAAGAGTGGCTCAGCCTGATCGCCCAATTAGACGCCCTAAGCCCGCTCAAGGTGATGCAGCGCGGCTTTTCGCTGACCTACCTGGACGATACGCTGATCAAAAGCACGGAGCAGATTGTCCCAGGCGATGAGCTCATGATACGATTAACAGACGGACAAGTCCGTACCCATGTAAAAGAAGTGATACGGGAGGAAAACCAAGATGGCTCGTAGGAAAACAGAGCAAGAACTGGAGCTTCCATTTGAAGAAGCCATGCAACGCTTGGAGGAGGTCTTGCGCCAACTCGAAGAAGGAGATATTCCACTCGAGGCGTCCATCGCGCTGTACCAAGAAGGTATCAAGCTGTCCCGCTACTGTGGCAAGAAGCTTGACGCCATCGAAGCGCAGGTCACCCAGCTCTTGGAAGAAGAGGGCAAAATGGTGGAACAGCCTTTCCGCTTGGAGGAAGACGAAGCATGAGCATGACCTTTCAAGCCTATTTAGAAGAAAAAGTAGCATTCGTCGAATCACACTTGGTGGCCGGCCTCGAAAAAGAGGGCGTGCCTGTGAATTTGTACGAATCGATGAAATACTCTCTGTTGGCTGGCGGTAAACGCCTCCGTCCCGTCCTCGTTCTGGCTACCTTGGAAGCGCTCGGACAGCCAATCGAGCGCGGCATCCCATACGCTGTTGCGTTGGAGATGATCCATACCTACTCCTTGATCCACGACGATCTGCCTGCCATGGACGATGATGATCTGCGCCGGGGCAAGCCGACCAACCATAAAGTCTATGGCGAAGCGACCGCAATCCTCGCAGGTGACGCCCTGTTGACCCGCGCGTTCGGCTATATCGCGGAGAGCTACCAGCAGCACCCTGACGTCAAACCAGCCACCATCGTCAACCTGATCACCGAACTGAGCAAAAGAGCAGGTGCTCCCGGCATGGTAGGCGGCCAAATGGCTGACATCGAAGGCGAAGGCCAAGCCCTCTCCCTTGAACAGCTCGAATACATCCATCTCCACAAAACCGGGGACCTCCTCGTCGCCTCCTTACTCGGCGGCGGCTACTTAGCCGAGGCCAGCGAAGACCAGCTCCGCGCCCTCCACGACTATGCCGTCAAGATCGGCCTAGCCTTCCAAATCCAAGACGACATCCTCAACGTCGAAGGCGACGCAGCCCTCCTCGGCAAAGCCGTAGGCAGCGACGGCGAACGTCAAAAAGCTACCTATCCGTCTCTTCTCGGCTTGGAGCAATCCAAAAAGCTGCTCAGACAACTGATTGAAGACGCGAAAACGCTGATCACCGAGGCGGGGATGGGGAATTCGGCTTTGATCCCGCTTGCGGATTATGTGATGGCACGGAATAAGTAACAGTAACGGAGTTCCTAAAAGCTGGAATCACAACGCTTTTCACTTTCTTTTTTCTTTACCCATCACGAATGAGCACTCATCTGGTAAAAAGCGTTCCCGCTACCCACAACCACCGCGTAAAGCGAGAGGGACATCTGTTTGGAAGGAGACCGGCCCCTCGCAAGAGGGGGAAAGGCGACTGGAAAACAGGTGTCCCTCTCGCTTTCTCACGAAAGCATGAAAATAGGGAAGCTTTTTATACTAACGAGTCCGAGTGAAGCATTTTTCACAATGAAAGTGGAGTTTTTTACGCAAGTCGTATATAATGCGTTTACATGCATTTTTTTATAAGCGATCTGTTATACAGCAGATGGCTTACCGAAAGCGAGGGGTTAGTGTGTTACTTACAAACATTAATAGCCCAGAAGACCTCAAAAAGCTACAACCGAGCGAGCTTCCACAACTGGCCAATGAAATTCGCCAATTCCTCATAGAAAATCTGTCACAAACAGGCGGACATCTTGCCTCCAATCTTGGAGTTGTTGAATTGACGATTGCGTTGCACTATTTGTTTGAAAGCCCAACAGACAAGCTTCTTTGGGATGTGGGACATCAGGCGTATGTACATAAGATCCTGACTGGGCGAAAAGAACAATTTCCGACACTGCGACAATATAAAGGACTCTGCGGCTTCCCGAAAATGGTAGAGAGCCCGCACGATGTCTGGGAGACCGGTCACAGCTCCACATCCCTGTCCGGCGCGATGGGGATGGCAGCAGCCCGCGATCTCAAGGGAGAAAAAAACCACGTCATCCCAATTATCGGGGACGGTGCACTGACTGGCGGGATGGCGCTGGAAGCGCTGAACCACATCGGTCACGAAAAGAAAAACGTCATCGTTGTCCTCAATGACAACGAGATGTCGATCGCACCGAACGTCGGCGCTCTGCACAACTATCTGGGCAAGCTGCGTACCGACAGCACCTACAACCGCGCCAAGGACGAGATCGAGCATATCCTCAAAGCCATCCCAGGCGTGGGTGAAAAGCTCCTCCACTTGGCAGACCGCTTCAAAGACAGCATGAAGTATATGCTCGTCTCCGGTGTTCTTTTTGAAGAGCTGGGCTTCACCTATATCGGACCGATTGACGGTCACAACATGGAACTGGTGCTCGAAGCATTCCGTACGGCTTCCCACACCAAAGGCCCAGTACTGGTACATGTCATCACCACGAAGGGTAAGGGCTACGAGCCAGCCGAGAAGAACTCGATGAAGTGGCACGGCATCGACACCTACAAAATCGAAACAGGTGAGCCGCTCAAAGTAAAAGCGAGCACGGCACCTGCCTACAAATCGGTTTTTGCGGACACGATGATTCGCCTGACCGAGGAAAATAACCGCATCGTAGCGATTACACCTGCCATGCCGGACGGTTCTGGTCTCATTAAATATGCAAAAGCATTCCCAGAGCGTATGTTTGACGTAGGGATTGCCGAGCAGCATGCCTGTACGTTCGCCGCAGGTCTAGCCACACAAGGCTTTAAGCCGGTGCTCGCGATCTACTCGACCTTCCTGCAGCGTGCCTATGACCAGCTGATCCACGACGTCGCCCGTCAAAAGCTCAATGTCGTATTTGCCGTTGACCGCGGAGGCTTGGTTGGTGCAGACGGGGAGACCCACCAAGGTGTCTATGACATCTCCTTCATGCGTTGCATCCCGAACATGGTCATCATGGCTCCAAAAGACGAAAACGAAATGCAGCATATGATGAAAACCGCCGCCGCCTACAATGACGGCCCAATCGCCTACCGCTATCCACGCGGCAACGGACGCGGTGTACCGATGGATGCTGAGCTGCAAGTGCTCCCAATCGGTAAATCCGAAATTGTCCAAGAAGGCAAAGGCGTGGCGATCCTTTCATTTGGACATATTATGGATGTATCAGAAGCAGCGGTTGACCTGCTCAAAGCGGAAGGGTACCAACCGATGCTCGTCAACGCCCGCTTCTGTAAGCCATTGGATGAAGAGCTGCTCACCCGTCTGGCAAAAGAAGGCTACGACATCATCACCGTCGAGGAAGGCTCCATCATGGGCGGCTTCGGCAGTGCGGTGTTGGAATTCTACGCACAGGCCGGATACAACGTCAACGTCCAGATGGTCGGCGTACCAGACTATTTCGTCGAGCACGGCAGCGTGAACGAACAGCGTCAAGAGATCGGCCTCACCGCCGAGATGATCGCTTCTCACGCCCGCGCATTTTACCCAGCAAACAAACAGAGGGCATAACCATATGAAGAAAGAACGATTAGATGTTCTGCTTGTAGAAAAAGGCCACTTCGAGACTCGTGCCAAGGCGCAAGGTGCGATCATGGCAGGTCTTGTCTTGGTGGCAGGTGACCGGTGCGACAAGCCGGGAACCAAGTTTCCAGAGGATGTAGCGATCACGGTCAAGGGCGACATCCACCCGTATGTCAGCCGTGGCGGTCTTAAGCTGGAGAAAGCACTCAAGACCTTTGGCATCGACATGAACGGACGCATCATGATGGATATCGGCGCATCGACCGGTGGCTTCACCGATTGCGCTCTCCAGCATGGGGCAACCAAGGTCTACGCGATTGATGTGGGCTACGGCCAGTTGGCTTGGACGCTGCGCCAGGATGAGCGCGTCGTCGTCATGGAGCGCACCAACTTCCGCCATCTCGACCCGGATGCTTTTACCCATGAAAAACCGGATGTCGCTTCGATCGATGTCTCCTTCATCTCGCTCAAGCTGATTCTGCCAGTCCTCTACCGCTTCCTCAAGGACGGCGGAGACGTACTGGCACTCGTGAAGCCACAGTTTGAAGCAGGAAAAGAAAACGTCGGTAAAAACGGCATCGTCCGCGATCCAGAGATTCACAAGCAGGTGCTTACCCAGATTGCCAGCTTCTCGTCCACACTTGGATTCACGGTTGCAGGGATCAGCTTCTCCCCGATTACAGGTGGCGAGGGCAATATCGAATTTTTGATGCACTTGAAAAAAGAAGCCCCTGCGTTAACCTCAGATGAACCGGAGTGGCTTCCATGGGTGAATGAAATCGTCGGACAAGCCCACCAATCTCTCAAGTAATCCGATATGTAGGACAAAAATAAGCTTCAAGGGCAAAATTTCCGCCTCTTGAAGCTTTTTTCTATGCAAGGAAAGCTGTATAATTGTATAATCAATGATTTTAACCAGAACCATTCTGGGGGTGGCGCGCTTTGAAAACGATAGGAATCGTAGCGAACAAAGGGAAGCCGGAAGCACGCATTGTGGCTCGTGAACTTTTGCATCTGTTAGAAGAAAAAGGGGCCAACGTCGTGCTGGATGAAGCATTGGCGCCTACCTTTGGCAGAAATGATCTGGCCTGTGCGATTGCGCAGTTCCAGGAGCAGGTGGATCTCGTCTGCGTGTTGGGCGGTGACGGTACCTTACTTGGGATCGCCAGACAGCTCGCGGGTAATTCTCTGCCGATTTTGGGGATCAATGTAGGCACACTCGGCTTTTTGTCGGAGGCAGAACCGGATAACCTGGAACAAGCCGTCGATAATCTGTTGTCGGGTGAGTATCATATCGAAGAACGAAGCATGCTGGAGACCAGACTGGTGAGAAAAGGCGAGCTGCTTGCGACCTACACCGCGATGAATGATATCGGCATCACCAAAGGGTCTTTTTGCCGGATTATTCAATGCATGGTCTATCTGGATGATCATTATGTAGCCACGTTCAGCGGAGATGGTGTGATCGTCTCCAGTCCGACCGGGTCTACAGCGTATTCCTTGTCTGCGGGCGGCCCGATTGTAGCTCCCAATGTGAATATGAACCTGCTGACACCCATCGCCCCGCACTCGTTGACAGCCCGTCCGATGGTATTCTCGGCTGATCAGGTGATCCGCATCGAGGTGGATGCCGTTCATCAGGAAATCGGTCTCTCCATTGACGGACAGTTCGGGTATCGTCTGGAAGGCGGCGATGAGATTTTCGTCAGCAAATCGAAGCATGTGACACCACTGATCAAGTGGAAGCAAGGCAATTTTTTTGAACTAATCAGAACCAAACTTCAAGGTGAATGGGAGTAACGAAATGAATAAAGGGCAACGCCATATCAAAATCCGTGAGATTATTACCAATAACGATATCGAGACACAAGACGAACTGGTAGACCGACTGCGCGAAGCAGGCTACAGTGTTACACAAGCGACCGTATCCCGTGATATCAAAGAGCTTCATCTGATTAAAGTTCCGATGGCGGATGGCCGCTACAAGTATTCGATTCCAACCGACCAGAAGTTCAACCCGACGCAAAAGCTTCGCCGCGTGCTCGTTGACTCGTTTGTCGGCATCGACCATGCTGAGAATTTCATCATCTTAAAGACTCTGCCGGGCAACGCCAATGCTGTCGGTGCGCTCGTGGATAAATTGCAGTGGCAAGAGGTGCTGGGTACCATCTGCGGTGACGACACCATCCTCATCATCTGCCGTTCCAGAGACGTGACCACGGAAGTGACAGAACGTTTCTTGGATATGCTGTAGAGGAGGAAAACAGGATGCTGCTTGAACTTACCATCCGGAATTTTGCTATCATCAAGCAGACGACCGTCTCGTTTCGCCAAGGACTCAATATCTTGACCGGGGAGACCGGCGCGGGGAAATCCATCTTGATCGATGCACTGGGTCTCTTGTTAGGGGATAGGGCCTCGACTGATTTTGTCCGCTATGGAGAAAAGCGGGCAGAGGTGGAAGGATTGTTCGAAGTCAAATCCGGTCATCCAGCCGTCTCGATCTTGGAGACCTTCGGGATTCAGGTAGAGGACGGCATGATCGTCGTGCGCCGCGATATCACCCAGCAGGGCAAAAGCATCATCCGCATCAACGGACAGCTGGTCACGCTCGCTATGCTGCGTGAATTAGGCCCATGGCTTGTCACCATCCACGGACAGCATGACGCCGCCGCCCTGATGCAGTCGGACAAGCATATCCGCTGGCTGGATGCGTACGGCGAGAAGCAGCTGGAGGAGACCAAGCGCGAATTCGGCACACTCTACACCTCTTACCGCAAAATCAGCCAAGACCTTGCCCGCATGGCGAAAAACGAGCGTGAACTCGTACAGCGCCTCGACCTGTTAAGCTACCAGCTCAACGAAATCGAGAATGCAGCCCTGCAGCCGGGGGAAGATGAGAAGCTGTTCGCCCAACGGAAAAAGTGGAACAATATCGAAAAGGTATTCTCTTCTGTCCAAGACGCCTACAAAGCTCTGTATGGAGATCAGCGCGGCTTGGACTGGCTTGGTCATGCCATGGGCGAGCTGGAGCGGGCCCTGCAATACGACGAAAACTTAGCGCCGATTGTAGAAGCGGTCGAGACCGCCTACTATCACACCGAAGAGGTCGTATCCCGCCTGCGTCAGATGAAAGATTCACTCGATTTCGACCCGATTGAACTGGCAGAAACCGAGCGCCGTCTCGACCTGATCCAAAGCCTGAAGCGTAAATACGGCAAAACCGTTGACGAAATCTTAGAGTATGCGGCGACGATCCAAGACGAGCTGGACGAAATCCAGCACTATGACGACCGTCTCCAACAATTAGATAAAAAGCGTCAGGAAATCGCCGCCGATCTTGCCATCGAAGCCTTGGAGCTGAGCATGAAGCGCCGCGACTTGGCCTTACAGCTCGCACAGGCAATCGAAGAGCAGCTAAAAGATCTGCACATGGAGCGGGCCCGCTTTGCCATCGCGGTCAATCAGACACCAGATGAGCGCGGTATCGAGGTGGACGGCGTGAAGACCCATGTCGACTCATCCGGGATCGACACCATCGAGTTCATGATCGCCCCAAACCCAGGGGAGCCGATGCGTCCCCTCACCAAGATCGCGTCTGGTGGTGAGCTGTCCCGTGTGATGTTGGCGATCAAGACGATCCTCGCCACGACGGAGCAGGTCAACACGTTGATCTTCGACGAGGTGGACACCGGTGTCAGTGGACGGGCGGCTCAAGCCATCGCGGAGAAGCTGGCCGCCGTCGGCAAACACCGCCAAGTGCTCTGCATCACGCACTTGCCGCAGGTGGCTTCCATGGCTGACGCGCATTTTTACATCCAAAAGCAAGTGCATGGCGACGAGACCATGACCAGCATCACCCTGATGAACGAAGACGAACGCGTCAACGAGCTGGCTCGTATGCTGGGCGGTGCAGAAGTGACTGAGAAGACACGCGAGCATGCCCGTGAGATGATTATGCTGGGCCGCGAGCGAAAAGATATCAGTGCCTAGACGTGCATCACACATGCTTCACACATGAGGAGGGGTAGCCTTCCTCATCAGACTAAACACAAACTCCCTCCTGTTTACGCAACGGAGGGAGTTTTGTTGTATTTTCCGACGGCAATTCATTGTCACTTCTTAAAATTGTCATCACAACAGATGCAGAAGAAAAAAGTACCTGAAACTCCGCCTGTACAAATTCTTGGTTCTTCGCTTTGTGGACAGGTTGCGGTAATGGATGTAACAAGACCGAAAGAGAATAGTGGACTTCTATCCTCACCCCCTCTTTTTTCGACACTGTAAGTTATGAATTTCCTTATGTCCATGAAAGGGATAACTATTCCCTAATAAATGTGGAAAAGGGAGTAAACATGTGCATAACCTCAATATTGCGGATACTGAGGCATGTAAGGAATCTGTTGGTATGGCTGAAAATATGGCTGAACATATGGTTGCATGTATCGTTGTTGATAAACTTGATTCGAATACTGCTGAGCGAAATGCTGATTGATCCGATGGCAGTCAGCGTAGGGACCTATATAGGTTGACGGTTTTACTTGTGCAATTGCTTGCTTCCATGTATGTTCATCCATGCAGTACGTATATGCCATAATATTCGCGGGAGTAAATTTTAAAATATCTGAACCTAGAATCACCTCTGGTGTTGGCGCATTAAAAATGGCTAAAAGATGAGTATTGTCAGCAGTAGCCATTTCATAATGCCACCAACCTTGTGGAACGTTAACCACTTGACCGGGAGTAATTGAGTAATTCAAAATACATTTCGTAAAAGGGTTTAGGATCGATACCGTGACAGCACCCGAAATACAATAGACCAGCTCAGCAGCATTTTGGTGATAGTGTGGTTCTACAATATTATGATTACTGAGGAAAATGTCCAACAGAGACACATTGTCTAATGTATTTAATTGCTGAACACCTAAAACATTAATGTAGTTATTGTTATCCTTTTTAAACAACGTGCTGGTATTTACGTCAAATGCGTATTGAGCGGATGGAGATGTGTAATCAATATTGACAGCCATAATATGATTCGCCTCTTTACATTAGGAACTTTATAGGCATTTATATACACGATCAGTTTGTTTGGTGTTCATTAATGCTTTGCAAGCGAAGCGGAGGAGGGGATGATTCCTCTCTTTTTTTCTGTTTCTCGGGAAAATGGGCGGGAAACTCATCCAATCGGTACATTTCAGTTATAATCCATAGCATCTCAGGTAACTCTATAGATACAGTAAGTGGAGGTGTAGCCGTAGGTGTAGGTAGGGAATGTAGGAGTGGTTGCATGATCCGTCAACAAATCAGAAAGTGGATAGGATGTCTGCTATTACTCATCACAGCGTTAACAGTCAGTTCGACCCCCTTTCACGAATTAGCCTCAATTCCAAAGGAACTCCGTATTTTCGAAGGGTCCCTGCAACAACTCAACCTGTCCATGCCGGTTATGGGGACATTGGTCAACAGTAACCCGGACATTCTGCACGTCAACGGCACAGAAGCCCGCGAAGTGAACGTCGATTTGAGCCAGCCTGTCTCGGTGGAGCCCCGTCGTGCAGGGGAGGCGCATCTGGCCGTCAAATGGGCAGGCATTCCTATTAAAGAGATGAAAGTGAATGTTCTCCCCGACCTTCGCGTGATTCCGGGTGGGCAATCCATCGGTGTCAAGCTGCAGACGGCTGGCGTTTTGGTAGTGGGTCATCATTTGGTGGATACGGGCAAGGAAAAGACATCACCAGGCGAAACCGCAGGAGTCCATGTCGGTGATATGATCATCAAGATGAACGATCTTTATATCAATGACATGAACGATGTGAAGAAAATGGTGAACGAAGCGGGTACCAAGAAAGAACCGATTCAGCTTCTCGTCGTACGTGGCAAAGAAAAAATGTCTCTTACGCTTTCTCCGGCGAAGGATACCAAGGATCAGCAGTACCGCATGGGTCTCTACATACGGGATTCCGCAGCAGGTGTCGGCACCTTGACCTTTTACGAGCCGGATTCCGGGGCATACGGCGCACTGGGGCACGTCATCTCCGACGTAGATACAGGACAAGCCATCGTGGTAGGCGATGGTCAGATCGTCCAAGCCAGTGTCACCTCGATTGAAAAAGGAGAAAGCGGCAATCCGGGAGAAAAATTTGCCCGCTTTTATAACGAAAGTGAAACCCTCGGCTCGATCTCAAAGAATACCCCGTTTGGCATCTTCGGCAGAATGAAGGAGAACCCCAAGCTCAACTTCACCCAAAAACCGATGCCGATCGCCCTGGCCGAACAAGTCAAAGAAGGCCCGGCCAAAATCTTCACCGTCGTCGACGGACAGAAGGTAGAGCAATTTGACATCGAGATCGTCAATGTGGTCAAGCAGCACTTCCCAGCGACAAAAGGAATGATCATCAAGATCACGGACAAGCGTCTGCTGGAGAAGACAGGCGGAATCGTACAGGGGATGAGCGGCAGCCCGATCATCCAGGATGGGAAGGTTGTAGGTGCGGTCACCCACGTTTTCGTCAATGACCCGACCTCTGGCTACGGATGCTTCATTGAATGGATGCTCCAAGATGCCGGTGTCGATGTCAAGAAAAACGATCTCAAGGCGAGCTGATGCTCCCTTGAGATTTTTTTTGTCGAAATAACGGTTCTAACGTTCAATGTTTCGCCATTGGCAGGAGTTACATTCTGCTTGTCGAATTATTTTCACATAAGAAAAAGTTGATGTTTACACCTGAGAAGATACAGCAAATTGGTCGAAGCTTGAATAACATAAGAAGCAGGTTCGTAAGGAGGAGCGGAATTGAGTCAAATTAGTGTTGTATTAGCAGATGATAATCGTGAATTTGTCACCCTTTTAGAGGAGTATATCAACACCCAGAACGATATGCAGGTGATTGGTGTTGCTTACAACGGTAATGACGTATTGCGCATACTGGAAGAGAGTGTTCCTGATGTCATTATTCTCGATATCATCATGCCACATCTAGACGGTTTGGCTGTCCTCGAGCAAATCCAAGCAATGCGTCTCAGCCCGCAACCGAAAATTATTATGCTGACCGCCTTCGGTCAAGAAGATGTAACGAAAAAAGCACAAGAGCTCGGTGCTTCTTACTATATTCTGAAACCATTTGACATGGACGTCCTGGCCCAGCGCATCCGCCAGATCATCGGTTCCCGTACCCAATTCACCCCGATCATCAAGGCTCCGTCTCAGCCAAGTATGGCGATCAAAGGACGCAATCTGGACGCAAGCATCACCAACATCATCCACGAAATCGGCGTACCGGCGCACATCAAGGGCTACCTGTATCTGCGTGAGGCGATCACGATGGTCTATAACGATGTAGAGCTGCTCGGATCGATCACGAAGGTATTGTACCCGGATATCGCGAAGAAATTTAATACCACAGCGTCACGCGTCGAGCGTGCGATTCGTCATGCCATTGAAGTGGCCTGGTCGCGCGGGAATCTGGACTCGATCTCCAGCCTGTTTGGGTATACGGTGAGCAATACCAAGGCGAAGCCGACGAACAGTGAGTTCATCGCGATGGTAGCGGATAAGCTGCGGATTGAGGCGAAGATTAGCTGAGAGTAGGCGTATCAAGGGCTAAGACATCTTGGGAATGATATACAATCATACGATTTTAGCAATAAACTTCTATTGCCTAGCGATAAATTTTGATGATTGATACCAACTGACACTTCTTATTTATCGGTTTTGGAAAAGACCGATGGATAAGGAGTGTTTTTTTATGACCAATTTTGCATTTCAGATTGAAAACTTCATGCTGTACTCAGCTTCCAATAATCTATCTAAAAAACATTAGCCAGCTATGACGAAAGTTATTGAATTCATTTTATCGAGAAACCTGATTCAGATGTGGCACTACTTCAAGGTATTGAATCGAGGACGTAAGGTGTTATACTAAGTATCGAAAACAATTTTACCAACTAACTTTTGAATCAGAAACCGATAAGTATCACCTGTCTGGTCTTGGTGGTAAAATTTCCAAGAAGCTCAAAACCCTTGATATGACTGATCCGCCTGTTTGGGTATACGGTGAGCAATACCAAGGCAAAGTCGACGAACAGTGAATTTATCGCGATGGTGGCGGATAAGCTGCGGATTTAGGCGGATTATCTAAACTCAAATGTAACAATAGAAAACCCCTTGAGCGGAGAAACTCAAGGGGTTTTTGCCTATTCATTATTAGAAATTCTCTGCACAGATCGTATCGTTTTTAAAAACTCCTGCCGATAACTTCTTTCTTCCTGGATAAGAGCTTCCAGATGCATGAGAAGGTCTGTTGATGCAGAAGCTTGATCGTACTTCTTTTTCTCCTGATATAAAAGATAGGTATAGGCCAGCATGAGCAGGGAGTAGTTATCCGTATAAGTGATATTTAGTGCATGACCGCCATGACCGCCAGCTCCACCCTGTCCGCCAGTTCCACCAAAAGCTGTTGAATGAGCGGTTGAGGAGCCTCTTATTTTATCTGATTCAAATGGCTGATCCAACTCGATCCCTCCCAGTATGAACGAGATACCCTAGTTATCGTTTTCTGCCTCACCGTCGCCGCCGTCACCGCCATCACCGGAATTGCCAACATCGCCGCCGGTTGCATCGCCATGATTGGTGGTATTACTTGTTCCGTTACCGCCATTGCCGGTGCTTCCACCGGCACCAGTGTCGCCGCCAGCCCCGCCAGTAGCTTCGCCGCCACTGCCTGTGTTGCTGGTGCCATCACCACCATCGCCAGTGCTGCCACCGTTACCGCTATTGCCACCATTCCCACCAGTAGCTGTTCCACCGTTGCCTGTATGGCTGGTGCCATTCCCACCATTGCCGGTGCTTCCGCCGTTGCCGCCATTCCCGCCGTTACCACCATTACCACCTTGTGAAGAGTTGTCGCTTGCTGTTGCATCCGAACCTACTCCTGTGGCAACCGCTGAAGACGTATTAACAGCAACGGCACCACTTCCGCCATTTCCACCGTTACCGCCAGCCCCGCCAGTAGCAGGGGCACCACTACCGGATGCACCAGTCGCATTACCAGCAGTGGCAACTCCACCCTCACCCCCAGAGCCAGATCCTCCCCCAGTAGCGGGGGCACCGAAACCGGATGCACCATTCGCATCACCGCTGGTGGCAACGCCGCCCTCGCCCCCAGAGCCAGAATCACCCGCAGTAGCAGGGGCACCGAAACCTGGGTCACCGTGAGCAATCCCGCCCTGAGCATCTCCGCCCTCGCCGCCTTCACCCCCAAAGGCACCATTGCCACCTATTTGGTTATCCTCGATTTCTTGTTCCACGCATTTATCTTTGTCTTTGTGCTTATCCTTATCACAACATGGTTTCTTATACGAATAATAATGATGATCTGAATAAGTCATCTCTTTTCACCCCGTAGGATCTATTTGAAAACTATGATTTGAAAATTCGTTGGAGCAAATGTTTGATCGTCAGGTCCATACTTTCTCCACC
Organism: Brevibacillus dissolubilis; assembly: GCF_006170445.1. Taxonomy (GTDB): domain Bacteria; phylum Bacillota; class Bacilli; order Brevibacillales; family Brevibacillaceae; genus Brevibacillus_B; species Brevibacillus_B dissolubilis. Next base: position 258,307 of record NZ_VCNA01000003.1, on the reverse strand, counting down.
GATGGAATCTGGGAGAGTAGGGCCAAGCTGTGAAGCAAGCGTGGCAGGTTGACCGGGAAGACCATCTGAACCATGTTCACCATCTATTGATGTGGAATTTGTAGGTTCGCTGCCACGGGCTTCCGTTCCACAAACATGTTCACCAACGTCATCTGTTCCTCGTAACGATTCATGCGGGTGAGCGTCAGACATATATTCTCACTCCTTTTGGGTGGATACCAATTACTCGGTTTCGGTTTTAGATTCCTTTTCTTGTTCATCCACAGGTGGATTCAAATTTGGTTTCAGGGCTTCCAGTTCTTTCAGTTTTGCTTGAAGGGTTTGCAGACTATTCGTTACATTCAGTTTTTGCAAAAGCTCAATGGCCTGTTCAACATCTTGCATGGCTCTTTCAATCTGTTGGCTGTACAAAGAAACTTGCAGGTCAACCAAGTCGAGCGGTTTCTCGTTTTTGTTCACAATGGAATACCTCCCTTTGGGGGTTTGGTCATATGGTCATATGGTATTCATGATAAGAAATGCATGACAGGTGTAAAGACCTAACTACAAAAAAAGGGCAATGAAACAGGAAAGTTCTATTCAAAAAAAGAATCCCCGGAATTTGATAGGGACAGGTCAGTTACGGACTGAGGCGAATATTAGCTGAGAGTAGGGGCAGTAAGGTTTTCTCGAATTGGAATTATATTCGTATACGTTACGGAAAGCCGATAAAACGATTTTCAAATCAATAATAGCTATAAAGCAAACACCCGATAAACATTTCGTTTACCGTGTGTTTGTTTTTGTGGATGAGGGCTAGGATTTAGTTGTGATGTTCCACCGTTATGACGACATTTCCCTTCTTGTGTCCTTTCTCCACATATCGATGAGCTTCCACGATCTCTTCCAACGCATAGGCTCGGTCTATGACAACCTTTAACTTCCCAGCCTCAACAAGTTCTTTGAGGAAATGCAAGGCTTCGGCAGTTTCAGGTGAATTGCGGGACAAAATGATTTTCCTGCTGCTTGTCAATTGGATCCAGAGCATTTGAAGACTTGGTAACGGCTCAGTGACATTGATATAGGTACCGTCCTGCTTTAACGATTTCATACAAGCTAAAAACGAACTCTTGTTGACCGCTTCAAAGATCACATCATAAGTCTCGCCTGTACTCGAAAAATCTTCTACAGTGTAATCAATGACCTGATCGGCGCCCAGAGATTTAACCAACTCAACATTTGCGGTGCTGCATACCCCTGTGACGTCTGCGCCGAAGTACTTTGCAATCTGTACGGCATAAGTTCCTACGCTCCCTGAAGCCCCGTAGACAAGTACCTTTTGCCCACTCTGAATATTAGCTTTTTGAAGAAAAAACAAGGCCGTGCGTGCTCCAATGGGAATGGCAGCGGCTTCCTCATAGGTCATATTGGAGGCTTTAATCGATACGGGTCCATCTTCAGGCAGACACTTATACTCGGCATATGCACCAAAACCGACCAAGGATGCGGCAAACACCTGATCACCCTTCTTAAACCGTTTGACATCTTTACCTACTGACTCAACCTCCCCGGCTAACTCCATCCCCAAGATTGCTTTTTTGGGTTGTCGAAAACCAAGTGTGATTCGGGCCGGCAGCCAAACCGAGCGGGGAACGGTAAAACTACGTGACCGGATATCTCCTGCTGTGACGGTGGTCGCTTTTATTTTTACGAGTATTTCATTGGCCTTTGGAGCAGGTTTTTCTACCTCTTGCAGCTGAAGAACATCGGGGGGACCGTACTTGGTGTATACGATTGCTTTCATTTTATCCTCCTCCACATTATTCTATTTATTAGATATCTACGAATAAGCGGAACAAAGGTTTACCTTTTCATTTGTGTTTTTACACGATCCTGTCAGTTTGTCGGATGGAAAACAGCAGATGTTGAACTTGGCAACAAGGCAACATTTATCAAGGAATAGGGGGGACAAAAATTGAAATATCTTAGATTTGATCTCACTAGCGGTTCGGACCTGAAAACATGGTACTTTGAAACTGATGAAGAACAAACGGCATATAGACAGATCGTAGTTACTAGTAGTGGAGATCTGATCTCCTCTAACCGGAAGCATGAGGAGTGGCATTTGAATACGAATGAACCCTTCTGATCCGACGGTGTAAAGATAATTGGATCAGAAGGGTTTTTCTTTCGATGGAGCGGGTATATAGTATTAGATGGATTGAGCTGATATTCCTAATAACTTACAAAATATACTTTTAGTAGATCAAATTGCCCATTCATCATAATTTATAACTATTAATCACAAATATTACCTGATATAATTATGACTATGTACCTAATACAAATGACCTATCAGGAGCTTTTAGAACCATGCCAAACCCCTCAACCCCCAAAAAGCGCCGCATTCTAGGCGTCATCACCCTACTGATCTCCATTTTCTTTTTCCTCGATGCCTTCTATATCTTCTTCATCGATCCAGAAGCCGAGGATCTCTTCTTCACAGTTGCTGTAAAAGTCCTCTCTGGCGTCATTTGGGTGCTTTTCAGCTTGGCCCTGCTCGGCAACGGCCAGCGCTCTACCCACCTCTCCAAATCCCTTTACGGAGTAGTCGCCGGCATGATGATGCTGTCGGTAGCGTTTGCCATTCTCGTTTATATTTTCATCTCCAGCGCAACCATTTTACCTACATAGACCAATAAAGTCACACTAGGACGCTCATACTACTGGTATCGGGGCGTTTTTTGTTTTTTGATCTGGGGATGAAGGGGGTGTCGACCATTCTGATTACCTGCGATGCGAGTAGTGACATGGGTTATATCTATCTGCAGCCGCCATCCGAGCAGACCACGGACAAGTACCATAAAAAACAGAACGATCTCCTCACCTACATCGCTGATCCTCATCTGCTCCGGATCGAGCCGCTCAGGACGGTGGGTGTGGTCTCCTATCTGGAAAAGATGAGGCAATCCGACATCACCTACGCGAAGGCACTGGACATCGGGGAGATTGATGCGGAGTATGAAAATGATATGGATGAGCATGGTTATCTGATCGGGATCGAACTGGACCTGAGCAAAGACCGTCTGCTGCGTATCATTCATGATGATGTGTTTCGATATTATAAGCTTCTCTGGCATTCCAAGCTGCTTCAGATGTATACGTTTGACGAGGCACGGGCTGTGTTTGACCACCAGAATGTGATCTATCCGCTGACCGATGAGCACGATTCTTTTGTGATTGTGCAGGTGGATGAGAAGTACCGGACGGGCATGATCAAAGCCTTTCTGACCGCCAATCAGGATTTGTACCCGCATGATTATATGGTGCGGCCTGATTTTATCCTGACGGAGTAATGGTTGAGAACAGTGCAAAAGCGGACGGATGAAAAGCTTATCGTGCTTTTGAACGGACGATCCTTTTAAATGAAGCCTCTTTGAAACGGAACATCCTTTTGCCTTGCGCCGTTGTTATCGGCATCGGGCAGGGGGATGTTTTTTGTTTGATCAAGCATCAGGTTCTACTAAGGATTTTCACTTTATGAAAAGTTTTGTGATTTTTTATAACGAAAAATGATTTAAGTGATGTAAAATAAAAGAAAAAGGTGTATATTGAAGGTGATAGTTGTATGGGAGAGTTTGATTACAGAAAGGCCAGGGTGGAGCTGAGGCAGCGGATTCAAGAGTGTATTGCCGGATCGGGGCTATCGTCGAAGGCAGTTGCGGGTCGGATTCAGCTTACGGAGCCGACATTCAGCAAGATCTTGAATAATAAACAATCCATCCGGTTAAAGGAACTTGATGCTCTCATCGGTACTCTGGAGCTGCCGGAAGAGGATTTCTACCGTCATTATATAGGGGAGTGCTACCAGGCTGATGCAGATACCCGCAAGCTGAAGCTGGACAGGGCGAGGGAGTTTGTCATCACAAGCTATTCGAAGGGCTATATGGAACTCGCAAATCCTCTATTGTCTGAATTGCTTGATATTTCTAAAAAGAATATTCGAATCATATACGACATAGCTGAAGAGCTTTATGAAAAACAGAAATTTGAGGCGGCGAAGGTGTTGTATCGGAGGGTAATTCAGGAGGAGACGAATCTGCTGGCTGATCATTACTCCCTAAGCTGTTTCAAATATTTTTTGATCATGAAAAGCAACATCCGCGAAGCGTACGAGCCTTCTATTGACTTGGAACGGCATGTAGAGCAATTGCCGACGAGGGAATGGAAGATCGAGGCTTATTTTTGGTTGGCTAAATATTCTTATGTGACAGAAGATTGGGATCGTCTAAGAAGGATGGCAAGGGGTCTGATTGAGGTCACGTATGGTTACAACGAGGAAATGTACGGTTACGGCCTTTTATATCTGGGTTTCGCAGTTCATAGGAAAAAGGATTTCGATGAGGCTATTCGATTAACTTATCAATATGAAAATATTAATCTTGAGTTTAGAGACTATGCTATTGGCAACCGTTTAATTTATTTGATTGACCGTGGGGAAACACATTATGTCCCGGAACTAATCGCTTACGCAAAGAGACTAAAAGTTGGACAAAATGCAGTTAGGCCAATCATGAGTAGCTATCTTAATGCAAATATGCTGAAAGAAGCAGGGGAATTTTTAGCAGACATCAGTGAATACATGAGTCCTTTTAATCAAAACGATCTCATTTTACTAAAACAGTATTTACATTTTTATTATCTTAAAGCTGTTTACCTTTTACGAATTGATGAGAGAACACAAGCGGTTAGCGACTTATTACAGGCGATAGAAATTGCTGAGAAGTTAAATGACTATAACCTAATGAAAAAATGTTTGTATCTTTTCTTAGAAAACAGACAATTTACTACAACAGAGCAACAAGAAGTGGTGAAGTTGCACGTAAAAGGAGGTGACTTTCCATTATGAAAAGTAAATTTATGTATTGGGTACTAACTTTATTGGTTGTAGTGTCCACCGTGTCTCCTGATGATTTCGGTCCAGGCTGGTAGAACCAAGTAAACCACCCAAAAGCCCCACCAAACGAGAGCACTCTGATCAAACAGAGTGCTCTTATTTTTTTAACTATTTACAACAGAAAGCATATTTCGTTATAAAACTCAGTCATCCGATTATTCGCAACTGCCTTTACAATACTTGTAAAGGAGGGATGACCGAATTGATTGCGATATTTGATCCCCAACCCGTCCGAATCGAGATGCGCCAGCACATACAGAACCTGCTTAGCCTTAGGGGGTTGAGACGCAAGGATTTGGCCGAGATGAGCGGAATAGACCGTGTCACCATCAGCAATATTCTCAATAATAAGCAGACTTTTCGACTCCATCAATTAGACGTCATCACAGCCGCGCTGGAACTGCCGATCGGGCACTTTTACGACTATTTTATCGCGGAGTGCTGCAATGATCTTGGGCGGCTTCGGCCGGGCAAATTGGGCGAGTTCGTACACAGATGCCTGGAGATCGGCAAAAATGCGACCATTGGGAGACTGATGAATCTATTGCTCGAAGACAAAGAATCAAGCAAAATTTTGACGATCCTGTTCGACATAGCAGAGACACTGTACCATTCTAGGTTTCTCGATTACTCCTTGGCTTATTATGAGAAGATCATCTCGCTCGACAACCGCCGATCAGCTCGCTTGGCGATCGCGCATTACCGCAGGTTTATGATCGTGCGTGATAAGAATGTCAGAGAGCAGGGGCGGGAAGCCTTGTATCAGCTGTTGGAGTATCTGAATCAGTTGCCAGAGGAGTATGAATTTGAGGGGGATTTGGTTGAGACCAGCAGGAGGGAGCCGGTCAATTTACGGTTTGAAGGGTATCGGCAGGCATTGAAGATGTTTTTGGTGTTTGAAGAGTGGGGGCGGTTGCTGGATTTCGCCTATGCATATGAACACCTCGCACGAAAGACCAACCGGCAGGATGCATTGGGTGAGGCGATGACCTACCAGATTGATGCGCTTGTGGCTAAAGGGGACTATCTCAAGAGTCTGCAGATTATCGAGCAATTGTCGATCCTCGGGGAGCAGTGGGGGCGGATCGCGGAGGGCAAGAAGTGGTTTGCCTTGATCTCCAAGGGACAGTACCCGTACATCGAGAAAGGGCTTGTCTGGGCCGAGAGCATGGAGGAGAAGGACGAGATGTACCCAGCCGCTCTGGAGTGCCTTCTGCGGGACGAACGGACCGCGGAGGCTGATGCGTTCATCCAGACCCATCAGGTGGAGTTGGACGGCCTTGCAGGGGCCTCTGGGCTTGAGCGGCAGCCGTATGCCATGCGCTATATTGAGGCGCGCTCCCGTTATTATTTTGCCAAAGGAGAGCTCCAGCTTGCACTTGCAGACATGAAACAACTGGCTTCACAAGCGAGTCATTACGGGAATCTGACCCGTCTGGAGCGCCAAGCAGAGCAGGCGATCCGGCTATTGCGGGTTGGAATCAAGCGACTCGCCAAAAACAAAGACGTTCCCCCATCCGCCAAGATACAGGGAACGTCCGATAAAACGTGATTGGACATCACAAATTCATTTTATAAGATGAAGAGGGGGAAATCCAGTTTACCCACAAGAATAATCTACCCCTGATCCCGGACAAACTAAAGAAAAAGTCCAGAGGTGATTGATATGAATGGTATGCAACTCGTCGATATGTTACGCATAACAGAAGACAAAATGCAACATTTGCATAAGGCGATTGACCACATCAGCAATGATCAGAACATGCATGAATCGGTCAGCGCACTCACCGAGGTGGTCAAGGACTATCAGGTGCAGACAGAGAAACTGAAACAGATGCTCACCCAAATGGAACTTGACAACAACTCTCAAGACCAAGGTCAGGGAGAGAGATAGAGCATGCAACAAAAGGAGCGGGATTTCCGCTCTTTTTTCTTTGGAGCGATTCATCTATAATAACGAGACCAGTCAAGAATGAGGGGGTTTTTGCTGTGAAGCTTCGGACGGCAGCGAGAGCGATTGTGATTCAGAACAATCATATTCTTGTGTCTACATATAACGATGGAAATGAAGTCTTCTATACGGTGCCTGGTGGAGGACAAGCACCTGGAGAAAATCTGGCTGACACCGTTCGGCGTGAGTGCCTGGAGGAAGCGGGGATCGAGGTGGAGGTAGGTGAGCTGCGCTTCGTGCGCGAGTTCATCGGCAACCAGCATTACGAGACGGGTGAATTAAGCGAGCTGCACCAGATCGAGATCTTTTTCCTCTGCACGCTCAAGGAAGGGCAGGAGGCAACGACAGGCAATGTCCCCGACCCGAACATGGTTGGGGTGGAATGGCTGCCGCTCGCGGATCTCATGAAGGTGAGGCTCTATCCGATGCGACTGCGTGAGGAACTGATGGATCTGCAGGCATCGTCTGCTCCAGTTTATGTCGGAGCGACCGGATAAAACGTGAAAAATAGCCCCGCCTGCCGGCTGTCTGAGCCGTGAGCGCGGGGCTATTGCTATTACGTTGTTTATTTGCCTTTGCTTGGGAGCGCGTGGGATTGGTTGCCACTGCCTTGGTGCTGCTTGTTTTTCTTATCCTGTGCTTGCCAGTCTTGAATTTTATCTACGAATTTTTCTGTGCTCTCCATGTTGGATCGACCACCTTTCTTTTTTCCACTGGTCTCCGAGTTGAACCAGTAATTACGTTTGTGCTTTGTGTCGAAAATGAGTATATTTAATCACGGATAGTCCGATATCCATTGCACCTTCCCCGCCCAAAATTCGCAGACTGGCGGGGAATTTTTTTGTCCTCATCGAATGGAAACAGAATCCTTGGTAACAGACCCTGTAACCCCCTACATACTTTTCGGACAAAAACAAGTATGATAATCACAGAAGCTCGTTCCTGTACAGCGTGTTTGCACACAGTACGTCACGGACGAAATGCTTTCCCTCCCCCGAAGATGGTTCGGTTGGGGGTAGGGAATTTTTTTAGAACCCTAACATACGACAATGAAACAGCCCGAGAATCTTGCACCCCCGCCCAAAACTACGCAGACTGGCGGGGTATTTTTTTGTCTGGAGCAACTGGTTATTTCAGGACGCGGCCACGGAAAGCAAGTGCAGCGTCTGATACATACCCTTCATTGGCAACGTGCTGGGTGTCGTATGGATGGTACTCCTCGACAGAGCGAGACACCATCATCGGTGTTGTCACTGTGACAGATGGTACAATCGTCGCCACTTGTGGCTGCACCACAATCGCCTGAGCGCGTGCTGCAGAGATCGGGCGCTGCTCGCAGGCTTGCTTGAGGATCAGGGCCTGCTGCTCATGTACCTGTGCCTGACGTTCGTGGATGTCGGCCTGTTGACGATGTGATTCTGCCTGTCTGCGGTGAGCCTCCGCCTGTTGATGGTGCATGCGGAACTGCTCTTGGTATTGGGCGAACCTTGGGTCATAACCTTGCAAAAGAATCGCCTCCCCGAAATGAATTAGTATTCTTTATTACGTTCCTTGCGCTCCATCTTGGACAGCGCTGCATCTTCTTTGCTCAGGGTCGTAGAAGCACGGGTTTGCGAAGGGTTCTCCTCGCGGCCCATTTCGTTTTTCACGCCATTTTGCTTGGACATGCGAATCCCACCTTCCTTGAAAATGAATTGCTTTTATATCATGCCCCGTTTCATTTGTTAACTCGATGAATATTAATGTTAGCTGTATTGAAAAATGTGCCAGATGTGTTAAGATAAGTTCTGGCAATTATTCTGTGATATTTTGTCACGAAATCATAGGATGGGAGGAATCATGATGAAAAAGTTCGTGCTTACTTTCGCGCTGATCGTATCCGTCATCAGCGGTGGTATTTCTGTTAATGCACCAACTGTGAAACAAGACATTTTTGGTGAAAGCTGGTAGGAAGCCGCTGCATGGCCTGCGGTAAGAAGCGATCTGCTTGAAACAACATAGGGAAGAACGAAAAAACGATGTCATCTCGACATCGTTTTTTTCTGTATATTCAAAAAATGTTGTTGGTAGGAATATGGTGGGGTGGCAGGAGGAGCGGTGGCGTTGGATGAGTTAGGGTGAGTCAAGGATAGTTGGGTTCGGTAGTACTTAACTTCATAGCTAAGCCCGTAATAAAAGCTTCTTCGAACTATCCTTTATCATTATTCCACCAAACCGGGACAGACGGCAACTCTCCGGCGCCACCCACCGATTTCCATTAATTTAAGTTTATTTTTTCAGCAAAATTTTCTAAATCGCATATAAAGTAAAAACAGCGGTAATACACATAGGTCACTAAAGGAGGTGATAGATGATGCTAATCTGGCCAGATGAGTTCGCTCCTGATGAATATGATGAATATTGTCGTCGCATGCTTGAAAAAGAAAAAAAGAACGTTCCTCCAACCGCCAAGCCACAGGAACGCTCCTCACAAAAAATGGTGGAGACCCCATACGGAACTCCTATCCCCATTATACGATAAAATAGCAAAAAGGGAAGATGTACCAGCCAAGAAAGCAAGTCAGAATACAGTCAGAAGCAAGTCACAGCATAGTGTGCCGTGACTTGCTTTTTTGCTGTGTGATGGTGTATTTATTAGGGAAGGTAAAAAAAGACAAACGGAGCGAATCGGGGTGTAGGGGCATGCGGGAAGAGCATTGGAAGACCAGAATGAGCCGCAGAAAATTCCTCAAAAAAGGGATCTTGGGAACAGCGATGGCATCTGTCTCATCGGTGTTGGCCGGCTCCTACGGCTTTACGAAGGAACGGTTTTGGGTGGAGATCAACGAGATCAAGCTGGCCCTTCCGCGTCTGCCAAAGGAATATAAGGGGCTAAAATTAGCTCATTTCAGCGATTTACACATGGGATTTTTTTATGAACCGCAACATTTTTCGCGTGAAATGGAAAAAATCAATCATTTTAAGCCTGACATCATTTGTTTTACGGGGGATTTGGTTGATAACGAACTGGATCATATGGACGAGACCGTGGAGCTGCTCCGTAAGCTCCATGCTCCACTGGGGAAGTTTGCGGTGCTTGGCAATCATGATTATTACAGGGATGATGAGCTGGTGGCGGCTCATCTGACGAAGGCCGGATTTCAGGTACTGCGGAACCAGCATGCCGTGGTGCGGCGGGGCAGTGATGTGCTCTACATGCTCGGTGTAGAGGATATGACGATGAGCACGCCTGATATCGTCAGGGCGGCCGAGGGTGTGCCTCTAGACGGCTGCAAAATCCTGCTCTCCCATGCGCCGAACTTCGCATTGGAGACACTGGAGCACAAGATTGATCTGCAGCTCTCCGGGCATAGTCATGGCGGGCAGGTGCGTCTGCCGTTGATCGGTCATCTGGTGCTGCCCCCGAATGCGGATCGGTTTCCTGACGGCTTGCAACGGGTGCAGGAGACGCAGATGATGGTCTATACCACCAGAGGTTTGGGCACGACGCATCTTCCTGTGCGATTTTATTGTCGTCCTGAGCTAACTTTCTTTACATTTATACACTAGTCCATCTTATAATGGTAAAGTATAGTCTAATTATAGGAGGTCAGACAAATGAGCCATACATTTGTTGGTATAGATCATGTGCAAGTAGCGGCCCCTGTTGGCTGTGAAGAACAGGCACGTGCTTTTTACGGCAGCCTGCTCGGGATGGAGGAGATCCCCAAACCGGAGGAGCTGCGCAAGCGCGGTGGCTGCTGGTTCCAGGCAGGTAAGCAAGAAATACATATCGGGGTGGAAGATATGTTCCAGCCAGCGAAAAAAGCTCACCCAGCCTTCGTGGTCAACGATCTGACTGCACTGATGGAGCGGCTGGTCAAGAATGGTGTGAAGGTAAAAGAAGACAATGCAATTGAAGGAAGAAAGCGCTTTTTTGCCGATGATCCGTGGGGCAACCGTCTCGAATTCATGGAGTGGGACGAATAGGAGCGGTTCGGCGATCTGTTTGAGTGTTTCTACGCTTGCTGGACGTGGGGATTTTTGCGCAGACCGAAGTCAGAGGAGGTACAACGGCTTTGTTATGTACTAGAAGCACTAGATTTTCTAACATTGTAGAATGTGCTGTTTGGGAATTTTGGCAGCGATATTCAGTGGTTGACCTGCTGACTGATGATCTGCGCGGGCGGACTGGAAGCTCGGACCTGCATGAGCGAAGTGACGCGAAATGGAAGCATATGCTAAGCTGTATCGGGGATCATCTGTCCAAGGGGGAACCAATCGTCAGGAAAGACCGTTGGACGATGTGGATAGCAGAAAAAAGTGATTTTTTTGAAAAAAAGGGAGATAGCGCAGGCTGTCTCCCTTTACCATGTTAAAAAAGTGATTTAATATGTTAATAACGAAATATTTACATTAGTATGAAGTTTTGTTGAAAAGGAGATAAAGGTTGGATGAGAGAAGGGAAGTTTTTTAAGGAGCGGGTTACCATTATACGCGATCTCATGGAGATGCATGGGCTGGACGGAATCTTATTGCGTAGACGGCGCAGCTTCTCTTGGTTGACGGGGGGATTGGACAATCAAGACGGAAAATCGACTGAATTTGGTGTGGCAGATCTTTTAATTTTGCCGGAAGAGGTGTATTGTATCAGCAATAGGATGGATGCAGTCAGAATGGAGAGGGAGGTGTTTTATGACGGTAGTGTGAGTTGCACCCTGATCACGCCGGAGTGGTATGAAGGCAATGATGCAGCCATCCAGCAGTTGTGCAAGGGAAAAAGTATCGGTCTGGATCTGCCGACATCGTTGATCGATTTGGAAGATACGGTGGATTTGGGTACGGAGCTGGCTGAGACTACTTATGTGCTATCACCTGATGAGGTGAACCGATACCGGGATTTATGCCAGATGGTGGCCAAGACGGTGGAGGATGTCTGCCGTGAGTTGGAGCCAGGCATGACCGAATATGAGATACAGGCACGTCTGGCTGAAAAGGTCTGGCGGCTCGGTATCACGCCGCGTGTTATGCAGATCGCTACAGATGAGCGGATCTACCGCTACCGCAATCCGGTAGCAACGGACAAGCAACTCGATACATATGCCATGCTTTCCCTCAGTGCTGAAAAGGCAGGATTACACGCGAATGTGACGCGGTTGGTTCATTTCGGGCCATTGTCGCCGGAGCTGTTGGTCAACAGGAAGAAGCTGGCGGAGATTGAGGTCGGTTTTCTCGCGGCGACCAGTCCGGGCCGGTTGATCCGTGATGTGTTTGCCAAGGGGATTCAAGCATACCGGGAGGCGGGCTATCCATACGACTGGCGCTATCTGAACCAAGGCGGGCCGACGGGCTATGCCGCCCGTGAGTTCCATGCCAACTACCAATCGACAGGCCGCGTGCAGGTGAATCAGGCCTTTGCGTGGAATCCAGCAGTATATGGAGTGAAGACCGAGGATACGATGCTGGTAGGCGATGGGGAGAATGAGATCTTGACCCATACCGGTGAATGGCCGTCGATTTTGATCAGCAAAAATGGGAAGGATTACTTACGTCCAGATATTTTGATCAGAGAAAAATAAAAAAAAATAACAAAATAAAAAAAGACAGATAGAGATAAAGAGAGATAAGAGATAAAGTAGAGATAGAGGTAAAGAGAAATTGGGGCAGTACAGGGAGGAGTCCGATTGATGCAAATCGGTAATTTTCAATGGATGAAGTCAGTCAATAAATCAACCATACTTAATGTCATCCGTCTGCACGAGCCTATTTCGCGGGCAGAAATTGCCAAGCTGACCAAGCTGACACCTCCGACAGTGACCAATATTGTCGGGGAATTACTGGAGGCGAAGTTGGTAGTAGAAAGTAAACGGGGGGACTCGACAGGGGGGCGCAAGCCAATCCTGTTAACCATTAATCCCGGTGCCTATCATCTGATCGGCCTGAATGCGGGGATTACCCAAATCTCTGCGGTCACAGCCACACTGGATGGAAAGATAACCGGAGAAGCACAGATTCAAGTACCGCCGCAGGTCACCGCCGATGATTATATCGAATTACTGGTTCAGGCAGTGGAAGCGGTCAAAGCGAAATCAGAAGCCAGGTCATATCTCGGGATTGGAGTCGGGATGGCGGGTTTAATCGACAGAGACCGGGGTGTTCTGGTCTACGGGCTGAAGCTGAACTTCCGTGATGTTCCGATCAAGGCGGCTTTGGAAGCCCGGTTTGGTATTCCGGTCGAACTGGAAAATGATGTACGGGCCTTGGCGCTGGCAGAGAGCTGGTTTGGTCAGGGACAAAATATCCCTAATTTTGTCTGCATCAGTGTAGGGACAGGGATCGGTGCAGGAATCGTACTGGATCAAAAGGTGTACCACGGCTCTTTTTTCACTGCAGGGGAGCTTGGGCATGTCACCATCGATTATGACGGGCCTCAGTGCAAATGCGGCAACCGTGGTTGTCTGGATATGTTCGTCTCGAAACAGGCGGTCATCAGACGCACGAGGCAGGCCATCGAAGAAGGTCGCGTAAGCGTTCTCACCGAATGGCTGGAAAACGGCAAGGCGGCTGACCTGACCTATGAACTCATCTACTCGGCGGCCGATGCCGGTGACCCGTTGGCCTTGGATATCTTGAAGGCGACAGGGGGCTATCTCGGCACGGCGCTCACCAATCTGATTCATATGCTGAGTCCGCAGCGGATTATTCTGTGTGGTTCGGTGATCCGGCATGGGGAGCACGTCGTCTCATCGCTTATCGATACCGTCGAAGCGAAGGCTTTTGGACAAGCGCTTGAGAAGCTGACGATCGTTGTCTCCACATTGGGACCTAATGCCGTAGCCATCGGAGGATTTACGCTGCTTTTGCAAAAATTATATACACCGTCCGGTATCGGGGACGTGTGATATGCATCAGAACCTGTTGTTCAGTGCTCCTGTGGCTGAACAACAGGTTTTTTTATCGGGGAACGGATGGCAGATATTACATCAGAGCGCTTGTGAGCTGGTATGTACGGTATGCAAGGTGTCCGATGTGCATATGCTTTTGGCGGTTGTTGAACTTTTACAGACAGAGGTATACAATAGCCGAATAAAAAGAAAGATTCAGATAGAACGAGGGAGATGGTTGAGTTGACCCAAGCTGATGCTGATCAAGCGGTCAAACGAATGAGTCTGTTTGCGCTGACCTGGCCAATTGCGATTGAGTTTTTCCTCCATATGCTGATGGGGACAGCCGATACGTTCATGCTGGCCCATATCTCAGACGAGGCGGTAGCTGCTGTCGGGGTGGCGAATCAGCTGGTGGCGGCCTGTCTGATGATTTTTGCCTTTGTCAGCCAAGGGACGGGAGTGTTGGTCGCACAGTATACAGGTGCCCGCAAGTATGCCGAATCAGGGCAGATCACAGCGATTTCACTTTCAATGAACTTGCTCTTCGGCCTGTTGATCAGCTTGAGTATGGTGCTGTTCCGCGAAGATCTGTTGGGCATGATGAACGTCAAGCCGGAGCTGATGGAGTATGCCAGTGCGTACCTGTTGATTGTAGGCTCGACCTTGTTTTTCCAAGCGCTCTTAAATACAGCAGGGGCGGTGGTACGCTCTGTTGGATTTACGCGTGATGCGATGCTGGTGTCGCTTGGGATGAACGTGATTCACGTCGTCGGGAACTATTTGTTTATTTTTGGCGTGATGGGAGTGCCGCAGCTTGGTGTGACAGGTGTGGCTATCTCGACTGCGGTCAGCCGTGCGCTGGCTTTTGGCGTGATGCTGTTTATTATGTACCGTCGCGTCAATTTTACGGTAGAAGTAAAGGATTATTTCCGGATTCAAATCAAGTATGTCAAAGACATTCTCAAAATCGGCGTACCAGGTGCCGGGGAAAACCTGTCGTATCAGCTCAGCCAGTTGATGTGTACGACGATGATTGCGCTCTTGGGTACGTCTGCTTTAGCGACCCGCATTTATTCGCTCAATATTATGTACTTCGTCATGCTGTGCGGACTCTCGTTGGGTGTCGGGACGCAGATTATGGTCGGACAGCTGATCGGGGCTGGGAAAATAGAAGAAGCCTATCAGCAGCTGATGCGAAGCCTGCGGATCAGCTTCATGGTCACCGTCGTGTGTGTCTGTGTGATGGCATTCTTTGCCCGTGATCTGTTGGGGATCTTCACGAGCGATCAGGCGATTATCGAGGCGGGTGTCAGCCTGCTTTTGTTCTGTATCATCTTGGAGCCGGGACGGACGTTTAATATCGTGGTGATCGCTTCGCTGCGTGCGGCAGGTGACGCGCAATTCCCGGTCGTGATGGGGATTCTCTCGATGTGGGGCGTCAGTGTGCCGCTTGGCTATTTCCTCGGGATTCATATGAATATGGGACTGCTCGGCTTCTGGATTGCCTTTGCGACAGATGAGTGGCTGCGCGGGATTCTCATGTACTGGCGTTGGAAGAGTCGGGCTTGGGAGAAGAAGATTCTCGTCCGGCCAGACCCGGTTCCAGAAGAGTCGGCTGCGGTGTAATATGCCCAATTGTGAATTCGGTTGTCACATTTGTTTTATGACTTGTTTCACATTTGGGTAGGCTATATAATGAAAAGTGCCATAGTTATCCTAGTAAGAGAGTTCTTATGTAAGGAAAGGAGTTGTGCGAGATGGTTGTTATGAACATTATCATGCTGCTTTGTACAGTATTCATCGCTTGGGGCCTCGTCCGTTCCATGAAGGTGAAAAATACATTTGCTGTCGGATTCAGTGCAGTATCATTGGCTATTTTCCTGTTTGCTGACTACCTGATTCTGTTTGTATTTGGTCTGACCGGGAAATAAGTCATCAATTTGATAACGGATGCAATCAAGAGACTGTGCCACTTTGGGGCGCAGTCTCTTTTTCGTATGCAAAAAACCCGCATGTTTCCCGCCAACAATTGCCATACTAGCAGATGGAGGTGGGATTGTTGCTGTTCAAACGAAAACGTGCCGACACTGGTGCATCCCATCAGGCTGTGATTGTCGTAGACCGCAAGACCAAACAACTCTGCAAGCGTCTGCGCCCCGGACAGATTGCCGTGCTGGCCCATGCTGATGTAGATGAAGTGGCGGCTGATTCCCTTCTGGAGGCACGGGTGGGTGCGGTGATTAATACGGTGCCTTTTTTGAGTGGGGCGTATCCGGCGATGGGCGCAAAAAAGCTGCTGCAGGCAGGCGTGCCGCTCTACGAGGTGGTGAGTGCAGAACCAGATGCGCTGATGAGTCTCTCAGATGGCATCGAGGTGATGATCACAGATAACTCGCTCTTGATGAAAACGACGGAGGGCTGGCAGCCAATCGCCCGGTTGTCCCTGCTCGGCCAGGCAGAAGCTGACCGCAAATGGCAGATGGCCTGCGCTACACTGGATGCGACGCTATCAGAGTTTATTGATAATACGCTTCATTACGCAGGACAGGAGAAGGATCTGTTCTTGCGTCCGATGCCTCCGCTCAAGTTTAGGACGAGCATGCGGGACAGGCATGTCGTCGTGGTCGTGCGCGGCAGGCATTACCGTGAGGATTTGAAGACCTTGCACTCTTATATCCGTGAGTACCGACCCGTGCTGATTGCGGTGGACGGGGGAGCGGATGCGCTTTTGGAGTTTGGTTATGTGCCGGATGTGATTATTGGGGATATGGACAGTATCTCAGACTGGGCGCTTCAGTGCGGTGGAGAGATTGTGGTGCATGCCTTCCCGGATGGACGGGCGCCGGGACAGTTGCGGATGGAGGAGCTGGGACTCCCCTATCATTTATTGCCTGCCCCGGGAACGAGTGAGGA
The DNA here is from genome assembly GCF_006170445.1 of Brevibacillus dissolubilis. GTDB lineage: Bacteria > Bacillota > Bacilli > Brevibacillales > Brevibacillaceae > Brevibacillus_B > Brevibacillus_B dissolubilis. The sequence continues at coordinate 241,641 of NZ_VCNA01000003.1, read as the reverse complement.
TGTGGCGATGCTGCTTGCGTATGAGCAGGAGGCCCAGCTGATCGTAACGATTGGGACGCACACCAATATGATTGATTTTCTCGAAAAAGGGCGCAAGGGGATGGCGAGTACGCTGTTGGTCCGAACGAAGATCGGGCTTAAGCTGATCGATGCCAAAGGGGTCAGCCAGCTTTATCAGCCGCGTCTTACGTGGAACATCTGGGCGATGCTCACCTCGGCGATGCTGGCTCCGATCATCGCGATCATTGCGGTGAATCCGGTCACGCGTCATGTCATGCAGATGCTGTGGATGCAGTTCAAAAGCTTTCCATTCTAGCGGATCAGGGGGAGACGATGATTCATTTTCGCTATCATTTGCTCACCATCGCAGCGATTTTTCTGGCGCTGGGGGTCGGGATTCTGCTCGGGGGTACAGCCGGGCAGTCATGGCTTGCCGGTACGCAGCAGGAATTTTTGCTTAGCATGGAACAAAAATATGACAAAGCGCTCAAAAGCAACAGCGAGCTGAAGCAACAGATCAATCAGCTGATTGTGGAAGTAGAGCAGAACAACAACGAAGTGCTGCACCTGATGACCACGCGCTATGCAGACGATCTGCACGGACAGAGTGTCGCGGTCTGGCGTGCCGAAGGGGTGAAGCTGGGCAAGGTGGAGCGGCTGTTTGACACCATCGGGATCACCATGCAGACAGTTACGGATCAACCACCTAAGGCGGGGATGCCGCTTTTGATTTTTGGCAGGCAAAAGCCGGAGTGGCTGGGGATGCTCCCGGACGAATCCAAATGGGTGCATATTGAGACGGTCCCCAACTCACCCTCCCAACAGTGGAAGCTGCTGGAGAATGTGCAGCTCTTGATCAAAGAAACGAGGTGGGAGCATGAAAAAAGTTAGTGTGATCATCCCTGCATACAATGAAGCAGCCAACATCGAAGCGACTCTGCAGGCAGTGCGGCGTGCGGTGCCGTGTGACGAGCTGATCGTGGTCGATGACGGCAGCCAGGATGATACCGTCAGACTCGCCAAGCGCTATGCAGACCATGTCTGCTCTCTGCCGCAGAATTACGGCAAAGGGACAGCGCTTCAGATCGGCTGGCGGCTCGCACGCGGGGAAGTCTTGCTGTTGTTAGACGGTGATCTCAAAGAGACGGCGGCAGAAGCCCATCGGTTGGTAACTCCCGTGCTGGAAGGGCATTGCGACATGGCGATCGCTGCTTTTCCGCGTCCTAAGCAGAGGACTGGCTTCGGCTTGGCCAAAGGACTCGCCCGCCACGGGATCAAAATGCTGACCGGCTTCACACCGTCTGCACCGCTCTCCGGTCAACGCGCAATTCGCCGTGAAGTGCTGGCACAGGTGGGGACGCTGGATCATGGCTTCGGGATCGAAGTGGGGCTGACGGTGGATGTATTGCGCGCGGGGTACAAGGTGCAGGAGGTTCCCGTTGAATTCTCGCATCGCCAGACAGGCAATGACCTGCACGGCTTTATGCATCGGGGAAAAGAGTTCGTGGCGATCGGACGAGCCTTGTCGCGGAAATGGCGGGAGAGCTGGTGAGGAGCGGATGAGTGGTAGAATCTCAGATGGCGGGGTGTTGGAGATGCTTGAGCCGGTGAATCTGGTACACACGTTACCGCTGTTGGTGGTCGCGGTTGCGGTCCCTGTTCTGGTGCATCGTTTCACATTCCATTTGGGGATGAAAAAGCTGGTACACATCGGCATGGTGCGGGAAAATTACCGAGGGGAGCGGATTCCGACAGCGGCGGGATTGTTGCTGGTGGGGAATATGGCGGTGTCGGTGCTGATGGTGGCTTTAGTGGTCAACTTGATAGGGAACATGATGATGTCGTCAGTCCTATTCACGCTCCTGCCCGGACTCCTCTGCACCGCTCTGATCGGATGGTACGATGACCTCTCCACGGATAAGGCAGTCAAAGGCTTTCGCGGACACTTCGGTATCTTTTTCCGGGATAAACGCCTGACGAGTGGACTGGTCAAAGCAGTCGGGGTGGGAGTGGTGGCATTGACAGTGGGGGGAGTCTTGACCTATCCCGAAATGAAGACCGACACAGGCTCGGGGGCTACAGATTCGAATATCCACTTATTGCTCCAGCTTCTCACCAATGCAGCCCTGATCGCTTTATCCACCAACCTGATCAACTTGTTCGACCTGCGTCCCACCCGTGCGATCAAAGTCTTTTGGTTAATTATGGTCGCGGTGCTGTTCACCACCCCTCTCTTTTTTTACCCGATGGTTTGGGGATTCTTCCTGCCGGTTATGATCGCCACCCTGCTCTATTTTCCCTACGATGCACGGGGGCAGGTGATGCTGGGTGACACAGGGGCCAATGCGCTTGGGTTTTTGACGGGGTACACGTTGGTTATAAGCTGTACGCTCCCGATTAAACTCACGGTTGTCGCTTTGTTTGTCCTCCTGCATCTCGTCGCGGAAAAGGTCTCATTCTCGCGTGTGATCCGATCGACGGCATGGCTGAATCGTCTGGATGAGTGGGGGAGGGCACGGGATAACATGTAAAAGCCACCCAGACGAATCGGGTGGCTTTTCAAGTAAGTTATTCTTCGATTGGTCTCGGACAAAACCATGAACAACAACGACATACACTCTGTCGAGTGATCGGGTCTTTGTCGCATCTGTGGCATTCGAGACATGCGGTACTCACAACATCTGCAACGCCTTTGCATGAGAGATCACCTTCATTTACTCTTCTTATTGTTAAATTCATGAAGAGAGTAAATCGACCATTATCACAAATATCTAGTCTTCGTCATCATCATCTTCCGGATCACGCTTCATAAACCGTGGCTGTACCCGGTTCCGTTTGCGGTCGTGATGCAGCACGAACCCCCCGATGAACAGCACAGGTACGATGAACAGCACAAGACCCAGCATGATATCTCCATATAAAATCGTCTGCACGTCCGGATTAAAATAGGCGTAAAAGGCATCGCGGATCAGCTTCACCCCATACATCGCAATCGCGGCAGGGATCACCATGATCAGCAAGGCCACAATCTTTTGTCCTAACATTTGTATGTCACGTCCTTTTGCAAAAACTCCCCATTCATCATAAAGCATAGCGACACTCTTGTCCAACCGCGAAATTCCGATACAATAAAAAGGATGGGGAGAGACTTTCGACATGCCGCACGTAAGGGGGATAAGACATACATGCACAGACTGCTGATTGTCGGAGCGGGGAAGGGTGGCTCGACGCTGCTTGAAGTGATGCACAATCTCGACGGAATTCAAGTCGTTGCCGTGATCGATCATAACCCGGATGCTCCGGGGATCCGGCTTGCCCGTTTGATGGGGATTGAAGTGGGGAGCGACTATGCGCCTTACTTGACCCAAGACATCGATATCATCTTAGAAGCGACCGGACATTGGGAGACTTACGATGATATCATGGCACGCAAAGCGGATAAGACGGTGCTGATCCCAGGTACGTTTACCAGCCTGGTGATGAAGCTGATTGCCGAGCGCGACCAACTGATCAACACGCTGAGCCGGAGCAAGCACGAATACGACACGATGCTCAACTCCACCCATGACGCGATGATCGCGGTCAATCAGGAGGGGATCGTCACACTTTTTAATAAATCAGCAGAACGCCTGATGGGTGTCAAAGCCCAAGATGTGCTTGGCCAAGAAGCAGCCAATTGCATCGCCAACACCCGCCTGCACATCGTACTTCAGACAGGACAGCCCGAACTCAACCAAGAGCAGGAACTCCCCAACAAAACCCGTATCATCACCAACCGAGTCCCGATTATCAGCGAAATGGGCGATGTGATCGGAGCGGTTGCCATTTTCCGCGATATCACCGAGATCATGGCACTGGTCGATCAAGTGACAGACCTCAACGAATTGCAGTCCATGCTGCAGGGGATTTTGCAATCATCAGATGAAGCGATCTCGGTCGTGGACGGCAACGGGATCGGTCTTTTGATCAACCCGGCCTATACACGGATTACCGGACTTAGCCCCGAGGATGTGATCGGCAAGCCTGCCACCGTTGACATCAGTGAAGGCGAGAGTATGCACATGCAGGTCCTGCATACCAAAAAGCCGGTACGCGGTGTCCGCATGAAGCTGGGCCCGATGAAAAAAGACGTCGTGGTCAATGTAGCGCCTGTCCTTGTCAACGGCGAGCTGAAAGGGAGTGTCGGGGTTATCCACGATATCTCTGAGTTCAAGATGCTGTCCGAGGAGCTGGAGAAGGCCAGACGGATCATCCGTACCCTTGAGGCCAAATATACGTTTGACGAAATCATCGGCGAGAGCGAACCGATGAAGGTAGCCGCCGAGCAAGCGAAAAAAGCGGCGCTCACGCCAGCAACCGTCCTGTTGCGCGGAGAATCCGGCACAGGAAAAGAGCTGTTCGCCCATGCGATTCACAATGCAAGCACCCGCAAGTACAACCAGTTTATCCGCGTCAACTGTGCCGCCCTCTCAGAGACATTGCTTGAGAGTGAGCTGTTCGGCTACGAGGAAGGGGCCTTTACCGGAGCCAAGCGCGGTGGGAAGCGGGGTCTGTTCGAAGAGGCTAGCGGCGGTACGATTTTCCTCGATGAGATCGGGGAGCTGTCGATGGGCATGCAGGTCAAGCTTCTGCGCGTCCTGCAGGAAAAAGAAATCCTCCGCGTCGGCGGCACCAAGGCAATCCCAATCGATGTCCGTGTCATTGCGGCTACTCACGTCAATCTGGAGTCGGCGATTCAATCCGGTCAGTTCCGCGAAGACCTGTACTACCGTCTCAATGTAGTACCCATCCACATCCCGCCGCTTCGCCAGCGCAGCGAGGACATCCGTGCACTCTCCCTGCACCTCGTGCGCAAGTATAATCTCGAGTATGGCCGAAGTGTTGACGAGCTGTCGCCAGATACACTGAAAATCCTGTGTGATTACCAATGGCCGGGCAACGTACGTGAGCTGGAGAATGTGCTGGGCCGAGCCATCATTCATATGAAATATACCGAAAAAGTCATTCTCCCAAGCCATCTGCCACCGCTGACAGCCAAGTCAGTCACACCGCAGGCGACAACACATCAGGAGGCACCAGGCGAACCGGGCCGCTCGCTCAAGGAAGTAGTGGAGGAAGCAGAGCGTGCACACATCATCCGTGAACTGACCGCAGCCAAGGGCAATCGGACAGATGCCGCCAAAAAACTCGGAATCTCGTTGCGTAATTTATATTATAAAATGGATAAACTAGGGATAGATCAGCAAACCGGCATTTCGTAGCGTGCAAATTCTTGCGTGCAAACTTTTGCGTACCCATGCAAAAACTTGCACGCATTTTTCGTGAAATACGTTGCCGGGGTAAAGGGAATAAAGCGCTTTCATCATTTTTTCGAGTTGGCACGGCTTTTGCATATGTACATAGGCAGTGGTACTCCAGTAAAAACTAGGCAAGATAGATCACTGGACGCTGACAATTTCAACTAAGCTTTTGTTACGGGAGGGTTTTCTCATGAAAATTTTCGATTACCTGCAAAAATACGATTACGAACAAGTGGTATTCTGCCAAGATGAAACTTCCGGCCTCAAAGCCATTATCGCCATTCACGATACAACGCTGGGTCCAGCATTGGGTGGTACCCGCATGTGGACGTATGCTTCCGAAGAAGACGCGATTATTGATGCTCTGCGCCTCGCGCGCGGCATGACCTATAAAGCAGCAGCAGCCGGCTTGAATCTTGGTGGAGGTAAAACCGTAATCATCGGTGATCCGAAAAAAGACAAGAGCGAAGAATTGTTCCGCGCATTTGGCCGTTTCATTCAAGGCCTCAATGGTCGTTACATCACAGCAGAAGACGTAGGAACCACTGTAGCAGATATGGACCTCATCCATATGGAGACCGATTTCGTCACAGGCGTATCCCCGGCATTCGGCTCCTCCGGCAACCCATCTCCAGTCACTGCATATGGCGTGTACAAAGGGATGAAAGCCGCAGCAAAACTGCAATACGGTACAGATGATCTGTCCGGTAAAGTGGTAGCGGTGCAAGGCGTAGGTAACGTAGCCTACAACCTGTGCAAACACCTCCACGAAGAAGGCGCACACCTGATCGTCACCGACATCAACCAAGACAACGTGAACCGCGCTGTCGAAGACTTCGGTGCAAAAGCTGTGGGCGTCAATGAAATCTTCAGCGTAGATTGCGACATCTTTGCTCCATGCGCGCTAGGTGCGATCATCAACGACGACACCATTCCGCTCCTCAAAGCACGCGTTATCGCCGGTGCAGCGAACAACCAGCTCAAAGAAGAGCGCCACGGCGATATCATCCATGAAAAAGGCATCATCTACGCACCAGACTATGTAATCAACGCAGGCGGTCTGATCAACGTAGCCGACGAGCTCCAAGGCTACAACCGCGAACGCGCTCTGAAAAAAGTAGATACCATCTACGATTCCATTTTGAAGGTGTATGAGATTTCCGAGCGTGACGGCGTTCCTTCTTATGTAGCGGCTGACCGCATGGCAGAAGAACGTATTGCCCGCGTAGCGAAATCCCGCAATAAATTCTTGCTCAACCCAAAATCTGCTCTTTCCAGATAAGCTGTTAACCAACGTTTGAACGGATGAGGAGGGAGGAGTTATGGTGATGCGCAAACATATTCGCCTCCTGCTCATAACAGCGGCCCGCACCCACTTGGATGTGATCGTCTCAGACGATGCCAGGGTGTTGATCGAGGAGAAGGTTGATATTTCTACAGGAAAAAACCTACTCCTCGATCTCCTTCACAACACAGGGATCAACCTCTGCAAGCTGGATGCGGTGATCGCTTTTTGCTACGAGGATGGAGAGTTCTGCCACAATCAGACGGCCGTCAAGCTGGGTTATGATATTGCAGAGTCTCTTCACATCCCGTTTCATGATGTGGGCGGCTATCCAATCCACACGGAACAGACCCGAATCATTGAAAATGCGCTTTCAATCGTGGAACTATCTTAGCAAATCGTAAAACAAGGAGATGTCTATCATGTCCCAAGAATTTGACCTCGTTGTTCTCGGCGGAGGTACAGGCGGCTATGTGGCAGCGATTCGCGCAGCCCAACTCGGCATGTCTGTAGCGATCGTCGAAAAAGATAAATTAGGCGGAACTTGCCTGCACCGCGGTTGCGTCCCTTCCAAGGCGCTTCTGCGCAGTGCAGAAGTATATGCAACGACTCTGGAAAGCGAAAAATTCGGCGTACTCACTGAAAACGTACGTCTTGACTTCTCCCGCGTGCAACAGCGTAAGCAAGGCATCATCGACACTCTGCACAAAGGCGTGCAATACCTGATGAACAAGGGCAAAATCAAGATTTTCCAAGGTTTTGGCCGTGTCATGGGTCCATCCATCTTCTCCCCGCAGGCTGGTGCTGTCCGCATCGAGACTCCAGACGGTGAGCAAGAAATCATCGTTCCACGTTTTCTCATGATTGCGACGGGTTCCCGTCCACGCACTCTTCCAGGGCTTAAAGTCGACGGTCAATATGTCATGACCAGCGACGAAGCACTTGAATTGACCGAGGTGCCAAAATCGATCATCATCGTCGGCGGCGGTGTAATCGGGATCGAATGGGCTTCTATGTTTAACGATTTTGGCGTAGAAGTAACAGTGGTAGAGTATGCAGACCGCATCCTCGTGACCGAAGACGAAGAGATCAGCAAAGAAATGACCCGCCTGCTCAAAAAACGCGGCGTCAAAATCGTCACAGGTGCAGGCGTACTGGCTGACACCGTCTCTACCGAAGGCGGTCAAGTAACCGTCAAGGCAAAAGTAGGCGATGCTGAGCAGACCTTCACCGCTGAAAAAATGCTCGTATCCGTAGGCCGTGTGCCAAACACCGAAAACCTCGGTCTCGAAGGTACAGAGGTGAAAGTCGACCGCGGATTCGTCGTCGTCAACGAGAATTACCAAACGGCAGAAGGCCACATCTACGCGATTGGTGACGTCATCGGCGGCATGCAGCTGGCCCACGTCGCTGCTCACGAAGGAATCCTTGCTGTTGAACATATGGCAGGTCAGAATATTCACCCGCTCGACAACACCAAAGTGGCACGCTGCACCTACAGCCGCCCAGAGATCGCAAGCATCGGTCTGTCCGAGGCAGAGGCCAAAGACAAAGGCTTTGATGTCAAAGTCGGCAAATTCAGCTTCAAGGCACTTGGTAAAGCACTCGTTGCCGGTGAAAATGACGGTTTTGTCAAAATTGTCGCAGATGCAAAAACAAACGATGTCCTCGGTGTCCACATGATTGGCCCACACGTGACCGACATGATTTCCGAAGCGGCACTCGCGAAGGTGCTGGATGCGACTCCATGGGAGATCGGCCACACCATCCACCCGCATCCAACCCTCTCAGAAGCAATCGGCGAAGCTGCTCTCGCGGTAGACGGCCTCGCGATTCATGCCTAAAACACACGTCCACTAAGGAGGCTACCCCATGTCAACCAAACGTCATGAAGCGGTCGGACTTACCGATCAGCAAGTGTTGGATATGTATTACTACATGCTGTTGGCACGCAAGCTTGACGAGCGCCAATGGCTGCTGAACCGTGCGGGCAAGGTACCGTTCGTCATCTCCTGCCAAGGTCAGGAAGCTGCTCAAGTCGGCGCTGCCTTCGCATTTGAAATCGGCAGAGACTACTTCTGCCCATACTACCGTGACCTCGGAATCGTTCTCGTAGCAGGACAGTCAGCGCGCGATACCATGCTGACCGCTTTTGCCAAAGCAGAAGATCCGAACAGCGGCGGACGCCAGATGCCTGGTCACTTCGGCGGTAAAAAATTCAATATCCTCACAGGCTCCAGCCCGGTTACCACGCAGGTTCCACACGCAGTAGGGATCGCGCTTGCAGGCCGTATGACAGGGAAGAACCCAGTGGTCTACACCTCCTTTGGTGAAGGTTCCTCCAACCAAGGTGACTTCCATGAAGGCGCAAACTTCGCGGGTGTACACAAGCTCCCGGTTATCTTCTTCTGCGAAAACAACAAATACGCGATCTCCGTCCCACTCAGCAAGCAGCTGGCGTGTGAATCCGTGGCAGACCGTGCCATCGGTTATGGCTTCAAAGGCGTGAGCATCGACGGGAACGACCCTATCGAAGTGTACCGTGTCGTCAAAGAAGCGGTTGAGCGCGGCCGTAACGGCGAAGGCCCAACCCTGATCGAAGCGGTCATGTACCGTCTTGTTCCACACTCTTCCGACGACGATGACCGTGTGTACCGTTCCCGTGAAGAAGTGGAAGAAGCGAAGAAGAAAGACCCAATCATCCAGTTTGCGAACTATCTCAAATCTGTCGGCTTGATGGACGATGCTTCTGAGCAAGAAGTACTCCAAAAAGTACAGGCGGAAGTGGATGAAGCTACCGATTACGCGGAGAATGCTCCATATCCAACACCAGAGTCTACTTTAGATCACGTATACGGTTCTTAGGGGGTAAGAGAACATGGCAGTCATGACCTTTATCGAAGCAGTTACCTTGGCGATGCGTGAAGAGATGCGCCGCGATCCGAGCGTTTTCCTTTTAGGGGAAGACGTAGGGATACGCGGGGGCGTATTCCGTGCCTCCATGGGTTTGATTGAAGAATTCGGCGAAGAACGCGTTATCGATACACCACTGGCTGAATCCGCGATCGCGGGTGTGGCAATCGGTGCAGCAGCTGTAGGGATGCGTCCAATCGCAGAGATGCAGTTTGCGGACTTTATCATGCCAGCAGTCAACCAGATCGTCTCCGAAGCAGCGAAAATGCGCTACCGTTCTGCAGGCGACTGGAATTGCCCAATTACCATCCGTGCTCCTTTTGGCGGCGGTGTACACGGTGCGCTGTATCACTCCCAATCTGTGGAGGCAATGTTTAACAGCACACCAGGTCTCAAGATCGTAGCACCATCTACACCATACGATGCCAAAGGTCTGCTCAAAGCGGCGATCCGCGACAACGACCCGGTGCTGTTCTTCGAGCACAAGCGTTGCTACCGTCTGATCAAAGGCGAAGTACCTGATACCGATTACGTCCTGCCAATCGGCAAAGCGGACGTGAAGCGCGAAGGTACAGACATCACTGTCATCTCCTATGGTCTGACCCTGCACTTCGCCCTGCAGGCAGCAGAGAAGCTCGCTGCAGAAGGCATCAGCGCACACGTCCTCGACCTGCGCACCCTGTATCCGCTCGACAAGGATGCGATCATCCAAGCCGCTTCCAAAACAGGAAAAGTGCTGGTCATCCATGAAGACAACAAAGAAGGCGGTATCGGCGGTGAAGTAGCAGCAATCGTAGCAGAAAACTGCCTGTTCGACCTCGACGCTCCAGTAAGACGTCTTTGCGGTCCGGACGTACCAGCGATGCCATACAGCCCGCCAATGGAAAAATTCTTCATGATCACTCCGGAAAAAGTTCTGGAAGCAATGCGTGAACTCGCACTCTTTTAATCACTAGCTAGGAGGATATAATCATGGCAACACAAGTGCTTATGCCCCAACTCGGGGAGAGTGTGACCGAGGGTACCATCTCCAAATGGCTCGTCAACGTAGGCGATGTCGTGAAAAAGTACGATCCACTCGCAGAAGTCACCACCGATAAAGTAAACGCAGAAGTGCCTTCCACTGTATCCGGACGCGTATCCCAAATCGTGGTCGCAGAAGGGGAGACAGTAGCAGTCGGCACCCTGATTCTGTATATCGAAGAAGAAGGCGGCGCATCCGCACCTGCTCCGGCAGCAGCGCCAGCACCACAGGCAGCTCCTGCACCAGCGGCAACTCCAGCAGCCGCAGTTCCACAAGCAGCAGCTCCAAGCACCCCTGCACCAGCAGCGGGCGATGCACCAAAACAACGCTATTCCCCAGCTGTTATGCGCCTCGCACAAGAGCACAACATCGACCTGTCCCGTGTAGCAGGTACCGGCGCAGAAGGCCGTGTGACCCGTAAAGACGTGCAGGCAATCATTGATGCAGGCGGTCAGGCTCCGGCAGCGGCTCCTGCACCAGTGGCGGAAGCACCAGCACCACAAGCAGCACCAGCAGCTGCTCAAGTGACCCAGACTCCAACCGTAACGGCGGCACAAGTGCCTACAAGCACTCCGGCAGCCAACGTATCCTACGACATCCCAGTGGCAACAGGCGACCAGGTGATCCCAGTGACACCAATCCGCAAAACCATCGCCAACCGCATGGTACAATCCAAGCACGAAGCACCACACGCTTGGACCATGGTCGAAGTAGACGTAACCAACCTCGTCAACTACCGCAGCAGTGTCAAAGACGAGTTCAAGAAAAAAGAAGGTGTCAACCTCACCTTCCTGCCGTTCTTCATCAAAGCCGTGGTGGAGTCGCTCAAAGAATTCCCAATGCTCAACTCCCAATGGGCTGGCGATAAAATCATCGTGAAGAAAAACATCAACATCTCCATCGCGGTAGCAACAGACGACGCTCTGTATGTACCAGTGATCAAAGATGCTGACCAAAAATCTGTCTACGGTATCGCCAAATCTATCGAAGATCTCGCAGCCCGCACCCGTGCAGGCAAGCTCACTATGGATGACATGACAGGCGGTACGTTCACGGTTAACAACACGGGCTCTTTCGGCTCTGTCATGTCCACGCCGATCATCAACGCTCCACAAGCAGCGATCCTCAGTGTAGAGTCCATCGTCAAGCGCCCAGTGGTAATCAACGACATGATCGCAGTCCGCTCTATGGTCAACCTCTGCCTCTCCTTAGACCACCGCGTACTCGACGGTCTCGTCTGCGGCCGTTTCCTCCAAGCTGTCAAACAAAAGTTGGAGAACATCGGACCAGACACCAAGCTCTATTAATACAGCGCTCACCAGCGCAAGATATACCAAAAAAAGACGCCATCATCATGGGCGTCTTTTTTCTATGTTCTTAGACCTTCTTTTTATGTAAGGTCCGGTACTCATCTTCGAGGATCGCCATCAGGATCGAATCATGGTACTCATGGTTGTAGTACAACGCATCCTTCTGCACACCCTCACGCTTAAATCCGAGCTTCTCATACACATGTGAGGCCCGCTCATTATACGACCACACATTCAACTCGATCCGATGCAGGTTCACAATCCCAAACCCATAATCCAGCATCAATTTCATCGCCTCAGAGCCATAGCCCTTGCCCTGATGCTCATCTTGGAAGATGGCAATCCGAATATTCGCATTCCGGTTGTACGAATCAATACTCTGAAGCGCCACATCCCCAATCACCTCGTCCGTCTCCCGCAAGGCAATCAACAGCAGAACAGAGGAGCGGTCCTGCATTTTCCCTTCAAAATACCGCTCGATCTGCTCCTTCGTATGAATCAACTGCGTCCCCGTCAGCCTGCGTCCCTCCGGATGATACAGATGATGAAAATACAACTCCGCATCCGCCATACTGATCGGTCGCAGATAAATCTTCTCACCCTCTAGGAATCGCACTGGTCTCTGCTCTTGATAGGTTCCCATCTTGAAGAAGCCCCCTTTTTTGTATGTAGGTATACTATACAAAATTGATAGTGTATTGGAAATAAGTTCTTATTAATAAGTTCTTTTTTATTTCATATTACTTCACAGAAAAGGCTACATCTTTTGTATAAATCTTCACGGGTAGGTGATCCCAAGTTGGCAGGGGAGACGGCGGCTGGCAGGAGGCAAGCCTCTTTTGAAAAACCAACTTAGCGTAGGAATAAGAAAGGACATACGACCTTCTCTGAGCAACCCAGGGGCAAACAGTCTCACTTCTTTGTAATACCCAGATGTTTTTGCCCCGCCCATAGTCCTTTCTTTTTCCGAAGCGGACAGAAATAACACCCTTGCGGTTTTTCAATCGAGGCACGCCTCCTGCCAGCCGTCGTCACCCCACCCCCTAGCAATGAGGAACACCACCCACCCAAAAGATTTTTCCACGAAAAGTGTAACGTTTTCCATCCCTACCCCGTCATAGTAGTAGAAAGACAGTTTTCAATCCATAAAAGTTTATAAATTGTTTGCTATTAAAACAATCTTCAGCTACTTTATGGTAAACTGTAACCATTGTTTTCAACTGGGGACATAGATAAAGAATTGGGGAGGCAATTATGAAAAAAAATAATACCAAACGGATCAGCGTCGTGCTGGCATCAGCATTAGCTGTTACACCTTTTACATTTGTTCCGAAAGCTCACGCCATCGACGGCGTTTTTGTAGATGCAGGCGATACCGAAGTTGATGCAGATACGGACTATACCATTGAGTTTGATTTGGAAGAAGACTTGGAAGAAGGCGACATCATCTACATCAAGTTTGATTCCGATTTCGGTGTCTCTTCTGGCATCAGTGAAGACGATGTAGAAGTGGACGGCGATGAACCGAACTCCGTAGATGTATCCGGCAAAGTAATCGAGATTGAAGTGGCCGATGATTATTCGGAGGGAGATACCATTGAGGTAGAGATCATGGACGGGATCACCAACCCGGAAGATGAAGATACCTACGAAGTGGGCGTCAGAACAACCAATGAATCCTCCTATGAATACGGCGAAATTGATATCGAAGACGATGGAGGCAGCAGCTCCAACTCCGACGAATTCGATGTTTCCTTCGGTAAAACCACGACAGGTGAAAAAACGTCTCTGACACTCGGCGCTTTTGACCTTGAAGACGATCTGGTCAGCTCCAAGTGGATTTATGTTACGTTCCCAACCAGCGATATGATCCCGAACAGCCTTGATTCTGATGAGGTCGAGATCAACGGCTACACAGCGTCCGATGTGGAAGAAGTGAGCAGCTCTGAGCTTAAGCTCAAAGTTCCTTCCGGTGCATCCGGCGATGATGAGCTGGAGATCGAGTTCACCTCTGACTTCGGTCTGAAAACACCGAAGACAGCTGATGATGATTACACCATCGAGGTCGAATATGACAGTGAGACCTATGAGTCCGAAGAGTTCGAGATCAAAAAAGGCAGCACAAGCACCACGCCAACCTACTCGAACTATCCGGTGACCTTGTCTGATTACAATGCAGGCAGCCGTTCTTCTTACTCCTTTGAAGTAAGCCTCGACGAAAAACTGTACTCCAACAGCACGATCGAAGTAGAGTTCCCAAGCATCGACATGGTTCCAGGCTACATCGATTCCAGCTCGGTTACCATCAACAATACCAAACCATACTCTGTTGCAATCAGCGGCAAGAAGGTCAGCCTGAAAACCCCTTCCAGCTTCAGCTCCTCAAGCACTGCAAAAATCGTATTTGCTTATGAAGCGTGGTTGAAAAACCCAATTACACCAAGCAGTGAATATGCGCTGACCGTTAAATACGAGGGTGACAGCTATGTATCCCGCAAGTTCAGTGTAACCGGCTCTGGCAGCATCCCAACCACACCGACTACGCCGACAACTCCAACTACGCCTACGACACCTACCACACCAGTACCGGTGAACAACAGCACCGCTACCATCGCTTTGAGCAAAACGACTCCAAGTGTAGCTACTGGCGTAACCGTTGGAATTAAAGCTCTTGGTGTTCCACTCAAGAAAAACCAAGACTTCATCGAAGTATCGTTCCCATCCGGGTTCGCTGTTCCTGCATACATCACCAACACCACTGTTACGGTGAACGGCTATACCCCTAGCTATGTAACCACCCGTGGTCAAAACCTGGTGATCTATCCAGCTCAAGACGTGGCGGCAAGCACAGCAGTTAACATCGCGGTAAGTGAACAAGCCAACATCAAAACCCCGGCCGCACAAAGCCTCTACAGCATCGGTGTCTACTCTTCTGAAGAGCGCAACCTGCTGTTCGCTCGTCCTGTGACGATCGGCAACCCATACAAGAACGCGGTTAGCTTCAAGCTCAATGATGCAGCCTTTACCCTTGGCGGCAAGCGTTATTCGCTGACAGCAGCACCACAGACGGTAGCAGGCAATACTTTTGTCCCTGCCCAATTGCTGCGTGATGGTGCGAAGCTTACCACTAACTGGAGCAAAACATCCGCTACCGTAATCAGCGGTTCCACCAAGATCGAATTCACAGTAGGCTCCAAAACCGTAAAAGTAAACGGCAAAGCCTATACACTCCCAGCAGCTGTCTATCTGAAAAACAACATGCCAATGGTGCCAGTCCGTTTCGTCGCTGATACCCTCAAGTATCGTCTTACATGGGATGCAACGACCTCCAGCGTGGTTCTCTACAAATAGTTGTTACCCTGCCACATACAAAAGCCCTCTCGTTTGCACTTTGACTGCGAACGAGAGGGCTTTCCTTTTTGGTGATTCGCTTCCGATCCCGATCAATATGGGCTAAATACATAGAAGGCCGGAACGATCAAAGAGACCACCAACAGGACGATGATGATTTTGGCGACTGTGGATTGATGTTTACGCATGAGATACCCTCCTTGGATCACTGCAAAAATAGTCTGACATTAGGTGAATTCTCAGAAGTTTCGTTGAAAAACCGATGGTCTGTGCTAGAATGAAACTAAAGATATATCACGTACAATGAAAGTTTGGAAATGGGGGAAACCATAAGTGTCCAACAAAGATTTTACTCAAATCTATCAAGAGTGGCAACAGCAAGTGGCTGGTCGCTTGGCGAAATCTCCAGAGCGCAAAGAGCGTTTTACCACCTCTTCAGATATCGAGGTAGAACGTCTCTATGTTCCGGAGAATATTGATGACGCTTACATGGAAAATATCGGTCTCCCGGGTGAGTATCCATATACTCGCGGGGTACAGCCGACGATGTACCGTGGAAGGCTTTGGACAATGCGTCAGTATGCGGGTTTTGGTTCAGCCGAAGAGACCAACAAGCGTTTCCGTTACCTGTTGGAGCAGGGGCAGACAGGTCTGAGTGTCGCCTTTGACCTGCCGACACAGATTGGTTACGATTCCGACGACCCGATGGCGACAGGGGAAGTGGGTAAAGTAGGGGTGGCGATTGACTCCCTTGAAGACATGGAAACCCTGTTAGCCCATATCCCGCTTGATAAAGTAAGTACCTCGATGACGATCAATGCACCTGCCTCTGTGCTGCTGGCGATGTACATTGCCGTAGCGGAGAAGCAAGGGGTGACGTCTGAGAAGCTGTCTGGTACAATCCAAAACGATATTTTAAAAGAATATATCGCACGCGGCACCTACATTTTCCCGCCGAAGCCGTCGATGCGTCTGATTACCGATATTTTTGCCTACTGTGCTGAACATGTTCCGAAATGGAATACAATCAGTATCAGCGGCTACCATATCCGCGAAGCAGGAGCAAGCGCGGTGCAGGAAGTGGCATTTACGCTGGCAGACGGGATTGCCTACGTCGAAGCGGCTCTGCAGGCCGGGCTTGATATCGACAAGTTTGCGCCACAGCTGTCCTTCTTCTTTAATGCACACAACAACTTCTTTGAAGAGATCGCCAAGTTTCGCGCCGCACGCCGCATCTGGGCTCGTCTCATGCGTGAGCGCTACAACGCGAAGAACCCGAAATCTTGGCAGTTCCGCGTCCATACACAGACAGGCGGCTCCACACTCACTGCACAACAGCCGGATAACAACATCGTCCGCGTCACCATGCAAGCACTCGCAGCCGTACTCGGCGGCACACAGAGTCTGCACACCAATTCCCGTGACGAAGCACTCGCACTGCCAACCGAAGATTCTGCCCGCATCGCACTCCGTACCCAGCAGATCATCGGGTATGAGAGCGGCGTAACAGACACGGTTGACCCGCTGGCTGGTTCTTACTATATCGAGAACCTGACTGATCAGCTGGAGCTGCGTGTCTTAGAATACATGGAAAAGATCGAAAAGATGGGTGGAGCGGTATCTGCTGTCGAGGCAGGCTACATGCAGCGTGAGATCCACAAGCAATCCTATGACACCCAACGCAAAATTGAATCCGGCGAAGAGATCGTGGTCGGGATGAATAAATTCCGCATCGAAAACGAACCACAGCCAGATCTGCTTCGCGTAGACCCATCCTTGGGCCAAAAGCAAAAAGAAAAGCTTGAAGAGCTGCGTGGACGCCGTGATAATCAGTTAGTCGACCAAACGCTCAATCGCTTGCGTGAAGGAGCGAAGGGGACGGATAACCTGATGCCGTTGATCCTCGATTGTGTCCGCGCGTATGCGACCATCGGTGAGATTTGCGGTGTGTTGAGACAAGAATTTGGAGAATATCGCGCGGTATAGGCCCGATCGATCACTCGGTCCATACACCGCTTAGGGGGATATATGTAATGGAGAGAAAAATTCGCGTTTTGGTTGCCAAGCCAGGTCTTGACGGTCATGACCGTGGGGCGCTGGTCGTCGCTCAGGCTCTGCGCGACGGCGGGCTTGAAGTCGTCTATACCGGTCTGCGTCAGACTCCGGCGCAGATCGTCAATGCGGCCATTCAGGAAGACGTTGAGTTCATCGGCTTGTCTTGTCTGTCTGGGGCGCACAATGAATTGTTCCCAGAGGTCGTCCGTCTGCTCAAGGAAAAGGGCGCAGATGACATCATCGTGTTTGGCGGTGGTGTGATTCCACAGGAGGATATCCCGTTCCTGGAGTCACAAGGCATCAAAAAAATCTTCACACCGGGTACACCGACACAAGAAGCGGTTGATTTTGTCTACCAGCATGCCAAAGGCAAAGCCATGACCTTCACCAAACCGCCAAAACAGATCGCACATATCGGGATCGCGGTCAAATCCATCGATGCCGCATTGCCTTTCTATTATGAGCAATTGGGTCTGCAGCTGCTCGGAACCGAAGTGGTGGAGAGTGAGCAGGTCAAGGTGGCGTTCCTTGGGATCGGCGAGACCCGCTTCGAGCTGTTAGAGCCGCTCAGCCCAGAGAGCCCAATCGCTAAGTTCATCGAAAAACGCGGCGAAGGCATCCACCATATCGCCCTTGATGTAGACAACATCGACGAACGACTGGCCAACCTGAAAGCCAATGGTGTTCAACTGATCAACGAAACCCCGAAAGATGGCGCACACGGCGCACGCATCGCCTTCCTGCATCCGAAAGCGGCTGGCGGCGTCCTGTTTGAACTGTGCCAATACCCAGCAGACAACGGAGGTCAGGGTCATGAGTGAAGCGATGTATAACAAAATCAGTGAACTGTACGACCGCAAGCGCAAGGTAGAGCTGGGCGGAGGCGATAAGCGGATCGAAGCCCAGCATAACCGCGGCAAGCTGACCGCTCGCGAGCGGATTGATATTTTGCTCGACCGAGACACGTTCGTTGAGCTGAACCCATTTATCAAACACCGTGCCACCAACTTCGGCATGGATAAGCTGGAAGCGCCAGGTGAAGGCGTTGTGACCGGATACGGCAAGGTGAATGGCCGCCTCGTCTACGTCTTTGCCCAAGATTTCACCGTATTCGGCGGTGCGCTTGGCGAGATGCATGCGAAGAAGATCACCAACATCATGGATCTTGCCGCGAAAAACGGCGCACCTGTCATCGGCCTGAACGACTCTGGCGGTGCGCGTATCCAAGAGGGTGTTGTTTCTCTTGACGGCTACGGTCATATTTTCTACCGCAACTCCATCTACTCTGGCGTTATTCCACAGATCTCTGTCATTCTCGGCCCATGCGCGGGTGGTGCGGTCTATTCTCCAGCAATCACCGACTATGTGTTCATGGTGGAGAAGACCTCCCAGATGTTCATCACCGGTCCTAAGGTTATCGAGACCGTTACCGGAGAAAAAATCTCCAGTGAAGACTTAGGGGGCGCGCGCGTCCACTCATCCATCAGCGGGAATGCTCACTTCACGGCTGCGACCGAACCGGAAGTGCTTGAGGAAGTGCGCCGCCTGCTTTCCTTCCTGCCGCAAAGCTATAAAGAAGCACCACCGAGCATCGAGTACACGGGTGATTCCGGCGATTGGCTCGAAGATATCATCGACCTTGTGCCGGTAGCTGGAACCAAGGTATACGACGTGAAAAAAGTGCTGGAAATGATCGTCGACAACGGTGATTTCATGGAAGTACAGCCTGACTTCGCCCGCAACATTGTCGTCGGCTATGGTCGCATCGACGGTCATACAGTGGGTCTGATTGCCAACCAGCCGAAGGTGATGGCAGGCGGTCTCGACATCGACTCCTCGGACAAGCTGGCCCGTTTTATCCGCACGTGCGACTCGTACAACGTACCGCTGATCACTTTTGAGGACGTAACCGGCTTCTTCCCAGGGATCAATCAAGAGCATGGCGGGATCATCCGTCACGGTGCCAAAATCCTCTATGCTTACTCTGAAGCAACCGTGCCAAAAATCACGGTCATCACGCGTAAAGCATACGGCGGAGCGTATGTAGCGCTCAACTCCAAAGCGATCGGTGCTGACGTGGTCTACGCGTGGCCGAACGCAGAGATCGCGGTTATGGGTCCAGAAGGGGCAGCCAACATCATTTTCGCCCGTGAGATCGAAGGCAGTGAAGATCCAGTAGCGACTCGTCAAGCCAAGATCGCTGAATACCGCGATATGTTCGCTAACCCATATGTAGCGGCTGAGCACGGAATGGTGGATGATGTCATCGACCCGCGTGAAACCCGCAAATACCTCAAGCACTCTCTCGATATGCTGCGCAATAAAGAAGAGAGCCGTCCGAAGAAGAAGCACGGCAACATTCCACTGTAGTCAAAAATAGTTTGCCCGTCGAAAAAAGTTCATTTCGTCTTCTTGTCATCCGCCTATCCGTGGTATACTTGAAGGCGTTACATAACTTGTGCAACTTCACATTCCGCGAAACCGGGGGTAAGATGAGATGATTAATCAGGAGCGCATTCTCCAAGAATTTTTGGAGCTTGTACAAATCGATAGCGAGACCAAATTCGAAGGGAAGATCGCTGAGGTCCTCAAGCAAAAGCTGACCGACATGGGTTTCTCTGTTGAAGAAGACAATGCAGGCGAAAAAATCGGACACGAAGGCAACAATATCTTCGCGACTCTCGAAGGCACTGCAAAAGGTCCAGCGATTCTTTTCTCCAGCCATATGGACACCGTTGTCCCTGGTAAAGGTGTAAAACCTTCTGTAAAAGACGGCTATGTCGTAACAGACGGCACCACCATCCTCGGTGCAGACGACAAAGCAGGGATCGCCGCGATCTTTGAAGCGATGCGCCTGCTCAAAGAAAAGAACCTGCCGCATCCAACCATCCAAATCGTCATCACCACAGGCGAAGAATCCGGTCTCATGGGTTCCCGCAACATGGACGCAAGCAAGCTGAAAGCAGAGATGGGCTTCATCCTCGACTCCACTGGTAAAGTGGGCGAGATCATCAAAGCTGGTGCAGGCCAATACCGTATCGTTACCAAGGTGCACGGTAAATCCGCACACGCAGGCGTTGCTCCTGAAAAAGGCATCAGCGCCATTCAAGTAGCTTCCAAAGCGATCTCCCGCATGCCACTGGGCCGTATTGATGAAGACACAACTGCCAACATCGGCCGTTTTGTCGGTGGTCAAGCGTACAACATCGTGACCGACTATGTAGAGATCTGGTCCGAGTGCCGCAGCCTGGTCAACGATAAGCTGGAAGAGCAGCTGAAAAAGATGGTTGCCGCTTTTGAAGAAGCAGCTGAAGAATTCGGTGCACGCGTCGAGAACGAAGTAATGTTCATGTACAGCGGCTACAAGTTCGATGAGAACACACCCGTTCTGCAAAAAGCAATCAACGCTGTAAAACGCGTAGGCCGCACACCAGACCTGCAAAGCAGCGGCGGCGGCAGCGACGGAAATGCCTTCAACGGCTATGGCGTACCATCCGTCAACTTCGGGATCGGTTACGAAGAAATTCATACCACCAACGAGCGTATGCCACTTGAAGAGCTGTACAAAGCAGCTGAGCTGGTACTTGCGGTTGTGGAAGAGTGCTTGGAATAGGATAGAAGAAATAAAAGCAGCTAAGCGGTATGGCGTAGATGAAGAAAACGGGGAGCCCCAAAGCTCCTCGTTTTTTTTGCGTTCCGTTCATACCCCTGTCCCCGTCTTAAATTCATACTTCTTACATAAGGTTGAATAGATAAAAACATACGGCATGGGGAGGGGGAGCGGCGTTGCTTCACTTACGCGAGGGCCGAGTCAACAGGATCGTAGAAGAGCGTGCGGGGGTACAGATTGTAGAGGTTGAGATGTTGGACGGATTGTTGGAGTCATCTGAAGCGGGGACGGAGAAGCAGGGGGAAGCGGGAAAAATCGGTTTCCCACATATGCACACGGAGAAGATAACATCTAATAAGATCACGGCTAAAGCGGTTTACTATACAAAAGCAAGCTCTCAAACAATAAATCGTCCAACCGAATCCCCTCGAACCCCATGCCAAATCGGCGACATCGTGATCCTCAACACCACAGCAGTCGATCTTCGCCTTGGCACAGGCGGCTATCATTTTATCCTGGCAAAAAAACAGGATTTCACCGATTCCGATGAGTATCCAACCGATTGGGGACACATCATAAAAATGAGATACACCCCGTGGCAGCTGGCTGTTGATGCGGTGGAGGAGCAGGGTAGTCCGTATCACGAGCTGTTTTGCGACGAGACCTTGACACTGGAGCGGACCCCTGTGTTGATCGGGGAATTACATAGCCTCTTACCGATGCTGGCGTTGTCGTTGCACCATCTGGCTGGCAAACTCCGTATTGCCTATGTCATGCCAGATGGCGCAGCCTTGCCCATTGCCTGGAGCCGACATGTCCATCAACTCAAAGAAGCCGGCCTGATCGACTGTACCGTAACGGTTGGTCACGCATGGGGCGGGGACTACGAGGCGGTCAATCTCCACACGGGGCTTCTGGCAGCCAAACATCTGGCTCAAGCCGACATCATCTTATGTATTCTGGGCCCCGGCGTGGTCGGGACGGGTACACCGCTTGGTTTTTCCGGGATGCAGCTGGCTGAGATGATCCACGCTGTTTCGCTGTTAGAGGGGATTCCGGTGGTCGTGCCCCGTATCAGTTTTGCTGAGGCGAGAGAGAGGCACAGGGGCATCAGTCACCATACACGGACGGTGCTGAAAAAGTTTGCGCTGACCCAAGCTGTTGTCCCGATTCCGTTGTTGGGGAAACAGTCTTCTGATCAAGAAATACGATGTGACCTACAGAGCGGGCTTGGTAAAGAGGACGATCATGATTGTATGCCAGATGACCTGCAACAAGATCCCCGAAACCAGCTCATCCAACAACAGGCCGCACAAGCTGGCTTGTCCGACCGTCATCACGTTCATTATGTAACAGCTCCAACCGTAGAGGAGCTTGCCATTATACAACAGACCTATCCAGAGCCGATCACCACCATGGGACGTGACCTGTGGCGTGACCCGAGTCCGTTTCAGACCGCATATGCAGCGGCGAAGATGGCGCTTTCGTTATTATCCTAATCCCGGCGCTTCTTCGCCTGATCCATGCGTGTAAGCCATTCGGAGAGCGTCATATCTTTTCCGGCCCAGCCGCGAAGGGTAGCACGGATCTCCCAAGCTTTTCCGACCATACGAACAGAGGATGGGCTTACATACGTTTTCATCAGACAACGCCTCCTGGGTAAATGTGTGGACAAGCTTTACATGTTGCTAGGATATGGATAAGGTAGAGAGAATAGAACTAGCTTTGAGGAGGAAAAAACATGGCAACAAACGACCCACTATACGAAAAAACGATATCCAGCCAACCGATTTTTGACGGAAAAGTAATCAAGGTGAAGGTAGACGAGGTTCTGCTGCCCAACGGCAACACGTCCAAACGCGAAATCGTCAACCACCCTGGCGCAGTAGCGGTCATCCCGATCACGGATGATGGTCAAATGGTATGTGTCCGCCAATTCCGCAAGCCACTGGAGCGCTCTATCCTAGAGGTCCCGGCAGGCAAGCTGGAAAAAGGGGAAGACCCGCTCGAATGCGCCAAACGTGAGCTGGAGGAAGAAACAGGCTATCAGGCATCCCAGTATACCCATATCAGCTCGTTTTATACCTCACCGGGCTTTGCTGACGAGATTCTACATTTATATATGGCAACCGGCCTGACTGCAGGGGAGAGCCGACCGGATGAGGATGAATTCGTCGAGATTCTGCATCTGACGCTGGAAGAAGCCAAAAAACTCCACGAAACCGGCGAGATTCGCGACGCCAAAACCGTCCTCGCCCTTTTCGCTTGGGAGAACCAGCTCTTAAAGCAGCATGGCTAAGCCAACACTCACGCCCGTTTTTGCCGACATGCACATCCATATCGGTGGCACGAAAAGCGGCAAGCCCGTCAAAATCACCGCCTCTCGCAAAATGACACTCTCCGCGATCCTAGAAGAAGCCTCCGAGCGCAAAGGGATGGAGATGATCGGCATCATCGACTCCCACTCACCAGAGGTGCAGGAGGAGCTGTTGGAGCTGATTGACCGAGGGTTGGCCAAACCGCATCCAGACGGCGGTGTCACCTATAAAAACACGATGCTGATCCTCGGCTGTGAAATCGAGGTAAAAGAACCGGACAGAGGCGAAGCCCATTTTCTCTGCTATCTGCCTACAGTCGCAGATATGCAGCGCTTTACTGATTGGCTCAGACAACGACTCAAAAACGTCCACCTCAGCTCCCAACGCATGCGCGGTTCACTTCGGGAGCTTCAGGCTTTTATTGCTGAGAACGGCGGTGTGATCGTACCCGCGCATATTTTCACTCCGCATAAAGGATTGTACGGCAGTTGTACGGACCATCTGGCAGAGGTGGCTGACCCGAATCTGATCTATGGGGTGGAGCTTGGTCTTAGCTCCAACAGCGATATGGCCGATACGATCAGCGAGCTGCATGATAAGACTTTTTTGACCAACTCGGACGCCCATTCGCTGGCGAAGATCGGCCGTGAGTATCAGCAGATGGCGGTCAAGGAGCCTTGTTTTGCAGAATTCGTCAAGGTGCTTCGCCACCAAGACGACAGACGGGTGATCGCTAACTACGGCTTGCATCCGCGTCTTGGAAAATATCATCAGACCGCGTGTCAAGGCTGCGGCTCGACACAACCTGCTACAGCAGAAGGCCGTTGTCCAGACTGTGGGAAAAAAGCCGTGGTGCACGGCGTAGATGAACGTATCAAGGAGCTGGCGGACAGCGCGTTCGGTACACATCCCGACCATCGTCCACCTTACGTGGAGCAATTTCCACTGGAGTTCATTCCTGGACTTGGGCCGAAGACGAAGGCGAAGTTATATGAAGCGTTCGGTACAGAGATGAACATTCTGCACCGCGTAGGGGAACAGGAGCTCGCGCGCGTTGTAGGGGAAAAAGTAGCTCACACTATCGCTCTCGCACGCACAGGTTCACTGAGTGTGAAAGCGGGTGGAGCGGGGGTCTATGGGAGGATAGGGGTAGAGTAAAGAAGGCTTCCTTCCATCTCGGAGGGAAGCCTCTTGATTAAGAAAAGGACAAGTATATTCAGAAGGAGTTGAGCCGCGATGGCCGACGTATTTACCCCCGAACAACGCCGCAAAAACATGCAAGCCATCCGATCCATCTCCCATCTGGAAAGACGCATCGCCCAAGAGCTGTGGAACCGCGGCATCCGCTTCCGCCGCAATGTCAAAAACATGTTCGGCAAGCCTGACATCGCCATCAAAAAATACAAAGTCGTCATCTTCATCGACTCCTGCTTTTGGCACGCCTGTCCCAAGCACTGTGTCATCCCCAAGACCAACACAGACTTTTGGCTGCAAAAATTCAAGCGCAACCAAGACCGAGATGCCAAGGTCAACGAGTTCTATCGGAGTAAAGACTGGAATCTGCTGCGGATCTGGGAGCATGAAGCCAAAGCAGACCTGTCAGGCACCGTGGATCGGATCGCCGAGTGGATTGGCTATATACGTAACTTCCGTATCAAGGATGAAGCCACCCGAGATGATGCCAGGTATGAATCAGCTGCAAGCATGGAGGAGTGGGAGAACAGCGTATCCATTCCGCTCGGTCAGACGCTCAAAATCATCGATTCCCTAACAACCCCCATCTCTAATGAAACCGTAGCAAAATAAGAACCTCGGAATATTTCCGGGGTTCTCTTCGTTGATCGTTCTTCCGTTAGTCTTTCGCCATTTTTTCGCTATTCTGCCGTCACTCCTCCGTCATACATCCGCCCGCCCCCGCATACTTATGAAAGTAACCAGCACTCAGGAGGCGAGCGTACGTGAGAACACGCTTTGGACAAACCATTTCTCTCTATTTAAAAGAAAACCAGTCGCTCTATGTCTTCACCCTCGTGTTATTTACGATGGGCATCATCTTCGGCGCCGTTCTGGTCAACTCGCTGGCTTTTACGCAAAAGCAAGAGCTGCTTGGCTTTCTTCAGTACTTTTTTACGACCATCGAAAAGGGCGGCATTCCCGACTCGACGCTGCATTTTGAACAAGCCTTCGGGCATTATCTCAAAACCGTCGCGATTCTGTGGATTCTCGGACTATCCATCATTGGCTTGCCGATGATTTTACTTTTATTGTTCCTCAAAGGCATCGTGGTCGGGTTCACCGTCGGCTTCCTCGTCAGCGAAATGCAATGGAAGGGACTCACGTTTGCGATGTTTGGCGTTCTGCCGCAAAACATGCTGGCCGTACCTGCTCTGTTGATCGTCGGCGTCGCTGGGATCTCCTTTTCCCTGCGCCTGATCAAGACACGGCTGCTCACCAAGAGAGACAGCATCATGCCGCATTTCGTCAATTATTCCATGCTCGTCGGCGTTATGTTCATCGTCCTGACTCTCGCCGCACTGCTTGAGACCTATGTGTCACCGATGCTGATGCAGTACGCATTTAATTAAGAATGATTCCAATATAAGAACAGATTCATTTGACTAAAACAATACCCCTCCACTATAATAAGGAAAGGTTCGATGCGAACGGGGAGGGGCAACCATGGAAGAAAAAATCGAGAAGATTAAGCAACAGCTACAATCTCACCACTACAAACTGACTCCGCAACGGGAAGCAACTGTTCGCGTACTCTTAGAAAACGAAGAAGATCATCTCAGTGCTGAAGATGTGTACCTTTTGGTCAAAGAAAAAGCCCCCGAAATTGGCTTGGCAACCGTCTATCGGACACTTGAACTGCTTAGTGAATTACGGATTATTCATAAGATGAATTTCGGAGACGGCGTAGCACGATATGACCTGCGTGATGACAATGCAGAGCATCACCACCACCACCTGGTCTGCATGAACTGCGGGACCGTGGATGAGATCTTCGAAGACCTGCTCGAGGGGATGGAGCAGCGGGTACACAACGATTACAACTTCACGATCCTCGACCACCGCTTGACGTTCTACGGGATCTGCAAACGTTGCATCGATAAAGTCAAAATCGACGACTTTAAATAATAAACTTCTCTTATAACGGGAGAAGTTTTTTTCGTTTGGGTTTTGCTCCCGTGTGGCATGCTAATGGTAAGAATGCCTTTTTCGAGGAGGAAACATACAAATGAAGATCGGTGTACCCAAAGAGATTAAGAACAACGAAAACCGTGTAGGCTTGACCCCGGCAGGTGTGACCGCGTACATCAAGGCAGGTCACGAGGTCTATGTGGAAGCAGGCGCAGGTGTGGGCAGCGGCTTTCAGGACGAAGACTACCAAGCAGCAGGAGCGACGATGTTACCAGACGCCGCACAGGTCTGGAATACATCAGAGATGATCTGCAAGGTAAAAGAACCGCTGGCACAGGAATACGGCTATTTCCGTGAAGGACTCATTCTGTTCACCTATCTGCACCTGGCACCTGAACGCGAGCTGACCCAAGCGCTGATGGACAAAAAAGTCGTGGCGATTGCCTACGAGACGATCCAGACAGACGACGGTGCTCTGCCGCTGTTGATGCCGATGAGCGAGGTAGCGGGCCGCATGTCCGTACAGATCGGGGCGCAATTCCTCGAAAAAATGCACGGTGGAAAAGGCATCCTGCTCGGCGGTGTGCCGGGTGTGTTACCGGGTAAAGTCACCATCGTCGGCGGCGGGATCGTCGGTGTCAACGCAGCCAAGATGGCACTCGGCCTCGGTGCTGACGTAACGATCCTCGATATCAATGCCAACCGTCTGCGCCAGCTCGATGACCAGTTCCAAGGCCGTCTGCGTACCCTGATGTCCAACAGCTACAACATCGCGCAAGCCGTCAAGCAGGCCGATCTGCTGGTCGGTGCGGTACTCATCCCTGGTGCGCGTGCGCCTAAGCTCGTCACCGAGGAGATGGTCAAATCCATGTCATCAGGCTCTGTTATCGTCGACGTGGCGATTGACCAAGGCGGCTCCATCGAAACCATCGACCGCATCACCACCCACAGCGAACCGACTTATGAGAAGTACGGGGTCGTTCACTATGCCGTCGCCAATATGCCGGGCGCTGTCCCACGCACCTCAACCATTGCGCTTGAAAATGTAACCGTGCCATACGGTCTGCAGCTTGCCACCAAAGGCTACCGTCAAGCGATCATTCAGAATAAAGCACTTGCCCGTGGTGTCAATGTGTTGAACGGTCAGGTCACCTATGAAGCAGTGGCCAAATCACTCGGACTCTCATTTAGCCCGCTCAGCGATGTCTTAACCGACGTTCCTCTCTAAATATCCGCGGTTATGCGGAGTAGGACACGCCGCATAGGATAAGGTAGAGACTTGCGCAAGGAGGGCAGTTGTGCTATGGTTTTTCCTGTTCGTCGTTTGATGGAATTGGTGCGCTTCTTCCTCGTATTTATCACTTGTGCTCTCATCTGCTACGGGATTGTTACCTTTTTGTCCGAGCGTTTCTTACCGGCCAACCCGTACAGGGAGCCACACGGCAATGCCGTCAAGGTGATCAAAATACTCAACGGAAAGCATAGCCATGAGTTAGACTGGTATTACGAACGTTTACAGCTTTTTTACACGGTCGGGGAATGATTTCAGGCGAAAAAAGAGGATTTTTCCGAACGGTTGTGGAATGGGATAAAGGTACTATTTCACCTTGAAGGAGAAGTCGCTCCAATGGATATGCTTATTGATCACTTCACCCACTTTTTGGCAGTGGAAAAAGGACTGGCCGCCAATACGCTGGAGTCATACCAACGCGACTTGGTCATGTACAATGCGTATTTGCGAGAGCAGGGGATTTCGCAGATCCAGGACACGACACGTAGCCACATCTCAGGCTATCTGCTGATGCTTAAAGAAAAAGGTCGGGCGACAGCTACCATTTCCCGCAACATGGCTTCGATCCGCGCGTTCTATCAATTCCTTGTACGCGACAAACATCTTGAGCACGATCCTTCAATTCATTTGGAAACACCGAAGATGGAAAAGCGTCTGCCCAAAGTACTCTCGATTCAAGAGGTCGAGATGCTTTTGGAAGGGCCAAAGGTAAACACCGCTCCTGGGATGCGTGATAAAGGGATGCTGGAGCTTCTCTATGCGACCGGAATCCGCGTCTCAGAGCTGGTGTCATTAGACATAGGCGACGTTAATCTCGACATGGGTTTTCTCAAATGCATGGGCAAAGGTTCCAAGGAGCGTATGATCCCGCTTGGAAGTATCGCCATCGATGTCGTGCGCAGATACATAGAACAGGGTCGTCCCAAGCTACTCAAACAAGGCAACGATCACGCCCTGTTTTTGAATCACTTGGGCAAGCGGATGACCCGCCAAGGTTTCTGGAAGATCATCAAGAAGTACGCTGTACAGGCAGGAGTGAGAGCGGAGATTACCCCGCATACGCTCAGACACTCGTTTGCCACGCACCTGCTGGAGAACGGGGCTGACTTGCGTTCGGTTCAAGAGATGCTTGGTCATGCCGATATCTCCACGACGCAGATCTACACCCACGTGACCAAAACAAGGATCAAAGATGTGTATGCCAAATCCCACCCGAGAGCGTAGGCTCTCTTTTTTCAATCACCAGCATTTTTTACAGGAACGTACAGAGGAGGATGACAGATGGCGCGTTTTTCGCGTGTTTTTTTGATTGTCATGGACAGCGTCGGGATTGGTGAACTGCCGGACGCACCGAAATTCAATGATGAAGGGGCACACACGCTCGGTCATATCGCAGAGCGCGTGAACGGCTTTGCACTGCCGAACCTCGCGAAGCTGGGCCTTGGTAACATCGCACCGCTTCACAACGTACCAACCGTACAAGAGACCACAGCCCATTACGGGAAAATGGCTGAGATCTCCATCGGGAAAGACACCACCACTGGCCACTGGGAAATCATGGGCCTGCAAGTGGCAGTCCCGTTCAATACCTATCCAGACGGGTTCCCACAAGAACTGATTCAAGAGTTTGAACAGCGCATCGGACGTAAAGTGCTCGGCAACAAAGTCGCATCCGGCACCGAAATCCTCGATGAGCTGGGCGAAGAGCATATGAAAACAGGCGCTGTTATCGTCTATACGTCTGCGGACTCCGTGTTCCAAATCGCAGCACACGAAGAGATTGTTCCACTCGATGAGCTCTACCGCATCTGCGAAATCGCACGTGAACTGACCCTGCGCGATGAGTATGCGGTTACACGCGTCATTGCCCGTCCATTCTTGGGTCAACCGGGTAATTTTGCACGTACCGCCAACCGTCATGACTACTCCGTGAAGCCATTTGACAAAACAGTCATGAACCACCTGGTGGACAACGGCATCGAGTCGATTGCAATCGGAAAAATCTCTGACATTTATGCCGAAGAAGGAATCACCCGCTCCATCCGTACCAAAGATAACATGGACGGCGTAGACCAGATCGTTAAAACGATGGGCGAGGACTTCACAGGACTCAGCTTTGTCAACCTTGTCGACTTCGATGCGAAATTCGGCCATCGCCGCGATCCAGAAGGCTACGGACAAGCACTGATGGAATTTGACGCACGTATGCCTGAGATCCTTGGCGCTATGCGCGAAGGCGACCTGTTGGTCATTACAGCTGACCACGGTAACGACCCCATCCACCACGGAACAGACCACACCCGTGAATATGTTCCCCTTCTGGTTACATATAAAGGTCTTGAGGCAGGCAAAAACCTCGGTGTGCGCGAAACGTTCGCAGATCTTGGCGCAACCATCGCGGACAACTTTGGTGTCACCCTGCCAAAAATCGGTCGCAGTTTCTTAGAAGAATTGTAGGAGGTACACACAATGAGCTCGATCAATCAAGCAAAAGAATTTATTTTAGGCCAACTTAAAGAAGCACCGACACTGGGTCTGGTACTCGGTTCCGGTCTGGGCGTATTGGCTGAGGACATCCAAGACGCGATTGCCATTCCATACAGCGATATCCCAGGCTTCACCCAATCCACGGTAGTAGGTCACAAAGGCCAGCTCGTCATCGGTAAGCTGCAAGGCAAACAAGTAGTAGCGATGCAAGGTCGTTTTCACTACTACGAAGGCCATGGACTCGATGCGGTTGTTTTCCCGATCCGTGTGATGAAAGCAATCGGGGTAGAGACCATCATCGTGACCAATGCAGCAGGCGGTGTCAACACCGAATACAATGCAGGCGATCTCATGCTGATCACCGACCATATCAACCTCACTTCCCGCAACCCGCTGATCGGACCTAACGATGAGAGCTTTGGCGTGCGTTTCCCAGACATGTCTGAAGCCTACTCCAAGCGCCTGCGTGAAGTGGCGAAAGCAGTAGCCAACGAGCAAGGAATCCAGCTGAAAGAGGGCGTCTACTGCGGTATGCTCGGCCCATCCTATGAGACTCCAGCCGAAATCCGCATGATCCGCTACCTCGGCGGTGACGCAGTCGGTATGTCCACCGTACCGGAAGTAATCGTAGCCCGTCATATGGGTGTCGAAGTCCTCGGTATCTCTTGCATCTCCAACATGGCAGCAGGCATCCTCGAACAGCCTCTGACCCATGACGAGGTTATGGAAACGACGGAAAAAGTAAAATCCGAATTCCTTGCACTCGTAAACGGAATCATCGCCAAATTATAGAAAACAGGTGAATATCGATATGGAAAACAAAGCGCAAAAAATTCAAGAAGCAGCTTCCTATATTGCAGGGAAAATCTCTGTACAACCACGCATCGGTCTGATCCTTGGCTCCGGTCTTGGCGTGCTTGCTGACGAAATCGAAAACCCAACCTACATCAACTATGATGAAATCCCGAACTTCCCTGTGTCTACCGTAGCAGGACACGAGGGCCGTCTGGTAGTAGGCCAATTGAACGGCACACCGGTTGTTGCTATGCAAGGCCGCTTCCACTACTACGAAGGTTACAGCATGAGCGTCGTTACGTTCCCGATCTATGTAATGAAAAAGCTCGGCGTCGACACTCTGGTCGTAACCAACGCAGCTGGCGGTATGAACCGTGCGTTTGCAGCAGGTGACCTGATGATTATCACCGACCATATCAACTGGACCGGCGATAACCCGCTGATCGGTGCCAACCTCGAAGAGTTCGGCCCACGCTTCCCAGACATGTCCCGCGCCTACACTCCTGAGCTGGTGAAAACCGCGAAATCCGTAGCAGAACGACTCGGCGTCAAAGTACAGCAAGGCGTATACGCAGGCGTGTCTGGCCCTACCTATATGACTCCGTCTGAGCTGACCATGCTCGCACGTGTCGGCGGTGACGCTGTCGGTATGTCTACGGTTCCAGAAGTGATCGTAGCTAGCCATGCAGGCCTCAAAGTCCTCGGAATCTCTTGCATCACAGACATGGCGATCGGCGAAGAGCTCGAGCCACTCACCCACGAGCAGGTTGTAGCGGTAGCGAACCGTACCCGTCCGCAATTCATCTCCCTTGTGAAAAATATCGTAGCTGAGGTGTAAGCAATGATACGCATGGTAGATGTAATCGCAAAAAAACGGGACGGTCATGAGCACACCCCGGAAGAAATCGCCTTTCTCGTAAATGGCTACACAGACGGCTCCATTCCTGACTATCAGATGTCAGCATGGGCGATGGCGGTTCTTTTCCGTGGGATGACCCCTCGTGAAACAGCAGACCTCACACTGGCAATGGCAGGCTCAGGCGATCAGATCGATCTCTCCTCCATCCCAGGGGTCAAGGTAGACAAGCACTCCACAGGCGGAGTAGGGGACAAGACGACACTCGTAGTCGCGCCTCTAGTCGCTGCTGCAGGCATTCCTGTGGCCAAAATGTCAGGGCGTGGACTCGGACACTCCGGTGGCACCATTGACAAGCTGGAGGCCATTCCAGGCTATCAGGTAGAGCGCTCCCGTGAGCAGTTCCTCGATCAGGTGCGTGAGGTGGGCGTAGCCATCGTTGGCCAGTCCGGCAACCTCACACCAGCCGATAAAAAGCTGTATGCATTGCGCGACGTAACTGCGACGGTTGAGGCCCTGCCACTGATCGCCAGCTCCATTATGTCCAAAAAAATCGCAGCAGGCGCAGACGCGATCCTGCTCGACGTCAAAGTGGGCAGGGGCGCTTTTATGAAGACCCTCGAACAAGCCGAGACGCTGGCCCATGCCATGGTCGAAATCGGCGAACAAGTAGGGCGCCGCACCGTGGCCGTACTCAGCGACATGAACCAGCCGCTGGGCTTTGCAGTGGGCAATGCGCTCGAGGTCAAAGAAGCAATTGACACCCTCGCCGGCAAAGGGCCGAAAGACTTCACCGAACTCTGCCTGACGATCGGTTCTCATATGCTGGTATTAGGTGGCAAAGCACCTGATACTACCACCGCCTATCAACTGTTAGAAGAGCTGATTGCAACCGGAAAAGCGGTCGATAAGCTTGCTGAGATGGTCGCTGCCCAAGGCGGTCAAACTGATTGCATCTATGACACCTCTCTCTTGCCTCAGGCGGCTCATAAGCTCGAAGTGAAAGCACCAGCCAAGGGATATATCACAGCCATCGATGCAGAGCGCGTAGGGCATGCTTCCGTTTCTTTAGGTGCAGGCCGTCTGACCAAAGAACACGACATCGATCTGGCAGTCGGAATCGTCTTTGCCAAAAAAATCGGAGACCCGGTTGAAGCAGGCGAAACGATCGCTGTTATTCATGCAAATAATATAGAAGCTGGACAAAATGCGGTTGATGAGATCGCATCTGCCATCAGCGTAGACGCTGAGCAGGGAGTCGTGCAACTTTTGATCTATAAAATTATTTAAAACTTTTTTGGCGAAAAAATAAAAATTATTAAAATGGGTTTCAGGCCTGATTCCGCTATATTCCATGCTTGATTTCGTAGGGTATACGTACGAAAAGCGTTGAATGTAGCGGTTTTTTTCATCTTTTTGCATGCGGCATGCAGTTTGTCTCATATATATAGTTACAAACAAGTTTTCAAATAATTTCAAAATATATAAGAAGAAATAAGCCTAGGTTTATAATGTTTTATATTTGTATTTGTGAAAATTCGTTGACACCGCTATCATTTCGTAATAATTTTATAGTGTCAGGCGAATGTTAAGGATTTCTTCGAATTTCGTAAAAAACACGTAGAGTAGCTGTGTATTTCGTAATTCGATTTTACAGGCTTACAAGATCTTTAAATGGAGTGGTACTCTTGAAAAGAATCGACCATCTGGATCGGCAGATACTACAAATTCTCCAGGACGATGGGCGCACTCCTTACACAGAGATTGCACACCAGCTTAAGATTAGTGAAGGGACAGTACGCTCTCGGATCTCTCGCCTGTTGCACGACGGTGTGTTCGAATTTGTCATTCGCACTGATCCAGTCAAATTAGGACTTAACGTCCAGACCATCATCGGACTGAACACCAAGCTGGGACTTCA
This sequence comes from Brevibacillus dissolubilis, assembly GCF_006170445.1. Taxonomy (GTDB): domain Bacteria; phylum Bacillota; class Bacilli; order Brevibacillales; family Brevibacillaceae; genus Brevibacillus_B; species Brevibacillus_B dissolubilis. The sequence continues at coordinate 207,981 of NZ_VCNA01000003.1, read as the reverse complement.
GCAGCAAGTGGCCGAAGAACTCAGTCAACTCCCGGAAGTTCGCTTTGTGGGAGCCTTCAGCGGAAAACACGATCTCATCATTCAGGCATTCTTTTATAGCAATACCGAGCTCATCCACTTCGTCAACGAACGACTCTCTCGCATAGAAGGAATCCTTGGCGCAGACGTTTCTCTCGAACTCCGCCAATACAAGGATTCATTCTCCTACGTTCGTGAAGACGAAGTTGCCATAAATGAAAAGGGTTGATGATGAGGACCCCAGGCAACGATTTCTCCTAGTCGTTGTTTTCAGAAAAAACATAAAATAGGGGGAGTTAACGTTGAAGAAGAGTGTTTTCGTGCTAGCCAGTTCCGTTTTGATGCTCAGTACCGCTTTGACAGGTTGTTTCGGTAAACCTGTCAGCACAGATGCCAACGATAAACCGGCATCTGACTCGCAAATCCTCAAGCTGAACCTCCACTCAGAACCACCTACAGCAGACCCTGGACTCGCCTCAGACACCACGTCTGGAGCGGTTGCCCGCGCTACTTTTGACGGCTTGACCCGCACCACTGAAAAAGGGGAGCCGATCAATTCCGTAGCAGAGAAGATCGATGTCTCCGATGACGGTTTGACCTACACCTTCCACCTGCGTGATTCGCAATGGAGCAATGGTGATCCAGTGACTGCACACGACTTCGAATTTGCTTGGAAGCGTGCCCTTGACCCTAATACGATCTCTGACTATGCATACCAGCTTTACTACATCAAGAACGGCGAAGCGTTCAACACGAAAAAAGCGAAGCGTGATGATGTAGGGGTAAAAGCACTGGATGACAAGACTCTCGAAGTCAAGTTAGAGAACCCAACCCCGTTTTTCCTTGAGCTGACAGCATTCTACACGTACTATCCTGTTAACAAGAAGGTAGTCGAAGCCAATCCGAAGTGGGCGACAGAAGCAGCCACCCACGTAGGAAACGGCCCGTTCAAAATGGAAGCATGGGAACATAAGAGCAAGCTTGTTCTCGTGAAGAATGACAAGTACTGGGACAAAGACACCGTAAAGCTCGACCGTATCGAATTCTCAATGGTAGAAGACGAGAACACGGAGCTTTCCATGTTTGAAAGCGGTGATCTTGACTGGGCTGGTCATCCGCTCAGTTCACTTCCTACCGATTCGATTCCAGCGCTGAAGGATCAAGGCAAGATGACTACGATCCCGATCGCCGGCACCTATTGGTACAAATTCAACACTGAGCAGGTTCCATTCAACAACGTCAAAATCCGTAAAGCCTTCACCTACGCGATTAACCGACAAGCCATTATTGATAACATTACTCAACAGGAACAAAAACCAGCTATGGGCGCACTGCCTGAATCCATGCTTCTACATCCTGAAGGTTACTTCAAGGATAATGACGTGGAGACGGCTAAGAAGTTACTAGAAGAAGGGATAAAAGAACTCGGCCTCACCAAATTGCCGCCGATTACCCTTTCTTATAATACTTCTGAAGCACATAAGAAAATCGCAGAGGCAATCCAAGACCAATGGAAGCAAGAACTTGGCGTGGAGGTTAAGCTCGAAAATGTCGAGTGGAAGACCTACATCGATAAACTTCACGCCGGGAACTACCAAGTTGGGCGAATGGGATGGCTGGGCGATTTCAATGACCCGATCAACTTCCTTGAACTCTTCAAAGACAAGAAGGGCGGCAACAACGACACGAACTGGGAAAACCCTAAGTTTAAAGAGCTGTTGAACCAATCCGCACTCGAACTTGATAAAGAGAAACGTAAGAAAATTTTGGCAAATGCAGAGGCGATCCTCATGGAGGATATGCCGATTGCTCCAATCTACTTCTATACGTTCTCTTATGTGAAGAAGGACCAAGTGAAGGGAGTCGTCTTGGACGGCTTGGGGTTTGTAGACTGGAAATGGGCTTATGTAAGCAAGTGACCTTGCTGACAGAGCAGTACGTGTAGTGTTTATATGGGCATTGTGGGTTAAGGGTATATGGATGGGCCATATACCCTTACTCTACAGTCCCTTGTATTACCATAGTATTAAACATACTTTTTGGTTTATTATTATGGTATTAAATAAATAGACAGAAAAATGTATTTCTGGTGGGTTACACATCTATTTTTCATATAGTGTCGAATTTTGACAACTTGTGTAAGGTGGATGTGGAAGTAGCAAATCTTTAAAGGGGGTATGTAAATTGTTTCGCTACCTAGGCAAACGTATCTTGTTCATGGCTATCTCGCTCTTCCTGATTGTCACCTCTACCTTCTTCCTGATGCATGCGATTCCGGGCGGTCCTTTCACCTCCGAGAAAAAAGTGCCGGAAGAAATCAAAAAAGCTCTCGAAGCTAAATACGGTTTGGACAAACCACTTTTCGAGCAATACACCGATTATCTTGTTGACGTTATTCAATGGGACTTGGGCCCATCTTTTACTGAGAAATCATCCACTGTTAATGATATGATTAACCGCGGTTTCCCGGTATCTGCACACTTAGGTCTGCAAGCGATTGCCATCGCAGTATTTGGGGGGATCACCCTCGGGGTAATCGCAGCCTTAAAGCATAATAAGTGGCAAGACTATACCGGTATGATCATAGCTGTATTGGGACTTTCTGTGCCGAGCTTTATCTTGGCAACCTTCTACCAATACGTATTTTCCATCGAATTAGGATGGTTCCCAATTGCAAAATGGGAGTCATTTGAGTATACAGTATTGCCTTCCTTGGCACTTGCGGCTTCCCCACTCGCGTTTATCGCGCGTCTGACCCGCTCCAACATGATTGAGGTATTGGGTCAAGATTACATCAAAACGGCTAAATCCAAAGGTCTTTCTTCCTTCGTGATCACCGTAAAACATGCGATTCGAAATGCTCTGTTGCCAGTTATTACGTATCTTGGTCCACTGATTGCAAACGTTCTTACCGGTTCTTTCGTAATTGAGCGTATCTTCGGTATCCCAGGTCTTGGCCGTGAGTTCGTACTCTCTATCTCTAACCGTGACTACACTGTAATTATGGGTACAACTGTATTCTATTCCATTCTGCTTGTAGTTCTGGTTCTCTTGGTTGACTTGGCGTACACATTCGTTGACCCACGTATTAAATTAGCTGGTGGCGGAAAGGAGTAGGATAACATGCAACAATTAACTAAAGAACATTTCCAACCTATTTCGGTTGACCTCCGTCAGGCTGAACAAATTTCTCGTCCAAGCCTTTCATTTTGGGCAGATGCTTGGCGCCGACTGAAGCAAAATAAAGTAGCGATGGTCTCTATGATCTTCCTGATTGCTCTGATTGTTTGTGCGATTTTCGTACCAATGATGAGCTCTAATGACTACTTCACAACAGATCTCGCTGGTAAGAATAAAAAGCCTTCTGCTGAACACTGGTTCGGTACGGACGACCTCGGTCGTGACGTGTTTGTACGTATTTGGTACGGTGCTCGTATCTCTCTTGAAGTAGGTTTTGCTGCTGCTGCGATCGACTTGGTCGTAGGGGTTATCTATGGTGGTATCGCTGGTTTCTACGGCGGTAAAATCGATGAAGCGATGATGCGTTTTGCCGATATCTTGTTCGCAATTCCTTACCTGCTTGTTGTAATCCTGCTTCTCGTTGTATTTGAGCCTGGTGTAGGTACGATTATCCTAGCCCTAACCTTAACGGGTTGGATAGGGATGGCCCGTATCGTACGTGGTCAGATGCTTCAACTGAAACAACAAGAGTATGTGCTTGCTGCCCGTTCTCTTGGTGCTGACGATATGCGTGTTCTCTTCAAACACTTGGTTCCAAACTCTCTTGGTCCAATCATCGTTACACTTTCACTGACAGTTCCTTCTGCAATCTTCGCAGAGTCCTTCCTGTCCTTTATCGGTCTTGGTGTATCCGCACCGGTAGCTTCATGGGGTACCATGGCGAATGAGGGTCTGCCAGCGATGAAGTATTATCCATGGCGATTGATGTTCCCAGCGGTCTTTATCTCTGTGACCATGCTTGCCTTCAACTTGTTCGGTGACGGTATCCGTGATGCCGTAGACCCACGACTGCGTAAATAGGGGGGAATTACTCATGGAACGTATTCTTGAAGTTAAAGACCTGCACGTTTCCTTCCACACATATGCCGGTGAAGTTCAAGCTGTACGCGGTGTGAACTTCCACGTAAATAAAGGGGAAGCTGTAGCGATCGTAGGGGAGTCCGGTTGCGGTAAATCCGTAACCTCCCAAACCATCATGAAATTGATCCCGATGCCACCGGGTGAAATTAAAAAAGGTCAAATCCTCTTCCAAGGCGATGACCTTGTGAAGAAATCCAATAAAGAAATGGAGTCCATCCGCGGTAAGGATATCGGTATGATCTTCCAAGACCCGATGACTTCCTTGAACCCAACCATGACGATCGGTAACCAAATCATGGAGGGTCTGATCAAGCACCAAAACATGAGCAAAGCTGCGGCAAAAACCCGCGCTGTTGAGTTGCTTGAAATCGTAGGGATTCCACAGCCAGACCGCCGCGTCAATCAGTATCCACATGAGTTCTCGGGTGGTATGCGTCAACGTGCGATGATCGCAATCTCTCTCGCATGTTCTCCAAAACTGCTGATCGCCGACGAGCCTACTACTGCGCTTGACGTGACCATTCAGGCTCAAATCCTTGACCTGATGAAAGATCTTCAAAAGAAAATGGGTACTTCCATCATCCTGATCACGCATGACCTCGGTGTTGTTGCTGAGATGTGCGACCGCGTTGTAGTTATGTACGCTGGTAAGGTAATCGAAGAGGGAACCGTAGACGAAATCTTCTACAACCCACAACACCCGTATACCAAAGGTCTGCTTCGTTCGGTACCTCGTCTTGACCTCGATCGTGACGAGCCGCTGACTCCGATCTTCGGTACACCACCAGACTTGCTCCGTCCGCCGGTAGGCTGTGGTTTCACTGCCCGCTGCGAGAACGCGATGCGTGTCTGCCAAGAGATTGACCCAGAATTGAATGACGTAAATGGACCTTCTCACCGTGCTGCTTGCTGGTTGCAACACCCGCTTGCACAAGGTAGATCGTAAGAAGGGGGAGGGCAATTCATGGCTAAGAAACCAATCGACCAAAACGATAATCTTCTTGAAATCCGTGATTTGAAGAAATACTTCCAAATCGGCGAAAATACACTTAAAGCAGTAGATGGTGTATCCTTTACCATCAAGCGTGGGGAAACACTTGGTATCGTAGGGGAGTCTGGTTGTGGTAAATCCACAGCAGGCCGTACGATCCTCAAGCTGTACGATCCAACAGAAGGTCAAATCATCTTCGAAGGCAAAGATCTTTCCAAGCTGAGCAATTCCGAGATGAAACCACTCCGCCGCGAAATGCAGATGATTTTCCAAGACCCGTACGCATCTCTTAACCCGCGTATGACGGTTGGCGATATCATCGGTGAAGCGCTTGACATCCACGGTCTCGCTTCCGGTGCAAAACGCAAAGAGCGTATCCAAGAGCTTCTGTCTCTGGTAAGCTTGAACCCTGAGCATATGAACCGTTTCCCGCATGAGTTCTCCGGCGGTCAGCGCCAACGGATCGGTATCGCCCGTGCACTCGCGGTAGAGCCTAAGTTCATCGTATGTGACGAGCCGATCTCCGCTCTTGACGTATCCGTACAGGCACAGGTAGTTAACCTTCTTGAGCAACTTCAAGAGAAGATGGGCCTCACTTATATGTTCATCGCGCATGACCTCTCCATGGTTAAGTACATCTCTGACCGTGTAGGTGTTATGTACCTTGGTAAAATGGTGGAGCTTGCAGAGTCCGACAAGCTGTACAGCAAGCCGCTCCATCCGTACACCCAAGCGCTTCTTTCTGCGATTCCGATTCCAGATCCAGAGATTGAGCGTAACCGTGAGCGTATCGTTCTAGAAGGTGACGTACCAAGCCCGATGAACCCACCAAGCGGTTGCAACTTCCGTACTCGTTGCCCGAAAGCAATGCCAGAGTGCGCAGCAGCTGCTCCACAGTGGAAAGAAGTAGAGCCTAACCACTTCGTAGCTTGCCATCTCTATAACTAAGCACACAGTTCAGTCATACTAGGAAATGAGCCTCAACGAAGTAAAGGGAGCCTGACTCCCATTTCGATGAGGCTTTTTTTTAGCTATTTGCTACCAAAATATGGGTCGTAAGGTAATATGAATACCTAAAATATATATATCTAGAAAAAAGGGGGCGAGTGAGATGAAAAACAGAGGCAGATCACTTGTGAAGTACGTGCAAGAATGGCTTAGAGAGAACAGCCGTACTGATATGTCGAATTCGCTGGCCTTGGGGAGAATCCGTAACTCAATTGCAACCAAAATGATTATTTTTGGAATTGTTATGGTCTTGGTTATCTTTCTGACCTTGCAATTTATCGCTTTTACTTATTCAAAAGCTACGTTAACCAACATCACGTCTAAAGAGACTAAAATGCTGGCTGAGCAGCACAGCCAAAGTATTAATGATTGGGTGAATACGTTAACCGAAGCGGTAAATGAAACAGCAAAACGCCGGGTGTTGACCACGGATATTGACACACTTGTGATGGAGCAGTTTAAAAACCTGAAGCAGAGCTATAAGGAGATCACAAAAGTCTATCTGATTGATACGGCAACAGGCAAGGATATCTATTCACTCACAGGGCGGAGCGGAACTGATTTTAGAACCAAAGAGTACTTCAAAAAGGCGATGGAGAAAAAGGAATTGGTCATCTCTGACGAAGAATTTACGCCGAATGCAGAGAGAAGCTTTCTATACATCGCATCACCTGTGGGAGATGCGGGTAAGACGGACCGTATCTTGGTTGTAGCTTTTTCGATCAATCAGCTGGTGGAAAAGCTGGAAAAGGTGCCGTTCATGCAGAATGGATATGCCTTCGTGGTAAAAGGTGACGGTCTCGTCGTCGCTCACAAGGATAAAAAGCAAAACAGCACGGTAGAGCTTGCCAAGCAAGGCGAGTACGCTGAAATGCTGGAACTGATGAAGCAGGGGAAATCTGAGTCGGTCGTCTATAAAGACAATGGCGTGGAAGCATTCGCCGCATTTGCCCCGATTGAGACGCTAGGGTGGAATTTTGTCATGACTACCTCAACAGATGAAATCTACGGGGAAGTGTACAACATGACATGGGTGATTCTGTTGCTCTCCATCCCGGTGAGCGGAATTGCTTGTGTGCTGATCTGGTGGTTCGCCAATAAGATCAGAAGATCACTCTACGCCATTGCCAGGTACATGCAGCGCGTGGGTGAAGGGGATCTGCAGGTCCATGCGAACGTAAAAGGCCATGACGAGATCGCACTCGTCGGTCGGGCGATGAACCATATGGTGGGCGAACTGCGTAATCTGTTGGCCAACGTGCACGATAAAGCTACTCAACTACATATAGCCACAGATGAGCTAAATATGATTGCACAGGAAAACCGTGCGGCTATTGACACCATTCAGACCAATATCACCACCATCTCAGACAGGGTCGTCAATCAAACCAATGAGGTACAGTCGACAGCAACGACTGTCTCCGAAATCTCGGAAGGCGTGGAGCAGGTAGCCACAGCCGCAGAATCCACCTCGATTGCCACCAGCCGTACCTTTGACCGCGCTCAAGACGGCTCTACACTGGTGCAGGAGGTCATCCATGTCGTCCGCATGGCTTCTGAACAGGTAGCCCGCTCCAATGTGCGTATGCAGAGCCTGCGCCAGCGATCCAGCGAGATCACGGAAATCGTCAAAATGATGACCGCCATCGCGTCTCAAACCAACCTGCTGGCCCTTAATGCTTCCATAGAAGCAGCACGCGCCGGTGAAGCAGGCAGAGGCTTCTCCGTCGTTGCCAATGAAGTCCGCAAGCTGGCTGAGGAGAGCAGTGAATTCTCAGACCGCATCGCTTTAATCGCCCGCTCCATCAACCAGGAAGCACAGGAAATGAGCCATAACATGGACAGCATCGTCACCATGGTATCCAGCGGTCTCGTCTCCGTCGAAAATGTAGGGCATGCCTTCGATCAAATCCTCGGCGACATCCAAGCGGCCGCCAGCCAAAGTGAATCCATGACCGCCATCTCCGAAGAAATGGCCGCAGGCAACCAAGTCGTGACTTCATCCATGATGCGCCTGTCCAATATGTCCGGGGATATCCAGACCTCCATTACAGGTGTGGTCGAAACCATTGATGAACAGCTCATGGCGATTTCCAAAATCAACGAGGAAGTAGATCACCTCAAACAGATGGCAGATGAGCTGAATGAGAATATCCAGAGGTTCACGATCTGATGGGATGAAGGACCAATGAGAAACCAAGGATGGGTTGAACATGTTGCTGATTGTACATCAACCCGATGGGATAAAAAAAGCGATTGTACCAGAGTCACCAAGTCGATCGCCACAACCCCAATGTAGCAGCATAACTTCTGCATGCAAACCACCCTTCTGTTGCTCAGTGAAGGGTGGTTTCTTCATCATTAGACAAATTTTGGTTTACAAACATACAGAAGTTAGGTAGAATCGGATGCGGAACATATGTTTGTTATTGGAGGACTTTTTATGGAAATCAACGTGCGAGAGACTAAACATTTACATATCCAGCCAAGTATTCTGTACTATGGGACGCCGGTGGTACTGCTGACCACCTTGAATGAAGACGGTTCTACCAATATTAGTCCGATCTCATCCTCATGGGCGCTCGGTCATTGTCTGGTATTAGGTCTTGGACTGAACGGCAAAGCGCTTGAGAATCTCAGAAGACACCCAGAATGCGTAGTCAATGTCCCCAATCCCAACCTGTGGAAGAACGTTGAGGCCTTAGCCCCGTTGACAGGAGTAAATCCAGTACCGGAGCAAAAAGCAGCCAACAAATTCCGCTATGAAAAGGACAAGTTTGCAGCTGCCCAATTAACAGCCCAGCCTTCCGAAAAAGTAATGCCGTCCCGTATTTTGGAGTGCCCGCTGCAAATCGAAGCGAAGGTGATGCATATCCGTGTACCTGAGCATACCCCAAGTTTTGCTATTGTAGAGGTAGAGGCGGTCAACATACACGCCGATAAGGAGATCTTGATCGATGAGAAGCATATTGATCCCAATGTGTGGAGTCCATTAATTTATAACTTCCGACACTATTTTGGTTTGGGTGAACATCTCGGTAAAACATTCCGTGCCGAGTTATAAAGCAGGGCCTGTGTGGCCCTCTTTTTTATACCCAAAATAATTATCCAATCCTGTCATTCATTGTGTATTTTTTCCTGCCAGCTTGGAAATGCTACCAGTAAGAATGGAGGTAAGGGAACGTTATGAAAAGACTATCTCGATTTTTCCTTTTCACACTAGCATTTCTCACTTTCTTTTCCTCATCCGCCGGGTCGGTTTTTGCTGCGGAGAACAAGGTAGATATGGCTCCGCATGCGAAGTCTGCCGTCTTGATTGAGGCGGATTCGGGCACCATTTTGTATGAAAAGAATGCGAATGAAAAACTGCCACCGGCAAGTATCACCAAAGTCATGACCATGCTCCTCGCGATGGAAGCGATTGAGCGCGGGGAATTAAAGCTGACCGACAAAGTCCGCACCAGTGAGCATGCAGCCTCCATGGGTGGTTCGCAGATCTTTTTGCAACCTGGTGAAGAGATGTCTGTCGAGGATATGCTCAAAGGAATTGCGATCGCATCCGGCAATGATGCAGCGGTAGCGATGGCAGAGCATCTCGCAGGTACCGAAGAGGCATTCGTTGCCAAGATGAATGAGCGGGCCAAGCAGCTGGGGATGAAAAATACCCACTTCGTCAATCCGAACGGCCTGCCGTCCCCTGACCATTATTCCTCAGCGATGGACATCGCGATCATGTCGCGTGAGCTGTTAAAGCATGAGCATATCACCAAATACACGGGTTCTTATCAGGATTATCTGCGCAAAGACTCCAGCAACCCGTTCTGGCTGGTCAACACCAACCGTCTGGTGCGCTTTTATCAAGGCGTCGATGGTCTGAAGACCGGTTATACATCCGAAGCGAAGTATTGTCTGACCGCTACGGCCAAGCGCAACAACATGCGTCTGATCACCGTGGTACTGGGTGAGCCTGACACGAAAACACGCAATGCCGAAGTATCGGGTCTGTTTGATTATGCCTTCAACCACTTCCAAGTGTATCCAGTTTACAAAAAAGGCGATGTCGTCCAGCAGCTGATGGTCGATAAGGGACGTGATGCGAAAGTCAATATCGTCACATCGCAAACGGTCAGCCTGTTGACGAAAAAAGGGGAAAACCCTGATATGTACAACAAAGAAGTCGTCTTGACGCCAAGCATTAAGGCACCTGTGAAGAAGACGGACGTGGTGGGACATATTTTCATCAAGAAGGACGGCAAAGAAGTGGCACGGGTCGATCTGTTCCCGGAAAAAACAGTAGACCAGGCAGGCTTGTGGGAGATTCTTAAGCGTACAACGAGAGCGATTGTAGTCAGCTACCAGTAGAGGCACACAACCAGATGACCCGCGAAAAGAGTCGAGAATGCCACAGGTTTTTTGATGAGGCTTCTCGATTTTTTTGTTCTTTTTGGAGCTTTTGTCGACTGGGAGGAATTGGTTCTTACGGTGACGAAACTCTAGAGCATCAAGGGTAAGAAGGAGTGTGTCAACGATGAGTCTTCGCATCGATATGGAAGTAAAAAACGAAGTATTGGTTGTACGACTGCAAGGCGAACTGGATCACCACACCGCAGAAGAGCTGCGCAACAAGGTAGACGATGTGCTCAAGAACGAGCAGATCCGTCATGTGGTGTTAAGCCTCGCCTCCCTCGAATTTATGGACAGTTCCGGGATCGGTGTGATTCTTGGCCGCTATAAGCAAATCTCTGCACGCTCCGGGGAAATGGTCGTCTGCTCGATCAACCCGACGATTTACCGCATTTTTGAAATGTCAGGCTTGTTCAAAGTGATTAAGTTCAAAGATAACGAAGCAGAAGCCTTGACTGTACTGGGGGTGGCCTAAGATGGCGAATCAGAACCGGATGAACCTCTCCTTTGCCGCACTCAGTAAAAACGAAGCGTTTGCCCGTGTGGCGGTCGCCTCCTTCCTCTCCCAGCTCGATATCACCATGGAAGAGATGGAAGAGATCAAAACCGTCGTATCTGAGGGGGTAACCAACTCGATTATTCATGGGTACGAAGAAAATCCAGAAGGTCTGGTACATATCCATGTCGCCTATGATGATGGTCTGGTGGAGCTGACGATTGAAGACCACGGCCACGGGATTGGCGATGTGGAAGAAGCGATGCAACCGCTCTACACCTCCAAGCCGGAGCTGGAGCGTTCGGGTATGGGCTTTACGATTATGGAAAATTTCATGGATTCGATTGAAGTGATCACAGGGGTCGGCAAAGGCACAAAAATCCGTCTGACCAAACGACTTTCATTCTCAAAAGCTTTACAAAACTAGGGGTAATGCCATGGGAGCCGATATCAAAAACGCCAGTCACCCATTCTTAAGTAATGACCAAGTGAAAGAGTTAATCGCCAAAAGCCAATCCGGTGATAACGATGCACGCGAAACGCTGGTCAACAGCAATATTCGCCTCGTTTGGTCCGTTGTCCAACGCTTTATGAACCGTGGGTACGAAGCGGATGATCTGTTCCAGATCGGGTGCATCGGGTTGCTCAAGGCGGTGGACAAATTCGACCTCACCTATGATGTCAAATTCTCCACCTATGCCGTACCGATGATCATCGGGGAGATCCAGCGCTTCCTGCGTGATGACGGGACGGTCAAAGTAAGCCGTTCCCTCAAGGAAACAGCCAACAAGGTGCGCCGGACGAAGGATGAGCTGTACAAAAAGTTTGGCCGCTCACCGACGATCCAGGAGGTGGCCGATGAGCTGGGGATCGCACCGGAGGATGTCGTCTTCGCCCAAGAAGCGGCCCGTGCGCCGTCATCGATCCACGAGACGGTGTTTGAGAACGATGGGGATCCGATCACCCTGATCGACCAGATTGCCGACGAGAGCGTGGGCAAATGGTTTGACAAGATTGCCCTCAAGGATGCGATCAGCAGGCTGACCGAGCGTGAACAGCTCATCGTCTTCCTGCGCTATTACAAAGACCAGACCCAATCTGAAGTAGCCGAGCGGCTGGGCATCTCCCAGGTGCAAGTCTCCCGGCTGGAAAAACGAATCTTACAGACGATCAAAGACCAGATCGAGCACTAGCTCGAATGGTCTTTTTTTTGCTTGCGCATACTATCAGCTACAACTAGGGGACGGGGGAGGATGCGTGTGGAAGAGAATCAGCCACTGTTTCTTCGTTTGCGTAAACGCCTGACGGTTCGCGAAAATGCATTGATCACGCTGGGAGACCTGTGCCAGCTCTATTGGGACGGACAGCGTGAAGAGACGCTTGCCAAAATCCCGGTCTACAAGGTCAGACCGGAGGATGGTGACCTGGTGATCGTCGACATCATGCAGATCATCAAAAAGCTGCGGACGATGTATCCGGATGTGGTGTTGGAGGTGCAGGGAGCCTCACAGCTGATCGTGGAGGTGACGCGTCCACGCAAACGGCCACACCTCATCGCGGTCGTCCTGGTCTGGTTGCTGCTGTTCGTCGGCTCAGGCCTTGCGATCATGAATTTTCATGCCGATGTCAGCATGCCCCAGGTACATCAACGGATCTATTATCTGATCACAGGAGAGCAAGATGCCCATCCGATGCTGCTGCAGATTCCGTATTCGATTGGCATCGGGCTTGGGATGGTGCTGTTTTTTAATCATATTTTCCGTAAAAAAATCAATGAGGAGCCCAGTCCGCTCGATGTCGAGATGTTTTTGTACCAGCAGAATCTCGACCAGTACTATCTCCAGCATGAAAACAAAGAGAACGAGAAGGACAAATCATGAGCCTGCTCAAAGGCAGTCTCACCGTCATCATCGGACTGGGGGGCGGACTTGCGGTGGGCAGCGGATTTGTGGCATTTGTCAGCATGCTAGAGGTCATCCCTCGCTTAACTCAGCTGAGCCGCACGCATAACTATCTGCGGGCCTATGAGTGGGCACTGGTCAGTGGGGCTTTGTTTGCAACAACGACGGATTTTTTCCAAATCGTTTTTTATCTGCCGCGCGTGCTGGTCATCCTGCTGGGACTGCTGGCAGGAGTCTTCATCGGGACGCTGGCGGCCGGACTGACCGAGGTGTTGAACGTCTTTCCGATCCTGACCAAGCGGCTGAACATGGAGACGTTTATTAAAACCTTTTTACTGGCAATGGTGATCGGCAAGATAACAGGATCACTTGTCCAATTTTGGCTCCAGCTATACTGAAATATCTCGTGGTAAAAAGTACCAACTCATAGAACAGGAGTATCTCACAAAAACTAGTCAGTAGATACCAACCTTACACCTTACCAACCATGAATCGGAAGAAAGGGCGCGATTGACTCTCATGGCAACCAAGACGAAGAAAGGAATCCAGTTCCCCTTAAGCAAGGCCGAATACAAAGAGCAAGCCAGCAAGTACCGTCCGAAGCGAAACGTACTACAGAACACGTTCCGTGCCTTTTGGGTCGGCGGTACGATCTGCCTGCTGGGACAGATTATCACCAACATCTATATCAATTTCTTTGGATTCAGTGAACAGGACGCAGGCAATCCGACGGTAGCCACCTTGATCCTGATCTCCGTGATTCTCACCGGACTTGGCGTCTATGACAACATCGGACAATACGCAGGGGCAGGCTCTGCCGTACCGGTCACTGGCTTCGCCAACTCGATTGCTTCGGCGGCGATTGAGCACCGCAGTGAAGGCTATGTGCTTGGGGTTGGCGGCAACATGTTCAAGCTGGCCGGGTCTGTCATCGTGTTCGGTACAGTGGCGGCGTTTGTGTTCGGTGCGCTGCGTACAATTCTCAATATGCTGTGGGCGGGGTGAGCGACAAGATGAGTACAAGTGTAGCAACGAGAAACCGGCTGAGCCGCCAGACCTGGCAATTTACCGAAGACGTGCGTATTCAGGCAACGGCTACGGTCGTCGGACCAAAAGAAGGGGAAGGACCGCTCGGAGCCTTGTTTGACAGAGTCTATGATGATATGTACGCCGGACAGGATTCGTGGGAAAAAGCAGAGCGGATTCTGATGGAGGACGCGGTCAACATCGCGCTGGAGAAGGCGAGGCTGAAGCCGGATGATATCGACCAGATCCTCGCAGGTGACCTGCTCAACCAGAATATCACGGCTAACTTCACCGCCGAGAACCTGAGCATTCCGCTGATGGGGATGTATGGAGCATGCTCTACCTCGATGCTGACGCTCTCCAATGCGGCTGCACTGGTCAATGCAGGCTATGCCAACTACATCATCGCCGCTTGCAGCAGTCACAACGCCACAGCAGAGCGGCAATACCGCTACCCGACTGAATACGGCGGACAAAAACCACCCAATGCCCAATGGACTGTCACAGGTGCGGGTGCGGCAGTGGTCGGCATAGGCGGCGATGGTCCGCGTCTCACCCATGCGACGATCGGCAAAGTGATGGATTTAGGGATCAAAGACCCGTTTGACATGGGCGCGGCGATGGCTCCGGCAGCCGTCTCTACATTGATGACGCATTTTGAAGATACGGGCCTTCGTCCACAGGATTATGACCTGATCGTCACCGGGGATTTGGCCTCTATCGGTTATGCGATCGCCAAAGACCTGCTCCAAAAAGAAGGCTACGACATGGACAAGGTGTACAACGACTGCGGTCTGATGGTCTACCATCCCGATCAGGAAGTCTTCGCCGGGGCAAGCGGATGTGCCAGCTCTGCAACGGTCACCTACAGCTATATCGTGGATCAACTCAGTAAAGGCCTGTTGAAAAAGGTGCTCGTCTGCGCCACCGGAGCACTTCTCAGCCCGGTCAGTTACCAACAGGGCGATTCAATTCCGTGTATCGCGCATGCTGTTGCGTTTGAAGGAGGAAAATAGAGAATGGAGTACGTAATCGCGTTCGTCGTCGGTGGCCTCATCTGCGTTGTCGGGCAGCTGCTGCTTGACGTCGGCAAATTCACCCCGGCCCATGTCATGAGTACGCTGGTGGTTGTCGGGGTTATCCTTGACTTTTTCGGAGTGTATGACCCGTTCATCGACTTCGCAGGAGCAGGGGCTACCGTCCCAATTGTCAGCTTCGGTCACTCCCTGTATCACGGGGCCATGCAGGAGGCCAGTCAGGACGGCTTGATTGGGGTCATCACGGGGATTTTTGAGGTGACATCAGCGGGGATCAGTGCTGCGATTGTGTTTGGTTTCTTCGCCTCGCTCGTCTTCCGGCCTAAAGGATAAACCATATCCAATAAACAGAATGTGGAGGTGGCTTGAATGGACACGAAGCGCAAAGTGATCATTATCACAGACGGCGACTACATCGCTCAAAAAGCAGTGGAGGAGATCGCCAAGCAGATTGGCGGACGCTGTATTTCGCTATCGGCCGGCAATCCCACCCCGCTTTCTGGCAAGCAAGTGGTGGAGTTAATCAAACAGGCCGTCAATGATCCTGTGCTGGTCATGTTTGATGATAACGGCAACCGCAGTACAGGCAACGGGGAGCAGGCGATGGAATATGTGATTACCCACCCCGACGTAGAGATCCTCGGTGCGATTGCCGTTGCCTCCAATACCAAATGGGTCAGCGGAACACATGTCAGCTATTCGATTGACAACCAAGGCCGGATTATAGATGAGGCGGTCGACAAAGACGGATTTATGGACGAAGACTTGGAGAACCAGATCTATGGTGACACGGTGGATATTCTCAACAAGTACAATATCCCCAATGTCATCGGGATCGGTGATATCGGCAAAATGCAAGGGAAGGACCATATCCGCCAAGGTTGTCCAATCACGCGCAAGGCGGTTGATTGGATACTAGAAAGGAGCGAATACCATGGCAGTGAAACAGCAAGAGAAGCAGCCCATCACGCCTAATATTGAAGTCAACCGGACGTATCTCAACGCACAGCTTGGGGTTGGCAGCTCGTTTGACGTTGGGGTGCATGAGCTGAGCATCGCCGGTAAAACCGTGTTGCTGTACTACATCAATGGTTTTGCGGACAGTAACATCATCACCCAGATCCTCAAAGACCTCAACGATGTAAAAGAGCGCGAGCTTAACGACGAAGGCGTTATCAACCAGTTTGTTCAGAAGTTCATCCCGTTTTTCCAGATCGCGAAGGTAAAGACAGCCAACGAGTTCCTTGATAAGCTGCTCGTCGGACAGGTCGGCATGCTGATCGACGGTCAAGAAATCGGCCTGATGCTCGATGCCAAGACCTTGCCAGGGCGTCAACCGGCAGAGCCGGAGACGGAGCGGATTGTACGCGGTGCGCATGACGGCTTCACCGAGACACTGGTGATGAACACTGTCCTGACACGCCGTCGGATTCGTGACCCACGTCTGCGTTTTGAAATCAAGCAGATCGGGAACCGTTCCAAAACCGACGTGGCGATCGCGTATCTCAAAGACGTCGCCAACCCTGAATTGATTGACAAAATCAAAGAGCGTATTGATCGAATTGATATCGACGGAATTCCCATGGCCGAAAAGACAGTGGAGGAGTTCATCATCGGTCAAAGCTGGAATCCATTCCCGCTAATCCGCTACACCGAGCGTCCTGACGTAGCAGCGATTCATCTGTTGGAAGGACACGTCCTCATCTATGTAGATACCTCCCCAAGCGTGATGATCACACCTACCACCTACTTCCACCATGTCCAGCACGCAGAGGAATACCGCCAGACACCGGTTATCGGGGCTTACTTGCGGTGGGTTCGCTTCCTGGGGATTATCGCTTCGATCATCCTGCTGCCGTTGTGGATGTTCCTCGTTATGAATCCACATCACATTCCAGAGTCGCTTAATTTCCTCGGGATCAAGGAATCCGGCAAAATCCCGATCCCGGTCCAATTCATCATTGCCGAACTGGGTCTTGATATGTTACGTATGGCAGCGATACATACGCCTACACCTCTTGCGACCGCGATTGGTTTGATCTCGGCCATCCTGATCGGTCAAATCGCAGTTGATGTCGGGCTGTTTGCTCCTGAGGTGATCCTGTATCTCTCTATCGCTGCCGTCGGGATGTATGCGACCCCAAGCTATGAATTGGCCCTGGCTAACCGCTTGGTACGTATTTTCTTGATCATCGTCACAGGAATATTTGGATTACCGGGTATGATGGCAGGTATTGCTTTTGTCATTCTGTGGCTTGCATTCACCCGTTCCCTCGACACCCCGTACCTCTGGCCGCTTTTCCCATTCAACTACAAGGCGATCAAAAACGTTTTAATCCGAATGGCAATCCCGATTCAAAACACGCGTCCAAGTATCGTCCGTCCCAAGGATTACCGACGCCAATAACATGTATTGCAGAAGCTTCCTATTGGCAGTGCTTCAATCCTGTGCTATAGTAAAAGGTAAATTCAACGCAGGACAAGCATACGACATACGCTGACATAGTTCTACAGGATAGACGTTTTGACAACTGGCGTAAACTCGTCAGTTGTTTTATTTTTATAAGTAGGAGATATGGCTCACAACTGGGGGAGGAAACGTAACATGTATTTGCATGGCACGAGTCGAATCAATGAAAAAGGACACCTGGAAATAGGCGGTTGTGACACGGTTAACCTGGTGGAGGAATTCCAATCACCACTGTACGTGTATGACGAGGAGCTTATCCGCAGAAAGTGTCGTGCATTCATCAATGCTTTCCGTGACAGCGGCTTCTCTTTTCAAGTAGCCTATGCGAGCAAAGCGTTCTGCACCATGGCTATGTGCCAGCTGGTGGAAGAAGAGGGTATGTCGCTTGACGTGGTATCTGCAGGGGAACTTTATACCGCACTGCAAGCAGGCTTCCCGGCGGACCGCATCCATTTCCACGGGAATAACAAATCCATCGAAGAGATCGAGATGGCGCTTGATGCCAAAATCGGATGCTTCGTCGCGGATAACTTTTATGAACTCGAATTACTGAACCAGCTTGCGATGGAACGCGGGGAAGTGGCGAAGGTTCTGCTTCGGATCACGCCAGGCGTTGAGGCCCATACGCATGAATATATTTCGACAGGTCAACAGGATTCTAAGTTTGGCTTTGACGTTATCAGCGATCAGGCGCTGCGTGCGATCCAGACCTCTCTGGCTGCTGATTCACTTGAGCTGCTCGGGGTGCACTGCCACATCGGTTCCCAGATTTTTGAGACGGATGGCTTCTTGATGGCGGTTGAGCGCGTCGCTGCTTTCCTGCAGGAAGTGAAGGAAAAAACAGGCTTCACCTGTACCGTAGCCAACTTCGGCGGGGGCTTCGGCATCCGCTATACGGAAGGCGACACTCCGCTTCAGCCTGAAGATTATGTCAAGGCGATTACTTCCAAAGTACGTGAAGAGTTCACCAAGCGTGACATTCCATTACCAGAACTATGGATCGAACCAGGCAGCAGTGTCATCGGTGATGCGGGAACCACACTCTACCGTGTCGGCTCTACCAAAGAAATCCCTGGCGTCCGCAAATACCTGGCCGTCGACGGCGGTATGACGGACAACCTGCGCCCAGCCCTTTACCAAGCGGTCTATGAAGCTGCTCTGGCGAACCGCATGAATGAAGCAGCAGACGACCTCGTGTCGATCGCCGGTAAATGCTGTGAGTCAGGTGACATGCTGATCTGGGATGTAAAGCTCCCTGTCGCGCGTCCGGGTGATATCCTCGCCGTGACCAGCACAGGTGCGTATGGCTACGCGATGTCCAATAACTACAACCGTATTGCCCGTCCGGCTGTTGTCTTCGTACGCGATGGGGAAGCGGAGATTGTAGTCGAGCGCGAGACCTATGCGGACATTGTGAAAAATGACCGTGTGATTAAGCGTGCGAGTCTGCAGCGATAATTGATTCGACTTCGACTGATTGAAAGGCTTTCTCTCTTTGATGGGGAGGAAGCTTTTTTATTTTTTGTGTGGTGGGAGGGGAATTCAGCAGTTGGCAATCCGTTTGCCTTGTTTGAACCCCGCGAGGGGGATGGGACTGTCCGCTCCGAAAAAGTCCATGGCTATGTTCGGGGCAAAAACATCTGGGTGTTTCAAGGAAGTGAGACTGTTTGCCCCTGAGTTGATTCGTAGAAGGAAAGGCGCCATAGACTTTTTCTCCGCTGGGGAGAGGTTCAAAAGAGGCTTACGGCTTGCCAACTGCTGAATTCCCTGCCAGCTGTGGAGGAAATAATAATGCTTTCCGAGTCACATACATAGATAAAATTTCGAAAGGATCATAAGCCAAACTGCCAAGGCTCCAGTGTTCATCCCGAAGTATCCTCTAAAGTATACGATCCAAAATCCCTGCGATCCCACAATCTTTCTACTGTTGAATAGCCCCATTTCTCTTCATTATTCATTGTTTTAGTCTTTTCCTCTTCTTTTTTTCTTTTCCCTCATCCCCATCCCTCATAAAAATAGATTGTTGTTCTTACGCGCTGCGGCTGGCAGGGGGATTCGGCAGTCGGCCATCAGCGAGCTTCTTTTGAATCCCGACCTAGCGAAGTAAAAATCCATGGCGAACATTCTTCCCCGAATCCACCCAGGGGCAAACAGTCTCACTTCCTGAACCACCCAGATGTTTTTGCCCCGCACATAGCCATGGATTTTTACGCAGCGGACAGTTTTCCCTTCTTACGAAGGGATTCAAACAAAGCAAGCAGATGGCCGACTGCCGAAGTCCCCCACACCACTCACAGCGCGTAAAACGGACAACACTCAATTTTTACCCTCCCTTAATATAGCCTTCAAGAACACTTGCGATAATTAACAAGTCACTGAAGGAGGCACGATTTCCCATGTTCAGTTCTTGGATGGATTGGTTGTCTGCACTGCGTCCAACCCCGTTTGTCATGTCGAATAAAAAATTTCGTCTCAAGACTACCATCGGCCAGGAGATTTCGCGTGGCTCGGTTGTCATGCTGTTTTACGTGGATATTGTCAGGCTGACGGAGATTGAGAACCGGTATGGAGATACGGCAGCCAAGCGGATTTTGCTGCGCTTTGAAAAAGTACTCGCACAAGCGGCCAAACAGATTTTTGAGATCAAAGGAAAGCTGTTGGCGATTCAGAAGCTGTGGGGAGATGATTTTGCGATTTATGTGGCATTCCCCAAAGGGTGTGAAGAGGAAGATTTCCGGCTGTTATCCATCTCCTTTCAACATCAGGTCGAGTTGATGCTCAACCACCATATCATGAACTTTATCCGGGAAGAGATGCGGCTGCATGTTGGCTATGCATCGATTCCGGGCATTGATATTGTCAAAGAAATGTACACCTCGGTCAAACATGCGGTGCATATGGCCAAATATGGCTTAACCTCGGACAAATATACGTACGTGTCACAGTTTCACCGATTGCTTAACAATGAAAGTGTCCATATGCTGTACATGCCCATCGTCTCACTGCGGGATGGGGAGCCGCTTGGCTGGGAAGCATTGGCGCGTGGACCTGAGGACAGTCCGTTTTACTCACCGGCGACACTGTTTTCGTATGCAGAGGAGACGGACACGGTATTTCGGCTGGAGCATATCTGCCGCAAGCGTGCGCTCGAACAGGTGCGTTTTTTAAAGCCGAATCAAAAATTATTTATTAACCTTGATCCACGTTCGATTGATGACCCATATATCCTGCGCGGCGATGTGACGAACATGCTGGAGGAGCTGGGGCTTGCGCCAAGCAATGTGGTATTTGAAATCACAGAACGGCACGCGATCAGCAATTACGCCGTGTTTCGCAAGATCATCGAGGAATACCGCAAAAAAGGCTACCTAATCGCCGTCGATGACGCGGGCGCGGGGTATTCCAGTCTGGAGTCAATTGCCGAGATTTATCCTGATTTTATCAAGCTGGACATGTCGCTTATCCGCAATATCGACATGGATTCGATCAAGCAGGCTCTGCTGGAGACCTTCGTCCAGTTTGCAGACAAGGTGAAGTGCAAAATCATTGCGGAGGGTATCGAAACCGAGCGGGAACTGGAGACGCTGATCGAGCTGGGGGTCTCGTACGGACAGGGCTACTACCTCGGCAAGCCGAAAAAGGGACTCACCCTCGTCGACGGCAACGCGATGAATTTTATCCGGGTGACCCAAGACAAGCTTCGCGGCATGGACTCCTACAAGGATGCCTACGATACGCCGGAGGTAGCCGAGATCCTGACCAAAGCCGTCTGCGTCGAGCGGGACACCAAGGTCAGACAGGTTCATCAGATTTTTGAGCAGAATCAACGGGTGGAGAGCATTATCATACTTGAGCAAGATAAGCCGGTCGGTCTCCTGATGCGCACGGCGCTCTACCGCACACTCGGCGGGCAGTACGGTATCCCGCTCTACTATGAGCGCTCCGTAGCCCAAATCATGAACAAAAACCCTCTGATTGTACGCACAACAGACAAGATAGACGATGTGGCCCGCCGCGCGATGGCACGCGACACCTACCACCTCTATGACGTGGTGATCATCTGTGACGAGACAGGCAAGTACTTAGGCATCGTCACCGTCCAGAACCTGCTCGACAAAATGACCACGATCAAGCTGGAGCTGGCTACCTTTGCCAATCCGTTGACAGGTCTTCCGGGGAACGTCCGGATCGAGCGGGAGGTGATCGACCGGATGAAGCACGGGGTTGATTTTACCGTAATCTACTGTGATTTGGACAAATTCAAATACTTTAATGATCAACACGGGTTTGAGGTGGGAGACCAGATCATTTCCCGCACCGCCCAGATGTTGCGCGAGTGCATCCGCGATTATGGCAATAAGACAGATTTTATCGGTCACATCGGCGGGGACGATTTTATCATGATTACCACCCCAGACCGGGTACATCTGATCACCGATTATATCATTTCGACGTTTTCGACTTATTTTGCAGACATCATGAGCAAATGCAGCCGGGCAGGGGAGAATCCACCCAGTCTGACGATGTCAATGGCGGGCGTCTATTACCGGAAGGGCAGTTTCCAATCGGTCGAAGCAATTGCCGAGCGGGCCGCTTCTATCAAAAAAATCGCCAAGAAATCCACAACGACGAATTATATTTCCGATGCCATCCTCCAACAACAGACCGTGTCCATCTAACAAGTGCCTCTTTCCTGTGTGAAAACTTGCTATTACCCGAACGAATGGATTAAGATAGAGTAGAATTTGTTTGAGGAGGGTTTTATACATATGAAAACAGCGAAAATCACGCTCGAAGGCGGTAAAGAAGTAACGCTTGAGCTTTACAATGAAGAAGCACCTGGTACTGTAGCTAACTTTGAGAAGCTTGCTAACGAAGGCTATTACAATGGTCTTAACTTCCACCGTGTGATCCCAGGCTTCGTCGCACAAGGCGGCTGCCCACATGGTACAGGTACTGGCGGCCCTGGTTACACCATCAAATGTGAAACCAAAGGCAACCCGCACAAACACGTAAAAGGCGCTCTCTCCATGGCGCACGCAGGTAAAGACACAGGCGGAAGCCAATTCTTCATCTGCTACGATGCATTCCCGCATCTTGACGGTGTACACACTGTATTCGGTAAAGTAACCGAAGGCATGGAGCACGTAGACAACATCAAGCAAGGCGACAAAATGGAGAAAGTAGTTGTACTCTAATCCATTCGCCTAAAAGAAGGGGGCCGTACATGGCTCCCTCTTTTTATAGGAGCGGTTCATCCAGCCCGACATCAGGAAAAACTATTTTGAAACTTTCTTTCAGCTGATACGTATAACCTATTTGTAACAGACTATAAAAACATTGTAACCCACGTGGAGGTGAATCCCGTTTTTTACGGGACTGAATTGGAGAGTTTGATTAATTTAACCTTGGTCGCGATTTTGATTGCCGCGACTGCTTTTTTCGTAGCAGCAGAATTCGCTGTGATCCGGGTACGCAGCACGAAGATTGCCCAGCTTGCATCAGAGGGCAACACCAGCGCACAAGCTGCACAACGAGTTTTGGCCAACTTAGACGGCTACCTGTCAGCCTGTCAGTTGGGTATTACCATTACAGCCCTCGGTCTGGGTGCTCTGGGTGAGCCGACCGTCGAGCATTTGCTTCACCCGCTGTTTGAAGAGTTTGGTCTCTCAGAGGCAGTAGCGACGACACTTTCTTTTATCATTGCTTTTGCATCTGTCACATTTTTGCACGTCGTAGTGGGAGAATTGGCCCCGAAGACCGTGGCGATTCAAAAAGCAGAGCAAATCACCCTGCTGCTTTCCAAGCCGTTGCTCTTTTTCTATAAAATCATGTATCCGTTCATCTGGGCGCTCAATGGTTCTGCGGGTTGGATCATCCGTATGATGGGTCTCAAGCCTGCGAAGGAACACGATGTAGCCCACTCTGAGGAGGAGCTGCGCATCATCCTCTCTGAGAGTCTGGAGAGCGGTGAAATCAATAAAACCGAGTACACGTATGTGAATAACATCTTTGAGTTTGACGAGCGGATTGCCCGTGAGATCATGGTTCCGCGCACCGAGATGGTCTGTCTGTATACCGATCTGACTCTCAAGGAAAACTTCGAGATCATGAAAAAAGAGGGATATACCCGTTTCCCTGTCGTACAGGGGGACAAGGACCATATCATCGGGATGGTCAACATGAAAGAGATGTTTATCAAATACGCAGACAACAAGGATTTGAAGCTAGAAGACTTCATCCGTCCGGTACTGTTCTTGACCGATTCGATCCCGATCAAGACCGTACTGTCCCGCATGCAAAAAGAGCGGGCTGGTCTTGCCGTACTGATCGACGAATATGGCGGTACAGCCGGTATTTTGACGATGGAAGACATCTTGGAAGAAATCGTCGGTGAAATCCGCGACGAGTTTGACACGGATGAGCTTGCCCCAGTCCAGAAGGTTTCGGAAGACCACTATTCTGTAGACGGGAAGGTCCTGATCCGAGACCTTGAGGAACTGCTCGATATTCATATTGAGACAGATGCAGATACCGTGGCGGGCTGGCTTTCGATTGAGCTGGTCGAATTAATACCTGGCAAAAGCCGGGATCATGACGGCTGGACCTTTACGCTTAAAGAGATAGAGGGGCTTAGACTTACCCGCATCCACATCACCAAGAAAAGCTCTGCTTGATGCGGGGCTTTTCTTTTTGCCTTTCAATTGGTATTCTAGTAAGTAGATTCTTTTTGATGGATAAACTTGCTGAACACACTTTGACCGATACATAGAGGGGGCTTGCCTCGTGGATTTATTTCATTTTGACTGGGCCACAGTGCCGTTTCGATTAATAGCGTTTGTGATTGCATTTTCTGTGCATGAGTGGGCACATGCTTATGTGGCATGGCGACTCGGTGATGATACAGCGAAAAACCAAGGAAGGCTTACCCTTAATCCGATTCCCCACATTGATCCGTTTGGATTAATTTTGATCCTGTTCGGACCATTCGGTTGGGCGAGACCTGTGCCGATTAATCCATTGAATTTCCGTGGCAACAAGCGTCTGGGGATTGTATGGGTGTCCGCGGCAGGGCCGTTTACGAATATTGTGCTGGCGTTTCTTTTTGGGATTATTTTTTATTACACCGCTTCCCATGATACATTTGGCGGCATGCACGAAAAAGTGCAAATTGCCATTTATGAGACCCTGCGTTTCTCCTTCATTATTAACGTTGCGATGTTTATTTTTAACTTGCTCCCCATCAGCCCGCTGGATGGCTCCAAGATCTTCCGTTACCTTGCTCCACGCCGATGGGAACGCTTTTTTTACCAGTTAGACATTTATGGGCCATGGCTTTTGTTGATGCTGATCTTCCTTCCGCCGATGCGGTCTATCATTGATGTACCATTTGCCTATGCGTATAAAATCATGGATGACATATTAAGCAGCATCGTTTTGGGTATGTAGGATACGAAACCAACATACCGATGATGTGGAACCGAGCGAAGTACTTATCAGAAAGCAGGCGAGAACAACGTGTCATACAGTATCAAATTGGATTCGTTCGAAGGTCCACTGGACTTGCTTTTGCACCTCATCGACCGGGCCGAAGTCGACATCTACGATATTCCGATCGCCCAGATCACCGAACAGTACCTCTCGACGATCCATACGATGCAGGAATTACATCTGGAAATCGCCAGCGAGTTCGTCGTGATGGCGGCCACACTGCTTTCGATCAAGAGCAAAATGCTTCTGCCGCGCAAGGAGGAGCATGTGTTTCAGCCGCTTTTTGATATGGATGTGGAAGAGGCCGACCCGCGCGACGAGCTCGTCATGCGCCTTCTCGAATACAAAAAGTTCAAACAGATGGCCGAACAGCTTCGCGAGATGGAGACGGGGCGCTCACAGGTCTTCACCCGCCCGGCGGAAGATCTGACACCATATGTCCGCGAAGAAGAGAAGCCGGTGCTCAACGTATCGCTCTACGACCTGTTGGCCGCTCTGGAAAAAGCGTTCAACCGCATCAATACCAAGGACCCGATCACCAAGGTCTCCCGCGACGAGATCTCGATCAAGGACAGGATGAAAGAAATCCGCACGCTGATCAAGGTGGGGGGCGGGATGGTCCGCTTTTCCCAGCTGTTTTCCTCGCAGGTTACACGCACTGAGGTTGTCACCACCTTTCTGGCCCTGTTGGAACTGATGAAGACCAAGGCGATCACGTGCGTCCAGAATCAGTTGTTTGCGGACATCCTGATCTGCGAGAACCAACCCAAAGGAGAGGAACATCTGACACCATGATAGATTACGACAAAATGAAAAGTGTGATCGAAGGACTTATTTTCATGGCGGGCGATGAGGGCATTGAAGCCAAGCAGATCGCAGAGATCATGGAAGTGGAGGAAGAGACGATCGTGGATCTGATCGAAGATATGAAGGCCGACTTCCGCCGGACGGGACGCGGGCTTCAGATCGTCGAGGTGGCACGTGCTTATCAATTCACCACGCTGCCTGAGCATGTACCGTATTTTGAAAAGTGGGCCACTTCCCCAAGCCATTCCTCGCTGTCCCAAGCGGCTCTGGAGACGTTGGCGATCGTGGCGTACAAGCAGCCGATCACCCGCTCTGATATCGAAGAAATCCGCGGGGTCAAATGTGAGAAGGCGCTCAACACACTGATCTCCAAGACGCTGATCAGAGAAGTTGGACGGGCCGAGGGGATTGGACGCCCGATTTTGTATGGTACGACCAAAGAATTTCTGGAATATTTCGGTCTGCGAGAACTGACTGATCTGCCAGAGCCACCGATCAACATCACATTAGATACAGAACCAGAAGAGGCAGTAGCCCTCTTTACCAATAAAGGCGAGCTTCCAACTGAAGGCGACAAGTAGTCGGACTAGTTTGGGTATAACAGGGGACTCGTCTCCATATACTTGGTACAAACCATTTTTTGAAGCTGTTTGGTTTCAATCCAAGTATGGGGAGGCAGTTATGAAATACCTGAACCGAACATCTGGCGTACTCGTCGTCTTTCTTTTGTTGCAGATGATCCTTGCACCAATCGGGGTAGCCAGCAGGGCGGAAGCGGCAGGAGCACCATACGTTTCGGCTCAAGCCGCAGCAGTGATTGACGTGGCGTCAGGACGGATTCTCTACCGCAAAAACGCGGACAAACGCATGCGAATCGCCAGTCTGACGAAGACCATGACCGCGATTGTCGCCATCGAGTCAGCTGATATCAAGGATGTCGTGACCGTGCCGCAGCAGGCTGTAGGTACAGAAGGCTCGTCGATCTACCTGAAAAAAGGGGAGAAGCTGACACTTGAAGACCTGCTGTACGGCCTGATGCTTCGCTCCGGGAATGACGCCGCTGTGACGATTGCGATGCATGTGGGCGGCTCTGTGCAAGGCTTCGCCCATCTGATGAATGAAAAAGCATCGATGATCGGCATGACCCACACCAATTTTACCAATCCGCACGGCCTCGATGACTCCAACATGCACTATTCAACCGCAGAAGACATGGTCAAACTCTCGGCGTACGCACTCAAAAACCCGATTTTCCGCGAAATCGTCGGCACTAAGGTGAAGACGATCTCCTGGGAAGGGGAGGAGTGGGACCGCCGCCTGCAAAACAAAAACAAGATGCTCCACCTCTACAAAGGAGCGGACGGGGTCAAAACCGGCTACACCAAGCTGGCCCGACGCTGTCTGGCATCATCGGCCACCCGTGATGGACGTCAACTGGCGGTGATCACGCTCAACGCACCAGATGACTGGGATGACCACGCCAAGCTGTTGGATTTTGGCTTCCAGCAGTATCAGCAGGTCAAGGTGATTGGCAAAGGCGATACGGTCGATCCAGAGATGACGATCAACCGTCAGCAGGAGAACCTGGTTTTGACTACGATGAACGAGTTCACCTACCCGTTCCGTAGTGGGGAAGTGAATCAAGTCACCTCGAAGATCAGTCTGTTTGACCGCAATCTCACGACCAGCATGGTGGGTGAGCATGTCGGCTTTTTGAACGTTTATCTGGGCAAGGACGTCATCGGCAGAATTCCGCTGACCGTAGGGGAAGCATCCCCGACCTTTAAGACCGACAAATCAGCGTCCCGCTTCAAGCAAATGTGGACCTATGTATGGAACATTATGGCAGGGGGAGTCCTCCATGCTTAACGTCATCTGGCTTGTCCTCATCGTCATCAGCATTGTCGTCGCTGCCGTCAACGGGCGAATCGATGTCATCAGTCAAGCGACATTCGAAGGAGCGAAGACAGGCGTCACCGTCTGCTTCGGTCTCCTTTCCGTCCTCATCTTCTGGATGGGGATGATGCGCATCGCTGAAAAAGCCGGACTATTAGAACTGCTCGCACGACTTCTGTCCCCGCTCGTCCGCTTTTTATTTCCCGATGTGCCAAAAGGTCATCCCGCACTCGGCTACATCCTGTCCAACATGAGTGCCAACCTGCTTGGCTTGGGCAATGCGGCCACACCGATGGGGATCAAAGCGATGGAGGAGCTGCAGAAGCTCAATACCAACAAAGAGATTGCCTCACCTGCGATGTGTACACTGCTTGCCATCAATACGGCCAGCATCACCCTGATTCCGACCACGATGATCGCGATCCGCATCCAGTACGGCTCCCAGAACCCGGTGGAGATCGTCGGTACCACTTTGCTTGCCTCGTTTATTGCCACGATTTTTGCCTTGGGCTTAGACCGCTGGTATCGCTTTCGATATAGACGAAAACTTCGCTAGGGGGGAGTGGCTGGCTTGTACCAATTGGTTTCCCTCATCTCACTCTGGGCCATTCCGGTCCTGATCGCATTCATTCTTGTGTATGGATATTTCAGAAAAGTGCCTGTGTACGAAACATTCGTCGATGGTGCCAAAGGCGGATTCGTCACCACGATCAAAATCTTGCCGCACCTCGTTGCGATGATGGTGGCGATCAGCCTGTTCCGCCAGTCGGGGGCCTTGGATATGCTGCTTTCGACGATGGCTCCGGTACTAAGCTTTTTGCATGTCCCGCCTGAGATCGTCCCGCTTGGCTTGCTCCGTCCGCTCTCTGGTACCGGATCGCTCGCCATCGCGACAGACATCATCGCCCAATATGGCCCAGACTCGATGCTCGGGCGACTCGCTTCCACGATGCAGGGCAGTACTGACACCACCCTGTATGTATTGACCGTCTACTTCGGCGCAGTCGGCATCCGTAATGGCATGTATGCGCTTAAAGTGGGGCTGTGGTCGGATCTGATGGGGGTCATCGCGTCGATCATCGTCTGCTATCTGATCTTTTTGTGAAAACTTCTCTTACCACAGGGAAGTTTTTTTGTTTTTATTCTTGTCCACACTGATAGTTATGGGTATCATGTTGTGGGGGTGTCATTACATACATGGAACAGATGGAACGATTGCAAAAAGTATTGGCTCACGCCGGAGTCGCTTCACGCCGTGCCTGTGAGGAACTGATCCTGGGCGGCCGCGTCCAGGTCAACGGGCAGACAGTCAAGGAGCTTGGGACCAAGGTTGATCCGACACAGGACAACATCACTGTGGACGGCAAGCCGATTGCGGAAGAGAAGCATGTATACATACTGTTGAACAAACCGACCGGAGTCATCACCAGCGCGAGCGATCCACAAGGCCGCCGCACGGTAGTCGAGCTGGTCAAAGACATAAAAGAACGCGTCTATCCTGTAGGCCGGCTTGACTTCGATACGTCCGGTCTTTTGATCATGACCAATGACGGAGAATTGGCTAATCAGCTTGCCCACCCATCCTATGAGATTGACAAAGTTTACCGCGCATGGGTAAAAGGCAATCCTAGTAAAGAAAAAGTAGAAAAGCTTGCAACAGGCATCATGCTCGACGACGGCATGACCTCACCCGGGAAGGCGCGGATTCTCGATAGCGATCCGTCCCGTAACCGCACGTTGATCGAGCTGACCATCCATGAGGGGCGCAACCGCCAAGTACGCCGGATGTGTCAGGCGATTGGGCATCCGGTCATTCACTTGGAGCGGATTCGTGTCGGCTTTTTGAACCTGGAGGGGATTAAGCCGGGCAAATACCGTCATCTGACAGCAGCAGAAGTGACCCGTCTGAAGCAAGAATTAGTCAAAGTGAACCGCTAACCGACATACTGTTCAAAACTTGGTCAAAATATGTCGGCGGTCACATTGTTGCACTACGCTATAATAGTAAGTAATGTATGCAAGATAGGTGGGATACCAACATGAATAAAGAAAACCGTACGCCGATACGCGTGGCGATCCTAGGTGTTTTGGTAGCTGCGCTGGTGTTTGCGATCTATTCCAGCCTCTCCCAGGACGATGTCGTCGGCAAAGGCGACACTGCGCCCAACTTTTACTCGACAGAGGTAGGCGGCAAGTCTGTACAGCTGACCGATCTGCGTGGAAAAGGCGTCGTGGTCAACTTCTGGGGTTCCTGGTGTGAGCCTTGTAAAGAGGAGATGCCTGCTCTTGAGAAGATGTGGCATACCTATAAAGACCAAGGAGTCGTATTTATTGGTCTGAACATCGGTGAATCCGAGATCACCGCTACCCAGTTCGCCAAACAGATGGGTGTGACATTCCCAATCTGGATGGACCCAAAGCGTGAGGTAACCAAAGTCTATAAAGTCAGCTCCATCCCAGCCACCTACTTCATCGATAAGGACGGCGAGATCCAAGACGTATTCGTCGGCCCGATGAGTGAAGAAATCATCAAGGAAAAGGTGGAGAAAATCAAGCCGTAGTAAGTGAGGAAATCCTATGAATGATACTCGTAAATGTGAATGCGGACATACGAACCCGGTCGGTACGCGCCTTTGTGAAGCCTGCGGAAAGCCGACAGAAGCATACATCCAGACTCAGGACCCACAAGCTCCCGAATTCCCGAGTATGCGCTATGAGGGGATGGCACGCCGCTCCAAAATCAACACCAGATCACCGATCGACAAAGTATGGAACTTTTTCTCTTCCGTCAAAATCGCTATTATCCTCATCGTAATCACTTTGATTGCGTCCGGGGTGGGTACGATTTTCCCGCAGCAGCGCTATATCCCGGTTCCCGTACCGACAGAGGAGAGCGTCGCCCAGTTCTACAGCACCACCTATGGCACGCTTGGGGATCTCTACTATCTCTTAGGCTTCCATAATCTCTACTCGTCCTGGTGGTTCGTCACCCTGCTCGTGATGATCGGGATGTCGCTTGTCATCTGTAGCTTGGACCGGATCATTCCGCTGTACAAAGCACTGAAAAAACCGCGTCTCAATCAGCACTTGTCCTTTTACCTCGGGCAAAAGATGCACGGTGTCACTGATGAAGGCGTTTCCTTCAACACAAGTGAAACTCTGGAGAAGGCCGCAGAAGGACTGAAGAAAAAAGGATACCGCGTATTCCAGAACGGCGACTCTCTCATGGGGGAAAAAGCCCGTTTCAGCCGCTGGGGTCCTTATATCAACCACGTCGGTCTAATCCTGTTCCTGCTGGGCGTTCTGCTGCGCAGTGTGCCGGGCTTCTATATGGACGATTTCGTCTGGGTGCGCGAGGGACAGACCATCTCTGTACCGAACACACCTTACTATGTGAAAAACGTAGAGTACAAGACCGAATACTACTCCGAAGACGAGTTCGCGCAAGATCTGCCGATCAAAGAAGGGGAAGTCATCCCGAAAAACTTCGAGAGTAAGCTCATCATCTATCTCAACGAAAACGAAGGGGTAGCAGGCGCACCGCCGAAGCTTACGCAAGTGACAGAAGGCTCGGTACGCGTCAACCACCCATTGACCCATGAAAGCATCTCCTACTACCAATCCGGTAAACGTGAGATGGAGCTGGGCGCACTCAATTTTGACCTGGTTAACCGTACCAACAACCAACGCGTAGGCCAGATCAAAGTCGACCTGTACGAACCGGCTGCCGAGCAAAAGGTGGGCGAAGGCATCACCGTCCGCGTGCTCGATTACTACCCAGATTTCTTCATGGATAAAAACGGGATGCCATCTACCAAATCAAGCGCACCGAACAACCCGATGGTCGCCTTGGAGGTCTCTGACGGCAAGGTGAAAGAGAAGCTCGTCTACGTCTCCGGCTCACTGATCTCCAATGAAACCAATCCTGTCTATGAATTGGCCATCCGTAAACCAGACCTGCTTGATGTCACTGGTCTGATGGTACGTAAAGACACGATGATTCCATTGATCTATTTCGGTTGCTTTATCTCCATGGTCGGCTTGGTCATGGGCTTCTACTGGCAGCACCGCCGGATCTGGTTCCACAGGGAGGGTGACCGCCTCTATCTGGCAGGTCATACCAACAAAAACTGGTTCGGATTGCGTCAGGAAGTCAACCAGATCATCGAACCGCTCCAACTTCCGATTCCGATAACCGTTGCACCAGACGTTGACAAGAAAAAATCCAAAAAGGAGAAGGAGGTTCGTCCGACTTGATTCAACTGAGTAACAACTTACTTTTACTTGCATTTGTGCTATACCTGGTCTCGACCATCGTATATGCGGTCGCCATCACCGGGAAAAAGTGGGCCAACCGCGATCCGAAAGAGCATCAGCAGCGTTTTGGACGCATCGGCTTCGCGATTACCTTCATCGGCTTTTTGTCTCAGACAGGCTATGTCGCGATTCGCTGGATCGCAGGGGGACACAGCCCGACCAGTAACATGTTTGAGTTCATCGCATTCCTGTCCTACTGTATCGTCATCGGCTTTTTGATTCTGTATCGAATCTACCGGATGACCATCCTCGGTGCGTTTGCCGTTCCGTTGGCTGCAATCATGCTGGCGTATGCGAGTGTCTTCCCAAAAGAGGTTACGCCGTTAATTCCGGCGCTGCAAAGCTACTGGCTGCAGATTCACGTCACCACCGCCGCACTCGGGGAAGGGATTCTCGCGGTAGGCTTTGCGTCAGGTCTGATGTATCTGATCCGCACCGTGCCGCAGCAGGTCTCTACCAAATCAACCAAATGGCTTGAATTCGTCATCAGTGTCGTGCTGATGATGGTCGGCTTCATTATTGTGTCGACTGTTTTTGCCAACCTCAATCAGAAGACCGTGTTTGAGTTCCCGCAGTACAAGGCAGATGAGCCGACCGTCGTGGAGCGTATGCTGACCGTAGAATACAAGCTGCCTGCGATTGTGGCTCCACAGGAATCCAAAATCGTCCAACCGGGTCCGATCACGCCGTTGTTTGAAGCACCGGGCTTCATGGAAGGGAAAGACGCGGCCCGCAAATTAAATACAATGATCTGGTCTGTTTTATCAGGTGTCGTTCTGTACGGACTGATCCGTCTGTTGCTCCGCAAGCGGCTTGCTGCGGCGATGCAGCCTACGCTTGACGATATCGACCCTGAATTGATCGACGAGATCAGCTACCGTGCGATTGCCATCGGTTATCCGATTTTTACGCTGGGTGCGTTGATTTTTGCGATGATCTGGGCGAACGAAGCATGGGGCCGCTTCTGGGGTTGGGATCCGAAAGAGGTATGGGCACTGATCGTCTGGCTGTTCTATAGTGCATACCTTCACCTGCGTCTCTCCAAAGGCTGGCTGGGTGTCAAATCTGCATGGATGGCGGTTGCCGGGTTCGTGATTATCCTGATCACGCTTGTCGTGGTCAACCTGGTGATTGCAGGGCTTCACTCCTATGCAGGTGTGTAAGATCAATGGAAAAAAAAGCTGGTTTTTGACCAGCTTTTTGGCTTATTCTTGTAAACATGTACAGTATGAATTGACTCTGGGGTGATAGTTGTGGAGAAAGAAGCAAAAATCTTAATTGTGGATGACGAAGAGCGCATCAGACGTCTTTTGAAAATGTACTTAGAAAGAGAAAATTTCGTCATCGATGAAGCCGAGCATGGCGAACAGGCGCTGGAGATGGCGCTCGCCTCTGATTATGACACGATCCTGCTCGACCTGATGCTGCCTGGAATCGACGGAATTGAAGTCTGCCAGCGCATCCGTGAGCACAAAGCGACACCGATCATCATGCTGACCGCCAAGGGGGAGGAGACCAACCGTGTGCATGGCTTCGAGGCCGGAGCGGACGACTATGTGGTCAAGCCGTTCAGCCCGCGTGAAGTGGTCTTCCGTGTCAAAGCGATCCTGCGCCGCGCATCTGCGACCGCCTTCCTCAAGACCGATCCGGTGGTGACCAGCCATTCTGTGATCGTCTTCCCTGATTTGACCATCGATCATGATGCACACAAGGTGACAGCCAACGGGCAAGAAGTCAACCTGACACCAAAAGAGTACGAGCTTTTGCACTATCTTGCACTTTCACCTGATAAGGTATTCACCCGCGAGGAGCTGCTCAAGGATGTCTGGCATTATGACTTCTTCGGCGATCTGCGTACCGTTGACACCCATATCAAGCGTCTGCGTGAAAAGCTGAACAAGGTCTCCCCGCAAGCGGCCAACATGATTGCGACCGTATGGGGTGTAGGCTACAAGCTTGAGGTGCCAAAATAAGTGGAGATCATCTTTCGCAGTGTAGTCGGCAAGCTGTGGCTTACCATCATTGCCTTGTTTGCTGTCGTGCTTACGGTGTTCAGCTTGTTGATCGTGCAATCATTTGACAGCTACTATTTTCATAAACAATCCGATGAACTGAAGCGGTTGGGAGAAAAGCTGGCTGCGAGTGTCCAACAGACCAATGACCAGCGGATCCTCTTGCACTCTGCCTCAATGGTAGGCTCGATCTACCGTACCGGCTTAGTCATGGTGGATGATCAGCAGGGACATGTCGCCTTCGACAGCACCAGTGAATCCCAATTGCCACAGGTCAACATCGAAAAATTGATTCAAAGCGAAGAGCTCAACCTCGACGAAGCCTTGATGGGCATGCATCCAGACCCAGCCCGCATCGTATTTCAGGGTTATAGGGCTGATTCGCCGGACATTAATCAGCAGATTCTCGCTGTCGCGGTTCCGCTGGAGGCCGCGGGTGGGAAACCGGGTGCACTCATCATGTACAAAGCGGTGGAGGATTTCAATGGTACGATTCTGGAGATCCGCCAGCTGATTTTTGTCGTAGGTGTGATCGCCTTTATCCTGACGACTGTCTTTGCCTTTTTCCTGTCGTCGCGGATTACCTTCCCGCTGCGTCAGATGCGCCAGACAGCCCACCGTATCGCGGAAGGGGATTTCCATGCCGAGATCTCGATCCGCTCCAATGATGAGATCGGTGAGCTGGCGTCTTCTCTGCAATCCATGGCGAACCGTCTGAACGAAGTCGTTCCTGCACTCTCACATGAAAAGGAACAACAGGCAAGCGTGCTTCGCAGCATGGCAGACGGTGTGATCATGCTGGATGCAGAAGGCAAAATCGTCCTGAGCAACCCACCGGCTGACAGCTTCCTGCGCGATTTGGAGTACGAGCGAAAAAGTGCCGGACTCCAGACTCTTTATAAGCGGGTACTGGCAGGGGAGCAGGAGATCAAGGAAAGCGGAGATATCCAAGGCCGCAACTGGGAGATTCTGATGACCCCGCTCTATGACGGCAATCAGGTCCGTGGTGCGGTAGCCGTACTGCGTGACATGACCAAGGAGCGCAAGATGGACAAGCTGCGCGAGGACTTCGTCGCCAATGTCTCACATGAGCTGCGTACGCCGCT
The DNA here is from genome assembly GCF_006170445.1 of Brevibacillus dissolubilis. Classification (GTDB taxonomy): domain Bacteria; phylum Bacillota; class Bacilli; order Brevibacillales; family Brevibacillaceae; genus Brevibacillus_B; species Brevibacillus_B dissolubilis. Next base: position 172,900 of record NZ_VCNA01000003.1, on the reverse strand, counting down.
CTCGATGCTGCAGGGCTACAGCGAAGCGATTGTCGATGACATTGCCGCGACACCAGAAGAGCATAAAGAGCTGGCCAAAATCATCTATGATGAGTCTGTACGCATGAGCAAGCTGGTCAATGAACTTTTGACCCTTGCCCGTATGGAAGCCGGCCATGTCGAGCTGCACAAAGAGCAGATCGAGTTTAAAACGTATCTCGAACGAATCCAACGTAAGTTCACCAGTCTTGCACGCGAGCATGATATCGCGCTGCAGCTGGAGTACTATAGCAAAATTCAACTGATTTCAATCGATCCAGACCGCATCGAACAGGTGTTGACCAATCTGATCGACAACGCGATGCGCCATACACCGAAGTCTGGAATGGTCAGTATCAGTGCCCTTAGCAAAGAGGAGCAGGTCATTATCGAGGTGAGCGACACGGGCAGCGGAATCCCACAGGAAGACCTTCCGTTCGTGTTTGAGCGCTTTTACAAAGCAGACAAAGCACGCACACGCGGCCGCGCCGGTACGGGTCTGGGTCTTGCCATCGCCCGCAACATCGTGGAAGCGCATGGCGGACGCATCAGCGTGCAAAGCAAGCTGAAAGAAGGAACCACGTTTACCATCGAACTGCCGATCAGCTAGAGAGAAATCACCAGAAAAACAGGAAGAAACCAAAAAACCTACTGGAAAAGGAATGGGGAGTGGAGAGTTTGATTAAAACGATCTTGTTTGACGTTGATGGCGTATTTTTGAGTGAAGAGCGTTATTTTGACGCTTCTGCGCTTTGTGTATGGGAGCTTTTGCATAATCCGTCTTATCTCGGTCTGGCAGGAGATACGTTTGCTCCGGCACCGGAAGAAGCCAAAATCCGTGCGGTCCGCGAAACGGTTTTTGCCAAGGATGATGTGCTCAACTTCATCAAATCCCGTGGGATCAACTCCAACTGGGATATGGTCTACCTTACGTTTTCTTATCAATTGATCCGTCTCTGTGAGAGCTTGAAGCCGGCACATGCCGAAGAGATCACCGCCTTGATCCAAGGGCAGATCAACCGTCCACAGCTGTCCCGTCTCGCTGAGCTGGCTCGGACGGACGCTCCTGCGTTTGAGATCGACTATGCGGCTTTTACCGCTGATTTTGCCAAAGGCTCCGCACAAAAATCCGAGCTGCTGCTCTACCTCAACACCATCGCAGAAGAGCGCCTTGGCGTCTCCACCAACATTTTCTCCCGCAACAGTGAGCTGTGGAATCTGTGCCAAGAGACCTTCCAGGAGTGGTACCTCGGCGACGACCTCGTAGCTGACTCGATCGGCCGCCCGACCTTCACCACTGGCAAAAAAGGCTTCCTCAAAGATGAGATCGCCATCGTCGAGCCGGCGAAGGTGCGCGAGCTTCTCCTCGCCCTTAAAGAAAAAGGTCTTACCCTCGGGATCGGCACAGGCCGTCCAACCATCGAGACCCATGTTCCACTGCGTGAGCTTGGCCTGCTTGACCTCTTCGATGCCAACCGTGTCGTGACTGCCAGCCATGTGCTCGATGCAGAGTCTGAGTTCCCCGATCAGGCACCACTCTCCAAGCCGCATCCACACTGCTACGTACGCGGCCTGCTCGGCTTAGACAGACCTATCGCAGATACCATCAACTATTCACTCCCAATCACCAACCCAAGCGAGGTTCTGATCGTCGGCGACTCACCTGCTGACCTGCTTGCTGCCCGCTCCATCGGCTGTCTGTTCGCCGCTACTCTGACCGGTCTCTCCGGACAAGCGGCGCGCGAAAAGTTCGAGAACGCCAACGCAGAATTTATTTTGAATGATGTAAGCGAGATTTTGAGCGTGTTCGAGTAAACGTTGATCTCGTGTAAACAGCTTCGAGCTTGATTTTGAAAAAATCCTTCCTTTCATCTGTGAGAGGGAGGATTTTTCTCTGACAACCACGCGGCTACGTCCATGATAAATAACGTTTGAACTCAATCCCCACTATATAGATACCATGTCTGGACTTCAAGACATCCAGGAGGAATGCCTACGATGAAAGTAATCACCTTATGTGGCTCCACCCGCTTCAAACCCCAATTCGAACAAGCGAGCACCGCACTCACCCTCCAAGGCCACGTCGTCCTGACCGTCGGCTTTTTCGAAAAAAGCGAAAACATCCAAGTGACCCCGGAGCAGGAAGCCATGTTCGAGAAAATCCACCTCCGCAAGATCGACATGGCCGATGAGATTTTTGTGATCGATGTCGACGGTTATATCGGACAAAGTACGAGAAAAGAGATCGAGTATGCTCAGGCAAAAGGCATGCCTGTGAACTATTACTCGCAGAGTGATCTGGCTGGTCAAGTGTGAATAAGATCGCGTGTTAATTAACGTAATTTTAATTAAATTAAACAAAGTGATTGGGTACCGCAAAAAGGTCCGGACCAGACGACACAGCTGGGACGGACCTTTTTATATTAATTACCAAAGTGTACATAATTAAACTCGTCTGACTATTGCAACCGCAGATCAACCTCAATAAAATTAGACTAAATAGTTAGTTTAACCCATGGGAGGTTGGACATATGAAAAAAGTGGTTGTGGTTGGAGCAGGTCTGGGTGGTTTAGTAACAGCGGCTTTATTGGCGAAGAGAGGGAACCAGGTTATCGTAATGGAGCGTTCGCCAATTCTTGGGGGAAGGAGCCACGTGATTTCGAAAAACGGTTTTACCATGAGTTATGGAGCCCATGCGGTACTAGCACCCAAACAGGAAATGATGCAATCCATTATCCGTGAGCTTGAGTTGCCGATGATTTATAAAAAGGCGAGCTTGTCCAAATTCAAACTGTTTAAGGACGGCAAGGTGATTTCCAGCCCACTTGGCTTCGGGGCGCTCACTTCTCCTGCGGTTTCTGGTTTTTTCAATCACATCCTTTGTTTGAAGCAATTTTATCAAATGGTAAAGCAAGCCTCAGACTTTTTGCCAACGATGTCCGTAGGCCAATGGATCCGGGAAAACATCCATAACCCAGAGATCGCCAAGGTTCTTACCGCTTATGCGGCGTTGTCGGTCTACGACGGTGCCCTCGATTGGTATTCCATGAATCATTTTGTAGAGCTGACTGCGCGGGAATATGAGAAGAATGAGCCCCTTAGCTATATGGGATATGACCTCCTCTTAAATGAATTGCAACAGGTCATTACGAATCATGGGGGCAGCATTCTTTACGGGAAACAAGTCACGGATCTGATCATCGAAGCAGGTAAGGTGAAAGGTGTGGTATGTGGGGGAGAACCATATGAATGCGATGAAGTGGTGTTGAATGCTCCACCGAACGCGTTAGGTAAGCTTCTCCATGATCCTGACCTTGCAGACGAGTTTGACGGTTATTTGAATCAACCGGCCCATTATGTGTATGTCTACGATCTCATGCTTTCCAAAAAGATGCGTGGCGATATCAGCAACCTGTTGGACTTAGATGGAGGTCTATATCTGAATGTGTACAGCCTAAATAATGCCTCTTCTGCCCCGGCAGGCGGACAGTTGATCAACGGTTTGAAATTTTTAAGTGAACAGGAGCAAGCAGACGATAGCCACGCCGAGGCATCTCAACGTGCAATCGAGCATTTGCTCCACCACGTCTATCCGGGATGGGAAACATACGTGGTAAGCAAACGCATCATCAACAGAGCGATGGTGAACGGAATAGCGAGAAGAACGAATGCAAAGCTGTTGCCACTGCAAAGCCGATCCGTAAAGGGACTGTACTTGGTTGGAGATTCTACCGAAGGAAGAGGAGCATTGGGGATGCCTTGCTATGACAGTGCCAAGAAGGTAGCAGATATCATATCGGCAACGTAACACATCGGATTGATGTAGATTAGACGGAGGAAACGATATATGAGCCAAGGGAGAGACAAAATTCTGCAAACCGCTTTGCAGGAATTTGCGGAAAAAGGATACGATGGAGCCAGAATCGATCACATCGCCAAAATTGCAGGTGTGAATAAGGCCCTCATTTATTACCATTTCAAAGGCAAGGAAGAGTTATATACGGCTGTGATTAATGGCTTATTCGAAAAAGCGTTATTGGTTTCTATCGAGCCTACAGGTACATCCATACGCGATAACTTGCTTCTGGTCATGGAGCATTTTATTGATTTTCTACATGACAATCCTTATTTCGTGAACATTTTGGATCAAAGCGTTAAGCAAGATCGGGATATTTTTCATCATCTGCATCAACAGAACATTTTTTTCGAAGGCGTGATGGGGATGTATCTGCTGGGTGTGGAGAACGGCGAATGCAGGAAGGTCGATCATCCCGAAGATTATATCGTAAGTTTACTGGGAGCCGTTTATTTTTATTTTTCCCATCACAAGTCGATACGAAAGTTCTATGGGGAGGTCCCAGAGGAGGAGGTTATCTCTATTCGGAAAAAAACGATGAGAGACATGATCACAAGGCTATTGTTTTGATGATTGGACAGATGCGAACCATCAAAACAAGATAGGAACCCGGTTTCTCTTCGCCCAAGCAAGCAAAAAACCAACAAAAAAGCCGCCAGCATGCATAGCTGACGGCCTTTCTCACAACTCTTACTCCCAAGCCAATGACTCCAGACACTTATACAAAAACGCCTGCGTCAAAAACTCCGTATAGTGATCGTTCTGCACAATCACCTCGTAATGGGCTCCTTTTCGCGAATAAAACATCGCATCCGTAAAATCATCGTTGTTCTCAAAATACGCTCTGACCTGCTTCAGCCGGGAGCGCATCTCCTCCGACTTTACCTCAATCAAAAACGTAACATCCTCTTCATTACGTGTCTCACTGATCTCAATGAGATTCGTATCATAAGCATATTTCAGCATGATCCAACCTCCATCTTCCTACATAAAGTATCGCAGGAACAGGTATGCGTGTGACATGATGATCGACAGGATCATCAGCGGGAAAGCAATCTTCAAATAGCCCATGAAGCTGATATGGTGACCTTCCTTGGCTGCCATCCCAACGACGATTACGTTGGCGCTCGCACCGATCACCGTACCGTTCCCACCCAGACATGCTCCAAGCGCAAGACTCCACCAGAGCGGCTCCAGATCAGTGATACCGAGTGCGCCCATCTGCTGGATCATCGGGATCATCGTCGCGACGAATGGGATATTATCCACAAACGCAGAGGCGATGGCGGAGAGCCAGAGGATCAGGGAAGCGGTCGCCCATGGGTCGCCTTCGGTCAGGGAAATCGCATGTTCGGCCAACATTGCGATGACACCCGTCTCGACCAGGCCAGAGACGAGTACGAACAGACCGATGAAGAAGAAGATCGTGTTCCATTCTACTTTGGTCATGGCATCTTCGAGATAATGCTCACCAGTCAAAAGCAGGAGCAGGAAGGCACCTGTCAATGCGACCGTGGCTGATTCGAGATGAAATACTCCGTGCAGCACGAATCCGGCGATGGTCAGGACCAGTACAGCAAGCGATTTACGCAACAGCTTTGGATCTGTTAACTCATCATGTTCGTTGAGATCCATGATCTTCGCCTGCAACTCAGGGGAGGAGACCAGTTGTTTTCGATAAATCACATAGAACAGGGCGATTGTGACGGCCATGATCAGGAAGGCGATTGGCGCCAAGTTGACCAAAAACGCCATAAAGTCCAGTTCAGGCACGGCACTTCCGATCATAATGTTTGGCGGGTCCCCGATCAGAGTGGACGTACCGCCAACATTAGAGGCGATAATTTCTGAGATCAGATAGGGCACAGGATTGACACGCAGCTGGCGCGCAATGCTGAATGTGACTGGAACCATCAGAAGCACGGTGGTGACGTTATCGAGCAGGGCAGAAGCCAGCGCCGTGATGATGCTCATATACACCAGAATACGCAGCGGATCACCTTTTGCCAGCTTCGCGGCTTTGATCGCCATGTACTTGAAAACTCCGGTCTGTGCCGTAATCGTGACGAGAATCATCATCCCGATTAACAGACCCAGCGTGTTGAAGTCAACGTGATGAATCGCAGTCTCCTGTGTGATGATACCAAACAGAATCATCAAAATACCGCCGATCATCGCGACAATGGTTCGGTGGATTTTTTCACTGATAATGAATCCGTATGTAACCAAAAATAGACCAATGGCAAGAATCGCTTGGTTCGACAAGAATATTCGCTCCTCTCTCTTTTTATCCTATCAATTATATCACACTATGTTGGACGACAATAGAAAAGGCCCGCCAAATGCTGACGGGCAAAGTAAATCAAGTTGCCTCAAGCTAACTCTTACAGCTCTACCTGTGTCACGCTGGAGATCTCGCCGAGCTCACCAAGCGTATCAAGGATTTCTGCAGTAGCAGGTTTGTCGACGGTGATCACCATGATTGCATCGCCACCGACGTCTTTACGGCCTACCTGCATGGTTGCGATATTGACATCATTTTGGCCGAGGATCGAACCGACACGGCCGATAACACCCGGTACGTCGTTATGTTGTACATAAAGCAGGTAACCCTGTGGAGATACGTCGATAGAAGAGTTGTTGATTTTCACGATGCGGTCGCCAAAACCATTGAGACGCGTACCAGAAATCGTGCGGGTCTCCAGATTGGTTTTCAATGTGATAGAGACGAGATTGGTAAAGCCGCCGCTTTGGGTTGATTTTTCTTCCGTTACAGCGATATCGCGCACGTTGGCAAGGTGCGGTGCATTGATGTAGTTGACCTCTTCACCGAGACGGAAAGAGAGGATCCCTTTGAGCACGGTACGGGTGAGAGGAGCAGTCTCGACTTGGGACAGCTCGCCGCCGTAGGTCACCTTGATCTCTTGCAGGGCACCTACTGTGATTTGTGCGAGGAAGTTACCTAATTTTTCACCAAGGGTAAAGAACGGGGTGACGCGTTCCATCACATGTGGAGCAACGGATGGCAGGTTGACCGCGTTTTTAAACGGTTGGTTGCGCAGGATGTGGAGCAGCTCTTCAGATACGTCTACCGCGACGTTTTCCTGTGCTTCGATGGTGGAAGCGCCAAGGTGAGGGGTCGTGATGACTTGCGGCAGACCAACGAGCGGGTTATCCACAGGTGGCTCCACTTCAAATACGTCAAGCGCAACGCCTGCTACTTTACCGGTGAGGATTGCTTCGTACAGCGCTTTTTCGTCGATGATGCCGCCGCGTGCGCAGTTGATGAGGCGGACGCCTTGTTTCATTTTTTCAAATTCACGGGAGCTGATCAGATAGCGGGTTTCTTTGGTCAGCGGGGTATGAACCGTGATGAAGTCTGCATTGATCACGATATCCTCGACACTGCCGTTGGTCACGCCCAATTTTTCTGCGCGCTCATTGGTGAGGTATGGATCGTAGCCGATTACCTTCATATTAAAGGCTTTCGCGCGTTTGGCTACTTCTGTACCGATGCGGCCCATACCGATGACACCGAGTGTTTTGTTGTTCAGCTCCACACCTTGGAAGCTTTTGCGGTCCCATGTACCATCGACCAGCTTCTTGTGGGCTTGTGGGATATTACGTGCTACCGCCATCAGCATGGCAAAGGTGTGTTCTGCGGTGGAGATGGTGTTACCGTCTGGAGCGTTGATAACGACGACACCCGCTTCAGTAGCGGCCGCGATATTGATATTGTCAACACCTACACCGGCACGGCCCACTGCTTTGAGCTTTTTGCCACGGGCGAGGAGTTCAGGGGTGACTTGGGTCTGGCTGCGGACGAGCAGGGCATCGTATTCACCGATGGCTTCGAGCAGCTCTTCCGGGGTAAAGTCTGTTTTTTGTACAACCTCGACATCAGGTGCGTCGAGCAGTTTTTGGATACCAAATTCGCTGAGTGGATCTGTAATCAGTACTTTAAACATGGTTGATCAATACCTCCTGAGCCGCTTTTACACCGGCACCTAATTCAATTTCTACACCGATTTGACGAAGGGACATTTCAATTGCAGAGATCACCTGGATCACATCAAGCGGTTCGCAGTAACCCATATGACCGATACGGAAAATTTTGCCTTTCAGGTGTTGCTGACCGCCTGCAATGATGATGTTGTGCTTGGTGCGAAGCACTTTGCGCAGCTCTTCTGCGTCAAAAGCACCTTTTGGATCGAGAGAGGTAACCGTAGGGGAACCATACTGATCCTCTGTCATTAATGGAATATTCAGAGCGCTCATAGCCGCACGGGTCATATCACGCATCAATTCATGGCGTTTGAAGATAGCATCAAGACCTTCCTCTTCGATCATGGCGCATACTTCTGCGAGACCAAATACAAGGGAGACAGCAGGGGTGTATGGAGTTGTCTGATCTGCGAGGCTTTTGCGGTAAGCTTTGAGGTCGAGATAGAAAGCTTGTGGTTTGTTGTTGTCGATCACTTTCCAAGCGCGCTCACTCACCGCTACAAAAGCAAGACCGGTTGGGAGCATGAACGCTTTTTGGGAGCCGGTGACGACGATATCAAGACCCCACTCATCCATTTCGCACGGAACTGCACCGAGGCAGCTGACCGCATCGACGATGAACAGCGCATCTGTCTTCTCACGGACCACTTGAGCCAATTCACGGATCGGATTCAGTACACCGGTAGAAGTCTCACATTGAGTAGCGAATACAGCCCGAACGTTCGGTTTTTCGCTCAAGAAGGCTTCCAGTGCTTCAGGTGTTACTGCTTCGCCCCAAGCCACTTCCAGACGGTGTGGGATGATTCCGTAGCGTTCGCAGATTTTTGCAAAGCGTTCACCAAAGGCTCCGCTGACCAGTACGGCTACTTCTTCACCTGGATTGACTGTGTTGACAACAGCCATCTCCAGACCGCTTGTTCCGCTGCCGGCAAGGATATAGACATCTTGCTTGGTACCAAAAATCGGTTTCAGACGCTCAGCGGTCTCTGCAAACAGCTTGGAGAATTGGCCGCTGCGGTGACCGATCATCGGCGCGTTCATCGCTTGCTGTACACGCGGTGGGATAGGAGTTGGACCTGGGATACGCAGAATCATTTTGTCTGTAAACATGTTTCTCTACCTCCTGTATTTGTAAAAAGGAAAAATAAAAAAACCTCTCAACACACCCACTACAACCGTTGCTTTGTTGTAGTGAGGGGCGAGAAGTTTGGATATCGCGGTACCACCCTCAATTCGTTCTCCTTTTCGCAAAAGAGAACCTTGCCAGGTAAACATGACCTGTGAGATAACGGATCAACCGATCAAACCTACTAAATTCATCATGAATTGTTCAGTCTGGCAACTCAGAAGTGCTTATCTGTTCATAGAACCACCGATTCGCAGCGACCATCGGCTCTCTGAGGGTTTCTATTTAACAGCGTATCTTCATCAACGTTGTTAGAATATTTTGTTCTAAAGGAATAAGCTAAATTTATCACTCTTTGTGGAAGCCGTCAAGCGATCTAGTGTTAAAAACTTAACATTAAGCAGTAAAAAAAATTCTAATGTTCGTAAATAAGAACGCTTTCATTTTTTTTGGTTTATTTATATTGATTTTTGTTTATCACTACGGAAATGAGGGTAACTATGTTGTAAACCATGAAACCTCTCGCTCAGACTGATGCAAGGAGAGATACATCTATGAATCCTGCCGTTGAATACATAGCCTTTTCGCTCATCATCTGTCTGTTCTTTGGATGGTTGCAACTATGGCTGCGTTCTCAAATTAAAAAATTGAAAATATCGTTGCATGTTCAATCAGGTCTTCCCAATGTATTTGGTAAATTGGCCGTTTGGATAAACCTTGCCATCGCAGGAGTGCTTCTGTTGGGTTGGTTTATTTTGGATAAATCAATCGTAGAGGAGCACCGTGAATTTGAGAAGGCACACTTCGGCTCCGTTCCAACCTATGCCTATCAACTGCAACTACTGGGACACAACCAACTGGTGGCCGGTCCGCAGACCAGTGATCCAGCCTATCGTCGGATCAAGTATGTCATTTCGCAATGGCAGATCCACAATCGAAAAATACTGCATATTTATACAATGCGAAAATCTCCAGTGAGTCAGGATTATGTATATGTGCTCTCCAGCATGAACCGAAGCGGCCAACTCGCAGGGAGTCCAAATGATGGGATCATCAAGGCTTTTGAAGGCGTTGCCAGTGTCGCGAGTCAGCCGATCCAAGAGTCCGAGCACCTGTCTGTCGGGTCTTATGCCCCGATCTATGATGAAAATGGACAGGTGGAGGCAGTGATTGGCGTACATTTTGACGGGACGGACTGGTTCCGGCACATTGATTATGACCGCTACAAAGTGATGGGGCTTTTGTTGCTTCCCTTATTGTCATTCGCTGCTGTGCTGGTGATGGTCGCTCGTTTTCGTATGGAAAAGCTGCAGATTAGTCATCACCGACAAAGCATGCAGGAGAGTGAGGATCGCTTCCGGCGATTGTCTGAGTCTACCAGTGAAGGTATTATTATTCATGATAAAGGAATAATTGTGGAGGCCAACGATGCCCTTGCCCGGATGTTTGGATATGAACCACATGAAGTGGTAGGGATGTCGGTACTGGATTTTGCCGCACCAGAATCATATGAGGTGCTCCGTGCCAATTACGCGAGGAACCATCAGGGGCAATATGAGGTTAAGGGGTTGTGTAAAGATGGAACAACACTTGAGCTGGAATTAACCGGGAAATCAATCAATTATAAGGGGAAAGAAATGCGGGTATCGGTGGTCAGGGATATCACGAGCCGCAAACGAAGTGAAGAGAAGGTTCATTTTTTTGCCTATTATGATGAACTGACCCGTATGCCTAACCGGAAGCTCTTCCTTGACCAGTTGGAGTACTATATCCAGCAGTTGGAGCCGTCTGAAGAGCAGATAGCGGTGATGATTATTGATCTGGATCGTTTTAAACTGATGAATGACACGATGGGCCATTCCTTTGGGGATCAGATCCTGATCGAGGTGGCGAAGCGCCTCTGCCGATGTGTCGGAGAAAAAGCGTTTATTTCCCGTCTGGGCAGTGATGAGTTTGGGCTTATCTATCCTCATGTTAAAAACAGTGAGGAAGTCAGAGAGGCTGCATCAGAGGTCTTGGCCTCTTTGACGAAGTCGATGCTAATCTGCGGTGAACATGAGCTGGAGATCACGACAACGATCGGGGTGAGTCTCTATCCCGAGCATGGCACCGATGTTCAGACCTTGATCAAAAATGCTGATTTGGCGATGTACCGCTCCAAAGATCTGGGACGCAATAACTACTTGATCTACACACCTTCCATGGATGAGAAGGTACTGGAGCGTCTTGAAATCGAAAAAGACCTGCGCCGTGCCATTGAACGCAATGAACTGTTCCTGCATTATCAGCCGCAGGTGAATCTGCACACCGGTGAAATCATCGGCATGGAAGCATTGATCCGCTGGAAGCATCCGGTACGTGGCGTGGTCTCCCCAGGTCTGTTCATTCCGATCGCGGAAGACTCCCGTCTGATCATTCCAATCGGGGAGTGGGTTATCGAGACCGCCTGCCGTCAAAACATGGAGTGGCAAAAAGCCGGCCTGCAGCCAATCCGTATCGGTGTCAACCTGTCTGCCTATCAGTTCCAGCTTGAGGACATCGTGGAGCGCGTCTCCCGCATCCTCAAACAGACCGCAATGAATCCGAAGTATCTGGAGTTAGAAATCACGGAGAGCATCGCGATGTACAACGTAGAGCGGGTTATCAAGACACTGCATGAATTGAAGCTGCTTGGCGTCCAAATCGCCATCGATGATTTTGGCACTGGTTATTCATCCTTAAGTTATCTCAAGCTGTTCCCGATTGACCGGTTAAAAATTGACCGTACCTTCGTCAACGACATCACCCAAAATGAGGATGATGCCGCCATCGCAGCCTCCATCATCGGCATGGCACACAGCCTGAAGCTTCAGGTGATCGCCGAAGGGGTGGAGACGACTGATCAGCTGGACTTCCTCGCCAACCGTAACTGTGACGAGATGCAGGGCTTCTTCTTCAGCCGCCCATTGGGGGCAGAGGAGGCGGGAAGACTGCTGATTGAGCGAAAATGCCTGGAGCGGCATTTAGCATAGATGTAGATATGTACATGAAAGACCCTGGTTCTTAATCGTCGGAACCAGGGTCTTTTGCTTTTTTTAGCGGGTGCTCCGGCAGGAGCGTGAGGGGCCTGAGGAGCATCTGTTTTCCAGTCGCCTTTCCCCCTACGGGGCCGGTCTCCTTACAAACAGATGCTCCTCACGCTCTCGGCGGGTAACAGAGCTGAAAGATATAAAAGATAAAAAATAAAAGATTTGCAAAAGATGACCTGCTTCAAGAACATTATTCCAGCATTTGATAGCATTGAATCTTGGCTTGAAATAGATAAGACATTACGGATTCTTTTTGGTTGCTTTGCCGTCTGTATGTAATACATGTTGTCAGGTGAACCGTTGAAGCGGGTCACGTTCCGTCTTTAGGAATAGTGCAACAGGGTTGCGCGCCCAGCGTCATACACCCTCGTCACACGCACCCAACCCTATCCCACCACATTATCTTTTTAGGCGGTTAAAACCGCGAGAGCGGGGGAAGGGACTGTTTGTAAGGAGACCGGCCCCAAAGGGGGAAAGGCGACTGGAAAACAGTCCCTTCCCCCGCTCCTCCCGGAGCAACCACCTAAACCAAAATAAAAAACCCCTCATCCCACCGAAGTGGGAAATGAGCGGTTTGGTTGGTGTGTAAGAACGAACTATTCTTCCACTTTGATGGAATCAGTAGGGCAACCATCTGCTGCGTCACGAACATCGTCAAACAGGATGTCTGGGATCTCAGCAGTGTTTGTGTTGTCATCGATTTTATTGAAAGCAATGCCCTCATCATCGTAATCGAATACGTCTGGTGCAGTTGCACCGCAAGCTCCGCATGCGATACAGGTTTCTTTATCAACCCAAGTTGTCATTGTGGTTTCACCTCCCGTACTAGATCGGTACGTCCACTTACCATTTTATTATTAGTTTGTACATATTTCAAGAATGAATCGCATCTACTAATGAACTTATTCCGTAAATATTGGCATTTCAGGTGTTTTCAACGATGGATAGAGCTCTTTTTTCAGTGATTTGAAGTCTCCGCTGCGTACGGCATCAGATACATACAAGACATTTACGGCAAAAGGGATATCCTTCCATCCGTTAGCAGTGCCAGGTTGGTTGTCGATGACATCGTCAAGGCGGGTGGTCAAATCTTCTGGATTGAATTGGCTGATCTCACCGTTTTGGCGCATATACTCAGCGGCCAGATAGTTACGGAAGTGGAACGGATAGCTCTTCCATGCTTCGATGGTCACGCTGTCGGCTTTCGCCACTGGCATGGAGCGCTGTGTGACGTAAATCTCTTCCCAGGTCGCCACTGCTTTGTACATGGATGACTGCGCCTGAAGGAACTGACCGTTGGCTGTTTGCAGATGTTTGCCTTGGGCGATGTCTTTTGCGCTGAACGCCTTTTCATTTTGGTCAGCGAGGTGACGATTTATACCCTCTTGATAGCTCTTGAGACTGCGCAGATAGATGGTCTTTGCTTCCACAAGCAGGGGAGAAGAGGCGGGAACCGAGATTTTTTCAGCGGCTGCGATCTGATCTTGGACAAAATCACTCATTTTTTCGCTGGCTTTTACCTGTTCTGCTCTTTTTTTGTTCCACATACTTGCGAGATAATAAAAGTGTTGATTTTTGAAAGATTTCATCGGAACATAGACACCGTAGTAGAAGGAGACGAAATCTTGCTCTTTATACAATTTCTTCTCTTTGTATAATTTTTCCTTCTCAGCTTTTTCCTTGGCGACCGCTTCTTTGGCAGCGGCTTCCGCCGTTAGCTTATTTTGCATCACATTGGCCCCTAAAAAAAAGCCGCCGATGAAACAAGCAAGTGATATGATGATCATATAGGTCATCAAATAATCTGATTTGCTTAATCTTTTTTTGCTCATACTCTTCCTCTCCCATAAACATTGGTAACAGCGCAGATGTCTTTTCCTTATTTCATTCCCAAGAAATGCAAAGGAGTAAACATGATTCAGTGGCAAGCTAGAGAACATTTGTTTCTTCATACCATCATCCTGGATGGACTAAGACCCCTGCAGGGTGAGCGTACGACCAACTCCCTTTTTCACATCTTGCGGGGGCGCAGGGCCAATCAGACCTATCAAGATGTGCATATGTACAAGCTACATCATTATTATCGGATGTTTCCAGCTTTTTCGAGAGAGCGTTGGGACGCAATTGTGAAAAATTTGGTCGAGCAAAACTTTGTTCAGATTGTGCCATTTCGCCATAATGCTAATAAATGGACGTTTTCGATCACTCCGCTGGGGGAAAAAGCGTGGGAAGAGGGCCGTGGGCAATTCGCACTGGATCAGTGGAAGCCAAGGCTCAACGGGATTTCGTATGCCCAGCCGGTGCGTCTCTTCTGGATGCGGCTTCATCTGATGGCACAGACCATTTCACATCTCTTGTATCAGGAGCTGGCGTTCTCCCCGATCGTGCAGGACAAGGGCGTACAGCAATGGGTCAAACAGCAGTTATCGATGCCGGGTCATCGTGACCAATGGATGAATCAGCTTTTTGATGAGCTCTTCTCCATAGTAAATAAGTGGGAGCCCTTCTTGCAAGAACTATTCATCTTACAGTTGTCCGGAGCACGGCAGGCGGGACTGACAGTTAATCAATTGGCGTACCGTTTGGATCAGCCGCCGTCTCTGATCGGCGTGTATATGCAGGCCGCCTTGACCGACATGTACCGACAGCTGACCGAATCAGGTGAGCGGGATCATCAACATCCATACCCGCTGCTTGCCTCGATGTGTACGGACCACGCTCCGGCACAGTCATCTGGGGGCCGATTGTCACAGAGCGCCAATGCGACCTATCGGATGATTCAACAGGGACTGACACCAGAGGAGATCGTCAGCCTGCGGCGGCTCAAGCTGAGTACGGTGGAGGATCATCTGGTGGAGATGGCGCTGTATTGCCCGCAGTGGGATATGTCTGGATATATAACGGAAGAACAATTGCAACGCGTGGCAGCCGTCAGTCAAGAGCTGGGTACGGGACGTCTGCGATTGATTAAAGATGCGCTAGGCGATGGATACAGCTATCTGCAGATCCGTCTGGCGCTGGCAAGGCAGGGAGGAGGCAAGACTTATGCAGGCAACCGAACATGAGCTGTGCGGAGTACTGGAGCGGCATTTTGGCTACAGATCGTTTCGCGAGGGGCAGCTGCCCATCATCTCGCGCGTTCTGAGCGGGCAAAATGTGCTGGGCATCCTCTCAACAGGCGGTGGCAAATCCATCACGTACCAGCTTCCCGCACTCGTCCTGCCGGGGTTGACACTCGTCGTCTCTCCCTTGATTTCCCTGATGATCGATCAGGTTCAACAGCTTAGGCGAAAAGGCTTCCGTCACGCGACCTATCTCAACAGCGCCCTGACTTTGCCAGAGATCAGGCAAGTATTGGATGAGATAGATGCTGGACGATACAAGCTTCTATATATCTCCCCGGAAAAATTGCAGCAGCCCCAGATCATCCGTCTGCTGAAGCGGCGCGGGGTCTCGTTGGTGGCAGTGGATGAGGCGCATTGCATTTCCCAGTGGGGGCATGATTTTCGCACGGATTATTTACGTCTGCCGGAGATCATCGCAGAGCTGGGTTCTCCTCCGCTTCTTGCGGTGACGGCTACGGCCACACAGGCGGTACAGGAAGAGATCAGTCATCTGTTTCATATCCGAACGAAAAATATCATTATATTGTCCATCAACAGGCCCAACATCGCGTACGATCTCATAGAAGTAGAGTCGGACAAAGAAAAACGGGAACACCTGATGGACCAGCTGCAAAGCCTTCGAGGGCCGGGCATCGTCTATTGCAGTACGAGACAAAGTGTCGATTCGCTGGTGGAGGCTTGCCATGCTGCTGGCTTGACCCGGACACATACCTATCACGGCGGGATGAATGCGATGGAGAGGATGCTGGTGCAGGAGCAGTTCATGCAGGGACAACTGGATGTGATCATCGCCACCAACGCATTCGGAATGGGCATCGACAAAGGCGATATCCGCTATGTGCTCCATTATCACGTGCCCGCCAGCATCGAAGCCTACACGCAGGAGATTGGCCGTATCGGCCGAGACGGGCAGCCGGGCTATGCTTGTCTGTACGTGCAGCCTGATGACCAGCTGATCCATCATCGGCTGATTCAGAACGAATTTCCCACTGACGAAGAACTGCGCTATTTTGTCGAAGTGCTCAGCGGCATTCACAAAGGGATTGATATCCTCACACACCAGCAGATTCAAGCATGGGTGGGAGTAGGTGAGACGGTGGCCCGTATGCTGTTTTTCTATGCGGAGCGGGCGGGACTCCTACAGGACGTCGTGATGAACCGCGACGGATATCAGTTCCGCTACATCGATGGCCAAGAAAAAGCAGCACTGCCGCTCATGCGGACTCACTTAGAACGTACCAAGCAGACCAAATATGCCAAGCTTCAAGACATGCAAGCCTGGCTGACGAAAAAAGACTGCCTGCGAAAAACCTTGACCGCCTACTTTGGTGAGGCAGAGGGTGAAAGCGAAGCCAAGCCCAAAGCAGATCTGTACTGTTGCTGCTACTGTGGACTAGATCAATCCGTGTACATGGCACAGGAATCAGATGATGAGAGTCGGGATCTGCCATCATGGGATCTGGAGGCAGCGCTTCGGATGCTGTTTCCCAAGCGATAAGCTTGTTTGTTGGAAGGAAAAAGGAGGACTTTACGTGGATGACCGCTTGTTAGAGCTTGATGAGCGTACGTTGCGGCTTAATTTATTGTTAACCCAGGGGATTTTGCTTCTCATCGCAACGATCTCTGCATGGCTGGTTCACTCCTGGCAGGGACTTCTTACCGAGTTGCGTCCACCAGCCCCTCATTTTGTGCTGACCGCGGTTGGGATCAGCATTGGTGTAGTGGGGCTGAATTTGTTGATGGACAGGTTCTTGCCGAAAAGCTGGCTTGAGGACGGCGAGATCAACAACCGTGTGTTCCAAGGCTTATCACTGGGGAGTACGGCAGGGTTCTGTCTGTTGGTCGGCGTGGCAGAGGAGCTGATGTTTCGCGGTGTGGTGCAGGTTTTGCTTGGCAATGTGTGGACGAGTCTGCTGTTTACCCTGATCCATTTTCGCTATCTGAAAAAGCCGATCTTGGTGGTCTCGGTATTCGCTACCAGTTATGTGCTGGGGTGGCTGTATGACTGGAGCCAAAGCCTTTTGCCATCTATGGTCATGCATGGCTTGATTGATTTTTTCCTCGCATTATGGATTCAAAGACTATCCAAATTAGGTATACGACAGGTAAAATGAAAATAGGCTTTTCCTTGGGACATTTGAGAGAAGGGGGGCAGGAGTTGTGCCTGCGAACCGTAAACAGGATTATAAGCATGAGTTTTCAACAGGACTGAACGCAGGCGAGCAGTTGCCGCCGCGCAAAGCCCGTTATGGCAATCAAAAGAAAAAACAGGTCAGGACACTCCTCACATCTGGCGTTGTGCTGTTTGGAACGCTGTTTGCGGGCGTCTTTTTGTATGAGATGGTACAGGTGAAGAATACAAGTGAAACAACCGTGCAGACCCAAGAAGCATCGGGGAAAGGGAGCGGGAATGCCGAGGTAGCAGGCGGGGAAACTGCTGCTGCAGGGAATGGTGACGGTCAGGCAGGGAAGTCGGCGTCTGAGCAGGGTGCAGGCAAGGAAGGTACGGCTACGGCTGAAGCAACCAAAACAACAGGTACGGCCGGAGCAGCTGGAACCGCCGCTTCAACTGGAACTGCGACTACAAACAGCCCGGGTACCAACCCGACTGCCACCACTGGTACTACCGCTAAAACGAATACGACCAACAACACTGCTGGAACTTCTGCTTCAACCACAACGACGAAACCAACCTCCACGACAAAACCAGCCACAACAACTGCAACCAAGACAACCACCACAGCCAAAACGACAACCACCAAACCAAAAGTTACTTCCGTCCGCCATGTCGTACAAAAAGGCGACACCCTGTTCCGCTTGTCGCGCAAATATTACGGCAATGGCATGGGGGTTGACCGCATCGCCCGCTTCAACGGCCTCAACGTAAATGGAGAGCTTCCGATCGGCAAGGTGCTCTACATTCCAACCAGCCGCTAAAGGGATAATTTTGGAACCCGACACGAACCCCACATCTCATACTCCGCTCATCATATTGCTTTTTTGGGGTAACCTAAAGGCAAGAAAAATGTGCGGGGGGTATGTATGGTTTACGATACGATTATTGTTGGTGGCGGTATTGCTGGATTGCAGGCCGCCATTCAGCTTGGGAGAAGTTTACGCAGGGTTCTGGTGATCGATAATCACAACGGGCGATCCAGCATTGCCAAGGATTATCGGAATATCTTAGGATTTCGTGACGGGGTAAGCGGTGATGCTCTACGC
This sequence comes from Brevibacillus dissolubilis, assembly GCF_006170445.1. Lineage (GTDB taxonomy): Bacteria > Bacillota > Bacilli > Brevibacillales > Brevibacillaceae > Brevibacillus_B > Brevibacillus_B dissolubilis. The sequence goes on along the minus strand of NZ_VCNA01000003.1, from coordinate 154,479 downwards.
GAATCGGGATATGAGCAGGCCCGGATGTTTGGCGTGCAGTTTCTGGAGGGAGAGGCGACGTTCTGTGAGCAGGAGGAGGGTGGTCTCTTCTGTGTCACCCTGCGCGATCAAAAGGAGCACTATCAGGCACACACCTTGGTCGTTGCCACAGGGATCTCTGACAAAATTCCCGAGATCCCCGGCATCATGCCATGCCTTGGGGAGAGTATCTACATCTGCCCGGATTGCGATGGCTATGAGGTGCGCAATAAAAAGACGGTGATCATTGGTTCGGGTCAGCAAGGGCTGGCTATGGCTAAGCGGGTCCGTTATTTTACCGACGAGATTGTGATTATTAATCACGACCGCTCTTTGCTTGAACCGGATGAAGCAGCCGAGATCAAAGAATCGGGGTTTGCCTATTACGAGGAGCCGATCACTTCGCTGCAACAGGAGGCGGGGCGGCTTCAATCTGTCACGCTTCAGTCAGGCACTAAGATTGACGCGGCAAACGGCTTTGTTGCGTTTCAGGGAGGATACGTCAATTCGGAGATCCTCAAGAATTTTTCGGTCGACCTGCTACCCAACGGACATGTCATCGTCGACCCGCGTACCAAAGAGACAAGCCACCGCAACCTGTGGGCTGTCGGCGATCTGGCAGCGCATTCCCAGATGGTGACGATTGCGATGGGGGACGGTTCCCAAGCGGCCATCTGGATTCATAAGCGTCTCTTTGAGCTGGGACAGGACGAAGCGAAGATGTCTAAAGTTGAAGAGCCGGTGAACGCCTGCGTCTAAAGTTCACGGCTTGAGTAAGTGCCAGTCTACAAAAGCGTATCAGTGCATCGCATCTGCAAGTGTAAGTCTGGTCTGCACCTGTTTATCAGTCAGTAAACCACCACCACTAAGCAAAAATGACGCTTTTTCCTGCAAAATGTCGGGCAGGGAAGCGTCATTTTTTTGTTGCTTGGCATAGGTTTAGGTAGAGAGATGACAGACAAAGGGAGGCATGGCATGTGTGGGTGTTTTGGAGTGATTTGCTGACAGGGCTTTTTGCCTGGTGGTTAGGCAGGCAGGCGCAAGCCCACTATCCCGATACATCTCATCTGCAGATGAATGATCTTGCCGGCTGGACGACACTGATCCTGTTTGAGCCGTACGGATTGATGCTCTCTGGCGTATTTTGCATGGGCAGCCTGTATCTGTTGCTTCGGCTGATCCGCAAACAGTGGCGGTTGTTCCGTGTACGCAGACATCATGTGGGCTTGTGGGGGATCCATGCGGCTCTGGGACTATTCGCCTGTTTTTTGTTCGTGGTGCAGGTGATCAAGTTTCCGTATCTGTCTGGGCTGTTCCTGATCACCAATCTGGTCTGGTATGTAGGTGATATCATCCGCGTGCGAAAAGCCCGTGCGAATTGGGCACAGGCGAAACAGAGAGAAGCAGGGGGCGGCTGATCGCAGGCACAATCATTGCTCCTCTGACGGCAGGGCAAACTGATAGCCGTCCTGCTTGAGCTTCGTCAGGATCGCATCCAGCTCCTTGGCTGTCCATGTCCGGTCATGGAACAAAATATTTCCACCGTTATGTACGGTGCTGACTACCTGCCCGGTGACGCCGTTTGGCTGTTTATATACTTTGGGAACCCAGTCCATCGAGCCGACTGACCAGTTCATGGAGAGCATGCCAAGTTCTATACATACTGCTTTTGACGTATCGGTGTACGCACCAAAGGGAGGGCGGAAATACTTCGGGGTCTGCCCGGTAATGTCCTCGATCACTTTGTTGGTGCTTACGATCTCTTCGCGTTGCCGCTCGGGGGAGAGCTCCCGCAGGTTTTCATGCCACCAGGTATGATTGCCGATGATGTGGCCTCGTTTTTGGATTTCTTTGAGCAGGGCGGCTTTTTCGGGGAGGATTGTGTAAGTGCCGTCCTTGCTTTTTTTAGCGAGCTGCAAGCCGTTGACGAACCAGATGGATTTGGCCTGATGACGGTCTAGGGCGTTGAGAATGTCCATCGTGGCTTCCCCGGTAGGGCCGTCGTCAAAGGTGAGCAGCACGACTTTTTCAGCGGGGTTGTCCAGATTTTTGATCTGGTAGCTCTTGGGATTGACGGCATAACGGTGTGTCTGTGCGGTAGTCGGCACGGGTTCGGGCGTAGTGGGGGCAGGTTTGCTCGGGTCAGTGGGCGCAGCAGCCGGAATCGCGTTGTCTGAGCTGTCTTGAGCAGGAGCGCCGGATGTGGGTACCGATCCATTCTCAGAGGCTTGCGAAGATGTCGCGGGGGTAGATTCCCCGGAATGTCCGGTCCGATCCGTAGACGATTGTCCGCCCTCTCCCGTCCCTGAGGTACCATCTGTTCCTGTGGTGGCCGACTCCACTCCGGCAGACCACGCTTGTTTGGTGGGAATAGACTGTTCCGTTCCGCCGAGTGACGCACATCCGCCCAGCAAGCATACACTACTGCATAACACAATCCATTCTTTTCGCAAAACGACAGTCACCTCCAAAAATAGGATAGTACAGTATATCAATGGAGGGGGTTATTCCATGACTGGTTTGGTGCCGACCCCCTAAGACTTTCCTGGGAAAGCGCAGAATCCGACAAAGGCTGTCGGCTGAACCACCAGTTGTAAATAGGCTTGGCGGTCTATATTCTTGTCCAAAATTATGTTATGATAGAATAACGAACGAAATGTACGTTCGCTTACATGTTTTGAGTGATTTGCATCGGAACTATTACAGGCTTACCTTCATAATTTGTAGTAGGACTGGATGGCGAGGAGGGACAGTCATGCGCGTAGAACGCCTTGGCCAAGACAAGATACGAATTTTTTTAACGTTTGACGATCTTTCGGAGCGAGGTATAGAGAAAGAAGATATGTGGCGTGACATTCCTAAGGTACATGAACTGTTCAATGACATGATGGAACAGGCCTATCATGAATTGGGATTTGAAATATCAGGCCCCGTGGCCGTTGAGGTTTTTGCCTTGCCAGCACAGGGAATGGTCGTGATCGTGACTCGCGGCAAAACCGGTTCCACTGCGGAGAAGGACGAGGATGATGACGAGGATGTCTACGAAATGGAAGTGACCCTTGAGGAGAGTGACTTGATCCTCTACTCCTTCCGTGATTTCGAACACCTCATTGAAGCAGCACACCGGATCAATTCATACCTAACCAATGGAGGAACCGTTTACTCCTACCAAAATAAATACTTCCTTGTACTTGAAGAGGTCGATTTGGATACAGATCGCTACCAGAAGCTGATTGCGATCCTGTCTGAATATGGCGAAGCCACGCCCATTACAGTATATGTACTGGAAGAATACGGAAAGACCGTTTTTGCGGATGATGCTGTCAAAGAAATCACCCGTCTCTTTCCGTAAAAGCAAACACCCAGCCCATCTTGTGTGAGCTGGGTGTTTTTTGCCCCTGCACAGGTACAGGCGACCCGATTACACGATCCCTGCAAAAAAATCTCGTTCTTTTTCGCCCGAACTGGCGTTAGTACCATGCATATTATGCCACACAAGAATAAAGTAATTTATGCTTCGAACATTGCTGTAATCTCCGTGGGAGATGCCGGGAAAGACCCGTTCCACAGAGACGTGCTGGGTGTGGTGGGCGAGCAGGGCAAGCGCCGCTGTCTCCACATGATCCGGTTCCACGATCTCTGTCGTAATGCTCTCCGGCGGATCGGTGAAGATCTGGCTGCCTTGCTGCCCAGTAAAAGGCTTGATGGACGGGATGGTGGCGTGATACAGCTTTTTCACCGGGTTCTCATCTGCTGCAAGCTGTTCGAGTGCCAAGCTGGTTGCAGCCGAGATCGCCTTATGGTCCGGATGCCCGGAAATGCCGTGAGGGGCGAAGGTGACCACCACTTGCGGCTGATGACGGCGGATCGCATCGATGATATGGGCGGCCAGTTCAGGCTGGGGCACGTCGCCGAGATGTTTGTCCTTATAATCGAGCAATTCGAGGTTGTCTATCCCAAGAATCGCACATGCCTCACGCAGCTCCTGCTCGCGTACCTGTGGCAGCTCTTCCTGGGTACAGATCGGCGGATCGCCCGGTTTGCCTGCTTCCCCCCTGGTCGCACAGAGCAGGGTGATGGTACAGGTATCATCCTGCGCGTATTTGGCAATCGTCACCCCGGATGTAAATGTCTCGTCATCCGGATGCGCAAATACAAATAACAAATTCTTTTTCATCGATTGGAACACACCCTTTTTTAATATCACTAGAGATATTATGTCACAGAACAAGTTGTGGAGAAAAGGACATCGCTCACACTTTCTGGAGAGGGAGTGAGATCATGGCTGAAATTACAAAACGTTTTTCATGGGAAGACCTTGATCAACTGGTGGAGCAATATTCTAAGCAGATGATCCTTGAGGCATATGCCTATCTCAATGCACGGGGGATCAAGAAGCAGACGGCGGAAGATTTCCGGCTGGGCTATGAAAAAGCCAAAATCGGGTTCCATGCCAACGGAAAAGGAACCTTGGGCGGCTATTTCAGCAACCGGATTATTTTTCCGATCATCGATGCTGACGGCAAAACCGTAGATTTGGTCGGACGCGCAATCGACAACCGGGAGCCCAAATACAGAAGCCTTCTTGGACGCAACGATACGTTTTTCAACCATCCGATCATCGCTTCTACAGAAGATGTCATTCTCGTTCGCAATGTGTTTGATGTGATGTCGCTCGCGCAGGAACGGCTGCCGGCGATCTCGCTCCCAGATACATCCCCGTTCCGCGACACACACGCCCAGCAGCTGACCGGCAAACGTGTCTTCATCTGCTATCCCAATGATGAGCCTGGACACCGGGAGAGCCTGCGGATCGCGCAAATGCTAGAAGGGGTCGCCAGTGATGTGTTCATCGTCCAGCTGCCAGAAGGTGTGCGGGACGTCAACGATATGTTTGTCCGCGGAAAAGATCCGCATGATCTGATGACCGACTTATTAAATGAAGCTGTTTCGGAAAACCTAAAAATGCCTGTCTTATCGGACGCACGAAGTCTGTCGGTGTTTACCGAGGAATATATGAAACGGCAAAAAGGCTTGTTTGGCGGGATTGCCACCGGATTTCCCGAGCTGGACGCCAAGCTGACCGGGGGACTTCATCCAGGTCTGTATCTTTTGATGGGAAATATCTCCACAGGTAAATCGATGCTGCTTCGGCAGATGGCTGACCAGATCGCAGGCAAAGGCGTTCCAGTCGTGTATGTCTCATGGGAAATGACCGCCTACGAGCTCTGGTGCCGCAGTATGGCGCGTCTGTTACACGTCGAGCCAAGCGACATGCTGTCAGGCAAAGTGGAGATGGAGAAGATCACGCAAGCGACACAGGCATACGGCGAAGTCGCCAAGCACATGATGACCATCGAAGGCACACTCGGGGTCACGCTGCAAGATATCGAAGAAACAATCCAACGCATCATCCAAGCCAATGGGAAAGCGCCCGTCATCATCATCGACGATCTGTTCCGCATCAACCAACGGGACAATCAAGGCAACATCGTCCACAACAATCAAGCGATGAACGTCTACCAGCTGCATCAGTGGTCCAAACAGTTTTCCACACCGATCGTTATCTCGGCCTCCATCAAGGATCTCAACCAGAGTGAGATTCATCCGCTTGTAGAGGTAGCTGTGGATACAATCATCCATTTTGAGGCAAAACAAAAAGACGATACCAACAAATCACAGGTGGATGAGATCAGCCTGAACCTGGTCAAAAACCGAAACGGAACCAATAACTCTGTCAAGTTACAATTTGATAAACAAAAGGCGGAATTTTTTGCTTCTCAAGAGTGAGACGAGCGTGTATACTAAGGTTTGGATTGACCGACATAACTTTCTGAGGTGGTATAAAATGGGAAATCACGAAGTGGTAACCGGGAACACCCAAGAGTCTAACGGACAGCAACAAGAAAGCTTGAACCTGCTCCACTCGACTCAAAAGGTGATCAAAGAAGCATTAGAAAAGCTTGGTTACCCAGAAGCGATGTTCGAACTGTTGAAAGAGCCATTACGTGTTCTGACGGTTCGCATCCCAGTTCGCATGGACGATGGAGAAGTGAAAGTCTTTACCGGCTACCGTGCTCAGCACAATGATGCAGTAGGGCCTACCAAAGGCGGAATTCGCTTCCATCCAGAAGTAACGGAAGACGAAGTGAAAGCGCTTTCTATCTGGATGAGCTTGAAATCCGGCATCGTAGACTTGCCTTACGGTGGTGGTAAAGGTGGAATCATCTGTGATCCACGCGAAATGTCCTTCCGTGAGCTTGAGCGTCTTAGCCGCGGTTATGTACGTGCAGTGAGCCAAATCGTAGGACCAACCAAAGATATTCCGGCTCCAGACGTATTCACTAACTCCCAAATCATGGCGTGGATGATGGACGAATACAGCCGTATCCGTGAGTTTGACTCCCCTGGCTTCATCACAGGTAAGCCAATCGCACTCGGCGGTTCACATGGCCGTGAAACAGCGACTGCAAAAGGGGTAACAATCTGTATCCGTGAAGCGGCAAAACGCCGTGGCATTCAAATCGAAGGCGCACGCGTAGTTGTGCAAGGCTTCGGTAATGCGGGCAGCTACCTTGCCAAGTTTATGCACGATGCAGGTGCAAAAGTAATCGGAATTTCCGATGCTTACGGTGCTTTGCATGATCCAGAGGGTCTTGATATTGACTATCTCCTGGATCGTCGCGATTCTTTCGGTACGGTAACCAAACTCTTTACCAACACGATCTCCAACAAAGAATTGCTTGAGCTTGATTGCGACATCCTCGTTCCTGCGGCGATCGAGAACCAAATCACCGCGTCGAACGCTCACAATATCAAAGCCCAAATCGTCGTAGAAGCGGCTAACGGACCTACGACGCTCGAAGCAACCCGCATCCTGACTGAACGCGGTATCCTGCTCGTACCAGACGTTCTCGCTTCTTCCGGTGGTGTAACCGTATCCTACTTTGAGTGGGTACAGAACAACCAAGGCTACTACTGGTCCGAAGAGGAAGTAGAAGAGAAGCTGGAAAAAGTAATGGTAAAAGCGTTTGAAAACGTCTACACCGCATCCCAGACCCGCAAAGTGGACATGCGCCTTGCTGCCTACATGGTGGGCGCACGCAAAATGGCGGAAGCATCCCGTTTCCGTGGTTGGGTGTAACAAAAGGATAGCAGCAGCTTAACGCTGTAAGCTTTATCAGTAAACAAAATCTCCTGTTCACACACGCGATGGTTCGTGTGAGCAGGGGATTTTTGTTTTTTGTCCGCAGATTACGTGGCGAGTCAACCGATACTTGAATGTGGTATACTATAATCAAAGCATTTGAACGGAAAAAAACGGGGTGGTCAGGTGAATCCAATGTCCAATCGCAACCCAGACCAGACATACACGTATGCCGATTATAAGCAGTGGGATGACAGCCAGCGCTGGGAGATTATCGGGGGTACCCTGTATAATATGACTCCGGCGCCGAGCAGAAGGCATCAGGTTATTATTAGAAATATGTTGTTACAAATGGGGAACTATTTGGTAGGAAAGAAGTGTCAAGTTTTTCAGTCTCCATTTGATGTCAGATTATTTGAAGATAAACAAACCGACGACGACCAAATCAATACCGTTGTCCAACCCGATCTGCTTATCGTCTGCGACCCCTCAAAGTTGGATGATGCAGGTTGTAAAGGGGCACCCGATCTGATTGTCGAAGTATTATCACCGTCTACCAGCGTCAAGGACAAAACCACGAAAAAATTCTTATACGAACAATCCGGCGTCCGCGAATATTGGATTGTCGACCCTGCCAACAACTACGTGGAAGTGTACCTCCTAGACCGCGAGCGCAGAGTCTATCAGACCCCGGTAATCTATCCGAGCAATGGCTTGGTTCAGGTAAGTATTTTTGATGATTTGCAAGTAGATTTAACCCGTGTGTTTACAGAATAGAGCAGTACCGCAAGCTCTCTGCATCAGAACAGCCGTCGGAAGGATGTCACATCCAGACCCGACGGCTTTTTTCACAGGCAATCAGACATAAAACCACACCCATGCTCTTATATTGTTCCTGTAGGACAAGTGACGGCAACCTCCACTCAAGGATGTTGATACAAGGAAAGGGTGTTGGGAATGAGTAACACACAGCATACAACGACGGCGACGTTAGCGCTACATACGGACGGGTATACGGCACAGCGATTGCGTTTTACCCCACCGGTCCAGCTCAATGCAGGGGTGATGACTATCACCAGCGGTACGACGAGCAGAGGCGACCTGCTGACGGCTTATGTGGACACTGAGCAGACGTATCACGCGCTGATTCGATCTCATCCACGACATAATCAGCCTGCCTACACACATAGCGCCAGCGTAAAACATACGCTGCCAGTGATTGCGAGCGGCAACCTCAGCGATGGACGTCTGGTACTGTTCCGTCAAGGGGTGAACCAGACCCTTTATACCAATACGGAACAGGGGGATGGCACCTTTGAGCCATACTGGACAGGTCTGTACAGCCATTCTCCCCTGTATGTGACCGGATGGAACAAGCAGAATCTGCTGACGGTGTATCAGCTGGGGCAGGATGGCCGGATCTACTTCATGATCGAGCAGGACAACGCGCTCCCGAGCCAGTGGAAGTCTTTTTCCAATGCAGCGGCCCGCTCCATCGCCACTGGTAACCTGTCTGACGGACGTCAGGTCGTGCTTCATATCGGGATGGATCACCACCTCTATTATGCCATCGAGCCGAACCAACAGCCTGTCTGGGCGTGCATCCCAAGCTATACCAAGGAGATCGTCACCGGCTCACTGAAAAACGGCACATTGGCAGTATTCACCCGCGACTACCTCAATACGATTGGCTATGCTGTAGAGGAACAGGGGAAACTGCCGGAAGCTCTAACTCATCTGGATACCGCGGTCCGTGCCCTTGCTTTCGGCAATCTGGCAGATGGGACGGGTGTCTTGTTCGGAATCGATGGGGAGGGCCGAGTCTTTGCCATCCCAGAAGGCAACGACGGTTTTCAAACAGGGCAATCCCAGACGGTCTACCAGCCGTACACCTCAGCAGGGAATGGCGAAGCGATCAGGCTGTCTACAGGCAGACTGGTAGACGGTCGTCTGATGCTTACAATTATCACAGAGGAGAACAATCTCATCTGCCTGCGTGAAGCTTAGAGCTTGAGCCAAACGCATAGAAACGCATAGAAGCTGACGTCTGGTTTGACCCGGACGTCAGCTTTTCTCATTCCATCAGTTTTACACAATTCCTAAAGTAATTTTTAAGAATTAACACCTATCCTTATCAACAAGAGAAAGAAGCTATTATCTTATATGGTTTTGGATAGGGAGGAACCACCTAATGAAAAAAACAACTGCAATCCGCATGCCTGTACTCAAAGTGTTTTTTGGACTCATTCTGCTTGCAAGCATCCTACTTACTGCCGGTGGACTGTACGGTTTGATTGATCCTGAATCGAGGTGGATGGGCTTTCGTGCGATGGATAAGATTTTGACCAAAGCGTCTGAAATCTTTACCTACGCGGCCGTCATCCTGCTGGTTTGGAAGCTCCTGTGGAGGGGCAGTCAAAAGCTCAAGCTGCCATTCACTGATTTCGTCCGTAAAATCTGGGCATTCTTCTACACCCGTCACATTCTGTTTGGCTGGATCGTAACAGCCGCAGCGGTTGCTCACAGTGTCTATTTTCTCGTCTTCCTGCCACGCTCGATGACACCTGTCTACAGCGGTCTGATCGCGCTTGGGGTCATGGCTGTGCTTGTTGTACTTGGCGTCTTTTTAGATAAGAAGGCAAGAGGGAACAAAACGATTCGGATGGCCCATACCGTCCTAGGTGTCCTGTTCATGGCAGGGTTGTTCTACCATCTCGGTACCGCACACGAAGGTCATGGGCCAAGAACAGGACATCCTCCGATCGGCAGTTAGGTGGCAGGAGCGACATGCTTCAGTGCTTCCCGTCTGCTTAGTGGAGCTAGGGGGTGTGCCCCGACAAACTCAATGACAGCCTGTGCATCTGTCTTGGCATACTCCCGAAGCGCCCAGCCGATCGCTTTTTGCAGGAAAAATTCCTTGGAATCGACAACATGTAAGATGGATCTGTACAGCAATGGCAGATCCGTCTTTTCTTTATATTTGAGCTGAAACAGAATCGCCGTCCGCTGCAGCCACATATGTTCCGATGCCAGCCATTTGTCCACCGAGGGGAGAATCATCTCAGGATGCTTGGTCAAAAAGACACCCACCAGCCGCGCCGCCAGCGTATCCACGGTATCCCACCACGATTTGTGGACGACCAACTCCTCCAAAAGCGGCAAAAACGACACATCCAGCTTTTTCACCCGCTTCTCCAACAGCTCAAGCGCGGCATACTGAAACTCCCGCTCCGGCAACGCCCACAGCTCCCGCACCACTGCCGAAAGCATGTCCCCCTCAGGAACCCCATGCTCTCGGACAAACTCCCGCAACAAAGCTGTCCGCTCCGGCGACTTGATCCCCAAAAAAGGAAAGTGATCCTTCATATATGCACGCATCGGCCCTGCATTCACATCGTTTGCATGCGAGCGGAAAAGATGTTCGAGATTTTGTGTGTATGTCTGTGTCATAGCCGCAGCTCCTTTTCAGATGATGATCCTGTCTTCGTCAGGAATCGTATTTGTACATGCAATTGTTTTATGTAAAAGATTGTATAAAAAAGAAGATAAGGTAAGGATAGCATCACAGCAGACAGATGAAAACAACAGATGGAAGAGGAGCACAAGAAGAAAGCATTCAATCAGGTACCAAAACGTTTTTAAAAGAAGAACAACAACGTAAACCAAAGCGTTTCATCAAGGCTTCGTTTTTGCGCCTCAGCAAAAAGAAAGCCCTTTTTTATTTTTGTCAGCAGAACCAGAGTGGGAGAGTGTGAGGAGCATCTGTTCATAAGGAGACCGGCCCCGTAGGGGGAAAGGCGACTGGAGAACAGATGCTCCTCACACTCCTCCGGACTGCCGGTGTGTCAACCGAAAACAAAAAGCTGCCGATTTTTTATCGACAGCCCAGACAAAGCATTGGATTAGAAAAGCTTTTGAAAACGATTAGTGATTAAAAAACTGCTGCAGCTCACTCGACTTACCAGCCTGCTGCAACGCCACCATCAGCTTCAGACGCGCCTTCTGACCATTCAGACCATTGGAGAAAATAATCCCCATCTGTTTGAGCATATGACCGCCGCCCTCATAACCGTAGACATCCTGCACCTGCCCGTTATAGCAACGGGACACCATCACAACTGGAATCCCTTTATCGATCAACTGTTTGAGGGTAGGCAGAATCGCCGGAGGCAGGTTCCCCAGGCCAAAGCCTTCAATCACCACACCATCAATCGGCTGCTCCAGCAAGAAAGCGAGCCACTCAGGATTCATTCCCGCCACCGCTTTGATCAGCGGCACATTGGCATTGGCATGGGTGATCGGATAATACTCGCGGTCGAGCGGATAGTGATGATAGCTGACCTCTTTTTTGCTCACATTGCCAATCGGACCATAGGACGGGGATTGGAAGGTGGCGACATTGCTCGTATGCGTCTTGGTGACGTGACGGGCGGCATGGATTTCGTCGTTGAACACGACCACGACGCCTTTATCAGCGCTCTGTGGCTCCACCACGGTACGGACAGCGGAGATCAGATTGACTGGACCGTCTGCGCCAAGCTCATTGCTGGAGCGCATCGCCCCTGTGACTGCGACCGGGATACTGAGATTCAGCGTCAGATCAAGGAAAAAGGCAGTCTCTTCCAGCGTATCGGTCCCATGGGTAACCACGACGCCTTCATAGTGGTGCTTGGCACATTCGTCCTCAATCAGAACGCGCAGGTCGTTCATAATCGGCGGAGTGATGTGCGGGCTTGGCAGATTCAAATAATTGATGGTAGTAACTTCAGCGTAACGGTTGACGTGAGGAAGCATTTTTTGCACGGCCAAATCATCCATTGGCTTTACGGACTCAGAGGCATCTTCCATCGACATTGCAATCGTACCGCCGGTGTTAATGACTAGAACCTTTTTCATATGCGTTTTCTCTCCTGGTTGCTTACTTTTCATCGTCTATCATTCATGGTACGATGAATGATAACCTATGTAAAGGAGCAAGTATTTGCGATGATAGCGTTAATCGGCGCCGCCATTGCACCGGGAATCGCACTCTTAAGTTATTTTTACCTAAGAGACACCTTAGAACCCGAACCAATCTCGATGGTGATTCGTGAGTTTATATTCGGTGTCTTACTCGCATTCCCGATCATGGTGATTCAATACATTATTCAAACCGAGTGGGGTTTGACAAACGAATATTCACACGCCATTATCAACTCAGCCATGATTGAAGAGTTCTTCAAATGGCTGGTGGTTTTCCTCACGGCGTATAAGCACGTAGAGTTTGACGAGCCGTATGACGGGATCGTCTATTCGGTTGCGATCTCGCTGGGTTTTGCTACGCTGGAGAATTTCTTTTACCTGATTCTTAATGGGGAAGAGACCGCGCTCTGGCGTGCATTGCTCCCGGTGTCTAGCCACGCGCTGTTCGGGGTCTGGATGGGTTATTATTTCGGTCTGGGCAAATTCACCGACAAGCCAAACCGCAAGCAGTGGAAGCTGGTGGCAGCGTTTGTGATTCCGTTTGTGTTTCATTGCTTGTACAATCTGACATTTACCGTGATGAAAGACGAATGGTGGCTCGTCATCGTGCCGTTTATGATATTTCTTTGGTATCACGGCCTCAAAAAAGTCCAATTAGCACATGATTATGGTTCTAAAAAGGCTGACACCCGTCCACACTAAGGGGAGGAGGCGACAATCATGCTAAAAAACCAACGAGCGAAAATCACCATTCAATGCAACATTTGCGGAGAAAAATTCACACTGCGTGGCCGCCGCGCCCCTGGAGGGCAAGTTGATACCGGCTTTAAGCAATGTCTTTGCGACAATGACACCCAATTTCATATTACCGAGGAAGAATGAGAAAGAACTGGCAATGATCAGTTCTTTCTTTTTTTGCATAATCGCATGGGCGCTCACTCACACTATCTCTAGAAAGCAACCAGTTTCTCAAGGAGGTTCGCCCAAGTGGAAGCTTCAAGACCAGTTAACAGTCGTCTGCTCAAATGGACTATTGCCGTTGTAATTGGAGTTGTCAGTTTGCTCGGAGTCCATTACATATCAACCACGTCCGTGTCAGCACAACCAGGTCTCAGCCAGTATGATGCGGCACTGGATACAGAAATGGCGGCCAAACGAAAAGCCAGAACCAAAGCCAAGAAGAAAAAGAAGAAGAAAACGTTCCACATTTCACGATTGTCCCAAAATGATATCAAATTGATGGCCAACGCTGTCTATGGAGAAGCACGCGGAGAGCCTTACATCGGACAGGTTGCGATTGCATCGGTCATCATCAACCGAAGCAAAAGCCCTAATTTCCCGGAGTCACCGGCAGCCGTGATTTTTGAACCGCGTGCCTTTACCGCGGTTGCAGACGGGCAGATCTATCTCACGCCCAACCCCAAAGCGAAAAAAGCGGTCAGAGACGCGATGCGCGGATGGGACCCGACAGGCGGATGCACCTATTACTTCAACCCGGCAACAGCCACGTCCAAATGGATCTGGGGCAGACCGCAGGTAAAACGGATCGGAAAACATATTTTCTGCCGGTAATTAACTGATTTAGCTTTTCTCAAAACTCGACACAAGGAGGAATTCGGCATGGTCTATGGAGCAATCTCACGCGTTGTAATGCCGATAGCGGTGGTCGGCTTAATCGGTGCAGGAATGTGGGGCTACCAAGAGCACAACGAAAAGAACTCGATCCTAATCAAGGCAGAGAACCAATACCAGCGTGCATTCCACGATTTGAACTACCATATCGACCGCTTGCACGATGAACTGGGCAAAACGATGGTAATCAACACCCGCAATCAGATCACTCCAAGCATTGCCAACGTCTGGCGTCTCGCATACACAGCCCAGTCTGATGTTGGTCAGCTTCCGCTCACCCTGATGCCATTTAACAATACCGAGGAGTTTCTCTCCAATGTGGCAGACTTCTCTCATTCGGTAGCTATCCGTGACCTGTCCAAACATCCGCTCACGGCAAAAGAACAGAAAACCCTGCATGATCTCTACAAGCACTCCAAAGAGATTAAAAAAGAGCTGGATCATGTCCAAACCAAAGTAATCGACAAGCAGCTCCGCTGGATGGACGTAGAGTCTGCCATCGCTTCCGATGATAAAAAGACCGACAACACGATTATTGACGGCTTCCGTACGATTGAGAAGCGTGTTCAGGAGTTCCCGGAGGTTGACTGGGGCGTCACTGTCCAAAGTGTGGATCACAAGCGTAAGCAGCGCATCCAAGGTTTGAAGGGGCCCCGCATCACCAAAGAACAGGCAAAGGATATCGCTGTTCGCTTCGCAGGCTTACAGGATCAGAAAAACAAGCTTAAGATTGACGTAGATTCAGATGGAAAAGGCACAGACTACACCGCCTACAGTGTGCGTATCGTAGACGGCAATGTAGACAATCCGCTCAGTATGGACATCACCAAAAACGGGGGCCGCGTCGTCTGGTTCCTCAAGGAAAAAGAGATCCAGGAAGAGCGCATCACCATCGAGCAGGCCGAAGCCAATGCCAACCGTTGGCTGAAGGATCACGGCTATGATACCATGGTGGCTGCCGAGAGCGATTCCTATGACGGTCTGGGCGTATTTACCTTTGTCAACCAACAGAACGGGGTACGCATCTACCCAGATTCGGTTACGGTTAAAGTGGCCTTGGATACTGGGGAGGTTAACGGCTTCCACGCAGTGGAGTATCTCTACAACAACAAGGTGCGCCAGATCCCGCAAGCCAAAATCACCGAACAAAAAGCCCGTACCGTGCTCAGCCCGAACTTGAAAGTCACCGAACACCGGATGGCCATGATCGAGGGCAAAATGGACGGAAAAGAAGTTCTCTGCCACGAATTTACCGGTACATTTGATAACCAGACGTACATGGTTTATGTAAACGCCCAGACCGGTCAGGAAGAAGAAGTGGTGCGTATGGAGACCGAGCAGGACGATGAAGTAGAAGGAATGGACGAAACCCAAGAACAGAATGAAACAACATAATATATTATAAATATAAATATTTGAGAGAAGTTGGCGCCCGATCCCAACTTCTCTATTTGCTGTTAATGGGTTTCGGAATGTATAATAGTGGGAAAAAGACTGCAAGGGGATATACATAAGGGGGAAACGGTCGGTGATTGTACTGCCACAAGTTGGACAGATCATACGTTTGAGTCCGGTAACTTTAGTAGAAGATAAGAGTAATGAGGTATATAAATCACGTGTAGCTGATATGGATATTGCCAAAGGAATTGCTGCGATTGAATTGCCGATCAACGAAGAGACCGGACGCTCAAGCGGCAGATTTGAGACGGGCACAGAATGGCACATTTGGTACGTCGGTACGGATGGTTCCCGCTATGATTTTAAGACCAAAATCCAGGGGAAACGCACAGAAAACATTCCACTGATTCTTCTGCACATACCCGAAAAAGACAAGATTACACGCACACAGCGCCGTGGTTATTTACGTGTAAATCTTTCCGTAGACATCGCCGTCAAAGCTGAGAATGCAGCAGGTGAGCACCATTTTCTCGCCAAGACCGTAGACGTCAGCGGCGGGGGGCTTGCATTTGTCTGCCCCTCTTATTGCAAGCTGTTCCCAAAGGATCAGCTGCGCATCTGGATTTCCCTGCCGCTTAAAGCAGGCCCGGTGCTGCATGCGATGGCCGATGCTGAGATCATCCGGATCAAGGAGCTCAGATCCGGGCAACTGTCCATTTCAGTAAAATTCCTCGATATCCACGAATCGGACCGTGCCAAAATCGTCCGTGCCTGCTACGAGAAACAGTTGGAGCTTCGGAAAAAAGGGATCAACGAATAATTTTTTTTCGTCAAAAGGAGCGAAGACAATTGAGTCGGCAAGAAGAGTACAACACCCGCTACAAAAAGCTTTCAGAGCGCGTCGAAAAAGGCATCGTGACGTTGGTAGCCGTATGTATCGCCGGACTTGTGGGAGGACAATTCCTTTACGCATTCGACCCGATTCGTCAAATGCTTGTAGAAACCGTGCGTTTGGAAGGTGCCGCCCAAGTGCCGTAAGTTTGCGTCTTTGCATGTTTTGTGGTACGATATTCCATGGTTAGGCTTCATCGGGACACACTTCGATCGAAGCTTTTCTTATTTTCTCTAGTAGGTGATTCGTAAAGATGAAGATTGCAATTGATGGACCAGCCGGAGCAGGTAAAAGTACTGTTGCACAGCAAATCGCTTCCGAGCTCAACTTTGTTTACATCGACACCGGTGCCATGTATCGCGCTCTCGCATGGGCTACGTTGCAACAAGGTGTTCCTGTTGATAACCAGCAGGAGGTATCCGCGCTGCTCACGTCCGCGCGTATTGAGCTGAGACGTGAAGAAGACGGACAGCATGTCTATTGGAACGACCAGGATATCACATCCCTGATCCGCACACAGGAAGTGAGCAATCATGCTTCCATCGTCGCCAGCTACGGTGATGTCCGCGCACAGATGCTTGTGCTCCAGCGGATGATGGCCGAGTCAGGCAACGTCGTGATGGATGGCCGTGATATCGGGACACATGTGTTGCCGAATGCTGATGTAAAAATTTTCTTGACCGCCTCTGTGGATGAGCGGGCGCAGCGCCGTTATGCCGAGCTGATCGGCAAAGGCAATGAAGCCGATCTGGAGCAGCTCAAACAAGAGATCGCAGAGCGCGACAAGCGTGACAGTGAGCGTGAAGTAGCACCGCTCCGTCAGGCTGACGATGCTGTACTGGTCGACACGACAGGGCTCTCGATCGATCAAGTGGTGGATAAGATCCTCACAATCTGTAAGCAAGCGGGTGAAGGCAGTGGGATTGTATAAGTTTTTCCGCGCGCTCTTCCGCTTTGTTTTCAGCTTCTTTTTCCGCTGGCGTGTGGTTGGCAGAGAGAATATCCCGCAAGACGGGCCTGTGATCCTGTGCTCCAACCACATCAGCAACTGGGACCCGCCGCTTTTGGGTTCCGGTATTGAGCGCCAAGTCAATTTCATGGCCAAAGAGGAGCTATTCAAGATTCCGGTACTAGGCTGGCTGATTACCCAATTTGGTGCTTTTCCGGTCAAACGGGGAGGCGGAGACCGTTCCGCAATCCGTTCGACCCTCCAATTGCTCGAAAGTGGAAAAATATTAGGAATTTTTCCGGAAGGCACACGAAGCAAGACTGGTGAGCTGGGAAAAGGAATGCCGGGCACAGCCCTCTTCGCTCTCCGCTCCAATGCCGTCGTGATTCCCGTGGCCATCATCGGGCCTTATCAGCTTTTCCGTCCCGTGACGATTGTGTATGGCAAGCCCGTTGATTTAACCGAGTTTAAAGAGGCAAAAGGTGGATCCGACACGGTCACCGCAACTACTGATCACATCATGCGTCAGATTCAACAACTCATTGATACACATAAAGCGTAATCGCTTGTATGAAAAACCGGGGATGGAAAAATAATAAGCCTAACAGCCTGCATATTTTGTAAGACCACTCGCCAATTTTGGCGAAGGTTCATTATACACAATACTATCCCGCTGCTGCAATCATCTGTTTCACGCGAACAGGATGGTACTCAAGGAGGTTTAGTCAATGGTTGAAGAAACAAACAACAGCCTGAGTCTCACAGATTTGAAAACCTTGTCTGTGGGCGATGTCGTAAAGGCAAAAGTGACCAAAGTAGAAGACAAGCAGGCATTGGTTGATGTCGGCTACAAATACGATGGTCTGATTCCGATCAGCGAGCTTTCTGGATTGCATGTAGAAAAAGTTTCCGATGTGGTAAATGTCGGCGATGAATTCGAAGTAAAAGTAACCAAGCTCAACGACGAAAAAGAAGAACTCGTCGTATCCAAAAAAGCCATCACCGTGGAAAAAGCATGGGATGAGCTGGCTGGTAAAATGGAGCGCGGTGACATCATCGAAGCTGCTGTAAAAGAAGTTGTCAAAGGCGGTCTGGTTGTAGACGTAGGTCTTCGTGGTTTCATCCCAGCCTCCATGGTTGAGCGCCATTTTGTGGAAGATTTCTCTGACTACATAGGTCGTACCCTCACCCTCAAAGTGGTGGAGATGGACAAGGAAAAGAACAAAGTGATCCTCTCTCACAAGGCTGTGCTCGAAGATGAAGCGAAGCAGGGCAAAGCACAAGTACTCGAAGGACTCACCCCAGGTCAAGTCCTCGAAGGTACCGTGCAACGCCTCACCGATTTCGGTGTGTTCGTTGACATCGGCGGCGTAGACGGTCTGGTACACGTATCTGAGCTGGCTTGGAATCACGTGGATAAGCCATCCGACGTGGTAAAAGAAGGCGACAAGGTACAAGTAAAAGTACTCAAAGTGGACAAAGAAAACGAGCGCATTTCCCTCAGCATCAAAGAAACACAACCAGGTCCATATGCACAAGCGGCTGGTCAGTTCAAGAAAGGTGACATTGTAGCAGGTACCGTCAAACGCCTTGCAAGCTTCGGCGCATTCGTCGAAATCGCTCCTGGTGTAGAAGGTCTGGTACACATCTCTCAAATTGCGAACCGCCGTGTAGCCACTCCAGGCGAAGTGCTCAAAGAAGGTCAAGAAGTCACCGTCAAAATTCTCGACCTCAACCCGGCTGAACAACGCATTTCTCTCTCCATCCGTGCCCTCGATGAGGAAAAAGAGGAGAAGAAAGAGCAAGCAAGCCGCCGCGAGCATCAACAATTCGTACAAGAGAACAACCAACAAGGCATGGGGATTACCCTCGGTGACCTGTTCGGTGATCTCAAGGATAAATTCAAGTAAACAAAAGCACGATTGGGAAAAGGGTACGCGCGCGCGTATCCTTTTTTTCCGCGAAAGGCAGGGAATACGGATGAGTCGCTCCCAGCGCAAATGGGATCACATCAAGTATGCATTAGCAACAGGACAAGCAGGGAATCAGGGCATGGATGACATCCGTTTCATCCCAAATGCACTATCCAATACGACTTACCATGACATAGATGTAACGACAACCTTACATACGCTTACCCTTCCTTCGCCGATCATCATCAATGCCATGACCGGCGGCTCTGCAGAGACAACCGAAGTGAACCGCAAGCTTGCTACCCTCGCACGGGAAAAAGGCTTGGCGATGGCGATCGGCTCACAGATGGCGGCCATCCGGGACCCGGAGCTGATAGGCAGCTATCGCGTTGTACGTCAGGAGAATCCCGACGGTCTCGTATTTACCAATCTGGGAGCAGAGGCGACGGTGGAGCAGGCCAAGCTTGCCGTGGACATGCTCGAAGCCGATGCGATGCAGATTCATCTGAATGTGATGCAAGAGCTGATCATGCCAGAGGGAGACCGTGATTTTACCGGATATTTGAAAAACATCGAACGGATTGTGCAATCACTTGAAGTGCCGGTGATCGTCAAAGAGGTCGGCTTTGGAATGAGCCGTCAAAGCATCCGGCAGCTGGGTGACGTAGGAGTGAAGATTATCGATGTCGGCGGCAAGGGCGGAACCAATTTTGCCTCGATTGAGAATCAGCGCAAGGATGAGCCGCTGTCGATGTTTGATGATTGGGGTTTGACCACGGTACAGAGTCTGCTGGAGGCTTCTGTGGCGGATGTGTCTGGAGTCTCGTTCTTGGCGACAGGCGGGATTCGCAATGGTCTGGAGGTGGCGAAGGCGCTGGCACTCGGCGCATCGGCGGCTGGCATGGCAGGTACCTTCCTGCGCGTGGTACAGACCCTGCCGATGGAGAGAGCGCTGGCTTTCGTCGATGGGCTGCACCACCAGCTGCGTGTAGCGATGACAGCATTGGGCGTGCGTACAGTGGCGGGACTTCAGCAAGCACCATTTACGATCCATGGAGATACGGAGGTGTGGCTGCGCCAGCGGGATATTGATTCCCGCAAGTTTTCACTGCGGGGGGAATAGGGCTTGGTTACAGAAGCCCTCGTTCTTTTTGCGGTTGGGACGGCCACGGTGAAATTTCATTTTCCTAGATCGTTATGAAAGCCATAGGAAAGAGGGATACTAGGGGTAGCACTTTTGCTAGAAAAATCAAGAGGAGTACCCCATGAACGAAGGTATTGTTGCGATCATTCTCCAATGGTCGATGCTGTGTCTGATCTGGATGGGCAGCCTGGATGGACCGTTGCGGCAGATTGGGCTTGGCAGGCGGTCAGCACTGGCTTTTGTGACCGCTTGGATCGTCTGTTCCTTTTCCAGTTGGCAGTTGTATTTTCTCCCCGTGCATGTCAATGTCGGCGGGGTGCTTGTACCGTTGCTGTTCGCCGGATGGTGCTGGGCAGCGGTACCGAAAAAACGGCGGATGCCTTTGTTGATCGCTACGTTTATGAGTGCGGTCATGGTGTTTGTCGTGCGTAAGATGCTATTCTTTGACCCGGTGCTTTTGGTGTTGGAGGATACGTTTCTGGTTCCGATTGTGGTGGTCGTGATTCTGTATGGCATGACCCGTAGCCGCCTGTATCACTTTTTCATGCTGTTGTTGGCACTG
Organism: Brevibacillus dissolubilis; assembly: GCF_006170445.1. GTDB lineage: Bacteria > Bacillota > Bacilli > Brevibacillales > Brevibacillaceae > Brevibacillus_B > Brevibacillus_B dissolubilis. The sequence continues at coordinate 133,862 of NZ_VCNA01000003.1, read as the reverse complement.
CCGCTCTCTGATGCGCTGTATATGCTGAGTTACTTGGATCAGCTGACAGACTTGGAGCTGGGCAGCGGACATGCGCAGGATATGTTCTGGCTGAGCTTTGCTCTCTGGGGAGTCGCCACAGTAGTGTGGCTGGTGGTATATCGGGGCGGGACTGCTGTTGGCCGGATGGCCGCGAATCTTCGGGTGCGTTCCAAAACAAATCCAAACAGGTGATGACATGCTGCTAAAAGAATTGTTTGCGAACGAGTACGTGATTCCCCTGATTTTCGGCTTTACCTTTGGGATCTTGACCAGATTGTATCTGCTTCGGACGGATTACCGTCAGTATCCCACTTATCCGCATGGCACGATGATCCATCTGGCGCTGGGGGCGATCGCCTCTGGGCTGGGCGCGGTTGCTGTGCCTTCGCTGTTGAAAGAAAACTATACCGCTGTTACCTTTTTATCATTGGCAGCCCAGCAGTTCCGTGATGTACGCAACATGGAGCGGACATCCTTGCAAGCGGTGGATGAGACAGAGCTGGTCCCACGCGGCAAAACCTATATCGAGGGGATTGCCCAGCTGTTTGAAGGGCGCAACTATCTCGTTATTTTATCATCAATGGTCACCACGCTCGCCACGGTGCTGTACAACTGGTGGGGTGGAGTGATTGCTGGTATTCTGACGGTGCTGATCGCGCGTCTTTTTAAATCAGGCAAAAACCTTGCTCACATCGTCTCGGTCGATCACGCTGAAGTACGGGTCGATGGACCAGACCTGTATGTAGGGGATATCTACATCATGAACGTAGGTTCCCGTGATGCCCAGCAGGTCATCCGTGAGTATGGGATGGGCTTTATCCTCACCCCGAAAAATATGAATGCCAATGTGACGATCTCCCACCCGGGACAGCGTCAGGCCCTGCTGCATGATGCTTCCACACAGCTTGGGGTCTATACCGACGAGGGAGAACCATCGCTTACCCCGCTCGCCAAGCGCGATATGAAGACAGGCCGCATCGGAGTGTTTCTGCTCCCGTTGATACAGGACAAGGAACAAGCCAAAGCAATTATCTGCAAAGTTCCGATCTTGGAGAGCACGGTCCGTATGCCGTCAGAAGCGCCGGTCAATCAGAGAGGGGGCAACTAGCATGGCTGCACAGATCATGGCGATTGTCACGATGGAAAAAGAAAATATAGCCGGGGGCGCCCCTATTTTTGCGGTGAAGTCCCCGGATGAATTGCAGAAGACCGCTTTTACCTTGGAAAAAATACTGGATGCCATGGTGCATCAGATCAATGAAAAAACGCTGGTCATTGTCCGCCATCGCTAGATTATGGTAAGATAGTGCGATGTGAAAATGAAAAACAGACATGAGAGAGAGTGAGTTGCATAATATGGGATTACCTGTTGTTGCGATTGTTGGACGCCCGAATGTAGGTAAGTCGACAATCTTTAACCGTTTGGTAGGAGAGCGTATCTCCATCGTTGAGGACAAGCCGGGCGTGACCCGTGACCGTATCTACAGTAAGGCAGAGTGGCTGGATCGTTGGTTCCACATCATCGACACCGGTGGATTGGAGTTCGGCGAACAAGACCAGATCCTGACCCAGATGCGTGTACAGGCGGAGCTGGCGATTGATGAAGCAGATGTTGTCATCTTGATCTGTGATGTCCGCACAGGGGTGACAGACGCGGATATGGACGTAGCACGTATGCTCAACCGTACGGGCAAACCAATCGTGCTTGCCGTCAACAAAGTCGACAACCCTGAGATGCGTAACGAAGTCTATGAATTTTATCAGTTGGGGGTAGGTGATCCATTCCCGATTTCCGGAAGCCACGGTTTGGGTCTTGGTGACATGCTCGACGCTGTCATTTCTTATTTCCCGCAGCCGGAAGAAGTACCGGAAGAAGACGAAACAATCCGCATCAGCATTATCGGCCGTCCGAATGTCGGCAAATCCTCCTTGACCAATGCCCTGCTTGGCGAAGAGCGCGTTATCGTCTCTGATGTAGCGGGTACGACCCGTGATGCGATTGACACCCCATTTGAACGCGATGGTCAGGAATATGTCCTGATCGACACGGCTGGTATGCGGAAAAAAGGGAAAGTGTACGAGTCTATCGAAAAATACAGTGTAATGCGCGCCCTCAAAGCGATCGAGGAATCTGACGTTGTCCTGATGGTGATCAACGGCGAGGAAGGCATCATCGAACACGACAAAAAAATCGCCGGATATGCGCATGAAGCGGGGAAAGGTGTCATCATCATCGTCAACAAATGGGATGCCGTCGAGAAAGACGACAAAACCATGAACCGTTTCACTGAGCTGATCCGCACCGAGTTCAAGTATTTGAGCTATGCACCGATTCTCTATGTATCAGCCAAAACCAAACAGCGCGTACATACGATCTTGCCGAAAGTCAACGAAGTGGCGGAGGCCCACACTATGCGTGTCAACACATCTGTGCTCAATGACCTGATCACCGATGCGACCATCATCACACCACCACCGTCTGACAAAGGCAAGCGTCTGCGCATCAACTACGCGACACAGGCAGCGGTAAAGCCGCCTACCTTTATCATGTTTGTCAATGATCCAGAGCTGATGCACTTTTCCTATGAGCGCTACCTAGAGAATAAAATTCGTGAAGCGTTCGTCTTTGAGGGGACACCGATCCGCATTCTGACTCGCCAGAAAACATAGGGGAGAGAGTAATATGGCATTGATTTTCTCGTTAGTGATTGCGTACCTGCTGGGGTCTATCAGCTTCAGCTATTTTATCGGGAAAAAAGTAGCCAATATCGACATTCGTAAGCACGGCAGCGGGAATGCCGGTGCTACCAACACCTTGCGAGTCCTGGGAAAAGGGCCCGCTATTCTGGTGCTTGTTTTGGACGCATTAAAAGCAGTGGTCGCCATGCTGATCACCCACTGGATCACCGGTGGCGACCCGCTTGCTTACGCACTTGCTGGAATCTTTGCGATTATTGGACATAACTGGCCCATCTTCTTTGGATTCCGTGGCGGGAAGGGGATCGCGACTGCGATTGGAGTCGTAATCGCGATTTCTCCATCGGCCTTTATCGCAGCGGCCATCCTGGCTGTGCTCGCGATTGCCATCACCCGTTATGTCTCACTGGGTTCGCTGATTTTCGTCACCGCTGTACCGCTTGGCTTCGTTTATTTTGACGTTCATCCGGCCACGATTTGGGTCAGTTTGTTGATTACGATTTTTGCTTATGTCCGCCATTATCAAAACATTATCAATCTCATCCAAGGAAAAGAGCGAAAATTAGGGGATCAATCGGGCAGAAATTTACGTTGAGCGGAGGAGAAAGCTATTGAGTAAACAAGTGGCCGTTATTGGTGCCGGCAGTTGGGGAACCGCACTCGCTTCTGTACTGGCAGCCAACCATCATCAAGTCACGATCTGGGTCCGTGACCCGAAGCTGGCTCACGAGATTAACACCACACACACCAACCATAAATATCTGCCGGATGTCACCTTGTCACCGTTGATCCGCGCAGAAACCGATATGCAGCAGGTCGTGACCGGCAAAAAAATCGTGCTGATCGTCGTCCCATCCCAGGCGATGAGAGACGTGACCCGTATGCTTGCTCCGTATGTGGAGCCGGACGTGATCCTGATTCATGCGACCAAGGGCTTTGAGATTGAGAGCCTCAAGCGCATGTCTGAGGTGATCAGCGAAGAGGTTACGCCTGAGATGGCTGAGCGTCTCGTCGTCCTGACCGGGCCCAGCCATGCTGAAGAGGTCGTCCGCAAATCACCGACCACGATCGTCGTCTCGTCTGCTTCTGAGGAGAGCATGATGCAGGCACAGGACGTACTGATGAATCCGTATTTCCGTGTCTACACCAATCCTGATACCGTCGGAGCAGAAATTGCAGGCGCACTCAAAAACATCATTGCTCTTGGTGCCGGAATGTCTGACGGTCTTGGATTTGGCGATAATGCCAAGGCTGCGTTAATCACCCGTGGTCTTGCTGAGATCGGTCGTCTTGGCGTGAAGCTGGGGGCTAATCCGCTTACGTTTGCCGGGCTGGCTGGGGTAGGGGATTTGATCGTGACCTGCACGAGCAAGCACAGCCGCAACTGGCGCACAGGCTATATGCTCGGACAAGGCAAGAAGCTTGATGAGGTGCTCCAGCAGATGGGCATGGTCGTCGAAGGTGTCCGTACCACTCAAGCGGCCTATGCGCTCTCCACACGTGAAGATGTAGAGCTGCCGATCACCAAGATGCTGTATCAGGTCTTATTCGAGGGCAAAGACCCGCGTCAAGGCGTGGAAGAGCTGATGGGGCGTGGCCGTACCTTCGAGATGGAAGATATCGTACGCGCACAAAATAACTTTTACACGTTTTAGCACAACCCTTCATACATTAGGGAAGAACGCCTAATGGGCTCATGAAGGAGGAGTGCAGCATGTTTAACAAAAACACGCGCGGTTTGTTTGACAAGCTCAAAGGAAAAATGGGGAATCTTGATGAGGGACAACTCCGGTCGCTGGCGGGTTCTGTCAACAAGAATGATCTTTTGCAGGACGAAAACAAGCTTCGTCAGATTATCAAGACGCTGGCGGGCTTAAGCGGCAAGAGCCTGACTGCCGATCAAGAGAACAAAATCGTCGAGATGTTTAAGAACAATGAAATCAATCCGAACGATTTGTCATCTTTATCCAAATTCCTCAAATAGCCTGCACGTACAAGCGGTAGAAATGGGCGATGATGTCGGTTGCGCCCCTTCCGCATGCCACATAGAGTAAGACTAGGAACAATCATGGCTCTACAGGGACATGGTCGTTACAGTTCACTCCAAGTTGAATACGAAATGAAAAAAAGAGGGTGTAATCAACCCTCTTTTTTTCGTGTGCTGTTGTTGGTGGAAGCGCCGAGATTTTGATTCAGCAGGTTTTGAACCAGTGGGGACTGAAGCAGACTCATCAGTTGATTCAGGTCGATGTTGTTGAGCAGATTGCCGACACGGTTGGCGGTATCATCGTCCTGATCATCATCTAGCAGCTCATCCGTGACAGGGCCGCGTCCGGTGGATTTGGCAGCTTTGAGCGAAGGGCGTCCGACGCCGAGCGACTCGATCATCTGCATAGCCCCGTGCAGAGTGTCCATGGTCTCTTCCATCTGGCGGATTGTACTGCCGATTCCTTTGAGGTTGTTACGTACCCACGAGACGGAGGAGCGCAGGTCGACAGGGACCAGCCGGGACGTGGCAGGTGGTCTTTTTTGAGCGGCCTGTGGTGTCAGGGCAACAGACGCTTTGGGAGCTTGAGTGGCTTGAGCCGGTTTGGATTTTTTTACGATAGAAGCATAAGGATTCCGCCATTTACGATTTTGTACCATAACATGTACCCCCTCTGGGCGATAGTCGGTCTTGATATCCTATGTCGATGTTCAAAAATGGGTTCGTGTCCCGATCAAATGTGCTATAATAAAATTCTAAATCAAGCGAGTAAAGGTGCTGTTGCAAGATGGTTCTTGATCCAATGACCAAAATGAATATTTCGCTTTTGGCGATCTTTTTTATGTTTGTATGTAACTTTTTGATGCTTTTTGCTCGCAAATTGCAAAACAAACTGTTCAGCTTTTTATTGAAAACGGTAGCAGCGATCCTGCTCGTCGCCACGTTTGTGATGATTATCATCGTATTGTTCGCGTAAAAGGAGAGGGCCAACATGAGACCCATCGTACTGAACACCTATGAAGGAACACACCACGTACAGGCGGAAGTAAACCAAACCATCGTCGAAGTGGCGAAGCAAAATAAAGTCCGCTGGGGACATGCCTGCACCCGTGGTATTTGTGCCCAATGCCGGACCAAAGTGGTCAAGGGAGCGGAAGCGCTTAACCCGATCACCAAAGAAGAAAAGCTCCGTCTGCGCAAAGAGGAGCGGCAAAACGGCTTTCGCCTCGGTTGCCAGATCCGTGTCACCGAGGAAGAGGGCGAGATCGAGTTGACACACAGTCCGTACTGATGGGAGGTCTCCAATGGCCAAAATAACGTTTCAACCCAGAGGCAAAGTTGTACAAGCCCGTGCCGGCCAGACGCTTCTCAGCCTCTCCCGTGCCGCGCGTGTCATCATCCCACAGCGCTGCGACGGACAAGCGTCCTGCCTAATGTGTAAGGTGAAGATCGAGCGGGGCAGTGTCACACCGGTGAGTGAGGTCGAGGAGCGCAAGCTGAGCGAAAAAGAGCTGGCTCAGGGCCTCAGGCTGGCCTGTCAGACCAAGGTGACCAACCAGGATTGCGTCGTCCGCATCCCGGAAAGCCGCTTCAAATCAGTGGTGCAAGCCGCCTTGGAGCGTCAAAGACAAGAGGAAGAAGAAGGTTTTTTCTAGGAGGAGTAGCTTCATGAAACGTTTTGCCAGACAAATCCGCCTGGTGCTTGTGCTGGGCATCCTTTCTACCTTGCTGGGCGGGTGTCTGTACCCCAATGAACGGCGCGGGGAGAACCAGATCCCGCATGAGACCTATGTCGAGATGACCCAGACTGCTATTGAAAAATTCCAGGCAGACACCGGAATTCTGCCGATCGTGACAAGAGACGTCAACACACCGTTTTTTGAAAAATACGAGATTGATTTTAACAAGTTGACCCCCAAATACTTGCCGGACGCACCCGCGAACGCATTTGAAAAAGGCGGTCTGTTCAAGTATGTACTGATCGATGTCGAGACCAAGCCACTGGTGAAGCTGATCGATCTGGGTACGGTCAGCACCGTGCGTGAGGTGCAGCAGGCCGTCAGCAACTACATCGAGTTCCACCAAGAATTGCCGATCGATAAAGACCTCGGCAACGGCTACTACACGATCAAGCTGGACAAAATCAGCCTCGCCAGCCGTCATAAGCAGGTGGAGAGCTTTTATACCCATCAGCTCAACTCCTACATCATGAACGCAAAAGGGGAGGTGGGTATCGACTACGCAAGCGATCTCGCTACCTTGATCCGCGAGAATAAGCTAGAGATCCCAAAAGACACCGACCCGCGTTATGTGGTAGCCCGCAACTCTTTCTTTGTGCCGATCAAATCCTTCCCGTACAAGATGGAGAACGGCGAACCAGTTTTAATGAAATTATAAAAAAATGGAATAAACCTGATGACTCCCTGCATATATAAGCGGTGGAGTTATTTTTTTGCCATTTTGTTTGCGAGAAGAAAGATTTTTGTTCTATCAACCAGACCTGTACATATATTTATACTGTCCACGAGAACTTGTACGAAGCTTCTCACAAATCCCTAAGACAAGAGGGATAAACCGAAAAAAAAAGCCATAGGATGAAGATAGACAAATAAAGGAGGTTTTCGATGGTGGAAAAGATCGACATTTTCAAAGACATTGCGGAGCGTACAGGTGGTGATATCTATCTGGGTATCGTAGGCCCTGTGCGTACAGGTAAATCTACGTTCATCAAACGCTTCATGGAGCAGGCGGTCATCCCGAACATTGCCTCCGAAGCAGACCGCATCCGCGCGGTAGATGAGCTTCCGCAAAGCGCTTCCGGCAGAACGATCATGACGACCGAGCCGAAATTCGTGCCAAACCAAGCCGTACAGCTCAACGTCACAGACGGGCTCAACATCAATGTCCGCCTCGTTGACTGCGTCGGCTACACGGTTGATGGGGCGAAGGGCTTTGAGGACGAGAACGGACCTCGCATGGTCAACACGCCTTGGTACGAGGAGCCAGTGCCTTTCATGGAGGCGGCTGAGGTAGGGACCCGTAAAGTCATCCAAGAGCATTCCACCATCGGAATCGTGGTCACCACCGACGGCTCCATCGCAGAAATCCCGCGTGCCGGCTACATCGATGCCGAAGAGCGTGTAGTCAACGAGCTCAAAGAGGTAGGCAAACCATTCGTCATCCTGATCAACTCCACCCGCCCACGCTCTGAAGAGGCTCAATCCCTTCGCGGTGAATTACAGGAAAAGTATGACGTACCAGTCGTCGCACTCTCCGCTGACTCCATGACAGAGCCGGAAGTGATGATGATCCTGCGTGAAGTGCTCTTCGAATTCCCGGTACATGAAGTCAACGTCAACCTCCCAAGCTGGGTCATGGTGCTGGAGAGCGGTCACTGGCTGCGCCAAAACTATGAAGAATCTGTCCGCGAGACTGTTAAAGATATCCGTCGTCTGCGCGATGTGGACCGCGTAGTTGGACACTTTAACGATTACGATTTCGTAGAACGTGCAGGACTCGCCGGGATGGATATGGGTCAAGGGATTGCAGAGATCGACCTGCATGCACCTGACCACCTCTATGATCAAATCCTGATGGAGATCGTCGGCGTCGAAATCGCCGGAAAAGACCATCTGCTCAAAATCATGCAAGAGTTCGCTCATGCGAAGAAAGAATACGATCAAGTGGCAGAAGCACTCCACATGGTCAGAAGCACCGGATACGGCATCGCAGCACCATCGCTGCATGAGATGACCTTGGACGAACCAGAAATGATCCGCCAAGGCCCACGCTTCGGTGTCCGCCTGAAAGCGACTGCACCATCCATCCACATGATCCGCGTCGACGTCGAGTCCGAGTTCGCACCGATCATTGGTACGGAGAAACAGTCCGAAGAGCTGGTACGCTACCTGATGCAAGACTTCGATAAAGATCCGCTGGCGATCTGGAACTCAGACATCTTCGGACGCTCTCTCCACTCCATCGTCCGCGAAGGCATCCAGGCCAAAATCACTATGATGCCTGACAATGCGCGCTACAAACTGCAAGAGACTTTGGGCCGCATTATCAATGAAGGTTCAGGTGGACTGATTGCGATCATCCTCTAATTTTGCTCAGAAAGACCTAAATATTGAGGACTTGTCCAAAAGACTTCTAGGGAACTAGGGGTCTTTTTTCTTATTTCATAAGGGTTTGCACATGAAAGTGCTTGAATTTAAAGGGTTCGTGTATTACTATAAAGCTTGTCAGAACGGTAATTTCAGCCATTCAACGTATAAAAACGACACGATCTGTATAGACAAACTAATACAAGAACTTCTTTGAGGGGAGGTGAACAAAACATGAACAAAACAGACCTTATCGCAAAAGTGGCAGAAACCACCGAACTCACCAAGAAGGATGCTACAAAAGCAGTTGATGCTGTTCTTGATGCTATCGCTGAAGCTCTCAAAGACGGCGAGAAAGTTCAATTGATCGGCTTTGGTAACTTCGAGGTGCGTGAACGCGCAGCCCGTAAAGGCCGTAACCCACAAACCGGTGAAGAAATCGAGATCGCTTCCAGCAAGATCCCAGCTTTCAAACCAGGTAAACAGCTTAAGGATTCCATCAAGTAATCATATTTGGTGCTACGCCTTACATAGAAAGCCCGCTGTCCGTTATGGATGGCGGGTTTTTTGGTTGGGGAGTTGGGTATCACTTGTCGGGGTACGATTAACAATCCCGCAAGGGAGTGAAGACTGCCCGCTGCGAAAGCTGCAAAGAGAGGACGGGTCAAAAATTTTACGGAAGTGAATTCAAACGTAGCGTTTGCCCCTGAAAGCGCCTCTCTTTGCATCTTCCTCCGCTAGGAGGATTGTTAAAAGACCCCGACAAGTGATACCCAACTCTGGAATGGGGGGAGTGGGCCGACTCAGGGAAGCATTTTAAGAGAAAAAGACTCCCCCGAGCCTGCTTTCACCCATTCTCCCTCCAAACCGTGTGGAGAGAGGCGGGGCTGGTTGGGACACCGTCCTCTTTGAGACCCTACCCAGCGAAGAAAGGAGCATGGGGAAACGCTTTTAGGGGCAAACGCTCCGCTTGAATCCGCTTCTCCGGAAATTTTGACCCTATTTCTCCATGCTCCTTTCGGAGCGGCCAGTACAATCCCCCTCGCGGGGTCTCAACAAGGCGATGCCCCAACCAGCCCCGCCTCTCTCCCGCACAACACCCCCCACAACACATTTTAGTTTTGAAATTTCAGGGGCATTATGGTAATATGGGTCTTGTTTCTTTTGGCAGGTTTGAGGAGGGTTAGATAGATGAGTGTTGATCATGAAAAACTCAAAACGGCAGTCCGTATGATTTTAGAAGCGGTTGGGGAAGACCCGGATCGTGAAGGCTTGCTTGATACACCAAAACGGGTTGCAAAAATGTATCAAGAAGCATTCGAAGGTATGCATGTTAACGAAGAGACATACTTTGAAACCATTTTCAGTGAAGATCACGAAGAGATGGTACTGGTCAAAGATATTCCGTTTTACTCCATGTGTGAACATCACCTGGTTCCGTTCTTTGGCGTCGCACATGTTGCATACATACCACAAGGCGGTCGTGTCGTTGGTCTGAGTAAATTGGCCCGCGCTGTTGAGACTGTATCACGCCGTCCGCAATTGCAAGAGCGCATTACTTCTACAGTGGCGAATGCGATCATGAAGAAGCTGCAACCATCTGGTGTAGTGGTCGTACTCGAAGCAGAACATATGTGCATGACGATGCGCGGTGTGAAGAAGCCGGGTGCCAAAACAGTTACCTCTGCGGTTCGTGGTATCTTTGAAAACGATGCAATGGCGCGCGCAGAAGTATTCAGCTTAATCAAGTATTAAGAGAGAAGCCCATCCTTATTTGAGAGGAGGGCTTTTTTACATTTCCAGTGATTTACCAAGGAAATATTGACTTGGAAAAAACCTTTTATTATAATGATAAACAGACGTCGGGATGTGGCGCAGCCCGGTAGCGCGCACCCTTGGGGTGGGTGAGGTCCAGGGTTCAAATCCCTGCATTCCGACCATTTATTCAGAAGAACGTGTTAGGAACGATGCACGGATTACATGAATGAATCTAACATTAGGAAATAATATCTCGTGGGTTCGCTTGCAATTTGGATGTAAGAATACGCCACTACAATGATGACGCTTCTCATTTTGGTATCCCTTCAATGAGAGGTGTTTTTATTTTTTTGTAATAGCAAGCGAACTGGCTTTTACTGACTTAGCATCCCTTCGTTCTTTGTAATGAGGCTTCAAACATGTCGAGGATCTCTAGGAATCTGGAGGCTTCACGGAAAACATGGTCTGCAAGCAGGGGAGGAATAAGGCTCTTGATGCGGCAGGCTTCAATCAGTTCATGGGCCGTCTTTTTAAAGTCGCGCAGCTGTTTAACCGAGACCTTATTCTGATCAACAAACTGATCCAGCAACGGAACGGTTTGTGATTCGGGGCGCATGGAATCTAAATCAATGGCATTGAACAAAAGCTGATCAAAGTCATGACTGAATTCTTTTGCCTGTTCGACCAATTTCCGTTCGGACGGATCAAGTAAATGACCGATAAACTTGGTATGATCTGCCATGATACGAAGGAAAAAAACATTTTCGTTGATGATAGCGTCTGGCAGTGGATCGAGTGTGCCTGAGTTGAGTTGTTCCAAGCGATTCATAAAGTAAGCGGCTTCCCGGCTGATGTGATCAACTAAGAGAGGGAAGTTATTCCCACCAATCTGGCATGATATGATCAAACCTAATATTTTTCTTTTAAAAGCCCATATTTGACAAACAGCAGTATGGACATTGGAGTTGAAACGAGCCATGAATTGTGGGTCCAGATCGGTTGGAAAAGAGAGGGCCTGGTTTTCGATCTCTTCAAACAGTGCATAAAAACGGTCAGCTTCTTGAATTAATTGTGTATCGTCATAATTAAATCCAAGTTTTAAAAATAGAGAATGTTCCTTCATAATTCGTGACCAAAAGCGAATTTCATCCAGTGATCGTGCGACGAAAGCATCTGACATGGGTTCTCCTCCTGAAATCTATTGATCTGCTATTCAAGTTATGCAGGCAGATACACAGGGGATATTGACTTTTGATTCGTTAGCAAAATTTCCTTGTTGAGGCCTTTCGTTCGCACAGAACAAGTGGCTGAACGATCATGATTTTATTGTTTACCAAAAAACTGGGGCTTGGCGGGAATTGCGTGCCCAGATTATAATGAAAACGCAGAAAATATCGGATGAAACGGGTTGAACATAAGATGAGCATGGATTCACGCATCCTTTCGCTGATTCAAAATAATCCGAAGCTGTACGGAGCCGTCAGCAGCTTGTCTGGCTCAGAGAACCAACAGCTTGCGGGTACGACAGAAGAAGCCTTTAATCAACTGTTGGAAGCGGAGCTGGGCAAACTCCAGACGGTCATGTCTGCTGAAGAGGTATTAGCTGATCTGGACGGTTCACCAGAGGCGATGGTCAACACATCCCGCCGCAAAACGGTTGAAAGCTATGCCGGTGAGATGACAGCCGCTTACCGTACCCCGCTGGAAAACGAAGAGACAGCACCGGTTGGCCGCTCACAGATCCTCACTACCATCCAACAAGTCGCACAGCGCTATGGAGTAAATCCGAAGCTGGTTCAGGAAGTGGTTCGTGCTGAGTCCAATTTCAACCCGAACGCCACTTCCCATGCAGGGGCCAAGGGACTGATGCAGCTGATGGACGGAACAGCCCGCTCCCTGCAGGTCAATAACTCATACGACCCTGTACAGAATCTGACAGGTGGAACCAAGTACCTCAGCCAACTGCTGAACCGCTACGATGGCAATGTCAAGGTCGCACTGGCAGCCTACAATGCAGGCCCAGGCCGGATTGACCGTCTGGATATCGACACCGATGCAGAGCTGGAGATGAAGATCCAACAGCTCCCGCGTGAGACTCAAAACTACGTGAAAAAGATTACGGGACGATTGTAGGTCAGAACGGGGTTTAGTTAACGCTGTTCTGTTAACCGAATCGTCAATCGAGTACGAAAAAATGCACTAGTAAAAGTGAAAGAAAATCAGCGATAGCATAATCACGAAAGCCACCATTTTGGATGCTTCTAAACAGCCAAAAAGTGGCTTTTTTCTTTGTGTCATTTTCTTTTCCTTCATATTATTACCATCATTATGAACGTTGTCTTCGGCTGTCTTGGGTCAGGGGCTGGACAAGACTCCTGAGCGAGCTTTTTAGCCAATCCCACCCAGCTTCGATAGGAGCATGGGGGAGACGCTTTCAGGGGCAAACTCTCCGTTTGATTAACTTCTTCGAAATTTTTTGACCTGTTCCCCCATGCTCCTTTCAGAGCGTACAGTCAATCATCCTGGCGGAATGGCTAAGTAGTGAGCGAAGGAGTCCAGTCCAGCCACTGACCCAACCACGCACGTAACCAGGTGCATAAATCCCCCACCCCCGTACAATCTATAACCAAGAGGTGACTGATCATGAATAAATCAAAAACCCTGATCTTTTTGTGGATACTCCCTGTTGTCCTGCTTTATGGAATTGCTTACCTGTTCTACCTTGCCTTCATGTAAGCTATATATTGACAGGCCCAGCCTTTCTGGGACATAGTTAAGTGTAGTTCTACATAACAAGAGGGGGAACCGGTTTGGAAAACAATCAGCACCACCATGACTTTTTTGTGATTAAAGCAAAAGAAAATGGTGTTCACGTGATTGGGTTGACGCGCGGTACGGATACACGCTTCCACCATACGGAGAAGCTGGACAAAGGCGAAGTAATGCTCGCTCAGTTCACCGAACACACATCCGCGATCAAAGTACGCGGCAAAGCAGTGATTTTTACTCGCCACGGTGTCGTGGATACGGACGAGTAACCATTTGCGGTCACATAAAAAAATAAAACAGCGCTGACTTGGTGCAGCATGAGAGAAGCAGGCATACCCTGCTTTTTTTCTTTGTACAATGAGGTAAGGAGGGATGTCAGATGACCCGTTCTTTTGTGGCCGGGATTGCTGCATCAGTTGGACTTGCGTTGGCGCTGTCGATTGTGCCGTCTGTGACGATGAACGGACAGGAAAAAGATATGCCAACCTTTCAAGCGATGCCATCTTTTGACTTGAGTGAACATAATGTAGCCGATTTGTTTACATCGACCCGAACCCATTATAATATTAAGCGTGTGAAGTGGCAGGAGAATACCCTGCTTGTTGAAGTGCGTCTGCAACAGGGAGAAGTGCCTGACCGCAGGCAGTTGTACGAAGATGCTTACACGCTTGCATACCACTCCTTTTCCCGAACCCGTAACGTTTCGCATCTGACCTACCGCGTAACGGTCGGGGATGCGCATCTTATGTCTATGGACGCGGACCGGCCCGCTGATTTCAAATGGACCCCTCCCAAGCAAGTGGACAACATCGAAGATGCGGTACAGCAACGTTTTACCGTACGAAAAGAAGCGCAATTTTAGCAAAGAAATTATTCCCCTAAGCAAAAGTATGGTATACTTTAGGGCGACACTTAAAAAAGCTCCCATCCGCGTCACAATTGGTAATACTAGAGGGAGGACCGCTTTATTGGAGGAGGCATAAGAAGCTTTGGATAGCGCACCATTCCTAGACGACTTCAGAGAAATATTGGAACACATGACACAAGTGATCTCCCAACCATACGTTCAGGAATACGTGGATGTTCCCGCTGTGGCAGAGAATCGCCTTGCCTTGCTGTATTTCTTTTTGCGGGAGACCGGCTTCACGAAGGAGCGGGCTAAAGTCTACTGCGTAACAACAGGTCTGGTACAACTTGGTCTTGACACCCATGAGATGGTGAAAATCCAGTACGACGAGTCGTTGGTCGCCGAACGGAACCGTCAATTGTCCGTACTGGCTGGCGATTACTATAGCAGTTATTACTATCACTTGCTGGCAGAAGCAGGGGAGATCGAAGCGATTGCGGTCTTGGCTCAGGCGATCCAAGAGGTGAACGAAGCCAAGATGAAGCTCTATCTGGCGAAGACGTCCAACCAGCTCTCGCTTGAGAATTACCTCTCTTTACGCAAGACGATTGACACCGCCTTGTACCTGTCCGTGGTACAAGCTCATGTCAAGAATGGCGAGGAAAGCCGTTTTTGGACCAACCTGATTGAACAGACGACCGCATTTGAACAGATGATCGCAGAATGGGAACAACTCAGATGGCAACAGCAGGTCCCTTTTGGCTTCTCCCAGTTTTTGTTACAGAAGCCCGGCTCCACGCTTGCCAATGTGATTGATTCAATCGAGGCAAAAGTGATGGAGCTTCTGTCTGTTTGCGAACAATTAATCATCAATTTGAATCCTACAGAGAAACAGACGGGATTGGCATGGGTGACATCCCGCTATTCCCATCGAGTCAAACGCTTGAAGCGCGCTGAGGAGATGTAGAACCGTTGAGGAACCAAGAGCAAATGCAGAAAGCCAAGTACGTCCATTCGGTGTTTGAAAGCATCGCTGATGAATATGACCGCATGAACAATGTGATCAGCTTCGGCAGTCACGTAGCTTGGCGCAACTACACGATGAAACAGTTGAACGTTAAACCAGGGGACAAATGCATCGACGTAGCCTGCGGGACGTGTGATTGGACCATTAGCCTGGCCAGAGCGGTGGGGAGCAATGGACAGGTAGTGGGACTTGATTTCAGTCAAAACATGCTGGATGTTGGGGCGTACAAGGTCTCCAAAGAGGGACTTGGCGGTACCATCAAGCTGGTCAACGGCGATGCAATGAAGCTGCCGTATGAAGACAACACCTTTGATTTTGCCACGATCGGCTTTGCCCTGCGCAATGTGCCTGACGTGCAGACCGTATTGAACGAGATGGCCCGCGTGGTGAAGCCAGGCGGTAAAGTGGTATCCCTCGAAGTGTCCAAGCCACCATTCATTCCGTACCGGAAGCTCTTTTACCTGTATTTTTACAACGTCCTGCCGATGATCGCGAAGATGGTTGTAGACAAGTATGAACAATATGCCTGGTTGCCGCAGTCGCTCACCAATTTCCCAGACAGCAAAGAACTGGCAGGGATGTTCCAAAAGGCGGGGCTTGATCCTGTACAAGTGAAACTGTTCTTGGGCGGCGTATCGGCACTTCATATCGGGACGAAGAAGTAGGTGTAAACATGATTAATAAAATTAAAATTATCCTAGAGATGATCAAGTTTGAGCACTCGATTTTTGCGTTGCCGTTTGCTTTTATGGGGGCGGTATTGGGAAGTATCGTGGTCGAAGGCACATGGCCGACCTGGTCGGAGATTTTCTGGGTAATCGTAGCGATGGTCGGGGCGAGAAGTGCAGCGATGTCGCTCAACCGCCTTATCGACCGTTTCATCGACGCGAAGAACCCAAGAACAGCCACCCGTGCGATTCCGGCTGGTCTTCTCTCTGCGTTGGAAGTGGTTGCTTTTATCGTTGTATCATTTGCGGCACTCTTCTATGCAGCGTTCCAGCTCAATGATCTTGCAGTCAAGTTGTTACCGCTTGCAGTGTTCGTCCTCATCCTTTATTCCTACACCAAACGCTTTACGTGGTTGTGCCATTTTGTCCTCGGTGTGGCGATTGGATTTGGTCCGTTGGGCGGCTGGGTAGCTACCACAGGTCAAATCGATACGACAGCGATGCTGTTGTTCCTCTCCGTCGTACTGTGGACAGCAGGCTTTGATATCATCTATGCGTGCCAAGATGCTGATTTTGACCGTCAGGCAGGATTGTTCTCCGTACCGAGCCGTTTTGGGATTGCCAATGCGCTCCTGATCGCCCGTGGATGTCATATCCTGACCATCATCGGTCTGTTTAGCCTGTATCTGTATGCGTCTTTGTCTATCTGGTTCCTGATTGGTGTAATCGTCTCCGCTGTGATTCTGGTGTATGAGCATTCCTTGGTCAAGCCAAACGACCTGTCCAAGCTGGATATGGCGTTTTTCAACATGAACGGTGTATTGAGCGTCGTGATGTTTGTCTTCACGATGATCGATCTGGTGTTCCTATGAGCAGCGGCAAAAAGCTGGCAGTAGGAATTACCGGAGCAAGCGGAGCGATTTATGGTGTCCGTCTGGTACAGGAACTGCTAAAAGGCGGGCATACGGTTCATCTGATGGTGACCGAAGCGGGCTGGCAGGTGTTTCACGACGAGCTGGACTGGTCGGTGGAAGCACCTGAAGACCGTGAAGCATTTTTGCAGGATAAGCTGAGGGGCGACTCCAGTGGTGAATTGTTCTACTGGCACCAGCGCAACTTCAACTGTCCGGCGGCGAGTGGCTCGTATCGGAGTGACGGTATGGTGATCATGCCGTGCTCCATGGGTACGCTCTCAGGGATAGCCCACGGGGCGTCCGGCAACCTGATGGAGCGTGTCGCAGACGTCATGCTCAAGGAAGGCCGCAAGCTGATTATTGTACCGCGTGAAACACCGCTCAATGCGATTCATTTGGAAAATATGCTGACATTAAGCCGTATCGGAGCGCGTATCGTGCCAGCCATGCCAGGCTTTTATCAACGTCCACAGACGCTTGATGACATCGTGAATTTCGTCGTTGGCAAAACCCTGGATCAGCTGGACATCCCTCATACGCTTTTCCGACGCTGGGGGGACACAAGCGAATGAGTCAAAAAGCCTTGAAAATCGGACAGATCTCGTATACCAACACACTTCCAGTCACCTACTATTTCGATCAAGAGCGCTTTCGTGACCAGGTTGACTTCATTGAGCAAGTTCCAGCCCAACTCAATCTGGCGATGTCCCGTGGCGAAATCCACATCGGGCCAATCTCCGCTTTCAGTTATGCCGAGCATGCGGATTCTTATCTGGTTCTGCCGGACTTGTCCGTAAGCGCCAAGCGCCGTGTAGGCTCTCTCTTCATTTTTAGCAAAAAGCCGATTGAGGAGCTGGATGGAGCGCGTGTAGCCCTGACCAACACGTCAGCCACATCGATTAATCTGACCAAAATTATTTTGCAAAAGTTTCACGGTCATACTGTTACCTATGACATGTGCGCGCCCGTCCTTGCCGATATGATGAAGGATCATGAGGTCGCTGTACTGATCGGTGACGAGGCCTTGCTTGCATATCGCAACAACAAAGAGTACCATGTATATGATCTGGGAGAACTCTGGAACGACTTTACAGGGTACCCGTTGACCACAGCATTGTGGACCGTGCGAAAGGATGCACTCGCCGAACATGCTGATCTGGTCGCACAGATCCATACCGAATTTCTGGCCAGCAAACAAAAAAGCATGCAGAGTCTAGATGATATCGTCCGTCATTGCCAAGGGCATTTTGGCGGTGATGAAGAGACGTGGACCGCTTATTTCCGCGGTCTGGGCTATGACCTGTCCCCGGTTCAGATCGAAGGACTGGAATACTTTTTTGCCTGTGCCGCCGAGCTGGGTCTCTTAGCAGGACCGGTAAAAGTGGTTCAGTGGGAAGCAGGGGCCAAAGCAACCCCAACTACGTAAACGAATCAGGTGGAACGGATGAACCTTGTCGATATTTACGCCGAATTTCAATCAGATATTCAATTCATTGAGCGGGAGCTGGAGCGGGCGATTGATCCACAGAACGTAGAGCTGCATCAATCCTCGACCCACCTGCTCAAAGCAGGGGGCAAGCGGATTCGTCCGGTTTTTGTCCTGCTCGCGGGTCAACTGGGTCAGTATGATCTGACCAAGCTGTCCTATGTGGCGGTTCCGCTTGAGCTGATCCACATGGCGACACTGGTTCACGATGACGTAGTTGACGACGCTGATAAGCGCCGCGGCAAAGATACCGTCCGGGCCAAATGGGACAACCGTGTGGCGATGTATACGGGCGATTATATTTTGGGTAAAGCGCTGATGGTCGCTACCGAATTGAAAAATCCGGAGATTCACCGGATTCTCTCCAAAGCCATCGTGGAGATGTGCAAAGGGGAGATCGAGCAGGTACGCGACCTGAACAATTGGGATCAGGGTCTGCGTACGTACCTGCGCCGTATCAAGCGCAAGACAGCCCTTCTCATCGCGATCAGCTGCCAGCTTGGAGCGATTGCGGCCGACGCTGAGCCTGAGATTGTGAGACGCATGTACCGTTTTGGCTACAATGCCGGGATGGCGTTTCAGGTGCGGGATGATATTTTAGACTTCACCGGTACAGAGCAGCAGCTCGGCAAGCCGGCGGGAAGCGACCTGCGCCAAGGTAACATCACACTGCCTGCCCTCTACAGCGCATTTGTAGGAGCGGACCGTGAACGTTTTCAGAAGTGGATTAAAGAAGGAACGGTCGATGATCATATCGACGAGGCGATTGCACTGATCCGCGCAGGTGAGGGGATCGAGTTCGCCCGTCAGGTGGCTGACCGTTATATCAACCTGGCTAAGGATGCTCTGGCCGATCTGCCGGAGACCACAACCAAGCGATCTCTCTTAGAAATCGCCAATTTTATCGGTGCACGCAATTTTTAATTGAATTTTTACGTGTTTAGAGTTGCTTGCTTGTCCTATCTTTGATAAAATTTTCGTTGGTTGTCCAAAAGGTTTTCATCACAGAAAGCCTAATACATAAGAGCTAATTGGAGGCATCACTCATGGAAAGAACATTTATCATGGTTAAGCCAGACGGCGTACAACGTAACCTGACCGGTGAAATCGTTGCTCGTTTCGAGAAAAAAGGTTTCAAACTTGCAGGTGCGAAACTCATGAACGTATCCCGTGAACTCGCAGAAGAGCACTACGGTGAGCACAAAGAGCGTCCTTTCTTCGGCGAACTCGTTGACTTCATCACTTCCGGCCCAGTTTTTGCAATGGTATGGGAAGGTGCGAACGTAATCGCAACTGCTCGTAACATGATGGGTAAAACCAACCCAGCTGACGCTGCACCTGGCACCATCCGTGGCGACTTCGCAGTATCCGTTGGCATGAACATCATCCACGGTTCTGACTCCCCTGAGTCTGCAGCTCGTGAAATCGGTCTCTGGTTCAACGAGTCCGAAGTGCTTTCTTTCGATAAAACAATCCAACGCTGGATTTAATTTTGACGAAAAAGGGAAAAGACCTCGTAGTGGGGTCTTTTTCTTTTTGTTTTTGATCTTTCCTGGCAGGAATCGAAAGCCCCGATAGCGAATGGAAATTCAGTCAACGAAGGAGGCTTTGTGTACCGATGGAAGATAAAGACTTTCTCCAATTTATAGCAAGCATCAAGAAAAAGACGGGCATTGACCTCGCCCTTTACAAAGAAGCACAGATGAAGCGCCGTCTCACCTCGCTTCGCCTGAAACGCGGGTACAACACCTTTGCCGCCTATTTTGAGGCGTTGAGCAAAGATCAGGAGCTCTTTTATGAATTCCTGGACCGCATGACGATCAACGTCTCTGAATTTTTCCGCAATCCAAGCCGATGGGATGTTCTGGAGAAAAAAATCATGCCTCGCCTGCACCGCGAATCGCGCCGCCTAAAAATCTGGAGTGCGGCCTGCTCAACAGGGGAGGAGCCTTATACACTGACATTGCTTCTGCTCAAAATGGGGCTTTTGCGCGACGCGAGCATTATGGCGACCGACATCGACGAAGGGGCCATCGCCAAGGCCAAGCAGGGCGTCTATACGGACCGTTCCCTGCAGGATTGTCCGAAAGACCTCCTGACCAAATATTTTGCCAAAGACGGGATCACCTACCGGATCTCACAAGACGTGAAGAACGCCGTCACGTTCAAAAAGCAGAATCTGCTGGCTGATCCGTTCGAGAGTGGCTTCGATCTCATCGTCTGCCGCAACGTCATGATCTATTTCACCGAGGAAGCCAAGCATGAGCTGTACCAGAAGTTCAGCCGTGCACTTCGCCCGGGTGGTGTCTTGTTCGTCGGCAGCACTGAACAGATTTTTCAACCGCAACAGTATAATTTCGAAGCAGAAGATACCTTCTTTTATAAAAAAATGGGGTAATTTGGTGAGTGCCCATGTATATCCTCCTGAGAATTTTCCAAAAATAAGCATATAAGAGAATGCTTAAGGAGGCATAAATACATGGACAAAGCAAAAGTGATTGAAGCATACCGCCGTGGACTTATCACCTTGCAAGAGTGCGGGCAGATTCTGGGCGCAGAAAAAAGTCAGATGGATGACCTCGTATCAGTGGATGTTCGAAGCCGTCCACTGCACCCAAATCCGTTCGCTGTCGCGGACAACGCATAAACCAAGTAGCTCGAATCGGGTGCTTCTCTTTCGCTGGAGAAGCATTTTGTTTTTGTTTATGGTTTTCATCACCAGAAAAGTGTGTTACTATTGCACATAAAAGCGCTAAAGGATTATCAGGAGGAGAGAAGAGATGAGATATTTGACAGCAGGAGAATCACACGGTCCACAGTTAACAGCAATTATTGAAGGGGTACCGAGTAATCTCCCAATTTCATTTGAGAAAATCAATGAGGAGCTGCATCGCCGCCAAAAAGGTCATGGTCGTGGCCGACGCATGCAGATTGAGAAAGACCAAGCGCAAATCCTTTCTGGTGTCCGCCACGGGTTTACCACAGGTGCGCCGATCACGATGGTCGTCGAGAATAAAGACTGGACGCACTGGCGCAACATCATGAGCATCGAGCCGGTTGAAGAGGGCGAAGACCGCCGCCGCGTTTCCCGTCCGCGTCCAGGCCATGCTGACCTCAATGGTGCGATCAAATACAACCAGCGCGACATGCGTAATATCCTGGAGCGTTCCAGTGCCCGCGAGACAGCGGTTCGCGTAGCTGTCGGTGCATTGGCGAAGCAGCTGTTGGAGCAATTCGGGATTAAAGTGGCAGGACAAGTCAGACAGATTGGACATGTCATCGCCAAGGAAGTAGATCTGCCGATTGATGAAATCATTGCAAAAACCGAAGAGTCCCCTGTCCGCGTGTTGGACAAAGAGGCAGAAGCAGAGATGATGGCTCTGATCGACAAGGCCAAAGAAGACGGCGATTCCCTCGGCGGTACGGTCGAAGTCATCGTCGAAGGTGTGCCGGTCGGACTTGGTAGCCATGTACAATGGGACCGCAAGTTGGATGGTCGTCTCGCTCAGGCGATCATGAGCATCCAAGCGTTCAAAGGCGTCGAGATCGGGATCGGTTTTGAAGCGGCAGGTCGTCCAGGCTCACAGGTACATGACGAGATCATCTGGGAAGACGGCAAAGGCTTCTCCCGCAGCACCAACCGCGCAGGCGGACTTGAGGGCGGGATGACCACTGGCATGCCAATCGTCGTACGCGGCGTGATGAAGCCGATTCCAACCCTGTACAAACCGTTGCAGAGTGTTGATATCGACAGTAAGGAAGCCTTTGCGGCAACGATTGAACGTTCTGACAGCTGCGCAGTACCAGCAGCAAGCGTGGTAGCAGAAGCGGTCGTAGCTTGGGAGATTGCACGTGTGATGTGCGAGGAGTTCCAATCCAACCACCTCGAGCAGATGATCGAGAACGTCAACAAACACCGCGAATACACGGAGAAATTCTAATGAGCACAACGACCCGCACCCTTGTTGTTGATCTGGAAGAGAGAACGTACCCGATCCACATCGGAGAGGGACTGTTGGCACAGGTACCGTCCTTTTTACAGGAAAAAGGCGTACGTACAACGAGCAGACTGTTTATCATCACAGATGATAAGGTAGGCCCGCTCTATCTGCAACAGCTGACCGACAGCTTAGAGGCGGCAGGGTATCAGACGGCATCTGAGACCGTCGTCTCCGGCGAAAAGGCCAAATCGTTCGCTGTCTATGAAAAAGTGATGGGGGCCGCGATTCGCGCCGGACTCGACCGCAAGTCAGTCGTTCTGGCGCTGGGTGGCGGTGTGGTAGGCGACTTGGCAGGCTTTGTCGCGGCTACGTATATGCGCGGGATTCCGTTTGTCCAGCTGCCTACGACACTTTTGGCCCATGACAGCTCGGTCGGCGGCAAAGTGGCGATCAATCACGAGTTGGGCAAAAACCTGATCGGTGCCTTCCACCAGCCGCTGATGGTGATTTACGATACAGCGACACTGCGCACGCTGCCTCCACGTGAGATTGCCGCAGGCTTTGCCGAAGTGGCGAAGCACGGTCTGATCTCCGACGAAGGCTTCGTAGACTGGCTGATGCAGCACAGCGAGGCGCTCAATCAGTTAGATTCTGCTTTGACAGCCGAAGCGATACATAGAGGATGTGCAGTCAAAGCAGACATCGTATCACAGGATGAGACAGAGCAGGGCGTACGTGCCTTGCTTAATCTCGGACACACCTTTGGTCACGCATTCGAAGCTTTGAGTGATTACAGCCGGTTGAACCACGGGGAAGCCATCTCGATCGGTATGGTGCTGGCAGCAGAGCTCTCAGAGCGGATTGAGCTTGCCCCACAAGGTACGCGGACCCGCACGGAAGAGCTGCTCCAAGCCTTCCGTCTGCCGACTGCCTGGCCTGCACACTGTGACCCGCATGAGGTGCTGGAAGTGATGCGGCGCGACAAAAAAGGTGTAGGCGGCAAGCTTGTACTCGTACTGCCGAGCCGGATCGGGCAAGCCCAAATCGTAAAAGAAATAGATGAGTCCATCATACATCAAGTGATGAAAGAAGCAGCGGAGGTGAATTCCTGATGGGCGTAAGAGGAATCCGGGGAGCTGTCACGGTGACGGCCAACACGGAACAAGAGATTGTGACAGCAACCAAAGAACTGATTCAAGAGATCGTCAGCCGCAATGACCTTGTGCCGGAGGATATCGTGAGCGTCCTGTTTACCACCACACAAGACCTGAACGCCGTTTTTCCACCGAAAGCGGCACGTGAATGGCCGGAATGGGCGTATGTGCCGCTCATGTGCGCACAGGAAATCCCGGTAGAGGGCAGCCTTCCGATGTGCATCCGTCTTCTGCTGCATGTCAACACCGACAAGTCGCAAAAAGAAATCGAACACGTGTTTTTACGCGATGCTGTCAAACTTCGACCAGATTTGGCGAATAAGTAGGTTGACAAAACAATCAGATTTTATTAAAGTGAGAGACAGTTGAGAGTAAGTGAGCGTTTTTAGTATAGGTAGTACAGAGAGTAGACAGCGTAGTTCAGAACAGGTATGACAGTTAGAACGTATTTGATTTAGTTGAGACTAGTTGAGATGAGAAGAGCTTGGTTGAGGAGAGAAGAGCGGAGCCGAGATTTATAGGAACCTACTATGAATCCAAGGATGCTTTTGTCCTTGGATTCTTTTGCATACTTTCTCCCCCCAATCACCCCTTCGCCATCCACAGAAGAGGTGAAAAATATCCGTGTTTACCCCAACATTCCCTGAAGTACTTTCCCTTTCCGAGCAGTATTCCTTTATCCCTGTGAAGCTTACCCTCCTGGCTGATCAAGAAACCCCGATCCGCCTCTATCACAAATTCCGTCAAGATAATTCCTTCTTGCTTGAGAGTGTCGAAGGCGGTGCGCGTTGGGCCCGTTATTCGTTTATTGGATTGCGTCCGTTTATGACCATCGAGGCAAAAGGCCATGACATCACCATCGGCCGCCGCGGTGTGGAAGAGACAGAGACGCTCCATGGCAACCCGGTCAATACCCTGCGAGAGCTGACTAAACCGTTCACAAGTCCGCAATTGGCCGGCTTCCCTCGTCTGACTGGCGGTGCGGTTGGATTCTTTGGCTACAATACCTTGCATTATTTTGAGCCAAAACTGCCGCCGCATAAAAAAGAGTCGGTGAATGTGGCTGACATGCGTTTCCTGTTTATCGATGAACTGATCGCATTCGACCATCTCAAGCAAGAGATCCAATTAATCGTCAACCTGCAAGTGGAAGCGGGCGATACCCCGGAAGTGCTCGAACAGAAGTATGCAGAGGTGTGCAGCCGTCTGCTCGACCTGTCTGAAAAGGCATCCGCACCACTCCACAGCTCGCTTCAGCTGCGTCCGATCACCGTGTCCAACGAAAGCGCACCGAAGCTGCCGGTGAAACCGAATATGGAGCAAGAGGAATTTGAACGGATTGTACGCGAAGCCAAGGAGTATATTGCTGCCGGTGATATTTTCCAAGTGGTACTGTCACAGCGCTTCTCCATCGAGACCCAGGTAGACCCATTCTCCGTCTATCGTGTGCTGCGTACGCTGAATCCGTCCCCATACATGTACATCCTGCAATACGAGGGAGAGACGATCGTCGGGACCTCCCCAGAGCTTCTTGTACGCGTCGAGGATCAAAAGGTAGAGGTGCGTCCGATCGCAGGCACCCGCAAGCGTGGAGCGACACCCGAGGAGGATGCAGCACTTGCTGAGGATTTGTTGCAAGACCCGAAAGAGCGCGCCGAGCACTATATGCTCTTAGACCTTGGACGCAACGATGTAGGCCGTGTCGCTGAATACGGAAGCGTACAGGTAGAAGAGCAGATGGTAATTGAAAACTACTCCCATGTCATGCACATTGTTTCCCACGTAACGGGCAAATTGCGCAAGGATCTGGATGCATTCGATGCGTTGCTGGCCGCATTTCCTGCGGGTACGGTGTCTGGAGCGCCGAAGATTAGGGCCATGGAGATCATCGCCGAGCTGGAGCCGGATGCGCGTCACACCTACTCAGGGGCGATTGGCTACATCAGCTTTACGGGCAATCTCGATATGTGTATCACGATCCGTACACTGCTGTTCAAAGACGGCGTAGCCCATATGCAGGCAGGGGCAGGGATCGTTGCAGATTCCGTACCAGAGAGCGAGTATCAGGAGACGGTGAATAAAGCAGCGGGGATGATCCGCGCATTGGAAAAGGCAGAGCAGTTATTTCTAGAGGGGGCGAGAGTATGATTACGCAAGCACTGGATTTGATCATCCGGGGAAAACATCTCGACCGTGAAACCGCACGGGGGGCCATGGGCGAGATTATGGACGGCAACGCCACACCAGCACAGATCGGCGCGTTTCTCGCCGGTCTTCGCCTCAAAGGGGAACAGGTGGAGGAGATCATCGGGTTTGCGCAGGCGATGCGTGAGCGCGCGGTTCGTTTTCCACTCGAGCGTGATGGATTGGTTGATACATGCGGAACAGGCGGGGATGGAGCGGATACCTTCAACATCTCCACCGCTGCAGCGATCGTCGCAGCCAGTGCAGGTGTGCAGGTAGCCAAACACGGCAACCGCGCCGTGTCGAGCAAAAGCGGCAGTGCCGACGTGCTCGAAGCATTGGGAGTGCCGATTACGCTGTCCCCGGAAGGTGCAGCTGACTGCCTGACACTGACCAATCTCTGCTTCCTGTTCGCCCCGCTGTACCACCAAGCGATGAAACATGCGGCAGGTCCGCGCAAAGAGCTGAAAATGCGCACGGTGTTCAATCTGCTCGGGCCCTTGACCAACCCAGCCGGAGCAAAAGCACAACTGCTCGGCGTCTATGATGCTTCCCTGATCGAGACAGTCGCCGAAGTCCTGCGTGAACTCGGTGTAGAACGCGCCCTCGTCGTCGCAGGCGAGGATGGCCTTGATGAACTGACTGTCACCGGCCCAAGCCGCGTCGCTGAGCTGCGTGACGGCGTGATCACCACGTACGAAATCACCCCGGAACAATTTGGCTTAGAGCGCCATGAAGCCGAAGCGATCAAAGGCGGAGATCCGAACCTGAATGCGACGATCATCCGTGAAGTTTTCTCAGGCAAACGCGGTGCGGCCCGCGACATCGTCCTGCTCAATGCGGGCGCGATTCTCTATCTGTCCGGCCGTGCGATCTCGATCCAAGACGGCGTGATCAAAGCGGCAGAAGCAATTGAACGCGGTGATGTCAACCGCAAGCTCGAACAATTCCGTGATGTGGCAGGAGGGATGACCCATGCTTCATAAGATCGTCGAAACCAAAAAGCAAGAGGTGGCCCAACTGAAGGCTGCCACCCGCGCCGAAGATTTTCTCAATCAGATCAAAACGATGCCCGATACACTCGGCTTTCGCAACGCACTTATCAACAGCGCCCGTCCGGTCAGTGTGATCGCCGAGGTGAAAAAGGCTTCGCCATCCAAAGGCATCATCCGTGAACAGTTCGACCCAGTGGAGATTGCCAAAGCATATGCGGCAGCGCAAGCGGATGCCATGTCCGTTTTGACCGATCAACAGTATTTTCAAGGCAATCTGGAGTACTTGCGCCAAATCCGCCAAGCTGTCCAGATCCCGCTGATCCGCAAAGATTTTCTCATCGACGAGCTTCAAGTGCTGGAAGCCCGTGCAGCAGGTGCGGACTGCATTTTGTTGATCGCGGCCATTCTCGACGGCAATGAGCTTCATCACCTGAACCAAGTGGCCGAGAGTGTGGGTCTTGATGTGCTGATCGAGGTTCATGATACAGAGGAACTCGAAACCGTGCTGAACAGCACCACACCAAAGCTGCTCGGTGTCAACAACCGCAACCTCAAAACGTTTCAGACCGACATCGCAACGACTCAGCAGTTGATCACCCAAGTGCCTGCAGATATCCCGTTGGTCAGCGAAAGCGGCATTTCCTCCGCTTCTGATATCACGTATCTGCACAGCATCGGGGCACGCTCCGTGCTGGTCGGCGAACACTTCATGCGCCAAGATGACATCGCCCAAGCCGTCATTGATCTGGTCGGAGAAAAGCCAGCAGCGAACCAGACACAAGAGGTACGCTAAGCATGACCACGGTCAAAATATGCGGAATCAAAGACGTGGCTACCCTGCAACTGCTAAAGCGATGTGGGGTGGACTACGTCGGCTTTGTGTTTGCCCCAAGCAAACGTCAGGTGAGCGGTACCGAAGCAGGGGCGATGCTTCGCGCTGTACCTGAGCGTCCGCGAGCGGTAGGGGTCTTCGTTAATCCGTCACTGGAGGAGCTCGACGAGGTGATGGCCCATGCGCCGCTTGATGTCATCCAGCTTCACGGGCAGGAGACACCGGGTATCTGTGCACTGGTCCGTGAACGTTACGGTGTAGAGGTATGGAAAGCGTTGACAGTGGGGGGCGATTTTGCTCAGCTGACCAACATCGCAGACTATTTTCCTCATGTCTCTGCATTCCTGTTCGATACCCACGATCCGAAGCAGGCGGGCGGCACCGGCAAACGGTTTGCCTGGTCGGAAATCCCCAAACTGCGCGAATACACGGGGGATGTCCCGTTTTTCGTGGCAGGCGGGGTGAATGAAGAGAATATATCGGAACTGCTTACGAACTATCAGCCGTATGCTGTAGATATCTCCAGTGGTGTAGAGACCGACGGCGTCAAGGATCACGCTAAAATCAAGCATTTTGTCGAGCGGGTTCGGGTCTTTGATACGCAGTAGCTGAAAACAAATGAAAAATTTTTTTGAAAAAGGCTCTGTCCTTGTGTACAATAACAGGTAAACATAACCTGTCTGGAGTGAACCTGATGCAACCTAAACAGCGTATTCTGAATGTACCCCCTTATAAACCAGGTAAACCGATTGATGAGGTAAAACGTGAATTAGGTCTCACCGAAGTAATCAAGCTGGCATCCAACGAAAACCCGTTTGGCTGCTCTGAACAAGCAAAAGAAGCGATCCGTGCACAGCTCGACACGCTTGCGATCTATCCAGATGGCGGCTCCATGCAGCTTCGCTGGGAACTGGCTGATTTCCTGGGCGTCAAAGCCGATCAGCTGATTTTTGGTAATGGTTCTGACGAAGTGGTTCAGATGATCACCCGTGCCTACCTCGGTGAAGGTACAAGCACTGTGATGGCCACTCCGACCTTCCCACAATACAAATCCAACGCTACCATCGACGGTGCAGAAGTGATTGAAGTGCCGCTCAAAGACGGCGTTCACGATCTCGATGCGATGGCAGCGGCGATCAAAGCCGACACCCGCGTCGTATGGGTCTGCAACCCGAACAACCCATCCGGTACAATCAATACCGAAGCAGAGCTGGTTGCTTTCTTGGGTAAAGTAAGCAAAGACGTGATGGTCGTGCTCGACGAAGCATACTACGAATACGTAGTGGATGCAGCATATCCACAGACCGTTCCTATGCTCGCGCAATATCCAAACCTGATCATCCTGCGCACCTTCTCCAAAATCTACGGTCTTGCAGCACTGCGCGTAGGTTACGGTGTCGCATCTGAAGATATGATCAGCACGCTCAACCGTGTGCGTGAACCATTCAACACCAGCACATTGGCACAGGCTGCTGCCCGCGCATCCCTCGCTGATCAAGAGTTCGTCGTGAGATGCCGCGATCTCAACCGTCAAGGCCTCAAACAAGTAACCGACAAATTCGACGAGTGGGGTCTTAGCTACTACCCATCCCAAGCGAACTTTGTGCTTGTGAACGTAGGCATTGATTCCGATGAAGCATTCAGTAAAATGCTGAAGCAAGGTATCATCACCCGTTCCGGTAACGCACTTGGCTTCCCAGGTTATCTGCGGATCACCATTGGTAACGAAGCGCAGAACGACCAGATGCTCCAAGCTCTTGCCAACACGGTAGGCGTAGCTTCCAACAAGTAAGCCCTGCGTCTATTCTGCAAGCAGCTTTTCGTAACATGACAGGCATGGTTCTATCAACCCAGCCATACACAACAGATGCCGGTTTTTCCACCGGCATTCGTTTCACCAACACACTTTAACGCTTTTATGCGCGATAGATTTTCTTGATAGATATAGACGAGAGACCGATCAGAGACAAGATAGGGGATACTGGAGATGAAAACCACGATAGCCATACTGGGGATTGGGCTGATAGGCGGCTCGATTGCATTGTCCCTCAGACGAGATTCGAGCCATCATATCATCGGCTTTGATGTACACGAAGCCAATATTAACAAAGCACTGGTAAACGGAATCATCGACGAGGGGACGGTTGACCTGCAGACAGCTGTTCTGGATGCAGATGTGATTATCATGGCACCGCCCGTTGAACAAATCCGAATTTTACTGCGTCAACTCTCAGACCTGACCCTCAAAGAAGGGGCGATTATCACTGATGTAGGCAGTACCAAGACGGGAATCGTTGACTATGCGGGTATCCTTTCGCAAAAGAATGTGACGTTCATCGGCGGGCACCCGATGGCAGGCTCACACAAATCTGGTGTCGAAGCAGCTAACGAGCTACTGTTTGAGAATGCCTACTACGTACTCACCCCCACCCCCGATGTGCCGACCGGGCAGGTAGAGAGACTTCAGCAGATGCTGTCGCTCACCCGTGCCCATGTGGTGGTGATGCAGCCGGACGAGCATGATGAAGTGGTTGGAGCGGTCAGCCATTTTCCGCACCTGATCGCTGCCTTGCTCGTGAACCAAGTGTCCGCTTACAATGAGGAGAAGGAATGGCACCACCGTCTGGCGGCAGGGGGATTTCGTGACATCACTCGGATCGCTTCGAGCAATCCGCGCATGTGGCGCGATATCCTGCTCAACAACCGCGATTACCTGATCAAGATCGCAACCGACTGGCGGCAGGGCTTCGAGAATATTATGGCGTTGGTTGCTTCGGGTGATGGAGACGGCATCGAGGAATTTTTCCGTGATGCCAGAGACGCTCGCGATAACCTGCCAGAGCGCAAACGCGGTGCCATCGAGCCCTTGCTTGATCTGTACATAGATATCCCCGACCATCCGGGTGAGATTGGCCGAATCACGACCCTGCTCGGCAGCAAACAGATCAGCATCACCAATATTCAAATCCGTGAGACGCGTGAGGATCAATTGGGCGTATTGCGTATCACCTTCCGCAATGAACGGGAACTGGAAAAAGGTGCGGAGATTCTGCGTTATTTTGACTACCATGTGTACCCGAGGGAGTAATTGAACACACAAACAAACCAGAGACGCAAAAGGAGAGGAACCATATGCTTCAAGTAAAACAAGCCAAACAGATTCAAGGAACGGTCCGTGTACCGGGTGATAAATCTATTTCACACCGTGCTGTCATGTTTGGCGCGCTGGCGGAAGGTACGACAGAGATCAGCGGATTCTTGCCAGGAGCTGACTGTCTCAGCACGATTAGCTGCTTTCAGCGCATGGGCGTAGAGATCCAGCAAGACGGCGACCGTGTAACCGTCAAAGGCAACGGATGGTTTGGTCTGCAAGAACCGACGGAAAAGCTGGATGTCGGCAACTCCGGTACCACGATTCGCCTCATCTCAGGGATTCTTTCCACCCAGCCTTTCCATACCGTACTGGAAGGGGATGAGTCGATTGCCAAGCGTCCGATGCGCCGTGTCGTCGGCCCGCTCCGCGAGATGGGTGCCAAGATCGATGGCCGCAGAAACGGTGAGTTCACACCGCTTGCCATCCGTGGCGGCGAACTGACTGGGATCACTTACCAATCCCCTGTAGCAAGCGCTCAGATCAAATCAGCGATCCTGCTCGCAGGTCTGCAGGCAAAAGGTACAACCACCGTGGTGGAGCCGACCGTCTCCCGTGACCACACAGAGCGGATGCTCCGTGCATTCGGCATTGAGATCGTACAAGAAGGCAACAGCGTGTCCGTCCAAGGTGGACAGTCACTCAAAGGACGCTCGATCGTCGTACCGGGCGACATCTCTTCGGCAGCTTTCCTGATCGTCGCGGTCATGATGGTGCCAAACAGCAAGCTGACCATTGAAAATGTCGGCATCAATCCAACCCGTACCGGTATCATCGACGTGGTGAAAGCGATGGGCGGACAGATTGAGCTGACCAACCAACGCATCGTCAACGAGGAGCCGATAGCTGACATCGTCGTGACACACAGTGAACTGACTGGAACAGTGATCGAAGGCGACCTGATTCCACGTCTGATCGACGAGATTCCAGTCATCGCGGTTCTCGCTACCCAGGCAAAAGGCCAAACCATCATCCGTGACGCCGAAGAGCTGAAGGTAAAAGAAACCGACCGCATCGCTACTGTCGTCTCCCAACTGAGCAAATTCGGTGCTACTGTCACGCCAACCGATGACGGTATGATCATCGAAGGCTCTGCCCAACTCACCGCCGCAGAGATCGACAGCATGGGTGACCACCGCATCGGCATGGCGATGGCAATTGCAGGCTTGGCTGCCCCAGGAGAGACGGTAATCCACAATTCTGAGGCGATCAACGTCTCATTCCCAGGCTTTGCCCAATTGCTGGAGCAGATCAGTCAGTAAACTGAACTCAGCCAATTACTGGAGAGATCAGTCAGTAACTAGCCTCTACCTACTTGCTGAACAGATCAGCCGATAAGCAGTCTGTCAATCATACCTAGCCAGTCACATTCAGTTACTTATTGTCCCTTCTGTCTGCAAACAAAAGCACCGTCCCTACCTCTTCATTCAGTAGGAAACGGTGCTTTTTGCATAGACAATCCTCTTTTTATGCTGCCTTCCAATTGGTTAATGATTCTCTTTTTCCAACAACGTTACCAGCTTTCCGATCACTTCCCGACGCGCCTGCTCAGCAGTATCAGGTGATACGATCTCCTTATGCTCGAGACGGGCAATCGCTTCTTGCTCCGCATACAGTGTCTGACGGCGGGCAGCTTCGATCTGCTGCTCTTGAATCTGTGGATAACGGCAGAACAACGTATCCATCTCCCGGCGGCACACATTAATCTGCTGCTCATATTCTTGATCCAGCGTCTGGTAGACAGTAGGGGAGATCAGCGCCATTTTTTCCATACGGGCCAGTTCTTCACGGGCCGCGATGGAACGGTGGAAGCGGGTCAACAGGTTCTCGTATTCGCTTCCTTCATGTGTGGAGGAGACCAGACCAAGCTTTTGGATCAACGGCTTGATCGTCAGCGCCTGAATAATCAACGAGAACAGCACCACACCGAATGCCAGCACCAAGATATCCTCGCGACCCGGAAAATCCCTCGGCAGACTAAAGGCCAGCGCGATGGACAGAGAGCCTTTCAGTCCACCCCAGTTGAACACATGGCGCCACGCCCACGGAGTCGTCTTGTCAAACAGCAGACTGCCATACACCGCCAGACTGCGGGAAACCAGTACGATCACGATGGCCAACAGCACCATCTGCCATTTATCAGCCAAGTGAATCCGGTCAATCTCCAGCCCGACAAGCAAGAAGATCAGCGAATTCGCCACCAGTGCCGTCACATCCCAGAACGAACGGATATTGAGACGGGTCGTCGGTGTCATGCCAATCCTCGCGCCATAGTTTCCATAGACCAGCCCGGCGACCACCACAGCTATCACACCTGACACATGATAATGCTCCGCAATAAAAAAAGAACCGTAGAACAACAGCATCGAGAACAGAATCTCCAGTGGATAATCATCATAGAACTTTGTGATCTGCGAAAACAGGAACGACAGCACAAACCCGATCGCCGCGCCCCCCATCGCCACCAGGAAGAAATCTCCCAAGCCTTTTACCAATCCAAAGGCACCAGCTTCCACATAGACCAGCAGAGAGAAGGCCGAAATCTTGAAAAACACAACCGCAACCCCGTCATTTGCCAGGCTTTCGCCTTCCATGATCGTCGCCAGACGGTGCGGTACACCCATGCTTTTAAAAATCGAGATCACGCTGATTGGATCGGTTGCAGACATCAGCGCTGCAAAGACAAACGCAATCGCAAGCGGCAACCCAAGGATGTACATGCTCATAAATCCTGTCAGTACAAAGGAAAGAAGAGTCCCGAGAATCGCCAACAATACGATTGGCTTCATGCTTTGTTTGATGTGTGAGAAAGGCATTTTGAGGGTCGCTTCCCCCAGTAGCGTCGGCAGAAACAGCATGACGATGATAAAATGAAACAATTCATCTGCCACCACGACATCTTTGATTGTTTCCAAGCCCTCAGCTGGTACGATACCAATCAGTGTACCGACGATGACGAGGGCAATCGGATACGGCTGCCCCAGCTTGT
The DNA here is from genome assembly GCF_006170445.1 of Brevibacillus dissolubilis. Lineage (GTDB taxonomy): Bacteria > Bacillota > Bacilli > Brevibacillales > Brevibacillaceae > Brevibacillus_B > Brevibacillus_B dissolubilis. The sequence continues at coordinate 100,336 of NZ_VCNA01000003.1, read as the reverse complement.
TGGCTATTGCTGTCACAGCGGCGGCTACCCCAAGCAGTAAGATAAATAATTCAAAGTGTTCGGCCACTTGTTATTCACTCCCATATATCCATATCATTTGTAGCGTGATGCAAAATGGCCTAAAACATACCTTATATGCGTTACATCGTAATATCGTGATAGATTTGCGACATATCACCAAAAAATGTTTCATTTTCGCAACTTTTTCTGTAGAGTAGGGAATAGGCTGTACTTGTGAATATTTGGTAGGAGGTAACATGCTGTGAGCTGTCATTACCATTCCACCCGCAATGCGATGGGTGTCTGTCGTCTGTGCGCTACCGACCTTTGCGAAGAGTGCATGAATATTATCAATAACAACGTATTATGTGAAAAATGTATCCGTCTGATCGGGGAACATGCTGAAAAGAGATACGGGACAGGTCTACATACCGGAGAAGGCACTGCAACGGTTGGTTCTGCATCATTTGCTGGCAATCCGTTTGCAGATACAACAACTCGTCCATCTAAGCATCAGCAAGCCAATCATGCCACCACCCAGCCAGCCCTGCAGCCCAAGCGCAAAAGTAAATTCATTACGTTCCTGTTTTGCTTCGTACCAGGACTCGCGCATATGTATCTCGGGTTCATCCGGCAGGGCCTTGAGATGATGGCGCTCTTTTTCATGACGATCTGGCTGACAGCTCGCTTTGATGGCATGCCATTTGCTTTTTTGATTCCGATCACGTTTTTCTTCTCGGTATTTCATGTTTTTCAGAAAAGAGAACAGCTGGAACGCGGCGAAGTCTCCTCGATGGACCAGAGCCTGTTTCGTAATCTGAATTCGTAAGGAGAGATTTCATTTGAACAAAAAGATCGGAAGATACCAATTAGCGCTGACCTTGGTTGCACTAGGCACAGCGATCCTCGTAGACAAGTTGACCGGCTCTCAGTGGCTTCCCCGTATCCTCCCATTTTGGCCTCTGATCCTGATCGCAGTTGGCGGTGAACTGGTCTACAGACAGATCAGACCGGGTGACAGCGGGACGAGATGGCAGTTGGACCGCAAAAGCATCGTCCTGACCGGTGTCATCATCCTGATCGCCAGCTTTATCCCAGGCTTCAAAACGTCAGACGGTGATTGGGGCAGCCTGGAGGCGGTTCAGAACGGCCTGGAGAAGAATTTGCCGATCATCAGCGGACCGAGCAGCCGGGTCACGCTCCACGATGCAGAATTGTCAGCGTCCGATATTGAATCCGTCCACATCAACAATTCGCTCGGCGAGGTCAAGGTCATCGGCACAGACGATCCCGTCGCAACGGTCAAGATCGACGCCAACATCAAAGCCCAGACCCAAGAAGAGGCCAAAAGCATAAGCTCTCAACTGGAAGTCTCTGTCGAGCAAAACGGCTCCGAATTACAAATCGAAGTAGAGGAGCACAAGAAGCTAAAAGAAGTCTACATCACTGTCCGTGTGCCAAGAACCGTCCAAGTCTATGCCGACCAGCAGACAGGCGCCATTGAGGTATCCAAGGTCACAGAGGCTGTGCTCAATACAGATCTGGGATCGATTCAGGCCACCGATATCCCGACAGCTGTAAAAGCAACCTCCAGAGCGGGTGCGATCAGCTTGACCGATATCGGAGAGACGACAGTCAAATCAGAGCTTGGCAGCATCACCATCAAGAACCCCGCAGGCAAGTTAGACGCCGAGAACGAGATGGGCGAGATCAAAATCTCAACCTTCTATCAGATTGCAGGCGACTGGGATGTACGCAATGAAATGGGGTCGATCGAAGTGATGCATCCCACAGACGCTTCGTTCGAGCTCACAGCCACCGCAGAGATGGGTGAGGTCGAAGGCAAAAATCTGATGGTTACAGAGGTCGGCACAGGCTCCACCGTCAGCCAGACCTTCGGCAGCGGGGGCAAGGAGATCACCCTTGAGACAAAGGCGGGCAGTATCGAACTGAAGCAGACCGGAACCAAAAGCAAATAAAAAATGGATAAAGGGAGAGTTTTCCAGCATCAAGTGAGAAAACTCTCTTTTATTTTTAAAAAATAATTTGACAATTATTAAAAGCTGGGTATAATAAAAAGTACAGTATGGTTTCTCTCCACTCCTATCCAAAATATAAAAGCACGATTGTGCTACCGCCGTTTGAATGCGCTTACAGAATGCGCTTACATAACACGGCGGTTCTTTTTTTTGTCCAAGGCGCATATGCTCGTACAAATCCAAACGGACAAGTCTGTGCCGACAAGGGGGTACGAGCCTTTGAGCGAACCGTCACTTCTGATCCGCAATGCCACGATTGTCACGGCGTATGGTCTCAAAGAAGCAGATATCTGGATAGAACACGGCAAAATCAAGCGTGTAGCCAAAGACACGTTTTCTGTCAGGGTGGAAGGAGAGGCGCCCCTCGTCATCGATGCCGCTGAATATTACCTGTTGCCCGGCTTCATTCAGTTCCTCTCGCGGCAGACCAAGCACCACCAGCCAAAAGCAGCCTACGTAGAAGAGATCCGCAGGCAGATTGCCCAGGGAGTGACGACAGTGGTAGACTCGATCCGTCTGGAGAGCTGGATGGACGAGCTTCAGCTGCATTATCAGTTGACCCCGCACTACAACAGTCCGATCGATTATGCGGTCCGGGTGAATCTGGAGGTGCATACCTTTACCCCCAAGCGAATCCGCAAGCTGCGTGACCAAGGCTTCCGCTTACTGGAGCTGACGGTACAATCGCTAGATGAAGTGAAAAAAATCGACTGGGACAACCTCTATCCCCTGTTTCACGATGCCCGGCTAGCTGTCCATCTGCATACACCCAAAGAATCGGTCACCCGTGAGCAGCGCCGACTGATCAATGAATGGTGGCTCCAGCACTGTTTCTTTGGTAAAATCCGTACGTGTATGGAAGAGATCGAGCCCGCTCATACGGATAAGGATGATTTTTACCGAATTGCGATGATCGGGGGAGAACAGATCGAGCGGGTGCTGCATACGATTCAACAAAACTGGTTTGGGTATCTGCCCGTCATCTGTCCCATCGACCGGTTTGCCGAGCGGCTCCGTAAAAAAGCGTACAGACCGGACAAACTCTTGTCGCTTCTTGTCCGTGTCGCATCCACAAACATGGCCAAAGCAATCGGCTGTTATCCGCAGAAGGGGAGCCTCTTGCCTGGCGCCGATGCAGACATTTTGTTCATTTCGAAGCAAAACTGGTTGACAAATTATGAACTTTCCTCTATTCTCAATTTTAGCGAAATATGTAAGATAGCTCACGTCATGTCGAAAGGTAAATGGGTTTTCCATGAAGGAGAACACATACCCGTCATTGGAACTGGTAATATATTGAAAAATTTACAACCTTATAACTACGCGATCTGACCCCATTTATTGGGGGTTTTTTCATAAAAGGGATTCCTAACAAAATTAGCATAAAAGTTTTGAGTGTACCGCAACTTTTGGCAATCTCAGTGGTCTAATGGTATACAAAGATCGCTGGGGGGTTCGGAATCGCTGAGGAGGTAAACCAATAGTTATGACCGATTCCCAGTTAATCCGAGAAATAAAAGAAGGCAATGTGGAGTGCTACGCCGAGTTGATCCGCCGCTATGAAAAGAAAATCCTGTCCTTCGTCAGTCACATGCTGCGCCAGGCCCATCTGGAGCATATGGCGGAAGATCTGAGTCAGGAGACATTTTATAAGGCGTACAAGAGTCTGCATTCTTTCCGCGATGTGGAGGCTACCTTTTCCACATGGTTGTATACGATTGCGCGCAATACGGTGCTCAGTGAGTTGCGTAAGAGCCGCAATGCCGATATTTATCTGGAAGATACGCTGACTGTGCCATCCGTGTCGTTTGAACGCCTGCCCGAACAACAGCTGTTACAGACCGAACGAGAAGATTTAGTGCGTCAAGCGATTAATAACCTCCCCGAAAAACAGCGATCAGCCTTAATATTACGTGAATATGAGCAAATGGATTACGGTGAGATTGCCTCCATTCTCGACTTGACTGTCAGTTCGGTCAAATCGCTTCTATTCCGTGCGCGTCAGAGCATCAAAAATCAGTTAGAAGCCTATTTTGTAGAACCACATTTGGAGGAAGCCGAAGGGATGAGTAAGCGATGAGGTGCGAAGAAGCTCAAGAACTATTGCCCGATTATGCGGACAATTGCTTACCCGAACTGACCCGCCGCAGGATGGACAATCATCTGACCGGATGCGCGGCTTGCCGTTCGGAGTACGATTTTATCGTAGACAGCAGTGACTGGATTGAATCGGACAAACAGCAGTACAGTGCAGTTGCTGCCTCCACTTCGATTGTGGATGCAGTCATGGCCCGGATTCTCTCGGAGGAGAAGTGGGCAATTCCAATCGGAAGAAAAGTCTTTACACTTACGGCCAAAATGCGCCGGATCGGTTTGAGTGCTGCCATGATTCTATTAATGATTTGTTCTTTTACGTTGTATTCTAACACCGATCAGCAGCAGGATGGATTTATGCCGTACAGTGCCAAGGCAGAATCAATTATCTCCGATAACTTAAAAGCCAATGTAGGCGTCGCAGAAGAGGCTGTCCAAGAGCCGGAAGCGATCGATTCTACCGTTGCGGTGGTTGGCTCGGATCAGCAGACAGAGGTGACAGATGCCTCCAACATGTCGTTGCTGGCCCAGGCTGACAGTTCAGCAAGTATGCTCGCAGAGATTACCTCAGACAACCAAGTGGATCATACCAAGCCTAATTTTCCACTGGTTCTCAGCTTTTTTGGGATCCTGATTACAGTTTTGACGATGAGCTGGATTACAAGAGCATAAAAATCGTATATAATGCTAGGTAAATGGAAAGACCGTCCTGTTGTGACGGTCTTTTGTGACTTATTTTTTCTACATACACGAGGTGATGACCAATGCCGAAAAAATGGATTCGCGTGATAGACGAAGCAGTGAAGAAGATTGAGAACGATGAGTTTGAGCTCGGGATTCAAGTCTTGCAAAAGGTCGAAGAGCACGGAAAGGACCTTCCAGAAGTCATGCTCTATCTAGCAGACGTGTGGTACCAGCTGGGCCATATACAGGAAGCGGCCGATATCCTGGACGAAATCCTCGGAAAAGGGGATGAGGTAAGCGACGAGCTGCGTCAGGAATGTGAGCTGCTGCTTGCGGAGATTGCGTTGGACGAAGCTGATTATGATAAAGCACAGCATTATCTGTATAAGCTCAAGGATGAGGGTGTCGACCATGTGCAGCTCTATCTGCTGCTCGCTGATCTGAACTCCCTGCAGGATCTTGATGAGGTGGCGATCAAGTATTTGGAGATGGCCAGCCAAAAAGAGCCAGACAACGAGGATATCAAGACAGCGCTCGGCGATATGTACGCGAAGAGCGGCGATGTCTCCAAAGCATTGGACCTTTTGGGCGGGGTGTCTGAAGAGGCGGTCTCTACGATGTTGTTAAAAGCGCGTACCTATGCCCAGCACGGTGATTTTGAGGAATCTTACAAGTATTACATGCAGGCTGCCAAAGTGGATCAGGCTCCGGAGATTCTTTACGGCTGCGGCTTGATGGCCTTCTATCTGGGCCGTCTGGATGAGGCGCTTCCTTATATGGAGGGCGTAATCGCGATGGATGAGGAGTATGTGACAGCCTATCCGATCTTGGCTGACATCTACCTGTCCATGGGCAAGACGGATAAGGCGATTGAATCGTTGACCACATATGTAGATCTGTCCGGCTTTGAGCTTGACCAGATCCGCCGTCTGACTGCGCTGTTGACTCAAGCGGGACGATATGAGGAAGCGAGACAGTACCAGCAGCTGCTCAAGCAGTGGGATGAGCAGGAAGAGGATTCCGTGTAATTTTGTTAACCCCTCATTTAGGTTAATTCCTATTGAGGGGTTTTGTTTTCACTTTTGAAGATCTTGGGATTATTAAATAGGTATATGGTATAATTTTGAAAAGCTAAAAAATGCAATGGTTGTAGAGTCAGGAGGACTAATTATGAGTTTGCAACTCACGGCTAAAAGATATGCGGTTATTGTCGGTATTAATGACTACAGCGGCACTGACATAAACAATTTGAACTTTTGTGGTGCTGATGCTGTAGCATTTTACGAGGCACTTATTCATTATTCTGATTATAGCGAGGATGATGTATGGTTATTTTCGGATGTTCAACATAATAAAGCCGAACGACCAACCAACAGTGATATACTCTCCAAGATACAACTTATGTGTGATAAAGCAACTGAAGAAGATTCAATACTATTCTATTTTGCAGGACATGGTACAAGTGATGAAAATGATAGCTTTCTTATAACGAAAGAATATAGAGAAAATATTTTAAAAGACTCTTCAATTCCGATGAATAAGGTAAACGAGTACTTTAGTGCTTCTGTGGCGAAGTTTAAATTAAGATTCTTTGATGCTTGCCACTCTGGAAGAATGATGAGAAGAACTGGAAATCTTATTAAGCCTGTATTAGAAAAACACTTAATCGTAGGGGCTGAAGGTTGGGCCACATTAGCGGCATGTAAAGAAGACCAGTTTGCACATGAATTTGGAGAGCTTGGACATGGAATATTCTCGTATTTTTTGGTAAAAGGACTCTCAGGTTCTGCTACTATTGATGGAGAGTTTGTTACATTAGATAATCTAAAGAATTATGTAATGGATAAAACTATAGAACTATCTAAAAGGTATGGTTATGTTCAAACACCTGTATTTACCGGAGAGCAGGCCGGTAGCCTTGCTATTAGTAGGGTAAAGGGAAAGGATGTATCTGAAGCTTTACCTGAATCTTTAACTAATATTGAGCAAATTAAAGAAGAGAAACTTGAACCCCAAACTGAAAAAATACAGGACTTTTTAGGCGAGTTGGATAAAGTTTTAAATGTTGAACATGGTTCAGTTAAATATATAGCAAAATCACAAACCGACAAGCTCAATATCATAAAAGAACTAATAACAGATATACTAAAATGGGCAGAGGGGAAAACTGGTGAACTTATAAAAAGAGCAGATTCTGGCGTGAAAGTAGTTAATATTGGTAATGTTCCGAATGCGGCTCAAGTTGCTGAATTTTTATATAATAAAACGGAAGATGCCTTAGAAGTTGAATATTATTGTAGGAAAATAGATGAAAGTGGTAGGTATCACGATATTTATGCTTTAAATCTTAAAGAAAGAAATACTAATAATACAGTAATATTAACTTTTGGGAATGGAACATTGCTAATTCCCAATAGCTATATGGTAATAAGTCCGATTCCTTCTACCACTGGGGTGTATTTATTAATTTATTTTGGTTCTACAAAACCAGGGTATGCAATGACTGAGATTTGGGAACCTGCTACATTTTCGCCGAAAAGGTACTATCACTTATCAATCGATAAAAAACCCAATGAAATTGTTATTAATGATTTGGAACAATTATTTGTAGAATATATTTCTTTTATTAGTGAGAGTATAATTGCACGACGGGTATACTTTGAAAGAATTGGCCTAAAATAAAATAGGAAATTAAAATTAAAAAGCAGGTTTCCCTTAGCGGAACCTGCTTTTTCTTTGTTTAAATCCTGTGACTTTGGCAAGAATGGTAGCTAAAGTAACCAGGATAGAAGGGATTCGCAAATGAACTTAGCTGAGGTACTGGTCTATGCCGATATCGGGCAGCTTCACCAAATTGCCAGTCACTACGGGTACGAAGGTAACCTTCACTCCAAAAATGAGTTGATTACCACGCTGATGACGCGACTCCGTCACTCGCAGACGATTACGCATGAAGTGGAGCAGCTGTCATCGGTGGATACGCACTTCCTCTTGCTTTTGTTCCTCGATAAACGCGACCGTCTTACCTTGGAGGATCTGCTGGCGAAGGCTAGCATGGCCCTTCCAGACGGTGAGGAGCAGAAGAAAGAGGCAGCGCGGAAACAGGTTGCAATCGCCATCAAGCGAGGCTGGTTATTTCCGGCCAAGGGCAACCTCATCGGCCAGTATCAGATTCCGGCCGATCTGCGCGAGCCATATATCCAAGCCTGGCTTACTCTGTGGCGCGGGCAGCAGGAACCGATCCCGTACGAACCCTTGGCATACCGCGATGAAGGCACGGCTATGTGCGATGACATCATGCTCTTCCTACAATTTTTAGCAAAAGAGCCGGTCCCGCTCACTGCGGATGGGGGGATGTACAAGCGGTATCAGGTACAGCTGCTGGAGTTTTTAAGCGTCAAGGAAGAACCACTGCCGCCGCAAAAATGGCGCTTTGGCTACGGGTTGCATTTTGATTTGTATCCTGACCGTTTTTCTCTCTTGTACGACTTCTGTTACTATCACCGCTGGATTGAGGAAATCTCAGGCCGGCTGGAGATCACAGAGTCAGGGGCGGAGCGTTTTGCAGAGACCTATACGGATCAGACTTACCATGATCTGGTGCGTTTCTGGATGCGTCTGTACAAGCGGGCGATACCCAATCTGCCGCTGCTCACCCAGTTGATCCCACGGATGGCCACGAGCCGCTGGATCAGCCAAGAGAGACTGTCCCAGACACTGTTGCCATGGATCAAGCCTTTTTATTATGACAAGCCAGAGGATATTTTAGTCACCCGGATTTTAAAAATGATGGTGCATCTCGGGCTGCTCAAAGCGGGGCAGGCAGAAGACGGGGATTGGCTCTACACTGGCACCTATGCCAGCCAGTCTTGGATGAAGCAGTACAATGGATTTGTTGATACCACGATTACAATGAAGTGAGGGATCTGGAATGGAAAAGCCTAATTTTCTCTTTAACAATCAGCAAAATATGATGTCCGGTCTGTTGTCGGAGATCATGATCGATCAACAGGTGCGTCTGTTCCGTAAAAAAACATTATATCGTGAAATCGACGAGGCATTGGCGGTGAAAAACAAAGACCGGTTCATGACACTTACCAGCGAGCTGCGCCAGATTCTTGCCTTTGAAGCCAAGTAAGGCAGAACGTGTGTACAGATTCGTTGCAGGCTTGCTTTGATTCGTGGTAATCTAGTTCACAGATTCAACGAGAGAGGCGAGTTGTCATGCAATGGAATATAGAAGCTCTGCAGAATTGGGATGAAGTCAAGGAATACGTGGATACCGCGCTGCTGGTGCATTACATTTATGAAGAAGACCGGCCTTTGCCCGAGCATGCCCTGCGCTTAACCTATCTGATGAGCCTGGCAGGGGCGATTGAGCAGCGTCTGACAGGACGGATCATGATGTTTCCGGCAGCGTACCACGTGGCAGACGAAGCGGGCAAGGTGGCTCTGCACCTGCCGCAAGACTTTGCGTATAAGCTGATCCTGCGTTTTTCCGGGCACGATTTTACATTATCTGCAGAGACGGTGCAGGGACAGGTCCAATTTTTGACGGTCGGAGACCAGGATTTAGATTCGCAGATTCGGTTTGATATTACCGTTGATGTCCTGTTTAAAGAAATCTTACATATTTGGCAACCAAAAGTGGCAAAATAGAGTAAGCGAACCTGAGCTTGGTCGCGTAGAAGCGATTAAAGCTCTTTTTTTCAGGAAGGTGATCTATTTTTGACAAAATCTCAACAATATCGTGCGAATCTCCTAACATTCGCTTGTGTTTGCAGGTCACATTCTTGACATCTGCTAAGCGGTTTAGCTATTATTGGTTTGACCTAGTGTAAGTTTTATTTGTATGCAGTTGCAATCGTACGTAATTTATCAGGAATAGGAGGGAAAATGGGTGAGTGGTAAAAAGGAAATTTCCAGACGGACGTTCTTAAACTATGCACTCATGGGGACTGGTGGTTTCCTAGCTGCAGGTATGATCACACCAATGATTCGTTTTGCAATCGATCCATTGCTGAAACACTCGGCTGGTGGAGATAAAGTAGCAGTTGGAAACGCAGATGAATTCGGTCCTGAACCGAAGCGCATTGACTTCAAGGTACATACCAAAGATGGTTGGTATGAGTCTGAAACTACAATGGCAGCTTGGGTAAGAAAGACAGAGGAAGGCGAGATTCTCGCGCTTTCACCGGTCTGTAAACACTTGGGGTGTACAGTTGACTGGAACACGAACCCAGATGGAACAAAAGATCAATACTTCTGCCCATGCCACTTGGGCCGCTATGCGATCAATGGCGAAAACATCCTTGGCACACCGCCACTGAAACCACTCGATGAGTATGAGGTTGAAGTGAAAGAAGGCAAGGTATATCTGGGTAAAGTCATTCCAAATCCTCGCCAGGGGGTGGCAGGCTAGATGATGCAAAAAATGTATGACTGGGTGGACGAGCGACTGAATATCACCCCAATGTGGCGTGACCTCGCTGACCATGAGGTACCAGAGCACGTTAACCCGGCGCACCATTTCTCCGCGTTCGTATACTGCTTCGGCGGTCTGACGTTCTTCATCACTGTAATCCAAATCCTGTCTGGTATGTTCTTGAGCATGTACTATGTACCAGACATCATCAACGCGTATGAATCGGTAAAATACCTGCAAACAGAAGTTGCCTTCGGGGTAATCGTTCGCGGTATGCACCACTGGGGAGCTTCTCTCGTAATCGTTATGATGTTCCTTCATACTCTGCGCGTATTCTTCACAGGTGCTTACAAAAAACCTCGCGAGCTGAACTGGGTTGTTGGTATGCTCATCTTCTTCGTAATGCTCGGTCTTGGTTTTACAGGCTACCTGCTTCCATGGGATAACACTGCGTACTTTGCGACTAAAGTAGGTCTGCAAATCGCTGACACTGTACCATGGGTTGGTCCATACCTGAAAACGCTTCTGACCGGTGGCGAAATCGTAGGTGCGCAAACGCTGACTCGCTTCTTTGCGATCCACGTATTCTTCCTCCCAGGTGCACTTCTCGGTCTTCTGGGTGCTCACTTCGTTATGATCCGTGCACAAGGTATCTCAGGTCCACTATAATAAAATCTTCGAACTGGAGGCATTAGCATGGCAAAACACGATAAAGATGCTACCTTCGTCGGAGATTCTCGGGTTTCTGCGAAGCGCATCCCTAATATTTCACCGTCTTACTCCGATTTTCCGGGTAAGTCTGAAGCTTTCTGGCCTAACTTCCTCTTAAAAGAGTGGATGGTAGCGGCAGTCGGCTTGATAGCTTTTCTCGTTCTTACTGTTTCCCATGAATCTCCGCTGACCGCGAAGGCGAACCCGAACGATACTTCCTTCGTTCCACTGCCTGACTGGTACTTCCTGTTCCTCTATCAGTTGCTCAAGTATCCTTGGGCAGCAGGTGACTACGTTATCTTGGGGATTCTCGGTATCCCAGGCGTAGCGTTCGGTGCGATGGTACTCGTACCATGGCTCGATGCAGGTAAAGAGCGTCGTCCGTTGAAACGTCCAGTTACGACTGGTCTTATGATGCTTTCTCTGTTCTCTATCTTCTTCCTCACGTGGGCTGCTCACGATGAGCACGTGAAGAAACACGGTGCAAGCCACGGCGGCGCTGGTGCAAATGCTCCGGCAGCAGCGGCTGATCCGAACTTCAAAGCTGGCGACATCTGGACAGCTCAAGCAAGCTGCCAAGGCTGTCACGGTAAAAACCTCGAAGGTACTGCTGGTCCTAACCTCCAAAAGGTTGGCGAAAAGTACAAACCTGAAGAGATCAAAGAGATCATCACCAAGGGTAAAGGCTCTATGCCTCCTGGTATGTTCAAAGGTAGCGACGAGGATCTCAACAAACTCGTTGAATATCTTGCAAGCTTGAAATAAGAAACAAGCAGAAGCTGGCTGACTTATTCGGTCAGCTTCTTCCTTTCAAGCGGACGGTTTCACTTACACGACAGAAGGTGTCAAGGCTAAAATGGGAGACGATAGAATGAAGTGGATGTGGGTATGGTTTTGGGAGTCATTAGGGAAATCCTGGTTTCTCTGGATTCTGTTCGTGATCAACTTACTGGGAACCATCTATGGCTTCTATTGGTATAAAGAGCAATTAGCCAGTACCGAGCCTGCTTTTTTACGGGTGTTTGTGCCGGATAGTCCGACAGGGAGTGGCTTATTTACGTTGGTCTTATTTACATATATTATTGGCCGCAGTGTTCCTGTTTTGGAAGCCTTGGCAAGTATCACAAACTTTAAATACGGGGTATGGGCTGTAGCGGTCATCATTGCCGGCTGGTCACTCGGAAATGAGATTCATTGGCAAGATATCATGCTGATGGTATCGCACACCGGAATGGCCGTCGAATCAGCGTTATACGCCCGCTATTACAAGTTGAGCTGGGTGCCGGTTGGGATTGCAGCCTTGTGGACTCTGAATAATGATTTTCTAGACTATGTCATGTATATTCATCCATGGCTTCCAGCTGAGCTTGTGCCTTATACAGGTGTTGTGGGATTGTGTACCGTCTTGCTAAGCTTGGTTTCCATTTCATTAATCTGGTACCTGAATACGATTCTTACCAGAAACAAGGTCTAATCTTGTCCTCCGCTCCATAGGCTGTACTATGGGGAAAGGAGGTTTTTCTTTTGCAAAAAAACATGAAATTGTTACTGGTTTTAGTCGTTACGGGATTACTTTTGGCTTGGCCTATTAGTTACTTTTTTACAACCATGGAAAAACCGCCGGGGAATCAACAGTTGGCGGAATTAGATAAGATCGCAAGCGAAATGCTCAATGATACCGTCAAAGGAGATTTGGACGGAGCGCGTGCAAATATCGATAAGCTGGCGGAAATCTTCCCCAACCAAATCCTCCCCGTAACGATTCGGATTGAAAGTCTCAACGCGGTGACACAGTCTATTTTGGCTGCGAAAAAGAGTTTTTCCGCGAGCAAGGTAAGCGAGGAAAAGCTGCTCTGGCACGCTACCCAGGTCCGTGTCGCGATCGATGCACTCAGTCACGCTCATCAACCGATGTGGCGCGAATACTACAACCCATACGCCAAACAGATGCAGAACTTGATGAAAGCTTCTGTCGAGCGGGACTTGAGCGAGTTCAAGGACCAGTTTGAACAGAACTATCAGCTGTATCTGGCCATTCGCCCGGCGATGAGCGTGCAAATGAAAGAGAGCGATATGGAGGTTGTCTCTTCTTCTTATGCCCGCATGATGCAGCAGCTGCGCACTGGTGATGTGGAATGGCAGGAGATCCGCGATTCGCTCCGTGACCTCAATGGTGTGATGCAGGAGGCCTTCGTCGGTGAAGATAAGAGTGCGCTTGGGATGCTGATGGGCAGCGAGTCGCCTTATATGTTGATGGCTACGATCGGTATGGTGGTAAGTGTGACGCTGGCGTATGTGGCGTGGGTGAAGTATACGGCGCAGATGGGGCATTGAGTCGACGTGCTCGGTGTGTGACCTAGGGCTCTCTAGTAGACCTCTGTGACCATCCCTGCAAGTAAAAATTGAAAATCCGCTGCGAAAAGACCAATGAGAGGGCGGGGCAAAATGTTTCAATCCCCCGTTTGAGAGGGGACATCTGGGTCTCAATAAAATGAGACTATTGCCCCGAAAAGCGCCCTCTCATTGGTCTTTTCTTCGCTGGGTAGGGGATTGTCAAGGAGGTCCCCCAGAGAGTCCTAGTGTCCGCAGACTGTCGCGGTCTACATTGAGAGGAGAAAAAGAAGGGGGAAAAGGAAAAGAGAAGGAGAAAAGAAAAACGATAAAAGATAAGAAATAAGGATAAAGAATGAGAAATAAATATGAAAAATAAAGATAAATGAGAAAAGATTAAGGATTAGGATGAATAAATGAGGGAAAACAGACAAGTGATTGTAGGGAATACAAGGTGGCTTGAGAGGGAATAGGGGATGTTACAGATAGGTTGAGTTGGGGAAAAGGGCAGAGTGAATGGAAGTGTAGATTGCAGATTTAGGTTTATGGACAGGATTTGGTAACGTTTTGGGTTGCTTGAATTGAAATGGTTGCTTAGGCAATTGTGAATGTATTTAATGAAGTAACGCAGTGATAAAGCATCCTATTAATGAAGTGATAAAGTGATGAAAAAAATAGAGTTACGAGTTAATAAGTTTTTATATCCTTGAGGGAATAACGAATCAGGTGTTTCATACCAACACAGAAGTGGGGCAATTAACCCGCTTTTTTTATTTCCTGGCATTTTCACTGAAACTGCGAAGAGAGGGGGCGACCAACGTGCCAGTCTCTCCCTCTCTCCCACACACCCCAGAAAAATACCAAAATAAAAAACCGGGACAAATCGCCCCGGTTCTCTTTTGCAAACCACCAGCCTACGCTTCCCGCAAAGGCTGTTTATTTTCATCAAACGTAAATCCTTCACCCAACACCTCGTGCACATCATTCACAATGACAAACGCATGAGGGTCTACTTCCTGAACAAGTCCTTTGAACCGCACAACCTCATTTCGGCTGACGACGACATAAATAATCTCTTTCTCCTCACCGGAAAATGCGCCGCGGCCATTCATGATCGTCACACCCCGGCCGACATCGAGAATCTTTTTGGCAATCTCTTGGGCATCATTCGAGATGATGGTAAGCGCTTTACCAGAAGCGACACCATCTTGGAAAAAGTCAATCACCCGTGCCGCGATATAGACGGCTACAAGGGTATACATCGCACTTTCTACGCTCAGATAGAGGAGAGATGCACCAATAACGAGGATATCACCGAAAAACAAGGTGCTGCCCATGCTGATACCCATGTATTTTTGCAGCATGCGGGCGATAATATCGACACCGCCTGTGGTTCCACCATAGCGGAAGATAATCCCAAGACCAGCGCCTACGGTTACACCGGCGTACAGCGCGGCAAGCAGGGTGTCACTGAGCGGTTGGGGGTCGAGCATTTGGTCAAACATGGAAAGAAAGACCGATAAGGAAACCGTGCCGATGATCGTATAGATAAAGGCGGTTCTCCCCAGAACCTTGTAGCCGATGAAAAAGAGCGGCACGTTGAGAGCGAAATAAACGATCCCTTGGTCAAACTGCGGCAATAAAATTTTGATAATGATACTGATCCCGGTGATACCGCCTTCTGCCAAGTGATTGGCAATGTTAAACTGGTTGATACCAAAGCCCATGATAGCGGTTCCAACGATAATGGCTAAGATGCTTTTAAGACGAAGATTCATAACCTACCATTCTCCCTTACATACGACTGACGTAGTCATTATACATTGAGGTTTTTCGCCTTGTCCAATTTATGTTACAATTTTAGGGCAAAGAAAAGTGATTAGGAATCTGGTCTCAGGATGGAGGTCACCATGGAACAACAGCGAAAATCATTGCAAGAGATCCAGCAGGAAGTGGATCAATACATATCTCAATTCAAAGAAGGCTATTTTTCTCCTTTGGCGATGATGGCCCGCATGACAGAAGAAGTGGGAGAATTGGCCCGCGAGATCAACCATCATTATGGTCCGAAGCAGAAAAAAGCGGACGAGGCAGAAAAGACGATCGATGATGAGCTGGGCGATGTATTTTTTATCGTGCTGTGCTTTGCCAATTCGCTTGGGATTGATCTGCAGGAAGCGTTTGACCGGATTATGCACAAGTTCAACACACGCGATAAAGACCGCTGGACAAGAATAGAAAACAACAACACAGAGGAGTAGTGGTTGGAGATGACACAAAAAATCAAAGTAGCAATCGCCGGTGCAAAAGGTCGTATGGGACAAGAAGCAGTGAAAATGCTGCTGGAGCATGATGACAAATTCAAATTCGTCGTGGGGATTGACTCCAAGCTGGACGGAGTAGACGTGGGAGAAGCAATCGGCGGCAAGCCAATCGGAGTAACTTTTGTCAATGATATGGAAAAGGCACTGTCCATCTACAAACCAGATGTATTGGTTGACCTGACCACCCCACATACGGTGTACAAGCATATGGATATCGCGCTGGCACACGGTGTACGCCCGGTGGTAGGCACAACCGGCTTAAGCCCAGAGCAGCTTGCCGATTTGTCCCGTCGCTACAAGGAAGCAGAGCTTGGGGCAATCATTGCGCCTAACTTTGCGATTGGTGCGATTCTGTTGATGAAATTCTCTGCTATGGCGGCGAAATACATGCCACATGTGGAGATCATCGAGCTGCACCATGACAAAAAGCTGGACGCACCAAGCGGTACAGCGATCAAGACAGCGGAGCTGATCACCCAGGCGCGTGAGCAGGTACAGCAGGGGCATCCGGATGAAAAAGAAACCCATGCAGGTGCAAGAGGCGCTGAGTACGATGGCTTCCGCATCCATAGTGTCCGTCTGCCTGGCTTGGTGGCGCATCAGGAAGTGCTTTTTGGTGCAGTGGGCCAGACCTTGTCCATCCGTCATGACTCGATCAGCCGTGAATCCTTTATGCCTGGAGTGAACATGGCGATTAAAGCCGTGATGAATCTGGATCATCTGGTGTATGGTCTGGAGAATATCATCGACTAGGAAAGTAGAACAGGGACAGTATTTAAGAAATCGCCCTAGGAGACAGAAGCAGAAAAGGGAGGG
Source organism: Brevibacillus dissolubilis (assembly GCF_006170445.1). Taxonomy (GTDB): domain Bacteria; phylum Bacillota; class Bacilli; order Brevibacillales; family Brevibacillaceae; genus Brevibacillus_B; species Brevibacillus_B dissolubilis. The sequence continues at coordinate 83,912 of NZ_VCNA01000003.1, read as the reverse complement.
GAACCCGAGATGAAGGTTGCATTAATTGCCCACGACCGCAAAAAAGAAGAGATGATCCAGCTTGCGATGGCCTACGAAAGCATCCTCGCGCCGCACGAGCTGTATGCGACGGGGACGACTGGGACGCGCATCATGGAAAATACGAAGCTGACCGTGACGCGTTTTCTCTCCGGCCCGCTCGGTGGTGATCAGCAGATCGGGGCGATGATCGCACGCAATGAGATGGATTTGATTATCTTTTTGCGTGACCCGCTGACGGCGCAGGCACATGAACCCGATATTATTGCGCTGTTGCGCTTGTGTGATGTACATAAAATCCCGTTTGCCACCAATATGGGCACGGCCGAGGTGCTGCTCAAAGCCTTGGAACGCGGTGAGATTGCGTGGCGTACTGTGGTTAATGAGGAGTAAATCACGATGGAGAAACTAGATATTCTCGCAATCGGTGCACATCCAGACGATGTAGAGATCGGGGCGGCAGGGGCATTGCTTCGTGCCGCCAAAGAAGGCAAACGCACCGGTATCCTGGATTTGACCTATGCCGAGCTTTCCTCCAATGGAACGGTAGAGCGCAGACAGGGAGAGGCACGGGCGGCTGACGAGCTGCTGGGCTTGACCAAGCGTTATAACTTTGGCCTGCCAGACCGCGGCTTGGAAAATGTCCGCGACGAAGCGATTCGACGCGTGGTCGATCTGATCCGCCAGACCCGGCCGGATGTGGTTCTGGCTCCGTATTGGCAAGACCGTCATCCAGACCATGAAAGTGTCAGCCGGATTGTCAAAGAAGCGATTTTTAATGCAGGCATTCATAAATATCAGGGATACGAAGAGCTTGCTGCTCATCGCCCAAGCCGTTTTTATTATTATTTTATTAATTCGACTGTAACTCCGAGTTTTGTCATAGACATCTCAGACATATACCTAGAAAAAATGGACGTTCTTCGCTGTTACAGAAGCCAGTTTGAACGTGAACAAGGAAGCGTCGTCACACCGCTTAACAATGGATACCTGGAGATGGTGGAATACCGCGAACGGCTTTTTGGGCAACAGGCAGGGATTATGTATGGCGAAGGTTATGTGAGTGCCGCTTTATTTGTCGCCAACGGATTATAGATCAGATTCCTGTCAGATCAACCGTGTCGACCAAGAAAAAAGGAGAGACGACAGATGAATATCGGAATCACCTGTTACCCATCGTTAGGCGGGTCTGGTGTTGTGGCTACGGAGCTGGGGAAGCTTCTTGCTGAACGCGGACATAATGTACATTTTATCACTTCCAGCATGCCATTTCGCTTGGGGCGGTATCATCCTAATATTTTCTATCATGAAGTAGAAGTGAATCATTATGATGTGTTTAAATATCCGCCGTATGACCTGACACTGGCGAACCGTATGGCCCAGGTGGCAAAAACAGAAGGATTGGATATCCTGCATGTACACTATGCCGTACCGCATGCGCTGTGTGCCTATCTGGCGAAGCAGATGGTGGGCGACTCACTCAAGATCGTCACCACCCTGCACGGAACCGATATCACGGTGCTTGGCTATGACCCGAGTCTGAGCGAAATGATCCGCTTCGGCATCGAGCAGAGCGATATGGTCACAGCCGTGTCGGGTGATTTGATCCGTGAGACCGAGCGACTGCTGCAAGTGGAGAAAAAAATCGAGCGCGTCTACAACTTCGTCGACAAGCGCCGCTATTTCCGCCGGGATGTAACTGAATTGAAGAAAAAATTTGCACCAAACGGGGAAAAGATCGTCATGCACGTCTCCAACTTCCGCCCGGTCAAGCGCGTCCCGGACGTCATCCAAGCCTTCAAAAAAATCCATGACCGAGTACCATCCCGCCTGCTCTTGATCGGTGAAGGACCTGAACAGTGCACGATTCGGAAAATGGCGGCGGAGCTGGGTGTGGCCGATGATGTCTTTTTCCTCGGCAAGCAGGAGGACGTGGCAGAGGTTCTGTCACTGGCTGACGTGATGATTCTCCCGTCAGAAAAAGAAAGCTTCGGGCTGGTTGCTCTCGAAGCGATGGCCTGTGGGGTGCCTGTCGTGGCCTCCAATGCGGGCGGGCTTCCAGAAGTGGTGCTTGACGGGGAGAGTGGCTTCCTCTGTGAGATCGGGGATGTAGACGCCTTGGCAAGCAAGACGATTCAGCTTTTGCAGGATGAGGAATTATACCGCCGTTTTTCCCAAGTGGGGGTGGAGCGCTCCAACAGCACGTTCTGCCACGAGCAGATCACGTCCCAATATGAAGCCTTGTATCATCAGCTGCTTGGCTGCCCGAAGGACCCTTCCCCTGAGCCGCAGGCGATCTGATCTGGGTACACCATCATCAACGCTTCGATTTGGAAAACGCTTGAAAAAGCTTTGCAATAAAGATGACGCAACCATATAATGCTTTCATCCTTTTTGCCAACCTCCTTCAAGAATCAATCTCGTTGGGATCGTGCGATGAAAAAAGGGGGGATGACGCAATGCCAAAAGAGCAAGCCTTGGCGGTGTTGCAAACGCTCGAACAGCATGGCTATGAAGCGTATTTTGTCGGCGGATGCGTCCGCGATTGGCTGCTGTCACATGAGGTTCATGATATTGATATATGTACGAACGCGCTTCCTGGCGACATTATGAATATTTTTCCTGGGCATATACCGACTGGATTGAAGCATGGAACGGTCACCGTCAAGCAGGGTGGTTTGCTGTTTGAGGTGACCACCTTCCGTGTCGAAGGGGAATATGAGGATCATCGCCGTCCAAGCGAGGTGCAGTTCGTTACCGATATTCGCGAGGACTTGGCGCGTCGCGATTTTACGATCAATGCGATGGCGATGGATCAGCATGACCGTCTGATCGACCCGTTTCACGGACAGGAGGATCTGCAGGCAGGCCTGATCCGCGCGGTCGGTGATCCGGGGACGCGTTTTCGTGAGGATGCACTGAGACTGCTTAGGGCAGCCCGGTTCGCGGCACGTCTGGGGTTTGAAATCGAGCCGCAGACTGTGGAGGCGATGGGGACGACCGCACCGCTTTTGCAGCATATCGCGGTGGAGCGGATTCGGGAAGAGTTGATCAAGCTAATCGACAGTGAGCATCCACAGGTGGGTATCGGCTATCTGCGGGCGACACAGCTGTTGTCCGCGATTCCGCTGTTGTCCAGAGTATTTGCAGAGGAGCGGGCCGAATCCGAAGCATGGCGGATGCTCCACCTGGGATCGGCGCTGCAAAAGTGGGCGTTTCTGCTCTATACAGCAGGCTTTCACCCGGAACAGGCACAGGCTGTGACCGCGCTCTTGAAGATGTCCAAACGCGAGACAGAGCTGATCGTCCGCTATGTCGATATCCTGACCCATCTCTCACCCAAATGGGATCAGCCCTATGAGGTAGAATGGGGCAAACTGCTGCTCGATTTTGGCTGGGACGTCTGTCTGGCTGTCGATATGCTGCTCCAAGCGTTCTGGTGGAGAGAGCGGGACTACCGTTTTTCCCAGCGGCTGATCAGCACCTATGAACAGATGCCTGTCAAAACCTTGAAAGAGCTTGCATTGACCGGACATGATCTTCAGCAAGCGTTCCAACGTAGGGCAGGCGATTGGATTCGCCTGACGCTGCTTGCCCTGTTGGAGCAAGCAGCATTGCATGGGCTGCCGAATACGCGGGAAGACCTGCTCGCGGCAGCGAAGAAAGAGGTAGAAGCACATGAATATCAAGCAGGAGATTCTTAAAGCATTTCAGCAAAAGCCAAACGACTTCATTTCTGGTGAATATCTGAGCCAGCTCTGCAATGTGTCCCGCACTGCGGTGTGGAAACATATCGAAGAGCTGCGCGAGGAAGGCTATGAATTCGAGGCGGTACGCAAATCTGGGTATCGCCTCGTCACCGTGCCGGACACGATCTCGGTCGAGCAGATCATCACCGGAAATCAAGCGAAGTATATGGGGCAGCATATTATCGCCCACGACACTGTCCAATCGACGCAAATCCTGGCCCACCAGGAAGCAGGCAATGGTGCTCCAGAAGGAACCATCGTGATCGCGGAGATGCAGACAGGGGGCAAAGGACGCTTGGGGCGCGTCTGGCACTCACCGAAAGGGACAGGCATCTGGATGAGCCTGATCATCCGACCGGTGATTCCACTCGCCAAAGCACCACAGATGACCCTGCTCACCGCAGTCGCCATGGCACGTACGATCCGTGAACAGCTGGACGTCGACGTGAAGATCAAGTGGCCCAACGATATTTTTGTCAATGGAAAAAAGGTATGCGGAATCCTCACCGAGCTCAATGCCGAATCCGACCGGGTCAACTATCTTGTCATCGGAATCGGGATTAATGTGAATACGGTAGAGTCAGATTTTCCGGAAGATCTGGGCGAGATTGCGACGTCGCTGCGGATCGCGTACGGCAATCCGATCCGCCGCGCTCCGTTCATCCAAGCGTTCTGCCGGACGTTTGAGGAGCTGTACGAGACCTATCTGCGCGACGGGTTTGCATCAGTCAAGAGCGAATGGGAATCCTACTCCATGTCACTAGGCCGCATGGTCACCGTGCGGACGGTACAGTCTACCGTAGAGGGACAAGCGATCGGCCTAGACGATGACGGCGTGCTGTTGGTCGAGGACATGGCCGGGCAACTTCATAAAGTGTATTCCGCCGATATAGATTATCGTGCAAATTAAGGAATCTTTTGTTATACTTTGTCGTGGAGGCTGTATCCATCATGGAATAGCACTCCACGACTTCTGTATTACCCCATTTTTTACCCTGTACCACTGGAAAAAACCAAAAAAAATCTGCTCTGAGCCTGTGTGGACCGAGACAGAAGGAAAATCTGTGCACGCCGTTTGTGGACGCCTATGACACCCTTCTGCCGTTTTTTGCGGGAAGGGTTTTTTGATTGGCAAAAGCAGGGGGATGAATGGATTTTCGAGTCAGGAACGGGTGAGGAAGCTCCAACGAGGTGCGAAATCATGCAAAAAAGAAACCCTGTGACAACATCTGACCTGAAAAAAGCGAAGGCGGAAAAGCGTCCGATCGCCATGATCACGGCGTACGACTATCCATCGGCCAAGCTGGTGGACGAAGCAGGTGTGGATTGTATTCTCGTCGGTGACTCTCTCGGGATGGTTGTGTTAGGTTATGATTCAACAATCCCAGTCACGATGGAAGATATGATTCACCATACGAAAGCGGTTACAAGAGGAACGAAAACAGCCTTTGTCGTCGCAGACATGCCATTCCTCAGCTATCACGGCACAGTGGAGGAAGCTGTGAAAAACGCAGGACGGCTGATGCAGGAAGGTCTCGCCAAGGCTGTCAAAATAGAAGGCGGGCAAGAAATCATCCCGGTGGTCAAACGCTGTACACAAGCGGGCATCCCGGTGATGGGGCATCTGGGTCTTACTCCGCAGTCTGTACACCAGATGGGCGGCTACAAGGTGCAAGGCAAGGATATCGAAGCAGCACTTCAGCTGATCGAAGACGCCAAGGCGCTCGAAGCAGCAGGCGCATGTGCCGTCGTGCTTGAGTGCGTACCGGCGGAAGTGGCGCAAAAGGTAACAGACAGCATCAATATCCCGACGATCGGAATCGGGGCAGGCGTGGGCTGTGATGGACAAGTACTGGTGTTTCATGATGTGCTCTCCTATGCGTCGAGCATCCGTCCGAAGTTCGTCAAGACCTACGGCAATATCGGTGCGATGATCACCGAAGCGGTCAGCTCCTATGTGATGGAGGTCAAGACCAGACGCTTCCCGGCGAGTGAGCATACATTTGCCGCATCGGAAGAAACGATTCAACAGCTCTATGGTGAAGGGGTCACACGATAACGATGAGAACGATTACGACGATCAACGAACTGCGTGACGTACTGCGTGCGGAGCGCAGAGAGGGCCGGACGGTCGGCTTTGTGCCGACGATGGGCTTTTTGCATGAGGGTCATATCAGTCTGGTGAACCGGGCAAAAGAAATCTGTGATGTGGTCGTGATGAGCATCTTCGTCAACCCGCTGCAGTTTGGGCCCAATGAGGATTTTGACCGCTATCCGCGCGATATCCCGCGTGACAGCAAGCTGGCCGAAGAGGCGGGGGTAAGCTATCTGTTCACACCTGGCGTAGAAGAGATGTACCCAAGCAAGATGCTGACCAATGTCTCTGTGGCCGAAGTGACAGAGCCGCTCTGCGGTGCGTCCCGACCGGGGCATTTTGACGGGGTGGCGACAGTGGTCACCAAGCTCTTCAATATCGTGCAGCCTCACTACGCCTTTTTCGGGCAAAAGGATGCACAGCAGCTCGCGGTGATTGAGCAGATGGTATACGATCTGTCCATGCCAGTCACGATCGTGCCTTGTCCGACCCTGCGTGAAGCGGACGGCTTGGCGCTAAGCTCGCGCAATGTCTATCTGAGCGCGGAGGAGCGCGAGCAGGCATTGGCGTTAAGCCGAAGTCTCCGGCAGGCGCAGGCGATGGTAGAGGCAGGGGAACGCGATGTAGCGACGATCCGTGATGCAGTCGCAAGCGAGATCAGCCAGCAACCATTAGCTGTCATTGACTATGTCGAATTGTTGCAGTATCCTAGATTGGGCTATACCGCCCGTCTTGCGGAAGGCGATAGAGTGTTGCTTGCTCTTGCCGTGAAATTTGGAAAAACCAGACTAATCGATAATATCATCATGAACGTATAGAGATCAGGAGGAATCGGAATGTTCCGCACTATGATGAAAGCCAAAATTCATCGCGCGACCGTCACGGAAGCGAACCTGAATTATGTGGGAAGCATTACCATTGATAAAAATATTTTGGACGCCCTTGACCTGCTGCCGAATGAAAAGGTACAGATCGTCAACAACAACAACGGCGCCCGTTTTGAGACCTATATCATCGAAGGTGCTCCAGGCAGCGGTGTCATCTGCCTCAATGGTGCAGCAGCCCGTCTCGTACAGCCTGGTGACGTCGTGATCATCATCAACTACGCGATGATGTCTGATGAGGAAGCACGCAAGCATGTACCAAAAGTAGCGATCATGGGTGAAAACAATGTGATCGAAGAAATCCTCGGTGAAGAGGTACATGCGACCGTCCGTTAATCAGCTTTTTCGGACCTCACGTACTGAATAGAGCCACTCCCCTTGTGAGACAATGAAAGTACTCACTGCCGAAGAGGGGGGTGGCTTTTTATGTTGATGGACAAATGGTTTCTGGCCTTGCACGAAAAGCTGAAAACCATAGAACAGGCCTGGCCCAAGGCAACAATGGACGAAAAAGAGCAGCTGGCCCGCCAACTGCTCGCGCTCCGACAGACGAGCGATCAGATGATTGATTTGTGGCTGCAGTATGAGGAAAAGCTGTCCTCTGTGATAAAAGATGTAAAAGCCCAGCACACGGGTCAAACCACGCTGCCGACCAATGCGCAAACGGTGCTCCAAGGGCTGTCGGCACTCGGGGAGGATGCCTTTTCCGGGATGGATGATGATGAGGATTGGGACGAAGATGAAGTGGGTGTGGAGGAAGATGTGCTGCATATGCAGACGGGGGGACAGCAAAAGGCAGCGACGTCCGAAAGCAGTACGAAGCAGAAGCAGACCTACTATGAGACATTTGATGTTCCGCTGAAAGGGAAGCCGAACTTTTTCAACGGTGATGAATCAGGAGCGAAGATACATGCAGGGGTGTCCGATTCGTCTGCCGACGCGGACGGGAATACAGAGGAGCATAAGCTTAAGCGCAACCACGCGCTGTTCCGTAAAGGGGAAGGTTTTTACCATCTCAGACTGTTCCAGGAGGCGAAGACCCATCTGGCTGATCTGGTGGAGCAAGCCCCTGACTGGGAGAGCGGGCGGATGTACTATGCCTACAGCCTGCTTCACTGCGGGGAAAAAGAAGCTGCTCTGCGTGAGTTCCGTCTGCTCAGTCACACGGCAAGCTCGCCGAAGATCACGTCGCTTAGTCTCAATGCGGTCGGCTGTATCTTAGCAGAAGAGGGGCACTGGCTGGAGGCGTCACAGGCATTCGGGACGGCGCTGGAGGTGGTTGCGGGGTACAAGGAAGCCCGGTATAATCTGGCGCTCTGCTACATCGAGCTGGGGGAGGCACAGGAGGCCTTGGAGCATATCGCCGCCTATTTGAAAAAAGAGCCGGATGACAGCGATGCACAGCTTGTCTGGATTCGTGCACTCCAATGCTTGTCCCATTACCCGCAGAGTGAAGTTCCCGCACCGCCCAGCAGTCTGAAGGAGCCAAGCGATAAGCATGAGACAGCGGTTTTGGTGGAGATGGCAGCCCTGTACGTCGAAGCGGGCAATTTCAAGCGGGCGAAGCAATGCTACCAGCTGCTTTGTGAGCGTCACCCTGCAGAAGGCTTCGTGTGGCATGGTCTGGCATGGGTAACTTGGCTGTCGGCTGGGTATCAGCGAGCGATGCCGATCCTGCTCAAAGCATTGACACTTCAACCGAACCACCCTGATTATCTGTTCAGCTATGCCTGGATGGAGCTGTATCATGGACAGGTGGAGGAAGCACGGCGGATTTTGCAGGCGATTCTCTTCCAAGACCGTGATCATCTGCTGGCACAGGCGGGCTTGATCACGCTGTATGAATATGAAGGCGCACACACCGAGGCGAAGAGGCTGGCTCAATCGATGGTGGCGCAGGAGGACGTCTATACCCGCTCACTCGGATATTTGTCCCTTGGACGGATCGCGATGGCGGAGACCCACTGGCGGATTGCCGAACAGTATTTTGCCAAGGTGGACGGACACAGCGGGCTGGCACATGAGGCCCAAGAGTACGCGAGCCTCTGTCAGAAGCTGCGGGAAGAGGCACATCTGGGTGCAAAAGAAACAATCACAGAACACCCGCACGCACGCACATGATCGGGGAGGCAGGATTTTTGTCTGGAGTTGTTGAATGATAAAAGGATATCTCAACACGACAGCAGCTCTACCCTAATGAGGTGACGATTGTATGAACCGATTCATTGTCGTTGATTTTGAAACGACTGGAAACCAACCACGCCAAGGCGATAGCATCATTCAGATTGGAGCTGTCATCGTGGACGACGGGCAGATCGTCGACACCTATTCCACTTATGTCAATCCAGAACGTCCCATCCCACCGTTCATCACGCAATTGACCGGGATCAACGATGAGATGGTGGCGGATGCTCCCAAGATCGACGAAGTGCTTCCGGAGATGCTCAGACGCCTCGACGGACGTACCTTCGTAGCCCATAATGCGAACTTTGATCTGACTTTCTTACAGGAAGCCCTGGTGAGCCAGGGCTATTATCCGTTTGACGGGGATGTGCTGGATACCGTGGAGCTGGCACGGTTCCTTTTGCCGATGCAAGGCGGCTACAGGCTTATTGAACTGGCAAACGATTTTGACATAGAGCACGACAATCCGCATCAGGCTGACAGTGACGCGATGGCGACCGCCCATCTGCTTTTGCGGCTGCTCGGGATTCTGACCGATCTGCCGCTGGTCACCATCCAGCGCCTGCAGATGCTGGTGACTTCGTTTCGCTCCGATATTTCCAAGCTGTTGCGCCATGTCGAGATGGAGAAGATGATGACCTCGTTTGACTTTGACGGGGATGGGTTTGATTTTGACATGGATCAAAAAGCGGGCAAAGCGGTTAAGCCTGCTGATGCCGATGCAGGAGAGGACGGTCTGGATATCTACCGTCAGATTGCCCTCAAGCGCCGCAAGCGGGTCGGTCAACGGCAGAAGCAGGCAGCCGAACATGCGACAGACCGCAGTCCTGATCCAAGCACATTCGAACTGGATGTGTTGCTGGAGGGACTGCTAGGGAGCGAAGAAGGCTTTAGCGCGCATTATTCCGGCTACCAGCGCCGCGAAGCACAGGAAGCGATGATGCGCGGGATCTACTCCGCGATGCAGGAGGAGGCCCATCTGCTTGTAGAAGCAGGGACAGGTACGGGTAAGTCACTGGGCTATCTTTTGCCAAGCGTCTTGTGGGCCAAGCTGCACCGTCAGCAGGTCGTGGTCAGCACACACACGATTCAGCTCCAAGACCAGCTTGCCAACAAGGACGTCCCGCTTCTGGAGCGCTCCCTGCCGTTTTCCTTTACCGCTGCCCAGCTGAAGGGTCGCGGCAATTATATCTGCATGCGCAAGTTCGAGCAAAGTCTGGACGCAGAGGGCGGGACACAGGAGATCCAGATGGCGAAGTCGCAGATCCTGACCTGGCTGACCCAGACCGAGCGGGGGGATGTGGAGGAATTGAGCTTCACCCCGTCTGCCCAGATGTACTGGCAGGATATCAAAAGCGATGTCAACTCCTGTCTGCACCGCAAATGCCCGTGGTTTAGCCGCTGCTATTATTTCAACGCCAAAAACCAAGCCAAGGATGCTGACATCGTGATCGTCAATCACGCTCTGTTGGTCAGTGACTTGGATGAGGATCGCAATATCCTGCCGCCCCATGAAGTGGTCATCATCGACGAGGCCCATCAGCTGGAAGAGGTGGCGAGCCAGCATTTTGGTACACAGCTGGCGACGATGGATTTGCATCACCTGCTGGACCGGCTGTCTGTGGATAAGTCTAGCATGATTCGCAGCTTTGCTGATGAACTGACCGTGATCCACCCCGATCTCAAGCAGGAATTGAAAGAAAAAATTCGCGAGCTCAGCCGCCAGCATGGCCGCATCCGTGACGAAATGCAGAACTGGTCGACCCAATTTTACCGTTGGGCCAGTGTCCGCTGTGATGACTGCAATGATACCGGACGAGGCTCGGTTCGCTACAAGCTAAGCGAGTTTGCTGAAAAACAGTCACGGATTCAGCGTGCCGCCCAGAAGCTGCTGGACCAGCTGACCACCTTCGCCTCGCTGTTGGATACTCTTTACCGCATGTATCAAAAAGAGAGCGAGCAAGTGCCATTTTCCTTAAGCCAGCTCTCCACTGACCTGAGTGGGGCGATGAACGATTTTTCGAAGCTGATCGAGCGGATGCATTTTGTCCTGTTCCAAGAGGATGAGGGGCATGTCACATGGGTGGAGTTGGATACTAAGGGCTCGCGCAAACAGATGTATTTTCACAAGGCACCACTGGAGGTCTCCCCGACTTTAGTGGAGACATTATTTGAGAAAAAACGAAGCGTCACCCTTACCTCCGCCACTTTGACGGTAAAAAACAGCTTCTCCTACTTCCTCGACCGATACGGACTCAACACTCTGCCAGAGGAGCGGGTGCGGACGATGGCACTGCCGTCGCCGTTTGATTATGAAGAGCAGGGCGTGATCCTGATTCCTGAGGATTTCCCAGAGATCTCCAAAGAAAGCGACCCAACTTATCTCCATGCCGTGATCCAAGGCTGTATCGATACCGTACGGGCAGCAGAAGGGCGGACAATGATCCTGTTCACCTCCTACTCGATGCTGCGACAAGTATATGAAGGAATGAATACGCTGCTCGACGGCGAAGGCTACACCCTGCTTGGGCACGGCATCGATTCCAACAACCGCAGCAAGCTGGTCCGCAAATTCCAGAGCGAGAAAAAATCCGTCCTGCTAGGCGCCGCCAGCTTCTGGGAAGGCGTCGATATTCCCGGTGAGGCGCTGAGCTGTCTGATCATCGTCCGGCTGCCGTTTTCACCGCCTAACCATCCGTTGCTAGAAGGCCGCTCTGAGGCGATGAAGCAGGCGAAGAAGAACGCATTCATGTCCCTGCACTTACCACACGCGATCATCCGCTTCAAGCAGGGCTTGGGCCGTCTGATCCGTCACCAGCATGACCGAGGGGTCGTGATCGTATTTGACACCCGCATCGTAGCTTCCCGCTATGGCCGCCAGTTTTTGCAGTCCTTGCCCCCATACCGTGTGGAAAAAGGGACATGGCCTGATCTGCGCGAGAGAATTCGTCCGTTCCTCAGTGGCATGCATCCTCAAGATGACTCATAAAATGAAAGCAATAGTCTCATGAGGATTTAGGTGATACAATAGTGAGGATACGAGTACGCACCCTATCGCTTTTTTTACTGGTGATCAGCCTGATCTGGGTTCTTGCGGGCTGTTCGTCGATTGATGATCATCTGGCAGAAGAGCCGGATCTTGGTACTGTAAAGGTGGAAGACCCGTTTCAGATCAAGGATGAGCGGGAATTTTTAGGAATGGTTACGACTTATTTTGATCTGCCGCACGGGGAGAGTACCCTTGTCCGTATGCCCGGCGGCAAAAAGCTGTTGATTGACACCGGCAGTGCACAAGACACTGAGGTGCTGCTGGAGAGATTGCAGGATCGGCGCGTGACCAAGATTGATTTTGTGATCCTGACCAATGACCAGGCCGAACAGACTGGCGGCTTTTTGGCCTTGGCTGAAAAGATGCAGATTGATACCGTCATTCTCCCGAAGGCCTATTCGGCAGCGATCCGCCGTGTGATCCCGTTTCCACGGGGGCAGAAGCTGATGTATCTGACCGAATCAGATCAGGTGCGTTTGGATGATAAGGTGCAGATGACGGTATTTCATCCGGGCGAGGATTTGTTTTTGTCCCCGCAGGATAATTCTCTGGTCTTTCAGCTAAAGCACGACAAGCTACGCTTCCTGTTCACCAGTGCGATCAGTGACAAGGTGGAGGAGCGTCTTCTGGGCCGTTATGCCGAGCTGCTTACCTCCGAGGTGCTCAAGGTACCTGATCAAGGCAGCAACCAGGCCTCTTCCCAACAATTTTTGACCCAGGTGGATGCCCAGGTGGCGATCGTCATGACCGGGAAGAACCGGGAATCGATGAAATCCACACAGGCTGAAGTATTGGAGCGGCTGGGTGAATCGTGGGCAGAGACCTATATCACCGGACAGGACGGCACGATCACGATTCTTTCCAACGGGAATCAATACCGTGTACTGAAAAAAAGATGAATTTGATGCAGGGAAATGGAGGGCTAAGACAGCATGAAAGCCCCTAAAATATCAGAGGCTGTCGTACGACGCTTGCCGATTTATTTGCGATATCTGAGCAACCTGCAGCAGATGCAGGTGAGGACTGTCTCGTCCCAGCAGATGGGCAAGACACTCGATATCAATCCGGCACAGATCCGAAAAGACCTGTCCACATTCGGAGACTTTGGCAAAAAGGGCATTGGCTACGATGTGGACTATCTCATCGATAAAATCCGCCATATCTTAAAAATCGACCAGCAGATCAATGTGGCGCTGGTCGGGGCGGGCAATCTGGGACAGGCGATCAGCAACTACAATGCCTATCTCAAGGACAACATGCGGATTGTCGCCATTTTTGACGCCGATCCTGCCAAGCATGGAAACGAGATTGCAGGCACGGTGATCCAGCCGATTGATGAGATCGAAGAAACGATTAAGACCAGACAAATCCGCCTCGCGATCATCACCGTACCAGCCGGTGCCGCCCAATTGGTGGCTGACCAGCTGATTGATGCGGGGATCGAGGCGATTCTTAATTTTGCTCCGGTCAGCATCAAGACAAGCAAAAATGTCAAGATTGACCACGCAGACGTAACTTCCAGTTTGCAAAGCTTGGCGTATTATTTAAACTAATAGTAGTGTTGGATATTTTATACATAAGGAGTTAATCAGATGAAAACGATTATTACGAACGCAACCATCATCACAGTAAATGATCAGGACGAGGTGCTGACCAACGCCGCCATCGCTTTTGAAGGGGACACGATCACCTATGTAGGCCCGACACCAGAAGATCTGAGCGGCTACGATGAAGTGGTAGATGGCCGCAACAAGTATGTTCTGCCGGGTCTGGTCAATACACACGGTCACGTGGCGATGTCTCTTCTGCGCGGCTATGCAGATGATGTGCCGTTGCAAGAATGGCTCGAAAACCATATGTGGCCAAAAGAAGCTCAATTCACCCCTGAGCATGTGAAATGGGGTACAAACATCTCCATGATCGAGATGATCCGCACCGGTACCACTACCTTTGTCGATATGTATGACCATATGGATGAAGTGGCAAAAGCAACTGTCGAAGCAGGTATGCGTGCGCGTCTCTGCCGTGGTGTGATCGGCTTCTGCTCCGATGAAGAGCGTAAAGCCAAGCTGGATGAGGCTACCCGTTTTGCCCGCGAATGGAATGGGGAAGCAGGCGGACGCATCACGACGATGATGTCTCCACACGCACCATACACCTGCACGCCTGACTACATCACCCAAATCCTCGAAAAAGCAGTCGAGCTCGATCTCCCCATGCACATCCACATGTCCGAAACCGCATGGGAAGTAGCGCAAAACGAAAAAGACTACGGCGTACGCCCGGTAGCCCACCTCGAAAATCTCGGTGTCTTCAACCGTCCAACCCTTGTCGCACATGCCGTACATTTGACGGATGAAGAGATCGATATTCTGGCAAAATATGATGTGAAAGTATCCCACAACATCGTCTCCAACCTCAAGCTGGCAAGCGGTGTAGCTCGTGTGCCACAGATGCTTGCCAAAGGTGTAACCGTCTCTCTTGGTACCGACAGCTCTGCTTCTAACAACAACCTCAACCTGTTCGAAGAGCTGAAGCTGGTTGCGATCCTGCACAAAGGGGTTAACTTCGATCCGCTCGCGGTACCTGCGACAGAAGCGCTCCGTATGGCGACCCGTTATGGTGCTGACGCGCTGTTCCAAGCGGACAAGTTCGGTTCCCTTGAGGTAGGCAAACAAGCAGACATCATCATGATGGATACGATGCAGGCACACCTGCACCCGGCACACGATCCAGTCTCCCACATCGTCTATGCTGCCAACGGCCGTGATGTGTCAGACTCCATCGTAGCGGGTAAATTCATCATGCGTAAAGGCGAGCTGCTCACCGTGGATGAAGAGAAAGCGATCTTTGAAGTAAACCGCATGTTCGGTCAACTGACGTAAGACCTTTTAACCGATAAAAAAAGACTCCTGCCGATCCAGGGCAGGAGTAAACATGAAGTGTAGGGTAAGCGTAGGTGTAGGTAGGGGAGATTTTGTAAAGCATTCATCGTCAGTCATGTCGATCATCCATTCTCCACATATCCGCAAGCGGAGTATGTCGAAAGGTCAGCGTTGTTTGGCAGGGCAAGGTTCGAAGCGGTGATGACAGACCCGCCCAGGATACACGGGAGTCCCGAAGCAGCCGGTTGACCTCTTCCGGGGCGGCGTTCGTCCTGTTAGGCAGTTTCACGCGCTCACCTCCTTGGGGTGTAATTGTAGTATGACCCTCATGCTTGACACTATGTTCGGTAAGATTTCGGCAGTGTTCTAAAACCTTCCCAGACAGCATATATTTGTGGCAAACACAAAGGGAGGTTGTCTCATGTACATCCGTCCACGGCAAATGTGGTGGTTTCCACTGCTGTTTGCCGGATTGTTTGCATTGGGTATGAGCATTGGGTTTCTTACAGACAAGCCTGAGACATCGGTGAGCGCAGACCAACAGGCAGCTTCCGAGGAAGCGAAGCAAAAGCTGGTGGAGGATCGCAACACCATCAAGGGACTTCTCAGCCAATTGGATACGACACGGGAAGTACCGTTTCAGATCAGCGTCAAGGATGAGACCTACGAAGGAACCTTTCACGGGGAGCTTTTTGAGCTGAAGGGGAAAGTCTCCGGTCATGATATCCACATGAAACGGACAGGCGAGCGCATCGCTGTCCTCATCGATGGAGAAGCACAGAATCCCGATCTGTTGCCCTACGCCCTCTACACCCCCTATGAACACGCCAATCTGATCAAAGGTCAGCTGACCTCGATCGAGCCACAGGTGATTCCATCTGCTAATCAACAAGGCTTGCTGGGCTATCAGGTGTCCTTGCCGCCCTCAGAGGTACGGGCCCTGCTCACCTTATGGATGGGACCGCATTTTAAGGCAGACACCCAGATGGAGCAAGTACTGCATCAGTTCAAAATCATCTACCAGTTATGGTACGAGCCGCAGACGGCCAAACTGAAACAAATGGTGGTCAACCTCAAGCTAGACACACCGATTGGCAAGCGCCAAGACCAGCTTGTTTTTACGTTCTAACCGTCTGTACAAGTAAGGAGAATGTTATCCGTGTATCTGCGTATCACCATCATCAGTCTGATCTGTATCCTCGCCCTGGCCGGTTCGTTTGCCTATCATCTTGCTTCGAGTGTCGTGGGGGACCGCTCTGCATTCGAGGAGAAGGTCCGTGAATGGACAGCGAAGCGCACCACGATTACGCAGATTGATGAGATCAGCGAATACCGTGGCAAAGAGACTTGGGCGGTCGTGATCGGCAAAAACCGATTCGGTACACCTGTCATCGCTTGGCTGAATGAAAAGCATGCCAAGTTTGACTCGCTCGAAGGTGCCATTACCGAAAAAGATATCACCGCCACCCTGCAAAAAAACGATCCCACAGCCCGTATCATGCATATCGTTCCTGGTATGGAAGGAGAGCAGCGCTTTTGGGAGACGTTATTTGTAGATAAACAGAATCGCTATAACTATGTCTATTATGATTTCAAAACAGGCAAAGTACTCAAATCCTACTCCGTCAACCCGACGGCAACCTAATCAACGGCCTTTTCCTAAGCGGAGAAGGTCGTTTTCCTTTGTTGCCAACACTTACATTACAGATTTGCTATATTCATATGCTATACTCATTTACGTCACCAGTTGATACACACATTCGCATATGTTATTAATCAATTTTTTATATAAAAAAGTTTACTAAAATATAAGAGAGTAGAAACGGGGGTATTCGTTTATGACTAATCGTCGAGTACCAATTCTTCTGTCCATGGTTGTTACATTGAGTCTGTTGTTCGGTGGATGGTTCTTGTATCAGAAGGTTCAAGTGGAAAATCCGATTGAAACCAAGATTGGTCAAATGACCTCTGCCAAGCTGAATGAAATCAAAGTAGACAAAACTCACATCAATGTGAAGCTGACCGTAACCAAGCCGGATGAATTTCCGGAAGAATACAACGAATTGCAGCAAGAGATTGCCAAGATGGTTCCTGACAAAGAAGTAGACATCGCGGTTACCAACCAAGATGGTGATTTGAAGGATGTCTGGAACAATGGTCTGTTTGCTTTTACCGAAGCGGTAGAACTGCATCAGTACAGCAAGATTCCAGCGATGCTGGCTGAGTGGAAACAGGTGAACAAGCTGGATCGTGCGGCTTCTCATATGGATGATGAGAATATCTATGTGTTTTTACAGCGCGGTGATCAACAATTCTACACCGTGATTCCCCGTCAACAATCCGTAGACAGTGAGGTGATTTTGAATGGGTAAAGAGATTTTTTACGGCGTGATTCCTGCTGTGATTATCTTTTTGATCTTCTTAGGCTTTAATGTTGGCCCGTTCCTCCTCTTCGGTGCAGTTCTGGCCGGTATCTATTTTATCGTCGCAAGACAACAGGGCGGCGGTGGCGTAGGCAGTCTGGGTAAAAGTAAGGCTGGCAAGCATGCCGTTCCGAAAAGCAAAATTCAGTTTGCAGATATCGGTGGTCAAGAGCGTGCCAAGAAGGAACTGAAAGAGGCTCTTGATTTCTTGATTCATAAAGATAAAATCGGTCAATACGGCATCCGTCCGCTCAAAGGTGTGCTTCTCACCGGGCCTCCGGGTACAGGTAAAACCCTGATGGCCAAAGCGGCAGCCAACTACACCAACTCCGCGTTCGTAGCAGCATCCGGTGCGCAGTTCGTCGAGATGTATGTGGGTGTGGGTGCGCAGCGTGTCCGTGACCTTTTCAAAGAAGCAAAACAATTGGCAGAGAAGAACGGCCAAGACTCTGCGATCATCTTCATCGACGAGATCGATGTCATCGGTGGTAAGCGTGACGGTCAGCAGCAGCGCGAGTATGACCAGACGCTTAACCAGCTGTTGACCGAGATGGACGGGATGACGACTACGGACAAGCCGCGTGTCCTCTTGATTGCGGCGACCAACCGTAAAGATATGCTGGATTCTGCGTTGCTTCGTCCGGGCCGTTTTGACCGTCATATCAATGTGGACTTGCCGGATAAGGCAGCTCGCTCCCAAATCCTCACCATCCATACAGCCAACAAGCCGCTTGCAAGCGATGTGAGCTTGGACAAGGTGGCACAGGAGACATTCGGTTTTTCCGGTGCCCAGCTGGAGAGCGTAGCCAACGAGGCGGCGATCTATGCGATGCGTGAAAACGCAGAAAAAATCGCGCAATCCCACTTCTCCTACGCGATCGACAAGGTAATGATGGGGGAACGTACCGACCGTGAAGCTCCACAAGAGGAAAAAGAGCGTATCGCCTTGCACGAGCTGGGCCATGCGATCGCAAGTGAACGCGTGCGTCCAGGCTCTGTCTCACAGGTAACACTGACTCCACGTGGTCAAGCACTCGGTTATGTCCGCCAAAATCCGATGGACGACCATTATCTCTACACGAAAGAGTACATGGAAGGTCAGATCATGGTCTGCCTCGCCGGTGCAGTAACGGAAGAAATCTATTATGGCGGCCGCAGTACCGGTTCCAAAAACGATTTCGAGCAGGCACTCGGTATGGCTCAGGAGATCGTGCAGAGCGGTATGTCTTCCCTTGGTATCGTGAATATGCAGTTCGTTAATAAGACGTTGGTGCATGAAGAGACCAACAAGATCCTAAATGACATGCTGGAGCGTACCCGTGAGATGCTCAAAGCGCACGATGACGTGTACAAGCATTGCCTGCAGGTATTGCTTGACCGTGAAGTGCTGAGCGGGGACGAGTTCCGTGAGAAGTTGAATGAAGTAAATCTGGTTGTGGCATAAGAAAATGATGGGTAACAGCTAAGGAGGGACTTTCGGGTCTCTCCTTTTTTGTGTTCTAAAGCGTTTGAGAAAGACGGGTTTTTTCATAAGCGCGGGTATGATGAGGGAGGGGAAGTAGTGAGTTTTTTTGTCCCAAGACCTCATGCTATAACAGAGGAAAAGGGAGACGGAGGAATCACACATGCCTGCTCTGGTTGATCTTCGGATTGATTTTGCGTTCAAGCTGCTGTTCGGGAGAGAGGGACACGAGCCGATTTTGATTGCTTTTCTCAATGCGATTCTGAAGCTTTCGGAGGATCAGCGAATCGAAGAGATTCTGTACGTGAATCCCGAGATTCAAAAGGAGCATCCGCACGATAAGAAGGTCATTTTGGACATCAACGTCCAGACCCGTGACCGCACCCAAATCAACATCGAGATTCAGCTCAGCCGGGAAAGAGCGATGACAGAGCGGTTTTTATACTACTGGACCAGGCTTTTTACCCTCGGAATCCGGGAGGGCAACGATTACGCGGAACTGAGAAAAACCATTACCATCAACATCATGAACTTTCGCTATACCCCTGACACGATCCCGTATCATACCAAAATCGAACTGTGGGATATCCAGCATCACCGAAAATTTAGTGACCTTTTGCAAATTCATCTCGTAGAGTTGCCCAAGCTGCTTGATCAATGGAAGCGAGGTCTTGTCAACCCGTGGGAAGACCAATTGGTTCGTTGGCTGTTGCTTCTGGAGGCTTCCGAAGATGAGCACATTATGAAAGTACTGGAGGAGATCGCTGTGGATCGAGATGCCATTCTAAAGCAAGCATTTGAGGTCATGGATCAAATCAGCAGTGACCCCAATCTGCGTTATGCCTATCTCAGTGAATTAAAAGCCCGCATGGATGAAGGCGCGAGAAAAGCACGAGAGGCCAAGCTGGAGAAGAAACTGGCAGAGACCAGCAGGCAGATGGAAGAGGCGGAGCGGGAGTTAAAGGAAAAGGAACAAGAGAGGAGGGCAATTGAACAAGAGATGAGGGAAATCGAACAAGAGAAGAGGGCAATTGAACAAGAGATGAAGGCAATCGAACAAGAGATGAAAGAAAATCAGCAGTTGATTGTCCAAAACCTCATTCAGAAAGGAATGGATGACCCATTTATCTCGGAAGTAACGGGTCTTCCTGTTTCTGTCATTAGCGCTTTGAGAAAGCATTAATAGCGTACACATAAAAGCTTCCCTATAGTGAAATCGCCATACAACCAAAAGGTGCACCGGTCAACTCCCCGATGCACCTCAAATCATCATCTTGGTTTTTTTCTTTTCCATCCCATCCACCACACTTGGTCGAGAGGTGGCGGTTGGTCAGGGGAGAGCCTCCTTGAACCTTCCCACCCAGCGAAGTAAGAAAAAAGAACGGCCAATTTCCCTGAATCCACCCAGGGGCAAACTCCTTCGTTTGAACCCACTTCCCGAAACTTTTTGCCCCGATCCCGTTCTTTTTTCTTACGCAGCGGCCAGCCCATTCTTCTTTGAAGGAAAGTTCCAGAGGCACTCCCCTGACCAACCGCTGCCTCTCCGCACCCAAGCACAGCCTACATCATCTTAATCCGACTAATCTCCTGCTGCACCACCAAAAATCCTACATAGAGATGCAACTCATCCAATTGATCATCAGACAGCTCTTCAATCCGCGCCACCAGATCACGCAATCGTTTGCTTCGTGGAATCTGTGTCGGTACCTGTTCCTGTGTCAGATCCACAAACCCAGCCCGTTCCTTCAACTCGGCAAGTGACGTGCCAGAGAGCAGGGGAGAGATTGCCATCAAGGCCTCAACAGGCGGTCGTTCTTCGTCAAATTCATACTTTGTATAATCGGTGAAGGAAATCCCGGCTTTGACAGCGAGGTCTTTAGGTGAAGCGTAGCCGCTTTTTTTGCGGACGTCGGATAAGAACTGCCCGAACGTTTTACTCGTGCTCATATGCATATCACCCATTAGAAGTTTTGGCTTGATGCCTACATTGTTGGCTGTAAACGGGTGTGACATGCGTGGTATGATTTGTCGCGCCCAATTACAGGCAGACAAGTGCCGCGGATGCCTATAGATGAATATCCTGCCACTGACACCAAATGGAAATCATGCAGAAGGAAGGATTCGCAATGGCAAAACAAAACCGAAAGCGGACGACCAAAGCAAAAAAGAGCATCAGCTCGTTTGAAGAACTCTTCCTCCTTGATGAGACCTTGAGTCCCGAGTGGATGGAGGAGCTGTCCCACGCAGAGCCACAAGCAGTCGTTCCCCGCACCCGACGCAAACCAACGACCAAAAAGGTAGCCCAATTCCCACCGCTTAAATCGGTACCCAAAGAAAGTATCACATCCAACCAGAAAAGCTTTATCAAAACCTTTAAGGAACTTCGCTCCAGTGACCTTGACCAATCCATCTATACCGATGACTTGAACGACCAAGCTGTTACGAACGAAAAAATCGCCAACCGCGCGATCGACGCCAGCAAAATCAAGCCCGCAACGATCGAGACAGAGCTGCTCAAGGATTATGCCGTCGACAACAGCAAGCTGGCTGAGAACAGTGTCACCGCAAGTAAAATTGCACCCGCTCAAGTCCGCGATCACCACATCGTCAACAACTCCGTCGCCGGTGATAAAATTCAAGACTACTCAATCTCCGGACGCAAGCTGATGGACAACAGTATCACTTCCGACAAGCTGGCGGATAAAACAATCGATTCCATCAAGATCGCCGAAGGCTCTATCCAGACCAAGCACCTGCACCATCAATCCATCACAACCGAGCTTTTGATGGATCAATCGATCACGTCTGACAAAATCAAAAACGGTACGATTCAGACGGCAGACCTGGCCAACTATGTGATCAACACGGCCAAAATCATCGACGGTGCAATCACCAACGTGAAGATCCAAGACGATTCAGTAACAGCCAGCAAAATTTCGAATGATAGTATCCATGCCGATCATATCCAACCGGCTGCGATTCACAACCGCCATCTGACTGAAAAATCCGTACTTAGTAAAAATATCGCCCCAAAAAGCGTTTTGGGAGAACATATTGCAGATGACGTTGTAGACACCAAACACCTACGGGATGGTGCCATCACAGAAGAAAAACTAGGCAAGGGATCTGTACTCAGCGAGCATTTGCATGATCAAGCGGTTCACTCCTCTAAGCTGGCCAAGGATGCAGTGGGGGATTTGCACCTGCAGCCATTTTCCGTTCAGACCCGCCACCTCCACGATTATCTGATCACCTCCAAAAAAATCGGTGACCAGCAGGTGACTACTTCCAAGCTTGCTGATTATTCGATCACATCGGAGAAACTTTCCCAGAACAGCATCTTCAGTCATCATATCGTTGCAGAATCAATCCACACCGAACATATTGAAGACTCCGCCATCACTCCAGAAAAGCTGGCGACATCCTCGGTTAACTCCCAGCATATCAAAGAGGGGGCCATCCAGTCCCAGCACCTCAACGAATACCTTGTGACCAGCCAGCACCTCGCCGACCATGCAATCAATTCCGCCAAGCTCGCTAATGAATCTGTTACGACAGACAAATTAACCGATCAAAGCGTAACCACTGTCAAATTGGCCGATCTCTCCATTACCTCACATAAATTGGCCGACATGTCTGTCACCACTCAAAAGCTGGTTCCAGAGGTCATCAAGCGTCAGCATTTGCAAAATCAGGCGGTCAGCAGTGAAAAGCTACAAAACCAAGCGGTCACCAAGGATAAAATCGCTCCGAAGGCAGTAACGGCCGAGCACCTCGCCGACCAATCCATCACGATTGACAAACTCGCTTTCTCACCTATTCAATCCACCCAAAGCGATGCCCCGCGTATACAGCAGATTGGTTCCACAGCGTTTCAGTTTGGTCCAGATGAGAAGCAGATCGAGGTTACGGTACTATTGGAGACGCTTTTTGCCAACCGACAGTATGTGATCGTCGCCATGAGCAACCACCCCAACTGCGCTGTATCGCTTCAAGACAAGACAGAAGATACTGCCATTCTCACCGTCAGCAGACCGGAGGCAGGGGATGAGTTCCACGGGTTCCTGCAATGGATTGCAGTAGGGGATCAAGAGCAACCAGCCAGTCATTTTGAATAAGGTCCGCTTGGGATCAAAGTAACTTTGCAAAACAACGACGATGCCCCTCTTACTTTGGTTATAATAAGAGGGGTTACCGCCGTCAAATGCTTATTGTTCCAGACTTTTTTATGGATAGGAAGTTTTTAAACAAGACGTTGTATAGTTATTCATAAAATAGTTGACCCTGTCTATACAATCATCGGCGGGTATGTTAGGCTAAACGGTAGAAACACTTTCCAACATCATTCATACATATAAGACTATGTTATCAGTCAGGGAGGTCCATGCTTTATGAATCTTGCCAAACGAGTCACGGTGCTTGCTCCATCTCCGACCCTTGTCATTACGGCTAAGGCGAATGAACTGAAACGCCAAGGTGTTGACGTGGTGGGTCTCGGTGCAGGGGAACCTGATTTCAACACACCGGAGCACATTATTCAAGCTGCTGAAAAGGCGATGCGTGAAGGCAAAACCAAGTACACTGCGACAGCAGGGATTCCAGAATTGCTGAAAGCAATCAGCGACAAATTCCAAAACGAATACAACCTTACCTACACCAACAAGCAAATCATCGTAACCAACGGCGGTAAACACGCTCTCTTTAACCTGTTTATGGCCCTGTTGAGCCCAGGAGATGAAGTAATCGTCCCAATTCCATATTGGGTGAGCTACCCAGAGATGGTGAAGGTGGCAGAAGGTGTGCCTGTTTTCATCGAGGGTAAAGAAGACAACAAGTTCAAAATCACCGCTGAGCAAGTAAAAGCAGCGATCACTCCGCGTACCCGTGCGCTTGTGATTAACTCCCCGAGCAATCCAACCGGCAGCATCTATTCCCGCCAAGAGCTGGAAGCGATCGTGGAAGTCTGCCTTTCCCATAATGTCTTGATGGTTTCCGACGAAATTTATGAAAAACTGATCTATGATGGTCATGAGCACGTTTCTGTTGCTACTTTTAGCAAAGAAGCTTATGAGAATACCGTTATCATCAACGGTATGTCCAAACCATACTCCATGACCGGCTGGCGTATGGGCTATGCATGCGGTAACCAAGAGCTGATCCAAGCGATGGTTGACCTCTCCAGCCACAGTACGTCCAACCCGACCTCTTTTTCTCAGTACGGTGCTCTCGCAGCCCTGACCGGTCCACAAGAGCCACTCGAAGCGATGAAAACCGAATTCGTCAAGCGTCGCGACCGCGTCGTCGAGCTGCTCAACGAAATTGACGGTATCTCCTGCCTCAAGCCAGAAGGCGCGTTCTACGTATTCCCGAATGTGAGCAAAGCCATGGAAAAACAAGGCTACGACACCGTGGATAAATGGGCGGAAGACCTGCTTGAACAGGAAAAAGTAGCGGTCATCCCAGGAAGTGGCTTTGGCGCAGCCAACAACATGCGTATCTCTTATGCTGCTTCTATGGAGCAGTTGGAAAAGGGGATTGCCCGCATCAAGAAGTTCGTCGAAGGCAAGTAAGAGAACAGCCAAAGAGCCTGTCGCAGATCCCGCGGCAGGCTTTTCCTATATAGGAAGTGGGGCATCCGATCTAAACAAAAGACGATCCCAATGAAAATAATATCCAGTTCGTACAGTGCCACGTAAGGAATTTTAGTGCCAATGCCATGCTTTTTCGGAAAGGAAGTCGACCTATGCGACTCAAATACACGCTCTGTTTTATCCGCAGAGGCAACCAAATTCTCCTCCTCAACCGCCAAAGCTCACCATGGATGGGCCGCTGGAACGGCGTCGGCGGCAAACTTCAGCCCGATGAGAGCCCGCTTGCGTGCGTCTTAAGAGAAGTCTATGAAGAAACAGGGATCTCTCTCGAAACCGCTCAATATCGCGGCCTTATCACCTGGCCCCATCACTGGGATGAGCCCACCGAGCATAATGGGATGCCGAAAAATAAGGACCATGAGGATCAAGAAAAAGAGGGACTGTATGTCTACATCGCAGATGTTTCCCCCGGTTTCTCCTATGAAACTCCAAAAGCATTCGAAGAGGGCATCCTCGATTGGAAGGAAATCAGCTGGATTATGAATCCCGAAAATCTTGGCGTTGCGTCCAACGCACAAAAAATTCTGCCGACATTGCTTACTGACGAGCGGTGTTATGAGCATTTTTGTGTGTTTGAAAATCACGATGTAGTGGGGTATCGGGCTACGGTTCTGACGGAAGAGGGGAAGTAGAGCGAGGGAATTGGAAATGAGATTAGAGGCTGGGAGCCGTGAGTAAAAACAAGGAGTATCGCGATTAGAAGAGTAGCGAAAAGAAGAGTGGAAAAGAGAGAAAAGGATAGGAAAAGAGAGAAAAAGAGAGAAAAAGAGAGAAAAAGAGAGAAAAAGAGAGAAAAAGAGAGAAAAAGAGAGGGGAGGAAAGGGGAGGAAAGGAGAATAGAACAGAATAGAACAGAATAGAACAGAACAGAAGAGAACAGAAGAGAACAGAACAGAAGAGAACAGAACAGAAGAGAACAGAAGCATAGTGCAGTGCAGAAAAGTAAGCTTTAACGAAACTAAACCACGTTGCTATCAGACTAAAAAATAACCAACAAGCAATCAGAAGCAATGGACAAAGGAAAACTCAAGCTCAGTCGAATAAAAAAGTTACTCTAGAAATCTACAACAGTTATTTCCTCTTACCCCTATCCCCACTACAGCTGGATGGGAGGAGGCGGTGGCGTTCCGATGCAAGCCTCTTTTGAACCACCTGCCCAGCGGAGAAAAAAGTCAGGACGTAACCAGCTTCCTCGAATCTCCTAGGGGCAACAGTCTCACTTCCTGACATACCCAGATGTCCCCTCTCAGCGGGGGATCGAAACATTTTGCCCCGGTCTTACGGCCTGACTTTTTTTGTAGCGGACATTCCCCGCTCCCAAGAAGTGGTTCAAACAAGGCGCGCACCGGAAAGCCACCGCCTCCTCCCAACCACCCACCACCCCAAACCCCACAATTGAATTGTAACCCCACGTTTAGTATAATTATCTAGGCTATCTGTCACAGGCAAATGGAGGGAAATGAAGTGAAGTTAACAACTATAGCTCAAGTCGGGCAGCACGTTGGCGAAGAAGTCAAAATCGGCTGCTGGCTCTATAACAAACGCAGTAGTGGGAAGATCCAATTCCTCCAACTGCGCGACGGTTCCGGGTTCATTCAAGGTGTCGTCGTGAAAGCGGAAGTAAATGAAGAAGCTTGGGAAAATGCAAAACAGTTAACACAAGAAAGCTCGTTATACATAACCGGTGTCGTTCGTGCGGAAGAACGTGCACCAAGCGGATATGAACTGACTGTGACTGGCGTTGAGATCATTCAAATCGCACAGGACTACCCAATCTCCCTCAAAGAGCACGGGGTAGACTTCCTGATGGATCACCGTCACCTTTGGCTGCGTTCCCCGCGTCAGCGTGCAGCGATGGCGATCCGCTCTGAGATCATCCGTGCGGTATATGAATTCTTTAACGAAAACGGTTTCTACAAAGTAGACCCGCCGATTCTCACACCAACATCTGCTGAGGGAACAACCAACCTGTTCCATACCAAATACTTCGAGGAAGATGCATACCTCTCTCAATCCGGTCAGCTTTACATGGAAGCGGCTGCGATGGCACTGGGTCGCGTGTACTCCTTTGGCCCAACCTTCCGTGCAGAGAAATCCAAAACCCGTCGTCACTTGATTGAGTTCTGGATGATCGAGCCGGAGATGGCGTTTGTCGATCACGAAGAAAACCTGCACGTGCAAGAGAGATTCGTCTCCCATGTCGTGCAGTCCGTTCTGAAAAATTGCCAACGCGAACTCAAAGCACTGGACCGCGACACATCCAAGCTTGAGAAAGTAAAAGGTGAATTCCCACGCATCAGCTATGACGATGCGATCAAATTCCTGCAGGAAAAAGGGCATGAGATCAAGTGGGGCGACGACTTCGGTGCGCCGGATGAAACCGCGATTGCGGAGCATTTTGACATGCCGGTGTTCATCACCAACTACCCGACGGAGATCAAGGCTTTCTACATGAAGCCAGATCCAAACCGTCCAGAAGTGGTACTCTGCGCAGACCTGATCGCACCGGAAGGCTACGGCGAAATCATCGGCGGAAGCCAACGTATCGACGATCCAGAGCTGCTCGCAGAACGCTTCAAAGAGCATGAACTCTCCGAGGAAGCCTACAAATGGTACCTCGACCTGCGTAAATATGGTACCGTGCCACACTCCGGCTTCGGTCTCGGTCTTGAGCGTACGGTCGCGTGGATCTGCGGTCTGGAGCACGTACGTGAATCCATTCCATTCCCACGTCTTCTGTATCGTCTCTATCCATAATGATCATTGGTAACAAACACCCTGTTGGTCTTATGCCACAGGGTGTGATTTTTTACTATGCTATCTGTTGTACACTTGCTATAATAGGGGAGAGGTGAAGTTACGACATGGATCGACAAATTCTCCAACTACTCCAAGAAGGCGCCACATCCGTCTCCAATCTTTTAATCAAAAAGTATAAACGGATGGGGTTGACAGACGAAGAGATGATGCTGATCATACACCTCTTGTCATTTCAGCAAGAAGGAAACCGTTTCCCCGCCTTGCATGAGCTAGAAGAGCGCCTGTCCATGCCGAGCCTGCGACTGATTCAACTTTTGCAAAAACTGCTCAAGGATGAGTGGATTTCGATAGATGAGAGTGTAGATCCCAATTCTGGGATGCGCTCTGAGAGCTACAATCTCGAATATCTCTACCAAAAGCTGTATCAATGCTGGAAAAAAGAACAGATGCTCCAAAAAGAAGCCATTGCGGATGCGCGGGCTGAAGTGGCAGCCGCAAGCGGCCAATACGAAGCATCCGGCCATTATGCGCCTATGTATGATACCCCGAAAGTAACGACACCTGGTACAGGAAATCAAGCATTCACACCAGGACATCCTCCTGTCGCACCACGAACTGCCAATGGACATACCGCTCCCAGCCACGATGATGCTGAACTTGGTCTGTATAGCCAGTTTGAGCAAGCGTTTGGCCGTCCGCTTTCGCCCATTGAAGTGGAGACGATCCAGATCTGGGTGGAGCAGGACAAATACGCAGATGATCTGATCGTCTGTGCGTTGCGTGAAGCCGTTTCAGTCGGGAAATTATATATTCGCTATATTGATCGGATTTTGTTAGAGTGGCAACGTCAGCAGATCACCAACGTCGAAGAAGCACGCAACTACAGTTTACGTTTCCGTCGCCAGTCGATGGCACGGGAGAGTCGATAGGGCTGTGATCTTTAGTGGATCACAGCTTTTTTTGCTTCCTGACATGGTGAATGGCCCAAGCACCCTACCCCCTCCTCCTTACATATGATATACCGATGCAAAAGGAGGTAGGCAGTCATGGAAAAGCGCAGAAAGCCAGAACCCCAATGGATTAATCCCGGCGTGTTTCGCGGCTCGTTTGAACTGGTAGAAGCCGTCGGTCATATTGATTTGACGAAAAAAAGCCATACACCACAGGCACAGGGGCAGAGCTACGGGAATTCAAATCAGCGGCCGTACTCCGAGATCCCGCTCAACAGCTACGATCATGCCGAACTGCATCATCTGAATCAGGCAATCAACCAAGCCCGGTTGAACAAAGAAGTGGCCCTTGAACAGCCGCAGCTGCATGATTCAACCGAACAAGCAACAGCTGAACCATCTATGCCATTACACACCAGTGATACAACCGACACGCTCGATCCATCTCATCACGCGAGCTGCGACAACGATAACACCCAGCACGACCTGCACACACAGGTAGCCCACCTGAGCACCCAAGTTGCTGATCTGCAAAAACGGCTTGCCGACTGCGAAGGCCGCTTCGCCGCTTTCCAAAAAGAAGCGGAGAAAGAGCGTGAATACCTCTACCAAGTGGTTCTGTCGCTGAAGAGGGAATGGGAAGCCAATCGGGGATGAAGATTGCCATCATCAGTCCGGGTCCGTATACCGTCCCACCTGTCAATGGCAGCTCGGTGGAATACGACATAGAAGAAATCAGCAAACGGCTCGCCCGTGAACATAGCGTGTATGTCTATACCCGCACCTGTGAAAAATATCCACGCCATACCTCCATCAATGATCTGCACTACATCCGCGTCACCTACGATCATCCGATGGGGTATCTGCAACGGGTCATCCGCCAGTTGAAAAAACGGCCGGTCGATGTGATCCTCGTCGAGAACCGTCCCCGCTACGTCCTGGCACTCCGCAAGCAATTTTACCGGACACCGATCATTCTGAATATGCACTCGTCCGCGTTTGCCACTCCCAAGCGGATCGATCCGGTCAAAATGCGAAAAGTCGTCCGCCAAATCGACGGAATGCTGACCAACAGCGAGTATTTACGCTCCTATTTTATCGGACAGCATCAGGTTCCCGCCGAAAAAGTATATGCGGCCCACCTCGGCGTCGAGATGAGCGATTACGAACCGGATGAATTCATGCTGTCCCGTGTCGAAAAAATCCGTGAAAAGCTGGGATTCACCCCATACACCCGTGTGCTTATGTATGCCGGGCGACTGATGAGGGAAAAAGGGGTTCACCGCCTGCTCCAAGCCTTTCGGACCATCGCCAGAAATGACCCGGATGCCCAACTGCTTTTGGCCGGTGCCCCCAGCTACGGCTCCAACAAGCGCAACACGTACATGGATCTTTTGGAAAACTTGGCGGCACCGATCCGTGATCAGGTGACCTTTACGGGCATGGTGCCGCCTTCCTGGATGCCGTACCTGTACCACTGCGCCGATATCGTAGCGATGCCATCGACGGGAAAAGAATCATTTTGCCGCAGTAACCTCGAAGCGATGGCGGCAGGTAAACCTGTCATCTCCTCGACCAGCGGGGGGATCGGGGAAGTGATCGAAGACGGAAAATCGGGCTTTTTGCTCCCGTCCAAGCAGTGGGAAGATGAACTTCCTGCCCTGTGGAACAGGCTGTGGGAAGCACCCGAGCAGATCATGTGGATGGGCATGCAGGCCAAAAGCCGTGCGGAGATGTTCAGCTGGGAGGCAACGGCTGAGCGGTATGCGGCTTTTTTCGAGCATATCATCTCGAAGCGGCAGAAGAAGCCTGAGGAGCCTGTGAACGGGTACCATACGACGGAGAGCAGCGCAGCAGACGTGGAAGCAACAGATGATCCGGGAGAGACGATGGAATGAAAGAGGCCATACCGTTAAACCGAATAGACCGTGTTAGCCGGGTGTTTTCCTTGAGTGAACACCCGTTTTGACATGGAAACAGGCTGGAGCCGTGCCATTGGCTCAGTCAGTGTCTGATCGATGACCATCCCCTTATGACACACACCATCTGCTGATCGATGCATCAAAAGGGTAAACAGACAAAAACTTTGATAAGACGAAAAAATGCGCAGGAGTGCGATTGGAGGTGAAACCATGCGGATCGCTGTCATCGGCACCGGGTATGTCGGATTGACCACAGCAGTATCGCTCGCTATGAAGGGGCATACCGTGACCGGAATTGATATAGATGAAGCAAAAATCAACAAGCTGACAAAAGGGGAAGTGCCTTTCTTTGAACCTGGCGTGGATCGATCGCTTGCCGAAGTGCAGAGAGCGGGGATGATTCGGTTCACGACACGGCTGACCGAGGGGGTAAGCGACGCCGATGTGATTTTTATCTGTGTCGGGACACCTGGTGAGGCATGCGGGCAGGCTGACCTGACACACCTTTTTGCTGTGGTGGATGAGCTGCGGACAGCACTTCCACAAGGCGACTGTGACCGGATGATCGTTGTCAAAAGCACTGTTCCTGTCGGTACAACAGACAAGGTGGCCGGGATGTTCGCGGACAGAAAAGAATGGATGGTCGTGACCAATCCGGAATTTTTGCGGGAGGGGACGGCGCTGCAGGATTCACTCGCACCGACACGGATCATCCTCGGAGCGGCTGAGCCTACCGCATTCGAACGGATGGAGGAGCTGTATCGTGGCTTTCATGCTCCAGTTGTCCGTACGACTCGCACCAATGCCGAGATGATCAAATACGCGTCCAATGCGTTTCTCGCCACCCGCATTTCCTTTATGAACGAGCTGGCCCGCCTGTGTGATCACATCGGTACAGATGTCAGCACCATCGCACTGGGCATGGGGCTGGACCCGCGGATCGGGCCGGAGTTTTTGCGTGCGGGTCTGGGGTATGGCGGCTCGTGTTTTCCCAAGGATACGAGAGCACTGCTGGAGGTGGCCCGCGAGCATGGACAACCTATGTCCATTTTAGAGCATGCCATCGAGGTGAACGCGACTCAGCCGCAGTGGTTTTTGGGCAAAATGGAGCAGACGCTTGGTACCCTGCACGGCAAGCGGATTGCGATCCTGGGGCTTTCTTTTAAACCTGACACAGATGATATCCGCGAATCACCCGCCCACACGCTGATCAGCAGTCTGCTTGCGCGGGGGGCTGAGATCTGTGCGCATGACCCTGTAGCGATCGCCAACATGCGTAAGGTCTATCCGCAGATCACGTATGCAGCCGATGCCTATGCGGCAGCAGAAGAGGCGGACGTGATTATTTTGGTTACGGAATGGAAGGAGTATGTGCGGCTCGACTGGTCCAGAGTCTTGCGTGTCATGCGCGGCCCGTATCTGTTTGATGGCCGCAATGCCTTGCCAGAGAGAGAGCTTACTGCTATGGGCTTTCATTATATCGGCATCGGAGTGGAGCCAGGCTCCGTGTAAGCTGCTTCTGCGCCAACTTTGGCAGGAAGCGGTTTTTTTTGCGGGCATGAGCATATTATGTAGGTAGATAAATTTGTAACCACCTCTAAGATGTTGTACGATGAAATGAAAGACCAGCCAACAAGTGGAAAAGGAGTGACCCGTGTGAATAAAACCAAAGCTCTCCCGAAACGAAGCGAAATCCCTGCGGAGTCCAAATGGAAGCTCGAAGATATCTATGCGAGTGATGCTGACTGGGAAAAGGACTTTGCCACCACCAAGCAGTTGCTCGATAAAGTACAAGCCAAGCAGAACACCTTGGCAGAGTCCGGTCAAAGCCTGCTTGAGACGCTGAAACTTGAGGAAGTAATCTCGCAATACATCGAAAAAATCTATGTCTACGCCCGTATGCGCCGCGACGAAGACAATACCAATTCCACATATCAGGCACTGACCGACCGCGCGGCCAGCCTGAGCACTCAAGTCAGCAGTGCAACCTCGTTCATCCAGCCTGAAATTCTAGCGATCCCGGATGATCAGATGCAACAGCTGCGTGAAAGCGAGCCAGGCTTGGAGCATTACGACAAATACCTGAATGAAATCCTGCGCGGCAAGCCTCATACGCTGAGTGCCTCTGAGGAAGCGTTGCTCGCCAGCGTAAGTGAACTGGCAGGTGCTCCATCCAAGATTTTCTCCATGCTCAATAACGCCGACATGAAATTCCCATATATCGTCAATGAACAGGGAGAAGAGGTAGAGCTGACCAAAGGCCGCTACGTCCAGTTCCTGGAGAGCAAAGACCGCCGTGTCCGCCATGACGCTTTCAAAGCGATGTATGCCACCTACGGCGAAAAGCGCAATACCATTGCTGCCACGCTTACATCAGCAGTGAAGCGCGATGTGTTTTATGCAAGAACCCGCAAGCATGAGTCCGCACTGAAAGCTGCACTTTTCGGGGACAACATCGAGCAGTCTGTCTACGATAACCTGATTAAAGCCGTGCATGGCCAGCTTCCACTGCTGCACCGCTACATGGGTCTCCGCAAAAAAATGCTCGGCCTCGACGAGCTCCGTATGTACGACCTGTTTGCACCGCTTGTCGAAGAGATGGATGCAGAAGTGCCGTATCAGGACGCAGTTGCGACAATCCAAGAATCACTCCGCCCGCTCGGCGAGGAATATTCCAAGGTTCTCGAAGAAGGCTTCACCTCCGGCTGGATTGATGTCTACGAAAACCAGAACAAAACCAGTGGTGCCTACTCATGGGGTACCTATGCTGCGCATCCGTATGTATTGATGAATTATCAATCCAATCTCAACGATATGTTCACCCTCGCGCATGAGATGGGTCACGCTCTGCACAGCTTCTTTTCCAACAAAAATCAGCCGTATACATATGCGGGCTACCGCATTTTCGTAGCAGAAGTGGCATCTACTCTCAACGAAGCACTGTTGATGCATCACCTGCTGGATCAGACCAAGGAAAAAGAAAAACGCATGTATCTGCTGATCCACTACTTGGAGCAATTCCGCGGTACCGTATACCGTCAGACCATGCTCGCTGAATTCGAGAAGAGCATCCATGAGCAAGTGGAAGCAGGCGAAGCCCTGACCGCTGACAGCCTGACTGCCACCTACGGCGAGCTTAATAAGAAGTACTATGGTCCTGAAATGGTGATTGACGAAGAGGCCAACCTTGACTGGTCCCGCATCCCGCATTTCTACAACAATTTCTATGTGTACAAATACGCGACTGGTTTCTCTGCAGCAACCAGCCTTGCCCATCAAATCCTGGAACAAGGTCAGCCAGCCGTAGACCGTTACCTCAACTTCCTCAAAAGCGGTGGCTCTGATTTCCCACTGGAATTGCTCAAAAAAGCAGGCGTCGATATGACGACACCAGAACCGATCGAAGAAGCTCTGAAGGTGTTCGGCGAACTGCTCGACGAGTTGGAGCAGTTGGTAGGTGTGAAGTAGGGAAGTCATCTCGTCTTTTCAATACGAAAAAGCCGTTGGTATGTGTGCCGACGGCTTTTTTGCTGTTTTCATTTTTAATTGGACTGGGGGGGACAGAGTGAGAGGAGAAAGCATCTGTTTTCCAGTCGCCTTTCCCTCACTTCGTTCAGCCGGTCTCCTTACAAACAGATGCTTTCTCCTCTCACTCTGGCAAACAGTGGATGTTATTAAAAAGAAAAAGCTTTAAAGACAGAAAGGACAATAATGATAAAAGAAAAACAGATGCTGTCCCATATAACGAGGAGGCTGTCTATATTCAGCATTGTGCTAGACAATCTCGTACCGGTTAATATCATGACAATTATTAAAGTCACTGTGAACAAGCTTTCCGAATCCTTTTGTTTTTTCTATTTCCTTATTCATTTTTGCCCCGATCTTTCCCTTTTCCTGTACCAAGGTCGCGTAGGCGTGGGGTATATCTGTTTGTAAGGAGACCGGCCCCCCGAATGGGGGGGAAAGGCGACTGGAAAACAGATATACCCCACGCCCCACCGCACCCCCGACACATGGAAACAGGAAAATCGGGGCAAACTACCCGTTGACTCCCTTAAAAGGAGGCGATCGCCCATGCAAGAGATTGTCAAACGCGACTACCTGATAAATTTCGCCGTGATCGGCTTACTGATCGCAAGTCTCACAGCACTGTTCCATGCCACAATGGACATGCCCGGCTCTGATTTCTTTATCAAACAAGTATTTTATATGATCCTCGGTGGTATCGTCGCGCTTGTACTAAGCAAATGTGATTACCGGTTCCTCGCCAAACATGCCCCGATCCTCTATGTGTGTGGGATTGTTTTTTTGATGAGTGTCTTTGTCCTTGGAAAAAAAGTCAACGGGGCGCTTAGCTGGATTGATCTCGGAATCCTCAACATCCAACCCTCCGAAGTGACCCGCATCACCACGCTTTTGCTGCTTGCACGCTTCTATGAGCAGAACAAGGGGCATTTTATCAAAACCAAAGACTTGGCAAAAACCGCGGTTGTCCTGATCATCCCGACCGGACTTGTGCTGGTGCAGCCGGATCTGGGCATGGCACTGATCTATTTTTCTATGCTGGGATGCTTTCTGATTCTGACCCGCTTGGCCAAATGGGTGCCGATCACCGCGATAGCAGGGGCCTGTATCGTGGGGATCTCCTTGTATATCCTGTATGTGATTTCGCCCACCGCTTTTTTTGAAGTCGTCCGGCCACACCAGTTCGAGCGTCTCACCTCGTTCATGCATCCGGAAGATGATCCGCTTGGGGCAGGCTACCAGTACATTCAAGCCCGCAAGATCGTCGGCAGCGGCCAGCTGACAGGGGCAGGAATCCTTTACATGCTGGCATCCAAAGCAGGCAAGCTCCCAGAGAAGCATACCGACTTCATTTTTGCTACGATTGCACACCAGTGGGGCTTCATCGGGGCCAGTCTGTTGTTGATGCTCTATTTTCTCTTATTTTACCGGCTCGTGCATTGGGCGATGAAGACACCTGACCCGTTTGCCAGCTTTTTTATCAGCGGGATGGTGACGATGTGGGTGTTTCAGGTGTTCGTCAATATCGGGATGAACATCGGACTGTCACCGATTACCGGGCTGACGCTGCCCTTTATCAGCTATGGAGGCAGTTCGCTTTTATCCAATATGATTGCGTTGGGGATTATCTTTAGTATGAGAGAGGTTTCGCCGCTGCTTGAATTAGAGTAGCGGCTTTTCTCCGTCTCAGGGCTGATCTTATCTACATCCATTGACTGTTAACATTATTTGTGCCAATCTGTAAATATATAGATAAAGGAATATAGAGATGGAGGAACAAGTTTTGAAAAAGCCACTTGCCTTACTTTTGTCTGCTGTTCTCGTGACGACCGTTACCGGTTGTGGCAGTGAAACAGCCGCTGACCCAAGTCAGACAACCGAGAAGCAGGAGCAGCAAAAGGAAAAGATCGTGAACGTCTATACGGTGCAGAAGAACAGCAAGCCGATCCTGTTCACATCTACCGGAATTATCGAAGCCAAGCAAGACTTGGAGCTTGCATTCGGCACAGCGGGTAAAATCGTCTCACTTAACGCGGAAAAGGGGAAACGCGTAAAAAAAGGTCAATTGCTGGCTTCGCTTGATACCAGCTACTATGAGAAGGCCGTAGAAGCGGCGTCGGGTCAAGTCACGCAGTCTACGATCCAACGCCGGGAAACTCTCAAAGGTGCATCCACCGAAGCGATCGCGCAACAGCGCCTTGCTCTCTCAGGTGCCCAGCAGGATCTTAATAAGGCCAAAAAGGATTACGCCCAAGGCCAAATCCTGCTCCAAGGCGGGGCCATTGCCCAAAACGACCTCGACCAGCTCAAGCAGGCGGTCGACGCAGCAGAACGCCGCGTGAAGAACGAACAAATCGGCCTCGACACCTTGCTCAAGGGGGCAGAGCCAGAGGACATCGCCCGCATCGATGCTACCTACAAACAGGCGACCAGCGAAGTGGCGCGTGCTCAGCAGACCCTGCGCGAGACCAAAATCACCGCTCCTTTTGACGGTACGATTGTGGAAGTCATCCCACATGTGGGTGAAATGACAAGCCCGGGCCAAAGTGTGATCCACCTCGTCGATCTGTCCAGCGTGAAGGTGGCGCTCGATGTCACCAATGAAACCATCACCCAATTTAAAGAAGGGGAAAAAGTGACCCTTGCAGGTGACACGGGCACCAAGACAACAGGCACGATCCAGTTCGTCTCCCCGGTCATTGACAACAAAACAGGCAAATACCGTGTCGAAATCATTGCACCCAACCCACAGGGCGAATGGCGCGGCGGCATGATCGCCAACGTCCAGATTCCACGCAAGCTGCGCGGTCTGGTCGTACCGATTGAGGCCGTAGGGATTCAAGAATCCACCCGCTACGTGCTCGCCGTCGAGAACGGCGTCGTCAAGAAGCGTCAGGTGGAAGTTGGGCAGGTGTTTGACGAACGGATTGAAATCCTCTCCGGCATCAAAGAAGGCGACAAGCTGATCGCGGCCGGCCTGACCTATTACGTCGATGGAGAAAAGGTCGTCGCGAAAGGAGAATAAACCGATGGAAGCGATACTCAATTTTTTCATGAGGCGTAAACTGATCGTTTATCTCTTGACGTTTATGCTGATTTTCGCAGGGATCGGAGCGTTCCTCAGCTTCAAGGTCTACCTCGTGCCAAAAACCAATCTTCCATACCTGGGCATCACCGTCTCCGGCGGAACATTGCCACCAGAAGAGATGGAAGAGAAGATTACCGATAAGATTGAAAAAGAGATCAAGGGTCTCCCTGAAATCAAAGAATTCACCTCAACCTCCAGCACCGGATACGTCGATATCCAAATCCAGGCCAACGACGGGCAGGGGATTGAAGCCAAACAAAAGATCGAAAGCGTCGTAAACCGCCTGCGTAACGATTTTCCGGAACAGATCACTTACGTAGATGTCATCCAATACGATTTTGGTGACGAAGAACTGATCGCGTACGCTCTGACCGGTGTGGATCCGCATGCCAATCTGGCCTTAGCCAACACCAAGCTCAAAGACCGCCTCGAAGCGATAGAAGGCGTCAAAAAAGTGGAGGTTGACGAGGGCAGCCTGTCCAACCAGGTCACGATTATTTTTCAGCCGGAGCGTCTCGCCGCTTATAGCATCAGTCCACAAGACGTGGTAGACCAGCTGCGCGACACCAACTGGAAGCAGGCGCTTGGCACACTTTCCAATGACGGCTACAATACCGTTGTCGAGGTAGACAACACCTTGCACAACATCACTGAGCTGAACCAAGTACCGATCGAGACACCGCAAGGCACCATCTCGCTCTCCCAATTGGCTGTCGTCGAGGACAACCGAGGCACAGACAATGAAAAATCGGTCGCGTTGTACCAAGGCAAACCGTTTATTTTCCTTCAAGTCAAACGAAATGCCGACGCCGAGATCATCCCGACCCAGCGTCTCGTCGAACAAGAAGTGGCAGCGATCAATGCAGAAGCCAATGGCATGTATCAGCTCGATACCGTCTATGAGACAGCGTCCTTCGTCCAGCATGCGGTCAGCAACCTGAGCCGTGATGTCAGCATCGGTGGTGCTCTGGCCGTTATCATTCTGCTGGTCTTCCTGCGCAACTGGCGCGTCACGCTCGTCATCGCGACGACCCTGCCGCTCTCTGTTTTGATGACCTTTATCGCATTGAAAACGTTCGGCTACGAGATTGACATGATTACACTGATCTCACTCAGTCTCTCGGTCGGTCTGATCGTAGACGCAGCGATCGTTGTATTAGAAAGTATCTATCAGTTCAGGGAAAGAGGCGAGGAGCTGACCAGCGCGATCATCAAAGGGACGCGTGAGGTATTCGCCCCGGTTATCGTCTCACAGATCACCATGGTGGTCGTCTTCCTGCCGATGGTGCTCGCTGACTTCGATGAAGCGATGGCACCGATTTTTGAGACGATTGCATTTACGGTTACAGCGGCGATCACCTCATCGACCATCGCAGCGTTCTTCTTCGTGCCGATCTTCTCTGACCGTTTCCTGCGCAAGGATAAATCGGTTCATCTGGAGGAGGGGCACGGACCGAAGCAGGGTCTGCTCATCCGCCTGTTCAACGGCCTGCTCCACTGGTGCTTACGCTTCCGTTGGCTGACCATCTTGGGTGCTGTTCTCATCCTCGCCAGCACGGCCGTCTTGGCACCGATGGTAAACGGCGGTTTTGCAATGGACCCGAATGAGAATTCCATCCGCGCCCGCATCGAACTGCCAAAAGGAACA
The DNA here is from genome assembly GCF_006170445.1 of Brevibacillus dissolubilis. Lineage (GTDB taxonomy): Bacteria > Bacillota > Bacilli > Brevibacillales > Brevibacillaceae > Brevibacillus_B > Brevibacillus_B dissolubilis. The sequence continues at coordinate 45,619 of NZ_VCNA01000003.1, read as the reverse complement.
AAGATCGAAGAAAGCAAACAGGTCATCGCCCAGGCAGAAGCCAAGCTGGCCGAGTATAAAGAAATCAAGCAGACCTTTATCATGGGTGGCAAGGAAGAGCTCAGCCTCTTCATCACGCTCGTGCCGAAAACCGAGCGCGAACGCGGCAAAAAAGAGGTGCAAGAGCTGATTCAAGATACCCTCGCCACTATCCCAGGTACGGAAAAGGCATCTGCCGCCGGTCAATCCGCAAGCGATGCTCCGGTTGCCGTCGCAATCAAAGGGAAGGATCTGGCTGTTGCCAACCAACTGACCAAAGATGTCGAGCAGCTGTTGTTGACCATCCCTGGCGTGACCAATCCGACCAACGACTTTTCGGAAGGGACGGAAAAAGTCTCCCTCCGCCCAAAAACAGACACACTCGAACGTCTCGGTATCGACCAACGTTCCCTCGTCGACCAATTGGGCAGCTTCATCGGCGAGGAAAAAGTCACCGAGATCTCCACAGACGGTGTCGATGTTGAGGTATATGCCCAATATCCGGAAGATTGGATGAAGCATCCAGAGCAGCTCCGCACTGTCATGATCAAGTCGGCAGACGGAACCCAAGTGCCGCTCTACGATCTCGTGGATATCACCTATACCCGTACACCTTTAAGCTTAGCTCATGAGAATGGAGACCGGATCATCACCGTCTCTGCTGACTTGAAAGGAACAGATACCACGACCGTCGCCGCTGCTCTTCAGAAAAAGCTGAAAGAGATGAACGTGCCTACCGGCTTTAGCGTCGAGATCGCAGGTAACCTCAAGCAGCAAGGCCAAAACATGACGAGTGGCTTGCTGGTCATCTTCGGCTCGATGATTCTGATCTACTTCATCATGGTCGGCCAATTCGGTAAGCTGTCGCATCCGTTCATCATCATGCTGACATTGCCGATGGCAGGCTTCGGGGTGATCGCAGGCTTCGTCATCACCGGTCGCGAATACTCCGCGATGTCCATCATCGGGATCGTCATGCTGATCGGGATCGTCGTCTCCAACGCGATTCTGTTGATCGACCGTATCAACACGCTGCGCTCTCGTGGCATGGAGCTGCGTGAAGCGATCATCCGAGGGACACAAGACCGCGTCCGTCCAGTGTTGATGACCAAAATGACCGCGATCCTCGGGATGCTCCCGATGGCGCTCGCGTATGCGGAAGGCTCCGATTTTGAAGCTCCGCTGGCGACTGCGGTTATCTCCGGTCTGATCTTCCACACGCTGGTTACCCTCGTGCTCGTACCGGTGCTCTACTCGCTGTTTGAAGGCTTTTTCGCCCGATTCCGCGCCTTCAGAGGCCGTCTGAGAGGTAAAAAGAAGAAGCAACTGGATGAGAGCAGCACGGAGATCTCCATCGGTAAAGTCTAGTGCTTGTGTAACTTCATTCTTTGATCATGAACCAGCCCCCGGCTTTTCGCAGTCGGGGGTTTTTCTATAGCTTTTCTATAGATTTTTCTATGAATGTCAAAAAAATTGACAAATTTTCACAATATCGTATATTCTGGTATCATATTGATTGGCTACGCAGATTGAATTTTAATCAATATCTACGGAACCGTGAGATGACTGGATTCGGTAGTGGCAGCATCAGCGGTTTTCATCTGTATGGCAAGGGTTCCCGGACAGGTCATGAAGGGGAAGGGAGTTCAGGGTCAGGATACGGAGGTTAATCTGGATAAAATTTTGAAACCCTCCCCGTCCCGTCACGTATAATTCCTATGCAAGCATAAATGTCACGAAGGTTTCACAAAAGATCGGTTTACAAGCAAAGCGAAAGGAGCTGCACGAGGATGCACCTGTTGTACAAATGGATCAACCGAAGCAATGTCGACCAGTCATCAGCGGTCCGGGAAGCAGACGTATCCCGCGATGAGCTGCATGTCCGCAAGCTGGTGGATGCGACGATCATGAGTAACGTGTTATATGAACATACGTCCAACGCATATGAAGATGCAGAAGTGATATATGTGGAGCCAACCGATGAGAAAAAACATCTGCTGCCTAAGGAAGGACAACAGGTATATGGTCTGACCGCCGAATACTACGATATCTCTCAAGGCTATTCGAGGTTGGTACAGACCCGCACCTTTGAAGATGCGGCTTCGCTTGCGACACGCCTGCTCGATCACTATACGGTCTTGGCAGGACGTGACTACCAGCTGGTCTACACCATATTAGATGAGGACCGGGGGGCAGTACTGATTTTTGTCCAACCAGAGTAAACATGAAGGGAAAAGGGGGAGCACAACGATGAAACAAACCTGGAATGAGTGGGTGGAGCGCTCTTTTGCGAAGGCTGCCGATTCCACAGAAGCACCTGTCAAGCTGGCAAACATCCCATTTCACAGAAAGGCCCTTGCGGTAGCGGGCATCATCTCGATCCCAGCCGTCCTCAGTGGATGCGCTGAGGAAGAACCGACCGCTTATGACGAATGCAAATACCAGGAGCAGCAGGATAACCAAGTCTATTACTGTGATGATGATGACGCCGATTTTTACAAGAAGAAAGGCTATAAAAACAAATACAGTCTGATCTCGAAATCATCACCTGCTTACAATAAAATCGTATCATCACGAGGAGGATTCGGAAGTGGTTCAGGAGGTTCTTACGGGGGTTAAGCTGGTCACGCTGGATGCACCGCACGATGAGGTGTATGCGCCCACAAGAGACTGGTGCAGCTGGGACCGTATGTATGGAAAAGAATATCTCGTCCCGGCTTTGACGGTCTTCTCCCGAGAACGTGTAAGACAGATTGCTCAGGTCACCGAGCAGCTGTACCGGCTGTATCAAAAGACGCTCCGCTTTGTGCAGGCCAATGTGCCAGATGAGTTTCTGGTGCATCAGCTGGGGATTTTGGAGCCGCTGTGTGCGATCATCCGCCAGACGGTGCCGGTGGATGGTATCACCCGGTTTGATTTTGCCCTGACAGAAGACGGGATCTATCTCTTGGAATACAATTCAGATACTCCGACAGGCGTGGTAGAGACGGCTTATGTGGCCGATTCGGTCATACGGCGCTACACTTCCTATGCAAATCCGTCGGCACAGATGAATCAGGAGATCAAGCGGGCGCTTGGGGAATGTGTGGCGTTTTATCAAAAGCACGAATTTGAGCAGAAGCTCATCTACAGTGGAACCCGCTATAGTGACGAGGATGCGGGGACGGTTACATATGCCCGCGAGCAGGCGGGACTCGACAGCCTGTACGTGCCGCTCGAAGAGATGAGTATCTCTGAGCATGGGCTGTCCGGTGGGGGCGAGCGTGCGGGTATCTGGTATCGCTTGTACCCGTGGGAGCATCTGCCGCATGACAAGGATGAATCGGGCTTTCCGATTGGTCTGTTGCTCATCCAGCAGATCGCCGAAGGCAAGGTGGCGACGATCTCCCCGCCACAGTCGATCATCACTCAGTCCAAGGGGCTTCAGGCACTGATCTATGATCTGGCTGAGCTGGGCCATCCGCTTTATACGGCAGAGGATCAGGAACTGATTCGAAAGCATTTTCTGGTAAGCCGCTTCGAGCCGGATGAGTTCGTGGAAAAAGGCGTACCGTACGTCTCCAAGCCGTTTTTTGGCCGGGAAGGCGGTGCCGTCACCCTGTATGATGCACAGGGACAGGTAGAGGAGCGGGATGGTGCCCCGAACTACTGGGATCAGCAGATGCTCTACCAGCAGCGTGTTGATCTGCCAAGTGTCCGTCTGCGTACCGAAGAGGGTGAGACAGAGGGCTATCTTTTGCTGGGCGCGTTCTGTATCGGAGGTCGCTTCGCCGGTCTCCTGCCTCGGATCGGTGGCAAAATCACGGGTAACCTATCCTATTTCACTCCCGCCGCGATGGAGGAGCTGGAGTAGGGGAGAACTGTTTATTCTTACGGTATTTTTACTTTACTACTATCTAGGGGGTCATTCTGACATGCTTGCTTTTCTTACGTATTCACTTCTGGGCTTCGCGATGCTTGTGCTTAGCATCATCCTGATTCCGGTGCTCACTCCGCACAACGAGTGGCAGCTGATCAAAGAGAAGAATCTCGCTGCGGTGATCGTCTTCGGCGGGCAGATTTATGCGATCTCCAACAATCTGTATGCCGCGATTGCCAACAGTGTCAGCATCACGGACTTTTTGATCTTCGGTGCGGCGGCTATTGTGCTGCAGATGATCTTGTTCTTTGTCGTGGAGGCGCTGACGGCGAAGGTCTTTTACAAACAGCGTTTCTCTCAATTGGTCGTTGCGGGGCATAAGGAACCGGCATTGCTGTTCGCCGTGTTTGCGATTGCGGTGTCGAATGTGGTGAGTCCGAGTCTGATTGGGTAGGGGAGCACGGGTTACCCTGCAGAGCCATAGAGAATGGGAAAAAGCACTTACAGCCTGTGAGAGGGCGGTAAGTGCTTTTTGGTTTTACTCAGCCAATGTCACCCCATGCGCATCAGCCAACTCCCTCAATTGATTCTGATAATCCCGCAGACCCTTGCGCCCTTCATCCAGCATTTCATTCGCCTTATGGATCATCTCCACATCCTGCTGCTCCAAGGCCGCCGTGATCTGCACCATCGCATTGTACTGCTTATTCGCCGCCGCAATATAGATCTCATGCGCGGCCCTTACTTCTGGTGTATCGGTCTGCACCGCTTCCAGCTTGGTGATGAAATCCCGGTATTTCGGCATCACCGTATCACGGATCACGGTAAGCGTCTCCGCATCATTTTTATAATTCACTCCTGTCACCGAGTCGTAGGCATCCATCGCCTCAGCCTCCAGCGGGGCCAATGGTTTGACACGGTCGTTGATATACGCAATCAGATCATCCTGAACGGGATCGAATAGACATCCAGCCGTAAAAAGGAGCGACAGGCACATCAACAGCGCCGTCCATATCGGTTTATTGCGCAAGATACGCACCTCCAGTCAGTCCTCTGAAAAGAATATGGTGGGTAATGATATAGAGTATTGAGTCGGGTGCATTGTGATGCGCAACAATCTGTTCGTTTTTGGTAAAATTATGGTATGGTAAAAGGGTGAGGAGGGAAGAAACATGAAAGCATTTGTCCACAACGGTCCAAAGGGTCTTACCGGGGCCACCTATACAGACATCACGGTCGATCAGCGTGAGCTGGCACCGCATGAAGTAAAAGTCAAGATCAAAGCAGCAGGTCTCAACCGCCGCGAGCTCTTGGTCGTCAACCGCCGCACTGAGAACGATCCGGCCGTCGTCATGGGCTCAGACGGGGCAGGTATCGTCGAAGCGACAGGCGCAGACGTCACCCATGTCAAGGCAGGCGATGAAGTGATCATCAACCCAAGCCTGCACTGGCACGACAAAACCCCGGCACCACCGGAGGAGTTCGATATCCTCGGCCATCCGACAAACGGTACCTTTGCCGAGTACATCATCCTGCCAGCCCAGAACGTAGAGCCGAAGCCTGCGTACCTAACGTGGGAAGAGGCCGCCGTACTCGGTGTCGCTGGAATCACTGGCTACCGTGCGCTGTTCACGCGCGGTCAGCTCCAAGCAGGTCAGACTGTCCTGATCCCTGGTATCGGCAGCGGTGTCGCGACATTCGTCCTGCAGATGGCAAAAGCAGCCGGAGCGCGCGTCATCGTCACTTCCAGAAGCCTCGCCAAGCGTGAGCGTGCCTTGGAGCTGGGCGCCGATCTCGCCATCGACACGGCCTGTAACTGGAGCGAAGCCCTCAACGGGGAAAAGGTGGATCTCGTCATCGAATCGATCGGCCCCGCGACGATCAACCAATCCCTGTCCGTCCTCAAAAAAGGCGGCACGCTTGTCACATTCGGAGCAACGACCGGAGATGATGTGACGTTCAACATCCGCACCTTTTTTTATGGACATCAAAATATCTTGGGCACCACGCTCGGCAGCGCCGTGGAGTTCCGCGAGCTGATCCAATTCCTCGCCGACCACAACATCCGCCCAGTGCTCGACCAAGTCTATCCGTTGTCCGAGACCATGACCGCGATCGACCGCCTCGTGCAGTCCGAACAGTTCGGCAAAATCGCCCTCCGTGTAGAAGAGTAAGCGAATCCCCACAGGCATTACGCCAACATTTTGGAATTGGCTGGTAGAGATGCTATACTGGAAGAATGTGAATTCTGTCAAGTGAGGAGATTAGCCCATGAGTAAGGAAAGTTCATTCGACATCGTATCCCGCGTCGATCTCACCGAAGTGACCAACGCGATCAACATTGCGAAAAAAGAGATCGAGAACCGTTTTGACTTCAAAGGCAGCAAAAGCGACATTTCGCTCGACGACAAAGAGCTGGTGATTATCTCGGACGACGATTTCAAGCTTAGCCAGGTCAAAGACGTATTGCTAGGCAAGCTGGTGAAGCGCGAAGTCCCGGTCAAAAACCTCGAATACGGCAAAATCGAACCAGCCGCAGGCGGCACCGTCCGCCAACGCGTCAAGCTGATCAGCGGGATCGACAAGGATAACGCGAAAAAGATCAACAACATCATCAAGGAGACCGGCCTGAAGGTGAAGAGCCAGATTCAGGACGACCAGATCCGCGTGGTCGGAAAGAGCCGTGATGAGCTGCAGGCGATTATTGCTGCGATTCGCAAGGCGGATTTGCCGATTGAGGTGCAGTTTATTAACTACCGCTAACGTGAGTAAATGCCTGAGTGTGGTTACATAAGAAAAGCCCAAAGCCTTGTGTTTGGTCAAGGTTTTGGGCTTTTTTTCGCTTGGGGCGAGTTGGGCAATGATCGCAACTTTTGATCCAGCCAAAAGTATACATACATACCATTAACACAAAGGGGGTCTTTCGATGAAAGAGATGAATTACGGTCATTAACTTCCCAAGATAGGAGGTTAATGATGGCAAGAAGTTATAAGCGATTTCCAGTTGTAAAGGATAAGGCTAATAAAGGTAAACGTTTTGCCAAGCGTCTGGCCAGCAAGGAAGTAAGACGTTACAAGCTTGATATTCCTCATGGCAGTATGTACCGTAAAATCTTTAATCCGTGGTGTATTAATGATCTGAGGTTCCACCGAACGCTTCGAGAAGTGTTACTGGATTGGGAACAAGGTGAAATACCATGGATGAGAGATAAAACCAAACAGCAAGTCATCAACGATTGGAAGAAAACATTCCTTCGCAAGTAAGATGTCGGTTAGGCAGTAGAAATAATAAATCATAATAAATAAGGCTCTTGATGTACCGGGAAGTTACATCAGAGCAGGGACAGGGAGATTCACTCCGAGTGGGGTGGATATCCCTGTTTTTTTATGGCTTATAGTCTACTTGATTTAATAGATACAGCACGTTTCATCTTGGAAAGTGTTTCTAGTTTTAGAAAAGCCCCCGGTTTCTGTGATACGAAATTTACAATTGGTGATGTTGTGAAAAAAAGGTACAAAGGTGAAAGAGGTGGTCGGACTTGAATGGTTCGTATGATCCCCAACGGACCCGAATCGAACTGCGTCATGAATTTGAATCCGATAGGAAGAAAAGGGGGTGGAAACGCAGGGATTTGGCAAAAGCTACCGGAATCGAGCCAGTCACGATCTCCAACATTCTCAATAACAAGCAGAGCATCACGCTTCCTCAACTAGATGCGATCACAGAAGCATTCAACCGGCCAGAGGGAACCTATTATGAAACATACATGGCCGAATGCTTCAGCAAAGAGGGCAAGCTGCTTCCAGCCAGATGTGCGGCACTCATTACGCGATGTTACCAGACAGGCAGACAGGAGATCATCGATCGGCTGCTCGAATTGATGTCAGAGGAAACAGACCCATACCGAACGAACAACATGCTTTTTGAAATCGCTGAGATGCTGTTTCACTCCGATCGAAAGCTAGAATCGTTGCCATTCTTTGATAAATTCCTGGCATGGTCGACGAAAAAGGGCGAAAAATCAGCAGTAGCCCATTATCGGCGTTATCTGATCCATAGAGACCGAGACCTTTACATGGATGGACTGGAAGCCCTTCACCAGCTCTTAGAATACCTTCCGTATCTGCCGGCGTACGATGTGTGTACCGATCCGGATGGTCACAAGAAGACGGTTCCGCTCAAGTGCGAGGGCTATAGGCAAGTTGTGCTGTATTATCATTTGGTAGAGCGGTGGGATAAGCTGCTTACTTATGCAGATGAGATGGCAATGGCCGCACGTCTTGATAATGAGAGGGGATATTTGGTAGAAGCCCTTCACTATAAAGCGGTTGCTTTAAGGGAAAAAGGGGAGCTGGAGAAAGCGCCGTCAGTAAAAAAAAGAAGCGTTCTCCGATCCGGCAAGATCAGAGGGACGCCGACAAAAATAGATATGACGTGAATAGTGTAACGTAGAGAAAAGAGCAGAAGCAATCATTTAATAAAAACCGTGATCTAGTAAGACCGGAATAGGTTCGCATGGATTAGGAGGGTCATCCAAAAGGAGCACTCATACAGGGGTGCTTCTTTTTCTTGTTAAATATTTATATTTGTTAAAATTTGTGATAAAATGTAACAAAGTATATCGTTTATCACAACATATGATGTAGTAGGTGGATTTTGTGGAAGTTAACAACACTAGGCAAACCCATACAACTTTAGGAGATATGATCAGAAATTATAGAGAAAATGCAGGTCTCACGTTATCCTATACGGCCTTACAAGCAGGTCTCAGCAAAGGTGTATTGTCCAAGATCGAAAATGGCGATACGAAGAGGCCTGAATGGAAGACCGTTAAGTCAATTGCTAACGCACTTAATATTCCGAATAGTATTATTGTTACTTATTACATCAAAGTGGATCATAAAATTGATACTCTTAAAGTACTGTTGGAAGAAGCTATCAACAGTAAAGAAGCCTCACTTTGCACCGAAATAGCGACCAAAATACTGGAATCACCCCATGAGGATACTTTTGAAGCTTTGGATTTGGTCTATGGGTTTACCGTTTCTGATATGGAACCGAAGCTGAAGGTATCCCTCTACGACGCGATCATTACATACACGAGAGGCCGTGGTGTTCAGCTTTATCTGGCTCAAAGTCTGTTCCACAAATATATGATCGAACGATATGACTTCACCAGACTTAGTGAAACCTTTAAAGCAGGGGAAGAAATCCTATATTACATCGATCAGCTTAACTGGCAAGAAAGGGTTGCTGCATACCATCGATTAGGCTTACACGCTTTTCATTTGAATTACTATCAAACGTGTATTGATCTTTGTCTGAAAGGCATACAAGAGGATCAGAGTAACACTGAACTGAAAGCCAGATCCTATCTGGCGGTGATAAACTCGTTTTTATTAATGAATCAGTACTCGGATATTGAAGCCTATCTGAATGAGTATGAAAAATTTGATTTCGATTTTGTGGATGAATCAGCCAAACTAACCCGGGGGATTGTCAATGCCAGAAAAGGGAATCATGAGCTGGCCATTCAGCAATTACAGACATGTTTGAATGAAATGAGTCCAAGAACTCGTATCCATGCCGTAAACGAACTGGTACCTATCTATTTTGAAATAGGAGATTTAGATTCGATTCGAGATTTGATTGAAAAAGAAGATATGTTCCTGTTGGAGCAGTCAGAAACTCCTTTTCAGCATCGAGAGATCGGTACATACAGTCGATTAAAAGGAAAGTACTATATTGGCTGTTCGTTGTTAGAGGCGGCTATCGATCATTATATTGATGCGATCCTTTTTTACGCTCATATCTGCGCTTATGAAGAAATCAATGAAATCATGCAACACATTTTAGATATTCATACCCATCACCATAAAGTGATTGATTTGCAACTACTTGAAAAGCTCAAGTATGCTTATCATATAGTAAATAAACATAATATTAAAATAAAAGGGAGTAGATTCGAGTGAAGAAATTAGTTCTGTCGTCATTGGCTATTGTAATGGTATTGTCAGCATTTGCATCAATTGTTTCAGCTGAAGATACGGATCATTACCAGGTTACATCGTATCAAGCAAAAGAAACCATGAAAGTTTATGTATATGATCCAGGATTTTAATCCCTGTTTTTTCACCGTCTCTGTCACTGCTCAACATACAGGGGCATCCAAAAAGGAAAGTGTCAATACCGGATCAGCCATCGCTTATCTAGACGATCCAGGCTGGTAATCTACGAATCGAGCGCCAAATCAGCGCTCTTTTTTCATGATCATCAATAACAGGAAAGCTTCTATCAAGTATCTTGTATCAAACGAGCCGGTTATTCTGTTAGTAAAAATGTTCCTTTTGAGATAAGATAAGCAATGTATACTAGTCATATTAGGATATTCGTTTTGATAGACCCGTCAACACTACTTCAAAAAAGGACACCCAATCCAATGACCATCCACATCGCCCTATTACGCGGCATCAACGTCGGCGGCAAAAACATCATCAAAATGACCGACCTCAAACACACACTCGAATCCATCGGCCTCACCCATGTCCAGACCTACATCCAAAGTGGCAATGTCCTCTTCGAATCACCAGAGGAGGAAGCCCCTCTACGCCACCGGATCGAGCAGGCAATCGAGCAGACATTCGGTTTTCCAGTACCAGTCGTCCTACGAACCGCCGACGAACTGAAAAAAACAGCCCACAGCTGCCCTTTCTCCGCAGAGGAAGTATCCCAAGCAGAGAGCACAGCCACAGGTGAGAGCCTGCACGTCGCATTCCTGCTTGACGTGCCTTCATCAACATCTATCGAGAGGCTCAACGCTGCTCAAAGCCAAAGCGAAGAATATCGACTGGTAGGTCGCGACGCCTACTTGCTTTTCCGGCAGAGCATCCGCAACTCTAAGCTTGCCACCAACCTCCAGAAGCTCGACGTCCCGGCAACCGTCCGTAACTGGAAAACGGTCAACAAGCTGGTGACACTCGCAACAGCAATGGAAATTTAAGCTTAAAGCTGACACACCGAAACGAGACAGAGAACGCTCGTTACAGAAAACGACCCATACAGGAAACGATTCAACAACTCATCCCAATCCCCACGAGCGCCCACCCCGCGCTCTTTTTTTCATAAAATGTTACTAGTTTTCGTATTTCCCGATTCTATCTCCCTGACCAAGCACATAAGCATGTACAAATAGCCACAAAAGGGAGAGGTCTCACAATGAAAATCATGGTACTTAGTCTGAAACAATTAATCTGGGGCTCCGCCATTTTTGCTGGTGTCCTGATCGCAGGTTTTGTTCTGCTCGTAAGTGACCCGCTCGACGTATCCAGTCCATATCAGAACGACAATCCACAAGCACAGGCAGGCGCGGGTCAAGACAGCGTCCCGACTTCCTCCAAGGTGGAAGGCAATCAGGTGACCGCCAACCCATTCTCGTCCGAGAAGCCGACCCTCGCCCTTGATGTCACGATGGAAGGCAACAAGGCCAACATCAAAATGCTCACCGACAATTTCACCTTCATCAACACCGCCGAGAACCCATCCCAAGAGGCGACACACGGACAAGGCCACGCTCATCTCTACGTGGACGGGCAACTGCTTGGGCAGCTCTACGATCCTGAGTTCATCCTGAGCAAACTGCCAAAAGGCGAGCATGAGATCAAAGTAGAGCTGGTGTACAGCAACCATCTTCCATACAAAGTCGAGTCTGTCAAGATGGTCAACGTGAAATAACCAAAATCATTCATCAATGCCGCAGAAGCGTACCTAAAAAAGGGTGCGCTTGTTGCCATGTTTCGGCAGGAAAGCGCATACACTTTATAGAATTATAAGAAAAATGAGAAATATCAATAGAGGTGAAAATAGCAATGGCTGAACTTCGCTCCATTACCATCGGGGACTTGCTGGACGAGACAGCATCCCGCTACCCGCAAAAACAAGCGCTCATCTACAAAGAACGGAATCTCCGCTACACCTTTGAAGAGTTTCAACAGCTCTGCAACCAGGTGGCTAAAGGCTTGATGTCACTGGGCATCCAGGCTGGGGAGAACATCGCGATCTGGGCGACGAATGTGCCGGAATGGGTGACTGCCCAATTCGCATCTGCCAAAATGGGTGCGGTGCTCGTCACGGTCAATACCAGCTACCGCGTGCATGAACTGGAGTATCTGCTGCGCCAGTCCGAATCCACCACCTTGATCCTGATCGACAGCTACCGCGACGCAAGCTACTTGGAGATGATCCGTGAGATCTGTCCGGAGCTTGACTCCTGCGAGCCGGGCGAGCTTGTGTCCGAGCGTCTGCCCCATCTCAAAAATGTGATCTATATCGGCAATGAACGCCAGCCAGGCATGTTCCTCTGGAGTGATCTGCTCTCCCGCGCGATGAACGTGACTGAGGAGGAGCGCATCGCCCGCCAAGCCAGTCTGGAGCCTGACCAAGTGATTAACATGCAGTACACCTCCGGCACGACCGGCTTCCCAAAAGGTGTCATGCTGACCCACAACAATATCGTCAACAACGCGATTCAGGTGGCCAGCTGCCAAAATCTCGGGCCGGAAGATCTGGTCTGTATTCCTGTGCCGTTTTTCCATTGCTTCGGCTGTGTTATGGGGACACTGGCGTGTGTAGCGACAGGAGCGACGATGGTTCCGGTGATCTCGTTCCATCCGAAAACAGTGCTGGAGGTTGTCGAGGCCGAGCGTTGTACCGCACTGTATGGGGTACCGACGATGTTTATTGCGGAGCTGAACGAGCCTGAATTTGATAAATATGATCTGTCTTCACTGCGTACAGGGATCATGGCGGGGTCTACTTGCCCGATTGAGGTGATGAAGGCCGTCGTGAACCGCATGGGCGCAAGCGAAGTGACGATCGCGTACGGACAGACCGAGTCTTCACCTGTGATTACGCAGACCGTCCCAGAAGATTCCATCGAGCGCCGCGTATCTACGGTAGGCCGCGCACTTGGCCCTGTCGAGGTCAAGATCATCGACCCAGAGACGGGTGCGACCTTGCCGACTGGTGTCCAGGGCGAGCTCTGCACGCGTGGCTACCATGTCATGAAGGGCTACTACAACATGCCGGAGCAGACCTACAAAGCCATCGACAATGAAGGCTGGCTGCACACAGGCGACCTGGCGACGATGGACGAAGAGGGCTACTTCCGCATCACAGGCCGTCTCAAGGACATGATCATCCGCGGCGGCGAAAATATCTATCCGCGTGAGATTGAGGAGTTCCTCTACACCCATCCGAAGATCGTGGACGTCCAAGTCGTCGGCGTACCGGATGCCAAGTACGGGGAGCAGGTGCTGGCCTGCATCAAGATTAAAGAAGGGGAGAGCCTGACCGAAGAAGAGGTCAAAGCCTACTGTGACGGCAAAATCTCCCGTTTCAAAATCCCGCACTATATCCAAGTGGTCACCGAGTACCCGATGACTGCCTCCGGCAAAATCCAGAAGTATAAGCTGCGTGAAATGGCGATGAAAGAGTTTGGGCTAGATCCAAGCGAGCAGGGAACGGCATAATCAAAGAGTGACAAAAACGGGTCTTTCAACAAGGGCCCGTTTTTTTGTTGTGTATGAATAATGATGTATAACTAACAAATAATAACAATTAGAATCTCTTTGAAGAAGGGGTGTATAAAAATGGATGAATGTAATGATCTGCTTGAACATGGCATTTTTAATACGATTATTAGCCATAGAGATCAATCTCTCTCGTCTAATATAATCAATTGGTTTGAAAATTTAAGTTACGAAGAATACCAGAAAATGAAAAAAGATGGCTTTGATATAGGCATCACTTTTTTGGCAGAAGGTGTCCCGTTGCCTTTTAATTTGGGTGGAGACATGTCACGGGATGATTATAAAAAGTTTCAGGAATACCTGAAGTCTGGAAGAGTGCAGCAACTTAGTACAAAGGATTTACGTAACTTCGTATCCCATTATCTGGATGAAAATGCAGTTGAAGCATGGAGTACATGCATGCAAAATCGTCCTAGACCCGTAATCCCAGTTCCACCCGCCCCTGCTCCGGGAAACAATCCAGGAGACAACCCAGATGATAAACCTGAGCCAGTAGCGGAGCCGGTTTATGGTTTACAATCTAAGTTAGAAGTAGTAGGTGATTCGCTGATTTTTAGCACCTGGTACAATCCGCTTAACGAGAATGATCCATATCCTACGGTTGTTTCCTTTCAAGTATCTGGGGCTACTTATCAAGAAGCGTTTTCTCAGGGTGATCAGATCGGTACATTTACCAGTGTATTATTAACGAGAGGAGGGAGCCAGGAGGTCGTGGTCATCCTTCAGACGGATAAAGGAGTCGCTAAGCAGGTATTAGAAGCTGAAACTCCTCCTCCTATTATGCTCAAGATGTTCGTCACTTCGCATCAGATTACGAACATTAACCAATTTGAGTACATTAGTACAATTCCAGCTGGTTATAAAATAGTAGGAGGAGGGGTCGCGTTCACAGATTCGCAGGTTGCCCCAACCTCGTTTTATCCTGATCGTATCAATAAATACGTTGTAAAATTCTCTAATCTAATAAGAGGATATTTTTATACGTACATAATTGCGATATATGACCCACAGGACGACTGGGAGGTAGAATTATTCTCTCAATCGGTAACAAACAGTACAACAGTTTCGGTCAGCATCCCGAAAGAGTACATGCTATTAAGTGGTGGTGTACAATTCCAGCCATTTAATCGTGAAGGGCAACCATATGATCCTGATAAAGACAATTATTTTACGGGCATTACTTCATGTTATCCTAAGGATCAACATACATGGGAAGTAGCTATGAACGATGATGGAATAAAATTGCTGGGTAGTTGGCATTTAACCGCATATGCTGTAGGGCTTAAAGTGAAAAGTCACGATAAACTAAAAACCACCATAACTGTATCTCAAACAGAGGATTATATGGTTACAATGGAGGAAGGGTATTCTGTAACGGGGGGTGGAATTCACTTAATTACAAAAGACGATCAATTTCCCGGCATTTTTGCCCGAATTGCCTCATCTTCTCCCCTAGGTCGTTCCAATGTGCCACAGGAACAAGCTTATACACCAATAGGGTGGTATACGTACTGGATGTATAGTCCAACTGAGAAGCCAGTTATAGAAAAATATGTTATTGGTCTAAAGCATCCGGATTTGGACGTGACTTACCTCCCACCTACTTTTCTGCCCTAAATAAAAAAGGAAACCCAAGGCAGCTTTTCTACCTTGGGTTTTTATAATGTTCATTCAGAAGGGTTATTACAGCATATGCGTATGTGATTAAAAATATGAATTTTCAAAAAATATTCAGTAAGAAGAAGACCGATACCGCCAGCATTTCAAAGCCAGCATTTGCATCGGTCTGTTAATTCACATAGCCACTGCCGCCATACAAGCCTTCCACCCGCGAGCGGACTTCCTCGACAACCTCTGGCTGGAAGCCCTCGACCTCTTCGAGTACCTCCAGACGTTCGTCGAGCGACAGATGGATATCGGTATACAGCAGCCATTGGGTCAGATCTTCTACGGTCTGCTCAAGGTCAAACAAGCCTTGCCAGATGCGGGCGCGTTTGAGATAAGCTTCGGCAAAGGCAGGGTCGATCTCCAGGCACTTGTTGAACCACTCGATTGCCAGCTCATCCTGATTTTCGCTCATATGCAAAAGCCCGATGTTGTAATAGCCCGCAGGATCATGCGGCAGGAGGGCGACGTAGTGCTCGGTGTCTTCCACGGCCAGCCGATAGTTGCCCAGCTCATAGTGGACAAAGGCACGAAGCCAGATCAGTGACGTGTTTTCGTCATCGAGGATCAGGCCCATGTCACAGTCTTCGAGAGCGCCTTCCAGGTTCCCCAGGCTGATCCGGCAGCTGGCGCGTTTATCATAGAGCAGTGGGGTGGCAGGGTCGTTGACAATCGCTTTGGTAAACTCGGCTTCCGCCAGGTCGGTATGCTTCATGTTCATCAGATTCATCCCACGGGCGAACAGGAAGTTGCTGTTCTCGTCGAGCTGTGGGTCCATCTCCAGTGCATGTTCCAGATCGATCATCGACTCTTCATAGCGGTTGACTAGGAAGTACATGTAGCTGCGCTTCATGCGGATCTCTGGTGCGTCCCTAAGCGTGATGGCCGTGTCGCAGTCTTGGATCGCTTCCTCATACTGCCCGACGAACAGCAGGGCTTCGGCACGGCGCAGGTAGTTGGCTGGATCGTCTGGCTCCACCTCGACCAAGGTATGGTAGCAGGGGAGCGCGTCTTCGGGGCGGTCGAGCGACATATACAGATTGCCCAATGTATAATGGACGACCGACAGACTAGGTTCGCGCTCTGCTGCCAGCTTGAGATCGGCAATCGCTTCTTCGTTGTTCCCGATGTGGGACTGGACGAGTGCGCGTTCGATCAGGGCACGGATGTAGTTAGGGTCAAGCTCAAGGGCACGGGTGAAGTCGGCGCGCGCTTTTTTGTATGTTCCCATGCGTACGTAGAGAAGACCGCGCTCCACACAGAGTACATCTGCATCCGGATACAGCTCGATCCCTCGGCTGAGTGCGTCACAGGCATCCTCCAGCTGACCCAGATCGGCAAGCAGCTCGGATAATTCCAGCACCATCGCGAAGCGTTCATCGATGTATTCCTTGATGCTTTCGAATCCAGATGCCGTATAGCCGGTGCGGCGGCGGAATTCCTCGATCCCTTGGTCTGGCAGTGCCCGTTGTTGTTCGTACAGCGTCAGTGCTTTTTCCAAGGCGATGGCAGCCGAATCGCTCTGCTCGGCGGACATGAAGGCTTCGCCCAGCTTGTAGTAATAGATAGCGACGGCGTTCTCCTCATCTTGGACAGCGGTCAAGAGGGCATTGATCGCCTCATCCACCTGATTCAGCCGCAGATAAGCACTGCCCAGCTCATACCATGTAGATCGGACGGTATGGCTGTCTTCCCGCTTGATGCTCGCCCGAAAGTCAAGGATCGCCGACTCCCAGTTGTCCAGATCCTGATAGATCAGCGCACGGGTATACCAATAAAAATAAGGCTCCGGATTCAAGGCAATCGCCCGGTTAAAGCTCTGCAATGCCTCGGTATCCCGGCCTAACTCTCTTAGTACCAGCCCGCGCCGTGCATACAAAAAGTCCTTGTCACGGTGACGCTCAATCGCGGCGTCGAGTACGCTGACGGCCTCTTCCCATTCGCCCTGCTCGGATAGCAGCTCACAGAACCGCATCACATCGTCAGGGTCGGCCAACACATGGTCTTGGGCACGTCGATAATATTTAATTGATGTGGCCGCATCGTTTCGTTTGGCATAATAACGGGCGGCATGCAAAGAAAGCATGTTACCTACTCCCACGTAAGAACCTCCATACTAGCAAGGCAATCAAGAATATTTCCTATTAGTGTAACACGTTTGGAGGCAAACCCCAATAGCCGCTGTCTGTGGGGATTGCCTCAGATGGATTTATTGATACTCGGAAGCGGTAAAACGATACAGCCTGACGTCTGGTGTAAGTTCGGTCAAGCCCGCTTTTTCCAGTGCGTAGGCAAGCTGTGTCTGCACATCCTCGACACCTGCCAGATCAGGCAAAAGCAAGCCGTAATGTTCGTCGGTCTCCACAATCACCCCATAGCGCTTGGGATCAAGCTCGCCAGGAGATGTGACAGGTTCCGGCGGGGAGAGCAGGCTGACCTGATAGATCAACTCATCCAGCTCGTCTTCCTCCACCGGAAAAAAACGGTCGTCCTCGGTCCCTGTCTCGATGGCATACGTGATGATATCCTCGTACAGACTCGCAGATACAGGTTCGGTCGAGCCGATACAGCCGCGCAGGTAGCCGTGCTGCTTGATCGTGACGAAAACGCCGTGAGGGCTGTCCATGTCGAGGGTGACCAGCTGTTTGAGCTTATCGGCGGTGGGTCTACTCTCATGGCGGACGTAGTATTCCAAGGCAAGCCGTGCCAGCTTGACAGGGGGAGACTCTTGGGTACGGCGTTGTTGGATATGGGAGGAGATGGCGTGTTGCAGAGAGGTGTAGAGAGTGACTTCACTGCGCCCACTCCCACGAAAAGTCGCCACCGTATACCCGATCCCAAATGGTGCCTCATAGGACAACAGCGATGGTTGGATCAAAGACCCTTCCAAACACCCCAGCATAATCGTCAGCGACAAAATCGTATCCTCTGCCGCCGACTCGCTAAAATCACGGTCGGTCAGGATCAGCTCCGTCCATTTTCCATGCCGGATGCCATCCACCAGCATGTCATCAAACTGCTTGCCTTCGGGACGTGCTCCTTCCGGCGACTCATCTGTCAGGGCGTGAGAGTTGTCTCCGCTTGCGATCACGACAATGCGGCGCCCAAGTTGATCGGCAGCCTTTTGGATCAGCATCCCGGCCTGATACAGCTCCAGAGGCGATACAAGTCCGATTGTCACATGGACAATTGTCCCATCGAATCCCGCTTCCAGCATGAAATCCAGTGGAACCAGCGCCCCGTAATCCAGCTCCTTCGTGATTTGAAACTGCTTTTTCAGCGCCTCATCCAGCACGGTCAGCTTCGCGTTCGTTTCCACTGCCAGCTGGTGAATCCGCGCCACCAGCTCTGTATCGCTGTCCAGACGGTATGGCGTATCATCTCCGAACTCCCCGAATGTACCAGACAGCACATCCCCGCTCATGACGGTCACTGCGTCTTCAAAAATCGTACCATGCGGCGTAATCACCACAATCGTGTCGGGTGCCAGCGACTGTACGGTTTTGGCGGCCAAGCGGGCATGGTCAATCGTCTTTTGTGCCTCTGACGCTTCATCCTGACCGATTCTTGGGATGATCACCGGAGGATGGGGCAGCAGCACACCCAGAACAGGAGGCATAAATGTCGTCACCAAACCTTTCCAATCCATTCATTTTGGTATAGACTTAGCGGAAACAACCAAAATCATACAAAACACCCATGCCAAAAAGGAGAGACGAGCATGTTAGCAGCCAAAAATCTACTCACCGGCGAGCGCATCCGACTGACCGCGCTAACCACAGACGATGTGCCTGTGATGGTGACGTGGTACTCCGACGAATATGTACTGCGCCATCTCGACGCCACCCCAGCCAAGCCCTACACCGCAGAAAAGCTGACCAAATGGCTGGAACAGAATAACAGCAGTGATACCAGCTACGTGTTCGCTATTCGTACTCTGGATGAGAATCTATTGATCGGATATATCGCTCTGACCGCGATCCTCTGGAACAACCGTGTCAGTTGGATCGAAATGCTGATCGGCGGCGAAGAGACGCGTGGCAAAGGCTATGGAACAGAAGCCTTGCAGGTCGCCATTGGTTTTGCTTTCCGTGAGCTGAATCTGCATCGGATTCAACTGAGTGTGTTTGATTACAATATTCCGGGAATTCGCGCTTATGAAAAAGCAGGATTCAAGCGGGAAGGTACGTACCGTGAGTTTTTGCACCGGGATGGACAGGTGTTTGACATGCATCTGTACGGGTTGCTCCGGCATGAGTGGGAGCAGGGATAAGGGATAACGGCATTGTTCGGAAAATGATCGGAAAATGAACGTAAGGGAGGCCACCACGAATGGCACAAGATGTAAGGATTCGCATATTAGACGCGGGGGACGCCCCTGTTTTTAAAGAATTACGGTTGATGGGATTACGGCTGAACCCGGAAGCCTTCGGGGCCAGCTACGAGGATGCTGTGAAGGCCGGGGATGACTATTGGACCAGCCTGCTGCAGCGCTTACCGGGGAAAACCTCTTTTACCTTGGGAGCATTCGCCGGAGAGGAGCTGATCGGGATTGTCGGCTTTTATCATCCGGGCGGTCTGAAGGCGGGGCATAAGGGTACGCTTGTCTCCATGTACGTCCATCCGGAAAAACGCCAAGGCGGCGTCGGTAAAAAGCTCGTTCAAGCCTTGATTGAGCGCGTTCGTGAGGAAAAGTCCGCCGAGCAAATCCAGCTTGCGGTCGTCACCACCAATGAAGCGGCGGCTGCGCTGTATAAGTCGTGTGGCTTTGAGGTGTACGGGGAGGAGAAGCGGGCGTTGAAGGTTGCGGGGCAGTATTATGATGAGTGGTTAATGGTGTTGTTTTTATAAGGGATCATAAATATCGGGGGATGCGGTCACAAGTGAGTATTGTACTGACGAAAACATGGTACGATGTAGACTTTTTTGAATGTAAGCTCACCATCAGTGGAATAGGATGCAGCATCAGCATGGACATGTACACGACCAATGATGAATGTGAGGAATGGAGAGAGGCTATCCTTCGATTCGTTTCAAACCCCGAGGAATGTGTTGAGTGGGTTTCCGGAAGTGATTCGGAGCAAAGTCATCATTATATCATGATGACTTTCGCTCTTTACAATAAACGAGGATATGTAGCCATCAAAGTTCATGTTCAAAATATGAGACAAGAACCGTATTCGATGCAGTCGACTTTCTTTATCATAACGGAGATGAACCAATTGGTGGATTTCGGAGATAATCTAGAGCGGTTTATAAAAAGTGAGACCTATTCAATAGAAGGTTTGATGCTTCTAAGTCCCTAGTTACTGAGTAATTCACTAACAAACATATAGACTATTACGTATGAGGAAAGGGGACTTTCATCTGAGCCAGATTCATAACCTTAACCAACTGCCCGCAGAATTCGAAGAACAATTCGGCGGCAACGCCAGCATGCTTCTATTAAGCGCAGCAGCAGGCAGTGAGAAAATCTACGTCCACATCGACAAGATCCCACCCGGCCAGAAAAGCACCAAGTACCACAGCCACTCCAAACAAGAAGAGTTCTTCCTGATCCTCGCGGGGGAGGGCACACTGAGATTGGACGGGGAGCAGTATCCAGTGAAAAAAGGAGACTTCTTCGCCAAGCCAGCCGGAAAGAATATCGCGCATCAGTTTATCAATACAGGTGACGCAATATTAGAAATCTTAGATGTAGGTACAAAAGAACAGGGTGATATCGCCCACTATCCGGATGAAGATGTGTATTTTTTGCGGGATCAGAAGCTGGTGTTTCGTGGTGAAGATGCAGAAAAAGGCTGGAGCTCTGATCCAAATGAATAGTCAACCAAGCAGTAGCCAACCAGATTTGCTGCCTGTATAAAAGAGGAAAAGGAGCCGCAGCTGTCCAGCACGGTTCCTTTTTACATAAACACGCATTATTCCTTCGCCCTCGGCGCACTCTCAAACCCAATCTGCTTATGGGTTCCATCGCAAAAAGGCTTCTTACCCGACTGACCACAGCGGCAAAGCGAAAAAGATTCGCCCACCTCATACGGTTCACCCGCTCCATCCAGCAGTTCTACCTTGCCGTTCACCCGGATCGAACCGTTGTCATTGATCTTGATCGTTACTTTTTCCTGTTCCACAGAACGCACCTCCTAATTGTTAGTATGGGGCAGCAAATGAAAAACATACCTCGCATACCTGCTCATCCAACAAAAACAGGGATAGGAGTTGGGATGAATGGGAAAATTGAAACAACATAGATCAAGTTCATACAGGCAAAAAAAGGCGAAAAGAGTAAGAAAACGAGGGTGAACACATGCCGTGGAAAAGGATCGCCGGCACAGATGAGATCGGCGTAGGTGAAATGAAGCAGGTCATCGTAGACGGGGCTGAATTAGCGCTGTATCATCTGGATGACGGATTTTATGTGACATCTGATATATGTACACATCGAAAACAGTACCTGACGGATGGATCGCTTGCGGGGCACATTGTGGCTTGTCCCAGACACGGAGGCACATTTGATGTGAAGACGGGAGCGCCGGCCTCATCGCCATGTGTGATCCCCTTGCAGACCTATCCGGTTGAGATTCGGCAGGAAGAAGTGTGGATTGAGCTGTAATTACATATTTGATAATAACGTGTGGGGTGGACTGGATGAGTGCCAACGAACATAATGATGATCGGCTGTGGTTTATGGATGTAGCCGATATGGACTTAGAGGATCTGGTCGAGCTGAAGTTGAGGATCGGACAAGGCCGATTGCCGAACAGCGAGTGGCATAAGAAGCCGTCGGATGAAGATCCAGAGGGGATCACGATGGATGAATGGATTCAGAAGCTCGAGCAGGAATTCCGGCGGTTGGGTATGTAAGTAGAAAAAAAGGAAACCCCCTTTTCACCACGGCACATGTGGAGGAAAGGGGGTTAACATATGGGACGAAAACTTACACAAGTCCTCGTTTCGCCTCGTAAGCTGCAATCTGATCCTCATGCTGCAGGGTCAGACCGATATCATCCAAGCCATTGAGCAGGAAGAAGCGGCGGTAGTCATCTACTTCGAATGGATACTCCAAGCCATGGTCGTCTTTGACCACTTTTTTCTCCAGATCAACGGTCAGCTGATAGTTTTCATACTCAGCAGCACGTTTGAACAGTTCATCTACCTGCTCATCTGAGAGGACGACTGGCAACACACCGTTCTTGAAGCAGTTATTATAGAAGATATCTGCAAAAGAAGTGGCAATGATGGCGCGGAAGCCGTAGTCAAGCAATGCCCAAGGTGCATGCTCACGGGAGGAGCCGCAGCCGAAGTTGGAGCGGGCGAGCAGTACGGTGGAATCCTTGTAACGCGGTTGATTCAGAACGAAGGACTCAATCGGTTGGCCTTCTGGAGTGAATCTCCATTCGTAGAAAAGGAATTGTCCGAAGCCGGAACGCTCAATTCGTTTCAAAAATTGTTTTGGGATGATCGCATCTGTATCGATATTGACCCGGTCGACCGGGGCGGCTGTACCTGTATGAACGGTAAATGGTTGCATGCTGAACCCTCCTTAATCGCTGGTTACAAATCTCTGATTCCCTGTCAGTGGTTGGGAGCGTGAGTTAGTTGGAGACCGGTGCGGACTCACGGAGCCATTCGCGGACATCGACGAAGTGTCCGGCAATTGCAGCGGCTACGGCCATCTCTGGACTGACGAGGTGTGTACGACTGTCACGACCTTGGCGACCCTCGAAGTTACGGTTGGAAGTGGATGCGCAACGCTCACCCGGTGCCAGTACGTCAGGATTCATCGCGAGGCACATGGAGCAGCCGGATTCACGCCACTCAAAGCCTGCTTCCACGAAGATTTTGTCTAAGCCTTCTTGTTCGGCAGCCAGTTTGACCGCTTGGGAACCTGGTACGACCATCGCGTGGACGGTAGGGGAGACACGGCGTCCTTGTGCTACTTTTGCCGCTTTGCGCAGGTCTTCGAGACGGCCGTTGGTACAGGAACCGATGAAGACGCGGTCGATTTTGATATCTTTCATTGGAGTGCCTGCTTCAAGACCCATGTAGGCAAGTGCGTCACGGGTTGCTTTTTGCTGGTCAGCAGTGGAGAAGCTCTCTGGATGCGGTACACATCCGTTGATACCGGTACCCATGCCAGGGCTGGTTCCCCATGTTACTTGTGGTTCTACTTCGCTTGCATCGAGCTCGACACGGTGGTCATAGGTAGCACCCTCGTCGGTTACAAGTTGGGACCAAGCTTCTACAGCGGCGAGGAAATCTTCGCCTTGTGGTGCGTAGCGGCGGTCTTTGAGATATTGGAACGTCGTCTCATCTGGAGCGATCAGGCCGGCACGGGCGCCTGCTTCGATCGACATGTTACAGACGGTCATACGCTCTTCCATGGTCAGTTGACGGATCGCATCGCCGGTGTATTCGATGACATAGCCGGTAGCGAAGTCTGTTCCGAATTTTGCGATAATCGCTAAGATAATGTCTTTGGCAGATGTGCCGGATGGCAGGTCGCCTTTGATATGAACTTCGAGCGTTTTTGGTTTTTGCTGCTGCAGGCATTGGGTAGCGAGGACGTGTTCTACCTCAGAGGTCCCGATCCCGAACGCAAGCGCACCGAATGCTCCGTGTGTAGAGGTATGGCTGTCACCGCAGACGATGGTTTTGCCTGGATGAGTCAGACCCAGTTCAGGCCCGATGACGTGGACGATTCCCTGGTCAGGGCTGTTGAGGTCAGCAAGCGGAATCCCGAATTCGGCGCAGTTCTGCGTCAGGGTCTCCATCTGTTGACGGGAGATCGGGTCAGCGACATTGAAGCGGTCAGCGGTTGGTACGTTATGGTCCATCGTGGCAAAAGTCAACTCAGGGCGGCGAACCTTGCGTCCTGCGAGGCGAAGACCTTCGAATGCCTGTGGCGAGGTCACCTCATGTACCAGATGTAAGTCGATATAAAGAAGGCTTGGTTTGCCTGCTTCTTCGTGGATTACATGTGCATCCCAAATTTTTTCAAACAAAGTACGTGGTTTCATCATCATATGCACCCTCCCAAGCGAATTATGGCTACGATTGAAACTCTTGTGTTTAGTTTACCTGTAGAATGCTTGATAGGTCAAAGATATAATAGTAATCAACACGATAGGTAATACCTATAAGGAGGTCGTACCATGGAGCTACGCCAAATCCGCTATGTTCTGGCGGTGGCCGAAGAACGCAGTTTTTCCCGTGCAGCCGCCAGACTCCACCTCGCCCAGCCATCGCTTAGCCAGCAGATCGCCAAGCTGGAAAAAGAGTGGGGGGTGCCGCTGTTTCACCGCTTGGGACAAAAAGTAGAGCTGACCGATGCAGGCGAACGCTTCGCCCAGCAGGCGCAAATTCTGATTGATCAGGCCGAGGCGCTGGAGCGGGAGATGCGGGCTTATGCCAGCGGGGACTCGGGGCGCTTGTTGGTAGGCAGCCTGCCAATCACAGGTGCGTATGTCCTGCCGCATGTGATTCCTGAGTTCTCCAAGCAGTTTCCCCATGTGGAATTGCAGCTGGTGGAGGATACATCAAGCAGTCTGGAGCAGATGCTGGTGCGCGGCAAGCTGGATGTGAGTCTGTTGACGATGCCCATCGAGGAGCCGAGCTTGGAGATTCAGCCTGCTTTTCAGGAGGAGATTTATCTGGCTTTGCCGCCGGATCATCCGCTCTCTGACCGTGACGAGATCGACTTGGCGGAATTGTCCCAGCAGCCGTTTATCCTGTTAAAAGAAGGGCAGGGCTTCCGTCAGATCTCGCTGATGCTGTGTGAACAGGCAGGTTTTACACCGCGCATCGTATTTGAGAGCAGCAACATCCAGACCGTACAGTCCCTGGTGGCGGCGGGAATGGGCATTTCATTTGCGCCGAACATGATTACCCGTGCGCCGTGGACGAGCGTCAAGCCAGCCTATGTACCACTTACGACCAAACCGTACCGTACACTGGTCGTGGCGTATCATAAGGATAGGCACCTCTCCAAGCCGGCGCGTGCATTCGTCGAGGTCATCCAACAGGTGGGCGAGCCGAGGGAGTAGACGAGGAGGAAGTACTTTTTGCCCGATACCAACTCCCACAAAACGTCTCTTTTGCTTTACAATGGTAATGAGATAGAGACAGAAAAAGGGAGGTTTCCATAATGCTATCCATCAATGATCCGGCCCCGTTATTCACAGCCGAAAGCACACAGGGCACGATTGATCTGCGTGACTACCGGGGGAAAAAGAACGTCGTACTGATTTTCTACCCCGCCGACGAGACACCTACCTGCACCAAGCAGCTGTGTGCGGCACAGGATGCGTTTGCCGACTATGACAAGTACGATACCGTGGTCTTCGCCGTCAATCCGGCTGACCTGGATACCCATCACAAATTCGCGGACCGCTTCGGCTATGAGTTCCCGCTGATCACCGATGCGGGCGGGCGGATTCGTCAAGCCTATGGCGTGGGGAAGATCTTGGGACTCTTTGCCCAGCAGCGGATCGTCTATGTAATCGACAAGGCAGGCAAGATCATTTTTGCGCAAAAAGGAAATCCGCCGACAGAAGTGTTGGTCGATGTGGTGAAAAACGCGCGGTGAGCGTACAATAGGGGTAAGTAACTTACAAGTAAAGGAATGATACATAATGAAAGAAATCAAAACCCAAGCCGAATTCGACGCAGCGATTGCGTCTGAAAAGCCTGTTGTGGTCAAATTCTACACGACCTGGTGCCCGGACTGCCACCGTATCGACCCGTTCATGCCGGAGCTTGAAGAGGCGTACAAGGATAAGCTCGACATGATCTCGCTTGACCGTGACAATTTCCCAGACCTGTCCCAAGAGCTCAACATCATGGGGATTCCAAGCTTTGTCGCCTTCCAGAACGGCAAGGAAACCGTGCGTTTTGTAAGCAAGCTGGCGAAGAGCCGTCAAGAGATTGAGCAGTATCTGGACCGCGTCGTGCAGGTAGGCGAGGCATTGAATCAGGGGTAATTCGTAGAACATCTCAGTTCAAAAGGTGAAATGAGCACCTCCTGCTATCATCGGCAACAGCCCTAGGGGTATCCGATGATAGCGGGGGGTGTATTTTTTTGTGTCCGATAAAGGTTGGGTAGGGTCATTGGTAATGAACGATCTGTTGATTAGTCACCTCTGTGTCTACTATAATGATTCTCAAACCAAACAAAAGCACACATCATCTGACAGAAAGGTGTGACGACATGTCAGAGCATACAGTAGACCCGAGAATCCTCCGTACCCGCAAAATGCTGAAGGATGCCCTCTCCCAGCTGATCGAAGAAAAAGGCTTCGACGCGATCACGGTCAAAGACTTGACGTCAAAAGCGGGACTCAATAGAGGTACCTTTTATCTCAACTATACAGACAAATACGATTTGCTGGAAAAATGCGAGGAGGAGGCGATCTCTGAGTTACGGAAGTTCATCAGGGTCGTGAACCCCTTGGACATTATCCAGTATGTAAACCGAAATGAAGCCTATCCCCCGCTCGTCAAGGTGTTCGAATACTTATATGAGCACTCCGTTTTTTTCAGAGCCGTCTTGGGTCCCAAGGGCGATCCGGCTTTTCAGAAGAAATTAAAGAAATTCATGGAAGTCAATTTCTATGAAAAGCTCGTTAAGATGCAGCTGCAGGACAAAGAAAGTTCCGTTCCCTATGATTATGTCATCGCCTACATCACCTCGGCCCATTTGGGGATTATTCTGTATTGGTTTGAGAGCGGGATGAAGTATACACCCAACGAGCTTGCGATGATGCTGGTAAACTTGTCTTATAACGGACCGACTGGATTGTTGTTTCAACTGAAAAAGATTGATCACCTGTGAAGGGCTGCGGAGGTAGTCCTTTTTTCATGCATGGACGGGTAATTTTTCGATAAGGGTAGCCCCGTATCAAACATGATCGACACAACCGTATCCACCTGTTGATTTATCAACAGATCGCATCAACATTGATCATTGCTTGGATGAGCTGTGACCCTATATGATTACAAATGAACACGAAGTTGATTAGTGGGCACGTAGTTGAGTAACTTGTCCGACGAGTGTTACACCCTTTTTCAAAAAGGAGAGAGACAGGCTATGAAAAAAAGAATCATTCCGCTGCTTCTCGTAATCGCGGCGCTTGGTACAGGTGGGACACTGATGGTGATGCAAGGCAAGGATGCGGTCACGATGGCGGCCGTGGAGAAAAGCAGTATCCTGACGGCAGATACGGTCAACGTGTCCTTCCAAGGGGTGGGGGGAAAGGTGACTGCGATTCACGTCACAGAGGAGCAGCAGGTCAAAAAGGGTGACATCCTCATGACGCTGGACCCCACCGACCTCGACCTGCAAATCGCCAAGCTCAAGACCGATATCTTGCAGCAGGACGTCAAGATCAGGCAGACCAAGGACGCTGTACAGATCGGGCTAAGCAAAGTGGCTACCCAGGAGCAGCAGGCCCAGCTGGGGGTACTGGCCGCGCAGACAGCGGAAAGTCTGGTCAACCAAGGAGTGCGTACCGAAGACTTAGAACGTCAGAAGCTCGCTGTAGAAGCCTCCCGGCAGGCACTGGAATTGACACAGACGACATATGACCGCACCAAGGCGCTTTTTGACAGCGGTGCAGTCTCACAAGCCAGTCTGGACACTGTGACCAACCAGCTGGAAGCCGCCAAAAACGGACTGTCCCAGCAACAAGCTCTCCTTCACAAAATGCAGGCCGGAGCGACCGCACAAGAGCGGCAACAAGCCCAGATCCAAACGGAAAAAGCCAAAACAACCATGACCCAAACCACCCAAGCCCGACAAGATGTCGAGAACAGTGCCTACAACGTCGAGCTGCTCCAAAAGCAAAAGGATTCGATGCAGGTGCAACTGCAGACACTGGAGGTGCAAAAACAGCGTCTGGTACTAAAAGCCCCATCCGATGGCAAAGTGACCCGCATCATGCCAAAGGTCGGGGAGAACGCAGCGGTGGGGGCACCCGTCGTCATGCTGGAGTCCAACCAGCTCTACTACAACATTTATATAGAAGAAACGCAGATCGGGAAGGTCAAGCCTAAGCAAAGCGTCTCTGGACACGTCGTCGCCCTGAACAAGGAGATCGGAGGGAAGGTTCGCTACATATCCGCAGCACCTCAATACGCCACGATGAAGATGAGCCGGGAGAAGGGGCAGGCCGATGTCAGCGCGTTCCTGGTACGCATTGATGTAGAACGCACCCCAGAGCTTCTGCCGGGCATGACAGTGGAGGTGAAGATGGATGAGACCGCTGATTGACGAGTGGAGACACATTACCAACGGCAAATTTATTCCGCTGATCCTGTTTGTCCCCTTGGTGATTGCTGCGTTGTTTGGTTACATTTTTCAAAATAGTACGGTGCAAGAAGCGCCCTTGGCTATCATTGATCTGGATCATAGTGCGTACAGCAAACAACTGATCACCAAGCTAGAAGCGTCACCGTATATCGATGTTCTTGATATATATGACACCTACATGGAAGCCGACCCGCTCCTGTACGATGAGTCCTATTCCGGTGTGCTTTACCTGCCGAATGGGCTGGAGGCGGCGTATCTGCAAGGAAAGCCGACCAATCTCGGACTCTATCTCGACATGACGCTGACCGCCAGTGCGGGAAGTATACGGACGGGCTTGGCCGAAGTGGTCGGTGTGGAGAATGCAGTGAAAGTCATGGGTGCTCCTGCTCTCACGCTGGAACAGCGCACCTTGTACAACCCGACCAGCGATACGATGATGAGCTCGGTCATGATGTTTGTGAATGTGATTCTGCTTGCATTGCTTGGAGTGAATACGATATCCATCGTCCCACGTCTGAGAGAAGAAGGCCGCTTGCAGGAGGAGCTTCGGCGTCCACTCGGCTTGGTATCACGGCTACTTCCGTACGCCTTAGTCAGCTCGGTCTCGCTGTATCTGGTGATAGGTGTCATGAAGCAGGTGGGCGGTCTTCGCTTTGAAGCGGACTACGTGCAGGTCTTCATCCCGTTTTTCTTATATACATGCTGCACCAGTCTATTGGCGATGCTGATTGGCTGGACGGCTCCCGTCGCGGCTCAAGCAGGGGGCAGAATCATCGCGCTGATGATGCCGTCCTTCTTGCTTAGCGGAGGCCAAGTGCCGGCTGCCTTGCTGCCAGAGCTTTTGCAGTGGGTCAACAAGGCGATTCCGTTGTCCCTGCATTTCAAGGTTCTGCGGGGTATGGGTTATAAAGGCGGGGATCTGGGCTACTTTATTCCGGAAATGGGCGAGTATCTGATCATAATCAGCGTGTGTCTGGCGGGGATATTTTTGCTGATCATAAAGGAGAAGAAGAACCAGCGGAAAGTGTCTGCCGAGTTTGCCGAATCTGTGGAATCTATGGGCCCTGCTGACCCTGCGGAAGCGGATGCTCCCCAGCGAGTGGCACGGGAGGTACGGGAAGAGAGTGGAGAGGTAGTAGGCAGAGGTCTTTTCCACTGAATATTTTGGCAATAGCTGTTATCCATTTGTTATGGTTTTGTTAGTTGTCCGTTATGCTCCTATTATCGAATCACCCATCTTCTGCCTGTATATTTGGTAAGGGCAACAACCTTAACGAGTAGAGGAGATGGGAAAAGATATGAGAAAAAATAAAAAAGCATTTTGTCTCGCCTTAACATTAGCAATGTTCGCAACTGGCTGGGCCGCCACATCTGTGACCGCGTCCAACACGAATACGCCTGCAAAGTCCAATCCACTGTCCGCACTGGCTAGCACGGGTACCGAGAGTCAGGGCCATGGACAGGTTCACGTCAAGAAGTTAGACGTGGCCAAGTATTTTCCGAAGCAGGAGGGAACCTTCGTCATCCGTGACCTGCGAACTGACGAGACCTACATCTATAACCAAGCGAGAGCCATCACCCGGCAAGCACCGGAATCTACGTTTAAAATCCCTAACTCGTTAATCGGGCTGCAGGTGGGTGCTGTCCGCGATGAGTACCAAGTCAAGCAATGGGACGGCGTGCAGAGGTGGCTTCCGATCTGGAATGAGGATCACTCGCTCGCCTCTGGCATGAGATATTCGGTCGTCTGGTTCTATCAGGCGATGGCGCGTGACATCGGCGAAGCACGCATGCAGGAATGGCTGGACAAAATCAACTACGGCAATGAGGATATCTCCGGCGGGATCGACCGATTCTGGCTGAACAGCAGCTTGAAGATTTCCCCGTTGGAAGAGGTGGATTTTCTGGAGAAGCTGGTGGAAGAGACACTGCCGTTCGACAAACCGGTGATGAAGACGGTGAAGCGAATGATGATTCAAGACGAGCAGGATACGTACACACTCTATGGCAAAACAGGAACGAGAGAGACGCCGCCAGTCGGCTGGTATGTGGGTTTTGTGGAGAATGAGCGGGGGACGTACGTGTTTGCGACGAATGTAGATGGAGAAGGAACGGCATCGTCTGCGAAGGCGAAGGAGATTACGCTAGGTATTTTGAAGGAAAATCATATTATTCAAGAGTAGTCGTTTTGAAAGGGAAGGACGGAAAGGAAGCAACCGCCGGGGCGTTTTCATAAGCCATGGCGGTTGTTTTTTTATTGCTTCCTGAGATTGAAGTATTCTCCTGTCGACTTTAGATAATATATATCACCAAACCTTGTAAGATAATGATCAATTTTCATCAATCTGTGCATTAATGCACGAATCGAGGTGTTTTAGTAATTGAAGACTGTGTGGCTTTTTTTATAATAATACACAGGTGTAACAGAATACATCGCTGTGAATTTCATGTGGTTACATTCCTAGTGCCATGATTTGACTAAAGAAATGAAATGATGATTCGGCCAACTGTTCAAGTAGGGTAAAAAATAAAGAAAGTAGGAATGAAAATGAAAAATGAACAATTGAAAAATAGCACGATCTTCCCCTTGGGACAAAAAGTAGAACAATACTTTAGCGGTGATGCATACTTACAGATGGTCTTTACCGATCCAACACCACTCAACACATCCATCGGGAATGTAACCTTTGCACCTGGAGCCCGCAATAATTGGCACTCTCATCAGGCTGGGCAGGTTTTGTTAGTTACTGGCGGTGAAGGTTGGTATCAAGAAGAAGGGAAACCGGCCCTATCACTCAAAACGGGTGATGTGGTAAATATACCACCCGGTGTAAAACATTGGCACGGTGCTACTAAAGACAGTTGGTTTGTACACCTAGCGCTTACACCAGGACCAACAGACTGGCTAGAGCCCGTGACCGACGAAGAGTATCTCAATCTCAAGTAAATCTACGATGGTTAACACAAAGAGGGGGCGTTGTAATTCCGAAGTGTGTTCGAAAAGAAAGAATCGCTGAGAACTTCCCTTACGAAAATGAGCCTGTTCTTTTCACATAACGGTCCAAACGCCATAAAAAAGCCGGTATTTCCTGCTCTAAGGAATACCGGCTTGTGTATTATTTTCGAAGTGGGCGTAACGATTGGAGGGAGGTCGGCTGTTTTAACTATAGACTTCTCTCTAACAAAGCTCCAACTTGTTTGGCCATGACTTGCGGAGGATGCGGCATCCCATTCCGAATCCACCACTCAATTACCCCTACATAGGCGTTCCCAGCATATTGCAGCATAACATCTTCACTTAAATTAGTATTCCTGTCGGTTTCTCTGTCAATCTCACCTTTGAATCCTTCCATAAAAGAAGCAAAAAGCCGAGTTCTGAAGGATGACGGGGTCCCTTTACTTGCTAACATTGTCGAAAAAAATAAATGATGTTCCGCAAAATATTCAAAATAGGGTACAAGAGCATCTGTCCAATCCATCTCACATGCCCACTTATCCATTTCCCCTAATTCGTTAATGTGTGTTTCTATGAGTTTATCCAATAAATCATATTTGTCCTGATAATGTAGATAAATGGTTCCGCGGTTTACGTTTGCCCGGTCCGCAATATCCTGAATGGTAATCTCATCGAAGTTTTTTTCCGTCATCAGTTCAATAACCGCTTTTTTCAAGGATTCTTGCGTTTTAAGAATCCTCCGATCCACTTTTGCCATCGTAAACCCACCAACTTTCGTAAATAATGAACAGTTTTGATTACTGTGTTGATATATCAACATTTTGCGATAGATTAACCATTGATTGTACTCTGCTTAATCATATAATAATAGACAAGTGTTTATTAAACAATATGTTTTGTTTATTCGCTTCGCGTTGTATTTGTTCGTGTTGCTGAGAAAAGCACGAAATATGATCGGAATGGGGAAGATCGCCGAATGTATTTTGGTTCAAATACGATTCATCCTTGCAACATATGATGGGGCACGCCAACACGGTGTGCCTCTTTCTATAGTGAAAGCTCTGCTCCAATCTATGATGAATAGCCGAGAAAGGGAGGATTGAAATGTCAGAGAATATAACAGTTGCGCTTGTCATCGGTGGGAAGATGGGGGGTGCATGATGAAAGTTGAACGAAATAACTTGCTTGTACTAATATTGACGACGGGAGTCTTCGGCATTTTAAATACGGAAATGGGTGTCATCGGTATCTTGCCGTTAATTGCCGATCACTTTCATGTCAGTATATCCAGCGCAGGGTTGGTCGTAAGTCTTTTTGCACTGGCTGTTGCCATATCTGGTCCAACTATGCCTATATGGTTTTCGCGCATGAATCGTAAGACGACCATGTTGCTTGTACTCGGCGTTTTCATTTTGGGTAACGTTGTCTCCGCACTCACATCCAACTTTACAATATTATTAATTGCGCGTGTGATCCCAGCTATTTTCCACCCGATTTATGTGTCATTGGCTTTTACGGTAGCGGCTGCATCGGTTAGTAAGGAAGAATCCCCCAAAGCGGTTTCCAACATATTCATTGGGGTATCTGCCGGGATGGTGCTTGGTGTGCCCGTCACTAGCTTCATTGCTACAGCAACCTCCCTGAGCATGGCGATGTTATTCTTCGCTATTGTGAATGCTGTCGTATTCATAGCCACACTCCTCTATGTACCATCAATGCCTGTTCGTGAAAAACTTTCTTATGGGGCACAGGTAAGCGTACTAAAAAAATCAATGACCTGGCTATCCATTACCGCTGTCATTTTTATGAACGGAGCCGTATTCGGTGTGTATAGTTACCTTGCGGAGTATCTTGAAACGATTACGAAAATGACGGGGAACTCCATTAGTTTCATGCTATTTCTATACGGTGCGGCCAATATTATTGGAAATATTCTCGCAGGGACACTGCTTACAACACAGGCGTTAAAAACTGTAGCGATTTTTCCTTTTGCGTTAGGAGCCGTTTACATCATCTTGTTTTTGATGGGACATCTGAGCGTTCCAATGGCCTTGATTGTATTGCTCTGGGGAATCTTGGCTGGTATAGGGGCCAATATCAACCAATACTGGATTACATCCGCAGCTCCAGAGGCTCCTGAGTTTGCTAATGGCTTATTTTTAACATCGGCAAACTTAGGAACAACAGTTGGTGCCACTGTATGCGGATTATTTATATCAGGAATTGGCACATCATACGTTGTTTTTGGAGGATTTCTATTTTTGATAGCAAGTTCTGTATCCATTTTTCTGAGGAAGGGTTTATGACTTATGATCTGACAAGGGGGATATACGTGCTTGAATTGCATGAAACGGAAAGGTACCTGAAGCAAATGATTTCAAAATACCAAGACCCAACGATTCTGAATGTCTGGAACGAATTTAAGTTATTTACGAAGATGGACGTAAATTGTACGGAACCAGCCGTGCTTTTTGAGTGCGGTGTTTATTCTTTTACAGGAAAGAAACTGTTTCATTTTGATTTTGTGCGGCAGTTCTACAAGGTAGAGGAAAACGATGAACCGATTATTGAGCAATTGCGTTGCCAGTTTCTTTTTGCTCCATCCGAGGAATTGAAGCAGTATTCGATTACGTTTTGGTCTTATGATCTGGATCATGATTTGGATACATTTTTTGCCCGGGTTGAGGAATTACAGGTGTTCCAAGATGTCATTCAGAATTACGTGCCTGTACAACTAGAGGTGTATCAAAATCAGGTGTAGATCGATATGAGGCGACAACCAAATAGAAGGTGAGATGGAGGGACTCAGTTGAGTATGAAAATAAAGGCTGCGATAAAGCGTCTGGCATCGCCAGTTTTCAAGGAATATCGCTTTTCTTTTGAGGAAAGGAAGTCACCATCGGATTTGTGGACTTTTTGCCGCTTGAATGGTGAGATTATGGAGTACATCGAGTTTGACAAGAGTAATTATGCTAACGCGATAAGGGTAAATTTGCGTACATCTGAATATTATAAAGGGGTTGCTGGTTCTCGGTTGGCTGATAGCGTAGAAGAATGGTGGGAGTACCAAGATCAAGAATCGCTTGAGGATATTATCCGTAAGCTGATCGATCTGGTTGTTCAAAAGGGGATGCCCTGGTTTGAGTGTGTGGCGAAGCCCCGGCCACTGGCATCGGAAGAATTGAAAAGAAGGTTATATGATGAAAAAGATATGTTATCCGAAGAGTTTGCATCCATGTATGCATTAGAATTCAACGATCCGTTAGCTCTACAAAAGCTTCAAGCGATATTACTATCAAGGAAACAGGAGATGGAGGAGGTA
The DNA here is from genome assembly GCF_006170445.1 of Brevibacillus dissolubilis. Lineage (GTDB taxonomy): Bacteria > Bacillota > Bacilli > Brevibacillales > Brevibacillaceae > Brevibacillus_B > Brevibacillus_B dissolubilis. The sequence continues at coordinate 10,902 of NZ_VCNA01000003.1, read as the reverse complement.
GACTGGGTACTGATACTAGGAGCAGCAGCATATTACGGTGAGTATATTCGGAGAAATCTGGGAGCTATTTGGTTTTGGAAAGAAGAGACATCTGTTGCCATCCTGAGAGAGATTGGTGAACGACTGTCACATAATCCAATGGCTGCAATCGAACTCTTTTGGTGGGATTCGTACAATACTGTGGCGGGTTATTATCGGTTTCTTGAGGACTCCGTTTAGGTTGAGTGAGAGGGGAGGGAAAGTTTAATGATCAGTCTATTTTTTTGTGGCAGATCTAAGCAAGCTTCAGAGGAGTTAACCGGAGACACTGGTGTCTTTTATAAAGAGGCATTGGAAGTAATAGACATTCTAGAAGATGCGATTTCTCATACAGATCGATTTTTTGATGAAGAGCGTGCAATATTAAATATGTTTAGTGATAAGGAGTACGGTAAAGAAGAGAACAAGCTACAAATTCGAATTATTGAGGTTAAGATCGATTATTTTGCAACTGTGGACGTAAGAAACCCAGAAAATCCGAAGAATCCAGATCAAGTTAAAAAACTTCTTAAAGAATTGGATTCAATTCGGAGTGAGTTGGAAGAGAAGTTTAAACAGAGATGACTTGTTGACGAAATAGACAAACACACGTATCAGAATCCAATGGTAGCAATCAAACACTTTTGATGGATTCGCGCGACACGGTGGAGGGCTATTATCGATCCCCTGAGGCTTCCGTTTAGATGTAGCGAATGGAAAACACAAGCATGGGTCTGTACAACCTGATTGGCTGGCTTTTTGACTGGAAGCGTCGTTAAGCTAACAGACAGTAATCCGCAATGGTGTATAATTTAACCAAACGTAATTGATTACCAGTTAAGGAGATTACCTTATATGACGAAAACGACCTTCCGCATCCGCCGCCCCTTATTGGATGACGCCCAAGCTGTTTGCGATCTTGTAGCCACCTGCGATACCGAAGACCTCGGAGCACCTGACATCGTTCTCGACGACGTCCTAGACATGTGGTCCCGCTTCGATCTCGAGAACAATGTTTGGATCGTTGAAGACACGGACTCCGCATTAATCGGTTACGCCTTCCTTGAGGAGGACAGTGAAGAGAAGCTGTTCAGCTACGGATGCGTGCTACCCACCGCTCGCGGCCGAGGTGTGGGCTCGGCGCTCGTCGCGGCGCTTGAAGCGCGCGCTGTGGCACTTCAGAATGAATCTGGCGTCTCGAAGCGCCTACAAAGCATGATCCCGACGTTATGCGAAGATGCCGTCCGACTGTTTGAGGCTCAAGGATTCGCCCCGGTCCGTTACTTCAAGCGAATGGGAATTCGATTGGATGACGAACCGGGCGCGGTCATCCTACCGGAGGGCTTCACAATCGAGCCGTTCGTGAAGGGGCGCGACGAACAAGCCGTCTATGAAGCCTATGTAGAATCGTTCGCCGATCACTGGGATTTCGCGGTGCCTTCCTTCGAGAAATGGGTCGAAAAGACGAAGCTGCCTACCTTCGACGAACGATGGTGGATGATAGCAAGGGATTCGAAAGGTGCCGTTGCAGGTTTTGCCCTCTGCCGCATGCGCGAGGACCTGCTCTTTATCGAGCAGCTTGGCGTACGCCAGCCGTTCCGTGGGCGTGGTCTTGCGCTTACGTTGCTGCAGTGTGTGTTCGAGGCATCCCATCGCGCGGGTCAGGCGCTTGTCTCGCTAGGCGTCGATGCTGCCAATCCTTCGGGTGCCTACCGCCTCTATGAGAAGGCCGGCATGAAGCCCGATCACGAAATCAGCATCTATGAAAAATCTTTCACTTTCCAGTTGAATGAAACCAGTTAAAATAAACAAGCCAGACAGTGCCCAGTACACGCGGGTGCCACTTTTTGTTTTCGCCTTGTGACAATTGGTGCGAATTTTGGTACGAACGATATATCTGGTTGATTCGATACTTGAATAGCGGTAGATACATCGGTTCATTCATAAATTTGTTTATGGGATTATGTTGAAATTGGTAACAATGGTTTTATAGGAAAATAGAGAGTTTGAATAGGAAGCAGCCGCCTAGTATTTTTAGAAGCTATGGCGGTTGTTTGTTTGTCTGAAGATTTGCTAAGGAGGACGGGGTGTTCTATTCCGTATGAGTTGACGGATGATGAACCTGACGATTGGTATTGTTTATTGAAACTTGTGTATATGCACCCATCATGTTACCATAAGGTAACATGATGGGTGGTGAGAGAATGAACAATGAGCTTACTCTTCTTTTCAAGGCGCTGAGCCATCCGATTCGCAGAGAGATTTTGGACTTGCTGAAGCAAGCCTCGCAGACAACGGGACAACTGGCGGAACGTTTTCCGGATCTGTCCCGATATGCGGTCATGAAGCATCTGAGCTTATTGGAAAAGGCGAATCTAGTGCTTGTGCGCAGAGAGGGGAAATACAGGGTCAATTTTCTAAACGCAGTCCCGTTACAGGAGCTTTACGACAGATGGGTAGGTCAATACGAATCGAAACTGGCAGGCTCTTTGGTCATGCTACGGGACAACCTCCATCAAGCACATAGTGAAAAAGGAGAGTCGAATCACATGGAACAAGCAAGCCCCGGCAAGGAAAGCACGACATTTCGAATCGAGCAGGAGATTGTGATTCAAGCCCCTCGGGAGAAGGTTTTCGAGGCATTGACTCAAGATGTTCAGTCATGGTGGCAGTATCGACTCGCTCCTGCTGGTGTGAAGAGCACGCTCCAATTAAAGCCCGAGCTTGGAGGGACGTTTATCGAGACATGGGGAGACCATCAAGGAGCTCTTTGGGGAACCGTGTATTACATTCATGCCCCGGTAGAAATTCGCCTGCAAGGCCATCTGGGTATGAAAGGCGCCGTGAACAGCTCGTATATTTATCAGTTAGAGGAGAAGGGTGACGCCACGGTTCTGAAGCTGTCTCACACGGCATCCGGATATATCGAAGACGGCTGGAAAGAAAGTCACGAACATGGATGGCAGGAGTTATTAGGGAAGTTTCTTAAAGATTATGTGGAGCAAGGCCAATGAGCATGAATCGTCCGAGCGAAGAATCCAAAGCTTTTTTCAAGTCGATTATTCCCATTGATCCCAGAATCAATCTGAAGCCAATGTTCGGCAACTTAGCCAGCTTTATTAATGGAAACATGTTTGCTGGTTTATACGGCGATCAAGTATTTGTCCGTCTTCCCGAAGCCGAACGGCAACGATTGATAGAGGAGGAGGGGGCCACACAGTTTGCCCCGATGCAAGGAAGACCGATGAAAGAGTATGTAACGGTTCCGGAGAAGTGGCGTCAAGATCCGGAGAGGGTTTCCTCATTGGTGCAACAGTCCTTGGCTTGGGCAGAAACTCTGCCAATGAAAGAGCCATCCAAGAAAAAGAAGCCTAAGGTGTAGTCGCCTCTCACGAAAAAGTACACAGAAATGTCTTCAGTCTGACACGTAACAGAACTTACTTTCTGTTACGTGTTTTGCTTTTATGGGGAAAAGTACTCCGCGTCAGGTCAACATCGAGCGAGACTTTACATCCTGAAGAGGTAGGTGGCGGTAAACCTTTTTGATCAGTCTGGAGGAAGGTGATCATAACCATTCGTTTGCCCAAAAAGGTTGGCTCGCTGTTTTAATGGATGTTCAAAAATACCGTCCCACCTATCTAAAAGGGCTGGGGTGGTGGAGACACAGGAAACGAACCAGCTGGCCGTGTTCCATTTTCCCTTCTACAAAACAAAAGAAGGGCGTTTCCGCCCCTCCAAAATCGCAATGTTTCTATAGTTTGTTTCCATCATGTATCCTTAGCAGCACACGATATCTCTGTCCCCTTGTATCCCCTCTGCAGGTAAATCCCATTTTGCATGAAGGCAGTTTGTTCCGTTTGGATACTTATTAATAGATACGACGAGATCAAGCTTATCAAATCCGTTTATCGTGGGATTGATTTTCAAAGGCTGGTCAACTGTAACCTGATGTTGAAGTACAGTCACTCCGATAACCGAAAGCCCTACAACAGCTGTTAAATTTTGAGGGTCAAAGTTATAATTTAATTCAAGCTCATTTCCGAATAAACTAATAGTCCCCTGATTCATTGCTTTTCCTCCATTCACCATGTGAACATTTTGAATTTATCTACATGAAACGAGGTGAAGATTGGTACTCTTTCAATACTTCACCAAACGGATACAATTATATCTATTAGAGTAGTCATATGACTACTGACCCAAGTCATTATTTTTCTATGGAAAGTCAATTACCACAGGGGTGAGGCAAGAATGATATGCGTTCGAAGACTCTTAGGAGAGAAATCATGCTGGGGATGAGATAAATAACGCTATCCAGAGCTATAAATATGCGATCGATCCGAACATATTGAATCAATTAAATAACGCAAGTCGAATAGCTGGTGAGGTAGCAAGATCATTAAACCAATTACCGAACAGTCTCCGAGTAGATGTTATAAACAATGGTACAAGACCCCGCACGCTGTAGAGGATATGCTGAGAGTAGTTTCGTAGGACTTAACTAGTATGTGTCCAAGATATTGACTAATATCCAATTATTAACTTATAATAATAAGATAAAGTGTTAATAAATGTAAGTTCTACTGAATTTGCTTTGACTGGCCAGTCTACACTTTATAACAAACTTTGCATCTGAATTGAAAGACTATTCGAAAAGAGGTTATTATTATGAAAAAATTCTCATTAATTTTACTTGCGATATCCTTGTTCCAGATTTCCATTGTCTCAGCAGCATCTGCAAAGAGTATGCTCTATGCTGGTGAAACACTCGAAAAAGGTCAAGTGTTAACTTCGTCTAATGGTATCTATTCCCTCATCTGGCAGACCGATAATAATCTAGTACTTTATAAGAATTACAATGGTTCCACAACGTCTCTCTGGTCTTCAAACACTGTTGGTTATTATGTTGAAACTCCTAAAGGCGGTGATGGAAGTTATTATGGTTATGACAGACATTATCCCGATTATGTAGGTTTCGGCATAATGAAAAGTATTTATTCCTCACAAACTTGGCCACAAGCTCTTGGTTTAATAGAAAGGAGTACAGGCATGGTGGTATACAGATTTGCTCCCGAAAATTGGACTAAAGCCAATTACGCAAGTGGTAGCGTGCCATCTGACCTCACTGGCGACGTTCTGAATGTTCAAGATGACGGTAATGTAGTTGTTTATAACACAAAACATGGTAATTGGTATCCTGTCTGGGCTACAAACACAGCCGGACGTTAAGATTATTATTAGGAGCTGTCTAAGAAGTCCCTAAAAAAGTAAAGAAGCTAGGGAAAAGCATTTCGTTTTTCCTTAGCTTCTTTTTTGTACCTACTGGTAAAATTACCGAACCAACCCTGTTAGCTTCGAGAAGGAAACAGACAGCATCAGCTAGAAGGCATTACCCAATGAATCCCTGTGAACCAAAGACCTAATCATCCTGCCACAGCAGTACACAGAGAGGAGCCACACCCACAATGACCCCAACCAACCTCCTATTAGAAGCCTTCAACTGTACCACCTACCCCCTGGGAGGACACGGCAAGCGCAATATCCACGTCCTCAAACAAGTCTTAGGCCAACTCGACGACAGTCTTGAGAGCGATAACTACGGCACCGGCCCAGTCATCGAGGACTTCCAACAAAAAATCGCCAACATCCTCGGTAAAGAATCCGCCGTCTTCTTCCCAAGCGGCACCATGGCCCAGCAGATTGCCCTACGAATCTGGTGTGACCAAAAAGGCGTAAAAAAAGTAGCCTACCACCCGCTGAGCCATCTGGAAATCCATGAAGAAGACGGACTGAAGGAGCTGCACGGCATCGAGCCGATCCTGTTGGCTGATAAGTCCAGAGTGATTCACCTCGAAGATGTCCTGAACATGCCAGAAGACGTCGCGTGCCTCCTGCTGGAGCTGCCACAGCGCGAGATCGGCGGTCAGCTGCCTGAGTATGACGAGCTGGTTGCGATCTCCACCTACTGCCGCGAAAAGGGGATCAAGCTCCAACTCGACGGTGCCCGCCTGTTTGAAGTGCTGCCTTATTACCAAAAGACAGCGGCCGAAATCTGTGAGCTGTTCGACAGTGTATACGTCTCCTTTTACAAAGGGATCGGTGGCATCGCCGGGGCGATCCTGGCGGGGGATGAAGCCTTCACCAAGGAATCGAAGGTATGGAAAAGACGCCACGGCGGGGATTTAATCAGCCTTTATCCATATATCCTCAGTGCGGATTATTATTTCGACCAGCGGATGAATCACTTCGCCAAATACTATGAAGAGGCCAAAGAGCTGGCCGGATTGTACAACCAGTGCCACGGTGTCACGACAAGACCGGTTGTACCTGTATCCAACATGTTTCATGTCCACTATCCGTTGCCGAAGGCGCAGCTGGAGCCGATCCTCGTGTCTATCTATGAAGAAACAGGGATCGGGCTGACTCACTACCTCAGAGAAGTCGATGAGACCTCCTGCTACTATGAGGTAAGCATCGGTGACCGCTATGCCGGGGTACCGAAAGCACAGTTGAAACAAGCGTTTGACTTGCTGAATGCAAAAATGAAAGAAGCGCAGTTGGCAGGCAAATAAACCAACAGGCAAATAAACAAGCAGGCAAATCAGTAAAGGCAAGCCAGCCTGTAAAACCATACCAAAAAGCTCTGATGCAGCGTTGAGTTGCACCAGAGCTTTTTTTACATTTTGACGGACGAGTAGCGGTTGGGTAAAAAAGAACAGGGTTAACCTGTAAAGTTCATAGAAACCATTACCTGTGTGAATTATAATAATAACGATTATATAACTATTCATCTCGGAGGGTTCAGACATGGCAACAGCCGGAAATCCAATTCTCGAAGCAGACGTAAGCACGTACCCTGAATATCAAGGCAAAACCATTACGCCTTATATCTTGGGCCAAGTGGCGCTGAACCAAAAAAACAGACTGATTAATGGTGTGGACCTGGAAGATTATGCAACCTCTTCCCTTGTTTCACTGAGTGCAAATAACGGGAACATGACGGCAACGTTGATCATGATCTATAACGCGACCGGCGAGGATCTGACCTTTGTCGACTCTCATGATTGGTCTGGTCATCTTGGTCAATCTCCATTTGACTCGATTATCCAGAATGGTCAGTGGTCTTATTTCCTGCATACTCATGTCAGCGGGACTTGGTGCGGTTCTGTCGGATGTTGCGTCTATCGCGGGACAGAGAAGGACTTTTTCATGGGCTGGAGTGACCCATATGGCGGTTCTGCATCCAGTGACGGAACTTATGTAGAGGCCAGAGAACATGGTCATTGGGTCAATGCTGCGAGTTGGGATTATATGTACAACCTGGTCAACAATGCGACCGCTTCAAGCTCTGATGAACAAGCCCCTTACAAAATTGTAGCTACCATCGGTACAGGTGCTACTCCAATCTGCAAATTCATCATCCAGCGTACGAAGTAAAGAGAAGGGGAAACGGAGCCGTTTATGGACGATCAAACCCAAACCAGTCAGGTCATAACCAACAGCCAAGCCGTCACGATCACCAAAGCGCTTTACGGTGCCGAGACATCGGTGATCCGCAACACGGAGTACAGTACCCCCGTGGCCAAAGAGCGGGACATGCTGGACAGCCAGACCGCCTACCAGAATGCGATGAACCTGTTGACAGCCGAACAGAACGATAAACCATATACGACAGACCAGACCCGTGAAAAAGTGCGGGAGCTCGCATGGGAAGTGGCCCGCTCCAGTCTGCATCACGGGATTCAAAACATCAAAAACATGAAACTGCGGGCCCAATACTTCCAAAACGTCACCGATACCGTGAACGATTTGAGGGGCCAAATCAACCAAGCCAGCCTGACAGACTTAGAAGATCTGGCAAGACAGGCGATGAGGACCCGTGATATCCAGATGGATCTGTACCGTGCACAGCTTTCCCGCACGGCCAGCGGATTTAAAGACTGGATGCAGGGCAAGACCTTGATCGACCTGCAGCGGATCTATACACAGAAGCGTTTTCCGGGTCAGACGGACTTTGCCGCGCTGAATGAAGAAGAAAAAATGCTGGTGTATGGAGATATCATCGAGGCATCTGGGCGCTCCACTGCCTTTACCACGCTGTTCTCCGATTCCACCCGATATCTGTCAAAGGGTGGCCCGTTCATCCTGTTGACCATCGGGATCACGTTGTGGCAGATCACCGACGATGCGCATCCGGTGACGACCATTATCGAAAATGGGTTAAATGTAGTTGCAACCATCGAGGGCGAGGCAGCAGGCCAAGCCATCGGTGCCAGTATCGGGGCAATGGTCGGCGGCCCGATCGGCATCTTAGTCGGCGGGGTACTCGGAGGAATCATCGGCGGTTTTGTCGGTGGCTGGGCATCTGATCATCTGTTTGACGCCATGGTTGGCGGATTCAGCGGAGATGCGACAGGCCCTGTGAACCAGCCTTTGTTTGTCACGCCGTTTAAATACCAGTTCAAACTGCCGGATAACTTCACTTTGACCCAATCTCTTTTGTCACAGATGAACAAGCTCAACGGAGCATAGGCGGACAAGCGATACAAAAAAGCACCTCTTAAGGGGGTGCTTTTTGTATTGTCTAAAAAGGCTATTGCACGACGTTCCTTCCGACTGTTTTGAATCTCTTTTCCATAAAATCCAAAACGAAAATAGTAAAATTGTTAATTAATTGAAATAAATGGTTCGTGATATGATCTGTTCAGAGCAAAAACAGAGGTGCACATCTGTTTTGAGATCTACACTAGAATACATACATGGAAAGGATGATCGTAAATGATGAAAAAAATCGGAACGGCTGCTCTGCTCATGGGGCTGGTTGCGGCGGCATCTGTATCCCAATCCGATCCTGTACAGGCGGCTGTAACCGTTGTCAATACTACAATCCCAGTCCCAGCCGGTACCGTCTACGATGGCAAAGGGCAGACATTCGTAGCGAACCCAACGACTTTGGGCGACGGCAGCCAGGCTGAAGGCCAAAAACCAATTTTCCGCTTAGAAGCAGGAGCCACCCTGACCAATGTGATCATCGGCGCACCAGGTGCTGACGGTGTCCACTGCTACGGTAACTGCACGATCACCAATGTAACCTGGCAGGATGTGGGCGAGGACGCGCTGACACTCAAATCCTCCGGTACAGTCAACATCACTGGCGGCGGTGCCTTCAAGGCGTATGATAAAGTGTTCCAGCTCAATGCAGCGGGTACGATCAACATCAAGAATTTTAAAGCCAATGATATCGGTAAGTTGGTTCGTCAACTGGGCGGTACCACCTTTAAAACGGTGATGACCGTCGACAGCAGTGACATCTCCAATGTGAAAGATTCCATCCTTCGCACCGACAGCACGATCAGCACAGGCCGCATCACCAATACCCGCTACTCCAATGTACCAACCCTGTTCAAAGGCTTCGCAGCAGGCAACACAAGCGAATCCGGCAATACGAAATACTAGATAAACCACAGACTTTTTGGCAATCCACTTGATCTGGGGCTTGACCACGCCAAGCAGCTCTAAAGAGGGCGTGTAGATGAAAGCTCTGATGTGAGTCCCGCATCAGAGCTTTTTTACTTACGGGAAGTGAAAAAGAGCAGGAGGTCCGTTCAATAGGCACAACCTGCTCTTATGCGTGTAGGAAAATCGATCTGTCAGTCTTCGGCGTGGGTTTCCCTGCCTTAGATTAAAACAGGCTGCTGTTGCTCTCGGCCGGTAATATGAACCGCTGGAGGTATAGCCATCATGTCTACACCTTTGCCCTGCAACAGACCGATCCCTTGGTGATACGCATTGATGATGACGCGTTGGTGTCTGGCGATGATATCTTCCTCCTATGTATGCTCGATATTGGCTAAAACCTGCATTATGATGTGCGATTCGTGCAGGACTTATTCGACTACGTAACAGAATAGGATGCGAAGAACACAGGGGCGATCAGACCTTTTCCAAAAAATATACTTGCTAAACAGATTTCAAATATGCTAAATTATAAATCCGCCCCAAGAGATGAGCACGAGATCGGGGCTGATAGACAAAAAGATTCGATTTGGAAAAAAATACGTGTTGATTGTGACTGTAGAGATGTGCTAGAGTATGTACTTGTGAGAACGATGTTAAGAAAAACACACGTTCAAGTAACACGATCTGGAATGCATAATCGATAAACGAATTTCCAAAAACTTCGTGTTGATTATCACCTCAGAGATGTGATAGAGTAAGAGTCCTGAGAGAACATGGCCCGTTGGTGAAGCGGTTTAACACAGCAGCCTTTCACGCTGTCATTCAGGGGTTCGAATCCCCTACGGGTCACCATATATGGAGGCTTAGCTCAGCTGGGAGAGCATCTGCCTTACAAGCAGAGGGTCGGCGGTTCGATCCCGTCAGCCTCCACCACTCATATTGACGCGGGATGGAGCAGCTCGGTAGCTCGTCGGGCTCATAACCCGAAGGTCGCAGGTTCAAATCCTGCTCCCGCAACTTTAATGCTCATCTGAACTACGTCGAATATTCTTCTCCGTTCAGATGAAATCCGGAGTCCCCGTAGGGGGCAACTTAACGATGTTCGCACTAACTATCTTTAACATGGAGCTGTGGTGAAGTTGGAGTTCACGCCGGTCTGTCACACCGGAGGTCGCGGGTTCGAGTCCCGTCAGCTCCGCCATGTTTGGCTCGGTAGCTCAGTCGGTAGAGCAGAGGACTGAAAATCCTCGTGTCGGCGGTTCGATTCCGTCCCGAGCCACCTTATTTATCAAAAAAGAATATGCCGGTGTAGCTCAATTGGTAGAGCACCTGACTTGTAATCAGGGGGTTGTGGGTTCAAGTCCTATCGCCGGCACCATTTTTACCAACATAGTGGGGAGATAGCGAAGTGGCTAAACGCGGCAG
>NZ_VCNA01000026.1 GCF_006170445.1 Brevibacillus dissolubilis | reverse complement strand
GTGCTTACCGCTCCCCGAGGCTTATCGCAGTTCGCTGCGTCCTTCATCGGCTCCTAGCGCCAAGGCATCCACCGTGTGCCCTTACTAACTTAACCACGATGCACAGGATGTGCAAGTGCATGCGTTGTGACATAACGTCGCGTTCTTAGCATGCCTTCCATCCAAATGCTGATTAAAACTTGCCTTGTATGCTTGCATATCCAGTTTTCAAGGAACAATATCTTTCTGCAAAATCCCCATCTATTAGGTACAAAGTAATAGGTGACCTTCACAGAAAAACAATATATCACACTTGAAAAGTAGCTTCAAGTGTTAATTTTTAGGGAATGGTGGAGCTGAACGGGATCGAACCGATGACCTCCTGCTTGCAAGGCAGGCGCTCTCCCAACTGAGCTACAGCCCCTTATCACTAATTCCCTAAAAACCAGATAGAATCATAAGCTTTGCTTGTTTTCTCCGTAGAAAGGAGGTGATCCATCCGCACCTTCCGGTACGGATACCTTGTTACGACTTCACCCCAATCATCTACCCCACCTTCGGCGGCTGGCTCCTTGCGGTTACCTCACCGACTTCGGGTGTT
>NZ_VCNA01000025.1 GCF_006170445.1 Brevibacillus dissolubilis | reverse complement strand
AACACCCGAAGTCGGTGAGGTAACCGCAAGGAGCCAGCCGCCGAAGGTGGGGTAGATGATTGGGGTGAAGTCGTAACAAGGTATCCGTACCGGAAGGTGCGGATGGATCACCTCCTTTCTACGGAGATTTCCGCCGACCATTGGTCTGGCGGTATCAAATCGGCTGAAATCATAAGCGAATCGCTGTTCAGTTTTGAGAGAACATGAATATCACGGGCCTATAGCTCAGTTGGTTAGAGCGCACGCCTGATAAGCGTGAGGTCGGCTGTTCGAGTCAGCCTAGGCCCACCACCCATTAGATATGGGGCTGTAGCTCAGTTGGGAGAGCGCCTGCCTTGCAAGCAGGAGGTCATCGGTTCGATCCCGTTCAGCTCCACCATTTTACTCTCAAGTAGCTATTGACTTGAAAAGTCTAATACGCTAATTTTTTTTCTTGAAATGAATAATTGTCTTCTTGGAATGCGCACTTCTGTGGCTGAGGAGACATAGGCACAACTTTGTGCATCTGTCTGGTGATGATGGCGGAGGGGACACACTCGTTCCCATTCCGAACACGACCGTTAAGCCCTCCAGCGCCGATGGTACTTGCTCCGAAGGGAGCCGGGAGAGTAGGACGTCGCCAGGCAGGGGCATCAAAACCCCAAGTAAAGAACGTCTGCTAAAGACGCCAACGTCCTGTTGGCAACGCAGACGCTAGCACATCACGTGCGTCGTTGTTCCTTGAAAACTGGATATGCAAGCATACAAGGCAAGTTTTAAACAGCATCTGGATGGAAGGCATGCTAAGAACGCGACGTCCTGTCGCAACGCATGCACTTGCACATCCTGTGCATCGTGGTTAAGTTAGTAAGGGCACACGGTGGATGCCTTGGCGCTAGGAGCCGATGAAGGACGCAGCGAACTGCGATAAGCCTCGGGGAGCGGTAAGCACGCTTTGATCCGGGGATCTCCGAATGGGGAA
>NZ_VCNA01000023.1 GCF_006170445.1 Brevibacillus dissolubilis | reverse complement strand
GCCAAGGCGAAGGTCGAGGGTTCGAGACCCTTCGTCCGCTCCAACAGATGTGCCCTTAGCTCAGCCGGATAGAGCGTTTGACTACGAATCAAAAGGTCGGGAGTTCGAATCTCTCAGGGCACGCCATCTTATAAATAGTCGGGAAGTAGCTCAGCTTGGTAGAGTACTTGGCTTGGGACCAAGGGGTCGCAGGTTCGAATCCTGTCTTCCCGACCATGTTTACCAAAAATGAAAAAATGCGGTCGTGGCGGAATTGGCAGACGCACCATCTTGAGGGGGTGGCGGGGCGACCCGTGTGAGTTCGAGTCTCACCGACCGCACCAATATTATTTTACACAAATGGGCCTATAGCTCAGTTGGTTAGAGCGCACGCCTGATAAGCGTGAGGTCGGCTGTTCGAGTCAGCCTAGGCCCACCATCTATATATAGTAACAACCATTTGATGAAAATGGGGCTGTAGCTCAGTTGGGAGAGCGCCTGCCTTGCAAGCAGGAGGTCATCGGTTCGATCCCGTTCAGCTCCACCAATTTTCAAAAATGTTCCTCAGTAGCTCAATGGTGGAGCAACCGGCTGTTAACCGGTAGGCTGGCGGTTCGAGTCCGTCCTGAGGAGCCATTACAGATGGACAGGTGTCCGAGTGGCCGAAGGAGCACGATTGGAAATCGTGTAGGCGGTGTTGAACCGTCTCGTGGGTTCAAATCCCACCCTGTCCGCCATCTTATATTTTAGGAATGGCCCGTTGGTGAAGCGGTTTAACACAGCAGCCTTTCACGCTGTCATTCAGGGGTTCGAATCCCCTACGGGTCACCATGATGGAGGCTTAGCTCAGCTGGGAGAGCATCTGCCTTACAAGCAGAGGGTCGGCGGTTCGATCCCGTCAGCCTCCACCATCTTACGCGGACGTAGCTCAATTGGTAGAGCGTCGCCTTGCCAAGGCGAAGGTCGAGGGTTCGAGACCCTTCGTCCGCTCCATCATTTTCATAGAGGCACACATGTAGCCCTTGGTACGGTGATCCAGAAGCCGCAGACAAGGGTATTATTATCCGCAAAAATAATGTTGGGTAAGTGCAACTTTTGAATGGGATAGTAAAAAGAACCACTTGCAACGTAGGTTATCATGTGCTAGATTAGATAACGTTGCTGAAAAAATCACTAGAGAACAAAAGTTGAAAATCTTTAGTGGTAGCAAAAAATAACACTTGCAAAGCGAATAACGATATGATAGAGTAGATAACGTTCTCGCTAAATGAACTAGTTCGAAAGACTTAGTTCGAAAGCAATAAAAACCATTTGAAAAAATGGGGCTGTAGCTCAGTTGGGAGAGCGCCTGCCTTGCAAGCAGGAGGTCATCGGTTCGATCCCGTTCAGCTCCACCATTCCTACTCATTTAAAATGATGCTCCTGTAGCTCAGTCGGTAGAGCGTTTCCATGGTAAGGAAGAGGTCGCAGGTTCGATTCCTGTCGGGAGCACCATTTACATCACCTGGCCCGTTGGTGAAGCGGTTTAACACAGCAGCCTTTCACGCTGTCATTCAGGGGTTCGAATCCCCTACGGGTCACCATGATGGAGGCTTAGCTCAGCTGGGAGAGCATCTGCCTTACAAGCAGAGGGTCGGCGGTTCGATCCCGTCAGCCTCCACCACTTATATTGACGCGGGATGGAGCAGCTCGGTAGCTCGTCGGGCTCATAACCCGAAGGTCGCAGGTTCAAATCCTGCTCCCGCAACCAACCATTTACCTGAACTACGTCGCTTAGTCTTCTTCGATCAGGTAAAATCAGTGGTACTCGTAGAGTGCAACTTTAATTCTCATCTGTACTACGTCGAATATTCTTCTCCGTTCAGATGAAATCCGGAGTCCCCGTAGGGGGCAACCAAACGATGTTCGCACTAAGTAGCGTTCATAACAAACATGGAGCTGTGGTGAAGTTGGAGTTCACGCCGGTCTGTCACACCGGAGGTCGCGGGTTCGAGTCCCGTCAGCTCCGCCATGTATGGCTCGGTAGCTCAGTCGGTAGAGCAGAGGACTGAAAATCCTCGTGTCGGCGGTTCGATTCCGTCCCGAGCCACCTTATTTACCAAAAAGAATATGCCGGTGTAGCTCAATTGGTAGAGCACCTGACTTGTAATCAGGGGGTTGTGGGTTCAAGTCCTATCGCCGGCACCAGTTTTACCAAACATCATCAGATGGGGAGATAGCGAAGTGGCTAAACGCGGCAGACTGTAAATCTGCTCCCTCTGGGTTCGGCGGTTCGAATCCGTCTCTCCCCACCATTTTGATGAGCCATTAGCTCAGTT
>NZ_VCNA01000022.1 GCF_006170445.1 Brevibacillus dissolubilis | reverse complement strand
GAAGCGCGGTAACGCGTGGAGCTGACGAGTACTAATCGGTCGAGGACTTATCCACATTACTTGCATGCTTGCTTCCAGTTTTCAAGAAACAACCGGAGCCGGTCGACGACAGACTGGCTTTTTTCATGCCTAAAAAGACCTCCTCTGCAGGGGGTCTTTTTTTCATTGTTCGGGAATTCCTCCCCCAACAGTGACATAGTGATGTAGTACTAAAGTGATTTAGTGATGTAGTGACGGGCTATTGCCCCGAAGAGGGGGGCAAAAAAGAGAAGAGGGGGCAGCAGTAAATGACCACACCGAACCGAAAAGAACGTTCAGACAAAAAAGTTCGTATTTTTCCATACCTCACTCAAGAAACCTACCGCAAACTCAACCGGCTGGCCAAAGCCTGTGACATCTCCCCCCACGAGCTGGCCACCGAAATGGTTGAAGCTCTGGTGGCCAATCCATCCTTCATCAACTGGATCCAGGACAAGCATCGTGTAGACGCCTCAGATCCCCTCAGAGTCGTTCCATTGGTCCAGAATGGTAAAGTATCCTACTGATCAACA
Organism: Brevibacillus dissolubilis; assembly: GCF_006170445.1. Lineage (GTDB taxonomy): Bacteria > Bacillota > Bacilli > Brevibacillales > Brevibacillaceae > Brevibacillus_B > Brevibacillus_B dissolubilis. The sequence continues at coordinate 2,073 of NZ_VCNA01000022.1, read as the reverse complement.
AAAGCCCCTCAGAAGCCGTTTTAGAGGCCTCTGAGGGGCTTTTTATTACAAGACTCTATTTTCCCATTGCAATGGTGGAAGGATTTGCTAGACTAGACTAAGCTTCAAAACCAAAAAGACCACCCTGCGTTTTCCCCAAAACCGGTGGCCTTCTCGTAAAACGAGACAACAAGCAGCAAAAAAACAAGATGCACTGAAGAGGACTCAAGAAAAGCTACCGCCGGGGAGAAGCGCCCGCAGCAGAATATCTTCTTCTTGCGTGCTCGCGGCCTAAAGGGACCTGTAACCCAAACTCCAAGCACAACGCACAGGACCCGACAGAACCAGGCATGGTAGCGTGGTGTGACGTGGTGTAGTGTGATGTGGCGTGGTATGGAAGCACGGACACGGAATGGACAGAATCCAGAACCGAATCGGGCATAGGAATTCAGGAACCAGAGCATACGCCCCGGAGATTTTTAAACAGGATCCAACCCTAGGATAACCGGGGAAAACTCCCGCGGACAAAGGGTCAAACAATAGGATCAGGCCTCGTATAAAATGCCACTTGACTATTAACTTACGCTAATGGTAACACGCATGTGTTTCTTCTGGCAACAATTTAAGGGAGAGATGAATTATGGCAAAAGACATGATAAAAGACGATCTGAGAGTGTTTGTAGTACCGGTTGAAATCCTTGATGTTCCTGACCTCGACATCTATGAGCAGATGGTGTATGTTGTGCTGCGCTCATTTTCCAATGCACGGGACAATTCTGCCTTCCCGTCCTATGAGACAATCGCCAAATTGGGCCGCATGAGCCGCCGCAAAGCAATCGATGCAGTTAACCAGCTCGTTGAAAAAGGACTCGTCGATAAAGAGACCCGTATGACCGTCACCAAACACGGAAAAATCCGCAATACCTCAAACAATTACACCCTAAAAAGACCGTCTCAACCAGTGCACAATATGCACCCGGATAGTGCACGCTGTGCACTAACCCCCGTGCACGACATGCACCCCCCCAGTGCACAGCGTGCACCCGAACATAATCATTTAAAAAAATCATTTAGAAAATCTTTAAAAGAACATAACAACGTATCTACTACTAGTCAGTCAGTCAGTCTTTTTAAGGTACCTAGTATAGCTGTCACTGTTTTTGAAAGAAACGGACTGACGGACAGACTTGAGGACATTGAAATGGTGTATGCTTCTCTCCAAAACGAAAAAGGCTTCAGCGATGCAATCTTTATTCAAGCTATTCAAAAAAACGCAGTGCAGCGTGAAGCCATGAACAAAGACAAATCATCCAGGGCATTCCAGAACTACCTGCTCAAGTCGATCATGAACAACATCAAAGAACACGCTCACTTCGAATCGCAGCTTTACCGCACGCATTCCCAAGAAGACGAAATCCAGATTGATCCCGATAACGATGATCCTGTCATGGCTGTAGCTCTCCCTATCGTCCAAAAAATGAAACGTGCCGGCTACCCCATCTCACTGATCCACCAGTCTGCAGTCGAAGCGATCCAAGAGAAGTTCCAAACCAAGGACTGGGGCGAAGCAAAGATCCTGTTCAAAGAACTAAACATCCTGAACGTCTAGAAGCCTCTCTAAGCGATTTTTAATAGAATAGGTATCAAACCATACCCCTCTACCCAAAAATGGCAACACGGTGCCTTCTAGGCCGTATAAGAGGCATCCTAGCTTCAATCCCTGCCCAAACATCTTGAGTCACACCCCTAAACAGGGATAAACCTATGCAATCCATAAATTGGGGGTTGATTTCAACAAGTGAAACATGCTAGATTATTAGTCCGGCCATGAGATTTCATTTTTGATAAGACATTTGATGAATTACCAAAAATTTAATCTTGATTTTAAATATTTAAACATGATATATTTAGATGGTCGCTCTGATAAAACAAACATAAATGTTTAAAAAGTATGTTTGAGAGTGCAGGAATGTTCTTTGAAAACTGAACAGCGAAAGCAAATGATAATTCAGCCAAGCAACAAGTTTTTGACCTAGATCAACTTCAACTTTATTGGAGAGTTTGATCCTGGCTCAGGACGAACGCTGGCGGCGT
>NZ_VCNA01000021.1 GCF_006170445.1 Brevibacillus dissolubilis | reverse complement strand
GTTACCGCGCTTCCACACCGAGCCTATCAACCTCATCGTCTATGAGGGGTCTTACTAGCTTGCGCTATGGGAAGTCTCATCTTGAAGGGGGCTTCACGCTTAGATGCTTTCAGCGCTTATCCCGTCCATACATAGCTACCCAGCTGTGCTCCTGGCGGAACAACTGGTGCACCAGAGGTATGTCCATCCCGGTCCTCTCGTACTAAGGACAGCTCTTCTCAAACTTCCTGCGCCCGCGACAGATAGGGACCGAACTGTCTCACGACGTTCTGAACCCAGCTCGCGTACCGCTTTAATGGGCGAACAGCCCAACCCTTGGGACCTACTACAGCCCCAGGATGCGATGAGCCGACATCGAGGTGCCAAACCTCCCCGTCGATGTGGACTCTTGGGGGAGATAAGCCTGTTATCCCCAGGGTAGCTTTTATCCGTTGAGCGATGGCCCTTCCATGCGGAACCACCGGATCACTAAGCCCGACTTTCGTCCCTGCTCGACTTGTAGGTCTCGCAGTCAAGCTCCCTTGTGCCTTTACACTCTACGAATGATTTCCGACCATTCTGAGGGAACCTTTGGGCGCCTCCGTTACTTTTTAGGAGGCGACCGCCCCAGTCAAACTGCCCACCTGGCATGGTCCTCCCACCCGATAAGGGTGGCGAGTTAGAAACTCCGTACATCAAGGGTGGTATCCCACCGACAGCTCCACGAAGGCTGGCGCCCTCGCTTCTCAGCTTCCCACCTATCCTGTACATGATGCACAAAGTTCCAATACCAGGCTACAGTAAAGCTCCATGGGGTCTTTCCGTCTTGTCGCGGGTAACCTGCATCTTCACAGGTATTATGATTTCACCGGGTCTCTTGCCGAGACAGCGCCCAAGTCGTTACGCCTTTCGTGCGGGTCGGAACTTACCCGACAAGGAATTTCGCTACCTTAGGACCGTTATAGTTACGGCCGCCGTTTACTGGGGCTTCGGTTCAAAGCTTCGCTTGCGCTAACCCATCCCCTTAACCTTCCAGCACCGGGCAGGCGTCAGCCCCTATACTTCGCCTTACGGCTTCGCAGAGACCTGTGTTTTTGCTAAACAGTCGCTTGGGCCTTTTCACTGCGGCCCCCTCGGGCTATAAACCCTACCGGGGCGCCCCTTCTCCCGAAGTTACGGGGCCATTTTGCCGAGTTCCTTAGCAAGAGTTATCCCGCGCACCTTAGGATTCTCTCCTCGCCTACCTGTGTCGGTTTGCGGTACGGGCACCTTGTTCCTCGCTAGACGCTTTTCTTGGCAGTGTGAAATCAGGGACTTCGGTACTTAAATTTCCCTCGCCATCACAGCTTGCGCTTAAGGTGTGCGGATTTGCCTACACACCACGCTTACTGCTTGGACGGCCATCCAGTAGGCCGCTCACCCTATCCTCCTGCGTCACGCCATTGCTCAAGCGGAACAGAGGTGGTACAGGAATATCAACCTGTTGTCCATCGCCTACGCCTTTCGGCCTCAGCTTAGGTCCCGACTAACCCTGGGAGGACGAGCCTTCCCCAGGAACCCTTAGGCTTTCGGTGGACAAGATTCTCACTTGTCTTTTCGCTACTTACACCGGCATTCTCACTTCCAAGCGCTCCACCGCTCCTTCCGGTACGGCTTCACTGCTGCTTGGAACGCTCCCCTACCCAGTACAAAGTACTGCCATAGCTTCGGTGGTATGTTTAGCCCCGTTACATTTTCCGCGCAGAGTCACTCGACCAGTGAGCTATTACGCACTCTTTAAATGGTGGCTGCTTCTAAGCCAACATCCTGGTTGTCTGGGCAACTCCACATCGTTTCCCACTTAACATACACTTGGGGACCTTAGCTGATGGTCTGGGCTGTTTCCCTTTTGACGATGGATCTTAGCACTCACCGTCTGACTCCCGGACATAAGTCTTTGGCATTCGGAGTTTGACTGAGTTCGGTAACCCGATGAGGGCCCCTAGCCCAATCAGTGCTCTACCTCCAAGACTCTAAATCCGAGGCTAGCCCTAAAGCTATTTCGGGGAGAACCAGCTATCTCCGAGTTCGATTGGAATTTCACCGCTAGCCACACCTCATCCCCGCACTTTTCAACGTGCGTGGGTTCGGGCCTCCAGTAGGTGTTACCCTACCTTCACCCTGGACATGGCTAGATCACACGGTTTCGGGTCTACGGCAACGTACTATCGCCCTATTCAGACTCGCTTTCGCTGCGGCTCCGCTTTTTCAGCTTAACCTCGCACGCTACCGTAACTCGCCGGTTCATTCTACAAAAGGCACGCCGTCACACATTGATTGTGCTCCGACTATTTGTAAGCACACGGTTTCAGGTACTATTTCACTCCCCTCCCGGGGTGCTTTTCACCTTTCCCTCACGGTACTGGTTCACTATCGGTCGCTAGGTAGTATTTAGCCTTAGCAGATGGTCCTGCCAGATTCATACGGGATTTCACGTGTCCCGTACTACTCGGGGTTGGTCTCGGAGAGACGCGCGTTTAGGTTACGCGACTATCACGCTCTATGGTCCGCCTTCCCAAGCGGTTCACCTACGCGCGTCTTTTGTAACTCCGTGTGAGACGCCCCACAACCCCGCAGAGTAAACCCTGCGGTTTAGGCTCTTCCCCGTTCGCTCGCCACTACTCAGGGAATCACTATTGTTTTCTCTTCCTCCGGCTACTTAGATGTTTCAGTTCACCGGGTCTGCCTTCACGTCACCTATGTATTCAGTGACGGATACCGTCCCATTACGGACGGTGGGTTTCCCCATTCGGAGATCCCCGGATCAAAGCGTGCTTACCGCTCCCCGAGGCTTATCGCAGTTCGCTGCGTCCTTCATCGGCTCCTAGCGCCAAGGCATCCACCGTGTGCCCTTACTAACTTAACCAC
>NZ_VCNA01000020.1 GCF_006170445.1 Brevibacillus dissolubilis | reverse complement strand
CGTTTAATCGATTCTGGATAGCTTTGAAACTTCTGTCCTTTTACTGCCATAAAAAATGCACCCCCTAAAGTTCATCGGTTAAACCAGGGGGTTTTTCCAATGTCTACTTTAAGGGGTGCACTTCAGTGATAGATGAGCCGATAAACGGAGTCCTTTTTTTATTTTGTTCATAAAACCGCAAATCCCTATATGAATGGTTGGTTTTAGCCTCGGCTGGATAACATAAAAGAGACGAATCCAAGCATAATAGCAATGGGACAATCAAATTTAACATCCTACAGGTCCCCATTGATGGAGGAATGAACAAGATGCAAGCAGATAAGCGACTGGACTTGCTTTCGGTAGCGTCGATCCCGTTGATCATGACGCTGGGCAACTCGATGCTGATTCCCATTCTACCTATGCTCCAGCAACAGCTGGATGTAACCGCCTTTCAGACCAGCCTGATTATTACCGTCTATTCAGCGGTAGCGATCGTCTTAATCCCTATTGCTGGATTCTTATCAGACTGTTACGGAAGGAAAATCGTCATCATACCGAGCCTGATCATCGCTGCTGCCGGAGGACTGATCTCCGTGTTGGCGGCATTGCTCTCGGATAACTCGTATGTACTGATTCTGATCGGCCGTATGCTCCAAGGCGTCGGAGCAGCAGGATGCGCACCCATCGTTCTTCCGTTGATCGGTGATATGTTCCGCAGTGAAGACGATGTCAGCACCGGACTGGGGATTGTGGAGACCTCCAATACATTCGGTAAAGTATTAAGTCCGATTCTGGGGGCGTACCTGTCAACCGTTGTCTGGTATCTCCCCTTCCTGGCAATCCCAATCTTTTGTGGAGTCTCCATTCTGCTTGTCTGGTTTTTATTGAAGTCCCCCAAGCAAAAGCCGAAAAACATCACCATCAAATCATTCACGGGTGATATCAAAAGCATTTTCCGGCAAAAAGGAAGATGGCTCTACGCGATCTTTGCCATCGGGGCGATCTGCATGTTTATTGTGTTTGGCGTACTGTTTTACCTCTCCAGCTTATTGGAGAAGAAGTACGGCATCGATGGGGTCATCAAGGGATTGATTTTGGCTATTCCGCTCGGGTCACTGTGTCTTTCTTCGTATTTGACGGGCCGATTCGTCGGCGAAAATAAACGGATGATGAAGTGGGTCACATTTTTCGGCTTAGTTATTCTGGCTGTAGCGATTTTTGCCACAGGCTTTTTCAAAAACATCTACCTGATCGTGCTCAGCCTGTTCGTCAGCGGCGTCGGGATTGGGATGACACTCCCCTGTCTGGATGCTTTTATTACAGAGGGCATCGAAAAGGCACAGAGAGGAACGATTACCTCGATGTTTTCCAGCATGAGGTTTATCGGGGTAGCACTTGGTCCCCCGCTTGTGTCGATTCTGATGGATATTTCGCAGCTCACCTTATTTTTGACATTTGCCGGGCTTTCACTGTTGGCAGCTGTGCTGAGCCTGTTTGCCATCAAGCCGAGAAGCAAAGGGAAAAAGGGCGAGCAGAAAGACCTGCTCGACATCATCATCAAAAGCATGTTTAACCAAAGGCGTCTGGAGAAACTCAAATAAGGCCGATGCAGGCAAAAGAAGACTTGATCAAAACGATCAGGTCTTTTTTCATAGGTGTATTTTCCCTAGTTTTGTTCAATTCTATAGAGCGGACAGTTATTTTCTGGTAAAATATTCATAACTCAAATTTAAGGAGATGCAACCTACTATGAAAGCAATTATCATCACTGGTATTTCCAGTGGATTAGGTAAAGCCTTGTTTGACTCTTTTGTTGATAAAGATGTACAACTTATCGGAATCTCCCGACGCTTCCTGCCTTACCAAGAGGAGCTCGCTCAGTCCCAACCAGAGCGTGTGACCCTGCTCAAACGTGACCTGCAAGTAGAAGAACAGATTCCATCAGCCCAAGACTTTGCCGCTCTCCTCGAAGGCAAAGAAATCGAAGAGCTTGTGTTCATTAACAATGCTGCTGTGATTTCCCCGATCGGTCCGGTAGGTACATTTGAGAATGCACAGATCACACAAGCGACCATGATTAATTTCATCGCTCCGATCCAGATGATCAACAATCTCGTCTCCCTCGGAGAAAAAACCAAGCTCAACATCCTGCACATCTCTTCTGGAGCAGCCAAGCGTGCATTGGGCGGCTGGTCACTCTACTGTTCCACCAAAGCAGGTGCAGAGATGTTCGTCGATGTATGCAAGGCCCAGTTCGAGAACAACCCGAACATTCAGATCCATTCCATCAGCCCTGGTGTGATGGACACCCAGATGCAAGAATACATCCGCAGCTCTGTTACAGATGTATTCCCAGAGCGTGTCTACTTCGTCGATCTCAAAGAACAAGGCAAGGTTGCAACCCCAGAGATGGTCGCGCAGAAAATCGTTGCCGAATACATTCCGTGGGGCTAAGTGCATCAATCAACCACTACCTGTACATAAAATAAAAAAGACCGGCGCAGATGTTCCTGCGTCGGTCTTACGTTTACAAGCCGTTATGAGCCGCTGGACGTTTTTAGAAGTCGAGGCGGGTTTCACGGTCGTCGATGATTGGAGAGATGGTTTTGCCTTGTTTGTGAAGGTTGCGGAGGTATTCAGCAACGATTTCACGTTGGAAGTTAGGGGTATCGGTCCATTTTACTTGACCGAATACAGTGTAGCCGTCACCAGAACCAGTTCCGAGGAAGTTGTTGGTGGTTACAGAGAATTTTTGATCAGAGAAAGTACCGTTCACGTACACTGGAGTGCCATCAGTGAGGGTGATTTCAGTGATTTTGTCCCCTGCTGCGCGGCGGTTATCCCATTTGTATTTGAGGCCGGATTGTTGCAGAGCTGGGTAGCCGGAGTATTTGTCGAGTACTTCCAGAGCGGTTTTGAGTTGTTGTGCAGTCATTTCGCCTACCACATCATAGTTGTCAAAAGGAAGCACAGAGAATACTTCACCGTAAGTGATTTCGCCTGCATCAATGTCAGTGCGGATTCCGCCGATGTTGGTGAAAGCGATTTGTACGTTTTCTTTGGAGCGCATTACTTCCGTGATCAGGTTACCGAGTGGGGTTACACCTTCACGTGCTTTTTCTTTGTCGATTTTACCGCGTTTGATTTGGTTCACAGAATCGCGGGTCAGAGCACCGGTGGTTACGGATACCACTTCACCCTTCAGTTGGTTTACTTGTGTTTGGTATTTCGCCACGATCGCTTCTACTTGAGCGTCTGCCTTCGCAAGACCCAGTTTGGTTTCGAGGATGGAGGACTCAGTAGATACCACTGCGTCTTTCTTTTTGTCTACGAAAAGACGGATGTGACCGATTGCTGCTGTTGCGGTTTGAGCTTCCACGAGAGCAACGTCATTGATATGACCGAATACACGCTTGTGGGAGTGGCCACCGATGACAGCTTCTACGCCTGTTGCTTCACGGGCGAAATCAGCCAGTTCACCGATGATTTCACCTTGTGCGTTGAGGTCACCCGGCATATGGGAGTTGACGATGACAAAGTCGGTTTGTTTTTTCAGTTCTTTGACCAGTTCATTGCTGACGGTAGAGCCTTTGGCAAAAGAAAGATCAGAGATGTGGGTAGAGAGTGTTACTTTTGGCGTTTCTACAGTAGAGAGACCGATGATACCTACACGGTAGCCGTCTTTTTCAACGATGGTGTATGGCTTGGTCCAAGATACTGGCTTGTTGCTTGCTTTGTCATAGATGTTGGCGCTGATGATTGGGAAAGATGCTTCGTTGATCAGTTTTTTCAGCAGAGGCTGACCGAAGTCGAACTCGTGGTTACCGATTGTACCTGCGTCATAACCGATCGCATCCATGGTTTCGAGTGTGGATGTGCCTTCAAATGCATTGGAGATCAAGGTTCCTTGGAAGAAGTCACCCGCATCCAGCACGATGGTGCCGTCTGGGTTCACAGTACGGTATTGGTTAACAACACCTGCTACGATACCCATCCCACCGTTTTTGTAGGTGGTGTTATATTCGATGTTACCGTGGATATCGTTAGTGGAGAGGACGTCGATATCTTCAAACACGAGTGGTTTGAGACCGGATACTGCTTCTTCGAGAGTCACAGCAGCCTGCAGACGAAGCTCGCTGTCGAATTTGAGATCGAGAATACCCTTCAGAACAGCGTAGCTGATCACATTGCGGTCTTCTACCGTGCTTGCGTCCTTGAAGTAGTTCAGAACGCTGGTGTCCACTGTAGGAATCTTGGTACCTGCGATTGCATTGGCAATAATCTCAGCATATTCTTCGCGGGTTACTTTACGGGCAGGAGCGAACTTTTCACCGTCAGCTTCCATGAGGCCTGCAGCAACGACGCGGTTCACAGCATCTTGTTGATGGGCAGGAACGTCTGAGAATTTCACTGGATTTTTCGCTTTTTTCAGTTCGAGAGCGCTTACGAGAATAGCAGCCAGATCAGAACGGCGTACTTCTTCAGTCGCTTGCTTCACACCGGAACGGTCGAGCCAGCCATATTGCTGGGCAAGAACCATATCAGAAGTTTTTGCGGATGCGGTTTCCTTCGTTGCAGCAGAAGCAACATCATGGACAGCAAGATTACCGGCAAAAACAGATGCAGTGAGTGAAGCGGTTACCAGTAAAGTGACTGGTTTCTTGTTTAGCATAGGTAAAAATCCCCCTTGAAAATGGAATGATGAAATAATTGCCACACGTATTATTCCGTATGACTATGCTGAATCCTGCTACATTTACAATGATTTTATATGTTCTTAATATTACAAAGAAGCAGACATTCAGCCCCTATATCATAATGGATGTTCGGATAATTGTGGAAGACTTTTTGATAAAGTTATGAATTTTATTTAAGGAGAGTTGAAAAACATGAATCTATTTTTTGAAATCCATCAGGGACTGCCACGGGAAGGTCCTGGAGACAACGAATCTACCAAACGGGCTTTTTCCTATGTGCGGGATCTGCCTGCACACCCAGAGGTACTCGACATTGGATGTGGGCCAGGGATGCAGACGTTGCAACTGGCGGATGTAATAGATGGTCGGGTGGTCGCGCTTGATTTGCAGCAGCCTTTTCTAGACGAGTTGCAAAAGCGTGCGAAGAGTGCGGGGGTAGATCAGAAGATTGAAACAGTGCGGGGTTCTATGTTTGAGCTCCCTTTCGGTGATCAGCAGTTTGATTTGATCTGGTCCGAGGGGGCGATTTATATATTAGGTTTTGAGCAGGGCCTAAAGCAATGGAAATGTTTTTTAAAAGAAAACGGCTCTCTGGCTGTTACTGAGATTTGCTGGCTGAAGCCCAATCCCCCGGCAGAAGTCCAGAACTTCTGGCACGAACATTATCCAGAGATGAAGTCCGTTGAAGAAAACCTGGCGTTGATTGAAGCGGCAGGCTATGAGGTGACCGGCTATTTTACCATCCCGGAATCAGGCTGGTGGGATGACTACTATCTCCCGCTTGAGGCAAAAATCAATGACTTGCGCTTAACCTATCAGAACCAGCCGGAGGCGCTTTCTCAACTGGACGAGGCACAATCAGAGATTGAGATGTACCGAAAGTATTCAGAGTGGTACGGATACACCTTCTTCATCATGCAGGCAAAATAATCGCTTACTTATTTATTCATAAGACTTTGGACGAGTGGCAGCTTTCTGTGCTATAATTAAGTGTTGTCTGAAATACGGTTGGAGGGTTATCCATTATGGCAGAGCAAACATCTCCGTTTCCAAAAGTAGATATAAGCCAAGAAATGCGAGACTCGTTCATTGACTATGCGATGAGTGTTATCGTCAGCCGTGCCTTACCTGATGTGCGCGACGGCTTGAAGCCCGTACACCGCCGCATCTTGTATGCTATGCATGATATGGGTCTGACACCAGATAAGGCGTTTCGTAAGTCCGCGAACGTAGTCGGGGAAGTTATGGCGAATTACCATCCGCACGGTGACTCCGCTATTTATGAGACCATGGTACGTCTGGCGCAAGATTTTAACATGCGCTATATGCTTGTCGAGGGCCAAGGGAACTTCGGTTCTGTGGATGGCGACCCGGCAGCAGCGATGCGTTACACAGAGTCCAGACTTGCTAAGATTGCACTAGAACTTTTACGAGATATCGATAAAGATACAGTAGATTTCGTTCCGAACTATGACGGTCGCAAAGAAGAGCCTACCGTCATCCCTTCCCGTTTCCCGAACCTGTTGGTGAACGGTTCTTCCGGGATCGCCGTCGGTATGGCGACCAATGTCCCTCCGCACAATCTGACAGAGGTGATTGATGGCGTTCAAGCCATGATCGACAATCCGGATATCACCATCCATGAGCTGATGGGGATTATCAAAGGTCCAGACTTCCCGACATCAGGGGAAATCTTAGGCTATTCCGGTATCCGCAAGGCCTATGAGACAGGCCGTGGCTCTATCATCATGCGTGCGAAGAGCACCATTGAGGAGCACAACGGCAAAGCCCGTATTATCGTTACCGAGATTCCGTTCCAAGTAAACAAAGCTAGATTGGTTGAAAAAATCGCAGAGCTGGTGCGCGACAAGAAAATCGAAGGCATCACCGACCTGCGAGATGAATCCGACCGCAAAGGGATGCGTATCGTCATCGAGCTTCGCCGTGACATCATCCCGAAAGTCGTGCTCAACAACCTTTACAAACAGACCCAGATGCAGAGTACATTTGGTGTCAACATGCTCGCGCTCGTAGATAATCGTCCGCGTGTCTTAAACTTGCGCGAATTGCTCTATTACTACCTGGAGCATCAGCGTGTCATCGTCCGCAGACGTACCGAGTATGATCTGCGTCAAGCAGAAGCGCGCGCACACATTTTAGAAGGTCTGCGTATTGCGCTTGATCATATTGACGAGATTATCAGCCTGATCCGCTCTTCCCAGACCACCGAGGAAGCCAGAAACGGCTTGATGGAACGCTACAGCCTCAGCCATGAGCAGGCCCAAGCGATTCTTGACATGCGTCTCCAGCGCCTGACTGGTCTGGAACGCGATAAAATCGAAAACGAATATCAAGAGCTCATTGCCAAAATTGCCGAACTCCAGGCCATTCTCGCTGACGAAGGCAAGATCTACGCGATCATCCGCGAAGAGCTGCAAGAAATCAAAGAGAGATTTGGCGACGAGCGCCGCACACAGATCACCTTTGATGAGGGAGATATTCTTGATGCTGACCTGATTCCAGAAGAAGAGGTTGTCATCACGCTCACCCACAGCGGCTATATCAAGCGTCTGCCGGTCAACACGTATAAGAGCCAGCGACGCGGTGGACGCGGTATCCAAGGGGCAGGTACGCGGGATGAGGACTTCGTCGAGCATCTGCTTACGACCAACTCCCATGACACCCTGTTCTTCTTTACCAGCAAGGGTAAGGTCTACCGCATCAAAGGCTACGAGATTCCAGACCTCAGCCGCACCGCCAAGGGGACACCGATCATCAACCTGATTCAGATCGAAAAAGGCGAGACGGTCAGTGCGATCATTCCGATCAAAGAATTCCGTGCCGATCAATATCTGTTCTTTGCCACCAAGCACGGTATCGTCAAACGTACGGATCTTCTGACCTTTGACAATGTCCGCAAAGGTGGTCTCATCGCGGTCAACCTTCGCGAAGACGACGAGCTGGTCGGCGTACGTCTCACCGACGGTCACCAAGAGATCATCATGGGGACCAAAAACGGTATGGCCGTCCGCTTCAAAGAAGAGGATGTCCGCGTAATGGGCCGTGGTGCCACTGGTGTCAAAGGCGTTACGCTTGACGGCAACGACGTCGTGATCGACATGGACGTTGTCCGCCCTGATGCCGAGGTGCTTATCGTCACAGCCAGAGGCTACGGAAAACGTACGCCAATCTCCGAATACCGGATTCAAAGCCGCGGCGGTAAAGGTCTCAAGACTCACAATGTCACCGACCGCAGTGGTCACATCGTTGGCCTCAAAGTCGTGCAAGCGGATGAAGATCTGATGATTATCACCGTCAATGGCATCATCATCCGACTGCGCATCAAGGACATTTCTGTCATGGGCCGTTATACCCAAGGTGTCAAATTGATCCGCCTCGATGAAAATGAAGGTGTCGGTTCCATCGCCATCGTAGAAGCATCTGATGAGCCGACCGATGTGACACCAGTCGCAGAAACCGCTGACGACGCCGAGATCACAGAAGAACACCCCGAAGAAGAAATGACCGAGGAAATCCTCGAAGATGATCAGGCTGACCAAGATCCACAAGACGAATAACCTGATCGATAAAAAAAGGATGGAACTGGTGCCAAAAGCCAGTTGCCATCCTCTTTTTTATGATTCCAAAGTATTAACTTAGAATGTCAGTATTGTCACTTTTCTAGGAAAAGAGTAGTATAAAAATTAAGAATACGGTCACGCAGGAGGATGAATATGCCCATCTATGAAGTAAATAGGTTACCAGCTGGTGCGCGCTTGGCGGCAGAAGTTCATACGTCACTCGGTGGGCTGCTGTTCTTAAAAGGAACCCTTCTCGAGGAGCGCGATCTGGAAATTTTGGAAGCGTTTTTAGTCGATCAGGTCGAAATCGAAGAAGATCCCATGCTCTTTATCAAAGATGAGAAAAAAGATGAGCCCCTCCCCGAATCCAAAGAGGAGCCAGTGGCCAAACGAAAAGAGACCAAAATACCCGATAAATACGAATTCGAACAAAAATTCGATAAAGCCATCGTCTCCTTCCGTAACATGCTAAAAAACATTCAGAGCGGTCAAAATATCCCCGTCTTGGAAGTGCGTGAGATCATCTCTCCCCTGCTCCAGACGGTCTCTGAACAGCCGAACCTGCTGCTCTCGCTGCGCAGGGTATCCAATGTAGACACCTACACCTACGAGCACTCCGTCGCAGTTGGTCTGCTCGCCTATGTGATCGCCAAATGGATGAAGATGCCGGAAAAAGAATGGATGCAAATCGCCCTAGCCGGTATTCTGCTCGATGTAGGCAAAACCAAGATTGACCCGAAAATCCTCTGGAAGCCAGGAAAACTGACCCCAGAGGAATTTGAAGAAATGAAAAAACATACGGTATATGGTTATCAACTCATAAAATCAGCCCCAGGATTAAGTGAGGGTGTTGCCATGGCCGCCTTGCAGCACCACGAACGGGAGGATGGCTCCGGCTACCCGCTTGGCCTGAAAAGCAACAAAATTCATATCTACAGTAAAATTGTTGCAGTAGCTGACGTATACCATGCGATGTGCTCCAACCGGGTTTACAGAGAGGGCACCTCCCCTTACATGGTGGTCGAGCAACTAATCCAAGACAGCTTCGGCAAACTCGATCCCGCAATCGTCCATACTTTTGTCAACGCCATCACCCAATTCTCTGCAGGAACGGTTGTAGAACTCAGCGACGGCTCCATTGGCAGAATCGTATTTACTGATCGGAACAACCCAACCAGACCGATGGTAGAAGTTAATAAGAAAATCATCAACCTCGCCGAAAATCGTAAAATTGCCATTGTAAAGGTGATGTAGATGAAAAACGTAATCCGATTCTGAACCTTGATGAGATGGGACGGCAGACAGTTCTGACCGCCATCTCATTTTCTTTTATTATGGTATTGACTTTACGCAGGAGGTCATGCTAGACTTTAGAAGTTGATTTCAGAGGAACTACTTTTAAAACGAATAGAACTTCTGAAAAAAGGTAATAACTATATTGACTTCAATAGAAGTTATGTAGTAGAGTGTTAAACGGATGTTCTTTGAAAACTGAACAGCGAAAGCAAATGATAATTCAGCCAAGCAACAAGTTTTTGACCTAGATCAACTTCAACTTTATTGGAGAGTTTGATCCTGGCTCAGGACGAACGCTGGCGGCGTGC
>NZ_VCNA01000002.1 GCF_006170445.1 Brevibacillus dissolubilis | reverse complement strand
TCCGTTTTTACAATGAAGAGCGTCTGCAAATCAAATTAAACAAGCTGACCCCTATAGAATACAGGCGTCAGCTTGCGGCCTAACGGCCGGGGTTTTTCTTACTGTCTACAAAATAGGGTCTTGACCACCTGATCTGGATGATACCAGCGTAGGAAAGCGGATGACGATTGAAAAAACAGCTGATGATTTCCTGTTTTTACTGCCGCTCCTCTTTTCACGGGGAGCGGTTTTTTATTATGGTATGAACAAAATTTGGTCGTATTGATATTTATTAATACGGAGAGCTTCTCGATCGTATGAAACAAAAAAGAAGAGAGGGTAATGAACGCTCATATCGTTTTTCCGTAAAGGGAACTTTTCGCGTGACTCCAACAAGATATGTGAAACAAGCGAAAACAGGAGGAGAGAGGAACTGCATGATTAACCAACATGAAAAGGATCAGAAAATCAGTCAGACAGACCGCGCAACTCGGACTAACGATTCAACTCCAACCAACCAGCTAACCCATACCGACCCCAATCTCTTATCACGTATCACCCAGGAAATAAACCGCCGTCAGGACGAATACCTTGCACTGGTTAAAAAACTGATTTCTTATCCAACAGTCAGTCCACCAGCCCGCAATACGGTTGAGGCTCAGGCCTTTCTGCAGCAGTATCTGGACAACCTGGGTTTTGAGACAACCAGTTGGGACGTATACCCTAATGACCCCAATGTCGTCGGTATCCTTACCGGCACACAATCGGACAGTTATCAGAGCTTGATCATCAACGGGCATATGGATGTGGCCGAAGTGGGGGATGACTCGGAGTGGACGCATTCACCGTTTGATGCTGTCGTTCGTGACGGATATCTCTATGGCCGAGGGACGGCAGACATGAAGGGCGGCTTGGCAGGCGCATTGTTCGCCATCAAAGTGCTGTGTGATCTTGGAATTGAGTTAAAAGGTGATCTGCAATTTCAGTCGGTGATCGGAGAGGAGGCAGGTGAGGCAGGGACGTTGTCTTGCATGGAAAAAGGCTACCATGCGGATTTTGCCATCGTTGTCGATACGAGTGACCTGCATATTCAGGGGCAGGGAGGAGTGATTACCGGCTGGATTACGATTCAGAGTAAAGAAACCTACCACGACGGCATCCGGGCTAAAATGATCCATGCCGGCGGAGGGGTCAAAGGCGCGAGTGCCATTGAAAAAATGATGAAAATCATCGCGGGCCTGCAAGAGCTGGAGCGTCATTGGGCGGTGACGAAAAGCTATCCAGGTTTTCCGGCGGGTACGAATACGATTAATCCGGCCGTGATTGAAGGCGGTCGTCATGCGGCTTTTGTGGCGGATCGTTGCGCGTTATGGATCACCGTGCATTTCTATCCGAATGAAAATTATGAATCAATTATAGAAGAGATTGAATCACACATCTGTCGCGTGGCTGATGCTGATCCGTGGCTGCGGGAGAATCCACCTGTGTTTCGCTGGGGCGGCAAGTCGATGATTGAGGAGCGGGGAGAGATTTTTCCATCGTTGGAGATCGATCCGGACCATCCGGGGACACAGCTGTTGGCATCGGTTTGTGAGCAGGTGAGTGAAGAGAGAGCGACCATCGGGATGACGACCACGGTTACCGATGCGGGCTGGTTAGGCAGAGCGGGGATTCCGACCGTTTTGTTTGGGCCGGGGAAACTGGAGGATGCACATGCCGTGGATGAGAAGGTAAGTGTGGAGCAGTTAATTCAGTTTGCCAAGGTGATGGCGATTACGATCGCGGAGTGGTGCAATCGAAAAAAGTGATGCATCTGATCTGTTTTTTCCCCTTTCTTCTATCTAGATAACTGTCTAAACTATAGAAAGAGCAGAAAAATCCAGAAGAACGTGAAACAAGAGGAGGATTCCCGCATGAACGACCTGCGTTTTCCGATCGGTCCATTCCGCTATGAGGGACCAGCTGCACCGGAGCAAATCCAAGAATGGATTCAAACCATCCAAGACACACCAGCCAAACTGCGTCAGGCGGTTGCGGGGCTGACAGATGACCAGCTTGACACACCTTATCGACCTGAGGGCTGGACGGTTCGACAAGTGGTTCATCATATGGCAGACAGTCACATGAACAGTTTCATCCGGTTTAAACTGACGCTGACAGAGGAGACACCTACCATTCGGCCTTATGAGGAAGCGCGTTGGGCAGAGCTTGGCGACTCACGCGAGACACCAATCGAGATGTCGCTTGCCCTGCTCGATGCCCTGCACCAGCGTTGGACCATATTGCTCACATCCCTTACCGAGGAACAATTCCAGCGCGAGTTCCGCCATCCCGAGCACAACGCCCTGTTTGATTTGAAAAAAGCGTTGGCCTTGTACGCTTGGCACAGCGAGCATCATATTGCTCATATCACGACATTAAAAGAGCGGGAAGGCTGGAAATAGCGTAGGGATGTACGGCGACCAGGCGTGGAGCCAGTGGACGTTCACATAGATACATACCAAGTAGAAGGAGGCCACATCCAGCCCCAATAAAAAAAGCCACAAGGAGATCCATCCTTATGGCTTTTCTTATGTATGGGCCAGTGGCAACTGTACATGAAACACTGTACCCACATCGATGGTGGATTCGACCTCGATGCTGCCACCCATGAAGTCGACCAGTTCCTTACAGATCGCTAACCCCATGCCTGTGCCTGTTTCTTTTGTGGTGAAAAAAGGTTCAAAAATATTGACCAGCTCTGATTCAGGAATCCCAGGCCCGAAGTCGATAAAGCTCGTTACCATGGTCTGATTCTCTTCATTGATGCCGGTTTTGACTTTAAACAGGCTGTTGTTCGGACTTGCATCAATCCCGTTTTTAATGATGTTTAAAAAGATCTGCTCGATATAGGTCGGGACACCGAGAATCTCCACTTCACCATGATGGTATTCAAAATCCAGCGAGATCGATTTTTCCACGGCATAATAGCGCGATAATTCCTGTACGCGGTGGAGGATGTCTGAGATGTGGAGTGTAGTGATCTCTTTTTTGACGGCTTCGCTTTTGCGGGCCAGCAGCAGGAAGTCATTGACCAGACTTTCGATCTGATCCAGCTCATTTTTGCAAAGGTCCAGGTAAAAAAGGATGTCGTCCTTGTTCACCGTATCTTTGTTGAACAGTTCCTTCATAAACTGCAAAAATCCCTGTACGGTGGTCAGCGGATTGCGGATCTCATGTGCCATCCCGGCTGACATCTGTCCGATGATCGAGAGCTTCTGCTGATGCAGGCTGGTAATCTGCTTGTCTTTCATCGGGATAAAACCCAGATAGTAGTTTTTAAAACGGGTGCTCGCCATATTGTTGATCCGTCCCGTCATAATCATCCGTACAGCCGGGTCGGGAATCATTTTATCAATGATCGGGAAGAGATGGTCAAAGATATGAATCCGAAGATTATGATTCGACTCCAAAATAACATGGGGAACAAAATCCTGATTGAGTGCGGCCTGCAGACCCTCCTGGTAGGATTCTTCGGCAAGCGCTTCCGCAAATCGTTCAAAACCATCGTCATCAAGCAAGAGACTCTGGATGCAATTAAAAATAAGACCTTCCAAACTCCGCTTCAAGGCCTCATGGTTATTGGAATAGTAGAGCGCATATTCGCCCTGCAACTCTAGCATGTCATGAAAATGATGCTCGACTATCGACGGAATACTACATATTAAGACATCTAATAATTCTTTGTTCATATCTTCGAGCCTCATAATATCCCCTAAATTCGTTCGTTATTACTATTATATTAGCATTTCTTGTCAAACTTTCACAGAGAGAAAGGCTCTTATTCTATTGTTCCAATTACCATATCATTGAAAATATTCTTTCATTATCCTAACATTTATATTATATTTATGATAGATTCTGGTTTGTTATTTATTTATGTATGAAAACATGAATGGAGGAAGGGAAATGATGAAGAACAAAGCGGTTTTCTATCTGCTCTCTGCCGCTACGTTTGCCAGTGTATTCTCCGTGACTTCGACACCTGTGGCAACGAGCAAAGCGTATGCAAGTGAAAGCGTAACCAATGAACAAATTCCATCTGCTGAAGTATCGGTTGATGGGGCACTCCGTCCGATCGTATTTGTCCCAGGTACCGGCGGTGTTCAGTTCAACGGCAGCAGCAACAGCTATAACTACGATGAGACACAAGTATGGGTAGATCGTTGGTATGGCACCTATATTGATGATGATGAGCTTCTCTACCATCTTCAATTGCAACCAGATGGCCGAACACTGCTTAACAGCGCGGCAGGTACATATGTACACCGGGGCAATATCAGTGCCTATCAAGACCACCTGCAAGGCATCCGTGAAGTAGGGGATCAGCCGATCTACGAAAAATTCATCACAGACCTTCAGGCAAAAGGCTACGTGGCGGGCCGCACACTGTTTGGTGTCGCATATGACTGGCGTCTGCGCTACAGTGATCATTTTGCGATGATGAAAAGCCGGATCGACTACGCACTCTCTCAATCTGGCTCCGATAAAGTCTACCTGATCGGTCACAGCCAAGGGACGCAAATCATTAAGCACTTCCTCGAAATGAACCCGACCTATCAAGGCAAAGTGGCAGGCGCTGTCTTCGTCGGTGCGCCTAACCTTGGGGCAGCCAAAGCGGTACGTGCTTCTTCTAGCACGCTTGGCGGCTATGACATGGACGCTTACTATTTTGGTCTGGGAATCAGCCCGATGACCGGATACGAAATCAGCAAAAACAGCCCGTCTCTCTACATGATGAGCCCACCGCTCAAGGGCGAATCCGAACTGCAGCGCACAACCGCCTACGCAGGAACGGTAATCGAAAAAGAAGTCTGGATCGACGGCTGGGGCAGTGTGACCAAGGAAACCTATCTGGCACCATCCCGTACACCAGAGGCAGCTCACACACTTGCCAAGACCTATCAATACAACAATGCACTTGAGAGTGAAGCAGACAGCGCGTACGTCACATGGGATTCCCAAGCGGCTGTTCCCGTACCGTTCCACAGCATCATCGGAACAGGTGCTTCGACCGAGGTGAGCTATGCGGTAGTCAAAACCCATTCATTCTGGAATGGCGACTACACGGACATCGAGTACCGCTATGCAGACGGTGACGGTACGGTTCCGGCGTACAGCTCCAACCCGAGCTTTACACACTCAACCAATATTACGGCTACCTATATCACAGACACAAGCGGTGACGGTATCCACGTCGACATGCTTGACCCAGGCTCCAATACAGCGATCTACGCCCTTCCACATATCATGAACTTTATCAATGGCAAAGGTGCATACGCTCCAACCGCTTCTTCTTTGGTGAGCGATGAGCAAAAAGCGGACGCCCAAGCGCCACAAGCTATGGATGAGCGTGGTGTGAGCAAGGACAGCAAAGCGGCTCTGAAAAATATGACCCGTGACGCCCTGTCTTTCGTCACCCAGCAGCTTGACGGCGAATACGTCATCTCTGTGACAGACAAAAAGACCGGAAACCAAGACAAATTCACCATCACCGTCACAGAAAAAGGCGGCGCTGTCATCCAACGCGAAGGCGATGCCACAGATGCCCTCGGCTATGCCAACCTGCTCAACAGCGACAAAGGCGAAGCTTCCCTGCTTGGTATTCAGATCGTCGTCGACTCGGCTAAGGATTATGATATCGAGCTTATTTCCGGCAAAGCTGACGCCGAGTTCTCCCGCAAGCTCTATCAAACCAGCACCAACGAAGGCGAGAAAACCAAGCGCAAGTTCTTGGAGCCTTTGAAAGTGAAAAAAGGTGAGAAATTGAAAGTGAATGTGAACAAAGGCGAATCCACGTTTGAGCTGGAAGGCAAAAAGGTGAATGAGCGCGTGAAGCCTGAGTAAAAAAAGATAGAATAATGGCTTAAAAGAGGACGAGACCGTTTTCCCTTTGGATGTGGGGAAACGGCCTCGTTTTTTACTTCTATTCTTTATGATCCGCCTCTTCATAAGCGGTTACAATCAGTTGCTCAAGCTTGTACAAGTCATCAATAGAGCTAAGATAAATCCGGCTTGCCCCATTCCCTTTTGGCGAATCTTGTACAGTGAATTCTGGTGCCAGTTCCCCGCAACTTTTCTTGCAAACCCCTTTGTCTTTTTCTAGCATAATAGATAAAAAGGGGAGTAGCATATGTACGCACGCACTTTCTCAGGAACCGTTCATGGTATAGATGGCATCACCGTTGCAGTCGAAGTGGATCTCGCGAATGGCCTGCCCCAGTTTGATATCGTCGGCCTTGGCGGTTCAGCCGTCAAAGAATCCCGCGACCGCGTAAGAGCCGCACTCCGCAATGGCGGCTTTGAATTCCCAATGAAGCGGATTACGGTCAATCTGGCTCCTGCTGATCTGCGAAAAGAGGGTTCTGCCTTTGACCTGGCGATTGCTCTGGGAATCCTGCTTTCCTCCGAACAGCTTCCTTTGCGCAACGAACGCACGATGATTCTGGGAGAACTCGCCCTGGATGGGTCATTACGTCCAATCCCCGGCGTACTGCCTATTTTATTAGAAGCCAAAAAACAAGGCTTCACACACGCCCTGCTTCCAGCTGGTAATGCTCAAGAAGCAAGGTTGGTTGAGCTGCAGGTGATGCCGGCACATAATTTAAAGGAAGCTGTGAGTTACTGGAAGCCTGCAAAAGAAAATAAGGACAACGGAATAGACGACTGTTCAGATTTTACAACGAACACCCCGCCTACCATCCACATTACCAACCAACCTGACCCTGATGCCCAATATCATCCACGCGCCGATGATTTACAACCATCATCTTCAGCCCCATTCCAGCCGCCTCACCATTCCAAATACAACTTCTCAGACGTGATTGGTCAGACCTTTGTCAAACGAGGCTTGGAGGTAGCAGCCGCTGGTTTTCACAACGTCCTGTTAGTCGGCCCGCCGGGTTCTGGCAAGACATTGTTAGCCAACTGTCTGCCTACCATCATGCCGCAGATGACGCGGGACGAATCCTTTGAAGTGACCAAAATCTACAGTATCGCAGGTTATCTCACCCACCGTAGCGGCCTGATCCAAGAGCGTCCCATACGCTCTCCGCACCACACGATTACATCCGCCGCATTAGCCGGGGGAGGGGCACAGATCCCGCGTCCCGGTGAGTGTAGTCTCGCTCATGGCGGCATTTTATTTTTGGACGAGATCCCCGAGTTTTCCCGTCATGTCATCGAGGTGCTGCGCCAGCCGCTGGAAGCAGGACAGATCACCATCGGGAGGGCCAAACAGGGTTATGTATTTCCTGCACAGTTTTTACTGGTTGGTTCGATGAATCCGTGTCCATGCGGCTTTTACGGAACACGTGCCCAGCAGGAATGCACCTGTTCCCCCCAGCAGATTCACCGTTACCGCTCTCGGATCTCCGGACCGATATTGGATCGGATTGATATTCACTTGGAGGTCCCGCGTGTCGCAGTCGACTTGTTAGGGGAGCGGCAGGTGGAAGAGTCATCGGAGTCGATCCGAGAGCGTGTCGAGCGGGCGCGGCTGATGCAGGCGGAGAGATTTCAGGGACGCAAGGGGTTCTGCTACAACAGCGGCATGACAGGCAGTGATCTTCGCAAGTACGTTCCGATTGATAGAGACGGACAGGAGCTGATGAAGCTTGCTTTTGAAAAAATGGGGCTGAGTGCTCGCGGATATGACCGCATCATCAAAGTAGCGCGTACGATTGCCGATTTGCAGGGGACAGAACAAGTCGAGTCCACTCATGTGGCGGAGGCGATCCGGTACCGTGCCCTTGACCGTGGGGGAGTCAATGGTACCTACTCTTACTAGAAAAAAATTGATATAATGGGAGAAAAGGTTTTGGGACACCCGCAGCCTGCATGTATATCTAGGGAAGTGGTGCACATGGTTATGAACGAAATGCCGTGGTTTCAATCTTTTCTCCAAACGAACAAAGATCAAATTATTGAGAATTGGCTAAACCGAGTCGAACAGGAACTACCCGGCCGTTATCATACATCGATTCTGCGCAACAATGGCTTGGCATACTTCCAGATGCTGACCGAATTAGACATTCCCGAGGGGGAGCACTCGTCATTTGAATTCATCCCCATGTTATGCAAGTACCACGCCCAGCAACAGACCCCATTGACCTATCTGTTGCATAGCTCACATATGTGGCGCGAGGCTATTTTGGATTGCATCGAGAAGCATTCCATGGAGACCGATTTGTCAGGGGCTGATATCCTGTCTGCCAGCCGCGAGATACATAGACGGATTGATAAGATCCAACAGATGATCTGTGAGAGCTACTCGGATTACAGCAAGCACCTGCTCGAGGAGCGCGACCAGACTATACATGAGCTTCATAAAGACCGCTTAAGTCTGTTGGGCAAAATGGCCGCCAGCATGGTTCACGAATTGAGGAACCCGCTGTTTGCCATTGAGGGATTTCTAAAAATGATCCGCGGTACCCTTTCACCAGAAGGCTTGGCCAGCGTGGAAACCTATCTGGATATTATTCAGCATGAGTTTAATGGCTTGTATGGCCATATCTCAGGTTTTTTAAGCTTCTCCAAAAATAACGAGGTGGAGGAGGTCACGGTGATCTGTACCACGCAGGACATCATTGACAACGTCATGCGCCTGATCCATCCGCGTCTGCTGAATGAACAGGTGGATATACAGGTAGAGATTAATTCAGAGTCGCTCATTGAGGCACAGAAGACGGCAATCCAGCAGGTATTGTTTAACCTGATCAGCAACAGTATAGAAGCTCTGGAGCATGCCGCCTATCCGAAACGGATTACCGTGAACAGCTATGAGGATGAGACCCATCTCTGGCTTTTTGTCGCTGACAACGGCACAGGTATTCCCGCTGAGCTGCAAGACCGCCTGTTCGACCCATTTGTCAGCAGCAAAAAAAGCGGCACAGGCTTAGGGCTTGCCATCTGCAAACAGATCATCGAGAAAAATCATGGCAAAATCGAGCTTGTACCAAGCCAGACAGGTGCGATTTTTCGTCTCAGCCTGCCAAAAGCGTTGCCAGACGAACGGACAGGGGAACAGACAGACTGGCGCTCAACCGAACAAGCAGGGCAACCAAGTGAACCAAGCACAGTCAAAGAAGAACCTGGCCGGACAACCGTATAAACCATGCTTACAGCAAAGAGACGACCACAGCCCATGTCGTCTTTTTTTATAAAAAAACAGCAAGAAACCGATTGCGTGTGCGCATGTTGTTCGCATATAATGAGAACAAACGTTCTGATTATAAGAACAAAACGCGAACGGAGGAATCTGCAATGGTGCGTGAGTTGAATCGTTACTTAGCTTCGGGACAGTTGGTTGAGATCATTTATCTGGATCGTACGGGAAAAACCAGTCAACGCAAACTAAAGCTTGCATCAATCGAAGGCAACAAGGTTAAGGCTTTTTGTTTTACACGGCAAGCAATTCGTCAGTTTAATACCGATCATATTCTGGCAATCGCACCAGTTCGGAATCGTCATGTGAGTTAATCGGTAATTATGGTTTTCTTATGGCCCTTGATTCAGTACAATGGTAGGTGATGCTACGACTAGAATGTAAGGGCTGATTATTTGTGAATATCTTAACCGCTGAAAATATCTCCAAGAGCTTTGGAGAAAAAGTATTGTTTGAAAATATCTCATTTACCATATCCGAGCAGCAACGAATCGGGATCATCGGCGTCAACGGGACGGGAAAATCCACCTTGCTCAAGATTATTGCGGGAGTAGAGACTGCCGACACGGGCAAGGTTCTTCACGCCAACCGTTTTCAGATCGAATATCTGCCGCAGAATCCGCAGTTTGATCCCGCTTCTACGGTGCTGGAGCAGGTCTTCTACGGTGACACACCATTGATGCAGGCCCTTCGTGATTACGAGCAGGCGCTCTCCGACCTGCAAGATCATGCAGACGATGAGAAGAAGCAAGCACGCCTGTTGTCATCGCAACAACGCATGGACGCACTGAATGCATGGGATGCGAGCACCAATGCCAAGACGGTCTTGACCAAGCTTGGGATCACTAATTTTACTCAGCCCGTCGGTCAACTCTCCGGGGGACAGCGCAAGCGGGTAGCGATGGCGCGTGCGCTGATCCAACCGGCAGACTTGCTGATTCTTGACGAGCCGACCAACCATATTGATAACGATACGGTTGAATGGCTGGAGAGTTATCTGTCCAAGTTCAAGGGTGCGCTCCTGTTGATCACCCATGACCGTTACTTCCTGGATCGTGTGACCAACCGTATTCTGGAATTGGATCGTGGCAAGCTCTACAGCTATGAGGGCAACTACGGAACCTTTTTAGAAAAGAAAGCAGAGCGGGAGGAGCATGAGGCAGCTGCAGAGAGCAAGCGGCAAAATCTCCTGCGCCGTGAGCTGGCATGGCTGCGACGTGGTGCCAAAGCACGTACCACCAAGCAAAAAGCCCGTGTCCAACGTGCCGAAGAGCTCCGCGACCGCAAAGTGGACGGGCAGCAAAGCAGCATGGATATCGCACTGGGTGCAAGCCGACTCGGTAAAAAAGTGATGGAAGTAGAGAATATCAGCAAGTCTTACGACGGCAGACAGCTGGTGAAGGATTTCAGCTACATTTTTATTCCGGGAGACCGTATCGGGATTATCGGACCGAACGGCAGCGGCAAATCCACACTGCTGAACATGCTTGCGGGACGTATCCAGCCTGATTCAGGTGTCATTGAGGTAGGCCAGACCGTTAAGCTGGCTTACTATACGCAGGAATCCGTTGAGATGGATGAGCAGATGCGTGTGATCGACTATATCAAAGAAGTAGCAGAACGTGTCCAGCTGGCCGATGGCTTTACCGTTACCGCGTCCCAGATGCTGGAGCGTTTCCTGTTTACTCCGAGTGCCCAGTGGACTCCAATCGGTAAGCTTTCCGGTGGAGAACGCCGCCGTCTCTATTTGCTCCGTACCTTGATGGGTGAACCGAATGTACTCTTCTTGGACGAGCCGACCAACGATCTCGACATCCAGACGTTGACGATTCTCGAAGATTATCTGGAGAATTTCCCTGGAACCGTTGTGACAGTCTCTCATGACCGCTACTTCTTGGACCGGACCGTGGATCATCTGCTTGCATTTGAGGGCATGGGACAGATTCACCATTACAACTGCAACTACTCCGAATACCTCGAAGAGAGCCGCATCGAAAAAGAAGCCGAAGCAGCGCTTGAACGCAAACTGGAAAAAGAACAGAAGCAAGCCGATGAAGCCAAGCAATCAGCCAACCGTGGTAACCGTACCAAAAAGCTTTCCTACAAAGACCAGAAAGAATGGGACGGAATCGAAGAAAAGATTGCGGGTCTGGAAGAGCGTCTGACCCAAATCCGCCGCGAGATCACCGAGGCTGGCAGCGACTTTGAAAAGGCACAGAAATTATTCGATGAAGAGCAGCAAGTAAATGCAGAATTGGAACGTACGATGGAGCGTTGGACGGAGTTGGCTGAGCTGGTCGAAGAGATTGAGAGCAGCAAATAGCAAAAAAGGACCATTCTCCCGGGCTGGAAGAATGGTCCCACACTCCATTTCCTTGCTCAAAAACGACTTTTCTTCTATCATGTTGAACAGAATCCACTACTTCATAAAGTTTTAGAAAAATTTGACATGATTTGCTTGCGCTAACTCCTAAATTTTGTATAGAATTTTACTAAAGCTATGCATATTCTTTACAAAAAGAACTTGAGTGCAACGGATGTTTGTGCCTGATCAAAGGTCTAGGAGTCGGAACTATGAACCTAATTGAATGGAAAGAAAAATTGTTGCCCCTGTTCCTCAAGCAACTGGAGACAGCCTTGGAAACTCATTTGGCAGAAATCGAGCTGGACGTCAGGGTGTCTCAGGGATTGGAAGGTATTGAGCAGATTTATTGTGATCTGATCAAAGAGGGTGTAGAGAAGAATTTTCATGCACTCTTTTTTGAAGAGACGGATTATCAGCAGTATAAGATGGAAATGGAAGCCAAGTGTTATGAAAGAGGACATGCTTATGCCGAGGGAAAACAGATCAGCAAGGAATTGATCTTGAAGTTGTCACATAACCTGCGTATGCATGTGATCAGCAACATGTACCGTGTCATGGATAGTCTTGGGGTCAGTTCTGTAGACTCGGCGATCAAAGACTTCTTAATTGAGCGGCAGTTTGACCTGTCGGGAACCCAGCTCAATGGGATCGTGCTAGGTTATCTGGATGCGCGTGAGTACCAGATCCATCGTCTCAGCATGCAGACACAGAATATCATGGGACATATGGCGGCTGGGGTCGCCCATGAGATCCGCAATCCGATTACCTCTTTTCAAGGCTTTTTGCAACTGATGGAGAAAAGCGTGGAGCAGAGAAACGTTGATCCGACGATGTTTTTACACTACATACAGGTCTGCAAAGAGGAGATTGCCTCTCTAGAGGGATTAGTCAAAAACTTTTTAATCTTGTCGAACAAGAATGACACGATAAAAAAAGAGCTGGGCCCCGTCAACTTGACCTCCACCCTTCATCGGGTCTATGAGATTGCGAAGTCTTTTGTCTATGAGAAAAATGTATATATGCATTTTTACTATCCGCAAGATCAGTGTTGGATTAACGGAGTGTCCTCTTACGTCGAGCAGATCTGTCTCAATCTGATCAAGAATGCCATTGATGCCGTGGACGAGGGCGGGCATCTGTTTGTGGAGACGGTGATGGATCATTCCAATGAACAGATGGTTATTATGTTCCGGGACAATGGGCGTGGGATTCCTGAAGGGCGTCTCAAACATATTTTTGAACCTTTCTTTAATACAACAGAAAAAGGAACGGGTATGGGCATGTCCATCTGTAAACGGTTGGTGGAAGAGATGAAAGGGACGATTGCAATCGAGTCCCTGATCAACCGAGGTACCAAGGTGGAAGTCCGATTACCGCTGATTTCAGCAGTCTCTTCTCTATGAAGAGGCTTTTTCTTTATGGGAAAATGTGCTTGATGGAACAAAAATTTCTGGTTTATTTGCAACTTATTGGGCATATATTCCGTCTAGACAGCGTCAAGAAGCACAACGGAGGGATTAAGAAGATGAATATGAAAACAAACCAGAAAAACAACCTGAAAAATCATTCTGCAAAAATCATTCGTACTCTGACAGTCAGTGCTTTACTTGTTACGGGCGGATTGGTAACTCCTGAACTGGCCTCATTCCCGACGGCCAACGTACATGCCGCTTCCCCTCAGGCTGCGTTTAGCCAGGGGGCTGGGTTTCAAGCAGGGGCCTATGACAAATCGGCTGCCCAACCATCTTCCTTTAACTGGACACGTCAATCCCGTTATGTAGCACCAGCCAATCCAGTAGAAAAATGGGCATTCCTGACTGGTCGGGAAGTGATCGCAGCACCGGTCGTCGGTCGTGACGGTACCATCTATCTCGGAACAGGGGCGTGGGGCGGCGAGCTGTATGCAGTCAAAGCCAACGGCACGCAAAAATGGGTGTTCCCTGTAGATGGTGATATCAAATCATCCCCGGTCTTGGGTGCGGACGGTACGATTTATGTAGGAACTTCCAATAAGAAGCTGTACGCAATCAACCCGAACGGTACGCTCAAATGGACGGTAACATTGCAGGGAGAGATCACATCCTCGCCATCCATCGCAGCAGATGGAACGATTTATGTAGGTACAGGCGACCGCCTTTTATATTCATTTGACCGCTATGGTAAGAAAAAATGGAACTATCCAACCAACGGACAGATCACCGCATCTCCGGCGATCAGCGCGGACGGTACTGTCTATTTCGGTTCGGTAGACGGCAAGTTTCACGCCTTGACAGCAGCAGGCCGACCAAAATGGGTATATGATGTTAAATCTCCGGTTAACACGTCATCTGTCATCGCTTCAGACGGAACGATTTATTTCAGCTCCCAAGACGGTAACCTGCATGCCTTGACCAATAAAGGTGTGAAAAAATGGTCGCATCCAACAGGTACGATCATCACGCAAGCCCCTGCACTGGCAGCCAACGGAACGATTTATGTAGGAACAGCAAAAGGAACCTTCCATGCGATCAGCTCAACAGGCAAGCAGCTTTGGGTATTTACCACTGGTCATCACATCGCGGCCTCTCCGATTATCGGCGCGAACGGTCTGATCTATGTCGTTGCAGGGGACGGACGGGTTCATGCACTGACACCTTCAGGAAGCCGCAACTGGGTCTTCTCCGTGCGTGACATGTCTGTTGCATCTCCGGCAATCGGTGCCAACGGGGTCATGTATGTCGCGTCGAAAAGCGGCCGACTTTATGCGATTGGGAACAAGTAGGATCGTTTACAGGTAGTAGGATAAATAGAAGGAACGCCGTCCGTTTGCAACGAGTGATGCAGGCAGGCGGCGTTTTTATCTGTAGTCATTTCATTTATATTAATGATGAGATCGAGCAGGGTTTTCCCGATGATGAACCGAATGTTGTAACGTAGTAGAACGAAACATGCTTATGATTGATAGGTTTGCCCGGCGCCCGAAGCATCATCCGAATCCGATTGGACTGACAGCAGTCAAGATGATCGCAATCAAGGGCAACGTACTCAAGGTAAAAGGGCTGGACGCGGTCATGGGAACGCCCGTATTGGATATCAAGCCCTACTTTCCGCAGTTTGACCGGATTGAAGATGCCCGAATTCCAGAGTGGGTGGATAGACTGTTGGTCGGATATTTCTAAGCCGTTTTGCCATGGCAAGGCGGTTTTTTAGTCAAAGTAACTAGGACTAACGAATTATTGTTGAAAATGCAGAACCGTGTAAAATTTACTAGTAGTCCGCATTTTTTTACCAATCCAGAGGGAAGTGCCACTCATGAGAATATTCCAACTAGGTCTGGTCAAGGCGATCATGATACCGCTATTGCTTGCGGGAACTGCATTCCCCGGCTACGCGCATGCCAATTACAACACGACAGACACAACAACCAGCCAGACTGTGGCACCATCACCATACATGGAGTCGTTGTTTTTTAGTAACTCAGCAGACGCAATAGCGGACTTTACGAACCGTGCAGACACAACATACGCAGCATCTGGGCTCATAAGCGGAACTGCAAATACGGCGAACAGCACAAACTCGAACCTAGCCGCCCGTTCAGGCGAGCTGATCGTTCAATATAAACCTTCCAAACCACTCCCTGACCGTATCACCTCCTCCTATGACGCGACTCTGCGGATTGTGAAGCGTCATAAGCAAACCATGCTGCTCAAGGTATCCCCGGCCAAAAGCCAACAGGTCGCCGATGAATTGGCGAAGGATCCGTCCATCGCTTTTGTCGAGCCAAACTATACCTACAAGACCGCAGATACCTACACGACTGCCCGCCCAACAGACGATCCGAGGCTGGATCAGCAATGGGGGCATACCGCTGTATGTGCTCTGCAGGCTTGGCAGAAGCTCGCCTCCTGGAGCAACCCCAAAGAGCACGTGATTGTCGCCGTAGCCGATACGGGTGTGGATTTTACCCATCCCGACCTGAGCGAACGTGTGTTGGACGGATATAATACCGTGGATGATAATTACGATACATTAGATGAACAAGGACATGGAACACATGTAGCCGGGATTATCGCCGCACAGGCTGACAATGGAGTTGGAATCGCAGGTGTGGCCGGCGAGGAAGATGTCCGAATTTTGCCAATCAAAGTGCTGGATGATTCGGGTTACGGCAGCAGTTATTCCATCGCCACCGGCATTGATAAGGCGGTGGAAAAGGGTGCTGATGTGATCAACCTGAGCCTTGGCGGCAGCGGAAACAGCCGGCTGATCCAAGAATCGATCCGCAGTGCTACCGACAAGGGTGTGCTGGTCATCGCGGCAGCAGGCAACGAAGGAGTCCACACAGACGGTTACTACCCAGCCAAATTTCCCGAGGTTGTTGCAGTTGCTTCTATAGATAAGCAGCAACGCCGATCTGTCTTTAGCAACTATGGAAGTCCGATTGATTTGGCCGCACCGGGGGAGCAGATCCTCTCAACCCTGACGGAAGACGATTATGGATACGAATCGGGTACGTCGATGGCGGCACCCTATGTCTCTGGGGCGGCTGCTCTAGTCAAGCTCTCCCATCCCAACTGGACAGCCCAACAGGTACGCACCGCTCTGGAACAGACCGCGAAGGACATCGATCAGGCCGGAGCCGACCAAAACACCGGGTATGGCTTAGTTCAGATCGCAGAGGCGATCAGCTACGTACAGACATCGCCGATCCAACTGATCAGTCCCAACCCGCGGGAACAGGTGACGGGACATGTCTCGTTCCGTGTACGAATGTCACAGAATGCCCCGATCGTTCGCCTCAGCACCGTAGCGGGACAAGTGCTCGCGAGCGCATCTGTGTACAATGGAGAAGCTTCGTTCGTCTGGAACTCAGCACAGGTGGCAGATGGAGAACAGAGCTTTTTGCTGCAAGCCATGGATGCAACCAACCGTCCGATCGGTAATCCGCTCAACCTGCAACTGATGGTACGCAATCAAAATACGACAGGTGTGAGCGTCCGCGTGCTGGACGAGTATGGATACGCAGAACATGGAGCGTCCGTCTCGGTGCTTCGCTATGATGAATCAGCATCGGATGACACAGCACAATCACAAGGCTCTTACAACCTGATCGGTAGCGACTATACCAATGACCAAGGCTTGGTCTATTTTCCGTCTTCTGTTTTTCTTCCGGATGAGCGCTATGTAGTCGTCGCGGAGTTTGACAGTAGCCAGGAAGACCGGACCTATCTCAGCTACCAAGAGGTCAATGGCAACATCGGATTGATCACCCTGAACGCCTCTCATACCAAGCCAGTTACAGTAGATGTGACCGAACACGGGCGTGCCTATGAAGATGTGGTGTTCGCCTTTTCACCTGTTTTGCATGGAAAAGAAGCCACCTCTTTCATTGTGTACGTGAATAATGAAGACGAGAGTAAGGCACGGCTTCAGCTTCCGCCTGGGCAATATGTCGGCTATGCGGTGCGGATGCGAACCGATGGACAGAATTTTTTCTTGCGTCAGCCGTTTACCGTCAGGGAGGGGCAGAATGATCTGCATTTTAGTCTGACTGATGCACAGCCGCTCACCTTTTCGCTGCCGGGCTGGGCGGAAGAGGGTTACTGGTATCCGCATGAATTCAGCAGTGGAATCGACCCGGCCATCCCTGTCAAAAACGGCACAACGATCCGAACTAATTCGCTGATGATGAGCGGATACTCTCTCCAGCTGCTCCAGTCGGAAGGCTCTAGGAAGTGGAGCTATACCATTGACTCCACCCGAAAGCTGGACGGAAGCCGCCTCAACCGGATCACGGTTCCAACTGAAGCCAATCTGCGTGTACTGCCGGATGAGGATGAGAAGGTGATGGTTCATCAAGGGGATCGCGTCTTTCTTAATGTAGAACTTCATTTTGGCAAAGAGTTCGTGTTGCGCGATATGCAGCTGCTCAATCCCGGAGAGTCAACGGGCTGGGACAGACAGACCATTCGATTCCGCAATTCACTCACGAATCAATGGATCACTCCAAGTAAAAACCAGAGGCTGCTCGCGATCAACAACGAAGAGGTTACGGTCGATGACAATACCAATGCAGGTTTTCACGCTGTTGTAAAAAATGAAAAAGGAACAGAGGTATGGCGAGGCCCTGCAGATGTAGACAGCTTCACGCTTCCGGATGCCAGCCAGATCACCAGCGGATTCTACGAAGTCTGGGTGGACTTTGGCTCTGTGCCATTACCGTATGCTTCGATTTCGACGCTCAAGCTCAAAGACATTGCATTCGAGCCGCTCGATTCGATCCAGATGAGACTGATCTCCCCGAACGCAAAAGGCTTGTTGTATGTCGATGTACACGCCCTTCATCCGACGACCAGACAAGTGGTGGCCAATTACACCTATTTTCACGATTTTGCAGAAGAGGAGGAGGAGCAGAATCTCCGCGAAGTGCCAATTCAGCTGGCAGGCTTGAGTGCGGGCCAGACCTACATCATCCAGATGACCGCTTTTCAGACCGACTGGAAGGGGATTTTTGTAGAGCGGACCGTCACGCTCCCGTCCAATTCGTTTACCGTTGACCTGCGGAAAAAGCAGGAGCGGCCAAGTGAAGTCCATTTCCAAGCCGAAGCCGATACCGTGCTGCAGGTGATGAAGGGCAACCAGCCGTTGCTTGTCTTTGGGACGGCGGAGACGAACAAGACCGCCCTGCTGGAAAAAGGTGTCTACCGCATCATCGCTACCAAAACCAACGGGACGAAGCCATACCTGTACCAGAGCGAGATTACGATCAGCACAGACCGCCAGACTGTGATGATACAGCCTGATTTCAGCCGTATGAAGCCGATCAAGCTGACCTCCAAGAGTAAAAACATGACGTGGAACATAGCCTTGCGCGAGCAGAATGCCTCCGTGCAGGATGATTTCGCGGTCTTCTCACTCAAGCCGGAGCACCCAGTCTACATCGCAGAGGGGAACTATGATTTCTACGCGATTGGCATGAAGCAGCAGGGGGACTCCAATCTGCTCTATGTCTACGACACAACCCCAATACGGGATGCGGAAGGGTATCTGTTCCAACCGGATGAGTCATTCAACGTTCAACTCATCACTACCAAAGACACCCTCAAGCCAAATGAACAGGTGGAAGGCAAGGTAACCATCACGGATCACAATGGCAACCGGTTGGTCAGTCTCCTGCAGGTCACCGAAAATCCGCTCCACCACTTGAGCACACCGTTTCGCCTTCGTACCAATTCCTCTGGTCACCAAGTGCTTCACGCCTATGACGCAGAGCGCCGTGAATTTTGGCCGATCGTCGTGCAGGATTTCAAGCCAGCACTTCGTTTGGTTCAGGGAAAACAGGTGCTTTTGAACAACCAATTCGCCAGCAACTGGGAGACCTTTTCGTTCCCACTTCCGAAAAAAGCATTGGCAGGCACGTACTCACTGGAATGGGTGCTGACCCAGCCGGTTAAAATCCAGACCAAGAAGACGATTACCGTGCAAAAATAACAACGATGAAACCGCAAAAGCCTTCGGGGTGCTTCGATTCCGAAGGTTTTTGTTCTTATGAAATTTGGACAGACATATGATGGCAACAAAAGGAGGAGAGCGTATGCAGCCATTTTACTTTTTCACCGGATTTCCCGGTTTTATAGCGACTCGTCTGATCAAAGCATTGCTGATCCGCAACCGGCACGCCTCTTTTGCCCTATTGGTACATCCTAGCCAGATGGACAAGGCAAAAAGAGAACTGCAAGCGCTTACAAATAAAGGTCATGGAACACCAGAGCAATTTGAACTGATCGCAGGCGACATCACCCAGCCGTATCTGGCGATTCCCCCAGATGTTCATACCCTGCTGCAAAACCGTATCACACACGTCTTTCACCTGGCCGCCATCTATGACCTCGCCGTACCAAAGGACCTCGCTTATCAGGTCAATGTGATCGGTACCCAAAACGTTAACAACTGGGTGCTCACGCTAAAGAAGCTGGAGCGCTATATCTATTTCAGCACCGCCTATGTCTCCGGTGACCGTGTCGGCAAAATCTATGAGCACGAGCTTACGATGGGGCAGGCATTTAAGAATCATTACGAATCTACCAAATACGAGGCCGAGGTGCTCGTTCAATCCATCCGAGCCAAAGCACCGACTACCATCATCCGTCCGGGGATCGTCGTCGGGGATGCCAATACGGGGGAGACGGTCAAATTCGACGGCCCGTATTTTATCATGCGATTCCTCGATTTTTTCAGCCGCTTCCCGATTCCTTATGTAGGGGAAGGCAATGGACTCTTCAATATCGTCCCGGTCACCTATATTATCGATGCCACGATCCATCTTGCACACTCACGCCAATCGGTGGACAATGTCTATCATCTCACCGACCCCAATCCATACCGGGCCAAACGAGCTTATGAACTGATCGCCAAGCAGCTTTTGCAAAAGGAGCCCACATGGATGCTTCCAACCAGCATGGCCTCCGCCGCACTCAGCATCCCCGCACTGCGTCAATGGATCGGGATTGAAAGAGAAACCTTGATCTACTTTAACGTTGAAGGCGATTATGACAACACACAGGCACAGGCCGATCTGACAGAGGCAGGGATTACATGTCCGGATCTGTCTAGCTATCTGCCTGCGATTGTAGGCTATTACCAGGAGCATCGGGCAGATCCTGAAAAGGCGATCATGATTACGTAGCAACAAGGAGAATGTGATTGACAATGATAAAGATGGACACTGCATCAAGAAGGGTAACTGGCTACCCTTCTTTTTTCGCGCAAAAAAAGACCTGATCCCTACTTCTGATCAGGCCAAACGAATGAGAAAAAAAACGAACGTCTATTTATATTGTCGGAAATTCTTCATATATTATTTAGTGAGAAATAACTGGAAATACAAGCCATATACTAGGAAAGCACTCATCATCAATAGACAGGACTGGAAATATGCTCTACAAAAACCTACAATAATGAAAAAAGCGCTATGCGAAAAGTCAGGTGAACTATGCGAATCCAATGCCATTTTCAAGCTGTCATTCATCAAGCAGATGACGAACGTATCGTTTTTGACCTGTACCACGAATATGTATCAGACACTCTTCAGCCGGTCCAAAAGCAGCGCGACCTGCTCCGCACCGGTGTTTCGTTGCCGCGCCAATATTTCGATTTCCTCGTACATAACGGAGCCCTTCAGGTGCAGGGAGCCGGAGCAGAACCGTACAAGCCAAGACAGGTGAAGCGGGTGGCAATCGGCATGAATATCAAGTCGCTTGGAGCTACCGTGCTGTTTGATATGTGCTTCTCACCCCAGACCTATAAGCTATGGCAAAATACCGACGCGATGATCGAAGAGATTGCACTGTCCGCTGATCTGTTTGAAGAGTACGTGTACCGCCTTGGCGCATTGAGTCGCTTCCGTTATCTGGGCCGTGTCGAAGATCCTCTGGTAGCTACCGAACTCGGCGAAAATGATATGATCGAGTTCAAGCGTGATTTTCTCAACTCCAAGCATGCCATCATCAAAGCAGTCATCGCCTTCGCCAACAGCAACAACGGCAATCTGTTTCTTGGTATTGATGACGACGGGAAGATCATCGGTATCAATGAAGAATTGAAGATGTACGAATCGGCCCAACAAGCCAAAGCCGCCCCAGATGAAATCTCCTCCAGCGCCATCGACCGCTACCTGCTGGCTATTACCCAATACATACAAGCCAAAACCACCCCGATGTTAAGCCCATTCCCTAAGATCACACTGAAAAAAATCCAAGACAAATACGTCGTCGCCATCTTTACCGAAGTCAACTCTGATCTCATCTGTGGATTGGACAAAAACGGAGACAAATACGTCGCAATCCGCACCAATAACCAGTCTGTCATCGTCAGGGACCCGCATCAAATCGGCGAGGTCTATGTCAAGCGCAGGCTTGGCAGTGAAGTAAGCCGTCGTCTGGGACTTCTCTAAGCCAGACCTTTCGTCAAAGCAGGTTGAGACTGTTGGAGGAGGATGGATGGATGAAAAAAAGCTTGCTCTCCATGTTGACCGCGGTAATCACCGCATGGATGGTTACCGGCTGTACTTTGGGGACCCAACAGCAAGAGGATGGAAAGCGAAATCAAATCACCCAAAGCATAGAAGCTGTCGACCGTGTCACCGTATTGGCTACTAATGGTCAGGAAATCTCGCTGAACCTGGCAGCTTTTAGCAAAGGTCTCGATATTCACGGTACCGCCCAGCTCTCTCGTACCGAAGGCTCTTTGTCCAAAAGCGAAATCCGGTACACACTGATTGCCTACCGCTCTAGCGAAGCCCCGCTTGTGATGGAGATCGGTGAGGATGCCGTCCAGTACAATCAGGTGACCTATCGGGGAGTGGGAGCGCAGCAGTTTTACGGATTTATCCGACAGTTGGCAGGGGAGGCACTCTTTCGCAGCAAGAAACCAACAGCAGTCGAGCTGCATGCGGATGATCAGTATACCTATAAGAAGCTGACCGACAAGGAGAACGCGCTCGTACTTGCTGCGATGAGTAAAGCAGGGTACGAGCCACAGCCACCACAAGTTCCGTTTCCCCTCTATCCCCATTACAGACTCAAGCTTGCCTTTGCTGACGGAGTAGCCGATGCCGTGATCGTCACTCCAAGCCTGTTGGCCGTAACGCTCGGCAATGACACCTTGTATTATCAGATCAATCAAGAGCTGTTTTCCCAGACGACCGAATGGCTGCCCGTCCGTCCGGCATCCGAGGTACTTGAGACACTTTATAAGGCTTCTAAGCTAAGCATCCGCTCCACGACCGACGCCAAGCTGCATACCACATGGGAAGCAGACGAATCGATCAGCAAGCAAGGCGCGATCCAACAGCTTGTCCGCATTCTGCATCAAGCCCCGGAAGTTACGGTACCAGCAGAAGGGGTGGGGCCAGCCGCAGCCGTCCTGACCTTTTGGATCGCGGATACCACCGAACGGAGGATTACGATATACGCCAACCATTTTGCGGTAGATGATAAGCTCTTTCACCGACCAATGATCGGACAAAACATTCAAAATCTGTTATCTACAAAAGAATTTATCCAATTCCTTCATGAGAATTTGAAGAATTGGTGAGGATAAGAGTATCGTTTTGAGTGACTTTTATCGAATAGTGTCGTAAAATAGGAACGTCATGATCAATTGGCAGGAGTTTCTCGACAGATAGAGAATCCCTTCAATGGGTCATAGCTAACCTGTCAATCGAATCCAAACTGCCATAGGAGGATGGGTAATGAACATTCATGAGTATCAAGGTAAAGAGATACTGAAGAAGTACGGTGTGAAAGTACCTGAAGGTCGCGTAGCGTTCACCGTAGACGAGGCTGTTAAAGCGGCTGAAGAGCTGGGTACACAAGTAGTAGTAGTAAAAGCACAAATCCACGCTGGTGGTCGCGGTAAAGCGGGCGGCGTAAAAGTTGCAAAAAATCTTGAAGAAGTGCGTACATATGCTACCGATATTCTTGGTAAAGTTTTGGTGACCCACCAAACCGGCCCAGAAGGTAAAGAAGTAAGACGCCTTCTGATCGAACAAGGTTGCGATATCAAGAAAGAATACTATGTAGGGATCGTCGTAGACCGTGCGACTAACCGCGTAGTTATGATGGCATCTGAAGAGGGCGGTACTGAGATCGAAGAAGTAGCAGAACACAGCCCTGAAAAAATCATCAAAGAAGTAGTTGACCCTGTAGTAGGTCTGACTCCTTTCCAAGCACGCCGTCTTGCGTTCGCGATCAACATTCCTGCTGAACTCGTGAACAAAGCAGCGAAATTCATGCTCGGTCTCTATGAAGCATTCGTAGCAAACGACTGCTCCATCGCTGAGATCAACCCACTCGTAGTAACCGGCGACGGCGAAGTGATGGCTCTCGACGCGAAGCTCAACTTCGACTCCAACGCTCTTTTCCGTCACAAAAACATCCAAGAACTTCGTGACCTCACCGAAGAAGACGAAAAAGAAATCGAAGCATCCAAATACGACCTCGCTTACATCGCACTCGACGGTAACATCGGTTGCATGGTTAATGGTGCAGGTCTTGCGATGGCAACGATGGACATCATCAACTTCTACGGCGGCAACCCTGCGAACTTCCTCGATGTAGGGGGCGGGGCAACTGAAGAGAAAGTAACCGAAGCCTTCAAAATCATCCTCTCCGATGACAAAGTAAAAGGCATCTTCGTTAACATCTTCGGCGGCATCATGAAGTGTGACGTAATCGCGAACGGTGTAGTCGGTGCAGCGAAACAAGTGAAACTCGACAAGCCACTCGTAGTACGTCTCGAAGGTACGAACGTAGAGCAAGGTAAAAAAATCCTCAGCGAATCCGGTCTCAACATCGTTGCGGCTGAATCCATGGCTGACGGTGCAGAAAAAATCGTTGCACTTGTAAAATAAGACAAGCCCTGCAACAATCTGTCTACACAAGCGTACGACGAAATCAGAATTAAAGGTGGGAAACTTACGCGATGAGTATTCTTATTAATAAAGATACCAAAGTTATTACACAAGGTATTACAGGCGCGACAGGTCTTTTCCATACTCGTCAAGCAGTTGAGTACGGAACAAAAATGGTTGGCGGTGTAACACCAGGTAAAGGCGGTACTGAAATCGACGGTCTGCCAATCTTCAACACTGTTAAAGAAGCTGTAGCAGCAACCGGTGCGAATGCATCTGTCATCTACGTACCACCAGCATTCGCTGCTGACTCCATCATGGAAGCAGTAGACGCAGAACTCGACCTCGTGATTTGTATCACAGAAGGTATCCCAGTTCTTGACATGGTAAAAGTACGCCGTTACATGGAAGGCAAAAAGACTCGTCTCATCGGTCCAAACTGCCCAGGCGTAATCACTCCAGGCGAGTGTAAAATCGGTATCATGCCAGGCTACATCCACACTCCTGGTAAAGTAGGGATCGTATCCCGCTCTGGTACCCTCACATATGAAGCGGTTCACCAAACATCTACCCGCGGCATCGGTCAATCCACTGCCGTTGGTATCGGTGGCGACCCTGTAAACGGTACTAACTTCATCGACGTACTCCAACTCTTCAACGAAGACCCAGACACCGAAGCAGTTATCATGATCGGTGAAATCGGTGGTACTGCAGAAGAGGAAGCAGCTGAGTGGGTAGCAGCTAACATGAAGAAACCAGTTATCGGTTTCATCGGCGGTCAAACTGCGCCTCCAGGCAAACGCATGGGTCACGCAGGTGCGATCATCTCCGGCGGTAAAGGTACTGCAGCTGAGAAAATCGCGAAGCTTGAGTCTTGCGGTATCCGCGTAGCCAAAACTCCAGCTGTCATCGGCGAGACACTCGTAGAAGTTCTCACTGAAAAAGGCATGCTCGACAAAGTAACGGTAAAAGCATAAGCTTTACGGATCAACTTGCTTTCTGCTGATCATGTAAGCGGGGAGTGAGCAGAAAAGACGTCCTTTTGGGGCGTCTTTTTTTATTTTTTCATGCTGTGTCCGTCTTTCGTATGCTCCACTGGTTCTATTCCTGACCTATTTTTGTCTGAAAATCGAAAATTTTTTGAACATCGCTCTGTCTTTTTCTATGATAAAAGGAGGGAAAACGTATGGGAGGCGACCGCATGAAATCAGCACCATCCACATCATTATTTCACCAACCGTTGGAGGAAAGGGATTATCTCTACGCACTTACCTGTATCGAAGGAGTTGGACGGCGTACGATTCATCACTTGTATAACAAATATGGTTCATTATCCTCATTGACACATTTATTACCAAATGAGGAATCTTGGTATGAGACTTTAAGACTACCTCCAAGTGTACGGCAACAAGTGCTGTTCGAGATCAATCCTGATCGTGTGACAGCACGCAAAAATGCCCGTCTACAGGCAGGTTTGGAGTTCATTTGCTTCCTCGACGAAATTTTTCCTTCTATATTAATAGAGATTCCTGACCCTCCTGTTTTGCTCTTTTACAGAGGGGACATCACCCTGCTGCAACGGCCCATGCTGGGGATCGTCGGGACACGCACTCCTTCGACATATGGCAGACATGTTTGTCAAACTTTCGCGAAAGACTTGTCGAATGCAGGCTTTATGATCGTCTCCGGTCTGGCTCAGGGGATCGATGCCGAAGCTCATCGCACCGCCCTTGAACAAGGTGCTGGCACCATCGGCGTACTGGGCTGTGGCATCGATCAGATCTACCCGACTCATAACCGTCCGCTGTACCTTCGCATGGCTGAGAGTGGATTGATTCTCTCCGAATACCATC
This sequence comes from Brevibacillus dissolubilis, assembly GCF_006170445.1. GTDB lineage: Bacteria > Bacillota > Bacilli > Brevibacillales > Brevibacillaceae > Brevibacillus_B > Brevibacillus_B dissolubilis. The sequence continues at coordinate 824,471 of NZ_VCNA01000002.1, read as the reverse complement.
CCGGCACGAAGCCACATCCTGGATTTTTCCCGGAGCGAAACCGTCTGATCAGCGGGCTTTCTCTCGGTGTCTTGATCGTCGAGGCAGCTGAGCGCAGCGGTTCACTGATCACCGCAGATTGTGCGAATGAACAGGGGCGTGATGTGTTTGCGATCCCCGGACCGATTTTTGCAAAAGGCAGCACAGGGACGAATAACTTGATCAAGCAAGGTGCAAAGCTAGTAACAGATTCTAAGGAAATTTTGGAGGAATACGCGCACCTGAGCAGCCTGTTTTCACCTCTGTCCGGACAAAAAATCATCTCACCAGATTTACCTGAGGAAGAGCGGTATTTGCTTGGTGTCTTGACGACAGAACCGCTTCATTGGGATGAGATTTTTACCAGAATTTCCATAGAATACAGGCCGTGTTTGGACCGTGATTTAGTACGTCTGGAAACTAAAAATTTGATCCAATCCCTCCCCGGCGGCTATTATGTTAAACATCGTGATGAATAAAAATCAACGGATAGCCGTTTGACAAATGAAAAAGCATATGTAATATTAGGGGAGATTCATGTAATGAAGGGGGAGGAAATATATGGCGGATACGCTTGTGATCGTCGAGTCCCCGGCGAAAGCTAAAACTATTGGTAAATACTTGGGTAGCAAATATATCGTGAAAGCATCTATGGGCCATGTCCGTGATCTCCCAAAGAGTCAGATGGGTGTAGACGTAACGAATAAATTTGAGCCCAAATACATAACCATTCGTGGGAAGGGCGACATCCTGAAGAGTCTGAAGGATTCCGTGAAAAAAGTAAAAAAAGTCTATCTCGCAGCCGACCCGGACAGGGAAGGGGAAGCGATTGCCTGGCATCTTGCGCAATATCTGAATCTGGATCTAAGCCAACCGCTCCGTGTGGTGTTCAATGAAATTACCAAGGATGCGATCAAAGACGCTTTTAAGCATCCACGCCACATTAATATGGATCTGGTTAACGCCCAGCAAGCGCGCCGCATCCTTGACCGCTTGGTGGGTTACAATATTTCACCAATCCTATGGAAAAAAGTCCGCAAAGGGTTAAGTGCAGGACGCGTACAATCTGTAACGGTTAAGATGATTAATGACCGTGAAAAAGAAATCAATGCATTTGAACCAGAAGAGTACTGGACCATTACCAATGCGATGCTGAGCGCGGGAAAAGCATTCGAAGCTCGTTTCCATGGATACGGGGAAGAAAAAGCAGAGATCAAATCCGAAGCAGAAGTAAACGAAATTCTCGAACGGATCAAGGACCAGCCCTACGTGGTGCAAAAAGTCCTCAAGCGTGAACGTAAGCGCAATCCAGCGGCACCGTTCATTACCAGTTCCCTGCAGCAGGAAGCAGCCCGTAAGCTGAACTTCCGTACGGCTAAGACGATGATGGTTGCCCAGCAGCTGTACGAGGGGATTGATCTTGGCAAAGAAGGCACAGTCGGTTTGATCACGTATATGCGTACCGACTCCACCCGGATTTCACAGACCGCACAGGAAGAAGCCAAGACCTACATTCTGGAACAATTTGGACAAGAGTACATCATCACAGAGCAGCGTCCGCAATCCAAGAAGGAAAAAGAGAATGCACAGGATGCCCATGAGGCGATTCGTCCGACATCTGTTATGCGTACACCAGACGAGCTCAAGGAATTCCTGAGCCGTGACCAATTGAAGCTGTACCGGCTGATTTGGGAGCGTTTCCTTGCAAGCCAGATGGCCTCTGCCGTACTCGACACCATGACCGTCGATATCAAAGTGAACGGAATCTTCTTCCGTGCCACCGGTTCTAAGGTTAAGTTCCCAGGCTTTATGAAGGTTTATGTGGAGAGTACTGACGATGGAGGCAAAGAGGAAGACAGCTTCCTGCCGCCGATCGAAGAGGGACAGACGCTCGAAGTGCAGAATATCGAACCGAAGCAGCACTTCACCCAGCCGCCGCCACGCTATACAGAGGCACGTCTGGTCAAGACGCTGGAGGAAAACGGCATCGGCCGTCCATCCACCTATGCACCTACCCTTGAAACCATCCAAAAACGCGGCTATGTCGCACTCGAAGAAAAACGCTTCGTTCCAACCGAACTGGGACAGATTGTCATCTCCCTGATCGAAGAGTTTTTCCCAGAAATCCTTGATATCGAATTCACCTCTCAAATGGAGAGTAACCTAGATAAAGTCGAAGAAGGCATGTCCGAATGGGCCAAGATCCTCGATCACTTCTACGGCGATTTTGCCAAACGGATCGAAGTAGCCGAAGAGCAGATGCAAGAGATCGAGATTAAGGACGAAGTCTCCGATGAGATCTGCGAGCTCTGCGGTAAGCATCTCGTCTACAAGATGGGACGCTACGGTAAGTTCCTCGCTTGTTCCGGCTTCCCAGACTGCCGCAACACCAAGCCGATCGTCAAAGATGTCGGCGTAAAATGTCCAACATGTGAAACCGGACAGATTGTCGAACGTAAAAGTAAGAAGAGCCGGGTTTTCTTTGGATGCAACAACTACCCAGAATGCGAATGGATCAGCTGGGACAAACCAATCCCGCGCAACTGTCCAAAGTGCAACAGCATGATGGTCGAGAAAAAACGCAAGAAGCAAGGCGTCAGCAATACATGTACGGCTTGTGACTACCAAGAAGAAGTAGATTCCTAGAAACTTTATAGAACACACGGCAGCAGCAATAACACACTAGCAGAAGCACACACAGCACGGGAGGATGTACCCAATGACACAACCATACGTAACAGTCGTAGGCGCAGGGCTTGCCGGTAGCGAAGCTGCGTGGCAGATCGCTCAAGCCGGAGTCCGCGTCAGACTCTACGAGATGCGCCCAATCCGTCAGACACCAGCGCATCACACCGATAAGTTTGCGGAGCTGGTCTGCTCCAACTCACTCCGCGCCAACACACTGACCAACGCAGTCGGGGTATTAAAAGAAGAAATGCGCCGACTTGGCTCTGTCATCATCGAATCTGCGGACACGTGCGCAGTACCGGCAGGTGGAGCGCTTGCGGTAGACCGTCACGAGTTTGCCGAGCATGTCACCAACAACGTCCGCAATCATCCGCTGATCGAAGTTATTAATGAAGAAATAACCCAAATCCCAGAAGGCATCGTCGTCATGGCGACCGGCCCGCTCACATCACCTGACCTGTCCGCTCATCTGAAAGAACTGACTGGTGAAGAGTATCTCTACTTCTACGATGCAGCGGCTCCGATCATCGAAAAAGACTCCATCAACATGGACAAAGTCTTCATCGCTTCCCGCTATGACAAAGGGGAAGCAGCCTACATCAACTGCCCGATGAATGAAGAAGAGTTCAACCGCTTTTACGAAGAACTGATCGCCGCAGAAGCAGTGCCGGTCAAAGAATTCGAAAAAGAAATCTTCTTCGAGGGCTGCATGCCAATCGAGGTCATGGCCTCCCGTGGACGCCAAACCATGCTGTTTGGTCCACTCAAGCCGGTAGGTCTCACAGACCCCCGCACCGGCAAGTATCCATATGCAGTGGTTCAGCTTCGCCAGGACAACAGCGCAGCTACCCTGTACAATATCGTAGGCTTCCAGACCCATCTCAAATGGCCTGAGCAAAAACGCGTGTTCCAGCTCATCCCGGGTCTTGAAAACTGCGAGATCGTCCGCTACGGCGTAATGCACCGCAACACCTTTATCAACTCACCAAAACTCTTAAACCCAACCTACCAGTTCCGCAACCGCGAGACTCTGTTCTTCGCCGGTCAGATGACAGGGGTAGAGGGCTATGTGGAATCAGCAGCAGCGGGCCTGGTAGCCGGACTCAATGCAGCACGCCTCGCAAAAGGCGAAGAGCTGCTTGTCTTCCCGCAGGAGACCGTAATCGGAAGTATGGCACACTACATCACACACACGGATGCGAAGCATTTCCAGCCGATGAATGCCAACTTCGGACTGCTCCCAAGCCTGCCTGTCAAGATTCGCAATAAAAAAGAAAAAAATGAAAAACTGGCTGAGAGAGCGCTGGAGACAATTCAGAATTTTACACAAATCAGACACAATTTTAGTTGATATCGGTAAAATTACTGTGTTACTATATAGGTGATTTGAGGGGTGTTCGCCTGAGATGGACAAAACCGAAGAATTATCTACCTGGGTTGAAAATTTCATCCGCTATTTGAAAGTGGAGAAGAATGCTTCCCCGCATACCTTACGAAGTTACGTAGCTGATATTAATGAATTTGTTACTTTCATGGAACAGCACCAAATCTCCGTATTTGCTGCTGTTTCTTCTTTGCACGGAAGATCTTTTCTGACTTACTTGGTCAAAAAGAATATCGCGAAAAGAAGCATGGCACGAAAGTTATCCAGTCTGCGTACGTTTTTCGGCTTTTTAATGCGAGAAAAACACATCGATCACAATCCATTTCAGCTGGTTTCGACTCCGAAGCTGGAGAAGAAGCTGCCTTCATTTATGTACCCGCAAGAGATTCAGACACTGCTGGATCTGACCGCACAGGCAGAGAATGCGCTTGGAGAGAGGGACCGTGTCATTTTTGAGCTTCTGTACGCGAGTGGGATGCGTGTATCAGAGCTGACGACACTTACGGTTAACTCGCTTGATTTATATACGGGCGTTGCACTTGTGTATGGGAAAGGTTCAAAAGAGAGATATGTACCGATCGGCAGTTATGCCATTGATGCAATTTGGAGATATTTAGAGCAAGGGCGAAAAGAATTATTGCGCGGCAAGGATGATCCCGGACATTTGATTCTGAATTACCGGGGGGAACCACTGTCAGACCGGAGCGTACGGCGGGTCGTCGATAAGTACGTTACGGAGGCCTCCATGCATCTACATATTTCACCACATACCTTTCGACATACATTTGCAACACATTTGTTAAATGGAGGCGCGGATTTGCGCACGGTACAGGAACTTCTTGGTCACGTCAATCTTTCCACAACTCAGATCTACACGCATGTTACGAAGGAACGGTTGCGAGAGGTGTACAATCACGCACATCCACGTTCACACAATACTGGGAGGTGACCTCTTACATGGAAAAGTTTCATGCAACTACGATATTTGGTGTTCATCATAAAGGTGAGGCAGCGATGGCTGGTGACGGGCAAGTGACCTTTGGCAACAGCATGGTCATGAAGAACGGCGCGAAAAAAGTACGGCGTCTCTATCGTGGCGAGGTGGTCGCCGGTTTTGCCGGGTCTGTCGCTGATGCGATTACGCTGTTTGAAAAATTCGAAGGCAAGCTCGAAGAATACCACGGCAACCTGCAACGTGCAGCGGTAGAGCTTGCGAAAGAATGGCGCGGAGATAAAATCCTCCGTCAGCTCGAAGCCATGATGATCGTCATGAACCGTGAACATCTGCTCCTGATCTCCGGTAACGGGGAAATCATCGAGCCAGATGACGGAATTCTCGCGATTGGCTCCGGCGGAAGCTTTGCACTTGCAGCTGGACGCTCTCTGAAGAACTACGCGTCACATCTGAGCGCGAAGGAGATTGCCGAAGCGGCACTGAAAACGGCTGCTGAGATTTGTGTATTTACCAATTCCAATATTGTTGTGGAAGAAATCAAAGGGTAGGAGGGTATGCCATGCTTAGCTTGGACCGTTTAACACCCCGAATGATCGTCGAACACCTCGATAAATATATTGTGGGACAGCATCAAGCCAAAAAGGCGATTGCCGTTGCCCTGCGCAACCGCTACCGCCGCTCACTTTTACCTGAGAGTGTCAGAGAAGATGTGATCCCAAAAAATATTCTGATGATTGGACCGACTGGTGTCGGTAAAACCGAAATTGCCCGCCGCATTGCAAAGCTGACCGGTGCTCCTTTCATCAAGGTAGAAGCAACCAAATTCACCGAAGTGGGCTATGTAGGCCGAGATGTGGAATCCATGGTCCGCGACCTGATCGAAACCGCAATCCGTATGGTGAAGACCGAAAAGATGGAAAAAGTCCAAGACCGTGCTGAAAAGCTGGCCGAGGAAGCGATCGTTGAGATCTTGGTTCCGTCGAAAAAGCAAAACAACAATGCGTTCAAGAACCCGTTTGAAATGCTGTTCTCAGGCAATCAACAGCAACCAAACAACAACTATGAGCCAGAAGACACCAACATCGAACAGAAACGCAGACAAGTAGCCTTCCAGCTTGCTTCCGGCTCACTTGAAGATCAGCAGATTGAGATCGATGTGGATGATCAGGCACAGCCGATGCTAGATATGTTCCAGATTCCTGGTGCAGAGCAGATGGGCAACCAAATGCAGGATATGCTGGGTAACCTGTTGCCGAAGCGCACCAAGAAAAGAAAATTGGCGATCAAGGAAGCTCGTAAGGTATTAATTCAACAAGAAGCACAAAAACTGGTAGATATGGATGAGGTTATTTCGGAATCCATCTCCAGAGCGGAGCAATACGGTATCATCTTTATTGATGAGATCGACAAGATTGCCGGTAAAGATAACCGCGGTCCAGACGTATCGCGCGAAGGGGTGCAACGCGATATCCTTCCGATCGTAGAAGGCTCCACGGTTATGACCAAATACGGTCCGATCAAAACAGACTACATGCTGTTTATCGCAGCAGGTGCGTTTCATATCGCGAAGCCGTCTGACTTGATCCCGGAATTACAGGGGCGCTTCCCAATCCGTGTCGAGTTGACCAGCTTGAAGGTGGAAGATTTTGTCCGAATTTTGACAGAGCCGAAAAACGCGCTGATCAAGCAATATGTCATGCTGCTTGAAACAGAAGGCGTGAAGGTCGATTTTACGAATGAAGCGATCCACGAGATTGCCCGCCTCGCTGAAGAGGTGAACCAATCGACAGACAATATCGGGGCCAGACGCTTGCATACGCTCCTTGAGAAGCTGCTGGAGGAACTCTCTTTTGAGGCTCCGGACATTCACCTGGAGGTTGTAAATATCACGCCTGAATATGTATCAGATAAACTAGGTGGAATCGTTAAGAACCGCGATTTAAGCCAATATATTTTATAGAGCATCGATAGAAATGACTGGATTGTCAGGAGGAAAGAAAACCATGGATTTACTTAACAAAACAAGACGAATTAACCGAATGCTGCAGAAGTCAGCCGGTCATGCGGTTAACTTTACAGAAATGTCCCAAGTCCTCAGCGACGTAATTGAGGCAAACATTTTTATCCTCAGCCGTAAAGGTAAGCTTCTCGGTTATGCGATTCACCAAGAGATCGATAACGAACGCATCCGCAAAATGCTCGAAGAACGCCGTTTTCCAGAAGAGTATTCCAGCAACCTGCTCAAGGTTGACGAGACTTCTGCCAACCTTGACGTAGACAGCCCATACACCGCATTCCCAATCGAGATGAAAGAGGTATTCCGTACCGGTTGGACCACCATTGTTCCCATTATCGGGGGTGGGGATCGTCTTGGTACATTGATCCTCGCCCGTGTCAACAATCAGTTCGTAGAAGATGACCTGATCCTCGCTGAAGTAGGTGCAACCGTAGTCGGTATGGAGATCCTCCGTGAGCGCTCTGAAGCGATTGAAGAAGAAGCACGCAGCAAAGCGGTTGTACAAATGGCTATCGGCTCACTTTCTTATAGTGAATTGGAAGCAGTTGAGCACATCTTCCAAGAGTTAGAAGGGAAAGAAGGCCTACTCGTAGCATCCAAAATCGCTGACCGTGTAGGAATTACCAGATCAGTAATAGTGAACGCACTCCGTAAATTGGAAAGTGCAGGTGTAATTGAGTCCCGTTCACTTGGGATGAAGGGTACATTCATTAAAGTTCTTAATGAAAAATTATTACCAGAACTAGAAAAATTAAAAACCTCATAGGCAGGCATTTTCGCCGTACGCCACCATAACATAGATAGGGTGAAGCGATAGCTTTGCCCTATTTTATTATTGGATTTATTAACAAATTGATGAATATATTACGTTTTCTAATTCAACGGTAATATTTACTTCCGCTTATGGCTCTGAGGAAGCATTTTCCAAAGTGGAACTAAGCCTGTAGTTATGCGGTTTCAGAGGACTTAAGACTTTTGTAACAATTTACCTAGTTCCATAAGATAGGGCTTTATTCGTGAAAATGTTTCTGTTATGATTAATCGTGTTAAGTGTCGAATAAGCAGGAAAAGCATATGCGATTGAAGAAAGAGATGTGCAAAGTGGGGGGGAGAAACGTTGCTTAATACCAATCAATTGCGATTATTAGAACGTTCTTTGGACGTTGCCACGCTTCGACAAAGAACGATAGCAAATAACATTGCTAATGCAGACACCCCTCATTTCAAGAGCAAGCAGGTCGTGTTTGAAGACCTCCTGCAGCAAGAGATGAACGGGACTGCTAGTAAATTCGTTCCATATACGACAGATAGCAGACACTTGCAGATGGGTAAAGGTACTGGCCAATCAGTCCTATCGCCTCAAATCGTATCGAATCCCAGTACGATGATGCAAAACAACGAGAATAACGTCGATATCGAATATGAGATGAGTCAGCAGGCAAAAAACCAAATTTGGTACAATGGTCTCGTTCAAATGACGAACGGCTATTTCACCAAGCTGAAGAGTGTAATTGAAGGTGGAGGGAGGTAGTAAAAGATGAGTTTGTTTCGAGGGATTGATACGAGCACGTCAGCGTTAACAGCCAACCGCCTTCGATTGGATACGATTGCAGCTAACATTGCCAATGCCAATTCGACCCGTGCCAAGATGGTGGATGGTGTTTGGCAGCCTTATCGCCGTAAAATGGTAGAAATTTCTCCAAAATCCAATGATTCATTTGACAGCGTACTGCAGGCAGCGATCGGAAATGTCGCGCAAACGAAACCTGAGCAGGGTGTACGCGTAACAGGAATCAAGGAAGACAACACCCCGTTTAAACGGGTGTTTGATCCTGATCATCCAGACGCAGACGGCGAAGGTTATGTATACTTGCCTAACGTAGATGTGATGAAAGAGATGGTCGACATGATCTCTGCATCCCGTGCCTACGAGGCCAACGTAACCGTCATGAATGCATCGAAGGCAATGATGATGAAAGCACTTGAAATCAATGGTAGATAAGGAGTAATCCCACATGGAAATTAGCCGTCTTGGAAAAATTGCCGTTCCACAACCATTGGCCACTCCTACAGCTACTCCGGCACAGACAGCAGAGTCCTTCTCTAAGTTTTTGTCAGAAGCAGTTGATAACCTGAATGCGTCACAAGCAGAGTCCGAGACACTCGGCAAAAAGTTTGCGGCAGGGCAAGTGGAAGATGTGCATCAAGTAATGGTGGCAAGTCAAAAAGCTTCGCTCATGCTGTCAATGACGATGCAGGTACGAAATAAAGTAATCGAATCCTACCAAGAAATCATGCGTATGCAGGTATAATGATTTTGGTATTCCTCGGCGAGGTGAAACATGAACGAACGTCTAGCCTTATATAGAGACCAGATAAGAGGTTTTTGGGACCGTTTTACAACCAGACAAAAGATGATGATCGGTGCCATTGCAGCTTTCGTTACGATTGCCCTGGGTCTCTACATATACTTCGCCTCTCAACCTGTGTACGTTCCTCTGTATGATCAAAGGTTGAGTGAGCAGGAGATCGGGTCAATTAAAGCAGAGCTGGATGCCCAGCAAATCCCGTATCGGATCACTGGCAACGGTACAGGCATTGAAGTACCGCAAGTTCAGGCACAGGATATTATCGTTGATCTTGCTTCCCAAGGCATCCCGAAAGAAGCGGGCATCAGTTCCGAAATATTCAGTAACAGCAGTGGATTCGGAATTACGGACCGTCAGTTCGATGTCATCAAAAAAGACGCATTACAGACAGAAATCAAAAAGATGCTGGAGCGGGTGCGTGGCGTAACCAACGCACAAGTAATCCTGACCCAACCGGAAGAAGGCATCTTTGTCACCGATGAGAAACAAGAATCAACCGCTTCTGTTATCGTAGATATCGAACCGGGCATGCGTCTCAATGAACAACAAATCCGGGCCTTGTACTATATCGTATCAAGAAGTGCAGAGAAGCTCCCGATTGAGAACATCACGATTACAGACCAATATTCCAACCCGCTTGAGCTGTCCGACAGTGGGTCAGAATCCGGCGGTACGCTTAATGCTTACGAACAGCAGGCAAAAATCAAATCCGAAGTGGAAAAGAAGATTCAACAGAACCTTTACAATCTTCTTGGAACCATCATGGGGCGGGATAAAGTACAAGTTCTTGCTACCGTAGAGATGAACTTCGCGAAAGAAAACCGCGTAGAGAACCTTGTTGAACCTGTAGATAAGGAGAATAACGAGGGGATCATTATCAGTGCGGAAAAACTGTCTAAAACGTTTTCCGGCCAAGGGGCTGTTCCAGGAGGGGCTGCGGGAACCGGCGACAATCAGGTTCCGGGTTATCCAGGCACTGAGGAAGGTGGCACCAACAGCCAATATGAGGAGCTTACGGACCGTGTAAACCGTGAAGTGAACCGTATTACCAGAAACGTTACAGAAAGTCCGTATCAAATCAAAGATATTTCCATTAGCGTAGGGGTAGAGCCGGTTAACGGCGCCACACTTGATGATGCAACTAGTGAAAACATCAAAAATGTGCTGCGTAACGTCGTCCGTGTCACTCTGAGTGATAAAGAAGTAACACCAGAAGAACTGGATCAACGTATTACTGTATTTGCACGACCATTCTCCGGTAAAGTTGTTGCCGAAGAGCAGACTGGTTTGAGCCCAACCTTGCTGTACGGTGCGGGTGCATTGGCATTGCTTGCGATTGGTGCGGTTGCTTTTGTTCTGATGCGCCGTCGTCGTCAACAACAGGAATTGGAAGAAGAGATTCCCGATCTACCAGCTCCGCGACCATTTGAAATACCAGAACTTGAATCCGATGAAAATACAGACGATGTCATTGTTCGCAAACAATTAGAGAAGCTAGCCCGTACAAATCCTGATGAATTTGTTGTGCTGTTACGCACGTGGCTAGCAGAAGATTAAGGAGTGAGGATAGATGGCTCGTGCTAAAGAATTAACGGGCCGGCAGAAGGCTGCGATTCTCCTTATCTCGCTAGGCCCCGACGTTTCGGCCCAGGTATTTAAGCATCTGCGCGAAGATGAGATCGAGCAGATGACTCTGGAGATCGCCAACGTCAGAAAGGTCGATCATGAGGAGAAGGGTAAAGTTCTGTCTGAATTCCATCAGATTGCGGTAGCGAAAGAAGTTATCGCACAAGGCGGTATCACCTACGCCAAGGATATCCTTGAAAAAGCGCTTGGTGCGACCAAAGCGATGGATATCATCAATCGCCTGACTGCCAACCTGCAAGTCCGCCCGTTTGACTTTGCACGTAAGGCAGACCCAAGCCAAATTTTAAACTTTATTCAAAACGAGCACTCTCAGACGATTGCGCTGGTACTCGCTTATTTGGAACCGACTCAGGCTGCGATGATCCTCTCAGCATTACCACAGGACCGTCAGGCTGACGTCGCAAAGCGGATCGCTATGATGGACAGTACGTCTCCAGAAGTGATCGCACAGGTAGAACAGGTTCTCGAGCAGAAGCTCTCTGCTACTGTGACGCAAGACTATACGCAAGCAGGTGGTATTGAAGCAATCGTGAATGTCCTCAACGGTGTTGACCGCAGTACAGAGCGCACTATTTTGGACTCTCTCGAAATTCAAGACCCAGAGCTTGCCGAAGAAATCAAAAAGCGTATGTTCGTATTCGAAGATATTGCTACGCTCGACAACCGTTCCATTCAGCGTGTCATCCGCGATGTCGAGAATGCAGACCTTATGCTCTCGCTTAAAGTGGCGAGTGAAGAAGTACGCGAAACGATCTTCCGTAATATGTCCAAACGTATGGCGGAAACCTTCCGTGAAGAGATGGAATTCATGGGACCGGTTCGTTTGCGTGATGTTGAGGAAGCACAGTCCCGCATTGTTGCCACCATTCGTCGTCTAGAAGAGGCTGGTGAGATCATCATCGCCCGCGGCGGAGGAGATGATATCATTGTCTAGAGTCTTCAAAGCTTCTTCTTATTCACAGTCAGAAGAGAAGGTTGTTCTTCAGGTGAAAGCTTCACCTATACAGACGGGTGCAGGTTTCAATAAGTTGCAAGAAAATGTGCATCCAGCTGTAGAAAGTGCAGAAGCCGAGGCGCAGACCATTTTGCAAGATGCTGAAGAGATGGCACAACGGATCATGGAAGAAGCAGGCCGGCAGGCGGAAGAACTGAGACAACAGGCGATGCGCGAGATCGAGGCCTGGCAGGAGCAAGCACGTCAGGAGGCGGAGCAAGCCGCCCAAGAGATCTTTGCAGAAGCACAGGAGCAAGGAATGGCGCACGGCATAGAGCTTGGCCGCCAAGCTGCGATTGAAGAACAGATGCAACATGTGACAGAGGCGAGAGAGGTTCTTCAAAGAGCATATGTCGAAAAGGAAAGAATTATTGCTCAGGGTGAACCTTTTTTAGTGGAACTAAGTACTCAAATTGCTAAGAAAATTATCGGTGATGAGATTTCACAAGCACCTGATAAAGTTCTGGAAATGGCGCGAAATGTGTTGCGGCGTTCCCGTCTTCATGGACAGATTACCCTTTGCGTCAATCATCGTTACTTCTCTTTTATAGAAGAGCATCGTGAACAATTGCTGGCTTTGCTTGATGGTCAGGCCGAATTGTCCATTTACCCGGACTATGGCGTGGCTGATGAAGGCTGTGTGATTCGGACACTGCTCGGCAGTGTTGACGCGCGAATTGATACGCAGCTCAGTGAGATCAAACAGGTCTTGCTCGATCTTGCGCGAGGAAGTGAAGCAAATGGCCTCTCTTAATATCGAGAAATATTTGCAAACCCTGCAAACGATGGACCCTGTGCGCATCAACGGAAAAGTGACACAAGTAGTTGGACTTACTGTTGAGTCACAGGGACCGGAAGCGAAACTGGGCGAAGTATGTCTGATCTACTCCCAGCATAATCAAGAGCCGATTATGGCGGAGGTCGTCGGCTTTCGTGATAACAAGGTGCTCTTGATGCCGCTGGGGGAATTATCATTCATCGGACCGGGTTGTGATGTGGTGGCGACAGGCAAACCGCTTACAGTCAAGGTAGGACCGGAAATTCTCGGCAGTGTGCTCGATGGGCTGGGAAGGCCGTTGACAGGTGCTCCTGTTCCTTTTGGTTTGACGGAATATCCAACCAACAATATGCCGCCTAATCCGCTCTTACGTCCCCGGATTGTCGAGCCACTCAGCGTAGGTGTTCGCGCGATTGACGGTCTGCTCACCATCGGGAAAGGGCAGCGTGTCGGTATCTTTGCCGGTTCTGGTGTAGGTAAGTCCACCCTGCTTGGGATGGTTGCCCGGAACACCAAGGCAGATATCAACGTGATTGCGCTGATTGGGGAGCGTGGGCGTGAGGTCATGGAGTTTATCGAGAAGGATTTAGGGGAAGAAGGACTGAAGCGCTCCGTTGTAATCGTGGCCACTTCAGACCAGCCTGCGATGATCCGGATCAAAGCATCCATGATCGCCACTTCGATTGCGGAGTATTTCCGTGACCGTGGTCTCAACGTGATGCTGATGATGGACTCGGTGACCCGTTTTGCCATGGCACAGCGTGAAGTGGGATTGGCGATTGGTGAACCGCCTGCGACCCGTGGTTACACGCCATCCGTATTTGCCCTGTTGCCAAAGCTTCTGGAGCGTGCAGGTACAGCAGACAAAGGAAGTATCACCGCATTCTATACCGTGCTGGTTGACTCTGATGACATGAATGACCCGATCGCCGATGCGGTGCGTGGTATTCTCGACGGGCATATTGTCCTCGACCGGAAAATCGCACAAAAGGGACATTTCCCAGCGATTGATATCCTGCAAAGCGTTAGCCGTGTCATGAATGAGATCAGCAGTGATCAGCATCTGGATGCGGCCCGTACTCTCAAACGATATATGGCTACCTTTAAGGAAGCTGAAGATTTAATCAACATCGGAGCTTATAAGATGGGCTCTAACCGCGAGATTGATACAGCAATCCGCTACCGTGAACTCATCCGCGAGTTCACTGCGCAAGGAACTCACGAACCGTCTGAGATTGTTACCACGGTGAAAGCCTTAACCGCCCACTTCGGAGGTGTCCAATAAGAATGAAAAGCTTTCGTTTTCATTTGCAAAAGGTCTTGGATTTGAAAGAAAAAGAGACTGAACAGGCACAATGGGCGTTTGGTAAATCAGTCCAACGCAAAGTAGAGGAAGAAAACAGACTCTATGAGCTGGCGGAGCATCGTGAGAAGATAACCGAATCCATGGTTCAGGTCCAGGCTCAACCGATCAGTGCTGCACAACTTCTCGAACTCAACCGCTACCGTCTGGCTGTTGACCGTCAAATCCACAGCCAGAAAATCACGTTGGTCGGATGTGAACAAGAGGTGGAGCGTTGCCAGACGAAGCTCCATTCTCATATGCAAGAGTCACAGCTCTGGCAGAAGCTCAAGGATAAAGCCCAAGAGACTTTTGAAGAAAACCAAAAAAGTCGTGAGCAAAAAGAGTTGGACGAAATCGGGATTACGCGTTACTGGCGCAAGGAGAACCGGGGATGAAAGGAGGCTCACCTATGGAAGAGGTCCAAGAGGAAAGGGAATATAGCAAGCTAGAATGGTTTTTTTACATGATTTTGATACCGGCACTTTTCGCAAGCCTCTTGGCGGGGGTGCTGCTTAGCCTACTCGGTATTGATGTGATCGGTAAAGCTCTCGATATCGGCAACTCGATTCCTTTTGTAGAAAAAGTACTGCCTGACCGCTCAGCCGAGAATGGTGCGGACGAAGCGAAAAACGTCCAAAACGAACTGGCGAAAGCACAAAGCGATGTGATCAAGAGCAAGCAGGCCGCATCCGACCTGCAGGAAGAAGTAGCGAAGAAAGAATCTACGATCATTGCGATGCAGAAGCAGATCAGTGAACTGCAAAAAATGATGGAAGAGAAGCGCACCGGTGATGAAGAGCGCCAGAAGCAGTACGCAGACCTTGCCAAAATGTATGGCTCGATGTCAGCGAAGAACGCTGCCGCCATCGTATCGAACTTGTCTAATGAAGAAGCGGTAGCCGTGATGTCCAAGATGAAGCTGGACCAGCGCGCACTGATCCTCGAGAAGATGGACCCGAAAAAAGCGGCGGATATCTCCATCTTGATTAAGGATACCACCGTAGACAAGGACGACGATATTGCCGCCCTTCAACAACGTGTACAAATCTTATCCAAAGCACTCAGCGATACGCGCTCCAGCTCCTCAACTGGCACAAACAACTTGGTAGACACCTTCGGACAAATGGCTCCTGAAGATGCTGGGAAAATTATTACCACGCTGACAGAGACGAATCAACAAAGAGCAGTTTCAATTCTTGCAGGATTGGGAAATGATAAAAGAGCACAAATTCTTTCTGCCATTTCCAAAGAAAAGCCTGAGATTGCTGCTCGTCTGACGAGTGTGTTGCCCCGGTAAGTGGTAACAACTGCTTACCGTTTTTTATAGCAACAAATCGATAGCCATGAGGAGGTGACGACATGAACGTATCTAATCTGATGGGGCAAGTCCAGGCACAACCAGGACTCGTTACGACTGGTGCAGGCACACAAGCCACAGTCGGTCAAGGAACACCGGCAGGACTCTTCGCTTTGACGATGGGGAATGCACTGCTCACTCTTGAGGCGCAACCGGAACTGATTCAAGAGCTCCCACAAGGAGTGAATCCGGAAGACATTCAGGAGATGGGTGATCTGCTGGCGTTGCTTGGAGCGATGTTGGCTGGCACTATGCAGGAGACCCAGGTTGAGCAGGTACAGGTTCAGGAGAATGGGAAGACACTTTCTGTTGAAGAGGTTAGTCAGAATTTTGTCGGTAAACTGACACAATTACTCGGCTCACTCAAGCAGGATACTCCACAGCATGCACAAGCGGCTGAACTGGCCCGTGCATTCAACGAACTGGTGCAAAACACGGCAACAGACAAAACAGAACAAGGCGTCAAGCTCGTCAAGCAAGCGACTGATTTTCTGGCTCAGTTCGGTGCGGTAGTAGATGAAGTGGAGACTACTGTGACCAAAGAAAACAAGATCCAGGCGCCATGGGGTGCGAAGGCATTTGCCGTCGTGAACCCACAGCAAGTCCAGACCGCAGCAGTGGATTCCAAACAGGATATCACACCTGTACAATCCATGCGAGTCAACCGTGCACTTTCCATGTACCAGGCGGAGACACTGACCGTCAAGCAGACGCTTACCAACCAAGTGGATCTGACTGCTCAGACCGCCACTGGATTGGAAGGCATCGAAGGCAACAATCAAGGCCAAGCCAACACGGTGACGAATCTGTCTGTGGCGAATCAGCAGACCAATGCCACTGTACAGCAGGCAGCACAAGGATACAACGTGCGGGCTGATCAGTTTGGGCAAGAAGTATCAGATGTATTCGTCCGTCAGATGAAAGTGAATGGACTCTCTGGTGTAACCGAAACGAAGCTGATCCTGCATCCACAGGCACTTGGTCAGGTACATGTCAAGATTACCGCTGAGAACGGCGTGATTACCGCTCACTTCGTCGCGGATAACGCATCGTCCAAGGACATCATTGACAACCAACTGTCCCAACTCCGTACAGCGCTCGTACAGCAAGGTCTGACGGTTGATAAGCTGGAAGTATCACATCAACCGCAAAACCAGCAGCAACAGCAGCCATTCGATATGAACGGCCAACGAGAGCAGACACGTGATCAAGCCCAACAACAGCAGAACCAACGTCAACAAGATGAAACAACAGACAACTCTTTTGATGCCGTCATGCAAACGACACAAGTTACCGCCACATCCCGCGGCAACATTGACGTCACTCTGTAAGCGGCGGACAGGAAAGGAGGACCCTGATGAATCAACAGTTTCGGGTGGGCCAGACTTACTTTCCTTCACGACCACACGGCGTAACCAAGCAGCCTCAGAATCCCCAGACGGTACAAAAGCCGTTTGATGACTGGTTGCATGAATCTCTAAAAACGAATCCGGCCAAGACCCAAGCGATCAGCTTTAGCCAACATGCATTAAACCGTCTCAAAGAACGTGGAATTCAGCTGGGTGAAGCTGAACTCGCACGATTGGAAGGCGGAGTCAAGAAGGCTGCAGGCAAAGGCGCTCGGGAATCTCTCATCTTGATGGACAATGTCGCTTATGTTGTCAGCATTACCAACCGCAAAGTGATCACCGCGGTGGATGATGCCAACATGAAGGACAACGTTTTTACTAACATTGACAGCGCCGTATTTGTGTAATGGGCCGGACCTCCATTGAGGAAGCCCTTTGATTACTGACCGATTGACGTAATCAACAACAAAATGATCGAGGGGGATTTCATCCATGTTACGTTCTATGTACTCTGGTATTTCGGGTATGAAAGGTTTCCAAACCAAGCTTGACGTAATCGGTAACAATATCGCTAACGTGAACACCGTAGGCTTCAAAAAGAGCCGCGTGATGTTCCAAGACATCCTGAACCAAAACATCTCTGGTGCTTCCGCTCCTACTGGTGACGGAATCGGTGGTGTGAACCCGAAACAAGTAGGTCTTGGCGTACAGACCGCATCCATCGACGTCGTACACTCTCCGGGTAGCCCGATGACGACCAACCTCATCTCTGACCTTTCGATCGAAGGTGACGGTTTCTTCATCGTCAGCCCATCCCAAGATGGTGAAGCAAGATACCTCACCCGTGCAGGTAACTTCACCCGCGACGCTGACGGTTTCCTTGTAAATGCACAAGGGATGTATGTTTTGGACAGTGGCGGGGCGCCAATCCAAATCTCCCGTGAAGAGTTCGTTTCTTACTCCATCGGCCGTAACGGTTCGATCAACAAAACCGATGCTGCAGGTGTAACCACGGTTGACCAGACAATCGGGATGTTCACCGTATCTAACCCAGGCGGTCTGAAAAAAATCGGCGGTTCCCTGTTTGAGATGACGACCAACGCCAACCCAGGCGGCGCGACAGAAGTAGAACCAACTGACCCGACAACAGCTTCCAGCACCATTGTTTCCGGTACATTGGAAATGTCCAACGTAGATCTGACTGAAGAATTTACCGAAATGATCGTAGCACAACGCGGTTTCCAAGCAAATTCTCGTATTATCACCACTTCTGACAGCATTCTTGAAGAACTCGTGAATCTGAAACGATAATAATCGCGGATAACGGCTGGGGGATGGTGGGTACATCCATCACTCCCCCTCCCAAATCCCGGAAGGAGTAGCGGATGATTGAAGTAACTCGTTTTAATGGTGGAAAAATATTTTTGAATGCTGCACATATCGAGTTGGTCGAAGCGACTCCGGACACGATTATCACGCTGACAAACGGAAAGAAATACATCGTGAAAGAGAATGCCCAAGAGGTAGCTGGACGCGTTGCCACTTTCTATCAAACGTTAAATGTAGCTACTGTCATTCCACGTCCGTCTGGCGAATCCAAAGAATAGCGGGAGGCTTACGATGTTTAAAAATAAACTTTTCAACATGGCACTCATTATCATCATTGCCATCTCCTTATTAGGTGTGGTCGCTTTCTTCCTGTGGAATTACATGGATCAATCCTCCGCAGGACATGAAGTGGAAAAAGAGGTTCCTGTGCTTACCGCAGAGGAAATGGCTGAATACACCGTAGATACGGGTGAGATCACCACCAACCTCATGTCTAACAGCTATATCATTGTGCGTTACAGTATCACTGCTGACAACGCAGACACCAAAGAAGAGCTGACCAAACGACTTCCACAAGTCAACCAAATCATTATTAAGACCCTTGCCGGCCTGACCTCAGAAGATATAAAAGGGACGGAAGGGATTAATAAGCTGGAAGCGAAGATCATGAACGAAATTAGCGCAATTTTAGAAGATGGTAAAATCGTTCAGGTCATCACGACCAAGTTTACAAAAGGGTAGAAAAGTGCGCTGGGACGCGCATGTAAAGTGTGAGGGAAATGTTTGAAATCGTTTTACCACATTTCGAGTATTGTTCCGAGAGTCATTTCCGTTTTTAATTACATAGTAGGGGGAGGTGACCGAAATGGCCGAGGTACTCTCACAAAGTGAGATCGATGCCTTGTTAGCGGCACTATCATCTGGTGAGATGGACGCTAACGAGCTGAAGAAAGAAGACACCGAAAAGAAAGTAAAAGTATACGACTTCAAACGAGCGCTGCGGTTCTCCAAGGACCAAATACGAGGCTTGACACGGATTCATGAAAACTACGCCCGACTACTGACCACGTACTTTTCAGCTCAGCTTCGAACCTTCGTGCAGATCACTGTCGCCTCTGTTGACCAGTTGCCATATGACGAGTTTATCCGCTCGATTCCAAAGATGACGATCCTCAATATATTTGAAGCGCCCCCTTTGGAAGGCCGAATGGTACTGGAAGTGAATCCGAACATTGCATATGCGATGTTGGATCGATTGCTAGGGGGACAAGGCACAATCCCAGAAAAAATGGGAGCTTTAACGGAAATCGAAACGACCGTAATGGAACGTGTTTTCAGTAAAGCGCTTGACAGTTTTCATGAAGCCTGGAAACAAGTGATTGAGCTTGATCCACTGCTGGAAGTTCTAGAGATGAATCCACAATTCATGCAGATCGTCTCTCCCAATGAAATCGTAGCAGTTATCTCATTCAGTACAAAAATCGGTGAGACGACCGGTATGATCAACCTGTGTCTGCCACACGTCGTACTCGAACCGATCATGCCAAAATTATCTGGTCAATACTGGTTCGCTTCACAACGAAAAGTGAGGGATGCCAGTGAACGACTTCGCTTGGAAGAACGAGTCAAGACAGCCAAATTGCCAATCGTTGCTGAACTGGGGACGGGTACGATTACCGTCGGTGAGTTCTTGAGTTTGACACAAGGTGATGTCATCCAACTCGACCAAGGAATCGACAACATGTTGAAGGTCAAAGTGGGTGACCGGCTCAAATTCTTGGGTCAGCCGGGCACAATGAAAGGCCGAGTCTCGGTTCAGGTTGACCAGATCGTTGAGGAAGGAGAGGAGAACAATGAGTAGGGATATGTTATCTCAAGACGAAATAGATGCATTGCTTCGAGCGAATAATCTGTCTGGCGATGACGAGCAAGAAGTAGACTTAGATGTCTCCAGCTACCTCTCGCCATTTGAACAAGATGCCCTCGGTGAAATCGGAAATATCACATTCGGCAGTGCAGCAACCGCTTTGTCCACGTTGCTTAGCCAAAAGGTAGATATCACCACACCGAAAGTATCGATCGTAAGCCGCGCCCAGCTGGAATCCGAGTTTCCACGTCCTCACGTAGCGATTCACGTTGAGTATACGGACGGCTTTCAGGGGATCAACCTCTTGGTCATCCGTGTTGACGATGCTGCTGTCATCGCCGACCTGATGATGGGGGGAACAGGGAAACCAGAGACCACAGACCTTTCTGAACTGCACCTGAGTGCGGTACAAGAAGCGATGAACCAAATGATGGGTTCTGCTGCGACTTCCATGTCTACGATCTTCAACCAATTCGTAAATATCTCACCACCTGGTATCGATATGATGGATCTCGCATCAGGGCAGGGTGAGCACAATATCCCAGATGGAGACATTCTGGTGAAGATCTCCTTCCAGCTCAAGGTAGGGGAGCATGGAGAGTTGATTGACTCTCAAATCATGCAGCTTCTTCCTGTAGAGTTTGCGAAGCAGATGATCGATATGCTGATGGGCACAGGTTCTTCTGACGCTACCCATGATTCTGCTCAGATGTATGAAGAACCGATTCCACAAGCTTCAGCTTCCATTCCAGAACCGGCTCCTGTACCGCAACACCAGCCAGCAGCCGCTCAACCGCAACAGGCTCAGCCACAGATGGCTCCACCGGCCGGATATGATCCATATGGTCAGCCACCAGCAGGTTATCCTCCACAAGGTCAACCGGCAGGCTATCCACCATACCCGCCGTATCCATATCCACCGTATCCATACCCGCCACAATATCAACAGCCGCCTGTCCAACAGGCACCACAGCATTTTGGCGGTTACGGTTCCCAACCGAACCAAGCAAGCGTCAAACCTGCTCAGTTCTCTCCATTAGGTGCAGGTAGCTTGTCTGCTGGTGACGAACAAAACCTTGGTCTGCTGCTCGATATCCCGCTTCAAGTAACGGTAGAATTGGGCCGCACCAAGAAACTTATTAAAGAGATCCTGGAACTTTCCGCAGGTTCCATCATTCAGCTTGACAAACTGGCAGGTGAGCCTGTCGATATTCTCGTTAACAACAAGCTCGTTGCAAAAGGCGAGGTAGTCGTCATCGATGAGAACTTCGGGGTTCGTGTCACTGACATCATCAGCCAGTGGGATCGCGTACAAAAACTGCAATAAAACCAAACATCATTATGTATCTATTTTGTTAAGGGAGGAACCACCCCATGTCCAACAAAGTACTAATCGTAGATGACGCTGCATTCATGCGTATGATGATCAAAGAAATCCTGACCAAAAACGGTTACACCGTGGTAGGCGAAGCAAGCGACGGTGCACAAGCTGTTGAGAAGTACAAAGAATTGGGTCCGGACTTGGTGACTATGGACATCACCATGCCTGAAATGGACGGGATCACCGCTCTGAAAGAAATCAAGAAGCTTGATGCTAATGCCCGTGTAATCATGTGCTCCGCGATGGGCCAACAAGCGATGGTTATCGACGCAATCCAAGCTGGCGCAAAAGACTTCATCGTAAAACCATTCCAAGCTGATCGCGTAATCGAAGCGATTAAGAAAACATTGGGATAATTCCATCCATGACATTTCATAAAGCAGGAGTCAAGTACGTCTGGATTTTTTGCGCCATCATGCTTCTTGTTGGATTAACTCCTATGAAGAGCTATGCACAAGTCGGATCTAACAGCCAAGGCTCAGCCTATGACGCCATTATGCAGAACTCGCCACAGACACCGGCAGCCGATCAGACAAAATCCACTGTGACCGAAAATGCTCCTGCGGAATCAGTTAAGTTGCCAGGGAGTAATACACCCAGCATGTGGGGCTTCTTGCTCCAGGTTGTATTCTCCTTGGGAATTGTGATTCTCCTCATCTATCTGGTACTGCGTTTCTTATCCAAACGTCAGATGGGTGGTGGACTTCGCCAAAGCGGTCCATTCAAGATGATCGGTGGTGCTCCGCTTGGGAATAACAAATCAGTCCAAATCGTCAAAATTGGAGAAGCCTTGTACGTCCTCGGTGTAGGGGAAAACATTCAGCTTCTGCGACATATCCCTGCTGGCGATGAGGTCGATCTGATCCTTGCCGATGCCGAAATCAAGCCGGACAACGAAAACCCGTTGGAGGGCTTGCTTGGCATGTTGCGGGGCAAAAAAACGCAGGAGACTACGGAGTTTACCCTGCGTGAGGAAGCGAGCGGTTCTTTCGAAGAATTGCTGGAAAAGCAATGGGACGAGGTAAAGCTTACGGATAATCCAGATGGTCGATGGGATAATGGGCAAGACCGCAACAAAGGAGCGAAATCATGAAAAAGACGCTGCTGAAAACTCTACTCATGGTTGCCGTTCTACTGATGATTCCGACATTTGTCCACGCCGCTCCAAGCACAGCAGGAGCCAACGACCTGATACCTAACATCGACATCCAGATTGGCGGCGGAGGAGAAAGCAACCCAGAACAGGCATCCAGTTCGGTTCAACTTCTTCTCCTCTTCACCGTTTTATCGATTGCCCCAGCCATTCTTTTGTTGATGACATGTTTTACCCGGATTATTGTCGTTCTTTCATTTGTCAGAACTGCGTTGGCCACACAGCAGATGCCGCCGAACCAAGTGTTGATTGGGATTGCCTTGTTCATGTCATTCTTTATTATGGCTCCGACGTTCACTCAAGTGAACACCGTAGCCATACAGCCGTATATGGCAGGCAAGATCACCCAGGAGCAGGCGTTTGATAAAGGGGTTGTCCCTTTGAAAACCTTCATGCTCAAGCAGACGCGGGAAAAGGATTTGGCTCTGTTTCTTGGCTATATGAAAGCAGAAAAGCCAAAGAAAATCGAAGACGTATCACTTCTGGCCTTGGTTCCGGCCTATGCCATTAGTGAGCTGAAGACCGCTTTTCAGATTGGCTTTATGATCTTTATACCATTCCTTGTGATCGACATGATCGTATCAAGTGTTCTGATGGGTATGGGTATGATGATGCTGCCGCCTGTTATGATTTCATTGCCGTTTAAGATCCTCCTGTTCATCATGGTTGACGGCTGGTATCTCATCGTGAAGTCGCTCTTACTAAGCTTCTAGGAGGGTTTTTATGACTTCAGATCTAGTTTTACAGATTGCCCAGGGAACGGTTTATACGATTTTGATTGTCACAGCACCTGTGCTCGGCATCGGTCTTTTGGTCGGTCTGTTAGTCAGTATCTTTCAGGCGACCACACAAATCCAAGAACAGACACTGGCATTTATTCCGAAGATTGTTGCTATTTTTCTCGGTCTCTTATTTTTCGGACCGTGGATGCTGCAGACAGTGGTTGAGTTCACTGCTGAGATCTTTGGTAATCTTCACAAGTTTGTGGGGTAGGCGATGTTACAGTTGATCCAAGCCTATCTTCCAGTGTTTCTGTTGGTGTTTGTGAGACTTTCTACGTTTATCGTCTCGGCGCCGATCTTTTCGATGCGCGGAGTGCCGAACCAGTTCAAAATTGGCTTTGCGTTCATGATGGCAATCATCAGTTTCTCTTATGTAAAGGTGCAGACAGCGATTCCTCTCGATCTCATGTTTACCGTATATGTGATCAAAGAAGCGCTGATTGGACTGATGCTCGGATTTCTAATCACCATGTTTTTCAACACCGTCCGCGTAGCGGGTGGACTTATGGATATGCAGATGGGCTTCGCAATGGCAAACGTGATGGACCCGGCAACAGGGGCCTATGTACCGATTACCGGACGTTTCAAGGATATTCTCGCGACGCTCTATTTTTTTAGCATCAATGGGCATCATCTGATGATCAAAGGGATTCTCATGAGCTACCAGACGATCGCAGTCGATAAGATGTGGGTGCCGATCGAGAGCGGAGAAGTCTTCGCATTCGTGACGCAAGCCTTTTCTCACATGTTCCTGAGTGCCTTCCTGATTGCAGCACCAATCGTTGTGGCTTTGTTTCTCGTAGACCTCTCTTTAGGTATTATCGCCAAAACAGTGCCACAGTTTAATATTTTTGTAGTAGGTTTACCGATTAAAATATTTGCCAGTTTTGTCATGCTGATTGTCGTGATGCCTGTCTTCTTCGTGGTGATCAGTGGATTGTTCGAAAAAATGTTCCTCGCCATGTCGGAGATGATGAAGCTTCTGGGAGGCTAGAGATGAACCAACAACGTTTTTTATTCCCAGTAGACCTGCAATACTTCAATGGTGAAAAGACCGAAAAAGCGACCCCACATAAACGTCAGGAATCCCGTAAAAAAGGTCAGGTGGCCAGAAGCGCGGATATCGCTCCGGCGTTTGTCGTAACCCTGATCTTTTTACTGTTATTGATCGGTGGCTCGTGGATGTTCGAATCAATGCTTGCGATCATGCGTGAATCGCTGAGCACCTATACCTTGTGGGAAGTTAATCCCGAGAACCTTGGCCGGTTGACATTACAATTAAGCGTAGCGGCCTTAAAGATCGTTGGTCCGATTCTGGGAGTAAGCTTCCTGATCGCGTTGTTTGCCAACTACATGCAGGTGGGCGTACTGTTCTCCACGGAGCCCTTGATGATGAAGCTGGAAAAGATCAACCCGATTGAAGGCTTCAAGCGGATTTTCTCCATGCGCTCGATTGCGGAGCTGTTCAAATCCATACTGAAGATTTCGACGTGCTGTATCGTAGCGTATCAGGTGCTCTGGAGTGCCAAGGATCAGATTCCGAGTCTGGCGCTGATGTCAGTCGCAGAGATCCTGTCATTTGCCGGCTGGCTGATTGTAAAAGTGGGGATCGCCATCGGTGTCGTTCTGATTGTGCTTGGTATTTTGGACTATCTCTATCAACGCTATGAGTACGAAAAAAACCTCCGCATGTCAAAGCAAGATATTAAAGACGAGTATAAAAAAATGGAGGGTGACCCCCTCATTAAAAGTAAGATCAAAGAGCGTCAACGCGCCATGGCGATGCGACGCATGATGCAAGAAATTCCCAAAGCTGACGTGGTAATCACCAACCCGACGCACTATGCGGTTGCCATCCGCTATGTAGCCGGGGAGATGGCGGCACCGATGGTTATCGCCAAAGGGCAGGATTTTATTGCTCTAAAGATCAGGGAGATTGCCAAACAGCATCATATCGTAACCATGGAAAATAAGCCTTTGGCACGGGCTTTATATAGTCAAGTTGAAATTGGCCAGTCCGTCCCCGAAGAAATGTTTAAAGCCGTCGCAGAAGTCTTGGCATATGTCTACAAGCTTCGCGGTAAGGTGAAATAACGAGAAGGAGGAGTCAAAGTGGGAGGAAGAGAATTAGGCGTCATCTTATTCGTTCTCAGCATTATCGTCACCATGGTTATTCCCATGCCACCTGCACTCCTTGACATTTTACTCGTGCTTAATATCTCCCTTTCTTTGACAATCCTGCTTGTCTCGATGAATACAAAGGAAGCCTTGCAGTTCTCGATCTTTCCAACGTTGCTGTTGATTACTACCCTGTTTAGGCTTGCACTAAACGTATCGACCACACGTAACATCCTCTCACACGGGGAAGGTGGTAAGGTAATCGAGGCATTCGGTAACTTCGTGGTAGGGGGCAGCCCTGTCGTTGGTTTTGTCGTTTTCCTGATTCTCATCATCATCCAGTTCATCGTCATCACCAAAGGTTCAGAGCGTGTCGCAGAGGTGGCAGCACGCTTTACCCTCGATGCGATGCCAGGTAAACAGATGAGTATCGACGCAGACCTCAATGCGGGGATGATCACCGACCAAGAGGCACGTCAACGTCGTCAAAAGATCGAACGTGAAGCTGACTTCTACGGGGCGATGGACGGTGCGAGTAAATTCGTAAAAGGTGACGCGATCGCCGGTATCATTATTTTTATCGTCAACATCATTGGTGGTTTTATTATCGGGGTCGCGATTCATGATCTCGGTTTTATGGAAGCTCTTTCCCGTTTTACCCTGTTATCCATCGGTGACGCACTGGTGAGCCAGGTTCCGGCCCTGCTGATCTCGACAGCGACCGGTATTATTGTGACCCGTGCGAACTCGGAAGGCGGTTTGGGGAAAGATATTACCGATCAGATTATGCTGTTCCCAAAATTGCTCTATGTCGTAGCGATTGCCATGGCTCTGCTTGGGATCCTGACACCAATCGGCTTTTTCGCGACCGTGCCTGTAGCACTGCTTCTCGCTTATGCCGCATGGAGAATGCTCCAGAAGCAGAAGTCCGAACTGGCTGTTACGATGGAGCAGGAAGAGGAGCAACAGATCGAGGAAGTACGCAGTCCAGAGAGCGTGGTCAATCTGTTGCAGGTCGACCCGATCGAATTCGAGTTCGGTTATGGCTTGATTCCGCTGGCTGACGTGAAGCAGGGTGGAGACCTGCTCGACCGTGTCATCATGATCCGCAGACAATGTGCGCTTGAATTGGGGCTGGTTGTACCTGTTATTCGCATCCGCGATAACATCCAGCTTCGTCCGAACGAATACGTCATCAAAATCCGCGGCAACCAAGTCGCCAAAGGTGAGATTCTCTTAGATCATTACCTGGCGATGAGTCCGGGGTTTGAAGATGATACGGTTGTTGGGATTCCGACCACAGAACCTGCGTTTGGATTACCTGCATTATGGGTATCAGAAGATAATAAGGAGATCGCAGAGTTGTCTGGATATACCGTCGTCGATCCGCCGTCTGTCGTGGCTACGCACTTGACCGAAGTGATCAAGCGTCACGCACACGAGCTATTGGGCCGCCAAGAGACACGTGCACTGATCGACAATGTCCGTGAGGTAGCGCCAGTCCTCGTCGACGAGCTGATTCCATCGACTCTCTCCATTGGTGATGTACAAAAAGTCTTGCAGAAGCTGCTCAAGGAAAAAGTATCTGTGCGCAATCTGCAAGTCATCTTGGAGTCCCTTGCCGATCACGCGGTCTTCACCAAAGACCCCGATATCCTGACCGAGTATGTGCGTGCCGGTCTTGCCCGTCAGATTACGTTGCAATACACCGAACCGGGTCAGCCGTTGCGCGTCATCACCGCAGGTCCAGGATTAGAAAAAGCAATCTCCGAACGCATTGAGCAGTCTGAGCAGGGAAGCTATCTGGCGATGGACCCGGAAACTTCGCAGCTGATCTTTGAAAGCATGTCTGAGCAAGTCAACAGAATGGTGACCCTTGGACAACAGCCTGTCGTCCTGTCGTCACCTGCGATCCGCATGTACCTTCGTCAACTCATGGAACGCATGATGCCGGATGTACCCGTTCTGTCTTACAGTGAACTAGAACCACATGTTGAAGTGCAAAGTGTAGGGGTGGTGAATCTCTAATGAGAGTCAAGCGATATGTTGTCGATTCGATGCCGGATGCACTCGAAAAAATCAGGCTCGAATTGGGGAAAGATGCAATCATCCTGAATACCAAGTCTGTGAAAACAGGTGGATTCCTTGGACTCTTCAGCAAGCAGAAGATCGAGGTAATCGCAGCGGTTGACCCCAAAGCAAGTGAAGCGCCTCCTGCTGAACCTACCATCGCGCCGCAACGGCCTAAGGTGGCTCCAAGCTCAGCAGTGAAAAAAGCGTATCAACAAGCACCGGTGGCACGTACCGTTGAGCCTGGTACTGTGCAGGGGCAAGGTTTTGAACAGGCCCTTGCGACACAGACGGTCTCCGTACAGGAGCGGGGAGCATCTACTGCGGTAGCGAGCCCCCCGATTCAACAGACGATGGTACAGGCGCCCCAAGAGCTGGATGTGAATGTTGCACAAGCCCCAGTGGCACAACCAGCACCTTCAGCGGAAGCACCTCGGACAGAAGCTGTTCTCCAGAACGCACCGATCCGCACAAGAGAAACGACGCCACGCTCATCCGGAGAGTTCAATGCGATTGCAAGCGAACTGAAGGATATGCGTGAGATGTTCCGTAAGCTGCTTTTGCTCAAACAGAACAGCGAAAACCTGCCGCCAGCCTTCATCGCGCTTCGTGACCGTCTGATCTTCCAGGAGGTGGAGGAGGAGATTGTCGCCAACGTGCTCAAGGAGATTCTGTTTCAGACCGATGATCCTTCGAAGATGACGGAAGAGGAAGTCATGGCATGTGCCAGAGGCATCCTCAGCGGCATGGTGGAAAAAGCAGTCAGCATCCCGCCCCGCATCCCAAGCACTGTCAAATACGCCTTTTTCTTCGGACCGACAGGGGTAGGCAAGACGACTACCATCGCCAAGCTGGCAGCCGAAACGATGATCAAAGAAAAGCGCAGAGTTGGTTTTATCACATCAGACACCTATCGGATCGCTGCTGTTGAGCAGCTCAAGACCTATGGGAATATCCTCAACGTACCGCTCGAAGTTGTCTTTTCCTCAAAAGAAATCGAGCAGGCGATGGAACGTTTGGCGGACTGCGACCTCATCCTGATTGATACAGCAGGTCGCAATTACCGCAATGATGAATATGTAGCCGGTATCAAGGAGTTCTTCCGACCAGGGGAGGCAAGTGAGAATTACCTCGTGCTCAGCCTAACCTCCAAGTACGACGATATGAAAGCAATTATCAACAACTTCGGTGCCTTTTCGATTACCAAAGTGATTTTCACGAAAGCAGATGAGACCGAGACCTATGGCTCGATTCTCAACGTCATCTCAGAATTTGGACTCAATTTATCCTATCTGACTACCGGGCAGAATGTTCCAGACGACATCGCCATTGCGACGACCGAGAAGATTGTTCATCTGATTTTAGGGGACAAATTATATGCATGATCAGGCGGAAAAATTACGGGCACGTTTTCAACAGAATCCGCTGTTAGGTGGCAAAAGAACCCGGTTAGTTGCAGTGACCAGTGGCAAAGGGGGCGTCGGCAAGTCCAACTTCTCGCTTAACTTTGCCTTGGGCCTGATGGAAAAGGGTCAGAAAGTCGTCATATTCGATATGGATATCGGATTGGCCAATATGGATGTACTGATGGGGGTTTCTCCTAAAAGACATCTTTTGAATCTATTGGAGACAAACAACTCTATATGGGATATTATTGAAAAAGGTCCAAATGATCTGGAATTCATTGCAGGGGGTTCGGGTTTTACCCAAATCCTGGATCTTGATGACGCTCAACTTTTCCATCTGTATGATGAACTTCAAGCTCTGCAGGGCTATGCAGATACGATTATTTTTGATACAGGAGCAGGAATATCCAAGGAGTCTCTTACTTTTATCCTATCATGTGATGAAGTACTTCTCGTGACGACTCCAGAACCGACCGCCATCACCGATGCTTATGCGGTAATCAAAATGATTCATTCCCGTAATCCGCACATGCCGATTCAATTGGTGATCAATCGGGTTTCCTCTCCGAAGGAAGGCAAACAAACGGCAGATAAACTGAGTATGGTTGCCAAGCGCTTTTTGGGCTTGGAGGTGTCCACACTTGGGTTTGTGTCTGACGATACCAATGTTTCCAATGCCGTCAAGCGTCAACGTCCCTTCCTGTTAGCGTATCCGCAGACCCGAGCATCGATTGGAATCCGCAGCTTGGTGGATGCGTACATAGGAAAGCACAGCGCTTTCGATCACGGATCAACCCCTGAGCCGACAGGCATGAGAGGTTTGCTGGCTAAGATGAAGAAGTGGTTGTAGGACACTGCACGAGGTTTAGAGAAAGGGTGCGGCCGTAAGATGAGTAAAATACGAGTTCTTGTCGTTGATGACTCCGCGTTCATGCGTAAGGTAATCAGTGATATATTGTCAGCCGACGCTGAGGTTGAGGTGATTGACAAAGCCAAGAATGGCAAAGAGGCGATTGAAAAAGTCAAAAACCTGCAACCCGACGTTGTCACTCTCGATATTGAGATGCCTGAGATGAACGGGCTTGAGGCTTTGGAATATCTGATGAAGCACCACCCGGTTCCGGTTGTGATGTTAAGCAGCCTGACCATGGAAGGGGCCGAAGCAACCATCCGTGCTTTGGAATTAGGTGCGTTTGATTTCGTAACCAAAACTTCCGGACCGATCTCCCTTGATATTCATAAAGTTGGCGATACCATTGTCGACATTGTCAAACAGGCTGCCAAATCGAAGCGTCGAATCGGAAGAGGGCTGGGAGGCAGCAGTGTCACGAACACACCTGCACCAGCTCCTGCTCCACAGCCGAGACCTTCGATCCAGAAGCCGACAGTGCCGGGGTTTTCCCGGAAAATGGAGACGCCAGCAGATAATCCTCCGACGCCAGTGTCTATGTCATCTGATATTGGGGGCCGAACCACCAAGATCGTGGCACTCGGTACCTCCACAGGGGGACCGAAAGCACTGCAAGTCGTATTATCCAAAATACCTGCTGACTTCAACGCACCGATCTTGATCGTGCAGCATATGCCGCCGGGCTTTACCAAATCCTTGGCACAACGCCTGGATACGCAAAGCCCGATCCGTGTATGTGAGGCAGAGGACGGACAAACCGTTGAGAATGGCACAGCCTATATAGCCCCAGGCGGCTATCATATGGAAGTCGCTCAGCAAAGTAACGGACGACTGAAAATTAAGTTGCAGCAGGATGCTCCGCGTGGTGGTCACCGTCCATCTGTAGACGTACTGTTTGAATCAGTCAGCAAGTTGACCAAAGTAAACAAATGGGCCGTGATCATGACGGGAATGGGAAGCGACGGAACCAATGGCTTGAAGCAATTGAAAGCATCAGGCACCGTCACCAGTGTCATCGAGCATGAATCAAGCTGCGTGGTGTATGGAATGCCGCGTGCGGCGGTGAATGCCGGTCTTGCTGACAACATTGTACCCTTAGAACACATAGCAGAAACTCTTGTTCGACTGGTGAACTGATTGGGAGGTGGATCAACTATGGACATGAATCAATATCTAGACATGTTTATTGAAGAATCTAAAGAACATTTGCAATCAATCAACTCTAATCTGCTCTTACTCGAAAACGATCCAACCAACATTGGTATTGTCAATGAAATCTTCCGTTCCGCCCACACGCTCAAAGGCATGGCAGCGACCATGGGCTTCGAAGATATGGCGAGCCTGACACACGAAGCAGAAAACGTGCTTGACCTGATTCGCAACAACAAATTGCAAATTAATTCCGACATCATGGACGTTATTTTCCAGAGTGTGGACTTGATGGAAGGCATGGTATACAACATCATCGAGGGTGGCGACGGTTCTGCTGATGTATCCGCACTCGTAGGCCGACTGCGTGCAATCGTATCCGGCGATCTCACTCCGGCTCCAAGCAAACCTGCAGCAGGAAGCGCGGCAGCAGATGCAATTGCGCAAGCAGATGAGCAGGCAGAAACAACAGAAGAAGCAGGCCGAGAGCATGAACTGGATGAATATTCTCTTACGGTCATGAGGCAATCACAGGAGTCTGGTCATAATCTGTTCTGGATCAAAGTATCTCTTCGCGAAGACTGCATCCTCAAAGCAGCCCGTGCTTACATGGTATTTGACGCCTTGGAGAACGCAGGTGAAGTGATCAAATCAACGCCAACGGTAGAAGAGATCGAAAACGAGCGTTTTGATCTTTCCTTCGAAGTCGTATTTGTGACCGAGAAGTCCCAGGAAGAAATCCACAAGGCGGTCAGCAACGTTTCCGAGGTAGACCAAGTCCTCATCGAAAACGTCAACCTCAAATCCGAGCAGGCACAAGCACCAGAAGTAAAACCGCAAGCGGCTGCACCAAAAGCACCAGTGGCTGAAGCGAAAGCTCCTGCCGCAGCAGATGCAGTCAAAAAACCGTCTGCGAGCAAAACCATCCGTGTCGATATCGAGCGTCTGGATGTGCTGATGAACCTGTTCAGTGAGCTTGTCATCGATCGTGGCCGTCTGGAGCAGTTGGCCCGCGAAATCGGCAAGAGCGAATTGCAGGAGACGGTGGAGCACATGAGCCGAATCAGCGGTGATCTGCAAAACATCATCCTGACCATGCGCATGGTTCCTGTGGAGCAGGTATTCAACCGCTTCCCTCGTATGGTTCGCGATACAGCAAAAGAACTGAACAAAAAAGTAAACCTCGAAATCCAAGGTGCTGAGACAGAATTGGATCGTACTGTTATCGACGAGATCGGTGATCCACTTGTTCACTTGCTCCGCAACTCCATGGACCACGGTCTTGAGTCACCAGATGTACGCCGCCGCTCCGGTAAATCCGAAGAAGGCATGATCCAACTGAAAGCCTACCACAGTGGTAACCACGTATTTATCGAGGTAACCGACGATGGTGCCGGCATCAACAAGGATAAAGTACTGAAAAAAGCAATCGAACGCGGTATCGTCAACCCGGCAACGGCTGACAATATGACCGATAAACAAATTTTTGAATTGTTGTTTGCTTCCGGCTTGAGTACGGCAGAGAAAATTTCTGACTTGTCAGGCCGTGGTGTAGGTCTTGATGTGGTAAAAACCAAAATCGAATCCCTCGGCGGTTCTGTCGCGGTTGACTCCAGTCAAGGCAAAGGCACAACCTTCCTCATTCAGCTTCCACTTACTCTCTCCATCATCTCTGCGATGCTCGTGCAGGTGGAAAATGAAAAGTTTGCGGTGCCACTCAGCTCAATCATCGAAACAGCGGTATTCCGCCAAGACGAGATCATGCTTGCTCACCGCCAAAAAGTCATCGACTTCCGCGGCCGTGTCGTACCGCTTGTCTCCCTCAAAGAAATCTTCGGCATCCCAGACAATGGAGTGCAAAAAGGGGACGATGTAGCGGTCGTGATCGTACGCAAAGGCGAGAAGATGGCGGGTCTGGTAGTAGACTCCTTCATCGGTCAACAAGAGATCGTGTTGAAATCCCTGGGTAAATACCTCGTGAATGTCTTTGCTATCTCTGGCGCAACAATCCTCGGTGATGGTCAAGTCGCCCTTATTATCGACTGCAACGCTCTCATTAAGTAAGGAGGTCACACTCATGTTGGATCAAAACAAAGAAATCGTCGGTGAAGTAAAAGTCATCGTTTTCCGCCTTGGTGAAGAGGAATACGGTGTGGAAGTAAACCAAGTGAAATCAATCGAGAAGCTGGAGCACATCACCCGTGTACCCCGCACTCCGCGATTTGTCAAAGGTGTCATCAATCTCCGCGGTGTTGTTACTCCAATCATCGATCTGCGCAGCCGCTTCAACCTGACAGAAGCGACACATACCGAAACCACCCGCGTCATCATCGTGGCTGTGGGCGAACTCGAAGTGGGTCTGATTGTAGATTCTGCAAATGACGTGATCGACATTCCTGTCAATGCAATCGAACCGCCACCAGAAGTTGTCGGTGGGGTAGAGGCTGCTTACCTGCGCGGTGTGGCGAAGCTGGAGAAGCGTCTCCTGATTCTTCTGAACCTTGACAAGGTATTGAATACCGATGAAATCAAACAACTTGATTCATTTGAGGTTTAGATATGGGAGAGTTCTTTAAGTTCGGCGATTTTCAGCTGGATGTTCTCCGTGAAGTGGGCAATATAGGAGCGGGCCATGCAACAACGGCCCTCTCCAAGCTTTTGCAAAAAGAGATCGATATGAAAGTTCCGCAGGTCAAAATCATCCATTTCGATGAGATTGCAGACTTTTTGGGCGGCGATGAAGTAGTGGTCATCACCGTGTTCCTGCGGGTTGAAGGGGATTGCCCGGGGAATATGTTCTTCATCCTCGATTTCAGCTCCGCCCGCAACCTGCTTGAACAATTGTTAGGCATGAAAGTGGATGAGGAACAGGAAGGCTTTACCGAAATGGAGCTTTCTGCTCTCCATGAGATCGGCAACATCCTCACAGGCTCCTATCTATCATCTTTGGCCGATTTTACAAATCTCAACCTTCAGCCGTCGGTGCCGGCTTTAGCGATTGACATGGCGGGAGCAATCCTCAGCTATGGACTGATTGCCCTTGGACAAAATGGTGACTACGCGCTCACGATTGATACAGCGTTCTTTGAAGGAAACGAACAGGTGCAGGGGCACTATTTCTTCATCCCTGATCCTGAGTCGTTTGAAAAACTATTCTCGTCACTAGGGGTTCCTTTCGATGGAAATTATTAAAATAGGAATGGCTGATTTAGGAGTTGCTAAACCACCGAATCGTTTGCGCACCACAGGGCTGGGTTCATGTGTCGGGGTTGTGTTGTATGATTCAGGTAAAAAAATCGGTGGCATGGCACATGTGATGCTACCTGATTCTTCACTTGGCAAAAGCGCGGAAGTCAATATCGGCAAATACGCTGATACAGCGATTCCGACGCTGATCAAACAGATGGAGCAAGAAGGTGCCAACTGCCGGAATATGGTAGCCAAGTTGGCAGGTGGTGCCCAAATGTTTTCGTTCCTCTCGGGAAATGATACGATGAGAATAGGTCCCCGTAATGTTGAGGCATGTAAAATGTTTCTCGCTAAAGCAGGGATTCGCATCGTTGCGGAAGATACGGGAGGTAACTGTGGAAGAACCATCGAGTTTGATGCAACGACCGGCATCTTAAACATTCGCACCGTAAATCAAGGGGTTAAGGAAGTATAGACATGATTGGGACTTGGAAAATAAATCTTTGGATAGGCGTTGCTGCCTCCCTGATAACCTTTCTTGCGGCACTTTTCGGGAACACCTTTTTCGTTTCTCTGGAACGTGCCGTCTCTACCTTTGTCATTTTTTTCTTGGGTGCGTACGTGATCCGCTTCGTGTTGGGGCTCGTTACCTCTACAGACGGAGCGAAGAAGTCAGAAGTTGCAGAAGCAACAGAGGCTCCTTCGGCAACAGGACAGCATATCAATCTGGTGACTCCATCAGATGATGAAACAGGGACGTATGATGACCGGGCCGATCTGTATGATGAGGATGATCATGATCGCAGGCAAAAGCATGACCAGACAAGAGATGATGATGAATTTACCCCATTGGTTTTACCGAAAATTGAACGACAACCCGAAGTAACTCAAGATCCAGCAGACATTGCCAATATCATAAGACGGTTAACTGATGATTAAAAGGTTGGTGGTTGATTCATGGCTCGAACAAACAATCACGACAGAGTGAAAGAATTTGATAAGTGGATCTCTTGGAAAGAAGAGGGTTGCAAAGAGGCAGAAGCAGAACTTGTCGAAAGGTTTTTACCCCTTGTCACCAAGGTAGCAAATCGTCTTGCCATCGGACTGCCGAACAACGTAGATAAAGACGATCTGATCAGCTATGGTCGTTTTGGTTTGTTGGACGCCTTGAATAAATTTGACCATACACGCGGTCTGCAGTTTGAGACATATGCGATGTGGCGGATTCGTGGGGCCATGATTGACGGCTTGCGCGAAAATGACTGGATCCCTCGAACGGTCCGCGATAAAGCAAAAAAAATCGAGGAAGCATATAATATTCTAGAGCAGCGTACACTTCGCACACCGACTGATGAAGAGGTGTGTCAGTATCTTGGCATCACGGAAAAGGAATTCCAGCAGGTGATTTATGATACGTCGCTCTCTACCTTTGTCTCTATAGATGAAGCGGTAGGGGATGAGGATGAACAGAAAACCGCACGCCATTCCTACATCATCGACGAAGTGACACCACGCCCGGAAGCTGTGGCTGAATCGCAAAGCCTCAAAGAAGTGCTGACGCATTCCATCGACAAACTGCCTGAAAAAGAGCGTCTGGTCGTATCCCTGTTTTATTTCGAGGAACTGACGCTCTCCGAGATCGCGGAGGTCATGAGCTTGTCACCTTCACGTATCTCTCAGTTGCATTCCAAAGCCATTTTTCGCCTGCGCTCTTCATTGACCCGATTTAAGACACAACTGATGTAGCAGCAGGAAACTAAACTAACCAGAGAGAAATAATCAGCAGGTAATTGGGAGTAAGAGACCATGATGGAGGAAAGGGGGAGCATGTATGTCTGAACAACTAGGAATCAATATCAAAATCTCAAAAGACAAAATGGCTGCAGAGTTGTTGCTGCAACCCGCAGATCAGGAGAACTGGAGAGTGACCGTTCTCGATATCAAGGCTGCACTGCGCGACGGCGGCGTTCATTTTGGGATTTTGGACGACGTAATTGATAAAGTATGTAAAAATCCGACGCAGTATATCAATATTCCCGTCACTGTTGCAGTCGGGCTAGAAGCTACTCCGGGGAAAGATGCCCGCATCGAATTTACACAGCAATCCAATTCACAGGAACGCAAGCCACTTGAATTAGAAGATGGCCGTGTTGATTTTTACTCCGTACTCAATATCGCCAATGTCATGCGTGGTCAGCTGTTGGCCAGAAAAATTCCGTCTGAACCAGGGATCGACGGCACTAGCGTCACAGGCGACAGAGTCGTCGCCAAAGCAGGTAAAGAAGTCCACATCAAACCAGGCAAAAATGTCGTGTTAAATGAGGATCGAACACTCCTTTATGCTGCAATTGACGGGCAAGTGTCAATTACCGATAAAGATAAGATAAATGTATTCCCCGTCTTTGAAGTAAATGGAGATGTTGACTTCCGTGTCGGTAATATCGACTTTGTTGGAACGGTCGTCATCCGTGGCAATGTGCCTACGGGATTCCGTATCAAAGCTGCCGGGGATATTCGTGTCTTAGGCAGTGTGGAAGGGGCCGAACTCGAAGCGCAGGGGTCCGTCGAGATCAAAAACGGGATCGTCGCGCAAGACAAAGGTCATGTGCTGGCAGGTGCTGACGTCAAAGCTTCTTATATACAGAACGGTAATGTGACCGCGAGAGGCTCTGTCTATGTCACCCAAAGCATCATGTTCTCCACGATCCGCGCCGGAAAAGATGTCATCTGCAAAGGTACCAAAGGGATCATCATCGGAGGAACCATCCAAGCAGGCGACAAGATCACGGCAATGGTTGTAGGCAACTCGACGGCTACGCCAACCTGCCTCGAAGTGGGTGTCAAGCCGGAATTGCGTAATGAACTGGCCAATGTGACCAAGGAACTGACGACTCTGTATGAGAACCTGCGCAAAACCGATCAAGGCTTAGGGGTGCTTGATCAACTGCTCAAGGTCTCAGGGGAGCTGCCTGCCGACAAGAAGATCATGCAGATCAAGCTGACCAATACCCGCATCATTTTAGACAAAGATATTAAGAAGCTGGAACAGCGAAAAAGAGAACTGGAAGAGAGCATTGAAGGCGATTACCCAGCCGTGGTGGAAGTGTATCAGATCACATTCCCCGGCGTGAAGCTTGTGTTTGGCAAGTGGGTTCGCTTTATCAAGCAAGAGCATTCCCGTTCCCGCTTCCTCGTTCTGGATGGAGAGATCACCGCGTCGCCAATCCGTTAAAAGGGGACTGATGGTGTATGAGTTTGAAAGCAGTAGAACTCCAAATAGCAATACCCCGTACCCAAGAAATCGGACGAATCCAAGAACAGCAGCAACAACGGCACAATGTTGACCAGCAAGCTTTGATCCGGGACCGCAAAGAGCTGGATGAAAAAGCGCGAATCCGTCCGCAAGACATAAATCAAAAGGCAAACGGACAGATTAAAGAGAAACAGGAACGCGAACATACCAAGAAAGAAAAAGAGAACCAGACGGCTCCGGTTAAGCAAGAGTCACGCTCCGCTTCCAGTAAGAAGACGGAAGGATTCGATCCCATGCGAGGCCGTCATATTGATATCTCGCTGTAAGACAGCAAGGTTAAGGTGAAATGGATGGATCAACCACACTATCTACTTCTAGGAGCAGGGGTACTCATCGTTATATTATCGTTCTTGCTGAAAAAGCCTGCGCAAGCAGAATCAGATGCCACCCAACATCTTGCTCAAAAGCAAGTGGATCTGACAGGCATGGAGCAGACCCTCAAACGCTTCGTCAAACAGGTAAAACAAGAAAATGAACAGGTGATGACTTCGGTACGGCACGACCAGGAACGGCTGCAGTCCGAATTGTCCCAGATGCATACACGTGTAGCTGCACTAGAAGAGGAGCTGAGCCGAGTATCAGGTAAGCTGACCAGTCTTTCCACTGTTCCGGCACAGCCGCAGCACACCACTCCCAATCAAGAACCAACCGCCGATGAGCGGGTACATAATCATGCGGATACGCTGTTGTTAAAAGAGCGGTACCGCCGTGTGTTTGAGTTGAAAAAAGAGGGTCTGGATATCGCGGAGATCGCCAAGCGGCTCGGAGCAGGACGGGGAGAGATCGAATTGATCTTCTCGCTTGCTGAACCTCTGCAGGGAGGCCAGAATAATGGCTAACCGCAACTTTTTGATGGGTCTTGGACTGGGGATCATTTTTGCCGCACTCTATATGCTCGTCTATCCGCCAGCTTCCGCAGGTGTGCCTGCACAAGTAACCCAGGAGCAGTTGCAGGAGCTGGCCCAGGCACAGGGGTTAGCTATCGTTCCCAAAAAGGAATACGACGAGTGGAGTAAGCAAAAAGAAGAACAGGCCAAAAAAGAGCAGCCGGCAAAACCGACCACGCCTGTTCCCACCCCAAAAGCTCCAGCTGCCACGACACCGCCTAAGACCACGACACCACCCGCTGCCACGACACCGGCACAACCCAAAGTCACACCGCCACCGACAACCACGACACCGGCACCAGCTACGCAACCAGCCCCGACACAGCCTGTCCAGACAGCCACGATTGTGGTTAGACCTGGTATGACCAGCGCTGCGGTAGCGCGTGAGCTGGTAGCGGCAGGAGTGCTTCCGCAAAACAACAATTTCGTCCGTACCCTGCGAGATACCAATAAGCTCAACCGTCTCCGCACCGGAACCTATCAGATTCCGAAGGGCGCAACCGTTGACCAGGTGATCGCGATTTTGACCACCCCGCCGAAAAAATAACGGCGGGATTTTTCTTTTTAATGATTCCTTGCATTTGTCCTTACCATGTGTTATAGTTTTCTACGGTGTTGAATACGCACGCGAGCCAATCTCTATAAGGGTGCTACAGTTGTAGTTTTATAGGGAAATGCGGCAAGCGGAGGTAAGACACAAAAAAACCACTTTTAAGGAGGTGTAAATATGGCGGTAATCTCTATGAAACAGCTTCTCGAGGCTGGTGTACACTTCGGTCACCAAACTCGTCGCTGGAACCCAAAAATGGATCGCTATATTTTCACAGAACGTAACGGTATCTACATCATCGATTTGCAAAAAACCGTAAAGAAAGTTGAAGAAGCGTACAACTTCGTACGTGAACTCGCTTCTAACGGCGGCAAAATCCTCTTCGTAGGTACTAAGAAACAAGCTCAAGAAGCAGTGAAGGAAGAAGCAGAACGCACAGGTCACTACTTCATCAACCAACGCTGGTTGGGTGGTACCCTCACTAACTTCACTACAATCCAAAAACGTACTTCTCGCTTGGCTGAACTCAAGCGTATGGAAAACGACGGTACTTTCTCCGTACTTCCTAAAAAAGAAGTTATCGTTCTCCGTAAAGAAATGGACCGTCTCGAGAAATTCCTCGGCGGTATCGCTACTATGAACGAACTGCCAGATGCACTCTTCGTGATCGACCCACGCAAAGAGCGTATCGCGGTAGCTGAAGCTCGCAAATTGGGTATCCCAATTGTAGCGATCGTAGATACTAACTGCGATCCGGACGAAATCGACTACGTTATCCCTGGTAACGACGATGCAATCCGCGCGGTTAAACTCCTCACCGGTAAAATGGCTGATGCTATTCTCGAAGGCAACCAAGGCCAACAAGGTGCAGAACAAGCAACGACCACAGCGTAAGTATGAGGGTGGACTGAGGGTTTCAGAACCTCTCGTCCACCCTTTTTTAACACGCACGTAACAAGGGTATATTAGTGGGGGAGACTTCGTTTCTCTCATTACATATGTTAAGAAGTGTCATCATAAAACCTTTGGGAGGAAATTATCAATGTCTAACATTAGTGCAGCTCTCGTTAAAGATCTTCGTGACAGAACCGGTGCAGGTATGATGGAATGTAAAAAAGCTCTTCAAGAAACAGAGGGCGACATCGAAAAAGCGATTGACCTGCTCCGCGAACGCGGTACCATCAAAGCAGCGAAAAAAGCTGACCGTATCGCAGCTGAAGGTCTCACTGGCGTAGCTACTTCCGGTAACTTCGGCGCAATCGTAGAAGTAAACTGCGAAACTGACTTCGTAGCGAAAAACCCTGAGTTCCAAGCACTCGTTTCCGATATCGCTAACTTCGTAGTAGCGAACCGCCCTGAGTCCGTTGACGCTGCTCTTGCTGCAACTTTCCAAGGCGAAAACACTCTTGAAAAACACATCTCCGAAAAAATCGCGACTATTGGTGAAAACATCACCTTCCGTCGTTTCTCCCTCTTCGAGAAAGCTGACAACGGTGCTTTCGGCGCTTACCTCCACCAAGGTGGCCGCATCGGCGTTCTGACTGTTCTCGAAGGCACTACTGACGAATCTCTTGCAAAAGACCTCGCTATGCACGCAGCTGCAGCAGCTCCTCGTTTTGCTAACCGTGAAGAGGTTTCCGCTGATGAGATCGAACGCGAGCGCGAAGTTCTGAAAGCTCAAGCTCTGGCTGAAGGCAAACCAGAAAACATCGTAGAAAAAATGGTAGAAGGCCGCCTCTCCAAGTACTTCGAAGAGTACGTTCTTGTTGAACAACCATTCGTTAAAGACCCAGACAAGAAAGTATCTGCTCTCCTCAAAGAAGCAGGCGCTACTCTCAAAGGTTTCGTACGTTACCAAGTAGGTGAAGGTATCGAGAAGAAACAAGAAGACTTCGCGGCAGAAGTAATGGCGCAAGTGAATAAGCAATAATTTACCAATAGGGAACACCGCTGTGTTCCCTATTTTTAAAAGCAAAAGGGTAAAAACAAATGGATTTGAATGGAGGACTTTTTACACATGCCACTTCCTGCATATAAACGAGTCGTGTTAAAGTTAAGTGGAGAAGCGCTGGCTGGTGACCTTGGCTACGGGATCGACCCAAAAGTGATTTTTTCCATCGCCAATCAGATCAAAGATATCGTTGAGATGGGCGTACAGGTTGCTATCGTCGTAGGTGGCGGTAACATCTGGCGCGGACTGTCAGGCAGCTCCAAAGGGATGGATCGTGCCACTGCCGATTACATGGGAATGCTTGCAACCATCATGAACTCTTTGGCCCTGCAAGACGGCCTGGAAAAAGTGAATGTGCCGACACGTGTACAGACTTCTATCGAGATGCGTCAGGTCGCAGAGCCATACATACGCCGAAAAGCGATCCGTCATCTGGAGAAGAACCGCGTTGTGATCTTCGCGGCAGGTACCGGTAACCCGTTCTTCTCGACTGATACCACGGCTGCGTTGCGCGCCGCTGAGATCGAAGCAGAAGTGATTCTCATGGCGAAAAACAAAGTGGACGGTGTCTACTCCGCAGATCCGAAGCTTGATCCAAATGCGGTGAAATACGACACGCTCACGTTCCTTGAGGTGTTGAACAAAGGTTTGGGTGTCATGGATTCCACTGCGTCGAGCCTTTGTATGGATAACAACATTCCACTTATCGTCTTCAATATCACGGAAGAGGGCAACATCCGCCGTACCGTGATGGGCGATAAGATTGGTACACTTGTGAAGGGGGAAGCCTAAATGCCACAGTCTATTTTAAAAGATGCAGAAGACCGCATGCAAAAAGCGATTACCAACCTAAAGCGCGATCTCGCAACACTTCGCGCAGGCCGTGCCAACCCAGCGATGCTGGATAAAATCGTAGTGGACTACTACGGCACACCGACTCCGATTGCTCAATTGGCGAACGTGAGCGTACCTGAGCCGCGTCTGTTGACCATCCAACCATGGGACAAATCCGCGCTCAAAGATATCGACAAAGCCATTCAACAGTCTGATCTTGGCCTCAACCCAAGCAATGACGGTAACATCATCCGTATCGTGATTCCAGCACTTACAGAAGAGCGCCGTAAAGAACTGGTAAAAGTAGCCGGCAAATCCGGTGAAGAGTCCAAAGTGGCGATCCGCAACATCCGCCGCGATGCCAATGACGAACTGAAAAAGCTTGAAAAAGACGGTACGATCTCCGAAGACGAATCCCGCCGCCATCAAGAAACCGTGCAAAAAACAACGGACAAGTACATTGCTGAAGTGGATAAAGTAGTAAAAGAGAAAGAAAAAGACATCTTGGAAGTATAATGAGAGTAAGCATTCCCCCTCTTCGTGAGGGGGGCAATGTCTATATCTCTCGTTTTGGGGGCAACCTTTATGCTAGAGCGAATTCAGAAGATGTTGGGCAATAAAGCCGAACAAACAGACAAAACACATGTATTTGATGAAAACGGAGCAATCCCGAAACATATCGCGGTCATCATGGACGGCAATGGACGCTGGGCGAAATCCCGCAGTCTGCCGCGCATCGCAGGTCACCGCCAGGGAATGAAAACCGTCAAAGAAATCGTAAAAGCCGCAGATGACATTGGAGTAGAGGCCTTGACGATGTACGCGTTTTCCACAGAGAACTGGAAGCGTCCACGCGATGAGGTCGACTTTTTGATGAAACTGCCGCAGGAATTCTTGACGACAGAATTGGACGAATTGATTGAACGCAATATCCGCATCCGGATGCTGGGGATTCAACAAGGTCTTCCGGACTTTACGCTGAAGGCGTTACTGGCTGGAGAAGAAAGAACCAAAAACAACACCGGACTGATTCTAAACTTCGCCTTAAACTATGGCGGACGTACAGAGATCACCAATGCGGTTACAGAGATCGCGCAGCTGGTTGCAGACGGTAAACTGCGTCCGGACGAGATCAATGATGCCCTTGTGAATGACCATCTGTACACAAGAGATTTACCTGACCCGGATCTGCTGATTCGTACGAGCGGTGAGATCCGTTTGAGCAATTTCATGCTTTGGCAGCTGGCCTATACGGAACTATGGTTTACCGATGTGCTTTGGCCTGATTTCAACAAAGAGCATTTTTACCAAGCAATCGCCGAATACCAAGGGCGGGCGCGTCGCTATGGCGCGGTATAGAGCCAAAGAGGTGGAAATGTCGTGAAGCAACGAATCATAACAGGCGTCATAGGCGGAATCATCTTTATT
Organism: Brevibacillus dissolubilis; assembly: GCF_006170445.1. Taxonomy (GTDB): domain Bacteria; phylum Bacillota; class Bacilli; order Brevibacillales; family Brevibacillaceae; genus Brevibacillus_B; species Brevibacillus_B dissolubilis. The sequence goes on along the minus strand of NZ_VCNA01000002.1, from coordinate 781,253 downwards.
ACCCTCGTCTATTTGGGGGATATTTGGTATTCTGGCTTGATTTTTTTATTGGCCTTGATTGGCCTTTTCGAATTTTTGCGGATGGCGAAGATACCGCCATTCTCTGTACCTGGTTTACTCAGTTATTTGCTGATGGGAGGAACTCTCTGGCCCTACCTGTTTTTCGGAGCACAAGTACCAATCAATTTTAGCAGTTTGCTTATGTCCATTTTGCTTCTTCTGTTGTTTTACTCGGTTTTACGTAAAAACGAGTTTCACATTGAACATGTCGCCCTAACGATCCTTGGGGCGTTATACATAGGATACGGCTTTCAGTACATGGCGGCGATGCGGCAGGAAGCGACCGGAGGCAGTTTTTGGCTGACGATGCTGATTCTGTTGGGCATCTGGTCGACAGACTCCGGAGCTTATTTCGTCGGTCGTTCCATGGGGAAAACCAAACTGTGGCCCGCGATTTCCCCCAATAAAACGGTGGAAGGCTCCATTGGCGGTCTGTTCATTGCGATGCTGATCGTGGTCGGGGTCAACCAGCTTTTGATCTGGAATCATGTAAGCGGGGCACTGCCTTTTGTCCAAGCGCTCGGGATTGCTTTTGTGACCGGGATTGTGGCACAGATGGGTGATTTGGTCGAGTCGGGGATGAAGCGTCATTTTGGCGTAAAAGACTCTGGTCAGATCATTCCCGGACACGGCGGGGTGCTTGACCGCTTTGACAGTTTATTAATCGTATTTCCGACCTTGTATCTGCTTGGACTTTCGTAGAAGGCAGAACATCGGAATCGTGTAAAGATGGGTTGAGGTGAAGCAGTTGAAAAGAATCGCATTGCTTGGTTCTACAGGTTCAATCGGCACTAGTACACTAGAAGTAGTCCGACAGCATCCCGAAGATTACCAAGTCGTCAGCATGGCGGCTGGTGCCAATATCGATCTGCTGGTGGCACAAGTGAACGAATTTCAGCCGGAATTGGTATCCGTAGCCACTGAAGCCGCTGCCAAGGAATTAAAAGTGCGGCTCGATGGTAACCAATGGCGCGGTGAAATCGTATACGGAGAGGAAGGACTGTTAGCGGCAGCCAGTCATCCGTCAGCCAACTTCGTGATGACCGCCATCGTCGGCAGTGTGGGGGTCGCACCTACACTGGCTGCGATTGAAGCAGGCAAAACGATCGGGCTTGCCAACAAAGAGACACTGGTGAGTGCCGGTCACATCGTGATGGAAGCGGCGAAAAAGAACAATGTCGCAATTATTCCAGTAGACAGTGAACACTCCGCGATCTTTCAGTGCATGCAAGGGGAGCGTCGTGAAGATGTATCCAAGATCATCTTGACCGCATCGGGTGGATCATTTCGCCACCTGACACGGGAGCAGCTCGCTAACGTGACGGTTCAGGACGCGCTGGCCCATCCCAACTGGAGTATGGGAGCCAAAATCACGATTGATTCAGCGACGATGATGAACAAGGGTCTGGAAGTGTTGGAGGCCCACTGGCTGTTCCAAATGCCGTACGAGCAGATTGAGTGCATCCTGCACCATGAAAGTATCATCCATTCTATGGTAGAATACAAGGACAGGGCAGTCATGGCACAGCTGGGAACACCAGATATGAAGGTACCGATCCAGTATGCGCTCAGCTATCCTGCACGACTGCCGCTGGCTACAGAGCCTTTGGACCTCGTTAAGTTTGGTACGCTCAACTTCCGTAAGATGGATTTTGAACGATATCCCATGTTACAGTTAGCGTATGAATGTGGAAGAGCAGGCGGCACCTTACCGACCGTGATGAACGCAGCCAATGAAATTGCCGTTTCCCGCTTTTTGCGCGGTGAGATCTCATTCATTGAGATTGAGAACGTCGTGCATTCCGTGTGCGACAAGCACCACATCCGTACCAACCCGACGCTTGCCGAGATCATCGAAGCAGATGCGTGGGCGCGTCGGGAGGCCCAGTAAGGGCAAGGAATACGATACTTGAAGTGAAAGGTGGCTAGTTCATTGCCTGCTATCAGCTCATTCGGACCTGGATCTATCATCGCGATGATTGTTGTATTCGGCGTGCTTGTCTTTGTGCACGAGCTGGGACACTTTTTATTAGCGAGACGAGCCGGTATCCTTTGCCGAGAATTCGCATTGGGTATGGGGCCGCGTATTTTTAGTGTAAAACGGGGAGAGACCGAGTACACGCTTCGTCTGCTCCCGATCGGTGGTCTTGTCCGCATGGCGGGGGAAGACCCGGAGATGGATGTATTGAAGCCACACATGGAGGTCGGACTGGAGCTGGGAGAGCACGACCGGGTGAAACGGATTCTGGTCAATGAACCGCGCTCCACATCAAGCCGCGTGGTATACGGTACTCTCATTTCGTTTGATCTGGAGAAGCAGCTGACGATCCTGCTTGAGCAGGAAGGGGAGAGTCGTACATACCACGTCGACCCACAGGCCATGCTTGTCAATAACGGACAAGAGGCACAGATTGCTCCACTGAACCGTCAATTCCGCGGTAAAACCGTCTCCCAGCGTTTCTGGGCGATCTTTGCCGGACCTGCAGCTAACTTCCTGCTTGCTTTTGTTCTTTTGACAGGTGCTGCGATGGCGTATGGGATTCCGTCCAACGAGCCGATTATCGGTGAAGTGGTAGCGGGTGGACCTGCGGCACAGGCGGGACTACGTACTGGTGACCGTGTGCTTTCCATCAATGGCAGTCCAGTATCTACATGGGAACAGGTTGCGGTGACGATCAACCAGTCACCAGGCAAGCAGCTTAACCTCGTCGTTTCGCGTAACGGTGAAGAACTGAAGATTCCGGTCACACCTGTTACAGAGGATAATGTTGGGAAAATCAAAATGACGCAGGTCATTGAGTATTCGTTTGTCGAATCTATTAAATACGGTGGGATGGCCACCTACGATTTTACGATGATGATCCTTACCGGTTTGGGGAAACTGGTGACGGGCGGAGTCGGTCTCAACGAACTGAGCGGTCCTGCTGGTATTTTGCAGATGACAGGTCATTTTGCAACCAAAGGATTTGAAGTGCTGATTCGTTGGACAGCAGTACTGAGTGTCAACTTGGGGCTGTTTAACCTGCTGCCGTTGCCTGCACTCGATGGTGGACGTCTGGTGTTCCTCGGGATCGAGGCCTTGCGTGGACGCCCTGTTGATCCGAACAAAGAAGGTCTGGTTCACTTCGTGGGCTTTGCCTTCCTGATGCTTTTGATCGTCGTCGTGACTTGGAACGACATTCAACGGTTGTTTTTCCAAAACTAATACACAGATAACTTACTTAAAGGAGAGTGCTTACCTTGTTTAAGCGCGAGGAGACGAAACCGGTATTCGTGGGTGACGTACAAATTGGCGGACAAAAGGGTGTTGTGATCCAATCGATGACCACAGCAGATACCCGTGACGTGGAAGCAACACTGGCACAGATCAATGCTCTTCATGAAGCAGGTTGCCAAATCGTTCGTCTGGCAGTTATCAACGAAGATGCGGCCAGAGCGATTAAATCCATCAAGGAACGTTCTCCGCTGCCACTCGTGGCGGATATTCACTTTGATCATAAATTGGCACTGATCGCAGCGGAGAGCGGTATCGACAAGATCCGTATCAATCCGGGTAACATCGGTTCCAAAGAAAAAACCAAAGCGGTCGTAGAAGCATGCCGTGAGCGCAATATCCCAATCCGTATCGGGGTTAACTCCGGTTCTGTAGAAAAGCGTCTGCTTGATAAATACGGCTATCCAAGCCCAGAAGCAATCGTAGAGAGCGCGATGAGCCACGTGGAGATTCTCGAAGATCTCAACTTCGACAACATCGTGATCTCACTTAAATCATCGGACGTACCGACGATGATCCAGACCTATTCTCTGATGGCCGAGAAGCGCAAGTATCCATTGCACGTAGGGGTTACCGAAGCGGGGACACTGTTCTCCGGTACAGTCAAATCCTCTGTCGGGATCGGTACCGTACTCTCCATGGGCATCGGTGACACCATCCGTGTCTCTCTGACCGCTGATCCGGTAGAAGAGATCAAGGTTGGTAAGCAGATCCTCAAGAGCCTCGATATCGTCAACAACGAACCAGTCGTCATCGCGTGCCCGTCCTGCGGCCGTTGTGCGATTGATTTGATCGGCTTGGCGACCAAGGTAGAAGATGCGGTTTCCAACCTGAAAACACCACTCAAGATCGCGGTTATGGGCTGCGCGGTTAACGGCCCTGGCGAAGCACGTGAAGCAGACGTAGGTGTAGCTGGTGGTAACGGTGAGGGCCTGATCTTCCGTAACGGTGAAATCGTACGTAAGGTGAAGGAAACCGAACTCTTTGAAGAGTTGATGAAAGAAATCCATTCAATGGTTGAATAACGTGGGGAGTGTCGTGTTGTGTTGAAGCAAAGTCAAATCCTGATTCCTACTTTACGGGAAGTACCTTCCGACGCGGAGATCGCCAGCCACAAGCTGTTGCTCCGTGCAGGTATGGCCCGTCCAATCGCTTCCGGGGTGTACACGTTCCTGCCGCTTGCGCTTCGTGTACTCCACAAGATCCAAGCGATCGTGCGTGATGAGATGAACCGTGCAGGCGCACAAGAAATCCTCATGCCAGCGATCCAACCAGCAGAGCTCTGGCAAAAAAGCGGACGCTGGGATGTATACGGACCGGAGCTGATGCGTCTCTCTGACCGTCACGATCGTCCGTTCGCACTTGGTCCAACCCATGAGGAAGTCGTCAGCTCCCTCGTGGCAGACGAGATCAACTCCTACAAAAAACTGCCGATCAATCTCTACCAAATCCAAACCAAATTCCGCGATGAAGTACGCCCTCGCTTCGGTCTGATCCGTTGCCGCGAGTTCATCATGAAGGATGCTTACTCCTTTGACACGACACAGGAAGGTCTGGATAAGAGCTTTGATGCGATGTTTGACGCGTATCAGCGCATCTTTACCCGCGTCGGTCTCAACTTCCGTGCGGTAGAAGCAGATGCTGGCTCCATCGGCGGTACTGGCACCTACGAATTCATGGCGCTGTGTGAGATCGGGGAAGATACCATCGCTTACTCCGACCAAAGCGACTATGCTGCCAACCTCGAAAAAGCAGAAACCGTCTACGAAGGCCCAACCGCACCAACAGGCGATGTAGCGGCTGCTGAAAAGGTACACACCCCAGGCGTTCGCACCATCGATCAGCTGGTTGAAGCGCTCAACGTGGAAGCTCGCGACATCTTCAAGAGCCTGGTGTACAAAGTAGATGACAAAATCGTCCTCGTACTGGTACGCGGCGATCATGAGCTCAACGAAGTGAAGCTGAAAAACCTCTACGATGCTACATTTGTCGATATGGCAAGTGAAGCAGATATCCTCGCAATCGGTGCCGTACCTGGCTTTATCGGTCCAGTCGGTCTCGATCCAGAAAAAGTGGATATCGTAGCGGACAACTTTATCCAAGAAATCTCCAGTGCGGTTGTCGGCGGCAATGAAGCAGACTACCACCTGAAGAATGTACAATACGGCCGTGATTTCCAAGTGAAGACCTTCACCGATCTGCGCAATGTCGTAGAAGGGGACAAATCTCCACGCGACAACGGACGCATCCAATTTGCCCGCGGGGTAGAAGTAGGTCACGTCTTCAAGCTCGGCACGAAATATTCCAAAGCGATGGGCACGAAGTTCCTCGATGAAAACGGCCGTGAACAGACCGTCATCATGGGTTGCTATGGTATCGGGGTATCCCGTACACTGGCTGCAGCAATCGAGCAAAACAACGATGAGAACGGAATCATCTGGCCGGCTTCTATCGCTCCATACCATGTGCATGTGATTCCAATCAATGCCAAGGTAGAAGAGCAGTATGCCGTGAGTGAGCGCATCACTCAAGAATTGACCCAAGCAGGTCTGGAGGTTCTGTTCGATGACCGTCCAGAGCGTGCAGGTGTCAAGTTCAAGGATGCGGATTTGATCGGTCTGCCGCTTCGTATCACTGTCTCTGACAAGCTCCTCCCAGAAGGCCAAGTAGAAGTGCGCGTACGCCGTACCGGCGAAACCTTCAACGTAGAGCTGGACAAGCTGACTGGCTTTGTCCAAGAGCTGATCGCGAAGCTGTAAGAATCCGTGAAGTGGGATGAATCGGAACTGGGTAGGCTGCCAACACTCCCCACCCAACCAATTCGTCAATCAAGCAGGAATCACAGCAAAACTTGTCGAATTTCTAAAGGTACTCCAAATCAGGGGTACCTTTTTCTTGTAAGCAAGATGGGGTGATGGAGAACTGTGGATACAATCAATGAACAGAAACAGCGTTTTCAACTGCTCCTAAAGCAGATGGAAGTGCCTGCAGATATGATCAATAGCTATTTTCATGACGGACAGATCGACAAGCTGGAAGTCTATAAACAAACCAAGGAATGGGTATTTCACTTTACGATGAAATCGCTCGTGCCTGTGGATGTACACCGAGCCTTTATGGCGAAGCTGACACAGACATTTGCGCACATTGCCAAAGTAGATGCTTTTTTTCGTTATGCACAGACTCCACCGGTTGAGTTCTTGGTGGAAGAGTATTGGGATCTGATCATCGGAGATTTGGAAAATAAAATCAGTTCGATGGCGGGAACCATCCGCGCCGGACGCAAATCGGTTGCAGGGGATGAAGTAAAGCTGCACATGCCGACCGAGATGTCGATTGAGATTCTCAAGCAAAAGCGTGCGGATCAGATTCTCTCCGATGCGTTTCATAAAGTGGCCGAGGTGCGTCCACGCTTTACGTTTGTCGCGGAAGAATCGGACGAGGCCTTCCAGGCATTTATGGAGCAGCGCAAGGAAGAGGAGCGCGCCCTGCTCGAAGCAGCCAGAGTGCAGGCACAACAGTCACAAGCACAGGCTGCATCTGATAAAGGCGCAACCGAAGCGATTACCAATCTGGTTATCGGCTATGACATCAAGGACGAGCCTGTACCGATCTGTGAGATTACCGAGGAAGAACGACGCATCACAATCCAAGGTCAGGTGTTTAACGCCGAGATCCGCGAGCTGAAGAGTGGACGCCATATCCTGACGTTCCATATCACCGACTACACGGATTCCCTCACTATCAAGATTTTCTCCCGCGACAAAGAAGACGTCAAAATGCTCGAAGCAGTCAAGGACGGCATGTGGTTAAAAGTCCGAGGCAGTGTACAGCATGACACCTTCATGCGCGAGTTGTGCATGATGGCCAACGACCTCAACCAGATCGAACAGCGCGGACGTAAAGATCGTGCAGAAGGGGAGAAGCGCGTCGAGCTGCACGCCCATACACCGATGAGTATGCTCGATGGCGTGATCAACCTCAAATCGCTCATCTCCACTGCTGCCAAATGGGGACACAAAGCGATTGCCGTCACCGACCATGGTGTCGTACAGGCGTTCCCGGAAGCCTACAGCCTTTGTAAGAAAAACAATATGAAGTGCCTGCTGGGGATGGAAGCCTATGTCGTCGAGGACGGAATCGATGTCGTCTACAACCTGATGCAAGACGGCTCGAATAACCTGCCGATTGATGAGAATACCCCATACATCGTATTTGACACGGAGACGACGGGTCTCAATGCCAACGAGCATACGATCATCGAGATCGCCGCTGTCAAAATGAAAGGCTCCGAGATCATCGACCAGTGGACCGAGCTGATCGACCCTGGTTTTGATGTCGGACCGAAGACAACGGAGATCACCGGGATTACCAATGAAATGCTGCGCGGTCAGCCGAAGCTGGATGTCGTGCTGCGTCAGTTCCGCGAGTTTGCCGGTGATGCGGTTCTGGTTGCGCACAATGCCGAGTTTGACTTGGGCTTCTTGAATGCCTGCGGTCAGCGGATCGGCATGGAGCGTTGGACCAATGCTGTACTCGATACCCTGCCGCTTGCCCGTATGCTGTATCCTGACATGCGTAACTATCGTCTGGGTACACTGGCGAAGCGCTTTAATATCGATCTGGTCAATGCTCACCGTGCGTTAGACGATACCGTCGCGCTTGCACACTTGTTCCAACAGATGCTCAAAGACATCAAAGAAGCAGAAATCACTTCTATGACGGAGTTAAACGAACGAAGCAATGCCAGAGCGGACTACAAGAGCTCCCGTCCGTTCCACGCGACCATTCTCGTTCAGAACCAGACAGGACTCAAGAACATGTACAAGCTGGTCAGTCATTCGCATACCCAGACTTACTACCGTGTACCACGGATTATGCGCAGTGTCCTGACCAAGTACCGAGAAGGTCTGCTCATCGGTACAGCCTGCAAAGAGGGCGAAGTCTTTCAAGCGATCCTGCGCGGGAAAAACCGTGAAGAGCTCAAGGATGTCGCCCGCTTCTATGACTATATCGAGCTGCAGCCTCCAGAGCATTACCGTGGCTTGATGCGCAACGAGACGATCGAGAACCTCGATATCGTGCGCGGCTACCATAAAACCATCTATGAGATCGGGAAAGAGCTGGGCAAACCGGTCGTAGCGACTGGGGACGTGCACTTCCTCAATCCGGAAGACCACCTGTTCCGCGAAGTCTTCCTGTTGTCCAAAGGCGATCAGGATGCCAACGACCAGCCGCCGCTCTATTTCATGTCGACAGACGAGATGCTCCATGCCTTTAACCATTTTGACGAGCACATCGCCAAAGAAATCGTCATCACCAACACCAATGCGATTGCTGATATGATCGAGGACGTCAGCCCGATCCCAGACAAGCTGTACACCCCGATTATCGAAGGGGCAGACGATGAGCTGCGCGAGATGTGCTACGCCAAGGCGAAGCGTCTCTATGGCGATCCGTTGCCTGAGCTGGTTGAGGCCCGTCTGGAAAAAGAACTGACCTCGATCATCAAGCACGGTTTTGGCGTTATCTATCTGATCTCCCAGCGCCTCGTAACCAAGTCGCTCAATGACGGCTATCTCGTCGGTTCACGTGGTTCCGTAGGTTCGTCTATCGTCGCCACGATGTCCGACATCACTGAGGTTAACCCACTGCCGCCGCACTACCTGTGCCCGAATTGCAAGCACAGCGAGTTCATCCTCGATGGATCGATCGGTTCTGGCTTTGACTTGCCTGATAAAAACTGTGAAAAATGTGGCACGGCCTATGATAAAGACGGACAAGACATCCCGTTCGAGACGTTCCTTGGCTTTAAAGGGGACAAGGTTCCCGATATCGACTTGAACTTCTCCGGGGAGTATCAGCCACAAGCGCATAACTACACCAAAGTACTTTTCGGAGAAGAATATGTATACCGTGCAGGTACAATCGGTACGGTAGCGGAGAAGACTGCCTACGGGTATGTCCGCAAGTTTGCAGACGAGCGCAAAATGATGCTGCGCGGTGCTGAGATCGCACGGATTGTCAACGGCTGTACCGGGGTCAAACGCACCACGGGTCAGCACCCGGGCGGGATCATCGTAGTACCGGACTACATGGAGATCGAGGACTTCTGCCCGATCCAGTTCCCAGCCGACGACCAATCTGCTGAGTGGAAGACCACACACTTCGACTTCCACTCGATCCACGATAACTTGCTCAAGCTCGATATTCTGGGGCACGATGATCCGACCGCGATCCGGATGCTCCAAGACTTGACTGGTCTTGACCCGAAAAAGATTCCACTGGATGACCCGAAAACGATGTCTATCTTCTCCAGCACGGAAGCCCTCGGTGTTACCCCTGATAAGATCCGCTCCAACATGGGGACACTTGGTATCCCAGAGTTTGGTACCAAATTCGTACGCCAGATGTTAGAAGATACCAAGCCAAGCACCTTCTCCGAGCTTGTGCAGATCTCCGGACTTTCCCATGGTACGGACGTATGGCTCAACAACGCCCAGGAGCTGATCCGCCAAGGGACTTGTAAGCTGGCAGACGTAATCGGTTGTCGTGACGACATCATGGTCTATCTCATCTATGCCGGACTAGAACCATCCTTCGCCTTCAAAATCATGGAGAGCGTGCGTAAGGGTAAGGGTCTGACCGAAGAGATGGAAGAAGAGATGAAAAAGCACAACGTTCCAGACTGGTACATCTGGTCCTGCAAACAGATCAAGTACATGTTCCCAAAAGCGCATGCGACCGCATACGTTATGATGGCGGTACGGATCGCCTGGTTCAAGGTGCATTACCCGCTGGAGTACTATGCGACCTATTTCTCTGTCCGTGCTGACGACTTCGATATCCCGCTGATGGTCAAAGGCTCCGCCGCGATCCGTCAAAAAATCGAAGAGATCGAGGACAAGGGTCACGACGCCCAGCCAAAAGAAAAAGCGCTGCTCACCGTACTCGAGATCGCATTGGAGATGGTGGAGCGCGGCTACAAGTTCAAAAACGTCGACCTCTACCGCTCGGACGCGACCAAGTTCCTGATCGAAGACGATTCCCTACTGGCCCCATTCAATGCGTTGGCCGGTCTTGGCGACAACGCGGCGTTGAGCTTGGTCAAAGCACGCGAAGACGGCGAGTTCCTCTCCAAAGAAGACCTGCTCTCCCGTGCGAAGATTTCCAAAACCAATCTGGAGCTGTTAGAGCAGCAGGGGGCACTCACCGGACTGCCTGAATCCAATCAGTTGTCCCTATTCTAATGCAGACTCGGGCATTCACGGTCACGTGAGCCAAATTCCCCAAAGGTTGTCAAACCAAAGGGTTCTATGATATAATTCTTTTGGAAATACTGGTGATACATCGATTAAGAGTGGGGAAACCCACTCTTTCTTCTTGAACTCAATTCGAAAACGCACAGCGAAGGATTTAAAGGAGGTACTTGCTTGAGCAAGGTAACAGAAATTGTAGCGGACCTATTGGCACCGATCATGGAAGAAACAGGATTGGAACTGGTAGATATCGAATACAAGAAGGAAGGGTCCAACTGGTTCCTTCGCGTCTTTATTGATAATGAGACTGGCAACGTAGATATTGACGATTGCGGTCTGGTCAGCGAAAAGCTTGGTCAGCGTCTGGACGAACTTGACCCGATTCCAACTGCGTATTTCCTTGAAGTGTCTTCACCGGGTGCAGAGCGCCCGTTGCGTAACGAAAAGGATTATCGCAAAGCGGTCGGCAAGAATGTACATATCACCACTACCGAGCCTGTTGACGGCGAGAGCACCATCGAAGGATTACTCACCACATTCGAGGACGGCAAGCTGACCGTCCAAGAAGCGAAGAAGACCTACACCATTGAGATGGGGCAAATCAACGAGGCCCGTACGGCTATCGTTTTTTAGTTGAAAGGAGGCTACAGTTCAGCCATGAACGCAGAATTTATTGACGCACTTCACGATTTGGAACGTGAGAAGGGCATTGACAAAGAGGTGCTGATCGAAGCCATCGAGGCTGCTTTGATTTCAGGTTATAAACGCAACTTTAACTCCGCACAAAACGTCCGTGTAGACGTAAACCGCCACTCCGGTCAGGTTCGCGTATTTGCACGCAAAGAAGTCGTGGAGGAAGTATTTGACCCGCGCCTTGAGATTTCCCTTGAGGCTGCACAAGAGATCGACCCGAACTTCCGCTTAGAGGATATCGTTGAGATCGAGGTTACCCCGCGTGACTTCGGACGGATCGCTGCACAGACCGCGAAGCAAGTGGTTACCCAGCGCATCCGCGAAGCAGAGCGTGGTCTCATCTACAGCGAATTCATCGAGCGTGAAGAAGATATCGTAACGGGTATCGTCCAACGCCAAGATGCACGTTTTTACTACATCGACCTTGGCAAGGTAGAAGCGATCATGCCGCTCACCGAAAAAATGCCTGTCGATGAATTCAAGACCCAAGACCGCATCAAGGCCTACATCATCAAGGTGGAAAAAACCACAAAAGGCCCGCAGATCGTCGTCTCCCGCACACATCCAGGCCTCTTGAAGCGCCTCTTCGAACTCGAAGTGCCAGAGATCTACGACGGCGTAGTAGAGATCAAGTCTGTCGCACGTGAAGCAGGCGACCGCTCCAAGATCGCTGTTCATTCCATCAATCCAGAAGTTGATCCGGTCGGTGCTTGTGTAGGCCCGAAAGGCATGCGCGTACAGACCATCGTCAGCGAACTCAAAGGTGAGAAGATCGATATCGTCCGCTGGTCCGAAGATCCGGCTGAATACGTGGCGAACGCACTCTCCCCATCCAAGGTTCTCTACGTGGATGTCAACGAGGCAGAAAAAGTAACCCGTGTCATCGTACCGGATTACCAGCTCTCCCTCGCCATCGGCAAACGCGGTCAGAACGCTCGATTAGCAGCGAAGCTGACCGGCTGGAAAATCGACATCAAGAGCGAATCCCAAGCCGAGCAAGAAGGAATCGAATATCCAAAGACTTCTGAGGTGGCCGACATGGACACCGATGCTGACGCACATGAAGGCTCTGCGGATGTGGACTTCCAATGAAAGTAAAAAAGGTACCCTTGCGCAAATGTATCGTTTGCCAAAACATGTACCCCAAGAAAGAATTGCTGCGGGTTGTCCGTACGCCTGACGATCAGATCCTGATTGACCAGAGCGGGCGGGCCGCCGGACGCGGCACCTATGTATGCCGGCAAGAGAGTTGCCTGACGCCGGACACGTTTGCAGCGGGGAAATGGAAAAAGGTGCTTGAGCGTGCCTTGAACACCTCCATTTCACAAGAGCAGTATGAAGAGTTCCGTACTACATGGATGGAGATGATGGGCCGATGAATCCAAAAGTCTCCAACCTGCTGGGTCTCGCCATGCGCGCTCGCAAAATCGTAACAGGTGAGGGGCTCGTCGTCGATGCGGTTCGCAAGGGGCAAGCAAAGATCGTGCTCCTGGCTACCGACGCTTCCGCAAACACCGCCAAGAAAGTGACGGATAAGTGCCAGCATTATCAGGTACCATGCTACGCGCTTTTAACCCGATACGAACTTGGGCAAGCCATTGGAAAAGAGGCGCGGGTTTCCATTGCCATCACGGATGGGAACTTCGCCAAAAATATCCAAGAACTCCTCACGCCTAATTTCTAAATCAGGGGTGATTGCATGAAGACACGCGTATATGAATACGCAAAAACGCATAACATGAGCAGTAAAGAAATTTTAAACCTCTTAAAGCGTATTAATATAGAAGTGGCAAATCACATGAGCATCATGGAACCAGAAACCATAGAGAAGCTGGAACAGCATCTCGCCAAATTGAAATCAAACGCCTCCGGTCAACAACCGGTGGTTCAAGATAAAGGGAAGCAAACAAGCGAGCAACAGCAAGGACAATCAGCTTCCAAATCACAAGACCCGCGCTCGCACCAAAATCAGGGGAAGAATCAGGAGCGAAAAGCAAACGATATGACCAAAAAGAATCAAAATCAAACCACACCTCAAGCAGCCAAGCCGGAAACAACGCCAGTGGAATCAACAGAAACAACCACCCCAGACTACGAAGACAAAGTAAAACTGCCTAACAACAAAGCTGGGTTGGAAAAACGTGAAAAGATCAAGAAGGGCCCACAAGTGAAAAAAACCTTTGAAGACAACAAAAAAGGCCCAGGTCTCAACCGTGGCGGCAACAACAACCGCGGCGGACAACAAGGCCGTCGTCCGTTCCCTCAACAACAGCCACGCCCACAACTGGAACCACCAAGCAAAATCACCTTCACCGAGTCTCTGACCGTTGGTGAACTCGCGAAAAAACTGCGCAAAGAGCCAGCTGAGATCATCAAAAAGCTCTTCATGCTCGGTACGATGGCGACGATCAACCAAGATCTCGACAAGGATACCATCGAGTTGATTTGTTCAGATTATGGTGTCGAGGTTGAAGAGAAAATCATCATCGATGAAACCAACTTCGAAACCATCGCAGAAACTGACGAACCGGACGATCTGTCTGAACGTCCACCGGTTGTTACCATCATGGGTCACGTTGACCACGGTAAAACCACCCTGCTTGACGCGATCCGCTCTACCAACGTAGTAGCAGGCGAAGCAGGCGGTATCACCCAGCACATCGGTGCGTACCAAGTTGAGATCAAGAACAAAAAGATCACCTTCTTGGATACCCCTGGTCACGCGGCGTTCACGACCATGCGTTCCCGTGGTGCACAGATCACCGACATCACTATCCTCGTGGTGGCAGCAGATGACGGCGTTATGCCACAGACCATCGAAGCGATCAGCCACGCGAAAGCTGCGAACGTACCAATCATCGTAGCTGTCAACAAAATCGACAAACCAGAAGCGAACCTCGACCGCATCAAGCAAGAGCTCATGGCTTACGGCCTCGTAGCAGAGGAGTGGGGCGGCGAGACCATCTTCTGCCCAATCTCTGCAAAACAACGCATCGGTCTCGAAGAGCTCCTCGAGTACATCCTGCTCGTAGCAGAGGTACAAGAGCTCAAAGCCAATGGCAACAAACGTGCCCGTGGTACGGTTGTCGAAGCAGAGCTGGATAAAGGTCGCGGTCCGGTTGCACGTGTACTCGTTCAATCCGGTACGCTCAAAATCGGTGACCCAATCGTAGTAGGTGCGACCTTTGGCCGTATCCGTGCGATGGTCAACGACAAAGGCCGTCGTGTGAAAGAAGCAGGCCCATCTACACCAATCGAGATCACCGGTCTGAACGATGTCCCACAAGCGGGCGATCAGTTCATGGTGTTCGAGGACGAGAAGAAAGCCCGTGCCATCGGGGAAGCGCGTGCAAGCAAGCAGCGTGAATCCGAGCGTCGTGCCAACTCCAAGGTATCCCTTGACGATTTGTTCCAACAAATCCAAGAAGGCGATATCAAGGAACTCAACCTCATCCTCAAAGCGGACGTACAAGGTTCTGTCGAAGCACTCCGTGGTTCTTTGGAGAAAATCGATGTCAACGGTACCCGCGTAAAAGTCATCCACACAGGTGCAGGTGCGATCACCGAGTCCGACGTAACCCTCGCGAACGCATCCAATGCGATCATCATCGGCTTCAACGTACGTCCTGAACCGAATGCACGCAGCATGGCGGAACAAGAGAAAATCGACATCCGTCTGCACAGCATCATCTACAAAGTAATCGAAGAGATCGAAGCTGCTCTCAAAGGGATGCTCGATCCTGTATTTAAAGAACAGATCATCGGTACAGCCGAGATCCGTCAAGTCTTCAAAGTATCCAAAGTGGGTAATATCGCAGGTTGCTACGTCACCGAAGGTAAAATCTCCCGTGATGCTGGTGCCCGCCTGATCCGTGATGGCGTCGTCATCCACGAAGGCAAGCTCGATACCCTCAAGCGCTTCAAAGACGATGTCAAAGAAGTGGCAACTGGTTACGAGTGCGGTATCACGCTCGAACGCTACAGCGATGTCAAAGAAGGCGACCTGATCGAAGCCTTCATCATGGTTGAAGTGAAAGCGTAATGGTTGGAGTTTTGCGTATTGAACTTTTTCTACCTTCCTGTCATAGTCTGAAGGAAAAGCGTTCGATCGTAAAAAGCTTAACCAAGCAAATCCGTAACAAGTTCAACGTCTCTGTATCCGAAATGGATTATCTGGAACAATGGCAGCGTACCGGTCTAGGTATCGCTGCCGTTGCCAATGAAATGTCATTTTTACAGAGAGAACTTGACACGATTGTCCGCTTTGTGGAAATCACCCCTGATGCAGAGTTGATCTCCGTCAATGCGGAATACTACGATTGAGGCGGGAATTTTGGAGGTGACGTATTTATGAGCATGAACAAAACACGCATGAGCCGCGTTAATGAAGAAATCAAAAAAGAACTGAGCATCCTGTTACAACGTGAGATGAAGGACCCACGCATTGGCTTTGTCACCGTTACAGGTGTAGAGGTAACAAGCGATCTGCAGCAAGCCAAGGTCTACATCAGCGTATTTGGCGATGCCGATAAGCGTGAAGGTACACTGGCTGGTCTCACCAAAGCAAAAGGCTTTTTGCGTACGGAAATTGGCCGTCGCATCAAATTGCGCCATATCCCCGACCTCGTTTTTAAATTGGACGAGTCAATCGACTACGGCAACAAGATCGAAACCATCCTTCGCGATATCTCCACTCCACAAGGAGAAAAGCAAGTATGAGTCAATATCTAGAATCTTTGAAGGAGGCTGCTCGTTTCATTCGTGATAACGAGCGCTTCCTCGTTATTTCTCACGTCAGTCCTGACGGCGACACCACAAGCTCCGCCTGCGCGACTGCTTTGATCTTAGATCAGCTGGGCAAGAGCTATGTGATTGTCAATGAAGGGGAAACTCCTGACAAGTTTGATTTTTTGCCAAAGGCCAAAGAAATCGTCGACTTGTCTCAGACTAAGCTGAATGAAACCTTTTCCCGTGTGATCGCTGTCGATGCGGCTGATTCCTACCGGATGGGGGATGTGCAGCACCTGTTTGCACCAGATGTTCAGCTCCTCAACATTGACCACCACCCCACCAACGACAAGTTCGGCACGTACAATGTCATCCGTACCGATGCAGCAGCGACCGCTGAGATGATGTATGAGCTGGTGGAAGCCGGCGAATTCGAGCTGACACCTGAGATTGCGACCTGCATCTATACCGGATTGATGACGGATACAGGCGGTTTCCGCTACTCCAACACCACATCTAATGTGATGAAGATCGCATCCAAGCTGCTCGAATACGGTGTGAAGCCTGCCGAAATCGCAGAACGCTGTCTAGAAGCGATTACCAAGGAGCATGTGCAGCTGCTTCGCCGTGCCCTGCAATCTCTCTCCATTACCCATAACAATCTTGTCGCATCGCTGAAAGTCACCCTGCAGGATATCCGCGAAACAGGAGCAACCGGCGAAGATGTCAGCGGTCTTGTCAATTACGGCCGCAACATTGAAGGCGTCGAAGTCGGCCTGTTGTTCACTGAGGTAGAGCCTGATGTGATCAAAGTAAGCCTGAGATCCCGCAGCAAGGTAGACGTCTCCCAGATCGCCAAGTCGATTGGCGGGGGCGGACACGCACGGGCATCCGGCTGCACCGTCAAAGGCAGTATCAGTGAAGTGGAAGACCGTCTGCTCGGTATGCTTGGCGAAGCGCTTGGAGTGAACCGATAACATGACAACAGCATCAGGTGTGATCGTTCTGCACAAACCCGCCGGGATGACCTCCCACGATTGTGTAGCCCGTATCCGCCGCCTCTATCAGACCAAAAAAGTTGGCCACACCGGCACACTCGATCCAGATGTGACCGGTGTTCTGCCCATTTGTGTAGGACATGCAACCCGCATCGTTGAGTACCTGCAAGAATTGCCGAAAGCGTATGAAGCGGTGATGAGCATCGGGACTTCCACTACCACGGAGGACGCTTCCGGAGAAGTGATCGAGTCCAAGACGGTTGATCCATCCACGATCACCGAGGAAACCGTGCTTGCCGCCATTCAAAAATTTCTCGGGGAAATCGATCAGGTACCACCGATGTATTCCGCTGTCAAGATCAACGGACAGCGCCTCTATGACCTCGCCCGCGAAGGCAAGACCATTGAGCGCCAATCCCGCCGCGTAACGATCTATGAGCTGAAGCTTCATCGCATCGAGAAGACGGACAAGGATGTACAGGTCGCTTTTTACGTAAAATGCTCCAAAGGAACGTATGTACGCACTCTCTGTGTCGATCTCGGCCAAGAGCTTGGGTATCCGGCACATATGGCATCATTGGTTCGTGTCGAGAGTGGACCGTTCGGCCTTGATCAGGCGATTCCGCTTGCCAAGCTGGAGGAGATGGCACAAGAGGGGGAAGACCTCGGAGCTCTTTTGATCCCGGTTGAGGACTCCCTTGGTCATCTGCCGCGCTATGATATCCCGCCTGACCGTGCCAAAGCCGTGCTTAACGGGCTGACCACAGCACTGCCTGGCTTTACCGGAGAAGAGGGGAGCCTTGTGCGGATCATGGCATCGGGCAGACTGATCGGACTCCACCGTGTTCACTTCGGCCCAAAAGGACCATTTGCCAAGCCTGAAAAAGTTTTTCACACTTGAGGTGGGAACATGAAAACGATCCATCTGAAATATCCGCTGCTGGATGATCTGGAGCTTGACCCATGCGCTGTGGCAATCGGCTACTTTGACGGTGTCCATCTCGGACATCGCCGCGTCATCCAAAAAGCGGTCGATCACGCCAAAGCCCATGGGATCAAAAGCGCCGTGATGACCTTTGATCCGCACCCGCGCGAAGTGTTGGGGCAGACTGGCTATACCAGCTATCTCACACCGCTTGCGGACAAATTGGAACAGATGGAAAAATTGGATGTTGACTTCGTCTACGTGATGACGTTCGACATCGCTTTTTCGTCTGTTTACCCAGAAGATTTTGTCGATGAGGTCCTGATGAAGCTGCAAGCCAGACACGTCGTGGTCGGGTTTGATTATACGTTTGGCTACCGTGGATCAGGGACCGCACAGACCCTGCAGGAGTTGGCAGGTGAGCGCTATACGCTTGATATCGTAGGCCCTGTGAATCGTCTCGGGGAGAAGGTCAGCAGCACGATTATCCGTGAATACCTTCACCACGGCGATGTAGAGCAGGTCCGTCATCTGCTCGGACGTCCATACAAGATCAAAGGCACGGTCGTCCACGGTGACAAGCGAGGGCGCACCATCGGCTTCCCGACAGCCAATCTGTCTCCCGTCCGTCCCTATCTCATCGGAAAAAATGGCGTCTATGGTGTAAAATGTTCCATTAATGGGCATACATATAATGGCGTTATCAATATCGGCATCAAGCCGACCTTTGAGCTGGAGAAGAAGGCAAAGTCGCTGGAAGTTCACCTGTTTGATTTTGCCCAGGAAATCTATGATCAGGAGATGGAAGTAGAATTCCTCTTCTTTATCCGCGAAGAGCAGAAGTTCGCCGGCGTAGATGCCCTGATCGCCCAGATTCAAAAAGACGTGCTGTATGCCAAAGAGCGATTTAGTGGCAATCCTTCTTAATCTAGGAGATTCGCCTTTACTTCTCAAAGAAAGATATGCTATAATCCGATTGTTGTCTCGTACAACACCGCCACAGCTTGGTTGACCGATTCTCACCGACGGCGTACTCGGCTGATGGACAAACTACAATTATGGAGGTGAGTAGGATGGCACTTACTCAAGAGCGCAAAACTCAATTGATCTCTGAATTCCGTGTACACGACAACGATACCGGATCCCCAGAAGTTCAAATCGCTATCCTTACCGAAAACATTAACAATTTGAACGCACACCTGCGCACACACAAGAAAGATCACCACAGCCGTCGTGGTCTCTTGAAAATGGTAGGTCAACGCCGCAACTTGTTAAACTACTTGAAAGAAACAGACGTTGCTCGTTATCGTACTACTGTCGACAAGCTCGGCCTTCGTCGATAATAGCAGGCGTACTGTCACAGAAAAAAGCGGGTTCATCCCGCTTTTTCTGTTATTCATTTTTATTTTCTGATTTGCAGGAAATAATACATAGAAGTAGAAGAAAATCAACTTAAGGGCATCATATCAGTAAAGGAGGACTGCTAACACATGGAGCAACAATTCCGTACATACACTTTTGATTGGGCAGGCCGTCCCCTGACGCTTGAATTCGGTAAAATCGCGAAGCAAGCAGCAGGATCGGTACTGGTTCGCTACGGTGAGACAGCAGTACTGGCTGCCGTAACCGTCTCCAAAGAGCCGAAGGACTTAGACTTCTTCCCGCTCACCGTCAACTACGAAGAACGCCTCTATGCGGTAGGGAAAATCCCAGGCGGCTTCATCAAGCGTGAAGGCCGTCCAAGCGAAAAGGCAATCCTTGCGAGCCGTCTGATCGACCGTCCGATTCGCCCGCTTTTCTCTGAAGGCTTCCGTAACGATGTACAAGTCGTCGCGACTGTACTTTCCGTTGATCAGGATTGCTCTCCAGAGATGGCAGCGATGATCGGGGTATCAGCGGCACTTTGCACGTCTGAGATTCCGTTTAACGGTCCAATCGGCGGGATCATCGTAGGCCGTGTAGACGGTCAGCTGATCGCCAACCCAACCGTTGAACAGCAAGAGAAGAGTGACATCCACCTCGTCGTGGCTGGTACCCGTGATGCAATCAACATGGTTGAAGCAGGCGCGAACGAAGTACCAGAAGAAGTGATGCTTGAAGCGATCATGTATGGTCACAGCATCATCCAACAAATCGTCGATTTCCAAAACCAAATCGTAGCAGAGATCGGCAAAGAAAAAATGGAAGTGATTCTGCACAGTGTAGATCCTGAGATCGATACAGCTGTCCGTCAATTCGCAGATGCGAAAATCCGTGAAGCTGTTCGGATCGAAGAAAAGCATGCTCGTGCAGAAGCGATCGATGCTGTCAAAGCAGAGACCCGCGAGCATTTTGCAGAAACCTATGCAGAGCAGATGAAAGTGGTAGACGAAATCCTTTACAACATCGTGAAGGAAGAAGTACGCCGCCTGATCACCCACGAAAAAATCCGCCCAGATGGACGGGCACTCGACGAAATCCGTCCGATTTCAAGCGAAGTTGCGATTCTGTCCCGTACACATGGTTCCGGTCTCTTCACCCGTGGTCAGACACAGGCGCTCAGCGTATGTACTCTTGGTGCGCTCGGTGACGTACAGATCCTCGATGGTCTTGGTCTCGAAGAATCCAAGCGTTTTATGCACCACTACAACTTCCCGCCGTACAGCGTAGGGGAAGCACGTCCACTGCGTCCTCCAGGCCGTCGTGAAATCGGTCACGGTGCATTGGGTGAGCGTGCGATTGAACCAATCATCCCGTCTGAAAAAGATTTCCCATATACCATCCGCCTCGTATCCGAAGTTGTGGAATCCAATGGTTCTACTTCTCAAGCATCAATCTGCGCAAGCGTACTCGCTCTGATGGACGCTGGTGTACCGATCAAAGCTCCGGTAGCAGGGATTGCGATGGGTCTGATCATGAGTGAAGAGGGCGAGCACTTCTCCATCCTGACAGACATCCAAGGTATGGAAGACCACCTCGGCGACATGGACTTCAAGGTAGCGGGTACCGCACAAGGTGTAACCGCCCTGCAGATGGACATCAAGATCGAGGGGATCAACCGTGAGATTCTTGAGCAAGCATTGACCCAGGCAAAATCGGGCCGTATGCACATCCTCGACAAGATGCTCACAGCCATCTCCGAGCCTCGTAAAGAGCTCTCTCCACACGCTCCAAAAATTCTTTCCATGCAGATCAATCCAGAGAAAATCCGCGATGTTATCGGACCATCTGGACGTATCATCAACAAAATCATCGAAGAAACCGGTGTTAAGATCGACATCGAGCAAGATGGCCGTATCTTCATCGCTTCTGTCAACCATGAAGCTAACCTGCGTGCCAAGCAGATTATCGAAGACCTCGTACGTGAAGTGGCTGTTGGACAGACCTACCTTGGTACCGTTAAGCGCGTGGAAAAATACGGCGCGTTCATCGAGATTTTCCAAGGCAAAGAAGGTCTCTGCCACATCTCCCAGCTTGCTGAAGAGCGCGTAGCGAAGACCGAAGACGTGGTAGCAGTCGGCGACAAGATCATGGTAAAAGTAACCGAGATCGACGAGCAAGGCCGTGTCAACCTGTCCCGTAAAGCGGTGCTCAAAGAACAGGCACAAGCAGCGGAAGCAGCTACCAAAGCGACTGAGTAATTTTTTCTCAGAAGCCATATACGCAGAACAAGCAAAAAGCTTTGCAACACGAAGGATAACTTCGAGTGCACAAGCTTTTTTTACTTTTATCGAGAAAAATCGATTCGAGTGTATTTACGCAGTTACCAACGGGAAGGGCGCAGGGTCGGGCCGACGATATGACTCCCGCCCGTCTCAGGGCCATGACTGAAGTGAGCCGCATACCAGAGGACGACGTCTTTATCAAACACATTCTCGCCTGTGAGGAATTTGTCCAGATTCGCTCTTGCTTTATTCGGATCAGTGGTGAAGCCCTGCCCGTCATCGATTTCATTGCCGTGATAGCGCAGCACCCAGACATCACCTACGCCGAACTCATCCTCTGTACCGTCATTGGGCCCTGGGATGAGAAAATAGCCTTCTCTGGAGTCGCGGTTCATCACGATCCATTGACGGTTCAGAGCGGGATCTCGGGGGCGCCTGACCTCATTGCGGATGAGATGCCAGTGGCGGTCACCCATGATCGGCGGGTCGTTAAACTCGAATACCATGTTGCTGTCAGCATTACGGATGTCAAAATCAAACCGCCAGTACACATGATGATGATGGGTGTTACACGTACAGGAGTTGGCAACCGCACTAAAGCCAAACCTAGGACGGATGATGCCGTCAGCAGACAGGCGCCATTGGCTGATGTAGCGGTACCAGCCTGCTTCCATCTCATTGGTCAGGATGACGTCTCCGCCCTCCACATGAATAACCGTACCAAGAAAATTCCCAAAATCACTGTCTGACTCCAAAATCGTGCGCGGGGCCGTCGCTGTCACGCGGAACGAGTTGACCTCCTGCAAAGCAGGGCCTGCTTCGATCATGCCTTCTTCCCATTGCCAGTCGCGGAATGGACCGCAGATATCCCGGTCGTAGCGGACGATGAGGATGGGAACATGTGCGCGGGCGAGTACTTTTTTGCCACGAAAACGGACATTGCGAAGCTCGATCCCTGAGCCGTTGGTTCCGGAAGAGGCGGAAGGGCGGACGGCGAGAAATCTCCATATATCTTCTGTCCCGATGCGAAAGATAATCTGCACCTGCCCAGGTATGCCACGGTTTGTGGTAGACTGCCGTTCAGGCAAAGGAGGATTACAAAGCAGTTCGCCAGCGACCGCATGGGGTGGCGCACCATCCCGATACCGAATCAGTACCGAACGCACCATGTTCACACCAACGATCTCATGTCTGATTCCTTCAACTAATGGAAACAATCCCACTGCCAAGATCCGCTCTGTCTGACCATCCGGCAGTTGCTGCTCAATCAGAGGCGGCATCGGCCGATATGGTCGGATCTGATTTTCCCGCAGTTGCCGCCCAATCACTGGGTCCTGCTCCAGCATCCGCACCGCGAGCGCGAACTCCTCAGCATTGGGAAGCGGTTGTATGCTTGATGTCTCCACCCGCAAGAGGTCAGGCTGGCGCAGATCGCCTGTCACCACAACGCTACGGTTATTCGTATAGTCATAATAGATCGCACGGAATGCGACGAACAGCTCCTCATCCTCATCTTCCGCGTATAGGTCATCCCTGCCATCCATATACCCATACTCACGGCCATTGTCCGGTGGATATGGCGCATTCCCATTCTCGGTGTCTGGCCCGGTCTCACCTTCTATTTTTCCTGCATCCAGCCATTCAAATGAAAGCAATAGATGCCGCGTACCGCGCAAATAGGATTGCACCATGGGATTTTCTTCGATGATACGAATCAGCTGCTCCAAATCCTGCTCACTAGGTCCGATTGGCCGGATCTCTATCGACAGCTCTCCGAAAGCCGTATCACGTTGCACGAGAATACCACCTTTCGCTATATACTGATCCATTTGCTTCCATTAGTACGCATATAGTCCTGTACGGGTGCCTATTGGTTGCCGTTTGTTTTCCTTCTAATCACATCGGACAAAGGACGAAAGGCAGGACACGTACAAAAGAATATCCCGGTTCGGGACGCACCAACAACGAAAAAAGCTGTGCAACACGAAGATATTCTTCGAGTGCACAAGCTTTTTTTCTTTTTCGTAGAAGTAGGTTTGTGAAAAAAATGGCAGGTAAGATGAATTTACCAGTTGAATGGACGCAAGGTGGGGCCCACGATCGCGGAGCCCTCACCACCGGGGGCATGGTCGAAGTGGGCTGCATACCACAGAACGACGTCTTCACCGAGTACGGATTCACGGTTGAGGAAGCGATCCAGCTGGGCTTTTACCTGTTCCGGACTTCCTGAGGTTCTGTTAACACCGTCATCAAACTCGCCGGAATGAAAGCGGAGAATCCACACATCCCCGACACCGAATTCTTCGTCCGCCGTTCCGTCATTAACACCTGGGACGAGGCGATAACCATTCCGCGTTGAACGGTTCATCACGAGCCACTGGCGATTGCTCTGGCGGTCGCGTTGTCGTCTGATCTCGTAGAATTTACGATGCCAAGGTTGATTCGGGAAGATGGGCGGACTATTGTATTCCCACACCATGTTGTTGCCAGCCGAACCGATATCAAAGTCGAACCGCCAATACACATGATGAAAGTGCCGGTTACAGGTACAAGAGTTGGCGACTGCACTGAAGCCAAAGCGTGGGCGAATCGTGCCATCTGCTGAAAGGCGCCATTCGCTGATATAACGATACCAGCCTGCTTCCATTTCGTTGACTAAAACCAGATCTGAGCCCTGAACGTAGATAACCGTGCCCCGAAAATTCCCTACGTCTCTCCCCGAATCCAAGATGGTGCGGGGAGGGGTGGCGGTGACACGAAACGAATTGACTTCTTGGAGCGCTGGACCCGCTTCAATCATCCCTTCCTCGTATTGCCAGTCACGGTACGGACCGCATACATCGTTTTGATAGCGGACGTTGAGGATGGGAGCATGGGCGCGAGCGAGAACCAGTCGGCCACGATAGCGGACATTACGCAGTTCGATTCCCGAGCCACGGGTACCCGAAGAAGCAGAAGGACGAATGGCAGTGAATTGCCAAATCACTTGTCCGCCTGATCGGAAGGTGACATTGACTTGCCCGGTGATTCCTTTATTGGTAGTGGATTGTACAGCGCTCGCGGGTGGTTCACAGACAATATCTGAGGCAATGGCACCTGGTGGCGCGCCATCTTCAAAACGGATCACGGTTGCTCGAACCATGTCCACGCCGACAATTTCATGCCGAACCTCTTCTGCAGACAAAGGAAGCAGACCGACCGCCAGAATTCGTTCGACCCTGCCGTCAGGTAACTCCGTTTCGATCAGCGGCGGCATCGGCCGATACGGGCGCAGGAGATTTTGCTGAAGCAGGCTCCCGAATACCTCATCTTGTTCGAGTATCTCCACAGCCATCGCGAACTCCTCATCAGTGGGCAACGGCTGTATACTGGACGTCTCCACCCTGAGCAAGTATGGTTGTCTCAGATTACCCGTCACGATTACACTTCGATTATGGGTATAGTCATAATAGATAGCACGAAATGCCTCAAACAAAAGCCCTTTTTCATTCCAGTCCCATTCCCAACCCCATTCGTGCCCTCTATCATCCTTTTTTTCCTCATCCAACCAATCAAAAGAAAGCAGCAGATGACGTGTTCCCCTCAGATATTTTTGCACCAAGGGATGATTATTGATCGTACGAAGCAACTTCTGAAAGGTTTCCTCGTTCGGACCTACAGGCTCAAGTTGCACCGACAGTCCTGTTGTCTCCCATTCCTGTTGCACGAGAAGCCAACTCCTTTCGTGGATGATGGAACTAATCACTCATGCATACGTGCCGAATTGCATACATGTGACTGGCTTTACAAGCCTTACTTCTAACGGGCACGGTTTGTACATAACATGGGACAAAGGACGAAATGCCGGACACATGCAAAAAATATCCCGGTTCGGGCATAATCATAGGGATAAGCATTCACGCAAAGGGTGATTGGAAGAGTGAGACGTAAGAAGAACAGAGGCCTGTTTTTGGTCGTAAGCATGGGATGGGTGTTTGTACTGATGAACGTAGTCACATCTCAGCCCGTCGACAAGTATATCAGCGTGGTCAAACACGACAGTGCGATGGTAGACCGCCCTCTCGACCAGGACGAAGACTTACGCAAACAGGTAGAGGAATGGAAGAAGACGATGGATCAAAAGCCACAGGATGCCTATCTCGATCCCGTCTGGAAAGCAACCCCCGGCTACAACGGCTGGGTAATAGACGTGGAAGAGACCCTGAACAATATGGAGAAGACGGGGAAGGAGGGGAAAGAACAGATTGTCTGGCGCGAGGTGGAGCCGAATGTGAAGCTGGAATCGCTCGGTGCCCATCCGATCTATCGCGGCAACCAGAGCAAACCTGTCGTATCGTTCATGGTCAATGTCGCCTGGGGAAATAAAGAGCTTGGACAGATCCTTGACATCCTGGACAAAGAAGGGGTGAAGACAACCTTTTTCCTCGATGGCTCATGGGTCAAAAAATACCCGGAGCTGGCCAAAGAAATTGCCAACCGCGGACATGAGATCGGCAATCACGCCTATTCCCATCCGGATATGAGCAAACTGGGGCCTGGAGCGATCCGTATGCAGATTGGCAAGACCCAATCCGTGATCGAAAAGACAACCGGCATCAAACCGACCCTGTTTGCCCCGCCATCCGGCTCCTTTAACCAAAGCACCGTGGATATCGCCCATGCTGAATTTAAGATGAAGACGATTCTGTGGACAGCAGACACCGTAGATTGGCGCAACCCGCCAGTCGATCAGATGGTGGAGCGTATCCGCACCCGGATCGGCAACGGCACGCTCATCCTGATGCACCCGACTGAATCATCGGCAGTAGGCTTGAAACAGATGCTCCAAATGGCGAAACAGCGTGGACTCACCCCGACAACCGTGTCGGAAGTCCTGAGCACACGCAGGCTTGACCAACCCCCTGGGAATTGATACAGTCGCTCTTATTGTAGTAGGGGGTATTTTTTGCTATAGTAGACAGTGTTATTTTTTATTAGGATAGGCTGTTCGATAGAGGAGGATATGATCCTTGTGATTCAACGATATACTTGCCCAAACGGTCTGCGGATCGTCACCGAAAAAATTCCAACCGTCCGTTCCGTCGCCTTAGGCGTCTGGGTCGGCACCGGCTCCAAGTTTGAGAATGACCGGATCAACGGGATTTCCCATTTCCTTGAGCATATGTTTTTCAAAGGCACGACCAGTCGTTCCGCAAAAGAAATCGCGGAGTCCTTTGACGAAATCGGCGGCAATGTGAATGCGTTCACATCCAAAGAGTACACCTGTTATTACGCACGCGTTCTTGATCAGCATGCAGATCTCGCGCTGGATATCTTAAGCGACATGTATTTTAACTCTACCTTTGACAGTGACGAACTGGAAAAAGAGAAGAATGTCGTCATCGAAGAGATCAGCATGTATCAAGACACACCAGATGATCTCGTGCATGATCTGATCGCAGAAGCCTCCTACGGCAACCATCCGCTGGGCTATACGATCCTCGGAACGGAAGAAGTCCTCAGAAGCCTTACCCGTCAAGACCTGCTTACATACATAGACCAACGTTACCTGCCATCCAATACGGTCATCACCGTAGCAGGTAACTTCGACGAAGCACTCATCGAAGCGATCAAACAAAAGTTCTCCACCTATACCCGTGCCGGTCAGCCTGTAGAAGTCGGCAAGCCGGAGTTCGCCGGCAAAACCATCCTCCATCACAAAGCGACCGAGCAGGCCCACCTGTGCATGGCATTCCCTGGCTTTCAAGTGGGACATAAGGATATCTACTCTTTGATTATCTTAAACAATATTTTGGGTGGCTCTATGAGCTCCCGCCTGTTCCAAGAAGTGCGTGAAGAGCGCGGTCTGGCATACTCTGTCTACTCCTACCACTCTTCCTACAAAGAAGCAGGTACATTCAACATCTATACCGGTACGGCGCCTGAGCATGCCAGCCAAGTGTTTGATATCGTCACTCAGGTGCTGCATGATGTCACCAACAACGGCATTACCCCACGCGAACTGAATAAAGGTAAAGAGCAGCTCAAAGGCAGCCTGATGCTGAGTTTAGAGAGCACCAACAGCCGGATGAACCGACTCGGCAAAAACGAACTGCTTCTTGGACACCATCTCACCTTAGACGAAATCACCGCCAGAATCGATGATGTGACCAACGAGAGCGTTCATCGGGTCGCCCAATCCATCTTCAAAAACCAACTGGCCCTCTCCATGGTTAGCCCGCTCGAAGCTTTCCCTGCCAATATGAAAACCGACGTACTTGTCTAGTCTAGTCAGAAGGAGAACGGTTCCCATGCTATCCATCAAAATCAAACCGGTCTCGCCGCTGATCGGCACCGACCTGCCTATCCCGTACTATGCCACTGCAGGCTCTGCAGGACTCGACTTGGCAGCAGCCATCGAGGAGGAGGTCGTGATTGCACCTGGTGAACGGGTCAAAATCCCGACTGGTATCGCCATTCAGATGCCCACGCCAGAAGTGGTCGGACTCGTCTTTCCCCGCAGCGGCAACGCTTGGAAATACGGAATTTCGCTGACCAATGCCGTCGGCGTGATCGACTCCGACTACACCGGTGAGATACAGGTTCTCCTGCAGAATCTCGATCCGACCGAATCCTTCACGGTGAAAAAAGGGGATCGGATCGCCCAGCTTCTGTTCATGCCCGTTCTACGCGCCGAGCTGAGCGTCGTAAACGATTTGGATGAAACAGAGCGCGGCAGCGGCGGCTTTGGCTCCACTGGTCTCCACACGATCAAGTAATGGAAAAAGAGGGACATTCTTCCTTGTGAAGAATCCCTCTTTTTTTCTGTAAAAAACTACAAAACAAAAAGAAGTTTAATACTATCAAAACAGAGGAATGTAATGGTTATACAAGCAAGAAAGGGAGGGCGACGGCGCCGTGAAATTCACTTCGATCCGTTTCAAAATGTTGCTAAATATTGCAATCATCCTGGTACTGTCATTTTCCATCAGTGGTTCTGTATATTACTACGAAATGAAGACCTTCATTGAAAGTGACGTAATGGATTCAACCAATGACAATCTTCAAGCCACCAGCAACACAGTTATCACCTATCTGGACAACTATGCTAAAGGGGTTAAGCTTTGGGCGTTGAACTATGATGCCTATAAGATTGAAGAAAAAGCGATCAACTGGCAGTTTCTCAACAACAAATTCAAGGACTACCGTACCGTCAATCCTTCCACCGAGATGCTATATGTAGGAACGGAAAGCGGCAAGATGTTTACCGAGCCAAAGGCAGACCTTCCAGCAGATTTTGATCCTCGCCAGCGTGAGTGGTACAAGCGTGCCTTGGAAAATCCGGATGAAGCCATCTGGACCGATCCATACATCACCGCAGACGGCAGCAAAAAAATGATCATTACCGTAGCAAAAGCAGTCATTGACCCTGCTACCCAAAAACCAACCGGTGTACTTGGTGCAGACATCAGTCTGGACGCTTTAATGGCTGATTTTAAAAATATTCAAGCAGGCTTTGGCGGCTATGTCTTCTTGTTGGATCCAAAAGGGGTGGCACTCGTTCACCCAACGTTGGTTGGTGAAAACCTGAATGAGAAGTACGACTTTATCAAACAAATTTATGATGCCAATGAAAAAGAAGGCATGGTTTCGTACCAATTGGACAACGCGGACAAGGTTTTGGCCTATCATAAAATTGACGGGCTGAATTGGATCATCGGTTTTGCCTATGAAGCAGATGCGATCTATGCCAAACTCTACGAGATCCGCAATCTGGTGCTGCTCGTATTCGGTATCACGCTGATTGCCTCTATCGTGATCAGCTATTTCGGGGCCACCCGAGTCACCAACCCACTCGTACAGCTGACCAAGCTGATGGGACGTGTCGCCTCTGGTGACCTGACTGTCAAAGCATCCGTCAAAGGCAAAGATGAAGTGGCCCAACTGGGTAATTACTTCAATCAGATGACCGATCAGATGAGCGGTCTCATCCAACAGGTAGTGGTTACGGCTACGGATGTCTCCTCCTCAGCGGCTCAACTCTCCGTCTCCTCCAATCAAGCGGTCAATACGAGCGAAGAAGTGACCCGGACAATCGGTCAAGTGGCAGCAGGCTCAGTCAATCAGGCCGAGCAGTCAGAGGTTGGGCATGAGAAGATGAATCAGTTGGCTGAAGCCATCGAGCATTTCCATGAAGCCAGCAAAAAAATGAGCGATCTGAGCCAAAGCGTTACCCAAGCCAACACGGAGGGGATGCGCCAAGTCGCTAATCTCAAACAAAAAACCAACGAGAACATGGATGTCATGGCATCGATCGGTCAGGCAATCAACTCGCTCGACTCCCGTGCCAAAGAAATCAGCGTGATCATCAATGTCATCACCGATATCGCCAACCAGACAAGCCTGCTCGCCCTCAACGCAGCGATTGAGGCGGCGCGTGCAGGTGAACACGGAAAAGGCTTCGCGGTCGTAGCAGGTGAGGTGCAGAAGCTTGCCGCCCAATCCAACAGCGCCGCCGAAGATATCCGCCACCGCATCGAGGCGATCCAGCAGGAAGCAGACCGTGCCGCAAGCGAGATGTCGACCAAAGGGCGCGCGATCGCAGAGACTCAGTACGTTTCGGTAGAAGACACAGAAAAGGCTTTTGCCGATATCAAGGACACCATCCAAGAGATCGTCGAGCAAGTCTCTGTCTTCACCCGTGAAGTCGATTTCGTCAGCCATGCCAAAGATGGTGCTCTCCTTGCGATCCAGCACATCTCCGCTGTATCTCAGGAAGCAGCCGCAGCAGCCGAAGAAGTAACGGCTTCTACTGAGGATCAGATGCGTGCGCTGCAAAACGTTCAACAATCTGCTGCGTATCTGTCCGAACTCTCTCAAAAGCTTCAGGAAGCGACAGCCCGCTTCACGCTCTCTTAATGAAAAAATCCGGCATAGCCCGGATTTTTTTGCGTATATCATAGCGAGTACAACTAAGGAGGACGATCCGATGCGGCTGAGTGAATTTAGCGGAAAAGAAATCATTGATCTTGATAATGGGGAGCGACGCGGTCAGATTGGACAATCTGATATGGAAATCAATCCACAGACAGGGGAGATCCGCTCGATTATCCTGCCTGGAGGCTCTTTTTTTGGCTTCGGCAAGAGAAGAGATGATATCGTCATCCCGTGGTCATCTATCGTAAAAATTGGGCCGGAGATGATCATCGTCGAGCTGAACGGCCAAAACAATGAGGCAACACTGAAATAGCCGTGTGTCACCGAACGATGGGGCGTCGAATACGATGTGGGTAGGTCATGATGATTGGAAAAACCTTTGCGTTTCGAGGTTTGCTTGCAGTAAAATGTTTGGAAAGGGGAACACAGCATGCTAACGGGAATCCATGTTGCCTTCGTCGGAGGCGATGCGCGCCAGTTGGAGGTCATTAAAAAATGCATCCAGCTCGACGCCACCGTTACCCTGTTTGGCTTCGATAACCTCGAAAGCAGCTTTACAGGGGCAACGAAGAAACCTTTGACATGCGAAGCGTTAAAGGACGTGAACGCCCTGATCCTCCCCATCGTCGGTACAGATGACAGAGGTTTTGTTGAGAGCATCTTCTGTTCAAAACCAATCCAATTAGAAGAAGAGCACTTCGCTTCCCTTCGAAAAGGGTGCGTCGTTTATACAGGAATCGCAAAACCATACCTCAAATCAATGCTCACGAACCAACGAGTACCTTTCGTCGAACTGCTGGAGCGGGATGATGTAGCCATCTACAATTCCATTCCGACCGTGGAAGGCGCATTGATGATGGCGATTCAGAATACCGACATTACGATTCACGGTTCCGAATGCATGGTTCTCGGACTGGGTCGTGTGGGGATGTCTATGGCACGCGCCCTGCATGCATTAGGAGCGCGTGTAAGAGTAGGGGCGAGAAGTCCGGAACATATCGCTCGCATTCACGAGATGGGCTTAACGGCCTTCCACCTTCAAGACTTAAAGCAGAACGTTTCAAATGTTGACATGATTTTTAACACAATACCGCATCTAGTGATAACTGCTGAAATCATCGCGCAGATGCCACAATCCACCCTGATCATCGATCTGGCCTCCAAGCCAGGCGGTACGGACTTCCGCTATGCGGAACGACGGGGGATGAAGGCACTCTTGGCTCCCGGCTTACCTGGAATCGTAGCACCGAAGACCGCAGGACAGATCATCGCCAACACCCTGTCCCGTTTGCTTGCGGCCCAAAATAATAACCAGGGGGAATCAAAATGAGCGATCTTACAGGCAAAACCATTGGATTCGGGTTGACTGGTTCACACTGCACCTTTGAAGAGACGATGCCGCAAATCCAGCGCCTCGTCGATGCAGGCGCACGGGTGGTTCCGGTTGTGACGAATACGATTATGACGACAGATACGCGCTTTGGGACATCGGAAGGCTGGCAGAAGCAGCTGCTGGAGATCACCGGGGAGAAGATCATCTCGACGATTCCGGAAGCAGAACCCCTCGGCCCATCGAAGCTGTTTGATGTCATGGTGATTGCCCCCTGCACGGGGAATACCACCAGCCGCCTGGCCAATGCCATCACAGACAGTGCCGTGTTGATGGCGACAAAAGCGACAATGCGCAATTTGAGACCCGTGGTACTTGCTATTTCTACTAATGATGGTTTAGGATTAAACGCAGCTAATATTGCAAAACTGATGGCCACTAAGAATATCTACTTCGTTCCATATGGTCAGGATGATCCAGTGAAAAAGCCCAACTCACTCGTGGCGCGCATGGACCTCATCCAGGAGACCATTGAAGCGGCTCTCGAGGGGCGTCAATTGCAACCTGTGCTGATTGAACGATTTAACTACTAACGCTAGAAGCACGATTTTAGGAGGAGACGAAGATGGAGAACCAGATGAAGGTAAATGTCGCCGTAGTTGGTGCGACAGGAGCAGTAGGACAGCAAATCATTCGTTTGTTGGAGGAGCGTAACTTCCCAATTGCCCAATTGAAACTGCTCGCTTCCGGCCGTTCCGCAGGGAAAACCGTTACGTTTAATGGCCAGGAAGTTGTGATCGAAGAAGCGAAACCAGAAAGCTTTGAAGGCATCCACTACGCCCTGTTCAGCGCAGGCGGCGCGATCTCCAAGCAATTGGCACCAGAAGCGGCCAAACGCGGTGCTGTATGTATCGACAACACCAGTGCGTTCCGCATGGAAGAAGGCGTGCCACTCGTTGTACCTGAAGTCAACATGGATGCTGCTCATCAGCATAAAGGGATTATTGCGAACCCAAACTGCTCGACCATTCAGATGGTTGCCGCTTTGAAACCTCTGTACGACCGTTACGGTATCGACCGTATCATCGTATCTACCTATCAGGCTGTATCTGGAGCAGGTCAATCTGCGATCAACGAACTGGTTGACCAGACCCGTGACATCCTCGACGGTAAAGAGCCACAAGCGAATATCCTGCCAGTAGGTAAACTCCCGGTTCACTATCCAATCGCCTTCAACGCGATTCCACAAATCGATGTGTTTACTGACAATGGCTTTACATTTGAAGAAATGAAAATGGTCAACGAGACCAAAAAAATCATGGGTGACGAGTCCATCCAAGTAGCAGCAACCTGCGTCCGCATCCCTGTCATGAGCGGTCACAGCGAATCCGTTTATGTGGAGCTCAAAGAAGACTACGATCTCGATGAAGTGAAGTCTCTGATCGCAAATGCACCGGGCATTGTGCTCGTCGACAACCTCGATGAACAAAAATACCCGCTTGCGGCTGATTGCGTAGGCAAACTTGATGTCTTCGTCGGACGTGTGCGCCGCGACCTGACACACCCACGCGGCCTCCATATGTGGATCGTCTCCGACAACCTTCTCAAAGGTGCGGCTTGGAACACAGTGCAAATCGCGGAGGAACTCATCAAGGCCAACCAATAGGAGAGAAGTACCATGAAGATACTTGTTCAGAAGTTCGGCGGCTCATCTCTCACCACAGAAGATTGCCGAATGAGGGCAATCACACATATCAAAAAGGCACTTGCCGAAGGGTACGCCCTCGTTGTCGTCGTTTCCGCCATGGGGCGCAAAGGTGACCCTTATGCGACTGACACGCTTCTGCAACTGATCAAACAAAACGGCGATGCGCTAAACCCCCGCGAACACGACATGCTCCTTCACACAGGCGAGATAATCTCAGCCTGCGTGATGTCGAGCATGCTCGGTGCGGAAGGCATCGAATCGACTATACTTACAGGTGGTCAGGCCAACATCGTGACTACCGACGATTTCAATAACGCACAGATCCAACACATCGATCCGTCTCGTATCAAAGAAGAGCTGTCCCAAGGGCGTGTCGTCATCGTTCCCGGTTTTCAAGGCCGTACCGATAACTGGGAGATTACCACATTGGGACGCGGCGGCAGTGACACCTCTGCTACTGCGCTTGGTGTGGCCTTACAAGCGGAGATCGTCGATATTTTTACCGACGTAGACGGCATTATGACCGCCGATCCCCGCATTGTAGAAGAAGCACAACCGCTGTCTACGGTTACCTATACCGAAATTTGCAATATGGCGCATCTGGGAGCCAAGGTGATCCATCCCCGCGCCGTGGAGATTGCCATGCAGGGGAATGTCCCGATCCGTGTCAGATCCACCTTTACCGAGGAGCCAGGCACGCTTGTGACCAGTCTGCACGAAGCAGGCAAGGTCATGGACGCTGTCCGCGACCGACTGGTCATGGGGATCGCGCATGTGCCAAACATTACGCAAATTAAAGTATTTGCCAAAGAAGGGCAATATGACACACAGTTGCAAGTATTCAAAGCAATGGCCAACAACGGAATCTCGGTTGATTTTATCAATGTGAATCCACTCGGCGTCGCATATACAGTTCATGACCACATGGCGCAAAAGGCAGCCAAGATCCTGACTGATATGGAATACGAACCACAACTACTGCCCCATTGTGCAAAAGTATCTGTGATTGGTGCAGGTATCGCTGGTGTACCAGGCGTCATGGCGCAAATCGTGGAAGCTTTGACGAGTCAGGATATTCAGATTCTCCAGTCTGCTGACTCGCACACGACGATTTGGGTATTGGTGCATGCAAAAGATATGGTGAATGCCGTTCGTGCCCTCCACCAGCAGTTTGCACTCCATCTCACAAGGTAATACTGAAAGACAGCAGGAATCAGGGTCAACTGTATGGAAAGGAATGATTGGCAGTGGCAATGTTCGGACGTTTATCAACAGCTATGGTTACACCGTTTAACGATCAATTGGAGATCGATTTCGATAAAACAGAGCGACTTATCGATCATCTCCTCGAAACCGGAAGCGAATCACTCGTGGTCAGCGGGACCACGGGTGAATCGCCTACCCTCACTGGCGAAGAAAAGCTGAAGCTCTTCCGCCACGTCGCTCAATACGTCGGCGGTCGTGCCAAAGTCGTCGCAGGTACAGGCAGCAACAACACCCAGCAGACGATCGAGTTCACGCAAGCTGCATCCCAGACAGGTGTAGACGCGATCATGATCGTCTCCCCGTATTACAGCAAGACCTCTCAAGAAGGTCTGTATCAACACTTTAAGGCGGTAGCGGAGTCCACTATGCTGCCGGTCATGCTCTACAACGTACCAGGCCGCAGCGTCGTCAACATGACCGCTGAGACCACTCTGCGCCTCGCAGAGCTCCCGAACGTGGTCTGCACCAAAGAAGCTTCCGGCAACCTCACACAGATCTCCCAGATCATCGAGCACGCCCCAGAAGGCTTCGAAGTATACTCCGGCGACGATGGCCTCACTCTGCCAATCCTCGCAATCGGCGGTGCTGGTGTCGTCTCTGTAACCAGCCACGTGATTGGGAAAGAAATGACAGAGATGGTAAACGCTTTCTTCAACGGCGAAGTACGCAAAGCAGCGGATATCCACCGCAAGCTCGTACCGGTATTTGAAGGGATGTTTAAGTATCCATCTCCGACACCTGTCAAAGCTGCGCTTAACAAAATGGGCGTGGATGTTGGCGGTGTACGTCTGCCATTGGTTGAGCTGAATGATGAAGAGAAGGCGTTTGTATACTCCCTGTTGGGATAAGTATGGTGGGGGAATCCTGCCGTATTGCTTTTCTCTTTGATTAAGCAGTAGGTACGGATAAGAAGCATACGTACCTTAAAAGATGTAATCGTATATGGAAAAGAGTCTGTTATAATGACAGGCTCTTTTTTGCGTTTTCTAGGGGAAGTTTGGCAAGCGGTGTAAGTGGTTGTTGGATGCACGGAACAACGAATGGAACCAGATTGCAGCTAAAAAGAAAAGAGGACGGAGCAATGATCGCCCCCGCCCTACATTTCCTTTGCGTTCGCAAACTATCGCAGAGATGCCTGACCAGGCACTACGGAGCGTACATACAGCGCTTTGTTGTTCCTTACCTTACCCGATACCGATCAGTTAAGACTGACGGTATATCTCGCGGTAGTACACGTCTTTGGAGCCGTCTGCTTTCGACTCACCGCGCCACATGCTATACAGCACACCGTCTTCACGGATGAACGGCTCTGGTTTTAATCCAGATGGAACATTCACCTTTTTCATGCTGGCCTTAGCGGCTTCAAACACTTTGTCTTCGAATTGAGACATGTACAATCCCCTCCTGATTGGTTTTCGGTTTGGTTGCGTAGTACTTTACAGAGTATGTAGGGGAGGGGTGAGGGGATTGGACGGATGGAGGAGGGGAAGAGTGGAACTATCTATATTTATTTAGTACTTCAAGTTCGCAATGCAACTCCATGGTATGTAATTATGGTTTTTAACTGAATATGAGAATACACTTTTTATCGAATAACAACAAACGCTCTACCATTTTCTTCTAGGATAACAGTATAATAGTCATAATCAGTAGTTACTATGAGGTGATCTTGTGAGTAAAAATGAAAAGACCGATTTAGCAAAATGTATTGAATTAGACGTTGCGATTAACCAAATTTATCAAGCTTGTATTGATACTGGAAGTGGTGAAAAATCCCCCTTTTTTTTTCTGGTTGGGGCTGGCATATCAGTTCCATCTACGCCATTGGCAAAAGATATTATCAATCATTGTAAAGAAAAAGCAAGGCATTTGGGGCGGGTTGATAAGACTAAAGAACCAGATGATAAGTCTACAGAGGATTCATATTCAGATTGGTTTGAGTTAGCTTATCCGAATAGATACCAAAGACAAAAATACTTAAAAGATCTAATAATAGGAAAGCCTATTTCTACTGCTAATTTTAAGCTGGCACATTTGTTATCTGAAAAAGTTGTAACAAATTTAGTTATCACACCCAACTTTGATGATTTTTTATCAAGAGCCCTTAATGAATTTGGAATTAGTCATGTTGTATCGGATCACCCTCATACGGTTGAAAAAATTAATACAGAAAGTGAAGACATACAAATAGTCCATGTTCATGGAACATATTGGTTTTATGATTGCTGTAATTTAAAGGGAGAGATTGTTCAGCGTGCAGAGAAAAAATTACAGAGTAATAAAACTATGTCCTTTTTTGTTGAATCACTTCTCTACAGGAGGTCTCCAATAGTCGTCGGCTATAGTGGTTGGGAAAACGATGTAATTATGAGTTCATTAAAACGGAGATTAGAGAGTTCGTTGCCATATAATGTGTATTGGATGTGTTATAAACAATCTGACATTAATCAATTACCAGGATGGCTAATCGAACATCCGGATGTGTATTTTGTTATACCTGCGTTAAAATCGCAATTGCCAAATATGATAATGCAAAAAGATGTTTTAAAAGATAGTAAGTACAATGTTTTAGAAGCCGAGTTGCAAAAACAAAGTGATAAGGTAAAAAATAAAGAGGATAAAGAAATCGTTCTGGACGCGCGTACAGTGTTTGAGGCTTTAATAAAAAAGTTTAATATTTCGTCTCCTGAAATCACTAGAGACCCTATTAACTTCTTTGTTAAAAAACTAATTAAAGCTTTTGATATTAAAGATAGTAATGAACCAGAGGAGACTAAATACTTTTTGAAACAA
Source organism: Brevibacillus dissolubilis (assembly GCF_006170445.1). Classification (GTDB taxonomy): domain Bacteria; phylum Bacillota; class Bacilli; order Brevibacillales; family Brevibacillaceae; genus Brevibacillus_B; species Brevibacillus_B dissolubilis. The sequence goes on along the minus strand of NZ_VCNA01000002.1, from coordinate 743,659 downwards.
GCTATACTCCGACTAGAAAAAGCAAAGGAAAGTAAAGATTATAATACCAATCCTTTAATTGAAGAGCTAAGGGAGATGGTTAGGCAGTCAAAATATAAAAATGCCATTAATGAAGCGAAGGGCATCTATCATATTTCTTTACCAATTCAAGATCAAAAAGAATTAATTGAGGTATTATTAGCAGCTTGTGAAGAATTAAAAGAAGATTATGCAGGGTACGATCTAGTTATAGATATAATAAACGGATTAAGATTGCATTTGCATGAAGCAAATGATGTTACTCTATATGAGTTTTTAGCAGCGGCTTTAATCGGTAAAGGAAGAATACTTGTGTATAAGAAGGTTTATGATGAAGGGATTATGCTTTTTGATGAAGTAATTAACCAGTTTTCAAGTAGTAATATTATTACTATAAAAGTGCTTGTTGTCGAAGCGTTACTAAATAAAGCTTTGACACTGGATAAAAATTTAAAACATACTGAAGAAATGTTAGTGTACGAAGTAATGATAAATAATTACAATAAGGAAGAAGAACGTGCTATTGTAAAGAATGTTGCTAAAGCATATTACAATAAAGCGATGACTTTATTCGATTTTCAAAAGACAGATGAATCTCTTGAAGTATTAGATAAGATGATCCAAACATACATTGAAGTAGATCAGATAGAAGTGAAAAGACAAGTAGCTAAAGCTATGTTATTTAAAGGTTCAATATTAAATGGGAATCATCTTCCTGAACAAGCTATTTTAATTTATGAAACATTAATAGACAGATATCAAAATGAACAAGACACTAAGCTAGAGGAAACAGTAGCGAATGCATTGCGAAATAAAGGGTTATCTTTGCATATACTATCTAGACATTCGGAAGCAATAGAGATTTATGAGAACATATTTAATAAGTTTGGAGACTCTAAGGTACCTTCTCTTCAGGAGCAAGCTGCTAAAGCTTTGGTATATAAAGCAACAACTATGGGGGAGCAAGGTTTTCATGATGAGGCACTGCAATCTTTGGATGAAGTAATTAATGGATATCAAGAGATTACAGCAGTAAGTGAATTAGCGTTAATTGAAAAAGGGAATGGTTTAAATCGGGCAAAAAGATATGAAGAAGCTATTAATTATTACGATGAATTGTTGGGAAAGCATGAATATACTGATAGTTCTAACGTTCTTTTTGATATTAGTTTATTGTATGGAAAATCAATTGCATTACAAGGACTAGAACAGTTTGGAGATGCATTACAAGTCTACGAAAGAATTGAAGTAATATTACCTAAGATGTCAAAGTACACATTTAGAGAATTAATCAACGATATCAACTTGCATAAAGCGACTCTATTGGAAATAACGGGATATAAAAAAGAAGCAGTTGAAGCTTACGAGCTGTTTATTTTAGAAAATCAACATTATGAAGACCAAACCACTGTTCAAGCAGTTTGTAATGCATATAATTCTAAAGGTTTGGTACATATAAGTTTAGGAAATCACGAAGTTGCGCTCGAAACATTTAATTCATTTATATTATACTGTAAAACGAATTTCACTTCGTATACAGAAGAGATGATGCTAAGAGCCATGGTAAATAAAGCTTTATTATTGTTTAATGAAATGGCGCATTATCAAAGTTCAATTGATGTTTATATGGAGATAAGTAATAATTATTCAAATACCGAACAAGAACATTTAAAAAAATATGTTACAGCAGCTATGCATAATCAAGCAATAGTTCTATCAGCTGACGGTCGAAATGAAGAGATGTTTGAAGTTATTGATAATTTAGTGGACAAATTCAACAAGGAAAACGATGTAGGAATTAGGGAAATCGTTGCCAGTTCATTAATTAAAAAAGCTCAAGTACATTTTGAGAATGATCAGATGCAAGGAGCTGTTGAAACGTTAAGTTTCTTGGACATGTTGTATAAAGATAGCATAGAACCTACAATTAAGATAATTGTAGCTCAAGGATTGATGAATAAAGGAATTGCACATCATAAGTTAGGTGAAAATACAAATGCTTTAGAAACATACGAAGACTTATTAAATCGACTTATAAATGAAAATAGTGAAGATTTTGTGCAATGTAAAGCGGAGGCACTGTTAACTAAAGGATTAATATTGGAGGAAATTGGAGAAAAAGATGCTGCATTAGCCATATTTGAGAAGATAACAATTGAATTTGGAAATCATTTTAGTTCTGATATAAAAATTGTTAATATTAAAGCTTCCTTTCATAAAGCCAGTTTATTATTAGAAATGGGATGTCAAACAGAGGGGATAAATGAATATAGAAACCTAATAACTAATAATAAAGATGAAGAAGATAGTAATATTAAGAAAATAGTTGCATCTTCTCTTATCGAATTAGCTTCCCATTTGTCTAATAGATCTTATTATCAAGAGGCCATAACTCTGTATGAGGAAATAGTGAGTTTATGTGAAAAAGATGCTTCTTTAACATATTTTGTATCTCAGGCTTATAATGCAATCGCATATAATTTTGTAAACATTGGAAATAAGAAATTGGCTAAGAGTCCCCTATTAAAAAGTTTTAAATTAGGTCATTCTGGTGCTGGAATTAACCTTTGTTACTTAAAAAGAAGAAATGAGATCGTGGACGAATCCGATATTCCAGAATATGATATACTTCTTCGTCAAGGATTAGAGGAAGGAGACCCATTTGCGATTGTAAATAAAGCCCTGCTGATTATCAGTCAAAATAATGATTGGAAAGAGGCAAATGAGTTAATTAAACGGATTAAGTTATCTGAAGATAAGGAAATTGTTTTGAATTGGTGGTTGAAATTAGTTAGAGAAGATGATCCAGAGGGACATTTAATTATAGGTTTATTTGACAAACACAGTATTATTTCTGATCCTGATGGTATTGGTTTCAGAAAAAGATTTGAATTTGCAGGCAAGGAAACCTTTAACATTCCAGTTTGGATGTTAAAAGAGAATTAGGCTTTTTCCACATCTTACTTGTATTCCTCCTACCCCATAGAGTATAATAAATCCAAGTGATTTGGGGCGGTTGTTTAAGTGTAACGACAACTAAATATAGGAGGTTTATTCATTGTCCAAGTCAAATCATCGTGTTCTCATTTTCGCACTGGGCGGAGTTGGCGAGATTGGGAAGAACATGTACGTGGTACAAAGCGACGATGACATCGTCGTAATCGACGCAGGTTTGAAGTTCCCTGAGGAGGAGATGCTTGGCATCGATATGGTGATTCCGGATATCACCTACCTTGAGGAAAACCGCGACAAGGTACGAGGCATCATTATTACGCATGGACATGAAGACCATATCGGTGGACTCAGCTATGTTTTGCGTCACCTGAATGTTCCTGTCTACGCTACCAAACTTACTCTCGGTTTGATTGATGCAAAATTGAAGGAAGCGGGCATACTAAACACAACGACGCGACACCTCATCAACGCAGACTCCGAAATCAAGCTGGGTTGCATGAAAGCGACGTTCTTCCGGGTCAACCACAGTATCCCTGATTCTGTCGGGGTATGCTTGGACACTCCAGAAGGGTATGTTGTCCACACCGGTGACTTTAAGTTTGACCAGACACCTGTGAACAATGAGCCTGCCGATATCGCCAAAATGGCTGAGATCGGTGAGCGTGGCGTACTCGCGCTTCTTTCGGATTCCACCAATGCTGAGCGTCCGGGCTTTACTGGCTCCGAACGTTCTGTTGGCACAGCGATTCGTGATGTATTCAACAAGGCGGAAGGACGTATCATCGTCTCCACCTTCGCTTCCAACGTACACCGTATCCAGACTGTACTAGAAGCAGCCATGGAGTACGACCGTAAAGTGGCCCTGGTCGGACGCAGCATGGTCAACGTGATTAATATCAGTATTGATTTGGGTTACCTCACAGTGCCTGAAGGTCTCATTGTTGATATCGATGAAATTAATAAATTACCGGCTGATAAAGCCTGCATCTTATCTACAGGAAGTCAAGGGGAGCCAATGTCAGCGCTTACCCGTATTGCCCGATCCGCCCATCGGAAAATTGAAATGATGCCTGGAGATACAGTGATTATCGCAGCTACACCAATTCCTGGTAACGAAAAATATGTGGCGCGTACGATTGACGCCCTTGCCCGAGCAGGCGCAGATGTCTATTATGGCGGTCATGGTCCGAGTGGAACTGTTCACGTATCCGGTCACGGCAGCCAAGAAGAGCTTCGCCTCATGCTCAACCTGATCAGACCGAAGTACTTCATCCCGATTCACGGGGAGTACCGTATGCTTCGTATGCATGGCATTCTGGCTGAGCAGGTAGGGGTAGCACCGGAAAACATCTTCCTCTTAGACAACGGGGATACCGTCGAGATCCAGGGTGGCAGAGCACGCTACGGTCCGAAAGTGCCAGCAGGCAATGTCCTCATCGATGGTCTGGGTGTTGGTGACGTAGGTAACATCGTATTGCGCGACCGCAAATTGCTTTCCCAAGATGGAATTCTGGTAGTTGTGGTTACGCTTAGCAAACAAAACGGTACGATCCTCTCTGGTCCAGATATCATCTCCCGTGGCTTCGTCTATGTACGCGAATCCGAGGAGCTCCTGGATGAAGCGAATCGTATTGTCTCCCAAACACTGCAAAAATGTATGGATGAAAACGTCAACGAGTGGTCATCCCTCAAAAATAACGTCAAAGATACACTGGGCCGTTTCCTCTACGAGCAGACGCGCCGCCGTCCGATGATCTTGCCGATTATCATGGAAGTGTAGTTTGATTTGTTTGTACAAAGAGCCAAAAACCTTGTTATTCAAGGTTTTTGGCTCTTCTTTACTTATATGGAGTTGGTGTTGCTGGATTTAACGCAGCACTTTTAGCATCACTAAAACACTTTGCAATTACTCCTCCATCATGGTTAGGGAGCTTTATTACAGCTACAGCAGGTTACAGTATGTGGTCATTTATCAATCAAGACAAAGGCTGTGGTGTTTATCTTGATTGTATCATGTATGTACCTACAAAATGGTATTCTGCATGTTAATTGAATGAGGGAGAGATGGTGGTTTGAAAATTTGGACCAAGATAGAGCCGTTTATATGGCTTGGTGTTGCTATGGTTTTTCTGATTTTGTGGTTTGTAACGAAATAAAGTATACAATTCTATTTTGAAAGATAAGGCATCGTTCATCATGATCGATGTCTTTTTGGTATACCGAAATCTCTACCAACCGTGCATGAATCTCCCTTGGGCGAACAATACTAAGCGGGAGTCCAAACAGGAGGTACTACATATGCCGCTAAACGAATTTTTAAATAAGCCACCATTCAACACAACAAATAACCAAGATCGCAATCAGGAGCAGCCTCCACAGCAGCCGCCGATGTCTCCAGAGCCGCAGGCACCATCTGTGGCGCCACAGGCCGCTCCGGCAACCGAACCTGGTGCTTCTGATGACCCGAAAAAGCGCATTATGGATACCATTACCCAGTTCGGCCAGACCAATGTGCCGTCGATGGAAAACAACATCTACTGCATGTCGATCATCGGTCAGGTGGAGGGGCATATCCAGCTGCCGCCGCAGAACAAGACGACCAAGTACGAGCACCTCATCCCGCAGCTCGTAGCAGCCGAACAGAATGACAAGATTGAAGGCGTCCTGGTCATTCTCAATACCGTGGGCGGTGACGTAGAAGCAGGTCTTGCCATCGCGGAGATGATCGCCTCGCTCTCCAAGCCGGTTGTCACCCTCGTGCTCGGCGGCGGTCACAGTATCGGTGTGCCGATTGCAGTGTCTGGCAGCTATTCCTTCATTGCAGAGACGGCGACGATGACGATTCACCCGATCCGTCTGACTGGTCTTGTCATCGGTGTCCCGCAGACCTTCGAGTACCTCGACAAAATGCAAGACCGCGTGGTTCAGTTCGTTGCCCGCAACTCCAAGATTACCGAGGAGCAGTTCCGTGACCTGATGACCCGTACCGGCGAGTTGACCCGTGATATCGGGACCAATGTCATCGGGCATGATGCGGTGAAGTACGGTCTCATTGATGAAGTAGGCGGACTTGGACCTGCTCTGAAAAAATTGAATCAGCTGATGGAACAGGCACGTACCAAAAAAGAGGGTGTGCTGCAATGATCATCTACTCTGCGATGCCGATGGAGCTGATCTTTGCCAACATGGAGCAGGTAGAAAAGCAAGAGATTCAAGAGATTCAGCAGGGTGGAATGACCATGCTGGTTGAGCCGACAGGGGCATATGAGGGTAGAATTGTGCGGCTGATCAGCCCGAACCCGCAGGATTATCTCAATCCCAGCTATGCGCCAGGGCAAAAGATTTTTTTCCGTCCGAGCATGTCGTAGTAGGTATAGGTTCTGTATTTCTTCTATTTTCCTGTGGTATAATAAGGATATGTGCGAACATGCAGCCGAGACTTCATCGGCTGCCTTTTCATTCTTATCCACAGGAGGCGGTAAGCCCATGGGCAGAAAAGACAGAAAAGCGAGCTCACAAGCAGCATGGGCGCAGACGATAAAGCTTGAACTGGCCGGGCTGATCGTGATTGCCATCAGCTTGATCGGACTGTTGGAAAGCGGCTGGCTGGGCAAGGAAGTCCTTACGTTTTTATTTCGGTTTATTGCCGGTTCCTGGGACTTTATGATTCCGCTCTTATTGATCATTTTATCGCTTGTGATGATGTTTACCCGTCAAGTGCCGCGTCTGACACCGCAAGTGATCGGCTGTCTCTTGTTTTTTGTGGCTGTGCTGATCTGGGATCATCTCTTGATGTACAAGCTGATTACGGCGGACGGCAGGTTCGCTGACCAGTCGATTATCCGGGTGACTTGGGACAGAATCTTGGCCGGCCAAAGTCAAAAGGTTTTGCCAACCAGTCTTGGCGGCGGGATGGTAGGCGCCATTTGTTTTGCTTTTACCAATATGCTGGTAGGAACAATCGGTACCGGGCTGATTATCGTACTGTTAATGCTGATTGGACTCATGTTTCTATTTAATTTTTCGTATGTTGACGTATTTTTGTTTATCCGAAATAAGATAGGTAATAGCTATACGCGTGTCAAATCTTCGGTGAAGGAATCCATTGTCTTACTCCATGAAGAGGGGGAGAGGCGCCGTCAAGAACAGGAAGCACAGCAGGAGGAGCAGGCGATGCAGCAGGCACAGGTCAAGCCTGCTGTGGTAGCACCGGTCATCGTGGACCATCAGCGTCCGGTGTTTACCGATGACGAGGAGGATGAGGTGGTACCTCCGCCGGTCATCCGTGACTTTACCGAGCGGATTCATCGGGAAGAGGACGAGTTGCCGTTTTCTCCGATTCCGCAAGAGGCTTCGCCGCAGATTACCGTTCAGGTGGCACAGCGTAAGACCGCCACTGCAGGAGAGGAAGGGGACGTCTCTGTCAATCTGAGCCTTGGGGAAGATGAGGAAGAAGTCATCGATACCTATGTCATCCCAGACATCAAGATGCTGGCCCGTCCCAAAGCCAGTCCATCAGGCAAGGACGTTGACCATACGTCTAACGCGATTAAGCTGGTCAATACCTTAAAAAGCTTCGGTGTAAGTGCAACGGTCTCTGAGGTACACCGTGGTCCGGCCGTGACCCGCTATGAAGTGCAGCCTGCTGTCGGGGTCAAGGTAAGCCGGATTGTCAGTCTGACCGATGACCTGGCACTGGCCCTCGCTGCCAAGGACATCCGGATCGAAGCACCGATCCCAGGCAAATCCGCGATCGGGATTGAGGTACCCAACACAGAGGTAGCCGTAGTATCGCTGCGCGAGGTACTAGAGACCAGCAAATATGCAGACGCCAGCTCCAAGCTGACTGTCGGCTTAGGCCGTGACATCTCCGGTGAGCCGATTGTGGCAGACTTGGCCAAGATGCCGCACTTGCTGGTAGCCGGTGCGACAGGGAGCGGGAAATCCGTCTGTGTCAACGGTCTGATTATGAGTATCCTGTTTAACGCGAAGCCGAATGAAGTCAAGCTGATGATGATTGACCCGAAAATGGTAGAATTGAACGTCTACAACGGCATTCCACATCTGCTGGCTCCTGTCGTGACAGACCCGCGCCGTGCTTCTGTTGCGCTCAAAAAGGTAGTTGTAGAGATGGAACGCCGCTACACGCTGTTCTCCAAGACGGGCAGCCGCAACATCGAGATGTACAACCAGATGATCCGCGACCAAAACGAGCAAGGAGCAAAAGGCACGCCGCTCCCTTATATCGTCGTCATCGTCGACGAACTGGCCGACTTGATGATGGTCGCACCAGGCGAGGTAGAGGATGCGATCTGCCGTCTCGCACAGATGGCCCGTGCGGCAGGAATTCACTTGATCATCGCTACCCAGCGCCCGTCTGTTGATGTAATCACAGGGGTGATCAAGGCCAATATTCCGTCCCGGATTGCATTCGGGGTATCTGCGATGGCTGACTCCCGTACAATTTTGGATATGGCAGGGGCCGAGAAGCTGTTAGGACGCGGTGACATGCTGTTTTTACCGATGGGTGCTTCCAAGCCTGTGCGTGTTCAAGGTGCGTTTGTATCCGATAAAGAAGTCGAGGAAGTCGTCAACTTCGTCAAGGAACAGCAGGAAGCCAAGTACAACGAAGAGATGATCCCAGAAGAAGTCGGAGGAGACAACGGACCTGTGATCGACGACGATATGTACGACCAGGCTGTCCAGTGTGTGGCAGAGGCTCAGACCGCATCAGCATCGCTTTTACAGCGCCGTCTGCGTGTCGGATATACCCGCGCCGCCAGGTTGATAGATATGATGGAATCACAGGGCGTAGTAGGGCCGTATGAAGGCAGCAAACCGCGTGAGGTGCGGATTCCACGGCCGACACCGGAGAATTCGATCCCTGGCTAATTTCAACCATACTACCTAAAATACAGTGTAATAAAAATCAGCAAAAAATATTTGCTTGCATATATCTACTTTCATAGGGTAAAATTTCTACGGACTAGCGGAAATTCGTGGTCGTTCGACAAAAAAGATGACTATACATCCTATTAGTATAACGACCAATTATTTCTAGCTTGAAATATTAATACTGGGGGTATAAGAAAAATGAAAAAGGTCTTTTCCGTTCTTTCTGTTGCAACCCTGAGCCTTTCCCTTGCTCTCGCTGGTTGTGGTAAAGCAGAACAACCAAACCAAGCCGGTGGAAATGCAGAACAAGGTCAAGCAGGCGGCGAACAAAAGAAAATCCGTGTTGGTATGGTTACTGACGTTGGCGGTGTTAACGACAACTCCTTCAACCAATCCGCATGGGAAGGTCTGACCAAGCTCAAAAACGATACAGGTCACGAAGTTCAATACATCCAGTCCGCTGGTGATGCTGACTACGTACCTAACCTCAACCAATTTGTTAAAGACAAATGGGATCTCACTTGGGGTATTGGCTTCATCATGGGCGACCACTTGAAACAAGTAGCTGAGCAAAACCCTGACGCGAAATTGGCGATCATCGACGCAGAAGTACAAGCACCAAACGTTGAAAGCGTACTCTTCAAAGAGCAAGAAGGCGCGTTCCTCGTAGGTGTAGTAGCTGCGGAAATGACCAAAACCGGTAAAGTAGGTTTCGTCGGCGGTATGGATATCCCAGTTATCTCCCGTTTCGAAGCAGGTTTCATCGCAGGTGTAAAAGCTGCGAAGCCAGAAGTGCAAGTAGTACCAATCTACACAGGTGCATTTGACAAGCCTGACCTTGGTAAATCTACTGCATCCACTCTCTACGGCCAAGGCGCTGACATCGTGTTCCACGCCGCTGGTGCTACCGGTGACGGTGTGTTCAACGAAGCAAAAGACCGTAAAGCTAAAGGCGAAAACGTATGGGTAATCGGTGTTGACAAAGACCAATCCCTTACTTTTGGTAAAGAAATCACCCTTACTTCTATGATGAAACGTGTTGACGAAGCGGTATACCGTGTATCCAAAGACTATGCTGAAGGTAAATTCGAAGGCGGTAAAATCGTACGTCTTGGTCTTGCTGAAAACGGTGTAGGTCTCCCTGAAACTTCTAAAGACACAGTTCCTGCTGAAGTTCTGAAAAAAGTTGATGAGTTCAAAGAAAAAATCATCAAAGGCGAAATCACTGTACCAGAAGCACCAGAAAAGAAGTAAGCCGCAGCACATTGTCAGACGAGAAGAGACAAGGCTAGTTTGCGAACTAGCCTTGTTTTTTCCTCAAAACCTATGTAGTTTACTAACCCACACAAATCGGGGTGAATCACTTGACTCAGGAAAATATCGTAGTAGAAATGCGCGGGATCACGAAGCGGTTCCCAGGGATTATCGCAAACGACAACATTCAGTTGAAAGTAAAAAAGGGTGAAATCCATGCCCTGCTGGGTGAAAACGGTGCAGGTAAATCAACGCTGATGAACGTTTTGTTCGGTCTCTATCAGCCGGAAGAAGGGGACATCCTCATCAACGGCCAAAAAGTCAATATCACCAGCCCTAACGTAGCCAACGAACTTGGCATCGGGATGGTGCATCAACACTTCATGCTTGTTGAACCGTTTACAGTCACTGAAAACATTGTACTTGGTAAAGAACCCAAAAAAGGCATGAGTATTGACATTGCCAAAGCAGCAAAAGATGTTGAGAATCTTTCGAAACAGTATGGCTTGATGGTAGACCCCCACGCGAAGATTGAGGACATCTCTGTCGGGATGCAGCAGCGTGTAGAAATCCTCAAAACCCTTTATCGTGGTGCAGAAATTATCATTTTCGACGAACCGACCGCAGTATTGACGCCTCAAGAGATTCACGAACTTATTGAGATCATGCATAATCTCGTGAAAGAAGGCAAAACCATCATCTTGATTACCCACAAACTGAAAGAGATCATGGCGGTTTGTGATAGCGTTACCATCATTCGACGCGGAAAAACCATCGATACATTATCGGTTGCAAATACAAATCCTGACGAACTGGCGGCCAAAATGGTCGGACGTGAAGTCAATTTCCACGTTGAGAAAACAGAAGCCAAGCCAAAAGAAGTCATTCTCTCTGTACAAAATGTGACCGCAATGGGCAACCGTGGCGTCAATGCACTCAAAGGCATCAGCCTGGATGTACGTGCAGGTGAGATTCTCGGGATCGCCGGCGTAGACGGTAACGGTCAAAGTGAATTGATCGAGGTACTTACCGGTCTGCGTAAGTCACAAGGCGGTACGATCAAGCTTCGCGATAAAGATATCACGAACAAATTACCACGTGAAATCTCTGAGTCTGGTCTTTCTAACATTCCAGAAGACCGTCATAAGCGCGGTCTGGTACTCGATTTTACCATGAGTGAGAACATGGTGTTGGAGACCTACTTCCATAAAGAATTCAACAAAGGCGGCTTCCTGGATTACAACGCGATCGAGAGCCATGCAGCCAAGCTGATTCAAGAGTTTGACGTTCGTACACCAAGCATTCACACACCGGCACGCGCACTCTCTGGTGGTAACCAGCAGAAAGCGATCATTGCCCGTGAGGTTCACAAGGATCCTGAACTGTTGATTGCAGCACAGCCGACTCGTGGTCTTGACGTAGGGGCGATTGAGTTCATCCACAAACGTCTGGTGGAACAACGTGATAAAGGAAAAGCGGTTCTGCTCGTATCCTTCGAGCTTGATGAGATCCTCAATGTCTCCGACCGCATCGCTGTTATTTATGAGGGCCAGATCGTAGGTATCGTTGATCCGAAACAGACCAACGAGCAAGAGCTGGGTCTGATGATGGCGGGTAGTAAACGTACACAAGGAGGGACAAGCGTTGAATAAGGTGATTGGCATTTTTACGAAGGACTCGTTTCTAGTCCCGCTTGTAGCCATTCTCCTTGGACTGATTTGTGGAGCGATTGCTATGCTCGCCGGCGGGTTCGACCCGATCTTGGCGTACCAATCGCTTCTCGAAAAAGTATTTGGTGATGTCTACAACTTCGGTGAAACAATTAGACAGATTACACCGTTGATTTTTACAGGTTTGTCTGTTGCGTTCGCTTTCCGTACCGGTCTGTTTAACATCGGGGCAGAAGGTCAGTTAGTTATCGGTATGATCGCATCCGTCTACGCAGGCGTGGTGTTCGATCTGCCTCCTGGAATCCACGCGGTTGTCGCTCTTTTGATCGGCGGTATCGCAGGTGGTCTGTGGGGTGCATTCGTTGGTTGGCTCAAAGCAACCCGTGGCGTTCACGAAGTTATTACGTCCATTATGATGAACTGGATTGCTCTGTATTTTGCCAACTGGGTTCTGCAAACCTTCCTCGTTCCAGAAGGACAACAACGCTCTGAAAACATCAAGGACTCTGCCGTGCTGACCATTGGCTGGCTCTCCCAAATGTTTGACAGTGCGCGTCTCCACTGGGGTACTGCGATTGCTCTCTTGGGAGCGGTTGCGTTCTTCGTCATCCTGTGGAAAACCAAAACCGGTTTTGAGCTTCGTGCAGTAGGTCTTAACCCGCATGCATCTGAGTATGCAGGGATGAACGTTAACCGAAACGTTGTAAAAGCGATGTTCATCGGTGGTTTGTTCGCAGGTCTTGGCGGTGCGTGTGAAGTACTCGGTGTCTTCCATTACCAAGCTGTTATGGCTGCACTTCCGGGGTATGGCTTCGACGGGATCGCGGTGGCGCTGATCGGTGGTAATACTCCGTTTGGTGTCGTACTCGGTGCGATACTGTTCGGTATCCTGACATTTGGTGCAACCGGTATGAAATTCGGTGCTGGGGTACCAGTTGAATTGATCCGTGTCGTAATCGCTTCTGTTATCTTCTTCGTTGCTGCACACGGTATCGTTCGTCTTTTCCTCAAACCTGTGCTTAACCGCAAGAAAAAGGAGGCGGTCTAGTCCATGGACTGGGGAATGATTATCAGTAACTTGATTCATGACACAATCGTGTTCTCGACAGCGCTCATTTTTGCGGCACTGGGTGGGGTTTTCTCTGAGCGTTCCGGCGTGGTTAACATCGCGCTGGAGGGGATGATGGTTATCGGTGCTTTCGCGGGAGCGGTCGTTACCTACTTCATGCAACCATCTGAGCTGGCTCCTTGGTTTGGTCTCTTGGCAGCGGTCATCGCGGGTGCGATTTTCTCTCTTCCACACGCGGTTGCATCGATCACCTTCAAATCCGACCAAACCGTAAGTGGTGTGGCGCTGAACTTCCTCGCTGTAGGTCTGGCTGTTTATCTGACCAAAATCATCTTTAACGGTGCAGGTCAGACGGAAACGCTTAAAGTGGTATTCTCCAAATGGGAAATTCCTGTTCTCTCTGATATTCCAGTTCTGGGTCACGCTATCTTTGAAGCGTATCCAACCAGTTATATCGCGTTTATCCTCGTCTTCGTTGCTTGGTATGTGATCTACAAAACTCCATTCGGTCTGCGCATTCGTGCCGTAGGTGAACACCCGCGTGCAGCAGATACCGTGGGGATCAACGTTAACCGTACCCGTTACATCGCCGTGATTCTCTCCGGTGCTCTGGCGGCTATGGGTGGTGCAACCATTGCGTTGACCACAACCTCCAACTTCTCGCACAATACCGTATCCGGCCAAGGCTTTATCGCAATCGCTGCGATGATCTTCGGTAAATGGCATCCGGTAGGGGCAATGGGCGCGGCGCTCTTCTTCGGGGTTGCACAAGCGGTCAAGTCCCTGGTGCAGGTGTTTGGTCTTACCAAGTATGTACCGATTGAATTTATTTACATGCTTCCATATATCCTGACCATTTTCGTTCTTGCCGGTTTTGTGGGCCGCTCCAGCGCTCCAGCAGCTTCCGGTAAGCCATACGATACAGGTTCCCGTTAATCGGGCTGGACCGTTCCTTTCGTACAGAGAGGAGCGGTCTTTTTTTACCAGTTATTTTCTATAGATTTACGTTTCATAAGTATGTGATAATATCCAGTAGAAAACACACCAACAAGGAGGGATACAAATGGCAGGAGGCAAGGGAAACAAGCCCTACCATTTCGTTTCAAAATTGTTCGGGGTGCTGGTAACGTCAACACTTTTGGGAATGGCATCTGGCGAGGTTGCATCTGCTGCAACTGTGGCACCAGGGCCAGTCATCTCGTTCATGATAGATAGAAAAGGAATCGCAACCGATACACAGCCTGTGATCCGTAACAGCCGTATGCTCGTCCCCATCCGGGCGATTTCGGAGAACACAGGGGACCAGATCGCCTACGACAGTGAGACCGATCAGGTCACGATCGAAACCAAGGATCAAGAGATCATTCTGACCATCAATGATAAAACAGCGAAGGTAAACGGCGAGTCCGTAACGCTTGAAGCAGCGCCGATCCTTCTTTACAACCGCACTTATCTGCCGATTCGATTTGTGTCGGAGACTCTCGGTTATCAGGTCGAGTGGGACAACATATCCCGAGTGGCGAGTATCTATACCCGTACAAAAACAGACAAACATCTGGTTGCGGCGGGGGAGACGCTTTCGCTGATCAGCAAGCAATATGGTGTGCCAGTCGAATTGATCAAACAGGAAAACGGGCTTACCGATGATATGATTATGGTTGGCAGCAACCTCGTCATCCCCGTATTAGGCGGTGCGTCAGAATCGTCTGAGAGCAAAATTCAGTCGACCCAATCTCCTACAGCCAGCGCGGAGGTGGCGAAGTACGGTGCCACCCTTGCTCCGAAGCTAAAATCGCAAAAAAGCTATTTCCCCATTGCGGCCGATAGCTGGTACGAGCCGTTCTACAACACCTATGGCGACGGTCGCTCCTACAACGGTAACAGTACAGCAGCCCGTCAACATGAAGGTATCGATATCGTTGCCAAAAAAGGAACCCCGGTCTATGCCGCTGCTTCCGGTCGAATCAATCGAATCGGCTGGAATCAATTCGGCGGATGGCGTATCAACATAACCGATCATACAGGTAACTATAAATTTTACTACGCCCATCTTGATGCCTACGCCCCTGCTCTGCGTACCGGCACCTATGTCAAAGCAGGTCAGTTGATCGGCTTCGTCGGTGACAGCGGTTATGGTGTCAAAGGGACAGAAGGAAAATTTGTATCACATCTGCATTTTGGTCTTTACTACGCGAAAAATGACAGACCTGTCAATCCATACAACTATTTGAAGTACATCGAATCAAATAAGGTTGTCTAAACAGGGTACACTAACGGTAGCGTCACACAAGGTAAGGGGGACGATACCATGTGGAAATGCCCGTACTGCGGTCACGACCGCGGTCATGTGTTTTCAGACAATCAATTGAACGGTGTACTCTGTCTGAATCAAGAGTGCGGACGGTTCGATGAGACTCATGAAATCGAAAATACGGCATCAGATTTTGACTCATCTGATCTGTGATAGGGGAGCTGCCACCATGGCGGCTCTTTTTCTTTTTGTGTCATGGTAGTTGCTCCGGCAGGAGCATGAGATGCATCTGTTTTCCAGTCGCCTTTCCCTCACTGTCGTTCAGCCGGTCTCCTTACAAACAGATGCATCTCATGCTCTGGTGGGGAGCAAGGTACAGTGACAATAAAAAGAGAAAAGAAAAAAGAGAAAAGAAAAATGAGAAAAGAAAAGGTTCCTGAAACTGTGATATTAGGAATATCGCCACAGGTAAATACAAGATGCCCTGCCCTCATGCTTTTATGTATCAGCTTTGTATTTTTTATATTTTTACTGTTTTCCCTTTCTCTTTTATTCCCCACCATAGCTGTTTGAGAGGGTTCGGCTTTCCGCAGCCGAGCCTCTTTTGAAAACACACCCAGCGAAGAGGAAAACAAGGGCGACATTTGCTTCCTGATTCAGCTCAGGGGCAAACTCACCGCTTGAATTCACTTCCCCGAAATTTTTTGACCTGTCCAAGCCCTTGTTTTCCTCGCAGCGGACAGTCATACCCCTCCGGGTTTTCAAAGAAGGCGAGGAAGTGGAAAGCCGAACCCTCTCAAGCACCACACCACACCTAACCATGCACACCCCTGCATATGATGGCTAATAATACCCACATGAAAAATAGTGTAAGTGTGCTTTGTTTTTGCTGAAACTGCTGTTTTATGGTTAAAATAAAGAAAGGATATTCACAGGACTTTCCTGAAACGAGCTTTCCACTACATTTTGATGAAGGGATTGATGGTATGGCGGCTTTGGTGAAAGAAATTGCCTTTGAAACGTCTCACGTCAATGGGATGAATTTACATATTTTGCAGACTAATAAGTTTAAAACCACGACCATCGTGGTGTTGATCGAACAGGAGCTGTCGTTGCAGTATGCGACGAAGACCGCGTTGCTGTCTCTGATGTTGAAGCGCGCCACTGCACGTTTCCCTGAATCAAAAAAGCTTCGTGAACACCTCGACTTCCTCTATGGTGCTGTTTTTGATGCCGATGTAGCCAAAAAAGGGGAGCGTCAGCTGCTCCAGATCTTCATGGAAGTGCCGAATGAAAAGTACCTCTCAGAATCCTCCTCGGTCGAAGAGCAGGCATTTCAATTCGTCGGGGATGTGATGGCCCGTCCGTATCTGGAGAATGGGGTCTTTGCTGAGAAGTTCCTGACCACTGAAAAAGAATCCCTCCGTCAACGCATCGAAAGCGTCATGAATGATAAAATGCGCTACGCCAACCAACGGGTCACCGAAGAGATGTTTAAAGGGGAGCCGTACGCGATCTCTGTCAACGGAAAAGTGGAAGATCTGGCGGGCATTACCGCACAGTCACTGACCGATTATTACAAAGAGCTGATCTCCGAGAACCCAATCGACATTTTTGTCGTCGGGGACGTTGACCGCACCCGGATTGAGAACTATGTCAAAACTCATATCACACCAGAGCGCAAAGCCGTGAAGAAGCTTCCCGTGGCCAATGAAAGCAAACAGGTGCAGGAAATCCGTGAAGTGGTGGAACGCATCGACGTCAACCAAGCGAAGCTCAACATCGGGGCACGCACCAATACCACTTACAAAGATGACGACTACCCAGCGATGATCGTGATGAACGGAATTCTCGGCGGCTTCCCGCACTCCAAGCTGTTTATCAATGTGCGTGAAAAAGCAAGCCTTGCTTACTATGCCGTCTCCCGTCTGGAAAGCCACAAAGGTGTCCTGATGATGATGTCCGGAATCGACGCCAACAACTACGACAAGGCCGTCACCATTATCAAGGAACAGGTAGAGGATATGCGCCAAGGCAATATCAGCGAGACCGAGATGAATCAGACCAAGGCGACGCTCAACAACCAGTTCAAAGAAATCCTCGACTCCAGCCGTCTGATGATCGACTTCACCTACAACGGTCTTCTAACCGGCAAAAAACGCGAACTCGAAGAGCTGATCAACCAGCTCAACCAAGTGACCGTAGACGATGTCAAGCGTGTGGCCGCTAAAGTACAGCTCGATACCATCTACCTGCTGCGAGATAACAAGGGAGGAGCCTAACACATGCAAGCAACCGCGTTCGAACAACTCAACGAAACCCTGTACCACGAAAAACTCGAAAACGGCCTGAATATCTATCTCCTGCCCAAAGCAGGCTTTAGCAAAACGTATGCCGTGTTTACCACACGCTATGGCTCCATCGACAGCCATTTTAAGGTTGCCGGAGGCCAAGAGGTCCACGTACCAGACGGCATCGCACACTTTTTGGAGCACAAGATGTTTGAAAAGGAAGACCGGGATGTGTTCCAGCAGTTTTCTCAAAACGGTGCTTCCTATAATGCCTTTACCAGCTTCAACCGTACCGCGTATCTGTTCTCTTCCACGGACAAAGTAGAAGCGAACCTTGATATTCTGCTCAACTTCGTCCAAGAGCCTTGGTTCTCCGACAAGAGCGTAGAGAAGGAGAAGGGCATCATCGGGCAAGAGATCGAGATGTACAATGACAACCCAGACTGGAAAGTGTACATGAATCTGATCAAAGCCCTGTTCCAAGAGCATCCGGTACGCATCGAGATTGCCGGTACGATCGAATCCATCTCCAAGATTACCAAGGAAAACCTGTACCAGTGCTATGAGACCTTTTACCACCCGGCGAATATGATGCTGTTCGTGGTAGGTCCATTTGAGCCGGAGAAGATGCTCCAGGTGATCCGCGACAACCAGGGGAAGAAGACGTTCAAGCCAGCTGAAAACATTGAGCGCATCTTCCCGCAGGAGCCCGTTCCGGTAAAAGAAAAGCGCATCGAAGAAAAGCTTTCTGTCGGGATTCCAAAATGCTACATCGGCTTCAAGGAAACCAAGCTGGGTCAGACAGGAACCGATCTGCTCAAGCGGGAGCTGTCTACCAAGATCGCTATGGACGTCCTGTTCAGCAGCAGCTCAGAGACGTACCAGAAGCTCTACGAAGCAGGGATCATCACCGAGTCATTCGATTATGACTACAGCAGTGAAAAGGATTATGCTTACTCCATCGTGGGCGGTGATACACCAGATCCGGACAAATACATCGAGAGCATCCAACAGGCAATCCAAGACACGATCAACAAGGGTGTGCAAAAAGAGGATTTCGAGCGGAGCAAACGCAAAAAGATCGGTCAGTTCCTGCGTTCGCTCAACTCGATTGAATTCATCGCCAACCAGTTCACCAACTACAAATTCAACGATATTGACCTGTTCCAGATTGTTCCAACACTGGAGAGCATCAAGCAGCAAGACGTGGACCAGCGTCTGCGCGAGCATTTTAACTTTGACCAGATGGCCGTATCCATCGTCCGTTCCGCAGCGGCCAACAAGGAGTAGGAGAGTAAGACTGTATGATCGCACCGTCACACACGCCATGGGCTTTGATTACCGGAGCATCCGGAGAAATCGGGCAGGCAATCGGCTTTGCACTTGCCCAAAGAGGAATTCCGCTTTACCTGCACTACAACTCGGCCGGGGATAAGCTGGAGCCGCTTCTCGCGTATTGTCGCGAAAGCGGCCTTCCTGCGTTTGCGCTGCAGGCAGATCTGTCTGATGTCCAAGCCATCTATCAGCTGTTCGAGGCGATGCCTGTCAAGCCGCTTCTGGTGGTGAACAATGCCTCCGTGGATCATTTCGGCCTGATTACCGATGTATCCCCGCAGTTGTTTGATCATCTGGTCAATGTCAACGTCCGTTCCGCCTTTTTCATAAGCCAAGCCGCCAGTCAAGCGATGATCCGCGAAGGCTTTGGCCGAATCGTCAACATCTCCTCAATCTGGGGGCAGACGGGTAGCTCCTGTGAAGTGTTGTATTCACTGACCAAAGGCGCCATCCTGTCCTTCACCAAGGCACTTGCCAAGGAGCTTGGGCCAAGCCATATTACCGTCAACGCCGTCGCTCCAGGTGCAGTGGCAGGAGGGATGATGAACAAATTTTCCCCAGAGGATATCCAATCGATCAGCGAGGAAATACCGCTCGGGCGTCTGGGCAAGCCAGAGGAGGTCGCTTCTGCCGTCGCTTACTTGCTCTCTCCAGAGGCTGGCTACATCACGGGTCAGGTGATCAGTCTGAACGGTGGCTGGTACACCTGATTTTCACGTTTGCATGCATAAAGTTGTGGATTTGAAGGCACTCTAACCCTATACGGACACCTAGTCCGGTTGCTATCACAAGGAGGGAATTGGAGATGTCAGTACTTGACAACTTTGGTGATTGGAAAACATTCTTGCACGACCGTGTGCAACAAGCAGAGCAAGCAGGTATGGACACCGACATTATCAAAAACGTTGCATACCAAATCGGTGGATATCTTGCTGAGCAAGTTGACCCACAAAACGAGCAAGAGCGTCTTCTCCTTCAACTTTGGAAAAACGGAAATGAAGAAGAGCAACACGCTCTCGCCAACATGATGGTGAAGCTCGTAAAAGATGACAGCAAGTAGAATGGATCAGCAAAACAGCACCTTTTTTCGGGTGCTGTTTTTGTTTTGGCATTTTTTCATTTTTAGTCCTTTGTCGAATCGCGTCTGAGTGGTATACTGATGAAAAAGAATCGGGATAGGGGATCAACCGTATGCAGACTGAAGAAAAAGTTTGTCACGAATGGTACATGGAATACAAAATCCATAAGAACCGACCAGGTCTTTTGGGTGATGTTGCCTCCATGTTGGGTATGCTAAACATTAATATCATCACGATCAATGGCGTCCATGACAGCACGCGAGGAATGCTCTTGAGCACAGATGATAATGATAAGATTGAAGTACTCCGAAATATGCTGTTAAAAGTAAACAACATCACCATCAATAAATTCCGTCCGCCAACGCTCCTCGACCGGCTCGCGGTACGACATGGGCGGTATATTGAGCGCGACAGCGAAGATAAAAAGACGTTCCGTTTTATCCGCGATGAATTGGGGATTCTCGTCGACTTCATGGCGGAGATCTTCAAGAAGGAAGGGAACCAGCTGATCGGGATTCGGGGGATGCCTCGCGTAGGGAAGACGGAGTCGATGATCGCCGCAAGCGTCTCCGCCAACAAGCGTTGGACGTTCCTCTCATCCACCCTTCTGCGCCAGACAGTTCGTAACTCGCTCGCTGTTGATGAGATGTCCTCCGATCATGTATATTTAATTGATGGGATCGTCTCTACTATGCGCTCAACCGAACGCCATCACAGCTTGTTACGCGAGATGATGAACTTCCCCGCGACCAAGGTAATTGAGCATCCGGACATATTTGTGCGCGAATCTGAATATGAACTATCAGACTTCCATTATATTATTGAGCTTCGCCATCATCCGGAAGAAGAGATTACGTACGAACTGATCAATCGCGGACTAACTGATTTTGACGTGACGTAAGGAGGGTAAACAGTGTCAGAGCTCGGCCAAGTGCTTCAGAGAGCCCGAGAAGAAAAAGGAATCTCGCTCGATGACATCCAGAAAACCACAAAGATTCAAAGACGCTACTTAGAAGCGATTGAAAGAGGGCATTTTCATGTGCTCCCAGGTCACTTCTATGCGCGGGCATTTATCAAAAGCTATGCAGAAGCAGTCGGATTAGATCCGAATCATATACTCGAACATTTCCAAGGTGATTTGCCGGCCCAGCCCCCGCAGGAACAGCTGGAAAGACTTCGCCGCCGCCGTGTCGCACAGGCCCGCACACCATTGCAGGCTGGACGTTGGGTGACTCAGACACTTTTGGTTCTGTTCGTTTTCCTCGTAATCGGTGTGATCTACATGGCGGTCGTCAACAACCAAGACGCCCAGCCGGCACAGCCAATCCCTGGCAACCAAGTGCTGGATAACACCAATGTGATTCAACCCAACCAACAACCAGCGGCTGTGAAAACTCCTCCAGCCAAGGCCAATACCCCTGTGACTCCGGTTACACCAGTCACCCCGGTTACGCCAGTCACACCTGGCACCACGACCCCTGACATCGGGGCCGAAGCACCTGATCTTGCTGCAGAGCAAGCGGCAGGCCAGATCAAATTCGTTGAGCAACAAGGCTCCACTTACCTCTACACCCTTGATGCTGGAAGCAAGATGACGATCAAGGTCAAAGCGACCAGCGGCAATTGCTGGGTACAGGTACGCGAAGCCAAGGGCGGCAAAAAAATCGGTGAAATCACGCTGAAAAAAGGCGATGAGAAGGTCTTTGAAGCAGGTACCACCGCGTATATCCGTCTCGGAGCACCGCGCGTTGTGGAATTTACCGTGAATAATGCGAATATCCCACTTGCAGATATCAAGTCGATGCCAGCCAATCTTGACATCAAAATCGGCGCATCAACTCCGACGCAAGTGCAATAAACCGACTGATCCACTCAGTCGGTTTTTCTTATGGCTGGCAAAACTCACAAGCCACTTCTTTTTTGACACACTATAGACCATATATTATACTGAGTAGGTGTAATCTGGGCTGTTGAAAGCGATATTGGAGGAAAAGAAATGACCGAGAAAGTAACATCGCGTGAAAAGGTCGCGATTGTAACCCTGGGTTGCGAAAAAAACCTTGTAGACTCGGATATGATGGCTCACCTGATCGATGAAAAAGGCTATGAGCTGGTCGATAATCCTGAAGAAGCAACCGTTGTTATCGTTAACACTTGTGGCTTTATTGATGCAGCCAAAGAAGAATCCGTTAATAAAATTTTGGACATGGCTGAGTTGAAAGAGACCGGCAAGCTGAAATCTCTCATTGTGTCTGGCTGTCTGACACAGCGTTATAAAGATGATATTCTCAACGAAATTCCGGAGGTAGACGGTGTTGTAGGTACCGGTGACTTCATGAGCATCACCAAGGTGATCGAAGACACCCTGATCGGGACCCGTACCGCCATGATCGGCAATCCGGTGTTTAACTATGAACAAGTCATCAAGCGCAAAGTGAAAGAAGGCACATACTCCGCCTACATCAAGATCGCAGAAGGATGCGACAACGCCTGTACCTTCTGCTCCATTCCAATCATGCGCGGTGGATTCCGCAGCCGTACGATTGAATCCATCGTCGAAGAGGCCAAGCACCTTGCCTCACAGGGAATTGTCGAGATCAGCCTGATCGCACAGGATTCCACCAACTATGGTACCGATCTCTATGATGGCAAGATGATGCTGCCAACCCTGTTGCATGAATTAGAAAAAGTGGAAGGTATCGAGTGGATTCGTCTCCACTACGCGTACCCAGGCTTCTTCTCTGATGAACTGATCGAAGAGTTTGCGACCAATAAAAAGGTCTGCAAATACATCGATATGCCGCTGCAGCACTCATCCGATGCGATTCTCAAGCGCATGCGCCGTCCTGGCCGCCAACGCGACATCCGTGAGCTGGTAGGCAAAATCCGTGCACAAGTACCGGATGTAGCCCTGCGTACCTCTCTCATCGTCGGCTTCCCAGGTGAGACGGAAGAAGAGTTCGAGGCACTTTGCGAATTTATCAAAGATATCCGATTTGACCGCCTGGGCGTGTTCACGTATTCCAATGAAGACGATACCCCGGCCTCCCGTCTGCCAGACCAGATTGATGATGACGTAAAAGAAAAACGCGCCAACATCCTGATGGAAATCCAGCGTGAGATCGCCGCTGAGCGCAATGGTCGTTTTGTCGGACAAGTGCTTCCAGTTCTGATCGAGCGCTACGAAGGCCGCAATGACATTTACGTAGCCCGTACCCAATACGATGCCCCAGAGATTGACGGGGAAGTATTCGTGACTGGCTATAAAGGTGAACTGGGTAAAGTAGTCAATGTGAAGATCACACACTCCTATGAATACGATCTCGCCGGGGAGGTAGTGTAGGTGAATTTAGCCAACCGCATCACGCTGGCTAGGATTTTCCTAGTTCCTGTCGTTATGTTTTTCATGCTTGTTCGTTACCAATTTGGTTCGTTCAATATTGGCGGTATAACGATGACTTATAACGAGCTGATTGCGGCTTTGGTATTCATCTTGGCAGCCAGCACAGATGGTCTGGATGGGTACATTGCCCGTAAACGCAAAATCGTAACCAATCTGGGCAAATTCCTCGACCCGCTCGCAGACAAACTCCTCATCTCCGCCGCGCTCATCTCCCTTGTGGAGATGCAGCGGCTGGAGGCGTGGATTGCCATTATCATCATCAGTCGCGAGTTTGCCGTGACAGGTCTTCGGCTTGTTGCCGCGGCAGAGGGAAAAGTCATCGCAGCCAGTGCGATGGGAAAAGTCAAAACCTGGGTTCAGATCGTCGCAACCGTCGCTTTGATGATTCGCAACGTACCATTCGAGCACGTAGGGATTCCTTTCTCCACCATCGCTATGTGGGCCATGGTTATCATCACCCTTTACTCAGGCTATGACTATTTTGCGAAAAACCGTAATGTCATTGAATATTCTTGATGAAGATGGGATGAAATAGGGATGAGAGCGGAAATCGTAGCTGTAGGGACCGAATTATTGCTGGGCCAAATCGCCAACACCAATGCGCAGTTTTTATCTCAAAAGCTCGCAGAATTGGGCATTCATGTTTATTTTCATACCACGGTGGGAGATAACTGGAAACGTCTTTTGCAAGTGATCCAGGAGGCATCGGAACGAGCCGACCTGCTGATTTTTACAGGCGGATTGGGTCCCACGCAAGACGATATCACCAAGGATGTTGTGGCCGAACATCTCAAGCGTGCATTGGTAACCGATCAACCGGCGATGGACCGCATCAGTCAGTTTTTCGTCCAGCGCGGCATTGTGATGACGGAGAACAACCGCAAGCAGGCACTTGTAATCGAAGGCTCAACGGTTTTTGCCAATGACTATGGCATGGCACCGGGGATGGGGATTACCGTTGACGGTACGACCTATGTATTGTTGCCGGGGCCGCCAAGTGAACTTTATCCGATGGTCAATCAGTATGTGATGCCGCATCTGGCTTCCCTGATGCCGGAGAGTCAGATCTTTCATTCCCGTGTCTTGCGGTTCTTCGGGATTGGCGAATCCGCTTTGGAGGAAAGACTCATCGATCTGATTGAGGCCCAGAGCAACCCGACCATCGCTCCATATGCCAAAGAGTTTGAAGTAACCTTACGCATCACTGCCCGTGCAGCAACGGTTGAAGAAGCAGAACGTCTGCTCGCACCGGTAGAAGCCGAGATCCGTAATCGGCTGGGTACATATATTTACGCCACAGGCGAAACCTCTCTGCACGAATGTCTGTTCGAACAGCTGAAGGAGCGGGGGGAGACGATCGCTTTTGCTGAAAGCTGCACAGGCGGCTCACTCTCTGCCTTGCTGACCTCCATCCCTGGCGCTTCGTCGGTTTATCGTGGCGGTACGGTCGTGTATACGAATGAAGCCAAGCGCGATTTGCTTGGTGTACCGCAAGAGGTGCTTGACACCGATGGAGCTGTCAGCGAACAGACAGCGAAACTTTTGGCTGAGAATGTCCGTCAGAAGCTGGGGGCCACCTACGGTATTTCCGTAACAGGTGTGGCTGGACCCGATCCGTCTGAAGGGAAACCTGTCGGCTTGGTTTACATAGGTCTGGCAGCAGAAGGCCAGCCCACCACCGTTCACCAAATTCAATTGGCCGGTCAACGCAAAGCGATCATCGGCCGCACATCCAAATTCGCTGTATTCTACATGTTGCAACGTCTAAAAGAAAGGTGACAAGAATGACCGTATTTACTGATTTTCCACTGCATAAGAGCGTCCTTGATGCCATTCAAGATATGGGCTTTGAAGAGCCATCACCGATTCAGGCTGCCTGCATTCCTAAGATTTTGGAAGGGGGAGACCTGATCGGGCAGGCTCAGACCGGTACAGGTAAAACAGCCGCGTTTGGGATTCCGCTGATCGAGCGTCTCACTCCAGCCAACAAAATTCAAGCGATTGTCCTCACGCCGACCCGTGAGCTGGCAATCCAAGTAGCGGGCGAGCTGCGCCGCATCTCCAAATACAAGCGCATCCGTACGCTGCCGATCTATGGTGGTCAATCCATCTCCCACCAAATCCGTGCCCTCAAACAAGGCGTACAAGTGGTGATTGGGACCCCAGGTCGTGTACTGGACCACCTGCGCCGCAAAACCCTGCGCTTAGAGAACGTCAACATGCTGGTGCTCGACGAAGCAGACGAGATGCTGGACATGGGCTTTATCGAAGATATTGAGACAATTATCAGCCATCTCAATGCCGAGCGTCAGACCCTCCTGTTCTCTGCGACCATGCCGCCAGAGATCAAGCGCCTCGCACAGCGTTATATGAACAACCCTAGTACGGTAGCAGTCAGCCGCGAAGAAGTAACCGCACCGCTGATCGAACAGGTGTACTACAAAGTATTTGACCGCAACAAGCTGGACTCTCTCTGCCGGATCTTGGACAGTGAGGATGTGGAACTTGGGATCATCTTCTGCCGCACCAAGCGTGGCGTAGATGAGCTGACAGAGGTTCTGCAAGCCCGTGGTTATCTTGCAGACGGTCTGCATGGTGACTTGTCCCAGGCACAGCGCGACAAGGTTATGAAAGCGTTCCGTGAAGGCAGCATCGAGTTCCTGATCGCAACCGACGTAGCCGCGCGCGGGATTGACGTGAGCAACGTCTCCCACGTAATCAACTACGATATCCCGCAAGATCCGGAAAGCTACGTGCACCGCATTGGCCGTACCGGTCGTGCTGGACGCAAAGGGATTGCGATGACACTCGTCACCCCGCGTGAAATGCGTCAAATGGTTGTCATCCAAAAGCAAACCAAAGCAGCGATGCTCTCCCGCAATGTGCCGACCCTTGAAGAAGTGGCAGAGCGCAAGCAGGAGCAGCTGCGCGAACAGCTCATCTCCCTGCTCGACAACGACGCGATGGCAGAGATGTATCTGAAGGTAGCGGCGGATCTCACTGCGACGTATCCTGCTGAAAAAGTGGCTGCTGCCGCACTCCACCTCGCTTTCCACAGCGAATCAGGTGAAGATGGTGAAGCCGAGTCTTATAACTTCGGTGAAACAGGCGCTGCCAAAGGCATGGTGCGTTTCTTCCTCAACGTAGGCCGCAACGCCAACATCAAGCCGCAGGACCTCGTCCGTGAAATCTCCGAAAGCGTCGGAATCCCAGGCAAAGCCGTGGGCCGCATCGACATTTTTGAGAGCTTCACATTCGTGGAGGTACCAGAAGAGGTTGCCCCATTCGTCTACGAATCTCTGCGCCAGACCCGGATCAACGGCAAGCGCATCAACCTCGAACCAGCGAAGCCGCGCGGACGCAAATAATTGGCAAAACACAGACCATCCACGCCCCATAAGGGTTTGGATGGTCTTTTTGTCCTAAGCGAATGTTTGTTCGTAAAAAAAGGTTGGCAATCGTCTTTATCTTCTTGTATAGTGAATATAGAAAACACAATGAATCGTTATGTGAAAGGGAGTGTCGGTTTTGACCGATCGTCGCGCTGCACTTGAGAGTGCATTACGTCAAATCGAAAAACAATTTGGTAAAGGCTCCATTATGAAGCTTGGGGATATGGCAGCCATGCAGGTATCCACAGTTTCCACCGGTGCTCTCGCTCTGGATATTGCACTTGGAGTTGGCGGTTTCCCACGCGGCCGTATCATTGAGGTATATGGTCCAGAATCCTCCGGTAAAACCACAGTAGCGCTCCATGCAATCGCAGAAGTACAAAAACAAGGCGGACAAGCCGCATTCATCGACGCTGAGCACGCACTTGACCCAGTCTATGCTGCCAAGCTTGGCGTTAATATTGAAGAACTTCTTCTTTCCCAGCCAGACACAGGGGAGCAAGCGCTCGAAATCGCAGAAGCGCTCGTTCGTTCCGGTGCGGTCGACATCATCGTAGTTGACTCCGTTGCTGCTCTCGTACCGAAAGCCGAGATCGAGGGTGAGATGGGTGACTCCCACGTGGGTCTCCAAGCCCGCCTCATGTCCCAAGCTCTCCGTAAGCTTTCCGGTGCTATCAATAAGTCCAAAACCATCGCGATCTTCATCAACCAATTGCGTGAAAAAGTGGGTGTCATGTTCGGTAACCCAGAAACCACTCCAGGTGGTCGCGCCCTCAAGTTCTACGCGTCTGTACGTCTCGATGTCCGTAAAGCCGAGTCTATCAAAGCCGGCAATGACGTAGTGGGCAGCAAGACCAAAATCAAAGTGGTGAAGAACAAAGTAGCTCCACCGTTCAAAGTAGCAGAAGTCGATATCATGTACGGTGAGGGGATCTCCAAAGAAGCAAGCATCCTCGACATCGGTGCAGAACTCGATGTGGTATCCAAATCCGGTGCTTGGTATGCGTTCAACGATGAGCGCCTTGGCCAAGGCCGTGAGAATGCGAAGCTCTTCCTGAAAGAAAACCCACACATCCGTCAGCAAGTCGAAGACAAAATCCGTGAATACTACAGCCTCAACCCAAGTGCTGTACCTGCTACCGAAGCTGTGGTCGATCCAGAGGAAGATCTGGAGCCAGAATTCGAGCTCGAATAAGATTCATCTATAAGTAGTGCTTACCCCTATATAAGCGGAAACAGCCTGTCGCCCATCGACAGGCTTTCTGCTTGCTTTTATCTATTCTTTCATAGACAACCAATACATACGGGAGGGAATCCTCAGTGCAGACCGGAACGATCACTTCCGTACACAAAGACCCGAAACATAAAAACCGCTACCTGATTTATATAGAGGATGAGCTTGCTTTTGATGTCCATGAAGACATCTTCATCAAATATCAACTGTACAAAGGAACAGAGCTCGATCCCAACCTGTTTGCTGAGATCATTCTCGCGGAAGAACAGAACAAAGCCTACATGCAGGCAATCAACTACCTCAGCTACCGCCCACGTACTGCCTTTCAAACCGAGAAGCACCTGATCGAAAAAGGATACACGCCTGAGCTTGCCAGAAGCATCCGTGAGCGCTGTGAGGAGCAAGGCTATATCAATGATGCCACCTTCGCACAAAAGTGGGTAGAGGAGCGTCTGAGGCTACGACCACGCGGGTCTTTTGCCTTGAAGCAGGAGCTCATGCAAAAGGGCATCAGCAAAAAGCATATTGATCAAGCGATCGGCAACATCGAATACGAGGAAGAGCTGAATGCAGCCCGCCAGCTGCTGGAGGGGAAACTGAGAAGAAAAACCTTGCCGCTTGATGCAAAAGAGGAACAGAAGCTGCTGGCGATGCTTCAGCGGAAGGGGTTTAACCTGTCGATTATCCAAAAGCTACGTAGTGAGTTACGAAGGGGGGAATAACTGTGTGGGTGAGAGAGAAGCAGGGTTCCGATGCGAACCTGATTGAAAACCCGCAGGGTGAGTGACTGTCCGCTGCGAAAGAAACAATGGCTTGTCCGGGCCAAAATGTTCGGGGAAGCGGATTCAAGCGATGGGGTTGACCCTGAGCGGAATCGAGGAAGATGGGGCGCCATCGTTTTTTTCGCAGCTGGGAGGGTTTTCAAAAAGGTTCGCATCGGAACCCTGCTTCTCTGCCAACAGTTGTTCTAGGGAGAGAGAATGATGTTAGCTAATTCGAGGAAGGTTTTAAAAAAATATAAAATGAGTTCAAATGAACCGAGAACTATAAGGAGCACGGATGGAAACGCTTCCTTTGTTTGGAAATGATATATTCTATTAATAAACAATCCTGTACCAGTTCGGCTCAAATAGTATTTCACTCATATTAAACTCTTCTCGATTTTGTCCTTCTAAAGTTTTTTCGATCTTTTTTTATCCCTTTCAATCTTTTAGCTGGGATGAACCACAGTAGCTGGCGGGGATGAGAGGGTGCGGTCCGAGTGACAGCCTCTTTTGACAATCTACCCAGCGGAGAAAGGAGCATGGGGGAATGCTTTTAGGGGCAATAGTCTCACTTCCCTGTATTACCCAGATGTTTTGCCCCGTTCCCCCATGTTCCTTTCGGAGCGGGCAGTCTAATCATCTT
Organism: Brevibacillus dissolubilis; assembly: GCF_006170445.1. GTDB lineage: Bacteria > Bacillota > Bacilli > Brevibacillales > Brevibacillaceae > Brevibacillus_B > Brevibacillus_B dissolubilis. Next base: position 714,406 of record NZ_VCNA01000002.1, on the reverse strand, counting down.
CGAAAGATTGTCAAACAAGGCGAACACTCGGACCGCAGCCTCTCATCCCACCACCCACCTACAGTTCATCCCAACTAAAACCCAACCCTATCTTCTTGACAACCCTTGCAAACAAATAATAAAATAGGTTTGTATTACGTGGTGTTTCATATATTTTCGCTAATTCGTAATCAACAACTGGACGACCGTGTTCAGCATTTACACGGATTCAGCCTGACCGAGTAGCATCGGTCTTGTTTTTTAGGCTTCCCTACGACATGGAAGACCTTGTTTACCTGCTGAATGCAGCCTAGACATACCACATCTAGAATTCAGAGAGTACACTAACAGGGAAAACAAATGCTTGGAAAGCGGGGAGATGTCTCAAAAAGGGGAGGTGTAAGAAAAGGTTATGGATCTATTGACGATTCTCTTGCTCATTGTGGCACTTGGTATTGGTTTTGGTGTAGGTTACTTCTTACGTAAATCAATTGCGGAAGCCAAGATTTCCAGCGCGGAGGAAGCAGCGAAGCAGATCGTAGAAGAAGCAAAGCGTGATGCGGAAGCTGTGAAAAAGGAGAAAGTGCTTGAGGCGAAAGACGAGGTGTACAAGCTTCGCTCTGATGCTGAGCACGAATTGAAGGAACGACGTAACGAGATTCAACGTCAGGAACGACGTGTCCTTCAAAAAGAAGAATCTCTCGACCGCAAAATGGAACAATTGGAACGCAGAGATAACGATCTGAATGACCGGGAACGCGCTATCGCTGATGTAGAGGCCAAAGTTGAGCAATTATATAAACAGCAAGTGGCTGAGCTTGAACGAATTTCTGGTATGACTGAGGAAGAAGCGAAGAATATCATCCTCTCTAACGTAGAGAATGAAGTTCGTCACGATATGGCAATCATGATTAAAGAAATTGAGACCCAAGCGAAAGAAGATGCCGATAAGAAAGCGCGTGAGATCATCACGACAGCGATCCAACGCTGTGCAGCTGACCACGTTGCTGAGACGACTGTATCTGTAGTCACACTGCCAAACGATGAGATGAAAGGTCGCATCATTGGTCGTGAAGGACGTAACATTCGTGCTCTTGAAACGCTGACAGGTATTGACTTGATCATTGACGATACGCCAGAAGCAGTTATTCTCTCAGGTTTTGACCCGATTCGCCGTGAAATCGCGAAGACAGCGCTTGATAAGCTTGTTGCAGATGGTCGTATCCATCCAGCTCGTATTGAAGAGATGGTGGAGAAAGCACGTCGTGAAGTGGATGAGCGTATTCGTGAATACGGGGAACAAGCTACGTTTGAGACAGATGTACATGGTTTGCATCCAGACCTGATCAAGATTTTGGGTCGTCTGCGTTACCGTACAAGCTATGGTCAAAACGTATTGAAGCACTCGATGGAAGTGGCGCATCTCGCAGGCCTCATGGCAGCCGAGATGAAAGAAGACGTCAAACTCGCAAAACGCGCAGGTCTTCTCCACGATATCGGGAAAGCGATCGACCACGAAGTCGAAGGTTCCCACGTCGAAATCGGCGTAGAATTAGCGAAAAAATACGGTGAGCACCCAGTAGTGATCAACAGTATTGCATCCCACCACGGGGATACTGAACCAACTTCTGTGATCGCGATGCTCGTAGGTGCAGCTGATGCATTGTCTGCTGCTCGTCCAGGCGCACGCCGCGAAACGCTTGAGACATACATCAAGCGTCTTGAAAAGCTGGAGGAAATCTCTGAGTCCTTTGAAGGAGTCGAGAAGTCCTACGCGATTCAAGCAGGTCGTGAAGTACGCGTCATGGTACAGCCAGAGAAGATTGACGATGTGGAAGCCGTACGATTGGCTCGTGAAATTACCAAACGGATCGAAAATGAACTCGACTATCCGGGTCATATCCGCGTGACTGTTATCCGCGAGACTCGTGCCGTTGAGTATGCAAAATAAAGTGGCGAACCTGCCACTTTATTTTTTTTCCTCCATTTTTGGAGACATACTTATAACTATGCTATGCTTACGTAAGAAAGACTTGATATCAAACATTGAGGTGACCAATAGATGCGTTTGTTGTTTTTAGGAGATATCGTAGGTTCGCAGGGACGTGACATGGTAAAAGAATACTTGAAACGTCTCAAAAGCAAATACCAGCCGACCTGGATCGTAGCGAACGGAGAGAACTCTGCGAATGGTCGTGGGATTACTGAAAAAATTACCAAAGAACTATTTGAAGCAGGAGTTCAAGCCCTTACGATGGGAAATCATACGTGGGATAATAGAGATATCTTCGATTTTATTGACCGTGAGACCCGTTTGATCCGTCCGGCCAACTTTCCTGTGGGGACACCGGGCAACGGCATTACATACGTGAAGACATCGGAAGGCGAATTAGCTGTGATCAACCTGCAGGGTCGTACCTTCTTACCGCCGTTGGATTGTCCGTTCACGGTAGCGGACGAGCTGGTGGAGGAAGCACGGAAGCGCACGAAGTTCATTTTTGTAGATTTCCATGCTGAGGCCACCTCCGAGAAGCAGGCGATGGGATGGTATCTCGATGGTCGCATCAGCGGTATGGTTGGGACACATACCCACGTTCAGACCGGGGATGAGCGTATTTTGCCGGGTGGCACAGGTTATCTCACAGATGCCGGGATGTGCGGTCCAAGCGACGGGATCCTGGGGATGGAGAGAGGCGCTGTGATCAAGAAATTCCTGACACAACTTCCAGTCCGGTTCGAAGTGGCAGAAGGCCCGACCCAACTGAATGCCGTCTTGTTTACTTTTGATAAAACTTCTGGCAAAACTGTCAAGATTCAACGTATTAGAATTGACGCACACTCTCCTTTTATGGAATAATGGAAACAGATCGGAATTTTTTGAATTTTAAACGTAAAATGCAGGAATTTTTCGGGGTTATGCGAATATCATTCTAGAGATAGCAGATATTCTATCTATCAGACGGGAGGTACAAAAGGATGGAAGTATTAAAAGTTTCAGCAAAGTCTAACCCCAACTCTGTCGCTGGTGCCCTGGCTGGAGTCCTTCGTGAACGAGGAGCAGCTGAAATTCAAGCAATTGGTGCGGGGGCGCTTAACCAAGCAGTGAAGGCAGTAGCGATCGCACGAGGGTTTGTAGCGCCGAGTGGTGTTGATCTCATCTGCATTCCTGCCTTTACCGATATCGTAATTGACGGAGAAGAGCGCACAGCGATCAAGTTGATTGTAGAACCCAGATGATAGATGTAAACCACGGAATTCCTACCTGTTTGTTCCACGAAGAATAAACAGGTTTTTTCATGTCCATTTTTACGGATACGATTCAATAGGGGACCTATGAGGTCAATAGAGTAGGATGGAGGTACATAGATGAACATTTTTGATGCGCATTGTGATGCCCTCTCTAAGCTGTGGGAGCATAAGGAGTTGTCGTTTTATCAGGAGGATGAGCGGCTGCAGGTAAGCTTTCCGGAGATGGAACAGGCAAAAATCGGGATACAGGTATTTGCCTCCTATGTACCGACACGGATTCGGTACGGTCAGAAGTTTCAAGCCGCACTTGAGATGATTGATATTTTCCATGACAAGGTGATAAGCCCTGATCTTATGCCGATCTATACGCGAAATGATTTGGATGAATGCGTATTAAAGGGAAAGAAAGGGGCTATTCTGTTTGTAGAAGGAGCGCACCCTCTAGAAGAATCTTTGACCAACTTACGGACGTTGTACCGCCTTGGCGTACGTGGGATGGGGCTTACATGGAACTTTCGCAATGAAGTGGCCGACGGGTGTGAAGAGCCGAACCCAAGCGGCTTATCTTTGTTTGGGCGCAAGGTGATCAAGGAGATGAACCAGCTGGGCATGATGATTGATGTCTCCCATGTAGCCGAGCCAGGCTTCTGGGATACACTGGAGCTGTCCAAAACACCTGTAATCGCCTCCCACTCCAATGTCCGTGCTCTGCATGACCATCCCCGTAACCTGCGGGATGAGCAGATCAAGGCGCTGATCCAGAGCGGTGGTGTGATCGGTCTGTCTTTCGTGGATTTCTTCTATACAAGGGAGCGCCGCGATGTCACGGTAGACGATGTGCTGCGTCATCTGGACTATGTATGTTCGCTGGGCGGTGTTGACCATGTGGCATTTGGCTCGGACTTTGATGGGATTGAGACAACCTTCCAAGACCTGACCAGCGCCAAGAAATACACGATTTTGGTGGATGAACTGCACAAAAGGTACACATTAGCGGAAGTTGATAAATTTTTATCGAAAAACTGGTTGCGTGTTTTTAGAACCGTGCTACAATAGTCTTAAAGCAATTAATGTACTTGGTTCATTCATCGAACCAATCCATTAGTAATTTTGGTTAAAAAACACTTGCAATTTTGAAAGGCTAGGACTACAATTGTCTCAGCTTGTACACATTTTGTTCACATATCATCCGTGCACATTGCACGTTCTGTGTCGATAACCGTATCGGAATCGTTAGTGGATTGGTGGATGGATGACAGGTGGAGACACTTTCTCACAGTCACTGAAGGGGTGGAATTGTAATGATTAGTCAACTTTCTTGGAAAGTTGGAGGACAGCAAGGTGAAGGGATCGAGTCTACTGGTGAGATCTTTTCTATTGCGATGAACCGAATGGGGTATTTCCTGTATGGATACCGCCACTTCTCCTCCCGTATTAAAGGGGGACATACCAACAACAAAATTCGCGTAAGCACTAAGCCTCTGCGTGCAATCTCTGACGTACTGGATATTCTGGTAGCGTTTGACCAAGAGACAATCGATCTCAACGCACACGAGCTTCGTGATGGCGGTGTCATCATCGCTGATGCGAAATTCAATCCAACCTTGCCAGAAGGTCTGCAACCTGTACGCCTTCTCGCAGTACCTTTGACTGAGATCGCGGAAGAACTCGGCACCTCCCTCATGAAAAACATGGTGTCTATCGGTGCAACTTCTGCAATCCTCGGTATTCCGGTGGAAGGCTTCCGCAACATCGTGGAAGACATGTTCCTCCGCAAAGGTGAAAAAGTGGTTGAGAAAAATATGGAAGCGATTACCCGTGGTTTTGCATTCGTTAACGAACAAACCGGCGGACAACTTCCTGAATTCCAACTCGAAAAAGCAGATGGTACCAAACGTCTGTTCATGATTGGTAACGATGCAATCGCTCTTGGTGCAGTAGCAGCAGGCTGCCGCTTCATGCCAGCTTACCCAATCACACCAGCTTCCGAGATCATGGAATACCTGATCAAAAAACTGCCTAAATTCGGCGGTACTGTAATCCAAACCGAAGACGAGATCGCAGCAATCACCATGGCGATCGGCGGTAACTACGGTGGCGTGCGCACGATGACTGCATCTGCAGGTCCTGGTCTTGCGCTCATGATGGAAGCAATCGGTCTTGCGGGTATGACTGAAACTCCAGTTGTAATCGTTGACACCCAACGTGGCGGTCCATCCACTGGTCTTCCTACCAAACAAGAACAATCCGATATCAACGCTCTGATCTACGGTACCCACGGTGAAATCCCTAAAGTGGTAATGGCACCAACCACTGTTGAAGAGTGCTTCTACGACACCATCGAAGCGTTCAACATCGCGGAAGAATACCAAGTTCCAGTTATCATCGCAACTGACCTGGCTCTCTCCCTCGGTAAAGCAACTGTTGAGCCTTTCGACTACAGCAAAATCCAAATCCGTCGTGGTAAACTCCTCGCAGGTCAAGAACTGCCTGAGATGGAACAAAACGACCAATTCAAACGCTACGAAGTTACCGAAGATGGCGTATCTCCACGTACCATCCCAGGTCAAAAATATGGTCTGCACCACGTAACTGGTGTTGAGCATGACCAAACAGGCCGTCCTTCTGAGAGCCCAACCAACCGTATTGCTCAAATGGACAAACGTCTCCGCAAGCTCGACGTACTGGCGAAAAACTTCCCGAACCCAGTGCTTGTTGACGGTCCAGCAGAAGAGTCCGACGTACTGCTCGTAACCATCAACTCCCTTGGTGGTACTACCGAAGAGGCGAAAGGTTTGCTCGAACAAGACGGCGTAAAAGTAAGCCGTGCACAAGTTCGTCTGCTCCACCCATTCCCAGTGGAACAAATCCTGCCTTACGTTGAAAAAGCACGTAAAGTAGTTGTGGTAGAAAACAATGCGACCGGTCAAATCACCAACCTTCTCAAACTGAACGTTGGTCACGCAGATAAGATCGAATCCGTACTCAAATATGATGGTAACCCATTCCTTCCTAACGAAGTTTATACCGAAGTCAAGGGGCTGATTAAACATGGCGACGTTCAAAGAATTTCGCAATAATATTAAACCGAACTGGTGTCCAGGTTGCGGCGACTTCTCCGTTCAAGCAGCGATTCAACGCGCAGCAGCAAACGTAGGTCTTGAGCCAGAAAATCTCGCTGTTATCTCTGGTATCGGTTGTTCCGGCCGTATCTCCGGCTATATCAACTGCTACGGTCTCCATGGTATCCACGGCCGTGCGCTTCCAATCGCACAAGGCGTGAAAATGGCTAACCGCGAACTGACTGTAATCGCGTCCGGTGGTGACGGTGACGGTTTTGCGATCGGTATGGGTCACACTGTTCACTCCATCCGTCGTAACATGAACATCACTTACATCGTTATGGACAACCAAATCTACGGTCTTACCAAAGGTCAAACTTCCCCACGTTCCGCTGCTGGTTTCGTGACGAAGTCTACTCCATCTGGTTCTATCGAGCAATCCCTCTCTCCAGTAGAGGTAGCTCTCTCCGCTGGCGCGACCTTTGTTGCTCAATCTTCTTCCAACGACCTCAAAGGTCTCACTGATCTGATCGAAAAAGGGATCAAACACGAAGGTTTCTCCCTGATCAACGTATTCAGCCCATGTGTAACCTTTAACAAAGTAAACACCTACGACTGGTTCAAAGAGCACATCGTATCTGTTGATTCTATCGAGGGCTATGACCCACACGACCGTATCAAAGCGATGTCCTACTCCATGCAAAACAATGGTCTCTTGACTGGTCTGATCTATCAAGATACCACTAGAAAGTCTTACGAGGCACTCGTACAAGGCTTCAAAGAAGAAGGTCTCGCAAAAGCTGACCTCACTATCTCTGAAGAAGACTTCCAAAAACTCGTGGCAGAATTCGCGTAAGCGACAAAGCCCCGATATGCAGAAAGAAAAACCTCTCCTTAGCGAGAGGTTTTCTTTTATCCTTTTTCATTAGGGAAGAGGATTCTATGATCCGATACGTCGGCTGGATGGATCACTGATCTGCCTGTACAAAAGCATGAAGAGGAAAAAGACGACGATCTGTCCAAAAAGCGGGTACAATAAAGAGAGTAAGGACGAAAAACCGACGAAGCTGATCGCATAGCTGATCAACAGGATGGACGAGATAATCAGGGTGGACGGTACCGGCACGTATTTTTTTACTTGTTCGGCCAGACCAAAGACGTTGGCTACCAAGGAAGAGAAGACTTCACCAAAGACGAGCATGGCGAACAGGATGGTGATTCCTTTTCCAAGACCGGAGAGCATATGGATCATCGGGGCATCCACGAGCTGGATCTGTGGCATATTGCTGTTCAGTGACAGGTAAGAGAGCAGCAGCAGCAGGCTGATCCCGAGTCCGCCGAGGATGCCGCCGAGTACTAATGGTTTTTCACTTCTGCTCTCGCGTCCAATGGGGATCAGGACGGCTTGCGTCAGGGAAATATTGAGAGCGACATAGTACAGTGGGGAACTGATCCAGGCACCTTGCTTGATCGGCTCGACCATCATCATGCTGGTGGATGCAACGGCTCCCCATGGCTTGGTGTAGAAGAAGACCAAAAACGTAAAGCCAATCAGAATCGGGACAAAAATACTGTTGACCGAGTGAATGGCATCCAACCCCCGCGCGGTCACGATGTAAATACATATCATGCTCACCCAGATTCCGATCTGTGCCGGCAGGTGGAAAGTCTCGTGTGTGAGGGAACCGGTAAAGGCGAGCATCACCGAGGTGGTTCCAAGCAAGACCAGCAGCAGTACGATGTTGAAGAGAGAGCCGATGGTTTTGCCAAACAGGTAGACGCTCATTTCCTGGTAGGATGTGGCTTGAATCCGGTGGGCGACAAGCATGACTTGTACACCGGCCCAGACAAAAAGAAAAGCGGATAGAATCACTCCGATTAAGCCTTGTGTGCCGTACTGGACGAAGAACTCCAAGATCTCGCGCCCTGAGGCAAATCCAGCGCCTACGACTGTACCGATATACGTAAAGGCGATTTGCAGACTATGCTTCCACGACTTTTGCATCTTTGACCTCCTGTCCCAACTTACTTCCATCCTATGAAACGGAGAGTGGTTTCATGCGCTTGACTGTACTTGGATTTCAGTCGCCCTATCCAGGCCCTGGGGGTGCGACAGCCGGATATTTATTACAGACGGATTTGGTGAATATTCTGATCGACTGCGGGAGCGGTGTGATCAGCCAGCTGACAAAGCTGGTGCCGGCCTTTGAGTTGGATGCGCTCTTGCTGTCACATTATCATCATGATCATGTGGCTGACTTGGGTGTGCTGCAGTATGGTCTGATGGCCCATCAAAGCATGGGCGACCGTGCCAAAGATGCACCGCTTGCGGTATACGCACCGGCAGAGACGCAGAATCAGGCTGTCGGGATCACTTATAAATCCGCGACAATGCATCATGTGATTGATGAAAACGATGAGATCGTGATCGGAGATGTGGTGGTACGCTTTTTTTGCACGGATCATCCGGTAGAGTGCTATGGCATGAGAATCGAGCATAATGGTAAGACAATTATCTACGGAGCAGACACTGGGCCGAATGTCAAATGGCCGTCGTATGCGAAGGGGGCTGACCTGTTCATCTGCGAGGGGACCTATCTGGAATCAAACAAACCGGCCGATCTGTCCGTGATGGGCCATATGACGGTCGGGCTGGCTGCGGAGGCTGCTGAGCAGCTGGAGGCAAAAGAATTCTGGATTACGCACCTCTGGCCCGCCTATACAGAAGAGCGTGTGCTTGCGGAAGCGAAGGCATACCGGTCGGGAACCTGCCGTGTGGCGCAGATTGGGTTAAGCAAGGAATTTTAGATAGAGCAGTATCATAGAAGAGGAGAGAACACCATGAGTTTGATGCCAAATGTATTAGAAGTGGTTCGCCGCTATATCCGGGAAAGTGCCAAGCCTGGCGAGACGTTGATCGACGCTACGATGGGGAACGGGAATGATACCTTGTTTTTGGCCCAGCTGACCGGGGAGACGGGGCGTGTCATCGCCTATGATGTGCAGGCTCAGGCGGTTGAGAAAACACGTCAGCGTCTGGAAGAGGAAGGCATGCTCGATCGGGTAGAGCTGCGCTTGGAAAGCCATGTGGAGATGGGGCAGCTGGCGGGTCCTGTGGCGGCGGTGATGTTTAACCTGGGGTATTTGCCGGGTGGGGATGAAGCGTTATCGACACAGGCAGAGACCACGGTTCAGGCGATTGAGGCCGGGCTTACCTTGCTTCGACCAGGTGGGATGATGACGATTGTGATTTATGTCGGTCATCAGGCAGGTGTAGTGGAAAAAGAAGCGGTGGAAGCTTATTGTGAGCAGCTTGATTTGGGACAGTATTTTGTGTTGAAGTATCAGTATTTGAACCAGAAGAATCAAGCTCCGTTTGTGTTGGTGATCGAAAAAAGGTAATACGCGTGGGAGATGTGGCGACTGACCATCCGTGATGCCTTGTAGAATCCTTCGGAGAAGTGAGACTGTTTTGCCCTGGGTGAATTCAGGGAAGTAAGAACGCCATGTCTTGTTCCTTCGCTGGGAAGGGATTCTAAGAGGCTCACGGCTGGTCAGCCGCCACATCTCTTCCGGCGAAGGTGGGAAGGAATGGGGAAAAGAAAAAAGAGGAAAGAAAAAGAAGCCTGTTTCCTGACGTCATGTCTTGGGAAACAGGCTTCTTTTGCGGTAGGATTCCGTTTTGTATGGTTACGTAATGAAGCTGATGATACGTGTCTGTTGTCCTTCCTACGTCTCTGTGCGCAAATACTGATACACCGCTGCGAGGATGGCGCGGCGGGTGAGGATGCCGACGAAGACGCCGTCGTTGTCTTCGATGCAGACGTACGGATGGTTAATGGACAGTTCGAGGGCACGGAAGAGGTCGTCGGTTTCTTTGAGGCGGGGGATTTGCGGGTCCATGGTGTCTTCGACTTTGTATTGGTCGAGCTTTTCGTATTCGATTCGTTCGATGCCGAGGATTTTTTCGAGGATCATGGTTTTGCTGATTTGTCCGTGTATTTTATACGAGAGGTCCAGAACAGGCACAGCCGAATAGCGTGATTTGATGAGGACGAGCAGGGCATGCTCAAGTGAATTTCCCAATTGCACATGGGCGACCTTGTGTGCAGGTACGATGAGATCCTTTATTTTTTCTTCGAGGAATTGGTGTTTTTGGGGATTCAGCAAGGGGGTCTCCTTCTTTACGTTTTGGCGTAAGATGGCACAATTGCCATGCAGTTGTCACTTCCTTTTCATCGTACTATATTTCATAAAGGAAGGAAATATTATCTTGGCAAAAGAAAAAGGCCTGACCAATTGAGCCAGGCAAGAGAAAATCGAGGTGTGGAACAAATGTCCCTGTCCTTAGTATGCAATGTTTTTGGACGCATTACATTAGGAGGTTACAGGAAGTAAAGTTAGAAAATTGTGTAACCTTTTTGGGATGGTTGCGTCTTACCTAATGGAGTTCGTAACTTTTCTGCATGGGAGTGACCAGCATGAAGATCAAAACGTGGGTGCTGATTCCGTTTATTTGCCTGGTAATGGCAGGGATTGGCTCTTTGACGATGGATATGCCGCCAAAATCACCGGAGCATGCCAATGCAATGGCGGCGGAACGCACTCAGGCAGATCGGCCCAGTGTCGTGCCTGATGAGATCCTACACCGCATCAAAAACCATTTCCCAGCGGAGACACAGGAGCATATCACAAAGGATAACATTACGATGCTGCAGGTGAATCTAAAGGATCGGCCTGAGGGGAGTTCCTCCTTTGTCCCACAGCTGGCGGTCAGTGTTGCTTTGGATCATCTGAACGGCCTGTTTGCCATTTATGAACAAGTGGAGGGTGGATATAAAGAGGTGTATGTGCTCGAGGAACCCGTATATGGAGTGCAGGTGCTTGGTGGAGGGGTTCAGCAGATTGCGTTCACTTCTGGTCTGGGCGGTACGGGGGTGCAGGAGAATAAGCTGCATGTGATTCGGCATACGCCGGAGGGCTATGCGGAGGTGTGGAGCGACATCGCCCATTCACATGAAGCGAGGGAGATGATCCAGTCGGTTGATGGTACGATTGTGTATGATGAGCAGCGAAATGAACTGATCTATTTTCAATTAAAGCGGACGATGGATGCTGCGGGAACGATTTTGGCGGAAAAAAGCTCGTATCAGGTGCTAGTATATAATGAAAAAACGCGGAAGTACGAATTGGTAGGGTAAGAGAGAAGGCGATTGATGGCGGGGCAGAGAGAAGGCGATTGATCGGGGGTGCGCCTTTTTGACACCCCCTCGAAGAGGGAAGGAGTGTCCGCTTAGGAAAAAACAAGTGTGAGGCGGGGCAAAAAGGTTCGAGGAAGAGGATTCAAGCGAAGGGGTTTGCCCCTGGGGGATTCGGGGAAGCGGGTCACACTTGCTTTTTCCCTAGCTGGGCAGGGGAGTCAAGGAGGCTTACCCCCGATCAATCGCCTTCTCTCTGACGGGGATGGGAGGAAAAGAAAAAGGATAAAAGATATAAAGAAGAAAGAAGAAGAGACAAAAGCTTCAGGTGGCTGGTGCGCTGAAGTTTTTGTCTCTTTTTGTTTTTAAAATCATTTTAAAAATCTTTTAAAACATCTCAAGCTTGCGGGCATCAGGTGACTTGCCGTTTGCAAGCCTCTTTACATTTCATCCCAGCTACGAAACAAGCAAGCGTAGCCAGCATCTATGAATTCTCCCAGGGCAAACCCCTTCGTTTGAATCAGCTTCCCCGAACCTTTTTGCCCGACCCACGCTTGCTTGTTTCGTAGCGGCCAGTGAATCCTCATCGAAGAAATGTAAGAAGGCAAGCAAAAGGCAAGTCACCTGATGCCCCGGCCCCACTATAATGGAAGCTTCCACTCCGGATTTCTAATCTCATCTGCCGTAAATGAAAACAATCGCAATCGCTCAGTCAGGTGCTCATTGGCGGCCCCGACCTCATCAGCGTTCACAATCAATGGCGCGCGCTCCGCATCCCAAACACTCGTAAATGAACGGAAAAGCCGTTCTTTTACCTCCTCAACGGTAACGAACTTTCCATGATGCTGGGTCAGACTCCCGATGGTCTCGGCTTTGATCCCTGGAATAGGTTTTTGCTGTGGCTCCATCTCGTGCAGTCCTGCGTGGAGATAGAATTGCTCCATCAGTTCTCCACGGGCTTGTCCGCTGCCTTCGATATTGATGCAGAGCTGCAGGACAGAGCCGTGGCGGGTGCGGCGCTGGGCCATGCCACCGATTTTTTTGCCGGAGAGGGCGAAGTCATAATCCCCCACACAATAGGAATCCGTCACTTCTCCAAACTCAATCGTCCCATAGTCCCGCAGGCCGACGGTGAGCATGTCTGAAGCCATTTTGAAAAATCCATCAATCGAGATATCCGTGGTGGGAAGCTGGATCGCCATATTCAACACACCGGCGTCCAGTGGCACACAAGCACCACCGGAGGAGCGCAGGACACAGCCATAGCCTTTCGTCTGTGGAGCAACAGGCCTGCTGAATGTCTGGAGTGCATGAGCCAGATGCGGCAGCTTGGCGTCACGGCGGCCGAGGTAGAAGGCCTGATCATAGACCCAGAGGTGAATCACCGGCTTGGCGTCTGGTCTGCTCATAGCATTGACCAGGGCTTCGTCAACGGCGAGGGGATGCATCGGTTTAGCTGTATAGATACCTGTATCGATCCATTGAAACAGGGAAAAAGGTTCAGACGTAGACAACGGGTATTTCTCCTTCCACTTGCCAGAATCGGATTTCATTATACACCTGTTCCCAATAAAAAACTACGACAAATGGCAACCGTGCCGGCCTGCCTTCTGTCGCAGTTTCATTTTGGTTCATCAATAAAATAACGGTTTAGTCGGTAATCGCCTCTCCGGTTTTGAGGTCGATTTTCAGATGATTGTCAGAGCCTTCGGAGTCGGTTAAGAGGGAGTAGGCTGCGCCGCCGAGCATTTTGACCATTTCATCAGGGGAGTTGAGCATGCCTTGGATGATTTGCGCGGTCTGGGCATCCATTTTTTCATCGCCTTGGTAGTGGGCGACCATGGCGTTGATCATCAGTTGGCCGACGGTGAGACCTGGGACGATTTCGGTTTTGGTATACCGTTCTGCAGCAGGAAGGGCTTGATCAGCAGGAACACCGCGCTTGATTAGCTCGTAGGAAAGAATGCGGGGGACGAGACCGGCCAGACCATTGACGAGAAACTCGTGAGCGTATGTCGGAAACTCTTTTCCATCTGTGTCAAAATCAATGTTCTGAATGGTTACGCTTGTGATCGTCATCTCCTGATTTTTGTTGATCTCCACGAGACGGTACGGGATTGGATAGGTGACGAGTGATCCGGTTTCGATGTCATAGATGAAGTTGTTTTTCTTCGTTGCTTTTTTCGCGATGTCGTGGGAGTGGTAGTGACCAGTGAAGACCGCTTTCATGCCAAGGTCGGCCAGATCGGTGGAGACTTTGTCCCAGTTACGGACGACATATTCCGGGAAGAACTCATCTTGGGCTGCATAATGCTCGACGATACCGTGATGGGTCATCCCGATGACGAGCTTGCCTTTTGCCTTGGCTTTACGGAGCTGGTATTTGATCCAGTTCATGCGGTCACGGCTGTACTCGCCTGCCGTCTCGGGAGCATGCTGTTCGTGATTGTCAGCATAGAGGGCTGAGTCCATCACGACGATATAGAGTCCCTCGACTGGCTCGACAACATAGCTCATCGAGTTCGGGTCTTTGGCAATCGCCTCGTCATAGCCGAAATCGGCGTAGATTTCTTTGAATTGCTCAGGAGTTATCTGATCGACCGGATACGTTTTATCACCGTCAAAACGAACCGCATGTGGGTTGTTGAGATCATGGTTGCCTTCGATGACGTAGACTTTTTTGCCTGCGTCCTCAAGCTCTTGAAGGTAGTTGGCAAAGCCCAGATGGCTTACTTTTTCGCCATCTTTGGTCAGGTCGCCGGACACGAGGACGACGTCAACATCTGAGTTTTTCAGCTTGTCTACCATTTCTTGCAGGATTGGCTCGCTCTCGGAGAGAAGCTTGCGGTCCTGTGCCAGATAATCTTCGTAGGCTTGGCCGGATGTACCCAGCTCAGGAGCATAGTAGTGTGGGTCAGAGAACACGGCAATTTTGATGTTGGAGTGAAAAGGCTTGGTGGCGTGGGACTCATCCGGTGCGGCGGTCGCACTTGGGATGGCTGGAATGGTGCTGAGTAGGAATGCTGTACTAAGGATGGATGCGAGAGCGATCTTGCTTTTTTTCATCGGGAAACCTCCGTAGGTTCAGAATTTAGCTGTTTATGATAAATAGAAAAAGGCCTGATAACAGGATGATGACATTCGTGATCCATTATAATAGAAAAGGTAGGAATTTTCTGTTAAACCTTGGTAATCATTTGATGAATTTTATTCGCTGAAAAGTTTTTTATGTGTTTTATGATAGAGAATAGAACAGGAATCCAAGGAGTGGTGGGACGATGAGTGAAGAATTGCTTCAGCAGCTGATCAAGATGGTGGCCGAGAATAATCGGGAGACCAAGGAGATCAAGCAAGGGATGTTGGATATACAGCAGGAAATTGTGGAGATGAAGCAGGAGATTGGGGGCATTAAGCAGGAGATTGGGGGCATTAAGCAGGAGATTGGAGGCATTAAGCAGGAGATCGCGGGGATGAAGCAAGAGATTGCAGGGATACAGCATGAAATTGTGGGGATGAAGCAAGAGATTGCGGGGATCCAGCATGAAATTGTGGGGATGAAGCAGGAGATTGGGGGCATCAAGCAGGAGATCGCGGGGATGAAGCAAGAGATTGCAGGCATCAGGCAGGATATGCGAGAGATGAAGTATGACATAACCATCCTCAAAGATGAAAGCCTCATGAACCGCAACGAAATCCGCGCCCTCCGCAAAGAAATGAACGCCCGCTTCGACTCATCGGACAAACGTTTTGACCATTTGGAACGCCATTTCCGCCTGTTGGAATCGGATATCGACAGCGAGATCAGACGCAACAAAACGAGCTAGTGCGTTTAGAGTAACGAGATAAACAGACATACACGAGAAACACACGAAAACACACGAAAACACAAGTAAACACACGGAAAAGAGCAGGGGAGAGGAGGTCACCTGCTCTTTTCAATCTATATAAACGCTGTGGCCCAGCGGAAATCGCCTGATGGTAGTAAGACAGAGAGGGAGGCCGCCTCCAGTTCTTTTCATCCAACCATCTAAGGCAGTACTTTAAACGAGAAGTTGTCAAAATAGGTGGCTTTATCAGGCAGATCTTTGGTTGCGTCCTTGTTCAGATACAGGCCAAGAGACGTGCCGGTCAGGTCGCGGTCCTGCTGGCCGTAGACGAGTTTGTCATTGACATAGACATAGTAGTTGTCACCCTTGACCGTAACCTTGAGCTTGTTGGTCTTTTGCAGGGTGTAGGAGACGGTCGCTACTGCTGTGGTGTCGCGCTCCTTGACGTCTTGCATTTTGCGGATGTTGACCGCATTTTTACTGAGGTAGACGAGGGTGGCTTTGCCGTTTTTTCCGTTGAAATAGAGGCCGCCGAGACCGTCTGTGTCGGTGGCGATGACATCTGTCTGCAGCTCGTAGTTTTTCGGCTTGCGGGCTTCATCCCAGCGGAGCGGGAGCAGATAGTGATCGATGTCAGTGTTGTTGGAGTAGGCGCTTACGCGGTTGCTGTAGACACCCCAGGAGACGGCGCTTTGGCTGGTGAGCCAGTTTCTCAGTTTGTCATCGCTGAAGGTGTCGGTGACAGCGGTTGGCAGCTTCGGCTCCTCTGGCTTGGGTGCGGGTGGGAAGACGACTTTGTCGCTCTCATCCAGTTTGGCCCGATACAGGAGGGCAGCCGCTTCTGCGCGGGTGATCGCCGCCTGTGGACGGAAGGTGTTGTCGTTGAAGCCGTAAATCAGCTTGTTTGTAAGTGCCAAGGCAATATAAGGACGCAGGTTGTTCGAGATGCGGTATTCATCGGTAAAATCGTCGAGCAGGTCTGTGTCTGCCTTTTGCGTCTGGTCAAAACGGAGCAGACGTACCAGAGCGACGGCGATATCCTCGCGCACCGCGTCTTCTGCTGGCTTATACGTATAGGTAGAGCCGGTTTTGTAGCCGGTCAGATAAGGTTTGGCATATTCCACATAGCGGAATGCCCAGTGACTGCGCGGCACATCGCGGAAGGTCTGAGTGAGGCGGCTCGCATCATCCATATCCACGTCGGCGGCGGCAATCATGATTTTGGCAAATTCCGAGCGGGTGATCCGGTTGTTCGGGCGAAACGTGCCATCAGAATAACCGTCAATCACATCCTGCTCCGCCATCTCCATGATCGCCTCGTAAGCCCAGTGACTTTTTGGAACATCGCGGAACGATTGACTGGCTTGGGCTGCTGGTAGAGACGGTACGATGGTGAACAAGGTCATCGTCGCCAGCATTGAACTGACTAGTTTCTTCAAGGGTCTTCCTCCTTTGGTTGTTGGGTTCATTTGTTTGAGTCACTGATAGAGACGGTGGACAAATTTGGAATGTTGCGGGCATGAGCGAAATTGGGGAATATGACCCATAAGCACATACTAATATGTAGGTATGGGGATCAGCAACAATTGGCATACTATGGGAAAGTTAGACGAGCCTATAACGATTTTTGGTTGACTAAAATAGTAAGAATGTTCAAAATGAGGTTATTATGGTCAGAGAGGTGGAGCAAGGTGTCTATACTAGAAAAACTTGCAGGTAACATCTTGAACGGGTTGTTCCGAACCCGCATAAAAGGTCTGGAAAAGCTTGATTTTTCCGGTCCGGTGATACTTGCTCCCAATCATGTTTCATTATGGGATGCCGTGCTGTTAGGCATCAATCTGCCGGATGACGTGGTCTTCGTCGTCAACACGGAGATTGCCAAGCAGCTTGGTTCTATCCTCAACATCCGCAAGCATATTACCATCGACCCACTCAACTCCTATTCGATGCGTAAGATTCTGCGGGAGGTCAAAAGAGGGAAGCCCCTGCTGATCTTCCCAGAAGGACGGATCACCACAACAGGCACGATTATGAAAATATACAGCGGTCTCGGCTACATCGCGATGCGCACTGGGGCCAAAATCTATCCGATCTCCATCACGGGCTTAGAGCGCTCCAAGCTGTCGTATATGAGTGACAAATGGAAGACCCACTGGTTCCCCCAAGTCGGCATCACGATCGGAGATCCCTACCTGATCGAGCGAAAAGAAGATGTCCCCAAGCGGATTCTCAAAGAGCAGGCGACCCAACAGATCCTCCGCACGATGCAGCGCGAACTGTTTGCCGCCCGCCAAAAGAATGAAGTGAACCTTTTTAATGAAATGCTCGAAGCAGCCAAGCTCAACGGGCCCAAGATGCAGATCGTCGAGGACATCTCGTCAAAGGTGAATTACAAAAACCTGATCCTCGCCTCCTATGTGCTGGGCGGCAAGTTCGCCTCCATGCTTGGCCCGGAAAAAAACGTCGGGACACTGCTCCCGAGTGCCATCGGGCATATCGCCACACTGTTTGGCCTGTTCTATGTCGGCAAGACTCCGGTCGTCCTCAACTTCACGATGGGGCCGCAAAACCTGTTGGATGCTTGTGAGACAGCAGGTATCAAGACCGTACTAACCTCACGTGAATTCGTCGAAAAAGGAAAGATGGAGCCGCTCATCGAAGCACTTCAGACCACGACCCAGGTACTGTATCTCGAAGATATCCGCGCCACGGTTGGCACAGGTGATAAGCTTACCGCCTTGACCAACTACCTGTTCAAGAAAAAATCAACATCCACCGACAACGAGGTCATCCTGTTCACCTCCGGCAGTGAGGCAAAAGCAAAAGGCGTGGTTTTGTCCCACGCCAACATTTATAACAACATCTTACAGGTACGCACCATGATCGATGTCACCGCCAAGGACAAATTGCTCAATGTCCTGCCGATGTTCCACAGCTTCGGTCTGACGGTCGGCACGTTTTTGCCAGTCATCGGCGGCTTACCTGTCTTTACCTATCCGTCACCGCTTCATTACAAGGTGATCCCGGAGATCGCGTACGACCGCAACTGTACGGTCCTCTGCGGTACCTCCACCTTCCTCGCCGGCTATGCCCGGATGGCGAAGCCGTATGATTTTTACTCCATGCGCTACGTCTTGGCAGGGGCGGAAAAATTAAAAGATGAAGTCCGCCAGCTCTACATGGACAAATTCGGTATCCGTATCCTAGAGGGGTATGGTGCGACGGAGACCGGGCCGATCCTGTCGCTTAACTCACCTCTGAGTACCAAGCGCGGTACAGTCGGACAGTTCCTCCCCGGCATCGATTATCATCTGGAACAGATCCCAGGAATCGATCAGGGCGGCAATCTGCAAGTGAAAGGCCCGAATGTCATGAAAGGCTACCTGTTGCACGAGAAAGGCTTCGTACCGGCAGGGGAGTACTATGACACAGGAGATATCGTCCATATCGACGACGAAGAGTTCATCACGATCGTAGGACGCAAAAAGCGCTTCGCCAAGATCGCCGGTGAGATGATCCCGCTCAATCTGATCGAGCAATTGGCTGGCCAGCGCTTCGATGATCCCAACTTCGCTGCTGTCAACCTGCCGGATGCCCGTCGCGGCGAACGGGTGATTCTCTACACGAGCAACACGGAAGCGACCCTGACCCAGTTGAAGGACTATATTCGGGAAAAAGGCTACAGCCCGCTTCTGATCCCGTATAAGCTGGTGGCGGTCAAGGATCTGCCGCTCTTGGGCAGCGGAAAAACCGACTATGTCACACTCAAAGCGTGGGCGGAGGAACAGTCATGATGCGTTTGCAGCCATTGCCCGCTCTCTATACGACACAGTTTTTATCTGCATTTGCCGATAACATGATCCTCTTCGTGATCGCCAATCTGCTCGGGGAAAACGGCTTTTCTGCAGGGGCGCTGGCATTGGTCTCGATGGCATTTTTCATCCCGTATCTGCTGCTCGCTCCATGGGTTGGCCCGTTTGCCGACAAACATCCCAAGTCGGTCGTGCTGATGATCGGCAACTTGATCAAAGCACTCGGCGTTGTCCTGCTTTTGATCGTGCCGCATAACAGCATCCTCATGCTGATGCTGGCTTACTTCACGGTGGGGGTAGGCGCGGTCGTCTACTCCCCGGCCAAATATGGGATTTTGCCTGAGCTGACCGAGAATGAGGAGGAGCTGTTCCAAGCCAATGCTCGGATCGAAGGCTTCACTATTCTGGCGATACTGGCTGGGATCGGTGGGGGTGGAGCGATTGCGGCAGCGACCACGACGGTTACCTCGTCGATCATGTGTCTGGTGTTGTTCGGACTCTCCTTCTTGATGACCTTCTGGATTCCACGGACGCGCAGCCAGACGCTGACGATGGATTACCGAAGCGAGGCCAGACAGTTTTTCACCAGTGTCAAGGTACTGATGCAACACCCGTCCACCAACTTCTCACTGGTGGGGACCGGGTCGTTCTGGATGAGCTCGGCGGTGCTTCGGATCGCGGTCTTGGCGTGGATTCCCGTGGCACTCGGGTTTAACCCGAAGGATTTTGCCGTCTCTCTAATCTTGGCCACCACCTCCATCGGAATCATCGCAGGGGCGTTGCTTGCTCCGAAGCTGGTGCCGCTCCGGTATTTTTACCGTTCGTCCTGGTATGGCTTGCTGATGATGGTCTTAATCTTCATCTTCCCGTGGGTGCATGTGACCTGGCTGACCGTGCTGTTCCTGCTTGCGGTCGGGTTTATGGGCGGAGCGTATATCGTGCCGATGAATACGGTGCTCCAAGAAGAGGGGATGAAGCTCGTCGGTGCGGGTAAGACCATCGCGGTGCAGAATTTCGTGGAAAACGGGCTGATGCTCATCGGTTCCGCGATCTACTATGCCGTCACCTTTATGCAGTTGTCCATCTCAGGCGCGATCGTGGTGCAGGGCGTAATCTTCCTCGGATTCCTGATCTATCTGCGGCTCAAGGTAGATCAGATCAAGCGAAGCAGAAGCGCGCGATTGCAATAGACACGGTGAACCAAAGCACAAATCACGTGGTTGACATAGACCAATGGGATCAGACCAATCGCATCAGCCCATCACATTGGGCAACCAATAAATAACAGGGAAAATCTCCACTCAAAACAGACAGGCACTGACGGGTTCATGGTATCATGACTCTGACTACCTGTTTGTGCGAGAGGAGATTTTTTTTATTTTTTTTCGTTTCCCTGTCACAAAAATCGTCTCTGCGGTTTCTATCAGATAAACAGACAGAAAGGGGGACGAAAATGGAGGTGCAGGCAATTCGGATGGAAGATCTGACACGCGATCGGCAAAGCACCGAAGATTTTCAGGCGCTCTTTATCACCTACTACCCCCATGTCACCAGATATATCATGGGGATCGTCAAGGATCAGGCCATTGCTGAAGATTTGGCCCAGGAAGTGTTCCTGCAGTTTTACCACGCAGACCGCACCGTGATCGAGCATCTGCCCGCATGGCTGACCAAAACAGCGATGTATGCTGCTTATAACCACATCCGTGCCGAGAAGAGAAGACAGGCACGGGATGAAAAAGAGTCTTCGCAACAGATGGTGACTACACCGTCTACAGAACAAAAATGGTTGGAACAAGAGGAAATATCAGTTGTACGCGAAGTCTTGCAGGAAATGGACGAACGCGACCGGACCTTGCTTTTGATGAAGTATTCCGGCTTCCCCTACCACGAATTGGCGAAGGCAACCGGTGTCGAAAAAAGCTCGGTGGGTACCCTGCTGGCCCGGGCAAAAACCAAATTTCGCAACCTGTATAAAGGATGGAGGGGGGATGACGCATGACATGCCAAGAGATCGGATTTGTGCAGGCCTATATGGACGGAGAGTTGAGCCGCGACGAACGGAAGGAATTTGCCCGGCATCTGGAGCGCTGCCCGTCCTGCCAAAAGCTGGTGGGTGAATTGGATCAGCTGGAAAAATGGACACAGATGGCGATCAAAGAGAGCCGCTATGATCAGCCGTCTGCCCAAGAGATTGACACCAAAGCGGCCTGGGAGAGATTTCAGGCAAGCTTGGCCCACACCCATAAGGGATCAGGTGCCGCCTATGAAACAGATCAACATATGAACAGGAGTTGGAACACAATGAAAAAGACCTATAAAAACTGGATCGTCGGTACATCTGCCGCTGCTGTATTGTTTGGTGCATTCAGCATTCCACAGGTGCAGGCGGTTGCCAGTGACGTCCTTTCCATTTTCCGCGTCAATCAAGTAGAGTTCATCAAGCTGACCGAATCAGATATGCATGATATCGCAAGCTGGTTCGATAACAATGCCGCCGGCGAACAAGAGATCAAGGGCATTGGCAAGATCTGGACGAAGGAAGCCAAGAACCGTGAGCCGCAATTCTTTGATACCGCAGAACAGGCGAAAAAAGCAGGCTATACGCTTCCAGCCGTTCCAGCGGGATATCAGGGCCGAAGCTTCTCTATCTCACAAGCCTTCACGGTTTATGCCCAACTAGACACCGAGAAGGCCAACAAGCTCCTGCGCCAGCTCAAGGCAGACACCCAATTTGACGACAAGCTGAATGGAAAAGAATTCTCGCTCACCGTTCCCCAATCGATCGGAATGATGCTGACCAAAGCAGATCAGGCTCCAACGACCCATATCTCCTATGACGTCATCAATGCACCTGAGATCCAAGCACCAAAAGACGTCGATCTGAACTCACTCCGGGACACCGTCCTCTCACTGCCATTCATCCCGGAAAACGTAAAAAGACAGCTGGGTGACATCGAGGATTGGAAACATACCTTGCCGATCCCATACATGGAAGGAAATGGGGACCACCTGAAAGAGATCAAGATCAATGGTACCCAAGCGATCCTCTATCAGAACGAACATGACGCTTCGCTCGTCTGGCAAAAGGACGGCAAGCTTCATAAGCTCCATATGAATGGCCAATCCATTAACACCAATCAATTGATCGAGATCGCCAAAGAACTGTAAGAAGTAGAAGAAGAGTTCCAAAGAGCATCCCTGCAGACGGGAGGCTCTCTTGGCGTTTGTCCCTAGAAAAGGAGGATTCATGTGACCGATACCATCATCCAAACCTGGAATTTAACCAAACAATACGATGGCAAAGCAGGCTGTCGGGAGATCACCTTGCAGGTACCACGGGGTGTCGTTTTTGGATTTCTCGGTCCCAATGGCGCTGGCAAAAGTACGTTTGTCCGCACCATGATGGGACTGATCCATCCCACATCCGGTCGGGCAGAAATGCTGGGCGCCCCCATCGGAACGATTGAATCCCGTCAATCGGTCGGCTATCTGCCAGAGCTGTTCCGATACCCGGACTGGCTGACCGGAACCCAATTGCTTGAGTCCCATGCAGAGCTATGCGGCCTCGGACGCTCCGAACGCAAAAAAAGATGCAACGATTTGATCGAGCTGGTCGGGTTATACGGACGCGGGGATGAAAAAATCCGCGGCTACTCCAAGGGGATGCAGCAGCGGATTGGCATTGCCTGTGCGCTTGTGTCTGATCCCCAACTGGTATTCTTCGATGAACCTACCTCGGCGCTGGACCCGATTGGCCGTAAGCAAGTGCGTGAGCTGATGAGGGAGCTGCGCAATCAGGGAAAAACCGTTTTTCTCAACAGCCATCTGCTGAGCGAAGTGGAGGATGTATGCGATCATGTGGCCATCATCCATAAAGGGGAAATGGTCGCACAAGGCGAATGGCGCAAGCTCTCAGCCGTCAAGACGCAGGTCGAGATCACAGTCGGCTCAAGCCCAGGAGGCAACCCGTGGGCTGACACATCCGCATTGGTCAGAGAGTCGGAGCGGTTGTCTGCCACAGGTGAGCGCGAGACATGGCTCATCACACTTGCCGACGAAGACAGCATCCCTGATCTGGTTCACCTGCTTAGCGCCCGCGGCCTTTCCATCTACGGGGTTACCCAAAGACAGCAGCGGCTGGAGGATGTATTTTTCCACTACATCAGTCAAAAGGAGGCTTGGGCACATGTGGACCATCGCCAAAATGTCGTTTAGAGAGATCCTGTCCAAACGTATTTTTCTCATCACGATTTTCATGACCATCGCCTTCCTGCTGCTGTATGGTACCGCGACGTTCTATGCGGCCAAAGAAGCGGGCGAGAATGGTATGCAGGATGTGCTGGAGCAGAGCTTCTTCTCCACGCAGCTCTTAGGCATGGGACTTTATTTTTCCTCATTCATCGTCTCTCTGCTCGCCATCTTAAGCAGTGTCAGCAGTATCTCCAGTGAGATCGAGAGCCATCAGATCGATACGTGGCTGGCCCGCCCGCTGTCACGCTCTTCTTTTGTCATGGGAAAATTCATTGGACAAAGTATGCTGATGCTGGTGTATGCGGCTGTCCTGTTTGTAGGGATTATTCTCTTGAATCAGTGGCTGGGGGGCACCTTTCTGCGCGTGGATGTGAGCATGGGACAAGTAGTGAAGGCATTGTCTGTATTTTTGCTGCAGCCACTTATCATTATCATCATCGGGCTTCTGCTCAGCAGCCTGATGAGCACCATCAACGGTGGAATTGTCCTCATTATCCTGTATGGGATTGGCTTCATCGGAGGATTCATCGAACAGCTCGGCGCCGCGATGGGAAAAGTAGCGCTGCAAAATATCGGTATTGTCTCAAGTCTCTTATTTCCCATCGATTCGTTGTTCCGGAAAATGACGGTCTATCTGTTTGACAGTGCAGATGATCCGTTTTCCTTTGCCGCACAGGGGATTTTTGGGAGCCTATCGACACCCAGCAACATGATGCTGGCTTACATCGCTGTCTATGGTCTCGTGGCGCTGGGGCTTGCGATGAGGAATTTTTCGACGCGGGATGTGTAAGAAGTAGATAAAAAGCATTGTTTATACGAAAACACCCAGGAGTGTGGACTCTCGGGTGTTTTTTGCGTTCACGCAGGTTGAGGCTGCTCAGGTTGCGGCATGTTGGGCCGTGATTTTTTCACGCAGAGCCGTGCCTTCTTTTTGCACCGGCAAATAGCTGAGTATCTTCACGCGGGGCAAAGGTAACACGGATCTTGTCGGCCTTGAGCATCAGGAGCATACTCCCGTCCGGCATCCGTTCGTCGTAAATATCGAGAAAGCCGATTTTGCGCCAAAACCGGGCTGCGGCATCGTTGGCGGCCCAGAGTGCAACCGAGTGAAAGGGGAGGGCCTCCAGCTCGACTTGCATCGCGGTGATCAGCTTGGTTCCCATGCCTTGGCCCCGATTGGTCACGCCAAAATCAAGCAGCTTGAGCACATCTGCGTCATCTGCCTGCAGGCTCAGCCGAAAATGGTCGTTGCGGTACGAGATGAACCAGCACAGCGAAGACGTACGGATGTGATACGTCACCTCCTGACCGGTGATTGCTTCAAACAAGTTCGCCAGCCGTTCAAACGGACGCTGCCGCAACCGCTGTACCTTGTTGAGAATGGTAATGGGGATATCTTTCCATACAAGCATGCATCTTTCGCCTCACTTTCATGGCTAAATCGAGCATGAAATGCAAACATTATATGCAGGTCAGCTCCCTTTCTAGAAGTCTGAGAAGCAACTTGCAAAAAAGAGGGAGCAAATAACAACAAAGTTACTTGACAAAAGTAAGTTATCAAATTATGATACTTACATATGGTAAGTAACAAACGATTTTTTAACTAATTTGTATATAATGAAAGGCAGGTTGAATTCATAATGGCACAAGTTTTGTACATTATCGCGAACCCGCAAGTAGAAGAGTACTCCTTTGGTCTGCAAGTAGGTAAGGAATTCGTCTCCGCATACCGTGAAGCGAATCCACAAGACGAAGTAGTAACCGTTGACCTTTACAACATCGATCTCCCACTGATCGACAAGGATGTCCTCACCGCTTGGGGCGCACTGCGTCAAGGCACAGAGTTCACCGCTCTCTCCGCGGCTCAACAACAAAAAGTATCCCGCATCGGTGAGTTGACTGATCAATTCGCAGCGGCTGACAAATACGTATTTGTTTCTCCAATGTGGAACCTTTCTTATACCCCATTGCTCAAAGCATACATCGACACCTTCCTGATCGCAGGCAAAACCTTCAAATACACCGAAAATGGTCCTGTAGGTCTGCTCGCAGGCAAAAAAGCAGTTCACATCCAAGCTCGTGGCGGTATTTACTCCGAGCCTCCAGGCAGCGATCTGGAATTCGGTGACAAGCACCTTCGTGCGGTCCTCGGTTTCATCGGTATCACAGATGTAGAAACCATCGCGGTAGAAGGTATGGCAGCGGCTCCACAAGACGCTGAGAACATCAAATCCCGTGCGATTGACAATGCCCGCGACGTAGCGAAACGCTTCTAATTCATATTCAATCTAACGCAAAACCATGCGAAAAAGCCCGTAATCATTGCGATTGCGGGCTTTTGTCATGCCATCAGAGCGACCATGTGGATTAATCGGTTACACCCGTACGAACCAAGGTGAGCTTGACGTCTGTCTGAAATTGAGCCTTTGGGAACATCTTACGCCATTTGTCTTTGGTTAGATTGGACCCGCGCACGCTGGCCTTGTACTTTTGCCCGAAGCCGGCTGGATCCACATTATATTTTTGTATGGTACGGATCAGATTCTCGATTTCGTTCGTGATCGATTTGGCAAGCTGGACTTCCAGTTTTTTTACTTGTTCCGGTTTGGACAGTTCAATCTCAGAGGTGATCTCCTGAAGACGGGCATACATATCGACTTGGATATGAAACCGGGGTGGATTCTGACCCTTCAACCTGATCTTCGTCTTGCTGCTGATATTATCGATGACCGAATGAGTGTGTTTGCTTTCGCCTTTTCTCTTTTGTTGGGCCTCCAGTCCATCTAGGTCAACCGCCAACTCAATCATTCCTGCGTGAAAGCGTCCTCGTAACAGTTTTAGAAAAAAGCTGCTCCGGCTGGGGATCTTCGTCACCATCCGATCCCCCTGAAACAAGGCAATCTCGTCTAAATGAACCTCATTATCAACTCGTGTGACACAGGGGACGGCCGGGTCTTGTCCGGGTGCATAGTAATCATGCAGGAAATCGTGCAGGGTGGAAGAGATGATCTGTTCGCCGGTGATATTCTGTTCATTCTGGTTATACAAAAAGGTGCCGATGTTGCCGATCTCGGGATAGCGGTGACTGAGGATACCCAGGGCACGTCCTTTGGCGATGTTAATATAGACGCCTGATCCGATATCCTTATCACGGGCAAGGGTGTCAACGAGATTTAAGATGCCTTGTCTCGCCAGCTTTTCATCGTAGAGAGCGACGCGCAGCTGACCGGAGACGAGCGTTACCGAGGACTCTTGGTTCATCTTGTTGCGTGATCCCTTGCTCGTATAAGCGGTATTGGAGAGGACGGTTACTTTTTCTTTGGCATTGGGATCGATCTGGTATAGGGTAGTTGTCCCCATAATTTTGTGGTTGGGCAGATAGTCATAGCCTACCGCGACAATCAATCCCATTTTTTCGATCGGCACGCCGCGTACACAGGCACAGAGCAGAGGGATGGTCAAGAATACAGCGGTGAGTCGAAATAACCGGGATCTGCTTGTCATCAGTCTGCTTCGCCTCCTTGGGCAGCCGGCACGGTGGCAGATTGGTCGGGTTTGGTTCTCGTTTTGAAAAGAACCAGCGGATAGAGAAGGATCGGGTAGAGGAATGCGATGAAAAAGGTGATTTGATTAAACACGCTATCAAGCTGATCAATCCTCATGCGAGTCGTAAACACATTGGACAAGCCAAGTATCAGGATACAGACCAGGATGATCCCCATCCGTTGACTTCGTCCTGTCAAACGACGGAAACCACGAATCGATGCCCACATATACAGCAGGATATTCGGCATGATGATCAGCATCCAGAGCGAGACGGCGAGGAACTCGAAACGCTCCAGAAATGGAAACTGAATGATCTTATACATGGTAAAGGTAGCCCAGGCGGTTTTCATCAGCTGCTCGCCCTCAAAGTAAAGAAGCGCGACCACCATCAGCTCCAACGAGATCAGCGTCGTCGCAAGCAAGCCGAGGTGTGTGTAGCGCATGGTTTTTTCTTTTTCCTTGACATAGGGATAGATGAAGAAGACAATCTCAAATCCAGCCAGTGTATAGGACATCACCCGCGCACCTTCCAGTATGTCTGTCAGCTTGTGATCCATGATGGGAAACAACTGATCCCACTGTATATAAGGCTTGGCGAAATAGACGAGCAGAGCCATCCAAGCGGTTAATACAATGCTGATAAATCCAAAGCCGGCAATCACACGGATACCGCCCAGTACTCCATAGACGGCTACCGCAAGCAGGATCAGGGAGAGTGAGGTAGAGGTGAAGGTAGGGAACAGCCAAGTCTGTATGATGTCAATGTAGTTAATGACAATGATGAAACAAGCCATTGCCAGGTACGCGGTGTAGAGCGCATTGGCTGCTTTTCCGAGCCATTTGCCAAACAGATGCTCATGAATCTCGTACAGATCGCAGGAATGATACCGTTGCAGAATTTTGACCATAAAAAAGGCGCTGATATGGGAGCTGATCCCCGCCAGTATGACAGAGATCCATGCATCGTTACCGGCGGGCTCATAGACATAGCGTTGAAAGCCGGGCAAACCCACCCCGACCTGTATGGTATGTACGACAAAGAACACGAGGAACGAACTAAACATCCACTGCGGTCTTGGTTGGTTCATAGGTATGCCTCACCCGACTGTCTGAGAAAATATGTTACTCGTCGATTTCTGTGTGCTGTGGATAACGTTTCGAGAAAAACCGGTTCTGGTCTGCCCCGCGTGTAAATTGGGTACGTTTGGCGAAAAAGGAGAAGGGCAGGCGGATCATGCTGTCTTTCATGTCAGATATCCGCGGCGGATAGATCGGATATAGATAAGGATTGTCCAGACTGGTCTGGCGTAAGAGATGCAAGATTAAAAAGCAGACCCCTGCCATAATCCCGACTCCTCCCCACAAGCCGGCGAGGATAATCATCGGGAACCGGACGATGCGGATCGCAGAGCCCATCATATAGCTCGGGGCGGTGAAGGAGGACAGCGCCCCCAGCGCAACGATCATGATCAGGATATTGCTGGTAAATCCTGCTTGTACTGCCGCTTGTCCGATAACGATACCGCCCACGATACCCATGGTCTGACCTACCTTGGTCGGCAGACGGGCCCCGGCTTCTCGCAACAGCTCAATGATGAATTCCAGCAAAAGAGCCTCGAAGATCGGAGGGAACGGAACCTTGGAGCGGGATTCTACGATAGAAACGAGCAGAGCGGAAGGAATCACCGCATAGTGATGGGTCAGAGCTGCGACATAAACAGGGGTAAACAGCGTCGAGAAGGCCAGGGACACCAGACGCAGCATTCGGATGAACGAGGCCATCCCCCAGCGTACATAGTGATCCTCGGTCGCTTTAAAAAAATCAAAAAAGGTTGCCGGACCCACCAAGGCGTAGGGACTGCCTGCTGCCATCATGACGATTTTTCCTTCCAGCAGGGAAGCAGTGACACGGTCAGGCCGCTCCGTCAAGATCAGATGCGGAAACAGTGAATAGGAGTTGTCATCAATTAATTGCCCGATGGTAGATGTATCAAAGACACCGTCAATCTGAAGAGAATTCAGCCGCTGCTTAAAGGTATTAATATTTTGTTCGAAGGCGAGTCCATCAATATAGATCAAGGAGATAGAGGTCTGTGTCCGCAGGCCCACCTGCATGGATTCTGTCACCAGATTAGGCGTCATGATCGTCTGGCGGATTAAGCCGAGATTGATGTCAAGAGACTCGGTAAAGGCCACCTGTGGACCGAAAATCTGGCTTTCCGTCTCTGCCTGACTCAGACCGCGGTGATGGTACTTCATGATATTGACCGCATACCCATCGGTGAAACCATCCATATGAATCAGCACCCAGCCCTGCAGAATCCGCGCCACCGCCGTATCTATGGTCTCGATCGTATCCAGCTGGCTGACAGGAAGCACATCGGGAATCTTCTCTAAGTCAGTCATCTCATTTAAAAGGTGCAGCAGAGGGGCGAGAATATCCCGTTGCAGCAGGTCATTGTCGATCATCGTCCGCAAATAAATCAGGGATAGCACAATTCCTTCGGTACCGATCTGTTTACGCGTCAATTCACTGTTACGGATTTCCCCTCGGATGCTTTCGTATAGCTCTTCGGTCGAGTCGGAGAGTGGGAGTAAGTATGAATCATGTTCAGAACTCATCAGATCACCCCCGCCCTTCCTTTCGAATGATAGAGTAGTTATATTGTGCCAAATGATTTTCTACTTTATGCCTATGCTTCCATGTCATCCCCCGGTTCTCATACAGACGGCTGATCGCCTGCGAAAACAGCAAAAAGGCACTGGCTTTTGTGAAGCGCCAATGCCTAGGGCTTTACACGAAGGTTGGAGATTTGCGTCGGTTAAAGGCAAAGAGGTCGGCGTCCGGATGCTTTCCTTTTACAATCAGATCGCAAATGATCCGGCCTCCGATGGCACTGTAGACCGTGCCATTACCACCGTAGCCCAGCAAAAAATAGCATCCGGGGAATTCATCCTGCACTCCAAACATCGGCAATCCATCATGAGTTCCGCCAAAAGCAGCCGACCAGGCAAAATCAGCACGCAGCTTACCCACGCCCGGAAACAGCTGCTCCACCTTGTCCAGAAGCTGCTGGGTTTTGCTGACCAGCTTGGCATCGCGTGCTTCGGCCAGCGGGGAGGGCTCATCCAGACCCCCGACGACAATCCGGTTATCGGCGGTCGTACGCAGATAGAGATAAGGCCGGGCTGTCTCCCAGATCAGGCAGCGGTTAGGCCATCCGGGAAAATCGGCAAGCGGCTGGGTCGCAATCGCATAGGAGCTGGTCAGTACAGCATTTTTATTGGTATGTATCTCCTGTGTCTCATAGCCTGTCGCAAACACTGCGGTCTTGCAGCGGATTTGTTTGCCGGTGGAGGTGTGAAAAACGAGTTCATCGCCTTCCTTGATATGGTGGCGCACCTCTGTATCCTGATAGACACGCAGACCTTTTTTGGATGCGGTGGAGACGAGGGCGTTAGCCAGCTTGTATGGATTGATCTCTGCATCTCCTGTCGAGTAGATCGCCCCTGGGCGACTGAAGGAGAAGGACTTGCCGATGGCATTGGCATCCATCCAGGTGACGGGGAAGCCGTGCGTTTTTAAGTTATCGTACTCGGTCCGAAGCGAAGCTAGATCATCTGGAGTGCTTGCATAATACAGGCTGTCGCGGCGGATGAAATCGGATGAAAAATCAAGCTTGGAGGTGATGGTCTCCAAATCATCCACCGCATCCTTGCACAACTGATAAAAACGTACGCCACCCTCCACGCCAAACGAGTGGATACAAGCCGTCAGCGTTTTGTCATTGGCGAACTGAAGCAGTCCCGTATTGGCACTGGTGCTGCCATATCCGATATGCCGCCTCTCCACCAATACCGTATCGACACCGTTCTCTGTCAGCAGATAACTGCACGTCGTCCCGGCTTCACCGCCACCGATCACGAGGACATCGCAGGTGATATCCTCCTCAAGCACAGGATATTGCGGCGGAGTGGGGAGGGTTTCGTGCCAGAGCAGGGTTCCGGATTTGAGATTCAAGAGTGATCGCTCCCTTTGTGCTGTTTTGTCCTAAATTTAGACATCGTTTTTCTTTTAGCAAGCAGGGTTAGATGTGCTATAATCAATGGATGTAAACCTACACATATCTACAGCAATTCGAGGTGAAATAAATCATGACAACAGATAACAAGGCAGCGGACTTAAAATCCGCCACGTCTGCCACAGTCAAACCTGAAAAAGACTTCTCCCAGTACTTCCAGGCGCCGAGTCTAAAGGATGCCAAGAAGCGCGGGAAAGAGGAGATCAAGGTTCATTACGATGACTTCATTATCCCAGAAGAGATGAAGGAGATCGGGAAGGGTCGCCATTATTTGCTTCGTACTTATGGTTGCCAAATGAACGAACATGATTCCGAGACCATCGCCGGTATCCTCGAGATGATGGGCTTTACGTCTACCGATGACGAAGAGACTGCTGATGTGGTGCTGTTTAATACCTGTGCCATCCGTGAAGGTGCGGAGGACAAGGTGTTTGGTGAATTGGGCCACTTCAAGCGGATCAAGCGCAACAACCCGAACCTGATCTTGGGCGTATGTGGTTGTATGTCCCAGGAAGAAAAGGTTGTCAATCGGATTCTTCAGACGTATCAACAGGTAGACCTCATTTTTGGTACACACAATATCCACCGCTTGCCGGTTCTTTTGCAAGAAGCGATGTTCTCCAAAGAGATGGTCATCGAGGTGTGGTCCAAAGAGGGCGACATCATCGAAAACATGCCAAGCAAGCGCGAAGGCAACATTAAGGCATGGGTCAATATCATGTATGGTTGCGATAAGTTCTGTACCTACTGTATCGTTCCATACACACGAGGCAAGGAGCGCAGCCGCCGTCCGGAAGACGTCATCGCAGAAGTGCGTGACATCGCCCGTCAAGGCTTCAAAGAAATCATGCTGCTCGGCCAGAACGTCAACGCCTACGGGAAAGACTTCGAAGATATGGAATACGGCTTAGGCGACCTGATGGATGAAATCCGTAAAATTGATATCCCCCGCATACGCTTCACCACCAGCCACCCGCGCGACTTTGATGATCATCTGATCGAAGTGCTTGCGAAGGGCGGCAACCTGGTGGAAATGATCCATCTGCCATCCCAATCAGGCAGCACCGAGGTCCTGAAGCGTATGGCGCGTAAATATACCCGTGAGCAATACCTCGAACTCGTCAACAAAATCAAAGCAGCGATCCCGAATGTCGCACTCACGACAGACATCATCGTCGGCTTCCCAGGCGAGACCGAGGAGCAGTTCCAAGAGACGCTTTCTCTTATGGAAGAAGTGCGTTATGATTCCGCTTACACCTTCATGTACTCTCCACGCGAGGGCACACCAGCCGCTGTGATGGAAGACAGCGTGCCGGAAGACGTGAAGAAGAACCGCCTGCACCGTCTCCTTGACGTACAGAACCGCATCTCCCTTGAGAAGAACCAAGAGCTTCTGGGGCAGACCGTGGAGCTGCTCGTTGAAGGCGAATCCAAAAAGAACCCAGAGGTGCTCTCCGGCCGTACCCGCACAGGTAAGCTGGTTCACTTCAAAGGCGACCAGTCTTTGGTGGGTACCTTCGTTCACGTAACCATTCATGATGCCAAAACCCATACCCTGTATGGAGACCTTGTAAAAACAACAGTTGAGGTGTAAAAACATGTCCGATACCAACACAACCTACACACAAAAAGAAATTCTTGAAAAAGCACGCGATCTCGCTGCGATGATCGCCCGCACCAAAGAAGTGGACTTCTACAAACGCGCGGAAAACCAAATCAAGCACAACGATAACGTGCAGGAACTGATTTCCCAGCTCAAAACCAAACAAAAACAACTCGTGATGTATGAGTCTGCCGGCAAATCCGAGTTGCTGAAAAAAGTGGAAGCGGAATACGATGCATTAAACGAAGAGCTGGATCAGATTCCAATCGTGGGCGAGTTCAAACAGTCCCAAGTGGATGTCAATGACCTGCTTCAGATGGTCACACAGGTGATTACCAACACGGTTTCTGAAAGAATTATTTTGGATACCGGCGGCAATCCACTGACCGGCGAAACAGGCGGCGGCCCAGAGAAATCAAGCGATTGCGGAGATGGCTGCTGCTCCTAAGCGACCCATTTGCCTGTAATGGTGGACATGAGCCGACACGTTTTCTTGCACCCTAGACGAATACCCTGCATACAAATGTACTGAAACGTTGTATGGAGGAGGTAATAGAGAATGTCGGGTACAGATAAAGATATGCAATGCCGGGAACTCATAGCAAAAGCCGTCTGCGGTAGAGGACATAAATTCTCCCAAATGACACACACCATTACACCAGCAAACACTCCTTCGACCATCCTTGGATGCTGGATCATTAATAATACATTCCAAGCAGAAAAGGTTGGCAGCACCGTCGAAGTCCGTGGTTCGTATGATGTCAACTTGTGGTACTCCTTTGCCGATAACACACAGACAGAAGTCACCAGAGAAAGAGTCAACTATACGGTGGTTGTGCCGCTTTCCTTCTTTGACAAAAACTGCCGTGGTGACCTGGATGTGCACGCACACTCTGTAGAACAGCCAAAATGCGTCAGAGCAGAGATTGTGGGCGGGGATGTTCGTGTCCGCGTAGAACAGGAATATGCAGTCGAAATCATCGGGGAGACCAAAATCTGTGTCGTGGTATGCGACAGCTGCCATGACCACAAAGAAGACTTCTCCGGTGACTACGACGAAAGCCATGACGATTTCGACGATTTTGACTCTGCTGACCTGCTGGATGATCTTGACTAAAAGAGAGGACGATGTTCCTCTCTTTTTCTTTTTCCCGTTGTAAGGGGATTCACGGTTCGCTGGCCTATGCATAACAGGGATTGGTTTGGTTGACATTACAGGGGGAAGGCAAACGAAGCAGTCAGCAGGGAGGAATCAGCACATGCCGGCGTGGGCGGTTTACTTTTTAAAAGCGATTGTGGCACTTATTTATTTGTTTATCTTGACGAAAATGATCGGGAAACGACAAATCAGACAACTTACCTATATCGAATACATTGTCGGGATCACACTGGGGTCGGTTGCCGGGGAATCCATCATGGAGCAGGGGGAGCCGATCTGGTATGGAATTGCGGCGATGACGGTCTTCGGATTATTTCCGATTACGATGGACTTTTTATCGATGAAAAGTAAGACCGCACGTGATTTTTTTGAGGGAAAACAGACGATTCTGATTGAAAATGGCAAAATCCTCGAAGATAACCTGAAAAAAGTGCGCCTCACCGCAGATGATCTGATGGAACAATTGCGTGTCCAACAGGTATTCCGAGTGGCTGATGTGGAATTCGCAGCACTGGAGACGAGCGGCGACCTAAGTCTGATGCTCAAGAGTGAACAACAGCCCATCACCCCAAAAATTCTGGGCATTCAGGTTCCCGCTGCGACACAGACACATTCGGTCATTACCGATGGTGCGATCATTGACAAAGAATTGGCGAAAGCCGGATTCAACCGACAGTGGCTGCAAGCCCAGCTGGAGAGTGCGGGAGTAAGCGTGGAAGAAGTCTTTTTTGGGCAGGCGGACCAGGGAAAGCTCGTGCTCGATATGTATGACGATA
The DNA here is from genome assembly GCF_006170445.1 of Brevibacillus dissolubilis. GTDB lineage: Bacteria > Bacillota > Bacilli > Brevibacillales > Brevibacillaceae > Brevibacillus_B > Brevibacillus_B dissolubilis. The sequence continues at coordinate 679,856 of NZ_VCNA01000002.1, read as the reverse complement.
AACTGAAAGCGGGATATCAGGGGCAGCAAACGCAGTCACAGCAACAACAGCAGTCACAGCAGCAACAGTCGATACAATCAGCGAAACCGTCCCAACCAGGACAACAGAACCAGCAGGCTCAACCATCCCAGCACCCTAACCAGTCCTCTTCCTCGCCACAAGACCTCATGCAGCTTGCGTACCTGAGCCTCAAACAATATCAGGTGGATCTGGAGCTCGCGGCGGTCACAAGTAAAAATAAAAATGACAAGCATTCCTGTAAGCAGGACGCCCAACTGTTGCAGACGCTGATGGATCAGCTTGAACCACGGCTTTCACGTTAACACAATAACGTTTATCCTCCCCCTCACCAAACGCCCAACAGGTGCATAGCCTATAGGAAAAATGGTGAAGGGGAGGGAACGTTCATGTCATCTGACCTGATAGATCGCCCCCAAGCAAAGACCGACTTGATTCCCATACTCAACCCGCCACAGGCCGCTGCCTTGACAGCCGACATGCCGAAGCTGCGGGCGATTCTGCGTATGCACGGGATTCCGGTGTGGCGTGAGGACACGGCACAGGCTGTGCGCAAGTACCAGGTGTTTTTATTTCAGCACCAGATTCTGAAAATTTACAAAGTAGAGGAACAGACCGTCTGGCTGAACAATACCCTCGATGCACCGACTGAGACCGTCTATGAGGACGTGACCGAAGAGCTCGATGAGGCCGAAGCGAGACGGATTCACCATTATGCGGTACGCAGTCTGTATGCGATGGGTCTGGACTTTGGCTCTGTCTCGATTGGGGCTGCTTCCCCGACCCGGATGCGAGTGCTGGATGTGCATCCAGACCCTGTGCTGCCGCAAGAGAGCGGGATTGATTTTGCTGGGATGGTAGGGGATTTTGTCGCGGAGTTTCAGGCAGCGCGCCGCACCGTACGCAATGTGATGCTTGGAGCAGACCCTGAGTTCGCCCTGCGTCGGCCGGATGGCACGATGGGGATTGCGTCCGACTTCCTCGGCAAAATGGGTGTGATCGGCTGTGACGCCGCCCGACTGCGGGAAGAAGGCCGATTCAGCCAGCAGCGGCCATTGGTGGAGGTACGTCCGCAGCCCACCACAGACCCGCACGAGCTTTTTCTGCATATCGCCAAAGCGCTCCGGTTCGCCAGCCGCAAAATCACGGACGATACACTGGAGTGGGTGGCAGGTGGCATGCCTTTTGACGGCTATCCGATCGGAGGTCATATCCATCTGAGCGGGATTCCGCTGACGTTCCAGCTGATCCGCAAATTGGACGCGTATCTGTGTCTTCCGCTCGCCCTGATCGAAGACGAAGGCTGTCAGGCGCGCCGTCCCCGCTACGGCTTCCTCGGTGATTTCCGCACCCAAGATCATGGCGGCTTCGAATACCGCACACTGCCCAGCTGGCTCGTCTCCCCGCGCATCACCAAAGCCGTACTCGCCTTGACCAAGATCATCGCGACGCATCACGAACTGCTGACGATTGATACACTCCCCCTGAATATTCAAAAAGCCTACTACGATTCCGATCGATCCATCCTGCTTCCCTTTGCCCGCAGAGTGTACCGTGAAATCAACCGTTTACCCCTTTTTGCTTCCTATAAAAAGGATCTCCAGCCGTTCTTCTCCACCCTCTTCTCGGGCGAGATATGGTTGGCAAAAAGTGATATACGTCAAGCATGGCGAGTCCCGCCTTTTCACCTAAACAATACCGAGAAAACCATGTTATAATGATGGGCGTACAAAAAGCGGATGTAGGAGTAGAACCATGACCCAAACATACACACCCATGATGCAGCAGTACTTAGAGATCAAGCGTCAATATCCTGATGCTTTTCTGTTTTTCCGATTAGGTGACTTTTATGAATTGTTTTTCGAGGATGCGATCAAGGCGTCCCGTGAATTAGAGATTACCCTGACCGGTAAAAATGCCGGGGTAGAAGAGAAGGTTCCGATGTGTGGCGTGCCTTACCATGCAGCCGAGGGCTATATCGCAGACCTGGTGCAAAAAGGCTACAAAGTCGCGGTCTGCGAACAGGTGGAAGACCCCAAAGAAGCCAAAGGAGTCGTCCGCCGTGAGGTCGTCCGCGTCGTCACACCGGGGACGATGATCGAAAGCCGTTTTCTGACGGATAAAGAGAACAACTACATGACGGCGATTGCCCATGTAGACGGCAAAGACGCGGTAGCGGCCTGTGATATGAGTACAGGTGAGATGTACGTTACGTCGTTTTTCGGCAGATCTCAGGCGGTGATGGAAGAAGCACTGCAGTACCGTCCAAGTGAACTTTTATTCTATGAGCAAAAAGACACACGTGGAATCGCTACCGATGTGCCGCTGACAGTGATCATGGCAGGGGACTTCGACCAGCTGGCTGTGAATCAACAATACGGCGAGCAGGCGGAGACGCTGAACTCTGCGATGCGCACGGCGATCAACTGTCTGCTTCACTATATCGGCCTGACCCAAAAACGAAGCCTGTCCCACATGCGGGTGTTAAAACAATACGAAGCGCGCGAATATTTGCAGATGGATGGCTTCTCCCGCCGCAATCTGGAGCTGACTGAGACGATCCGCGACAAGAGCAAAAAAGGCTCGCTCCTCTGGCTCCTTGATAAAACCGAGACAGCGATGGGCGGCCGGATGCTGCGCCGTTGGATTGAGCGTCCGCTCTTGAATCAGAGCGAGATCGAGAAGCGTCTGGAAGCACTGGAAGCGTTCAAAGGCGACCTGCTACTCCGCTCCGATGTGCGCGAATCGCTCGATAAGGTGTACGATCTGGAGCGGCTCGCAGGCCGGATCGCCTACGGCAATGCCAACGGACGCGACATGGTCAACATGCGCCACTCGCTCGAAGCCATCCCACATCTCAAATATCAGCTGATTGCAAGCGGCTCCCCGATCCTCGCTGAACTGGCGGAGATCATGGACGAGTGCAGCGATATCGCCGATTTTCTCAGTGAGACACTGGTGGATGAACCGCCGATCTCTGTTCGTGAAGGCGGATTGATCCGCCAAGGCTATGACGACTATCTGGACAAGCTTCGTGTCGCCAGCCGCGAAGGCAAGACCTGGATCGCCCAGCTTGAACAGGCGGAGCGTGAAGCGACCGGTATCCGCTCGCTCAAGGTCGGGTTTAACAAGGTGTTTGGCTACTACATCGAGATCTCCAAAGCCAACCTCGCTAACATCCCACCAGGACGCTACGAGCGTAAGCAGACCCTCGCCAATGCCGAGCGGTTCATCACGCCAGACCTGAAGGAAAAAGAATCGCTCATCCTTGAAGCCGAGGAAAAAATGGTGGAGCTGGAGTACCAGCTTTTTGTCCAAGTCCGCAATGAAGTGGCCAAGCATATCCCGCGCCTGCAGCTGTTAGCCGAGCAGGTGGCGAATATCGACGTCCTGCAATCCTTTGCAACTGTGAGTGAAGAGCGCGGCTATGTCCGTCCACAGTTTACGACCGACGGCGAGTTCGTCGTCCGCGAAGGCCGCCATGCGGTTGTGGAGGCTGTCCTTGATCGGGAAAAATATGTTGCCAACGATGTCGAGATGAACCAAAAGGACCGCCAAATTCTTTTGATCACAGGTCCGAACATGGCAGGTAAGAGTACCTACATGCGCCAGATGGCCCTGATGTCTGTCATGGCCCAGATCGGCTGCTATGTCCCGGCTAAGGAAGCGAGACTGTCGCTGATTGATCAGATTTTTACCCGCATCGGGGCAGCAGATGACCTTGTCGGCGGTTACTCCACGTTCATGGTCGAGATGCTGGAGACCAAAAACGCCCTGACCAAAGCTACCTCACGCAGTCTGATCCTGCTCGATGAGATCGGCCGCGGTACATCCACTTATGACGGGATGGCGCTCGCCCAAGCGGTGATCGAGTACATCAACGAGCATATCGGTGCCAAGACGCTCTTTTCCACTCACTATCACGAGCTGACCCATCTACAGGAGCATATCCCAGGTGTGGTGAATGTGAACGCCCGATGCGAAGAGCGCGACGGCAAGCTGTTATTCCTGCACAAAATCGCCGAAGGCCGCGCCGACAAAAGCTACGGGATTCACGTCGCCGAGCTGGCTGAGATGCCGAAGCAGGTGATCTTGCGTGCCCGCCAAATCCTGCAAGGCTTAGAGAGTGAGCAGAAGACACCTGCCAAAGGCGAACAGCTCTCGCTCGACATGCTCTGGGATGCACCAGAACCTGAACCGCTTATGGTCGCAGAAGCAGCGGCGGCAGCCTACCCGGCACAGGCCCAAGAACCGATCGTGATCAAAGACCCAACCGAGGAGGAAATCCTCGAAGAGCTTCGCAGGCTTGACCTCAACATGACGACACCACTTCACGCCCTCATGAAACTTTCGGAGTGGAAACAACGTCTTTCTTGATGATTTTGGACGAAAGGAGGGGGCACCATGGGAAAAATCCAAATCCTCGATGACCACCTGAGCAATATGATCGCCGCGGGTGAGGTAGTCGAACGCCCTGCCTCGGTCGTCAAGGAGCTGGTGGAGAATGCGGTTGACGCAGGTGCAACCAAAGTCGAGATTCACATCGAAGAAGGCGGACTCAACTCAATCCGCATCGTTGACAACGGTTACGGGATGGATCGCGAGGATTGTGTCAACGCATTCGAACGCCACGCCACCAGCAAAATCCGCATGGCCCGCGACCTGTTCCACATCCGCACGCTCGGTTTTCGCGGAGAGGCCCTGCCGTCCATCGCATCTGTCTCCCGCATGGAACTGAAAAGCTCCGAATCAAGCGGTGAGGTGGGGACACGGGTCCTCATCGAAGGCGGCAAAATCAAAAGCGTCGAAGATCTCGCCACCGTCCAAGGAACGGAAATCACGGTCAGCGACCTGTTTTTCAATACACCAGCCCGTCTCAAATATATGAAGTCGATCTCCACGGAAGTGGGACATGTCTCGGATTACGTCAACCGTCTGGCCCTGACCTACCCGCAGATTGCGTTTACTCTCACTCACAATAGTAAAAATTTGCTTCAAACCTCGGGGGATGGTAAACTTCTTCATGTAATTGCGGCGATTTACGGTGTTCAGGTAGCGAAGCTGTTGATCCCGTTTGAAGGGGAGACGCTTGATTTCAAATGGAGCGGCTTCCTGTCCAAAACCGAGGTGACACGTGCCAACCGCACTTATATTTCCACGCTGATCAATGGCCGTTATGTCAGGCACTATGCCCTGACTAATGCAGTGATGCGCGGTTATCATACGTTTTTGCCAGTCGGACGCTTCCCGATCGTCGCCCTGCATGTGGAGATGGACCCGATTCTCGTGGATGTCAACGTACATCCGGCCAAGCTGGAGGTGCGATTCTCCAAGGAGCAGGAGCTGTGCCAAGCGATCGAAGAGTCGGTTAAAACCGCTCTTCGCCAAGGGCTTAAGGTGATCCAACCGCTTCATGCAGAAAAACGCCCCAAAATCACGCTTCAGCGCGTGGAGCAGCCGCAGTTTGATCTGGGGACGGTATCGGGACAGATGCAGATGGAGCCGTCACCTGCACCCATATATGGCAAGCCGAGTATAGGTCAGTCCCCAGTATACGGCAAGCCGGGCATCGGTCAGTCAACCTCCGCAAGCGCCCGTGTCCGCGAGCTGTGGGATGCTCCTTCGTACCTTACACCATCGATGGCAGCAGAGGATGAAGAAGGACGAATCTCTTCCTTATTAAAAACCGAAGCGGGTTCAGTTGGGACAAGTGCAGGTTCAACAGAAGATCATCTGTTGCCAGCGTCTATGGCAAAGGTGCCTTCCGACAATGGAACGGTTGCACTGGTTCATCCGGATGAACTGCAAAGTCAACGGTTTCAGCTAGATGACAACCATGACCGGATTGGATCAACGGGGTCAGCAGGCTTCGAACAAGCTGGAAATCAGGTTTCATCTGATTCTCTGTTAGAAGGTTCAGCCTTGAAGGAAAAGCCTTCTGGGTCAACGATGGATGGAGTACCTAAGGTTGAAAACCTGCCCGAATCTACGTTTGTCGGTTCATCCACACCCACGGCTCAATTCCAAGACCATGCGGACGTATCAACCATGCCCGCCGATCCATCCCAAAGCTCTGCGGACACGTCATCATCCACCACGGCCGAGACATCTTCCGATCAATCATCCAACGGCGTCCCTATCTTCTACCCCGTCGGACAAGTCCACGGCACCTACATCATCGCCCAGAACGATACAGGCATGTATCTGGTTGACCAGCACGCGGCACAGGAACGGATTTTCTATGAGTTTTTCATGCAAAAACTAAGCGAGCAGGACGTCACCAGCCAGATGCTCCTTTTCCCGCATACGATTGAATGCACCACACAAGAAGAAGGCAAGCTGATCAAACGGTTGGACATGCTGCAATCATTTGGCCTCGAAATCGAATGGTTCGGCAACCGCAGCTTCATCGTCCGCGCCCATCCACACTGGTTCCCAGAGGGCAGTGAGATCGAGGTCATCGATGAACTGGTCCAATTCGTCCTCGAAGCCAGCGAGAGCGAGACGGTTGACCTGATCAACATGCGGGAAAAAGCAGCCATCATGATGTCGTGCAAAGCATCCATCAAAGCCAACCGTTATCTTACCCATGCCGAGATGGAGGCGCTGTTGAACCGCTTGCGCCTGACGACCAGTCCGTTTACCTGTCCACATGGGCGACCGATTGTGATCCATTTTACGACGTATGATTTAGAAAAAATGTTTAAGCGAGTGATGTAATGATCGTAACAACCGGCTACGAACCATCTTCCGCTACCCAGGCGCACGCCGAAGAGCTGGCGCGGACTCTGGGACTGCCACTCGTTCCACGCAAGGAAGAGAATCTGACAACCTTACGGCAACGCCACCAGACAGACGGGATCATCGTCGTCTCGGCAAAGGGCGCCCGGCTCGAAACAACAGGCGCCCCGCCGTTCTTTTTTCATCCCAACACAGCGGCCTTTCGTATAAAGAGACTGGAACGCGGCGATAATGATACTATGCTTTCAGCTTGCCAAATTCAGCCAGGAGACGAAGTGCTGGATGCTACACTGGGCCTTGGTGCGGACGCGATTGTGTTTGCCCATGGTGTCGGTGAGTCCGGTCGTGTCGTCGGATGTGAGTCTAAACCGTTGGTGGCTGCCCTGACCGCAGACGGACTGCGCCACTATGAGATCGAACAGACCAACCTGCAATCCGCCATGCGCCGTGTGGAAGTGATCAGTCGCCACCATCTGGATGTGTTGCGCGAATTGCCGGACGGATCGTTTGATGTCGTTTATTTCGACCCGATGTTCACGGCTACCGTGGAGGCTTCGAGCGGGATTCAGCCGTTGCGTCAGTTCGCCAACGAATCAGAATTGACATACGAGGCTGTGGAGCAAGCAATGCGCGTAGCAAGACGCCGTGTCGTGCTCAAAGAAGGACAGGAAGGAAATCTGTCCCAACGGTTTGGTTTTACGCCCTATCGCCGGCGTATGGGCCAAGTCACCTACAGTTATAGAGAAGCAAGGGGAGGGGAGTGAAGTGCCGCCAAAAGAAAAGCTAGTCGTCATCATCGGGCCGACCTCCGTGGGAAAAACAGCGCTCAGCCTGACGCTTGCGAAGCGTTTTCATGGGGAGATTATCTCTGGTGATTCGATGCAGGTCTATCGCCAGATGGACATCGGCACCGCCAAAGCATCTGAAGAGGAGCAACGCATCGTTCCTCATTACATGATTGATATCTTGGAGCCAGACGAAGAATTTTCCGTAGCCCATTTTCAAGCGGAAGCAAGCCGGTTGATCACGGAAATCAACCAGCGCGGGAACATCCCATTTATCGTCGGAGGGACCGGCCTATACATACAATCTGTGACACATCGTTATGAGTTTTCCGAAGCCAGTCAAGACTCAGAATTAAGAGACCGCTTACAGCGTCTCGCCGATCTGGAGGGAAGCGAGGTTTTGCACAAGCGTCTCGCCGATTTTGACCCGATCACGGCAGAACGGCTTCATCCCAATGATACCAAGCGCTTGATCCGGGCGATTGAGATCTACGAGAAAACCGGTATGCGCATGTCCGATCACCAAAACCGTGCCGCTACCTCGCCTTTCGATCTGGTGATGATCGGTCTGACGATGGACCGGGCCAAATTATATGAACGCATCAACCATCGCGTCGACCTGATGATCGAGGCAGGTCTGATCGAAGAAGTCCGCCAGCTGCTGGACAAAGGCTATGATCCAGCACTTGTGTCCATGCAGGGCTTAGGTTATAAGGAACTCATTCCCTATCTTTATGGTGAAATCACGTTGGAAAAGGCGGTCAACGACATCAAGCAGCGTACCCGCCATTTTGCCAAACGTCAGCTTTCCTGGTTCCGCCGCATGGAGGAAATCCAGTGGTTCGATTTGACAGACCCGAATGACTATCCACAGGTAATTGCAACAATTACCGAATTGCTGGAAGGAAAGTTTCACCAAACGCCGAATATATAAACTACAAGTCCTTTTAGGGGGTATTGTCCATGAAACAGACGATCAATATTCAAGATACGTTCTTGAACCATCTTCGCAAAGAAAATATCGCGGTCACCATCTATCTGGTGAATGGCTTTCAATTACGCGGCTACATCAAAGCATTTGACAACTTCACTATTGTAATTGACAGCGAAGGCAAGCAGCAGCTGGTATACAAACATGCCATCTCTACCTTCACCCCACAACGTCCGGTATCTTTGATGCCTTCCGATAACCAACAGAACAATCAATAATTTCGGTTCGGAAAAAAATGAAGTCAGGAATGTACGCGACATTCCTGACTTTTTTCTTTGTGCGCTGTTTTCTTACACACCGATTTCATAGTAATCGTCCGCTTTCGTGACTACGAACCCACAGGACTCATACAGCGTAAGGGCCCGTGCATTTTCGCAGGCTACTTCCAGCTCGATAAACGTACGCTCCTCAGCGATCAGGTCGCGTATGGTTTTGCTTAGGATTTGTCTGCCATATCCACGACCGCGATAATCCGGATCTACACAGAAGCCGAAAATAAACCCTTTGCCAGGCTCACTGACCATCGCACTGATTTTCGCCAATGGTTGGCCATCTTCCGATACGATCCATGTCCGGTCGTGGGCATTTGCCATCACATCTTTTGCATAATCCTGACCATCCGCTTCCGGCATATCAAACCCGATTGCATTGAGCCTTGACAGGATGGGAAGATCCTCTTCGGTAGCAATACGCATATCCAGGTCGTATTTGGCAAACTCAGGTACATCCTGTGTTAATTTCATCCGATGCTCAGAAAAGGTATAGGTCGCTCCGTAGCTTTCGGCAAAAGCTTTACCACCGACCGAGTTGCTTTGTACAATGAAAAGAAACTTGGGGATGCCAAGGCGCTTGTATTCTTCACGGGCCGCATCTGTCAGTTGGCGGAAGATCCCTTGGCGGCGGTAATCAGGATGAACCATCCCGCTGATCTCTGCTTCCTGCCGGCCAAAGGTATACGTACCCAAGAAGCCAATCAACTGATTATCTTGATAGAACAAAAAGTCATTCGTCTGATCAGCCGGGCGGTTGGACAGCATATCCCAGTTTAGCTTGATCGTCAAATCTTCATATGTATTGCAAATGTCCCGTAATGCTTTGATTTCAGCCAAATCCTCGGGAGACAGACCTTGTTTGGGGATGAGGCCGTTTTTGGTTTGATCGCTCATGGAAGATGCTCCTCTCAATACTTTGTCGTGCCAGGCTATTTCCAGTCCAGCCGTTCTTCTTTATAATTATAGAAAAGGAAACATTTTACCTTGCGAAAATTGCGAAACCGACCCACAATTTTTGCGCAGAGGAAAGTGGATGTGATGATTCGCAATGGAAATCAATATGGATTTGGGCCGGGCGGGTCTTCGGATCTTTCAATTACAGTCCGATCAGGCAGACGAACTGCACGGCCATGATAACGAATACCAAATCAGCCTCCCACTATCCGGCAGGCTCTTGATGCAATTAAATGATAAAATCCGTCCCGTCGATATTGGAGACCGGCTGATGGTCTGTCCCCACGACCGTCACCGCCATATTGCAACCGGCCAGACTGTTCAGATTATGTTGGTGGGGATCGACCGTCCCTTTATCGAACAGGTGGCGGCAGAGCAGTTGGGAATCCAGCAGGGGACGATTGATTTTGCCCGCTGGGATGAAGGAACGATCGATCCATTCCGCAAGCTTGCCGAGGCTGCCTTTGCCACGACGATGTACGGAGGAGGAGACCTGCTAAAACTGCAGGAGCTTGAACTGGAGGTGGCTCATCTGTTCCTCTCCCTGCAAAGAGGCAATCAGACAGAGCGCTACCATCGCTCATTGCCATATGTACAGCATCCGGCGCTCAAGCGTGCCATCGAGATGATTTATGATGACTACACCACGGATCTCTCACTGGACCGCCTGGCGATGGAAGTCAACGTGAGCAAATTTCATCTGATTCATCTATTCCGTGAGCAGGTGGGGGTCACACCAAGTCAATTCGTCAATCATGTACGCTTGGAGCGGGCGGAGTGGCTCTTGGTTCACTCGATGATGGATATTACTGCGATTGCGTTTGAAGTGGGCTTTGGCAGCTTGAGTGCATTCCAACGTGCTTTTAAAAAGAAATACGGAGCCAGCGCAAGCGAGTACCGTCAACAATTTTTTAGTTAGATGTATAGAACGTGCCGATCTGTCCATACTATTATCATCGGGCTCGGTGATCACAAAGGTCATACAGGATGATACCTTTTAGGAGGTTGATGTGCCTTCGATGCTTTAGTGATTCACCTCAGTGGAAATACCAGTTCACTTTGAGTATCTAACTTCTTCATGGAGGTAGATGTGCCAAAGAGAATGTTCGGTAATACCCTATAGCTGAGCCTGATGCGACCGTCTCCGTAAAGGGGACGGTTTTGCTTTTGGGGATGACAGTGTGAGGATGAACTGTTTTCCAGTCGCCTTTCCCCCTTGGAGAGGGGCCGGTCTCCTTACAAATAGTTCATCCTCACACTCTAACTATTATGGAGGAGTGGAAAAGAAAGATTTACATCTTAGCTTAACAAGTAATCCATACCTTCATCATCTTAATATCCATGTCGTGTTCAATCACTTTTTTATGATATTTTTTCGTAAACGCATGCTGCTCCACCAAGTAGGCTGTCTGCTTCGAGATGGCGTCGAGTCTGCGGTGAATTTTGTGGAACTCTTCGCTGTGTTCGCGGTTTTTGGTGCGAAGTTCTTCGATCGGGCCTTTTGCGCCGAGTAGGTCGATCTGCAGTGTAAGAATGTTTTGATTGGCGGTACTCATCTGTGTTTCGAGATTGGTTACCCGATCCGTCAGGCTATGGACAGCTGTCTGGAGGCCTGCCATCTCTTGCTTCATGGCCTTCATTTCCGCCCTCACCTCACGAAAGCCTTGATCCATCTTCTCGTCCAATTTTTTAATGCTGTTAACAAGTTCCAGTAAAATCGTTTCACTCATATGTCCCACGCTCCCTGCTCCCATCTTAGCATGCATGAAGAATCATCTCCGTTTCATAAAGGTCTTAATTTTTTCATGATCATACCACCAGTGCGTGGGACAAAAAAAGTCGTTTTGAAAACGCACAAATTATACAGGTTTTTCCCTGCCCAAGCGTATATTGATTGTATGAACAGGGTGGATCATCAAGCAGAAGGCAGGTGACCTGTGTGAAACAACAAGCAAGTGCAGCTACGACGCTCGTGCGCGATCCCGTTGAATCGCCGAATCGAATTCAGGTGGTGTTTCATCATCCGACGACACCCATTATCAAAGATAAAGCACCCGAATCACTGGGGGAGACGGTACGGACGACAGCAAGCGACCCGCTTCGGCTGATCATCGACGAGCTGGAGGCGATGATCGGACTTGCGGAAGCGAAGCGAGTCATGTATGAAATCTATGCCCTATTGCGGGTCAACCAGGAACGCGCCAAGCACCAGCTCAAAATAGAACAGCAGGTATACCACATGGTTTTCAAGGGGAGTCCGGGAACAGGGAAAACCACAGTAGCCCGTATTTTTGGCCGAATTCTCAAAGAAATGGGCATTTTGAGCAAGGGTCATCTGATCGAAGCGGAGCGGGCTGACTTGGTCGGGGAGTTCATCGGTCACACCGCCCAAAAAACACGGGAATTGATAAAAAAAGCGCTAGGTGGTATTCTGTTTGTCGACGAAGCCTATTCGCTGGCGCGCGGTGGGGAAAAGGATTTTGGCAAAGAAGCGGTCGATGTGCTGACCAAAGCGATGGAGGACCACAAAAATGAATTCATCTGCATTCTCGCCGGATACACCGATGAGATGGATGATTTCCTGATGTTGAATCCGGGGCTGCCGTCGCGCTTTCCGATCCAGATCTATTTCAATGACTATGATGTCGAAGAGCTGATGCAGATCGCTGAACAGATGATTGCAGTCAAGCAGTACCAGATGTCAACTGCCGCCAAGGACAAAATCCGCGTTCATCTGCACAAGCAAAAAAGCGACCCGTTCCTCGACGGCTTCAGCAATGCACGCTACATACGCAATATGATTGAGCAGGCGATTCGCGTGCAAGCGGTTCGGCTCTTGCAGACGGGGCAGCCGAGCCGTGAAGACTTGATGACCCTGCGTGCCGATGATTTCGTCTTTTCACAGATTCAATTCTGACGAGCGAAAATGGCTATACTATAGGAAGCAGTACCGTGAAAGGGCGTGAACATATGCACGATATGACTGACATCAAAAAGAGAGAGACTGCCATCCTCGTGGCAGCTGTACTCGATAATAAAGACGAAGAACGTCAGCGTCTGTCTCTGGAGGAATTGCACGAGCTGGCCAGAACGGCAGATGTAGAGGTACTCGACGTCATCATCCAGAACCGCGACCGTCTCGACAATGCATGGTTTCTGGGGACCGGTAAAATCGACGAGGTAGCCCACCGCGCACATGACCTGGGCGTAGATGTGGTCATTTTTAACGGAGAGCTGACGCCTGGTCAGACCCGCAACCTCGATAACCTGTTTGACTGCAAAGTGATCGACCGTACACAGCTGATCTTGGACATCTTCGCGGGGCGTGCACACTCCCGCGAAGGTAAAATCCAGGTCGAGCTGGCACAGTACAACTATATCCTTCCACGTCTCGCCGGACAGGGCAAGCAGCTCTCCCGTCTTGGCGGGGGGATCGGGACACGCGGTCCGGGTGAAACCAAGCTGGAGAGCGACCGCCGTCATATCCGCCGCCGGATCAGCGAGCTGAAGTCCCATCTCGAAGACGTCGTACGCACCCGCGCCCTGCACCGTGAGCGCCGCAAAAAGAACAAGGTGTTCCAGATCGCGCTGGTAGGCTACACCAACGCAGGCAAGTCCACACTGCTCAACCGCCTGACCCAAGCCGAGACACTCCAAGAGGACAAGTTGTTCGCTACACTCGATCCGACGACCCGTCAGCTTAAGCTTCCAGCCGGAGTGGATGTCCTGTTGACGGACACGGTTGGGTTTATCCAAGAGCTGCCGACCGCACTTGTCGCCGCATTCCGTTCCACACTCGAAGGAGTGCAGGAAGCTGACTTGATCCTGCATGTGGTAGACAGTCATCATCCAGACCTCGAAATTCACATGGAAGTAGTCGACCGTGTGCTCAAAGACCTCAAGGCAGACGACATCCCGCAGTTGACCGTCTTTAATAAGAAAGACTTGGTCCGTCCAGGCACATACCTGCCGCGTGTCGAAAACGCGATCCACATCTCTGCATTGAGTGACCGTGACCTGCAGTCCCTGATGGAACGAATGGAAGGCTACGTCATGCAGGCGTACAAAGAAATGACCCTTCGCATCCCATCAGACCGCGGAGATATCATTTCCATGCTGTATCGTGCGGGAGTGGAGATGTCACAGGAATTCGATGAGGACGCAGGTGAATATATCGTCAAAACGCGCCTCAACAACGACGATCCTCTGTACGGACGCATCTACCCGTTCCTCCAGGATAAGCCTGAGCGACAAGAAGAACTGTGGTAGGATAGCCTAACAATAGCCTGACTTCGCTGATTCACTGACTCACAGCTTTGATCCGACCTTCACCTGCGGCCCCCACCGTCTTGTGTGGTTCGCTGCAGGTGAATTTTTTGCGTTTGATTACATTGTTCATTAGAAAGGTGAGTTTTCAACTATGTTCCAACTCTTTTCCCACGGCGACAAGCTAAAACCAATCGTCGAACAAGTCGAAGAAATGATCCAAAGCCGCCACCGAGAGATCGCCCAGATGGTCGACTACAACCAGCTCAAAGTACTGCGTTCGTTCCAAAAGCATGAGGTGAGTGATTTCCACTTCTCCCCATCCACAGGCTATGGCTATGACGATACCGGACGAGCTACCCTTGAATCCATCTATGCTGACGTATTCGGCGGGGAAGCCGCACTCGTGCGAAACCACATCATCTCAGGTACGCACGCGATTGCGATCTGCTTGTTCGGTCTGTTGCGTCCAGGAGATGAGCTTCTTTATATCACCGGCAAACCATATGATACCCTTGAAGAAGTCGTCGGCGTCCGTGGCAACGGTCAAGGCTCGCTCAAAGACTACAACATCGGCTATAACTTCGTTCCGTTGACCGAATCCGGCGAGATTGATTTCCCGGCGGTTCAAGCAGCGATCAAGCCGAACACCAAAGTCATCGGCATCCAGCGCTCCCGTGGCTATGCGGACCGTCCATCATTCCCGATCGCCAAGCTGGAAGAGATGATCCGTTTTGTCAAGGAGATCAATCCGAACTTAATCGTTTTCGTTGATAACTGCTACGGCGAATTCACCGAAGATAAAGAACCGTTGCAAGTGGGCGCTGACATCATGGCAGGCTCCCTGATTAAAAACCCAGGCGGCGGGATTGTCAAAACCGGCGGCTACATCGTCGGCAAAAAGGAACTGGTCGAGCTGGCTTCCTACCGCATGGCTGCTCCAGGGATCGGTGGAGAAGGGGGGGCCTCTCTGTATTCGCTTCTGGAGATGTTCCAAGGATTTTTCCTCGCACCTCACGTTGTCGGAGAAGCGCTCAAAGGCGCTGTCTTTTCCTCCGCGATGCTGGAGCGCCTGGGCTTTCGTACCGATCCACTCTGGCACGAGCCACGCACCGACCTGATTCAATCGATCGAATTCGGTTCAGCCGAGCGTCTGATCACGTTCTGCCAAGGTATCCAAAAATCCGCCCCGGTTGATTCACACGTCACCCCGTACCCAAGCGACATGCCGGGCTACGCCGACGCGGTGATCATGGCGGCAGGAACCTTCATCCAAGGGGCGAGCATCGAGTTCTCCGCAGACGGCCCGATCCGCCCGCCATACCTCGGTTTTGTCCAAGGCGGTCTGACCTATAGCCATGTAAAAGTAGGCATTCTCACCGCACTGGACGGTCTTCTGGCAAAAGGCTTGCTGGAGCTCCCTGCCGAATAAGCGAGTAAGCGCATAGGCATAAAAAATACCTCCCTAAATGACGGACATAAGTCTCATTCAGCGGAGGTATTTTTCGTTTTCCTATTCATATGCCTAGTGGCTTAGATACTGATTGGTCAACCATAACAGCTTACTGAACAGATGGTGTGGTGGAGACGCTTGAATCGGTCTTCATTGGTCTTTTCGGTACAAACAGCAGCCCAGAGATGAACCCAACCAATGCAGGTATCACCCAGCCCAGTCCGACATCGTACAGCGGCACGACAGCGAGAAGCGCCTTGCCATTTTCACCTGCCAGAGAGGTCAGAGCCAACTCAACCAGACCGTAGATCACGACCAGTGAAATCGTGCTCACATAGATGTACGGATATCGGCGCAGACGGTGATCCATCAAGCCCATCAGAATCAGCATAATCGTCGCCGGATAAAGCAGACCCAGAATCGGCACAGAGACTTTCAGGATTTGCGTCAAGCCCAGATTGGACATCATCATGCTGACCAGGCAGAAGACAGAGACCCATACCTGATAAGAAAGACGCGGGAACATCGTGAAGAAATACTGGCTGCACGAAATGACCAAACCAATGGATACACACAGGCAAGCAACAGTAAAAATAACCCCCAGCACAATCGCACCAGCCTGCCCAAACAGCTGGTCAGCTACGATACTCAAGATTTGTGCCCCATTTTCAATCGGAGTTGAGATGTGGCTAGTCGCCCCCAGGAACCCGAGGATAAAGTAGACAGAGGTCAAGAGAATCGCAGCACCGACGCCAGCCCGTAACGTTTGGGACATCAATTGCTTCGGCTCCGTAATCCCACGCAAGCGCAGTGCACTCACCAGCACCAGCCCGATAATCGGAGAGCCCAGACCGTCCATCGTCATATAGCCGTCCAAAAATCCTTGGAAGAACGGTGAAGCAGCATAGTTGCCCTGTGCCGCCGGAAGCTCACCGATTGGCATCATGATTCGTTTGATAAAGACGATCAGCACCAGAATCAACAGCAGAGGCGTCAAGACTTTACCGAAGCGGCTCACCAATTTGGAAGGTTGCAGACTCAACCAATAAACGATCGAGAAAAAGACTACGGTATAAAGCAATAACGAGAACGGACTCACAGCCAGCTCAGCAGGTAAAAACTTGCTTAGCCCTACCTCATAAGCCAGGCTTCCCGCACGCGGAATCGCCAAAAACGGCCCAATCGCCAAATAAATCAGCAAGAAGAAGACGAAGGAAAACCATGGATGCACACGGCTGGCCAGCGATTGTACATCTCCGAGCTTCGCCAACACGACAACGCCCATGATCGGCATCGCTACAGCTGTCAGAATAAACCCAAGAAGGGAGACCCAGACATGCTCACCTGCCTGAAATCCAAGAAACGGAGGGAAAATCAGATTGCCTGCGCCAAAAAATAAGGAAAAGAGCATAAAGCTGATCAGTACGGTTTCTTTTTTTGTCTGACTTTCCACAAAAACATCCCCTTTTACAAAAACTCCTATATCCAAAAACTAAAAAATACGGTACATCCTTCGTTTTTATTGGTTTTTCCACCACCCCGAGAAAAAAATTAATTGGATTATAACAAAAATCGCCCTGCGTGCAACAGTACATAAAAAATATTTTAACAATAACGATTATTTATTGTTGCCGAATGTGGATTCAGTTGGAAAATACACATGCAAGTTCAAGTGATTACAGATGATCCACCATGTTGATGGCATAAACATTCGGAAATTAAAGTATGTAATATTTTCTGACGTCCATTGACAGACGCGTTGTGTTCGTTTTACAATAAGGGCAAGTGAGGTTTCCTTACATGAACAATGAAAGCTAAACCCACTATTATTGCACGCAAGGGGGACTGGATGATGAGTAATGAAATCCGTCGCAACATGGCCCTCTTTCCCATTGGGATCGTGATGAAGCTGACTGATCTGACAGCCAGACAGATTCGCTACTATGAACAGAATGATCTTATTCAGCCAGCACGTACGGAAGGTAAGCAGCGACTGTTCTCATTTAACGACGTAGACCGTCTGTTAGAGATTAAAGAACTGATCGAAAAAGGGCTGAACATTGCCGGCATCAAGCAGGTATTTGATCTGAAAGCTCCGATCACCATGGAGACAGAGATCACCGAGACTTCCGAGAAAACACGTAAAGAACTGACTGACAAAGAGCTGCATCAACTGCTCAAGCAACAAATCACCAACCCCGGTGCGTTTCGCCATGGCGAAAACGTGCTGTTACGTGGAGAGCTTTCCCGCTTTTTCCACTAAATAAATAGGGTCTGCCAATGAAGAAGAGAGATACGTTCAAGGAGGAGAAGAAATCGTGAGCCGTTACACAAAAGAAGACATTATGCGCTTTGCCCAAGAAGAAAACGTAAAATACATCCGTCTGCAATTTACAGACCTGTTGGGTGTAATCAAAAACGTAGAAATTCCGGTATCCCAGCTTGAAAAAGCATTGGATAACAAAATGATGTTTGACGGTTCTTCTATCGAAGGTTTCGTACGTATCGAAGAATCTGACATGTACCTGTTCCCAGACTTGGATACATGGGTAGTATTCCCATGGGGTACTGAGTTTGGTAAAGTTGCTCGTCTGATCTGCGACATCTATATGCCAGACGGTTCACCATTCGAAGGCGA
This sequence comes from Brevibacillus dissolubilis, assembly GCF_006170445.1. Taxonomy (GTDB): domain Bacteria; phylum Bacillota; class Bacilli; order Brevibacillales; family Brevibacillaceae; genus Brevibacillus_B; species Brevibacillus_B dissolubilis. The sequence goes on along the minus strand of NZ_VCNA01000002.1, from coordinate 661,738 downwards.
CCCGCGCTCCATCCTCAAAAAAGTAATGAAAGAAGCAGAAGATATGGGCTACACCGACTTCAACGTTGGTCCAGAACCAGAATTCTTCCTCTTCAAACTGGATGAAAAAGGCGAACCATCCCTTGACCTCAACGACCAAGGTGGTTACTTCGACTTCGCTCCACTTGACCTCGGCGAAAACTGCCGCCGCGATATCGTACTCACACTGGAAAAAATGGGCTTCGAAATCGAGGCATCTCACCATGAGGTAGCTCCAGGCCAACACGAAATCGACTTTAAATATGCCAACGCACTCCACGCAGCTGACCAAATCCTTACCTTCAAACTGGTAGTTAAAACCGTTGCTCGTCAACATGGTCTGCACGCAACCTTCATGCCAAAACCGCTCTTCGGCGTAAACGGCTCCGGTATGCACGCACACCAATCTCTCTTCAAAGGCAAAGAAAATGCGTTCTACGATGAGAGCGACGAACTGGGTCTGTCCCAAACAGCGAAGCACTACCTCGCAGGTATCTTGGCTCACGCACGCGGTTTCGCTGCGATCACCAACCCGCTTGTGAACTCCTATAAGCGTCTCGTACCTGGTTACGAAGCTCCTTGCTACGTAGCATGGTCCGCGAAAAACCGTTCTCCACTGGTTCGTATTCCAGCTTCCCGCGGTATGGGTACCCGTATCGAAGTTCGTAACCCAGACCCGGCAGCTAACCCATACCTCGCACTGGCTGTTATGCTCAAAGCTGGTCTCGACGGTATCAAAAAACAACTTCCACTGCCTGCAGCAGTTGACCGTAACATCTACGTGATGACTGAACCAGAGCGCGAAGCAGTAGGGATCGAAAGCCTGCCGTCCAGCCTCAAAGAAGCGATTGAGTGCCTCAAAGCAGACCCAATCATCTGCGAAGCACTTGGTGAGCACGCATTGGTTCACTTCGTAGAAGCAAAAGAAATCGAGTGGGATATGTTCCGTACCCGTGTTCACAACTGGGAGCGCGACCAATATTTCAGCACGTACTAATAGGAAACAGCTCTTTAAACGTTATTGTTTGGAAGAAACCGGGGTTATTTTTGACCTCGGTTTTTTTGTATGTTTTTTGGTGAGGGGAGAGCTGGCGGCTGGCAATCTGCTCGCCTTCTACATTCCCCTTCGTGAGAAGAAAAGACTGTCCGCTCCGTAAAAATCAAGGAGGGGACGGGTCAAAAAGGCTCGGGGAAGCATAGTCAAGCGATGGGGTTTGCCCCTTAGCCGAATCAGAGATGCATGCCATCCTTGATTTTTTCTCCGCTGAGCAGGGGGAATCTAAGAGGCTTGCATCTTGCCAGCCGCCTGCTCTCCCACCAGCCGAAGATGAATGAAACCTAACCAGACTTGCTTCGTATTATCCAATGTGACTTTCGAACAATAATGATTACAAGCATGTTAGTAGGAGGATTTACAATGGAAATGATTTTATGGGGAGTTATCGTACTCGCATTTCTGCTGAGTATTGCGGGGATCTTTTTACCGGTGATACCGGACACGATTTTGTTGTGGGTAGGGTTTTTGCTGTACCATTTCCTCGTGGCCGAACCGGGAATGGGATTGCCGGGGAGTTTTTGGTGGGGAATGGTGATCATCAGTATCCTGCTGTATGGAGCTGATCTGTTGACCAATATGTATTTCGTGAAGAAGTACGGCGGGTCCAAGTGGTCGTCCATCGGGGCAATGGCCGGTATCATTTTGGGGGTGTTCTTGTTCCCGCCGTTTGGTATGCTGATCTTCCCGTTTTTGATCGTCCTGGCAATTGAGATGGGGGGTCAAAAGCGCTCGGCCGATCAGGCTGTAAAAGTGGCGCTGGGTACGCTCGTTGCTTTTTTAAGCAGCGCCGTAGTGAAGGTTATCTTGCAGATCATTATGATCATTTGGTTCTTTATCGCAGTGGCGTAGTGAGGGGAGGGGGCCACTGTCAGTAGTCACATAAAAGCAGGTTATCTGAGTGGGTCAACCGGTGCTTCCTGGCTTTTGAACGCGTTGTAAGAGTTGATCGCGTGGCCTATGACCCCGCCTGCGGTGACTGCTGCACCGACGGAGACGGCTTCCATCAGTTCTTCGTAGCTGCCGCCCATTTTCTTGAAGCGCTCCACGTGAACCTCGATACAATACGGGCATCCGGTTACATGGGCGACAGCCAGCGCGATCAATTCTTTTGTCTTCAAGTCAAGGCTGCCAGCTTTAAACACGGCATGGTCGTAGGTCACGAAAGCAGGTCCAAATTGAGGAGCTTCCTTGATCGCTTGCGAAAACTTGCCGATATAGGACTTCTTGTACAACACATCTTCACTCATGATAAGACCTCCCAATGTATGTGACTAGGTTTCAGAACGTCTCGATTACGTGAATCGGGGCGTTCTTTTTTTGATCGGCAGCAAATCCAACTATCCCCACCGATTTGCTATGATTATATCAAGTTAAAATGGGGCGTCAACCACTTTATGTAATTTTTTTTATCATTTTAAATTCTTTTCAATAACAGGCTAGCTTAACAGGTCAGGGTTTGATTCAAGTAAACAAAAAGGGGGACAAAAAAAGAAGAAGCTGCTGATGAGCTTCTTCCTGAGCGTTCTATGATTCTATGAATCTCTTATTCTAGTGAACCAGACGATAGACACCAATGACTTTACCCAGAATCATCACATGATCTAGAATAATCGGTTCCATCTGAGAATTTTCCGGCTGCAGACGGAAATGAGTCTTTTCTTTAAAGAAACGTTTGACGGTTGCCTCGTCTTCTTCGGTCATAGCAACAACGATATCGCCATTGTTCGCGACGTTTTGCTGACGTACGATCACATAGTCTCCGTCCAAAATACCGGCTTCAATCATCGATTCACCCGATACACGCAGCATGAACACATTGTCGGAACTGACGATATTTTCAGGTAGCGGGAAGTACTCTTCGACCGATTCAATCGCCGTAATCGGCAGACCCGCAGTTACTTTCCCCAATACAGGGACGCGTATGATGCGGTCTTCCAGTTCTTCTGGGATTCTGGTTTCGTCGAGCAGTTCGATGGCGCGTGGTTTGGTTGGGTCGCGTCGAATCAGTCCCTTTTTCTCCAGGCGGGCCAGATGTCCGTGCACAGTGGAGCTGGAAGCAAGTCCAACCGCCTCTCCGATCTCGCGTACAGATGGCGGATAGCCTTTGTCTTTTACTTCTTTACGTATAAAATCAATGATAGCTTGCTGGCGATTTGATAGTTTTGACATATCGACACCTCATTTGCTCGGAACCTATTATTTCCTCCATTATAGCATGGGAATTTGCGTTCGACAAACATTAGTTCGTGGTTGGGCTTGACTTGAACATTTGTTCGTATTAAGATAGAAAAAAGAGATGAGAACAAACGTTTGGAGAGGTGCTGTATGATGATTCGTTTAGGTATGACACGCGGTCAAGCTCTGTTGTTGGTATTGGTGATGGCGTTGGTTTATATAGGGGTGATTTCCTTGTTTGCCACAGGTGAGGCCAAGGCAGAGCAGGCACTCTCCTACCATGAAGTAACCGTACAGAGAGGCGATACGATCTGGCATTTGGCCAGCCGTTATCACGAAAAAGCAGGGATGAGTGTGTCAGAACTGGCCGATGCCATCATGGAGCATAATGAACTGAGCGGAGCCCTCATCTATCCAGGGAAGAATCTGCGCATCCCCGTAGAATCATAACGGCCCATTTCCATTTCCCCTAACCCCAATCTATGCTACAATGATTGAACACCGCAAGACAGGGGGAACCATGATGGTAACAGATGCTGAAATCAAACGAATCAACGAATTGGCCAAGAAAGCCAAAGAATCTGGTTTAACCGCCAGTGAAAAGGAAGAACAACAGGCACTCCGCCAAAAATATATCGACGCTGTGAAGACTTCTCTCAGAGCCAACTTGGATAATATCAAGTTTGTAGACGAAGAAGACAACAAGCCGAAGCACTAATAGTTTCAGACATCATAGAAGGCAGAAGGTCGATGTTCACGATCTCTCTGCCTTTTTGATTGGAAAAAGGGAGGCTGTCTGATGAACTGGATGATGGTAGCTGTGGGAGGTGCAGCAGGCTCACTCTTACGCTACGCACTGGGCTTGACTTTGAATGTACCGTCTTGGCCGTACGGCACATGGCTCGCCAATGTACTTGGCTCGTTTTTGATCGGTTTTTTCTTCGTATGGGGTAAGGAAAAGGCAGGGATATCACCTGAACTGTACATCCTGTTGACCACGGGTATGATGGGCGGATTCACTACCTTTTCTACGTTTTCACTCGAAGTGGTAACTATGACCATGCAAGGCAACGTGTTAAAAGCAATCCTGTATGCCACAGGAAGCGTCATCGTCGGCCTGCTTGCGGCCTATGCAGGCGTTTTAGCGGGACGTCAGGTTCTATAATTCAATAGGGAGTGTAGCCGATGGACAAGATACATAAGATCATCCGACTCAAAGATGGCAGGACTTGTTTGATTCGTCCAGCAGTCCCGGCCGATGGTGCTGAATATTTGCGATATCTTCATATGATTTCGGGAGAGAGTGACTATCTGTCTTTTGGAGTGGGGGAGCTGACCGACACGCCTGAGGATGTCAGGGATTCCATCGCGGCCATGAGTACGGTGCGTAATCATCTTTCTCTGATGGCTCTTGTGGATGGTCAGATTGTTGCGAATTTGACTTTTCGCGGAGGGCATCGTCCACGTACCGCACATGTGGGTGAATTCGGTGTCAGCGTGTTAAAAGAATACTGGGGGCACAGAATCGGCCCTATTTTGATGGAGCAAATGATTGAGTGGGCCAAAGCCTCCGGACTGATCCGCAAAATTAATCTTCGTGTGCGACCGGATAATGTGCGGGGGATCGCGATTTACGAACGGTTCGGGTTTCAGCGGGAAGGGGTATTAACCCGCGACATGGTGATCGACGGTGTCTTTTATGATGCGGTCTTGATGGGGCTGTTCATTGATCCATGCTGATAACTCCCGCATTCTCTTGGCTTATCCTCCCTCATCTGGTAACATAGTAAGACTGACTACAAGATGGATTGCCGTCATTAGGAGGGGTGAATCGTGACCATTCGTCATGCGGCGTTTGAGGAAGAACAACAGCGATTAGACAAAACCATGCAGATTATTGATAAGGAAATCACCCAATTGCGGGCAGATCTGCAGGAAGCCACCGATGATACGGTAAAACAGATGGTGAATGCGACCAAAGCCAGAGACCTGTTTCATCTGGAGGGTTCTCGTCAGAAGCCGTATTTTGGCCGAATCGACTTTTTAAAAGATGAGACATATGAGTTAGACAGTGTCTACATCGGAAAGCGCGGTGTGGTCGACAGCGACACCATTGACGCTGTTGTGATCGACTGGCGTGCGCCGATTGCAGGTCTTTACTACACCGGTGAGAGCAAAGATGCTTTTTACCGTACTCCCCAAGGCATTGTGCGCGGAGAGGTCAGATTAAAGCGCAACTTCGCCATTGAGGACGGCGAGATCAAAGGCATCTACGACGGTGCGCTCAAAGAAACGATTAACCGTGAGATGGGCGACCCAGACGAGTTTCTCGATGAGGGCTTTATCGATGAATTCCTCGCATCAAGCCTCAATGAAACCAATGACAGCCGACTCAAGGATATCGTCGCCACCATCCAAAGTGAGCAAAACGAAATCATCCGCGCTGACAAAGATCGTGCCGTCGTTGTGCAGGGGGTAGCGGGCAGTGGTAAGACGACGATCGCTTTGCATCGTCTCTCCTATTTGATCTACAACTATCAACAGATTGCTTCCAAGCGGTTTATGGTGTTTGCCCCGAATAAACTGTTTCTGAATTACATATCAGACGTACTGCCAGAACTGGGTGTAGACGATGTACAGCAATCCACTTTTACCGAGTGGGCGGCCAAACAGATCAAGTCCGAACTGCCTAAAGGCTGGCGGATTCTTGACCCGAGTAAGCCATTGCACCTGTTCTTTGAAAACAAATCCAATCAGGACCGCGAAAAAGAGATCGCGTGGAATCGCATGCATTTTAAAGGTTCGCGCGCCTTCCGCGATACGTTGGAAGCGTACACCCGCTATCTGTTAGAAGAACTGATCCAGTACAAATCACTCCGTTTCATCTATAAGAAAACAGAGCATGTATTTGAGATCAAGGGTGCCGAGATCAAGCAGCTGTTTCTCGAAGAGTTTGCCCATCTTCCATTCCAAAAGCGGTTGGATGCTTTGCGCAAGCATTTGAAGCAGGTCATGACCAAGCAGTTCTACACGCATTTGCGCGAGAACAAGATCGATCTGGATAAAAACGGACTGATCAAGTTTGAAAAGCAGATCGAACAGGTACTCGACAGATATCTGGAAAAATGGCCGACCATGGAAGTGTTCACGACGTACCGTGAGATCGTCACCAATCAGGAGTTGCTCCGCAAATTGACTCCTGCTGAGGTAGCAGATCAGGTGGTAGCTGACACAGTCACCTCGTCCACCGAGATCTATGAGCAGGAGCGTCTGGAAGTCGAGGACTTGGCAGCATTGATCTACTTGAAAAATCTGATCATCGGGATCGAGACCGATCAGTTTGACCATACCATCGTGGACGAAGCCCAGGACTTGAGCGTGATGGAGATCGCTGTGGTGTCACTTGTGACCAAAAGCAACTCAGTAACGATTGTGGGCGATATTGCACAAGGAATCCATGCGTATCGCGGTCTGCATACATGGGAAGAGATCATTGAGGGAGTATTTAAGCGGCAGCGGGTTGATTTCTATACATTGGAGCAGAGCTATCGTTCCACCATTGAGATCATGCGTTGGTCCAACCGAATGCTAGAGAGGGCACAGGCGGAGACTGACATCGAAGGTCTCACGTTTGCCAAACCTGTAGTCCGCCATGGCGAGGAGCCGAAACTGTTCACATGCACAAGTCGTGCTGAGATGCTTGCTGACGTGGTCAGACGCGTGGAAGAACTGAGCCAGAAGCTTTCCTCCATCGCCATCGTGACTAAAACCATTGAGCAAAGCAAGAAAATCCACAAATCTCTGAAAGACAAACTCCAAGACCTCGCCTTGCTCGGCGTCAAGGACACGGAATATCCGGGTGGAGTCACGGTTATGCCAGCATACTTGACGAAGGGATTACAGTTTGACGTCGTGATCCTACTTGATGTTGACGCAGAGAACTATACGATCAATGAGATGGACGCGAAGCTGCTCTATGTTGCTATGACTCGTCCTGTTCACAAGCTCTTTATCTATGTGACAGGTGAGCATACACCATTGTTGGCAGGGGAGAGCGTGCAGGAGATCGAGCTGTAAACGAGATCGAGGCATAAACGAGGTCAAAGCGTATACGAGGTCGAAGCATAGACGGATCGAAGCGTAAACGAGACCAAGGAAAGCGCCTAGGATTGTAACAGATAAAAAAAGCGTGGAATGCCAGCAGGCGCTCCACGCTTTTTTCGTAGATGGTTATGTACTTACTCTTAGTGATCGCCGTGGTTACCTTTAGAAGGGTTGGTGATGACAAAGCCTTCTTCTGGAACGTACAGATAATCAACTACAACGCCGTCGAGGAACTCGTTGTCTTTTGCGAGAACAACGTCGATTTCTTTATCGGTAGAAACTACTTCGTCATTGTCGGTTGGTTTGTCCAGAGCAAGGCCGTAGTGAGCATGGCTGCCGTGGCTGTGGGTTACGTAGACGCGAAGTTTCAGATCTTTATCTTCTTCTTGGGCCAAGATTTCGCTTAATTTTTTAGCAGCGTTGCGGGTGATTTTGCATTTCATCGTCTTATTCTCCTTTACTGTGTAAAAAGGTTATTCCCACTATACCAGAGTTGAAAAGCAGTTGGCAATCAGAGCCACTCGCGCAAGTGCGAAAAAATCTGCTATGATAGGAAAACGGGTGAGTTGTCAGATGAGCTTGGCAATTCAGTTGATAGATCCTTTGTTGTATTGATGAAATGATTGGCAGAAATGATGCCTGATGAGAGAGCGAATGCTTAATTGAAGGCTTACCGATAGAGAAAAAAGGAGTGTACCTCATGACAATTGATTTGCGAAGTGACACCGTAACCAAACCGACAGAAGCAATGATTCAGGCGATGACCAATGCCGAAGTGGGCGATGATGTGTATGGTGAAGACCCAACGGTGAACCGCTTAGAACAAGTGGCAGCCGAGTTGTTGGGCAAAGAAGCGGCGTTGCTTGTCACCAGCGGTACCCAGGGCAACCAGATCGCGGTACTGTCTCATTGTCAAAACGGGGAAGAGATCATTTTGGAAGAGGATTCCCACATTTTCTATTACGAAGGAGGAGCCGTTGCGGCGCTTGCGGGTGTACAGACGAGAACGCTCCAAGGGGTTCGCGGTGCTCTGACGGGTCAACAGGTCGCCAAGGCGATTCGTGCCAAAGACATCCATGCACCGCGTACCGGTCTGGTGTGTCTCGAAAATACGCACAACCGCGCAGGTGGAGCAGTAGTAACGCCTGAGCAGATGAAAGATGTTTACGATGTGGCGTATTCCCGTGGGGTTCCTGTGCATGTGGATGGGGCTCGTCTGTTCAATGCAGCGGTTGCGCTTGGTGTGGATGTGACTGCTTTTACGCAATATACCGATACAGTACAGATCTGCCTGTCCAAAGGCCTTAGCGCCCCGGTTGGCTCGATCCTTGCGGGTTCCCGCGATTTTATTGAAAATGCGCGTTGGTGGCGTAAAAAGCTGGGTGGCGGGATGCGTCAGGCCGGTTTTATCGCTGCGCCGGGAATCCTTGCCTTGATTGAGATGGTGGACCGACTGGCAGAAGACCATGCACACGCGAAGCTGCTCGCGGCAGGACTGCAAGCTCTTTCCCTTGAGGTGATGCCGGTTGAGACCAATATCGTGTTGATGGATACCGCGAAGACTGGGATTGCAGCGGTCGACTTTTTGGCAAAATTAGAGGAGCGTGGCATCCGCGCTGTCCGATTTGACGACTATCTGGTGCGCTTCGTGACCCATCGTCACATCGGGGAAGCGGATATCCGCCGTACAGTGGAAGCGGTGGAGCACATCCTGACTACCGTGGTGAAATAAATAGACAGATAAAAAAGAGTGCCATTTCTCCTGAGGAAATTCATCCTTGGTGAAAATCGGGCACTCTTTTTTTATAGCTTTCGCTTTGGGATCACTGCTTACCGATCCATGCCTACAGATCACATCGGGTCAGACCAGGCGCTCCAGTCGATCAGGTCGTAATAATATTCCTCGTCGCGCGGAGGATAAGACATTTCATACAGATCCTGCAGCAGCGCGTCCGATGGTTCGACCAGTCGGTTTGGATCGTATTGTTGCAAAGACATTTCCAATCCCCTCCTTTTTCTTCCGTAGTCTGCCCCATTCACGGGAAAACATGTGTGGCAGCAGGGGATCAATGGGGTGAAGAATCATGGGGCTGGAGGTGCACGAATGGGGAGTTGGGAATTCAAAAGAAGAGGGGAGAAGCAGCTCGCAGAGATGGAGGGAGGTACATAAAGATGGAGTCGATTTGGAGAAAAATAAAGGAATTTTTAAAGCATATAGTCAGAAATAGCACAACAGCAACCATGACAGCGCTTCCCCGATGCATTCAATGTTTTACAAAAAAATTAATCCCTCCCCCAACTAAGTTTCGACCCTGCCTCGTACAATGGGAAGGGAAGACATTCCATCAGTTGGAGAATCAATCAGGGTTGGTTTGACATTCAACGGAAGGTGTGATGACTATGAGTCAATCTTCACCCGCTTGGAACATGCAGAACCCGGAGCTGACCGTCTCTTTGGCAAAAACCAGTGAGGAGATCGAGCAGGCACTGCGGCTGCGGTATCAAGTGTTTGTCGTTGAGGAACAGAACCCCAATCTCATCAATGATCACGGCATCGAAACCGATGAATACGACGTCTATTGCGACCACCTCATCATCAAGGATCAAGCAACCAGTCAAGTGATCGGCACCTATCGGCTGTTGCCGGGCGAGCGGGCCATCTTGCACAACGGGTTTTACTCCGAGACCGAGTTTGACCTCACAGGCTTTGAGGCATGCAAAAAACAGGCACTGGAGCTGGGGAGAAGCTGTATTGCCGAGGAGTATCGCGGCGGCAAAGCGATTCAACTGCTGTGGGAAGGCATTGCGCAGTATATTAGTGAGCATGGTCAGTCCTACCTGATCGGCTGTGCCAGCATTCCGACACCCACCCTTGCCGAGCTTAACGAACTGTACTCGATGCTTTGCAGGAAGGACGCGATCACCGAAACCTATGGCATCCGGCCGCTACCGAAAAACCGCATCGACGGCTTGCAGGCTATCGAATTAGCGGGCGAAGAAAAGGAACTGTTCCGCAGGCTGCCTCCCTTGATGAAGGGCTACTACTGGCTTGGCGCACAGATTGCGGGTGAGCCTGCCTATGACCCGGTGTTTCGCACGACTGACTTTTTCATTCTGCTGGATCGGGAACACATCTCGAAAAAGTACAAAAAACACTTCCTCAAAAAGTACTAGCGTTGGGCGCAGGTAAAGCCTTGGAGAGAAACCTGCCTACAGAGAGAAAAGAGGAGCAATCCGTAGTTGTACCCTTGGACAGAATCGGCACAACAACGAGAGGGGGAAGCGTTTTGTACCAGTGGATTGAAAAAGTCACCACCGATCCAGGCAAGATGGAGAGACTAGTTCGCTATCTTGGCTGGATCCCTAAGCCTGTTATTCTCCTGTTCTGCTGGATCGGCGGGCGACTCATCTACAGTCGTGCCGTCCTATTTCGCAACAACGTACAGCAAAACATGCAAGAGCTCATGCCCGAATACAGCCGACAGCAGGTTCAACAGGTAACCCAGCGGTATTTTCGTAATTTTTTCATGATCCTTTATGAACTGATGGTTGAGTCTAAACGTTGTAAGCAGGCCGAAGATTGTCCCTATTGGCTCGAAGGCGAGGAATACCTGCAGAACGAGCTGGCTAAGGGCAGAGGAGCGATCCTGTTTGCACCGCATATGGGGAATTTTTTTATGTATTATTGGTACCTGTCACAAAAATATGATTGCCTGACCGTAGCTACCGCCGGGAGTGCAGAGCTGCGCCCGATTTATCTGGCGTTTCAGGACATGGGCTGCAAGGGCTTGGATTATGACTCCACACCGCCGCTGACGCTGTTTCGCCAGATTCGTCGGCACTTGCAAAAGAACGGGGTTGTGCTTTTATTTGGGGACTTTTATCGGCCCAGCTTTCCTACCGCCACTTTTTTCAACCGCAAGACAAATACGCCGAGCGGTACAGCGGTGCTGGCGATGGAGAATCAAGCGCCCATTATTCCATTCTATGGGTTTCGTAAAAAGGGCTTTCAGCATAAATTGGTGTTTGAGTCACCCTTATACCTACATGCCCGATATGATAAGTCGAGATTGTCGGAAGCGCTCAATGAACTGAACGGGATTCTAGAACAGATCGTGCGGCGTGTGCCGACGGACTGGTTCTATTGGTTCAACGTAGAGGAACGGTGGCAGGAGCAAGCATCAGTGGAGGATGAGGCTGGAGGTGTGTGCGGTGGTTGAATCTCTATTCCCGCTGATCCAGGAGCATGGACTGTGGCTGTTGTTTGTGGTCTTGGTCGCGGGAATTATCGGGTTTCCCATACCCGATGAAGCGGTGCTTGTCTTTGCCGGTGTGCTGGTCGTCAAAGGGCTGATGGCGCTAATCCCCACCTTTTTGGTCAGTCTTGCGGCCGTCTGGGTCGGCAGTCTGTTCAACTATTGGATCGCCTCCCGATTAGGAACGCTCAAGCTGATGCGGCTCGCCAAAAGGTGGCGGTTTCCCGTCAGGCGATATAAGCGGCCGATCCGCTGGCTGAGACGATACGGATTCTGGTCGATTCCATTTTCCTACTTTATTCCGGGTGTTCGCATCGGGATTTCCTACGGGGCCGGATTATTACGATTCCCCCTGCACTCCTTCCTCGTCAGTTCAGCACTTGGCGCCGTCGCATGGGTCAGCCTTTATGTGCTGGCGGGAGGGTGGGCAGGTTCCTATATGTAAAAATGAAACGCAAAACAGGAGGCATTAACGAGGATGGATACGGGAAGTCATCTGTTGTTTGGTTGCAGTCTGGCCGGTCTTGCTTGTGTAGACCCCGTCGTAGCACAAAATCCTGAGCTGGTCACAGCAGTTGCGATGTGTACCCTGATCGGCTCGAACGCACCCGATCTTGACACGGTGGTTCGGGTCAAGGGCTACGCTTCCTATGTGCGGTATCATCGCGGCATCACCCACTCGATCCCTGCGTGGTTCATCTGGCCTGCCGTGATTGCGCTGCCGATTGCGTTTTTCATGCATCTGGAGTCGTATATCTGGACCCTGTATTTGTGGGCATTTCTCGCGGTTGTGTTTCACATCTTCCTCGATGCGCTCAATACCTATGGCGTGCAGTGTTACCGCCCGGTTACGAAAAAGTGGATTCACTACGACATCCTGGCGATTTTTGAGCCGCTGTTGTTTGTGCTGCATCTGGCCGGGGTGGTTCTCTGGCTGTCTGGGGTGTGGGAGGCGGGAGCGATTTTTACGACAATCTATCTCGCCACGTTCGCCTATATCGGGATGCGGATCTGGCAGCACCGCCTTGTGGTGAAACGAGTGGAGCAGCACCTCGGCGACGTGATCAAAGGTACATGTCAGGTGCAGCCGACCTTTCATTGGTTCCGCTGGTCGTTTGTCGCTGAGGGGGAGGACTGCTACTACACGGGGGAAGTCGCCAATCAGCAGGTGCTGGTGCGTGACTCCTACGGGAAGACCAGCTCCGATCCGATCGTCTACGCGACGCTTCAGACAGATGGTGTGCGGGCGTTCCTGCATATCGCGCAGCTGATCCATGTGACGTACAAAGAGCTGCACGACGGCTATGAGGTGATCTGGAGCGATGTGCGCTTTTGGCACAACCGCAAGTTGCCGTTCGGCGTGGATGTGCGGCTGGATAAGAACCTGCGTGTAGTGAAGTGCTCGTTTGGCTGGAGGAAAAAGGCGTGGGAAGCGCCGTATGTGTGAAACGTACCGTTTGCGTGAAGGTAAGGAGTGAAAAAGAAGACCACGTGGGCCACGGCGGTGCAGAAGCTGGAGGCTCAGGCGGTCTTTTTTATAGAGATTTATTTAGAATGATAACCAAATGTTGTAACTTATGGTTTAAAAGATATAATAAAAGGAAAATAAATAATAACTTGATAGTTAATAATATCTTTTAAGGTGATAGAATTGGACTGGGATAAATTGGTACAAATTGATGATAAATGGATTGATGAGCACCTAGTAAACCAAATTGTATTAAATGACACTAAGCTAAAAGTTAGAGGATACAGTATTAAATTTTCGGGTAATTTATACAAATTTGATTCACTAGCTGATTTTGCGGCAAGTCAAATTGCAGAGTTTGTTTTTGGACCGAGAAAAATAAAAGAATTAGGAAGTGTCAAGGCTTATAGAGAGGCATCAAAATATTTTGGAAAAAAGGATCCGAAAACTGATGGTAAATATGGTGAATTGTTGTTGTTTTTATTTGTAGAGAGCGTATTAAAATGTCCTATGGTTGCAACAAAACTTATTACTTTGACTAATCCGGTTGATCAAGTTAAGGGTGGGGACGGAATCTTTTTAGGAAACTATGAATATTTACCGGGAAAGAGTAATACAGCATGCTTAATTGGAGAATCGAAGATTATGGATGGTTTTTCAAAATGTGTTGACGATGCGCTAGAGTCTTTAGATCGATTTCACGATCATTTGAATTCTGCAAGATTTAGTACATTCGAGTTTAATGTGGCAAGAAATAATTTAATACTCGAAGATATAGATATCGAATATTTGTATAATTCTCTAAAGCCTGGTACAGAAGAATTCAACAACAATATATTAGTCCATCCAGTTTTCCTAATGTATAACACAAAACATATTGGTGTGATTGAACAAAGCGCATATCTTAAAACTGAAGCAGAAGAGATGATAAAGGAATACTTAGAAGAGAAGGGGAAAGTATTTCTTAAATCAATACAGGAAAAGTTAAAAATATATAGTGGGTTAAGAAGTGTTTGTTTGGATTTTTTCATAATTCCAGTTAATGATGTAACAAAGTTTCGAAACGCTGTCTACTTTCAAATACACGGAACAGAACCCTAAGAGGAATGAGATATGGAACAGGCATATGAAAATATATACAATCATCCAACTTTAAATCGAGTAATCAATGAATTACAAAAGGGGTATTTGTATAAAACTCAACTTAACAAGCATTTGAATTTACAGATGTCTTTTAAAGAAGAAATACAAAAAGCAGGATGGTTAGCTACCATACTTGCGGATAGTGACAATGAAAGTCACAAGCAAAAAGCACAAATATTCGCTGCGTTGTTGTACCTCGTCTTTAAAGAAGATATCAACTGTAATCAGTTAAGTTATATTATATTTTCAAGAACTGGAAATTTAGTTGCTACTAAGTTTTTAGATTCATTATTTGAATCTGATAGTAGTGATATTGCATCATCTAAATTTAGATATAACTTTGGAGCGGTACTTGATATTGAATTAGGATATAAGAGACATGTCAATACAATTTTGCTCAATAATCGATTGAGTATATTGGCAACCGATTTTCAAAGAATGTTATGGGATATATTATTTGAAAATAATAAAATTTCTATATCAGCGCCTACTTCAAGTGGTAAATCGTTCGTTATTAAAAGTTTCATAAATATGAATTTTGCAAAGAAACAAAGTTATTCAGTGCTTTATATAGCTCCTACGAAAGCCTTATTAAATCAAGTTAGTGAAGAGTTTAGAAGTACACTTGATAGAGATGTAAATGTTAGAACGGCATTTATAGACAAAGAGTTTCTAAAAAATAATAGTTTAAAAAATATTTTTATTTTGACGCCAGAAAGATGCTTGAAGTTACTTCAAAATGCAGATCAATATTCGATAGTTCCAGATTTTGTTTTTGTTGATGAAATACAAAATGTAGAAGATGAAAATGGTAGGGGCATTTTGATGGAATTTGTTTTAGATGAGATATCAAAAAAATGGAGAAGTTCCAAAATTGTAACCGCAGGTCCATATATTAAACGTAATAACGCATTATTTGTTAATCTATTTGGTACAGATAGTGTGGAAGTCCAAACTACATTATCTCCTGTTTTCCAAATAAGATGCATTGTAAAACCAGATATTGAAAAAAATCAAATTTGTCTGTTTTATAAATCTCTCACAGAAAAAAATTCGAAACTGAATATAAATATACCTGCGAATTTTAATGTCAAGAAAGAGTTTGATTCTCATGTTTATAAATCTGTAACTAAATCAGTTAAGGTTTTGGGGAATGTTGGGCAAAGTATAGTATATGCTGCTAGAGCTGACTATGCCGAGCGTTGGGCAATGGAACTATCAGGGGAGATTGATACAATTAATGGAAATAGCGAGATAGATGAACTAATTGAATACTTAACTGAAGAAATACATCCAAAGTACTTTTTAATAAAATGTCTTAAAGCGGGAGTTGCTTTTCATCATAGCAAACTACCTGATATTGTTCGGAGAGAGATTGAAAATCAATTTAGTCGTGGGCTTATTAAGTATTTATGTTGTACCTCAACACTAATACAGGGTGTCAATCTTCCTGCTAATAATCTTTTTGTTGTCTCGCCTAAAAAGAAAACCGAGAATCTATCCTTATTTGAATTTGGTAATCTAATGGGGAGAGCAGGAAGAATTAAAGATTCTTTATATGGCACAATTTATTGTATAGAAAAAAATGAATGGGCTGATGAATATCTTAATAGGGCATACGAGAAAGAGGTAATACCTGCATCAAATAAGTCGTTGTCAAATATAGAGAGTATATTAAATAACATAGATAAGCCAACCACAGAGATTAATAATGCTTGTGATGGATTTACGATATCCCTGTTAAGACATAAATTTATCAGTTCAGAAAAGGAATTTAATCAATATTTACAAAAGAAGGGGGTTCATATTAAGGATAAAACTAAGATCATAGAAAAATTTAAAGATACACTTTCAAATATTACTCTTAACAGTAAGGTAATATCATTAAATCCATCAATAGACCCAATGCTACAAGATAGGTTGTATAAAGAGATATTAAAGGATGGTCTAAGTAAATGGGTAATTATACCCAACTCTAATTTTAATAAGAGAATGAATAAAGATAAAATTCAAGATTTGAAGTATCACGAATTACCTTTTTACTGGCAGTTGGTTAATACAATTGAAAAGTTGGATTCTATTTTTAGTATTAAAAATGAGGCCTTTAGAAAGCATGACATAAAGCATTCTCTTAGACGTTTTGCGTTTTTTAGTATTAGATGGCTCCAGAGCAACAGTTATCGTGAGATTATTGATGAAGAAATCTCTTTTTCAAATATTGAACTAGACAATGAACGGTTAATAAACAAAAAAATTAACGAAGTAGTTAATGTTCATTCAAAAATTGTTACGTTTTTGCTTGTTAAATATTACAAGTTATTAACAGATATTTTAGATTTCATCATGTCTGAAGCTGAAAAAGAAAAATATAAATTAACTTTGTCCTTGCCAATAATGCTTGAATTAGGAACTATGGAACCCATAGCAATTCAGTTGATATCAGCTGGTGTTACCAGAAGTGTGGCAATAAGAGTACTCAGAGAATTTAAGAAAGTGTCTAACTATGAACAGTTAGACGTATTTGAATGGCTTGAGAATAATGGAAGTCGGATGCGTATCAAACCTATTTATCTTAAATATCTTCGAGAGCTAAATTTAATTAAATAATAGGACACAAAGGTTCCATTCTGTTATGGGAACCTTTGTTGTGCAAGCTAACCTAGTTAATTTGTAGCTCGGCAAAATAGTTCCCCCAATGCGGACGGCTCCCGTCTTGATCCACAAACGGATACTCCTCCGACAACCCCCACGTACTCAGCGTCTGTCCCGACTTCCGAGCCACCTCTGGATCCCCCGCCAACGCCGCAACAGCCCGACCGATATAATAAGGAGTCTCGGATGCGATAAAATGCGGCTCCTGCTTCGTCGCATCCCGCCAGTTCTCCTCTGTTACGCCAAAATGGGTAAGCATCGCTTCCGAACGCAGAAACCCCGGAGTCAGCGCCACGGCTGTAACGTTGTGAGGTTTCAAATCTTCCGCCATCGCCATCGCCAGATGCATAGCCGAGATTTTTGCCAGACTGTAATACAGATTCCCGCGATACTTGTAGTCCACGCCGTCTGTGATCTCGATGATCAGCCCCTGACCGCGCTCCACCATCAGCGGTGCACCGTAGTAGCTGGTCAGCATGTGGGATTGCACCGCGTTTTTTTGGATCAAAAGACCGTTGTGCAGATCGTGCTCCCAAAACGGTTGGCCCCACTTGGTCAGAGGATCGCCGCCCCAGACATCGTTGACCAATAGATCGAGCTGTCCGTTCTGCTCGCGCTTGACCTGCTCGAACAAGGCTTTCACATCTGCTTCGACCGTGTGATCTACGCGCACAGGAATCCCAACACCACCGCACTGATTGACCAGCTCGGCTGTCTCCTCGATGGTTTCGCTCCGGCCCATGGGGGATGGGCCGCCGTTACGTGTGCTTCTGCCCGTGACGTATACGGTCGCCCCGGCTTCACCCAGCATCATGGCGATTCCGCGACCTGCGCCCCGTGTCGCGCCTGCTACGACGGCTACTTTTCCGTGCAAAGGCAGGCGAGATCTCTGATCGGGATGCGTCTTGTCCCCTCGTGCTTGGCTCTGATCTGGCTCTCCCATGTAGTGCCCGCTGCATTTTTCCTGTGTCATCTCCAACACTCCTTATCAATCCGTTGATACCCATAGTATAATCCCTATATATGACATCCATTGTCATGTTAAAAAAGAAGCAGGAGGAGCCAAACATGAGAGCCGACCGGTTACTGCAGATTCTGCTCTTGCTCCAAAACCGCGGCAAACAGACCGCCAAAGAATTAGCCACTGAGCTGGAGGTCACCGAACGCACCATCCTCCGCGACCTCGAAGCACTCGGTCAGGCAGGTATCCCCGTGGTGGCCGAGCGGGGAAAGCACGGTGGGTGGCGGCTCATGGACGACTACCGCACCAATCTGACAGGGCTTAAGGAAGAGGAAATCCACGCGCTGTTCATCTCACCATCCAGCCATCTGCTCGCCGACCTCGGCATGGAAAAGGGAGCGGAACTCGCCCGTCATAAGCTGTTGGCATCGCTTCCGCGTCTTTATCAAAAGCAGGCAAAGGACGTCTGGGAACGGCTTCATGTGGACACCCGCACCTGGCGGCAGTCTGGGGAGAAGGTCGGGGGCGAGGTGTTTCAAGCGTTGCAGCAGGCGGTATGGATGGAGCGCAGAGTCAAGATGACATACGAGCGGGCGGATGGGGAGATGGTGGAGCGGATTGTGGAGCCGCTCGGGCTGGTGGCGAAGGGGAGTACATGGTATGTGGTGGCATCGCGAAGACGAGAAACAGAGGCTGTCGGTGATCAAGCTGAGAAAAGCAACGAATATCGTACATACCGCGTCACTCGGATCAAGTCGATTATCATGACCGAGGATACCTTTTTGCGACCTGTTGGCTTTCAGTTAGCCGCATACTGGGAGAACTCGACCCGGCAATTCTTGGAGCATCTGCCGACCTATGAGGCGAAAGTAGAGGTTTCGCCTTCTGCCGTGCCGAGAATGACGTTTACCGGACGTTTTGTGCAGATGATTCATAAGGATGAGCCATGCATGGATGGTTGGACCCCGATGACCCTATGCTTTGAGACAAGGGAGGAAGCGGCAGGCTATCTGTTAGGATTTGCTGACCAAGTCAGGGCGATACAGCCGCAGGAGCTGCGCGAACAGATCGTAGAAATGGCTAGAGCTGTTTTGATGATGGACGACGATGAGCCACATAAAGAATAACCTGGATCGGGCCGAACCCTCCTATTTTTGCCTGCATAACCTATAGGCAAATGAGGAGGGGTTTTTATTATGCTGCATGTGGTAAAACCAGATGATACCTTGACCAAAATCGCCAATCAGTACAGAACCACAGTCCAATCGATTATGAATGCCAATGTGATCTGCAACCCTAATTATCTTTTTATCGGGCAACCCCTGATTATTCCAGGGCGGGATTGGTCAGGAGCAAAAGCGGGGGGAACTCCCTACTATGTCACGTTCACCGGGGACACTCTGGAATGTTTGGGCTCGCAATTTTCCAGAAGTGTCGCTTCATTGGCGAGAGCCAATCAGATCGCTGATCCCAATCAGCTTGCTTCAGGACTGGAACTGAATGTCAGTTACCGGACCAATACAACCCCGCAGCAGTTATTTGAGGAATGGAATCTGCCTGCGGACATGTGTGACGGTTTCAGGACGCTTCGATATCTGCCGGGAACCTTTACGTATGAAAGCTTTACATGGGAATCGTTTGGGGAAGAAGCTGTGCCGTATCTCGAACGACTGTTGCGAAATCCATGTCCCGATGTCCGCTATTACGCCGTGATGAGCCTGGGGAGGATCGGGAAGGGGCGCGCGGCCGCTTTTGCACTGCAGATGGCTTCGCAGGACCGGGATCAGTCAGTGAGCAGTTTGGCTCAACTCGGACTGCAGCGTTTTCGGATCGTAGCTGCGAATCAAACGAAACGATACCATGTGCTTACAACCGATCAGAAGCTGTTGTCACAGCCGAATTTGTCTTCTGACTCGATACCGCTTAAAAAAGGCACGCCTGTCTTTGCGATACGCTGGTATATTCCAAGCCCGACGAATGAAGGGAGGGGCTTTTCTGAACCGCATATTTATGACCTCGTTCAGGTGGCTGAGACGGGACAGCGGGGGTATCTGGTCAGGGAGGGCTATCAATTTGCTGCGCCGCTGCTGCTGTAGGAACGTCCCTGAACAGGAAAATGAGACTATGGCTGGAGGAGAGATTTTATGGCGGTTCACCAAGTAAAGCCAAATGATACATTGCAATCTATCGCCAATCAATATGGAGTCACGACAGAGTCCATCATGGCGGCCAATGTGATCTGCAATCCCAATTATCTTCCTGTCGGGCAACCGCTTGTCATCCCTGAGCCCAATCCCACAGCACCACCTGATTCGCAACGAGTTACGATAAAGGCAGGCGGCTCTCCCTACTATGTCGTCAACCAAGGGGATACCCTCTTGTGTTTGGCCAGACAATTTTCACAGAGTGTGGAATCGCTTATCCAGACCAATCAGATTAGTCACCCAAACCGTCTAACTCCCGGTATGGAACTGCTGGTCAAACAGGAGATGCCCGATCCCCAAGAACTGCTGAAGAGATGGGCTGATGTCACGATCGATCAATGTGATCTGATCAATATGGCTTGGAACGAGGCGATCTATTATCGCGGTTCATTTCAATGGGAAGCGCTGGGTGAAAAGGCCGTGCCTTACCTTCGTCTTCTGCTGAAACATCCATGTGATACTGTGCGCAGCTCGGCAGTCACCAGTCTGGGTCGGATCGCAAGAGGGAGGGGCGTCGCTTCTGCTTTACAGCAGGCCCTGCTGGATCAAGACGACCTGGTTGTACAAAAAGCGCGATTGGCACTAAAACGGTACCAACTTGTCCAGAGATGGGGCAAAAGAGTTCATATCACTATGAATCCTATGAGATTGTATAATAACCCGGTTCCGAATGCTTCGAGTACCAATATCCCGGAAGGCACCCCGATCATCATACTCAGATGGTGGATATCCGTTCCAAATGAAGAAGAAGCGATGGGGTATCAATTTTTTGACTATGTGCAGATCCTCGAAACCGGCGAAACCGGCTACCTTCCCAGAGCAGCGAACGGTCCGATGATGTACATCTAAGCCTTACCCCCTACGAATAAATCAACTGGTGCCGATCTGTCACAAGAGGGGGCTGCTCCAGCCAATTTCGGTCGACTAAAAGGTCAAAGGTGTCTTTTGCATAGACCATCACTCCGGCAATGATATTGCTGTAATTGGCAACGAGATCGGTTCGCATGGTAAGCGACAAGGCATGTGAAAGTAACGTGATATCAACCGAATTCAACACATGAATCATGCACAGGATCAGCTTGTCAGAAAACGGAGAAACCGTAGAAGCGGTCACTTCCATGCTGGTCGTCACGGTGCCTAACAGGTCTTCTTCCAGTAGCAATTTGTTGAAAAAGGAGATTTGGGATTCGCTCAATTGTTTTCCCCGCAGGACGAAGTCTCTCAATTTCTTCTCTTCCAGCACTTGGGCAAACCCGAGCATCAGAATCACGGAGAAGTAATTGCGCTCGATGTTGAAAAAGATTTCGGATAACTCAACCGCATTCAATGGGCGCTTCTTTCCGAACATACCCGTCAAGAAAGACTCTTTCTGCACATACTCGATTTTGTTCGGATAGTTCATTTTGGGCGGACGGTCATAGATCCCTTTTTCCAACATCATCTTGACGGCTTTACCGAACATCTCGGTGGATGTATGTATACATTCATTGAAGAAGTCAAGCACATCCAGTCGAACGTTGTTGGAGGCGGTAAACCCGAGATTGATGATCGATAACCGATTCATCATATAGATGTAGCTGAGAGTAAACGAATCATGAAAAAGCTGGGGAGCAGCGGTATTCACATCACCTTCCGAGAAAGCGGCGGGAATCGGGAAATTTTCTGCACGGAAAAATTGTTTGATTTTGTCCATACGGCCCTGAGAAATGTCCAGCGCTTCTTTCGCTAACGGGATGATATCCGCATCCTGTAGGTGTTGCAGGAGGTAGGTCAGAAAACAAGTGGACATACTTTCTTGAAAATAAACACCCCAAAGTCCACCGATTTCCGTACAGGTAAATTGAATATTGATCGACTTTTCACTGGGTTTCTGCGTATCCATAAATCCTCCGAAATCTTTTTTCCTTACTATACCCATACCGTTTCACCTGTTATCCATCGTTCGTCACAGATTGTATATGATTGAAACATAAATACACATTTTACGACTAAATCACCCGCACTCGGAAGATACTAACACCTGACCATTTCGAGGAAAACGAGGTGTTTGACCATGCTATCTGCCAAACAGCGTGAGCAAGTCCGCAACAAAATGCGCAGCGACGAAAGCAAGATCGTCAACATCGTGCTCAAGGACGACGACCAAGTAGCCGGCGAGATCGACAAGGCGACGAGCGAAGGTATCTTTCTGACAGATGGACGTCACTACCCGTATGAAGACATTCAGGAGATCAACGGCCTGTAAGTCCCCAAGAACTGAATATCCAACAAAAAAAGTTGTGTGGCGTTCCATCCCACACAACTTTTTTATGCCTGCAATCTGCCATTTCATCAACCGTCAACCCAAGGTACCCTAAGCCCCTAAAACCCAGCCGTCGGGAAAAAGTGCTTCAGCCCATCCGGCAGCATCCGTTGCCAGAAGCCCCACAGATGATCCCCATGATCCTCCTGATAGGACAGCTTGACTCCTTTTTCCTCCAAAATGGCTTTCGTATCCCGGTTATAGGTCACAAAATCAAATGTCCCGATGTGCGTCTCCACCGCCGTCTCCTCCAAGCCCACAACCATCCACAGATTGAGCCAGGACAAGTCTTCGGCTGCCTTCAGCTGCTCCTGTGTCGCTTCAAAAAACGCACCGGAGAGCGCCAGTACATTGGGGAACATCTCTGGATAATCCAACGCGAGATGCAGGGAAACCGTACCGCCCAGCGAATCACCGGCCAGAACACGTTCTTGTGGCGTACGGCGGACAGGGTAGCGTTCTTCGATATACGGGATCAATTCCTCCGCAAAAAACTTTTTATACCCCGGATTGAGCGAACCGATCGGGGAGTACTCGCTCGTGCGTTTGCTGCGCTCCACCGACACACCGACGATGATGACAGGCTCCATGCCTTCCTCAAGGATCAGATGGTTCGTCAGGGTCGCAACCCGGCCCATGGTAAAAAAGTCATTCCCGTCCTGGCAGTACACCACCGGGTATGAGAGCATTTCATTATATCCAGGCGGCAGATACACCTTCACAGAGCGTGGTGCATCCAGATACACGCTGGGAACCTCTTCTTTGTTAATCGTGCGTTTCAGATATTCAGACAAGCGTAAGCGCCTCCTATTGGGGAAGTATAACAAAAAACTTGTCCTTCCATTATGCAGGAAGGGGGATTAAGATTGATACCCCATTTTCGAATCCGCGAAGATCCGCACGACATGGGAAGCTTCATCATAGGTGACATCCCCGTCTTTGGAGTAGTACCACCATTTTTGTGTAGGCTGGCCTGGGGTTTCTTCTACCACGAACAGGTTCAGCTCATGCCGATTGCTTACCAGCTCATCGACAATCTCCCGCTGGTCGGTATGGATCAGAAACTCCCAGCCGCCCGTCACCTCATGCAGCTCATAGGCAATCCCTTGTTTCACCGCATCCAAAAAAGACCGGCTGCCAACCATATGCTTTATCATTAGATTTCGTTGCATAGACATATTCGTAACACTCCAATTCAGAATGATCAAGATCGGGTTATCTTTTGATGGTTACTTGACAAAAGTAAGTATATCACAGTATCATGCATCCATAAAGCACTTCGATTGGAGGACGTCCACATGATCAAGGTCTATCCGGCAGAATCCCGCTTCTCAGCGGATCATGGCTGGCTGAAAAGCAACTTTAGTTTCTCTTTCGGCGAGTATCATGATCCAAAAAATTTGAACTTCGGCCCGCTCCGCGTGTTCAATGATGACACCGTGGCCCCGCAAAAAGGCTTCGGTGCCCATCCACACCGCGAGATGGAGATCGTCTCTGTCGTGCTGAGCGGTGAGATCAAGCATGAGGACAGCACAGGCAACTCCGAAATCCTGCGTCCGGGTGAAATCCAGCGTATGACCGCCGGAACTGGTATCATTCACTCCGAATTTAACTCCTCCGCGACCGAAGAACTGAGCTTTTTGCAGCTGTGGTTTATGCCAAACGAGCGAGGCTTAGCCCCATCCTATGAGCAAAAAGCATATGACCCCACAGCGATGAAAAATAATCTGCTGCCCGTGGTATCCGGTCAAGCGCCTTCTGAGCGTGTCGTATCGATCCACCAAGACTTGACGATGTATCTGTCCGAGCTCGAAGCAGGCAAAGCCCTGACCTTCACCCAGCAACAGGATCGCAGAACCTACCTGTTCGTGATCGAAGGTGAGCTTACCCTGAACCAAGAGACCCAGCTTCGCAGGCGGGATGCTGCAAGAATCACCGATCTGACCCAGCTTGAGATACAGTCAGGCACTGGTTCTACTTTTATGTTGATTGATTTGCCGTAAGTATGTCCGACCATAACCGGATGAAATGGGAACAAACCTGCATGAAACGGTAAAAAGCTCGCGTAAGCTGCAAACGCGGGCTTTTTGTGTTGGCTATAATTGCCTAGGAAATAGAGAAGGAAACCGTGACTCAAGAACTATCATTCTATCAAAAAACATCCAATATATGGATTTGTCGAAAAGTTTTTAGTACTTTTTTATCAGAAAAGAGTTTCAATCGGTAGGTGAAAAGGTATATATTATTACATAACGATATATTATTTTTTTCCAAACCTTTTGTTATCCTTTATTGATGGGGGTTGATCCGTATGATGACAACGAATGACAGACCTACCTTATTGAGAAGACTGTTTGCAAGAATGGTAGATGGTATTTTATTTTTAATTCTGGGCGTAGGAGTTTCGCTCTTAGTGAAAGCTAATGTGGTGTGGGTGGTATTTGCTGTCGGCTTGTTCCTCACACTGTTTGTATATGGTCAAAGTGTAGGCGACCGCTTGTTCAAGATGAAGCTGGTATCAACCGACGAGACACAGCCGGTTACCGCTTGGCGGATTCTCGTACGCGTCATGCTTTTGCCAGTGGGACTTTTGCACATGGTCACCGTACTGGATGTCACCGAAAGAAGACAGCTTTTGCATGATCAGATCGCCAAAACCGAAATGATTGTGACATCGAAGTGATAGAATGCCCGAAACTCTCGGACAGCTATTGTAAATCGGCAAGTCCAACGGTATGATAAGAGTTGGATGTTCTATCCACGTAATTCCATATCGAAGGAGTTGTCACATGAAACACGTACATACACTCGCCGCGCTTTTCGCGCTCCTGAGCATCATTCTTCCGATCATCGGGATGACGTTCGCCAAGCTGAACAAACAGCAGCTCATCTCCCGCGCACGTAAGACCTTCACCTTCGTCCGCATTCAAAACCTGTTCCTCATCATTTCCCTGATCACCGGGGTACTCCAATGGGGCCGTTTTGAATTCAACTGGTGGATCATCACGGTATTCATCCTGTTCCTCGCGATCGCAGCGACACTCGGAATCACGATGAAATCCCTGCGCGTCCTCATCAGCCAGGCGGAGAGCAATCAGCCTTACCAGCCAAGCATCAGCAAGTTCATCACCATGAGTACGGTGGCTACGGTTGTGGCGTTTGCGATGTTGGCGCTTAAATTGATGTATTAATTCACAAAACGTATATAAATCAGCTAGATAAAATGTCCCTTCTTACAGGCAGGTAGATACAAGCACTATCCTGTTCTTGGAAGGGACATTTTTTATCCAAAAATAGGGAACGACTTGAATAAACCCTGCATATGATAGCTAAGTTGCTTCCCAAAAAAGATTTTTGTCATTTTTGTGAACCACTTATAACAAAGCTCTTCCAACGCCATAATATTCCTGTAACGACGCGCTTTTTCCATATAGAACCAATTGTTAGTACCAGGTAATAAAAAAACATTGCATTACCTCTTATGTCTTGTTACGATAACAGTAATGTGTTTTGTAAATGACAGACTTATTCAAAAAGCCGGACTATCAAAGGAGCAATTCGATGAAAGATCTCCACACCTTCGGATGGTACGCTGCGCGTATCTCTCCACATCTCCCAGCACAAGTGTTTCAACCTGTACCCGCACGACTATGGGGAGGACTGGCCTACCTGTTGGTTTCATTGGCTGGGATTCTGACCATTGGCTTGTTAGATCTGCACCCAGGTCTTAACCTGCTGATCGCCCTTGTCCTGGGACTCAGTTTCGCAGGTAAATGCTTTCTGGGTCACGAAATTCTGCATGGTACGGTCGTCCGTAGACCATGGCTTCGAGATTTTCTTGGTGCGATTGCGTTCTTCCCGATGAGCACAGGCCCAGGCTTGTGGCGCAAGTGGCACAATGTCACCCACCACGTGCATACCCAGCATGACGTGAACGACCCGGACGCATGGTCCACACTGGAGCAGCTGATGAAACGTCCACTTCTGAGCCATATGTACCGTCTGCCGCGTTTTGTCCGTTCCACCGGGTACTTCAGCTTTTTGACAATCAACTTTTCCTTCGTCGCTACCCGCAACTTCTTCGTGAACCTGAAGAATTTCGAAGCCAAAAAACGCCCGTTGCTGTGGATGCAGTTTTTGATTCCGTGGGGAACGTGGATTGGACTCCTTTTCATGGTAGGACTGGAAAAATGGATCTTTGCATACCTGATCCCAGCGTTGATCGCGAACTTCATCCTCAGCGCCTATATCGCGACCAACCATAACTTAAACCCACTTACCGCAGTGAATGACCCACTTGCGAACAGCCTCTCTGTCCGCGTACCAAAATGGGTGGATGTCCTTCACTTCAACTTCTCTTACCACGCTGAGCATCACCTTTTCCCAGGCATCAGCCCTAAGTACTATCCGCTGGTGAAGGAGCACATCCTCAAAATGTGGCCGGAACGCTATCACTCGATGTCGTTCGGCAAAGCGATGCTGGCTCTCTGGAAGACACCGCGTATCTATAAAACCCATGAAGATCTGGTTGACCCGATCCCTGGCAATCTGTATCCGACCATCGGTTATGGTCTCGATACGGAGCATCCAGAACAGGTGAGCTATCGTGCAGCTGATGTAGAAGCAGGTCGTGTGGAGAAGAAGGCCAACGCAGAAGTCTAGCGTGACCCGCTCCCTATAGATGATACGAACGAAAAATCCCTTTCTGAATGGCAGGCTGGTTTCAAGTGCACCGCTGTGCCTCTACAGAAAGGGATTTTTTCATGCCTCGAGTTTCTTTTTCGTACGGTCGCTGGTCAGGATTTTGATGGGATCAGGTGTCTGGCAGGAGGTGTCACCATAATCTACCTCGATTGTACCTACGTGCCGGGCGACGGAGAGGGCCTGCTCATGCAGATGGGGATTGCGGCTGCCGATGCCGATCAGGGCGTAGATCATCGCTTCCTTGACCCAGTTTTTTTCGGTGGTGATCGAGTCTTGGATCACGCGCAGGAAGGATTCGAAGTAGGAGTCGTCGATGCCGGTTTTCTTCTGCCCTGCGTAGCCGGAGAGCAGGATGTAGGCGGAGCGTTTTTTCATTTCGATGTCGCTGTCCTTCCACAAGTCGATGAAGTGAGAGGACATGGTTGTTTTGCCGATGACATTTTTGCAGTATTTATCGGCTAGGTCCCAGAAGTCGAAGTCGTCGGATTGGTGGATGATCTGATCTAGGGTGACTTGTTTCGGCTCTTCGATCATGGTGGCGAGCAGGCGGGCATCGTGGATACCGGTCTGCCAGAGCGTAAGGGCGAGGTCGTGGTTTTTCTTGATCGTCTTGGCTATTGTCTTGAGATTCGTCAAGCTGACACCGATGTAGGTATCGGTCGGCATCCCTACCTTGGCCCAGATGGCGACGGCGCGGGGGTCAGAGAATTCGCGCATGTGATCGAGTACTTGTGAGAGTTCTGTCAAAAAAAGCTCCCTCCTTACAGGTGATAGGTAACCCAGACATTCGGCTCGATGTATTCGCCGAGGTCTTTTTCCAGATCGATGCGGATCGGGGTGAGCGCACCCTCGATGACGTATTCGCCAGACTCGGGGAACATCAGCCCTGTCCACTCTTGCCAGTCGGTGACACTGGCAGGCACATACATGGCACGGTGGCAGGCTTTGAGCAGGGTTCCACCGCAGCGGACATGTGTGCGAAGCCATGGATCGAAGGGGAGACCGTCATCACGCACCGACGGTATATTTCATAGTGGAGTTTCCTCTCCATTCGGGATGATCTGTAAGAACCTTCCATAATCACTATCTTATCATAAAAATGAGTATCAGAGATCTCCAGATGAGAGTAGGCAGACCCCACCGCTCTACCTATAATGAAGTAAAAGGGGGAGTACTCTATGAATTTGCAACTAACCAGATTAACGGATCATATTCTCTATCTGCCACCTGACGGCTCCGTGGATCGGCCTGTCCTCGCGATGATTTCCGGCTGTGAGCGCTCTCTCATCATGGATGCAGGCAATTCGTCCGCCCATGCTGCGCTTTTTCTGGAGCAAGTATCCGAGCACGAGCTGCCGCCAGCCGAACTCGTGGCGCTGACGCATTGGCACTGGGACCATGTATTTGGCATGGACCGGTTGAATCTGCCTTCCATCGCGCATGTGGAGACCCGTAGACAGCTCGAAATCATGCAGGCATGGGAGTGGACAGACGAAGCGATTGACGAGCGGGTGAAGCAGGGGATCGAGATACCATTCTGTGCTGAATATATCAAAAAGGAGTTTGCCGGGCGTGACCGCGACATCAAGATCAAGCTTCCGACGATTCTTTTTGAAGAAAAGCTTAAGATCGATCTGGGTGGAATTACGGTCACGATCGAGCATGTGGGAGGCGATCATGCCCACGATTCCTGCCTGATCTATGTAAAAGAAGACAAGGTACTGTTCTTAGGCGATGCGATCGGGCCTGCCATCTATTGCCCGAACAGATATTATACGGATGAGCAGCTTCTGCCGCTTTTGGATCGGATTGAAGCATACGATGCCGAGTATTTCGTCACCTCGCATGGGGGTCCGCTGACCAAGAGTGAGATGCAATTCGAGCTGGAGATATTCCGTGGGGTGGCTTGCTCTACCCGGGAGCACCGTGGTGACCGTGACAAGATTGCGCATGATCTGGCCCGTCTGATGAAGCTTGCGGAGTGCCCCGAGGATGAGCTGAAGTGGATCGATTGCTTTATCGAGGGGTATCATTTGGCGGCGAAGGCGGAATAGCGATTCCCCATTTCTTGCTGGCATAGATGTGCTTCCCGCGCCCAGATATGGTACAATGATGCCTATTCAAGTACATGATCGATACAGGATCATTGGCAGGGAAGGGATTCGAACGAATGCGCATCAATAAATTCATCAGCGAAACAGGCTTCTGCTCCAGACGCGAAGCGGACAAACTGGTCGAGGCCAAGCGGGTCACCATCAACGGCAAATTGGCTGAGCTGGGCAGTACCGCTGAGCCAGGCGATGTGGTTAAGATCGACGGCAAGCAGATTGGAGCGAAGAAAAAACCGGTTTATATCGCCCTGAACAAGCCGGTCGGCATCACCTCGACCACTGAGCAGCATATCGCAGGCAATATCGTCGATTTCATCAATCACCCGGAACGGATTTTTCCGATCGGCCGGTTGGATAAGGATTCCGATGGTCTGATCCTCTTGACCAACGACGGCGACATCGTCAACAAAATCCTGCGGGCGGAGAACAATCATGAGAAAGAGTATATCGTGACCGTCAACAAGCAGATCACCCCCGAGTTTGTCAAAGGGATGTCTGGTGGCGTACATATCTTAGGAACCAAAACCAAACCTTGCAAAGTCAGCCGGGTGAGTGACCGCGTGTTCCGCATCATTCTCACACAAGGACTCAACCGCCAGATCCGCCGCATGTGTGAAGCGTTCGGCTATCGGGTCGAACGGCTCCAGCGTGTACGGATTATGAATATCCAGCTCGGTGGATTAAAAGTAGGACATTGGCGCAATCTGACGCCAAAGGAGCTTGGTGAGCTGATGGAGCTGATCCAATAGAATAGCCGTACAAAAGTAGGACCAAACGCATGAAATGTATGCGTTTGGTTCTTTTTTTTAGTCACTCGAGCTAAAATAATGATAATAATAAAATAAAAAGGTTTATAAAAGAAAATAAATATCCTATAATTAGTTATTAGTGGTACATAACATAGGAACAGAAAAGGGGGAGTTTATTTGGAAGCTTTTGTTAACGGATTAAATGACTTAATTTGGAGCCAGGCCCTGATCTATCTGTGTCTGGGAACAGGATTGTTCTACTCCATCGCGACCCGCTTTCTCCAAGTCCGTCACATCAAGGATATGGTGAAGCTGATTTTCGAAGGGAAAAGCTCAGAAGCAGGCGTTTCTTCGTTCCAAGCGCTCTCTCTGGCTCTGTCCGGACGTGTCGGTACAGGGAACATCGCTGGTGTTGCAACCGCGATTGCCTATGGGGGACCGGGTGCAGTCTTCTGGATGTGGGCGATGGCGTTCCTCGGGGCCAGCTCGGCTTTCGTGGAATCGACACTGGGTCAGGTATACAAAAGCAAGCAAGACGGCCAATTCCGCGGTGGCCCAGCCTTTTATATTGAAAAAGGATTGAACATCAAGTGGTATGCTGTCTTGTTTTCCATCGTGACGGTGGTCGCTACCGGGCTTTTGCTTCCGGGAGTTCAGGCAAACAGTATTGCTGCCGGGATGGAGAATGGCTTAGGGGTTAGTCCTTATATCACCGGTATTGGGCTTGTTATTTTGCTTTCAGCTATTATTTTTGGTGGTGTCAAGCGTATTGCTGGTGTTGCGGAAATTGTGGTACCTTTTATGGCTCTTGGCTATATTCTGCTGGCGCTTTTCATTGTAGCGGTAAACATTGATAAATTGCCGGGAGTCATTTCACTGATTTTCACGAGTGCTTTCGGGGTAGATGCTGCATTTGGTGGGATTCTCGGTGCAGCCATCTCTTGGGGTGTCAAACGGGGGATCTACTCCAATGAAGCAGGTCAAGGTACGGGTGCACATGCGGCAGCGGCTGCGGAAGTATCGCATCCAGCCAAGCAGGGCTTGGTGCAGGCGTTCTCGGTATATGTGGATACGTTGCTGGTCTGCTCGGCTACGGCATTCATGATTCTGATCACGGGTATGTACAATGTCAAACCAGACGGGGCACCAGCCATCGTCAACAACCTCGGGGATATCGAACCAGGCCCGATGTATACCCAGCAAGCGGTGGAGACTGTGCTCCCAGGTTATGGCGGCCCATTCGTTGCGATTGCGCTTCTGTTCTTCGCATTTACCACCATTATGGCGTACTACTATATGGCAGAGACGAACCTTGCGTACATCAACCAAAAGGTGAAACGTCCATGGATGGATTACCTGCTTAAATTCGGGATTCTCGCTGTGACGTTCTACGGAAGTATCAAAACAGCATCGCTCGCGTGGACGCTTGGTGATATTGGGGTAGGCTCCATGGCATGGCTCAACATCATCGCGATCCTGCTTCTTACCAAACCGGCACTTCGCGTCCTCAAGGATTACGATACCCAGAGGAAAGAAGGCAAAGACCCTGTATTTGATCCGGTCAAGCTGGGCATTAAAGGCGCGGATTTCTGGGAAAAAGAATACAAGCGGCAAGACATTGGCCCTGACCGTAACGTGTCATAGCCGATTGTTTGATGACAGTAACAGGCTGTGTCTACGAAGGAACCGTTCTTTCGGGGCACGGTCTGTTTTTTATGTAAAAGAGGCTTGGATTGCTGAAAGGAAACAAACTCCCTGTTGGTTACGCAACGCATCAACCAGCGAGGGAGTTTGTTGTATGTGTGAGGTCGTACGGCGTTATCGTTCTTCACCAGCTTCGTCCCAGCCTTCCACGACCAGTTCGGTAAACGATTGAAGAGTAATCTCATCAGAACGGTCCTTTAGCGTGATAATAAAGGTTTCTAATGGCTGCGAAAAGCGGTGTAACGAGACAACTTCTCCTTTTTCCAGTTGATCCTTGATCAGATCTACACTGATGAGACCGACACCTGTGCCATTTAAGACCGCTTGCTTGATCGCCTCTTCACTGCTGCTTTCGATCACAGACACTGGTCTGGTGGGAAGCTCCTCCATGCAGCGGTCATAGAGTCCATCCAGATGATAGCTTTCTTTATAGAGAAGCGGAGCATGTCGGAAAATCGCAGGCAGTTCACCTTGTTCACAAAGCTCTCTTCTTCCTGCCAGCACCAGTTCTTCTTCGTCCAGTCTGGTGGCTTGTACATCATCGCTATGATGATGACCTGCAATGATTCCCACATCTGCTTCGTTTGCCGTAATCAGACGAATCACG
Organism: Brevibacillus dissolubilis; assembly: GCF_006170445.1. Taxonomy (GTDB): domain Bacteria; phylum Bacillota; class Bacilli; order Brevibacillales; family Brevibacillaceae; genus Brevibacillus_B; species Brevibacillus_B dissolubilis. Next base: position 629,523 of record NZ_VCNA01000002.1, on the reverse strand, counting down.
TCGCCACTGTTACAGGAAACCAGCTTGAGCTTTACCTGTGGATGAAGCCCTACATACGTATGGATGAGCAGCGTGAGAAAATGGGTCCAATAGTACTCAGGTGCAGCGATGACGAGATTGCCATACGGTCCATGCAATAGATTCATCGCTTTATTCATCTCATCCACACGGTCCAAAATCTGATCGACATGCTGTTTTAATACTTTTCCGGCTGGTGTCAAATAGGTTTTTTTCCCGACCCGATGAAATAACGAATGACCAATCTCCATCTCCAGATTCCGAATCTGCATGGTAATGGTCGGTTGCGTATATCCGAGGATCTCGGCAGCTTTCGTCTGATTGAGATGGGTAGCGACTACTTGAAAGGTTTTCAGCGTCCGAAGCTCCATGTGTTTTCCCCCCTTATCCGCCTCTAAAAAATTGTGATAGTAACGATAAGAACCATCAATTGTTCTTGCCAATAGACTCTATGGTAAAGTCAAAGCCAAGGCATTTCAATCATTTTGGAGGAGGGGAAAACGTGTTTCCTTTCAGAGTCATTCATCAGGAAGATGTAGAACAATTGCTTGATATGAAACATGTGATCGAACTGGTTGAGCGCGCTTATACCCTGAAGGCGCAAAAAGAAGCTGCACTGTTCCCGATGGTATTCCATGAATTTTCTCCCGGAGTGGCAGACATGGACATCAAATCAGGTCACTTGATGGGGGCCGATATATTCGGATTAAAGCTCGTGTCGTGGTATGGAGAGAATCCAGCGAAAAATCTTCCGCCGCTCGTCGGCTTTGTCCTGGTACTCGACAGCAGAACAGGCGTCCCGATCGGTATGATGGGCGGGGATGCGGTAACGTTGATGCGGACAGGAGCAGCAGGGGGGATCGGCGCGAAATATCTGGCGAGAAAAGAGTCAGAGAATCTGCTGTTAATAGGCTCAGGCCACCTGGCTCCTTTTCTGATCATGTCCACGCTGATGATCATGGAACAGATCAAGAAGGTGACGGTGATCAACCCCCGCTCATACGAAAAGGCTGCACACTTCTGCACGTCCATGAAGGCCAAGCTGAAGGAAAAGTTCCTGTCCCCATATCAGGCCGATGAGGAGATCTACCAGACCTACCTCCGGCGTATCGAGATGGTCGAAGTTGTCGCAACCGACCAGATTCAAACCGCAACAGAGGAAGCAGACATTATTATGACCGCAACCCCTTCCCGACAACCTATCATCCAAAAAGATTGGATCAAACCGGGTACCCATCTTTCTTGTGTGGGTGCGGATATGGTAGGAAAGCAAGAAATTGATGAAAGCATTTTTTCATCAGCCCGTGTATTTGTCGATGACGTCACCCAAGCTATCCACGTAGGAGAAACAGAAATCCCTGTTAAAAAAGGGGGATTCAACAAAAATGAGATTATCGCAGAAATCGGCAGTGTGATCCTTGGTCAGACACCGGGACGACTGTCGGATGAAGACATCACGATTTTTGACAGCACGGGCATTGCCCTTCAGGATATCATTACAGCGGACTACATATTAAAGCAGGCGAAAGCGAAAGGGCTCGGCATCGTCGCTCACCTGTAACATAGGAGGTTGTCATATGGAAATCAAGGCATTTTCCGTAGAAGAATGGATGAATGCATATGAAACAAGCGCTGTGTACAATATTGCAGAGACGTGTGTGGACTCCCTCACATTAGAGGAGCTGGTCACGTTAGATGGCACCAATCCGGACGAATTTTTTCGTTCCCTGTATGACGTAAAACTTACGTATGGTCACATCGAAGGCTCTCCCGAGTTCAGACAGCTGGTGGCTGCGAACCTATATTCATCGATTGAACCGCATAACGTTCTCGTCACGAACGGGGGGATCGGTGCCAACTTTTTGGTTTTTTACTCGCTGGTTCAACCGGGGGATCATGTGATCTCTGTGCATCCTACCTATCAGCAGATTTATGAAGTGCCTAAGTCGTTTGGGGCCACAGTCGATCTGCTCCCGTTGCGTCCAGAAAATAACTTCCTTCCCGATCTTGACGAGTTGAAATCCCTTGTGAAGTCCAATACCAAATGTATCTGCATCAACAATCCGAACAATCCTTCCGGTGCTGTGATGGAGCGGGATATGTTGGAGCGTATCGTTGAGATTGCGCGTTCCTGCGGGGCTTACGTGCTTTGCGATGAAGTCTACAGAAATCTGCTGCAGGCTGACGATGCCGATGTGCCTTCTATCGTCGATCTATATGAAAAAGGGATCAGCACATCAAGTGTCTCCAAAGCCCTCTCGCTTGCAGGCCTGCGACTTGGCTGGATTGCCGCACCGCAAGAAGTAATCGCCGAATGTATGAAGCACCGGGATTACACCACGATCAGCTGCGGGATGCTGGACGATATTCTTGCCGTGCATGCTCTCAAGAACTATGACAAAATCCTACAGCGTAACCGTACCATTGTGAGAGACAACCTTGCTATTTTGGATGATTGGGTGAACAAAGAACCTGACTTCTCCTATGTCAAACCGCGTGCCGGAACAACGGCTTTATTGAAAGTGGATGTGCCTGTACCGTCTGTTACATTCTGTACTGGATTATTGGCTAATACAGGGGCATTTCTCACACCGGGTGCCTGCTTTGACATGGAAGGCTATGTACGGATTGGCTATGCATGCAGTAGCCCAGTGTTGCGGGAGGGTCTTGAAAAAGTATCTGAGTACGTACGCAAGCTGAAATAAAATGGATCTGACTCTCAAAAATTCTATATTTCTGACACTTTTCACAACGACAATCGATGACCTTTCTCTTATGATAGAAATCATAGACGTATTTGATTCGAAAGAGAGATGTCAGAGAGGGTGAAGAGTATGCAATACGTAATCGATCTACAGGGAATTACCTGGATAAGAGATACCACGACACTGCTCCATAACGTCAGCTGGCAAGTCAAGCCCAAGGAGCATTGGGCCATGCTCGGTCTGAATGGTTCGGGAAAAACAACCCTGCTTAACATGATAACCGGCTATCTCTGGCCCACAAGTGGCGAGGTGTCCGTATTGGGGCATCGCTTTGGAGAGATTGATCTGCGGGAACTTCGCCGATCCATCGGCTGGGTCAGCCAATCCCTGCAGGAAAAGCTGCATGTCAACGATTATGCGCAATCCATCGTGGCCAGTGGGAAATACGCCAGCATCGGTCTGTACGAACAACCGTCCGAGGCCGATTGGAGCCGTGCCCATCAGTTGATGCAGACACTCGGATGCAAGCATCTGTGGAACCGGGAATTCAAGACCTGCTCACAGGGCGAAAAGCAAAAGGTGCTGATTGCCCGGGCACTGATGGCGAATCCGCGTATCTTGATTCTCGATGAACCCTGCAACGGACTTGATCTGCTCTCGCGCGAAAAGCTGCTGGACAGCATTAACGAGCTTGCACAGCAGGAGGATGCTCCGACATTGATTTATGTGACCCACCATACGGAGGAGATCCTTCCCGTGTTTAGCCACACCTTGCTGTTGCGTAACGGGGAGGTTTTCCAGAGTGGGGAAACCGAACAACTTCTGGATGAGGAGACGTTAAGCCAGTTTTTTGATGCGCCTGTGGCGGTAGAAAAACATCAAAAGCGGGTTTATGTCCGGGCTGTAGCAGGAGCAAAACATTCCTGATTGGTGATAGGTACGGGGGCAGAAGACGAGCTTGACTTTACTGAATGGTTATAACTATAATGGTTACAACGGTGGTGATACAATTGGGCCAAATCAGTACGCGCTTTTCCATGGCTGTGCATACCCTGTCCCTCATTGCTTTTTCTCCGAATGAGTGTACAGGAGACTTCATCGCAGGCAGCGTCAATACCAATCCCGTTGTAATCCGGAGAATGATGGGTATGTTAAAGAAGGCGGGGCTAGTAGACGTTCGTCCAGGGGTGGGAGGTGCTTCCTTGCTCAAGGATCCCAGCGAGATTACCCTCCTTGATGTCTATCGGGCTGTGAATGTGACAGAGGAGAACCAACTGTTCCGCATTCACGAAAACCCCAATATAGCCTGTCCGGTCGGCCGCAATATCGAGCAGGTTCTTCAAGCGGAGCTAAGAGATGCCCAATCCGCTATGGAACAGAGGCTCGCACAGACGACGCTCGACCAGCTGATCCATAAGTTTCAATAAATAAAAGCTCTTTTTATAGAGCTCTTATTTTATACACAAGTTGTAACTATTATTGTTATAACAAAATAAATTACAACCAATTTGGAGGAATCGATCATGAAATTATTAGTAACAGGTGCAACAGGCAAGCTCGGCAGCAAAGTGGTCGAGGCACTGTTAAAAACAGTCCCGACAAGCCAACTGGCTGTAAGTGTCCGCAACCCGGAGAAAGCAGAACACCTCCGTGCTCAAGGAGTCGAGGTTCGTCATGGAGACTTCGACCATCCAGAAACCTTGGATGCGGCCTTTGCAGGGATTGACCGCCTATTGATCATTTCTGCCGACGGAGACAATGAAACCAGAATTCGTCAGCATACCCATGCAGTAGAAGCAGCAGCCCGTGCAAAAGTAGGCTTCATCGCTTACACAAGTCTGGGAAATGCAACGGAAAGCCAGCTGTTCCTGGCAGCAACACACCAAGCTACCGAAGCAGCCATCTTGAAAACCGGTATCCCATATTCCTTCCTGCGTAATAACTGGTACCTGGAGAACGAGACCGCGAGCATTCAAGCTGTGATGGCAGGTGCACCTTGGCTGACATCAGCAGGCTCTGGAAAAGTGGGCTGGGCCCCGCGCCAAGATTATGCCGAAGCGGCTGCAGCCGTACTCGCTGGCGACGGACATGAGAATACGACCTATGAGTTGTCCGGCCCGCTGTTGACACAGGAAGAACTGGCGTCTGCTCTCGGTACGGTTTTGGGTAAGGAAGTTTCCGTGCAGCAGGTTGACGACGCTACCTATGCAGACGTCATGAAAGGGGCCGGCGTACCAGACTTTGTGATCCCGATTCTCGTAGCTATCCAGCAAGGTATTCGGGAAGGTTCCTTGGAGATCGAGAGCAACGATTTCGAAAAGCTGCTCGGCCGACCGGTAACACCGATTAACGAAGCTCTGGGTCAGCTTGTACGTGAGATTTCCTAATCAACGAATGTAGCGATAGAAGTAACGACCGCTCTGTAACGAAGAGCGGTCGTTTTTTTGTGTGTGATCTCTGCAAATCATGGTACCGAATCGATTTCGCCCAAATATGGTGTTTTTTCATGGTACCTCAATGTATTCGATTGGTTTAGCCGTTCATCTTGAGGGAAATAATGGGGTGGTAACCGAGGTATTGGGGACGTTCTTCTAGGTATCAGTGGCAGCTATGAGAAATGAAAAAGGTGATTCACATGTGGCAAGCGATGGTTTCCTATCTGGCAGACTGGCAAGTTTTTGTGCAAGCGATTGTTGTGTTTTGCGTTCCGTATGTCATTGCTTTCACGTTTAGATGGATCCGGTCAGCGGGGGAACGTGAGACAACTAACATAAAAGCGGTTGATCATGAGGACCAGCAGGAAATAAAGCCTTCAGAAGTTTCGGCAGACCATTTTTCAGGCGATTTTACCGTGGATATGCAGCTTGTCAGGAACGAAATCGGCCATAACTCGGATGTTCGTTTCCGGGAGTTTTACATAGGAGGGACAGACATCAGGGCGGCGATCATCTTTGTGGACGGGTTGTCGGATAAAGACCTCATTGATAAACATATTATGAAGTCACTGATGGCAGATTTCTCCCCAAAGTATGGAAGGGGACAATTGGAAGTAAAACCAGCTATCCCCAATGAATTTCTTAAAAATCACGTCCTTCCCATAAGTGGAATAAAAGAAGCGTGTGACTTAAAAGATTTGGTGCCGCAAGTATTGCGGGGTTCGACCGCTCTATTGATCGATGGATCGTCGGAAGTATTGATCCTTAGCACAACGAAAGCAAAAACGCGGAATGTGGATGAACCAACGTCAGAGGCATTGGTCAGAGGTCCGCGGATCGGTTTCACAGAAGCATTAAGCGATAATACGGCCCTATTGCGAAGACATGGGGAAAATGAGGACTTGACCTTCATCAAATTCCAGGTAGGAAAGCGAGCAAAAAAAGAATTGGTCATCGCCTACATCAAGGAGATTGCCAACCCGGAGCTGGTGGAAGAGGTCAAGAATAGAATCAAGAAAATCGATATGGATGATGTGCCGGAATCAGGCTATGTAGAGCAGCTCATCGAAGATAATTATCTCAGTCCGTTTCCGCAGGTACAGAGTACGGAGCGGTCTGACCGCGTCATGAGTGCATTGATGGAAGGACGGGTGGCGATCCTGTTGGATGGGACGCCTTTCGCTTTGATCGTTCCGGTTACATTCAGCATGCTGATGCAATCGCCTGAAGATTATTATGAGCGCTGGATTCCCGGCACGCTTGTCCGCCTATTGCGTTTTTTCACAGCGCTTATTTCGTTGTTCGTACCTGCCTTGTATATTTCTTTTATCTCTTTTCATCCCGGGTTGATCCCGACCAAGTTGGCCATTTCTGTTGCTGGAACGCGGGAAGGGGTTCCGTTTCCTGCACTGATCGAAGCGCTGATTATGGAAGTTGCCATCGAAATTTTGCGGGAAGCAGGGCTTCGCTTGCCTAAGCCAATTGGTCCTGCGATGGGGATTGTCGGCGGACTGATCATTGGTGAAGCTGCCGTACAAGCGGGAATTGTCAGCCCGATCATGGTGATCGTAGTGGCGATAACCGCGATCTCTTCCTTCACCATTCCGTCGTATAATTTAGGGATTCCATTGCGTATCCTTCGCTTTGCGTCCATGTTTTGCGCTGCTGTGTTTGGATTATATGGGGTCATTCTGTTTTTTCTCTTGCTTGGCAGTCATTTGGTGAAAATGAAGAGTTTTGGTGTACCTTACGCCAGTCCTGCTGTTCCTTATCGATTAAGTGACTGGAAAGACTTTTTGGTTCGTATGCCGCTCCTGATGATGAAACGCCGGCCGAAGATGATGCATACGAAAGATTCTATACGCAAAGGATAGCTTACTATGACTGAGAGGTGGGGGCAGCGATGATCGCCAGACCAGAAGAACGGATTACGACTCCGCAAGCAGCTGTCATCGTCATCAATTATATTCTGGGTGTTACGTTCCTCACCTTGCCCCGGGTAACTGTGGAGGCGGTAAAAACACCAGATGTCTGGATCACCGTTATTTTAGGTGGACTGATCACGATGATTGCAGGGGTGATCATGGTGAAATTAAGCCAACGGTATCCCGAAAAAACGTTCTACCAATACAGTCAAGAGATTGCAGGAAAATGGGTGGGCGGGCTGCTTAGTCTCTTTACGATCATTTATTTTTTCTCAAGTTCCGCATATGATGCCAGAATGCTGGTGGAAGTAACCAGTTATTTTTTGCTGGAAGGAACTCCCTCATGGGCCCTTCTCATGCCATTTATGTGGGTAGGTCTCTATCTGATTATGGGGGGCATTAACCCGATCGCCCGTCTGTATGAAATCATATTTCCCATTACGCTCGTCATTTTTACTTTGGTTTTCTTTATCAGCTTCCAAATTTTTGAGGTGGATAATCTGCGCCCGGTACTGGGGTTGGGAGTAGCGCCGGTACTACAAGGGACAAAGTCTACGGTTCTTGCGTATACAGGTGTAGAAATCATGTTGATCATTTTGGCGTTTATGAAACAGCCAAATAAAGCAGTACAAGCCGTTCTGATTGGTACGGCCGTTCCCATGCTCTTCTATGTGATGACAGTAGTGATAGTCATCGGAGCGTTATCCATCGATGGGGTGATCACGCGAACATGGCCGACGATTGACCTGATACGAAGTTTGGAAATCACCGGTTTGTTATTCGAACGGTTTGAATCTTTTTTCCTGGTGATATGGATCATGCAAATTTTTTCTACTTTTACGATTACCTACTATGCAGCTGCTTTGGGACTTGCTCAACTCTTCCAAAAGGATATCCATCGATGTATGTTTTACTTGCTTCCGGTTATTTACATCATTGCCATGACTCCGAAAAATATCAATGACCTGTTTACATTCGCTGATCTGGTCGGTGATACCGCGTTGTATTTATTTGGCTTATTACCACTGATCCTGCTCATTGTCTCCAGGTTGAAGGAGGGAAAGCATGAAGCAAAGCTATAGCCAGGTACGGTGCTTCTTGTTGTCCCTGTTTGTTCTGTTGTCCCTGTCTCTTGCAGGATGTTGGAGCAGCAACGAGATTGAAGAGGTGAGTTTAGGTGTGGGCCTGGCATTTGATAAAGGCATGGAGTCAAAAGTGGAGAGGGAGCTGAGGGAGAAAGGCGGCGGTTATCCCAAAAAAGACCTGATTACGACAACCTTTCAAATCATTAACCCACAAGCATCAGGCGCAGGGACGAGAGGTGGGGGGGCGGCGCAACAAAAACCTTACCTTAATGTTTCTGAAACCGGAGATTCCGTCCATCAAATTGTTCGTGAATTTTCATTGAGAACGGACCGGCCCTTTGTCAGCCAGCATTTAAAAGTGATTGTTTTCGGTGAGGATCTTGTACGCAGGATTAGTTTGGAACCATTGACTGATCAAATGCTTCGTGACAATCAAATTAGGCCAAGCAGTCTTATATTGATCAGCAAGGGTCGAGCCAGTGAGACACTCGAAACCAAGAAAGGTGGAGAAGTTCCAGCGTTTCGTCTGCATGGAATCGTAGATAATCAATATCGGTCAACGAGGATCATGCCTCCTATGTCGCTGGCTAAATTAGAAGGCAAGATACAATCAGGATCAAGTTTTATGTTGCAAAATGTGATCGCGGCGAATAGGGAGATAAAATTTGCAGGAGCAGCCGTGATCAAAGGACGGACGAATAAGCTGATTGGTTTTTTAAATGAAACGGAATTAGAAGGCATCATGTGGATAACCGGCAAAGGGAGCAAAGGAGGCGTGGTGAAAAGCTTTGATAAACAGACAGAGCAGCTGATCGTATACGAGATCAAGTCGATGAAGAGCAAAATCACACCTCGTGTTAATGGAAGTAATATCTCTTTTGATGTGAATATCGAATCAGAGGGACGTCTCTCCGAAGATTGGGTGGAATCGGGGGACCCTTTTGATAATGAATTTCTAAAAAGGGCAGAAAAAGCCGCCGAAGAAGAAGTGAATCGTTTGGTACATCATGTAACGAAAAAAATGCAAAACGAATACATAACAGATGTGGCCGGCTTCGGAAACCAATTGAGAATCGAGCATCCGAAACTATGGGAAAAGGTGAAAGCAGATTGGGATCAAATATTCAGCAAGGTTCCGATCAAGTACAACGTGAAATTGACCATTACCGATTATGGAACGTTAGGCTCCAAAAAGTGAGTTCATCACACCATGGGTGCTCTTTCTTAGATGTTCTGTCCGAGGGTAGTGAAGCTGTCCAAGCAAAAAGTAGCCGGTTTCCACCATACGAAGGGGAAACCGGCCTTTTTATGGTTCGATCAGCTGTTGTTGTTCACCATTTTAGCCAATCAGGTGTTGATTATGATGAAACACAATCGTTAACGCTGTTGTTGCTGTTGTTGTTGCGCGTTATTGTTGTCATCCCCGGCATTCTCACCCATCTGGTTGCCCAACGCACCGCCTGCGATCGCACCTGCAACAGTGCCAAGCGGTCCTAACATGGAACCAACGGCAGCTCCTACAACACCACCGCCCACTGTTCCTACCGCCTCAGCAGTGTCCCCTCCACCCATGTTGGTGAGGTTGCCTCCACCTGCATTGTTTTGATTACGATTGTTGTTTTGTCCAAGTGCACCGTTTTGATTGCGATTGTTGTTTTCAGTCATCCATCTCACTCCCTCGTTGGTGTTAGGGAAGCGCGGTTACTTAGCCAGCTCACTCCCGGAACATATTTTGCTCAATCACCAACCAGTTCAGTCGAACCATTTATTTTTAGGAAAGATCGGCGAGGGTACCTTGTATTAAAGGTTTTGTTTCAAGATTTCCAACCCTGTTTGTAACTCCTGCCATGAATTCGTAGATGCCAGTGCTATCCGTAAAAACTTGTCCTGCATTCTGGCACCACTGAGAAAGCGATTGGAATGAAAAACGCGAATACCTTGCTGCTGTAGGAGAGTTTCCATCTCTGGCGCGTTCGCATCCTTCGCTATGGGGAGCCACCTATAAAAGCTTAGCGGATGACCAATACTTGAAGCTTCAGGAAAATACTCAGCAAAAATAGAATTGGCAGACTGAGCCAACTGCTTTTTTTCCTCAACAATTTCATTTGCTTTTCCGGATAAAATCAGTTCAGTGATAATCTCGGCATCCAATGAAGAAGTCTTGACATTGATATTAAAAATCGCTTTTTCAATGCTCTCTTTAAAAGAAGCTCCGAACACCATGTAGGCCACACGAAGCCCGGAACAGATGGACTTGGACGTGCCACAGATATAGACCGTTTGTTCGGGCAAAAGCTGATACATCGGCTGCTTATAATCATCGATCACTCTAGCCGTTAAAAAGGCGTGGATGTCATCCTCAATGAGGATCAGACTGTACTTGGTGATGATAGCAGCCAATTCTTTTTTGCGGGCGTCTGACATCATGACAGCCGTGGGATTCGAACAGGAAGGCATCAGGAAAATGCCCTGTATGTCTACCAGACGGCATTGATTTTCAAGCTCACCCGGCAACATTCCGTCATCATCACCAGGGATCGGAACCAATTGAATCCGGTACATTTTGGCCAGCTCAATAAAATTCGAATAGGTGTACAAGTCAACAGCGATACGGTTTCCTGGTTCAAACAGAGCCAACAACGTAATCGCCAGCGCGTTCTGCGCCCCCGAAACGATAGCCATATGATCTGGATCGGCATGGATACCAAATGCCATCATCCAATTCAGGCCAGCCATTTTGTGGTGTGGCATTCCAGTGGGATCATGGTAGTTAAAAAGCTGTTCTACATATGTTTTCTCCATGACTTGTTTGGCCACATCCGCAACGATATGATTGCTTTGCTCAAATGATGCAACAAAGCCAAGGTCAATCACATCACGGGAGATGTTGTCTTTTGAAATCGTGATGGAACGTGCGGCATTGGGTGAAACAAATGTACCACTTCCGGTGACGGCGTAGATGAATCCTTTCATTTCGCACAGCTTATAAGCACGTGTAATCGTTGTAAAATTCACATCTAAAAAATCGGCAAGCTCCCGTTGTGGTGGAAGTTTGGTGCCGGGAGCTAAAAATCCGTTCGTAATGTCATGCTCCAACAACAGGGCGATGGAGAGATAGAGCGGGCGTTTTAATGCATGTCGGTCTGGTTTCCACGACATGGGATAATGGGTGAACGAATTAATCGGCATGCTGCACCTCGTCGGAAAATTGTAATCCATACAATTATATCATTGATTGTATGGATATGTGTTGGTAGGATTGTATGTAAATCAATTGAAACGAGGAGAGATGCAAGCAACTATGACAACAGATCAAAAGGGACTACCTGCTCTTTGGGCAGCATTTCCCCATACCATTCCCATCTTAGCCGGGTTTCTATTTTTGGGGATTGCCTATGGAATCTACATGGACGCATCGGGTTTCGATGTGGTGTATGCGGCTCTCATGGCTCTCACGATTTTTGCTGGATCAATGGAATTCGTAGCGGTCACGTTGCTGCTCGGTGCATTTGACCCAGTAGGCGCTCTGATGCTGACTCTTATGGTAAACGCTCGCCATCTGTTTTATGGGATCTCCATGCTGGATAAGTACAGGGGTACCGGACTCAAAAAAATCTATTTGATTTTTGGTCTTTGCGATGAATCGTTCTCGATTAACTATACGACTGAAGTGCCAAAAGGCGTGGACAAGGGGTGGTTCATGTTCTTTGTCACCCTGCTTAATCACAGCTATTGGGTCATTGGAGCTACAATCGGCGGTTTTTTCGGAACATTCTTGAAATTTGACATGGAAGGACTTGATTTTGTGATGACCGCTTTATTCGTTGTCATCTTTATTGAGCAGTGGATGAAGGAGGATGAGCATCACAGCGCGGTATTGGGATTGGGATTATCTCTTTTATGTCTGGTGATGTTTGGGGGCGATCAGTTCATGATCCCGTCTATGCTGCTGATTCTTTGCATCCTTACATTGCTGAAAAAACAGCTGGGGAAGACAGGTGAGAGTGTATGTCAATGACGTTGTTCGAGCAAATGATCACGATCGGAATGGTCGTTCTGGGAACGATGGCTACGAGATTTGTTCCTTTTCTTGTGTTTCCCCCAGGTAGGGCTGCGCCCCCGTATGTGAGTTACCTCGGCAAGGTATTGCCAGCAGCGACATTGGGGATGCTTGTTGTCTATTGTATCAGGGATGTGAGCTTAGTTTCTGGTACCCATGGAATACCTGAGTTTGTTTCGATTGGGGTAGTCGCGTTTTTGCATATTTGGAAGAGAAAGATGCTTCTTTCTCTGGCGAGCGGCACCCTGCTCTATATGCTTTTGATCCGAGTGTTAGCTTAGTCAGAATGATAAGGGAGGCATCCATCATGAAAAAGAAAATCGATGAAACACAAATCTATGAAAAGCACTACGAAGAAATCTTGCAAAAAGTAAAGAACGATCCGTATGCCCAATCATTAGGGATTCAGTTAACCAAATTTGAGGCCGGTTTGGCAGAAGCCACGCTGGAAGTGGGAAGCCATATGGTCAATGCATACGGGACTGTTCATGGTGCAGTGATCTATGCGTTAGCAGACCACGCGTTTTCCGTAGCCTGTAATGCCTATGGAAAAACATCCTTGGGACTCTCTACAACCATCCAGTTTATGGAATCGGCGAAACCAGGAGACAGAATCGTCGTACGGGCAACCGAAATCAAACGAAATTTTCGTACCGGATTCTATCGGATTGACGTCTTCCATGAGCAGAATCTGATCGCGACCATGGAGGCTGTATCCTATCGGAAGGACCATTATTTTATCGAGCTTGATGAACTAGAATAGAATATTTGATTTGCCAGTAATATTTGGTAAAATTATAGTAGGTCTCCTCCGGGAGGCCTATATTTACATGGGAGGGATTTTCATGGTAAGTGGTTTTACTTTTGATGGTCGTGGAGTGCTTCGGAGAGGAGGGGAGATCTACTATGAGCCATAGTCCAATTTTTCAAGGTTCCCGGGTGCAGCTGGTTAGTCAACTGGTTCATTTTGACGAAGAAAAGATACATTTTTTAGATCAGTATTTCCCTGATCACTGCCAAAAACGCAATACGGTTGATAAGAAAATATCTGCCTATTGTTCAACGCTTGAGGGGATCATGAACGATCTGACCGAAGAGCGTCTAGAATCGATTGTATTAATAGGGAGCCAAGTAGACTTGCTCTATCTGGATGATGGCTCGACAGAATCCTTTACGATTGTATTTCCGCATCGGGCTAACCCCGATCGAAGCTTAATCTCTTTCCTGTCTCCTCTAGGATTTCAGCTGCTGATGGCCCAGACCAAAGAGCAATATCAGCTTGTGATTCCTTCTGGAGAAATGTCAGTAAGAGTGGAAGGAGTTAAGTTCATGAATCACGGCGATGTAAATTAATTGTTGTGTGAGGTTCGGGCAGCATGAGGGGTTGAACCGCCACCCTCTTGGCACCGTTTTCGTACCGTCCGGTGGGCGGGCGGCGGTTCCCCAAGCCTTCTCCACGGTTTATATAGATGGATCGGCTGAATCCAGAAGCGAATATGTTTCTGTGTTTGATGCTGTTCGAGAATAGAGAGAGCCCTTCTGCGGATTCCGCCAGAAGGGCTTTTCATTATCTCTGGGTGCTCAGATGCAACAGTAATAGGTGTAGCCCGGATGAACATTTTTCGGTGGGCTACAAATTCCGCTCTAACAAGATCCCCAATTGCTCTGCCAAGACATGGTGGGGGATGGGCTTATCATTTTTGCACCACCATTCCACTACCCCTACATAAGACGACGCAACAAACCTGACGATCACATCTTCATCCAACCCCTGATTTTTTCCCTTGGTTACATCGATCTCATTACGAAACTCTTCGATCAGAAAGTCTAGGAATCGATTGCGGAAATAAGGGGCTCCTTTACTGGCTAACATCATAGAGAAGAATGAATAATTATGTTCGAGGTATTCGGTACAGACCAATGTCCCATTGATAAAATCCATGTCCGCTGTCGAGACGCAAATGTTCCGAAGTTCATGGATATGATTTTCGATCAGCTTATCGAGCAGATCATATTTGTCCATGTAATGAAGGTAGATCGTTCCCCGGCTCACATTGGCCCTGTCTGAAATGTCTTGGATGGTAATATCATCAAAATTTTTTTCATACATCAGTTCAATGACGGCTTTCTTTAGCGCTTCTTGCGTTTTGAGTATTCGTCGATCCACTTTAGGCATGAGCGGGGTCACCAATCTTTCTGAAATAATTAACAATGTTCTAGTATCTGTTCATTACTTAACAGATCGTGCTGATCTAACAATTGAATACATGTTGTATCTGCTTATAATTATAGACAGCTGTTTAATAATTCATCAATGTCTAATAGTGCTGATGGCTGCGAAAGTAATGTGTAACCAGCGGCCTCACATATGAATGCGAAGGAGTAGAGAAAAACTATGTGTAAAACCCATGTTCTAAGTGTTGCAAGCGCCAGAGCACCATTTGAAAAGACCACGATTGAGCGCAGAGAATTACGACCACACGATGTTTTAATCGATATTAAGTTTAGCGGTATTTGCCACTCTGATATTCACAGTGCCCATGGTGAATGGGATGGCGGAATTTTCCCAATGGTTCCTGGTCACGAAATCGCGGGAGTCGTGGAAGCAGTCGGAACAGAAGTGACCAAATATGCTGTTGGTGATCGCGTCGGTGTTGGTTGTTTTGTGGATTCCTGTGGAGAATGCGAATACTGCCGCAGTGGCGAGGAGCAGTATTGCACGAGAGGCGTGGTCTCCACCTATAATTCATTAGACTATGATGGCAATCCGACTTACGGTGGATACAGTCAAAAAATCGTGGTAACAGAAGGCTTCGTTGTCCGTATTCCGGACGCTCTGCAACTGGATGTGGCAAGCCCGCTGTTGTGTGCAGGCATCACGACGTACTCTCCTTTGAAACACTGGAACGCCGGCCCAGGGAAGAGAGTTGCCATTGTGGGGATGGGAGGCCTTGGCCATCTGGCGGTTCAATTTGCCCATGCCATGGGTGCTGAAGTAACGGTCTTGAGTCAATCGATGAATAAGAAAAGCGAAGCCATGGAGTTGGGTGCAGATCATTACTATGCAACCAGTGACCCCGCTACCTTCACGGAGCTGGCAAATCAGTTTGACCTCATTTTAAACACCGTCTCTGCCAATCTTGACGTGAATGCGTATCTGTCCTTGCTCCGTGTCGATGGAACGCTTGTCAATGTGGGCGCACCAGCTGAGCCGGATCAGTACCATGTATTTTCCCTCATCATGAAACGCCGCAGTATTGCCGGTTCCCTCGTGGGTGGAATCCGGGAAACCCAAGAGATGCTCGATTTCGCTGCCGAACACGGTGTTGCCCCTAAAATCGAAGTGATCCGTGCTGACCAAGTAGACGAAGCCTATGAGCGTATACTCCGCAGTGATGTGCGTTATCGATTCGTCATTGATATTGCTACTCTGTAATTTGGAAAGCATGAAAAAACCAAGCCACCTGCACATCTGGTCGGCTTGGTTTTTTGCTTCCTATTCTATGATTTCTGTCTCATGCCTTCCCGATCCGCAAAGAACCATTTCATCATCGGTGGCGTAACAATGGTGGTAATCAGGACAACTACCACGAGGATCGAGAACAGCTCCTTGTCCAGCAGGTTCGCCCCTAATCCAATCCCCGCAATAATCAAGGCGACTTCCCCGCGAGAAATCATCGCGGAACCAATCCCCATGGAACTCTTCCAGTTAAAACCAGCCAGTTTGGCTCCAAGTGCCCCACCAATCAGCTTCGTGACGATCGCTACCAAGCTCAGCCCAACAATCAGCCATACTTGACTCCCCAGACCGGCAAACTCTACCGAAAGACCGATGGAAGTGAAGAAAACAGGTACAAAAATGGAGTAGCTGACCGTCTCCACACTCTCACTGATCTTATGCTTGAATTTCGTGACACTGATCGCTACACCTGCGATATAGGCACCGATAATATCGGCAACACCTGCATATTCAGCCATATAGGCAAAAACAAAGCAAATGATTAACCCTGCGGATAAGACAGATTCAGTCACACGAAGGGTAGAGAACTTTTGCAAAACCCAAGGAACCACCCTCCAGCCGAGGAGAATCGCTACCGCGAAGAAGACCACTTTTTTCACAATAACCACGCCTAAGTTGACATCTCCACCAGCCAGACTCATCAGAAAAGCCAGAATGATGATCACGAGCACATCATCAATAACAGCGGCCCCGAGGATGGTAGCTCCTTCTCTCGTATTCAGTTTGCCCATCTCTTTTAAGGCTTGCACCGAGATGCTTACACTTGTGGCTGACAATAACAGGCCGAGGAAAATAGAGTGGATAGCGGGAAGACCCATGAATATGCCAGCCAGGTATCCCAGTGCCAAAGGTAAGATAATACCTGCCACTCCAACGAATGCAGAGGCTTTTCCTGTGCGTTTGAACTCATCGACATCGGTTTCAAGCCCCGCGATAAACATCAGCAGGATCACCCCGATTTGACTGATCTGCTGCAGAATATCGGTATCGTTGATCAGCCCTAAGACAGCAGGACCCAGCACAATCCCAATCAATAATTTACCCAGTACAGATGGTTGCCCCAGCCGGACACTAATGTCCCCGGCAATCTTAGAAGCCAACAAAATTAAAGCCAGTTGCAGAATAAGCATCTCTTTTCCACCCTTCGTCTGTTTTTGTAACAATCTCTCTGAACATGCAAAAAAGAGCCTGCGAAACACAGGCTCTTAAAAAAGCACAGAAATCACCCGTGTTTGACAGGCTCCTCCAAGTGTGCACGTATTCAATTAATATATAATTATTTTATCATTTATAAGAAATGAGATCAATTCAAATTTAGGAAATGGGATCAAACAATTGTTGGAATTAGATGCATTTGTGATATCAGAAGAATCGTAACAAACAATCGGCGGGCAGTTCCCAGCGAGCGCCTCAAACGAAAAAAGCTGCCGATCGCCTCGACAGCCTTTGAACTCACTTCTTTTCCTACTCTTTCCGAAATCCTTCTTCCTTCAGATAAGCTTCGGCCTCCACATAGCTCTCAAACGCACCATCCAGATTCAACCCCGAATACACATTCCACAGGTCATCCTCTTGAATCAGAATCAGCGTATGACCATCCCTGTCTACCCAGCGTTCTTCTACTGCATCACCGATGATCGCTGCCTCAGCCGCTGTTTTTTCCTTCGGTGGGGTGGAGAGGGCCTGAATCGACTTCTCCACGATCTCACGCAGCTCGTCTGCTTGGAAGTCGCGGATGTTGACCATCCCTTTGTCGTCCTTCTTGTAGCCTTTTATCAAGCCAGCGTAGACGAAGCCATTACCGTTGGGATGCAGGTGGTACGCTACGGTTTTTTTCTCGTACAAGCTGTCCTCATAGTGGAAGTTGACACGCCCGAGAGATACGTTGTTGCGGGTCAGCTCCGGAAATGATTCGAGAATCGCCAGTTTTTCATCAAAAGTCAGCATCGTGTAAAGTCCTCCGCATTTCACATTTCAAAGTTTTTTGGTGAATTGTGCCAGTTGTACATTATACCACATCAGGCGCAATTCCGTCCTGCTCCTATTTTTCCTTCCTGCAAAGTAATGTATGATAAAAGAACGGCAAAAAAATACCCACCGCCAATAACGAAGGGAGCACCCCATACAACCATGAACAAAAATGGACAAACCCGCAAAGATATCCGCCCCGGTCTCGCCGTCGATATCGTACTCAAGGCTGACCAACGCACAGGCAAGACCACCCGT
Source organism: Brevibacillus dissolubilis (assembly GCF_006170445.1). GTDB lineage: Bacteria > Bacillota > Bacilli > Brevibacillales > Brevibacillaceae > Brevibacillus_B > Brevibacillus_B dissolubilis. Next base: position 611,549 of record NZ_VCNA01000002.1, on the reverse strand, counting down.
GGCATCGTCAAAGACATCCTCACCAACTCCCCGAACCACCCGCACGGCATCAAGGTGCGCCTGACAGACGGACAAGTCGGTCGGGTGAAGACGATTATCGAAGGACAGCAGTAGACGGGTCGCGCAATAGCATACCAACATCGAAGGGTCAACACTAGTCCACGCTCCTTGCATACATAACTTTCCGCTGATGGTGGGACATTACTCACTAATGAAGCGCGAAACACAACAGCTATGTACACCAAAAGCAAGGAGTGATGACACAGGTGAAACGCTACACGCTGCTTTCGGCTTGTCTGGCATTGCTCGTCATGCTGCTGCCGTTCCACACGATGGCGGCGCCCAATGACGCGTACCACTTTGGATTCAAAAAGGGTAAAAACGGCAAACTGGCATCCATCGCGCAAGAGCCATTCTATGCGATTGTGAAGAAGCAAGAAGCGGTCTTTCTGGGGGATACCTCCAAGAAGGAGCTGTACCTCACCTTTGACAACGGCTATGAGAACGGCTATACCAGCCAGGTGCTGGATGTCCTCAAGCAAAAAAAGGTGCCAGCCATCTTCTTCGTGACCGGACAGTACATCAAGGACCAGCCGGAACTGTTAAAACGCATGGTACAAGAGGGGCACTTGATCGGTAACCACTCCTGGCATCATCCCGACCTGACCAAGGTCAATGACGTCCGCTTAAAAGAAGAGCTGGAGAAGGTGAAGACCGAAGTAGCCACGATCACCGGGCAAAAAGAGATGCGCTGGCTGCGCCCGCCGCGCGGGATTTTCAGCGAACAGACACTCGCCAAAAGCCGTGAGCTGGGATACACCAATGTCTTCTGGTCGGTCGCCTATATGGACTGGATGGTCGATAAGCAAAAGGGCAGGCAGTACGCTTACGACAAGGTGATGAGCCAGCTCCATCCGGGCGCGGTGATCCTGCTGCACTCCGTATCCAAGGATAATGCAGAGGCACTGGGCCAGATCATCGACGATGCGCGGAAGCAGGGGTACGAATTCAAGAGCATGGATCAACTGAAAGTGAAGAATTGGTAAGCTGTCGCTGTATAACTTCAGCCACATGAAAAACCTTATTTCGGTTAACAACCCCGAAGTAAGGTTTTTTTGTACAGAACCCTATGTAATTATTTACCCAAGAACGAATTGAGCATCCATACATGCTTCTCCAAGCTGGAGTGGATCGCGAGGAGCATGTCACCGGTCGTCTCGTCGTTTGCTTGTTCGGCGATTTCCATGCCTTCCTTGAGTTCCTTGATCACAGTTGCAAAATCGTTGATGGTAGATTGTACCATCTGTTCGGCATTTTCGTTGCCTTCTGCTTCTTGGACAGAGGAGAGCTGAAGGATTTCTTTCATCGTAGCGACTGGCTTCACGCCCAATGCGAGGAGACGCTCGGCCAATTCGTCAATATGCAGGGCCGCTTCATTGTAGAATTCTTCGAACTTCGTGTGGAGGGTAAAAAATTGTGGACCGGTGACATACCAATGATAGTTGTGAAGCTTGATGTACAAGACGCTCCAGTTTGCAATTTGTTTATTCAATACATCTGTCAAATTGTTCATGAGTCTACCACCTTCTTTGATGTTGTTGTACAAGATTACCCTACCATAGTCTATCCGAAACAAATAGAATGAAAACAGAAGACCATTTCCGTATCGAAAATGGTCTATTTTTCGCTATGATTTAACTTAACTGCTGCCTTTGGCTGCGAGGCGTTCGGTGATTCGCTTCATTTTATCGTAGTGGGTCAGCAGGCGGATCTTCGCTTCTTGGGCTTCTGGGCGGCTAGGTTGGAGATCCTTGACACCCCAGTAGTTGATCAAGTATTCATACACCTGACGGAAGTAGGCGACCGGACCGTAGTTGGCTTCTTTGGAAGCTGTGCTCATGCGCTCATCGAAGTTTGGCATCTGCACGCCTGGCATACGGAAGTTGGTCATGACTTTTTCGATGTAATAAATGAAGTTGTGATCCACACCCAGATATTCACGGCACGCATCACGGTAGAAGGCGAAGTGAAGTGATTCGTCTTTGGACAGACGGCGGAGCAGTGCAGCCAGATCAGGGTCATGATCCGTGGCGATTTTGGCAACATTATTGTAAAAGACCATGGTAGCCAATTCTTGAATCGCGGTATACACCATCGTCTCCAGAGCGTTCTCCAGATCAGGCTCGTACCCTTGCTCGACGACGAATTTGCGGATTTGCTTCAATTCAGTCGGATTGGCGTTGCGGGTAATGATCAGGTACGTCTCCAAGAGGGAGGAGTGCTGATCTTCCTCGGCCGTCCATGTATGAACGAATTCAGTCAGGACCGAGATGGATTTTTTGAAGGTGACAGCAAGGTGGGTGGTGAACCATGGCAGGTTGACCTCAGTTAAGAGTGCAGTCTCTACCGCGGTATACAGGCCATCGGATAGGGTGCGTTGGCTGATATCCCATGGTTCTGTTTTGAAAGAGCGACCTTTTTCCCATGGAATGAAATCATGGTAGCTCCAATCGATTTTTGCTGCCCGTTCTTTGTGATTGTCATACAGCTCACGCAATACGGGTTCTAATCTGGGATGAAATTCATCGATAAGATAATGTTCTGCCATCGTTTCGCTTCAGTCCTTTACCACAGAATAAGTTGCCTCATTTTATCATACTTTTCACTTGAAACATAATAGGAATAGTTGATACTTCACAAATTCGACCAACTTCTTGTAAAATAGTGGTATCCAGCTGTGGAGGTCTGCATCAATGGAGAGGAAACCGATTGAGAAGAGAATTGAGGAGTTGCGCCGCCACCTGGAGAGTGCAGCACGGGAAGCGGGTTATAACTTTCTCGATCCGTACATGATAGAGGTAAGCCAGCAGCTTGACCAATTAATGGTAGCTCATATGCAGACGATGAAACGACCTTGAGAGGGGTCGTTTTTTTATTTCCCGTACGGATCGGGGCATCAGCAGATCATCTGCCGGTACAAGACCAGCGGACAGAGGTTTACTCTGCCTGCTGTTCGGAAGTTGGCAACAGCAATGTGTTGTACAAAATAAAAAAGGCGTCATGCGACATGTAATAAATCACGCGCTGGGACAGAAACCAGCTGACATATAGAACCACTTCCTGGGCATCCACCTGCAGCTCTTCACCGTGGCCGGCCAACCGAAATGATTTGCTTTCTTCGAGATAACGTACAGTAGGTGCAAAATTCTGCAAAAACACGGCAAGCTCCTCTGGATGATCCGTGCGCTTTTTAGCTTGTCCCAATTCGGTGGAGATCGTGTGGGCGAATTCTTCCCAGAGCGGGTGAAAGATGAGACGGAGATAAGAGGAGATGAACAGAGTGAAGCGGCTTTTGACAGCGGCGGGGTTCTGTTCGAGGTCGATCTCGATAGGCAAAACGGTGAGTTGGCGCTCCCATTTGTACAGGTTGACGCTTTCGGTGACGGATTCGATGAAGACATCATCGGGAATCATTCCAACCTGATCATACACGGTCTCGATGGACAATTCCATCTCCAAGACGTCCTCAATGCCAAGCGGCAGACAGATAGTCGGGATGCTCTCGGCAAACACAGGTGCAAAATACAGCCATTCAGTGTGGATGTCTTGCTTTTGCATCTTGTCGCGTGTCTCTTGGCACCACTGCTGGTGCAGTGCGTGCGGCACGCGCTGTGCAAGCGTATGCAGGCTGGCCGCCATTTCAAACAGCGGGGATACGCTGAAGCGGCACATCTGTCCCAGTTCGTATCCCGGAGCGAGTCCGATGGTTATCATCTATGAAATCCTCCTTGAGGTTACTTCTTCCATCATACGCAGGAATTAGGGAGAATTCAAATAAAAAAGCCAGGGATTTTGTCCCTAGCCTTCGCGTGTTGCAATTTTGCGCGTGTGGTTTTCATCCTTCATGCGCTTGGAGCCGGTAATCGGTTCACCTGGTTCCCCGGATTGTTTCAACGGTTTCATTTCATGGTTGTTGTACGTGTAATGTGGGTTTTCCGCGATGGTTGCGTGTTCACGGGATTCTGCTTTCATCTTCAAGATCGCCTCCCTTCACGAGTAGTATGTGACCCAAGACGCCTGTCATACGAGCCAAATCTTGTGTAAAACCGATGGAAAAACCGTATGAGGGGTTGAGTCGTGAGCGATACTACTGGTATGCTAGTGTGATAAAGAGGGGAGAGTTAGATAAGAATGAACAAACAAACAACACGGATCGCAGGTGTGATTCTCGGGTTCATGCTGCTTACGGGCTGTAACCAAGAGCAGGCAACACCGGCTCCAGAGGCGACACAGCCGGCAGATACCCAGCAACCGGCTGGTGGCACAACAACCCCTGCGCCAACCACGACCACACCAGAGAATCCAGCGGCAGGCACTCCTGCCACCGAGAAACCTGCGACAACCACTCCTGGGACAACCACACCAGCACCTGGACAAAATCAGCCAGCCAATCAGACACCAGCCAAGACTACTCCGGCTCCAGCCCCTGCCAAGCCAGGACAGACTGCCGAGATGGATCTGCGCCGCGAGCTCATCATCAATCCATCCCTGACCGTGGGCAAAACCACCTATGATGAGATGGTAAAAAAATATGGAAAACCGGTTTTTGAGAAAAACGTGAAGTCTCCATTCCGCACCGGTCTCGCAAAAGGTGCTGAGAATCCACCGCAGATCGAAGAAGTAGTGGCGATGTTCCAATTCAACCCGTTGACCGGAGAGAAGATCAAGTCAGTCGTTCCGATGTTTTTCACCCCGGATAAAAAGACGCTGGTATCTTCCTCCATCCTGCTGACCCGTGGCGATCTCCGGGAGAAGCTGGCCGGCGGCACCACTATCACTTTTGAAGACGTGAAAAAAGCCTATGGAAAACCGAACCGTGAATCTGCAGAGGGTCTGGAATACTATGACTTCCAGAATAATATCACCATGACGGTCACCAAGGATAAAAAAGGCAAGGTTGTCGCCCGCGTCACCAAGTATGATCTGCTCTATGCAGGCAATCCGACTGACCTGCAGGCACACGAAGACGCCATCAAAGAATTGGCGGCCCAAAAATAAACCGGCATCACAAGACCGACTAAGGGGGCGATCTCCCTGGTCGGTCTCTTCATTTCATGCACCGTATGGGAGGCTGTCCGTATGCCATTATTGCTCGCCCCAGTGTTTAATTCCCTGACAGAAGAACCGGTACAGATCGATCTGGGTCAGGGCTTTCAGATGATCTCCGGCAATGAGCGGCTGTACCAATTCTGCCGCCGCTATCTGCGTACCGCGATGAACGAGAACAAGCTGCATTTTGAAAATAAAATCAAGCCCAACAGTCTGTTTCTGCTCGCTGATTATCCCGAGATGAAAGTGACCGATGAGCACCGCGGGTTCGTCAGCGAGATCGAAAACAGGCTCAACGTCGCCTCCACCCATGGCGTCGGCTCGATTCCCTATCTGCTCCACATCGATGAATCCAAGACCAAGTACGCCATCACCTATCTCAAGCGCTCCCTGGACGGGGACAAGCTGACCTACACCGGAAGCACCCGTGAGATTTTTGAAGGGCTGCTTCGCACAGAAAATACGTTTCCTCCTGTCCCATACCGCCGCTACGCGCTGTCTCTGGAAAAAGAAAGCTACGAAGACCAGCTGCTTGACCTGTGGATCGCGCTGGAGTCTCTTTTTGTGCCAGACGGGAAAAAAGGGGAGATTACCTACAAGGTGCGCCTTCGTCTTGCCTATTATTTCGGTGCCACCCCGGATGAGCGTAAGAAGCTGGCTGCCTTCATCAAAACCTCCTACAACCACCGCTCCGAGATCGCCCACAGCGGCAAAATCCTCGGCTCCAAGCTCAAAGAAGAGATCGCCATACTGCGCCGAATCGTACGGGCCACCCTGATCAATATGTACACAGAAGGGGTCAGTGTCCAAGACATGCGCGAGCGGCTAGATGAGCTGGTTCTAAGTGGAAAAAGCTATCCAGAAGTCTATCAGCCGGACTTTTTTGTCCCTATGGAATCAAAACCCTAACTTTTTTTATCAATTACCAGTTTCAAAATGGAGCGTTATCTACTAGAATAAAGTAGATATGCCTTTTAAGAAATTGGGAGGACAACATGAGCGTTCTAATCGTAGAAAATCTCAGCCACGGTTTTGCTGACCGTGTGCTTTTTAAAGAAGTAAACTTCCGTCTGCAGCCAGGCGAGCGTGTTGGTCTCGTCGGTGCGAATGGTACGGGGAAATCCACCATGATGGGGATCCTTACCAAGCAGCTGATGGCTGACGACGGTAAAGTCGAATGGATGCCAAAAATCCAATACGGCTACCTCGATCAGCACACCAAGCTGGAAGCGGGTAAAACCATCCGCGACGTACTCAAAGACGCATTCCTGCCGCTTTTGGAGCTGGAAAAGGAAAACATGGAGATCGCCAACCAGATGGCCGAAGCTTCCCCAGAGGAGCTGGAGCAGCTGCTGGAGCGCATGGGGGAGATTCAAGACCGTCTGGATAACAGCGGTTTCTACCTGATCGACGCCAAAGTCGAAGAGATCGCAGGTGCACTGGGTCTGACTGCGGTCGGTCTGGACCGTGACGTAGCGGCTCTCTCCGGTGGTCAGCGTACCAAGGTTCTCTTGGCGAAGCTGTTGCTTGAGCAGCCGACCGTCCTGCTCCTCGACGAGCCGACCAACTATCTCGACGACGAGCACATCAACTGGCTCCGCACTTATCTCAAGGATTATCCGTATTCCTTCATCCTGATCTCGCATGACACGCACTTCATGAACGATGTCGTCAACGTGATCTACCATCTCGAATTCCAAAAAATGACCCGTTACACCGGGAACTACGAGTCCTTCCTCGAACAGTCCGCGATGAAGCGCAAGCAGCACATCGACGCGTACGAGACCCAGAAGGAAGAGATCTCCAAAATGGAAGACTTCATCGCGCGCAACAAGGCGCGTGCGTCTACCTCCGGCCGTGCAAAATCCCGTCAGAAGCAGCTCGACAAAATCGACCGCATCGACAAGCCGGAAAATGCACCAAAGCCGCAATTCAACTTCAAAGAATCCCGTGCATCCGGCCGCTATGTATTCCAAGCGGAGGATCTGGAGATCGGCTACACGCATGCGCTTATGCCGAAGCTCTCTTTGAGCCTGGAGCGCGGTGATAAAGTAGCGATTGTCGGGATGAACGGTGTGGGTAAATCCACCCTGCTCAAAACCATCCTGGGCGTCGTACCGGCTCTTGGCGGTAAAGTGGAGCGCGGTGATTTCCTCTTCCCGTCTTACTTCGAGCAAGAGGTAAAAGCACAGCGTCACACTGCCCTCGATGAAGTATGGAACGAGTTCCCGCATCTCAACAACCACGAAGTACGCGGTGCGCTCGCCCGTTGCGGTCTGTCCAACGACCACATCAACCGCTCCATGGCCGGACTCTCCGGTGGTGAGCAGGCGAAGGTACGTCTGTGCAAGCTGCTCCAGCGCGAAAGCAACTGGCTTCTTTTCGACGAGCCGACCAACCACTTGGACGTCGTCGCCAAAGAAGAGCTCCAGCGCGCACTGAAAGCGTACAAAGGCACGATCCTTTTGGTATGCCATGAGCCTGAGTTCTACGAAGGCTGGGTCACCAAGGTATGGAACGTGGAAGAGTGGGCGAATAAGGCAGCGAACAGCTCGATTCGTTCGTAGTTGTTGATCAGGAAACAAAGCTTGATTTGCCGTTCATATTGAAGATTCTTTATTCCGTTTTACAAGAGAAGCCACTGAGTTTGGGATCAGCCCCCATACTCAGTGGTTTTTTAGTATTTGTGTAATTGCTAGCTTGTTTAAATGTAATTTTATTGAAAAAATATATTTATTTACACTAATATATTTAAAATGGTTGAAATATACTAACATTTATAATAATGTAAAAATATGCTATAAATTATTATTTTGATAGGAGTGTTGTTTTATGAAAAAAGCAGTTTCTGGTCTTCTTGCTTTGAGCATGGTATTCGGAGCGTCATCCGCATTTGCTGCTGAAACGGTCACAGATGAGGCTAACGTAGCAGTAGATTCCGTCGTAGAGGCAGATTATGCCAATGTGACCGAGGTAGAATCTAACGATGTGTTCCGTTATGCAGACTACATCAAGAGCCCTGAAATTACTATGAATGGCGTACTCACAGCAGGTTCAACCGATCGTGATTGGTTCTTCTTCATTTCACCCATTACCGGTCAGATCCGTTCAGCTGCTGGTTTCGGTGCAAATAGTGGTCAAATCAATATCTACGAGCAAACTTCCTACTCTTCTCTGACCGGTATCGGTTCTAGCTCTGGAACTAGTGTTGAATCCGTTACCTTTAACGTGGTTCAAGGTAAGGCTTATTACATCAAATTGAGCACATCCCTTGCTACTGATGTTCCTTACACTCTGTACTGGGATGCTGTCATCTACTAATATTTCTTACACCCTGTACCAGCACTAGTTAGTCGTGCAGATTAACTTGATAGCATAGCCTCACAAGCAAGTTCATACATACCAGTTCCTATGCGCGGTAACCAAAAAGAGGTGAGTCCAACGTCATTTTCAACAGACGGAGGGCCGCCTCTTTTACGTCAAGCATTTCCGCCGTTTTTCAGAGGGAAAAATCTTCGCCTGGAACTGGGTAGCCTTATTTTTCCCGTTCATCTGGCTGGTGAATCGGGGAATGTATGGGTATGCACTCATTTGTTATTTCGTACGGTCGGTTGTTACATTTAGCGTGATATTGGCGGTCGTCCACTTTGGATTGGGTTTGCATGAAGCGTGGATGTTATGGGCTGAAAGGTTCGTGATGAGCGTGCCTGTCGCTGTATTTGGTTCTTATCTTTACTATCGTTTTGCTCAGAAAAAGATTGCAGCAATACCGTCGATCGACGATCCTGAAGAGCGCAGGCTGCGTATTCATAAGATGGGGGGGAGAAAAGCGGAAAGCAGCTTTTGTCGCGTTGATCATCTGGTATTTTCTTCCTGATATTTTTGTCCCCATGTACACGCAGGTGAATCTGCTTGAGGTTTGGCCATTTCCGTTAGGGCCAAGGTAAGGGTGGAAAGGGTGGAGGGTCCGCCTCTGCCCCTTGACATTTTACCCCGTACGCTTTTACAATAGAGAACATCTTGATCACCATAACGAAAGGTAAGGTACACAGGCCGATGGAGTAAGATCCTATTCTCACATGCGAAAATCAAATTTCACGTTTTATCGTGTAGAAATTTATTTTCCAGAGATAGGATACGTCTGCCCAAAAATCGGTTTACGGTGCCTTTTTGTATGGTGAAGAAGAACAGGGAAGAAGTGCGGATCGAGTAAAGCTGTGCTTGGATTGGTCCGTCTTATCATTTTTGATGTCCCTGACTTGCAGATTCACTTTACATAACCACCGACACCATAGGCACACGACATCCTCTCTGGACACAGGGAGGTTTTTTTATATGCTATTGATCGAAGCGAATCATATTGAAAAACAGTACAAAGAACGAATCATCCTCGCGTTTGCCGGGTTGCATATCCACTCGCAGGAACGCATCGGGATTGTGGGTCTCAATGGAGCGGGGAAGACCACGCTGCTTCGGATTTTGACCGGGGAGGATGTGGCGGATGCGGGCATTGTCAAGCGGTACGGGAGCATGGCGGTGGTGCGGCAGTTTGATGAGGAGCAGCAGATGGAGGATGATGCTGGGCTGAACGCAGGCGATCCGGATGGGGATGGTCTGCAGATGGAGGGCCGTTCTGCGTACTCGGCATCGTTACTGAAGATGCAATCCAAGTGGCATATCGACACCACTAGCCGGGATTATTCCACCATGAGCGGCGGCGAGCGGACCCGATTGCGTATGGCACATGCCTTGGAGCAGGAAGCGCAGCTGCTGTTCGCTGACGAGCCGACGTCCCATCTTGACCTCGACGGAATTATGGCGGTGGAGGACGCGCTACGCGACTATGACGGCACCGTGGTACTGATCTCACATGACCGTGCCTTGCTGGATGCGGTCTGCACGCGGATCATCGAGGTGGAGAACGGCACGATCCGCGAGTACAAGGGCAACTACACCGCCTTCCGGGAGCAGAAGGATCGCGAATTCAACCGCGCCCAGTTCGAATACGAGCAATACACCAAAGAAAAAGCCCGCCTCACCGAAGCTGCCATCGAAAAAACGCAAAAAGCGAGAGGCGTAGGCAAGCCGCCAAAAGGAATGAGTAACTCGGAGAGCCGTGAGTTTAAACCGCATTATGCCAAGCTTCAAGCGAAGATGGAGAAGTCGGTCAAATCGATTGAGACGCGTATCGAGCAGCTGGAGGTGAAAGAAAAGCCGAAGACCCCGCCAAGCGTACAGTTCGATGTCAATGGCTATACGCCGATGACCAGCAAGCACGCCATCCAATTGGAGCGGGTCAGCAAGAGCTTCGGGGAACGGACACTGTTTACCGAGCTGTCCGCTACGATCAAGCCGGGCATGAAGGTAGCGTTGGTCGGGGCGAACGGGACAGGTAAGTCTACATTGCTCCAAATGATTCTCAACCGTGTATCCGGCGTGCGTGTAGCGGAGAGTGCGAAGCTCGGTTATTTCAGCCAAAGCCTCTCGATCCTCGATGACGAGAAAACGATCCTTGCCAATATTATGGCGACCAGCCCGTACCCAGAAATGTTTGTCCGCACGGTTTTGGCCCGGCTGCTGTTCAAGCGGGAAGACGTCTACAAACAGGTGGGCGTGTTAAGCGGGGGTGAGATGGTCAAGGTGGCGCTGGCGAAGGTTTTTCTTGGCGATTATAACGTGCTGCTGTTAGATGAACCGACGAACTATCTCGATATTTTCACACGGGAAGAGCTGGAGGATGTGCTCGGAGCCTATCCAGGGACGATCGTGTTTGCGACCCATGACCGCCGTCTGATGAACCAGCTGGCCGATCATGTGCTGGTCATCGATGAGGGGCGTAGTACTTTTTTCGCAGGCAACTATGAGGCATATCTCGAACACCAACAGGCACGTAAGCAGGCGGCAACCAAGACACAAGATCACGAGGAAGCGATCCTCAAATGTGAAAATGAACTGGCGGAACTGATTGGCCGTCTGTCCGTTCCGCGCAAAGGGGACGTGAAGGAACAGCTGGAGGCAAGGTATCAGGAGCTGCTGGCCAGATTGCGGGAGCTCAAGCAAGCGTCACGCACATAAAGGAGAGGAACAACCATGCGGGGAATCGTCAGCAATGCTACGAAGGAGGAGATTACAGCCGCCTGTATCGCCAATCGGGCTGAGTATGTGCTCAGCTTTGGGACTGGGATTGGCAGCGCTTATTACAGCGGGGAAGATGTCAAATGGGTATATACAGGTCTTAATTACTTAAATTGTGTATTTGCTGTGCATCTGTCAGGGGAGGGAATGGAGCAGCGTGTGGAGGAGATCATGTCTTTTTATGATCAGCGGCACGTATGCCCCACCTGGCTGGTGAATCCGCAGGACGAGGCTGGGATTGAGCGGATGAAGTTGGAAAAAAAGCTGGAGAGTCTGGGATTTACACAGGTATTCGAGTTTCCGGCGATGGCGGTTGACCTCAAAGAGTGGGAGCGACTGGGATGGCTGGACCACAAGGGTGAGGGGAGTACCATGAGTTCTTTTGATCCGATCAGCCCGGCTTTTTCCCTCGTACAGGTGAACAGCGCGATTGGCTTGGAGCATTGGTGCCAGCTGACCTGTGCGGGCTTCCACGTACAAAAGCACCAGCTCTCCGAGTATATGACCCTGCTGCACTCGTCTGTGGAGCATGCCCGTTTCCCCACCCATGTATATATCGGGTATTGGAACGATAAGCCGGTCTGTGCTGTCAGTGTGCTGGAGGCAGCCGGTGTGGCGGGGATTTATTGGGTCTCTACGGTTCCGCAGGCGAGGGGAAGGGGCTTCGCCACCATGATGATGCGCCAGCTTTTGTCCCGGGTTCATGCGATGGGGTATCAGTATGCGACACTGCAATCGACGGAGATGGGGTATTCGCTGTATCGGGGGCTGGGGTTTTTTGATTTGTATCGGGAGAGCGGGTACGAGCGGACGGGGTGTTGCAGGTAGGGGTGAGGGAAAAAACTTGTTTACCATCAGATATAAAATCATCCATGACGAATTTGTCGATTACAGAACGATAGACCTCTGTGATTTTGAAACGAATCACGGGGATATCGAAGGCTCATTAGAGTTATGTTTCCATGATAAAACGGTTGGATTTTTGGATGACGATTTCCCAGCGATACCAGAGTGGCTGGTTGTTTGGTTTCGAGATTTGTTGACCGTCTCCCTATACCTGTTATCTCATGATTATGTAGCGTATAAACTTCCGGAAGCGAGCCGAATTTGGCTGGAGTTTAAGCGGAGTGGAGACGATCTGATCGTGAGCTTGGTGGAAGATGTTCCGAGAGAGGAGATCACCAATCATTTTATCGTGGAGCCGTTGGGGGAGTTTCAGAAGTCGGATTGGAGCGGTGTCAGAATCAAGCGTGAACAGTTTTTACGTGAAATCATAGATCAAACAGAAGGTTTCCTTGAAGAAATCAGGACGATCAATCCGTGTCTGCTGCAGAGTACAGCACTTCAAAAATTGATGGGCTTGAAAGAGGACTGCAAGAAATAAAATGCTTATACAACATAGCCCCGAACCTACATGTAACCGTAGAGTCGGGGCTGTTTTGCTAGTTAATACACCATCCACGCATTCGGAATCCAACGACCGCGCTCGTCATCAATACTCGACTTCGTTAAAATCTTCCCTTCATGCACCATCATCGCAGATGTACCGCCATCCATCGCCATTGCGTTGACGGCGCCGTATTCCTGCATCAGGTCAGCCATATCCTTCATCGAGGCACCGAGGGAGTGGCCGGCGCGGCGTCCGTCGATGACGATGAACAGGATCGTGCCGTCTTCGGTCTGGCCGACTGCGGTGCGGGGAGCGATCCCCCAGCTGGTGGCTTCTTGACCTTCGAACATATTTTTTCCGTTGACGATCAGCTGTGGACGGAAGGACATCGCGTCGCGCACACCCATGTCGAGCAGCTGTTGGCCGGAGTAGTTGCCCGTCACCAGCTTGCCGTCGTAGGTGATGCCAAGCGCGGTGTCGCCGCCTGTGTGATTGTAATCCTGCAGCATTTTGCCGTCGACGATGATCAGTCCGGCTGCCTCGCTTGCATAGCCCATATAGTTCGGGTCGTAAAAACCGCTGGCATTGATCCCGCCGAGGGCCTGAGTGCGTTCACTGAACTCGCTGATCCACTCGCCGCGCGGTTTGCCCCGGTTGGTCTTGACGATGGTCTGCACGAGGTGGACACGGCTTGGATCGGATACCTTCATCACGTGTCCCTTAAAATAATGAACGGCGCTGTGACGGCGCTCAACCGGTTCGACCTGGATGAGCGGGACATCTGCTGCCGGTTTGGTTGTGTCTTCATGGGCTGGGTCTTGCTCCTCTGCAGAAGCGGTCGCGATGGCGGGTTGGGAATTGACGATGTCAGGCTGGGCGATCTGTGCCTTCAGCTTGTTGATCGCTTCGTCACCGACGAGGGTGTACTTGGCCCAGTCGGAGTGCTGTGTCACTAGGAGAGAGCCGGCCAGCCAGAGGCGTGCATCATAGGATAAGACAAAACCGCCATACAGCACTGCTGCTGTAAGGAGGCTTGTCCATAACAGACGGCGTTTGCTTTTTTGCTTGCGGATTTTGGAGCGTCGGGTACGCTTGGGCGAGTCGCTTTGGTCTACAGGACCAGAGGACTGGTTGCGCCTTCGGGTTCGGTTCCTATTTAGATTGGTATCAGCCATTTTCTCATCCCCATAATCATTGTCGTCACTGCTTTTCTCTCTGTACAATAAGACGAATGACCTACCAAAAAGTTTCGTCAAAAAACGCCGTTTTCCGTCAAGTGGGGCAAGCATGTTTTGCTAACGCAGGGGCAGACTATCCCAAGGAGGTGAGGACTCATGAGCAAACAAGGACGTCAATACGACGCTGAGTTCCAGAATCAAGTTGAGGAGTACCGCCAAGATCCGCCGGGAACCCTGCACCAGCGCACACAGGTAGACCGTCACGATAAAATGGAAAAAAACGAGACGCGTTTGGATACCAACAACCGTTAAACGCATAGCAACACCAAGAAAAGGCGAAACTCGAAGTAGAGAGTTCGCCTTTTCTGTGATAAGCTAGTCGTTACGGAACTTTTTTCATTTTTCTCGTGTCAGGAGGATTTATTGAGTGGAAACCACGTTTAACGAGCTGCTCACAAGGCAAGCCGTCCTTGATTGGATACAAGACTCCAAGTTCAAACAGCCTACCCCGGTGCAGGCCAAGTCAATCCCCGCTGTGCAGAGTGGACGAGATGTGATCGCTGAATCACCGACTGGTTCAGGGAAGACGCTTGCGTACCTGCTCCCGCTCTTGGACAAGATCGATATTGAGTCCAAAGACCTGCAAGTGCTCGTCTTGGCCCCGACGCATGAGCTGGCGATGCAGATTTACCGTGTGGCCGAAGATTTGCTCACCAAGCTGGGCGGCAAAGCGGTAGCGCTGATCGGCGGTGCTGATGTGAAGCGCCAGCTCGACAAGCTCAAGACCAACCCGGTCTTGGCGGTAGCAACTCCAGGGCGTGCCAAAGAGCTTCTGGAAGCCCGCAAGCTGAAAGTACATAATGTCAAAAGCGTCGTGATCGACGAAGCGGACCGTATGGTGGACAAAGGCTTTGCCGGTCCGACCCAGGACGTGCTCAAGCGCCTCTTGCGCGACACACAACGCCTGTTTTTCTCGGCAACCGTGCCGCAGCAGGTGCTCGGCATGCTGCAATCTCTAACCAAAGACGCACAGTTGATCAAGGCAGAGAAGCCTGCGAGTGAGAACGAAGTGTTTCATTTTTATATGGTCTCGGAAGGGCGTAAAAAGGTGGACACACTTCGCCGTCTGATCCGTCTTGTGGAGGCGAAGAAGACGATCGTGTTCGTCAACTCCATCGAGCGTGTGGACGAGATTCAGGACAAGCTGACTTATCATCACCTCGATTCCCGCCTGTTGCACCGTGAGACGACCAAGGAAGACCGCGCCCATGCCATCCAGGGCTTCCGCGACGGCAAATTCCCTGTGCTGGTCGTAACCGATGTCGCCGCGCGCGGATTGGATATCCCTGAGGTGGAGATGATCGTTCACTTCGACCCGGCGACAGATGCAGAAAGCTATATCCACCGCAGTGGACGTACAGGGCGGATGGGTGCGGCGGGTCTGGTGTTCTCCATCATCGTGCCGCAGGAGAAGTTCATTGTGGATAAATTCATGAGAGCAACCGGCATTCCAATCGAGGAGCGCTACATGTCACATGGAGCACTGCTCGATCCAAAAGAAGACCGCCGTCCGCGCAGCCCGCGTGGTGGAGCACCGAAACAGGCAGGCGGGGCTCGTCCGGCAGGCGGCCGTTCTGATGCGGCTCGTCCGTCTGGAAACGCCCGGTCTGAGGGCAACGGTGACCGTGAGTACAGACCGCGTACGGACAGAGCAGGTCAAGGCAGCTATGACAAGCCCCGTAACGCAGGGGACCGCCGTGGCTCCCGGGGACCATCCGGCAGACGCTGATTCCCTCTAAGCTCCAGACATCAAAAAACCTTCCGAAGCGCATAGTAGAAATGAGTCATCTTGTGCACTCACATTCCTGCTATACGAAAGGAAGGTTTTTGACTATGGCACGAAAAGAAGGTCGTCTGGCCCATGAAGAACTGTTTGTAAACGGCCATGTCGGTGGTGAACGACTGTCCAAGCATGAGCGTTCCACTCTTCGCAGTCAAGCCCGTGAGCTGGATGCGCGGATCGAAGCAGCGAAGAAGGAAGATATAGCAGAGTAATTTGAAGCAATTAGGAAAGCGGCGTGAGTGCCGCTTTTTTTTCATGACGGGGGAGCTTTTGATCGCTTGCCATACTTGGGGGCAACACGCACCTTACTCCAGTATTCCGTTTCTGGTCAGATTGATGGTGGTGGACGATGTGATATTGATTTTGGGATATTCTTTATTCCAATCGATTTGATTCCAATAGGAACTGTGATGGGCGATCAATTGTCTTCCGATCCCGAGTACATCACAATTGGCGGCTTGGAGCTTTTTGATCACCTTGTCCGCCTCCTTGTTGATTTCCTCGGAGAGAGTATGGTTAAACTTGGCTACCGTTTTCTGGTCACTGAAATCACCGAATGGCATCTCAATCGCTTCCGCGTTCATCTGCAAATCGATGCTTACCTTCAGGCTTTGGCCTGTGGGCTGAATGGTCAGCTTTCGCTTTGATTGTAAGATATTCACGGTCATCTGAACTCCCTTTTCGATCGGCAAGGTTAGGGTGGTTTGCTTGTTTTTTTGGTTGGCTAATAAGAGGGCGACGGTTGTTTCTCCCGGTGTCAGGGTGCCTGTCAGCTTTTGGCCATGGAACAAGGCTCCCCCGAGAATCTCCACATTAGACTTGTTCAGTCCCATATAAGGCATCATAATATCCTCACCAGGATCGAGAATCCCGGTACGGATCGATTGCAAATCTACATCGGGTACGATGGTGGCTGCCTCTGAGGTGACGATTTGCCGGTCAAGAAAGGCGGTTAAGTCCGGATTGTCTTTTGACTGGGTTTCCAGAAAATCCTTTGCTTTCCCTTTCACGATCGCGATTTTAGCATTCAGGGCACTTCTGGGGTCCCGATAAAATACATCAAGCACTTCCAAAATGGAGCCTTTTCTGGCTAACGCTTCACTGAGCATGACAATTCGGTTTTTGGATGCGTCTGGTACATAGATGAGCTTGCGCTGCAGATTGATTCTGGCATCACGTGGTGTGCTTCCGGTCGTAGAGATCAGTTCGGGTGGCTTTTTTTCCAGATTTCGGGTGACCACGGACGACATTATGACCTTATTGCCTTTTTGGTAATCAATTCCAACACCCAGAAGGAGTCTGACGTCTTTTAATAGCCGTTGATCCCAGCATCCGGTTAGAAGGAATACTACGAGTAGGATGGCGGTGATGTACGATTTTTTCATCTTCCATGCCACCTTAATTTTTTCATGTAGATGATCAATAGAAGAAGCAGTGGAATCCCGGCCACGAACAAAAACGAAGCTTTGGCGAGGAAATCACTGATTTTTTGTACCAAAAACCGGTCTCCGGTAAATTCCGCACAGAGCAGGCACAAAAACCCTGCGGCTAACGTGAAATGTCTATGATCATTCTGGTGGAACAATTGTTTAATCCCAATCGAAGCGGCGAACAGGTAATTTACAAATGTCGTCAACACCGTAACAATCCAGATCGATAAGAACAAGAGGTCAATCCGCTCGATGACCCGAAAGGAAAAGGATTTGAGCATATAGAGGATCGGTTCAGGAATCTGCTCCAGCTCCTCACTGGAAAAGAAGATCACACAGTTAAAAACTAAAAAGGTATAAAACAAGGTGAGAAACGCACTGGACAAAAGGATGACTTTACGGATTTGGGTATGGTTGCCTTTTACAAAAGGATAGATGACTAGCAAAAGTTCGTAGCCGATGATGGAGAAGGAGGTTTCTTTGGCACCTTTAAAGATGGCTTCCAGCCCAGTTTGACCGATTGGGAAGATATAGATGAAGTGAGAGCTATTCAAGGGGACGAGCATCAGGATTAACAGCACAGGCAGAAAAATAGAGACAATCACACAGAACCGGGTGATAACCGACAGACTTTCTCTAGCGAGATAAATGCTGGTTGACACCAGTAGAAAATAGATAGCCAGCACCGGGGTTCTGGGCAGCACCCATCTCGTTATGATATCTCCGAAGAGAAGCAGAACCAGATAGGCGACAGCGAGAAAATATACGATATAACCGACCGACACTGCTTTTGACAGATATTTGCCCAACAGTGTCGGCAGAAAATCAAACAGGTTGGCTGATGGGAAATGGCTGGACAGCTTCCAGTTGATCATCATATTGATGGTGATCGCTATTCCAGCCAATAGAACAGCAATCCATGCATCTGTCTTGGATTCAGAGAAAACCGTATAGGGGAGAGACAATATGCCGATCCCTATGACGCTCTGCAGGATAAAGAAAAACAGCTCCAATCGACTAATCTTGTCAGCTTGTCTGGTCCCCACCTGTTTCCCCCCCCTGCCTGATTGTGAGAGCACCTGGCTGTTTTATCCTTTGGGATATCGTTTGAACGTGAAGCTGGAACGAGCCAGTGAATCTTTCAGCTTGCGGAGGCGAAGGGGTGAAACCGGATAGAAAAACGGTTTTCCAAAGCTCTCCAGCTTGCAAAGATAGATCAGCAAAATCGTAAAGCCAAAAGTGATTCCCAACAGACCGAAGATCGAGGACAAAACCATCAGCGGGAAACGCAGAATCCGGACAGACAACCGTAGCTCATTGGACGGAACCACGAACGAGGAGATGGCGGTCAATGCAACGACAATGATCATGATGTTGGATACGAGTCCTGCCCGGACGACAGCATCCCCAATAACGAGACCGCCGACGATCCCGATTGATTGGCCAATCGCTGTATGCAACCGGATACCCGCTTCCCTGAGCAGCTCGATGGTCAGCTCCATGATGAATGCTTCAATCAGTGGGGGATAGGGGATATGCTGTACGGATTCATGGATGGATGTAATCAGTTCGTTGGGAATCAGTTCAAAATGAAACGAAATCACAGAGATATAAAACGCCGGGAGAGTCGTAGCGATCAAAAAGCCCGCGATCCGGATCAGCCGGATGAAGCTGCCGTTGATCCACCGTGCATTATAATCATCTGGTGATTGGTACAACGAAAAAAACGTCACTGGCAGAATGATTACCGACGCCAACCCATCGATTAGGATGGCGAACCGGCCTTCTGCCAGATTGGCTGCAACCCGGTCTACCCGCTCTGTATTGAGCATCATCGGAAACAGGGAGAGCGGATTGTCTTCTATGATTTCTTCCAGTACGGCTTGGCTGATGACCGAATCCGTTTCGATGTTGGCTAATCGCTCCGTCACTTCATCTAACACGTCTTGATCCACCAATGACTGAATATAGACCAGAGCCACTTCGGTATCGGTATGGGTTCCGAGACGGTAATATCGGACGATGAGATCTTTGTTTGTTATTTTTTTCCGAATGAGGTGCAGGTTGATCGACAGCCGCTCGACCAGACCTTCATGACCACCCTCAATAATTTTTTCCCCAACCGGTTCGGATATCGAGCGGTGAAAAGCGGAGCCCGTGTCCAAGTTCCATAAGGAGAGTTGTCCGTCCTGCTCTTCGAGGCTGATGACAGAGCTTCCGCGCAGAAGATACTTAACGGCCTGATCGGCGGAATCCATCTGCTTTGAGGCAATGGAATGGATCGTATTTAACAGATTCTCTCCTTTTTCTTGGAGAAGGGGAGAGAGGATCTGTTGATTCAGTTTGTCGATATCGGTGAGCGTGTCGATATAATAAATGGTCAAATTCAACTGGTCAATGGTCAGGTGCTTGGTCAATAAATCGTCGGTAGTCAAGGTGGCTTTGATGTAGTCTTCGAGGTCTCTTTGCGAGCCAAAATCTATCACGACCTAACCCCCTGGATGCCAAATCAGTTCTCTTGTTTTCTCAACGTATTTATTTCCATTAGAGGTTACATTTATGCGCGATGACAGACGGTGGCCGGCTGGGCAATACCTACAGAATCCCACGCCAAAAAGGCCAACCAGAGTGTTCTGGCTGACCTTATGTTTCGACCGAATCCTATGCATCATAGACGGCCAAATACGCATCCATATCCTGCAAAAACCCTCCGACACTCTCATAAGCCTGCCCGATTTGCAGGAGTCGGTGCAGCATTCCGCGAATCTCTGGGGTGAGTGTCAATTCCTCTTCCCAGCTCTTCTCCGCCTCACCGGTCGGCTCATAGGTCGAATACAATAGAAACAATAGAAAATGCCCCAGCGCATACAGGTCACTTTCGACGTGAACCTGCCGTTTGAGCTGCTTCTCTTCGGGGTAGTCATCGAGGTTGTCCGCGATATAGGTAGGCGGGTCACCGAGGAAGCGGGCGAGCCCGAAGTCGATCAGATACGGCTCCCCGTCCTGCAGGATCACGTTGGGAATCCGCACATCGCGGTGGATGATGCCCTGCTGGTGTAATTCTTGTACGATTATGGCAATTTTTCGCACCAAGCGTACCGCATCCACTTCGGTGAACGTCCCACCTTGTTCGAACAGATAATCTTCGACCGTCTGACCTTGGATATAGGACATCGCCATGAACGAATGATCTTCCCAGACAAAATGATCCAGCACGCGCGGAATGCGGGGATGATGAAGAGACAGTAGCACATTCATCTCATATTGTTGCATAGGCAGCCCTTTGGCGTCATGTGCGCGGCTGGGCTTTACCTGTTTGAGTACGACACGTTCGCCAGAAGAAATCTTTGTGGCGAGGTAGGCGATTCCATAGCTGCCAACCCCAAGGATGGTGTCAATCCGATAGCCGTGGACGTGCTGACCTACCTGCAATGGGCGGTCTGTCCAGACACTGTGATACCATGCACGGAGGCGTGCCCACATGTAAGCCATTCTCATCTACTTACGACTTCGACCGGAATAGGTCAGCATGTAAAATAACCAAATAATTGAACCAACAAGAACAACTGCGGCAATCCAGCCTGAAATAGCCATAATTCGCGTACCTCCGTCGACAAGAAACGTATTCATGCAATTATACGAACATGTTACAATAGAGTTTCACACCCTATATCACAAATGTAGTGGAAGTGTATGGGATAATCAAGTATAGCTTGGGGGAAACAAGGTCTATGAATTTTGAGGTTGATTGGCTGGCGTTTTACCTGATCGAACAGCTTAGTGACGACCAAAGCAAACAAGTGCGGATGTCCCGCTACCTGTCTTATCATGACTATGAAAAAAGCGAACTGAAATACTTCTTAGAAGGTGAATTCACCAAGATTGCCAAGCGTAAAGCAGAGTTGAACCCTGCGACAGAAGGCGCACCGACGAAGCTCGGACAGTTCATCGTCGAGCCGGGCCACCCGCTGGAATCCAATCCAAACTATGCGATGTTTCAAAAGCTGCTCAATGCTACCGGCAAAGAGGAAGTCTTTCACAATGCGATGCCACTGGTGCAATCCTATCTGAAGACTCCGCAGGTGCGCGGCGGCGTGCTGTTGCTGGTGCGGGCCAAGCTGGACAAGTTTGATGACAAGTTCCTGTTCATTCTCAAATGTGATTTTGAGCAAAATACAGCGATTATCACGGATGAAAACAGCCTGATCAGCAATGTGGAGATGGCGATTAACTCCAAGAATATGAAGTCGGTGATGTACCCGCATCTGATCGAAGAGGGGATGGTGGATGCCTATCATGTGAAAATCCATCAGTTCTCCCATGCGCGCTATTTTGAAGAGTTCCTCAAATTCATCGAGTATCCGCAGACGATCACCCAGCTGATCTCAGACGAAGTGATCAATCTGGCCCGTCAGCATATCGAGTATGTCTATCCAGAGGCAGATTCCCAAGAGCGGATTCGCGCCGAAGAGGAGATCGAGCTGATCGCCGCCAGTCCGAAGCGTGAGCTGACGGAAAAATGGGAGCATGAGACGGTCATGGAAGCGATGCAGATCCTCACCGAGCGTCAGCCCGAGATCGAGCTGAAGTTCAAGCTGGACCACCTGCAAGTCCGCGCCCTGCTCGCCGACTACGGAAGCCAGCTGCATATCGCCAAGGTGAACAACCGCTATGTCGTGGTGCTTGAAGGCGACTACCTGCAATTCGAGAGAGGCCACTCTCCGATCGAATTCCTCAAGCCCAAGGGACTGGAGGAGCTGGTAAAAGAAATCGAGGAGCGTTCTCTGCATGATTATTATGAGACGCTGACGACCCCGGCCCCGGCACAGCCTTCTGCAGGCTATGAACAGCAGCCGGGCCGACAAGATTTTGTACCGCAGACCGTGCCAGATGATGATACCCCGCCGTGGTAATGGGGAACCTGTAAAAGAAAGAGGGGACGTCTATGACAGACTCACGCAACCGAGAGCGTGAAGCCGTGCAGAATGAGCTTGTGGAACGAATCAAACGCGATTTGCCGAGAGGCTGGAGCTGTCAGGCGGAGGGAGAGGGCATCCGGCTGGTTCGCTATCAGACGAAGGAAGAGGCGGGCAGTGGGGATGCGCCTGCCCCTAAGCCTTTTTCCCAACTGCTATCTCTTGAGAAGCTTCAGGCGCAGGTGGAACAAAAAACGGAACTTCGTCAGGAGCTGGTACATAGCTACGCGGCCCATATCCTTGGGCTGGTGCGCGGGATGAATGACACAGGTGATCTGACAGACCAGGAACACGCTGTTTACCCCATCGCCCGCCACAAATCCATCGTAGCCAACCCACTCTATGCAGGTGCTGCCGATCTCATCACCGCCCCGCATACGGCCGAGACGGTGATGGTCTATGCGCTCGACCGCGAAGAAGGCTACAAGCTGATCAGCCAGAGTATGCTGGATGCCGCAGGCTGGACGGTGGAGAAGCTGCATGAGTGTGCCATCGCCAATGTGCAGAAGCTGCCTGTCCCGCTGAAATCGGAGAAGGTGGGCGAGAACACGGTTCATTTTATCAGCCCGCGTGACGGGTATGCAGCCAGCCGGATTTTTGTGCCGGGGCTATTGGAGCAGTACAACCAGAGCAAAAGCGGCAAGGCGCTCGGTGTCGCAATCCCGCATCAGGATGTGCTGGTGCTCGTCGACATTCACAATGAAACAGGGGCACAGCTCTTGGCTCGGCTGACCTTTGATTTCGCCAGCAAGGGAAGCGTACCGATCTGCCCGCTGCCGTTTCTTTATCAGGATGGGGCGTTGGAGACGTATTTTATCATGCAACAGCAAGCGAAAGGATGACCACTAAAGATGCAACAGAGATCGAATCCGAATTCGAGACAGAATCAAGCAAAAGGGGCTTCTGGAAGACCAGCCGGTTCTTATAAATCAGGCGGTGGCGGACAGCAGGGACAGGGGCGTCAACAGGATCATGGGCGTCAGTCCAATGGAGGCGGTAAGCCACAAGGGCAGGGCCGCTATCAAAATGAAAGCCGTCCACAAAATCTGGGCGGCAACCGCAACGGCAACCAATCCTTCGGCGGAGGCCGTCCATCCCGTGATGGTGACCACGCCGGGCAAGCATCCCAAGTGTTGAGCAGACAGGAGCGAGAACTGCTAGAAGAGCTGCTGGATGACATGTACGAGGATTTTGCCGATTACAAGCGCATGACCAAGCCGGGAGAAGAGATGAACGCGACGTATCAGACGTTTGTGAATATCACGCGGAAGCTGGGGCTGCGTCAGCCGAAATAAGATAACAAAGAGGCTACCCTCATGGCAGTAATCTGCACAGAGAGGGTAGCCTCTTTTCTATGGTAATCTCATCAGCTTATTGGTTATGCGGCAGAAACTTGACCGTTTCCCAGCCACCATTGAGGTTGAGCATGATCGTAGAATCTGGTGTTGCAAGGTTGAGAGGCGGAAGACCCAGATCAACTTCAGGCACGACGATTTGCTCGTCTTCCGTTTCTAAGAGATAGCCGCTCAGGAGCTTTTGTTGACCGAGAATATTCATAGAAATGGTAGGTAAAAGTGTTTTCGTCCCCGGCACGGTGAGGGCGGATTCAGGAATGTGAACTGGGACAGCGGGAGTCTCCACCCCGTTCGAGTAGCAGAAGCATTCATCGATGTTGAGATCTTGGATCTTGAAGGTGTAGGAAGGAATTTCGGTGGAATAGCCAGGAACGATGATCCCGTCAAGTGGTGGAGTCTCTACATCGCCGCCTGGGACGTTAAGGGAGTAGCCGAGGATTTTTTGCAGGGTCTCGTCCACATGAACTTTGGCAGGTGAGACAGAGAACGCACTGTCAGGAATTACAACGGCTTTCGCTGGAGTAGTGACCGTTTTTCCATCGATATGGCCTAATACGTAGACACAAGTATTGCCAGGTTCTGCTGCAGATACAGTTGTACCTGCACTTAATAGAAGTGCAAGTGCGCTGAGGACAGGGAGGAATCGTTTCATGAATGGGTCACCTCATCAGTAGTTTATTATGGCTATAGATCATTATTTTATATAAAAATACAAATATTTCAATATAAAATGTGATAAATATCACAAAAATCTCAGAATTATTCGCGTCACGAAGTATTTGATAGGCAAATACTCCCTGTTGGGTTCGAGCCATAAGTGGATGCGAATAGATCAACAAAACCATTAACACAAAAACAACGAATCCCCACTCCCGAAATGAAACGAGAGCAGAGATCCGTTGTTTTTCACAACCCATGCACCTTCATATACGTCAGCATAAACCAACCCGTCTCATGGATCAGCCAATACTTCAACCGTGGCCCATAAATATAGACCGTGGCCGCCATATCCAGCATCCGCTTGGCCCGTTGGTGGTCGCCCATCAGATAAGCACAGTATCCAAGCGACATCCACGGGTAGAAGTCACCCGTCTGAAACATGTCAAAGCGGGGAAAGCGCGCGGTAATCTGCTGATACAGCGATTGGGCTCGCGGATCAGTGGGACTTACTACGTCATAGAGGATCGGAAACGCTTGGCTGGTCGCATCGGGATACCATTTGGTCCACTTGGGGTAGACACGGTCGTACATCGCGAAGCATTTTTTCCGTGAATCATACATCCCGAGAATTCCGTTGCGACACTTTACCGCAAGCTCAGCAGACAGTGTTGCGGTGTCGAGATCCTCCGCGAGGGTGAACAAGGCGGTGGCATCCTCCAGACCCCGCAGCACTTCACAGTTGTCCATCAGGTATTTGACCCGGTATGAATTCTTCGCCCAGGTCAGCCCGTCAGCCTGTTGGATCGTCAAGAGCGCGTAGAACATCTGGCGCAGCGCCGGATACAGCGACTTGAGACAGGTGGTATCCCCGGTCACTGCCATATACTCGCGCACCAGAGTGAAAAACGTCGTGACATAGGAGTCCTCACTGTCCGCTTTGCCGGTGTCGGTCTCCAAGCCTTGGCTCAGGCGATGATCGTTGATGAAGCCTTGCGGGGTCAGGTGGTTGACGAACCAGTCCATCCACCTTTTGACGGCAGCGGTCTCACCCAGCCGCACAAGCGGGACGAGGGCGAGGTTGGTAAAGTACGGATTGATCACATCACTTTTGGGAGAGAGGCGAAAAGCTCCGCTGGGCAGTTGGCATTTCAAGATGTACGCCGCTTGGGCATGCAAAAGCTGTGGTTCTTCCATTGACAGCACTCCAGACTTACGTGAACACGTTCACCAGTTTCAAACCCGTTTCTACTAAATTCAGCGCGTCCACTACATTTTCCTCTGTGATTGTGGACAGGTGCGGGTCATCTTTGAGGGCGTCGAACCACTTGTCGTCACGAAACCAATCTACGCCGTCAGCGGGCGCTTGTTGCGTGTCTTTCCAGGCAAATGTAAGAATCGGACTGTACACCTTGTCCCGTCCGGGGATGAGCTTGTCCCCGTCGAAGCGTTCGATGTAATCTTCGAGCCGTGACCCTTCTTTTCTTGGACGGCGGATTTTGCTGAACAGGTGTGGCCAGTAATCGGCACGGGAACCGGTGTGTGGAGTGGTACGGGCGAATTGCACAATTTTGGCAAGTCTCGGTTTATCTGTGAATAAGATATGATAAAGCGTTTTCCCGACTTGAATCCGCTTGGGTAGGGAGCGGAAATGGTGAACATCCAAGCCGATGAGCTTGAGATAGGGATCGTCTGGATGATCACGGTAGGGGAAGAACACTTGATTGAGCGACAATACTGCTTGCGCCTGAAACGCAAAAGTCGAGAGCACTTCCTCCTGGTAAAAAGGATGCTGGACCACGCGTTGTTCAATATACTGCTGCTCGTTGATAATCAGGGCCCAAGTCAGCTTACGGCTGTCGCGTGTCTGCCAGAAGTCGCGCCAGATCGGCTCCATGAAGCAAGAGACATGCAGACTGGGGATGAGGAAGCTTAGATCTTCACCTGTCTTTTTCATCTGCTCGTACAACAGCAGCTGGGCATAGGCATCGTGGAAGATCAGCCAGTTGCAGCGTTCCAGAAAAGCAAAAAAAGCCTGAAGCTCATGCTCCGGCATCAAGCGGGGAAGCCAGTCGCCACGCAGGTCGGTCATACCATAGCCGCCATTTCGGGATACCATGTGCGCCAGCAGCGCCCACTCGATTTCGGGATGTCTGAGATAAAAGTCCAGATAGGCTTGCGTCCGTGTCACATTGTTTCGGTTCAGCTGATTGGTTGTCTGTCGGATGTGGTGGATCAGATCAAGTGAGGCCGGAGCCGTTTTGAGTGACAAGGTCGCAAACACTCCTTTTTGGATAGTGAATAATGAAAGCAGGTCCGAATACGGCCTGCCTCAACTTATCCAATCATTTCACGTACCATCAGGGTGGTCAGGAGACGTTCCTTGGCTTCTTCTCGTGTTTTGCCGGTTTTTACGATTTTTTCAGATTGGTACTCCATCTCTGCAACAAAAAGTCCGTCTTGTTCATAAATGGTCATAGGTGATCCCTGCCTTTCTTTTGCTTTTTTTATTCTATGCAAAAGCGGAGAGGTTGATGCCTGGTTGATTGCCTGTTTTTGTGCATTCATGTAGAGTAGAGAGGTAAAGGAGTGAGACCTATGAACATCGAGATCAAAGAAAGCGCCGCCCTCAAGCTGAAGGCGGCGGCGAAACCATCTGAAGATAAAATTGTCCGCATCCTTGGCGAAATCGTCGGAGGCTGCGGTATGACGGTCGAGTATTCTCTGGTGTGGGACGAGCCTGCGGCCAATGACCGCCTGATCGAAGGGGAGGGCTTTACCCTCGCGATTGACCCAGAGACTGAAGGGTACATGGACACATCTGGCGTGAAGCTGGAGTATTACGATAATCAGGGCTACCGTCTGACAACGCCGGCACAGATCATCGCGTACGGTCTGCGGCTCAAAGACCGCTGGTAGAGGCTGGTCGGGGCATGCCTGTGGTTATTTCGGCAAACCGCTCAGCAGAACGGACATGATACCAGCCGCGATCAACGGCCCCACAGGAACGCCCCGGAAAAAGGCGACACCAAGGATTGTTCCGATCAGCAGCCCGGTGACGATGAGCGGATTGCTAGCCATCAGGGCAGCACCACGCCCACCGAGGTACGCGACGAAGATCCCGACCGCAATCGCCAAGAGCGACTGCCAATGCAAAAACGCCTGTCCCATCGCCTCCGGCTGAATCCGTCCGCTGGCGACAGGGGCAAGCACACCAATGGTGAGAATGATGATTCCCACCTGCAACCCATACTGCTCCAAAAAAGGAAAGATCCGCTCCACATGCAACAGGCGAATCATCAGCAACAGCCCGACCGAGATGGAGACGGCTGGGTTGTTGCTGACGATTCCGAGTGTGAGCAGTGCTAATAAAATAAGATTGGTCCAATCCATAGTAAGACTCACTTTCTATGATAGTTAGGAGATGTGAACATGACTGAGAAGCGACTACCACAAGTGACGCTGGGGCCTGATCGAGTGCCGGTCAGCGCAATCGGCCTTGGATGCATGGGCTTGTCCGGTACATGGAATCCGGCAGAAGTAGGGCCTCAGAATATCGAAGCAGCGTTTACGGCGTTGAATACGGCGCTTGGTGCTGGCATTACGATGTTTGATCACGCGGACATCTACGGCAACCGTTCGTGTGAGGATATTTTTGGTCAATTTCTCGCTGCCAATGCGGGTCTGCGTGAAAAAATCTTCATCGCGACCAAATGTGGAATTCTGTTCGAGGATGAGCATGGGCCGCAACGCTACAATCTCACTTATGATTACATAACGACAAGCCTTGAGGGTTCACTGCACCGTCTGCAAACCACCTATATCGATCTGTACCAAATCCACCGTCCAGATCCGTTGACACATCCACGTGAGACAGCCCGTGCGCTGAACCAGATTGTTGCCGATGGTCGAGTCCGCATGATCGGGGTAAGCAATTATTTCCCGTCACAGGTATCGGCCCTGCAGGCCTATCTCGATGTGCCGATCGTTACGACTCAGCCGTCGATCAGCTTGTGGAATATGGAAGCGCTTCATAACGGTGTACTGGATCAAGCTACTCAGTTCGACATTCGTCCACTGGCGTACAGCCCGCTTGGCGGAGGTCTGTTGACGGGTAAAGCTGATCCATCCAAGCTGGAGGGCCAAGATGCCCACCGCTATGGTACACTGACCGCGTGCTTCGCTGAACTGGGCGCCAAATATGATGCAACCCCATCACAGCTCAGTCTCGCCTGGCTGATGCACCATCCGGCTCAGATCATCCCGCTCTTAGGCAGCAACCGTCCGGAAAATATCCGTGAAGGGGCAGAAGCATGCCGCATCCAGCTCTCACGGGAAGACTGGTACAAGCTCTGGGTGGCTGGTCGCGGCGAGCGTCTGCCGTAGGGGAGTGCCTATTTTGACTAGAACAGGCTCTCCAACATTCCGACCGGATAGCCTGTCTGCTCCTCAGAACCTTCAAAACGGCCCCAAGCAAATACGCCATTGAAGTAGTCAATCGTAAACGGTGCGTCAAACCCATGCACCTTGTAGCTTTTACCGATAAAAAACTCGCTGGTGCCGATATAGTACGACTTCGCCAAAAAGAACTTCTGCTCGAAGATCCCGACACTTACCATGTCTCCAATCTCGCGCTTCTCTTCGATCGCTTTGCGAAGCTTCTCCATCTCTTCCTGTAATTCAGCGAGCGTAAACTGACTGTATAAACGCATATGACAAGCCTCCTATGTAAAATAACGCCTTTTATTATAACACCAATGAAACGAAAAGAGGGGATCGATATGAAACAACGTTTTGATCTGACCGGAAAAACGGCAATTGTCACAGGAGCAGGCAGAGGGATTGGCCGTGCGCTTGCGATCGGTCTCGCAGAAGCAGGCGCAGATGTGGCTGTCGTTTCCCGCACCGCATCTGAGCTGGAACAGCTGGTCATCGACATCCAGGCACTTGGCCGCCGTGCCCACGGCATCGTAGCCGACCTGACCGATCCAGAATCACCACAACGCATCGTCGAAGACACCCTGTGTGAACTGGGCGGACTGCATATCCTCATCAACAACGCAGGCATGAACATCCGTACCAAAGCCCTCGATGTCACCCAGGAAGAATGGGACCGCGTCGTCGACCTCGACCTCAAGGCCAACTTTTTCATGGCCCAAGCCGCCGGAAAAGTCATGACTGAGCAAAAATACGGCCGCATCGTCAACATCGCATCCGTCGCAGGCCAAGTCGCGCTCCGCACCGGAGTTGCCTATGGTGCCAGCAAAGCCGGAATCATCCACATGACGCGTGTTCTTTCATTAGAATGGAGCAAATTCGGCGTCTGTATCAACTCGATTGCACCGTGGTACTTCCGCACGCCATTAACCGAGAAGCTCTTGGATGACCCGGCGTTCGTAGCAGAGGTGCTGGATCATACACCGATGGGACGAATCGGAGACTTGGAGGATCTGGTCGGGCCGACGATCTTCCTCGCTTCGGATGCTGCTGCTTATATCACGGGACAGACGATTTCGGTGGATGGCGGTATGTCGATTTACGGGTTTTAAGTCGGTTTTTAATCGGATGTAAGTAAAGTCGTTACGGAAGAGTATTCCCATCATCTAGCATGACAACATACCAAAAGGACTTTCCCACCGCGATTCATCGCGAGGAAAGTCCTTTTCCTCTTTTATCTTTTTATTATTCCATAATCCCTTTATGTTTTAATGGCGGTCTTTGCTACTCCAAGGCTGGAGGAGAGAAGGCGGTGGGCAGGAGGCACGCCTCTTTTGAAAAACACACCCAGCGGAGGGGAAAGAAAGGGCGTCCCATACTTCTCCGAATCCTCCCAGGGGCAAACTCTACGTTTGAAAGGGCTTCTTCGGAATTTTTGACCCTAACAAGCCCTTTCTTTTCCCGGAGCGGCCAGTCCCAACCCCTTCGGGTTTTTCAAACAAGGCAAGCCTCCTGCCCACCGCCTGCTCTCCCATCCACCGACACGAGCAACAACCCCCATAAAACACAAAAAAATAGCACCCCACTTAGAAGTAGGATGCTCAAGTATGGGGGTTTGCTGAGAAAAGCGTAAATATCTCCTGCGATAAAACCGCTCTCACCCGGTCTTACCGCTACGCTTGAGAGGTACTACAGAGTATGGACAATCACGTCGGTTGTGACATGATTATGCGTACTCTGTAGTCGAACACATCTCGAATACTTACCAAAGGCGTCAGCCTTGAACTTTTCTCAAAAAGTTAAACGTTGATTACAGTTATTATCCTAACAGCTATTTATTAAGATGGTATTAAGCAAAAATAAAAATAGATGAAATATACAGGATGGTGTGAACATTAGTGGGCAAAAATGTGATTTCCGATCAACACCGCACGGGGACGTGACCACATCCAAGAAGAGGTAACCTTTTTGGGATTAAAAAAGAAAATCGCACCCTTCGATGGGTCTTTGCCTGCTAATGCGGCCCGAACTGCCTTTTGCGCCATTTCATTCTTTTCCTTCGGCAGGGCACCGTCTTGGACGGTTGAGAAGGAGTTTTTCTCAAAAATCACTTCATGCACCGTTTTGGGGAATTGGGATGACTTCATCCGGTTGAGTACGACGGCAGCGATGGCCGTCTGCCCCTGCAAGGATTCGCCGCGTCCCTCGGCATAGACCAGCCGTTCGAGCAGGTCGATTTCTTTTGTGGTAACCTGAGCGGCTTTTATCTGTTGGACGGTTGCCTGATCCAGTTCACTTGTGACTGGGAGTCCATAGAGCCGCTGAAACATGTTGACGGCATCGATCATGTCTTCTGTGACAACGCCGTCCAGTGTGCCTTGATACAGACCCAGCTGTTGAAGCTTTTGCTGCAAATACGTAATGTCATTACCTGTGCTGCCTGTATATATGTGAACCGGAGCAGATGCTGCGGTCGGATTCGTAAACAATAATAATGCGCAATAGATGCCTGTAGTGACCGTGAGCATCTTGCGCAACCAAGAAATCATATTCATATCGGTCTCCTTTTCGCTTTTTTGGCTTGTGGCTGTGAAAGCGGATCGGTCACCCAAGTGTAGGGGATGAACAGGAGAAAAAGCAACAGGGGATGAATGGAAAACACCTGTCCCACCGCCGGAAAATAGCGGGAAACAGGTGTTTTTGGCATGCTTGATTTACTTTTCTTCGATCTTGACGTCTTTCATGGAAACCGGTGTCACAGGGGAGCTGGCCTCACCGCTTGCACCTGCTTTGACAGGGACGGAAGCGATTTTGTTGACCACGTCTTGGCCTTCGATGACTTTCCCGAAAATGGTGTAGTCTGGGGAGAACTCCAGACCTGTAATGTCATCACCGGAACCGATGAAGAACTGGCTGCCGTTGGTGTTCGGGCCGGCGTTGGCCATCGCGACGACACCCACTTCGTATTTGTGACCATTGTTCAGCTCGTCCTCAAAGCGATATCCTGGGCCACCCATCCCGTTGCCGAGCGGATCGCCGGTCTGGATCATGAAGGTTTTCATGACGCGGTGGAAAATGATGCCGTCATAAAAGTCCTCTTTGGCCAGGAAGACGAAGTTGTTGACGGTCTTCGGAGCGTCCTTGGCGAACAGCTCGATTTTGATGTCGCCCATAGTGGTGGTGATCGTCGCTGTGTAGGATTTGTTCGGGTCGATCTGCATCGCAGGCGGCTTGTCCCATTTTTTCTCACCGGTTGGGCCGACATCGCCCGCAGGCGGAGTCTGGTTGGCTTGGTCAGGTTGTGTGGCTTGATCGGCCGGCTGCCCGGTCTGGGTAGAATCGTTGTGGTTGGCGTGTTCGTCGGTCTGGTTACCGCCGCCGCAACCCGTCACGAGGCTTGCTGTAAGCAACAGGCTGGTCAGTGTAAGTGCATATTTTTTCATCTCTACTCTCCTTCCTGATGTTGCCATGTCTTGTTCTAATGACGGATTATAGCACAAAACGTTATCGTTTGCCATTCGCCATCTGATAGCTGTCCGGAAGACGGCGCAGACGTGCGAGACACAGCGGGGTGACAGCCGCGCCAAAACCAAGGCAGGTAAAGGCCATTCCCCATTGATAGAGGGGATTGCCGGCGAAGATTTCGAGGATCAGACCGAACAGGGCAGGGGATATGACCGTGATGCCAAAGCCAATCACAGACTGCACACCCAACGCAAGCCCCACCACGTCTGGATCAGACAGCTCGGTCAGAGCGGTAGAGTAGATCGGCGAATCACCGATGATTGTAAAGCCGTAGATCACAGCCACCCCAACCAAAATCCAAAGCGGCGCGTACATCAGCCAGCCCATGACAAACGAGCAGACCATACTGATCAGGATAAAGCTGAGGATCGCTTTGCTCCGGCCCACCCGATCTGACAGGTGACCGCCGTAACTGGTGGCAATCGCCCCGATCATGATGACCAGCGCTCCGATCATATTGCCGATGGATGCGGCCTGATCTGACTGGTACCCGGTCAGCTTCAGCACCTCAACGAAAAACGGCCCGATCCACGCCCACATCGCATAAAGCTCCCACATATGACCACCGTAGCTCAGGTTCATCAGCACATTGCTTTTGGTAAAGACCCGCTTGATTAGTGCAAGGGAAAAATGGTGGTTGGAGACAGTCATGGGCGGGATCTTAGCCAGTGATACGACGGCCGCACCGACGAGCGACGAGATCCCGGTGATGATAATGACACCTTGCCAGCTGATCATTGAGACGAACATCCCCGCCAGTAAAAGAGACATACCCGAACCAAGCACAAGTGAACCGACAAAGATGCCAAGCGCCCGTCCACGCTGCTCAGGCGGATAGATTCCCGACAGGAGCTTCATCCCCGGTACATATATCCCGCCGATCCCAAGCCCCGCGAGAAACCGGAGCAGCATTGCCGAGACAAATCCCTGTGCCGCATAGGCAAACAGCAGGCTGGCCAGTCCGGCAACAATCGCCCCGAAGATGAACAGCCGCCGCGGATTTTGCTTATCGCTTAAAAAACTATTAATGAAAACGGAAACAATATAGCCCAGATGAAAGACAGAGACGATCAGTCCAGCTTGCGTGGAGCTAAGCTGCCATTCTTCCGAAAGTTGCGGCAACACAGCCGAGAAGCTGAACCAGACCTGCATGATCAAGAACTGGGCAAAGGAGAAAAGAGCAAGCATCTGACGGGGCCTCCAAAACGTGATCGATGTAGAAATATGTAAAAATAAAGCTAATTTATAAACTTGTAAACCTATTATTCACGCTTATGATTTTGGTACAACAGAAGATTGGCTCCCTTAAGGGCGGTCGGCTCACTCCCTATGTCATACGATCAGGGGGTGATGCTATATGACAGTGTATGAAGCGATTTCGTTGATGCTCGGTTTCGGGTCACTCATCGTAGCAATCCTGTCTCATAAAAAGAAGTAGACCTCCCTTAAGCTGACGAGGCTGGAGGTCTATTCCCGCTTGACGTTGTGAGCCGCACCCTATAAGGGAACTCTTACTGTTGATCAACCGTGGGTGCTACCAACACTCACGGTTTTTCTTATTCACATTATACCACCCGTAAGACGAAACTAACGTTTATTATTTGCATTCATTTACCTAAAAAAAATTTTTATGATATGATGGAAGAAAACCTGACAGGAGCGGAAAACACATGACGAAACAATTTGAGACCAAAACAGTTCATATCCGTCATCCGCACATACAAGAAGACGTGAGCAAGGCAACTCCGATTTATCAAACCTCTGTATTTGCCTTTCCGGGCTTGGAGGAAGTGGAACAATATTACGCGGGCGAACGCGGTTACCTCTATACACGCAATGGAAATCCGAACCAGACGGAGCTGGCAGATGCTGTAGCCACCTTGGAAGAAGCGGAAAAAGGCGTCAGTGCTGCATCCGGGATGGGTGCGATCATGGCAGGGCTTCTGGCTGTGCTTGGGCCTGGCGATCATATCCTGGTCTCCCATGAGATCTATGGCGGGACGTATGGGCTGTTGCACAATGAGCTTTCCCGTTTTGGCATTGAGATGACCAGCATCAACCTCAATGAAGAAAAGACGCTGGACGCTTTCGTGACGCCGAAGACGAAGATGCTCTTTTTCGAGACGATCACCAATCCGCTGTTGTCTGTCGTAGATATGCCGCATTGGATTACACAGGCTAAGGCACATGGTCTGGTGACGATGATTGACAATACGTTTGCGACGCCGTATCTGGTGCGTCCAATCACCTATGGGGCGGAGCTGGTTGTACACAGCGGGACGAAGTATATCGGTGGACACAGTGACGTGACATCTGGTGTGCTGGTCGGGCGTCAGGATCTGGTGGCACGGGCCAAGCAGATCGTCGAGACCTATGGGGCATCGCTCAGTCCGTTTGAAGCATGGCTGACCGCACGTGGTCTGAAGACACTGGCGCTTCGTATGGAAAAACAGTGTGACAACGCCAAAGAAGTGGCTGAATTCTTGCGGAGCCATCCAAAGGTAAAAGCGGTATACTACCCGACTGAACAAGAGACTGCATTCTTCCATCATCATAAACAGGGGGCGATGATCTCCTTCTGTCTGGCAGATGAGGAGAAGATTTATGAGTTTTACCGGGCATTGTCTTGGATCAAGCTGGCTCCATCGCTTGCCGGAGTGGAAACCAGTGTCTCCCATCCTGTGACCACCTCGCACCGTGCTTTTACCGAGGAGCAGCGGCAGGCGACGGGCATCACAAAGGGACTTGTACGTCTATCGGTCGGCATCGAGACTGCCCGTGATATCATCGCGGATCTGGAGCAGGGACTCGGAGCCAAGTCATAATCTTACAGAATGGCGGTACCTGCTACAAAACCAATAACAGCAAGGTGTTGCGGCACTCGTTTCCCCTTTTTGGACAGTGGGGAGGTACGGGTGCTTGATTTTTTTTTTCGCTGGTTCGTGACCTTTTTTTCGTTCAAGCCGTCAAAAGGGATAGAACGTGAGGTTGGGGGATGTGTGATGAAGATGGCAATCAAATATGGGGATGAACAAGAGTCATCTCCGGTTGTGCAAGAGAGGACGACTGGGATGATCGAAACAAGAGACTTCCCTGAACTATATGATGAGTTTTTTGACCGGGTCAACCGTTATCTGCGCTGTCGGGTGTATAATTCGTGGGATGCCGATGATCTGACGACGACCGTTTTTCTCAAAGCTTTGGAAAAGTTTGACCAGTACAGCCGCACGAGTCCGTTTGCTTCGTGGATTTTTCGGATCGCCCATAATACGTTCGTTGATTTCGTCCGCAAGAATCGGGAGCTGCCGACAGAGAACGAGGACCTGCTTTTTGGGCAAGAGACAGATGATACGTGGCAGCCGGAGCAACAGGCACTGAGCAATGAACAGGTCCGCCTGCTTGGCGAGATGATGGATAAGCTGTCGACCGATCAACGCGACGTGCTGACCCTGCGGTATTTTGCCGATCTGAAAATCTCACAGGTGGCAGAGGTGTTGGGCAAGACCGATTCGAGCGTCAAGATGATCACCCACCGTGGCCTGCAGCAATTGCAAAAACTGTACAAGGAGGCAGACCGCCATGAAGGATGAGCCACGCTTCACAGATGAACTCCATGACTCCACGGTATCCGAGCTTTTGTCGCACTTACAGCACATGCGCAAGGCGGTGCCTGTCAATTATCAACTAAAAGCGGATTTGAAGAAAAAGCTGCTGGAACAGATGAAAGCCCAGCAGGCACAGGGACACGGCGCCCTGCAAGCCGTTCCTACACAGAAAAAGACCCGCAAGTCAATAGGGTGGCTGGCAGGCGGAGTGATCGCACTGGGACTTGGGTCACTCTTGGCCCTCTGGAATGGGGATGGGATCACGATTGAGGATCAGCAGACCCTGACTTTTGACCATCAGCCGAAGGTGCAGCAGGTGGCGATCTCCAACTCAGGTGAGCGGGTTGCCACGATCACGTCTGATTCGCGACTGCAAACTTATTTAATAGAAGAAAGTCGTCAGGAAACACCGATTCGACTGCCGAAGACAGACGGTACCTATGACGCAATCAGCTGGGCGAACAACAGCAACCGCCTGGCCCTGCTCGACAATAGCGATGATCAGGCGAGGCTGTGGATCATTGATGCCACTACCTCTGAACACGATCAAAAAATTGGCGGCGGAAGTATGCTGCTGCATCAAGAGGCGGGCGCGGTGATCAATTCGGTAAGCTGGGAGCCGAATGACCAGCGGATCGCCTATAGTAAAACCGTTGGAGACCAAGATGAAATCTGGCTGATCCGGCTAAATGCCTTTGAGAACCAAAAAGTAGCTGAGGGGAGCTACCCGGCTTGGTCACCAGATGGCAAACAGCTTGCGTACATGCAGGATGACCAGATCTTCGTCCTGACGCTTGCGACCGGGAAAAAACAGGGGATCGGAACTGGGGATTCCCCGTCGTGGGTGGATCAGGAGCATCTGAGCTATATCAATTCCAACGGTGAGCTCGTGAGCGTCAATCCAAACCAGACACCATTGGATCAAGAGGTGATCGATGGTTCGGCGATTGCCGGGAAAATGCCAGTAGGGGCCAACTGGGCCAGTCACAGTGACCTGATGTTGCTCGCTGTCAAAGGGGAGACAGGGACCGAATTCAAGATTGCCAAGCGAGATTAACAGATAGAGGAGAGAGTAGACTCATGTGGAAATGGATCGTAGTCCTGGCCCTGCTGTTTGCGGGGCTCCCCGCACAGATGGCATGGGCGGATAATGAGGTTGAGATAGAGGTAGATATCCCGCTGAGTGAGATTTTGAAGCAGAATCAGTGGGCGAAGCTCGATGTAACACTTACCAGTGAGACGCAGGATATTTCTGGGATGTTACAGTTGGAGAGCGATGATCATGCAAATGCGAAATCAGGCGTACTGGCACAAGCGGTCACGCTAAGCAAGGGGCAGACCAAGACCTACCAGTTTACCCTCCCTGCGGTGTATCTGATGAGGGGACCGCTTCGCATCCAAGTGGTAGAGGGGAACAAGGTTCTGGCCACAGAAAAATTGGAAACGGTAGGAACAAGCGACCCGAGAACGGTAGTCGTGCTGGATCAGAACCGCAACGCGTTTCACTTTATGAACTTACTCAATGAGGGTGTCGCATACCGCTATGACAGCAGCTGGAATGAAGCAAAGACTGTGCACTTGAGCCCGAGCGAGCTGCCAGATGATTCTCTGATGCTGCGGCATATGAATATTCTGGCGATCGGGAATCTGGCTGCTGATGCAATCCGTCCAGCACAAGTAGAAGCGGTGAAGAGTTGGGTGCAGGGAGGCGGGGTCTTACTCCTCTCCACCGGGGATAAAGCCAGTGGTGCCGCAGCCAATCTCGCTGAATGGATCCAGGTGAAGAAGAATCCGGGCGCGACCCAGAACGTAGAAGAATTAAAATTTCTGACCAAGCAGACTTCATCCCCAGTGACCTCTCTTGGAGTCTACAATCGTGACGAATCCCTGTTCGTCTTGAAAAAAGTAGGGCGGGGGAAAGTGCTGCTGGCTAACTATGATGTCAGCGCAGAGCCACTCGCTTCCTGGCAGTACAACCGTGATCTGTGGTCACAGCTTGCTACCAAGTATCAATTGTTCACAGCAGGGAATCAGGGAGTAGCAGTGAATGGGGTGCTTCCAGAGTTCAGTAAATTAATTCCGGGTGTCAATCTGCCACGGGTAGAATGGCTGGCCGTCATCTGGCTGGTTTATATCCTTGTGATCGCACCGCTTTTGTATGTGATCCTAAAACGAAAAGATCGTCGTGAATGGGCATGGGGGATCATTCCGGCGTCTGCACTGGTTTTGATGATCGGTGTCTATGTGATTGGTAAATCGATGGTGACAGACGGCAATTCGAGCTACAGTGTCTCTGAGATCAACATCATTGATCACAAGCTGGCTGATGTACAGACAGCGGCCTCCTTCCTCGCGACGGCAGGTGGGGAATATACCGTCCATATCGAGAAAGGGTATACGGCTTTACCAATTGCGTTAACCAGCCACAATACATGGCTGACGAATGCGTCTACGGAACAGAATGAGGCGGGCCAACTGACGTTTCACTACCAACACGTTCCCTATCTGACCCTCCGTCAAGCGATCGCTTCTGGAGAAAAAACAGATATCGGTTCTTTTGAAGCCCAATTGAACATGGAAGGACAGCAAGTACGTGGAACAGTGAAGAATCATACCTCTTTTGATCTGGATGAATTATTCTTGGTGATGGGAATGCAGCGAATCCCACTCGGTGCCATCAAAAAAGGAGAAGAAAAGCAGGTGGATCTCACCCTGCAACCGTTCTTTGCCCCACAAGAGATGAACCGAGATGCCGTCATGGATCGAGATCAGCTGGTGGAGATTTCCAAGCGTGACCTTACCACCTTTTACGGGGATAACAGCATCCGGTTGGTGGGTCTGTCCTCACAGCCAATGCCGGTCGTGACGATGGATCTCTCTGATACCCAAGCGCACCACCTCCAAGTGATCAAACAAAAGATTACGCTCAAGGACACAGAGACCAAGCGCAGCGTCTATCCATTCGGAATCCACACTCCTTATGTCATCGCACAGGAGGGAGAAGCCTATCCGCTTCATACTGGTCAATGGCAGATCGGTCGGGGCAGTGTGACATTTGGATTGGCTGTCTCAGATGATCAGGTCGAGGCGCAAAAGCTGGAGATCCCACTGGAGGCAAGTTCCTACCTGCTGTTCAAAAAAGAACTCTTCCACGCCAGCTCCAATCAGTGGATCGAGGTGCCAAATGAGAAGGCCCACATCGTGCTCGAAGGGGCGGAGCTAAAACAGTATCTCACATCAGCAGGCCATCTGCGTCTGCGCATCACGAACAGCAGCGACCAGCGTCTGAACGTGCCAGAACCGTCTTTCCGCTTGGAAGGAGAGGAGAAATAAGATGATTCGCACAGAAAATCTCACCAAACATTATGGCAAACTGCACGCGCTCAACGACCTGAACCTAGAGATCGGCAAAGGCAAGGTCTTCGGCTTCATCGGACCCAATGGCGCAGGCAAATCCACCACGATGATGATCCTCTCCACACTGCTTGGCCCAACCAGCGGCCGCGCCTATGTGGCCGGATATGATGTGATCAAAGAACCAAAGGATGTACGGCAGGTGCTTGGCTATATGCCGGACTTCTTCGGGGTCTACGATAACCTGAAGGCGACGGAATATCTGGACTTCTACGCGGGGGCGTACAACATCCCGCACAGCAAGAGATCCAATCTGATTGCCGATCTGCTCGAACTGGTCAATCTGTCTAACAAAGCAGACGCTTATGTCGATTCACTCTCCCGCGGGATGAAGCAGCGCCTCGGTCTGGCCCGTTGCCTCGTCCACAGCCCGGAAGTCCTGATCCTCGACGAGCCTGCCTCTGGTCTTGACCCGCGTGCCCGGATCGAAATGCGGGAGATCCTCAAAAAACTGCGCAGCATGGGCAAAACCATCATCATCAGCTCGCACATCCTGCCTGAATTGGCTGAGCTGTGTGACGATATCGGTGTGATCGAAAAAGGCAATCTGATCGCCTGCGGCTCTGTCGATGAAGTAAGTGTCGAGACACGTGGCATTGCGGTCATGCAATTGAAGACCCTCGACAAGCTTGAAGAGACCGAGCGAATCCTCGCTGCCTCGCCATTGGTCAAGCGACTGGATAATAAGGGGAGTCATTTCCGTTTTCATTTCACAGGCAATGACAGTGACAAAGCTGGTCTGCTGATGAAGCTGGTACAGGAAGGCATCCCGGTGCTTCACTTCGGCGATTCCAAAGAGAACCTCGAAGATGTCTTCTTAGCGATCACGGAAGGAGTGGGCAACTAATGACGGACTTTTTTACCAACCCGCTGATCGTCAAAGAAATGCGGGAGAGATTCCGTACCCCCAAAACTTTTTGGATTCTTGGTCTCTATCTGCTCGTGATGGGGGCGATTCTGCTTGGGTTTATTTTTATCCAGCAGATGAACAGCTACATCTCACCGGGCGACAACAGCGAACTGTTCGTCATGCTTGCGGTGATCCAATACGGAATGATCTGTTTCATCGCTCCGGCACTGTCCGCAGGCGCGATCAGCGGCGAGCGTGAGCGTCAGACACTCAATATTCTGTTGACGACCCATCTGAGCCCGGCCAAAATCATTATGAGCAAGATCGTGACCTCGCTTGCGTTTATTTTCCTGCTGGTGGTTACGTCGTTGCCTCTGTACAGCTTCGTCATCCTGTACGGCGGGATTTCTCCGACGCAATTGTTGCTTCTGCTTCTCTTTTTCTCTGTGAATATCATCTGCTTCGGTTCGATCGGGCTATTCTGCTCCACGTGGATGAAGCGCACAGGTGTCAGTACGATTACGGCGTATGGTCTGTCCTTTTTCCTCGTGGTGGGGACGGGTCTGGTCTTCATTTTTCTGGGAATGCTGATTCAGCAGATGTATCCAGAGGTGTACGTGGATGAGACGGTGTGGAACCTGCTTGGGATCAAGCTTTTGGCTGGGATGAACCCGCCGTATGTCTTGTCTGAGATTCTGGGTGAGAACATCGGACCTAAGCTGGATTGGTTCATGCCGGTCTGGGCGTACTTTTCGATTATTTATGGGGTGCTGAGTCTGATCTTGATCGCAGGCAGTGCGTATCTGCTGCGTCCTGTCCGCCGCACTTGGTTTGCTTGGAAAAAATAGCCCTCGGTATGGTATGATAAGTCGATGGAACAACAATCGAACCAAAAAACCAGGAGGGAACAACCCATGGCAAACACACCAGACAACAAAGACGTACAAGTCGTTGATTTCGAAGAGATGCTCCAATTCGTCGAAGCCCGTCTTGCCAAAGCAGGCATGAAAGTAGGCCGCGATGAGATCATCACGATCATCCAGGCAGAAGAGGCGTTTTTGATAGAGAAGGGGATTATTGAGGAATTAGTGATTGAGGAATAAATCGTAGAAAAGTGAGACCATGGAGCCTAGAGGATCTGATTCCTCTAGGCTTTTTTGCTCAAGTTCATCTCCGGTGCAGGGGAGCATAAATAATCGGGTTGTTCATACGCATATACATGAATCGTCCGTTTCCCATACACAAAGAACGGAGGGAGAACTGTGCCCATTGTATTGAGGAAAAGCAGCATCTATACCGTACGTCAGGGAGATACCCTGTACTCCATCGCCCAACGGTTCAACAGTTCGGCGGAAGAAATATTGCGGGTCAATCATTTATATCCCCCAGTGACAGACCCCGGCCTGATTTTCCCGGGTGATGTACTGGTTGTACCGACTCTTTTGCAGACAGGACGGGTTTCTTATATCGTAGCATCTGGAGATACACTCTTTCGTATAGCGCTTCGGTTTGGTGCCTCTCCTGACTTAGTGGCGGGGATTAACCAGATCGAAAATCCGAATCTGATTAATCCGGCACAACCATTGACGGTTCCTGCCTTTATTTACGAAATTCAGGAGGGGGATTCATTGGCCGCGGTCTCACGCAGGTTCGGCATCCCGCCTGCAAGGATCTCGGAAGCCAACGAAGGCCGGCCGGGTTTTCAAGGAGATGTGATCTGGCCGGGGTATCATGTCATCCTCCCGTTGCCCACTTCCCGCAATATCGTGGTGTGGACTCCACTTCCGGGTACGAGAGTGGGCAGAGGACAACGAATAGAAGGGCAGGCAAGGGCATTTGAGGCCAACGTATTGCACCAGCTTCGGGATGCGAACGGTGTGGTTGTATCGAACGAACGCTTCACAACCGCTGATATCGGGGCGCCTGCCTATGGAACGCTGCCATTTGATCGGACCCCTACAGCCAATACGGGGGAGCTGTGGGTATATACAAGGAGTGCGAAAGATGGCAGTATTCAGGATTTGGTGAGGACAACGGTCTATTTTTAGACAGGGTGGATAGGAAAGGTGGATGATCCCGAATTCCGGGATCTTTTTTTAGGTGGCTTTCTTTACTTTCTCTTATGGAAAGTGTATGATTGACTAGCTTTCAAGGAATCCTAATCCTGACAGGAGGGGATTCCACATGTATGAGTCAGGTTTTATCGACGTCTTCAACAAGTTTAACCGACAGGCTGATCAAGGCATGTCCACTCAGCAGTCCTTGGGAGTCGACCCACTGTATAGTATGATGCCGACCCAAGAGCAGGTGTCCTACACGCAGCAGATGAGCCAGCAGCAACCATTGCAGCCGCAGGCGTATACGCAAGCTGCTGGGCAAGGTGATCAAGGGCAGCAGGGGATGGGTTATCCACAAGGACAGGTTTATCAGCCGAATCTGCAGGCGAACATGCAAGCTTTTCAAAGCTACCAGCCGCAGGCGTACGCGTATGGTCAAGCGATGCCGAATCCCGCATTGGGTCAGCCATATGCAGGGATGAATCAAGCGCGCCCCGGTCTCGGATTTGCTCAGATGGCCCGTGAAGTCTATCAGGGCTACGGTGCCCCGTACCAGCCCGATGCGTACAGCAATCAAGCTATGGTAAGTTTCGGACAGCCGCAGCCATCCACCCAAGAGCAGATAATCGCTGTCCGCAAAAACGAGGACGGAAACTTGACCGCCTTTAGGACCAACACAGGCAGGGAGCTGGACTACCAGACCGCGCTCGCCGATGCCAAAGCAGGCAGACTCGCCCATGTTGACGTGTTCCACAAATACGGACGCGACATCCTGCGCAGTGAGCCAGACGGCATCAAGGAGAACAATCTGGACAATCTCCCCTTGTTCTAACCCGCTTTACCCAAAAAGGTGGTGGCTCATATGATATACTGTCGGTATCGTGAAATCAGCCCGGTCTGCATGGGTAGGCACCGTCCGCTCAAGCAGGAGGAAGTGACCATCGAGCATCTGATTCCCAAGACCAAGATGCGTCAGGCCAGCTTTCGGGACCGATACGGGCTCAAGGGCATCGGGACTTCTTCACCGGAGAACACCGATTACGCCTGCAGCCGCTGTAATCATCTGAAGAAAAATGCCACCGACCTGGAGTTTGCTTGGAAGCTCCGCTATTTCTCTACATACCAATTGGATCTGCGCAGCCGCGAAAAGCTGCGGAACTCTCTGCGTGGGGAGGATCAGATCCTGGGACGTCTGTCCTATAAGCAAGTCAAGCAGATCGTACATACCCTGATGTACGGCGAGTGCACCATCGAGGGCGAAGAGGCGCTTTTGCGCTTGGGACACACTCACGTCCTGCTTCGCGCCGGGACAGTCGTCTGGCTGCAGATGGGAAAATCTCACATAAAAAAGAACAACAATAGAAAGGCAGTGGACACACATGACAGATGAAATGAAATACGAAGACTTGGAATTGGGCGACCTGATCTCCCTTGACGATGAAAACGGCGACGAGCTCGGCGACTTCGAAGTAATCGCGAAGTTCGAACTCAACAACAAGCAATACATGGCGCTGACTGAAGCAATCGATGAAGAGGATATGGATGAAGAAGGCGAAATCGACATTTTCGTATTCAAAATCGAAGGTGGCGAACTCGTTCAGCTCGAAGAATCCGAAGAAGAAGCAGCACACGCAAAACTCAACGAAGTACTCGAAGGCATCGAGCTCGTTGACCTGAAAGAAGAATAGAACCACCATCATCATGTGAAAACTCCCCTGACCTTCTGGGGAGTTTTTGCGTCTATATGTAACTGGATCGATAGGCTTCTCACAAGCATGTCCATCACCAAAAGAAGGGAGTAAAGTCCTATGCAACAAATCAA
The DNA here is from genome assembly GCF_006170445.1 of Brevibacillus dissolubilis. Taxonomy (GTDB): domain Bacteria; phylum Bacillota; class Bacilli; order Brevibacillales; family Brevibacillaceae; genus Brevibacillus_B; species Brevibacillus_B dissolubilis. The sequence goes on along the minus strand of NZ_VCNA01000002.1, from coordinate 567,766 downwards.
CCTAACGCTGGGTGACCAAACCGTTAACGGCTATCTCTGGAGCAATCCCGATAAGCCTGTCATCCTCTGCATCCATGGGCTTACAGGCAGTGCCGCCAGCTTTTTTGAATTGGCAGAGCTGCTCCAAGACGAGTATCATCTCGTTGCGTTAGATATGCCGGGGCACGGTCTCACCCCTGGCTTCTCCACTGAAAATTCATACTTATTTACTACGCTCGCCGCTTGGTTGGATGGCGTCGTGACCGTGCTTGGGCTGACGCAGTTTACCCTGATGGGCCACTCGTGGGGGGCTGCCCTTTCCCTGTTTTACGCCGCTGCCTATCCAGATAAGGTGACAGGGCTGATCATGCTCGACGGCGGCTTTGTCGCACCACAGGACCGCCCGCATGACAGCTTGGAGCGGAGCCTGCGCGAGTGGGACGAGTATCTCGGCAGTTTTCGCTGTGCCACGTGGAAAGAAGCAATTGCGCGTTACAGCGCATTTTCCTTCCGGTGGAACGACCGTCTGGATGACATGACCCGTGATTCGATGCAGGAGACAGCAGAAGGGATTCAGCTGATTGTGACCAAAGAGACGCTGCTTGCGATCATGAAATCGTTCTACCAGGAACCGTTCCGTCGTGTATATGATCGGGTGAGCGCACCGATCCTGCTTGTGCGGGGAACGATGCCTCCGACGATGGAGTTGGCACGGGAGAATGGTGTGAATCTTTTGAAAAGCCATCATCCAGACGCAGTCTGTGTAGCCATCGAAAACACGGGCCATATGGTCCACTGGGATGCGCCTGAGCGTGTCGCAGATGAGGTGAAAAACTGGTTGAAACGCTAAAAGGGACAGGCTGTCAGCGCCAATCCACTGACAGTCTGCCCGGCATCCCTGCTGGTTATCGTGCTGCAATCCGCGTATTCATCTCGATGATGTTATCCTTCAGATCACGCACCGCCAAAATGCAGGTCGCTTCGGTCTCCTGAAGCTCACGGAACAGCGCAGAAGCCTCGTCCTTGGTCAGACCCAGCTTTTCCAGACGGGTGCGGATTTCTTCCCCACCGTTGTCAAAGAAGTGCGCTTTGCTGTCAATATCGCCGACCGCGCTCTCAAAATGGGTGCTGTATTTATAATAGTTGTTACGTTGGTTAGAGTGATTCTTCGTCGGGTTCCACTTGATCACCCAGATATCGTCCTTGTGGTAACCGGAAGAGTTGAGCGCCTGAATGTCGGACACGAGGTTCTGGTCGTATTTATGCAGCTTGATAAACGGTTTCGTCGCACTAAGCACCGTAGAATCCCCCTTTTGCGTGTAGTGAACTACAACCGATAGTTTGCCCGATTCACTTGGGATTAACGGCAAACGGCTGCTGATAATTTTTTCCCAGCCATATTGTTTCTGTTCCATAGTCTTTGCTAAAATATATGATTGGACGAAAGTTTTAGTTTTTCACCATCTTTATTCACTATGGTAAGGAGAATCCATCATGCCAAAGTTTAAATTATTCGCCGGAAGAAAAGGTGCAGCTGACCAAAAGAAGAACAACCAATTCGTTAAGCTTGCCCGTCAAATCTACGTAACAGCCAAACAAGGCGGTCCAGACCCGAACGCCAACCTCGCGCTGAAAGCCGTCATCGCCAATGCGCGTGCCATCAATATGCCTGTCGATAACATCGACCGTGCGATCAAAAAAGCAACCGATCAAGGCAACGCAGACAACTACGAAGAAATCCGTTATGAAGGCTACGGCCCAGGCGGCTGCGCGATTATTGTCGAATGCCTCTCCGACAACCGCAACCGTACCGCAGCAGACGTACGTGCGATCTTCAACAAGCGCGGCGGCAACATGGGTGAGACCGGTTCCGTCAGCTTTATGTTTGACAAAAAAGGCGTCATCGTGATCGACCGTGAAGAATTCGAAGTCGACGAAGACACCATGCTGATGCAAGCGGTGGAAGCAGGTGCGGAAGATATGGAAACCACCGAAGACCACTACCAAATCCTGACCCACCCGCATGAACTAGACCAAGTCAAAGGCGCGCTCGAAGCTGAAGGCTACAAGTTTGCCCAAGCGGAAGTACAGTGGATTCCACAAAACACCGTTCGCATCACAGGGGAAGATGCGGTCAAAATGGTGAAAATGATGGACGCCTTCGAAGATAACGACGATGTGCAAAACGTCTACGCCAACTACGAAATCGACGAAGAAGAACTGGCAAAAATCCAGGGATAAAGAGGCCGGAACGCCAATCCAAAGCCATCTTGCTCATGCGGGATGGCCCGTTTTTTTTGTCGAACGTGTTTTTTTACTCCGCCAAATGGTTTACAATAGCGATTAAGTGTTCGCTCACAACAGTAACACGATTTAGAGGGGAGAAGCGAATGACGGAAAAGCAAGCACTGACATATACAGAAGACGACATTCAGGTGTTAGAAGGCCTTATTGCCGTCCGGAAACGCCCTGGGATGTACATAGGTTCGACAGGAACCCGAGGTCTTCATCATCTTGTCTGGGAGATCGTTGACAATGCCAAAGACGAAAGTCTCGCCGGCTACAACGACACCATCATCGTCACGTTATACAAAGACGGCAGCGTCAGCGTCGAGGACCACGGGCGGGGGATACCGACCGGGATGCACAAGACAGGACGCCCTGTGCCGGAAGTTATTTTTACCACGCTGCATGCCGGGGGAAAATTTGGCGGCGGCGGTTATAAAAAATCAGGTGGTCTGCACGGCGTAGGTTCAAGTGTCGTCGTAGCCCTGTCCAAATGGCTTGAGGTGGAGATCCACCGCGAAGGCAATATCTACAAGCAACGATATGAATATGTGGTCGATGAAAACGGCCTAGAGCACGTCGGAAAACCGGTCACCGGGCTTGATATCGTCGGTACCACCAAGCGAACAGGTACCACGGTCAGCTTTAAGCCAGATGAAGCTGTTTTTACCACGACCAAATTTGATTATGAACTGATCTGTGAGCGTATGCGCGAGACCGCCTTTTTGCTCAAAGGCATCCGCATGGTACTGGTAGACAGACGCGGCAGCGAAATCAAGCGTGACGAATTCCACTACCCAGAGGGCATCCGCACTTATGTGGAATATCTCAACGAAGGCAAGGCCGCCCTGCACCCTACGGTTTATTTTGAAGGTGAAAAAGATAACGTTTACGCTGAGCTGGCGTTCCAATATAACGATGGCTATACCGAGACACTTGTCTCTTATGTCAACTCCATTCCAACCGTCGACGGCGGTACGCATGTCACTGGCTTTCGCAATGCGACGACACGCGTATTCAACGATTTTGCCCGGAAAAAAGGGCTGCTCAAGGAAAAAGACGCCAATCTGACCGGGAACGATCTGCGCGAAGGCTTCCTCGGCGTGCTGTCGCTGCAGATGTCAGACGTGCAGTTCGAGTCCCAGACCAAGGATAAGCTGGGGAACGAAGAAGCGCGTGCGACAGTAGAGCAGATCGTCGGTGAGAAGCTGGGCTTTTTCCTCGAGGAAAACCCGGAAATCGCCAAGCTGCTCGTCGAAAAAGCGGTCAAATCCGCCCAAATCCGTGAAGAGCTCCGCAAACAGCGGGAAGCCCTGCGCGGCGACAAAAAAGGCAAAGGTGCCAAGAAGCGCAAATCCATCTCGGAAAAATATACGCCACCTCAAAACAAGGACAAGAGCCGTAATGAACTGTTCCTCGTCGAGGGTGACTCTGCGGGCGGTTCTGCCAAGCAGGCGCGCAGCGCGGAATTCCAAGCGATTTTCAGCCTGAAGGGAAAACCGCTCAACACCGAGAAGGCGAAGCTGTCCGAAGTGCTGGCCAACGAAGAGTTCCGCACGATTCTGGAGGTACTCGAGACCGACCTCGGCGATGAGATGAATGTGGAGAACTGCGCTTTTGACAAAATCATCATCATGTCGGACGCGGACGTCGACGGATCACACATCCAGACTCTGCTTCTCACGTTCTTCTTCCGCTACATGCAGGAGCTGGTCAAGGCAGGCCGTCTCTATATCGCCCAGCCGCCGCTCTACTCGGTCACCAAGGAAGGCAAGAAGTCTGACGTGATCTATTGCTGGGATGACTACGAGCTGGAGGCTGCTCTTAAGAAAGTAGGCCGCGGGGCGAAAATCACCCGTTATAAAGGTCTCGGTGAGATGAACCCTGAGCAGCTGTGGGAGACCACGATGGACCCGGAAAACCGCAAGCTGATCCAAATCGCGCTGGATGAAAACCTGCCAGCCAGCGAGAAGCTCATCACCACTCTCATGGGCGATAAAGTTCCGCCGCGCCGTGAATGGATTGAGAACCATGTCACCTTTGAGATGGGAGAGGATGAGTAAGGATGTACTCCAACCAGATTATTAAGCAAAGCTTCACCGAAATCATGGGGAAGCGCTTTGGGGATTATGCCAACCTGGTTATCCTCTCACGCGCGATTCCTGATGCCCGTGACGGCCTCAAGCCGGTACAGCGTCGTATTCTGTACGCGATGTATGAAGAGGGCAATACGTTTGACAAAGCCTACCGTAAATCGGCCAAAACGGTCGGTACGGTGATGGGTACGTATCACCCGCACGGCGACAGCGCGATCTACGAAACCATGGTGCGTATGGCCCAATGGTGGAAGATGCGCCATGTCTTGATCCAAGGCCAAGGGAACTTCGGTAGCTTGGACGCCGACCCGCCTGCGGCGATGCGTTATACCGAGGCGAAGCTGTCTGCGCTGGCCAATGAAATGCTGCGCGACATTGAAAAAGATACCGTTACGTTCATTCCGAACTATGATAACTCCACACAGCAGCCATCTGTGCTGCCAGCGCGTTTTCCGAACCTGCTGGTGAATGGTGCATCCGGGATCGCCGTAGGTTTTGCCACGGATATCCCGACCCATAACCTGGGCGAAGTGATCGATGCGACGATTGCCCAGATGAAAAATCCGGAGATCACCCTCGATGAGCTGATGACCCATGTCAAAGGCCCAGACTTCCCGACAGGAGGGATCATCCAGGGTGTGTCCGGGATCAGGAAAGCATTTGAGACAGGACGCGGTCAATTCATCATCCGTGCCCGTGCCGATGTGGATGAGCCAAAAGGCGGTAAGGTCAAGCGCATCGTCATCAGCGAGATTCCGTACGATGTCGTCAAGTCCAAGCTGGTCGCTCAGATCGATGAACTCCTGATGGAGCGTAAAGTCGAAGGCGCACTCACCATTCGCGACGAGACCGGACGTAAAGAGGCGGAGCTGAAAAAAGTCCGCATCGTCATCGACATCCGCAAAGAAGCTGACCCACAACAGATCCTCAACTACCTGTACAAAAACACCGATCTGCAGATCTTCTACAACTACAACATGAACGCGATTCACGAGGGTACGATCAAGCAGATGGGGCTCAAACAGTTGCTCAACGCCTACATCACGCACCAGAAGGAAGTCGTTACCCGCCGTTCTGCTTATGATCTGGAACGCAAAAAACACCGACAGGAAGTCGTCGAAGGCTTGATCAAAGCCCGCTCCATCCTGCGTGAAATCGTCGATACGATCATGGATTCCGAAGACCGTGCCGATGCGAAGAAGAACATCACCGAGAAGTTCGGCTTCTCTGATGTGCAGGCCGACGCGATTCTTGCGATCCAGCTGGCGTCCCTGACCCGTATCGACATCGTCAAGCTGGAAAAGGAACTCGAAGCACTCGGCAAAGAGATCACCGAGCTGGAAGCGATCCTCGCCAGCGAGAAAAAGCTGATCAGCGTCATCGTCGGCGAGCTCTCCGACATCAAGAAAAAGTACGCCGAACCGCGCCTCAGCGAAATCCAAGGCGAAATCGAAGAGATTAAGATAGACCTTGCGATGCAGATCAATGCAGAGGATTGCATCATTACGCTGACCAATCAAGGCTATATCAAGCGGACAAGCCCGCGCTCCTTCAAGTCAGCAGGCGGAGATATCGATTCCTGCGGGGTCAAAGAAGGCGACCGCGTCAAGCAGTTCGTCTCGACGAATACGGCCCACACCGCCCTGTTCTTTACCCAAGACGGGAAATACTTCGCGGTGCTTGTCGATACCATCCCGGACGCCAAGTGGAAGGATATCGGTACCGCACTTGTCAACGTCATCCCGCTCGAAAAAGGACAGCGGATTATCGCGATGCGTATCGTGGAGAATTTTGCACCGCAGACGCCGCTCTTCGTCACTCACATGACCAAATCCGGTCTGATCAAAAAATCAGCGTTGACTGACTACGCCACCAGCCGTTCTGGTTCCTTCGTAGCAGCCAAGCTGAAAAACGACGAGGACGAGTTCATTACGGTTGAACTAGTCGATGACACAGGAGCCTTCCTCGTGGTGACCCGCGATGGTATGAGCATCCGTTTCAAACAGGAAGAAGTCTCACCGACCGGACGTGCTACCAGCGGGGTCAAGGCGATTACCCTGTCGGCTGGTGATGAAGTGATCCACATGTTCGTCACCAAAGGCGAAGAAAACGACGACACAGTCCTGCGTATCATCACCGAAGAGGGTGTGGTCAAACGCAATTTCGTGGGCGAACTCAACCTGCAGGCCCGCAGCGGCAAGGGGCAACTTCTAATCCGCCGCCGCAAAACCAAAGCACACGTCGTCCGCTTTGCCCAGCTCGAACAAATGACGTCTGAAGTGGTCTATATCCTCACGGCAAAAGGTGACGAAGTGTTGCTTGATGCCGGTAAAGTGCCAATCAATGATCCGGGTTCAATCGGACTCAAAGTGATCGACGATGGTGTACAGGATATCTCGTTAGAAGCGACGATTCCGCTTGAGGATACAGATACTGCCGACAAACAATAAAGGAATGATTCCCGATGGCTAAGCCGTTTGAAGAGTTTGTGAGTGAGCTTAACTGGCAACAGGTTTCCTTGTTGCTTGACACCGTTCAATATTTTGAAGATGCCCCTAAATACCTCGCTCTGCCAAGCGTAGACGGCGAGCGGATCAGTGTTCCGCTACTGTCCTCCACCCTGCGCGAGATCCTCGACACTTTGAGTGAAGAGCAGGCGTTTGAGAAAAAGCGCTATACGTTCTGCTTTGACTGGATGAACGAGGGGCAAGCCACCGCTCAGGAAAAAGGCTTCGTGCGTGTTACTCTGCCTGATGGCAAGCAAGTGACACAGGAAACCGTGCTCGCGGATTTTTCTGAGGTGTAAGCCGTAGTTGCTGCAGAAAACCCGTTGATCCGGCAGTTCGTAAGCGGGCAACGGGTTTTTTCGTTGTTTTACCTGTCTGTCCTGCCGCGTTATTTCCCCGGCAAGCGCAAAATTCGCCGCATTTCCCGATTTTTTTTCCCGCGATTGGTAAAACTAAGCGTGGAGGTGATGAGCGAATGGAAAAAACGATGGAAGTAAATGGACGTCAGCTCAATTTTGCAACAACCTATGATGGTGACTCCCAATACAATGTGCAGGTGCGCAGCGGGGAAAAACTGATCACTCAGTTCAAAGTGTCAGCCGACCACGAAAGCGATGTGTACGAAGAAGCGCTTGCAGAGGTTAAGGCGAATATCGAACTGGGTAATCTGAAGCTGTAAGAATGGCGACTCGTGACGGGTCGCTTTTTTTATGTGGGTTGGACTGAGAAAAGATAGGCTGGAATTGGGAATGACCACCTCGGTGAACAGGGTGGTTTTTTTGCCGTCTACATACAATCAAACTTCCTGTTTCTCTGTGCAAATCGTATATACTGAGGGGAGAACTGATTAACCACAAGCAGCTTGAATGGCATCATGGACGTAAGCACGGAGGTATGGATATGCAGACACGGGAGCTGGATTGGCTTTCTGATATAGAAGGGTTACGAAATCACCTGAGCACACAGGCGGTGGAACTGGAGGCAGAGGCTTTGCGGCTGTTGCCGTTCGTGGAGCGGGCGCGGAAGCAGGGGAGTGTGGATGAGGCGCAGTTGGACCGTGCGGAAGCTGTGTTGCTGACGATTTTGGCAGAGGCGAGATGGCACAAGCAGGGGAAGAACGAGCAAGTGCGGAGGAAAAACGGACAGAGGCAGATAGAGGAAGGGCGAAAGTTGGCAAAGGACGGACGAATGCAGACAAAGGACGGGCGTCAGCAGACAGAGGACGGACGAAAGCGGAAGACGGGCGCGGATGGAATGGCGCTGGTCAAGGAGTGGACACACCGAGCGCGCCAGCTTGATCCGAGCTATCCACAAGCGGCAGAGTTGTACGGTGAACTCAATTTGCACATGCTGGTACGATCTCGTAGGGCCCAACAAGCGTTTCCCACCATCCGCGAGACGGACAACGCTGCCAACCGGAAGAAGCAGGTGGAGGCGTTGATCAGCATAGCGGAGGGGAGGTTGGCTGAAGGGGAGCGGTTTTTGGATCTGATTGCGGCTGGGGAAGAGGCTTCACTGGCGGCTGATACAGCTCGGGAGCAAAGCTATCACCATCTCCGCCAGCTCACCGTACAAGCCGTAGAGCTTCTCCAAGAAGTGATCGGACGGGCGAGGGCTTATTCCGATTCGTTGCAGGGAATTTTCTATTCGTCAGAGCTGATGGACAGGTTACAGACTGCATTAGAGAGCGTAGCTGAGACTGAGAACAAGATTACAGAGCTGCTCACAGCACAGATGGAGGATGAATCGTTCGCCGACTGGGATCACATCGAACCGCCCCCTTCCGCTCTGGACGCCATCGAAGAACTCATCGGCCTGCACGACATCAAAGAGCGTATTCGCCAGCTTTCCCACTATCTTACCTATCAGCAGATCCGCAGTGAAAAAGGTTGGATGCTGCAAGACCAGCCATCTCTGCATCTCGTGCTGATGGGCAATCCCGGTACAGGAAAAACCACTTTGGCTCGCCTGATCGCCCGTCTTTATCACGAGCTGGGCCTGCTGGAGCGGGATGAGGTGGTTGAGGTAGACCGCTCTCATCTGGTCGGGGCCTATGTCGGGCAGACCGAGCAACGCACGATGGAAGTGATCCGACGTGCGGCAGGGGGCGTACTTTTTATTGATGAAGCATACAGTCTCAAGCGGGCGGACAGCTCGGGCAGTGATTATGGGCAAGTGGCTGTCGATACGTTGGTAGCGGCGATGACCGGCGGGGAATATGCCGGGACATTCGTTGTCATTCTCGCAGGTTATCCTGAGGAAATGCGCCATTTCTTGCAGGCCAATCCTGGATTGCGCAGCCGTTTTCCTGAGAGTGGACAGTATGAGCTGCCTGATTTTACTGACGATGAACTTCTTCAGATTGCAGTGAAGGTGGCAGCGTATAATGACTATACGATTACGCCGGACGCCTTGTATGCCATTCGCCAGCGTGTCGGCCAGGAGCGGGTTGACGAGACCTTCGGCAATGCTCGCGCGGTCAAGCAGATTGTGATGGAAGCGATTTTTGCAAAAGGCAGACGGGTTGAGGCGGGGGAAGGGCAGCTGACGATTGGGGATTTTACCGTAATCGAAGCGGAGGACGTGATGCAGGGGGGAAGACGCGGGGAAGCAACAGGAGACCAATTATCCGCCACGGCCAAGCTTGAGCAGATGATCGGTCTGTCCAATCTCAAGGCAGAGATGAAAAAAATCGCCGCCTTCCTCACCATCCAGTGCCGCCGTCAAGAACAGGGGTTGCCGTCTGTTCCAGTTGAGCTCCACGCTGTTTTTACCGGCCATCCGGGGACGGGGAAGACGACGGTCGCGAAGCTCTACGCCGGGATTCTGCGCGAGACAGGCTATCTCAAACGCGGACATCTCGTCACCGCGAGCCGGGCTGATCTCGTCGCGGACTATGTAGGACAGACTGCTAGTAAAACGAAGCGCAAAATCCGTGAAGCCTTGGGCGGTGTGCTCTTCATCGACGAAGCATACTCGCTCACTCAGAGCATGGGCGGTCAGGATTATGGCAAAGAAGCGGTTACGACACTCGTAGATGAGATCAGCAGGCACGGTGAGAATCTGGTCGTGGTGCTGGCAGGCTATCCGTACGAGATGGAGCAGTTCATTCTGAGCAATCCGGGGTTGGCGTCGCGGTTTAAGAAGTATGTTGATTTCCCTGACTATACCGTGGAGGAACTGCTGGCGATTATGCAAAAAGCGGTGGCAGACGCAGGATATCGGATGGATTCAGGCGTAGAAGAGCGGCTTGCGGAGGAGCTGCACCGTTGGCAGGAGGCGCGAGGGTTGCAGGGGAATGGACGCTTGGCCTATAACCTCGTTCACGAGGCGATTCAAGAGCAGGCGCTACGACTGTCGGAGCTGCCGATGGAGCAGCTGGACGGGGATCGGCTGAGCGAGTTGGTTTGGGATGATTTTAAACGGTTGTTTGAAAAGTAGAAAAAGAAGATGCCTGCCAGAGTCAAGTTGTCTCAACGAGCCAAGGTTCTGAATATGCCAAGCCATCGAGGAGCTGCGATGGTAGGCATTGGGCGCAAATATCAAAAAGGCTTCCCCTCTATCCAAATGGAACAGGGAAGCCTTTTTCTATTCATGCAATCTAACACCCAGTGATTGCTGTCAGCTCAAGCACAACGGCCCGGTCTAACCCCGTCCCGCTTGTTCTTTCACATAATCAATCAACCCAAGCTGATACCCCTCATTTTCCAAAAGCCGCTTCGCTTCATACGGCCCGCTGTAGAAGGCCACCACATGTGGATCTTCCTCCAGCACACGGCGGTAGCGCTCCTCTTGGTACAGCTCCTGGTACCAAGCCGCCGCCTTGATCCGGTCGACCAGCTCTTGATAACTGGGCTCCGGCTTTTTGAAAGGGTTCAACCGGTCGAAAACCTCCATCACGATGGCCACAACGACCAACACTCCGATGATAAACATGTTCCGTACACACCTCTGTCAGTCTTCAACATTCTGTACTTCTACCTACTATAACCGATTTCCGTTGCTTTTTTGCTCAAAATATCGACAATCCTGCGTACAAACCTGTGAAAAGCTCTACCACTGATCATACATAGTCGTCCTAAAAAATGGCAAGCCTAAGCTTGCTAATCATAGGTAGACCTGTACGGATGCAAAAAAGGAGGGGAACTATGCCAGCGATTGCTTCGGTCGGAGTGGTCACGCCGCCTCACCAGGTTTCTCAGAATACCGCACGGGATTTCGTCCAAAACCTGTTCCAGCAAGACTTCCGCGACATTGAGCGGCTGATGCCGATCTTTGCTTCTTCCCAGATTGATACCCGCTATTTTTGCCAGCCGATCGAATGGTTTGCTGAGTCGCACAGCTGGGAGGAGAAGAACAGCCTCTATATCCGGCATGCCATCACGATGAGCAAACAGGCGATCCAGAACTGTCTGCAAAAAGCGGGTCTAACCCCGCAGGATATCGACCATCTCGTGTATGTGTCGACGACGGGGATCTCGACGCCCAGCATCGACGCGCATCTGATTAACGAGCTGGGGATGAAAAGCAACGTGAAGCGGACACCCATCTTCGGTCTTGGCTGCGCGGGTGGTGTGGCAGGACTTGCCCGCGGCTATGATCTCGCCAAAGCTCATCCGCACGAGCGGGTGCTGATCTGTTGTGTGGAGCTTTGCGGGCTTACGTTTATGCAGCAGGATCGGAGCAAAAGCAACCTGATCGCCACCGGTCTGTTCGCGGACGGAGCGGCGGCTGTACTGGTGACAGGGGATGAGGTGCCAACTGCTCAGAACCAAGAACCACAGGGACAGCCGACGATCATCGCTACACGCTCGACGTTATTTCCCGACACCATGGATGTGATGGGCTGGGACATTAGGGACGACGGGCTGAAAGTGATTTTTTCCAAAGATATTCCGACGCTCATCGGCACGATGATTCAACCGGAGATTCACCGCTTTCTCGCTGATCAGGGACTCTGTGCCAGTGAATTGTCAAGTGTGATCGCTCATCCGGGTGGCATGAAGGTACTGATGGCCTATGAAGAGTCGCTGGGCCTTCCGTCTGAGATGCTGACCCATGCTCGTGAAGTCCTGCGTACGCGGGGAAATATGTCGTCCTGCACTGTGTTGTACGTGATGGAAAAGGAGCTGACAGGGGCGGCACACAGAGAAGGGGATTACGGACTTGTGCTGTCCCTTGGGCCGGGGTTCTCATGCGAGCAGGTGCTTATCAGGTGGTAAGTCAGGTGGTACGTAGCCGACAATTCAAACAGGTGATCTATATCCAACCAAGGAGGTGTTACACATCATGACCGTTTTGTCCAACACGTTAACTGAACTTGTCCCATCCGTTCTATCCCTGACATGGTTCCATGCCGTCCTTGCTTTTGTCATTCTGCAACGGCTCTTTGAGCAGGTCATTGCCAAGCGTAACGCCGCCTTTATGCGCTCCATCGGCGGATACGAGGTGGGGTCCGAGCATTATCCTTACATCGTCGCCGTACATATGGGCTTTTTTCTCAGTCTGTTTGCCGAGGTATACGCGCGGGGTCTGCAGAATGCATTGCCCAGTGCCGCACCGCTGACGGTTTTTCTTGTCGTGCAGTTCATTCGTGCTTGGTGCCTGCTTTCGCTCGGGAAATTCTGGAACACGCGGATTATCGTCCTGCCGGGGAGTGAGCCTGTCGTGCACGGGCCATATCGATATATGCGCCATCCCAATTACATGGTGGTGGTGCTGGAGCTGTTGGCCTTGCCGATGGCTTTTGGCGCGGTGATCACAGCGGCGGTGTTTTCCGTCCTCAATATCTTCGTGCTGCGCGAACGAATCCGGGTAGAAGAAGCGGTCTTGTGCAAAGAAACCGGGTATGAAGAAGCGATGAAAACAAAGTGGCGGCTGCTGGGAGCAAGGCGCCGCTCTGATGAGTAGGGGAAGAGAAGGCGAAAAGGCTAAGGCAGTAAAAAAGTCAGCCAGATTTTACTCCGGCTGACTTTTTTCATGAAGAAGGGATACCCAGCCAGACAAGCGTGGGGAGGTAGGACGGATTGGGGTTCCATCGTCTGCGTGTCTCTGGCTCCCACTAAACCATCCAATATGTCAACCCTGTTAAAAGCACTGATGTCATCACCATCGCCACAAGCGGCCGCATCGCTTTTGTCCGCAGGTCGCGCAGATTCACCTCCAAGCCCATCGCCGCCATCGCCATCGTCAGCAGGAACGAGGTCACGACAGAGACATGATCAAGCACGACACTCGGGATCACGATGAGGTTGCCAAGCACGAAGCTCCCGAAGAGACTCATGGCGATAAATCCGAGCAAAAACCACGGAAAATCCACCTTGCTCCCGCTGTCGGCTCCTTCCCGCCGTCTCATCCACCACATCAGGATGAAGCACAGTGGAACCAAGAGCATCACACGGCCCAATTTTGCCAACAGTGCCATCGCCAATCCGTCTTGACCAGCAGGTGCGCCCGCCAGTGCGACATGTGCAATCTCATGCAGGCTCAGCCCCGCCCACATGCCGTATGCTTCGGCAGAGAGTCCAAGATACGGGCGCAGGAGTGTGTAGCCTACGGCAAACACTGTCCCGACCAATGCGATCAAACCGATAGCCATAGCGGTTTCTTCGCGTTTGGCCTTAAGAATCGGGGAGACCGCTGCAATGGCTGCTGCTCCGCACACTCCAGTACCGATGCCAAGCAAAAGAGAAAGCCCTCTGTCAGCTTGCAACCATCTGGAGATGATCATCATCACGCCGATGGAGAAGCCAATCACCGCCGCATCCCGCAATAGCAGTCCCAAGCCTTGGTCAAAAATCACCGCCACGTTCAGCTTCAAGCCAAACAGCACAATCGCCACCCGCAGCAGCTTTTTTCCGACGAACTGAATTCCCGGGCGAAGCTCCTCCGGATAGCCAAAAACCTGCCGATAACCTACCGCAATCACGATCGCACATGCCAGCGGCCCCGCCTCAGCGAACCCTGGTACGTAAGCCAAGCCGATTCCAGTGAAAGCGAGCAGGAGCGGGAGTAAAATCCCTTTTGTCCATATCCAAAGCGGCTTTGACGTGTGATCTGGTGTCGCTGCTATCAATTTATCTGTTCCAGTCATGTGAGTTTCCATGTTTGATTCCCTCCAAGGAAAAGTACCGGGCACTGAAGCCCGAAGCCGTCATAAGATTTCCGAAGTCAGCGTCAGACGTCCGAATCCGGAACTTCATGGCGAGGTAGCCCGCCGTTTTTTCACCAGCTGTTCGTGCTTTCAGAATAAAGCAAATCATAGGATAAGAAAAATAAATCATTCTGATAACTACCATAAGTAAACTGATATAATAAACCCTACAGAGTGGAACGTTATAAAAAGATGGGGTGCACGTACCGACATGGATCAATCCTTACTCGTATTTGTGACAGTGGCGGACAAGGAGAATTTTTCGCGTGCGGCCGAGGAGCTGCACATGTCCCAGCCGGCTGTCAGTCAATATATTCAAGCCTTGGAGCGCACGATTGGAGCGAGGCTGTTCGAACGTTCCAATAAGTTCGTCCGCCTGACCAAAGCAGGGGAGATCACCTATCACCACGCCAAAGAAATCCTCGGCCTCTACACCCGTATGCAGTGTCTCGTCGATGATCTGATGCACAAAGCAAGTGGGGAGCTATCTATTGGAGCCAGTTATACATATGGCGAGTATGTGCTCCCGAGGATTATAGCGAGCATGCAGCAGCGCTATCCGCTGATCAATCCGACGATCACCATCGGCAATTCCAGGGAGATCGCAGAGGCTGTGATTCACAACCAGCTCGATGTCGGCGTGATCGAAGGTGATTTTGCCCATGAAAAGCTGACGATTGATCCGTTTGCGACAGATAGGATGTACGTGATTGCCGCTCCGCATCATCCGCTGGCACGGAAAGACGAACCGATCACTGCGGCTGACTTGGAGCAGGCGACGTGGATCGTGCGGGAGCGGGGTTCGGGTACGAGGGAGACGACGGAAAAGCTCTTTGCCAGACTGGAGTTTACCCCCGCTAAAATCATGGAGTTCGGCAGTACGCAGATTATTAAAGAGTCGGTCGAAGCAGGGCTTGGCATCACCCTGCTGTCAGAGTGGGTGGTACGCAAAGAACGGACACTTGGATCGCTCACCATGCTTGAGATCGAAGGTTTGCCGATGATCCGTCAGTTTTCGCTGGTGACGCAGGCGATGCCGTTTCAGACGAAAGCGATGGAGCTGTTCATTGCGGTATTGCGGGAAGAGATGGAGTTGACGTAGAGGAGGGAAGGTCAGATGAAATTCACCTTTGAGCTGATCGGGACAGGCTGGGCAGATGTCATGCTGGATATCGGGGAGAATCGGTTCTATGCGGCTGTCAGCTATTTGAATGAGCCGTTGCATGATCTATGTCATGGGCTTTTGCGGGTGATACCGGGGCTGATGCATGAGGATGAGCAAGATGAGCAAGAATCTTCCGTGACCTTTGACTGGAATCTCGATCCGGCTGGGGCCCAGTGGCATCTGAGTTATGCAGGGAATGACCGGTTGCGGGTTAAGGTAGTGCTGTTTGATGATATGGATAAAAAAGATCCGGGCGAGTCGAGGGTTAAGATCGATAATGAGGTGGATGTGTTTGATTTTGTAGAAGCGGTGGTTACGGAGTTGGATCAGCTGTTGAAAAACCATGGGTTGGTGGGGTATCGGGATACGTGGTACCGTCAAGACTTCCCACTGACGGCTTATCTGAAGCTGAAGCACTTTTGGCAGACGAAAGAGGCGTTTGAGGTGCGGGAGGTAACCGAGGAAGGGCATAAAGAGGTGTGTAAGAGCAGCTTGGCGGCGGAGTTGGAGACGCTGCAAAAATTATTGTAAAATATGATTGAAATCACTATGTTTGGATAAAAATACCACTATACTAGGGTCATACCAAAGAAAAGGCGGTGTGACTTATGCAAAAGGATGCAGAACAATGGGGTTAAGGCACATGCTGACAAGGACGAAAGCCCACCAAGTAGGACCAATTTCCTACTTACTGTGGGCTTTCCGTATTTTAATGCCCTTGCCCCTTTTCCACCATCACCATATTCCCCACCGAATTCGCCCACTGCAAAAAGTCCTTCCCATTCACAACGTCCTCGCCATTTTTCTCCTGAATCCCGAACTTCTGCTCACCCGCCAGCTTGCGGATCGTATGCTCGCCAAGCCCGGTCATCCCAGACAGCACGTTCACCGGATAATCCGTATAGTCATCCAGCTCTTTTACCTTCATGCGGTATTCGATCTTTTCCATCTGTGTCAGCTCCTCCTTTCATAAGTGCCGCAGTTGGTGTCTTGGCATTCGTTACTGTTGGACAGACCGTTGACCTCAATCGCATTAGCAACACAGAGCGAGCCTTCGCCCCAATATTTGCAGGAGGAGACGGTGCAGCTGATGGACGGGGAGACCATGTAAGCCGGATCGACCAAGCCCATCGCGGTTCCGCCCCAGTTGACATTGTCAGCAGAGCCGAGGTAGTTCATCAGATGGTCGTTGTGGGAGAACGATTTGCACATCGTCTGCTCCACGTTCTGGGACATCGCGGTTTCCTGCTCATGCATGATGTCGATGTTACGTGCGCCGCAACGGTCGCCATACAGGTAGTGCGTACAGGAATTGATTATACATTTTACTTGTGTCATACCCATGTCCTTTCTGTACCTGCGTTATGGTGGTCACTTCAAAGTCTTCTAGTAGATAACGTAACCAAAACTGGTTTTTCTATGTATCAGCCGCCTGGGTACAATAGCCTGTTTCATGATCGGTGAGTGTACACTGCGACTGAAAGCGCAAGAAGATGCCGACCCATCTGTCCTCCTCTGTAAAATGCAAAAGCAGCCCGCCGTCCTGATACACCCCGTTGTCGGTCAGCCATTCCTCTTTGGTGTCGCTGTTTCCTTGATTCATATGGATATCATGAATCCCCTCGATGCCCTTTTCCTGCAAAAGCTCTAATTTCTCCCGCCGTTCCCGCTCGTTATCCACATAGGAGATGTCTTTCGACTGTTTGGGCATAAGATCCCCAAAAATATAGACATCCCCCTTCTTGGCCTTCGCCTCGGTGATGTATTCATGCAGCGCTTCGTTTAGATTGACCTCCTCGGGGGTCGTCTCTTCGCCGGGGGCCACAACGGGTTTGAACTGATCCAGCTCGAACAGATGACTGCGGAGATAATCGATGGCAATCGTGCTTCCCACATTCTCCTTTTGCCCGTAGTCGAAGACCTTCACGCCATATTCCAGCGCTTTGAGCGTCTCCAGAGAAAAGCGGCTGTCAGCGGGAAGCTTGAAATCATCTGCAAAATAGCAAAACAGCGGATACGGTTCGATCGTGGAGCGCACATTGATCAGCACTTTGATTTTTTCCGTCGGGTTATTCGACCCCGTGCTGATGCGGAATTGGTAGTGGGGGGTGAGTCCACGGTCGTACTTACACTTTATTTCATCGTCCAAGGGCTGGCCGCGACGCCGGATGGTTTCGCATTTGATATCACTGATCGTGCTACCTTTCCCTTTATAGACAGCATAGATCGGAACCATTCACTCCTCCTGCCTCGCAAAAATGACATGACGTCCCTATTGGTTTTCCCGATCCATTGAAAAAGGATGCGATAGGCGGCGGGATGGACGGGCTTGTGCAGATGTGTGTATTTTCCATGCGTCAGCACTTGGCGAGGGTTCATGTTCCTGCCGTTTTTGCAAACAATAAGGGGTGAAAAGAGGGTGACGGGCTAGAAAAGTCTTCATTAAGAAGCACATTTATCCCCGTAACCTGTCTCCAAAAATGGAATGGAACCACCAGCTGTGCAGCACGAAATCCCGTAGGCCGGGTCATGTAATAACGGGGGGAGAATCCCCAGCAACTCTGGCTTCATCCAGTTGATAGGTGTTACGTTTCGGCTTTCGAAATAGATCTACACTCCAATTCACTGGTAATTTTTTAACCCTTATCTGCGACGGAACCCTGTTTTATCATAGAAAGTGGCAGTAAGCTCGAAACATACAACAAGACTAACAGGAGGGACTTATGAAGAAACGTGATTGGCTGAAGAAGTCCTCAGTGGCTGTTCTTCTCAGCTCTTCTTTGATGATGTTCGGTGAAGCGGGACAAGTCTTGGCAGCACAGGCGGATGCGTCCAGTGTTGCTTCCTTTGCAACTGATTTGGTGGGCAAACCATACCGTGCCAATGCGGATGGCCCGACTTCTTTTGACTCTGCAGGATATGTCAGCTACGTGCTGTCTCATTTTGGTGTACAAGCTGAAAGCGACCTCGCCAAGCTCTTCGGCGGCGGGGAACCGATCGCAGCAGATGCGCTTCAAGCGGGTGACGTCGTATTCTTCCGTTCTGAGACCAGCCCGATCAACTTCGCGGGTGTCTATGTAGGCGGCGGGAAGTTCCTGTATGCCTCCCAGTCCAAAGGTCAGGTGGTCGAACGCAACCTGTCCGAATTGTGGGGCAAATACATCGGGGCGCGCCGTTATCCATTGGTTCAGGCAGAAACCCCGGCTCCAACGCCGCAACCTGTTCCAATACCTACACCTACACCAGATCCAACCCCAACCACACCACCGACTGAGCAACCGGCACCAGACGGCGGTAGCGAGATCGAACCGTCTGCCATCGCCAATGCAGCCCGCGCTCTGATTGGCAAAGACTATACTTCTGGCGGCAATGGCCCAGACGGCTTCGACGCAGCCGGACTGATCTCCTATGTCTACAGCGAAGCGGACATCTCGCTCCCAGACAGCATCAAGCAGCTCAATACGACAGGAACAGCGGTCGATCGCAACCAGATGCATCAGGGTGACATTCTGTTCTTCAAATCCCAGTACGGCAACCCAAGCTACGCCGGGATTTATGTAGGCGACAACCGTTTTGTCTATGCGTATCAAGGCGGTGACGAAGTGGTGGAGAGAAGCCTCACCGGCAGCTACAGCACCAATCTCGTCGGTGTGCGCCGCATCCTTGGTACCGTTCCGGTGACACCGGGCGGCCCAGTCGTGGATGAGCCTGTTGACCCGACCCCGACTCCTGCTCCGGTCGAGACAGGCGACAACGCAGCACAGATCGCCCTGGCGAAAAAAATCATCGCGACAGGGGAGGAGTTCAAGGGCATTCCGTACAAATTCGGTGCGGAGTACGAGACCTCCGGGCGCTTCGACTGTTCATCTTTTACTCAATATATCTTCAAGCAAAACGGCATCAAAATCCCACGTACCGCCCGTCCTCAATCCAAGATCGGTACGCCTGTTGCCCGTGAAGACCTGCAAATCGGTGACCTGGTGTTCTTCTCCACCAAGGCTACGATGAAATACGCGGCTGATTCTGTGAATCGTGTCGGTCACGTAGGGGTCTATGCGGGGGATAACAAAGTTCTCCATACCTACGGCGAGGGTGGCGTGAGATACAGCACACTGGCTAAGGGATGGTGGGATGATCATTATGTGAGAGCGGTACGGGTGATTCAGTAGGGTAAGTGAAAAAGTGTAGTGCAGAATAAAAAATGAAAGCTCTCTTTTCCACTATGGTAAGGCGGAAAAAGAGAGCTTTTATTCTTTGAACAAAGGTGGCTTACTATTAATTCCAAGATTGACTTACCAAGAAATACGGTTAGCCGCAAGATAATCTACCCACGCCGAAAGTTCTTTTTTGCTAAAATATATCTCGTTCCCAACTTTGAAATAGGGTATTTTTGATTCTTTACGATTAACCAAGTCAATTAGGTTCGTTTCAGGAATTCTCAGGTAAGTGGAGGCTTCCGCTAATGTTAACGAATTGGTCTGCGAAATGGTTACATCATTGCTCTTTACGGCATTTGCCAACTCTAAAATCATATTGCCCAAGTACCCACTGTCAATGTAATTTCTTTTCGAAATCTGATGTAAGGGATAAGATATGAGGAGAGAGCAGATCAGAATAGATGCGGCCAGAGAGAATAGCCCGTATTTAATCCCATTATCCATGAGTATAGTTGCCTCCTAGTATTTTATGGTTCAAAATGTAAAAAACTCCTTTGATTATAAAGGAGTTTCTTCTTTGAGGATAGGTTAGAAAGAACTAGAATGTTTTTCCTGTAGACGTTCTTTGATAGCGATCATTTTCGGAAGTGTAACTGACACTTAATGAACTTCCAGAGAGGTTAACTCCGCTGAACGACGCTGATCCACTCCAAGTTCCTTCTTTCCAGTTATGCTCAAAATCTAAAAACATTTTATTGCTGGTTGTACCGGAAGTCTTTTTAAAATAAAGCGTACCCCTGCCGTGGTCGGTGTCGTAGGTATATTCAAAACCACCCGGGATTCCATATAGAGAGCTATCATCCTCGATATTCCAAACAACCCCGTTTTGGTTTTCAAATCGCTTGGTAACGGCAAACCCGCTGACAGAGCCATTGTCATCATATCCACTGACGTTTACCTCAATGGTTTCACCAGTAAATTCATTGTACACTTCCTGATAGGTTTTGGCGTATGAGCTGACAACTGTAACTTTGTTCAGAGAGCGAACAGCCATGAGATCTCGGGTATCCATTTGCAGATCCCAAGCCTGATAATCACTGAAGTCGAACTCGCCCGTATATTTGTATTGACCAGTTGAAGAACTGTAGTACATAGTTGTGTCAGTTAGGTCAAGATCTGAACTGGAAGAATCGGGGGTAACGAACGATTCCTGAGTAACTTCGACCCAGCCATTCTTTTTATGGAAATCTCTAAGCTTATTTTTCAATGATTGTTTGTATTCGTCCTTTAAATGCTTCACATGTTGTTTGATAACTTCTTTCTCTTCCTTAGTCAGATGCTGTTTCCCTTGGATGGCTTCTGCGACATACCTCTTTAGTTTTTGATTAAGAGTATCTAATTCTTGATTTTCAATGGCAGAAATAGCGGATTCAGTAACAGATGCTTCTGTTTTTTCAGCATGAGGAATCTGTTTTTGAGTCGAATGAAATGCAGGCTCAGAAGCTTGTGCTGAAGTTGTAGCCACTAATCCGCCAATTAATCCAAGAGTAGCTAACATATGGTTGGTTTTCATGGTATGGTTTTCCTCCTAATATATCAACTATTTCATATTTTTGGATATTAACATAAATATAACCATTAAATTACTTATTTTATTTTGTTTAATATAACTTTATCGGACTCCTGATCAAAACAAAGTGTGATTGACACAAAGGAAGAATTAAAGTAAGTAGCATAAAAAAATGAAAATCTCCCTTTATATATTAAAACTTGGTCATATGATCCCATCTGCTCTATACTTATCTATAACAACATCGTTAGGATGAAAAATCTCTTCCCTAACCCCGAAAGGAGCCACCCCCCATGAACCGAACCTGGTGGAAAGAAGCCGTCGTCTATCAAGTCTACTGGCGCAGCTTCTACGATACGAACGGTGACGGCTACGGCGATCTCAACGGCCTGATCCAAAAGCTAGACTATATCAAAAACCTCGGCGTTGACGTCATCTGGCTCAACCCGCCATACGAATCACCCGACCGCGACAACGGCTATGACATCTCCGACTACTGCTCCATCATGGAGAAGGCCGGCACGATGGACATCTGGGAAACCCTCCTGCACGAAGTCCACGCGCGCGGCATGAAGCTGATCATGGACTTGGTCGTCAACCACACCTCTGACCAGCACCCATGGTTCATCGAGTCCAGCTCTTCCAAAAACAACCCCAAACGCGACTGGTACATCTGGCGCGACGGCAAAGACGGTGCACCGCCGAACAACTGGCGCTCGTATTTTACCCCGTCGACATGGGAGTACGACGAGCGGACAGGGCAGTACTATTTCCACTCGTTTGCCACTGAGCAGCCCGACCTCAACTGGCAGAATCCCGAGGTGCGCGAAGCGATCTTTTCCATGATGCACTTCTGGCTGGACAAAGGGATCGATGGTTTCCGCATGGATGTCATCAATCTGCTGGCCAAAATCGAAGGCTTCCCAGACTCCGATGAACCGGACAAAATCAACTACCTCGGCAACAATCCAGGCATCCACGATTACCTGCAGGAGATGAACGAAAAAGTACTTCGCCACTATGATATTTTCACAGTAGGTGAAATTCCGTTCGTTACTCCAGAGGATGGCCTGCTGTACGTGGGAGAGGGGCGCAACGAGCTGCACACCCTGTTCCATTTCCAAGTGGCCGATGACATGCCGTCTTGGGATATGCTCCGCTACAAGGAGATCCAAAAAACCTGGTACGAGGGCCTGTACGGCAAAGGCACCAACTCGCAGTTCCTCAACAACCACGACCATACCCGTCAAGTCACCCGCTATGGCAACGACCGAGAATACCGCGTCCAATCTGCCAAGCTGCTGGCGACGATGGTCCACACCTTGCCGGGCATCCCGTACGTCTACCAGGGTGAGGAGATTGGGATGACAGGCGTCTATTATGATTCCATCGATGATTACCGCGACATCGCGATGAAGAACAAGTACCACGAGCTGGTGGAAAAAGGCGGCAATCCTGATGAAGTCCTCGCCAGCCTGCGTGCTTTGAGCCGCGACAACTCCCGCACCCCGATGCAATGGAACGACCAGCCGAACGGTGGTTTTAGCACAGGTAAACCTTGGATTGCGGTTAACCCGAATTACAAGGGGATTAACGTGGAGCAGGCGCTGGCCGATCCGGATTCCGTCTATTATTACTACCAGAAGCTGATTCGCCTGCGCAAAGAAAATCCGGTCATGGTCTACGGGACCTACGACGACCTGACTGAAGGGGACGAGCTTCTGTATGTCTACACCCGCGAGTTGGACGGGGTGCGCTGGCTTGTGATGCTAAACCATGCTGACCATGAGAGCCGCTTTACACTGCCAGCAGGTGTGGAGGTAGACGAAGCAGGCAAACGTCTGCTCATCGCCAATTACACCGATGTGGAGGGAGCGGAGCCGATCCAGTCTGTTACGCTTCGTCCGCATGAGGCGCGTATTTACCAGTTGTAAAGGGTAATACAATACTCCAATAAAAAGCCCCAAGCACTGGTTCCTGTGTAGCGGACCGTGTTATGGGGCTTTGCTTTTACTTGTTTTCTCCTTGCACCCCCCAGCCCCGAACTGTCTTTTCAACAAAGGGAAACACGTTGATAACGGCGAACCTGTTCAATAGAGCAACCACTACGCTTCTGAAACACCTCCGAATTTTTCAACAAGAAAGGAACGTCATCAACCATGGTGAAATCAACCGTTGATATCTATATCCTCACTGGCTTTCTTGGCAGTGGCAAAAGTACGCTGCTTGCCCATCTTCTGCGCCACGAACTGGCCCAAGGCAGACGAATCGGTGTGATCATGAACGAACTGGGCGAGGTGAGCATCGATTCGTCGTTTGTCCCAGAGGAATGCCCAATCCGCGAGTTGCTGAACGGCTGCATCTGTTGCAGTATCCAAGGGGAGCTGGCGACCCAACTCCACGATATGCTGCATGAGCAAGAGCTGGATGGTGTTTATATAGAAGCAACAGGAGTCGCCCACCCGATGGAGATCGTCGATGCGGTGACGAATCTGGCTTTTGCCCCGCTGGTCAATCTGCGCTACATCGCTACAACCGTGGATAGCAGGCAGTGGCTTGAGCGTGACAGACTGAAGCGTCCAGTGAGAAAGCTATTGGAAGCACAAGTGACGTACGCAGATGTAATTTTGCTCAATAAAGCAGACAGAGTGAGTGAAGAGCAACAGCAGGATGTGATCAACAGCGTTGAACAGCTCAATGCTAAAGCGAGGCTGTTCATCACGACTCAAGCTCAGATCGATCCGGCAGAGTTGGCCGGGGAGGGGCAGAAGGGAAGCGAGGCGGGGAGTCCGAATGAAACCACGACAGGGAGCACGAATGGCAACACGGCAGGGAACGAGCCAAGAACCGAGCCAAGAACCACGCCAAGCTATACCAGTAGCCAAACGCACACCACAGCCCATGTCCACGACCACCTCCATCTGCGCTCCGTCACGATCCCGCTCAACAAGCCTGTCGACCGCGATGCCTTGGAATCATGGCTCCAAACCACACCGTTCACGATTCACCGAGCGAAAGGATTCCTCACTCTGACTGGGCCTGCATCTAATTTGGAAGCACCATCCCAACTCTACCTTTTCCAATACTCTTACGGTCAGGCGAGCTTTACTCCCTACCAGACGGAAAAAGCATACCAGCCTGTCCTCGTCCTCATCGGCGAAGACCTGCATGCATCCAACATACAGGAAGAGCTGGCTTCCACTATTTTTACAGACAGATAGAGACCGATCTATGACAAATTAACTGGAATGATCTGTATATTTACGCTATAATTACAACCAGAAAACAGAGACAAAAAGAAAGAGTTAAGGGAGGAATTCAGAGCGATGAACATGAAAAAATGGCTGCTTCCAGCTCTGCTGAGCGTCTCCTTGCTGGGCAGCACGAGCGGATTGACAGTAGACGCCAGTGCCGCACAGGCAGAGACGCCAAGCCAGTCCGAAGCGAACGTGATCGAAGTCGAAAAAGACGGATTGCGTTTTACAACCACGCTCCATGGTGAAGAATATCCGGCGCACCTCAACTATCAGGTGGAGGAGAAAGTCACCAATATCTCCGGTAAGGAAATCAGCTACACGTACGCGTGCAGTCCGATTTCGATCCGCATGGAAAATGACAAGGGGATTCACCTGCTAACGAATGAGATGCAGACCCCATGCCCGCCGGTGATCGAATACGCCAAGCTGGCACCGGGCGAAAGCGTGTCCCGTACCGAAACGTTCTACCCTGTCACCATGCACGGCTCCGGCGAGACCAACCTGTCTATTGCTCCATTGGGGACCTACCAGATCACTGCGGGTCTGACACTCGATATCGATGGGGAAAGCAAATGGGTTGAGGTCAAGCCAGCCAGTGTCAAGCGCGTCGAGGGTCAACCGATGCTCACGCCACAGCAGGCAGAAGCGCTGGCGAAGCTCCAACCAGCCGTCAGCCGCTGGATGTATGCGCACACTGGCGTCCGCATTGCCAAAGTGACCAAAGGCAAGTACTATGTCTATCGTAATGGCAAATGGACCGAAACCGATAAAAAAAGCTATGAAGAGGCACTCGCCCAGCCTTACTATCCATCCTTTGCCTATCAAGACGGCAAATGGCAGGTTCAGCTGTACAGCTCCTATGGACGCGAACCGAATCAGATCTCCGCAGATATTCAAGCGGCCCAGACACAAATCCTTGAAAATGGCAGTGTCAAGGTCAGCAAGACATCACTTGGCGACGGCTATTTTGAATACAAAGTGAGCGGAAAAGTGAAAGAGAAAGCAGACAAGACAAAGGTGTATATCCGAATCGGATCGGCGAAAAAACCAGTGAAGATTTCAACGGACGGCACCTTCCAGCTGACCTTTTCTATGAAAGAACGTACGGTCACCTATGACGTGGTGTACGTAGAAGCATCTCAACAGGGTGGCGGCAAGCAGGTATATCCGGTGCTGCTCTAAAAGGATTGAGAAAAGAACAGCTAAAAAACCCGACCAGGCTTGAGTCACATGCCTTGGTCGGGTTTTTGCTTATCCATGGTTTACTCCACGTAAATCATTTTCCGAGTCATCCCACCGTCGATGACGATCTCCGCTCCCGTGACGAAATCATTGGCCGGATCGGTCAAGTACAGGCAGGCTCTGCCGATATCATCGGGTTTGCCTACGCGGCGGGCCGGGTGCTGATCATGATCGATCTCACGGAGGGCGTCGTAATCTCCAGTCTCAATCCAGCCGGGGCTGATCACATTGACGCGGATGCCGTCACCGCCGAGAGAGACAGCCAGTGCGTGGGTGAGGGAGACGATCCCGCCTTTGGATGCGGCATAGGCTTCGCTGTTGGGTTCAGACATGTGCGCACGGGTGGAGGCCATGTTGATGATCGCGCCACCGCCGTTTTCCCGCATCAGCTTGGCGGCTTCGCGGGAGCAGAGGAACGTACCGCGCAGATTGGTATGGATCACGTAATCCCAATCCTCAAGCGTAAGATCATAGGGAGAAGTCCAGGCACCAAGTCCCGCATTGTTGATCAGGATATCCAGCCGTCCGTACAGCCGCTTGGTTTCATTCATCAGATGCACGATCTCATCGGGACGGCTCACATCGGTCGGGACAAGTGCGGCTTGACCACCGGCAGACTGAATCGCTTGCACGGTTGCTTGTCCATCGCTTTCGTTGCGTTCAGCCACGACGACGGATGCCCCTTGCTCAGCGTACATCAAGGCAACCGTTCGGCCGATGCCTTTGCCTGCACCTGTGACGATGACCACTTGGTTTTGGAAACGTTTCATGGATAGATCGACCTCCGGGGAGTTTTGCATACGGAAAAGGGGAGGCAACCGCTCTCCCCATTGCTATTGGTATTGTATCCCATTATTTGATGTTATCCAACACACTTTTAATTCCGTTGATATTATCCTGGATCAGTGTCAGGTTGTAGGTATTCCGGATGGCTGCATATGCCTCATCGAGCGCCTTTTTGCTCTTGGTCTTGCGGTAGTTGGCTACGACCTGTTGAAAAGTTGGATGCTGGATTACATCCGTGCGCCAGTCAAATACACGCGGCTTTTTCAACTCGGAGCGGATATGCTCCAGTGCTTTAGGCAAATACGGCTGCAGGGCAGAGGCCAGCTGGGATTGGGTAGTAGCGAGGGCTGGCAGCTTGTAGATGTCTGCGTGGTACGGACTTGAGTTGAGCTGATAGCCGTTCACATAGATATGCCAGCCACCTGAGAATTGGACGGTCTGGTTGAGGTCAGACGGTGCGAATGAGTAGTACTCCCAGCCGCTTATGGTCTTCTTGCTCGGCAGGAAATACCGGATGTAATCCATCGCCTTCTGATAATCAGAGGGGTGGTAGCCGCTGGCAGGATAGACATTGCCCAGTTTGTCCGGCACAAACCCAGGCAGCCCTACCTCAACAGCCCAGCGAACCGCTTCATTCGTTGAATCCTTCGGCGCACCACTGCCTTTGTACGGGCGTGCCTCTTTAAAAATCCGGTACAGCACTTCAGCGGCAAACTCTTTGCTCGCTTCCTCACTTGCTATGGTCTCGGCCCCGAACCCGCCGAGATCAAGCTCCTCCGGCATCAGATAACCCGCATGGACCAAGGCTTGCATCCGTGCCTTCAGCTCCGTAATCCCGCGCTCCCGTTTTGAGAGGATCGTCGGGTCATATCCAGCCGGATAGGCAGGAGGCAGAAAAGAGAGCAGATTGGACACCTCCAACAAAAAACCGTTCTTCGAAAACGCGAACGGATCAATCAACGCCTGCATCGGTGCCGTCTCCGACTCCAGCTCCAAAATATCATAGACGATGGTCGCCCCATCGATCACCTTGTGCGACTCAGTCGGCTGCTGCTCTGCCATCCCATGCGTAAACAGCTGGAACGAATACGTCTCCTCCAGCTCCTGATAGGTCGGCAGCTTATATGTAAACGTATACACTGGCTTTTTCACGGCAGCCATTTTTGCTGCATCAGCAGGCCCGACCGCAGCCGTACCGACCAGCAGAATGGCACTTGTTGCGAGGAGCCATGCTTTTTTGAGAGTCGACATGTAAGGAAACACTCCCTTTTTTTGCCTATATAGGTTCATTTCATGAGACGGCATGAGTGGAAAAACGTTACATCAATTGCCTGAAAAAAGATAATATAGCCAATCAATTATATATTAACATTAATGTTTCTATTTAAAATAGTTTGACATGATAGGTATATATTGATATATAATGTAAATAGATAGTAGATCTTCTTTTGAAAGGAGGTGTAGACTATGGCATACGTAAAACCAAGCATGAGTTTGATTGACCCAGTCCAAGCATTAATGGCAGGATGCTCATGCGCATGCGGAGCACTCGCTGGCAGCGGCGGTGGCGGCGGCGAAGATAAGCCGGAATAATTAAACATTTTTTACATCGGAATACTCGCCTTGTCGCCGACCAGGCGAGTATTCTAAATTTATCAGGAAATAAATCCTCTAATGGAGTTGATTAGATGAATCTGAATCAGCCTCTGCATTTTCCAAGTGTTGCCGTCTACGCCGAAAGTGGGGATTACATCGTACATAACCACACCCTAAACAGTTGGGTTGTATTTTCCCCTGAGGAGTACGAAGTGGTGTCCGATTTTATCTATGAACACCGTACGCCGAATCAACTGATCGAGGAGGGAGTTCCTGCTAACCTCGTCAAAGGACTGCTTGGTAAGCTTTTGATGTACAAGATCGGGTACCAAGGAGACAAGCCCGCCGAATACGAGAATTACGAAAGAATGACAGAAGGCGGATTGGGCAAAATTATTCCCAACTCAGTCTATTTTGTCACTTCCTATCGATGCAACCTAAGCTGTATCTACTGTTACGCAGAAAGTAGTCCCGAACGTTCCGTCAAGGGTGACCTTAGTACCGAAGAAGCATTGGACATGATCCGCCAGATCAAAGAATTGGGTGCTAGAACGATCATCTTTACAGGCGGCGAGCCACTGCTGCGTCCGGATATCTTTGAACTGATGGAATACAGCAAAGAACTGGGACTGCGTGTCAACATCATCACCAACGGTACCTTGATCAATAACATGGAAAAAGCAAAGCGGCTGGCTGACGTATGTAGCTTTATCACGGTCAGCTTCGATTCCCTGGATAAAGAAAGCCATGAGGTAAACCGCGGCCTTAATACGTGGGAAAAGGCCAAAAAGGCAATCGACATGCTGCTTGAATTAGGTGCCCCGATGAAAATTAACCAAACGGTGACCAATCGGAACAAAGATTCGGTGAACCCGATGTTCGATTTTGCCCGTGAAAAAGGCATTTCGGTTAATGTCATGCCAGTCACAACACTGGGACGTGGAGATGAGAACTCCCACGGGTTAGACCTGTTCGAACGCAGAGTCATCGAAGAACGGCGCATGGAATTGGAAATGGAAGAGATCGAGTCGTCGTGCGGCACAGGTGGCTGTTCCCCGGTCCAACTCAAACAGTTTAACCGTACATGGCAATGCGGTCACGGCACATCCGAATTCTCTATCGATGGAAAAGGCAACGTGTTCCCATGCAAACTGATGCACTCAGAGCTGTTCCACGCAGGCTCGATCCGCGAAACACCTCTGCGCGAAATCTGGGAAAACTCCCCAGTCTTCACAAGCTCACGCCGCAGAACGGTTCATACCCTGCCGGATTGTAAGGTTTGTACGTTCCGCGAATGGTGTGGCGGCGGCTGTCGTGGCGCTCAATGGGGGGCAACAGGCAAAGTGGACGGCACCCATTATCAGGAATGCGGGTTTATCCGCCGATCCTATCGTAAGAGAATGTGGGCGTACTTCCGAGCAGAAGGAGTGGGCAGCAAATGAGTACAGAAGTCCGTTACAAATTAGCAGATGATATCTTTTTCGACAAAAATGCCGAGGGGATTCTCGTAATGGGTACTGACGGCGAGAGCTACCGCCTGACCGATGCCGTTTCTAGAACGATCTGGGAGCAGCTTGCAGCAGGCACCAAATCACTCGATGAATTGGAACAGCAGATCCGTCAGATTTTTACGCTGACTGGCGATGAGCCGATCCGGGAAGATTTGATTGAATTTTTAAAACAGTTGACAGATATAGGTATAGTCGTTACGACTACCTGTACGGAAAACATTACGGAAAACATTACATAGAAGAAAGAGGGGGGAGCAGCATGGCTTTTGTTATCACCCAGCCTTGCGTCAATGAAAAATACGCACGTTGCGTCAGCGTTTGTCCAGAAAATGCAATTGAGACAGATGAACATGCCAACCAATATTTCATTAATCCGGACAAATGTACAGAGTGCCGTCTCTGTGACCTGACCTGTCCTGCCGCTGCGATCTTCCCGGAAGATATGGTGCCGAAACAGTGGAAACACTATATTGAGCTGAACCGGGCCTTTTTTGAAGCCAAAAAGGAAGCCGCGGGTGACATCCTGATTGGCAACGATTAATGCAATCATCCGAATCATCACCTCAATCGCCCGTGCAGGCGGCAGTGACTTTGCCAAAATCGTCGGGTTGACGTTGCTTCTGGGGATCTGGCCCGGAATTGAGATTTCGTTTATCCAACAGGCTGTTAATACGTTATATGACGGCAGAACTGCCGATGCAATTAAAACCGTCCTCCTGATGTTTTCGGTGGGGACGGCCGTTATCATTTTATTTGTCTTGATGCCATATCTGATGCAGAAGGCAAAGGATCGAATCCACCGCATTCTTCTTACCCGAATGTTTGGAGTGATGGAAGAGAAAAGCTTGGAAGAGCTGATGCGCCCAAACGAACGGAACCACATCGAAAATACCTTCCGCTCGTTGAAGGATATGTACGCAACGGGACTGGATGGCGGGCTGACTCTGTTGCAGACGGCGGTGACAGCCCTTATTTTGTGTGTGCCGCTGTTTATGATCCATCCCGTGACACCCTTGATCATCATGGGCGGAGTGATGCTAAACGTGTACTTCAGCCAAAAAGGGGCTGAGATGGAGAGGAGCTATTTGCAGGCGACTTCGGAGGATACCCGTTTGGAAAAAAACTTGTTCAATCACTTGACCAAGCTGGAATCAGCGAAGGAGCTGCGGGTGTTCGGCCATTTCTCTTGGCTTTTGCAAAAGTGGGAGGGGCATTTTCAATACAATTATGACAAGACGATGAAGCATACGATCCAAACATCGATGATTCAGATGGCTGCAAGTATAAGCAGCCGGATTGCAATCACGCTGGTGCTGATGCTTGGGCTTCGCGGGCTTTGGCTTGGTGAGATGAAGCCGGGAGACATGGCGGCGCTGTTAATGGGTGGACTGTTTCTGGACAGTTTGCTTGCGATGATGGTACAGCAAGGAAAGTATTGGTTGGGACGAAGGTTTTTCTTGGAACCGGTGTTAGGGGAGATCGAGATGAAGCCAACACCGTCTCTGAGTCATGCAGCAGAGTCTTTGTATGCCGTGGAGCTATCAGATGTCTCCTTTGCTTACGACTCTACAGCAGCCCCTGTCCTGCAACACGTCAGCTTCCGCATCCCCCACGGGGCCAAGGTAGCCGTCGTCGGACCGAATGGTGCTGGAAAAACGACCTTGATGAATATCCTCACAGGTCTGTTCACCCCTACTCAGGGAACCTGTGTCATCACACAACCTACAAGCGCCAGCTTCCAAAAATACGGACGCTATAAAATGACAATCGCAGAAAATGTCTATCTAGGCGACATCACACGGCAGGATGACCATACAGCCGTCCGATTCGCTTTAGAGAAGGCCGCAGCTGATTTTGTCGCCGGGATGCCGGAGCGGGAGCAGACGATCCTCTGGCCGGAGCTTGGCGGTGTCAATCTCTCCGAGGGTCAGTGGCAGAAGCTGGCGATTGCCCGTGGGCTGTTCCGTACGATGCAGCAGGAGGGTTCTGTGTTCATCATGGATGAACCGACATCAGCGCTCGACCCGGAAACGGAGCTTGCCTTGCTGCAACAAGTCATGGATGAGTTGCAGGAGCAGACCGTCTTTTTCGTCGTGCATCGCTTGGTCGGCTGTACATTCGCTGATTGGGTGATGGTGATCGACCAAGGTCAGATGATCGCTTACGGCACCCACGAACAGTTGATCCAAACGTGTGAGCTCTATCAGCAGATGTGGAGTGCGTCTGCTTCTTTTATGAATCAGAACAGGGGGGAAGCTGATGTGGCTGTTCCGCTTTCATAGGCTCAAAAGCGTATTGCCTTGGGCGGTGCCGCTTTTGCTCCTCGCCTTGGGGCTTGGTGCGTTGCCGGGTCTGGCTATTTATTGGTTTGGTCAGGCTGTACAAGTGACGGTCGAGCAAAAAACGGTGGACGTGATTATGACGACGGCTCTCGTATTTGTCGCCATCACGTTGCTCGAAAAAGGATTGTTGCCAATCTATTCGTGGGTGTCAAAAGGCCTTACGTACGCCATTATACGGCAGGCTAAGCTGGCGGTTATGCAACGGGTGACGTCCGCGGCTTATGAAGAGTTATTATCGCCCACTTTTACCGAAGCGCACCAAAAAGCGGCTGCTTCCGTAGAGAATGGGCATCGCTTATTTACCAATGCTTTTCGAATCATCTATTCTGCCAGTACTTTGATCGGCTATCTCGCTGTGCTGTGGTCGGTGACAAAGCTGGGGAGTATCGTGATGCTGATTACCTCACTGTTGATCTTCTGGCGGGAGCTTAGGATCGGAACCAACCTGCACCAATTAAGCAACCAGCAGGCATTGATGAGGGTGAAAGAGGAGTATTACCGTGGGATTCTGTCCCAATTCGATGTGGCACACGAGCGGAAGCTGTTCAATTTCACTCCATACATGGTGAAGCTGTGGCAGGAATGTTTCCAGGCGATGAATCAGGAGAGGTTGAAGCTGTTGTCCCGATCGCAGAAGATCACGGCGTTGCTACAGATTGGGCAGTTGCTTTTGGTCACGGGCGTCTATCTGTTCGTGATCATGTCTGGGTCTTCGACGGTGGGGGAGATGCTGATATCGTTCCAGCTGGTGAATGAGATGCTGGGAAAATCCAATTCCTTCATCCAAGACGTGCGTCTTACGTATCAGGAATGGCTGGCTACGTCTAATCTGACGGCTTTTTTGCGAGGGAATGATGGGAATGAAGCAGCTCCCGGCGCTACACGTGGGTCAAGCGGGCCATACCCAATGAGTACCGCTCCTGCGCCCAAAGTCATGTCCAGTGAACTCCAGCTGCAAAACGTGACGTATCGCTATCCTAACCAAACGACCAACATCCTCGACGGCATCAGCTTATCCATCCACCGGGGAGAAGTCATCGGTCTCATCGGACGCAATGGCGCAGGCAAAACGACGCTGTGTCACATCATCGCAGGTCTGCTCGAACCGAAGCATGGTGCGGTATTCGTAGATGGTCAGCCATCTGTCTGTGCAGACCGGCTCGGTGCTGTTCATGTCACCTATGCGGACTATAGTCAATATCCGCTGAGTGCAGAAGAAAATGTGACCCTGCACCATAACCTGACCGATATAGCTGAACAGGTTGCGGGGGATATCTTGGAACGCACGAGGACAAAACGCTTGGGGATCGGTTATTCCGATGGTACAGAGTTGTCTGGCGGAACGTGGCAGCGGATTGCTGTGGCCCGTGCATTCTCCGGTGGGAGCAGCTTGGTCATCTTGGATGAGCCAACCGCAGCGATGGATGCCATCACCGAGGAACAATTGATGACCCAAGTCGTCCGCCATGCCCGATCAGACGAAGGGGCAGCGGTACTGGTCGTGGCTCACCGTGTCAGTGCCGTGATGAATTGCGACCGGGTGATGGTGATGGATCATGGAAGGATTGTTCAGTCGGGCAATCCATATGTACTGTTGCAAGAAGAGGGGATGTTCCGCGAGATGTATGGAGCGCAAGTATCTCTGTTAAAATCGCATACGGGTTAGAGGAAAATCAGGGACAGGGTGTCTCTGGTTTTTTTGTTGCGTGTGGTGGGGAGAGGCGGTGGCTGGCAAGTCGCGCGCCCTGTAGAATCCCCTTCGGGAGAAGGTGGGACTGTCCGCTCCGGAAAAAGCAAGGGCTGAGGGCGGGGGAAAACATCTGGGCGTTTCAAGGAAGTGAGACTGTTCCCCCTGGGTGGAATCGGAGAAGTGGGGACGCCCTTGCTTTTTCCGGAGCTGGGATGGGATTCAAGGGGCTTGCGACTTGCCAGCCACCGCCTCTCCGACCTGCCGTAGATAAAAATCAACAAAAAAGAAGCTCGAGAGATTAAAACAGCTCTCGAGCTTCCAAAAACAGCTATATTTTTTAATCAAGTAACTTTTTAATACACTTTCTTACCAAAATACTCATTCCAACGATCAGTCACCAGCTTATCGATCTCTGGCAGCGTCTCCACCACATCCGGATAGAACGGCTTCATGCGGGCATCGATAATGATTGGACCTTCATAACGGATCTTATTGCGGACAATCGTACCTTTTGCATAAATATCATGCGCCGGGTCGAAGCGCGTATACACGCTCCAGAGGAAGCTGCGCTCACTTTTTGCGATAGACGCGTCATCGGTCAGCACAATCATCGGCCATTGTTTCAGATTCTCGTTGGCATACGCGATGAGACGCTCGGCAAGCTCAGGCTCTTGCTCGAAGGTCGGGCCGGAGATGACCAGGCAACCGCCGCAGAAGACTTCCGCTTGGCTAATCTCTGGAATCGAGCCGCCTGCATAGGTGCGTGGCAGTTCGCGAATCGGCTGTCCGATGCCGAGCATGACGCCTTTGCTGCCTGCGTTGAACTTGCGACCTGTGTAATCCAACGTGTCATTGGAAGTATCATTGACGATCAGCAGGTCGCGTTCTGGCTGGAATCTGGCCAAGACGGTCTCAAGGAACGTGGTAAAATCAGCGAGATCAACCGGCACATCCGTCACCATCAAGAACTTGGTCAGCGTCAACTGACCCTCACCCAAGATTCGGAAAGCGTGACTGATCGCTTCTTTATAATAGCTCTCACGCACAACAGCACCAGCCAGCGCGTGGAAGCCAGTCTCGCCGTAAGTGAACAGCGATTTTACCCCAGGCATTACCACAGGGAAGAGCGGGGAGAGCAGACGTTGCAGATACTCCCCGATGAAGTAGTCTTCTTGACGCGGCTTGCCCACGACAGTCGCCGGATAGATCGCGTCTTTGCGGCGGAAGCTCTGCTTGATGTTAAACACCGGGAAATCATGTGTCCACGAATAATAGCCGAAGTGGTCACCGAACGGGCCTTCTGGTCGGCGGACATGGGCAGGCACTTCACCCGCAAAAACAAACTCTGCCTCAGACACAATCCGGTGTGGATGGTTCGGAATCTCGGTCATCGACAGCTTGTCACCCATCAACAGCGAAGCAAAAATCAGCTCCGGTACCATCTCAGGCAGCGGGGCAATCGCGGAGATAATCATCGCAGGCGGGCCGCCGATGGTCAGTGTCGTCGGGAGCGCCTGATTGCGCAGCTCTGCTTCGTGGTGGTGGAAGCCGCCCCCCTTCTGAATCTGCCAGTGCATCCCGGTCGTGTTTTTATCATAGATCTGGATGCGGTACATCCCGAGATTGTGCTCCTTGGTCTCTGGATGCTCGGTGTATACGAGCGGCAGGGTCACGAAGGGGCCGCCGTCCAGGTGCCAGCCGGTCAGTGCAGGCAGCTTGGTGATGTCGACATCGTCACCGATCGCATGGACACCTGTGACAGGAGCTTGGCTCATCGGTACGGTGCGCGTGCCTGTTTTCATCACGCCGAGGAGTGGATTACGCAGCTCCCACAGGGCGGAGAGCTTCGGCGGGAGCAGCTTGTCGATACTGCCGACGAGCTGCTGGACGATATTTTCCGGCTTCGGACCGAATGCCATATCTACACGCGCCGCTGTCCCAAACAGGTTCGTTACAACGGGAAAATCTTTACCTTTTACATTGTTAAACAGAAGCACCGGGCCTTGCTCGTCAATCACACGGCGATGAATCTCCGGCAGCTCCAGATACGGATCGACCGGGGCATCGATTTCGACGAGTTGCCCGCTCTGGCGCAACTGTTGCAGGAAGGATCGTAAGTTCGTATGCATAAAAAAGAGGTCACCTCGTTTAAACACTCTGTCTACCTTTACTACTGTACACGAACAACCTCTTCTGTACTAGTTTTTTATGCGTAAGATGCCTGCATTTTGGCTTCCAGATTGGTTTTTACCTGTGGCCATTCGGTATCAATGACACTGAACATCACCGTATCGCGGACAAAACCATCACGGACGACCATATGCTTGCGAAGTACGCCTTCTTTTTGAGCACCGATCCGAGCGATCGCACGCTGGGAGTTGAGATTGCGGCCATCTGTCTTAAGCTGTACCCGCAGACAGCCCAGCACTTCAAAACAATACTGAAGCAGCAGGTATTTGCACTCGGTGTTGATCCCGGTTTTTTGCACAGAAGGGTTGAGCCAGGTGGTGCCGATCTCAAGGCCGCCGTCTTTGGACGAGATCGCCATGAAGCGCGTGCCGCCGACCAGCTTGCCACTCTCCTTGTCAAAAATCGAGAAGACCAGATCGGTGCCTTTTTCCTGTGCGGCAAACGCATTTTGGATATATTGCTGCACATCATCGGCATCACGGATGATAAATGTCATGTAGTCCCAGATGCTCTCCACCTGGGCCGCTTCCAAAATCCCAGCGGCATGTGCCTCTGACAGCGGCTCCAAGCGGACGAGTTTTCCTTCAAGGGTGACGGGTTGGATGTGTAACATGTGGGTTCTCCTCTCGACTGTTATGCTGTTGGTTCAAAACAGAACAGTATCTAGAAATTTTTCCAAGGATAATGCGAAAGAGGGGAACTGTCAAGAGTGAATCGGCTGATTGTTCACAGCAAAAAGGACAGAACCGCATCACAGCGATTCTGTCCTACTTCTGCTTTCTATATCGTTCTTACATACTCGTTCTTACATACCATATACGGCAATCGTTAAGTCAAAAGGGGGATAGTACGGTTCAAAAGGGCCAGTAGCCAGCAAGCGCCTTTTGTTATCAAAATCAATTGACGCGAATCAAACTAGCGGATACGCACCGCTTTGACATAGTGGTCATCCCACCAGCCGCCATCGTTCATGTCACTGTATTTCACGCCGCCTTTCCCATACGTGTGAAGCACTTTGCCGTCACCTGCATAGATTCCGACGTGACCGATACGCTTGATGGAGTCAGAAGAGTATTTCATCGTTTTCTTCGTGGAGAAGAAGACCAGGTCACCGACTTTCAGATCGGAACGCTTCACATACTCACCTTTCTTATATTGACTGCGTGCGCCACTACGGCCAAGCTCGATGCCTGCACCTTCCATATAGGCCCACATGGTAAATTCGGAGCAATCCATCGTGGTTTTGGTATCACGGCTTGATGCGTATTTATATGGTGTACCCAAATATTTTTCACCGGCGTCTACGATTTTTTGACCAACTGCATCGTACTCATCTGCACTTGCGGCCATACCGACGTTCCCAAATGCGAAGAGAGACGTCGCGATCATCAAAGTTGCGGTAGCTTTCTTAAACATGTTGAGCTTTTTCATAATCTTGTTCATCCTCCTCGAATGTGTTTGTGTGTGGTGTGTGCCGTTCAACGATTACAATCATAACACCGTTCACAACGCTTTTTTTGTGGCAGGTTATGGGAAACGTGGGGATCGCATGGGGCAGAAGAGGCGATCAGGGGCGCAGAAGGTTTTTCCAATGGAATTCGGAACCAGCGGATTGGAAATAAGGGAATCACCTTCCAGCCAAAATAAGTGAAATCGGCAGGCCGATGAGTAGAGATGTCCCGCAATGCACAATCTAACAACAGAATCTCAAAGGAGGTGTCAACGCATGGGTAAAAACGATAAATCCGCAGACCGCGGTAAAAATCGTGGCCAACAACAGGACAAGTCCGATGAAAACAAAAACATCCGTGAATACAACAGCAATAACAATGACCGCTAGTTAACTCTGGCTAACGGCAAATCACAGCAAGTAGGCAAAAACCGCTTGAAAAGCCTGTTACATTGGGCTTTTAGGCGGTTTTTTCTGACGCTTTGGATTGACAATGGTACCTAGGAATTTTAAGATTGCTGTTAGTGAATGCCAAAGAAAGGAAGCAACTTATGCAAGCCATCCTTGATTTTATCCTGGTACGAATCCCGCAGGCCAATGTGGCTTTATTCATTGGGATGGCGGTCTTTAACCGGTCGCTGATGTACAACTGGAAGCGTGGCGTCACGGTCAGTGTATTGTTTGGCGTGGCTTTCCAAGTGGCTTATCTCTTCCATATCGATCATGAAAGTAAGATGCTCTTCTTATTCAGTTGTGTGTTTTTGTTGATTACCTTTCTATTGAAAGAAAAGTGGGGGATGGCCCTGCTGATCTCAATCAGTACGTTTGTGCTGATTACCTTGATGGAATTGCTGCTGATTCTGTCGTTTGAATGGATGGGCTTCACCTACGAACAGATGACGCAGAATCCGGTAACTCGCTACACAGGAATGGCATTGTATCTGCTGATCTGCCTGGGCTTGGGTGCTATTATGCGCCGGTATCGGTTTGATATCCGCCGTATCATGCCCCGCAAAAAAACGAGCGGCTATCTGTCTCTGGTGATCCTCGTGGGTGGGATTGAACTGTTCCTGATGTGCCTCGCGTGGATGAACAATTTTATGCAATATTACTTGTCCCATGAGTTCGTTATGGTCGGCGGTGTGCCGCTGGTATACTGGCTGATCTTGATCTTTTTCCTTTTGATGATGTCGCTGTTCGTCAAGCATCTGAAAGTTCGGGTGCATGAGGTGGAGGAGATGTCCCAACTCTTTTACGAGAAAAATATCCGTGAGCTGATCAAGCAGATTAACCTGACCAAAGATGATGCATTACGCCATTACCGCACGTTGGATCAGTTATTAGATAAGAAAGACTACGAGGTGATGGGCGACTATGTCCATCAGCTGCTGCGGGATGCGACCGCCAGCCAAAAGCTCTTGTCCGGGATCAAAAATCCGGCAATCTCGGCTCTTTTGCAGGCGAAGCTGACAGCCTGTGATACGGCTGGAATCTCGTTTCATCTGCAAGTGCGGACTGAGACGCAGCTTGATTTTATCAAGACGTATGATGTGATCAAGGTGCTTGGCAACTTGCTGGATAACGCGATCCGCGCCTCCCAGCAAGCCACCGATCAGCCATACGTCAAGCTGATCTGGCAGGAAACCGAGCAGAAGCACTCGCTCTATATCGAGAACAACGGGGCGACGATTCCGCCCGAAAAGCTAGATCGTGTCTGGGATCTGGGGTACAGCACCAAGCCTTCCGGAGATGGAGGGACAGGTCTTGCCATCGTCAAAAAGGTGATCGATCAATACCAAGGCCAAGTCGACATTCACTCGGCTGATGGTATCACCTCGTTTCACATCACATTCCCGCGCAAGAAAGAAA
Organism: Brevibacillus dissolubilis; assembly: GCF_006170445.1. GTDB lineage: Bacteria > Bacillota > Bacilli > Brevibacillales > Brevibacillaceae > Brevibacillus_B > Brevibacillus_B dissolubilis. The sequence continues at coordinate 528,920 of NZ_VCNA01000002.1, read as the reverse complement.
CAACCCAAAATGTGGGCAGTCATGCTATAATGACATGAGCATGTAAGAGTGGAGGAATTGTGATTGACGATTACATTATCTGCCCAAGCCTTTTTAATTCTGTGCCGCCTGTTCGACGGCTGCTACGATGATCTCAAGCAGCAGTCCAAGCTCGAACAAGTGGTCGAGGATACCGCCCAAGAGCTGTTGAAAGGGGTGGCATACCTGCACGAGCAGGAGACACCGCCTGAGAGTGTGACGGTTGAGCTTTCCTTTCAACAGGTCTTTTTCCTGCAAAAGATTGTCGCTGAGATGCTGCGCGTGATGAGAGAGGCCGTCGGTCAGGAAAAGATGATCGGCTGGCTGGAGGAGTGCCAGCACGCGTTTGACGAGGCGATGAAATAATTTGCAACTGACTCGTTTACAAACGGGCTGACAAGTGTTATTGTATGAATCGAAACAACTTGATAATGATTACCAAACGGGAGCCGAGCGATTATCGGCTGAGAGTGTAACGAAGGCGTTACTAACCGTCTAACCTGATCTGGGTCATACCAGCGGAGGGAGAGGTAGCAGTAGGAGCAAGCGATACCTGATGTCGTGCCATTTTTACATGTGGCGTGGCATGGTTGTGGGTGTCGTGCATGCGGAATACGTACAAAACCATCCGGTGGCGGGTGGTTTTTTTATTTTGCTACGGGAACAGGGGGTGAAGGGGAATGGGAACAAGAACAGAGGCGGCGCGAGAGCAGATACACATAGGGACAGAACCCGTGAGGTCGAGCAGCGGCACAGACAATGAGCGATGGCGTAGACAGCTGCATCTCATCACCAGCGGCAGTCAGTCGCTTTATGAAGTCTTGGCAATCGTATCCGCAGCGGCTCGTGGAGGTCTTGACTTCCTGCATATCCGTGAGAAAACAAGAACCGCACGCGAAATCAGCGAGTGGGTTCGTGCCATCGGCGAAATATTCCCGCTAGAGCGAATCTTCCTAAATGACCGCGTAGACGTCGCAGCAGCGTGGGGGGTCAGGGGAAGTCATCTGGCGTATCACAGTCTGGCGGTACCACTGGCAAGACGGGTGCTCAGCGACTCACAACTGGCCGGACGCTCTGTTCACTCGATGGCAGAGGCTGAAGCGGCGGTGGCCGAAGGGGCTGACTATCTGATCTACGGTCACCTTTTTGTAAGCAACTCCAAGCCGGGGCTTTCGCCGCGGGGGACAGAAGAGCTGGCACGCATCACGGCACAGGTGTCGGTTCCGGTGATCGCCATCGGTGGGATTCGCCCAGACAACGTGGACATGGCACTGGCGGCAGGCTGTGCAGGCATCGCCGTGCTGAGCGGCATCACCCACGCCCCTGACCCGGAAGCGGCCACCCGCGCTTATCGTGAGGCATTAGACAAAGGAGGGACAGCATGACACTTCAAGTAAACGGCAAAACGATTACGCTGACCGACGTGACCAATATTTCCGGGCTTCTAGCCTTTTATCAATTGGAGAAAAAAATCCTCGTCGTCGAGCGCAACGGCGAGATCATCGACCGAAGCAACTATGCGGACACCCCGATCATGGATGGCGACCGTATCGAAATCGTACATTTTGTAGGAGGCGGATAATGATGAATACATTGAAAATCGGTACTTATGAGTTTACATCCAGACTGTTGCTTGGCACAGGCAAATTCGCAGATCTCGATACCCAAAGCAGAGCGGTAGAGGTGTCTGAGGCAGAAATCCTGACGTTTGCCGTGAGACGTCTGAATCTAGATAACCCGGATGAGCCTAATTTCCTCGAAAAATTAGACCTGAAAACATACACGCTCCTGCCGAACACCGCAGGCGCCTACACCGCCGAAGAAGCAGTACGCATCGCTCGTCTGGCAAAAGCAAGCGGTCTGTGCGACATGATCAAGGTAGAAGTAATCGGCGACCAGCGCACCCTGCTCCCAGACCCGATCGGCACGCTCGAAGCTTCCCGTATCCTCGTGGAAGAGGGCTTCACTGTTCTCACCTATACCAACGACGACCCGATCCTTGCAAGACGTCTGCAGGAAGTCGGCGTACATGCAGTCATGCCAGGTGCCTCCCCAATCGGCTCCGGCCAAGGCATCAATAATGAAAACAACCTGCGCTTCATTATCGAAGAGGCAAAAGTACCGATCATCGTCGACGCTGGTATCGGCTCTCCTGCCGACGCAGCCAAAGCGATGGAATTGGGCGCTGACGGCGTACTGCTCAACACAGCGGTCGCACTCGCTGATGATCCAGTCCTGATGGCAGAAGCGATGAAACTCGCGATCGAAGCAGGACGCAAAGGCTTCCTCGCAGGCCGCATCCCGAAAAAACGCTACGCGTCTGCCAGCAGCCCGGTCGAAGGAATGATCGAATAATGACAACCTTAGTAAAGCTCACGGGTGAACAGCTTAAAGAAAAATTGCGCGTCTATCTGGTCATCGGCAGTCAGGATTGCGACTTTTCTATAGAAAGAACACTTACTATCGTCCGGCAAGCACTCGCGGGCGGTGTGGGTACGGTCCAATTGCGTGATAAGAACAGCAAGCTGACCGAGGGCGAACGGGAACAGCTCGCTCGTGAGATGCAAAAGCTGTGCCGAGAGTATGGAGCGATGTTTTTCATCAATGACGATGTAGAGCTAGCGATCCGTCTCACAGTAGATGGGATTCATGTCGGACAGGATGATCTGCCGCTCGTAGAGGTGCAGAAGCTGGTGCCATCAGGTATGCTGATCGGCATCTCTGCAGGTACGCCGGAGGAAGCCCGTATCGCACAGGACGGAGGAGCGGACTACATAGGTGTCGGCGCGATGTATGCGACGTCTTCGAAAGCAGATGCAGGTGAACCGATTGGCCCGGCAGGACTGCGCGCGATCCGTCAAGCGGTTGGCGAGTCATATCCAATGGTAGGTATCGGTGGGATCTCTATTGCCAACTGCCGTCCTGTAGTGGAGGCGGGAGCAGACGGACTTGCCGTGATCTCTGCGATTACCAGAGCAGAAGATCCCGAACAGGCGGCTGTGGAGCTGTTACAAATCGTTGTGGCTTCAGCAAGTAAAGCCCCTGCACAGCCTACACAGCTAGGTGCGTTCACCGCCCGTCTTTTTGACCGAGTAAAACCGATCTGGGAGCGCACCCATCAGCACCCGTTCGTCACTGGACTGGGTGACGGGACGCTTCCGGTCGAGACGTTCGCCTTCTATATGAAGCAAGACTATGTGTTCCTGATCGACTATGCCAAGCTTTTCGCCATCGCCAGCACCAAAGCGTACGATCTCGACACCAGCGCCAAGTTCGCCGCCCTGCAGGAAGCGACGCTCAACTCCGAGATGGCCCTGCACCGTGCGTATGCGGAGCGCTTCGGCATTTCCCGCGAGGAGCTGGAGGCGACAGAGTCGTCTTTTGTCATGCTGGCTTATACCAGCTACATGCTCAAGGTGGCACACCAAGGCTCACTGGCTGAGCTGGTCAGTGCCCTGCTTCCATGCATGTGGAGCTACTGGGAGATCGGCAAACGCCTCGCAGAGATCCCCGGAGCCACCGCTCACGAGCTGTACGGCGACTGGGTGAGCACTTACAGCGGAGACGAATTCGGAGAGTTGGCCCAATGGCTGATCGGTGTCATGGATGATCTCGCCGATGGCAAAAACGAGCGGGAACTGGCACGCTTCGAAGAGCATTTCCTGACCACCTCCAAAATGGAGGTTCTCTTCTGGGAGATGGCATATCGGAAGGAACTGTGGCCGGCATGTCAAAGCTAGTTTTTTCGCAAGTGGACTTTTCCTACGGAGAGCAGCGGATTCTACAGGATTTTCACCTGACGATCCGCCAGGGCGAGTTCGTCAGCATCATCGGCCCGAGTGGTGTGGGAAAAAGCACGCTGTTCCAGCTCGCTTCGGGCTTGCTGGAACCAACAGGCGGCACGATATCGCTGGACGGTGACGCCGTGAAGCCAAGGCTTGGACGGGTCGGCTATATGCCGCAAAAAGACCTGCTCATGCCATGGCGCACCGTCGCAGAGAATGCTGCACTGCCGCTGGAGATCCAAGGCGTACCGAAAAAAGCAGCGCTAGCCCGCGTGCGGGAGGAACTGCCCCGTTTTGGCCTTGCCGCGTATGCAGACGCCACCATCGACAAGCTCTCAGGCGGGATGAGGCAGCGTGTCTCTCTGTTGCGTGCCATACTGACGGGGGCAGACCTTCTATTATTAGATGAACCATTCAGCGCACTGGACGGCATCACGCGCATGGAAATGCAGGAATGGCTGTTAGACCTGTGGCAAAAGCTCGGGAAGACCGTCATCCTGATCACCCATGATCTGGACGAAGCGGCGCTGTTGGCTGACCGAGTCCTTGTCTTGCAAAGGATGCCGATCCAACAGCCGGTCGAGATTCCAGTCCCGTTTCCACATCCGCGCAGTGCCGCGTTGCGGTATGAGCCGTCATTTACCGTGATTCGGGAACAGATGTGGAAGCTGTTAAAAGAACGAGAGCAGGGGACAGCGGTTTTGTACGGTGTCTCCGACCAGCAGCCAGCCGGATGGAAAGCAGGTGGGACAGCATGAGTGCCATACCTCATCCAGAGTCCCGCTCCAAAGCACTCTGGTTCACCGCTTCGATCATCGCCTTTTTCCTCATCTGGGAGCTGGTCTGCCGCCTGTTCGCCGTCCCGCCGTTCATCCTGCCGCCGCCGTCCGCCGCTTTTCTTGCCATGTGGACCGAGCGCGAGCTGCTTTTCGGCAAGCACCTCTGGGTGACGACGAGCGAAGTCATCCTCGGACTCACCGCCTCGATCATCTGCGGTGTCGCTGTCGCATTGGCGATGAGTGTCAGCAGACCGATCGAGCGGCTGTTTTACCCGTACGTCGTCATCTCGCAGACAATTCCTTACATGGCCTTATCCCCGATTTTTATCTATTGGTTCGGCTACAGTCTCACCGGAAAAATCGCGATTACGATCCTGTTTATCTTTTTCCCGATCGTCGTCAACACCTTCGACGGTCTGCGTGCTGCCGATTCCGAGATGATCAACCTGCTGCGCACGATGGGGGCAACGCGACGCCAGATTTTTCTCAAGGCACAGATTCCCGCCGCCCTCCCGTCTTTTTTCAGCGGCCTAAAAGTAGCGGCCACCTACAGCGTATCAGGCGCGATCATCGGGGAGTGGCTTGGGGCGAGTGCGGGGCTTGGCTATTTTGCCCGCCGTGCTTCGGGTTACTTCCGGGCGGACACGATGTTTGCCACGATCCTGCTCTTGGTCTTTATGGGCGTCGCCCTGTTTATGCTGACCAGCTGGCTGGAGCGCCGGTTTACCTATCAGCGCAGCACGAAACCATAGCAAAAAAGGAGAACACAACCTCATGAAACCTACATGGAAACGCCTCAGCAACATCCTCCTGACCTCAACGCTGGCCCTCGGCTTGACGGCTTGCGGTGCAGGCACCAGCACGACCAGCACAGGAACGCCGGAACAAGGCTCTGCTGCTGAGCCTGCCGCATCCAGCCAGACACCGACCGAGCTGACCGTCGCCCTCGACTGGTATCCGAACGCGGTTCACTCTTTCCTCTATGCCGCCGAGGAGCAGGGCTATTTTAAAGAAGAGAATCTCAAAGTCAACCTGCAGATGCCATCTGACGCCAATGACCCGCTGAAGATGGTCGCAGCCGGACAGGTAGACCTCGCCATCAGCTACCAGACGACCATGGTGCAAGCTCGCTCTGAAAGTGTGCCGGTTGTCTCGATTGCCGCACTCGTCCGCGAACCGCTCAACATCATCATGACCCGCGAAGACAGCGGTCTCACCTCACCCAAACAGCTCGAAGGCAAAAACATCGGCTACCCATCCGTACCAATCGACGAGCAAAAGGTACGCGAAGTCGTCAAAGCAGACGGCGGTGACGCGGGCAAGCTGACTTTTACCGATATCGGATTTGACATCGTACCTGCGCTCACCGGTAAAAAGGTAGACGCTGTCGTAGGCGGCTACATCAACCACGAGAAGCTGATTTTGGAGAAGAACGGTATCCCTGTGAACGTGTTTAAGCCAAGTGATTTTGGCGTACCGAACTACTATGAGCTCGTCCTCGCGACCAGCGATGCGACTCTGGAGAAAAAGAAAGACGCTCTGCAAGCCTTCGTCCGTGCCGCAGCCAAAGGCCAGGACTATGTAGAACAGAACAAAGAAGCAGCCCTCAAAAGTCTGCTTGACAAGCAATCCAGCGAATTCCCGCTCGAAGCCGACATCGAAAAGCAGAGCCTGGACATCCTGATTCCGTTGATGGATGCGGGGGATAAGGCGTTTGGCTATCAGAAGAAGGAAGATTGGGAACAGCTGATCAAGTGGATGAAAGAGAAGCAGCTGATCGGCAAGGATGTAGTGGTGGATGAGGTAATGAAGAACGTTGTAGAGTAATTCATCCAAAAAAGGGTTCAAGGCGGAGCTCCCGGCTGTTGTCAGGTCAGGGAGCTTTGCTTTTTTGTTCCAATCAGGGCACACCGATTTGCCAAACCCCTCCAAACTGATTACTATAGATGAGGGGGTGACAGGAGTTGAAAAATCGCATCTACAAAATCGGCTACGAACGGGTCAGCAAGCGGGAACTATTGGAACGACTCGGACTAACCGACTGTTATCTCGCCGAACATCGATCTATCCAAGAACCGGACGATCAGGGGCAAGAAGACCTGCCGCCGGAAAAAGAACGGCACTCCATCCTGGTACGCCATCAGCAGCGTCCCAGCGAATGGATTACCTTTTCAGGTACTTATCAGATCATCCGCCGCGAACCGATTCCGTGGTTGGATTCGCCGATTGACTATCATTTGTTTGGCAACGAATTGATTCTGGGCAACTACCGCAGGGAAAAGGCACCGCAAGCCCGCATTCCGGCCCGCACGAAGCTTGAGATCAGCGCGATTCGTCAGGATACCGTGTTCGTGATCGTACCAGGGCACCCGTCGCGCCGCTATGAGATGTCATTGACACATGCGAGATTTGCGAGGGATTTTCCTACCGAATTGGAGCTGAAGCTGCAGTACTACGCCTTTCCGCCCCGTCCCGATATTCTAGTGGACTGGCTGCTCAAGGAAGGGCGCAAGCGCGGCGTGATCAACCGGCCCAATGGGGAGCGGATCGAGCGCACCGCCTTTCAGGTGTGGGACAAGCTGCGTACGGACTACGGGATCAGTGTCAGTGCCGCTATCCTTGCGATCAAACAAGCCTTGATTGTACTCGATCGGGCCGGATTGGAGACGGAATTTCCTTATCCATTCGAGGATGGTTCTGATCTGTCCAACTCGACGGCGGCTGAGTGGGAGAACTTCTACTCGTATTCCACTGTCAGGGCGGCGATTGCGGCTGTGTCCGCACTCTTGACCAACGATCCGCGGGACAAGTTGCAGGATTTTATGCTAATGGATATTATGTTAGAGCAGCAGACCAACCGAAAACGGGACTAGATGAAGACGGACAGTGCTTTGCCTATGTTGCGGAGCACTATTTTTTACCTAATTTCTTGCTCAATCAACTTTTATTGCACAAAATTATGATCATTCATGTTATTATGAAACTAATGTATAGTAAACGCTTTCATTACTGAATTATTGACTATGGGAGGCCATGTAAGATGCAAAACGTTGAATCCGAATTTTCTCTTGTAAGGGTACCTGTTCATCTCCATCAATTCGTTGTTGACCAGGATTACGGTAAATATACGGCGATTGACCAAGCTGTTTGGCGCTATGTCATGCGTCAAAATTACAACTTCCTCGGCAAGCGGGCGCACGAAGCGTACGTTGGCGGTCTTCGCGCATCCGGCATTGGCGTTGAAAAAATCCCAAACGTTGCTGAGGACATGAGTAAAGCACTGGCGCAAATCGGTTGGGGCGCAGTCACCATCGACGGCTTCATTCCGGCTGTTGCCTTTTTTGACTTCCAGGCGCACGGCATCCTGCCGATCGCTTGCGATATCCGTACGTATGATCATATTGCCTATACTCCGGCACCAGATATCATCCACGAGGCGGCAGGTCATGCGCCGATCATTCTGGATGAAAAATACCGTGAATACCTGAAAATCTTCGGTGATATCGGCTCCAAAGCGGTCTCATCCCGCCAAGATTATGAATTATATGAAGCGATTCGTCTTTTGTCCATCGTCAAAGAAGATCCGAATGCGACCGAAGAAGAGATCAAGGCAGCCGAGGAGAATCTCGATGCCAAATCCAAGGCCGTAACAGAGATTTCCGAAGCAACCGAGCTGTCCCGCCTCTACTGGTGGACGGTTGAATACGGCCTCATCGGTGACGTCGACAATCCACAGATCTACGGCGCGGGCCTGCTTTCTTCTGTAGGGGAGAGCATGAACTGCCTCAAGCCAGAGGTGAAAAAGATCCCGTTCTCCCTCGAAGCCTGCATCTCCACCGACTTTGACATCACCAAGCAACAGCCACAATTGTTCGTCTGCCGTGATTTTGACCAGCTGATCGAAGCGGTGCAAGAGTACGCGAAGCGCATGGCGATCAATATCGGCGGCACAGAAAGCCTGATCAAAGCGCTCAACATGGGTCAAACCTCCACCACCGTCTACAGCTCCGGCCTGCAAGTGAGCGGCATGGTGACTAGACTGGTATATGATGATAACAACGAAGCCATCTACCTCAACACGACCGGTCCGACTGCATTGGCAATCAACAACCAAGAGTTGCCGGGTCACGGAAAAACGTACCACCACGAAGGCTTCGGCTCTCCTATCGGTCTGCTCCAAGGTGAGTCCACACCGCTTGAGCTGATGAATGACGAGCAATTGGCGGCACTGGGTCTGGTCGTGGATCAAGAGACGACCCTTACCTTTGCATCTGGCGTCGTTGTGACCGGGAAAGTCGCGTATATCCACCGGGAAAATGATAAGATCGTACTGATCGGTTTCGACAACTGCACCGTGACCCGTGGTGATCAGAGCCTGTTCCAGGCAGAGTGGGGCACCTATGATATGGCAGTAGGGGAGAAGGTCGTGTCCGTCTTCGCGGGTGCGGCTGACCGTGAGCACTTCGAGAGCGGAACCCACAATCCATCTGACACGAAGACCAAGCGCCCAACCTACAGCCCGCAAATGATCAAGCTGCAGGGACTGTATCAGACTGTACGCGACCTGCGTGAACAGGCAGTCAAAGGCGAAGAACTCCAGACCAAGCTGACCGAGGTTCTGGCCACACTGGATGCGGAGTACCAAAACGACTGGCTCCTGCGCCTTGAGATCCTGGAGCTGTTCATCACGAACCAGCTGCTTGCTGACAAGCAAACAGAGCTGCGCAGCACCCTGCAGACTCTTGCTTCTCAACAAGATGATAACCGTGAATTAATTTTGAATGGACTGGGTCTACTTGACCAAGTATCTGCATAGAATAGATACCAGATAATCCCACAAAGACGTGCATCCTGCCAAAAGCGGATGTACGTCTTTTCTTACGTTTTTACACTTTGGTCACAAATGAGGTTTTATTGTCCCATTGTTATCCCTTACAATAGGAAAAGCACGTATGATACGCAAACCTTGCAACACCAGATTGGAGGACATTATGGCTACGAATATTAACGTCTGGCTGGCTTTGGCCGCGGGCTTTCTCTCTTTTATCTCACCTTGCTGTCTGCCGCTCTACCCGTCGTTTCTCTCCTATATCACAGGGGTTACCGTAGACGAGGTACGCAAGGGCAAAACCGTTTTTCAGCGTCAAGCGTTGCTTCATACGCTTTTTTTCATTCTGGGCTTCTCGCTCATCTTCATCGCGCTTGGGGTCTCTACATCATGGCTGGGCCACTTCTTCGTCGAGAAAAAAGACCTGATCCGTCAGCTGGGGGGCATCCTGCTCGTCGTGATTGGTCTGGTGATCACCGGCGTTTTTCAGATGGACTGGCTGCAACGCACTTGGAAAATTGATTTAAAAAGCCGTCCGCTTGGTTATACTGGTTCTGTATTGGTAGGGATGACGTATGCAGCGGGCTGGACTCCGTGCGTGGGGCCGATTCTGTCTGCGATCATCGTGCTTGGCGTCAGCAACCCGGATCAGGCGCTGATCTATACCCTCGCCTATACGTTCGGATTTGCCGTACCATTCTTCATCATGACCTTCTTCATCAGTAAAATCGGCTGGATCATGAAATACTCCGAGCGCCTGATGAAAATCGGCGGAGCGATCATGATTCTGTTCGGGATTCTGGTGTACACCGACCAGCTCAGCTGGATCAGTATCTATCTCAACAACTTGTTTAACTACACCGGCTTCTAATTCATCCTGATGGAAAAAGGAGAGTGTCCATGAAAAACGCCATACTTGCCCTTTTTGTACTCGCTATGGTAGGATTCACGGTTTACTCCAATATGAGCAAGCAGCAGGCCGCAGATGCCCAGCAGGTGGAAGCACCGGGCGTATACGCAGGGCAAGAGAGTGTGCAGGTCGTCGATGGCTCCAATCAAGTGGATGGTGTGACGACCGAACAGGTATCTGGCGAGAGTTCCGGCGACAGTGCAGCGGGTATGGCAGGCATCGCCGCAAAAGCAGACCCAACCAAGCCATTAGCTGAAGTGGGCCACTATGCACCATCATTTTCCCTCCACGGTGCCGATCAAAAAATCTACGAATTCAAAGGCAAACGCGACAAACCACTCGTAGTCAACTTCTGGGCGTCTTGGTGCGGCCCTTGTGAAGAGGAAGCACCGGAGCTGCAAAAAGCCTACGAGCAATATAAGGACAAAGTAGACATCTGGGCGGTCAATCTGCTTGCCAGCGACGACATGGACGCGGTAGGCGGCTTCGTGCAAAAACACGGGATGACCATGCCGATCCTGTTTGACAGCAACTCCGATGTAGCCGACCAATACCGCATCCTTGCGATCCCGACCACGTTTTTTATTGATAAAAACGGTGTGATCCGCCACAAGCTGATGGGCGGTGCAGATGCGAAGGCATTTGGGGAGATGTTCGAGAAGCTGTTGGAGGAGTAGTAGGAGTAGACGAAATAAGCCGATCAACCGTGCACGAAAGCAATGCGGTTCATCGGCTTTTTCTTTAGGTTATATCAGTCCCTTACCCTCGCATAAATCCACCTTCCGAATGAATCACCTGTCCGGTAATCCACTCTGCTTCCTCACTCGCCAAAAAAGCAATCAGCCTCGCCATATCACGCGGCTCACCGACACGGCCAAACGGGAAGCGGGGGAGAAGCTCCTGTTTTAACTCTTCGGTCATCCAGCCCGTATCGGTTGGTCCTGGATTCACCGCATTAACCGTAATCCCTTTTGGCGCAACCTCAGCAGCCAGTGACATCGTCATCCCCTCGACAGCCGCTTTGGTAGCCACATACGCCAGCTCTCCCAGCATGGGTCCCTGAGACTGCCCAGAGGTCAGGTTGATAATCCGACCGCCTCTGCCCAGTTCAAACCGACGGGCAAACTCTACACTTAACAGCGCCGTAGCCCGCAAATTGATGGCATAGTGGGCATCCAGCAGAGTCGCATCCATTTGGTCATAGTCATGATTGACCGAGTGACAAGCATTGTTAACAAGGATCGAAGGCTTACCCAATTGACGCTCCACGGCATCGAGCACCTGCACGTAAGCATCCGGTTGGGACAGATCCAACTCCAGCCGCCCGCAGCGGACACCCATCTGCTCCAGCTCGTGTTGCAGTTGGACGGCCTCCTCCTGATTGGCCCCCCATGGCATCGTCGCATCATAAGGCGAGTAATAGGTGAAAAAGATGTCAGCCCCCTGTGCAGCGAGCATCCGGCAGATGGCTGTTCCGATGCCTTTTGCCCGGCTTGCCCCGGTAACGACAGCGATGCGACCGGAGAGGGAGAGATTCATAGGTTGGTTCATGGATAGATCAGCTCCTATTGAATAATGTGAGGGATTACGCAGGTAACGTGAAACAATGCAAAAAAACACAGGCGGATCGTCCATGCCTGTGCTTCGTATGTCCGGGATGTTGAGGAGTATGGTTTGCGGAAAGGTTGATACCTGGACGGGCGAGAGGCGCAGACTGCCAAAGCCTCCTTGTGGTGAATCCCAGCTGTATCGCATCTGTCAGATTAGATTAACCAATCCATTTTCCATTCGTGTATCGGATTCATGTTCATTGCGTCTTGAGACGAACCAGACAGTCCACCCCCACTGTCACGTCCCGGACATAACTTCATAGCATAGCTGAAGTCACTGCACGAACCAACCAAAAAAGACACACGTATCCCAACATCTCCGCACGAAGCAGAGGCACTTGTTACATATACGTTTCCGTACGGTACAAGCGGTTAGGAATACATGTGTCCATCACTCTCCAATCAAAACCATATTCTGTTATTATAGGGGATGTACGCTAATCCGCGCAAGCGAGGGATAGGGGGTAGTGCAGACAATCTGCACTCTACTTTTCTTGGGCACGAGTCAATAGCAGATCTACCTCTTTAGGCCGGCGACCGGAACCCGTCGGAGAGGGGGAGGATCCTGCACCAGAGATGGCCTGCCCAGATGTAGCGGAAGATATTGAGCCAGAAGCCATAGAGCCTGAAACTCCTGTAGATGCCGATCCCTTTGTATCCTCCGAACCTTTCCTCCGCGTCTGTATACCGGAATTGGAACGTTCATCAGCCCGACCCGCAGACCCAGCTTCAGAACCTCCAGACTTATTGCTCTTGGATGACTTCCCTGCACTGGAGCTTCCCGACCCATGATCGCCACCTGTGCGTGTCTTTTTGTCCGAGCCAGCGGTATTACCAGTACCAGACTTGCTTCCTGAACTCCCGCCAGACCCCTTGCTCTTCGCTTGGGATCTGCGTTTCCGTCCTTTTTTCCCTTGTCCTGCATCCTTCAAAAAATAAAGCGACCCCAGTATGAGTACCAAGGCGCCGGTTTGACTGTATCGTGTCACTTCTTTCGAAAATGCTTCACTCACAACAACGATCTGCAACAGAGCGGCGCAGAGGATTAAGATTTTACCGATTGGAACCAGATTCATGTGAACAATCGCCCCACCTTACTTCTAACTTATATACGTTCTTCCTTATGTACTTACACGTAAGGTGGGAGATGTCCTCTTTTCCTAAACAAATTTCAACCTGATTACGAACGTGTCAGCGTATAATGCCCGCGGTCTGTTTCCAGATGAATCTCGTTGGCCCCGATTGTCGTACTCTTTACCTGATTCACCGCGATCTCATAACGGTCGTAGGGGAGGGGAGCCGTACTCGCATTGTCGGTTGTAATCGTCCCCGTGCCTTGCAGCTGAATGGAGAGAGAGGATACATAATCATCGATCGAACGGGCACGATCATGGATGATGGACTGCTGTAGGTTGATCGTGACACGGTCGCGGTCATTCACCTCATCCTTTTCAATCAGCACTTGGGAGCCTTCCCACTGAGTCAGCGTTTGTTGCAGTTGTTCGATTTGATTGGCTTGGTATGCATTCATCGTCACATTTCACCTCTTCTCTTACTGTTTCCCAGAGTGTATAGACTCCATGCATCCATAATAGGAAGACATCTGACAAAAAAAGGAGGAAAGACCTCATGCGGATCGGTATCGTTGCGGACACTCACATGCCGCGTGCCGCCAAACAACTGCCCCAAGCCCTGCGTGACGGCCTTGCCGGAGTAGACCTGATTCTGCACGCCGGTGATTTCGTTACATTTGATGTGGTCGAGGCACTCCAACAGATCGCCCCGCTCCACGGCGTATATGGCAACAACGATGGCCCTGACATGCAAGCCCGTTTTCCCGCCAGCCAATTGCTAACCCTGAAAGGCTTTCACATCGGTCTCGTCCACGGACACCTCGGCAAAAAGAAATCGACTCCCGAGCGAGCCATTGAAGCCTTTGTGACAGGCTTGGGCACGGCAGACCAGACAACGGGTGATGGAGACAAGCCAGCCGTAAAGCCTGACGTCATCATTTTCGGTCATTCGCACATTCCTTATCAGGAAGAGCATCACGGTATCCTGCTGTTCAACCCAGGCTCTCCCACCGATAAACGCCGCCAGCCGCAATTCTCATATGGGATCATGGAACTGGGTGATACGATCAAGCTTCAGCACATCTTTTATCCTGACAAGCATTAAGATAAGAATGTTACTGCTCCCATGTCCATATGATATAGCTATCAATGGATAAAAGGAGTGCTTTTTAATGCCCAAAATCGAAGTCCCAGGCAAAGGAACATTCGAAGTAGCCTCTGGCACCAAACTGGTTCTCGCACTAGAAGACAACGGTGTTGACATCCTGCACCGCTGCGGTGGCGTAGCCAAATGCACCACTTGCCGTGTCGAAGTAATCTCTGGCTACCCTGGTGTCGTCAACGAACTGGAGCAGACCGCCCGCCAAGCCAAAGGCGTCACCGACGAACACATCCGTCTTTCCTGTCAATGCTTTGTCCATGACGATCTGGTGATCAAGCCCCTCATGACCGTCAGCGAATCTGGCATGGAGGCGGGGCCGAGACCGGCGGAGAATTAGGTTGCCTCTCCGGAGGAGAGCAAGAGAGCGAGAGATAACTGTTTTCCAGTCGCCTTTCCCTCACTTCGTTCAGCCGGTCTCCTTACAAACAGTTATCTCTCACTCTCTTGCTCCTTGGAGCGGCACTTTCTCCGCCGCTCTCGGGTTTTGAAGGTTTTTTCTTTCCTTTCTCACGAAAGGATGGTGCTACCCGGACCGAGAGCGAGAAGATGACCTGTTTGTAAGGAGACCGGCTGAACGCCAGTGAGGGAAAGGCGACTGGAAAACAGGTCATCTTCTCGCTCTGCGCCGCCCACACACCACCCTTTACACCACATCCATTTTTGTTTATGATTTAGAATATTCCAACAAAAAGAGGTGAGAGGATGGCACAGGAGCAGCTTTCGTTTATGGAGCGTTACAAGCGTGATCACCAGCATCCGGTCAACAAGGCGACACACGCGATTGGAATTCCGATGATCGTCGTTTCCATTCCGCTGTTCTTCTGGTCGTGGTTCTGGGCGCTCGTCCTGTTTGTCGTTGGCTGGATCTTTCAATTCGTGGGCCATTATTTCGAAGGCAATCCGCCCTCCTTTTTAAAAAATCCGATTTTCCTACTCATCGGGCCGTTGTGGATCTTGCGCCGACTGTACAACGCCGTCACAGGCAAAACAACATCGACGTGATGCTTTCTTACCTGACGAACAGAATACGCTGGCAGAGAACAGAACGAGTGACATTAAGGTCGCTCGTTCTGTTTTTGTTTATTTTGTCGTAACGTTAATTAGTTTAAAAAAATAAGTTAGATTTATTAAAAAATATGTTGTCAAAAATAATATATATGCCTATAATAAAAATCAATCAATCAGAAATATTTAAAAAGATCAGCAGATTCAAAAACATCAGTAGATTCAGACTATTTATCTAGGGGGACACATCAATGAAAATGAACAAAAAAGCAGCTCTTACTCTCTCCGTAGTACTTGGCGCAACAGGCGTACTCAGCGCAGCACCAGCTTTCGCAAAAGAAAACGGTGGCCTGAACTCTCAATATGTAGGTGAATCTTTCCAAGCAACAGGTTCTGCTGAAGATACCGTGTTTGCTTTCCTCGATTCCCAAAAAGATAAATTCAAATTCTCCGGCAAAGCAAAAGACAGCTTCCAAATCACCAAAAAGACAGACGATAAAGCAACTGGCACCACCCACTTCCGTCTGCAAGCAACTTACAACGGCGTTCCTGTATACGGTGCAACCCAAACCGTACACTTGGACCAAGCAGGCAACGTAAAAGCGTTCCTCGGTGAAGTGGTAGCTGACCTCGATACCAAAGCAAACCTGAAAAAAGCAGCAAAAATCAAGAAAAACGAAGCAGTTGACATCGCAGTCGCTGACGTAGAAGCTAACGTTGGCAAAATCAGCGATCTCCAAGGCAAACAAGAGGCGCAACTCGTCATCTTCACACAAGACGGCGAAGCTAACCTTGCTTATAAAACCGAAATCAGCTTCCTCTCTCCAGAAGCAGGCCGTTGGGAGTATGTAATTGATGCTGTAACAGGCGAGGTACTTAACAAATTCAACAAAATCGAACACGTAACAGGTCATGGCGTTGACATGAACGGCGTTGACCAAACATTCGAAACTACTTACCAAAACGGTACTTACTACCTGAAGGACACAACTCGCGGTCAAGGCATCGAAACCTACAACGCAGCGAACCGTCAAAAGCTTCCTGGTACACTTATGACTGATGCTGACAACGTATGGACCGATAAAGCAGCAGTAAGCGCACACAAAAACGCTTCCCTGACGTATGACTACTACCTCAACGTACATGGCCGCAACAGCTACGACGGCAATGGCGGTAAACTGACCTCTACCGTACACTATGGCCGCGCTTATAACAACGCATTCTGGAACGGTACTCAAATGGTATACGGTGATGGCGACGGCACTACCTTCATCCCACTCTCCGGCGCTCTTGACGTAGTAGCACATGAGCTGACTCACGCGGTAACAGACACTTCCGCTGACCTCATCTACCAAAACGAATCCGGTGCACTCAACGAGTCCATGTCCGATATCTTCGGTAACCTCGTAGAAGGCAAAAACTGGGAAGTAGGCGAAGACATCTACACGCCTGGCACTGCTGGTGACGCTCTGCGTTCCATGTCCAACCCAGCTCTCTACGGCGACCCAGACCACTACAGCAAACGTTACACCGGTACACAAGACAACGGTGGCGTACACATCAACTCTGGGATCAACAACAAAGCTGCATACCTTCTCTCTGAAGGCGGCACGTTCTATGGCGTAACCGTTAACGGTGTGGGCCGTGAAGCAACCGGTAAAATCTACTACCGCGCTCTGACCCTCTACCTGACTGCTTCCTCCAACTATGCGAACATGCGTCAAGCAGCAATCCAAGCGGCTACTGACCTCTACGGCGCCACCTCCACTCAAGTGGCAGCTGTTAAAGCAGCTTACTCCGCTGTAGGTGTTAACTAATCTAGTAATCAGCAACACTTTTTCGACAAACACAAAGCCGATATTTCCTACGATGGGGAATATCGGCTTTTTCTCATTTAACTTCAAACCCATTGAACTTTCTTTACTGCGAACATTCCGAAATGCTATAATTCCATACAACCTACATAACTAGAGAAAAAAGGCAAAAGGGGGAGTCAGCAAAATGAAGATCCCAATGATTCTGCACGGTCTGACGATCAGTGCCGTACTTTTCAGTGCCGGATGTTCCACACCAGAAGCCGGACAGAGTCAGCCGTCCAACCAAGAAAACACATCTGCACCAGCGCCAGCCACAGGCGAAGGAAGCACCTCCCACGCTATACCAGCCTACCAGCCAAAGGATCAAAAGCCGCTGCAACCCGCCACTTATCTCGCCGACGTCGAGATTAAGCCATCTGAGATGAGAGTCGACGGAAGTCTCACCGCCAGATTTGCCCCGCAGGACGACAAGGCGTATTTTCATTTTTACCCCAATGAATTCCGTGCCGACAAAAAGAAAAGCCATGAAACACCCGAATGGGAATGGATCTTCGGCTCAGGGGACGGTCATACCGAAGAGGTAGCGGTCAAAAAAGTAACAGTGGCGGGCAAGCCAGTCCCGTTCACCCTCCAAGACACGATCCTCGCAGTACCGCTGCCCGACCCGAACGCCAAAGAAGCAGAGGTGCGGATCGAATTCGGCATGACCCTGCCGATGAACGAAGGCCGAATGTCAGGCGATGCAGACATGCTCTGGCTGGGCAACTGGCTGCCGATCCTAGCCGTAAAAGACGAGACAGGCTGGAATCTGGACCCATACCTGCCGATCGGCGACCCGTTCTACAGTGAGACGGCTAATTATGAGGTCAAAGCCCGTATTCCGCATGACTACCAGATCGCTTCGAGCGGTGATGATGCCCGCGCCGAGAAAAAGGAATTGCCCGCGACCAAACAGCTGGAGTACACGATTAAGGCGCCCAATATGCGCGATTTTGCCATGATCGTGATGAACGACACCTTTGAGCCAGTTACGACTCCGGTCGGCAATACCATCGTCCGTACCTGGGTGAAACGATCAGACGACCGCGAGACCCTGAAAAAAGTGCATGATACCGCAGTTCGTTCGTTTGAGTATTTTAGCAAAGCATATGGGACCTATCCGTATCGCGAATACGATGTAGTCAAAACAGGCATGAACGCAGGTGGCATGGAGTATCCCGGAGTGGTTTATTTTGACTCCACGCTGTTTGACTCGTTCCAGCCATTTACCGTCGAATCGATTGCCCACGAGACCGCCCACCAATGGTTCTATGGTCTGATCGGCAATGATGAGGTGGATGAGCCATGGGTAGACGAGAGCCTGACCACATACGTCACTATGTCATTTCTCGACAGCTACGAGGGTGGAGCATACCGTGCCCGCAATGAAAGCCGCCTTACATCCGGCAAAAATCCACAGCGCAAGTGGAATATCTGGAGCGAATCGCTCAGTGATTTTCCCGATATGACCACCTATGGCCAAAATGTCTACTCCAGAGGGGCCACGATGCTTTGGGAGCTGCGTACAGCATGGGGCGAAGAAAAGGTGAACCGTGTGCTCAAAGCCTATTTTGACCGGCACAAATACCGCATTGCCACCGGAGTAGAGGTCGTGCAGGCTTTTACCGAAGCGACAGGTGCTGACTCCCGTGCGTTCTTTGAATACTGGCTGCTCCATGACACTTCCAAGCAGGCCGAAGCGCAGAGATGGGTAGATTTGGGTAAGCAATAAAGCTATAATTTGCTTGATAACAAGATACGGAAGGGGATTACCCACATGAGCAAAAACCTTGCAGAAAAACTGGGCCAAGGCATCACACCAAAGCAATTCATCGACGGCATGGAAAAGAACAAAGAAGCCTTTCTCAACTGGTACGAAAGCTTCACATGGGACAGCGAAGAGACCCGTGCATTTTTTACTGGTCTTACGTCCCGTGATGACCTGCGCTGCCTGATCCTGATGGCGGACTGGTGTGGTGACGTGGTGCGCAATGTGCCTGTCCTGTTCCGCGTTCTGGATGAAACAGGGATTCCGACCGAAGTGCTGGTGATGGAGCAGCATCTAGAGACGATGGATCAGTTCCTCACGATGGGTGGACGCGCGATCCCAATCGCCATCTTCACCAATGCAGAAGGCGAAGTACTCGCACAATGGGGCCCGCGCCCGGCGCATGTCCAAGCGGTGATGATCGCCTTCAAACAAGAAAACCCTGACCGCAACGCACCAGACTACAACGACAAGATCCAAGTAGCCCGCAGCGAAATGCTGGCCAAATACGGCGAGACCAACGCCCAGCATGTCATCACCGAAGAGCTGCGCGGGGTGCTCAGCGCTCTCTAGGCTGTATACCTTTCACCGAAGGACTCCCAAGCCATTCTGACCCAACCACCACCTGACAAGGAGTTGTCCCCACCCACCATGAGACCACTGCAAATCTCACCCGATACAGCCGTCAAATTGTCCCAGCAGCTGGGCGTTCCCCTCGAACAGCTCATGCACATGCCACCACACATTTTGATGAAAAAGATGGCCGAACTCGCTGCGAAAGAAAAATCAGAAAACGAGCAAAAAGAGTAGGCAAATGCCGCAACGAAATCTCCTTTCCCACGTCTAATGTATGGAGAGCATGTACTAGGGAAAGGGGAGTAGGCCATGGAGTTTCTCAAAATCGCAGCGTTTCTTCTGTTCTGCCTCGCCGTGTTCGTCGGCAATCCACAGAATAGGGTGAGCAAGGCAGAGACCATGCCGAACCCGGTCAAGGAAAAAGGCACAGAATCCACCGAAGAGACAGCTGTTTTCGTACAAAAATGAAGCAGATCCGTGATGAACCGATTCATTCACTGATCTGCTTTTTGCTTTTTATTCTTGAATGTTTATTCACGAAATCTTCCCATCAAGATGGTGTCATAGTAGTTCCCGTCAGAGAGGATTTTATCTTTTTTCAATCTTCCTTCGATTTCAAAGCCAAGCTTCTGATAGAGGGCAATCGCTTTTTCGTTCGTTTCTAACACATTCAGCGTCATTTTTTGGATCCCGGTGGAGTCAGCCCACGCGATCGATTCTTGTAATAGATGCTTGCCGATGCCGTATCCCCAGAACTTTTGTAAGACACCCACGCCGAATTCGGTTTTATGAGCGGATCGCTTCAAATAAGTCCCCGCACATCTGGAAAAGGCGACGATCCGATCACCTGCGGCCGCCACTAAAAATAGGTTTCTACTGCTTTCTGTATCAGTGCGGATCAATTGTGCAAAGCCTGCTGCATCAATGAACGCTTCGCCCGGTTCCCTGTCTAAATTCTCGGTCTCTCCGTCAATCTGTAACCGTAAGGCAGACAATGCTTCTGCATCTGCTTCGACGGCAGAGCGGATGATATAATCCAATCCATTTACGTGGTATTCTTGTTGGTCAATGATCATGACAGGCTCCCATTCTATTTTTTCTTCATTATAGAACGATGGTTTGCTTGAATTCAATTATTTCCCTGATGAGACGAATGGATAGGGCTGTTTATACATAATCTGTTGTGACCGACTGATTGGAAAACGGAAAAACGGGGGGATTCACGGTGCAACGAGGGTGTGACGCACGCTTACGCAAAACCTATCTCAAATCCATGTCTGCCAAAAGGCTTGATCTGCTGGTCATCGGCGGCGGCATCACCGGAGCCGGGATCGCTTGGGATGCCAGTCTGCGAGGGATACGGGTGGGGCTGGTGGAGATGCGGGATTTTGCCTCCGGTACGAGCAGCCGCTCCACCAAGCTGATCCACGGAGGACTCCGCTATCTCAAGCAAGGCGAGGTCAAGCTGGTCATGGAGGTAGGCCGCGAACGCGAGCTGCTGCATCAGAAACTACCCCATCTGGTCATCCCCGCACCGATGATCCTGCCGATCTACCGTCATGGGTCGTTGGGGTACCTATCCACCTCTGTCGGCCTGTATGTCTACGATCTGCTCGCCGGAGTCAAGCGCCACGAACGGCGTAAGATGCTGAGTGCAAAAGAGACCCTGCGCCGAGAACCGAATCTCCATGACGACGGGCTGAAAGGCTCCGGCTACTACTATGAATACCGCACCGATGACGCACGCCTGACCACCGAACTGATCAAAACCGCTGCCTTGAACGGTGCAACCATCTGCAATTATGCACAAGTCACTGAATTTTTATACGATGGCTATGGCTATGTGAATGGCGTCATCGTGACGGACACGCTGACAGGGGATAGCGAACGGATTTATGCCACCACGATCGTCAATGCAGCAGGCCCTTGGGTAGACCGTGTCCGTGAGACGAACCGTTCCTTGCAAGGCAAGCGGCTGTTTATCACCAAAGGGATTCATCTCGTCTTCCCCTATGATAAGCTGCCTGTCCAACAAGCTGCCTATTTTGACGCATCGGATGGCCGGATGATTTTTGTGATTCCGCGCGATCAGATCACTTACGTGGGCACGACGGATACCGCTTACGAAGCCTCGTTGGAGGAGCCACGTGCTACCATAGCCGATCGGGATTACCTGCTGGATGCGGTCAATACGATGTTTCCCGACTTTCAACTGGGAGCAAGCGACATCGTATCCTCCTGGACCGGCTTGCGTCCACTGATCTATGAAGAGGGGAAGGGGCCGTCTGAGCTGTCCCGCAAAGACGAGATTATCCTCGCTGACAACGGCCTGATCACCATCGCAGGCGGCAAGCTGACCGGTTTTCGCAAAATGGCGGAGAAGACCGTCGACCTCGTCGCCGCACGCCTGCAAAAAATCGAAGACGAGAAATATCCGCCCTGCACCACAGCCCAAGCCCCGATCACCAGCGGGCCACCGCAACGCGCACAGGTAAAACGCTGGAGACAGCAAATTTTAAGCGAAGGCAGCAGACAGGGCATATCCAAGACCGACTGTGAGAAGCTCTTTTCCCTGTTTGGCGACCATACCAATAGGATCTACCAGCTTTATAAAGAGAACGCAGAGCGCGACCCCGAGATCCGCCTGCTCAAAGCCCAGCTGCAATACTGTATCACGCATGAGATGACCGTCACCGCCGCTGATTTTCTCGTCCGCCGCACTGGAATGGTCTACTTCGACCGTCCACAGGCGGAGCGTATCACACATCGTGTCGTCCGGCTGATGGGAGAGCTCCTCGGCTGGGATGCCCGCGAGAAAAACCGGCAGCTTAAGCAGATGGAGCGGGAGCTTGCGCTTGTGACACAATTCGTTCAAGGTGATTGAATCATCAGACTTTCCTGTATATAATTACGTTTGAGCTAGTCTACATCGGACCGGGCATCCTTTCATGAAGAGGTGTTACATATGGCAGTCAGAGAAGTACTCCATGCACTAATCGAAAAAATCAACGCCAACCCAGAACCAATCCAAGGTCTTTCCTTGAACTATCAATTTGATCTTTCCGGTGACGATGGCGGCACTCTGCAAATCCGTATCGCTGACGGGCAGGTAGAGTATGCAGAAGGCACACCATACGAACCAGTCTGCACACTCCAGCTTTCCGATCAGAACTTCATCAAGCTGGTCAACGACGATCTCAACCCGACCACCGCATTCATGATGGGCAAATTGAAGGTAAAAGGCGACATCTCCCTGGCACTCAAGCTTCATTCCCTGTTCAAAAAGTATCAGTAAGCGGTTGCAGGTAAGTGAACGCCTGAACCAAGGTGAAAAAAGAGAGAGTGGTCAAAGATTGTGAAGCAACACAGCCTTTGACAGCTCTCTTTCTTTTTTACAAAAGATATTGACTTCTGAAAGTTCACTATGCTATAGTATAGAAGTCGCCGCTAGACGGCAGACAGTTATAATAACATGGAGCTGTGGTGAAGTTGGAGTTCACGCCGGTCTGTCACACCGGAGGTCGCGGGTTCGAGTCCCGTCAGCTCCGCCATGTTATATTCATAGTGGGGAGATAGCGAAGTGGCTAAACGCGGCAGACTGTAAATCTGCTCCCTCTGGGTTCGGCGGTTCGAATCCGTCTCTCCCCACCACTTATTTTACGATCAACTAACTTACATATTGTTGGGGTATAGCCAAGCGGTAAGGCAACGGACTTTGACTCCGTCATTCCTAGGTTCAAATCCTAGTACCCCAGCCATCATATGTGCCGGTATGGCGGAATTGGCAGACGCGCGCGACTCAAAATCGTGAGGGAAACCGTGGGGGTTCAAGTCCCTCTACCGGCACCAACCATTTGCGGGTGTAGTTCAATGGTAGAACTCTAGCTTCCCAAGCTAGTAGCGTGGGTTCGATTCCCATCACCCGCTCCATACATAATTAAGAGACAATCCCTTGAGGGCATTCAAGGGATTTTTTATTATTTTGATCGTTTCATGGGTTTTGATCATAGAAGGATGATTCGGGGGAATAGGAAGTTTCGGTATGAGCTTCAGAGTACTAGTCGTTCATTCGTATTAAATGCAAATGGTAATTATTATTGGGTAAGTGATGAATCGGATGGGGTATTTTGTCTGCATTGCAAATGATAAATGTCTCTAGTTTGCACGACCCCTGTTCGGTATGCAGATAAACGATCGTGTGAGTTAATCGAATACTCGATTTCCTTGTTAACGCTTGAATGATCTCTCATACCGCTATGAAATTGGTTAAAAGTGGAGGGCGTGCTGCATGTTGATATCCGCCGGTAACGGTGTCTGCTGTGCTAATCGGGAAGATCCTCAATTAGTCATCTGGATTGACCTACAAGGATCAACATGCATCATACATAGAGAACGAAAAAAGAACCGTCTGTTTCCTAACCATAACAGGGAAGGAAGACGGTTCTTTTTGTGCCTACGCGGGCTTATCCTTAATCGTCACTGCTGCCAGAACTATAGCTGCTCGAAGAGTCGTAGCTGGAACTGCTGCTAGAGCTAGAACTGCTGGAAGAGTCATAGTCTGAACTGCTGCTTGAGCTGTAGCTGCTGGAGGAGTCATAGTCTGAACTGCTGCTGGAACTGTAACTGGAACCGCTGCTATAGCTGCTAGAGTTTGAATAGGAGGATGAATTGCTGGAGTTGGAGTTACTGTATGTATATTCTTCTTCATATTCATCATCATAATCGTCATCATCGTATTCGTACTCGTCATCATCATAATCATAATCATCGTCGTCGTCGTCGTCATCATCATGTTTATGACGGGTACCATGAGTTGCACCGCCGGACGTTGCAGCAACATACTTCGCTGAGGATTTTCTTTTTTTATGTACAGATCGATGCCCTGAATTACTGCGGCTGCTGCCTGTGTTGCCTGTATGTGCAGACTTAGCAGACTTGCTCAGCAGCCCCTTGAGAAAGCCGTATGCCATCATGCCGTAGCACAAGCCCTCCGCATTAGTGATTCCCCATGTGCTCCGGGTATCATCCGCAAAAAGAAACAGGGAAATGATATAACCGATGATTCCATAAAAGATGGCAAGCATAATACCACGCGCGAGTCTAACTCCAAAGGTCATGTGGTCTGTGACTCCTTTCAAAACTCCTGCTTTCAGTGAAGGTAAGCTATGAGGGATGGGATGAATCCATCCTGGTGTAACTGTGTTCTATCTATCGTGAATATAAATCCCCCCTTATTCAAAGGGTAACACGATTCTGATAATGGGACTACTGTGTATTTTCCAGAACAAGTCGGAAATTTGTTTTTTTTCCCTTGTTTCCGATAAAATTTGAATTTATAGTAGTAAGAGAAGTCTTTTGATAAAAAATTCGTTTTAGTGGTAAGTTCCATGTTAGAGATAAACAGGTTTGTAGATAGAGAAAGCTCTGGTTAAAAAAAGAGCAGTGGTTCTAAGAGGGGTTTTGGATGATGATAGGAAGAGATATCACAACTGTGATCGAACAGTATGGCCCGATTCTGTCTCATTTTTTTGAGCATGTCTCAGATATGGTTTTTTTAATGAAAGTGGAAGAAGATTTAACCTTTACTTATGTGATCGTCAATCCGGCTGCGATGAGGACAGCAGGGCTGCGCGAAGAGGCTTATGGCAAGCGTATTGACGATATCTATTCAGGGGAAAAGGCAGCGCTGTTGAACAGTAAGTATCGTGAGGCTGTGCTTGTGGGGAAGCCAGTGTCATTCATCGAGGGCTTTGATGGATATGAGGAATCGATCCTGACGCCGATTTTTAATGCGGAAGGCGAGTGTACCCATGTCTTTTCCGTTACCCGCGATATTACGGAACGGAAGCGGACAGAAGAGAAGCTTCATTATATGGCCTATCATGATATCCTGACGGGGCTGCCTAACCGCCGTCTGCTGCAGGAGCGCATCGAGCAGGCGATTGAGCTGGCGATCGAGGGAGGAACGCTGGCTGCACTGATGTATGTGGATTGCGACAAGTTCAAGTCGGTTAATGACTCACGTGGTCATGATATCGGGGATGAACTGCTGCAGGGTGTTGCGAAGCGTCTGAGCAATTGTGTGCGAGAGGTGGATACGGTGGCTCGTCTTGGTGGAGATGAGTTTATTGTGCTCCTCACCGATATGACAAGTATTTCGGAGATCGAGCGGATTGCACAGCGGGTCGTTGACGTGATGCAGCAGCCGTGGAAGTTCCGGGAGCATAAGTTTGCCACGACCGCAAGCATCGGGATTGCACTCTGTCCCTTGCATGCGACTACGATGTCAGAACTGCTGAGCAAGGCAGATATCGCGCTGTATCAAGCGAAGAACAGGGGACGCAACTGTTTTCAGATCTATACATAAAGGATTACAGATACGAAGGCTCTTACCATGTCCAAAAAGGGTGGTAAGGGTCTTTTTTTGCTGTTTTTTGTCAGAACCTTGAACACTGCTTCAATTGGGGAACTGGTGTGATTTTAATCACTTCGGAAATTTAGCCCGCATGGTTTAATCAAAGTGTCCTAATAAAACATACAAAATGTGATGCGGAACACGAAGGGAGGAAGAATCATGAATCTTCAATCTCAACATCAAACTCAACAAAAAGTGAAAAAAACGCAACCCAAAACACAGCCAAATCAAGAACCATCCTTGAAAGGTACGTTTATCTCGGTTCTTTTGCTGGGGGCATTCATCGTTGCCACATGGTTTGGAGTGTTTAATCTTTTCATAAACAGAGGCTAACCAATTGAAGCGGTTTGCGGAACGGAGGAAAGACTTATGCATTTGCATCGTTATGAAAAAATTTGGTTGATGCTCGGAACGGGTGCACTGGCCCTATTCATCGTCATCCTGTCAGTGAACGCGTTCGCGATGGGGATGACCCCGCCGAGCCACATGGAAATGATCGATCCGAAAAAGGTAGATCAGACAGCACCCTTTGACAAGCCGGGGCTGAAAAAGATCGGACCTAACGAATATGAGCTGGTGATGGTCTCCTTCGCCTTCGGTTATCAGCCGGGTAACGTCGAGGTTCCAAAAGGAGCGAAGGTCACCTTCATCACCACATCCAAAGACGTCGTTCACGGCTTCCAAATCCCAGGTACCAACGTCAACACCATGGTGCTTCCAGGTCACGTCAGTAAGATTACCCACACATTCGATGAACCAGGTAAATTCCTCATCTTATGTAACGAATATTGCGGTGCCGGTCACCAAATCATGGCGACACACGTCATCGTCAAGTAGACCGCTGCAGGAATCAGAAAGGTGTGAAAGTGTATGAATAGAGAAGATAACGTGAGGGTGGATCGTGCGGCAGCGAAGCTAAGTCTCGCCCACATCTATGTCGCCTTCATCGGTTTTGCAATCGCGGCACTCTGCGGTCTGTTGCAGGGTCTGGTACGCGGTGGTATCGTTACACTGCCTAAATGGCTTGGTTATTATCAACTCCTCACCACCCACGGTGTTATGATGGGTCTGGTTTTCACAACATTCTTTATTATCGGACTGTTCCTCGCGGGGGCTGCACGCACCTCGGACGGAAAACTCTCACCTGCTGCAAGTAAGCTTGGCTGGATCGGCTGGTGGATGATGACGATTGGTACAGGCATGGCGACTGTTACCATCCTGATGAATGATGCTTCTGTCCTTTATACCTTCTATGCTCCGATGAAAGCTTCCCCTTGGTTCTACGTAGGTGCTGCATTGCTTGTGGTAGGTAGCTGGTTTGGCGGATATGCGATCTTTGCCAACTATGCCGCTTGGAAAAAAGCCAACCGTGGCAAAACGTCTCCACTGTTCCAATACATGGCTGTCTCTACCATGATTCTGTGGCAGATCGCAACACTCGGTGTCGCTGTCGAAGTAGTCTTCCAATTGATCCCATGGTCCTTCGGTTGGGTCGATGGTGTTGACATCCTCTTGAGCCGTTCCCTGTTCTGGTTCTTCGGTCACCCGCTCGTATACTTCTGGTTGATGCCAGCCTACGCTGTCTGGTATGTCTCCATCCCGAAAATCATCGGCGGGAAAGTATTCTCTGATTCACTCGCACGTACTTCTTTTGTCCTCTTCATTCTCTTGTCCATGCCGGTCGGTTTCCACCACCAGCTGATGGAGCCTGGTATCAGTGCTTCTTGGAAAATGATCCACGTCATCCTGACACTCATGGTTGTTGTTCCATCCCTGATGACCGCGTTCTCTATGTTTGCTACCTTTGAAACCACGGGCCGTGCCAAGGGCGCAAAAAGCTTGTTCGGCTGGTTCAAAACTCTTCCTTGGGGAGATGTCCGCTTCTTCGCACCATTCATGGGGATGCTCTACTTCATCCCGGCTGGTGCAGGCGGTATCATCAACGCTTCCAACCAATTGAACCAAGTGATCCACAATACCATCTGGGTAACTGGTCACTTCCACTTGACCGTCGGTACCTCTGTTGCATTGACCTTCTTCGCAGCGGCTTACTGGATCATTCCACACCTGACCGGCCGCAAATTGACCAAAACCGCTAACCGTCTCGGTATCGTACAAACTGTACTGTGGCTTGTCGGGATGAGCATGATGTCTGGTGCGATGCACTTCCTCGGTCTTCAAGGTGCACCACGCCGTACCGACTACACCACTTACTTCAATGATGAGACAGCACTCGGCTGGATGTCTTATCAAAAACTCATGGCGATGGGCGGCGAAATCCTGTTCTTCTCTTCCATCCTCTTGATCGGTCTTGTTGTCTACCTCGCGTTCTTTGCGCCGAAGGGTGAAGAAGAATTCCCAATCGGTGAGACCAGCGAAAATGCAGAAGCAACTCCGAAGGTTCTCGAACGTTGGGGACTGTGGGTCGGTATCGCTGCATTCCTGATCGTCCTTGCTTACGGCGTACCGCTTGCACAGCAGATCAACCACGCACCACCTGCATCTGCCGGCTTTAGAACCTGGTAATTCTTTCTTCCGCATCACATTCGATAGCCATCTGCAACCTACTTTTCCCAATGAAAAGGGAAAGAGGGGGCAGGTGGCTTTTTTAGTAGAAACATGAAACTCTTTTCAACCCCTGATAATGATGTTACAATCTTATGTGACCGATTCTTAAAGTAAACTAAGTACAGTAATATACTGGTACTAAGAAGAAACATAAAGGGGCTATTCTGTCATGACAACAGTGAAATATGATGTCATTATCGTCGGGGGAGGTTTGGCGGGTCTGTCCGCAGCGGCTTTTCTTTCGCACAAAGGGAAAAAAGTAGCTGTTTTGGAGCGCGGAGCACTCGGCGGCCGTGCAGTAACGCTCAAAATTAAAGGGTTTAATTTTAACTTCGGTGCACATGCCATCTATGGCCGTGACACCTCTGTCCTGCGTATGCTGCAAAAACTGCTCGATCTCAAAATCGACTGGCAAGACTTCAACCCGAACAAAGCCAAATACGACCTAGGCGACGCGTTAACAGATGTCCCTGCAAACATCCAAGGACTTTTCCGCACAAAAGTCGTAAAGGGTCTCGACAAAATTACGTTTACCTTCAACATTTTAAAAACGATGCTCAAAATGGAAACGGGCCAGCCTCACTTGTCCATCGGCAAATGGCTCGAAAAGCAAAACATCAGTGAAGATGTCAAAGAAATGATGCTGACACTGGCTTCCTCCAACTTCTTCACCAAGGAACCGGAAAAAATCCCGTCTGATGTATTCTTCAAGTACTATCAGCGTATTTTTACCACCAACAAACCGGTAGCGTATATCGGGGGCGGCTGGCAGGCATTGATCGACGAGTTCGTGCGCATCATCGAGAGCAACAACGGTGAGATTTTTACCAAGACCAAGATTGAGAACGTCACTTGCGATGAGACCCGTGTCGTGTCTGTAACGGCA
The DNA here is from genome assembly GCF_006170445.1 of Brevibacillus dissolubilis. Classification (GTDB taxonomy): domain Bacteria; phylum Bacillota; class Bacilli; order Brevibacillales; family Brevibacillaceae; genus Brevibacillus_B; species Brevibacillus_B dissolubilis. Next base: position 499,681 of record NZ_VCNA01000002.1, on the reverse strand, counting down.
GGGGAGAACGTGTTCGAAGCAGACGAGTTCGTCTTCGCAATCCCGCCAAAAGAGCTGGATAAGATCTTCACCGGCTCCAAGGTAGAGAACTCGATCAAGCACTATGCAAGCTATGATCCAACCGTGGTACTCGTATATGATATCGGTCTGTCTGAGCGGATCGAGACGCCGTACACCTACATTTATGACAAGGCAGAAAATATGTTTATCACAGACATTTCGCACTATGATACAACATGCGTGCCTGAGGGTGGCCAATTGTTGCAGGCGACCGCTTATCTGCGCGATTCCGACCTCGGCAACAAGGCGGTCATTGACGAGTACAAGGCCAAAATCGAGCAGATGTATGATAAGCACTTCCAAGGCTGGCGCGACAAGCTGGTCGTACCGCGTGTCTCCACCCGTGCTGTCGTACAGGAGATCAAGTGGACGATGAACCAGCAGCCGATGCCGCTGTTTTTCCCGGATTACCGCAATCTTTTCTTTGCGGGAGACTGGTGCCAAGGTCAGGGGCAACTCTCTGAGCTGTCCTTCTCCAGCGCGTATGAAGCCAGCAACCTGATTCTCGCAAAAGAATAGTTTTTTTGGAAAATGCCCCTTTTTCCTCTGAATCTACGAGGGAAGGGGTTATTTTTCATAGAAGTGATGCTATAATATAAGTTTGACAGGGTATTTTTAATAAAGGATGGGTTAAATTAAATGATTAGTACAAACGGAATATCGTTGCGCTACGGCAAACGACCATTGTTCGAAGACGTTAATATCAAGTTCACACCAGGTAACTGCTACGGTTTGATCGGGGCGAACGGGGCAGGGAAGTCTACTTTCCTCAAAATTCTCTCCGGCGAAATCGAGCCAAACAGCGGTGAAGTCCATGTAACACCAGGCGAGCGTATCGCTGTCCTCAAGCAAAATCATTTCGAGTTCGATGAATCAGAAGTATTGAAAACGGTAATGATGGGTCATAAGAGACTCTTTGAAATTATGGAAGAGAAAAACGCGCTGTACATGAAGCCGGATTTCAGCGAAGAAGACGGTATCCGTGCGTCTGAGCTGGAAGGTGAGTTCGAGCTGCTCAACGGTTGGGTAGCTGAGGCGGAAGCGGCTGAGCTTCTGATCGGTCTTGGCATCGGTACCGAGCATCACTCTAAGCTGATGAAGGATCTCGACGGCAGCCAAAAAATCCGCGTGCTCTTGGCACAAGCGCTGTTTGGCAATCCGCACATCCTGCTCCTCGACGAGCCTACCAACCACTTGGACATCGAGACAATCCGCTGGCTGGAGAACTTCCTTTTAAACTATGAAAACACCGTTATCGTCGTATCCCATGACCGTCACTTCCTCAACACGGTATGTACGCACATCGCGGACATTGACTTCGGTAAAATCCAAGTTTATGTAGGTAACTATGACTTCTGGTATGAGTCCTCCCAGCTTGCTCTGAAGCTCATGCGTGAGCAAAACAAGAAAAAAGAAGAGAAAGTCAAAGAGCTGGAAAGCTTCATCCAACGCTTCAGCGCCAACAAATCCAAGTCCAAGCAGGCGACGTCGCGTAAGAAATTGCTTGATAAAATCACACTGGATGACATCAAACCATCCAATCGTAAATATCCATTTATCAACTTCAAACCTGAGCGCGAAGCAGGGAAAAACATCCTGCTTATCGAAGGACTCAGTAAGGCAGTGGAAGGCGAGAAGGTTATTGACAATCTCTACCTCACCATCAACAAAGGTGACAAGATTGCTTTCGTCGGCCCGAATGAATTGCCAAAAACCACTCTTTTCCAAGTGCTTATGGGTGAACTCGAAGCAGATGGGGGTCAATACTCCTGGGGCGTAACCACCACACAGGCGTACTTCCCGAAAGACAACTCCGCGTACTTCGAAGGCTCCAACCTGACACTGGTTGACTGGCTGCGTCAGTACTCCAAGGATCAAGATGAGACTTTCATCCGTGGCTTCCTTGGCCGTATGCTCTTCTCCGGTGACGAAGCACTGAAAAAAGCAAGCGTCCTCTCCGGGGGCGAAAAAGTGCGTTGCATGTTGTCCAAAATGATGCTGACCGGCGGGAACGTGCTGATCCTCGACGAACCAACCAACCACTTGGATCTCGAGTCCATCACCGCACTCAACAACGGTCTGACCGACTACGACGGCACGATGCTCTTCACGTCTCATGACCACCAGTTCGTACAGACCATCGCGAACCGGATCATCGAGATCACACCAAAAGGCATCATCGACAAACAAATGAGCTATGATGAATATCTAGAGAGCCCTGAAATTCAACGCCTGCGCGAAGAACTGTACAACTAGAGAGCGAACGTCCTGCTCAAGCAGGCTCCGAGATAAAGAAAAAGACGGAGGACATGGATGATTACTTTGCACGGTATCTGGCTGCCAGATGCTTTTTTTCTTTTCTGCTTGCGGGGTGGGGAACAGATACCCGTGACAGAATGGGTGGATCAGCTGTCCATCCGTAACCGAACAATCATTAGCGAAGCGGGCAAAGTGGGCATGCGTTCGTTTCAGGTCCCTTATTGGATCGACCGTGGGGAATTCTACGAGTCGAACAAGCCGAAACTCTCGCTGGAGAATATCAGCGGGGTATCGCTCTCCCTTCGCTTTGCCATGTCCTTTTTGTTGTCTCTGTCGCAGGAGGAGGCCGAACGGGCTGGCATGCAGCTCGCTGACGACCTTCAATTTTGGCAAAAAGTGACTCACTTTGGCTTCGAACTGATGATTCGCGGGCGGATTACGCCTACGGTTGAGGTTCGCAAAAGCAGTTCGTACGGCAACCGCGAAGGAGTGGCGATCTGGCAGCCCAATCTGGAGATGGAAGAAGACGAGCGCCGTCTGCATCTCTTAGGCTACGCGATGCCACCTGCCTGCCGTGCCTATGATACGAAAAAAATGGGCGAGGGCTGGGTCGATACGGATCCGCGCGATATCGTGATGTCGTATCTGACGCAGACGGTGGATACACTGGTGCGCGAGTATGCGGATGATGCGTTTTTGCGCGAGCATTCCTCGTTGTTCCGCGGCAAGCTCTCCCTGCCGATGCGCTGGCTCAAGTCACTGGTCAAGCGGGATGAGGAAGACCGTCTGCTGGCTAGGGCGACGGAGTGGACCGAGCTGGCTAATGAGGTAAAAGAATGGACCAGTGGACGGGCGAATGCCGGGAAGCTGGGATCAAACAGCCTGCGGTTGTTTTTCCGACTGGAGCCGCCGCGTGCTGGGATGGAGACGTCAGCTGACCCGACCACGCCAGACCTGCTCGAACAGGACTGGACGCTCCGCTTTTTCCTGCAGCCGCTTGATGATCCGAGCCTGCTGATCCCGGCGGAGGAAGTCTGGGAGCAGACCGGGGCTGAGATGCTGTACGTGGAGCGCAGATTCGAGGCGGCACAGGAGACATTGCTCGGCCAATTGGCTCGTGCTGCCCGGATTTTTAATGATCTGGAGCAGGTATTGATGGAGCCGCGACCACATGCGCTGACGCTTGCGGTGAGCGATGCCTATCAGTTCCTGCGTGAGACGGCTGAGGACCTGCAAGCTGGCGGCTTCGGAGTCCAGCTCCCTGCATGGTGGACACAAAAAGGCCGCCGCCGCTTCGGACTCAAGCTCAAGGTGCGCCGTGCCACAGAGTGGATGACAGAAGGGCAGATCGCTGCCGCTCCGGCACTGGGTCTGGAAGAACTATTGGAATTCGATGCCCAAGCCGCACTGGGCGATGAGTCTGTATCCCTTGCTGAACTGGAACAGCTGGCCAACCTCAAGGCTCCTCTCGTGCAAGTCCGCGGGGAGTGGACAGAGGTGAACAGCGATGAACTGCGCAGCGTCATCGATTATCTGAGCAAAGCATCACAGGGTGAGATCCGTCTGGGTGAGTTGCTGCACCTGATCGCCGAAGGGAAGGCTCCCAACGGATTTGACGACCTGCCTGTGCTCGACTTCACGCTGCCGACGGAGTTGCGCGAGATGATCGAGGGCAAGATGGAGCTGAATCTGGAGAATATCCACGTTCCCGAGCAGCTCAACGGCACCCTGCGCCCTTATCAGGAAAAAGGCTTCGCCTGGCTGACTGCGATGACCGACATGGGCTTTGGGGTCTGTCTGGCTGATGATATGGGTCTGGGGAAAACAGTACAGCTGATCACGCTGCTGCTGGCAAAAGAGCTGAACCAGCCTGCACTGATCGTCTGCCCGACCTCTCTGCTTGGCAACTGGCAGAAGGAATTGAACCGTTTTGCCCCGAATCTGCGCGTGATGGTGCATCATGGTGTGCAGCGTGAACACGGTGAAGCATTTGTCCAGCTGGTGAGCGAGCATGATGTCATCGTCTCGTCCTATTCACTGGTGGGGCGCGATGAGGCCGATTTTAACCAGATCCACTGGTCGTATCTCGTCCTCGACGAATCGCAGAATATCAAGAACAGCAACAGCAAGCAGACCAAAAGCATCATGGGCTTTAGAGCTACCCGCCGGATCGCGATGACCGGTACGCCTGTGGAGAACCGTCTGTCTGAGCTGTGGTCGCTGTTTCATTTTCTCAATCCTGGCTATCTCGGGTCGCTTACACAGTTCCGCTCGGAGTTCGCACTGCCGATTGAGCGGAGCAAGGATTCGGAGCGGGCAGGGGCGCTGCAGAAGATGGTGCGCCCGTTCATCCTGCGCCGTCTCAAGACAGACCCAGCGATCATCACCGATCTGCCGGAAAAGATCGAAACCAAAACCTACTGCAGCCTGACCCAAGAGCAAGTGACGCTCTATCAGGCGAACGTGCAGCAGATGCTCAAACAGATTCAAGGGGCAGAAGGCATGCAACGGCGCGGACTGGTACTGTCCAGCCTGACCAGCCTCAAGCAGATTTGCGACCATCCAGCCCTCTTTTTATCAGACAACAGCCGCTTAGGCGGACGTTCCGGCAAAATGCAACGTTTGCTGGAGATCGTCACGGAGATCATCGCCAACGAAGAAGCGGTGCTGGTTTTCACCCAGTATGTCGAGATGGGGCATATGCTGGTCCGCTATCTGCAGGAAGAGCTGGGAGAGAAGCCGCTCTTTTTATACGGTGGTGTCAGCAAGACCGAGCGGGATAAGATGGTGGAGTCGTTCCAGTCACCGAATGGACCGCGCATCTTTATCCTGTCGCTCAAAGCGGGTGGCGTGGGTCTGACCCTGACCCGTGCCAACCACGTAATTCACTTCGACCGCTGGTGGAATCCGGCGGTGGAGAATCAGGCGACCGACCGTGCATTCCGCATCGGACAGAAGAAAAATGTGCAGGTTCACACCTTCATCTGTACCGGCACGCTGGAGGAGCGGATCGACACGCTGATCGAATCCAAGCGCGAGCTGGCCGATCAGGTCATCGATACAGGCGAGAAGTGGCTCACCGAGCTTTCTGTAGGCGAGCTGTCCAGTCTGTTCGAGCTGCGCGAAGATATCCTGCAAGGGGGAGAAGAGGAGTTGAGTTAAGATGAGCAAGAGCGCCCAAACCAAGCCCTGGTGGACGCAGCGCTGGCTTGCGGTGATCGAGTCCTTCGACGCCCAAGCCCGCTCCCAACGCGGTAAAAGCTACGCCAAAGACGGAGCGGTACGCGAGATCAGCCTACAGCCTGGGGAGATTCATGCCCGCATCACGGGTACGCGCTATACGCCGTATCAGGTGACGGTGCAACTGCCCGTTTTCACTCAGGATGAACGGACGAAAGCGGTTGACTTGCTTGTCCAATCCCCGCTGTCCCTTGCCAAGCTGCTCGCAGGTGAATTGCCGGAGGAGATCGAGCAGCGTTATCTGGAAGCAGGGGTTTCCCTGTTTCCCCGCGATAAGCACGAGCTGCACACGGCCTGCACCTGTCCTGACTTTGCCGTACCGTGCAAGCATGTCATCGCTGTGCTGATCACCGTCGGACAGATGATGACCGATGATCCGATGCTGATGTTTGGCCTGCGTGGGCTGCATAAGGATGAAGTGATGGCGAAGCTTCGGGAGAGCTGGAGCGTTGGGGTCCGTCGCCGGGGTGAAAATGCCGAGGCGGCAGGTAAGACGGTATTGGCTAACTCGATCCCGCACGAAACCGAAGCAAAAGCTGACGGGGATGCGGATGCAGATGCAAAAGTTCAGACCGCCGAAGCAACTCATGCCTTGACCGAAACCGCCCAAGCGCAAACGGATCAAACCGAGCCCATCCAAGCTCAAACCGAACCAGTCCAAACCAACGCAACAGCCAGCGCGACTCCATCCGCTCCAGTCACCCGCACCCCGCTCCCTGACATCGAAATCGGCGCCTCCTTCCTGCGCCGCTCTGTCGACCAAGGGACCTACTGGAGGGCTAACCCGATCTTTACAGACATCCAGGTCAATCTCGATCCGGAGCTGGTCGCACCAGACAGTCTGCCACTGACATGGGGCTCGCCCGACTTTTTGGGGAAAAAGGGGCCGGAAGCGATGCTGTTCCTCTCTTCCTTTCTGCGTGAAGTCAGCCGCAAAGCGAAGCAGCAGATGGAGGAGAAGCTATGATGGAAGTCTACGGCGTCCATCTCACAGAGAACTGGGAGCCTGAGCTGTTCGAAACGCTAATCTCACTCGTCCCACCGGAAAAACAGGCAAAGCTTGGCCGCTATAGACGCTATGAGGACGCACAGCGTTCGCTGGCGGCTGAGCTGTTGATCCGGACCATCATTGCGCGCAAGCTGAATCTTACCAACAACGAGATTCGCTTCGCCTACAATGATCAGGAGAAGCCTTCATTGATCGGTGCGGACGATTTTTATTTTAATCTCTCACATTCGGGGGAATGGGTCGTATGTGCCATCGACAGTCAGACAATCGGCATTGACGTCGAGGTGATCAAGCCCAACAAGCGCAACATGCTGGCGATCGCACAGCGCTTTTTTTCACCGGCGGAAGTGGCAGAATTGCTTGCGTTGCCGGAAGAGTTGCGGCATTCCCGCTTTTTTGACTACTGGTCGCTAAAAGAAAGCTACATCAAGGCAGACGGCAAGGGTCTCTCACTGGGGCTGGGGTCTTTTACCATTCAGTTTCGGGAGGATGGGGCGATCCGGGTGGAGACCGAGAATCGGCTGCGTGACTGTTATTTCCGCCAGTACGATGTCGATCCTGCCTACAAGCTAGGCGTCTGTGCGATGCACAACCAGTTTCCCGAGCAGGTCGTTGTACTCAGTCCGAAGCAGTTGGCTGAGGATTCACTCGCACTGGATGCCTTCGATGGCGTCAACAACTTCAACAACGTTTAAATTAACAGGCTACCATTTTGTCGAAAGATAATGGTAGCTTTTTCCTTTGAGTCGATTCTATTGTTTAAACCGCTTACATACAATCAATCATAGAAGAAAATCATAGAAAAGATTGTAGGGAGGCTGACAGATGATCTACGCTCAACCAAACCAACCTGGTTCCAAAGTTCAATTTAAAAAGCGCTATAACAACTTTATCGGCGGTGAATGGGTCGCTCCAATCCAAGGACAATACTTCGAAAATGTTTCCCCGGTCACTGGTCGTCCGTACTGTGAGGTAGCCAGAGGTACGGCGGAAGATATCGAGCTGGCGCTCGACGCCGCACACCGCGCCAAAGACGCATGGGGTCGCACTTCTGCGGCAGAACGTGCGAATCTTCTGAATAAGATTGCTGACCGCATGGAAGCCAACCTGGAGCTGCTCGCTGTCGCAGAGACTTGGGAGAACGGCAAGCCGATCCGCGAGACGCTGGCTGCTGATATCCCGCTTGCGATTGATCACTTCCGTTATTTTGCCGGTTGTGCGCGTACGGATGAAGGAACCATCTCGCAGGTTGACGAGCATACTGTCGCTTACCATTTTAATGAGCCGCTTGGCGTAGTCGGTCAGATCATCCCGTGGAACTTCCCGCTCCTGATGGCGACTTGGAAGCTTGCTCCAGCGCTTGCTACTGGCAACTGCGTGGTGCTCAAGCCAGCCGAGCAGACACCTACCTCCATCCTCGTGCTAATCGAGCTGATCCAAGACCTTCTCCCGCCAGGCGTGGTCAACGTGGTCAACGGTTTTGGTCTGGAGGCAGGCAAGCCGCTTGCGACCAGCGACCGCATCGCGAAGATCGCCTTCACCGGTGAGACCACCACAGGCCGCCTGATCATGCAATACGCTTCCCAAAATATCATCCCGGTCACGCTGGAGCTGGGCGGCAAATCGCCAAACATCTTCTTCCCAGACGTGGCTGCCAAAAATGACGATTTCCTCAGCAAAGCGGTCGAAGGCTTCGTCCTGTTCGCCCTCAACCAAGGCGAAGTGTGTACCTGCCCGTCCCGCGCGCTGATCCACGAATCCATCTATGACCAGTTCATGGAAAAAGCACTCGCCCGCGTCGCTCAGATCAAACAAGGCAACCCGCTCGACCTCACCACCATGGTTGGCGCACAAGCCTCTGCTGAGCAGGTGGAGAAAATCCTTTCCTATTTTGATATTGCCAAGCAAGAAGGCGCAGAATGCCTCACCGGTGGCGCCCGCGTCCACTTCGAGGGTGAACTGCAGGATGGCTACTACATCCAGCCGACTGTCTACAAAGGCCATAACAAGATGCGTATTTTCCAAGAAGAAATCTTCGGTCCGGTCGTGAGTGTCACCACCTTCCGCGATGAAGAGGAAGCACTCGCACTCGCCAACGATACGCTTTATGGTCTCGGTGCCGGTGTCTGGACCCGCGACATGAACACTGCGTTCCGCATGGGTCGTGCTATCGAAGCAGGCCGTGTATGGACCAACTGCTACCACGTCTACCCGGCTCACTCCGCTTTCGGCGGCTACAAGGTGTCTGGTATCGGCCGCGAAGGTCACAAAATGATGCTTGGCCACTACCAGCAGACCAAAAACCTGCTCGTCAGCTACAGCCCGAAGGAAATGGGTTTCTTCTAAAAGAGGAGCGGTATCTGAAGTATGAAGCTGGATTCTGCCGGGGAAAGGCTACCTGCTTTTGACCCGGCAGATTTTGCACACCTATGATCTGTGTACGGTCAGGCGGCGGTTAACAGGGGGTTTTTCATGGGAACGGCAGATAAAAAAGAGAAAGTGCTGGCAACGAAAGAGGCACTACAACTCATCGCGAAGCTTACCGCCAAGCACGGCCCGCTGATGTTTCACCAATCTGGCGGCTGCTGTGACGGCAGTTCCCCGATGTGCTATCCACACGGGGAGATGATCATCGGGGAATCCGATGTGAAGCTTGGTGAGATCGGAGGCGCACCATTTTACATGAGTGCCTCCCAGTACGAGTATTGGAAGCATACTCAACTCATCATCGACGTCGTACAGGGCCGCGGTGGCATGTTTTCGCTGGAAAACCCAGAGGGTGTCCGGTTTCTGACCCGCTCGCGGGTGTTTGGTGAAGGTGAGTAGGGGGAAGAATCAGCAGAGATAGATCGTATAGGAACAATGAACAGCGAAAAAGCAGGCTCTTGTGACCGATTCATCCGGCCAATTGCCTGTTTTTTCGTCCGTTCTGCAACAAAATGGGAATGGTTTCCGTCTAAGCGATTGTGCATGCAGCTCAACCGTACCTAACCGCACGATATCGTACATACAGGAGGGAAACCCCCGGTGAAATATATTCTGACGATGTTTTTGATGTTTTTTGCCACGCCGGAGATGATGACCGAGACGACGATGGATAATCCGAAGGGAATCAAGATGCAGAGTGTGTCGGCGGAGGAATTGTTATTAACAGAAACAGAAAGAGGAACGTTATCTGCGGAGAAGGAGACGTTCCCAGTGGTAGAGACAAGTACGGAATCGGAATCCATCACTCCGAAAGAGGCCACACCGAATGAAGACGCACCGCAGGAAGCTTCACCAAAAGAAGTCACACTGCAGGAAGCTTCACCAAAAGAAGTCACACTGCAGGTGGTACCGACGAAGTCTTTTTGTGATCAGCGTATGGCTTGGTAGTTAAGCTAGCAACGTTATATCAATCAACACCAATCAAATACCGATCAAACATCCCCTCAACATCAACTACATATCTCGACCTACCAGACCACCAGCCCATGGTTTTCCTCCTCCAAAGGAACCATGGGCTTTTCCATTTTTACACATTCCAAGCACCTATCGTAGCAGGAAAAAAGTAACACAAGTAGAACATAGTAGAAACCTGTAGAAATATCCCGAAGTATTCGGCTCCAGTTAACATAAAGCTTGTCGTAGAGAGGTGATCACGTGGAGTCGTTAAAAGACCCGTTTATCCAATTCCTGATGATGATCGTCCCGCTTTATCTATGTGAAAGAGTGCTGCCTGAACGCGTCATTACTTTCCAGCAAATCCGTATCGTCATCGCTGCTGTAGCCAGTCTCTCGATTCTCGTCTGTATGAGTTTTCCGATTCACTCACACGGACTTATCTATGATCTTCGTTACGTGCCACTCATCGTCGGTACGCTGTACGGAGGTCTGTTTGTAGGTGTGATCGAGGTTGCCGTGATCACCCTGTACCGCTTGTTTTTAGGCGTGCAGGGGTTTGGGATCGTCCTGGTGGTCAATCTGGTTATCCTGATGTTCACGCTGGCCTGCCGCAAAGATTATCTCACGAGCCGTCTGAGCAGAAAAAGTCTGATCGCCACTCTGCTCGGTCTCTGTACAGGACTCTTGGTGATGATCGGTTCCTATCTGGGAGTCTACGGTATGACAGAGACGATCGACCTGACGTACTTTGCCTTTTTGCTGCAATTCATGGTAATCAATATCCTGATCCTGCTCTTAGTAGTCTACCTGCTGGAGAGCACCGTCGAACGATACCGCCTGCGCCGCCACATCCAACAATCCGAAAAGCTCCAAGTCCTCAGCCATCTCGCCGCCTCTGTGGCCCACGAAGTACGCAACCCACTGACCGTCGTCCGCGGCTTCGTCCAGCTCTTAAGCCAGACCAAGCTCCCCGACGAAAAGAAAGAAGCCTTCCACGACCTGATCCTGCAAGAGCTCGATCGTGCCCAAGTGATTATCAACGACTACCTTTCTTTTGCCAAACCCCAAGATGAAAAACAGATCCCCCTCGATGTCAAAGAACAACTCCGCTATGTCAGCAACGTCGTTTCCTCCTACGCCCTGATGCAAGGCGTGGAGATCCAGGAAGAGCTGGAGGATGGCCTGTATGTGACGGGTGACCCGGATAAATTTACCCAGGTGTTTATTAATCTGTGTAAAAATGCGGTGGAAGCGATGCCCGATGGCGGGGTGCTGACGATCCGCGCCGAGCGGGTGGGGCAGGAGGTCGTGATGGAAGTAGAGGATACCGGGATTGGGATGCCGGAGGAGGTAAGGATGAGGATCGGGCAGCCGTTTAACTCGACGAAAGAGCGGGGGACGGGGCTTGGATTGATGGTGTGTAATAGGATTGTGCAGGGGATGGGTGGAGTGATGGAGGTTGAGAGTGTGGAGGGGAGAGGGACGAGGTTTGTGGTGAGGGTGTAGAAGAATTTGTAGTCATATCCAAAACAAGCACTAATTAATCTTCCGAATGATAAATGAGTATTACATTTACAAAGTCCCTCTATCTGATTGAAGCAACTAATTGAAGAAACTGCTTCAGAAAAACGACAAGGCGACCCTATATCACAAGTGCAAATGAAAACACCCGTCTCTGATAGAGCAGGTGTTTTCATTCATTTTAACAGTATGGTTGCTACCTTAGCTTGCTTCTAGCCCTTATATGTAATCGTATAGCCACCATAATGAGAGCTTGTCACAACCCAACCTGCCGGGATCGGGGAAGCTGTCAAGATGTTCAGAGTACTTCCCACGGTAGCACCGAGGGTACAAGTAATGCGCAGACCGTTCCCATAGTAGCCGTCAGTAATCACCCAACCTGTCGGGATCGGGGAAGTATTCAAGATGGTCAGACTAGCACCATAACTGGCGCCACCGGTATAAGTGATACGCAACCCGTTCCCATAGTAACCGTCTGTCACAACCCAACCTGTCGGGATCGGGGAAGTATTCAAGATGGTCAGACTAGCACCATAACTGGCGCCACCGGTATAAGTGATACGCAACCCGTCCCCATAGTAACCGTCCGTCACAACCCAACTTGTCGGGATCGGGGAAGTATTTAAGATAGTCAGACTAGCACCATAACTGGCGCCACCGGTATAAGTGATACGCAACCCGTTCCCATAATAACCGTCTGTGATCACCCAGCCTTCTGGGATTGGTGAAGTATTCAAGATAGTCAGACTGGCACCATAGCTGGCTCCACCCGTATAGACAATGGTCAGGGTCCCATTGAACGAACTGACGACCACCCAACCTTCTGGAATGTAGCCTGGCAACGTGATTGTTTTTCTGGTTCCATAGGCAGGGGTTGTTTCATCAGTCGTTACAACAGAGTCAGAGGAGACGGATTCTTGTTTGGATACATCTTCTTGGAGATTTGATGCTTCCTGAGAAGTCGTTTCGGTTTGGATCTCAGCGGCCTGGATCGGAGCAGCTAGAGACGTAGAAATAACAAGGAGAGATAGGATGGAGACCATACCTTTTTTATTCATGAATAGAACACCACCTGATTAAATATTTTTTATTAACAAGTCTGAATGTAACACTATTCAACCAATAAGTAAATAAAGTATTTTTAGTTAAAAAATGGATTAACAAACGTTGAATTTTGCCCTGGTTTTTGAAATGTAGGTCTGCGTATTTCAAGCTCTGCCCTATAAAATAAAGCGCTTACATAGTTTATCTTGTAAAAATATGGATTTTCATATAAATTAAAAAGTACCTAACATACCGACTGGTTAGTAACCACCGCAGCAAGTACAACCCCCACATCCAACTGACACTCTCCCAACCTACTAACCTCTAAAAAAGGAGGCTCCCCATGCATTTCGACTACTCCGACAAGGTCAAATCCCTGCAATCCCAACTCACCGCATTCATGGAAGCACACATCTACCCCAATGAACATCTGTACGAGCAACAACTCAACGCCGCAGACTCCCGCTGGATCATCCCCCCAATCATGGAAGAACTCAAATCCAAGGCAAAAGCCGCCGGACTTTGGAACCTGTTCCTCCCCGACAGCAAACTCGGAGCCGGGCTGACCAACCTCGAATACGCACCGTTGTGCGAGATCATGGGGCGCTCCCTGATCGCCCCCGAGGTCTTCAACTGCAACGCTCCCGACACCGGCAACATGGAAGTGCTGGAACGCTACGGTACCCCCGAGCAAAAAGAACGCTGGCTCACTCCGCTGCTCAACGGCGAGATCCGCTCCTGTTTTTCCATGACCGAACCGGATGTCGCTTCCTCTGACGCGACCAACATCTCAGCCAGCATTGAGCGCGACGGCGACGAGTATGTGATCAATGCGCACAAATGGTGGTCATCCGGTGCAGGTGATCCGCGCTGCAAGATCGCCATCGTGATGGGCAAGTCCAATCCAGACGCACCCAAGCACGAGCAGCAGTCGATGATCCTCGTCCCGCTGGATACGCCGGGTGTAACCATCAAGCGGATGCTTCCGGTGTTCGGCTATGATCATGCGCCACACGGACACGCCGAGATCGTATTCGACAACGTGCGGGTGCCTGCGTCCAACATGATCTGGGAAGAGGGAAAAGGCTTCGCCATCGCGCAGGGACGGCTTGGGCCGGGGCGGATTCACCATTGCATGCGGCTGATCGGGGTGGCAGAGAGGGCCTTGGAGGAGATGTGCAAGCGCGTCGTCAAGCGGGCAGCATTCGGCAAAGCATTGGCACAGCAGGGCGTGATTCAAGAATGGATCGCCAATTCCCGCATAGAGATTGAACAGGCGAGACTTTTGACCCTCAAGGCGGCCTATATGATGGACACGGTTGGGAACAAAGTGGCGAAAAAAGAGATTGCGATGATTAAGGTCGTCGCACCCAATATGGCGCTGGCGGTTGTCGACCGCGCGATTCAGGCGCTGGGGGCGGCAGGTGTGAGCGAGGATTTTCCGCTGGCGGCGCATTGGGCCAATGCCCGGACACTGCGGCTCGCGGACGGGCCGGATGAAGTCCACCGCACGGCTGTAGCCAAGCTGGAACTAAAAGAGTATCTCAAGTAACAGGCATCCACCACTTACCATATAAAAGGGGGCATTCTGCATGAGCAGCGCAAACAAACCATGGTTGAAGCATTACCACGAGCTGGCCAAACCAGAGACACACATCGAGAATCTTTCACTGACGCAATTTTTACTGAAAAATGTGAGGGAGTATGGCGATTGGAAGGCGATTACGTTCTACAACCGCTCGTGGACGTTTCAGGAGCTGTACGGAATCTCTGAGCGTTTTGCCAGCTGTCTGCACCAGTCGGGCTTCAAGAAAGGTGACCGTCTGGGCATTATGCTGCCGAATACCCCGCATTATCTGTTTGCGCTGTTTGGGACGTTCCGTCTCGGTGGGATCGTGACGCAGGTGAACCCAATGTATGTAGAGCGCGAGATCGAATATATCCTCAATGACTCCGGTGCAGAGACGATGGTTGTGCTGGATATGCTCTACCCGCGTGTGAAAAGCGTGCAGGCCAACACCCCGCTGAAGAAGATCATCGTGGTCAGCCTTGGCACGAGCGAAACACCTGTGGAGCTGGCTCCTGGTGATATTTTGTTCGACGATTTTATGAAAGCGTATCCAATGGATGAAGCTCCTCCTGTTCAGATCGATCCGGCTGATGATGTGGCGGTGCTGCAATACTCGGGCGGCACGACTGGCGCGTCCAAGGGTGTCATGCTGACCCATCGTAATATCATCGCGAACTGTGAGCAGTCTTACGATTATATTTTCAAAATTCTAAAAGATGTAGAGGGCGTACCGGACAATGCGAAGGTGATCAACGTCTTGCCGATGTTCCACATCTTCGGGCTGACCTGTGTGTCGTTCTTCGGGATTCGCGCGGGGTACAACCAGATTATCCTGCCGCGTTTTGATGTAAAAGAGGTGCTGGAGACCTTCCGTCGTGAGCAGCCGTTCCAGTTCTCCGGCGTGCCGACGATGTATATCGCGCTCAATGCGGTGCCGAACATCGAGGAGTATGGGCTGGGGAATACGCGGATTTTCAACTCTGGCGGTGCGGCGATGCCTGTGGAGCAATTGCATCTGTTTGAAAAGCGGGTGGGTGCGCCGATCTATGAAGGTTATGGACTGTCCGAGGCGGCTCCGGTGACGCATTTTACCAATATGTTTGCCGAGCGCAAAGTGGGCAGTATCGGTCTGCCGTTCCCAAGCACAGAGGCGAAGATCGTCGATGTCGGCTCAGGGGAGCATGAGGTGCCGGTGGGTGAGATCGGGGAACTGGTAATCCGTGGGCCGCAGGTGATGAAAGGCTACTGGAACCGCGAAGAAGAGACCAAGATCACAGTGCGTGACGGCTGGCTGTACACAGGGGATCTGGGCCGGATGGACGAAGACGGATACTTCTATATCGTCGACCGCAAAAAAGATCTGATCATCGCAAGCGGCTTCAATATCTACCCGCGTGAGATCGAGGAAGTGATCTACGAGCATCCGGCTGTGCAGGAGTGCATCGTTTTAGGTATACCAGATGAGTATCGCGGGGAGTCGGTGGCGGCTTATGTGGCGCTCAAAGAGGTAGCGGCGGCGTCTGAGGCTGATCTCATCGAGCACTGCAAAAAGCATCTGGCCTCCTTCAAAGTACCGCGCCTGATCGAAATCCGCGAGCAGCTGCCGAAGTCGGCGGTCGGGAAGCTTTTGAAGCGAGCCTTACGGGATGAACTGAACAAGAAATAGAGAGGGGTAGACGCGGCTATGCATATTTCAGAATTGTTCCAATTGAGGGGCAAAACGGCAATCGTCACAGGTGGAGGTCGTGGACTGGGCGAACAGATCGCTGAGGCGCTGGCTGAGGCAGGGGCGAATCTGGTCATCTGCTCACGCAAGCTGGAAGCGTGTGAAGAGGTGGCGAACCGTCTCAAGCAGCTGGGTGTCGAAGCAGTCGCCATGGAATGTGACGTGACGAAGCCAGCCGATGTGCAGCGTGTGGTGGATGAGACGGTGGCGCGATTCGGCCGTGTCGATATCCTCTTCAACAACAGTGGTGCCTCATGGGGAGCGTTGGCGGAAGAGATGCCGCTGGAAAAATGGCACCAGGTGATGGAGATCAATGCGACAGGTACGTTCCTGTTCTCCCAAGCGGCAGGCCGGGTGATGATCGGGCAAGGCGGTGGCCGGATTATCAACATCGCGTCGGTGGCGGGTCTCGACGGCTCTCCTGAGACGATCCTCAGTGCGGTCGGCTACAGTGCCAGCAAAGGCGCAGTCGTCGCTATGACCAAGGATCTCGCTGTGAAATGGGCGAAGCACGGCATCAATGTCAACGCGATTGCCCCAGGCTTTTTCCCGACTAAACTGACCAAAGGCGTACTCAGCTATGCCGAACAAACGATCATCGCGCAGACTCCGCTCAAGCGTCTTGGCTCCGACCATGATCTCAAGGGTGCTGCCCTTTTCCTCGCCGCACCAGCCTCCAACTATGTGACCGGACATGTACTGGTCGTTGACGGTGGTATGCATGCGATGTAATCGTCGCGAACCCCTTATGTCTTTCTGTGCGACTTGTAACCCGAATCCGCTCGTCCTGACTTGTCTGGGCGGGCGGTTCTCCTAAGGGGGGATTTTCGATGCGTGAAAAAATGATGGAGCATGCCATTCGGCTGTTTGAGCGAAAAGGCTTCAGCGAGACGTCGGTACAAGAGCTGGTCGATGCCGTCGGGGTGACCAAAGGCGCGTTTTACTACTATTTCACGAGCAAGGAAGAACTGCTGTGCCAGATTCATCTGGACTATATCGAGAGCATGCTGGTTCAACAGCAGCATATTGTAGAAGAGAAGGAGCAGACATGCCGCGAAAAGCTGACAGGACTTGTCCAGATGCTGATCAGGAGCATTGCAGAAGAGGGGGACCGGGCGCGGATTTTTTTCCGGGAGATGCGTCATCTGGGCGCGGAGCATCTGGAGACGATTGGAGAGAAGCGGGATCTGTTCCGCATCCGATTCCAGTCGTTGATCGAGGCGGGGGTGCGGGATGGTGAATTCCGATCCGAGCTGCGTGCTGATCTGGTGACCTTGGCGATTCTTGGGATGTGCAACTGGAGCTATACCTGGTACGATCCGTGCGGCGAAGTGATGGATGAGGCGCTAGCGGTGCTGTATACCGAGCTGATTTTGCATGGAATAGGCGATAAGGAGGGGGTAACGGCATGACGAGACACAAGACGGATGCGATGGATACGATCCCGGTACGAAAAGGGGAGGAGCTGCCAATTCCGCTGCTGGAGCGTTTTTTGCGTGGACAGATTGTGGAGATACCGGACGAGCCGCTTGAGGTCGAGCAGTTCCCGGCGGGTCACTCCAATCTGACGTATCTGTTGCGGGCTGGCGAGTGGGAAGCGGTGCTGCGTCGTCCGCCATTCGGCAAGATCGCGCCAAAAGCCCATGATATGGGACGGGAGTGCCGCCTGTTGTCCGAGCTTCATGCGATTTTTCCATTGGCTCCAAAGCCTTATCTGTTCAGTGATAACACGGACATAATCGGTGCTCCTTTTTTTGTGATGGAACGGCGGCGTGGAGTGGTGCTCGATACTGTTTTTCCGCAGGGGATAGAGCCTGCGCCTGATCTGTGCCGGGGAATCTCGCAGGCGATGGTGGATACGCTGGTCAGGCTGCATGAGGTGGACTGGGCGTCGACCGGACTGCGGGAGATCGCGCGGCCGGACGGCTTCATGGAGCGGCAGGTAAGTGGATGGATCGAGCGTTACGAGCGGGCGAAGACGGATGACATCGAAGCGGTGGAAGAGCTGAAAAAATGGATGCTTGCTAACATACCGGTTTCACCTACACCGACACTGATTCACTATGACTATAAGCTTAATAACACGATGCTGGCCTCCGATGATCTGACCCGTGTGGTAGCCATGTTCGACTGGGAGATGTCGACGATCGGGGACCCTCTGGCCGATGTGGGGGCTGCGATGAGCTATTGGATGCAGGCAGATGATCCAGACATACTCAAATACGGCATGGGCAAACCGACCGTCACCGTGATGCCGGGCTTCATGACCCGTGACGAGTTCATCCAAGCTTACGCCGAGGGCAGTGGACGTGATGTGTCACAGATTCATTTTTACCTGACTTTCGCGTATTTCAAGCTGGCGGTGATCTGTCAGCAGATCTACTACCGCTACCGCGCGGGGCAGACGCAGGATGAGCGGTTTGCCAAGATGGGCCAGTTTGTCCGTGGCTTGGTCGAGCATGCGCGTGAAGCCTCGCAGAAAAGAGGCTGACCGATGCGGGCGATGAGAAAAGTCCATGTGATCATGCGAAAAGAAGAGGTAGATGAGGCGAAGCTAGCTGGGAAGATTGCGGTGGTACTCGATGTATTGCTGGCGACCACGACGATTACGACGTGCCTGCAGCATCGGGCGCGGGAAGTGATTCCGGTGCGGAATGCGGAGGAGGCGCGGGAGGTGCTTCGGGAGCGGATGGAGAGGGCGGAGGAGTTAGCGGACGGCGGGAACCATCCTCTTCGCTCCTCTTACATCTTAGCGGGCGAAGACGGCGGACGCCCGATCCCAGGCTTCGAGATGCCCAGCCCGACGATTTTTCGCGAAAAGGTCGCGGGCAAAAGCGTCATCCTCTCCACCACCAATGGAACCGTCGCCGTCAGCAAGACAGAGTCGGCCAGACACACCTATATCTCCTCTCTGCTCAATGGCCGGGCGGTTGCCGAGCATATCGCGCGCGACCGCGATGACGAGAGTGTGATCGTGATCTGCTCCGGATCATCCGGTCATTTTTCGCTGGAGGATTATTATGGGGCGGGGTATTTCGTCTACTCGCTGTTGCAGATCGAGCCCAGTTGGGAGCTGTCTGATGCCGCCCGTGCCGCGCTCTATCTGTACCTCGGACATTCGACAGATGCTCATGCTGCCGCAATTCTGCAGGATGCTAGGGTGGGGCAGATGATCCTCAGCTACGGGCAGGAGGAGGATCTGGAGTATACGGCACGGCTGGGGGTTTATCCGGTTGTTCCGTACGTGGATCATGCGAGAAGACGAATCGTTGCACTTTGATTTTAATAGAGATGAAATCAGGAGGGATCAGCAGATGGAACACACACGCCTGCATATCCGCGGCGGTCAATTCCTCGTTGCTACCACGGACGAGCAAGATGTTTTTACCCCGGAAGATTGTAACGAAGAGCACCGCATGATCGCCCAGACCACGGACAAATTCATCGAACATCACGTGGCACCCCACTATGAGGCGATTGAGCAGCAGGATTTTGGCAAAGTGGTCGAGCTGCTACATACGGCAGGAGAACTGGGGCTGTTAGGCCATAGTGTACCTGAGCAGTACGGCGGTCTTGGTATGGATAAGATCACCAAAAGCATCGTCGGAGAACAGATCGGCCGCGCGGGAGCGTACAGTGTCGCCCATGCCAACCACACCTGTATCGCCACACTGCCGATCACCTATTTTGGCACGCCGGAGCAAAAAGCCAAGTATCTGCCGAAGCTCGCCTCCGGTGAATATATCGGCGCCTACTGCCTCACCGAGCCATCGTCCGGTTCTGACGCCCTCGGAGCGAAGACAACTGCTAAGCTCAACGATGCAGGCACCCACTATGTATTTCATGGAACCAAACAATATATCACCAATGCTGAATTTGCCGACACCTTCATCGTCTACGCCAAAGTGGATGGCGACAAGTTCACCGCCTTTTTGCTGGAAAAAGATTACCCCGGCCTCTCACTCGGCCCGGAAGAGAACAAAATGGGCATCAAAGGCTCGTCCACCCGTCCGGTTATTCTCGAAGACTGCCTCGTGCCTGTAGAAAACGTGCTGGGTGAAGTCGGGCGCGGACATCTGATCGCTTTTAACGTGCTCAATTTGGGGCGTTTTAATCTCGGTTCAGCCTGTATGGGCGGGGCGAAATATTCGCTCAAGCTGGCGATCGATTATACACTGACCCGTCAGCAGTTCGGCAAGCCGCTTGCTGCTTTTCCCGCAACACAGGAGAAGCTGGCGAACATGGCGAGTCGCATCTACGCTTCGGAATCGATGCAGTACCGCACTGCACAGCTGTTGGAGCAGGCACTTGGCGATCTGTACGAGGAGACGGATCATAAGCTGATCACCCAGCGGCTGGCTGAGTTTGCCATTGAGTGTGCGATGTGCAAGGTGTTTGGCTCTGAGACCTTGGACGGGGTGAACGACGAGGCGCTGCAGCTGCACGGCGGCTATGGTTATATCAAGGAATATGCCATCGAGCGGATGTATCGGGACGGGAGGATCAACCGGATCTTTGAAGGAACCAACGAGATCAACCGCCTGATCGTTCCGAGCTTCCTTGCGCGTAAGGTTAAGACGGGGGATCTGCCAGTGATGGAGGCGGTCAAGCAGGCTGTGAAGGAGTTGTATATCAACGATGGGAAGCTTTTTGCCGATTCTGCCGCCCCGCTCACTCGCGAAAAAGCCATCGTCGCCTCGATCCGCCGCGTTTTCCTCGCCCTACTTGGAGTCGCCAACGAAACCCTCGGCGACCGTCTCGACACCGAGCAGGAGACCGTCATGAAGCTCTCCGACATCGCCATCCACCTCTATGCCGCCGAATCCGCCGTCCTGCGTACCGCCAAGGCGATCACGTGCAATGGCCGCGAGCAGGAGCAGATGAAAGAGCTTTTGACCCTGACCTATGTAGACGAAGCCTTGCTCGAAGTGGAGATGCTCGCCCGCAAGCTTCTCAGCGGACTTTTCCAAGGCGAGACCCTTCATACCTACCTGTCACTCGTACAAAAAGAACTGCACCGCTACCCGGCCGAAGCGACTGTGACGCGCAACCGCACCATTGCCCGGCGTCTGCTCGATGCACAGAAATATACGTGCCAATAACCTATTATCTGTAAAAGTTTGCACTCCCTCACATACATAAACCACCCGCGCCCGGTACACAATGAAAAACGATTCCCACACAAAAGGAGAGTGCAAACCATCATGGCTAAACCAGATGACCGTTCCGACAACGTAGAAAAACTGCAAAACATGATCGAAAACACCATGGAAAACATCCGCGAATCCCGCGACTTCGTCAATGCACACCGCAATGAAATGCGCCAAGAAGACATCCAGGATATTGAGGCGAAAAACCAACGCCGTGAAGAGAGCATCCAGGGCTTCCGCGCGGAGATCAAAGACGAAGTACGCGACAACCAACTCAGCTAATCAGCATTCAGATAAAAAAGTTCATACGGATGAAAATAAGCGGGATGTCCGATTCAGGGCATCCTTTTTTCGTTTTTTGTCCCAATTGGGCAGAAATGAGAGGTTGACCCATGGGAAGACGGGATTCAAAATAGAGGGAAACATGCGGATCATCCCCACAAGAAAGGAGACACTCCCATGAAGCCCATTCTAATCGTCGAGGATGAACAGCCGATCTCCCGCGTACTCAAGGCTTATCTGGAAAAAGCCAACTATCAGGTCGAGCAGGCTTTTACCGGTGCAGAAGCCTTGCAAAAATTCGAATCCATGACACCCGCGCTCGTCCTGCTCGATGTGATGCTGCCTGATACAGATGGCTGGAGGATTCTGCAGCAGATCCGTGAGCGCAGCGCCTGTCCGGTGATCATGCTGACCGCCCTCGGACATATCAATCAGAAGATTAACGGATTCAATCTGGGAGCCGATGACTACATGACCAAGCCATTCATCGGGGATGAGGTGGTGGCACGGGTGGGCGCGGTTCTGCGCAGGTCAACACAGATCATGGAGAATAAAGAAATCAAATATTTCGGCAGTCTCAAGGTCGATTTCAAGGCCCACTCGGTCACGCTACACGGGGCGGAGCTTTCTTTTACGCCGAGAGATCTGTCGCTATTTCTTTTTTTGGCCCAGCACCAGAACCAGATGTTCAGCCGTGAGCACCTGATCGAAAATGTCTGGGGCATGGACTATGAGGGAAGTGATCGCGCGGTCGATTTGGCGATCAAGCGCATCCGCAAAACATTGGAGAACTGGCCGGAATCCGAAGGGGAAATCCGAACCTATCGAGGATTGGGGTATAAATTCTGTGTATACGAATAAAAACACGTTGCTTCGCTCCTGGACCACCCGTTATCTGATCACACTCTGTATCGGCCTGCTGGTGATCGGCATCGTCTCTACCATGTGGATCACCTACAACCAACGCGAGAGACAGATCAACAGCATGAAATTCATCGCCGCCGAGATTTCCGAGCGCGTCGTGGATGCGGAAGGGAATCTACAGTTTGATCCCTTGCTCCCACGCTTTTTTGACAGGCGGCAGGATTTTCTCAACATGCGGGACAAGCCACTGATTTTCATTTTGGATGAACACAAGCAACTCGTTTTTGGCAAGCTGCCGCCTTTTCTCAACCCATCAGTGCTACAGACCGCGACCGCACAGCCCAACAGTGTCGACCAGATCACCGTCCGGCAAAATGAAAAAATCTACTATGTCAGCCGCAAAATCGAAAGCCGCCAGCGTACAGTCGGATGGGTAGTTCTGTTGTCACCCGAGCGGGATAACCCGATGAAAACAGACGAGCTCCAGCTGCTTGTAATTATGCTAGTCAGTCTGGGTCTGTTGGGATGGATCGTCATCTATCTCTTGACCCGCAAGCTGGCCCAGCCGATCAAAGAGGTGGCCGACGCCGCCAAAGAGATCGTCGCAGGCAACTACAATATCTTGCTGGACACACGCGATGTGCGGGAAAAAGAGCTGGTTGAGCTGATCCACTCGTTTAAAGACATGGCAGACCGGCTCGGACAGCTGGAGCGGATGCGTACCGAGCTGTTGGCAGGGGTCACCCATGAGCTGAAGACACCGCTTACCTCGATCAGCGGACTTGTCCAGGCGGTCAAAGACGATATCGTCACCGGAGAGGAAGCCAAGGAATTTTTGGACATCTGCACCAGAGAGACAAGCAAGCTGCAAAAGATGGTGGAAGACCTGCTGGAGTTCAACTCGTTTGCCGTCGGAGATATTACGATTTTCAAAGAATCGCTTGAGATGAACGACCTGCTCCAAGAGATCACCCAGCAGTGGCGTCTTGCACAAGAGCAGGAAGGCGAGATGTGCAGACTGGTGCTGGAGATACCAGACGACCCGATCCTGACTGACACCGACCCGCTGCGTGTCCAGCAGATCATCTACAACCTGCTCAACAATGCCAAGCACGCGATCAACGAGCAGGGCACGATACTCGTCTCGCTCCAAGACAACGGCCAGACGATCACCATCGACGTCACCGACAACGGCTCAGGCATCCCCGAAGCCGAACAGCAATTGATCTTCGAGAAATTTTTCCGGGGTGAGAAGAAAAAACACAGCATCCGAGGCTTAGGACTCGGTCTGCCATTCAGCAGACTGATGGCCCACGCATTGGGAGGAAGCCTGCAATTAACCGAAAGTAATGAAAATAGAACCACGTTTACCCTGCGATTGCCCAAATAATCGCGGGGTTTTTGTTCTGTTCACGTCTCCTTTGACATCCTCCCGACACATTCCCGACGTATCATCGAACCTAACAAGCTTTACTCGATAAGCAAATATGGATGGTATGGAGGGTATTGGTTATGTCGGAAGTACGCAAAGGTAAGGGGAAAACGAAGAAAATCGTTATTTTCTCACTTGCCGGCCTATTATTGTGCGGCTCAGGTGTCTACGCCTATGAAAAAATGACGGCAACACAGACGGCCTCTGCTGTGGTGCAACTTAGAAAGGTAGAACGGGGCGATGTGACCGAGAGCGTATCTGCCTCAGGAACGGTACAGGCCTCCAAAAAGGTCACCTTGTCCTTTTCAGAGTCCACCCAAAATATCACGTCGATCAAAGTAAAGATCGGGGATCAGGTAAAAGCAGGTCAGATCTTGGCGACGCTCAATGACGCCGATGCCAAGATCCAGCTGAAAAATGCCGAAGCGAATCTACTGACAGCTCAGGCAAAACTATCGGAGGCAAAAGAATCGGTCAGCGCCGACCAGCTGAAAATCCTTCAGGCCAGCGTCAATAAAGCGAAAGCTTCCCTGGAGACCGCGAAGAACTCCTATGATGATAAAAAAGCCTATAACCAGCAGGTGCAGGCTAAAGCTGACCTTGATCAGGCAAAAAAGACGTTTAGTTCTCAGCAATCTCTGTTTGAGGCGGGTGTGATCTCCCAAAGCGAGTTCGATCAGGCTAAATCCAATCTGGATCAAGCCCAGATGGATTATGAGAATGCCATATTGCAATACAATCAGACAGTGGGTCAGACCAAAAACAGTCTGGAGCAGGCGCAGGCCTCTTATGATACCGCCGTGGCTCAAATGAACGAAGCCAAGGCATCTGCGGAAGGCTCTGCCATCCTGTCTGCCACCGCCGATGTGGAAAAAGCGAAAGCAGAAGTGGAGCAGCAAAAGCTGGCATTGGCTAATCTGACCCTGCGTGCCCCGATGGACGGTGTCATCCTCTCCATCGACGGCCACGAGGGCGAGGTACCGAACAAGCCGTTCATCACGATGGATAACTCTCACGCAGCCGACCTTGAAGTCATGGCACAGGTAAATGAGAGCGATATCGGCAAAGTGAAGGTGGGGCAGAACGTCAAGATTACGACCAGTACCTATACGGATAAAGAATTCAGGGGCCAAGTCCGTCTGATCTATCCGGAAGCGAGCACCGACTCTGGTGTGACGACCTATAGTGTGCTGCTGTCGGTGAACAATTCAGAACGTCTCTTAAAATCAGGCATGTCCACCAATGTAACGATTGAGATCGGCACTCACAAAAATGTGCTCGTCATCCCAACCGCCGCGCTGAAGAGTCAAAACGGCAAGGACGGGGTCTTTGTCGCTAACGGTCAGGGTGAAGCCCAAGATCAGGCACAGGGCCAAGCGCAAGGACAAGGTCAAGCACAAGGTCAAGCATCAGGCCAAGGTCAAAATCAGGCCCAAGGCGCATCGGCTGGCCGTTTTGTCCCAATCACCATCGGCTACTATAACTCCAGAGTGGTAGAGGTCACCTCCGGGCTCAAAGAAGGCGACCAGATCATCATTTCGATGGCGAACCGTTCCACCCAAACCGGAACGAATGGCGGAGGGATGATGCCAGGTATGGGCGGCATGCCACCGGGAATGGGTGCAGGCGGCGGCTTCGGCGGCACAGGTCAGACCCGTGGAACGAGAGGGAACTGATCGTATGAAGAGACAATCGGTGATCCGCATCCAAGAGCTGAAAAAAACCTATCAGATCGGTGATCAGGAGATTCATGCCCTGCGTGGTGTCAACCTGGAGATGGAAGAGGGGGATTTCACCGCGATCATGGGTCCGTCTGGTTCCGGCAAATCTTCGATGATGAATGTAATTGGCTGCTTAGACAAACCAAGCTCCGGGGAGTTTTATCTGGACGGGCATCCGATCTCCGAGGCAAGCGACGATGAGCTGGCTGCCATCCGCAACCGTAAGATCGGCTTTGTGTTTCAAAACTTTAATCTGCTGCCCCGTACCAGTGCGGTCGAGAATGTCGAGCTGCCACTGCTCTACGCTGGTATCCCGGCAAAAGAACGTCGGGAGCGGGCGATCCGGGCTTTGGAGAGTGTAGGACTCGGACAGCGTCTTCACAACAAGCCCAATGAGCTGTCAGGCGGTCAGCAACAGCGCGTGTCGATTGCCAGAGCACTAGTGAATGATCCGGTCATTCTGCTGGCGGATGAGCCGACAGGTGCGCTGGACACGAAGACGAGCATCGAGATCATGGGGATTTTTCAAAAGCTGAACGAAGAGGGGAAAACGATCATTTTGGTCACCCATGAGCCGGATATTTCGGAATATGCCAAACGGGTCGTGATGTTCCGCGACGGGCAGATTGTATCCAATGAATCGGTTTCTCACCGAAGAAGCGCGAAGCTAGAGGAAGTGGAGCTATGAATTTTTTAGAATGTGTGCGTATCTCATTTCGCAGTATCAAGACCAATACCTTGCGTTCTTTTCTGACGATGCTGGGGATTATCATCGGGGTCTCTGCGGTGATTACGATGGTGTCGATCGGGGAGGGGGCATCTGCCAATGTCGCCTCGCAGATCAACGGCTTAGGCAGTAACCTGTTGATCGTCACCTCCGGGCAGGCGAGGCAGGGTAATATCAGTCTGGGCGCAGGCTCGATGCAGTCATTGAACCTGGAGGATGCCGTTGCGATCAGCCAACAAAGCTCTGTTGCAGGTGTGGCTCCAAGCGTCAATACTCGTGGGCAGGTCGTCTGGCATAACAACAACTACTCGACCAGTCTGGAAGGGACGACCGAAGCCTACCCAGACGTACGCAATGTCGAGGTACAGCAAGGACGGTTTTTCAACCGGTTTGAAGTGGAGGGCAAGTCCAATGTGGCTGTGGTTGGTCCTGAGGTGGTCAACAGCCTGTTCGGCAGCTATTATGCCAATCCGATTGGGGAGACGATCCAGATCAACCAAATCCCGTTTGAGGTCATCGGTGTGCTGAAAAGTCAGGGCAGCAGCGGAATGACCAATAACGATGACAAAATCGTCGTGCCGATCACAACCGCCATGAATCGCCTGATCGGCAGGCCTAATGTAGGGACGATCTATGTCTCGGCCAAATCTGCGGACAACATGCTCCAGGCCCAATTCGATATACAGAATACGCTTCGGGCTGAGCACGGTCTCAAACCAAGCCAAGACAATGACTTCCAGATCCGTTCGCAATCCGATATCCTCAGTACCGCCCAAGGGGTCACCAGTGTGATGACTACCCTGCTGTCTGGGATCGCCGCCATCTCGCTTGTGGTCGGCGGGATCGGAATCATGAACATCATGCTGGTCTCCGTCACAGAGCGCACCCGCGAGATCGGGATTCGCAAAGCGATTGGTGCGACGCGCCGGGATATCATGCAGCAGTTTTTAATTGAATCGGTGACACTCTGTTTGTTGGGAGGGATCGCCGGGGTCTTAATCGGCATCCTGATGTCCAAGCTGCTGACCAGCTTTGCGGGGATTGCCACTTCGCTTAGCGTGGAACCGATGCTGTATGCATTCCTTTCCTCGATGCTGGTCGGGGTCGTCTTCGGAGTCTATCCAGCGCGAAAAGCAGCCAGCCTCAAGCCAATCGACGCCCTTCGCTACGAGTAAACACTCCCAGCCGACATATTGACTTTCTCTTACGCGCAAACTTTAGTATAATAGTCGTACTTCTTACGCCCACTTCTTTTTTGCGAGTGGGCGAAGTTGTGCATAACCGCATGTTTACATCCGAGAGGGGTCTTATAGATGAAAAAACCTGAAGAAACACGCGTAGTAGTCGGCATGTCCGGTGGAGTTGACTCTTCCGTTACTGCTTTGCTGTTAAAAGAACAAGGATACGATGTCATCGGTATCTTCATGAAAAACTGGGATGACACCGACGAATTCGGCCACTGTACAGCGGAAGAGGACTTCCAAGACGTGCGCCGTGTCGCGGAGCAGATCGGTATCCCGTATTACACCGTCAATTTTGAGAAGGAGTATATGGATAAAGTCTTCCAGTACTTCCTTGATGAATATAAAAGCGGCCGTACACCTAACCCTGACGTTATGTGTAACCGCGAGATCAAATTCGGCGAGTTCCTGAACAAAGTACTCGACCTCGGTGCAGACTATGTCGCGACCGGTCACTATGCACGCGTCGAGCAGCGCGACGGAGAGTTCAAGCTACTGCGCGGTGTAGACAACAACAAGGATCAGACCTATTTCTTGAACCAATTGGGACAAGAGCCGCTGTCCAAAACGCTGTTCCCGATCGGTCATCTGCCAAAAGCCCAAGTCCGTGAGATCGCACAAAGAGCAGGTCTGGCTACCGCCAAGAAAAAGGACAGCACCGGGATCTGCTTCATCGGAGAGCGCAATTTCCGCGAGTTCCTCCAATCCTATATCCCGGCACAACCGGGCGAGATCGTGGATGTCGACGGCAGACCGCTCGGCCGTCATGACGGCTTGATGTACTACACCCTCGGCCAACGTCAAGGTCTTGGAATCGGTGGAAGCAGCGGCGGCGCCCCTTATTTCGTCGTTGACAAAGACCTTGCGAACAACATCCTGATCGTCGGACAAGGCTCAGACCATCCACGCCTGTACTCCAGCAAGCTGTTGGCGACACAAGTCAAGTGGGTGAGCAACCAGCCGAAGCCTGC
The DNA here is from genome assembly GCF_006170445.1 of Brevibacillus dissolubilis. GTDB lineage: Bacteria > Bacillota > Bacilli > Brevibacillales > Brevibacillaceae > Brevibacillus_B > Brevibacillus_B dissolubilis. Next base: position 471,480 of record NZ_VCNA01000002.1, on the reverse strand, counting down.
GGAATTCACCTGCACCGCCAAGTTCCGCTATCGTCAGCCTGACCAAGATGTCACTGTAATCCATCGCGGCGATGACAATTACGAAGTCGTTTTCGCTGAGATACAAAAAGCGGTTACGCCGGGTCAAGCTGTCGTCTTCTACCAAGGGGATGAGTGCCTGGGTGGCGGTACGATTGACAAAGTTCACGTCGATGCAAGGGATGGGGAATCCAAGTGGATGAATCTCGCAAGTCAAAGCTAATTATCCTCATCTTCGCCGGATTTGTCGTCTTCGCGCTGGTCGCTGCCTTCTTCGGCATCCGCGCAGCCAAAGACTACAACTCTGAGATGATCCACGAAGAGATCGCTAAGCACCAAGGCGTCGTGCAACAGATCTCCGTCGTCGACCTGCCGGAGAGTCCTTTTGACAAAGCAGGCAAAGGCAATACCATCTACAAAGTGGACTACACCAAAGACGGGCAAACCTACACGGCCTACTACCGCGCGGACAACCAGTCTTCGATTATTAAAGAACCGCCAGAGTGGAAGTTCCCGGATGAATAACGGGACAAGAAGCTTATAAGAAGAACAAGCATCAATCGCCGAAAACACCGAAAATAAAATGAAAGAGAAAAACTCCCTTCTTATGCGTACTCGATGTGAAGTACCGCAAAAAAGGGAGTTTTCGCTTTTTACGAGTATGTATCCACACTACTATTCAATCGGAGTAAAAGTAGGGAATGGTCTACCCGCTTCAGCCAACGTCGACAGACTGGTCATCTCCGCGACTTCCATCATCTTTTCCCAAATCCCCATCACTGCAGGGGACGTGTGAGCCGCATCCTTGGCTTCGACAGACCTCCATTCAAACATCTCTATTATCGTCCCATCTGCCGCCTGAAGCTTGACGGCTTCGCGGTCGGTGATGAGATTTTCACGGCGAAGTGTCGGGATGTGAGTCTTCAAGGTTTCCATCAAAGCCTGTTCCTGCCCAGCGTGCGGGCGGTATAGAGCGATCGCATATACGGCGGTTGACATAGGGGAGGGCCTCCTTGGTATGGTGGTCATATAGATTTTTCGCAGGTATACTACTACATGGGATACTTTACCATAAATCTCAGGGTATATAAAAGGGAGGATCAATAGAATGAATGCTTTAGCCGAAAAAGCCGTTCAGGCGCTGTATCAACAGCTCATACATGCATGGAACAACCGCAATGCTCGTGCCATGGCTGATCTTTTCGCAGCAGATGGCGAGATGATCGGCTTCGACGGGAGTCAGGCGATTGGACCAGAGGATATCTTTTCACACGTCCATCCCATCTTTGAAAACCATCCGACTGCCCCCTTTGTAACCAAAGTAAAAGGAATCCGGCTGATTGGTTCAGATGCTGTCATGCTACGGGCCATCGCAGGTATGATTCCCCCCGGACAGTCAGAGCTCAACCCCAACGTCAACGCCCACCAGACCCTCATCGCAGTGCAAAAAGAGGGGAGCTGGCAGATCCAGCTTTTTCAGAATACCCCGGCACAGTTTCACGGCAGACCGGAGTTAGTGGAGCAGATGACAGCCGAGTTGAGTGAGGTGGTAAAGGGAGACTCTAAATGAACATTGGACCGACCTCATCAGTTGGTCCAAAACAAAGTTTTTTTGTATGTGGGCTCCACTATGGCTGGAAGAGAGAAGGCGACTTTTCAGCTGGAAGCCTCTTTAGGTTCCCCCACCTAGCGAAGAGAAAAGGCATGGCGTATAACCCCCCTGTATCCGCTCAGGGGCAAACAGTCTCACTCCTTGAGTAACCCAGATGTTTTTGCCCCGCACTTAGCCATGCCTTTTCTCGCAGCGGACAGTCCCTCTTCTCACGAAGGGAATCTAACAAGGCGACCAGATGGAAAGTCGCCTTCTCTCTCATCCCCCAAAAAGTACCCTAAGATATACAAAAAAACTCCCTTCCAACCGACCAATCAGGCCGACCAGAAGGGAGCTATTTTTGTAAGCAAACGACTACGCCTTCGGTACCACACCAGAATCCACAGGAGGCACCGCATCAGCATTGCGCTTCACCATAAATGGATACAGCACGAAGCCTACGAGGAACAACCCAATACCGAACAGGAACGTTTTCATATCAGACGTACCTGTTCTGATGACCCACAACGAGTAACCAAGTGCGATCAAAGCAATCACACCATCAATCACACGTTGAGCACCTTGACCTGCATACGTCTCACCGGTTGCCACCAGCTTCACTTGGTACACCGCAGAGACCAAATACGGGATCAGATACGCCAAGGTAGCGACGAAGATTACGAAGTCAAACGCTTCTGCAATCGTACCGGAGATGGTGGAGAAGATGAACAATTGAGACATGAAGTTGGTTACGGTCAGGGAACGGGTCGGACTGCCGTTTTTGTTGAGTTTGCCAAAATAAGCAGGGAACGTACCAGTCAGAGCCGCTTGATACGGTACTTCCGCACTCATCAGAATCCAACCGATGGTAGAACCAACGAGAGAGGTAATCGCCAAGAGCGCCATGATTGTCGCACCGGAATCACCAATAATCATAGACAGAGCGTCAACAAGCGGTTTGTCTGATGCTTTCAAAGCGTCCTGTGGCAGAACACCCATGGTCAGAAGCGTAATCCCGATATAGATTGCAAGCGCAACCAACAGCCCCACGATGGTCGCCATTTTTACATCGCGTTGGGAACGGGCACGGCCAGAGAGCACGACCGCAGACTCAATCCCGACAAACGCCCAAAGAGTAGAGATCGCAGCCAGATTGACTTGGCTCAACAGACCTTCTGTAGCACCATCCACTTCGACATCGTTGTAGAACGGAACCAGATTGGCAGAGTCAAAGGCAAAGACAGCCGCTACGATAAACAGAGCAAAACCGATAACTTTGGTAGCAGTTGCGATAAAGTTCAATTTACCTGCACCGCTCACGCCTTGGTTGATAATCGCATGCGTACCCCAGAGCAGGGCAGAGCAGACGAGGAAGGTTGTTAATTTGCCGACTTCCAGATCAAAGCTGCCAATGGTGGTGAGCACAGCTTCATTTTTCATGATCGGGAAGAAGGTGGAGAGATAGCCGGCAAAGGTCGTAATAATCGCGACGTTCCCAGCCCAGTTGGCTACCCAGTAGCCCCACACCATACTAAAACCGGAGACATTTCCGGCGCGAGGCGATGAGAAGAGTGCCTTCGCATAAGCTTGCGGCCCGGCGGTCAAATCAGGACGGCGCACGGAGAGGTTACCAAACACCAGCGCGATCATCAATACACCAAAACCAGTCAACAGCCACGCCAGCGTCACGCCGAGCGGACTTGCTGTGTTGGCGAGGGAGCTTGGGAGCATAAAAATCCCCGAACCCACCATGTTACCGACCACAAATGCGGTCAATAGCCAGAAACCCCAAGATTTTTGATTCATAAGAATAAGTCCTCCTATCATGGTAATGCTTTACCATACGAAAATATAAGGGTAAATAAAAAAACGCAGTGAACGAATGATCGCACGGCGTCTCTTATAACAAAAGAAACCCATCCGAGTACCCACATGCTTCGATAGCGCTTCACAAGCCCGCAGACTTGTGACAGTCCTGCACCTGTTCGATGCAGACCCAGCGTGTAAGCGTCTGTGGCACTTACCGCTTCGGCGATGATCCCTTTCCCGTAGACTTCATTAGTCCCACAAGACTTCTGTCCGGTACTCTTGATCCATCGCAACCTCTACCTCACCTGGATACGGATGAGGATTTTGAACATATGCAATTTTTTTGAGCTATCAACAATGCTTAGAATATATCAGCGTGTTGAAGCTTGTCAATCAGCAATGTCTGTTAGGGAAAAATAATAATGGTGTTAATCGTCAAAATATTAATTTATTTTTTGGTGAAAACGCATACAAAAAGATAGTATAATCAAAAATGTGGGTTCTTACCCAATCGCAAACAGATTGTCAGCCAGTATGGAAGGGGAGAGAAAAAGATGGAACAATCATTTTCACTGCAACTGCCAGAACAGTACAATTTTGCTGCACAAGTAGAGGCTTATGCCAAACAAAACCCGGATAAAACCGCCTTGGTGGTGCTCGATGAAGCCGGTCAGGAGACACGCACCAGCTATGCGGAATTGACCCGCTATGCAGGCCGGATCAGTGCTGCGCTCTATCGACTGGGGATCGGCCGCGGTGACAAAGTCATCGTACTGGTACCGCGCGGCTTGGATGCATATGCGATCTACCTCGGGCTCAACCGGATGGGTGTCGTCGTCATGCCAGGTTCTGAAATGCTGCGTGGCAAAGATATCGAGTACCGTGTTAAGCATGCGGAAGCAAAAGCGATTATCGGTTTTGAACATGTAACCAGTGAAGTTGAAGCGATCCGCTCCTCTTGTCCGACCGTCGAACATTACGTCCTGGTTGGCGCCAAGCAGGACGGCTGGCTTTCCTTAGAAGAATTGGTAGAACAGACAGAGGACAGCGAAATTGCTGCGCCTGTTGAGACAGGCTCTGAAGAATTAGCTTTCCTCTCTTATACATCCGGGACAACCGGTGGGCCAAAAGGTGTCATGCATGTCCACGGCTGGCCGTATGCGCATCTCGCTGTAGCGGCTACTTACTGGCTTGACGTGCAGGAAGAAGACCTTGTGTGGGCAACCGCAGGCCCAGGCTGGGCAAAATGGATCTGGAGTCCATTCGTCTCCACCATCGGCCGTGGAGCAACCGCCTTTGTCTACAAGGGCAAGTTTGACGCAGCTTCTTATATGAATATTCTCTCCAAATATCCGGTCAGCGTGCTTTGCGCGACACCGACTGAATACCGCTATCTGGCCAAACTGCCGAATCTGGAGACGTTCCAGCCGCAAGCACTTCGTTCCGCCTGCTCTGCAGGTGAACCGCTCAACCGTGAAGTGATTGACACCTTCCGCCGTGTGTTCAACCTGACTGTACGCGACGGCTACGGTCAGACGGAGAATACGCTTCTGGTCGGTACATTTGTCGGGATGGAACCGCGTCCAGGCTCCATGGGCCGTCCATCCCCTGTGGTCAATACCGCGATCATCGACGAGGAAGGCAATCCGCTGCCGGTAGGGGAAGTGGGGGATATCGCGGTCGACCGCAACATGGTCGCACTTTTCCGAGGATATCTGCATGATCCAGAACGCACCTCCCGCGCCTTCCGTGGCAACTGGTACGTCACCGGCGACCAGGGCCGCATGGACGAAGACGGCTATATCTGGTTCGAAGGCCGCTCCGACGATATCATCATCTCGTCCGGCTATACCATCGGACCGTTCGAGGTCGAAGACGCGCTGGTCAAACACCAAGCGGTCGCCGAGTGTGCCGCAGTCGCCAGCCCAGACCCAGACCGTGGTGCCATCGTAAAAGCATTTGTCGTGCTCAAAAATGGGTTCACGCCATCAGATGAACTGGTCAAGGAACTGCAGGAACACGTGAAAAACCTGACCGCGCCTTACAAATACCCACGCAAAATCGAGTTCATGGAGGAGCTGCCGAAGACCACTTCCGGCAAAATCCGCCGCATCGAGCTGCGCCAGCTGGAAAAACAAAACGTCAATAAATAGAAAAAACGCGGGATGCCTGTGTATGAGCAGCGTCCCGCGTTTTTTTGCTTCTAATGTCATGTGTTCCTACGCTCCACAAGGTTCAATACAGATATCCAGAGGTTCAGAGATCGCAAACGGGGTCATCGCAAAAATTTGAAAGCAGGCTACCAAGTTGCCAAAAACCTTCGTCTGATAGGTGAAGCTGTAATTCCCGTCTTCATCTGTAAACACAAATGGCTGATCCACGTCCCCACGCAGTGTATTAGGCAAGGCGATCACCACAGGCAAGCCTGGTACCGGATTCCCGTTGAAATCAACCACTCTCCCGGAAAGCGTCGTACTGGAAATCTCCCCGGTGCCGGGCTGACAAAGAAACACGCCATCACTGGTCAGGGTGATATCGAATCCGAACGGCTGCCCGTTACAAGGTGGCAGTAAAAAGGTGCTTCTCAGATCGACGGTGGTCTCTCCATTACTTTGCTCCGTCAATCCGGTGATGGTTGCAAATCCCATCACTGATTCGGCAAATGACTCGGGGCAGGGGGACTCTGCCGCCGAATAACAGATGACGTTGTTCACTTCAGTGGTGTCCGTACTGGATACTCGGGCATATCCCCCTAACAAGGAAAAGTCAGTCAGCCCGCTGAACACGATTGGAGTATTCGCGATATGAGTAATGCTTCCAACATATCGAACCCGTTTGACAGTTGTGAACGCATTTGCGATGGGTATGCCTGTACAGGGACTGATCACTTTTGCAGGCAGCCGGCAATTCTCCACCTGACACGATAAGTCATATCCATATGATAACGGGTGGTGCTCATCAATCGAACCTAGTAAAACAAAACCCTCTGGAAGCACAGCCTGACTCGTACCAAACACAACAGGCACACAGGGTGTATCATCACAAGTGTCACAGGAGACAGACGAGACGACGCTGTTCGAGCTGGCTTGTTGGGCTCTCTTTTGCTGAGCTTCCCACATCTTGACCGCATGTTCCTTCCTGTCATTACTCATCCCACGATACCTCCTCAAAAGCAATCATGACCACAGCACCACAAGCGAGTAGCCCCTCATCATCAGAACAATGGTCTTTTTATAGGAAATGAAACCATCAGGGCAACTGCAACGGACAGATACCATGGTACACAGGATAGGGACGCGCCTATTTTAAGAAATGCATTGTTGTAACTTCATTTTCATTTCCGCATTTTATCTTTATTATTTTTTTTCTTTCTTTTTTATTTTATATACCCCTCCCAAGTCGGAAGGCAAATGGCGGAGAACACGCGACCGGCATCTTTTGAAAACCGCCCCAGCTGCGAGAAAAGCAAGGGCGCATGTTACTTCATTGAAATACCCAGGGGAAACCCCATCGCTTGAACCCGCTTCCCCGAAATTTTTTCCCCGACCCAGCCCTTGCTTTTCTCGCAGCGGACACCCCCCACTTCCAGTGGGTTTTCAAACCATGCCAGTCGAGTGTTCTCCGGCAGTTGCCCATCCGCCCCACCCATGCCAGTCGAGTGTTCTCCGCCATTTGCCTAGCGCCCCAGCCCCCCCATCTGAATAAGCTACCATCAGGACATATATCTCTTAGGTGATCATGATGAATAACATAAAAACACTCGGCATTATGGTTGCCAACCCCATCCTCGATCCAAATCGTTTTCAGCCATATGCCGAGGTAGCAAGCCAAGAAGGGTTCGATCGCGTCATCGTGTTTAATCCGCATTCAGTTCATTTGAGAAATAAGCTCGTCCGTGGCTACGTCTACAACGGCACAAGATGGTCCCGTCAAAGCATTCCATTTCCTTCTATTACCTATGACATCGGCTACTACACGACACCCGCCATGACCCAGATGGTCCGTAAAATCAAGGAAACCCGTGATTTTCCATTCATCACATACGGTCTCGGGAACAAATGGCGCATCCAACAGACGCTGATGCAAGACCCCGTCATGGAGCGATATCTGATCCCGACCCAGCACCTCACAGACCCGTCTGTACTGGAATCGATGGTCACACAGCATGGCAGTCTGATGGTCAAACCGATCAACGGAAAAGAGGGCAAAGGAATCCTGCGTCTGCGCAGTGACGGTGAACAGCTGATTTTGGAGGAAAATGACCAGCCGCCCATCTCCTTCACCTATGGCGACTGGAATACGATCACGGATCAACTGCGAACGAAAGGCAACTTTCTTTTGCAAAAATGGGTGGATATCCGCAACAGGGAAGGCAAAATCCACGACGTCCGTGCCTTGATGCAAAAAAATGCAGCAGGAAAATGGCAGATCACGGGGATGGCTGTACGCGAAGGAGAGGAGGGGCGGATTACGTCCAATCTGATGGACCGTGGCACACCATATCCGCTTGATCCCTATCTCAAACAGCAATGGGGACGCAGAAAAGCCCGGAAAATCAAGCGGGAGCTGGAACGCTTCGCCCACTATCTTTGCGAGACCGTGGAGAGGCTGTACGGCAGGCGGCAAGCCGAGCTGGGACTTGATCTCGCCATTGACCGCAAACACAGAATCTGGCTGATCGAAGTTAACATCAAGCCGGGGAAAATCCCATTCCAAGACGTCTTTCATCTCACCACTCCCGAAGCGAGAGTCCGCACTCCGATCCAATATGCCCGCTATGTGACCGACCATGAGCTCAACCAGCCTGAGATTGCCCAGCCCCAGCCCCAACTCCAGTCATAAGAAAAACGCCCAGATTGCTCTGGGCGTCTTTTATCTTCTAACATTTTTTGCAGTCGTTGTTAAGGGCAGTCGCGATGATCACCAGCAAGATGAACAGCACCAGGATCAGCAAGAAATCGTCGTCACAACCTTTACCATTGAACAGACTGGACATGAGAAAGTTCCTCCTTTATGATTCATTTGTCTCTTTACCTTATATCCATATGAAATAGGTATTTGACTGGTCAATGATCAAAGGATTTTTTTCGGGAGACGGTGAATCATGTAAGGTAAAGAAACAAAAGGAGGCTACACACGATGAGCGAATGCAAATTAGACCACACCCGTGAAGACGTACAGAAAAAATGCGTAGAGCAATCCGCCTTTTTGCCAGCAGACATACATACCAGCCTGAAAGCATACCTGGAGAAGGATCTGCCGCAGGCCACACTCAACGAAGTGTTTCATTTATTAAAAAAATACGACCTGGCAGACGCAGAGCAGAGAGCAGCACGAGACGAGAAGCTTCGGGAATTGCTCGGTAGCTGAGCAGAGCACTCGGAAGGGGCAGCACTGTACAGAAAGCCTTGAACAGAAAGCTTGGAACAGCTGACCGCGTGTATAAACATACAAAAAGCCCTGTATCCGGCTCAATCTGCCGGTTCAGGGCTTTTGGGTGCTGTGGGAAATCCAATTCCCGTTCAGCTATTCGTCTTTACGAATGTTATGCTTGGTGTTCTCATTGGTTTTCGGTGGTGTTGCGCGGGAGCCTTTGGATGCAGTGGTCGGGCGCTTGTCCACATTGTTGTTTCCAGACATGAGAAATCCTCCTTTGCCAACATCAATACGTGTGATTCGCCACCATAGTATACCCCTAGTCCAATGATTTACGCCCGGCGAAGCCGTCGTACAAGCCATGGTAGTAGCTGACAGCCTCCTCACCTTCACGCCAACAAAGCAGCACCTCCTCACCATCGATGACAGCAGGGAAATCGACCAGACCATAATCGATCTCTTTGATCTGAATTCCCTTGGACTGTACGCTGTTTAGGTGCATTTTGAATTCCAGCTCAATGAACTCTAAGCTGCATTCGGCCTCAAATACATAATCCCTGTAGCTTTGCGAATGCTCATGATAGCGGTTCTGATGCAGGAACTCCTGCAGCTCCTGGTATTTTTGCTGGAATTCTTTTTTCGATTTCTTTAGAAAAGAAAGCTCTTCTTTTACATAAGGCAACAGTTCATTGGCTTCATCTAAGGTAAAGATTTTTTTCTCCATCTGAATCCCACACCTCCATAAGTTTAATTATACGGTAAAGCGATAGGTATTACATAGAAGGGGAGAGTCATATGGTTGAATGGACACCGCAAGAACTGATGCAAAGGCTGGAGCAGACCAACTCTAAGCCATTTGTACTGTATATTTATACACCGCTTTGTGGTACATGCAAGCTCACTGAGCGAATGCTCACGATCGTAGAGGAGCTGCTGCCCGGCCTGCCGCTGGCCAAAGTAAACATCAGCAGCATCCCTAAGCTTGTCCAGACATGGAAAATCACCAGTGTCCCATGCCTGCTTTTCCTGCAGAATGGACAGATCACCAATCAGGTCTATGCGATGAAATCAATCGAGCATCTGGTTGCATTGCTTCAACCGTTCATTCAAACCAATCTTCATAACCAGCCGAAAGGGGAGAACCACCTTGACCTTAACACCTAAGCTAACGCCCGAAACGTTAAAAGAATACCTTGGCAACATCGACATTTACCTGTTTGACCAGATCATGAAAGGGCGCTTTACTCCGGATATGACGATTCTGGATGCGGGCTGCGGCTCAGGTCGCAATCTGGTTTATTTTTTACAGCAAGGCTATCGGGTGTATGGCGTCGATCAGTCCGAGAGCGCGATCAGGCAGGTCAGGGAGCTGGCGAGCGCTATTGCACAACGAGCAGTAACCGAACAATTCCGGCAAGAATCCCTTGAAACCCTTAGCTTTTCCGATGCCACCTTCGACGCCGTGATCTGTAATGCAGTGCTTCACTTCGCCCAAGATGATGCTCACTTCGAGGAGATGGTAGGGGAGCTGTGGCGCGTCCTCAAACCGGGCGGATTCCTGTTGGCCCGTCTTGCTTCCCAAATCGGTTTGGAAAAAATAATTGATCGATCAAAGGATGGACGCAGTCTGCTGCCAGACGGTACAAGCCGTTATTTAGTTGATGCATCACAGCTTTATCGGATCACAGAGGCAATGGGGGCAAGCTGGCTGGAGCCGCTCAAAACCGTTCAAGTCCATGAATTACGCTCCATGACAACATGGGTTATCCAAAAAATATAAATATCTACTAAAAGCTACTGGAAGCTATGGAAAAACTGATTTGGTTTTTTCATAAATTGAATTGACAAACAAATTCGAAATATGTAAATTTATAAACAGCAATAAAAACATGATCATTTATCTTTTTTAAGAAATGATTGAGGAGGAACATTTAGTGCAAACAAGTTCACAAAAAAATAACGCCAAGGCGTCTGCCACGGACCAATTTTCGACGTCCGGCTTCATCCTGGCAGCAATCGGGAGTGCGGTCGGTTTAGGTAACATGTGGAAATTCCCGTACATTACGGGTCAATACGGTGGAGCTGCTTTCTTCCTGCTCTTTTTCTGTTGTCTTCTGTTCGTTGGTCTACCGATTCTGCTTGCTGAGATGGCGATTGGTCGCAGTGGCCGAGGCAACGCAGTAAGCTCCTTCTACGCCTTGTCCCAAAACAAAATCTGGGGTAAACTTGGCTTCTTAACCGTCCTGACACCATTCCTGATCCTGTCGTTCTATGCAATCGTAGCAGGGTGGACGCTCCATTACGCGACGATCTCACTGACCGGCGGACTGTTTAACGTACCAGATTATACAGAAGCATTTGTCGGCTTTGCCAGTGGCTACATGCCGCTGTTCTGGCAAGTGGTTACCATGGCGCTTACATGCTTTGTCGTTGTCAAAGGGATCTCCGGCGGTATTGAAAAATTCAACAAAGTCCTCATTCCAGGTCTTGGTATCATCCTGATCGTTCTGATGATCCGCTCTCTGACCTTGCCGGGTGCTGCACAAGGTGTCGACTTCTTCTTGAACCCTGACTTCTCCAAGCTGGGCGCTGAATCCGCACTCGTTGCACTTGGACATGCCTTCTTCTCTCTGTCACTTGGTATGGGTGCGATGCTGACTTACGGTGCTTACGTACGACCTGAACAATCTCTTGGCAAAGCGACGCTTGCGATCGGTGCAGGGGACTTGCTCTACGCATTCATCGCAGGTCTGATCATCTTCCCGACCGCTTTCTCCTACGGCATCGAGCCGTCCCAAGGTGCGGGTCTCGTCTTCATGGCGCTGCCAGCTGCATTTGCTGCTATGCCATTCGGTAACCTGTTCGGCTTCCTGTTCTTCATCCTGCTCGCAATCGCAGCACTCACCTCCATGGTATCTTTGCTGGAAGTACCAGTTGCATATGCGATGAACAGATGGAATGTGGACCGCAAAAAAGCAACCATTTTAGTGACCATCGCGGTATTCCTCTTGGGTGTGCCATCCGCACTCGCTATGGGACCACTCGCTGACTTCACCATCTTCGGCAAAAACTTCTTCGATTTCATGGACTTCATCACCGCTAATATCATGCTTCCGCTTGGTGGTCTGATCGTTACCCTGTTCACCGGCTACGCATGGAAACGCGTAGGGGAAGAGACAGGCATCAGCGGCTTCTGGTACAACGTATGGATGTTCCTGCTCCGCTATGTGGCACCGATCATGGTTGTGCTGATCTTCGCACACTCCCTCGGTCTGATTCAATTCTAAGGCAAACAAGTCCAATCGAATATCATTGAGCCATCAAACAGATGCAACGGAAATTCGTTTCCCACGCATCTGTTTTTTGTTTTCCCAACATGCATAATTATCCGTCATTTTTCATTTTTGTTTAAAGAATTTTACTTAAGATAAAACATAATAAAACTTCCCCGAAAAGGGTTCTTTACCCTGTTAAATTGTAATATGCTTGATTCGCAAATGAAGGAAAAGGGGAAATCACTTTGAAAAAGAACGTATTCATCCTGATGAGTTCTCTGTTGGTTGTAGGTACAGCGCTGGCTGGTTGTGGAGAGCAAGCTTCCAAACCAGATGCAGGCGATTCACAAAAATCTGCTGAACAAACATTGCGGATCAATATGCATTCCGAGCCGCCAACAGCAGATCCAGGTCTTGCTGAGGATTCCACATCCGGTGCCATCGCCCGTGCCACTTTTGACGGACTCACCCGTCTGGATAAAGATGCAAAGCCAATCAACTCCGTTGCAACAGATGTAAAAGTTTCTGACGACCTGCTCACCTACACCTTTACCCTGCGCGAATCCAAATGGTCCAATGGCGATCCAGTGACCGCCCACGACTTTGAATATGCATGGAAACGTGTACTCGACCCAGCATTCGCTTCCAACTATGCATACCAGCTTTTCTACGTGAAAAACGCGGAAGCATACAATCAAAACAAAGCCAAAGCCGAAGATATCGGGGTCAAAGCGCTTGACGACCAGACCCTGCAAGTCACGCTGGAGAACCCGACTCCATTCTTCCTGGAGCTGACCGCTTTCTATACCTACTACCCTGTGAACAAAAAAGTAGTCGAAGCCAACAAAGACTGGGCACTCGAAGCTGCAACCCATGTCGGCAACGGCCCATTCAAAATGGACACATGGGAGCATAAAAACAAAATCGTCCTCGTAAAAAACGATAACTACTGGGATCAAGAGGCGGTTAAACTGAACCGCATCGAATTCGCCATGATCGAAGACGAGAACACCGAGCTTTCCATGTTTGACGCAGGTGAACTCGATTGGGCAGGTCAACCGCTCGGCGCATTGCCATCTGACGCGATCCCCGCGCTCAAAGACGCAGGCCGCCTGCAAACCGCACCAATCGCCGGCACCTACATGTACAAATTCAACACCGAACAGCCGCCGTTCAACAACGCGAAAATCCGTAAAGCGTTCACCTACGCACTCGACCGCCAAACCCTCGTGGATAACATCACCCAGGCTAATGAAACACCAGCTCTTGGTTTTGTCCCACCATCCATGGCGCTCCAGACAGAAGGCTTCTTCAAAGACAATGACGCTGCTACCGCCAAACAACTGCTCGCAGAAGGGATGAAAGAGCTCGGCATCACCAAGCTCCCGCCGATCTCCCTGTCCTACAACACCTCCGAGAAGCACAAAAAAATCGCCGAAGCCATCCAAGACCTCTGGCGCACCAACCTCGGCGTAGAAGTAGAGCTGCTCAACAAAGAGTGGAAAGTCCACATCGAAGACCTCCACACTGGCAACTACATGATCGGCCGCACCACCTGGACCGGTGACTTCAACGATCCAATCAACTTCCTCGAGCAATTCAAGGAAAAAGCCGGCGGCAACAACGACACCCGCTGGGAAAATGCCAAGTACAAAGAACTCCTGAACCAATCTGCCAAAGAAACCGATCCGGAAAAACGCAAAAAGCTCATGCTCGAAGCGGAAACCATCCTGATGGACGAAATGCCGCTCATCCCAATCTACTACTTCACCGATGTCTACGTGAAAAACGACAACGTGAAGGGCGTAGTGATGGACCCGCTCGGATTCGTGGATTTCAAGTGGGCAAGTATGGAGTAGGGATTTCGCTTACGTAACGTTCACTTTGATAGATTTATATGGAAAAAAGAGGTGCTCTCGCAGCGCCTCTTTTATTTTTTCATATATTCTAAATAAAATTTTTCTTGAAAATTTTCTAATTTATTTTACAATTAAGATCATGTTAGTCCTCATATCCTTTACAGGGAATAGAACTGATACTTTTTCATTCACAGATAAAGTAAGAGAAAGGGGTTTTTATTTATGAAAAAGCGTACAACTCTCACAGCTCTCAGCGCAGTCCTCGTGGCAGGTGCAGCCCTCGCAGGTTGCGGACAATCAGCAACCACTGGCGGTACACCAGAATCCAGCGGTGGTGATGCTGGGGCTAAAGGCGGCAAAATCATCATCGCAACCCAAAGCCCACTCTCAGGCGCACAGTCCAACTTCGGTGACTCTCTCAAGACCGGTGTTGAATTCGCGCTCAATAAGAAAAAGGAAGCGTTCAAAGCACTCGGCTTTGAGCTCCAGCTCAGCCCACAGGACGACCAGGCTGACCCGAAACAAGGCGTAGCCAACGCAGAGCTTCTGCTCTCCAACCCAGACGTACTCGGCGTCGTCGGCCATCTCAACACAGGTGTATCCATCCCGGCGTCCGTTAAATATGAAGAAGCAAGCCTCGTCATGGTCACTCCATCCAACACAGGCGTGAAGCTGACCGAAGAAGGCAAAAAAGTAGTTAACCGCATCTGTGCGCGCGACGACTCCCAAGGTCCTAAAGCGGCGTCATATGCAAAAAATACACTCGGCGTGAAAAAAGCATTCCTCATTCACGACAAAACCGCATACGGCCAAGGTCTTGCGGAAGAAGTGAAGAAGCAATTTGAAAAAGACGGCGTAGAAGTACTCGGCTACGAGGGCATCACCCAGGGCGAAAAAGACTTTAGCGCGGTGCTCAACCAAGCTGTTGCAGCCAACCCTGACATGATCTACCTCGGCGCAATTTACTCTGATGGCGGTATCCTCGTCAAACAAGCCCGCGAAAAAGGCTTCAAAGGCGTGATCATGGGCGGCGACGGTCTTGACGCCTCCGACATGTACAAATTGGCAGGTGATAAGGTAGAAGGCGTCTACTTCACTTCTACAGCAGGTGACGTGCGCACCACGGAAGACGGTAAGAAGTGGGCAGATTCATACGAAAAAGAGATGGGCAAAAAGCCTGAGCTCTACTCCGTATACTCCTACGACTCCGCTAACGTCATCCTCGAAGCGATCGAGAAGCTGATCAAAGAAAACGGAGGCAAAAAACCAACCCGCGAGCAAGTAGCCGAAGCGGTACGTAAGACCAAGGACTTCCAAGGTCAGTTCACCAAAGTTACCTTTGACGAAAAAGGCGACAACCAATTCGCTGACGTATACATCTACCAATACGGCAAGGACAAAACCAACTTCATGGGTAAAATCGAATAGACAGCCAAGTTTGGGGCGGGGGGAACTCCGCTCCTTCTTTGCGTCTCGCTACACTTTTGGGCCCGAACTTATTTGACTTCCCCCGCTATTTTTTCTATAGTACCTATGGAAAGAACTAGGAGGGATAAGAGATGAATCTTACTGGAAAAACAGCACTCATCACTGGCGCAGGCAAGGGTATCGGCCGCGCAATGGCACACGCTCTGGCGAAAGAAGGCGTACAAGTTGGCCTCGTAGCCCGTTCTGCTGCCGATCTGGAACAACTGGCACAAGAACTCAACCAACAATACGATGTCAAGACCGCTGTCGCTGTCGCAGATGTCTCCGACCGCGCTCAGGTAGAAGCGGCTTACGCAAAGATTAAGGGCGAGCTTGGCCCGGTGAACATCCTGATCAACAACGCAGGCATCGCCACCTTCGGCAAAGTAACCGAGATGGACCCGCAAGAGTGGGAGCGCATCATCCAAGTCAACCTGTTTGGTACCTACTACGTGACCCATGCTGTCCTGCCAGACATGATCGCGGCCAACAGCGGTAATATTATCAATGTGTCTTCCTCCGCAGGTGACCGTGGTTTTGCTACTGGTTCTGCTTACTGCGCGTCCAAATTCGCGGTAAACGGCTTCACCGAGGCGCTCATGCAGGAAGTGCGCAAGAACAATATCCGCGTATTCACCCTTGCACCATCTACGGTCAACACCGAGCTGGCTTCCAAAGCAGGACTGCCGATCGGTGATGAAGACCGGATGATGCAGCCAGAAGACGTAGCAGAGCTGGCACTGGCTACTCTGAAGCTTCCAGAGCGCGTATTCGTCAAGACAGCAGGAATCTGGACAACCAACCCACAATAGGTTTTGACCGTTGGGCGTTTTCTGATCAAAATTATTTTTGTGGCTCAACTATTGACAGTCCAACAAATGGGCTGTAATATTCTGAATCAGGAAAGTAATTCAACTGAATACCAACTCTTCTTATCAAGAGCTGGCTGAGGGACTGGCCCGATGAAGCCCGGCAACCTGATGTACACAGCGGTGTACGTGTCAAGGTGCTAACTCCTGCAGGTATTTTACCTGAGAGATAAGAGGCTGCCCGTACCTATGTGTTTGCGTGCCTCTTTTCTATTGTGAAAAGAGGCTTTTCTGATTTTCACAAACCAACACCAATGAACTACATCACAAGCAAAAAGATTCAAGGGGGATTCTCACATGAAAAAACGTCTCAAAGCATCCGCACTATTCTCAATTGTCACAAGCTTGGCACTACTCACAACAGGCTGCGGTGCAGGAAGCCAGCCAGCCGCAGGTGACCATGCGAACCATGCCAATGGCGAACTCGGTAAAAAACGCATCGCACTCGTTATGCAATTCAACATCGGAACCTTCTCCTCCCAATATGTCGCAGGTGTCAAAGAACAGGCTGAAAAGCTCGGCGGTGAAGTCGTCGTCTTCAACTCTGACAGCGACCTTGCCAAAATGGCGTCCAACCTCGATCAAGCGGTTGTGCAACACTTCGACGGTATCCTCATCGACCATGGTACAGCAGAAGCGCTTCAACAGGGTGTACAAAAAGCAGTGGCGCAAAACATCCCGGTGGTTGCTTTTGACGCAGCACTCAAAATCCCTGGTGTAACCGTCCTTGAGCAAGGCGACCAGAAGATGGCCGAGTCCACACTGGAGAAGTTGGCGACAGACGCAGGTGGCAAAGGGAACATCGTAAAAATCTGGGTAGCTGGTTTTGCCCCGATGGAACGCCGTCAGGAATCGTACAAGGCTTTCCAAGCGAAATATCCAGAGATCAAAGAGGTAGCGGCATTCGGTTCTGCAACAGCCAACACCGCGCTTGACACTCAAGCTCAGATGGAAGCGATCCTCAAAAAATATCCGAACAAAGGCGACATCACCGCAGTATGGGCCGCATGGGATGAGTTCGCAAAAGGTGCAACCCGCGCGATCCAGCAAGCAGGCCGCAACGAGATCAAAGTATACGGGATCGACCTCTCCGACGAAGACCTGCAAATGATCCAAGATCCGAACTCTCCATGGATCGCATCCGCAGCGGTAGACCCATCTGACATCGGTCGCGTGCAAGTTCGTTACCTCTATAAAAAGTTCAAAGGCGAGGAAACTCCTGACAACGTAGCACTCGACCCAATCCTCGTTACCCGTGAAGCACTGCCAAAAGAGCAAGTGAAAATGACTGACCTCTCCAAATTCATCGAAGGCTGGGGCCAAAGCAAGCTGGCACTGGAGCCATGGATGACCGAAACCGAAGCGAAGAAGTAAGGAACAAGCAAGAGAACAAAGAGTAGAGCAGAGAGACAGACAGCAAGAGGATAAGTGGAGCAGATTGAGTATAGAAGAGGAAACGAGGAGGGAAGCAGCTTGGCAACCTTACAGATGAGACAGATTCAAAAACAATTTTCCGGCGTTCCCGCCCTCCGTTCCGTCGATTTGGAAGTGAAAGCGGGGGAGGTGCACGCCCTGCTTGGTGCGAATGGAGCGGGCAAAAGCACCTTGATGAAGATCCTGACCGGCGCCTATACGAGCGACAGCGGCGAGATTATCATCGACGGACAGAAAGCCGCGATCCAAACACCACAAGACGCCAAAGCCCACGGGATTCAATGTGTGTACCAGGAAGTGGACACCGCGCTCGTCCCATACCTGAGCGTCGCCGAAAACATCCTGATGGAGCGTCACGTCACCAAAGGCAAGGGCTTCCTCAACTGGTCGAAGCTCTATGCCGAAGCAGAAGAACTCGTCAAACGGCTTGGGTTCGCCCTCTCTGTCCGCCAAAAGGTAGAGGAGCTGACCCTGTCTGAAAAGCAGCTGGTGCTGATCGCCCGAGCGATTGCCCAGGACGCGAAATATATCATTTTTGACGAGCCGACCGCACCACTCAGTACCACGGAGTGTGACCTGCTGTTCGAACGGATTGCCCATCTCAAGCAGGCGGGTGTGGGGATCATCTATATCTCGCACCGTCTCCCAGAGATTTTCCAGATCTGTGACCGCATCACCGTCATGCGCGACGGCCAAAAGGTAGCGACGATGACGACCGCCGAATCCAACATCGATGAAGTGATCACGCACATGCTGGGCAAGACCTTTTCCGAGGAATTCCCGAAGCTTGATGTACCGATCGGCGATACACTCCTAGAGGTACAAGACCTCACCCGTGGCCGCAAAGTCCGCGGTGTTGATCTGACCGTACGCGCAGGAGAAATCGTCGGAGTTGTCGGACTGGTCGGCGCGGGCAAGACCGAGTTAGCCCGTCTGTTATTTGGTGCCGACACGGCCGAAGCCGGAAAAGTCACCCTGCGTGGCAATAAGGTGAATCTCGCATCACCGAAGCACGTGGTAGACAACGGCATCGTACTCGTCCCAGAGGAGCGCCGCAAAGAGGGGATCGTCGTCGATGAATCAGTCAAAAACAACCTGACCCTCGCCACGCTGCGCAAATGGACTAACTTCGGCTTCATCCGCAGACGCGTAGAAGAGAGTGCCGCCCAAGATCTGGTGCAGCGCCTCGGAGTCAAGACCGCCAACCTGACCCAATCCATCGGACACTTGAGCGGAGGCAACCAGCAAAAGGTGGTCATCGGCAAGTGGCTCAACACCGAATCGGACATTTTCCTGTTCGACGAGCCGACCAAAGGCGTCGATATCGGTGCGAAAAGCGACATCTACAAGCTGATTGGCAAGCTGGCCGAAGAACAAAAAGGCATTTTGTATTTTTCCTGCGAGTTCCAAGAGGTGCTGGGCATTGCCGACCGCATCCTGGTGATGTGCGACGGACGCATCGTCAAAGAACTAAGCCGCGCCGAGGCCACTCAGGAACTCATCATGTATTACGCAAGTGGAGGTCAAGCGCATGACGAACAAAAGCTCGAAAGAACAGGTTCTTGATTTTCTCTATAAATATGCAACGATTATGGTGATCGCTGCCGTTATCCTCTTTTTCAGCATCATCAATGAGTACTTTTTCACCTACAGCAATCTTACCGAAATCCTTCGTGCGATCTCCATCGTGACACTGGTCGCGATCGGTGTGACCTTCTCTCTGATCGTCAATGGCTTTGACATGTCGGTCGGCTCCACCGTATCGCTCTCCACCGTGGTGTCCGCCTCGATGATGATCTGGTTTCAGCAAAACCTGCTGCTGACCCTGCTCATCCCGGTCATCCTAGGTCTCTTGGTCGGTCTGTTCAATGCGCTGATGATCGTCAAAATCCGCATTCCCGACCTGCTCGCGACCCTTGCGACGCTCTACATCGTGAAGGGGATTCACTTGACCTATACCAGCGGCTACTCGATCTATCCGAACATGGCGATGCAAGACGGCTCCACCGCTCCGGGTAAACTCAACGAATGGTTTGTCTGGCTCGGTCAGGGGCAGATCGCATCCGTGCCGGTTCCGGTTATTTTGATGGTCGTTGCGGTAATCGTCGTGCATATTTTCCTCAACTATACACGACATGGCCGGATCCTCTACATCACAGGCGGTAACGCCGAGGCAGCGCGTCTGTCCGGGATTCCGGTGAACCGTTACCGTACGCTTGCTTACGTGCTGTCTGGTCTTTTCTGCGGTCTTGCAGGCATTCTGCTCGCAGCCCGGATTGGTACCGGTCAGGTAGACGGTGGTGCGCCGCTCTTGATGGATGCCGTCGCTGCGGCGTTCGTCGGGTACTCAGTGTTTGGTGCAGGGAAGCCCAATGTGATCGGGACATTCCTCGGCGCTGTGCTGATCGGCGTACTGCTCAACGGTCTGACCATGCTCAACGTGCCGTACTACGCGCATGATATCGTCAAAGGAACGGTATTGATGGCGGCGTTGGCTGTGACGTATTATCAGTTGAGAAGAAAAGCAGTGTAGGTACGTGTAAGAATCCCCCTAAGGAGCTATGACCCAATGACTATTTATAATTACTCCGCCAAAGCGATGAACGGAAAAGAAGTATCATTAGAAGAGTACAAAGGTAAGGTCGTCCTGATCGTCAACGTAGCCAGCCGATGCGGCTTCACGTTCCAATATGAAGATCTGCAAAAGCTGTACGACCGATACAAGGATCAGGACTTCGTAATCCTCGGCTTCCCGTGCAACCAGTTTGCTGAACAAGAACCGGGAACCAATGAGCAGGTTCACACCTTCTGCACACTTACGTACGGCGTCAACTTCCCGATGTTCCAAAAAGTAAATGTACGTGATGAAGGAGCACATCCGCTGTTTACGTACTTGGCAGCGTCCAAGCCGTTTGAAGGGTTCAACCCATTCCACCCAGTGGCAAAAATCCTGAAGTCGATCATCGACGAACAGCTCCCACACTACATGATTGGCGACTCCATCAAATGGAACTTTACCAAATTCCTCATCGACCGTCAGGGGAACGTCGTGAAGCGTTTTGAAGCGACCACTGATCCGATTGATATGGAACGGGATATTGAAGAGGTTTTGGCTACTCCGTAAGTGGTAGGTAGCGCAACAGGTTAAGACAAACAGGTCGAAAAAACAGGCAGGCTCCATCTTCATACGGCTTGCCTGTTTTTTTATTCAGAGAAAACAAAATTTCCTATTGCCTAATCCATATCTCATCTGCTATAATATCAATTGTCAGCAACACCATAACATGCGGCCGTGGCGGAATTGGCAGACGCGCTAGTTTCAGGTACTAGTGGTGGCAACACCGTGGGGGTTCAAGTCCCTTCGGCCGCACCATACATATGTAGACACAGGTAGAGAAGCGAATAGCGACTCTACCTTTTTTGCTAACTGTGAAGAGGAGGTCAACCCTAATGATCATCGAGAACATAGAAGTCAGACGCCAAGCCGTCCCACTCCATAAGCCATTCAAAACCGCACTCCGCACCGTTACCACCGCAGAATCGATTCTAGTCAAAATCACGACGAATAATGGACTCACAGGCTGGGGCGAGGCTCCTGCAACCGTTGTCATCACAGGGGACAGTCTGCACAGCATCGAGGGTGCTATTCTCTATACCTTTAAACCACAGCTCGTAGGCAAAAATCTGCTTAATTACGAAGAAGTCTTCCATATTCTCAAGCAGGGCATGGTCAACAACACCAGTGCCAAAGCCGCGCTCGACATGGCTCTCTATGACCTGATCGCGCAAAATGCGGGCTTGCCGCTCTATCAGTTCCTCGGCGGCTACAAAAACGAGCTGGAAACCGACTACACTGTCAGCGTCAACGAGCCGGACGAGATGGGTGAGGACGCTGTAGAGTACGTCAAAAATGGTTTTAATGTTCTAAAAATTAAGGTGGGGAAAGATGATATCCGAAAAGATATCGAGCGTATCCAAGAAATCCGCCGACGCATCGGCAACGATATCAAAATCCGTCTCGACGCCAACCAAGGCTGGGAGGCCAAAGAGGCTGTCCGCTCCATCCGCAAAATGGAGGATATGGGGCTCGACATCGAGCTGATCGAACAGCCGGTCAAAGCACACGACATCGCAGGTCTTAAAACCGTAACGGACAGCGTAGAGACACCAATCATGGCAGATGAGAGCGTATTTACCCCGCTGCAAGCGTTCGAGGTGCTCAAGCTGCGCGCTGCTGACCTGATCAACATCAAGCTGATGAAGGCAGGCGGCATCTATCAGGCCCAGCAGATCAATCACATGGCAGAGCTGTGCGGGGTAGAATGTATGGTCGGCAGCATGATCGAATCCCGACTTGGCATTACCGCAGCGGCACATCTGGCTGGTGCGAAGAAAAATATCACCCGTTTTGACTTCGACGCTCCGCTTATGCTCATCAAGGATTATGTCCAGGGCGGCGTGGTCTATGACGGCCGTAAAATGACCTTGACCGATGCGCCGGGCCTTGGGGTCACAACGATTTTGGAGAGTGAAACAACCGTATGAGCCACCCTGTATCTGACAACACGAACCGTCTGATGCTGGTCAACGTACAAGTCGCCACCATCTGGACGTCCCCAGAATCCCCACGCGGGCAGGATGCACCTGCTGTCTCTCATCCGACCGATATCCGCGCATGGCTCGATTCGATGACCGTGGAAGACCGCATTAACCTATGGGAAAAAGACCGGACCCAGACCCAGATTCTCTATGGAACCATCGTCGAGGTCACCGAAGAGCAGGGCGAGTGGGTAAAAGTCGCTGTCCCTGAGCAGCCATCGATCAAAGGCAAGCGGGGTTATCCAGGCTGGATGCCGAAGGTCCAGCTGACAGAGCTGACCGATGTTGCTTTGTTTACTGCAAGTGAACATCTGGTACAGGTTGCCCGTCCGACCGCGTTCCTATATGAAGCAAAAGATGAAACAGCCAAAGGCATCGAGCTCAGCTACTTGACCCGTCTTCCATTGATCGGGGGAGAGGCGGCTGAGTCTAAGGGAACCGTTGTTGGTGGAATTGGATCTGATTCTGATGCGTCTGACTCCTCTGATACGTCAGCCGACATCACATGGCTTACCGTCGCTACCCCAGACGGCACTCGCTATCTCAAGCGCTCGGAAGCCACCATCATGCAGCGCGGACAGGCGGCAATCATCACGGGCCAAGATGTCGTCGAGGCAGGCAAGCAGTTCCTCGGACTGCCATATCTGTGGGGCGGGACATCTGCTTTTGGCTACGACTGCTCCGGCTTTGCTCACTCCATGCATAAGGCATACGGCATCACCATCCCGCGTGACGCCTCCAACCAAGCGAAGTTCTCCACCTTTATCGAGCGGGAGGATCTGCAGCCGGGCGACCTCGTCTTTTTCGCTTTTGAAGAGGGCAAAGGACGCGTCCACCACGTCGGAATCTACTATGGTGACGACCAGATGATCCACGCCCCGAAGACTGGGGAGAACGTCGAGATCATCACGATCAGCACCTCCCGTTATGCACCGGAATATTGCGGGGCCAGACGTTATTGGAACCTGCAGCAGCCACTTGATATCCACGCCGAATAACCGAACAAAAAAACCGCTCGATCCAGCAGATGACATTAACGTCGATCCTACTGGAGCCAAGCGGTTTTTTTTCAGCTCTTCACCTTGGACATGCACGGGTCCAAACAGCCATTTCACGCCATTACCCATTATTTCTCAAACTGAACTTTTTTATGAAACACAAGACCAATAATCGTTAAAAAAGCAAGCGAACCAAGCGCGGCACGGCTTGCGATGTTGCCATAATCGGCCAACAGCCAGGTGACACTGCCGTAGAGCAGCGGACCGACGATGGCTGAGACCTTGCCGGAGAAGGCGAACAGACCGAAAAACTGGCCGCGTTTATCATCAGGCGTCATCTGGGCAATCAAGGTGCGCGAAGTCACCCACATCGAACCCATCGACACCCCGTACAAGGCTCCCGCGACCCAGAACATCGCTTCATTCACCGTTCCGACCGCAATTGCAATCGCTGTGATCATCACGATGGCTACCCATGTGATTGCCCGCTTGGCCCCAATCCGCTTGGTGATATGCCCGAACACGAACGATCCGATGATGCTGCATACCGTGGAGACCAGATACAACGCGATAAACTGGCCCGTTGAAAAATGAACCACGACCTTGGCATACACCGCCATCATCGCAATCGCCGTCGCCACCGCGTCATTGAAGAAAAAGTAGGCGATCATGAAGTAGAACAGGGATTGATACTGCCGGATCTCCCGGAAGGTTTGCGCGATTTCTTTATATCCGCTGAAAAAGGATGGTTTGGCAACACTTGCAGGGGAGGTGGGAAGAGCGTCACTGTGAGAGGTAGTCAGTGATGCGTGGCTTGCAGATGTCCCTGGGCCGTCGGAAGTATTAGGGTTCCCCCTCCGCGCAGGCTCCTTATACAGCACCATCATCGGTATACAAAAGACCAAATACAGCAACCCGGTCAGCAAAAATGCCAACCCGAACCGATCACCACCGATGAACGGATAGACCGCCAGCCCCATCAGTGTCCCCAGATAACCGACCGCCACACCGAAACCAGAGATTAACGGAATCTCCTGCTTGCTGCCGAGGTCCGTAATCATCGAGTCGTAGAAAATCAGGCTCGACTGATAAAACAGCTTCGCCAGCATAAATGCGACCAGCACCAAAGCAATCGACAACGGCAGCCCCATGATGCTTTGCTCCGTCTGCCAGTAGGTGGCGGCACCCATGATCAACGTACAGAGGATGGAGATGAGTGCGAATGGGACGAGATAGCGTTTTTTCTGTCCGGTACGGTCGATCAGCACACCGAACAGTGGTGACAGGATGACCAGCAGAACGCTTGCCAGCACATTGGTGTAGCTGATAAATGTCGTCGCCAGCTGGTTGAGGACAGCATCGCCGCCCATCGCTTTTTGTATATAAAAAGGAAAGAAGATCGTGGTGATATTGGACGAGAAGATCGTATTGGCAAAATCGTACATCGCCCAGGAGAAGATGGGGAGGGAGAAATACAGAGCCAGCCCTTTGCGACCGGGATCAGAGGCTTGTTGGACAGGTTGGGTTTGCGGCATGGTTTCAGCACCTTTTCAATTTTAGATGGAAGGAAGGAATAAGATGAACATTCAAGATAATCAGGCGTTTTCCTTCCTATTTATTCATCGGCTTTACAAAAGATTCATGATTACGGGATCGTTTCTTCATCTAAATATGATAAGATCAATCGAGAAAAAGCACATACGGGAAGCATGCAGCGAGTATAATCTGGTTATACCTGTTAGTAGCTGTGCAAACTCAATCATGGAGGGGACACCCAATGGTACATCTGTTCACATTCGTGGGCAAATGGAGAGGGAAAAAGCGCAAGAAAAAAGACCGCAAACCGGTGTATTCGTTTGAAAACTGGAAAATCGGCGGGCGCAGTACATCTTCCAGCAATCGTTCGCATCTCATTTGATCGGGCCGGGTTTTATTTGACAGGTATCTTGCTGACAATGTCTTCTCACCTACTACTTCTTCTTATCTAATACTATAAAAGCAGAGCAGGAGGTGTCGAGGGCACTTCCTGTTTTTTTATACGATTTTTTTGCAAAACGCTCTGTCTCTCTGTATGCTAGAAAGTGGAACTAATTATGGATATGTTGTGGGAGATGATTTTCATGCTGACTCATCCGGCAGAGAAGTTATATTACAGAGATGCTTATCTACAGTCATGTGAGACCACCATTGTGGAACACGGGACAGATGCAGCAGGGACGCCTTATGTCGTACTGGCGGAGACAGTCTTTTACCCGACAGGCGGGGGACAGCCATGCGATCTGGGTACGATCAATGGTGTTGAAGTGATCGACGTAGAAGAAGTGGACGATAAGATCCTACATAAATTAGCCCAGCCGCTCACAGCAGGCGAGGGCAAGGCCGTCTGTCAGATCGACTGGCAGCGCCGTTTTGATCATATGCAACAGCATAACGGTCAGCATATTCTTTCCGCTGCTTTTGCCGAGCTGTATCAGGCAGAGACATTCGGTTTTCATCTGGGACGTGAGACGGTGACGGTTGACATCATGACCGAAGTGCTCACCGACGAGATGGTGCAGCGTGTGGGGGAACTGGCCAATTCCGTCGTGTTTGATAACCGTGAGATTACCGCCCGTTTCGTCGACCCCCAGGAGCTTGCGACATTACCGCTGCGCAAAGCCCCGACGGTGAGTGAAAACATCCGTATCGTGACGATTCCGGATTTTGATTACAATCCATGCGGTGGCACACATCCTAAGCGTACAGGGGAAGTGGGACCGATTCTGATCCTCGGCTGGGAGCGTAACAAGGGCGGTATGCGCATCGAGTTCGTCTGCGGCAACCGGGCGATCCGTGCCATCTATGACAAACAGCGCACCCTGCGTGAACTGAGCCGCCAGCTCAACAGCAGTGAGAGCGAGATGCTGAACAGCTTAGACCGCATCATCACCGAGCAGAAGGAGACATCACACGCCCTCCAACAAGCCAAAGGACAGCTATTGGAGCAGGAAGCCGCACGTCTGGTCGCGAGTGCTGTGGCGAAGCAGGATTACCGAATCGTCTCCACTGTCCAACCAGGACTGACCATGCAAGAACTGCAAAAAATGTCTCAGATCATCACAGCAGCCGATCCCAAAGCGATCGCTTTGCTCGCAGCCAGCGGTGACAAAACCCAACTGGTCTTCGCACGTGGTACCGAAGTCAGCATCCCAATGAATGCACTCCTCAAAGAGACCTTGACTGTAATCGACGGCAAGGGCGGCGGCAAGCCAGAAAGCGCTCAAGGCGGCGGACAAGCTACCGTACCTGCCGAAGAGGTGCTGGCTCATGCATTGGGATTACTCGAACGGCAAATTCAAGAGGCTTCCGTCTAACCGGCGCAAGCCCTCTTTTCTCTTTATGAATATTAATCATTAAAAGTTATTGAACTTTCTCTTGGTTGCTCATATAATAGTCACGGATTACATGTATGTTCATGAGAAAGTTGAAGAAAGAAGGAATGTTACCCGTGACTTGGGAAGCCTTATCCATCATTGGAACGATCGCCTTTGCGGTCAGTGGAGCACTGGTCGCTATGGAGGAAGAATACGATATCTTGGGAGTACTCGTGTTAGGTCTGGTGACCGCGTTTGGCGGCGGTATCATACGGAACCTGCTGATCGGGGTACCAGTATCTACTATCTGGGAACAGGGACTGCTGCTTAAAGTGGCAATCTTCTCGATCTTAATTATTTTCCTGCTGCCAGTCAATTGGATTCATGCAGGCAAGCGCTGGCTTACTCTGTTTGATGCCATCGGTCTTTCTGCTTTTGCCATTCAAGGTGCGCTGTATGCCACCAGCATGAATCACTCGATCAGTGCTGTCATGGTAGCGGCGATGATGACCGGGATTGGCGGCGGGATTATCCGCGATGTATTGGCACGCCGCAAGCCTTTGGTTTTGCGTGACGAGATCTATGCGGCATGGGCGATCCTGCTTGGTCTGATCATCAGCCTTGGCAATGTTGGCTACGACCAGCCGGTACAGCTTTATCTGCTGTTTGCGCTTGGTGTCACGCTACGTATGGTCTCTGTCTATTTCAACTGGAGACTGCCACGCCGCTCACTGCGGGATCACAATCGGCCCAAAACGAAAAGCAAGTGGAGAAAGATGACGACTGTCTAACGGCATGAATAGCAAGTGGAGAAAGCCTGCGACCAACAATCATGCTCTCTCCAAACAAAAAAGCCCCTTTTCCAAAAAAGGGGCCTCTTGCTTATCAAAATGTTCTGTTTAACTAATTATGCTCCGTGTTGAGTTATATAAAACGCTTCTACGTAATTGGTACTCATCAGGTAATTCGTAACCTCATTGTTTTGCACGTACTTTTTCTCTTGGTACAAATCTTCCTTACGATTTGCGAACAGCCAACCAAGAAATTCTCTCATTTTTACGCCTCCAATGTTGTAGGGGTGTTATCCTTTACACCTATAGAATAACGTGCGAACATTACGGACTCTTTAACAAAATATTACGGTTTTGTAAAGAGGGAAAACGCAATTTTCTTACAATTTTACTGCTTTTCCCAGAAAAAATTTTTTCATTATTCCACACGTTTTACACAAAAACGTAGTATACTACAAGTTGTTAGCATTCGTGATGATAAGAATTCATTAAACTTTCAATAATGGAGGACTAGTTATGAAAAAGTTTGACCTGTCTGTACTTACGATCTCCGTATGCATCTTGGGCCTCGGTTTCCTCGGACTCAACCAAGGTCACAGTGCTACTCCAGTTGCTGTAGCGACTGTTAACGGTGAAGCGATCACCAAGAGCGCACACTATGATGCGATGAAAGAACAAGGCGGCGAGGCAGCTCTTGACCGTCTCGTAGTTGAGACCCTCATCAAGCAAGAAGCAGCGAAAAAAGGCATCAGTGCAAACGATGAAGACCTCAATAAAGCACTCGATACTATGAAAAAACAAGTAGGTTCCGATGAGCAGTTCCAAGCGTTCCTGCAACAAGCGAACCTGACTGAGGATAAATTGAAGGACAAGCTTGTTTTCAACGTTCTGCTCGACAAAATGTTTGAAAAAGAAATCACTCCTACTGATGCAGACATCAAAAAGTTCTACGATGAAAACAAAGAAACTCTTGGCAACCCAGTTCCAACCCTTGACCAAGCTAAAGAAAAAGTAACCCAAATCTTGATGGACATGAAACGCAGCGAGAAAATCCCAGCATGGCTCGAAGAAGCGAAGAAAAACGCGAAAATCGAGAAGTTGGGCGTTGCAGCGACAGCACAGGCTGGCGAAGGGGAAGCTAAGCACTAATTTTCCTGAAACCTGGCATCCGTATGCTTTCGTACCGAAAAGGCTCATCCAACCGGGTGAGTCTTTTTTTTCCATTTCCTATTGTTGCAAGGAGCAATGTGCGGTACTATATCAATGGCTTATGAAATGATAGACTGTTGGATGGTTTGGTGTATTAACTTTAACTCTAAATTTCAAAATACTTACGTAAATGATAGGAGAAGGATCGAATGAATTCGTTTGTAACTGTCATCGGAACGGTTTTCATGGATGTAAAAGGATTTGCAAATCAAAACTACCAAGCGACAGGACGTAACCTGGGGAATATCCAATTTGTACATGGTGGCGTAGGACGCAACGTTGCGGAAAATCTGGCAAAGCTGGGAACCAACACGGGTTTTGTTTCTACCGTTGACTCATCTGGGATGGGGCTTGAAGTGATCAATCATCTGCAAGCCAACAGCATCGAGACTTCCTTCGTACAGGCAACGGATAATGGTATGGGTATGTGGCTTGCAATCCTGAATGAAAACGGTGAATTGGCAGGCTCCATCTCCCAAATGCCACAAGTGAACACGATGCAAGAATTGATCATCAAGCACGCAGAGGAGTTTATCAGCAAATCGAGCCATGTCGTGCTTGAAATTGACCTGACTGTGGAGATCGCCCGTCATGTGATCGCTGTGGCGAAAAAGCACAACAAACCGGTATACGGAATTCCGGGGAACCTGGATGTAGCAGGGAAGTATAAAGACGTACTGGACGGTCTGGACTGCTTTATTTTTAACAATTATGAGGCAGATGTGCTGTTCGGTCATGAGTTTACCAGTCTGGAGCTGGAAGCCAAGCTTGACGCGGTGAAAACCTACGTGGATCAGTCTGTGGGTCTGCAATCCGTAGTGGTGACGCTGGGTGAACAAGGGTCTGTCTATTATGACCGCCGTACCCAAGAACTGGGACACCAGCCAGTATTCCCGGTTGATCTGATCGATTCCTCCGGGGCCGGTGACTCCTTCTTCTCCGGAACAGTTATGGCGCTGATCAGAGGCGTAGCTCTGAAAAATGCGGTCATCTGCGGAACCAAGGTAGCAGGCTGGACAATCACGGTAAAAGAGAGCATCTGCCCGGATTTGACTGAAAAAGCACAAGCGGACGCCGAGTTCCAGCGCATCCTGACAAAAGCAGAGGTAACTCTGCCATAAGGAAAAGCGTATTTTACACCTTGTCTAGTCCACCCCGACTCTCTATAATAGGTAAATCAAAGTGGGGGGATCTTTATGGAAGGTACTGGATACAAAGTAAGTAAGGTACTGAATAATAATGTCGTCTTTGCCGTCGGACCGGACAAACAGGAAGTGGTACTCGTCGGCAAAGGGCTTGGTTTTGGTAAAAAAGCAGGGGA
Source organism: Brevibacillus dissolubilis (assembly GCF_006170445.1). Classification (GTDB taxonomy): domain Bacteria; phylum Bacillota; class Bacilli; order Brevibacillales; family Brevibacillaceae; genus Brevibacillus_B; species Brevibacillus_B dissolubilis. The sequence goes on along the minus strand of NZ_VCNA01000002.1, from coordinate 441,511 downwards.
ACGGATTGAACATGGTCAATTTGATAAGGAATTCCGGCTGACAGATTCCAACCAGTCCACACGCTACAGCGAACTGCTGTCTCAGACGGACGAACGGATTGTATCCGTGTGCGAAGAGATTATCGCGTATGCGCAGGAGAAGCTGGGAGAGATGCTGCACGCCCATATTCATATCTCGTTGACTGACCATATTGCCTTTGCTTTGGAGCGGATTCGCAAGGGGCAGACGATTACGAACACCACTCTCACGGAAATTCGTAGTCTGTACCCGAAGGAATACGCCATTGCTGAGCATGCGGTAGAACTGGTGAAGCGGCAATTGGGCACAGAGCTTCCCCGCGCGGAAGAAGGCTTTATCGCGATGCATATTCACAGTGCCAGAGCCAATGCTACCGTGGGCAAATTGTTGCGTGGGGTTGAACTCGTATCTGACTTGGTAAAACTGATTGAAAAAGGGCTGGGAATCATGCTGGACCCGTCCAGTATGGACTATGCGAGACTGGTGACCGACCTGCGTTTTACCATTGAGCGTGTGGAAAATGGTGAATTCACAGAAAATCATTTAGTTTCCCTCTTGAAAAGAGACTTCGCCAAGTGGTATAGTTTAGCAGAGCAGGTTGGCCACAGAATCACACAGGTGCTTGAGCTCCCCGTGCATGAATCGGAGATTGGCTATCTGACCATCCATTTATCAAGACTGCAAAATAGAATAGCGTGAAGTGCGTGTTACTAATTCGATTAGGCATAAGCACTCTTTCTAAGCAGCAAACTACTGCGAGAGAGGGGTGACTTATGCCTTTTTTGATGTTTTACTCCCATATGCATAATTTAGGATGGAAGGTGAGTCTATGAAGAAAGCTTTCGGGAAGTTGCAGCAGGTCGGACGCGCATTAATGCTGCCTGTTTCCGTACTACCTGCGGCAGGTATATTGCTCCGGTTCGGGGACAAGGACTTGCTCAATCAACCCGTCATAAAAGATGCGGGCGGTGTGCTCTTTACCAATCTGCCGTTATTGTTTGCGGCTGGGGTGGCGCTCGGTTTTGCCGGTGGTGAAGGGACAGCGGTTGTCGCTGCGATCGTTGGCTACCTGGTCTTGAAATCCGTACTGACTGACATGGGACCAGTCCTTGGCTTGGAAAATGTGAATGGTGATCCTGCTTTGGACATGGGGGTTTTTGCCGGTATCATTATCGGTGTTGTTGCCGCTATGTTATATAAGCGCTTTCACGATATTAAATTGCCGCCTTATCTCGGGTTCTTCGCCGGGAAACGCTTTGTACCCATCATCACATCTTTGGCGGCGTTGGTGCTTGGGGTTATCTTTTCATTCGTATGGCAACCGATACAGGCAGGTATTGATATCGTCGCACAATGGGCGATGAACAATCCGATTGGGCCGTTCGCCTTTGGTTTTGGTCAGCGGATTCTGATTCCGTTTGGCTTGCACCACATTTTTTATCAGCCGTTCTGGTTTGTGTTCGGATCGTTCACCGATGCAGCGGGCAATGTGCATCACGGGGATATCGCACGTTTCTTCGCGGGTGACCCGACGGCAGGACGTTTCATGACAGGGATGTTCCCTGTACTGATGTTTGGTCTTCCGGCAGCGGCGCTTGCGATGATCCATGAAGCAAGACCGGAAAAACGTAAAGCGGTTGCAGGGATTATGATCTCTGGTGCGCTTACTTCTTTCCTGACAGGGATCACGGAGCCGATTGAATTTGCGTTTGCGTTCGTTGCACCGATCTTGTTTGTCATCCATGCGTTGTTCACTGGTTTGTTGATGGTTGTATGCGATTTCATGGGGATTCGAACCGGCTTCACGTTCTCAGCGGGCTTCATCGACTACATTCTCAACTTCGGCTTGTCCACTAAACCGCTGATGATCATCCCGATCGGCTTGGCTACTGCGGTACTGTACTACTTCGGCTTCCGCTTTGCCATCCGTAAATGGAATCTGATGACACCGGGTCGTGAGGCAGATGCAGCCGAAGACGAACTGGTCACCAACCAAAACAAAGTCACAGAAGACGGGAAACCGGCTGCTGCTGTGGGCGGCTTGCCAGGTCAGATTCTGGTTGCGATGGGTGGCGCAGAGAACATCCAAGTGCTTGACGCTTGTATCACCCGACTGCGTGTCACCGTTGATGATGTGAACCAAGTCGATAAAGATAAGCTCAAATCACTCGGTGCTGCCGGAGTATTGACTGTGGGTAACAACATCCAAGCGATCTTCGGTACCCAGTCAGATTCTCTCAAAGAACAGATCAAGAAGATCATCGCATCAGGCGGTCAGGCCGATCAGGTCGTCGTCAAAGATACCGATCCTGTTGCATGCGATCCTGCTCCATCGAATAAGACAGGGGAAGCAACGGGAACAACAACTAACATAGATGCAATGGATTTAACTATCAACGCACCACTCAGCGGTAAGCTGCTTGCGCTCGAACAGGTACCAGACCAGGTCTTCTCACAAAAAATGATGGGAGACGGCTTCGCCATCGATCCTGACCGTGGCAAGGTGGTCGCTCCGTTTGACGCGGAAGTGCTGATGATCTTCCCGACCAAGCATGCTTTTGGTTTGAAAGCCAAAAACGGAACCGAGCTGCTCATCCACGTCGGTATTGATACCGTCAATATGAACGGGGAAGGCTTCGAGACGCATGTCAACGAGGGAGACCAAGTGAAGGCAGGAACCCTCCTCCTCACGTTTGACCTTGAAAACGTGCGGGAAAAAGCGAAATCTACGATCACACCTGTGATTATCACCAATCCGGGCAGCGAACAATTGATTCGCGGTACCCAGACCGAAGTAACAACAGGGGAACCCGTTTTGACCCTGCAAAAATAAAACCATACTCAAACATAAAAGGAGAGAATTACTCATGGCAACAGCATCCAAACAAGCAACCGTAACGAACGAAACAGGTATCCACGCACGTCCGGCGACTGCGCTCGTACAAAAAGCTTCCCAATTCAACTGCGAAGTGTTCATCGAAAAAGGGGAAAAGAAAGTAAACCTCAAAAGCATCATGGGCGTAATGGCACTTGCGGTGCGCAAAGGTGAGACCATCACAGTCTCTGCTGAAGGTGAAGGTGCAGAGAAAGCCGTTGAAGAACTCGTAGCATTCATTGAAGGTGGTCTGCATGACTAAGCTGTCTGTACAAAAACGGGGGATCGCCGCTTCACCGGGGATCGCCATCGGGAAAGCATTCGTCCTGCGTGACGAGCTGCCCGCTATCAATCGAGTAAGCATCAGCGCAGAACAGGTGGAGACGGAACTTGGCCGCCTTTGTCTGGGACTCGACAAAACCGGTGAACAGCTGCGTAAGCTCCGTGAATCAACCGCAGCGAAGATGGGGGAGGAGCAGGCGAAGATTTTTGACGCTCACCTGCTCTTGCTCCAAGACCCGGAGTTGATCGGCGGATTTGAGGGCCAGATCAAAGACAGTCATCAAAATGCGGAGAGCGCCGTGCAGGATACCACAGAGGGGTTTGCCGCGATCTTCGCCAGCCTTGATGATGAGTATATGCGTGAGCGTGCAAGTGATATCCGCGACATCGGTTCGCGTCTGATCAAAAATATAGCAGGGGTGAACACCGTTTCACTTGCTGAAATCGAAGAGGAGGTCGTGGTACTCGCCCATGACCTCACCCCATCCGATACCGCCCAGCTCAACTCCTATGTGCTTGGTTTCGCCGCAGAAATCGGTGGCCGTACCTCGCACTCTGCGATCATGGCACGCAGTCTGGATCTCCCGGCTGTCGTAGGTGGCGGTACGATTCTCGAAGTGGTTGCTGAGGGTGACCTCGTGATCGTCGATGGGTTTACCGGTGATTTGATCATCAATCCAAATGACGAGACTCTCAGAGCATATACAGAGCGCCGTGATGCTTATCTGCAGGAGCGTGAGACCCTGCGCCAGCTGATCAGTGCTGAGTCCAATACCCAAGACGGCGTACACATCGAACTGGCTGCCAATATCGGTACACCGAAAGACGCGGTCAAAGCGATGGAAAACGGTGCAGACGCCATCGGTTTGTATCGTACTGAATTTTTATACATGGACCGTACGGAGATGCCGACCGAAGAGGAACAATTCGAGGCATACCGTGCTGTTGCCCAGACGATGAAAGGTCGTCCGGTGATCATCCGTACGCTTGATATCGGCGGGGATAAGGAGCTTCCGTATCTCCAGCTGCCGCATGAAGCCAACCCATTCCTCGGGTACCGCGCAATCCGCCTGTGCCTGGATCAGACTGACCTGTTCAAGCGTCAGCTGCGTGCGATCCTGCGTGCGAGTGCATTCGGTGAACTTTTGATCATGTTCCCGATGATCTCCAATCTGCAAGAGCTTCGTGCTGCCAAAGCGTTGCTCCATGAAGCACGCCAAGAGCTGTCCGATGCCAATATCGCCTTCGACAGCGAGCTGAAGGTCGGGATGATGGTAGAGATCCCATCTGCCGCGATTCTGGCTGATGTCTTTGCCAAAGAGGTAGATTTCTTCTCCATCGGAACCAATGACCTCGTACAATACACCTTGGCTGTTGACCGGATGAATGAGAAAATTGCGCCGCTCTATCAGCCGTTCCATCCTGCGATTCTGCGCCTGATCAAATCGGTTGCAGACGCGGCGAAGAACAACGGTATTTTTGCCGGGATGTGCGGAGAGATGGCGGGTGACCCAGTTGCTATGCCGCTCCTCGTCGGTCTTGGCCTGACCGAGCTGTCCATGAGTGCACCATCGATCCTCCCAGCACGCAAAGCACTGCAACAGATCAACTACGCAGAAGCCAAAGTGTGGGCAGAAGAAGCACTGACACTTGCGACCGCAGAAGAAGTGCGCGAATTCGTACTGAGCAAGCTGGGTCAACTGACACAGTAAGCTTATAGCCGCCAGCGTATGAATGATCTTGTCATCATCGTGGAAGGCAAAAACGACCGTGCCCAGCTGAAAAAAGTACTGCCAGAAGACACACTGATCCTGCTTACAAACGGTGTGCCCAATCAAAAAAAGCTGCAAGAGCTGAAAAAACAGGCCAGAGACCGGGATGTGTATATCCTGACCGACAACGATTCGACTGGGAAGAAGATTCGGAAGTTGGTGCATGATACGTTTCCCGGTGCAATGGACCTGTATACCAAAGAGCGGTACAATGGAGTAGAAGCAACTCCCACCGATGTATTGCGGCATCTGCTAGAGAAGGCAGGGCTGTTCGAAGCAAAAACCAGTCTAAATTCGTGAAAAAATCACGGTTTAGACTGTTTTTTTATTTCCACTTGAACACGATCACACCGGCGATCAGCATGGCGAGTCCAATCAATTTATTCGAATAAAAAGGAACCTTTTCTACCCCAAACCAGCCGAATGTGTCAATCAGCAAGGCCACCAGCAACTGCGAAATCATCAGGATGGACACCGAGTAGGCCGGCCCGATCAGGGTGACACCCTTCATCACACAGAAGACAATCACTGCACCAAACACACCGCCTAATAGATACAGCTTGTTGACCTCGGTTATTTTATGAAAAGAACCATAGCCTTCTCTCATCATCAGAAGAATAAGAAGAGAAGTGAGACACCCAACCCCGTGGACGACGGCATTGGTTTCCCAAAGCCCGATTTTGGTGCTGACCTTCGTATTAAATACGCTTTGCAGACTGATAAAAGCACCTGCTACGAGAGAAAAAATGATTCCTTGCATACGGATTGTGATCCCCTTTCACTTACGTTACTCGTTACTCATACAGACTGCCATCGGCTAATTCTTTTAATTTCTCCCCATTTTTCACCCACAGGCTCTTGTTTCTGCGCTCGATAATCTCCTCGGAGCAGAATTTTTGCACGACCCGGTTGAGATGGCGGTAGCTCGTACCCAGCAGCTCCGCGATTTCGGTGAGTTTGGAGGTTTTGATTTCATGGGAGAACGAGGAGGCACCTTCGTCAAGCAACGTGGATACGAGGTAGCTGGCAAAGCGGTTTTCAACCGGAACTAACAGATTTAACCGGGTAGAATGGGAGAAGGTGTAGAGCTTATAGCTGACCGTCTTCAGCAGAAAGGTGAGGAAAGCCGGGTTGTCCGAACAGGTTTCATGCAGCACCTTGTAGCTAAGCCCGATCAGGAGGCACTTTTTGACCGCCTCGACGTGGTTTTTCACTTCAAACTGGTGAATGAATTCGACGTCCCCGATCAAGGCCAGCGGATCATTGAACCTCAGTAAGAGTGACTTACCGTTTGGCAGAAAGGTAGAGATCTTGAGCTTACCCTGCACCAGCATATAGAGGTGGTTCATCTGGTCGCCATTCGTACAGAGAATCTCTCCTTTTTCTAGCTCAATCAGCTTCATCTCGCTGATCACACCACGGTCAAAGATGTCGCCGAGCTGATACTTCTTCACCGACCATTCCAGCAGGTCTTTATCCACGATTTCTTTCATCTCGGTCTCCTCATGTCAAAGAAGTAGCGTACACATGTCTATCTTACGGGATCGTTTGGAAATAAAAAAAGGACATATGTCCTTTTTCAAAAGCATTTTCGTTTTCGGCCTGATTTATTTACTCTTTGCCAGATATGTTGTAATCCGCTCCACATCCGCGTCAGTCAATGAACCGCCATTCGCACCAATCATCACGCATGGGCCATACACCCAATCCAGATACCCGTCAGACGTGACGGGGAAGTTGTTGGCGGCGACACCACGGGCATCTTCATTAACCAACAGGCTGATGCCTTCCAATGTATCATCTTGGATAACCTCGTAATCTCCCTCCAGAATCTCCTCGATCTCTTCTGCTCCAGAGACTTCACGCACTTCTGCCTGCTCATGCGGGATTTTTACTATGACTTTGATCATCTTTCGAACACACTCCTTTTTCATGCGATTTTTATCATATCATACTTGCCATATTTTGCGTATGGAGAGCCTTTTTGTTATGGCCGAAATAGGTAATAGAGGTAATTCAGACATCTTAGAGGAGGCAACCGAGATGAAAAAACGTATGAAATCTCTCACGGCGGCTGTTCTGATCTCTTCCTTATTAATGGGAGCACCACTTGCCCAAGAAGCTTCTGCCGCACCGTATTCCACCACGTTATATCAAGGGATGACAAGCAATGAGGTGACACAGCTTCAGACTGATTTGCAGACCCTTGGCTACTTTACGTATGGGTCGTACACGAACTACTTCGGCTCCGTGACGGCGACAGCGGTAAAAGATTTCCAAACGGCTTATGGCCTTGGCGCGGATGGGATCGTCGGCTCCAAGACAGGTACAGAAATTGCACATGCCCTAACCAAGAAGACCCTGATGGATGACACTTACAACTATCTGAACACGCCATATCTGTGGGGAGGCAGCACACCAGCGGGTTTTGACTGCTCCGGCTTCGTCTACTTCATGTTCAACAAGCATGGCGTTCCGATGATTCGCACCACCTCTGCGGAATATTTCAAAATGGGTGTTCCGATCAGTGTGGACAAGCTTATGCCGGGTGACCTGGTATTCTTCACCTTGTCGACTTCGGGTGCGGTACAGCATGTTGGTTTCTATATCGGGGGAGGCAAGTTCATCTCCGCTATCAGTTCAAAAGGAATTTATGTGCAAAGTTTTTTTGATAACAGTTACTGGACTCCGAAGTACCTTGGGGCAAAACGGGTCTACTAGAAAACCTTGTAAGTAAGCGTTTTATTTCGAATCTTGCGACTATGCAAGATTCTTTATTTTTATTAATTTTTTACTGTAAACTTTATCGACAAATATGTTACAATAGATTTATACTTTTCATGTATTCCTCACATTAAACTTGAAAAAAGGAGAGTGGCCTAGTGAAAAAGCCTAGCTTAGCCATCCAAATTCTCATCGGGTTAGCTCTCGGTATCTTGGTGGGAGCGATTTTTTACGGAAATCCTTCTATCGCAGGTTACCTGCAGCCATTGGGAGATATCTTCATCCGTCTGATCAAAATGATCGTGATTCCGATTGTGATCTCCACGCTCATCGTTGGTGTAGCTGGGGTAGGCGATATGAAGGCGCTCGGGAAACTGGGCGGGAAGACCATCCTGTATTTCGAGATCGTCACAACCGTTGCGATCGTCATCGGTCTGCTGTTCGCCAACGTGTTCCAGCCGGGTGCTGGAGTCAACATGGAGAATCTGGCCAAAGGTGATATCCAGAAATACGTGGATACAACTGAATCCGCGACTAGCCACAGCTTCATCGATACCTTCGTCAATATCGTACCGAAGAACGTCTTCGAATCGATTGCGAATGGTGACATGCTGGCGATCATCTTCTTCTCGGTGATCTTCGGTCTTGGGGTGGCAGCGGTCGGTGAAAAAGGCAAGCCGATCATTTCGTTCTTCCAAGGTGTCTCTGAAGCGATGTTCTGGGTGACCAACCAGATCATGAAGTTTGCGCCGATCGGCGTATTTGGTCTTATCGGTGTGACGGTATCCAAGTTCGGTATCGCATCCCTCGTGCCGCTTGGCAAACTGGTCATCACGGTGTATGGGGCGATGTTCTTCTTCGTTTTCATCGTTCTTGGACTGATCGCCCGCTTGGCGGGTACCCGCATCATGACGATCGCCAAAATTCTCAAAGACGAGCTGGTTCTGGCATACTCCACCGCGTCTTCTGAGGCTGTATTGCCAAAAGTGATTGAAAAAATGGAGAAGTTCGGTTGTCCGAAGATGGTGACGTCTTTCGTCGTACCGACCGGTTACTCTTTTAACTTGGATGGTTCTACCTTGTATCAGGCTCTCGCAGCACTGTTCATCGCGCAGATGTACGGGATTGACATGCCGATCAGCACACAGATCACGCTGATGCTTGTCCTGATGGTAACCTCCAAGGGGATCGCTGGTGTGCCAGGGGTATCCTTCGTGGTACTGCTTGCGACACTCGGTTCTGTCGGCATTCCGGTTGAAGGTCTGGCGTTCATCGCGGGTATTGACCGTCTTCTTGATATGGCCCGTACGGTTGTTAACGTACTGGGTAACTCCCTCGCGGCGGTTGTTATGTCCAAGTGGGAAAAGAATTACGATGAGAAGCAAGCGAAAGAGTATGTGGAGTCGCTTGGTGCTTAATATTTGAATAGCTGGTAATGGAGAAGGGGCTAAAGTTCATGATGAACTTGAAGCCCCTTTTTCTTATGGCATTCTTTCTTTATTTCCATTGTGAAAGGCAGTGATGGGATTGACTGTTGTCATTTTGTCGTTGTCCCAAAAGATCGCGGCCCCGTCTGGAATGGCGTACAGTGGTGTAGTGGTGGAGAGCGGCATCAGTTCCTCATCTTTTTCACTGTGGTAATGGACGTCTACGCTAAAGGGAACTAAGCCAAGCCCTGGGATGACACGGGTCTGTGGGTAGTCATCATAGCGAGAGAGGAGGCAGTCTCGGCTAAACGCTAAGGCTCCGGCGCTGTAGCCGATCATCAGGTCGGGGAAGCTTTGGAGAACGGGGACAAGCCCTTTGGTATGTAGGCGCTCCATCAGCCGGTCAGGCCTGCCGCCGATGAGATAGAGGACATCGTGTGCGTTGATCTGGGCGATCATGTCGTCGGATGAGAGATCATAGGGGAGGAGCTGGACATGATCGATGCCGAACGCCTGAAAGGTCTGGATGCCGGTACGGTGCCAGCCGTCGTATTTGGCGGGTTCTGTGGCGAAGGGGATGATCAGAACCTTATGGTGGGGCTTGAGGTATTGGGCGAGGCGTTGGTAGATGGGTTGGAGTTCGTCATTGAAGTGGTTACCACCGCCGATGAAACAGAGGGGCATGATGAGATCAGCTCGCTTTTCGAGAGAGTGTACGTAATATTATTTTGCAGCAGGAGGTATTTGTCCAGACGATTTCTACTATAAAAGTATTATAGGAAGAATCAGAATGAAAGTGGCATATTGAATTTTTATTTCAAAATCGACAAAAACCATTGATATTCTATTTTAAACTCATATAATAAAGGTAGCATTAGCAATTGGAGGAAAAGTTCCTTGGCATATGTAATCGGTATTGACGGCGGCGGCAGTAAGACCGCGATTTGTTTTACAAAGCTTGAAAGGGCTTACATAAAAACAGAAATGGACACGGATCAAGCGGAAACAGCAACCATGAGCAACACCAACTATGCTGTTCCGACTCACAACGGGCCATCCATCGCAGAACCGCTATACCTGACAGGCCCGGCGAGCAATCCTCAATCAGTCGGCTACGGACAGATGAAGACCGTACTGCTAAGCCTGATCCACAACGGTATGAAGCGCTTTGACATCGCACCCGATGAAATCTGCGCCATGTGTGTAGGTCTCGCTGGTGTCGGACGCCAGCCGGAGCGGGAGAGGGTCGAGCAGATCGTCCGCGAGATCATCACGGATTTGCACCTGCACCCGAACCTTCCCTACACGGTCCACCACGATGCGCACATCGCGCTGCGTGGAGCGCTGCGACCCGACCATGCATCAGGTATTCTCGTGATCGCAGGGACTGGCTCTATTGCCTACGCTCTTGATCCAGATGGTCACGCATATCGCTCAGGCGGCTGGGGACATCTGCTGGGGGATGAAGGAAGCGGCTATTGGATCGGCATGCAGGCACTTCAGACCGTATGTCGTGCGGCAGAATACCGTGGGCCGCAGACCGCATTGACACAACTCATCCTAGACGCCTATGGATTGCAGAGTGAAAAGGAACTGATTCATTTGGTTTATGGTGCACCTGATAAATCAGAAAGTAACGAAAATTCAAACATCAATCCAAACTCCAACGAAGATACACGCTCGACCCGAACGCCTTCCCTCAGGGATAAAACCCAGATCGCAGCCATCGCGAAGCTCGTCATACACGCTGCGGAGTGGAAGAGTAGTGAATACCCGGTTTTCGTATCCAGAATGGGAACATGTGGCCCTCAGAGGACGGAATCATCGAGAACGAGCGAATCTCACTCGCACCACAATCAGACAGGCGATCCTGTCGCCATCCAAATCCTAGAGCGGGCTGCTGACGAATTGGTTTTGCTGGTACGAAGTATTTTGTCCCAGATGAGATTGGACAAAACAGCTTCCACCATTCCCGTCACTGTCGCAGGTTCTATTTTCCAGCACTCCCGCATCGTGAAACAACATTTCATCCAAAAGCTCCAAGCCGAAACCCTCGGCCTCTACCAAGAGCCGCAGGCTGAACCGATCCACGGAGCTGTCATTATTGCCAAAGAATTGATATAACCACACCTACCCGCAACAGAGAGGAAGAACCCAATCCATGCTCAACGGAGGACTCCTGCGCATCCGTGAGGCCTTGCCTACGATCAAGCCGGCGGAGCGCAATGCAGCCCACTATATATTAGAACACCCAGAGGAAGTCATCCGCTTATCTGTCAAAGAGCTGGCGGAAAAAAGCAACTCCAGCCAGGCGGCTATCATCCGCTTGTGCAAAAATCTCGATCTCGACGGCTATCAGGAGCTGAAAATCCGCATCGCTGCCGACCTGCAATCCAGTCTCTCAGGCGACGAGGAGTACAAGGAGATTCAGCCCAACGATGACATCCCGACCTTGATCGAGTCGATCTCGGCCAACAACATTCACTCTATCCGCGAGACGCTCAAGATCATCGATCCTGTTGCCGTCGAGCAGGCCGTGCAGGCTTTGAGCCGTGCCAAGCGCATTGACCTGTATGGAGTAGGGGCTTCCCAGCTGATCTGTCAGGATGCCCAGCAGAAGTTCCTTAGGATCAACAAGCTCTGCAATGCGTTTTCCGACACCCACCTGCAGCTCACGTCAGCGGTGACACTGACGCCAGACGATGTAGCAGTCGGCATCTCGTATTCTGGTGAGACCACACAGGTGCTTGCGGCAATCAAGCAGGCCAAGGAGTCAGGAGCACTGACCATCGGGATCACCAAGTACGGGGCCAATCCGCTCTCAGGGCTGGTCGATATCCGGCTCGCTACAGCCTCCACTGAGTCAGATATCCGCAGTGCCGCCACCTCATCCCGCATCGCCCAGCTTAATGTAATCGACATCCTGTTCATGAGCGTAGCCAGCCAAAATTATGACGAAACAATCAGTTACCTGCGCAAGACGCGCAAAGCGATACAGGAGGAATTCAGAAGGAAATGAGGGTACCATACGCCAATGGATGAGACAAAACAAATCGTCACCGAACAACGCAACGCCCGCTCCTACCAGATTGATCGCAAAAGCACGGAGGAGATTCTAGAGATTATCAACGCTGAAGACCAGACCGTGGCGGAGCAGATCCAAAAAGAAATCCCGGTCATCTCCCAAGTTGTAGACCGCATCGTACATGCGTTTACACAGGGAGGACGGCTGATCTACGCAGGCGCAGGCACAAGCGGCCGCATTGGAACCTTGGATGCATCCGAATGCCCGCCTACCTATGGCACCGACCCAGAGATGGTGCAGGCGATGATCGCAGGCGGCGTGGATGCCGTGTTCCGGGCGGTTGAGGGGGCAGAGGATAACGAGGCCCAAGGCGGTCTTGATATCGAGGCCAAAGCGATCAAGCCAGTCGATGTCGTAGTCGGCATTACGGCGAGCGGAGGTGCACCGTATGTGATCGGCGCACTGAAGCGGGCACGTGAGCTTGGTGCGACCACTGTATCTTTTACCTGCAACCGCCAAGCCAAGCTGCATGAGCATGGCGACTACCAGATCAGTGTCGAGGTAGGCCCGGAGGTCATCACCGGTTCTACCCGGATGAAGGCAGGCACCGCGCAAAAGCTGGTGCTCAACATGCTCACCACCGCCTCCATGGTCAAGCTGGGCAAGGTCTACGACAATCTGATGGTAGATCTCCAGCCGCTCAATCTCAAGCTGGTCGACCGCGCCAAGCGGATGATTATGACCGCAGCCAACTGCACACGAGAAGAGGCCGAGCGTCTTTTCACCGAAGCGGACGGCAACCCGAAGACCGCCATCGTCATGCATATTTGCCAGATCAATAGAGACGAGGCGACCCGCTTCCTCAGCGAAGCACAAGGATTTGTTCATAAGGCTATCCAAGCCTGTGAAATAGAAAGAAATACGATCTAAGAAAGAGGGGACAATCATGAAAAAAGCACTACTGACGCTGCTCTCAGCGGCAATGGTTATGGTTGCAGGCTGTAGCAGCCAAGAACCAACAGCCACGACCAACCCTGCGTCCGGGGAGAAGGATGTTGTAACCGTCTGGACGTATCCGGTTCACAACGACTATGAGCCAGAGCTGAAAAAGCTGCTCGAATCCTTCCAATCTAAAAACCCAAACATCGAAGTCAAGTATGAAGTACTCTCTTGGGCAGAAGGTCCGAAGAAATTTGACATCGCCCTCAACGCAGGTAATCCACCAGATATCTACTTCGACAAGCCGCTCGGCAAATACGTAGACACCGGTCTTTTGGTTGACATCAAAGACATGATAGGCGACAAAGCCAACAACTACGAGCCAGTAGCCATCGATTATATGAAATACGAAGACGGCCTCTATGGTCTGCCACTCTACATGTTCCTCCACGTCTGGGGCGGTAACAAAGCCCTGATGGAAAAAGAGGGCATCGACTACGTGAAGATCCAAAAAGAAGGCTGGACATGGAAAGAGTTTAAAGAAATCGCCCAAAAAGTAACCAAGAAAAATGAAAAAGGCGAAGATCAATACGGTCTCGTGTTCCAAGGCTCTGGGAATACGTCCGATGAGCTGTTGAACCACCTCGCTCTCAATAACGGTCTTCCATACCGCGTCACCAAAGACGGCCAATTCACATGGAATGATGACAAAATCCTCGATACCATGAAATACATCCGCGAGCTGTCCGATGCAGGCATCCTGCCAAAAGAAACAGCGGCGATCGATCCGAAAAAACGTATGGAACTCTTCTATAACAATCAAGCCGTATTCATGGGCCGCGCCATTCCTTATTTCGATCAAATGATGAAAACCCGCAATGCCGATATTGATGCTGGTAAAGTTCAGGGACAAAAAGTAGAATTTGTATTGTTGCCAATTCCTCACAACGAAGGCGAAAAACAAGTCGCAGTAGGTGGCGCAGAAGGCTACATGCTGTTCAAGCAAAAAGAAACCACGGATGCGCATCTGCAAAATTCCCTGAAGGTTCTCGAACATCTGACAGGTGATGAAGCGGCACAAGCTTCCATCACACTTGGTCTGCCACCGGTTCAAAAGAAAGCACGCGAAACCTACCAACCAATCATCTCCAAAGAAAACGACGAAGCAGCTAAAGTACTCGCAGGCTACGTACTCCCACCTGCAGGGATCTCTGTAGAAACAGGGGCAGCAGACGACCAGTTCAAAGCAGAAGTCATCCTGCCAACCGTGCAGACGCTTCTCAACGGTGAAACCACACCGGAGCAAGCACTTGAAACGTTCCAATCCAAAGGCAAAATGATTTTCGGTAAATAACAATCAGCAAAAAATTGTGTCGGATCACCAGGGGAGAGCTGATCTCCCCTGCCTTCACAAAAGGGGGCCACATCGTGGATAAATGGAAACAATTTTTCCGGGATTACGGCTGGTGCTACCTCTTCATCGCGGTTCCTGTCATCCTTTTTCTCGTCTTCACGTTATATCCCGTGTTGGCTGCGCTGGTGATGAGCTTTCAGAAGTACCATGTCCTCAATCCCAAATGGATCGGGTTTGATAACTACCGCATGATGTTTCAGGACGAAGTGTTCTGGAAGGCGATGTGGAACACCTTTGTCTTTACGGTAGGCACGGTACCACTCAACCTGTTTATTACGTTGGGACTGGCTATCTTGATCTTCCCGCGCTCGACTCGGACACAGACCTTCTTCAAAGCGGCATTTTACCTGCCAACCGTTATGTCTGGGGTGACGCTTGCGCTCGTCTGGTTCTGGATTTATGACCCGACCGAGTCAGGCTTGCTCAACATGTTTTTAGGCTTGTTTGGCATTGAAAATGTGATGTGGCTTGGCAAAAGCAACTCATCCTTATTCTCAATCATGTTTATGACTTATTTTATCAACCATGGGGCAGGGATCATCCTCTACCTCGCCGCACTGGGCGGCATTCCGAAGTCGCTTTATGAAGCGGCCGATATCGACCATGCAAGTGAATGGTCCAAGTTCAAAAACATCACGTGGCCGCTCTTGAAACCAACTACGCTCTATTTGCTGGTAACAAGCATTATCCTGTCCTTCCAAGTCTTCATGAGCATCTATTTGATGACACAAGGCGGGCCTAACTTTGCGACCACAACGATTGCGTACCTCATCTATGAGCATGCATTCGTCTACTATAAATTCGGGCTGGCGGCAGCGGAGTCGTTCGTGCTGGGCTTCATCATTATCCTGGCGTCGATTGCGCAGTTCAAATTCATGTCCAGCGACGTGGAGTACTAAGGAGGGGAGGAGTCCGTATGGCTGAAATCCGCACAGCAGATACACAGATGAGCACAGCCGCCCTACAAAAACGAGAAAGCAAACGGACGGTCTGGCGCGTCATCAGCTACGTGATCCTGTCATTCTGGGTGTTGGTCACGATCATTCCGATGTATTGGATGGTAGTCACCTCGTTTCGTGACATCGGCTTTTCTGCCACATTTACACCGGAGTGGTTTCCGTCCAGCTTTTCGATTGCGACCTATATCCGCTTTTTCACCAAAACGGATGCGGTGCAGTGGCTGATCAACAGCTTGTTCGTCTCAGGTGTCATCACCTTGAGCAATGTGCTTTTCGCTTCACTGGCAGGTTATGCCTTTGCTAAGCTGCGCTTTCCGGGACGTAATATGATTTTCTGGGTGCTGCTTGCCACGATGATGATTCCCGCGCAGGCGACCCTGATTCCAATCTATATCATGGTTGTGAATGTGTTTAATCTCGCTGATACCTATATAGCGGTGATGCTGCCGTTCTTGGTGACGGTAGGTAATATCTTTTTAATGAAGCAATACATGTCGACACTGCCGTCCACGCTGATCGATGCGGCGCGGATTGACGGCTGCAGTGAGTTTAAAATCTTCCGCAAGGTCATCATGCCGATCTCCAAGCCGGGGGTGGCGGTGCTTGCGATCTTTACTTTCGTCTCGACGTGGAATGAGTTCTTCTGGCCGTTCCTCGTGACCAACTCCAGCGGGATGCGCACGATCCAAGTGGGTCTGGCCACCTTCAAATTCGCGGAGACGGTCGACTATGGCGGTCTGATGGCTGGTTCGGTAATTGCCGCACTGCCGATGATCGTACTGTTCTTCTCGCTTCAACGTTACTTCCTCCAAGGGATTACCATCGGTGCTGTGAAAGGCTAGGTGAACATACATGGCAAGCATTCGTTTTGACAATGTGACGAAGCGATTCGTCGATGAAAAGAACGGCGGGATGTTTACCGCTGTGCATGGAGCTTCTTTTGAAATCAAGGACCAAGAATTCGTCGTCTTCGTCGGTCCCTCCGGCTGTGGCAAAACCACGTCACTGCGCATGATCGCAGGCTTGGAGCGGCAGACAGACGGGGATATCCTGATCGATGGCCGTGTGGTCAATACCGTCCATCCCAAAGACCGCGATATCGCGATGGTGTTTCAGGACTATGCGCTCTATCCGCATATGTCGATTTCAGACAACCTCTCCTTCGGTCTGAAAAACATGGGGCGTCCAGCCTCCGAGATCAAGGAAAAAGTGGACTACGCGGCCAACGTCCTCGGTCTGTCCCATCTGCTCGACCGCAAGCCAAAAGAGATGAGCGGCGGTCAACGCCAGCGTGTCGCGGTAGGTCGTGCGATCGTGCGCAATCCAAAGGTGTTCCTGTTCGATGAGCCGCTGTCCAACCTCGACGCCAAGCTGCGCGTCCAAATGCGGATTGAGCTTGCGCAACTGCACAAGCGCCTCGGCGCGACCATCGTCTACGTCACCCATGACCAAGTAGAGGCGATGACACTGGGCCAACGTATCGTGGTGATGAACCAAGGTCACATTCAGCAGATCGCCAGCCCGCGTGAACTGTACCGCAATCCTGCCAACATGTTCGTTGCTGGATTTATCGGTTCACCACCTATGAACTTTTTCGATGCAGTCCTCGAAGGCAATAAGCTGCGTGTAGGTGATATGCTTCTGGAGATTCCAGCTGACCGCGTAGCAGACTACCAAGGCTACAATGGCAAAGACATCATCCTCGGTCTGCGTCCGGAAGATATCCACGACATTGATTTTGCCTATAACATCCCGACCCACAACCAAGCCCGTGTACAGGTGGAAGTGGTGGAGCATCTGGGTGCAGAAAACCTCGTCTACTTCCGCGTCGGCGAGCGCATGATCACAGCCAAAGTAGCTGGCGAAAGCTCGATCACGACAGGGGACACGCCTACCTTCGTGTTTAACATGGATAAAATGCATCTCTTTGACAAAACAACTGAGCAACGCATCTAAAAACGAATCAAGTCTACGCGTCAAGTCGAAGCCGAGTCTGGTACTTGCTTACAAGCAACAGTATGCGGCCGCATCATTACGGCGCAACAGGGGAGGAAACACACGATGAACAGTTTGACACACATCCTGCAATTGACAGCACGAGAATCCTACAAAAACCTGATGACCATCATCCTGCTCAATCTGACGGTACTGATCTTGCTCAGTCCTGGGGTTCTCCTCCTGCACGTATATGTTGCGGTCGCTTATCTGATCTTGCTCATTGGGCCGCTGATGCTTGCCTTGACTTATGAAACAGGCAACTTCGATGATTATGAGAAAGTAACGGTCAAAGGCTTTTTGAAAACCATCCCGAAATACGCTGGAAAAGGCATTCTGTTTGGGGGTGCGATGTGCTTCTTTGCGCTGATCGTCGGCTCTGCGTGGTGGTATCATGCCAATACGGGAAGCCAGTGGACATTTGTGCTGGCGTGCTTTCAGACGTATTTTGTCGGGATGATTTTCATCAGCCAGCTGTATACGATGCCGCTGTTGACCCAGTATGGCTACACGCTCAAAGACAGCATGTTTGCCAGTGTCAAGCTGTTCATCCGTCATCCACTGTATACGCTGGGGGCTTGCCTGCAGCTCTGGTGTCTGGCGGCTGCGTTGTTGTTTACCGTGGTTGGATTTTTGTTCCTGTATCCGGCGATCTACACGACGATGACGAACAACCTGACGCGCAATGTGCTGATGAGTGACCGTTCCCGCGATTTGCCCGTGTAAGTAGTGGATATGTAAGGTTATGTGTATGGAAGTAATGCGTATGAAAATAGACAGATGTCCTGACCAGACCGAAAAGGGGGATCTCACGAGCATGAATATAGACATCAACCGCCTGACATTGCGCCAAAAAATCGGCCAGATGATCTGCTGCGGATTTGAGGGAACAGAGCCGTCGCCTGAGATTGTGGAGCTGATCGAGCAGCATCACCTCGGCGGCGTTATTTACTTTAGCCGCAATATCGCTAATCCCAAGCAGGTATTTGAGCTGTCCCAAGCCCTGCAAAAGAGGGCGGACATCCCGCTCTTGATCTCGATTGACCAAGAAGGCGGCATGGTGGCGCGGATTACAGAGGGCGTCACGCTGATGCCTGGAAATATGGCTCTCGGTGCGACCCGTGATGTAGAGGGCGTATACGAATCGGCAAAAGTGAGCGGTACCGAGCTGCGTGTATTAGGGATCAATGTCAACTATGCGCCGTGCCTGGACGTGAACAACAATCCGAAAAATCCAGTAATCGGGGTGCGCTCCTATGGCGAGAATCCGGAGCTGGTCGCACAGATGGGGGCTGCTGCGGTCAAAGGCTATCAGGATGCGGGAGTATCGGCAACGATCAAGCATTTTCCCGGTCATGGTGATACACAGGTGGATTCGCACTTGGACTTGCCGGTGATTCCACATGAGATGTCACGCCTGCAAGCAGTCGAGCTTGTGCCGTTCCAACGCGCCATCAACGAGGGTGTCGATTCGATTATGACAGCGCATGTGGTGTTTACGGCTTTGGATCAGGAGACGGATGAGACAGGCAAACCACTCCCATCCACGCTGTCGAAGAGTATCATCACAGGGCTTTTGCGTGAGAAAATGGGCTATGACGGTGTCATCGTCACCGACTGTATGGAGATGAAAGCGATCTCGGATCATTTCGGTACGGAGCGTGCCGCTGTGCTTGCAGTCGAAGCAGGCGTTGACCAAGTGCTGATCAGCCATCGGATGGACCGCCAAGTCGGGGCGATTGAAGCACTGGTACAAGCGGTCGAGAGCGGACGGATCAGCGAAGAGCGGATCAACCAGTCCGTAGAGCGAATATTGCGTCTAAAAGCAACCCGTCACATCGATCAAAGCGTGTCCGACTGGTTCGAAGCCCGGCAGATTCTCTCGACAGAAGCCAGCAGAAGCTTGGCGAGAAGCCTGAGTGAACGCAGTATGACTCTGGTGAAGGATGAGAACAAAGCCATTCCATTGCAAAAGGCGGAAGCCACCTATGTGGTCATCCCGCGGATTGGCGTGACGGCGGAAGTGGATGAGCAGCTGGAGCAAAAAGCTACCCTTGGCCTTCGTCTGGCCCGCTATCTTGGCGGAGATGTAACCGAGAAGATCGTCGAGACCAATCCGACCGAGCAGGAAATCGAGCAGATTTTGATTGAAACCGAGCACGTGGGGCAGATTATCGTGGCAACGTATAATGCGATGTTTCATCCCAAACAGGTGGAGCTGGTGAAACGGTTGATGGAGCGGGGAAGCCAGAACGGGTTGAAACATACCGCGACAAGCCCGCGTCTCATCGTAGTAGCTCTTCGCAATCCATTCGACTTCCATCAATTCCCTGAAGTCCCAACCTTCCTCGCCACTTACGAAAGCCGTCCGCTCGCGCTCGATACCGTAGCGAAGCTTCTTGCGGGTCAGCTCCAAGCATTAGGTCAGCTTCCGGTGACGCTCTCTGATGAATTTTCCTATGGATGGTCCCTGTCATGAAGCGACTGCAAGCCCTGTGGGACAAACCAGAAAAGCTGATCGTCGGGCTGATGTCCGGCACGTCTGTGGATGCGATTGATGCCGCTTTGGTCAAGGTCAGCGGACATGGACGCGATACGTCGTGCCAATTGCTTCATTATGTCAGCCGCCCGTACCCGGAAGCTGTGCGGGCGGAGATTTTTCAACTGTTTTCGCCAGAGAGAAGCCGTGTCGATCATTTGTGCAGCATGAATTTTGTGATCGGTATGCATTTTGCAGATGCAGTGGAACAACTGCTGGCGGAGACAGGTCTGCCCAAGAGTGCGGTTGATCTGATCGGGTCGCACGGGCAGACGGTGTATCACATTCCCCCAGGCATGGACACTTCCCAAACGGGGCTCGTCCCATCCACCCTGCAGATCGGGGAAGCCTCGGTCATCGCGGAACGGATCGGCTGTCCGGTTGTCTCTGATTTCCGTGTCCGCGACATGGCGGCAGGTGGACAAGGTGCACCCCTTGTGCCTTATACTGAATATGTTCTCTATGCTCAACCTGACAAAAATATTGCACTCCAGAATATTGGGGGCATAGGGAACGTTACATTCTTGCCGAAAAGTGGTAGGATGGATTCGGTTATGGCCTTTGACACAGGACCGGGCAACATGATGATTGATGCAGCGATGCAGATCATCACCGATGGACGGGAAAGCTATGACAACGGCGGGCAATTCGCCGCGACAGGACAAGCTCAGATGGCATATATTGAGCGTTGGCTCACGCATCCGTATTTTTCCATGCAGGCTCCAAAATCGACGGGACGCGAGACATTCGGCGTACAGCATACCCGTGAGATCGTGAGTCAGATGCGGGCAGACGGGATTTCGGATGCGGATATTGTTGCGACCATTACCCGTTTTACAGCGGAGACGATTGCAGATCAGTATCGCCGCTTTTTGCTTGATCATGACACGATTGATGAAGTGATCATAGGCGGCGGGGGAAGCTACAATCCGACCTTGCTTGGTTGTCTGCGCGAGCTGCTTGGGACGATTCCAGTCTCGACTCAGGAGGACAAAGGCTACGCAAGCGACGCGAAGGAAGCGATTGCCTTTGCCATTCTGGCGCACGAGACGATCATGGGCAATCCAAGCAATGTACCGTCCGCGACAGGTGCCGCGCACCCCTGCGTCTTAGGGAAATTGTCTTTGTAAAAGGGGAAGAGGAAAGCGATGAGCCACTGGATTTTGCAGCATGGACAATGTGTGATCGGGGAAGAGCTACGGGAAGGGCATCTCGTGATCGAAGCAGGACGGATCAAGGCGTTCGTGGAGAGTGGTAATCAGGCAGAGCTGGAGCAATATCTCCGCGATGCGTCTGGGTCGGGCATCACGTATCAGACGGTTGACTGCACAGGTGCCGTTGTCGGACCGGGTTTTATCGACCTGCATGTACACGGCGGGGGCGGGGCAGATGTGATGGACGCGACGGTGGAAGCGTATGAGCAGATGGCCAAAACGCACGCTGAGTATGGGACGACACGCTTTTTGCTGACGACCGTGACAGGTTCGCATGAGGCATTAATGAAGGTTTGCGAGGCGACTCGTGAATGGTTTGGGCAGCTCGGGATCGGTCAGGGACAGGGGCAAGGCTCTGACGCGGATCTGAGTGACGATCATGACCGCAAGCATTTGAACCCCAATCGTGCGGGGAAGCCGCTGACAGGTGCATTGCCGCTTGGTATCCATCTGGAAGGCCCATATATCGCTCCAGCGAAAAAAGGCGCACAAAATGCCGACTACATCCGGGCTTTTTCTATGGAAGAGTTCGATGCCTACCAGACAGCCTCCGAGCACCGCGTCAAGCTGATTACGCTAGCTCCTGAACGTCTGCCCGACTTGAACACGATCACTCAGTTGAAAAACGATGGGGTAGTCGTCAGCATCGGACACACAGAAGCGACTTATGAAGAGGTGGACGCGGCATTTTCGCACGGCGCGACCCATATCACGCATCTGTGCAATGCCATGCCGCCGATCCATCACCGATCACCTGGTCCAATCACCTATGCGCTCAACCATGACGGGATGACGGTGGAGTTCATTGCGGACGGTCTGCATGTACATCCAGCGATCATGCAGCTGGCGATTCGTGCCAAGAAAAAGTCGGAGATTGCCATCGTGACTGACGCCATCCGGGCAGTCGGCTTGGGCGATGGTGTAACCGATCTCGGCGGGCTGACCGTCTATGTCAAAGATCGCAAAGCCGTGCTTGCAGACGGCACTTTGGCAGGCAGCTGCCTCGACATGGCGACTGCGTACCGCTTTTTGGCGGATGAGCTTACGCTCTCGATCGTAGACCGTTTTCAGTGGATGAGTACCAACCCCGCAAGAATTCTTGGTGTGGAGGATCAGTTGGGAACACTGGCCCCAGAAAAAATTGCAGACGTCGTTATCTTTCGGGATAATGAATGTACGGATGTAATGGTAGCAGGCCAATGGGTAAAAGGAGGACGTACAGAATGAAATTGAACATCGCCCAGAACGAACAAAAGATCAGTCAACTTGTGGCAGATGAGATCGAAAATCTGATTAAGCGTAAGCCGGACGCAGTGCTTGGACTTGCCACCGGGAGCACACCCATTCCTGTCTATCAGGAGCTGATTCGCCGTCATCAGGCAGGACGGATCGATTTTTCACAGGTGAGGACGTTCAATCTGGATGAATATTACGGGTTAGACCGTTCCCACGATCAGAGCTACTATCAGTTCATGCAGACCCATCTGTTCTCCCACATCAATATCCAAGAGGACAACATCCATATCCCATCCGGACAGCCGGCAGACGTGGAAGCATACTGCCGCGAATACGAGGCAGAGATGGAGCGGGCAGGAGGCGTCGACCTGCAGCTTCTCGGGATCGGTCACAATGGTCATATCGGTTTTAACGAACCGGCCAAAGAACTTCATCCCGGCACCCATCTCGTCCGTCTCAAGCCTACCACGATTGAAGCGAATGCACGTTTCTTCACTTCTATCGAACAAGTGCCCACACAAGCAATCACCATGGGCATGCAGAACATTCTCAAGGCCAAGCGAATCCTATTGCTCGCCACTGGCCGCGATAAGGCGGAGATTATCCACAAACTCATACATACAGGCATCACGACGGATATTCCGGCCTCTTTTCTCAAGCTGCATGACAATGTAGGTATCTTCGTCGACGAGGAAGCGGGAAGCCTCGTTGCGTCATGCGCCACATCCTAAACAGATAAGATGAGAGGAGAACTACGGATGAAAAAAATAAACAGGATCATTCCTATCACTACACTCCTGTTCAGTATGATGTTTGGCAGCGGAGCAGGCGCGGTCGGCACAGACAAGACAGACTCCGTCGAACGCGCTTATGTCGCTGCTGTAACAGATGAAGGGGCGTTCCAAACCTATCAACTGATTACTGACGGCCAGCTTCAGACCTTCAAAACAGCCAACAAGTCTGTAGATGTCCATGCAGGCGACTTCGTCAATGCCAAAGTCCATGATGACATGATCGTCAAATTCGAAGAAAAGCTAATCGTCCCATCCAGCCAAGAAAAAATCATGGCGAAGGATACCGCGAAAAAACAGCTCGATCTCGAAAAGAAAGGCTGGGTTTCACTGAACCAACCATACGCGGTCTATCAGGTAAAAGGCGACCAAGTAACAGCAAAGAGCCTGCAAGACGTCTATGTAGGTGCTGAAAATATCAAAACGTACTACACCGCAGACGGCAAGGTTGATTTGGTCGTTCTTGATGGTCCAACCCCAACCAAAACCATGCGCATCGGGATTATGAACCAAGGCTTTGCTTCCCTTGACCACACCAAATTTGACGTGAAATCCGCAGGCGGCCTCCAATTGACCGATAAAAAAGCGGACAAAACCATCAACGTAGAACCGAACACACTCCTCAGCATCACTCCAGCAGCAGGCCAACTGAAAGTGACTGTGAACGGCACAGAAGCTTACACGACAGCCAACCGCCTCTATGTTCTGCCGGCACAGGCAGACTCCCTCGTACAAGTGATGTCCTATACCCGCGCTTACGGCAATCCACTCTACCGTGGTTTCTTTGAAGTAACCCCAGCCGCTGCCGCAGGCAAACTCAATGTCATCAACGAAGTATTGCTCGAAAATTACCTCTACCAAGTCGTTCCAAGCGAAATGCCAGCATCTTTTGGGATTGAAGCGCTGAAAGCACAAAGCGTAGCAGCCCGTACCTATGCGCTCAGCGACTACTACAGCAACCGCTATGCTACCAAAGGCTTCCACGTAGACGACAGCACCCTGAGCCAGGTCTACAACAACAGCGCAGAAAATGCCCTGACCACACAAGCAGTCAACGAAACCAAAGGAATCATCATGGAGCATAACGGTGATCTCGTCGATGCCCGCTATTACTCCACTTCCGGCGGCTTCGGTGCAGCCAAGCACGAAGTATGGGCAGATGCCAACGGAGCGTTCCCAGGCACTCCAGTTGCCTACCTGCAAGGCCAGCCATATACCTACGATCCTGCTGATAACAGCAAAATGGTACAGATCGACACTACCAATGAAGAACAACTCAATGCTTTCTACAAAAACGTAAGCTATACCGGCTACGATTCTGATTCTTTCTACTTCCGCTGGAAAGTGACGTTCTCCAAGCAAGAACTGGAAAACAGCATCAACACCAATATCGCAGGCCGTTACACCGCTGATCCGAAATTCGTCCTGACCCTTGATTCCAACGGTCAATTCGTCTCCAAGCCAATTCCGGCAGCAGGGATCGGCACTTTGAAAAACCTCTACGTCTCCAAACGCGGCCAAGGTGGCAACATGATGGAACTCGTCATCGAAAGCTCCACCGGCACCTACAAAATCGTCAAAGAATACAACATCCGTTTCACCATTCGCCCAAGCAAATCATTCACTCTGGGCAATGATGTCCTCTTGTATCGTGCAAAAGGCGCCTCCACTACCTACGATGCAACTGCGACCATGAAGAACTACACCATTCTGCCGTCTTCCTTCGCCACCTTTGACATCGTAAAAGATGCTAACGACGCGATCACTTCAGTCACCTTCTACGGTGGCGGTAACGGCCACGGCGCAGGTATGAGCCAATACGGCGCATCCAGCCTCGGTGCAAAAGGATGGAAAGTAGAGCAGATCCTGCGCGCTTACTATCCGAATGCAGAATTGGTCAATGTGTATGAAAAAGAAACATCTTATAAGGCGATTGCTCAATAGGGTAGTTTGCTTTGAATAGGCTTTGTTACAGGTTTGTAAGAGGGGAGTCCGGCTGGGGATGATAAGCCGGGCTTCCTTTTTGCTATGTTTCAGTAGTTTAGGTGGAGGGGAGAGCAGGCGTGTTGCAGTGTTATACCTCTGTTGAAACCCTGCAAGGGGGATTGACTGTCCGCTGCGAGAAAAGCAAGGGCTTGTCCGGGTCAAAAATTTCACAGAAGAAGGTTCAAGCGTAGAGGTTTGCCCCTGAGTAGATCGGGGGAGCTA
This sequence comes from Brevibacillus dissolubilis, assembly GCF_006170445.1. Taxonomy (GTDB): domain Bacteria; phylum Bacillota; class Bacilli; order Brevibacillales; family Brevibacillaceae; genus Brevibacillus_B; species Brevibacillus_B dissolubilis. The sequence continues at coordinate 416,092 of NZ_VCNA01000002.1, read as the reverse complement.
TTGCCGCCCTTGCTTTTCTCTTCGCTGGGTTGGGGTTTCAAAGGAGCTCTTCCACTTGCAACACGCCTGCTCTCCTCAAGCTGTGCATTTTGAAAATCATCCAATAAACCTGATCAATACCATCCACTCCACGTTTAACATTCCTTAATAAAACCCTAATAAAAACCCCACTCCTAGCTTCACATTCAACCCTTATCCTAATATCTGTGTGAAATGCTGCATCTTGATGTGAACTGGCACCACTACGTTTCACGCGTTCATTTTGATTCACGTTCATTTTTTTCCGGGGAATGGTGATTGCTATGGGTGAACAGGCAACCGTCACATTAGCTGCAAAAGCAGATTTAAACGAAATGATTCAGCTTTCTTCCGTCACATTTCCGAACCGTATGAATGTCCATGAGCTTCGTAAGTATTTTGAACTGTTTCCCCAACTGGTTTTTAAGGCAGTAACCGGAGACAAAATCATCGGGTTTGCCTGTGCCGGGGTGGATATGTATCAGACAACAGGATATTTGCTGTTCAGCAATGTATCACCTGATTATCAGGGGAGGGGACTTGGGAAGAGGTTGATTGAAGCGCGTTTGGCTGCCCTACGCCACTATCCCACTCTAGAGCGAGTATTAGTGACCGTAAATCCAACGAACACAGCCTCCATCAACGCGCTCCGCTCATTTGGATTTGTTTATAGCCATACAGAAAAAGACTACTATGGACCAGGTACAGACCGGGACATAATGGCCCTACAGCTTGCTCCATATCAATCGGTTAATCTCCATCCAGCAGCTATATTTCAGAGCGAAATACCACAAGAGACCGCCTAAAAGAGACGTTTCGCTTACAGTAAAAAATCACTTCAACCAGATAAATTCACGTCCAACACAACAGAAAAAACGATAAATCAGGAATATCCTCTCTAGACAAACAGGAACAAGGGTTGATATCAAATCAACTTGTTTTCACGGTTAGTCGAAGGGAGGATTTTTTCTATTCAGAATCTTTAATCATGAATAACCTTTTTGACGAATAGTTTATCAATTAGGAAAAGAGTATTAATTTATAATAATTCATAACAATATTATCAAAATACATGGACAAATGTGGAATATAACTTTATAATAATTTACAAATAAGTACTCACATAAACAAATGTGAGTGAAAATTAAAAATATGTCAGGAGGGTCTAGTAATGGCAAAGAAAAACATGAAAGTAATGGGTAGCCTCTTGTTGTCCGCAAGCCTTCTTCTCTCTGCATCTGTAGTAAGTGCATCTGTTGATGCTAATGCATCCGAGGAGAAAGTACGTGTTTTGATCAAATCTGACAAAGCACAAAAAGCTTCTCTCAAAAAAGAATATGGTGCGCGTAACGATTTTGCTGACAAAGGCTTCACAACGGAAGTAACTGTCAAACAATTCGAAGCACTCAAGCAAAACAAAAACCTTGAAGTATCTCTGGTTGATATCGTAAGCATCGATGCACCTCCAAGCGGTGGCAGCACTCGTGCAGTGCCAACTGACCGTACTCCATGGGGTATCGAATCCATCTACAAAAACTCCGCAATCACTGCTACAACAGGTGGCGCTGGTATCACCGTTGCTGTTCTTGACACCGGTGTTAACATCAACCACAACGACCTCGTAGGTCAATCTGTACAGTGCAATGACTTCACCCAACGTTCTGCTAACATCGTATACAACACTTGCAACGATAAAAACGGTCACGGTTCCCACGTAGCAGGTACGATCCTCGCTCACGGTGGTAACGATGGTCTGGGTATCTACGGTGTAGCTCCACAAGCAGACCTGTGGGCTTACAAAGTACTCAACGACCAAGGTTCTGGCTACTCCGATGACATCGCGAATGCGATCAAACATGCGGCTGACCAAAGCAAAGCAACCGGCTCCAAAGTAATCATCTCCATGTCCCTTGGTTCTGCAAGCAAAGCTAGCCTGATCGCTGACGCTGTTACTTATGCGAACAACAACGGCGTACTGGTAGTAGCGGCTGCAGGTAACTCCGGTCCTAACCCAGGCACCATCGGTTACCCAGGCGCACTCGTTGACGCTGTAGCGGTTGCAGCTCTTGAGAACGTGCAAGCTAACGGCACTCTCCGTGTAGCTGACTTCTCCTCCCGTGGTATCTCCGGCGGCGCTGGCGACTACAAAATCGGCGAAGGCGACGTAGAAGTATCTGCTCCAGGACGTGCAATTGAGTCCACTTGGTCCGATGGCGGCTACAACACCATCAGCGGTACTTCCATGGCGACTCCACACATCTCCGGTCTCGCTGCAAAAATCTGGGCAACCAACCCGAACCTCTCCAATGCAGGCGTACGCGCTGAACTCCAAGCTCGTGCAAAAGCAAACGACATCCTGGGTGGTCTCTACGCAGCTACTGGCGATGACATCGCTTCTGGCTTCGGTTACCCAACTGTTTCTTCTACTGACAAGTAAGAATAATGAATACAAGCTTCCGGTGAATCCCGGGACAAAAAAGACGGTCACAGCCATAAGCTGTTGGCCGTCTTTTTTCCTGTTGATGGAAGGTAAACCGCTTTATACATGGAGGTTTTTAGCAGGGTTACCTTTTGTCTATCTGCGAACGATATGGATGCACCATCTGAGGGAGTAAGTTTTGATTTTCTGCAACATTTTCGATTTTAATCCCGTTTAGCTTTATGATAAGATGGGGGATACATGAAAAAATTAGTTAAAGACGAAAGGTTCGACTGCTGATGCAATGGAGAAATAACTTCTTACTCATGTCAACGTTGCTGCTAAGTAAGTTTTTCTGGTTTCGTGTTTTCCTGTACGATGATAAAAATCCAATTAACCTGTTGTGGGCGGAAGCCAGCACAGTTGTCTTGATCGTTACGCTGTTGGCTCTGTTTTTCTCCCGCCGTACCATGACAGCCTATGTGGTCAGCAATGCGATTTTGTCCACTTTGATGTTTTCGATAGTGGTGTACTACACCTATTACGGCAAAATCATGACCTACCAGGCGCTGTTCCAAGTGGGGCAGGTTAAAGACGTGGGCGAGAGTGTCCTGACTCTGATCAAGCCGAAGTTTTTCATCCTGTTCGCCGATCTGGCCATCTACATGGTGGTCCGGCGCATGTTGAGCCATCAGACATTTACTGCCATTTCGTTTCAGAAAAAGCATATGGCATTGGTTTGTGTCTTCCTGCTGCTTTTCTCTGTCGGGAAGGTAAAAGCTGAGCATACCGATGAGATCCTCAATGAAAAGAAAAAGGCAGAAAAGATGGGCCTGATCAGCTTTCAGGTCAGCAGCCTGTTTGAAGATGAAAGCAAAAAGCCGAAATGGGATGCAAACAGCAGTCCAGAACGGCTGAAGGTACTCAAAGGTCTGGCAGCGGATCAGATCAGCAACCCACCGCAGATGTTCGGCAAGGCTGCGGGCAAAAACCTGCTGCTAATTCAATTGGAGGCGTTCCAGAGTTTCCTGATCGGACTTGAGGTAGAAGGCCGGGAAGTGACGCCGAACCTAAACAAACTGGTGAAAGAAAGCATCTATTTCCCGCACCTGTTCCAAAACATCGGTCAAGGGAATACGTCTGATGCCGAATTTTTAGCGAACACCTCGCTGTACCCAGTGGGGGATTCAGCGATGTCTTTTGCATTTGGTGACCGTGAGATCCCGAGTCTGCCGCGCTTGCTGAAGACGAGGGGTTACCAGACGATGACGTTCCACGCCAACAAGGTGGATTTCTGGAACCGCGACGAGCTGTATCCGGCACTTGGTTTTGACCGTTATTATGATCAGGAGTACATCGGAGTAGAAGATATCATCAGCATGGGTTCATCTGATGCCGTGCTGTATCGCAAAGTTCTTCCGGTGCTTGAGGATCATCAGAAAAACAAGCGTGCTTTTTACGCACAGCTGATTACGATGTCTGGACACCATCCGTTCCAGTTGCCTGAGGGTCATGAGCGGTTCCCAATCCCTGAAGAAGTTCAGGGGACGATGACAGGTGACTACCTGCAGGCCCAGCATTACGTCGATGAGCAGCTGGGTATCTTCATCGAGGAAATGAAGAAAAAAGGCTTGTGGAATAACACGGTGGTAGCGATGTATGGGGACCACTACGGCCTGCCGCTCGATGGTAAGAATGAAGAGGAGCAGGCACTGCTCGAAGCGGGCATCGGTCATAAGTACAGCCGTACCGACGTATATGGCGTGCCGTTCATCATCCACGTACCAGGGATGAAGGAAGGGCGCAAGGTAGAGATCACTGGTGGTCAGATCGACATGATGCCAACCATGGTCAACCTCCTGGGGATCAACCTGGATCAGCTCAACCACGTCCATTTCGGAAAAGACCTGCTCAATGCCAAGCATAACCTGATCGGGGAGCGTTTTTATCTGCCGACCGGGACGTTCATTAATGATGATATTCTCTTCCTGCCGGGCAACCGGTTTGAAGATGGTACTGCATTTGATGTAAAAACAGGGGAACCTGTGAGTGATTTCCAAAAATACGCCGCTGATTATCAACGGGCGGTCGAATTGATTTTCCTCAGTGATTCGTATATGAAGACACTGCCGAAGCGCGAGATGGAAGAGGAAAAAACCAACCCCTAAAAGCTGAATGAATCAAAAACAAAACCCGTCAGATGCTGTGCACCTCATGTTCGAGGCTCACACGGTATCGGACGGGTTTTTTGTTGCGCTCTCATATGAAATGACTAATGAGAGGGGTGCTGTTCATTCATCCCTAGATTTTTGGTCATCGTCTCGGCATTCATCACATTAAACGGCAGATTGGGTGTCAGCTTATGATCAGCGTAAAATTCTTCCGGAGCCGCTCCGGTGTCATAGGTAAGCGGCACGGTTTCCTGCAGCAGGCTGGACGCTTGATCCTGCTGGGTGGTTGCGGTGCGGGCTTCATCGACCAGCTCCCTCATCTGGCCGGTTGCGGTGGAGGCCATGCCTTTGACTTGGTCAGCGACAGACAGCAGGGCAGCCACGCCTTTTACCGCTGCACGGCGGGTGAGCTTACGGGCTTCCGGTGAGACGGACAGGAGTACAGTGGCGGCGGTGACAGCGATACCCAGCGGGGTACGGGGCAGGAATTTTTGCAACATCATCAATCCCTCGTTTCTGTAGATGTACTGTATCTGTTACCCTCTCCCAATTGGCAAATGTTATTCGTTTGAGAATTACATAAAAGGCTTGGGGCGCGCCCATAATAGCATCAAATTGTTCTATTTTCGGCAACAGAAATGGGGTGAGGACATGGAAGCATTCACATTCAAACAGAGAGCGATTCATGCATTGCCAGGCCGGCTGCGCGTCGAAGTCTATGGAATCAAAGGGGACCGCAGCAGGGCCGGGCAGCTGACCCAGAGCCTGAGCAGCCAGCCGGGGATCACGTCTGTGCGGGTATGCGACGGGACGGGGAAGGCGCTTATTCACTATCAGCCAGAGCAGTTGACGGCAGAGATGATCTGTCAGTTCATCCAGCGGTTTGAGGAGCAGGTTTTTGTAGAGCGGCATTCGCAACTCGAAGCGGGTGAAGAGAGCAGGCGTAACGTTGAGATCAAGTCAGACCGCGAAGGAGACACACCGCTCGCGGAACAACAGATCGCAGCTACTGCCTATGCCGCCGCTGTTGATGAGCGAGGAATACCGCCTGCGTTTGAAGCCGTTCCACATGAGCCGATCCAGAGGCAAGAGGGCTTACCACTGACCTTGACAGCGGTTGCTGTGGCTGGGGTGGGCGTACTCGGGGTCAAACAGCTGCTTGCCGGTAAATCGGCATTGGCCGCCAATTCAGGGCTGTTCGCCGCGGCAGGTGTCTTGTCGATCGTCTCCGGTTACCCGATGCTCAAGCAGGGGGCCGAGCGACTTTTCCGAGAAGGGCAGATCTCTACCGACCTGGTCCTCGGTGCGGCCGCCGTTGCTCTGGGTCTAGTACGCGAAAACCTGCTGGCCTTGTCCGGAGCCGCCCTGATTCAATTCCTCCAGTGGCAACGCCTCAAGAATCAGGAAAAGAACATGGACCCAGCCCTGTATCAAGCCACCGAGACGAAGCGATATGCCAATCGGGCCAGTACACTCGGATTTGGCTTGGCCGGGGCTACCTATCTGTACACGCGCAATCCATGGATGACATTAGGTATCCTGCTGGCAGCCAATCCACGTCCGGCACTAGCCGCCGAGGAATACGCGTGGAAACAAGCCGAGCACGTATCCCGCGAAGGGGGCCGCATGCTCCCCCGCCATATGACCTTGTGTCAGCTGTCCGAGCTCAAGCAGGTGATCGTAGACGATACCTCCACGCTGTTTACCAAACAGGAGGGTGGACTTACCTGTATCAGCAAGCAAGACGAAGAGCATGCATGGGGCTTGGTCCGCAATCTGTTGGAGGAGACCAATCATCCGTTGCGGCAAGCGGTTTTGACCCATACCGTATCAATGAGGATGAAAAAACGCCAAACTTTTCAACTACAACATACCCAAGACGGCGTGCGTGCCAATATCGGCGGACATGATGTTCTGTTTGGCAACAAAGCTTGGATGCAAGCCAACCAGATCAGCCTGCAGGATTATGAGTGGGAAGCCAAGCGCCATGAGAAAAAAGGCTGCGAGGTCTATTATCTTGCCAAAGACCGCAAGTGCCGTGCGCTTTTCACCAACAAATGTCCGGTTACAGAACAGGCTGAGGTACAGCATCTCGCAGCTCTCCAGGAGGCTTATCCGGGGATCAGGGTGTCATTCCTGCAAGATTCGCTCGGAATTGCCCGGGATGGATTGGTGGAGCGGCCGCAATGGCGTCTTTTGACCAATTCCGAGCTGGATCGGCTGTCAGCTACCAAGCATTCAGAGGCTCAGCATCATCTGCTGATCCGCAAAAACAGTCCACCATCCGCATTGGAAGCGGAAGTACCGTTCATCTATGCAAGCGAGCTTTCCCAATTGAGCAAGACGATTGAGTATGCGCATAAGGTGGGACAGCTCAATACCCAACACCGCAAGTTCACGGCCATGTGGAACGTGATCGCGACCCCGCTCGTGATGATGGGCCGCATCTCCCCGCCGCTGACTAATCTGATTGCGGATGGTGTGAAGCTGATCTTCCTGTCTAGAGCCGAGCGGGCTGTCCGCAGTCGGGAAGCCGGAGCGGAGCCTGATTTTTTTGGCTGGAAACTGGGTGGATGGGGGGAGAAGAGAGACCAACCATCCGGTGTGGAATCGGCTGGGGATTTCGCTACACCGCAGAGAAACTCTGATTCAGAACAAACAGATACAGAACAGACGGATATTGGTTCAATATCGACGAAAATCGGTTCATCACAGACTACCACGGATACCCCCAGCTTCACAGGTCGTACAGGGGCAACCGCTTGGCACAGCCTGTCAGAACACGAACTGTCCGCGCAGCTTAACACGAGTACCCAACAAGGTCTGACCGCCGGGCAAGTCAAGCAACTCCACGCCAAAGTAGGCCCCAATGTGATCCAACCAGCCAAGAAACAGCACTGGTCGATGGTCTTCCTCAAACAGTTCAGCGAGTTCACGACGCTGATTCTGTTGGGTACGGCGACGCTCTCGATTTTGTCTGGTGATATCTTCGACGGATTGGCGATGGGAGCGGTTCTCGTAGCGAATGCGGTGATTGCCACCGTCCAGGAGCGCAAGGCGGAGCGGATCGTCGAGGCGCTCGATCAGTTCCAACCACCGCAGTGTCGGGTCATCCGGGACGGCAAGCAGATTGAGGTCTCCGCTACTGATCTGGTGCCGGGAGATCTGGTGGTGATGGAGGCCGGAGACTGTGTCCCTGCTGACCTGCGCCTGATCGAGGACAACAGTCTGGAGGTCAATGAAGCAGCACTCACAGGAGAATCCTTCTCCGTGAAAAAGCAGACAGGAGTCACATCCGCCAAAGCCGCGTTGGCAGAGCGGAGCAACATGCTCTATATGGGCACAAGCATCACGCGCGGCAAGGGAATCGGTGTCGTCGTCGCAACGGGAATGACGACTGAGATCGGCTACCTCACCTCGTTGTTAAAAGACGATGAACTCGAGATGACCCCGCTGCAGCAGAAGGCGACGGCGATCAGTAAATTTTTCGTCAAAGGAGCCATGGCAGTAGGGACGGTCGTATTCGCGGTCGGACTCCTTCGCGGCAACACAATCGGCCAGATGATCTCTACCTCTGTCGCGTTGATCGCCTCCGCGATTCCAGAGGGCTTGCCTGTGACGATCACGATTGCCCTGTCCGCCGGTATATTCCGGATGTCCAAGCGAAATGCCGTGATGCGCAAGCTTTCGTCGCTTGAGACACTGGGCCGCGTCACCGTCATCTGCTCCGACAAGACCGGGACGCTGACCAAAAACGAAATGACCGTGACCAAAATCGCCACCATCGATGATGAATGGGACGTAAGCGGCGAAGGCTACGCACCAGTTGGCACCATGTCGCACCCGAACGGCAAAACGGTGCAGGACTCCAAAGAACTGAAAAAACTGATCCACATCGCCATGCTCTGCAATGACAGCCAGCTGACCCAAAGAGACAACAACTGGTCGCTCAAAGGTGATCCAACCGAAGGCGCCCTGCTGACACTGGCGAAAAAAGCAGGCTACCATCCAGAGAAGCTGACGGATTGGTCACGGAAAAATGAAATCCCATTCGACTCCAACCACGGTACGATGAGCGTGATCTGTCATGACGGTGTGGAATCCAATCCGTGCTTCCTGATGACCAAAGGCTCGATTGAAGCAGTATTGAACAAATGTAACTCCTACCAATCCGGGGGAGAAGTACACCCGCTGACAGACCAAATGAAGCAAACCATCATCACCCAAAACAAGGCGTATGCCTCCCAAGCCCTGCGTGTCCTCGGTTTTGCCTACCGTTGCTTGAAAAAAGACGAAGGCACCGATCAAGTACACGACCAAGACCTGATCTACATCGGGATGGTCGGCATGATTGACCCGGCTAAGCCAGAGGTGGACAAGGCGATCCAAGAAGCCTTCCAGCTTGGGGTGAAGCCAGTCATGATAACGGGCGACCATCCGATCACGGCGATTGCCATCGGGCAGCGGCTGGGGATGTATCAGCCAGGCGACCGTGTCGTCACAGGTGTGGAACTGGATGGCATCAGCGACGACGAGCTGGTCAAGTCGGTTAACCACATCTCCATCTTTGCTCGCGTGACCCCTGAGCACAAGCTGCGGATTGTCCAAGCATACCAACGGGCAGGCCATATCGTCGCGATGACCGGAGACGGTGTCAATGACGCACCCGCGATCAAAAAGGCCAATGTCGGAATCGCCATGGGCCGCACAGGAACCGAGGTCACCAAGCAATCAGCTGACATGGTGCTCAAGGAGGATCACTTCGGTTCGATCGTCGACGGGGTGAAGGAAGGCCGCACGATCATCAGCAACATCCGAAAAGCAATCGGCTGTCTGTTGACGGGCAATCTTGCTGAGATCATGGTCAGCAGTCTTGCTGTCATCGCTGGTCTGCCGATTCCGCTCGTACCTGTCCAGATCCTCTTGATGAATCTGCTGACCGACGCGCTCCCAGCTGCCGTACTTGCTGTCAATCCAGGCAACAAGGAGCTGGTCACCGAGCGGCAGGATATCGTCGATCGCGAGCTGTACAAAAAAGTGGCGATCCGTGGTCTCATCCTCGGTCTTGGCGCACTCGGACTGTTTGCCGCAAGCATGGCAGCAGGTACACCACTTCCGGTGGCACGGACGATGGCATTTGCTACCCTTGTCGCAGGCCAGCTGATCCAGACCTTCTCCTGGCGTCAGGAAAACGGACAGCCATTCAACAACTGGGTCAAAGACCGTTTCATGCTCGGGGCACTGGGCGTCTCATGGCTTGCGCTCATGGCGGTCATCTATATACCGGCCTTGTCCACGCTGTTCCATACAGCACCGCTCAGCCTGACACAGATGATTCCGGTTCTCTTGGTCGGCGGCTCGGTCAGTCTGGTATCACGTCCGCTAGTAGCTGCCATCACAGGACGACAGGCACCGACCACGGCTTTTGCCCCTATACAGGCTCAAATCGCATAAACCCATGATGTAGACGGATAGAGGAAGTGATCACATGCTAGCTACGAAATTGGTCGAACGGGTGGTCGTCGGTACGGCGCTGGTGCTCGGCGCCTCCGTCCTGCTGCCCATCGCCAAAACCAGCCTCACCACCGCAGCACGAGTCGGCGGACGCGCTGTCAACGGAGCGGTGGAAGGAGCACGCCATGCGTTACTGACGGCCCGCGAAGAGGTAGAAGACATCATCGCCGAGGCCCAGTTCGAACGGATGAAAAACCAGATCGACAACGATATCATGCACTAACCATACCCTCAAAGGAGGTTCACCATGGAAGGACAAAAAGTGGACTACCACCTCCAACAAGCATTTGCCCACCTGCGCGAAGCCCTGCAGGTCAGCATCGGACAGATCACCAACAATGCCAGCAGTAAGAATGAGATCGGACAGAAATGGGAGACGTTTCTGCGCGAATTCTTCGGGATGATCAAAGCAAAAGGAAAAGAGAGCAAGATCAACCTGCTCTCCTTGGTATCAGTGACGAAGCTTTGGCGGTAAATCAAGCAATGCCTACACAACTCTACAGCCACATCAGCTGCGTGCGGGGATCTCTTCTATCTCCGCACGTTCTTTTTCACGTTGACAAGACGGCATCCATCCACCTATCATATACCCACAGGGGTAAGAAATCAGGCGCGCATCTGTTGCCGCCTTCCAAACGTGAGAGAAAAGGGGAGGAAACTACCCATGAAATACGATGATAAAGTAAAACACCGTCTCAAACGCGCCGAGGGCCAAATCCGGGGCGTGCTCAATATGATGGAACAGGACAAGGATTGCCGTGACGTCGTCAGCCAGCTCTCTGCGATCCGCTCAGCCTTGGACAAAGCCATCGCTGTCGTTGTAGCGGACAACCTTGCCAGCTGCCTCCGCGAAGAGATGGCACAAGGCCGCGAAACCTCCGAGCTTGTCAATGAAGCGATCAATCTGCTGGTAAAAAGCCGCTAGCTTGTGGCACCATTAGCACAACTGGATAGAAGGACATCAACAGGCGGCCACTGCAAAAGCGGACCGCCTTTGTTCTGTTTTTCTTGAAACCACCCCGATTTTTGTACGTATAACATACTGCGAGATCATCCCTTTTTCCTAGATTTTCCGAAATTATGATTGAGCAGGACTAGCGTTGCTGATAGGATAAATAGGAAGGCTTTTCATGTTGATCAAAGTAATGACCTGCCAGACGTAATGACAGAAGGTGAGTGAACAGGACAAAATGACAAGAAAAACAGAAGTACTCCAAGGGGTCGCAGGTGGGGTTGCATTTATCGTCTACTATAATATTTTTAAAGACAGCGGATTGGGCGGCGTCGGAAGCTTTATCATCGGGCTTGGTGTCGCAGCCTTGGCCTACTGGGGCCTCGGACGCATCATCGGCAACAAAAAACCCCAAGCCGTCACCACACCACAGCAACAGCAGACCGAAATCGACTATCAAAAAGTGGTCGGTGTCTCCCGCGAAGAATTCCAAAAGGCCATCCAGGAAGGCTACGGCTACGTACATAGCCTGCAACGCAGCAGCCTCAACATCCAAAACGCTAATGTGAAACAAAGCATTCTCGTGCTGTGCGGCAAATCCACAGAGCTTTTTAAGTCGATTGAGCATAAACCAGTCAAGCTCAGCGTGATCAAACGGATGACCTCCTACCTGCAGGAAGCGTCCGAGCTGCTCGTCGACTACGCTTCCATTATCAATACCAATGTTTCCAGCCCCGAGATCGAGAAGGGCATCCAAGGCTTGGAGAGCTTTTTGCAAAAGCTGACCCAGACCATTGAGGAACAGATCGTCGATATACAGGAAGACAAAGTCCAGAACCTGAACATGCGGATTCAGGCGCTCGAAGATGTGATGAAGATGGAGCGCGACATGATGTAGACGGCGATGGCAACTAACAGAATTCATGGAGGTATTCACCTATGACCCAGATCAGCCTTTTTTCTAACTTTGAAGAATCCAAACCAGCCCCAACCAACGGACTGAGTACAGAAGAGCAGGCCAAAGTAACCGAGATCGCCCGAATGATCGACGTGAACAACCCGTCCGCTGTCCTGACTTTTGGTACGAGCGCCCAGAAAGATATGAAGCAGGTATCGGGGCAAATCATCGAACACATCCGTGCCAAAGACGCAGGACCGGTAGGGGAGATCGTCTCTGACCTGCTGCTCAAAATCAAGGACGTCGATGTCTCCAGCCTGCAAAGCGGGAACAAAGGCTTCCTTGCCAGTATTCCGTTTTTTGGCAACTATTTTGACGCTGTAAGACGCACGATGGCCAAATACCAAAAGGTGGAGAATCAGATCGAGACGATCACCGTCAAGCTCGAAGAAGCCTGCCGTCAGCTGATCATGGATAACTCCTACCTCGAAAACCTCTACCGTGCGGGCCTGAAAAACCTGCAAGATCTCAACCTGCACATCGAAGCAGGCAAGCTCAAAGTACAGGAGCTTAACGAAGTGATCATTCCAGAGCGCCGTGCAAGAGCTGAAGCTACTCAGAACCCAATTGAGCTGCAAGAACTCAATGACCTCGTCAACTTCGCAGAACGTCTGGAAAAACGTGTCCATGACCTGATCATCGCCAAAACGGTCAACGAGCAGTCCCTTCGCCAGACCCGCATGGCCCAAGGCGGACAAATGCAGCTGACCGACAAGATCAGAACCTCCATCGACATCGGTATTCCAGCGTTCCAGACCAAGATGGGCGTGGCCCTCGTCAACTTCCGGATGAAAAAAGCCAACGAGCTGCAAAAGGATTTCCGTGACACGATGAACCAAGTGATCACCGAAACCTCTGAAATGATGAAAAACACCTCCATCGACATCGCTAAGGAAAATGAGAAGGACCTCGTCAGCATCGAAGCGATCAAAAAATCCAACGACGATATCATTTTCGCGCTCGAAGAAATCCTGAAAATCCGCGAACAAGGCAAACAGCAGCGCATCGAGGTACAAAAAGAACTGGAGCGACTCGAAGGCGAGTTCAACCAAAAGCTCCTCGAAGCCGCACAACGCCGTACCGTCTAGATCTCAAAAGAGTAGCATGGGGAATTTTTCTACGGTTACACTAACAAGACATCATTGCTTCTAGCAGAGGAGGATTCCCCATGCAAGTCAACAACCAAGATGCTGCCGTCATCGAGCAGGTGCTTCGCGATGCCATCAACAACAGCACGGATTATCAAGCGATCATGACCTATCAGGAAGTACTGAACCGCCTGCAAGGAAAGCCTGACCCCAATCCCGGTATGCAGATCGACGCAAGCGACCCGGGTACCACTGGGGCTTATGATGCTGTAGGTTCTGCATCGGCGCAAAATCAGGCAAATGTGTCGGCGAATGCGCAGCTTCCCTTGGACGGTTTCCGCTATGATTATGATGACTCGTCTAATGTGGTGGAGCCGAGACACTAGGCTCCCACACCACCATCCTGACCCATCTTCCGGGTCTTTTTTTCTTTTGGAGTGCTTTCTTTTCCACTCAAGCCGGAAGGAGAGGGGGCGACTTTCAAGCAGCGCGCCTCTTTTGAATCCCATGCCCAGCGGAGGATAAGTTCATGGCGTCCAGACTTCCTCGAATTCGCTCAGGACAACAGTCTCACATCTTTGAACTACCCAGATGTTTTGCCCCGAACAAGCCATGAACTTTTCCGTAGCGGACAGCCCCCCCTCACACGAAGGGATTCAAACCAGGCAAGCAGCTTGAAAGTCGCCCTCTCTCCCCACGCCAAAATCAAAAAAGAAAGCACCCCAACCGACAAAAAACCCCCGCGAACCAAAAAAACACCCTTATAATATTTAGAATTTTGTGATTTAATTTACATATAGCGTTCATTAATAATCATGCATAAAGGGGGAATACGATGGTAAAAACAAAAGGTACTATGTTTAAACTCTTATTATCGACACTATTGATTGGCAACATGGTAGCAGTACCGGTCTATGCGGCAGAACCGACTACCGCATCAGGATCAGCGTTACTGGCATCTGTCACGGCGATCGATCCGCTGACGGCACAGTTTGAACAATCGATAATCGACCTTGCCAAAGACGTCAACAGTCTCGGGATCAATCCAGGGATTGCCGTCTACAACTTGACGCAAGGAAAATATCTGTACAAGCACCACCAAGACCGCACGTTTGTCCCGGCTTCCAATCTGAAGCTGTTTGTCGCGGCTACCGCGCTGGATCAGCTTGGCCCGACCTACCAGTTCAAAACCGAAGTGTACACAGATGGTGAAGTCAAGGAAGACGGTGTATTAAAAGGAAACCTGACGCTAAAAGGCTACGGTGACCCAAGCTTTGCCCCGGAAGATCTGACCAAGCTGGTGAAACACCTCAAAGAACAAGGCATCAACGAAATTCATGGTGATCTGCTGCTCGACGAAAGCTATTTTGACGATGTACGCCTGGGTCCTAGCTGGATGTGGGACGATGAGCCATGGGGGTACAGCGCACAGATCAGCGCACTTGCCCTACATAAAAATTTTATCACGCTGAGCATCAATCCAGATCAGGCGGTAGGCCAGAAACCCAGTATCACAATGGCTCCGCAAAACGACTATGTAACCGTGGTCAACCAAGTGAAGATCGTGGAAGGTGAAGATGACAATATCACCATCGAGCGTCCGCGCGGTCAAAACGTGATCATCATCAAAGGCACACTTGGCAAAGCAGCAGGGGCCTACGAGGAAGACGTCACGATGGAAGATCCGACTCTTTTTGTCGGAAATGTATTGAAAAAGGAACTGGCCGCCCAAGGCATCAAGCTCCAGCCGACTGCCAAGATCAGCAAAACCGTGCTGACCAAAGGGGTTCCGTTCTACATTCACTACTCCAGGCCACTCTCTGATATCATCATGGAGCTGAACAAAGACAGTGACAACTTCTTCGCGGAGGTCCTGCTCAAAAACCTTGGCGCTGTGGAAAAGGGTGAGGGCAGCTTTGAAAAAGGCGGCGAAGTGGTAGCTGAGTTCATGCAGGAGGCAGGAATCAACGGCGGGTTCCGTTATGCAGACGGTTCTGGTCTGTCCCGTATGAACTTTGTCTCCCCTGATCAAATGCTGAAGCTCCTGATCCATGTACAGGGCAAAGAATACAAAGAGCTGTTCGAAAAATCCCTGCCCATCGCAGGTGTGGACGGTACGCTCAAAAGCCGGATGAAAAACACCCCGGCGGCCAACAACCTGATCGCCAAAACAGGCTCCATGGGTGGAGTCAACACCATCTCCGGCTATGTAACCGCGAAAAACGGCGACAAGCTGGCGTTCTCCATCCTGATCAACGGCATCTACAAGTCCAAGTACGCTCGTGATTTCCAAGATAAACTGGGAATCCTCATGGCGACCTATCCGGAGCTGAAGGTACCTGCCGGATATAAGCCTGTTGCGGACAAAACATACGAACTCTCCAAGCTGCTCGATCCAATCATCGATCAAGCTCAGATGAAAGGCGTCACGACGGGAGTCATCGTCAAATCACTCGACCGTGCAGCCAACGAAAATGTGCTGTATGAGCGCGATGCTGACCGCTTGCTGACCCCAGCCTCCAACCTCAAGCTGCTCACCAGCGCAACCGCACTGCAAAAGCTGGGCAAGGATTACCGCTACCCAACCGAAATCTACCTGTCTCAAAAGGTCACCTCTGCTGGTGTACTCAACGGTGACGTCATCGTCAAAGGCTATGGCGACCCGTCCCTGCACACCGAAGACAGCCTCAAGGTACAGGAAGGGATCTCTGTCGAAGAGATCGCCGCAGTGCTCAAGGAAAACGGCATCAAGCGCATGAACGGCAACCTGATCATGGACGATACGTATTTTGACAACCAACGACTTGGCCTCGGCTGGGCGTGGGACGATGAGAGCTACTACTACAACGCACTGATCGGCGCACTCTCGATCAACCGCGGTACGGTTATGATCGACTATGCACCTGCAGCCCAAGCAGGCGAACCAGTCAAAGTGGAGCTGTTCCCAAAAACCTCATACGTCCAAGTCATCAACGAATCCAAAACCGTTGGGGCTGATGAAGAAAATACCTTTGCCATCGAGCGTGAACGCGGCAAAAACATCATCCATATCAAAGGCAACCTGCCAATCGACGCTTCCGCAGACTATGAGCGCGTCCCGGTAGAGGAGCCAGCCTACTATACCGGAACCGTCTTGAAAGAAAAAATGCAGGCTGCAGGCATCCAAGTCAGCCCGAAAAGCACTGTCAAGCTGGGCACAGCCAAGGCAAACGCGATCAAGCTGACCACGCTTGAATCTGAACCGCTCAGCGACATCGTCACCTATCTCAACAAAAAAAGCGATAACTTCTACGCAGAAATGCTCCTGAAAAAGCTCGGAGCAGCACCAGGCAAACCAGGCAGTGCTGATGCAGGGGCAGCCGCTGTACAGACCTGGCTCCAATCCCTTGGGGTAAGCACCTCTTTTGATATGATTGATGGTTCTGGTCTGACCCGCTACAACCTGATCTCCCCACGCCACATCAACAGCGTACTCGAAGTGATGACCAAGCAATCCAACTTTGAGACCTATTACAGCTCCCTGCCAATCGCAGGTGTAGACGGCACACTCAGCAGCCGCATGAAGGATACGGCAGCCGCTGGCAATGTCCACGCCAAGACAGGCACACTCACAGGCGTCAGTTCCCTGTCCGGCTATGTCACCACCAAAGATGGCGAGAAGCTCGTCTTCTCCATCATGATGAATGGTTACACCGACAAAGCAGCAAACCTCACCGCTGTGCAGAACCAACTGGCGGTCGCACTGGCTTCTTATCAGAAAAAATAAACAATCAACCTAAAAAAACGGAGTTTCCCAGTATCATTTGCTGGGAAATTTCCGTTTTTCTCTTTTTGTGCCAACAAAAATGGTTGGACTTGGAGCTGTTACACGAATTCAAATGAGCCTAATGACCTAATATATGGGTATGGTATATCCTATAACTTCCCATAAAATATTTAATTTCACAAAACAGTGCGGAAATCATTAGTATTTTCGTCCCGTTTTTTGTTTTCATCGAATAAGATTTTTAGTAAGATATGTGTATTGTAATATTTAATTTTGTTACTTTTGATATGACAAATACAGATAGAAAAGGGAGGAAGTAGAATGTTTGTGAGAGATATGTATGTGTTTATGGAGAATCGGCCGGTTCTGGTCCGGGTTCGAAATTACACAGAAGCTGATTTTGACGAGTTGATCGAGATTCAACGGGAGTGTTTTCCACCGCCATTTCCTGAGGAGCTTCTCTGGAACAAGGAACAGCTTCACAATCATGTGACACTGTTTCCGGAAGGGGCTTTTTGTGTAGAGTTTGATGGGATGATCATCGGCTCGATCACGACGTTGATGGTGGGAAGCGAGGATGGCGGGGTCAGACACCAGAGCTGGGAGGATGTCACAGACAATGGCTACATCCGTAACCACGATGCCAAAGGGGATTCTGTCTATGCCGTGGATATATCGGTCAGACCTAAGTACCGCAAATACGGCTTCGGTAAAATCCTGATCGATGCGATCTGTTCCCTCGTCATTCATATGGGGTTAAAACGGGTTTTCGGCGGCTGCCGCATGCCGATGTACTGCCACCACGCGGAGCAGATGACACCAGAGGATTATATGGATCTGGTACTCAAGGGTGAGCTCAATGACCCTGTCGTCACCTTCCTGCTGCGCTGCGGACATATCCCGGTTAGCATCGTCCCCAACTACTTAGATGATCCTGAGTCCTGTGACTACGGTGTGATTTTTGAATGGCGCAATCCGTTTCTGAAATAGGCGTTGAATCCCTGATCTGGAACGGACGCGTATAATCAGGCTCATTACGGTTATACTACCATTTCAAACGCATGTAGCAATTTTGGAGGTTGGCATGCAGACATGGTGGATGATCTTTTTTTTCCTTCATTTTCTATTTACGATTGGGTTTCTCTGTGTGATCGTGCTGGAGAACCGCTTGCCTGAGAAAACAATTGCATGGGTGGTGACCATTTTCGGCTTGCCGCTGATCGGGATCACCCTGTATCTGTTGATCGGCAGCAAATGGCGGAAGCGGGAGAACCGCAACAGACCCAAGCCGCACGAGATCAGCGTAGAACCGCATCACGACGAGCATACGGCGACTGGACGGCTGATCCGCCTGATCCAGGTAAATGTGGAGTCTGAGCTTCATCAAGGCAATCTGGTAGAGATTTTTGACATTGGCGAAAGCTTGTATAAACACATCTTTCAGTCCATCCGACAGGCCAAAAAGCATGTTCATGTGCTCTTCTACATCATCGGCAATGACCATGTGGGGCGGGCACTGATGGAACTTCTGATGGAAAAGGCCCAAGAAGGTGTGGAGGTACGGCTGATCGTCGATGCGCTGGGCAGCAAGGATTTGCCTGAACCGTGGCTGGCCCAGCTTCGCGCAGCAGGGGGTCATGTGGGGATCTTTTTACCTGTATCCAACCCGCTGTTGTTCTGGCGCGTGAACTACCGCAATCATCGGAAAGTGGTCGTAGTGGATGGGGAAGTCGGCTATATCGGAGGCTTCAACATCGGCCACGAGTATCTGGGGGAGGACCCGAAACTCGGCTATTGGCGGGACACCCATCTGGAGATCAAGGGGCCTGCGGTGGAGAGTATCCAGCATATTTTTCTGGCGGATTGGCGTATGGTCAGCAGGGAGAGGCTGGAACCCTCCGCCTATCTGGCTCCTGACGTCTTGAACCAGCAAAAACAGGGCGAGCAGGATGTACAAGTGATCGCCTCAGATCCACGGGCCAGATGGGAGCTGATCCGTCAGACCTTTTTGCAGATGATCATGACAGCAGAAGAGAGTGTCTATATCGCTTCCCCTTATTTTGTTCCGGATGAGACCCTGCTTGTCGCGCTGCGCACGGCCACTCAATCAGGCATCAAGGTAGTGATGATCCTGCCGAGCATCTCTGACAGTGTCCTCGTCTATTATGCCTCCCAAAGTTATATTGATGAGCTGATTGATGCGGGCGTGGAGGTGTATCATTATACCAAGGGTTTCCTGCATGCGAAGGTGATGATCGTCGATGGCCGACTCGCCTCGGTCGGTACAGCGAATCTCGACCGCCGCAGCTTCAATCTTAATTTTGAGGCCAATGTATTCTTATATGGAAGAACGCCGGTATTGCACAGGCTGATCGAGCAGTTCGAAAAGGATCTGTCGAACAGCGTCCGGCTGCGGCTGCAATCCAAAAACCTGGTTCGCCGTTACAAGGAGTCGTTCGCCCGTTTGTTTGCACCGCTTCTGTAGCGGTGTATTTTTTTTGGTGTTATGATGGTAACAAAAAAAGGGGAGGATCTGGTCATGAAAAAGGCACTGATTGTGATTGATTATACATATGATTTCGTCGCGGATGACGGACGGCTTACCTGCGGGGCCCCAGGGCAAGCAATCGAGGAGCGGATCGCGGCGCTGACAGAGGAATTCGTGCAGGCAGGCGAGTTCGTCGTGATGGCGGTCGACGGGCATGAGGAGAGCGATCCGTACCATCCGGAGAGCAAGCTGTTTCCGCCGCACAATATCTATGGTACGCCGGGCCGCGATCTGTATGGGAAGCTCGACGATGTCTATCAAGCGAACCAAGACAACATTTATTATATGTCCAAAACCAGATACAGTGCGTTTGCCGGGACAGATCTGGAAATCCGCCTGCGTGAGCGCGGAATCCATGAAGTGCATCTCGTCGGCGTCTGCACCGATATCTGCGTCCTGCACACAGCGGTCGATGCGTATAACCGCGGCTTTGCGATCACGGTACACGCCGATGCGGTGCAAAGCTTCAATCAGGACGGCCATGCATGGGCACTCGCTCATTTTAAGGGCAGCCTCGGTGCAACCATCATCGGTCAATAAAACAGGGCGGAGGATCCTCCATGAACATCAATGCCGATTACGACAATCTCACGCTTCACACCGATAAATATCAGATCAATATGATGTATGCCCACTGGAAAAACGGGACGCACAACAAAAAGCGCATTTTTGAAGCGTATTTCCGCAAGCTACCGTTCGGCAACGGGTATGCCGTGTTTGCCGGGTTAGAGCGGATCGTGCATTATATCAACAGCCTGCGTTTTTCCGACGAACTGATCCAGTATCTCGCTGAGCAGGAGGAGCAGTACGATCCGGGATTTTTAGAGGAGCTTACATCCTTCAAATTCACGGGTGATCTGCATTGTGTCAAAGAGGGGACACTCGTGTTCCCCAATGAACCGCTTGTCCGGGTTGAAGCCCGTGTGTTCGAGGCGCAGCTCTTAGAGACGGCGATTCTCAACTTCATGAATTACCAGACCCTCGTCGCCACCAAAGCGGCCCGCATCCGCCAGGTCGCTCCGAATGAAATCCTGCTTGAATTCGGTTCCCGCCGCGCGCAGGAGGCTGACGCTGCCGTCTGGGGCGCCCGTGCTGCGTATCTTGCTGGTTTTGATGCTACATCGAATATGCGGGCGGGCATGCTGTTTGGTATCCCGTCGAAGGGTACGCACGCCCATGCATGGGTACAAGATCACGAGAGCGAGGAGGAGGCATTCCAGCGCTTCGCAGATGCCCTGCCGTCCAATGTCACCCTGCTCGTCGACACCTATGACACGCTCAAAAGCGGCATCCCCAACGCGATCAAGGTAGGCAAGAGATTGCAAGCCGCAGGCAAAAAACTGCACGGCATCCGCCTCGACTCCGGCGATATGGCCTATCTCTCCATCCAAGCGCGCCGGATGCTGGATGAAGCAGGACTGCCTGATGTCAAAATCGTCGCCTCCAACGATCTCGACGAGCATGTGATTTTCAACCTCAAAGCCCAAGGAGCCAAGGTAGACACATGGGGCGTCGGTACTCAGCTGATCACTGCCGCTGACAATCCCGCCCTCGGAGGCGTCTACAAAGTGGTGGCAAAAGAAGAAGACGGCCAGTTCATCCCCACCATCAAAATCTCCGGCAACCCCGAGAAAATCACCACTCCCGGCAACAAAACCGTCTACCGCATCATCAACCGCGACACCGGCAAAGCCGAAGGAGACTACATCGCCCTGCGCGACGAAAACGTACATAACCAGCCCAAGCTCAAGCTGTTCGACCCCGTCCATACCTACCTGCATAAATTCGTCGTCCACTATGATGCGGTCCAATTGCTCGTCCCTGTCTTCCAAGCTGGTAAACAAGTGTATGAATTACCCAGCCTCGCCGAGATCAAAGAATATCACAAAGGTCAGTTCAGCCTGTTCTGGGATGAATACCTGCGCAAGCTGAACCCCGAGAAGTATCCGGTCGATCTGAGCCAGGCGGTATGGGATATGAAGATGGATTTGATACAGAAGCATTCGAAGCGGTAGGAGATAGGATTTATGTGAATGGTTGAACGATCAATCAGATTTAGGTAAGCGGAATCTAAAAAAATCTGTGAGTGAACAGAGGAAGCGTAGGGAACAACTGAGCGCATGCGGTTCAATCACGATAGGCTGGCAGAGAGGCGGCGGCTGGCAGGTGGCAAGCCTTTTTTAAACCCCCACCCAGCGAAGGGAAGAGAAAGGGCGTCCATACTTCCCTGAAACCACCCAGAGGCAAACCCCTTCGCTTGAACCCGCTTCCTCGAACCTTTTTGCCGCGGACAAGCCCTTTCTCTTCCCGCAGCGGCCAGCTTTCCCTTCTTCCGAAGGGGTTTAAATCTGGCGCGCCACCTGCCAGCCGCTGCCTCTCTCACCAAACCCCGAAAGCTACCGCCGATGTTGACAATCCCTCACCATCCTACTTACACTAACCAATACATACCCACGTACATAAAAAGATAGAGAGAAAAGGAGAGAACCCCCACATGAGCCTCCAACAGCAAATCATGAAAGAACTGGACGTCAAGCCCGTCATCGACGCCAAGCAGGAAGTAGAATTCCGCACCCAATTCCTCAAAAACTACCTGCTCGCTACCAAGGCCAAAGGCTACGTCCTCGGCATTTCCGGTGGACAAGACTCCTCCCTCGCCGGACGACTCGCCCAACTGGCTATCGAACAGCTCCGCGCTGAGACAGGGCAGGACTATATTTTCATCGCAGTCCGCCTCCCGTACGGCGTACAGCAAGACGAAGCAGATGCCCAACGCGCTCTGGCTTTCATCCAACCGGACAAAACCTATACCTTCAATATCAAACCCGCCGTCGACGCCGCTGATACGGTCTGGAACGAGCAAGTCGGTGAGTCCCTCTCTGACTTCCTGCGCGGCAACCGCAAAGCACGTGAGCGCATGAAGGTCCAATACGACATCGCCGGTCACCATGGCTGCCTGGTCATCGGTACCGACCATGCTGCGGAAGCGATCACTGGCTTTTTCACCAAGCATGGCGACGGAGCCTGCGATCTCACACCACTCACAGGACTCTCCAAACGCCAAGGCAGACAGCTCCTCCAACACCTCGGTGCCGACCCTGGGATCTACCTGAAAGTCCCGACCGCTGATCTCGAAGACAATAAGCCGCTCCTCCCAGACGAAGAGGCACTCGGTATCACCTATGAGCAGATCGACGACTACCTCGAAGGCAAATCCGTCCCAGCCGAAGTAGCGGCTAAGCTGGATGCGCGTTACATCATGACCCGCCACAAGCGCCATCTCCCGACGACCCCATTTGATGCATGGTGGAAAGAATAGAATAAAAGAAACGGGATGCATCCCAGAAAATACAAGAACAGCAAGAAAGCCCGCCTTTGCGATCGTGAGCAAAGGCGGGCTTTTTCATGTATGGATTCTACTTATTCCGTACGGATGACCCAGTCGGCACTGAAGGCAGCAGCTGCGTCACTCCCTTATCGGTTGAAGGATCGTTTCACCGTCATAAATCTGCTGCCACAACCACACTTGCTGCTATGCTTGAGCTGCTTGATTTCAGTCTGGCAGACGGGGCAGAGCACTTTTGGTTTTGTCATGATGGTTCACCTGATTCTACATGATTTGTATTACTCGGATGATTTGACCTCTTGCGGCACCGGCAGACCAAGACCTTGTGCAATACGTGTACCATACTCAGCGTCTGCCTTGTAAAAATGCCGGATCTGACGGAGCTTGATCTCATCGCTTGTCACAGGCTTCATGGAATTCACAATCGTCTGTACGAGACGGGTACGTTCGTCCGCGCTCATCAGACGGTACAGATCACCTGCTTGTGTATAGTGGTCATCGTGGTCATAAGCGACACTATCAGCCATGCCATAGACAGGGAAGGGAGCCTGTTTATGCTCAGGAGATTCGGTTGGCCCGCCGAAACTGTTTGGCTCGTAGTAGACAGAGCCGCCACCGTTCGAGTCATGACGCATTTGACCATCGCGTTGATAGTTTTTGACTTCATGATGTGGACGGTTGATCGGCAGGGACTGGTGGTTCGCACCGACACGGTAACGGGCCGCATCAGAGTAGGCGAACAGACGGCCTTGCAGCATTTTGTCCGGGGAGACATCAATACCAGGAACCAGCGTGCCAGGGGAGAAGGTAGCCTGCTCTACTTCAGCAAAATAGTTCTCCGGATTACGGTCGAGAACCATCCGGCCCACTTCGATCAGCGGATAATCCTTATGGCTCCAAGTCTTGGTCACATCGAACGGATCGAAACGGTACGTATTGGCATCTTCGAGAGGCATGATCTGGACATACAGCGTCCAGGCAGGGAATTCCCCGTTTTCGATCGCATTGAACAGGTCTTCGGTATGATAATCCGGATTTTCCCCAGCGATGCGGGCTGCGATCTCTTCAGAGAGGTTTTGCACACCTTGCTCGGTTTTGAAGTGGTATTTGACCCAGACAGCTTCACCATGAGCATTGACCCATTTGAAGGTATGGCTGCCATAGCCGTTCATATGACGGTAGGTGGCAGGAATCCCGCGGTCGCCCATTAGATAGGTGACTTGGTGCAGAGACTCAGGGGAGTGGGACCAGAAATCCCAGACCGCTGTAGGGTTTTTCAGATGGGTCTGCGGATGACGTTTTTGGGTGTGGATGAAGTCAGGGAACTTGATCGCATCGCGGATGAAGAAGATCGGCGTGTTGTTCCCAACCAGATCATAGTTGCCCTCTTCGGTATAGAATTTGACGGCAAAACCACGCGGGTCACGCACGGTATCAGCAGAACCGTTTTCCCCAGCCACGGTGGAGAAGCGGATAAACATCGGAGTGCGCTTGCCTACTTTGGATAAGAAAGCAGCCTTCGTATAGTTGGTCAGATCATTCGTCACTTCAAAATAACCATGAGCACCAGCCCCTTTGGCATGAACCACGCGCTCAGGCACACGCTCGCGATTGAAATGAGCCAATTTTTCTAAGAGATGCACATCTTGGATCAAGGTTGGGCCGCGCATACCAGCTGTCATGGAGTTTTGATTGTCACCGACTGGAGCACCCCAGCTTGTCGTAAGTCTGTTGTTGTGTTGAGTCATTTCAGATCACCTCGTCGAGTTTATGTAACCTTTGATAATTGAAATGATAACATCTCTCAGTTAAAAATCAATACTTTTTTATAATAATTATAATTAAAGATTGTTTTTAAATGATTGGGACGAGATACCCAGTGGAGCAAAACACAAAAAAACCAGGGCCTCAGCGGTGTCCCTGGTTTTCCATCAACGGTTCGATGTAATTGGCTGAAAAGAAGCTTAGTTGCCTTGTGTGACGTTCATATCGCCCAAACAATCGACGCAGACCATTTTGCCTTTGAAATGGGTGATTTTGTCGGCATTTGCGCAAAAAATGCAGGAAGGTGCATATTTTTTCAAGATAATACGCTCTCCGTCGACATAAATCTCCATTGGATCTTTGATTTCAATATCCAACGTACGGCGCAATTCGATCGGCAGTACGATACGACCCAGCTCATCAACTTTACGAACAATACCTGTGGACTTCATCTATTAACTTCCCCTTTTCAATTTTGTTGAATCTTTTTCAAAATAATAGGATGTGACAAGTTTCTATGTAGTATGGTATCAACGTGAATAAACTGCGTCAATACACTTAACGAAAAATTTAATGGTTTTAAAATATACGGGAGCGGGTATCAGATCGTAATATTTTCATAATAAATGTAAATGATACTAAACAATAGGGTTTTTACGCTTTCAACATTTTGCAACAAGTTTTGCACAGAAGACGTATATCTATGTATGAAACAGCATATTTGGTCGAATTCTCGAAGATTTTGTCCTACGATTCTCAAGGCGGATTCCTTGTCGGTCTAGTAAAAAAATGATATAGTTAGTGTAACATTTGTAAAGGCTTACCATCTACATGTGTTTAAAATGATTCAAATATTATGAAGAGTTATTCCACGTGAGTAATTCTTCTTAATAAGTGAATGAAAGTTGGAGGTTATATTTATGCAAACAGGTACAGTAAAATGGTTCAACGCAGAAAAAGGCTATGGTTTCATCGAGACAGAATCTAACAACGACGTGTTCGTTCACTATTCTGCTATCACCGGTGACGGCTTCAAGACGCTTGAAGAAGGTCAAAAGGTTCAATTCGAAGTAACCGAAGGCAACCGTGGCCCACAAGCTTCCAACGTGGTAAAACTCTAATCCGTTTACCCGGACGAAACAAGAGAACTGACCCTTTACTGGGGCAGTTCTTTTTTCATTTGCCGAAATGGTGAACTCGCTTGTACTCCTGCTTTTTTCATAGTATATTGGAGACTCCAAATGGTTATTATGTTTTGCTTATATATGATCAGGAGTGATGATGTCTGAAAAAAATAGCATGGATTACGGATAGCGTTTGTTACCTGAGCACGGAAGAGATTCAAAAGCACGACATTCACGTTGTTCCCCTGCAGATCATTTTTGCGGATGCGCAGTATAAAGAGGGCGTAGACCTTACGTTTGAAGAATTTTTTGATAAATTAAAATCTTGTAAAGAAATGCCAAAAACCTCTCAGCCAGCCATCGGAGATTTCGTCGCGCTGTATGAACGACTCAAAGCAGAAGGCTACGAACAGGGTATCGCCCTGCACGTATCGAGCGGGATCAGCGGGACGTACCAGACCTCCAAAATGGCGGCCGAGATGGTGGGATTCAACGTAGAAGTGATCGACTCGTGGATGGGCGCTTATCCGATGGCCAGCATGCTGTTTGAGGGCATTCAGATGGAAAAGGAAGGAGCGACCGTGGAAGAGATCGTCACGTATCTGCGCACGATTCCACCGCAAATCCGTTCCTATATTATGGTCAATGACTTGGAGCTGCTTCATCGCGGGGGACGGGTCAGCGGGACACAATACCTGCTCGGAAGCTTGCTCAATATCAAGCCATTGGTATCCTTCCAAGAGACCAAAATCGTCTCCGTCGACAAGGTACGGGGTCTGAAAAAGGCGAAGGCCCGGATGCTGCAATTTTTCGAAGAGGCAGCCAAGAGCGGACAGCGCCTGCGCGTCGGCATCCTGCATAATAACGCACAGGAAGAGGCGACCGCTTGGAAGCAGGAGATCGAGTCGGTCTATCCGCACCTGACTGTCGATACAGCCAACATGGGGCCGGTGATCGGTGTGCATACTGGTCAAGGCACGATGGGGATCTGCTGGTATCCGACAGAGCGGGAACGGGCGTAGGAGTAGAAAGAAAAACGAGTCAGACGATGTGTCTGTGCTCGTTTTTTTGTGTAGTGACACGGAAAAAAGCCGGGAACACAATCGGGTTCACCAGCCTAGTTTTGATACCTCTCTATTTGTTCATCCGAATGGTACCTGTTCTTACGATACCCTCTTAATGAACCAGTCTACTTCCCGGCTTTTTTCAGCCGCTCGATCTCTTCGCTGACCACGAACGCCAGGTCATCATTGCCAAACATCGATAGAACCGCAAGCAGTGTCTCGTGCGGGATCTCCTCCGACTCTTCCTTTGGCACAGTCAAATCTACCATCTGCTGCAAAAGCGGATTGGCCGCCTGTTGCGGATAGGCTTGGCGGTAGAGTTCCTGTGCATCCACTCCGTTATTGGCACACCATTGAGCAAAAACGAGAATCATCATTCCCTCGTCGCGTTGGTAGTTGGCGATAATCTGCTGTTCCAGTTCTTTTTTATCCATCTGTTACTCTCCTCGCTCGGTCTTAGTCCTTGTATCATTGTAAAAAAAGGCTGGGATTCTCGCAAGAACGGAAAAATAGGGATAGAAATAGGAAATGAGATTTAGGTATAATGAACTATGGAAGAAGGAACCAAAATTTTCGAAAGATTGACGGATCTGAGTTATCGAGTATAACGAGTTTAACGGTTCGAGAAACGGAAGATTCCTCTCCATGACGCCCACCAAGAACGATATGAGTATGAGAAGTGAGGAAATAGTAGATGAAATCAGATAAAAAACAGCCGCAATCCAAGCGGTTTATCGCAACGCTTGCTTCGGCGAGTCTGCTCTTTACATTGGGAAGCCCGGTGTCTGCATCGATGAATGGCAATCAGACAGCTGCTCTTATCACCGAACAGGCTAGTGCCAAAGAAGCGTTGATCACGAAAGTAACCGCTTCCAATGGTTATATCTCCGTACGTCTGAGCAGCAAACAAGAGACAGCGCCCAAGCCAGAGGATTTTACCTTTCACCAGATCGTGTCTGGGAAAAAGAGTGAAGGGATCGAGGTCACGGGTTTTGTCTGGGATCAGGCGAAGCGGGAAGCGCGATTTACCTATGAACCGCTGAAGGCGGAGAAGGAGCAGAAAGTTCGGATTCGTGCGTCCTATGGCGGGGCCGTGAAGTCATCGGTTTATTTTACCTTGGCGGCCGAAGGGGCGAAGGCGGAGAAGGTCACTATCATCAATACGGCACCGGATGCGAAGCTGACAGTCGGTTCTGCATCGGATGAGTCTTTGAGACTATTGGCATTCGTCACGGATCAAAGCCGCAAGCAGATCGCAGATGCCACCGTAACATGGCGCTCTACTGACACAGACGTGGCGACCGTCGATGATACTGGGCGGGTCACAGCAGTAGGAGAAGGCAATACCGCAATCATCGCGGCCGTAGACGGAATGGAAGCAAGCATCCCGATTACCGTATCCGAGACCAAACAGCCAACAATTACACTTGAAAGCTCGGTTTTATATGAATCGTCTGCCGATAACGGAAGTGTGCAAGATCCAGTTGTACTGCGATTGTCCGATGGGAAATGGGCGAATGAATTGCAGGCACAATGGTTCAACACCGAAAATCTGCCTGCGGGTCTAGAGGCGCAGGTGGAGCGGATTTCGGATGAGATCGTCATGGTTCGCTTTACGGGCCGTGCCAGCAAGCATGATACAAGTGACAGCGTGAGTAATGTGATGATTCAGATCGATCCAAAAGCGGTCGAAGGGGCGGAAGCAGGACTTCGTACAAAACCGTTTACGATTCTTTTCATGCCGCCAGTTACAGTACCTGACCAGCCTGATTTGCCACCGGTTATTACTGGAGTTGAGCACCTCAAAGTCTATCGTGATACGGTGACACCGGTCAGTCTTGATACGGATATCGCCCGCGTCGAATTGGTTCGAATCACAAATGGGATCGAGCCAATCCCATTTACGTTTGGACAGCCGATTACAGAGGAAGGCAATTATGCGATTTATGCGGTTGACCGTGCGGGAAATGGTACCTTGATTGAATTCACAATTCTGAGAAGCCCGTTATTGACAGGGGTAACGAATGATCGTGAGTATACCGAATCGGTTACACCTGCGACAGAAGATACAGACATCACTCAAGTAGAATTGACCCGTAACGGTGTGGTTGTCCCTGGATACGAGTTGGGAACAGCCATCGATGTAAATGCTAGTTATGTATTGAAGGTAACGAATGAGAAGGGGTATATCAGTACTGTAACGTTTACGGTGAATATAGCGCATCCGCCGTTGGTGATTGAGGGTGTGCAAGACAAGATCTATCTGATTCCAGTTACACCAACGAGTAGTGACCCGAATCTTACCGGTGTGACGCTTACTCGAGATGGTGTGGAGGTGGAAGGTTTTAGCTTGGGAACCACCATTAGCGATGAGGGTCAATACGTGCTGACGGCGACTGGGATCAAAGGGAATACGACTGTCATCCGTTTCTCCATTATTTCCTGGTATAGCCCCGTGACTGGTATCGAATCGGGTGGGGTCTACGAGAGTGCAGTTACACCGACCAGAACAAATTACAATTTTGATTCTGTTACCTTGACCCGAGACAGTTTTCCGGTAGAAGGGTATACATTAGGGACTACGATCCAAGAAAATGGTCAGTATCTCCTAACTGCTGTCGATATACAAGGGGTGCGCACCTATTATCCGTTCTCAATTCGGATAGATACAACCGCACCAGAAATCTATGGGGTATCCAACGGTCAGATGTATAAAACTGCGGTCAGACCGTACGGGAATATAGACGATATCGCCAATGTAACCCTGAATAAGGATGGCGTCCCTGTCAATGGGTATTTTCTTAATACAACGATCAGCGAAGACGGAAACTACGAACTGGTTGCGTCTGATCGAAAAGGAAATGTAACCAGACTCACTTTTATGATCGCCTCCAATGATCCAACACCAGTCATTCAAGGAGTGGAAGAGGGGCACGTATACGAAAAATTGGTTATTCCTACTGCTCTCTACACAGATCTACAAAGTGTAGAACTATACAAAGATGGAGTTCTTGTACCATCCTATAGATTAGGAAATGTTTTGTTTGAAAATGGGGAGTATGTATTAACGGTAACAGACAGTTCTAGTCGAGTCGCTACTGTTCATTTTGCGCTGGCCATCCCGGCTAAGACCGTAACGATCACAGGAATCGTGAATGGACAAGGGTATAAGGATCAGGTTATTCCTTTCAGCATGGATTCCACGATTGCCAATGTTTCATTAACCCGGAATGGCGAGGTTCTGGAAGGATACACGCTGGGAAGTAAGATCACCGAAGCGGGTTCTTATATCCTAACGATACTAGATCAGAACGGTGTGGTTAATGAATTCTACTTTACTCTAGGAGTATCAGGGGCAAATATCCTGAATGGCATTCAGGAAATGGAGCATTTTCATATCTTAGAAATTCTCTATCATAAAGAGCCTTTTACAATAGTTGGAATGAAGGATGGACAACTGATTCCAGTTCCTATCAAGGATGTCTTGATCGCCAATCAAATTCTGTTTACAGATCCGGGTTTTTACTCTCTTGTACTCATTGACTCCTTTGGCAACCGCAGACATGTTCACTTTACTTTGACTCCGGATACGGGTATTTGACTATAAAATGTCCTAAGACAAGCAGCCGACGAGTTTTCTCCCCACAAAACTCGTCCCTGCCTGTCTTTTTTTGTTATACTAACGAAAGCAGAATACATAAGAATACAATACAGAAAGGAAAGTACCCAACATGAATATCGGATGGATTGGCCTTGGCAACATGGGTGTACCGATGGCAACGAACTTGATCAAAGCAGGACATCAAGTCACTGTATACAACCGTACTTTGGATAAAACAGAACCGCTTCTGGCGCTTGGCGCAGCCTATGCGGAGAGTCCGGCCCAGCTGTTTTCCACCTGTGAAGTGGTCATCACCATGCTCAGCGATGACGATGCAGTGCGTGAGGTCTATACCAAAGAAGACGGCATCCTCGCAGGTGCTGATAATGGCACGATTGCGATCGATATGAGCACGGTCTCCCCGGAGACTTCCCGCTATATCGCGAAGCGCTGTGCAGAGCGCGGGATCGGCTTCCTGGATGCTCCGGTATCGGGCAGTGTGAAGCCTGCGACAGAAGGGACGCTGATCATCCTCGTCGGCGGGGAAGAGCGCGATTATGAGATGGCGAAGCCGATTTTTGAGGCTCTGGGCAAAATGTCACTGCACCTCGGGGAAAACGGCGCAGGCAGCAATGCGAAGCTCGCGATCAATCTGTTCTTAGGCATCACCGTGCAGGGAATTGCCGAAGCTGTGATGTTTGCCAAAAACAAAGGCATTGACACCGAAGACATGATGACGATCATCAACGAAAGCGCTTGCGGCTCGGCGATCTCCCGCCTCAAGACACATGCTATTTTGGCAGGGGAATTCCCGGCGGCCTTTGCTTTGAAGCACATGGCCAAGGATCTGCGTCTGGCCTTCCAGAACGGAGCGAGAACACCACTCGCCGAAACCGTATATGGCACCTACCAGCATGCCTTAGAAAGCGAGCTGGGGGATCTGGACGTGATGGGGATCATGCGTCATCTAACCGGTCCTGGTGCCGAATAGCAAATCAATCCGAGAACCACAGCTTAACCGCTTCGGAAAGGCTCATGGATTGTTCAGGAAACATTGCGGGCATGCTAACCCTATCAGGGATATAGAGGTACGACAGAGGAGAGATCCAATACATGCAAGTCATTGTATACGACTTGGAAACAACGGTGATTTATAAAAAAGGGCAGACACAGGAGATCGTGGAAATCGGTGCGGTCAAATTTGATCTGGATCAACTCGACATCAGCGCGGAGAAGCAGTTCCAGAAGTTCGTGTTTCCACCGCTTCGTGGCTATTTTGACAACCGGACGCGCAAATTCGCGGGGATTACCGATGAGAATGTAGCGAGTGCCGTAACGTTTCGGCAAGCCTTTACGGATTTTATCGAGTGGATGGGCTCGGATTATTACATATGCAGCTGGGGACCCGACGACAAACGCTTGCTGATGGAGCATTGCGCCCGTTTTGGTGTGACCTTCAACTGGCTTCGCAACTACAATGACGTACAGCCGCCGATCTCGATGCTGCTCGTCGACCGCCAGCAGATGGGGCTCAACAAGGCGATTGAGATGTCAGGTCTGGAGACACTCGGACGCCTGCATTCTGCCTTGGACGATGCCCGCAATACCGCTGCTGTGCTGAAAAAGTATTTGGACAAAATCGAGCTGAAAACCAATGTCCCGGATGATCATTTCGGCGATTCGTGCCAGCTCTATCTCACCTGCAAAAAGTGCGGGACAGAAAAGATGTACGGCGAGATGTCACGCCGCCGGGGAGTCTGCTCGGCCTGCGTGAAAAAGTATTACCAACGCCCAAACCAGAACCCGAATCAACCTTCATCCGAATAGATCGTCTGCTATACAGAACATGCGGGTCAGCTGCATGTTCTTTTTTTCTTGCAGTTGGTTCTCTTGTCAAGCTTGCTGAAATAACCTATAATGACTTGGAAATGTGATCCTGCAAAACTGTTTGAACAACCAACAATTTCATAATACATGGAAATAAGGGAACAGACAGGCAATGCTTGCTGTTCGAAGGGGAAGCCGGTGAGAATCCGGCACGGTCCCGCCACTGTGATTGGGGAGCACTCCGCCGCCACTGGATAAAGCGATCTGGGAAGGCTAGGAGATAATGCGATGAACCATAAGTCAGGATATCCTCCTTATTTTGGCGCACTGCTTGACCTACGGACGATAGGGAGGTGTTATGAGCGAGTCTTACGCTGACTGACCGCTGCCTGGCTGAACCTGTTTTGCTTAACCGATGGCCCTTTCATAGGAAGGGATGTCGGAGCAATCCTATGACAGTCAGGACAGGCATTTCACAGGTGACAGAACGAATCATAACATGCACGTACTCTTCCGTATGGGACGGGAGGGACGTGCATTTTTATTTGTACATAAATAAAAAACGCGGAGGGAAAATCATGAACGGGAAACGCGGAAAAATTCTTTTGATCGGCTTTGGGCCGGGGCATTTTGACCATCTGACCTATCGGGCGCGGGCGGCAATTGAAGAGTCGCAGATGATTATCGGCTACAACACCTATGTGGATTTGATCCGCGACCTTTTGACTGATCAAGAGATAGTACGTACAGGGATGACCGAGGAAGTCAGCCGGGCACAGGAGGCGGTTCGTCAGGCAGAGATGGGCAACACAGTGGCCGTCATCTCCAGTGGGGACGCCGGGGTGTACGGTATGGCAGGCCTCGTCTACGAGGTGCTGGTGGAAAAAGGCTGGAAACCAGGCTCAGGCATCGAGGTAGAAGTGATTCCGGGAATCTCGGCGATACAGTCCTGTGCGTCGCTCTTGGGTGCTCCGGTGATGCATGATGCCTGCACGATCAGTCTGAGTGACCATCTGACACCATGGGCGACGATTGCCAAGCGGGTCGAGGCGGCGGCGGAAGCTGATTTTGTCATTGCCCTGTACAATCCGCGCAGTGGACGACGGACCCGTCAGATCGTGGAGACGCAGCGGATTCTTCTGAAGTACCGTTCTCCAGATACCCCTGTCGGCTTGGTGAAAAGCGCATACCGTGATCGCCAGAGTGTGATCATGACCACCTTGGCGGAGATGCTGGAGCATGATATCGGGATGCTGACGACCGTGATTATCGGGAACTCGACGACTTTCTTCTACGAGAACCTGATGATTACGCCGCGCGGGTACCAGCGCAAATACACGCTGAAGCGCAAAGAGCAGCCGCTGAAGCCGCACGAGCGATTGCAGGAGGCTGCAGAACCGTGGGCACTGCACAGTGCGGAAGGCTATGATGCGTCAGGTGCGGGGCAGAAGTACGCGCAGGGGTATGACGAGGAGCAAGAAGAGGATTATGACGCGGAGGAATACGAGCCGAGTGTAAGCGGAAAGCGTGCAGCAGGTGCGAGTGCGGGAGCTGGAACTGGAACTGGAGCGTATGGAGCGTATGTGACTTCTGCTCCTGCGGTATCCGCCGCATCTGCAGCAGTTTCTACACAGCCGGGTTCGGTAGTGAGCGCAGTTAATGGGATTAGCCAACAGGCAGCTCCATCCGTCCCAACCGCCAAGCCACTCTCCGATACTATCGCTCCGCAGGACTTGTTCCGCACTGCGATGGAGGCTCTTTCCTACCTCAATCCGGAGCTTGCATCCGCAGGCTACATCGAGGCAACCGCCCCACGTGCAGTGAACGGGGTCATCGACATTTTTGAAGTGGGCGTCTCTCCAGGCGTCGCGACCAAACGCTTCACCTCTGACCAGATGCGTGTCCTCGCCGATCTGACTGAGAATGGCGGCGAGATGAACTACACCATCGAACACCAGATCATCCTGCGCATCCCGCAGGTCAACCCGGATGAGGTGGTGGCACAGCTTGAAGCAGTCGGATTCCTCGTCTTCCCGATTGGTCAGGTAGCACAGGTGAAGGCGTGCGATTTTTGCGATCTGGAGAAGGATGAATCGATCCCAATCGCCGAGGAATTGGCACAAAAATTAGATGGATTAGAAATGCCAAAAGAGCTGAAAATCGGCTTCAACGGCTGTGGAATGGCCTGCTATGGCGCGGTGATGGAGGACATCGGTCTGGTCTATCGCCGTGGTGCCTACGATCTGTTCCTCGGAGGCAAGCGCATCGGGCGTAACGCACATCCGGGACAGCGCGTGGCAGAAGGCGTACCGGCTGATCAGATCATCGAGGTCGTCGAGCAGGTGGTTATGGAGTTTAAAAAGCGCGGACATATTGACGAGCGTTTCCATAAATTTTTCAAACGAGTGGGCCGCATCGGAGAATTCGAGCATGAGGATTATGTAGCGCCGCTGGTGATTGATTCGGTGTGTGGGGATTAAAGGCCGGCAGCGTATTCGGTTCGGTGTAAGTAAAAAAAAGACATCTGGGAGGAATTGAGTATGGAAGCGATTTTGTTTGTCGGACACGGGAGCCGCGAGCAGGCGGGCAATGAGCAGCTGGTGGCGTTTACCCAGCAGGTGGAGGAGATTTTGCGCGGGCAGTCGGATGTGCCGATCTATGAGACGTGCTTTTTGGAGCTGACGACGCCGACGATTGCGACAGGGATTCGCCGCTGTGTGGAGCGCGGAGCGACACGGGTAGCATTGGTACCGCTGATGCTGTTCTCTGCCGGACATGCCAAAATCCATATTCCGCATGAGATCGACGAGGCGAAAGAAAAGTACCCACATGTCACCTTCACGTACGGTCGTCCGTTTGGTGTGCATGAAAAAATGATGGAAATCGTGCAGGACCGTCTGAGCGCGGTGCAAGCTGAGGTTGCGGCAGCAAGTGCTGAGAATGCAACAGACATCGCCAAAGAAGAAACGGCGATCCTGCTTGTCGGGCGCGGCAGCAGTGACCCGGATGCCAACAGCGATATGTACAAAATCGGCCGCCTGCTCTGGGAATCCGCTGGTGTGGCTGAGGTGGAGCTGGCGTTCATGGGCGTGACCCGTCCGACACTGGAGGAAGGCTTGGAGCGCTCCTTGCGCGGCGGGATGAAAAAAGTGATCGTCATGCCGTATCTGCTCTTTACCGGTGTACTGATGAACCGCCTTCGGGATGCCATCGAGGCATTCCGTGAAAAGCATCCGGGAGTGGCCGTTGAGATGACCGAGTTCCTCGGCTTCCATGAGCAGCTGGCCCATCTGACGGCAGAACGGGCGATGGAAGCACTGGAAGGCAGAGCGGTTGGGAACTGTGACATGTGCGTGTTCCGCAAGATGGCGCCTGTGGATCATCACCATCATCATCACGACCATGACCACGATCACCACCATGATCACGACCATTCCCATGATCACAGTCACGAGCATACGCACAGTCATTCCTGTGATCACAGTCACGAACATAACCACAGTCATTCCCATGATCATAGCCACGAACATACGCACAGCCATTCCTGTGACCACAGTCACGATCATTCTCACGATCACAAAGACGGTCATGATCACCACCCAGCCAAAAAAACGGAGGTTTCCGTATGATCCTCTTTCTCGCCGGAACCAGCGATGCCCGCGAATTGGCTGTTTTGCTCCAAAACGAAGGCTATCCGCTGATCGCCACCGTCGTCACCGATTCCGCCGCGAAAAGCCTGCAGGATGAACAGATCCAAGTCCGCGTCGGGCGTTTGCCGCAGCCGGAGATGGTCGCCTTTGCCAAAGAACAGGGCGTGACCACCATCGTCGACGCTTCCCATCCGTTTGCCGAGGAAGCCTCTAAGAACGCGATGGCCGCAGCAGAGGAGCTGGGTGTCCCATATATCCGCTACGAGCGGGAGACCCGCAGCTACATCCATCACCCTAACGTCCAGATCGTTCCGGACTACCAGACCGCAGCACTCGCCGCCAAAGAACGCAAAGGCGTCGTCATGCTGACCACGGGCAGCAAAACACTCGGGATTTTTGCCAAGCATCTGATTGGGGACCCAGACATCAGGCTCGTCGCCCGCATGCTGCCGCGCAAGGACAACATGGAAAAATGCGAGGAGCTGGGTGTCGAGCAGAAAAACATCGTTGCCATGCAAGGCCCTTTTTCCAAGGAGATGAACGCAGCGCTGTATCAGCACTATGGGGTCACCACGATGATCACCAAGGAGAGCGGTCAGGTCGGTGCCGTCGACGAGAAGCTGGAGGCGGCGATGGAGCTGGGCATTTTCACGATCATGATCGACCGTCCGAAGCTTACGTATGGTGCGCTGTACAGTGATTTTGACGGTGTGTTGCAGGCGTTGGCTGCGAATAAACAAGCGCAGGCTGTCCGTTAAAAGACGTTGTGAGCGGATACGTCCAGGCCATGAATGAATGAATGAATCAATGTTTAGAACGCAAGGATCAACGAAGAGACTGAAAAGCTGAAACATCAAACGGCTGAAACATCAAAAGCATCTCCAAAAAGCGTTCATCAATTTTTAAATATTACTAAATAAATTTGATAAACATAAAAACATTATGTAAACACCAAAACCAAACATAAAAACTCATTTTCCCAAGGAGGCCACCCCCATGTCATCCATTTTCCACACCGAATTCCAACCGCTCACCATCCAACCGCAAGAGATCGAGGAAAAAAGCTTCGAGATCATCACCGAGGAGCTTGGCGAACACGCCTACACCCCTGAACAATACCGTGTCGCACAGCGTGTCATCCATGCGACCGCTGACTTCGAGTTTGGACACAGCATGATTTTTCACCCGGATGCAATCCAAGCAGGGATTCAAGCAATCCAACGCGGGGAGTCCATCGTAGCCGACGTACAGATGGTGCAGGTGGGGATCAGCAAGCCGCGCCTGGAGTCTTTTGGCGGTGATGTGAAGGTATACATCTCCGACGCAGATGTCATGGCAGAAGCGAAAAAAGAAAACACCACCCGCGCCATCATCTCCATCCGCAAGGCCGTGCGTGAAGTCCAAGGCGGCATCTACGCGATCGGGAACGCTCCGACCGCTCTGCTTGAGCTGATCCGCCTCGTCAAGGAAGGCATCGCCAAGCCATCACTGGTCATCGGTGTGCCGGTCGGATTCGTCAGCGCTGCTGAATCCAAGGAAGAGCTGGCGAAGCTCGACATCCCGTTCATCACCAACATCGGGCGTAAAGGCGGCAGCCCGGTAGCCGTAGCCTCCGTCAATGCGCTGTCCCTGATGGCCAAAGAACTGGCAGGCACTAAGTAAACATGAAGGAAGAAAAGAGCGCCGCGAACGCCCAGGCGCACGAGAACGAACAAGCGAGTGCAGACCGTCCTACCCAGCCGGATTATCCAAACAGTCCAGCGGGCCAATCATCAGTGAAGGCTTCAGCACCTGAAAATACAGACAAACCACTGCGTCACGGCTACACCACAGGCTCATGCGCCACAGCGGCAACCAAAGCGTCTCTGCTGGCGCTCTGCACCGGGGCACCCGTCAACGAGGTGGAGATCCTTTTGCCGATTGGTGAACGCGTCACCTTTCAGATCGTCCAACAGGAGCGCGGCGACGATTGGGTCGAATCCGGCATCATCAAAGACGGCGGGGACGACCCGGACGCTACGCACGGAGCCTTGATCCTGTCGCGTGTCGCATGGCAGGAGCAGCCGGGATTCGTGCTGGACGGCGGGATCGGTGTCGGTCGTGTCACTAAACCCGGTCTAGCCGTAGCAGTCGGCGAAGCGGCGATCAACCCTGTCCCGCGCAAGATGATTACCGAGGTGGTCGACGAAGTACTACGAGACCAAGAGATCGACTGTCTGGAGCCGAACCATGGCGTATCGGTCATCATCTCGGTCCCAGACGGAGAACAGATCGCCAAAAAGACGCTCAACGAACGGCTCGGCATCCTCGGAGGCATCTCCATCCTCGGCACGCGCGGTATCGTCGTTCCTTTTTCCACCGCAGCTTACAAAGCCTCTGTCGCCCAAGCGATCAAGGTGGCAAAAGCAGGTGGTTGCCAAGCACTCGCGCTCACCACTGGGGGACGCAGCGAGAAGAAGGCGATGGAGCTCTACCCGGACTGGCCGGAGGAAGCCTTTATCCAGATGGGCGATTTCGTCGGCTTCAGCGCGATGATCGGCAAAAAGCAGGGCTTTCACCGAATGACCGTCGTCGGCATGATGGGCAAGCTGTCGAAGGTAGCCCAAGGCGTCATGATGGTGCACTCCAAAAGCGCCCCGGTTGACTTCGGCTTCCTCGCCCGGGTCGCCGCAGAGTCTGGTGCGGACGAGGAGCTGCAGGAGCAGATTCGCACCGCCAATACCGCCTCTCATGCAGGAGATTTGATGATGGCGGCGGGATTGCATTCGTTTTTTGACAGACTCGCCATATATTGTGGAAAAGAGATATATAACCATGTGGGCAAAGACGTAGAGATCGAGACGATCCTTACGACTTTGCAGGGAGAGATACTAGGGAGGGCGGTATATGATGGCAACGAAGACACCGGTAACCGTGATCGGGATCGGGGATGACGGGCATCCGAGCCTGCATCCGCACGCGATCGAAGCAATACACGCCGCTGATGTTCTCGTAGGGGGAGAGCGGCATCTTGAATTTTTCCCAGAAGTATTCAGCGAGCGCTGGGTATTTAAGGGCGGATTATTATCCATCATCGAAAAAATCCGCAAAGCGGCAAAAGACGGCAAACAGGTCGCGGTGCTTGCTTCCGGTGACCCGATGTTTTTTGGCGTGGGTGGACTTCTTGCAAGCAAGCTGGGCAAAGAAACCGTGACGATCATCCCGCACTTTTCCAGCATCCAGCTGGCATTCGCCCGGATGAAGGAAAGCAGCAATGACGCCCACATCGACAGCGTACACGGCAGACCGATGCTGGGCTTGGCTCAGCGCATCGACGGCGAGGAAAAGGTAGCGCTTTTGACCGACAACGAAAATACGCCGTCCGTGATCGCCAAGTACCTGCTTTCTTATGGCATGGAGGAGTACGATGCCTTCGTCGCTGAGCGCTTGGACAGCAAAGAAGAGCGTTGCCGCTGGTTTCGCTTGGATGAACTGGCTCGGGAGACCGAGATCGACCCGCTCAATGTCGTGATCCTGCGCCGAAAGCAGGGAGTCGTTCCGCGCACGTGGACGGTCGGCATCCCTGACGAAGAGTTCATCCAGCGCAAGCCTGACAAGGGATTGATCACGAAAAAAGAGGTACGTGTCATCAGTTTAGCTGAATTGAACCTGCAAAAAGACAGCATCGTCTGGGACATCGGGACATGCACCGGCTCCATTGCTGTTGAAGCGGCGAAGCTGGCTCCGTATGGTCAGATTTATGCCGTAGAGAAGAATGAAGCCGACCTCGAAAATGCTCGTGCCAATGCATACAAGTTCCGCACCGATATCACCTTTGTCCATGCCAAAGCACCTGCTGGACTCGATTCATTCCCTGACCCGGATGCGGTCTTCATCGGCGGCAGCGGTGGTGAACTGCCAGAGCTGTTGGCCCAATGCGCCGGACGCCTGCGCGAAAATGGGCGGATCGTGCTCAATGCCGTCACGATTGAAAATCTGTACGAAGCGATGCAGGCCGCCAAATCACTTGGCCTCGACGTCTCCGTCACGATGGTATCCGTAGCGCGGAGCAAGCCGATTCTGCACCTGACCCGATTGGAAGGATTGAATCCGGTCTATATCATCACGATGAAAAAAGCAATGCCAGAAGCGGCGGAAGAGACAGCGCAGGACGCATAAACCGCCACCGCGACGAAAACCCGATGCAATAACCTCACCAGTAGATCAAAGCGAAGCAACAGCACCCAACCAAGGGAGGGAGTACCCCATATGACAACCATCGACCAAAGCACCATCACCCAAGCTCCAACAAGCGCGAACACAACAGGCTCCACACAGCCGTCCCATACATCCGCAAGCACCCAAGCCACCACAGTCGGCACCCTGTACGGCGTCGGCATCGGCCCTGGCGATCCTGAGCTGATCACGATCAAAGCCTTCCGCATGATGAAGGAAGCCGACGTGATCGCCTACCCAAGCAAACGCTCCGGCAGCAAAAGCTACGCCTATAGCATCGTTGAGCACTACACCCGCGGCCTGCAAAAAGAGATGCTCGGCCTGATCTTCCCAATGACCCGCGACATCAACGTCCTGCAGAAGCAATGGGGCAAAACCGTGGAGCAGGTCTACGCCAAGCTCGCCGAAGGCAAAAACGTCGTCTTCGTCACCGAGGGCGACCCGAATCTCTACAGCACCTTCATCCACATGGCCCGTGAAATGAACAGCAAACACCCTGACGTACCAATCGTGACCGTCCCAGGCATCTCGTCTGTACTCGGCGCTGCAGCCCGCATCGGCGTACCGCTCGCAGACGGTGATGAGCAGGTGGCGATCATCCCGGCGCTCGACGACCGCGAAGCGATGCGCCAAGCGTTGGTGTCCCACGATACCGTGATCTTTTTGAAGGTAGCCAAGGTGCTTGACCTGATCATCGACCTGCTCGACGAACTGGGTCTCACCCGCGCGGCATCTGTCGTGACCAAAGTAACCTCAGGCGAAGAAACCATCTGGCGCAACGTAGAAGAGCTGCGCGGTGAAGAGCTGGAATATCTCACCCTGATGGTCGTACGGAAAGGGGAATAGCACCATGTCTACATCCATCCAACTGGAAAAACAAGTCTATATTGTCGGCGCAGGCCCAGGCGACCCTGACCTGATCACGGTAAAAGGGTTCAACATCCTGACCAACGCAGACGTCGTCATGTACACCGACTCCCTCGTCAACGACGACCTGATCGCCAAAGCCCATCCTGACGCCGAAGTGATCAAGAGCGCTGGACTCTCCCTCGATGAAATGGTTGACATCATGATCGACCGCGTCCGCGCAGGCAAAAGCGTAGCACGTGTACATACCGGTGACCCGTCCGTCTATGGCGCGATCCTCGAACAGATGGTATTGCTGAAAAAAGCAGGCATCGCCTACACGATCGTCCCAGGAGTCAGCTCCGTGTTTGCCGCAGCCGCCGCTGTACAGGCCGAACTGACCGTCCCTGAACTGACCCAGACCCTGATCCTCACCCGCGCGGAAGGTCGTACCCCTGTGCCAGAGCTGGAAAAGCTCAAGGACCTCGCCAGCCACCACAGCACGATCGCCCTGTACCTCAGCGCGACCTTGACCAAAAAAGTGGTAAAAGAGCTGTACGATGCAGGCTGGACTGAAGATACGCCTGTCGCTGTCGTGCAACGCGCCTCTTGGCCGGATCAAAAAATCGTCCGCACTACACTCGCCAATCTCGACGCCGACATGGCCGCCAACGGAATCCGCAGCCATGCGATGATTCTCGCTGGCTGGGCGCTTGATCCGGGTCTTCACGACCACTCCGAGCATCGCTCCAAGCTGTATGATGCCAGCTTCACGCACCGCTTCCGCAAAGGAGTGTCACAGCCGTGAGCGAGGTAAGCCAAACGGGTACACAACCTGATCACGACACAACAGCCCCAGCGGCCCAATCTGTGGTCACCAACTCAGACAAG
Source organism: Brevibacillus dissolubilis (assembly GCF_006170445.1). Lineage (GTDB taxonomy): Bacteria > Bacillota > Bacilli > Brevibacillales > Brevibacillaceae > Brevibacillus_B > Brevibacillus_B dissolubilis. The sequence continues at coordinate 374,330 of NZ_VCNA01000002.1, read as the reverse complement.
CGCCCCTACGCCATCGTCGCCATCACCAAGCACGGCGTGGAGAAAGCCCGCAAGCTGTATGAACAGCTCGACGGTTCCCATCTCTATTACATGGAAAAATTCGCAACAGGAGACGAAGCCGAGCGCGGCATCCGCCTGTTCAACGGCTCTGTCCGCCTGTTGTTTCCCGACTTTTTCAAACAGTATACAGGGTTGATCTCTTTCATCTCGCTCGGCGCTGTCGTCCGGATGATGGCTCCTGTCCTGCAGGATAAAAAGACAGACCCTGGTGTCGTCGTCGTCGATGACCGTGGAGAACATGCGATCAGCGTCTTGTCTGGTCATCTCGGCGGTGCCAATGAACTGACCCGCGAAATCGCCCGGCTGATCGGTGCCAAGCCTGTGATCACCACAGCTTCCGACGTACAGCAGACGATTCCGGTCGACCTGTTTGGCCGATCTTTCGGCTGGAGACTCGACAGCTTCGAGAAGGCAACGCCTGTCAGTGCCAGTGTCGTCAATGAAGAACCGATCGCGATCATTCAAGAAGCAGGGGAGCCCAACTGGTGGATGTACCCAGACAAGCCGATTCCATCCCATATCCGTGTGTATGATTCCTTGCAGGCTGCGTGGGAGGAGTCTTTTCACGCGGCTCTAATCATCACGCACCGTCTGCTCGAACCAAAAGAAGAGGCGCGCTTCCTCACCAACGGCATCGTCTATCGCCCACGCACCGTGGTCGTCGGTATCGGCTGCAACCGTGGGACGAGCGCAGAGGAGATCGAATCCGTCATCACCGAGACGCTGGCTACGCAGAAGCTTTCGATCAAGAGCGTCCGCCACCTCGCCACCATCGATCTGAAAAAAGACGAGGAGGGCCTTCTGGCTGTCTGTGAAAAATACGGCTGGGAGTTAGTTACTTACACCCCAGCCGAGCTGAACGAAATTCCGATTAGCGAACCGTCTGAGACGGTGTATAAATACACAGGCGCGTACGGTGTCAGTGAACCGGCAGCACTCCGGTCAGCTGGAGTGAACAAGCCGCTTTTGGATAAACAAAAAAGCGGCAACGTCACGATCTCCATCGCGATCTGGCAGCCGAAAGAGGAGGTGCTGGTATGACCCCAGCAAGCAACCGCCCGCGTCTCGTCCTCACAGGCACCAACAGCGGAGCAGGCAAAACCACCCTCACCATCGGCATCATGGCGGCCTTGAAAAAGCGCGGTCTGCAAGTCCAAGGCTTCAAGGTAGGCCCCGACTATATCGATCCGTCCTATCACACCGCCGCAACCGGGCGCATCTCCCGCAACCTCGACACATGGATGATGGAGCCGGACATGATGCGTGAGATTTTTTGGCGCGGAAGTGAGGACGCTGATCTGAGCGTTATCGAAGGTGTCATGGGCTTCTACGATGGCAAGGACCCGCTGAGCAACCGCGGCAGTACGGCCGAGATCAGCCTTTGCCTTGATGCACCCGTGATCCTCGTCGTTGATGTCAAAGCGATGGCCCGCAGTGCAGCCGCCATCGTCAAAGGCTTCCAAACGCTTGAGCCATCCGTCAAGATCGCCGGAGTCATCGCTAACCGTTGCGGCAGTGCCGGGCATTATCAGCTGGTCAAAGCCGCCGTGGAGCAGATGTGCGGTGTGCCGGTGATCGGCTACCTTTTGCATGATAAAAACCTGAGCGTCCCTGAGCGTCACCTCGGCCTGATCCCTGCGATTGAGCGCGGTGAGATGCAGCCGTGGTTTGACCAGCTCGCAGAGAAGGTGGAGGCGGGAATCGATCTCGATCTGCTCATGGAGATCGCGCGTGGCAGCTCGGCAGTGGAGGAGCCGGAAGCGAAATTATTTGCTCCTGTTGCTGCTTGGAGTGGTGACGCGGGTGACGCGGTTGGTGCTACGGCAGTTGACACAGCATCTGCTGGCCAAACGCATGCTGGCCAAGAACATGCTGTTCAAACCCATGCGGCTCACACGCCGTCCATCGCTTACACTCCAGACCCTGTCCACATCGCCGTCGCCCGTGACGCCGCTTTCAACTTCTACTACCAGGAAAACCTCGAACTGCTGCAAGCCTACGGCGCGACCCTGCATTTTTTCAGTCCGCTTGCAGGTGAACTCCCGCCGGCAGAGGCAGACGCTCTCTACATCGGCGGCGGCTTCCCGGAAGAGTTCGCAGCCACTCTCGCCATGCACGCAGACATGCGCCAAGAGCTGAAGCGGCGCATCCAATCAGGTCTGCCTACCTTTGCCGAATGCGGCGGCTTCATGTTCCTGACCGAAGCGATTCATGACCGTGCAGGCAACCGTTACGAAATGGTGGGACTCATCCCGAATGAAGTGCGCATGCAGGATCGACTGGCCGCCCTCGGCTACCGCGAAGCAACCGCTCAGACCGATTCACTCCTGTTGAACAAAGGTGAAACCGCACGCGGCCATGAGTTCCACTACTCAACCCTTGTGAACGAACAGTCAGATAACCACGCCTATGAAGTCACAGGCTTGCGCGGCACTAAGCTGGAAGGCTATGCCACAGGCAACGTGCTGGCAGGCTACACCCATCTGCATTTTGCTTCCCATCCACAGATGGTGGCGCGTTGGCTTGATCAATGCCGCGAATATCGCAACAGGAGGGTACAGGCATGAGCATGGAAAAAGAACAGCAGAGCATGGCTTCAGCCGCATCGGTATCATCCGCACCAACTGGCGCGTCCACACCAGCTGAACCAGACCGTACCAACCGCCGCGGGCTTTTCCTCATGTACACTGGCGACGGCAAAGGCAAAACCACCGCAGCCCTCGGCGTCAGCCTGCGAGCTGTCGGACGGGGCATGAAGGTCAAAATCCTGCAATTCATCAAATCCCCACAGCGCACCTACGGCGAAGCGCTTGCCCTGCAAAAACTGGGCGTCGAGATCAGCCAGCTCGGCATCGGATTCACTTGGACGAAAACCCCGGAGGAACACCGGGAGGCCCTGCAAAAAGCCTGGGCGATCACAAAAGAAGCCCTCAACAACCCAGAGCTGGATCTGCTCGTGCTCGATGAGTTGAACAACGCACTGGCGATCACCACTTTTCCGATCGATGACGTGCTTCCGATTACCGAAGTAGCCGAAGCGATCCGCAACCGGCCGCCGCACATGCATCTGGTTGTGACTGGGCGTAGTGCATCGCCGAAGCTGATCGAGATTGCCGACTTGGTCTCCACGATCGCCGCGACCAAACATTATTACGATGAAGGAATTCCTGCCGTGAAGGGCTTGGAGTTTTAAATAAGGCTATGCAACAAAGCCGTTCTACCAAAAAAAGGAGGGAGCGCAGATGACTCCATCGTCACAAGCCCGCGCCCTGATGATCCAAGGCACCGCCTCCGATGTAGGCAAAAGCCTGATCTGTACCGCCCTGTGCCGGATGTTTGCCAATAAAGGCGTCCGCGTCGCCCCGTTCAAATCGCAAAATATGGCGCTCAACTCCTACGTCACTCAGGATGGCGGCGAGATCGGCCGCGCCCAAGGCGTCCAAGCCGAAGCATGCCGTGTCGTGGCGACGACGGATATGAACCCGATATTGCTCAAGCCCAAGCAAGACATGGTAGCCGAGATCATCGTCCACGGACGCCGCCATGCCGACCTCGATGCCAAGGAATACCGTGAAACCTATGTCAAGGAAGCGCTTCCGATCGCCCACGAAGCACTTTTGCGCCTGCAAAACGAATACGACCTGCTTATCCTTGAAGGGGCGGGAAGCCCAGCCGAAGTCAACCTGCGCGACCGAGATATTGCCAACATGCGGATGGCCCATTTGGCTGATGCATCCGTCATCCTCGTGGCGGACATCGAGCGCGGTGGGGTGTTTGCCTCCATTATCGGTACGCTTGAGCTGCTGCCCGAAGACGAGCGCCAGCGTATCAAAGGCTTTATCATCAACAAATTCCGTGGACGCCGCGACCTGCTCGATGACGGTGTCCAATGGCTGGAGGAGCGCACAGGCATCCCGGTGCTCGCGGTGCTGCCTTATATGAACGTCGACATCGAAGCAGAGGACTCACTCGCACTCTCCGCGCTCCGGCTCAAACGCCCGCGCCAAGGCGAGTTTGCCATCGACATCGCCGTGATCCGCCTGCCTCGTATCTCCAATTTTACCGACTTTGATCCACTGTTCGACGAGCCGGACGCTGGTGTGCGCTATGTCAGCAACGCGCGCGAGCTGGGCCAGCCCGACCTGATCATCATTCCTGGTACGAAAAACACGGTGGAGGATTACCTCTGGCTGCAACAGACCGGTCTTGACCAAGCGATCCTTTGTCACCATGAAAAAGGCAAACGCGTCATCGGAATCTGCGGCGGCTACCAAATGCTCGGAACCCATCTCTATGACCCGCATGCGGTAGAGGGGACAGGGGGAGAGTATGCCGGACTCGGATTGTTGCCGGTCGAAACCGTGTTCAATCCTACCAAACGAACCGTGCAGATCGCGGGGCGTCTCTATCAACCGTCCTTTCTGACACCAGCCGATCAGGATTTTGAAGCACCAACACCAACAGAGTCGACCCTCACCGGCTACGAAATCCACCTCGGCGTCAGCACCCTTGACCGCACACAGGCCAAGCCTTTTGTTCTGCTCGAAGACGGTCGGGAAGACGGCGCCATCTCCGCAGATGGCCGTGTGCTCGGCACGTACCTGCACGGCATCTTCCACAACCGCCACCTGACACGTCAGCTGACCAATCAAATCCGTGTCGAAAAAGGACTCCAGCCGCTCTCAGACGAGGTAGTCCCCGAGTCTGTCCGCCGTGAGGAAGCTTACAATATGCTGGCCCGCCATGTCGAAGAGCATCTTGATATGGACAAGCTCTATCAAATCCTTGGCATGCCGACAGCAAGCGCTGTGATCAACCGCTAGATCGTAAAATGGCTCGAGTCAACATTCAGGCAAAACCCAGGCCAAACAAGAACAATAGTAAAAAGCACGATCGAATAAGAATGCTCCATCTAAGAAGCAACCTGTTTTCCAAAAAATTTATCACTATGAAAAAGGAGGGTTCGGTCATGCGAAAACTCACAATGACCTCGTTCACTCTGATCACAGCACTCACCCTCTACATCACACTCACCACACCAGAGACCGCACACGCCATGCATATTATGGAAGGATTTTTGCCATTAGGCTGGGCGCTGTTCTGGTGGGCGATGTTTGTACCGTTCTTCATCTGGGGCATCCGTTCCCTGCAAAAAATCGTCCGTGATAATCCCGAGCTGAAGCTCTTGCTCGGACTCGCGGGGGCCTTTGCCTTTGTCCTGTCCGCGCTGAAGCTCCCGTCTGTGACAGGCAGCAGCTCACATCCGACAGGAACAGGGCTTGGGGCTATCCTGTTTGGCCCGCAGGCGATGACAGTGCTTGGTACCATCGTACTTGTTTTCCAAGCGTTGCTGCTCGCGCACGGCGGGCTTACGACACTGGGAGCCAATGCCTTTTCGATGGCGGTCGTCGGGCCGTTCGTGGGTTACGGCGTATATCGCTGGACGATGCGCTTCGGCGGGAAACAGCGCGTAGCCGTTTTTCTTGCGGCTATGCTTGCCAACCTGACCACCTATCTCGTCACCTCACTCCAGCTGGCGCTTGCTTTCCCGGCAGAGCAGGGGGGGATGCTTGCATCGCTGGGCAAATTCGCTGGTATTTTTGCCATTACACAGATTCCGCTGGCGATCAGCGAAGGACTGCTTACCGTGCTGGTCTGGAACCTGATTCACACGTACAATGCCGCTGAACTCAAGCAGCTCCAACTGTTCAAACGGGAGGGAACCCAATGACACGCGCATCTAAATGGATCAACATCTGTCTTTTGCTCGCCGTTGTCGTGATTACGGTTCTGCCGTTGATTCTGGTCAAGGATTCCGAATTTGGCGGATCAGACGGTACCGCACAGGAAGCGATCGGCGAACTCGCACCGGGCTATCAGGCATGGTTTGAGCCATTGCTTGAGCCGCCGGGCGGGGAGACGGAGAGCCTGCTGTTTGCTGTCCAAGCCGCCATCGGTGCGGGGGTGATCGGGTATGCGATTGGTTTTTACAAAGGCCGCTCGCATAAAGAAGCCCAGCAGCAAGATCAACTGCATCAGCCACACCCACAAGCCAACAGGAGCATCGAATGACCTTTCCGCTTGAATCGATTTCACACAACAACGGACTGCGTGATGTGACGGCCGGACACAAAATCACCTTTGCGCTGCTGACCTTATTGGCCGTGCTGGTCAGCGGTCCGTTGGTGCAGGTCACCGCACTCGTCTGGGTGAGCTATTGGATCGTCGGGGGGGCCCGTGTGCCTACTCTCTTTTATCTAAAAATGCTGCTGCTGCCGATGCTGTTCGTACTCGTCAGCCTGCCAGCCCTGCTGCTGGAGTGGGGGAGCGGGACAGAACCCGTAACCGCCGTGCAATCAGCAGTTTCGATGGAAGCCGATACAAGTCACATCTTCGCCAGTCTCACCATCAGTAGTTCAACTACGCTATACATCAGCTACGATGGCTTGCAAAACGCACTTCATCTCATCACTCGTTCGATTGCTGCCGTATCCTGTATGCTGTTTTTACTCGTAACCGTACCGCTGACCGAGCTTCTGTATACGCTGCGGATGCTTCGGCTTCCGGCTATTTTTACCGAACTGATCCTGCTTACGTACCGTTTTATCTTCGTCCTGTGGGGATGCGCACACGAGCTGTGGGTAGCCCAAGCCTCACGGGGAGGCCATCAGCATCTTCGCCACCGCATCCGCGACGTCGGAATGCTTGGAGCACAGCTTTTTACCCGCTCGATGCAACGATACCGTGGATTATCCATCGCCCTGACAGCGAGAGGCTACACAGGCGAACTGCGCGTGGTGACCTCAAGCGAGCATACATCATCCCGCCGCTTTCTTTATCTGGCGTGCAGCGGTACCGTCGTGCTGCTTCTCATACAGTGGTGGATTGGAGGTTAGACCAACATGACAACAACACAGAATCTACTAGAACTGATCGACATCACCTATACATACCCGCTCACCGACCGGCCGGCGCTCGACCAGCTCACCCTCCGCATCCCCGAAGGCAAGAAAACCGTCCTGCTCGGGCAAAACGGCTCTGGGAAATCCACGTTTTTTCTGCATTCCAACGGGATTCACCGTCCGGACAGAGGAGAGGTGCGCTGGAAGGGAGAGCCGCTTCGCTATGACCGCCGATCACTCATGGAGCTGCGCCGCTTAGTCGGTCTGGTGTTTCAAGACCCGGAACAGCAGCTGGTCGCAAGCACGGTGGAGGCGGACATTTCGTACGGTCTGTGCAATCTCGGTCTGTCTGATGCCGAAGTCAGAGAGCGCGTCTGTCAGGCACTGGAGCGATTTGACCTGACCGCCATCGCGCGCAACCCGGTGCACCACTTAAGCCTCGGGCAAAAGAAGCAGGTGGCGCTCGCAGGAGTCATGGTGCTTGCTCCCAAGCTGCTGATCCTCGACGAGCCGACCGCCTATCTCGACCAGCACCACACGAACCTGCTGTTACGCCAATGTGAACAGATTCACGAGAGCGGAACCACCATCCTGATGGCGACCCATGACCTCAATCTTGCCTATGCCTGGGCGGACTGGGTGCTGGTGATGCATCAGGGCAAGCTGTTGCTCGAAGGGGAGCCGCACGAAGTGTTCGCCCAGCGTGAGGTGCTAGAGGAGATACATCTTGGTGTGCCGCTGTTGTATGAGGTGTGGGAGACGTTGCAAGAGGCTGGTACAGTGGGGGCATCAACAACAGGAGCACCAACTATGGAAACGTCGGGGGCAGCTTCGGCATCATTTTCCAGATGTATACCAGCCAAAGCCCCCAGAACCATCGAAGAATTCCGCCGCCTTTTTCACTCATAATCATCTAATCAAAAGGAGGATCCCGCACCATGTCTATTCTGCAATCACTCCAAACCCGCCGCGCTGTCCGTAACTACGATGGCCGTGAAGTAGAGGAAGCCAAGATCCATCAGCTGCTTGAAGCTGCCACCCTCGCGCCCAATGACCGACTGCGCGAGCCGTGGCATTTTTACGTCATCCGAGGTGAAGCCAAGCAACGCTATTACGACATGGCGCTCGCCTATCTCAACGAACGTTTTCCGACCAAGCCGCATCTGGTCAAGGAATCGATCGCTGTCCTGGACAACACCCCATTGATCATCGTTGCAACGGCAGATGTCATCTCAGGCGATGAGGCTTCCTCTGAGGATAACGAATACGCCGTCTGCTGTGCGATTCACTCCATGTGGCTGGCTGCACAGGAGCTTGACCTTGGCTTCGTCTGGCGTACCCGTGGCGTCGGGCTGGTGCGTGACGAGCGCCTGCATCAGTTCATCGGCGCTCCAGAAAACCGCAAAGTGGTAGGTACCATCTTCATCGGTTACCCAGCCGAAGGTAAGACTCCTGCGACGAAGCGCACAGCTTTTACCGAAAAATCTACTTGGTTGTAAGTAGGCCACACCCATAGACAGACGGGCTTACGATCAACTCGCAAGCCCGTCTGTTCTTTACACACCGAAGAAAGAATTTTACAATGAGATAGACTAATACACTGACAGGAGCTGTGACGTTGGACAAACTAGCCCTTATCCAAAGAATCGAATCTCTCTCTGACCGTGATACCAAAGTACTCGAGCGGATCGTCGAGACCTTGGAGAATATGAAGACGAACAAATATCCGTTTCTGGGCAACTTCCTCAACCTCAGCATCGAGCCGAGTGACGATCCCAAATCCGTATTTATCTGCTCGATGCCGATCACGCGTGAGCTGCTCAATCCGTACCGCATCGTGTATGGCGGCATCACGGCGACCTTGGCAGACATGGCGATGGCTTGGATGCTGGAGCTGCATCTGGCTGATTCCGAGCGGGACAAGTTCATCACCCTCGATATGCATATCAACTACCATCACGCAGGTACCGGCAAGCAGCTGATTGCCACGACCCGCGTGCTGAACCGGGCCAGAGACGTCTTGCAGATGAGCTGTGAGATTCACAATGATCGAGGCGACCTGGTGGCGACGTCGACAGGGACGTTCATGCAGCTGCGCCGGGAATAGCAGGGGAATGTTACTACCAAAAAAGAGCCGAAAAATGATCCTGCCGCAGCTTGGCAGGTCATCTTCGGCTCTTCTTTTTCTATTAGCTCAACCGTCAACCGTCTAGTTCGACGGAATCAAGCGCTTCGCACCATAAAACGGATAGAGCTTGTGCATATTCACTACTTTTTCATAACGGACTTCGGTGCCATTGGCGTGAATCATGATCCCATCGCCCATGTAGATCGCAACGTGGGAAACCTTGCCCTTGTTAAGCGCATCATAGAAAAGCAGATCGCCCGGTACGAGCTCCTCCATCGGTATTTCTTGGCCGACACGGAACTGTTCATCAGAGGTACGTGGGAGGGTAACCCCCAGCTGCAAGAACACATAGCTGGTAAAACCGCTGCAGTCAAAACCTGCTGTCGTGGTGCCGCCGTAGATATATGGGATACCAAGCAGAGGCTTTGTCAGTTCATTGAGCTTTTCCAGAAGCTCGGTATTGCCGTCCGCGCCAGTGTAGCCATCTGTAGGAAGCGAGACTACGCTGTCAAGATACATGGTAGCGACATAGGCTTCGCCGCTGTTATAAGAGATTTTGGTCCATTCACTGCCGCCTTCGAGTACCTTGACCAGCATCCCGGCTGAAAGCTTGCCCACGATTGGAGCCGATACAGAAGGGGATTGGCGGGCGTTGAGCACATTGGCGGACACGCGGGCCTGTTTGCCTGCTTCGATTACTGTGGACGGAGTAACGACAGGTGTAGCCGGAGCGGATGGAGCAGAGCCGTTGGAAGTGCCTGTGCCAACCGATGATGAGGCTGCATCAGTAGAAGAGGAAGAAGACCCGGAAGATGTCTGCGATGCAGAAGAAGACTGCTTAGCAGGAGCAGAAGCTGCCGTGCTTCCTGTCGTCTTGTTTTTGCTTGCAGCGGACACATGGGCAGGTGCCGGAACCAATTGAATCGGCCCGCTGGATTTGGCCGTCACTTGCTGGGAGGGAACCAAGACATGTTGGCCATAAGTTACGGTGGCAGTTTTTGCTTGGTTTGAGGCAGGGGCAGCCGGGGAAGATGTTTGTACAGAAGAACCAGCCGGAGCCGTCGGGGTAGCTGCCGCTGTTCCACCGATCTGCAGGGTCTGTCCCACTTGGATGGTTTCATTCTCCAATTGATTCTGTTGGACAATGACTTGTACCGAAACATTATGTATTTTAGCAATCTTATATAAAGTGTCTCCAGGAGCCACCACGTATGTAGATGCGAAAGCCTGCCCAGGGAAGAGCAAGGCGGCGAAAGCCAGTGCGGTCGTCATGCACTTTTTCACCATCATCACCAGCCAATCTGTCAGTTCTAGTATTCTATCATTTTACTTGATAAATCCCCACGATTCTACGAAAAATCCCGTTTTTTTCCTAGGCAGAAAGGCTTGTTTTCATCTCTATCAAAAGACATATGTGCAGTGAAAATAATAGAAACACTGTTAATGATTTGCATGTAGATATAGGTTTTATGAGCATTTTGGTCTACCCTGTTTTTTTCGGGAACTTGTTGCGCTTACCATCCTGTTCCATTATTTGGCAAAGGAGAACATCATGGATCAACAACTAGAACTCATTCATCAACGTAACCGGCTGCTTATCAAACTCCTTTGGTTTTCGCTTGTTATTGGTCTTGTTTCTTACATCATATCTCAATCGGGTATGCAGATTATCTTGTCTCTGCTGATCGTAGGGAGCTTGATTTGCCTATGTGTTCACGCTTTGATCTGGCGAAAAGTGATGGTTGCCCAGATCAAGTATGTAGTGGTAGCAGCGCTGGGGATTCTGACTGCCCTGATGATGGCACTGGAGCAACCATGCCTACCTATCTGATGGTCTATTACAGCCTGGCGATCTCGACGCTTTATCACGATCAAAAACCGATTATCATGTCCGGGACTATCGCACTAGTCCTGACCAATACTTTCTTTTTCACTCATCATGACACGATGTTCATCGGATTGGATCATCTCAAGCTGTTGACGATCAACTCGTTTCTTTTTCTGGTGACAGGTGTTCTGGTGATGCAGAGCAGAATCGGTCACGGGATGCTCCGCAATGTGGTGAATTATGCCAAGGAATCCCAGCAGGCTAAGGAAAAAATGGACGGTATTTTTGCAGAGGTACAACAATCGGCGACCTTGCTCAATCAGGTGAGCGGTCATCTGCGGGAAAACGCGGTTATCACTGGAAAGATATCGAATGAAGTAACGACGGCCTTCAATGAGATCGCACACGGCATCGAATCCCAGACGATCAGTGTCAACGGCATGAATGATTCCATGCACGGGATCAATCAAAGCATCCAATCTGTAGCAAGCGCGTCTGACTCGATGCGCGAGCTGTCCCAGTCTACTGCACAGATCACCAACGAGGGGAACCGCGAGATGAGCAGCTTGTCCGACTCGATGGGAGAAGTGAGCCAGATCATCGGCAAATCTGTTGGCGCTCAATGCGGCGATTGAGGCAGCCCGTGCAGGCGAACAGGGTAGAGGCTTTGCTGTCGTAGCAGATGAGGTGCGTAAGCTGGCAGAAGACTCGCAACAGTCCACGCGGGAAATCGCTGCGATCTTGGAGAGCATCAAGTCGAAGTCCGAGCAGGTGGCCGAACAGGTGAATGCAGGTCAAACTGCTGTTGAATCGAGCGGCATGGCGACGAAGCGGGTGGAGACGATTTTTGAACGGATCTCTGTTAATACCGAGCAGGTCGTACAACAGGCCAATGCTGTGGAGGATCTGGTACGCAGTCTGGAACAGTTCTCAACCACGATACTGCGTGAAGTGGAATCGGTCTTTGGGATTACGGAAGAGACATCCGCTGCGACGGAAGAGATGCTTGCCAATGCGGAAGAGCAGAACCAACGCGTGCAGAGTATGGTGGAGAGTGTGCGGGAGTTGGAGCGTATTTCGCATACGTTGGGTCAGATTGTGATGGAAGAACAATAATTAACAACCTAACTAATCAGGCAGACTTGGCAGAACCCTTCATGAAAGTGATTGTAGAAAACAAGGTAGGCTCGCTGGCTTGACAATGAAGTAGTGTGGACGGCGGATGAAGAGAGTGAGAGTATCATGTGGCTTTGCGAAGATGAGTTTGAGGCTTTTTGGGATCGTATGAAGACTGCACCGATGAAGGAGCAAAGGGGTTAATTGTGAAGAGGTTTCAACGTAAATTTTTCGCATAATATAAACAAGCCTAGAGACAGTGTTTGGAAAATGATTAGGTAGATTAAATTCCATCCATTGTGAAATGTCAAAATATCCATATAGTACAGAAAGATGTCCCCTACAACTATTATGATAATCGGTACTATGCACCAATAAGTTTTTTTAAATACACTAACAAAGAGTGTAAAAATGGAAGCCATAAAAGCATCGTAAACAAACGCGCCATAAAGTGCACTTGACCGATAGATGTTATCGTACCAGTCCACATTATAAAAAACCTTCCCCAACACTGTAAGTATGCTTGTTGGTATTTTAATAAAAAACCATGCAATCATCCAAAATGTGATGACACGATGGAGTTTGTGACCATTTCTATAAAATCTCGAATACCACTTTTTCATAACCAGCATAAACAGAAAAACCCCGATACCTGTCATATAGGTTTTCCACCAATTTTGTTCGTAGGCATCGATTTTAAGAAAAAATTCTTCAATCAACATAAAAGAAACAGATACAAAGCAAAGCCAAGGGTTTGAAATCTGAAAGAACATAACCAAAATAGCTGTTGAACCCCATAATGCTGTATTAGCAATCATATGACCAATAATATTTTCAGCAAAAGGGTCTTGAAAAAGCCCCGGTTTATAGGCATAAGCATCCAGAATGAAAAGAATAACTCCTTCAATCATCCATGACACCGCTGTAGTAAAAGAAAAAAATGAAATAATATCAGGTATATTTTTCTTTTTGTAAACCGTATAGATTAACATAATAGAGCCAATGATAACCAATCCGTAGTACCAGTATATTTTCGGCATGTGTTCCCATCCTTTACATTTTTAGTATCAATTAATTTTGGAATTAGAATGCCCCTTAACAATTTAACCAAAATTTATTAGTTTATTTCTGTTACAATCAAAATGTAAAGTTGTTATTACACAAACCTGCCCGAGAGTTGAATAACCATTATCCTAAAAACGACCGTTTTTCACATTAGGTAGACTTCATTTTCAAACGCATTTTCGGTACAGAGGAGAACAAGGACATCCTGCTTTCCCTGCTCAATGCCATTCTACAGCCGCATCCAGACCAGCTGCTCACCGAGATCATTCTGCTTGACCCCCACATTCATCCCGATTAGGCAAAAACCCCTCCTGACTCACGAACACGGTCCCATCAGCAAACGCCTCCAGGAATTGAGCATGCACCCGTTGAAATGCCTCGCCCGTGTACCATTCTTCTGCCCCCAGCTGCTGGTACAGCTTATCAATCCCGAGCCGCTGTGTCCGCTTGCCGCCAGACCCGTCTCCCATCTGATAGGTATCCAGTACGACCCGATCGACCACACCACGCAGTTTTTGGGCAAAAGAACCGGAGCAAGGAAGCAGCGGAGAGACGGCCGCCTGTACGTCCAGACCTGCGTTACGGCATGCAGCGAGTGCTTTGATCCGGGCCGCGAGCGGTGGGGCGGCTGGAGTGAACTGACGGCGCATCTCTTCCAAATCGGTCTCCACGGTGATGCTGACCCGGACCCGCTCACGCAACCGAACCAACAGATCAAGGTCACGCACGACCAATGGCGAACGCGTCTGCACGAACAAAAACGCCGGCGGCTCTTCCACCAGTACTTCAAGCAGGCCCCTTGTCACCTGTTCCCGATACTCCACTGGTTGATACGGGTCTGTTGCCGAGCTCATAAAAATCGTGACAGGCCCTTTTTTCTTCGCACTGCGCAATTCCTTTCGCAGTTTTTCCGCTGCTTGCTGCTTCACATCCACCCAGGTTCCCCACTCTGCTTTGCGAAACAGGGAGACGGGCATCTGGCGTACATAACAGAATGAGCAGGCAAAAGAACAACCGACATACGGATTGAGCGTATGGGTGTAGCCTGTCAAAAATCCTCCGGTCGGTGTCAGCACCTTAGATGGAACCTTATGTGTGATGTCCATAACGAAACATGGCCTCCTTGCAGATCGAATCTAATGAACGACGGCACAACAGCCTGTATCGCATCGTTCTTTTATGTATAATGAAGCATATAGCATGTTCCATGATCAGGCAGGTGAATCCTTTTGGACAACATCCATGTAACCGTAGTAGGCGGGTCGCGGTTGAAGAACTATTTGCATTTTCGCCGTGATCCGATAGATTTTCTGATTCAGGTACGTGACCTGGCAGATGCGGTCAAATTATATGATACGGAAAAAAGACCGCCATTTGTCATTAACTCTCCAGAACTGATCCGGGAAATCCTTGTCTCCAAAGATAGCTATTTTCGCAAGGGGCGGTCAAGCCGGATTTTGGGAATGACCTTAGACAACGGTCTGTTGACCAGTGAAGGAGCTGTGCACGAAGAGCAACGCCGGATGATGATGCCGGGGTTTCACAAGCAGCAGATTGCAGGCTATGCGGAACATGTCGTGGAGTACAGCAGACGGCTCGTCGATACCTTCTCAGATGGGGCCAACCGCTCGATGACGGATGATATGATGAACCTGACGCTTGGGATTATTAACAAGACCATGTTTAACACTGATACTGCTGATGCCACCCATGAGCTGGCCAAGGCTGTCGAGGTCTGCATCGAGTTCAGTGCCAACCGTCTGTTATCGCCGGTGAGTATTCCGCATTTTCTCCCGACCCGATGGAACCGCAAGCACAAGGAAGCTGTCCAGCTGCTCGATCAGGCGATCTATCGGATCATCCAAAAGGCACGCGACGAGTATATTCCAGAGCAAAACCATCTGCTCGCCATGCTGATCGAGGCGATCGATGGGGAAACCGGACGTCCGCTCTCCGACCAAGCCATCCGCAATCAAGTACTGACGATCATGATCGCAGGTCACGAGACGACTGCCAATGCGCTTAGTTGGGCATGGTATTTACTCGCCAAGCATCCAGAGGTTGAGCAGAAGTTTTGGCAGGAGCTCGACGACGTACTGGGAGACCGTGATCCCGAGTTTGATGATTTTCAGAAGCTGACCTATACCCAGCAGATTGTGCAGGAATCCCTTCGCCTCTATCCGGCGGCATGGGTCATCCTGCGGGAAGCGAATCAAGATGTGGAGATGTGCGGATATCATTTTCCCATCCATTCGTCGATGATCATCTGTCCATTTGCCATTCACCGTAATCCCGCTTATTTTTCTGATCCCGATTCGTTCATTCCCGAACGCTTCGCCGGGGAAGAGATCAAAAACATCCCACGCTTCGCCTTCTTCCCGTTTGGCGGCGGGTCCCGCTCTTGTATCGGCAGCCATTTTGCCATGATGGAGGCGGTGCTGATCTTAGCGACCATTGGAAAAAGGTATCAGCTCCAACTGTTGCCGGATCAACCTCCCGTCGAACCAGAACCGCTCGTTTCCCTGCGAATCCGCAACGGTCTCACCATGAGAGTCAGCAGACGTACATAATGAAAGCCACCCACAACATCTCGGAGGAATCCGTCCGGTGTTGTGGGTATTTTTTATGAAAGCGCCAACATAATAATAGCCATAAATATATTTTTCTACCAATGTCATTTTATTACAAATTATCTATTGACACGTTTGTTATTCATAATATAATAGTTAAAAAGTATAGATTTACCACTTTTAATATTATTTAGATTGTTAATTTTTGTTTAAAAAAGATAAAGATTAGATGAAGAAAAAAGCCTGATTTCACAGCCAAACGGGGAGAGATTGAGATGGACAAGGAGAAGATTTACCAACAATTAAAGGAAAACATTTTTGAAGTGGTTCCGTACATGGAAAGCGAGCCATTCACCCAGGAGGATTGCCTGATCGACATGGGAGTCAACTCGATTGACGCGATGGAGGTCGTGGTGATGACAATGAAACAGCTGAATGTCCGCCTGCCGTTGGTTGATCTGATCCAAATCAGTACGATTGCGGGAATCGTAGATGTGCTGCACGACAAGGTGAACGAGAGAATTCGGAATGTTTCGTAAAAGGGCGCTGAAATGCGCTCTTTTTGCTTGCCCAAAACCATACCAAACAGGATTTTCTTTCCTTTTTCATGATAGGATATAAGTAGTAGAAACGATGAACCCAGAATTTCAAAACAATGAGGTGGAGTGTGTGCCTATTAATCAGTTGGCAGCTTATCTGAAGCAAGCGAACCATACCGTTGTGTTCACAGGAGCAGGGATGTCGACGGAGAGTGGAATTCCTGATTTTCGCTCAGCCAAAGGCATCTGGAAGGAGAAAGACCCGATGCAGCTTGCGAGCACGTATGCGTTGATGCGGAATCGGGATGAGTTTTTTGCGTTTTATCAGAAAAGAATCAAGGGACTGATCTCGTGCCAGCCGCATAGAGGGCATAAGCTGTTAGCGGAGTGGGAGCGGGACGGGCTGATTCACTCGATCATTACGCAAAATGTGGACGGCTTTCACCAGCGGGCAGGCAGTCAGCATGTGATCGAGCTTCATGGTACGATTGCCCGGTTGCATTGTATTGACTGCGGACAAGCGTATGATCTGACCAAATATATAGAAGAAAACGGTTCGGTATGTACCTGTGGCGGGTTTATCCGGCCCAATGTAGTGCTGTTTGGGGAGTCGTTGCCGCATGACGCGGTGGATCAGGCTGAGCTGGAGTCATCACAGGCTGATCTGTTTATCGTGCTGGGCTCATCTCTGCAGGTGTCGCCTGCGAACTATTTTCCGATCGAAGCCAAACGCAACGGGGCCAAGCTCGTGATCGTCAACATGGAGCCGACCGATTATGACGAATACGCCGATCTGGTGATTCATGACCGCAAAATCGGTGAGGTGCTGGCAGAGGTAAATCAGCTGTTGATATGAGTGGTTATTGTGAGCGGATTGTCAACGGCTATATATAGAAGAAAAGAGAGCGAACCACACACTTTGGGAGATGACAGCTATGAAATGCCAACTCAATCAGATCACCGTACATTATGAAGAGATCGGTGAGGGGAAGCCGATTTTGTTTCTCCACGGTTTTGCCTATGATTTACGCCAGATGAAGGGTGCATGTGAACCGATTTTTGAAGGAATACCGGGTTATCGGCGGATCTATCTCGACTTACCTGGTCATGGACATACCAAGGGAGAAGCGTGGATGGACAGCTCGGATCAGATCCTGCAGGTGGTGCTGGACTTTATCGATCAGGTGTTGCCGGGTCAAGCCTATGCGATTGGAGCGTTTTCGTATGGAAGCTATATCGCACGCGGCGTGGTGCATCGGCGTATGGCAGACGTCGCGGGGCTGATGATGATCTGTCCGGCCGTGCTTGCGGATGAACGGACATTGCCACGTGTGGATGCGACCGTGCCGAATCAGGAGCTCCTTGCCAGCTTGTCTTCAGAGGATGCGGAGCTTTTTCACTCCAAAATTCGGGTACAGACCCAAGAGACTTGGGAGCGGTTCCGTGATGAAGTGATGCCTGGGCGCGACATCCGTGATATCGGTTTTCTGACGCGATTACGCACAGGAGGGGGCTATCCCTTCACATTTGACGTGGATCAGCTGCCGCAGCCTTTTGCCAAGCCGACCGCGATCATCACGGGCAGACAGGATGATATCGCAGGTTATCATGATGCCTATCAATTGATCCATCATACATATCCACACGCGACTTATGCGGTACTGGACGGGGCCAGTCATCATGCGTATTTGGAGCGAGATGTGATTTTTCGGGCCATCACAGCAGATTGGCTCACCCGTATCGTCTGGTAAAAAAAGTATGAGCAAAGTGGTTTTCTCCATATTTCCTGCAACATTTCTTGATAGATTAAGCACATAAGAAATGAAGCGAGCAAGAAATCTTGCAGAGGAGGAGATTATCCCATGAATAAGAACGTACTGATTCTGACCGCGATCAGCGTCATGGCAGCGGTGTCTGCGGGCGCTTACTATATCACGAACATGAATGCGACAGCCGAGGCCAGCCAACCAGCCCAAGCGACTGTGACCACCGAGAACGGCAAACAGGTGAAAAGCTTTGAAGTGGTGGCCAAGGAGGTCAACTGGGAACTCAACGATGAGACCAAAATCAAAGCGATGACTTACGGAGGCTCTGTACCTGGCAGCCAGATCCGCGTACAGCAGGGTGACATGATCCGTGTCACACTCAAAAACGAGCTGGACGTGCCAACCACGATCCACTGGCATGGTTATCCACTGCCGAACAGCATGGATGGCATCCCTGGTCAGACCCAAGACGCTGTGGCTCCGGGTGCGAGCTTCACTTATGAGTTCGAGGCAAAAGTACCGGGCACATACTGGTATCACTCCCACCAAGACAGTGCCAATCAGGCTGACAGAGGTCTTTATGGCACCCTGATCGTCGAGGAAAAAGACGTGAAGAAGACAGACAAGGAGTACACGCTCGTGCTCGACGAGTGGAATCCGGCGATGTTTGCTTCCTCTGGCGGCGGTATGGACCACAGTGGTCACGGCAGCGGCCAAAGCACGGACAGCAACAGCGGTGGCATGGATCATAGCAAAATGAACCACGGCAGCAGCACAAGCGGCGGCATGGATCACAGCAGCATGAACCATGGCAGCGCTGCCCCAGCAGCCCCAGCCCAATCCGGTCATGCTGGACATGACCAAGCGGCTGGCACCACATCCGGCGGTCACGCTGACCACAGCACCCAAGGCCAAGCAGCGACTCCGGCAACAGGTGTCGGCGCTATCCACGATCAGATGATGCGGGACATGTACTCCATCTACACCGTTAACGGTAAATCCGGTGCCTCCATCGAGCCGCTGGACATCAAAAAAGGAGAGACCGTCCGACTCCGTTTTGTCAACGCGGGCTTCCAAAAGCATGTAATCCGTCTGCACGGACAACCATATAAAATCATCAGCACAGATGGACAGCCGATCAACAATCCAGCGCTGATCGAGGATTCTCCGTTCATCATTGCACCGGGTGAGCGCTATGACATCGAATTCACCGCTTCTGTCGATCACGACTGGAAGATCGAAAGCCTCGACGAGACCGAAGCCGCCAAAGGTATGCTGGTTCCCGTCAAAGTCAACGGCCAACCAGCACCAAAAGTAGAGCACGACCATGGCACCCTGCCAATCGACATCACCAACTACGGTCAGGCAGGCAACGCACTGTTCTCTGCTGACACCCAATACCAATTGACCTACAAAATGACGCTTGGCGAAAAAGAAGGGGCAAACAAGGAAGCCCAATACACCATCAATGGTCAAACAGCACCGAACATCCCTCCGCTGCAAGTGAAAACAGGCGACAAAATCAAAGTCACCTTCCAAAACGTCGGTACCTCCAACCACCCGATGCACCTGCACGGCCACTTTTTCCAAGTTCTCAGCAAAAACGGCAAAGCGATCACCGGCGCACCTCTGATGAAAGACACGCTCAACGTCGCACCGGGCGAATCCTACGAAGTAGCATTCGTCGCTGACAACCCAGGCGACTGGATGTTCCACTGCCACGACCTGCACCATGCGGCAGCAGGAATGGTCTCCGAAGTGAAGTACCAAGGCTACAAATCCTTCGTTCCAGACCCGAATGCCGGCAACAACCCACACTAATAAGTAACCACTCTCCTCGGGGATTTTTGACCCCGGGGAGCTTTCCATTTTCAGCAGATGGATTCCTCCACAAGTAAAACAGTGAAAAAGGCGGGAAAAGTAAACATGTCATCTATGATTCTGATTGTTGATGATGAGCCAAAAATCTTGGAGATCCTCTCCTCGTATCTAAAGGCAGACGGGTTCCATGTGATGACCGCAGGCAATGGGCGGGAAGCGTTGCAGCTCATCCAGTCGTATCCATTCGGCCTGATCGTGCTCGACTTGATGCTGCCGGATATCAGCGGCGAAGACATCTGCCGGGAGGTACGCAAGGCATCCCGCGTGCCGATCCTGATGCTGACCGCCAAAAGCGGCGAGGATGAGCGGATTCATGGTCTATCCATTGGCGCGGACGATTATCTGGTCAAGCCGTTCAGCCCGCGTGAGCTTGTTGCGCGTGTGCGGGCGATCTTGCGCCGTACCGGGGATTATGAGACATTAAGTGATGATATCCAGATTGGAGACCTGATCATTTCCCTGCATGACAAAAAGGTGACCCGTCAAGGCGAATGGATCGATCTGACCCCCAATGAATACCGTCTGTTGATCACGCTGGCCCGCTATCCGGGACGCATCTGGAGCCGGGAAGAGCTGATCAGCGAGGTGCTCGGGATTGATTTTGGCGGGAGTGACCGCACGATTGATTCACATATCAAAAATCTGCGGCAAAAGATTGAGGAAGATTCCAAAAATCCTGTCTATGTCAAAACAGTTTATGGTCTGGGATACCGTCTGGATGATCCGAAGTCGAAGTAACCAGGTAGAGGTGGCGCCATGCGCAAAATTTGGACCAAGCTCGCTCTGATCCTGATCGGAGTGATGATCAGCGGGATTTTGATTTCCACTGCGTTTTCGATTCAACAGGTATCGCATCACTTTTCCTTATATGTGGGTGATGTGACGGTCAAGCACAGCAAAGAACTGGGAGAGGCGCTCGCTGATGCGTATGCGTCATACGGAGGATGGAGCGAACAGACCTTGCATCTGGCCGAATCGATGGCAAAGGTGCTGGAAGTGCATATCGAATTGTATGATAAGGATAAAAAGCACATCGCCACTTTTGACGATTTTGAACATAATATGGAGCTCGGTGAAGGGAACCACCATTACTACTACCGACAGCCCCTGTTGCTGATCGAATCAGACGGACAAGTCATCGGCTATGTGAATGTGCAGAACTACGAGTCAGAGACCACGCGCACACTGGAAAAGCATTTCCAAGAGGCACATACCAGTGCGATGCTGTCGGCGATGGGGCTTCTGATCGTCTTCGGTGTGTTGGTCAGTATCTATCTGGCCCGGCTGGTGGTGCGTCCGATCGATCAGATCAGGCAGGCATCTGTCGTAGCGGCGAAGGGGGATCTGACGGTACAGGTTCCGGTCCCCAAAAGACAGGATGAGCTGGTGGAGCTGGTACGTTCCTTTAACCAGCTGATCTACACGCTCAAGCAGCAGGAAGATTTGAAAAAGCGGCTGACCTCAGACATCGCCCACGAGCTACGGACGCCGATCAATACGATCCTCGCACAGATCGAGGGGATGATCGACGGGATCTGGGACGCCAATGAGGAGCATCTGGAGTCGACACGGCATGAGGTGTTGCGGCTGTCGCGTCTGGTACAGGATCTCGATCAGGTCGTGCGCACCGAATCAGGGACGGCCAAAATGAATAAAGTACCGATGGATCTGAGCGCTGTGGCAAGGGAAGTGGCAGCTGCGATGAGGCCTTCCTTTTATCGGGATGGGATTGAGCTTGCGTGCGAGCTGCAACGTGATGCAGTGATCATCGGTGACCCGCAGCGGATCGCACAGGTGATTACGAATCTGTTGGGGAATTCGTTGAAGTTCACGGCTGGATCAGGGCAAGGACTAGCACAAGGAAGCGTCCATCTGACCGTCCGCCGGGAGGAGACATCTGTGGTACTGACCGTACAGGATACAGGCAGTGGGATTCCCGAGGAGGATCTGCCGTTTGTATTCGACCGCTTTTACCGTGGAGACCGTTCACGTCAGCGCGAGACGGGCGGCTCAGGACTTGGACTCACCATCGTCAAAAGCTTTGTCGAGGCACACGGCGGCACCGTGGCGATTGAAAGTACGCTTGGGAGAGGAACGACGGTGACGGTACGTTTTCCGGCAGGGGAGGTGGGCGCATCGTGAAAAAGTGGGGAATGATCCTGCTGTATGCGATCATCGCTGTGCTCGTCTATCGATATCAGCAAGAAATCGCAGGCTGGATGGGCCAGGCCAGGCTTGTCCACATTCCGCTCGTGATTGGAGCGGCGACCCTCTTGGCATTGGTTCCGCTTGTGCCGTATGGGGTGGTGGCTGGTGTGATCGGCTCGACCTATGGCTCGTTGCTTGGGGGAGTGATCAGTCTGATTGCATCATCGCTTGCGGCGGTGCTGATGTTTCTGTTGGTACGGTATGCGTGGGCCGAGCAGGGGAGGGCGTATTTGGCCCGTTTTGAAAAAATCGACCGCTTCACCCGCATGGTAGAGCAGAACGCCTTCTCGTCTGTGCTGCTCGCCCGATTGATTCCGGTGATGCCTGCTGCAATGATCAATATATACGCCGCGCTGAGCCGGATGTCTCTGGCTGCCTTCAGCGCGGCGACGGTGATCGGGAAGCTCCCGGTGATGATGGTCTTTGCTTTTGTCGGGGATCAGCTGTTCACAGATTGGGTCAGCGCTGTTACGGTTGCGGCGATCTATGCAATGTTTCTTGCTATCGTCCTGTTGGCCTATCGACGGCAGACATCAGACGCTCCAGATAAATAAGCCGTGTCATCATCCCGCCGGGGGAGACCCCATTGTTGGTCTGATGGAACGTTTTAGTCCCGTTGATCGGCCAGACACCGGGGTTGGATGCATGGAACTCGATGTCAAACCGCTGACCGGATGCGATGTTGATCGTATCATCCATCCAGCCCTTGCGTGTGAAGCCGTTCACCGAGACGACCTGAAAATCGTGTCCATGGATATGCATTGTATGGGCATCATTGGATTTGTTGATAAACCGTACGCGGAGCCGATTCCCATAGTGCGTGTAGAGCGGACTGGTGGCGGGGAAGCATTTGCCGTTGATCGTAAAAAAATTAGGTTGCAGCCCGTAGCGATTCGGGCGGTAGAGGCCGGGGCTAACCTGGCCTATTTCATTTTGTTCCAGCTGCCATTCCTGCAAAATCAAGGTGTAATCGTGATCAGGGACGAAGGGACGGCTGTAAAAGGCTTCTGACGGCAATACGATAAAACCGCCGATCAGCCCGAGATTGACCTGCAGCGGGTCTGCCGCATGGTAAAAAAACGTCCCGGCCTGCCATGCCTGAAACTGGTAGGTGAGCGAGTGACCCGGCTTGATCGGCGGGCTTGGTTCGATCTGGGGGATGCCGTCCTGCTCGTTGGGTTTGGTCAACCCGTGCACATGCAGGGAGGTCGGCTCCTCTGAGCGGTTTTCCACCTCGAGGATCACCCACTCCCCTTGATTCACGACAATCAATGGACCGGGGGTAGCTCCGTTATACCCCAATGCTTCGATCGATACGTCCGGTAAAATCGATTGGGTGATCGGCGAAACGACTAATTTGATATATTTGGCGCCCGAATGCTGTTCATAGGACGCCATACTCCCATCCGGCATACTGACGCGTCTTTCCCAACGGCTCATCAGATGACCTCCTTTTCTCGGAATAGGGTTCGTGTCATTAATCGAAAGGGAAGCGGCACGAATACCAATATAAGAGGAACATTACTGAAAAAAAGGGGAAGGATGATCGCAGATGCATGACGTGATCAAGATGCTCTTGCTGGCGGTAGTCGCGGCGGCAATTCAGCTGGCGGCGGGACTTTTGCCTGGGAAGGGCACTTATCTCATGCTGCTTGGCACACTGCCGATCCTGCTGGGGTGTACGATGCTGGGCATCAGGTACGGGGTGATGACGTACCTGTTGACACTGCCGATTCTGTATATGCTCCAGCCGCAAGCCGCATTGGTGTTTCACTTTGCCATCGGATTGCTCGGGCTTGTCGTCGGCTGTGGACTTGTGTACCGGCAGCATCCGTGGAGTGTGAGCATATCCGGGGGGCTATGTCTGATGGCAGGAATCGTGATTTTGACGTTTGGGGCAGATGTTCCTGTACCTATGCAGGTGAATGAACAGGGCTTTGGACAGTGGTGGATGCTGGTCCTGTTGGCTGGATGTGTAGGATACAGCGGGGTCTGGACATGGATCGGGTATGTCTGGAGTAGACAGCGTGGGATGTGATGGGATTGGGCTGGTTGCAACCCCGGTGGTACAGGGTATTTATTATTAAAATATTCGGTGTAGCTATGTCCATATTCGAAGCAAATGTGCCTGTACGGAGGAAAAACAGCTGTGTTTCCCGCGAATTGGCGTAACCCTGTCCCAACCGACATAGGATGAAGAGAGACCATCTGCTGTTGGAGGACACTTCTATGCGAAACCTGAATAAGAGATTGCCGTATCTCCTGAACATCACCCTAAGTGTCATGATTGGACTGACAACCGGCTACATCTCGGGAAACATAGTCGCTTATGAACAGGATAAACGCACCTATGAACTGAGCGCCCAGCAGGAAAAGCGGCAAACCGAGGAGCGGATTCTGGAGCTTTTCCATGACGGCGAGCGCTGGTTTAAGTTTGAAAAATATGAGGAAGCGATCAACTCGTATGAACACGTCTCCGTCTATCTCGACAAGCTGATCCTGGACAACAGCAATAATTCCCTTAGTCTGGTCGATGACGACGAGCTTCGCCGTATCTATATCACCATGCTGCTTCACCTGAGGGACAGCTATGCCCACACCTCGAAAAAAGTGTCTGATCCCGATAAAAAACGCCAACTGCTCAAGGATATGCTCGTCACCTATGAAAAGATGGGGGCCTTTGAGACGAAAAACCCGCTCTGGTTCATCACCGGCGGCACAGACGATGGACGCTCGTCCCCACATGTGTACCTCAACTCGCTGGAGGAGATCGGCAATACCTGTATCGAAATCATCCGTACGTATGAACATACCAAGCTGACCCCTCGCACCCAGGCGTATATCAACGAAATCTTTGACCTGGGCATCAACAGCTATGAGCATAGGATCAACCTGATGGAGCACTTTTCTGTCGTCGGCCCCGGACAGGAATATCAGATCAAACGGCTTCACCGAAAGATTGCTGAGCTGGGAGCACTCCGCGAATTCATTTTTCATAAAAAGTAGACAGCAATCATACGCTTGCGGCATACAAGCCGCCCGAACTCCTGCGATGGAGAGCGGGCGGCTGTCTGTTTTTTTGAGGGAACGTTGACAAAAACCAAACGTAAATGTAAGATGTCTATATATTAAACAGATACAAAAGAGGAGCGTTTGGTGGAAATGAGCGATCTGACAGAACTGTTTTGGAGTGCATCCGTAGAAGAAATCAAACAAGGCTACATGGAAGACCAAACAAATGAGCAATATGTTTGCCTGATTTGTGGGGAGCGTTTTACCAAGGGAGTCATCTACCCGGACAACGGTGTCTTGTACGAGGCCCACAAATATACACAGGTGCATATCGAGCAGGCGCATTCATCCGTGTTTGAGTACCTGCTCGACCTCAATAAAAAATTCACCGGGCTGACCGATCTGCAAAAGACCCTGCTCCAGTTCTTTTATGAGGGGCGAAGCGATAACGATATCGTCAAGGAGATGGGCGGGGGCAGTACTTCCACGATCCGCAACCACCGTTTCACCCTGCGTGAAAAAGAGAAGCAGGCCAAGGTGTTCCTCGCGATCATGGAGCTGCTGGACAGCCGTCCGCACAAAAAGCAGAAGTTCATCCCGATCCCAAAGACCGCGACGGTGGTAGATGAGCGCTTCAATATCACCGAGGAAGAGAACTCTGACCTGATTCGCCGATATTTTCCGGAAGGGCCGGATGGTCATCTCACCGAGTTCCCGAAAAAGGAGAAGCGCAAGGTGGCGATTCTGCGCCATATCATCCAACGCTTCGAGACCAACAAGCAGTACACAGAAAAAGAGGTCAACGAAATCCTCAAAACCGTACACACCGAAGAGTATGTCACCCTGCGCCGCTATCTGATCGAATACGGTTTCATGGACCGCAAAGATGACGGCAGCGCCTACTGGCTTACCGTGTAAACGTAACAGGTATAAAACGTCACAGGTATAAAAGTGACAAAATCCAAAACGAGGCAGGAAGGAGCCACACCCATATGGAAATGCAAAAACGAAAACAAATCAAAATGGATTATAAAATGACCCACCGCCCGACTGGAGTGTTCCAGATTAAGAATCTCGCCAACGGAAAAATCTTCCTTAACACCAGTACCAATCTCGACTTGGTCTATAACCGTCACCTCTTCCAGCTCAAGCTCGGCGGTCATCCGAACAAGGAATTGCAAGCAGATTACAACCAATTCGGAGCAGAGTCGTTTGCGTTTGAGGTGTTAGAAAAAGTCAAGCCGCGCGACGATGTGCAGGATGAATACAAGGCAGAGCTCAAGGACATGGAAGCCAAATGGCTCGAACAGCTCCAGCCATACGGGGAGAAGGGGTATCACAAACAAAAGCTCTAGCTTGAAAGCAGGGGAAACAGACATGGATATGAACATCAACTTGAATGCGTTTATCATCGTGGTGGCGATCTGCGCGACATTGGCGGTAGGTCTGCCGGGAGGAGTGGCACAACGAGGTTCCGGACGCCCGAACTGGGGGATTTTGTTTCTGTTCTTCATTAGTAGCGTCGTCGGGTTCCTCATCGCGCGGATACTGACCATGAAGCCAGAGCACTGGACGGATTTTTCCAGCATGATCATGGCGGCTGGGATCGCGATGGTTCCGATCTTCCTTATCTTCCTCACGATGACCGCCGTCAAAAGCAGCCAGATTCTCCACGCCAAAACCAAAAGCTGGTCGCTCGCTGTCATCCCTGTCAGCCTGATGGCGATCGCTGTCTCCTTGGTAGGGGAGATGCGGCTGCTCAATGGATGGGCCGATTCCATGATGGCTGGCACGATCCCAGGCGCAGATGGCTTGTTCATGGATTGGCTTCATCCAGGGATGTTCCTCCTGTATTATAATCTCTACACCTTTACCGTCGGACTTATGGCAGCGTATATTGCCGGTGCTGTAGTGGCGCTGTTGAAAAGAGAGAGAACGGCAGGCTGATGAGGGCAGGGAGTGGAAGTACGAATGGCAGTGTGAAGTCACTGCTTTCGTATTTCCAACCCTGCCTGTATTTAGTAAGATAGAGTTACTTTTTTCTTGTTGAATGAGGTGACTCTTGTATGTTTTCCTTTTTTAAAAGCAAATCAGAGGTCCTGCCATGGTACGGCAAGACCCCAATCATTGACTATATCCGAAGCCATCTCAATGAAAAGGGAGAGATGCCGCGTGAATATGAGGAGCTTCCCGATGCAGCCGAGATGGGTGTGGAGGGGAAAGCTGTCCGTTTCGCCGCAGGTGCGATGGATGGCATCCTCGGACATCATATGGGTGCAGAAGCAGATGAAGGGAAGCTTCGATCCCTGATCGATACCTTTTCAGAGCAACTCCGCAATCCGTCGAACAAAACCAGACGGGCCACCTACGTGTTGCTGATGGAACGTGGTGTGCTGAGTGTGATCGATGATTTTTTGCACCGGGTGCGGAATCGTCTGGACTTCAGACCGTTGGATGTGTATGAAGAGGCGCTGTGGTTCATCTATCACGGGGCGCATCGGGAAGTGGTGAAGTTCGGCATAGCGCTGTTGGGTCTGTTTGAGATCGGGCGTGATCGGGAGCTGCTGCTCACCCTAGGCAAGCATGAGGAATTCACCCTCTATGTCGCTGCTGCGTTGACATCTGGCATGCATGAACCCAATGAAACCTTGTTCCAGCTGGCAAAATCGGTGCACGGCTGGGGGCGGATTCATCTGGTCGAACGGCTTGAGCCACAGACGCAGGAGATCAGGGATTGGATGCTGCGGGAAGGTTTTAAAAATGAAATCATGGATGAATATTTGGCATTGACCTGTGCTGTCGGAGGTGACTTGAGATCCGCTATGGCTGCAGAGACCATCGATGAGGAGCTGTATCAGTCAGCGGGGAGTCTCATCGCGAGCCTCATCCATGAAGGCCCTTCTGTCGGGATCACGGGGTACGACCATGCGGCAGAGGTCATCGGCCACTACCTCCGTCACGCGTACGACCGTGCGGAGACACTGCGCGATTTCCTGTGGCTTGTGACGATCTGCAACTACCTGCGTTCGGAGGGTGAACAGGACTGGAGCGCCAACGACTGGACACCTGCCATCCGCGCTCAGCATCTGGAACAGTGCGAGACGATGGTCGATTGGAAGGGCTGGCATGACCGCCTGCGACAAGAAGCGGCCACCATCAGCGACGACAATGCCCATATCATCATCAATGCTGCCCATGCCCTCCGTGTAGATGTATGGGACAACCTGTATGCCGCCCTCCTGACAAACCCGGATAAATCCATGCTGTATGACTATCTCATGCAGACCTCCGACCGCAATCAAGCCGAAAAAGTGGTCACCTTCGCCATTTCTCATCTCCCGCTCGAAAAAATCGCCACTGGCCCAGCACGGGAACTAGGTTTGGGCTTAGGATTCAACCATCACAACTGCTTGGGTTCTATCCTGCAACACCTCTCCCGTTTCCTAGGTCTTGGTCACCAACTGATTCAGACAGCTCTCATGAGCCCGGTCGTTCGCAACCGATCCGCGGCAATTCACGTCTTGGAAGAGTGGGAAGTGGACGTCTGGCGCAAGGAGTTGCTACCAATGATGAAAAAGTTGTTGGAGACCGAGCCGGATGCGGATGTGGGGGAGAGACTGATAAAGCTGGTAGAAAAGGCTTAGGCTGAGAGTGGAGAGAAAACAAAAGAATGAGGAAGCCTCATCGTACCATCAGAAAGGGTGCATCAAGGCTTCCTCTTATTTTTTTATCTCTTTCTTTTTTCTATCTAGCCTACTATGATTGATGTCTCGTGCTGACGCACACTACGGCTGGCGGGTGAGGCGGACGCTGGCAAGAAGCGAGCCTTTTTTGCCTCCCATCCCAGCGAAGGAAAGAACAAGGCTGGCCCCACCTTCCCCGAGTAATCCCAGGGGCAAACCCCATCGCTCGAACCCGCTTCCCCGAACATTTTTGCCACGCCCCAGCCTTGTTCTTTTCGCAGCGGCTAGTCACTCCTTCTCCGAAGGGAGGCAAACAGGCGAACATCTTGCCAGCGTCCGCCTCACCCTCACCCAACCCAGCAGGTGCTAAACAAGAGACAGCAGGCTGTGGTATACTGGATCAGACAGGCATATTATGCCAACAGAAACCGGTTTTCTACATAAGAACCATCCCAACACCATTATCCCATTTCGGCAAAGGAGACATGAATCATGGACTGTATTTTCTGCAAAATCGTAAACAATGAAATCCCAGCGAAAAAAGTATATGAGGACGAGCACACCGTCGTCTTCCACGACATCAACCCAATCGCCCCGGTACATCTGCTGGCAATCCCGAAAAAACATATTGCCTCCATCTATGACGCACAGCCGGAAGACAAAGAGCTGATCGGCCATATCCACATCGCCCTGCAAAAAGTAGCAGACGAGATGGGGATCAGCGAGAGCGGCTTCCGTATCGTCACCAACAAAGGCGAGCATGGACAGCAGACCGTGTTCCACCTGCATTTCCACTTGATCGGTGGACGTCAGCTGCGTTGGGATATGTAACATGCATCGGCTGGACGATGAGCCATATGATTATGGAGAACCGATATGCGTGAGTTTCTTAATGAGCAACTGGAATGGATCGACCACTGTGTAAGACGTGTGCATGAGGTGTATGAGGACAACCCCGATCACCTCCATGATCTGACGAAACTAGAGTCGATTATCCTGAATATCCAGCGCGCCTGTGTAGCTTCTATTGATCTGTCTATGCATATTGCAGATGTGAAAAAATGGGGTGTACCCCAGCATAGCCGTGACGCATTCGATATGTTATATGATAAGAGGATCATTTCAAAAGAACTGAGAGATAGGATGGCAGTGATTGCTGGCTTCCGTGCTATTGTGATCCATAATTACAATCCCATAGATGTTGGATTCATCGAGCAGTTTATCGGGAAGAACTTACCGGATTTTGAGGTTTTTAAGAACGCCATATTACTTGCAGAATTCTAAGTGAAAGAGACCACTGTCGAGGAGGTCTCTTTTTTATTCGAGGAGGAAGCACAATCCGTAACCAAAAGCAATCTCTCTACGATGCATTACAACGAGGAGAAACAGGCACTTTAATAGATTGGCTGAACCAAGGGAACGATCCACATCAATATGTGGAACATGGCTGTCCACTCCTATTTATTGCTACCCATTTTAACAATGTACAAGCAGTCACGATTCTTTTGGCGGCAGGAGTAGATCCGGACAAAGCTAACGATCTGGGAATCACCCCGTTAATCCACGCCGCCTACCTCAATTTTAAAGAGATTGTCAGACTCTTACTGCCTCATTGTAAAAACATAGATGCTACTGAATCCCACTTTGGTCATACGGCATTGATTGAGGCAGTAAGAGCAGGGAACAAAGAAATGATGATGTTACTACTACAATACGGGGGCAAAATAGATATCCAAACTCATGAGGGGAAGACTGCTATGGAGATCGCCGTCAGCAGGGGCTATCAAGGAATAGCTGCGATCCTCTCAGACGCGATGAACCGATAACCTGGCAACATAATCTAACAAAACGTATACAAAAAAAGAAGCTGTCAAACATACACATGACAGCTTCCCGTTTATTCATCATTGTACTTCTTCACAACAGTTACAAATTTTCAATCTATCAAAAAGTTTTACGCGAAACTCCTCAAAAGATTGCCCCACACTAGTAAGGCGCAATCTCCTCACCCGTCACCAAATCTACCACTTTCCCAGTCTCTTTCGGAACAGCGATATCCTTGCTCGCCGGAGCAGCCTGACCTTCTTCCACCCACTTCACAACCAGATCAAAACTCTGGTGTACATATGGCAGCAGCGGTTGCAGCTCGTGGTCCGCGTCAGCGGCTTTGCTCCAGACCAGACCGTCTACGTGGTTGCCTTTTTCGACGGTATAGAGACGGTGCAGGTCGGACTTGCCGGCTTTTTCGACCAGCTTCGCGTAGCCTTTGGCATGCAGGTCAGGGAAGATCAGCGAATCCCAGGAACCGAAGACAGAGATCATCGGCACATTGAAGTTACCGGTGTTTTCGATTTCGGACACCGCTTTTTTCACCGTGGCAGGGCGCTTGAAGTAGTCATAGGTCTTGAAAATGCCATCATACTGGCGGTCACGCACACCTTGGGCGGTCAGGTTGAGGTAATCTTGCCATTGCAGGCGTTTTGGTGCTTTTGGATCAAATTCGTCTCGATAGATATTCAGGGTGATGAACCAGTAAAATTGATCGTGGTAGACCCACAGCTTCTCAGAGCCTTTCGGTACACCGGCAGCATAGAGGGCTTCTTTTGCTTTTGCCTGTTCTTCACCTGTGCCATATACCGCTTTTTCAGTATTGTTGACGACTTTGGTCAGGGAAGAGATCAGGTTGTCTTCCTTGGAGCGCCAGAGGACACCTTCCCAGTCAACGGCACCGTCGTAGAGGCGAGGTTCCTTGGTTACTTTAGGATCGTCATGCTCGACCGCATAGCGCACGACATAGCCACCATTGGAAATCCCTACGGCATAAGTCGGGATCAGGTGGTCTTTGGTCACGAGGTCGCTTGCTGGGTTGCTGCTGTCCGTTGCTTGGATCAGACGGTCGGCGTAGTTCGTGGCCAGGTATTTTTGCGCGGCTTTGGTGATTTGGCGGTAGCGCAGATGCCATTCTTTCATCGTATCTTCTTCAGCGATGAGCGCGTTTTTGGATTTGGCAAAAGGATCTTTGGGGTCAATCTCGCCTTGGGTGCCTTTGTCGATGGAGGCGTAGGCGTAGCCTTTTGCTAGGACATAGTCGCTGAACAGCAGGTCGTTGGAGGTCTCGTTGCGGGTAGCCGGTGCGGCGGCGACGACGAGCTTGCCGTTCCATTGCTCAGGCACGCGGATGACGAACTTGGCATCCTCGAACATGCCGTTGATCTGCACGCCAATCACTTCAGCAGGTTTGTACATCTCGTACCAGCCTGTGCCTTTGTCTGCTTCGCCCCAGCCGTATGGAGTCAGTGCGATGTTGCCGTAGACAGTGGCGGCCGCGTATTGGGCCGGGTTTTTGGTGGTGAGCCAGTTATTGTTGGCTCCGTCAAATTTGGTTACCGTGACACTGTGCGCGCCGGGCACGACAGGGGAGTAAGCAGCATCTGCAGCCTGTGGCAAAGAGGCGAGTGGGAGCATCAGGGAAGTGGTGAGAGCGATTGCCGTCCATTTTTGGTTCATGTGTCATTCCTCCTCGATAGGTAAGCGTTTACATATTGGTGTAATAAATGTGATAGCAACTTCTATGCCAAGTGACGGATGGTCAAGCATATGCACATCGGATAGGCATGGTTCAAAAGGATGATGCAAAAGTGCGACGAATTTTCGTTGTGAAAATGCGACATGTATCTGTTTTGGAACAGAATGAATCCTGTGAAACGAATCGCCTTGGAATGTAAGCGCTATCAACAAAAATCATAAGCAAACGCCTCGTAAAAGCCCTAAAAAAAATTTTGGCACAAGACTTGCTCCCACCCAAATTGCTGTAGCGGCGGATTGCCGCTGTCTGACAACGACCTAATGGGGAGCTGAGATACATGGGAAAACTATTACAAGACAAGAGCGCACTGATCACGGGAGCCGCCAGCGGCATCGGGCTTGAGATCGCCCGCGCATTGGCAAAAGAGGGGGCACATGTCGCCATCTCTGACCTCAACGAACAGGCCGCCCAGCAGGCCGCCGACGGATTGCGGGCGGAAGGATTTGACGCGATTGCCATCCGCTGTGATGTAACCGATGAGCAGCAGATCAAAGCTGCGCTCCAAGCCACACAAGAGCAGTTTGGCCGCTTGGACATCGTCGTCAACAACGCAGGCTTGCAATATGTCTCGATGATCGAGGAGTTTCCGACAGACAAATTCGAATTTATGCTCAAAGTCATGCTGACCGCACCGTTCACAGCGATCAAGCACGCCTTTCCGTTGATGAAAGAGCAGCAGTCAGGCCGCATCATCAATATTGCGTCGATCAATGGACTGGTTGGTTTTGCCGGAAAAGCAGCCTATAACAGCGCCAAGCATGGTGTCATCGGTCTGACCAAGGTGGCTGCACTCGAAGGAGCGCCCCACGGCATCACGGTCAACGCCCTGTGTCCGGGCTATGTCGACACCCCGCTTGTCCGCAACCAGCTCGAAGACCTCGCCCGCACCCGCCAGATCGCGCTCGAAGACGTGATGGAGGAGGTCATCTATCCGCTCGTTCCCCAACGACGTCTGCTGGCCGTCCAAGAGATTGCCGATTACGCCGTCTACCTTGCCAGCGATAAGGCCAAGGGCATCACCGGACAGGCGGCTGTCATCGACGGGGGCTATACAGCGATGTAGGGGCTGGGGGCGAACCCCATCCGAGTTGCCTCGAACCGAGCCACTGCGTCTGGCTGAGCCTCACCCCACCACCCAACAATCTTTTACACAGGATTGTTGGGCTTCTTTTTTTCTCTAAAAAAGAGGATTTTACCTATGATTTGTTAAAATTTTTATAAAAAAGAATGAAAAAGAAAAGGAGAGAAGCCCATGCTGGAACAAAAGAGTGCTTTGTCGCACCTGCTGACCCCGGAATACACCGAGATGCTCAACTGTATGCAGACTGGCGTGATTGTTGTGGATACCGAGGGCATTATGGCTTTCATCAATCATGCGGGATGTCAAATCCTCGGTCTTCGCGCAGACGAGATGACGTCATTGCCGATTACCAGCATCGCTCCAGGCAGCGATATGACACAGGTGATTAACGAGGGCAAGCCGTCTTTGCGGCGGGAGTTTCGCTATGGAGATAAGATGTTTTTGGTCGACCGGACACCGATAACGCTGCGTGGAGAGATTATCGGGGGATTGTCCGTCTTTCAGGATGTCACCGTCTATGAGAATGTCTTTCAGAAGCTATCCGTGCAGGAAAAGGAGCTGCGGCAGTTCAAAGATCTGGTTGACCAGCTGTTCGATGGGATCATCATGATTGACTCCAATGGAATCGTGACGATGATCAACCAGGCTTATTGCGATTTTCTCGGGACGACCATCGAGAATTCCATCGGACGGCATGTTACCGAAGTGATTGAGAATACAAGGATGCACATCATTTTAGAAACGGGCCGCTCCGAGCTGGGCCAGCTGATGCGTATCAACAACAGAGAAATTATCGTCAGCCGGATGCCGCTGCGCGAAGGCGAATCGATCGTCGGGGCGATGGGCAAGGTCGTCTTCTCCGACCTGCGTGACCTGCGCAATCTGGTCGACCGCTACAATATCATGGAGCGTAAGCTGGATTTTTACCGGCAGGAGCTCAAACGCATCATGGGGGCGAAATATTCGTTCGATTCGATTTTTGCCGATCATTTTCTGGTCAAGGAAGCGATTCAGCTGGCAAAACGCGTCGCTCAGACGAAATCCTCGGTGCTGATCCTCGGCGAAAGCGGGACGGGCAAGGAGCTGTTCGCCCACGCGATCCACGAGCACAGTCCGCGCGCAGAAGGTCCGTTCGTACGGGTCAATTGTGCGGCGATCCCCAAGGATTTGATGGAGGCAGAGCTGTTCGGCTATGAGGAGGGGGCCTTTACCGGGGCCAAAAAAGGCGGCAAGCCTGGGAAAGTAGAGCTCGCTAACGGGGGTACCCTGTTTCTCGATGAGATCGGTGACATGCCGATGGATATGCAGGTCAAGCTCCTCCGTGTTCTGCAAGAGCGTGAGGTGGAGCGGATCGGCGCGACCCGTCCGATCATGGTGGACATCCGTGTGATTGCCGCGACCCACCGCTCTCTGGAGAGCCTAATCCGCGAAGGCAGGTTCCGTGAAGACCTCTACTACCGTCTCAATGTCTTCACCATCACAATCCCGCCACTCCGCGTCCAAGGCAAGTCCATCACCGCACTCGCCAACCACCTGATCCACAAGCTCAACGCTGAACTCTACACCCAAGTCATCGGTCTGAGTGAACGCGTCGAGCAGATTTTTCTCTCACATGGCTGGCCCGGCAACGTCCGCGAGATGCACAATGTCCTCGAACGCGCTGTCCAGCTGGCGGAAAAAGGGGTACTAGAGACCAACCATCTGCCGCCATACCTGCAAGACAGACCGATCCTCGCACAAGGGGAGACGCTTACCCTCAATCTGGAGGCAGAGATGGCCAAAACCGAGAAACGCGTGCTGGAGATGGCCCTGCAAAAGAGCGAAGGCAACAAGGTGAAGGCTGCAAGTCTGTTAGGCATGCACAGAGCAAGTCTGTATCGGAAACTGGAGAAGTACGGGTTGCACTAGGAAAACAGCCCGGCTTGTCCTTTTTTTTCTACCGTCGCATCTTTGCATCATGTCGCGATAGTAAAACAGCGAAAACGTCACAATTTTGCGACAACATAAACACGTCGTTATGTTCACAGGTTAGACACATCTTATTTATCCGTCTATTTTCCCCTGAATTCTAAGTTGGCACGACACTTGCTTAATTAAAAGTGTGAAAGCGGTTACACACCGTAAGCCATCATTCATTCTTAAAACACGGGGGGTTCCAGACATGAAAAAACGCAATCTTCTTTTTCCGCTCGTCATGATGACATCGCTCTTCTTCGCGGGGTGCGGCCCACAGATTGACCAGCAGGCCAGCAGCACACCGGCAAGCGGTGGACAGCAGCAGACCGCATCTGAGTTCAATGTAGGTCTCGCCATCTCTCTCAGCGGCGGTACAGCCAAGTTCGGTGAAGCGGTCAAGCGCGGCGTAGAGTTGGCAGTCGATGAGTACAATGCTGAAGCGGGCCAAGGGCCGAAAGCCAAGCTGGTCGTCTACGATGACGAAGCCAAACCGGAAAAATCCGTAGAGATCGTCCAACGCCTGATCCAGCAGGACAAAGTCGTCGGCTTCGTCGGCCCGGCTAACAGCGGGAACGCCAAAGCCCACGTCAAATTTGCCCAAGAAGCAGGTGTACCTGAGGTGATTCCGGTCGCGACTGCAACGGCGATCCTCGAACCATATGCCAAGGAAGACAAGAACTACATCTTCCGCGTCACCCCATACGACCGTGGTCAAGTCGAAACCATGCTCAAATGGATGATCGAGGAGAAAAAATTCAGCAAGATCGGTCTTCTGCACGATACCACCGGTTACGGCCAAGGCGGTAAAACCGACGTCGAAAACGTGCTCAAAGACAAATACAACCTCCAGCTGACCGCGGTCGACTCCTTCCAAGTAGGCGACACCAACATGGAATCCCAGCTGACCAAGATGAAAGCGGCGAACATCGAAGCACTGATTTTCTACGGTCTGGCTCCAGAGGGCGCTCAATTCCTCAAATCGCGTGAAAAATTAAACTATAATCCATTGACTGTTGCTTCCTGGACCATGGGTGACCCAACGGTAAAAGAGCTGGTCGGCGATCTGGTCAACAAAGACGTGTATTTTGTCCAATCCTTTACCATCGACCAAAGTGACAAAGCCAAAGCCTTCCACGAAAAAGTGGTACAAAAATTCGGCGAGGACATCTTCCCGATCGCAACTGCTCAAGGCTATGACTCTGCCCGTATGATTCTCGAAGGTGTGAAAAAAGCAGGCACCGATCCAAAAGCCGTACGTGATGCCATCGAAAACATGGATGGATTCGAAGCAGTCACCGCAGCAGGCAGCAAGCCATTCACCAAAGAAAACCACGATGCACTCACCAGTGAAAACATGTTCCTCGCTACTTACAAAGACGGGGTTATCGTAAAACCATAAGCCAGCCAAACAGGTAAGCTGTGAGCCAACAATAGAGATATGTGTTGACCAAAGGAGGGGAATGGCGTGTTGCAAGCCATTGTAAGCGGGCTGATCGTAGGCAGTATCTATGCGATAATCGCCCAAGGCTACTACATTACGTATATTACGACCCGGACGATGAACTTCGGGCAGGGGGACTTCCTGATGGTGGGTTCCCTGCTCGGACTCACCTCACTCACCACGATGATGGCTGCGGGAATCAATCCGCTCGTTGCCTTACTCATTACCATGATCGTGATCAGTGGACTGACCGCGATCCTCGGATGGGGTCTGGAGCGCATCGCCATCCGGCCGCTGAACAACAACTTTATGTCAATCGCCTGGATTCTCAGCACCGTAGCGGTATCTATGATGCTTCGCAACATCGCCATGCTGATCTGGGGAAGGAACGTGATTCCTTTCCCGTCCCCCTTTGGCAATGAAGTGCTCCGCTTTGCCGGTGTGGGAATCACCATGCATGAGCTGTTCGTCGCCGTCTGTGCGATCCTGATCATGGCATGTCTGTTCATTTTCCTGAAAAAATCCATGCTGGGTAAAGCGCTCGCCGCAGTAGCGTTCAACCCAGACGCGGCTTCGCTGATGGGGATTAACCCGCGCATGATGGCGATTCTCGCATTTGCTCTGTCATCCGTGCTGGCTGGGATCGGCGGGATCTTGGTCGGCCCGATCACCAACACCGCTTTTTACATGGGAGCGACCTTGGGGCTCAAAGCCTTTGCTGCCGCAATCATCGGCGGTCTGGACAATCCGATGGGCATCCTGATTGGCGGTCTGTTGCTTGGGGTGATCGAGCAGGTGATTGCACTTGGGGATTCGGCTTATAAGGATGCCAGTGCGTTCCTTTTGATTTTGCTCGTATTGATCTTCATGCCTCAGGGGCTGATGGGCAAAAAAGTGAAGGAGAAGTTCTGATATGAAAAAGTGGATGATCTACGCCGCAATCGGGTTGGCCTTGTATGCAGTTCCTTGGATTTTTCCGAATTCTTACTATATTCACATGGCGCAGGGCTTCCTCTACACGTATATCGTCGTGGTGGGGCTTAACTTCCTCGTCGGTCTGTCTGGACAGCTGTCGCTTGGGCATGCTGGGTTTCTCGCCATCGGTGGTTATACGATCGCGCTGTTGACGAATGCAGGTGTGCCTTTTCTCGGTGGATTGATCGCGGCGATGGTGGCCTGTGCGATCGCAGGTGCAGTCGTAGCGATGCTCTCTCTGCGGGCAAAAGGGCCGTACCTCGCCATGGTAACGATTGCATTTGGTCTCTTGGTGGAGATTATCGCCAACCGCTGGGTAGATGTGACAGGCGGGCCTGCGGGCTTGTATCTGAGTGATCCGAATCTGTTCGGCTTCAAGATGGGCGTGGTCGAGTACTACTGGTTCATCGCACTGGTCACCATCCTCGTCACCGTGCTGACCGACAATCTGTTCACCTCCCGCATCGGTCGCGTGTTCCGCGCGATCGGCAACAGTGAAGTGGCGTCTGCTACAGTTGGTGTGAATGTCCGCAACTGGAAAGTGCTTGCTTTTGCCATCAGTGCAGTCATTGCGGGGATCGGCGGTGCGCTGTTCGCCTTCCAGAATGCGTATATCAACAGTGACTCGTTTACCTGGGACCGCTCGATCCTGTTCCTGATCGGTGTCATCGTAGGCGGCTCCGGTACGCGTCTTGGCCCGGTGATCGGGACGGTTATCATTTTCCTGCTGCCGCAATGGGTCCAGAGCCTGTACGATTATCACTCACTGATTTTCGGTGCGATTCTGCTGCTTAGCCTGATCCTGCTTCCAGACGGGATCGTCGGCGGCTTCAACCGCCTCCGCCACAAAAACAAAAACGTCAAGCAAGTCACCATTGACAATGAGCTGCAAAAAGCGTCCAACCAAGTCACTTGGGCAGCCGAGCGCAGCCAAACCGTGCTGAACGTGCAAAAAGCAGTCATGGACTTCGGTGGCTACCGTGCCGTGGACGAAGTAGATTTTCAGCTGAATGGCCCGGAAGTACGCGGTCTGATCGGCCCGAACGGCTCTGGGAAAAGTACCACGGTCAACCTGCTGACAGGTGTCTATCTGCCGACATCCGGCAACATCCTGTGGAAAGACCGCGATGTGACCAGCTTCTCCCCGCATCAGATGGCGACTGCCGGTATCACGCGGACGTTCCAGAACCTCCAGCTGTTCCAAGAGCTGACCGTCGTGCAGAACGTCATGGTCGGATTCCATCTGCATTACCGCACTGGGTTCGTCGCCAACCTGCTGCATACCCGTGGCTTCCACCAGGAGGAACAACGCTTCGAGACAGAGGCACTGCGTCTGCTCTCTTTCGTCGGCCTCGCGGAAAAAGCATATGAGCAGGCAGGAAACCTCTCCTACGGGGAACAGCGTCTAGTCGAAATCGCCCGCGCGATGGCGGTTAAGCCGCAGCTGCTCATCCTCGACGAGCCAGCCGCAGGTGCGAGCCAGTACGAGGTGGAGAAGATCATGAAGGTCATCCGCAACCTGAAAGAGATCGGCATCTCGATCATCCTGGTTGAACACCACATGGAGATCGTCATGAACGTCTGCGACAATATCACCGTGCTCGACTTCGGGAAAAAGATTGCCGAGGGGGACCCGGCCCACATCCAAAACCACCCGCACGTCATCGAGGCATACCTCGGCGGAGAGGAGGTCACCAAACTTGTTGTCGGTAAATAATCTGCACGTCAATTATGGAATGGCGCAAGCCCTGCGCGGTGTCGACCTGCATGTCAACGAAGGGGAGATCGTCGCCCTGATCGGCCGCAACGGCGCAGGCAAGACCACCCTGCTCAAAGCTATCACGGGACTGGTCAAGGTAAAAGAAGGGGAGATCACCTATCTCGGTCAATCCCTGATCGGCCAGCCCGCCCATGAAATCATGAAAAAGGGGATCAGCCACGTGCCGCAGGGCCGTCAGATTTTTGGGGATCAGACTGTTGAGGAGAATTTGCTGCTCGGCGCCTACACCCAGATCAAGAAGAACCCCAAGCAAGTCCAGCAGCAGATGGAGCGCGAATACGAGCGTTTTCCCCGGCTGAAGGAACGCCGCAACCAACAAGCAGGCACCCTCTCCGGCGGGGAACAGCAAATGCTCGCCTTATCCCGCGCACTGATGTCGAATCCGCAGTATCTCGTCTTGGATGAACCGTCGATGGGTCTCTCGCCGCTGTACGTCAAGCTGATTCTCGACACCGTCTCCCAGCTGCGTCAGGAAGGCAAAACCATCTTGCTGGTCGAGCAGATCGCAGGCGCGGCTCTATCCATCTCAGACCGGGCG
The DNA here is from genome assembly GCF_006170445.1 of Brevibacillus dissolubilis. Classification (GTDB taxonomy): domain Bacteria; phylum Bacillota; class Bacilli; order Brevibacillales; family Brevibacillaceae; genus Brevibacillus_B; species Brevibacillus_B dissolubilis. The sequence continues at coordinate 334,215 of NZ_VCNA01000002.1, read as the reverse complement.
TATGTGATGTCATCCGGTCAGGTGGAGATGACGGGGAATTCGCAGGATCTGCTGCATGACGAGCGGGTGATCCGTACGTATCTCGGAGCGTAATGTAAATTCTCTTGCAAGCACCTGCAATGAACGAATAGAATGGGAAGAAAAGGGAGCGAATGGCCGCGTGCCGAGGCTCCTTTTTCGTTTGGGGCATAGCATAGAGCGGATAAAAGGAGGCTGAACCGATTGACGAACCATCCAACGGCAAAACCGTTGACGCCGGATGACTGGAAAGCGCTTGCGGCATCGCATAAAGAGGCTTTTTTGGCACAGCTGCAGACGTTTCTTGCGATTAACAGCATCGAAGACATGACGACCGCAACAGAAGGCCGTCCGTTCGGTGACGGGGTAGCGGAAGCGCTGGAATACATATTGGGACAAGGCGAGCAGGATGGGTTTCGCACGAAGAACCTGGAGGGCTACGCAGGCTACATCGATTACGGTGAGGCTGACCAAGAAGAGGTAGGCGTGCTGATCCATGTGGACGTCGTCACGGTAGGCGAAGGCTGGACGAGTCCGCCGTTCGAGCCGGCGATCCGCGATGGGCGCATCTATGCCCGTGGCGCGATTGATGACAAAGGGCCGGGGCTTGCCGCCTATTTTGCCTTAAAAATGCTCCGCGACTCGGGTCTGCCCCTCACAAAGCGGATTCGGTTCATCATCGGGACGGACGAGGAGAGCGGCTGGCTGTGTATGAAACGGTATGCGGAGCTTGAGACGCTGCCTGAGATTGGCTTTTCGCCGGATGCTGATTTTCCGATGATTCATGCGGAGAAGGGGCAGATCAATCCGACATTGGTGATCGCAGGAGCGGAGGATGCGAGGGCTGCTGTGACTCAAACAGCTCAAACGGTTCAGGATCGGACGCAGGGTGTTCAACTGCCGTACACTCCAGCTCAAGCCGACAACAATGCGTTCACCCTGATTGAATTCTACTCGGGTGATCAGGGCAACATGGTTCCTGATCTGGCGCGGGCTGTTGTGAGAATACCAGCGGACACGAGCACCGAGCTGTCTTCGGACATGAAAGATCGTGCCGACGACGGGCTATCACCAACTATAAAAGAGCGTGCCGATGCCGAGCCATCTCCAACCATCAAGCAACTCATCTCCTCATACAATTCGTTCCTCGCCGAGCACAATCTGATCGGCCACGCAGAACGCACGTCTGGTCACAATCTGATTGACCACACAGACCGCACCTCCGACGACACCCTGACCTTCCACCTCAAAGGCGAAGCCGCCCACGGGATGGAGCCGTTCAAAGGCACGAATGCGGGTACGTTTCTAGCAGCCTTTTTGCACGGATTATCTGGAGTTGGAGTCACCTTCACCGGGGAGGCCCGCCCGTTCCTTGCGTTCGTCGCGGAATATCTGCACGGTGACGACTACGGCGTGAGGCTTGGGATCGCCTGCGAGGATGATGTGACAGGCCCGCTGACCAGCAATGCCGGATGGTTCCGCTACAGCCCAGAGGAGGGCGCGACCATCAAGCTCAACATCCGTTATCCCGCGACCGTCTCTCTCGACGAGCGTCTGCAGATGCTAAAGGCGAAAACCACGGAGCTGGGCTGGGCGTTCTCCCACCTGCGCACGACTTATCCGCACTATGTCCCACAGGATCACCCGAGCATCCGTATTCTGCAAAATGTCTATGAGCAACACACCGGACAGCCTGCCACCTTGCTTTCTTCCGGCGGCTCCACCTATGCCCGCACGCTCAAGTACGGCGTGGCATACGGCCCTGTTTTCCCCGGCAAGGAATGCCTCGCCCACCAAAAGGACGAGTACGCTGAGATCGATGACCTCGTCGCGGCGATGGCAATCTACGCCCAAGCCATGTATGAATTAGCAAAATAGAATCACAATAGATAATAGGACAACACGAGAAGGAGACCCAATTTTTATGACTACCATTGATCTATCAGCGATTACCAAGCAGTTCACCTATGAAGGCTTCACGACCGAGTATTTTGATCTTAACCAGCCGACCCAGCCGGACGCACCTGTGCTTGTACTGCTGCACTCGATTCGTGCCAGCAAAGAGATTTTTGCAGGTGTTGTTCCTCATCTGGCAGACCACTTCCGCATTCTCGGACTCGACCTGCGCGGGCATGGCAACACCTCCCGCCAGAAGCCGTATTCGTTCCGCCAGATTGCCGATGATATCCGCCGCCTGCTCGAACATGAAAAGGTAGAAAAGGCAACGGTCGTCGGGGCCTCGTTCTCCTGCGTGCCGGCGCAGATGTTTGCCGTTACGTATCCGAAGCTGACCGACAAAATCGTACTGCTCGACGGTGGCTACTTCCGTCTGAGTGACGTGCCGGGCTTTCATCTGGAAGGAGCGATTGAGCATTTCCAATCCGTTTCGTATGCGAGCATGGCGGACGCGCAGGAGTTTTTCCAAGGGCGCTACGGGGCCTATCACGTCGATTTCCCTGTGATCGAGCATGAGCTGGAGCAAAAAGAGGACGGGAGCTACTCCTACCGCCTGCCTGTTGATGCGTTCCGTGCGTATTTTAACGAATACGCCACCTTTGATGTAGATAAGCTGTTCGCGAAGCTAGAAGTGCCTGTGCTGCTGATGCTCGCCGATGAGACCAAGATTCCGGGGGATGAGGAGCGCGAATTCTTCCTTGAAGCGCGTCAGGCCTATCTGAAAACGGTAGAGACAGCCGAAGCCGTCCGGTTGGAGGATTCCTTGCACCTCTTAATGCTGACTCATCCGAAGGAAACGGCGGAGAGAATCAGCGAGTTTGTGTTGAAATAGGGGGAACATCCCGTGGGTAGCTCCATTCACCCTGATGTCCTGTACACCTTGCAGCGGGCCATCCAAAAAGAAAAGATCATGAGCTTCCTGATCATCCGCGACGGTGAGACCCTTTTTCGCTACCACAAAAATAAAAAGATCGAAACCAAGCTGCAAAAGCTCAACTCCTGCACCAAGAGTGTCATCTCGGCACTGATCGGGATCGCCTTGGAGCAGGGGGCGATTGCCGACTTGGATACACCGATTAAACAATATTTTCCCTATCAATATGCCAAGTTGGATGATGCCCGCAAGCGGGACATTACCATCCGCCATCTGCTCGAGATGACGCCAGGCTATCACTGGCCGGAGTTTGGTGAGTGGCAGTCGTTTTCCCATATGAAATATGCGAGTGACCAGGTGCGGTTCGTGCTGGAGCGTCCGCTGACCGTGAATCCGGGGGAGCAGATGAACTACAATTCGGGCTGTTCGCACCTGTTGTCAGCGATTTTGCAGAAATCAACGGGGATGACAGCAGCTGCCTATGCCAAGAAGCATCTGTTCGCCCCGCTTGGGATCTCCGAGGTTCACTGGTACCAAGACAGCAAAGGCATCAGCAACGGCGGCGACGGTCTGGTGATGACGGCAGAGGCGATGGCGCGGTTTGGAACGCTTTACCTCAACGGTGGTAAGTGGCAGGGTCAGCAGATCGTGCCGGGCGACTGGGTGAGAGAGTCGACCCAAGCGCGGTTTTTCACCTATGAGCGGATCGGGCATTATGGCTATCATTGGTGGGTGAACTGGATTGATCCGGCGAGAGAGGATGTTTCGGAGGAGAATCGGTATTATTTTGCCTTGGGGTTCGGCGGGCAGTATATCATTGTCGTGCCACGGGCGCAGATGGTGGTTGTGGTGACGAGTGAGATGTATGAGGCGTCATTGCGGCCGATGCAGATGTTTCGGGAGATGGTCTTGCCGGGGATCGTGGGGTCATCCAGCCATTTGAATAGATAGAACAATCAGGGATACCACTCGTCCCTGATTTTTTTTTATTTGAAAATACCAGTTACAAACCTGATAAACTACACTATATAATAGTTGAATATCCTTTCGAAATAGAGAGAAAACAGGGAGTGGACTGATATGAAATTTCATCAGGCAGCAGGATTCCTGCTCTTAACCTGTTTGGCCGTACTCGGCAATATGAGTGGATTGTCAATGAGTGTGGGAGCGGACTTTTTCTTTGGCAGTGTGTTCGTCTTCTTAATTCTGCGTTTTTACGGATTGTGGGCGGGGCTATTGGTGACCGTAGCGGCTAGTATCGGGCCAGCACTGATAAGCGGGCATCCGTACACCGCGCTCATCCATCTGTGTGAGACCTTGTTCGTCGGGATCTGTATGCGTGACCCGCGGACGCGCAACCTGATTGTGTCGGTGTCGATCTTTTGGATGATCGTGGGGATTCCGCTTGCCTATCTGTTCTATTATCACGTACTGGAATTTCCGTGGGTACTCACCAATCAACAGATGCTCAAGGATATGCTTGGCAGTATCGGGAATGCGACGGTGGCGTACCTGTTGATGCATCATCTGCCCTTGACCAGGTGGATGAAGCTTCCAAATCGAGTGCGTAGCAGTGGTCGGATTGGGCTGCGTCAGGTGTTTTTTGGCATTATGGTGTCGTTTGTGATTTTTCCTTCGATGTTTGCCACTCTGTATGAGGGGCGGGAAGAGAACCGCCTGATCGAGCAGCGGATTATCCATCAGATTCAGCAGAGTACGTGGGCGACGACTCAGTTTTTCCAGTATGGGGCAGATCTCCCGCTCAAGTCCTCTGAGATGGTAGCCGTGGTGATGGACGAGCATGGAAAAATGATCACCAGCCGCCTTACCTCAATGGAGGGGATGCAGGAGCTGGCGTTCGAAGAGCAGGGACGAGTGGAACAGGTTGACCTGAATATCTATCATTGGATGCCGGATGACGACCGCCCTGCTCTGATGAAATGGGCGGATTCAATCTATTACAGCAAGCAGACGATCCAAGGGAAAAGCGAACGCCCGTGGACGCTGTTCGTCAAAATCTCGATCCGGCCGTATCTGGAGGAGACTTACCAGAAGTATAACCGCTTTTTGCTGCTGTCGCTGATGGGGACATTCGGCACGATTCTGGCGGCTGGTCTTCTGAGCGGTTATATGAGCCGCATCTTCACCAATCTCCATGCAGCAACCGCCAATATTCCAGAGCGGGTGCAAAAGGAAGAGCAGATCGACTGGCCAGAGAGCAATGTACATGAGATGCACAGCTTGATCGGGAATATGAAGCAGATGACAGAAACGATCCAACTGCATATGCAGGAGGTCCAGTCAGAGCGTTCCCGCTTGGAGGAACTGATTCCCGAGATTCTAGATTCGGTGCACGATGTGGTCTGGTCGGTTACGCCTGATTTTGACCGGGTGCTCTACATCAGCCCGTCCGTCGAATCGGTATGGGGGATCTCACCCGAAGAGGTCGTGTTGGACCCAGCCTGCTGGCTCAAAAAAATTCATCCGGAAGACGAGGCCAAGGTGCTTGCGGTTATGTCAGAACTGCAAGAGACCGACCGGCTGAACATTAGTTTTCGCATCATCGGTCCAGCTGGTGAGGTCAAATGGATCTACTCCAAATCGAGAGTGATCCGTGACCAGAATCAGAAGCCGCTGCGTATTGTCGGCATCAACACCGATATGACTAAGGAAAAGGCGACCGAAGCCAAGATGCAGACGATGATGCGCGAGCTGTCCATCCTCAATGGCATTCTGGAGCAACGTGTCCAGGATGAAGTCCAGAAGAACCGGGAAAAAGACCATCTGCTGATCCACCAGTCCCGTTTTGCGGCGGTGGGCGAGATGATCGGACATATCGCCCATCAATGGAGACAGCCGCTCAACTCGATCGGTCTGATTATCCAGGATGTGAAGGAAGCCTATGAATACGGCGAAATCGATCAAGAGTATCTGGAAGAGTCGACCAGGGAAAGCATGCGCCTGATCAAGCATATGTCAGATACGATTGATGATTTCCGCAATTTTTTCAATCCGAATAAAGAAAAATACGTTCTCTCACCTGCTGAGATGGTACGGCGAGGCGTCTCGATCTTTAACCCTGAGATCAAGCACGGCGAGATCAATGTCACCTATGACATCCAGGACGACCTGCGTATCGTAGGCAATCCCAACGAGTTCAACCAAGTCCTGCTCAACTTTTTCCAGAATTCCAAGCAAGCCTTCCAAGAGCGCAAAACCCAGGAAAAAGAGATTCACATCGTCGGCTTTGAGTACTGCGGCCAAGTCGTGATCCAATTTGAGGATACCGCCGGCGGCATTCCCGAAGAGATCATCGGCAAGGTGTTTGACCCTTATTTCACGACCAAACAAGAGGGCACAGGCATCGGGCTCTACATGTGCAAAACCATCGTCGAAGAAAACCTTGGAGGGAAGATCGCCGCGACCAACACCGAGCGAGGGGCGTTATTGACGCTATTCTTGCCGATGTATCAGCCGGAGTCGGACGGTGAAGGTGAAGTTGCCAGAGAGAGTGTCGCTAAAATCTCTAGTTAGGGTCGTGCGTAATCTTGAGTCGTATCCAGATTAAGGTGCGGATGTATGGGTCGTTATCTCAAAATGCAGGCATGGCTAGAGGGAGTGTTATGGGGAAGAAAGTCTTGTGAGGAAGAAAAGAGATTGTTATGTATGAAGAGATGATTGGTAGAAAAGATCAGATAGATTGAGATGGAGGAGACGGATTGCTAGAAAAGTAGAAGTAGCGGTTCGTTTTCAGGAAGATCACTTTTGCCTGTTTTCCAGTTGCAGAGTTTTACTGAAAGAAGCTTTTCTGCTTTGTTATAAGTCAGCTGGCACAACCAGAGAGCGTGAGGATCATCTGTTTGTAAGGAGACCGGCTGAACGAAGTGAGGGAAAGGCGACTGGAAAACAGATGATCCTCACGCTCCTGCCGGAGCGACCTCTATAACCCAAAAAACGACTTCAATAAACCGACTACAAGCCAACTCAAAAAAGGAAGCCTCCTCTAACTCGGAAGCTTCCTTTTTTCTATCAATCGAGAAATTCTTTCTATCAAAATGAACGACCTAACTAGCCCGACTCGCCACAATCTCATCGGCAAACCGATTCAACCGCGCAAGCAATTCATCCAGATGCACCGGCTTTTTAATAAAATTATCCTCACCCAGCGCCCGAATCTGCTCCATAAACAGATCATCATCCTGTGCGGAGATGAACAGCAGGCGCGCATGCTGGTGGAACGCACGAATCTCCTTCGCCAGCTCCAGCCCATTCATCACAGGCATACGGATATCGGAGATCACGACATCAGGCAGATGCTCCCGATACATCTCCAGCCCGTCCTGTCCATTAGCCGCGACATAGACCTCCTGGACACGTCTGCGCAGGAAACGGGTGAACTGAAACCGGATGCTCTCATCATCTTCAACGAACAGGACCCGAATCGCTTTCATCGTGTTTTCCATGCTCATTACTCCTCTTCATCATCTGATGATATGAATTCTTGATGCGGTAGATACTTTTCAGAAAATGAATACTGTCCTTCCACAGATCCACATGGGAGCCTTCCCGGTCAACAATCGTGACAGGCAGCTGGAGGACACGGAAGTGAAATTGTTTGGCGACATACAGCATCTGCAAGTCGATCGCAAGACCTGTGCTCACTTCCAGATAGGGGAGGAGGTGGCGTGCCGCAACCGCGTTCATCACCTTCAAGCCAGTCTGAGAATCATTGACTCCGGCGGGGAGGAACCGCTTGGTTAGCAGGCGCTTGGCGAAGCTGACGAGCTTGCGGATCAGGCGGCGGTCCTCGTTATGATCCTTGGTGCCGATGACGAGGTCATAGTAGCCTTTGCCCAGGATGTTGAGCATGGTCGAGATATCCTCAATCGAGAACGAATTGTCCGCATCGACGAATACAAAGGTGTCGGCGTTGATTTGGCGCAGGCTTTCGATATAGGTACCCGCCTTGCGCGTGTTCTGCGTCAGAACGATAGACGAGTAGGACAAGAACTGCGGAATCATGTTGGTGCCAGACAGATAGCCTTGCGCGAACCGCTCGATAAGTCCTTGTGTATCGTCACTGCTGCCGTCATTGATCAGATAGACGGTGATGTGGCGGTAGCCATTGTCCATCAGAATCTGGAGATTACGCAAAAAGTGATCCACATGATGAAAACGCGACTCTTCATTAAATACAGGCACGATCACAGCGATCCGTGTGTGATGGGTCGGATACTCAGGATGCAGAATCCCCTCGACCGCCTCAAGCAGACGGTCATGATAGGAGATCTTCCAGTCCAGCACCTGCACCGGCCCATATCCATGAATCTCGGTAAAAAAATCCGTATGAAAAGGAAGATCAAAGTCCAACAAGACCAAGACGGGCAGACCCGGCTTATCCGTGCGCAATCGGTTGATGATCTGCTTGCTTTTCTTGGAGTCCATCAGATCAATAATCACCAATGCGTAGGGAGCCACCGAAATCTGCTCCACCTCCTCCCATGAGACGACGTCCGGCTGGTAAAAGTGCAAGATGGACGGATAAGGTATTTGGCGAGTATGGTCGCTCACGGCGAGAGCCTTGGATTGCATCGTGATCCTCCTTTCTCTTCTATGACTAGGTACTATGATTCTAGCAAAAAGACAGAAGGAGAGGAGTGGAAATGACATGAAAGGCCCAGAAACGGTCATCAAATGCAGGAACAGAGACAAAATACGCAGATTCCGACATTGATGCACAAAAAACGACATTTGATGACAAAAAAACAGGGGATCAGGGCATAGTGGTATTTTTGAAATCAAAAACTGATATGATTCTAGCAAATGAGTATCGCCGGGAAGGGGACAGTTTCATTGAAGAAAGTGCTGCAAAATGGCTTGCAAAAGTTTCAGCGTCCCCTGTTTTTGATGTTGGACATTGCGCTTAATGGTGTCAATTATTTCTTCCATATCTATACCTCGTGGCTGCTGCTGCCAGACGATTATGGCATGCTCAATACGGTGCTGTCGCTACTCTCGATCCTGTTCGTGTTGGGATTGTCGGTACAGACCTATACAGCCAGGGTGATTGCGGAAGAGGGGGGCGTCCATCAGCTGCGGAGCACGTTGACCGTCAGTGCGGTCGCAGCGGTGATCCTGATCGGTCTGTTTATCGCATCACAGCCGATGATCGTTCACCTGACGCGGATGAGTGCGATGTCACAGGGCTTGCTATTGCTGATTTTTGTAGTTCATCTGCTGTTGTGCGTGAACCGGGGGATTTTTCAGGGAGAGAAACGGTTTCTCCTGATCAATCTCAGCCTGTATACCGAGGTGCTGGTGAAAATGCTGGTGCTCCTGCTCTGGCTCAAAGCGAACCCGCATGTGGAGCAGGGCCTGATCGCTATCCTCGTGGGGATGATCGTCTCACTTGCGGTCGGAATCTATCAGAACCGTCAGCATCTCCCCAAGCTATTCCAATCCGAGACCAAAGGATTGGGGCTTGGTCAAGTGATGAAAGCCATCGGATTGATCTGTGTGGCTCAGTTCTTTTTCTACTTTTTCACTTCGGTTGATATGCTTGCAGTCAACTATTATCTGCCGCAAGAATCGGGGACGTATGCGGTGATCCTACGCTATTCCCAGTTGATGCTGTTCTTCTCGCTGAGTGTCATTACGCTGCTGGTGCCGATGTTAAGCGAAAAGAAGAGTGATCCGGTTTCGTTCAAGCGAAGTCTCAAGCTTGCACTCGGCGGGATGTTCGCGCTGTGTCTGGTGGCTGTGGCGGGGTATCGTCTGGTGCTTCCGTATACGGTCGAATGGATGTTTGGTCAGGCATACAGCGGCGGGAAGCCGTATCTGTACCTTGGTGCGATTGTATACAGCCTGTTTGTTCTGTCGCTGTTTTTGATCAACTTTAATATGATTCTCAATCGTTCCCGTCATCTGATCTATCTGTCTGCTGTGTCTGTGCTGATCACCGTGCTGCTCATGGTCTATCATCATAGCGTACCGGCCGTCCTGTATGTCCAGATGGTTGCCTATGCGGTACTGTTGACGGGACTCTTGCTCGACATCAAACGTTACTTGGGAGGATTCGATATGAAAAAGACGGGGTCAAAACGCACGGTATTACTGTTCCTCTCTTGGCGTGACATCCGCTCACCGCAGAAGGGCGGGGCAGAGGTCTTTACCCATGAGATGCTGAGCCGGATCGACCATGAGAAGTATGAGGTCATCCATTTTGCTCCACAATTCGAGGGACTGGCCGGGCAAGAAGTGATCGACGGTATCACCTACCTTCGCCGGGGCGGTATTTTGTCCGTGATCTGGCACGCGATGCAGTACTACCGGAAGAATCAGGACCGCATCGATTACGTGGTCGATCAGTGCAACACGCATCGGTTCCTCACCAGAGCATGGGTTCCTGCGAAGAAGCGGATCTTTTTCATCCATCAGCTCACCCGTGAGATCTGGTACCGCAATGCCGGATTCCCGATTAACTCGATTGGATATTGGACGGAGACACCATTGTTACAGCTTTCCAAACATGATCCTACCATTACGGTATCTAATTCCACTAAACAAGATTTAGTAAACATCGGTTTTCCATCGGAGAAGGTCACGATCCTCCCAGAAGGCATCGAGTTCACGCATTGGAAGCCGGAACAGTTCCTCGCCAAAGAAGCGGAGACGGTGTTCATGTACGTCGGGCGCTTTACCCAGTACAAAGGGATTGACGACACGATTGAAGCGTTCGCCCAGCTCAAACAGACCCGCTCGACCGCCTGCCTGTGGATCGTCGGCAAAAAAGACGAAGCCTACATGCAAAAGGTACTGATCCCGATCATGCAGCGCTATCAGCTCAGCTTCGGCGGGCCTGGTGAGGATGTAGATGTCTGCTTCCACGGGTTCGTCACCAGTGAACAAAAGCTGGAGCTGATGAGCCGCTCCCATGCCCTCGTCTTCCCGTCCCTGCGTGAAGGCTGGGGCCTGACGATCACCGAAGCCGCTGCTGTCGGTACACCAAGTATCGTCTACCACTCAGCCGGATTGGTCGATGCGGTCGATCAGGGGCGCGCTGGCTATCTCTGCCGGGAAAATACGGTGGCGGAGATCAAGCGCCTGATGGAGCAGGTCATGACAGATACAGAAGGCTATGCGCTGATGCGTCAGCAAGCCTATGAATTCTCGCTGAATTTCCACTGGGATCACACGTCAGCAAGCTTTGAAGCATTCATGCGCGGGCTGATGGGAGAAGCATCCACAACCATAGATTCTACTCCAGAGACAAAAGAGGTGAGTGCATAATGGCGAAAGTGGCCGTAATATTCTCTACCTATAACAGCGCTTCTTATGTCGAAGAGTGCTTAAGAAGCTGTCTGGAACAAAATGACCAAGACCTCGTGGTGATCGTCGCAGATGACGGCTCCACAGACAATACCATCCAAGTGATGCAGCAGGCGGCCCAAGGCTACACCAACTTTCACCTGATCCCGCTGCCGCATGGAGAACGCGGGATTGCCAGAGCGACCGCGATTGCACTGGCCAAGGAGCTTGCGGCGGAGTATCTGTACGTGATCGACTCGGACATGGTGATGCAGCCCAACCTGATCCGCGACTGCCTCAGCTATTTCGCCGAGAACCCGTCTGTCGGTGCCTTGATCATACCGGAGAAGGCCTATACCACCTATGACAACTACTTTTCCCACGTCAAGGTATTCGAGCGCAACATCATCAATAATGGCGGCGAAGAGGTAGGGCTCAACTCGATTGAGGCAGCCCGCTTCTGGCGTGTGAGCGAATACGAGAAATCAGGCGGCATCAGCGAAAAGCAGATTGCCTTTGAAGAGACACAGCCGACGATTCGCTATCTGGAGCTGGGCGGTGTGATCAAGAGAGCGACTTTTACAGGCGTTCTACATAATGAAAAGTATGTAACGCTTAAAAATATTCTGGAGAAGAAAAGATACTATTTCTCCGTGATGGACAAGACCTTAAATGAAGAGAAGCAAGGCTTTACCAAGGCGCTTTCCCGCTGGTACTTTTTCCGCTCGGTGCTGTATCGGCCAAGCAATCTCGTGGAGTATGTGAAGCATCCGCTTTTGACGGGTGGCATGTTCTTCATGTATGTAGCATTGACCTCTGTGGGGGTCTTTGAATTGGGCAAATCGATACTGAACAAAAGGTGAGTTCACGATGAGCAAGGGACATATCTTATTCGTTGATGATGATGAAACCGTGTTGTTTTTGCTGAAAAAATTGTTGCAGCAGGAAGAGTATGAGTGCCATTTCGCCCAGAGCGGAGAAGAGGCGCTTGATAAGCTGAGCCGTCTGCCGATCGACGTCCTGATCAGTGATATGCGGATGCCGGATATGGACGGATTCCAGCTGCTTTCGATTGTAAAAGAAAGACACCCGCTCGTGGTGCGGATTATCCTGTCCGGCTACCTGCAGGTACAGACGATTCTGGCGGTCATCAATCAGATCGGTGTGTACCGTTATCTGACCAAGCCGTTCATGGTCAATGAGGATACGAGACAGGTGCTCGTAGATGCGCTGAAAGAAGCCAGACGGTTAAAAAGGGAAACACCAGAGAGACAGACCCAAGCCTGACAGCCCAGATGACGCAAAAGAGAGGGGGAGACCAAATCATGAGCTTTGAACCAAGAAAAGTAGAACGCGAAAACTTTTTCTATACGTATCGCCATGATATTGCCTCCCTGCTGATTCTTTTTGCCATCATTGTGGCGATGGTAAGACCGCTTTTCTCAGCGGGGCATATCGTGTTTAGTGATATGGCGTTCGGATTCACATCTGAGCGGTATATGGAAGAGATATTTGGAGTATGGAACGAGAGATGGAGCACATCGACGCTGTTTAATGTGCCGCGTCTCTTGTTCATTTTGCCGTTCTATCTGCTGTCAGTTGCGTTCGGATACAGCGGGCCTGTGCTGATCAAAAGCTTCATCACGGCGCTTTTGCTGCTGTCTGCTTTTTCGATGTATTGGTTTACGAAGCGCTTGGTGAGTATCTACTTTTCCAAGCATTTTACATTTATCACGCTGTTTGGGATCATCACGGGGGCGCTGTTCTATGCGCTGAATCCGTGGGTGATCTATCGAATTCAGCATATTTATCTGCTGTGCGGCTACAGTCTGTTTCCGCTGGTGCTGATGTTCTTCTTCAATGCGTTCGACCCGAAGTTCCAGCGTCAGCTGATCCACGACTATGACGTATTGAAGCCGAAGCTGTATCGGCGCAATGTCGTCGATATGGCGTTGCTTAGTATCGTCTTCACGCTGTGTGCGGCGGCGATTCACTATTTCTTCTATGGCATGATCTATCTGGTCTTGCTCAGTGCGCTGATCATCATCAAGACGCTGATCACTGACAGCGGGCGTAAGTGGGGCAATGTGTGGAAAATCATGAAGCATTTTGCCATTCGCTATGTGGTGTTTGGCTTATTGTTTGGTCTGTACAGCTTCTATTGGCTGTCGATGTATGCAGGCAGTATCCTGTTCAAAGCACAGGCGTCCCAGCACAATATCAATGTGGTGGACACGCTGTCACTGTTTAGCCGTCACAGCTCGATTGAAAATGTGGTCTATCTGATCAGCTACTGGTGGCCGATGTTTCAGCTCAATACCTTGCCCGTTACTTTCTGGATCGGCGGTGGGGTGCTGCTGTTGGCGATTCTGTATGCGATGGTGTTCCGTGCGTACCGCAACCCGATCATCCTGTTCTTTACTTTGTCCGCGATTGTCTTCATCGTGCTTGCGACAGGGGTCACCTATTCGGCGGTAGCAGACTGGTTCGTCCTCATCGTGACCAAGACACCGCTGATCGGCCCGGTATTTCGCGATCCCAACAAGTTCGGCGGGTTGCTCGCGGTCAACTTCGGGGTGCTCTTGTCGTTCGGGGTGGTTCATTTTCTGCAATCGCTCAAGAACAATATCTATCACCGCCTGATCAAATACGCATCGGTCTTAGCGATCGTCGTCTGCTTCTGGATGTACATCCTGCCGTTCCATCAGCATTTTATCGCGGGCTTCTACAAGCCGGTGCCGATCCCAGAGGAGTATCTCGACGTGCAGGATCACATGATCGAAAAAGAGCGCTTCGACAGCCGTGTACTCTATTTCCCGATCGCGGATAATATGATCCAGAGCTACACCGGGGTGGCGACACCGTCGTGGAATCAGAACCCCGACCCATACGGCATCCACAAAGCGACAGGCGATGTGCATGTCTATACCTCGCAGAAGAATACGATCTTCCATCATGAGGGGAATTCACTTAGTATTGGATATTATATGAACTTCCTGCAATACCTGATGGACAAAGGACAGAGTAACAACCTCGCCGAGCTGTTCAGCGCCTTCGGAATCAATGAACTCTCGTATCACAAGGAATACAAAGGCCAGGAGATCCGGCAAAAGTTCCACGAGCAGCTGCTCGACAGCCAAGACGGCTGGGACAAGCACTACGAGAACCCGATCTTCCAGCTGTATGCACTACAGGAATCTCTGCGCCGTCCGTATATCCAGCAGGTTCCGCACAAGATCTTCAGCCCGTACGGCTATTCGCGGATGGAGAGCTACAACAATCTGCCGAACTACCAGTTCAACGACTATGGGGTGATCTTCACCACGCTGGATGAGACCCCCTACCTGCATCTGGTAGACAAGGCTGACTATATCGAAGTGAACCGCAAGATGGATCTGCTGCTCTCCAATCTGCCAAAAGACAACCTCGTCCTCCCGTTCGAGGCGATCGAGGACGGCAATCCGTTTCTCAAATGGTCCAAGACTCTGGTCAAAAACAGCGATTGGCTCTGGTTCTTAAGCTCGCAGAACATCAAGAATTTCCCGTTTGACTTCGATTACGGAGCGGGGGTGGGTGTCACATTCGCCCCGAACAAGCTAGATGTGCTGCCGTACAAGATGAAAGAGATGAAGGGCGATCTGATCGTCGACTTCGATACCCTGTTACGCAAGGAAAAATTCTTCGTGCCTGACAACGAGGAGCTATTCACCGTCGAAGCCAACCCGCGCGGCCCTGCCAATAATATCTCGACGCTGCACGGGGAGATCGTCCGGGGAGACCCGAAAAATATCTGGCAGGTCGCCAAGTCAGGTCTGCTTGACGCCAAGGAAAACAACCCGTATCAATTCTCGATTACCGTATCGGGGCGCGGAACCAACAAGCTCCACCTCAAAGTGATCTTTTTCGATGAGCAGATGAAGGAGCTGGGTACCAGTTATGTGGTGGCGCCGACAGAAGAATCCAATTTTGACGCGCTGGAGTTCTACGGCGAATATGTCTCGCCAAAAGGCTCCAAGTACATGCGGATCGATCTCTTGTCCTACCAAAAGCCAGTGGAGAAGACCTACTGGTGGATTCACGACATGAAGCTCTACGATCTGGAGA
This sequence comes from Brevibacillus dissolubilis, assembly GCF_006170445.1. Classification (GTDB taxonomy): domain Bacteria; phylum Bacillota; class Bacilli; order Brevibacillales; family Brevibacillaceae; genus Brevibacillus_B; species Brevibacillus_B dissolubilis. Next base: position 318,956 of record NZ_VCNA01000002.1, on the reverse strand, counting down.
AGTACCGCAAGCCCAACACCTTCACGATGTATAAGAAGTTCGAAAAAGAAACCAAGGCGCACGTCTACATCCGCACCTTCAAGAGCCAAAAGGGCGGGGAGCTGAAGGTGACGCTTCCCGACAGCCAGACCGCCACGGTTGATACCAAGGAAGAGACGCTCAACCAATTCGTCTGGGACGACCTGGGCGTGCATACTTTCGCTGAGGGTGAACAGCCGATCACGGTAGAGAATCTGGAGGGCTTCAACGGGGTGAACCTGCTTGCGGTTGTGCCAGTTGATGAATACGACAAGCAGATGAAGGTGATCGACGACGCTGTGCAGACGGCCAAGGTATTTGCCGTACTGGAAGCAGAGAACGACTTCGAGAAAAGCAGCGGCTTGCAGACCGAGCGTGCCTTCCCTAAGCTGAGCTATGGCAAGGGGATCAGCCTCCAGCAAGGCTCACTTACCCGTGATCTCGATATCGTCAAGGATGCCAGCTACACACTCGCCCTACAGGCCAACGCAATTCCTGCACATAACGGCTCGATCAAGGTGACGCTAACCAACCAAGAGACCGGACAGAAGCTCTCGTACCCGATCTCCTCCCAGTCGTTTAAGCAAAAGGCCGACACCTCGCAGGTCGTGATCGACTACAATCTTTTCCGTGATACGTTCCCGCAGGAGTTCAGGGAATTGCCCGGTTATTTTGACCATACCAATACGATTGAGCTCAAGGACATCCCCTTGACCAAAGGGGCTTACCAGCTGGAGATTGCGGTGGACAGCCGTGTGCCATCAGTCAGTACGTTTGCCGACCTGCATCGCTTAGACCCGAGTGAAATCAAAGCAGATCCTGCACCCGCAACAGGCGATCCGGTCGATCAAGATTGCTGTGAATGCGTCAAGAATGATCCGAACCTGTTGCGTCAGCACAATGCAGGCGACCTGTTCACCATCACCTATCCACCAAGCTGTTCCTGCGACTGGTTCATCACCGCATCCAAAAAAATTCCGGTTCAGCCGGATGACGAGTACCTGTTCCATGCCGATGCCGTCTCCCAAAACATCCGCAAGCGTCATATGAAGATCGTCTTCTTGAATGAACACCAAGAGATCGTCGACACCACGTATATCAATGACGTAGAGGAAAAGGACAAAGACCGCTGGAACACCTACGAGCAGATCATCCGCGTCCCGCAAAAAGCTAAGACGATGCAGGTGCATATCCTCGCGCGCGGTCACCAAAGTGAATCCGGCAAGCTGGAGATCAAAAACTACAGCCTCATTCCATACAAAGAAATGATCATGATCGACCAAGTGGCACTGGTAGAAGGGGGCGGCCTCTCCGATTTCTTCCCAGCCACCAGTAAGCATATGCCTGTTGGCTATGAGCGCGTCGACACGATGAAACGTGTCTTTACCGTAGAAAACCCTGCAAAAGAGCGCATTCTGCTGAGTGTCAATGAGTCACCGAATCCACTGTGGGAGATGACCTTTGGCGATAAACAACGCGGTACGCTCGTCGTCAACGGTGTTACGACTGGCTATATCACCAACCAAGATGGAGCAGGGGAGATCTCCATCGTTCTGCGCAAGATTTACTACGGCGGATTCCTCGTTCTGCTCGCAGGCTTTGCGGTCACCTACTGGCTGTACCGCTATGTGGGGCCGACCAGACGGATTCGCAAAAGGGGCAGCAAGAAGAAGTCCAAGACAACAGGAACCGCACACGAACATTCCATCGGATTAGACGCGTAGGAGGAGAACATCATGTCAGATGTGTTAGACCTGGATCGTTTGGAGCAATTGAGAAGCTGGGTGGAGACCAGTAAGGAAGATGAGGGAGCATTCGCCGAGCTGATGGAACTCTATCTCAAGAACAGCGCCACCTATATCGACAAAATCAAGCAGGCCGCCGACGATAACGACCTGACCCAGGTAGGCGAACAGGCTCACAAGCTGAAAGGGACCAGCCTCAACTTCGGTGCCAGCCAGATCGCCAAGCTAAGCGAGACCATCGAGCTGCAGATGCAGCAGGAGACAGATGGCGCAGAGGCAAGAGATGGGGAGGAGCTCAGTTGGCGGGAAGCCGTCCGTCAGCTGGATTCACTCTATGACCAGACCAAGACAGCTTTGCTTGCCCTGATTCAATAAGAGCTCACGATCAGCCTCCAATCAAAAAAAGCCTCGACACATAAAAACAAGCCTTGAGCGTCCGGTAACGGTACCGCTTAGGGCTTGTTTTTATGTGTCGAGGCTGGCATCAATCAGCTCGATGATCTCATTGAGTTTATTTTTGGAGATGTAGGCATGCTTGTCAGAGTGGCGGAAATGCACGGTATTGGTCTCGCCAAATGGAGTGATCTTCTCCACATGCTCCGAGTTGATGATATACGACCGGTGACATTGCAGAAAACCAGGCCCCAGCCTGTTGATAATCGATCCAAGCGTCTCATTCATCTCATAGATATTATTGGCGGTGTGCAGCATCGCCTTGCGTCCAAGCTTTTCGATATAGAGAATATCGGATTGCGGGACGAAGTGGTAAGACCCTTCTGAGCGGATGAAAAAGTGCTTGGCTTTTGCCTTTTCTTTCTCAGTCGGGGCCGTATGTGCCACTGTGGATTCCAAGGCCATCTGCTGAACCATCCCCTGTGACAGAATCGCCTGCCGCGCCCGCTCTGTCGCACGGAAGAGACGAGGCTGTTCGACGGGCTTGACGACATAATCGACCGCCGAGATATCAAAGGCATCGACGGCATAGTGGACATAAGCCGTGATGAAGATGACTTTGAGCTTGGGCTGCAGCTTGATGCACTCGTGCACCGCTTTCATACCGTCCATCCGGGGCATGCTGATATCCACATAGATCAGGTGCGGCTGCTCCATAATCACCTGACGGATCAGCTCCTCACCGTCTGCCGCTTCTCCCACGATATGGATGCCAGGACAATTCCGCAGCATCTTATGCAGGATCGCCCGGCTTAGTTCATCGTCGTCTGCAATGACTGCGCGAATCTCTTCCATTAGGATGTTTCACCTCGTTTTCTACTACCCTTTATTTTTTCACCACACATTATCTTAGCCAGAAAGAGGTATGGGTTGTCAAGTATATATTAGTAGGAAATAAAGGGGGCTTTTGTTTGGAGGTGGCTCCGGTAGGAGCGTGAGGAGCATCTGTTTTCCAGTCGCCTTTCCCTCACTTCGTTCAGCCGGTCTCCTTACAAACAGATGCTCCTCACGCTCTGGCTGGGTAGCCAGCTTTCAATACAAAAGAGAGGGGAGCATAGAAGAGCTGGAGGAATCGCTGCTTTATACCTAGAGATATCCTAATAGATAGAAGGATGTGGTATTATTTTGGAAAAGATGAACGAATATTGTCGAGGTGAACGGTTATTTCACAGATAGGGATTGAGATGTTTCCAGCGAAGAACGGGGATTGTTTTTTGATTCGCTGCTTGGGCGAGACGAATACGAATATTCTGGTGGATTTGGCTTATCCGAGTACGTATCGGGAGCATGTGAAGCCGAGGCTGCAGGAGTTACATAACAATGGGGAAAAGCTTGATCTGGTGGTGTTTACCCATGTGGATCAAGATCATATACAGGGTGGGATTACGTTTTTTAGTGAGAATGGGGAGAGTGGGAAGGCGACGGTAATCGAGATTGGGGAGGTTTGGCATAATAGTTATCGGCATTTGGGGGTTGCGGACTCCGAGGGAAAGTTAGATGAGAATCAACGGTTACAGGTACAGAGGCAATCCCGCTATCTGGAAAAGGACGATGAAGCCAGTTCCAGTACGGTGAGCGGTAAACAAGGGACAAGGCTTGGGGCGTTGCTGTATCAGCATGGGTATCGGTGGAATCAGAGTTTTGGTGGGAAAGCTGTAGGATTTGGGACCGAGCCTGTGAAGATCGGGGAAGTGACGATTACGGTGCTTTCACCGACACAAGCACAACTCGTTGCTTTGCGGAAAAGGTGGAAAAAAGAGCTTACTAGCATATTTTCGGATATTCCATTGACTGAGGATGAAGTGTTTGACGATGCGGTGGAGTTTCTTTCTCACTATATGAAGCCAAAGGGGATTCCAAATGCGGCGAAAAAGGTGTCGGGTGTGAGTAGCTTAAAAGCATTGGCAGAGTCGGAGTTTGCTGAAGACCCTGATGAGATCAATGGGAGTTCGATTACGTTTATTTTGGAGTATAGGGGTATGAAAGTGTTGTTTTTGGGGGATGCACCGCCAACGTTGATTGAGCAGCAATTGCGGGAGGTTTTTCCTGAGGATGAGTTTCCGATTCATTTTGATGCGGTGAAGGTGTCGCATCATGGGAGTAAGAACAATACGAGTAGGGAGTTACTAGCTTGTATTGATTCTCCGCACTATTTTGTATCTACTGATGGGAAAATTCATGGGCATCCTGATCCCGAAGCGTTGGCGCGGATTGTGGTTAGGGAGACGAATGAGGCTGTGCTTATGCGTAACTTATATATGACTTACCCGACAACTGGGGCTAAAGCGGTTGATCGGGATGATTGGAAGAAGGAGTTTGCTTATGAGCTTGTAGTACCTGAGAGTGAAAAGAGTGTCGTTATCACGTTGGAAAAGACAGAGTAAAGCGAGGAAGCCGGAGATGAAAGAAGAGTATTTGGGGGCAATTGGACGGTTGGAATGTGGCGGGCCTGCGACGGCTTTTTTGGTGTCGTCTAAAATGGCTTTGACTGCGAGGCATGCGATTGATGAGAATTTGGCGGAAGGTACGCCGATTGAGATAGAGTTTCCGAATTTGAATCCTCCGATGAAAATGTCGGCGAGGGTGTTGTTTCCGAAGAAAGCGAGAGAGGGTGTGGATGTAGCGGTTTTGGAGTTGGAGCGGGAAGTCTTGCATGCTGAGCCGCTGCCGTTGTGTATCCGGTCAATTAAACATGCTGACGATTGGTCAAGTTTTGGCTTTTCACAGACCAAACGAAAAAATGGGCAGGTATTTAAGGGCAGTGTATCACAGGTTATATCTGTCGCAACTGAAAAGGGTCAATTAGACCTTGATCTCACTTGTATTGAACCGCAGACCAGTGATTCAGAATATGATACAAAAGGAGCATCTGGTTCACCTATCTTTGTACATGAAAAAGTTATAGGGATTCTGAGTCATGAGATGCCAGGTGGGGCTATTGGGGCAGTAAGTGTGTTGAATTGTTGCTCAAGGTTGGATGAAGCCGGGATTCGGTTTGAAGATTATGGGGAGTTTCGGGAAGAAGAGTTTAAGTTCTTAATTGGTATGAAAGAACTGGGGAAAATAGGGTATGAGGAAGATGAAAACATTCCGTACCTTGAACCCTTTGGTCAGTGGTTGCCACTAGACCAATACGGGGGACAGGAAAAAGATGATGAAGAGAATCTACAACCATTAGATGATTTGGTAGAACAATATTTTTCCGAGAAACCTCGGTTTAATCTAAAAAAGGTACTTTTTGTAATATCGGATTTTGGTAAGGGAAAATCTTCATACTTTAGAAAACGGGCATCGGTTCTTGCAGAACAATACCTTTCGAAACAAACAGATTGGTTTCCAGTCTATTTTAATTTAAATGAATATAGTGATACTAAAGTATATCGAGAATCTAAATTTGGTTGTATTGGTCGGGTGTTATTACAACGACAGATTGATCTAAATGAACCATATTATCAAAGGAAGAAATTTGTTTTCTTTATCGATTCGCTTGATGAGTCAGGACGACTAACGCAGAGTGACCTGGATGAAGTATATAAAGATATGATGTTGATCAAAGGTTTGAAATATCATAGTCAGGACAGTGATCGTCTCATCATATCAACACGTCCGATCCATGTTGGTCAGTTAGTGGAAGAACGAATCCAAGCTAGTCAACCCTATATCAATCAAGACGAAGAGGCTTGTTTCCTGTCTCTTTATGGGTTTAAGAAAGAGCAATTTAATCAGTATTTAGCTTACACTCTATCGTCTATTCATATCGAAAACGAACTGATTCTCCATGAGTTTAACCGTGAAGTGATTCGAAGAGTAAAAGAGAATGAGGATACAAGTATTGCTGAATTCTTTCAAGAGAAAAACATTTTGAGTTCTAGCGAGATGCGTAGACCGATTTTTGGCTATATGATTTACAAATTGATTTCGAATAACTATGAAGTTGGACTCCCGAATCATGAGAAACTTGGGGTCTATCTATCATTTCTTGATTTGCTGACGAAAGAGGCCAAGTATCGGGAGGAGATGAAAGGCTACGGAAAGTTTTATCTACGTAAAGAACTGGAACACCGTGTCATATTGCAAGCTTCGGCCGTGCTGTGGATGTGTCAGAGAGATCACAACGATAATTCGCTCCTTTCTATTCACAACTTGCCAAAAATTATTACAGGGAATTATGAGTCTAAGGTAACGGAGCAAGAATCAAGCACGGTATATCAATATCTGGCTCACTCCTATATTGGTCATCAAAAAGAGGAGTTCTACTTTAATCATCAATCTATTGCAGAGATTTTACTTGCTGAGTACTATCTGAAAGTTATTCTTTATCATGCATTAGATCCAAGTGGAGATGTTGAAAAGGCGCGTGCGGAGCTGAATCTTGGGGAACCAACCAACCAAACGATAGATTTTTTTAAAGGTTTGCTTGTCCTCCTTTTGAATACGATATCTTGTAAAAATGATAAAGAAGAGCAAGTAATAAAATGTCGACGTTTTTTGTTTCCAATATTGGCGTCGTTGGGAGTTAACTCTTTCGGAAATCAGTTCGTGATACAGGAATATTCTAATAAAATAACGTGTATTGGAGAAAATTCGACTAAAGACATACCTCAAAAATTACTTTTTAGTGAATGGTTTTTTACTGATCACGAACGAAAAAAAGTAATTCAGTTTTGTCGTGATTTAATGAATTCTGATTATAGTTATCTATCGATTGATGATGATAGTGAATCTGAAATCGTTGGATTAACAAAGATAAGAATGAAATTAAAGTCTAAACGGAATAAAGAGGCTCCTGACATTGATAGGTGGATAACGAAAGTCACCTTAGAGTATCTTTCAAGATCGATAAAAGAGACTGAAATAAGTTCTATCAATTTTCGTGAGATGTTCTTGAATTGGCAACGTTTTTCTGAGGGCCGCCCTGATCCCAGATGGGCGAACCAACATGTATTTGGTCTGAAATACGAAGGTCAAGAATTAAATAGATTTTCTCTAGTTAGTGGTCTAGTGAGTAATATAAAATTAATTGATTGTTCTTTTGAAGGTGGATTGATTTCTGAATGTTTGATAGAAGACACGGTATTTTATGAGAGTGCTTTAGATGGGACACGATTTTTTAATTCAATTATTACGAATACCGATTTTTCAAAGATCTACCTACATGGTGCTTCTATTGTAGATTGTTTGATTTCAGGAGATAGTATTATGGCTGGAATCAGTGGAGATCGTGTCGCTTTTGATGAGAGTATCTTTTGGATGACAGTTATGCGGAACTCGAGACTTCGCTTTTCCACATTTAGAGACGCATTTTTTTATAAAGTTGATTTATCTAACTCAAATCTACAGAACGCCGATCTTCGTAACACTACGTTTATTAACGTATGCTTAAAGGGTGTCAACTTTGATGGTACTGACTTAAGAGGGGCAAAATTTGATAGGGATACTTATAGTGAGTATAAAGATCAAATTATTACAGGCTTTGGAAGCGGCGAAATAAAGATATTAACTAGTTCAGAAGTTCAATTAAGTATTAACCATATTTTAGACAGTGCTAATAAAAAAATTAACTGGTTTGAAAGATATGTATTTGAAAATAAAGAAGAGTTTCGAAATAGGGTTAAGTTATCAGTATAACTGAACGGTTATTCAATATTAAAAGGAGAAAAGCCCCCCAGCTTTTCTCCTTTTTTCATCCCCCCCACCCAAAAACCCCCACCACTCCACAGTGATAAAAATCACAATCCCACCCGCTCACCCCTGTTACACTTAACCCATCGAAAAGGAAATGGCCACTCCTTAAAACACAACGAAGCGAGATTTCAACAATGGACGTGATTTCACCAACGAACGTATAAAGAACAAACCAACGTGAAATCACCAACTCACCGAAATCCTCGCACCACACCTTTTCAGGAGGGAACACCATATGAATCGAGCATTCGCATCCAAACTCGCACGACGAGCCTTCTATATCGTAATCGCCTTATTGATCCTGACCTACATCACCACCCGAGCCTTCACCCACATCGACCTCGCCCTCTACGGCTACATGGTCGGGACCCTGACCTTCATCGGCGGCTTCCTGTACCGTTTCTCCGCCTGGGCCGAGCGTCCACCGACGAACATCATCATCAAAAAAGGCTTGAAGCTCCTGTTCCGCAAATCCACTCCAGCGACAACGGTTGATCACCTCGCCGTGTACAAGTTCATCTGGAACCGCGGCTGGTATCGCGCCTTGCAGCACGTTTTCCTCGGCTGGGGCTGTCTGTTGTCCGCAGCGGTGACCTTCCCACTGGTTTTTGGCTGGATGTACTTCACGATGGAGGAGAACGGCTACTACCACGTCGTCGGCTTCGGGATCGACCTGATGAGAGTCAAGGCAGACGGATTCATCGCGTTCCTGTTCTACAATGCGCTTAACATCACGGCTTTCATGGTGATCGCGGGTGTCTGCATGGCGCTGTACCGCCGCATCAAGAACATGCAGGCCCGTGCTGAACAGACGGTGATCTACGACTTTATGCCGCTTTATATGCTGCTGTTTATCTCCGTGACTGGCTTGGCGCTGACCTTCTCTAACATCTTTTTGCATGGGTTTGCTCATCCGGTGATCAGCATCATTCACCAGTTTTCTGTGATCGTGACCTTGATCTATCTGCCGTTTGGGAAGCTGGCGCACATCCCGTTCCGTCCGATGAGCGTGCTGGCCCGCAACTACCGCGAACATTATTCCGAGCAGGCGCCTAAGGCTTGCCGTTGCTGTAACAATACATTTGTCTCTGTTGAACAGTCCAATGACGTAATCGATGTACTCAAGCAGAATGACATCAACTTCAAAACACCGGAAGGCTACCATCTGGCCGAGCTTTGTCTCCCGTGCCGCCGTAAGTACCGCATGGCCCGCTTTACCGGTATTCAGACCCACATGGTTCAAGTGAAGGAGGCTAACCAAAATGCCAAAGGATAAATTTTTCAAAGAGATTCCCAATGTCGTGCACCCGAATGAAAAGCTGGTCAGCACCCACTGCTCCTACTGCGGGATGCAGTGCGGGATGAAGCTGCGTGTCGATACGACGCAGAATAAAATCATCGGGGTGGAGCCGCGTTATGATTTCCCGGTCAACCTCGGGAAGATGTGTCCAAAAGGGGTCACCGCCTACCAACAGGTGAACCACCCAGACCGTATTGAGCGCCCGTTGATCCGTGATGATGCTTCATTGAAAGGCACGCCGGACGGTTTCCGCGAAGCATCTTGGGACGAAGCACTGGATCTGATCGTGAAGCGTTTCAAAGAATTGCAGGACAAATATGGCAAAGACACCTTGTCCGTATATTCCGGCGTATCCATGACCAATGAAAAATGCTACTTGACCGGTAAATTCGCCCGCGTGGCGCTCCAGACCCGCTATATTGACTACAACGGACGCTTCTGTATGTCATCTGCAGCGGCTGGGTTTAACCGCAGTCTCGGGATTGACCGTGGTTCTACGGTTCCGTGGACAGATATTAACCAGACGGATTGCCTGTTCATCGCGGGTTCCAATGCGGCAGAGTGCCATCCGACGAGCATGTTCCGCATCTGGGAAGTGCAGAACCGTGGCGGCTACCTGATCGTCGCTGACCCGCGTGAGACTCCGCTGGCCCGACGTGCTGATATCCACCTCGACCTGCGTCCGGGTACAGACCTGGCACTTGCCAACGGGATGGTGCATCTGCTGATCAAGAACGGCCATATCGATGAAGCGTTCATCCGCAATCACACCAATGGTTTTGAAGATACAGCTGAGCTTGTGAAGGAATTCACACCTGAGTACGTGAGTGAAATCACTGGTATTGATGCTGATAAAATCATCCGCGCCGCTGACATCTACGGCCGCGCACCAGAAGCCATCGTGATGTTCTGCCGTGGTGTCGAGCAGCAATCCAAGGGGACGGACAACGTATCCGGCTACACCAACATGGCGCTCATCACCGGTAAGATCGGTCGTCCGAAATCTGGTGTCGCGACCTTCACCGGCCAAGGGAACGGGCAGGGTGGCCGTGAGCACGGGCAAAAAGCCGACCAGCTCCCAGGCTACCGCAAGATGGACAATCCGGATCATGTGCGAGAGGTCGCTTGCATGTGGGGCATTCCAGAAGAAGAGATGCCGCAAAAAGGGGTCTCTGCCTACGAGATGTTCCAATTGATGATCGACAAGACGATCCGCGCCAACTATCTGCTCTGCTCCAACCCGACGGTCAGTGCACCGAACCAGCACCATGTGCGTGAAGCATTCAAGAGCCTTGATTTCATGGTCTGCTGCGACTTTTATCTCTCTGAATCTGCAGAGTATGCCGACGTCGTACTGCCTGTGTCCACTTGGGCGGAGGACGATGGTACGACGACCAACCTCGAAGGCCGCGTGATCCGTCACCGTCAGGCACAGGACTGGTATGCCGAGTCCAAGCCAGACTGGTGGATTCAGATCGAGATCGCGAAGCGGATGGGCCGTGGGCAATATTTTGAACATCTGAAAAATCCAGCCGACATCTTCGACGAGCTTCGCCGCATGTCCAAAGGCGGTACAGCCGACTACTCCGGTATCACCTATGAAAAAATTGATGAGCAGAACGGTGTCTTCTGGCCTTGCACCGATGAGAACACCCAAGGCACACCGCATCTGTTTTTAGATAAAAAATTCTACACCAAAGACCAACGCGCTCTCATCTGTGCACTGCCATACCGCCCACCTGCGGAAGAGCCGGATGCTGAGTATCCGCTCCGCTTAACCACCGGACGTGTCGTGTTCCACTATCTGTCCGGTAACCAGACCCGCCGCATCCCGTTCCTCAAAGCGATGTATCCAGATCCACTGCTTGAGGTACACCCAGAGACCGCGAAGCAATACGGCATCGAGCATGACGAAGTGGTACTGCTCAAGACCCGCCGCGGTGAAGTCCGCTACAAGGTCAAAATCATCGCTGCGATTCGCCCAGACACCGTGTTCGTCCCTTATCACTGGGGCAAAGAGGAGTCTGTCAACCTGCTGACCAACCCAGCGCTCGACCCATACAGCCGCATGCCGGAGTTCAAGGCGTGCGCGGCACAGATCATCAAGTTGGAAGGGGTACTACACAATGGGTAAATCCGTTTTATATATCGAGATGGAGAATTGCATCGGTTGCCGCAGCTGTCTCGCCGCCTGTACCCAGTGCGGCGGACACGACAACCGCAACCGTAACTATGTCTATGAAGTCGATCCGTTCAACAGCCGCCAGACGATCCCGCTGATGTGCCTGCACTGTGTCAATCCGGCCTGCGCCCGCAGCTGTCCGGCCCAAGCGATCCAGATCGCAGACACAGGTGCCGTCCTCTCCGCACTGGTGGAGAAATGCATCGGCTGCCAGAACTGCACGATCGCTTGTCCGTACGGGATTCCGAAGTTTGACGAAGAGCAGAACCTGATGTACAAATGCGACCTCTGCTACGACCGCACCAAAGACGACATTCCGCCGATGTGTGCATCTGTATGTCCGACCAACACGCTGCAATGGCTCAGCGAAGAAGAGCTTGCCGAAAAACAAGCCCAGCACAAGCTCGCCAACGGCAAATGGACAGCCAGCATGGAGCCTGCGCTCGAAGGTGAGACCAACGTGAAGATCAGCCTGCCTGGTATCCTGCAGGGCAAAGCAAAACTGTTCTAAATTCAAATCGATGCGTGTTGAAACAAATAGATACCGGGCATCCAAAAGGTCTGTCAGCAACCATGCCCGGACATGCTGAAAGAGGAGGAAGGAACATGGAAGACAACAACAAGCGAGTAACCGTCCGCGAACAGGACGATAACTATACACACAACATCGTACGGCTCAACGAACGCAGTCTTGACCGCCGTGGCTTCATGAAGACAATGGTAGGGGCAGCAGGTCTGTTCGCCATCTCTACACTGCCATGGGGCGGACTTGCGGCGAAGCAGCTTTTTGCCAAGGAAGAGAATCCGTTTCCGAAGAAAAAGATCGCGGATGTAGCCACACTGGCCAAAGGCGAAGCGATGGAATTCCACTATCCGTCTGAGCACGAAAGCGCCCTGATCATCCGTGTCGGCGAAAACGAGTACAAAGCCTACCAAAACGCCTGCACCCACCTGAAATGTCCGGTTTTCTGGGGCAAAGAGGAAAAAGAATTGCTCTGCCCGTGCCACCATGGTAAATTCGACGTAATGACAGGCAAGCCAGTAGCAGGCCCACCTCGCCGCCCGCTGCCAGAAATCACGGTGCAAGTAGAAAATGGCGTGATCTATGCAACGGGGGTGAAGCCGTATGAAGCGTAGTTATGTCGGTGTGCTGCTGTTGTGCCTCGTGGTTTTGATGAATATCATTTTTACACAGTATGCGGTCAATTTCTTTTACGCGCAGAAATATATCAACGTAATTCTGCTCTCTCTGGGGAATGTGGGACTGTTCCCGATTGCCTGGTTGATTTATAAGAAGGAAAAAAATCAGGGCGGAGTGAGATGACAGCGGCAGACAAGTTGCCACAACCCGATAGATAATCGGTAACAATCATCAACGTAATGGACGAACATCGAAGCAGGAGGTGAAGCAAGCTATGAACAGCATCAACCGTCATGACCAGTCTACCACGATCCAACAGCTGTCCAGCCACCTGTCCGCACTGGTATCACGTCAGATGATCATCAAAATCTCCGACCACGCCGAGGACGCCGAGCAACAGCCAGCCCCGGTGATCCAGCGCGAATACGTCAAGTGGGGGCTGACCGAGGATGGTGAGCATGTCCGCCTCTACATGGACCCGCATCAGTTCATCGCGGTGCCGATTGCAGCGGGACAGGTGGAATGGACCGTACAGGAGGACGGGACACACACATTGACAGCAGAGGATAAGCGAGGGAAACTACAGTATGAAATTCGATTTGTACCATAAGCCTGCCATCCACACACCCGTGATCCTGCAATTCGTCGGCTACTCCAACTCCGGCAAGACCACGCTGATCGTCAAGCTACTCGAACGCCTGCAGGTACGCGGGTTCAAGGTCGGCGTGATCAAGCATGACGGGCACGAGTTCGAGATCGATCACGAGGGCAAAGATACGTATCGCTACCGGATGGCCGGAGCGTCGATGGTAGCGATCCAGTCGCAGAGCCAGACAGCATGGATTGAGCGCCAATCGGTAGAGCTGCCCCAGTTGGTCAGACGGATGGAGGCTGCGGGGGCGGAGATTATTCTAATAGAAGGCTTCAAAACAGCCACTTACCCAAAAATCGCCGTCTTGCGCCGCCTGGAGGATACCGAGCTGCTGCGGATGATCTCCAACTGTGTCGCGGTAGCGAGCTGGTTCGACTATTCCAATCAGATCGATGTGCCAGTGTATGACATCAATGATGTGGATGCGATTGAGGAGTTTATGTTTACGCGAGGGCGAGAGAACGGGCAAGGCCAAATGGATTAGGCGGCGGAAGCAGGGCAGAGGTCTGTGATAGACTGGGCTGGCTTCCGTTTTTGTGCTGGGTAAGGAGGGAACAAGATGATTGGAATCATTCTCGCGGGTGGACAGTCCCGGCGGTTTGGCCGTCCAAAAGCGCTGGCGGAGTACAACGGGAAGTTTTTTTATGAGTATGCGGTCGAAGCGTTGGAGCCGCATGTGGAGAGGATTCTGCTGGTAAGCCAGCCGGAGCTGACACAGAGGTATGACGGGGATGCACGGTTGACGGTCATCGAAGACGAGCCTGACGTGCGGGGAAATGGGCCGCTGGCGGGACTGTATTCGGCGATGCGGTATGTGGGTGGTGAGCCTGCCACAGACAACAGCGGCGAAGCGAGCAAGCAGGAGTGGTACGCGGTTCTGGCTTGTGACATGCCGCAGGTGACAGCAGACGTGATGGGCAAGATGGCAGAAATGGCAAGGATAGCAAAGTTTACAGGGATATCGGAGTTCGAGAATCAGACTGAGAGTCGTTGCGGCATGTTACTAGAGGCTGAGCATGTCCTTACAGTCGAGAGGGAGACTGGCATTACCACTAACGCTGGCACAACGAACCCCAACACGCACACCCATTACGACGCCATCGTCCCACTCATCGCAGGCAAACACCAACCACTCGCCGCTCTGTACCACCACCGCACGTACCCGCTGATCCGCGCCAGTCTCATCGCAGGAGACTACCGCATGATGGCATTCCTTAACCAATGCCGCGTGAAGTACGTCACCGAACAGGAACTCGGCGTACCCGCAGACGTGTTCCGCAATGTGAACGATCAGACCGAATATCAAAAACTGCTGGCAGAAGAATGAGGTAAGTAGAATACATATAAAGATAGAAGCTTTTGTATCATTTTCAACGGAGGTGAACCGGCGGGATGAAGGAGAGAGGAACCCCGATACAGGTGGAGGAAGCGTTGGAGCGTATTTTGCATACGATCTCACCGCTTGGCACAGAAAAAATAGACCTCGGCGCTTGTGATGGCCGTCGATTGGGCGAGGATGTGTGTGCTGCGTACGATCTGCCGCCATTTGACCGCTCCCCTTATGACGGATATGCCGTGCGGGCTGAGGATACATATGAGGCAAGTCAGGAGCATCCGGTTACGCTTGAGATCATCGAGGAGATCCCAGCCGGGCGACTGGCCCAGCGTGCATTGCGAGCCGGACAGGCAAGCCGCATCATGACCGGAGCCAAGCTCCCTGTGGGGTGTGATGCAATCGTGATGCAGGAGCTGACACAGGTGGTTGAGCGCGACGGGAAGCGCTATGTGCTGATCAAGCGCCCGTTTCGTCCGGGGGATCACATCAGCTATCAGGGGGAAGAATGTGCGCGCGGGACTCTGCTCGTGACCCAAGGCACGGTGATCAATCCAGGTGTCAAAGCACTGCTCGCCGCTTTTGGCTATGCTCAAGTTCCGGTGATGCGGCAGCCGCTCGTCGGTGTGCTTGCCACGGGTACGGAGCTGGTCGGCGTGGACGAACCACTGCCAGCGGGCAAAATCCGCAACAGCAATGCCACGATGATCGTCTCGCAGATCAAGCGCAGCGGTGCTGTCGCGGTCAACTACGGACGTGCCGACGATGAGATCGGGGCCGTGACGGCGAAGATCAAACAAGCGATGGAAGAGGTGGACATCGTCATCACCACGGGCGGTGTGTCGGTCGGAGATTATGATTTCGTCCCGACGATCTATGAAAAGCTGGGGGCTGAGCTTCTCTTCGACAAAGTAGCGATGCGCCCAGGCAGTGTCACCAGTGCGGCGCGGCTCGGCGATAAGCTGTTGATCGGCCTGTCCGGCAATCCGTCTGCCTGCTATGTCGGCTTCGAGCTGTTCGTCCGCCCGCTGATCCGCAAGCTGACAGGTGTCACAGATCCGCGCTGGCAGGCGGTCGAGGCGTTCCTCGCTGCCGATTTTCCCAAGGCCAATCCGTTCAACCGCTATGTCCGCGCCAACGTCTCTTTTCAAGGCGGCATGCTGATGGTGGAGCCATCTGGCAAGGACAAATCCAATGTGATGTCATCGCTTGCTTCCTGCAATGCGTTGATGCTTTTGCCGGGAGGTACGCGCGGCTTTGAGCGGGGGGCCAAGGTGGAGGTCTATCTGTTGGACACGTTGGAGCCGTAGCGTTACAGCGTTGTATCAAAAGGAAAGCCAGCGGAGACGGATCTGTGAATCAGCTCGGAGACAAATCTGTGAATGAGCCCGGAGACGGATCTGTGAATCAACTCGCAACCGAATGTGAGAAAAGCAGGTATAAAAACCCCGCTCCTAGCCGAACAATGGAGGTAAAAGGCCAAAAGAGGGGGATACCTGCCGATGAATCACGATAAAGACTATGACCGTGACTACGACCGCGAAGATGTGGTCAACGAACAGATGCTGCGCGATATCCTGCAGCGTTCGCTGGATCAGGAGAACGAGCTGATGCGCAACTACCTGATCGTCGCCGACCGCATCCATCATGATGAGGAGCTGAAGCACCGCCTGCGCAATTTTGCTGAGGGCAATGCCAAGCGGACCCGTCAGCTCGAAGACGAAATTCATAAGCTTACGTAAAAACTGGTTGTTTGCTACAACTGGTTTTTTTGTTTTACAACTCCAACTGCTCCCGAATCAATGTCGCCACCCGTTCCCAATAACTCCGCTGATGTGGCACGAACCGCTCCCGTCCGAGCGTCTGGTGAATCGCAATCTTTTCACCGTCTTCCCCAATCTCGAAGCCATCCACGACCAGCTCGTCCACTTCCCCGAAGCAGAACTGATAAAAGCTCCCGAATTCCACCCGGACCATACCCGATACTTCTTCCTTTTGCAGCTTAAATGAAAAATCCTCGAACGCATTTTTACTTGGGTACAAGAATACATGCGAAAATTCATTATCAATAAATCCTTCTCGGCGCAGACAATTCTCAATCACACCCAAGGACACCAGCTCGTCAAACGACACGTCAATCCCGAGCTCCTCCTGCACCTCTCTGACACCGTCCTGCACGGTTTCATCTGACAGCAGATGTCCGGCCGCCGTGATGTCTAAGAGATTGGGATAGTCCTTTTTGCCTGCACTGCGAATCTGAAAATAAATCATATCGACGCCATTCTCCTGACCCGTCAGCCAGCATTGGAAGGTCTCATGCCAGTGTCCGACCCGGTGAACTTCCCCGCGGCTAGCGACGCCGATGGGCTGATGCTGGTGGTCAAAGATCGTGAGTGTTTCGGTTTCCATGATTTGTTACTCCTTTAGCTTTTTGATAGTGACGAACATCACAATACGACTTCTGCTGATCAAGTAGGATATAAGTGTGGCCACCCGAACAACACAATGAAAACTAACAACTACGAAAAACACATCCATGTGAAATATCCGAGGGAGAGGAACATACATGATACGCAAGCTACAATTACCGCTGCAAACAATGAGTCTTGTCGCTGGTTTTATGGTCTGGGTTATTTTATCATCCTTGATGCCTTTTATTAAAGAAGATTTGGGACTGGCTCCCGGCGATATCGCTTGGATTACCGCCATCCCTGTCCTGCTCGGCTCGATCCTGCGTATCCCGATTGGGTACTGGACCAACCGATACGGGGCGAAGCGGGTGTTTAGCATTAGCTTCTTCTTGCTCCTGATACCGATTTTTCTCGTGAGTCAGGCAGACACCACCCTGATGCTGATGGCAGGCGGTCTCTTCTTGGGGATTGGCGGCGCGATCTTCTCAGTCGGTGTTACCTCTTTGCCGAAATATTATCCAAAAGAAAAGCACGGCGCTATCAACGGGATTTATGGCGCGGGGAACATCGGTACGGCGATCAGTACGTTTTTTGCCCCGGTGATTGCCAAGCAGATCGGCTGGAGCGCAACCGTACAGCTGTATCTGGTGCTGGTCGTGGTATTTGGTGCACTCAACCTGATGTTTGGTGATAAGAACGAGCCGAAAGTCACCGCACCGCTCGGCCAACAGATCAAAAGTGTCTATAAAAATCAGAAGCTGTGGTTCCTGAGTCTGTTCTATTTCGTCACATTCGGTTCTTTCGTTGCCTTCACGGTTTATCTGCCGAACTTCCTTGTTACTCATTTTGAACTGGATAAAGTCGATGCAGGTATGCGTACAGCTGGTTTCATCCTGCTGGCGACCCTGGCCCGTCCAATCGGTGGCTGGCTTGGTGACAAAATGAACCCGTTCCGCGTCTTAATGATGGTGTTCGCAGGTCTGACCTTGGGCGGTATCCTGCTCGCGTTCTCTCCGGCGATCACGCTCTATACGATCGGATGTCTGCTGATTGCCCTGTGCGCAGGGATTGGGAACGGTGCGGTGTTCAAGCTTGTACCGCTTTACTTCTCCAAACAGGCTGGGATCGTCAACGGAATCGTCTCTGCGATGGGTGGTCTCGGTGGTTTCTTCCCGCCGCTCGTCCTCACCGCGCTGTTTAAAATGACGGGTCACTACGCGATCGGTTTCATGGCCTTGTCCCAATTCGCACTCTGCTGCTTCATCATCGTGATCTGGATGTACTTCCAAGATAAGCTGGTGCTCGCCAACAACGTCATGGAAAACACCGGCGAAGCGATCCTCATCACCGACACACAAGGCGTAATCACCTACGTCAACCCGGCGTTCAAACGCATCACCGGCTTTGAAGATACCGATGTGATCGGCAACCGTCCAAGTGTGATGCAATCCGGCAAGCAAGGAAAAGAGTTTTACGAACAAATGTGGAAGGAACTGATCGAAAACGGCTACTGGGAAGGGCAGATCTGGAACCGCCGCAAAAACCAAGAGCTCTTCCTGGAGTGGTTGACCATCAGTGCGATTCGCGACGAAGCAGGCGACGTGAAATATTACGCGGGGATGTTCAGTGATATCTCCAAAGCGCAAAGGGCTTAAGTCTGCTGAACTGCTGATATGGCAGGGATTGATTTTGAAATGTACAGAGAAACGGGCTAAAAAAAAGAGAATACAGGTATAACAAAAAGCACTCTGGCCCACTATCCTTTGGATATGTGGGCTTTTTTGACGTTTATCACCATGTAAAACGAATGGCATTAAAAGCTTGATTCACTACCGTTTGGGCCGTTTGAATATTGTTACCGTCGCAAGTGCCGATGATAACCTCCCACCATCGATTAGGGACAGGATGAGAAAGGTGAGCAATGGATATGAAACACCCGTTTTTGGTACCCGAAATGTCTGCAGCTACACGTACATTAGTAAAGCCTCGTCTCGTCAATTCCTCTGCAATTCGTTGTCTTTGCAGTTGTAATCGGTTAAAGTCTCCATAGGTGACACCTTCATTGCCGAGGCTGGTCATCCACCATAATGCTGGCATAGATATTCCTCCTTCGGTTGATTCGTAAGGTTCCTATTTTGCTAATCTTGCTCGATTTATGGTATGGAATGGTTACCTGTCTCGTTCGCCTAATTATGAACATGTCCATGACCCGCGTCTCTGGTGCTATAATATGGATATCGAACGACAGCAAGGAGGCCACCCAACCATGACACAAGAAAAGAAATACCAAGCCCTGCACGACAACAAAATCTTCATCGGCGGAGCAGCCGACGTCCAAGCGATGGTGGAGAACGAGCAGATCGACGTGATCGTTGACCTTCGCGGCGAAGCAAAGGAATGCGCATATCCAGAGGCAAAAGCAGAGTGGGTGCAGATTCCGCTCGGCGATGAAGCGACCGAGCCACAGGATGTACTATTCCAAAGGGCGATTCAAGAAGTGATCGATGCCTACCAAAGCGGGAAAAAAGTCGCCTTTCACTGCAACGGCGGACGTGGACGCACCGGCGCAGTAGCGGTGGGCACGTTGCTGAATCTCGGGCTGGCAGACAGCCTTGCCGATGCGGAGGATAAGGTGAAAGCGATCCGTCCAGAGATTAATATCAAGCCGAAGCAGAGAGAGTCACTTGCGAAGATGTATCCGAACGGCTAGGCCAGAATCAGCCGAAAAAAGCGTTTCCCATCCTACTGAGACGGGGAACGCTTCTTTTCGTTTTGGTTGCTGCGGACTATTTCGACCCGCTCCTGCAAAAAATCCAACCAATCCCGCAACAGCGACCCCTGCGCCTTTTGCCTATGCTTAGGGTAGACAACATACAGCTCCCGTGCTGGCATTGTCAGCTGTGCCTGATACGGCACGACCACCAGTTTGCCGCTCTCCACATATTCCTGACCCACTGCACGGGAGACGAACCCGATGCCTTTCCCTTTTGTCAAAAAATCAAGCAAGAGGGACGCGTGATCGATTTCCATACTCGGAATATGCGGATGCCCCATCTCCGCCGCAAACCATTCGGTATATGGGGAACCCCAGTCGAGGTGCATCATCGGCAGGGTGTGCAGATCAGCTGCGGTCAGTGGTGTGGGGGGAAGCTCCAAATCAGGATGGGCGACCAGAATCATCTCGTCGCTGTAGAGCAGATTGACCTCCAGACCCGGATTTTGCGGTGGTACGTAGACGATGCCGACGTCGCAGATGCCGTCGAGCAGCATCTGGATGATCTCATTGGAGTGGCCGGTGACGAGGCGAAAAGCGGTCTTCGGATGTGCTTCGCGAAACTTATGGACGATTGGCCCAAGCAGGTAATCCCACAGCGAATGCGTGCTGCCGATGACAAACCGCTCGTGGTAGCGCGGCTCCAGCTGGGTGGTCACCTCACACTCCCGCACCAGCTCCATAATCCGCTTCACATAGGTGTGGACGACATGTCCGGTGGGGGTCAGCTCGACGCGTTTGTTGGTACGGACAAAAAGCGGGTTGCCAAGCGACTGCTCCATTTGTTTGATGCGGGTGGTGATTGTGGATTGTGTCACATGGAGCAGCGCTGCGGCGCGGGTGAAGTTTTTGGTCTGTACGACAGCGAGGAATGCCCTCATTTGTTCCAGTTCCATCAGGTCGCCTGCCTTTGTCGGATAATGATGATCGATTTTTTTGATGATAACGATAGATTCATTTCATTTTTACATCGTAGGTTTCTATATTACTATAAAAGTACAAATGTTGGACAGGTGGATGGGCAGATGGAATCGCGTAACAACTGAACCGGTAAACACGTTGAAGGGGAGTCATTATGGGAGAGTGGAAGCAGTATTTGAGTGAGAATCAGACGAAGCATCTGGAACAATGGAAGGATTTTTTGCGGATTCCCAGTGTGAGCACGATGTCGGAGCACCGAGGTGATATGGAGAGAGCCGCTCATTTTCTGGCGGAGCACCTGCGAGGGGTGGGATTGGAGCATGTGCGGGTGATGAGTACGGCGCAGGAGCTGGAGAACGTGCGGACATCTACGGCGCAGCAACAGGAGTACATGTCAGGATTTGAAACTTCGCAACAGGGCCGGGATAGCACGTCCCACCCCGTCGTCTACGCTGACTGGCTTCACGCACAGGGACGGCCGACCGTACTGATCTACGGACACTATGACGTCCAACCTGCCGAGCCGCTGGAGCTGTGGCAAAGCCCGCCTTTTGAACCGGAAATTCGGGACGGTATGCTCTACGGACGCGGTTCGAGCGACAACAAAGGCCAGATTTTTATGCATCTTCAAGCGATGGAAGCACTACTCAAGACGGCAGGCGAATTGCCGGTCAATATCAAGCTCGTCATCGAGGGTGAGGAGGAGATCGGGAGTCCGAATCTGCCTGCTTTTCTCATCTCACATCAGGACATGCTCCAAGCCGATCTGCTGGTCATCTCCGACACAGCGATGCTTGAAGCGGATCAGCCGGCGATCTGCTATGGATTGCGGGGACTTCTTTCGTTCCAGCTGGATGTAGATGGGCCCAAGCAAGACCTCGCATCCGGCTTCTACGGCGGTGCGGTGCACAATCCGGTTCATGCCCTCGCACAGTTGGTGGCTTCGATGCATACACCAGACGGAGCGGTCGCCATTGAAGGTTTTTATGATGGTGTAAACGAGATTAGTGAGGATGAACGGCAAGTCATCGCCTCGCTCCCACAGGATGATGCCGCGTTAGCGAGCCATCTCGGTGTCCCGCAGCTCTACGGGGAAAAAGGCTACACCACGCTGGAGCGCCGCTGGGTACGACCGACACTGGAGGTCAACGGCATCTACGGCGGCTACCAAGGCGAGGGAGAGAAGACGATCATCCCCGCCGATGCCCATGCCAAAATCTCATGCAGACTGGTGCCGAACCAGCATCCCGACCGCATTTTTTCGATGATTCAGGCACATATCGAGCGCCATACCCCGCCAGGCGTGCGTGTCACCGTCACCCAGACAGGAGCTGGGCTGCCGTATGTGACTCCGCATGATCATCCTGCGGTACAACTGGCGGCACAAGCGTTGGAGCAGGCTTTTGAGGCCCAGGTATCCTTCATCCGCGCGGGCGGGAGTATTCCGATCGTGGAGACGTTCGCCACTCAATTCGGCCTGCCGATTGTGCTGATCGGCTTTGCTCTGCCCACCGCCAATGCGCATGGTCCGAACGAGCATATGTCGTTGTCTCATATGGAAAAAGGAACGCGTGCCCTGTGCCGATACTGGGAGCTGTTGGGACAGCAAGGATAGCGATGACAGAAAAAACACGAAACAGACCAAAGGAGCGTCGAACCAAATCATGTACTCCATCAACTACCATATCCAGCAACTCACCTGCCTGCGCTGCGGCAGGTCTTACGCCACCAGCGATTTTCCCACAGGCTGTCCGGCTTGTCTGTCTGAGGGGACTCCAGCTAGTCTGCACCCGCAGTATGACCAGAATCATTTTCAGATCAATCCGGATGCCGAGCGGATGATGCGCTACCGTGACTGGCTGCCGTACCGGAGCTTCCCTACGCTAGGCGAGGGGGGCACGCCGCTGTTGAGACTGCCTGATCTGGCGAAAGAAGCGGGACTCACCCAGCTCTGGCTCAAAAATGAGACGGTCAATCCCACCGGCTCCCACAAGGACCGTTTTTCCCCATTCGTCATCGCCCGCGCGCTGATGCTGGGCCGACAAGGCGTGATGATTGCATCCAGCGGCAATGCAGGGCTGTCGCTTGCGGCTTATGCGGCACATGCGGGTCTTCGCTGCATCCTGTTTACGACAGCGGCGATCAGCCCGACGATCCGCCAAACGGTCGAGGCGACAGGCGGCGAGGTGAGGATCACAGAAACTGACCGGGAGCGCTGGGATCAGATCAGGCAGCTGGCCGAGGAACAGTGCTACTACCCGGCGACCAACTTCATTTTTCCGCCCGTCGGCTCCAATCTCTATGGCATCCAAGGCTACAAAACCATCGCGTACGAGCTGTTCGAGCAATGGGGCAGAGACGTGCCATCCGTCGTCGTCGTGCCGACTTCTCGCGGTGATCTGCTGTGGGGCATCTGGCAGGGCTTCAAGGATCTGCACCGGACAGGCCGGATCAACCGTCTGCCTCGGATGGTTTCGGTCGAACCATTTGCCCGCCTGAGCCGTGTGTTGGACGAAGGGATGAAGTACACAAGCGAGTTTCCCGGCTCCACGACCCTGTTCTCCATCGGCGGCAACTGTGTAGCCTACCAAGCCGTACAGGCGCTGCAAGAGTCCGGCGGCTGTGCCATCGAGGTGGACGCAGAGGAAGCAGCGGGGGCGATCCGTCGTTTTGCCCGGAGCGGTCTGTTCCTCGAAAGCTCGTCAGCCACCGTCCTGCCCGCCGTACAGCGGTTGAGTGCCAGTGGATGGATCGGCGCAGAGGATAGCGTGGTAATGATCGGAACTTCACACGGGTTTAAAGGATTATAGTATTTCAGATTGCCCGAATTTTTAGTATGATGAGGAAAGAAAAATGTACCAGGAGAATGCTCATGACCTTTCCCGTTTTTATTGACATCGGTTTCATGAAAATTCACCCGCATTTTCTGTTTGAAGCATTGGCTTACTTCATCGGAGCGCGGGTGTATTTTTTTACGCGCCGCAAGGAAAAGATTCCCTTCACCAAAGCCATGTCGATCATCGCCGGGATGACGGTGGGAGCGGCACTGGGTTCGAAGATTCTGTACTGGTTTGAAGACCCTGTTCAGACCATGCAGAACCTGACCAATCTGCCCTACCTGATGGCTGGCAAAACCATTGTCGGTGGTCTGCTCGGCGGACTGATCGGGGTGGAGCTGACCAAGAAGCTGGTCGGACACAAAAGCTCCACCGGCGACGACTTCGCGATTCCCGTGATTGTCGGGATGGCGATTGGGCGCATCGGCTGCTTTCTCACCGGGCTGTCGGATCACACCTACGGCATTGAGACGACATGGGTGACGGGCGTTGATTTTGGAGATGGGGTGTACCGTCATCCGACACAGCTGTATGAGATCGGTTTTCTCATGCTGTTGACCGGATTCCTCATCTATGCCAAGAAAAAGGCGCTGTACCCGTGGGAAGGAAGCCGCTTCCAGCTGTTCATGCTGGGCTACCTGTTTTTCCGCTTTGCGATTGATTTCATCAAGCCGACCCCGCACGTCTTTTTCGGGATGAACAACATCCAGATTGCTTGCGTGCTTGGTCTCATCTATTACATCCAACTTTTCCGGCACAAAGCCATGGTTGCAAAGGAGATGCCATATGCCCCATAACCGACCGTACCTGTTTCTCGAACTGACCAACAGCATCTGCTCCACCTGTCTGCGTAAAGTGGAGGCCAAAGTCATTATCGAAGACGAGCGGGTCTACCTGCTCAAGCACTGCATGTCACACGGAAGAGAAAAAGTGCTGATCTCTACCGATGTCGAGTACTACAAACAGTGCCGCGACTTCATCAAGCCTTCCGAGATGCCATATCGCTGGAACACCCCGATCAAATACGGCTGTCCCTATGACTGCGGCATCTGCCCGGATCACGAGCAGCATTCCTGTCTGACGCTCGTCGAGGTGACAGACAAGTGCAATCTGCAATGCCCGATTTGCTACGCCGAGTCCAGCCCGAAAAAAGAAACCTTCCGCACGCTCGAACAGATCGAAGCGATGTTTGACGCCATCGTGAAGAATGAAAAAGAGCCGGACATCGTCCAAATCAGCGGGGGAGAGCCGACGATCCATCCGCAGTTTTTCGAAATCCTCGACATGGCGAAGTCCAAGCCGATCAAGCACATCATGCTCAACACCAACGGCCTGCGGATCGCGCAAGACCGCGAGTTCACGAAGCGGCTCGCGAGCTACGCGCCGGGCTTTGAGATTTACCTGCAATTCGACAGCTTCGAGGAAGATTCTCTGCGCGAGCTGCGTGGTGTAGATCTGCGCGAGGTACGTCGCAAAGCGATTGAGCATCTCAACGAATTCAACCTGTCGACCACCCTTGTCGTTACCCTGAAAAAAGGTCTCAATGACCACGAAGTCGGCAAGATTATCCAATATGGACTCAAGCAGCGTGCTGTGCGCGGTGTGACGTTCCAACCGATCCAGGCAGCGGGCCGACTGGAGGATTACGACCCGTCCACCGACCGTCTGACCCTGAGCGAAGTGCGCCAGATGATCATCGACCAATCCGAGGTGTTCAGCGCCGCCGACATCATCCCTGTGCCATGTCATCCAGACTGTCTCGCGATGGGCTACGCACTGAAGATGGGGGACAAAGTACAGCCGCTCACCGGCCTGATCGACCCGAAAATCCTCTTGGAAGGCGGACGCAACACCATCGTGTTCGAACAGGATGAGAATGTCCGCGATATGATTTTCAAGCTGTTTTCACTTAATCATTCCCCGCTGTCCTCCGCACTCTCGCTCAAAGACCTGCTCTGCTGTCTGCCACAGGTCGTCGTACCGGGACAGATCGGCTATGACAACGTGTTCCGCGTCATCATCATGCAGTTCTTAGATGCCCATAACTTCGACATCCGCTCCGTGAAAAAATCATGCGTCCACATCGCCCATCCAGACGGCCGGATCATTCCGTTTGATACCTACAACCTGTTTTACCGCGATGACAAGGAAAAGGAACTGATGAAAATCCGCGACGAGCGGGCCGGACAGGTATTCATCTAATCCCGATAGATGTACACGCATTCTCAATTAAAAGGAGAACACACCTATGGATGACAAAAATTCCAATTGGTCATCAGAGCCATATGGCTACTCCCCGCACAATCCACCGCCGGAAGACAGATTCGGCACGTTAAAAGGGATGCTGATCGTCGCTGGCTGCCATCTTTTCTGGTTCTTATTTCCAGTAGCATACATCATCATCGGCTTGGCTCAGCTCGTGTATGTCATCCCGTTCGCGATCTATTTTTACAAGAATGGCCGAACCAATATGTTCAACGGAATTCTAATTGGCGCCGCGATTACGTTCTTGTTGAATGCGGCATGCTTCGGCTTGTTCTTCAGCGGCAATTTTTGAGTTTCCTGGTTGAGTGGTTCTTTGGGTGGGAACACAGGATTCGGACAAAAAGGAGAGATCACGCTTGGACGATTCTCAACAGAAAGATCCATCCCAAGTCACCCCCGCCGATGCGCCACAAGAGCGGAAATTGAATTGGGGAAAGCTGCTCCTGCAAATTTTCTACGGATTCGCCGTCACCTTCGCTGTGCTCGTCGGGCTTGTGCTTCTGCTGATGTCTGCCTGCTACGGGTTTTTGTATCTGTCATGATTTTCTTCATATGTACAGCCAAAAGGAGGCCCGCTGCAATCGGCGGCCTCCTTCGGTTTTCCTTACCCTTTGAGCGACAGCAACCAATCGGCGTAGCAGTTGTCACACAACACTTCGAAGCGCTCTTCGTCCCCTGTTGTGTTGTAGAGGGTGATTGCGTGACCGGACTCTGAATCGTGTTCGCAGTGAAAGCATTTGTACGCCATATGGTGCCTCCTCCTCATCGTCCAACGTGAAGTTTGTCCGTGTAAGGAACAGGTATAGTGTGTGTACTTAGGGAGAGATCATGTCACGCTGTTTTTGCCAGTAAAAAAACCCCCTTCCAGTCCCAGAGCAAAAATGCCCGAAGATCCAGAAGAGGGTGGGGGTGAACCTTAAGCTTTAGCTATACGCCTGGCATCGGTTCGCCTTTTTCTGATTCCGTTGGTTTCACATCTGGCTTCAGACGGAATACCGGAACCATCGAGAGCATCGCGAGGAAAAAGAACAATCCGGCAGCTTCATACACAGCCACGAGCGAAAAGACCTCTTTCATCCATCCTGCCAAGCTCATTGAGATGACCATCATACCCATGAACAGCGGGCTTAACACACCGTTGACACGACCGACGAAGGCTTCCTCGGTGGATTTGAGCATCAGTGTGTTGATCCCGATGTGCACACATGGGAAGAAGAAGCCTGCGATGAACTGCAGGACGAGGGTCAGGGTAAGGTTGGTTGACAAACCAATTCCCGCAACCGTCAAAGCAGAGGAGAGAGTACCGAGCATCAACAGCTTTTGTGGAGCCACCTGTTTGGAGAGACCCATGACGACACCGCCGCCGATCAGCATTGCTGTACCATAAGTGGCCATCATCCATTGGAGATACTCTTTTGGCAGCCCTAACCGTTCCACCACGATAAAAATCCCCAGTGTCTGCAAAATCCCTACGGCTACCCCGGCAAAAGCAAAGCAGAGACCGAGGTGACGCAGCATTTTTTTGGAGAGAACATAGCGGAAGCCGTCCACCATCTCTGTCCAGACTTGTGTAGCAGGCTTATCCGTTGTCTCCTTCTGATCAGCGGGGAGGAAATACAATACCGCCGCCGACAGCAGGAACATCACGCCCATCACAGCAATCGAAACCGTGATTCCAAAGGTCTGGAATACGTACGTCCCAAGCACCGGACCGATGATCATGAAGATCGCCATGATGGTCTGGAACATCGCCATCCCCGCCTGCAGCTGTTCAGCAGGAATATGCACCTTGAACAGCTTCATCGCGGAAGGTTGGGAAAATTGGGACAGAATCGCGGACACCAGTGTCGCAAAAAAGACCGCTCTCCATGATCCATACATCAGTGTGAACAAGACGAAGAAGACGGATAACGCACTTAAGATGTCACACCAGATCATGGTCAGCTTTGGACGCCAGCGGTCTGCAAACGTGCCGCCGATAAACGAAAACAAGAAAATCGGGGCAAACTCCGCAACCGAAATCATCGATACGGCATACGGGTCATTATTGGTCTGCTCCATGACGAACAGCAGGATTGCGAAGTTTCGCACCCATACCCCCACTTGCAACAAGATGGCCGATGTCATTATGACGCGGACAAATTTGTTCTGGAAAAAGTTGCCCTTCGACACCGTTGTTTCTGCCATCATTCATCACTCCCTTTATCTCGTCGGGTGCATCTGTATGTATGAGCCCAACATTTGGTATACCAACTAATTTTACGTGGATGTGGAGAGATGGTCAATTGTATTCCTGATTGTTGGGGTAAAAATAAAAAAATGTAAATATATATATCAAAATATTATTGTAAGAAAGTTACCAATCAGAGGAACAGGCAGATATTTGGTTTGATGCAAAAGCTTTAGAAGAAGATTCAGAGTAAAGGGGGAGCAATCGTGAAACTTCTACAAGACTTAATCGATCCATCACACAGCAGTTGGCAAAACCTGTTGGACATGCACAGCCAAGCCAAACACTCAGTAGAAATTCTTCCAACAGAAGGGAATACCCGTGATCAAGTCCTCCTACAACTTCAGGTGACTACCAAATCGCTCCTGGGTGCTGTCGCTTACTATACAGGTGGAATCTTGATCCAACATGGATGGCTTCGCATTCTTGGTGCAGGACATCAGTGTCTGCCGCGTGATCTTGCGTCATGGAACGGCTTCTCAACAGAGACAGAGGACATCACCTCACACAGGATTCCCGGCGTATTGCTTATCGCGGACGATGTCCTGGGTGGATTCTTCGCCCTTAATGGAGGCGCGTTGACTGGGGAACTCGGTCACGTGTTTTATCTTGCTCCTGATACGTTAGAGTGGGAAAACCTTGAGATGAGCTACTCATCCTTTATCCATTGGGCCTTGGTTGGTGATCTCAATCGCTTTTACGAGACGTTTCGCTGGGATAACTGGATAGAGGATGTCAAGAATATCGGCGGTGACCAAGCCCTCTCGGTTTATCCCTATCTGTGGGCGGAGGGGCCGGACATGAATACACGTTCCAAAAAGACGGTTCCAATTGAAGAATGCTGGGGCATGACGCTTGATTTCCAAGCACGATTCCAAAAAAGAGAATAGTACATCTTTCCTTTTTTATTCACATTAGTACCATTCGTGTAAATAGACCAGAAAATTAATAAAATACACTCTAACATTATTGGAATCTATATTCTTTTCGTATATAATGTGATACAAATGGTAAAAACAGGACGATAGTGGCACGACAAAATGGATAGCTTCCTGACTCCCACCTGTTGTTTCTATTACCAAACACCTATATATCGAAAAGGAGCCAGGGACATATGACGACAGGGAACGAACTGGGTTTGCTGCGCAGACATGAGATCGAACAGGGAATTGGTGTACCGGATTGGGGAGTCGGGGCGTATGAGGCACTCAAGCAGGACATGCTTGGGGAAGAGAGTCCGTTTCCCTGTATTTTTGGGGTAGAGGGGTTTCGGGCGGACACGCTTTGCTACAGCTTTATCGGCGAACCGACAGAGGAGCAGGCCCTTTTTCAGTTGCGTGATCAACTGATCCGCTATACAGAAGGGTACAGGCAGTTGGGCCGTAATACCTCGCTGGTCGCTTTTTTCCAGCCGATGCAGGAGATACAGACCATGGACCAATATGAGCGAATTTTCTGGGATGTGATTCATTTCCTGCATAAGCACGATCCGCAAGCATGGCCCAGGCAGATTCCGCATGACACAGGGAGTCATCTGTGGGAGTTTTGTTTCAACGGGGAGCCGATTTTTGTCGTGTGCAACACACCAGCGCACGAGATACGCAAGAGCCGCAAAAGCAAGACGTTCATGATTACGTTTCAGCCGTTGTGGGTGTTCGACGAGTTGACAGGGGAGCGGGGGCTAAGAGCGGTGCAGGCTGTCCGCCAACGTCTCGCTTCCTATGATAAGGTCGGGGCGCATCCGGCGCTGGGGCTGTATGGGGAAGAGGACAAGCTGGAATGGAAGCAGTATTTTCTCAAGGATGACAACAGCTCCCCCACACAGTGTCCATTTCACGCACTGCATAAAGAGAAGAAAGCAGAAGGGAAGGGGGCATAACATGATGATGCGCCAAACGGTTGAACAATTGCAGGTGATCCGTGGTACAAAGATTACATTGGAGCAGGCGGTGCTAAAGCTTTTGCCCACCCAGGGCTTCATCGAGATTCAGCGCGACCTGCCAAGCTGGGAGCATCCGACCCACACGCATCCGGTCAATGAGATTCTGTTGATCGTGGAAGGCTCGATCACGTTTATGGTGGGGGAGCTGGCGATGACCTGTAGATCCGGGGATCAGCTGTTGTTGCCCAAGCATACCGTCCATTCGTCGGTTGCCGGGCCAGAAGGGTGTACCTATCTGATCTATATGGATACGGAAGAGAATCAGCAGAGGTATATGGTGTAATACATATCAAACAGAACCATGGCAGCTATGCAGCCGGAAGATGATTTCTGAATTCATCAGGAGTCATCTTTTTTTTTGTCGGGAAATCCATTTCACCAAAAACTGGATGGTACTCCATAACATAAAGGCTGGGTTTGGAGGGATTATGTAAGCAAAGCCGTCAAACCGAATAAGGAACGAGGGAATCATCATGAAAAGACAGACAGGACTCCTGCTGTTGGCCGTCCTCCTGAGTGCCTGCTCCACTACCGGACGGAGTGACGAACAGAATCAAGCGGCGAAGGCGACAAAGCCCTCTCAAGCACAGACCCAACAGGCTGTCCGCAGTGAACATGCACATCCTGGTGAGCAGGTTAACAGTTGGAATGAAGATAACAATGCCACAACGGTTAAAAACAATGGCAATAGGAATGTAGCTGAACATTCGGCAGACAAAGACATAGACAGAGGCGGTGTTCTGGAAGGACAACCGACAGCCAACACAGAAGGCGCGGCCAGAACGGATCGGAGCAATGATGGGTCGCCGAACCGCAATCAATCGGTTCTTATCCATCCAAGGGTAGATCAAAGCGGCTTACGATCTGACACCCCACCATCCAAATCCGGTGTCCTGCTCAATGTCCCGCTCATCCGCCAAAACCCCGAGCTCAAATTCGGCTGCGAAGTAACCAGTCTCGCCATGCTGATGCAATACACAGGCAAGGATGTCACCAAGATGCAACTGGCCGAGCAGCTCCCCAAAGATCCCGACCCTGTCATCAGACAAGGCGGCAATATCACACGCTGGGGCAATCCCAGCCACGGCTTCGTCGGCGATATGACAGGCAAAACCGGCCCTGGCTTCGCTGTCTTCAACCAACCGATGGAACAGCTTATGCGCCGCTATCTCGGTGATCGTACACTGAACCTGACCGGACAGCCGTTCCACTCACTGCTCACCCAATTGGAGCAAGGCAGACCCGTCGTGATCTGGACCACTGGCGACTACCGGCTCCCCGACAGATGGGAGGCATGGAAGCATGGTCAGGAGCAGATCAAGACCCCGCTTGACCTGCATGCCGTCGTCCTGACAGGCTACGACCCGGAGCATGTCTATCTCAACGATCCACTGTCTGGAAAAAAGAACGTCAAGGTAGATAAACAACGCCTGGAAGCCTCGTACAACGCGCTTGGGAAGCAAGCCTTGTCGTACCGTTAGCAGCAGACTTCCTCCCAAAAAGAGAAAGCCCACAAGCCTTCTCTTTTTCCTTGACTCATAAGTAAACAGAATTTTTCTACTACAAAAACGATCTGTCTGTTACAATAGAAACCACATGCTAAAAAGAGAAGGGAGGCATGCAGCATGTTCGGTATGACTCTGTTTGAAAATGATACCCCAGTCCTCGCTTCCTAAGACGGGGGGAATAACAGATACGTTCTGAGTAAGCCCCGTCTGAGATTTTTTTGAGAACACCATTCAACTCTCAAAGAACGAGACGGAGGTCATAGATGATGAAACAGACAGGAATGAAAAGTACAGGGGCAGGGGCGATCTGTCTTTCGCTTGCGGCAAGTATTTGGGGCGGTATGTATGTAGTCAGTAAGTATGTGATGGATTACGTCCCGCCGATTACGCTGATGTGGCTGCGGTATGCGGTTGCCTTTTGTGTGTTATATGCACTCGTCAAATTGGCCCAGCGAAAGACCGCAACATCTGTACACATCGAGAAAAAAGACTGGTGGATGTTCGCCTGGATCGGCTTTATCGGGTACTTCGTGTCGATCTGCCTTCAGTTTATCGGGACGAAGTGGTCTGATGCCCACACAGGGGCGCTGATCACCTCGGCGACACCCGCATTTATCGTGATTTTTGCCCGCTATATCCTGTCCGAAGCATGGGATGCCCGCAAAATCATCTCGCTTCTGCTTGCTACGATAGGCGTCGGGATTGTCGTCGGCTGGGATTCGGAGATGGGCGCATCCTTCTGGGGCAGTCTGTTGCTGGTTGGTGCGGCAGTCACATGGGCCTTGCTGTCGGTCTATGTCAAGGTCGCCTCAGCAAGACACTCATCCCTGACGATTACTACCTATGCGATCCTGTTTGCATGGGGATTCACTACGCCTACCATGATCTGGGAACTCATGACGACCGACAGTCCGGTTCATCTGCAGGATTCGCTCATCCTGCTGGGCATCCTCTACATGGGGATCGTCGCGACGGCGGGAGCGTTCTTCCTCTGGAACAAGGGGATGGAACTGATGGACGCCGGGATCGGGTCACTCTTTTTCTTTTTCCAGCCGCTGGTAGGCTCGGTCTTGGGCTGGCTATTGCTCAGTGAACAGCTTGACAGCCAATTTTTCATCGGCGGTGCGTTGATTGTGGCAGGAGTGCTGCTGGTCACCGTTGGGCGGAAAAAGCAAGACAGCCCTGTAGAGCAACCACAGTCGGAAGACACGTCATTTGTGGATATTCACAAACCATCCAATCCGGCTAGTTAGAAGAAATGGTAAAAAAAACAACCCTGTACGCACGATGGTGACCGTTCACCATGCCCGTGCCACAGGGTTGTTTTTTATTCCGTGTGAACGGAGGTGTACGGCTACGACCCCGTGATCATCCCACCGTTCACATGAATGACCTGCCCGCTCACATAGGACGAATCATCTGACGCGAGATAGACATAAGCCGGAGCCACCTCGTATGGCTGCCCCGCCCGCTGCATCGGTACCTGCAGACCGAATTCTGTCACGCCTTCTGCGGTAAAGCTCGACGGGATCAGCGGTGTCCAGATCGGCCCTGGCGCAACCGCATTGACCCGGATTCCCTGATCCAACAGGGAGAGGGACAGCGAGCGTGTAAACACCGTGATCGCCCCTTTGGTAGCCGAATAATCGAGCAATTCTGCATAGCCGATATAGGCGACGATCGAGGTGGTATTGATAATCGAGCTTCCCCGGTCGAGATAAGGGAGTGCAGCCTTGGTCATGTGAAACATCCCAAACACATTCACCTGAAAGGTCAGCTCCAGCTGCTCCGCCGTGATATCCAGAATGCTTTTTTGCAGGTATTGGACAGCTGCATTATTGACTAAGATATCCAGCTTCCCATATGCCCGTACCGTCTCATTCACCGCCCGCTGACAAAACCCCTCATCCCGTATGTCACCCTGCAACAGCAGACACCGCTGACCCAGCTCCTCCACCCGTTGTCTGGTCTCCTCGGCATCTCCGCATTCGTAGAGATACACAATCGCCACATCAGCGCCTTCCTTGGCGAATGCATAGGCTACGGCTCGCCCGATCCCGCTGTCGCCGCCCGTGATGATCGCCACTTTCCCGCTCAGTTTACCACTGCCTCTGTATCGTTTGTTTTCTGCTATGGGTCTTGGATTCATCATCGATTCCTGGCCGGGATGTACGCGCTGGATCTGCGGGGGAAAGGTAACCGGGACCTCTTTGCATTGTTTCCGGGTGCCAAAATAAGGGTACATTCGAGACATTCCTCCTAGGTACATATTCCTTCTTAAAAAGTCCATTGTAGTGTATGTGAACAAGAGTGGATGGGTGCTTGGTAGGATGAATAGAACATGGACACATGGAGAAAATTGAAGGTTGTAGGGATTTACTTGTGTTCAATCATTTTGGGCTTGGGACAATCGACAAATTGCTGACAGCTTTATTGACACACCTTTCAAAACCTGTATTATATACATAGGGGATCTTGTTCTATACGTCGCGCATAGAAAAACTGCGCTAATACAGTACAAATGTAACGTCCTTATATATAACAGGTTCCTTTTCTCGCTATAACAGCAACACCTGTTAGGAAATCATTGCATGAGGTGATCATGATGGGAGAACAACTTTCGATGGTAAAAGCTAGCTACGAAGCTAGAGTTGAACCAATCACTCCGCTCCAGATTCTTGATGTTGACGGGAATGTAGTCAATCAAGAAGCTATGCCAAAACTTACCGATGAGCAGCTTCGCGAACTGATGCGCCGTATGGTATATACCCGCATTTGGGACCAACGCGCAGTCAGCCTCGCACGCCAAGGCCGCCTTGGTTTCTATGCTCCTGTATCCGGACAAGAAGCTTCCATGCTCGGTTCCGAATTCGCTCTGACTAAAGAAGACTTCATCCTGCCGGGCTACCGCGACATGCCACAGCTCGTATGGCACGGATATCCACTTTATCAAGCATTCCTGTACTCCCGTGGTCATCAGCACGGCGGTCAAATCCCGAAAGATGTAAACGTACTCATGCCGCAAATCATCATCGGTGCACAATACGTGCAGACAATTGGTGTAGCGATGGGTATGAAAAAACGCGGTGCAGAATCCGTAGCAATCACCTACACTGGTGACGGCGGTTCCTCCCAAGGTGACTTCTACGAAGCACTCAACTTCGCGGGCGTATTCAACCTCCCAGCGATCTTCGTCGTTCAGAACAACCGTTTTGCGATCTCCACTCCAATCGCGAAACAGACCAAAGCACAGACCCTCGCACAAAAAGCTGTAGCAGCAGGAATCCGTGGCGTACAGGTAGACGGTATGGACGTACTCGCTGTTTACAAAGCAGTAGAGGAAGCGCGTGAATACGCACTCCAGGGCATCCCGACCCTGATCGAGACCCTGACCTACCGTTTTGGTCCACACTCCATGTCTGGTGATGACCCAACCCGTTACCGCAAACAAGAAGAAACAGGCGAATGGGAAGCAAAAGATCCACTCGTACGTTTCCGCAACTACCTCCAAGGCAAAAACCTCTGGACAGAAGAAGACGAAAACGCTGTGATCGAAGAAGCGCGCAACGCTGTAGCAGAAGCGATCAAAAAAGCGGATGAATATGAAAAAATGACGATTCCAGGTCTGATCGACACCATGTTCGAGACCACACCGAAGCATCTCGAAGAGCAAAAGAAAGATTTTTCCTAAGCACTGAAGCAAGAGAAAGACTTTTCCCAGTAGGAGGCACGAACCATGGCAGTAATGACGATGCAACAAGCAATTACCGATGCACTTCGCATCTCGCTTGAATCAGATCCGAACGTCCTCATTTTCGGTGAGGACGTCGGGGTAAACGGTGGCGTATTCCGTGTAACCGCAGGCCTGCAAGAAAAATTCGGCGAAGACCGCGTATTTGACACTCCGCTCGCTGAATCCGGTATCGGTGGTATGGCGGTAGGTCTTGGTCTGCAAGGCTTCCGTCCGGTAGCAGAAATCCAATTTATCGGTTTTATCTTTGAAGTACTCGACACCATCGCGGTTCAGGCTTCCCGTATGCGTTTCCGTTCCGGCGGCGCTTACAACAGCCCGATCACCTTCCGTACACCATTTGGTGCGGGTGTAAAAGCACCTGAGCTTCACGCAGACAGCTTGGAAGGGATCATCATGCAGACCCCTGGTATCAAAGTGGTATGTCCTTCCAACCCGGCAGATGCCAAAGGTCTTCTGCTCTCCGCAATCCGCGACAATGACCCAGTATTTTTCATGGAGCACCTGAAGCTCTACTACGCACTCAAAGGCGAAGTGCCTGAGGGCGACTACACGATTCCAATCGGGAAAGCCAACGTAGTACGTGAAGGTACTGATGCGACCATCATCACTTACGGCGCAATGGTACATACTTCCCTCAAAGCAGCAGAAGAAATCGAAAAAGCACGCGGTGCCAAAGTAGAAGTCATCGACCTTCGCACCCTCAGCCCGCTCGATACCGACACGATCCTGGCTTCCATCCAGAAAACCGGTCGTGCCATCGTGGTACAAGAAGCGCAAAGAACAGCTGGTGCAGCACCAGAAATCATGGCGCAAATCGCTGAAAAAGGCATCTTGCACCTCGAAGCACCGATCCTGCGCGTAGCGGGTCCAGATACCATCCTGGCACAACCGCTTGCGGAAGACCTGTGGGTACCAAACCCTGCACGTGTCGTTAAAGCACTGAACGAAGTCTTAGATTTCTAAGGAGGAACCAGTCGTGGGTAAATACGTATTTAAGCTCCCAGAACTTGGGGAAGGGATTCACGAAGGTGAAATCGTAACCTGGCATGTCAAACCTGGTGATACCGTAACAGAAGACCAGGTAATCGTAGAAGTACAAAACGTAAAAGCAGTGATGGAAATCCCATCTCCTGTCAATGGTAAAGTACTCGAAATCCACATGGCAGAAGGCGCTACTGCGATCGTTGACCAAGATCTCGTGACTTTTGAAGTGGAAGGCGCAGGACAAGCAGACGCTGCTCCAGCCGCTGAAGCACCAAAAGCTGAGCATGCTGTCAACGAAGGCAACAGCCTGACCGCACGCGCTGAGCAAGTGCAGGTGGAGACCGCCCAAACCACTGCAGCTCCGGCAGCCCAAGGAACCGCTGATATCAACGATGCACAGACTGTTGCAGCAGACCGCAAAGTGCTCGCAACCCCAAGTGTTCGAAAATTAGCGCGAGACAAAGGCATCGCGATCTCCCAAATCAAAGGTACCGGCCGTCATGGTCAAGTA
Source organism: Brevibacillus dissolubilis (assembly GCF_006170445.1). Taxonomy (GTDB): domain Bacteria; phylum Bacillota; class Bacilli; order Brevibacillales; family Brevibacillaceae; genus Brevibacillus_B; species Brevibacillus_B dissolubilis. The sequence goes on along the minus strand of NZ_VCNA01000002.1, from coordinate 282,311 downwards.
ACCAAAGAAGACGTACTCAACTTCGTACCAGGCGCAGCACAGGCAGAAGCACCAGCAGCGGCTCCAACCGCTCAGGCAGCTGAAACCACCACTGCACCTGCGGCGGCTGCTCCAGCAGCGACTAAAGCGGCACCGGCCCAAGCTACCGTTCAACTCGAAGAGCGCGTACCACTCAAAGGGATCCGCAAAGCAATCGCTGCTGCGATGGTGAAATCCGTCTACACCGCTCCACATGTAACCCTGATGGACGAAGTAGATGTAACCCGCCTGATCGAGCTTCGCGCGAAAGCAAAACCACTGGCTGAGAAGAAAGGCGTCAAGCTGACCTATCTGCCATTCATCGTAAAAGCACTCACCGCTACTGTGAAGCAATTCCCAGTGCTCAACGCGTCCATCGACGACGAAGCGGGCGAGATCGTATACAAAAAATACTTTAACATCGGAATTGCAACTGACACAGACAACGGTCTGCTCGTACCGGTTGTAACCGATGCTGACCGCAAAAACATGTTCACCATCGCAAACGAGATCAAAGACCTTGCATCCCGTGGCCGCGAAGGTAAACTGGCTCCACATGAGCTGCGTGGCAGCACCGTCTCCATCACCAACATCGGCTCTGCCGGCGGTATGTTCTTCACTCCAGTGATCAACCACCCAGAAGTGGCGATCCTCGGCGTAGGCCGTATCGACCAGAAGCCAGTAGTTCGTGACGGCGAAATCGTAGTGGGCAATGTCATGGCTCTCTCCCTGAGCTTCGACCACCGCATCATCGATGGTGTAACGGCACAAAACGCACTCAACTACATCAAACAACTCCTTTCCGACCCTGAGTTGTTCTTAATGGAGGTGTAATCGATGGTAGTAGGAGATTTGGCTCATGAGATTGACGTCCTCGTCCTCGGTGCAGGTCCTGGTGGTTATGTAGCTGCGATCCGTGCGGCACAACTGGGCAAATCCGTTGTGATCGTAGACCGTTCCGAAGTGGGCGGCGTCTGCCTCAACCGTGGATGTATCCCATCCAAAGCGTTGATTTCTGCGGCACACCGTTATGAAAACATGAAACACTCTGACCACATGGGCTTGACCGCTGAGAACGTCAAAGTGGATTTTGCCAAAGTGCAAGAGTGGAAAAACGGCATCGTCAAAACCCTCACTGGCGGCGTAGGTACTCTGCTCAAAGGCAACAAAGTAGAGATCGTCAGCGGTGAAGCGTTCTTCATCAACGAGAGCGAAGTACGTGTCTACAGTGATGAAGCAGGTGCCCGTTATAAATTCAACCACTGCATCATCGCAACCGGTTCCCGTCCGATCGAGCTCAAACCGTTCCCATTCGGCGGACGCATCATCTCTTCCACTGAAGCGCTTGCGCTCGAAGAGATCCCGTCCTCCATGGTGGTCATCGGCGGCGGCTACATCGGCGTAGAGCTTGGTCAAACCTTTGCCAAGTTCGGCACCAAAGTAACCATCCTCGAAGGCTCCGACTCCATCCTGCCTCTGTTTGAGAAAGACATCACCCGCCTCGTGGGCCGTCAACTCAAAAAAGACGGCGTAGAAGTGGTCACCAATGCTCTGGCGAAGTCCTCCGAGCAGTCCGGCGACAGCGTGACCGTCACCTACACCGTCAAGGATGAAGAGAAGACCATCACAGCGGACTACGTACTCGTAACCGTAGGCCGCCGTCCAAACACCGAAGACCTCAAGCTCGAAGATGCAGGCGTCAAGCTGACCGAACGCGGCCAAATCGCAATCGATCACCAATGCCGCACCAACGTGCCGAACGTCTACGCAATCGGTGACCTCGTAGAAGGCCCGGCGCTCGCGCACAAAGCTTCCTACGAAGGGAAAGTGGCAGCAGAAGTTATCGCAGGTCAGAACTCTGTAGTTAACTACAAAGCGATCCCAGCGGTTGTCTTCTCCGAGCCGGAAGTATCCAGCGTAGGTCTCTCCGAAACAGAAGCGAAAGCAGCAGGCCACAATGTGGTTACCGGCCGCTTCAACTACGCTGTCAACGGCCGCGCGCTCTCCCTCGACGCCAAAGAAGGCTTCGTGAAGATCGTCGCTGAAAAAGAAACCGGACTCGTGCTCGGTACCCAAATCGTCGGACCAGAAGCATCCAACCTGATCGCCGAAGTAGGTCTCGCTGTTGAAATGGGCGCTACCCTCGAAGATATCGCCCTCACCATCCACGCCCACCCAACCCTTGGTGAGTTGGTCATGGAAGCAGCGGAAGTGGCTCTTGGCCATCCGATCCACGCGATTGTGAAGTAATTTTGATATAGCAAAAGACTGCTGATGAGCGAATTCATCAGCAGTCTTTTTTGTTTGGTTTGGTGTTAGCTCTTGCCATCGCCATACGACAACTGACTAGAAACGAACGACTCCAACTATCCTACATCTCCCGTTGTTCCACGATACATATGGGAGTGTGGATTCATTCCGTCAACGGTTGTGTATCCCTCGAAATAATGAACATGGCCTCCATTTGGTAATGGAATTGCAGGACCTGTTGTTCCTTTGATTGTGTGCGTATGACCATGGCTTATCGCGGTCACTGTATAATAATGATGAACGTGTGGAACTCCTGTGGGAGCTGGCTCCGTCATTCCTGCGTAATAGTGGGTATGACCATCATCACACGAAGTACATCCTGAGAAAGCATGTCTGTGGACAGGTCTGCCATCCCAGGTTGTGATAAATAGGGTGTGGGAGTGTTGAGAACCGAAATCATTTGATTCCATAACAAATCCAGTCACAGGTATTTTCATTCATATTCTCCTTTTTCAAATGATTGTACAATGTATGAAGGAGACTGAATGATTGTTTGGGTTTGGCAGGTAGGTATTGGACTATAATCACACCCCCATATTCAATTCAATGTACTACGTTTCCCGTTTTCTTACTATACATAATAACGGGAAACGTAAGCCTTTTTTCTAAGAGGAGAAGCCAGGGGAAGAGCATCATCTATGACATGGAGGCGAACTTATTGACACTGGAAGTGTTCATTCAGTTGCTTACGCTCATTGTGATGATCATCGAACTGGCGACCAGAAAAGAGAAATAGGGCTTGGTTACAAGGGATGGGAGCATGCCTAATAAGGGGTGCTCTCATTTTTTCTGCGTGTAGACAGGAGAATTCCTATCAATTTACTCGGCGTTCTACCTAACTTAACTAAATATAATGAAAACAACCATGACAGGCTATCCCTCATCTCCATACAATGCAGTAAGTCTATCGAAGAGGTGATGATTACATGGCACTTCAAACAAACTGTGAAACCTGTTGCCAACCAGGGGATATCCTTTGCGTTAACATTCCAGGGGGGATCCGCATTACACTGCTGGGTCTCAACGTGGAAATCTGCCCATTGTGCATTCGTATCTTTACGGAAGATGGTACGATAACCCCGGAGCAGATGGCCCAAGCTGAACAAGTGATGACAGCTGTTCGGGCACTCCTTGGAACGCTTGTACCTACCCCAACAACACCAACTCCATAATACCCTACAACGCCCTTAACGCCCCATAAACAGCACCAAAAGCTGCTTGACCTGTTCTGACCAATAGGCAAGCAGCTTTTTTACATAGTGAAGAAACAGTTTACATGCATATTTTGCAAGCAATAGTCAAACACTAAGAGGAAGGAAGCACCCGATCAAACACCAGATGGGAGGGTTGACCCTTGATTCTGGGGATGTATATAGTTGTGATGCTGATCCTCATGCTGTTGTTGATCTATCGGTACAACCCACTGCATCCCGCCGAGGCTTTTTTCTACTTTATGGTGACATCCATCATCGGCTTGGAGTGTACATTGGATCTTTCCTTGAACATAGAATTAATCAAAATTTCGCCGGAAGTTCCGAAAGCACTCAGCTTTATCATCAATGTCATTTTCCTTGAGCCAATCCTGATAGTAGGGTTTCTCAAAATGGTCGTATCTGTCCAATCCATGTGGAAGAAACTCGGATATTTTCTCTTCTTTTATGTGGTGCTTTGTGGGTCTGTGATGCTCATGGAACACTTGGAAATCATCAAGTTTGCCCAGTGGCAGCCCTGGATGTCCTGCATTTACTGGGTCGTTCTGCTATTGATTAGTCTGGCCCTGTGCAAGGGCTATCGGCACCTGTTAAAAAAGGCGGGGATACAACTATGATAATGCCGCTGCCTGTGAAGTTTGACGGTAATGAGATGTTCACGCTGGCTGTCTTTTTGTTTTTATTAGGCTTGTTTATTTATCTGCCCAGACGGTTTTTTCCTGCGTTATTGATTCACTTATTGTTGTTTAACTCTTTTTTCGGTCGGTCTGTTGATATTGTACTGGCGATTCCACCGTTTAACATCTACGACAGCTTTGATACCGGAAAAAATGATCTGTTTGACTTTATTAACTACAACGGGATTTATCCGCTTTATGGGTATATGTTTTTCCACTTCTATGATCGCTTTAATCGGCTCCGGGACTGGGCACATGTCTTGATCTGGGCTGTTTTTAGTACGACGGCGGAGTGGGTATCGGTTCAATTCGGAGTGTTTACTTATATCAAATGGCATATTCTTTGGTCCTTCTTGGTTTATGTGGTCGTATATATCATCGACATCCTGTTTTACAAATGGATTACGAAGAAGCTTCATTATGAACGGAAGGGAGTTCTTCGTGATGTATATGAGTAATGAAAAAGAGGTGCTGCAAGCGCCTCTTTTTTATGGATTTTGCTGTGGTGGAGGAGAGGGAGCGGCTGGCAATGAGCTTACCTTCTTGAAAATCTGCAAGGATGATGGAGGTGTCCGCTGCGAAAAAAGCGCTGGCTTGTCCGTGTCAAAAAGGTTCGATGAAGCGTATTCAAGCGAAGGGGTTTGCCACTGAGCTAAATCGAAGATGTACAAATACGCCAGCGCTTTTTTCTCCGCTGAGCATAATTTTCAAAGAGGCGCGCGCTTTGCCAGCCGCTCCCTCTCTGCCGAGAAACAGCAGAATATTCTAAAAATAAATAAATGATGTAAACCATAAAGAAAGGAGGATTTCTTATGACATCAAAAGAAATCCTCCTTTTTCTCCTTACCACTACAATGACTACCTCGACACCTACACCAACAGCTTCGGATCAAGCAGCTTCTCCAGCTCATCATCACTCAGATTCGTCACGATTTCAGCCACTTCTCTGACCGATTTCCCCTCGGCATAAGCCTTCTTCGCTACCTGTGCCGCTTTTTCATAGCCGATCGCAGGGTTCAGTGAAGTGGCCAGCGCGAGGCTGTTTTCTACGTAATATAGGCAATTCTCTTCATTGGCTACCAAGCCATCCACGCATTTTTCGCGGAAAATGTTCATACCGTTCGCCAGGATCTCGATGGACTGCAGGACGTTGTAGGCAATCACGGGCATCATCACGTTGATCTCCAACTGGCTGCCTAAGCCGCTTGTGGTAATTGTCGCGTCATTGCCGATCACTTGGGCGCAGACCATATAGAGCATCTCGGGGATGACGGGATTGACTTTGCCTGGCATGATGGAGGAGCCGGGCTGGACGGCGGGCAGGGTGAGTTCAGCGAGTCCGGTGCGGGGGCCTGAGCCGAGCAGGCGGATGTCGCTGGAGATTTTGATCAGGTGGATCGCCAGTTCTTTGAGTGTATGGCTGACTTGAATCGCGCCCAAGGTGTTTTGCATGAAGGAAAAACGGTTACGCGGCTTCTTGAACGGATAGCCTGTACGCAGTGCGATCTCATTAATCGCCCGTTCGGCGTATTGCGGATGTGCATTAATACCCGTCCCGACGGCATTACCCCCAAGTCCGATGGAGTAGAGCGTGTGCAGGGTGGAGCGAATGTTGAACTCGCAGGTGACCAGTGTCGCGGCATAACCGCCGAATTCCTGGCCCATGCGGATCGGTACAGCGTCCTGCAGATGGGTGCGGCCTGATTTGATGATCGGATTGAATTCTTCTGCTTTGGCAGAGAGGCTTTTGATTAGGCCGTTGAGCGCGGGGAGGAGCTTTTCCTTCATCGCTTCGACCGTACTGATATTGATGGCCACATGGATCGTATCGTTGGTCGACTGTGCCATGTTGACATGATCGTTGGGGTGTACAGGGGAAAATTCGCCGCGCTGGCCGCCGAGCAGTTCATTGGCCCGGTTGGCGATGACCTCGTTAGCGTTCATATTTTGCGAAGTGCCCGCACCGGCTTGGAAGGCATCGACGACAAAATGCTCGTCCCATTTGCCGTCGATCACCTCTTCGCAAGCTTGGACGATCGCTTGGCTGATGCGCTTGTCCAAGGCACCGACAGCAGCATTGGCAGTAGCGGCGGAGGCCTTGATAATACCTTGGGCACGGATAAATCCACGCGGCAATCTCAGCCCGCTGATGGGGAAATTCTCGACGGCACGCTGCGTCTGAGCGTCGTAATAAGCACTTTGCGGGACTTTGACCTGACCGAGTGTGTCATGACTGATTCGAAACAGCAACTTTTTTCACCCTTTCTTTCATACACATTCATATCTTTTGCATCTTGTCCTTAGGTATGTAAAATTGGTAAAGTGATAGTGACATGCATGATAGAAGAAAGGATACCCAAACACATGCGATACATTCTAGCCAGTCTGTTTCTGATGGTACAGCTTGTTGTACCGCACAGCGTCTTCGCAGAAGGCGAAGCAGTCAACACCCTTACTGAAGCGATGATTAGCGGCGAATCTGCCGTCTTGATAGATGGAACAACCGGAACCGTTTTATTTGAGAAAAATCCTGACCTCAAGCTGTTTCCGGCCAGCATCACCAAGATTGCCACAGGCATCTATGCCGTTGAAAAAGGCAATCCCGACGATATCGTCACCGTCTCCCGCCGCGCCCGCTGGGAAGAGGGTACGCGTGTGTACCTGGCAGAAGGAGAGCAGGTCCCACTGCGCAAGCTCGAATACGGATTGTTGATGAATTCCGGCAATGATGCGGCAACCGCAATCGCGGAGCACCTCGAAGGCAGCAATGAAGCCTTCGCAGCAAAAGTCACCGAATACCTCAAAGAAAAAACAGGCGTGACCAACACCAATTTTACCAACCCGCACGGCCTGCATGATGAGAACCACTACACGACCGCTGCCGACATGTCCAAGATCGCCCAATACGCTATGCGCAATCCGGTGTTCCGCGAGATCGTAGCCACCAAGCGCCTCAAATGGGACGGTTTGGAATGGCAGACCGTAATCGTCAACCACAACAAAATGCTGACCAACTACGAAGGTGCGACAGGGATCAAAAACGGCTTCACCGACCAAGCCCGCCATACACTGGTCGTCTCGGCCAAGCGTCACGGCTCCGAATTTATCGCCGTCACGATGAAAGCGGCCAGCAGCTCCTATGCGTACAAAGACGTGACCAAGATGCTCGACTATGCTTTTGCTCACTTTGAGACCCGTCAAGTGGGACAAGCAGGGGAAGAATTCGTGCCGACCACAGCATCCGCGTCACAAGAAAAAGCAGTCCCAACCGAAGCGTCTGCCGATCCATCCGGTTCCGATTCCGGTACTGGTGCAACAGCTGAACCCGGTACAATGTCCGCATCTAACGAACAAGCCACAGGCAACTCCGATTCTGGCATCACGTCAGCTGCCAAACCGGACAAGTTCTACACAGGTGAAAACCTATACGTCACCGCACCACACGGCGAGCTGTATCACAAGGCAGTTACGTCCGACGGCAAGCTCCAGATCAGCTTCCCGTCCGGCCTTGTACGTGAAATCCAGCTCCAGCGCAAAATCTCTCCACAGACAGGCAGAGCGCTCGAAGGGGCGATGGACAGTGATTCCAACAGCCGTCTGTCTTCTTACGGGATCGTCGGAATATGGTTGACGCTCAATCTTTTTATGATCCTCGTCTTCGCAGCCAAGCTCAAGAAAAAGCGCCGCGCCCAACAGCTCCAACGCCGCCGTGCTGACTGGTCCTAACCCGCAATCCCACGACATAATGATCGTTCACCACGATACGATCTGTCCGCAAACGATCCTATCAATCACCAAACCATACAGAAAAAAGGAAGATTGCCCATGCATACCCCTAACCTGCTCGTCGGCCCGGATAACCTCGCGTCACACGTAATCGTCTGCGGAGACCCAGCCCGCGCCGAACAGATTGCCAAGCATCTGCAAGACGCCCGAGAAGTGGCGTATAACCGTGAATACCGCACGTTCACCGGGACGTATCAGGGCACGCCGGTATCAATCACCAGTCATGGTGTCGGTGCTTCAGGTGCTGCTGTCTGTTTTGAAGAATTGATCCGTGCGGGAGCGACCCACATCATCCGTGTGGGAACTGCCGGCAGCTACCATGCCGATTTGCCGTCCGGAAGCCTTGTGATCTCGACCGCATCTGTGCGTACAGACGGCTTGACCCGCCAGCTCGTCCCAGACGGATTTCCGGCGGTAGCAGATATCGGTATCGTCCAAGCCTTGCAGAGTGCCGCCCGAGCTAGACAGGCAGAGGTGCAGACGGGGCTGACTCTGACACTGGACGTCTTTTACGAAGGGGCGATTCCGTTCCCGCACAAAACCTACAAAAAATCCGGTGTCCTCGCAGTCGAGATGGAAAACTCTGCGCTGTTCGTGATCGCGATGCTACGTGGAATCAAGGCTGGCGCGATCATGGCGATTGACGGTTTTGCCGACGCCGATCTCGCCCAAGAATATGACCCGCACAATGACGCAGTGAAGCAAGCGGTCAAGCGGGAAGCAGAGATCGCCCTCGACGCACTCGCATTGCTGCAAGCCTAACAGAAGTGAAGAGTCTGCATACCGCCAACGCTCCTGTGACACACTTGGGAAAAGAACCTTCCCCAAGGAAACGGAGGAAAACTTATGGCGATTGACATCATCTGCACCATCGGACCGGCCAGCCACGATCCTGCTGTCCTGCGCGAATTGATCACCCACGGCATGACGGTCGCACGGATCAACATGTCACACGGCGATCATCCGACCCATCAGGCGACGATCCAGCATGTCCGCGAGCTGAGCAAATCCATGGGCAAACCAGTCAAAATCCTTGCAGACCTGCAAGGCCCGAAAATCCGCCTTGGTGAAATCAAAGGTCAAAACGCGCCAACCAACGCCGTCACACTCACGGCCGGACAGACCTTCATCATCCGCACCACTTCTATGATCGGCAACCAAAACGAAGCCAGTGTCGATTATCCCGGCATCACCAACGATGTCAAGCTTGGCGCACGCATCCTGATCAATGACGGCGAGGTACGTCTCACAGCTACGCATGTTCATGCTGATCACATCGAGACCGAAGTGACCGTAGGAGGCACAATCAGCAGCCACAAGGGCGTCAATCTCCCAGACACCCGTGTCGGATTGCCTGCGATGACCCAAAAGGATCAGAGCGACCTGCGTTTTTTATTGCTCGAAAAGGTCGATATGGTCGCCTGCTCCTTCATCCGGGAAGCGGCCCATCTCGACGAAATCCGCTCCTATGCAGGCATCACACGCGGTCATACACCAAGACTGATCGCCAAGATTGAGACGATGGAGGGCATCCGCAATTTTACCGGCATCAGAGACACCGCCGACGGCATCATGGTGGCACGCGGAGATCTCGGGGTCGAGCTGCCGTACCAGTGGGTTCCCGTCCTGCAAAAAGCGATGATTAACGAATGTCGCCGCACAGACACCTATGTCATCACCGCGACACAGATGCTCCAGTCGATGATTGACCATCCTGTGCCGACCCGTGCCGAGGTGACAGATATTTTTCAAGCCGTTCTCGATGGCACTGATGCCGTGATGCTCTCTGCCGAAAGCGCCGCAGGCCAGTATCCGGTGCAAAGCGTCGAGACGCTGAAGACCGTAGCCCAATTCGCTCTGCGTCAAAAGCAAGAGCAGCCGTTCACGGTAGAGGATATGGTAGAGCTGTTGTCCGAGAATACGGACACCACCAGCACAGAGTCCCGTGAGCCTGTCTTGGTATAAAGGTCGATAGGTAAACACAGATCCGTACGGTATTAGCCCCACCCGAGTGGGCAGAAGCCGTACACGCTACATCATATAAACGCCGTACGGCAGAGGCCGTACACCTCAAGATGTACACACCATTACCCGCCACTCCCACCTTCACGAAGAGGTGAAGCCATGCGCACACGCTATACCAATTTAGATGGAATCGAAAATAAAAAAACGTTTCAAGACATGTACAAGTGGAGACAGGAACGCAAGACCAAGGTAAAAGACCTGACCGTACACATCCCGCACGAGACCAACCGGCAGATCGAAAGAATCCGGCAAAACCGCCAAACCACCTCCTATACCTGGGTCGGTCACTCTACGTTTCTCATCCAAATGAACGGCCTCAACATCCTGACCGACCCGGTGTGGGCCAACCGGATGGGCTTTCAAAAACGCCTGACAGCACCAGGTCTTACTTTTGATGAGTTGCCGGAGATCGACATCGTGGTTATCTCGCATGGTCATTACGATCATCTGGATTTTGGCTCCATTAAGAGACTGAGAGGCAACCCCACCTATTACGTCCCGGTTGGCCTGAAATCTCTTTTTCAACGAAAAGGCTATCAACAGGTAATCGAAGCGAGCTGGTGGGACAGTATCGATCATGGGGAACTCACGCTGCATTTTGTCCCAGCCCAGCACTGGACGAGAAGAACGCTGACCGATATGAATACCTCCCACTGGGGCGGCTGGGTGTTCCAATCTCGGGAGGAGACGCATTATTTCGTAGGGGACACCGGATATTTCCGCGGCTTTCAGGAGATCGGGGCACGCTTTGGGCTTGATACGGTCTTCATGCCGATCGGAGCCTATGAGCCTGAGTGGTTTATGAAAGTCTCTCATATCAATCCTGAGGATGCGGTAAAAGCTTTTCTGGAACTGAAAGCAAAGACATTCGTCCCGATGCACTACGGGGCCTACCGTCTCGCCGATGATACAGGTCCGGAGGCTCTCGAACGGCTCTATGCAGAATGGAACAGACTTCAATTGCCCAAGGAGCAGTTGGCCGTGATGAAGATCGGAGAAAGCATCTTTTTGGATCAGCAGGCATAGCCAAAATCAGCAAATCAGCATCAGCAAGCCTGATAGAACCAGTAAACTCAGTTACATCCAGCATACATGGCCATCTACACCAGCCTCTCACCATCCTTAGCCGATGGAGAGAGGTTTTTTTGACTTTTGTTTTACGACCATAGACTCACTTCAGTCCTTGTGAAAAGACAGACAATTTTCCTACACAGCGGAATAAAACACGATTCGTCAAAATAACTGTTACAGTAGTTTTGTGTTTGGTTACCAGATCCTTACAGTTTGGCCGAAGAAACGACAAGGAAGGGGAGTTTGCGTGTCTATATTGATTCTCGAACAGGCAAAGAAGTCCGATTTGATCATCGAACGGGACAATTTTGACCAGTACGTACTGAATCATTGCGCGAAATACCTGGCCCGAAAAGAAGGGGAGCCAAGGCACAATTACAATGGGGAGCTGGCAGACAGTGACCCGCGTGCGAAGATTGCGGATCAATGGCGTTTTCCGATCATCGACAGCTACGGTGACGGTTCGGGAAATCCCGCTTGCTATGATTACAATCTCGTCACCTTTGTCTATGCGGCTGATGATGCGGAGACGGAGCATCGGATCAGTGTGGTCGGGACGTTTGCCAATCTATACGAGCGCTTGCCGCTTCAGCAGATTCGCTTTGCCGGGGAGGCTACCCGCTACTATGCGCTGTCGGTCAAGGTTCCAAAAGGGCAGGTGCACACCTACAAATTCTGCGTGGACGGGGAATGGCAGCTTGATCCGATCAATCCGCAGACCGCGAAGCTGGATAATGGGGTGACGTGGTCCCGCTTTTTCACCCAGTCGTGTGCGGTTCCGCTTACCTTTGAGCGCTGGGAGCGGGTGATTCTGGAGCGGCTGACTGACCATATCCTGCCTTTTCATACCGAAGAGGGGGAGCGTTTTCTCAAAAACTACTATTACTACCTCGACCGGGACAGCAAGGAGCAGAACTACACACCGGTCTATCGTCTCGATGAGCAGGTAGGGGTCGTCAATTATATCGACAAGGTGCTTGCCCGTGAAGAACGTCATCATCTGATTGATTATAAAATCTGTCTTGCGATCATCGACCAGCTGCTTCGTCAGCGTCGGCGCGGGCTGGAGCCTGACCGTCAGTCGCGGGAGGTCTACATGGATCTGTACCGCCAGATGGCCTGCAATGATGTAGTGGGCTGGGATTATCATCAATACGGGAATCCGCGTTATTTTCTCCAGCTTGTGCGCAGACACACGATCACGGGGGCCTTCTCGCATCCGAAGTACGGCGGCAATATCAGCGGGGCGGGCTGGGCGTTCCTCGGCGAACTGTTCTGCGATGACAAAGGCAAGACTCTATTCGACTGGCGGCGGAGCATCGAGTATCCTCTGGGTCTTAACGAAGAGTACAATGGCTGATGCCCGCACAAAATGTGGCTGATGCCCACAGCAACGCGGCTGATGCCCTCGCAGGAACAGAGGATGCTCACAGAAAGGGTGGTTTCACATGCAGACCCATTTTGATGCAGTGATAATCGGCAGCGGCGCAGGGGGAGCACCGATCGCCCATACACTCGCCAAGGCAGGCAAGACGGTTCTGGTCTTGGAAAAAGGCCCGCTATTCCTCCCGCAGCAACATGCGCCAAGTGGTGTAAGCGATTACAAAAGGGATGAGCTGCTCGCTACCGGAGCGGAAAAGCGCATCACACTGGCGGTCGCCAACAGGGGGCAATCCTACTACGCAAGCCATGTCGAGCCAGATCTCAATGATGAACCACACATCTACCGCGAGACTGGCAAGTTCAACCGCCGCACGCCTGGTGATTATGCGACGATCGAGGGCTATACGGCACATGTCGTCGGTGGGGGCACACAGCTGTACGGGGCGGTGAGCCTGCGTTTTTCCGAGACGGACTTCCAGCTGCACTCCTACAACGAGCAGCGCACCGATCTGAAGAACGACCCCAATGATGACGTACGGCGGGAAGCGCGCGATTGGCCGCTTAGCTATCAAGATTTTCTCCCGTGGTATGAGATGACGGAGAGGCTGATCGGGATCAACGGAACGAGCGAAAATCAAGCGAAGCCATTTCGGGCGGACTACTACCAGACCCCGCTTGACCCCAATCCGATCAGCGGCTATATCGCCAAAGGCATGGACGCACTCGGGATGAAACGCTTCCGTACCCCGCTTGCCGTGATCACGGAAGACCATGAGCCAAGCGGACGAAAAGTACCGAGAGACCCAGACACCGCCAAGACGGGGTATGTCAACCGCTATGGCGATCCACTCGGCCTCAAGTCCAACACATGGGTGTCACTGCTCGCACCAATCAAGGATCTGCCCAACATCGAGCTTCGCGCCAACTGCACGGTGACCCAGCTGGAGTCAGATGGCTACGGAAATGTCAACCGCGTGCAGTACCGCGACCCGTCCGGCACGATGCGTACGGTCAGTGGCAAAGTCGTGATCGTCGCCTGCTCGGCTATCGAATCTGTGCGGCTGCTCAAGGTCTCTGCGCTCGCCAACCATGATTTTGACCGTCGGATTCATCAGAACGATCTGCTCGGCAAGTATTTCCTCACGCACTGCTTCGGTGGGGCGCGGGTTCGTGTACCGGAGCGGTTTGACAAGTCGCTTTCATTAGACAGCGACTGGGCCACTGAATTCTGCGCCACCGATGATTACCTCAAGAGCCATGGCTTGTGGGCGGGTGCGGCGATCTACAACAATACCTCTGACTCCGCGCTGCCGATCTCGCTTGCTCGGACGCTTGATGCACAGGATATGGATACGATCTGGAAGTCGTTTACCGAACGGACAGAGCTGACAGGTGATCAACTGCTGGAGTGGCTGAAAGAGGATTTTGGCACGACGCTCTCTGTTGCTTTTATGGCGAATCAAGTACCGCTGTACAGCAACCGCATCGAGCTGCATCCGACCATCCGCGACAAGTGGGGGATGCCGTCAGCTTATATTATCAAAGACTGGCACAGCCACGATGTCGCCTTGATGGACACGATTGCCCGCGAGTGTGCGAGGATTCTGGAAAAAGGCTGCGATCTGGCAGAAGGCTCGGTACAAGGCGGCGGTGTCTATCTGGCGGAGAATGGTCTGGCACGGATCGCCAACCATATTTTGGGCGGAGCGCGTTTTGGGAAGGATCGTCGGGATTCGGTACTGGATGTCAACTGCCGGGCGTGGGATTTTGACAATCTGTATGTGACAGACGGTTCGTTCATGCCGACATCGGGGGGAGCCAACCCGACGCATACGATTGAGGCCAATGCCTTCCGTGTGGCTCATCACCTTTTGGGGAGGTTATAGAGTGGACCCTAAGTTTGCCGATATTCATACGAAGCCGGAGAACAGTGTGTTCAAGGTGGTCTTTTTTCCAGACCGGATCTACCATGCACAGTATCTCAACGCGACCCGCAGCGGACGCTACCGTTACAATGTGCAGGAGGTACGAAGCAAGCATGATGTGACCGTGTTAAAGGGTGAGGTCTATATGGACGGCCGGTTCCTCACCCATTTTATGCGGATCGAATACCGGGCCAGCCGCTTAGTCGAGGTGGCGCGGGAGAAGCAGCGTTTTCTGCGTGACGAGATACTGGCATGGGTCAAAATCCACCCGGAAGATGGCACTCAAGAGGAAGCGATAGTCAAGCTGCATTATTGCAACTGGATTAAAGCGTATCAGGTGGAAATCTGGGAGAGTCTCAACCCGCCTGTGGGCAGCAAGCATGACTATATGATCCTGGGACAGATGGGGCAGAATGGAGCGATCACCCGTGTACGCCCGTTCAGTCAGGCGCTGGCTGAGCCGAAAAAAATCAAGCGGCTGGAGCTGAAATTCCGCGAAAACGACAAGGATCAACCATACGGCTACACGATCAACGATCCGCAGTGGGATAACAACTACCTGCGCTCCCATCAAGAGCCGGGAGTGGATGAACCAAGCTCACAGGCCAATACGATTGCGGACGAGAGCTATGGGATTGACTTTCAGCGCGGCTGGTTCCTCGACAGCAACGAAGTCAAACCGGTGCGCTACCGTAATGCGATGATGATCCAGGGGGAGAATCCAGAACTGTTCCCTGACAATATCATCGAGATGAGGTGGCTGTTGCAGCGTGAATTGGGCGGGTCGGTCGTCTTTTTCCATGAGGTGACGATCCCACCCGGCACGATCGAGGGGACACACCGTCATGTGGGCTCGGAGGAGCTGTATTATATCGTAGAGGGGCAGGGAATCGCGTACATGGGTGAGGGGGATGACCCTGCTACAGATGCGGTCGATCCAGTCACCGGGGAGCCGAAGTACCGCACGGTGGAGACCGAGATTTTTGCGATTGGCAGACGTCAGGTGAAGGAGCTTCCCATCAGACCGGGCAATGTGATCTTCACCAAAAGCGGGGGCATCCACGGCATCCGCAACACTGGCGACAAACCGCTCAAGTTCGTAGCATTCCTGTATCACAGCAACTGATCGTAAGCGATATCCAGTGATAACCCGCGACCGCGATTACCCGTGATCACCAGAACCCCTTGATGGAGGAGAGAGCATGAGCATTCTGACCACGGATCACGTCATCCGTATCGAACAGCCGCCTGCCTATAACCGCGCGAATCCGGTTCAAAAGATTACCGCACTCGTCGAATCGGTCCGTCTGGCCGCCGAGCTGGAATATTACCGCCCTGAGACGCTTCAATACCTATTTCCGTATGACCAGCTGTACTTATACGGCCCGAGCAGACCGAATCAGGACGTCTTAGACCCTGCCCGGCAGGAAAATAAAGAAGATTTCCAAAAGCAAAACGTCGAAGACTTCACCACAACCGACACCTATCTGGTGCGCGGGATCGCATCAGCAGGCAACTGGTGCGGTACCTTCCTGCGGTTTTCCTATCGGGGAGGTATGGATTCCAAGCTGTCCAAAGCTTCCAACCACCAGCTGGGCTCCTACATCCAGCTCTATCTCAAAGTCGGCAACCGTGCTGCCACACAGCTGATCACCGTACCGTATAACCAAGAGACCGACCGCTATGAAGTAGAGCTGTGGGGATTTCCCGGCACGGCAAAAGAGCTGGAAGCATGTCTGGATGAGCAGGGGAGAGCTGCCTTGGCGCGCGGTGAGCTGCAAGTGCGTGCTGACCTGTTACTGGGCCATCTGGAAGACTTCCGGCGGGAAACCCTCGATGAGCAAGATGTGAGAACCATCGTGCCTGAGCATTCCCTGCACCCGATCCTGCCGCTTCGGATTGAGCTGGCGGTGGGAGATGACACGGGGCGTTACTGGGATTCGTTAGATGGACGCAATTATCATTATGAGTTCAATCAGCTGCTGCGGGGATGGGATCACTATCTCGCGGCAGGGGTCAGCGCCAATCCGCATGGGGGTCTTGGGTTCTTGGAGTACCGCAATCTGTTCTCCAACTACTTCCGCTTCCGGGACAGCAAGGAGCTGGGTCGTCCGCTGGAGTCTTGGAATCAGGACGCTTTCGGGAGCAAAGACCATCCTCATCCCTATGAGCCGTTCTTCGCGGTTGACTATATTGACATGTCGATTATGAAACCGCGCTGTCATATCGGACTGCACCGCCACCGGGATAATCAGGAGATGTTCTTTCTGATGCAGGGGCAGGCACTGATGGTGACAGGCGACTGGGAGCAGCGTCCAGACCGTGAACGTGCTCTCGAAATCCGTACCCTGCGCCCTGGACACATGGTTCTTTTGAAAAGCGGGCAGCTGCATGCCTTGATCAACACCACGGATGAGGATTTGCCGCTGTTGATGTTTGGCGGGTATGATTGATTCTGCTGCGAGCATGAGATGGATCGTGTAGAGTGTAGCGTGCGGAGGAAAACGTGTAGAACGCAAAAAGGAAACGGGGGAGCAGGCCCGTTTCCTTTTTTTATGTGTAGGAAGCTGATTCTATGTGTGGTGTTCTTGTGGCTATCTGTTCGTTTTACAGAGTATCTTACAAAGTAGTAGAAGAGGTAGTGGTGGTGGATTCTTGTGGCTGTTGGGTGCTGTTTGTACCTTTGCCGTCGCGGCCTTTACCGAAACCGCCTTTCCCTTTACCGAAACCGCCTTTCCCTTTACCGCCAGCGAAGCCTTTTTGCTCGATCAGCTCAGCTACTTTGGAGTCGAATTGAGTTTTCATCTCAGCAGCCTGTTCTGCAGTCAGCTTGCCATCGGTTACGGCTTGATCGATGCGCTCATTGTTTTGCTTTTTAATCAGCTCGATTACGGAATCCTTGGATACGCCTTGGGCTTCTGCGATCTCAGCGAGGGATTTGCCAGCTTGGAGCTGGGTTTTCAGACCTTCCTCGTCAAGCTTGAGCAGGGTGTGGAGCTCTTCACTGTGGAAGAAGCCGCGGTGACCTTTGCCGAAGCCGCCTTTGCCAACACCGATGCCTGTTTTCTCGATCATCTCAGCTACTTTGGAGTCGAATTGAGCTTTCAATTCAGCAGCTTGTTCCGCAGTCAGCTTGCCATCGGTTACAGCTTGATCGATGCGCTCATTGTTTTGCTTTTTGATCAGCTCGATCACGGAATCCTTGGATACGCCTTGGGCTTCTGCGATCTCAGCGAGGGATTTGCCAGCTTGGAGCTGGGTTTTCAGACCTTCTTCGTCAAGCTTGAGCAGGGTGAGCAGCTCGGTGTTGTCCTTCCCGAAGCCTTTGATCCCACGGACCTTGATGTGGTCGCCGTCAGCCTTGACAAAAGGAAGCGCGATTTTGCTTGTACCTGTGCCGGAAGTGGTCGTCTCTGTTGCAGCGTGTGCGATTCCGAGACCGCCAGCCACTACGAGTGCGCCGATTGCAGAAAGCATCGTGATATTTTTCATCATGATTGATCATCCTTTCGTTGTTCCGTATAGGTGACTCGTTGTTGCAGGTTTAAGTCTAGACGCCAATTCTTAGATTTTCTTTAAATCAATGTGGAAAACTGGTGGAAAACCTGTGGGACGCGCTCCAGAATCCAATCCAATTAGGAGAACCGCACAGGACTGTGTAAAATAAATGGATAGAGTCCATTATCCGGGAGGTTTATCGCGTGACGTATCAAGTGAACACCTATATGGATCAACAATATCAAATCTATGAGCTGACAGAAGCTGTCACGAATTCGTGGGTGAAGGTTGCCCCAGAGCGCGGCGGGATCATCATCAGCCTTGGGATCGGCGGTCGGGAGCTGTTGTTTCTGAACAAAGAGACGTTTTATGACCCGACGAAAAATATCAGAGGCGGCATTCCGATTTTGTTTCCTGCTTGCGGTCAAATGGAGAATGCCACCTACGAGTGGAACGGCCAAGCCTATCCCATGCCCAATCACGGCTTCGCGCGCAACAAGCCGTGGACGGTAGCGGCTACGGACACAGAAGAGAAGGCTTCGATTACACTGGTGCTTGCAAGCGACGACGATACGCGGAAGTATTACCCGTTTGATTTTGAGCTGAGATTCACGTACATTCTCCAAGACGGGAAGCTGACGATCCAGCAGGAGTATCATAATCGCTCCGGGGCCGACATGCCGATGTATGCTGGATTTCATCCGTATTTTCGTGTCGCGGACAAAGAAATCCGTTATGAGACAGATGCCCAGCGTTGTCTCAATTACCGGGATATGACGATCCGGGCCTTCGAAGGGGTCGTCGATCTGAGCGATCTCAAACAATCGGTAGCGTTGCTTGATGCGGTGACACAGGAGATTGCTTTTGACTTAGAGGATACGAATCAGAGGGTCGTGATCGAGTACGGGGAGGAGTTCCGGTTCATCATGCTGTGGACGGAGGAAGGGCAGGATTTTGTCTGTGTGGAGCCGTGGATGGCACTGGGGAATGAGCTGAATCGCAAGGAGCAGCTGCAGATGGTGCCTGACGGGGGCGTGTTGCGGACGGAAGTAGGGATCTCGTTGCAGTAGAAATCAACTTTGGACGTGTAGGCCATGCTTGAAGGCCATACGATATCAACAAACGAAGCCGGAACTTCTCAGAGTAGGAGAGCCGGCTTTTTCATGATAAAATTCCGATAAGGATTCATTTTCCGCAAAAAGATTTCATACCCATGGGAACGAATCTTGCGAACAGCCAGAAGACATTTTCATGTTTGAGTATTACAATATAGTGGTACTAAAAACTACATCCGCTCATTTTTATACCCATCTATTTTGGTGGTTCTGCTGCATTTCATATTCTACTTGGTTTTTCTGTCAGATAAGGAGGTCGTGTTCCTATTGAAAATGAAACTCCGCACCTATGTAGCTGTGATCTTTGCCGCTGTCATTTTTCTCTTAACTGCCGTTCTGGTCTTGACGATCGGCAAGCAATCCGGTGAAAAAATGAAAGAGGAGATTGGAAACCAGCTCTCCACCACCGCTTATCAGATGGCCGATAAGCTTGACTTTTTCATGTGGGCGCGTGCGGGCGAAATAGACGTAATCAGCCAGCTGAAAGATATCAAAAATCCTGATGATCTGCATTCGGTTCAAGAGCTGTTAGACCAGCTGCAAAAAAGCTTTCCTTCCTTCTCGTGGGTAGGGTTGACCGATCGGGACGGGAAGGTGCTTGCCGCTACCCAGCGCATCCTGGCAGGCAAGGATATATCCAAGCGCCCTGTCTATCAGGAAGGGATCAAAGGACACTTTATCGGGGATGTGCATGAAGCCGTTCTGCTGGCGAAGCTGCTCCCCAATCCGACTGGTGAGCCACTGCAATTTGTCGATATATCCAAGGCAGTCGTAGGAGATGATGGAGAGCTGGTCGGCGTACTGGCTGCCCATCTTAGCTGGGAGTGGTCCCGTCAGGTAGAAAAGGATATCGTCCAGCCGTTGAAGGATGATAGTAGGGATGCAGAGATTTTCGTCGTCAGCAAGCAGAATGACACGGTCATCTTGGGGCCCGAAAAAATGGTCGGCAAGCCCCTGCATCTGGACAGTGTCAATCTGGCCCGAAAAGGACAGAACAATTGGTTACTGGAGACTTGGCCGGATGGAGGGCGGTATTTGACCGGCTATGCGTTGGGCGACGGCTACCAGAACTACTCAGGATTGGGATGGTCGGTTCTGGTTCGGATTCCTGAGGAGACAGCCTATGCACCTGTGAGGGAATTGCAGAACATGCTTCTGCTCATTGGGGTCATCTCATCGGTTGTATTTGCACTGATCGGATGGCTGATCGCAGGATTCATCACCAAACCACTGCAGCACATCTCCCACACCGCCAACCGCCTGCGCGCAGGTGAACGGGTAGAAATCCCTTATTACTCAGGAATTAAAGATATCGAAATCCTCTCATTATCGCTCCGGGAGCTGGTAGACTCACTGGTTCGCACCGTGTCTGATCTGGGCCGGATGGAGAATCTTGCTCATACCGACAACCTGACAGGTCTGATGAACCGGATTGCGCTTGATCCGTTTTTGGAAACTGCGATGAAAAAAGCACAATCCATGGACGAAACCCTCACCTTCCTCTATCTGGATCTGGATGGATTCAAGCTGGTGAATGACACCCATGGTCACCACACCGGCGATCTGTTATTGCAGGAGGTGGCAACCAGGCTCAAACGCTGTATCCGTGCTGACGAGAGTGCATTCCGGCTGGGCGGTGACGAGTTTTTGGTCGTGCTGTTTACGTCTGCGGCTAATCCTGTACAGGAAGCAGCCGTCACCGCTGAAAAAATCATTGCGAGCCTGAATCAACCGTTCGATCTGGCGAATCAACAGCTTCACGTGGGATGCAGTGTCGGGGGAGCAGTATGGCCTACCAATGACCAAGAGCCGATTGCAGTGATCCGATATGCAGACGAAGCGCTGTATGTGTCGAAGCGGACGGGTAAGAACAAAGTGACATTTCATAAGAGTTAAAAAGCCGTACGTATCTATGAAATGAATGAAGCATAAAGAGTAAAGAGCAGGGGGAGATCCCTGCTCTTTTTTGTATCACAGACCTGGTCGGGGGGATTAGGTCTTTTTCCGTTTGGCTAAACTGCATAGGACTGTGAAATATTGCCTAGCCAACTGTGGATATAACTTGTAAGAATAATGATCGTGACAGAAAGGTGATGCCCTCCCATGTATCCTGAGTACGAGTACTATGGTAAAAAGAAGAAGTGTGAGGAAGTCCCGATCTCATTTCCCACACAGCACCAGAATCAGCAGCCCGGCCTTGAAACCTTGATGGTTCCACGACCTATCTCCGAGAATTCCGAAGCACTGGGAAGCGGAAAGCTAAAGGATAAAGTCACCATCATCACAGGTGGAGACAGCGGGATCGGCAGAGCAGTCGCGTATGCGTTTGCCAAAGAAGGCGCAGACGTGGTGATCGCCTATCTCAACGAACACGAGGATGCAGAGGAGACGAGGCAGCGGGTCGAGCAATACGGTAGACGCTGCCTGCTGGTTCCCGGAGACTTGCAGCAGGAAGCGATGTCACAGGAGGTTGTGCGGCAGGCGATCCAGCATTTCGACAAAATCGACATTCTGGTCAACAACCATGCCGTCCAATTCGTCCAGCAGAGCATCCTCGACATCACCGCCGAACAGCTTGATCTGACGTTCCGTACCAATATCTACGCCTTTTTCTTCATGACCAAAGCCGTCCTCCCACACCTGAAGAGCGGCAGTGCGATCATCAATACGACATCGGTCACCGCCTATGCAGGCAATCCACAGCTGCTCGATTACTCCTCGACCAAGGGTGCGATCTTAGCCTTCACCCGTTCGCTCTCCCAATCACTCGTCAAGCAGGGAATTCGCGTCAACGGTGTAGCACCAGGCCCGATCTGGACTCCACTGATTCCAGCCACCTTCCCCGAAGAGCAGGTCAAAACCTTCGGCACCGATACCCCGATGAAGCGTGCCGGCCAGCCTTTTGAAGTGGCGACCAGCTATGTGTTCCTCGCATCAGATGATTCTCGTTACATAACCGGACAGATCCTGCACCCGAATGGGGGAGAGCTGGTAGATTCGTAATGGCAGATTAGCATAGTAATGCCTCTCGAGCGATTAACTCACTCTGAGGGGCTTTTTATTTTTATGGGGTTGGTTATTCTGTGTAGAAGACGTTTTATTCAATGCCAATAATAAAATCATCCCAATGATACAAGATGTACCAATCCATTGAAAAAATCCAAAAGGTTCTTGTAACCAAATGACCGTTGTTAAAACAGCCGCTAGTGGCTCTAAGCTACCAAGGAGGCTTGATTCTTTAGGGGAAAGGCTTTGTAAGCTTTCTATATAAAACCAAAATGCAATCATTGTACCGAATATGATAACGAATAGTAAGTATAAATAGGCTTCTAGCGTCATGGTTGCAGTGTTCATTTGCCAAGGTGGATGGATAAAACTTAATGAAGTACCACCGATTATCATAGCCCAGCCAACAATGACAAGAGAATCGTATTGCTTCAATAGAGGAACAGCATATAAGGAATAAAAGGCTAACGTTAACCCAGATAAAACACCCCAAACGATTGCAAGTGTCGGCACGGATAGTTCAGAGATGGAGCCGTTTGTTAATAAGAAAAAGCAACCGAACAAAGCAAGCAATACCGTCAACAAATCTCTTCGTGTTAACACGGATTGTTTTCGTAAGATTTCGTAGATGATAATCATGACAGGTGCTAAATATTGTAATAGCGTTGCAACAGCAGCATTACCATGTTTAATAGATGCCATATAGGTGTATTGAACAGCAAGCATACCAAGTATCGCGAAGATAATCAGATGAACGGCTGTCCTTCTAGTTTTCCAGACACCAAATATCTGTGAACGGTCTTTCACCAAAAATTGAACGGTTAAAAGTAAAAACCCAGCTATGAGCAAGCGTGTCGTTACAAGCCAATTTACATCAATTGCGTATTGTTGAAAGAGCTTTTGTGCAACAGTGCCACCAATCCCCCAAAATATCGCTCCCGTTATCACGAGAAATAACCCTGTTCGTCTCGTTTGTGTATCCATGATTAATTCTCCACCTTTAATTATAATAATAGTGTAATAGTAAGTGGAAAATTGATTTAATAATACTCATATCTAGCTAAAAAATATAAAGATATTGAGGTGGCGGGAATTTGCAAACAAAAAATTTCATGGTTGACCAAAGCTTGAAAGAGCTAACCGAACATCGTACCGTCGTGTTACCGATTGCATGTTACCAAACAACCATTACCCAAAATATACATGGACATATCCCACTTCATTGGCATGACGAAATTCAATTTGTCCTGATTGTAAAAGGGGAAGCAATCTTTCAGATCAATGAAGAAAAACGAGTGGTTCGAGAGGGGAACGGACTATTTATCAATAGTGGTTGCCTGCACATGGCGGAAGAGAAAAATCAATCAGGTTGTGTCTATATTTGTTTAAATGTTTCTCCACATTTCGTTTTATCCCAAGAACTTTATTCAACCTATGTAAGTCCCTATATTCAAGCGACTAATTTACCGTACTTATACATAGATGCAAATGAGCCTTGGGGGAAAAATATTTTAGATGCCATTCTAAATATTAATCAATGGATTCAACAGAAATCACCGTACTATGAATTCGATATCACCGTGCAGCTAACATTCATTTGGAAAAACTTAATCATGAATGGCTTTCCATTAGAATACGACCAGACGGAAATAGTGAAGAGTCAACGAATGAAGCAAATGTTAAATTGGATCCATCAACATTATGCTGAGAAAATCATGTTAGATGATATTGCAAGAGTTGGTCAATTGAGCCGTTCTGAATGCTGTCGATATTTCAAACGAATGTTGAGGACAACACCGTTGAATTACGTAATGGATTATCGAATTCAAAAAAGCGTACTCCTCCTGCAACAAGCAGAATCTAATGTTACGGAAGTGGCCTATCAAGTAGGATTTAATAGTACAAGCTATTTTATTGATAGATTCCGAAAGTCGATGAATATGACACCATTAGCGTATAAAAAGTATAAAATGGATGATGGTTAATGAACTCCCGGTATGAAAGTAGGGTTTTCTCGATAGCCAAAAAGACCTAATCAGTAATTGATTAGGTCTTTTTGCTCGTGAATCGAAAAGTGAAGCAACCTGTTACTGCTTCTGCTTATCACCATCCGTCGCACATACCCCGTCCACACAAGCCGCATCGTCCGCAGACTCACTGGCCTCGTTGAGAATGGTCAGCGGACTTTGCTCGTCCCACGCTTTTTTCAACGCGTCGAGGAACACCTCGCTCGGCTGTGCACCAGATACCGCATAGCGGCGGTTGATCACGAAGAAGGGAACACCGCGAATCCCAAGATCGACAGCTTCCTGTTCATCGGAGCGCACTTCTTGGGTGAAGTCCTCACCAGACAGCATCTTCGCCACTTCGTCCCTATCAAGCCCTACTTCAGCGGCCAGAGCGGTCAGTGTCTCATGATCACCCAGATGCTTGCCTTCTGTAAAATAAGCATAGAGCAGACGCTCCGTCATCTCCTGCATCCGACCATGACTGGCAGCATAATGCGACAGGCGGTGTGCGTCAAATGTGTTGGACGGCTTCATGTTGTCAAAGTCATAGGTAAGACCGACACCTTCTGCTTGTCTGCCGACATCTGCATTCGCCGATTTGGCTTGCTCCAGACTCATGCCGTACTTGCCAGCCAGCATGCTGTGGATATCTTGAGTCGCCTCACGCTTGGCATTAGGATCAAGCTCAAAGCTGCGATAGATCACTTCGATCTCTTGTTTATGGGCGAACTGTTCCAGAGCCGCTTCAAAGCGACGTTTTCCAATATAGCAAAACGGGCAGATAAAATCAGACCAGATTTCTACTTTCATAGAGAACCTCCATATACACCAGCCATCTGTGGCGGGCGGTTTTCGAACCGTCTTGATCGTACCATAACACTTACAAAATGTCAGTAGCAAAACTTTTGTTATCAGAATTGTGACAAATATTTCATAATGAAAATTTTGGTGTAATATATGTAATATTTTGCTAATCTCTTGTATAATGAAGTCGTATTTTTACTATTAGTTAAAGGAGTGGTAACATTGTTCAAAAAATTGTTCCTAGCCACCCTGCTGTTCGCAAGCACAGCAGTAAGTGGTATCTCGGTGGCATCTGCTTCGGCTAAGCCGCTGAACAAGGAGATTGATGTCACGTCCATCGATCTGAGCAAAACCAAGGCCAAATGGGCAGAGGAGAAAAGCGGGAAACTGACGCTCCCAGATGGACAAGCCGTCGATCCAGCCGAATTTTCCACAAAGAAAGTGAAGAAGCCTAAAGCTTCGGACGCCGACTACATCACGATTGACGCAGACGACAACAACACACCTGCGATGGCAACCTACTTCCAAAAAGACACCGTTGTCACCGATGTGATCACCGAAGAAGGCGGGGAGCAATGGTTCTTCTTCCGAAACGACCAGGCAGGCAAAGTAACCGTCTACATGGACACCGTAGACTCAACGACTGTCGACTATGACTTACATATGTTTAAATACAACGAGACGACAGGCGCATTGGAAGAGCAGGTTTCCTCTGTGTATCTGGCTGGTCAGAATGAGAACCTGAGCAAAATCGCCACACCAGGCTACTACTTCATCGCCGTCAACTCCGCTTCCGGCTTCGATGCAGCCAACCCGTTTGCTTTTATCGTGAAGCATTCTTCCCAATATGACGCTGCTGAACCGGATGATAACGCGTATTATGCCAAAGCGAAAAGCGACAAGTTCAGCGTATCACAGACGATTGACAATGATTTTGACGAAGACTGGATCAAGTACAATGTAACGACAGCGACTAACTTTGCGGTGCAGCTCACCAACAACGGAAGCGGTGCGTATCGTACAGACATCCTCGACACCAACCTGAATGTCCTGGCTACCCTGAATCAAAACACCCGCTATAACATCGGCTTCCCGCAAGGCACATTCTTCATCCGTGTCATCTCTACTACATCTGTAAGCCCGACACAGGTATACACCTTATCCAGCGCTCAGACGACAGTTCCTTCCCAGATCAGTGTCAGCAGAATCAGTTCAGACGGTGGCGTAGAGGGGTATATCAACTATGGATATGGCTCCATGTGGAGAATCTACCGTAATATCACTGTAACCGGCCAAGCGAAAACCGCTTCCGGTACGCCTGCCTACAACGCACCAGTGACCATCCGCATCATCGCCCGCCTCAATAACACCGTCCATCTTGGCACCGCGATCACGGACAGCTACGGCAACTTCAGCATCCCAATCAGCAACATCACACCAGCGCGCGGTGACTACAGCTTCTATGCATCTGCCAGCACACACTACTACGATATTATCCCAATTGACGGTTACTATGGTAACACACGTCTGTCGATGAACGTCAGCAGCCTGTATCACTTCGCTTACTCGATGTATCATCCGTTTTAATCGGTAAGCAAAGCGGATTCCCAGCCCCTCCTGTGCAGTATGGCAGGCAGGGGTTTTTCTATGTACGCACCCTGATCTTACATAGTTAGGAACT
This sequence comes from Brevibacillus dissolubilis, assembly GCF_006170445.1. Lineage (GTDB taxonomy): Bacteria > Bacillota > Bacilli > Brevibacillales > Brevibacillaceae > Brevibacillus_B > Brevibacillus_B dissolubilis. The sequence goes on along the minus strand of NZ_VCNA01000002.1, from coordinate 255,792 downwards.
CAAACAAGCATACTTCAAGGGAACTACACCAGAATGACACTTTTACCCAAAAAGGTAAATTGACATATCTAGAATTACCGATATAATAAATCACATCAACTACTCCAGCACAAAAGGATGAGCAAATATGACGGATCATACAGCGAAAAAACAAGAAATTCTGGATGCCTACAGGTTCCGGCATGCCACCAAGGTATTTGACCCGACGAAAAAAATCTCCGATGAGGATTTTGAATTCATCTTAGAAACAGGCAGACTCTCCCCAAGCTCTGTCGGCTATGAACCATGGAAGTTCCTCGTGGTGCAGAACCAAGAGCTGAGAGAAAAACTCCGTGAAGTAGCATGGGGCGCACAGGGACAGCTTCGTACCGCCAGCCATTTTGTCATCATTCTCGCCAGACGCAATGCCAGATTTGACTCCGAGTATGTACTGGATTTGCAAAAGAATGTGAAGCAGGTACCAGATGATGTACTCGCAACTCTGATGGATCGCTACAGAGAATTCCAGGAAAATGACCAGCGCTTGTTCGAGCGTGACCGCACTCTGTTCGACTGGGCCGGTAAACAATGCTACATCGCCCTCGGCAATATGATGACGGCGGCGGCTCAGATTGGGATTGATTCTTGCCCGATTGAAGGCTACCATTTTGACCGTGTACACGAGCTGTTGGAAAAAGAGGGACTGCTCGAGAATGGAGCGTTTGACGCAACAGTCATGGTCGCATTCGGCTATCGGGAGAATGATCCGGAACGTCCGAAGACCAGACGCAGCATGGATCAAGTCGTACAGTGGATTAAGTAAGGCAGACAGGTCAAACATAGGGCAACGGCAGAATCCTCATGAAGATTCTGCCGTCTTTAACTTTAAGAAGATCTGGGATAACCTCCAGAAAGAGCATTGCACACCGGCACAAGCGGCCCATACAGCTGTATCGGCGGGTGTGAAGAAGCTGGTCTTGACGCACTTTTTGCCGGGAATTGATGTGGAGCAGGTATATCAGGAAGCAAGTGAAGTGTTCCGCAGTGGTGAAGTGATTGTCGCCCATGATTTGCTGGAGATAACCGTTTGACAGATACCTACCTGCCATACACGATGAATAGCCTGCCCGCACGCAGGAATAGTACCGGGAAAGCTTTGGAAACCTACTCCTAACTGTATCTGACGAGGGAGTGGATCGTTCATGTCCTACCATACACCGCAGCGGGTGGCTGAGATCGCCATCGATGCAGGCACGCGAAAGGCCCATTTACCGTTACCGGCGATGCTGGTCTTGGGATTTTTGGGAGGCGCTTTTATCGCACTGGGGTTTCTGTTGGACATCCGCGTCATCGGGAATGTCCCGAAGGAGTGGGGGAGCTTCGCCAGTTTTCTCGGGGCCGCTGTTTTTCCGGTAGGTCTGATTCTCGTGGTCATCGCGGGGGGCGAACTCCTGACAGGCAACATGATGGCTGTCAGCATGGCCGCTTTGGCGAAAAAAATCACGGTAGGCCGTCTGCTGCACAACTGGTTCTGGATTACGCTGACCAATTTTCTCGGGGCGTTATTCGTCGCGTATTTCTTCGGGCATCTCGTCGGACTAACAGAAACAGGCCCGTTCCTCGCGAAGACGACGGCGATCACCCATGCCAAGCTGGAGGAGAATTTCGTCCAGTCCCTCATCTCTGGTATCGGCTGTAACTGGATGGTCGCCTTGGCGGTGTGGATGTCATATGCGGCCGATTCGATTGGTGGAAAAATAATAGCCATCTGGTTCCCGATCATGGGCTTCGTCGCGATCGGCTTTCAGCACGTCGTGGCCAATATGTTTCTGATTCCGGCGGCGATTTTTGCAGGACAGGCTACATGGGGGGACTGGCTGGCGAATTTTATCCCGGTATGGATTGGGAATGCGATTGGCGGGACTGTATTTGTCTCGATGATTTATTGGGTGGCGTATATCAGAGGGGTGGAGAAGAAGGCCTGATGCACGTGTCATCAGGCCGTAACCTTATCCCTGTAACTCCGATACATTCCGTTCTTGAAAAACACACTTCGCTGTCAACATCGCATTCAACACACGCGGAAAGCCTGTATAGGGGCAGCAATGCATGATCGCTTCGATGATTTCTTTCGGAGTAAGCCCCACATTCAGCGCTGCGTTAAGATGAACAGTCAACTGCGGTTCGCAACCGCCTTGGGTCGTGAGCGAGGCGATGGTTACCAACTGTCGTTGTTTTAGATCCAGACCGTCTCTGGAGTAGATGTCTCCAAAGCCAAACTCCACCACATACCTGCCTAGATCAGGGGCGATGTCTTGCAGGGATTCAATCACACGTTCCCCGCCTGTTCCGTCCACTTCCATCAGCTTTTCCCATCCACGTTGGTAGCGTTCTGTTATCATTTTGATTCCTCCTAATCATTCGTAATAAATGAGAGTAGGATCATCCTACACATTAGAGTGCACTCTATAGCAAACCTTTTTTATATCTGCTATGATCAAAATATGGAAAATACACGAACGATTCAACAAATTGCCAGTCGAACAGGACTTACGGTACACACGCTGCGCTACTATGAAAAAATCGGATTGCTGGAAGGTGTTACCCGTGACCAGAACAGGTATCGCCGGTACTCGGAAGCGGATATTCTATGGATTGAGTTCATCGTCTGTCTACGTGGAATGGGGATGCCAATCAGCGAGATCAAGCAGTACTCAGACTTGCGGCGGTTGGGGGCGTCGACGATCCATGCAAGGCGCCACATGTTAGAGGCACACCAAAGCAAAGTGAATGCACAAATCCAGGAGCTTCAGAAAAACATGAACGAAATCGAGAAGAAAATCACTCTCTACAAAGCGATGGAAGAAGAAAACGAAAAAGGGATTGAGCAGACAGGGAGGTAAACCTTCTGTCATGACTCAAGCCCTTTTCATGCTAACTCAATGATCAACAGCTTACTTATACGGGATTACAAGCTTAGACTGCGACCCCTGCGTGCTCGTCGCATCCGTTCTCACCGTGCTGTTGGCATTACCGATGGCGCTCCAGATCTCTACTTTTACCTTACCATTCGACAGGTTGGCGAATGACCCGCTGGAAGATTTCAAGCCAGAGCCTTGGGAATAGTTCTGCCAGCCTGTCACATCATCAGTGGCAAAATAATTGAACGTCTCTGCACGGTCATAGACGTTATCCCCGTTGAAATCATACGAAACTTTCGCTTGCAGGCCGTTGGCAATCGCGCTGCCAGAGTCGATGAAGAGATTGAACTGAGTGGATTTGGTGCTGTCGTATGTGCCGTTGAGACCACTGATCACGTAGACATTGGCATTGCGGACGGTTCCGTCATAGTTGCCGCCACCCGCAGAGGCGATGGTATCGGTATTGGCAGAGCTACCTGCTGTGGCAGACAGTGTTCCTTGGACAGTGGAAGAGGCACCGTCACGCAGATAGAGAGTATTGGCTGTGGTCGGAGGAGGAGTCGTGCCACCACCACCGCCGCCACCGGTCAGATAAGAGCCGGTGAATGGGTTAAAACGGTGCGCCGCGATGATCAGCCAGCCTGTGCTTGATACGCAGTTTTCCATCGCCATGCGCCAATAGCTGTTGTTGGAGCCTTTGAGCGAGTAAGGCACACCGCCGTAGAGAGAGCCGCTGGTACCTTGCTTTTTCATGATCTCGGTGATGATCGAATCCGCTTTCGCTGTGTTGCCGTTCATATAGTGGGCAAGCGACATGAATGCGGAGCCTTCGAACCAGACATCTGCGCATTTTTGCCCGATCGGATTGCCGTTCTGGTCGTAGGCGTTCGCGCAGTCGTATTGCCAGTCGAAGTCATAAGCGGTGAGCAGCTGACCAGAGCCGTCATAGGTGAGGGAGTGTACGTATTTGGGGCTGTCGACGGTTCCACTGCCATTGGCGTTATCGACATAGGCGAGTGAATCCTTGTAGCTGCGGGTCCCCGTCAACCCGAGAGCCAGCACGCCCCATGGATTGACGTCGAGCGGGACGGCAGGGTCGATCAGGTTGGTATTGTTTTTCCAGCCGCCGCGCCATCTCTTTTTGCTGTCATCCCAGACGACATTGTCAAGGAAGCTCTTGACCCCGTTGGCGGCATCATTGTAGGTGGTGGTGCGGTCAGGGAAGACATTGGCGTAATATTTGAGAATGTTGTAGACATCTTGGTTGTGTTCGGTGGAGCTCCAGACTTCATCGGTCCAGGCCCCGTTCGCGTCCCATGTGGTTTTCCCGCCGGAGATGGCGCCGTTCGGCTTTTTGAATTGGACCATCCAGTCCATCGCTTTCTTGGCTGGAGCGCGGTATGTAGTACCACCGTATAGTTTCTCATGGGTCATGAAGGCCATCGCCATCCATGCAACAGGACCTACGTGCTTGCGGATTTCTTCACCGTAGCCATTCCACCAATAGGAGTTGATCCACGAGCCGTCCGGGTCTTGGATCGCCACCATCTTATTGAGGACCTGCTCGGCGCGCGCCCGGTCTCCTTTGACCATGAAAGCAATCGCGGCTACGGCCTGATCGTAGGTGTAGACGATCTGCTTACGGTCGGTCGCGTTCCACCAGTCATCGAAGCTGTCGACCAGACCGCTTAGCGCATGACCAGTTGTCAGGTCCTGCTGTGCCTTCAACCATGCATAGGCGCGGTCAGAAGCCAGTGTATTCTCTGCTGCACCAGCATGGGCCACTTGGCTGATCGGAGCTGCTACAGGGGACAGAAGACCAACACACAAGGAAAGAACGGTGACTAGCTTTGCTTTGTTTGTTTTCATCAAAAAAACCCTCCCTGAATTCAAAATCAATGACAGGAAATGAAAGCGAACCAACTTATTTACGAAAACGGTTTCTGAAAACGATTACAAACATATGTTATCACATTATTCAGATTTCTTACAAGTAATAATAGGAATTTATCCCTTTTTATGTGAAAGTAATGAAAAAGAGTGGGGAAGCAAGCATTTTGGCGGAAGTTGGCACGAGTTTATCTGTCTGTCGGAGTCAGTCCAGGCATAGAAAACAGGAGGGGAGATGGTCAGTTTTAGACGTTTACGAAATCGATTTCGAAATGCTTGTAATGGCAAATGCATGCAGGGAATAAAAGGAAAAGACCCCGCGCTCAACGGATTATCCTGTGATCCAAACCTGTTTTTCTGAATAAAGTGTAAATTTCACACAAATTCTCGTTTTCAATCTGCAATTATGTGGTATATAAATAATAATTGATTTATAAGACAGAAGAGGTAAGTGACGACTATGACTAAACTACCGGCTAACACCCTTCCGTTGCAGGATAACTGGAATCGTAAAATTTTGAACCTGAACTGGTTTATGATCATCCTGACCACGATTGTGGCGAGGATTAATATGTTTTATACGGAACAAAATCTGGATTACTTCTGGAACTATCTGATTGTCGGTCCCCTGATTCTGATGACGGGGATTATGCTGTTGACCGAATTGGTGTATCTGCTTGCTCCCAAAAGGTGGCAGCCTTATATTATCCTGACCGCTATCGTCATGCTGGCGACCACGGTTGCTACGGTTCATCACAGGGTTGTGGTGGTAGAATCCCTGTTTGTGTTCCCGATCTTTGCATCGGGTGTCTATTTTGATGAGAAAAAAGTATATTTCAGTATGTTTATCAGTGTGCTGACATACGTTGGGATTCAATGTTTTTTTGAGCCGTACAGGCTGGATTTTGAGATTATCAACTTTATCACCTTCATTGGAATGATGGCAGCGGCAAGCTCGATTACGATTCAGATCATGCGGCGCGGTTCGCGAATTCTGACGCATCTCAATGAACTGATGGTCAACAGTATGATGATGGAGCAGGCGGCCAAGACAGACGGGCTTACCCAATTGAACAACCAGGCCACCTTTCACCTCTATTTGAAACAGCTGATGGAACAGCGGGAGATGGATTGCCAGCCTGTCCAACTGGCGATCATCGACATCGACCATTTCAAAACCGTGAATGACGATTACGGTCATCAGGTGGGAGATATCGTTCTTCGTCATGTCGCCCAGCAGATCAAAGAGACCGTATCGTTGCACGATTTTGTTGCACGGGCAGGCGGGGAAGAGTTCGTGGTCGTGTTCACCCACAAAACGATGAAGCAGACCTATCGATTGGTAGAACAGATTCGCCTCAACATTGCCAAGATGGACATCGAAGAATTGAAGGGAAGACGGATCACCGTCAGTATCGGCCTTGCGGAAGCGTGCGAAGGGATGAACAAGGATAGCCTGTTCGAACAAGCAGATGCCTATCTCTACAATGCCAAGCGCAACGGTCGGAATCAGACCATTACGGTCGAAAAACAGCAAGAGACCCAGTCCGAATAGGAACCGGGTCTCTTTTTTATGTGAGTGTGTTTATCGTTTTTCAAAACGCACGGGCAGAGATTTGACACCGTGTACCAAGTGGCTTGGTACAGGTTGAAGCTCTGTGCCAGGGGCATAGGTGAAGTTTTTGAAGCGGGAGAGGAGACCTTCGAGCATGAGCTGGCCTTCCATCCGCCCGAGTGCGGAGCCGATGCAGAAGTGTACACCGTGACCGAGTGTCAGATGTGGGTTGGTAGCGCGGTCGAGACGGAATTCATCAGGGGTATCGAATTTGCGCGGGTCACGGTTGGCAGAAGCCACCCATGCGATCACACCTTGGCCTTCCTTGATCTGGTGGCCTTTGAACTCCACATCCTGAGAAGCGACGCGGTTGAGCAACGGTACGGTCGGACGGTAACGCAGCGATTCTTCTAGAGCTGTCGGGATCAGGCTCAGGTCGTTGCCTACTTGCTCCTGAATCTGTGGCAAGTCGAGGAAGCAGCGCATCGCATTGCCGACGAGGTTGGTCGTAGATTCACTGCCCGCTGCAAGCAACAGGTTGCAGAAAGCCAGAAGCTCGATGTCGGTCAGGCGTTTGCCGTCGATCTCGGCTTGGGTCAACTCGCTGAGCACATCGTCCTGTGGGTCTTGGCGGCGGGTGGCGATCATCTGAGTCAGGTATTCACCCATTTCTTCCTGCGCTTTTTTCTGTTCGGCGAGGAGGCGGGAGATTTCATCCGGATCTGTGGTTTCTACGTTTTGCAGGAAACGGGAGGCCCAAGTGCGGAACACCTTGCGATCCCCTGAGGAGACACCAAGCATCTCTGCGATGATCGTGACTGGAATCGGATCACTGAGGTCAGCGATGATATCCATCTCACCACGCTCAGCCACCTGATCAAGCAGCAGGTTGACCTGATGTTTGATGCGGGGAGCGAGGTTGGCGATCATTTTGGGGGTGAACGCTTTGCTCACGAGACTGCGCAATTGGGTATGGCGGGGTGGATCTAGGAACAGCATCGATTGGGCGATCAGGATCTGTGGTGGAAAGCGGCGGGATGAGAAGACAACCGGGTCTAACAGGACTGCCTGACAGTCTTCATAGAGGAAGATTTCCCATGAGTCACGCTTTTCGTCAAAACGGATCGGGGTGTTCTCCCGCGCGTGGTTGAGATATTCGAATGGGTCGAGCTTCACTTTTTTGTCGAGAAGGGCTTCGACAGGGTTGAGCATTTTCGGATTGTGCAGATTTTTGTACTCGGTTGTCATCGACTAACATCCTCCTGGTACCGCGTCATTGCGCGATCATATGACTGTCATGGGTAAGTGGAAAAATCATACATGTTACCATAAGTATTCATATTATACTGAATCATTCTTTCTGTAAAGAATCAGGCTCAAGCCCTAATAAATGGGCCAAAAGAAATATTGAAAGTTGAAGCTTCATCTCCATATTTCAAGGGTATATATAAAGAACATCAATATTAGACAAGCGAAAAGGAGCCCTCCCTATGCCAAAGATCCTGTTTACCCGCCTTTTTTTGACGCTTATTTGCTTTTTGGTAGTCATTCCGCACTCTGCTAAAGCATCCACAACAACCAAAATCGTAGATGGGAATGGGACAGGCGATTATACCAGTCTGGAAGCAGCGCTGGCGGCCCGAGAGACTGATATTTATATCAAGAATGGTGTTTATGATGTACATACAACCTTGTTGGTCGACTATCCGAATGTGACGATTACGGGAGAGTCCAAGAATGGGGTGATCCTGCGCCAGAACAATCCAGAGGCAGACCTGTTGGCGGTAAAAGCCGACTATGTAACCATCTCCAATCTGACCTTGGATACCCAGACGTATGAGGCATGGGCTGCTTTTGTAGAGTCTGGTGCCAACTACGTAACTGTCGTAGACTCGCGGTTCTTGGGCTCTCCCTAAAATCTTTACCGTCTATTTTGCAGGGCCGCATTATACACCGGGTGATCCGACGATCGAAGCGGTCGAGAGCAATGAATTGGATGCGTACAATCGGTTTGAGAACAATGAGGTCTATTCGGAATTTACAGGAGACGGTGTTTCGTTTTCGTTGCAGCGAAGTGGGACGGTGCGGAACAACCGCTTGGAGGACACGATGCTGGCCTTCTATCTCTGTCGCGATTCAGAAGTGTCAGGCAATACGATTATCAATTCACCGGGCGCGGGCATCTATTATTCGCTGCCTTCCTATGACAATATCATCGCAACGAATATGATCAGAGGTGCGGCGGATTCAGGAATTAAAATCTCGCGGAATGCCGAGCACGAGATCCCCACGACCAGCCGCTACACCGGGCTGTATATTCAAGATAACACGATCGACGACACCCGTTTTTTCGGGATTGAGGTCGATCAGATGTCAAGCAATGTGTACGTCCAACGCAATGATATCCAAGATACTGATTTTCATGGGATCTATATCATCCGCTCCAACCATCTGGAGATCGCCGATAATCAAATCTCAACGTTCGGGCTGTGGAAGGAGCGGGGAAAAACCCATGACTGGAACAGTGATTCCAATGGGGTATTCGTTGAATTTGATGTTCAGAATTCACGGATTGCCAGCAATCAGATACAGTCGCTCTACGGTTACGGTGACTTCGGGATCCGGGTGACGACCGATAATAACACAGGTAATCTTGTCGAGTATAACACCCTGATTGGAACGTATACCCAGATGCCGATTTTAGTCGAGGGGGACAATATCAGCAACGGAAATATAACAGAAGAACCACCTCTGTAGAATGAACCTGACAGGGCAGGGAAAAGACCACGTAGATGGAAATGCGTGGTCTTTTTTGCATCTTGATACCTATGTTTATATTGACGTTTACAATAAATAGCATTAAAATCACTTGATTATGAGGGGGTGACATGATGATGGAGGCATATGTTTTTACATCAGGTTAAAAAAACGGGAAAAAAGTAGGGGTGATTAACAACAATGAATTCACGAATACAAGGCAAATGGCTTCGGCTGCTCACGATCTTGGCGGTGTTGGTTGCCAACCTGATCCCGATGGTTCAGCCGAGCACGGCCCTGGCCGAATCAAGCTATCTTACATCCGTTATCGCCAACCCGAGCTCCATCAAGCCGGGGGAGAGTGTCAACTTCGAGGCGGTCGTCACAGCTATGGTGACCCAAAGCATCTTGGTTGACCTGGAGATTTTTGATGCCAATGGTGTCAAAGTCTTTCAAAAATTCGTAGATAATCAGCCGATGAATGATGGGGAGACCAAACGTTTTCCATTCGTTTGGGAAACCCCGGCTGATCAGGCATATGGTACGTATACCGTCAGCTTAGGGATTATCAAGGCTGGCTGGGAGAGTCAACTCCACTGGCATGCGGGAGCAGCCACAGTCAAGATTGTGGAGAATCCATCCAGCGTGAGTCTTGCTGCAGAGGCTGCACCGAATCCGGCAAAGGTCGGGGAAGATGTGCAGGTGACCGTGAATACGACCAGCACAACCGAGCTGACGGATGCAATCGTCGAAGTAAGCGTATACGATGAGGATCAGTTCATCGTTGCCCAGCAGCGTTATACCGAAGTGGTGCTGCCAGCGGGTCAACCAAAGACATTCGGCCTCACTTGGTCTGTGCCACGTACGCTTCCAGCGGGGGCCTACACGGTTGGAGCCGAAGTCCTGAGTGCCGACCGCAAGACCACGTATGTCAAAGAAACCAACAAGTTGTCTATACAAGTAAATGGAGCGGTAACCGTACCGCCTGAGACCAGAGCAGAGTCATACCAGACGGCAGCTGTGGCGATTCCTGAAAAGGTCCGTCCGGGAAGTCTGTTGGAGATCGTCGTCCCTGTGACCGCATCTTCTGATTCACAGGCGCTGATCGATATCGAAGTATACGATCCTGCCGGGAAAAAGGTGTTCCAAAAGTTCTATGACCAGCAGACACTGGCGGGCAATGTCCAGTCGAACTATCTGGCTTCATGGAACGTGCCGGAAGATGCGACACTCGGTACGTATGCTATCCGTGTCGGAATCTTCAAACCGGGCTGGGGTGAGCAATATGCTTGGAATTCCCAGGCAGGTGCTTTTGAAGTGTCCAATGATGTGCCTGTCCCTGATACCACACCGCCGGCCGTGCCCGCTGATGTGACAGCAACAGCAGGCGATGCCAAGGCGACCGTGAAGTGGTCGGCTGTGACGGATAAAGATCTGGCCGGCTATCTGGTCTACGTCTCCAAGGACGGCGGACAGACGTGGGTCTCCCGTTTTAACGTTGGGGTTGCGACCGAGTATGTACTGAGCGGACTTACCAACGGGACGGAGTATACGTTTGCCGTAAGTACGTATGACCACAGTGACAACGAATCAGCAAAATCTGCTGTGGCCAAAGCGAAACCGGTTGCTCCAAACACCGATCAGACACCACCTGCTACTCCGAACATCACACAGACGATGTCTCTGTTTGACGGAAGGGTTGTCGTGATGTTTGAGGGAGTCACCGATGCAGACTTGGCAGGCTATCGGATCTATGCGTCAGCGGACAATGGTCAGACATGGAATCCAGGTCTGAATGTAGGGATGGCGACAGGATTTCCGGTAAGCGGCTTGACGCTGAACCAGCCGTACCTGTTCGCGGTCACGGCCTATGACAAGGCGGGTAATGAATCACCGAAGTCACGCGGTCTGATCCAGACACCTGTGATGGGCGGCGACACGATTCCACCTGCTGTGCCGACCGGATTGAAGGCAGAAGCAGGGGACGGCACTGTCACACTGACATGGGAGCCTGTCAACAACGGTGACCTCGCCAACTATATCATCTATATTTCTGAGCCGAGCGGGTATCAGAACACCGCGAACGCAGGGAAGAAAAATACATATACGCTCACATCCCTGCGCAATGGAACCACCTATACCTTCGCTGTTGTTGCCACCGATATGAACGGCAACCAATCAGCCAAATCCGCACCAGTCACCGCCAAGCCAGGTACGGGTGACAGCATCCCACCTGCAGTGCCAAGCGGACTGACAGCAGAATCCAAGGATACTGCCATCACACTCAACTGGACACCTGTGCCAGACAGCGATTTGGCTACCTACAAGGTGTATCAGTCAGAAGATAACGGTAAGACGTGGAGCAAAGAATACTATGCCTACGGACCGACTCACAATGTCACGTATCTGACCAACGGAACGAAGTACACCTTCGCCGTGACCGCTGTAGATAAGAATGGCAACGAGTCAGCCAAATCCAGCTTGATTACCGCTGCCCCATCTGCCTATAAGATTCCAACCGGACTTCTTGCACAGGCAAAAGACGGGGAAGTGCTGCTCAGCTGGAACGCGATCACTGATTATGATCTCGCAGGCTACAAGGTGTATGTCTCCGATAACGGAGGCACGACATGGAAGCCAGCGATTCAAGCAGGCAAAGTGACCCGCTACACGGTCAAAGCACTGAACAATGGAACCACCTACGCCTTCGCCATCACCGCGGTCAATACGAGCGGACGCGAATCAGCCAAGTCAGAGGTGGCGATTGCTACACCGGAATCGCTCGGGAATCTTCCGGTTGATCCGTCTACGGTAGCACCAGCTCTGCCTACCACCAGCAGAACCAGCTTCTACGATGCGGTATCCTTCCTTTTCGAGGGAGCAGAACCGATCCAGTTGGATATGCAACCAGGCTCTATTGATGAAGATCGCATTGTTGTCCTGAAAGGAAAGGTTCTGAACACTTCTGGAGAAGCACTGCCGGGAGTGAAGGTAACGGTCCTGCATCAAAACGAAGTGGGCCGCACCTACAGCCGTGCTGACGGGATGTTCGACATCGCGGCCAATGGCTCGAATGCCATCACCGTTCAGTATGAAAAGAAAGGCTACATGACGATCCAGCGCAAAGCAGAGACCAATCCACAAGATTACACCGTCCTGCCTGATGTCGTGATGACGCCGCTCGACACCAACGTAACTCCTGTCCAAGTGAATGGAACCGAGTATCAGGTCGCCCAAGGCAGTCCTGTCACCGATCAGGATGGAACACGCCAAGCGACCATCATCTTCACACCGGGCACCACCGCTCAGATGAAGATGCCAGATGGCTCTACGCAAAATCTTAGCACGATGAATGTACGTGCAACCGAGTACACCGTGGGCGATCGCGGACCAGAAGCGATGCCGGGCAATCTGCCGCCACTCGTGGCCTATACCTATGCGGCCGAATTCTCTGTCGATGAAGCCATCGCTGCCGGTGCCACCTCGGTTACTTTTAACCAGCCTGTCTATATCTATGTAGACAACTTCATGAATTTCCCGACAGGTATGGCGATGCCGCATGGCTACTACAACCTGACCACAGGAAGCTGGGAAGCAGAACCGAACGGCGTCGTGATCAAAATCGTCGGAATCACAGACGGAGTCGCCCAGATTGACGTCGATGGCGACAACCAGCCGGACGGTGATGACAAGTTCAACCGGATCAAACTGAGTGTGGAAGAGCGTACCCGTCTTGCCACCCTTTACAAAGAAGGGCAAAGCGTGTGGCGTGTTCCGACCCACCATTTTACCGCACATGATTTTAACGTGAACGTATCTGCTGCATTGCCGGAAGATTTCATCGATCCACCCGAAGATCCACCATACACTCCGGCTAATAAAGACCAGAAAGACCAAGACAAGGATTCAGACGACAAAGAAAAAACAGAATCCGCAGAAGAAGCGATGTGTAAGCAGCAACAGCCGGGTTCCATTATCGGTTGTGGAGACCAGTCTCTTGGTCAGACGATCCCGATCCAAGGAACCGGCTTGAATCTCACCTATGACAGCAAGTCCAACAAGGGCTACCAAGCGAAAAACACGATCATTGTCCCGATTACCAATGACCGCGAAGTACCTGGTTCCCTGCTGAGAATTGATGCAGAAGTCTATGTAGCAGGAAAAAAATACGCAAAATCGTTCCCGAACCTGCCGAATCAGAAATTTGAAGTGGTATGGGACGGAACCGATTCCTACGGACGTTCTCTGGTAGGAACCCATCCGTATGTTGCGTATATCAACTACTACTACAAAAATACCGTAGACACTTTGCCTACATCATGGTCAGAGCCAGAGGATTTGGCCCGCATCTGGGCGCGGATTCCTTTTGATTCCGGCAACAATTCGTATCAAGTCGGTAGACAAGAGATCAAGAGCGTGCGCAAATGGGACGGCGACATCGAGAGTCCGGTCAATCCGTTTGACGATATGGGGATTGCGGGCTGGAGACTCTCCAACCATGATTTCCTCTCTGATGCCGATTTGCAGAATTTTGAAGAATGGACGTCAACGATGGGCAGGGTCTATGCTCCTTCGTACCGGAGTACCTTCCTGATCGGTAAAGACGGTTACTTCTATTACAGTAAAGCTGATCCGGATGGAGTAGGCACCAGTACCCCATATGGTATCTATCGGATCAAAGCAGATGGTACCGAAGAGATGGTAGCAGGCCGTACACCGGGCTGGGTCAGCGAAGTAGCTGCAGACGGCACGATGTATATCGGCGGCTTATATGCGAAGGAAGGCAAGATCTGGCGCAAGAAGCCGAATGAGACTACTTGGACGCACTTTGCCGGAGGCGGTACCCTGAAGTCCGAGGATGGTATCCCGGATGGTACGCTTGGCACCAAAGTCAGCTTCTCGAATCCCGGCGACTATGAGGCAGGCCCGGATGGAAGTCTTTATTTTGTCGACCTCCATTATGTAATCACACGGATCGACACAGCAGGACGTGTCTATCAGTTGTCTCTGCCTAAAAAAGAGGATCGCTTGGATTACCTGCGTATGAACGGCAAAGTATCCGGTCCTGCCACGAAGAAAAACATCGGTAACACGAATTTTGAACTGGAGATAGGGCCAGATGGTTCGATTTACACGATTCAAACAGGAGTCATCGCAGATGATGCTTCTCCGACAGGCTATATCTATACCAGCTCTGTCATCAAAAAAATCACCCCGGATGGTGTGATCAAGGTAATCGCAGGTGATACCATACCGTATACACCGGGGAATGAATATCCACTCGTCGATGAAAATATCCATGATGGAGCCAAAGCGACCGAAGTATTTTTCGCTCCACTGACCTTCGATATGGACGCTCAAGGGAACATCTATTTCTTGGATAAATTCTCCGAGGAGTACTACAAGATTAGCGCAGATGGAATTGTTCACATGTATGAGCCTGACCTGTTCGCGAAGCTGGCGAAGGTATCCAATGCAGGCGGTATGGATGATACGGTCATTGTCGAATATCCGATGATGTACATTCTCGACGTTGCGGCAGACGGCTCTATGGTCATCGCGACGCATACGGGTGGTCAATATGATGAGCCTCGTTATTTCCGACTTGGCAAAAAGACCAAAAAAGCACTTGCCGCCACCGTAACCGTACCAAGCGCAGACGGTACCCAGGCATTCGTATTCAATCTGGCAACAGGCCGTCATCTCCAGACCCTCAATGGGATCAACGGCAAGACACTGATGGACTTCACCTATGACAGCAACGGACGCCTGATCAGCATAAAGGATGACAACGATCTGACCGTTACAATCGAGCGTGATGCGGCTGGAGTGCCGACTGCCATCATCTCCCCGTATGGTCAACGCACGGTGCTGACCGTGGAGAACGGCCAATTGATTGCTGTAGAGAATGCAGCGGGTGAGATGCACAAGATGAAATACGACACCAATGGTCTGATGAAAGAGTTCACCGACCCAGAGAACAACACGAGCTACTATGACTATGATGAAAAAGGCTATCTGACCTACGCGGAAACGCCTCGTGGCGGGATCAAGCGACTGAACCGTACGGAAGGGGAAAAAGGCCATACCGTGACCTTTACCGATCCGGACAACAAGCAGTCTGTCTATGAATACTGGCAGGATAGCGGTACACAGCGCACCACGGTCACAGATGCAGCCGGCAACAAAATCATCAGCACTACCAAGCCGGACGGCACGCTTGAGATCAGCTATCCAGACGGCTCCAAGCAAACCACTAAAATGACCACAGACCCGCGCTGGGGAAGTGCCGTCCCACGCGTCTCCGAGGTTCAATTCATCACAGCAGACAACAAAGTCACCAACCTCAAAGTAGAGTACAAGGCAGAACTGGCTGACATCAAAGACCCATTCAGCACGAAAACAACGACCAAAACCACAGTTGTAGATGGAAAAACGCTGAAAGAGCATTATGATGCCGCCACCAACACCTTGACCAAAACAGACAGCAACAATGAAGTCAGCATTATTACGTTTGATGAAAAGGACCGCGTCAGCAGGCTGGAAGAGGGCAACGGCGTAATCGCTCCGATCTCCTACCTGTATGATGAAAAGGGACGGACCAAAAAGGTAAGCCAAGGAACCAAATTCATCGAATACACCTATGACAGCCTCAACCGCATCGAATCGATCACAGATGAATCCGGACGTGCGAAAACGCTGGGGTATGACGAAGCCAACCGAATCACCAGCATCACCACTCCGGGCAACAAGCAGTACCTGCGTGAATTCGATAAGAACGGCAACATGACCAAAGTGATCATGCCGGATGGTACGGTCTATCACCAGACGTTCAACAAGGATGATCAATTCGAAGGCTTCTTCTTGGGAGAGGCGACGACAGGCTCTACCGTGGAGTACACACTCGGCGGACTGAAAGAAAAATCGGTGCTGGCAAGCGGCCGCGTGATCCAATATGGCCGTGATGAGACCGATTCCAATGTTACCAGTGTCAATGACCCAGATATTCACCGCAGCTACATCTATGAACCAGGCAACACCATGGGACGTGTAGAGAAGGTGGAGAGTCTGCTGCAAGACGGATCAGGTACTCTTCAAGGCATCAAGTTCGGCTATGAAGATGACAGCCTGACCGTGAAAAGCCATGAATGGTATGGCGAAGCACAAGGTACCTTTGATTTTGGGTACTACGATGACCTGAAGCTGAAAAACATCCATGCGACGGTGACATCTGACGTGTATGGTACGTTTGAGCAGGATATTGCCTTTGACTGGAATGACGACAATACGTTGAAGCAATACGGCCCATTCCACTACGTCTACGACGGTCCGGGGCACCGTCTTGGCTCGTATCACGACGAAGCGCTCGATGTCAGCATGGAGTACGATGAATACGGCCGCGTGGATGCTTACATCTACAAGCTCAATGGCGTGCAGGTGTATCGTGAGGACTACAAGTTCGACACCCGTGGCTTCATCGAACAGAAAACCGTCGTGAATCAAGAGGGCACCACGACCTACGACTACACGTACGATGACGATGGTCAGTTGAAGACTGTGACACGTACAGGTGCAGACGGGAAGGTATTCAGTGAGACCTATGAGTACGACGACAACAAAAACCGTAAGAGCCGCGAAGTGACCGGTTCCGGCAAAGAGATCAGCACGTATGTGGATTTTGATCAGCTGGAGCAAGTGGGAGATGTCTCCTACAAGTTCGACGAAGACGGCAATCTGAAGCAGCGTGGAGCCGATACGTTCCGCTATGCGGCCAGAGGAGAACTGCTGGAAGCGACCGCCCAAGGCGAATCCATCGGCTACACCTATGACGCGGCTGGACGACGGACAGCACGTAAAGACAGCACAGGTACGACCCAATACCTCTACGGCAATCCAATCAATGCCTACGAAATTACACATACCGTCGATCCACAGGGTGTGGTCACCTCGTACTTCTATAATGACCGCAACCTCTTGACTGGTATGGAGCGCGGCGGCAAGCGCTACTACATCATCACAGATGTGGTCGGCACACCGCAGCAGGTCTTGGATCAGAATGGCACAGTGGTCAAAGAGCTTCGCTATGACAGCTACGGTGTCCAACTCTCTGATTCCAACCCAGCGTTCGCGCTAGAGCTTGGATTTGCAGGAGGGATTACCGATGACAAAACAGGTCTGATCCGCTTCGGTGGCCGTGATTATGATCCGGCGTCCGGACGTTGGACCGCACGTGACCTGATTCTGTTCGACTCCGAGCAAGCCAATCTGTATGGCTATGTCAACAACAACCCAACCCTGCTCCGTGACCCTTGTGGCCGTTTCTGCATGGGCGGTGGGATTTCTGTCGTGATCGGTGTGGGCGGTAGCTGGTGCCTGAACACGGAAGGCTTCGGTGGTTGTGCTGAGGGTGGTATCGGTGTTGGAGCCGAGCTGGAAGTAGAACCATTCGGCGAGCTTCCGGAAAACGAGAGCTGGACAGCGGAAGCAGGCTTTAAGGCTGGAGTCGGTCTGCTCGAGCTGGAAGCCAAAGAAGTGTACGACATGAAGGCAATCGGCAATGGCGGCAGTGTCTGCTCCAACACCAAATTTACGATGCCATTGACGATTGGGCCTTTAGAGATCGATCTCGCCACCATGGAGGATGAATTCAAGCCCGAAAAAATGGGTGAGATCAAAGAAGAAAAAGTAAAAGAAACATGGGATAAAATCAAAAGCCTCTCTTCTTGGAAAAATATCAAGCTCAATGTAGAGGCAGGTTTGATTGCGAAGCATAAGCTGTGTTTTGCCGTTAAATGGTAAGGGATTGACCATGGCACACAGTAAGAGCTAAGGCAACAAGCCATAAGGAAAAAGGCTGCTCCAGCGCGGGGCAGCTTTTTTCTTGCTTGGATACAGCTGTGTTCTTTTTATAGGAAGATAGAAGATTTTATCCCCTCTCTGTATAATTTTCTTCCTTTTCAGACGAATCAGATTATATGAAAATAATGGAAAGGCTTACATATCAGGAGGGGTAGGTATGAACATGTTCAGAACCAAGCAGGCAGGCACGTCCAAGAAGCTGGTCAGCATGGCGGTTGCCGGTACGATGATGATGAGTCTGTTGCCAGGGATGGCTTTTGCCGTGGAGCAGGGAGCGCGTCCGGCAGAAGCAGCCAGTACGACGGTCACGGTAGATGCCGACACCTGCGGCTACCAAGTGTGGAGCTCGACTGCGGTCTATACCGCTGGCAATCGTGTCTATTATAACGGCAAAATCTACGAGGCGAAGTGGTGGACTCAGAATGAGCGTCCAGACCTGAGCGGGGAATGGGGCGCTTGGAAATTCATCAGCGACTGCACCAGCACAGGTGGGGATACCCTCCCACCGAGTACACCGGCTAATCTGCGTTCAACAGGGCTTACTTCCTCCAGTGTCTCGTTGGCTTGGGATGCTTCAACAGATAATGTGGGAGTGGCAGGGTACAACGTCTACAATGGCTCTGCGCTTGCGACCACGGTAACAGGCACAACCGCTACGGTCAGCGGCCTGGCTGGCAGCACGACGTACAACTTCACGGTCAAAGCAAAAGACGCAGCTGGAAATATCAGCGCGGCCAGCAACCAGCTCAGCGTCACTACCCAGAGCGGTGGAACGACACCACAACCTACCGGGCGTAAATATATCACATATGCAAGTACATGGAATACCAGCATCTATGATCTGAAGCCAGAGAATATTCCGACCTATATCACCAACGTCAATCTTGCTTTTGCCCGTCCGGATACTGCTTATCAGAGAGGCTCGTATGCATTTGACCAAGCGGTGGCTGGATTCGAATTCGTCGAAGGGGCGACAACCAACAACGGCCAGAAAAAGTTCACCGCCCAGCAGGCACAGGATCTGCGCAACAACATCGCGACACTCAAAGCACGCGGCACAGAGACATGGGTCTCGGTCGGCGGCTGGGCCTATAGCCAAGGCAGTCAATGGGCCAGCTTCAATGCTCCACGAGTGGTCGACCTCGCGTTAGACCTCGGAGCAGGCGGGATCGACATCGACTGGGAGTCCGACGGCAACAGCTGTAACAAGCTGACAGCCGAGCAGTTCAGCTGCTCCAAGGACGGTGAGGTCGCGGGCATCATCTCCAGCCTCTACAACGAGATCAAGGCACGCGGGGCTACTCTCAAAATCTCCATCGCAGGCTGGTCGACGGGTGCTTACTACGTCAAGGGCACGCCCTTTGAAGAGGGGAAAGTGCAGTGGGGCTCCCCATTCGGCGGGGTGATGTATAGGGTCGTGAAGGATCACGGCAGCAAAATTGATTTTATCAATCTGATGTCCTATGATGCGGGCGATTACTATGATCCGCGTGAAGGCTATGAATCGTACCGCGCGATCTATAACGGCCCGATCAACATGGGGATGGAGATCGCTCCCGAGGGGGCAGGCGGTGCGGTGCTTGAGGTCAATGCTCCGGCAGGCACCGTCTATGATGCCGACATGCTGACCGGGCAGAACAACATGGCGACCCAGTACTACAACGTCGAGACGATGGTCAAGTATATCAAAAACAAGGGCAGAGCCAACGACGGCTTCATGCTCTGGCAGCTCTGGAAACAACGCGTCCATCAGCCAGCGCCAGCAGGAGCCGCGACCGAAAACAGCGCAGGACAATATGTGTGCAACAACCTGCCGCTTGCGGGGAACTGCGGACAGTGGATTCCGAGCCTGCCGAAGCTGACACCTTAATTCTTTTGAACGGAATACAAAAATTGGATTTGATCTTACACATCTCTCTGTGATAGATTAAGAGTCCACCCACTGAAACACACAAACAAACAACCACATACAAAGTTGCGAAGAGAATCGCAGGATCGCTTCCAGGCGGTCTTGAGGAAAGTCCACGCACGCCCAAGCTGAGATGCTTGGAGTTCGGATGCCGAAGCTAATAACTTCGGGCAGTCTGTTCATCAGACTGACGGCAGGGAACGGGGCTACGTCCTACGGGATATGTCCCTACTACCTTGAAAGTGCCACAGAGACGTAATCTCCCAGGAAACTGGGAGAGTGGAACGAGGTAAACCCCATCTGCGTGAAACCCAAATTTGGTAGGGGAACCGCTCGGACGGAAAATCGGAACGGATGAGCGGTACAGCCGGCAAAGGGGCTGTAAGATAGATGATTCTCCTCTCATGTGCGAGGATGGATAATCCACTTGAAGCACGGGGAAGAACAGAACGTGGCTTACGGAGACTTTGTATGTGAGTGTTTAGGAATAAAAGGCTGTCGATCGATAGAGATCGGCGGCCTTTTTCTTTTTCCCCTCGGAAGAGGGGGGAGGGGAGAGAGCGAGAGGATCATCTGTTTTCCAGTTGCCTTTCCCTCACTTTGTTCGGCCGGTCGCCTTACAAACAGATGATCCTCTCGCTCTCTGCCGGGTTGGGAGGAAAAGATAAAAAGGACGCCGGGGAGGGAATGGGGGATGAAAAGATTTATTCATATAAAAGGTAGAAAGATGGTGGGGGGCTTAGTTGAAGTTATTCAACCACTGATGGGTACGTAGCGCGATTTCGATGCAGAGCCTTCGCTCCGGCTCCAGATAGCCGTCGCCGAGCAGCTCACGGATTTTTTCTAAGCGTTGGTAGAGGGTTTGTCTACTGATATAAAGCCGTTCAGCGGTTTCGAGCTTGGAATCGATATGGGATAGGAAGGTCTGGAGGGTCAAGAGGAGCTGATGGTGGCTGTGTTTTTGCTCATAGCGGAGGAGGGGGCCGAGGTAGTCTTCTACGAACTCTTCTAATACCATGGATGGGGAGGTGGCAAGGATCAGACGTAAATAGCCTAAATCTTCAAAAAACGGACTACCTGGGTACTCAGATTGCTCGGGATTTTTGCCGAGGTTACCGTAGCGCAGGGCTTGTTCTGCTTCTTGCAGGCGGCGGCTGATTTCGGTGTAGCGGATGGAGGCGCGGCTGATGCCGAAGCGGACAGTGGTGTCGAGACCATACGCTTTGTGGAAGGTGCGTTCCAGTTCGGTCAGGATCGGTTCAAAACGGTGACGGTGATGATCGGTGGAATGATTGTGATCGTATGGCTGATGGTTGGCAGATGCAAGATCGGAATCCAGCAAAAGCAGGTGCAACCGCTCACCCTGACGGCGCAGAAACACACGGAACCCGCGTCGCGACAATACCGTCCGCACCATCGCCAGAAGCTGTTCGCTTCGTGACTCGATCTCTCCTTCATAACGGGTTGTATCTCGTCCGCGCTCCAATTCGATGACAGCCACTACATAAACAGGCGGATTCAGTTCGTGAGGCTTCACACCAAGCAGCGTGCGGGCGGTCTCTTCTTCAGGGACATGACCCCGCAGCAGTTCGTCTAGCATCTGGTCTTGCTGACTCAGAGTTTGTTCCTCTAGCAAAAGAGAGCGGAGCAACAGATGGGCCATTGCGGATGCAGTCGAATCGAGGGTCAGGTGCAGGAACTCATCGGGTTCACGCTCGAACAGCACGACGACGAGATAGCCGAGTACATGTCCCATCGCTTGAATCGGCTGGTACAACAGTTCTTTTCGCTCGGAGATCGGGATGCGGCCGTGTTCGGCGGGAAGGATCGGGGAAGTCAGCAGGGGGGAGTGGAGGAGTTGTGTCAGCTCGTGCTGCACGGTCTGCGGCATACTCGGCACATAGACCGGAGCGCCGTCCAACGGCAAAAAACAAGTCTGCAAATGAACCGCCTCCTGAAAATACCGCAGCAAGCGCGAAAGCTCCTGAGCCTCAAGGGCAAGCCGCTGTAAGCCGCGAGAGTAGCTTTCCGCGTCACGAAGCCGCTGGGTGTGCAGGTGGAGGAGCGTTTCGTGCAGGTCGCGGGTGATTGTAGAGAAAAGAGATGGGGTACCATCACGTAAAACAATCAAGGGAAATTGGTGGCGGTTTGCCAGATCGCGGACAGCATTGGAGATGATGACTTCCGGCATAAGTGACGCAAAAACCGATGATTCCATATCCCGCTCACCAAGCCGGATACAGACACCCGAAGCCCCGCACGTAATCAGCTTTTGTAAAAAGTAGAGAATCGGACTCATATCCGCATCGCACCCAAAAACAATGTCATTCACCGGATTATTCATAGGATCATTCCCATGCCCATCATTCCGAAGAAATCCCAGACCACCGTCCCGACCATCACCGCCTGCGCGATACCCACCCGATGCCCCCTCCAACGTCCCATCCACCAACACCAACTCACCCCCCGTCAAAAAAGCCAGCTCCTCACCCACCTCCACCACATGCACCCACCGGACAGGCTTCCCCAGCCCCCGATCTCCCGCCACCACCTCCGCCTGCTCACAATAAGACCGCTTCAGCACATCATCCACCGTCAGCATCCATCCTTTGTTCATGCCGTGATCCCTCCCTCTGCCTTGACAATGTGTCAGGGGTTCCCGTGAAAAACCTGACAGACCGTGCTTAATGATATTCAGTTGTCCGAAATAGAATGAAGAATCTTACCATTTTTGTTAGGCAAGGGGGAACGAAACACTTGAAAACCGACCATGTGACGAAACAGCTGAAAAATTATATCGGCGGAGCATGGGTAGACTCAGAGACCAGCCGCTATGAGGAGATTCCCAATCCAGCGACGGGCGAGGTGATCTCCCGCGTGCCGCTCTCCACCAGGGCAGAGGTGGATGCCGCTGTCCAGGCTGCCAAAGCTGCTTTTCCCGCTTGGAGCCAGACACCTGTTGTCGATCGGGCGCGGGTGATGTTCCGTTTTCAGAATCTTCTGTTTGCCCATCAGGATGAATTGGCTGAGATGATCACGCTGGAAAATGGGAAAAACCTCCCAGAAGCCCGTGCCGAGGTGCTGCGCGGGATCGAGATGGTGGAGTTCGCCGCAGGGATGCCGACGCTGTTGATGGGGGAGAATCTGCCCAATATCGCCACCGAGATTGATTGTCAGGTCCTGCGTTTTCCGCTTGGCGTCGTGGCGGGGATCACGCCGTTCAACTTCCCACTGATGGTGCCGATGTGGATGTACCCGATTGCGATTACGGCAGGCAATACGTTTGTGCTCAAACCGTCAGAACGCACACCGCTCTCCTGTCTGCGGATTGTCGAGCTGTTAAAAAAAGCAGGACTCCCAGACGGCGTGTTCAATGTGGTCAACGGCGCCCATGATGTGGTCAACGGACTGCTGGAGCACCCCGATGTAAAAGCCGTGTCGTTCGTCGGCTCACAGCCAGTGGCAGAGCATGTCTACAAAACCGCATCCGCCAACGGCAAACGGGTGCAGGCACTCGCCGGAGCCAAAAACCACCACCTCGTCATGGGCGACGCCGACCTGCGCCGGGCCGCGAAAACCATCGTCTCCTCTGCATTCGGTTGTGCGGGCGAACGCTGTATGGCGGCAAGCGTGGCGGTAGTGGTCGAGGACGTGGCAGATACCTTCATCCAGCATCTGGTAGAAGAATCCAACCTGCTGAAAATCGGCAACGGTCTGGAGCAAAACGTAGACCTAGGCCCGGTGATCCGTGCGTCCCATCTCGAACGGGTGCATGGCTACATCGAACAAGGTGTCGCACTCGGAGCATCACTTGTGCGGGACGGTCGTCAGGATGCGGCGGCAGAGCAGGCTCAGGGTTATTTCCTCGGCCCGACGATCTTTGACGGGGCGACACCGGAGATGGTGATCGTGCGGGAGGAGATTTTTGCGCCGGTGCTGAGTGTGGTTCGGGTGGCTAATTTTGAGGAAGGGCTGGAGACGATCCGCCGCTCCCGCTTTGGCAATGGAGCCTGCATCTATACCGGCAACGGACGGTTGGGGCGTGAGTTCGCACAGCGCGTTGAGGCAGGGATGGTCGGGATCAATGTGGGTGTACCTGCGCCGCTTGGCTTTTTCGCCTTTTCCGGCTGGAAGGAGTCGTTCTACGGCGACCTGCATGCCAATGGCCGGGACGGAGTCGAATTCTTCACCAAAAAGAAGACCGTCACCTCCCGCTGGTTTGACGATGGCGATCTGAATATCGGGTCCCAGCAGAAGTTTGTAAAGTAATAGTGAACGTCACTCCCAATTCAAAAGGAGGTTCTTTTCATGAGCAACGAAGAAATACAGCTCCAGCAGACCCCCCGTTCGGAAAAAGAGGAGCTGTTGCAAGCCGACCGAACCCATCTCTGGCATCACATGTCCCCGTATAACCCAAACCCAATGATCGTCCAAGAGGCCAAAGGCTCGTGGATCACCGATGTCGACGGCAACCGCTATCTCGACGGCATGTCAGGACTGTGGTGCGTCAATATCGGGTACGGTCGCGTTGAGCTGGCAGAGGTGGCGTATCAGCAGATGAAGTCGCTCGCTTATTTTCCGCTGACCCAAAGCCATGTCCCGGCGATTAAGCTGGCGGAGAAGATCAGCGAGTGGCTGGGTGATGAGTACCGCGTGTTCTTCTCCAACAGCGGTTCGGAGGCCAACGAGACGGCATTTAAGATCGCCCGCCAGTACCATCATCAGAACGGGCAGCCGGGACGCTACAAATTCATTTCCCGTCACCGCGCCTATCATGGCAATACGATGGGCTCGCTTGCCGCCAGCGGTCAATCCGTCCGCAAGCAAAAATACGAACCGCTCGCACCCGGCTTTCAGCATGTCGCACCGCCTTATTGCTACCGCTGTCCGTTTGGCAAGACCTATGGCAGCTGTTCGCTCGAATGTGCCAGCGTCTATGATGAGGTGATCAACTGGGAGGGAGCCGAGACCGTCGCGGGCGTGATCATGGAGCCGGCGATCACCGGGGGTGGCGTGATCGTGCCGCCGCCTGAGTACCTGCCTAAAGTCCGGGAAATCTGTGACAAGCACGGTGTCCTCTTGATCGTCGACGAGGTCATCTGCGGAGTGGGCCGCTCCGGGCGCAGATTCGGGCATCAGAATTTTGGTGTGAAGCCAGACATCGTGACGATGGCAAAAGGGATTACCAGTGCCTACCTGCCACTCTCCGCCACCGCTGTCCGCGCCGAGATCGCCGACCGATTCAACGAGCCGGGCACCAACCAGCATTTCCGCCATATCAACACCTTCGGCGGCAATCCAACCGCCTGCGCTGTGGCGATCCGCAATATGGAGCTGATCGAGGAGGAAGCCTTGATCGAACGCGCGGAAAAGATGGGCGCAGCACTTCGCCAAGGACTGCAAGCGATCGAGTCTCATCCGAACGTGGGGGACATCCGCAGCTTCGGCTTCCTGTGCGGCATCGAGATGGTAGAAGACCGGACGACCAAACAGCCTGCCGCGCCGGATAAGGTGGCACACGTCATCGGGGAGTGCAAAAAGGGCGGGCTGATCATCGGGAAAAATGGAGATACCATTCCTGGATATCAGAATATTTTGACCCTTTCACCACCGTTAACGACCACGGAGGAAGACTTGGCATTCATCCTGCGGGTTGTAAAGGAAGCATTCGATACGCTTGGGCAGTAGGGCGGTCTAACCGCAACTCGCGACCACATTTGAAAGCACAAAGGGGGTAACCGGATGACTGACAAAAAAAGCGGGACGATCCCGCTCACAGACTTGAGCCGTCATTTTGCCGAGGTCGTACCTGCGCTCAAGCCGAAGGAAGCCATTGACGAAGCCAACCGCTGTCTATACTGCTACGACGCTCCGTGTATCAAAGCATGTCCGACCGGAATCGATATCCCTTCTTTTATCCAAAAAATCGCCACAGGCAATCTGTACGGCTCCGCCAAAACGATCATGGACGCCAATCCCGTCGGCGCGAGCTGCTCCCGCGTCTGTCCTACATCTGAGCTGTGCGAGGGGGCATGTGTGCTCAACGGAGAGGCGGCCTCCCAGCCGATCATGATCGGCAGACTGCAGCGCCATGCCACGGATTGGGCCATCACCAACCGTGTCAGCCTTTTCACCGCACCGCCAGAAACAGAAAAAATCAACAACAAAGTAGCGATCATCGGCGCAGGCCCAGCCGGATTATCAGCGGCTCGCGAGCTGGCCTGTCTCGGACATGAGGTGACCGTCTATGAAGCCAAGCCAAAAGGCGGCGGGCTGAACACCTACGGCATCGTCTCATTCCGACTGCCGCAGGAGATCCCGCTCTGGGAGGTGGAGCAGGTCGAGTCGCTTGGCGTGCAGTTCCGTTATGGCGTGCGCGTCGGAGAAGACATCACCGCACAAGAGCTGATCGACACGTATGATTCAGTCGTGCTTGCGGTGGGGATGTCGTCTGTGCCGATGCTGGGCATCCCCGGCGAGGAGCTGGACGGTGTGCTGGATGCGATTGCTTTTGTCGAGGATACCAAGACCAAGCCTTTGAGCGATGCCTTGCTCGGCAAAACGGTCGCCGTAATCGGAGCGGGCAACACGGCAATCGACGCGGCCACCTGTTCCAAGCGGCTGGGCGCGGCACAGGTACAGATGCTCTACCGCCGCACGGACAAAGAGATGACCGCCTATGATTTCGAGTACGAATTCGCCAAGCAGGACGGAGTAGAATTCCGCTGGCTGGTCGCACCCAAGCGGATCATCGGGGAGAACGGACGGGTGATTGCCATCGAGCTGACCCGCATGGAGCTGGGCGAGCCTGATCATAAAGGTAGAAAAAGCCCCGTCCCGATCCCCGGCAGTGAATACACCATCCCCGTCGACTATGTGATCAAAGCAATCGGGCAGAAGCGCCACACCCAGCTGCTCGAAGCCTTCGACATCGCCCATCACCACGGCATCCCCGTACTGTCGGAGAATTCATACCGCACCTCGCATCCGAAGGTATTTGCCGCAGGTGACTTCATCTTTGGCGGTGGCAAGACAGATGCGATGGTCGTCGACGCCGCCCAGCAAGGCAAGCGGGTCGCACACGAGATTCACGCAGTCACTTCTAAAAAGGAAAGGTAAGGAGGAGTAGCGATGGCTGATCTGCGTATCAATTTGGCAGGAATCACATCACCCAACCCGTTTTGGCTGGCATCGGCTCCCCCGACCAACTCCGGGTATCAGGTTCAGCGCGCATTCGAAGCGGGCTGGGGCGGTGCCGTCTGGAAAACGCTGGGCGATCCGATCATGAACGTCTCTTCCCGCTATGCCGCGCTTCATCTGGGAAGCCAGCGGGTGCTTGGGCTCAACAACATCGAGCTGATCACCGACCGTCCGCTGGAGGTGAACCTGCGCGAGATCGAAGAGACCAAAAAACGCTTCCCCAACCATACGATCATCGGCTCACTCATGATGGAGCCCAACCGGGAGAAATGGCACGAGCTCGTCAAAGCCACCGAAGCCGCAGGTGTTGACGGACTGGAGCTTAACTTCGGCTGTCCGCACGGGATGGCCGAGCGGGGCATGGGCTCTGCGGTCGGGCAGCAGCCTGACATGGTCCGCCAGCAGACCGAATGGGTCAAAGAGGTGGCACAGACACCTGTCATCGTTAAGTTGACACCCAACATCACCGACATCCGTTTTACCGCGAGGGCAGCAAGACAGGGCGGTGCAGATGCCGTCTCGATGATCAATACGATCAACAGTCTAATCGGCGTCGATCTGGACGCATGGCTGCCGATCCCACATGTAGACGGCAAAGGGGCACACGGCGGTTACTGCGGCCCTGCTGTCAAACCGATCGCACTCAACATGGTAGCGGAGTGCGCCCGCGACCCATTGGTAGGTATCCCGATCTCTGGCATCGGCGGCATCAGTACATGGAAGGATGCCGTGGAATTTTTGCTGATGGGCGCATCTGGCGTACAGGTCTGCACAGCCGCGATGCATCATGGCTTCCGCATTGTCGAGGACATGATCGATGGTCTCAACAACTACCTCGATCAAAAAGGCATCGCCTCCGTCCAGGACATCGTCGGCAAAGCGGTTCACACCTACTCCGACTGGGGCAATCTCAACCTCAACTACAAGGTGGCCGCCCGTGTCAACGAGGAGATCTGTATTAACTGTAACAAGTGCTATATCGCCTGCGAGGATACGTCTCACCAAAGTATCGACCTCGTGACAAGCACACTGAGCGGCAAGACCGTACCTGTTGTCCGCGAAGACGACTGTGTCGGTTGCAATCTCTGTTCCATCGTATGCCCGGTCGAAGGCGCGATCACTATGGTTGAAATTCCGACAGATGAGGCGTCACTTACGTGGAACCAGCGTCAGGCAAAAAACTAAGATCGGAGGTTATGCCCCATGACCAAGCTCATACGCGGCGGCACCGTCGTCACCGCGTCCGACACCTACCAAGCCGACATTTTGATCGAAGGAGAACGCGTCATCGCCATCGGGGAATCGATTGATGCCCAAGGCGTCGAGGTAATCGATGCGACAGGATGTTATGTGTTCCCCGGCGGAATCGACCCCCACACCCATCTCGACATGCCGTTTGGCGGAACTGTCACAGCAGACGATTTTGAAACAGGCACGCGTGCAGCGGCATTCGGCGGGACGACGACGATCATCGACTTTTGCCTGACGTCCAAGGGCCAGTCCCTGCAGGAGGCGCTCACGCTCTGGCATGCCAAAGCAGAGGGCAAGGCCTGTATCGACTATGGCTTTCACCTGATGATTGCTGAGACCACTGACCAGATCCTCGAACAACTGCAAGATGTCGTCGAGCAGGGCGTCACGTCACTGAAGGTCTTCATGGCCTACAAAAACGTCTTCCAAGCCGACGACGAGACCCTGTTCAAAACCCTGATCCGGGCCAAAGAGCTGGGCGCACTCGTCCAAGTCCACGCCGAGAACGGTGATGTCATCGACTACCTGACCAAAAAAGCCTTGGCAGAAGGCAACGTCGATCCAATCTACCACGCCTTAACCCGCCCGCCGACCGCAGAGGGGGAAGCGACAGGCCGCGCCATCGCCCTGACCGCCCTCGCAGATGCCCAACTCTATGTCGTACACGTCTCCTGCGCCGAGGCGGTACAGAGAATCGCCGAAGCACGCGAAAAAGGCTGGCAAATCTACGGCGAGACCTGCCCGCAATACCTCGCCCTTGATATCACGTACTTAGAAAAACCGGATTTTGAAGGGGCCAAGTACGTCTGGTCTCCGCCGCTCCGCGAAAAGTGGAACCAAGAAGTCCTCTGGAGCGCCCTGAAGAGTGGCATTCTGCAAACCGTCGGCTCGGACCAATGCTCGTTCCATTTTGCTGAACAAAAAGAGCTGGGACGCGGCGACTTCACCAAGATTCCCAACGGTGGCCCGCTGATCGAGGACCGTTTTACCGTACTGTACTCCGAGGGTGTCCATCAAGGTCGAATCAGCCTCAACCAGTTCGTCGACATCACCTCCACCAAGACCGCCAAGCTGTTCGGCATGTTCCCGAAAAAAGGCACCATCGCCATCGGCTCAGACGCGGACATCGTGATCTTTGACCCACGAATCGAGCGTACGCTGTCTGTCGAGTCTCATCATATGAATGTAGACTACAATCCGTTTGAAGGCATGAAGGTGCACGGTGAGCCTGTCACCGTGCTCTCACGCGGGGAGTTCGTCATTCGCGACAAGCAGTTCGTCGGTCAAAAAGGAGCAGGGCAGTTCATCAAGCGAGCGAAGTTCAAGCGTCCATAAAAGGGGGAAACCACCATGCCAAGCAAAGTAAAAATCGGTTTAATCCAAGCGAAAAACGATGTCCACGGTGATCAGCCGGTTCAAGTCCACAAGGAGCAGGCCATCGCCAAGCATGAAAAGCTGGTGCGTGAAGCTGCTGCCAAAGGCGCGCAGATCATCTGTCTCCAAGAGATTTTCTACGGCCCATACTTCTGTGCCGAGCAAGACACCAAATGGTACGAATCCGCCGAAGAGGTCCCGAACGGCCCGACCACCCAGCGCTTTTCGGAGCTGGCCCGCGAGCTGGGCACCGTGATCGTGCTGCCAATCTATGAAAAGGTCGGGATCGGTACCTATTACAACACCGCCGTTGTCATCGATGCGGATGGTAGCTACCTCGGACGCTACCGCAAACAGCACATTCCACATGTCGGTGTAGGCGAGAACGGCCACGGCTTCTGGGAAAAATTCTACTTCAAGCCGGGCAATCTGGGTTACCCCGTGTTTGATACAGCTTTTGCCAAGGTAGGGGTCTACATCTGCTATGACCGCCATTTTCCAGAGGGAGCGCGTTTACTCGGATTGAACGGAGCTGAGATCGTATTCAATCCGTCGGCAACGGTTGCAGGTCTGTCGGAATATCTCTGGAAGCTGGAGCAGCCTGCCCATGCCGTCGCCAATGGATATTACCTCGCCGCGATCAACCGTGTCGGCGTGGAAGCCCCATGGAACATGGGTGAATTCTATGGCCAATCCTATCTCGTCGATCCGCGCGGGCAATTCGTTGCGGTGGCAAGCCGGGATCAGGATGAGGTGCTGGTGGCGGAGATGGATAAAAACAAGATTCATGAGGTCCGCAATCTCTGGCAGTTCTACCGTGACCGCAGACCAGAGACCTATCAGGAAATGGTAGAGCTATTACCATAAATCACCTAAACGGCAGTCATAAAAGGGGATGAGATGATGAATACGCTTCGTCGTTTCTCCCCCTGTCTTTTTACCGCAGATTTTTACTATGAATGAACATCGAAGGGAGGAACTCGCATTGAAAACCCAACAGGAAATGAACAGCATCGTCACCCTCACCGCAGATGGTGTGAGGGAAGTGGAAGGCTCACCGCTGTGGAACGATGACCTGCGGCCCACCACCATAGAGGAGCATAACTGGAGGGGCTATCATTTTGCCGCGCTGTGGATTGGCATGTGTATCTGTATCCCGACGTACATGCTGGCGTCTGGATTGATTGCGCTGGGGATGAACTGGTGGCAGGCCATTGGAACTATTTTTCTGGGCAACCTGATCGTCATGGTACCGATCCTGTTGAATGCACATGCAGGTACCAAGTTCGGGATTCCGTATCCGGTATTTGCCCGGCTATGGTTTGGTTCCAGAGGGGCGCACATCCCGGCGTTAGCCAGAGCCATTGTCGCGGCTGGCTGGTTTGGGATCAACGCATGGTTTGGCGGAACGGCCTTGGATGCTTTGATCCATTCGTTTTGGAGCGGATGGCAAGCTGTACCGATGCATACAGGTATCGTTTTTATCTTATTCTGGGGCTTGAATATGTACATTGCCTACCGCGGACCGCAGGCGATCAAGAAGCTGGGCGCATTCTCCGCACCGATTCTTGCGGTGCTTGCTGTGGCACTCCTGATCTGGGCGGGGGTCAAGGCAGGCGGCTTCGGGCCGATGCTGTCTGCGCCGTCGAAGTTCAATACGACTGGGGAGTTCATGCAGGTCTTTTGGCCTGCATTGACAGGGATTATTGCTTTCTGGGCGACGCTTGCGCTCAACATCCCAGACTTCTGCCGCTATGCTGTCTCACAAAAATCACAGGCACGGGCACAGATTCTCTCGATGCCGCTGACCATGGCGTTATTTTCCTTCATCGGGGTGGCGGTGACATCAGCAACCGTGGTGATTTTTGGTGAACCGATCTGGGACCCTGTCGTGCTTTTGACCAAGTTTCCCCCGATTGTCGTGCTGATCGGTGCGATCGGGATCGTGCTTGCCTCTGTGACGATCAATATCGGAGCCAATATCGTTGCACCTGCACGCGCGATCTCCAATCTCTGGCCGAGACGGATCACATTCGGGATGGGTGCCGTGATTACGGGGCTGGTGGCGATCACCATGCAGCCTTGGTATATTTTAGAAAATTTCGGCAACTATATCTTTGGCTGGCTTGGGACATATGGAGCCTTGCTTGGCCCCATCGACGGGATCGCCATCGCCGACTATTGGCTGGTCAGGAAATGTCGAATGCATCTGACAGAGCTGTACAAAACAGACGGGCACTACTCCTACCGCGGCGGGTTCAACTGGAGCGGGGTATATGCCCTCATCATCGGTCTGGCCGCCTCCCTCATCGGTTTGGTGATTCCTGGTCTTGGCTTCCTGTGGGAAAATGCGTGGACGGTCGGCTTGGTCGTCTCGATGCTTGTATATTGGTGGATGATGCGCGGCGATCAAAGCTTGTTGGGCGAGGAGGAATACGCGAGAATTACCGCGCAGAACTAGGAGGAACAGAAGGCATCCTTGTTAGCAAGGGTGCTTTTCGTCTGTAATGTTACGGTTTTATAAAACAATCTTAATAAAATAAACTTGACGCTAAAAATATAAAATATTATTATGAGGTTAATCAGTTGTAAATATACAAAAAAATACTATAATCATCATAAATTGTATAATAGTAAGAGAATTCACCTGTTTTTTCGATGCAATTCCGTGTTTTTTGCTAGGGTTTTTCCCTTCTTTTTTTTACTCTCACTAACCATTAAATGACAATCTGTAAAATAAATTGTTATAATGACATATTATTTTCTGGTTCTTTTTACTTGGTTCCCACAGCAGGCAGCGGCCAGGTTCACACATCAGTCAGCCAACAGCCAATGCCCTGTTCATATAGATCATGACACAGAATTGAAGGGGGACTTACATGGAAAAGACAGCAATACTGTTTCCCGGTCAAGGCTCACAGTATGTGGGGATGGGGAAAAGCTTGTGCGATCAGTACCAGACTGCCCGTGAAACCATGCAAGAGGCAAGTGATATACTTGGATGGGACATGGGCCGTTTGTGTTGGGAAGAGGGGATGGAGAAGCTCACACAGACGAGGTACACTCAGCCAGCCATCTTTACGGTGAGTGTCGCGTACTACCGGGTCTATCAGCAGGAGTATTCTCTGCCGATCCAGTACATGGCGGGGCACAGTCTGGGAGAATTCACGGCTCTCTGCTGCAGCGGGGCCATGGGGTTTGCCGACGCCTTGCGCCTGGTCTCACAAAGGGGGATCTGGATGGAGGAGTCTGCCCAGCATGGCTTAGGCCAGATGTATGCGGTCCGTAACATTACCAGGGAAATGATGGAAAATGTCGGTTTGTCGGAGCTTGGCTTGTCGATCTCCTGCTGTAACTCACCGACTGACACGGTCATCGCAGGGACAGAAGCCGCCTTTTCGCAGGTGCAATCCCGATTGGAGGAGCTGGGGGGGAGTATCAGCAGACTTGCGGTCAGTGCGCCTTTTCACAGTCCACAGATGACGTATGCCAGAGAGCGGCTGGAGGCAGAGATTAAGCATTACCGTATCGAGATGCCGCAGGTTCCCGTTCTCTCCAACGTATCTGCCAAGCCGTATGAATCGCCCGCACAGATCCGTGACCTGCTTGTCCGCCAGATGACCGAGCCTGTCATGTGGGAGCAGTCGATGACGTATCTGCGGGAGCAAGACGTCACCACCTGCATCGAAATGGGGCCCAAAACCGTATTGAAACGGTTGATGCATCACGAGTCATCCATACATACGCTCTCTTTTGATCAGGCGGAAGACCGACAGCAGCTCACCGTGCAAAAGCAACAAAAGCAGCCAGACGGATTACATCTGATCCAACAATGCCTCGCCAATGCAGTCGCGACTAAAAACAGAAATGAAGATCATGCTGAATATGTATGCAGTGCTGTGCATCCTTATCAGAATATTCAAACATTATTACGAATCATGGTATCAGACGGTAGAGAGCCGAGTCTGTCTGAGATGGCGCTCTCGCTGGAGATGCTGCAATCGGTGTTTCGCACCAAGCGTACACCTGTGGAGGAACAGAGACGCAGGCTGGAACGGATTCTTCAGGAAACCCGTACCATGCCATTCTTTTCTGACTTAATCCCGCCAAAAGAGGGAGTGCGGGAAATGAAGTCCCAGCTCTAGAGCCTGACCGGGCATCTGAGCTAATTTTGTTGATTAGGGGGAAAATCGCCGTGGTAAAGAAGTACGCACTCTTGCTGGGAAACATCCTGCTGTACATCGGGACCTTATTCATCGTGATGAATGTCCATAACCTGCTGTTCCTTGGCACCGATTATCTGGAGTTCCATAAGCGCAATATTACGCTTTATACGTCCATGATGTTTACAATAAGCACCCTTTGCTATGTCCTGATTTTTAGAATCAAAGCAAAAAGACAGAAAGACCCGAGCATCTCACTCGTGAACACCCTGCAGGTCAAAAAGCTAAGTGGTTCCAACGTTCTGCTCTTGGTAGGGATGGGGATTGCCGGATGCCTGTTCAGTATCGGCTTGATTGACATCGATCTGACTGGACAGATGTTCCCGTCGCTGCTTCAGATGGTGAAGGATTTTTCCCGTTCGGATGTGTTCCTGTTCGTCTTGATTGGCGGTGGGATGATCATGCCTTCTTTTGAAGAGATCCTGTTCCGAGGCATCATCTTCAACGAGCTGCGCAAGCATGTCCCAGTCGTCGGAGCGGTACTGCTCCAAGCGTTTGGCTATGCACTTCTGCAGCCGAGTACAATCATCTCTGTCATCAGCTTCTTCTCTGGTATTATCTACTGCATTATTTATCTTCGGATTGGTTCGATCCTGGCACCGATTACGGTACAGATCACGGCGATGAGTCTGCTTTACCTGACACATGAACTCGGGATGTATGAGGTCTTCTACTCATTCGGACAGCCTGTTCTGTATGTGATGACCATTGCCAGCCTGGTGTTCCTGCTGGGAGGCACCTATCATATCTGGAAGCAGGGCAGAACAGACAAAACATCTGACAGTCAGATCAAATCTATCTGATACGAGGGGGACTATTCATGAAAAAGTATGGTGTTATGGTAGGCAAATTGCTTTTATATATTGCGGTTTACTTTGTGATCCTGCAGGCTTCTGCGGCATTGTGGAAATTCGTCTTGATGCCGCTTCATCCTTGGTTTGTCGAGAACAGGCTGGCCCTGATCGTCCTCAATGACCTGGTGGCGATTGGCGTATTTTACCTGATGTTCCGTTATGGGTTCAAAAGCAATCTCTTTGAAGAGGTCAAGTTTACCAAAATGGAAAAGCGGCCGCTCTATTTATCCATCTTTGTCGGGCTGATGGCAGGGGTCTTCACCGCGTTCTTCGCCCAGCTGCCTTCGATCCAATCTGATCAGTATCAGTTCCATGCATTGTTCAAGGCGCTCAATGAAACCAACTGGTATGTGTTCTTGGGGTTTGTGCTGGTCGGCAATACGTTTAAAGAATTGCTGTTCCGTGGCTTGCTCTTTAATGAAGTGCGAAAAGGCTTCCCGCTGGTGGCGTCGCTCTTGTTGCAGGGATTTTTGTACGGGGCGCTGTTCTTCTATCTGAATCCGCCGTTGACACTTTTCGGGGCGGCAGGGGCGATTGTGTTTGCCTTGGTGTATGTGTGGTTTGACTCGATTTGGGCTCCGATTGTGGCACAGATTTTCTGTCAGGGGATTCAGTATGTGTTCTGGAATGTACCGATTGCAAGCAACAGCATGACAGTATTGACCAGCGGGATGGTAGTCTCGGCGGTATTGCTCGTGGTAGGTCTCTATTATTCGTATAAAATCCGCACAGACCTGGCGGCACAAGAGAATCTGGGGGCTCCGGAGCGGGGGATTTCTGCATGAAGACCTTCAAAATAGTCGGTGCAGCCATCGGGTATTTGCTGGTGTATCTGCTGGTGATGACGGTGACGACGCTTTTGATCAGGGCCTTGGTGCATGATCCGGCGATGAAGCAGTTCATCCGGGACAATATGGTCGTGGTGCTGTTGCTGGCGAATTGTCTGGCTTTGCTTGTCTATAGTGTGCTGTTTCGTTTGCGCGGGCAGAATCTGTTTACGTTTACGGGTTTTGTGAAGACAGACAGGCAGACGGTGATGCTGGTGATTCCGGCTGGACTGTCGCTTGGGGTAAGTATTTTTGCGGTTGCTCATTTGAATGCGGTCAGCGCGAATTTTCCCGGTATCGTGCAGCTGACGGAGACGGTGGGAAATGGGGGCAATCTGCTGCTGATGATCTTGGGAAGCGTCTTGATGGGATCGCTCTTGGAGGAGATTCTGTTCCGTGGGATTCTGCTTCAGACCTTTCACAAACGGTTTTCACTGGCTGTCTCCATCGGATTGCAGGCGCTCCTGTTCGGGCTGATGCTGATGAATCTGCCATTGGTGCTGTTCGCGGCACTGGGGGCTGTGGTCTATGGTCTCGTCCGGGTCTGGGGCGCTTCGATGTGGGCCTCGCTCATCACGCATATGGTCAGTACGACTACCTTGATCGTCCTGTATCAGGTGCAGGGTGGATCGCTTAGTCAGACGGTCATCGGGTCGCTTCTCGCCGTCGGTGTGATTCTGCTGTCTGCTTGCCTGTGGACATTAAACCGCCATGCAAAGAGGGGATCTTATGCTGAATCTCAATTTAATGGATCATAATTTTAATGAAGAAACACATACAGAAACGGTCCAGATCGAAGAGACCTCCACGCAAGACATCGCCATCATCGGGTTAGCAGCCCGCTTGCCTGCCTCGTCTGATTTACATGAGTTTTGGTCGAAGCTGTGCGAGGGCAGGGATTTTGTCAAAGAATTTCCCGCTGCCCGCAAGGCTGATCTCGCTTCTTATATGAAGAAATTGAATTGGAATCCATCGAGAGTCACCTTTTATGAGGGGGCGTACCTCGATGAGATCGACAAGTTCGACCATGCCTTTTTCCGGCTGTCGCCTAATGAAGCAAGCTATATGAGTCCGAACCAGCGGCTGTTTCTAGAGACGGCATGGCAGGCGATGGAGGATGCGGGATACAGCAGCGCAAGGCTTGCGGGGAGCAGGACGGGAGTGTATCTCGGGTATAACGGGGATGCTGTCCACGATTATAAGCGGCTGATCGAGATGCTCGACCCTGAGGCTATGTCGCTTGCGGCTCCGGGCAATGTCAGCTCGATGATCGCCGGACGGATCGCGTATCTGCTGGATCTGAAGGGACCGAGTCTGTGCATCGATACAGCCTGCTCCTCATCTCTGGTGGCTGTGCATATGGCAAGTCAGGCACTGCGCAGAGGCGAATGCGATATGATGCTGGTCGGCAGTGTGAAGATCAATCTCCTGCCAGCAGATCAGGGCATCCGCATCGGGATTGAGTCCAGCGATTGCCGGGCCAAGACCTTTGACGACGCCGCAGACGGTACGGGGATCGGTGACGGTGTCGTAGCACTGCTGCTCAAGCCGCTGGATAAAGCCCTGCAAGACCGGGATCACATCCATGCCGTGCTAAAAGGCAGCGCGGTCAATCAAGATGGCAGCTCCGCCGGGATCACCGCCCCCAATGCACTGGCACAGGAAGATGTGATCGTCCGCGCGTGGGAAGATGCGGGAATCGACCCGACAACGGTCAGCTATATCGAGGCACATGGCACAGGGACAGCGCTGGGTGATCCGATCGAGCTGGACGGGATTACGCGGGCGTTCCGCAGATATACCGGGCAAAACCAGTTTTGTGCGATCTCCTCGCTGAAAACCAATATCGGCCATCTCGATCACGCAGCTGGAATCGCTGGTCTGCTCAAAGCGGTGCTCTGTCTGAAGCACAGCATGCTGCCGCCGACCGTTCATTTTCAGAACCCTAACAGCAACATTGATTTTCTCCAGTCGCCTGTATACGTCAACAACGAGCTGGCGTATTGGGAAGCGGAGGGGGGACCGAGACGGTGCGGGGTCAGTGCGTTTGGGATGAGCGGGACGAATTGTCATGTGGTGCTGGAAGAAGCGCCGGAAGTGGAAAAAGAATGGACAACGGTGCAGGGTGCGGAACTGGCAATGGAGCTGGAAAAGCCGCTCCACTGGTTCAGTCTTTCCGCGAAAACTGAGCTGTCGCTCTGGAATATGGTGGAGAAGTATAAGCAATTTGTTGAGCTGGACTCTACGTGGAGTCTCGCAGACCTGTGCTATACGGCGCATACCGGACGGGAGCATTTCGGTTACCGGCTGGCCTTGATCGCTGGAAGTGAAGAGGAGTTCGTGAAGAAGATACGCGGCCTGGATCTGGAACGGCTGAAGCAGGGTGGGCTGGAGGATGTGTATTACAGCCATGCTGTGGAGCAGAAGCAGACGGGTGGTGCGGAGGAACGGACACAGACGGGAGATGTGCTACGGGATCGCCAACACGGGGACGAGGAGGAGCTTGTAAGTGACCTCGAATCCGTCCGCGCCTTCTGTATCCGTTATGTCCAAGGCGAACAGTTGGATTGGCATGGATTGTATCGCGGTCAGCAGAGATGGCGGGTACCGCTGCCGACGTATGCTTTTGAACGGAAAAGATGTTGGATTGAGGATCGGACAGGGGATGGATATGGCATCACCAGCATGATGGAGAATACAGGTTCCACCGATGCCTGCTTCCATGCCGTAGATACCGCCAGATTATCCAAACCTCAACGCCATCAAGTCACCTTGACCGGAGAATCCACCCGCGAGTATACCACTGTTGAACTGGCTGTCGCTCAGATCTGGGGCGAAGTTCTGGGCTACACCGAAATCGGGCTGCATCAGAATTACTACGAGCTGGGCGGGGACTCGATCATTGCACTGAAGATCATCAACCGAATCAACGACCAGTTCAACACGTCTGTGGAGATTGCCGATGTTCTGCGCTATCCGACCATCGAGGGGCTGGCTGTTTATCTGGATCACGTAAGCAACACACCAAAAAGCGCTTACGCTGATTCACTGGAAACGCCACAGGCAGACATGCACGCTACAGCCATTGTACCAGCACCGCCGAATGCCTATTACCCTATCACGTCAGCACAGCGCAGACTGTATATCATGCATCAGGTCGATCCACAGAACACCAGCTATCACCTGCCTGAGATGCTGCATCTGACAGGGCAAGTCGATGTGGAGCGGCTGGAACAGGTGTTTTGCCAGTTGATCGACAGACACGAGATTCTGCGTACCTCTTTTGACGTGATCGATGGTGAGATTGTCCAGATCGTGCATGAGAATATCGATTTTCAGATCAATTGCATTCAGACGGCCGATGATGAGCTACAAGAGATGATCCAACAGTTCGTCAAGCCGTTCGATCTGACGAAACCTCCGTTGATCCGTGTCACACTGCTCTCCCAACAAGAGCACAAGCATCTGCTTCTCATCGACCTGCATCATATTGTGTTCGATGGGACCTCCAGCGGGATTATTCTCAGTGAAATGATGGCGCTGTATGAAGGCAAGGAATTGTCGCCATTGCCGGTTCAATATAAAGATTTTGCCGTCTGGATCCATAGCCAATTAGTGGCGGGCGGATTGGACAGGCAAAAAGCGTTCTGGCTCCAGCAGTTAGCCGGTGAATTGCCGGTGCTGCAGCTGCCGACCGATTACCCGAGACCGCTGGTGAAGAGCTACGAGGGTGCGACGTTTGAAGTGACGATTGATGCGGATTTGGCGAAAAAGCTGAATCAGCTGGCACGGCAAAGCAACAGCACGCTTTTCACGGTGCTGCTTGCGGGCTACAACATTTTGCTCGCCAAGTATTCCGGGCAGGAAGATATCATCGTGGGTACGCCGATTGCCGGACGGACGAATAAAGTGTTGGAATCAATCGCGGGGATGTTCGTCAATACGTTGGCACTGCGCAATTATCCGCAGGCGGATAAGAGCTTCGGGCAATTTTTACAGGAAGTCAGGGAGAATACGTACCAGTCGTTCCACTGTCAGGATTATCCGTTTGAAGAGCTGGTGACCTTGTTGGATGCAGGGGATAAGGGGCGCAATCCGTTGTTTGACACCATGTTCATCATGCAGAACATGGAGATCCCGCCGCTTACTCTGGGTGAGGTGACATGTATTCACCAGCGGTACGAGCACGGGACAGCCAAGTTTGATCTAATGATCCAGGCACTGGAGCAGGATGGACAGATTCGGTTGGTTGTCGAGTATGCAACGAAGCTGTTCCACGCAGGCACGGTCGAGAAGATGATGCGTCATTACCTGCAGATCTTAGCTGAGGTTGCCAAGAATCCGGAGCAGGAGCTGTCACAGATTGAGATGCTATCTAATGAAGAAAGACGTCAGCTGACCGTTGATTTTAACGTCAGAGTGGCCGATTTCGGAGATGCGACGACGATTACCGAGCAGTTCGAGCTGCAGGCAATCAGGTATCCTGATCAGGTTGCCGTCCGCTATCGTGGTGACAGCATGACGTACCGTGAGCTGAATGAAAAAGCGAGCCAACTGGCAAAACAGCTGCGGAAGAAGGGCGTGCAGACGGGCAGTCTCGTCGGGATCATGATGGAGCGCTCCATAGAAATGATGATCGGGATGCTTGCGATTCTCAAAGCAGGCGGCGCGTATGTACCGATTGACCCGGCGCATCCACAGGAGCGGATTTTGTATATGCTGACCGACAGCGGGGCGCAGATCGTGCTGACGGCCGGGACTGGCTTGGAGCAGATCGGATTCGCGGGAGAGTGGATGGATCTAACCGATGAGCGGGTGTATCTCGATGGCCTCAGTGAAGATGGACAGGTGGACAGAGATGGAGATTTAGACGGAACCGAGGCTGGGAAGTGCTCCCATCCCGAACGGAGTTCTTCTCCAGACCAGCTGATGTATGTCATCTACACCTCTGGCTCGACCGGTCAGCCTAAAGGCGTTATGGTTCCACACAAGGCTTTTTATAATTTTGCCTATTCCATGCACGCGCATTACCGGGGGGAGATCGGGCCGCGTGACCGCTTCCTGAGCCTGACCAACATCTCGTTTGATGTCAGCGTGTGTGAGCTGTTCGTACCGCTGATGTTCGGTGCGACATTGGTTCTGTTCCCATCGCCGATGGTACTGGATTGTGCGGAATTGGCTGGGGTGATCGTCGACGAGTCGGTTACATTTGCCTATATCCCGCCGACGATTCTCAAAGAGGTGTGCGAGGCGATTCGGGCTACAGGAAGACCTGTTGCACTGGATAAAATGCTGGTGGGCGTCGAGCCGATCAAAGATGAGACCTTGGAGCAGTTCGTCCGGCTCAATCCAGCGATACAGATCGTCAATGGCTACGGCCCGACGGAAACCACGATCTGCTCTAACATGTATGTCTATCAACCGGGATCAGCCAAGGGGCAGAATGTGCCGATAGGAAAGCCATTGCATCATAACCGCGTGTATATTCTGGACAAAGGCAATCAGCCTGTGCCTGTCGGCGTGGCTGGCGAGCTGTGTGTCGCAGGGGCTGGGCTTGCGGATGGATATTGGAAGAAGCCTGAACTGACCCGAGAAAAATTCGTCCCCGATCCGTTCGTTGCAGGTGAGAGGATGTACCGCACAGGTGATATGGCGAAGTGGCTGCCGGATGGCAATGTCGTGTTCCTTGGACGGGTGGATCATCAGGTCAAGATCAGGGGATATCGGATTGAACTGGGTGAGATTGAGACACAGCTGCTGGCGTATCAGGGGGTATCTGAGGCGCTGGTGATTGCCCATGAGAGCGCTGATTCCAGTGAATCCGCCCAACAGCCGAACCGCAGAAAAGACCTGGTCGCCTACTACGTAGCTGACCACTCATGCAGTATTTCTGAACTCCGTAAATTCCTACTGCAAAAGCTGCCGGAGTACATGATCCCTGCCTTCTTTATCCAACTCGACGAGATGCCGCTCACACTCAACGGCAAAATCGACCGCAAAGCACTGCCCGCACCGTCTGCCGACCTGCTTCACCGTACCGAATATGTCGCACCACGTAACGAGATGGAGCAGCTGCTGGCGCAGATCTGGCAAGAGGTGCTGGGGATTCGGGAGATTGGGATACAGGATCATTTTTACGAGCTGGGCGGTGACTCGATCAAGGCATTGCAGATCCTGTTCAAGCTTCAGGCACAGGGGTACACACTGCAGGTGCGCGACCTACTGCAGCACGCGACAATCGAGGCGGTTGCTCCGCTCATTTCGGTGAAGCAGAGCGTGACAGATCAGTCTCCGGTGGTAGGGGAGCAGCTGCTGACACCGATTCAGACGTGGTTTTTTGAGCAGAGATTCACCGATGCACATCACTGGAATCAGGCGGTTATGCTGCATCATCCACAAGGCTATGAGGAGCAGCTGCTCCGTGAGGCTTTTCAGAAAATCGTGGAGCATCATGATGTATTCCGTCTTGCTTTTCACTCAGAGGATGGCAACGTCATGGCGCATTATCGGGAAGAGCAGGGGGAACTGTTTACCCTGCAGGTGATCGAGATATCCGATGAAGCCGATGAACAGAGCGTGATCGAACGGGAAGCCAACCGCGTACAGAGCAGTCTTGATCTGGAGAATGGGCCGACGATCCGGCTGGCGCTCTTCAAGACAAGCCATGGGGATCATCTGCTGATCGTGATTCATCATCTGGTGGTGGATGCGGTGTCGTGGCGGATCCTGTTCGAGGATTTCGTGACAGCTTACACACAAGCGGCCAACCACTTGCCGATTGAACTGCCGATCAAGACCGACTCGTACCAGACATGGGCGAAGCAGCTGCACGAGTATGCCAACAGCCG
This sequence comes from Brevibacillus dissolubilis, assembly GCF_006170445.1. Taxonomy (GTDB): domain Bacteria; phylum Bacillota; class Bacilli; order Brevibacillales; family Brevibacillaceae; genus Brevibacillus_B; species Brevibacillus_B dissolubilis. The sequence goes on along the minus strand of NZ_VCNA01000002.1, from coordinate 213,345 downwards.
TGCTATGCAAAAAGAGCGGGCCTACTGGCAAGAAATCGAGCAGACACCAATCAAGCCGCTGCCTAACGATAGTGAGTACAACCCGACTGATCAAAAGCAAGGGGCAAGCGAATCACTCTCCATCCAGCTGAGCCAAGAGGAAACGAGCGAATTGCTGACCCGTGTTCACTATGCCTATAACACTGAGATCAATGACATCCTGCTGACGGCGCTGGCCATGACCATGCGCAATTGGACAGAGGAGGAGCGGATCGTCGTACAGCTGGAAGGACACGGACGCGAAGAGATCCTGCCGAATGTCAACATCTATCGCACGATTGGTTGGTTTACCTGCCAGTATCCGGTTGTGCTGCAAGCCAAGGAAGGCGAAGACACCGCGAGACTGATCAAGGGGATCAAAGAACAGCTGAAAAAGATACCGAACAAGGGTGTCGGATACGGAATTTTGAAGCATGTGACGGCAAAAGAAACGGCTCGTGTCGAAGCAGGCAGTCTGGCGGTCCAGCAACAGGGGACAGAATCGAATGAAGATTTCGGCCTCGGCCAAAACGAGTTCAAGCCACAGCTTAGCTTCAACTACCTCGGTCAGTTCGATGCCGACATCCAGACCGACCTGTTCACCATCTCGCCATATGGCTCAGGCCAAGCGATGAGCCCGAATGGGGAGAGATGGTGTGAGCTGGAATGGAATGGACTGATCCGCGACGGGCGTCTGCTGATGCAGATATCGTACCATCGGGGGGCCTTCCACCGCGAGACGATCGAGTCGCTGCTCACAAGCTATCAAGCCAATCTCCAGCACGTGATCAACCACTGTCTGGGACAAGAGGAAAAAGAAAGCACCCCAAGCGATTTTGGTGAAGACGAGATGAGCATGGAGGAGCTGGATGAACTGATGGATTTACTGGGGGATTTATCATGACGATGACCAAAATCAAGACCAAACTGTTCTGCCTTCCCTATGCGGGCGGATCAGCAGCCGTGCTGTACGGCAAATGGAGCCGGATGGAGTTCGACGATCTGGAGGTGATTCCTCTGGAGCTGTCCGGACATGGGAAAAGGGTGGAGGAGCCGCTTTATACGGAGATGCACAGTATGATAGAAGACTTGGCAGCGAAAATGGTAGAGATCATCTCTAGCGCAGGCTCGGATTCTAGTGATGACTCTCCTGCTGACAGTGGTCCGACTCATACTCTGCCCTACGCCATTTTCGGTCACAGCATGGGCGCCCTGCTCTCCTACGAGCTGGCCCATCATCTCCAAGCACAAGGACATCCCCTTCCGAGACATCTGTTCTGCTCGGGAGGGATGCCTCCTCATGTTCAACTTGACTCTACGATTCATCTGTTACCCGAGCGGAAGTTCAAAAAAGTCGCCAAAAGCCTGCTGCCACCCTCCTTTTTCTTTAGCAGTGAGCTGCAAGACTTGTATCTTCCTATGCTGAAGGCCGATGTGCAGCTCATGGAGACCTATCAGCATGAGCGTACCGAACCTATGCTGGATTGTGATATTACCGTGTTGTATGGCACTGACGATAAAGGGGTAGCACCGGAGATACGGAACTGGAAGCAATATACCACGCAGAGATACCAAGATCATGCTTTTCCGGGAGGGCATTTCTTCGTTCATGATTATCCTGAGGAAATCTTGCAAGTAATCAGAGAAGCGTTGAGGTGAGCCTATGTCCAAACCATCTTCCAAACCATCCAATGTACAAAAAATCTACCCACTCTCTCCCATGCAGGAGGGGATGCTGTTCCATGTGTTGCTGGAACCGACATCTGCTGCCTATCTGACCCAGACCGAGATGCGTGTCCGTGGGGCCATCGACGCCGATCTGATGGAGCAGAGCCTGAACAAGCTGATCGAGCGGCATGAGATCCTGCGTACGGTCTTTGTCTATCAGCAGATCCAGCACCTCAGACAAGTCGTGCTCAAAGAGCGAAAAGGCAACATCCTGTTCGAAAACATCACACACCTGCCCCAAGACGAACAGGAAGCCTACCTTGCGAACTATAAGCAGCAGGACCGTCAGAAGGGCTTTGATCTGGCAAAAGATATCCTGTTCCGCATGAGCATTCTACAGACAGGGGAACAAACCTATCGAATCCTCATCAGCTATCATCACATCATCATGGACGGCTGGTGTCAGGGCATCCTGTTCTATGAACTGTTGCAGATCTATGCGGCACGATTGGGCAAGCAGACTCTTCAGCTGGAGCCGTCTGTGCCGTACAGCCATTATATTGATTATCTGAAAAAGCAGGATAAAGAGGAGGCGCTCGACTTCTGGCGTCACCAACTGAGTGACTACAGCCAGCAGGCGACCCTTCCGCAAAAGAAAAAATCGTCCGCCCCAACCGAGTATCACCAGCAAAAACACACCTTCACCCTCGACCAGCAGATGACTAAGCACCTCAATGAGCTGGCCATCCGATGTCAAGCCACACTCAACACACTGATGCAAGCGATCTGGGCCACGATCCTAACAACCTACAGCAACACCCACGATGTCGTGTTCGGTTCGGTCGTATCAGGCCGCACACCAGAAGTAGCGGGAATCGAAAAAATGATCGGTCTCACCATCAACACGATCCCCGTGCGAATCCAGAGCCAGCATCCGCAAACCTTCCAAGAGCTGGTCACCTCCCTGCAAAAGCAGGCATTCGAATCGGAGCCGTACCATTACGTTCCGTTGTATGATATCCAGTCCCAAACCGAGCTTAAGCAAGGCTTGTTCAACCATCTGTTCGTGTTCGAGAACTACCCGATGGATGTCAATTGGTTCCAGCAGGCAGGGGCGGTCGGTTTTACGATTGAAGATGCGGACGTTGGAGAGCAGACCAACTATGATTTTAACCTGATCATCGTGCCGGGTGAGCAGATGAGCATCACCTTCAATTACAATGCGCTTGCATATGAGGAAGAGCTTGTGACCCAAATCGAGCAGCATCTGCTCCGAGTGATCTCGGCTGTCACCGCGCACCCAGGTATCGGTCTGCACGAGATCGAGATGATCACCCAAAGTGAAAAAGAGCAGATCCTGCTTGATTTTAATCATACAAAAGCGGAGTACCCACGGGAGAAAACCATTCCAGAGCTGTTCGCCGAGCAGGCGGAGCGCGTCCCCGATGAGATAGCGGTGATTTTTCAATCCGAGCAGCTGACCTACCGTGAGCTGGACAAGCGCTCCAACCAACTGGCACATGTACTGCGGGCAAAAGGCGTGACCCGTGATGCGCTCGTCGCAATCATGATGGAACGCTCCCTCGATATGGTCGTCGCCATGCTGGCTGTGGTCAAAGCGGGCGGGGCGTATGTGCCAATCGACCCGGCCTATCCTGCTGACCGGATGGCGTATATGCTAGAGGACTGTCAGGCGAGATGGATTCTGAGCCAGCAACACCTCGTCGGGTACCTGCAGGAGCCACAGGTCGTTGAGCATTCGGCAAAAGCAGAGATGATTTTGCTGGATGAAGCGAATCATGATCAGGATTACGCAGACAGTCTCACCTTCATCAACCAACCAAACGACCTCGCCTACGTCATCTATACCTCCGGCTCCACAGGCCGTCCCAAAGGCGTCATGGCCGAGCACCGAGGCGCGGTGAGGCTGGTCAAGAATACGAACTATGTGGACTTTTCGCAGGAACGCTGTATTTTGCAGACAGGCTCAATCGTGTTCGATGCCTGCACCTTCGAGATCTGGGGAGCGCTCCTAAACGGGCTATCTGTGGTGCTGGTTCCTGAACATGTGATGCTGGATGCGGTACAGGTGAAGGAAACCATCGAGCGCCATCAGGTGTCTGTCATGTTCATCACCACGGCCCTATTCGCCCAACTCGCCCAGCAGAATCCTGAGACCTTCGCGGGGCTTCGTACGTTGCTTGTCGGCGGTGAGGTTCTGGTCAAGCAGCAGATCGAGCAGGTCCAGCAAAACTGCCCGTCCCTTCATTTACATAACATTTATGGCCCAACGGAAAACACGACGTTCTCCACCTATTTTGCGATGGACGCCGATGTGACCGACCCGATCCCGATTGGCCGGCCGATTCAGCATTCCACGGCATATATCGTCGACCGTCATATGAGGCTGCTCCCGGTAGGCGTGGCAGGTGAGCTGTGTGTCGGCGGTGACGGTCTGGCCCGCGGGTATCTGAACAACCAGCAGCTGACCGAGGACAAATTCGTACCCAATCCATTTGTTCCGGGTGAGCGGATGTACCGTACCGGTGACCTGGCGCGCTGGCGCAAGGATGGAGCGATTGAATTCCTCGGACGGATCGATCAGCAGGTCAAAGTCCGCGGGTACCGCATCGAGCCGGGAGAGATCGAGGCCCAGCTGCTCAGTCATGATGCGATTCACGAAGTACTGGTCATCCCTAAGCAAGATGCATCCAATCAGACCTACCTCTGTGCCTATCTCGTATCCGACCACACCTGGACATTAGCCGAGCTACGGGCATGGGTGGGCAGTGCACTGCCGGACTACATGATCCCAGCCGCATTCGTCCAGCTCGAAGCGATGCCGCTCAATATCAACGGCAAAATCGACCGCAAAGCATTGCCGGAACCAACAGGACATATGCAGAGCGGGACGGAGTATACCGCACCGCGAACCGAACTGGAGAAGCAGCTGGCAGCGATCTGGAGCGAACTGCTCGGAGTGGAACAAGTCGGCCTGCACGATGATTTCTTCGCACTGGGCGGGCATTCGTTAAAAGCGACACAGCTCGTCTCCCGCATCCAGAAGCAATTCGAAGTGGTGTATCCACTGCGCGATGTCTTCACAGCGTCGACCTTGGAAGAGATGGCTTCGCGGATCATGAAGCTGGATTCCAGCCAATATGTGACCATCGAGCGCGCCTGGCGTGATACATACCCAGTCACCCCAGCCCAAAAGCGCGTGTTCGTCATGCAACAGTTAGAACCCGATTCCATCCATTACAACATCCCGGCCCTTTTGCAGATCGAAGGGAATCTGGACAAAGAACGGCTCCAGGGCGCCATTCAGTCGTTGGTGAAGAGACACGACGCGTTCCGTACCTATTTTGAAAAGATCAACGACGAATGGATGCAGCGGGTGTTGCCTGAGGCGGAAGCACTCGTTCCCCTGATCGAGAGGAAAGCAGATCAACAAGGGGGCAAAGATGTCGAGCAGCTCGTACGCGGTTTCATCCGACCATTTGACCTGAGCCAAGCACCGCTCATCCGCGTCGGACTGATTGAGAGAAGCGAGACAAGCCATCTGCTGATCGTCGATATGCACCACATCATCTCGGACGGCACATCGCTCAACACCTTTACCCGTGAATTGATCCAGCTGTATCAAGGCGCTGAGCTCCCAGAGCTTCGCCTGCAATACACCGATTATGCGGTCTGGCTTGAAAGCTGGTTACAGTCAGAAGCCTACCAGAAGCAGGAGTCTTACTGGCTGCAACAATTTCATGAAGAGACACCTGTGCTGGAACTGCCGACCGACTACACCAGGTCCCTGATCCAGCAATTCGACGGGGATCTGCTCGAATTCGAGCTGGACGAGGCACAGACCAAAGCTCTGCACCAATTATCTGCGGAGCACGGTGTCACGCTCTACATGACCTTGCTGACTGCGTATTATCTCTTGTTGCACAAATATTCTGGACAGGAAGATATCATCGTCGGCACTCCGGTCGCAGGCCGCAATCATGCCGACATCCAGCAGATGATTGGAATGTTCGTCAATACACTGGCACTCAGGAGCTACCCGGACAAGGAGAAACGTTTCTCCACATATGTACAGGAAGTCAAAGAGATGGTCATCCGCTCGATGGAGCATCAGGATTACCCGCTGGAGGAACTGCTGCAAAAGCTCAACGTCAAGCGTGATGTGAGCCGCAATCCACTGTTTGACGTGTTGTTCATCCTGCAAAACATGGATCAAGACGCAGTCGAGATGTCCGACGTCACGCTAACACCGTATTCCTTCAACCCCAAAGTGGCCAAATTCGATCTCACTCTGGCCGCTGTCGAGCGCGAGGGGAAGCTCTTTTTCCAGCTGGAATACAGTACACACCTGTTTACTCTTGAGAGCATGCAACGGATGGTGGGGCATTTTGTCCAGATCGTCCAAGAGATCAGCCGTAATCCACAAGCGCGTCTGCGGGAGATCAACATGGTAACCGAGCAGGAAAAGGAGCTGCTGCTCACCCGGTTCAATGACACCAAAGGGCCTTATCCGCGTGACCTGACCATCACGGAGCTGTTTGCCGAACAGGTGGAGCGGACGCCAGATGAGGTCGCGGTCGTATACGGAGAAGAGGTGCTGACCTATCGTCAACTGGATGAGCGATCCAACCGACTGGCACGTCTCCTGCGCCGAAAAGGGGTACAGCGAGATACAAGCGTCGCTCTGCTGGTGGAACGATCAACCGAGATGGTCATCGGGATGCTCGCAACGATGAAAGCAGGCGGGGCCTACATGCCGATTGATCCGACATACCCGGCCGACCGCATCCAGTACATGCTTGATGACAGCCGACCACCGATTCTGCTCAGCCAAAAAGCGGTCATGGATGAGCTCCGAGCCGCCGATGTGATCTCCGGCCAGCTTGACGCGGAAGTTCTTTTGCTGGATGATCCGAGCCTCTACGAAGAATCTGCGAAGCGCCTGCCGTGCATCAATACCGCGACCGACCTAGCCAATATCATCTACACCTCTGGCTCAACCGGCCGTCCAAAAGGCGTCATGGTAGAACACCGGGGCGTTGTGCGTCTGATCAAGAACACGAACTATCTCGATCTGGAGCAGGAAAAGAGCGTGCTGCAGACGTGTGCCATCGTCTTTGATGTCTGCACGTTCGAGGTGTGGGGCGCGCTGTTGAATGGCCTGAAGCTGGTACTCGTCCCTGACCATGTGATCATGGATGCCGAGCTTTTGCAAGAGAAGATCGATGAGCACGACATCTCTACGATGTGGCTGACGACACCGCTGTTTAACCAGCTGTCACTGCAAAACATCGACCTCTTCACCAACCTCAAGACCCTGATGGTAGGCGGGGATGCGGTATCACGGCCACACATGGAGCGGGTGAAGAAGAAGTTCCCGTCACTTCGCCTGATCAACGGCTACGGCCCGACGGAAAATACCGTCTTTTCCACCACCTATGAGATCGAAGAGCCTGTAGCCGATCCGATCCCAATCGGCCGACCAATCAAGCAGTCGACTGCCTATGTGCTGGACGAGAGTTTGAATCTCTTGCCAATCGGGCTGGTCGGGGAGCTGTGTGTTGGCGGAGACGGGCTTGCCAGAGGCTATCTGAATAAAGCAGAGCTGACCGCAGAGAAATTCATTGCTCATCCGTTCATCCCAGGTGAACGAATCTACCGCACGGGTGACCTGGCCCGCCTGCTTCCAGATGGGAATATCGAATATCTGGGCCGTATGGACAATCAGGTCAAAATCCGTGGCTACCGCATCGAGCTGGGCGAGATCGAAGCACAGCTGCTCAAACACGAGACCATTCATGAGGTTGTCGTCATGGCTAAGCGGGATGAGCAGAACCAGACCTATCTGTGCGTCTATCTGGTTTCAGATGACACATGGACACTTCCACAGCTGCGCCATCATATGGCACAGACCTTGCCGGAATACATGCTGCCATCCGCTTTTGTCCAAGTGGATAAAATGCCGCTGACCCCTAACGGCAAGATCAACCGCAAAGCACTCCCGGAACCAACCGGAATTATGCAAAGCGGCGTGGAATACGAAGCCCCGGTCAACCACACCGAGCATGTATTGGCGACAATCTGGAGTGAGCTGTTAGCCGTAGAAAGGGTGGGCCGACACGATCATTTCTTCGATCTCGGCGGCCATTCGTTAAAAGCGATCCAACTCGTGGCCCAAATCCACAAGCAGCTCGACGTACAATTCCCGTTGCGTGATGTGTTCGTGAAGCCGACCCTGCGCGAAATGGCAGAGCGGATCGGATCACTCGGCTCGCATCGCTACCAGATGATTGAGCCAGTAAGCGAGAGAGAGGTCTATCCGGTATCTCCGGCACAGAAGCGCATGTATGTGATGCAGGAGCTGACCCCGGCATCGATTTCGTACAACATCCCGTTCGTCTTAACCATCCAAGGCGGGCTGGATACGGACAGGCTCCAGAGCGCCGTCCAGATGATGGTGGAGCGGCATGAGGGCTTCCGTACCTCGTTTGAGATGGTGGAGGAGACGCTGATGCAGCGGATTCATCCGCAGGTGGAGCTTTCTATTGAAGTGAAACAGGCAGGGGAGCATGAGCTGGAAGCGGTGGTGAAGGACTTCATCCGTCCGTTCGACCTGACACAGGCTCCGTTGATCCGAGTCGGTCTGGTTGAAGTGACTGGGGACACGGACAAGACTACGGAAGAGGGCAACCTCACGGAAAATGCCACAGCAGACCAGAAGCACCTGCTGTTGATCGACATGCACCACATCATCTCCGACGGGACTTCCATCGCTGTCTTTACCGAGGAGCTGATCGGGTTCTATGCGGGGAAAGCAGGGGAAACTCAGCCACCACTGCGGATTCAATACAAGGATTATGCAGCATGGCTGGAGGGCTGGGTGCAGAGCGAAGCTTATCAAAAGCAGGAGCAGTACTGGCTGCAGGCTTTTGATTACGAGCTTCCCGTCCTGCAGCTCCCGACGGATTATCCAAGACCTGCTGTCAGAAGCTTCGAAGGCGACAGGGTCGGGCTTACTCTCGACGAGGAGTTGACGGCTGCGATCCGTACTTTTGCCAAAGAAACCGATACGACGGTCTACATGGTGCTGCTTGCGGCGTACAACGTATTGCTCAGTAAATACAGCGGACAGGATGATATCGTGGTCGGCACACCGGTCGCAGGCCGCAGTCATCCAGATGTGGAGCGCTTGATCGGGATGTTCATTAACACCCTGCCGCTTCGCAACCGACCGACGGGGCAAAAATCACTGCGGGAATTCGTGCAAGAAGTACGGGAGAATGCAATACAGGCTTTTGAGCATCAGGATTATCCGTTGGAGGAGCTGATCGAGAAGCTGGGGGTCGACCGCGATCTGAGCCGCAACCCGCTGTTTGACACGATGTTTGCCATGCCGAATATGGAGCGTGCAGTGGTTCAACAGGACGGCCTGACGTTTAGCCCATTTGAATACGAGTATCGGGTGAGCAAGTTCGACCTGACGTTTGAAGCGATGGAAGAGGGTGAGCAGATTGCGCTGGGCATCGAGTATGCGACGAAGCTGTTCAAGCCGGATACGATCTACAGGATGGCAGAGCATTATCAGCAGATTCTGCGGCAGATGACAGCTCGTCCAGAGCAGTCCATCGCGGACACGCAGATCATCACCGAAGCGGAGGGGCAGATGCTGCTCCACGATTGGAACCAGACGGCACGTGAGTATCCACGGGATAAGACGATCCACCAGCTGTTTGCAGAACAGGCGGCGAGGACACCAGAGCGGGTGGCCGTGATTCTGGGCGAGGAGCAGTACACCTACCGCGAGCTTGACGAGCGCTCCAGCCAGATGGCGCAGGCGCTTTGTGACAGAGGTGTCGCTCGTGACCAACTCGTGGCACTGATGGTCGAGAAGTCACTCGATATGGTCGTCGGCATGCTGGCGATCTTGAAGGCGGGCGGGGCCTATGTGCCGATCGATCCGGATTACCCAGTGGATAGGATCGCCTATCTGCTGGAAGACAGCCAAGCCAAATGGATGCTGTGTCATCAAGCTACGGCGGCAAGGCTGGAGGAGACGGCGCTGTCAGAGCTGACCGCAAGACTTGATGTGTTGTTGCTGGATGATCCGCAGTGTTCTAGCAAACACGCGAGCGTGGAGCATGCTGGAGTCTCGGAGGAAGCTGGACATGCCCAGCATACCAGCCCAACCCCAGCCTCCCCACAAGATCTTGCCTACGTCATCTACACCTCCGGCTCAACCGGGCGTCCAAAAGGCGTCATGGTCGAACACCGCAATGTGGTACGTCTTGTCCAGAATACCAACTACGTCGATTTTTCCACCGAAAAAGCCATTCTTCAGACAGGCGCAACCGTCTTTGACGCCACCACCTTTGAAGTCTGGGGTGCTCTGCTCAACGGTCTGCAGGTTGTACTGGTCCCGACCGACATCATGCTGGATGCCCATCAATTGCAACAGCTTATCGAGAAACATGGGATTACGGTGATGTTCTTGACCACGGCACTCTTTTACTCCTTGTCTCAGCAGCAGGAAGAGATGTTCGCCGGATTGAGTACGCTACTCGTCGGCGGGGAAGCGATGCTGTCCCAGCATGTTGAACAAGTCCGAGCCAAATTCCCGTCCTTACGCCTGGTCAACATCTATGGCCCAACGGAAAATACGACCTTCTCCACCTACTACGATCTCGACGGGGCTTTGGCTGATCCGGTGCCGATCGGTAAGCCGATTGCCAACACGACCGCCTACGTCATGGATGCCGGACAGAAGCTTTTGCCGGTCGGCATCACAGGTGAGCTGCATCTGGGTGGAGACGGTGTCGCCAGAGGCTATCTCAATAACACCGATCTGACCCGCGAAAAATTCGTCGACCATCCATATGCACCAGGAGAGCGGCTGTATCGCACAGGGGATTTGGCCCGCATGCTACCAGACGGAAACATCGAATATGTGGGACGGATCGATCATCAGGTCAAAATCCGTGGGTACCGCATCGAGCTTGGCGAGATCGAGGCACAGCTGCTCGCACACGACTCGATCACAGAAGCGGTCGTACTTGCGAAGCAGGACGAGACGGGGACACACATCCTGTGCGCCTATCTCGTATCGGACCGCAGCTGGAGCCTGTCAGAGCTTCGTGCATATCTGGCTATTAGCTTGCCGGAGTACATGCTTCCTGCCGCTCTCGTGCAGCTGGAGCAGATCCCACTGACTACCAATGGAAAAGTAGACCGCAAAGCCTTACCGGAACCAAGCGGGCAGCTGCACAGCGGAGTCGAATACGCCGCACCAGAGGGCGACGTGGAAGCACAGCTTGCTGAGCTGTGGAGCGGACTTTTGGGTGTGGAGCGTGTCGGGCGTAATGACCACTTCTTCGATCTCGGAGGCCACTCGTTAAGAGCGATGCAGCTGGTCACCCGCATCCAAAAGCATTTTCAAGTGGAATATTCCCTGCGAGATGTGTTTGCACAGCCTATGTTACAGGGGATGGCAAAACAGATCCGTGCGCAGGAAACCCGCCAATATACAAGCATTGAACCAGTGGACGTACAAGACGTCTACCCCGTATCACCCGCACAGCGGCGGATGTACTTCATGCAGCAGATCGAACCGACCGCCGTCCATTACAATATCCCAGCCGTTCTGCTGATCGAGGGAGTAGTGGATACAGAGCAATTCCGCACCGCTGTAGGGCAAATGATCGAGCGGCACGAGGTGTTCCGTACCTCTTTTGAGATGAATGGCGACGTGCTGATGCAGCGGGTTCATCCAGTGGCGGAGTTGCCGTTTACCGTGTTGGATGCACGGGAGCAGGGGGGCAAGCTGGAGCAGACCGTACAGGATTTCATCCGTCCGTTTGATCTGAGTAAGGCTCCGCTCATACGGATCGCACTGGTTGTCCTGGATGCGGGGCGCTACGCGCTGCTGGTGGATATGCATCACATCATTTCTGACGGGACATCAATGAGCACCTTTACCCAAGAGCTGATCCGTCTGTATGAGGGGGAAGAGTTGCCGTCCCTGCGGATTCACTATAAAGATTTTGCTGTCTGGCATAAAGCGTGGGTGCAGTCTGAGGCGTATGAGAAGCAGGAGCGATACTGGCTGGAGACTTTTGGTGGCTCTGAATCTGCCAAGGACCTGCCTGTCCTGCAACTGCCGACCGATCATCCAAGGCCAGCGGTACAGAGCTTCGAAGGCAGCCGCCTCACTACAGATATCTCTGCCGGATTGACACAGGCCATTCGCCATTTTGCCAAAGAACATGACACGACCCTGTTCACCGTGATGCTTACGGCTTACAACATTCTGCTTGGCAAATACAGCGGTCAAGAGGACATCATCGTCGGGACATCGACAGCAGGCCGAAGCCATGCGGATGTGCAGGGGCTGATTGGGATGTTTATCAATTCGCTCGCGCTCCGCAATCAACCACAGGGACACAAGACCGTGGAGCAGTTCATCCGGGAGGTACGGGATTGCACCCTATCGGCCTTCGAGCATCAAGATTATCCGCTGGAGGAGCTGATCCAAAAGCTTGAGCTTCGCCGCGACATGAGCCGCAATCCGCTGTTTGACACTATGTTCATCCTGCAAAATATGGAGCGTGCTTCGATTAAGAGGGACAGCCTGATTTTCACTCCATATGAATATGAGCACCGGGTCAGCAAGTTTGACCTGACCTTCCAGGCGACAGAGGACGACGAACAGGTCGCGCTGGAGATCGAATACAGTACGGCACTGTTTGAGGAAGCGACGATTCAGCGGATGGCGGGGGATTATGTGGAGATTATGAGCCAGATGATCAGCCGCCCAGAGCAGACCCTGTCCGCTATCGAAGTGGCAGTGGAGCAGGTGGGAACCGCAGCGAAAAGTGGGGTCTTTGACGGGGACTCGGCCGCAGCTGCCTTCTGGAAAAAAGAGTTGGAGGAGTACAAACGTCTGCAACTGCCAGTAGATAAAGCAATACAGGGGATGGAAACGTCCACAAACACCACGGTGAGCCACTCGTATGATACAGACCTGCTGTCAGCGTTGGAGGAGTGGGCGGGCCAAAACGGTATGACCATTCGTTCTGCCTGCTTCGCCGCTTATCTGAGTGCGCTGCGGATGTTCGTCTATGAGGATGAGGACCTGTTGGCGGGTCTGCGGCTTGGGGAGATTGGGGCGAATGAGTATGGGCGTCCAGATGACCTGTCCGAAGATGGAACTGAGTTATGCGGAAGCCGACTCTACACGTTACCTGTCCGAGTGAAGCATCAAAAAGGGACAACATGGCGCGAGTGGGTAGAGACCGTGCATCGGAAAGTAGTGGACGTGGAGACATTCGGATGCTTGCCGCTGCGGGAGATCGTGGCATTGTTCGACCATAGTGAACATCTTGAAAAGGATGGTCAAGCCCTCGGCAACCAAGGAAAAGCGGTTGTACCCGAACTTGAACCGGCGAGTGTAGACAATCCGTTCTTTGACACCCTGTTCGATTTCAGTGACACCCGAATTCTAGAATCTGCCGAGCGAGGGCACCTCATCCACCAACAGCGCAAACACCACGACGAGCACACCCACACCATGTTCAACGTGCACATCCATACCGACACCGAATCATTCGGCATCCATATCCAAGCCGACACCCGCTTGACCCATCTGTCCCATCGCTTCATCCACTACTTCGGACGCAGTCTCCAGCTGATCCTCCAAGACCCAGACCGTCCGATCGACAAGCAACAGCTGATGACCGAGACTGAGCTTCACCAGCTGCTCGTGGAATACAACCAGACGCAAGCCAGCATGACAAGAGACAAAACCATCTCCCAGCTCTTCGAACAGCAGGTACAACTCACGCCTGATCAGACCGCACTGGTTTTCGAAGACGAAGAGCTGACCTACGCAGAGTTGAATGAAGAAGCCAATCAACTGGCCCGCATCTTACAGCAAAAAGGCGTACAGCCTAATACGCTCGTCGCCCTGATGGCAGAACGCTCAGTGGAGATGGTGGTAAGCATCCTTGCGATTCTCAAAGCAGGAGGTGCGTACCTGCCGATTGACCCTGAATATCCAGCCGAGCGGATTCTCTACATGCTCGACAACAGCAAGGCAAGCTGGCTGCTTACCCAAAGAGAGGTCGCCATGGGCAAATTGCTGGAGCTGGCGAAGCAGGAGGTGGAGCTTGCGGCAGAGGTGATCCTGCTTGACGATCTGATCCTGCATGAGGAGGAGACCGACGACCTGCCATGCACCAGCACGCCGGATGATCTCGCCTACGTCATCTACACCTCAGGCTCGACAGGCCGGCCAAAAGGAGTCATGGTGGAGCACCGGGGGATCGCCAACCTGCAAGCCTTTTTCCAACAGCAATGGGGAGTGTCTTCCCAAGATCGGATCGTTCAGTTCGCCAGCTCGTCTTTTGACGCGTCTGTCTGGGAGACCTTCATGGCGCTGCTGACGGGTGCGACGCTTTATCTGATCTCCAGAGAGACGATCCATGACTACCGCCGTTTTGGAGCATACATGGAAGAGAACGGCATCACCATCGCGACATTGCCACCGACCTATGCCATCTATCTGCAGCCAGAGCAGGCACCATCCCTGCGCAGGCTGATCACGGCGGGGTCAGAGGCGACACAAGACCTGGTGAACCTATGGGGACCGCATGTCGTGTACACCAATGCCTACGGGCCGACCGAATCGACCGTCTGCGCCACCTATTGGGAAGCTGGGGGAGGAGCAGGAGTCGGGGCCTCGTCTAAGACCACGTCCGAGACTGAGTCCGCGTCCAAAATCGAGATCGCGTCTGAGTCCGAGTCTGTCGCTTCAACCCAGCCACTTCTCATGAAAAACACCGTTCCGATCGGCAAACCAATTACCAACACCCAGATCTATATCGTTAATGCCGACCTCCAGCCCCAGCCTGCCGGAGTACCCGGTGAGCTGTGCATCGCAGGGATCGGATTGGCACGCGGTTACCTCAACAATACCGAGATGACCCATGACAAATTCGTCCCGAACCCGTTTGTAACAGGAGAGAAAATGTACCGCACCGGCGACCTCGCGATGTGGCTCCCTGATGGTCAGATCGAGTTCCTCGGACGTATCGACAATCAGGTCAAAATCCGGGGCTACCGCATCGAGCCAGGCGAGATCGAAGCCGTACTGCTGGCACATGAAGACATCAGCGAAGCAGTCATCGTGCCTCATCAGGATGCACAAGGTACACAGCATCTGTGTGCCTACTATGTCAGCACCAGCGCGACAGACTTGACGGTACCTGATCTTCGTGCACATGTAGGCGGTCAGTTGCCAGCATACATGATCCCGTCTTATTTCATCCGAGTGCCGCAGATGCCACTGACCACCAGCGGCAAAATCGACCGCAAAGCCCTGCCACAGCCAGACGGAGCTATCAAAACAGGCCGTACCTTTGTTATGGCAAGCAATGAAATAGAAGAAAAGCTGGTACAACTCTGGCAGGAGCTGCTGGGAGTCGAATCTGTCGGTACCGAAGACGACTTCTTCGAGCTTGGCGGCAACTCGATGCTGCTACTCACCCTGCAATCCCGCATCCGGCTTGTCTTCCAAGAGGAGATCCCACTCAAGACCTTCCTCACGAGAACAACGGTACAAGCACAGGCCAACATGATTCAGGAAAAACTCAGCAGTACCTCGTTAACTTGATCCATTTGCTTGGAAAAGTGATCGCATAAAGAGCAGGAGGGGCTTCGCAGGACCAGACAGGCGAATCGGCCAACATCAACGACGACCAAGAAACATCTGACGAAGCCCCCACTTTTTTATGCGACCTGAATCGGAAGGAGCTGAACTCATTTGACATATACAACCTTAATCCAATTACTCTCGTCCTATCATCAACAGGCAGACCACACACTCGGTCTGACCATCGTTAAAAAATCACAGGAACGGTTTATCTCTTATGCTCAGCTGTACACTCGGTCATTGGCGATGCTTGCCCATCTGCAGGCAAAAGGCATGCAGCCCAAAGACCAGCTCGTACTCCAGCTGGAAGATCATGAAGAGTTCTTATATATGTTCTGGGCCGCGATCCTCGGCGGAATGATCCCTGTGCCGGTGACCGTAGGCAGCAATGAGCAGCGCAATAAGCTGATCAAGATTTGGGAGGTTTTAGAGAGTCCATACCTCACGATCACCCAGAGTGAATGGAACGGGATTCTGGCTTTTTACGAGAAACAGGAGCAGCATGATGTGCAAGAGACGCTAGCAGAGATGGAGCGTAAGCTGTTCATCGTGGATGAACTGGTTCCGAGCGTGACAAGAAGCGAGGTGGAGGGGACTGCAACAAGTAACGCTTCCACCTTCCCGACCCCATATGACGCAGATCCGCACGATATCGCCTTCATCCAATTTTCCTCCGGCTCCACCGGCGACCCAAAAGGCGTAATGCTCACACACGACAACCTGCTTACCAACTTGCGCGCGATCATCGCAGGGGCTGGGACGGACGGGAACGATTCGACCCTCAGCTGGATGCCGCTGACACATGACATGGGGCTGATCGGGTTTCACCTGACACCACTGATGGCAAGATTCCCGCAATTCTTAATGGCACCGAGCGTCTTCGTGACCCAGCCGATGATCTGGATGCAAAAGGTCAATCAGCACCGCATCACCATTACCTCCTCGCCCAACTTCGGTTATCAGCATTTTGCCCGTTATTTCAAGCCGGAAAAGGCGGTCGATTGGGATCTGTCGTGCATCCGCTTGATTTTCAACGGGGCTGAACCGATCTCGACGAGTGTCTGCCACAGCTTTCTGAAGCTGCTTGAACCATATGGGGTGAAGCAGACGGCGATGTACCCGGTATACGGCATGGCGGAAGCGTGTCTTGGCGTTACGTTCCCACCTGTGGAGGAGACCCTTCGTTACATAGAGATCGACCGCACACAGGTGCTGGTCGGCGAGCCAATCAAGATGAGCCAGCCAGGTGAGATCGGCAGCATCAGTCTGGTCGACGTGGGTTATCCCGTGCAGGACTGTGAGATGCGGATCTGTGGGGAGCATGATGAGGTGCTGGAGGAAGGCTTCGTCGGCCGCATCCAGATCAGAGGGCGCAACGTCACGAGCGGTTACTATCGCCGTCCGGATGTGACAAAAGCGACTATTGATGCGGAAGGCTGGCTCGATACAGGCGACATCGGCGTGGTCGTACATGGTCGTCTGCACGTGGTAGGCAGGAGAAAAGAGATTATTTTTGTCAACGGTCAAAATATCTATCCGTACGATCTGGAGCGCCTCGCCGAAGAGGTGGACGGTGTGGAAGCCGGGAAAACAGCTGTATGCGGGATTCCTGACGCGGAGTCAGCCACCGATGAAATCTGGGCCTTTATCCAGTTCCGTGGCTCCATCGAAAAATTCGTTCCCCTGATGCGTACAATCGGTCAGCATATTCACCGCCAGTCTGGTCTGGAAGTGAAGCGGATTCTGCCAATCAAGCATATCCCGAAGACGACCTCTGGCAAAATCCAGCGCTACAAGCTGGTTGAGAGATTTCATCAGGGTGAATTCGCACAGGTGATCGAAGAGATTGAGCAGGAGCTGGTGGCCCAAGGTATAGGGCGTGTCGGGAATGCGGATGGTGTGGAACATGTATCAGCAGAAGCTCGTTCAACCACTCATGTATGGGACGATACATCTTCACAGCGGGGATACCAGTCCACCCATACCGCTACGACCGAAACAGAGCAGCGAATCTACCAAATCTGGCGTGAAATCCTCGACTCCACCGCGATTGGACTGGACGATCATTTCCTCGAACTCGGCGGCAATTCGCTCAAAGCGATGATGGTCATCTCCCGGATTGAAGATGATTTCGGGTTGAAGCTGCCGCTTCACACTATTTTCGAATATGCGACCATCCGCAAGCTGGCTACCTATGTGGAGCACGCCAACCGTGTCGAGCATCAGGAGATCGCAGCGGTTTCGCTCCTTGAGCGGCAATGGGAAAAGGATCAGGAGCAGCGCGAACAAGACGTCTATCCCGCCTCATCCGGACAAAAAAGACTCTACGTACTGCAAGAGATGAACCCTGATCACGTAACCTACAATCTGCCACAGGCGATGCTGGTAGAAGGGCAGCTAGACCCCGCACACTTCCAGCAGGTCTGGAACCAACTGATCCAGCGACACGAATCGTTCCGCACTTCTTTTGAAATGATAGATGGGCAGCTGGTTCAACGATGCCACGAGTCTATTGATGTTACCGTCTTGTACCGCGATGAAGCTGAAGCCGAATCCGGAGTGGATGAACAGAAACTCCAAAAGAAAGTCCAGGCGTTCATCCAACCATTTAACCTACAGACCGCACCGCTGTTCAGAGCGGAACTGATCCGCGTAGCGGAGGATCGCCACCTGTTCCTGTTCGACATGCACCATATCATCTCAGACGGGACATCAATGGGGATTCTGATTCAGGATTTTGTCCGTCTCTATCAGGGTGAATCATTGGAACCGCTTCACTTGCAGCACAAAGACTTCGTAGAGTGGCAACGGATTCAGAGAGCCAATGCCCACCTTGAGCCATCCTACAGCTTTTGGCAAGAGACATTTGCCGATGGGATTCCCGTCCTGCAGCTGCCGACGGATTATCTGCGACCTACCAACCAAAGCTTCCAAGGCGACCGTCTGGAGACCTTCGTCGATGCCGAGCTGGCTTCCGGGCTGAAGCGAATCGCGAAGGAACAGCAATGTACCTTGTACAGCGTCCTGCTTAGTGCGTATCACGTCCTGCTGAGCCGTTACAGCGGGCAGAAGGAGACCGTGGTCGGTACGGCCGTTGCTGGGCGCACCCTGCGGAAGAGCGAAAAAGTAGTCGGCCTGTTTGTCAATTCACTCCCGATCTTGATTCAGTCAGGTGAGTCGAAGACCTTTGCCGAGCTGCTCCAAAAGGTGAAGACCGGGCTTTATTCAGCCTTGGAGCATCAGGATGTTCCTTTTGAGGATATGCTCGATCTCTTAAAAGTCCGCAGAGAACCAGGCCGCAATCCGCTGTTCGATACGATGTTCACCTTGCAAAATATGGAACTGCCAACGATGAACACGGAGACGCTGACCTTTGTGCCTTACCCTGTAGAGAACCATACGGCCAAATTCGACCTGACCTGGGAATGCTACGAAGCCGGGCAGGAATTGAAGCTGATGGTCGAGTACGCGGAAGACCTGTTCCACCGCAATACAGTGGAGAGAATGGTCGGTCATTATGTACATATTCTCCAGCAGATCGTGTCGCAGTCTGATATGGCAGTAGAGGACATCCGTCTGTTGACGGAACCAGAAAAAGAACAGCTGGAGCAATACAGCAGTGCAACCTCTGCCTTCCCCAAACATATGCCGCTCAACCGACTGTTCGAGCAGCAGGTGGCACTGACGCCAGATGCTTCGGCACTTGTCATGGACGGGGAGACGCTCAGCTACCACGAGTTGAACGCGCGTGCGAATCAAGTAGCGAGATGGCTGGAGGAGCAGGGGATCACATCCCAGAGCCGTGTTGCATTGCTGGTAGATCGCTCTTTTGAAATGATCGTAAGCATTCTTGCAGTGCTGAAGGCGGGAGCGGCTTATGTGCCGATCGATCCGCAGTATCCGATGGAGCGGATTCAGCTTTTGGTAGAGGATGCAGGGGCAGCGGCTATTTTGACGCAAAAAGCGTATGCCTCATTGGGCAGCGAGATCGCAGGTGCCGTATGTTTTGCAGGAAAAGGGGAAGAAGAGAATCCTAAGCTCTCCATTCATGTACTAGACGACATCCTGCCAGACCTCACTACCTACAGCACTGCCAACCTGCCAACCAGTCCAAGCGCATCTGACACCGCCTACATCATGTACACCTCCGGCTCCACTGGCAAGCCAAAAGGCATCCTGACCACCCACACCAACGTCTGCCGCGTCGTCAAGGAGACCAACTACATCACCATCACTGGCGAAGATGCGCTGCTCCAGCTCTCCAACTATGCCTTTGACGGCTCTACCTTTGATATCTATGGCGCTCTTTTGAACGGTGCCAAGCTCGTACTTGTGAATAAAGAAACCATGCTTGACATGAAAAAGCTCTCCGACCTGATTCAGACAGAGCGGGTCAGCATCTTTTTCACCACGACCGCTCTGTTCAATACGCTCGTCGATGTGAATGTGGAAGCCTTGCAGTCCGTGCGCAAAATCCTGTTCGGCGGTGAGCGGGTATCGCTTGCCCACGTGCGAAAAGCCCTGCAATTCATGGGGCCGGGTCGGTTGATGCATGTGTACGGGCCGACAGAGACGACGGTTTTTGCCACCGCCTATGAGATCAATCAGGTGGATGAAAAGCAGCACACCATCCCGATTGGACGCCCGATCAGCAACACCCAGCTTTTGGTCGTAGACGCAGCTATGAAGCCTGTTCCAGTAGGGATTCCAGGTGAGTTGTGTATCGCAGGCGAAGGGGTGGCAGACGGTTACCTGCATTTACCGGAATTGACCAACGAAAAATTCGTACCACATCCGCAAGATCCTTTTAAACGGATGTTTAAAACAGGGGACCTCGTCCGCTGGCTGTCCGATGGGAATATCGAATTCCTCGACCGGATTGATAATCAGGTGAAAATCCGCGGTTACCGCATCGAGCTTGGAGAAATCGAGAGCAAGATCATGGATGTGGCAGGTGTTCTGGAAGCCGTGGTGGATGTGAAGCAACGCGGCAGTGAGCGTGTGTTGTGTGCCTATTTTGTTGCCAGTGGAACAGACGCTGGCGATACGGACGGTGGTGTCGGTACAATCGCGTCACTGAAAGCCGCCCTGCACGAAACACTTCCTTACTACATGATGCCATCCTACTTCGTCCAGCTTGACACGATGCCACTGACCCGCAACGGCAAAATCGACAAAAAAGCGCTTCCCGAGCCAGAGTGGGTCACAGCAGATGCCTATGTTGCCCCAGTTGGCGTGACCGAGCAGCGCTTGGCACAGATCTGGCAAGAGCTCCTCCAGATCGGAAGGGTCGGGCGCGAGGATCATTTCCTTGAGGTAGGCGGTCATTCGCTGAAAGCGACTTCCTTGACCGCGCAGATTCATAAAGAGTTCGACGTACGGTTTGCGATCGGAGATATTTTCCGCTATCCGACCATCCGTGAGCAGGCGATGCAGATCGAACTGGCGGCGAAAAGCACATACGAGCCGATACCACCAGCCGAAGCGTTCGAAGCAGACGAAGCAACTCATGGGGCAATTCAAGAAGCAGCTCATGGCTCGCAAAAACTGGTGCAACCAAAAGCGTCCCAAAACGTCCGTACGTACCCGCTCACCTCTGCCCAACAGCGCATGTTCGTCCAAGCCCAATTCGACGGAGTCGGTACAACCTACAACGTCCCGCTGCTGATCAAGCTCGAAGGCAACGCCGATCTCACCGCGATCCAGAGCGCATGGCAACAGCTCATCCGGCGCCATGAACCGCTGCGTACTTCTTTTGGCTGGCAGGATGGGCAGGTCGTACAGTTCATCCACGAGCAAGTGGAGTTGAGCGTAGATGTGGTTGCTTATCGTGAAGGTGAACACGTACAAAAGCCAGGGCAAGAGACAGAACAAGACGTACAACAAGACACACAACAAGTCGCACAGCCAGAACAAAGCGCAGACTTGCACTCATCGTTTGCCGCATTTGTCCAGCCATTCGACCTGACCCAAGCACCACTCTGCCGTGTGCAACTCGTCACCACCGCAGCAGGTCCATACATGTTCGTCGATCTGCACCACATCATCGCAGACGGCATTTCGATGAAAGTGCTGTTGAACGACTTCATCTCCCTCTATGATCAAAAAACACTCTCACCACTGGCGCTCCAGTACAAAGACTACGCTGTCTGGTACAGCCGCCAAGCCACCTCCCCACACATGGAGGAGCAGCTTGCCTACTGGAAAAAACAGCTTGCAGGCCCACTGCCCGTACTCGATATGCCGACCGACCACGTGAGGCCCCAAGAGCGTCAGTTCACCGGCGATGTCGTGCCATTCCAGATCGCCCCAGCCTACACCGATAAGCTGGAACAGATCGCGCAAAAAGAAGGCATCACGCTCAACAGCCTGCTGTTTGCCATCTACACCATCACCCTGCACAAATACACAGGCCAGCACGAGTTCATCATCGGCTCCCTGACGGCAGGCAGAAGCCATCCCGATATTTTGACCATGGTCGGAATGTTTAATAATTTTCTCCCGATCCGCACTGAGTTGCCGACAGCACCGATTACCGTCATCGACTATGCAAAAGAACTGCACCAGACCCTGCTCGCCGCCTACGAGCATCAGGATGTGGCATATGACAGACTGGTTCAAGCGGTTCCGGCTTCCGCGCAGACGGACTTGTCCCGCAATCTCTGGTTTGACACCATGCTGATCGTCCATAACGAGCTGGACGCAGACCTCACCATCCGGGGCGAGCACCTGCAGCTCATCCCGCAGAAGGTGACCCAGCAGTCGGCGAAGCTGGACTTCAAGCTCGATGTCTACGTGTCTGATTCCCACGAGATGCTTGCCGAGCTGGAGTATAACACCAGCCTGTTCCAGCGCGGGACGATGGAGCGGTTCATGCATCATTTTGTCCACCTCATGGGGCAGATCACAGACAATCCGACAGAGTCCTATCAGGCGCTGTCCCTGATTCAACCAGATGAGCAGGCAGAAATCCTACACCAGTTCAACCAGACCGAACAGCCATACCCAACTGGTCTGACTTTATCTGAGTGGTTCGAACAGCAGGTCATGGCGACACCAGACAATCCTGCTGCCAAATTCGGTGCAGAGACACTCACCTACCGCCAACTCAATGAAAAAGCCAACCAACTCGCCCGTGTCCTTCGCAACCAAGGCGTCGGTCCCGATAGTATCGTCGCGATCATGGTGGAGCGATCTCTGGACATGATCATCGGCATCATGGGCATTCTCAAAGCGGGCGGGGCCTACCTGCCAATCGACCCGCACCACCCGCAGGAACGGATTCGCTACATGCTGGAGGACAGCCGCGCCGTACTGATCTGCACACACCATAAGTGGGTGGAGCAGCATAGCTTGACAGGTGAAGTGGTGTTGCTGGATGACCAAGTGCATCATGCATCCCAAGCCGATTCCACCAATCTGCTGCCGATCCACACCTCCCGCAACCTCGCCTACGTCATCTACACCTCCGGCTCCACAGGCAAGCCAAAAGGCACGATGATCGAACACGAGGCGGCGATCAACCGGATTCACTGGATGCAACGGGCCTACCCGATCACTGGGCAAGACGTCATCCTGCAAAAAACACCGTACACCTTCGACGTCTCCGTCTGGGAGCTGTTCTGGTGGAGCACCACAGGCGCATCCGTCGTTTTCCTCGAACCGGGCGGCGAGAAAGACCCGCAATGCATCCTAGATACCATCACACAGGAAAAAGTCACGACGATGCACTTCGTCCCGTCCATGCTCCATGTCTTTTTACAGTACCTGGAGCAAGAGTCCGGCGACACCAAGGCACTCTCTAGCCTGCGCTATGTATTCACCAGCGGAGAAGCACTGCAGGTCCAGCATGTCAGACGGTTCAAAGCCTTGTTCACCAGCCCGCAGCATCCCGACCTGAAGCTCGTGAACCTCTACGGCCCGACCGAAGCTACCGTCGACGTGTCCTACTACGAGTGTACGGACACGGAGATCGACCACGTACCGATCGGCAAGCCGATTGATAACATCCGACTCTACGTGATCAACGAGAACCACCAGCTACAGCCCATCGGTGTACCCGGCCAGCTTGCGATCAGCGGTGTAGGCTTGGCACGCGGCTATCTGCATAACGAACCGCTCACCCAAGAAAAATTCGTCGCCGACCCGTTTGCTCGTGGCGAGCGCATGTACCTCACCGGAGACCTCGTCAGATGGGCCCAAGACGGCAATATCCAATACCTCGGACGCATCGACCACCAGATCAAAATCAGGGGCGTGCGGATGGAGTGCGGCGAGATCGAATTCGCCCTGCAGCAGCATGAGGCGATCCAAGAGGTCTTGGTGACGGCGGTCAAGGATCACGCAGGGGAGCAGGCGTTGGTTGCATACTTCACGGCGGTTTCGACGAACGAGAAGAGCGTTGGCAACACCGATACTGCGACCAACCAAATCAGTGAAGGCGCTACCGATACTGCGACCAACCAACTCAGCGAAGCCGACATCGATTCAGCAATCGACCGACTCGACCTGCGTAACCACCTTTTGCGTTATCTCCCAGAGGTGATGATCCCAAGCTTTTTCGTCCAGCTTGACCAGTTCCCACTCAGCCCCAACGGAAAAATCGACCGCAAACAGCTGCCCGCACCAGACCTGATCCAATCAAGCAGCACCGAAGAACACATCGCCCCACGCACCGAAACCGAGCAACAGCTGGCCCACATCTGGGAAGAGCTGCTCGGCATCACCAGCATCAGCGTACGCGACAGCTTTTTCCTGCTCGGCGGGCACTCACTCAAGGCGACACAGCTCACCGGCAAAATCAAAGAACGCTTCGCCGTCCACATCCCGCTCAAGCAGATTTTTGCCGCGCCAACGATCGAACAACTGGCCGGCCTGATCAGCGAGACCGAGCCGGGGCAACAGCAGGAGCAATGGACAGCGATCCCACAAGCAGCACCACAGCCATACTATCCGCTCTCTCCAGCTCAGAACCGATTGTTTATCCTTCAACAAATGGAAGAGAGCCAGACCACCTACAATCTGCCTGTCGCGATGCGGATCACCGGAAAATTGGACATCGAGCGTTTGCAGCAGGTGCTCAACGCACTCGTTCAGCGTCACGAACCGCTCCGTACCAGCTTCGTCATGGTAGACGGCGAACCGATGCAACAGATCCACGACGATGTCACACTCCATCTCACTGCATGGACTGGGACAGAAGAGCAGGTAGAGGCGCTTGCGGAGACGTTCATCCAGCCGTTCGACCTGCGGACAGCACCACTTTTCCGTGCGGGGATCATCCAACTGTCCGAGCATCCGAATACACAGCCGCACCCAGACCAGTCAGACATGGAACGAAGCAGTCACATCGAACCGAGCGGACACGGGCACATCCTGCTGCTCGACATGCACCACATCGTCTCCGACGGCATCTCGATGGTGAACCTCACCCGAGAATTCATCCAGCTGTACCAAGGTCTCACAGTCGAGCCACTTCCTTTACAGCTTAAAGATATCGCCGTCTGGCAGCAAAACTGGCTGCAAAGCACCGAACTCCAACAGCAGGAGAAATACTGGCTTGATCAACTAAAAGGGGAACTGCCGCTTCTCAATCTGCCGCTCGATTTCCCACGTCCGACCAGTCAGCAGTACGACGGCAGCAAATCCAGCTACACACTCCCGGCAGACCTGACCACACAGATCAAGCAATTCGCCGAAGCATCAGGCACGACACTGTACATGACCCTGCTGACCGCCTTTTACACCATGCTGTACCGATATACCAATCAAGATGATATCATCGTCGGCCTGCCAGTCAGCGGACGCACGCATCCAGCCATGCAGCCACTCGTCGGAATGTTCGTCAATACGCTCGCGTTCCGCAGCCATCCGACAGGGGACAAGACGTTCCGCTCCTATCTGGAGGAAGTGAAGGAAGCAGCGATCTCTGCCTATGAACACCAAGATTACCCGTTCGAAAAGCTGGTGGCCCAGCTGGACATCCCGCGCGATCTGAGCCGCAATCCGCTATTTGACGTGATGTTCGTCCTGCAAAACATGGGACTCCCCGAGCTGACACTCGAAGAGATGCAGTTCACCCCATATGAGATGAACCATCGTGCTTCCAAAGTAGACATCACCTTTGAATTCGTCGAGCAGGCGGATACGCTCCAGCTGAATGTGGAGTATCGCACCAAGCTGCTTACCCCCGAGACGATTTCTCGCATGGTGGCACATTATTGCCAGATCATCGGGCAGGCCGTGATGCAGCCACAGACGCCGCTCGCACAGATCAAGATGCTGACAGACGGGGAAGAACGCCTCATCATGCACGACTTCAATGCGACACAGGCCGACTACGAGGCCCATCTGACACTCGATGCCGTACTGGAACGCCAAGCTCAGCAGACGCCGGATCACATCGCCGTGAGCTATGAAGGTGAGTCCCTGACCTACCGTGAGCTGGATCAGAAGTCCAACCAGCTGGCAAGACTCCTGCGCCAAAAAGGAGTCCAGAGCGAATCCCTCGTCGCCATCATGCTCGACCGTTCCCTGGAGATGATCGTCTGCGTCATGGCGATTCTCAAAGCAGGCGGCGCCTACGTCCCAATCGCGCCTCATCTGCCGGCAGAGCGCATCGGCTACCTGATGCAGGACAGCGGTTCCCACTGGCTGCTCACCCAGGAAAAATACCTCACCACCGCAGCACAGCTTGGTGCAGAGGTCATCAACCTCGAAGACGGCAGCTACAACCATGAAGACGTCAGCACCTTGCCAAAAGTCCACGACTCCCGCAACCGTGCCTACGTCATCTACACCTCCGGATCAACCGGCCAGCCTAAAGGCGTCGTCATCGAACACCATTCTGTCATCAACCGGATCGCGTGGATGCAGAAGATGTACCCGCTGACCGAACAAGACGTGATCCTGCAAAAAACGCCGTTTACCTTTGACGTATCCGTCTGGGAGCTGTTCTGGTGGAGCTTCACAGGAGCACGTGTCATCATGCTTGCACCAGGCGGCGAAAAAGACCCGCAGCAGATGATTCAGACCATTGCGGAGCAGAAGGTGACGACGATGCATTTTGTCCCGTCGATGCTCAACCTGTTCCTTGAGTATGTGGAAAAAGGGGAGACCCGACAGCAGCTGGCCACCCTGAAGCACGTATTTACCAGCGGCGAAGCACTCAACCTGAGCCAAGTGGACAAATTCCGCCAGACCATCGGCGCATGGCATCCGACCAGGCTGATCAACCTGTACGGCCCGACGGAAGCAACCGTCGACGTCTCCTATTATGAATGCGTCACCGACACCGATTCCGGCGAGACCGTCATCCCGATCGGCAGACCAATCGACAACATCCAGCTGTACATCGTCAATGAACAAAACCAGCTTCAACCGATCGGTATCGCAGGAGAACTCTGCATCGCCGGTGTCGGTCTTGCCCGCGAGTACCTGAATCGTCCGGAGCTGACCGCAGAGAAGTTCATCCCGAATCCTTTTGATCCCGCAACCAACATGTACCGCACCGGAGACCTCGCCAGATGGCTTTCGGACGGCAATATTGAGTACCTCGGCAGGCTGGATCATCAGGTCAAAATCCGCGGCTACCGCATCGAGTGCGGCGAGATCGAGCACCAGCTCATGCTCCACCCGTCTGTCAACGAAGCTGTGGTGATCGCCCGGAAAGACCAGCAGCAGGAGACGTATCTGTGTGCATATATCGTGGCGGGACAGGAGCTTTCCGTGCTCGAACTGAAAGCCCATCTCGCCAAGCAACTGCCCGACTACATGATCCCGGCCCATTTCATGCAACTGCCAGCCTTACCGCTCTCCACCAACGGCAAGGTAGACCGCAAGCAACTCCCAGCACCCGATCACAACCTGCGTACAGGTGTAGAATTCGTGGCAGCCAGCAATGACACCGAACGCTTCCTCGCCGAGCTGTGGCAAGAACTGTTGGGCAAAAAAGAGATCGGCATCCACGACAATTTCTTCGACGTCGGCGGCAATTCCCTGCTGATCCTGCGTGCCCATCAGAAGCTGGAAGAACGCTTCCCGAATCAGCTGAAGGTAGCCGACCTGTTCGCCTACCCGACCATCTCCAAGCTGGCTGGACACTTAGACACCTTGACTACCCAGCAGAACCGCAACGTTACGCTCTCGCATCTGCCGTTGCCCAAAGGCTATTTCCACGCATCCGCAGAAGCAGCGCGGCTCGGGTCGAATGTGGCGTCGTATCAATTCCAGCTCGATCAAGCCGTCTACCACCAGCTGAAGGAAATGGCCCAAGCGGAAAACGTGCTGGTCAGCGATATTTGCTACTCAGCCTACGTCTACCTCTGGTCACAGATCAGCCAGCAAGCGCAATTGATCGCCTACTCCATGACTGACGAACAGGCCGTGCAGGCAATGGAGATCGACCTTGCGCCATTTAATCAGCTGGATCAACTGTTCCGTTACGTGAACAAGCAGGGAGAGAGTGCCGGACAAGAGGCATATACATGGAAAGAGCTGGTAAACTCAACCGCCAGCCAAGACGCGATTCTCCCGCTTTACCACGCGAGACACCTCACTGGCCTCACGATCAACCCAGACTGGCTCCAGCTCTTCGATGTCATCCTCACGGTAGAAGAGCAGCCGTCCCGCATCCAATGCCGATGGGAATACAACGGCAAGCGCTTGAACAAGGAAAAAATGAAGGAGACCGTCCAGCTCTACGTCAAATGCATCCAACTGATGGTCAACCAATATAGCCAGCAGAAAAAACAGTAGCGAACTCCGTAACATACACACCAAGGCACAGCAGTTACTGCGAGCTAGTTACTGCGCTACAGGGAGTGTAGCAAGCGTACAGCACGACCATTTACACCGTTCATATTCAAACCAAACAAACCCCTTCTCACCAGAGGGGGTTTGTCCTTATCATTTCTGCTCAACCATAAATACGTGCGAGTGACGTAGAACAACCGTGACTCACCATCATGACTCACGTCTACAACCATTCACCACGACTCACATTCTCAATTCACAGTCACGATCCATCACGATGATTCACAACCCACAATCACGACCCGCGAAAGGAGCACCACAGCCTATGCCCATCTATGAAAACCCCGTTCAAATCCTGCAAGACCTCATTCGCTTCGATACAACCAACCCGCCCGGACACGAAAAGGCATGCATCCAATACATCCAAGGCCTGCTCCACGACGCCGGAATCGAAACCACCATCGTCGCCAAAGACCCCGAGCGCCCCAACCTGATTGCCAGATTAAAAGGGAACGGAAGCCAACCACCGTTATTGCTCTACGGTCATGTCGACGTCGTCGGCACACAGGATCAGAAGTGGACGCACCCGCCTTTTGCCGCCGAGATTCATGACGGCTTCGTCTGGGGAAGAGGGGCGTTAGACATGAAAGGCGGCGTCGCCATGATGCTGGCAGCGTTCCTGCGGGCACATGCCGAGCAGATCTCTCTGTCCGGTGACATCATTCTTGCCATCGTCAGTGACGAAGAAGCAGGCGGTGAATACGGTGCCAAATATTTGGTCGAAGAGCATCCCCACCTGTTCCAAGGGGTACGTCATGCCATAGGTGAATTTGGTGGATTTTCACTACAGGTGAACAATCAACGCTTTTATCCCATCATGATCGCCGAAAAACAGCTCTGCTGGGTTCGCGCCAAAATAAGAGGCACAGGCGGTCACGGCTCACTCGGCAAAAAGGACGGCAGCATCGGTCAACTGGCATCCTTTTTAACCAAAATGAACGAAGCACGTCTACCCGTCCATATCACCCCAGCCGCTAAACTAATGATCGAATCCATGGCTTCCCATCTGCCTTTTCCAGCCAGTTTTCTGCTGAGACAGCTGCTCAATCCCGCGCTGACCGATCCCATACTCAAGCTGATGGGGGAGAAGGGCGCTACATTTGAGCCGCTCCTGCGCAATACTGTCACCGTGACCATCATCCGTGGAGGAGAAAAAATCAATGTCGTCCCAAGCGAAATCATCGTCGAGATGGATGGACGCCTTCTGCCTGGATTTACGCCTGAGCAGTTTTATGACGAGCTCCGTGCTGTGATCGGCCAACAGGCGGAGATGATAGAGTTCGAGCTGATCCGCTATGACCCTGTTCCAAGCGAGCCGGATATGGGGCTGTTTCCCAAGCTGGCTGACCAGCTGAGACAGGCTGATCCAGAGGGAATCCCTGTCCCGATGCTGTTGCCGGCTGGGACGGATGGGCGCTATTTTTCGCGGATCGGTATTCAGACGTATGGTTTTCTGCCGATGAATTTGCCTGAATCGATGAAATTCACCTCACTGATCCATGCGGCGGACGAGCGTATTCCGGTGGAGGCGGTGCATTTTGGGGCGGATGCGTTGTATCGGGTGTTACGGGGTTAATTGGAGAAGCTGAATCAGCCGAGTTTGCTGAAACAGTGAGCAACCGCACCGACAACCCACACAACAACGCACACAAATTCTTCCATCAAGGCCAAGACCATGATAGCGACGAATTGCCCTCCGACCCTTGATTCATTTGCTCCTGCATTGCCCACACTTGTAACGTAAAAATTCCAAGCCAAAAGGAGCACGATCCCACATGACCGTAAAAGTCCAAGTTTATTCCGACTACGTCTGTCCATTCTGCTTCATCGCCGAAGTGCCGCTCGAACAAGCTATCCAAGGCAAAGATGTCGAAGTCGAGTGGATGCCCTACGAGCTGCGATCCTACCCAGCAGAAACGCTGAGAGTGGAAGACGAATACCTCCCGCGCGTCTGGAAGGATTCCGTCTACCCAATGGCTGAGCACTACGGCGTCAACATCACGCTTCCGCACGTCTCCCCGCAGCCGCACACCCATCTCGCGTTTGAGGGCTACCAATTTGCCAAAGAGCGCGGAAAAGGGAACGAGTACAATCATCGGATGTTCCAAGCGTTTTTCCAAGAAGAGCAGGACATCGGGGATATTGATGTGCTGACTAAGCTGGCCGGGGAGATCGGGTTGGATGAGTCGGAGTACCGTGAGGCGTTGGTGTCGCAGAAGTATCGGGATGCGCATAAAAAGGCGCTGGAGCGTGCGGCGGAGGTGGATATTACGGCTGTGCCGACTTTTATCATTGGGGACTCGGTGTTGCGTGGGGTTCGGTCGAAAGAGGCGTTGGAGCAGGTGATTGAGGTGGAGAGTAGGAAAGTGGCGAAGGCTGGGGGATCGAAGAGGGGATGATTTGCGGGCCGGATAGGTGTTGTTAATAGCAGTCAACAGACTTAATTATTTTACATTAGGTGAAGTAGAAAGAAGGGGTTCTATGCTTAGAGGAGAACCCTCTTTGTCATTTATTGGCTTAGAATTCAATGCATATGATTGGATCG
Source organism: Brevibacillus dissolubilis (assembly GCF_006170445.1). Taxonomy (GTDB): domain Bacteria; phylum Bacillota; class Bacilli; order Brevibacillales; family Brevibacillaceae; genus Brevibacillus_B; species Brevibacillus_B dissolubilis. Next base: position 182,575 of record NZ_VCNA01000002.1, on the reverse strand, counting down.
GCTACACTTTCCTAGACAGAAATTTTAAGGTCAAGTAGTCTACAACTAACCTACCCAAGGAGAATTTACATGACAAAACGACCAAGAAGAACTTACACGCCCGAGTTCACAGAACAAATGGTTCAGCTCTATAAAAGTGGAAAGCCGAGAAAAGACATTATCCGTGAATATGAACTAACACCGTCCGACTCCCGAACAACAAGAACTCATCGAATTGCGAAAAGAACTGAAAAAATTGCAGATGGAAAATGATATTTTAAAGCAAGCTGCGCTGATACTAGGAGGAAAGTAAATGTGATCCGGAACAATCAACACAAATACTCGATATCAGCAATGTGCAGAGTCCTCCAACTTCCCAGAAGCACCTACTATTATGAAGCGCAAGGAGGTGGAACGTATCCTTGCGCAGCTGAAGCCAGATCATGATGTGAGTGCAAAATTGTCAGAATAGTTCAATTAATTCTACGGAATGCCGGAGGATTTAGTATTTTAAAATCACAAATCAGAGGTTATCTGCACAGATTGGCAACATAAGAATGCCTATAGAAAAGGGGAGACGTGAGAGCAGTGATCCACAGAGTGCGTGGCGATGACAATCAGAAGCAAAACAAACGAAGGAACGCTTATTCAAGTGTGTTTGTGACGAAGCCAAAAAAAGTGCGGAGCGTGTCTGCCCTTATTGTATTGTTGGATTCTTGACACGGGGAACATTTTATTCTCTATAGTCTTCGGCTAAAATCAAAAAAAACGCGCCTGAACCATGGTGGTTTTGCGCGTTTTGTCGGGACGAATACGGTGTCAGGACATAAAGTTAATAGCGGTCTGAATATTTTTCAGATCGAGCTGAATTTGCTCCGGAATATGGTAGGGATGGTATAGGCCCCGCTGCATCATGTAGTTTGTTATCTTTTCATGGGAGTCTATAGCTTCGTCGAGCTGTTTCATCAAAATTTGCTTGATTTCGGGGGTGGCACATTCGGTTACGGCCATGGCGTAGTTTCTGACTCCGCTCTTGGCGTTCATCAAAAAATCCATTGCGATCACGTCGTCGGTCAGCGTATGAAGCCCTGTCAAGTGTTCTAATAGGGTGTTCATGTTTCTATCTCCTTTAGGTTAGGGTCACTTTAGACAGCACTCCACCGAGCTCCTGAAGCTGCTGCTGTGATAATTGCACGTCTTGCTGCAAAATTTGCCTGAGCTCCGGGTCGGTTACCAGAGCTTGCATGGTTTTGGATTTGGTCATGCAAACGGTCTTGAACGCAGCCATTTCATGAACCTCCAGCATCTCATGCAAAGCGTAATTGGAATTCATTCGGATTGTCCTCCCCTGTATTTACCCATATTCAGGGCTTTAAGATGACCTTGATGCAATTGTCCGTTTTCGTATCGAACATTTCATAGCCGTGCTTGGCCTCGCTAAGCGGAATGACGTGCGTAACAATATCTCCAGGGTCTACTTTGCCCGACGTAACCAGCTCGTACATATACGGCATGTAGTGAATGACCGGGGCTTGCCCGGAACGGATATTCACGTTGCGTTGCATGATGTCGCCGAGCGGGAATCCGTTATAGCGTCCGCCGTATACCCCAGTGACTTGGATGGTCCCGCCTTTGCGGACAGCCTGAGATGCAATGATAAATGCGCTCATGGTGCCGCCTTGCAGTTTCAAACCGCTGGCTAGAAATTCGAGATCGCTCATCTTGCCGTCCATTCCTACCGCATCAATCACGACATCGGCGCCGCCTTTGGTCATTTCCTTGAGAGTGTTGCCGATATTCTTATCCTGTTCGAAGTTTACGATTTCCACATTGTTTGTTCGCTTCGCATGCTGTAAGCGGTAATCGACATAGTCAACGGCGATGACCCGCTTTGCTCCCTTCAGCCAGCAGAATTTCTGGGCAAGAAGTCCGACCGGACCGCAGCCGAGCACGATGACCGTATCTCCATTCTTGACGCCGGCGTTATCTACGCTCCAGAATGCCGTCGTCATGGCATCGGCGATCAAGCTTAGCTTTTCATCCGGTTGCTCGCAGTTTTCAGGAATCTTGAAGTGGGTGAAATTAGCAAACGGAACTCGTAAATACTCGGCTTGCCCTCCAGGGTAACCACCGGTCGTTCCGGTGTAGCCGAAATATGCGCCCATATCCCCGTGTTCGTTTGAATTGTCGCATTGGCTTTCCAGCTGATTCGTACAATAAAAGCATTGTCCGCATGCGATGTTGAAAGGGATGATCACCCGGTCGCCTTTCTTTACCTTGGTCACTTCAGGGCCTACTTCTTCTACGATCCCCATCGGTTCATGCCCGATGACATAGTTCTCCTGAAGGTTAGGGATCATCCCGTGAATCAGGTGAAGATCCGAACCGCAAATGGCGGTACTGGTGACTCTTACGATCATATCGTCCGGTTTCTCAATCTTCGGATCCGGCACCTCTTTGACCACGACATTTTTAATCCCTTGATACGTTACCGCCTTCATGCTTTATGTCCTCCAATATGTTGATCTGGGGTCCGATCAAACATCCCTTTACGCGACGTATCATCCGGGAACAAATTCATCTGCCCGATCATCACCGTATTTTTCGCTGAAAGCTGGTCGAGTTGGTACTGTTCGTTCAGCTCGTAAGGATGGAACCATTTTTTGCGAATCATAAGCTCCGTGATTTCTTGGTGCAGGGCAATCCCCTGTATAAGATGATTGCGCAGCAGCGCTCTTACATCGGGAGAAGCCGTTTCCGTCAGGGCGATGGACAAATTTCTCACACCCTCCTTGGCACGAATAAGGAAGTCCATTGCAAATGTCATATCTGCCATCTCCGGCATATTTAACGAATTAATCGGGTCTAAATAATCGGTGTTCATTGGCGCTCCCCTTTAATTTGTGATAGGTGTCGGGCTATTCGGAACAGGCGCTTGGAATGGGGCTCTTGCGTAGATCGCCTGGAGCTCGGTGATCTGTTGCGTGGATAGAATGACGTCCTTCTGCATTAACGCTTTCAGCTCTTGGTCAAAGACCAAGCCTTGCATAAGTTTTGACTTAGCGAGGCAGAGCGTTTTGAAGTTTAACGCTTCATGCAGTTCCATCGATTCGTGTGGCGCTAGCGTTGGCGTATTCATTGGGTAATTATCCCCTCCTTTCTTTCATCAAGGTTAGATTTTCCTAAGCATTGGATCCTATACTAAAATGGATTGCCGGAAATGTGGGGTCCGAATATTCCCATGCAGTCGTAAGAATATAAACAAAATCTCAACCGCATACTTATTTCTGTTAAAGTTATTGATCTTTGCTCACGGAAGGAGGACTCACCTTGCCCAATGAAAACAAAATTGATCTAGCCACCGAAAATGCAAGAAAACCGGTAGAAGGTACACTTCACTCGAGCGGCAATACGCTGGAGCAGCATGCATCTAACGCGGTTTCTGAGGCGCAAACGGCTTTAAATCAGGCGATAAGCTCGATAAGTGAATCTAATGCGGCAACAAATTCACAAGCTTTGGAGACGGCCCGGCAGCAATTGACCCAAGCAGAGGAGTTTTTAGATCAAGCGCAAACTTCAGCAAACGCATTACGTCTGCCAGACCAACAATAAAACGGTAGCTTTGGTAGTGGCAGAGATTCTCCTTCTTTTTCGGATACAAATGGAGTCAAACTCACTAATGTCGAAGTATGGTCGTCTGTCTATGTAGACGCTGCGTATGATGTTTTCCGAATTTACGCCGATACTCTCCGCATGGGCAAATGACCTGCGTTGACGCTCGGAGGATCGTATTTGCCATAGACACGGAGAGTCACTGACGAAGGCGCTTGATTTGCCGGACCAGCGCAGCGAATCATGACAAGCGAGAGGGAGGCCTTTAAGGGGCCTCCCTCTTTATTCTGCTTCCTAGGGGGCATAGCCCCACATTTAGGAACGTGTCGTACTGGCTGCGTTCTTTTGTTTTGCCGCTTCCACTCGTGTCATGGTTCCGAAGTAGACCACACAGAACACTCGAGTCATCAGGAATGTGAGAAAAATCGTGGCCCATGACCAAAACCAGTTCCAACGAACATACCGAATCAGATCGGTATATTGTTCGATAAGCACCTCGATCACCGTCAGTACAGTAGTGAATAATACATAATAGCCGAATTGAATCCAGCGCCTCCGATGGGACGGATAATAGGCGTTAAACACCGCGCATGTCATCGGATAAGCCATATATTCATAGGTGAAGCTCGTCCGGCTAACGTCGGCAAGCTCTCTTACGGGATAGGCGAGAAGTTGGAGTTCGACCACGGCATGACCGAAAATACACGTAATCCACTGTTTGAACAAAAAAGAGACCATTGCCAATCGACGTTTCTGCCGCGGGATGAAGAGAATCAATAACAATGAAAGGATCCACACTGAAACAATAATGCAGTATTGCAGCAGCAAACTCATCGCTCATTCGCTTCCTCCCTGAAAACTTTGCGGTCTCTAAAGAACCAGCTCGCGAGGCCGCGGACGGACAGAAAAATAATCGAGTACACAATCGCCATCAGACTCCAGTGAAAATGAACATAAACCACCAATTCGGTTTTTGCGGCTAGCATCCCGTCGATTAAGGTGAGCAGTGAAATCCAGGCTGCAAAGTAAAAACACTTTGTCAACTTATTCGCACGAGGTCTATAGATGTAATACAGACCGCTCGCAACAGGCGTCCACAACACTTTGAACGTGATATTCAAATCCGAGGCTGTGGGGAATTCACGTAACGGGTAGGCCACCAAATCAAATTGAACGAGCAGCACATCTACTATCCATCCAACAGCCTGACACACAAGAAAGCACAACACAAATTCATGAGCTTTTGCTCTTGGAACAAGAAAATAGATGGTGGTTATACACACAAACCAGACTAGCAGTAATAAATTTCGTTCCATGTCCATGGCCATAGCTTGTACAAGGAAGGAGGCTCCTATGTATAGTGTACTTCTTATTATTCATACTTTCGTGGGCGGTGATACTTAGGCAAACACAACACGGTTTACTCGTTGTCCGTCATAGATACGAACTTGCGGGGTTCCTGTAAAATTATTTTATTATCCAGGCACTTGAACCACATTCAGTCATATAAATAGGTGATAGCAGTTCGAATCTGTGAGGAGGATTTTAAACAAGTGATGTTACCGAGTGAAAAGTATTTCGGTAAGTTTGAGGCGGTTTTTTTATTTTACGGAGCCATGCCTACAGGCGTTGCTGTTTCTGAAACCGGGCGTATTTTCATTTGCTTTCCGAAATGGGGAGACGACGTTAAATTTACGGTGGCTGAAATCGTTCACGATACATTACAGCCTTATCCTAGTTTAGACGCTAATGTGGTAAGCCCATCGAATATCACAACGTCCTTCATTAGTGTCCAAAGTGTCGTTGCTGATGGAAATGGTACGCTTTGGGTACTGGATACAGGAGCTCCTAATTTCTCAGAACCCATCAAAGGGGGGGCGAAGTTAGTCGCTGTAGATTTAAATTCAAATACCATAAGAAGTGTTTATACATTTACGGAAGATGTTGTCCTGCCAACCACTTATCTGAATGATGTCCGATTTGATTTTCGTGTTGGTAAAGCAGGTTATGCTTATATAACGGATTCGTCTTCCCGAGGACCAGGAGCCATTATTGTCGTTGATTTAGAAACGGGTTATGCCTGGAGACGGTTAAACGGGGCAAATTCAACTTCGCCCGATCTCTTTCTTTTACCGAAAGTTGAAGGTAAAATCCTGATGAATCGAAACAAAGACGGATCTACTTCACCCTTTAGATTGGCATCCGATGGTATAGCGATTTCCCCGGACGGCAAGATGTTGTATTTTTGTCCTCTCTCCAGTCGTTATCTGTACTCGATTTCAACGGAAGCCCTAAGAGACCGAACGATACCGGATATGAATTTACAGTATCACGTGAAGTATTGGGGAGAAAAAGGTGCTTCAGATGGAATGATCACCGATGCAAAAGGAAACGTTTACGCTGGAGACTATGAAAACAATAGTATTCGAAAGATATTGCCGAATGGAATAATGGAAACCATCGCACATGATCCGAGAATTTTATGGCCGGATACTTTTTCTATTGGTCCAGATCAATACTTATATTTCATCGTGAACCAACTTCATCGGCAGGCAAGATTTCATTATGGAAATGACCTGCGGCAGAAGCCTTATAGTTTACTCCGTATGAAAATAGACGAACCACCTGCTCCTACCTTTTAATAAATATTTCACTTTACAAAGTTGACTCTATTTGCATAGAAAATGTATTTTATGACTTTATGGTTATTAAGAATTTGGAGGCTGCCGCTCGGTAGCCTGTTCAGCTAACGGGGAGGCGTAAGGTCAATGAATATGTAACAACTTTATTCCTAACCCGGACCTTTCTATAGGCCGGGTTTGTTTCGTACCCCGACATAATAACCCAATGCATATTCCTCCTGACCAAAAAAATCGTCATGTACAACCGCTTTTCTTTTCGCATCAACTATTTTTTGCTAAGAAGAGTCTATGTTGGCATGATGGAAAAGTAATCCACATAAAGAATAGGGGAGCCAACAAAAATCGCATTATGTCCATGTTGATAGCGATTTCAAAATAGACAATTTCTTTGTTAACGAGAAAAATGATTGACAGGCTGTTACATACTGGATATTATACCTAGTAAACCGATAGGAATTATCAAATTAGAGGTGTTAGGGAGGATTCACATGAAAAAGAAAGCATCAGGCGTTTTCCTATCCATACTTAGTTCTGCATTGCTGCTCACGGCTTGCGTCGAGCAGGCGGCGACACCGACAGAGACGGCTCAACCAGCTACGACCAATCTCCAAAGCGTGCAGGACCAAGTGATCCAGGCTTCGGATAAATCCAAGCAGCCGGAGATTGCGAAGAAGCGTACGGATACATTCATCGCTTCGATTTCCACTCCGGAGGGGATTTTTAACCCATATTTTTTCCATAACGGCTGGGACGGCAATGTCACCAATGTACTGTTTGCTTCCCTCGTCTCGGTGGATAAAGAGGGCAAGCCGGTTCCACAGCTCGCAGAAAAATGGGATATTTCCGACGACCAGCTGACCTATACGTTCCATCTGAAAAAGGGTGTGACCTACCGGGATGGCTCGCCGCTGACAGCTGATGACGTCGCGTTCACGCTGACGATCCTGCACGACAAGTCCTATGACGGTGAGATTGATATCAGTCAGGCGCATATTCAGGGCGGCCAAGAATATAAAGAAGGAAAAGCCACTTCCATCTCCGGGATCAAGGTGATCGATCCACAGACCATCCAGATCACGACAGACAAAGTAAGCGCGAAATCACTGCTCCTGCTCGGCGGTCCAGTGCTCTCCAAAGCCTACTATGGCAAGAGCTACAAGCAAGGTGACCTCGCCTATATCCGTGAGCTGCACGGCAAGCCATTGGAGAGCGGCCCTTATATTCTGGATACCTTCATCCCTGGTCAAGAAGTCCGCTTTGTGGCGAATGAGAAGTATTTTGCCGGTAAACCAAAAGTGAAAAACCTGATCTACAAAGTCACCGACCGTGACACCAACTACCAGCTGTTCCAGGCAGGGGAGCTGGATCACGCGGGCTTCACCGCCAACGGAGAGACGCTCGAACAGCTCAAAGCCCTCGGTTTTGCCAACATCGAGACGTACACCGCAAGCTCCTACGGCTTCATCGATTTCAACCACCAGAAGCCTTATTTTAAAGACAAAAAAGTGCGTCAAGCCTTCATCTACGGTCTCAACCGCCAACAGATCCTCGACGCCGTCTACCAAGGCTATGCCGTCGTCGCCAATATCCCATCCTCGCCGGTCTCCTGGGCCTATACCGATGATGTGAACAAATACGAATACAACCCGGAAAAAGCGAAGCAGTTGCTGGATGAAGCAGGCTGGAAGGTCGGCGCAGACGGCATCCGGGAAAAAGACGGCCAGAAGCTGAAAATCAGGTTCCTCGGCTCCAAAAGCAAGCTGCACGATGCGCTGATCCCAATCGCCAAGGAGAACTTCCAAGAGCTGGGCATTTCATTTGAAGCTGAAATCCTTGATTTCAATGCGTTGATTGCCAAGCAGCAGAAGGGTGACTATGACCTCGCCAGCTTCTCGACGCCGCAGCTGCTCGACCCGTCTGAGGGGGTAGAGAGCTTCTCCTCCACCTACCCGGATAACAACGGCTACTCCAATCCAAAAGTAGATCAGCTGCTCAAAGACAGCATCAGCACACTCGACATCGAGAAGCGCAAACCGATCTATGTAGAGCTGTTCAAGGAACTCAATGATGATCCGCCATACATCTTCCTCTACAACCGCAAGATCATGAGTGCTTACAGCGCCAGAATCACCGGGCTTACGCAGAACACCTACACCAACTTTGACGCAAGCCTGAATCAAATCCAGATTGAAAAGTAATGTGGTTAGGACCAACATAGCCCGGCCCTCCTGTGGCTGGGCTGTTTTTTGACAAAAGGAGGAGGACAGATGAGGCAGTATATCATTCGCAGGGTTTTGCTGATGATCCCGACCTTGCTCGGTGCGTCGATTTTGATCTTTTTTGTCTTTGCGCTGACGCCGGGGGATTTCGTCGACACCAATCTCAAGCTGACTCCCCAGCGGGCACAGGAGCTACGGGTGCTGTATGGGCTAGACAAGCCGATTATCGAGCGGTATTTCATCTGGATTGGCAATGTGCTGCGCGGGGATTTTGGTTTTTCGTTCAAGTATCAGGAGCCGGTGTCTGATGTGATTAAGCATTATTTGTGGAATTCGTTTTTGATTGCATTTGTCTCGTCCATCTTGACATGGTGCATCGCGGTGGCTGTCGGGGTATTCTCGGCGATCAAGCGCTACTCATGGTTTGACACGCTGGTGACACTTGGGGTGTTTGCCGCGATGTCGTTTCCGTCGTTTTTCATTGGGCTGTTGTTGATTAAGTATTTTGCACTGGACTGGAAGGTGTTTCCTGTCGGCGGGATGACGACGACTGGCTCGGAGCTGGCAGGCTTCGGTCATTGGGTGGATGTGGCGAAGCATATGTTCCTGCCGGTGCTGGTGCTGACGATGCTGAGTGTCGGTACACTGACCCGTTATTTTCGGACCAATATGCTGGAAGTGATCAGGCAGGATTTTGTCCGGACAGCCAGAGCAAAAGGCTTGAAGGAAAAAGTGGTGGTCTACAAGCATGCCTTGCGCAACGCTCTGTTGCCTGCGATCACGCTCTTAGGGTTCGAGCTGCCTGCGCTGTTTGGTGGGGCGATTATTACGGAGAAGATTTTTAACTGGCCGGGGATTGGACGGATTCATATGGAAGCGTTGGCGTTTCGCGATTACCCGTTGCTGATGGGATTGACGATGCTGCTGGCGATCTTGACGGTGGTGGGCAATCTGATTGCCGATGTGCTTTACGGTGTGGCTGACCCGCGCGTACGGCTGAAATGAGAGGGGGGATAGAGGATGGAGACAAAAATCCGGTTATCGCAGGATGAGACAATGGTAGGTGAGTCGGAGGAAGCGGGGAAACAAGCTGAAGGGAGTGAGCCGACCGACTCGGGGAAGCAGACTGAGGTAGGTGAGCTGACCGAAGCGGGAAGTCGAGACGGAGTGAGTGAGCTGATCGATGTGGGAAGTCGAGTCGGAGTGAGTGAGCTGACGGAAGCAGAGAAGCAGTCGGGAGCGAGTACCCAGACTGTAGAAGGCATACCAGCCGGAACAGCCAAGGCGATCAAGCCAACCAGACCAACCAAGCCAACATCACTGTGGCAACAGTCACTCAAGCGTTTGCTCCAGAACAAAGTAGCCACTTTCGGCATGATCTATCTGCTGTTCATGTTTCTCTTCTGTTTCATCGGCCCGTATTTTTCCCCCTATCTGACGGAAAAGACCAATGTCGCCATGATGAACCGTCCGCCGAGTATGGCGCACTGGCTTGGTACGGATAATCTGGGGCGGGACGTCTTGACCCGCTTGATGCTGGCGGGGCGCATCTCACTGACGGTGGGGATTGCGTCGATGGCATTGTCCGTGGTGATCGGGGCACTGTTGGGGGCGATCTCCGGTTATTATGGCGGGCTTGTGGATCAGGTGATCATGCGGTTTGCCGATGTGCTGATGACGATTCCGGGATTGCCGCTGTTGATTATCCTCGGTGCGATTTTGTCTGATCTTAAGGTACCGTCTGATTATCGCATCTACATCGTCATGCTGATGCTGGCCTTGATCAGCTGGCCGGGCTTGACCCGACTGATACGGAGCCAGATTCTGACGCTGCGGGAGCAGGAGTTCATGCAGGCGGCAGAGGTACTGGGACTGCGCGACCGCCGCAAAATTCTCAACCATCTGCTGCCCAACACCATCCCGCTTTTGCTCGTGGCATCCACACTGAGCATCGCGGGGGCGATCTTGAGTGAATCCGTACTCAGCTACCTCGGACTTGGCGTGGTACCACCGACACCCACCTGGGGCAATATGATGGACGCGGCCAACTCGCTGCTTGATTTTGAGAAAAGACCGTGGCTCTGGATTCCACCGGGCTTTGCGATTTTTTCCACGGTGATTGCGATCAATCTGTTAGGAGACGGCCTGCGAGATGCCTTAGATCCGAAAATGAAATAGGCGGTGAGCACTTCGTGAGTAATACGCTGGTAGAATTTAAGCATGTACATACACATTTCGATACAGATGAAGGAATTTTCAAAGCAGTCAATGATGTCAGCTTTCGGATCAAAGAAGGGGAGACCGTCGGGGTGATCGGCGAGTCAGGCTGCGGCAAAAGTGTCACAGCCCTCTCCCTGATGCAGCTCGTCACCGCTCCGGGCAAGATCAATGATGGGGAGATCTGGTTTGACGGACGCAATCTGCTCGGCTTGACCCGGGATCAGATGAGACAGCTGCGGGGGCATGAGATCGGGATGATTTTTCAGGAGCCGATGTCATCGCTCAATCCGGTCTTGACCGTGGGCGAGCAGATCGTCGAGCCACTGCAGGAGCACCTGCTTCTAACCAAAAAAGAAGCGTGGGCCAAAGCGGTCGAATGGATCAAAAAAGTAGGTATCCCGCGTCCCGAAAAGATCGCCAAATCCTATCCGCACGAGCTCTCCGGCGGGATGCTCCAGCGTATCATGATCGCCATCGCACTATGCTGCAATCCCAAGCTGTTGATCGCAGATGAACCGACCACCGCACTCGATGTCACGATTCAGGCACAGGTGCTCGATCTGCTTCGCCAGCTGAAAGGGGAGCTTGGCATGGCAATCATGCTGATCACTCATGACCTCGGCGTCGTAGCGGAGATGGCTGATTATGTCGTGGTCATGTATGCAGGCCAGGTGATTGAGGAAGCCCCGGTGCTCGAGCTGTTCCGAGAGCCGAAGCACCCCTATACCCAAGGGCTGCTCCGCTCCAAACCGGTGATGGGCCAGCGCCAAAAACGCCTCTACTCCATCCCTGGTCAAGTGCCCAACCTCGCACAGCTGGGGGAATCCTGCCATTTTCACGAGCGCTGTGCATCCTGCATGGAGATCTGCCGCACCAAGCAGCCGCCGCTTCGCACAGATGGAGATACACACAAGGTAGCCTGCTGGCTGTATGAGGAGGGATTTGGCCATGAGCAAGCATGACAGCAAGAATGACAAGGAGATTCTGCTGGACGTCCGGCACTTGAAAAAATACTACCCGATCACAGGCGGCATCTTCGGCAGAACGGTCGGCCATGTCAAGGCTGTCGATGATATCAGCTTTACGATCCGGCGCGGGGAAACCTTCGGACTGGTGGGGGAGTCGGGAAGCGGCAAAAGCACCACCGGCAAAACGATCCTTCGCCTCACTCCCAAAACAGAAGGGGAGATCATCTACAAAGGTGTGGATCTGGATTCCCTGTCCAAGCAGGAGCTGCGAGAGTACCGTCCGAGCATGCAGTTTATTTTTCAGAATCCGTATCATTCTCTCAATCCGCGCCAGCGCATAGGTGATGCAATCGGGGAAGCGCTGTTGGATCACGGGATGGCGACACCCGCCGAGATCCGTGAAAAGGTGCTGGAGGTGCTCTCGCTTTGCGGTCTTTCTTCCTATCATTATGACCGTTTTCCCCATGAGTTCTCAGGCGGGCAGAGACAGCGTATCGGGATTGCCAGAGCGATCATCCTGAATCCTGATTTTGTGATTGCCGATGAGCCGGTATCAGCGCTCGATGTCTCGATCCAAGCCCAGATCATCAATCTGCTCAGTGACCTGCAGGAAGAGAGAGGACTGACCTATCTGTTCATCTCCCATGATCTGAGCGTAGTGGAGCATGTGTCAGACCGGATCGGGGTGATGTATCTGGGGTCACTGGTCGAGATGGCGACACGGGATGAGCTGTTCGCCCAGCCGCTTCATCCGTATACCAAGGCACTGCTATCGGCAGTTCCGATCCCTGACCCGACGCTCAAGCGGGAGCGGATCGTCTTGACCGGGGATATCCCCAGTCCGGCCGACCCGCCGACAGGCTGTAAGTTTCACACCAGATGCCCCTATGTGACACCCCATTGCCGGATGGAGGTTCCGGCCTATCGGGATGTCGGCGGCGGGCATTATGTGGCTTGTCATATCATCTGACAAAAAAAACGTTTACATATAAAAGTCCCCTTGTGTGCAGGATGGGGACTTTTTCTCGTTTCATTGTAATAATCTTGTAATAATCTTGTTCGTTTTGTTGTTTTATTCTATTGACCAAGTCATGATTTTCAAGTTAGATTAAAGGGTAAGAATCTTTTTGTATGACTGACAGCAGAAATCATCAGAAAGGAGAATAAATGATATGCTTGGACTGAGGGTATACATCTTCACGCTCTTTTTCCTTTCAATGGCGGTGGCCCTACCGACCTATTCGTCTTTTCACCCAAGCCCAGCGTATTACAAAGCGTATGGATTGTACTTGATATTCTCCTTTCTGTATCATCACCTTCGATTTACCAGCAAAAAAGGCAACTCCACCGTAGACTACGGAATTAACTACGGACTTTCCTTCGCTTATTTTGCAGGGCCATTCGGGATCTTCTTATTTGAAGCAGTCTACCGTGTGATGGTCTGGTTTAATAAAAAATGGACGAAAACAGCAGATCCAGATGAAGGACTGCATACTTTCTATAATATAGGCTCTGCCACGTTGAGTGGTTCGATCGGCTATTATCTCTATCACACCTTGTCGCCACTCCTGCTTTCATTTCCATCGGGTAACTGGATTCTCGTGTTTGGATTGGCGGTCATTGCGGGATTGCTGTCGGATCTCATGCTGATCACAGCATTGTACTTCTTAGGAGAGATCAAGACCCGGAAGGAAGCAATCGATTTCAGGAAAAACCGAACGATTTTTGATACAGCCAAAACAGCCTTTTCCAATGGCTTGCTGATCTACTTTCTCCAACAAGAAAACTGGAATATGCTGATCGGTATCTTTATCCTCAACTACCTCGTCAGCCAATCCTACCTGGCGAAAGCACAAAGCATCCAGGATAAGATAGAACGCGACAAATACGAACAGATGGCCTATACCGATTATCTCACAGGCGTCCACAACCGTGCCTATATGGACAAACAGATGGCTGAGCTTAACCGTTTGGGAGAATCTGTCGGAATTGTCGTAACAGATATCGATAAGTTCAAAAGAATCAATGACACTTACAATCACACCGTGGGCGACAGGGTCATCCAGAACTTTGCCGCCATCCTCAAGAGCCATCTGCGGGAAGATGATCTGCTGGTCAGATCGGGCGGTGAGGAATTTACGTTTTTCCTGAGAAACAGAGATGCTGAACAATGCGCGGTACTGGTCGAACAGATCCGCAGAGCGGTAGCTACGAGTCAAGTCATCGTTGAATACGGTGAGGGCACGACTGCTATTGCATATACTGCCTCTTTTGGGCTTTACTACCGTACAGCAGATGAGCCGATCTCCATGGAAAAAGGTTATGTATGCGCTGACCAGCTGCTGCTTCAAGCCAAGCAGATGGGCAGAAACAGGCTGTCGGTCGTCAATTGATCCAGCGTTCAGTCTGTGTTGGAAGTGAGGGAGCGAATCGTGAATCCCGCTCTATCGTGAATCAATAGGATCGGATAAAAAGAAAGTCCCCTCCGTGTGAAGGGGACTTTTTCGTATTAGGAGTGGGTTGGAGTGAACCAGATACTAGTCTGTGATTCATCTGCGGTTAGTCTGTGATCTGCACAAACTCATCCGGGTGGCTTCGGATATACGCAGCGATCCGCGCAAGCGTAGCCGATGCCAATCGGTGAAACTCGGTGTTGAGCTGATCGACGGATACCGACAGATCAGGATCAGCCTCCAGATCGCTTGGCCGGACCTCGCGCCATGTGCCATCATTCTGACGATTCCGGCTTTCCAGATAAGCTTCCGTCTCTTCAAGAAACCGCAGCATCTCTGCATCACCGAAGAACCGCAGTCCACGCTTCACTTCGGACCAGGTACCTGATTCGATCAGCAAGTGGGAGACCCAGCTATAGAACTCGACCGCCGAGCCGCGGGCGTGATCATACAGGACACGGAACATGAAGAGTGCCTGCTGTGCGGTGTTGAGCTGTTCGTACACCTGTGACTTGACAGTCGTGCTTTTGCCCCGGATCTGTAAGACAGTGGGTTCGAAGCAGGCCCAGCTGAGTGCATCCGGTTCTAAGGAGTCGAATTGAGTACGGGTAAGAATTGCGAACATGGAAAATCCCTCCTGGTGAATAGTATACAGGAAGGGTATGAAAAAAATAGTCTAGATCTACTTTGCGGAAGTCATTGTGAAACGCTTCATTGAATACCGTATTCGTAACTGTATCGATAGAAGACGAATGAAATACAACATTCTAGTATTTTATTGTAAAAAATGGTATTTGTTTGGGTGAATGAAACGGTCTAGTAGCCTCTTTTGTGTAAATACTTCGAACGTAATCAAAAAAAGCAATCCCAGCCTACCTTTTCTACCACGACAAGGGTCCCGTCATTATTCATCTCATTTTTAACCCAATCGAAGCAGGAAAATCTTGCCTTCCCGTTTAAGGTTTGTAGGGAGGCAGATATTTTTTCCGAAAAACACACATCGAGGTGAAATCATGCAACCTACTCAACCACCGATTGACTTGGGCCACAATATTTTTCTCTTAGACCTGTATGATCTGGGGATGGAGGGGAGAACCGGCTGTTTCGTATTTCGTGAGGAAGATGTGACCATCGTGGAGACGAGTGCCAGTCCGTCCATTCCCCATCTGGTAAAAGGCTTGGAGCAGCTCGGTATCCAACCCAATGAAATCAAAAATATCATCGTCACTCATATTCACTTGGATCATGCTGGTGGTGTTGGCTTGCTGCTCCAGCAGTGTCCTGATGCACGGGTGATCGTCCATCCCAAAGGAGAGAGACATCTCGCCAATCCAGAACGCCTAATCGCAGGGGCCAAAGCGGTGTACGGTGATGATTTTGACCGTCTGTTCGATCCGATCCTGCCTGTGCCACAGGAGCGCCTGGTGACCAAAGCGGATGGGGAGACCCTGCAGATCGGACCGGGGCGTACGCTTCGTTTTCTCGATACACCGGGTCATGCGAACCACCATTTCAGCATTTATGATCCGATCAGCAATGGAGTGTTCAGCGGGGATACATACGGGATGCAGTATCATCAGGCAGAGGATTGCGGGTTGGCAACCTTTTACCTGCCGTCCACCTCGCCCAACCAGTTCAACCCAGAAGCGATGCTTAAATCGATGGAGCGGATGCGTGCTCTTGGCATCGAGCGGATTTATTTTGGCCACTATGGGATGACGACTCAGGTGGATGAGGCAGATGAACAGCTGCGCTATTGGATTCCGATTTTTGTGGAGACCGCCAAGCGTTGTCTGGTCCAAGGCGGAGGGGTGAGTGAGATTACCGATTCGCTCCTGCTGCAGGTCCGTAAGTATCTGGGACAGCGCGGTGTGCCGGGGGATCATCCAGTCTTTGGCATCCTTTCATTAGACATAGAGGTATCAGCGATGGGGCTGGCTGATTACCTGAGCAAGGAGTAAGCCTAGCCTAATCAAACGAAACATCAAAAGCGTGTAAACCCTGTGCCGATAAGTACGGGAGCTTACACGCTTTTTTCCTGTCTACATGTTCCTCATCCTGCTGAATATCTTATATCAAAAAGGAGGAGGATTCGCATGGGAGACGAGCATCAGACGCATCCAGACCACCATAACAAACCTTCCACTTCCAAGCCGCTTACGAAGCTGACGGAACAGGGGCAGGAGTCTCAGCAGGGTGTGTCCGGCTATGGAATCAAGCAGTTTTTTCAAGATCCTGCTAAGGCCCCTTCGTCTGTGATCCCGTATATGCAGAAGACGCTCGGCAACCGTGCCCTCGTGCAGATGATGCGGAATGGGGAGAGGGGGAAAGGCAACAGCGATGGTAAGATCATGGGAAGCAGCAACGAACACAGCAATGAAAACGGCAACCAATACGGAAGCCGAGACTCGTCCACCAGCCCCAATGCGAACGCGAACGGTCTGCCCCCTGTACTCCAAGCCCAGATGGAGCAATCTTTTCAAACCGATTTTTCCGATGTTGCCATAACCCCCAACTCTTCGGCTGCGGTTGGGATGGGGGCGCTGGCTTTTGCTCAGGGGAACCAGATTCATTTTGCTCCCGGTCAGTTCAATCCCGGTACGGTGCAGGGGAAATCTCTGATCGGACATGAGCTGGCCCACGTCGTCCAGCAGCGGCGAGGACGGGTTGCACCGACGCATAGGCTGGGAAAAGCCAGCGATCAATTGATCAACGCAGACCCCCACCTCGAACGCGAGGCTGACGAATGGGGCGCACGGGCGGCCAGAGGGGAGCAGGTCATCGCATCAGCAGGAGCAGCTCCCTCCACATCCTCAGCCGGATCAGATAAGACACCGATTCTCCAAGGCAAATTCAGCACATTCACCAACACGATCCGTCTCAGACGAACTACCCCAAGCCCCAACGCCAACGCTAGCAGCCCCAGTCCCAACGCCAGTTCCAGCCCCAGCACCTCAGACGTCTCCCCCGCAAGCTTGAAGGTCAGACAGATCAAGCTCCCCCACCACCTGCGGCCCCCCACTCAATTCGGCGAAAAACAACAAGCCCACTCCATCTCATGGACCTTGCTTACCCAATCCTATGAAAAGGTCAAAGATCTTCAGCTCGATACGTTCATCCGCGAGTACCTCATCACCGATTGGCAGTCTTTGCAAAAGCAGACCGCATACTCCAAGCCCAATGTCGGGAAAGAAATGCTCCAGCATTACCTAGGCCAGAACCAGATCACTGAATCGACACTGAATGAGCAGACAGACCCTTTGTCCTGGCACCACAAAATCCAAGCTTCCATCTCCAACATGTTCTGCGCCCTGCAAGCCGCGCCGCTCTCCACCCATACCGGATTCACCCAGATCAAGGGCGACAACGGTCA
Organism: Brevibacillus dissolubilis; assembly: GCF_006170445.1. Classification (GTDB taxonomy): domain Bacteria; phylum Bacillota; class Bacilli; order Brevibacillales; family Brevibacillaceae; genus Brevibacillus_B; species Brevibacillus_B dissolubilis. Next base: position 165,109 of record NZ_VCNA01000002.1, on the reverse strand, counting down.
ATTCGGCGTCCAAGAGTCCAAACCATCCGGGCACGGTGAAGCCGACACCAACCGCGTGCTCAAAAAGATCGAGGAGCATTTGCTCAACAATAACTCCGATACGATCCCCAATGCAGTCAACGACGGTTTCAGCCAAGATCTAAATGACCTGACCGCTGTAGAGAAGCTGGGCAACCAGGTGCTTGGTTTTAACGCAATCCGCCAACTGGAAAAAAAGGCATTTGCGAAAAAGCCGCAGGTCGACAACTTGAATAACCAGCCGATCAAACTGGACAACAGCTATAACGGACTGGAAAAGTTCAAGCAATTTGATCTTGCGCTCATGGGTGAGGGACAGTTCGATCTGCTGGAGAAGTTAGATTTTGATCTACAGGTACTTGGAGCGGACACGGATACGTTTGACCAGTTGGAAATCGATGCTCTGCTTGAGTGTGAAAACGATCTGAGCCATCCAGATTTGCGGAAAGTGAAGCATCATGCTCAGTATATATCCAGTACAGTCGGGCGATGGAAAGGCTCCAAGTATCAAGATGTCAAAGAAGCGAAAGATAAGACCAAAAAGCTGTGGAAACAGGTTAAAAATCTCGGTCAAGTGAAGCGATTTCGCAGAAAGCTTGAAGAATTATTGAAAGAGTACGAAGGTGTCAATGACATAAACCCAATCAAGAACGAGGCAGATTTTCTTGCAAATGAGCTTCGAAATGTCAGAGATGTACTTCCGGATATTGACAACCTCGATCGGCTTAAAAAAGACCTGAAAACCAACGACAGCAGCTTGAAAACGGATTCGGCAGTGGGCCAGAAAATCCAAAGCGATATTACGAAAAAAAGCGGATTGATCCATCTCTATGAAGCGAAGCTTGACTTGGAAAACCGCGCATTTATCAAGCTGGGTCTAAAAGCATTCAGCGAAATGGATAACTCGTCACCAATCCAGATGAACCTGAGAAAAGACAAACTGCCAAACGATGAAACCAAATATGTAGTGATCCGCTTCATCGCTCACTATGCCAAAAAATACTGGGACCCCGGCATCGAGATGACAGGCGGCATCAGTAATCCAGCCCAGTTGGCTATCCTGCGGGAAGAGTATATCAAAGCATTCTGCCGCACCTATCCTACGATTTGGGAGCAGTATGGGGAAGATGTGTTGAAAACATTTATGGAGGAATGGCAGCTCCCCCAAGACAATTCAGCCACAGTGAACTCTAGCAGCAGTTCGTCGATGCAGACCGATCCCGTTCCCAGTCTCAATCAGGATTTCCAAGCCTTGCTTGAATTAGAAGCCGTACAGCCTAACGGGGGCGCCGTCTATCAAGCTGCTGATTATATGATCGAATCACTCAAGCTCTCTGATGACCGACCGCCGACCAAGGCGAAAAAAGGGCAAAAATCACACACCATCGCGTGGACACTGATGCTCCATGCACTGCGCAACATGGCGGCGGGCAAGAGCCTGAAGCAGTTCCTCGAGGCGATGTATGTCAAATGGCTGTTGCTTTCTTATCAAGACTGGTCAGAAGAGCCATCCGAGATCAACGACTATCTGGACAATATCAAGCAGGCGCTGAATAACGGAGCAAAAACGGATCTGACTTGGCAGAATTTTGTTCAAGAGATGATCTCCCAATATGTCATCATCTATCAAGCATCACCGCTTGCCACCTACAACGATGGGGAAGCCCGTGGGCACGGGGAAGCAGATGCGATGAAGCATTTACGGGACAATGAAGCCAAGTCGGCTGGCGAGCGTGATATTGCAGAACTTATCCACGCTAGTGCGGCTACTCTCTTAGATATCAAGTGGACTCCCTTTACGAAGTATAGTCTGGAGACGAAGAAGAAGTATATGTCCATGATCTATTACGAGTGGGAGGAAAGCATCCGCGAAGGCTTCCCACAGATCTGGGAGGATCAGAAGGATCAGTTGAGAGGGATTTCCAATGAGATTGAACTTCCGGTAAAAGCGCAGGTGCAGCAAGCGGAAGAAAAAGAGGATGTGGAAGAGGAAGAAATCGAGGACAAGACCGTGATGATGGAAGAATCAGAAGAAGAAAAAGAAGAAAAAGAAGAAGCCGATGTGGAGATGGCGGCGTCCACCAGCACGACTTCCGGCTTTGGCAAGCCAAGCAGGCTGGAGAAAAAACGAACCCTCAGAGAACAGAAGAAGAGAAAACGAGAGTCCGGCACTTATCTAAAAAAACCAGACATGACGGAAGCGATGGAAGCAATTCGGACACATATGATCAAGATCAAGGAATCAGTGAGCAGCAGCAAGTTCGATGAGGCTGACTTGCACAAGCAATCGTGGAAGCCAGATCCTGATCACTCAGATGAGGATGAGGAGGATGGCAAGCGGAAACAACAGCCACTACCCAGCACGCTAATCAAAAAAGTCAAGCCAACTCCATCCGAAACACAACAGGTAACAACCCCAACCCAACAGGAGACTGTCCATACCGAGATGACTGATTAGGGGAGATTACATGTCAAAAGATTCTGCTTTTCAAAAAAAGTCCTCCAGTGAGAGCCTTCCCATGACCAAGCATGACGTCGAGAGCAGCAGCCAAGCTTCAGCTGCAAGCGGATTGACCCAGCGCGCCTTGGCTTCTTCACCGGAACAGATGACGCCCCAGATGGTCATGCAGATGCAGAAAACCATCGGGAACAAGGCTACGGCCCAATTGATGAAGTCCCAGCCACCATCCAGTCTGCCCCCGACTGCAGCCAACAAGATGCCGCTTTACGTGCAGTCGAAGATGGAGGGGGTCTTCGGGCACAATTTTGCCGATGTCAACATCCACCGCCACTCCGGAAGAGCAGGAGAACTCGGGGCACTTGCGTATACCCAAGGCAATGACATCCACTTCGCTCCCGGTCAATACAACCCCGACAGCCCCGCCGGTCAAAGCCTGCTTGGGCACGAGCTCGCACATGTCATCCAACAGCGCCAAGGACGCGTGAAGCCGACGCTGGAGCATAAAGGCCTGCCGATTAATGACAACCCGGCCCTGGAGCAAGAGGCCGACCAGATGGGGGCAAAGGCGGCGTCGATCAGCGAACCACCAGAGTCTCCAATCCAACAAAAGAGAGCATCCACAGCCTCGCCACAGGCAGTAACCACCACACCCGTGATCCAGCGAATGCTCGGATACAAAGTCACCCCCAACACTGAAACGGAATCAACCAAACAATTAGGAACCTCTCTGGAGGAGAAGGGTGACATCGTCAAGTGGATTCCTGTGACCAAAGGCGACATGATCAAACTCAAAAAAAAGAAGGGGGAAACCATCTACTGGGTGTCCAATGTGGGTGACGACGGAATCACTCTGACGAAGTATAACGCTGAGGATGAAGGAACACCGAAGATCGAGATTCCCCCAAACGAGGTGAGGAACGGGTACTGTTTCGACAACAAAGCCATCGTCAATGCTGCCCATGAGAACTTTAGGCCGAATCTTTCATCTGTGGGAGAGACAAGGGTTCTTGACTTTGAAATGAATAAGTGGGAGAAGCAACTGAAAACAGAACAAAAGCCCGCACCAAGTTCCGAAGAACAAAATCAGAAACGGTCTGATCTCAAAACAAGATTTGATCAATTACGAAACAGTGCCTGGGAGGAGAACTATAAACGAAGCTTGACGGTCGTCACTGGCAACGCCGAACAAAGCCATGCGATCAACAACTTGACCATTTTTCATCTCACCATCAATCAGAACAACAAAGCAGAGACTCATATCACCATCAATACGGATATTCTGAAAATGTATCTGAATTCCAGGCAGTATAACATGAAAGATTTCAAGGATAACTTACGGTTTTTACAAGCGGTCAACTATCAGGCGTACCGAGAAGCTGGTTCAAGTACGGCTAATCTCTTGAAGATCAATGGGAGTGACCATTGGGATCAATTTCATGATCACTACATAACGAAGGAGGGGGGCTTAGACAAAGTATACGGCTGGGTCAATCAAGACTACAGTGCAGGAGCCAATGACGAAATTGCCAAGGAATTTAAAACAAGGCTTAACGCAGATCATCTCATGCCTCTCGGATATAGTAATTCCAGTAACATTCACTTCCGAATCAAACCCGAACGGTATGATCAACTGGCTACAGGTGCCAAGAAAAGTGCGAAGTATCAAGTAGACGCAAGCTTTAAGTTTGAGCAGGCGGTCAACGAGATCAGAGAGGGGCTGAATCAGGCCGTGCCCGGTCTAGGAACAACGATTGTCACCGCCAGTCTGGCACAGCTAGCAACACAACTGACAGATCCTAAAGTCCCATCCGAAGACTACAACGATTATTACATGGTAACAGGTGACCTCGGTTTCTACAGGGAAATCGCCGAGATGGTAAAAGCCCTCGGCGCGAATTCCCAAATGCTTCCGTAACAAATGAGTGCTTGCGTAAAAGAGATGTCCTCGTCAACATCTCTTTTCGTGCTCATCCCAATCCATACCTATTTTAGAGATGAATGTACAAAAAGGACTTGAAGAAAAACAAACAAGAGTGTAATATGTTTAAAAATAAACCAAACGATATTAATTTGTGTTTATGTGAAAAGGAGAAATGATCAAAGTGGAGTCGTCACAGCAGTTCAAACAAGAAGAGAAGCAGATGCAGGGGATGGCAGCAGCTGAAAAACCGGTCTGGCGGATGATGCTTGTCTTCCTGATCCCCCTCATTCTCAGTAATGCCCTGCAATCGATTGGTCAATTTGTCGGAAGCGTAGTGGTAGGACGGTGGATCGGGGTAGACGCATTGGCTGCCATTTCGTCCTTTTTCCCGTTGTTCTTTCTCTTGATCTCCTTCACCATCGGGGTGGGATCGGGCAGTTCGATCCTGATCGGTCAGGCCCACGGTGCACAGAATCAAGAACGTGTCAAAGCGATTGTCGGTACGACCCTGACCTTTACGTTTATTCTCGGAGTCGTGCTGTCGTTGATTGGCGGTATTTTTACGTGGGATATTATGAGGCTGATTGGAACACCTGATAATATCCTTGAGGTAAGTGTTCATTATGCACGTATCCTGTTCTGGGCGATGCCGATCCTGTTTTTATACATTGCCTATACGACGTTCATGCGGGGGATCGGTGACTCGAAGACACCGTTTTACTCTCTGATCGTCAGCACGACGCTGAATATCGCGTTGCTGCCTGTGTTGATTTTTGGCTGGCTGGGTCTCCCGGAATTAGGGGTGAACGGCTCTGCTTATGCCAACGTGATCTCTACCGTCGTGACCTTCATCCTTACACTGGTTTATCTGCACAAAACGAATCATCCGCTCAAGTTCGACGCCACTGTCCGCAAGAACCTGCGGATGGATTGGGATCTCTTGAAGCTGTTGCTTCGTCTGGCGATTCCGGCGAGTATCAACATGATTCTCAGCTCGCTGGCGGGGATTGCTGTCATCACCTTTGTCAATGTGTACGGCTCTGATGCAACCGCAGCCTATGGGGCGGTCAATCAGGTCGTGAGCTATGTAGCGATGCCGGCTATGAGCTTAGGCATTGCGGTCTCTGTCTTTGCCGCACAGTCGATTGGGGCCAAGCGCTTTGACCGGCTCAAGCAGGTGGTCCGGGCAGGTGTGGTGCTTAACTATGTGATCAGTGGTGTATTGATTACCCTGGTCTATGTGTTCGCCCGGCAGATCCTTTCCCTATTCCTGACGAATCACGTGACCCTAGATACCGCATTGGAGCTGCTGCATATTGCCCTGTGGAGCTACATGATCTTTGGGCATTCGATGATCATCGGCGCTACCATGCGGGCCAGTGGAACCGTGCTGTGGCCGACGGTGTTCAGCGTTCTGTCGATCTGGGTGGTGGAGGTCCCTGTGGCCTATTATCTGTCCAGCTTCACGGATCTGGGTCTAAAAGGGATCTGGTTTGGATATCCCGCCGCTTTCATCGCCAACCTGATCATGCAATATGCCTACTACCGCTTGTCCTGGCAGAAGAAGAAAATCACGCGTCTCATTGAATAAGGACTGTCGCATCGTCTCGTCGGGCAGTCCCAAGGAACAGCAAGCGAAACAGCCGATAAGTCCCTCGTACAGAGCGGGCCTGTCGGCTGTTTTTGGTAAATTCGTAACAAAATTAACTTGTATTTTTTACTATAAATTAATAGTATAGGATTTAAGATATATATGATAAACATACATATGCCATTTTACCTTATTTAACCATTCCTAACCTAACTGATAAAAAGGAAGGATCACAATGAGAAACATAACCACTTCTCTGTCCGATCAGGCAGATTCCAATGCCCCGCCACGGCCCAGTCCGTTCCCCGACCTGATCCCAAGTGGAAAAGCGGCCAAACCGACGATGGAGCGTGAATACCTCAACTTCGCTGCGGGGACAGGAGCGCTCAATTACGGACAGAGCAACCCATTCATCCAAAAAGAAATCATGGCCTACCTCATGAAAAACGGAATCGGTCACGGCCGGGATCTCTACACGGTGGCCAAGGATGAGTTCCTCCACACCTTTCATACATCCATCCTGCAAGCCAAAAGCCTGGACTACCAAGTGATGATCTGCGGGCCAACCGGAAGCAGTGCTGTAGAAGATGCGCTAGGAATATCCAGAAAAATCAAAAAACGTGACGGGATTTTTGCTTTCACCGGCGGATTTCACGGGCTGTCACAGGGGAGTCTGGCTGTCACGGCTCATCGCGAGCGTAGGCAGGCGGCAGGGGGACAGCCTGCGAATGTGACGTTCATGCCGTATCCGACCGATTTTCCGTGGGATACGATCGCGTATATGGAGCAGATGCTCGGCGACGTATATTCAGGCGTGGACAAGCCTGCTGCAGTGATTGTCGAGACGATCCAGACAGAGGGCGGAATCCATCTCGCACCTGCCGAGTGGCTGTGGCGGCTGCGTGAGCTGTGTGACCGGCACGATATCCTGTTGATCTGTGACGATTCCTATGTGGGCTGTGGGCGTACGGGTGCTTTTTTCTCGTTTGAGGAGGCGGCGATCGTGCCGGATATGGTGGTGCTGTCTCATTCGATCGGCGGGTATGGGCAGCCGATGTCGCTTTTGCTGGTCAAATCAGAGCTGGATGTCTCACAGGCCGTCCAACCGGGCGCGATCTACCGGGCTCACCATCTCGCATTCGCCGGGGCGATCGCGGCGCTCAAATATCGGGATGAACTGGAACTCGACACAGAGGTCAAGGCCAAGGGCCAGTTCGTCTCCCGATATCTGACAGAGTGGATCGCCCCTCTGCACCCCTGCATCCAAGTCCGTGGCAAGGGACTGATCTGGGGCATTGATCTGTCGCGCTTTGGGGAGGATGCCGGGCCGCTCGCCCAATCGATCACGGCCCGCTGTAATGAGCTGGGCTTGGTGATTGTCTGTGTGGGACGCAAGTATACGGTGATCAAGCTGATGCCACGGCTGACGATTGGCTTCGACCAGCTGGAAAAAGGCTGTGACATCCTGCGTACCGCCATCATGGAGTGCATCGGTGAACAAAGCTGTTGATCCAGCATTACTTTGCCAGATTCCACATGCAAACTGGAAAATGGGGGAAATCTAATCGTACCTGATGATCAGGCCAACAGGCTAAGTCACATGTGCGGGGGGAGTCCCATGTGGATGATGTTCACGAGATTTCTGTACTATCTGATCAAGCTGCGGGGTAGGATTTTCATCCCGTTTGTCCTGTTCTATGTCTTGAGCGCCAGCTACATCGCATATTGGTTGGAACCGCAGACCTTCGAATCCTACTTAACCTCGATCTATTGGGTACTGACTACCCTTGCTACCGTCGGCTTTGGTGATTATTCCCCTGTGACAGATGCAGGCAAGGCATTTACGATTGGCCTCTACATCACCGGGATCGGACTTGTCAGCGTGTTTATCGGGAAAGTGATTGATTCAGTATCCCACATTGAAAAACGGAGGGTGGGCGGACAGATGAAATATACCGGAACAAACCATATCATCATGATCGGCTGGGGGGAGAAGACGAGGCTGGCGGTGGAGGAAATCATCAAGTCGGATAAGACGACCGAAATCGTGATCATTGATCAGCTGGAAAAATCTCCGATCGACGAGGAACGCCTTTTCTATGTCCGGGGTGACGCGACAGATGAGGCGACCTTACTCCGGGCCAACCTGCCAAAAGCCAAAGGGGTCATCGTGTTTGCCGATGAATTGACCCAGGAGCGCTATGCGATGAAGGACCCTCTGCTAGTCGACGGCAAAACCCTGCTGATTGCCACCGCGATCACATCCATCGAAGAAAAAATGAAGACCCCGATCCATGTCACCGTCGAGGTCATCAATCAAGAGCATATCCGGCTGTTCAAGCATGTCAAGGTGGATGAATTCATCCCGACCCAAGAGATGATCTCACATGCCGCCGTCCGCTCGATCTATTCCCACGGAGTGACCCGGATGTACTCGGAGCTGATGAGCAGACAGTTTGAGGAAGGGATGTATGAGGTGGCGAAAAAACGGGAGTGGATCACCTACCGGGATGCCTTCATCGACCTGCTGGATCAAGGCGCCACACTCGTAGCCGACAGGGGAGACCTGCATATCAATCATAAGCTGAATGATCCGATTCCCGATGATGCCCAACTGTATGTCATCTGCAACAAAGAGACGTATTCCCAGATTACGTCCAATCCATTGCATTAAAGCAGGGGGCAACAGCATAGAGTCGTACTCGTGTGTAAATCCTGATGAGCCGGGTTTACACTTTTTATTTACCCTACAGCACAGCTGGTCACAACAGTAACAGTTCGTTCGTTTTTTACAAAAAGCTGTTTCCTTTACCATTCATCTAAAACAAAAGTGAGAGCATCAAAAATATGGTTTATATTTACTTGAAAAACATATAAGTGTAAGCTAAAATTAATTATAATTGACATATAATAGAGATTAATATAAAAAAGTGAGCTATTAGTTTCAACTATTAAAAATACATAGTAGTGTAGGTGATGATTTTTGCGAAGGATCACAGATTTCTCATTGAAAAACTCCATGGCTGTCATTATTATCTCAATCTTACTTGTATTCGGAGGCATCGTGGCAACCCTATCCCTCAAGATAGAGAATATGCCCGATGTCTCCTTTCCTGTTCTGATTGTGAACACAGCCTACCCCAACTCAGCCACCAGTGATGTCGTTGATGATATCACCAAGCCCTTGGAGAGAGAATTGGCACAGGTCTCCGACGTGAAAGCCATCGAGTCGTTTTCCAGTGATAACAGCTCCTCTCTGATGCTGTATCTGGAGGCAGGAGTCGACCTGCAGGAAAAACGCGATGAGGTAGAGCGTCTGGCAGGCAATGTCTCCTTGCCGTCTACCGCCAACAGACCCAAAGTCACGATTCAGGGCTTCAGCAATCAGCCTGTCTATTATCTGTTTGTCTCACCGAAGAATCCACTCGCTGATGTGGACAAGTTCAACTACGATCTGAATGAAACCATCATCAAAGATATCAAAGAAATCGAAGGAATCGAAAAAGTAAGTACCGTCGGGGGAGAGACCAAACAGGTCAAAATCCTGCCGAAGATGGACGAGATGCAATATTACGGCATTTCTCCATTGCAGTTGAAGCAACAGCTGATCGATAACCATGTGGCCGTGCCTGTCGGGATTCTCTCGGAAAATGGAGAGGAGCAGATCGTGCGCGTGGTCAGCCGGTATACCGACCTGGAGAAGATCAAGGATACCAAGATCTTTTTGCAGGGTGAATCCGGCAGTGGCCTCTCTTACATAAGACTGGGTGATCTGGCCGAGATCCAATTCGACCATGAAGCCAATTCCATCAGCCGTTTCAATGAAAGAACAGGTGTCACCATCAACATCTATAAGACCAAAGAGGCCAACTCCGTTGAGACGGGTGATCTGATCAACGAAAAGATCGCCGAGCTGCAAAAGCAGTATCCGGATCTTCAGTTTGACACGATCTATGATACCTCGATTGACATCAAAAGCTCGATCAACGGTATGGTCAAGGAAGGTCTGCTCGGTGCCGTGATGGCTTCGCTGATCATCTGGCTGTTTTTGCGCCATCTGAGTGCCACCCTGATCGTCCTGATCTCCATTCCGATGTCGATTCTGGTCAGCTTAATTTTTATGTCGTGGATGGATATCACGCTCAATATTATCACCCTGTTTGGGATGGCCGTGGCTGTCGGACGGGTCGTGGATGACAGTATCGTTGTCATCGAGAATATCTTCCGCCATCTGCAGCTCAATCAAGAGCGCAAAGAAGGCACGATTCTCGCTGCCACCTCTGAGATGATCCATGCCATTACGTCCTCGACATTGACCACCATCGCCGTGTTTCTTCCTATCATATTTGTCGGTGGGATGATCGGAGAGATCTTCCAGCCATTCGCCTTGACGGTCGTCTGCTCCCTGATCGCCTCCCTGATCGTGGCTGTGACCATCGTCCCACTCATGGCCAAACTGACGATTCTCAAAAACAAGACGATCAAAGAATATGAACCAGGAAAAATCACACTGCTCTATAAGCGTGTGCTGGAGTGGTCCCTGCAGCGCAAACCGGTAGCTGCCCTGCTTGCTTTTGTCCTGTTCATCGGCAGTATGATTTTGATTCCGTATGTGAAGACAGGGATGCTGCCTGATTCTCAGGTGAAGTATATTTTTGCCCAATTGGAGATGCCGACGGGTACGCCGCTTACTACGATGAACGATACCGTAACCAGAATGGAGCAGGAGCTCGGTAAAGAAGCGGGCGTGGAGTACATCCAAAGCAACATCGGGTCGGAAAACCAAGCCGATATCAAGTACACCAACCAATCGATGACCCTGATCCGTCTGCATAATGATGTGGACGTCGATGCTACCCTGAAGAAGTTTGAAGAGAGCCTAAAACCATTGATGCCGCTCGGGACGAAGCTTACGTTGTCCAAACCGAGCAGCAGCTCCAACAATCAATTCACGGTGGTCCTGTACGCCTCCGATTTTGACAAGCTGGAGCAGGCCAGCGAGACCATCAAGGATAAGCTGAAGCAAAGCCCGTTGCTCGCCAATGTGCGTGACAACGTGAACGATATCAAAAATCAGGTGCTGGTACAGGTCGACCGTGACAAGGCTGCCGAATGGGGCATCACCCCGGTACAGATTGCCGCAGAGGTGAACCTGCTTGTCTCTGATATGAGAATCGGCAAGATCAACATGGGTGAACAAGATTATGACCTGCTCTACGGAATCAGTGGTGACAAATCCCATTCACTGGAAGAGCTGCACAATATCTATATCCAGACCCCGAGCGGTCAAGCCGTTCGACTCACCGATCTGGCCGTCATCGACCAAGAAAAGGTACAAGCCCAGGTGATGAGAAAAGACGAACAGCAATTCATCAAAATCACAGCCGATATCACCAGCGACAACAAAGGGGGAGCGAGCAGCTTCGTTTTTGCGACACTTCAAGCTGTCGAGCTGCCAGATGGAGTAACCCTGTCCACCGAAGGGGTATCGTCTGATATTCAAGAAAGCTTCCAGGATATGATGCTGGCGATTGCGGCTGCGATCTTCATCGTCTACCTCGTGATGCTGATTACGTTCGGCAATGCGACATCACCGCTTGCCATCCTGCTTTCCCTGCCGCTTGCGGCTATCGGGGGAATCGTGGCGATTTTCGTGACGGATTCGGTGCTTGATGTGACCGCTCTGATTGGCTTCCTGATGCTGGTCGGGATCGTCGTGACCAATGCGATCGTCTATGTGGATAACATCCAGCAACGCCGCAGTGAAGGAGCAGAGATGCGGGAGGCCGTGATTCAGGCAGGGATTACCCGTCTGCGCCCGATCATGATGACCGCGATTGCCACAGTCGGTGCCCTGATTCCATTGAGCCTTGGACTGTCAGGCGGCTCCTTGATGACCAAGAGCTTGGCGGTGGTCGTCATCGGCGGGATCACGACGTCTACCCTGCTGACCCTGATCATTGTGCCGGTCGGCTATGAGCTGCTTTATAAGATCAAGAAAGAGTTTTTCACGTCTGATCATGAACAGGAAACCGAGCAGGTGGGAGAAGACGGTTTTATCGATGTACTCAAATCCTTACGCGAAAACAAAAAGTCAGTGTAATGCTGATGAGGGGGAGGGCCTGGTATGAAATTTCCAACATTATTGAATAAAGGATTGGCCGTTCTGGTCTGCGCCACTGTCGTGACAGGGTGCTCGGAAGCGGCCGTGAATCCAAGCAACAATCAACAGAAAGAAGAGAAGTCCTCAAGCTCCGAAGCTACCATCGTGACCGCCGAAAATGCGATTGACGTCAAGGTAGCCCAGGTCAAAACAGGGGTATTAAGCGACTCCGAAAAGCTGCTGGGTGAAGTGTTTCCCAATACCAACATCAGTCTCTATGCCAAAGTCCCCGGCACCATCGCCACGCTCTTGGTGAAAAAGGGAGATACTGTCAAAAAAGGACAAGTCATCGCCCAGCTGGATCAGGCAGAGACCCTGCTCTCCGTCCAGCAGGCAGAGGCCCAGCTAAGCGTAGCGCAAGCCAACATCGAATCATCCAGCCGGGTCAACCAGAGCCAAAGTCTTGGCACCTCTGCTGAACTGGCGAGACAGCAGGTGCAGATCGCCGAAGAAAATTATCAAAATATCGTGAACTCCACCAAGCATCTGAGCAGTCTGGCCAAGGATACATACGACCGTGCGCAGGCGATGTATAACCAGCAAGCCATCTCCAAGGGTGAGCTGGATTCGGCCCGTACCATCTACCTGCAATCACTGGCCCAGTATGAGACACAGCGGGAACAGGCAGAGACAGCCCTGATTCAAGCGAAGACCCAATACCAGCAAGCCAGCAAAAACTCACGCGTGACCCAAGCGACTCTCAAACAAGCCCAAGTGGAACTGAGCAAAGCCAAAAATGCCCTGAGCAACACGCTGATCAAATCAACGGTAGACGGGATCATCACCGACATCAGCGTAGAGGAGGGCGATACCGTCCACTCGCAGAAGGCAATCGCTACGGTGATCAATCTCTCTCCGGCGATTGTCAAGATTAACGTGACCGAGCAGATGCTCTCCAAGTTCCAGACAGGTGCGGAGCTGGATATCTATATCGCTTCCAAAGGCAAAAAGATCAAAGGAAAAGTGAAATACATCGGGCTAAGCTCCTCCGAGCAATCCAAGCTGTTCCCTGTTGAGCTGGAAGTGCCCAATCCAAAAGGAGAACTGTTGGCTGGTCTCAAAGCCGAGGTTCAGATCAACGGCGGCGAAGAGGGGATTCTGATCCCGACCGAAGCGATTCTTGATCAAGCTGGCAAGAGTGTCGTATTCGTCGTACAAGGGGAGCGTGTCGTGCAGAAGGAGATTACCATCCAGTCCAAAGGAACCTCCCAAGCTCTCGTCCAATCCGGTGTATCTGCCGGTGACCAAGTCGTCATCACAGGCCAGTCCCAGCTCAAGGATAAAGCCAAAATCCGTATTGTACCGTAAATGTAACCACACGAAATCCAACTGCACGGGGTGAACAACGATGAGAACGACTGAAACGGAAAAAAACAGCTGGATGCCCTTTTCCAACATCCAGCCTGATACGAAGCTGATTCTCTTTTGCTTCCATTACGCCGGAGGGAATGCAGGCATGTACAAAGATTGGCTAAAGCAGCTGCCCGCACAGGTGGCGGTCTGCCCGATCCAGCTGCCGGGCCGAAGCACGCGTTTTCACGAGCCTCCGTACCATGAGCTGCATGCGCTGATTCCAGATATCGCAGAGGCGATCCGACCACTCTTAGATCGACCGTTTGTCTTCATGGGACATAGCATGGGAGCTTTGATCAGCTTCGAGCTGGCGAGATATGTGAGGAAGCTATATGCATTAGAGCCGGTACATCTGCTTATGGCCGGTTTTCATGCGCCGCATATGCCAGACCCGGGTCCGATCATCCATCATCTGCCTGACCCTGAGTTTATGGCCGAATTGACCAAGCTCAATGGAACTCCCAAGGAGCTGATCGAACACGCCGAGCTGATGGAGCTGATGCTGCCGATGCTCAAGGCTGATTTTACCCTCGCCGAACAATATGTGTATCAGCAGGGAGAGCCGTTCACCTGCCCGATCACCGCTTTTGGCGGATGGCAGGACCCCGATATCAGTGTCAAAGAGATTCAGGGGTGGAAGGAACAGACCACAGGAGCCTTCCGTGCCTATATGCTCGAAGGTGATCACTTCTTCATCCATAGCCAAGAAAAAGACGTGCTGCGAATCATCCGCGCAATCTTGGAGGATTTGCTCCGAAAATATTGATCAATCAGGAGGTACATATGATCACAGGTATCGCTACACAGGAGGGAACGCTTCGTCTGGCACAGGCGAACCCGCTCCAAACCTATAATCAGCTGGGAAGCTTTGGCGTCTGGATCAGCCAAGTCGGTTATGGTGCGTACCGGATCGAGGAGTCCGATGAACGCCATCACCAGTCACTTTGCAAGTCTATCCTCGAAGGCATCAATCTGATCGACACCAGCGCCATGTATACCAACGGCAGCTCGGAAAAAGTGATCGGCAACGTACTGTCTGCGCTGATCAGCGAAGAGAAGATCGCGCGCGAGCAGGTAGTCGTAATCTCCAAAGCGGGGATTGTCCAAGGGGAGGACTACCAGCTCTCCATCGCAAAAGGAGGCGAGGAGGCACCCTATCCGGATTGGATCTCCACTCCGAATGGCTTTAGTCTCTGTATCCATCCTGAATATCTTGAGGATCAACTGACGAGAAGCCTGGAGCGTCTCCAGCTGTCTACGCTTGACGGCTATTTGCTGCACAATCCCGAATATTATCTGATGTGGGCCAAAATGAACAAGGTAGACGAACAGGAAGCTTCACAAGAGTTCCTCCGTCGCATGGAGCTGGCCTTCCGTCATCTGGAGCAGGAAGTAGAGCGCGGCCGCATCCAGTGCTATGGTGTCAGCTCCAACACCTTCCCGATCAAGTCAACCGAGTACGAATTCACCCCACTGGAAAAGTTGTGGGAGATCGCGGAGTCTATTTCGCCGAACCACCATTTCAAAATCGTTCAATTTCCGTTCAACCTGATTGAAACAGGGGCATTTCTGGAGAAAAACCAGACAGACAACCGAGGCGTCCTACAGTTTACCCAAGAGAAACAGCTGGGTGTCATCACCAATCGTTCCTTTGACGTCATCCAACGTGAAAAAGCGTTCCGCCTCACCGAGGTCAAGTGGGACCCTGCCCAGCAGCTGGATGACAAGAAGGCCAACCAGCTCGTCATGGCAAGCATCGAGGAAGTGGAAGAGGCAGAGGACGTCTTTATCGAAGAGCTGCTGCCTGCCCTCGAACTAGCAGAAGAGGAACAGAAGAAGATCAGACAAAAGGTGACCACGGGTATCCTCATCCGTAAATACTGGAAAAAACTGTACTCCAGCTTCAATGTTAAAACCACGGAGACCAGCTTTTTCCTTCCAGCCGTCGATGAGCTGGAGAATCTCTTAGCGGAGCTGGGCAAACTGGATGCACCTGTCCAGGCATGGATCTCTTTCTATCGGGCTACAGTCGTCCAGACGATTGAGGCGATGAACTTCTACTACATGCCAAAAGACTATCAGCGTGTACAGGAGATCAAGCAACAGGTGGCCCAGCTTGACCCTGCATGGGGTGCCGCAGAGACACTGAGTCAGCTTGCTGTACGCATTCTCAGAGCCACTCCAGAGGTCCACTGTGCCCTTGTAGGGATGAGAAGGGAGAATTATGTCGAAGACGTCTTAGCCGAGCTGAGAAAGCCGCTGGACCTCTCTATGAGCGAGACAGAGTGGCAGAAGCTGACAGACCGTCTCCAGCAGGTCATCTAGAGCCAATAACCATCACATACACACAACAAAAAAGCTGGTATCTCAATCGAGTAAGCTTCGACGAGATACCAGCTTTTTTTTGTTTCGATCATACTACCACAAGTGAATGGGAGCGGATTAGGCTTTCCAATTGCTGATGATGTTTTCGCGGCTGAACAGCTTGACACTCACTTGGAAGGTGACAATAGCGATGACAGAACAGACCAGCACGATCGCCATATAGACCAATGGATTGGACATCATGGACAAGAAGATCACTTGGCTGATCGCCATACCGAGGATCGGCAGGACGATGATGATCCCGAACTGTTGAGCAGCAGAGATGTTGCTCACACGGGAGGAGACGATGACACTCAGCGTAACCGCAATCAGAGAGAGCAGGGGAGCGAGTACCACCATCGATGCGATGAACGTGACAGGGAAGAATAGGGCAGCATCAGCATAGCTGGTGAAGATGAACACCAGGAAGATTGCCTGGATCACCCATGTCACGACGACGGACGGGATGGAGAACGCCAGGATTTTTCCGAGCAAAAACTGTTTGGTAGAGATCGGGGTGACGAGGACCGTCTCCAGAGAGCCTGTCATTTTCTCGGTGATAATACTGCTGGTCGCCAGTGTCAGCGGCAGCATCGCCGGAACGATCAAGAAGACCAGGAAGTAGAATCGGCCGATCACGATAGGACCTTGGGAATCGAGGACATTGAGCATCGGGTTCATCAGCTTGACCGTATTGAGGATGAATTCAAGCTGAGCGTTCTGAGCTGAGCTGGTGGTCAGAATGGCCAGTCCCAGAATAATGAGCGGGGCCAACAAGTTGGTGACCAGCAGTGATTTAGAAGCGAAGACTTCTTTCCATTCACGCTTAATGACATGTGTAGGCATCTATTTTCCCTCCTGTACTTTTTGTAAAAGGGATAGATATGAATCTTCCAGTGACACCGATAGTTTTTCTATGTACGTAACAGGGATATCTGCACTTACAAGCTGCTTGAGCAACAACTGATTCGAGGTATCCGGATTGTCGATTTTGATCTGGAAACGATTGTCCACACGTTGGTGGGAGAGAACCTCCGGCATCTGTGCAAGGATACGCTCTGCCTGATCATGGTGGGAGGCAAGCTCCAGCTCGACATTATAGACAGACCATTCTTCCCTGAATTGCTGCGGGGTAGTCAGACTGATGACATGTTTTCGGATGATCGCAAATTCGTTGCACAGCTCGTCAATTTCAGAGAGAACATGGGAACAGAAAATAATCGTTTTCCCGTTGGCTGCCCAGTTGCGGATCATGTCTTTGAGCTTGCGGATGCTCACAGGGTCCAAGTTAGCGGTTACCTCGTCGAAGAAGAGAACGTCAGGATCATGCAGCAGGGCACTGATAATCGACACCTTTTGCTTCATCCCTTTCGACAGGCTGCTGGCATGGGCATCGCGTTTTTCCCACAGGTCAAACTGACGGAGCAGCTCTTCGATGCGGGCCGAGCGCTTCGGTTCAGGGATATCATGGCATGCCGCAATAAAATCGAGGTTATCCCAGACTGACAATTTATCATAAATGCCTGGGGATTCCGTGACACAGCCGATCAGTCTGCGGATATCGTCTTTGTTGGTGCTGATTTTTTTGCCGAGGATGGTAATCTCACCTGATGTAGGCTCGATCAGGCAGGACATGATACGCATCGTCGTAGTTTTACCGGCACCATTGGGACCAAGCAGTCCAAAAACGGAACCTTTCGGAATGGATAGTGAAATGTTGTTTAGTACGTGATTGTCTCCAAAAGATTTACATAGATTCTCAATTTGGATGACAGTTTCCATCATAACGACCTCCTTTTTTCCTTTGTTGCTAAATAATATCGTAACCCGCTTGTCCTATCGTAACAGAAAACACCTCCCTTAAAGACCCTTTTTTCAAAAAAACTAACAAAATTAATAGATGATTATCTTTACTTTCTATTTTTTGCTAAGTATATTAATGTTATTGATATTTCGGATATGGGAAATATGTTTACGTTCAGGAAACAATATTAATTATATATATATCTAGATTTTTTTGTCAAATTAACTAGGGTTATGTCAAAAAAATTGTCAATAGGTGGGGGTCCTTTTGAAGATTTTGTTTTTGTCGACTTTTCTCGACAGGAATAATGCTGTTGTCCAGTATTTAGAGTCTTTGAATTATCGTGTCGACATTTGCAGGGACAAGCTGCAGGCTACGTCAGAAGAGCTGCTCGATGTCGATTACATTGTCAGCTATGCCTATGGCTACATCCTGGGCAGCGATATCGTGTCCCAGTTTAAGGGCCGCATCATCAACCTGCATCCATCCATGCTCCCGTGGAATAAAGGGCGTGACCCGGTATTTTGGAGCGTCTGGGATGAAACACCAAAAGGCGTCACCATCCATCTGATCGATGAATCGGTAGACACCGGGGAGATTTTGGTACAGGAATCGATTTCTTTTGCAGATGATGAGACATTGCTTGACTGCTATCAAAAAGCAAACGAAGCGATCGAACAGCTGTTTATCCGGGAATGGGAAAACATCATCTCAGGTGTGATACAACCGGCGAAGCAGGAATCAGGTGGAAGCTTTCACTACTCAAGAGACAGAGACTTCTATCAAAATCTGAATCTTACGACCGTCAAGGATCTGTTGCGCTTAAAACAAATTGTCCAGGAATCGACCGATAAAGACTACCCAAGAGAGAAGACCATCCATCGGCTGATTGAAGAACAGGCAGAGCGGACCCCTGACGCGACGGCTGTTGTCTATCAAGATCAAAGCCTTACATACTCACAACTGAATGAAAAAGCAAACAGACTGGCTCATCATCTGCGTGCAAAAGGGATCGGGCAGGGAAAAATCGCAGCGATCATGGTGGACCGCTCACAGGATGTCATCGTCGGCATTCTGGCGATCTTAAAAGCTGGAGGAGCCTACGTACCGATTGACTCTGAATATCCGCAAGAGAGGATCAGCTATATTCTGGGGGATTGTGGTGCGACTGTGCTGCTGACACAGACTCCGCTGATCAATCAGGCTCCCTTCTCAGGTGAGATCATCGACATGTGGGAAGAGAGCAGCTATTCCGAATCGATCGAGAATCCTGCACCTGTCACTACGCGGGATGACCTGGCGTACGTGATCTATACCTCTGGCTCCACAGGGCTTGCCAAAGGGGTCATGATCAAGCATCACAATCTGGTGAACTTCAGCTGCTGGCATGCGGATTATTTTGACGTGACAGAAGCGGACCGTACAGGTGTGTATTCGAGCTTTAGCTTTGATGGGTTCTTGTGGGACGTGTTCCCGTATCTGATCGCGGGGGCTTGCCTCTACATCATCCCGACTGAGATGAGATATGACTTGGAGGCGCTGAATCAATACTTCGAGGAGAACGGAATCACGATCAACTTTTTCCCGACAGCGGTATGTGAACAGTTCCTGCTGCTCCAAAATAACAGCCTGCGGGTAGTGATCGCAGGTGGGGATGCGCTCAAGGGCTGGAACGAACACAGCAGCTATCGTCTGTACAACGGGTATGGGCCTACGGAATGTACGATCGGGACCACGACCTATCATGTAGATCGTTCGTATGTGAACACACCGATTGGAAAACCGATTGATAATGCACGGGTACTGATCTTGGATGAGAAACTGGCGATTCAGCCGGTCGGCGTGGAAGGAGAGCTGTTCATCTTAGGTGAGGGGGTCGGATATGGTTATGTCAATCGTCCTGAACTGACGAATGAGAAGTTCATCACCAACCCGTATACAGGAGAGAGAATGTATCGGACAGGCGATATTGCGCGCTGGCTGCCTGACGGGAATGTCGAGTACTTGGGACGCATCGACAATCTGGTCAAAATCCGTGGATATCGGATCGAGCCGGGAGAAGTGGAGTCATTCCTGATCCAGCATCCGAAGGTGAAGCTCGGTGCGGTCGGGGTGAAGGAGGATGAGAACAAGCATAAGTATCTGGTCGGCTATTATGTGACAGATGAAGAGTTGTCGCCATCTGAGCTGAGGGTGGAACTGGCTGAGGGGCTGCCGGACTATATGATGCCACGTTTCTTTATCCAGTTGGACGAGCTGCCGCTGACTCCCAACGGAAAAGTGGATCGCCGGGCATTGCCGGACGTGGATGCAGGGCTGCTTGCCCAACAGGCTCAAGAATACATCGCTCCGACAGATGAGCTGGAAGAGAAGATTGCAGCGATCTGGAGCGCGGTACTGGGTGTTGCCCAGATAAGTGTGACGGACAGCTTTTTGGAGTGCGGCGGTGATTCGATCAAGGTGATTCAGTTGATTCATCAAATGCGTGCCAACGGTTTTGAACTCACCTACGAACAATTATTTACATACCCTTCCATTCGCAAGCTCAAACCTGTTCTTCAGCAACAAGTTACTCAAAATGTGCGGCCAATTACAAAAGCCCTGGAACAATCCAGTTATGAGGTCTCTTCGGTAGAGCGGCGCATGTATGCCATCCAGCTGCAAGACCCTGAATCGATTGCCTATAATGTCACGTTCCAAGTGGAGCTGACGTCTGAGCTGACTCCAGAGGCGCTGGAAGCCGCGTTGCAGCAGATCGTTGCCAGACATGAAGGCTTCCGCAGTACATATCACCTGGCAGATGGCCGTGTGGTCAAGAAAATCAATACACACAGCGACTTTACCCTGATGAGGGAGCAGACCACCACCATCGGCGTACCGGCGATTCTGCAGAAACTAGTGCAACCGTTTGATCTGGCTGAGGGGCCACTGCTGCGGGCCTGCCTGATCACCACCGAACATCAATCCATCCTGTGGATCGATTCTCACCATATCGTGCTGGATGGCCTGTCCAAATCGATCTTTCTGCGTGAATTGCAGGAGCTGCTCGATCAAAAAGAACTGGCTCCAATCGATTTGACCTATACCGATTTTGTCTACTGGCAGCAGGAATGGGAGCAGAGCGACGATTATCAAAACCAACTGACCTACTGGCAGAACCGACTGCAGGATGAGCTTCCTGTCACCGCACTGCCGACGAAAAAGAGGCCGTTGGAGATGACCTATGACGGAGCGGTGAAGACACTGATCCTGCCTGCCGAGGTCACGAAAAAAATCAAAGATCTGGCGGCTTCCCACGATGTGACCCTGTACATGATGCTCCTGACGATGGTTTCGACCTGGCTGTCCAAGTACAGCAGAGATGAAAGTCAGGTAGTGGTCGGGACGGTCATGGATGGACGTCAGCATCCTGATATTTTTCCGGTCATCGGAATGTTCGTCAACACCCTGCCGATGCTGGTCACAGTCGATGACGAAGGGGACTTATCCACAAACCTGCAGCAGGTCAAGAGAATCGTCCTGCAAGCCTTGCAGAATCAATATGTTCCGTTTGAAAAAATCGTCGAGGTCTCATCGGCCCGACGCGAGAACAACCGCCATCCGCTGTTCGACGTGATGTTTATCCTGCAAAATACGCCGGGCTATGGCTTGGAAGACCGTCAGCAGCATATCAACAACGGCATCAGCAAGTTCGACCTGACACTGGAGGCCGAAGAGAAGCATAACGAGCTGCACATCATGTGGGAATACAATACCAACCTGTTCAGCGAAGAGATGCTGATCCAGCTGATGAAGCAGTTCCATCATATCTTGAAGCAGATGATCAGCGGTACAGGTCAACCGGTTAAGGAATTGCGCCTGATCACAGACGGACAGCAAGATGAGCTGTTCCAGCTGGTCAACGATACAGCACGCGCGTATCCGACAGACCGCACTGTCCAGCAGATTTTTGAATCACTGGCAGAGACGACACCAGATAGGATCGCACTCGTCTGCGACAACCAGACCGTCACCTACCGTGAGCTCAACGAGAGAGCGAACCAATTGGCCCACACGCTGCGCGAATTCGGTGTACAACCAGAAGACTTGGTATCCATCTTGGTAGAGCGCTCGGTAGAGATGCTGGTCGGGATTTTCGGGATTCTCAAAGCAGGAGCGGCTTATCTGCCGATTGACCCGGAAAATCCGGAGGACCGCATCGCCTATATCGTCCAAGACTCCCAGAGCAAATGCCTGCTCACGCAGAACCGTCACATGGCAAAAGTGAAGGTCACCGTACCTGTCTTCGATCTCAACGACAGCCGTACCTATGCAGAAGAGACAAGTAATCTGCCAACGGTCAATCAGCTGAATCACCTCGCCTATGTGATCTATACATCCGGCTCTACCGGCAAGCCAAAAGGGGTCATGATCGAGCACGCCTCCTTGATGAACATCTTGCATGCACTGCAGGAAGAATATCCTTTCTTGCCAGATGACGCGTATCTGCTGAAAACCACCTATACCTTTGACGTATCGGTCGCCGAAATCTTCGGTTGGGTGATGGGACATGGCAGACTGGTCATTTTGGAGCCGGGTGCTGAGAAGAATCCGATGCAGATCTGGCAGACGATTGTGGAGCATCAAGTGACCCACACGAATTTTGTCCCGTCGATGCTGTCTCCGTTCGTCGATTATGTGGAGCGGCCCGAGCGAAGCCGCCTGCGCTATATTTTTGCAGCCGGAGAAGCGATCCCTGCTGATCTGGTGCAGAACGTCTATCAGGTGCTGCCAGATGTCAAGCTGGAAAATATCTATGGCCCGACAGAGTCGACGATCTATGCCACCAAATATGCGTTGCCAAAAGGTCTGGTCGAGCATCCAGTGCCAATCGGCAAGCCGTTAGCCAATATCCAGATGTACATCCTGAGCAAAGAGGATCAGATGCTGCCGATTGGGGTTTTGGGTGAACTCTGTATCGCCGGGACCAGCTTGGCACGAGGCTATCTCAATAACCAAGCACTGACCGATGAAAAATTCGTTCCTCACCCATTTGAACCGGGCAAAAAGCTTTACAGAACCGGAGACCTCGCCAGATTCCGTGAAGACGGCGAGATCGAGTACCTTGGCCGGATCGATCATCAGGTCAAAATCCGTGGATACCGGATCGAGCTCGATGAGATCCGCAACCAGCTCATTCAAGAAGATTCGATCCGGGATGCGGTCGTCATGGCCCGTACGGATCAGAACGGTCAAGCTTATCTCTGTGGATATCTGTTGTCAGACCGGGAGTGGACAGTGGGAGAATTACGGGAGCTTCTGCGCAAAGAGCTTCCAGATTATATGATTCCTGCCCATTTCGTACAGATGGAGCAGTTCCCGTTAACGTCCAGCGGCAAAATCGACCGCAAAGCACTCCCTGAACCAAACGACAGTGTGCAACGTGGTGTCGAATATTTCGCTCCGCGAACCAAAACAGAGGAACAGGTAGCCCAGATCTGGGCAGATGTATTGGGCCTAGAGAAGGTCGGGATTCTGGATAATTTCTTTGAACTCGGCGGAGATTCGATCAAGGGACTCCAGATCATGTCACGCCTGCACAAGCTGCACCTGCAGATGCTTGTCAAGGATCTGTTCAAATACCCGACGATCAGTCAGCTGGTTCCACACCTCGTATCCAGCCAATTGACGATAGATCAACAGGCTGTGACTGGGGAAGTCCTGCTGACACCGATCCAGCGATACTTTTTCGACCGTGTGAAGACAGATGCTCACCATTGGAACCAAGCGATGATGATCTACCGCAAAGAAGGCTTCGATCTGACGCTTGTGAAGCAGACGATGGAGAAGATCGTGGAGCATCATGATGCACTGCGGATGGTTTATCGAGTCAATGAGAACGAAGTCGTGCAGATCAACCGCGGATTGAAAGAAGGCGAATTGTACTCGTGCCAGGTTTATGATCTCACCCATAGCGATATATTGGATGCAGCACGACAGATCGAGGAAGAAGCGACCCGTGTACAAGCTGGTATCTCTCTAGACGAAGGGCCGCTGGTCAAGGTTGCACTTTTCCAGACCCAAGATGGAGATCATCTCCTCATCGCGATTCACCACCTTGTCGTAGACGGTGTGTCCTGGCGCATTCTGTTTGAAGATTTCGGTACGGGCTACCAGCAGGCTGCGGAAGGCAAGCCGATTCTTTTCCAAGAGAAGACTCATTCCTTCCAGACATGGGCCCAAGAGCTGCAACAATACGCCAACAGCAAAAAAATGCAGCAAGAGCTCGACTACTGGAAGAACATCGAGGCGATCCCGACCGAGCCGCTCCCGACAGATCAGACGGCTGCCTCCAATCTGGAGAAGGATACCCGAACAGCTACCGTGCAGCTCACGGCAGAGGAGACACAAAACCTGTTGCGTCACGCTCATCAGGCTTACCAGACCGAGATCAATGACCTCTTGCTGGTCGCGCTTGGTCTAACGTTCAAGGAGTGGACAGGGAGCTCCACAGTCAAGGTGTTCATGGAGGGTCATGGACGGGAAGATGTGATCAAAGGAATCTCCATCGCCCGCACGATCGGCTGGTTCACCTCTCTGTTCCCGGTAGCACTGGATATGGCAAGCGGACAGCCGCTGTCTGATCAGATCAAACAGGTCAAAGAGACGATTCGCGCGATTCCGCATAAAGGGATTGGTTACTCGATTCTGAAGTATCTGAGCTCTCAGGAATGGACAGGGGATTTTGCCGGACAACCGAAGCCTGAGATCGTGTTTAACTATCTGGGACAATTCGATACAGACCTGAATACAGAGCTGTTCAGCCGATCAGAGTTATCCACAGGAGCAGTGTTTGGCTCCAACTGCGAACGGATGCATAAGCTGGACATGTATGCTATGACCGTGGGCGGACAGCTTACCATCCATGTCAACTACAACAGCCACGAATATGCCGAGCAGACGATGAACCAATTGCTCAACCGATTTGCCGCACATCTGGCAGCGGTCACCGCACATTGCATGGGAAAAGAGAGCGCCGAACTGACCCCAAGCGATATGTCGGACAAAGAACTGACCATGGAAGAAATGGACGATATTTTTGATCTCATTGGAGATTTGTAATCTGCTGTAATGAATGGATAGGAGGAGAGCTTTGGTGGCAAGCAACAAAGTCGCTAATATTTATCCTCTGTCACCGATGCAGGAGGGGATGTTGTTTCATTCCCTCTTGGACAAAGGAACAGAGGCGTATTTTGAACAATTACGGATCAACATCCAAGGGGACGTCGACACCACCGTGCTGGAAGCCAGCCTGAATGCGCTGATCGCACGCTATGACAGCCTACGGACCGTCTTCATCCATGAAAAGGTGCAGAAGCCGCGTCAAATCGTGCTCAAGGAAAGAACGACGCAGATCCAGGTGCACGATATATCCGCACTGGATGAAGCGGCGAAACAGTCGGCACTCGATGAATACATCCGTCTCGACCGGCAAAAAGGGTTTGACTTGTCCAAGGATGTCCTCATCCGCCTGAGTGCGGTGAAGACGTCTGCGGATGCTTGGCTGTTGATCTGGAGCCACCATCACATCATCATGGATGGCTGGTGCATCCCGATCATTCTCAATGATTTTTTCACGATCTACGGGCAGCTGCGTCAGGGCGCACCACTTCGGCCGGAGCCTGTCTATCCGTACAGCACGTATATCGAATGGCTGGAGGAACAGGACAAGGACGAAGCCAAGCGCACCTGGCATGAATACATAAGCGATTGTGAGCCGACCGTGCTTGTCCCGTCAGCAGGGGTGAGCAAGGGGCATCAGCAGGCAGAGCGTGTTTTTGTGATCGATGAGAAAATGACTGGCGGCTTGAGCGAGGTTGCGAAGAAATACCAAGTCACCTTAAACAGTCTCTTCCAAACCATCTGGGGACTCATGCTCCAACGCTACAGCAACACACCTGACGCCGTCTTCGGCTCTGTCGTATCAGGACGTCCTGCTGAGGTGAACAACGTAGAGAAAATCGTGGGTCTCTTCATCAATACCGTACCGGTACGTGTCCAATCGAGTCCGGAACAGAGATTCACCGATATCCTGCAGCAAGTTCAGCAAGCATCGCTGTCCCTCGAAAGCTATCATTATCTTTCCTTGGCAGATATTCAGGCGAAAAACCAGAACCTGATCGACCATATCCTGCTGTTTCAGAACTTTCCGATGGGCCCTGAGTTCTTAGGCCGTCTGAATGACTTGGAGCTGGGCTATCAGATTGAAGGTCTTGATTCTTTTGAACAGACCAACTATGACCTGAACGTGATGATTATCCCAAGTCAGGTTCTTACGATCAAATATATCTACAACGCTACTACCGTAAGTGAAGCGTTTTTGACCAGCATCAGCGAGCATCTCACCGCCATGATGGAACAGATCATCGCAACGCCAGAGATGCCTGTCCGTGACCTGCAGATCGTGACAGAAGCGGAGAGTCGCACGCTGCTTGACACTTTTAACGATACTCACCGGGATTATCCGACCGATCAACAGGTGCATGAAAAGTTCGCCCAGTATGCAGGCGAGACACCTGACGAGATCGCGCTGGTGATGCAAGATACGACACTGACCTATCGGGAAGTCAATGAAAAAGCCAACCAGCTGGCCCGCCACCTGCGTGAACGCGGAGTAGGCCCAGAGAGCATCGTCGCCATGCTGACAGACCGCTCGCCTGAGATGATCATCGCGATCTTAGCTATTTTCAAAGCAGGCGGAGCCTACTTGCCGATCGATCCGACATTCCCACGGGACCGTGTGGAATATATCCTGCACGACAGTGGCGCCAAGTTGTTGCTTACCCAGAACCGCTACCTCGGTCACGCAGAGTTCGGCGATCAGGTCATCGATCTGGAGGCGGCTGAACTGTATCAGGGCGATGCCTTAGACCTGCCGACCGTGCAGCAGCGTGACAACCTCGCTTATGTGATCTATACATCCGGTTCCACAGGCAAGCCAAAAGGGGTCATGATCGAGCACGCCAGCCTGACGAATGTTCTCTATGCGTTGCAGGAGCTGTATCCGTTTGCCCCGGATGATGCGTATCTGCTGAAGACGACCTACACGTTTGACGTATCGGTTGCAGAGATTTTTGGCTGGATCATGGGACATGGACGACTGGTGATTCTTGCACCGGGCGCAGAAAAAGACCCGCGCCAGATGTGGGACACGATCGCATCAAAGCAAGTGACCCACACTAACTTCGTTCCGTCTATGCTGATTCCGTTTATCGACTATGTACAAGTACAGCCGCAGGCCAACCGCTTGAAGTACATCTTCGCAGCGGGCGAAGCGATGCCGGCTGAACTGGTAGATAAAGTGTATGAAGCGTTGCCAGATGTAAAACTGGAAAACATCTACGGTCCGACCGAATCTACCATCTATGCCACCTACTATTCGTTGCCAAGAACAGGCCAGACCAACCCAGTGCCTATCGGGAAGCCGCTGCCAAACATCCAGATGCACATCATCAGCTTCCACGACCAATTGCAGCCTGTGGGTGTGCCGGGTGAATTATGTATCGCGGGAGCGGGCTTGGCGAGAGGCTATCTCAAGAATGAAGCCCTCACCGATGAAAAATTCGTGCCGCATCCGTTCAACCCGGGCGAAAAGCTGTATAAAACAGGTGACCTGGCGCGCTACACCGCTGATGGCACGATCGAGTACCTCGGACGGATCGACCATCAGGTAAAAATCCGTGGCTACCGGATCGAACTCGATGAGATCAGAACCAAGCTGATCCAAGCAGACTCGATCCGTGACGCGATTGTCGTCGCCCGCAACGATCACCAGCAGCAGGCCTACCTGTGTGCGTACCTGATCTCCGACCGGGATTGGACCGTAGGCGCTCTGCGTGAATATCTGCGCAATGAACTGCCTGAATATATGATCCCAGCCTATTTTGTACGGATGGAGCAATTCCCGCTGACCTCCAGTGGAAAGATCGACCGTAAAGCACTCCCAGAGCCGGACGGAAGCGTACAGACCGGTGTCGGCTACACGGCCCCGCGAAATCCGGTAGAGGAGCTGGTCGCATCAATCTGGTCCCAGATTTTGTCCGTGGAGCGGGTTGGGATTCACGATAACTTTTTTGAGCTGGGTGGTCACTCCCTGTTTGCCACACAGATGCTGTCGCGGATTGTGAAGAGTTTCCAGATTGACTTGCCGTTGCGGGATATTTTTACCTGCCCGACGGTGGCTGAGCTGGCTGAGCGGATTCAATACGTGCGCAGCGGTGGAGCAGGACGGGTGGAAGCGACACCGATTCAGCCAATTGAGCGCGGTGCTCATGAGGGTTTGCCATTGTCCTACGCACAGCAGCGCCTCTGGTTCTTCGACCGACTGCTGCCAAACAGTGCGATGTACAACATCCCGGTTGGTTTTCGCCTGAGAGGGGCGCTTTCGGCCAAGCTGATCGAACAAAGCTTGAATGAGATCGTCAGACGTCATGAATCTCTGCGAACCACCTTCAGCGAGCAGGATGGACACGCTGTTCAGTTCATCCATGATCATCTGCCGCAGACCTTGCCATTCGATGATGTGCGCGGCTTGAGCCCAGCAGAGCGGGACGAGCATGTGAAACAGCTGGCTTTGGCAGATGCAGCCAAGCCGTTTGATATCAGTGAAGGCCCATTGATGCGCGCCCATCTGATCCAGCTGGAGGATGAAGAGTTCATCCTGCTTCTGAACATGCACCATATCATCTCGGACGGTTGGTCGATGGATATCCTCGTCGACGAGCTGGGTGCCCTGTACGATTCCTATGCCAAAGGCCAAGAGCCAGCATTATCTGAGCTGCCGATCCAATACGCGGACTTCGCAGCTTGGCAGCGCGGTACCCTTCAGAATGAAGTCGTCGAGAATCAACTGGGTTACTGGAAGAAGCAGTTGGGTGGCGCTGAGCCAATCCTGCCTCTGCCGACAGACCGTCCACGACCGCCGGTTCAGAGCTATCAGGGCTCGCAAGTCCGCTTTACCGTGCCTCGTGAGGTAGCTCTCAAGCTGCATGCCCTGAGCCGTCAAGAGGGCGTAACCCTGTACATGACGCTTTTAGCAGCATTTAAAAGCTTGTTGTACCGCTATACATCCACAGAGGACATCATCGTCGGTACTCCTGTTGCGGGACGGAATCGCCAAGATATCGAAGGGCTGATCGGTTTCTTCGTCAACACGCTGGCCTTGCGCACACAGATGTCTGGTGAGTCTACCTTCCTCGATGTCATGTCCCGCGTGCGTGAGACGGCTTTCGATGCGTTTTCTAATCAGGATGTGCCGTTCGAAAAATTGGTCGATGAGCTGCAGCTGGAACGCAGCCTGAGCTACTCGCCGCTGTTCCAAGTGATGTTCTCCGTACAAAACGCTTCTACTGGTGTACGTGAGCAAGACACCATCTCGATTCAACCTCTGGAATTCACCGCGAACCAGACCTCCAAGTTCGATCTGTCCCTGACCATGATCGAAGGCGAGGATGGCATGCAGGGTGTGCTGGAGTACAGTACCGATCTGTTTGACACCACGACGGTTGAGCGGATGGCAGGACACATGTCCACCTTACTTACCTCAATCGTGCAGCAGCCGAAGCAAAAAATCGGTCTTTTGCCGATCATGCAGGAGTCGGAGAAAGCCCATCTGCTCCAGACCCTAAACCATACCGATGTGGCAACCGCCGCTGGGGCAACAGACGCGAGTGTAAATACGGTTCTCGAGCTGTTCCAGAAAGTGGTCGCCCAGCATCCGAACCAGCCAGCCGTGCTCGAGGGAAGCGGTTCGATCACCTATGACATGCTTGATCGCCGTGCCAATCAGCTGGCCCATTACCTGCAAAAACAGGGGATCGGCTCTGAGTCACTGGTGGGGATCTGCGTCGAGCGTTCGGTCGAGATGTTCGTCGGACTGCTTGGGATCATCAAAGCAGGCGGCGCCTATGTCCCGATGGACCCGGCGTATCCGCAAGACCGTCTCGCTTACATGATGCAGGATGCACAGATGCAGATCGTCCTTACCCAAGAGCGTCTGCTGGACAAGCTTCCCGAGGGCGCAGCCAAGCTGATCTGTCTGGATCGTGATTATTCCATCATCGCAGAGGAGAGCGAACAGGCGCCTGAGACGAAGCTGACACCAGAGAGCCTCGCCTATGTGATCTACACCTCAGGCTCAACCGGATTGCCAAAAGGGGTAGAAATCGAACACGGTTCTCTGCTTCATCTCGTCCGTTGGCACCAACGTGCATATGACGTGACGCCAGCCGATCATGCGACACAGATGGCCGGGACTGCTTTTGACGCATCGGTCTGGGAAATCTGGCCGTACCTGACCAAAGGGGCCGCCATCCATCTGCCGCCAGAGGAAATCCGTCTGTCACCAGAACAGCTGCGCGACTGGATGGTCGAGAAGAACGTGACGATCAGCTTCCTGCCGACAGCGCTGGCAGAAAACATGCTGACACTCGATTGGCCGACTGACACCGCACTGCGTTACCTGCTCACCGGCGGGGACAAGCTGCATCAATACCCGGCGCCACATCTGCCATTTACCCTGATCAACCATTATGGCCCAACGGAAAATACGGTCGTCGCAACAGCTGGAATCGTTCCTGTACAGGCAGGTCAGACGGCAGCGCCTACGATTGGCAGACCGATTGATCATGTACAGGTGTATGTCCTCGATGATTATAGGCAGCCTGTCCCAATCGGAGTGGTCGGAGAGCTGTATATCGGGGGTGGCAGCGTGGCCCGCGGTTATCTGAACCGTCCCGACCTGACAGCAGAGCGGTTCGTCGCAGATCCGTTCGCTGGCAAATCAGGTGCAAGCCTCTATCGGACAGGCGACCTGGTGCGCTACCTCGCAGACGGCACGATCGAGTTCATCGGCCGTGCTGACAATCAGGTGAGCATCCGTGGCTTCCGCGTGGAGTTGGGTGAGATTGAGACCGCCCTGTACGCACAGGCAGGCATCCGTGAGACCGTCGTGACCGTCCGCGAAGATATGCCGGGCAACAAGCGTCTGATTGCCTATATCGTCTTGGATGCCGGGCAGGAGATCGAAGGAAGCAGCCTGCGTCTCGCACTCAAAGAAACCTTGCCGGATTACATGGTTCCGTCCGCCTTCGTCATCATGGACAGCCTGCCGTTGACTCCGAATGGCAAAGTAGATCGCAAGGCTTTGCCAGTACCGGATTACTCAACTCCCGGCTTGGACGGAGCGTTCATCGAGCCTACGACCCTGATCGAGAAGCAGATGGCCGAGATCTGGAAGCAGGTATTGGGCGTCGAGCAGATTGGCGTACACGATAACTTTTTTGAACTGGGTGGGGATTCCATCCTGTGTATCCAGATCGTCTCCAAGGCGAAACAATCCGGCCTGCTGATCACTCCGAAGCATGTGTTTGATCACCAGACTATCGCCGAGCTTGCTGTTACCGTACAGACTGTGGAAGAAAAACCACAGGTACTGGCCGAACAGAGCGTCGTGACGGGTGAGGTACCATTTACACCGATTCAAAAGTGGTTCGTAGATCAGGAGCATGCCAATATCCATCACTGGAATCAATCCGTGATGCTTGCCATCCACAACCCGCTTGATCCGGCGAAGCTGGAGAAGGCGTTGGCAGCCCTTTTGCAACACCATGATGCACTGCGTCTGCGTATCCAGCAAGTCAATGGGGTGTGGGAGCAGGTAAATGCCGGGCTTACCGATACAGTTCCGTTACAGGTGGAAAATCTGGCAGATCTCGCGGTCACGGAGCAAGAGAGCCGCATGAGAGAGATCGCAGATGAGGCACAGGCAAGTCTGAATCTGACCGATGGCCCGCTGGTACGAGCCGTATACTTCCAGTCCGGTACAGGACATGATGACCGTCTGTTTATCGCGATTCATCACATGGCAGTAGATGGTGTGTCCTGGCGCATTATTATGGAAGATTTGCAACTGGCCTATCAGCAGGTGAGCAACGGACAAGAGGTACGACTCCCGGCGAAAACCACATCGTTCAAGCAGTGGTCGGAGCAGCTGACCGCGTATGCACAGACGGTTGATCTGCCAGATTACTGGAACAAGCTGGATGCAACCAATTTGCCGACCCTGACCGCCGATCATGCAGAGGGTTTCAATACAGAAGCAGATACCGTGCAGATCACTCTCGCACTCGATGCAGAAGAGACGCAGGCACTGCTGCAGGAGATCCCATCCAAGTACCGCACACAGATGAATGACGTGCTGCTCAGCGCATTAACCAAAGTCATCTGCGGCTGGACCAATCAGAACCGACTCTATCTCACGATGGAAGGGCATGGCCGCGAAGGGATCATCGAAGGTGCAGACCTCTCCCGGACCGTTGGCTGGTTTACCAGCATGTATCCAGTTCTTTTGCGGATGGAGCCAGCGAAGACATGGGGCGATACGCTGAAGTCCGTGAAGGAACAGCTTCGCCAGATTCCGGACAAAGGGATCACCTACGGCATCAGCCGTTATCTGCGGGATCAAACGCAGGAAGCTGAAAGCGCAGATGCAGATCACCAGTCCCTGCCGCAACCGCCGATCAGCTTCAACTATCTGGGGCAATTCGGCCAAGCACGCACAGACGAAGCCGCTCTTTACCAGCTGATCCCGAACTGGTCTGATCGCAATGTGTACGGCGCAGAGCAACGGGCCCATCTGATCGATGTCAACAGCTCAATCATGGGCGATCAACTGCAAGTGACATGGATGTACAGCCGCGCAACATTCCAGAGCGACACACTGGAGAAGCTGGCACACGAATATATGCAAGCCCTGCGTGAGATCATCGCGCATTGCCGCACAGAAGAGGCTGGCGGCTACACAGCGTCTGACTTCCCACTTGCCCGATTGAATCAGCGAAGCATCGACCGTTATCTGGGCCAAGACCGCCAGATCGAGAATGTCTATCCGCTGACACCGCTGCAGGAAGGGATGCTGTTCCACTCGCTGTACGCCCAAGACGGTGGCGATTATGTCGTCCAGCTGGCGATGAAGTGCAGCACCAAGCTTGATGTCGAGGCTTTTGAACAGGCATGGCAAAAGGTAGTCGAGCGCCACGCGATCCTGCGTACCTCCTTTATCTGGGAAGGCTTGGAACAGCCACATCAGATCGTTCGCAAAAACGTTAGTGCCGTGATCGAGCATCACGACTGGCGTGGGGTACCGGAAGCAGAGCGGGAAGAGAAGCTGCAAGCTTACTTGGCGGATGACCGCAAGCGTAGCTTTGACATCACCACAGCACCACTGATGCGTTGGGCGCTGATCCGTTTTGGTGACGACGAGTATCGGTTCGTCTGGAGCTTCCACCACGTGCTGCTGGATGGCTGGAGCACACCGTTAGTGCTTGGTGATTGGCAGACCTATTATCGTGCCATTGTCGAAGGCAGAGAAGCAGGGCTTGGGGCGGTTCCACCGTTTGCCCACTATATCGCATGGCTGCAAGGCCGCGACCAGCAGGAAGCCCAAGAGTACTGGCACTCCCAGCTGCGTGGCTTCACCACTCCGACACCGCTTGGCATGGGTAGGGCTGGAAGCACCTCGCTGCAAGAAAAGGTCTACGCGGAGCAATCCATCTATGTACCAGCAGATGTGACCAACCGACTGCAGTCATTTGCTCGCACCTATCATGTGACGTTCAATACGCTTGTACAGGGTGCATGGGCATTGATCCTCAGCCGCTACAGCGGGGAGCAGGATATTTTGTTCGGGGCGACAGGCTCAGGCCGTCCGACCGATCTGGCCGGCGTTCAAGACATGATTGGTCTGTTCATCAACACACTGCCATTGCGTGTCTGGCTCGATCCAGAAGATACCGTGCTCAACTGGCTGACCACTCTCCAAAACAATCAGCTGGAGATGCGCCAGTATGAATTCACCTCCTTAGTGGATGTACAGGGCTGGAGCGATATGCCACGCGGGACGTCCCTCTTTGACAGCATTCTCGTCTTCGAAAACTATCTGGTCGGTCCGATCGGCGAACAGCAGGAGCTGGATCTCGATCTCACCGATGTACAGGCGGTCGAGCAGACCAACTATCCGCTGACACTGGTAGCAAGCCCAGGGGCAGAGACGCTGCTGAAACTGATCTATGACACCAACCGTTTTGACCCGTCTGCGGTAGAGAAGGTTCTCACCCATCTGTCCATCGCCCTCGAAGAGATGGTCAGAGAGCCGCAGCAGAAGCTCTCTTCGCTGACA
Source organism: Brevibacillus dissolubilis (assembly GCF_006170445.1). Classification (GTDB taxonomy): domain Bacteria; phylum Bacillota; class Bacilli; order Brevibacillales; family Brevibacillaceae; genus Brevibacillus_B; species Brevibacillus_B dissolubilis. The sequence goes on along the minus strand of NZ_VCNA01000002.1, from coordinate 131,218 downwards.
CTCGTAAGCGAGGAGGAGCAGCACAAGCTGCTCGTCGAGTGGAATCACACCGCACAGGAGTATTCCCGCGACCTGATGATGCATCAACTGGTGGAGCGTCAGGCCGAGCGTACGCCTGATGAGATCGCCTTGATCGTCGGGGAAGAACGCCTGACCTACAACCAGCTGAACCAGCGGGCCAACCAACTGGCACATTATCTGCGTAAGCAAGGCATCGGGCCGGAAGTACTGGTCGGTGTCTGCACCGAACGAACAGTAGAGATGATCGTCGGACTGCTCGCCATCATCAAAGCAGGCGGAGCCTACGTACCGATTGACCCGGCTTATCCACAGGATCGGATCGCCTACATGCTGGCAGATGCCAAAGCCCCTGTCTTACTCACACAGGAAAGTCTGGTGGCAGGTCTGCCACAGCATCAGGCACAGATCATCCGTCTTGACACCGACTGGGAGCAGATCGCCCTGCAGCCGACAGATAATCTGGAGAATCAGACGAAGATCAACAATCTGGCGTATGTCATCTACACCTCAGGCTCCACTGGCAATCCAAAAGGGGTCGCCATCGAGCACCGCAGTGTGATCGCCTTCCTCGCATGGGCCGAACAGACCTTCTCAGCCGAGGAGATGCAAGGGGTGCTGGCAGTCACTTCAATCTGTTTTGACCTGTCCGTCTTCGAGATCTTCTCCACGTTGAGCAGAGGCGGCAAATTGATTCTTGCAGACAATGCGCTGCACCTCGCCAGCCTGCCTGCCGCTGATGAAGTGACCTTGATCAACACCGTACCATCTGCCGCGCGTGAGCTATTGCGAATCGACGCGATCCCGACAACGGTGCGGGTCGTCAACCTCGCAGGGGAACCACTGTCCAACACGTTGTCCCAACAGCTGTACGAGCGTGACCATATCGAAAAAGTATACAACCTCTACGGCCCGTCCGAAGATACCACCTACTCCACCTATTCCTTGGTGCAAAAGGGTGCGGATACTGAACCGACAATCGGACGCCCGCTCAGCAATACCCAAGTCTATATCTTAGACGCCCACATGCAGCCGGTACCAGCCGGATTGCCGGGTGAGCTCTATATCGCAGGGGACGGTCTCGCACGTGGCTATCTGCACCGCCCAGACCTGACCGCAGAGCGCTTCCTGCCAAATCCGTTCTCCACCGATCCACAGGCACGGATGTACAAGACAGGTGACCTCGTTCGCTATCTGCCGGACACCCAGATCGAGTACCTCGGACGGATCGACCATCAGGTAAAAGTCCGTGGCTACCGCATCGAGCTGGGTGAGCTGGAAGCGGTACTTCGCCAGCATCCAGTCGTACAGGAAGCCGTCGTCATGGCACGCGAGAACCCGACTGGCGACAAGCGTCTGGTCGCCTACCTGACCGCCTCAGAGGATCAAACAGCTGAAGAAATCAAGGAATTGAATCGCTGGCTCAAAGCCAAGCTGCCTGAGTTCATGGTACCGTCGCTGTTGGTCTGGCTCGAAGCGATGCCACTGACCCCGAACGGCAAAATCGACCGCAAGCTGTTGCCTGAGCCAGACTGGAGCGCGGTCACGACAGAGCGGGGATATGTCGCTCCACGCAATCCGATGGAAGAGATGATCGCCACGATCTGGTCGGACATCCTGCTCGTACCACAAGTCGGAATCCACGACAACTTCTTTGAACTCGGAGGCCATTCACTGCTCGCGACCCAAGTCGTCTCCCGCCTGCGTGAAGCATTCGGTGTGAATGTGCAGCTGCGGACTCTGTTCGAGCAGGCAACTGTAGCCGAACTGAGCCGTAGAGTAGCTTCACTCATCCAAGGTGATGAGGAGACAGCACTCACACCGATTCCAGCTGTATCCCGTGAGCAACAGCTGCCGCTCTCTTTTGCCCAGCAGCGTCTCTGGTTCTTCGACCGCTTCATGCCGGAACATGCGCTGTACAACATTCCGGGAGCGCTTCGCCTCAGTGGTAATGTCAACATCGAGGCATGGAGAAGAAGTCTGGAAGCTATCATCGCCCGTCACGAAAGTCTGCGGACTACGTTTACCGATCATGACGGACATGCCGTACAGGTGATTCACCCTGATACCGATTGGACACTGGAGCTGGTTGATCTGCGAGACCTGGCGAGTGAAGAGCAGGAGGCAGAGGTACAACGCCTGATGGCTGAAGATGCCCGCCGTCCATTTGATCTCGGCCATGGCCCACTGCTTCGCACCAGCCTGATCCGTATCGGCGAAGAAGAATACATCTTCCTGTTCAACATGCACCACATCATCTCAGACGGCTGGTCAATAGGGGTATTCCTCCGGGAGCTGACCGCCCTCTACGAAGCGTTCTGCCAAGGGGAAGAAGCTACACTGACCGCTCTGCCAATCCAATATGCGGACTTCGCGGCATGGCAGCGCGAATGGCTGAGCGGGGAGACACTGGAGCAGCAGCTTGCTTACTGGAAGCAAAAATTAAGCGGAAGTGAACCTGTCCTGCAATTGCCGACAGACCGTCCGCGTCCTGCCGCCCAGAGCTACGAGGGTGCCCAATATACGGTGCTCCTGCCAAAAGACCTCCTGCACCGTCTCCAGACCCTAAGCCGCAACGAAAACGCTACCCTGTTCATGACCTTGCTCGCCGCCTATCAGACCCTGCTGTACCGCTACTCCGGTCAGCCTGACATCTTGGTGGGCAGTCCGGTCGCCGGCCGCAACCGTCAGGAGACAGAAGGCCTGATCGGATTCTTCGTCAACACGCTGGTGCTCCGTACCGACCTGTCCGGTGAACCGACGTTCCGTGAGCTGTTGGCGCGTGTACGCGAGACCTCGCTGGAAGCCTATGCCCATCAAGACCTGCCGTTTGAGAAGCTGGTCGATGAGCTTCAATTGGAAAGAAGCCTGAGCTACTCACCGCTGTTCCAAGTGATGTTTGTCCTGCAGAACTTCGATGCGGCCTTACCGGAAACAGCAGGTGTGAGCCTCACTCCGTTTGATAACAGTGAACATTTGGTTACGTCCAAATTTGACCTGACGCTGACGATGTATGAGGAAGAAGACGGCTTAAGAGCGATGTTTGAATACAATACCGCCTTGTTTGACGCAGAGACGATCACACGGATGACCACGCATTTTGACAGACTGCTTAACGAAATCGCGGTGAATCCAGAGAGAAGCATTGATCGCTTGCCACTACTGTCAACCACAGAGAACGAGACCCTGTTGACCGAGTGGAGTCAGACAAGCACAAACGAACTGCGTGAGAAAACCGTAGACCAACTTTTCCACGAAGCAGCAACGAACTGGCATGACCGTCCGGCAATCGCCGCAGGTGATGAGACGATCAGCTATGCAGAGTTGGAGCGTCGGGCCAATCAGGTGGCGAACTATCTGTGCAAGATGGGCGTCGGAACGGGCTCGTTGGTCGGGATTTCCGCAGAGCGTTCGGTTGAGATGATCGCAGGTCTGCTCGGTATCCTCAAAGCAGGCGGCGCATACGTCCCGCTTGATCCAGCTTATCCACAGGAGCGTCTGGCTTACATGATGGAGGATGCACAGGTATCCATTCTTCTGACCCAAGCCGACTTGATCGGGAAGCTGCCGGTTGGGGAGCGCACCGTGATCTGCCTGGACCGTGATTGGAACGCCATCGCGCAAGAGTCCACAGAAGCCCCGTCCATCGAGGGCGCGACTTCAGACCGACTCGCCTATGTCATCTACACCTCCGGATCTACCGGGACACCAAAAGGGGTACTTACCCCGCATCGTGGGATCGTCCGACTGGTTACGAATACCAATTTCGTCACGATCAGCGAAAAAGACGTGTTCCTCCAAGCGTCAACCGTTTCATTCGACGCAGCGACCTTCGAAATCTGGGGAGCGCTCTTGAACGGAGCCAAGCTGGTGCTGATGCCACCGCATCTGCCATCGCTTGAAGAGATCGGAGAAGCGGTTCAGAAGCATCAAGTCACGACCATGTGGCTGACCGCCGGATTGTTCACCCTGCTGGTCGACACCCAAGTCGAGTACCTGCGCGGTGTCCGTCAACTGCTGGTCGGCGGTGATGTCGTCTCCGTACCACACGTACGCAAAGCGCTCACCATCGACGGCTTGCAGATCATCAACGGCTACGGCCCGACGGAAACGACCACATTTGCCTGCTGCTATCCGGTCACCGAATTACCGGAGCAGATGGCATCCTTGCCGATTGGCCGTCCGATCCAGAACACGTCTGTCTACATCCTCGACAAGCACATGCAGCCTGTCCCAACAGGTGTACCAGGCGAGCTATACATCGGGGGAGCGGGTCTGGCGCTAGGCTATCTGAACAATCCAGACATGACCGCCGAACGCTTCGTCGCCGATCCGTTCAGCGACAACCCGCAAGCACGCCTTTACAAAACAGGTGACTTGGTACGTTACCTGCCAGACGGCACGATCGAATTCATCGGACGGATTGACCAACAAGTCAAAATCCGTGGCTTCCGTATCGAGCTGGGCGAGATCGAGACCCTGCTCGTCAAGCATCCAGCGGTACAAGATGCCGTGGTCATCGTACGCCAAGACGATGGGGCCAAAAAGCAACTGGTCGCGTACGTAGTGGCCGAGAGCGAAGCAGAAGTACGCACCCAAGAGCTGCGACTCTACTTCAAGGAACATCTGCCTGACTACATGATCCCATCTGCCTTTGTCCTCATGGATACACTGCCGCTGACACCGAATGGCAAGGTGGATCGCAAAGCATTGCCAGCACCTGTCATCGAACGTGTGGAATCCGATCCAGACCACGCAGAGCCACTCAGCCAAATCGAGCAAAAGCTGACCGAGATCTGGTGCGCGGTGCTTCGTATGGACCGCATCGGCATTCATGATAACTTCTTTGAACTGGGTGGAGACTCCATCATCAGTATCCAAATCGTCGCACGCGCCAACCAGTCCGGATTGCGCCTGACACCTAAACATATGTTTGATCACCAAACCATCGCAGAATTGGCCAAAGTCGTCGGTCAAAGCATGGCCAGCAAAGGGGAACAGGGCTTGGTGAGCGGGGAAGTGGCTTTCTTGCCGATCCAGTCTTGGTTCTTCGAGCAGGAGCTGCCTACACCGCATCACTGGAACCAATCCATGCTGGTGAGCGTCAACCGTCAGCTGAACACCTCTTTGCTTGAAAAAGCGATCGCTCAGCTGACCGCCCAACATGACACGCTACGACTGCGCTTTACCCAGACAGATGGAGAGTGGAAGCAGGTACACGCAGAATGGTCTGAGCAGGTTCCACTGCGTACCGTTGATCTGACGCAGCTTGCACTTGCCGAACAGACTGCAGAGATCGAGAGAATCGCCGAGGAGACACAGGCTAGCCTGAATCTGGCGGATGGGCCGATTTTCCGGATCGTCCACTTCGATCTTGGGCCAGAGCAAAAAGGACGCCTGCTCATCGTCATCCATCACTTGGTTGTAGACGGGGTATCATGGCGGATCATCCTCGAAGACCTGCAAGCTGCTTATGAACAAGCGGAGTCGACAGGCAAGGTCCAGCTCGCACCGAAGACCACGTCCTACAAACAATGGGCAGAAGAATGCCGGGCCTATGTGCAATCCGAGCGGGTACTACCTGAGCAAGCGTACTGGCTTGCGGCATGCGAAGATCTCGCAACCTATCAAGCACCTGTGTACGATCACTCACTCAACCTCGAAGGCCATAGTGACACATGGAAGGTGGAGCTGGACGCCGAAGAGACCAATGAGCTTCTGCAGACGATCCCGACCCGCTACCGTACACAGATCAATGATGTCTTATTGACAGCACTCTCCTTGGCTCATGCGGAATGGAGCGGCCAGCCAAGCGTCCTCGTTCACCTCGAAGGACACGGACGCGAGGAATTATCGGAGAGTACCGATCTCTCACGCACAGTAGGCTGGTTTACCTCCATGTATCCTGTCCTGCTTGACCATAAGGGGGAAGCATCCCCGGTTGACGCATTGCGGGTGATCAAAGAACAGCTGCAATCCATCCCGAATAAAGGGATTGGCTATGGTCTCCTGCGCTATCTGAGTCCAGATGCAGAAGTCACAGCCCGATTGAAGTCCATCCCGCATGCACCGATCAGCTTCAACTATCTGGGCCAATTCAACCAGATGGATGATGAGAAGGCGCTCTTCGGATTCGCCTCCGAGTCCAGAGGTGCCAATATCAGCCCAGATGCCAAGCGACCACACCTCATCGACGTGGTAAGCGCGGTGGAAGAAGGCAAGCTGATCGTCTCGTGGATCTACAATACACAGCTACTCGACAGCAGCAGGATCGAAAAGCTGGCTGCCGGCTACATGGAGGCACTGCGTTCCATCATTCGTTTTGATGCGCAGAAACAGACCTTCAGCGCGGCTGATTTCGAAGACTCTGACTTGAGTCAAGCTTCGCTGAACAAGGTTCTCTCCAAATTAAAGAAAAGAAAGGGGAAGTAGTTTTCCAATGAGTGATTTCACAGACCTTTATACACTTTCCCCATTGCAGGAAGGGATGCTCTTCCACTCCCTGTATGCAGAAGGTGCAGGGGCCTACACGGTGCAGAACCTGGCCGTCTTCACGGGTCACCTTGACATAGATGCATATGAGAAAGCATGGCAAAAAGTGATCTCCCGTCACACAATCCTGCGGACGGGCTTCCTCTGGGAAGAGGTAGAAAAGCCTCTGCAAGTTGTCTTTGAAAAGGTTTCCTTCTCCATTGGGCGCATGGATTGGTCACTCGATCCCCAAGACGTACAGGCTGCCAAATTGGAGCAATTGCTGCAGGAAGAAAAAGAGAAGGGCTTCGACTTGAGCGAAGCCCCCCTGATGCGGGTCACCCTGATCAAAAAAGCGGAAAACCAATACCAGCTGATCTGGAGCTTCCACCATCTGCTTCTCGACGGCTGGAGCAGCCCGATTGTTTATCAGGAAGTGATTGATTACTATCAAGCGTATTTGCAAGGAAAGGAACTGAGGCTGCCACAGCCTCGTCCTTTCCGCGAATACATCTCATGGATCCGCAAGCAGGATCTGAATAGTGCCGAGCAGTTCTGGCGTCAATTTTTGCAAGGAATGAGCCATCCGACGCCACTGCCTTATCAACAGCAGTCAGCCGGGCACAGCAACACATCAGCTGGCACGCTGGAGCGCGATCTGCCTTTATCTATAGAAGCAACAGAAGCGCTCAACCGGATGGCGCGTACATATAAGCTGACGATGAATACAATCGTCCAAGGGGCATGGGCCATCCTATTGCAACGCCTGAGTGGAGAAGAGGCTGTGACGTATGGGGTAACCGTCTCTGGACGTCCAAGCGATCTGCAGGGCGTCGAGCAGATGGTCGGGATGTTTATCAACACCTTGCCGATGAAGGTTCAGGTAGAAGCTGAGCGCTCTGCCGCAGAGTGGTTGACCCACTTGCAAGATACGCAGGCCAAAGTGCGCCAGTACGAATACGCCTCCCTTGTCCAAATCCAAGGCTGGAGTGAAGTGCCGCGGGGAAGCTCCCTGTTTGACAGCATTTTCGTCTTTGAAAACTATCCGTTAGGCGAGACCGAGGCCGAAAATAATCTCGGATTCACCGTGTCCGACGTTGATTTTTACCAAACGATGGATCATCCGTTGACTGTCGTCGGGATGCCGGGTGAACAGCTGAAGCTGAAGGTGATTTTTGACCAGAGTCAATTCGAGACCTCTGCGATGGAACTCCTGCTTCGCCAGCTCGCGATGATTCTCGAAGGGATGGTACAAGAGCCAGAGCAGCGCCTGTCCGAGCTTTCGCTGATCAGCGAAGCAGAGCGTCAACAGCTGCTGGTCGAGTGGAATCAGACCGCTGTCGATTATCCGCGCGAGCGTACCGTACACGAGCTTTTTGCTGAAGTGGCAGCCCACTATCCGAACCAGCGGGCTGTTGTGATCGGTGAGGAATCGATCACCTATGCCGAACTGGATCAGCGCTCCAACCAATTGGCTCATTATTTGCGCAAGCAGGGAGTGGGGGCAGATACCTTGGTGGGGATCTGCGTAGAGCGCTCCATCGAGATGATCGTCGGTCTGCTCGGGATTCTCAAAGCGGGCGGCGCTTATGTGCCACTCGATCCGACTTATCCGCAAGAGCGTCTCGCTTTCATGATGGAGGATGCCCAACTCTCCGTGCTCGTGACCCAATCCCATCTGGTGGAGCAGCTGCCAGCTACAGCAGGCAAGGCGATCTGCCTCGACCGTGATTGGTCAGAGATCGAGCAGGAGAATAGTGATGCACCTGCCAACGAGACGACAGCAGGCCAAGTCGCCTACGTCATCTATACCTCTGGTTCAACTGGTACACCAAAAGGGACACTCGTTCCACATCGCGGGATCGTACGTCTCGTCAAACATAATGATTTTGTCACGATTACCGAGCAAGATGTGTTCCTCCAAGCATCTACCGTATCGTTTGACGCTGCTACCTTTGAGATCTGGGGCAGCCTGCTCAACGGTGCACAGCTCGCGCTGATGCCGCCGCACCTGCCATCCCTCGCCGAACTGGGCGAAGCGATCCAGACCTATGGCGTCACGATTCTCTGGCTGACGGCTGGTCTGTTCACCGTCATGGTGGACAATCATCTGGATTCCCTGCGCGGGGTTCGTCATCTGCTCGCCGGCGGTGACGTCGTATCTGTCCCGCACGTGCGAAAAGTATTACAGCTCGAAGGACTGCAGGTGATCAACGGCTACGGCCCGACAGAGAGCACGACGTTTACCTGCTGCTATCCAATCAGCCAAGTGCCGGACAGCATGACCACCTTGCCGATTGGCCGCCCGATCAAAAACACGACCGTATACGTACTCGATCCACAGATGCAACCCGTACCAGTAGGTGTACCGGGAGAGCTGTACATCGGGGGAGACGGTCTGGCGATCGGTTACCTGAACCGTCCTGAGCTGACAGAGGAACGTTTTGTACACAATCCGTTCGCGGCTGATCCAGAAGCCCGTCTCTATCGGACAGGGGATTTGGTGCGCTACCTCCCAGATGGTGTGATCGAGTTCATCGGACGGATCGACCAACAAGTCAAAATCCGCGGGTTCCGTATCGAGCTGGGCGAGATCGAAGAACAGCTCCGCAAGCATCCAGCTGTACGGGAAGCCGTCGTCATCGCCCGTGAAGATAAACCGGGAGATAAGCGTCTGGTTGCCTATGTGACCACACACGAACAGCAAGCGGCAGACACAGCCCAGCTGACTGGCTGGATCAAAGACCGACTGCCAGACTATATGGTTCCAGCTGCTGTGGTAAGCCTGGACGAACTGCCACTCACCCCGAACGGAAAAGTAGACCGCCGCGCGCTGCCAGCACCGGACTGGGGGACGCTCTCATCATCCGAAGCTTACGTGGCACCACGCAATCCGATGGAAGAACTCGTCTGCAACATCTGGTCGCAGGTGCTTGGTGTCGAGACAGTGGGGATTCACAGCAACTTCTTTGAACTGGGCGGTCATTCACTCTTGGCGACCCAGACCCTGTCCCGTCTGCGTGAAGTATTCGGTATCCATCTGCCGATGCGCACCCTGTTCGAATCGGCGACAGTAGCTGAACTGTGCGAGCAGATTAAGCTGATGCTCCAAGGTGACACAGGGGTTGCGACCACGCCGATCACACAGGCATCCCGCACGGAGCATCTGCCACTCTCCTACGCCCAGCAGCGTCTATGGTTCTTCGACCGTTTTATGCCGGAGAGTGCCGTGTATAACATTCCGACCGCGATTCGTCTGGACGGGGCATTGGACGCACAGGCATGGGAGGCGAGTCTGCAAGCGGTCATCGCCCGTCACGAAAGCCTGCGTACGACCTTCTCTGATATCAACGGACAAGCGATCCAAGTGATCCATCCGCAGATCGACTGGGAGATGGGCTTCTGCGACCTGCGTCATCTGCCAGCGGAGCATAAAGAGGAAGAGGTACAGCGCTTAGCCAGCATGGATGCCGACCAGCCATTCAATCTCAGCCAAGGCCCATTGCTTCGCGCCAGCCTCATCCGCACGGAAGAAGAGACGCATATCTTCCTATTAAATATTCATCACATCATCTCAGACGGATGGTCCATGGGCATTCTGATGAACGAACTGCTGACCATCTACGAGGCGACCCTGAACGGTGAGACAGCAGACCTGCCAGCCTTGCCGATCCAATACGCGGACTACTCCGTATGGCAACGCGATTGGCTCCAAGGTGAGGTGCTGGAGAAGCAATTGTCCTATTGGAAGGAAAAAGTAAGCGGCTGTGAACCACTGCTTGCACTCCCGACCGACCGTCCGCGTCCAGCGATGCAGACCTATGAGGGAAGCCGGCATACCGTCACATTCTCCGCTGATCTGTCCGAACAATTACAGGCACTCTGCCGTGAAGAGAATGCTACGTTGTTCATGACCTTGCTTGCTGCATTCCAGACCTTGCTGTACCGCTATACGGGACAACAGGATATCCTCGTCGGAAGCCCGGTGGCAGGCCGCAGTCACCAAGAGACAGAATCGCTGATCGGTTTCTTCATTAATACTCTGGTCATGCGTACAGACATGTCCGAGGAGCCGACCTTCCGCGAATTGCTCGCTCGTGTGCGTGAGACCGCGCTCGAAGCGTATGCCCATCAAGACCTGCCATTCGAAAAGCTGGTAGACGAGCTGCAGCTGGAGCGCAGTCTCAGCTATACGCCGCTGTTCCAAGTGATGTTTGCCCTGCAAAACTTCCAGCTGGCATCTGAGCAAGCCGCAGGCATCCGCATCAGCTCCTATGAGACGGAGCAGGATGAGGTGACATCCAAGTTCGACATCACGTTGACGATGGTAGAGACCACCGACGGCTTGATGGCTACTTTTGAATATAACCGCAATCTGTTCGATCAGGCGACGATTGAGCGTATGGTAGAGCACTTCCGCACCTTGCTCGAATCGATCACCGCTGACCCTGATGAATCGATTGAATTGCTGGCGATTCTCCCAGAAGAGGAGAGCGAGCAGCTGTTGGTAGAGTGGAACGGAACAGAAACCGCCTATCCGCGTGACAAAACCGTAGACCAACTCTTCCACGAAGCAGCATCCAAATGGCAAGACCGTCCGGCTGTCGTCGCAGGTGAGATCAGCCTCAGCTATGCCGAGCTGGAGCGCCGCGCTAATCAAGTGGCGAACTATCTGCGCAAGCAGGGAGTCACTGCAGGCTCACTCGTCGGGATCTCTGCAGAGCGTTCAGTAGAGATGATCGCGGGTCTCATCGGGATTCTCAAAGCAGGTGCAGCCTATGTACCGCTTGACCCGGCTTATCCACAGGAGCGTCTCGCCTACATGATGGAGGATGCTGACGTATCAATTCTAGTAACCCAGGCTCATCTGGTAGAGAAACTCCCTATCGGAGAGCGCACCGTCATCTGCCTGGACCGCGACTGGAGCGTAATCACACAAGAGTCTGATCAAGCACCTGCCAACGAAACCGACAGCAGTGCGGCTGGTGAGCGACTCGCTTACGTGATCTACACATCCGGCTCCACCGGTACGCCAAAAGGGGTACTGACCCCGCACTGTGGGATCGTCCGCCTCGTAACAGATACGAACTACGTCACGATCAGCGAAGATGACGTATTCCTGCAAGCCTCCACCGTTTCGTTTGACGCGGCTACTTTTGAAATCTGGGGAGCCCTCTTAAACGGAGCGAAGCTGGTGCTGATGCCACCGCATCTGCCATCGCTTGAGGAGATCGGCGAAACCATTCAGAAGCATCAAGTCACAACGATGTGGCTGACCGCGGGCTTGTTCACACTATTGGTTGACCATCAGGTTGAATACCTGCGAGGTGTCCGTCAATTGCTGGTCGGCGGTGATGTCGTCTCCGTACCGCACGTACGCAAAGCACTCACCATCGACGGCTTGCAGATCATCAACGGTTACGGTCCGACCGAGACGACCACTTTTGCCTGCTGCTATCCAGTTACCGACTTGCCGAAGCAGCTGTCCTCCTTGCCGATTGGCCGTCCGATCCAGAACACCACGGTCTACATCCTCGACCAACAGCAACAGCCAGTACCTACAGGTGTACCGGGTGAATTGTACATCGGTGGAGACGGTCTGGCGCTTGGTTATCTGAACAACCCAGAGCTGACCGAAGAACGCTTCGTGGAGCATCCATTCAGCGATAACCCAGAGGCACGCCTCTACAGAACAGGTGACTTGGTTCGCTATCTGGCAGACGGCACGATCGAGTTCATCGGACGGATCGACAACCAAGTCAAAATCCGTGGCTTCCGGATCGAGCTGGGTGAGATCGAGACAGCGTTGCTCCAACACGAAGATGTCCAAGAAGCAGTCGTCATGGTCCGTGAAGATGCACCAGGCGATAAGCGTCTGGCCGCCTACCTCGTGACGGAAAGCAAGCAAGAGATCGACTCCATCGAATGGCGCATGTATCTCAAAGAATCGCTTCCTGAGTACATGATCCCATCTGCCTTCGTCATGATGGACAGCCTGCCGCTGACCCCTAACGGCAAGGTAGACCGCAAAGCCCTGCCAGTCCCAACCTACAGCCAGACCGGTTCGGAAGCAGAGTTCGTCGCTCCTGCCACCCATGTGGAGACAACCTTGGCAGAGATTTGGAAACAAGTGCTGGGCGCTCCACAGGTCGGTCTTTATGATAACTTCTTTGCACTGGGCGGGGACTCGATCCTCAGTATCCAGATCGTCGCACGGGCCAGCCAAGCCGGACTTCGCCTGTCGCCAAAACAGATTTTTGAGCATCAGACCATCGCAGAGCTTGCCCGCATCGTCGCGGATACCGCATCTGTGGCAGGCCCGCAGATCGAAGCAGAGCAGGGTCTTGTGACTGGCGAGCTCGTACTGACACCGATTCAAAAATGGTTCTTCGAGCAGAACCAGCCACAGCCGCATCACTGGAACCAATCCTTGCTCCTGTCGATTCGCCAGCCGGTCGATGCAGCTGCCTTGGAACAAGCGATTGCACAGCTGCTGACCCATCACGATGCGCTTCGCCTGCGTTTTGTCCAAGAGAATGGGGAGTGGCGTGCCCGTCATGATGCAGAGACGGAGCAAGTGCCATTTTTCATCGAAGACTTGTCCAGCATCCCTGCATCCGAGCAGGTGAGTCACATCGAAGAGATCGCAGAAGGCGTGCAAGCCAGCTTGAATCTGGCAGAAGGCCCGCTGATGAGAGCTGTCTACTTCGATCTTGGTGCCGAGCAGGATGCCCGACTGTTGCTGGTCGTGCACCACTTGGCCGTCGATGGTATCTCCTGGCGTATCCTGCTGGAAGATTTGCAGACCGCGTATCAACAGCTGACAAGCGGTACAGCAGTCGTATTGCCGCCAAAAACCGTCGCGTTCCAAGCATGGGCAGAACAACTCACGCAGTACGCCGATTCAGAGGCTCTGCAACAAGAAAAAGCCTACTGGCTAAGCCAAAAGCCAGCTGCGGCACACCTGCCGACCGATTATGCCTATGACGCACAGACCAACACACAAGAGACGACCAAGCAGGTCACGCTTTCCCTGACGGTGGAAGAGACCCGTGCCTTGCTGCAAGACACACTGTCCCCATACCGTCTGCAGATGAACGATGTGCTGCTGACCGCATTGGCCAAAGCGATGAACCAATGGACAGGCGCTCACACGCTGTCCATCCATCTCGAAGGTCATGGGCGTGAAGAGATCATCGAAGGGGCAGACATCTCCCGTACGGTTGGTTGGTTCACCACCATGTATCCGGTACAGCTTCATCTGGAGCCGTCCAAGACATGGGGAGACGGGCTGAAATCAATCAAGGAACAGCTTCGCCAGATTCCGAACAAAGGGATTGGCTACGGCATCCTGCGTTATCTCAGCCAAGATGCAGAAACCGTGGAACGCTTGCGTAATCAGGCGAAGCCACAGATCAGCTTCAACTATCTCGGACAGTTCGACCAGACGATCTCTGGCACTTCGACTTTCAACCTCGCTTCTGAATCCAGAGGCTCACATACCGATCAGCAAGCCATCCGCGAGCATCTGCTGGATGTGACTGGCGCAATCACCGGTGAACAGCTGCAGATGACGTGGATCTACAATGAACAGATTCACAGCGAGCAGACAATCCAGACGATTGCCGCTCACTATATGCAAGCCCTGCGCGAGATCATGGCACACTGCCAGACAGAGGAAGCAGGCGGATACACCCCATCTGATTTCCCACTGGCCCGGTTGAGTCAGAAGAATCTCGACCGATATCTGGGTACAGACCGCACGATTGAGAATGTCTACACCTTGTCTCCATTGCAGCAAGGGATGCTGTTCCACTCCCTGTACGCCGAAGAGGGCGGGGACTATGTTGTCCAGCTGGGGCTGACTTTTGCGGATGACTTGAACCTTGAAGCATGCGAACAGGCATGGCAAAAGGTAGTGGACCGTCATTCGATCCTGCGCACCTTCTTCATCTGGGAAGGCATGGATCAGCCGCATCAAGTGGTACGCAAGCACGCTGCGATTTCCATGGAGCATCTGGATTGGTGTCACCTGTCTGCGGAAGAGCAGGAAGCAGCATATGCGGCATGGGTAGAAGAAGACCGGAGACGTAATTTTGACCTGTTACAGCCGCCGCTGATGCGTTGGACGATCCTCCACCTCAACGATCAGGGTGAGCGGGCGTACCGGATGCTCTGGAGCTTCCACCATGTTCTGCTCGACGGTTGGAGCTTCCCGCTGGTACTCAAGGACTGGCTGGATTACTATCAGGCATTCAACCAAGGCCAAGAGGTTCACGTATCCACAGCCCAGCCATTTGCCCAATACATCGCATGGCTGCAACGTCAAGACCTGCAAGAAGCCAAGCAATACTGGCGTACGCAGCTGCAAGGCTTCCACAGCCCGACTCCACTGGGAATGGGAAAAGCCAACATCGCTGTGCACCAGCCAAAAACCTACAGCAAGCAGATCCTCTCCCTGTCCCAAGAGACGACGGAGATGCTGCAGAATTTTGCCCGCAAGCATCATCTGACCTTAAATACGCTGGTCTTGGGTGCGTGGGCGCTCATCCTCAGCCGCTACAGCGGGGAAGACGAGGTCGTGTTCGGTGCGACAGGCTCTGGTCGTCCGGCTGAATTGCCAGGTGTCGAGTCCATGGTCGGTCTCTTCATCAACACACTTCCGGTACGTGTACCATTGCAGTCCCAAGAGAACGTGATGGAGTGGCTGCGCGGATTACAGCAGATCCAGCTGAATAACCGCCAGTATGAATACACCCCGTTGGTCGACATTCACAGCTGGAGCCCGATTCCGGCGAGTGAATCTCTGTTCGACAGCATCCTCGTCTTCGAGAACTATCCCGTAGACGAAACGGTCAAAGACTCCGAAGCCGCCGTCACGATTACGGAGGTACAGACCAACGAGCAGACCAACTACCCGCTTACACTGGTAGCTGATCCAGGCAAGCGTCTCACGCTGAACCTACAATTTGAACAAACCCGTTTTGAACCAGACACGATCGAGCGAATCCTCTCGCAGATGGCTGTCCTTTTGACCTCTATGGCAGAGTGTCCAGAGCAGCTTTTGTCCGAGGTATCGTTCCTAAGCGAAAGCGAACGCGAGCAGGTGCTCCACGAGTGGAACCAGACAGAAGCGGACTATCCGCAAGACCTCTGCATCCATGAATGGTTCGCCCAACAAGCAGAGAAGACCCCGGATGCGATCGCCGTCGAGCATGGCGAGCAAGCTCTGACCTACGCACAGCTCAACCAGCGAGCCAACCAACTGGCCCATTACCTGCAAAAGCAGGGTACTGGCCCAGACAAGCTGGTCGGCATCTGCGTCGAGCGTTCTATCGAGATGATCGTCGGGATTCTTGGTGTGATGAAAGCGGGAGCGGCCTACGTGCCAATCGATCCGGCCCATCCGCTGGAGAGAATCGCGTACATGCTCGAAGACACGCAGGCAAGCCTTGTGCTGACCCAATCCACACTGCTGTCCGTGCTTCCTGAGACAGAAGCGATGGTCATCTGCCTGGATGGGGAAGAAGCGCTCAACCGTTTGTCCGACGAGCCGATTGACACACCAGACAGCGGAGTCACTTCCCGTCATCTGGCGTATGTCATCTACACCTCCGGCTCCACTGGTCAGCCAAAAGGGGTCATGGTCGAGCATCACAGCGCCATCAACATGGCAATCGCGCTGATTCAAGCATTCGGTGTGGACGAGACGAGCCGTGTGCTGCAATTCACATCCTTCAGCTTTGACGTATCCGTCTCCGAGATCACGATGGCCCTGCTCTCAGGTGCTGCGCTCCTGATCGAAGACCGCGACGCGCTGCTGCCGGGTCCAGAACTGGCACGCATCATCCGCGAACGCCGCGTCACCACCGTATCGATGGCATCTTCCGTACTGGCCGCATTGCCGTTCGAAGAGTTCCCTGAGCTTCGCACGCTGATCGTCGGTGGGGAATCACCAAGCCGGGAGCTGATCGACCGCTATGCACCAGGACGTGCGTTCTTTAACTGCTATGGTCCGACCGAAGCGACCGTCACGACCACGATGGCCCAATGCTTCGCAGGTGGAGCGACTCCGACCATCGGACGACCGATCCGAAACGCCAAGGTATACGTCCTCAACGACCAGCTGCAGCCAGTCCCAGTCGGCGTACCAGGCGAGCTGTATATCGGTGGCAGCGGGTTGGCCCGTGGGTACTGGAACCGTCCAGACCTGACAGCCGAACGCTTCATCCAAAGCCCATTCGCAGCAGAAGGGGAACGTCTCTACCGTACAGGCGATCTCGTCCGCTATCTGCCGGATGGTGAGATCGAATTCATCGGACGGATCGATGATCAGGTCAAAATCCGCGGCTACCGGATCGAGCTGGGTGAGATCGAGTCGATCCTCAGACAACACCCGGCTGTCAAAGAAGCCGTCGTCATTGCCCGCGAAGACCAAGCAGGGGACAAACGACTGGCAGCCTACATGACCGCCGAGAGCACAACCATCCCGGCAAGCGATGAGCTGACCGCTTGGCTCAAGCAGACCTTGCCATCCTACATGGTACCGTCCGGCTACAAGTGGCTGGATACCATCCCACTGACCGTCAACGGTAAAGTAGACCGCCGTGCACTGCCAGCCCCAGAGTGGGGTCAAGCCACAGCGAACAAGGTGTACGTCGCACCACGCAATCCAGTGGAAGAAATGGTCGCCAACATCTACTCCCAAGTGCTGTCCGTGGAAAAAGTGGGGGCACATGATCACTTCTTTGAACTGGGTGGACATTCTCTCTTAGCGACCCAAGCGATCTCCCGCCTGCGGGAAGCATTCGGAGTCGAACTGCCATTGCGTGCGTTGTTTGAGAATGCGACCGTCAGCAGTATGGGCGCCGAGATCACTACCATGCTTGCCGAGCAGTCCGAACTGACATTTACAGCGATCACAGCAGCAGAGCGAGGGGAGCACCTGCCGTTATCCTTTGCCCAGCAGCGTCTCTGGTTCTTTGACCGACTGATGCCAGGCAGTGCCTTGTACAACATTCCATCCGCGACCCGTCTGCAGGGAGAGCTGAATGTACAGGCATGGGAGCAGAGCTTGCAGACCTTGATCGCCCGTCACGAAAGCCTGCGCACGATCTTCACTGATCATCATGGCGAAGCCGTACAGGTGATCCATCCAGAGATGGATTGGAGTCTGACTGTAACCGATCTGCGCCATCTTGGAGCAGAAGAGAAGCAGGCCGAGATTGAAAAACTGGCGAAGCAAGACGCCCAACAGCCATTCGACTTATCCCAAGGACCGTTGATGCGGGCCAGCCTGATCCAAGAAGAAGAGACCAGCTTTATTTTCTTGTTCAACATGCACCACATCGTCTCAGACGGTTGGTCCATGGGGATTCTGATGGATGAGCTGATCACGATCTACGAAGCCTTGATCAAGGATGAGACGCCGGTACTCCCAGAGATGGCGATCCAATATGCTGATTTTGCCGTCTGGCAGCGCGAATGGCTCCAAGGAGAGGTACTGGACCAACAGCTCTCTTATTGGAAAGAAAAACTGCAGGGCAGCGAACCATTACTCGCTTTGCCGACAGATCGTCCACGTCCGGCTGAGCAATCGTATCAAGGTGCGCTTTACTCCGCTGTTTTCCCAACAGAGCTTTTGACCAAATTACAGGCGATGAGCCGTGAAGAAGGTTCTACTCTGTTCATGACCTTGCTCGCCGCGTTCCAGCTCCTGCTGTCGCGTTATACAGGCCAAGACGATATCTTGGTGGGCAGCCCGGTAGCAGGCCGTAATCGCAAGGAGACAGAGAGTCTGATCGGTTTCTTCATTAATACACTGGTAATGCGTACCGACCTGTCTGGCGAGCCGAGCTTTAGAGAAGTGCTGGCACGCGTACGAGAGACCGCGCTCAATGCCTATGCGCATCAAGACCTGCCATTCGAGAAGCTGGTAGACGAGCTGGAGCTGGAAAGAAGCCTGAGCTACTCACCGCTTTACCAAGTGATGTTCGTTCTGCAGAACATCCCGCTGGCAGCGCAGGAATTCAGCGGATTGACCGTCCTGCCGTATGAACAGACACAAGAACAGGTCATGGCGAAGTTCGACTTGACCCTGACGATGGCGGAAGTGCCGGATGGCATCATGGCTACATTTGAATACAGCACCGATCTGTTCGATCAGAGCACGATCGTACGTCTGGTGGATCACTTCCACAACCTGCTCGAAGAGATCGTCAAACAACCGGATCAATCCGTTGCGTTGCTGCCATTCCTCGGGGATGCAGAGCGCCAACTGGTCGTCACTGACTGGAACGAGACCGATGTACCTGTCGCACGCGACCTGTGCGTACACGAGCTTGTAGCGGCAGTAGCCGGCGAAATGCCAGAGCAGATCGCCATCGTAAGCGGTGAACAAACCATCACTTACGCAGAACTGAACCGCCGGGCCAACCAACTGGCGCATTACCTGCAAAAACAGGGTGTCAGCACAGAGACTCTCGTCGGGATCTGCGTCGAGCGTTCGGTAGAGATGCTGGTCGGATTGCTGGGGATTCTGAAGGCAGGAGCGGCTTATGTGCCGATGGACCCTACCTATCCACAAGAACGCCTTGCTTTCATGATGGAAGATGCCAACATGCCGTTGGTGCTCACGCAAGACCGCCTGCGCTCCGCCTTAGAGCCATGCACCCGCACCCTGATCAGTCTGGACAGCGAGTGGGAGCTGATCGCCCAAGAAAGCGAAGAGACTCCAACACTCACCGTGACAGCCGATCATCTGGCCTATGTGATCTACACCTCCGGCTCCACTGGAACGCCAAAAGGGGTGGAGATCGAGCACAGTTCCCTGCTCAATCTCATCAGCTGGCACCAACGCACCTATGACGTGACCGCCAGCAGCCGTGCGACACAGATCGCGGGTACAGCATTTGACGCATCTGTCTGGGAGATCTGGCCGTACGTGACCAAAGGCGCGACACTCTATCTGCCGGCAGAAGAAATCCGCCTCGTCCCTGAGCAATTGCGCGATTGGCTGATCGACTGCGGCATCACGACCAGCTTCCTGCCGACACCACTGGCAGAGAACATGCTGGCACTCGACTGGCCGCAAGACACACCACTGCGCCACATGCTCACAGGCGGTGACAAGCTGCACAACTATCCGTCTGCAAGCCTGCCATTCGTGCTCGTCAACCACTACGGCCCGACCGAAAATACAGTCGTCGCAACAGCAGGCATCGTCCCTGTACAGGCGGGTCAAGCAACCGCACCATCGATCGGCCGACCGATTGATAATGTCAAGATCTATGTACTCGACGAGAACCTCCAGCCTGTCCCAATCGGTGTCGCAGGGGAGATGTATATCGGCGGAGGCAGTCTGGCACGCGGTTATCTGCACCGTCCAGACCTGACCGCTGAACGTTTCCTGCCGAATCCATTCACCACCGAGCCGGGTGCACGCATGTACCGTACAGGTGACCTGGTTCGCTACCTCCCGGATGGCAGCATCGAGTTCATCGGACGTGCCGACCATCAGGTGAGCATCCGCGGCTTCCGTGTCGAGCTGGGTGAGATCGAGACCGCGCTCTACGGACATCCAGCGGTACGCGAGAACACCGTGATCGCCCGCGAGGATCTCCCGGGGGTCAAACGCCTCGTAGCTTATCTCGTCACCGACCCAGAGCACTCGGTACAAGCAAGTGAACTGCGTACCTACCTCAAGGACAAACTGCCGGATTACATGGTTCCTTTTGCCTTCGTCATCATGGACAGCCTGCCGCTCACCCCGAACGGCAAGGTAGACCGCAAAGCCTTGCCAGCACCAGAGTATTCCCAACCGGAACTGGAAGGCGAATACGTCGCACCAGAGACCGCTGTCGAACAAAAAATGGCCGACATCTGGCAACAGGTGCTGGGGATTGAGACAGTCGGCATCCACGACAACTTCTTTGAACTCGGCGGCGATTCGATCCTGAGCATTCAGATCGTCTCCCGTGCGAATCAAGCAGGATTGCGTGTGACGCCAAAACAGCTCTTTGAAAATCAGACCATTGCACAGCTTTCCGCTGTGATCACACTGCTGGGCCAAGATGCAGAAGAGATGGCGATCAGCGCAGCAGAGCAAGGAACGCTCACAGGTGCACTGCCGCTCACGCCGATCCAACAATGGTTCTTCGAGCGCGACCAGTCAGTATCGCATCACTGGAACCAATCCTTGCTGCTTGCCGTGAAACAGCCTGTCGACCTCGACTGCCTGCAAAAAGCAGTGTCACACCTGCTCACCCATCACGATGCCCTGCGCCTCCGTTACGTCCACACCACAGACGGAGCATGGGAGCAGTACTACGGTGATGCAGCAGAGATCGATCCGAATCCGATTACGATCGAAGACCTGTCCCAAGTACCGTCAGCCGAGCAAGCGGCACAGCTCGAAGCGATTGCCCAGAGCGTACAGGCCAGCCTGCATCTGACAGAAGGAACGCTTTTCAAAGCGGTATACTTCCATCTCGGTGACGATCAAGACGGACGCCTGCTGATCGTGGTGCACCACTTGGCGATCGACGGGGTATCCTGGCGCATTCTGTTGGAAGACATCCAGAACGTCTACCGTCAGCTGGCGAATGGGGAAGAGGTGCAGCTGCCACGCAAAACGACCTCCTTCCGCGAGTGGGGCCAACAACTACAGCAGTATGCCGATTCCGACGCGATGCAACAGGAAAAAGCGTACTGGACAGCCCGGACGACAGATGTCCCAAGCCTGCCGACCGATCACGCATACGAAGTGAACCGCGAAGCAGACACCGGGCAGATCACGCTCTCATTGACCGCTGAAGAGACCAAAGCGTTGCTCCAAGAGACACTGGCTCCGTACCGTCTGCAGATCAATGATGTCTTGCTGACAGCATTGACCAAAGCGATTCAGCGCTGGACAGGTGCCAATGCGACCGCGATCCATCTGGAGGGCCATGGCCGCGAAGATATCATCAAGGGAGCAGACCTCTCCCGTACGGTTGGCTGGTTCACCAGCATGTATCCGCTCGTCCTGGAGATCGGACAGGCTAAGACATGGGGAGAAGCGCTCAAGTCGGTCAAAGAACAGCTTCGCCGCATCCCGAACAAAGGGGTCGGCTACGGCATCCTGCGCTACCTCAGCAGCGATCAGGCTTTGGTAGAACAGCTGAAATCCCAGCCAAAACCAGAGATCAGCTTCAACTATCTGGGCCAATTTGACCAAGCCATCTCCACAGCTTCTCAATTCGAGGCGGCTCCTGAATCCAGAGGCTCCAATGTCAGCGCTGATTCGCTCCGCGAGCACCTGTTGGACGTCAATGGTGTCATCTCCGGCGAACAGCTGCATCTGACTTGGATGTATAACACAACCATCCATGAGCCAAGCACGATTCAGGTAGTGGCAGAAGAATACATGGAGTCACTGCGCGAGATCATCGCGCATTGCCGTACCGAAGAGGCAGGCGGCTACACGCCATCTGACTTCCCGCTGGCGAAACTCGATCAAAAGGCACTGGACCGTTACCTCGGCACAGAGCGCAGTATCGAGAATGTATACACCCTGTCCCCATTACAAGAAGGAATGCTGTTCCACTCGTTATATGCCCAAGAAGGCGGCGACTACGTCGTACAGCTTGCCTTGACCTTCACACGGGGCCTGGATTTGCAAGCCTTTGAAGATTCGTGGCAAAAGGTGATCAATCATCACTCCATCCTGCGTACCTCGTTCATCTGGGACGGCCTTGACCAGCCGCATCAAGTGGTTCGCAAGCAAGTCAAGATCAATGTCGAGCAGCTGGATTGGCGTGACATTTCCACAGATGAACAAGAAGCAGCATTCGCGGACTACTTGGAAGCAGACCGTTCCCGCAGCTTCGATCTGACTCATCCGCCGCTTTTACGCTGGGTACTGATCCGTGTAAGCGACGAAGCGTACCGTTTTGTCTGGAGTCTGCACCATGCCTTGCTGGATGGATGGAGCATGCCGCTCGTCTTTACCGACTGGCTCAAAGCGTACATGGCGATCGCAGGCGGCAAAGAAGCGAAGCTCGCTTCCACCGCTCCATATGCCAACTACATCGCATGGCTTCAGCGTCAGAGCCTCCAAGAAGCAAAAGCATACTGGCGTGATGAGCTACGCGGCTTCCATGCACCGACACCAATTGGTTTTGGTAAAGGACTGGAAACCGGCAAACAAGCCAAGACCTATGGCGTATGCACGGTCGATCTGAACGAAGAGATCACAGAGAAGCTCCAAGCCTTTGCCCGCAATCAGCAGGTGACCATGAACACACTCGTACAGGGTGCATGGGCATTGCTTCTGGGCCGATACAGCCGTGAAGAAGAAGTACTCTTCGGGGCAACCGGTTCCGGGCGTCCGGCTGATCTGGCCGGAGTCGAATCGATGGTCGGTCTCTTCATCAACACCTTGCCGATCCGCGTGCCTGTCGCAAGCGAGATGGTGCTCCAAGACTGGCTCCGCGGGCTCCAACAGCAACAGATCACCATGCGTCAATACGAGTACACGCCACTGGTCGATATCCACGGCTGGAGCGAAATCTCGCGAAGTGTCGCGTTGTTTGAGAGCATCCTGGTGTTTGAGAATTATCCAGTCGATGAGTCGGTGAACAATTCCGAGCTTTCCATCGAGATCGCAGATGTCAAGGCGATCGAACAAACCAACTACCCACTCACCGTCGTCGCAGGGCCGGGTAAACAGCTCAAGCTCAAGATTCAATATGAACAGAACCGTTTTGATGCGGACACCATTGAACGCGTGTTAAATCAAATGGGTCTGTTGCTTGAGTCCATGGCGAAGAACCCAGAGCAGAAACTCTCTGAGATCACCTTCCTTAGCGCTGGCGAACGTGAGCAGGTACTGGTGGAGTGGAACCAGACAGACGCCGAATATCCACGCGAGCTCTGCTTGCATGAGAAGTTCGAGCTGCAAGCCCAAGAGACGCCAGATCAGACAGCCGTCGTATATGGCGGGGAACAATCCCTGACCTATGCCGAGTTGAACCTGCGAGCCAACCAACTGGCCCACCACCTGCAAAAGCTGGGAGCAGGCCCAGACAAGCTCGTTGGCATCTGCGTCGAACGTTCCATCGAGATGATCGTCGGCATCCTTGGTGTGATGAAAGCAGGCGCGGCCTATGTGCCAATCGACCCGGCGCATCCACAAGAACGGATCGCGTACATGATCGAGGATACACAGACTGGCATTGTACTGACCCAATCCGCTCTGGCAGACTGCTTGCCAGATACCGGAGCAACCGTCATCTGCCTTGACAGCGAGACATTTGCAGCCGAGCCGACAGATACGCCGAAGAGCGGTGTGACCTCCCGTAATCTGGCTTACGTGATCTACACATCAGGTTCCACGGGTAATCCAAAAGGCGTTATGATCGAGCACCACAGCGCAGTCAACGCGGCACAAGCGTTGAGACAGGCGTTTGAAGTGGACGCGGCCAGCCGTGTCCTGCAGCTCACCTCCTTCAGCTTTGACGTATCCGTAGGTGAGATCATGACCACCCTGCTGTCAGGAGCCACCTTGTTCATGGAACATCGGGATGCTCTCCTGCCGGGTCCTGAGTTGAATCGGATCATCCGTGAGCACCGCATCACCACCATCCTCACCGTTCCTGCTGTCGTGGCGGCTATGCCAGAGGATGAGTTCCCAGATCTTCGTACACTGGTTGTCGGTGGGGAAGCGCTCAGCCGTGAGCTGGTTGCCCGCTATGCACCAGGTCGTAATTTCCTCAATGCGTATGGACCGACCGAAGCGACGATCGCCACCACCTTCGAGCGTTGCATACCGAATGGCCAGACCCCGACGATCGGACGTCCATTACCAAATATGAAGCTGTACGTACTCGATGATCAGCTCCAGCCGGCTCCAATCGGAGTTCCGGGTGAGCTCTACATCGGCGGCGTAGGTGTGGCACGCGGCTACTGGAAGCGTCCTGACCTGACCGCTGAGCGATTCATCCAGAATCCGTTCGGAGCAGAAGGGGATCGCCTGTACAAAACAGGTGACTTGGTTCGCTATCAGCCGAATGGCAACCTCGACTTCATCGGCCGGATCGATGATCAGGTAAAAGTCCGCGGCTACCGGATCGAGCTGGGTGAGATCAGATCAGCCCTGTGTCAACATCCAGCGGTAAAAGACGCCGTCGTCATGGCACGTGAAGATAAAGCGGGCGATAAGCGTATTGCTGCGTACATGATCAACGCCAACAGCGATACACACACCACCCCGGACGCAGAAGAGTTGAGCAGCTGGCTCAAGCAGACGCTGCCATCCTACATGGTTCCAAGCGGCTATGTATGGATCGACGTGATTCCACTTACCGTCAACGGAAAAATCAACTACCGGGCATTGCCAGCACCAGAGTGGGGCCATACCGGCACCGATACGCCATACACAGCACCACGCAATCCTGCCGAAGAGATGGTTGCCAACATCTTTGGACAAGTGCTCTCCGTGAGCCGTGTAGGCATTCATGACAACTTCTTTGAACTGGGTGGACACTCATTGCTTGCGACACAGACGATTTCTCGCCTGCGTGAAGCATTCGGGGTGGAGCTACCGCTACGTGACCTGTTCGAACACGCGACAGTCGCAGAGATGAGCGAGCATATCACACACGTCTTGCAGGATGCAGCAGGGCTCTTGGCAGCACCGATTGTACCGGTCAGCCGTGATGAACATCTGCCATTGTCCTTTGCTCAGCAGCGTCTGTGGTTCTTCGACCGCCTCATGCCGGGCAGCGCCTTGTACAACATGCCATCGGCGATCCGTCTGCAAGGCGATCTCGATATCCAAGCATGGGAGAAAAGTCTCCAGATGCTGATCGCCCGTCACGAAAGCCTGCGAACCACCTTCAGCGATATCAAGGGACAAGCCGTCCAAGTGATCCATTCCCGGATCAACTGGTCACTGACCCAGATTGACCTGCGCGACCAACCTGCCGAACAGCAGGATGCAGAAGTGAAATGCCTGATCGCAGAAGACGCGGCACAGCCGTTTGACCTAAGCCAAGGCCCGCTGATGCGTGCAAGCCTGATCCGTCTGGCAGAACAGGAGTATGTGTTCGCCCTCAACATGCACCATATCGTCTCTGACGGCTGGTCGATGGGGATTCTGATGGGTGAGCTGACCGCCCTGTATCAAGCCGTGAGCAAGGGAGAGGTCCCAGCCTTGCCTGACCTGCCGATCCAATATGCCGACTTTGCCCTCTGGCAACGCGAATGGCTCACAGGTGACATACTGGATCAACAGCTCGCTTACTGGAAAGACAAACTCCAAGGCAGCGAACCAATCCGGGCATTGCCGACCGACCGTCCGCGTCCAGCTGAGCAGACATTTGACGGCGCGCTTCACATCACGCAGTTCCCAGTAGAGCTGCAAGCCCGACTGCAGGAATTAAGCCGCGAAGAAGGCTCTACTCTGTTCATGACCTTGCTTGCTGCCTTCCAGCTCTTGATGAACCGCTACACAGGCAAAGAGGACATACTCGTGGGCAGCCCGGTCGCAGGACGTAACCGCCAAGAGACTGAAGGCCTCATCGGTTTCTTCATTAATACCTTGGTGATGAGAACCGACCTGTCCGGCGAACCGACCTTCCGCGAATTGCTCGCCCGTGTCCGCGATACCGCACTCAACGCGTATGCTCATCAAGACCTGCCGTTTGAGAAGCTGGTGGATGAGCTGGATGTAGAACGCAGCCTCAGCTACTCACCACTGTTCCAAGTGGTGTTCGTCCTGCAAAATACGCCGATGCAGGTGGAGGAGCTTTCCGACCTGAGCATCCTGCCTTTCCAAAGCACGCCGGATGAGATCATGACCAAGTTTGATTTGACCCTGACCATGGCCGAGTCACCGGACGGTCTGATCGCAACCTTTGAATACAACAAAGCACTCTTTGACCCAGCTACCATCGAGCGGATGGCCTCCCACTTCAACCGTTTGCTGGAGGAAGCAGCCCGTCAGCCAGACCGTGCTGTCAACCAGCTGCCGATGCTGCAAGAAGAGGAAGAGCAACAGATTCTGGTGGAGTGGAACGAGACCGAGGCACCATATTCGCTGGAAGCTTGCGTCCACGAGCTGTTTGCCCAAGCAGCAGCCGAGATGCCGGATCAGCTGGCAATCGTCGCTTCGGAGCAATCGCTCACCTACAGCGAGTTAGACCGCCGCTCCAACCAACTGGCGAACTACCTGCAAAAACAGGGAGTCGGCACCGAAACACTGGTCGGGATCTGCGTCGAGCGCTCAGTGGAGATGTTCGTCGGACTTCTCGGGATTCTCAAAGCTGGTGGCGCCTACGTCCCGATGGATCCATCCTATCCGCAGGAACGCCTGGCCTACATGATCGAGAACGCCAGCATGCCGATCGTGCTGACACAGGAACGCTTGTTAGACCAGATGCCAGAAGGGGAAAGCATGCTGATCTGCCTCGATGTCGACTGGGATCTGATCGCAGACGAAAGCGACCAAGCCCCAGCCGTCGAGACGACCGCCGATCAGCTGGCCTACGTAATCTACACCTCAGGTTCTACCGGTCAGCCAAAAGGCGTCGAGATCGAGCACCGTTCACTCTTGAACCTCGTCAATTGGCACCAGCGCACCTACGGCGTGACCGAAGCAGACCGCGCGAGCCAGATCGCCGGTACCGCCTTTGACGCCTCTGTCTGGGAAATCTGGCCGTACCTGACCAAAGGTGCTGCCATGTACCTCCCAGACGAAGACATCCGTCTCGCACCGGAAAAACTGCGCGACTGGCTGGTTCAATCCGGGGTGACGATCAGCTTCCTCCCAACACCACTGGCTGAGAACCTGATCTCCCTGCAATGGCCTGCCGACACCGCTCTCTGCTACATGCTGACAGGCGGTGACAAGCTCCACAGCTATCCAGCTGAGCACTTGCCATTTGCACTCGTCAACCACTATGGCCCGACGGAAAATACGGTCGTCGCCACAGCAGGCACTGTCCCTGTCCAAGCAGGTCAGCTCACAGCGCCACACATCGGCAGACCGATTGATAACGTATCGATCTACGTGCTCGATGACAACATGCAGCCAGTCCCAATCGGCGTAGCCGGGGAACTCTACATCGGCGGCAGCAGCTTGGCCCGCGGTTATCTCAACCGTCCAGACCTGACAGCTGAGCGCTTCCTGCCAAATCCATTCTCAAGCGATCCGGCTGCACGCATCTACAAAGCTGGTGACTTGGTCCGCTATCTACCAGATGGCAACATCGAGTTCATTGGCCGTGCTGACCATCAGGTGAGCATCCGTGGTTTCCGCGTAGAGCTGGGCGAGATTGAGACCGCCCTGTATGGATATCCGGCGATCCGCGAGACCGTCGTCATCGCACGCGAAGACGTACCGGGCACCAAACGACTGGCAGCCTACCTCGTCCTCGAAGAAGGCTTGGAGGTACAGATCAGCGAGCTGCGCCTCTACCTCAAGGAAAAGCTGCCGGAGTACATGGTACCGTCCGCTTACGTGATCATGGACAGCCTGCCGCTTACCCCGAACGGAAAAGTGGATCGAAAAGCACTCCCAGTCCCAGATTACGCACAGCCTGGACTGGACGGCGAATTCGTCGCACCAGAGACCTTTATCGAGAAAAAACTGGCTGAGATCTGGAGAGACGTACTGGGTGTCGAGACCGTCGGCATCCACGACAACTTCTTCGATCTCGGCGGGGACTCCATCATCAGTATTCAGATCGTGGCCCGTTGCAACCAAGCGGGAATCCGCCTGTCACCGAAGCTGATGTTTGAATACCAGACCATTGCCGAATTGGCAGGAGCGGTCGGCGATACCGTCGCCATCCATGCCGAACAGGAGATCATCACAGGCGATCTGCCGCTTACACCGATTCAGCGCTGGTTCTTTGATCAGCCGATCGGCAACAAGCATCATTGGAATCAATCCGTGATGCTGACGGTCAACGATGTCGAGCCTGCGATCCTCCAGGAAGCAATTCACCATCTGCTCGCACATCACGATTCCCTCCGTCTGCGCTTCTTCCAACAGGATGGGGAGTGGAAGCCGTATCTGGCTGAATGGTCTGACATCATTCCGTTCAGTACGGTGGATCTCTCCGACGTACCGGTCGATGATCAGGCACGACGGATCGAAGAGGTGTCCGATGAAGCCCAGAAGAGCCTCCACTTATCAGAAGGGCCGCTGCTCAGAGCCGTCTACATGGATTTGGGCGAAGGGCAAGAAGGCCGCCTGCTGATCGTGGTGCACCACTTGGCTGTCGACGGTGTCTCCTGGCGCATCATCCTCGAAGACCTGCAAAAAGCATGCACACAGCTGCTCCAAGGCAAGCCGGTACAGCTGCCGATGAAGTCAACTTCCTTCAAATACTGGGCAGAACGGTTGGCCGCACATGCGTACTCGGATGAACTCCAAGAGGAATCCACCTACTGGCTCGGACAGCTCACAGGCGATCTGCCAGCCTTGCCGAAGGATCACCCAACAGGCCTCAACCGTGAGCAATCCGCGACCTCGATTGTCGTCTCGCTCACGCCGGAAGAGACCAAATCACTCTTGCAAGACCTGCCGTCCCTCTACCAGACCCAGATCAATGACGTATTGCTGACCGCACTGGCCGAAGCCGTCTATGACTGGACCGGTCAACGCAGCGTACTGATCAATCTGGAAGGACACGGCCGGGAAGAATTGTTCGAGGAAGTAGATCATTCCCGCACGGTTGGCTGGTTCACCAGCATGTACCCAGTGAGACTTGATCTGAACGAAGCTCACTCCATCGTGAACTCCCTGCAGTCTGTCAAAGAACAGCTGCGCGCGATTCCGAACAAGGGCGTCGGCTACGGCATCCTCCGTTATCTCCACACTGAACTGGCAGAGACCATGAAATCACTGCCTAAAGCCGAGATCAGCTTCAACTACATGGGGCAGCTCGACCAAACCATCAGTGAAGCATCCATGTTTGGCTTTGCCTCCGAAGCGAGAGGGGACAGCCTCAGCCGCGGCTCCCAGCGTGCCCATCTCATCGACGTAGGCTGCTCGGTCGCTGGCGGTCAGATGCATGTCAATATCAGCTTCAGTGAAGAAGTTTACAAGCATGAAACGATGAAGGCGCTGGCTGATCACTATACCTCATTCCTGCGCAACATCATCGAACAAAGCCAATCCGGCCAAATCGAAGGAACGGCTTCCAAGCCATCCGATGATCTGTCTGAATTCGGCTGGGATGAATCAGAGATTGCTGATCTCCTGGATTTAATGGGAGATAAGTAAGTACACAACTTCCAAGAAGGCGTCATGGATAACGCAAGGCGCCTTCCTGGAACCATCCTTATCCGATTAGGAAGTGGAGATAATTCATGAACAACATCGAAACCTATTATCCAGTGACTCCGCTGCAACAGGGGCTCATTTTTCATAGTTTGCTAGATCCGGAATCCGGGGCTTATATCGTTCAATTGAACCTGAAGCTGCAAGGCGCGCTGGACATCCCTGCATTTGAACAAGCATGGCAGAGTGTCATTGACCGCCACGCCATTTTCCGTACCCGATTTATCGGGGGAAAAGTAAAAGAATATGTGCAAGTCGTCCTCAAAGAGGTCAAGGCCCGCGTCAACGTCCAAGACCTGACACACCTGAGCACAGAGGAGCAAGAAGCTTTTCTGCATGAGTACCGCATGGAGGATCGGAAGCGCGGCTTCAACATCGAAGAGGCACCGCTGATCCGCCTGAATCTGTTTTTGCTTGATAAAGACGTCTGTCAATTCATGTGGACCTGCCATCACGTCTTGTTAGATGGCTGGAGTATGCCGCTGGTATTCGGTGAAGTATTTGGCACCTATGATATGATCCGAAGCGGCAAGCCTGTCCAATTACCACCCGTACGTGCCTACCGCGACTATATCGTGTGGCTGAAAAAGCAAAATCTAGCGAACGCCGAAGAACACTGGCGCCAAAAACTAAAAGGGTTTTATGAACCGACCCCGCTTGTTTTTGAGAGAAGCTATAAAAATAAGAATCAAGTAGAAAAGCAATACGTCGAACTTGATCTGGAGCTGGACGAGTCCGTCTCCAAGAAACTGCAGACACTGGCACGCCAGAACCGTCTGACCGTCAATACCATCGTCCAAGGGGCATGGGCATTGCTTTTGAACCGTTACAGCGGCAAAGACGACATCGTGTTCGGGGCCACCGTCTCCGGGCGTCCGGCTGACCTGCCAGGTGTCGAGACGATGATCGGTCTGTTTATTAATACCTTGCCGGTACGCATCCAGATCGACCCTGAACAACCTGTGACCACTTGGTTAAAAGCGATTCAACAACAGCAAAACGAGTCGCGCCAGTATGAATTCACCCCACTCGTCGAAATCCAAGGCTGGAGCGATGTGGCCCGCGGGATGTCTCTTTTTGAAAGCATCCTCGTCTTCGAGAACTATCCGATCCAGAAATCTGCGGCCAAAGATGACACAGGACTCTCCATTCTGGAAGTAGAGAGCGAAGAGCAGACCAACTATCCGCTCACACTCGTCGCAGCCTCCAGCAATCAAGTGGTGCTCAAAATCAAATACGATCAGACCCACTACGAAAGGGAGGGCATCCAACGAGTCTTGAAGCATCTCGGCAACTTGCTGCAAAGCATCGCCAAAGAACCGACCCAACGTCTGAGTCAGCTCTCCATGACCAGCCAGAACGAACGCGATCAGCTGTTGATCGAGTGGAATCAGACCGAAGCAGATTATCCGCATGAGCGTTGCATCCATGAGTGGTTTGAGACACAGGCCCAAGAGACACCAGATGCGATTGCGGTCGAACACGGCGATCAGTCTGTTACATATGCAGAGCTGAACCTTCGAGCCAATCAATTGGCCCACCACCTGCAAAAGAACGGTGCTGGTTCGGATCAGCTCATCGGGATCTGCACAGAGCGCTCCATCGAGATGATCGTCGGTATCCTTGGTGTGATGAAAGCGGGCGCGGCCTATGTCCCAATCGACCCGGCCCATCCGCAGGAACGTATCGCCTACATGCTGGAGGATACCCAAGCCAAGCTGGTGTTGACCCAATCCGCCCTGTTGCCGATATTACCAGCTACAGAAGCAAAAGTGATCTGCCTCGACAGCGAATCCTTCACAGAGGAGCCGTCCAGCACGCCTGACAGCGGTGTCACCTCCCGTCATCTGGCCTATGTGATCTACACATCCGGTTCCACGGGTCAGCCAAAAGGCGTTATGATCGAGCATCACAGCGCGGTCAACATGGCCCAGTCGCTGATCCAAGCTTTTGATGTGAACGCTGACAGCCGTGTGCTGCA
This sequence comes from Brevibacillus dissolubilis, assembly GCF_006170445.1. Classification (GTDB taxonomy): domain Bacteria; phylum Bacillota; class Bacilli; order Brevibacillales; family Brevibacillaceae; genus Brevibacillus_B; species Brevibacillus_B dissolubilis. The sequence goes on along the minus strand of NZ_VCNA01000002.1, from coordinate 99,416 downwards.
ATTCACCTCGTTCAGCTTCGACGTATCGGTCTCTGAGATCACGATGGCACTGCTCTCAGGTGCAACCCTGCTGATGGAAGACCGCGATGCTCTCCTGCCGGGTCCTGAACTGAACCGAATCCTGCGTGAGCGTCGTGTCACCACCGTCTCCATGGCATCCTCCGTACTGGCTGCTTTGCCGTTCGAAGAGTTCCCTGATCTGCGCACCCTGATCGTCGGTGGGGAAGCCCCAAGCCGTGAATTGATCGAGCGCTATGCCCAAGACCGTGCTTTCTTCAACTGCTACGGCCCGACAGAAGCGACCGTCACTACCACACTGGCGCGATGCACAGACAGCACACAGACCCCGCCGATCGGACGCCCGATCCAAAATGCCAAGGTCTATGTGTTAGACGAGCACCTCCAGCCAGTTCCGGTCGGCGTACCGGGTGAGCTGTATATCGGCGGCGTAGGCTTGGCGCGTGGCTACTGGAACCGTCCAGAGCTGACCGCCGAACGCTTCATCGCCAATCCATTCGGCGCGGAGGGTGAGCGCCTGTACCGCACAGGTGACCTCGTCCGTTACCTGACGGATGGCAACCTTGAATTCGTCGGACGGATCGATGATCAGGTCAAAGTCCGCGGTTACCGCATTGAGCTGGGCGAGATCGAAGCCACACTCCGCCTGCATCCAGGGGTAAAAGATGCGGTTGTGATCGCCCGCGAAGACAGAGCAGGGGACAAACGACTTGCCGCTTACATGACTACGGCAAGCGAGCAAGCCCCAGCCATCGACGAGTTGACCGACTGGCTCAAGCAGACCCTGCCATCTTACATGATACCGAGCGGGTTTATGTGGCTCGACGCGATTCCGCTGACAGTGAACGGGAAAGTAGACCGCCGTGCCCTGCCGGCACCAGACTGGGGTCAGACAGGAGCGGGCAAAGAGTATGTCGCCCCGCGCAATCCGACCGAAGAGATCGTCGCCAACATCTACTCCCAGGTTCTGTCAGTTGAGCAGGTCAGCATCTACGACGACTTTTTTGAACTGGGCGGACACTCTCTGCTGGCGACCCAGACCAACTCCCGTCTGCGGGAAGCATTCGGCGTAGAGATCCCGCTTCGTGCGCTGTTCGACCACTCCACGGTTGTCGGTATGAGTGCATACGTCACCACCTTGCTTGAGAACGAAGCAGGAGTCGGAGCGGGCAACATCGAGACAGCAGACCGCAGCAAGCCGTTGCCGCTCTCATTTGCCCAGCAGCGTCTCTGGTTCTTCGACCGCCTGATGCCAGACAGCGCACTCTACAACATTCCAAGCGCGATGCGGATCAAAGGCGATCTCAACGTCCAAGCGTGGGAACAGAGCTGCCAAGCGATCATCAACCGCCACGAAAGCCTGCGCACGACCTTTACCGATCTGGATGGTCAAGCCGTACAAGTCCTGCATCCAGAGATCGACTGGAAGCTTACTTTTATCGATGTACGCGGCATGGAAGCCACCGAAAAAGAAGCAGAGGTACAGCGCCTCGCGATGGAAGACGCGACCAAGCCATTCGATCTCACCCACGGGCCATTGATGCGCGCCTCCCTGATCCAAGTGGAGGAGCAGGAATACGTCTTCCTGCTCAACATGCACCACATCGTAGCAGACGGATGGTCGCTGGGTGTTCTGACAAGCGAGCTGGTTACGTACTACCAGGGCTTTAGCAAAGGCGAGCAGCCGACCCTCCCAGACATGCCGATCCAATACGCCGACTTCGCAGTATGGCAGCGCGAATGGCTCCAAGGCGAGGTTCTGGAACAACAGCTCTCCTACTGGAAAAATAAACTCCAAGGCAGCGAGCCACTGCTCCAACTGCCAACCGACCGTCCGCGTCCAGCCGTACAGACCTATGAGGGTGCCGTGCTGCACGAGATGTTCACAGAAGAGTTGAAAAACCGTCTGCTCGCGCTGAGCAAGCGGGAGGGTGCTACCCTTTTCATGACCTTGCTCGCGGCCTTCCAAGCCCTGATGCACCGCTATACTGGTCAGGAAGATATCGTGGTGGGCAGCCCGGTAGCGGGACGGAACCGCCAAGAGACAGAAGGTTTGATCGGTTTCTTCATTAATACGCTTGTGATGCGTACCGATCTTTCGCAAGACCCGACGTTTAAAGAACTGCTGGGCCGCGTGCGAGAGACCGCGCTCGGAGCCTATACGCATCAGGATTTGCCTTTTGAAAAATTAGTCGATGAGCTGGAGCTGGAACGCAGCCTGAGCTATTCCCCGCTGTTCCAAGTGATGTTCGTCCTCCAGAATATCCCGATGGAAGGGCAAGCGCTGACCGACTTGCAGGTATTGCCGTTTGAGTCTGGCGAGAACCAGGTGATGACCAAGTTCGACCTGACTCTCACGATGGCAGAAGCGCCGAACGGTCTGGTGGCGACATTTGAGTACAACACGGCCTTGTTCGATGAGAGCACGATCCGCCGCATGATCGGACATTTCCAACACATGCTTACAGCCGTCACAGAGAATCCGGCAATGTCGATCTCGGGCATCCCGTTATTGGACGAAGCGGAGCAAAAGCTGGTCACGAACGACTGGAACCAGACCGCTGTCTCCTATCCGCGTGAGAAGACGGTTCACCAGCTGTTCCATGAGACCCAAGCACTGTACGCCGACCGTCTTGCGGTAATCACAGGTGATGAGTCACTCACGTACGCTGAACTGGACCGCCGTGCCAACCAAGTGGCGAACTACCTGCAAAAGCAAGGTGTGCAAGCAGGCTCACTCGTGGGGATCTGCGCAGAGCGCTCTCTGGAGATGATCGTCGGACTGATCGGGATTCTCAAAGCAGGGGCAGCATATGTACCGCTTGATCCTGCTTATCCGCAAGACCGTCTCTCCTACATGATGGAAGACGCACAGGTGTCAATCCTATTGAGCCAACAGCATTTGATCGAAAAGCTGCCTGCCGGTGAACGTACCATCATCAGCTTAGATAGTGACTGGAGTCTGATCGCCCAAGAGAGCGAACAAGCTCCACAAGCCGAGAGCACAGCCGATCAGCTTGCTTATGTGATCTACACATCCGGTTCGACAGGTACGCCAAAAGGGGTACTCACCCCGCACCGTGCGATTATCCGTCTGATCACCGCGACCAACTACGTGACGATCACAGAGGAAGACGTATTCCTGCAAGCCTCTACGGTATCGTTTGACGCGGCTACGTTTGAGATCTGGGGTAGCCTGTTGAACGGGGCGAAGCTGGTCTTGATGCCACCGCACCTGCCATCCCTCGATGAGCTGGGAGAGGCGATCCAGAAGCATCAGGTCACGACCATGTGGCTGACAGCAGGTCTGTTCACGCTCATGGTAGATCACCGACTCGAATACCTGCGTGGCGTACGCCAACTGCTGGTAGGCGGGGATGTCGTCTCCGTACCGCATGTACGCAAGGCGCTGACACTAGAAGGCTTGCGACTCATCAACGGCTACGGTCCGACCGAGACGACGACTTTTGCGTGCTGCTATCCATTTGACAGCTTGCCTGAGCAGGTCTCATCCCTGCCGATTGGCCGACCAATCCAGAACACCACCGTATATATCCTCGACAAACACATGAAGCCAGTGCCGCTTGGCGTGCCGGGTGAACTGTATATCGGGGGAGACGGTCTGGCCTTAGGCTATCTGAACAATCCAGAGCTGACCGCGGAGCGTTTTGTAGCGAATCCGTTCAGTGATGATCCAGAAGCCCGCCTCTACAAAACAGGCGACTCGGTGCGCTATCTACCAGACGGCACCATCGAGTTCATCGGCCGGATCGACCAGCAAGTCAAAATCCGTGGCTTCCGCATCGAGCTGGGTGAGATCGAAGCGGCTCTCTACGAGCATCCAGCCATCCAAGAAGCGATCGTGATGGTCCGCCAAGATACACCAGGCGACAAGCGCTTAGCTGCTTATCTGGTCAGCGAAGCGGGCACAGAGATCCAGACCGGCGAGCTGCGCATGTACCTCAAAGCCAAGCTGCCGGATTACATGATCCCATCCGCTTTTGTCGTGATGGAACAGCTGCCACTGACCCCGAACGGAAAAGTCGACCGCAAAGCACTTCCAGTACCGGAATACAATCGGGCTGAACTGGAAGGTGAGTTCGTCGCTCCAGCTACCGAGATGGAGAAGAAGCTGGCTGAGATCTGGCAAGGCGTGCTCAATGTCGAGAACGTCGGCATCCACGACAACTTCTTTGCCCTCGGCGGTGACTCGATTCTGAGCATTCAGATCGTCGCGCGTGCCAACCAAGCGGGTCTGCGTCTGTCACCAAAACAGCTGTTTGAGCATCAGACCATCGCTGAGCTTGCCCTCGTCGTAGGGGTGAAGGCAGCGGTTCACGCCGAACAGGGAGTCGTGACAGGGGAGGCACCACTTTTGCCGATCCAACAATGGTTCTTCGGTCTGCCACTGGAAAACCGCAATCACTGGAACCAATCCGTACTGCTTTCCGTACCGCCGCAGATCGACACTACCGCGATGGAAAAAGCCGTCCAGCACGTCATGGCTCAGCATGATGCCCTGCGCCTGCGTTTTACCCAGACCGAAGCGGGTTGGACACAAGAGCTTGGCGGACTTACGGACAACGTACCATTTATCGTGGAAGACCTGTCTGAGGTAGCGGCATCCGAGCAATCCAGCCGTGTGGAAGAGATCGCAGCACACGTCCAGACGACATTGAACATCACAGAAGGCGACCTCGCCCGTTTTGTCTACTACAATCTGGGAGCAGACCAGCCAGGCCGATTCCAGATCGTCGTTCATCACTTAGCAGTAGACGGTGTTTCCTGGCGCATCTTGATGGAAGATGTACAGAACTTCTATGAGCAGATCGCCAAAGGGCAGGACGTACAGACACCAGCCAAATCTACTTCCTACAAACAATGGGCACTTGAGCTGACGAACTACGCCAATTCAGAAGCGGTGGCACAGGAAAAAGCCTACTGGCTCAACCGGACAGCCGTCCAAGCCGCTCCATTGCCAGTAGACTATCAAGCCATCGGTGAGAATAAGGAAGCAACGGCCAAGTCGTTCACGCTATCGCTTGACACCGAAGACACCAAAAACCTGCTCCAAACCGTACCGCAAGCCTACCGTACCCAGATCAATGACGTGCTGCTGACCGCACTGGCGATGGCCCTGTCACGCTGGACCAATTCCCGCTCCACGTTTGTCCATCTCGAAGGCCACGGACGTGAGGAACTAGTAGAGACGGTAGATCTGTCCCGCACAGTCGGCTGGTTCACCAGCATGTATCCGGTACACCTCCAGTGGGACGAGTCCTACTCCGTCGGCAAAGCCCTGATGACCACCAAGGAAGAGCTGCGCAGCATTCCGAACAAAGGGGTCGGATACGGCATCCTCCGTTACCTCAGCCAAGATGAAGAGACCCGCGAGAAGCTCTCCGGTCTGCGCCCGCAGATCAGCTTCAACTATCTGGGTCAAGTCGACTCGATGGTAGGAGGCGATTCACTCTTCGGCGGTGCTGCGGAATCGAGCGGTGCGACGATGAGTGAAGAGGCACTGCGCTACCACCTGATTGATGTCAACGGCATTATCAGTGGCGAACAGCTGCATATGACCTGGCGATTTAATGAAGAGATTCATAGAGAGAGCACGATCCAAGCCGTCGCTCAATTCTACATGGAGGCATTGCGTCAGATTATCGCTCATTGCACGTCAGAAGAAGCCGGCAGCTACACGCCATCCGACTTCCCGCTGGCGAAGCTGGAGCAGAAGCATATCGATCAGTACATCGGCGCAGACCGCACCATTGAGAACGTCTATACCCTCTCACCGTTGCAGCAAGGGATGCTTTTCCATACGTTATATGCCAAAGAAGGCGGCGATTACGTCGTACAATTCGCCGTTACCTTCAAGAATCTCGATGTCCACGTAATGGAGCAAGCTTGGCAAAAGGTAGTGGACCGCTACTCGATCCTGCGCACGTACTTCATCTGGGAAGGTCTGGAACAGCCGCATCAGGTGGTACGCAAGCAGGTAAAAGTGGCTGCCGAGCAACACGACTGGCGTCATCTTACTGCTGATGAGCAACAAGCTGAGTTTGAAGCCTATATGGAAGCAGACCGTCAACGCAACTTTGATATCGCACAAGCTCCACTCATGCGCTGGGTGCTGTTCCGTGTAAGTGAAGACGCGTACCGTTTTGTCTGGAGTATGCACCACATCCTGCTCGATGGCTGGAGTATTCCACTGGTATTAAACGATTGGTTCTCCTCCTACATGGCGATTGCCGCCGGACAAGAGGTGGCAGACGCAAGTCCACAGCCATTTGCCAACTATATCGCTTGGCTGCAGCAACAAGACATGCAAGAGGCCGAACGCTTCTGGCGCGAGCATCTGCAAGGCTTCCACACACCGACACCGCTTGATATGGGCAAAGTGGGAACCGCGACCTGGCAGGCCAAAGCATACGAAGAGCAAGTCCAATATGTAGCCGAAGACATCACCGACAACATGCAGCAGTTCACCCGCCAACACCAACTCACACTCAATACGATGGTGCAAGGGGCATGGGCGATCCTGCTCGGACGCTACAGCGGACTCGAAGATATCATGTTCGGGGTGACGGGTTCGGGACGTCCGGCTGATCTGCAAGGCGTCGAATCGATGGTCGGTCTCTTTATCAACACGACCCCATCCCGCATTGTGCTCAACCGGGAAGAGACGATCCTGCACTGGCTGCAATCCATCCAGCAAAAACAGATCGCCATCCGCCAGTATGAATTCACTCCATTGGTAGAGATTCAGAAGTGGAGCGAGATGTCGCACGGCACACCGCTGTTTGAGAGCCTCATGGTGTTTGAGAACTATCCGGTGAATGCGATGAGTGAAGCAGATGCCGGTTCCAGCACAGGTCTTTCCTTGGAGATTGCTACTGTGGATGCGGTCGAGCAGACCAACTATCCGCTCACACTGGTCGCAGGACCGGGCAAAGAGCTGATTCTCAAACTGATCTACGATACCAGCCGTTTTGAACCAGCCGCCATCACACGGGTACTCGAACAGCTGGCCCTGATTCTGAAGGGAATGGTAGAACATCCAGAACAGACTCTCGCCACCTTGAGCTTCATCTCCGAAGCTGAGCGTGAGCAGCTGGTCGTCGACTGGAATCAGACCACGGTACCATATCCACGCGAGCTGACTGTTCACGAGCTGTTCCAGCGTACGGCAGTCGAATTCCCGACACATACTGCGGTAGTGGCTGGCGATACGTCGCTGACCTATGCAGAACTGGATCAACGCGCCAACCAAGTCGCCCATTACCTGCGCAAACAGGGAGTCGGGCCGGACACGATGGTCGGGATCTGCGCAGAGCGTTCTGTCGAGCTGATCGTCGGACTGCTCGGTATTCTCAAAGCAGGCGGGGCCTATGTTCCATTAGATCCGTCTTATCCGCAAGAACGCCTCGTGTTCATGATGGAGGATGCGAACCTGTCGATTCTGTTGACACAAGAGCATCTGATCGAAAAGCTGCCGAATACGTCATCTACCCACGTCTGCCTCGACCGCGACTGGGCACAGATCGCAGAGGAGTCCACGGAAGCTCCGTCTGTCGAGATGACTGCCGAACACATGGCATACGTCATCTACACCTCCGGCTCCACCGGCACACCAAAAGGCGTCTGCACCATCCATCGCGGGATCGTCCGACTGGTCAAGGAAAATGACTTCGTGACCATCACCGAACAGGATGTCTTCCTGCAAGCATCCACCGTGTCGTTTGACGCGGCGACGTTCGAGATCTGGGGCAGCCTGCTCAACGGTGCCAAGCTGGTCATGATGCCGCCGCACCTGCCATCACTGGCTGAGCTGGGAGAGGCGATCGAATCCAATCAAGTCACGATTCTGTGGCTCACCGCCGCTCTGTTCACGGTCATGGTAGACAATCATCTGAACGCTCTGCGAAGCGTACGCTACCTGCTTGCAGGTGGGGACGTCGTCTCTGTCCCACATGTCCGCAAAGCGATGACACTCGAAGGTCTGCAAGTCGTCAACGGCTACGGCCCAACCGAGAGCACCACTTTTGCCTGCTGCTATGCAGTGACCGAGCTGCCAGAGCAGATGCTCTCCTTACCGATTGGCCGCCCGATCAAAAATACGACCGTCTACATCCTCGACAAAGAAATGAACCCGGTTCCAGTCGGCGTTCCAGGCGAGCTGTACATCGGGGGAGACGGGCTGGCGCGAGGCTATCTCAACCGTCCAGATCTGACAGAGGAGCGCTTCGTACCAAATCCATTTGCCGAAGGTTCAGAAGCTCGTCTGTATAAAACAGGGGACTTGGTGCGTTACCTGCCAGATGGCAACATCGAGTTCATCGGCCGAATCGACCAACAAGTCAAAATCCGCGGCTTCCGCATCGAGCTTGGCGAGATCGAAGAGGTCATCCGACAATACCCAGCCGTACGGGAAGCGGTCGTCATCACCCGTGATCTCCAAGGAGACAAGCGACTGGTCGCCTATGTAACCTCCGAGGAAGGCACAGAGGCAGATACCGCCGAGCTGACCAGCTGGCTCAAGACCAAAATGCCGGAATACATGATCCCGACTGCCATCGTCTGGATGGACAGCCTGCCGATCACACCGAACGGCAAAGTAGACCGCCGCGCCCTGCCATCACCGGATTGGGGACAATTGTCAGGAGTCGAGTACGTCGCTCCGCGCAATCCGACAGAAGAGATGGTTGCTGCGATCTGGTCCCAAGTCTTATCCGTGGAGCAGGTGGGAATTCATGACAACTTCTTTGCGCTTGGCGGACACTCTCTGCTGGCGACACAAGCCGTATCCCGCATGCGTGAAGCATTCCAAGTAGACCTGCAGCTCCGCACCCTGTTTGAGTATCCGACTGTAGCTGCGCTGAGTGATCAGATTGCATTGCTCCTCCAAGGCCAAGGTCTTACAGGTGGACCGATCCAACCGGCATCCCGCGATCAGGCCCTACCGCTTTCGTTTGCCCAACAACGTCTCTGGTTCTTCGAGCAATTCATGGATGGCAGTACGCTCTACAACATCCCGAATGCATTGCGCATGACAGGAGACCTCGATATCCGGGCATGGGAGCAGAGCCTGCATACGATTATGCAACGCCACGAAACCTTGCGTACCAGCTTCACCGTCGCCGATGGTCAGCCAATCCAAGTGATCCGCGACGCATCAGCGTGGAGCATGAAGCTGATCGACCTGCGTAACCTGCCTGCCGATGAGAAGGAAGCAGAGGTACAGCGACTGGCCGCAGAAGAAGCTGCCAAGCCGTTCGTGATCACACAGGATTACCTGCTGCGCGCCCAATTGATCCAAACCGGGGATCAGGAATATGTCTTCCTGTTGACCCTCCACCATATCGTCGCGGATGCATGGTCACTCGGTATTCTGATCAACGAACTGATGACCGCCTACCAAGCCTACCGTGCCGATGAGACACCACAGCTGCCAGCATTGCCGATCCAATACGCCGACTATGCGGTATGGCAACGTGACTGGCTGCAGGGCGAGATCCTTGACAACCAAATGAACTACTGGAAACAAAAACTGCATGACAGTGAACCACTGCTCCAGCTCCCGACAGACCGTCCGCGCCCAGCCGTGCAGACCTATGACGGGGACAAGTTCACCACCATTTTCTCCACAGAGTTACAGGAGCAATTGCGTGAGCTTAGCCGCAGACAAGGCTCTACGCTGTTCATGACCTTGCTCGCCGCTTTCCAAGGCTTGCTGCACCGCTACAGCGGACAGGAAGATATCCTCGTCGGCAGCCCGATTGCCGGACGCAACAAGCAGGAGACAGAGGGATTAATCGGTTGCTTCATTAACACGCTGGTGATGCGTACGGATCTTTCCGGTCAACCGACATTCACCGAGCTGCTTGCCCGCACTCGCGAGACCGCACTCGGAGCGTATGCACATCAGGATCTCCCATTTGAAAAGCTGGTCGATGAGCTGCACCTCGAAAGAAGCATGAGCTACTCACCGCTGTTCCAAGTGATGTTCATCCTGCAGAACGTACCGATGCAGGCCGAGGACCAGTCCGATCTGGTGATCGCTCCACTGGAGGCAAGCGAAGGCCCAGTGATGTCCAAGTTCGATCTGACCCTCACCATGGTCGAATCGGATGCCGGATTACTCGCTACCTTCGAGTACAACACAGCGCTCTTCGAGAAAGCCACCATCGAGCGGATGGCGAAGCATTTCAACACCTTCCTGGAGCAGGTGCTGATCCGCGCCGATCAGCCGATCAACACCGTGCCGCTGATGGAAGCAGACGAAATCGCAAGCCTGCGCAACGAGTACAACCAGACCGACAAACCTTACACTCGTGAGGCATCCGTCTACGAACAATTCAGCGCACAGGCTGCTGCTACACCAGACCATAAAGCACTTGTGGTCAACCATACGTCCATCACCTACGCTGAGCTGAACGCCCGCGCCAACCAACTGGCCCATACCCTGATCGCACGCGGTGCAGGTCCAGAGGTACTGGTCGGACTCTCCACCGAGCGTTCCATCGAGATGTTCGTCGGACTCCTCGGTATTCTCAAAGCAGGTGCTGCCTATGTGCCGATTGACCCGGCCTTCCCGCAAGACCGGATCGCTCACATCATCGAAGACTCCCAAGTCACGCTTCTGTTGACACAGGATCATCTGGTTTCACATCTGCCAGAGCATACCGCCCAAGTGATCTGCCTCGACTCCGACTGGAGCATGATCGCACAGGCAAGCACCGAGAATCCGCCGAAGACTGCGACAGCAGACAATCTCGCCTACGTGATCTATACCTCTGGTTCCACAGGCAAGCCAAAAGGGGTCATGCTCGAACACGGTTCCCTGACCAACTTCATCACGGCGATGACCGAAGTGATTGATTTTGCACCGGACAAAAACATCCTGTCTGTCACCACGATCTCTTTTGACATCTTCGTACTGGAGAGCCTGTTGCCGCTCACCCAAGGTCAATGTGTCGTACTTGCGACCGAAGACGAGCAGAACGATCCACAGCTCTTAAAAGAAGTGATCATCGCGCACGACGTCAAAATGATGCAAACCACACCATCCCGCTACCAGCTCATCCTGCAAAACGAGGAGCTCTCCTCTTGCCTGATGAATCTCAGCGACATTCTGGTGGGGGGGGAAGCCCTCACAGAGACCGTGCTCGCAGGCTTGCGCAAAGCAAGCAACGCCCGCATCTTCAACATGTACGGCCCAACTGAGACCACCATCTGGTCCACCATGAAGGAAGTCACGACAGAGGATGTGTCCATCGGCAGACCGATTGCCAATACACAAGTCTTTGTGGTCGACACTACCCACAATCTGCAACCGGCAGGAGTGATCGGTGAGTTGTGCATCGCAGGTGACGGTCTGGCGCGTGGCTACTGGAGACGTCCTGATCTGACGGCAGAGCGTTTTGTACCAAATCCTTACGGTGCACCAGGCTCACGCATGTACAAGACAGGCGACTTGGCCCGCTACCTGCCGAATGGCGAGCTTCAGTACATGGGCCGCAACGATTATCAGGTAAAAGTACGCGGCTACCGCATCGAGCTGGGTGAGATCGAAGCAACGATCAGACAACATCCAGATGTGAAAGAAGCGATCGTACTGGCCCGCGAAGACCAGCCGGGAGACAAGCGCCTCGTCGCTTACCTGATCTGCCAGCCGGAAGCAGAGTTCGCAGCATCCGAGCTGAATCGTTTCCTCGCAGACCGTCTGCCAAGCTACATGATCCCGTCTCACTTCATGAAGCTAGACGCTCTGCCGATGACACCGAACGGCAAAGTAGACCGCAAAGCCCTGCCAAAACCGGATGCAGAGCATGTCCGCAGCACGGTCGAGTATGTCGCACCACAGACACCGACCGAGCTCATGCTGCACGCGCATTGGTCTAGCCTGCTTGGGGTGGAGAGAATCGGCGTTCATGAGAATTTCTTCGAAGTCGGCGGCCACTCGATGCTCGCGACCCAGTTGATCTTCAAAGTGCGGGAAGAAGTACAGGTAGAAGTGCCGCTGCGGATTCTTTTCGAAACACCAACGATTGCCGGCATGGCACAAAAAATCGAAGACATCCTCCAATACGGTCTCGACGCAGTCTCTGAGAACACCGCGAAGAAGGGACTTGAAGAGGAAGTCAAGCTCGATCCAGCTATCCAGCTCGAACAGCCGTATGAGGGAGACCCAGGTACGTTTGACGCGGCTCTTTTGACAGGGGCGACCGGATTCTTGGGTGCATTCCTGCTGCGTGATCTGTTGAAACAGACCGATGCCGATATCTACTGCCTCGTCCGTGCTGCATCCACCGAGCAAGGCGAACAGCGTATCCGTCAGACGCTGGAGCTGTACGAGCTGTGGGATGAGAGCGTGGCACACCGCATCGTGCCAATCATCGGGGATCTGGCCCAACCGTTCCTCGGTTTGTCAGGCGAAGCATTCGACCAGCTTGCAAGCACGATCGACGTGATCTACCATAACGGCGCCTTGGTCAACTTCATCTACCCATACGCGGCACTGAAAAAACCGAATGTCCTGGGTACAGAAGAGATCCTGCGCCTCGCTACCCGCACCAAAATCAAGCCGGTGCACTTCGTCTCGACGATCTATACGTTCGTCAACTCGGAAGAGGGAGAGACCATTGCTGTCCACGAAGGCGACATGCCGGAGAACAGCAAGACGCTCACAACGGGTTATACCGAGAGCAAATGGGTAGCCGAGCATGTCGTCGAGCTGGCCCGCCAGCGCGGCATTCCAGCATCGATCTACCGTTGTGGCCGAATCACCGGCGACACCGAATCAGGCGCATGCCAAACAGACGATTTGATCATGCGAATCGCCAAAGGCTGCATCGATATGAAGCTGGCTCCTGAGGCTCTCGGTGATCTGGAGATGATGCCTGTCGATTACACCAGCCGGGCTATCGTCAATCTCTCCATGAGAAAAGAAGCCCTCAACCAAAACTTCCACTTGCTCAATCCAAACGCAGTAGAGTACGAGGATTTGATCACCGCGATCGAAGAGATGGGCTTCACCATCGAACGGGTATCGATGACCAAGTGGGTCGAAGCTCTGCAAGAGAACGCCAAGCACCAAGGCGACAACGCAGCAGCACCGCTGGGCGACCTTTTCGCCGATTCCCAGCCAGGCCAAGGAAGCGTCGTCTTCTCCGGCCGCAAAACAGCAAGAATGCTCAAACAGGCTTCCATTACGGTGCCTGACATCGACGCAGCCGTATTCCGCCGGATTCTGGAATACTTCGTCCGTACCGGACACCTGCAATTACCTGTTCAGACAACCAAATAACCTCACATGATTCTCGTTTCTGGGAGTGTCTCTGGGCAAGAAACCACTTGTCCAGAGATGTTTCCCTCTATTTAAAGACTATAAAAAATGTAGATTATACCAAACGTAGATAATATAATGATAAATATACCAATAATAATGATGATGGGAGACTTTAACTATGGACGCTAATATGCAAATCGTTTTACCTTTGATCATTTTACAAGTAATCTTGCTGGTACTTGCTATGTTTGACCTGATTCGACGTGATGCATCCCGCGTACGCGGCGGCAAAAAATGGCCTTGGGCGCTTGTCATTGTGTTTATCAGCACCTTGGGACCAGTCACTTACTTCTTTGCAGGCCGTAAAGACTAAAATTCAGGATGTAAGAAAGGGTTGCTTTCTTTGCGTATACTTGAATGCGAGAGAATCACTAAATCATATGGAAAAAACCAAGTGTTGCAGGACGTCTCTTTTTCCATTGACGGAATCGGGTGTGTCGGCTTTCTCGGGGCGAATGGTGCCGGTAAAACGACCACGATCCGCATCCTGACAGGTCTGGCTGCACCCACCTCAGGCACGGTCAAAGTGGCAGGTTATGATGCCGTCAAAGACCGCAATAAAGTAAGCCGTGAAATCGGTTATGTACCGCAGATTCCTTCGTTTTATAACTACATGACAGCAACAGAGTGGATGCACTGGGTCGGTACCCTGTATGGCTTGGACAAAAAAACCATCCATGAGAGAACCGAAGAGCTCTTGCATCTCTGCGGGATCTATGAAGTGAAGGATCGCGCAGTCGGCGGTTACAGCGGAGGGATGAAGCAGCGTCTGGCGATTGCCCAGGCGCTGATCAACCAACCGAAGATCATCATCCTCGACGAGCCAGTGTCCGCCCTCGACCCGATGGGAAGATACGATGTCTTGTTGCTCATCGAAAAATTAAAACAAGTGATGACCGTGTTCATGTCCACGCATATCCTCGATGATATCGAGCGGGTGGCGGATCACATCGTCATCATCCGGCAGGGAACTGTCGTCCTATCATCTACGATGGAAGACTTGCGGGCGAATCATGTAGAACCTGTCATCGAGTTTACGCTTGACCATCAGGCAGGAGATCTTATCACCATGCTGGAGAATACCCCATGGGTTACCGAAGTCAACTACAACGGTGGACGGTACAAGGTCCAGTCAAGCGACATGCAAAAGGCCCAGGCAGAATTGCCCCAGATTATCATCCAATCCGGATCGATTCTGTCCAGCTATCAGGTATCAGCGATGACACTTGAGGACATTTTCTTAAAGGTTGTGAACCAATCATGACTGCACTCCCGATGATAAAAAAAGAATTCCGCGAATTGTTCACCAGCTACAAAATCCTATTCATTCCTCTCGTGTTTATCGCCTTGACCATCACCCAGCCGATCACGATGAAAATGCTGCCCACGTTGCTGGAGAATGCCACAGGACTGCCGGAAGGTACCGTCATCGAAATCCCGACGCCGACCGCAGCCGAAGTATTGGCGACAGCTGTCAGTAAATTCAGTACGTTGGGCTCCTTCATCCTGATCATGATCGTGATGGGAAGCATCGCAGGGGAGAGAGCATCTGGAGTCGCCTCCATGGTGTTCGTCAAACCGATCAGCCGGGCCAAGTACTATCTGGCAAAAGCCTTCACCTACTACATCCTGACCATCGTGAGCATGCTGATTGCGATGGGGGTGACGGCTTATTACACCGAAATCCTGTTTGGTGATCTGAGCTGGCTGCATGTATGGACAGGCACGCTCATGTATATCCCCAACCTGCTTTTGGTCGTGACGACGACGCTGTGTGCATCCAGCTACTTCAGCAGTGCCGTCTCTGCCGGAGGGGTATCTCTTGTGTTTAACATCGTCATCTTCACGGTACCGCCGTTTCTGGGCACCTTCCTGAGCATGGTCTCACCTGATGCTTTGACCAATGCATCCATGGCCGTGCTTCGGGGCAGCGCTTTGACAGAAGCATCGGTTACGGCCGCTCCCAGCCTGGCTGGTGTGTTTTCGCTGATCGCCATTTTCTTTTTCATGGGATGGTATCTGCTCGAAAAGCAAGAAATATAGTGTAAATAAACATAGGGGGATAATGCTGTGCAAGTATTCTGGCTGATCTGGATCTTCTCCATGATTTGCGCCTTGTCGGTCATACCCCTCCAGTATCCAAAGCTCAAGCAGCAGACAGAGTTATTCCGCATGGCATTTCCCGGACGCAAGATCATGTCAGCCAAAGTCATGATGGTCATCACACTCGTCCAGCTGTACGTGTTTCTTGGGATCAGCACCTTCGTCGGACTGCGGATCATCCCAGACACCCAGCTTGACGTACAGCTCCTGGATGTATGGCACACAGGCACCTCTATACCTACGTCCATGACAGTAGCTTGGGGGATGTCTGCCTTGCTTGGAGTCGTCATGGGTCTGTTGCTCGAATGTGTAGATCAGCTCTATTATCAACCCAGATTGCCCAGGAAACGAAACACAGAAGAGCCCAAATCCACGGACGGATTGTGGGCCTCTCTGTATGGGGGCGTATGTGAAGAGATTCTCATGCGGCTTGGGGTGATGTCTGTCATCGTCTGGGTGGCAGGTCTGGCGGGTCTTGGCATGTTTGCATATTGGTTGGGAATCATCTTGTCCGCCTTGGTATTCGGTGCGGCCCATCTGCCGATTCTGTTTCAGGATTACGGCAATAGCCCGATCGTCATCCAGCGCGGTCTTGTTCTGAACGGGATGGCTGGGGCGATGTTCGGTTGGTTATATTGGGAATATGGGCTGGAGGCAGCAATCATCAGCCATATCAGTACCGACTTGATTTACCATGTCGTTATCCGAAAAATAATGAGAAAGCAGGTGCATACGTGATGTTGGTCGTTACAACAGAGAATATCCCTGGCTATAAAGTCAAAGAGGTAAAAGGTACAGCCTTTGGGCTGATTGTACGTGCGCGGGGGATCGGCGGAGATATCATGGCCGGTCTTCGTTCTGTCGTGGGCGGTGAGATCAAGGAATACACGGTCATGCTCGAGGATGCCCGCATGCAAGCGCTCGACCGCCTGATTGAAAACGCGAACGCGATGGGGGCCAATGCTGTCGTGATGTTCCGTTTTGACTCGGGGACGATGGGGAACATGGGCGAAGTCGTGGCATACGGTACGGCTGTTGTCGTGGAAAAGGAATAAGGAATGTCTACCTTTATTTTGTTTTACATTATCTTCCAAGTAACCGTTCTTGGAGGTCTCCTGCTCCTGTCCAGATGGAAAGACAAGCGCTCACATGAAGACCACAATGAACAGGTACCGCCTGGATTTGAGCGGACTGAAGAGGTGTCGATAGATCCAATCTCCCGAGTCAAACGTCGTGTGTACTACAATCCACGCACGGGCGAGAGGTACTATCGAATCGAAAAATAGCTTTTTTACGGGAAATGTTTTATCTATCAACCTTTATGTGGTACAATAGCAAATAAAAAACAGGAGGTTATCATGGCAAAACAAAGAAACCTTCGGATCGCCCTGTTTTTTACCATCCTTGGTGTCATTGCAGCCTTTGCTATTGTCCCATACCAATTAAGTCTGCTCGGTGGGGATGCCGCGAAAAGCGCTTCCGTTCCGTTGCCTGTGTTGTATACACTGATGGCTCTGCAGACAGGGGCGCTCGTCTTGATTGCAAGCGTACTTGGCCTTCGCATGGCATCTCGTGTCGGACTGGGTACACCGATTCTCAGAGAATGGCTGTATGAGAGACGCTCTCCAAGTATTTCCAAACAATGGATTTGGTATTCGATCCTCTTCGGTGCTTTAGGGGCCATACTGATTGCTTTACTCGATCTGTTTGTATTCGTTCCTAACATCCCTCAATTGGCTGGAGTCGAGACTGGACCTTGGTGGACCGGACTCTTGACCTTGCTGTATGGGGGCATTGTGGAAGAGGTACAGGTGCGGCTGTTTTTGATGACGCTGTTCGTCTGGCTGCTGGCTGTCCTGACCAAGAAATCCAACGAACAGGTGCCGGCTGGCTACTACTGGTTCGGGATTTTGGCGGCGACCTTGATTTTTGGCGCGTTACACCTGCCGACGACAGCATCAGCATTGGGTGGATTGACGACACTGGTGGTCATCCGGGCACTGATCCTCAATGGACTGTTGGGCGTCTGGTTCGGTTACCTGTATTGGAGAAAGGGCTTGGAGTACGCGATCATCTCGCATGCGACTGCCGACCTGTTCCTGCACACCATCGTACCAGCGATCCTGTAAGCATCTACATACCAATCGGTTCAGCCACAACACACATACGGATTGCAGACAAAAGCCACTGGCTGGGAGTATTCCTGGCACAGTGGCTTTTGCATGTGGAACGCGTCTTCTGAGTGGCTTGGGAGGCCCTCTATCTATCCATGACAGACCATGAATGTGACTATGTACCCATAACCCAATACCTAAAGTCATGACAAATTGAAATATTCTATGGTACGATATGTTTGTAATGCAATAAATTACAGGAGTGAGATGACAGTGACCAATCAAAACAATTCCCACCATCCTTGGAAGTACAACCACTTAGAAAAAGTTGCAAAAACCGGAGACCTGATTTTTGCCAATGGGACATCACCGGGCTCCAAAATCATCGAGCGCGTATCTGACGGCGAGTGGTCACATGTTGGAATGATCATCCGCAAAGCTGATTTGCATCTGGCCGGGTTCACTCCATCTGCCTCCCTGCCTGATCTGCTGGTACTGGAGTCGACTGACCTCGACAACCTGCCTGATATCGTGACCGGTACCTACAAGGCAGGCGTCATGCTGGTTCCGCTGCAAGACCGTTTCTATACCGATGTGGCTGGTGATCTGGATGAAGCAACATTCGGATATCGTCCTTATCAATGTGTGGGACAGCCAGCGAGCGACACCTCCAATCTGACAACCGAACAGCTTACCCGCCTAACCAACTTCATCAGCTATGTACACGGGACGCCACAGGCGAGCCATGTGCGCATGATGGGTGAATACGGGGCCGGTCTGATCGGACTGTACGTTTCGATGGAGACTTATTTTTGCAGTAAGTTAATCGCTCAGGCTTACATCGCGATGGGACTGCTTCCATCCACTACCGTACCGAACGGACTGTCACCTGACGATTTTGCCAACAGTACGACTCCAGCGTCACCAGATGATGATACGAATACAAAAGGTACCTTGAAACTCCTCTTTGGTTCATTGGGCCAATTCCACTACGTAGCCGCACCTTTGTCACCTGCAACTGAGAGCGTCCATTCCACGTAGATGAGAGTGCTTCACCGATTAACCATTCTCCTCATCCTGTGTGGACTCCTTGGTCTCATCGGTTCGGGATGCAGTACATCAAATCCCCAGACATCATCATCAGCCACAGCCGCCCAAGCAAAAAAACCGCCCAAAGCAATCAATGGTGTGCTGGATGCAACCGATTGGGATTTTGCCAAGGATGGGCCGATTACGTTGGATGGGGAGTGGGACTTTTATTGGTCTTCGCTGTTGCCGACTTCCCAATTCCTTGACCCTGCCGCCAACACCCCGGCAAAAACGGGAACGCTTACTGTCCCTGGAGCCTGGCGCGGGAAAAAGGTTGAGGGCCAAGAGCTTACCGAAGACGGATATGCCACCCTGCATCTCTTGGTCAAGACCAAGGGGCTGCATGGGCGTTATGGGATTCGCTCCACGGAGATGTTTACGTCCTTTCAGCTTTTTGTCGAGGATCAGCTGCTGTCACAGGCAGGTGTGGTAGGGAAGACGGCAGAGGAGGCTGTCCCGCGCTTTTTGACACAGGTGACGTTTTTTACACTAGATCAGGATACCGTCCATATCACCCTGCATGTCTCCAATTATTTTTTCCGGAGTGCCAAATCCCGCAGTCTGGTCTTTGGGACAGAGGAGCATCTGCTCGGCCAGCGGGAGAGGGGAGTCGCTTATGACGGGCTTTTGTTCGGTGGCATCCTGTTCATGGGGATGTCGCATATCGCCTTTTTCCTGGTACGCAGAAAAGATTTATCAGGGCTTTACTTCGGTCTGACCTGTCTGCTGGTGGCCCTGCGTATTTTCATGACCGGATCAGACCGTCTGCTTGGTCTGGCGTTCCCCGAGTTCGACTGGTTTATTCGGAACAAGCTGATGTATTTGACGATTCCGTTGGCGTCCTCGACACTGCTGCTGTACATCCGCTATACCTTTCCAGGAGAGACCTCGCTTAGGCTGGTTCGATGGTATTTGGTTGCGTGTGCACCATTTGTCGCGCTGATTTTGTTTACTTCGAATAAAATATTTGACCGGTTTTTGGTCGTGTTGATCCTGTTTGTCCTGTTCGTCTTGTTCTATTCGGTGTGGGTCGCGGTGAAGGCGATGCTTAGGAAGTCGCCGGGGACGTATCTCTTTATGATCGGCTTTGCTTTCCTCATCCTGGGCTTTATTAACGAGGCATTGTATACGCTGGGGATTGTGCAGGGAACCTTCATGTCGGGAGATGGACTGTTCTTGTTCATGCTGGCGCAATCTTTTATGCTGTCCAAAAAATATGCACAGGCCTTCGTCCGGATCGAAGACCTGTCCGAACGGCTGCTGGAGCTAGACAAGGCCAAAGACCAGTTTTTTGCCCAGACCTCCCATGAGCTGCGCACACCGTTGCACGGGATGATCGGCTTGGCGGAATCGCTTCGGACAGGGGTAGCCGGGTCGTTGCCGGCGGCGGCCAACAATCATCTGCAGCTGATCATCAGCAGTGGATGGCGCTTGGTCCAGCTGGTCAATGACATCCTCGACTACTCCAAGCTCAAGGAAAAACAGATCACCCTGCGTAAAGTTCCCGTCGATCTCGCACAGGTGGTGGAGTTCGTCCTGCTGGTGCTGCAACCGCTTGCTTCGAAAAAACAGCTGACCCTGCGCCACCATATCCCGCCCAACACGATCGTCTATGCGGATGAAGCACGGCTTCAGCAGATTTTCCATAACCTAATCGGCAATTCGATCAAATTCACCGATACGGGCAGTGTGTCCGTACGGATGGTGGATCGGGTGGAACGTATCGAGATTCAGGTGAGTGATACGGGAAGCGGGATTGAGCCGGAGCATATGGAGCGGATTTTTGAATCCTATGAGCAGGCAGGGGTATGGGCGCAGCAGGATTTTATCGGCAGTGGTCTGGGGCTTCATGTGTGCAGGGAATTGGTCGAATTGCACGGTGGACAGCTGGGGGTAGAATCAGCAGTCGGAGTAGGCTCCACCTTTCATTTTACGCTGGAGCTGCATGAACCCAAGATATCGTCGGGTACAGGTACGTACGCTCATGCGCACGGGGAGTATCTGAGGGAGGCTGCGCCTGCATTCATACCATTGGCTGCCACTCTGGAGAAGCTGGAGCATCCTGCCGCATCGTTGCAACCCAAAGCCCCGTTGATTCTGATCGTAGACGACGATCCGGTCAATCTTCAGGTGATGCAAAGCTATTTATATAACGAGCCGTGTGTCGTACACGAGGCCCAAAGCGGCGCAGAAGCACTCCGTCTGCTCAAAGAGGGGATGAAGCCTGATTTGATCCTGCTGGATGTGATGATGCCCAAGCTCTCAGGGATCGAGGTCTGTCAGCGGATTCGTCAGCAGTATTCCCTGACCGAGCTGCCGATCCTGATGCTTACCGCCAATAACCAAGTAAGCGATCTGATCAAAGGCTTCGACGCCGGGGCCAATGATTATCTGCTCAAGCCGATCGGCAAGGATGAGCTGATGGTTCGTGTCAGCATGCACTTGCAGCTGGCGCGCTGGAATCAAGAGCTGGAAGAAAAGGTCATCGAGCGGACAGCCGAACTGGAGGAAGTGAACCACCAGCTCCGCGACTCGATGGTTGAGACCGCCAAAGCGATGGCCAATGTCAACATCCTCGAAGAACGCAACCGGATTGCTCACGATGTGCATGATATCGTCGGGCATACCTTGACCGTTACCAATATTCAGATGGAATCGGTCAAGCTGTTGCTGAACAAAGATATCGAGCGTGCCGTAGAGCGGATGGAAAAATTACAGGAGCTGATCCGCCAGAGTCTGACAGAGGTCCGGCGCACCGTCCGTATGTTAAAAGAGGGGGATCTGGACGAAGATATCCTTTTTTCACTGGAAACGCTGATCAAAGAAACCGAGCAATATACCGGTGCTGTGATCAACTACGAGATGGACATCGTGACACCGGTTGGCGCTGTGAAGCACAAAATTCTGTACCACGCCTTGCAGGAGGCGCTGACCAACGGCTTTCGCCACGGACAGAGCACCCGTTTTTCCTTTATGCTCCGGGAGCAGGACGGACAGATCCGGTTCCGCCTGGAGAGCAATGGAAACCGCTTCGGTGACTCATCGCTTGGCTTCGGCTTGACGGCGATGAAAGAGAGGATCGAGCTGTGCAACGGGTCGTTTCATATCGAGGATGGAGAGACAGAAGGCTGTGTCTTATCCATTACGCTGCCAGTCTGATGAGAGTGGGGATGGCTGACAAAGGGGGGAGGAACTCATCAATGAGTGTAAAACGAATACTGATCGTGGATGACCAGGCACTGTTTCGTGACGGGCTGGAGGTTATTTTTGGATTGGAAGAAGATATGGAAGTCATCGGCTATGCTGAGGATGGTCAGCAAGCGGTCGAGCAGGTCAGAACGCTCTCCCCTGATATTGTCTTGATGGATATTCAGATGCCTGTGCTCAATGGGATTGAGAGCATCAAGCAGTGCAAGGCGATTGCTCCTGACCTGTGTGTCATTATCCTGACGACTTTTTCTGATTACGATTATATAGTGGAAGGGTTGCTGAATGGAGCGAGCGGCTTCTTGCTCAAGGATATGCGGGCAAGCGATCTGGTCGACTCCGTCCGCAAAGCCTATCACGGACAGCTCATGCTGCCTGTCCCAGTAGCCAAAAAACTGGCTGAAAAGCTGAACAGTCTCTCCGCCATCGCCACGGGTGAGCTTGAGATGACCAACATCCGCAAGCAAGGCATCGAGCTGAGCGAGCGTGAACGTGAAATCGCGACCCTGATGCTGCAGGGACTGACCAACAGGCAGATCGCCAACACCCTGATGATGACCGAAGGCACGATCAAGAACTATATCAGTAACATGTATAGCAAGGTAGGGATTAATGATCGGGCCAAGTTCATCCTATATTTGCAGCAAACTAAATTTTTAACTACATAGAAAATTCATACCGATAAAATCCTGGAAACAAAGCGTTCTTTGTACCCAGGATTTTTTTATTTATGATAAAAATATATAAAAATAGGACTTTTTGTTTAAACTTATCACTGTTATTATTGAAATATAGGAAAATATAAACAAAGAATTTACAAAAATTAAAGCCTTATGTATTATAATGGTGAATAATACATCATTAATATTCATAAGAGAATAAAGAGAACCGGGGAGGATAATGGTAGTAATGAGGAGTAGCGAGACTTATCAACTAACTCATCCCCAAAAGCGGATCTGGTTTACGGAGGAATTTTTTCCTAATACCAGCATCTCGAACATTGGGGGTCTTGCGCATGTAGAGGCAGACCAATTGGATTTTGGGCTTTTGGAACAAGCGATTCAAGCATTTCTCCAACTGAATGACTCCATCCGGTTGCGCATCGTATGGGATCAGGAACGGAATGAGCCGCGCCAGTATTTCGCACCTTATACGCCGGTCAACATTCCGTACTACGACTTCAGTGGATCAGCAGATAGGAGTGAGCTGGATGCTTGGGCACAGAATCAGTTCGAGCAGCCACTCCCGATGATCGATCAGGATCTGTTTGAGTTCGCTGTCATCAAAGAAAGCGAGCAAAAGGGACACCTGTTCATCAAAGTACACCATATCCTGATGGATGGTATGGCGTTCGTCCAGATCGTAAACCAAATCATTACGCTCTATACGGAATTGGTACGCAATGTGAATGTATTAGAGAATACGCAATATCCGATACCGGCACCCTATACAGAATATATCCAGGGTGAGATGGAATACGAGCAGTCCGAACGTTTTGCAAAAGACCGGGCATTCTGGCATGCGGAGTTCGACACGCTGTCTGAGTTTACAGGACTGAAGACACAGGATGCGTTTACGGTCAGCACAAAAGCACGACGCAAGCGCTTCATCGTACCACAAGCGCTGCGTGACGAGGCACAGGCCTTCTGCAAAGAGCACAATATCAGTATTTTTACCTTGTTCATGAGCATGTTCCATGTGTATGTCTACCGCTTGACCGGACAGTCCGATATCACGATTGGGACAACCTGTTATAACCGCACCCAGCGGAAAGAAAAAGATATGATCGGGATGCTGGTAAGTACGATGCCATTCCGCGTGCAGGGAGAACCTGAGCAGGACATCCTCTCCTTTATCCGCAATGTAGCGAAGAAGCAAACGAAATTATTTCGTCATCAGAAATATCCATACAACCAACTCGTGCAGGAAGTCCGTGAGAAGCACCCAGATGTGAACGGTCTGTTCCGACTTTTTGCCGGATTCCAGGTGCTTGGGTTCGAACAGATCGATGGTGTGCGCTATATCTTTGACCAGTTGTTCATGGGACATCTGACCGAGGAGATCGCGCTTCACGTCCAGGACCATCATGATAAAGACCTGCTTACCATCGAGATTGACTACATAACAGACGTATTCACAGAAGCTGATATTGATAAATTGACCGACCATCTATTCCATCTGATGGAGGATGCGATTCATCATCCGGACAAGCGCGTGGATGAGCTGCAGATGCTGACAGATGCAGAAAAAGATCTGATCCTAGGGGAATTCAGTGAAGTGATCACAGACTACCCGCGTGAGAAGACGATCCATGAATGCTTTGAGCAGCAGGTGGCATTGACCCCTGAGCGTACCGCACTGGTATTTGAATCCAAAACGATGACATACGCAGAGCTGAACGAACGGGCCAACCAAGTGGCTCACCACCTGCGTAAAGCGGGAGTGAAGCGCAAGGATGTCGTCGGTTTGATCGCCGATCGTTCGTTTGAGATGATCATTGGCATCATGGGGATTTTGAAAGCGGGCGGAGCCTACCTGCCGATTGATCCGGAATTCCCGGCTGAGCGGATTTCATTCATGCTCGAAGATACACAGGCGAACGTATTGCTCAGCCAGTCCCACATGGCTGACCTCGTATCTTTCCATGGACAAGTCATCAAGCTGGAAGACCCGGCCATCGATGCAAACGATACCACGAACCCTGTGCTTGTGAACGACTCACAAGATCGTTGCTATATCATATACACCTCTGGTACGACCGGTAAACCAAAAGGGATCGTCACCTTGCATACCAACGTCAACCGTGTCGTGAAGAACACCAACTACATCGACATCAACGAAGACCACACCCTGTTGCAGCTCTCCAACTACGCCTTCGACGGTTCCACCTTTGATATTTTCGGTGCGCTGTTGAACGGAGCGAAGCTGGTTCTGATGAAAAAAGAGACTGTGACCGATATTGTGGCCCTGTCGGCTCTCATCCGGGATGAAAGTGTAACCGCATTCTTTAGTACGACAGCTCTGTTTAATACATTGGTAGAAGTGGCCGTTGAGAGCTTGCAGGGAGTCCGCAAAATCCTGTTCGGCGGGGAGCGTTGCTCGGTACGTCATATCCGCAAGGCACTGGAGTTCCTCGGGCCAGATGTATTGATCCACGTCTATGGACCTACCGAAACGACCGTATTTGCCACCTATTACCCGATCAACGAGGTACCGGAAAAAGCCGTTACCGTCCCAATCGGAAAACCGCTGGCGAACACGGAACTCTATGTCCTCGATGCCCAAAACAAAATCCAGCCGATCGGCGTGGCCGGTGAATTGTGCATCGCAGGGGACGGGGTGGCACTCGGCTATCTCAACCGCGAAGATCTTACCGCAGAAAAATTCGTACCGCATCCGTTCCGCCCAGGAAAAGTGATGTATCGCTCCGGCGACTTGGTGAAGTGGCTTCCTGACGGCAATATCGAATACCTCGACCGGATCGACATGCAGGTCAAAATCCGCGGCTTCCGTATCGAGCTGGGTGAAATCGAAGCCAAGCTGAACGATCATGAAGCGGTCAAAGAAGCGGTGGTTATCGCCCGTGAAGATGAACCGGGTCACCGTTATCTCTGTGCCTATGTCGTCGTGGAGCAAGATCAGCAGGAACTCCCTAACGTATCCGACTGGAAAGCGTATCTGAGTCAAGACCTGCCGCACTATATGATTCCGACCCATTTTGTCAGCTTGGACAAGATGCCGCTTACCACCAACGGCAAGATTGACAAGCGTGCTCTGCCAAAACCTGACACTTCCCTGACCGCAAGCAAGGAATATGTCGCCCCACGTACCGAGTCAGAAGCCAAGCTTGCAGAGATCTGGCAGGATGTATTGGGGATCGAGCGGATCGGAATCCATGAGAATTTCTTCGAGTTAGGCGGACATTCACTGAAAGCAACCGTGCTTGTTTCCCAGATCCATAAAGCGTTCGGAATTCATTTGTCGATTCGTTATGTGTTCCAATTCCAAACCATCGCAGAGATGATTCATCTGCTGGAGAGCGGGATGAAGGAAGCGGCGGTCACGCAAATGGAGGAAAAAACCACCTTTAGCTCCATCGAACCGGTGGAGACACGCGACTACTATCCACTGTCTGCCGCACAAAGACGGATGCTGATCACCAGCCAGCTGGAAGGCGCATCGGTTACGTACAACATGCCAAATTTGTGGAAGATCGAAGGTGAGATCGATCCGGCTCGTCTGGAGCGCGCGATCCAAATCCTCATCGACCGCCACGACAGCTTCCGTACCTCATTTGTCTGGGTAGACGGGGAGCCTGTGCAGCAGATCAAGCCAAGTATTGATTTTACACTGGATCACCAAGTTACAACAGAAGAGGAAATTGGAGTTACTGTTGGCAAATTTGTGCAATCGTTTGAACTGGCAAAAGCCCCGTTATTCCGGGCCCAACTCATCACGTACGGCGAGAAAAAACACTTGCTGATGCTCGATATGCACCACATCATTTCGGACGGGGTCTCCATCGCGGTCTTGTTTGATGAATGGTCCAAATTGTATGTGGGAGAAGAATTGCCAGAATTGCGTGTGCAATACAAAGATTTTGCGGTATGGCAAGAGGAGCTGTTCAAGACTGATGTAATGGAGATCCAAGAGCAGTACTGGTTACGTCATATGGACGGGGAGATTCCAGTCCTGCAGCTGCCGACCGATTTCCCAAGACCAGCGGTGCAAAGCTTCGACGGTGCGACCGTGTCCTTCCTCACAGATGCGAAGCTTACCCAATCGCTGCGTGACTTGGCTGCACAGACAGGAACAACCATGTACATGGTACTGTTGACCGCCTTCCAAGTACTCTTGTCCAAATACAGCGGGCAACACGACATCCTCGTCGGTACCGCGGTCGCCGGCCGTCCACATGCTGACCTGCAGTCGATGATTGGGATGTTCGTCAGCACCCTCGTGATGCGTGGCTATCCAGAAGCAGAGAAGACCTTTGCTGCCTTCTTAGAGGAGATGAAAGAAGCCTCCTTACGCGCGAACGAAAACCAAGATTATCCGCTCGAAACGATGATCGAAAAACTGGGCATCAAGCGCGATCTCAGCCGTAATCCGCTGTTTGACGTGATGTTCGTCCTGCAAAATACTCCGCGATCTGACCTGGCTTTCGGCGATGCCACAGTGAGTCCATATCCACTCAGCTTTGACATTGCCAAGTTCGATCTGACCTTTGAGGTAGCAGATTACGAAGATCATTATCAGTTTGCTTTCAACTATTGCACCAAGCTGTTCAAACAGGAGACCGTTGAGCGCATGCTGGCTCATTTTGTCCAGATTCTCCATGCCATTCTGCACAATCCAAGCGTTCGCCTGTCTGAGATCGACATGCTGACGGTCGCCGAGAAAGAGACTCTGTTACAAGAGTACAATCCGGCCCCAACCCCATATCCAGCTGATCGGACCATCCACCAGCTGTTTGAAGAGCAGGTATCGCTTCGCCCGGATCACCCTGCGCTTTATGTGGAGGGCCAGCTGCTGACCTATCGGGAGTTGAATGAAAAGGCGAACCAGCTCGCCCGTCATCTCCGTGAAAAAGGAGTACAGGCCGACCAGCTCGTCGCGATCATGGCAGACCGTTCTGTAGAGATGATCGTCTCCATCTTCGCCATCCTCAAAGCAGGTGGGGCCTATGTCTCGATCGACCCGATCTATCCTGCTGAACGTATTGGGTACATGCTGACAGACAGCCAGGCACAGATTCTGCTGACCCAGCGTCCCTATGCAGAGAACGTACCTTTTGACGGGCATATCCTGCTTGTTGATGATGAGTCGCTCTATAGCGGAGAGACTGCTAATCCAGATTATAAGGTACAGACAACCGATCTGGCCTATGTCATCTACACCTCTGGTACAACCGGGAAACCAAAAGGGGTAATGGTCGAGCACCACGGGATTCCGAACCTGATTCAGAACATCCGTACGCACTACGGGATGTCTGAGCAGGACCGTGTCATGCAGTATGCCAGCTCCTCGTTTGACGTATCGGTAAAAGAGATTTTCATGGCCCTGCTCAACGGAGCCACTCTCTACGTGCCGACCAAAGAGACCACGCAAGATCCGGCACTCTACGAAGCGTACATGAGAGAGCATCAGATCACGGCAGCGATTTTGCCACCTGTTTTTGCCGTGCATATCAATCCGGATCAACTGACATCTCTTCGCCTGCTGTTTACAGGTGGTTCCGCTACTACCATCGAGATGGTACGCACCTGGAGCAAGCGTGTACGCTACGTCAATGCGTACGGCCCAACCGAAGCATCCGTACAGGCAACGGGATGGATCGCCGAGGAGCGCGAAGACGGCCTGATCACCATCGGTAAACCGCTCGACAACGTGCAGCTCTATGTGGTCAACAGCGCGCATCAGCTGCAGCCAATCGGCGTACCGGGTGAGCTGTGCATCGGCGGGGTAGGCTTGGCCCGCGGATATCTCAACCGTCCGGAACTGACCGCTGCTGCTTTTGTCACCAATCCGTACGTTCCAGGTGAACTGATGTATAAAACAGGTGACCTCGTGCGCTGGATGCCAGATGGCAATATCGAATATCTGGGCCGCTTGGATGATCAGGTCAAAGTGCGTGGTTATCGGATTGAGCTGGGTGAGATTGAGGCACAGCTGTTGACTCACGATGAGATCATTCAGACCATCGTCATCCCATTGACCGATGAGCATGGCACCACCGACTTGGCCGCTTATCTGACCGCTACAAGAGAGTTGTCCGTAACCGAATTACGTCAACATATCGGAAAACACTTGCCAAGCTATATGATCCCAGCATACTTCGTCCAACTCGACGAGATGCCGCTCACCGTCAACGGCAAGATCGATAAAAAAGCACTGCCAAAACCAGAAGGCTCCAAAGCAACCGGTCTGGAATACACCGCACCTGTCACCGATACACAAGCGATTCTTGCTGACGCATGGGGCAGTGTGCTGGGAATCGACCGCGTCGGGATCAACGACAATTTCTTCGAGATCGGGGGCGACTCGATCAAAGCGATCCAGATCTCAGCCCGCCTGCACAAAGAAGGGCTCAAGCTGGAGATGCGCGATCTGTTCAAGCACCCGACGATTGCCGAGCTGAGTCAATTCGTCAAGTCTGTCACCACCACATTTGACCAGGGAATGGTCGAAGGGGAGGTACCGCTCACTCCGATCCAGCACTGGTTCTTTGCGACACAGGATCAGGATCGTCATCATTTTAACCAAGCCAATATGATTTTCCGTGCAGAAGGATTTGATCGGGAAAAAGTAGCCGAGGTATTCGGACGCATCATCGAGCATCATGATGCACTGCGGATGAGCTATGGGTTTGGCACAGACGGCGTGATCGAACAGGTGAATCAAGGAGTGACAGATGCTCCATTCCATCTGGAAGAATTCGATCTGACCCATGTGACAGAGGAGAAGGAGACAGCCGCACTCATCGCCAAGGAAGCCGACCGCCTGCACGCTGGCATCGACCTGACAGGGAAGGGGCCGCTGGTACAGCTGGGTCTGTTCCATACCGTGCAAGGTGACCATCTGCTCATCGTCATCCACCATCTGGTTGTGGACGGTGTATCCTGGCGCATTTTGCTGGAGGATTTCTCTACGGGCTATGCACAGTCATTGCGCGGGGAAGCGATCGTGTTCCCGGCGAAGACCGTATCGTTCAAGGAATGGGCGACCCGTCTGCAATCGTATGCGACGAGCAAGGCCCTGCTCAAAGAAGTCCCATACTGGAACCAACTGGAGCAGACCCCGATTCAAGCCTTGCCACGCGACGAGCATACCGGAGAAAACCGCAAAAAAGACAGCTCTACCCTGCAAATCCAGCTTTCCAAAGCCCATACCAAACGCCTGTTAACACATGTGCATCACGCTTACCATACCGAAATCAACGATCTGCTGCTCACCGCACTGGGTATGACGCTTTCGGCTTGGACAGGGGCTGATCACCAGCTTATCCTGCTCGAAGGTCATGGACGTGAAGACATCATGGAAGGCATGGATATCACCCGGACAGTCGGCTGGTTCACCTCCGCCTATCCAGTCGTGATCCATACCAATCAATCTGACATCGCTGCCCAAATCAAGCAGGTCAAGGAAACCCTGCGTCAGATTCCGAACAAAGGGGTCGGCTATGGCATCCTGCAGTATCTGACTCCAGCTGAGTACCGTGAGTCGTTGACATTTGCTCTGCAGCCGGAGATCAGCTTCAACTATCTGGGGCAGTTCGATCAGGACAGCGCGACAGAGGTGTTCGCCGCATCGTCTATGCCTAGTGGAGAAGCGCTCAGCGACCAATTTGTCCGTGGTCAACAAGTGGAGATCAATGGCGGTATTTTTGGCGGCAAGCTGCAAATGGCGCTCGCGTACAACCACCATGCGTTCGGCAAAGCGACCATGAAGCGTCTTGCAGATCAGTTCAAAGCCAATCTGATTGCGATCATCGAGCATTGTGCCGAACAGAAGGTCAGCGAACAGACACCATCTGATGTGGGGGCGCGTACCCTGACGATTGCCGAATTCGAACAGATCAAGGCGACGGTACAACAACAGGTCAAAGAGGCTGCGATCACGAAGGCTTATCCGCTTTCCCCGATGCAGGAGGGGATGCTGTTCCACGCGATGCTCGAACCAGACAGTCCTGCTTATTTTGAGCAAAACTGCATTCCGTTCACAGGCCGGTTTGACCTTGCGCTGATGGAGCAGAGTCTCCATGCTGTCTTGGCCCGCTATGATGCGTTGCGCACGGTGTTTGTCCACGAGCATCTCGCACGTCCGCACCAGATCGTCCTGCGCGAACGCACCACCACGATTCATTTTGAAGACTGGTCAACGCTTGGGGAAGAGGAGCAACAGGCCCGTCTTACTGCATTCCGTGAGCAGGATAAACAGCGCGGCTTCGATCTGTCCCGTGATGTATTGCTGCGGATCAGCGTATTCCAGACAGGTGTGGATACGTATCGGATGCTGATCAGCTTCCATCACATCATTCTGGATGGCTGGTGCTTCGTTCTGGTACTCGATGAGCTGTTGCGGACCTACCATGCGGCGCTCCATCAGACACAGGCTCAGCTTGGTGTGGTGTATCCATACAGCGACTACATCGGCTGGCTGGAGAACCAAGACAGAGAAGAGGCGCTTGCTTACTGGCAGCAGTACCTCGCAGGTTATGAGCATTTGGCGACCCTGCCAAAATGGCGCACACCGAAGACCAGCAGCTATGTGCAAGGCAGTCATATCTTCTTCCTCGACAAAGCGACGACCGCTGGCTTGGAGCGTCTGGCGAAGCAGCACCAGACCACACTCAACAATGTGTTCCAAAGCCTCTGGGGCATTCTCTTGGGACGCTACAACGGCGTGACCGATGTCGTATTCGGTGCAGTCGTATCCGGTCGTAACGCGGATGTGCAAGGAATTGAACAAATCGTCGGTCTGTTCATCAACTCCATCCCTGTGCGCGTCCAGCCGAATGCAGCGATGAGCTTTGTGGATCTGCTCAAGGACGTACAGGCACAAAGTCTGGCTTCCTCTGCTTATGATTATTTGTCCCTCGCAGAGACCCAGGCACTGAGCAGCCTGAAAAAAGACCTGCTCGACCACCTCGTCGTCTTTGAGAACTATCCGACACCGGACGAAGAGGAGACAGCAGCTGGTGAAGAGCGTCTCCGCTTTGATTTTGCTCAGATGGATGCGTTCGAGCAGACCAACTATGATTTCACCGTATTGGTCGCACCTAACGATGAGTTATATATCAACTTCAAATACAATGCGGTCGTCTACGATCCGCAGCTGGTAGAGAACATCGCGAGCCACCTCAGCGTACTCGCCCAAGCTATTGTGACCAATCCTGAGGCCCATATCGGCACCATCAACATCCTGACCGATGCCGAGAAGCACCAAGTCTTAGGGGTGTTCAACGACACAGAAGCGGACTTCCCGCGTGACAAGACGATACATCAGCTGATGGAAGCGACAGTAGCGCGCATCCCAGATCAGCCAGCGGTCTATTTCCAAGACCAGCAGTTGACCTACGGCGAGCTGAACCACCGTGCCAACCAAGTCGCCCGTACCCTTCGTGCGAATGGAGTGACGGCCAACAGCATCGTGGGGATTATGGCAGAACGCTCACTTGAGATGATCGTCGGGATCATGGGGATTATCAAGGCAGGCGGTGCCTATCTGCCGCTTGATCCGAAGCATCCGCAGGACCGTCTGGAATTCACCTTGGAAGACAGCCAGGCACAGGTTCTCTTGACACAGTCTCATCTGATCGGTGTGGTTGCTTTTGACGGTCTGGTCATCGACTTGGATCAACCGGATGCCTACCACGAAGACGGCTCCAACCTCGAACATATCAATCAGCCGACAGATATGGCCTATGTCATCTACACCTCCGGCTCTACCGGCAAGCCAAAAGGAGCCATGATCGAGCACTGGTCCGTACTGAACCGCCTGCTCTGGATGGACAAGGCTTATCCGCTTGGGGAAAGCGATGTAATCCTGCAAAAGACACCGTTCACTTTTGACGTATCCGTATGGGAGATGTTCTGGTGGTCATTCGTCGGGGCACAAGTCAGCTACCTAATCCCAGAAGGGGAGAAAGAGCCGGCTACCATCGTCAACGAGATCGAACGCCGCCGCGTGACGACGATGCACTTCGTACCGTCGATGCTGCATGCCTTCCTAGAGCATATCGACATCAACCGCAGTGAAATCAGCCGCCTTGCCAGCCTACGCCATGTCTTCGCTTCAGGGGAAGCCCTGCAGGTAGCACATGTCGAACGGTTCAACCGACTGCTTCACGAAGCACACGGAACCAAGCTGATCAACCTGTACGGCCCAACCGAGGCGACCGTCGACGTATCTGTGTTTGACTGCTCCACAGGGGAAGCACTCGACACCGTACCAATCGGGAAACCGATCGACAATACTCAGCTCTACGTCGTCAGCCCAGAGAACCAGCTCCAGCCTATCGGAGTCGCAGGTGAACTCTGCATCGGAGGAGTACAGCTGGCCCGTGGCTATCTGAACCGTCCAGAACTGACCGCTGAAAAATTCGTTGAGAATCCTTTTGTCCCAGGGGAGCGGATGTACCGTACCGGAGACCTGACCCGCTGGATGCCGGACGGCAATATCGAATACCTCGGCCGGATCGACCATCAGGTGAAAATCCGCGGGTACCGGATTGAGCTTGGCGAGATCGAGACCCAAATCTTGGCGCATCCAGACTTGAAAGAAACCGTCGTAGTCGCCCGCGAAGATCATGCCGGGGAAAAATACCTCTGCGCCTATATCGTCGCTACCAGAGAGATTACGGCGTCTGAGATGCGTGAGTTCCTGAGTGAAGAATTACCGAATTACTTCATCCCGTCTCACTTCGTACAACTGGAGAGCATGCCACTCTCAGCCAACGGTAAGATCGACCGCAAAGCTCTTCCGACAGACGGCTTCATCGGCAGCGGCACCGAGTACATCGCACCACGTAATGAACGGGAAGA
The DNA here is from genome assembly GCF_006170445.1 of Brevibacillus dissolubilis. Taxonomy (GTDB): domain Bacteria; phylum Bacillota; class Bacilli; order Brevibacillales; family Brevibacillaceae; genus Brevibacillus_B; species Brevibacillus_B dissolubilis. The sequence continues at coordinate 65,988 of NZ_VCNA01000002.1, read as the reverse complement.
GAAGCTCGTTACCATCTGGAAAGAACTGCTCGGCATGGAGCAAGTAGGCGTGCGTGATGACTTCTTCGTCCTTGGTGGTCACTCGCTCAAGGCGACCGTACTCGTCTCCAAGCTGCATAAAGAATTCGATACCAAGATCGCTCTGCGTGATATTTTCACACATACCACCGTGGAGCAGCAGGCAGAACTGATCGGACAGTCTCAGAAGCAATCCTATGCGGCGATCCAACCAGTGGAGACACGCGATTACTACCCAGTCTCCTCCACACAAAAACGAGTGCTGATCATCGCACAGATGGAAGGCGCAGAGACTGCGTACAACATGCCAGTCGTGCTTACCCTCAACGGTACGATAGATGCCGCACGTCTGGAGCTTGCCCTCCAAGAGCTGGTACAGCGTCATGAGAGCTTGCGTACGTCGTTTGACTGGATCGATGGTGAGCCTGTGCAGCGCATTCATCCAGAAGTACGCTTCGAGATGCCACTTACTCATCTCGCATCCGACACCGTCTCCCGTGACGAACTGCTGTCCCAAGCGGTACAAGGCTTCATCCGTCCGTTCGACCTCAGCCAAGCGCCGTTGATCCGCGCCGAGCTCGTGACGTTCGGAGAGGATGATCACGCGCTGATGATCGACATGCACCACATCATTTCCGACGGGGTCTCGCTGAATATCCTTTTCGAAGAACTGTCCCAGCTCTATGCGGGCGGACAGCTTCCAGAACTGCGCATTCAGTACAAAGACTTCGCCGCCTGGCAGCAAGCTTTCTACCAGACTGATGCGATGAAGCAGCAAGAAGCGTACTGGTTAGAAGCACTGTCCGGTGAAATCCCGTCCTTGACTCTGCCGACCGACTTTGCCCGTCCGTCTGTGCAAAGCTTCGAGGGTGACATCGTACCGTTCTCCATCGACAAGGAACTGGTACAGGAGCTTCGCCGACTTGCATCCGAGACTGGCACGACTTTGTACATGGTACTGCTCAGTGCTTTCCAAGCGATGCTGGCTAAGTACAGCGGTCAAGAGGAAATCCTCGTCGGAAGCCCGATTGCTGGCCGTCCACATGCAGATCTGGAGTCAATCGTGGGAATGTTCGTCGGCACACTCGTGCTGCGCGGCTATCCGGCGCGCCACAAGACGTTTGACACCTTCCTGCAAGAGATGAAGGAAACGGCTCTGCATGCCTTTGAAAATCAAGATTATCCGTTCGAGGAACTGCTGGATCGATTAGATGTGAAGCGGGACATGAGCCGCAATCCACTGTTTGACGTGATGTTCACCCTGCAAAACATGGGTCGGGCAAGCGTGAGCCTCGACGGCGTAACAGCCACCCCGTATGAAGGGGACCTGCAGCTTGCCAAGTTTGACCTGACACTGGCAGCAGAAGAGGGCGATGACGAGCTGGTCTTCTACCTCAACTACTGCACCAAGCTGTTCCGCGCAGACACCATGCAACGAATGGCGGGTCACTACACCCAAGTGCTTCGTTCCATCGTGTCCAACCATCAGATCCGTCTCTCTGAGATCGACATGGTTACAGACGCAGAAAAAGAACAGCTGATCACAGCCTTCAACCTGAACAGCATGGACTATCCACAAGAGGCGACGATCCACCAGATCTTTGAGATGCAAGCGGCGAACCATCCGGCACATCCGGCTCTCTATTACCAAGGTCAGCAGCTCAGCTACCAGGAGCTGAATGAAAAAGCCAACCAACTGGCCCGCCTTCTCATCGCAGAAGGAGTGAAGAGAGACGACATCGTAGCGATTATGGCTGACCGTTCCCTGGAGATGATCATTGCGATTATGGCTGTGCTCAAAGCAGGTGGGGCGTATGTACCAGTCGATCCGGTCTATCCAATCGACCGCATCCAATACATGCTCGAAGACAGTCAGGCGAAGGTGCTGCTCACCCAAAGCCATCTCAACGAAAAAGTCCCAACAGACATCCGCGTCATGAACCTCGACGATGCCAGCCTGTACCATGGCGACACATCCAATCCAGAGCAGGGTGCACTCGCAACCGACCTCGCCTATGTGATCTACACATCCGGTACAACCGGAAAACCAAAAGGGGTCATGCTGGAGCATCACGGGATTGTCAGCCTGCACACGTATGTGCAAAGTCAGTTTGAGCTTGGCAAGAAGGACCGTTTCACTCAATTCGCCAGCTTCTCCTTTGACGCATCTGTATTAGAAATCATGATGTGCCTGCTCTCAGGTGCGACACTGTACCTGCCGACACAGGAGATCGTACAAGATCCGGCTGCATTCGGTACGTTCGTCGAGACGAACCAGATTACCGTTTCGTTCATTCCGCCGGTCTACATCACCAGTGTCGATCCTGACCAATTCAAGTCCCTGCGTCTACTCATCACAGGCGGCTCCGCGTCCAACAAGGAGATCGTCCAGACGTGGAAAGACCGCCTGACGTATTGGAATGCGTACGGCCCGACTGAATCCTCCATCATGGCTACGGCATGGATCGCCCGTGACCGTACGGATGGCGTTGTCCCAATCGGCCAACCGATTTCAAATACGCAGGTCTACATCGTGAATACGGACAATCAATTACAGCCAGTCGGTATCCCAGGCGAGCTTTGCATCAGCGGTACAGGTCTTGCACGCGGCTACTTCAACCGTCCTGATCTGACTGAACAAGCATTTGTCCAAAACCCATTCGTCCCAGGCGAACGCATGTACAAGACGGGTGACTTGGTCAGATGGCTCCCTGATGGCAACATCGAATACCTCGGCCGTATCGACGATCAGGTAAAAGTCCGCGGCTACCGGATCGAACTCGGTGAGATCGAAGCCCAGCTGCTCACGCACGAAGACGTGAGAGAAACCGTTGTCCTCGCGCATACCGATGAGCGCGGCCAGACCGAGCTATGTGCCTACCTCGTGGCCAGCCGCAATCTGCCTGTCGCAGAACTGCGCAGCCACATCGGACAGCATCTGCCGTCGTACATGATTCCAGCCTTTTTTGTCCAGCTGGATCAGATGCCGCTGACGGTCAACGGCAAAATCGACAAGAAAGCTCTGCCAAAACCAGACGCAGCAGCCATGGCGTCCGGCGCCGAATACACGGCACCACGCAACGAAATCGAAGCGATGCTTGCAGACTGCTGGCAAACGGTTCTGGGTGTAGCCCGCATCAGTATTTACGACAACTTCTTTGAAGTAGGGGGCGACTCGATCAAGGCGATTCAGATCTCTGCCCGCCTCAACAAGCAAGGCTGCAAAATGGTGATCAGCGACCTGTTCAAGAATCCGACGATTGCCGAGCTGAGCAAGTACATCAAGACCGTCACCCAGACCCATGACCAAGGAACGGTCGAGGGGGATGTCCTGCTTACACCGATCCAGCGCTGGTTCTTCGAGGAGCATCAGACCGATCTGCATCATTTTAACCAAGCGAACATGCTGTACCGACAAGAAGGATTTGACCCGGATGTATTACGTCAGGTCTTCGCCCGACTGGTGGAGCATCACGATGCATTGCGGATGAGTTTTACGATGGATGCGGACAGCCTCCGACAAGTGAACAAAGGCATCAGTGACACCAACGAACATGCCTTGCAGCTCGAAGTCATCGATCTGACCCAAGTCGCAGACGAGACCATCTTAGCAGAAAGAATCGAGCAAGAAGCAAGTCGGATCCAAGCGAGCATCGATCTCAACGGTCCACTGGTCAAGCTTGGCCTGTTCCAGACCGGTGCGGGAGATCATCTGTTGATTGCCATTCATCACTTGGTCATCGACGGGGTATCCTGGCGCATCCTGCTTGAAGATTTCACCTCCGCGTACACCCAGGCAAGCCAAGGGGAAGCGATCACATTCCCTGAGAAGACCACTTCGTTCCAAGAGTGGGCCAAACAATTGGATGCTTATGCCACCAGCAAAGCCCTGCTCCAAGAAAAAGGCTACTGGAACCAAGTCGGACAGGCTCAAGTCCGCCCACTTCCAACCGATCATGTGATCAGCGACAACCGCATGCAGGAAGCAACCACGCTGACCATCGAGCTGTCCCGTGAGCATACCGGGCAATTGTTAAAAGATGCACACCGCGCATACCGTACCGAGGTGAATGACATCCTCCTGACAGCGCTCGGCAAGACCGTTACGGACTGGACTGGAGACGATCAAGTGCTGTTGCTCTTAGAGGGTCATGGACGCGAAGACATCATCGAGGATGCCGACATCACCCGTACGATCAGCTGGTTTACATCGTCCTACCCTGTCGTGCTTGATTTGTCCAAAGCGACCGATACAGCGTACCGCGTCAAGTATGTCAAAGAAACGCTGCGCCAGATTCCGAACAAAGGGATTGGCTACGGCATCCTGAAGTACCTCACGCCAGCCGAATCGAAGCAAGATATCACATTTGGTCTGCAACCACAGATCAGCTTCAACTACCTCGGTCAATTCGATCAGGAGGCTAAGACAGGTGTATTCAGTGTCTCCCCGATGTCCAGTGGTGTGATGGTCAGCCCGAACATGGAGCGCGATCAGTTGATCGATATCACAGGCGTGACAGTCGGCGGCCAGCTGAAGCTTTCGGTGATGTACAATCACCATGCGTTTGATCCGGGCAACATGGAGCGCTTCACCGACCAGCTCAAAGCGAATCTGCTGGCAGTCGTAGAGCATTGCGTCAGCCAGACAACCAGTGAACGCACTCCGTCTGATCTCGGCTATGGCAAGCTCAGCATCGACGAGTGGGAATCCATCCGCCGATTTGTCCAGGAAAGAGCAGGGGAAGCAGAGATCGCCAAGCTGTACCCACTTTCTCCGATGCAGGAAGGTATGCTGTTCCATGCTTCGATGGATCATGAGTCCTTTGCTTATCTGGAGCAATACCGTGTACCGCTTCGTGGCACATTGGAACTTGGACTCCTGGAGCAGAGCCTCAACACCGTGATCGACCGATATGATGTACTGCGTACGGTCTTTGCTCACGAAGGGCTGCATCGTCCATTGCAGATTGTCCTCGGTGAGCGTACGACCAGCATTACTTTTGAAGATATTAGCCATCTAGATCATCACGGACAGTCCGCTTATCTGGAAGCCTGCAAGCAACAGGATAAAGAGCGCGGCTTTGATCTGACCCAAGATATGCTGATCCGTGCTGCCATCCTGCAGACAGGATACAGCGAGTATCAAATGATCTTTACGTTCCATCACATTCTCGCAGACGGCTGGTGCATCCCGATCATCATCGGAGAGTTCTTCCATATCTATCACCAGCTGCTCAACGGCCTGCCGCTCGAACTGGCACCGGTCTATCCGTACAGCGACTATATCGACTGGCTGGAGCAACAGGACAAAGCGGAAGCAACCACCTACTGGACCGAGTACCTCGCAGGCTACGAACAGCTCGCGACCCTGCCAAAACTGCGCCACGGTCAAGAAGGCGAGTACGATCACCGGACACATGTCTTCTACTTGGATGAAGAGACCACAAGCGGACTTGAACTGCTCGCCAAGCAGCACCATGCGACGATGAACACCTTGTTCCAAGCCGTATGGGGAATCCTGCTTGCCCGTTATAATCGGGTGGATGATGTCGTATTTGGCGCAGTCGTCTCCGGCCGCAATGCCAATATCCCAGGCATCGAACAAATGGTAGGTCTGTTCATCAACTCGGTTCCTATCCGCATTCAGATGGGGTCTGACCAAGACTTTGCCCAGCTGATGCAGCAGGTACAGGGAGCCGCATTCGCTTCGGCGTCCTATGATTATCTGTCTCTCGCAGATATTCAGGCGACAAGTGATCTGAGACAAGGCCTGCTTGACCACCTGATCGCTTTTGAGAACTATCCGACCCCGTCTGAAGATGGCCGTGCCGTACTCGACAAGCGACTGGAGATGGACTTCGAGCAGGCAGAAGTATTCGAACAGACCAACTACGATTTCAACATCGCCGTAGGACCGGGTGACAAGCTCTTTATCAAATTCATGTACAACGGACTCGTCTATGATCAACAGCTGGTAGAGAACATCGCGGCACACCTGACCCAAGTGGTACGCACGATTCTTACTAACCCATCTGTGAAGCTAAGAGAGATCGATGTCGTCACAAGCGAAGAGAGAACTCTATTAGTAGACGGATTCAACCAGACCAAGGTTGCATACCCAGCCGATCAGACGATCCACCAGCTCTTTGAGCAGCAGGCGAAGACACAGCCGGATCATCTGGCCCTCCATTTCGAAGGAGAGCAGCTGACCTACCGACAGCTCAATGAAAAAGCCAACCAATTGGCGCGGGTACTCGTCGCACAAGGTGTCGTGACCGACCAAATCGTCGCGATCATGACCGACCGTTCTCTTGAAATGATCGTCGCCATCCTCGCTGTGCTCAAAGCAGGCGGAGCGTACGTGCCGATCGATCCGGCCCATCCGGCAGAGCGTATCGCCTTTATGCTCGAAGACAGTCAGGCAAAAGTGGTGTTGACTCAGGATCATCTGCGCCCAATCGTCTCGTCTGACACAGTAGCGTATGCAGGTGTGGTTCTTGATCTGACTGATCCAAGCCTGTACGTGGGAGACGATTCTAATCTCCTGCTGCCAGTTCGTACGACCGATATGGCTTATGTCATCTACACGTCAGGTACGACAGGCAAACCAAAAGGCGTCATGGTCGAACACCATGGTATCCCGAACCTGATCTCTTATTTCCGTAACCACTACGGTGTGAATGAACAAGACCGTGTCCTCCAGAACGCAAGCTTTTCCTTTGACGTATCGGTCAAAGAGATCTTCATGGGCTTGCTCAATGGTGCGGCACTCTACATCCCAACCAAGGAAACGACACAAGACCCAGCCCTGTTTGAAGCGTACATGAGCCGTCACCAGATCAGTGTGACCGCCCTGTCGCCAGTCTTCCTTGTCCATGTTGATCCAGACAAGCTCACATCTCTGCGCCTCCTGTTCACTGGTGGTTCAGCGATCACAGCCGATCTGGTCGACACGTGGAAAGACCGTGTCATCTATATCAATGCCTACGGTCCTACCGAAGCATCCGTCCAAGCAACCGGATGGAATACACGCGAAGCGCGGACAGACGGAGTACTGCCGATTGGACGCCCGATCGACAATACCCAAGTCTATGTGGTAGGTACCGAGCATCAATTACAGCCAATCGGAGTAGCAGGCGAATTGTGCATCGGCGGGGTAGGTCTGGCCCGTGGTTATCTCAACCGTCCAGAGCTGACCGCTGAGAAGTTCGTTGACAATCCATTTGTCCCTGGAGAGAAGATGTACAAAACAGGGGACTTGGTCAGATGGCTCCCAGACGGTCAGATCGAATATCTCGGACGTCTTGACGATCAGGTAAAAGTCCGTGGATTCCGGATCGAGCTGGGTGAGATCGAAGCGAAGCTGCTTACCCATGAAGTGGTCAAAGAAGCCATCGTCCTCGCACACACCGATGAAAGAGGACAGACCGACCTGTGCGCATACATCGTCACAGAAACTGACGTGACGATTACAGAGCTCCGTCAGCACCTTGGTCAAGATCTGCCGGCTTATATGATTCCGGCTTACTTCGTCACCTTGGAGAAGATGCCAACCACGATCAACGGCAAAATCGACAAGCGTGCCCTGCCAAAACCAGACGGCATGATGGATACAGGCGTAGCATATGTAGCTCCACGCAACGAGACCGAAGCAAAACTGGTCGCGATCTGGCAAGATCTGCTCGGTGTTGAGCGCATCAGTGTGCACGATGATTTCTTTGCACTCGGTGGTCACTCGTTAAAAGCGACGTTATTGCTCTCCAGACTGCATAAGGAATTCGACACGCAGACCGCACTCCGCAGTATTTTCCAACATCCGACCGTAGCCGAATTGGCACAGATCATCCAGCAAGGGCAAAAGAGTGCCTTCACAGCGATCCAGCCGGTCGAGCGACGCGAATTCTATCCGGTATCATCCGCGCAAAAACGTCTGCTGATCCTCACCCAGCTCGAAGGCGCAGAGCTCACCTACAACATGCCGTTTGCGGTGAAGCTGAGTGGCGAGGTTGACCCGGTTCGTCTGGAAGCTTCTATCCAGACACTGGTAGATCGTCATGAAAGTCTGCGTACCTCATTCGACTGGACAGATGGTCAGATGAGACAGTATGTGTGGGATCAGGCAACCTTCCGTCTGGTTCACAGACAGGTGACCGCTGATCAGGTAGAAGGGTTTATGGCGGAGTTTACCCAGCCGTTTAACCTGAACGAAGCTCCATTATTCCGTGCTGAACTGCTCACATACAGTGGCAATGAGCATGTGCTGATGATGGATATGCACCACATCATTTCCGACGGGGTGTCGATGAATATCCTGCTTGGCGAATTGAGCGCGGTCTATTTAGGCAAGGACCTGCCTGAATTGTCCATCCAGTACAAAGATTTTGCCGTATGGCAGCAAGAGCAGGCACAAAGCACTGTCCTGCAAAAACAAGAAGCATACTGGCTCGAAGCACTCGCAGGAGACATCCCTGCGTTGCAAATGCCAACCGACTATCCGCGCCCGGCCGTATACAGCTATGACGGGGACAGCCTTTCCTTCATGGTTGACCAAGACCTGGCCCAATCCTTGAACCAGCTGGCACAGGCGACAGGAACGACCATGTACATGGTGCTAATCGCCGCTCTCCAAGTCACGCTCTCCAAATACAGCGGTCAGGAAGAGATCCTCGTCGGCAGTCCGGTAGCAGGCCGTCCGCATGCTGATCTGCAGTCCATCGTCGGTATGTTCATCAATACGCTCGTTATGCGCGGCTATCCGGCGGCAGAGAAGAGCTTTGCAGACTTCCTGGCGGAGATGAGAGAAACCGCTCTGCATGCTTTTGAAAATCAGGATTATCCATTCGAAGAACTCGTTGAGAAGCTGGCACTGAAGCGAGACATGAGCCGCAACCAACTCTTCGACGTCCTGTTCACCTTGCAAAACATGGGTGAGCGCGATGAACAGTGGGCGCTGGGTGAGGCAAAAGCCGCCCCGTATGAATTGCCATACCAGATCGCGACCTTTGATATCACTGTCACAGCGCGCGAGCTTGGCGAAGGGATCGGCTTTGAGCTGAACTACGCCACCAAGCTGTTCAAGCGCGAGACCATGCAACGCTTCGCCGCTCATTACAAGCAAGTACTGCGTCAGATCGTGAACAACCATCAGGTACGCTTGGCTGAGATCGACATGGTCACAGAGGCCGAGAAGCATCAATTGCTGGTGGAGTTCAATGATACCCGCGGCGAATTCCCGGCAGAGGCAAGCCTGATCCAGCTCTTCGAAGCGCAAGTGGCGCTGCGACCGGACAAGCACGCGATCTATTTTGAAGGTCAAGCTCTGACCTATCGGGAAATGAACGAGAGAGCGAACCAGCTGGCCCGCGTCCTCATCGCCAAAGGAGTCGGCACAGAGGATACCGTCGCGATCATGACCGACCGTTCTCTTGAGATGTATGTAGCGATCCTCGCTGTGCTCAAAGCAGGTGGCGTCTACGTCCCAGTCGATCCGGTCTATCCGGCAGAGCGCATCCAGTTCATTCTCGAAGACAGCCAAGCCAAGGTACTCTTGACCCAGACTCATCTGCTGGGACAGGTACAAGACCACGGTCAAGTGCTCGATCTCAACGAAGCTCATCTGTTCGTAGGCGAGACAAGCAATCTGGATGTACAGACGACCGCCGATCAGCTGGCATACATCATCTACACGTCTGGTACAACCGGCAAGCCAAAAGGCGTTATGCTCGAAAACCGTGGTGTCGTCAACCTGATCGTGCATCTCCAAACCACATACGGCTTCACAGATCATGACCGCATCACGCAATACGCGAGCCAATCGTTCGACCCGTCGATCATGGAGATTTTCGTCACATTGCTCAGTGGTGCCACCCTCTATGTACCGACCAATGAGGTCAGACAAGACCCGGTCATGTATCAGGATTTTGTGGTGGAGCATCAGATTACCGCCATGGATATTCCAGTCGTCTTCGCTGCTGCGCTGAAGCCGGAGAAGATGCCATCCCTGCGGTTTGTGTCTACGGGTGGCTCAGCTCTGACCCCTGCGGTAGCAAAAATCTGGAAAGATCACGTCCACTTCGTCAACTCCTATGGTCCGACCGAGACAACGGTTCAATCGACCGAATGGACCGTGGTAGAGAGAGAAGACCGACTCTTGCCAATCGGACGTCCAATCCCGAACACCCAGATCTATATCGTCAGCCGCCATAACCAGCTCCAGCCGCTCGGCGTGCCGGGTGAACTGTGCATCGGTGGTGTCGGTTTGGCCCGCGGCTACCTCAACCGTCCTGACTTGACGGAAGAGAAGTTCGTCACCAACCCGTTTGCAGCAGACGAGAAGATCTACAAGACAGGTGACTTGGCAAGATGGCTGCCAGACGGCAACATCGAGTTCCTCGGACGCCTCGACGATCAGGTAAAAGTACGCGGCTACCGGATTGAGCTCAGTGAAGTAGAGAGCCACATCTTAAGCCACGACGAGATCACCGAGACCGTGGTCATCGTCCATCCAGATCCAACCGGGCAGGATCAGCTGTGCGCCTACATCGAGGCCAAGCGTCCGATGAGCGTGGCTGAACTGCGCGATCATCTGGCACAGACGCTGCCGTCCTACATGATTCCTTCTTACTTCGTCCAGGTGGAGAGCATGCCGCTTACCGTCAACAACAAGATTGACAAAAAAGCCCTGCCTGCCCCAGAAGGAAATATGGATACAGGGACAGAGTACGAAGCTCCGGCCAACGAGATGGAAGAAAAACTCGCAGCCATCTGGGCACAGCTCTTAGGTATGGGCCGAGTCAGTGTCGAGGCAGATTTCTTCGAGCTGGGTGGTCACTCGCTCAGAGCGGTAGAGCTTGTCTCTGCCGTCAGCAAAGAGATGAATCTGGATATGCCGCTGCAATTCGTGTTCCGCTACCGTACCATCCGCAACCTCGCCCAAAAGCTGGACGAGCTGCAATGGGTACAAGTCGATCAAGAAGCACCGGTCACCCTGCTCAATGAAGCAGGCAACCCGATCATCTTCGCCTTCCCGCCAATCGCAGGTCTGGGGGCCGCGTTCAAAGAGCTCGCTGATGAGCTTACGGGTACCTCGATCTATGCGTTCGATTATATCCATCACGAAAACCTCGTCGATGAATATATCAAGCACATCCTGACGATCCAGCCAACTGGCTCCTACATGCTGATGGGGTATTCCGCAGGGGGCAACGTCGCCTTTGAAATGGCCAAAGCAATGGAGGCGAAGGGTCACAAGGTTGAGTCGATTATCCTGCTCGACTCCGTTCGTCAGGTCGAGATGAACAGCATGAGCGAAGAGCAGATTCGGGAAAGCGTGGAACTCATCGACAAAGCGGCGGAAACGAATGAAATCCTCCGCGTACCAAGCATCCGTAAGCGTGTCGCCGCCTCCATCCAAAGCTATTCTACCTATCTCAACAGCTTTGCCAATGAAGGTGTGATCCAAGCTGATATCCATCTGATCCTCGCTACAGACGCCGCCGAACGCGAAGATCACCTCAAGTGGAAGCAATCTACACAAAGTCACTACAGCGAGTATGCAGGTCATGCCACCCATCAAGACATGGTCAGCGCCGAGGCAGCCAAACCTCATGCCGAGCTGATCCGTCAGATTCTTTTCCGCACGATTCCTGTAGAACTGTAGGAACTGTAGGATGCGCACCATGACATAGGATTTGCATGGCACAAAAGGTCACAAGCAACACAGCGACCGATGTGCCATGCTCCCAATCCACGAAAAAGGAGAGCAGAATGGAACAGACAACCAATTCGATTTTTTCCAATAAAAGCTTTACGCTGCTTATCATCGGGCAAATCATCTCTTTGCTTGGGAGCATCGTCCAGCGTTTTGCCCTGTCCCTCTATGTACTGGCGACCACCGGATCGGGCACCATGTTCGCTTCGGTTCTCGCGATATCCCTGATCCCAACGATTCTCTTGGGTCCTGTCGCGGGAGTCATCGCAGACCGCTATAACAAACGTAACATCATGGTCATCCTCGATATCCTCAGCGCCATCGTCGTCGGGGGAATGATCTTCCTGGCTATGGACGGAGGGCTGTCGATGACCGCGATCTACGCATGTGCGTTGTTGCTCTCGGTGTTTACCGCGTTTTATGAGCCAACCGTCCAAGCCTCTATTCCAGCCTTAGTCAAAGGGGGAGAGGACCAGCTTTTACAAGCCAACTCTCTCAACAGCATCATCATGACCCTGAGCAACCTGATCGGCCCTGTGATTGCAGGCGTGCTCTATGCCTCGATGGGACTGGAAGCGATTCTTCTGATCAATGCGATCAGCTTCCTGGCGGTTGCTTTTCTCGAAATGTTCATGGTCATCCCGCAAGCCAAGCTCGAACAATCAGGAAGCATCCTCAAGGACTTCACCAACGACTTTTCGCAAGGGTACAACTATTTGCGCAGTGATAAATACCTCCACAAGCTCCTGACAGCCACACTCGTAGCCAACGTATTTATCGCGCCCATCTTCACTGTAGGCGTCGCCTATGTAACCAAAATGACGCTCAAAGTATCCGACCAGATGTATGGCTTAAGTGAAGGGATCATCATGGCAGGCAGTCTGATGGCTCCAATCATCGTCGGTCTATTCACCAAGAAGCTGGATGTCAAAAACACATTCTTCTACGCGATCATGCTGTCTGGTCTCTTCCTGACCACAGCAGGCGCGGTCATCTGGCCAGCCTTCGCCAGCCAGTTTGGCACCGCAACCGTTCCGTTCTGGCTGTTCACTGCGTCAGGCTTCGGGATCGTAGCGGTAATCACGACGTTTAACATCGTCGGCATCACGATGGTACAAAACGACACCCCTGGCGAAATGCTCGGCCGTGTCATGTCCTTGATTACGTCCTTGGTCATGGCGGCTACACCACTGGGGCAGATGATGTTTGGTGTCCTGTTCGACCGTTACGCGGACAACAGCCAAATCCCGCTCCTGATCGCAGCCGCTGTCACAATCCTGCTGGCTGTTTATGTACGCATCTCCATGTCAGGTTATCAGGCCAAAGAACGAAAAGCCGAAGAAGGGGAGTCAACCCCGTCTGCCTCTGCTTAACTGCATGTGCTCTACATACGTTTTGAATGAGCGTTGACTCAGCTGAGCGTGTAGACAAAGTACCGAACCATGGTGCTTTGCTCTACACGCTTTTTTTGATGCCTATTGGTTTTTCGACATAAAAAGCTGCAGCCAGTTCGAGGACTCTTGCTTGGTATTCTGTGACTCATCTTCGTAGCCGTACTCATCCATTTGATTCTGGTCAATATCACAGCAGAGCTGATCAACGAAATCCGTGGTCGAATGACGGAGCATACTAGAGGTGAATTGGACAGAAGTCTGGAGCAGCGGAGGGAGCTTGTCACAGATCGCCGGAATCACACTGTCGAACATGAGGCTGACCACCTTGTGACAATTATCGTGTGTCAACAGATCGCTTGCCATAGATCCGCCTGCCATGCCCATCTGGTCGTCTGGGTATTGATCATCCTGCATTCCATAGCTTTGCATGCCTTGATACCCCTGCATGCCCTGATTGTCTTGCATCCCTTGCGTCCCTTGCATCCCTTGATAACCCTGCATGCTTTGGTCATCCTGCATTCCCTGAAGCTGTTGATCGTGAGTAGAGCCTGCATTTTGATCATCATAAAAGCCAAAATCGGCCTGATCATGGAATGGATAGCTATCCGTGCCCTGAATGGTGATTCCCATTTCGTGTGCCACTTTTTGCACGAGGGTAATCGCCTGGGTCACTGCATCCATAATCTGATCTTCCTCTGCTTGTGGATGGAGAATCCGTACTGCGTTGCCCAAGATAATCTGTTCGTTTTGATCGAGAGAAAGGTCCATATGATAACCTCCTGATGTCTTATGTAGAAAAGCCATGACCGTCTGTACGTTCCATCGCTTTGTACGTCTGTTTTGTACCTCGCTAGGTATGATGTTCCCAAAAATGTCTGGATATGCAATTCCAATAAAAAAGGAATAATACCATTTTTTTGCTGGATGTTTCTTGCAAGGCTTGGAACTATAAAATGTGTATAGACAGGTGCCCATTCCTCGATTTTATAGAAAAGGGGGCTTTTTCGTGGGAGTCGAATTCATACCAGACCTGATTCCACAGGGGGCTAATAACCGACCGGGCACTCCCTTACACCCTACGTATATCACGATCCATAATACGGAGAACACACGCAGGGGAGCGAATGCCCGCAGTCATGCTGAATATCTGAAGGGACAGGAAGCCGTCCAGCGAAACATCTCCTGGCACTTCACCGTGGATGACAAAGAAGCCGTGCAGAGCCTCCTTACCAATGAAGTAGGTTGGCATACAGGGAGCAGCACAGGGGATCAACAATCGATCGGCATTGAGATTTGTGAGCATGAAGACTGTAATTTCGAGAAGGCCGTGGCGAATACCGTTGAACTGGTTCGTGATTTAATGAAGCAATTTGACATCCCGATTACCAATGTCGTGCCACACAAGCATTGGGACGGAAAAAACTGTCCCCGCCGGTTGCTTGCGAAGTGGGATTCATTCATCCAGCAAATACAGGCCGATGACAGGATGAAACCAGAGCAACAGCAAGAACAGCCGCCAACACAAGCACAGTCCCAACAGCAGGAACAGCCACCAGAACAAGCGAGACTCGAAGCTGGATGCTACGGGCACAAAGTTCGTGATTTGCAACAGATGCTGCAAGCAGGGGGCTTCGATTGTGGACCCATGGATGGCTATTATGGCCCACGCACCGAAGCGGCTGTACGCAACCTGCAGCAGCTCAATGGTCTGAAAACAGACGGTGTCGTAGGTCCGAATACATGGAAAAAGCTGGAGCTACTCAAAGACCCCACTGTCTACACGATCCAGATGCAGCCAGGCGAAACCCTCGCTGGGATCTCTAAGCGATATCGTGTGGACATGGCTGAGCTGATCAGACTAAATCCCGAGATCGCCAACCATCAGTTGGTTCCCAAGAGACTGACCCTGCGAATTCCGATGCAATGAGAGAGGATAATGTATGGTGTTCAACTTATTTTCACTCGCTTCTCGTAAAACCAATTCCTCCACCCTGATCGATCAGCAACAGATTGATGCTTTCCTGAAAACGACTCGCGTCAAGCTGACCGAACCACAGAAAAAGGCCATCAGCCGAGTCAATGAATACGCTACTCACCCGGCTGTGACCCAAAAGCTGAAACTGGACAAAAACGCTCCACTCGTCTTTTTCTTCGAAGGTGACGGCTCTTACGACAAAAAGCAACCAAGCCATCCAGAAGGACGATATGGAGCGATGACGATTGTTATCAAGGGCGGAAGCATCCGTTTTCTCAGCGTCCATGCCAGCACACTGCCCGACAACGAGAAAAAGGCAGATGTCGCCACCATAAGAGAAGGTGTGTACGACTTCGTCGGGGGTCTCTATGCCGACCGGTATGCCACCCTGCGTGTCAGAGATGGCGCCCCGGTTCCCGCTACCTATGGACAAGCCAAGCAGCAGGGTGTCGCCACAGGGATCAATATTAACATAGGGTTCAACCGCGACCATCCGAACAAGCCTACGTCGATCGGCTGTCTGACTGTCTACCAGGGGGAGTATCTGGCACTCCTCAAGGCGGTGGGTGCCGTCCGCGCCGATAAAAAAGCGGTGGACAAAGAGGTCATCCCCGTCCATGGCGTGGTGATTGTAGATCGGAAAGATCGCAAAGACCGCAAAACCGTTAAGAAGGAGAATGCAACCATGACTAACACAGCTGTTCCACCACGACCTAAGACCAATGCAAGTCCCGGCAAAGCTTCTGCAACCATCGCAGCCGTCAGCTTCAGTGATCATACCGTCCAACCAGGGGAGAGCATGTATGGCATCGCCCGGCGTCAGGGGATTCCGCTCTCAGACCTGCTCATTGCCAATCCGCAAGTCAAGAACCCGAAAATGATTCGCCCCGGTCTAAAACTTCGCATTCCGCATAAAAAGACGGCTGACCCTTCAACGAACAGAACGGGGCAGGCAAATTACAGCAAGCATACAATCAAGCCGGGGGAGACTATGTACGGCATTGCCCGCCGCTACGGGGTCCCGCTGGCGACTCTGCTCAAAATGAATCCAGAGATCAAAAACCCGAGAGCGTTGCGGAGCGGACATGTTCTGCGCATCCCACTCCAACAGGGTTCTGCTCCTGTTGTCAACAATCCGGGAACATCACCTGTGCAAAACAATTATGGTATGAAGCTGGGGTCGCTTTCGGCTAAGTACGAATCCAATGGAAACCCAGGCACCGTCGGAACGCTTCGCGGAGACCGAGGTGGCAAATCCTATGGGGCCTATCAATTTTCCTCTAAGATGCGCAGCTTGGACGAATTCCTTCAGTGGCTGTCCCATCATCATCCATCGTTCTACTCGCAGCTCATAAGTGCAAAGAAGGCAGACGGAGGCTGGTACGGCAGGAACTTTGACACGAAATGGAAGGCAATCGGGAGCAGTAACCCACAGCTTTTTCTCAAACTCCAGCACGATTATACCAAGCATCGCTACTATGATGCGGCAGCTCAGAAGCTCAAGGAGAAAAAAGGATTTGATATCAACAAGAAAAGCCTGGCCCTCCAAAATGTTCTCTGGTCAACTGCCGTTCAGCATAACGACACAGGGGCAGTGGAAATCTTTAGTATGGTTAATCTATGGGGCTCTGAGGAACAAATTATTAATGCGGTTTATCAAGAACGCTCTCGTGTGGTTCCTGCGTATTCGATTAAGCGGAAGCGGGGCGAAACCGTTAATAAAATGGTTGGTCGTGAGGCTGTCCGACTGGGTCTTTCGGGCAAAGTGATGAAGCGCTTCTACCGTAACTCGTCTGACGTTCAAGTGGGTGTCTATAAGCGCTTAGCGTATCAGGAGAAGAACGATGCGCTCGCGATGCTGAAAAGCTCGGCACGGTCAGGTACCGGCGCAGGGCGCTAATCCGTAGGAACACGGAAATGACCTCCCAATAGAGAACAATAGAGCAGAGACATGTAAAAAAGCTGGTTTCCCCAACGGTTAGGGCAACCAGCTTTTGCTTTTACTTTCCTCTGGCTTTTCGCCTGAATGGGGAGAGTGGAGCTTTCCCACTAGCATAGGTCGTCACATCATGATGCGGTTTCTCTGCACGTCTAACCCGTCCTTTTCGCAAAAAGATCGGGTCATAGATCAGCAAATCTACCTGCACCAATACCGCCATCAACAGACTCACGGGAACAGCTGCGAAAAAATTCACCACATTCAACACTCCCTGCGTAATCCAATGCAGTGGCGGTATTTTTTGCTTCAGCCAATGGAGCAGCGCCGAGAACAGCCCGATGACGAGGAGCGTTCCCATGACCACGAGAAACAACTGCCCGATTGTCATGGTGATGAAGAAGGTGATATGCAGAAATCGGGACAGCAATTCATAGATAATCAAATACAGCAGGACGGGAACCAGCAGCGTGATCAGTTTGGCCCACCCGCTGACATGGTAGCTCTTAAGAAAAAACCTGCTGCTCACTCGCAGTTTTTGCAGGTATTCCTGGGTTGGCTGTTGGACCAAGTCTTCCATGATACGGAACCGCCACGGCTGCGCTGGGAATGGAGGATTCTGTGGAGCCAGATCATGGGCAACAGGAGCGATCTCCTCCCTGCCCATCAGGTAGCCATCCAGCATGAGGGAATAGGCTTCTTGATCGGTAAAGGAATCCAGATGGGTACGTATGTTGGAGAGGACGCTTTGCACTTCATGGTGGACATGGAAGTTCTCTGACGGGGGTTCATTATCTTTGATCACAATGGGGCGTTCTTCCGTTTCAAAAGAAGGAATGCCCTCTGGATCGAGATAAGGGATGCGCTTGACCGGCAACCCTTTGCGCAGGTGTAGGAAGGCGACATGCTTCTTGATCGTCGTCAAGCGGGAGATCTCTTCCTCGCGCACCCGGTCCATCAAGGAGCTGCTGGTACGGGACAGCACGGCCAGCAGGTTGGTCGGCGGATTATTGACATCCTCCATCTGTATGGAGGCATCACTGACGATGATATGGGTGCATTCATGACGCGGGTCTAAGAGCCCCTGAATGCCTTGATTATCATGTACGCCGCCATCGACAAGCTGGACCCGGATTCCGTTGACATACATATTGCTAATCGACATCGGTGGAAAAATCCCCGGTACACAGGCAGAGGCGGCTACAGCGTGACCCAGTCCGATGTTTTTCAGCTTTTCCGTAAGCAGGTCATAGCTGGCTGGACGGACGTAGCGGTTGTTTTTATCCATCTCCCGTTCGTACTGACTCCATCTGGGCGGAAGCCCCATCGTCGATGCTTCAAAACGCCAGTTATGCCCGGTGTTAAGGGTAGTCGAATTGAGGAGCAGGATTGGGACTTTATGCGTACGGTTCGGGTTTCCTTTCAGCGGGTTAAAATTCGGGGGTTCCCCTTTGGGTTGAATTTTTAGGTTGCGCATCTGAATGATCTCGTCACTGCCGGGAGCAAGAACAGGGCGGTACAGATAGCGGTCATATAGTTCTCCAATATAGTCACTCCGAGAGTACCAAGGCAGACACATCTTGATATTTTTCAGCGGATTGACGAACGTGTGCATGTAGATATTCTTCTGCACAGCAGAGAGGAACTGCTCCTCGATCTCTTTGACGATCTCTACATAATCCGCATCGGTCAACTCCTGATCCGACTTTTGTTCCAATCGTTTTTTCACGTGGATATAATACAGTGCTCCAATGATCGAGCCGCCGGATACGGTCGAGATCACTTCAAGATGCTTGAGCAGTCTTAATTCGGCCATTCGGGCTAACGTGCCAATATGGAAAAAAGAAGCGCGGAATCCACCGCCAGACAAGGCCAGTCCCAGACGTTTTGGGGGGGATGGGATCGCTTCTGTGGTGCCACACATCATGGTTGATTACCTCCACATACATGGTTACCGTTAGTATCTGTGACTTTTGTTTCATTATCCCAAAACGAATAGGAACAGGTATCTTTACTGGATGGTTCAATCGACATCCATATAGAGGAAAATAATCTCCCACGCCGAATCAAAGTAAGGTGTTTTACAAAAACCTACATAAAACCATAAAATAACAAACCTTTTTCATAAAAAATTACATTGTCCTGGGTAACCTATCCAAATTATGATAGTTTTTACCTTCTATATGTAAGCGATTACTTTTCAGTGATTGCATAACTGGTGAGTTATACACCCGGACACCAACCAGAGCCATTTTTCTACGATAAGGAAGGGGAGAGCCACTATTCCTGCACGATTGAACAAAATCATACCTGGGAACACCAAAACGTATATGCCTTTTTCCTATCAATCCTCGATCTTGCGGATCTATCTGCCGATTATCATCTTTTTCATCGTGATCACAGGCATCATCTCCTACCAGCTGTCCTCGAGTCACCTTGAGGAAAATACATACGAGAATATCGGAGAAAGCCTCGTCCAATCAAGGATCTACATGGACACGCATCTATCTGATATTTTTGAACAATTGGTCACGCTGACGAATCATTCGGATATGCTGTCCATCCTCGCCAAGCAGCCGTCTCAGGTCGAGCCGGATGATTATGTGCGGATCAACAGTCACCTCAACCGGATTTATTCCTTTTATTCTCCGATCATTGATTCGATTCTGGTCAACCTCCATAACGGTTCCTTCGTGCTGGCCAAGAGCGAGGGTTCGATCAAACAGAAGGAGTTTCCTTATAACGAATACTGGCAGCGGCTCGGTGGGAATCAGCATGATTTTTATTGGCGTACGCTGCATAATGATACGATTTTCAGTAACCCATGGGACCAAAACAAAGTGATCAGCTTCTATAAAATGACCGGGAAAGAGAACTCCGACAAGAACAGCATCATTCTGTTTCATCTGCGTCAGGATTTTTTCCGCAAGATTCTCGATCATCCGGTCATGGGGGAGAACGGCTATCTGATGCTCGTCAACCCGGAAGGAATGATTTCATTCAAAGACGTGCGTGAGGAATACCGGCCCAATGATGAAGTGATCTCGCATCTTCAGGATCTGGAGCAGGAACAAGGCAAGTTCGAGTTCTGGAAGCCGCATGGCAAAAAGATGATCGTGATCTATGATACGCTCCGCATCAATAAATGGAAGGTAGCCGCTGTATTTCCAGAGGAGCAGGTCTTCCAGAACAGCAACAACTTCAAATTCACGATCCTGTTCGTGGTCAGCGTGCTGATCATCATTGCCCTGTTTCTGGCAAATATACTGGCCAGACATGCAACGAAGCCGATTACCTTGCTCGTCGAGAATCTGAAAACGGTTCCAAAAACGCTTTCCAAAACCGAGCTGGAACAGATGCTCCAGCAGAAGGCGCCGAGCGAGATCAACATGCTCTATCACGGCTTTGCTGATCTGAGCGGACAGGTGAATCAACTGCTCGAACAGATCCAGTACGAACAGGAGACCAAGCGGCAGCTGGAGCTGGCGATCATGCAGGCCCAGATCAACCCACATTTTCTCTATAATACTCTCTATTCGATCAAGGGGCTTTGTGATATGGGGCTCAATGAAGATGCCAGCGCGATGGTGACCGCCCTCTCTCATTTTTTCCGGATCGGGATCAGCAGGGGAAAAGAGATCATCACCATCCGCGAAGAGATCGAGCATATCGAGAACTATCTGTTTATCCAGGAGATGAGGTATGGCGACGATTTTTCGTATGAGGTAGAGGTCGACCCTGAGATCATTACGTGTCAGATCATCAAGCTGACCCTCCAGCCGATCATCGAGAACGCCATCTACCACGGCGTCAAGCAGAAGCGGGGGAGGGGCCTGCTGCAGGTCAGAGGATACCGGGAAGAGAATCAGATCCGCTTCATCATACAAGACAACGGCAATGGGATCAGCCCTGAGCGGCTCGCCAGCATCAGACAGGACTTCGCCAACCGTCAGAACGGCACCGGCACCGTGATCGGCTTTGGGATGCGCAGTGTACATGAGCGGATTCAATTGCACTATGGCACGGAGTATGGATTACAGATCGAGAGTGAGTCAGAACAAGGCACAACCGTGACAATAGTCATTCCAATTACATAGGGGGATGGTGTAGATATGTATAAAATTGTGATTGTAGACGACGACCGGATTATCCGCCGGGGGATTTCCAACAGCATACCGTGGAACACACACGGTTTTGAGATCGTAGGCGAGGCCAGTGACGGGGAGCATGGTCTTCGTGTGATTGAGGAGCACAAGCCACATATCGTCATCTCTGATATCAAAATGCCGTTCATGGACGGGCTTCAGATGGCGGGGGCGGTCAAGGAGACGTCTCCTGACACCAAGGTGATTCTGCTGACTGGCTACGAGGATTTTCACTATGCCAAGGAAGCGATCAAGATCAAGGCGTTCGACTATCTGCTCAAGCCGGTCGATAAAGCCATTTTGCTGGAAAAGGTCAAGCAGGCATCCGCCGAGTGGACCAATGAGCGCAAGGTAGAGCAGAATCTGCGGGCCGGCCTGCCGTATCTCAGACACCGCTTCCTGACCGATCTGATCCACAATCAGGTGAAGGCAGAGGATTTTGAGCGGGAAAAAGAGTTCCTGGGTCTTACGCTGGATCACTCGCACTATGCCGTCCTGATCGTCAAGGTGGATGACTACTACCAGATGTCATCCACGGACAAGGACAGGGACAAAGAGCAGGACAACGAACAAGGCCAAGACTTGGACAAAGACGTCTTAAAATACTGTATCCTCAACATCTGCCAAGAAACGATCCAGCGGGATGGGCGGGGCGTTACGTTTGATAATCAAGGTGACGAGATTCTGATCATCTATTCTGACCAAGAAAATATTGCCCAGCACATGCAGGAGACCATCGAGGAGATCCGTGCCAATGTCCGGCAGTTCCTCCAGACTACTGTCAGCATCGCGCGCGGCGGCATCTATCAGGATCACACTGGGATCGCCGCTTCCTATCAAGAAGCCTGCTCAGCCATCGAATACCGCCACATCATGGGCAAGGACAAGGTCTATACGACCGAAGACACCACCGCACTGCCGTCAAAAGAGTCACCGACCCAAGCTGAGACCAAAGTGAACGAGATCGAGAATGACCTCATCCAAAAGGTGAAGCTCGGACTCACCCAAGACGTGATCACGCTGCTGGATAATTTTCGCGCGACTCTGATCCAGCAGGAGTATATCTCGCTCTATCAGGTGCAGGTGCTGGCGATCCAGATGATCTTTCTGTTGTTCCGTGAAGTCGAGCAGAATCACCGGGATGAGCTGCACACCCATTATGACGAGATTCACCGTCTCCAGACGATTGATGAGATCGTAGAGAAGGTGAAGCAGGTTTCTGTCGATATCGCTTACTTCGTCAATGCACAGCGCGAAAGCCAAAAAAACGGGATTGTCGAGACTGCCGTCCGCTATATCGAGACCCACTATGCCAAAGACGGGCTGTCCCTACAAGAAGTAGCCAAGGCCGTACATATCACACCGACTTATCTGAGCATCCTGTTCAAGCAGGAGCAGAAGATCAATTTCTCTGACTACCTCTTAGAGATCCGCATGAAAAAAGCGATGGAGCTGCTCCGCACCCAGCCGCTCAAAACCTATGAGGTCGCCGAGCAGGTAGGTTACAGCAACCCACAGTATTTCAGCGTCTGCTTTAAGAAATATACGGGAATTTCTCCGGCAGATTTTAAGAAACAATAAAGAAACAGTTAAAAATATAAAACGTTTCCATAAAGATATTACATTCAGTTCACCCCTGCCAATCCTTACAATAAAGGTACATCAAGCAGAAAGGGTGATCGAATGCCAAATGATCTGCCATTACAGGAAGAATCCAACCTGAATGTTCACTCTACTCCAAGAAGTGGAAAAGGAAGAACAGACTATGATAAGTGGATCCCCTACCTGTTCATATCTCCAGCCATTGTGTTGATTGTCGCGTTTTTGTTTTATCCACTAGGCAATGTATTCTATTACAGCCTGCAAAACTATGATGCAAGTCAACCTTACTACAACGGATTCGCCGGTCTGGACAACTTCGTGCGAATCTTCACACAAGACCCGCAATTCTTCGCCAGTCTGTGGGTATCGGCGAAGTGGGTCATCTCACAGGTGTCCATGCAGCTGGTGGCCGGGACGTTGATTGCACTTCTTTTGAATCAAACCTTCCGCTTCCGGACGTTTTTTCGGGCGGCGGCTTTCACGCCTTGGGCGATCTCAGGTGTATTGACATCGGTGATGTGGTCCCTGATGTACAACGAGCACATGGGTGTCATCAATGACCTGCTGCTCCGCTTTGGCTTGATTGATCAGAAGATCGCTTGGCTGGCCAATATTGAAACCGTTTTCGCGTCGGTCATCGTCGCAGAGCTGTGGAGAGGGATTCCGTTTTTTGCGATCACGATCCTGGCTGCCCTGCAAGCGATTCCGGAAGAGTTGTATGAGGCATCCAAAGTGGATGGAGCAAGCCGCTTCAAGACCTTCCTCTACATCACACTGCCACACCTGAAAAATACGATCGTACTGACCACCCTGCTACGTACCGTCTGGGAGTTTAACAACGTCGAGCTGATCTTCAACCTGACGGGCGGCGGACCTGCTCACTCGACGACAACGATGACCATGTACGTCGCAGAGCAAGCGATCCATGCCAATAACTTCGGCTACGGTTCTGCCTTGACAGTAGTCGCCTTCGGAATCCTGCTTGCCTTTGCCGTGGTCTATCTGAAAGTGAGCCGTTTTGAAAGGGAGGGAGAAGAATGAGTTGGAACCGAAAGCTGGACAGATTTTTTGTCCTGTATCTGCCACTGCTGCTAACGATGGTATTCACCTTGTTTCCGTTCTATTGGACGATCAATACCGCACTGAAGCACGAAGGGGACATCGTCAAAACCCCGACCGAGTATATCCCAAGCTCCATTACCTTTGATAACTTCTGGGTCGCATGGAACAACGTCGGGTTCTCCAATTATTTTGTCAACAGCTTGATGATTGCCGCCTGTACCGTATTCTTCGTCGTCATCTTCGCGACATTGGTCGGGTATGCGCTGAGCCGTTATCAGTTTAAAGGCAAGTCCGCGTTTCTTCTGTTGCTTCTGTGTACACAGTTCGTACCGGCTGCCATGCTGATTATACCGTTGTTTATCATCTTTAAGAGTCTGGGCCTAATCAGTAATCCGCTCTCATTGATTATCACGTATACAACATTTCAGTTGCCGTTTAACTCCGTCTTGATGAATGGCTTTATCTCCGGTGTACCAAAGCAGCTGGAGGAGGCTGCGATGGTGGATGGTTGTAACCGCTTACAGGTGATCTTCTATATCGTCATTCCAGCTGTGCTGCCTGGTCTCGTAGCGACAGGGGTATTCACCTTCATCCACGTCTGGAACGAGTTCCTGTTCGCCTTCATGCTGACCAACCAAGAAGAGAACTTCACACTTCCTATCGGGCTGAGCTACATGATGGGTGAGTTCAATGTCAACTACGGCGCACTGGCGGCAGGCTCTGTGATCGCCTTAGTACCAGCCATCCTGATGTTCGCCTATGCCCAGCGCTATCTGGTCAACGGTCTGGGTGGAGCTGTAAAAGGATAAGAGTCACCGACACATCATCATTTTGCCTATCAAAAAGGGGGTACTGACACCATGTCCAAAAAAGTCCATATCATCTTAACTTCTACCATCGCTACATCCTTAATGCTCGCTGGCTGCGGCAACACCACCGATCAGACCGTGATCACGGACGGAGCGGGCAGCCAGACCAAGCCAGGAGAGAAGGTCACCATCGTCTTCTGGGATGAGAATGCTGGCCCACAGCGCACACCTTTTTATGAAGAGCTGATCAAACAGTTCGAAGAGGCGAACCTAACGATTGACGTCGAGTACGTGGGGATGCCCAACAAATCAGCCAAGCAAAAATACGACGCAGCCATCGCAGCCGAAGACCTCCCAGACGTAGGGGGCGTACAGACCACGTGGCTGGCTGATTTCACGATCCGTGGTGCGCTGTTGCCGATGGACCCGTATTTTGACCAATGGAGCGAGAAGGACAAACTCAACAAGCAAGCGATTCAGTCCAACCGTGATGTTGTCCAGGACAAAAAGCTCTACCAAATCCCAAATACGACCAACCTCGATAACCTCTGGTACCGTGCCGACTGGTACAAAGAAGCAGGGGTGACACCACCTGTGACATGGGATGATTTCTTCGCTGGCATTGAAAAAATGACAGACAAGAGCAAAAACCGTTACGGCTTCAGCATCCGCGGCGGCAAAGGCGGCTCCTTCCAGCTGCAACGCCTGATGTATGCGTACTCCGGGATCACCGACTATTTCGACGCCAGCGGCAAATCGACGATCAACGATCCGAAGCATGTAGAGTTCATGAAAAAATATCTCGGCCTCTACAAAACGTATACGCCTGAGAGTGATATCACCAACGGCTACAAGGAAATGGTCGCAGGCTTCGATACCGGTGCCGTCGCGATGATCCAGCATAACATCGGCTCGTACGGCGAACACAGCAAATCCCTAAAGCCTGAGCAGTACGCCGCCCTGGCCTTCCCGAAATCGCTCAACGGCAACTACGTGGTAGAAGGTTTCAATACCAATGGCTACAGCATTTTCAAAACGACCAAGCATCCGGATGAAGCATGGAAATTCATCAG
This sequence comes from Brevibacillus dissolubilis, assembly GCF_006170445.1. Lineage (GTDB taxonomy): Bacteria > Bacillota > Bacilli > Brevibacillales > Brevibacillaceae > Brevibacillus_B > Brevibacillus_B dissolubilis. The sequence continues at coordinate 40,264 of NZ_VCNA01000002.1, read as the reverse complement.
CTTCCTCGCCTCTGCACCAAGCCAAAGCTACTGGAACAAGCAGATCGGCCAGCTGCCTACCCATGAGGATGCGATCAATGAAGATTGGTTCAAGAATGCCCAGCACATCCAAGAGGCGGTCAAGGTGCTCAATGACCCGAACACCCTCTACTACTATCCATCCGTATATACACCAGACTACCGCTCGATCCTCGACCAAGTCGTAGACCCGGGTCTGCAAGCGGTGATGAGCGGCAAGAACACGGTCGAAGAATTCCTGAATGAATGGGCAGCCGCGATGGAGAAATCCAAGAAGCAATACGAGCAACATATCAACAAGAAATAATGAGTGAGGTGGAACCATTGATCGGAAAACAATATCCGTCCGAACTGAAACGATATGCAGATGAAAAAACAGGACGAACCGTGATCCAGCTGACTTCGGGCGATTCCAACAACTATCATCTGTATTTTACGGATAACTCTTTTACCACAGGGGATCAGGAAATCTACTTCCTGTCAGACCGAGCGTCAGATACCCCTGAGATCTACAACATGTTCAAGATGGATCTCAACACCGGGATCATCACACAGGTAACAGACGAAGCAGAAGGGATCATCCCGACCTCTCATACCAAATCACCAGACAGTGAGCTGGTCGTCTATGTGACAGGCAAGCAGATCAAGCTGCACAACACCAGAACCAATGAGACCACCGTCGTCTACGAGGAAAAAGGCGATGTCCATCTCGGCCATCCTTTCCTGTCCCCAAACAAAAAGTATATCGGTCTGGCCCGCAACGAAAACGTACCGATCAAACGCGGCGCGAACTACTCCGGGTTCAAAGAAACGATGTACGCCATCAAAAAAGGCTGGATCACGCTGATCGACCTCGAAGACGGCAGAGTGTTCGACGTGTTCGAAGATACCCACTGGCTCGGCCACTTCCAATTCGCCCCAGATGACAGCAACCTCGCGATGTTCTGCCACGAAGGCCCATGGAATCTCGTACACCAGCGCATCTGGCTGCTTGATATCACCACGGGTAAGGTGAAGCCTTGCTTCCGCCAAGAGGAAGACGACTGTGTCGGCCACGAGTTCTGGACGAGTGACGGCAATGTCTTCTTCGACAACCGCCGCAAAGGTCATGACGGCACGATCACCTCTGACAAAACACAAGCAATCGTCACACACGTCGAGTCTGACCAGATCCCGTATATCGGATTCGCCGACAAGAACGGGGAAGTGCTGTCCATCATCGACCTGCCGTACTATTGCAATCACTATCACGCCAACAACGACAACACCCTGCTCGTTGGCGATGAAGTAGAAGACCTTGTGCTGATCCATCTCGGTGGTGATAAACCTACTATCGAAACGTTGTGTACGCACCAGACTTCCTGGTACACCCAACAGACGCATTGTCACCCAACATTTAGTTGGGATAACAGCAAGATTCTGTACGCATCCGACCGCGACGGCAAGATCAACCTCTATCTCATCGATATGAATCCATAGAAAAAAGGAGAGATCCATTCCATGTTCGTACTGGGTCATGAAGCAGAAGTAACACCAGCGGAGCCTGGCGTTACACGTAAATTAATGGCACACCAAGGCGGTCTGATGATGACCGAAGTCACCTTTGAAAAGGATGCCGTAGGGAATCTCCATTCTCATCCGCATGAACAGATCAGCTATATCGCCAAAGGCAGCTTTGAATTCCAACTGGACGGCACCATCACCGTCATCAAACAAGGGGACAGCGTCTATATTCCGTCCAATGCCGTGCACGGTGTAGTAGCGCTTGAGGATTCCATCATTGTCGATATCTTTACCCCACAGCGGGAAGATTTCAAATACTAGGAGGTACTTCATTCATGCAAATCAGACATGCAGCACATCCAGAAGATGCCAAACAATATACAACCGATCGCCTGCGCCGCGACTTTCTCATCGAAGACCTGTTCCAAACCAATCAAGTCAGCATGGTGTACAGCCACTATGACCGTATGGTGATCGGCGGTGCGGTTCCGACTGAAGAAGGCTTGGCTCTAGAAGCCGCCGACACACTCAAAACAGGCTTTTTCCTCGAGCGCAGAGAGATCGGTGTCGTCAATATCGGCCCTGCCGGATACGTGACTGTAGACGGGGAAGCGTTCCACCTGAACAAGATGGATTGCCTCTACATCGGGCTCGGCAAACAAGACGTCAAGTTCCACAGCCAAGACCCGTCCAATCCGACCCGCTTCTACTTCGTCTCCTGCCCGGCACACAAGGAATATCCGACCCAGCTGCAGGGGATTGACCAAGCAGAACCGAACCGACTCGGCTCTGACGACAAGTCCAACCGCCGCACCATCTACAAATACATCCATGCAGACGGCATCAAGAGCTGCCAGCTGATGCTTGGGATTACCGTGCTTGAGCCGAACAACATGTGGAACACCATGCCAGCGCATATCCACGACCGCCGGATGGAAGTCTATCTGTATTTTGATCTGGCGGAGAATGACAGAGTGATGCACTTCATGGGACAGCCGCATGAGACCCGTCACCTCGTCGTGAAAAACGAGCAGTCCGTCATCTCCCCAAGCTGGTCGATTCACTCCGGTGTCGGCACAAGCAACTACACCTTCATCTGGGCGATGGCGGGTGAGAACTATACGTTCACAGACATGGACGCTGTCGCGATGGACGATCTGCGGTAGGAAGGAGACGATCAGATGGATTTGATTCAACAGCTCTTTTCACTGGAAGGCAAAACAGCTCTCGTCACGGGAGCCAGAACCGGGATCGGGCAGGCGATTGCAGTAGGCTTGGCAGAGGCGGGGGCCGATGTCATCCTGCTCGGTCACCAGGATAACATGCAAGAGACAGAGGAGCTGGTCAGCCGCGCCGGACGCAGCTACCAGACCGTGCTCGCCGACCTGTCTGATCCCGATCAGGTAGAATCGGTGGTCGCACCTCTCGTAGAGCGTACCCAGATTGATATTCTGGTCAACAACGCGGGCATCATCCGCCGTGAGCCAGCCCAGCAATACTCCAGAGAGAATTGGGATCAGGTGATCAATACTAACCTGACCTCGCTGTTCCTCCTGACACAGCTGGTCGCAGGCCCGATGCTTGCGCGCAAAGAAGGAAAGATCATCCATATCGCGTCCTTGCTCTCTTTTCAAGGCGGGATTCTCGTACCCGCTTATACTGCGAGCAAGCATGCGGTAGCAGGGCTGACCAAGGCGTTCGCCAATGAGTGGGCCGGTCAGAATGTTCAAGTAAATGCAATCGCACCAGGCTATATCTCGACGAATAATACGGAAGCGCTGCGCCAAGACCCTGACCGAAGCACCTCGATCCTGGGCCGTATCCCGGCAGGCAAATGGGGAGAGTCCAATGATCTGGTCGGTTCCGCGATTTTCCTCGCTTCACGTGCATCTGATTATGTGAATGGCCACATTTTGACAGTAGATGGCGGCTGGATGAGCCGATAGGAGGAGAAAAGAATGATGAAAAAACATGTAAGCATGCTTCTCGCAGCAACCTTTATGACCGCACCGTTCGTATCACTGCCAACCGAGGTAAGCGCTGCAGACTATGGCCGTCAAGTACTCGCAGCCAAAGACGGCTGGGCTTCCTACACAGGTACCACAGGTGGCTCCACCTCTGCCACAGCCCAAGTCTATACCGTTACCAACCGCAAAGAGCTGGTCAATGCACTCGGCGGCAATAACACGACCAACGGCTCTATCACCACTCCCAAAATCATCTATGTCAAAGGTACGATCAACCTCAGTGTGGATGATAACAACAATCCACTGGGATACGAGCAATACAGAGACCCGGCCTACACCATTGAAGCCTATGTGAAACAATACGATCCAGCTACATGGGGCAAAGCCGTACCAACAGGCACACTTGAAGATGCCCGTCTGCGCTCACAGAAAAACCAAGCAGCTCGCGTCGTGATCAATGTCGGTTCCAACATCACCCTGATCGGTCTTGGTACCGATGCGAAGATCGTCGGCGGCAATCTGATGCTCAAAAAATCAACCAATGTGATCATCCGCAATATTACCTTCCAGGATTCCTATGATTATTTCCCACAATGGGACCCGACAGACGGCTCAACCGGCAACTGGAACTCTCAATACGATAACATCACCCTCGATGGTGCAACTAACATCTGGATCGACCACTGCTCCTTCAACGACGGCAGCCGTCCAGACAGCATGAATGGCACCTACTATGGCCGTGAATTCCAGCACCACGACGGTCTGCTCGACGCGAAAAACCAAGCCGACCTGATCACCGTCTCCTACAACCACTTCAGCAACCACGGCAAAACCAATCTGATCGGCTCCTCCGACAGCACCACCGCTGACGCTGGCAAGCTGCGCATCACCTTCCACCACAATTACTATCAAAACGTGGTAGAACGTGCCCCGCGCGTACGCTACGGTCAGATTCATCTGTACAACAACTACTACAACAACGTGGGCAACACACACTACATCTACTCGATCGGGGTAGGCTATCAGTCCAAAATCTATGCACAGAACAACTACTTCGATATGAACTCAGGTTTTGACGCAGCTAAGCTGATCTCTGTGTTAAAAGGAACCGCAATCTACGAATCCGGCACGATGCTCAATGGCACCTCGAAAAGCTTCGTGCAAGCCTACAACTCGACCGCGTCAACACCGCTTAGCACCGATGTCGGCTGGACACCAACCCTGTACAATACGATCGACCCGACATCGAATGTTCCAACAGTGGTAAAAGCGAATGCGGGAGCCGGTAAACTCCTGTAAACAAGTCCAAACAACCCTGTAATAGCCGTGGCTGCTGTTACAGGGTTTCCTGTAACGACCCGATCATTTTCATGAAGAATCGGACACCAACAGCCCACAGACAGAAAAGGAAGTGATAGATATGCCAGATATCGTAACCTACGGAGAAAGCATGGTTCTCCTCACACCCACACAGATCGGCTCACTCGAAGACGCAGTGACCTACCTGCGCTCCATCGGCGGTGCAGAGTCCAATGTAGCGATTGGAGCGGCCAGACTTGGGGCTTCCGTCGGGTGGTTCAGCCGCTTGGGCAAGGACCCCTTCGGCACGTATCTGCTTAAAAAAATCCGCGGAGAAGGTGTCGACACATCACGCGTTGTCTTTGACAGTGCCTATCCGACGGGCGTGATGTTCAAGGAGCTGAAAGCAGCGGGCAATCCGAATGTCTACTTTTACAGAAGAGGCTCGGCGTTCAGTCAGTTTCAAGCGTCCGAGCTGGATGAGGCTTATATCGCCCAAGCTTCCATCCTGCACCTCACGGGAATCGTCCCTGCGCTCAGTGACAGCTGCCGGAAGATGATGTACCGTGCGATTGAGATCGCCAGACGCAATGGAACCAAAGTCAGTTTTGACCCCAATATCCGGCTCAAGCTGTGGACAGCCGAAGAAGCGCGCGAAGTTCTCTTGGATGTCGCGTCGCTCTGTGATTACTTTTTGCCGGGGGAGAATGAACTGACGCTCCTCCTGCAGACAGATGACCGGGAGATCTGGAAAAAACGCCTGCTGGAGCTTGGCGTGCCTGTCACCTTGATCAAGCTGGGCGATCAAGGATGTCTGCTGTTGGAAAAGGGGGAATACACGCACATTCCAGGCTTTTTGGTGGATACGGTGGTGGATACGGTCGGAGCGGGAGATGGCTTCGCGGCGGGATTCCTGACCTCTATCATCCGTGGGCGCAGCCTGCGTGAAGCAGCCACGATCGCCAATGCAGTCGGAGCGCGCTGTGTGACGTTTCACGGGGATATCGAAGGATTGCCTACTACCGAGGAGCTGGAGCGTTTTATGGGAACGGGCCATGCCGTGGCAGAGCGATAGGAGAGAGGGGGAGACCATTCATGACCATGAAAAAATGGCAGATCATCAACAGCATCGTCGAGCAAAAGATCGTGGGCGTACTGCGGGGAGATTCAGCGGAGCAGGTGGAGCTTTTTGCCCACAAGTGTATCGAGGGCGGTCTTAATGCGATTGAGGTGACATTTACCGTCCCATCTGTCGTCAAGTGTCTGGAGAATCTGACCTCCCACTATGCAGGGCGTGACGATGTGATCATTGGGGCGGGTACGGTACTCGATACGGAGACGGCTCGGATCGCGATTTTGGCTGGGGCGCAGTTCATCGTGACTCCGTATCTCAATCCAGAAGTGATCCGCAACTGCAACCGTTATCAGATCCCTGTAATTCCCGGCGCGATGACGATCAAGGATGTCGTAGAGGGCTTGGAAAATGGCGCAGATATCATCAAGCTATTCCCCGGCGAAATCAGCGGGCCCCGTATGATCTCCGCGATCAAAGGGCCGATCCCACAGGCGAACATCATGCCGACCGGTGGCGTCCATCTGGAGAATATCCATGAATGGCTCGCAGCCGGTGCTGTCGCAGTCGGTATCGGCAGTGACCTGACCAAAGAAGCGGTGAAGACAGGCAATTACGATTTGATCACGGAAAAAGCGAGAGCGTATAAAGCAAATGTGCAGGCATAGCAGACCGTGTTCTTTTGGTGCTTCCGACCTATCGTCCATCAAATGGTTCATCCACAAATTTCAATCGAATCGAGGTACCGATCATGGTAAAAATGTTCAGCAAAAAAAGCATGGGTCTTGCCCTTTTCACAGCGGTTCTCAGCTGCGCCGTACCCGCTTACGCATCCTTTTGGAATCTGACAGGGGATACCAATGTACACGACCCATCTATCATCAAGGAAGGAACCGCTTGGTACACCTTCTCGACGGGGACAGGGCTGCAAGTCCTCCGATCCGATAACGGGACGAATTGGTACAGAACCCCGCAAATCTTCCTGCAGCCACTGTCCTGGTGGAAAAACTACGTACCGAATCACACCAACAACGATGTGTGGGCACCTGATATCCATTATTTCAACGGCAGATACTGGCTCTACTATTCCATCTCTACCTTTGGCTCCCGCACCTCGCTGATCGGCCTGACCTCTACGCACAGCATCGGTGCTGGTCAATGGCGGGATGACGGATTAGTGATCCGTACGACACAAGAAGGCAATGATTACAATGCCATCGACCCGAATCTGACGATTGATGCGAACGGACAGCCGTGGTTGTCATTCGGCTCTTTTGGCAGTGGCTTGAAGGTCGTGAAGCTTGATCCGAATACGATGAAGCCTACAGGAACGATCTATTCGATCGCCAAAAGAACGGTGAACGGTGGAGCGATTGAGGCCCCGACGATTACATACCGGAACGGTTACTACTATCTGTTCGCCTCTATTGACTATTGCTGCAAGGGAGTGGACAGTACCTACAAGATGGTCTACGGACGTTCTACCAGCATCACAGGCCCATACGTGGATAAAAACGGGGTCAGTATGATGAACAACGGGGGGACGATCCTTGACTCCGGTAATGTGCAATGGAGGGGCCCAGGGCATCAAGATGTATATAACAACAACATGATTGTGAGACATGCTTATGATGCCAACGACGGGGGCAAGCCGAAGCTTTTGATCAATGATCTCTATTGGGATGCCAGCGGTTGGCCGACTTATTAATGAAAAGAAAAGGAGGAGCATGATAGTAATGCTCCTCCTTTTTCTATGATCGGTTGCTCCGGATGCCAAGCCGATCAGGAAAGGTATTTATACAGCGCCATGTATATCACAAAAATGACCAACGAGATCAGCACGGCATACAGTGGTCTTGTCCAATTGGTCAACAAGAACACACAGCCGACGAATAAAACCAGGCCGAGCGCACCGAAAATACCGCTTTTCTGTGCCAGATGAAATTTTTGATCGTCCATATACTTCATCTGCAAGGACATATTCGCGAGAGTCATAATGGGCAGAGTTGTAATCACACCGGAGAGGAACACATTATTCGATTTGCTCAAGTAAGTGGCGAGCGCGAGAATACAGCCCCCGAGGATAAACTTGGATACATATTCGAAGATCATGGTGTAGGCACTTCTTTCTGACGAAATATTTGATCGTATAAGTATACCATCAAAACTCATAAAAATCACAAACAATCTCCATAGTAGGCTGGACGGATCTGTCAGGCTTTTTGGCAGCAGAAGCCGCCAGCCTGATCTTCACAGGAGGCCATGCCACCGCGTCCAGCGATATGACAAGAACTGACAACAACGGCCAGCACGGGAAAAATACCATCTCCGTCTACCTCGCAGGAGATTCGACCGTCTCTACCTACTCATCCGAGCTGGCTCCCCGCGCAGGCTGGGGACAGGTATTCGGCAAGCTGTTCGATGACAAAATCATCGTGAAAAACCATGCCGAGTCAGGCCGAAGCTCCAAAAGCTTCATCGACGAAGGGCGTCTGACTACAATATTGGACAAGATCGAAAAAGGGGACTATCTCTTCATCCAATTCGGTCACAACGACGAGAAAAAAGAGGACCCGACCAGATACACCGAGCCTTCCACCACCTACAAAAGTTACCTGAAGCAATATATCGACGGCGCCCGTGAAAAGGGAGCCATCCCCGTCCTCGTCACACCAGTGGAGCGAAGACGCTTTGCCGCTGACGGAGCTGCCCAAGATTCACACGGGCTGTATCCGGCCGCGATGAAAGAGCTGGCACTGGCCGAACAAGTACCACTGATCGACCTGACCGCCAAAAGCAAGGCATTGTACAACCAGCTGGGGCCAGAGGAGACCAAGTCTATCTTTTTGTGGCTGGATGCCGGTGTCCATCCGAATTATCCAAACGGCGTACAGGACAACACCCATTTTCAAGAAGCGGGAGCCAGACAGATTGCCCGATTGGTCGTGGAGGGCATTGAGGAAAACAAGCTTCCCTTGCGCAACCATGTGGCTAAAAAGGAATGACTAGGCTAGGACTTTTAAATCTGTACTGTACTCTTTTTAATAAGACGTAAGAAAGAAATAGGGTATGTTTGTCATGTTCCTTTTGGTCAGGAAGCTCTATTTTCACCAAAACAGGTAGATCATCCACTTGGAATCCAGTATATGTATATAGTGTGTAGGAAATCATCTGACGAAATGGAGTTTTGGAAATGACAAGAGCAATACTCCCTTCTTTTCTTGCGGTAAGCATGGCTTGCACGCTCATCTTTTCACAACATTCGGTTGTCCATGCAGCTGATGTGGATCGGGATTTTTTGGATGAGGTCAAGGAGGAATTTGCGGCCTACAAAGAGGCGGAAGCAGCAGATTATAAGCAATATCTGGAGAAGACCAAAAAAGACTACGACATGCTGAGAAAATCAACGACGAACGAGTTCAACCGGATCGAGTCACTGACCGAATCCGACCTCAATGCCCTGAGCAAGCTGTTGAAAAAAGATTATGATCAACTGGTTAAGAAAGTTGGAAATACCCAAAAGTTGAATGAATACCATAAATATATCGATGCTTACTATACCGGATTTGCTATGGACTTGTATGAGAAGACCATAGACCCGTACTACGAAGGATATGCAATGGATCTGTATGAAAAAGACATCGATCCCTACTACACAGGCTATACCATGGATCTGTATGAAAAGGAGATTGATCCTTACTATACAGGCTACACCATGGACCTGTATCAGAAAGAGGTCGACCCGTACTACACCGGATATACGATGGATCTGTTGCAAAAAGAATCGGACTCTTACTACTCTGGCTACACCATGGATCTATACGAATCAGGCAGCATCACCAAAAGAGAAGCCGAAAAGAGAATCGAGCAAAAACGCAAGGAGTACACCTCAAAGCTGGAGTCGTTGAAACAGAATTACCAAGCGAAGATCGCGCAAAAACGCAAAGAGACCCTGATCAAAATCAATACCCGCAAGGATCAGACCATCGCGGCCATTTTGAAGCAGAGAAAAGACAGTCTCAATGCCATCTCCAACAAGCGGAAAGCATATTTTGGCAGCGGTATCTCCTTTCCCCCGCTTCAGCTGGGCTATATCCGGGTCGTGATCAATGGCGAAGTACAGATCTTTGAGCAGTCTCCTGTTGTGCAGAGAGGGAACACCTTGGTTCCGCTGCGTGCCATTTTTGAGAAGCTGGGTGCACAGGTCGATTGGAATGCCAGCAATCTTACAGTGACAGCTGTGAAGGGAGAGACGAAAATCTCCCTGCAGATGAACAAGCAGCAAGCACAGGTTGGCAACAAGAGCGTAACCTTACCGATTGCAGCGCAAATGGTCAACGGCTATGCCATGGTTCCATTGCGCTTTGTAAGCGAAGGGTTGGGGGCCCAAGTCCATTGGGATGCTTCCAGTCAGACGGTGACGATCACCACATCTGTAAGACCTACCAGATCCAACTAACAGATCCTGCAACCCTGACTCATCCCGCGACCACTACGTTATGAGGGGTGTTTGTATGGCGTATGCATGGCAGGCACGTCATGGACTTACTGCTGCACAGTATCAAGCCACCTTTAACTCACTGGTTTCCCAGGGGTATCGGCTGATCGATGTGAGTGGGTATGGTGTCGGAGGAGTTGACCGCTATGATGCTGTCTGGGAACAATCACCAGGCCCTGCATGGCAGGCGCGGCATGGGCTGTCGGCTGCGGAGCATCAGGCCTTGTTTAATGATCTCACCAGGCAGGGGTATCGTCCTGTTCGGGTGAGCGGTTATGAGGTGGGCGGTCAGGCCCGCTATGCCTCGATTTGGCATAAAACCGACGGCCCACCGTTTCGTGCCCGCCATGGCTTGACGGCTGCTGAGCTTCAAGCCGAATACGACGCCTTGACTCCACAAGGGTATCATCCTGTTGACGTGAGCGGGTACTCTGTCGGCGGTCAGCCTCGTTTTGCCGCGATTTGGGAAAAGTCGCCGATCGCCGGTTGGGTCGCGCGTCACGGTCTGAGTCCGTCCGAGTATCAGGCTCAGTTTAACCAGTGGGCCAACGAAGGCTACATCCTGTTGCGTGTCAGCGGATATGAGGTGGGCGGTCAGAATTTTTATACAGCGATCTGGATTCAAGGACCGGCACTTACTTGGTTCAGCCGCCATGGTTTGACCGATGCGGAATATCAAGCGGATTTTAACGCCATGGTCGCCCGTGGCTTCCGTCTGGTTAAAGTAAGCGGCTATCCATTGCGCGGAACGGCCCGTCACGCGGCCATCTGGCACAAACCGTCTCTGTCCGACGCGGAACAGGCGTTCATCGACCAGACGGTGACCACTTTCATGAATAATCACAGGGTACCGGGATTGTCTCTGGCTCTGGCTCATCGGGGGAGATTGGTATTGTCCCAAGCATTCGGGCTAGCCAACACCGCTACCAATGAACGGGTGACGACCAATCATCTCTTCCGGATTGCCAGCGTCTCGAAGCCGATCACCTCGGTTGCGGTATTTCGACTGATCGAAGCCGGGCGTCTGAATCTGGGTGACAGAGTATTCGGCCCCAACAGCATCCTCGGCAACACCTATGGCACACTGCCCGCAAATTCTCCCATCAATCAGATCACCGTGCAGCATCTGTTGGAGCATACGAGCGGCTGGGCCACATCTCAGGACCCGATGTTTACCATGTTTAACCTCAATCAAGACGAGTTGATCACGTGGATGCTCGATCCGGCGAATAACCGCCCCTTGACCCATACGCCGGGAACACGTTTTGAATACCTCAACTTCGGATATTTGGTGCTCGGGCGGGTGATTGAACAAGTCTCCGGCCAAACATATGCGGATTATGTCAGACAGAATGTTCTTGCGCCCAGTGGCATTACCGATATGCATATCGCCGGTGACACTCTGGCACAGCGTCGTCCCAACGAGGTCGTCTATTATTCGCAGACCGCGGCGTGGAATCCGTACGCGATCCGAGTCTCCCGTATGGACGCACACGGAGGCTGGATCGCATCTGCCAAAGACCTCGTCAAGTTCGCCCTCCGTGTAGACGGATTCGCTACCGTCCCAGACATCCTAAGACCTGCCACACTCGGCACCATGATCACGCCGACGACTGCACCCAGACCTGATATGACGCCCGCCAATTACGCGAAGGGCTGGGCTATTAACGCTCTGGGCAACTACTGGCATCTGGGAGACCTTCCGGGTACGGCTTCGATCCTTGTCCGCACCAACAATCAGTATGTCTGGGCAATTCTGGCCAATTCCCGCAACGATGCACAACTGGATCAGATGCGCGCCGATATCGATGCACTGATGTGGACGATCATTAACCGTATCACCGATTGGCCTGCGGGAGTGCCCGGATAAAGAGGCACAGCGCCAACCCCACCCATCTGCCAAGTCAGTGACCGGCATGACCCAAGAAGTGACTCGGGTCAATGGTCATATGACTACTCTGAAAGCTATAGTATCCATATAAATACTCAGAGAGCAGGTGGAGTAATATGAGCGACCAAAATCCAACCAAGGCCGGCCAATCTGGGACGGAAGACCCGATTGCTGGCTTGAAAAAAATGTTCGTAGATGGGCCGATGGGCAGAGCGATCGCCCAAGGACAATGCCCTGTGCAACGTCCCGTATTTCGCAAGACACACGGATGTGCAGCCGGAACCTTCAAGATTTGTCCAGATTTGCCGCAGGAGCTGCGTGTAGGCGTATTTGGATATGAGGAGTTTCCGGCATGGGTGCGTTTTTCCAGTGACGAAGTAGCCCCGACAGGTGCCGACATCCGTAAACCGCTCGGCATGGCGATTAAGCTGTTCGGCGTACTGGGCCGCAAAATCCTGGAGGGGGACGAGAATGCCACCACCCACGATTTTCTCTTGCAAAACAATAACGTGTTCTTCGTCGATACGGTAAAGGACATGTACGAGTTTACATACGCAGGCCAAAACGGTGAACTCGACAGCTACTACGCCGCCCATCCCAGAACCGAACAGATCGTCAACGAGATGAACAAGCTGGAAAAAAGCGTGCTCAACGCCTCCTACTGGAGCATCCTGCCGTTTGCCTTTGGCCCGAATCAGTACGTGAAATATAAGATTACTCCGGCTGTTCCGACAGAGGTAACCGTCGATACGACCAATCCCAACTACCTGCACGATGAGCTGAAAAAACGCCTGCTCACCGAAGAGGTCGCCCTCCATTTTCACATCCAGCTCCGCACCAATGATGGGACGATGCCACTCGACCAAGCCACCGTCGCTTGGGACGAGAGCGAATCCGAGCCGATCCATGTGGCGACACTCGTCCTGCATAAGCAAGACATTGATGCACAGGGACAGCAGGAATACGGCGAAAATCTTTCGTTTAACACATGGCGTGTCCTGCCGGAGCATACCCCAATCGGCAGCATCAGCGAAGCGCGTAAAGTCGTGTACAAAGCCTCTGCCGAGGTGCGACGCTACGAAAATGGCGTTCCGATCGTCGAACCGAACCAACCACGCAGCCTGAAACAACCGATACAGGTACAGGACAATCAGATTGTTGACGTGGTGATTCATCCAGCGATCGGGATTGCGCGTGTAGGGAACAGTGAGAGCGAATACTTCCTCGGGCCGGAGATTCCGGGTGTGCACCAGATCGATCCCCAAGACTACCGCGACAGCACAGGCTGCATCAAGCGTCAGGGGGCACGCTTCCGACTGTTTGGCCGTAACCGCAAAGGCGAAATCGTCCAAGAAATCACCGCCGATCAAGCTGAGATCACCTGGTCTGTCCATGTCTCCAATGTCAAAGCCGCCTGGTATGATTTTGACCTGGCACTCGATATTCCGGCAGCCATGGGACAATTACCGGGAGTTCCTGCGACAGCAAGCACACTGCGCAACGCCAATCAAGCCCGTACACCATTGATCATCGATCCGGGAAAAATCACGATCAGCGGCAAAAATACCAATACAGACGGTTCACAAAGCCGATATGCATTTGACAAAGGCCAATTTTTCGATCAGCAGGTCTACTTGGGTGAACTGCGTACCGATGAGAACGGGCACCTGATCTTCCTCGGGGGATACGGAAAATCCGCAACGGTCGGCGGTGACCCTACCACTTTTGCCAACAATGACGGGTGGCACGACGATGTCAGCGATGGGCCTGTCGATGCTACGGTCGTCCTCAATGGGCAGGTGTTCGAAGCAAAAGGTGCATGGGTGCTCGTCGGCCCGCCTGACTATACGCCGGGGGTACAAGCGATTATCACTGGCTATGATCTCATGCAAGAAGCCGGGTTTGAGCTCGATCCGAACACGAAGCCGAAGCGTCCGACCTTCTCGCAGCATATTTATCCGATCCTCAAACGCTTCAGTGACTATCAATGGGTGAATGCCGGGTTTGCCGAAGAATTCGGCTGGGGAAGCCCGCTTGATTTCACCAACTCTGACTTCGTGGCACAGCTCAATGACCCAAGCGATGACAAACTGGCACTTCGCCAATCGATTTTTACGAGATTCCGCAATCCGCATGCATCCTATCAGCAAGCGGATGCGTGGCCGGGTATCTATGGTGACGGTGCGACACTGGTACCGACCAGCACTGACCCGCGTGAATGGATGTCGATCCTGCCATCCCAATACCAATGGCTCAAGCAATGGGCGATGGGCGACTTCATCTCAGACGGTCTGCCGAAGGTCAAGACATGGGACGAGATGACTCCAGCCGAACGTGCACACGGTCTGGACCGCGCAGCATTGGATGAGACGATGGGCGGGCCGTTCCATCCGGGATGCGAATTCACCTGGCCGATGCGTCATTCCATGATGTTCAGTGAACCATTCCGCATCAAACGCCGCAATGCTCGCCAGCTGGACTTTGGCAGCACCCTGACCTCACCGATCGCTCTAGGGGAAGGCGGCCCGCTCGATGGAAGCTACGCAGGTGACATTACCCGCTGGATGGCTGTCCCATGGCAGACCGATACATCGAGCTGCCTGTCTGCCTATCGCGCATTCAGTGGTGAATATCTGCCGACATTCTGGCCAGCCCGCGTCCCTAATGACGTGCTGACCGAAGCGAACTACCAGATCATCATGGATGGAACCAACACCAAGGCAGACAAAATCCAAGCATTCAGTCCGGCTACCCGTCAAAAATGGCTCCGCGGCATTCAATACACGACAGGCAACCCGGCGAAAAGCCTGAACTACGTAACGGGTATCAAAAAATTCATCAGCCAGTGGAACCAAGTAGGCATCATCACCAGCCGTCCCGGCCCAGAGCATACCTCGATGTTCCCGCAAAAGATCTGGGTGGAGACTGGACGCCAAATTTCTCCGACAGAAGAGAGCGAATAATCCGTGAACAAGATAGAGACAGATGTATTAATCCTAGGCGGCGGTCCCGCAGGTCTGGCGACAGCGATCAAGCTGGCTGAGCTGGGCATTCGTTCCAGAATCATCGGACGTCAGATGCCAAAAAGGGAGAGGATCGGCGAGAGCCTCTCTCCTTCTTCTGTTCCGCTGTTGAAGCAATTGGGATTATGGGAGACATTCAAAAAAGATAACCATAATAAATGTTATGGTAACAAATCAAGCTGGGGATCACCCGACCTTCACTACCATGATTTTATCCAAGATCCGAACGGACACGCCTGGCACATCAACCGCCAACTGTTCGAGCAGCGCATGCAGGAGCGGGCCACATCCCTTGGCGTCGTAGTCGAGCATACAGCGGAAACCGTCAGCCCCGTCTGGCATGATGATCAAAAGTGGCAGCTCACCTTGGGCGACCGCGGAATCACGGCCCGCTTCACCGTCGATGCGACAGGCAGGCCAGGCTGGTTCGCGCGTAAACAAAACCAGAAGCGAGTGGTAGAAGACCGCCAGATCGGGATCATCGCCTTTTTGCAGAAGACGACAGACCTGACCCCGGTGGATTCGACCAGCCTGATCGAAGCGGTCGAGACAGGCTGGTGGTATACCGCACCCTTGCCGAACCAAAGGCTGGTGACTGTCTTCATGACCGATCCCGACCTCCATGACACCAAAGCGTTGTTGGCCCGGTACGAGTGGCAGGCATTGCTCGAACAGACCCGCTATACCCGAGAGCGCGTCGGGTACGGAGGATACCAACTGATCAGCGATCCATACGCGGTGGCGATCGACAGCAGCCATCTGGAATCCTGCCACGGTGCCAACTGGCTGGCTACAGGTGATGCGGCGATGGCGTATGATCCGGTATCCTCACACGGGATTACCTTGGCACTAGCCGGGGGGAGAGATGCGGCCCAAGCGATTGTCGGGTATTTGAGCGGTGACACGTCGGCATTGGCTGCTTATAGTGAAAAATTACTGGGAGCATATGAGTATTATTCGGAAGCAAGACGACGGATCTATCAGATGGAGCGTCGATGGGGGGAGTCGCTTTATTGGATGAAGCGGCAGTGAGTGATAGAGGATTATTAATATATAGAAGACCGAGACGCCCTGATAGTAATGGGCGTTTCTCTTCGTTATACGCTACCTTCTAAGTAATTATAGTTCATCATAGGGAAGAAATCAGACGATTACTATGGTAAAATTTACATTGTATTCTTCCCTTATCTGAAACAGGAGTGAACATATGTCTATTCAATCTGAGTTTTTTTGTTATGGTCATTTTTATGATTTACATTTAGATGGAAAAAAACTTATAGAATGCAGGAGTGTACTTGAAATCGTACGAAACGATTATCGTATATCAAAGTCTAAGATATCTACTACTAAACCTGACGCCATTGCCATTATGATGAATCCTGGGGCTTCTATTCCTTTGGACTCTCGACCCGAAATAATAGACGTAGAAAACTTTAATATCAACTTTCAAACAAAAACTTTGGTCACTGCGGTACCAGACAAGACACAAACACAAATTATGCAAATTATGAATAATAAACGATGGAATCATATAAGAATAATAAATTTATCCGACATACGAGAAAAAGATAGTAGAGAATTAGGAAAGAAAATTGGAAAATTTGAACACGATACTCTTTGTATGTTACACTCTATCTTTTCATCCCAAAGAAAAGATGAAAGAAATCATGCTCTTATTAACTGCAAAGTTCCAATTATTTTGGCTTGGGGAACAAACTCTTACACGAAAAAATATGCAGAGCGTTGTTTAATGTTAATTAATAATCATATTACTATTGGGATCTCTTCCGATGAATCTGAATTATTCTATCATCATCCTTTAACGAGAAAAGTAAGATGGGTCCCGAAAATGGTTGAACAACTACAAAATTTTTAAATAATTACGTATTTTTAATGAAAGGATGCTTAATTATGTGTACTCTACCTTTAAAACATCTTTCAGCGAGGGTTCCTTGGCATGATAACAAATGGAACGGTACAGTGTGCTGTAATGTAGTGGATAATTCATTTTGCAGAATATTGCCTAAAATTGATTCTACTAAAGATCCCGATCACGAAAAGAAGTCGGAAGGAGTATTAATTTCGGAATGGGAAAATCCGTCCGATCTTGCTTGTCTTTCTGAAAAGGGGACATTTCTTTCCCCACATGAATATACTAGATTAATACCTCACGCCTGGCAAAAGTTCAATAAACTATTTAATGATTTTCAACCAGGAATTTTTCATCACAAGCCATACTCATTTAACGCTGTACCATTCTTATGGATGATGAAAGATCCATCTACTCATGAATCCTCTAAAGCAAAGCAGTTTGGACTTCTCTACGATCCGAGCAAAGAGGAAAGCGTAGCACTGGGTTTTGAGGGGAACGTTTGGGTCCAACATCCTGATAATCAGCAAATTTTGCTGGATTCTTTCTTTAATTCATTACAACCACATCGTTCGTTGATCTTTTTCTATGCTAAACATACTCCTTTATCAGAACCTAGTGAACGGATCATTGTCGGCGTGGCCTGTGTACGAGAAGTTGGAAAGATCGTACCTTATCGTTATCCAGAAGGGTACAGAGGTCACCGTAGTTTTGTATGGGATCGCTGTATTGGACACACTCTCACTAATAACAATCCAGAAGGGTTCTTGATGCCATACCATGAAATTTTGGATTATCAAAAGAAGACAGACTCGGATCTTAACTATCGAGAATTAATCGCAGTTGCACCTGATTTTTTGGAGTTTTCTTATTCATCCGAGTTGGTGGAACATGATACAGCTATTGATTCACTTTTTGCTATGGCAACTGCATTGAAAAACACTTCAAAAGTATTAGAAATCGATTTCACCTATGAGTTAAAATGGATAGAAGACAGAGTGTCTGAGTTATGGGACATGCGTGGAGGGTATCCTGGAATGGGGGCTGTTTTGGCGGCATTTGGTTTCTGTGATGGGCTACAACTAGCTTGGGAAATTGAAAAACACATATATGAGACTTATGGCGACCTCCTCAAAAAAAATCCATGGGAGATATTAGACCAAGAAATAAGCAATCCCGGTAGTATCTTGGGGAGCATTGGTCAAAAACTTTATAATGGATCTAATAAACGTTTATGGATGGCAGCCAAAGAAACAAAAAAGCAATTTCTACAACTGCTCAGTCGCTGTCAACTGGACAATCAACAAGCCGCCGATGTTATAAAACAGTTTGAACCGAAAATAGAACAAATCCTTGATAATCCGTATTTATTATTTGAACAAACCCGTCGAACAGAATATGCTTTAGCCTTTTCGAAAATAGATAAAGCAGTTCTCCCTGTAGACAAGGTACGTCTCGCTTTTCCACTGCCTCGGCCAACTGCCCTAACAGATGATTTAGACGAACGCCGAGTCAGAGCCTTACTTGTTTCTCTCTTGGAAGAAGCTGCTACTTCTGGTCACTCGTTGCTACCTGAACAAGAATTAATGGAGAGAATTGAGCAATTAACTCTTGCTCCCCCCTGTAGGGTGAACTCTGACTTATTACAAGCGTATGTGGATAATAATTTTTTACAACAAGAAGTTGTGCATATTCCTAAGAATGAGATCCAGCCGATATCTTTTTTTAAACTAAGAAGATTGGTAGATGTCAAAGCAGTTATTACTAGACGTATTAACAAGTCGATCATTGAGCAACGTACATTCTCTATCCAACATGATTGGAACTACTTAGTGAATAACTATATTCAAAAGGAAGAAACATCTTCAAAGGATATTCTAGCACGTCAGGAGAAAGCAGAAGCACTCCGTATTTTGTGTAACTACCGTTTTTCTTTGTTAATAGGTCCAGCAGGATCGGGAAAAACAACTTTATTGAAAATTTTTGAAAATATCCCAGGTATTAAAGAAAAGGGGGTTCTTAAACTTGCACCAACCGGCAAGGCAAGGGTCAAGCTTGGGTTTGATGCACAAACAGTTGCACAATTCCTTACAAAGCATAAACGCTATGATTACAAGACAGGAATATATCATCTGAATCCTGATGCAGCAAAATATACCGGAGCCCGTACTATTATTGTAGATGAAGCCTCAATGCTATCGGAAGATCAGCTTGGAGCTCTTCTAGATGCGTTGGGTGCATATGAGCGTCTTATCCTCGTTGGGGACTATCGACAACTTCCACCTATAGGAACGGGTAAACCTTTTATGGATTTAGTTCACTTATTTAAACCGAATAAAATTGGACAAAACGGAACAATAACAGGACCTGCTTATGCTGAGTTGGTGCAAATTTTACGTCAAGAATCGAATAGAGAGGAACAGTCTGAACGCTCAGATGTGGTATTGAGTCGTTGCTTTACAGACGAGAAGGACAAGAGTGTAATCGAGGAATTTCTCGAGAAATATTCGAATGAGCAACAAGGTACAAAACAAAGTAACTTGAGACTTGTCAAATGGTATGACAGTTCCGATTTACGCGAGAAGCTAAAAGATGTATTGAGGGAAGAACTATTGTTCACACCAGGGAATGAGTCATATGATTTTAACATATCAATTGGCGGTACCGACTCAAATGGATATATATATTTTAATGTAAACAATGCAGAAAAAAAGATAGAGAAATGGCAAGTTCTATCTCCAGTGAACGGTTACGGATTTGGCGTGAAAGAGATTAATAAATTCATTCAAACAACATATCGGCAATCATTTATTGATTTGGCCCATAATTTACAATCGGAAACGAAACATTATACAAAGCGAAAAATTGCTAAGCCTAAAGGTTCTGACAATATTGTTTATGGTGACAAAGTAATAAATCTCCGAAATAGCACATGGAAAGGGTCTATCCATCCGTACACCCAAAAAAATTCTGCATTATGCTACATAGCAAATGGTGAAATTGGAATTGTCACTGGAAAATTTCTGGGTAAAAATAACACCAATAAGGGAGAGCCTCCAGTCGAGATTGCTTATTCTACACAACCTGGTTATAGCTATGTCTACTATCCTAATCAACTATCAGAAGAAGGGAACTATCCCATGGAATTGGCTTACTGCATTAGTGTGCATAAGTCACAAGGCAGTGGATTTGAGACAGTCTTTTTTATTCTCCCGGAGTCCCAACTTCTTTCACGAGAACTGCTTTACACAGCTTTAACCCGCCAAGAAAAGAAAATAATAATTATGCATCAAGGAGATTTCCATAATTATTTGCGCTATACTACAGATGAATTTTCTGAGGCAGCTCGTCGTTTTACGGATCTCTTCTTCTTGCCTGATATCAAAGAGGTTAGTAAAAAACGTGTAGACAGCCGTTATATCAATGTTTCTGAGCGCGGAGAGTTCATGATTTCCAAAAGTGAAGTCATTATTGCTAACTGTTTATACAAATATGAGAAAGAAGGTTGGATTACATACGGTTATGAGAGCCGATTGACGATGAGAGATGGACGGACAGTAAAACCTGATTTTATTATTGAAAATTTGGAAACTGGTCAAATCTTTTATTGGGAACATCTTGGTATGATGACACTTTCAGATTATCGTGAAAAATGGGAGAAGAAACTTCAAGCATATAAGGATAGTGGTTTTGTTTTACACACAGAAGCTACTTTAGTTGATGATAAAATTTTAATCATTAGTGAAGATCATACATCTGGTGGAATTAATTCTCAGCTGATCGATCAGATTGTACAAAAAACAATTTTAGGGTTAACAGATTCGCGGAAGATCTAAGACAATCGATTTGGAACACTTGCTCTTATAATATTATAGATCAATCAGTATTTAACAAACCACCGCCCAGGACGAATCCCGGCGCAGTGGTTTTCTTTTTTCATAGAGCATCCAGTCGTTATCAAAACACAGACCAAGCCACTTCGGAGGGAACCCTTCCAGAGTGGCTTATTTTTTTACATTAATAACCGTTAATATATTTTGGTTTAATATAAATAAAATTAATTTTAAAAGAATTTGTTGCGCGTCGGCGTTGATGGGAGGCATGGTCTTATGAAAATTGATATCGAAGCAAAGGATTGGCAAGATACCCTCTACCAGCTGGTTCACGACCTGAACATGAGTCCGTCCACAGATGGGTTCCAGTGGTCGTTTACATCGCCGCGTCCTGTCGGGGAAGGAAAGTTGGATATGCATTTTTTCCCATCTGGCATCGGGTTGATGGTGGGAGATGTGGTGTTTTATGACCAGATAGATCTTGATCTACGCACGAAAAGTCCGATGGTCACCTTTGGCTTTATGCTCCATGGACGGGCCAGACGATATATTTACGACCAGCAGATGGAGTACATTCAGGAGCCGCAGTCTAGCCATGTCTCGTACAATCCGGGGCATCGCAATGCCATCCATTTTCCCGGTCAGGAGAGATGCACATGGGTCAAAGTGTTTGTTCCCGGACATTTTTTCCGTACCACGTACAAGGGACTGATGGAGACACTGCCACAGCATCTGCAGACGATCCTGTTGGGGAATGAGAATCAGTACCTCCTGTATTCGGAGGAGTTGACTTCACCGATCCAGTCGACCATGTCTCAGATCTTGGACTGTCCCTACCGTCAGGCGATCCGTTCGATGTATCTAGAAGCCAAGTCGCTTGAGGTGATTTCTTATTTTTTGGATCATGTTAAATATTGTAAGCGCTACCAAGAGAGTTCTTTGCTCAACAGAAAGGATAAAGAGCTGACAACCAAGGCCGCCGAGATCCTCCTCTCCAATATGGAGCAGCCCCCATCCATGGTGGAGCTGTCCCAGATGGTCTATCTGAACCAAGGGAAGCTGCAGAAGTGTTTTAAGCAGCTGTATGGCATGACGGTTTTTCAATACCTGCACGAAAAACGGATGGAAAAAGCAAAATGCATGCTGGAGGAAGGACGCCTGTCGGTCACTGAAGTGGCGGAGAAGGTCGGGTACGAATATTTGAATAATTTTTCGCTAGCATTTAAAAAAAGATACGGAGTCACACCTAAACTTGTTAAAAAATAAATGTTTATCATAACTTTTTGACTGTTTGGAATAAAACAACACTGTGATGATTGGTATATGTTATTTGTGTACAAGATTTTTGGAAAGGGAGGAGTATCTGGATGCCTCATCAAGATGAAACATACGTACTGACCCAAGAGCAGAAAGACCAATTGCTCATGGAGTTCAACCAGACGCAAAAGCCGTATCCGAAAGGCAAAACGCTGCACCAGCTCTTCGAGGAGCAGGTGTGGGAGTCTCCCGACCGTATTGCTTTGACCTATGAGGGGGAAGAGTGGACGTATGCCCAACTGAACGCCTGGGCCAATCAGCTGGCACGGCTGCTTCGTGCAAAAGGAATCGGGCGTGGACAGATCATTGGACTGTTGACCGACCGTTCCTGTGAGATGATCGCTTCCATGCTAGGTGTGCTCAAAGCAGGAGCGGCGTACATGCCGATTGATGTGGATCTGCCGGCAGAGCGGATTCGCTACATGCTTGCGGATGCGGATGCACCGTTGTTACTTACCCAAGCAGAGATAGCAGATGGGTTGTTCGCAGAGGAGCCATGTGGGACAGAGGTGCTTACCGTAGATGATCCCATCCTGTCCGAACAGGACCCGTCCAATCTGGAATCTGTCAATACGCCAGATGATGCCTGCTATGTCATCTATACATCAGGGACGACAGGGAGACCCAAAGGGAGCCTGATCGCTCATTCGAATGTTGTGAATCTTATCAAGGCCTCGGACTGCATCGAGATCACGCCGGACGATACCTTTTTACTGCTTTCCAACTATGCATTTGACGGCAGTGTGTATGATATCTACGCGTCGCTTCTGCATGGGGCCAGACTGGTGCTGATCCCAAAAGATACGGTGATCGATATGCCGGAGTTGGCCCGCGTCATCCGTGAGCAGAAAGTGACTTCTTTTGTCAGTACGGTTGTGTTGTTTAATGCCTTGGTCGATTACGATGTGGATTGCCTCACAGGGATCAAGGGTGTGTTCATCGGTGGTGAACGTATGTCTGCCCACCATGCGAGAAAAGCATATGAACACATCGGGCCGGGCAAAGTGATCAATGTCTATGGACCCACGGAAGCAACCGTTTTTGCAGTGACCTATACGGTTGACGGTTGGGCTAAGAACCAGACCAGTGTGCCGATCGGCAAACCGATTGCCAACGGAGAGGTCTATGTCTTGGACGAGCTGCAGCGTCTTGTCCCACCCGGTGAGATCGGCGAACTCTACATTGCCGGGGACGGGGTAGGGAAGGGGTATCTGAATCGGGAGGAACTGACCAGAGAGAAGTTTATCCCGCATCTTTTCAAGCCAGAGGGGTTCATGTACCGCACCGGTGATCTGGTCAAATGGCTCCCAGACGGCAATATGGCTTATATTGACAGAATTGACACACAAGTGAAAATTCGGGGCTACCGCATCGAGCTTGGCGAGATCGAGACCCTGCTCAACAGCCATCCACAGGTCAAAGACTCCGTCGTCATCGCCCGCGAAGATGAGCCAAACCAGCGCTATCTCTGCGCCTACATCGCGGCGGATCAGGAGATCGACACAGCAGAGATCAAAGCAGAGCTTTCCCTAAAGCTACCGCCTTATATGATCCCGACGCATATCATCACACTGGATGCTCTTCCGATGACTACGAATGGAAAAGTAGACAAGCGGGCCTTGCCTAAGCCGGAATTCACCAGCACAGGTGTGGAGTACGTCGCCCCACGGGATGAGACAGAAGAAGCGCTTGCTGCGGTCTGGATGGAGGTTCTGCATGTTGGCTCTGTCGGCATCCATGACCATTTCTTCGACTTAGGTGGTCACTCGCTGATAGCAGGCGTGCTCGTCTCCCAGCTCCAGAAAAGATTCCACATCGTAATGAAGGTTCGTGATCTGTTCGTCCATGACACGATTGCCAAGCAGGCCGACTTTATTCGGGAAGCGGAAAAAAGGGAACATCCATCCATCCCGCGCTGTGAGGAGCAGCAATCGTATCCGGTCACGTCGGCACAGAAGCGCATGCTGATCCTGCACGAGATGGAAGGGACGGGTTTGGCTTACCACATCCCGATGGTTTTTGATCTGGAAGGGGAAGTCGATGCAGGGCGTCTGGAGCATGCATTCCAGCAGTTGATCGACAGACACGAGAGCCTGCGTACGTCGTTTCAGTGGATCGAGGGTGAGCCTGTACAGTGCGTGGAAGAGAGAGCTGCGTTCCAGCTGGCTGTAAGCAAGCAGACTTCTTCTGCCTTCACTGATAAAAAAGAGTTGATCGACAAAGCAGTCGCAAAATTCCAACAGCCTTTCTTGCTCGATCAAGCGCCATTACTGCGTGCAGAGCTGCTTACGTATAGAGATGATGGCTTGGGTCATCTGTTATTGCTCGACATTCACCATATCATTTCTGATGGTGTGTCCATGACGGTATTGTTTGACGAGCTTTCTCAGATTTATGCGGGTGAGACCTTGCCGGAACAACCGATCCAATATAAGGACTTTGCGGTATGGCAAGCCGAGGCGGAGTTGACCACGCAAGATGAGCGGGGGCAGGAGCAGCAGGCAATCTACTGGCTAGACAAGCTGTCTGGCGAATTGCCGTCTCTGCAATTGCCGACTGACTTTTCCAGACCATCAGTGCAAAGCTTCGCAGGGATGACCCTGGCCTTCGATCTCGATCAGGAGCTGAGCCGTGCGCTCCATCAGCTCGCCCAGCAGACTGGGACGACGCTCTATATGGTGCTGCTTGCGGCTTATCAGGTGCTGCTTGGCAAATACAGCGGGCAAGAAGAGGTCATCGTGGGCAGTCCGATCGCAGGGCGTGCTCACGCGGATGTGCAGTCCATCGTCGGGCTGTTTGTCAACACGCTGGTGATGCGCGGGTACCCGACTGCGGCGAAGACGTTCAAAGAATTTTTAGCTGAAGTGAAGACAGATGCGCTGCATGCTTTTGAAAATCAGGATGTTCCGTTAGAAGAGCTGGTTGAGATGCTGAACATCCCACGTGACCCGAGCCGCAATCCGATTTTTGATGTGATGTTCGTCTTGCAGAATATGGGCAGTACGATACCGAGCTTGGACGGGGTGACGGTTACCCCATACGAAGCGCAATACCATGTCTCTAAGATGGATATCACGCTCACCGCTGTGGAAGAGGGTGACGGCTTGCAGCTGCGGTGGACCTACTGTACCAAGCTGTTCCGGGCTCAGACGATAGAGCGGATGGCGAAGCATTTTACAGAGATGCTGCGCGCGATTACAAGCAACCCAGACCGTCGCTTACGTGAGCTGGATATGCTGACCGCCGGGGAAAAAGAGGCGTTGCTTGCTTTTAACCAGACTGCACAAGAACACAACAGCGCACCGACCACCCATCAGATGCTGGAGGAACAGGCGGCACGCTTTCCGTACAAGGTGGCGGTCATCTGTCAGGATCAGGAGCTGACCTACCAGCAACTGAATGAAAAAGCAAACCAACTGGCAAGACACCTGCGTGCAAAAGGCGTACAGCCAAATGATATCGTCGCGCTGGTGATCCAGCCTTCTGTTGAGATGGTGATTGCTGTCTTTGCGGTGATGAAGGCGGGGGGAGCGTACCTGCCGATTGATGTGGAACACCCGATGGATCGGATCGCGTATATGCTCCGGGATAGTCAGAGCAAGATGGTTTTGACGCAAAGGGACGTGGCGCAAGAGATTGGGGTAAGCGACGTGCTCTTTGTCGACGACCAATCACTCTACCAAGGCGACTCCTCCAATCCCGATCCAGTCAACAGCCCAGATGACCTCGTCTATGTCATCTACACATCCGGTACCACGGGCAAGCCAAAAGGCGTTCTCCTAGAGCACCGCGGACTGGTCAACTATGTCAACTGGTTCACGGCCCAAGCGGGGACCACGAACCAAGACCGAGCCGCGCTGGTATCCTCGTATGGGTTTGACCTGGGGTATACGAGTCTGTATCCATCTCTATTGAACGGCGGCACGCTTGTGATCGTGGCAAAAGAAATCTATCAGCACCCTATACGTCACGTTGAGTACCTGACCGAGCAGCAGGTTACCTATATCAAAATGACACCTTCTCTGTTCCAGACGGTCGTGAATGCGCTGGTAGGGTCGGGGGAACCTGTTGTCCAGACTGCCAAACTGAACGCTTTGCGCCTCATCGTACTTGGCGGCGAAAAAATCAACGCTCACGACGTAGCAACCTACCACACCTACGTCCCGCATACCACGTTCATGAATCACTACGGCCCGACTGAAGCGACGATCGGCTGTATTGCCACGCCGCTTGACTGGGACACCCTGTCCACGTTCCAAGCGCGCCCGGTGATCGGCAGACCGATACACAACACCCGAATCTATCTGCTCGACCAACAAGGCCAGCCTGTACCAGCAGGCATTGCAGGCGAAATTCACATCGCCGGAGCAGGGCTTGCCCGCGGATACCTCAACCTGCCAGAGCTGACAGAGGAGAAGTTTGTCGTTGCTGATAGGTTGGGTCGTACCGAGCGTCTCTATCGGACCGGCGACCTCGGACGCTATTCCGAAGATGGCTCCATCGAATACATCGGCCGCGCAGACCATCAAGTCAAAATCCGCGGATACCGGGTCGAACCATCTGAGATCGCCCACGCGCTCCAACAGCACGAACAAGTCGAAAAGGCGGTCGTCATCGCCCATGATGCAGGGTCTTTGGAACTGGAGCTGGTCGCTTATCTCGTCACGACCGACCGAATGAGTGAGCGTGAACCAGTAAGCGTGGCAGAGCTGCGTGCTTTCCTGCAACAACATCTGCCAGCCTACATGATCCCGAGCGCATTCCTTTTCCTAGAGGCGTTCCCGCTTACCGCGAATGGCAAAGTCGACCTACAAGCATTGCCCACACCAGACACCACCACAACGCGTGACACCGAATACGACGCACCCGTGACCTATACCGAGAAAAAACTGGAAGCCATCTGGAAATCCATCCTCGGCCTGCCACACACACCAATCGGGGTGAACGACAACTTTTTTGGCCTCGGCGGTCATTCATTGAAGGGGATGATACTCCTCTCCCAGATTCACAAGACATTTGATGTAGAAATGCCGCTGCGCACGATTTTCCAAGCGCCGACCATTCGCCAGTTAGCCAACGAGATTCAGCAATTGAGCGCAACAGAAGGCTTCACGACTATCGAGCCTGCAGCCGTGCAAGACGACTATCCCGTCTCTTTTGCCCAAAAACGTCAACTGATCCTCCACCAGCTAAACGGAGCCGAACTAAGCTACAACATGCCGCTCATGATGACACTGGATGGGGAGCTGGACATCCAACGGCTCGAAGCTGCCCTGCAAGAACTGATGAACCGCCATGAAAGCCTGCGTACTTCCTTCGATTGGATTGACGGAGAGCCTGTGCAACGCATTCATCCATCTCTTGACTTCCACCTTCTGCGTGAACAGGTGAGTGAAGATGAACTCACAGCCAAAACCAACGCATTTATCCAACCTTTTACCTTGAATCTGGCACCATTATTCCGCGCCGGGCTGCTCACATATGGGGCAGACCGACACATCCTCATGCTGGACATGCACCATATCATCTCGGATGGCGTCTCGCTACACATCCTGTTCGATGAGCTGACAGAGCTGTATCACGGAGAGGGTGGAGCACTTCCGGCATTGCGGATTCAATATAAAGACTTCGCCGTCTGGCAGCACAGCAGCACCCAGACCAAGCGGATGGAGAAACAAGAAGCTTATTGGCTTGACACCTTGTCAGGTGAATTGCCGGTGCTGGAGCTTGCGACAGACTTCTTACGACCACCTGTGCAGAGTTTTGAAGGGGAGATCGTTTCGCTCGAACTCGATCACGAATTGACTCACAAGCTGGAGCAACTGGCCGTCCAGACTGGCACCTCTGCCTATATGGTGCTGCTCGCTGTGTTCCAAGTGCTGCTCTCCCGCTACAGCGGACAGGAAGATATTCTGGTGGGGAGCCCGATTGCAGGCAGACCGCATGCCGATCTGGAGCCGATTGTCGGAATGTTCGTCAACACGCTGGTGCTGCGCGGTCAACCGACGGCGGAGAAGCCGTTCCGCGCGTTTTTGGAGGAGATCAAGGAAACCACTCTGTCTGCGTTCGAGCATCAGGAGTATCCATTTGAAAAAGTGGTGGAAAAGCTCAACATCGCGCGTGACGTGAGCCGTCATCCACTGTTCGACGTGATGTTTACGATGCAAAACACCGGACGGGAGCTGCCTGAGTTGGACGGAGTTGTCGTTGGGCCGTATGAGACTGGCTATCATGTCGCCAAGTTCGACCTGACCCTGACCGCCGAGCAAAAGGCTGACACCATCCAACTGACCATCGACTACGCGACCAAGCTGTTCGCACGGGAAACCGTGGAGCGACTCACAGGCCACTTCCAGCAGATCGTACAAGCCGTCACCGAACACCCTGACATGCTGCTTGGTCACATCAACATGCTGACAGATTCTGAAACGCACCAACTGCTCGTAGAGTTCAACCAGAGTAAAACCAACTGTCCCAAAGAGAAGACCCTCCACCAGCTTTTCGAGGAACAGGTGGAGAATCATCCCGATCGGATCGCGATGAGCTTCGACGGTATGACGATGACCTATGGAGAGCTGAACGCCCGCGCGAACCAGATGGCCTACTATCTCATCAGCCAAGGCGTGAAGCAGCAGGATGTGGTTGGGCTGATGGTCGAGCGTTCCTTCGAGATGCAGATCGCCATCCTCGGCATCCTGAAGGCAGGGGCGGCGTATCTGCCGATCGACCCTGAGTTCCCTGCGGATCGGATCGAATACATGCTCGAAGATTCCCAAGCCGTCCTCCTCGTGACACAGCCTGAGTGGATCGGTACTGTTGCTGGCCACCTTCCCGTGATCACCGTTCGTGATGAAGCGGTTGCCGAGCAGGAGACGACCAATCTCGGTGCCCTGAGCACATCCGATGACATCTGTTACATCATCTATACATCCGGTACCACCGGCAAGCCAAAAGGCATCCTCAACACCCATGCCAACATCAGCCGGGTGGTAAAAGAGACCAATTATATCGAGATCAGTCCGGAAAGTACGTTCCTGCAGCTGTCCAACTACGCTTTTGACGGCTGTACCTTTGACACATACGGGGCACTGCTCAATGGGGCGAAGCTGGTTTTGATCGCAAAAGAAACCGTCCTCGACATCCCTAAGCTGGCACAGGTCATCCGCGACGAGGAGATTCATCATTTCTTCAGCACCGTGGTTCTGTTCAACGCACTGGTCGAACACGACGTGGATTGCCTCCAGCATGTCAAAAAAGTGCTGGTCGGTGGCGAACGTCTCTCCCTACCGCACATCCGCAAAGCGCTCGACCGCATCGGCCCTGGCAAATTGGCGAACGGATAAGGCCCGACCGAAACGACCGTTTTTGCCGCGACCTATTCGATCAACGAACTGCTTGCCCATGCGACAAGCGTCCCGATCGGCAAACCGATCACGAATACCGAGCTGTATGTCCTCGATCCACTCAACCGTCTCCAGCCTGTCGGTGTTCCCGGAGAGCTGTGCATCGGGGGAGATGGTGTCGCACGCGGCTATCTGAACCAAGCAGAGCTGACCCGTGGCAAGTTCGTCCCCAATCCATTCCGTCCGGGACAAGTCATGTACCGCTCCGGCGACCTGGTCAGATGGCTGCCCGACGGCAACATCGAATATCTGGAGCGCATGGATTCACAGGTCAAAATCCGTGGTTTCCGCATCGAGCTGGGTGAGGTCGAGGCCAAGCTGAATCAGTACCCGACGATCAAAGATGCCGTCGTGATTACCCACGCCGATGAAGCAAGCGGTGAAAAGGTTCTGTGTGCCTACATCGTCGCCGACGAGCAGGTGAGCATCGCAGACATCAAGGCACATCTGGCACAAGACCTGCCGCATTATATGATCCCGTCTTACTTCGTCATGCTCGATCAGCTCCCGATGACCACCAATGGAAAAGTGGACAAGCGCGCCCTGCCCAAACCAGACCCAACGATGGACACAGGCATGACCTACACCGCACCGCGCAATGAGCAGGAAGCCAAATTGGCCGAGATCTGGCAGCAGGTGCTGGGACTCAGCCGGGTAGGTATTCATGACAACTTCTTTATGGCAGGCGGGCACTCACTCAAAGCAACGGTGCTGGTGTCGCGGATTCATAAAGAGCTGGGGATTCTGCTGTCGATCCGTTCGGTGTTCGAGAATGCGACTGTTGCAGAGCAGGCGGCGATGTTGGCGGAAATCGGGGGAGAGGGAGCGTTGCCCACTTCCAAGCCTGCTGGAACCACGGACTATGCAGCAATCCCACTGACAGAGCCACGCGATCTCTACCCAGTCTCTGCAGCACAAAAACGCATGCTTCTGCTCCACCAGATGGAGGAGAACGGCATCAACTACAACATGCCAATCATGTGGGAGATCGAAGGAGCTATTGATCCGACCCGTCTGGAACAGGCTCTGCATACACTTGTCACCCGTCATGAAAGCTTGCGTACCTCTTTTGTCTGGAAAGACGGGGAGCCGTTGCAACGCATCGAAGCAACCGTCGATTTTGAGATGGAGATAAGACAGGTGGAGCCACGCGATGGTTTGTTCGACCAAGCCGTCCAAGCCTTCATCCAGCTATTCGACCTGAGCCAAGCTCCACTTTTCCGCGCTCAACTCCTCACAGACGGAGTGACCCGACACCTGCTCATGCTCGATATGCACCATATCATTACGGACGGCGTATCGCTTAATCTCCTGTTCCAAGAACTGACATCCTTATATGAAGGAAAAGAACTGCCGCCCCTCCGCATCCAGTACAAGGAGTACGCCGTATGGCAAGAAGACCTGATCCAGACCGACTACATGCTGGAGCAAAAAGCATACTGGCAGCACACCCTTGGCGGCGAGCTTCCTGTCCTACAGCTGCCGACCGATTACCCGAGACCGCCTGTACAGTCTTTTGAAGGAGACCGGATTCCTTTTGTCATGGAAGAGGGGCTGGCACAAGGCTTACGAGAGCTGGCCGCTCAGACCGGATCTACGATGTACATGGTTCTGCTGGCTTCCCTTCACGTGCTGTTAGCCAAATACAGCGGTCAAGACGACATCCTGATCGGCAGTCCGGCAGCAGGCCGTCCACACGCTGACCTGCATACGGTAGTGGGTATGTTTGTCAACACAGTGGTCATGCGTGGCAATCCGGCATGGGATAAGAACTTCACTGGATTTTTGGCCGAGATCAAGGAGCGTGCTCTACAGGCTTTTGAGAACCAAGACTATCCATTCGAGCAGCTGCTGGAGACGCTGGAGGTCAGACGCGATATCAGCCGCAATCCGTTGTTTGACGTGATGTTCGCCCTGCATGACGCAGAGGATGGGACGCCTGCATTCGGGACTGCGGTGGCGAAGCCGTACTCGTTTGACTACAAGGTGGCGAAGTTCGACCTGACCTTGACGCTGACGGAGAGCCGTCACGGGATTGCTGGCTCTTTTGCCTACAGTATGGGACTGTTCCGTCGCGATACCATGGAGCGACTTGCTGGGCACTTCAAGCAGATCCTTTGTCAGATTGTGGACAACCCGCAGATTGGCTTGTCCGAGATCGACATGGTGACGGCGCAAGAAAAACAACAGCTCGCGCAGCACAATCAGACCAGCGCCCCATATCCAAGCGGCAAAACCATGCCACAACTCTTTGAAGAACGCGTACAGATGCTGCCTGCACACCATCTGGCTCTTCACTTCGAGGGAACGGAGCTGACGTACCCGGAGCTGAATGAAAAAGCGAACCAGCTTGCCCGCACTCTCGTGGCAAAAGGGGTACAGCCGCAAGACATCGTTGCCATCATGACCGAACGTTCACTGGAGATGATCATCGCGATTCTCGCGGTGCTAAAAGCCGGGGCCGCCTACATGCCAATCGATCCGGTGTATCCGCAAGAGCGCAAGTCCTACATGCTGGAGGACAGTCAGGCGAAGTTCCTGCTGACACAGACCCATCTGCTTGAGGTGATGCTTGAGACGAACGACGAAAGCAACAGCAACAGCCACCTGCCATTCGCCGGAGAGATTCTTGATCTCAATGACACTGCCGTCTATCACGCAGACGCAAGCGATCTCAACATCCCGATCCAGCCAGACAATCTCGCCTACGTGATCTACACCTCGGGCACGACAGGCCGTCCAAAAGGCGTGATGCTCCCACACCACGGCATCGTCAACCTGCAGCATTTTGTCCATACCGCCTATGGTCTGACCGAGCAGGACCGCATGCCACAGTTTGCCAGCTTCGCCTTTGACGCAGCGGTCATGGAGATCTTCGTCTGCCTGTTGAACGGCGCATCCATGTATCTGATGACCAAAGAAACAGCACAAGATCCGTCCCGTTTTGAAGAGTTTGTCGACCGTCATCAGCTGACCGCCGCGATCCTGTCACCAGTTTTTTTAGTCAATGTAAAAGCAGACCGGATTCCATCCATGCGCTTCATGCTCACAGGCGGCTCCGCACCAGACAAGTCCACCGTAGATACGTGGAAAAAGCGAACCTATGTCAACGGCTATGGCCCAACCGAAGCATCTGTCATGGCGACAGGCTGGGTGGCAGAAGAGCGCGAAGATTCGCTCGTACCGATGGGCGGCCCGATTGATAACGTACAAGTGTATGTGGTCAATACATCCAACCAACTGCAACCAGTCGGCCTGCCGGGTGAATTGTGCATCAGCGGCGCAGGACTAGCGCTCGGCTATCTCAACCGGCCCGAATTAACCGAAGAAAAATTCGTCCTGAATCCGTTCATTCCAGGTGAACGCATGTATCGGACAGGCGACATCGTCAAGTGGCTCCCTGATGGCAATCTGGAATACATCAGCCGTATCGACGATCAGGTGAAAATCCACGGCCACCGCATCGAGACAGGGGAGATCGAGGCAACGCTCCTGACCCACGAAGCGGTACACGAAACCATCGTCATCCCCTATACAGACGCAACAGGTCAAACCGAACTGTGTGCCTATCTGACAGCCACACGCGAACTTGGTGCAAGCGAACTGCGTCAGCATCTCAAACAGACGCTGCCCGCCTACATGATCCCAAGCTATCTGGTACAGCTTGCGCGCATGCCGCTGACGGTCAACAACAAGATCGACAAAAAGCGCCTGCCCGCACCAAGCAACCAATTGCACACCGGAGTGGAGTACACCGCACCGCGCAACGAGACCGAAGCCGTGCTGGCTGCCATCTGGCAAGACGTACTCGGCATCGGGCGTGCAGGCATCTACGACAACTTTTTCGATCTGGGCGGACATTCGCTCAAAGCCACCGTCCTCGTCACCCGCATCCATCAGCAGTGGAACGTGCAGCTGTCGATCCGCGCCATTTTCCAACACCAGACCATCGCAGAGCTGGCCCCGCTTCTCGCGGAACTGGCGGAGTCAGAGGCAGCGGCGACGACGGCGGTATATTACGAGAGCATCCCGCTGGCAGAGAAGCGAGACACCTACCCCGTCTCTTCCGCGCAGAAGCGTCTGCTCATCGTCGGTCAGATGATTGAGGCATCTACCAACTACAACATGCCTGTGTTCTGGAAAATCGATGGAAGCCTCGAACCAGCCAGACTGGAGCAGGCATTCCAGACGCTGGTGGATCGTCATGAAAGCTTGCGTACATCGTTTGAATGGATCGATAACAAGCCGGTTCAGCGGATTCATGAACCTCTGGCTTTCACACTCGGATACAGCCATGCGGCAGAGGATGAGCTTGAACAGACCGCCAAGCAGTTCGTCCAGCCATTTGCCATCGATCAGGCACCGCTGATGCGCGCCGACTTGGTCATCTATGGAGAGAACCGCCATCTTTTGATGCTGGACATGCACCATCTCATCTCAGACGGCGTTTCCACGCAGATCCTGCTGGATGAGCTCTCCGCGATCTACAGCGACCATGAGCAATATGAAAAAGCACAGGCAGATGCGAACAAAGATGAGCGGTCAGAACCTCGCATCCAGTACAAAGATTTCACCGCCTGGCAAGAAGCTCAGTACCACACCGACCAGATGCAACGCCAGGAAGCCTTCTGGATGCAGGTACTAGACGGCGAGTTGCCCGTGCTGCAGATGCCGACGGATTACCCAAGACCATCTGTGCAAAGCTTCGATGGTGATTTGCTCACCTTTGCCGCAGACAGCGAGCTGACCCAGGCGCTCCGATCTCTCGCTACGCAGACAGGGACGACCATCTACATGGTTCTGCTAGCGGCCCTGCAAGTGTTGCTCTCCAAGTACAGCCGCCAAGAGGATATCCTCGTCGGCAGTCCGATCGCAGGCCGTTCTCATGCAGAGCTGCAGCAAGTGGTGGGGATGTTTGTCAACACACTTGTCCTGCGCGGTTATCCAGAGAGCCAGAAGACGTTTGCCCACTTCCTGCAAGAGATCAAAGAAACGTCGCTGAACGCCTTTGAGCATCAGGACTATCCATTTGAAGAGCTGGTCGGCAGATTGAATCTCCAGCGCGATCTGACTCGCAACCCGATTTTTGATGTCATGTTCGCTGTGCAAAATGCCGTAGATGGCACGCTCACGCTCGACGGTGCAACCGTGATGCCGTTTGACATCGACCAGAGAGCGGCGAAGTTCGATCTTCATGTCACCGCGATGGATTCTGACAAGCAGCTCAGCTTCTATGTCACCTATGCCACCAAGCTGTTCGCACGGGAAACCATGCAACGCTTCGCTGGTCATCTCACACAGGTTCTGCGGGCGGTCGCGGGCAATCCGGACATCCTCCTCGCTGACGTCGATATCCTGACCGATGCGGAGAAGCATCAGCTGCTCGTCACCTTCAACCAGACCGATGCCGGCTATCCAAGCGATGTGACGATCCATCAACTCTTTGAAGAACAGGCCCGTCTGCATCCTGACAACACGGCAGTGGTATGCGGCGAAGAGAGCCTGACTTACCGCCAACTGAACGAAAAAGCAAACCAACTCGCCCGACTCATCCGGAGCAAAGGCATACTACCGAACGATTTCGTCGGCTTACTCATCGAGCGCTCCCTCGATATGCTCGTCGGCATCATCGCGATCATCAAGGCAGGCGGGGTGTACGTGCCGATTGATCCGGAATACCCGGAAGACCGCAAAGCCTTCATGCTCGAAGACAGCGGGGCCAAGCTATTGTTAACCAATGACAAGTGGATCGGCACGGTTCCTTTTGACGGAGAAGTGATCGAGCTTCACGACGATTCGATCTACACAGGCGATTGCAGCGACCTGCCGTCTGTCAACACACCTGACGACATGGCCTACATCATCTACACATCCGGCACGACGGGTAAACCAAAAGGCGTCATGATCGAACACCGCAACGTCGTCCGCCTGATGATCAACGACCAGAGCCTGTTTGATTTCAACGAAAATGACGTATGGACGATGTTCCATTCCTTCTGCTTCGACTTCTCGGTCTGGGAGATGTACGGCGCGTTCCTGTATGGCGGCAAGCTGGTCATCGTACCAAAAGAAACGGCACAAAACCCGGAAGAATTCGCCCAACTGCTGCGAAAACAACGGGTCACGATCCTCAACCAGACTCCGACCGCGTTCTATTCGCTGCTTCATATCGAAGAGCAGATCCAGACGGCAGACCTGTCCATCCGCTGCATCATCTTCGGCGGGGAGGCGCTCCATCCGATCAGGCTCAAGCCGTTCCATGCCAAATACCCGGCGGCTAAGCTGATCAACATGTACGGCATCACCGAGACCACCGTTCACGTGACGTACAAGGAAATCACGGCACAGGAGATGGATACCAACCTGTCCAACATCGGTACACCGATTCCGACGCTGACCACCTACATTTTTGACCCACAGCAAAAATTAGTCCCACTCGGTGTCGTAGGCGAGATGTATGTCGGCGGTCTGGGTGTGGCACGAGGCTACCTCAACCGGGAAGAGCTAACCAGCGAACGCTTCATCGTGAACCCGTACAACCCAAGTGAACGACTCTATCGCTCCGGTGACCTCGCACGGATGCTGCCCAACGGTGAGATGGAGTACCAAGGCCGAATCGACCATCAGGTGAAGATCCGCGGCTTCCGCATCGAAATCGGCGAGATTGAGACACAGCTGCTCAGCCATCCAGAGATCCACGAGACCATCGTCATCGCACGCAAAAACGAGCTGGGCCAAGACTACCTGTGCGCCTACTTCACAGCGTCTGCCACACTCAGCATCAGCGATCTGCGCCAATACCTGTCCATCAACCTGCCGACCTACATGATCCCGTCTCACTTCATGCAGCTCGACGCGATGCCGCTTACCTCCAACGGAAAAGTGGACCGCAAAAAGCTGCCTGCACCAGAAGGCAATCAGATGGCAGCCCTCGGCAACCAGATCGCACCGCGCAACGACATGGAGCACAAGATCGCATCCATCTGGAAATCCGTCCTCGGTCTGCACGAGGTCGGGGTGACCAACAGCTTCTTCGATGTCGGAGGCAATTCGCTTTCGCTGATGACCGTCCACCAGCAAGTGAAAAAAGAGCTGGAACGCGAATTCCCGCTGGTCGAGCTGTTCCGCTATACGACCATCGAGGAGCTGTCCGCTTATCTGCAGACCGATCAACAGAACAAACCTACGGTAAAAGACATGGCACAGACCCAAGAGCTGGCCAGACGAAAACGAGATGCGATTCAAAACCAAAAAGGACTGCGCAACAACAGGAGGAGATAATAGATGAGCAACGAGATTGCAATCATCGGGATGGCCGGACGTTTTCCCGGCGCGAACAGCTTAGACGAGTTTTGGACCAATCTGAAAGAGGGAATCTCCCAGATTTCCTCTTTCCCTCCCGTCGAAGGGGAGCGTAAGCCTGGGCATGTCTATGCAAAAGGGCTGATGATTGATCCCGAATATTTTGACGCCGAGTTCTTCGGGTTTTCACCACAGCTGGCTGAGCTGATCGACCCGCAGCAGCGCATTTTCATGGAGTGCTGCTGGCAGGCTTTTGAACACGCGGGATACGACATCGTGACCTCTGGCAAGCGCACAGGTGTCTATGGCGGAATCAACGGCAATTACTATTGGCCCTATTTGATGAAAAATATCGATCCGACGAAACTCACCTTCATAGACTTCCGGGAAGCCGTTGTCACGAATGAAACCAACTTTCTGGCAACCCGCGTCTCCTATGAATTCAATCTGAACGGCCCGAGCTTCACCACGCAGTCCGCATGTTCCGCTTCATTCGTCGCTTTCCACCTCGCATGCCAAGGGTTGCTGACGTACGATACCGATATGGCTCTCGCTGGCGGTGTATCGGTCGGGGTGCAAAATGGAGTGGGCTATGACTACTATCCAGAGGGGGTCTACTCCCCAGATGGAGAATGCCACCCGTTTGACGAGAGAGCGGGCGGTACCGTGCCAGCCAACGGAGTAGGGGTCGTCCTGCTGAAGCGACTCGAAGATGCCATTGCGGATGGCGATACCATCCATGCCGTGGTCAAGGCAACCGCCATCAACAATGACGGTTCACGCAAAATGAACTTCCATGTAGTCAGCATGGACGCTCAGGCAGACGTCATCTCTGATGCCATCACGCTCGCAGATATTCCGGCAGACACCATCTCTTATGTAGAAACACACGGGATGGGTACACCGCTAGGAGACGCCATGGAGATCTCCGCACTGACCCAGGCATTCCGTGAGACCACCGATCAGGTCGGCTTTTGCCCGATCGGCTCGATCAAGCCAAGCATTGGTCATACCGCAGCAGCTACAGGCATCCTCAGCCTGATGAAAACCGTCTTGTCTCTGACACACGAACAGATTCCACCGACACTGGGCTATGAAAAACCGCATCCGCAGATCGACTTTGCCAACTCTCCATTCTATGTCAATACCAAGCTGACGGATTGGAAAAGAACAGAGGGGGTACCGCGCCGTGCCGGTGTGACCTCTCTGGGGATCGGCGGAACCAATGTCCACGCGATCATCGAGGAAGCACCACAGCGCCCAGAATCCGGCGACTCCAAGGAATGGCAGCTCCTCGTCCTCTCCGCGAAGACCCCATCTGCATTGGAAGCGGCGACCGATCAGCTTGCCGAATATGTGAGCAATCATCCTGACGTCCAATTAGCCGATATCGCCTATACGTTACTCATAGGACGTGCCCAGTTCCGTTACCGCCGCTTCGTCATCTGCAACTCCCATGAACAGGCGGCCCAAGCCTTGCGTGAGCGCGACCCGCTCCATGTCTTTACAGGAGTCGCCAACTATGACACCGCTGCCGTTGCATCCGCAGAGGAGGATAAAAACCTGCTGGCCCGCCTGCAAAACGAACACGGTGCAGAAGCAGACGAACGTGAACTGCTGATCAAGTGGGGACAACACTGGCTCTCTGGTACTCCGGTTGAACGTACAGAGCTGCATGCAGGCGAACAGCGCCACCGCCTCGCCCTGCCGACCTACCCATTTGAACGGAAAAAGTGTTTTGTCGAACCAAAAAAAGCAGAGCCGGTGAACGGATAGAAGGGGAGTCCCATGAATAAATACATGCCACTGTTTCAAAATCGAAGTTTTGCCTTTCTGACGATCGGACAGATCATCTCACTCTTAGGCAGCACGATCCAACGATTCGCGCTTTCCCTATATGTACTGGGACTGACCGGCTCGGGTACGATTTTCGCCTCGGTGCTCGCGATGTCCCTGATCCCAAGCATCCTGCTTGGCCCAGTTGCAGGTGTGATCGCCGACCGCTTCAACCGCCGCACTATCATGATTGTGCTGGATGTCCTGAGTGCCATCGTCGTCGGGGTGATGCTGCTCTTATCTGCCAATGACAGTCTGAATATGCCAGCCATCTATGTAAGTGTCATGCTGCTGGCTATCTTTACAACCGTGTATCAGCCAACCGTACGTGCCATGGTTCCGTCTCTGGTGCCCAAAGAACAACTGATGGAAGCCAACGCGCTCAACACCCTGATCACGACCACCTCCAACCTGAGCGGCCCTGTACTTGCCGGGCTTATCTACAGCATGATGGGTATGAACGTGATCCTATTAATCAACGGACTCAGCTTCCTGCTCGCCGGAATTCTCAGCATGTGTATTGTTATCGAATTTGTCAAACGCCAGCATTCCGGCAACATCTTCAAGACCTTTGCTTCCGATCTCGGGCAGGGCTTCCGCTTCGTCCGCAATGACCAGCTTCTCTGGAAAACCCTCTTGGCCCTGCTCGTGGTCAACCTGTTCCTTGGGCCGATTTTTACCGTAGGGATTGCGTATATCACCAAAATCACCCTGCAGGTGTCTGACCAAATGTACGGGCTTTGCGAAGGTCTGGTCTTGGCAGGCAGCCTGATGGCACCGTTCCTCATCGGAAAATTCACCAAAAACATGGATCGGGCGCGGATTTTCTTCTCGATCATCGGTCTTAGCGGAATTTTCCTGTTCCTTGCGTCAGCATCGATTAATCCGCTGTTCACTGGCATGTTTTCGAGCAGCATCGTACCGTTCTGGTTCTTCACTGCGTGCGGATTCTCGATTTTTGCAATCGGTGCTGTGTTCAACATCGTGATCGGTACCATGGTTCAGCAGAATACGCCTGGTGAGCTGCTTGGCCGCGTGATGTCACTCGTCGTCACGCTGGCGACAGCGACGGCTCCGCTGGGACAGATGATCTTCGGGGTGCTGTTTGACCAGTTTAAACACAGCAGTTATCTTCCTGTATTGATCTCTTCGATTGTCATTGTGAGTTTGAGTATTTATCTGAGAGTTTCGATGGCAGGGGTGAAGGAAGGGGAAAAAGCAGTAGCATCTTGATAGGGTGATTATTCATAGTTGATAGGGGAAGCCCCTGACTTTGCGGTAATGAAGTGCACCCCTTAAAGTAGACATTGGAAAAACCCCCTGGTTTAACCGATGAACTTTAGGGGGTGCATTTTTTATGGCAGTAAAAGGACAGAAGTTTCAAAGCTATCCAGAATCGATTAAACGTGAAGCCATACGGCTGCATGTCGAT
>NZ_VCNA01000019.1 GCF_006170445.1 Brevibacillus dissolubilis | reverse complement strand
ATCAACATGCAGCCGTATGGCTTCACGTTTAATCGATTCTGGATAGCTTTGAAACTTCTGTCCTTTTACTGCCATAAAAAATGCACCCCCTAAAGTTCATCGGTTAAACCAGGGGGTTTTTCCAATGTCTACTTTAAGGGGTGCACTTCACAGGTACGAAGGGTTTGAAACTGGGTCGTTTCATCTCAGCCGAACTGGCACCCCTAGCAGAATTCCTATTTATTTTTGTTGGCCGACGAGCTTACCGACGACTTTATTGTACTGGTGGAGCTGACCCAATCCATCGATGAAGATAGAGATGTTGGTCGCAAGGTTAGGTCTATCTTTTTTCGCAGGGACGAAGATGATGGTGCTCATGGCACGCTGATCGGAGTCTGATTCACCAAACGCAGTCCAGTTGATGATCTCCGATACCCGATAGCTGTCTGCTTCTTTTGCAAGAATCTGTTGCAAATAAGCAGTCGCCTTGGCTCTTGCCGCTTCTTTGGAAAGTGGTTGTTTCGTAGAAGCAGCAGGACGGATTAATTCGAGACGGAGCAGGTCACCGGTCTTGACATCCAATTCGATCTGGGCCGATGGATCAATCTCCCCCGGTTGTTTTTCTGCGTTGATATTCCAAGTGATCGCATCAAAAACATTGGGTCCTTGGGTAATCTGAACAATCTGATACGATTTGAGTTCGGGAACAACGGTATAGACATTCTCCAGACCGTTCCGTGCTGGCTGATCCAACTCACTTAACTCGTATTGATCAATCAGAAACCCACCGTTCTGAGCCAGATCATATACCTCACCCTCGCCATTGACAGAAAGCCAGATCCGCTCGCCTGCTTCCGGCTTGACAGGGTCCATAAAAATGGTCCAGTTGACAGCCAGGTCACCTTTTGCCAGCTGGTTGTTTTCGTCTAGACCTTGGATATAGCCGATTTGATACGCTTCCGCTTTGATGCCTAGCTCGTTTTGCAGTTTATTCAGGTGTGCCGAAGCAATCTGGGTCGCACTGTTGCGGCTGATGGTTTGACTGACGGTCTCTCTATCCACAAACGTAATGTGATAGAGCTTTCCGCTTTGGTGATTCAGGATGATTTCAGCTTTTTTGCTGGTCTCTTTTTCGGTAAGAGTGATTCGGGCATTGCTCTTCCCTCTATAGAGATCTGTCACCTGATAATTTTTTAATTGTGGAATAGCTGCCTGAACATCATGAAAGGTTTGATTCATAGCTGGTGTCCACTGACCGGATGATGTATGCACATCGCCGGCAGATGGGCCTTCGGCGGCTGCCCATACAGGCGAAGCGGAAGCAAGACACGCCGTTAGTAAGACAGCGGATAAGATATTGGACAGCTTCATCGCTTAGTTCCTCCCCTAATTTGTTCCAGTAAAACTTTTCCCTGAATCACCTGGGATCAAACCAAAAGAGCAGGTAATATTTATGTGCCGCTCCATTCCAAGATGCATTCCGGCACGTCATTGCGTACATTGCCAACCATGGTGGAAACTGGGTATGCCTTCATCTTACTAGATTCGTATGGCACGAGCAACGATTGCAGTAAATCTTCATCAGCATTCTCGCGGTCAAGCCAGATCGCTTCATCTTCAGGGCGTAAGATCACAGGCATCCGGTCATGAATATCCGCGACGATATCGTTAGGCTTGGTGGTGATCACTGTACAGGTATGCAATTGCTGACCGTCAGGATTCTCCCATGTATCGTATAAGGCCGCCATCGAAAACAAGCCGCCGTCCGTAAGCATAATCCGCATCGGCTGCTTACCATCCCCTGTTTGTTTCCATTCGTAAAAACCGTCAGCGGGGATGATGCATCGTTTACGTGTAAACAGACGCTTAAACGCTGGTTTTTCACGGATGGTTTCTGATTTGGCATTGATCATTTTGTAGCCGATCTTCTCATCCTTGGCCCAAAAAGGAACGAGTCCCCACTTGAGTTGTCCGATACGGCGCTCTCCCTGATTCCCGATGATGGCCAAAACCAATTGACCGGGCGCAATATTATAACGGGGACGCAGCTCAAAGCCGATCTGTTCCAGCATGAAGCGCTCCATTAATTTGTCAGGCTCAGTAACAAGCGTAAAACGTCCACACATGGCTGATCCTCCCAAAAATACGAACTTTTGTTTGTTATTGATTCTATCGAATGACAAATCAAAACGCAAATAAACTTCCCAACACAAAAATACTTGTAGACACCTCTAAGAAATCGTACTCTATTTATAAGACAATTATCAGAGTTCACATTTGTGTGAATGAATTGGGGGGCACTTAATTGCAGAATCAGATTCTAACTAAGCTTCAAGAGTGGCAAGAAGAAGCCACCATTCTCGAGTTGCAGGCAGCGATGGAAGCCGGCAAACTGACTTCACGCGAACTGACTCTCATGTACATCAACCGAATTGCACTCTATGATAAACAAGGCCCTTGCATCAATTCCGTGCTGGAGATCAACCCTGACGCCCTGCATATTGCCGAAGCGATGGACGTGGAG
This sequence comes from Brevibacillus dissolubilis, assembly GCF_006170445.1. Lineage (GTDB taxonomy): Bacteria > Bacillota > Bacilli > Brevibacillales > Brevibacillaceae > Brevibacillus_B > Brevibacillus_B dissolubilis. Next base: position 71,831 of record NZ_VCNA01000019.1, on the reverse strand, counting down.
CGCCAAGTCAAAGGTCCCCGTGGCCCTCTACATGGTATCCCTGTTTTAATTAAGGACAATATTGACACATTTGATAAGATGCACACCAGTGCAGGTTCTATTGCCCTTGCTGATTCCTATGCACCGGAAGATTCTTATGTAGCAGCCGCCCTTCGTGAAGTCGGTGCGGTCATTTTAGGAAAAACTAATTTGACCGAATTCGCTAATTTTATGTCTTCTAACATGAAAAGCGGCTACAGCTCACGCGGCGGACAGGTGAAAAACCCATACGATCCAAGCTTTGATGTAGGCGGGTCCAGCTCTGGCTCCGGTGCTTCCGTAGCGGCCAATCTCACTGTCGTGGCAGTCGGTACAGAAACGAGCGGCTCCATCCTCAATCCTTCCCGTCAGAACTCAATCGTCGGCATTAAACCGACAGTCGGTCTGATCAGCCGTCACGGGATCATCCCGATTTCCCACAGCCAGGACACCGCAGGTCCGATGAGCCGTACCGTTACAGACGCCGCCATTCTGCTTGGAGCCTTGACGGGTGTCGACGAACGCGACCCCGCTACGTTGACCAGCGTAGGCCGTTTTCACAAAGATTACACCCCATTCCTCAATGCAGAAGGTATCAAAGGCAAACGGATCGGGTATGTCACCCAAGGCTTATGGTCTGAGGTAAGCGAAGAGCAGACTGCCTTGTTCAATCAAGCAATCGCTGTCCTTCGGGAATTGGGTGCCATTGTAGAGCCTGTCTACAACCACTTGTCATTCGACGAATGGCAATCCGAAGTGCTGTACTATGAATTCAAATCCGATCTTAACGCATATCTGAGCCGCCTTGGTGCGGGTGCGCCAGTTCGTACACTTGCAGACATTATCGCCTTTAATGAAGCCCATGCAGATGTCGCACTGAAATACGGTCAAGACGTTTTGATCAAATCACAGGAAATCAGCGGCACCTTGACAGAGCCGACTTACATCAATGCCCGTACGAATGATATCCTCTCGATCCAAATCAATGGTCTAGACGATCTATTCGATGAGAATCAGGTGGACGCTTTGCTGTTCCCAAATGACTTTGGCTCTCCTTATCCGGCTAAAGCGGGCTATCCATCTGTTATCGTTCCAGCAGGCTACACTACTGGTGGCCCGTTTGGTATCACATTCACAGGAAAAGCCTATACCGAGCCCCTTTTGATTTCGCTTGCTTATGCTTATGAACAAGCCACCAAATTACGTGTTCCTCCATCCCTAGAGGAAAATTACGTAGAATCAATCTAAAATCTGTAAATAAATGCACTTTATTAACAAAAATCATGTCTAAATATGATAATATAATTTTAGGAGGGGGATCTATGACTATACTGAGCGAGATTCTGTCATATAATCACGAATTTGTAGAAACAAAAGAGTACGAAAAATACAGCACCACCAAGTTTCCAGACAAAAAAATGGTGATCGTCTCCTGTATGGACACTCGTCTTACTGAGCTGCTTCCACGAGCACTTAATCTCCGAAATGGTGATGCGAAGATCATCAAAAATGCAGGCGCTGTTATCGCCCACCCTTTTGGCAGTATCATGCGCAGTATTATTGTCGCGGTGTATGAGTTAAATGCCGAAGAGGTCATCCTGATCGGCCATCACGGCTGCGGGATGGGGAGTATCAACCCTACTGCTACCATGGCTAAGATGCGTGAACGCGGAATCCGCGAAGAAACCATGCAAACTCTGCTGAACAGTGGTCTCAAGCTGGAACAGTGGCTCCATGGTTTTGATTGTGTCGTTGACTCCGTGCGTGCAGGCTGTGAAACGATCAGTAATCATCCTCTGCTACCTCCAGGTATTCCAGTGCATGGTCTTGTCATTGACCCTGATACAGGAAAACTGGATTTGATTGTGGACGGGTACAAGGAAGTAAAGAAAGTAGAAGAAGAAAAGACCAGCGAATAAGCTGGTCTTTTTTGCGGTCTCTCATGCAATGGTAAAGAGAACATCGTTACTTGGAAAGCAAATGCTCTTCTTGATATTTTAATATCGCAGCTTTAATCGCCAAATAGTCAACACCTTCTGGAAGCTCGTCCTTCAAAGGCTTGAGCTTCTCTGCCCCGATTTCTTGAATCTTGGCCATAATCACAGCCTCAAATTCTGGTGGAATAACCCGATGCCACTCAATCGTATGACCTTCACTCAAACAGCGGATAATATGGTTTTCGATGGTAACTGGCTTTAAGTTACGTTCCTTCGCTACTTCGCGCACCGTTTTTCCCTGTTGAAACAGATAAAAGCTCTGCTCGTGACTGGGCTGTTCTGAGTCTAGAGAGGTTGGTTGGCTTGCAGATGTTGCAGGTGCGAGGTCTGGTTCGAAATGATGCTTGGATGGTTCAGAAGGATGGTGTACAGGTTGGTGAGGTGCAGACTGGGAGGACGGTGGTACGTATCCCAGTGATTGATACTCTCCCGCCTCGTATGCTGATGGTTCATAACTCGGTGGCTGATACTCATCTACTCCGTACCCGGCTGGTTCATACCCTTGTGCTTTATACTCAGCCGCATCGTTCCCAGCTGGTTCATATCCTTGTGCTTCATACTCAGCCGCATCGTACCCAGCTGGTTCATACCCTTGTGCTTCATACTCAGCCGCATCGTTCCCGGCTGATGTATACCCCCGTGCTGAATACTCACCTGCATGGTATTCCTCTCTGCTTGCAAATCCAGCTTTATTCGCTGCTCCTGCCTCAGCTCCCCTAACTCCCTCCGCATTCCCCTCACCTTTTTCCACCGTCAGCCCATGCTCCAAAGCGTAGGTACGCAGCACAGCTAAAAACTCATCCCCATAGTTTTTCAGCTTCGCTTCCCCCACACCCTTGACCTCGAGCATAGCAGCAAAGCTGGTCGGACAATGTTGGGCCATTTCACGCAGTGTACTGTCATTGAAAATGATATACGGCGGTACTTTGAGTCTCTCCGAAATTTGCTTACGCACCAGACGGAGCTGCTCGAACAGGGAATTGTCGACGACGACCACTTTCTGCTTTTTCTTCCGTACTTTTTGCCAGACCTTCTCCTCGCCCATCAGGACAGGAAGTGCGGTTGGGGCCAGCTTGAGGATCGGATATTGTCCCTCGGTCATATGGATGTAGCCTTCGGCAATCAGGACGTTGATGCGGTCTGCAATTTCTTTTTCAGTATACTCTTTGAGCAAGCCATAGGTAGGAAGCTCGTTCAGACGAAGATCGAGTACTTTTTTGTTGCGGGAGCCTTTGAGCACGCTCGATACAAGCGAAAGACCAAATCGCTCCTTCATACGGCGAATGCAGGAAAAAATCTTCTGCGCCTCCACCGTGATGTCTGTCAGTTCACTGTCATCGTTGCAGGTGCTGCAATTACCGCAATCCTCTGCTTCCTGCTCGCCAAAATAGCGCAAAATGTGGACGCGCAGGCATCTGGGTGTGTGACAATAGTCGATCATGGTTTGCAGTTTTTTATATTCGTTAGCTTTTCGCTCTGGATTAAATAAGGATTGCTCAATTAAAAATTTCTGTGTATGGATATCAGCTGGGCTGAACAGCAGGATGCATTCACCCGGTTCGCCGTCACGCCCGGCACGGCCTGCTTCTTGGTAATAAGCTTCCATATTTTTCGGCATGTTGTAGTGGATTACGAAGCGGACATTGGACTTGTCAATCCCCATACCGAAAGCGTTGCTTGCCACCATAATCCGGATGTCATCGTAGAGAAACTTCTCTTGATTGCTTGTCCGCTCCGCTTCACTCAGACCCGCATGATAGCGTCCGACGGAATAGCCCCGTTTGTGCAAAAATTCATAGAGGTTGTCCACTTCTTTTCGCGTGGCGGCATAGATCACACCGGCCTGATCGCTGTTTTCAGCAAGGAACTGGAGGATAAAATTGCGCTTATTCTCCCCACGGATAATGGAAAAAGTCAGATTTTCGCGGTTAAAACCGGTGACATAGACATTATCGCTCTTTAACTGGAGCAGGTTGCGGATGTCTTCCTTTACCTCTTCTGTCGCAGTTGCTGTAAAAGCTGTCACAATCGGTCTGGTCGGCAATTGCTCAATAAAGGGAGCAATATGCAGATAGCTTGGACGGAAATCATGGCCCCAAGAGGAGATACAGTGCGCCTCATCGACCGCCACCAGATTGATCGAAAGCGATTGGATCAGTTCGCGGAATGACTCAGACTCCAGACGCTCTGGGGCGATGTAGAGAAATTTGTATTCGCCGCGCTTGGCTTTGGCGACCCGCTCCCGGACTTCGCTGTAATCCAATGAACTGTTGATGTATGCCGCCGGAATGCCCAAGCTTTCAAGTGTGTCCACCTGATCTTTCATCAGGGAAATCAACGGAGATACCACAAGCGACGTACCCGGCATCAGCAGGGCCGGAACCTGATAACAGATCGATTTACCTCCGCCTGTCGGCATGATCCCCAATGTATCGTTGCCTTGCAGAATGCTCGTAATGATATGTTTCTGCCCTTCCCGAAAGGAGGGGTATCCATAATATTTTTGCAGGATTTGCTGTGCTTCTTTCAGCAACACATCCACCCCCTCTACATATGTTTTCGTTTTAAACAACAAAGCTTCTGGTCTCTGGTCTCATTAAGATGTCGTCGAACAGGGACAAAAAAAGATAGACCTTCCTTTTCGAAAGGTCTTGAAAAGTAAGTTGTGGAGGAGTTTCATCGCGTCGAGTACAATATATCCTACGCTTTTTCGGTACGCCATGCTTTAGACGTATCCCTATTTCACACGCCTAAAAATGTCTGCCGCTTCCGTAGATACCATACGTAGATACCAGCTGGTCAAAAGGCATACAGCAGGTGGATAATCTCAGGCGACGTATACTCCCCTTTATATTGAACAGATATCACGTCAAACCGAAACAAATAGGCTCCCCCGTCGTGCTCCGCGAGAAAAAGCAGGGCGAGCTGGCGTAGCTTTTGCTGCTTGCGTCGGGTAATCGACTCCAATGGTGTACCGAATTGGGTCGAGGAGCGGGTGCGTACCTCAATAAACACCAGCGTCTGACCGTCAAGCGCTACGAGATCCAGCTCTCCCTCACGAAACCGTACATTTCGCCCGACGATCCGATATCCCAAATCCGTGATAAATGCAGCCGCAAGCTCTTCCCCCTGCTGCCCGAGCGCGATCCGGCTGTACGTCATCGTGGGAATCCCTTTTTGTCAAGGCGGTAGACAAACGCTAAGATTTCTGCGACGACTTGGTACAGCTCAGGAGGGATCTGCTGGTCGAGATCCAGCTTGCTCAACACCTCGACCAAGGAAGGATCTTCTTGGATCGGCACGTTGTTTTCTTTTGCTTTTTGCAGGATGTTCTCTGCGACTACACCCTTCCCTTTTGCGGTGACGATTGGGGCATCGGCACGCCCGGATTGGTAGCGAAGAGCAACGGCTGACTTAGGTTTTTGGGCGGGTTGCGATGACTGGTTCGGTTGGGCATTTGAAGATTGCTGGGATGACTGGCCCTTTTGAGGCGGTTGCCCTTGCTTAGATGACTGCGGCTGATCGGCTGAACGACTCATAGACGGATATCCACTCCCTTGTAGGGTGCGGTCATCGTGCCTTTTTGCAGGGTTTGGGCAGGTGCAGCCTTCTCTTCAGGGATCGGCTGGACACGCAGATTGGATAGCTGATAGCCCACATCTCTTAGCTGCTCACTGAACATATCACGCATCCCTGTCATCATATTACCGATCCAAGGCTGGTCATTGAAAATACTGACGTTGATGATCTTGTTCACGATATTTACATCGACCATCGTGATGCCGAGCTGCTTTAGGTCAAGGTTGAAGAACAGACGGCAATTTTCCGGATCAAGCTGTCCGCCTTCCCGTTTTTTCGATTCAATCTGAATAAACGCTGTGTCTTCTCCCTGATCAGTGCGCAGTGGAACCTGCATGATGATCTGTGTCAACGCCTGATTGGCAGGCTGTGTCAGCATGAGCTGTTGTCCTGTCACTTGCTGTAAAAGGGCATCTGCCGCATTCCGCAGGCCCTGTGGCGTATTGCTGTCTGTTGACTGCGTGATTGACAAAAGCAAAGATTTGATCGACTGCAGCTGTGTATCCGCCTGTTGATCTCCTGCAGCCTGCATACCTGTTGATAGCTGGCGTTCATGCATGATCCCAAGCTGTCTCAGAACCTCTTTGACCGGCTGGGAATGGTCGTTGCCGGCTTGGTTAGGGTTGGCTGTGGCAGGGTCAGGCTGGGTGGTTGAGACTGCATTCTGGATAGACTGGGGTGATGGTGAGTTCAACGGACTTACATTACCTGCATTTTGTCCAGCAATCATGTTGGATGTGGCTCCTGCCGTGGTGGCATTAGGGGTACCTGCGCTGGAGCCAGTGACAGACTGAGTTGTACCTGCACTTGCTGAGTTCGCCTGAGTCCCCGCCATGTTTGTGGAAGATGCCTGACCTGTTAAAGAGGCAGGGTTAGCAGCTCCAGAAGCATTTGATGGGGTGGCTGTATTGCCAGTGGACGCCGAACCTGACAGATTACCCGCACCTGTTGTTGGACTACCCGCTGGATTTCCAGCATTCGCATTGCCATTCGTTTGAACAGAACCCGCTGTGCCATCGCCAGTAAGAGCATTCACACCAGTGGCAATACCTGCATTCGCTCCTACATTAGCTGGATTAACCCCTGGGCCTACACTTGCTCCATTACTGCCTGCCGTTGTACCTGTCGCATTCAAAGAAGCCGATTGCGCTGCATTTCCCGTCGCTCCTTGCCCTACAACAGACCCTTGATTCCCGCTCAGACCCGTATTACCCATCGTTGCCGTATTTTGTCCCACAGAGCCAAAAGCACCACCAATACCTTGCCCATTGGCTCCGATTCCAGTTCCGACCCCGCTTGTAGTTGCACCAGTAGAAGAACCAGCCAGATTAGGGTTCAATCCCGTTGCAGATGCATGGTTAGCACCTATACCGCCCCCGTTGCCTTGCGTTCCTCTCACACCGCTCCCCGTCTGCATCAGCCCATCTCCGTCCAACTGTAACGGCAGACCGAGCAGCTTCTCCTTGAGCAATGCCACCGTCTCTCCAAGCGTCTTAGCAGCTGCCCCTGCGTTCCCAGCAGAAGCTTGATTCCCTGCCGCTTTTGCTTCCCGTGCCAAAAACGCATCTGCCAGCTTCACAAACGAGGTGATGTGATCCGTCATCGTATTCCCGGACAAAAATGATTTCAGCGATGTCACTACTTCTTTCGTAAGTGGTAGATTGCGGTTATACGCCGTGATGAACGCATCCACCAGCTCGCGGGATAATCCTTCGCTTTTGGCAATCGAGACAAAAGACTGAATCGCCTCTTTGCTCACGGGCAGATTCCGATTCAACAGTGTCTGTACAATCACCTTGCCCTCTTTTGTCTCAGGAAGTCCGAGTGAGCGCATCAGCCCTTCGATCGAAGCATCCTGGGCCTCCTGCGGGTTTTCCGGGGAAGTCAGCACCTTCATCGTCACAGGACTGGATGTACTCTGCACCTGCATCCATGCGCGCTGGCCTACTTCCATGCCGACTTCCATCTTGGCGTTCATCTGCATGCCATTGACCTGTACCAGCGCCATATTATCGGGAAATACCTTGAGCACTGTTCCTTTTACCACTTGCCCCTGGGTCAATTCCATCTGCCGTTGTGGCATCGTGGCGGCCCGATTCATTATCGAAGACAGCATCTGTCCGGCTTGAAACATCCTTCATCCCCCTTTCTTATCCAGCTTTTCTATCACAATACCGAAAAAACAGGCCGATTCCCTGTTCAATTCAGCAGCAATCCACTGCGTGCAGACGCGGAAAGGAACAAACCAACTCCTACGCCAACAATTCCTTTACCCCGCCAAACGTCTTCCGGTGCAACGGTGTCACTCCATACAGACGCAGGGCTTCCAGATGCTCAGGGGTGCCATAGCCTGCGTTTTTATCAAACTGGTAAGCAGGGTACAGAGATGACAATCCCGTCATCAGACGGTCTCTCGTGACCTTCGCGACGATGGAAGCCGCGGCGATGGAGACGCTCCGTTCGTCCCCTTTGACAATCGCCAGCTGTTGATAGGAAAAATCAGTCAGCGTCTCCGCATCGATCAGACAAAAATCAGGTTCGATCCCAGCGTCCTTCACAGCTAATTTCATCGCCTCATGTGTCGCTTGACGGATGTTGATCTGATCAATCCGCTCTGCTGACACCATCCCGATCCCTACCGCAAGCGCGTCACGCATGATCACGTCGTAAAAAGCCTCGCGCATCGCCAATGATACCTTTTTGGAGTCATTCAACCCTGGCAAATAAAAATCTTCCGGCAATGCCACCGCACACGCGACGACAGGCCCTGCCAGCGGTCCTCTGCCTACTTCATCTATACCAAAAATCACTTGTCTGCCCGACTGGCGAAGAGCGCTCTCATGCTGATTCATCATGGCCCATTTGGCTGCCAGCTCTGCTTTGTGTGCAGCACGCTGGGTATATTGCTTGGCGAGCTCCTGCACTCCTTTGCGCGTGTCAGCGGCAAGTGCATCGATGATCTCTTGAGAAACATCGTCGAGGTCTGCCAGTTGTGCTTTTATTTGTGTTATCGACAAATTTGTCAGGTCCATTTATTGGTTTCTCTCCTATGTACGCATGTTTCTTATTTGATTCTAGCTGAAGACAGCGAAACCTTCAAAAAAATTTGCGAATGCCGTCGGGAATATCTCCCAAGCTCCGTCCAGCCAACAAAAAAAGCCCCCTCATTCGGGAGCTTCACGATCACAATCACGATCCGATTACGATCTCAATCGATCATCTGATCAGCTATCTGGTTTTACACATCCAGCGTGGAGATTGGCCGGCCAATCGGCTCCTCCAGCTCCAGATCAAGCGGGCGTTCCAAGGTAACATTGCCGAGCTTGCCGGAGCGAAGTTCGCGCAGGAAAATCTCAGCCGCTTTGTCATAGTCGACAGAACCGCCAGAGGCGCGGCAACCGCGTTTTTTCCCGATCTCCTCCAGCATGCTGAAACGATCCTCAGGAAGTTCGCTCAGTTTGAAACGATCCTTGAGATTCTCTGGATAATAGTGCATCATATAAGCGATAGCATATACGGCCACCTCAGAGAAGTCGATCAGCTCATCCTTGATCGCACCGCTCGCAGCGAGGCGAAGACCTACCATTGGATCTTCAAACTTCGGCCAGAGAACACCCGGAGTATCGAGCATCTCCAAGGTATTGCCAAGCTTCACCCACTGCTGTGCCTTGGTGACAGCTGGACGGTCACCAGTTGCCGCTACTGAGCGCTTAGCGAGACGATTGATCAGTGAGGATTTACCGACGTTCGGGATACCGAGAATCATGATGCGTATTGCTCTTGCCTGCATCCCTTTTTCTGCCCGTTTGTTGAGCATATCAGCGGCCAGCTCCTGGCACATCTGCGGCAGCTTGTTGACTCCTTGACCGCTCAGCGCATCGATTGGCAGGGTACGGACTCCCTGGTTGCGGAAGTAGTTCACCCACTGATCGGTTACGCTTGTGTCTGCCAAATCTGCCTTGTTGAGCAAAATCATACGCGGTTTGTCGCCGACGATCTCATCGATCATCGGGTTACGGCTGGACAGCGGTAAACGTGAGTCCAACAGCTCGATCACCACGTCGATCTGTTTCAGCTTTTCCGTGATCTGCCGGCGGGCTTTCGCCATATGTCCGGGAAACCATTGAATGGTCATGCTGTTTCACCTACTTTTGTTGTCAAAACGTTAGTCGATCATCCGAATATCTTTGAGTGGCCAGAACACGAACTCAGAACGGCCTACTACCTTTTCGACGGGAACAGGTCCGATCGCACGGCTGTCGCGGCTGTTTTGGCGGTTATCCCCCATAACAAAGATATGACCTTCCGGAATAGTGGTCTTCGGATAATCTTCGAGGTATCTAGGGTAGCCTGCTTCCTCGGATTCTTTGCGTTTTTGGGCGAGGAACGGTTCCTCGACCACTTTGTCATTCACGTAGACCTTGTCATCCTTGATCTCCACGGAATCACCGGCCACAGCGATGACACGCTTGATGTAATCGCGGGTCTCTTCGGCATGGAACACGATAATATCCCCTGGCTGCGGATCTTTCATGTAATAGATCGCCTTATTGACAACCAGTTTTTCGGTGTTATGTAAGGTGTACTCCATGGATTCGCCCTCAACGATAAACGGTGCAAACAGGAACGTGCGAATAGCGAGGGCTAAAGCAATTGCAATGGCAAGGGCTTGCACCCACTCCCAAGTTTCGCTTTTCTTTTTGGGGGTGGAGGTTACATTCTCACTCATAAACCTTCCTCCTGCTCCTTTAGCTTACGTAAACCTGCACAAATCCATGTACAGGGTATTGAAAAAAGGAGGGCTGGAAACCACCAGTCCTCCTTTGTTTGCTTGTATCGGTCTTATCGACGACGGATTTCCTTGATACGAGCTGCTTTACCAACGCGATCGCGCAGGTAGTACAGTTTCGCACGACGGACTTTACCGAAACGTACGATTTCGATTTTGTCGATTTTTGGTGTGTGCACCGGGAATGTACGCTCAACGCCTACGCCGTAAGATACCTTACGAGCAGTAAAGGTTTCGCTGATACCAGTACCACGACGTTTGATAACAACGCCTTCAAAAATCTGAATACGCTCACGCTGACCCTCGATAACTTTAACGTGTACACGTACAGTATCACCAGGACGGAACGCTGGAAGATCTTGTTTCAGTTGATCTTTAGCCAATTCACGAATTACTTGGTTCATCTTAATTTCCCTCCTTCCAAAAGACGTTCTTACTCTGCTACGGGTTAAGACGCTGTCTCTTCAGACAGTTGCAAGAGTAGCGGACCGTCTTGATCAGCGGGCAAAATTGCCACAAGAAGTATATTAGCACAGATGGACGGGCATAGCAATACTTTTTCCTAAATCTTTCTCAAGATAATTCCTTGCTGTCTATGCTTCGCCCTGCTCCTTCTCCTGGCGCAGTTCCTCCAAGAGCTGTTTGATCTCTTTTGTCATCTCAATCTGATCGAGCAGGTCGGGACGGCGCTCGATTGTTCGGCGAAGCGACTCCTTGAGCCTCCAGCGCTCGATATTGGCATGATGGCCGCTCATCAGGATGTCGGGTACCTTCCAGCCACGGAACTCAGCCGGACGGGTATAATGCGGGTGCTCCAGAAGCCCTGTGGAGAACGAATCGGTCACCGCCGACAGTTCATTGCCAAGCGCCCCCGGCTGCAATCGTACCACACTGTCGATGATCACCATCGCAGCCAGCTCTCCGCCTGTCAGGACATAGTCTCCGATCGACACCTCATCTGTGACCAGATATTCACGGATGCGCTCGTCATAGCCCTCGTAGTGGCCGCAGATGAAGACCAGATGCTCTTCGCGGGCGAACTCCTCGGCAAGCTTTTGGTTATACCTCTTGCCCTGTGGACACATCAGCACGACACGAGGCTTCGCTTCGCCTGTGACCGCCTCGACCGCACCAAAGATCGGCTCAGCCTTGAGCACCATGCCTCCACCGCCGCCATACGGGGTATCGTCTACGGTGCCGTGTTTGTTATTGGAATACTCGCGGAAATTGGTCACGTGAAAATCCACGATCCCTTTTTCCGCTGCCTTGCCCAAGATGCTCGTCCCAAAAACCCCGGAAAACATCTCAGGAAACAGTGTCAGGACATCTATACGCATGTTGTCACGCTCCTTACAGCAGCCCTTCCATGATGTGGGCAACTACCCGTTTGTTTTTCACGTCCACATGCTTGATGCAGTCCTCGATGAACGGCAACAGGATCTCCCCGCGCTTGCCCTTGACCACCCAGACATCGTTGGCTCCCGGCTGCAGGACATCGGTGATGCGGCCCAGTTCTTCGCCTTCGTCTGTCACAACCTCACAGCCGATCAGTTGGTGTATGTAAAACTCGTCGTCCTCCAGCTCTAAGAGTTCATCCTCGGATACCTTCAGCTCGCCGCCTTTGTACTTTTCGATATCATTAATGTTCTCATAGCCTTTAAAGGTCAACAGCTCAAATTCCTTGTGCTGACGGCGGGATGCGATGGTCAGCGTCTGGGGCTGTGGCAGGGTTGGGTGGAACAGCAGCAGTTCATTTCCTACTTGAAAACGTTCATCTGGAAAGTCGGTGGTAGATACCACACGCACCTCGCCGCGCAATCCTTGGGTATTGACCAGCTTGCCGACACGATAGTATTTTTTATCGCTCACGACTTGATCCCTCCTTGGCGAATTTCAAAAACAACTCCGTCTTTTAACAGAATTTCCGTACCTGACATGATTTCATCCCACGCATCGCCTGTTTTTATTTGGACGGGGCTCTGAACAGTGGAGTGATGGATTTCGCTTCCCTCCGGCAGACTCTCTGCTTGTCTGAGTTGAAAATGCAACAGCTCCAGCTTTTCGGCCCGGTTCCGCTCTTCTTTCGCAATCCGTTCAGAAGCGATTCGGGCGATTTCTGGTGATTTTTTCTGTGCTTCCACAAGCAGCTTCTTGCCTTGAAACTGCCACTGCTCTTGCTCTTGCTCCAATTGGCGGATTTGCCGCTCGTACTCCGCTATGAGGATTCGGCGCGAGGTTTCGGTCAAGATGATTTTCACTTGAATCGGGCGATGAATGGTAATCACACATATCCCTCCACCTGTGGGAAATAGAAAAAGACCGGGGAGCTAGTCCCCAGTCTCTTTTTTTACACGATTTCAACCGTGACTCGCTTGTCAGTTGTTACAGCCGCAGCAGTAACAACGGAACGAAGAGCTTTGGCGATGCGCCCTTGCTTGCCGATGATCTTGCCCATATCATTAGGATGAACGGACAGTTCATAGACAAGCGCGCGCTCCTTATCCACTTCGTTCACACGTACTTCTTCCGGATGATCCACGAGAGCCTTCGCGATCGTTTCGACCAACTCTTTCATGAGATACCTCCGTTATGAAGAATTACTTGCCGAATTTTACTTCGTTTACTTTCGCGAGTACGCCTACTGTAGAAAGCAGGTTACGAGCTGTATCGGTAGGTTGAGCGCCGTTCAAGATCCATTGAACTGCTTTCTCAGTATCGATGTTTACAACTGCTGGTTGAGCTACTGGGTTGTAGTAACCGATTTCTTCGATGAAACGACCGTCACGTGGGGAACGGGAGTCAGCTACAACTACACGATAGAAAGGTGCCTTTTTGGAACCCATGCGCTTCAGACGAATTTTAACTGCCATGATGTTCACCTCCTGGAAAAATGCAACGTAAAACACGTTGTGATCTTATATCTGAACTATTGCTTACGGGTAAACCTGTAAAGCAAAGAGAGTTCAAGCTATTTGAATGGGTTGAATGGGAAGTTGAATCCTCCGCCGCCTTTTGGGTTGTTGTCCCCGAACGGATTGACTGGTGGCTTGCCGCCTTTGAATGGCATGAAACCGCCGCCTTTTTTCTTCCCTTTCTTTTGCATCTGCTTAGCCATGCCGGAGAACTGTTTCATCATCTTCTTCATTTCTTCGAATTGCTTGATGAAGCGGTTCACCTCTTGGACCGTCGTACCGGAGCCTGCCGCGATTCGGCGACGGCGACCTGCATTGAGCAGATCTGGGTTTTGACGTTCCGCTTTGGTCATGGATTTCACGATGGCTTCTGTGCGGGCAAGCTGCTTCTCGTCGACTTTGAAGTCTTTCATGCCTTTGACCTTGTTCATGCCAGGGAGCATGCCGAGGATATCTTCCAAAGGCCCGAGCTTACGCATCTGCTGCATCGAATCGAGGAACATGTCAAAAGTGAATTCACCTTTGCGCATCTGCTGTTCCATCTCTTTTGCCTTCTCTTCATCGACCGCTTCTTGAGCTTTTTCGATGAGGGAGAGCACGTCGCCCATCCCGAGGATACGGGAAGACATACGGTCTGGATGGAAAGGTTCCAGTGCGTCCAGCTTCTCGCCCGTAGCGGCAAACTTGATCGGCTTGCCTGTCACGGATTTGACGGAGAGGGCCGCACCACCGCGTGTGTCACCGTCCAGCTTGGTCAGGACTACCCCGGAGAGTTCCAACTGAGCGTTGAAGCTCTCTGCGACGTTGACCGCATCTTGACCGGTCATAGCGTCGACCACAAGCAGGATTTCATCTGGTTTGGCTACTTCACGGACGTTTTTGAGTTCATCCATGAGTGCTTCATCGATATGTAGGCGACCTGCGGTGTCGATTATGACATAATCGTTTTGGTTTTCTTTGGCTTGTTGAATCGCCTGTTTGGCAATCTCGACTGGGCTTACTTGATCGCCGAGTGAGAATACTGGTGCGCCGACTTGCTCACCTAATACTTGTAACTGCTTGATCGCGGCTGGACGGTAAATGTCGCCTGCAACCAGCAGGGGTTTGTGGTTTTGCTTGATCAGGTACTTCGCAAGCTTACCTGTGGTGGTAGTTTTACCTGCACCCTGCAGACCTACCATCATGATGATCGTTGGTGGCCGGTGTGCTTTGGCAAGTGTGGATACGTTCCCACCCATCAATTCGGTCAACTCTTCGTTAACGATCTTGATGACCATCTGACCAGGAGTCAAGCTCTTGAGCACGTCTTGTCCGACTGCACGTTCTTTGACGCGGCCCACAAAGTCTTTTACAACCTTGAAGTTAACGTCTGCTTCAAGCAGGGCGAGACGTACTTCGCGCATCGCTTCGTTGACAACATCTTCGTCGATCTTACCGCGTCCACGAAGCTTGTCAAATGCGCTCTGCAACCTGTTAGCTAAGCTTTCAAATGCCATCTGACGCCCCTCCTAATCCATGTCTGACAATTGGCGGAGCAAAGAAAGCAGGGTCTCTCTTGATTCACTCTCGCCAGTCGCTTCTACCAAGCCGATCATCTTGTTTGTGAGGGATTGTCGTCGCTCGTACATAGTCGCGAGTTCCAGCTTCTCTTCGTATTCGAAAAGTTGCTTTTCAGCCCGCTTGATATGGTCGTAGACTGCCTGGCGACTAACCTCGTGCATCTCAGCAATCTCACTCAACGAAAGATCGTCTAGATAGTAAAGCTCCAGATACTCGCGTTGCTTCCCTTTTAACAAGGGGGCATAGAAGTCAAACAAGAGATTCATTTGATTGGTTTTTTCTAACATAGGTCCAATCCTTTACGTCTGATCGGTTGCCCGTCTGTAAAGCTTTTTACTTTACAGAGCCAAGTAATATACTATACAATCCTGCGCCTGGTGTCAAGCTATTTTGTTGACATTCATTTTTTCTTTTTAAAAAATCGGTTAAAACCTTGTGGGGACAGGCTTTTTCGTCTTTTTCCGACATGCTGGTTCTTTTATTTTTCACGAATTATTTTAGTTGAATCTACTCGATTTCACAGGTATGAACGAATCGGTTTGGGGGAAAGTAAGGGTGTTGAAAACAAAATCTGGGATCATATACGTATAAGGAGGTTCACCGTATGTTGTGGAAAAAATGGGTGTCCCGGCTTTGTCTCATGGCGCTCGGCGCTTTTGTCCTGTCCGCAGGCTCTGCTCAGGCTGCTGAGGGTGTAAGCGGCCAGGCATTCGTCCGCGTGATCCATGCTTCTCCTGACGCCCCTGCGGTTAAGGTATTTATCGATGGCAAAAATCTCTTGCCCAATGTCGTATACAAGCAGGCTTCTAACTATTTGCCGCTCGCAGCAGGTCACCATACCATCGAGATATACCCAACTGATGCTCTCGCTGGTGCAACGCCTCTGATCAAACAAAATCTCACCCTGCAAGCCGGGAAAAAGGTCTCTGCCGCCGCAATCGGTGAATTGGCGAAGATTCGTCTGCAGGTGGTAGACGATGAGCTGGCCTCTACTGCCAATATGGCGAAGGTGCGATTTGTCCATGCCTCGCCTGACACGAATGCAGTCGATGTGGCCCTTGCTGGCAGCACGGTGCTGGCGTCGAATTTGGGCTTTTCTGATGTTTCTTCCTATATAGAAGTAGGAGCGCCTGCCCAACTGAATGTGGAGATGCGTCAGGCGGGTACGGATAAGGCGCTGGTCGCCTTTCCGACGGTGAGTGTTGATCCTGCGACAATATACTCGGTGTATGTGGTCGGGTATTCGGGTGGGAAGAAGCCTGGGGTGGAGGCGTTGATTTTTACGGATAAGGCGGTTGTCACGCCGTAGATGTGTGTCATCTCGTACAATCGAATGTATCCTGTAATTTTTCAGGCAGCAACTAAATGGATACTCAATTCCAGCAAAAGACGCCAGGAATCCATCCCTGACGTCTTTTTACATCTTCAATTATGAATCTTACTGCTGTGTTTCCGTCTCTGCTTCTTCCTTGATTTCTTCATCAATCAACCCTTTAAACAACGCATGCACGAACTGCTCCGGATCAAACTGCTGCAGATCATCCATCTTCTCGCCCAATCCCACATACTTCACGGGGATATTCAGCTCGTTGCGGATCGCGATAACGATCCCGCCTTTTGCCGTACCGTCGAGCTTCGTCAGCACGATGCCGGACACCTTGGTCGTCTCGCCGAACACCTTGGCTTGGTTCAGCGCATTTTGACCCGTGGTCGCATCGAGAACGAGCAGGACTTCATGCGGGGCGTCAGGGATTTCGCGTTGCACCACGCGGAAGACTTTTGCCAGCTCATCCATCAGACCTACCTTGTTTTGCAGGCGGCCTGCAGTATCGCACAGCAGGATATCCACATTGCGGTTCTTCGCTTCTTGCAGGGCATCGTAGATGACGGCTGCAGGATCGGAGCCTTGGTTTTGTCTCACGACATCTACACCGACACGCTGGCCCCATACTTCGAGCTGCTCGATCGCTGCTGCACGGAAGGTGTCGCCCGCAGCCAGCAGGACTTTTTTGCCTTGCTGACGGAACATGTGGGCCATTTTCCCGATGGTGGTCGTCTTCCCTACGCCGTTGACGCCGACGAACAGGATGACATTGAGGCGGCCTTCTTCGATGTTGAGGCTGGTGGTTTGATTGTCTTCATTTTTAAGCAATGCCACCAGTTTCTCAGACAGGATCGGCTGCAGGTCGAGGGCGTTCTCGATCTTGTGCTTGCGTACCTCGCCTTTGAGGTCGTCGATCAGGTCCATAACCGTGTTGACACCTACGTCAGCGGTGATGAGGATTTCTTCGAGCTCATCGAAAAAATTCTCATCGATTTTTTTGTAGCGGCGTACGAGGTCCTGTACCTTTTCCACCATCATGTCACGGGTTTTGGAGAGGCCCTCGGTAAATTTCTGGGTTACTTCTTCTGATTTCTTGACGATTGCATCTTTTAGTTTCTTAAAAAAACTCACGCTCGTCTCCTCCTTCTTTCTCTCTCTATCTTAGGCGAAACTCGCCGTTATGAGACGTTTTCCATCAATTTTTTCGTTTCTTCCAGTTTTACGGAGACGATTTTGGAGACGCCGCCCTCCTGCATGGTGATGCCGTAGAGGACGTCTGCTGATTCCATCGTACCTTTGCGGTGGGTGACACAGATGAACTGGGTCTGTTCGCTGAAATTATGCATGTACTCGGCAAAACGGTTCACGTTGGCCTCATCCAGTGCGGCCTCTACCTCGTCGAGTACGCAGAATGGCACAGGCTTGACCTTCAGGATGGCAAAAAGCAGCGCCATCGCAGTAAAGGCACGCTCCCCGCCTGAGAGCAGTGCGAGGTTTTGCAGCTTTTTCCCCGGTGGCTGTGCCACGATGTCTACACCGGTCTCTAGGATATTATCCGGCTGATTCAGTACCAAGTCAGCACGCCCACCTCCGAAAAGCTGGACAAACACCTGCTGGAACTGCTCGCGGATCTCCTCGAACGTCTCCTTGAATCGGCGGGACATCTCGGTGTCCATCTCTTCGATCACCTGATACAGCATGGTTTTGGCTTCGATCAGGTCGGCCTCTTGCTTCTGCAGGAAGGTCAAACGCTCATTGAGACGCTCAAACTCTTCAATCGCTCCGAGGTTGACCGTACCGAGTGCCGTGATTTCGCGCTTGAGGCGGGTGACGAGCTGCTGCTCGCTGACCATATCTCCTATTGGCGGGTACTTCTGCTTGGCCAGGTCGAAGCTCATCTCATATTCCTCGGACAGCTTGTTCAGCAGGTGGTCAAGCTCCACTTCATAACGGTTGACCTTAACCTCTTCCTGATGCAGCTTGTCCTCGACGCTCTTGACGTTCTTGCGGATCTCTTTGGTCTCGATCTCCACATGCTCCAGCTTGGAGACGAGTGTCGCACGGTCACTGCGGCGCTCTTGGATTAGGCCGGCGACGCGGTCTTTATCTTGGCGCAGCTCTTGGATTTTGGCATCGAGTGATTGGGATGAGGTGTCATTGGTTCCATCCAGCCCCTCCAGCGATGCGAGAATATCGCGGGCTTCCTCCCACTCGCGGATGATCTGGCGGCGTTGCTCTTCCAGACGCTCCGCTTGCTCCATGCGGGACGTGTGCTCCTGCTTCACCTGTGCGGCCAAGACCTTGAGCGACGTGATCTTTTCATTCATCTCTTCTTTATTTAACAGCTGTTCCTGACGCTTATTCTCCGCATAGGTGATCGCCTCGGACAGATGCTGTTCTTCTTCGGCAAGCCGCTTGAGACTGCTGTCCAGCTTGGCCTGCTTCTCGTTCGCCTCATTGACTTCACGCTGGTACGCTTCGATATCCTGCCCCAGCAAAAAGAGGCGTTCGGCAAGACTTTTGCCCTCTGCCTCGGTCTGTTGCAAGAGACCCTTGATCTCCTGCTCCTTGACACGCAGGGTTTCCCCTTTGGAGCGCAGCTGCTCCTGGGTCAGCTCCATCTCCTTGATCCCGGCAAAAAGCGTACGAACCTGCTCCTTCTGCTCCGCAATCCGCTTGTCCGCCTCTACCAGTGCTGCTTCCAGCTCCTCTGCCTGACGACCGCGTCCCAGCAGGTTGGTGGTGTTCTTCTTCATCGCACCGCCCGTCATGGAACCGCCCGCATTGACGATATCGCCTTCCAGCGTGACGACACGGTAGCGATAGCTGCTCGCACGCGCCACACGGTTCGCCTGCTCCAGCGTCTCGGTCACGATGACCCCGCCTAGCATCGACTCGACGATGGAACGGTACCGCTCATCGAACGATACCAGCTCACTCGCCACCCCGACGACGCCGTCTTCCCGCTCAATCATCCGGCGGTCTGAGTCACTGATATTACGTGGACGGATGACATCAAGCGGCAAGAAGGTAGCCCGGCCCAGATTATGCTTTTTCAGATAAGCGATCGCTTCCCGACCAGCTGATTCGTTGTCTACGACGACGTTCTGCAAGGCACCGCCGAGTGAGACCTCTACTGCTGTCTCCAACTTCTGCGGCACGATGACCAGCTCTGCTACGGCACCGTGAATGCCTTTGAAGCCTTTTTCACGGGCTTTCAGGATTTCTTTAACCCCCTGCTGGAATCCGGCGAACTCGGACTGCATCTCTTTGAGCAGGTCGAGGCGGGAACGGGTCGCTTCGCGTTGCTGTTCCTGCTTTTGGATATCGCGGCGGGCTTCGTCTGCCTGGATCTGCTGTTCCTTGACGTTCTCCATCAGTTCACGGAAGTTCGCGATGCTCTCCTGAATCTGACGGTCGATCTCTGCCAGCTGGTCCTGGTATTCATCCAGCTTGTCCTGACGGGCCTCTTCTTCCTCTTCCAGTCGTGCCCGGTCTTGCTTCAACCGCTCCAGACGCGCCTGTGTGGTCTGCACGGTCTGTTGCAGGTGACGCACCTCATTACGCATGTTAGCCGATTCATTGAGCTTCTCGAAGTAATCGCTCTTCAGTGTATCCACATCGTCAGAGAGCGCCTGCACCATCACGGAAAACTCGCGCTCGGCATCCTTGAGCGATTGCTCTGCTTCATCATGTCGGGCTTTGGCCTCGTTGCGTCTGGTCGTCTGCTCTTCTAACTCTTGCTCCACATCGCGCTGCTTTTCCGTCAGACGGTGCATCTGCTCCATCGTCTGCTGGCGGTTGGCTTCGAGGTTGCGTCTGCGCTCGTTGAGTACCTTACGCTGCCCCTCTACCTTCTCCGCCTCTTCGGTCACATGCAAAAGAACCTGCTGCAGCTCCTCAATCGAAGCATCAATCTGATTGACCTGAAAACGCGCCTGCTCCAACTCCGCCTCATGCGAACTAGCCTCGGAGGTGTGCTTGACCAGCTCCTGCTGCAGCTCCCCCACACGCTCCTTGGACTCTTCCCACTTGGTATGGGTGTTCTCAATTTGCTGGACATAGAGTGCCACTTCATGCTCGACAAGCTGCTGGTGAAGCGTCTTGTACTGCTTCGCGATCTCGGCCTGCTCCTGCAGCGGGCCTACCTGTTCATCAATCTCGGTCGTAATATCATGAATCCGGACGAGATTGGCTTCCGTCTCATCCAGCTTGCGCTCTGCATCACGCTTACGAGTCTTGTATTTGACAATTCCCGCCGCTTCCTCAAAAATCCCACGGCGATCCTCGGATTTGGTACTCAAAATCTCTTCAATCCGCCCCTGCCCGATGATGGAGTAAGCCTCTTTCCCCACCCCGGTATCCATGAACAGCTCCATGATATCTCTGAGACGGCACTGCCTTTTATTAATTGAATACTCACTCTCGCCGGAACGGTACACACGACGGGTGACGGTCACTTCCGAATATTCCATATCCAGAGAACGATCCGAGTTGTCCAGCGTCAACGACACTTCCGCGAAGTTGACCGGCTTACGTGTATCGCTCCCGGCAAAAATAATATCTTCCATCTTCGCCCCGCGCAGTGACTTCGCGCTCTGCTCCCCGAGCACCCAACGGATCGCGTCCGAGACATTGCTCTTCCCGCTCCCGTTCGGCCCGACGACAGCCGTCACTCCTGGGACGAATTCCAGTTCCGTGCGGTCGGCAAACGATTTGAATCCGATGACTTCCAACCGTTTTAGGTACATGGTGATCTCTCCTAGTTAAAAAGCTGCTGTCCAATCTGATATAAAAAGCCCCTGATTTGTGCAGGAGCGTCGTTCACAACTATATTATTTTAACACAAAAGGAAGACAGGCGGGAGTATAGCTTTTGTGCATCAAAAAAGACGCCCCACCTGATCGGGGACGCCATTTCATTCACTTCTCTCTATTGTTTGCCGATATGGCTGCCAGCAATGATCGCTACTTTGGTAAATCCGCCACTGACATTATCAAAACCAGACATCATGACAGGAACACCGATAAATTCAACTTGGTCGTCCTTAAAGATTTCCAGAGGTCCTGGGAACAGGATTTGATAGCTGTCAAAATCGTCATTCAACACGTGAACAACAGAAACCGTACCAATATCGGTATCAGGCACTTCTTCAATCTCGATGACATGACCGGTATCTCTAAACATCACACCATTGTATTTCGCAATATTTTTGTCCAAATGCTTAAATCCAACATTCTTATCAACCAAGGCTCTTGCTTCATTAATCTCTTGCTTGGTAGCAGGGAAAAGGTGAATTTTCGCTTTCAAGAATTGCATGGATGCGTCCGGGAATGCAGCACCGGCATCGTTGCCATTGATTTCGTGCATATTCGGAATCGCATAGGCCATGTAATCCGCCACTTTAAACTGCTGGCTTGCTGCCTGTGCAGCTGCTTCTGCCTGTTTCTTCGCTTCTTCCTCTGCTTTCTTCTTCGCTTCCTCTTCCGCTTTTTGCTTTGCTTCTTGTTCCAGCTTTTGTTTTACTTCTTCTTCAATTTTTTTCTTTTCCTCTTCACTGACAGTTGCTGTAGAAGAAGCAGGTTGGGTATCGCTGCTGCCACAACCACTCAAGAAAGCTACAGACAGAATACAGGACAGAAGTAGTGGTGCTTTTTTCATTATGTAATCACCTTTTTTCATCAAGATATTACTAATTTCAACACCACTCGCCTTTCTCCTGTTACTTCTTACCTATAATCGTAAGACATATTTCGACATAATTTTTTAATTTAAAAAAGAGGCAGGTCTCACCACTTTCTCCCAAGTAGTGCGACCTGCCTCTCTTTTCTTATCAACCTACGTTTTGAAACCAAAAGCACTATGACTGCTTCGCGGCACCAAGCATGATCAACGCCCGTGCAGCTGCCTGTTGCTCGGCTTCCTTCTTGGAGCGGCCCAGACCTTCACCAAGCTTGTCGCCATTGAGCAGCACCTCAGAGACGAACTCGCGGTTATGCGCCGGACCTTTTTCCTGCACGATCCGATAGATGATCTCGCCCAGATTGTCCTGCTGTACATATTCCTGCAGTTGGCTCTTGAAGTCCGTTACTTTGGTAAACTCGCCTTTATCAACGCGTGGATAGACGTATTTCTCCATGAACGTGAACACCACGTCCAACCCCTGGTCAAGATAAAGTGCCCCGATGAAAGCCTCGAACACGTCAGCAAGCAATGCTGGACGTTGACGCCCACCGGTCAGCTCTTCCCCTTTGCCGAGAAGCACCAGCTCACCAAAATTCAACAGCTCAGCGAACTTGACGAGCGAAGGCTCGCAGACGATGGCAGCGCGCAGCTTCGTCATCTCGCCCTCACTCATCTTCGGAAACGTCTTGTAGAGGAATTGAGAGACGGTCAATTCCAAGACCGCGTCTCCCAAAAACTCCAACCGTTCGTTGTCCTGAATCCGTTTGCCCCGTTGTTCATTCACGTAGGAAGAATGGGTGAATGCCTGCTTGAGCACACTTTCATCATGAAAAGTCACTCCAATTGTATTCTGCAGCTGTTTAAATCCCATCACCCTCACCACCTTCCCTTGTTTCGTTTCCTGCGTTTATGTGTGCGAATTACTCTTGATAGCGTCTGAATACGAGTGTAGCATTATGACCGCCAAAACCAAATGTATTAGACATCGCTACATCCAATTCTGCTTTGCGGGCAACGTTTGGTACATAATCGAGATCGCATTCAGGGTCTGGATTCTCCAGATTAATTGTCGGCGGCATGATCTGGTCGCGCAGAGCGAATGCCGTAGCAACCGCCTCAATCGCACCTGTTGCTCCGAGCAAGTGACCTGTCATCGACTTCGTGGAGCTGACGGCCAGCTCGTAAGCATGGTCACCAAACACCTCTTTGATCGCTTGCGTCTCTGCGATATCGCCTTGACCGGTCGACGTACCGTGTGCATTGATATAGTCTACTTCTTTCGGATCGATTTCAGCGTTTTTCAGTGCTTTCTGCATACAACGGCTTGCACCTTCACCACCCGGAGACGGGGATGTGATGTGGTAGGCATCTGCACTCATACCGTAGCCGATCAGTTCCGCGATGATGTTGGCTCCGCGTTTTTTCGCATGTTCCAATTCTTCAAGGATCAGCACGCCTGCACCTTCACCCATGACGAAACCATCGCGGTCACGGTCGAATGGACGGCTTGCTTTTTGCGGTTCATCGTTGCGGGTGGATGTCGCTTTGGCGGAGCAGAAGCCTGCCACTGCCATCGGACGGATTGTCGCTTCCGCACCACCTGTGATCATCACATCAGCATCACCAAACTGGATCAGTCTGAAAGCGTCACCAATTGCATTTGTACTCGTAGCGCATGCTGTGATGGTACTTGCGGTTGGACCCTTTGCACCCATTTCGATGGACACCAGACCAGAGGCCATGTTGGCGATCATCATCGGGATGAAGAACGGGCTGACACGCTTAGGACCCTTCTCCATTAATACAGTATGCTGGTCTTCCCATGTAGATAAACCTCCGATACCAGAACCGATATAGACTCCGATCTCGTTAGCATTTTCCGGTGTAATCATTAGTTTTGCGTCTTCTACTGCCATTTTCGCTGCAGCAAGCGCAAACTGGACAAAACGATCTGTACGGCGAACTTCTTTTTTATCCATGTATTCTTCTGGATTAAAATCTTTCACTTCGGCCGCAATCTGTGTCGGATAATCAGAAACATCAAAACTTTTGATGAGGTCTACTCCCGACTTACCGGCGAGCAGGCTGTCCCAGAACGTTGCCGCATTATTTCCCACAGGTGATATGACGCCTACGCCAGTAATCACAACTCTTCGTTTCATCCTTTTCACCTCTATATAAAATCAGCGTTATCGCTTCCTACCTTCTCCATACAAATATAGCACCATGTCGAAAAGATCATTCCCAATTTTACTGAGCAATCACTCAGGTAATGAAGGGAGAAGTCCCATCCAGAGACGAGACCTCTCCTATCAATTACTTGTGAGCAGAGATGTAGTTAACTACTTCACCCACAGTTGTGATTTTTTCAGCGTCCTCATCGGAAATTTCCATATCGAACTCGTCTTCGAGTTCCATTACGAGTTCCACGACGTCAAGGGAATCAGCGTCGAGATCCTCTTTGAAGGAAGCTTCGAGTACGATTTTATCTTCGTCTACGCCGAGACGGTCAACGATGATCTTTTTCACACGGTCGAAAATATCTGCCATTTTGCTTCACCCCCTCTCATGGTATTATACGAAATGCTTTGTCCAAAAACCAGTTTCTACATATACATGCCGCCGTCTACATGCAGGGTCTGACCTGTCATGTATTTGGCTGCGTCAGAAGCAAGGAACAAGACGACTCCAGCGATGTCATCCGGCTGACCAAGTGTGCCGAGCGGGATGTTGACCAGCATCGCTTCTTTTTGTTCGTCGTTGAGCTTATCTGTCATATCGGTGGTGATAAATCCTGGTGCCACCGCATTGACATTGATGTTGCGGGAAGCCAGCTCGCGTGCGGTTGTTTTGGTCAGACCGATCACGCCTGCTTTGGCTGCCACGTAGTTGGCTTGACCTGGGTTACCCATAGCGCCTACTACGGAAGTAATATTGATGATGCGTCCACTGCGCTGTTTCATCATCGGACGGGTGACCGCCTTGATGCAGTTGAAAACGCCCTTGAGGTTGATATTGATGACCTCATCCCATTCGGACTCTTTCATCCGCATGATCAGGTTGTCGCGGGTGATCCCGGCGTTATTGACGAGGATATCAAGTGTGCCGAACTGCTCCAGCGTGGTTTTGACCATCGCTTCGACTTCTTCAGCATTGCCGACATTGGCCTGCACCGCAATCGCTTCGCGGCCCATGCTTTTGATTTGTTCGACCACTTCTGCTGCGGCCGCTTCGCTGCCTGCGTAGTTGACTACTACGTTGGCTCCGGCATCAGCCAGCTTGAGTGCGATTGCACGGCCGATCCCGCGGGATGCTCCCGTGACCAGCGCCGTTTTACCCGTTAGCATAATACCCCTCCATCTACTAACTCTTCAAGAGTTTTTACATCAGACACATTTCGAACGGTAAGTTTCCGGTCCACTTTTTTGATTAATCCAGCCAAGACCGAACCAGGGCCGATCTCTACAAAAGTGGTTACGCCCTCTGCGATCATATAGCGGACGGAATCCTCCCAGAGTACGGATGATGCCACTTGCTCGATCAGGCTGCGCTCGATCACAGCCGCTTCGGTGATGGCTGTCGCAGAGACGTTGGCCACTACAGGAGTTGCCGCGTCTTGTACATTGACCTCTGCCAGCACGCCCTTGAGGCGCTCTGCTGCTGGAGCCATCAGCGAGGAGTGGAACGGACCGCTTACCTTGAGTGCGATTGTACGTGCACCCTGTTCAGCTGCTTTTTCCCCTGCGAGACGCACACCCTCGGCACTGCCGGAGATGACGATCTGTCCTGGGCAGTTGAGGTTAGCGAGTTGCACCGGGTGTCCGGTTGCCTCTACCTCTTGGCAGATGCTCTGGATGACTTCACGATCCATCTTCATGATCGCAGACATCGCGCCTTGCCCTGCCGGAACGGCCTGCTCCATGAACTGGCCGCGCAGGCGTACGGTTTTGACCGCATCTTCAAAAGAGAGTGCTCCTGCCGCTACGAGCGCGGAGTATTCGCCAAGGCTGTGGCCTGCGACGAAATCAACGGATACCTCTGGAAACTTTTCACGGAACGCTGCCAATGCCGCAATACTTGCTGTGAGGATGGCTGGTTGTGTATTTTCGGTCAGGCGAAGATCTTCTTCCGGACCCTCAAAGCAGAGAGTGGAGAGAGAGAATCCAAGCGCCTGGTCTGCTTGATCAAAAATTTCTTTTGCCGCTTGGGAATATTCGTACAGATCTTTCCCCATTCCGACAACCTGGGAGCCTTGCCCTGGAAAAACAAATGCGATTTTAGACATGAAACGAATCCTCCTAGCGTCTACGTTCGATTTGGTTGTTTAGGCTTGCTCTGTGGACCACTTCAGCAATGTCGCACCCCATGTCAGACCGCCGCCGAAGCCGACCAGAATGATGTTGTCGCCTTCTTTGATGCGCCCTTCCTCAAATGCTTCATCCAGCGCAACCGGGATGGAAGCAGAGGACATGTTGCCATAGCGGTCGAGGTTGATCACTACTTTGTCATCAGAGAGTCCAAAACGCTTCACAGCCGCGTCGATGATGCGGTAGTTGGCCTGATGCGGTACCAGCAGGTCGATTTCTTCTTTTGGAAGGCCTGCTTTGTCCAGTACTTTTTCAGTGGCGGAGTTCATCACGCGCACGGCGAATTTGAATACTTCGCTTCCGCTCATTTGAACAAAGTGTAGTTTTTGATCGATGGTCTCTTGGGTAGCCGGTTTGCGGGAGCCGCCTGCCGGTTGGAGCAGCAATTCCCCGCCGGATCCGTCTGCACCAAGATCAAA
This sequence comes from Brevibacillus dissolubilis, assembly GCF_006170445.1. GTDB lineage: Bacteria > Bacillota > Bacilli > Brevibacillales > Brevibacillaceae > Brevibacillus_B > Brevibacillus_B dissolubilis. The sequence continues at coordinate 45,181 of NZ_VCNA01000019.1, read as the reverse complement.
TGCTTTGAAGCCATATCCTTCTTTGACCCGTCCGATCACAGCAGCACCGGCACCGTCTCCGAAGAGTACACAAGTGTTGCGGTCTTCGTAGTTGATGATTTTGGACAGGGTCTCAACCCCGACCACCAGCACATAACGGTACATGCCGTTGGCGATGAATTGAGCCGCTGTGGTGATTCCGTACAAAAAGCCGGTGCAGGCTGCGGATACATCAAGTGCCGCTGCTTTGGCCGCACCAAGACGGCTCTGCAACAGACATGCTGTCGATGGGAAGGAATAGTCAGGCGTCACCGTCGCTACGATGATCATATCCAGATCTTCCGGTGCAATCTTGGCTTTCGCCAATGCCTTTTTCGCTGCTTCGTAAGCAAGATCAGAAGAAGCTTGCTCAGGCGCGCTGATGCGGCGCTCGCGAATCCCTGTGCGGCTGACAATCCATTCATCGGTAGTCTCTACCATCTTTTCTAAATCTGCATTGGTTAAAACCCGTTCCGGAGTATAAGAACCGGTAGCCAAAATACCGACTGCGTGCGTTCCTGTCATACTTATTCCCCTCTTCCCTGTTGGTCTTTTTCCAACTCTTGCTGTATAAGTCCGTTCACGTCAAGCGTTACGTAACGTGCTGCGGCTAAAATTGCATTCTTGATCGCGCGGGCGTCAGATGAGCCATGCGCTTTAAATACTGGCCGTTTGAGCCCTAACAGCGGTGCGCCGCCGTATTCGGCATAGTCCATCCGTTCACGGAAACGGGTCAGGCTTGATTTGAGAACGGCTGCCGCCAGCTTGTTGATCAGACTGGACATGAATGTCTGTTTCAACTGTGAAAAGACGACAGAGGCTGTTCCTTCAAGTGACTTGAGCAGGATGTTGCCGGAGAAGCCTTCGCAGACCAGCACATCACAGCCGTCTTGCATCACATCGCGTGATTCGACGTTGCCGATGAAGTTGATGTTGGCTGCTTGCAGCAATGGAAAAGTGGATTTCGCCAGTTCGTTTCCTTTCATCTCCTCGGTCCCTACGTTGAGCAGACCGACTTCTGGATTGTTTACTTGAAGCATCTTCTCTGCGTAGAGGCTGCCCATGATGCCGTATTGCACCAGATGCTGCGGTTTGGCGTCCATGTTGGCCCCGACATCGAGCAAAAGGGAAATTTTGCGTTTCATATTCGGGACAAAAGCGGCCAGTGCAGGTCGTTCGATGCCTGTCATACGCCCTGCGACAAGCAAGCCTGCCGTCATCAGTGCGCCGGTGTTGCCAGCCGAGATGGCCGCATCCACCGATCCGTCACGGGCCAGTGCCACGGAGACGACCAATGATGAATCTTTCTTGCGTCGTACCGCTTTGACTGGTTCGTCGTCGGCTTCAATGATTTCGGTTGTATGATGGATTTCGATACCGGTTGGAAGCGGGCTTGGCAGTTGCGTCCGGATCTTAGCTTCGTCTCCGACAAGTACGATGGTAATCGCCGGCTCCGCCTGTACGGCCAAAAGCGCTCCCTCCACGGCACTCTGTGGGGCGTGGTCCCCACCCATGGCATCTACTGAAATACGCAATGCAAGTTCCTCCTACCCTCTGTTCTTCGTGTTTGCTTCGTCTGGATGTGCGATACGGTACACACGGAAGGAAGCGGTGAATACAGTCTCACCTTGCACCTTTGTTTCGACGCGGACCTTGGACTCTTGACCGTCATTGGATCGGACGACCGCTTTGGCGATCAACCGCTCCCCTAGCTTAACCGGCCGGATAAATCGCATGCGCGCCGTGGCGGTCAGAGCCACTTCGGCATTAATCACTGCTACCGCAAGTGAATTGGCTTGTGCAAATATGTAATGTCCTCTGGCAATCAGCGTGCGGCTAAAGACATGATTTTCGTTGACTTCTAATACGGAGATCGCTTGGGAGTCGAGCTGCAGGTCAATAATCTCACCAATCACTTCATCTGCTCCGAGCGACTTGACCGGATCAAGGCTCTGTTCAGCTACCGACTTGATCCGCTCACGCAGCTCGGGGATTCCAAGTTCCAGCCGGTCCAGCCGGATGGTCTGGATACTGACATCGAACATCGTTGCCAGGTCTTCATCTGTCGCAAAAGGATTTTCCTTTAAGGTTTGCGTAAGCCGCGATTGGCGATCTTTTTTGGATAAACGTGCGATCGTCGACACCCCCTTATCATCTAGCCGTTTGGTTCATCTATATGCTTACGGGTTGTTTTTAATACCTGGTACTAAAAGGTAGTATAGAGGAGGTGACCAAAGATTACAACCCCATCAAGCAAATTTACCGGAGAAATAGGCTTCATTGCCTATTATTAGGTGTTATAACTAGGTAATATATACAGGTGTAGAATGGTCGTAAAAAAGGTAATTTTCGCTCAATATCGCGTCAGGCTTGTCCTTTTTCAGATGAGTTGGGTCTGTTATTGGTTGGTCAAGTCCTACGATATCACAGAACGGTTTTGCTTTGTGGAAAAACTTCTCGACTCTTTCTAGCAGGGGGGATGAGAAATATGTCATTTGTTGTGGTCTGGTGCGGGACAGGGGGAGACCTTCCAGCTGCTCGCCTGGTTTGAACCCCTTCGAAGAAGGGGTGGCTGTCCGCTGCGGAAAGATCAAGAGTGGGACGGGGCAAAAATTGCAGGAAGTATATTCAAACGTAGAGTTTGCCCCTAAGCTTACTCGAAGAGGACGGCCACTCTTGATCTTTCCGCAGCTGGGATTGGGTTCAAAAGAGGCTCGCTGCTGGAAGGTCTCCCCCTGTCTCTCCGACTGCACTGGAAATGACATGGTGTGGAGATGGGGACGGGCTTTTTGTCTTTTTCCTTGTCTTTCCCCTATTCCCCTCCATCTCTGCTTTTTTATTTGTCTTTTGCTTTTGATCAACGTTGGTAGAGAGTGGACGGCTTGCCGATTGAGAGCCTCTTTAAAAACCATCTCAGCGAAGGAAAAAGCAAGAGTAGCAAGCTCCCCTGAATCCGCCAAGGGGCAAACCTCTTCGCTTGAATCGCTTCCCCGAAATTTTTGACCCGTCCTACTCTTGGTTTTTTCGGAGCGGACAGTCTTAACACCCTTGCGGGTTTTTAAGAAGGCGATCAAACGGCAAGCCGTTCACTCTCCTCCACAACACCCGAATGCAAACCACAAATAAAAAAGCAGAGTGACTTATCATCACTCTGCTTTTGAGACGCTATGGAATTACTCAGCTACTACTTTCTTACCTTTGTAAGTGCCGCAGCTGCCGCATACGCGGTGAGCGAGTTTGTATTCGCCGCAGTTATCGCATTGCACCATGCCTGGAATTTCAAGTTTGAAGTGCGTACGACGCAATCTTTTACGAGTTTTGGAAGTTCGTCTTTGAGGTACTGCCATCTTCCTTACACCTCCTTCAAATAATGATGTTCTATGGTTCCCTTTTGACTTTGAGGAGGTCTGCTTTATGTAGAGACCTGTCAGCACTTGGCAATGACGGAAACCGATAAGATATATAAGGATGGGGGGTGTGACAAAATCAAACACAAACATGTTGATTGTACGAGACCCACCTGTTCAAAAATGAAACCAGACCATATGATATGGCTTCACTTTGAAAACCGAAAGAATGTTACTCTTCCATTTTCTTGAGCAAGTCAGCGAGTCCTTCCAGACGCGGGTCGATGCGAACATTGGTGCAGGAGCATGGATCGTCATTGCGGTTGACACCGCAGGTCGGACATAAGCCTTTGCAATCCTCTTCGCAGAGCGGGAACGGAGATACGGACAGGAGGAAGTCTTCTTCTAAGACCTCATCAAGCTTAATCTCTTCACCTTGGAAAACGTGGATTTCTTCGTCTTCTTCAGGTAGATCCGCAGTGGCTGGTGCAAATGTCTCTGAAAATGGAACGTGCAGATGTGCTTCAAAAGGCTTCAGGCAACGCGCACAGACGAACTTGGCATCTGCGTTCATCTCGCCTTTCATATAGATAAGCCCACCCAATTCTACCGCTTCGCCTTCTGTTTGTACAGGTGTTAAATCCCTGATTTCCTGATGGCGCTTTTTCAAGTCGATGTGATCCAGTTCGGTACGGAACGGAAGTGGCTCACCTTTGCGGTTTTTTAAATCTGTCATTTTAATGATCATATGTTTTCACCTCAAGCACAACAAGGATGATTATAGCTTTACCAAATATCTTTGTCAACCTTTTTTCCTTGACACCTTGTTTTCTCCCCGTCCCTTGCCATATGCTAGAAAATAAATCATAGCGCGAGAGGAATGACCTAGTCAATATGAAAACAGTTGGTCTCGTGGTAGAGTACAATCCGCTGCATAATGGACACCGCTATCATTATGAGGCGGCCAAAGAAGCGACGGGTGCTGATGCTTGTGTCATCGTGATGAGCGGCAACTTTTTGCAGCGGGGGGAGCCTGCGCTCGTCTCCAAATGGGCACGGGCCGAGATGGCGCTGCGGCTGGGTGTGGATCTGGTGATCGAACTGCCTGTCCCCTATGCGACAGCGACCGCTGAGCTGTTCGCTCTTGGGGCGGTCTCGATCATGGATCGTCTGGGTGTCGTGGATGCGGTCTGCTTCGGATCTGAGAGCGGTGACATCGAGTGGATGAGACCGCTGGCACGTGTGCTTGCTGATGAGCCGCCTGCTTTTGCCGAGGCGCTTCGGGAGGGCTTGTCCGAGGGTCTGCCCTATCCGAGTGCGTATGCGCGCGCGGCCGGGCATTATATGCAGGCTGCGGGGTATGGAACAGTGCCGATTGATCAGCCGAATAACATTCTTGGGCTCAACTACCTGATCGCCCTGGAGCGTCTCGGCAGCCGGATGGAAGCGGCGACGATCAAGCGGCAAAAGGCGGAGTACCATCAAGAGACGATCACCGATGCAAGGATCGCCAGTGCGACAGCGCTGCGTAAGCTTTTGTTTGAAGACCGTGCACCGCTTGGGGAGTTGGCTTCGTATGTGCCAAAGACAACGCTGGACGTGCTTAAGCAGGAATTCGCCGCCGGGTACGGCCCGATGTCGTGGGATGCCTTCCGTCAGCCTCTGTTTCATCGCCTGCTGACGATGAGTCCTGCTGAATTGGCGGGGTATCATGAGGTGGAGGAAGGCATTGAGCACCGGATTATGCAGGCGGTCAAATCGGCATCAAGCGTGCAGGAGATCATCGCTATGGCCAAAACAAAGCGGTTTACCTGGAATCGTCTGCAACGGATGCTGTTGTCCGTGCTGCTCGATCTGACCAAGAGCAAGATGCAGGCGTTTGACTTAAAAAGCGGTGCACCGTATGCGCGGGTGCTGGGCTTCAGTGACCGTGGGCGTGAGCTGTTGCATCTGGCGAAAACCAAAAGCACGATCCCACTCTACACCAACGTCCGGGACGGGCTGCACCCGATGCTGGATGTGGATATTCGGGCGAATGCGGTCTACCGGCTGGCCCAGCCACAGACGGGTGATCGGCCGTTTACCGAGGAGTACCGCAGCCGTCCGCTTACGTCTGCTTCGGTTTCAGCTGCTTCAGATAACTGATCGCATCGTCGACCGTCTTGACGGGGACGACGCGCATCGCGGTGTGAATCCGCTTGGCTGTCGCTACTGCTTCATCATAGTTGGATACTTCGCCGTCGGAATCGGTTGGGGCAAAAAAGATTTCTGCTCCTGCGATATCGGCGGCGATAATTTTATGCTGGATCCCGCCGATGCGGCCTACGGAGCCGTCGGGATTGATCGTACCTGTCCCGGCGATCCGGTAGCCGCGGGTCATGTCGATGTTCTTTTTCAGTTGCTCGTAGATTTCGAGGGTAAACATCAAGCCTGCGGATGGGCCACCGATGTTTTTGGTTCCGATCGTGACTTTTTTGGGGACTTCGATCAGAAGCTTGTTGTCAGGACGGATGCCAAAGCCGACTCGCCCGGTTGGTTTTCCTTCGGTGTCTACCAGCGGCTTGAGCGGCAGTACCGCTTTTTGTTCTTTGGACTCGCGCAGATAGGTCAAGGCGACGGCTTCCCCTTCCTTTTTGCCTTTGAGCTGGTCGAACAGGTCTGTGGTGGTTCGGGTACGCTTGCCGTTGACAGCAGTGATCACGTCGCCGATTTGGAGCACACCGCGTGCGGGCATGTCTTCGATCGTACCCATGACGAGAACCCCCTGTTTCTCCATCTTGACCTTGTAGCCCGCTCTCTCAAAGGCAATCGCTTCGGCTACCTGCTGAGAGTTGGTCATCACGGTGGCTTCTCGCCGTTCGAAGTCTTCATTGGTCTCTCCGTGAGAGATGACGGCCTCTTCCTCGACGATGTCTACATCAGGAGAGAGCTTGGCGTACACATACCAAGCCGGATTGGCTTCCCCCATGCGGACGGTGGTGAGCATGAGAGCACCCTTTTCCTCCTTGGTCCCGCCTTCGACCTGGATTAGCGGCTGAAGCTCAATGGCTGATCCGGGGCGAATGACATAATACGGCAGCGGGATGTACAGCAAGGCGATGAGCAACAGCAGCATGGCCGCCATCCACAAGAGAGAACGGTTGGTTACTTGTTTTCGTTGGTCTGCTCTCTCCATCCCTCGTCCTCCCAATTCTCGATCAATTCCTTGATACGGTCGATATGCTCGAGAGCGCACCGTTCGCCCTCTTCAATGATTTCGGCGACGCCTGAATACGAGATACTGCTATAGTGTCCCACATTCGGGCGGATTACCAGATCGGCAGACAGCATCCGGTAGCGTAATATTTCCCTTTCCATGACGTCGATGGCCTGCGCAATCACGTCGAAGATCGATTTGACCTCCATGCGGGTGTCAAATTGGGCCACGTCAACAGCGATCACGATATCTGCGCCCATGTCCTTGACCACGGTGATCGGCACGCGGTCGATGACGCCACCGTCTACCAAAAGGCGATCCCCCACCCGCTCTGGTACAAAAATACCTGGGATGGAGATGCTTGCCCGCACTGCGACGTCAACCGGTCCCTCTCTGAAGACGACGCGTTCGCCTGTTTCGATGTCGGTGGCGACGACAGCCAGTGGAATGGCTAAATCTTCAATATTTTTGCCATGTGTCAACAGACGGATCAGCTCTTTGGCTTTGGCCCCGGTGACAAAACCGAGATTGGGTACGCCAAAATCAAGCCAATGCTTGCGCTTGAGATTGAGTGCGAGCTTTTCCATCATGTCAGGTGGTATTTTATTGGCGTAAAAGCAGCCGATAAAGCTGCCCATGCTGCTGCCTGCGATCATATCTACCTGAATTCCGTGTGCATCCAATACCTTGAGCACACCGATATGGGCAAAGCCCCGTGCGCCGCCAGAGCCGAGCGCGAGGCCGATTTTGGGTTTTCTCTTTGTCATGTGTCGTCCTCCCCCTCACACAAGCATATGTATCTCCCACTTGGTTTCATGCGTACCAGCCTGCTCCGGCGTCTTTTTGACGGGTCACCGTGAGTGATCAATGGAGGTGGAAAATGATGGCGGGCTGTAACGTTTTGACGCATAGTTTTGGCGGCCAAGCGTAGACATGTACTAACTCGTACTTACTTGCCAAGACAAGTGTCTGGACCTTAGTTAGGAGGTACTTATGTCGCGCCGTTCGCCATTTCTTACGTTGACGCTTGCGGTTTTTTCCATCTTGCTGGTGATAGCCTTAATTTCCAACCCGGATCCGTCCTTCAAGGCGGCGGTACGTGGTTTAGAGATTTGGTGGGAAGTGGTGTTTCCAGCGCTGTTGCCTTTTATTGTGGTGTCTGAGGTGCTGATGGGCGTTGGTGTGGTGCATTTTGTCGGGGTACTCTTAGAACCGCTGATGCGCCCCTTTTTCAATGTGCCGGGGACGGGCGGGTTCGTCTTGACGATGGGTTTTTCTTCCGGCTATCCGGTGGCCGCCAAGCTGACGACCCGACTTCGGGAGCAAGGCAATATCACCCGTGCAGAGGGTGAGCGTCTGGTCTCCTTCGCCACGACAGGGGACCCGCTGTTCGTCATTGGTGCGGTTGCCGTCGGGTTCTTCCACAGTGAACAGGTGGGGTTCGTCTTGGCGGTCACGCATTATCTGTCTGCCTTGCTGATCGGTGTGTGCTATCGGTTCCATGATCCAGGTGCTGCGACCAGCCAATCGACGGAGGCAAGCCGTCATCCGCTGATGTATCGGGCACTTCAAGCGATGCACCGGGCACGGCTTCGGGACAACCGCCCATTTGGTCAACTGATGGGGGATGCTGTACAGTCCGCCCTGCAGATGCTTCTGGTCGTGGGTGGGTTTATCATCGTATTCTCGGTGATCATCAACTTACTCTCTGTCACGAACTTAACACCGTTCTTCAGCACGTTGCTGGGTATCGTGCTCGGGCCTCTTGGATTTCCTCCGGAGTTTGCCAAAGCGACGATTGCCGGGCTTTTTGAAGTGACATTGGGTGCAAAGGAAGCCTCTGCGGTTGGCGGTGAAATCCCGATGATCTGGAAAGCAGCGATGGCAGCCGCACTAGTCTCGTGGGGCGGATTGAGCGTGCACGCACAGGTGGCCAGTATCTTGAGCAAAACAGATATCCGTGTCACTCCGTATCTGGTCGCCCGTGGGGTACATGCGTTTGCCGCCGCGATCCTGACCCTGATCCTGTGGAAGCCGCTGACAGAGGTGTCCCAAGGCTGGCTGAACAGTGTACCTGTCTTTAACATAGGTCATGTTCATCCGACATGGACGGGTTGGTGGGACACTCTGGCGCAGATGAGCCTTCTGGCTTTGGGGTTATGTATGGTGCTGTTCCTCTTGACGGTGTGGGCGCGGAAAATGGTGCGCTAAGTAAGCTCAAACGTTACGCCTGATTCCCGATGCGCTCCTGTAACGCTTTTTCCACCAGTGGCGGCACAAGATCGGTCACCTTGGCATCATAGCGGGCCAGTTCTTTGACGATGCTGGAGCTGAGGAACGAGTACTGATTATTGGTCATCACAAAAAAGGTCTCAATCTCATCATCGAGCATCCGGTTGACAGACGCCATCTGCATCTCATATTCAAAGTCAGATACCGCACGCAAGCCCTTGACTAATACCTGGGCTTGCTTTTTTTTCATGTAATCGATCAACAGCCCTTCGAAGGAATCCACCTCGACATTGGGCAGATGGGCGGTTACCTGGCGCAGCATCTCCACCCGCTCGTCTGTGCTGAACAGCGGATTTTTCTTGGAATTGACCAAGACGGCTACGATTACTTTGTCAAAAACACGGGCAGAACGGCTGATGATATCCAAGTGACCGTTCGTCACCGGATCAAAGCTGCCTGGGCATACGGCGATGGCCATGTGTGTTACTCCCCTCTCTCATCTGTTGGGTCGTGTTCTTCATCTGCGCTGGATTGATCTGCGTCCGGCGAGTCTGCGTCTGTATCGTGCAGATACAGCGTGATTTTGGTATCCCCATATGTAGCGACACGGGTCACGACACACTTCCCGATCTCCTCCGGCAAGTCGACTCCCGCATCTGTCTCAGCGACGATCCATGCGTCAGGTGCAAGCATGTCAGCTTCCTGCAAAAAACGGATCTCCTCGGCGATCTTTTGGTACGCATACGGTGGGTCGAGGAAGACCACGTCAAACTGGAGGCTGCGCTTGGCCAGAGCCTTGAGCGCACGTCCGGCGTCGATCTTGAACAGCTCGGCGCGTGACGTGAGCTTGAGCGTCTCGATGTTCTGCTTGACCACGCCATGGGCCTTGTGGTCAGCGTCGACAAAGACCGCCTTGTCCATCCCGCGGCTCAGCGCCTCGATGCCCAGCCCGCCTGTCCCGGCGTAGAGATCAAGCGCCACTCCTCCGTCAAAATACGGGCCGATCATGTTGAAGATCGATTCTTTTACCTTATCTGTAGTGGGGCGTGTCCCTTTGCCCGGCACTGCCTGCAAATGCCGCCCCCGATGTTCTCCTGAAATTACTCTCATGTCCTCACCTGCAGAAAATTTTTGGCAATAGAATCAGTCTATCACACCCGTGAACGTGCGTAAAATTCCCGTTCGCAAAAAAGATTGGGCCATGATGTATAAGCGAACCGTTGATTGGTAAATAATACAACTAGCGACGCAACAACGGTGTCGCTGACAACCGCGGAGAAGACTTACGTTTCCCCATAAGCTCTTCCTCCGGTTTCTCCTCTCCCATAATTGAAATGTGGTTCGGTCAGCACATGTCTGTCTGATAGGAGCAGCCATGAAGCGCGTTCCTGTGCGCAGGAGTCAACCATGAACCGCTACCTCACACTGCTGTAATGGCAGGGGTGAGGTATTTTTTTTGGCATGGTTTTGTGGTGGCGTGACACACTAAGACCGATCTTTTGTCCAATCCCAATCAAAAGGAGGTCTCCATCATGGCAAACAAACGCCCGTCTGAACGCAAAATCGCCGCCTCGGAGGCACAGTCTATCGCAGACCGCACCGGCGAAGGCGTAGAACGCGCCCGCGAGATGCAATCTGATGCGGATCAAAAAGATGTGACCAAACACGGCCGATAAGCATGGTGTCGGCACTGTAACCAAACATTACAACGCGTCACCGACACCTCCTTGTGGATACTAAAGCAAGGAGGTGTTTGTCATGCACACGGTCTGGAAAGGCTCCATCAGCTTCGGCTTGGTTAATATCCCTGTCCGTATGTTTACCGCGACAGAAGAGCGTGACATCCGTTTCCGTCAGCTTCACGATGCGTGCCACACCCCGATCCGCTACGCCAAAATCTGCCCCACCTGTGATCGTGAGGTACAGCAGAGCGAGCTGATCCGGGGCTACGAGTATGAAAAAGGTAATTTCGTGATCATCAAGGATGAAGATATCGAAAAAATCACCCCGGAGACGCGAAAAGCGGTAGAAATACTTGATTTCGTCGATCTGTCGGAGATTGACCCGATTTTTTTTGATAAGAGCTATTTCCTCTCCCCGCAGGAGACAGGTGACAAGGCCTATTCTCTGCTCCGCGCAGCAATGGAGCATACCGGAAAAATTGCGATTGCCCGCATCACTCTGCGCAACCGCGAGAGTCTGGCTGTACTGCGGATTTTCCAAAACTGTCTAGTGCTGGAGACGATTTATTATCCGGATGAAGTGCGGGCCGTGGATAAAGTGCCTGCCTTGCCAGCCGGGGATTTCAAAGTGGCTGACAATGAACTGAGAATGGCGGAGCAGCTGGTCGAGAGCATGTCAGCTCCGTTTGAGCCGTCTAAATATACGGATACCTACCGGGAAGATCTGCACCGGATGATACAGCAGAAGCTGGAGGGTCAAGAGGTGACTGCGGCTCCGGCGGCTGCGAAGACGAATGTGATCGATCTGATGGCTGCGCTGCAGGCGAGTATTGCGGCGGCGGGCGGTGATGAGACTCCGGCGGTTGGTGTTCATGCGGGAACAGATACCCCAGTGGCTGGCGTTGTCGCAGAGGCTGATACTGTGGCGGCGGGCACTGGCGAGGGTGTCGGGGCTGAATCTTCTGTTGCTGCTATCGCGGATCGCGCGGATGCTGAAGATGTGCCTTTGGCAACCGCTTTGGCCAGGGCTGCTGAATCTGCTGGTCATGCAACCGCTGACCATGCAGACGGATCTGGTGCTCTTGGAATCATTGGCGGGGAGCCTCCTGCTGAGACCAAGCCCAAGAAAACCACAAGCCGACGTAAAACCACTAAAAAAGCAGAACCCGCCGTCGCCATTACTTCTCCTGATACAGGAAAAACGACCGCCATCATCGATGAGAACGGCAAGCTGAAGCCCAAACCCGCCCGTGAAGTGGTGGAGCGCTATCCGTCTCCGCGTGCCAAACAAGATCAGACAGAGACGGTCGAGACCACAGCGTCCGTACCCGCCTCTGTATCGGAAACTGATTCGGCACCTGTAGGTCAGGTACTCGCGGAGGCCAAAGACGACGGTACTACCGTCACCAAAAAACTGCGCCGGAAAAAGACAACAACCACTACGTAATCTTTGGGTTATACTGTTTGCCTCTCCATTTTGCTATAGGCCCTTGCTTTCGAATGGAGATGTGAGCCAACGCCAAAAAGCCAGAGTGAAGCTTCCTGCTTCTCTGGCTTTTTTGTTCTATTCAATATGCCGTTATCTTTACGGTGCCGTTACACCAATCCGCCTGCCTAATTCAGTCAATGGCCGTATGGTTTCCTCATCCGTCGGTTTTTCTGCCATTGCTTTTTGGTAGGCAGTGCTGGCCTCTGTTTTTTTGTTTTGGTTCAGATAAATGTACCCCTGAATGCCATAACCTGCCGCTTTTAGATTGGGGTCTTCTGCGATTGCAATCCCTTTTGCAGCTAACTCAATCGCTTCATCAAGTTTTTGCTGCTGGTACGCCACAATATCAGCCAATTGAATATAGGAATACCCGGTCTCTTGATAGCTAAGGGAGGTACGGAAGCGGTCAATTGCTTTGTTGTAGTCAACGCTTCTTCCCCCTAAGCCACGGTTGAAGATCTGACCCACTGTGCCGTAATGGTCAGCGATTGCCCCTAATGCACTCTCATCGAAAAACAACTTGTATTTGCCATTTTCAAGGACCACCAAATATTCTAGGGCATTTGTCTCTTCTTGTTCACTGAAGTGGTTATACCACTCCACTCTGGCTGAAACATTGTACCATTCCTCGTAATGGTGACCGTTCTTATTCATGTCGGTAAGCTTTTTGTCTTTATGGCGAGTCACTAGATGAATCGTTACCATTTCCCTGTATACCGATGCGTACTCGCGGAATTGTTCTGGAGTGAACAACGTTTTACTATATTCAGTTAATTGATCGTAAGCGATAGACGAATGATCGTTTTTCATTGCAAGCAGGTAGTTTAGAACGGGATCGTATGGATCACCCGGATCCTCTCCCTGTGTGAAATAGATGATAATGGATGCGATGAAAATACAGATGGAAAACGTGACAAGATGGCGTTTCATTAGGTCGGACTCCTTCGATTGCTTTCTATTTATCGATAGCTGCTTTGAGTTGAAGCCAGAGATCCGTCATCTCCTGATCAGGTTTTGCGGCCATAGCCGTTTCATATTCTTGTTGGGCCTCTTTTTTCTTACCTTGATATAGATAGACTAACCCTTTTATCATGTGGGCATTCGACTGAACATTCCGATCGTTGCCACCCACGGCCAGTGCTTTGTCGGCAGCATCTATTACTTCTGCGAGATCCCCTTTTGCAAAAAACAAATGGGTTGCCAAGAATAGATAATCGTTAGCCCCCTGTCGGAATTGCAGGGCCGTTCTGATTCGTTCTACCGCGATTCTCGGATCTTTTGGCCGTCCACCTGTACCAGTCTGATACAGTTTCCCGGCTTCGATGTAGGTGTAAGCGATATAGGCCCGCAGTCCTTCCGCTATATCCACCCTGTACTCCCCATTTTCTTTGACGACAACGACCTTCTCTGTATCGGTCACTTTTTTGTTTCCATTGTTATGTGAGATCATTGTCAGGGTTTTTTCTACATCGTAGACCGCCTCATATGTCTTTCCATTCAAGGTAGGATTGTCACGTTTGGTCGAGTGATGGACTTCGACAGAGACAAGTTCGGACACTTCCGCGTATACCTTACTGTATCCCTGATACTCTTCCAAGCTGACCTGTTGGCTGGTCGCTCTGGATAAATGCTCATATGCCCTGTCATAATCATGCCGTAAGATAGATTGGTAGTATTCATCAACGGTATTGGCAGCATGGTCTTGATTCATCAGCAGACTGATGATGACCGCAATTCCCGTACATAAAGAAAACCAGAAAACATGGCGCAGTTTGTTTTTCATAGGGTACTCCTTTTCAGAAAGATTAAGATGATCGAGGCACATCTATTTTTTATTCTTCCTATTTATACCATGCATAAGTTTGCTCACACAATAAAAAAGTCATGCCTCTGTGTAAAGAAGCACGACTTTTTACCTACGACTCTCCTCCAGCCTGCACTCCTGCGGAGGCACATCGACAAACGCCTGCAACGACGGCTGAAACAAATGCCCGTCACTGGTCCAGCTCATATACTGCACCTTGATCACCAGTGCCGGCTTGAGCCAGATTCCCCCGCTTTTCAAGTCCGTGAATGGTGACTCTTCTGTCACAAGCGGCGCAATCCCCTTGGTAAGTTCCACCCAGTCTCCGCGGCTAAGCTTGCCCGTCCCACAACCACCCACAAAACGGAAGCGCCCCTGTTCATCGTAGAGCCCCAGCAGGACGGCATTCACAATCCCGTCCCGCAGTGTCACCCCGCCGATGACAGCGAAGCGGTCCCGATAAAATTTGCGCTTGAGCCACTTCGCTGATTTGGTGCCCGGCTGGTAGGGGCTTTGCAGATCCTTGAGCACGACACCCTCCATGTCCCGCTCCCGCATCATCTGAAACAGCGCTTCCCCGTCCATCACATTCTCCACTAGCTTCACATGCGCATTACCGTCTGGTGAAATGACTTCGCGAAGCAGCTCCTGGCGTCTGAGGAGCGGCAGATGGGTAACCGATTCTCCGTTCAGATACAACAGATCAAATACCATGTACATGATCGGCACCTGTCCCGCGACCAGCCTGATCCGATCCATATTGCGTAGCCCGTCCCGCCTCATCACACGGTGAAACGAGGGGATCGGCACAGCGCGGTCGGTATCGAATGCAATCACTTCACCGTCCAGAATGACCGAGTCTGCTTTGACGAAGCTCTTGGCATCATTGATCTCGATAAAATGCTCGGTCCGCTCGCGTTTTTTGCGGTTAAACAGCCTTGTCCCGTCTTCATCATGGTACGTGAGAATCCGTACTCCGTCCCATTTGACCTGGGCGATCCAGTTGTCTCCCGGCATATGGACATCGGTTGATTGCGGCTCCATTGGGAATATAGGCTCCAGCGCCACAGTATCGCCCCCATCTGGCTTATCAATGCCCAAAGTATCTCCAATCCGTCCATCTATATGTACCAAGTTGGGGATACTACGACTAACCACATGCCTGCAGAGCGAAGGCTTTCTTTCATGATCATCCTTTCACGCTCATACTTTTATCCATCATCCAAAAGGGGGGCGCCACGATGGCTACCGCTACCAAAGAATACGTGCTTCGCCTAGAAGGCAAAGAACTCAGCATCACCAATCCGGACAAACCGCTCTGGCCCGAAGCTGGCGTCACCAAGCTTCGGTACCTGCAATACCTGATCGAGGTCTCGCCCTATTTTCTCGCTTATAGCAAAAACCGCCTGCTCACCGTCATCCGCTACCCGCACGGCATCCAAGACAAATCCTTTTACCAAAAAAATATCCCCGACTACGCACCTGACTGGATCAAGACCGCTGAATGGGAGAACACCCGCTATGTCTTGCTCAATGACCTGCCGACGATGATCTGGATGGCCAATCAAGCCGCACTTGAGTGGCACATCTCCTTTCACGAGGCGCACAACGACCTGCCGACTGAGCTGGTTTTTGACCTCGATCCATCCACCGCTGAATTCGGCCCGGTGATCGAAGCGGCTCTGCAATTAAAAGAAGTCCTAGACGAGCTCCGCCTGCCAGGCTATATCAAAACCTCCGGGGCAAGCGGAATGCAGGTCTACGTCCCGATCAAGCGACAATACTCCTTCGAGCAGACGCGCGAGGTGGGACAGTTCATCGCCACCTATTTGACGCAAAAATACCCGAAGACCATCACCATCGAGCGTCTGGTGAAGAACCGCGGGACGAAGCTGTATGTCGACTACCTACAGCACTGGCGGGGCAAAACGCTGGCCGCTCCCTACTCCACCCGTGCCAAGCCACAGGCGACCGTCTCCACTCCGCTGACATGGGACGAGGTGCCACAGATCCACCCGACTGATTTTACCGTCGAGACAGTCCCTGCCCGGATCAAAACAAAAGGAGACCTGTTCCACCCCCTTCTGGAAGCAGACAAACAGGTCTCGCTCGATCCGATCTTGGATTTTCTCAAGAAAAAGTAGGGCTACATGTACTTCTTCCACTCCGCAATGTCGTTAGCCACGGTCACGAGTGCCTCGATCATCTCTAGGGTCTGAAACAGTGCAAAGGGCAGTGCCACCACATACAGCAGTCCGTCTCCAATCCATGTGGACAACATGTTGCCTCACTCCTTCACGGTGTCTGGAATCGGTTGAAAATCTACGCCTACTGTATGTGAGGGAGTCGTGAAAGATGCAAAATATGTTATACTGTCCCAAGAGACTTTTTTCAAGGAGGAGATCATGTGATTGACCCTATTGCTTTTTCCCTTGGGCCGATCTCGGTTCATTGGTATGGCCTGATTATGGGTTCGGCCTTTTTTCTCGGTACATACTTGGCGCGTTATCATGTGAAACGGTTGGGCTATGACCCAGATCATATGTTGAATATGGTAGTGTGGATTATTCCCGCTGCGATTGTCTGCGCAAGACTTTATTACGTTGCCTTTGAATGGGAGCATTACGCCAATAATCCGGCTGATATCATTGCGGTCTGGAAAGGCGGTCTCGCCATCCATGGCGGCTTGATCGGCGGTGTGACAGCTGGTGTGCTCTACGTACGCAAGCATAAGCTTCCGGTCTTGAAAATGGCCGATGCGATCATGCCGAGTGTCATCTTGGGGCAGGCGATTGGCCGTTGGGGTAACTTCATGAACCAAGAGGCACACGGTGGTGAGGTCTCTGCTGAATTTATGCAGAACTTCCCGGCTTTCATCCGCGATCAGATGTTTATCGACGGGACCTATTATCATCCGACCTTTTTGTATGAATCCTTGTGGAACCTCCTCGTGTTGGGGCTTCTGTTATTCATGCTCTACCGCTGGAAAAAGTTCGACGGGCAAGTGGCATTCAGCTATCTGATCCTCTACTCAATCGGTCGCTTCTTTATAGAAGGAATGCGTACAGACAGCCTCTATTTCCTCGGCTTGCGTGTGGCACAGCTAGTCAGCCTGACTCTGATTGTAGCCGGAATCATTCTGCTCATCTGGGCAGCACGGCGACCGAAAGAAGAGCAGGAAGTGGGGAATCCGACTTAAATCCAAGGTTCTTGGGTTGGTGTGGATCGATTCGATCTCTAGCGTTGTCTGATAAGCATCATCATCTATAGAAAAAACTCCGGGCAAGCGGTACAAATACCGTCTGTCAGGAGTTTTTTTGTTTTACACAATTTGACATGCGTTTGCATGGGCACCTATAATCAAAGAGATTTTATCCGTAGACGATTTTGTACATTCAAAAGGAGTGTCACTCATGACGCAAGAATTCCTCTATCTGTTCAAACCAAAACGTGAAAACTTCCTCCAAACCCTGACTCCAGAAGAAATGGCAGCGATGGGCCAACATGCCGCCTACACGCAAAATCTGCACGCAGCAGGCAAAATCATTCAGGCTGGCGCTTGTCTGGACGGCTCTTATGGGATCGTGGTGTTCCGGGCGGAGTCTCTGGAAGAAGCAACTGAGATTTTTGAAAAAGATCCGGCAGTACAAGCTGGGATCGTATATGCGGAGCTGCATCCTTATCGTATGATGCTGGGGTAAGGGGTAAAAAGATCAGGGCTTGCTCTTGGAGAGACTCGGGGGTTGAGAGTGAGGAGCATCTGTTTTCCAGTCGCCTTTCCCCCCTCATACGAGGGGGCCGGTCTCCTTACAAACAGATGCTCCTCACTCTCTTGCTCTGGCCTACTGGGGTAGCGAGTCCTGCTCTTTTTCAGTAGGGAAGGAATAGGAAAGAGAAAATGAAAAGAAAGAGGATACAGTGTGGTAATTGTTTTTTCCTGAATAATACGATCGCTTTCGGTCTAATTGGCTATACCTAGCTGAAGAACTGAGGGCGATTTTTTTGTTTTTGCTTTTTGTTTTTGCTTTTTATTTCTCCCTGCTTTTTTATGCGTTTGCTGGCTGGAGAGGGGGCGACTTGCGAGCGGTGAGCCTCTTTGAACTTTCTGCTTAGCGGAGAAAGAAGGGAGGGCGTTTTGCATCGCTGAATCCTCTCAGGGGCAACAGTCTCACATCACATGAGTTGCCCAGATGTCCCCTCTCATCGGGGGATCGAAACATTTTGCCCCGAACAAGCCCTCGCTTCTTTCGGAGCGGACAGTCTCTCCTTCCTCGCAAAAGTTCAACAAGGCGTACCGCTTGCAAGTCGCCCCCTCTCCCACCCACACCAACGCAAAAAAACAGACCCACTCACGAGGTCTGTTTTTTCATGTCTATAAAAACTCCAAAACGGCAAAACTATTGAAAAACATCGAAACGTTAACGATAAGGATGTGAGCCAACGTGAAAAAACGAGGATTGGAGCAATTCCTGAACCATACCATCATCGTCTATCCCGCTTCTCATCTGTCTTCCTTTCGGGACGAGCCGCCGGAAGAAGGGATTCTTCACGACTTCGACCCACTGGGGGTCTACATCGAGCAGGAGACCATTGTCTTTATCCCCTTTACATCCATCCGCAAGCTGGAGATTGAACCGAAGCCATCCTTTTGGCAGCGGTTAACCGGTACTTCCTGATAGAGTATGTAGGACACTCATCTTCCGTATTTGCCAGTGCGTATCGCTATTGCTTTCCCCAATCGTACTCGTATCCGGTCAATTTCGCTGAAACAGGTAGCCTAGCACTGCCACAAATGCACCGATCACGATCAGCAGGTAAGCGGCATAGGTGCCGAAGTTGGCATAGAGCACGTCCAGCACAACAATTCCATAGGCTTCTGCCAACGCAAGGGCCAGACCGAGGAAGAATACAAACAGTCCGCCGTAAAACATCCATTGACCGATATATCTCGTACGCACGTTTCCTGGGGTATTCGGGTCTCTCACAGCACATACCTCCCCTATTGATGGGGATAGTATGTGCTGTTTATTCTACAAAAATACGTCAAAGACGTGATAGCACGCTGCAGCGAGAAGTCCTGTAGCCGGAAGGGTGATCACCCAAGTAACGAGGATGCGTCCAGCAAGGCCCCATTTAACAGCAGAGAGCTTTTGGGAAGCACCAACACCCATGATCGCAGAAGAGATTACGTGGGTGGTACTTACCGGCAGCTTGAACATAGTGAAGATCGTAATGATCAAAGCAGACGTGATGTCAGCAGAAAAACCGCTGATCGGTCTGATTTTCATGATCTTGCCGCCCAAGGTCTTGATAATCCGCCAGCCACCAAAAGAGGTACCAAGTGCCATCGCAATCGCAGCAGAGAATTTCACCCACAATGGGATCTCCATCTCTGGACCGGACTGCAGGAAGCCACCTGTAATCAGTGCCAGCGTGATGATACCCATCGTTTTCTGAGCATCGTTCGCCCCGTGTGAAAAGGATTGCCAAGAAGCGGACAGAACTTGGAGCATACGGAAGTTACGGTTCGTTTTATGGTATGGCATGTTCGCCACGATCATCGAAACGATTTTAATTACGATAAAACCTAAAGCGAACGCAATGATCGGGGAAACGATCAGCGCTTGAATGATTTTAGTAAAACCTACCCAGTTGATCCCGTGGATACCGGCTGCACCAACACCAGCGCCAGCCACGCCGCCGATCAAAGCATGGGAGGAAGACGAAGGAATCCCGAACCACCAGGTGATCAGATTCCACAGGATCGCGGAGGTAAGTGCCGCCAGCACAACCACCAGACCATTCTCCAGCTTAAACGGGTCAACGATGTCGCCGCCGATGGTTTTTGCTACACCGGTATACGTCAAAGCACCAATGAGGTTAAACATGGATGCGATAATAATCGCCGTACGTGGGCTTAAAGCGCGTGTAGACACTGATGTTGCAATCGCGTTGGCCGTGTCGTGGAAGCCATTGATGAAGTCAAAGCTTAACGCCATGATCACGACCAAAATCAAAATGATTAGTTCTGGCGTGAGGTTAAGCATTTTTCAATACAATCCCTTCCACGAGGTTGGATACGTCTTCTGCGAAGTCCGCACAGTCCTCAAGCTTGTCATAGATTTCTTTGAGCTTAATTGCTTCAAGCGGATTGGTATTAGGATTGTTCAACAGCTCAGACACCATTTTGCGGTAGTTCTGGTCGGATTCACGTTCCAGTTCTTTGATCTCACGGCAGATGCCGGTTACGACAGCGTGGTCGAGCTTACGCAGGGTACCGATCAGTTCGATCAGCTTGGTGGTACATTTGATCAGGATGTTGGATTGAGCCAAAACTCGCTGATCCGGTTGTTTGACGTTGTACAGATACAGACGGTCAGATACGCCGTCGATGTAGTCGATAACAGAGTCGAGTGTGTGAGCGAGCAAGTGGATGTCTTCACGCTCAAGCGGAGTGATAAAGGTTGAGTTTAACTCGTTCATGATTTTGCGAACGATCTCATCGCCCTCTTTTTCTACAGCCTTGATCTTTGCAACTTGATTTTCCAGATCCTGATAGTTACTGATCATCTCAAAAAAGAGATGCGCTCCTTTGTGAACAATACCTGCCTGTTGTTCAAAAAGATCGAAAAAGGTATGCTTGTTGGATTTTAGCATAATTGCAATTTCACTCCTTCGAAGATATGACACCATACGATTATAATCGACAAATTTGCAAAGGTAAATTGAAGTTTGTGAGTTTCGCGCGCATTTTGTGTTAAGTTTTTGTAAACGAATAATAAGATTGTGTAAAAGTAGAGCCAAAGGGATTGACCCTCTGGCTCATTATTGCCTACTAATGTATTTTAAACACGCGAATAGCCTCTTTTAATATTTCCGCTTGATGCTTTAATGCTTCCAACGCCGTCGCAACCTGCGCCACAACGGCTGTCTGCTCCTCGGCTGTGGCATTTACTTCCTCTGCCCCCGCTGCCGCTTCCTGGGATACGGCTGATATATTCTGAATCATCATAAGGAACATCTCTGCACTCTGCTTCATCACAACGACTTCCTGGGTGACATGCCCGTTGTCAGCGACGATCTGCGCCATGTCCCTCGTGATCTGTTCAAAAATCTGCTCCGCCTCATGCACCAGTTGATTCTGGGCTGATACGACGCCTTTGGTCAGCTGGGTATGCTCGGCCGCCTCCTTCACTTCATGGCGGATCGACTGGATGATCTGGTCGATCTCCATGGCCGCTCGGCTGGATTCCTCGGCCAGCTGACGCACTTCACCGGCGACGACACCGAAGCCTTTGCCTGCTTCACCAGCACGGGCTGCTTCGATGGAAGCATTGAGCGCGAGCAGGTTGGTCTGCTTCGTAATCTTTGCAATCGTACCGTTTATGGAATTAATTTCTTCTGCTTTTTTCGACAATCTTCGCAAAATCTGATCCGATTCTTCGGCGATCTGGGTGTTCTCCTGTGCCTTGGTTTTGAGCAGATGCATCTTGCCAAGTCCTTCCGAGGTTAACCCGGCTGCGTGGCGGGCACTCATCTCCAGCGCCTCTGTCTTGGTGTAGACATCATCTACCTTGGCTTGCAGCAGGTTGGCCTGATCGGCACATACCTCGCACTCCATCGCCTGTCTGCTTGCCCCGGTCGCAATCTGCTGCACCGAGCGGGCGACTTCTTCTGAGGCGTATGCGGTTTCTTGTGCGTGAGAATCGAGCAGGTCGGTCTGTTCGGTGACAGATGAGACCAGTACCTGTGTCTCCCCGACCAAATCACGCATCTGCTCTACCATACGGTTGTAGCTGACCGCAAGCACCGCCATCTCCCCGCTGAGTCTGCCTGCTGATTTTTTCGTGAAGTCCCCTTGCCCAAGCGACTCCATTAGTGAGGTGAAGTGGCTGATCGGCTTGGTGATCCCACGGGTAATGCTGATACTGAACCAGACGATCAACAGAACCAGCCCGATGGCCACCGCCAAAAAGATCATCCGCATCTCGGCAAGCACCGCAATCAGCTCATCTGTCTGCACTTCACCGACCATCACCCAAGGCGTTCCTTCCAGTCCGACAGAACTTATTAGAATATTGTGATTAATAAAAGCCTTGGCAACCGGTTCTTGAGACAGCATCGGCATCAGCTCTTTTTTATCATAGGGCTTGGCAATCTGATCTGTGTTCTGATCCAGCGCGATGGTCTCCCCGCTGAGAATCTGCACCCGCCCCGTCTGACCCAGCTTGATTTCGCCGAGCATCGCGATCAGCTGCTCCACCTTGATATCGATGACAATCATTCCATCGATCCCGCTTCCATCCAGACGCACGATCGGCCAGATATAGCTGTACGCAGGCTCTGCACGCTTCAGCTGATAAGGCCCGATGAAAAACGGCCTGTTCTGCCCACTCTTGAGCTTTTCTCCAATCGCAGACTGCATCACCTCATCCCACACTGGAACCTCCTGAAACGAATCACTTGCAATCCGTGCCCCATTGGCCCCATACAGGGTGACCAGTGCGATATCACTTGACGAGGAAGAGATTTGCTTGATCTCGGTGGCGGCTTGCAGATTGAGCGCTTCCGCCTCCTGCGGTGACAGCTTGGCCGTCCCGATCAGCTTTTGTACATTCGGCACATTGGCGATCGCCCCTGCCGTCTTGGTAAACTGGCTCAAATAAATCCCAATCCTACCCTCCAGCTGCACCAGCACCTGATTGGCCGATTCTGTCTCCGCCTGCAGCAGATAACGCTCCAGCTGGTGATTCAAAAAGACCCCCAACAGCAGAATCGGTACAATGCTGACCAGCAAAAACGAACCAATCAGCTTCGTTTTCAAGGAAAGCTTGTGAATGTTCATCCTCTTCCCCTCCGCGCAAACGTTTGCATGAATCCGTAAAAAAATAGGCTTGCCAACTACAACGTAACATTCGAAATCATACCATTTTTTCCTTCCAGATTCACTCTTTTTTATCAAAAAACCCGTGAAACGGTTCTTATCAACGCTCCACGGGTGCCTTCCTGACAACGGTTATGAACGTGTCAAGACGTCTCTATGATGGGACTCTGCATACAGTCCCGCTTTTTCTTCGCTTCATACATCAAGGCATCCGCACGTTGGCACAAGTCATCTGCACAGGTGGCATGGCTTGGAAACGTTGCCAAACCAATCGATACGGTAATCTCCGGCATCAGCCGACGGACATTATGCTGTATGCGGTTCCCTACCGCGAGTCCCTGCTCTGTATCTGTATGCGGCAACAGGACGACGAACTCTTCACCGCCCCAGCGCCCGACCAGATCCTGACCACGTACATTGTCTCTGAGCAGCTGAGCGAATTTGACCAATACCCGATCACCGGCCACATGTCCATAACAGTCGTTGTACTGCTTAAAATAATCCAAATCGATCACCATCAGTGTAACCGTATAATCATTGCGCCGTGCCCGCTCTACCTCCTGCTGCATCAGCTCAAAAAAACGACGGTTGACCAGCACACCTGTCAGCGAATCATGATACGCCATCTTCTTCATCCGCTCCAGATGAGATCCCAGCCAATATCCCCCGAGTGCCTGCAGCGAAGTAAGCAGCACCACCAATATATGACCGATCTGACTCTCTGTGCCCAATCCGCATACCTGCCACCAGATTGCGGCCAGCAAAATCCCTGTTCCCAGTCCAATCCAGCAATATCTCATAAAAGTTCCCCCCGGCCCTTCTATCCACGCCCTGCTCTTTTTAGCCCGTATCACACGTAAGCCTCATATCGGTTTAGTTGCTTACACCTACTCATCCTGCTTTATTCTATTCACGATTTTGTGAAATTTGACTCATTTTATTTCCAAACGGTCATGCGCCGTTGCAGATTGCTCGTGTAAAGCTCCAATTGGGTCCCATCCGGATCGAGAAAATTAATCGTTTTTCCCAAGCCTCGTTCAATCGGCCCACGAACGACAGGAACTTCATGCTTCATAAGTATCGCAACCGCCTCGTCAAAATCGTCATCCTCCACCGAAAACGCCACATGATCCACGCCCAGGATATGCTCGTCCATCTGCACCAGATCCTGCTTCTCGATCAGACAGACCCAGGCACCACCCCAGTCAAGATACGCATCCGTCCGCCCGCGATGCACCAGTTCCATCTGGAGTACACCCTCGTAAAAAGAAAGAGAGCGCTCTAAGTCGCTCACGCGGATGGTGATGTGGTTAAATCCCTTCACCCTCATTTTCATTTGTACGTACACCCTTCTCCTCTATTGTTACATTTTTTTCCTTATGAGGACTATTTTATCTCTTTTGAATCGACTTGAAAAGACCTTCATAGATGAATTGTCTCAAATCTGCGAATTTATTTGCGTATGCAACTAAAGCAATGGGTTGGGAAATCAAAGATCCCCCAGCTCCCCTCTCAATCTGACGATCAGATCCCTCAACCGCTCACGATCGGTCTCACAAAGGGAAGCAAACACTTTGCAATCAAAATTATGCTTAATCTCAAGCCGGGTATTTTCAACGAAATCCATGTACTCTTCATCTAAACGGACGATATAGCTGCGGGCATCACTGTGATGAGCTTCTTTGATGAGGTAGCCTTTACGGAATAACGCAGGCAAAATACGGGACACGGTGGTCTTGTCACGCAATGTTTTTTCACCAAGCTCGGTCGGGGTCAGACCATTATGATGGGCCAGGACAACGAGCACTTGCCATTGTTCTGGGGTCAAATCGTATTTTTTTAAGACTTTATTGGTCTCTTCTCGGATCAATTGTCCGATGCGATGGAGATTGTGGGCGAGACTGTCGCGGTAATCTGGATAGAACGGGGACGAATCCACAGTTACCATCTTCCTTTCAATCTAGCTGTACAAAATAACAATATACATTAAAACTAATATACCAAAAAACTGACTGGTTAGTCAAAAGGAAACTTTATTACTTAGAAAGTTTATAATATTTGCAATGCTCTTTCCTAATGAAAGCCTTTTCTTGTATACTGATGCAAAAAAGTCTCTATCGAAGAGGCATGGGGGGTACGTGTTTTGTTGAAAAAAGTACGCCAGATGATCGGCCGTTATGATTCGATCATTTGGATTCGGGTCGTGGGAACGATCATGGTCACCTTTGCAAATTTTATGCTTCGCCCTTTTTTGGCTATCTATCTCTACGACAAATTGGACAATAATCTGCTGGTCGCTGCCATGGTGGTCGGGTTGCAACCAGCCACTTCGATGGTGGCCGGGCTGTATGGCGGTTCCTTGGCTGACCGGTTTGGCCGCAAGCCCCTGATGGTCGCTTCGCTTGCGATTGAGGCGGTGACGATGATTGGCTTTGCTTTTGCTGACAGCCTGCTTCACTTCGCCGTCTTGACGATTATCAACGGGGTCGGGGCATCCCTGTTCTGGCCAGCTGCAAGCGCGCAGGTAAGCGATGTCGTGCCCGAGGAGCAGCGTGGTGAGGTATTTGCTCTGTTACATACGGCTGTGAATGTAGGAGCAGCTATGGGCCCGCTGATCGGTGTCAAGGTGTATCAGATGAATCCGGCCATCGCCTTCTTCACCTGTTCCCTGATGATGGGGCTGTATTGTCTGCTGATCATCTGGAAGGTTCCTGAGACCCTGCCGAAGAAAGACCGTACCTCTTCCGCTGTGCTACAACAGACAGACGGGGACGACGGGGAAAATCAAGCGTTTTCAAAACAACCGAAAATGGTACTGCGCGAGCACAAGCTGTTGTTGGCGATGACACTGTTGGCCCTTCCTGTATCGTTTCTGTACTCTCAGGTGGAGATCGTCCTGCCCCAGCATCTGAAGACTCAGTATGTGGATTATCTCAACGTGTTTGCCATGCTGATGACGGTGAATGGCATCTTCGTGGTCTGCACGCAGATGCTGATTGCCAAGTACGCGGAGAAGTTTCCTGCACAACGCGTCATCCTGGCGGCTTATCTGCTGCTCGCCTGTGTCGGGGTCGGCTATGGCTGGGCACCGACCTTTGCCCTGTTGATCGTGGCAGAGATCTTCTTTACACTGGGTGAGATGCTGTATGGGCCACAGATTCAAAAAGCAGTCTCCGTGATCGCTCCAGAGGAGTATCGCGGGCGGTACTTCTCGATCTTTGGCTCCAACTGGCAGCTGACAGGGACGTTCGGGCCGAGTCTGGGTGCGTTGATGTTCGGTGTGCTCGGGGGCGGTGTCTGGTTCTCAATCGTAGGGGCCGCTCTATTGATCGCCGGGTTCTTCCAATACGGTCTGGTCAAAAAAGCGATGGCCTACGCCGAGAAATGTCAATCTGTTACAGAAGAGAAGTTAACAGATAAACAAGTAGTCATATAACAGATTATCCGATGTCTACATAAATCTACCGCTATATACGGAAAAAACTGGGCTCACGTTAAATATGTGACCCAGTTTTTTTATTTCCTTTTATTTTTTAACCTCGTTATGTTCCCCAAAGGCTTCGCTGATCATGTCAAAGCCTGCTTTTTTCCGCTCATGGTAGACTGGCAGATCCCACTTTTCCCACGAGTACAAAAGTGCGGCGGCTTCCTCTGTTGCTGATTTGGCGGCATGGCCAGTGGATTCTAGGACGCCTGCTCCCGCCATCTTGTCACGCAGGACAGGCTCTACGTTAATCCCCGGACTTGCCACAGGCTCATATCCGTTGACCTCGTATGGATAGTTCCACACCTGCTGGGTGCCCGGATCGGTATAGCCCAGCATCATCCACGGTATGCGGATCTCCAGTACACCGTCTTTGGCATACCAGTCAGCCAAGCTGTTGAACTCTTTGTCCGCAGGATCTGTAATCCCCGGCTTCATCACTCCCACCTCAAGCGTCTCAAATGGGATCTGTTGCTTCATGGAAGGCAGATACAAGGCTCTGCTCAATGCCAGATTCCACGGGAGGAACAGCCCTGCCTCTGCTTGGCGGTAGCGCGGGTCATGTGGCAGTTCTTTACGCACTTCGCCGTACAGCCAGCTGAACGGGTCATAGGCGCTGTTGACCAGCAGGCGTGACGCCTCTGGGCCTTCCATATGCAGCAGGAACTCCGCTGGCTTGCTGAAGGTGACACCTGGTGCAATGTCCGCAGTAGTGCTTCCACCTTTCAGGACATCGAAGCCGATATCGAGCTTGTCACGGCTCCAGTCCCAGCTGCCTTGCTTTTTCTGCAGGAGGAGATAGACGTGTGCCTCATCATGGGTCACGGTCAGGTCAAAATCAGCATAGGATTGGGTCTTGGTGTGCTCCTGCCCGTCCCAGTCTTCTGTCTTCCCGTCGAGGAGGATCATCTTGTCTGCTGATTCACCCGGCTCCATGGCGATCAGTCCAAAGTGTTCCTCGTTGGTCAGACGGTTGCGCCACATGGGTCGGCGGTCGGCGGGTAGCTCCAGCTCCACGGTGTTCCATGTGATCTTGAACCACTCATCGGTCCAGGCGAACAGAATGGCACCGTCGTAGCCTTCGTTGTAGATGCTTTTGTACAGATCGGCATTGATCCGTCCCTGCTCCTGCTCCGTGTGCATCCCTTGGTTGCGGTCGAGCGGTCCTTTATGCGCCATACCGCGGGAGCTTGGGACGCCAAACTCGCTGACCATCAGCGGGATGCCCTTGTGATGCTCTCTCATGTCGTGCAGGTAGCCGGCATACGGATTGATGTTGCCTTCGCTGTCTTTATAGGTCTGATATTTCGGTTCAAAGCGCAGGAAGTCTGGATAGTACGGATAGATATGATACGAAGCAAAATATCCAGCCTGCCACTTGTCTGTCGCTGTGACATGCATTGGATCAACTGGAACCAGATCCTCTTCTGCCAATGGTTCGTTCGGATGGGTGAGCGGATCTGTGGTCACCCAGTTGGTGAAGGCCACAGGGTGCTGCCACTTATACTTCATCTCCGCTTGACCCAGGGTGTCGAGCATCTCGGCCAGCCAGCTTTCGAATGGGGAAGCGTCTGATGCGGCTTGGAAGTATTGGCCGTGATACGGCTTAGCCCCCGGATGCCGCTCATTGGTTACTTGGACAGCCCGCTGATACCACTCCGTACCGACAATCCAGCCGAGCATATACTTAGAGACATCTGTTGTATACTCTCCACTGGCATGACCAGGACGTGCAGGCAGGTTGGCTTGTCCATGTACCACATCTACGATATCCTTGATCTCTGCCTTGAACTTGTCGGTGATCTCTGGCGTATAGGCATCATTCCCTTCGCCGTTCTCACCGATCAGCTCTTCCTCCGGTGACCAGATCCCCTGAAGCAGACGGAGCGGTTCTTCTTGTGTCCGGTTGAACTCATCTAATGCTTCATAAAAATGCGGGGGCAGGATCGTATAGACACGCACCACATCGGTGTGCATCTCTTTCATCTGTGCGAACCATCGCAGGTAATCTTCTTTGGTCGGTGATAATTCCCCGGGAAAGTGTCCCGGGGTGGTTGCTCCTAAATTGACTCCTGACCAGAAGTAAGGCTTCCACTCTTTCCCGTCATAGACGGCAAGATGCTCTCCCTTCACAGCGGCTACCTGCTTGATGCCGTCTGTTTCTTGGATTGGAATCTCTGCTTTTGGCCCGGTAAAAGGCAACTGGTCGGCAACCTGGCTGCAGCCGCTGGTGACAGCAAGCAGCAGCGCAAGTCCTCCTATGTGCCATGTTTTGTTCACAGGGTACCTCCATTCTCCCTTAAAATCTACCGAAGTCTAGGCGCCTATCGATGGTGGGTTGCTCGGCGGGTCTTGGAAGGTTTGACGCTTCATCTCGCCCCATGCGTGCTTTTTCTTTCTCACTTGGAACGTGGCGACGGTTTTCCACCAGCTGTTGAGCGGACGGAAATAAAAGTTTTCGACGATCGAATAGATGAACAGCATCAGAATCTCACTGAACCGTGAGTAGCGTCGGAAGTTCTGCTCCTCCAAGAGCAAAGCGCCCAGCGAGAGGATCAGCCCATAGATGAGGGAAGCGGCGAAGAAAGCAGTCGCGAACCAGACATTCAACAGTCCGAACAGGTAAGCCAGCGGAATCGAGATAAAACCGATCACCTCGATCACTGGGCCCAGCCATTCGACGAATACAAAATACGGCATACTGAACATTCCGACTACGCCGTAGCGTGGATTCATGAACATCTTACGGTGACGCCACAAGGTCTCTGCCAAGCCCCGATGCCAGCGGTTGCGCTGTCCGCGCAGTGTCTGACGGTCCTCGGGAGCCTGTGTCCAGCAGACAGGCCGCGGCGCGAAGTGGATTCGCCAGTTCTTCTTGTTTTCATAGCGGTAGCGGTGCAGACGAACGGTCAGCTCGGCGTCCTCGCCTACAGTGTTGGTCAGATAGCCACCTACTTCCACGACCGCACTCTTTTTAAATACTCCGAAGGCACCCGCGATAATCAACAATCCATTGACCGTGCTCATCGCTGTCCGCCCGACGAGGAAAGCTCGTAGATACTCCAGTACCTGGATGCGCGGCCAATGCTTTTTGGACAGACGCACCTCGGTGACACGCCCTTTGTCAATCGTACAGCCGTTGGCGATGCGTACCGTTCCACCGACAGCGACGACTTCGTCCGGGTTTTCGATGAACGGATAGGCCGCTTCGATCAAGGCTTGCTCCTCCAAGAGGGAATCCGCATCGACGACACAGAACAGCGGATAGCGGGAGACGTTGATTCCTGCATTGATGGCATCTGCTTTGCCGCCGTTTTCTTTGTCGATGACGATCAGCTCAGGATGGGAGAGTGAATGATAGATATTTCTGATCTGCTTGGTTTCCAGTTTTTTAGCAAATACTTGATTGATTTTGACCAGTTGATACGCTTCCTTCAAGACTTCTAAGGTATCGTCCTTGGAGCCGTCATTGACGACGATGATCTCATATTGCGGATAAGCGAGATGCATGAAGGCTTTGACGCTTTCGGCGATCGTTACCGATTCGTTGTAGGCGGGCACGATCAGAGAGATGGGTGGCAGGACTTCTGCGTGCTCCAGAGAGACCACTTCCCTGCTCCGATTCGTCCAAGCCTCCTGCAACAATCCGCGAAAAGATAGAACGATAAAGCTCAAATACGTAGTCTGAATGAACAATACATACAAAAATATCAAGAGGTTGAACACGATGACTAGATGGCCAAGGAACGCTCGATCGATTTCCATAAGCCCCCCTCCTGCAGCAGTTGAAGAAAGTAGCGTGCCATCTCTCTCCCGTACGCATCCGGATGCTCAGAAGCAAGTCGTCTGAGCTCCCCTTCGCCTTCATACGGGATCCGCACGATACCTACCGCACTGTAATAGCGCACCCACCAGATCGGATGGCTGAGATAATCCTCATAGACCGGCTGTAACTTCTTATCTCCTAACGTGGCAATTGATTTCATCGCCATGATTTTGACTCCGGCTGTTTCCGTAGGGGATTCGATCAGTTGGATCAGTCGCGGAAGCATCGGATAAGCATACAACTGGGTCAAGCCCTTGACGGCACCGATCCGCACCTCTGCCTCCGTGTCCTCCAGCTGCTCCACCATAAACGTAATCGCTCCATACATCCCCTTGAGCGCCATAAACTCAAGCAACGCCCGGCGGACAAGCGGTTTGGTGATTCCCTGATACAACGTCTGAATCACAGTAAGCGCCTGCTCGTCGTCCGTGATCTTGACCAGCTCCAACGCGCGGACGATCCGCTCTAATTGGTACCATTCCACAGATTCCTTGGCAAGCACTTCTGTCAGGGTAGCCAAGTCAGCTTCGGTCGACATCGAGGAATACGCCCAGAATGCCTTTTGCCTGACCAATGGATGTGGATCATACAGCAGCCGGGCGACCTGTTCCCGGTACGCCTCCATCTGAAACGTCCCGACGACATGCAGCCCTTCCAGCCGATTCCACCAACGACGGTGCTTGAGATACAGAGAGACCTCCTGATCAAAGCCCCATTCCACCAGCAGCTCATCCAGCTGGACAGAAGTCTGTCCCCGTAGCCGATGCTCGTGCAGAATCATTTGCTGCAGGGCCCATTGGCGAAAGCCCCCCCGCAATGCCCCTTTCATCCGAGGCGAGTACCGGCCCGGTGAGATCACATGTTGTTGCAGACGGGAGAGAAAATATTCTTTTCGATCCCGCCAACTGCGCTCCCGCCACTGGTTCTGCCATTTTTTGATGACCACCAGAGAAAAGAGCACGAGAAACATCGCCAGTAATACCAACAGATACAAAAGCACATATTGGGCAAATAAGGTCATAAAATCGTCACTCCAGCCCCAACAGACGTTTCACGCGGATTTCCAACTCGACCAGTGAAAAAGGCTTGGACATGTACTCCTCAGCCCCCAGCATCAATCCACGGACAACATCGGATTCCTGCTTGCGTCCTGAGAGCATCATCACTTTAATTTTGGAGAGCTGCGGTTCGGTTTTCATCTGCTTGAGCAGGCTGAATCCATCCAGCTTGGGCATGACACCGTCGAGGATGCACAGATCCACAGAAGTCTCCCGCAGTACATGCAAGGCCGCTTCGCCGTCCGTCACCTCGATGATCTGGACGGGCAGGTGGCTTAGCTTAGATTTTAAGATCGAGCGGATGATTTGGTCGTCATCGGCGATCAGTACGCTTTTGGTCGGATGCTTCACAAGCTTTCCAGACTCACTCTGCTGGACATATTCCGCCAGCTTCACCTGATTGCGTCCCTCTTGCTTGGCTCGATACATCGCATCGTCAGCCTGTTGAAGCCACTCTGCCATGGAGATTCCAGCCGTCCACTCGGCCACACCTGCTGAGAACGTGATGTAGAAGCTCTCACCCTCTGCCTGCACGATCGGCTCTTGCCTGATTTTTTGCAGCACGCGCTCCATGATACGAAGGGCCATCTCCCCCGAAGTATTGGGAAAAGCCACGACGAACTCCTCACCGCCATACCGCGCCAACAGGTCATGGTTGCGCAATTCCTGCTGCAGTCGATGCCCCAAGCCTTGCAGCACCAAGTCACCGATGCTGTGCCCGTACTCATCATTGATCCGCTTGAACCGGTCAATATCAAGAAATGCAAGGGAGATGACCGCTGGACTCCGTTCCATCTTTTCCAATTCCAGTTGCAGCTGATGGTCAAAATAACGACGGTTAAACACCCCTGTCAGCGCATCCCGGAACGCCAGCTGTTCAAAATGGCGGCTTCGCGTCAACAGACGATAAATCCCCGCCTCCAGCTCCTCATAATGAAACGGCTTGGTCATATACTGATCCGCCCCAAGGCGATAGCACCGCACCTTGTCCTTGACATCCTCACGACCGGAGAGGACGATCAGCGGGATCCACTTGAACGTAGGATCCTCCTTCAAAAAATCAAACAGTACATACCCAGACTCTGGGTGCATCATCAGATCAAGGGTGATCAGGTCATAGACATTCTCCCGCAACAGCTTTTTCGCTGCCGTCACGTTGGATGCTTCGTCGACCTGATATCCTTCTGCCTGTAAACGTTGTGCCAGAAAAAAACGCAGGGTATCATCATCATCCACCAAAAGCAGGCGGAATTGCTTTCTGTCCTGAATTCGTTGCTCCGGGTCTTCTCCAGTCTCATCCTCATGCAGTTCGTCATGGATGATGTCGTATTCCATCTGGATGTGCAGCCGGGCCTCTGCTGTCATCATGACCAGCTCATCCACCTCCATGTGGAGAGGTCCCGGCTTGCCCTCCTGTGTCCACTCCCATGGCTGCACCATGGTCTCTGCCAGCTTCCCGATCCGTGCAAAGCCGAAGATAGGCGCACTGCCTTTCATCGAGTGAATGATCCGATAGATCTGCTGTGCTACCGCTACATCCTGACCATGCTGATATTGATCCAGGAACTGCTCCAGCATCCCCAATTGATTGGCAAGCTCACGGATATACCGCTTTCTTCCTTCTTTTACAATATGGGCACTTTTGGACTGATTATGTTCTCTGTCATTCGAAGTTGTCACGTTTCTTCACATCCACTTCGATAAAATCTTCGTTCACTTTGATGTCGGTCACTTCCAGTCCCTGTTCACGCAACGACTCCGTAATCGCCAGCTCATCTTGCACCGGGAAGACAAAGTCAGGGCTCTCCGCCTGTTGCTTCATCAATTGCTGTACCACGGCAAGCAATCGCTCTACACTGAATGGTTTGCGGACGAACTTCTCTGATGCTTTTTCCTGATAATGACTAGGCGGCTCGATCACACTCGTTACAATCACCGGTGTACTGGCATAATACTGGTTCTGGTTCAGTTCGGAGATGAACTCCCAGCCCAATTTCGGCCCCTTCAGCTGAATGTCAACGATACAGAGCAACGGAGAGCCACTCTGATGATTCCGCAACGAGAGAATCGCCTCTTCGGCTGAGTGCAGCTGCACTGTCGGCAGGCTCCAGCGTTGCAAAGCCTCCTCGATCATATGGGTCAGGTTGTCATCATCCTCTAAGATCACAATCTTCCCTGCCACATCTGGCACGTCATAGACAGGAAGATCCACTGTAAAAGTAGTACCCCGTCCTACCTGTGAGACAAACCTGATCGATCCCCCGTGTGCCTCCACAATTTCTTTGACAATCGCAAGTCCCAATCCCGTCCCGCCGATCTGACGACGGTCTGAATTATCGACACGGTAGAACTTGGTAAAGATATTCTCCTGACTCTCTTCTGGAATCCCCAAGCCATAATCGGTCACATCAATCAACAACCGGCTAGACTTCACCCGGACAGACAGATCAACCTGCTCAGCACCCGGCGAATATTTGACCGCATTGCTGATGAGATTGTGCAGCACCTGTGTGACCCGGTCGTGATCACCATGCACATAGACCGGATCAGTCGGCCCGACCAGCTTGATCTCATGTGCCTCCTTGCCCCTCCACTGCTCCATCACATCGCTTAAGATTCCAGTCATCTCCAGCGGGGTAAAATGATAGACTTGTTTTCCGGACTCCATCCGTTGCAGATCGAGGAAGTCATTGATGAGATTCGACAATCGGTTCGCTTCCTTATAAATAATCTCCATATACTTCCTTTGCTTTTCCACCGTCAACTGGCGATGCAGCAGGATTTCCATGAAGCCGAGTACCGTAGCCAGCGGAGTACGCAGCTCGTGCGAGACGATACTGACGAACTCGTTCTTGAGCTCATCCACCTTCTCTTCATCGGTACGGTCACGGAATACGAACAGGAATCCACGTGTTTCGCTGCCTGCCTCATCTGACACCTGATTGGCATACAATTCAAAATGAGTCAGCTTGTCATCCACCAGCTTCAAGGTAAAGCGCTCCTGCAATTCCGTGTGTTCCCCTGCGATAAACTGGGAAATGATGTCCGTCATCGAGACTCCCTTGTTCTTGCTGCTCACAGGAAGCCCTGCCAATGCGTTCGTCAACAGAGAGCCGACCAGATTACCAGAGACGACTTCCTCCATGCGCTGATTGGCAAACACCACGCGCCCCTCTAGGTCACACATCACGATTCCTTCATGCGTCGACTCCAAAATGCTTCGGATCAGATCACGCTGCTCCTCCAGGTTCTGCTGCTCACGGGTCAATTCATCATTGAGATGGGCAAGCGCGGCTGATTGGTTGCGGCGCTCCTCATTCATCAACTGAGCAAACAACGCAAGCGAAAACTGCTTGACCAGCCCCTTGCTCAATTGTTGACGGGCCTCTTCCACCTCACCGCACTGATAGTTGGTCATCAAGATGAATCCATACACCTGCTGCTGATCATCCAACAGCGGAAAATACTGATCAATCGCATATTCGTAGCCCAGATGCACGCCGCGCTCCATCTCAGACACCGTACGCTTGTGGGTCATCGTTTTCTTTTCGGTAAAGATCCGTGCCGCCTTGCCGTACAGCTCGACTTCAATCCGTGGGAACAGAGAAGCCGGATACCCGACGGAATAGACCACTTCATAGCGGGATTCATTGGTTGGAGTCGGTTTATGCAGAAGCACCATCGCCGCATCTTGATCCAGTGCCTGCAACAACGAAGTAAAAGTCCCCTCAAAGAACGGCAACAGCTCTACATACCCTGTCAGCTTTTCCTGATACTCCGTGATCAGCTCCAACTCTTTTTCACGGTTGGTCAGCTTCCCCAAGGTATCCTCCAGCTCAATCTGCTGGGCCATAATCTCTTCATTCTGAGATTCCAGTGTATCGCGCTGACTGATCAGCTCCACATTGCTGTCTTCCAGCTCTTGATGTCGCATCTCCAGCTCTCGTACCATGTGGTTGAAGCCCTGCTCCAGCATGCCGATCTCATCTTCACGGTCGCTTTCCTTCATAAATACATAGTGACCGTACCGAATCTGCTGTACATTACGCTCCATCGCCATGATCGGATCGACCACATCGCGGCGCAAAAACCGTACCATCAGCAAGCCAGACAAGAAAGACCCCACCAGCATCACAACCGGAATCGCCAGCTCCATCGAATCATACGACTCTTTTTGCTTCAACATCTGATCCAACTCCAGCTGATAAAGCTCATTGATCTGTTGCAGGTCAGAATTGATCGCCCGCAGTGCAGGTGTTCCCCGCTCGGACGCGATTACATAGATTGACGCCATATCTCCCTGCTGTTTTAACATCGTGCTTTTTTCCAGAAGAGATTCATAATCTCGCCAGTTCGTTTCGACATGATCGAGCAGGCGCACCTTCTCATCACGGAACTGAACAGACTGAGCGGCATCTTGCTTCACCGCACCTAACATCTGGCCAAATGTTGCCCGATTTCGATTCGCTTCATCCAAAAATTCCTGCTTGCCAAATGCCAAATGCCCGCGAAAAGCCAAAGCCACCGCATTATACTGATCATGCAGTTTGTCAGCCCGTTGCTGGATGATCACATAATCATCGATCTTGGCGACGATCTGCTTGCGAAAATGGTTAATCCCAAAGTAGGCGCTTATCATGAGCACGACGAAAACGAACATCCCAATCCCAATCAGCATCAGGATGCGGTAAGCCAGACTTTTCCTCTTCTTGACCATTGCTACCATCGTTACCTCCTGTCCCCTACCCTTGTAATAGGTCAGCCACGACATCCAACAGCTGCAACGGACTGAACGGCTTGATCATATAAGTGGTAACCCCGACTTCCATCGCCTTTTCGCGGTCTTTCTCCTGGGTCTTGGCCGTCAGCAAAATCACCGGGACATCTACATTGGCATTACCGGAAGCTCGCAGCCACTGGCATACCTCCACACCGGTTTTCTCTGGCATCATATAGTCGAGAATAATCAGGTCAAACGTATGCTCCCCCAGCGCCAAAACTGCTTCCTGACCATCCTCTGCCTCCACGATTTCATACCCCTCATCTGCCAATGTCTCTGTAAGCAAAAAACGAAGGGCAAATTCATCATCCGCAATTAAAATCTTTTTCATCGACATAACCTCTCCCCGCCTGCGTTCTACGTTTTTCTCTTTATTTCCAACATTTCTACAGTAATAACCATATATAATGTACAGTTAATTATACCGTTTGAATCGGTTGAAAACCATTATTCCATTAGTAAATTTCACGAGAAAAAGCAGGAATATGCTGGATATCCCTGCTTCTCTTATCTCTTCATTAATATTGTTTTAGTTGGACGTTTCTTGAATGTAGTTCAGCAACTCCTCTTTATCCTTGGTCCCTGGGAACATGCCCCCGAACAAGCCTGTCTCGTAGATAAAGCCATCCTCGTCATGAAGCACGAACTTCGGAGCGAATTCGGCGGCTGCCCGCTGGTCCCGGGTAGTGAACCTGATCTTGAGCCTCACCTGTTGCTGAATTGGCCTTAAACGTTTAAGTTACTCTCTGTCTCTTTATCTGTGGCTCTTGTTCTTCTCCATAAAAAAACAGCACGCCTGTCGACGTACTGTGTTTCATCCTATTTTTGAACAGATACACTGCTGCTGACATGGACCTGTGCGTTGTTATTGTTCATTTGCAGATTAATCACGATAATAATCCGGTTGATATCGTTGGTTTTTTGTTGCATATGGTCCGTAAACGTTTGCAATTCTTGCACCTTTTGAGCGATTAGGGTTGGATTGATTTCTTCCTCATAACCTGTTTCGGTTGGTTTGTTCAGCTTGCTCAAGATCGCATTGCGAACGGTCAAGCTTTGCAGTTCGGCTTCCATCTCTTCTTTCTTCTTTTGCAGTTCTTCTTTTTCATGCAGTAGCTCATTGCGCCACTTTTCCAATTCGGAGCGGAATGTATCAATATGCATCACTGGAAATCACCTCTTCCAATTATTTACCCTGTATAAATGTCATTCAAAACATTTGGAATGACAGAATTGATTCATTCTTTTTCTTCAACGAACAAATCCTTGACCAGCGCCTCTACTTCACGCTTGCGCTGCTCAGTTGCTGCTTGGTTGACCAAGATTCCAAAATCAAGGACATCCCCCTCTTGAGCCTCTGCGGGAATAGCTGCCCTTGGTACATTAAAAATCTGCTCCCCGTACTCGATAACCGCCCAGTCCTCTTCAAAATGATCAATGATAAACAGCGGTTTTATCTGATTTCCCATGGTAAATCCCCCCTCCTTCCACAATATCAGGTTTCCTACGAATTTGAAACCATATCTAAAAAGAATAAAGAGTTAAAATGCTTACAATTTTCATATACTTCCTTAACATTTTATGTATAATATAGGTGTTGTAAAAATATTTTGATCATTTTAGGAGGAATGAGTTTTGAAACTGGCATCAAGATTCACTAGTGGTAAACACCTTGGTAATCGCATCATGCTCTCGTTCTTACTGATGGCAAGCCTTGTGCTCGGCTATTTCAACCTGCCTGCACAAGCAGCAGCCAACCTGCAAGTTCATTTTATTGACGTAGGTCAAGCAGATTCCTTCCTGATCCAGCTGCCGAACGGGCAGAACATGGTCATCGACGGCGGTAATAACGCAGACGGTACCACGGTTGTCAACTACATCAAGTCAAAAGGCATCACCCGTCTTGACTATGTAGTAGGTACTCACCCTGACGAAGACCATATCGGCGGTCTCGATACAGTGATCAACAATTTTACTGTCGGAAAAGTATACCTTCCAAGCCGCACCTCCACTACGCAAACCTACACGGACCTGATCAACGCGATCAAGGCAAAAGGCCTTACCGCTACAAAAGCAGCAGCTGGTGTCACCATCCTCAACACAACCGCTGATTCGAAAGCGCTTACTGCTGTCATGGTCGGTCCTGTAAAAGATACATACTCCACAAACAACAACGCCTCTGCAGTCATCCGCCTCGCTTACGGCTCCACCAGCTTCCTCTTCTCCGGCGATGCTGAATTGGAAGCCGAGACCGATATGGTCAACTCCGGTCGTACTCTCTCTGCCAACATCTATAAAGCCGGTCATCACGGCAGCCGCACTTCTTCTTCTGATGCTTACCTCAACAAAATCAACCCATCTGTAGCCGTCATCTCCTGTGGTGCGGGCAACACATATGGCCACCCACACGCTGAAACCATCAGCAAGCTCCAAGCACGCGGTATCAAAATCTACCGTACCGACCTGCAGGGCACCATCATCTTCACTACATCCGGCAGTGGCTGGGTCGTGAACAAATCCCCTTGGTGGCAACCATAGGATCGAGGACCCGCTAACCCCCTTATTTCATACAAGTTCACGTATCCAACCAGCCCCGCTTCAACAGAGCGGGGCTTTCCCCTCTTAAAGCGTCAAAATTCCGTAACAAATTGTCACACTATTGTAACCGTTTTCATTGTATAATAAGCATATGTCTATGATAGAGAGAGAAAAAATGTTTTTCGTTTTTCTCACCCATTTACTTGAAACCTTTTGCCCCCTTGCATCGTACAACAATAGCAGAAGAATGATTAGCTCAAAAAGGAAGGGAATATGATGCGAACCTATGTCTTCTTGTTTGAAACCGCGACAAAAAAATGGTTGGAAACGGTTACAGCCAACAGCATGTTTGAAGCAGCCACCAAAGCCAAAAACATCGCTGTCGACAAATCCAAGGAACTTGCTTCCAAGATCCAGTTCTCCTTTTATCGTGTTCAGGCTCTCTAGTCCATAAAAAAACCGTCTTGCGCATCTGGCAATGACGGTTTTTTTATGATTGTGCGGGCTACAGGGTTTGGGTTTTCTTAGAATTCGTAGCTGACGCTAATATTAGCTTGGATTTTCAACTCACCCGGTGAAATCTGGGTTGGAGCGTCAGCCGCTGCCTCAGACTTCGCTCTCAGCAACATCGGAACCGCTGGCTGAACAGCGCCGCTCTCCGTCATGGAAATGATGCCTTTGATCTTCACGCCTGCTGCTTTGGCCAAAGCATCTGCTTTGATGCGTGCATCTGCCAACGCACGTTCGAGGGCTTGCGACTGATACGCAGCTGCTTTCTCGGTGCCAAAATCAAGGGAATCGACACGGTTTACCCCAGCCTGGGAGAGTGTGTCTAAGAACTGACCCACTTTCGGGATATCTCGATAGGTGACGCGTACGATATTTTGCACGGTATAGCCGGTGATTTTTTGACCGTCTTTGTCACTGTAGCTGTATTGCGGATAGGTGCTGAATTGGACGGTTTGAATGTCCTTATCGGCGATCCCTGCTTTGTTCAATGCCGCTTTTACTTTGGCAAATTCAGCTGCATTCTTCTGGTGAGCCTCTGTTGCTGTCTTTTCAGTCGTCTGTACACCAAACTGGACATAGACTACATCAGGGGTAATGGAGACACTCCCTGTTCCATTAACATTGATTTGATGTACAATTTGTTCCTGTGCGGCATGGGCCGTTTGGACACCCAATCCGTCATTGATTGGTGTACCGGTAAACAACAGAATCGCAGTAAGTGCAGGATACAAGAGCCAGTTCTTTTTCATAGATGAAGCACTCCTTTTTGTTGATCATATTACCTATGTGACGTGGCATACCTCTCAAACGTTTCACAACCTGTGATCTTTATCTAGTTTTTAGTTTACCTATTTTGGTTCTCTTTTAAAAGGAGCTCCACATAACCGCATAACCCTAGGACCTAGTGTACATTCTAGGAGTACATCCAATTTCCATTCCAAGGGAGGTGAACCGCATGTCATACCGTCATGAAGACCAGGCTCCACAATCCCAGTCTATGAATGACTCCCAAGTCAGCCAGCAATCCTCCATGAGCACGAATGAAGAGCTGCGTGACCTCGGCACCCATCAAGCAGGCGCTTCCAACCTGCACGAGACCCGTACCGCTTCCCGCATGTCCTCCTCTGAACAGGCACAGGTATCAGAGCCAGACAATAACCCACACGGCTCCCATGGTACGTATTAACAAACAGACAGCCAACAATGTGTTTGGCTGTCTGTTTGTTTACCGTCTCGTTTCGTTAGGAATAAAGAAAAAGAACCGTTCCTCCCGCTCCCCATCACACCCTGTAAGGAAATATTCCTTGCCTTGCTCCGCCTCACGGGCTACAATCCCTTGGCAGGTGGCGGTGTTTTCTT
This sequence comes from Brevibacillus dissolubilis, assembly GCF_006170445.1. Lineage (GTDB taxonomy): Bacteria > Bacillota > Bacilli > Brevibacillales > Brevibacillaceae > Brevibacillus_B > Brevibacillus_B dissolubilis. Next base: position 4,974 of record NZ_VCNA01000019.1, on the reverse strand, counting down.
TTGCATTGCCGGTTCCTGCGTAGTGATCCATCGAGTTGTCATAGCGGTGCTTGATCGTCTGACCATCGTAGTCCAATTCATCAAAAACAGGGTCCCCTTCAATCGTGTACGAGGTGATCTTGATCTGATCTGGCTTGTGCTTGTCCACATGTTCGAGAAAAGCCGTGAACTTCTCCAGATTCGTAAATCGGCCGTGAACATTGACCACATCTCCGGCCTCTTTTGCTTTGTCTGGCGGGTACGGATTTTCACGCATCGGTGGTTCTACGATGGTGTTGTATTTCACATAATACGTCCATGTTACCGCGAAGATTACGGTCAGGATCAAAACAAGGAAGAGATACATATATACGCGCTTCTTAGACATCAGGCTTCCTCCTTTCTGGCTGCTGCAGCAATATCCGTTACGGCTTAAAAATCCCTACCTGCATCGAATCTTCTATGTACGTATCTTCTATCAAGTACGTACTAGCTATCATACGTACTCTCTGGTTGGACGAATCCTCCCCTCTGTTCGTTACGCCCCATATCCCTCGTTTCGGTTACAGCCTACAGCTCTCTTTTCCCTCCCCCCCAATCATTTTTTCCGCATACAGAAAAACCCGTCTTCGCGGGAACCAAAGACGGGTACTTCATGTTCCTATCGGATTAATCTGCTTACCGTTACAGACGGTCGTCCTCCCACAGCTTTTCGTACTCAGCGTCCGTCATGTTCGGGTCATTGAATAACAGCTCTTTGCCGGTAAATGTCTGTGCCTCCACGGTCTCGCCAGTCGTGGGGATGTGGATGTGCTGTACGTGTTCAGATCGTTTCTCTTGATCCATCTGGGTGTCCTCCTATCCTGTTCACTTACGTTGTTAGGGTAGGCGAAGCAGATGAATCCTATCCACATCCATGACGTTCCCCCGGACAAGAGCATTGATTCGAGTCAAGGCTTTGAAGAGACGCCCAGGTCTTGACGCCTCCCAAGTCTTGGCACCTCCTAAAGCTTACGAAGCTTTACCCCTTTGACGAAGTGGTCCGGCCCTTTTTCCAGGATCAGATCAGCACGGCTACGGGTCGGCGCGATATTTTCCACAAGGTTGATACTATTGATTTCGTTCCAAATCTTCTTGGCCGTTTCCACTGCTTCGTGATCGCTTAATGTCGAATAACGATGAAAGTATGAGTTCGGCTTTTTGAAAGCGGTATCACGTAACAGCTTAAAACGCTCCACGTACCATGTGGAGATGTCCTGCTCATCTGCATCCACATAGATCGTGAAATCAAAGAAATCAGATACGAATACCTGTGGAATCAAGCGTGGATTCCCATAAGAAGCGATCTGCAATACATTAAGTCCTTCTACGATGACAATATCCGGCTTACTCACCTGCTGCACCTGATCAGGCACGATGTCGTAGACAAGATGCGAATAGACAGGAGCAGAGACTTCGGACTGCCCGGATTTGACACTGGCGAGGAACTGAATCAGACTACGTGTATCGTAGCTCTCTGGAAAGCCTTTACGCTTCATGATATTACGCTCTTCGAGAATCTTGTTGGGATAAAGAAAGCCGTCTGTGGTGACGAGATCCACTTTGGGCTGATGAGGCCAGCGTGCCAACAGCGCCTGTAGAATGCGTGCTGTGGTGCTCTTCCCCACCGCGACACTGCCGGCGATCCCGATAATGAACGGGACCTTTTCAGAGCGGTTCCCCAGGAAGGTCTGGGTGGCTTTATGCAAATTCTGGTTAGCGTCGGCGTAAAGGTGAAGCAACCGTGACAGTGGGAGATAAATCTCCAGAACCTCATCGACCGAAACCCGCTCATTGATACCCTGAAGCTTGATCAGATCTGCTTCTGTTAGTGTCAAAGGAGTAACGGAGCGCAATTCGGCCCATTCATCCCGGTTAAATGTAATGTAAGGATTGGTGGTCATCTTTCAGGGTCTCCTTTTTCCTGCAATAGATTCATTGTAACAGGTAAAAGACAGACTTGTCACCGTTTGTCGACTTCTGAAGGCTTGAGAAAATATGAATTAAGCGGTGTGACCCACTCTCTGTGTCTCTTTCATCGGACGGAATCCATAAAAAATAATCCCACTGCCCCAGAAAATCGCAAATAACCAGATAAACACTTTGGCAATGTTAGTAATTACGGCAAAAAAATCAGCTGCAGTTCCGTCCAGCTTTACATGCAGCATACTTCCGTCAAAAAGCCATTGAATTGGCTTAACAATCTCATGCGTATGAAACAGGCTATACATATAAACAGTAAATAAGAGTGTCATGACAAATAGTGGAAGTACAATCAAGGCAACATATGGATGTCTCCATTTACTCATCAATTCTGCAACCTCCTTCGTCGAATGATGTCGTTGTTTCTGATGGTTTCTATGATAACAACGGTTTCGATTTTGTGACGACTTTGTGGATACAAGAAACTTTAATTGATTGAGGGCACAAAAAAAGCTACTATCTCGTTCCTCTGAACCAAGAAGTAGCTTGTCGTCTGTGTCATATGTATGGTGCGGTCGGTGAGACTCGAACTCACACGGGTCGCCCCGCCACCCCCTCAAGATGGTGCGTCTGCCAATTCCGCCACGACCGCAAAAACAAATGGCGGAGAGTGAGGGATTCGAACCCTCGCTACACTTGCGCATACTAACGGTTTAGCAAACCGTCCCCTTCGGCCTCTTGGGTAACTCTCCGCGATCTTTTATGATAATATTGGTGCGGGTGGAGGGACTTGAACCCCCACGGTCGCCCGCCAGAACCTAAATCTGGTGCGTCTGCCAATTCCGCCACACCCGCATGTGGTTGATCAATTAAAAGGTGGCTCGGGACGGAATCGAACCGCCGACACGAGGATTTTCAGTCCTCTGCTCTACCGACTGAGCTACCGAGCCATATTTGTATGAGATGGTGGGCCTAGGCTGACTCGAACAGCCGACCTCACGCTTATCAGGCGTGCGCTCTAACCAACTGAGCTATAGGCCCATTTTACAAGTAAAATTGGTGCGGTCGGTGAGACTCGAACTCACACGGGTCGCCCCGCCACCCCCTCAAGATGGTGCGTCTGCCAATTCCGCCACGACCGCAAAAACATAATGGCGGAGAGTGAGGGATTCGAACCCTCGCTACACTTGCGCATACTAACGGTTTAGCAAACCGTCCCCTTCGGCCTCTTGGGTAACTCTCCGCGATCTGTAAATCTTATTCTTCTCGAATAAAATGGTGAGCCATGAAGGACTCGAACCTTCGACCCTCTGATTAAAAGTCAGATGCTCTACCAACTGAGCTAATGGCTCTCATAAATGGCTGGGGTACTAGGATTTGAACCTAGGAATGACGGAGTCAAAGTCCGTTGCCTTACCGCTTGGCTATACCCCAACATGGTGCCGGCGATAGGACTTGAACCCACAACCCCCTGATTACAAGTCAGGTGCTCTACCAATTGAGCTACACCGGCATATCATTTTGTGTGTAAATAAGGTGGCTCGGGACGGAATCGAACCGCCGACACGAGGATTTTCAGTCCTCTGCTCTACCGACTGAGCTACCGAGCCATACTTGTATGAGATGGTGGGCCTAGGCTGACTCGAACAGCCGACCTCACGCTTATCAGGCGTGCGCTCTAACCAACTGAGCTATAGGCCCATTGTCGTTTCGTTTACGAGAACGAACTCTAGTTTAGCATAATCTAAGTCAATCAATCAAGTACAAGTTATTGGAAGTTATCTTCTTATACTCATCTACATAATCTTAACGCCGTTATCCCTCGTTCACAAATACTAGTCTAGCATATGAATTCAATAACGATCAAGCCAAATATTTTACCAATCAAGCAAGTAAAAGATGACACGACCGGTTGCCTCCCCCGCCTCTCTCTTCGGGCGTTCGGGCGGGTACAGCAGATCACCCCAGGTCACTTTAGGTCAGAGCTCTATCAGCCAAAAAAGTAAGCCCCTGCTTCTGCAACATTCGCAGAACCAAGGGCATCGAGATCTAGTATGTATGGTGGAGGCTGACGGGATCGAACCGCCGACCCTCTGCTTGTAAGGCAGATGCTCTCCCAGCTGAGCTAAGCCTCCATCATGGTGACCCGTAGGGGATTCGAACCCCTGAATGACAGCGTGAAAGGCTGCTGTGTTAAACCGCTTCACCAACGGGCCATTCCTAAAAAGTTAAGATGGCGGACAGGGTGGGATTTGAACCCACGAGACGGTTCGACACCGCCTACACGATTTCCAATCGTGCTCCTTCGGCCACTCGGACACCTGTCCATCTTAAATGGCTCCTCAGGACGGACTCGAACCGCCAGCCTACCGGTTAACAGCCGGTTGCTCCACCATTGAGCTACTGAGGAACATTTTTTTTGAAAATTGGTGGAGCTGAACGGGATCGAACCGATGACCTCCTGCTTGCAAGGCAGGCGCTCTCCCAACTGAGCTACAGCCCCATTTTCATCAAATGGTTGTTACTATTATATATCTGGTGGGCCTAGGCTGACTCGAACAGCCGACCTCACGCTTATCAGGCGTGCGCTCTAACCAACTGAGCTATAGGCCCATTTTATAAAATATAATATTGGTGCGGTCGGTGAGACTCGAACTCACACGGGTCGCCCCGCCACCCCCTCAAGATGGTGCGTCTGCCAATTCCGCCACGACCGCATACTATATTGTTTATAAATCATGGTCGGGAAGACAGGATTCGAACCTGCGACCCCTTGGTCCCAAGCCAAGTACTCTACCAAGCTGAGCTACTTCCCGACTATTTTGTAAAAATGGCGTGCCCTGAGAGATTCGAACTCCCGACCTTTTGATTCGTAGTCAAACGCTCTATCCAGCTGAGCTAAGGGCACATACTTATGGAGCGGACGAAGGGTCTCGAACCCTCGACCTTCGCCTTGGCAAGGCGACGCTCTACCAATTGAGCTACGTCCGCAAAAATGTTGGTGCGGCCGAAGGGACTTGAACCCCCACGGTG
>NZ_VCNA01000018.1 GCF_006170445.1 Brevibacillus dissolubilis | reverse complement strand
CTCATAGACGATGAGGTTGATAGGCTCGGTGTGGAAGCGCGGTAACGCGTGGAGCTGACGAGTACTAATCGGTCGAGGACTTATCCACATTACTTGCATGCTTGCTTCCAGTTTTCAAGAAACAACCTTACCTGAATAGCGGATAATGAACTCTCAACCCAGAATAGTTGAGAGTTTTTTGATTTATATCCCCAAAAATTAACGGGAATCACTTGCGACTGAGGGGGCAGGTGGCTAACATGGAGAGTATGGGTGAGGATGATAAAGGGCAAGGAAGAGACCGCGAAGGAGAATCGAAATGAAAAAAATATTGATCTTTTCTGCGTCCATCGGCAATGGACATAACCAGGCAGCCAAAGCTATGCAGGAATGCTTAGCAGCTAAAGGTTATACCTCGATGATCATTGATACCTTGGAGTATATTAGCCCCACCTTCCACAAAATTTTGCTGGAAAGCTATACGAATCTGTTGAAGCTGTCACCGAAGATGTGGGGAAGGATTTATCACAACACGGAGCGGACCCGTTTTTTTGACATGAACGTCATGATGAACAAGCTCTTGGCCAACAACTTAAAAAAGCTGATCAACAGCGTGAATCCTGATGCTTTTATTGCGACGCATCCGTTTGCGAGCTGTATGCTGTCTGTGCTAAAAGGCCGCAATGAGTGGCCGGAGCCGATCTATACGATTATCACTGACTATACGATTCACCCTTCATGGATTAATCATCACATTAACTACTACTTTATTGCGCATGAGCAACTATATTATCTCGTGGATATTTACCAGCATGAGTACCAGAAGTTTAAACCGATGGGCATACCGATCATGAAGAAATTCCGTGAGCCGCTGGATCGCAGAGAGTTGAAAATCAAGTTTGGGATCGAGCCGGGGCAGAAGAGCATTATTTTATCGGGTGGGGGTCTGGGTTTGGGCCCTATGGAACAGGTGTTGGATGGGCTGGAGCAGATCGAGATGCCGCTCAAAGTATTCGTACTGACAGGCTTGAATGAGAAGCTGTACAGCAAAGTGACAGGACGGGGATACCGGCAGGAGGTTATTCCTTTAAAATATATTGATAATTTCCATGAGTACTTGGAGGTAGCTGATCTGATTGTGACCAAGTCAGGTGGATTGACGACAGCTGAGGTACTGAGCAAAAAAGTGCCGATGATTGTGTACAATCCATTGCCTGGTCAAGAGGAGCGCAACAGTCATTTCCTGATGAACAACGGGTGTGCGGTACATGCTAATGTGACAGAGCAGTTGATTTATTACATCGAAGAGCTTTTGCAAAACGAGATGAAGGTCGATTATATGCGCCGCATGGCAGATGTGATCGCGAAACCTGATGCGGCGGAGAGAATTACCGAATTCATCATGCAGGATATGAATCAGTAGCCTGCAAAAAGGAATCAGAGAAAAACGCTGGAATCAAAGACAGACGCTGAGGTGACGAGTGACGTGAGCATAAAGTACGCAGCTTTATTTGATATGGACGGGACCCTGCTCCAATCGGAGACATTGGTGATCCCGGCTTTTGAACGGACATTTGATGATCTGCGGAAGTGCGGGATGTATGAGGGGCCTACGCCTTCGGAAGACAAGTTAACTGGTGTATTGGGGATGATTCTGCCGGAGCTGTGGAAGACACTGTTGCCCGAGTCGACTGAGGAGACCCACGAGTGGGCAGCCGAGAACATGCTGAAGCACAATGTTGATCTGCTTCATGAAGGGATCGCCAACTTATATCCGGGTGTGAAGGAGCAGCTTCAGCTTTTGCGTGAGAAGGGTGTGAAGCTGTTTATCGCGAGCAACGGTCAGGAGAAGTACATCAGCACAATTGTCGAGGTGTTCGGGATTGCGGATTGGTTTACCGATCTGTATTCGGCTGGGCGTTTTCTGACGGAGACGAAGGTAGAATTGGTAGCCAAGCTGCTCCGGGATTATCAGGTAGAGCATGCTGTCATGGTCGGGGACCGCAAATCTGACGTGGAGGCTGGCAAAGGTAACCAACTGTTCACCATCGGCTGTGATTTCGGCTTTGCCAAGGCAGGCGAGCTGGACGGGTCTGATGTGATTATCAAGGATTTTGCTGAATTGACCAGACATATTCCGTTTCCGATCGTTCAGGGAAACTGAGACTGGAACATAGGGAACATATACGCAGACCATCTCTTCAATGAAAGGAAGGGATGGTTTTTTCGTTTACCAAAGCAAAATTTTGACGAAACTAAGAGTAGCAGAGAGGCACTTGACAATGGAGTAAAATAAATTATAATAAAAGTCAAAGATAGTCAAAGTCAATGTTTGATCAAGAGCAACCTGGTAAGGAGGCAGCTTCGTGCGTAACATATCGGACATCATTGAACAGCATATCAAGCGCATTTTGCAGGATAGCCCTTCTGGTGCCATTGAAATCCAACGAAGTGAGCTTGCCGAAATGTTTCAATGTGTACCTTCCCAGATCAACTACGTGATCAATACACGCTTCTCATTGGAAAAAGGCTATCTGGTGGAGAGTAAACGAGGCGGTGGAGGTTTCATCCGCATCAAAAAAGCCCAAATCATTTCCAAAAGCATGCTTCAGGAATTGCTTACCGAGGAGCTGATTGGTGACTCAATCACCCAGCAGACTGGATATGCAATTATTGACCGGCTCCATGAAGAAGGATTAATTAACGACAGGGAGTCGACACTAATGAAGATTGCCACATCACGAAATGTACTGCTGGTGGACGTGCACGTGCGTGACCATCTGCGGGCCAACATTTTGAAGCATATGATTGCATCCATTTTAATAAGGTAGTCCCCTGGCGCGTAGAATATAGCAGAAACGCTCCGGGATCTGGGACCCTTGGGATCAGCTAAGGAGGGAGTCGCATGAATTGCCAAGAATGTGGGAAACGTCCAGCTACCCTGCATCTGACGAAGATCGTCAATGGGGAGAAAACTGAGAATCATTTGTGTGAGCATTGTGCTCAGGAAAAAGGTCATTTCGTCCAAGGTTTCGGTAATTTCAGTATCAATAATCTCCTCTCCGGTCTCTTGAATTTTGACCCGATGAGCAAAAATGCGGCACAGGGAGCCATGGGCAACCCGTCTACGGCGACCAAGCCGATGCGTTGTGAGACCTGTGGGATGACCTACGCACAATTTAGCAAGAGCGGCCGGTTCGGATGCAGTGACTGCTACGAGCATTTTGGCTCCAAGCTTGACCCGTTGTTCAGACGAATCCACGGCAACACCAATCATGTGGGAAAAGTGCCGGAACGTACGGGTGGACAAATTAAAATCCGCAAAGAGTTAGAGCAACTGAAAAGTACTTTGCAACAATATATTGCAACAGAAGAATTTGAAAAGGCGGCGGAAATGCGTGACCGCATCCGTGCCTTGGAACAAAAAATCGCACAGAGCCAGTAATCGTGGAGAGGTGAGATTGGATGTCCTTACAACGTTTCATGCAATATCCATGGAGCAACTGGATGAAGGGAGAAGGGCCTGATGCCGACATCGTGATCAGCACCCGCTTACGGATTGCCCGTAACCTCAGGCAGCATCCGTTTCCACTGTTGGCTACCGATTCGCAAGCAGAAGAAGTGGTGAATAAGGTAGCAGAGGTGGCGACATCAGATGCGATGCAAAAGGTTGGCTCCTTTGAACAAGTCAAGATGGAGCAGTTAAGCCCGCTGGAAAAACGGGTCTTGGTGGAAAAGCACCTGATCAGCCCTAATCTGGCGGAGGAATCCCGTAAAGGTGCGGTGCTCCTCTCGGAAGACGAGTCTGTGAGCATCATGGTGAACGAAGAGGACCATATCCGGATTCAGGTGTTTTTGCCCGGCTTTCAGCTGAGTGAAGCATGGGAGGCAGGCAGCCGAATCGATGACATCTTTGAGAAAAACCTCAATTATGCGTTTAACGAAAACCGGGGATACTTAACCAGTTGTCCGACCAACGTCGGAACCGGGATTCGGGCTTCTGTGATGCTTCACCTGCCGGCTTTGGTGATGACGCAGCAGATCAATCGGATTCTGCAGGCGATCAATCAGGTGGGTCTGGTCGTACGGGGATTGTACGGCGAGGGCAGTGAAGCAGTTGGGAACTTGTTCCAACTCTCTAATCAGGTTACACTGGGAATGTCTGAAAGTGATATCATTTCCAATCTCTATAGTGTTGCCAATCAGATCATCCAACAGGAGCGTGAAGCACGCCGGTATCTTTCGGAGCATTCACGTACTGCACTGGAGGATCGGATCTGCCGCTCTTATGGAACTCTGCTGTACGCCCGTACGGTGGAATCCAAGGAAGCGGCACAGCGTCTCTCCGATGTCCGATTGGGCATCGATCTCGGAATTATTGATAACGTGACTTCTTTTACTCTCAATGAACTGCTGGTGAGCACGCAACCCGGTTATCTGCAACAGGCAGCAGGACAGAAACTGACTGCTGAACAGCGGGATGAGCGTCGGGCGCGTTTGATCCGAGAAAAGCTTTCCGCGAAGTAAACCAGAAAATTTAAGTTGTTGGAGGTGCAAGTCGTTATGATGTTTGGTCGTTTTACAGAACGCGCACAAAAGGTATTGGCACTTGCTTTAGAAGAAGCAGTACGTCTGGGTCACAAAGACATCGGTACTGAGCACGTACTTCTCGGTCTCATCCGTGAAGGAGAAGGAATCGCTGCAAAAGCATTGCAAGCTCTCGGTCTGGGTCTGGATAAGATCCAAAATGAAGTAGAATCCCTGATTGGTCGCGGTACAGATCAACAAGCGGCTCCAACAGGTGGCAACTACACTCCAAACTATACACCGCGTGCGAAAAAAGTCATCGAGCTGTCCATGGATGAAGCCCGCAAGCTGGGTCACACTTATGTAGGTACAGAGCATATCCTGCTTGGTCTCATCCGTGAGGGCGAAGGCATCGCCGCACGCATCATGAATAACCTCGGTGTGAGCCTCAACAAAGCCCGCCAGCAAGTGCTCCAACTGCTCGGCAGCTCTGAGATGATGGCGTCCCACCAACAAGCTGCAAGCAATCCGGCTGCGAACACACCAACCCTCGACAGCTTGGCCCGCGACCTGACTGCGATCGCCAAAGACGGTGGTCTTGATCCAGTCATCGGTCGTCAAAAAGAAATCGAGCGCGTGATTCAAGTGCTCAGCCGCCGTACCAAAAACAACCCAGTCCTCATCGGGGAACCAGGGGTAGGTAAAACCGCAATCGCCGAAGGTCTGGCGCAAAAAATCGTGAACAACGAAATCCCGGAAACGCTGCGTGACAAACGCGTCATGACCCTCGATATGGGTACAGTAGTAGCCGGTACCAAATACCGCGGTGAGTTCGAAGACCGCCTGAAAAAGATCATGGACGAAATTCGTCAAGCGGGCAACATCATCCTGTTCATCGACGAGCTGCACACGCTGATCGGTGCAGGTGGCGCAGAAGGTGCGATCGACGCATCCAACATCCTCAAGCCTGCCCTGGCTCGTGGTGAACTGCAATGCGTAGGTGCGACCACCCTTGATGAATACCGTAAATATATCGAAAAAGATGCTGCTCTGGAGCGTCGTTTCCAACCGATCCAAGTAGATGAGCCGACTCCAGAAGATGCAGTCCGCATCCTGACTGGTCTGCGCGACCGTTATGAAGCCCACCACCGCGTCAAAATTACAGATGAAGCGATTGAGCAAGCGGTGAAGCTCTCTGACCGCTACATCACCGATCGCTTCCTGCCGGATAAAGCAATCGACTTGATCGACGAAGCCGCATCCAAGGTACGTCTGCAATCCTTCACTGTACCACCAAACCTTAAAGAATTGGAAAGCCGTCTGGAAGAAGTACGCAAGGAAAAAGACGCTGCTGTCCAATCCCAAGAGTTTGAAGAAGCAGCAGCACTCCGCGACCAAGAGCAAAAACTGCGTGAAGAACTGGATCAAACCAAAAAAGACTGGAAAGAGCGTCAAGGCCAGTTGAACATGGAGGTCACTCCAGATGATATCGCCCATGTCGTAGCAGGCTGGACCGGTATCCCTGTCACTCAAATGAAACAAGAAGAGACCGAGCGTCTCCTCCGAATGGAAGAAATCCTTCATGACCGCGTGATCGGTCAAGATGAAGCGGTTAAATCCATCTCCCGTGCCGTACGCCGTGCCCGTGCCGGTCTCAAAGATCCGAAGCGTCCTATCGGTTCCTTCATCTTCCTCGGCCCAACCGGTGTAGGTAAAACCGAGTTGGCCCGCGCTGTAGCCGAAACTCTGTTCGGTGACGAAGACGCGATGATCCGTATCGACATGTCCGAGTACATGGAGAAGCATGCAACCTCCCGTCTCGTCGGGGCGCCTCCGGGATATGTAGGTTATGATGAAGGCGGTCAGCTGACTGAAAAAGTCCGCCGCAAACCATACTCTGTCGTGCTGCTCGACGAGATCGAAAAAGCGCACCCAGATGTATTCAACATCCTGCTCCAAGTTCTCGACGACGGCCGTCTGACCGACTCCAAAGGCCGTACCGTTGACTTCCGCAACACCGTTGTAATCATGACCTCCAACGTTGGTGCAAGCATGATCAAGAAAAACACCACACTTGGTTTCACTACAGGTGACACCGATAAGAAATACCAAGACATGAAGGATAAAGTGATGGATGAGCTGAAAAAGAGCTTCCGTCCTGAGTTCCTCAACCGGATCGACGAACTGATCGTGTTCCACTCTCTGGAGCAAGAACACATCGAACAGATCGTCAGCCTGATGACCGACGATCTGCGCAAACGTCTCAAAGAGCAAAATATCGACTTCGCTCTCACCGACGAAGCGAAAAAAATCCTCGCCAAAGAAGGCTTCGATCCAGCCTATGGTGCACGTCCACTCCGTCGTGCGATCCAGCGCAATATCGAAGACCGTCTCTCCGAGGAATTGCTCCAAGGCAATATCTCCAAAGGCGACACCGTCAGCATCGATGCCGAAGAGGGCAAGCTTGTGGTGAAGCGCATGGAAACCAGCACAACCTAATACACGCACACCAAAAAGAGCGTAGGCATGAGGCCTGCGCTCTTTTTTATATCTATTGAACTGTGACAGATACCGTTGATTTTTTCCCTTGGTACGTAACCGTGATCTTAGCAGTTCCTTTGGCCACTGCTGTGACGGTGCCGTTTTGGATAGTAGCGACAGATGCATTGGAGGTGCTCCATGCAGCCTTCTCGGTCACATTTTCCTTGGAACCGTCGGTATAGGTGGCATGTAAAGAAAGTTTGGTTTCTTCTTTTTCTTTCAAGGTCAGGCGGGTTTTGCTGACTTGGAGGCTCTTGAGTTTTTTCTCGGCTTGTTTATCACCGAAGGCGGTCAGCCTTTTGTAGGTGGCTGAATACACTGTGCCATCAGCTGCGACATACGGGTCAACGACATAATGGGTTTCGGCTTCATACGTCCATTTCTGAGTGCCGTCCGGTTTTATCGCGAATAAATACTTATCAATGGGAACATACACATTCCCGGCTTTATCAAAGGCAGGGCGGGTTTCGAACAAGCGGGTGTGGAAACTGTCAAACTCGGCTGTCATGTCATAATGCCATTTCTTCGTACCGTTTTTGTTCAGAGCAAACACCTGATACGTATTGTTCTTTGGTGGGCGGGTGATGACATAGATCGTGCCGTCGTAGCCCACAGATGGTTTTCCGACGATTTCAGTCTGTGTGCCGGTACCTTTCTCAAAAAAGGAGTATTGCCATAGCAATGTCCCGTCTGTTTTGACCGCATGGATGGTCTGGTAGTCATGTAGATAGAGAGTAGAGTCTGGCCCTTGTGTCATACCGAGCGTGCGATTGTTTTTGGGTTCGTACTTCATTTTTCTGCTACCATCTGGATAAAGACCGAGGATCCCACTCGCGGTGAAGAAGTACAGGTTGCCCTGCTTATCGAAATGTGGAATATCCACAACAGGAACGAACACCTTTTCTGTCCACTTGATCGTTCCATCTGGATTGAGAGCGGAGATCGTGTTCGCATTTTGTTGAAAATAAATCGTACCATCTGGACCTACCACAATGTCTTCGGAATTACTCAGAGGTGCATAGGATGGAAGAACGTATTTCCACAATAATTTCCCGGATGTTTTTTGAAAGGCGAATAGGGTATAGATATCGACTGTGGTCTGCTCTATGGCGAGCAAAAGCCCCTTTTTCCCAAAAATCGGTGTGGTAGGAAACGTGTTGTATGCATTGTGGATGGGGTGATCCCATTTCTTTTTCCCGTTGGGGTCATAGGCTGCGATGATTTCTTCTGCGCCTTGATAGATGTAGACAGAGCCGTCTTCGTCCGGTCTGGCTACAACCGCATGGCTCTCTTCTCCAGCGGGGTTGGAGATGACATCCCATTTCTTTTTGCCGGTTTTATCAATCGCTTGGATGGTACGGCGAGGGCCAAGGTAGCTCACATTGGCGAAGATCGTGTCATTTTTTTCGGCAAAGTAGAGCCAGGTCGGAATATAGGTGGTCGGCGGTACATCTGGGTCGCTCACGGACAGGTTGTAGGTCCACTTGACGGGGGGATTGATGGAGGTTTCTGTTTCGGCGTATGTATGGGCAGGCAGGACGGTACTGGTCACCAACACCAGTGCCAAGAGGTAAAGCGAGAGGATCGAATAGCTTTTCTTCATGGGAAGCCCCCTATGTAATGGAGTTGTATACTACGAACATCATTATATATCGGGTATGGAAATTTGTACCTACGAGTTTCATAGAAAAACCCTCTGAATGAGCAGAAAAGGTTCTTACTGCCCCCAGAGGGTTTTGTTGTGAGTATACTGTTTAGTTCACGGTTACCGTAATACTGATTCGTTTCCCGAGATAGACGCCGCGGATATAGGCGGTACCTTTGCCGATTGCAGTTACTTTGCCTCCTGAGACGGTGGCGACGGTCGGTTTGGAGCTGCTCCAGGTGGTCTGATCAGTGACGATCTCGCTGGTCTTGTCGATATAGACGGCCTTCAGTGTAATCTGATGCTGCTGGTTCACATCCAGAGTCAGACGACGTTTGTCAGGGAGCAGGGATCGGAGCTTCTTGATGGGGGCCTGTTTGTAGGCCGTCAGTTTTCCACCCGTCCCTACATAGACGGTGCCGTCCGGGCTGGCATATAGTCTGGAGCTGTATGGATTGGTGATCGTGGTATCCCAAACAATTGAGCCTGCGGAATTAAACATGAACAATCTACTGTTCACCGGGTAATAAAAATTGCCGTTGTCATCTACCATTGTCGTCAGATGAGCAAGAGTGACGTTACTGTCATTAGGGCCAAGAGGGAGCTCGGTCTTCCATTTGGCTTGCCCGGTTTTATCCAGAGCTAGCGCATGGAATGGCTTTTCGCTGCCGTAGACGTAATCAGTTACGTATAGCACTCCGTCTTTACCGAGGATAGACTTCTCTGTATACAGACGGGTGTCCGCGTTATCCAGTGTAAAATGGTAGACGACGGTACCAGTCGGCTTGAGTGCATAGACTTCTGTGGCCCCTACTGCGTACAGGGTGTCATCGCTGCCGATCTTGAGGCTTTTTGGAGAGAAGGGAGTGTAATTATCCTCTTGAACTTGTGTGCCCGGAGTGGTGTAGCCAGGCTCGAACTTCATCTTGAGGCTGCCATCTTCTTTGTTAAGTCCGGTCACGCCACGGTGGTTGAAGATATAGGGGGTTCCATTACGGTCAAAAACAGGGCTCATCGTGATGTTTTGATCGTTCTTTTTCCATCTCAGCTGTCCATTGGCTGCTTCAAAAGTGTACAGACCGCTGAACCCGTACGTATAGAGGGTACCGTCAGGGGAGACGGCCAGCTCATGACCCGCATCTACTTCCTTTTCCCAGAGGAGGTCACCGGTGCGGGCGTTCAGGGCTACGACCTTGGCGTATTTAGGTGCAGGGAGGTCATCGAGGACGAAGATCTCGCCTTTTTTGCCGAGGACAGGAATCACATCGTCGTAGGGCAGAGCCACCGCGATGCTGTAATCCCAGACCATTTGACCGTTGGCATTGTAAGCTTCCAGTACTTCGTAGTCACGGTTGTAGGCATAGACCCAGTTGTCTTTGGAGATGACAGGCTGGTAGGGGAAGGCGGCACCGTCGTGGTTGGTGAGAATTTCCCACTTTTTCTTGCCGTTCTTATCGAGGGCTTGGAGTGCTTTGCGCGGGTAGACGTAGTTGATGACTTGATAGATGGTATCGCCTTGTTCGGTAATAGACTCCCAGGTCGTCTCATTAGTGGTAGGCACCTCTGAATCATAAACGGTTGGTTTGTAGGACCAAGAGACAGTAGGAGCACCTGGCGTCTGTGACTGCGACTCTGCTTGCACGGGTTCTGCTTCTTGTTCCCAAGGATCATCTGATAGGACTTCATCTGCAGTCTCATTCTGCACTTGGTCTTGTGGCTGTTCCTGTATCTGCTCTGGGATCACATCTGTCTTTGCCAAAATATTTCCCGGAAAAAGTGTGCCAACCAAAACGGTCATTGCTAAGAGCAAATAAGAAAATGATTGCGTGTCTCTTCTCATCATGGTACGCCCCCTTCTGTAATCTGTTGGATTGTCTCTATAGTTTGTTTGGCGTTGGGTGTCACCCTGAATTCTTTGCTGTTCATCGGATTCCGATGTTGCTCGATATCCTGAGCTAGTTGTTGATATTGCTTATAGTGATGGATCAGCTGTACAGCAAGAGTGTGTACGGCTTGATCATCATTCTGCTGCCGTAATTGATGGATGGTTTCGATGCCCCATTGATAGTAGGCTTCATAGTTGGTCTTGTTGAAGCGGTCGGTTTGTATTGATTTTTCAAAAAAGTCAGTCGCTTGTAAAAATGGAGGTTGGTTTCCATGGAGCAGACCCAGTCTCCACAGCAGTGCAGTATCGTATGGTTCGAAGCGAAGTCCTTCCTGTAATGTATGCTTCTGCATCGCTTGCCATTTGTCCTGTGACGATGGAGGTAAGGCCGCGATCTTGGCATCCATCGCCGAGACCCAATCCAACCGATAGGGAGCATGGTAGGGATTCAGCTCAATGGCCCGTTCCAGATGAGACAGGGCAACTCTGGCATCCCGTGTCTGATAGGCTTGTGCAGCCGCTTGATCGGCCCGCTGGAATTGAATGATGGTAAACAGGCTTCCACCGATCAACAGCAGCATCCCAACTCGGTATCCGTATAAAAGCCAGACATCGGCAGGCTTCGGTGATGATACAGGAGACGCGGAAGCGGGGGTGAGAGTGTCCCACTTCAGTCCGACTGCGACCAGCAGAAGCAGCCAGAACCAGACAAATCCATATTCCATATCGAAGTCAACAGCCGCATGCGACAGGAGCAAAAGCACCGCAGGCAGGGCAACCGATTTTTGTTTCCACAGATGCAGTAGCAACACGGCGCACGCTGCTCCGAAAAGAACGAAGCCCAGAACACCTGTTTCGACCCATACCTGCAAGTATAGGCTATGTAACTTTTGAGAAGCGTACGGCAATTGCTGATACGTACCTACCAGGATGCTCCATGCGTTGCCGCCGTGTCCGATCCAAGGGGAGTCCTTGATCATCGACCAGGCATCTTGATAAGAGACCCAGCGGGCAGACCACGTATCGATACCAGTGGTGGCCCGTTGCTGTAAGGTGTCTGGCAGCAGTCGGGAGATCAGTCCGCCAAAAAGCAGGTCGGCAGCCAACAGACCGATGATGACGGTCAATCCATAAGGCCAAGCCCGAAGCCAGTGTGATGGTTGTGCGGAGGTGGAGGCGTGCCATTTTTCCACTAGAGGCAGCAGTCGCTCGATCAAGAGCACATAGCCGATACCAGCAAGAGCGGTGACGATCAGCCCGCTGTACCACGTCGTATCAGTTGGAACATCCCAAAGAAAAAGCGGGTACAGCAGAAGGCCTGTGACAAGACTTGTGGTGCCAAGAATGATATACTTGATGAGTTCCGATTTTTTCCAGATAATAAACAGGGTAAGTCCGATTACCAGCATCAACAGCCATACCGCTCTGGATTCTGTCAACAGAATGACGGGAAGATAGACAATCAGACCGAACAAGGAGAGACGACGAACCCAAGAAGACGTGTTGCTATTGCTATTGCGAACCAGCCACATCAGATGATAGAAATAAAATGAACCGACCACTGCTCCAAGCGTATTGGCGTACTGTAGAAATCCGGCCAATCGCCGTCCGGCAGCAGAGAGACGCTCATCGTTTGTGACCTGTACCATATCGGGAAAAGCGAGCAACTCATACCAGCCCATCAAGGAGCTTGCGGCGATCATCAGACCCATCACCGGGATGCTTTTCATCAGACACTCCTGCCCGCGCTCTGCGGTCTGAACCCAGCTGTACAGGAGGAAGAAGAAGCAGCCGTAGCTGACCCACTCTACAACCTGTAAAAGGTTCCCTTCTATCGATACGGCCCTGCCAAAGGAGATGAGAAATACCACAGCCACCCCGAATGGCCACAGCATCCACGCTGACCGATGCGATTCATGGCGAATCCATTGATAGAACAGATACAACCCCGCAACTGCCAGGATCAGCAGGTCAAACGGATAGCGCTCTTGTGAAAAAAACAACCCATGAGAGTAAAATGAAACGAGCATCCATCCGATAATTAGGTACGGGATTAACATTTTTATAAAATCCCCTCCTCTACTACCAAGTATATAACAAACATAGCAGGAGAAAAAACATCCAACTCGAATTTTTATAGGTAGAATAGATTAGAACGGACAGGAGTATATGTAGGTATGACCAAGTCAAAGACCAAATTTGCTTGTCAGGAATGTGGGTATGAGAGCCCAAAATGGATGGGAAAATGTCCGGGGTGCCACAACTGGAATACGATGGTGGAAGAGACCATCACCAAAGCGCCGGCGGGTGGCCGTGACCGTGGAATGCCGGTCAAGCAAAAAGCCCTGCCGCTTACCGATATTGACAGCCAAGAAGAAGCGCGACTTGATACGACGATCGGTGAACTCAACCGTGTGCTTGGCGGTGGATTGGTCTTAGGATCACTCGTGCTGGTGGGCGGTGACCCAGGGATCGGGAAGTCGACGCTGCTGTTGCAAACATGCTTTACGCTCGCTCATCAGGGGCATAAGGTTCTCTATATCTCCGGCGAGGAATCGGTCAAACAGATCAAGATGCGTGCCGACCGGCTTGGTGTCCAGACACCGAACCTGTTGGTGGTGACTGAGACAGATCTGGAAGTGATCGAGGAGCAGATCAATCAAGTCGATCCATTCGTGATGGTCGTCGACTCGATCCAGACGGTGTTTCATCCGGCGATTACGTCAGCGGCGGGAAGTGTGGCACAGGTACGTGAAACCACGGCCCATCTGCTGCGTATTGCCAAGAGTAAGAATATCGCCACTTTTATCGTCGGTCACGTCACCAAAGAAGGGGCGATTGCCGGGCCGCGTATGCTGGAGCATATGGTAGATGCGGTTCTCTATTTTGAAGGGGAGCGGCACCACACCTTCCGCATTCTGCGTGCGGTCAAGAACCGGTTTGGCTCGACCAACGAAATCGGTATTTTTGAAATGAAAGAAAAAGGATTGGAAGAGGTCGTCAATCCGTCAGAGATCTTTCTGGCTGAGCGTCCTGTAGGGGTAGCAGGCTCCACAGTCGTTGCGAGTATCGAAGGAACCCGCCCTGTGCTGGTAGAGCTGCAGGCACTTGTCTCCCCGACCAGCTTCGTCACACCAAGACGCATGGCTACTGGTGTCGATCACCAACGGGTAGCGATGATCACGGCCGTCCTTGAAAAGCGCGTCGGTCTGATGCTGCAAAGCCAAGACGCCTATGTCAACGTAGCAGGTGGTGTCCGTCTGGATGAACCGGCGATTGACCTGGCGATTGCCGTCAGTATCGTCTCCAGCTTCCGCGATCATCCAGCCAACCCGCACGATGTCGTCTTTGGGGAAATCGGTCTGACCGGAGAGGTACGCGGTGTATCACGGGTGGAGCAGCGCATCCGGGAGGCAGCGAAGCTTGGCTTTAAGCGCGTGATTATGCCCGAGAAAAGCATGCGCGGCATCGAGAAACCAGCAGACATTGAGCTCATCGGCGTAAAAAATATTGAAGAAGCGCTCGACGCAGTGCTGAGGGGGTAAAATCATGTTAGAAGCTTTACGTTTTGTCGCCCCTGGCACACCCTTTCGAGAAGGTTTAGAAAACGTACTTCGTGCGAAGACAGGTGCTCTCATTGTGGTGGGCTATGGTTCCGACATGAAAAATATTGTCGATGGAGGCTTTTCCATTAATTGCGACTTCTCTCCAGCGAATATTTATGAATTGGCGAAGATGGATGGGGCGATAATATTAAGTGAAGATGCCAAAAAGATTCTGATTGCCAATGCCCAGCTTACCCCGTCTGTCAATGTGCCCTCGATTGAGACCGGAACCCGTCACCGCACCGCAGAGCGCACTGCCAAACAGACACATCATCTGGTGATTGCCATCTCCCAGCGGCGTAATGTCATCACCCTGTACCAAGGCTCACACCGCTATGTACTCAAGGATATCGGTGTCATCCTCACCAAGGCGAATCAAGCGGTTCAGACCTTGGAAAAGTATAAATCTGTCCTCGATCAGTCGATGACCAATCTAACCGCACTGGAATTCGAAGAGCTGGTGACCATCCACGAAATCATCTCGGTCATGCAACGGATTGAGATGGTGCTTCGCATTAAGACAGAAATCAATAAATACGTGCTCGAGCTCGGAACAGAAGGCCGCCTGATCAGCATGCAGCTGGAGGAATTGGTCGCCAATGTAGAGGATGAAGCCTTTATGCTGATCCTCGACTACAGCCGCGACAAGAAGGCCGACCCGCATCAGGTGCTCAAGGAGATGAATAAGCTGACGTCCGATGAGCTGCTTGAACCAAGCTCCTTCCTGCGTCTGTTAGGCTACTCCTACACGACCAATCCGGCCGATGAATCCGTCCTGCCGCGCGGCTACCGGGTACTCAACAAGATCCCGCGTCTGCCGGCAACGATCATCTCCAATCTCGTCCAGCATTTCCACAACATCAATCAGATCACCATGGCGACGATCGAAGAATTAGATGAAGTGGAAGGAATCGGAGAAGTACGTGCAAGAGCGATCAAGGACGGCCTCAAACGAATCCAGGAGCAAGTGTTCATTGACAGACACATCTAGTTTGACTAGTATTAAGGCATTATGCTTTCCTTTCTTACCAATACATGTTTCCCTGTCATAACACTACGGGATCAAAGATATGGAGGTACCCTATGCTTCTAAAAGCATTGCCGAACATGCTGACAGTAGGCAATCTGTTCTTGGGGATTGTTGCGATCATCCTCGCTTTTCAGGGACTTGACTACGTCAGTTATGCAGCCATCACGGTCATCATAGGTATGTTACTTGACGGATTAGACGGACGTGTCGCGCGTATGCTCAATGCGCAGAGTGAGTTTGGGAAAGAGTTGGACTCCTTGTCTGATGTCATTACGTTTGGTGTCGCACCAGCCTTTATCATGTATGTGGCGGTGCTCCAAGAATTCCAGTTGGTCGGTATCCTTATCACAGCGATTTTCCCGATCTGCGGTGCACTGCGTCTGGCCCGTTTTAACGTGCAGGCAGGCACGCCGGGTTACTTTATCGGCTTGCCGATTACGGCAGCAGGCGGCGTTCTCGCTACCTTTGCCCTGTTCTATCAGGTGTTCCCGAAGCTGATGCTCCCGCTTGGTATGCTGCTTCTCGCGTACCTCATGATTTCCCGAGTCAAATACCCGAACTTCAAAAAAGTCGGCATCCCAAAAGGCGCCTACTGGATTATCCCAGTGATCGTCGGTCTGGTGATCCTCGTCGCCGTCAAGTTCCCGCAAGACTTCCCGAAACTGGTCTTCTTGCCGCTGATCTTGTACGCTCTCTACGGGGTAAAAAAAAACGTGGAGATCATGATTAAAAAGTTCAAAAAGAAAGACATCTCCGATGAAAAGACACTGCCTTTTGAATGAAAGGCACGTGACTCGCATAAAAAACCCCGTTGAGAATTTTCAACGGGGTTTTTGCAACTTTATAGGCACCTCGTTCGTAGTATAAATAGATGTGCCTTTTTGTGCTTAGGAGAGATTAAATACTCCCAGAGTCTGAAGCCTGGTTTGTTCCGTTTTCATTACATCGGACAGTTTGATGTCAGTCAGGTTGCACAGGGACGTCAGGTAAAACAGGGCCTTTCCCATTTCCGCCGTCAGCACCTCATGGCAGTGCTCACACAGCTCGCCATGAAAATGGGTACCGAGATGCTCCCGGTTCTCTTCGACGCTCGCTGTCGGGTCGTACGTCTGTTTGTTGGCGGACACTTCCACACAGCCGCATTCCGTAATCGATTTGGTCAGAGCACGATTGACGCGGGCCGTCGTTTCTTGCGTTTTGGAGAGGATGTCAAGCACGCTCCGATGCCGGATGAGCAATTGAGACACCTGTTGTTGAAAATCATCCAAATTGTTGCCGGACATGTACATCACCTCTAATCTGGGATGAGCATTTCGTCAGAATGTTCTTACATTCTTTTCCCATTATAAAAAGATTGATTTGTTCATGTCAAATTGCATATGTTTTATATTGACCTATGTTGCGTTAATATGTTAAAATTTACAGCTATTTGACACGGCAAAAAATCATTTGTTATAGTGAGGGGTAAGTTTATGATGAAAAAAAATGATTGGCTTCTTTCTCGCAAGACAGGGTTTTTTGTTCCATCTTCTGTCTATATTAATAAAAGGAGGTGAACTGCATGTTGTTAAAGCGAATCACAAAAGTCTTCTTTGTTTTGATCGGTGGAGGTCTGGGATACCAGTTTGGGCCACAATTGTTCTCTTTCTTGAATGAAATGCTTAATTTTGGAGAGGTTCCTGCACAGCCGTATTTTGGTGCAGCCCTGGGTGCAGTATTGTTTTTCTTCTTGACGAACTGGCTGGTCGATTATGTAGTCAACACGGTCCATTGGGGAGAAGAGATGCTCCTGAAACTGCCGATTACCGATGTGATGTTCGGAGCATTGGGGTTAATTATTGGACTTATCGTTGCCTTTTTATTATTCCTGCCCATCAATAGCATTCCGATTCTGGTCGTAGGAGATTTTTTGCCGCTGTTTGTTTCTGCTCTGCTTGGGTATCTTGGCTTCCAGGTGGGGTTCCGGAAGAAGGATGAGATCATGTCCGTGTTTGCCATCGGGCGCAAAGACAAGAACAAAAAGGAAAACAGTGGTCTTGCTGCGAACGTAGAGCATAAGATTTTGGACACGAGCGTGATTATTGATGGACGGATTGCGGATATCTGCCGCACAGGCTTCATCGAGGGCGCGTTGGTTATCCCAGGCTTCGTCTTAGAGGAGCTGCAGCATATCGCAGACTCGTCTGACGTGCTCAAGCGCAACCGTGGACGCCGTGGTCTTGATATCCTCAACAAAATTCAAAAAGAGCTGAAGGTCAACGTTCAGATCTACGAGGGCGACTTCGAAGACGTCACTGAGGTAGACAGTAAGCTCATCAAGCTGGCGAAGGTCCTGAACGGGAAGGTCGTCACCAACGACTTCAACCTGAATAAAGTGTGCGAATTGCAGGGTGTCCCTGTGCTTAATATCAATGATTTGGCGAATGCCGTAAAACCGGTTGTACTCCCAGGTGAAGAATTGCATGTGCAAGTCATCAAAGACGGGAAAGAGTACGGTCAGGGCGTTGCGTATCTCGATGACGGTACGATGATCGTCGTCGAGGGTGGCCGAGATTATATCGGTACCGAGATTGAAGTACTGGTTACCAGCGTATTGCAGACGTCGGCAGGCCGTATGATTTTTGCCAAGCCGAAGCTGTTGGAAAAAGCACTGTAGAGGAATTGAAGAGAGGGTAATGAACGTGGATACAGGTGTGGTGATTGTCGCGGCTGGTTCCGGCAAACGCATGGGAGCCGGATACAACAAAATTTGGCTGACGCTTGAGGATAAGCCGATACTGGAGCATACCGTACAAGTGTTTGCGGATCATCCAGAGATCGGTGAGGTGGTTTTGGTCATCAGTGAGCAAGACCTCCCCGATATCGAAGAATGGGCCTCCACCGTACCCTATGATGTGAAGCTCGCATTGGGCGGAGCGGAGCGACAGGACAGTGTCCGCAGTGGTCTGGCTGCCCTGTCTCCCTCCTGCGAGTACGTCCTGATCCACGATGCGGCAAGACCCTTCATCACCCCGGCGCAAATCAGCGAGACGATCGAAAAAGTACGCGAAGCCGATGCAATCATTGTGGCCGTACCCGTCAAGGATACGATCAAAGTGGTTAATCCGGAAGGGGTGGTCGAGGCTACACCTCGGCGTGAGAGCTTGTGGGCGGTTCAGACCCCACAAGCTTTTCGTCTTTCTCTCGTGATTGAGGCACATGCCAGAGCTATGGCGGCGGGCCTCTTGGGGACGGATGATGCGAGCCTTGTCGAGTGGATGGGCTATCCGGTGACGGTTGTGATGGGAAGCTATGAGAATATCAAAATAACGACTCCAGAAGATTTGGTCTTTGGGGAAGAGATACTGCGCAAGCGTAAAAATAAAAGGAGTAAGGTACCTATGATGCGAATTGGACAAGGTTTTGACGTACATCAACTGGTGGAAGGCCGCCCGCTGATTATCGGCGGTATCACCATTCCTTATGAAAAGGGGCTGCTCGGCCACTCTGACGCCGATGTGTTGCTTCACGCGATTACCGATGCGATCCTCGGTGCGATCGGAGAAGGGGATATCGGGCGTCATTTTCCAGATACGGATCCACGATTTAAAGACGCAGACAGCTTAAAGCTCCTCCTGCACTGCTGGAAAATGGCTAAAGCGCGCGGCTACGAGCTGGGTAACCTCGATGCGACGATCATCGCACAGGCGCCGAAGATGGCTCCGCACATCATCTCCATGCAGGAACTGATCTCGGTCGCGCTCGATGCTGACCTTTCTCAGGTGAATATCAAAGCAACCACGACTGAAAAACTCGGGTTTACCGGACGTGGGGAAGGCATTGCCGCCCAAGCCGTGTGTTTGCTTGTCAAGCAAGAATCGAAGTAGTATGATGAACTGGTATAGAATAGAAGGATGGTGTCGACATGACTAGGGAATTCCGTTTGCGTTACGCACCCAGCCCGACCGGTCATTTACATATCGGCGGTGCACGTACCGCATTATTTAACTACTTGTATGCACGCAGAAACGGTGGCAAGTTCATCGTACGCATTGAAGATACAGACCAAACCCGCAATGTAGAGAACGCAGCGGAGAAACAAATGGAAAACCTCAAATGGCTCGGCGTCGATTGGGACGAGTCCATGGATATCGGCGGCCCATATGCTCCATACCGTCAAATGGAGCGTCTTGATATCTACCGCGGCTATATTGACCAACTCCTCGCAGAAGGCAAAGCCTACTACTGCTACGCGACCAAGGAAGAGCTGGACGCTGAGCGTGAAGAGCAAATCGCCCGCAACGAGACACCGAAGATCGCAGAGCACCACCGCCATGTAACACCAGAGCAAAAAGCCCAATACGAAGCTGAAGGGCGTACCCCGTCCGTTCACTTCCTCGTACCAGAGGGCCGCAGCTATGTCGTGAACGACTCGATCCGCGGTGAGGTTACGTTTGATACCAGCGACATGGGTGACTTCGTTATCTGCCGTCCGGATGGAATCCCGACCTACAACTTCGCGGTTGTAATCGACGACTATCTGATGAAGATCAGCCACGTTGTCCGTGGGGAGGAGCACTTGTCCAACACGCCTCGTCAGCTCATGATCTACGAAGCGTTCGGCTGGGAAGCTCCACAATTCGCTCACTTGGCGCTCATCCTCAACCAAGAAGGCAAAAAGATGAGTAAGCGCGATGAGAGCATCATCCAATTCATCGAGCAGTACCGTGATCTTGGGTTCTTGCCGGAAGCGATCGTCAACTTCCTCGTTCTGCTGGGCTGGTCCCCAGGCGGTGAAGAAGAGATCTTCTCCAAAGAGCAGATCATCGATATCTTCTCACTGGAGCGCGTCAACAAATCTCCAGCGGTGTTCGATTCTACCAAGATGAACTGGATGAACAACCACTATCTCAAAGCGAAGCCGCTTGAGCTGATTACTGATATGTGTATCCCACACCTGCAAAAAGCAGGCTTCATCGAAGAAAACCTGTCCGAAGCAGGGTATGAGCGTGTCAAAGGAATCGTCGGACTCTACCAAGAGCAGATGTCCTATTGCGCGCAGATCGTACCGCTCTCCGCATTGTTTTTCCTTGATGAAGTGGTGTATGATGAAGAAGCGGTAGCAGTTCTTACCGAGCCGCAGGTTCCAGAGGTACTGGCATCCTTTAAGAAGCACCTTGAGGAGCAAGGCGAATATACTGTAGAAACGATCAAGGCGTCACTCAAAGCCGTACAAAAAGAAACCGGTCATAAGGGCAAAGCGCTCTTCATGCCAGTCCGTGTAGCGACTACTGGACAGGCGCACGGTCGCGACCTCGACCAATCTCTGTACCTGATCGGTCGTGAACAAGTACTTACCCGCTTGGAGCGAGTCATCTCCGAGCGTCAAGGAGCATAGATCGACAACCGCATACAGCCAAATGCGCTGAACAGGAGAAGTACAAGGAGCAAGCGTCACCAGAGAGAATGGACCAGGTGGAAGCCATTCGTCGCTTACCCTTAGAAATGCACCTGTGAGCATGTGACCCGAACCCGGGAACATAACCAGTTTCGGAAGTAGGTTCACACGTTTCGCCCACGTTACGGGAGTTGAGCGGGATCTTCCCAATAAGTAAGATCCAAGCAGAGTGGAACCGCGGTGAACACCGTCTCTGTGCCTGTATATGAAGCAGGCGTGAGACGGTGTTTTTGTTTTATTCGATAACATGGTTGGACAGGAGGCGAATTGGTATGTGGGGACGAATGAAGGAAGACATCGAAGTAGTATTTGAACAAGACCCGGCCGCCAGAAGCCGGATGGAAGTGATTATGACTTATTCAGGGCTACATGCCATTTGGATGCACAGAATTTCAAATCCGTTGTGGCGCAGAGGGTTTACGACTTTAGCCCGTATCGTCTCACAGTTAGCCCGTTTTATCACAGGAATTGAGATCCATCCAGGAGCAACGATTGGACGCCGTCTGTTCATCGACCACGGGATGGGAGTAGTAATCGGGGAAACCTGTGAGGTGGGGGACGATGTAACCATCTATCAGGGAGTTACGTTGGGTGGTACCGGTAAAGAAAAAGGCAAACGCCATCCGACCGTCGGCAACAACGTGATCATCGCCTCCGGAGCCAAAGTTCTCGGTTCATTCAAGATTGGTGACAACTCCAAGATCGGGGCAGGTTCTGTCGTATTGCAACCCGTTCCACCCAATTCTACGGTTGTCGGTATCCCGGGCCGTATTGTGATGCAAGACGGGAAAAAGGTCAAACGCGACCTCGACCACGTCAATCTGCCTGACCCTGTCCTTGATATGATCCGCCAAATGCAAAATGAGATTGAAAGCCTGCGGAACCAAGTTCATTCATTGCAAAAGGAAAAGGAGAACAACCAAAATGAGCATTCGCTTGTATAACACGATGACCAAGCAAAAAGAAGTGTTCGTCCCGCTTGAAGAGGGCAAAGTAAAAATGTATGTCTGCGGGCCAACTGTCTATAATTATATTCATATAGGAAACTCCAGACCGGCGATCATCTTTGACACGCTGCGCCGCTTTTTGAAGTACCGCGGCTATGAGGTGACATTCGTCCAAAACATCACCGATGTCGATGACAAACTGATCCGCCGCGCCAATGAAGAAGAGACGACCGTCCACGAGCTGGCAGACCGCTACACAGACGCTTACAACGCAGATCTGCAAGGACTCAATGTGTTGCCGCCGGATATCCAACCGCGAGTGATGAACACGATTCCGGAGATTATCGAATTCATTTCCGGTCTGATCGAAAAAGGCTTCGCTTATGAAAGTGAAGGCGATGTCTACTTCCGCACCAACCGCTTCGAAGAATACGGCAAGCTGTCCCATCAGCCACTCGAAGACCTGCAGGCAGGTGCACGTATCGAGATCAGTGAGAAAAAAGAAAACCCGCTTGATTTTGCATTGTGGAAAGCAGCGAAGCCAGGGGAAATTTCCTGGGAAAGTCCGTGGGGCCAAGGGCGACCAGGCTGGCACATCGAGTGCTCAGCGATGGCGCTCAAATTCCTTGGCGAAACCATCGACATTCACGCAGGTGGTACAGACCTGACCTTCCCGCACCACGAAAACGAGATCGCTCAATCCGAGTGCTACACCGGCAAGGTATTCGCCCGCTACTGGCTGCACAACGGAATGCTCAATATCAATAATGAGAAGATGTCCAAATCGCTCGGCAACTTCGTCCTCGCCAAAGACCTGATCGGACAACACGGCGGTCAATTGATCCGTTTCTTCATGCTGACAGGTCACTACCGCGGCCCGATCAACTTCAGCAGCGAACTGCTCGAACAAGCGGCTAATGGGCTGGAACGGATCAAAAATGCTTATACCAGCATCGGGCATCGCTTTACAACAGCCCGCCCGGAAGAGCCGAATGGCTTGGCGGAGGAGCAAGCACGTATCGTCTCTGAACTGCGTCAACGTTTCATCGAAGAGCTGAGCGATGATATTAATACCGCCAATGCAATCACGGTTTTGTTTGATTTGGCTAAAGAAGTAAACCTTTATCTTCGCAACGATAATGTCGGTGTCATCGAACTGCGTGCTTACAAAGAGCTGTTTGAAGAGATGTCTGAGGTGCTTGGTCTCATTCTGGTTGAAGAGGCACCACTTCTCGCAGAAGAGGTCGAAGCGCTGATCGTAGAGCGTACCGAAGCACGCAAATCCCGCAATTTTGCCCGCGCCGATGAAATCCGTGACCTGTTGACCGAAAAAGGCATCATCCTCGAAGACACCCCGCAAGGCGTTCGTTGGCGCCGTAAATAAGGAGCATATACTGTCATGTTCAGAGAGCCATTGACCCGCGATCCCAAACAAGCCAATTCGCTTGTGCTCGCATTCTTAGGGGATGCGACCTACTCGCACTGTGTCCGCTATCACCTGATTGCGAAGGGGATCGCGAAACCCAATGATTTACACAAAGAAACCAAGCGTTACGTATCCGCCAAAGCACAGGCAACCATCCTGCATGCATTGATGCCGCAGCTCACCGAAGAGGAACAACGGGAGGTGCGGCGCGGACGCAACGCCAAATCAGGCTCATCAGCCAAAAATGCCGATATCATCGATTATCGGCACGCTACAGCCTTTGAAGCATTGATCGGCTATCTATATTTGAACGGACAAGATGATCGTCTCGCTGAAATCATTCAGCAGGCATTCGCCATCGTGGAAGGAGCAGAAAGCATATGAGTGAAGAATGGATTGTCGGTAAGAATCCGGTTATTGAGGCGCTCAGATCAGGCCGCACCATCAACAAAATTTTCATTGCAGAAGGAGTCAATCAAAAACAGATGGGCCCTGTCTTTGCCTTGGCGAAGGAGAATGGCATCGTCATCAGCAACGCCAACCGCAAAAAACTGGATCTGCTCTCCGGAACGGAAAACCACCAAGGTGTCATCGCGTCCGTCGCTGCCTATGACTATATCGAAGTCGAGGATATGATTGCCCGCGCCAAGGAAAAGAACGAGCAGCCATTCGTTATCATCCTCGATGAACTCGAAGACCCGCATAACCTCGGCTCAATCCTGCGTACAGCAGATGCAGTCGGTGCTCACGGTGTCATCATTCCAAAGCGCCGCTCTGTCAGTCTGACCGCAACCGTAGCCAAAGCATCTGCCGGGGCGATCGAATATGTACCGGTGGCCCGTGTCACCAACATCGTACAGACCATGAAAGACCTCAAAGACGCAGGCTTCTGGATCGCCGGTACGGATGCCCAAGGCAAGCAGGATTTCCGTGAAGGCGACTTCACCATGCCAATTGCCATCGTGATCGGAAGCGAAGGCAAAGGAATGAGCCGTCTGGTCCGTGAAAACTGTGATTTCCTCTATCGTTTGCCGATGGTCGGACAAGTCACCTCTCTCAACGCTTCTGTTGCAGCAGCACTGCTCATGTACGAAGTTCACCGTTCGCGCAATCCGCTTCCAGCACGGGTGAAATAAGATGGCACGCAAAAAAAAGCCAAAATCCATGTTGATCGTCGATGGCTACAATATCATAGGCGCATGGCCAAAGCTGCGCGATCTCAAGGATAAAGAGTTGATGGATGAAGCGCGCGATCAACTGATTTCCATGCTGGCTGACTACCAAAGCTACTCTGGGACCAAAGTAATCGTCGTTTTTGACGCTTACATGGTCCCAGGGCTTGGTCGTATTCAAAATGAATATTTGATTGATATATACTTTACAAAAGAAAAAGAGACCGCGGATGAAAAAATTGAGAAGCTTGTCCACGAATATTTCGAGAAAAATCGACAAATATATGTAGCAACCTCAGATTATACCTCGCAGCGTGTTATCTTCGGGCAGGGAGCACTGCGCAAATCCGCGCGGGAGTTGCTGTTAGATATAGAAAGTACAGGCAAGGAGATCAAAGAAACGGTCGACAAAACAAAAGAAGACCGCTTTAGTACACGGATTTCCCTAAATGACGATATAGCGAAAATATTCGAAAAATGGAGAAGAGAATAAAAGGCAGTTGGTTGACGCCTTTTTACGGCATCATGTATAATTAACACTATCTTATGTAACCAGTTGGAAGTCGGAGGGATGTAGGTGAGTGTTGAACTAAGAGAGCTCAAGCATAGTCAATTTGACCTGATGTCCGACGAAGAAGTGGTAGAGTTAGTAAGAGAAAACGACGCAGAGGCCTTAGAATACCTGATCAATAAGTATAAGAATTTTGTGCGGGCCAAAGCTCGTTCTTATTTTTTGATTGGGGCAGATCGTGAGGATATCGTGCAAGAGGGCATGATTGGTTTGTACAAGTCCATCCGCGATTTTCGAGGAGATAAGCTGACATCGTTTAAAGCTTTTGCCGAATTGTGCATCACCCGCCAGATTATTACGGCGATTAAGACGGCAACCAGGCAGAAGCATATTCCACTCAACTCCTACGTATCGTTGGACAAGCCTATTTATGACGAGGATTCGGACCGCACTCTGCTGGATGTAATCTGCGGAACCAAAGTGACCGATCCTGAGGAATTATTCATTAACCGCGAAGAGTTCGATGACATTGAAGGCAAGATGAGCGAGATTCTGAGCGACTTGGAGCGCCAGGTTCTTATGCTGTACCTAGATGGGCGTTCCTATCAACAGATCGCCGTCGAGCTTGACCGTCATGTGAAGTCGATCGATAATGCCCTGCAACGCGTCAAGCGTAAGCTCGAGCGCTATTTGGAGGGTAGAGAGATTCAATTGTAAGCGCCAATTCAATCTCTCCAGCAATTTACCGTATAATTAGTTTATTCGCTTCTCAAAAAGAAATTCCTTGTTTGTTTCGTAATTTTTTTAAAATGAATACGCTTATGACTATCCGCATTGTCAAGATGTTTTATTGACATCATATGACCATGTATGATAAATTTATTCAGGTAGCCATAGAGAGATCTATGGTTACTTCTGTGAATGATTGGAAAAAAGTAGCGGTTTTTTCCGTGTAGTTCAATGCTTTTTCTTTTATACAGGTATGAGATGATATGGAGGTGTCAATGATGCGAGTAAACATTACGTTGGCGTGCACTGAATGTGGTGAACGTAACTATATCAGCACCAAGAACAAGCGTACCAACCCAGAGCGCATCGAGCTGAAGAAGTACTGCTCCCGCGATAAAAAGCCTACAGTCCATCGCGAAACGAAGTAAGATGGCAGCACCAAGTCTGGGGGTGGCGTTATGAGTTTTCTTTCGAGAGTTGGATCTGGCTTCCGCCGTTCTGGTGGATTTATCGGTGATGTTTTTTCAGAGTTGAAAAAAGTCCGTTGGCCGAACCGCAAAGAGCTTACATCATACACGCTTATTGTTTTGGTTACAATAACGCTACTCGCGGTATTTTTGTTCGGTGTTGACTTAGGCATTTCTAGCCTAATCGAATGGGTATTGGGCAAGTAATTATTCGAACCTAGGAGGGACGGACGGTTTTCGTCCGCGTGGATATGGAAAAAGCATGGTATGTAGTTCATACCTACTCTGGGTATGAAAACAAGGTAAAAACGAATCTGGAAAAACGTGTTGAGTCCATGGGCATGGAGGACAAGATCTTCCGCGTGCTCGTTCCTACCGAAGAAGAGGTAGAGACGAAGGACGGCAAAAAGCGCACTGTGACGAAAAAGGTATTTCCGGGTTACGTGCTTGTTGAGATGGTGATGACGGACGACTCATGGTATGTCGTGCGCAACACACCTGGAGTTACGGGCTTTGTCGGCTCTTCTGGAGCAGGCTCCAAACCGACCGCGCTACTTCCAGGGGAAGCGGAAACGATCCTCAAACAAATGGGTATCGATGCGCCGAAAGTCAAGATTGATTTCGAACTTCGCGATATGGTGCGTGTACAAGACGGCCCTTTCACTGGTCGTACCGGTGAAATCATTGAGATCCAGACAGACAAACAAAAGGTTCGCGTGTTGTTGGACATTTTTGGGCGCGAGACGCCAGTCGAGTTGGATTATACGCAAGTTATGAAATTAGACTAATTTCCATATGAAACAACTTGAAAAGTATCGCTACATGTGGTAAATTTCAATTTGTTTCTGGAATCAGCAAGCAGAATCATGCGGTTCCCGTCTCACTATATATAAGAAGTTCTTATTACATAAAGAACTTTTTCACTACAAGTGGGAGGGGGGAGTCCCCCGCATAACCACATTTGAAGGAGGTGTTTTACGTGGCTAAGAAGGTTATCCGCGTAATTAAATTACAAATTCCAGCAGGTAAAGCGAACCCTGCACCTCCAGTAGGTCCGGCACTCGGTCAAGCTGGTGTTAATATCATGGGTTTCTGTAAAGAATTCAACGCGCGTACAGAGAGCGAAGTGGGTATGATTATCCCAGTTGAGATCACTGTATTCGAAGACCGTTCCTTTACTTTCATCACCAAGACTCCACCTGCAGCAGTTCTCTTGAAAAAAGCGGCTGGTATCGAATCCGGTTCCGGTGTGCCTAACAAGACTAAAGTTGCAACTCTTAAGCGTGATAAAGTACGTGAAATCGCAGAACTCAAAAAACCTGACCTCAACGCAGCTGATACTGAAGCAGCTATGCGTATGATCGAAGGTACTGCCCGTTCCATGGGTATCGTAATCGAAGACTAATCATTGTCTTCCGTTTACACAATTGTTTCGTTGCTCTCAGGGGTACAAGCATGTACCCCTGTTCTGTGGGAGGATTAAACCGCTACGACCACATTTGAAGGGAGATTTACAACATGCCAAAACATGGTAAAAAATACCAAGAAGCTGCAAAGAAAGTAGACAAGAACAAAGTTTACGCTGTTGCAGAAGGTATCTCACTCGTTAAAGAAGTAGCAACAGCTAAGTTCGATGAAACTGTAGAAGCAGCTTACCGTCTCGGTGTAGACCCTAAGCGTGCTGACCAACAAATTCGTGGTGCTGTTGTACTTCCACACGGTACTGGTAAAGTACAACGCGTTCTCGTTTTCGCAAAAGGCGAGAAAGCGAAAGAAGCAGAAGCAGCTGGTGCTGACTTCGTAGGCGAATCCGATATGATCGCTAAAATCCAAGGCGGTTGGTTCGATTTCGACGTAGTAGTTGCAACTCCGGACATGATGGGTGAAGTAGGTAAATTGGGTCGTGTACTCGGTCCAAAAGGCCTCATGCCAAACCCTAAAACCGGTACTGTTACTTTCGACGTAACCAAAGCCGTTAATGAAATCAAAGCCGGTAAGATCGAATACCGTGTAGATAAAACAGGTATCATCCACGCGCCAATCGGTAAAGTATCCTTCGATACTGAGAAATTGGCTGAAAACCTCGCTGCTCTGACTGAAGCACTCAACCGTGCGAAGCCAGCTGCTGCTAAAGGTGTATACATGAAGAACGTAACAGTAAGCTCCACTATGGGCCCTGGCGTTCGCGTTGATGTAAGATAATTACTACTTGACTTCCACCTCGGAAGTTGGTATGATAAATCCTGTTGAATTGAACTGAATCATGTTCATGCCGTAGACAGAAGGTGCGGGCCGCCAGCGGAACGCTTAATAACCCTCCGAGGTGTGTATAATGGAAGATTAAGAGTTTTGTCTTGGACATGCTCTTTTGATAGACATTATGCCCTCGCGAGTCTGCGGGGGCATTTTTCATTAAGCAATAGGTTATAGCACGGGAGGTGTAAACATGGCAGAAATTCGTCCAACCGTAATTCGTGAAGAAAAAGTTCAAGAAATCGGTGTGATCGCAACTAAGCTCCGCGAGAGCGTTTCTACTGTAGTTGTTGACTATCGTGGTTTGACAGTAGCTCAAGTTACTGAACTCCGCAGCCAAATGCGTGCAGCTGGTATCGATTTCAAAGTTTACAAAAACTCTTTGACTCGTCTGGCTACTAAGCAAGAAGGTCTGAGCGATCTTGACGATCAACTTACTGGACCAAACGCAATCGCGTTCTCTAAAGAAGACGTAATTGCTCCAGCTAAGATTCTCGCTGACTTCGCGAAGAAAAATGAGAAGCTCGAAATTAAAGGCGGTATCATCGAAGGTAAGGTAGTAAGCGCAGATGAGATTAAAGCTCTTGCAGCTCTTCCAAACCGCGAAGGTCTCCTTTCTATGCTTCTTTCCGTACTCCAAGCGCCAGTCCGCAACTTCGCGCTTGCAGTCAAAGCAGTATCCGAACAAAAAGAAGGCCAAGGCGCTTAATCAGTTAATATTAAGGAGGAAAATATAATGTCTAAAGACCAAATCCTTGAAGCGATTAAAGGTATGTCCGTTCTCGAACTGAACGATCTCGTAAAAGCAATTGAAGAAGAATTCGGCGTAACTGCTGCTGCTCCTGTAGCTGTAGTAGCTGGCGGCGGCGCAGAAGCAGCTGCTGAACAAACTGAGTTCACCGTTAACCTCGTTTCCGGTGGTGCTTCCAAAATCAACGTTATCAAAGTGGTTCGCGAACTTACTGGTCTCGGCCTGAAAGAAGCAAAAGACCTCGTTGACAACGCTCCAAAAACTCTTAAAGAAGGCATCTCCAAAGACGAAGCTGAAGCACTCAAAGCTAAGCTTGAAGAAGCTGGCGCATCTGTAGAAGTTAAGTAATTAATTTCTTCCGCGCAAATCCCCTTGCCTGCACGGCAGGGGGATTTTATTCTTTTACCATCCCTAAACCGCAAAGAGGTGTGTCTGCTGTGAGCGACCATTACTACACAAATCGTCCAAATGCTACTCATGATGAAAGAGAATATACGTTTACGCTGCGTGATCATTCCTATCGATTCACGACAGACTCAGGTGTATTTTCAAGGGAGAGGGTAGACTTTGGCAGTGTACTTTTGATAGAGACGATGAATTTTGATCGTACAGCAAAAGTATTGGATGTAGGTTGCGGATACGGCCCGATCGGATTGGCTGCAGCCCGGATTGCTGATCAGGGACAGGTAACAATGATTGATGTGAATGAACGAGCGGTGGAACTGGCCAAACGCAACGCCAAGGCCAATGGAATACATAATGTAGAGATCCTGGTCAGCGACGTATATGAAGCTGTTCAGGGACGAAGCTTCGATGTCATCCTCACCAACCCACCGATCCGTGCCGGTAAAGAGACGGTTCACCGGATTTTTTCCGAGGGGTACGATCTGTTGAATCCAGGCGGTCAGATGTGGGTCGTCATTCAGAAGAAACAAGGAGCTCCATCAGCTTATAAAAAGCTTATGGAACTTTTCGGTGAAGTAGAAGAGGCAGACAAGAGCAAAGGCTACCTGATTTTCTGTGCAAGAAAAAAGTAGCAATCCACTATTGACGTGGTATTTTCCTTGTGTTAGCATTATATAATGTCAATATGGGTCTATTGTCTAATTCAAGAAATCCCTGTTTTGTCAACTGTTTTTTTCACGTTTTTCTATTAACTGTGGAATAAACGTGTGAAAAGCTGGGAATTCTTTTAGAATAGAGATTCTTTGCTAAAAATGAGGTTACTGGTTTAACCCATTTTTATTTTTGTGTGAAAACACAAGCATGAGGGGTGAATGAGTTGGCAGGTAAAGTGATTCAGTGCGGTCGACACCGCCAGCGTCGCACGTATTCTCGTATTAATGAAGTACTGGGTCTCCCTAACCTGATTGAGATTCAGCAAAAATCCTACCAATGGTTCTTGGATGAAGGACTGCGTGAAATGTTTCAGGACATTTCGCCTATTCAAGATTTCACGGGTAACTTGGTGCTGGAGTTCATTGACTACAGCTTAGGTGAGCCGAAGTATGACGTTGATGAATCAAAGGAACGCGACGTTACATACGCTGCTCCATTACGTGTCAAAGTTCGTCTTCTGAATAAGGAGACGGGGGAAGTGAAGGAGCAGGAAGTCTTTATGGGTGACTTCCCGCTGATGACAGAAACAGGCACCTTCATTATCAATGGTGCAGAGCGTGTAATCGTCAGTCAGCTCGTTCGTTCCCCTAGTGTTTACTATAACACCAAAGTTGATAAGAACGGCAAGCAGACTTTCACCGCTACCGTGATTCCAAACCGTGGTGCATGGCTCGAACTCGAAACAGACGCGAAGGATATTATTTATGTGCGTATCGACCGTACGCGTAAGATCCCAGTTACTGTTCTCTTGCGTGCATTAGGTTTTGGCTCTGATAAAGATATTCTTGATTTGCTGGGTCATGACGAGAAGTTTGTTGTCAACACCTTGGAAAAAGACAACACAGACTCTACGGAGAAGGCTCTCATCGAGATTTATGAGCGTCTGCGTCCAGGCGAACCACCAACAGTGGAAAACGCGAAGAGCTTGTTGATCTCCCGCTTCTTCGACCCGAAACGCTATGATCTGGCTTCTGTTGGTCGTTACAAAATGAACAAGAAGCTTCATATCAAAACCCGTCTGTTCAACCAACGCCTTGCGGAAACTCTCGTTGACCGCAACACAGGTGAGATCATCGCAGAAGCAGGCCAAATCATTGACCGTCGTGTCCTTGATAAAATCTTGCCTGCGCTTGAATCCCACGTTGGACACATTGATGTTCACACAAGTGGCGGCGTTTTGGATGAAAGCAACATCCGCCTGCAATCCGTTGATATTTTCAGCGATGAAGGCAAAGTGATCAAAATCATTGGTAACGCAAACATCGACATGTCTGTTAAGCACATCACGCCTGCGGACATCGTGGCTGCGATTAACTACTTCATCAACCTGCTCCACAAAGTAGGTACGACAGACGATATCGACCACTTGGGTAACCGTCGTCTGCGTTCTGTTGGTGAACTTCTGCAAAACCAATTCCGTATTGGTCTTTCCCGTATGGAGCGCGTCGTTCGCGAGCGTATGTCCATCCAAGACCAGAACCAAATCACTCCACAAGCGTTGATCAACATCCGTCCTGTGATTGCGGCGATCAAGGAGTTCTTCGGAAGCTCCCAGCTCTCCCAGTTCATGGATCAGACCAACCCGCTTGCTGAGCTGACACACAAACGCCGTCTGTCCGCCCTGGGTCCTGGTGGTCTCACGCGTGAGCGCGCGGGCTTCGAAGTGCGCGACGTTCACCACTCCCACTATGGCCGTATGTGTCCAATCGAGACACCAGAGGGTCCGAACATCGGTTTGATTAACTCCCTTTCTACTTTTGCACGTATCAATGACTACGGCTTCATCGAAACACCACGCCGTAAAGTAGACGCCGAAACCGGTCGTGTACTGACAGAAATCGAATACCTGACTGCTGACGAGGAAGATGTATTCAACGTCGCTCAGGCGAACCAACCGCTCGACGAATTAGGTAACTTCGTCAATGAGACTGTTATCTGCCGTCGTAAAGGTGAGATCTTGTCCATACCGCGCGATAAGGTTGACTACATGGACGTATCCCCGAAACAAGTCGTATCCGTTGCGACAGCGCTCATCCCGTTCCTCGAAAACGACGACGCGAACCGCGCGCTCATGGGATCGAACATGCAACGTCAGGCCGTTCCACTCTTGATTCCACAAGCTCCATTCGTGGGTACTGGTATGGAACACAAAGCGGCGCAAGACTCCGGTGTTGCAGTCGTTGCAAAATGGCCTGGTCAAGTTGAACGTGTAACTGCGAGAGAGATCTTGGTACGCAGATACAAAGAAATCGACGGCAAGAAAGTAGCCGGCGATATCGATAAATATAAATTGCACAAATTCATCCGTTCCAACCAAGGTACTTGTATCAACCAACGCCCGATCGTAAAAGCAGGCGACTGGATCGTACCTGGCGACATCATCGGTGATGGACCATCCACCGAAAAAGGTGAATTGGCACTTGGCCGTAACGTAATCGTAGCGTTCATGACTTGGGAAGGTTACAACTACGAGGACGCGATCCTGCTGAGTGAAAAACTCGTAAAAGATGACGTCTACACGTCCATCCATATCGAGGAATACGAGTCCGAAGCACGCGACACCAAGCTTGGACCAGAAGAAATCACCCGCGACATCCCGAACGTCGGTGAAGATGCGCTCAAGAATCTCGACGAACGCGGAATCGTACGTGTCGGTGCAGAGATCAAAGACGGAGATATTCTCGTTGGTAAAGTAACGCCTAAGGGTGTAACCGAGCTGACTGCAGAAGAACGCCTCCTGCATGCGATCTTTGGTGAAAAAGCACGTGAAGTACGTGATACCTCCCTGCGTGTACCACACGGTGGTTCCGGTATCATCGTAGACGTGAAAGTATTCACCCGTGACAATGGCGACGAACTCCCACCAGGTGTTAACCAACTGGTTCGCGTATACATCGCCCAAAAACGTAAAATCTCTGTCGGTGACAAGATGGCGGGCCGCCACGGTAACAAAGGGGTTATCGCCCGTATCATGCCAGAAGAGGATATGCCGTTCCTGCCAGATGGTTCTCCAGTTGAGATCGTTCTGAACCCACTGGGCGTACCATCCCGTATGAACATCGGTCAGGTACTTGAGACACACTTGGGTATGGCTGCGAAGATGCTCGGTATCCACGTAGCAACCCCTGTATTCGACGGTGCACGTCAAAACGATGTGTTCAAAACGCTCGAAGAAGCAGGTCTTGACCGCGATGGTAAAACCCTTCTGTTCGATGGCCGCACAGGTGAACCGTTTGACCGCCGTGTAACGGTAGGCTGCGTGTACATGCTGAAGCTGGCTCACTTGGTTGATGACAAAATCCATGCTCGTTCTACTGGACCATACTCTCTCGTTACACAGCAGCCACTGGGTGGTAAAGCCCAATTCGGTGGTCAGCGTTTCGGGGAGATGGAGGTATGGGCGCTTGAAGCATATGGCGCTGCTTACACCTTGCAAGAAATTCTCACCGTTAAGTCTGACGACGTCGTGGGCCGCGTGAAAACGTACGAAGCGATCGTCAAAGGCGAAAACGTGCCGGAGCCGGGTGTTCCTGAGTCCTTCAAAGTTCTGATCAAAGAACTTCAAAGCTTGGGTATGGACGTAAAAATCCTCTCTGAAGATGAGCAAGAGATCGAAATGCGCGAGATGGATGATGAGGACGAAGGCAATGGTGAGAAGTTAAATCTCTTACCTGAAACGATTCATGCTGCAGACGAAGAGTAAGATACCGGTACAAAGGGAGGTAACGCCCTGTGATAGACGTCAATAACTTTGAATATATGAAAATTGGTTTGGCCTCCCCCGAAAAGATCCGTTCGTGGTCTTTCGGGGAAGTCAAAAAACCAGAAACGATCAACTATCGTACGTTGAAACCGGAAAAAGACGGTCTGTTCTGTGAACGTATTTTCGGTCCAACAAAAGACTGGGAATGTCATTGCGGTAAATACAAACGTGTACGCTACAAAGGCGTTGTTTGTGACCGATGCGGTGTTGAAGTAACCCGTGCAAAAGTACGCCGTGAGCGTATGGGTCATATCGAGCTTGCTGCTCCTGTGTCCCACATCTGGTATTTCAAAGGCATTCCAAGCCGTATGGGTCTTGTCCTTGACATGTCCCCGCGTTCCCTGGAAGAAGTCATCTATTTCGCATCCTACGTGGTAGTTGATGCTGGTGACACTCCACTCGATAAAAAACAACTTCTCTCTGAGAAAGAATACCGTAACTACCGTGAGAAATACGGCAATGCGTTTACAGCGATGATGGGGGCAGAGGCGATCAAGCGCCTGCTTGCTGAAATCGATCTGGAAAAGGACGTAGAGTCCCTGAAAGAAGAGCTGAAAACCGTTCAAGGCCAACGCCGCACCCGTGCGATCAAGCGTTTGGAAGTGCTTGAGGCATTCCGTAACTCCGGCAACCACCCAGACTGGATGGTTCTCGACGTACTTCCGGTTATTCCACCAGAGCTTCGTCCGATGGTACAGCTCGACGGTGGCCGCTTTGCGACTTCCGACCTGAATGACCTGTATCGCCGTGTAATCAACCGTAACAACCGTCTGAAGCGTCTCCTTGAGCTCGGCGCACCTGACATTATCGTGCAAAACGAGAAGCGCATGCTGCAAGAAGCAGTCGACGCGCTGATCGACAACGGTCGTCGCGGCCGTCCGGTAACAGGCCCAGGTAACCGTCCACTCAAGTCCCTGAGCCACATGCTCAAGGGTAAACAGGGTCGCTTCCGTCAAAACCTGCTCGGTAAACGTGTAGACTACTCCGGTCGTTCCGTTATCGTAGTAGGTCCTAACCTGCGTATGTACCAATGCGGTCTGCCAAAAGAAATGGCGCTTGAGCTGTTCAAACCATTCGTGATGAAAGAGCTCGTCGCAAAAGGTCTTGCGCACAACATCAAATCTGCAAAACGCAAAGTTGAACGCGTACAGCCGGAAGTATGGGACGTTCTTGAAGAAGTAATCAAAGAACACCCAGTACTCCTCAACCGTGCCCCCACTTTGCACCGTCTCGGGATTCAGGCGTTCGAACCTGTCCTCGTAGAAGGTCGTGCGATTCGTCTTCACCCGCTCGTATGTACCGCTTACAATGCGGACTTCGACGGTGACCAGATGGCGGTTCACGTTCCACTGTCCGCAGAAGCACAGGCAGAAGCACGTATTCTCATGCTCGCAGCACAAAACATCCTCAACCCGAAAGACGGTAAGCCGGTTGTTACTCCATCCCAGGACATGGTGCTTGGTTCCTACTACATCACTCTCGAGCGCGAAGGTGACCGTGGTGAAGGTTCCGTATTCCGTGACCCTGCAGATGCGATTGCTGCGTATGAAAACGGCTATATCACTTTGCAGACCCGTATCGTGGTTCCTGCGAAGAGCCTGAATAAAGAATCCTTTACCGAAGCACAAAACAATTCTCTGTTCGTTACCACTGTCGGTAAGATCATCTTCAACGAGATCTTCCCAACCGACTTGCCGTTTATCAACGAGCCTACCAAAGCGAACCTGGCTAACGGCGTGCCGGACAGATACTTTATGTTCGAAAAAGGTCAAGACGTTAAAGAGTTCATGAAGAACATCCCGGATCCAGGCGCGGTGAAAAAAGGCTTCCTCGGAACCATCATCGCAGAATGCTTCCGCCGTTTCGGAACAACTCAAACGTCTATCATCCTTGATAAAATCAAAGAACTCAGCTTCAAGTACTCTACCAAAGCAGGGATCACGATCGCCGTTGCGGATATCGTTGTACCGGCTAAGAAGCAAGAGATTCTTGAAGCGGCCGATGAGAAGGTTGCAGCAGTACTTACGCAATACCGTCGCGGTCTCATCACCGATGACGAGCGTTATGACCGTGTAATCTCCATCTGGTCCAAAGCAAAAGACGAAGTTACCGAAGTCCTCATGAAATCCATGAGCAAGTTCAACGCGATCTTCATGATGGCTAACTCCGGTGCCCGTGGTAACGTGTCCCAGATCACTCAGCTGGCTGGTATGCGCGGTCTGATGGCGAACCCATCTGGTCGAATCATCGAGTTGCCGATCAAATCTAACTTCCGTGAAGGCCTCACCGTACTCGAGTACTTCATTTCTACGCATGGTGCGCGTAAAGGTCTTGCCGATACGGCGCTCCGTACAGCGGACTCAGGTTACCTGACCCGTCGTCTCGTTGACGTAGCACAAGACGTAATCGTGCGTGAAGTGGATTGTGGTACTGATAAAGGTATCCGTGTCACTGCCATTACAGACGGAAAAGAAGAAATCGAGAAGCTCAGCGATCGTCTTGAAGGTCGTACGTGCTTTGAGACTGTCCGTCACCCAGAGA
Source organism: Brevibacillus dissolubilis (assembly GCF_006170445.1). Classification (GTDB taxonomy): domain Bacteria; phylum Bacillota; class Bacilli; order Brevibacillales; family Brevibacillaceae; genus Brevibacillus_B; species Brevibacillus_B dissolubilis. The sequence continues at coordinate 38,426 of NZ_VCNA01000018.1, read as the reverse complement.
CCAAAGAGGTTATCGTGGGCCGTAATGAAGAGATCACAGAAGAAACCGCCGAGCTGATCCAAAAACTCGGTATCAAAGATGTATATATCCGTAACGTACTTGCTTGCCGCACCAGTCATGGTGTCTGCAAACTTTGCTATGGCCGTAACCTGGCGACTGGTGCTGAGGTTGAAATCGGGGAAGCTGTCGGTATTATCGCCGCTCAGTCCATCGGTGAACCAGGTACACAGCTCACCATGCGTACATTCCATACAGGTGGGGTAGCAGGGGACGACATCACCCAAGGTTTGCCGCGTATCCAAGAGCTTTTCGAAGCGCGTAATCCTAAGGGTCAAGCGGTGATCACTGAAATCGACGGTGAAGTCGTCAGCATTCGTGAAGATAAAGACCGTCGGATCATCGAAATCCGCGGTGAAGCAGAGAACAAAGAATACGCGGCTCCATACGGTTCCCGTATCAAAGTTACCATGGGTGCCAAACTCAACGCCGGTGACGAGCTCACCGAGGGTTCTGTTGACCCGAAAGAAATGCTCAAAGTCCGTGGTCTGCGTGGCGTATCCAACTATATCCTCCAAGAGGTACAGAAGGTATACCGTATGCAAGGGGTAGAAATCAACGACAAGCACGTTGAGGTTATGATCCGTCAGATGCTTCGCAAGCTGCGCGTTGTTGATTCCGGTGACACAGATCTGTTGCCTGGCTCCTTCGTCGAGACTCACGAATTCGAGCAAGCCAATGCCAAAGTACTCATCGAAGGCCGCAATCCTGCGGTTGGTCGTCCTGTACTTCTTGGTATCACCAAAGCATCTCTTGAAACCGACTCCTTCCTGTCCGCAGCATCCTTCCAGGAGACTACCCGTGTCCTCACAGATGCAGCGATCAAAGGAAAAGTGGACCGTCTCCTCGGTCTCAAGGAGAACGTTATTATTGGTAAGCTGATCCCAGCAGGTACCGGTATGTCCCGTTACCGTTCTACCAAGGTAATGACTGGTGAAGAAGCTCTTGCCGCACAGAATGATGAGCTGCAAGCAGTTCCAGTAGAGTAGTAAAGTAAGGAAAAAGCATAGAGTTCAGGTGCTCATCGCCAGCTGATGGGCACTCTGCTCTGTCTTTTTTATAAAAAACTATCATTTTTTGATGATAGAGTGTTGACTTTTATATGATGACCTGATAAGATGTTCTAGTGCGCCTGATACTCAACGCTTTGGAGGATATGGATGACATGTCTTATGAAAAAGTAGAGTGGGCCAAGGAGTTGACGATCGGTATAAATCAGACGGCGAAAGCGATTGAACAAAACATCGTTTCCGAAGTTTACATCGCCAAAGATGCGGACAAACGTCTGACGCAAAAAATCGCACTCCTTTGTACTGAGAAGGGTGTGCCAGTCATATATGTTGATTCCATGCGACGCCTAGGCAAAGCTTGTGGAATCGAGGTGGGAGCAGCGACAGCTGCGATCAAGAAAAGTAGTTAATTCGTTTTTGTTGATAGTCTCTTTAGAGATTACTCTAGCAAAGACTTCTATTTTGACCTAAATATGACTCACCTGGATCTGTGGTCTTCATAAAGGTTAAGGAAGGAGGATATCGATCATGCCTACAATGAACCAATTAGTTCGTAAAGGTCGTAAGGACAAAGTTGTAAAGTCTAAGTCCCCAGCTCTCCAAAAGGGGTACAATAGCTTCAAGAAGTCCCAAACGAACCAAAGCTCTCCACAAAAACGTGGTGTCTGCACTCGTGTAGGTACCATGACACCAAAAAAACCGAACTCCGCGCTTCGTAAATACGCTCGTGTGCGCTTGACCAACGGTATCGAGGTTACAGCATACATCGGCGGTATCGGTCACAACCTGCAAGAACATAGCGTTGTGCTCGTTCGCGGTGGTCGTGTAAAAGACTTGCCAGGGGTACGTTACCACATCGTTCGCGGTGCTCTTGACACTGCTGGTGTTAACAACCGTATGCAAGGCCGTTCCAAATACGGAACGAAGCGTCCTAAAGCTGGTAAAGGCGACGCTAAGAAAAAATAAGATCGCTTGATCAAGCGGTCTTTCTAATGAAATCCTCATTAATAGGCAAAGGAGGCGAACTTGATGCCACGTAAAGGCCCTGTCACTCGTCGTGACGTATTGCCGGACCCGATTTTCAACAGCAAATTGGTTACTCGCTTGATTAACCGTTTGATGCTCGATGGTAAACGCGGTGTAGCGCAAAACCTTCTCTACAACGCATTCAACCTCGTACAAGAGCGTACTGGACGCAACCCTATGGAAGTGTTCGAAGAAGCTCTGAAAAACATCATGCCAGTTCTTGAAGTTAAAGCACGCCGTGTAGGTGGTGCTAACTATCAAGTACCAATCGAAGTAAAACCTGAGCGCCGTACTACTCTCGGACTTCGTTGGCTCGTTAACTACGCACGTAACCGTGGTGAGAAAACCATGGAACAACGTTTGGCTAACGAAATCATGGATGCTGCTAACAACACTGGTAGCGCTGTGAAAAAACGTGAGGACACTCACAAGATGGCTGAAGCAAACAAAGCGTTTGCACACTATCGCTGGTAGGTTTTAGAATAGCGGGTATTCTTGGGAATGCCCGCATAATCTCATATATATGAGTAAAAGAAGGGAGCGGACCTAATGGCTCGCGAATTCTCACTAGCGAATACGCGTAATATCGGTATCATGGCTCACATCGATGCTGGTAAAACGACAACTACGGAGCGCATTCTGTTCTACACCGGTCGTGTACATAAGATCGGTGAAGTACATGAAGGTGCTGCTACTATGGACTGGATGGAGCAGGAACAAGAACGTGGTATCACGATCACTTCTGCTGCTACCACTGCTCAGTGGAACGGTCACCGTATCAACATCATCGACACACCAGGTCACGTAGACTTCACTGTTGAAGTAGAACGTTCCCTTCGCGTACTCGATGGTTCTGTTTGCGTTTTCGACGCAAAAGGTGGCGTAGAACCACAATCCGAAACTGTTTGGCGTCAAGCTGACCGTTACGGCGTACCACGTATCTGCTACGTTAACAAGATGGACATCATCGGTGCTAACTTCGATATGTGCGTAGATCAAATCAAAAACCGCCTCGGTGCTAACCCTGTAGCGATTCAGTACCCAATCGGTGCTGAAGACAAGTTCCTCGGTATGGTTGACCTTGTTGAAATGCAAGCAATCATCTATACTGACGACCTGGGTAAGACTTCCGACGCAACTGAAATCCCTGCTGAACTCAAAGACAAGTGTGAAGAACTTCGCCTTGCTCTGGTAGAAGCAGCGGCTGAACAAGATGAAGAGCTCATGATGAAATACCTGGAAGGCGAAGAACTCACTACTGATGAGATCAAAGCTGCTATCCGTAAAGGTACCATCGCGACTACGATTGTTCCAGTTCTTTGCGGTTCTTCTTACAAAAACAAAGGTGTACAACCTATGCTTGACGCGGTAGTTGCTTATCTGCCAGCTCCAATTGACGTACCAGCAATCAAAGGTACTCTTCCAGATAGCGACGAAGAAACCGTACGTGAATCCGACGATACAGTTCCGTTCTCTGCTCTTGCCTTCAAGATCATGACTGACCCGTATGTTGGTAAACTTACATTCTTCCGCGTTTACTCCGGTACCCTTTCTTCCGGTTCTTACGTTCTCAACTCTACGAAGGGTAAACGTGAACGTGTAGGCCGTATCCTCCAAATGCACGCGAACTCCCGTGAAGAGATCCCAGTGGTTTACTCCGGTGATATCGCTGCTGCGGTAGGTCTCAAAGATACTACTACTGGTGACACTCTCTGTGATGAGAAATCCCCAGTAATCCTTGAGTCCATGACATTCCCAGAGCCAGTTATCGACGTTGCGATCGAACCTAAGTCCAAAGCAGACCAAGACAAGATGGGTATCGCCCTCTCCAAACTGTCTGAAGAAGACCCAACGTTCCGTACGCACACTGACGAAGAAACTGGTCAAACCATCATCTCTGGTATGGGTGAGCTCCACTTGGAGATCATCGTAGACCGTATGAAACGCGAATTCAAGGTTGAAGCTAACGTAGGTGCTCCTCAGGTAGCATACCGTGAGACTTTCCGCAACGCTGCGAAAGTTGACGGTAAATTCGTTCGCCAATCTGGTGGTCGCGGTCAGTACGGCCATTGTGTGGTTGAATTCTCTCCACTCGAGCCAGGTAAAGGTTTCGAGTTCGAAAACAAAACCGTCGGTGGTTCTATCCCAAGAGAATACATCCCGGCAGTACAAGCTGGTATCGAAGAATCCATGAAAAATGGTGTTCTCGCTGGCTTCCCGCTGGTTGACATCAAAGCTGTTGTCGTAGACGGTAGCTACCATGATGTCGACTCTTCCGAGATGGCGTTTAAAGTAGCTGGTTCCTTGGCTCTTAAAGAAGCTGCGAAGAAATGTGGCGCAGTTCTCCTCGAGCCAATCATGAAAGTAGAAGTCACTGTACCAGAAGAGTACATGGGCGACGTAATGGGTGACATCAACTCCCGTCGTGGTCGTATCGAAGGTATGGAAGCTCGTGCAAATGCACAAGTAATCCGTGCAATGGTACCACTCAGCGAGATGTTTGGTTACTCCACTACTCTCCGTTCCCGTACTCAAGGTCGTGGTCAATACTCCATGGTGATCGACCACTACGAAGAAGTACCACGCAACATTGCTGAAGAAATCGTTAAGAAGTCTAAAGGCGAATAATTCTTCACATAAGTCCCTTTATCTTAACCCAAGAAAGGTTTACAATATGAGTTGGAAACCCAACCTACGTGATGTAGGCCTTTCTTTCCCTATACTTAAAACCTTTTAACCATTTAAGGAGGATTCATTTCTCATGGCTAAAGCAAAATTTGAACGTAATAAGCCACACGTTAACATCGGTACTATCGGTCACGTTGACCACGGTAAAACCACTCTTACAGCTGCTATCACAACTGTACTTGCTACTAAAGGCCAAGCACAAGCTATGGACTACGGTAGCATCGACGCTGCTCCAGAAGAGCGCGAGCGTGGTATCACTATCAACACCGCACACGTTGAGTACGAAACTGACACTCGTCACTACGCTCACGTAGACTGCCCAGGTCACGCGGACTATGTTAAAAACATGATCACTGGTGCTGCTCAAATGGACGGCGCGATCCTCGTAGTATCTGCTGCTGACGGTCCAATGCCACAAACTCGTGAGCACATCCTTCTCTCCCGCCAAGTAGGCGTACCTTACATCGTTGTATTCATGAACAAATGCGACATGGTTGACGATGAAGAGCTTCTCGAACTCGTTGAGATGGAAATCCGTGATCTCCTCTCTACTTATGAGTTCCCTGGCGACGATATCCCAGTTATCAAAGGTTCTGCTAAAGAAGCTCTTGATAATCCAAACGGCGATTGGGCAGCGAAAATCGTTGAACTCATGGACGCTGTTGACTCCTACATCCCAACTCCTGAGCGCGCAACTGACAAGCCTTTCTTGATGCCAGTTGAGGACGTGTTCACTATCACTGGCCGTGGTACTGTTGCTACTGGTCGTGTAGAGCGCGGTATCATCAAAGTTGGTGACCAATGCGAAATCGTAGGTCTTGCTGAAGAAACTCGCACTACTACCGTAACTGGTGTAGAGATGTTCCGTAAGCTTCTCGACCAAGCACAAGCTGGTGACAACATCGGTGCACTCCTCCGTGGTGTTGAGCGTAAAGACATCGAGCGTGGCCAATGTCTCGCAAAACCAGGTTCCGTAAAACCTTACACCAAGTTCAAAGCTGAAGTTTACGTTCTCTCCAAAGATGAGGGTGGCCGTCACACTCCTTTCTTCGCTAACTACCGCCCACAATTCTATTTCCGTACAACTGACGTAACTGGTATCATCCAACTTCCAGAAGGCGTAGAAATGGTTATGCCTGGCGATAACACTGAGTTCACCGTTGAACTCATCGCTCCTGTAGCGATGGAACAAGGTACTCGTTTCGCGATCCGTGAAGGTGGCCGTACAGTAGGCGCTGGTATCGTTGCGACTATCGTAGAATAATTTTAGCCCTAACCGGCTTATAGAAAGACCCGACAGTATGTTGCTGTCGGGTCTTTTGCCTTTTATGAAAAGTTTCGATCATGCTTATCAAAAAGCTTCAATAATCGAATAGCTTGGCTCATGGTACAATACATCATAGCTTTTGACTGGATAGAGAGAAGGGGAATCATGCCTGCCAATAAAGAAAAGTGGATATATCTGATACTGACGCTGGTCATCACCATTTGGGGACTGAATGTGGTCATGGTCAAGTACCTTTCCTTTTTCCCACCGATACTGATTGCGGCAATCCGGATGTCGATCGCTGCTCTTGTACTGATCCCGATTATTGTCTGGAAACAAGGGAAAACGAAGATCACACCCAAAGCATGGTTTTATATCTCCGGGGTAGCACTCACCTCCATTACCCTGCACCAAATCCTGCTGGCTTGGGGTGTTAAGGAGACCACTGCAGGGAATACCTCATTGATTCTTACGCTCAACCCGCTGACGACTGCCCTGCTGGCTGTACCGCTATTAGGTGAGAAACTGACACTACGAAAAGGTGTAGGGGTCGTACTTGGATTTGGCGGAGTACTGCTGGTCGTCGCTACAAGGAATAGCGGAGGACTCAGCTCCGGCAGCTGGGGGGATATTCTCATCTTCGCTTCGATGCTCATGTACGTATTTGGCGGTCTGATTGTACGAAAAGCAACTTCACAGGACATACCGGCACTGACCGTCACAGCCTATTCCCACGGCATTGCTGCGGTTGTACTGTGGATCACGGCGGCCTTATCCTACCCGGGTGAAGTTTTTACTTCTATTGATACTCGTCCATTTACCTGGTTGGTCATCTGTACATCAGGGATCCTAGCCACCGGTCTTGGCACACTGGGATGGAACTATGGCATTGGGCAGCTGGGGGCCAGCAGAACGGCTGTATTTATGAATGGGATGCCATTAGCCAGTCTGATCTTCGCCGCGGTCCTGTTGGGAGAGGAACTGCAGATCCTGCACGGTATCGCTTTTGTCCTGATAGTGCTTGGAGTCTATCTCGGTTCCCAAAAGGGTAAGCAGCCAAATATAGCACCAGCCATTCCGACAGTACCTGCTCAAAAGAACATTCAGAGTTAAAAGAACCTCCATATAAGAATAGAAGATAGAAAAAAGGCGTAGACTGAGATCTACGCCTTTTCTTCTGGTTGTTCCCACTTATTAACCATATGATGTGCCGTCATACGGAGACGGTCGAAGATAGCCTCTCTCAGCTCGCCCTCAAGCCCGACGGTGTCCATCGCCTTGTTCATGCAGGATAACCAAGCCTCCGCTTGCTTAGGTGCGATAGGGAACGGCATATGACGCGCACGCAGCATCGGATGACCGAACTCATCATTATAGAGAGTAGGGCCACCGAGGAATTGAGTCAGAAACATCAGTTGCTTGCGTTTCGTCTCAGTCAGGTCCTCCGGGAAGATCGGAGCCAGATCAGGATGGCGGGCGACTAAGTTATAGAATACATCAACGAGACGCTGCAAGGTTTCAGCACCGCCGATGATCTCATAAGGGGTTAGATTTGGTTGAGTCATGGTAGTCTCCTTTTCTAAATTATCTTTCTTCTCTATTATAAGTCATTTCCAATTGAAATATAGCGCATAAAAGGTTAATATATTACGAGTGGCCTGATTTAATATCTGGACGACTAAAATCAATTGAAAAAAGAACTTGCAAAGCCCATATGATTTTAGTATAATATTGAATGTTGGTCATGGACTTGCGATGATGTGGGAGGTTGCTGACACACCCGGTTCCTTTGCCATAGTCGGGGTGCAGGATATTTCCACGGAGAAATGTCCGTTATAAAAATGGGCGAAAAAGGAGGGACTACAATGGCAAAACAAAAGATCCGTATCCGACTCAAGGCGTACGATCACAAAATTCTCGATCAATCTGCTGAAAAAATCGTAGAAACAGCGAAACGTTCCGGTGCTAATGTATCTGGTCCGATTCCACTTCCTACTGAGAAAGCAGTTTACACAATCCTTCGTGCGGTGCACAAATACAAGGATTCTCGTGAGCAGTTCGAGATGCGTACACACAAACGTTTGATCGACATCTTGAATCCAACTCCACAAACCGTGGATGCTCTGATGCGTTTGGATCTTCCATCCGGCGTTGACATCGAGATCAAGCTCTAATTAAGCAAAGAAGTGATACACACGCAAGCGTTGTCTTGGTGTGACTGATAAATAAAGCTTTTCCCTTAACGGCACCCCTCAACATGTCGGGGACTTGATACAACAAAAGGTCATTTTTGAAATTGAAATATGTTACAGGAGGTGGCACAAATGACCAAAGGAATCTTAGGTAAAAAACTCGGGATGACTCAAGTGTTTACTAGCACAGGTGTTGCAGTCCCAGTTACAGTTATCCAAGCAGGTCCTTGCGTAGTTCTTCAAAAGAAAGATGCTGAGAGCGATGGCTATGAAGCAATCCAAATCGGCTTCGACGATAAAAAAGAACACCGCGCGAACAAGCCTGAAAAAGGTATCGCTGCGAAAGCAAACACTGCTCCTAAGCGCTTCATTCGCGAAATTCGCAACGTAACCCTCGGTCAATACGAGGTTGGTCAAGAGCTTAAAGCTGATCTGTTTGCCGAAGGAGAGGTTGTTGACGTCTCCGGCGTGACTAAAGGTAAAGGTTTCCAAGGTGCTATCAAGCGCCACAACCAATCCCGCGGTCCAATGGCTCACGGTTCCCGCTACCATCGTGGCCCAGGTTCTATGGGTGCGATCGCTCCTAACCGTGTATTTAAAGGTCAAACACTCCCTGGTCAAATGGGTGGCGACAACGTAACCATCCAAAACCTCGAAGTTGTTAAGGTTGACGCTGAGCGTAACCTGATCCTCGTTAAAGGTTCCATCCCTGGACCAAAAAACAGCTACGTAGTCGTTCGTGCGGCTGTCAAAAGTAACTAAGGAAAGGAGGAACTGACATGCCAAAAGTAGCTCTTTATAACCAAACTGGTGCTCAAGTGGGTGAAATTGACCTGGCGGACAGCGTGTTCGGTATCGAAGTTAACAACGCGGTACTCTACGATGCAATCGTGATGCAACAAGCTTCCCTTCGTCAAGGTACTCACGACGTTAAGAACCGTTCTGAAGTACGCGGTGGTGGTCGCAAACCATGGCGCCAAAAAGGTACTGGTCGCGCTCGTCAAGGTTCTATCCGCTCTCCACAATGGAAAGGCGGCGGCGTAGTATTCGGTCCTACCCCACGCAAATACGGTTACAAACTCAACAGAAAAGTTCGTCGTCTGGCTCTCTTGTCTGCACTCACTTCTAAAGTGCAAAACAACGAACTGCTCGTTCTTGAAGCGCTGAACTTCAACGCTCCAAAAACAAAAGAAATGAAGTCCGTTCTGACTGGCCTCAACGTAGACCGTAAAGTTCTGATCGTGACTGCAGATTATGACCAAAACGTAGCTCTTTCCGCTCGTAACATCGCTGGCGCGAAAATCGTTGACGCAGCAGGCATCAACGTTCTCGACCTCGTAAAACACGACAAAGTGATCGTTACTAAAGATGCGGTAGCTAAAGTAGAGGAGGTGCTCGCATAATGAAGAGCCTTCACGATGTAATCAAGCGCCCTGTCATTACCGAGCGCACCACTGATATGATGGCTGAGAAGAAGTACGTTTTCGAAGTACCTCTCAAAGCTAACAAAACCGAAATCAAACTGGCTGTAGAAAAAGTCTTCGGCGTAAAAGTTGACAAAGTAAACACGATCCGTGTTGCTGCGAAACCTAAACGCTACGGCAAATACGCTGGTTACACTTCCGAATGGAAAAAAGCAATCGTAAAACTCACCGCTGACTCTAAAGATCTCGAATTCTTTGAGGGCGTGTAAGCTCGACGACTCACATAAGGAGGGAAATGTACATGGGTATCAAAAAGTTTAAACCAACTTCTCCTGGTCGTCGCCAAATGACGGTTTCTACCTTCGAAGAGATCACAACCTCCACCCCGGAGAAATCTCTCTTAGCTCCACTTAACAAACGAGCTGGCCGTAACAGCCAAGGTAAAATTACCGTTCGTCATCAAGGTGGCGGTCACAAGCGTAAATATCGTATCATCGACTTCAAACGCAACAAAGACGGCATCATCGGTCGCGTTGCTTCTATCGAGTACGATCCAAACCGTACAGCTAACATCGCTCTGATCAACTACGCTGACGGTGAAAAACGCTACATCCTCGCTCCACTGGGACTTAAAGTAGGCGATCAAATCGTTTCTGGTGCAGATTCTGACATCAAAACCGGTAACGCTCTGCCACTCGAAAACATCCCAGTAGGTACAACCATTCACAACATCGAGCTTAAACCTGGTAAAGGTGGACAACTCGTACGTGCAGCTGGTGGTTCCGCACAGCTTCTCGGTCGTGATGGTGAGTTCGTAATCGTACGTCTTGGTTCTGGTGAAACCCGCCGCATCCACAAAGAATGCCGCGCTACCATCGGTCAAGTAGGTAACCTCGATCACGAATTGATCAACATTGGTAAAGCAGGCCGTTCCCGCTGGATGGGTATCCGTCCAACAGTTCGCGGTAGCGTAATGAACCCTAACGATCACCCACACGGTGGTGGTGAAGGTCGCGCGCCAATCGGTCGTAAAGCACCTGTTACTCCTTGGGGTAAACCAACTCTTGGTCTCAAAACCCGCAAGAAGAAAAACAAGAGCAATAAATACATCATCCGTCGTCGTAAGAAGTAAGGATGAAACAATAACCGAACGCCTCTGGCGAAGGGAGGTTCACTTATGGGACGCAGCTTGAAAAAAGGCCCTTTCATTGATGACCACCTGATGAAAAAGGTGCTTGAGTTGAACGAGAAAAACGAGAAGAAAGTTGTAAAAACTTGGTCTCGCCGTTCTACTATTTTCCCTGACTTCGTTGGTCATACGCTTGCAGTATACGATGGTCGCAAACACGTACCTGTTTATGTGACTGAGGACATGGTTGGTCACAAGCTTGGTGAATTTGCGCCGACTCGTACCTTCAAGGGTCACGTCGACAACGATAAGAAATCCAAGAGACGTTAATTTTTCTCTTCATAGAGAGGAGGCACAATGATGGAATCTAAAGCTATTGCTAGAAATATCCGCATCGCTCCTCGTAAAGTTCGCTTGGTAGTAGATTTGATTCGTGGTAAGAAGATCGGCGAAGCGATCGCGATCCTCAAGCACACTCCGAAAGCAGCTTCTCCAGTAGTGGAGAAACTCCTCAAATCCGCTATCGCGAATGCGGAGCATAACTACAACATGGATCTTGAGAATCTGGTTGTAGGACAGGTATTCGTGGACCAAGGTCCAACTTTGAAACGCTTCCGCCCGCGCGCTATGGGCCGTGCAAGCCGTATTCATAAACGCACTAGCCACATCACAGTGGTACTAAACGAAAAATAAGGAGGGAAAACGTGTGGGTCAAAAGGTAAGTCCGGTTGGTCTCCGTATTGGCGTTATCCGTGACTGGGAATCCCGTTGGTACGCTGACAAAGATTTCGCATCTTTGTTGCACGAAGACCTTCGTATCCGTAAGTACATTAAAGGCCGTTTGAAAGATGCAGCGGTTTCCACCATCGAAATCGAACGCGCAGCAAACCGCGTTAACGTAACTATCCACACTGCGAAACCTGGTATGGTTATCGGTAAAGGTGGCGCTGAAGTAGAAGTACTTCGCAAAACTCTTTCCGAAATGACAGGCAAGCGTGTACACATCAACATCAACGAGATCAAGAAGCCAGATCTCGACGCTACTCTGGTAGCTGAAAACATCGCTCGTCAACTCGAGAACCGTATCTCTTTCCGTCGTGCTCAAAAGCAAACGATCTCCCGCACTCTCCGTGCAGGCGCTAAGGGTATCAAAACCCTCGTTAGCGGTCGTCTTGGCGGCGCAGATATCGCTCGTTCCGAAGGTTACAGCGAAGGTACCGTTCCACTCCACACTCTCCGTGCGGACATCGACTACGGTACAGCTGAAGCGCACACCACTTATGGTCGCATCGGCGTAAAAGTATGGATCTATCGTGGCGAAGTTCTTCCAGCTCGTAAGAACGTAGCTACTGAGGAAGGAGGCAAATAACGATGTTGACTCCAAAACGCGTAAAATGGCGTAGACAACACCGCGGCTCCATGACCGGTAACGCGAAAGGCGGTACAACCGTAGCTTTCGGTGAATTCGGTCTGCAAGCTCTTGAGCCATCTTGGGTAACCAACCGTCAAATCGAGGCAGCTCGTATTGCGATGACCCGTTACATCAAGCGTGGCGGTAAAGTATGGATCAAAATCTTCCCAGACAAACCAATCACCCAAAAGCCTCTCGAAGTGCGTATGGGTTCCGGTAAAGGTTCTCCTGAACACTGGGTTGCTGTAGTAAAGCCAGGCAAAGTTATGTTTGAACTTGCTGGTGTATCTGAAGAAGTAGCGCGTGAGGCAATGCGCCTTGCTATGCACAAACTTCCTATCAAATGTAAGTTTGTGAAGCGTGAAGAAACGGGTGGTGACGCACATGAAGGCTAATGAGATCCTTAATCTTACCACTGCCGAGATCGAACAAAATATCTCTTCCCTCAAGGAAGAATTGTTTAACCTTCGTTTCCAACTGGCTACTGGCCAATTGGATAACACGGCTCGTATTAAGCAAGTGCGTAAGGATATCGCACGCGCGAAGACCATCCTGCGCCAACGTGAATTGGGAATCGGCTAATAAAGGAAGGAGGTCCAAACGATGACCGAACAACGCAATCTCCGCAGAACCGTGCAAGGTCGTGTCGTTTCTGACAAGATGGACAAAACCATCGTTGTACTCGTAGAAACCTACAAGAAGCACACTCTGTATGGCAAACGCGTTAAGTACTCCAAAAAGTTCAAAGCTCATGACGAGAACAACACAGCGAAAATCGGCGATATCGTGGAAATCATGGAAACTCGTCCACTTTCCAAAGATAAGCGCTTCCGCCTTGTGAAAATCGTTAAAGAGGCTGTTATCCTTTAATAGATGTAGACTCGGATCGTTTAATAAATCCGAAGGGAGTGACTCAGAATGATCCAAACCCAATCCAGACTTGCTGTGGCTGATAACTCTGGTGCGAAAGAACTGATGTGCATCAAGGTTTTGGGCGGTTCCGGCCGTAAAACAGCTAACATCGGCGATATCATCGTTTGCTCTGTCAAATCCGCTACACCCGGCGGCGTTGTCAAGAAAGGTCAAGTAGTTAAAGCGGTTATCGTTCGCAGCGTTAGCGGTTCCCGTCGTAACGATGGTTCTTACATCCGTTTCGATGAGAACGCAGCGGTTATCATCAAAGAAGATAAGTCCCCACGTGGAACTCGTATCTTTGGACCGGTAGCTCGTGAACTCCGTGAAAAAGACTTTATGAAGATTATCTCTCTGGCTCCTGAGGTTATCTAATCGATATACAGTAAGCAGTTTGTTCGATAGGAGGTGCACCAAGCGATGCACGTGAAAAAAGGCGATACCGTTATCGTTACTGCGGGCAAAGACAAAGGCAAAAAAGGTCTCGTACTTGCCGCATATCCGAAAAATGATCGTGTGTTGGTAGAAGGCATTAATCTCGTGAAGAAACATGCTCGTCCTTCCCAAGCAAACCCACAAGGCGGCATTATCACACAAGAAGCGCCAATCCATGTTTCCAACGTATCTCACGTTGATCCGAAATCTGGTAAACCAACCCGCATTGGTTATAAAGTACTGGAGTCCGGTAAAAAAGTTCGTTACGCAAAAAAATCTGGCGAAACTCTCGACAAGTAGTCAGGTCGGAAAGGAGGTTGTCCTAGATGGCGACTAGATTGAAAGAAAAGTACACTAGTGAAATCGTTCCTGCTCTCATGTCCAAGTTCAACTACTCCTCTGTGATGCAGGTTCCTAAAGTAGAAAAGATCATCATCAACATGGGTGTTGGTGAAGCGGTTCAAAACGCGAAAGCTCTTGATACTGCTGTCGAAGATCTTCAACTTATCTCTGGTCAAAAGCCAGTGGTGACTCGTTCTAAAAAATCCATCGCAGGTTTCAAGCTGCGTGAAGGTATGCCAATCGGTGCAAAAGTTACTCTCCGCGGTGAGCGTATGTATCAATTCCTCGATAAATTGATGAACGTATCTCTCCCACGTGTACGTGACTTCCGTGGTATCTCTTCCAAGGCTTTCGATGGTCGTGGTAACTACACTCTCGGTCTGAAGGAACAACTTATCTTCCCAGAGATCGAGTACGATAAAATCGACAAGATTCGTGGTATGGACATCGTAGTTGTTACTTCTGCTAAAACCGACGAAGAAGCACGTGAATTGTTGACCCTCATGGGCATGCCATTCCGTAAATAAACCCTATCGTAAGGAGGGAACATTGTGGCAAAGAAATCAATGATCGTGAAGCAACAGCGTCAGCCGAAGTTTAAAGTTCAAGCTTACACTCGTTGCGAACGTTGCGGTCGTCCGCACTCTGTATTACGCAAATTTAAACTGTGCCGTATTTGCTTCCGTGAATTGGCTTACAAAGGTCAAATTCCTGGCGTGAAGAAAGCATCTTGGTAATATAGAAGGGAAGGAGGTTATTTCTCATGGTTATGACTGACCCAATTGCAGATATGCTTACTCGTATTCGCAATGCGAACCTGGTTCGTCACGAGAAAGTAGAAATCCCTGCATCTAACATCAAAAAAGAAATCGCTCGTATCCTTAAAGAAGAGGGTTTCATCCGTGATGCAGAATTCATCGATGATAACAAGCAAGGCGTAATCCGCCTGTTCCTCAAATACGGTACTGGCAATGAGCGCGTTATCACTGGTCTGAAACGCATCAGCAAACCTGGTCTTCGCGTTTACGCGAAAAACAACGAAGTACCACGTGTACTCGGTGGCCTTGGTATCGCAATCCTGTCTACATCCAACGGTCTGATGACTGACAAGCAAGCTCGTCAATCTCACGTTGGTGGCGAAGTACTCGCATACGTTTGGTAATAACAGATTTACGCACTGGAGGTGCAAGACATGTCACGTGTCGGTAGAAAACCGATTACAATCCCTGCAGGCGTTACAGTAACTCTGAACGGTACTGAGTTGACTGTAACTGGCTCTAAGGGTACTCTCGTTCGTAATTTCCACTCGGATATTACAATTGAAATCTCCGAAAACGAGATCAATGTTGGACGTCCATCTGACAATAAACTTCACCGTTCCCTTCACGGTACAACTCGTGCCCTGATTGCAAACATGGTTACTGGCGTATCCGCTGGTTTTACCCGCACACTCGAACTCGTGGGTGTAGGTTACCGTGTTGCTAAAAACGGCAACGGTGCAACTCTTTCCCTTGGTTTCTCTCACCCAGTAGAGGTTACTCCTGAAGCTGGTATCGAACTCGAGATTCCAAACCAAACTACCTTGATCGTTAAAGGGATCGATAAAGAGCGCGTAGGCCAAGTTGCTGCTGAAATCCGCTCCTATCGTAAACCTGAGCCGTACAAAGGTAAAGGTATCAAGTACAGCGATGAAGTTGTTCGTCGTAAAGAAGGTAAAAAAGGTAAGTAAGCTTCATAGTCCTTTTAGAAAGGAGGCCGCGTAAATGTTTACGAAAGGCGATAAAAATAAAGCTCGGAAAAAACGTCACCTTCGCATCCGTAACCGCATTGCAGGAACTGCTCTGCGCCCGCGCCTGAACGTGTTCCGTTCTTCCAAACACATCTACGCTCAATTGATTGATGATGCTACAGGTACTACAATCGTATCTGCATCTTCTATGGATAAAGAACTCGGCTTGACCTCTGGTTCCAACATCGAAGCAGCAGCTGCTGTTGGTACTTTGGTTGCAAATCGTGCGAAAGAAAAAGGTCTCGAAGAAATCGTGTTTGACCGTGGTGGTTACCTCTATCATGGCCGTGTAAAAGCACTCGCTGAAGCAGCTCGTGAAGCTGGTCTGCAATTCTAGAGACGAAGAAACAAGGAGGGAAAAGAATGCGTATCGACCCTAGCAAATTGGAGCTAGAAGAAAAAGTCGTCGCTGTTAACCGTGTAGCTAAAACGGTTAAAGGTGGTCGTCGTATGAGCTTCAGCGCTCTGGTTGTTGTCGGTGACCGCAATGGTCATGTTGGCGCTGGTATGGGTAAAGCCCAAGAAGTACCAGACGCAATCCGTAAAGCAATCGACGATGCTAAGAAAAAATTGATCCGTGTACCTCTCAAAGGTACTACCGTTCCACACGAAGTTCTCTGCCACTTCGGTTCTGGCCGCGTACTGATCAAGCCTGCTTCTGAAGGTACGGGTGTTATCGCCGGCGGTCCTGTACGTGCGGTACTCGAACTTGCTGGTGTAGGCGACGTACTGTCCAAATCCCTGGGTTCTAACAACCCAATCAACATGGTCAACGCTACGCTGGAAGGCCTTAGCCGCCTGAAAACAGCGGAAGATGTTGCGAAACTTCGCGGCAAAACCGTTGACGAATTGTTAGGTTAAGGAGGGAATGAACATGGCAAAGCAACTGCAAATCACCCTCAAACGCAGCTTGATTGGTCGTCCACAAGACCAAAAAGCAACTGTGGAAGCACTCGGTCTCCGTAAAATCCGCCAAACAGTGGTGAAAACGGACAACGATGCGATCCGTGGTATGATTTTTAAAGTAAAACACCTTGTAGAAGTACAAGAAGTGGAAGCTTAAGATAAGATTTTTCACGTAAGGAGGTGCAACGTATGAAATTGCATGAACTGAAACCAGCAGAAGGTTCCCGCCACGTGCGCAAACGTCTTGGTCGCGGTATTGGTAGCGGCCTTGGTAAAACCTCTGGTAAAGGTCATAAAGGTCAAAACGCTCGTTCCGGCGGTGGTGTACGCCCAGGCTTCGAGGGTGGTCAAAACCCACTCTATCGTCGTCTTCCTAAGCGTGGCTTCAACAACATCAACCGTAAGGAATACGCAATCGTTAGCCTTGATGCATTGAACCGTTTCGAAGAAGGTACTGTTGTAACACCTGAGCTTCTCAAAGAGACAGGCGTAATCAGCGCGATCCGTGACGGCGTAAAAGTCCTGGCCAACGGCGAACTTACAGTTAAACTTACAGTAAAGGCTCACAAGTTCTCCAACACAGCTGTTGAGAAGATCGCTCAAGTCGGTGGAACCACTGAGGTGATCTAATGTTTAGAGGTCTCTCTAACATATTTAAAGTAGGCGACTTGCGTCGGAAGGTGGTTTTCACCCTCTTGATGCTCGTCGTCTTCCGAATTGGGACTCACGTTCCGGTTCCAAACGTAAACGTTGAGATTCTCCAACAAAGTGCTCAAAGCAACTTTCTTGGGTTTCTGAACACCTTCTCCGGTGGAGCGCTTCAGAACTTTTCCGTGTTTGCGATGGGGATCATGCCGTACATCACGGCATCGATCATCATGCAGCTTCTATCCATGGATGTGGTTCCGAAGTTCACCCAATGGTCGAAGGAAGGCGAAGTTGGCCGCCGTAAAATTGCACAACTAACCCGATATGGTACGATTGTATTGGGCTTCATTCAATCCATTGGGATGACCATTGGATTTAACCGTATGTATCCGGGGCTGGTCTCGGACACATCTTGGTCCAGCTACGCGTTGATCGCTTTGACGCTGACAGCGGGTACGGCATTCCTGATGTGGCTTGGTGAGCAGATCACGGAAAAAGGAATCGGTAACGGTATTTCCTTGATCATCATGGCAGGTATCGTTGCTGCGGTTCCAAACGGTATTACGACGATTATCCAAACCCAATTCGGTGATGCGAATAACCAAGTGTTCTTCGGAATCCTGAAATTGATCGGTGTGTTCCTCGTCATTGTAGCGCTGATTGTTGGAGTTATCTTCATGCAGCAGGGTATTCGTAAGATACCGGTACAATACGCGAAACGGGTAGTCGGCCGTAAGATGACGGGTGGTCAATCCACTCACATCCCACTCAAAATTAACTCTGCTGGTGTTATCCCTGTAATCTTCTCCGTCTCGCTGGTTATGTTCCCATCGACGATCGCAAGCTTCTGGGTTAACCCGCAAGGCACGGGCATCGCTACTTGGATCTATAACAATTTTCAAGTGAATGCACCACTCGGTATGACCTTGTACGCATTCCTGATCATTGGATTCACTTATTTCTACACGTTTGTTCAGGTTAATCCTGCACAGATGTCCGAGAATATGAGAAAAAACGGCGGTTACATTCCTGGAATCCGTCCTGGTAAAAACACCGAAGTATATATCACTCGTACTTTGAACCGCCTCACGTTAGCTGGTGCTCTATTCCTTACATTTATTTCGATTATGCCATTCTTCTTCAGTGCGATTGCGCAGCTGCCACAATCGATCTACATCGGGGGTACTTCCCTTTTGATCCTGATCGGTGTCGTACTGGATACAATGAAACAGATCGAAAGCCAAATGATTAAGCGTCACTACGAAGGCTTCATTAAATAGTCGGGCGAAATTACAGAGAAAGATAGCTTCCGCTTCTATCCATAAGCGTAGAAGTGGAAGAGATCTGGTGTTCTATTGGACGGAGGGGAATGAAACGTGAATATAATTTTGATGGGTCTGCCTGGTGCAGGTAAAGGCACACAAGCTGAACGTATTGTAGCTACTTTTGACATCCCGCACATTTCAACCGGCGACATGTTCCGCGCTGCGGTAAAAGAAGAGACTGAGCTCGGTCTTGAAGCGAAGTCTTACATGGACAAAGGTCTTCTGGTTCCAGATGAAATCGTAATCGGGATTGTCCGTGATCGTCTCTCCAAAGACGATTGCGCTAAGGGCTTCCTTCTTGATGGTTTTCCGCGCACGGTTCCTCAAGCTGAAGCACTTTCTGCCACACTCAAAGAACTTGGTCGCGAGCTGGAGCACGTAATCAACATTGACGTACGCCGTGAAGTGTTGGTTGAACGACTCACTGGTCGCTGGATCTGCAAGACCTGCGGTGCGAGCTATCACACCGTATTCAATCCACCAAAAGTGGAAGGGATCTGCGATAAAGACGGTTCAGAGCTCTACCAACGTGACGATGACAAGGCAGAAGTTGTTACGCAACGCCTTGATGTTAACATTGCACAAACCCAACTGCTCGTAGATTACTATGATGGTCAAGGTTTGCTCCGCACCATTAACGGTGAGCAAGACATCGAAGTCGTATTCGAACAAATTGCGTCTCTGTTGAGAGGGTAAGCGCTAATGATCATTTTAAAGTCGAAGGCTGAACTCGAGATTATGCGTGAAGCTGGACGCATCGTCGCATTGACTCATGAAGAGTTGGCTAAGCATGTAAAACCTGGTGTGACGACCAAAGAGCTAGATGAGGTGGCCGAAACCTTTATTCGCAGCAAAGGTGCGATTCCATCGTTTAAAGGCTATGGCGGATTCTCCGGCAGTGTCTGTGCTTCGGTCAACGAGGAACTCGTACATGGGATACCAGGAAAACGCACATTACAAGATGGAGATATCATTAGTCTCGACATTGGCGCCCAGTTTCAGGGTTACCACGGTGACTCCGCATGGACGTACGCTGTCGGCAAGATATCTGAAGAAGATCAGCGCTTAATGAAGGTCACAGAAGAATCGTTATACAAGGGTTTGGAGAAAGCCATCCCTGGTGGGCGTCTCTCTGATATCTCACATGAAATCCAAGTCTATACCGAAGCTCACGGCTTCACGATTGTTCGTGAGTATGTCGGGCACGGTATTGGGAAAAGCTTGCATGAAGACCCGCAGATTCCAAACTACGGACCTCCCGGTAGAGGACCGCGTTTGAAACCTGGTATGGTTCTGGCGATTGAACCGATGGTGAATGCTGGCGAACGTTATGTCCGCACGTTGGAGGACAATTGGACGGTCGTAACAGTAGATGGGAAAAAGTGCGCGCACTATGAACACACCATCGCGATTACAGAAGATGGGTATGAGATCTTAACGAGACCCTAAACAACGTGTATATCGAGATTGTCGTTCAACGTGTGGACGATAAGTTTCTAACCGAGGAAAGTGGCTTGATTCATGTAATGAAGTTTACCTACTCATGAATGACTGGAGAAACAGTAAAGGAGAGATCTCATGGCCAAGGACGATGTTATTGAGGTAGAAGGTACCGTCATCGAACCACTACCAAATGCGATGTTTCGAGTAGAACTTGAAAACGGACATAAGGTACTGGCTCACGTTTCTGGTAAGATCCGCATGCACTTCATTCGGATTCTTCCAGGTGACAAAGTAACGGTCGAACTGTCACCCTACGATTTGACTCGCGGTCGTATTACGTACCGTTACAAATAACGAACTCAACCCCTAGAAAAGGGAGGCAAAAACCATGAAAGTCAGACCATCGGTTAAACCGATTTGCGAGAAATGCAAAGTGATTCGTCGCAAAGGTAACGTAATGGTTATTTGTGAAAATCCAAAACATAAGCAAAGACAGGGTTAATCCCCAAGGAGGTGCTTCTTAAGCATGGCTCGTATTGCAGGCGTAGACTTGCCTCGTGAAAAACGCGCGGAAATCGCTCTGACCTACATTTTCGGTATCGGTCGTTCTACTTCTCAACGCATTCTGGCTGAAACCGGTATCGACGTGAACACTCGTGTACGCGACCTTACAGAAGACGAAGTAAACAAACTTCGTGAATTCATCGACAAGAACATCAAGGTTGAAGGTGACCTTCGCCGTGAGATTTCTTTGAACATCAAACGTCTGATGGAAATCGGCTGCTTCCGTGGTATCCGCCATCGCCGTGGTCTTCCAGTTCGCGGTCAACGTACTAAAACCAATGCTCGTACGCGTAAAGGTCCTCGTCGTACAGTAGCTGGTAAGAAGAAGTAAAGGAGGGTAAATTAAGACATGGCTAAAAGAAAACAAGCTGCCACTACACGTACTCGTCGTCGTGACAGAAAAAATGTAGAAGTCGGTATAGCTCACATCCGTTCTACTTTTAACAACACGATTGTTACGATCACTGACCCACATGGCAACGCAATTTCTTGGTCCAGTGCTGGTGCCCTCGGCTTCCGTGGTTCCCGTAAAAGCACTCCGTTTGCTGCGCAAATGGCTGCTGAAACGGCTGCCCGCACAGCAATGGAACACGGTATGCGTTCCTTGGAAGTACTGGTAAAAGGCCCAGGTGCAGGTCGTGAAGCTGCGATCCGTTCTCTGCAAGCTGCTGGTTTGGAAGTCAACATGATTAAAGATGTTACACCAATCCCGCACAACGGCTGCCGTCCACCAAAACGTCGCCGCGTGTAATCGGGTTTATAAAGTTCAGAACTTGTCCATATTAGAAATGGTAGATTCTGCTTTTCGGCTTGACATGCACGCACAACGGTAAACCGCCGAAGGGAAATTCCACTGGTGGGCTTGCACAAGCCCATCGGGAATTTTCGACGTTTTGAAGGAGGGTTTGTTTACATGATAGAAATAGAAAAACCAAGAATCGAGGTTGTGGAAGTTAACGACGATAATACCTATGGTAAATTCGTTGTTGAGCCCCTTGAGCGTGGTTACGGTACAACTCTAGGCAACTCACTCAGACGGATACTTTTATCCTCTTTGCCTGGCGCAGCAGTCACAACCGTGCAAATTGATGGTGTCTTGCACGAGTTTTCGACGGTCGAGGGAGTCGTAGAGGACGTCACCGAAATCATTCTCAACATCAAGGGTCTGGCTCTGAAGATCCACTCCGATGAAGAAAAGGTTCTCGAGATTGACGCTGAAGGCGAAGGCCCTGTAAAGGCAGGAGATATCCGTGCTGATAGCGACGTGGAGATCTTAAACCCCGATCTGCACATTGCTACCTTGGCGGCTGGTGGTCGTTTGCACATCCGAATGACAGCCGGACGTGGTCGTGGATATGTTCAAGCTGAAGGTAACAAATCTGAGGACATGCCAATTGGCGTAATTGCAATCGATTCGATCTACACTCCAATCAAACGTGTGAACTACCAAGTAGAGAACACGCGTGTTGGTCAAATGACCAACTACGACAAATTGACTCTGGAAGTATGGACGAACGGCAGCATCCGCCCAGAAGAGGCGGTAAGCCTTGGCGCCAAGATCATGACGGAGCATCTTAACCTGTTCGTTGGTCTTACTGACGAAGCGAAAGATGCAGAAATCATGGTTGAAAAAGAGGAAGACAAAAAAGAAAAAGTTCTTGAGATGACGATCGAGGAACTTGATCTTTCTGTACGCTCTTATAACTGCTTGAAACGTGCTGGTATCAACACGGTTCAAGAGTTAACCCAAAAGTCCGAAGAGGACATGATGAAAGTTCGTAACTTGGGACGTAAATCTTTGGAAGAAGTTCAAGAGAAACTGCAAGAACTTGGTCTGTCTCTCCGTCAAGAAGACTAAGAGACAGATGCTCCTGCAGTATCTTCATGAAGGAGGTACTAACATGGCATACCGTAAGTTGGGTCGCCGTTCCTCAGCTCGTAAGGCACTGTTCCGCGACTTGGTAACGGATTTGATCATTAATGAGCGTATCGAAACTACTGAGACAAAAGCGAAAGAAGTTCGCTCTATCGCAGAGAAAATGGTTACGCTCGCAAAACGTGGCGATCTGCATGCTCGCCGTCAAGTAGCTGCTTTTGTTCGTAAAGAGGTAGCAACTGCAGACGGTCAAGACGCAGTTCAAAAACTATTCGATGTAATCGCACCACGCTTCAAAGAGCGTAATGGTGGATACACCCGTATCCTCAAAGTTGGTCCTCGCCGCGGCGACGCAGCACCAATGGCGTATCTTGAATTAGTTGAATAGTGCTTTGTAGCTAGAGAAAGGGTGAGGGCAGAGTCTGGTGTAAACCAGATTCTGATTCATACCCTTTTTTGTTTTTTCATGCGGGGGAAGTGAGTATCATGAACCAAGAAGCGATCATTGTTGCGGACAAGGTCACGTTCGCGTATGAAACCGACCAGCAGGAAAAAGTTTATGTGGTGAATGGCGTTGATTTTGCCATTGGGGCCGGTTCGTTTGTTTCGATCATCGGACACAACGGCTCAGGCAAATCGACGTTGGCGAAATGTATCAATGCGCTTTTAATTCCCGAACAGGGGGTACTCACTGTCTCCGGCTTTGCCACCAATCAGGAGTCCTCTGTCTGGGAGATCCGGTGCCGGGTCGGGATGGTGTTCCAAAACCCTGATAACCAGATCGTCGGTACCACGGTAGAGGACGATGTGGCCTTTGGGATGGAGAATATGGGGGTAGAGCCGTCAGAGATGCGCAGACGCCTGGAAGAGGCTCTACAGGCGGTCAATATGCTTGAGTATGCGGACAGACAGCCACACCGTCTCTCAGGCGGTCAAAAACAGCGGATAGCCATCGCAGGGATCATGGCGATGCGACCGACTGTGATGATTCTGGATGAAGCGACAGCCATGCTCGATCCCAAGGGACGCAAAGAGGTGATGGAGCTGGCTCACTTTTTAAACCAGACAGAAGGGATCACCGTCATTAACATCACGCATTTTCCTGAGGAGACACTGCTCTCTGACCGGGTGATCGTGATGAATGATGGCAAGGTATATGCAGATGGCCGACCAGACGAGGTATACCGTGAAGTGGAGCAGCTGCAACGGATTGGGGTAGACGTCCCGTTTGCGGTGCGTCTGCGGCATAGGCTGATCAATCAGGGCGTAACAACGCTGGACCCCGTGTTGCAGCAGGAGGAGTTGGTGGAGCAGCTATGCAAATCTCTCTTGAGAACGTAACGTATGTATACGGCGAAGGAACCCCGTTTGAAAAGGAAGCCATCTCCAACCTCTCGCTGACGATTCCACAGGGGGCTTATGTCGGAATCATCGGCCAGACGGGTTCCGGCAAGTCCACGTTGATCCAGCACCTGAACGGCTTGTTAAAACCAACCTCCGGGACGCTGCGGATGGGGGACTTGGAGATCAACCGCAAGACCAAACAGACCCGTGAGTGGCGCAGACGAGTGGGATTGGTGTTCCAATATCCGGAGCATCAGCTGTTTGAGGAGTCGGTGATCAAAGATGTGATGTATGGCCCGCTTAATTTTGACATGCCGGCAGATATGGCTCTGTTGCGTGCCCGAGAAGCATTGAATATTGTCGGCCTGCCGTATGACGAGTTCAAGGACCGTTCTCCGTTCCAGTTGAGCGGAGGGCAGATGCGGCGGGTGGCGATTGCTGGTGTACTGGCGATGCAGCCGCAGGTACTGGTGCTTGACGAACCGACAGCAGGGCTTGATCCAGCGGGGCGTAAAGCGATTCTGGAGGCGATCTACGGGATTCACCAGGAACAGAAGCTGACCACCATCCTGGTCACCCACAGCATGGAGGAGGTGGCCCGCTACGCCGATATGCTCGTCGTTATGGCAGGTGGGCAGATCGTCATGCAAGGGAAGCCGGAGGATGTCTTCATCCAGGCGGAGCGCTTGCGTTCGCTTGCCTTGGACGTACCTGAGACGGTATCGCTCATCCACAAGCTCAATCAGCGTCTGCCGATGGATCAGCAGATTCCCCTCACCTTGTACCGGGAAGAAGAGCTGGAGCGGCATCTGCTGGCGATGCTGACCAGTGGGAAGGGGGTCAGGCGATGAGTATGCTGACCAACTTTGCCATCGGGCAATATGTGCCGGCGGAGTCGTATGTGCACCGTCTGGACCCGCGCAGTAAGCTTCTGTTTGTGATCCTCTTTGCGTTTGCCGTATTCATGGCGAATAATCCGGTGACGTACGGAATTCTCACGATCTTCGTGCTTAGTGGTGTGGCGGCGGCTCGGATCTCGTATGGCTATATGGTCAAAGGTCTCAAACCGGTCTGGTTCCTGCTTTTGTTTACAGTCGTCCTGCATCTGTTGACGACCAAAGGCGGAGAGGTCTATTTTGAGACGGGCTGGTTCAGCATTCACGAAGAAGGTGTGCGGCAGGCGATCTACATGACGCTGCGTATCGGTCTTCTGGTGCTGATCAGTTCTCTTTTGACGCTGACGACCTCCCCGATCGATCTGACAGATGGTTTGGAGAGGCTCTTAGCCCCTGCGAAAAAGATCGGAGTACCCGTCCATGAAGTGGCCCTGATGCTGTCGATTGCGCTTCGGTTCATCCCGACGCTCATGGAGGAGACGGATAAGATCATCAAGGCGCAGACGGCACGCGGTGCTGATTTTGAGTCGGGAAATATGGTGAGACGCGCCAAGGCGATGCTTCCCATCGTAATCCCGCTGTTTGTCAGTGCATTCCGCCGTGCAGAGGAGCTGGCACTGGCGATGGAGGCACGCGGGTATCGTGGCGGAGAGGGGCGCACAAGGCTGCGTCAGCTCAAGTTTACCTGGCGTGACCCAGCACTCGCTGTGATTTTGCTTGTCATCATGGGACTGGTGGGGTGGTTACGGGCATGAGACGGCTCAAAGCTGTAGTTGCTTATGACGGAACAGATTACAGTGGCTTTCAGGTGCAGCCTGATGTGGTGACGGTACAGGGGACGATTGAGGAGGCACTCTTCCGGGTGACGGGGGAGACGATCCAGATCGCAGGCTCTGGCCGGACAGACGCGGGTGTGCATGCGAGGGGACAGGTGTTTCATTTTGACACCAAGTCAGGTATTCCGATTGATAAATGGGCCTTTGTGCTGAACAACCAGCTGCCCGACTCCATCATCATCCAGTCTGTGGAGGAAGCACCGATCGATTTTCACGCCCGTTTTGATGTCAAAGTCAAGGAATACCGCTACTGCATCGATAACGGCAAGGTAGCCGATCTGTTCCGCCACCGGTATGCTGATCATATCCGGTTCCCACTGGACGTGGAGAAGATGCAGGAGGCGGCCCGCCATCTGATCGGCACGCACGATTTCACTTCGTTTTGCTCTGCCAAGACCTATGTGGAGGACAAGGTGCGTACGATCTACGATGTCCGTGTCGAGCGGGAAGGCCAGTTCGTTTGGGTGATCTGCCGAGGCAACGGGTTTCTCTACAACATGGTACGGATCATCGCAGGCACGCTCGTAGAGGTAGGCCAAGGCAAGCGAGAGCCCGATGAATTTCCAGCGATCCTTGCTGCCTGTGACCGCGAACGGGCAGGGAAAACCGCACCGGCCAAAGGCTTAACCATGTGGGCGGTTTTTTATGAAGAAAAATGAGAGTTACACTTGACTCTGACTGCCTAATATAGTACGATTGTCAATGGTATTTTCATATCCCGCTAGCCCCACTCTAGCCCCGGAATTGAAAAAACAAGTTCGTGTTTCAACAAAAGATCCAGTAAGACACACAAGGCTAAGTTGCCCACCGTTGCAGCTTACCTCTGAAAGATTGAACGGGAAACATTTAGGAGGGACAAAACTCATGCGTACCACATATATGGCGAAACCGCTTCAAGTTGAGCGCAAATGGTACATCGTTGATGCCGAAGGTCAAACTCTTGGTCGTCTTGCGAGCGAAGTAGCTACCATTCTTCGCGGCAAACACAAGCCTGAATACACTCCACACGTTGACACAGGTGACTTCGTTGTAATCATCAACGCTGACAAAATCAAACTGACCGGTAAAAAACTTACCGACAAAGTTTACTACACTCACTCCCTGTATCCAGGTGGTTTGAAATCTACCACTGCTGGTCAAATGCTCGCTAAGAGACCAGATCGTCTGTTCGAACTCGCTGTAAAAGGCATGCTTCCTAAGAACAGCCTTGGTCGTCAAATGTTCACCAAGCTGAAAGTTTATGCTGGCACTGAACATCCACATGCAGCTCAAAAACCAGAAGCATGGCAAATTCGCGGTTAATCGTATAAGGAGGAAATGACTCGTGGCACAAGTTCAATACTACGGTACTGGTCGTCGTAAGCACTCTGTAGCACGCGTTCGCTTGGTTCCAGGCGAAGGTCGCATTGTGATCAACAAGCGTGAAATGGATAACTACTTTGGTCTTGAAACTCTTAAACTGATCGTTAAACAACCACTCGTTCTGACTGAAACCCTCGGTCGTTATGATGTTCTCATCAACGTACGTGGTGGCGGTACAACTGGACAAGCTGGCGCAATCCGTCATGGTGTTGCCCGCGCGCTTCTCAAAGCGGATCCAGAACTTCGTGGCTCCCTCAAAAAAGCAGGCTTCCTGACTCGTGACCCACGTATGAAAGAGCGTAAAAAATACGGTCTCAAAGCTGCTCGTCGCGCTCCACAGTTCTCCAAACGTTAATTTCAACGTTACAAAGACTCTCAACCATTTTGGTTGGGGGTCTTTTTTTATGCTATTGACCCCTACATCATATCCTGTTACTATATCCTTACTAATCCAATCGGAATACTCAACCGACCAGACAACTGGAGGCTCCCTAATCATAATTCATTTATGAGGGAGTCTTTTTTATTTATTTTAAAGGAGGTACAAATGGAAAAACTGTCGTTTGAAATAAGTAAAGAAGTTAAGTTCAGAGGCATTTCTATTGTGAGTGTAGTCGTACTCGTCATCATTTGGGCGATTGTTACCCATTTCGAATGGGTAGACCCTTACTTTATCCCAAAACCGCTGGAAGTTTGGTCTTCCTTTGTGGTCTTGCTATCAGAAGGTTATAAAGGTGCCTCTCTTTTTACACATATCGCTAACAGCATGTATCGGCTGTTTACAGCACTATTTCTTGCCTTTATAACGGCTGTCCCATTAGGGCTCTTATGTGGATACTCCAAATATATACGGGCCATTTTTGATCCGATTATTGAGTTCTACCGTCCGCTTCCTCCGCTTGCTTATTACGCATTGCTTGTTTTATGGCTGGGGATTGAAAATGAATCGAAAATTGCTTTGTTATTTTTAAGTGGGTTTGCCCCTTTGTTTATCGCGACAGCAGCAGCGGTAGAGAAATTGCCGGCCGACCGAATGAACGCCTCTCTTTCACTCGGCGCTACTAAACGACAATTATTCCAATACATTATCCTGCCCTCTTGCTATCCTGATATTCTCACTGGGTTACGTACATCAATTGGTGTTACATATGCAACATTGGTAGCTGCTGAAATGGTGGCCGCAACCAACGGAATTGGATGGATGGTGCTTGATGCCAGCAGGTATTTACGAAGTGATATTGTTTTTGTCGGCATTATCTTGATGGGGATCATTGCAATTGGATTAGACAGTTTGCTGCGTTTCTATCAGGCACGCCGCTTTTCTTGGGTAGGTAAATAAAACATACAGAATAGAGGAATGACTAGGATGAAGACGTTAATTCGAAAAAAATTATGGTTGATTACCACCTTGCTTGTCTTGTTGGCTACCGCTGCTTGCTCCAATCAGAATAACGCAGCCGAAACAGTGAACTCGACACAAGCCAATCCATCTGAAAAAGTACCGGAGAAAATTGTTCTGGGGTATCAGGTATCTCCTAATGGCGAGTTAGTTGCAAAAGCACTAGGCCTGTTGGAAAAGAAGTATCCAGACATCAAGATTGAGTGGGTAAAATTTGAAGCAGGCCGTGATGTCAATAATGCGATCGCTAGTGGAAGTATTGACTTTGGTCTTGTTGGAACTCCTCCTGCTGCAATAGGAATTGCAAGTAAACTGCCTTACAAGATCTATTACTTGCACGATGTTATCGGTGAAAGCGAAGCACTTGTTGTCAAAAAAGATTCCGGTATTACCTCTCTACAAGATCTAAAAGGTAAAACGATTGCGACAACATTTAGCTCAACCTCCCATTTTAGCTTACTCGGCGCGTTGAAATCTGAAGGGGTGGATCCAGCAAAAGAAAACATTACAATTTTAGATATGCAGCCACCCGATATTTTTGCAGCATGGCAACGCGGTGACATTGATGGTGCTTATATTTGGCAGCCGATGCAATCAAAGCTTATTGCCGACAATGGCGAGGTGATCATCCATTCAGGGGAGCTCGCAGAAAAAGGAGTTATCACTGCTGAATTGGGAATTGTTCATCCCGATTTCGCAGAACAATACCCTGATATTGTGAAAGGGTATATCAGTGTTCTGGATGAAGCCGTTACGTATTATCATCATAATCCTGAAAAATCCGCTGAACTGCTTTCAAAAGAACTTGGTTTATCACCTGAGGAAAGTTTGAAAACCATGAAACAAATCGTTTGGCTGGATGCCTCCAAGCAAAAAGAATATTTCGATGGAGCACTTGCCGAAACATTAAAGAACACAGCCGATTTTTTAGTAGATCAAAAGTCCATTACGAATGCTCCTGATCAGGCAACATTCAAAAAAGCGCTACTTTCCGATTTCTACGAATGAATCGAAAAGGATGATGAATGATATGGCCATCACAAATCGTGTACCGTTCGAGGATAAAGATTTTGAACAGGAGCAAAAACGAAAAATCATTGAGGTCAAAAATATCTCGTTCCAGTATTCGTCACAACAGCAGGCTGTACTTCAAAATATCGACCTTCATCTGCATAGCAATGAGTTTGTGTGTGTTCTTGGTCCATCAGGGTGCGGCAAGTCCTCGCTATTAAATATCATCGCCGGCTTCCAAAAGCCAACCACTGGAGAAGTACAGATTGAAGGAAAACATTATTCAAAACCGATTAGCGAAATAGGGGTTGTCTTTCAGCATCATAATTTGTTTCCCTGGATGAAAATAAAAGAGAACGTAGGATTCGGTCTAAAGATGAAGGGTCATTCAAAGGAAGAAATAGAAAAGCAGGTTCATCATTTTTTGCAGTTGGTGCAGCTTGAATCTGCAGGAGATTTACTTCCCCATCAATTGTCAGGGGGAATGAAACAAAGAGCAGCGATAGCAAGGACATTGGCGGCAGATCCCAAAGCCATTTTAATGGATGAACCATTCAGTTCCCTTGATGCCCTGACAAAAGAAAATATGCAGCACCACTTATTGTTGTTATGGAGTGAAACGAAGAAAACGATTTTCTTTATCACTCATGATGTGGATGAAGCCCTGCGTCTAGGGACAAGAATTTTGGTGATGCAGCCAAACCCCGGCAAAATAGCCATTGATATGGCCAACCCCTTAAAAAGGAATAACCCAGCAGCAGTGGATTTTCATCATAAAGAATTTCAGGAGTTAAGAAGCTATCTTATCGGGGCGATTAAAACAAGTTGAGAGGATGAGAACGATGGCAATTGAATTTTCTAATGATCCACGTCCTGTACATTTTGAAAACCGTGAAGATAAGGAAGGGCCGAGAATCCTTCGGCGTAGAGTGGATAAGGAAAACCAAACCTTTTCCCTTTTCAACGTAAAGCCGTTACATCCGATTATTGGTGCAGAGATTGAAGGGGTAGATCTATCCAAACCCCTGTCACCGCAAGTAAAGGAAGAGTTAAACGAAGCGCTGCTTGAATGGAAGGTCATTTTCTTCAGGAATCAAGACATTACCTCAGAGCAGCAGATAGCCTTTGCGCGAAATTTTGGAGATTTGGAGGTTCACCCCTTTTACAATACTCCCAAGAACCGGGCCAAGGAAGTCATTCAGTTTAACAGAAATAAGATCGAAAAAGGCTTTGAAAATATATGGCATTCGGATGTATCATTTCGTGAAAAACCGGCAAAGGCTGCTATCCTTCGCCTAATTAAAGTTCCGCCGGTAGGAGGCGACACGCTTTGGGCAGATATGGGCGCTGCATATGATAATTTACCGGACAAGGTGAAAGAACGAATTGACACGTTACAAGCCCTGCATGATTTTACTCCATCATTTGCTCATTTGATGAGTCCTGAAGAGCTTTTGAAAAGGCAGGAAGAATATCCGGCCGTGGCCCATCCAATTGTTCGGACTCATCCTGAAACAGGAAGAAAGCTGCTTTATGTCAATCCGTCTTTCACTACCAGAATCATTGGACTTGAGGAGAATGAAAGCGAAGAATTGCTGCAGTATTTATTCCGTCAAACACATATTCCCGAGTACCAGGTTCGTTTTCATTGGGAACCGAATTCAATCGCTTTCTGGGATAATCGTGCTACCCAGCATTATGCTGTTTCAGATTATTATCCATATGAGCGTTTGGCGGAACGTGTAACCGTCGCAGGGGATCGGCCTTTTTAATATCTTCACGTAAAGCATCAGAAACGGGTAAAATTAACTTTATTCGTTTCTTTTGTTTGTTAGCCCAAGTAAAGGAGTAGAAAATATGAGTTGGTTTTACTTGATTCTAGGTATATGTGCCGAAATTATTGGAACAACGTCCATGAAGCTTTCGCAAGGCTTCACCAAGTTATATCCCTCTATAGCTATTTTTGTTTTCTATGGATTGAGTTTATCCCTCGTAACACTGTCACTCAAAAAAATTGATATAAGTGTAGCGTATGCCATATGGTCAGGTGTAGGAACCGCAACCATAGCTTTGGTGGGGTTATTCTTTTTTAAAGAACAGCTTTCTTTACTTAAGATCTGTTCGATTGTTTTGATTGTTCTGGGTGTAGTAGGCTTAAATATCGCAGATAACAAGCATGAAGCGAAGAAACATACAGAATTGAAAATGGAAGCGATAAATAAATAGTTGGATGCGAATTTCAATTTATTAAAACATTCGGAGCTTCAAACCCTTGTTTTCTTCGGGAGACAAGGGTTTTTTATATAGTCATAATGCACCCAAGATGTCCATATGATGTGAAGGAGATATCGGACAAAGGGGCGGTTGAAAGTGATGAAAAAAACGCTCGGATGGGTATTGGCCTTCTTTTTACTCATCGTTATTTTTACGTACAAGTTGCCGGATCATTCATCATGGTCAACCTGGACGCTTCCGTTGGCCGGGACCGTCATCGCGATTGATGCCGGACATGGTGGAAAAGATGGGGGAGCGATGAGTCAGGATGGGGAGCAGATCGAGAAAGAGATCACGCTGCCGATCAGTCTCTATCTGCGCGACTTCCTGCAAGAATCGGGTGCGTTTGTGATCATGACCAGGGAGGAAGACAAAGACTTGGCCTCACCGGAATCCCATAAGCTTGGCAAACGCAAGTCAGAGGATATCCGCAACCGGGTCAAATTCGTCAATGAGAATGCTCCCGACTTTTTGGTCAGTATTCACCTGAACGCGATTCCTTCACCCAAGTGGAAGGGCGCTCAGACGTTTTACTCTCCGCAGTTTAAAGACAGCCAGCAATTGGCATACTTTATTCAGGATGAAATCAAACGGGTATTGAGTAATACCGACCGGAAAGCGATGAAGACTGATGACATTTTTCTGATCCGTGAAGTGAAGACACCTGCGGTCCTCGTGGAAGTGGGCTTTTTGTCCAATGAAGAAGAGGCCCAGAAGCTTGGCAGCACCGAATACCAGAAGGCGATGGCTAATGCCATTTACCAAGGAATTCTGCGCCACTACTCCGGGGAAAAAGTAACGGGTACACCTTAAGCAGGACGGGATGTGCCCGTTTTGCCTTTGATATGCTATAATGAACGCGGTAAAACAAGAGCAGAGGTGGAATAACATGCTAACGAAAGAGCAAGTACTTGAAGCCTTGAAAGATGTCAAAGACCCTGAGATTAACCGTGGTCTTGTCGAATTGAATATGATTCGCAATATCCAGATCGACGGCTCCCGTGTCAGCCTCGATGTGATCCTGACGATCTCCGGCTGTCCGCTCAAAGCCAAAATCGAAGACGATGTCGTAAACGCTCTCAAAGCGCTGGGAGCTTCTGACGTCAACCTCCGTTTTGGCAGCATGACAGATGAGGAGCGTGCCGCACTAAGCGCTCAGCTCCGCGGTCAAACGAATCAGGTACATAACATGGCTCCTGGTCAAGGGCCACTCAACAAGATTCTCTCTCCTGAATCCAAGACAACATTTATCGCGATCACATCCGGTAAGGGTGGCGTGGGTAAATCCACGGTTACGGTCAACCTTGCTGTATCCCTCGCCCGTCTCGGCAAAAAAGTCGGGATCATCGACGCCGACATCTACGGCTTCAGCGTGCCGGACATGATGGATATCAACCAACGTCCAACGGTCATCGGTGAACTGATCCTGCCGGTAGACAAATTCGGTGTGAAGGTCATGTCCATGGGCTTCTTCGTGGAAGACAACTCCCCGATCATCTGGCGCGGCCCTATGCTTGGAAAAATGCTACGCAACTTCTTCACCGAGGTTCACTGGGGCGAAGAGCTGGACTACCTCCTGCTTGACCTGCCACCAGGCACAGGTGACGTAGCCCTCGACGTGCACACAATGATTCCACAGAGCAAAGAAATCATCGTTACCACCCCGCATGCAACCGCTGCATTCGTCGCAGCTCGTGCAGGTGCGATGGCAGTTCGTACCGGTCACCAAATCCTCGGTGTCGTGGAAAACATGGCATGGTACGAGACCAAAGACGGCGACAAAGAATATCTCTTTGGCCGTGGCGGTGGAGGGAAGCTGGCCGAAACACTCGCAAGCGAGCTGCTCGCCCAAATCCCGCTGGGTCAACCGGAAAATCACCCGGCAGAACCAGATTACTCCCCATCCGTGTACAAACAAGACTCCGCGATCGGCCAGCTCTACATGGATCTCGCCAAGACCGTGGATGCGAAGTGTAAGTAAGCTATATCGTTGGAATACGAAATGCAACAGCAGGCTTTTGGGGGCAGATTTCGTCCAAACGCCGCAATTGTCGCAAGCAAAGGAAGTTTCTCTTGATGAGAGGCTTCCTTTTTTCATTTCCCGGCATCAACGCATCGCTTGACACTGCTCTGGCATTCAACTAACATCTAATTAGACATTTATCTAACTAACTAACTCACTCACAAAGCAAAGGAGGGGAGCCACATGCAGATCGACCAACTCGTCCAATTTCACAAAGCTGTTGGCGACGTCAACCGCATACGGATTTTGACCATGCTGGCCCGTCAGCCGATGAGCGGCATCGAATTGGCTGAACGGCTTGGCATCACCCCGGCGACGATTACCCACCATACCCAGAAGCTCAAGAAGCTCGGCTTCGTCTACGAAGTCCGCGACAAAAACACTCTGATCCTGCATCTCATCCCTCAAGAGTTTAAACGATACGCTACAGCCATCATCGACACAGTCCTGCCGCCCGATCTTTCTGTGCCAGAGAAATGGGAGTTCATCCGCGAGCATCCAGATCAGAATACTCAAGAACAGACGCAGACAGCATCACCCGAAGAGACGAAGCATCCAGACCATACAAAGGCCGCAGAAGCAGCTGATCCAGCAAAACTAAAGCCTGCACAGGAGGAATCCGCCATGTCTTCCGCCACCAACGATGTGGAAAAACAGCGTGTACTCGCTTCCTTCTTTACCCCGGAGGGCAAGCTCAAGTCCATCCCAACCCAATTAAAAAAGCGCATCTTCATTCTCGAAAAGCTGGCAGAAGGTCTGGACATAGGGCGCTCCTACAGCGAAAAAGAGATCTCCGACTACCTCAAAGCCTACCATGACGACTTCGCCACACTCCGCCGCGAGCTGATCATGAACCACATCATGTACCGTGCCGACGGGATCTACACGCTCAATCCACGCGAACTCTGGAACCGGATCGATTAACAGTCTGACAGGCACCGAACTCCAGAAGATGAAGCCGATTCATACAAAAAAGGTGACTCCATACATATACCGGCCAATCACTGGTATACATGGGCCACCTTCTTTGTTTTGATGTGAGAGGTAGCGTATGCAAGCTTCAGGCCGCATCCTTACTGAGCGCCGCCACCACCGCCGCCGCCTTCTCCACCACCACCATCGCCACCGCTGCCGCCGCTTTCTCCATCACCGCCACTCTGTTTCTTCGCTTGGGTTTTCGGTTTCATGGCTTCTTCTTGTGCTTTTACCATCAGCTTCACCATTTCAGCTTCAAAAAGCGGGCTGTCCAACGCTTCTTTCATAACCGCCATCGTCTGTTTCCGGTAAGCGGAGCTTTTCATCAGATCCATCATGTTTTTCTCAAACTCCGGGTCCTTCATCGTCTGAATCAGCATTTTTTGATACTCGGGGTCTTTCATCAGATCCTTCATGAGTTTCTTTTGCTCATCCTTCATCGCTTTCGCCAATGTACCGGTGAATTTCGGATCTTGAAAAGCCTCTTTGATCTGCGGATTGTCCGGCTTGGCGAAACTCTGGATCAAGGTTGTGCGCATGGTCTCCGGATTCATGACCACTTCCTGCTGCACCTTTTCGTCCTTCATAATATCAACGACGGCCTTCTTTGCTTCATCGGTTTGGATGATATCGAGTACCATCGCTTTCGTTGTTTTGTAATCTGGCTGTGCGACTCCCTGTTGCTGACCACCGCCGCAACTGGCGAGCAGCATACTCACCCCAATCAAGGAAAACAACCAAAAGGAGTAACGGGTCTTCGTCATAAAGTATACCCTCCTTCAATTCGCTATCTATAAAGTGTGCAGATGTTGCAATTCTTACGCTAGAATTTTCTTGCATGGGTTGGTACAATCATAAGCAGTGTGTAAAAAGGAGGAACGAACCGTGAATTTACGAAATTATGGCTGGTTGTTCGGGACTACGCTTTTAATTGGCGCTCTTGGCGGGCTGATCGCCGGCTTTCTCATTGCCCCGGACAAGCTCCTTGACGGGTCAATGGCCAATTTGGCAATGGGTTCATTGATGAATATACTCTTTGGCTTAACCATCAGCATCGTTGCTCAGATGGGGTTTTTCGCCTATATGCTGTTTAATTCAACCGTCTTGGGGATGTTTAGAAACAGTAGCGTCTGGCGCACTGTACAGATCTTCCTGGTACTGTTTGTCTTCTTCGATATGGTTTACCTGCGCTATACCTCCCTGGGCGGAGATTCGATTTGGCCGTATTTCTTTGAGCCGACCTTGTTATTATTGGTTACACTGGTTGTAGCCTATGCCAAGGTAAAGGTAACCAACGCGTCCGCATGGGTACCAAGCATCTTTTTCCTGTACGTCGTGACCGCCCTCGAATGGATTCCGGGCCTCAAACAGGACGATGTCGGCGCACTCTCCATGCTTATCCCGCTGTTTCTGTGCAACGCTTGGCAGATCATGCAGCTCCATCGTCTCGTCAAAAAAGAAAGC
Organism: Brevibacillus dissolubilis; assembly: GCF_006170445.1. Classification (GTDB taxonomy): domain Bacteria; phylum Bacillota; class Bacilli; order Brevibacillales; family Brevibacillaceae; genus Brevibacillus_B; species Brevibacillus_B dissolubilis. The sequence goes on along the minus strand of NZ_VCNA01000018.1, from coordinate 2,398 downwards.
TGATCTCACCCGAGACCAGCTTTTTTCTTTAGTTCACTTCTTGTGTTTTTACCTGTGATCCACTGAGAAGCTCAGAGACGGTCACGAATTGATACCCCTCAGCCCGCAGCTTGTCGATGATCACCGGCAGCGCGAGATGTGTCTGCTTGCAGGAATCGCTTGCGTGCAGCAGGACGATGTCACCCGGGTGGGCTTTGGTCACCACGTTCTTCACGATCTGATCCACCCCTGGATTCAGCCAGTCCTTGGAGTCGGTATCCCACTGGATGACGGTATATCCCATGCTGTCAGCGGTCTGCAATACCCGCTTGTCAAAATCACCGTTCGGCAAGCGGATCAAATTCGGCTTTTTCCCGGTCAACTCGCTCAGGATGGTATGAGCTTTGCCGATTTGCGTACGAATCTCTTCTTCCGTATAGCGGCTGTAATTATCGTGGCGGTGTCCGTGCGATCCTACTTCATAACCGGCGTCCACGATCTTTTTTACCATTTCCGGATGGCGCTGGCTCCATGGAGAGGAGAGGAAGAACGTCACTTTCCCCACCTGCTTTTCCTTCAGAATGTCAAGGATTGGCTGTGTCCGAGTCTCTCCCCAACTGATATCGAAGGTGAGTGCCAGCTTCTTTTCCTTCGTATCCACCTTATAAATAGCCTGAGGAGACTTATCCTTCATCACCCCCACGCTGACCCCGTCGGTAAATGCACTGATGGTTTCCTTCTCCATGTAGGCGATCCCGATTGCCATCATGAGCGCAGTGAAAATGATAAAAAACTGCTTAAGCCGCTTAGCGCTTACCACATACATGAATCTCACAGTATTCACCCCTTTACCGTTTGTCCTCCTACATTTTATGCAAAGTAGACAAGGATATTCTTTTCTTGGTCACGTATTACAAAAGGGAACACCCCATACACATGAAAGTAGAAGCAAGCAAAAGGAGGCTTTCCATGTCAACATGGCTGCATGAACTCTGGCATGATAATAAATGGTACGTCCTTTTTGGCACCATCACCATGATCACAGGCTTTGCCGTCGGTATTCTTTACCCGGAATCCGTTGACCAACTAATCAAAGGCATGCTCTCCCAAGTCAAAGAAATCGCCAACAACCTCAAGCAAAAAGACAACTCGCTCTTCACATTCGCTGTTATCTTCGGCAGAAATCTGCTGAGCTGTGTCCTGATGATGGTTTTTGGGGCCTGCTTCGCTATTTTCGCGCTCAATGTCCTGTTCCTCAATGGACTGTTGCTCGGTTACGTTTTGTCTACGATGAAAGCCAGTGGCGCCGACCCGGTGAGTGTTTTTATCTACGGAGTTCTTCCCCACGGTATTCTGGAGCTCCCAACCGTTATTTTCGCTGCATCACTCGGTATCCGCTACGGTGTGCTCGCATTTCGTTCCATCTACATGATCTGGCAGCAGCCAACCCGAAATCTGCTCAAGCAAAAATGGAAGACCGCCCTCAAACAATTCCCCCGCGCCGTGCTCGTGATCGGAACGATGCTGTTTTTCGCCGCTGTCATTGAAAGCTTCATTACCCCGCTATTGCTTAACAATCTATTGCCCCAATAATGCAGTAAAGCCCTTGACCACCAGGGGCTTTTTCCTTTGTCCGCATATCGACTTGAAAAGTTGTGAATACCAAACATAACCGTTGGAGAAAATAGTAATGACTCGTTATAGCGGGAGTGATATTGTGCTGGGTTTTCTGCTTAATTCGAAGGAATGTCAGGAGTTTGAGTATCTGCTGAAACGAGAGTTAGAAGAGATGTTGCTGGACTTCAGCGACAAACGAATAGACTATTTGGTTAAAAGGGCGATGGAAGAGCGTTATGCCACGTTATTTCGTATGTATGCCCGGCTTGCATCGCCAAATGAACTGTCTAAGTACGTCAGAAGAAAGACACTCCAGCAAGAACATCTCAAATAAAAAAATCACCCTTGACTTTGCATAGGTCTCCGTGGTAGATTATTTCTTGTCCAAAAGACACAAACACTTTATAGAAAATACCATTTGACAAAGTGAGATTGAATGGTGTAGACTGTGAAAGTCGATTTTTGGACAAGATATGTTCTTTGAAAACTGAACAGCGAAAGCAAATGATAATTCAGCCAAGCAACAAGTTTTTGACCTAGATCAACTTCAACTTTATTGGAGAGTTTGATCCTGGCTCAGGACGAACGCTGGCGGCGTGCCTAATACATGCAAGTCGAGCGAGGGTCTTCGGACCCTAGCGGCGGACGGGTGAGTAACACGTAGGCAACCTGCCTGTAAGACTGGGATAACATAGGGAAACTTATGCTAATACCGGATAGGGCGTTCTCTCGCATGAGAGAATGCGGAAAGGTGGCGCAAGCTACCACTTACGGATGGGCCTGCGGCGCATTAGCTAGTTGG
>NZ_VCNA01000017.1 GCF_006170445.1 Brevibacillus dissolubilis | reverse complement strand
CTGCCGCGTTTAGCCACTTCGCTATCTCCCCACTATGTTGGTAAAAATGGTGCCGGCGATAGGACTTGAACCCACAACCCCCTGATTACAAGTCAGGTGCTCTACCAATTGAGCTACACCGGCATATGTTGTTATGTCTTCGCCTTCTCTTTTGAAAAAGATGGCGGAGCTGACGGGACTCGAACCCGCGACCTCCGGTGTGACAGACCGGCGTGAACTCCAACTTCACCACAGCTCCATATGTTAAATGGTGCTCCCGACAGGAATCGAACCTGCGACCTCTTCCTTACCATGGAAACGCTCTACCGACTGAGCTACAGGAGCATTCGTTTGTTTCTTAACAGTGTTCTCTTAGGAACGTACTCTACTTTATCACATCTTAAATCTCTTAATCAACACGAAGTTTTTACCAATACTAGATGCGATTTTAGAGAAGAAGATGGAGCGGACGAAGGGTCTCGAACCCTCGACCTTCGCCTTGGCAAGGCGACGCTCTACCAATTGAGCTACGTCCGCATCATATGGTGGAGGCTGACGGGATCGAACCGCCGACCCTCTGCTTGTAAGGCAGATGCTCTCCCAGCTGAGCTAAGCCTCCATAGATGGTGACCCGTAGGGGATTCGAACCCCTGAATGACAGCGTGAAAGGCTGCTGTGTTAAACCGCTTCACCAACGGGCCATGCATTGATTGATTAAAAAATTGGTGCGGTCGGTGAGACTCGAACTCACACGGGTCGCCCCGCCACCCCCTCAAGATGGTGCGTCTGCCAATTCCGCCACGACCGCATATTAAATTTATTCCTAATAGAAATGGTAGCGGCGGAGGGATTCGAACCCCCGACCTTTCGGGTATGAACCGAACGCTCTAGCCAGCTAAGCTACGCCGCCATACTAGTAAACATCATTGCCAGAAAATCTGGCGGAGAGTGAGGGATTCGAACCCTCGCTACACTTGCGCATACTAACGGTTTAGCAAACCGTCCCCTTCGGCCTCTTGGGTAACTCTCCGTATAAATGGTGGAGCTGAACGGGATCGAACCGATGACCTCCTGCTTGCAAGGCAGGCGCTCTCCCAACTGAGCTACAGCCCCATGTCCACGATTTGTTGAGCACAAATTAGTGGGTGGATTTATAATCTAGCATGGATTGAGGTAGAAATGCAAGTATAATTTTTGGAAGTTGCTATTTACGTGATAACAACTGCGTTGCCCTCATTTCCTTTTCTACTATAACGAAGGGAGCATCAAAAAGATACCCCCTTTTTTCTGCCATTTTAACTACAACTCAAATCTGGCAACTTCTATATTGTAAGTTCCGTTCCCATACATAGAGAGCTGAATAATACCTTTAAAGGGAACGCTCATTTGGTAGGGATAACTGAATAGCCCGATATTGGAATGCTTCACCCAGCTCTCATCTACACGACTGGCCGCGCATGTTTGTCCGGTGTATGTAAAGGGATCAGTCGCACGCCATGTACAATTGATTGCTGTTTCGTTTACAGCCGCTTGACCGCTGGTATTCAGACCATATGTGAAGCTTCCCTTTGATGTCACATTAAGCGTACTAGAGAGAATCGTAATACCAATGGTTTGCTCAACGTCCCTTGTATAGTAAGTTTCGACACCAATCCCCGCTGGATTTAACGCAAGAGTAGGTTGATTGGCTATGCTTGTGATAACTACATAATATTTATCATTGATATATTCTTTAACCTCATAATTGCCCGCTGCCCCATTGGAATCTTTTAGCTTTTTGTTCATTTTCTCGGTCGCTTCTTCAAATGCTTTATTCCCTGCGTTCAATCGTTCTTGGGTTACGTAGCCTTTTTGTTCCATTTTCATATGTTCAGCCGCCATCGTTTCTCCATTTTCTCAAATGAAGTACACAAGAAATATAACCCCTTTTCTTTATTTGGTAAATATATGTAAACTGAATATTTTTTTAACAATTCACTCTTATCCCTTTCTATAATACTCACTCGGTGTAACGAGCTATTAACAGCAAAGACCTTTACCACCAGATAGAGGGGTAAAGGTCTTTGTTTCAGTTTTGCCTTTCTATATAACTGCTACTTCACAATCAACAGCGGCGTCTTCGTCCCATGGATCATCTTATACGTCACGCTGCCCATGATCGCCTCCGCCATCCAGTTGAGACCATGGTGACCAAGCGCAATCAGGTCGGCCTGGGTCTCATCTGCGATCTGGCGAAGCATGTAGGCCGGATAACCGACCTCCACACGGGTGCTGTACGGCACTTGATAATCAATCAGCACATTTTCATAGCGGGTCAGGATTTCCTTGCCGATATTGAGCAGTTCCTCTTGGTCCACCATGCTTACCACTTCCACACTGATACCTGTATAGGCGACCGGTGGTGTCACGACAGTAGCCAGAGTGATATGGGCACCTGTACGTTTCGCCAGATGAATAGCCTCATCGAGCGCACGTCTGGCGTGATCGGAGCCATCCACCGCGACGAGGATTTGTTTGACTGGATTGGTGACGTCCGCTTCTTTTGGGACGAGGACAACAGGTTTGTGCACATTCGCCAGCGTCTTATAGCTCATGCTGCCCAATAGATATCCAGATACCCGCCCGTAGCCGTGTGTGCCCATTACGACGAGATCTGCCTGCTGATCAGCGATGGTGCTGATCGTAGTTGCCGGTTCACCGAATTCGATGCGCAACTCGTATGGCGTATTTCCTTGCTCGACGACATCCTTGACTTCCACCAGCTGGTGATCCGCCTCTTCTCGTTGCAGGAGCTCGATCTGATGTGGCCCGACATAACGAGTCACACGTTCGGAAGGGATAGGATGGATTACATGCAGAAGCGTCAGTTCCGCGCTATCCGCAAACATATTCATCGCAAAAAGTACCGCCTTCTTGCTCATTTCAGAAGAATCAACAGGAAGCATGATTTTTTCCATGAGAAACACCAGCCTTTGGAGGAAATTTAGGTTAAATAAGCAGTTTTAAGCAAAACCGATTTCATTTAAGAAGTTGGCAAGCGTCGTTGCGGAATGACGCAGCTGCTCGCCTTCTGTATGGGTCAGTGGCAACTCGACCACCTGTTCTACACCGTTGCGTCCTACAATACTTGGGACACCGAGGCAGACCCCGCTGATCCCTTGATAGTCTTCCAGATAAGAAGAGACAGGGAGAATACTGCGCTGATCCTTCAAAATCGCTTCACAAATCCGGGCAAGCGAGAGAGCAATCGCGTAGTAGGTGGCTCCTTTTTTGGCGATGATGTGGTAGGCCGCGCGTTTGGTTCCTTCGGTGATCTCTGCCTTAGCCTCATCATTGAGATGCCACGGGTTCTCTGCCGGCAGCTCATCGATGTTGACTCCGGCGACCGACAGGGCACTCCAGGCAGGCACCTCGGTATCTCCATGCTCACCGATAATCATGCCGTGGACACTGCGCGGGTCAACCCCCAGCTTCTCCGCCACGAGATAGCGAAAACGGGAGCTGTCCAGAAGCGTACCAGAGCCGATCACCCGATTCTTCGGCCAACCGGAGAGCTTGAGCGCCACCTGTGTGAGGATATCGACCGGGTTGGTGGCGATGAGCAGAATCGCGCTGTCATTATGAGCAGTCACATTCTTGATGATCTGGTCAAAAATCGCAACATTGCGGTTCATGAGGTCGATCCTGGTCTCACCCGGGCGTTGTGCCGCACCTGCTGCGATCACAATGATGTCTGCCCCTGCACAATCCTCGTAGCCGCCCAAGGTGATTTTCATCGGAGAAGCCAGCATCAGACCGTGGTTAAGGTCAAGCACATCCCCCATCGCCTTATCTTCATTGGCGTCGATGAGCACCAACTCGTTGGCCAATCCCTTAATAAGTACGGTGTAAGCAAAAGTGGAGCCGACAGCTCCCGTTCCGATCAATACAATTTTGGTGTTTTGGCTCATTTCTTCACGTCCTTTGTTTTTCTTATCTTTATCCTACGCCGAGACAGTATGACCCATTGTGATGTTTCTCACACTCTCCTGTGAAAAAAGCGTGAACACCAAAAAAGTCCCGCTTTTTTTCAAAGGACGAGCACCCATTCACAAATCCGACACTATTATGTAAGAAAACATGACACCAAACGTAACGAAACCTATTGACAGACTATTCCCACCAACACTATAATCCAATTATAAAAAACAAAGAAAAAACGAACAATAACAAATACGATAAAAAAAATATTCGTAAATTGGAGTGGATATCATGGACATCAAGGCCGTACTCGAACTTATCAAAGAAAAAAACATCGAATATGTAGATTTCCGTATCGTTGACGTATTAGGGCGTCAGCATCACGTAACCATCCCTGCCTATGCAGTCGATGAAGATACATTTGTACAAGGGGTTGCTTTTGACGGCTCCAGCTTGGTTGGTTATAAAGGCATCGAGGAATCCGACATGGTCATGATGCCAGACACGGCAACGGCGTTTGTCGACCCATTCGTCGAAGCTCCAACCCTCAATATCGTCTGCAACATCTATGACCCACACGGCAACCGCTACGACCGCGACCCGCGCAACATCGCGGAACGCGCTGAAGAATACCTCAAGGAATCCGGTCTGGCTACCGCTGCTTACTTCGGTCCTGAATCCGAGTTCTTCATCTTTGACAATGTTCGCTACGCATCCGGTCCATCCGGCTCCTTCTTCCATATCGATTCCGAAGAAGCTTACTGGAACACTGGCGCTGAAGGCAAAAACCTCGGCTACAAAGTACGCAACAAAGGCGGTTACTTCCCGGTACAACCAACCGACACTCAAGTGGATATCCGCAATGAGATGTGTACTCTGATGACCGAAGCAGGCCTCAAAGTGGAGCGTCATCACCACGAAGTAGCTACCGCTGGTCAAGCGGAGATCAACTTCCGCTTCGATACCCTGACCCGCACCGCAGATAACCTGCTCCTGTTCAAATACATCGTGCGCAACGTAGCAGCAAAGCACGGCAAAACCGCTACCTTCATGCCAAAACCAATCGTTGGTGACAACGGTTCCGGTATGCACGTTCACCAAAGCTTGTTCAACGGTGACGTTCCGCTCTTCTTCGAAAAAGGCGGCTACGCGAGCCTGAGCGAAATGGCTCTCCACTACATCGGCGGAATCCTCCACCACGCTCCAGCATTGATCGCTCTGTGCAACCCAAGCACCAACTCCTTCAAACGTCTTGTTCCTGGCTACGAAGCACCGGTTAACCTCGTGTTCTCCAAAGGAAACCGTTCCGCTGCTGTCCGTATCCCAGTAGCTGCTGTGACACCAAAAGCATCCCGTATCGAGTTCCGTACGCCTGACTCCACAGCTAACCCGTACCTCTCCTTCGCGGCTATGCTGATGGCTGGTCTCGATGGGATCAAGCGCAAAATCGATCCACGCGAACTTGGCTACGGCCCTATCGACAAAAACATCTACGAGCTCTCCGACGTAGAAAAACACGAAATCCGCAGTGCTCCTGGCTCTCTTGCTGAAGCCCTTGACGCTCTGGAAAGCGATCACGAGTTCCTGCTCGAAGGCGGCGTCTTCTCCAAAGACGTTATCGAAAACTGGATCTCCCTCAAACGCGGCGAAATCCAACAAGTAGAGCGCACCGTGAATCCAAAAGAATTCGAGCTTTACTACGATCTGTAAACCTCTCCTAATCGATAATAAGAAACCCCCATCTGCGGCGGCACTCTCTCCTCCGTTTGCAGATGGGGGCTTTTATTTTATATAGAAGCTTCTATATATATGTATATAAAAAAGGAAGGCACACAGAGTTGACCACTTATGGCTGCTTCCTTCCGGACCTGACCAGATTCGCGGGCTCTGTCGCCTTCGAAATTTATTATATACGATAACGTACTCAAAATGCAAATGGTAATCTATGTGAAAAAAAGACACTTTGATTGAAAGTGCCTACGTCGATGACTCAAATATCTCAGGTGTGATTGCACTCATCATCAAATCACGAAAACGTTCCTTTAATTCCACACCGGCATGCTGGGAATGGGTATAGAAGAGATAGGCACACTGCTTGATTCGCTGTACATTCTTAAACGTACAGGCTTTCTCAAGTGCTTCTATAATATCTGACAGCCCGATATCGATCTCACCCATCTGAAAATAGTATTCAGCCCGCACGGTCAACAGTCGTAGGAAGCGTTTTACGCTGAGCCAGTCCTTTCGTCGCGACAGCTCGTCCACTTCTGTTTGGTAGCGGGTCAACAGTTCGGCTACCTGATCTTGTCTGTTTTTTTTCATATAGGCTTCAAGCGCAGCGGGGAGGTATACCCAGAGCTCCTCCTTGCTCTCAATCTGTTGCAGGACCTGGTCGATTTCTTCAATCTGCCCCATCTCCGTAAGAATTAGGGCTTGATTCATGGCGGATAAACGTGAATAATATTCACCAAAAGGAGCATACTGCTTGGTTACTTCCAATGCCTTCTCAAACTCACCCTTCCCTATATAGGCTGAGGATTGGTACAATAGGCTCTCCGCCTGATATCTGCTGTCATTGCGAAGACGAGCCAGCTCATGAAGCTCCTTGGCATACTTGGCGAGCTTGGCCCAGTCTTCCACTACATTATAGAAGGTAAGCATACGGAAATATGCTTCCAGCTTGAGATTACAGGTGATCTCAATGCCCTTTTGGTCTTTGGAGGTATATTGCTCGGGTAAGTACGTCAGGTACTCGGTCAGGCGATAGAGCGCTTCATAGCCCGCTCCGTACAGATCCCGTTCTCTTACAATTAAAAACTTGCGAAAATACGCAATCGCCAGTCTCTCTGTACGGCGATCCTCCTCTTGTACGATCATGTCGAAAAATGGCAGGGCGTATTCTCCCTTATTCGCATGAAAAAGCTTCTCTCCAATCGCCAGCATGGTATCAAATGTGCGGTTTTTATTTTTATCTTCAATTAAAAAAGCAAGACCCTGATCGGCCAAATCCATCCGGTTCATCAAAATGCAAGTGGAGACAAACTCCCCCAGCTTGGAAGGGCGAATCCGACCTTCGTCACTGCAGCACTCCGCAAAAAAGTAAGGATAAAAGTAACCTGGAGGCAGTTGAAACGCTCTGGCGATTGCATCTAATTGGTGAAGCATGATCGATTGTTTATTATTCAATATATTGCTGATCGTAACAGCCTCAATCCCCGTCGCTTGCGCGAAATCTTTCCGTTTCCAACATCTTTCATCCATATATTTCTGGAACAGCTGCCGCAATTCAATCCGGGTTACGTGGAAATCATGATCGAGCATCTATAATCCTCCCGATTCTTATTTATTCGAAATAGTATTTGATTTGCAAAGATATAGATATAAAAAAGCCCCTTCATTTGACTGGAGGGTACGTGCCAACAAACAAACAGGAGTCATTTTTACTATATTTTTGTTTTCATTAATATACACAAGTAAAAAAGGGTTTATTTTTTGTGGTATTTTGTTAAAAACTGTCGAAAAAGATTAATTTTTTAACAATATCATCCATTTTATCCCTCAACATTGATGCACATACAAAAAAAGGCACATCAACACAAGACGTGCCTTCCCTTATAGCTGAACCTGCAACATTTTCTTGATACACATACGAAAAGGAGCCTTGGTCTGTCTGCCTGCAAATCCGCCAGATTTACATTGAATCGTGGTCATTCCGTCGCTCCTCCTTGTTTTCCTGAGTTCTTCCTTTCTCATCATAGTGGTTTGTCGGTTATCTGAAAACAACAAAGTGCAGACTTGTACAATTGAAAAAAGCGTCAGACGATCAAATCAGATCATCTGGCGCTTTTTTATACACATGGCTGGATAAGCATGCTGGAGACTATCTATGATCGGCTCCGATTGCTTCTTGAATCGTGGTGAAACCGTCCTGCTTCAGTCGCTCCAGCAGACGTCTGTTGATCGCTTGGACGACGCCTGGCCCTTCATAGATCATGCCGGTATAGACTTGGATCAGGCTGGCTCCTGCCCGGATTTTTTCGTAGGCATCATCTCCGTTGAAAATCCCGCCGACCCCGATGATCGGTACTTGCCGGCCTACTTCCTGGTAGATCTCACGCACCCATGCCGTTGAGCGGGCGGTGAGCTGACGTCCGCTCAAGCCTCCGGTCTGTTCGGCAAAGGTACGGTTGCTCAGTCCTTCACGGGAGAGAGTCGTATTGGTGGCGATGATTCCGGACATGCCTTCTGCGACTGCTACCTGTACAACATCGCGCATATGCTCGTCTGCCATGTCAGGTGCTACTTTCAGCAGGATCGGCTTGGCCTTCGCGCCGTTCTTTTCTAGAGCATCTGCCTTGGCTCTGATCGCACGGAGCAGTTGGCGAAGGCTCTCTGTCTCTTGCAGGTCTCGCAGATTCGGCGTATTTGGTGAGCTTACATTGATAACGAAATAATGGCCGTACGGGTAGAGTGCATCCAGACATTTTTCATAATCGCTTGCTGCCTCTTCATTGGGTGTCACTTTGTTTTTGCCGATATTGACCCCGATTGGAATGCCTGCCTGCTGGTAATTCTGCAGACGTCGGGCGGCGCTTTCGACACCTTGGTTGTTAAATCCCATCCGATTGATGACAGCCTGATCTGGTACGGAGCGGAACAGACGCGGTTTGTCGTTGCCCGGCTGTGCCAAAGGGGTCAAGGTTCCGATCTCAACGAACCCAAAGCCGATTGCACCCAGGCCATGATATACTTCGGCGTTTTTATCAAAACCAGCCGCGAGACCAACTGGATTGGCGAACGGAATCCCCCACAGGGTATTGTTCAGGCGCTGATCCTGGAAGCCATACATCATACGGAGCATCGAGGTGCCGCCTGGTGTGCTTTGGGCCAGTTGCAGTGCATGAACCGTCCGTTCATGTGCCACTTCAGGGTCGAGAGTGAAAAGATACTTTTTCATCAGTTGGTACATGCTGATTTTGCCACTCCTAACACAGGTTTTCGAACTCTTTTTAAGAGGATACCATAAAACGTTCGGTAATGGGAGGGTTGGGGATTCTGTTTTGAACCTTAATTTTAAAACCAGTAGGGGGTTATGACTGGCCGCTGATGGAAAAGAAATGGTGCGGGCGGGCAAAAACATCTGGGTGATACAGGGAAGTGAGACTGTTCGCCCTAGGCGGACTCGGGGAAGCAGGTCACCCTTTCTTTTCCACCAGCTGGGTAGGTTTTAAAAAAAGGTTCAAACCAGAATCCCAACCTCTTGAGGGGTAAAAGAAAAAAGATAAAGACAAGAGACAAGAGCGACTATACAAAAAGACTGCCGATGTCCCGACAGCCTCTTTTCTCCCTAATAACTATTTATCTTTATCGATTTGCATCTGTCATTCTTTATCTTTTCCCTCCACCTACTGATAATACCCTGTCACTCCCCTCTCCTCCATCCATCTGCGTTTGGCTTGCATGAGGATGTCGAGGTCTGGGTCGCGGAGGTTGCCCATCTGTTGGAGGAGCTGTTGGGTCTGGTAGAGGTCGTTGTAGGTGAGGTAGGGGTAATCCTCCAAGCCCATTTGGCCGTTGCTGAGGTAGGCGTAGTGGAGGTTGCCGTCGGGTTTGATCCAGCGGTCGCGGGTGTTTTTGATGCCTTGGATGATGATGTCGCCATAAGCCTGGTAGTAGGTGGTGCCGGTGGCCATGTAGAGTTCGTACATGTAGTTGGCCATGGCAAGCTGGTGGTTGAGGGAAGCATGTGTCTTCTTGTGGGCGTTGGGGTGGTTGTAGTCTTCGACGAGCCAGCCGAGCTGATTGCCTGGGATGGTAAAGTGACGGGTATCGGAGTGTTTCATCATCCAGCGGGCATAGGCTTGGGTGGCGGTGAGAAAACGGGGATCTTGGTATTTTTCATAGGCGACGAGGAAGATGCGGGCAAGATCGGTGTTGAAGCGAGTGTCGTAGAAGCCGTAACCGATTTGGTAGTCCTTCCAGAGCCAGTTGGAGCGGGGCAAGGTCTCCCAGTAGCCGAGTTGGTTTTGGGTGGGCAGGACGGTGTCGAGCATCACCCAGCCGAGGTCTTCTGCGGCGCGGCTACCTCCGGTCAGGACGAAGGAGCGGGCCAGATAGTTGCTTGGATTGCGCCAGAATGTGCGGGGGCCTGTGGGGGTATAGCTGGATGGGGACAAGACGTAGAAGCCGTCCCATGACCATTTCTGGCTGTACTGCATATCCAAGAGCATCCAGATGCTTTCCATATTCGGCTGTGTCCAGTCCACGAGCGGCTGTGCGGATTCCAATGCCCAGACCTCGCCGATATCCTTGGCCTGCTGGGGAATCTGGATGGTGAGGGTATATCCCGTCGCAGTTTTTTTCACATGGATCGGTTGGGAGGTGGCTTTCTCCACCAGAGAACCATTGCCGATGGGTGTGTAGACGTTGGGGAAGCTGATGTACATATGGCGGTGGGTCGTGTCTAAAAAGCCTCCCGTGCGCGGCAGATAGCCATTGGCGGGCAGCGGGACGGTATACCAGTGCCGGACGCCGTTGTTAATCGCTATGTAGCGGAAGCTCCCCTGCTCCCCCGGAATCTGCAGGGTCCATGAGTAAGGTTTGGACGACGTGCGTTGAATGGAGAGCTGCTTGAACCAGTAGGTATCACCGTTGGGGAACTGCACGTGGCTGGTCTGCATGGAACCGTGTGACAATGCTGTTTTGCTCACCTGCTTGACTGGCAGTGGAGTCTGGTTCAGATTCGCCGCAGCCGGTGCCTCAGCACTTATAAGCTGTACCGAGAGGAGAAAGCAGAATAACAGGGATCGCCATCCTTTTCGAAACAACATTCACACCCCTTTTCTGATGATGGTCCAATCGTCGGTTGCTGTTATTGTGTAAGACGTTGGAAAGAAAAGGAATGTTACATATAAAGAAAATAGGACAAAAACATTCATGTAGGATAAAACCTTTATATTTTCTAAACATTTACATAATTTAGATTTCACTTTAATATCTAAAACATGTAGGCCCTTATCCTGTTTAAAGCGAGAGGAGCGTTTGTGAAAATGACAAATCAAAGGTTGGAACTTCCTGTTCTCCGTGTAGATCTTGTCAAAGCAGCAACCCGTGGAGAAGGTGTGCTTTCTACGCTCGATAATGAAACGTTGTCCGTCATGCAGGAGCGTTACCGCAAATTCCTCGCCTTGTGCAAAAAGTACCCGCAGCGCGCGATCGCCCCTGCCAGAGACATTGATGAGATGTGGCATCTGCACATGCTTCATCCCCGTGCTTATTATCAGGATTGTATGGAGTTCTTCGGTGATATCCTTGATCATGATGGTGGGTTTGGCGGAGATTCCGAGGAGCAGTTCGAGGAATTAGTCGACTGTTTTGATGAGACCACAAATCTCTGGGCCGAGGAGTTTGGAGAGGATTATTCGAATCCGGAGAGTGGGTATTATCAGGAGCGTGCGGACAGATTGGAGATGGAGCCGACCTCACAGGCTATGATTAAGTGTCAGTATCGGAAAAGTGACTCCAACCCTGCTATGATCAAGTGCCAGTATCGCAAGGCTGACTCCAACCCTGCTATGATCAAATGCCTGTATCGCAAGGCTGACTCCAACCCTGCTATGATCAAATGCCTGTATCGCAAGGCTGACTCCAACCCTGCTATGATCAAATGCCTGTATCGCACCAAGAAGATCAACCGTGAAGCGATGGTCCGTTGTCTGTTCAAATCCTCCAAAACCTCATAGTCTCTTTTGTATCCATAAAAAAACCACCGTCTCGTTGAGAAACGGTGGTTTTCATTCGTTGTGATACGCGATTAGTTCGCTACCAGCAGTACGGAGTCGATGGACTCGTATGGCAGGTTGTGAGCATCTGCAACCGCTTTGTAGGTTACTTTGCCGTCGATGACGTTCACGCCTTTTGCGAGGGCAGCGTTGGAACGGATCGCTTGCTCGTAGCCTTGGTTAGCGATTTGCACAGCGTATGGAATGGTTACGTTGGTGAGCGCCAGTGTGGATGTACGTGCTACCGCACCTGGCATGTTTGCTACGGAGTAGTGGATTACGCCGAATTTTTCGTAGGTTGGGTTGTCGTGGGTAGTGATACGGTCGATGGTTTCGATAGAACCACCTTGGTCGATCGCTACGTCAACGATTACGGAACCTGGTTGCATCGCTTGAACCATTGCTTCGGTTACGAGGCGTGGAGCGCGTGCGCCTGGGATGAGAACTGCACCTACGAGCAGGTCTGCTTTTTTCACCGCGTTTGCGATGTTGAAGGAGTTGGAGATGAGAGTCTGTACGCGGCCTTGGAACAGGTCGTCGAGCTGGCGCAGACGGTCTGCGGAGATGTCGAGCATGGTTACGTTAGCGCCGAGGCCGAGAGCCATTTTCGCTGCGTTGGTACCTACGATACCACCACCGATGATAACGACTTCGCCACGTTGTACACCTGGTACGCCGCCGAGCAGGATCCCTTTACCGCCGTATGGTTTCTCCAGGAATTGAGCACCGATCTGAACAGACATGCGGCCTGCTACTTCGGACATTGGAGTGAGGAGCGGGAGTGCACCGTTTGCCAATTGTACGGTTTCGTAAGCGATTGCTACTACCTTTTTCTCAACCAGTGCGCGAGTAAGTTCTGGTTCTGGAGCGAGGTGGAGATACGTGAAGAGGATTTGGCCTTCACGGAAGTAGTTGAACTCGGATGCCAGCGGTTCTTTTACCTTGATGACCATGTCTGCTGCCCATGCATCTGCAGCGGTTGGAACGATTTTTGCGCCTACTTCAATGTAGTCAGCGTCTGTGAAGCCGCTGCCCAGACCTGCATTGGTTTCAACAAGTACTTCATGTCCATTTTGTACAAAAGCAGTTACACCTGCTGGGGTAATTGCTACACGGTTTTCGTTATTTTTAATTTCTTTAGGAATACCTACGATCATGGTGTGATAACCTCCTTAGGAACGTTACAATCTGGTGTCTTCTTACTCTCATTGTACAGTGATTTCAGAACATTCCTATTGGAGATTCCGTTGATTTGCACGACCTCCCATTTGTGAAAATCCACAAATCAAATCAGCTTGCGCAATTTTAGCTCCAGATAAATCGCGGTACGCTGGTTGGGGTCATCCAGACTGATCCCCATGATCTCCTCGATGCGGCGCAGGCGGTAGCTGAGCGTATTGATATGGATATGCAGGCTCTGGGCGGTCTGATTGACTTTGCCGGTGGTGTCGAGGAAGGTCTCCAGGGTCTCCAGCAGGTTGGTCTGGTTATCGCGGTCATAGGATTCCAGGGTACGCAGACGTTCGTTCTGGTATGATTCGCTGTTGTTCCATTTTTTTAATGTAAGCAAAAAGCGGTAAATCCCCAGATCATGATAGCCGTTGATTTTCTCCACTTCTTTGGGAAAAAGGCGCTTCACCTGCAGGACGAGCATGGCTTCCTGATAACTGCGTCTGCTTTCCATAAAAGCTTGGCATGGCCGTCCATAGCCGAAGGAGAAAGTCTCGCGCTGGTCGGGAAAACGCTCATACAGCTTGTCTGACACTTCTTGCCAAAAGCTTTCTGCGTAGGACAGGAGGCCGTTTTTGTCTTTGGCGTCCTTGGGTTGCAGCGGGCCATTGCTGAGCAGCATGATCAGCTGGTTGCCGTCTTTGCCCCAGATGATCCGGTCTCGCATCAGCAAGGGATAGAGCACCTGCTCCAGCTGGGACTTGTCGCTGTCGATGATGCAGACGAGGTACGGGGCCTGAAGCTCCAGATGCAGAGTCTCCGCTTTTTGCAGGATCGCGGTCTCACTCTGGTGATTGCCAAGCAGTAGCTCCCAGAAAAATTCCTTGCGCCGCTGCTCCTCTGCCTTACGCTTTCCTTGGCGCTGCAGCAAGCGGGTGACAGCGGCACGGGCAGCCTGACGCAGTGTCTCGTCATCCTGACGGGTAATCGGGCGGTTCAGCTCCTGCGCCCAGATATAACCCAGTACCTCGTCCCCTCTGCGGATCGCGATCGCCACGCGTTTGCCAAGTCCCACCTCGTCTTTGGCAGGTATATGGACAGGATCAGCCTGGGTCAGCAGTTGTTGAAAGACACCATCTTTCCACAAGCGCGTCAATACCCGCTCCGGCACACGCCGTCCCATGATCGTCGACCAGCGGGCTTGGTCTGTAATGTCACCATGTGAGCTGTACGCAATCAGGCGATGGTCGGCATCTTCTATCGTAATCGGATTTTGCAGTAATTCCCCTATGGCATCAGCAAGCTCATCAATATCACCGTGCTTGATATGGTCAAAAAGTCCGCGTGCATCGGACATGTTTTCACACCCTTTTAGATAAAAACGCTTTCTTTTTTGAGTCTCTTCTACATTATAGCGAAACCCCCGTGAAAAAAAAGAAAATCCAGGCGAACGATTTGTCGCCTAGACGTATTTAGAGATCGCATGCAATATATTGTCTTTTTGAAAAGGCTTTACGATAAAGTCTTTGGCTCCCAGCTTCATCGCTTCGAGCACCATATGGCGTTGTCCCATGGCAGAACACATCACGATTTTAGCTGTTGGGTCCAGCTTGAGGATTTCGCGGACAGCCTCCGTACCCATCATATCTGGCATGGTAATATCCATGGTGACTATATCAGGTTGAACTTCCTTATATTTTTCGATGGCTTCTACACCCGTAGTTGCTTCCCCACACACTTCATGTTCCCCAGAAAGCATCTGGGCAAGCATCTGCCGCATAAAAGCCGCATCATCGACAATGAGTACTTTTGCCACGGTTGTTCCCCCCTCTTGCCTGTGCACGATGACTAATCACAACCAAACTATTGTGTATATAATAGCGTTACCCGATTTATCAATATAGTAAACCATACAGAAAAAGTCAATTACACTTAAAATTAAAAAGACTCCGGCATCTCAGCCAGAGTCTTAAAAAAGTTGTAGGTTATTCGTTTTTGCCCACCAGTACGAATGTGTTGCCATCCGTGGAGGTTACGTAGAAGGTTCTGGCGAGGCTGCCCACCAGCTCACCGGAGTAGTATTGGACGACGACACGGTATTTGCCTTCTTTTACCTTGGTGATGTAGATCAGTTCATCGAAAGCAGGGAAAGCGGCAAAATCGGTACCGGTCACCTTGAGGAAGCCGAAGTGCTCATCGAGGAATGCTTTGCTTGCCGGCAGTTTGTTTTTCTTCACCACGTCTTCAAGTTCGCTGAAGTTCTTGATCTTGCTCAGATCTACCTTGACGAAGAAATCGGTCAGTGCTTTGATCACTTGTTGCTTCGTGTCTTGATTTACGTTGTCTGGATAGAGTTCGGTCATTTTTTGCTGGAAGCGCTTGAGGACGACAGCGGCTTGGGCGCGGGTCAGATTGGTTTTCGGTCGGAAGGTATCGTCAGGATAACCTTCAATAAGTCCGAGCTTATAGGCTGGGTACGCAAAATAAATCTCGTATTCATCCTTGAGTGAGATGTCCTTGAACCATTGCTCTTTGGTTCCTTGATAAGCACGGCCGCTGTCGCCTTCACCCAGAGCGGTCAGCATCAGACGGGTGGCTGAGAGGCGGTCGATCAGGGTTCCCGGTGGGTTGTACGGTACGATACCCGCTACCATCATCTGATCATAGACTTCTTTTGACCAGCCTTTTTGCATGTTTTTGAGATAGGAGGTGTAGATGTAATTGTCCAGCTTGTGCCCTTTGAATTTGGGGACAGAGCGGTGCAGGAGAGCAAAAAACTGCTCCTCGGTCATCGGCGCCTCTGGACGGTAGGTTTTATCCGGGAAGCCTTTGATAATTCCTTTATCCACCATCTCACGGATGGTCGCTTCAGCCCAGTGGCCGTCGATATCCGTCAGCTTAATCGCAGGTGCTGCATTGGCATTGACTGCTTCGCTGTTGGTCATTTCGGAGCTGGATGATACTATGTTGGTTGCTTCCGAGTTGGTTGTATCGGCGCTTACGGTACCTGCTCCCTGTATCGTTGCAGATACAAATAAAGCCATAGTAAGGCAGAATGCCCAGAGTTTACGCATATCAAAATTCACGTCCTTTGTGTAAAGAATTTCAGGTACGTTACACATGTATGACGTGAATCTTGGAAAGATGTTACGTAAAAAACTTCCAGAATCACTCCCCAACCGTGATATCTCCCAATGCGGCATCGATATGGACGAGCGGGCCTTGTGTTCCGAGTGTCACTTTGAGATGGCGCCCAGTCTGTTTTTGGTAGTCGATGTCAGGGAGATTGACCTCGCTGGTTCCGGTGTGTGTAGCGAGATCAAAGGTGGCGGCTTCCGGCGGAGTGTTCAGGGTGAGTAAGACATCTCCGGTATTGGTTTCTACCATGATGTCATCTTGCAGCTCTCGGAGTTGTATGGTGGTATCGCCCAGATCGGTCTCCAGATCAAGTCTGCCTGTACTATTGGTGACGGTGATATCCCCTGTATGGGTGCTCAGCTCGAATTCATCTGCGGTCAAACCATTCACATGGATATCCCCGAGTGAGGTGGATGCGGCAATCTGTTTATAAGCTTGGCTTGGGATGGCGATCACGGCTTTGCCTTGGGATTGGAACAGCGTGAGGTTTTTCATCGAGATGATTTCGGTGTCGAGGGTGAGGATCGGCTCGATGCGGAGCGTATCACCGTGCTTGAGGTCGATATCCAACTCGATGTTATCCATATAGGTGTCGCTTGTCTCTCCCAGCAGACGAATCTCGATCTCGTCGCTGTTGCTTGGGATCAGCTCCACCGGGAAGACACTGCCCTCGATCTCGATCCGCTCAATCCCTTTGGCTGGGATGGTTTTGGTCAGGTCAAATGTCTTCATCTGCGCGGCTGCCTGTCCGTAGAGAACGAGGCTGCCCGCCAAGCCGACAGTGAATAGTCCGAGGCCGATTTTGGTAATCCACTTCATAGGTTAGTCCCCCTTGATCATTCTCAGGTTCAGTTGGAGATATCCGACCGTGATCCGGAAAAAAAACCGGCCCAGATGCATCAGCCCTCCGCCAAGCAAAAGACCTGCCCCGGTGAGGATCAATGCGATAAAGATGGCATCAGGCATCGCAATCTGCACCAGATCAAGCGGGAAAACCGGATAAAACAACGCGATTGGCGACAGGACAAAAGCGACAGCGGTCACAAACAGGCCAAGCAAGGTGCCTGCTACCGCGAGAAACGGGCCCATGACGAAGATCGTGTTGAACAAGAAGAGACCAGTGGTGGTCAGGACGGAACGGGTCAAATTGATGGATGAGCGCGGGCTGGTTGATTGGCTGTCGGAAGGCTGCACGCCTGCGGTTGGGGTTGCTGCTGATGAGGAGTGGACTCCTGCCGTTCCGATCTCAAGGGTCGTTGCTTGACTATAGGCTGATTGGGGGATTTCACCGTACAGTAGTTGTTCGGCTGTGGTCGCCGATGCCATGGTTCTCGTCGTGACGGGGTCGCTTGGATGCGGAATCGCGCCCAGCCATTCTGCCTTGATCTCAGCTGCGGCCTGCTTTGGGGAACCGAAGATAGAGATGATGTCTTGCATGGTTTTGCCGTTGGTCAGGGCTTTTTGAAAATGGCTGTCGCAGTCTGACAGGATGTTGTTCCGTTCTGTTTCTGGCAAATCTATTAAAAGGGTGGACAGTTCAGTTAGGTATGTTTCTTTGTTCATAGGGCGTGTGAGTCCTTTCAGCTTTTTAGGTTGCGTGTGACGGCGGTGATCGATAAAACGATGATTGCCAGTCTATGGGAGTGCTTATGTATAGAGTAACAAGAGAATGAAAGGATACCCACGGGCTGTGGAGTGGTTTTTGTCTCCGTCTCAAGGCTGAGTGGGGTTGGGAGAGTGGGAGGTGGTCGGGGGATTTGCCTGATTTGAATTCCCTTCGGAGAAGGGGTGGGTGTCCGCTGAGAAGGAGTACCTGGCATGCAGGGGCAAAAAAGGGTGATTCGGGGATGATTGAAGTTTGCCCTGGGGGGAATGCTTCGAAGATTTCCCAGTTACTCCTTCTCAGCTGGGTAGGGAATTCAAAAAAGGCTTATCCCCCGACCACCTCCCACTCTCCCTGCGGAATAGGGAAATGACAAAAGAAAAAAGAATGAAAACAGAAAATAACAAAGAAAAAAAGACCAGCAATGCTTTTATAAAAAGCAAAGCGGTCTTAAAACTAGCCTCTGAGTATTAATAAACTTATGAATATCCTTCTACATCACTTACCCTTTTCCCCACCTAACCACGCAAACATCTTCCTCGTATACTCCTCAATCTGAGTGGAATCAAACAGATGACTTGCTCCGTCCACCAGCCAGAAGTCGTATGGTTTACCATGTTTCGAACATTCAGCCGCCAAGCGTTTGGCATGGGCGGGGCCGACGTTTTCGTCTTCGGTGCCGTGGATGATGAGGATCGGGCAAGTGACCTCAGACACGCGGAAGATCGGGGAGCGGTCGAGGTAGGCTTGGGGGTCTTTTTCGGGGTGTCCGACGAGGCGCTTGAGCATGCGGCGCAGGTCGTTGCGCTCTTCGTAGGTGAGGAACATATCGGTGACACCGCTCCAAACGACAGCTGAGTGAAAGCCCGGTCGTTCGATGGCGGCGAGCAGGGCCATCATGCCGCCACGGGAAAAGCCGAACAGGCTGATCCGGTCAGGCTGCACCATGGGCATGGCGCGGAGCAGCTCGTAGGCGCTGTAGACATCGTGACGGTCGTCCCCGCCAAACTTGTCCTGCCCCTCTCCTCCTTCATTGCCACGGTAATGCGGTGCTATGACCACATAACCGAAGGAAGCAAGCTGCGCGATGCGTTCTGGTCTTACTTTGCCGACACCACGGTAGCCGCCGCGACAGTAGAGCAACGCTGGTAACGGCCTGGCATTGACCCCGCCGGATTCAGCCTCAGCCGTGCCATCCGAAGTTGGAATAGCCAACAGGGCTTTGACACGGTAGCCTTGGCTGTCATACGTGATCTGATGCAACTCGACACCCGCTGTGGGACTGGCCAGTGGTTCCGCAGCGAGGATGGCTTCGGTCAGGAATGGTTGATTGGTTGTGTACATCATACGCACCTCCAGACTTGCACCTGAATATAGGTTTCCCGGCTTTCAGGCAAAAAAAATAAGAGGAACTTGGAAGGTTCCCCTTATTTTATCGTGTGTTTCTTAGAAACCACGTTTGTTTTGCTTTTTGTTGATTGTAGCCAAGTTTTCTTCGCTCGCTTTGAGCCATTTTTTCATCTTGTCTTCAAAGGTCTCGCCTCTGAAGTTGTTATCGCCGCGTTGTTTGAAACCACGGTCACCACCGCGCGGTCCACGTCCACCTTCTGGGCGCTCAGGTGCTGGTAACGCTGCACGTACGGAGAGAGAGATTTTGCCTGCATCATCAATGGTGAGAACTTTTACTTTTACAGTGTCTCCCACGGAAAAGTGTTCATTAATGTCCTTGACAAAACCATTGGCAACCTGGGAGATGTGCACCAACCCCTGTTGGTTTTCGTCCACCGCCACAAACATACCGAACGGCTTGATCGCTGTCACTTTTCCCTCAATGATGCTGCCTACTTCAACTGCCATCAAATTTGCACTCCTTTTATTGGTTAACCAAAATGTCGAGAACCTTGCTACTCTGGCTCATTTTACTAGTATAGCAGAGAAAGCGATTCAATGAAAAGCCCAGTTTGCTAAATCGTCATGGTCTCAGGTGTATTTAAATACAATTGATACGCATCGGTAGCCATGATTAACTCTTCGTTGGTCGGGATGACCATGACTTTGACCGGAGAGTACGGGCTTGAGATGAATCCTTCCCCTTTATTATTCTTATTCGCTTCTGGGTCAAGAATGACACCTGCGAATTCCAGACCGGTGCAGATCATCTGACGCACTTCCGGATTATTTTCACCCACACCAGCCGTAAAGATAATCCCGTCTACGCCGTTAAGACGGGCGAGGTACAATCCGATGTAGGTATGCAGCCGTGTGGTAAACATCTCAAGAGCGAGTTGGGAACGGTGATCGCCCTCCTTGGCCTTCGCCATGACGTCGCGCAGATCACTAGAGACTCCTGATACTCCCAACAGACCACTTTTCGTGTTGAGGATATCAATCGCCCCAGAGGTATCGGTCTGCTCAATTTCTTCGATGTAGGGGATAATCCCCGGGTCGATGTTGCCGCTTCGGGTCCCCATGCTAAGACCTGCGAGCGGTGTCATCCCCATCGACGTGTCTAATGATTCACCGTAACGAATCGCCGTGATACTCACACCGCTGCCGATATGGCAGGAAATCAGGCGAAGCTTATCGGTCGGCATCTCCATCAGCAGTTGGGCTCGCTTCATGACGAACCGATGTGAGATACCATGAAAGCCGTATTTACGGATTCCATATTTTTCATAGTATTCATATGGAAGGGCGTAGAGATAAGACGACGGCGGCATCGTCTGGTGGAACGCGGTATCAAAGTTGGCTACCTGGATCGAGTCAGGGAGGTATTTCTGGGCCACCTCAATACCGAGCAGGTTGATTGGATTGTGCAAAGGCGCGAAGCGGGACATTTCGTCGATTCGCTTTTTGACCTCGTCGTTAATGATGACAGACTGTTTGAAATGCTCGCCACCGTGGACGACCCGGTGTGAGACGAGGGTGATATTATAATCCGTGAACTTGTCAAAGATTGATTTGATCGCCGATTCGTATTGGTCGCGCTTGATTTGTTGCAGATAGTCGGATGCGATCAGCTTACGGGTCGGCATCTCATAAAGCTTATATTTGACGGAAGAACTGCCGCAGTTGAGGACGAGGACGTGGGTCTTTTCTTTGAGGCGCAGCTCTTTGTAGGTATCTTCCTCTGTTTCGGGGACAAGCACTTCTACTTCCATGTCATTGCGCAGACCGGAGGCATTGGCTTCGTCGGTATCGATGTGGAACTCGAGGCGGTAGTCTTTGTGAACCCGGCAGAGCACGTTTTCAAGGATAAGGGATCGTGTACCTTCCACTTCGACGGAGACCATCTGCTTATCCTTCACACCGAATCGCGCAGCATCCTCCGTTGAAAAGTGGATATGGCGGATGGCGATGATCACGCCTTCCTCGAGTGTGATCTGCCCATTCGGACCTTGGATGGTGATAGCTGCACTGTTGGCCAGATCTCCAGAATCGCGGATCGGCGGGTCTACTCCCAACAGGTAGCTGTCTGTACGGGAAATCTCCACTTGAGTCTGTTTACGTACCGGACCGAGAATCCGTACATTGTTGATTTTTCCTTTGGTTCCGATCAATGTGACAGTCTCCTGTGCCGCGTACTGGCCAACTTGCTTGAGGTCCTTCATTTTTTGAAGCTGATAGCCGGGGCCAAATAGCTTCTCCAAGTCCTGCTGGGATAAGTGAATGTGTCGGTTGGATACTCCTACAGGTACTTTCATCGGATGCTTCCCTTCCATTCTCAACCCTGTGAGTTATTTATACTTTAGGATGGGTTATCTGCCTGTATTTTATCACCGGAGCATTCCGCAAGTGCATGGCATCCGTGATCGTTCTGTTACCAAACCGTGAGCATTTTGTCACAACTTTTTTCGTCTCCGGTAGACGTCACTCCATCTGACCGGTTTCTCCGTACGCAGAGTGATATGCAAAAGAAAGGCAATCAGCAAAGCCGTATATCCTGCCGCCATATCCAGCATCACATCAGACAGCAGGGCCGTCCGGTTGATCGTGAAGGATTGGTGCCATTCATCCAAAACGGCGATCACAGCGGTCAGACACCCGCTCCATGGCAGAGCGACACTCACCGAGGACAGACGGGCCAGCAAAAAATAGACGGTGACCGCAATCGTCGCAAACGTAACCGCATGGGCAGCCTTGCGAATGAAAAATTCGATAAACCCTTCCACACCGGAATAAGCGATGCTGACAGGCTTGCCGCCATAGTCAAAATCGATGTGGCTGTAATGCTCTACCACATATTCTGTATCAACATATTGTTTGATTAGTTGCCGCAAATCTTGTTTTTCATACGGGAGTGAGGACGCATAGGTGAGTCCCCCCAATATACAAGCAAAAAAGAGTAGTCCGATTATTACCTTTTGATAGCGCATTCTTTCACCTCTCCCCTCTCTAGTATCGCCAAAGAGTTGGGTTCTTTTTCCGTTTATCTTAGCAAGAGATGCTAAGAAAATGAAGACGCCAGCGGCATAAGCCACTAGCGTCGGAGCGGAAGAAAGTCATCCGGTGACAATTGATCGGGGTTGCGGGCCTGCTCGGACGGGTTACTCCGGTCTTGCCGCTTACTTCCATCTCGGGTCGGTAGATCGTCTGTTTCTTTTGACAGATGGGTGTGAGGAACTGTCTCGGAAGTGCGGCGGTTCTCCCACCAGTTGTGCAGCTGGCGCCAGGTCGTGGCCCACATCTGGCCTTCGGAGCGGTCTTTGGCAGCGTAGACCTCCAGCCACTGGTACAGTCCGGGGAATAAGAACAGGATGCACCATGCGCCAAGCAGTGTGCCCGGCAGTAATACAGCTGCAAAAGAAAGATGGTAATCGCTCTCAGACGACCACAAACCAACTACCAGCGGCAGTGTAACCAGAGCGACAGCCGTCAGCCAAGTCAGTGTGAGACGCAGCATGGCATGCGATCCAGCCTTGATCTCCTGTGCCACGTACAACGGTTCACCTGTTCTCCTCTCTTGAACGGCGTTCAGCATCACTAGACCCAGCTGTAAGGTGACAGCGGTCGCCGCCAATCCGCCCTGAATCGCCATGAGATTGAGCGGTTGGTTGAAGAGGAATAACCCCACCATCCCGGGCAAAATAAACAGCGGTACCGCCAGCATGACCGGAACGGCGTGGCTGATCCGCCGCTGGAGCAGGCCACCGGTCACTGCGGTGATGACCAATGCCGTAGCAAGCGAGAAGATCAGCGGCCAGTCGCTTCTGCTGTCTTCTTTTTTCTGATCCTCGTACTTGATATCAATCGGCGTCAGCAGTGCATAGCCGTCTGGAAGCTTCATTTCATTGGCGAACTGCTGGGGCAAGCTGAAGTAGACACGGCCTGCTGTGAGTGGAAATTGGCTCTCGGTATCTTTGACGATGCGTCCCTGCACCTTCATGACGTACTGTTTGTCTTCGCGGATGTACGCCACAGACGGCTGACTGACACTCCATTCGACGAGGTCCTGGAGTGCGACGGCCCCTTTTGGTGTCTGGATCATGATTTTCTGTACCTGATCGGTATGCTCCATGTAGCCTTTGGGCAGGCGGGCGATCAGCGGGATGGACTGGTCGTTCCAGCGGAGATTGCCGATGGTCTGCTCGCCGAGATAGCTGTCGAGCTGGCTTTTTACCTGTGCTTCACTGATGCCGTAGTAGATGAGAGCCTCTGTCTTCGGACGGATCGTGTGGCCCCTCTCCTCTTCATTTTCACTGGACATGCGCGGTGTGCCGCCGTTGCCGTAGCCTCCATACTCCCGCATGAACTCGTAGAACCGCTGGGTGATGACTTTGACCGTGGCAAGCGTTGGCCCTTTGATCGTAAAAGTCACCTGTTCGCCGTCAATATCCTGATCGAGCTTGGCTTCATAGTTGGTCTCCGGGATTTTTTCGAGGATTTTGCCCAGTTGTTTTTCCGTTTCGTAGCGGAGCTGTTCACGCTCTCCCTGCTGCTTAAAAAGCAGATGGAACGTGACACTCTCCCTATCGGCTTGTGCGTACATATCTGCAACATCTGGGACGGTGCGGAACTGCTTCTCAACCTCGCGTGCTTTGGCGATAGTCTGATCCAGTGTCGAGCCTTTGGGCATGTCGAGGGTGAGACTGTGATGATTGTTGTCTAGCTTCAGATAAGAATCGGTCTGGATGAAGTAGGAAAACATCGTGTATACGAACACAGTCGCGCCAAGCACCAATGCATACGGAATGATGCCAAGGCGGGCGGTGCGCTGGGCGCTGTTGAGCATGTTGTCCGTCCATCTAAGCAGCCACTTCTGTTGCCATACACGTGGTTCACGCACGGTCTGATCAGGGGCTTGCAGCCAAGCAGCGGCAAGGGTTGGTAACACGAACCCAAACACAGGGAAGTGTGCGAGAAAGCCTGCTGCCAAGACCACTCCCGTTCCAAACAGGGTCGGGCGGTCAGCCAGCTTGATGACATCGCCGAACAACAGCGGAATCAAGCAGACGAGGATAAAGAAAAAGGAAAGTGCAAACGGCCCCATCAAGCGGGAACTCATCTGCCGGACAGACTCGATCCCCCATGCTTCGGGATTGATCGCCGCATAACGGTAAAAGCTCGCCAGACCTGCTCCGACAGATAAAAGTCCCACGATGGCAACACCGCCGATCGTGCTAAGTGACAGCTTCGCCCCTATGAGCCACAGGAGACTCAGCATAAGGCCCATCACACTGCCTGTCGAGATGACGAGCAGAATCCCCGCCTTCCCCTGTCTCATCCACCAGCCTGCCGCCACAGCAGCGAGAAGCGTGAGCACACCGAGGAAGATCGAGATATCTCGGATCGCGGAGTTGATCGGAGCCGCTTTGTCTTCAAATTCGGTCAGATGAAAGCGGTCTTGCCCCTCCTGATTGAGCTGGGTGATAACCTGATCGATCTGTTCTTGTAAGACAAGGAGTTGTGCCATCTCGGCATGGAAAACCCGCACAGTGACGAACGGCTCTCCACGGTAGAGTGACACCTGATCCCCCTTGCTACCGCGCAGGTCACGAATATCCGCGAGACGCTTGAGTACCACATAGCCTTTGTTGGTCTGGATCAGGGTCTGCCCGAGCTGTTCGATATTGGCGGGCGTCGTCTGCCAGCCCAGCTCTACCGTCTCTTGCCCCTGCCAAATGGTGCCGACGATCCCCTGCTCTTTTTGCCGGAGCTGCGCCAGGATATCAGTCGGTGTCAGCTGGTAGGTGTAGAGCATCTGCGGACGGAATACGATCTCCACCTGATTTTTCAGTCCGTTGGCTTCTACCTCCACCCGTGTGACGCCGTCTAGGGCGCTCAGGCGGTCTTTGACCGTAGTCTCAGCCAGATTGTTCAGCGTGAGCAGATCTGTTCCATGCAGGAAAAAGGAAGCGGCTTCCTGCTCGCCATATCCATCCTGTCTGATCTCGATCTGGTCACCCTCTGGCAGAAACTTGGCTTCGTCTATTTTGGCTTCCAGCTTCTCCCGGAAGCGCTGGACAAACAAGGTGTTGACCTCGATTTCCATCTCCGCACCGTTCATACGCGAGGTCGTGGTCACATTCTCAATTCCGGACAGCTCACGTACCAGATCCTCCAGCGGGCGTGCGATGGTCTCCTCCACCTCTTCTGGTGTAAGGCCCGGGGTCTGGACACTGACATGATAGACGGGCTGCTTTTCTTGGGGATAGACGATCATCCCGATCTGTGTATAAGCGGCATAGCCTGCCACCACGAAAAAGAAAGCAAGCACCCATGCAAGCATGCTTCGGATGTTGGGGCTCATACGGTTATTCATATCCTGCCACCTGCACCGTTTCGCCGTCGGAGACGTAGGAGAGACCTGTTCGGACAATCTGGTCATTGATCTTGAGTCCCTCGGTGATCTCGTACATGTCACCATACAGCGCACCTACTTGGACGGGATGCTTTTTGGCTACCTGGTTGTCGATCAGCATCACGTAATGCTCCTCGTCAGAGATCCCGACCGCAGAGACCGGGATGAACAGAGAATGGGTGCTCTGCAGCTCATAGCGGCAGGTCACCATCTGTCCTGCCCTCCAGCCGCCTGCTTCGCCTTGGAGCGTGATCTCAACCGGATATGTACCTGTCGTCTCATCCATGACAGCGGAGACGAACGTGACTATCCCTTCCTTTTGCCCGCCGGATGGCGCGGTCAGCGATACTTTTTTGCCTGTCTGCCAGTTGCTGATCTGCTCGCTGTTGACGCTCAGCTTGACGACCCACTGCTTGGCATCGATCAGCTTGAGCACGGATTGTCCGGGGCCGGTCTGCTCGGCTGTCTGCTGGCTGACCTCTGCGATGACTCCCGCGAAAGGCGCGATGAGCTGACCGCCTTGCAGTCCCTGTCTGGCTCGTTGCAGTTGGGCCTGTGCCTGCCGGACACTGGCATCGACGGCTTGCACATCTGCCTGATCGACGCTCTGCATCAGCTTGGAGAGGGCGGTACGCTCTTCCTGCAGAGCGATGGTCATCTGTTTTTCCTGACGGAGCTTGGCGTCCAGCTCTTCCCGGCTGATCACCCCGCTGTCATAGAGACGCTGGGCTGTTTCGCGTTCGGTCTGGGCGTGGGTCAGATTCTGCTGGGCTTTCTGTACCTGCAGCTGCTGGTTGGTGACATCATATTGATCTGGGCCTTGCAGGGTTTTGCTTTTGCTGGCATGGGCCCGCTGGACTTCGCTCTGGGCGGCTGCGATCTCCTGCTCCAGTGCTGCGGTGTCGAGAGTGGCAAGGATCGCCCCGCTTTTGACATAATCCCCTTTTTTCACACGAAGACTGGAAATCTTGCCGGACGACCCGAAGGAGAGCGAAATCTCTTTGCCTGGGGATAGCACGCCATAGGTCTCTTGGGTAAGTGCTTCTTGACCCTGTTGCACCACATAACCCTGCACGGTCTTCACTTTCAGTACCTGTTCGGCATCTTCACTGAAACGTTGCTCCAAGTCGCGTTGTTTTTGCACCTCGGTCTCCAGTTTTTCACAACCACTGGCGAATACCAATGCCGCGACGGAAAGAATCAACCACCGATTCATGAATCCGTCCCCCTTATTTCTCTCTGTATGATTTGAACAAATTTTCAAAATATATTGTACACGTTATGATTCTTTATAAACAATGAAAAATAAATAAGAAAAAATAAAGAGCAACGAAACTACGTCGTTGCTCTTGCTTGATTGTATTGCAGCACCCATTCAATCGCGCTGGCTACATCCTCTACCTCATGCTTGGCATGGGCGCGCAGCTCAGGCAGACTGTGGGACATCGCGAAGCTGTGCGGGGTCACCTCGAACATAGAGACATCATTGAACGAATCCCCGATACAGGCTACCTCATCTGTTGTCAGACCCAACTCTTGGAGCAGGACTCTAAGACCGTTGCCTTTGCTGACGTCTTTTGGCATCAGATCAAGACAGTCGCGGTCAGAAACAACTGGATCGACTTCTGTGGAGTAAGGCTGCTTCTCCACCTCGTCACGAAGCTGGAGCAGGCTGTCCATGTTGCCAAACAGACTGAATTTGCATGGGACGATTTCCTGACGCTTGATCAATTCGCCGACATTTGGCTCCAGCACGAACTTGGTGAACATCCGCTCCTGCAAGGCATCGACAGCTGCACTTCTTTTTTCAACGTAGACGGTCTGGTCGACACAGATCATCGTCGCAAAGTCATACTCACGGGTAATCTGATGAAGCTGTACGGACACTTCTGGATCGAAGGCTTTGGAGTCAAGCAGCTTCTCTTCTTTGGTGTAGACGAACGCACCGTTCTGCGAAATACGATGAGCTTCTTCACCCAGCTCGTTCATCACGGCGGTCAATTCAGAATGCATGCGCCCGGAAGCCAGTCCGAGCTGGATGCCACCCTCCACAGCTTTGCGGATGGCTTCTCGGTTGTGTGCTGGGATCTCTCTGTTTGTATCCAGCAAGGTTCCGTCCAGATCAGTAACAATAAGGCGGATCATGTATGGTTTCCCTCCTGTATGTATAATGGCGCCCCTTTTCATTTGGCATGTGAAGGCTTTCCTGGGGGTTCACAGATGGCTTGAAACAACAAAACCCACCGTTCATAAGGCTGGGAAACCTTCGGTGGGAAACACTTCTCTTTACAAACCTCTGGAATAACCATCGCAGGTTCCAACTGCCTGTTCTATGCCAAACCGTGGGTATTCACGCATCCTACAGTTTTTTTACTACCTTACCATAAATGAAAAAAAGAAACCAGCAACAGAGTGCTGATTCCTTCTCTTGATTCTTGCAAATACAGGTCGTAATTATTTCAACAGACCGATCTCACGCAGGCGTTGGTTGAGGAACTCACCCGCAGTGATGACAGGTGCGCGGAGCGGGTTTTCTTCGGTTACGGTGCCTGGAATGATCTCGAGTACGCACTCTGGACGCGGGTGCGTGAAGAACGGCACGGAGTAACGGGATACTTTTGCTGCCTCGCCTTCTGGGTTGACTACGCGGTGGGTGGTCGCTGGGATCACACCGTTCGCCATACGGGAGAGCATGTCCCCTGCGTCTACGACGATTTGGCCTTCCAGTGCTTCTACACCAAGCCACTCGCCGTCATGGGTGAGGATCTCCAGACCGGATTGGGTCGCTTCGCAAAGCAGGGTGATCAGGTTGATATCCTCATGCTCAGCAGCACGAACCGCATTCGGGTCCATGCCAGGCTCCAGCGGTGGGTAGTGCAGGGAGCGAAGCACGCTGTTACCGTCTTTGATCATGCGGGTGAAATAATCTTCTTCGAGGTTGAAGTAGAGCGCGAGTGCAGTCAGCATTTGGGCTGCACAGTTTTCCAGCGCACGGTACAGACCAAGTGTATTTTCTGTGATGCCTTGGATTTCTGCTTCCGGCCAGATATTTGGCGGATAAGCCGGAGTGTTATACAGCGGATGATTTTCCGGCAGATCTTGGCCTGTGTGCCAGAATTCCTTGAGGTCGCCTGCGGTACGGTTTTTCGCATGCTCCTTGCCAAATCCGGTATAGCCGCGTGCGCCGCCTTGTGCGTGTACATATTTTTCTTTTACATCAGTCGGCAGTGCGAAGAATTTTTCAAAAGCATCATACGTATTACGAATTAAAGCGCTGTCAATTCCGTGGCCTTCAAGCTTGATGAAGCCGATTGCTTTCAAACCTTCACCGAACTCCTGTACGAATTGTGCGCGTTCTTCTGGAGTGCCGTTGACAAACTTTTGCAGGTTGAGTGTAGGAATGTTTGCGAGTGCCTTCGCCATGTTGAGATACCCTCCTAATTGGGTCATACTATTTGCTCAACTAGTTTACCTAATTCGCAGGGGGTTTGAAAAGGTAAAAACTAGGACTTAGTAAAATATTTTTGATTATATCAGGTTGCTTTGCCTCTTCTTCTGCAAGTGTTCAGACTGGAGGACTTTTTTACCTATATAGGGAATGTTTTTAACGGTTGATAAATACTCCTTTATGGATTGGAAAGGTGAGGTTCGGACGAATGAAGCTTCAAGGAAAAGCAGCCGTCATCACAGGTGCGGGCAGCGGAATCGGTCGGGCGACAGCGCTCAAATTTGCGCAAGAAGGGGCAAAAGTGGTCGTAGCGGAATTCAATGAAACTACCGGGACTGAAACGGTCGAACTGATCCGTGCAGCCGGTGGTGAGGCAAGTTTTATTCAAACCAATGTAGCGGAATACAGTGAAGTCGAGCGTGCCGTCAACTTCGCGGTTGAGCAATACGGGCGCATCGATACTATGTTTAACAATGCGGGCATCGGTGTGAACCGTCCGCTTCTGGAGCAGACGCCTGAAGACTACGATAGAGTCGTCAAGGTCAACCAGTACGGTGTCTTCTACGGCATCCTTGCCGCCGGGAAAAAGATGGCCGAGCTTGGCATCCACGGTACGATCATCAATACTGCCTCTGTCTTTGCCTACATGGCATCACGGGGCGTCATCGGCTATCATGCGGCCAAAGGTGCGGTCAAGATGATGACCCAATCCGCAGCACTTGAACTGGCTCCGCACAACATCCGCGTCGTAGCGGTAGCACCGGGCGGTGTCGATACCCCAATCATTCAAGGTTACAAAGATGCAGGCCTCAGCGAACACCTCGCCCGTCAGCAAATGCGCAACAAGCTGATGCAACCGGAGCAGATCGCCAATGTGGTGGCTTTTCTGGCGAGCGGTGAGGCCGATGGGATTAACGGCAGTGTCGTGATGGTTGATGATGGATATGCGGAGTTTAAGTAAGAGGTTTTCGCTGTTTGAACGTAGACGCTTTATTCCATGCAAAAAAGACGCTTCCCGCGAATGAGGAGCGTCTTTTGTTTCAATTCATCTACCGTTGGATTCGTAGACAGTGGAGCAAGCGCAAGCCCACCAAGTAGGAGGTTGCCGCCTTCGGTGGGCTTACAGCTCCGATGTTTCACCACTTAAAAGTAGCACGCCGCAGGGCACTCTCCTACAGCATCGTTTATCCAAGACCGCTTTGGTGTTAGCCGCACCAGAGTGGTCTTTTTTACTGTATGGCCTTATTCCACACAGTATAACCGTTGTTCTACTCAAAAGTATACCACACCTCCCCGCCCGCTCATACCGCTCTTGGGAGATTCATACAAATAACTTGTAGCGAATCCCATTTATTTTCTGAAAAGTTTTTCCGATAAACCTTCCCCCATAGCCTATCCTTTGATAAAATTTACATGACAGCGTTTACAAAGAGGTAAACGAATCGCAAATAATTCTGGCGGGAGTGAACTTCATGGCAAAAATCTATGATTCTTATTCCGAAATCGTTGCCGATATCCATGACGGTGCCACGCTTTTGGTGGGCGGTTTTGGTCTGGTAGGTATTCCTGAGAATCTGATCATCGCCCTGCGTGACAAAGGCACGAAGGATCTGACTGTCGTCTCCAACAACTGCGGTGTGGACGACTGGGGCCTTGGCCTTTTGCTCAAAGAACGGCAAATCAAGAAAATGGTTTCCTCCTACGTGGGTGAAAACAAAGAATTCGAACGCCAATTCCTCTCCGGCGAGCTGGAGGTAGAATTGACCCCACAAGGTACTCTGGCTGAGCGCGTCCGTGCAGGCGGTGCAGGCATTCCCGCTTTCTATACTCCGGCTGGCGTAGGTACCCCAATCGCAGAAGGCCGCGAAATCCGTAATTTTGACGGTAAAGATTATCTGCTGGAGCACGGCATCGTCGGTGACTTCGCGCTGATCAAGGCGTGGAAAGCAGACAAGATGGGCAACCTCGTATTCCGCAAGACAGCCCGCAACTTCAACCCAATGATGGCCGCTGCCGGAAAAATCACCATCGTCGAAGTAGAAGAAATCGTCGAAATCGGTGAGCTGGAGCCAGATCAGATCCACACGCCAAGCGTCTACGTACAGCGCCTGATCCAAGCGCCTTCTTTTGAAAAACGCATCGAACGCCGCACCACCCGTAAGTAGTCACACCCTATCCCTTTTAGACGAGGAGGATTTCCATGACGCTCACACGTGAACAAGTCGCCATGCGCGCGGCACAAGAAATAGAAGACGGCTATTACGTCAACCTCGGAATCGGTATGCCGACACTGGTAGCCAACTACATCCCAGAGGGCAAAACCGTTGTCCTGCAATCCGAAAACGGTCTTCTCGGCATCGGGCCATACCCTGGCGAAGACGAAGTAGACCCTGACCTGGTCAACGCGGGCAAAGAAACCGTCACCGCGATCCCAGGCGCTGCTTACTTCTCCAGTGCAGAATCCTTCGCAATGATCCGCGGCGGTCACATCGACCTCGCCATCCTCGGTGCGATGGAAGTATCCGGCACAGGTGACCTCGCTAACTGGATGATCCCAGGCAAAATGGTCAAAGGTATGGGCGGCGCGATGGACCTCGTACACGGGGCCAAACGCATCGTCGTCATCATGGAGCATGTCAACAAGCATGGCGAGTCCAAGATTCTGAATGAGTGCTCGCTCCCTCTGACCGGCCAACGCGTCGTCAACCGCATCATCACTGACCGTGCTGTCCTCGACGTAACCGAGCAAGGACTGGTTCTGGTGGAAGTAGCAGAAGGCTTTACAGCAGAAGACATCCAAGCGGTGACCCAGCCGAAGCTGATCATCTCTGACAACCTCAAAACCGTCACGTTTTAATCGCTGGTAAGCGTACCATACTTGGATATAATGGCAGAGATGAGACCAACACCTGTATGTTTCACAGGCCGTGTTGGTCTTTCTCTTTCGCTCATCTTTTGATGAAAAAAGAAAGGAGCCTTCCCCATGTCCACGCAAAAAACGGGAGTCCTGATCCTGCACGGCTTTGCCGGAGATATCAAGGAGGTACTGCCGCTCGCCCGCTTTTTACAGGAAAAAGGCTATGTGGTGGAGTGCCCCACTCTGGAAGGCCACGGGATGACACGCCGGCAATTGAAGCTGTCGAATCGGCGTCAGTGGCTGACCTCTGCCGAAGAAGGCTACAAGCGGCTGCGGATGCGCTCCGACCATATCATTGTCATCGGTTTTTCGATGGGTGGCTTATTGGGGCTTAATCTGGCCGCCAAATATCCGGTGGAGATGCTGTTCACCCTCTGCACCCCCTATCATTACTGGGATGTGCGGCAAGCCTATAGCTATCTGCGCGAGGATTTCCGCACGGTGGCGGCCCGGTATCTGAACAGCATGTTCCGCATTCCGCTCCGCTCGATGCTGGAGTTCCGCAAGCTCTTGACCGAGACGAAGAGGCTGCTCCCAGAGATCACCTGTCCCTATACGATTGTCCAAGGCAGACGGGATGATACCGTACAGTCTGTGAGCGCCGAGCATTTGCGCAGGCAAGTGGGCAGTGATGATGTGCAGGTGGAGTATTTTGAGCGGTCCGGGCATCTGATCCTGCTTGGCGAAGAGGCCGATGACGTGATCCATTACGTACACCAGACGCTGGAGCGCAAACTACCACATCTCGCTGGGCGGTATCGATAAAAAAAGCTAACTGCTTTTGAATCAGGCAGTTAGCTTTTTTTCATTGAGTTATGGAAACACAATCGTCTTGTTGCCATGTACCAGCACGCGGTCTTCCAGATGCCATTTGACAGCGCGGGCGAGGACATTGCGCTCAACGAGCTTCCCTGTTTGTTTTTGTTGGTCGAGGTCCTGACGGTGGGTGACGCGCTCCACATCCTGCTCGATGATCGGGCCTGCATCCAGCTCCTCCGTGACATAGTGGGCGGTCGCACCTGTCAGCTTAACCCCGCGCTCATAGGCACGCTCGTACGGTTTCGCCCCGACGAATGCCGGCAAGAACGAGTGGTGGATATTGATGATCTGATTCGGGAAATCGATCAAAAACTGCGAGGAAAGCACCTGCATATAGCGGGCGAGTACGATCACGTCGGCATTGCCTTTGACCAGCTCGATCTGCTTTTGCTCCGCTTCTGCTTTGGTCTCTTTAGTCACAGGGATGTGATGGTATGGAATGCCGAACGACTCGACGGTCTCCTTCAGGTCTGGGTGGTTACTGATGACCATCGGGATATCGGCGATCAAAGCCCCAGAATTATATTGCCAGAGCAGCTCCAAGAGACAGTGCTCCATTTTGGAGACGAAAATCACCATGCGCTTGCGCTTGGAAGCCTCAACGATCTGCCACTCCATGTTGAATTCCTCTGCCACCGGACGGAATGACTCACGCAGACGGCTGCAGCATTCGCCCAAGCCAGGCACGTCGAATTCGATCCTCATAAAAAATCTACCGCCCTCCGGGTCTGTGGAGAACTGATCCGATTGGGTGATATTGGCCCCATGTTCGGATAAAAACTTGGACACTGCCGCCACGATTCCCGGCTGGTCCGGGCAAGAGATCAGCAGACGCCCGCGATCCTTATGCTTCTCCTGATAAGCTTGCCATTCCCGTTCTGATAAACGTTGCATTGTTCCTACTCCTTCTTTGACACTGATTTTTGATCTTATGAGTATATCATGTCCGTTTTTTCACAAGAAAGGGTTGACCGATCATGTCTACAATAAAATTTATCCAATCGATTGAGTCTGTTGTTGGAGTAGATGTGTGGGTTGGCTTGCTGGATGGGCTTACAGGAGAGCATATCCATTCCCGTGAAACAAGCTGACAAGAATACCCCGACGGATTCCGTCTGGCGGCGTCGGGGCAAGGCTTGGAATCGTTACCTTACAACATATTGGAGAATACCTGCTTCCATACAACCTTACGGCAGCTTCGTAATCCGCGTATCAGCCATAAGATACAGCCATTTTTCCGTCGGATCGACACCTACCAGATCTACTGGTACCTTCATCCCAGACAACAGCGGCTTGCTTGATTTGCTGGTTGGATCAACGATGCTTACCGAGTATTCGTTTTGCGCCGGTTGAGGTTTGTCAGGAGTTGTGGCGGGTGCAGGTTGGGTTGCGGTGGTTGCAGGCTGAATGATTTTTTCATGGAGGGCGACGTACTGGTCGCTCACAGGCATCCAGACTCCTTTGCTGTGGTCTGGGATGTCCATGATTTTCTGATCCTGCTGATAGAGCTGCTTGTCGAACGAGACGAGATACTCCCCATCTGCCGACGCGGTAAAATCAAAATATCCTTCTTGTCCAGGCGTTGCAGGTGGTGTCCACGGCTCGATCTTGCCGGTCGTCCAATCATAGCGGAACCAGTGTTGGGCCAGATCCTGCCCATCTCCGAGAAGGATAGCGACGTGCTGACTGTCATCGATCATACGGATTGGGTAAATACGAGAGTCGACTTGCGAAGCCTCCGCATAGCCTGGCAGGGCCTTGGCAAAGGTACGGGTCTGACGGCTGCCGATATCATAGATGACGAAGTCAAAATCCTTCTTCTGCTCCTCTTCTCCCAGTGCGATCAGCAGCTTGGTGAAGTCTTTGCTGAATGCCGCTCCGTGGATGAAACCCGGCAGTTCGACCGTAATCACATGAGAACCAGAGGCTTCCGCTACTTTAGCCGCCTCTTCGGAATCTGCCGCAAACATGAATCCACGGCGGTCCACATAAAATTTCCCCGGCCCACGGTAGCTGGTGTACAGCTCCAGATTATAGCGGGTGAGTTTGTTGGTTTTGAAGTCATAGAGATCATGGATGCTTCCCGGATCACGGTCACACTCACAATAGGTCGCGTTACGTTCCAGCAATAGATAGCGTTGGTCTGCTGAAATGAAGTTGTGCGTGTGATAGTACGCGGCAGGCAAGCCCAGCTTTTCACTCTGGCCAGTCTCTAGCGAGAGACGCCAGAGTTGCTTAGGCAGATCCAGGATCGCTGAAAAAATCGGCATGTTGTCTTTGAGTTGATTGGTCTTGGTCTTGGCACCGTTGGGGTCTACCAGATATCCGAGACGCGCATAAGGAGTATTCGGCAGCACGGTAGGCGTGATTGTCACCTTGACAGTCTGATCATCCTGCCAGACAAAAGCAGCCGTTGATTTAGAAGTTTCCAAGGTGCTATACAGTTTGGACGGATGATTCAGATTCGCCTGTACGGCTTGCTCGACCGTATTGCGCTGCATCGGCTCGGCGAAGCGGATCAGGTAGGTCTGTGCCGCTGGATTGACCTTCGTGACCAGTGCGTTGAGCTGTTTGCCTGTCGGCTCTGTCTTCGATGGTGATGATGCATAGAAGCGCGGATCATCTACGAGCGTTATCTGAGCCCCTGCTGCCGGATCAATCGGCTGGAGGGCTGGTTCTTCTGACGCCGCCCACTCAATCACAGAAGCGGCAGTCAGGTCTGCCGTATCCTCATCGGCTGAGGGCTGCTGTTCGATTGTTGGTTCTGCCTTATTCGGCTTGGAGGCGCTGACCGCAGGCGTCTGATCTTCAAAAAGAGAGCATCCTGAAAGCGGAAGCGACAAAAGAGCCGCCGTACATACAGTAAGCAGAATCGGTTGTAATCGGTGATTCTTCATGGAAAAATACTCCTCTCATTTTCCCTGCAAAAAAGGAACCTCGGAAAAAGCACCTGTGGCTGATGAGGTTCCTCTCCTAGTTTGACGCTTCCCTCTTCCTTTTAGTTACAAACGGATGGGTACAGCCATGTGTCTGGAGAAGGAATACAGGTAGGCGTTACGCACCTGTCTGCCCACCGCCTGTCCGATGGCTATTGCATACCAGCTGATTTGCTGACGGTAGCGGCGGGTTAGTTCCTTGGCCGCTTCTTCGTCACTGCCATACAGGCGGTCGGTTTTATAGTCGATCAGGCAGAGCGTGCCATCTGCGTCTTCGATCAGGCAGTCAATCACGCCATGGAGCAGGATTTGCTCACCCTGAAGCTGACTGGTGCCGATCTCATCAGGATTGACCTGATCGGCAGGCAGAGCCACGGTGAAGGATAGCTCGCGGTACAGATTTTTCGCCTGTCTCATTCGTTGACCGAGATCAGATGCGAAGAACCGGATGATCGGCTGAAGATCGATCTGTCTGGCTTGTTCACTGCTGATGAACTCACGGTCAGACAGACGCAGGAGCTGTTCCCTCAGGTCTGCCTCATCCAGCGGGCCGCTCAGGTCGACATGCTGCATGAATAAGTGCATGAGCGTACCGATCTCGGCGCTGGTGAAGCTTGCCGCTGGGCTTTTGCCTGAAGCGGTTGGAGACGTGGTTACGCTGTCGGCGGTCTGTCCGTCACTGGTGTCAGCACCACCCACGCTTAGAAAGCGGGGCTTTTTGCTGATCGCAGAGCGTGGTGCCGCAACCATACCACTGCCCCCGCTTGTCAAAGCCTGTCCGATTCGGTTCGTACGTTCCATGACTTCTGCATCTGCTTCGGAAATGGAGCGGGTTATCTGGTTATTCGATCTATCTAGGGAGAATCCCTCTTCGGAATGACCGGTTGTGCCCAGCCTGATGATTTCTTCGACGTGAACCGCATCATCGGGAGATCGTCTTCTCATGTTCTTCAAGTCCGTGACGCTCCACTTGGCGGCTGCCTTCGTGGCATGGACGTGCCCGTATTGCCAGGAAAGTGCCTCGGCAATCTTCGGCTGCCAGCGATAGTCGCGCTCGGTGATCTCGATTGGCTGGCGCGAGATGATCTGCTTCCACAGCTCCTCGTCCCACTCACTGTCAGCGCTATCTGCGGACAGATCACCTGCTTGATAGAAATGATATTGAAAACGGGACTCGTCCATAATCCGTCGCAATGGCAGCTGTTCACCTTCCAGCTCGGACCAAGCGAGCAGCGCTTTGCCTGATGGGTGGCGCAAAAGGGCGCGGCCTACCCAATCAAGGTAGTTTTTCGCTTGGATCAGATCTTCATCTGAGAGATTCTCCTGATCACCGGACTGCTGGCTCCACAGGGAGATGCTTTTGCCCAAGTCTTTGGCAGAGCCGACCAGCAGAAGCTTCTCGCGGGCACGGGTGAGGGCGACATAGAGGACGCGCATCTCTTCGGCCAGCATCTCACGCTTCAGCTGTTGGCGGATGCCGAGGTAAGCCAAGCTCGGGTAGCGTAGCCTCAGGTCAGTATCCACGACCTGCGGGCCGAACCCGAGGTCTTTGTGCAGCAGGAAACGGGCTTTGGTATCGCTCGTGTTGAACTGTTTGCCCATCCCGGCGACGAAGACGACCGGGAACTCCAGACCCTTACTTTTGTGGATGGTCATCAGGCGGACGACGTCTTCACTCTCACCCATCGTACGTGCCTCGCCAAAATCGCTCTGCTGCTCCTGCAGACGGTCGATAAAACGCAGGAAGCGGAACAGGCCGCGATAGGTGGTCGCTTCGTACTGGCGGGCTTTGTCATACAGCGCGCGCAGGTTGGCTTGGCGCTGCTGTCCGTTTTCCAGTGTCGCAACATAGTCGACATAGCTCGTCTCGCGGTAGATCTGTGAGATCAGTTCGGCGAGAGAGCCGCGTCTGGCACGGGTACGCCACTCGGCGAGATTGTGATAAAAGTGGTTGAGCTTGCGTACCAGCTGCTCCCTGGTCTGTTCACGGTGGGCTTCGTGATAAAGCTGTACCGCCTGATAGAACGGGCTGCCCGGACTGTGAATCCGAATCGCAGCCAGCTCCGTCTCAGACAGCCGATAGAGTGGGGAGCGCAGCACAGCAGCAAGTGGGATGTCCTGCTTCGGGTTGTCGATCACACGCAGGAGCGAGAGCATCACATCTACTTCCGTAGCGGAAAAGTAGCCGTCTGTCTGCTCGACATAGATCGGAATCCCCGCTTTTTTGAACTCATCTGCCATCGTCGGGCCCCAACCGGCAGTGGCACGGAGCAGGATGACGATGTCTTTGTATTTGAGCGGACGCATGCCGCCTTCTTGCTTATCGTAGACGAGCAGTGGCTTGCCCCCAACGCCAGGCTCCATCCATTTGCGGATACGGCTTGCGATCAGGCGGGCCTCCAGCTGGGCAGCAGTCGCCTCCTCTGCCAGCTGGCGCTCATCGGTCAGCGAAGTGCCCCCGCTGGAGGTGATTTCCGAGTCAGAGTCGTATGAATCCTCGCCCTCACCTGCCTCTAGCTCTGGTGCACGGCGGTTGATCAGATGTACCTCGACGTCCAGCTGCTCCGGCTCAATCTCTGGATAGCTGGCGCGGCAGATCAATTCGGCAGAGCGGTCATAGTTGATCTCGCCCACGCCTTCAGACATGATCTGACGGAACAGGAAGTTGACCGCGTCCACCACTTCTTTGCGGCTTCGGAAGTTGGCGGCGAGATCGATCCGCTCTCCGACTGGTTGCGGCAGTTCTCCGCTTGCGATCTGCTCCGCTGTCCATGGGTCAAGCTCTTCCTCACGCTGATAGGTACGGTATTTTTCCATAAAAAGATTCGGCTCGGCCAGACGGAAACGGTAGATACTCTGCTTCACGTCCCCTACCATAAAGCGGTTGGCTGGCACATCGCCCAAACCATCGCGGGAGACCATCTGCAACAGCGTCTCCTGCACAAGGTTAATATCCTGATACTCGTCGACCAGCACCTCGGCGAACTGCTCCCGCAGCCCTTGGGCGATCGGGGATGGCTGGAGAGTCCCGTCTTCATTGGTCACAACCAGAATCCGAAGGGCCAGATGCTCCAAGTCACTGAAGTCTACCAGTGCCCGCTCCATTTTTTCCTTATGGAACGTATCGCCGAATTCGATCACCAGGCGCACCAGTGTCTTCATATAAAAAGCGGTCTGGCGCAGATCGCGGTGATAGGCGTCTGAATCGGAGGCGAAGTAGTCTTCCATCAGCTTGTTGATCTTGTCTTTGGCTCCGTTGCGCAGGTCTTGGCATTGTTCCTTGGTCGCTACGTCTACGTCCTTGGCGGCTGGCAGACGGCCAAAGCTGATCGCCTTCATCGCATCGGCCAATGCGTCAAAGCCCCGGTCACAGGCTTGGGCTGCCTGTGTGACGGCATCCCGTTCTTTTTCGAGTAATGGCACATAGCCGTTCGGACCCTCTGGTGAGCCTGCAAGCAGGGCTGCTTTTCCGAGTTGGGACTCGATACCGGTCAGCTCCAGCTTGATGGAGTGCAGCAGGCTTTGCACCCATTTGAGAGATTCTAGCGGGGTGTCATCGTCTAGCGCGAACATCTCTGCCGCTTCCTGCATCCACTCATTCGGAGTCGGATGGCTTCGGGAAAAATCATAGAGTCGCAGGATCAGATGGGCCAGTGCCGCATCATCCTGTCCGTCGATATAGCTGTCGGCGAGTGCGACGAATGCTTCGTCATGCTCATACCACTCTTCGAACTTTTGCTCCAGAATATCCTGACGCAACAGCTCAGCCTCCATCTGATCAGCAATGCGGAAATCCGGGTCAAGCTCCACCATGTAATAGTACTGGCGTAACAATCCGAGACAGAAGGAGTGAAGCGTGGTGATCGCCGCCCGTGACAGCAGGGTAAGCTGTCGGCGCAGATGGGCAGAGTCGGGATCGGTCTCCAACGCTTTTTTCAGGGCATCGCCGATCCGGTGACGCATCTCAGCCGCGGCCGCATTGGTAAAGGTCACGACAAGCAGCTGATCCACGCCCACCGGGTCCTGCGTGTCGGTGATACGGCGGATCAGGCGCTCTACCAGCACCGAGGTTTTCCCCGAACCAGCCGCGGCGGCGACGAGCAGGTTGTTGCCCCGCTTGATAATCGCCTGCCACTGCTCGTCTGTCCAATGGCTTGGTTTTTCGATTGGATTAGTCATTCGCTCCTCCTCCTTCCCCTTCGGTTGTGCCTGTTGCCCCCAGTGTCTCAAAGCCCATTCCCATCTCCAAGAGCGGCCAGACTTGGTTGTCTTTGAGCTTGGTCAGATTGCGGGTATTTTCACTGTTCATCAATTTATCAAACTGGCAGAACGATTTATAGTCACAGGTCTGACATGCAACATAAGGCCCTTGGGTGTATGGCGTAATCGCGATCTCACCCTCGGTCATGCGCTGTCCCAGATTCTTGATCGTATGACGGACGAACTCCTGAAGCGTCCCAAACTGATCGCGTGTCGCCACCGATGAGTACGCGGTGAATGAGCCGTCCTTCTTGAAGCCAAACGGCAGGATGTCCGAATTGCCAGAGGTAGTCGCTTCGTCCATCAACTGTGCCAGCATCGGGTCGGCGAGCATCAAGCCTTTCATCTTCAGCTTGGCTTGGCGCTGCTTCTCCACCTCATCCGGCGTGATGATACGCTTCGCGGTGACGAATGGATCTGCCACCTGATAGTAGAAGACACCGCCGACATCGGCCCGGCGTCCCAGCCATTCTTCCGAGTTGGACAGAACCACATCGAGGTAGACCAAGAGCTGCAGATTCAGCCCGTTGTACACATCGGAGAGCTGGAGAGTCTTCGGCCCGGATTTGTAGTCGATGACGCGCAGGAAGCATTGGTTCGCCTCCAACGACTGATCGATTCTGTCAATCCGGCCAATCAGAGTGAGATTCACCCCGTTGGCAAGCGTCAGTGTCAGACCTGGAATCTCACGCCCCGGCCCGAAGTCGATCTCCAGACCAATCGGCGCGAATTTGCTCCGCTTCGCATGTTCGCCCAGCACCGTGATCGCACGCCCGACCGCACGCTTCAGCTTACTCTGGACAAAACGGTAGCGTGCTGAGCTGTCAAGAATACTGCTTCTCGTCTGCGGAACCAGCTCACTGACGACCAGATCAGCGAGACGCATGCTGCCTTCCTCGGTCAAGCCGCTCCAGTCCAGATGATTCTGGCGCATCCGTTCCACCGCCAGCTTCAACGACTGGTGGAAAAGTTCACCCACATCAAAACGCTCCAGCTTATGCGTCTGACGCTGCTTCAATCGCAAGCCATGCGAGGAAAAATGCTG
This sequence comes from Brevibacillus dissolubilis, assembly GCF_006170445.1. Taxonomy (GTDB): domain Bacteria; phylum Bacillota; class Bacilli; order Brevibacillales; family Brevibacillaceae; genus Brevibacillus_B; species Brevibacillus_B dissolubilis. The sequence continues at coordinate 73,280 of NZ_VCNA01000017.1, read as the reverse complement.
GAACGGACAGGCCTGAAAACGCTCCAGACGCGACACGCTAAGCTTGAGATCATCGCCATACAGCGTACGGCTGGTCGGTCGTGGCAGGTACATCACCTGATTGGAGTAAGTCAGCCCTTTGAGCAGCCACTTTTCCATGCGGGCATTCGGCGACTGCTCGACGTACCAGTTGTAGACCTCCTGCCAGAACGGGGAGAGTGGTGTGCCTTTTTTCATCTGGCGGATCAGGGTGAGCAGATGGGCGAATACCTGCTTCGGACGACCTAATAGGCTGTAATCATTTTCTGCGAGATTGGTAGGTTCGTTATGGAAAAAGCCGATGGTAAGCCCCGGCAGTGCCTTTTTCACATCTTCCAAGACGCTCGACGGCAGCAGGGCTTTGCCTTCTCCATCTGCCAGCGCACAGCTGAGCCACAGCCGCTCGGACGGTCTCGTCAACGCTTGGTAGAGCAGATAGTTTTCCATCATCAGCTTACGCTTGGCGCCGGGAGCAAGTGAGATACCAGACTGCTCCAGACGTTCGCGCTCGGCTTCGTCCAGCAGACCGTCCTCTTTGGGCCGCAATGGAATCACCCCATCGTTGACGCCGAGGATGAAGACCGCTCTCACATCAGGCTGACGGGAACGCTCCATCGAACCGATCAGCACCTGATCAAGTGCAGGTGGGACGAGTCCGAGACGGATGCTCTCCAAGCCGCTGTCGAGGATGCGGGCATAGGTCGGGACATCGATCTTCTCTGCGCCCATCACTTCGACGATCTGATCGAGCAGATCCATCAAGCCACTCCAGACCTGCTCATGCTCGCGGGCGGCTTCGAGGTCGATTTTTCGCAAAAGGGCATTGTGTTCAGCCAAGGATTGCTGATCGGACAACTCGGAAACAGCATCGATAGTCGTTGCTTTACTGCGCCCCGGTCTCTCCGCTTCCCGCTTCCACTCCTCCAGCTTCTGTGGCACTCCCAGATCGCAGAGGAATTCATAGAGAACGGTGGTCATCGCCCGCACATCCACCTTGGCTGCCTTGCGCAATGCTTTTTCAAACTGGCGCAACGGCCCACTGTAGCGGCGGCGGATTTCGTCAATCTGCTCATACCCTGTTGCCTGGTAGTGAAGCTTCCACGGCTCCTCACTGTTCCAATGCCTTACATCGATACCATAGGCGAGCACATAGTTTTCCAGCAAATCGATCTCGTCACGGAATGTCTGCTCGTTATAAAAAAGTTCAAAATCAACTGATGTCTGAACCCCGCCAACGTCAACGTTAACTTCAACGTCAATGCTATCCCCGGCCTCGTCGTTCCCGTTCTCATTCTCGGACAGAACCGACTCCTCAATCACGCGTCTTGGCGTGATCAAATCCGTCTTCAGACAGCGGAATACCGCCTCATATTTCCATGCAAAAGCAACTGCCTCCAGCGACGAGCGCACCAATTCCACCACCGGATGATGCATCACCGCACGCTTTCGGTCCAAGAAGTACGGAATCTCATATTCGTCAAACACGCTGGCGATCTCGTCCGCATACGTATCCAGCTCGCGGAGCATGACCGCCATATCGCGCCAGCGGTAGCCATCTTCGCGGGCCAGCGCCAGCATCCGCAATGCGACGCCCTGCACCTCGGCACGGCGGTTGACCGCGGAGGTGAGCGTCACCTCGTTGTCCCGTGCCGCAGATGGAAGATTGGCCTGCTTGCGGCGGGAGTCGTAGCCGCCTTTTTTCGTGAAACGGTTGCGTACAGCGAAGCTCTCTTCAATTCGCGAAAGCCACGGGCTGTATTGAAAACGACGCGTCCCCTCCAGCATGATCGGCTCCTCCACCTCGACCCCTGCCGACTGTGCCAGCCTGATTAAGCTCTGATACGTCTCCAGCGTCGGGTAAAAGGTAGCCAGATCGTCTACTCTTGCATCCCGTTCATTTGGGTCTAGCGAGAGTGCCACTGTCACCTGCTTGCCGTGGCGCAGCAGCTGTTCAATGATCATATATTCCTGTTGGGTAAAGCCGCTGAAGCCATCCAGCCAAATCTCTGACTCGCGAATATAGCGGGAATCAGGGATTTTACCAGCCACCGTCGGATAGACATCATCTGCGTCATAGTAAGAGCGGTCTGTCAGGTAGTTCTGGTAGGCGTTCATCAGGACGCTCATATCGTGCAGCTTTTGCGTCAATGTCCCTTCCCCGACCGCCTGCTGCTCCAGAATCTGTGCGTCCACACCGTACTGCTTGCACTCGCTGATCATACTCGCCAGCTGTGCGGCAAATCCAGGCTGGGAGGCGGAGCGGTGGAAGACTTGCAGCTGCTCCCGATTCTGCTCCAGCAGCAGGCGAAGCACCATCTGCTTCCCCATTTCATCCACCGGCAGTCTCGCCATGCCGCCCAACTCTTCCAAAATCCGCGTCGATAAGCGCTCAAAGCTGGACACATCAACACGCACGATTCCTTTTTGCTCCGTCTTGGTAGCCAGTGCGTACTCCGCTTGGAAGGTCGCCTGCTCCGGAACCAGATAGATGAGTGGCGTACCCAAGGGATTCTCGGTCAGACGCCGTTTGATCTGGTCAAAAATGACCGTTGTCTTGCCCGACCCGGCTCTGCCGATGATAACTTGCAACGCCATGTGCGCTCTTCCTTTCTCTCTATATCCTCTACTTTATTTAATCGCCCAGACTACTCTACTTCCAGCGTGATCGAACTGCCCGCCCCCATCGGCTCTGCCGGCGTGACGATCAGACGGCGCGGCATCCGCACGCGAAGCTCCGGTACGTGACTGATCAAGCCAATCGTAAAATGCTCCATCCGCAGGCGCTCCAGCGCATCGAGCACCACTTCCAACAGATCAGGGTCAAGCGTACCGAACCCTTCATCTAAGAAGAAGAATTCCAAGCGTCCGCCGCGCATCTGAATCTCTACCGATAACGCAAGGGCCAGCGACAGCGATGTGAGGAACGTCTCCCCACCCGACAGCGTGCTGACCGGACGGCGCATCCCACCTGCTGCTTCGTCGCGCAGAACGAATTCACCTTCATCACCGACCTCCAGCGAATAGCGATTCTTGGTCATGCGGGCCAGATGATAGGAAGCATCCTTCGCGATAGCGGTCAGTTTTTCCTCTGCGATAAATTGGACGAAGGCTTTGCCCTCGAACAGCTTGCGAAGCTCGTCCAAGCGGCTCTGCTCATCGCTGAGTTCCTTGTAACGCGTGTCCAGCGCCTGCCACTTGTCATGGTTTTCTTGAATGATCAACAGAGTCTGACGGGCGACAGCCAGCTCGTCTTTGAGGGTTTGGAGCACCAGCTCCTGTTCTTCACAGGCTTGGACAAGCGCCAGCCATTCCTGCTCATCGACGGTGCGGTCGGCAATTTTTTCTGTCAGACGCTGTTCGTCATAGACCAGCTGAGCCTGTTGCGTGCGGAATGCCTCGACCCGTTCACGGTAGGCAGGAAGTGTATCTTTTTCGCCGTACAGCGCTTCGAGCTGCGGGATTTCTCCCAAGCCGCTTTGGAGCAATTCTTTTTGCAGCTCAAGATCGGCATCATTACGCTGACGGGAGAGCTGGAGGTAGGATTCTTCTGTACGAAGGACTGCTTCCTGTGTCGCCTGTCGCTTCTCTGCCGCTTGCGTCCGTGCCTGTTCTGCGCTTGTAATCCGTTCACGCAAACTGGTCAGCTGTGTCTCTGTCTCTTGCAAAAGCTCACGCGCCAAGCGCCCGGACGTCACCTTTTGCCATTGCTCCCGCTTCTGCTTGAACACCTCAGAGCGCTCCTGCAGGCGTTCGCGGAGCTTGGCTTCATCTACGACCAGCTCGGTACGGCGTTTGTCGCTGGCTTGGATCGCGGTCTGCTTGGTCTTGATCTGCTGTTCACGGGAGGTGCGCTGTTCCCGCAGGTGATTCCATTGTTGCTCTTGTTGCTCCAGTCGCGCATACTCCGCTTCGATCCGGTCTATTGTCAATTCGCCGCGCAGCTGTTCGAGCGTCGTCTCGGCTTGGGTATACAGAGTCTGCGCCTGTGTCAGACGGGCTTGTGCCGTCTCCAGCTTGGCCCGGAGCTGTTCTTCGACCGCCAGATGCTTCTCATAGCTGGCCTTGTGTCCCAGCTCTTGCTCGCGCAGCTGGTTAAACGCTTGTTGAAGGTGCTCAAGCAGCTGCTTATGCTGCTGACGCTCCTCCCCCTTTTGTCGGAGTAGAGCATCCTGCTCCTGAAAACGCGCCACCAGCTGCGAGATATCAGGAACCATCCAGTATTCGCCCAGCTTGACCAGTTCCGCTTGAATCGCCTGGATGCGGACGTCGACCACGGCTTTTTCATCGGTCAGCGAGGCTTCCTGCTGTTTCAGGCGGGCCTGTTCCAGCTTGGCAGTCTGCAAGGCTTCTTGGGCGGTTTTGAGCTGTTTTTCAGCGTCTTCTAACGCCAGCTTGCTCGCTTGAATCCGCTCGCGGTATAACTGCTCGTCTCCCGCTCCGGAATCCTCCTCGTGTCCCGCTGCCATCGGATGGTGCTCCGACCCACATACCGGACAAGCCTCACCGTCAGCCAATTGACTGCGCAGGACGCGTGCCATATTGTCGTTTTCCCATTGGCGCAGGGCGATCTCAGCCTGTTCCTTTTGTTGCTTGCGGGTGTCGCAAAGCTCCTCGGCTTCTTGCACGCTTGCCGCATACCGTGCCAGCTGTTGCTCACTCGCCGTCCAAGCTGCTTGCCACTCTGCCTGTTTCTTTTTCCACTCGGTTTCGAGAATACTCGCCTCGCGCCACTCTTTGCCCAGCTGCTTCACTTGGTTCAGGGTCTCACGCAGCTGCTCGATCTCCTCGTCGCTTGCCAGCGGCTTTTGCTGGGCTTCCTGCAGGCCGGCTTGTCCCAGCTCACGGGTCCGCTCCGCTTCGCGCCATGCCTTTTCTAATCCGGTCAAAAGGGCGGTGTTGGCCTGATACTGCTTCTGCGCTTCCTCATGCTCGGCTGTGACCAGACGGAGATTGTCACGCTCTTTGTCCCATACCTTTTTCGTATCGAGCAGGGTCTGCATACGCTTGCGTTCTTCCGGAGTGATCGTCATCGACTGGAGTTGCTCATCGATTGCGGTCAGCTCGTCGTTCCACGCAGTCAGTTGTGCCTCATCTGCAGCCAGCTCCTGATTGAGCGCACTCACCTGCTGGGAGATATCGGTCAGCTCAGCGGTTCCTGCCGTCAGCTCTGCCTTCATCTTCTCCAGCTCAGACTCCCACTCGACAGCCTGAGTCAATGCACTGCGCTTCTCGATCAACTGTGGCTCCTCGGTGCGCTGACGTGCAGTCACTTCCAGATACGCCTGCTCGGCTGCATCTGCTGCCTGCTTCGCTCCGTCGCGCTCCATGCGCTGTCGGCCCAGTGTCTCACTCGTGCTTGTCCACTCGGCCTCGATCTGACGCACCTTTTCCACCAGCGGCCAGAGCTTCAGGCTCGCTTCCACGCGAGCGATCTGCTGACTCACGGCTTGAATCTCGGCTTCCTCCTCCTTGAGCTTCGCGATGCGCTCCGTCAGTGCATCACGCTCGGCCTGCCATTCGCGGAGCTGCTCCCATTCGCGTTTACGGGTGAGCAGCACGTCTTTTTCCTGACTCATCTTCTGCTCGGCTGTCTGCGCTTCGTCCAGCTGTACAGTCGCCGCCTGCAATGCTTCCGGCCCCGCATCACCCAGTCCGGCCAGTTCAATCTCTAAGCGGTGCACCTCTTCCCGATTGCTGCTGTACAAGCTTTTGACCCGGTTCATCAGCACTTCGCCATATTCATACAGGTTAAAAATCCGCTGGAGCATCTCATTGCGGTCTTTCCCTTTTAAGGTCAAAAATTTAGAGAACTGCCCCTGCGGCAGCACAACCGCACGGGTAAAGTCTTCAATCGTCAGCCCGATCAGGTTCTCAATCGCCGCTGTCGCTTCCCGCGTCTTGGATTCCAGCACGATATCTTCTTCCTCGCCGAGATGCTTGCGGCGCTCGATCAGACGCACCTCCGGCTGTTTCTTCTTCCCCTTTTTATCCAGACCCATCTCACGCTCGATGGTATACCGCTTGCGGTCGCCGTCTCGCCCCAGTTCAAAGGTAAAAGAGACCACCATCCGCTCCTCCAGCTGGTTTAATACCTCCTGCGGGTGCGAACCACTCGTCCGCGCCACCTGTCCATACAGGGCAAAGGTAATCGCGTCCAGAATCGTCGATTTCCCGCTCCCCGTCGGTCCGAAAATCCCGAACAGCCCCGCTTCACATAAGGTTTCGAAATCAATCTCCTGCTTCTCACGGTAGCTGTTGAGCCCCTGCAGCTGCAAAAAAATCGGTTTCATCTACGCGTCACCTTCCTTCCCGCCGATATTACCCGCGCCGACCATCAGGCGTGAAAACAGCTCAAGCACCTTCGGATCAGGCTCCATTCCGCGCTTCCGCTCATAAAAACGGCGGAACAGCTGCTCCGGACTCATCTGGTCGCGCTTCATGCCGTCTTCCTCTGCCGCTTCATCTGTCTCTTTTTCCACCAGCACACGCTGGATCTTCACGAAGTCCTCGCTCATCTTGCGCAGACGCTGAAACTCAGCCGGATCGATCACATCAGACACATGCAGCTCCAAGTCAATCCAGCTGCCACGGTCCCGCTCCTCTGCCAGCCACTGCTCCACCTGAGCAATCCCCTCAGTCGCCTTCCACCGCACCAATGGACGCCCGCTGCGCAGATAGACGATCTCTTCCTTGACCTCTTCACCTGGCACGATGTCCACCAGCACAACCGCCTTGCTCTGGCCCGCCTCCGAAAAGCTGTACGCAAGCGGTGACCCGCTGTAGCGGACGAGCGGCGCATCACTTAGCTTTTGCAATCGGTGCAAGTGCCCAAGTGCCACATAATGAGCATTCTTTGGAAAAGCAGACGGATACACCGTATGCGCTCCCCCGATCTGAATCGGACGCTCCGACTCCGTCTCCTCCCCGCCCATCACGAACAGGTGGCTGGTCACGAGGTTGACCGTATCGTCACGGAACTTGTCCGCCTGATCGGCAAACAGCTTGGCAATCCGCTCATGGTACGCCTGCTGCATCTCTTCTTCATCAAAGGTCTCACTCAACAGCTCCTTCAGCCTAGCCTCAGACGGGTAAGGCAAAGCCAGCACCACCGCATGATGCTCCACACCCGGTACCGCAATCTCAAACCAAGATGAGCCTGCGTCCACGATCCGCACTTTATCTACCGGCGCATCCGCACGGCTGACAAAAGGCACTTCTTTTGGCAAGCCAAGCAGCACAATCCCGTGCTTATGTGCCAGAGGTGCCGCCGCACGCACCCGCTCCGGCTGGTCATGGTTCCCCGCGATCACGACAACACCGCGCCTGCCTTCATCAGACAGCCGCTCTATCGCCCAATAAAACAATTCCTCCGCCCACGCCGGCGGGTTGACTGAATCGTACACGTCGCCCGCGACCACAACCAACTCTACTCTCTGTTCCTCGACAATCTCGCACAACTCATCTATGAAAGCCTCCTGCTCCACTCTTCGGTCCCGTCCCTCCAAAAGGCGCCCGAAATGCCAGTCAGCCGTGTGTAGAATCCGCATGATTTCACCTCTACGATCATTTGTTTGCTGTCCTCTATTGTACCAGAAGATAGGGGCGAACTGAGAGGTAAAGTGAGGGACAAAACATTTAATAAAATCCTATTTATACCGATATCTCGAGTGGAAACTATTTATATTTTTAGGAGAAGATTAGATGATCCCTTTGCTCAATCAAGTACGCCATACGCTTCAATCTTTTGCACACAACTCAATAACCCCTTTGAACATCGGCTTTGTCATATGCTATATTCTGACCTTAATTGCTTCATCGAGATTACCGATGTACTTTTTGCTGATGTTCTATCTAGTCTATTTCATGATTGATGTAAGACCCAGAGGATACTATCTGACAGAAAATCTGACTCGCACGAAGAAATTTATCTTGGCGGCAACTTTTATCACTCTAATCTTCCCAACCGAAACTTCACTATTTTGGCTCCCTAGCATTGGATTCTATATCCTTTCAACAAAGTTTACTAAGGTAGATCTTCAAACACTTGGAGTAAAATTTATGTTACAGTTCTTTTCCATCCTTTTCTTTTTGCTAGGTTATGGAATGCTCTTTAAAATGGGGTGGAATACTTTAAACCACTATTCATCCATACTGAATATGATTCTAACAATCCTGCTGGTTTTTTATATCGTTCATATGTTGATTACTAGTATCGTTTTCACTGTAAAGAGTAACAAAGAGTTATTCCTTGAACCCAACCGCGAGAATATCCAAGACCGATCCCATTCAAATAAAGCACAATTGATTGTTCTTGTTTCTATACTCGCTTTGTTGATGGTATTGGGAGATTTCATGTTCGGCATGTTATATTCTCTTGAACATACTTCAACTTTAGATATCTTTAACCATCCCACTTCCACGGACGTTCCTCCCAAATTATCGTTTTTCCAATATGTCTTCTTCACCTTCGGCATTCACTATTCCCTGCCTTTACCAGAAGACCTCTCAAAATTCCAAGAATTCGTAAGCACAGAACCTAAGTTTATGGTCGTCCAAATGTCCCATGCCCTCTCTTCCAAATTAATGGAGATTACTATTTTCGCCGCTCTCGGTGGACAGTTCGCCGAATTTCTAATGCGCAATCAAAAATCCAGAGAAGAGTAACCCAGAAAAAACCTCAACTCACCCACAGTGATTGAGGTTTCTCCCTATCCCTTTTTTTACAAAAACCCAATCTCCTCATAATTAAACCCAGTCCTCGCCAAATACCCCGTCTGACCCGTCTCCACCACCTGCACCAAATCATAGATTTGCGGGTTGGTGTGCACCCGCCCACTTCCTGTAGGACTTGGAACAAACCATCGCAGCACCATGATCGGTGTCCCACTCGCAATTGGTACGGAGGCCGCTGATTCATCTGGAGCGGCAAGCAGGCTATCATTTCTGATCATCACATGAATCCGCTTGGTATAACGTACAGCCAGCCGAAGCCTTTTCATAGCGTGCTGAGCCAGCTGAGCAACCGACGGGTCCGGGTCCTCCATCGCCATCCCCAATGCATCCTGCACCTTGGCCCCCTGTCCGATCCTACCGAGGCTCATCACCGTAAAATAACGCACAAGCACACATCGGTGACTCAGCAATTGAACCAAGGAAAAGTAAGCATTGCTCCCCAAGGATTCCCATGTAAATGTATTTAGATAGAAATTGTTCATAATCTCCCGCCCGGTCAAGCCTCCACAATCCGGAGCGGTTCGGTTCCATAGTTCAAACAATTGCCTTTGGGTCATCGTTTGATCATACCGTACCAGCAACTCTGACCCAGGCTGCAATACATTCGGATCACTCAGTTCGTTAGCCTGAGCCAAAGATTCTGCCGTTTTAGAAAATTGTTGAGCCAGACAGGTCAGGCTATCCCCATAAAACACGACATAGTAGGGAGTCCCGCCAGCCTTAGGCAAGATCAGATTCGGTTCGGGAATGATCAACGGCTGTCCGACGAATAAAAAATCAGGATTGCAGATCACATTGGCTCCCCGGATCGCTTCAATCGTTGTCCTATACTGTCTGGCGATTCCAGAAAGTGTTTCGTTGGCTTTTACCACATGCAACATACCCAAAAACCCTCCTTATCTGCCTACAGGGTATTCACCCAAGATGTGGAAGGTTCGTATGCATAGCATAAAAAAAAGAACCACAACCCCCATGAAGAGGTTATGGTTCTTCCGCCTTTTTACAGGCTCATCCTACTTACTTGTGAATCCAAACAGCACCAGCGGAGTTGTCTTTCGCTTCACCGATGACTTGGAATTTGAGACCGAGGTTAGGAACGATACGGCCAGAGTCTGGAATGATATCGTTTTGGTAACGGTTTGCATCGTTGAACTCTACTACGCCTGGGAGGCTCAGGTAGTTGTACTCACCACGTGCAGGGGTGTTAACATACCAAGCTGGAGTAGCATCGAGAGAGAACGCTGCGTCAGCGACTTGGTAACGACCGGTTTGGGAGATACCAGGTACGCCGTTTTGGTTGAAGATCATTGCTTCTGGGTGGGAGTCAACTACACCGAGGAAGCCTTCACCTGGGTGAACGCCAACCCAGTTGTCGAGGTAGCTGTTGTCAGCATACCAAACCACGAGACCAGAATTGTATTTTACGCCACGGCCAAACTCAAGCGCTTTGTCCGCACCTGCGTAGTTTCTCCACTCGAGGTAGTAGTGTTGTTTGTAGTAATCAAGACCGTTAGATACTTGGAAACCGTCGAGAGCGAAGGTAGCATCGCCTTCTGCATCGTCAGAGAATACCACTTGACCGTCTACAGTCAGTGTTGCGTTGTCGAGTGCAAAACCATCCATAGCGAGACCGCCGTCAGTTACATAGCTGAACTGGAGCTTCACTTTTTTGCCTGCGAATTGGCTCAGGTCATAGGACTTGTCAACCCACTCGCCGTTGGTGGAATCTGCACCGTCGCCGGAGGTGTTTTCATCGCCGAGTACGTCGAGGCTCACAGTTTGACCATCTTCAGTGATCGCATCTACATACAGATAGTCGTAGTCTGTCTCGATTTGGTACAGGGATTTGAAGGAGAAGGTTGCGTTGGTTGCATTGGTCAGATCAAATTCAGGTGTAGCCGCCACAGTGTGGAGGTCGTCACCTTTTGTGCTGTAGTAGTAGTTTTCGCCAAACGCTGGCTCGATGCCCATAACCGCTTTTTCTGGCAGGTTCACTTTCACGATACCAGGGTTTTTGGACTTGGTTACAGATTGGTCGATGAAGGTAGCAATACCGTTTTGGTCGATGTCTTTGTAATCCACTTCCACGATGTTTGCCCAGTTACCGCCCATCAGCTTTTGGAAGAATTCTTTGTTTTGTGGGGAGAAGCTGGTTGGTGCTGTACCTGCGATTTTACCTGCCCAAGAGCCGCCGCTCATGATGGACCAAGCTTGAACCGGTTCACCGTTACCAGTGTATTGAGTGTCGTACTCATCTGGAAGGCCGAGGTCATGACCGTATTCATGCGCGAATACGCCTACTGCACCGTCTTCTGGTTGGATGGTGTAGTCGTATGCACCCATTTTGCCGCCCCAATAGTCTACTTTTGCAGTGGTGTTAGGTACTGCGTATACACCATTGAGAGTCCAACGGTGGGACCAGATTGCATCGTCGCCGAGTTGGCCGCCGCCTGCTTCTTGACCAGTACCTGCGTGGATGATCATCAGGTGGTCAACCAGACCGTCTGGCTCGTTTTGGTTGCCGTCGCCATCCATGTCATACAGGTCGAATTCATCGTAATCAGCGAGGTTGATCCCTGCTTTAACCGCTGCGTCAAGGGAACGCTTCACGAGGTCACGAGGGCCGCCTGGGTTGAGGTTGTCGTGGCCACCTGCCGGGTTGTCGTCACCATAGTAAGACGCGTTGCCAGGCACAGTCAGCCAGTCGGATACATAACCGTCAACGGTGTAGCTTCCGCCGGATTGCTCTTCATAGTATTGTTTGAAGGTTTCGATTTTGTCGCCGTTGAAAAGAGTAAACGATTCATCGCCGAACATCAGTTTTTCGTAGTGTTCACGGCTGAAATCGTCTGCATACATGTAGCCGTCACGCTGATCAACGTTGTTGTGTTTGAAGTCTTCGAACTCAGTGAGAAGTACGAGAACTTTGTCTGTACGCACGCCGCCATTGTACGGAGCTTGTTTTGCTTCGTCCACTTTCACAGCACCGTTTGGCTTGCCTTTTTTGAAGTTAGCGTGACCTTTGTTGAGTTGCTTGGTCAGCTTGTCTTTTTGTTTGGTCAAGAAATCTTTCGCTTTTGCGTCGACTTCATTGTGGCCGCCTTCATGTGCATTCACAGAGCCGCCTTTGCTCTTTTGTTTGATATATGCCTGTACGGCTTTTTTCGCTTGCTCAGCAGACGCATTTGGTGCGATTACGCCACGGTCTTTCAGCGCTTGGATGAGCAAGTCCTCATTCACAATGTTGAGGTCCATAGGTGGTGTGAGAACGTTAAAATTTTCAGAGTCTGGATTAGCAGACGCCGCACCCAATACGCCAAGAGACATAGTGGTTGCAAGAAGAGCTGTACTTACTTTTTTGCCCCATTTTTTCACAGAAACCCCTCCTGTTAATAAAAGCTAAAAAAAGATAATCAAAAATAATAAACTCTCTGTAAAAAAGATTTTATCACTTCAGTTAATATATTACTAGCTATATTTCAAAAAAAGTGTCAAAATTTCGATTCCTTTTTCAGGAACTTTTCGACAAATTGTGAGGGGGTTGAGAGGGGGAGCGGTTGGCAGACGGAGTCCCCATTTTTGAAACCCTTCGTAGGAAGGGAAGACTGTCCGCTGCGAAAACAACAAGGGCTTGGCCGGGGGAAAACATCTGGGTAACTCAAGGGAGTGAGACTGTTCCCCCTGAGCGTATTCGAAGAAGCTAGACGCCCTTGTTGTTTTCTTCGCTGGGTAGGGTTTCAAGAAGGCTCCTCCGCCTGCCAACCGCTCCCCTCTCAATGTGAAGTAAAAATAAAAAATTAAGAGAAAAAAGATATATACAATAAAAAAAAGACCGTGCGACATTACGTCACACAGTCTCTGTTGCAGTCTTTACTGTCTTTTTACCCGAATTCTTCACAACACCCTGCTCAACCGCTACCTTCTCCACCTCATACTCCTGCTCTGGTCTCTTCATCACTTGCATGCAGAGATGACACAATAAGCTGAACATCACGGTGATAATCGCGGAGTGGAGCATGGTCGCCGACAGGTTGAGCTTGGTGAAGACGACCAAGCCGCCGCTCAGCACCTGTGCAGTGATCAGGATAAATACGTACTTCGAGGTCTTGTACAGGTCTTGACGGGTATTGCGGTAATGGCGTGCGATGTAGATGAAGAGACCCATCAGCATCAAATACAGGACACCCGCCGCCAAACGGTGGAAGTACTGGACGCCGACATTCCCGTCCATCGCAGACAGATCAGGGATGAGTTGACCCTGACAGAGCGGCCAGTCTGGACAAGCCAGATTGGAGCCCGTATGTCTGACATAGGCGCCGAGATAGATGACGCCATAAGCGAACAATGCAGTAAACCAGGTGTACACTTTTACGCCAAAAGGCACTTCCGTCTGAATCATCGGTGCCGAACGCTCCCGATTCAGCGCGAACAATGTAAGCAAAAAGACGCCCGTATAGGCCAAAAGCGAGAATCCGAAATGCAAGGCAAGCACCGGAGAAGACTGCGGCCACATAACCGCAGAAGCGCCCAGCAGTGACTCCACCACGATAAAAAACATGCCGAAGATCGCCAGTCCCCGCACTTCCTTGTTCCCTTTGTAACGGAGCCACGCCCACACAGAGAAAACAATTACGACAATCCCCGCAAGGCCTGTTGTCAGACGATGCGTATATTCAATTAACGATTCAATGGTATAAGCCGGGACCCACTTCCCGTTACACAGCGGCCAGTCATTTCCGCAGCCCAGACCCGATCCGGTCTTGGTTACGAGCGAGCCTGCAATCATGACTATGAACATCACGACGGTAGACAGCACTGCCAACCTCTTGAAATATTTATCCATTCTCAACCCTCATTTGTTTTGGATGACGATCTATGTGTTCCCTATCTTAAAATAAAGAAACATCTCAAGCTTTGCAAGAGATGTTTCTATGGCAAATTTGTAATTTACGTGTCAAACATGCACTAGATGGCACTAATGATCATCGCAGCACACATACCAGTCAGATAGATCAGAGAGTAGCCAAACAGTTTTTTGGCCCAAGCGATGTCATCCTTGGTCTTAAATCCTTGGAATAAAAGAACAAGGTAAATCACACCGAGAATGGTCGCGGTCGCCAGATAGACGTAGCCGACAGGTGCATAGAGGAAAAGCATCAGAGAAACCGGCAGGAGTGCCGCCCCCCAGAAGAACATCTGGCGCTTCGTCTCAGCAAAGCCTCTTACGACCGGAAGCATCGGAAGACCTCCGCTGCGGTAGTCTTCTACTTTAAGCATCGCCAATGCGAGGAAATGCGGGGATTGCCAGAGGAACAGGATCAAAAACAGAATCCATGCGCCCGGATCGAGGTTTTCCGTCACAGCGGCCCAGCCGATCAACGGTGGCATCGCACCGGAAATTCCGCCAATTACGGTATTGAGAGTGGTCACACGCTTCATAGGTGTATAAATGAGTACGTAAAAAATATGTCCCATCAGTGCACATACAGCTGCAAGCGGATTAACGAGTAACGTGAGAACCACCAGACTCGCAACCAAGAGTACGAGCCCGAGAACCAGTACATTTCGCGGATGAACCTTGCCAGTGGCGGTAGCCCGGTTTTTGGTACGCTGCATTTTCTGATCGAGTTCACGATCCCAGTAGTTGTTAAGCGCCCCACCGGAGCCGATGATCAAAGCAGCACCCAGCATTGTAAAGATGAGAGTTGCCACATCAGGTGACGCCTCAGAGGCCACCCAAAACCCTGCAAAGGTGGTCAGCAGGTTAGAGAGAATGATCCCAGGCTTGGTCAATTGCCAATAATCTCTCCACGTTGCACTTTTTTCTTGAATGAATGTATCAGTAGCCGATGGAAATGGGCTGTCCGAATTCTTTAACGTCGCTTCGTGTTCCATGGTTCCCTCGTACTCCTTTCTTATGTGAGGTACGGTCCGTTCTAATCACACCATAGTCATACGAGTTTCATTGTATCGAAAAGAAAAGTGTGACGTCAACAGAAGAGAATTGCTAATTTTACTATAACGTACATAGTCTTAAAAGCAAGCATTGTACTTGACAACTTTTTTACAGCTTTCGGTCTGCATATTATGAGGTTTTGCCCCAAAAGGCACATGCCTATTTTTGGAGGAATTCGCACCACAACAGGCGGATATCCATACTTTGTTATTAGTTTGCAAGGCAAGTTTCAGAATTACGGAACAAGGAAGGGTTACGACATGGACATTACCTTAACGGTTATCGGCCTGATGGTCGGCTTCCTCGTCGGGCTGACCGGCGTCGGTGGAGCCGCACTGCTTACCCCGATCCTCATCATGCTCGGCATATCGCCCACAATTGCAGTCGGCACCGATCTGGTGTATAACTCGATCACCAAAGTATTCGGAGCCTTCCAGCATTGGAGGCAAAAAACAGTCAACTTTCAAATCGCCCTCTACTTTGCCATCGGTAGTGTTCCGAGTGCAGTCGTAGCTGTCAACGTCATTCATTGGCTGGAGCATTTGTACGGTGGAACGGATGTTATCATTAAAAAAATCCTCGGTGTCGCGCTCATCCTCATTCCGATCGTCATGATCATCAAAACATTCAGATCCCAGCGCGATCCCAAACCGAATAAGTGGCAACTCAAAACGACCGCTGAAAAGCGCGGAATCACCATTGCGATCGGAGTTATTCTGGGCTTTATCGTTGGTCTAACCTCAGTCGGCAGCGGCTCGCTTTTCGCTCTCGCTCTGATGTACTTCTACTCCCTCAGCGGCAAACAGGTCGTCGGTACCGACATCGCCCACGCCTTTGTACTGGTGACAGCAGCCGGGCTTGCACACGCGAGCTTCGGAACTGTTGATTACCCCATCGTCCTGCAGCTGTTGTCCGGCTCAATTCCGGGAGTATTTCTCGGCAGTATCCTCTCTACCAAGGTTCCCACAACCTTCCTGCGCATTGCTATCTCCACCATCATCCTCATCAGCGGAATCAAACTGCTTTAACAATTGTGACAAAAACACATTTTGATTCAATATTGGCAAAGACCGTGATATAATATTTACCAGATACAGTATTCGCTTCCCACGAGAACCGGCTGTTTACAGCTTTGTGGATTCCCTAAGGGAAGGGGGTGGGGTCATGTCAGTATACGAAAGCTTGTCGTTGATGCTGACGTTCGGCACATTGATTATCGCCCTGTTAACCGCCTCTTCAAAACGAAAATGACCGCCGGACTCAACTGAGTAATTTGGCGGTCATTCCTGCAAGTACAAGCCGTCCTCGATGGGAACGTCTATTGTATAAGGTCACGGGTGTTACCGCACCTGTGGCCTTTTCTTTCCTTAAGCACTACTTAGTTTACCACAAAAATCCGACAAAAAAAACCAATTTTTTCACTTCCCCGCCTTGCTCACGCGGTTGTGCAATTGTATCCTATGGGGAGGTAAAACCTGTATTTATCATGACAAAGGAGCTGTTTTGATCCATGAGCCAATCCATTTACGACATCACAGTCACTACCGCCGGCGGAGAACAGAAGACCCTCGCCGCTTACCAAGGACAAGTCCTCCTGATCGTCAACCTCGCTTCCGAGTGCGGCTTCACTCCGCAATACAAAGGACTTGAAGAGCTTAACCAAAAATACCGCGACAAGGGTCTGCGTGTCCTCGGCTTTCCGTGCAACGACTTCGGCGGTCAAGAGCCAGGCAGCATCGAAGAGATCCAGACCTTCTGCTCCCGCAACTTCGGTGTCACCTTCGATCTGTTCGACAAGGTGGAGATCAAGGGCGACGGCAAGCACCCTCTGTACCAATTCCTGACTACCCACGCTGAGCCTGCAGGCGATGTAGCATGGAACTTCGAGAAATTCCTGATCAGCAAGGACGGCTCCATCGCAGGCCGCTTCAACAGCCGTGTAGAGCCGACCAGCCAAGAACTGACTCAGGCGATCGAAGCAGCGCTGGCATAGTCTTTCTACTATCTATAGCCGTACACGGAAAAGAAGCCCTAAGGATTTCCTCAGGGCTTCTTTTTGTTGGTGCGGGACTTATTTTTTGGACAGCTCAACAACTGCACGGGTGAAGTCGTTAGAGATACCTTTTACTTTGATTTGGAGACCAACTTCAGGGAGAACTTTACCGATCTCAGGTACTTCTGGCATGGTGTAGTCGTTGCCATCGTAGAAGGTGTCTACGCCAGGGAGTGCTGGGTAGTTCATTGTACCGAAGATGTAGTCGAGTTCGATACCGGAAGTTTTGTTGAAGCCAAATGCTGCGTCAAGAACTTGGTAACGGGAGTCAGCGATTTTCTCTGCATTGCCGTCTTCATTGTTCCAGTAGTGTACACGTTGGTGGGAGTCAACTACACCAAGCATACCGAAACCTGGGTGGTTAGAGGTGTTGTTGTCTTGCGTTTTACCGAAACGGCCATCGTAGTACCATACCAGTACGCCTGGATCGTAAGTGAACCAAGTGTCGCTGCGGCGGAAGTATTTGAGACCAGCGTCTACGCCGTTTTGGGAACGGAGCTCAACGAGGTAGTATGCAGGGAAGAATTTACCTTTGCCATCGAAGTGGATGAAACCGTCGAGTTCAAATTTTTTCTCGCCTTCTGCATCGTCAGAGAATACGGTTTTGCCATCAGCAGTAACGGTGATGTTGTCTACGTAGAATGCTTGCAGAGCAAGACCGCCGTCTGTTACGTAGTTGAATTCAACTTTGATTTTACCGCCAACATATGCGGAAAGATCGATTTCTTCATTTACCCAATCGCCATCAGTGGAGTCATCCCAAACTTTCACTTCGTGCTTTTTGCCAGAAGCGTCGATGACATTGATGTAGAGGTAGTCATAACCTGTTTCGATTTGACGGTAGGTGTCAAATGCGAGGGTCGCTGTTTTTGCACCAGTCAGATCGATTTCTTGGGAAGTCATACGGGTGTCGAGGTTGTCACCTTCGTCAGAGAAGTAAGAGAAGCTGCCTTCGAAAGGTTTAGTTGGTGGCAGTTTTTCTACTTCTGGCATATCGATTTTGATCAATTTGCCATCTGGCTTGCTGGAGATTGCTTCGTTGATTTTTACCGTTTTCTTCTTGTTATCGAGGTCTTCGTGATTGATCACAGTTGGGGAGATCCATTTACCACCGTAAGTTTCTTGGAGCCACATTTTGGACCAAGGATCGAAGCCGGTTGGTGCAGTTTGGAACACTTTACCTGTGTGGGAACCAGAGGACATGAGGGACCAAGCACCTACTGGGGAGTCATGACCGTTACGGGAAGTATCGTAGAGGTCTGGGAGACCCAGGTTGTGACCGTACTCATGCGCGAATACGCCTGGTGCACCGTCTTCAGGTTGGATCATGTAGTCGTATGCTTTGAGGGTAGTGCCAGGGATTGCAGTCGGACGGCGGAGAGTCCAACGGTGGGACCAGATCGCATCATCGTCTTCCCCTGTCTCTTCACCCACGCCAGCGTGTACGAGCATCAGGTTGTCGAGCATGCCGTCTGCTTCCATTACATTGCCGTCGCCATCGATATCGTATGGGTCACGTTGGTCGTAGAGATCTTCTTTACCAGCGATGGATTTACCTACGCCTTCAAGAGTTTCAACAACGAGTTCACGTGGAGCCGGGTCATTGCCGTTCTCATCGTTCTTACCGTAGTAAGCTTTGTTGTTTTTAGCAAGTGTCCAAGGAACAACTGTACCGTCAACAGTCCAAGTACCACCGGATTGCTCGAAGTAGTATTGAGCCATAGTAGTCATGGCTACACCGTCTGGAGTGCGGTAGCCGTATGGGCTGAACAGCATGCTGTCATAGTGTTCTGCATTGAAGTCTTCAAGCCAGATGGAATCACGCACAACTGGGAGTTGGTTGTGTTTTTGGTCTTGGTACTCAACGAGCGCGATTACGATGTTATCTTTGTGAACATTGCGGAATTTCGCTTCGAGTTGACCTTCTTTAGCGTTGTTGATGTTTTTTACTGCTTTGGATTGGACGATTGCTTGGTTTTTCGCAAGCTTTTTACCGAATTCAGTGGATTCGTCAAGACCGTGTGGAACTTGGCGATCGCTGAGGAATTCAGCTACCATCTCGTCGATTTCTTCTTGAGTTGCGCCTTCTGGGATCACGCCTTTTGCTTTGAGCGCTTTGATGAGACGCTCTGTGTTCACTGTTGCCAGATCAACAGAGTGCTGATGCTTGTGTTCATCGGTTTTAGCAGATGTGGTAACTGGAACGCTTACCATTGCCCCTACAAGGAAAGAAGTAGAAAGCAGAGCAGCGATCGATTTGTTCATCTTCACTGAAAACCACCCTTTCTTTTTATATGGATAGAAAACTACCCTCTGAGAATATGAGGAAACACAATAGTAATGACTGGCATTCTAAAAAAGTATGAATCCAATAAATACTATTATAATTCCTATTGTTAATACTATTCTACAAACTTTTCTGACTTCCTTCATAAATTTTAAAAAATATTTACACAACAAAATTATTTGATTGTTGAGCTTTTTATACCAATTGATAGGAAAAGGAATTATTTCGTTTGTAAAAAGATTTCGATGCAGATAAACGCCCTTTTTGTTTTCCCCGGAAATCATTTGTCAAAATCGATATACATGTAAATAGATTCTGACGCGGCGCTGATTGGAGTTGACGGACGATTTCCGTTTGCAGTAACATTTCCACTCGCATTTTGCCTCTGGAGGTTAGTTGAACGATCATTCAATTCAGTAGGATGGTTCTGATATTAAAAAACAAAACAAAATGCCAATGCAAGGAATATACATTCCAAACATTGGCATCGTTTAAAAATAAAAGGTTCGGTCAGGATCATTCTCGCTCCGCTCGATTCCTTTTACCAATAAATACCTTGTAATGCCGCCTGATTGGGCCAAAAGGCGGTCAGCGGTTTCTTTTGCTTTTTTCAGATCTCCGCGGTGAAAAGCCTCTTCCGTCTCAAAAATCTGCCGAAAGCGCTTGTCCTTGAGCTGCTCACGGTGAAAGGCATACTCGTCCCAGTCTTTATGGACCAAAGCAATAAGGCCCAATGAATAATGGCGGGCATCCGGTACACTCAATTGTTCGGATAATCGTCTTGCTTCTTCATACCTTTTGGTTTCCATATAGATCGCGATCAGTCCCAGATCACGGATCAGGTCGTTTTTGAGGCCTGGCTTGAGCTTGCGGATACTCTCTTCTGCACGTGACAAATCACCCTCTACATAATGATGCAGATAGGCATAGTAAGGATTATTCAAGTTGTCCCGGATATACTTGTCTACCCACTTGAGATCCTTCGTGTTGTAGAGCCTATAGTAGGTATAGCCATAGAAAGCCAGAAAAATCACGGCAAAAAGCCCGATAAACATATAGATCGAGTCCATTTGAACATGAAACTGTGCGAGCAGGGTACCGATACCAGCACCGATTACCAAACATAACAGCAAGCGGGTGAAGCTAAATCTCATGATGTCAGAACCTCCTTTCTTGCCTTGATGATTTTTGGGGATTTTCTCATAGTAACATGTGCAGGATTGGAAGGAAATAACCATCACTCGGATAGCCGCTAAACTTCTTTTGCCTCGGGCATTCTATAGAAAAAACCTTTATAATAAGGATTAGTGAACGATCATACTAAGGTACATATAAGGAGAAACTGTCTAATGGATAAGAAATGGTGGAAAGAAAGTGTCGTATATCAAGTCTATCCACGCAGTTTTATGGATAGCAACGGCGACGGGATCGGCGATCTGCGCGGTCTCATCTCGAAGCTGGATTACATCAAAGAACTGGGCATCGACGTCATCTGGATCTGTCCGGTCTACAAATCCCCCAATGATGACAACGGTTACGATATCAGCGATTATTGCGACATCATGGATGAATTCGGCACCATGGCTGATTGGGAAGAGCTGCTCGCTGAGGTTCACGGGCGTGGCATGAAGCTGATCATGGACCTTGTCGCCAACCATACATCGGATGAGCATCCGTGGTTCCTCGAATCCCGCTCCTCCAAAGACAATCCAAAACGCGACTGGTACATCTGGCGCCCTGGCAAAGGCGGCAAGGAGCCAAGCAACTGGGAATCAATCTTCAGCGGTTCCGCCTGGAAGTACGATGATGCAACAGATGAGTACTTCCTGCATCTCTTCTCCGCCAAACAGCCAGACCTCAACTGGGAGAACCCGACCGTCCGCGAAGCCATCTATGACATGATGAAATGGTGGCTGGACAAAGGGATCGACGGCTTCCGTGTCGATGCGATCACCCACATCAAAAAGGTTCCAGGATTCCCTGACATGCCAAACCCTGACAACAAGCGCTATGTAGCTGCATGGGACGGCCATCTCAATGTAGAGGGCATCCAAGACTTCCTGCAAGAGATGAAAGACGAAGTTCTCTCCAAGTACGACATCATGACCGTCGGCGAAACTCCAGGTGTCTCGCCAAAAGATGCTTTTGCCTATGCTGACGAAAAGATCGGGAAATTCAACATGGTCTTCCACTTCGAGCATATGAACCTCGATCATACGGAAAAAGGAAAGTTTGACGTACAGCCATGGAAGCTGGCCGATCTCAAGGACGTGCTTTCCAAGTGGCAAAAAGGCTTGGAGGGTCATGGCTGGAACGCGCTCTATCTGGAAAACCACGATCAGCCACGCTCTGTCTCCCGCTTCGCCGATGACTCCGAATACCACGAGGTCTCTGCCAAGATGCTTGCCACCTTCTATATGCTGATGCAAGGTACGCCCTACATCTATCAGGGTCAAGAGCTTGGCATGACCAACGTGCAGTTCACCTCCATCGATGACTACCGTGATGTCGAGATCCTCAACTACTACCGCGAAGCAAAAATCGACGACTTGGACGAGGATTACATCATGAAGGGCATCTACATCAAAGGCCGCGACAACGCCCGTACCCCCATGCAATGGGACGACAGCGCCAACGCCGGCTTCACCACAGGTATCCCGTGGATCAAGCTCAACCCGAACTATACCGAAATCAACGCAGAAGCACAGCGTAAGGACGCGAACTCCATCTACCGCTACTACCAGCAGCTAATCCAGCTCCGCAAGCAGCATGAGGTGGCCGTCTATGGCACGTATGATCTGGTTGAAGGGATCGCTGATGACAAGACTTACATCTACACCCGCACCTTGGGCGATGAGAAGCTGCTTGTGATCAACAACTTCACGAAGGATCAAGTGTCGATCTCGCTTGCCGATTATGCCGGGTATAACAAGCAGGTCTTGATCAGCAACTATGAACAGAATGGCACAGCAGGAGAAGCACTAAAGCTTCGTCCTTATGAGTCGGTCGTTTATCATCTGACGAAATAATGAACAGAAGAAGCCCTACCTTTGCCTCGTGATTATCATCAGGCTGGCCGGGCTTCTTTTATTTTCAGTCGGGATTAACCCTCTTGGTAAAGCTCGGGCTTATACCGCTTCGCCAAAAACCCTGTAGCTTGGCTCGGGTCGATATCGTATATCAGCAATCCTTCTTCCCCATACGGCATATAGGCCATACATTCCCCCTCAGGAGAAATCAGACTGGTTGCCGAATCCTGATATTTCAACGCGTAATTGACACTGGCAAAATAAATATGATTTTCAATACTGCGGCAAAGCATCGCTTTTTCATAATACGGGGAAGCGGGATGTCCCCACTCGGTCAGCGTCGGCCCACTTGTATCGGATCCGGTCATCTGCGGATGGAACACGATCTGCGCCCCTCTCACCGCCGCCCATCGAACCGTCTCCGGATAACGCCAGCCTTCGTGGCAAATCGTGATCCCAAAAGTGAGGTCCTTTACGGTGAAGACTCGGCGTACGCCGTCTGGAACATAGTAGGCCTCTTCCTCGGGAGCAATTTGATTTTTCGCCTGAAAGCCTAAGACCTCGCCCTTTTCCGAGATCACAAAGGAACCCACATGGATACCAAGGCTGGTCTGCCATTCCATGCCCATAATCACGGCGATCCCACATTGTTGGGCGGCTGACCGGATTTCTTCGAGAGCCTCTGTTTGAGCCTGATGATCGTATGGCTCGACCTCATAGCCCTGCCCTCTCAGACCTGGGAGATAACCTTCAGGAAAGCAGATGATCTCGCCCTGCTGCTCCCCTGCTTGTCGGATGAGGCGGACCGCGTTGTCGATCCCCTCCCGTAAGGAACGTGGGTAACGGGCAGATGCTAAGACGATTTTCATAGGGTGACCTTCTTTCTGTCTGTTTTTTGGAGTAGATATTTTGTGTTATGTGAAGAAATTCCGCTCTTACCTGGAAAACCCTTCTGGCTATGACAGCAAAAAGCCGTACCCGCGAACAGGTACGGCATGTTTCCATTGGCATGAATCTGTTAGAGAACGTAATACGAAAAAATCACGAGCAGGATGATTGCGCTTATTACATAAAAACCAACCAGACGAACCATATTATTTTTAGTACGCTTGCCATAGTTTTCTTCCTTGGGATTAAGCCCGATCATGAACGTGGCGATGCCCCCGATGAGAGTCAATATCACAATGAGTGCTACATAAATCATATCAGCCTCACTCTTTCTTCTATATATTTAGCCTGTAGCCGATTCGCGGCCTTCTGTTATCCCTACTCCTCTATCATACCTGCTTTGGGCAAAAACACACCATCCAATTCGGCTTTTTTTTGCTCATCCACTTCTCTATAATGGATGGGTAACCTCTAATCCCGATACAAGGCTGTGATCTGCTCATGAGTGAAAAGCCTGTCTATAAACAACTGGCAGAATTGATCGAACAGCGCATTTCCAACGGAGAGTTTCCACCGGGGAGTCTGCTGCCATCTGAGAGAATTCTCGCCAAAGAAATGCAAGTGAACCGCAGTACCGTGATCGCCGCCTATGAAGAGCTGCGTGCCGCAGGAATCGTCGAGCGCAAGCAAGGCAGCGGCACCCGTGTCAGTGCAGATATCTGGGGAATCGCCCGCGCCCGTGTGCCCAACTGGCGGCAGATGGTAGAACGCGGCTCTTTTTTGCCCAATCTGCCCCTGCTTCGTCATATCCGCAAAGAGACGCAGGATAATGATCTGATCGACATGGCAAGCGGAGAGCTGTCTGCTGATCTGTTTCCCCAAGACTTTTTTCGCCGGGCGATGGCACAGCAGGATTTCGAGTGGCACTTGGGCTATGAGAACCCACAGGGAAATCTGCCGTTGCGCGAGACGATCGCTACGCATGTGAAAACCCTCAAGGACATCGACGCAAGCCCAAGCTCCATCCTCATCACATCCGGGGCCCAGCAGGCGATTCATCTGGTCGTCCAATGCCTGCTGCAACCGGGGGACGCTGTCGCGATTGAAGATCCATCGTATTGCTACTCGCTTCCGCTTTTTCAGTCGGCTGGCTTGCGGACCTTCCTCCTGCCTGTTGACAAGGACGGAGTGAATCCTGAAGACCTCGCCGCTCTGCACCGACAGCACCGGATCAAGATGGTGTTTCTCAATCCTAATTATCAGAACCCGACCGGCACCCTGCTCAGCTGTGAGCGGAGGCTGCGGATTTTGGAGCTGTCGAGTGAGTACGGCATCCCTGTGATTGAGGATGATCCTTATAGTCTGACATCCTTCACCGGTGAGCGCATCCCCACTCTCAAGTCAATGGATCGTCACGGGACGGTTCTCTACATCAGCTCGCTGACCAAAATCGCCGCTTCCGGCTTGCGGATCGGCTGGGTGATCGGCCCGCAGATGGTGATCGAGCGGCTGGCCGATGCCAAGCAGCAGATTGATTTTGGACACAGCATCTTTCCTCAGTGGGTGGCCCATACCTTCCTCCAATCCGATGATTTCACTGCCCATATCGATATGCTCCGCGGTGAGCTGATGGCCAAGCGCGACTTGCTCGTCCGATCTCTACAGCACTTTTTGCCTGATCAGGCGGATTTCTTGATCCCAGAGGGTGGTATCCATCTCTGGTGCCGACTGAAGCAGCCGGTTAATGAAAATCAGCTGCTCAAAGCGGCCATCAAGCGGGGTGTGGTATTCGTGCCGGGGAGTGTGTTGGGCTCGCAGAAAGGGTATGTCCGCTTCACATTCGGACGGGCAGAAAAGCATCTGATCCACGAGGGTGTGTCACGGTTTGCCGAGGCGTTGCGGGAAGTGAGCGTGAAGACCTCTGTATAGGCGGGTGGGTATAGGCGGGCGGGTCTACGCTGATTCGGATACGCACTCATTTGGATATGCCCCCATAGCAAAAACGCCGGATTTCCCGGACGACCGTATCCAGCTAGACAGCTCTTCCCCTCCTGTCTAATTGGTATCAGCCAGCCCAAGCATGCCGACGTTTTTATCGTGCCTTGTTATCCTACTGCCTTTATTTGGACTTCACTTCATACCAGTCATCATCCGTGCTCTGGGTCATGCGTCCCTCCACCTGTACCCACTTTTTGCCCGAATCCATGCGCTTGCCAATCTCCGCATCAGACATCGCAGCACTTGGCGCGGTGTTGCCCGTCTTGATGCGTTGGCCGAGCCAGTTG
Source organism: Brevibacillus dissolubilis (assembly GCF_006170445.1). Taxonomy (GTDB): domain Bacteria; phylum Bacillota; class Bacilli; order Brevibacillales; family Brevibacillaceae; genus Brevibacillus_B; species Brevibacillus_B dissolubilis. The sequence continues at coordinate 48,031 of NZ_VCNA01000017.1, read as the reverse complement.
ACCGTCACCTCAGGAGCCTGGAAGCCAAACGATGAGAAGTACATTTTCGTCGCAATATTATGCTGGCCGATCTGGTCAACAGCCGGGATATACCATGGCTGGTACTCGACAAAAGTAGTCATGCGGCGCATCTCCAGATTCTCATCTCCGATCCACATATCATTAATCGCAGACGATTTGTAAAGCTCGAACACAATCCCCTTAGCTTTCAGTGCTGAGACATATTCCCGGCTGACTTCGCCTGTCCATTTACCACCGAGATAACCCTTGCCCCACTTCGACCAGAACGGATCAAGCAGTGCGACACGGTCTGGCTGCAGGTTGGCTGGGAGCTGGCCTGCCTGTACTTTGTCGCTTACTTTTTTGGTCAGAAGCGTGGCCATCTGGCTGCCGAGTGAGTGCCCGACGATGCGGATGTTGTCTCCTTTGTAATCTGAAAGCGCATTCATATATTCCTCTACAAAAAGGTCGGACGCACTGCGGTTCAGATCCTCAAATGTCTGGTAGACCTCGTCATTTCTCAGCCATCTCATGCCTCTTGGGCCGTCCGCTGTCCAGATCTTCGCCTCCGCATCGGTCACCTCTTCTTCATCCGCGAACTGGTTCCAGAAGAAAATCCCCACGTTCCAGCCTGCATCCACCCACTCATCCCCAGTGTTGTAGACAAAATACTGCTCATAATCAAAATCCTCACGTCTCTCCATGACCGATGAGAGCGGTTGCCAGCCATGTACGAAGATCACTGTCGGCTTAGCAGGGTCATAGTAAGGATTGGCTTGTCCCTTCACCGCTTTTTGGCTGACATTGCCTTTGCCGAACCAATAGACGCCATAATCCAGCTGCTCGAAGATCGACGACGGGCCGTAGGTGAACGCAGATGCCCCTCCGCTAAAAGCAGGAACACCCATCGTAACCGTAACCGCTGCAAGAGAGCTGAGCACAACCTGTTTCCAGTTCATTTTTAGAAACCTCCTTATTTAACCAAAATTGTTAATATTATTATAGTTAGAAAATACAGGTAATTCAATTGTTAAATGCTGAAACGCCGTTTACCTGCAATAAAAAAAGCATATGCCAGTCGCAGATGACGGCATATGCTTCTAACGGAACGAATATCTTTTTACTGTGGAAAAGCCTCTGCCAGCAGCTGATAGGAACGCAGCTTCGCCTCAAAATCATGCACGATCGTCGCGACCATGACCTCGTCTGTCTGGTACGCTTCGCTAAGCTCCAAGATTTTGGCCCGCACCTGCTCCTTGTCCCCGACGATGATCCGCTTGCGGTTTTCCTTAATGCGGTACAAGTCGTACTCGGTGTACGGATAATCCAGGGCCTCTTCTACGGTAGGAGTGCCTTTATCACGCATGATTCCTTTTTCTAATAACAAGAGAGACAGATCGATGCTGGATGCTTGCCGGTTGGCTTCTTCCTCTGTCTCGGCGCACACGGCAAAGACGGCTACCATCGACTTCGGCTTGTCCCCCAGGATAGACGGCTGGAAGTTCTGCTGATACCATCTCGTCACACGGTCCCCGCCATCCCCGTTGATAAACGCAGCAAAGGCAAATGCGACTCCCCGCTCTGCAGCCAGCTTGGCACTGTCCCCACTCGAACCCAGCAGCCACATCTCTGGTGCGGTCTCTACGATCGGCGTCGCCTTCAGCTGGGCAAAAGGATGGCGCTCGTCCAAGCTGTCATGCAGATACCCGATGAGATCATCCAGCTGATCTGGATAGCTGTCCACACCAGTTAATCTCCCACCTTGCAACGCTCTGGTAGCGAGCGGCATCCCACCCGGCGCACGTCCAAGTCCAAGATCTATCCGCCCCGGGTACAACGCCTCCAGCACCCGGAAGTTTTCGGCTACTTTATACGGGCTGTAATGGGGAAGCATCACCCCGCCTGAACCGACACGAATCTGCTTCGTAATCGCAGCCAGATGTGAGATCAAGACTTCCGGGCTGGACCCGGCCAAGCTATATGTATGATGATGCTCCGACACCCACAACCGATGATACCCCAGCCGCTCCAACTCCACAGCCAGCCGACCAGTCTGCGCCAACGCCTCAACCGCTGTGCTACCGTCAGAGATGGGAGATTGGTCTAACGCACTTAATCGAATCATATCCTGTCACCTCTCCTATCGTACCTATATTTTGTCCAACCACATGGAAAAGTTCAATGAAAAAGCCACACCGAAGTGCAGCCAAATGTGTTGAATACGCGTGGATATGCTATTTTAACTTATACATTATTGGAATTTTTCATATATAATAGAAATACTTAATTTCGTAAGGTGATTCTATTTTCCCCATTTACTCGGAGGAGGCGTGTTCAGATCAATGGCTACCATGTCCGTTCCCTTACAGACGATTCCGTTAACCAACAAGCTACACGTCAATAACGGGTCCCACATTCTCTACTTTTATGGTGAACAAGATCGTTATATCGAAAATGCCGTCTCTTTTATCCTCGCTGGCTTTCAATTGGACCAGCATGTGATGTTGATCGAGAGTCAGGAAAAATTCCAGCTCATCTACGAAAAAGTAAAAGAAGCCGCTCCCCATCAGCTGGATAAGCTTGAGTATATCGACAGCTACGAGTTCTACCGCATGTATGAGGATTTTCACTTCGACCGTGTGCTGGCTAATCTGGATCAAGCAATCCAGCCTTACTTACATAACAACCTGACCGCCCGACTCTGGGGACACGTCGACTGGAAGAGCCAGGAGGACATGCTGAGCAAGCTCCACACCTATGAATGCCAAGCCGATCTGTCCGTAAGCGAACTCGGCTACCTGACCGTCTGTGCCTATGACGGCAATATCGTCCCATCAATCATCCAGATTGAAATGATGAAGACACACGAATACCTCATGACCGACCACGAGCTCGTTCTCTCTAATCTCTATAAGAAATCGGCCAAAGAAGTCTGCTTTCCCACCCTATCCGCCCAAACCAAGCTGGAATCCGAAGTAGATTTGTACAAGCAGAAGCTGGATTTCGTCCATGTCGTCTCGCATGAGGTACGCAATCCACTGACAGTCATCAAGGCCTATGCTTCCCTGCTCCTCGCACAGGAGAACACCCTCGACAAAGAGGAAAAATTAAAAGGGATCGTCGACTACGTCACCCTGATCGACAACGAGATCACGCATATTATCAATACCGAGCAAATGCTGTCCACCGATGCCCTCTGGAAAAAGCGGCTCACGCAGATCTATCCTCTGATCGAAGAGGTCATCTCGATCATGGAGATCAAAGCCCGCACGCAGAACATTCACCTCACCACATCAGTATCTAGCTCTCCGCATCTGCTGCTCAATTGTAATTCGATCGGGTTCAAGCTGATCATCTCCAACCTGCTCAGCAATGCGATCAAATACAGCGAGGAAGGCCAGACGGTTACGCTGACCGCCCATACCAAGGAAGACCATCTGGAGCTTGTCGTCGAAGACAACGGAGTCGGGATGAGCGAGGAGCAGATGCAGATGCTTTTCCGCAAATATGAGAAGATGAATCAGGACAAAAGCGGCCAGGGGATCGGGCTGTTTATGGTCAAGAATTTGATTGAGAGTTTTGACGGGGAGATAGAGGTGGGGAGTGAGCTGGGGACGGGGACACGGGTCGTGGTGAGGTTTCCGTTGAAGTAGGTATAGGAAAAAAGACAAGAAGGCTACCTCTTTGGGTGGCTTTCTTGTCTTTTTTGGTGGAGGAGGAATTGAATCAGATTATGATTCTGCTCTTACTCTTCCAAAAAACCTTGTTGCTTCAATGTCGCAGCAATTTCCAGGTTATCTGCGGCAATTTGCTTACCATATTCAATCAATTGTTTTCGTAATTCCTCACTTTCCTGCTTACCTCTTATCTGTGAATAAACAGATACGGCATGAAGGAAATATGAATCATCTTCTTTTACAATATCCATTATTTTTTTGATTGTATCCTCAGACGATTGTTCTAATTCAGCCGCCATATAGTCCTCTATAGCTTCCTTCCATTTCCCCATATCGCAGTATAAACTTGCACGATTACTATATAGGACATTAAACTTACTTTTCTTCATACCAATTGACTTGGTAAAATCAACCAAGGACTTACTGAAGTAATCATCCCTCTTAGCGGATTCTTCCTTTCCAAGTCTTCTACCTAATAAATTAAATGCTAAAGCTCGACAGTTATAATCATTGTGTTCAATCTCAGTATCATTTGCAGAGTCGATTAGTTTATTATACTCAATTATTGATTTTTCGAAATGCTCTTTTTTGATCGAGACATCTTGGGGAGACATTGCGTATTTCAAATGAGAATATGCAAGCTTTCGTTGATAAGATGTGCTGAAATGCTCACACTTATCCAAACCCTTTTCAAAGTATTTTGCTGCTTCTAAGTAGTAAGGTTTCTTGTAGAAGGCATCTGCCAAGATAAAGTAATGTTGATAATCACAGTCAACATCCCCTATTACTTTATTTAATTCATCATCGTAGGCCTTTATTTTTCCTTCTGTCAGCTCCTCATGATCATTGACGTATCCAATAAATTGCTTAAAAGCTCGACGTATAGCCGCTTCATTCACCTGCTCCGGGATCAGATTCACCATTCCATCTTCAGAAATGATCGCGATTACGCAACGTTTATCTTCTCCTTTTAATTTTTCTGCATAACGATAGGCCGAATGATAGCGTGCTCCCCGGCTGGAGTCACCCATATGTTCATGAGCCAGACCATCCAATATGACACCAATGGCATGACAAGCTCCTGATGTATCAAAATAGATCGCTCCATCAATTGAGGTCAGATGCTTGATGAAGGCCGGATTAATTTCGGTAGGTATGATCGGAGTTGATTGTTTTTGCAGTTTTTTCAATTCGTCTACTGCCGTGTCATGGTCGGTAATCACCACCATCGTACCACTCTGTTGTTCTTTTGCCTTTTTAACCACAACCTGTAGCTTTTCGATCTGCTTATCACTGATATCCGTATTTTTAAATTCGGTCTTGATCACCCGTTTGAACAATTCTGGAGTGAACCCACCATCCCCTAATTCGGGTCGTTTGAATGAAACACCTAACAGTTTATGTGAAACGATCTCAATATCCGTTGTCAGTTTTAATATTTTCTTTTCATCCTCTGTGATGAGCTTACCTTCTGCACTTATTTTTTCTTCCATAGTTACAAGAAAGACGTTGTACCTGGATAAGCCTTTAAACTCGAATTTAAAAATCAACTTCTCTTTAATCTGACTCCAATTAATCTCTCCGATCCCATAGATCGAATTATGATCTGCAATCAGGTATAAGTCGTTCTCTTTATTCGTCAGTTCAAGCAACTTTCTGATCTTACGGGCGTCCTCCATCTTAATCAGGCGGGTATCCTGAAACTTCACAGCATACCTCACAAAGTTTTCCTGAGTAAGCGTATCTCGGTCCAACAGCAGCATACAACCAAAAGGGCTGTCTCCTTCATACGTTCGATTTGAGATTCCATCGATTTTCTCAAGGAGATTGTTTATATAGTATTGATTGTTTACAATCTGCTGCGTATCTGAAGAAACAGCAAAACTCTCATTCAAATGCTTTCCCTGTTCAATGAAATCCTGAACTTTACCTAAAAACAGCCTTGCCATCCGCTGAAGGAACTGACCGCAATCTTCTCTGTACTTTTTCTTGATACCCAGCTCATTGTCTACCTTTAATTTCTTATCTTCCTCGCAATCATAAAAGTCTAAAAAGTAGTAATCGAGCATCATTCTCAGAAAAGACAACTGTGGCTTATCATAGTAAATGGATCTTGTTTCAACATCCACATATTCGATGGCAAGGAAATATTGGATATCAATCTTGTTTTTATTTGCTAACTTAAATCCGTTTGAATAAACGATCCGCCACTCATTTGGCTCCCACGGTACTGGAGAAGAATCGTCCTTGGTATCGTCCTTGGTATCGGAATCTGGCGAATTTTGGACGGTTACGCCCGTATCAGTCTGTTCTCTGACGGACATGACATAAGGCTTGAAGTCAAAACCATCAAGTGTAGCAATAAACTGCGTTAAATCCCCTTCCCAAGCTGATTTGGGAACCCCAATCTTATCAAGTACGGTCTCTGGATTGGTAAGTGGCTCTTGGATAATCGTCTCGATGTTGGGATCAGGGGACAAACTGCGTTTGATTCTCATCGCTTCTAATTTGTCTGGTTTCTTTGACGAGATAATGGCATATAGCTTTAGATCCAGCCTTGGGTCTAACAATTGGAGGATTTGTTCCAGATTCTCAAATACTTCTTCATTTAGTATTTCAATTGATTCATCCACTGACAAGACCCTCTCTCCTGTGAATCTATCTGGCATTTATAGGGAACAGCCTTAGTGAACCGCCTCTTGTGTAAAAGTAAGATTTCCCATTCATTTTATCATATCCTATACGCTTCTACCAAAAACCGCCAGTCCTCCATAAAATACTTCCACAGATTAGGCCGTCTCCTCACCGCCAACGGATGATAGGACACCGTCGTCTTCTCCCTGGTACGCTCCTTATCATAGGCCTTGACCGGTCGGCGCTTCAGAATATAGGTCACATATAAATCCTCCGCACTTACTCCCACCTCATATGCCGCTTTTTGCAAGGTCTCTCTGGTCCCGCAGACAAACGGGTTGCCCTCCCGATCCTCCCTTGCCCCCGGATTATCAAGGACGATCATGATCGGCGCATGTGGATTGCCTTCTCCCCAGATCATGCGGGAGCCATGTGTATAGAGACCGCAGTCTGTACAGTTTGCGACATCGTCTGGTGTTTTCTCCTCTGGCCATATAGACGGGCAGCTTGCTTCCATAGTAGGTTTCCCTCCGAAAAAGAGTGATGAATACGAATAGGATGGGATGAATGGAGGATTTTCAAACTGCTGTCAAAACAACCAATAAAAAAAGCCACACCGAAGTGCAGCCGATTTGATTGCTTTCACGTATCTATTTGTCTGTTTTTCTGTTATTTCACTGTCAATCTTTCTTTTCTCTTACCCTTCGATGTACCAATCCTACTCCAGCTTTAAGCAATACAACGGCTCAAGCTCACCGCCGAACTCGATAAAACGCCCTGTCTCCTCAAAGCCCAGGCTCGAATACAAACCCTTGGCTGCTTCGTTGCCAGCTACAATGCTCGTATACACCTCACTTGCTCCCAACCCACGAATCTCCTCAATCACCTGCTGCATCGCCGCTCTACCATATCCCTTACCCTGATATCGGTAATCGATCATCAGTCGGGTGATAAAGTAAAAATGCTCCCTCTGCTCAAGCCCGTACATCGTTAACCCAACCAAGGTCTCACCGTCATAGATGGCCCTTGGCGTCCACTCCGGCTGGGCATAAGCCTGTGCTAGTGAAAATGCATTAGAGGTCACATGCTCCTCAAAAAGATGATAGCCTTTGTAGTCATATGATTTCAGCAGGATACATGCCAAAAAATTATCCCGCGTAACAGGTTTTAGCTGAATGGTCATCAATCATCGTCCCTCTCTTTTTTGATTACTGTCTATTCTATCTCCCTCTGGGCTATGTATCCGTCCTCACGTCATCCCAGTCCGCATCCATGTAGCGGATGAGCCAGTTAAACGCTCTGTGTCGCTCCATCACCACTCCCGCATCCAAATCTCCCGGTACCGGCTGGTTATTGACTCTCGCATTCACACAAGCCCAATGATAACGGTAGATCAGATCGGCCTGATTTAGAATGTCTTCCTTGCTCCGGACAGACGCCTTTCGATAGAAGCCATCATAGTTACCCGCGTGGCGCAACGTGTTAACCGCTGCCTGCACATCACAAATCTGTCCCGGGAAATTAAGCTCCTCCACAAACCCGAGCGCCCACAGCAGCACCCAGTAGCATTCGTACATCCACGCCATCTGGATGATACCCGTCTGTTCGAGATGATCGTCAGTAAAGAATTCTTCTTCTTTTTCAGTGAAAAATCCTTCTGCCCAATATTGTTGAATAATCGCTTGAATAACCTTCCGACCTTCTTGGATCTTCCCATCCTCCGCCAGATTCCCCGCATAGACGGCGATCAGGCACAAAGCAATGGCACGTTGCACGATCTCATTTTTGCTGCGGATTACAGCCTCTTCGTCCCCTGCGATGACAGGGAGATGATCAATCACGGGGATGCCCTGCGCACGCAAAAGCTCCATGCTTCTCTCTTTTCGCGCTTCAGCCGATTGAGATCGAGTCTGATGTTCAAGTTTCTCCACATGCCCATCTCTATCAACACCTCTACCACTACTTACGATTATAGGCAAATCCTCCAACTCCGATTCCCCAGCCGGATTCATGATCAGCCGGCCTTGTGGATCGATCACCTCACCGGTAGGGAGAAACACGATACCATGCACATCATTGGCAATCTTCAGGATGTTGAGGAATGTCTCTTCATCAAATTCCTTACTCGACACGATACCTACCGCCATATTGAGAGCTGAGATTTGCATGAGCAGTTTTTCTTTTACCTGGTTGTGAGGGGTTTCGATCTGGTAGAAGAAGACGTACATGCCACGCTTCATCTGGCTGAAGGCTTCGGAGTCGGTATCCTCTCGCACGGTGTTGAATGTTACGGTGCTTGGGTCAAATAGACCTTCTATGACGGTTAATCCGCGGCCGTCTGGTGACGCTTTGATCGTCTTGCCACGAAATGCTTCTTGGATAGCTTCCGTCACTATTTGATGTTGCTTGATAGAGACGTATAACGTGCATTGCTTCAAACTGATCCCTCGTTTCAAATCTAACTAATCCACATGGCAAACAAATAAATTCCACCTAAAGTCACACCAGCTCTACAAATCCCGGTAAGAATTCTCGGTACTTTTGTTTCAACAAAAACCAAAGCTATGATCATAAGAATAATCCATATACCAAATTTCAGGGTTAGGATGTTAAGCTCACTATTATCTATACTTAAATCTAATGCCAATCTTAAATCAATCCTCTCAGCACATACAACTCTCTTTATTTTTCAAGAATATAACTAAACCAACAAAAAAGCCACCCTCATCAGGTGGCTTATCATTTATGTATTTGGTGGAGGCGGGGGGATTCGAACCCCCGTCCGAAAACAGCGATACATGAGCATCTCCGAGCGCAGTCACTCATTTAAATTTCGGTGATGGATTCGCGGAGTGACGCGCTGACCCAGCACCTAGCCTGATTGATCTTCTTCCTTCGGCTCCAGACGGAAGCCTCCGGCGTATCCCACTAAAGTTGAGCGCTAGTCACGCCACATGGGCGATGGAGTGGTAGCGCCTCACTGGTTATTAAGCAGCGAGAGAAAGTTGTTTGTTGCCAGTTAATGGCGTTTGCGTTGGTGACGAGGTCCGCAACCCCCCGGCTCGCTTCTCATGCTCTACCATCCCCGTCGAATCCAGAACGCCCCCAGGATAAAAGTGAGCATATGCTCTAAAAGAAGCTAAAATGTCTGGACAGCGGAAGCGGTTCTAAGACTTCCGCCGCCCAAGACACAATGGTTATCTGTGAACTAAGATCATGCATAAAGATTGTCAATGTGAAGCTCTTGGTTAGCTTCAGTAGCAACGATGGCGGGTCATGCTCGCGTGCTGACCTCATCGGCTACATCAATAATATAGCACATCGATTCGCATCACTACAATGTGAGGTTACTGGCAGAACTGCCAATCCGAACCGCTGGGCCATAGAAACTGCTCCGTCTAACCAATCAATACTTCTGACGATCCCGAAGTGCACGTTCCACTTCGCGTGCAGCTTCTTTCTTCTTAAGGTCATCGCGCTTGTCGTAGTTCTTCTTACCACGGACGAGGGCGAGCTCAACCTTGCACCAGCCACCTTTGAGATACATGCTCAGAGGGACCAGGGAAAGACCTTTTTCGCGTACCTGTTGGTTGAGCTTGAGGATCTCCAATCGGCGCATCAGGAGGCGTCGCTTGCGCTCTGGCTCATGATTAAACCGGTTGCCCTGCTCATACGGACTGATGTGGACGTTGTGGAGCATCATTTCGCCGTTTTCGATGCGGGCGAATGAGTCCTTCAGCTGCACCTTTCCTGCGCGCACTGATTTGATCTCCGTGCCGGTAAGCTCGATGCCCGTCTCATATACTTCTTCAATATGATAATCGTGTCTCGCCTTGCGGTTGGAGGCCACGGGTTTTGTTCCGGTCTTCGTCTTACTCACTTCGATCACCTCAGTTGGCTGCACAAGAATGGTAAAAGTTAGTTTAGCAAAGAATTGTCAAAGAATCAAGAGGTTATCTCTTTTTTCGTTTGGCTGCTCCGGCTACTGGACCGCGTTTTTTCGGCTTGCCTGCGACGAAGTCTTCCCAGAACTGCTTTTGACGCGGTTTATCGCCTACACCGTCCGTGTCTTCCATGATGCCTGCTTCCACGTTGGCCAGCTGCTGCTCACGGCCTAGGGTTGGGCGGTCTTTTTTACGGCGGCGCTTGAAGGCTGCCGGTGCATTTTCTTTTGGCTTGTTGCGGTCGCGTTCACGCTGTTGCTTTGGATTTTTGCCGGCGCGTGCGTTGCCGCTGATGACCTTCGGCTTGCGGTTGCCACCGCCGTTGTTGAAGCGGTTGGTCTTTTTCATGCCGACAATCTCGAAGTCGATGGAACGCTCGTCGATATTGACATTGGAGACGCGGATCTGCACCACGTCACCGATGCGGAATTCTTTCCCGGTGCGTTCGCCTTTGAGGGCAAACATTTTCTCATTGTAGTGGTAGTAGTCGTCGGTCAGGTAGCTGACGTGGACAAGACCTTCAATGGTGTTAGGCAGCTCGATGAACAGACCGAAGGAAGTGACGCTGGAGATGACGCCTTCGAATTCTTCGCCGATGTGCTGGGCCATGTACTCGGCTTTTTTCAGGTCGTCTGTCTCACGCTCGGCATCTACCGCGAGACGCTCACGCTGGGAGGCATGCTCGGCGATATTTGGCATCTCAGCAGCGAGGTATGCTTCGCGCTCTGGAGCCATATTGCCCTTTTCCACCCACTCGCGGATCAGACGGTGAACGATCAGGTCTGGGTAGCGGCGGATTGGAGAGGTGAAGTGTGTATAGAAGTCTGTCGCCAGACCGAAGTGCCCGAGGCTCTCCGCATCATAGCGCGCCTGCTTCATCGAACGGAGCAGAACCGTGCTGATGACGATTTCTTCCGGTGTTCCTTTTGCCTCCTCCAAAAGCTGCTGGAGGGCGCGAGGATGGACGCTGTTGCCTTTACCGCGCACTTGGTAGCCGAAGTTGGTGACGAACTCCATGAAGGCTTGGAGCTTCTCTTCCTTCGGGTCTTCGTGGACACGGTACATGAACGGACGCTTCATCCAGTGGAAATGCTCAGCGACCGTTTCGTTGGCAGCCAGCATGAATTCCTCGATGATCTGCTCCGCAATCGAGCGGGTGCGGAAGCCGATATCGACCGGTACACCTTCTTCGTTGACATGGATTTTGGCTTCGCGGAAGTCAAAGTCAATCGCTCCGCGCTTCATGCGTCTCTTGCGCAATTTGAGGCAGAGCTTCTCCATGTTTTCAAACATCGGTACGAGGTCTTTGTATTTGGTGATTAGTTCTTCGTTGCGTTCTTCGAGGATGCTGCGCACGTCAGCGTAGGTCATACGCTCGTTGGTCTTAATCACACTGAGGTAGATCTCATGCCGGACGATATCTGCGTTCGGGTCGAATTCCATGTCGCAGGTGATGGTCAGACGGTCGACCTTCGGATTCAGCGAGCAGATCCCGTTGGAGAGGCGATGTGGCAGCATCGGGATTACGCGGTCAACGAGATAGACGGATGTACCGCGCTTGAATGCTTCTTGATCCAAGGCGGAGTTTTCTTTTACATAGTAGCTGACGTCAGCGATGTGTACGCCGAGGCGCAGGTTGCCATTCGGCAGCTGCTCGAGGGATACGGCGTCATCGAGGTCTTTGGCGTCTGCGCCGTCGATGGTGACCATCATGCGGTCACGCAGGTCGCGGCGGCCTTTGAGCTCTTCTTCGGAGATCTCGTCTGGAGCCGCTTCTGCTTCTGCCAGTACTTCTTGTGGGAAGGATTCCGGCAGGCCGAATTTGCGGATGATGGAGAGGATGTCGACACCTGGATCGTTTTTGTGACCCAGTACCTCGATGACTTCCCCTTCTGCATTGGCACGTCCTTCTGGATAACGGGTGATCTTTACGACGACTTTGTGGCCGTCTACCGCACCGTTGTAGGCGCCTTTTGGAATGAAGATGTCTTTGCCAATCCGCTTCTCATCCGGGAGCACGAAGCCGTAATTGACTTCGTCCTGGAACGTACCTACAATCGTGGTCGTGCCGCGTTCCACAATGCGGACGATGCGGCCTTCCAAGCGATTGCCGTCTGTTTCTTTTTCGACACGCGCCAGTACGGTGTCTCCGTGCATCGCAGAATCCATATCATTGGCATGGATATAGATGTCCGGCTCACCAGCGGTTTCCGTGATGACGAAGCCGAAGCCTTTTTGGTGGGTCTGGAGTCGGCCGCGCACGAGGTTCATTTTTTCAGGAACGCCGTAGCGGTTGGTGCGGGTGCGGATGATTTCACCGCGTTCTTCCAGTTGGTTCAGAGTGATGACTAATGTCTTAAAGGCGTCTCCGCCCTCCAGCTTAAATGCTTCTTCGAGCTCTTGGACGGTCATCGGATGATAAGCCTGCTCACGCATAAACGCAAGGATGTCTTGTTCAGTCATCGAATTTCTCCTTTACTGCGTTTTTAAATTATATGTTTGTGTTAGTATGAGCGTATCGGCTCAAGGAAAGTCAGGAATAGAGAAAAAGACAGCAAGAAAAACTTGCTGTCTCAGGGTCTTACAGGATTACGCATTTAAAAAGAAGCCGAGCAAGATAGTCGCAACCAAGAACAATACCGCAAATACAACGGTGATTTTACCGAGGACGGCATCAATTCCACGTGCCTTCGTCTTGCCGATCATTTGTTCAGCACCACCGCCGATGGAGCCCAAACCTGCACTCTTACCGGACTGGAGAAGAACAACAGCAATCAGGCCAATACAAGCGATAACCAAAAGAATTTTTGTAGCTAGTACCATGTTATCCACCTCAAATGAATCTTCCGTCACAATATGGAATGAGCATTATTACAATTGTAACACAATAGAGGATGGACAGCAAGAAATTAGATCTCTCCTACGTCGTGCTGTCCCAGAATCAGCGTGATCGGTTCGAGATAGACACGAATCACCTGATTGGCATTGGTCAGATCAATCTCTGTCTCCTGAATCTTGTAACGGACGCTCTGCTCTTCACGCTTGTCATAGACGACGTCGAAGCCTTTAAGTCCAAGCTTGTGAGTCAATACGGCACAATCTCCCGGCAAAGCAGGAAACTCATACTGACCGTGGTCAAAAGCCGCTTCCCTAATGATTTCGTTGTTCATATCAACGATCGTAACCGTCTGTAGAATATGGTATTTCATCTTCACTCACCATCCAATGGTTTATACCTACTATTTTAACATGTTTTGGTGCATCCTTCTAGTAAGACAGAAATGTGTACTTTCTTTGTCGGTTTGTGGCGTGCCTTGCAACTGCCACGTTTTTGCCGTAAAATTGCTATTGAACGTTTTTATTAATTCCTGTAGGAGGTCTCTTTCTCATGGCTGGTTCGAACTTCAAAAAAGACATGAATCAAAATGACGTTATCGACTCCGCTAAGGGGTTTTTCGTCTCCTTTGGTGTTCTGTTCCTTGTATTCCTTTTCTTCCTCGTAGCTTCTATCGTTTACCCACCGAAGCATGAGGCAGAAGGCGGTGCAGGTGGCGGCGGCGGTGCAGCTGCTAACATCAACGCAGAAGAAATCGTCAAAGCTAACTGTACGTCCTGCCATGGCCAAAACCTCGAAGGTATGGTCGGTCCGGCTCTCGCCAACATCGGTAGCAAACTCGATGAGAAAGCAATCTCCGAAACAATCAAGAACGGTAAAGGCTCCATGCCACCGGGTCTTCTCCAAGATCCAAAAGAAATCGCAGCTGTAGCGAAGTGGCTTTCTGAGAAAAAGTAAGCTACATACAAGAATGCCGCAGGCTCATCGGGAGTCTGCGGCTTTTTGTATGCAAAGCAGACACAGTGACTGATAAATAGAAAAAAGAGTTACTTTCCGTAAAATTGGGAAAGTAACTCTTTTTCTTTAGCAATAGGCTACCTTTCTACGGAATGATAACTTGAGTTGGGAGCGCATAGCGGGTATTGACCGGATCTTGTCCTACTTGTCCATGATTGTTGTAACCCCAAGCCCAGACGGTTCCATCTTTTTTAATAGCAAGGTTATGATGGTAACCTGCTTCAATAGCGATAACATCAGTCAGTCCTTGCACTTGAATCGGCGCCAACTTCCATCCTCCTGTCGTTCCGATTCCAAGTTGTCCGAACCCGTTGTAACCCCAAGCCCAGACGGTTCCGTCTTCTTTTAACGCCATCCCATTGTAGCGGCCTGCTGCAATCATCTTAACATTGGTCAGGTTTTTCACTTGCGTTGGAACGTCCTTGGTTACTTGGGTTTCATCGCCAAGCTGACCGTATGAATTTTCCCCCCATGCCCAGACCGTTCCATCTGATTTGAGAGCCATCGAGAAAAACTCAATTGCGGAGACTTGGACTACACCACTGAGGCTCGGTACTTGGACAGGTACTTTCTGATTGATTCTTCCACCAATCCCAAGCTGACCGAGATCGTTTTTCCCCCATGACCAGACAGTTCCGTCATTCTTAAGCGCGACGATATGTCCGTCACCCGCTTCGATGCCTTTTACATCGGTTAAGCTGGTAACTTGAATCGGTGTGGTTGTATTCGGGGCACCACTCACTCCCAATTGTCCGAAGGAATTCATTCCAAATGTCCAAACGGTTCCGTCTTGTTTGAGCAAAGCCCCTGCACTGCTATGAATGGTAAGATCCTTCACATTCTCAATGGAGAGTTGTTTAGGAACATTCACTTTTGCATTAGTGGCTGGCTCTATCCCCCAGAACCAAGCTGTACCGTCATGTCTGACCGCAGAGACGTTAACCCCACCAGAGTCAAAAGCCATTACATCGGTTAATACGGGTCCGACAGGCGCACTGCTTTCTGTAAAAGTGGTGTTCCCCAACTGTCCGTATGCATTGGCCCCCCACGAATATACGGTGCCGTCGGATTTCATGTAGTAGGAACTATCGATTCCCGCTGTGATGGCAGCTGCGACAGGAACGGCGCACGCTTGCGCTTCTTGGATAGCAAACAAGCTTCCGCTGCTAAACATGGCAGTGGCAAGCAAAGCTTTTGTGGCATACGATAAGGTTTTTCTCTTCATGTTTCCATCCCCTAAAGTTAGAAATAGTTTCCAAATTCATCATATCAGCATGAATATATTTATTTCAAATATATAATTTGTGAACGATACATACAAAAAAATACTGCCCCTCATAAAAGGAGCAGTATCAGTCCGTGATCCAAACGCTTACTTTTTTACTTCTTCAAGTTATAGAATGCTGCACGGCCGCCGTATTTTGCAGTGTCGCCCAGTTCGTCTTCGATACGGAGAAGCTGGTTGTATTTCGCTACGCGGTCGGTACGGGATGGTGCACCTGTCTTGATTTGACCCGCGTTGGTCGCTACTGCGATGTCAGCGATCGTGGAGTCTTCGGTTTCACCGGAGCGGTGGGAGATGACAGCGGTGTAGCCTGCGCGTTTTGCCATTTCGATCGCTTCGAAGGTCTCGGTGAGGGTACCGATTTGGTTTACTTTTACGAGGATAGAGTTACCTGTGCCGGTCTCGATCCCGCGTGCAAGACGCTCGGTGTTGGTTACGAACAGGTCGTCACCCACGAGCTGAACTTTGGAGCCGAGGCGGTCGGTGAGAGCTTTCCAGCCATCCCAGTCGTCTTCGGAGAGACCGTCTTCGATGGAGATGATCGGGTATTTGCTTACCAGATCTTCGTAGAAGGAGATCATTTCTTCAGTGGTTTTGGTTACGCCTTCGCCTTCGAATTCGTATTTGCCGTCTTTGTACATTTCGGTAGCTGCTACGTCGAGCGCGAGGAATACGTCTTTGCCTGGCTCATAGCCTGCTGCTTTGATCGCTTCGAGGATCACTTGGAGTGCTTCCTCGTTGGATTTGAGGTTAGGAGCGAAGCCGCCCTCGTCACCTACAGCGGTGTTGAGGCCTTTGCTGCCAAGTACTTTTTTCAGGGAGTGGAAGATCTCAGCACCGGTGCGGAGCGCTTCTTTGAAAGATGGAGCGTTGACTGGCATAACCATGAATTCTTGAATGTCTACGGTGTTGTCTGCGTGCTTACCACCGTTGAGGATGTTCATCATTGGAACTGGCAAGGTGCGGGAGTTGAAGCCGCCGAGGTAGTTGTACAGGGAGAGACCGAGTGCGTCTGCTGCTGCACGAGCTACTGCCATAGATACGCCGAGGATCGCGTTAGCACCGAATTTGCCTTTGTTCTCCGTGCCGTCAAGGGCGATCATGCTCATGTCGATGCCTACTTGGTCAAGAGCATCCATGCCGATCAACTCTGGTGCGATGTGTTCGTTTACGTTGTCTACCGCTTTTTGTACACCTTTGCCGAGGTAACGGTCTTTGTCGCCATCACGAAGCTCAACTGCTTCGTAAGCACCGGTAGAAGCACCGGATGGTACTGCTGCACGGCCAAAACCGCCGTTTTCGAGGTATACTTCTACTTCCAGGGTTGGGTTACCACGGGAATCGAGAATTTCGCGAGCGTAGATATCAGTGATCATTGTAGACATGAAGAGCCAGCTCCTTTTTTCATATGAGGTATTGGGATGGTAAAAAACAGTTATTTCTGAATCAGGGATTTCCCTGTCATTTCAGCAGGTTGGGTGACACCCAAGAGGTCGAGCACGGTCGGTGACAGATCGGCGAGGATGCCGTCTGTACGCAGCTCTACACCTTCCTTGACGACGATCACAGGGACTGGGAACGTGCTGTGAGAAGTGATCGGACGGCCATTCGGGTCGAGCATCAGGTCTGCGTTGCCGTGGTCGGCAGTGATGATGGCAGAGCCGCCTTTAGCGAGGATCGCGTCTACCACTTTGCCAAGGCATTCATCAGTGGTCTCTACGGCTTTGATGGTTGGTTCCATCAGACCGGAGTGCCCCACCATGTCGCAGTTGGCGAAGTTGAGGATGATCACGTCGAAGTTGTCTGCCTCGATCTCTTTGACAAGGGTCTCGGTCAGCTCGTAGGCGCTCATCTCTGGTTGGAGATCATAGGTCGCTACTTTTGGTGACGGGATCAGGATGCGGGTCTCGCCCGGGAACTCCTGCTCACGGCCACCGCTGAAGAAGAACGTCACATGCGGATATTTTTCAGTCTCGGCAATGCGGAGCTGCTTTAACCCCTGCTGGGAGACCACTTCACCGAGTGTGTTGTCGAGGTTGGATGGCTTGTAGGCCACGTAGCCGTTGACGGTCTCAGAGAAATGAGTCAGGCAGACAAAATGCAGGTTTTTCGGATAAGCCTCACCACGGTCGAAGCCACGGAAGTCCTCATTGGTAAAGGCCTGTGAGGTCTGGATCGCACGGTCTGGACGGAAGTTGAAGAAAATGACGGCATCCTCATCTTCAATCGTTCCTACCGGCTTGTCGTTGGCATCGACGATCACGGTTGGCATGACGAATTCATCCATGATCGATTTTTCATAGGATTCTTTAACCGCCTGCAGAGGATCGGTGTAGTGTGGGGCATCGCCGTAGACCATTGCGCGGTAAGCTTTTTCGACGCGTTCCCAGCGCTTGTCGCGGTCCATCGCGTAGTAGCGGCCTTGGACGGTTGCAATCTGACCGACGCCGACTTCTTTGATTTTGTTCTGCAGGTCTTCGATATAGCCGACTGCACTGTCTGGCGCTACATCGCGGCCGTCTAGGAAGCAGTGGATCAAGACCTGTGTCAGCCCCTGACGCTTCGCCAGATCAAGCAGAGCGAACAGGTGGTGAATATGGCTATGTACGCCGCCGTCGGAGAGAAGTCCGAACAGGTGCAGCTTCTTGTTGTGTTGTTTTGCGTGCTCGATCGCATTGATCAGCGTCTCGTTTTCGAAGAATGCGCCTTCTTTGATCTCTTTGGTGATCCGGGTCAGGTCTTGGTAGACGACACGGCCTGCACCGATATTGAGATGACCCACTTCGGAGTTACCCATCTGACCCTCTGGCAGACCTACAGCGAGGCCGCTTGCCGTCAAGGAAGCATGCGGGAACTGGTTCCAATAGCGGTCAAAATTCGGCTTGCTCGCTTGCGCCACGGCATTGCCGTATGTCTCTTCACGCAGAGCGAAGCCGTCTAAGATGATCAGGGCGACTGGCTTTGGTCGATTCACCATGTGGTTGTACCCTCCCTATCGTGCTGCAGCAGCGCCATTCACCAGGCCGAGGTAGCCCTCTGTGGTCAAGCTTGCGCCACCAACCAGTGCGCCGTCGATGTCGGATTGGCCGAGATAGCCTGCTACGGTCTCCGGCTTCACACTGCCGCCGTATTGGATGCGGACTTGGTCAGCTGTGCCTTGGTCAAATTGTCCAGCGATCACACTGCGGATATAAGCAATCGTAGCATTAGCATCCTCTGCAGTGGAAGACTTGCCTGTACCGATTGCCCAGATTGGTTCATATGCAACCACTACTTGGCTCGCCTGCTCAGCAGTCAGACCTTCCAGAGCGGCTTGGGTTTGTGTACGGACAACCTCTTCTGTTTTGCCTGCTTCATGCTCTTCGAGGGACTCCCCTACGCAGACGATTGGCAACAGACCATGCGCCAGAGCCGCTTTGGTCTTTTTATTGACTGTCTCATCGGTCTCAGCAAAATACTGACGGCGCTCAGAGTGACCGAGGATCACATAGGTTACGCCCAGCTCTTTGAGCATCAGCGGGCTGATTTCGCCGGTGAAGGCACCTTGCTCTTCGAAGTGCATGTTTTGTGCGCCCAGCTTGTAGGCGGTACCGCGCAATGCTTCTGCGAGTGCAGGAAGGGCGGTGAACGGAGCGCAAATCACCTGCTCCACCGATGCAATACCGTCTTTTGGGAGTGCATTGGCGAAGGCGGTTGCTTCCGCAATGGTTTTGAACATTTTCCAGTTCCCAGCAATAATAGGGGTTCTCATGTTTCTCTCCTCCGATCCGTTCAGATGAAAAAGATTATTTATCTTGAAGCACGGTGACGCCTGGGAGGTCTTTGCCTTCCATGAATTCGAGGGAAGCGCCGCCGCCTGTGGAGATGTGTGTCATTTGCTCGGCTGTGCCTGCTTTTTCAACAGCTGCAACAGAGTCACCGCCGCCGATGATGGTCGTTCCTTCGCATTTGGTGAGGGCTTCAGCGACACCGATTGTGCCTTTTGCAAAAGCATCCATCTCAAATACGCCCATCGGTCCGTTCCATACCACGGTTTTGGATGGAATGACGGCATCGGTAAAGTTGGCAAGCGAGTTCGGACCGATATCAAGCGCCATCCAGCCGTCTGGAATCGCGTTGATCTCTACCACTTGGGTGTTGGCATCTGCTGCGAATTTGTCCGCGATGACGACATCGGTTGGGAGCAGCATGTTTACTTTGCGTTCTTTGGCTTGTTCCATGAGGGTACGGGCCAGGTCGAGTTTGTCTTCTTCATGCAGGGAAGCACCGACATTGTGACCGAGCGCCTTGATGAAGGTATTCGCCATTCCTCCGCCGATGATCAGGGTGTCTACTTTGGTCAGCAGATTCTCGATGACTGCGATCTTGTCTTTTACCTTCGCTCCACCAACGATTGCGGTGAATGGACGCTCTGGCTTGGACAGGGCTCCGCCTAAGAATTGAATCTCTTTTTCCATGAGCAGACCTGCAACGGCTGGTATGTAGGAAGCAATTCCCGCTGTTGAGGCATGGGCACGGTGAGCCGCCCCGAAGGCATCATTGACAAAAAGGTCAGCCAGCTTGGCAAAGCTCTCAGCCAGAGCCGGGTCATTCTTTTCTTCGCCAGCGTGGAAGCGGACGTTCTCAAGCAGGATCACATCGCCTTCCTGCATCGCTGATACGGCTGCTTCTACCTCTTGCCCGATGCTTTCATCCAGCTTTTTCACCGGCTTGCCGAGCAGGACAGAAAGATGCTCACCGATAGCAGTCAGACGCATATCCTCTACCACTTGACCCTTTGGACGGCCGAAGTGGCTTGCTAAGATCACTTTCGCCTTTTGCTCAGTCAGATACTGAATCGTAGGCAGTGCTGCACGGATGCGGGTGTCGTCGGTGATGACGCCGTCTTGCATCGGTACGTTGAAGTCCACACGGCAAAAGACGCGCTTGCCGGACAACTCAACATCGCGAATTGACTTTTTGTTCACGGACAGGTCCTCCTCATGAATCGTTCTCATAGTGAAAAGGGAGAGTGAACTCCCCCTTTTATATCTCTATAACGATCTTATTTTAACTTTTACAGACCTTTTTCTGCAACAAATTGGCACAAGTCTACGACACGATTGGA
Organism: Brevibacillus dissolubilis; assembly: GCF_006170445.1. GTDB lineage: Bacteria > Bacillota > Bacilli > Brevibacillales > Brevibacillaceae > Brevibacillus_B > Brevibacillus_B dissolubilis. The sequence continues at coordinate 27,531 of NZ_VCNA01000017.1, read as the reverse complement.
ATAACCCCACTCATTATCGTACCAGGAAACCACTTTTGCCATGTTGCCATCGATGACCATCGTGGACAGAGCGTCGATGGAAGAGGAGTGTGGGTTTCCGTTGTAGTCAGAGGATACGAGTGGTTTTTCGGAGTATTCGAGAATACCTTTCAGTGGGCCTTCTGCTGCTTCTTTCAGCGCTGCGTTGATTTCTTCCGCAGTGGTGGATACTTTGAGCTCAACAGTCAGGTCAACAACGGATACGTTAGGAGTAGGTACACGCATAGCGAAACCGTTCAGCTTGCCTTTGAGTTCTGGGAGTACGAGAGAAACTGCTTTCGCCGCACCAGTAGAGGTAGGGATGATGTTTTCTGCTGCTGCACGCGCACGACGGAGGTCTTTGTGCGGCAGGTCGAGGATTTGCTGGTCATTGGTGTAGGAGTGAACAGTGGTCATGAGACCTTTTACCACACCGAATTTATCGTTCAACACTTTCGCGAATGGCGCGAGACAGTTGGTTGTGCAAGATGCGTTGGAGATAACCGTGTGTGCTGCTGGATCGTATTTATCTTCGTTTACACCCATAACCACGGTGATGTCTTCGTTAGTAGCCGGAGCGGAGATGATTACTTTTTTCGCGCCGCCTTCGAGGTGTTTTGCTGCATCGTCACGTTTTGTGAAACGACCGGTGGATTCAACTACGATCTCTACACCGTATTCGCCCCATGGCAGAGCAGCCGGGTCGCGCTCAGCAAGAACTTTGATTTCGCGGCCATTGAAGATGATGCTGTTTTCAGTCGCTTCGATTTTTGCATCCAGTACGCCATGTACGGAGTCATATTGAAGCAGGTGTGCAAGTGTATGTGCATCTGTGAGGTCATTCACTGCGACGATCTCTACGTTAGGATTGCTGAGTGCTGCGCGGAATACGTTACGTCCGATACGACCAAAACCGTTAATACCAACTTTTACCATAATAATTTCCTCCTAATCATTCTCTGTTCAGTATGGAATCTATATATCGCAACCGCTCTTTACGGATAAAAAGCGGAAAGCATCACCCTGCATGTTGCTTGTGTTGTGGATTAGATGACGGCACCGTGCTCTTGCCTCCACGGCTCCTGAGCGTGAACAGCACGGTCAGGCACGGGAGCAGCAGCGGATACCAGACGTATGGAAGGATTTCTAGTGTCGGTACACCAAGCGTGACGCTCATCACCATCGCCAGTCCGTTCCACGGTACGAGCACCGGCATCATCAGCGTAGCATCCAGCATCGTCCGTCCCAACAGCTCCTGCCCACCCGTCCATTCTTCAAACCGTGTCCGCAGGGTAGCCGCAATCACGAGAATCGGAATGGTCTGGTTGCAGCTGATGATGACGACGAACAAGGACAAAAATACTGCCTTGATTACCAGACTCGTGTTGCTCTTCGTCTGTCCAAGCAACCGGTCCACAATCGGTTTGAGCAAATTAGCTTTATCTAGTATGCCATTCATAAAACCAGCTAAACTGATCAGCAATAATACTTTCAGAATCGACATCATCCCGCCGCCATGCACCAGTTCATCCAGCTTGGTCCCTGAGCCTAAGTCATAGCCGTACAGCATCGAATGGACAAAATCGCCCCACTCCATCTGATGGGTGAGGAAAAACATCACCCCGGCCATACCTACACCCAATCCAAGCGCATGAATCGCTTTGATGCGCAGAGCAAATGATCCGATCAAGACCATCAGCGGAATCAATTGAATCCATGATATCGAAAAATATTGAGAAAGAAGCTGTTGATTCGTGGCGATTGTCTCACCAGCCGTTGCGTTCTCCATCCACAGATCCAGTCCGAAAAACATCAGGATACACATCCCGAGTGCCACCAGACCTGTCGGATAGGAAAAGCGGGTAATCCGCTCATCTCCGTCCAGACTGCTGAGTACCAGCAGCCGTGCACTGGAGATCGGAGAAAATCTCTCGCCGACCATCGCTCCCGATATGAGAGCTCCCGCCATCATGCCGAGCGGCACTTGAGCGGCATGCGCGATTCCCATGAGTGCCAAGCCTATCGTGCTTAGTGTTCCCACAGAGGTTCCCAACAAATACGACACGGCCGAGGTGAGCAAAAACCCGATCACCATCAGATAATCGACGTGCACGACCGACAGACCATAGTATATGATCGCCGGGATCGTCCCGCCCATCATCAACAGAGGAATCAACAGCCCCACCAAAAACAATATCAGCAATACCGGCTTCGTCTGCCTGACACCCTGCCAGCCAAACTCTATCTGCTCGCGGACACGGATCCCCATCGTGCTGACCGTGATCAAGGTGACGATCAACGCAAAAGCCAAGCCTATGGAAATCTGCCATCCCATCAGCAGACAGACCGCAATGCCTACCATCAACGCCGTTATTGGTACATAACCCCGAAGTGTCATTCGTGCCGTACTTCCTTCCTGTTACCGGATTTCTGACAAGATCGCCCGAGCGGCTCCTTCATCAGTGATAAGTACATTTTGGCACGTTTGTTTGGCAAAGGAAATGATCGCTTTGGCTTTGCTTGTACCTCCGGCTATGGAGAAGACAACATCTGCTTTTTTCACATCATCGAGCTGTAAACCGATCGTCGGCATGCGGTGGACGATCTCACCCTGGGCATCGAAGTAGTAGCCAAATGCCTCTGATACGGCACCGTCCTCGTTCAGCTGAGCCAGTTCGCCCTCACTGTACTTGCGCCGGGCAGCCATGGTCAGTGCGTCACCGATCCCGTGTACGACGATTCGCGCGCGTGAGACAATCGACAGTACCTCAGCAATCTGGGGTTCAGCGATCAATGACTGGAATGCATCAGGGCTTAAACGGTCCGGCACATGAAGCAGCCGGTACGTCCCGCCTGTGCGTGCTGCCATCGACGAAGCCAACGTGTTGGCTTGCAGCTCCACCTTTTCCCCCAGCCCGCCTCGTGCAGGTACGAATTGCACGGTACGAAACAATGGGGATGGAGTCAGATGATCCGCCACACTGGCTACGGTCGAGCCGCCTGTTACTGCGATCACGTCGTTGTCCTGTACGTGCTGGCGTAAAAGCCTTGCACCTACAGCACCCAGCTCCTGCTTCACCCAGTCTGCCTCATCAGCATCACCGGGAACGACGATTACCTCTTGGATGTGTAATGCCTGTTCCAGCTGTCGGGCCAGATCTGTCAGGCCAAACAGCTCACCTGCTATCGACTCCATCTCCTCTAGGATGCGTGCCCCTTCCTCAGTAGTGCTCATGCCAATCGGGGAGACATGTATCAATCCCGACTCTTTGAGCAAATCTACCTCTGCACGCAGAATCCGCTCCGTAGTCTGAAGCGCCTGCGCCAGTGCACGCCGTCCAATCGGCTGCAGATGCGAGATCGATTGCAACAGCATATAGCGTTTTCGCAGGACATCGATGAGGTCTGGCAACAGTTTTTGTTGCACTTCAATCATGTTGCGCATGGTTCTCTTCCTCTTCGTGTTAATGAGGGACTAAAAATGTCCCTGTATATACATTTTATGTCCCACTTTAACTAAAAAAATAAGCAAAGCAACTTTGCTTATTTTTACTTTAGCATAGTCTGCCATCCTCTGACAAGGCACAGACAAGCTAAATTCTTCTGCCTAATTCTTCACGCAGCTCTTCTTCAGTCACCACAGACGTAACGGAGACAAAGACTTCTTCGCCATCGATATGCACGACCGGAATGGTAAACATATATTTTTCTTCGAGTGCCAGATCACTGTTGATCGGCACGACTGTCAGCTCGAGCGGAATGTCGTGGGAAATGCTGCGAATCGCCTGCTCCACATCATCACACAGATGGCAGCCTTGACGGGAATACAGGGTTATTTGAAAAGGGGGGCGGTTGATCTGCTTCATTTATTACTACCTCTTTCGTATCGTCTGGAACCGGGACCTGATCAAAAACGTTTTCGCTTGGCTGAGGACGGGATCATCATTTCTTCACGGTATTTGGCGACGGTACGGCGGGAGATTTCAATTCCCTCTTCCATAAGTAACTCCGCGAGCTTTTGATCAGAATACGGGCGTTTGCGATCTTCTCCGTCGATGAGAGCCTTCAGCCGCTTTTTCACGCTCTCAGATGAGGTCATATCCCCATTGGCTGTCGCCAGTGCAGAGGTGAAAAAGTACTTCAGCTCAAACACCCCGCGCGGTGTCTGTACGTATTTATTGCTCGTCGCGCGGCTGATGGTGGATTCGTGCAGGCTGACACGGTCGGCGATCTCTTTTTGCGTCATCGGCTTGAGATAATGAATACCGTGCTCGAAAAAGTCGCGTTGCAGCTCCACAATCGCCTGTGTCACCTTCATCAGAGTCAATCGGCGCTGCTCCAAGCTTTTGGCGATCCACAGAGCGGCGTTCAGCTTCTCGTGAATAAACTGCTGGGCATCCTCCTGCCCTTGCTTTTCCTTGAGCATCCGTTCATAGAAGCTGTTGATGGTCAGGCGCGGCGTAGAAGAATCGTTGACTAAGACGATGTATTCATCCAGCACCTTTTCCACGGTCACATCAGGAGTCACAAAACGCGTCTCCCCTGTATGATATCGTGCCCCAGGACGTGGATTGAGCGAGCGTACCAGATCGGCAATCGCCTGCACCTCTTGAATCTCGATCCCCAGCTGGTCGGCAATCCGGGCGAAGCGGTTGTTGGCCAGATCCTGCAGATGCTCGCGGATGACCCGAACGACTTTTTCCTCATCCAGTCCCTCATGCTCCAATTGCAGCAGCAGACACTCCTCCAGATTGCGCGCACCTACTCCCGCCGGGTCCAGATGCTGGATCACGCAGAGCGCATCCTCCACCTCTGTCAGACTGACACCAAGCCTGGTACTTACCTCTTCTGTCGGAATCTCCAGATAGCCGCGCTCATCCAGATTGCCGATCAGATACATCGCGATTCTACGCTGTGAGGCAGACAGCCCCTTCACATAGCCCAGTTGTTCCCCCAGATGATCATATAATGTGTAGGAAACATCACGCGCATGATCTGCGGGATTGTATGCGTTTTCACTCTGGCCTGCGCCATATTCACCTGTCGCTCGGTTTCCAACAATTTCCTTCCAGTCCAGCTCGGCTCCTGATGTCTCCGGCTTCTTGCTGATCGGCTCTGCCGCCGCGCTGATCTCCTGCAGATCGATCACCGGATTCTCCAATGCCTGCTCCTGCAAGTAATTCATCAGATCCACAGCCGAAAATTGCAGAATCGTGATCGCTTGCCGCAGCTCAGGTGTCATGACCAGCTTTAGGCTCTGCTCTTGATACAGTCCAAACCCCATATTCATCCGTAAGATTCCCCCCTTGCCCAGTTAACGGTGCTCTATCTTCTATTCCGTATCTATGCCAACGTACGTGTTTTCCGGTTCTTCATATTTATTTATATATGTATTATTATATAGGGCATGCAAATTTCCTGCCAATCCACTTTTTCCATATCATCACATAAAAAAATGCTCTCTCGCTTCTGATCCAGAAAGCAAGAGAGCATATCTTAGTTTTGCGGATGATCCAAGAATTCCTGGAGCTTGATAAAATATTCCCCGACATGGGCCCCATCCACCACCGCATGATGAGCTTGGATCGACACAGGTATCTTCCACTTGCCGTTCTCCTCAAAAAACTTGCCCCACGCAATCCGTGGAACACTGTCCGTTGGATTCATATGAATCGGATGTGTCACGCTGGTGAAGGTCACCCATGGTATGCTGGTGATGAACAGATAATCGTCACGGCCCGGCTCATCCTCAAGTACGACCTGATCCTTGCTCTTCTCGATCTTCTCAGTCACATCCCGAATGAAGTGGTCCATGTCAGGCGTGTAGCTCACATGGCAAAAACTAAACACATCCTCCGTCGTCATGATCGTAAATGAAGGATGGACAAGCTCATGCTCCACCACTCTACCCTCGCGGATGCGATAGCGGAATTCTTTGATGTCATTGGCCGTCTTCACCGCTGCATAGAGAAATCCTCGGAAAAACGGGATATTCCTCTCCTTTATATAAGGTAAGAAGTGGGTAATGTCCACATTGGCGCAGAGATTAAAATGCGGATAATCTAACTCCGAGAAAAAATGAAAGTGATTTTTTCTCGGCCAATTTTCCATGTCGATGTATTTCATGTATGTGACACTCCTGTCTGAATTTCAATTGTGCTATCACTAAAAGAATTGCCTATCTGGACTTTTTATGATAGTATAAATGATACAGTTTTCAAATTCGTATGCACCCGTAGCTCAGTGGATAGAGCAATGGTCTCCGGAACCATGTGCGTAGGTTCGATTCCTACCGGGTGCACCATTTTTTATAATAAATGTTGATTTGACGGGGATTTATCCTTGATCTAGAACGGTCGATGACCGATAAGACCCCGCGAACACACTTCCGAAATCGTGCGTATGAACCGTGTGCGTCAACCCATTATAGTAAGCGTGAACCTCCGTAGATGATACGGAGGTTTTTTATTTTCATAAAGAAAAAGCGTAAAATGATACGCCATTCACCGTGTCAGTAACTCAATCGGCCTCTCTAACAACCGGCTCTGACGTTGAAACTACATCGACGATATGATTAAGGCAGCACATTCCATAATGCTTAAACGGCCCCGGATAATCTTCAGACGCAAACGTCCCCACCTTAATAAAATCAAGGTATTTTGACTTACTATAAATCCGAAATACCTTGCCTTCAAATTCTTCTGCATCATCCCATGTGGTATACGATTCGTTTAATACCGAATAACCAATATAAGTTTCAAAATCGATTTGGATCACGGGTAGATCTTCATCAATAATGATGGAATGGGCATCTTCATAACGCTTGTCTCCGATCACCAATGGCTCTGGAATGGATTTGGTTCTGCCGAAAAAGAGCCTTAGTGAATTTTCCTCAGGCTCCGTTACTCCTAAAAAATATACATGTTTCAGATTCATCAAATCAGTGTAATTCATGTTTTCCCCCCCAACAAATATGTACCCTTCTCTTTTTATCTATGGAGAAATCTGTCCAATCCATACAAAACTCCCCGCCATATCCTGTATTAGTTCGCCAGGAAAGGGGGGTCTTCCTTGAAAAGGAGAAAATCCAAGCACTCCAAGAAGGTAAGCGCACGTTTGGTCCGTTATTATTATCCGTACCAGGAACAGAATTATCTGCTCGATCTGGATCAACGGATCAGAAGAGAATGTGAAGAACTGAACCAGAACAATCCGTCTGGCACTTGGTGCTGTTATCACTGTGAGAGATGTCGATTATTCGGAACGTTGTATGGTGACTATGATTGCGAGCATTGCAATAGCGATGAATGCATCAGGTAACAACAACCACGCAAAAAAGCCCTTCCACAGCGACGCAACTCGTTGGAAGGGCTTTTGGACTTACCGCTTGTACCTACTGCTGATCCTGCTTATTCAAGTTTTGGTCGCGCTCACTTTTTTGCTGGCGGGACTCGCGTGCTTCCTTGTCTTTGCCTTGTTGGTTGCTGTTTTGGGTATTGCGGTTGTTAGACATGCGCATGCCACCGTCCTTTCCATGTAACTGGATGATTTCGCTGGCATAGTATGTCCGACTTCCGTGCCTGCCTAATCTTACAATTCATCTATATCATCGATTTTTTCTTTGGTGGAATATCCCTTATTGATCGCCCAGATGGAACTGCCGATAATGATCCCGCAGATGATGACAGTAATGACAATTACAGATGTAGACATCTCTGGTCTCCCCCAGTCTATTTGCTTATCAGTCTAATTGTACATGACCGCTTGTGAGAAACCAATACTTTCACCCGAATCCCCATCATTTCACTGATTACCCCCGTCTCTGCATAAAAGCTCGATAACTGCACATAATACTTCTTGTCGAGTCCGAGTGGTCAATCAGTCGAACACGAACAGCAAGCATTCCATCAGCGTTGTAGGGATACAACCTGAATCATGGAGGCGATGTGCCGTGGATGATGTAGAGACCACCTGACGACGCCTGACAACGTCGACATGGTGATAACCGTAAGCAGCGTCTTGCACTCTATAATGGAGGTAGATGCGTCCAAAATGCCGATCGGTAGTACCTCATGTGAAGGACTCGACGAGAACCGTCTCCACTTGGAGGCGGTTTTTTTATATATAAAACAAAAGGTTAACAATTCTAAATACCCGAATGTTCGTAAAATTAGGACTTGCCAAGAAAAAAATATTTATTATTATATTAGTAATAACTTTTTTATAAATGTTTCGTTAAGGAGGAGTATGAGAATGAAAAAACAAGCTTCCGCTCTCTTGGCAGTAACCCTTGGTCTGACTGCAGTGTTTGGTGCTAATATCGGACAAGGTCATGCTGAATCCGCTGAGAAAGGCTACCTTCTCGTTTTCAAACAAGAAACCAACCTTCCAGTTGATTACCAAAACGTAATCGAAAAAGCAGGCGGTAAAGTAAAACGCTCCCTTAAACAACTCGGTGCGGTAAGCGTAACCTCCAGCAACCCTAACTTCCTCGCTGAAATCGAAGCATCCGGCCTCGTACAAGACGTAGGTGTTGAGCATGTAGTGGAGCCAGAAGCACCAGTAGAAAGAGAAGCTTTCACCGGTGATTTTGCTGCTGGCGTACAAAACGACCTCTATAACAAATACCAATGGGATATCAAACAAGTAACTGATAACGGTGCTTCTTGGAACCTGCCAGGTGGTACTGGTAAATCCGTAGACGGCAAAGACATCGTTGTCGCTGTAGTTGACACTGGTATCGACTACAACCACCCAGACATCAAAGCAAACTACGCATACGGTAAATCCTTCGTACAAGGCATCACCGATCCAGGCGACGGTGACGGTCACGGTACACACGTTGCCGGTTCTATCGCAGGTAACGGCCGCGTACTCGGCGTAGGTCCACAACTGAAAGTAGCTTCCTACCGCGTATTCGCTCCAGGCGCTTCCGCTTACACGTCCGACATCGCTGCGGCTCTCATGACTGCTGCTGATGACAACGTAGACGTAGTGAACATGTCCCTTGGCGGCTATGACTGGTTCCAAGATCCAGCTTATGCGACCAAAGACGTAGTAGCTGACGTACGCCTCTTCAACCGTGCGATCACGTATGCGGTGAAAAAAGGTGTGACCGTAGTTGGTTCCTCTGGTAACGCAGGCGCTGACATCACAAGCCCTGGTGGTTTTGACGATTCCAACGGTGCTACCCACCGCAGCCCATCCAGCCAACTCCTGATCCGTACTTCTGCAAGCGGTCAAGAGCTGAACCTGACTTACTACTCCAACTATGGCGTAGGTAAAATCGACGTAGCTGCTCCAGGCGGTGACTATGGTACAGCTTGGCTCGCTACTGGCGACCGCAACCTGCGTGACCTGAACAAACGTGCCCTCTCCACTGTTCCAGGTGGTTATGCATGGTACATGGGTACTTCCATGGCAGCTCCAAAAACAGCTGCACTCGCAGGTGTCATCATCGCGAACCATGGTAAAGACGTACTCTCCCCATCCCAAGTAAAACACATCATCCAAACGTCCGCGACTGACCTGGGCAAAAACGGTTACGATGGTCAATACGGCCACGGTCTGATCAACGCTGTGAACGCCCTGAAATAAGCTTGATCCCATGATGAAAAAGGAGGCTCTTTGTGAGTCTCCTTTTTTCATGTGAAAAACCTGCAACCCATCCCCCCTTTTGACCGTATAAAGAAGTGTGCATACAATCGCAAGTACCACACCCCTAAAGGAGGAACATTCCTATGAAATATATGATCCCTGTAGTTCTCGCTACTGCTCTTTTGACAGGCTGCTCCGAGGTCAATCAGACGGTTCAAGATGCCCAGCAAGCAGTGGAAGCGGGCAAACAGGTTGTGGAAGCAGGCAAACAGCTGGCCCAATCCGAAGTGGCCCAGCAATTACAGACCTACCTCCAGCAAAAATATGAAGCCTCTGCCGACCTGCGCCAAGCGATGTTTTCCGGAGACGGGAAGCTGGTCGCACAAGAGTTGAAAAACACCGAGCTGGCCAACTTCAGCTTCTATAAATCCGATCTGCTTCAAGTCGAATTGACAGGCAAGCTGACGGCAGACGGGACGTTCCAAGTCTTGAGCCAAGACCTCTCCAAGCCAGATGCCAAACCAGAAGTAATCCAAGAGTTCAACGTCATCCTCGACCCGCAGACCGGAGAGATTGTCGTACAATAAGTTGTGGATATTCCCACTCTTCACATCCTTTATCCACAGGCATAAACCCAGTGATATCGGCAAAAATTTAATAAAATAAAAAAACTGTACTACGAACGAATGTTTTTGTGCACAACTTGTTGATAACTCTGTGGATAATATGGATAAAGGTTGTGGAAGCATGGCGAAGGAATCAAAAGAACGGTATTATCTCATCTATCAGGAAGCCAGTGAAGATGAGTGTCTGCTGACGATCAAGCCCTATGACGAGGAGCAGGATTTGGCCGAAGCGCTCAACCGACTAGAACGCGACCAAGTCTCCGACTATACGATTATCAAGGGACGAAAGATGCAGGCCGCCCTGCGTGTCGCTGTTGATCTGACTGAGGCTGAGGATGAACCCGGCTCATAGACCTACTTGTTTCTTATCGCAAAAACCCGCCCGATCCGACTCTTTGGATGGGCGGGTTTTTTATGTACGAAAAATCAGGAAGCTACAAACATACCGCTGTTAAACAGTCCCAACGAACTATGTCCGGCATAGATGATGGATTGATCTGGATGGATATATAGGTAGAACGGGAATCCCTCTGCCTGAAAAGCTTCATGAACTTCACGGTTCGAAATGAGCAGCAAACCGTCATCACCATACAGTTCCTGATATAGTTCCGGATTGCTCTCCGGGTCCTCACTGTTCACCAGAATGGCGTAGGGCAATCCGGGCAGCTTTTTCAGCTCCTGAAAAAAAGTCTCCAAAGAAGGTGTGCAATGACGGCAGCCTGTATCCACAAAAATCAGCAGCAGGCCATATTGTCTGCTCAGCTCGGATAAAGCATAACGCTTTCCATCATAGCTTGGCAAAATGAAATCAGGAGCCTTCTGTCCCATCAGCGGATAGCCATATTCTCCTCCCTTTCCCCTCACCGCCCTTTTTCTGATCAGACCGGATAATTGGCGATAGACCAAGATCGATCCGACCACCGCCAGAACAATCAGCAACCACATTAGGATGAATAGCATAGGTCGTCCCTCCCTCTTTTTTTAAGCATTGAGAAACTATTTACTATCATTGTAAAATTATGATATTATCAAGTTACATTTAATGTCAATAAAAACATAACATCCAACAGGAGAATATTATGCCCATGCAAAAGGTGCTGTTTTCGGTAAAATACTCCATTCAGTTCATTTGGAATGTAAACAGATCCTATTTCTTTCTCTCTGCTTTGATCACTGGCATCATGGGCTTGCTCCCGCTGACCAATATCTGGCTGATGAGCCGGATGGTGAACTATGTTGCCGCGGGCTTGACTGATCCAGCAAGCTTCAAGATGGCTGGGCTCTTCATCTGTATGCAGATGGCGATCGCTTTGGCCGGAAGTCTTATGCAGATGGCTTTTCAAATCTTGACTCAAAAGATGGAATATTCAGTATCCATGAGACTCAAAGAGCAAATCCTGCAAAAGGTTAACCGGCTCCCCTATGTCACCCTGGAGAATCCGCTGTTTTACGATCAGTATCAGCGAATTTCTTTAAGCCAAGCTCAACTGCTGTCGATTCTCAGGGACTTGTCTGCCGTGATCAGCTCTGTCATTGCTATGGTCTCCATCATCGGCTACCTGTTCTATATCCACTGGCTGCTGATCGTCATTTTCGCTCTCTGCTCCATCCCCATCATGTACATCGAGATCCGGTTTGGGGACAAGCGTTACAGCCTGATGCGGTACCTGACTCCATATAACCGCAAAGAATCCTATGTCGCCGGTCTGTTAAACACCCGTGAATCCTTGAAGGAAATCCGCCTGTTCCGGCTTGGTGACCATCTCATCTCCCAATGGTCGAAGTTCTTCCTGTTGAACTCAGAAGAACGCTTGCGGCTGTTGAAGGAGCAGACCAAGTGGCAGGGACTGGGCGAACTGTTTCTTACGTTGACGTATTGCTTCTCCGGCTTGTTTATTCTGTATCTCGTGTCGACAGCCAAGGTCAAGGTCGGTGAGTTCGTAGCCGTCCTTCAATCCATCGGCAGTCTGCAATCCGGGCTGAAAAATATCACCTACACCACCTCCCGCCTCTATGAATCCAGCCTGTACATAGAAGATCTGCACTCGTTCATGCAGACAGACGAAATCAAAATGCTGCCGAACCAAACCAACATCTCTGAAATTAACACGATCAGTATCAATCAACTCTCATTCCGCTATCCGAACCAGCCAGAACCAGCGATCCAGGACATCTCCTTCCAGATCCAAAAAGGGATGAAGGTGGCCATCGTCGGGGAGAACGGTTCAGGGAAGACGTCTCTGATCAAATGCATCACCAACCTGTATCAAGTAGAGGATGACATGCTGACGGTTAACGGGGTCCCCTTGAACCAGATCGAATCACAATCCTATCAAGATAAGATTTCGGTTTTGTTCCAAGATTTTATCCGTTACGAATTCTCCGTACAGGAAAATATCGGCTTCGGTAAAATCGACGAATATGATAACCTGACAGGCGTTCAAAAGGCCGCTGCCAAGACCGGAATCGACTCGTATATCATGTCTCTGCCGGATCAGTATCAATCCCTGCTTGGCCGCCAATTTGATGGTGGGAACGAATTATCCGGCGGTCAATGGCAAAAGATCGCCCTCTCCCGTGCTCTATACCGGGACAGCGATGTGATTATTCTCGACGAGCCTACCTCTGCTTTGGACCCTAAGTCAGAAGTGGAGATTATCGAGAGCCTGTTTACGCACTCCAATGAAAAAGCCATCCTGTTTATCACCCATCGATTGGGAGCGGCTTGCCTCGCTGACCACATCATCGTCATGAAGGCAGGCAGAATCGTCGAGCAAGGCACCCATGATCAATTGCTTGCAGTGAATGGCGAATACAGCCGACTTTATCAGGCACAAGCCAAATGGTATACCCGTGAGAAAGAGGTGGAAGAATGTTTGCCGGTTTAGCTTTTTTGTTATCGATGCTGTTTAGTCTGATGTTCGTGAGCACCGCTTGGGACAAGGTGTCTCACGCCGATAAGCATATCCAGAGCATCAGAGCCTATCAATTAACGCCCGAAGGCTTGATCCGTCCCCTGTTCGCCCTTTTTACCGTGTGGGAGATCGGGGTATGTCTCTCTCTTCCCGTGCTGGGTATGACGCCTTATCACACCCTTGCCGTCTGTGGATTGCTAGGCATCTATACCATGGCGATCACGATCAACCTGATCCGAGGTCACAGGGACATCTCCTGTGGCTGCGGTGGGATCATGGAGGGCAACAACCGCCTTCACTGGGGCCTCGTCCTGCGTAACACCCTTTTGATCGTGGCTGCAATCAGCACCTATCTGCTCCAGCTCGAATCCGTCACAGCTCTTCCCCTGCTCTCAAAGGTCATGCTCGGTCTGACATCTGTCGCACTCGTCATGGTCTATGCAGCCTATCAAAAAATTAACGAGGTCCAGGCAAGAATGTCCAGACTTCGCAAATGGATGGTATAAGGAGGTCACTCACTATGATGGAAACCATTGTGATTATTACTCTCTTGATCTGTATCGGTCAGCTTGCGCTTATCTACATGCTGGCCCGTTATGTAGCACAGTTTACAGCCGAAATCAGAGGGATCAAAGGGATTCAGGTAGGTGGATTCGAAATTGGCGAAATAGTCCCGCTGTTCCGCGAAATGACACCTGACAAACAAAAAGTGACATTGCGTGAACTGTTCCAAACGAAAAAAGTACTGCTGATGTTCGTCAACAGCAGCTGCCCGACCTGTAAATCGATACTCCCGTCGATTAGTCAAGTGATTGCCCAGTACAACCTGCATGTCGTCATCATCAACGGTGATAATGCAGGCGATGACAGTGCCATAACAGCCCTGTTGCCGTCAGGAGTCCACTATCTTCGTTCCCCTAGTGTGATGGAAACCTACTTTGTAACTAAGGTACCGCATGCCATGCTGATCGATCAGGAAGGTAAATTGGAAAATCAGGCTTCCCTCAAAGATGCCAACGGTCTGTGGGCGCTTCTCGTTCAGGAGTTGGGTAAAGTTTCCTAATTTTTTAATATTTATTTACAAATGTTTAGTTATATGGCAAAATATTACACAGGTAATGGCCATACCTACCAAAATATTTCATTGTGGAAGGGGAAGGTTACAATGAACAAATTGATGTCTATGTTGAGTGGTTCTCCCGAATATGCTTATTGCAGCTGTAAAGTTCAGATGATCTACTGCGCTACCAACACAGCTTGTGGTATTGATCAACGAGGCGAGTACGTAAAAGATGTAGACTGCGAATTTATTAATGTAACCTGTCGTGGCCCGATTGCTCTGAACTGCAACTGCTAACCCCTACATCTATGAATCTACATTCAAGCGGGTTGAGGCAATGTTCCTCAATCCGCTTCTTTCCCCAAAAACACGCAAACCAATTCAAAATCACTTAAAAAATAGGAACTTTTTCACATTACTTTATCATTATTTACAAACATATGTAAAATGAGTAATATTGTGCTAAGAGTTATTTTAACTCTATTACAAAAATTCAATTCGGAAGGGGAAGTTTTACATGAACAAATTGATGTCTTTCTTGAGCACTACTAGTCCTGATTATGTTATCTGCAGCTGTACCCGCCAGGTCATCTATTGCGCTAGTAACTCCGCCTGTGGCACCAACGCAAAAGGCCAATGGGTAAAGGATGTTGACTGCCAGTATTCTGCTGAGATCTGCCGCGGCCCAATCGCTCTCAACTGCAGCTGCTAATCTGATTGCTTCCTATCAAAAAGAGGATGGTGGGACTAGCTCCCCCATCCTCTTTTTGAAACCGCTATCAATTCATCATTCGATAAGAAATGAGTAAATTTTTCCACAATACTAAAAATATTGATTTACAATTTATTTAAAAAATGATAGTATTTGTATATGGTGGTGGCCACCCCAAAAATAACTCATTAATCGATAAGGGGAGCATAAATATGTTCGACAAAATCATGTCTTCTATTAGCCCAGTACCAGCTGATTACACTCGTTGCACTCTTACCAAGCAAGTTATCTACTGTGACTACAACTCCGCTTGTGGTACCAACGCAAAAGGTCAATACGTGAAAGACGTTGACTACTACTACGGTTCCATCTGCCGCGGTCCAATCGCACTGAACTGCAACTGCTAATCGGTACATAAGCGACATCCATAAAAACGGGTTGAGGATCATTTGTCCTCAACCCGTTTTCAATTATATTGAATAACCGTTATAATAAGTTTATTTTCATTCTGCCCCACCTGCTGAAATTTCCCGATTGGTTCCATCGTATTGATAGGCGGGAAGGAGGGAACCGATGGAAGAGCAGACACGCGAAGAGATATATGCATGTAACCGGGAAGCCTTACGGTATATCCAAGGCTTTTTACGGGGTGATTCAGAAGCCTTTCACTCCCTTGTCGACTTGTTCTCACAACGGATCGACCGGCTGGTGCATAAGATGATCCCCTCCCATCACGATGCCGAGGACGTAGTCAACGAAGCCTGGCTTAAGGTCGCACAGAATTTGCACAAGTTTGACCAATCCCTTCCCTTTCATGCCTGGCTGTATCGGCTGACTTCCAACACCTGTATTGATTTCTTGAGGAAAAAGAGGGAAATCACCATGGAAGATGACCAGCTCCACTACCAATTGCAAAAAGCACCCCCTCATTCGGATACACCTGAGACGCTGTTCTTGAAAAAAGAATCCCAGAATGATCTGAGGGAAATGCTGTCCCATCTCGACGAAGTGGATCGCCTGATCATGACCCTGCGCTTCAGTGAAGAGCTGAGCTATGATCAGATCGGCGAGATTGTCGGGATGAGCAAAAATACTGTCGGCACCCGGTTATTCCGGGCCCGTAAGCAGCTGAAAAGCTTGTGGGACGAACAACTTCGTGAAAGGAGGGCTACACATGCCACATATTGATGAGCTTACGATGATGATGTACGTCGACCACGAACTGTTACCCGAGGAGCATCAGCGTGTGACAGCCCATCTCGGGGAGTGCCCGTCCTGTCAGCAGATATACGCTCTCTGGCAAGCTGATCAGGCATTCTTTCAGGAGTCGTTCGTCCAAGCTGCAACAGAAGAGTTGAGTTGTTCGCTCAAGCAGCAGACCGTGTCTCAGATTGAAGCGATCGCTGCCTTGCACGAGCATCATCATAAGGCTGTGTTTCGCCGTGTGATTCTCTGGCTTGCACTCAGCCTGACGGTTGTCCTGCTTCTCTTCTCCCTCTACGCAAACGGGGCGAACACCTGGCTGTCCAACCTCTCTACCTACTGGACGCATCATGTTATCTGGTCCTCTGCCTTCTGGCTCAAGCATAATGCATCGGATCTTTTGGCTTTATCGCTTGGCAACTTTTATTGGTTCCTGTTTCTGTTCACCTGTCTGCTGGGAGGGCTTATCCTGCTCAATGCCCGCCGCATCTCCGGCTCACGTCTGTATGAGAGAAGGTCTGACCGATGAGAGCATGGCTGTGTCTGTTGTTTGCCTGTCTGTTCACCCTCTTGCCACTGGGTGCTGCCGTACATGCGATTGGAACCATGAATAAAGAAACCTATGTACTGACCCGTAATGAAGTGCATCATGGCGACCTGATGATTAATGCGCGCCAAGCCGTGATCGAAGGTACGGTCGACGGTGACCTGTATCTGTTTGCAGAGAATGTACAGGTGACGGGAACGGTGAAGGGCGATATTCACTCCTTTACCGACGAGACCGTGATTGACGGTCAAGTGGAAGGAGACGTCCGTACCTTTTCCCATCATCTCAGGATCACTGGTGATGTCGGACATAACGTCATGTCTGCTTCCACCACGTTTACCCTGACAAAAGAAGGTCAGATTCATGGAAGTCTGTTCACCTTCTCTACTGCGACTGATCTGTTGGGCAAAGTGGGACGGGAAGCGAACGGTTTTGCCGATACGTACCGGATCACCGGGTTGGTCGGGGAAGGCATATCCCTTTTGCATACGGATCATTTGCGCCTGGATTCCACTGCCGTGATCGGTGGTAATCTCACCTATACCAGCCCGGAACGAGCCACCATCCAGCAAGGAGCTGTCATCAAGGGAAAAGAGCTCTACAGCGCTCCCCCGATCAAACCATCCGAATCGGAATCTCCCCTGACCTTCCCCTCTCTTCTGCTGGTCATGTCATTCCTCAGCACTCTGGTTCTGTGGCTGTTGATCCGTTATTTATTCCCGTCGGCGATTTATCAGGTCAGACACAAGCTTCAGTCTGGTTGGGGAAGCTCGCTTGGAATTGGAATCCTTACCTTTTTGGCGGTACCGATTCTGTCGATCCTGCTGCTCGTTACCGTGATCGGGATTCCGATAGCGATTGTGCTTGTGGTGGCGATGTGCCTGCTTATGTACGCCGCCAAAATCTTCGTAGGAACCTGGCTGGGACATCGTCTCGCAGATCAGTTCGGCTGGCGGCTGCACCCGCTGTTCGCTGAATTAGCAGGGATTATCGGACTGTTCCTGCTGTTCAGTATTCCCCTGCTCGGCATCTTCTTCCATATCGGTGTCGGCATGCTGTTCCTCGGAGCCATCACAGGTCTGATCCGTGACAGCAACCGTCATATGCCTGCGATATAGCGCATACTGGATAAGATAGACCTCGTCAGGTTTATCTTTTTTCCTTTTTAGGCAGAATAATCAATGAAGGCTCTCGAATCGTTTGACCTTTGTTGACCAATTGTGTATGATAGTCTTATTAGAGAGGAGGAATGAGGATAAATATGAACTTAATCCCTACTGTCATTGAACAGACTAATCGCGGGGAGCGCGCGTACGATATCTACTCCCGTCTTTTAAAGGATCGTATCATTTTCCTTGGAACGCCAATCAACGATGTGGTGGCCAACAGCGTCGTGGCCCAGCTTCTCTTCTTGGCGGCAGAAGATCCTGACAAGGACATCCATCTCTACATTAACAGCCCAGGTGGTTCGATCACGTCGGGGATGGCGATTTACGATACGATGCAATTCATCAAGCCTGATGTATCCACCATCTGTATCGGTATGGCTGCTTCTATGGGTTCCTTCTTACTGTGTGCGGGTGCAAAAGGCAAGCGTTTCGCGCTGCCAAACAGTGAGGTCATGATCCACCAACCGCTTGGCGGAGCACAAGGTCAGGCGAGCGACATCGAAATCGCAGCGAAGCGCATCATCCGTATGCGTGAACACCTGAACCAAATCTACGCGGAGCGCACCGGTCAACCAATCGAGCGAATCGCACGAGATACAGACCGCGACAACTTCTTGTCCGCACAAGATGCAAAAGAGTACGGCCTGATCGACGAAGTAATCACGTCTACTCCTATGGGCGGCGGTACGGCTGCGAAGTAATTCCATATGAATGTGAAAAAACAAACGGTTGGAATCGTGAAAACGAGTTTCCTCACGTTTGTTTTTTTATTTGCGGCGGTATGGATCAGGGTCAACATTCATTTGACCGTTCCTGATGCAGAGCGTTATCCTGATGCCAATAATAATTTTGCAACAGTCATTATCACTCCTCCAACATATTGGAAAGGTGGTCGTCCCTCATGAAAAGCAATCAACCTATCGGTGTCGGAATTATCGGTCTAGGTGCCATCGGCCGTCGAGTCTTAGAAGCATTCAAGCAACACCCGATGACACAGGTCAGAGCGGTATGTGACGTATCGCCCGAATTGGCTCACGAAACCGCAACAACGATCGACGGCTGCAACGATTATACGGGCTATCATGCTTTGTTGGCGGACGGGGGCGTCGAACTCGTATATATCGCTGTCCCGCCAGCCTACCACCGTGAGATCGCCCTGGCAGCTTTCTCACGGCAAAAGCATGTCTTTTGCGAAAAGCCCTTGGCTAACTCCATCGAAGAGGCTCATGACATGCTCACAGCCGCTCAAAGCGCAGGTGTCGTACACGCCATCAACTTTCCTCTCCCTTACCAAGGACAACTGGATGAATTCACCCGTCTGGTGGAGGCTGGCTTTCTGGGCGAGCTTCGCCGTGTCGAGATGATCATGCACTTCCCGCAATGGCCGCGTCACTGGCAACAGAACAACTGGGTCGGCGGTCGCGAGCAAGGCGGCTACATCCGCGAGGTAGCCCCTCATCTCGTCCAAGCCATCCTCCAACTTTTCGGACCGATTACAAAGGTTCATAGTGATGTGGAATACCCTGCGGAGCCAACCCGCTGTGAGACGAGTGTGATCGCCACCATGCGTCTTGAGAGCGGTGTGCCTGTCCTCGTCAACGGACTCAGCGATATGGCAGCTATGGAGAAGGTCGCTGTCACGGCGTACGGCACGTCAGGAACCATCTCGCTGGAAAACTGGTCGATCCTCAAGACAGCACCAGCCGGCCAGCCGCTCACGGCCTGTGAGGTCACCTCCCGTCCAGCCGCTCTCACACTGATCGACCAGCTGGTAACAGCCCTCCATGGTCAGCAGCCAGCCAAGCTGGTCGATTTCCACATGGGCTATGACATTCAGCGTATCATCGAGGCATTACGCGGTGGATCCACGAGCCGTACATCCAATCAGCCATAAAAAAACCCGATACAATGATCGGGTCACCTAACCGCGTTCCACCAGATCCTGCGGCTTCACGATATGTCTTGCATCTGGCTGACCTTCTTCATGGATGCGGACGCTTTGGCTTTGTTCTTCCACCGCATCAATCCACACCGGTGTACCTTGATACTCAACATCAATTTTTTGCTCGGATTTCATGATTTGCTGTACGCGGGAAAAATCCATAGTTGTCTCCTCCTTATTGGTTTTGGGTGAATTCTTGCTGGCGGGCTTGCTCATTGGTGGTTTCCAGCCCGTCCATCGAATCGACCGTGGTCTCCTCGATCAAGCCGTTCTGGTCACTCACATATCCACCTGCCAAGCCCTCATTGGTCATGCGGTCGATATCCATAAAAGCGGTATCACGGCTTTCATTCAATGAATCGCCCATTCCATTGGTCATACCATGTTCTTTACTCATAACCAACCTCCTGTTCAAATTGTGGATAGTTTAGCCATTCCCTAAGAAGGCCATTTCCATGTATGCACAGGAATAAAAAAGTCTTACATACTTTAAACCGACCGCAAGCATAATAACCCTGTGAAAAATCATTCCCACCACCAAGGAGGAGTTCCCGCATGCCTTACACAAACGTACAACAGCAAATCGTCCAAACCCAGCAAGTAATCCAACAATTGATTCAACAAACCACACAAGCTTCTGCTTTGTATGAACAAATGCTCCAACAAGAGCAACAAAACGCTCAAATCCTCGAACAATTGGCTCAACGCGAGCGCATCGCCGTACAAACCATCCAACAAGCGCTCCAAGGCCACTCCATCGCTCTGCAACAGCTTCAACAAGTTGCCCAAGCTACTGCACAAATGCAGCAGGATGTCTCCCTCGTTGCAGGTGTTCCTACTTCCCAAGCACTCAGCGCCCAGCAATACGGCGGCTCCATCCTCAGCAACCGCCGTTAATCGGCCGCATCAACTGAATAGAAAAAAGCACACACGGTCTGGAACCTACGTTCCAACTCTCGTGTGTGCTTTTTTGTGTGGCTTATCGGATGTTACGATTAATCTTCCTTACCCACCAGTGTTGCGAGGCTTGCCACTGCTTGGGAAGCATCGGAACCTTCAGCAGAGATCGTGATCTCTGTGCCGGAGCTGATCGCCAGGCTCATGATACCCATAATGCTTTTGGCGTTGACTTTTTTGTTGTCCTTCTCTACATATACGTCCGATACAAAGCGGTTTGCTTCTTGCACGAAGAATGCCGCTGGACGCGCTTGCAAGCCGGTTTTTAATTTCACGAGTACACGCTGTTGAACCATGTGGAAACCTCCTCAACGAGTAAAAATCTACACCCATTATACCATGTTATGGAATCAATATATTTTGTTTTTCTCGTAATTTGTCTGCAATTTCGTTAATTTTACGAAGGCGGTGATTGATCCCTGATTTGCTGACCACTCCACCAGGCAACAGTTCCCCTAATTCCTTCAGGTTCATGTCTGGGTGCAGCAAGCGCATCTCTGCCACTTCACGCAGGCGGGGCGGCAAATTCTCCAGTCCCATCTCACGCTCGATCAGCTGGATGTTCTCCATCTGACGGGTTGCGGCATTAACGGTTTTGTTGATATTGGCGATCTCGCAGTTGTGCAGACGGTTCACCGAGTTGCGCATGTCTTTGACGATGCGCACATCCTCGAAGTACAAAAGCGATTGGTGAGCACCGATCAGGCTGAGGAAGTCGGTGATTTTTTCGCCCTCTTTGATGTACATGACATAGCCTTTTTTCCGCTCAATACACTTCGCGTTGAGATGGTAATAGTTCGCAAGCTCTGTGAGCGCCTCACAGAAATCCTGATACGCCGAAAAAATCTCCAGATGATAACTGGATGCCTCCGGATGGTTGACCGATCCCCCTGCGAGGAAGGCTCCACGCAGATACGCTTTTTTACAGCAGGATTTGCCGACCAGATCCTTGGAGATCCCCGGATAGAACTGCAGGGTGTTGTCCATGATCCGCAGATTCTCCAGGATTTCGGTCGCTTGATGCGGTACACGAACGATGTATACGTTGTTTTTCTTCAGCCGCATTTTTTTGCGGACAAGCAGTTCGGCGTGAGCCTGGAAAATTTTCTTGATAAGCGTGTAGATCCGTCTGGCGATCGCCGCATTTTCTGTAGAGATATCAAGGACGAATTTCCCTGAGCCAAACTGAATGCTTCCGTTCATTCGAATCAGAGCCGCCAGTTCGGCCCGATCACAACAGACGGAGTTCTCCAGCATGGTCAATTCCTTTTTGGTATGTGCGGCGAACGACATACGTCCTCACTCCTTCACTGCTTAATAATCGAGATTACCTTTTTGCTGACCGCTTTGGCATCATGGCGCAATACGCCCCCGTTGAACATGATCAGAGGCTCTGCCACCACTTCCAAATTAAGCCGTTCCAAGTTGTCCATGTCGCATAGCACGGGAGCGGCACCTTGCTCCTCATATTTTTCCAACACAAACGGCGCAATCTCGGCCGTGTTGACGATGATCGTATCCAAAAACGGCCCGCCCAGGTGGTCATACATCGCAATCACGTGATCGGATGCCGTAAAACTGTCTGTCTCGCCTGGCTGGGTCATCACGTTGCAAATATAAATCTTCGGTACAGAAGATGCCTTGATCTCATCAAACAAGCCTCCTACCAGCAGATTCGGCAAAATGCTGGTATACAGGCTGCCCGGCCCAATCAGAATCGCATCCGCCTCTCTGATAGCTCGTACGGCTTCATCGAGCGGTACGACATCTGCCGGTTCAAGAAAGACCCGCTTGATCTTCTTGCCGGCACGCGGAATTTGGGACTCGCCCGAGACGATAGAGCCGTCGACCATCTCTGCCTTGAGCAGGATGGACTCGTTGGCCGCAGGCAACACATCCCCGCGTACCGCCAAAACCTCACTCAATTGCTTCACCGCGGTGACAAAATCGCCTGTAATGTCATTCATGGCTGCAATGAGTAGATTTCCCAAATTATGCCCGGCTAATCCCCTTCCATTGGTAAAACGATACTGCATGATTTTTTCCATAAGCGGTTCCGTATCCGCTAAAGCTGTCAGTACGTTGCGGATGTCGCCGGGTGGAAGCATATCCATTTCTTCCCGCAAACGACCTGAGCTGCCACCATCATCGGCGACCGTTACAATCGCCGTGATATGGACAGGCTCCTGCTTTAGTCCCCGCAACAGCACGGAAAGACCAGTCCCTCCGCCGATGACGACCAGCTTAGGTATCTGCTCTGATTCCTGCTTTCTCCTTCTTCCTGTTGCCATATGCCACCTCGTTTTCTCCTCGTGGAGTCTCAGGTGCCTGTTCGTCCCAGCGACATTTGGTTCTTTATCAATGTATGACTATTTGTTCTTTTCCATGTCTCTGTGGGTTACACGAACCTGAAAATCTTTTTCATAATATTCGCCCAAATGTCTCGCAATCGTTACGGAGCGGTGTTTTCCCCCTGTGCAGCCAATCCCGATAATCAGCTGGCTTTTGCCTTCACGCTGATAATGCGGAAGCGTATAGCTGAGGAAATCCTTCAGCTTCGAGACGAACTCCTGAGTCTCTGGCCATTGCATCACGTAGTCAGACACCTCGCTGTCACAACCGGTCTTCGGACGCAATTCATCAATATAATGTGGATTCGGTAAAAATCGAACGTCAAATACCAAGTCAGCATCAATCGGGATCCCGTATTTAAAGCCAAAGGATTGCACATTGACGGTCAATTCTGAACTTCTCTGCGAAAACTGGCTGATCAGCTTTTCACGCAGTTGAAGTGGTTTCATCATACTGGTATCAATGATCTGGCTGGCATGGCCTTTCAGCTCGCTCAACAGCTCGCGCTCGGCATGAATGCCCTCGAGTGGTGATCCATTCGGTGACAGTGGATGACGGCGGCGCGTCTCCTTATAGCGGGTCACCAGTGTCTGATCACTGGCATCTAAATAGAGGATGTGGAACGAAATTCCTTCCCGGTTGGATAAATCGTCAATCGCTTCTGACAAACTGTCAAAAAACTCACGCCCACGCAGGTCAATCACCAGCGCGACTCGTTCAATCCCACCACCGGATTGGATAATCAACTCGGCAAATTTCGGGATCAGGATCGGCGGCAAATTGTCTACACAAAAGAACCCGAGGTCCTCTAAGCTTTGTACGGCTGTGGTCTTCCCAGCACCAGACATCCCTGTGATAATGAGCAGGTTAACAGCTCTCTCTTTACCCTTTTCCATCATCGTTCTTCGCCTCCATCCTATCATAAGAATATCACATCACTACGGTGTTTCGTAGCTTTTTGATTACACCAAAAAAAGGGCGTGGCCGATTAACGACCACGCATGAGATATATCGTATAGAAAAAGGGGGTAATTCATAAATTCATCGTTACATGTATAATACCCCGCGTATGTTTCAGGAATGTTACAACTGGATTAAGAGATTGTGACATTGGCTTCTTTCAGCCGTTCGTTCAAATTCTCGACATAATGCTGAGCAGCCTGAGCAGCGATGGAACCGTCACCTGTCGCGGTTACCACTTGACGAAGCATTTTGTCGCGGATATCGCCTGCAGCAAAAATACCTGGTACGCTGGTCTGCATTTTTTCATCGGTCAGCACGTAGCCGGACTCGTTGGTGATGCCGAGGTTGGACACAGCAGAGGAGAGCGGGTCCATACCAACGTAGATGAAGACACCATTGGTTGGGAATTCGCGCTGTTCGCCTGTGTTGACATCTTCGAGCAATACGCTTTGTACGACGTTTTCACCACGGATTTCTTTGACCACGGTGTTCCAGATCACATTGATCTTTTCGTTTTCAAACGCGCGTTTTTGCAAAATCTTTTGCGCGCGGAACTCGTCACGACGGTGGATGATGGTTACCTTGGTGGCAAAACGGGTGAGGAATACAGCCTCTTCTACCGCAGAGTCACCGCCGCCCACTACTACGAGCTCTTTGTTGCGGAAAAATGCACCATCACATACCGCGCAGTAAGATACACCGCGGCCGGAGAGTTCTTTTTCACCTGCTGCACCGAGCAGACGATGCTCAGCACCTGTCGCTACGATGACGGATTTGGCAAGGTATTCTTTATTGTCAGAAGTGACGACGACCTTATACGGGTCAGCATCGCGGATTTCCTTGATCTCTCCGTATGCATATTCAGCACCGAATTGTTGCGCGTGCTCGAACATTTTGGTAGACAGGTCCGGACCAAGAATGCTTGCGAAGCCAGGGTAGTTCTCGATCTCTTCTGTGTTCGCCATCTGGCCGCCTGGGATGCCGCGTTCGAGCATCAGGGTGGACATGTTGGCACGGGATGTATAAACAGCAGCCGTCATACCTGCAGGGCCGGCACCGGCGATAATCACGTCATACACTTTTTGTTCAGTCATATGGAGCCCCTCCTATTGTTAACCGTATTCTAGATTATACTTATTATAATCTTAGAATTGATTTATTTCAATATGGGAGAGGGCCTTTATGCATTTTGCCAAGGTGGATGGGGAGATTTCGTACTTGTCGGCTAGGTGGCTCTGGGCCAGCTTGCGGCTGTTCTGCTTGGCATACAGATACTCCAGTGCTGCCACCCAGGCTTGTGGCTTACGTACCTGAAGCGGCTTACCGGACTGTTCCAGATAGCGCTGCCAGATGTTCTCGGCATAGCGCCCGCATGCTTCGTCTTCGCTGTAGAGATAGTGCTGGATGAGGCTCGTGACGGAATCGCTCGCCTCAGCCGCCAAGTCGTCCGTCTCTGCCGCGTCTGGATAGATCAGTGTGCCCACGTTTCCTCCATCGCCCTGCACGAGTACGGGCAACTCAGAACCCAGCTCATGAAGAGCCAACAGCGTCAGCTTCTGCAAGTCAGGATCGGTCGTAGTCAGGCAAAACTGGCGCAGAGCAGACTCTGCTTCTTCATCACCGATCATCAGCAGCGTTTTGATTACGGTCGGCTTTGCATCTTCCTTGCCGTGCTGCAACGCCCATAACAGGGAAGCACGCACCATCGGATTGCTTTTGAAGTCCTCTTTATTGAAGTTCTTCATGTTCTCCAGCTTAATGTCCCGCATCGGATGGTGATAATGGTAAGGGATGACTTCTTTGGGCTCCTTGCCGCTTTGGATGTCCTCCACCTTTTGCAGATAATACTCCGCGATCCCTGCCGTCGGATCGAGCTTCTTGGTCTTTTGCCACCAGCGAACCGCTTGCTCCATCCGGTCTGTCAGATAAGCAGCTGTCGCCGCATAGTGATAGACCGCTGGATCTTGCTGTGGGGACGAACGCATAATCCGCTGATACATCTGGTACGCTTCCTCATGCTGCCCCAGCACGCCCATCGTGGTGGCCAGCTTGTACATATGCTCTTGGTGGTATGGCACCACTTTTTTCAATTGATTCAATAACGGCAACAGTTCGGTATGCCGATTATGATGAGACAACAGCACGGCCATGTTACAAAGTGCGTGCAGATTGCCAGGCTCCTTTTCCAATGCCTCATCAATCGTCTGAACCGCTCTGTCAAAATCACCGACATAATAATAAGCCAAGGCCAGGTTATTCCAAGCCGGGATGAAATCAGGATGCGTCTCTACAATCTCACGCAGATGCTCCACGGCCTCCAAAAAACGCCCCTCTTCCAAGCTTCTCCGCGCATTTTCATGCTTCAGGTAAACAGAGTCAGTCGGCATTCCAATCGGATGACGCGGTGGCATATCCAACTCAAAATAAATATAATTCAGCAGATCCTCTGCTTCCTCCGCATACATTCCGGTTGCTTCCGTCTGGAGATAACGAAGTGCATTTTCTTCAGCCATCTCGAAATCTTCCATGTTTGCAAAGTTATTCGCCAAAAAGAAGTAAGCATCGACCAAATTAGAGTCCATCTCATCCACAATCTTATACAAGATATCGTTAGAGTCTTCATACTTGCCCATCTCAGCCAAGATGCTGGCTTTTTGATAGAGATGTCCCACATTGGACGGGTCCAGTTCAGCCGCGCGTTGAAAACATTTCAGTGCCTTCTCGTAGTCGAATCGGTTTAACAGACGTACTCCCCAATCCGCAAAGAAGTTGGCATCGCGTGTAAAGTTCACGATATTCTTCCTAGTTCGTTCTTCACTGTTTTTCATACTACCTCCACACTCGTTTGGAGCTATTCCCTAAGTATCGTATCAAATTGACCCTATTCTCACAAGGTTATACACAGTTAAAAAGCGTTCCACCCTATAAAGCAGGAAACACCACCTGCTTTTGCAGATGGTGTGATATACATTCGATATAGAAAGAATGGAGCGGACGAAGGGTCTCGAACCCTCGACCTTCGCCTTGGCAAGGCGACGCTCTACCAATTGAGCTACGTCCGCAAAATGGTGAGCCATGAAGGACTCGAACCTTCGACCCTCTGATTAAAAGTCAGATGCTCTACCAACTGAGCTAATGGCTCCCATAAGGTGGCTCGGGACGGAATCGAACCGCCGACACGAGGATTTTCAGTCCTCTGCTCTACCGACTGAGCTACCGAGCCATCATCTATGTAATTGAAAAGAATGGCGGAGCTGACGGGACTCGAACCCGCGACCTCCGGTGTGACAGACCGGCGTGAACTCCAACTTCACCACAGCTCCATTCTATTGAAGACGTTGCGCCTTCAAAACTGGGTATGCAATACATTAGGCAATGGTTTGTGGATAAGTCCTCGACCGATTAGTACTCGTCAGCTCCACGCGTTACCGCGCTTCCACACCGAGCCTATCAACCTCATCGTCTATGAG
>NZ_VCNA01000016.1 GCF_006170445.1 Brevibacillus dissolubilis | reverse complement strand
GTGGAAGCGCGGTAACGCGTGGAGCTGACGAGTACTAATCGGTCGAGGACTTATCCACATTACTTGCATGCTTGCTTCCAGTTTTCAAGAAACAACCGGAGCCGGTCGACGACAGACTGGCTTTTTTTGTTTTTCAAAAAAGAGGAATAAGAAATAAGACAAGTTGTATAACTCCTTTTCATATACTAAGGATGGTTGAACGAAACGAAGACCCCATCCTCGGAGAAGGAGGTATCGCCTTGTGATATCGAAGAATTCCCGTCCTGTTTTATTTATGTTATTTCTTTTGGTGATTATGTCTGTGTATGGGTGTGAGAGCGCCTCTGGGCCGCAGCAGAGTGTGCCTGCGGTAGCATCAAGTGATGTAAGTCAGCAACAGGGGAATACAGCAACAGTCAATCAGAATCAGGTGAATGCGGTGCCTTTGCAGGCGTGGACGGATGATCAATTGATGTATTCGCATCAGCAATTGAGTAAAGAAAAGATCCCTGTAAAGGCAAAGGGGATCTATTTGACTGGGTGGTCTGCTGGGAATAGTAATTTCCGGAAGCTATTGAATCTGGTAAACAGTACGGAATTAAATGCCATGGTGATCGATATGAAAGAAGATGAGGGGCGGATTACTTATAAGACATCGGTTCCGCTGGCCAAACGGATTCAGGCAGATGGTGTGACATTTGTTGCAGATATGGATCAACTGGTACAGACGCTTAACGAGAATAATGTGTATACGATTGCCCGTATTGTTTGTTTTAAGGACCCGTATTTAGCTGGGAAGAAGCCAGAATGGGCGATGCAGCGAAAAACGGGTGGGGTGTGGCGCGATCGTAAAGGCGTCATGTGGATTGATCCGTATCGGAAGGAAGTTTGGGATTATAATATCGCGATGGCGAAAGAGGCGGCTAAAAAGGGCTTCAAGGAGATCCAGTTTGATTATGTGCGGTTCCCAGAAGGGGGAAAACGGGTGGATGCCGAAGTTGCCTTTTATCAGCAGAATGGGAAGCCGAAGCAGCAGGTGATCGCGGATTTTTTGGCGTATGCGAGAAAAGAGCTGGAGCCTTATAACGTGTATGTGTCTGCTGATATTTTTGGCTTGGTGTCATCGGTAACGGATGATATGGGGATCGGTCAAAAGTGGGAGCTGGTGACGCCTGAGATTGATTATGTGTCACCAATGATGTACCCGTCCCACTATGCCAATGGAACATATGGACTGGCTGTGCCGGATGCGAAGCCGTATGAGACCATTCTTAACGGGCTGAAGGATGCGCAGAAAAAGGATCAGCTGGTTCTGGCAGCAGGAAGGCAGCCAGCGGTCATCCGGCCTTGGTATCAGGACTTCACGGCGACATGGGTACGGGGGCATATCAATTATGGCCCTAGAGAGGTCCTGGAGCAGATTAGAGCGGGGAAAGAGCTCGGGGTGGAGGAGTATTTGATTTGGGATGCGGGGAACTCGTACAGCGAAGGAGCTTGGCGGAGGTAAGGTTGGGCTGGCAATCCGAGAGAAGCTGTATGAGTGATGAGGAGTTAGGCAATTCGAAGGTAAGGATGCAGAAGCCAAAAGAATGATAAAGCCAAAAGAATGATAAAGCAAAGTGGAAAGACACCCAGTTGACTATGCGGCTGGGTGTTTTTTGCACATTCAGGCTATCTATGCAGGGGGGTTATAAAAACATCGTTTAAAACAGTACGGGGTTAAGGCTAGGGCTAGGGTTAGCTGTTGGTCATGTTGAGTTCCTGCAGCAGCATGTGTGGGAAGCTGTGCTCATGCAGCTTGAGGAACTTTTCGACGAGGTAGATTTCGGCGTAGGAGTGGGACAGGGTGAGTTCTCCCCACCATTCGGTCTCGTAGCGGCAGAGCATGCCGAAGAGGTACAGCAACAGGTAATGGGCCGCCCAGACTGGGAGCGGAGGATCTGGGGTGTGGTGGTTCCAGAAATAGAGCTGTCCTTGTCCGCATTGGGTGAACAGAGGGTGCTGGTTGAGAAGCTGCTTCGCTTGTAGAGGCAGCTTGAATGTTTTTAGGGTAGAAGCAGCTTGTGCAGCGGGCATGTGTGTTTTGGGAATAGAAGCTTGGTTGTCCAGCTTGTATGTTTTGGGAATAGGAGCTTGGTTGTCCGGCTTGTCTGCTTTTTGGAAAGGGGCAGAGATGATACGTTCAGGGTCTTGCAGTGGCATGGAGGGTGCTGGTACGTCCTCGGGCCTTAAGAATGGGACGAGTTCTTCGGGTGCGGTACGGCTGAGGTAATGCAAAAACGTTTCGGGAGAGTAGGCCAGCGCTCCAGTGTGGCCGTCTGGAAACCGCAGCTGAATATGATCGCGGTTCTCAGGGTGTTGGGCCAGATCAACGGGGAGCCAGTTGCTTTTTTCTCCGGTGACCAGGTAATAATCATCGAGCAGGTCAGGCAGAAAGCTAAACAGCTGTGAGGTGGTGTAGCGGTCTTGCAGAGGTGATAGCTTGCGAACATCGGCGAGATAGGCGAACAATCCCTCTTTTTGCGGGCGGATTTCGTCCTCGAGCAGTTGATACGGATTTTTTTTGATTTTGCGGGTCGTGACCCCGTGCTGGAGCATGCGGGAATTTTGTGGGTAGAGCGGGTCTTTGGCGATCAGGAGGCCTTTAAGCAGATGGACACAGCCATAAAAAAGCAGCATCGGACGAATGAGTAAATCACTTCGGGAGGCGGCATCATAATAGGCGCGAGCTTGTTTCCACGTATATAAAAAACGGTTGCTTTGCTGAAAAGCGTGCCGCTCTGGATGCTCCAGCCCGTGAGCCGAATAAGATTGGGTGAGAAATTTACGTGCGGTCGGTTCTGTTTCGAGATAACGCAGGGAGTCCCATACGGATCGGATCATGTGAAATACACCACCAATACAAATTAAATATTCGGAAAAATAAAATCTACTTTAGAGTAATAAAGAGAATCAACTTTAGTTTGCCCTACAAAACCGAACATTATGTTTCATTCTTGACAGTAAATTAAGCGGTTTGCTAAACTAGGAAAAACATTTTGGGGCGAAAGGGGAATCTTTGCAGTGTGGGAAAATAAATTTGCCAAGGAAGGCCTTACATTCGATGACGTTTTACTAGTTCCAGCCAGATCTGAGGTCCTTCCACGCGATGTGGATGTTACGGTCAGCCTGAGTGAAAATGTAAAGTTGAACATCCCATTGATCAGTGCAGGTATGGATACCGTCACAGAATCTGCAATGGCGATTGCTATGGCTCGTCAAGGTGGTATCGGGGTCATCCATAAAAATATGACCATCGAGCAACAAGCAAGTGAAGTGGATCGCGTAAAACGTTCCGAAAGCGGCGTTATCACCAATCCATTTTCACTGACGCCAGATCACAAGGTTTCTGATGCTGATGCGCTTATGGGGAAATTCAAAATCTCCGGTGTTCCGATTGTTGATGAGGGGAACCGCTTGATCGGGATTTTGACTAACCGTGACCTGCGCTTTGTCCATGATTTTTCTACACCGATCTCCCAAGTCATGACGAAAGAAAACCTCGTAACCGCACCAGTAGGGACCACCCTGCAGCAAGCGGAATCGACCCTGCAAAAGCACAAAATCGAGAAGCTGCCATTGGTGGATGAGAACAATATCCTCAAAGGCTTGATTACCATCAAAGATATTGAAAAAGCGATCCAATACCCGAATGCAGCAAAAGATAAGCAAGGCCGTCTGCTTTGCGCGGCTGCGGTGGGTGTGTCTGCTGATACGTTTGAGCGTGCAGCGGCATTGGTCGAGCATGGTGTCGATATGCTGGTAGTCGATACAGCACATGGTCATTCTCTCGGCGTTATTAATACTGTAAAACAACTTCGCGCTGCATACCCAGATCTGACTATCGTAGCTGGTAACGTGGCGACAGGCGAAGCAACCCGTGACCTGATCGAAGCAGGTGCATCCGTGGTTAAAGTAGGGATCGGACCTGGTTCCATCTGTACCACTCGTGTCGTAGCCGGTATCGGTGTACCACAGGTTTCTGCGATTTATGATTGCGCATCGGTTGCTCGTGAATATAACATTCCGTTGATCGCTGACGGTGGGATCAAGTACTCCGGTGACCTGCCAAAAGCAATCGGCGCTGGTGCGTCTGTCATCATGGTGGGCAGCCTGTTCGCAGGGACAGAAGAGAGCCCAGGCGAATTTGAAATTTTCCAAGGCCGCCGCTTCAAGGTCTATCGTGGAATGGGTTCCATCGGGGCGATGAAAGCAGGCTCCAGTGACCGTTACTTCCAAGATAACGCGAAAAAATTGGTTCCAGAGGGTATCGAAGGCCGCGTACCTTACAAAGGGCCGCTCGCTGACGTGGTCTACCAGCTGATCGGTGGTCTGCGTGCTGGTATGGGCTACTGCGGTACACCTACCATCCAAGAGCTTCGTGAGAAATCCAAGTTCATCCGTATCACGGGTGCTGGCTTGCGCGAGAGCCATCCACACGATGTACAGATTACCAAAGAAGCACCTAACTACTCGATTTCCTAATCAAATAGAACTAGACGGACTCCTCTCTGTGGCTGAGAGGGGTCTTTTTACTCATTCTAGAAAAAGACTACGTTCATCAATTTACTTATGGTAAACTAGAGATTGTGTGTCCATATCAACAAATAGAGTATGGGAGAGTGAACAGCACATGAAATCCAGATGGACATCCAGACTGGTGGGTGCGGTACTGAGCGTGACCCTTTTCTGTTCCAGTCTGATGATGAGCGCAACCCAAGCTGGGGCGCAGGAAGTGGCTCCGAATCTACAATTAGCCGTGAAGTCTGCGATCCTTGTAGAGGCTTCTACGGGGAAAGTTCTGTATAAAAACAATCCGGACATTCCACTTCCACCAGCCAGCATGACCAAGATGATGACAGAGTATCTGGTGCTTGAAGCGGTAAAGCAAAACAAGATCAAGTGGGAAGACCAAGTACCGGTAAGTGAGTACGCGTTCTGGGTCGCCAAAATGAGCGATTCTGCCGGGGTATACCTCAACATGGGTGAATCCCACGCCGTCAAAGACCTGTACAAAGCAATGGCGATCGCATCTGCCAACGATGCCACCGTACTGCTTGCGGAAAAAGTAGCAGGCTCTGAACCAAACTTCGTACAGATGATGAACAAAAAGGCACAGGAGCTTGGCATGACCAATACGTTTTATGCCACGTCATCCGGCCTGCCTGCTAATGAATTAGGACAATACGCACCAACTGCCAACAATGGTCGAGACAACGTCATGTCAGCGCGCGATGCAGCAATTCTCGCCCGCGCCTTGATCCGTGATTTCCCGGATGCTTTGGAATACTCCAAGATCCCTAGGCTGACTTTCCGTGAAGGCACAGCCAATCCGCTCAAGAAAGCCAACTACAACTGGATGCTCCCAGGTCTGCCGAATGAATATCCAGGTGTAGACGGTCTCAAAACAGGTTATACCGCAGAAGCCAAATATTGCTTCACTGGTACAGCGATCCGCGACAATCTGCGTCTGATCACGGTTGTAATGGGTACTGACTCTGAACAGAAACGTTTTGTAGAAACGAAAAAATTGCTCGACTATGGCTTCAGCACATTTAAACTGACGAAAAAATTGGACAAGGGTGCATCGATCAAAGGTTTTGAAACGGCACCTGTATCCAAAGGTGTAGAGCTTGAAGTACCGGCTGTGATTGAATCCGATCTGAACGATATCGGCAAAATCGGTCAGGACGGCAAAGTGGAAGCAACCGTCGAATTCAATAAAGATCTCGTGGCTCCAATCAAAAAGGGCGACGTGATCGGAAAAGTGATCCTCAAAGGGGAAACTTACGAATATCTCTCCCCATCCGAGACTCAAAAAAGCGGCATAAACGTTGTGGCTGCCCAGGATGTGGAGGAAGCAAGCTGGATTCGTCTTTTGTTTAGAAGTATTATCCAATTCTTCGGTGACATGTTTAGCGGTGCGACAGGTAAATAATAAGAACAACCTCAACCAGTCTAGATTTCCAAGTAGGCTGGTTGTCTTTTTGGGTATCGTTGGTTACAATAGATTCTGTTAAGGAGAGCGTAAATTCTTAACATTTAATCTCAATGTGAGCTAGAACATTCTGGTAGGGGGCTTAAATCTAATGGCTGAAGTAGGTACTTCTCGTGTAAAAAGAGGCATGGCTGAGATGCAAAAAGGCGGCGTCATCATGGACGTAATCAACGCTGAACAAGCAAAAATCGCGGAAGCGGCTGGTGCTGTAGCAGTAATGGCACTTGAGCGCGTGCCTTCCGATATCCGTGCAGCAGGCGGCGTAGCACGTATGGCTGATCTGCGTATCGTTGAAGAGGTATTGAGTGCGGTTTCCATCCCGGTTATGGCAAAATGCCGTATCGGTCACATTGTAGAAGCCCGCGTGCTGGAATCTCTGGGTGTAGACTATCTGGACGAGAGTGAAGTTCTGACTCCGGCTGACGAAGTATTCCACCTGAATAAAAAAGACTACACCGTTCCATTCGTGTGCGGTGCCCGCGATCTGGGTGAAGCTCTCCGCCGTATCGGTGAAGGTGCGTCCATGATCCGTACAAAAGGTGAGCCAGGTACTGGTAACATCGTAGAAGCAGTTCGCCACATGCGTACCATGAACTCTCAAATCCGTAAAGTGCAAGCAATGTCTTATGATGAGCTGATGGCTGAAGCGAAAAACCTCGGCGCACCATATGAACTCATGGAATATGTACACAAAAACGGTAAACTGCCAGTTGTTAACTTCGCAGCAGGTGGCGTAGCAACTCCTGCGGACGCAGCACTGATGATGGAGCTGGGCGCAGAAGGCGTGTTCGTCGGTTCTGGTATCTTCAAATCCGACAACCCAGAGAAATTCGCCCGTGCAATCGTAGAAGCAACTACTCACTACCAAGACTACGAACTGATCGCTCGCGTGTCCAAAGACCTCGGCGCTGCAATGACTGGTCTGGAAATCTCCAAAATCAGCCCACAAGACCGTATGCAAGAGCGCGGCTGGTAAGGTGAACCCTATGAAGATCGGTGTACTTGCCTTACAGGGCGCAGTGATCGAGCATATCCGCCTGCTGGAATCAGCAGGAGTGGAAGCGGCCGCTGTCAAGAAAACAGAACAACTGGAAGAGCTGGACGGTCTGGTTCTGCCGGGCGGTGAGAGCACCACAATGCGTAAGCTGATGGACAAGTACGGTTTTATCGACGCTCTCCGTCAGTTTGCCAGCGAGAAGAAGCCGATCTTCGGTACATGCGCTGGTGCCATCCTGCTGGCTGACCGCATTCAGGGGCAAGACGACGCTCACCTGAAGCTGATGGACATGAAGGTAGAACGCAACGCCTTCGGACGTCAGAAGGACAGCTTCGAGGCTGCTCTGCCAGTTGCTGGTGTGGCTCCAGATTATGTGGCGGTGTTCATCCGCGCACCATACATCATGGAAGTAGGCGCGAATGCAGAAGTCCTCGCGAAGTACGATGACAAAATCGTCCTCGCACGAGAAGGACAATTCCTCGCATGCGCCTTCCACCCAGAGTTGACCGAAGATAACCGTCTGCATAAGTACTTCATCGACATGGTGAAGGAATATCGGGCATAGCCTAAGAAAAAGCACCCTTTGTGGTGCTTTTTTATTTACACCCGTATAGAAGTTGTAGTAAATTAGAAAAATAAGTATGTACATACCACATGGAAAAAAACGTCGACAGGAACAAGTAGTTTGCTTGCAAGACGGTCAAGAGAGTCGGTGGCTGGTGGAAACCGATCCGTTGCACAGACGAATCCATCCTAGAGTGGCAGGGGAGTGAACCCGGCCCGGTTTACGTACCGTTATCACGTAGTCAAGGTGGGTTGTTGCTTAGTTGTCTAAGCTGACAGCCAAAGAGGGTGGCAACGCGGATACTGAACATTCGTCCCTTAGTGGGGGATGAGTGTTTTTATTTATGTCTACATACAGTTGTTCATTTGATGGAGGGATATAGACTATGTTAGATGCCAAAGTACTCCGGCATGATCTGGAGGAGGTAAGACGTCGCCTCGCTCACCGTAATGAAGATATCAGTGCACTGGATCAGTTCGCAGAAGTAGATGAGAAGCGCCGCAATGTGATCCAAGAAGCAGATGTGTTGAAAAACAAGCGTAACACCGTCTCCGAGCAAGTAGCGGTGCTCAAGCGCAATAAAGAAAATGCCGATCACCTGATCGCGGAGATGAAAGAGGTCAATGACCGGATCAAGTCACTCGACGAGGAGCTGCGCGTACTGGATGAGCAGCTCACCGACATCCTGTTAAGCCTGCCTAACCTGCCGCACGAAAGCACACCGGTCGGCGAAACCGAAGATGACAATGTACTGCACCGTACATGGGGCGATGTGCCAACTTTTGATTTTGAACCAAAACCACACTGGGAGTTGGCTTCTGAGCTGGGGATCGTTGATTTTGAGGCAGCGTCCAAAATCACCGGAAGCCGCTTCGTCGTATACAAAGGGCTAGGCGCACGTCTGGAGCGCGCACTGATCAACTTTATGATGGATCTGCACTCCAATGAGCATGGCTATGAAGAAGTGATCCCGCCGTATATCGTCAACCGTGCGAGCATGACCGGGACAGGCCAATTGCCGAAGTTTGAAGAAGATGCATTCAAGGTGGATGCAAATGATTACTTCCTGATCCCAACGGCGGAAGTGCCAGTCACCAACATGCACCGTGAAGAAATCCTCGACGGAAACCAACTGCCGCTCTACTATTCCGCGTACAGTGCGTGCTTCCGTTCTGAGGCGGGTTCTGCCGGCCGCGACACGCGTGGTCTGATCCGTCAGCACCAATTCAACAAAGTGGAGCTGGTGAAGTTCGTGAAGCCGGAAGACTCCTATGAAGAGCTGGAGAAATTGACTGCGAATGCAGAGCGCGTACTCCAGCTGCTCGGCCTTCCATACCGCGTCATGAGCATGTGCACAGGCGACCTCGGCTTCACAGCGGCGAAGAAATACGACATCGAAGTGTGGCTTGCGAGCTATAACACATACCGTGAGATCTCTTCCTGTTCCAATTTTGAGGACTTCCAAGCGCGTCGTGCCAACATCCGTTTCCGTCGTGATGCCAAATCCAAGCCAGAATTCGTACACACGCTCAACGGTTCCGGCCTGGCGATTGGCCGTACGATGGCAGCGATTCTGGAGAACTACCAACAGGCAGATGGCACTGTAGTGATTCCAGAACCACTCCGTCCATACATGGGTGGTATCACAGTGATCGCTCCAAAAGCAAAAAAATAAAGCTGTATCATAACAGTTTTGAATCATAAGAATGCAGGCGGCTCAAGGGATTTTCCCTAGAGCCGCTTTTGTTTTACGCAAAATGGGCAAAAGATTTTGGAAAATGTTGTTGCAAGATGAGGTAGATTGTTATAGAATAACTACTAACAAAGCAACTTGTTATAATACAGTAAAACAAACAAGAAAGAAGGAGGCATTTTCAAATGGATTGTTACAAATGCAACGGAAACGGTGAAACAGATTGTGGTCATTGCAGTGGGAAAGGTCATCATGATGGCGGAGAGTGCCATCGTTGCCATGGTGACGGTGCGATCAGCTGCCACGGATGTGCTGGTTCTGGATTGCTCGACTAAGCAAGCCGATTTTTTTTGACTAATCTGTACTATAATACAAAACATAAAATATATCTGTAGTATAATAACCTTGCCTTGAAAGGGGGCCTACCTGACAATGACGACAGAAATCAATCGTTATCCAGCAGGTGTACAGATTACAGCAGAGATCACCCCTCCCTTTGCCGAGATTTTGACTCCGGAAGCAATCGGCTTCATCACCAAGCTGGTGCGGACGTTTGGCTCAACCCGGGAAGAGCTGTTACAGCGGCGGATCGAGCGGCAGAAGGAGCTCAACCAGGGGATACTTCCCGATTTTCTCAAAGAAACGGCACAGATCCGGAACAGCGAGTGGACGGTAGCACCCGTGCCTGCTGATCTGCAAGACCGCCGCGTTGAGATTACGGGACCTGCGGGTGACCGTAAGATGGTGATCAATGCGTTTAACTCGGGAGCGAAGGCTTTTATGGCTGACTTCGAAGACGCCAACTCGCCGACTTGGGAGAATACGATCAACGGTCAACTCAACCTGCGCGATGCGATCAACCGCACGATCGACTATATCAGCCCGGAAGGCAAAGCCTACAAGCTCAATGAGCAGATCGCTACCCTGCTCGTCCGCCCACGCGGCTGGCACCTTCTCGAAAAACACGTCTTAATTGACGGCAAACCGATCTCCGCGAGCCTTTTCGACTTCGGACTCTACTTCTATCACAACGCCAAAACACTCCTCGCCAAAGGCTCCGGCCCCTACTTTTATCTGCCGAAGATGGAGAGCCATCTCGAAGCACGGCTCTGGAACGATGTCTTCTGCTTCGCCCAACAAGAACTCGGCATCCCCGAAGGAACGATCAAAGCGACCGTCCTCGTTGAAACCATTCTCGCAACCTTTGAACTGGATGAAATCTTATATGAACTTCGCGAACACAGTGCGGGACTGAATTGTGGACGCTGGGACTATATTTTCAGCTATATGAAAAAGTTCTGTAAGAAGCCTGATGTGATCCTGCCTGACCGGGCACTGGTCACGATGACCGTACCGTTCATGCGTTCCTATACGCTTCATACGATCAAGACCTGTCACCGCCGTGGCGCACATGCGATGGGCGGGATGGCTGCACAGATTCCAGTACGCAACAACCCCCAAGCCAACGAAGAAGCGATGCAAAAAGTCCGCGCTGACAAAGAGCGGGAAGCACGTGACGGTCACGATGGCACATGGGTAGCCCACCCAGCATTGGTTCCGGTGGCGATGCAGGTGTTTGATGAGATCATGACGACCCCCAATCAAGTACACCGTCAGCGTGAAGATGTGCAGGTCACGGCTGCTGAGCTGATCGCGGTGCCAGAAGGTTCAATCACCGAGACGGGCTTGCGCACAAACATAAGTGTTGGCATTCAATACATCGAAGCGTGGTTGAGAGGCTATGGAGCCGTGCCGATCTTCAACCTGATGGAAGACGCGGCCACCGCCGAAATCTCCCGCGCACAGGTATGGCAATGGGTACGCCATCCGAAAGGCGTCCTGCAAGACGGACAAAAAGTAACACTGGAACTGGTCGAACAACTGGTCACAGAGGAATTAGACAAAATCAAACAAAGCTTGGGTGAGGAAGCTTACCTTGGCGGGCAATTCCCACTGGCGACAGAGCTGTTCATGGAAACTGTACGCAACGACGACTTCATCGAATTCCTGACCATCCCAGGTTATGAATATCTCAGCTAAACTTTTTGACCCAAAAAACCAAAATCCAAGGAGTGGAGAACACATGACATTGCAAGAACAAGCTCGCCAATTAGAGGAACAATGGAAATCAGAACGTTTTAAAGGGATTGAACGCCCGTACACTGCGGAGGATGTCATCCGCCTGCGCGGATCTCTGCAGATCGAATATACGCTGGCCCGCCGTGGTGCTGAGCGTCTCTGGAAGTCGCTTCATACCGAGCCGCATATCAAGGCACTCGGAGCACTTACCGGGAACCAAGCGATGCAACAGGTCAAAGCAGGTCTGCAAGCGATCTATCTGAGTGGCTGGCAGGTAGCTGCGGACGCGAACCTCGCTGGGCAGATGTACCCTGACCAGTCTCTCTATCCAGCCAACAGCGTGCCGATGGTCGTCAAACGTATCAATCAGGCACTCCAACGCGCTGACCAGATCACCCACTCCGAAGGCAAATCCGATCTCGACTGGTTCGTGCCGATCGTGGCGGACGCAGAGGCTGGCTTCGGTGGCCCACTCAACGTATTTGAACTGATGAAAGGCATGATCGAAGCAGGCGCTGCTGGTGTACACTTCGAGGATCAGCTTGCTTCTGAGAAAAAATGCGGTCACATGGGCGGTAAAGTATTGATCCCGACCCAAGCGGCTATCCGTAACCTCGTGGCAGCCCGCCTTGCTGCTGATGTCATGGGTGTGCCGACCATCATCGTAGCGCGTACCGATGCCAACGGGGCATTCCTGCTCACCAGCGACGTCGACCAGCGTGACCGCGAGTTTGTTACAGGTGAGAGAACAGATGAGGGCTTCTTCCGCATCAAAGGCGGTCTCGACGCAGCGATTGCACGCGGTCTGGCTTATGCACCATACGCTGACCTGATCTGGTGCGAGACTTCTGAGCCGAACATCGAGGAAGCGAAGCGTTTTGCCGAAGCGATCCATGAGAAGTTCCCAGGCAAACTGCTGGCGTACAACTGCTCCCCGTCCTTCAACTGGAAAAAGAAGCTGGATGATGAGACCATCGCCAAATTCCAGGATGAGCTGGGCAAAATGGGTTACAAGTTCCAATTCGTCACCTTGGCTGGCTTCCATGCCCTCAACCACAGCATGTTCGAGCTGGCACGAGGCTACAAAGATCGTGGCATGGCGGCTTACTCCGAACTGCAGCAGGCTGAGTTTGGCAGCGAGGTTCACGGCTATACCGCGACCCGTCACCAACGTGAGGTAGGTACAGGTTACTTCGACGAGGTAGCACAGGCTATCGCTGGCGGTAAATCTTCGACGACAGCGCTGACAGGGTCTACTGAGGAAGAGCAGTTTACTGAGCAGCACTAAGAACAGGCAAAAAAGAACTCAAAGGGCTTGAGACAGCTCTCTGAGTTCTTTTTTTCTATTTTCATCAGATAGACATTGAAAAATTTTTTGTTCTAGTTCGTTGATTGTTTCATAACCTCCTTCTTCACATTTTGATATAAACCAGTATCTTCAATATATTTATCCTCTTGAGCGTCTTTTCCATCTACGTTGAATTTTCCATAAGCGGCACTTTCAATAATCCAAATGGGTTCAGGATCGTAACCGGGAGTAAGGTAAATCCGATATTTTTTAGTGGGATCCATTTGGGTATAACCGGCAATTGAACGGACCATTTTCCCTGGAATTACGCCATTATTATCAATTGTAGCGACTGGCTCGTATACAGGGATAATATCTCCTTTTTTAATTGATTTAGTATCATCTTTAATAACCTGATCGACTTGGAATTGTGTCTTTTGGTCAGCTGTTTCAAGGTAACCATCTTGGTCATAGATAATTTTGGGCTCTGACTTGATTGGTGTTCCTGTAACGACCAAAGTGGAGAATTTCCTCAGGTCTGATTCTTTTTCATAAATTGTCATATGTACTTTTGGGCTATAGTGTTTGGTTAAATTAAGGTCAGTAAAATAATACATAACTCCTAGTGTTGCGAATACTGTTAGAAATACACCAATTTTTCTCAAGACAATACCTTCTTTCTTAGTATCCCCATTTTAATGTAAGGTGATCTTTATCTGGCATGCTGACGAACATAACATGAATATAATCAATAAAATAGAGAAAACCCATCATAAAACAGCGCAAAAAAAGCCATGATGATACAGATGACTGTATTTACGGGAGGGAGTTTCATGCACAAGGTTGTTGTGTTGGGAACAGGACCGTCTGGCTTGACGGCGGCTATATACTTGGCTCGTGCGAATATGAATCCATTGGTGATCGAAGGGGATCAGCCTGGCGGGCAGCTGACGCTGACGACAGAGGTGGAGAACTTCCCCGGCTTTCCTGACGGTATCATGGGCCCTGAACTGATGGAGAATATGCGCAAACAGGCGGAGCGGTTCGGTGCGACTTTTGAACGCGGGTGGGTGACAGAGGTGGATCTGTCGAAGCGTCCTTTTACACTCAAAGTAGAAGGAAAAGGTGAGATCCAGACCCAAGCGTTGATCATCTCCACCGGGGCCTCAGCTAAGATGCTAGAGATTCCGAATGAGCGGGAAAATATCGGACGCGGGGTGAGTACCTGCGCGACGTGTGACGGCTTCTTTTTCCGCGGTAAAAAGATTATCGTGGTCGGCGGCGGTGACTCTGCGATGGAAGAGGCGAATTTCTTGACCAAGTTCGCTTCCGAAGTGCGGCTCGTGCATCGCCGTGAAGAGCTGCGTGCCTCCAAAATCATGCAGGATCGTGCCCGTGAGAATCCGAAAGTGACCTGGAGTCTCAATAATACCCCGATAGAAGTGGTGGCTGGTGAGAACGGTGTGACCGGGCTGAAAGTGAAGAACAATGAGACGGGTCAGGAAGAAGTATTGGAGACGGACGGGATCTTCATCGCGATCGGCCATCGTCCGAACACGGCTTTTCTCGGTGGTCAGATCGAAACAGATGAGATCGGCTATATCAAGGTAAAGCCAGGCACGTCAGAGACCAATGTGGAAGGCGTTTTTGCCTGCGGTGACGTGCAAGACAACAAGTACCGCCAAGCTATCACTGCTGCGGGTTCGGGATGTATGGCCGCACTGGATTGCGAACGGTACTTGGAAGGCAGCGCGGTGCATGACTGGAGTCAGACGCTGAATAAGTAGCGTGTGACCGACAAGTTTTTGAAAAAAAGGTTCCCCTCTCGACAAGGGTGGAACCTTTTTTTGTATACTGGGGAGAAAAGGGAGGTTGATCATCATGCAAGATCCACGACTGGCAAAAATCGCAGATAATTTGATTACCTATTCACTCGACCTGCAAAAGGGAGAGACGCTTTATATCGAGGTGCGTGGGGAAGGGCTGCCCCTTGCCAAAGAAGTGATGAGACAGGCGCAGGCCAAGGGAGCTTATCCGTTCTATCGGATCATTCATCCCAGCCTGCAACGGGAGCTGTTCATGGGGATGACCGAAGAGTATGCCAGCCGGTTGAAAGAAATCGAGGAGCCGATGTTCACAAAGGCAGACGCGTTTCTTGCGATCAACGGGGTGATCAATGATACTGAGCTGTCTGATGTGCCAGTAGAGAGACGGCAGGTGTATGGCAAAGTGATGCGTGAAATCTTTCGGCACGTTGATAATATCAGCAAAGGCTGTCTGATCAATTACCCGACATGGGCACTGGCACAGAAAGCGAATATGTCGCTGGAGGCGTTCGAAGATTTTTACTTCGGGGTGTGTTCGATTGATTATGCCAAGATGTATCAAGCCAGCATTCCGTTGCATGAGCTGATGCAGCAGACAGACCGGGTGCGAATCACGGGGCCTGGTACCGACCTGCAGTTTTCGATCAAAGACATCGGCAAGGCGTTCGCGGTCGGCCGACGTAACATGCCAGACGGTGAGGTCTACACGGCTCCTGTACGCGACTCCGTCAACGGGGTGATCACGTACAATACGCCGAGTACGTATCAGGGGACGAACTTCGAGAATATCCAGCTTCGTTTTGAACACGGAAAGATCGTCGAGGCCACCTCTAACAACACCGCACGTCTCAACGAGATTTTCGATACAGATGAGGGAGCACGGTATATCGGAGAATTCGCCATCGGCATCCACCCGTTGATCCTGCACCCGATGAACGACATCCTGTTCGATGAAAAAATCGCAGGGAGCTTCCACTTCACACCGGGTCAAGCTTACATGGTAGCGGATAACGGCAACCGCAGTGCTGTCCACTGGGATCTGATCAACATCCAGCGGCCCGAGTATGGCGGCGGCGAGATCTGGTTCGATGATGTCCTGATCCGAAAAGACGGAAGATTCGTGCATGAGTCCCTGCTTGGGCTCAACCCGGAGAACCTGCTGGCTGACTGATTTGAGTAGCGTACGGGGTATCGGTATAATGGGGGGAAACAGGTGAAAGGAGCCTTTTCCAACGATGAAAGCACACCCGATTCCCCTCATGATGGCGGCGGTGCTCCTGCTCACAAGTACAGCATGCGGCAACTCAGACCAGAATCAAGCCAATCCACATGCCGGACACCAGCAAAATCAACCTGCTCCAGCGGCAGATGGACACACCGACCACCAGCATCCAAACGGTGAACAGAACGCACAAGTGAAAGCAGCCTGGACCTTCACCCCAACGAACCCACAGCCACAGGAGAAGACAACCGTCCAGGTCCAGATTCAGGACAAAGCAGGCCAACCAATCCAGCAATTCGACATCAATCATGAATATTTGATGCATCTGATCGCGGTCAGCAGTGATTTGTCTTATTTTGACCATCTGCATCCTACATAC
Organism: Brevibacillus dissolubilis; assembly: GCF_006170445.1. GTDB lineage: Bacteria > Bacillota > Bacilli > Brevibacillales > Brevibacillaceae > Brevibacillus_B > Brevibacillus_B dissolubilis. The sequence continues at coordinate 110,130 of NZ_VCNA01000016.1, read as the reverse complement.
AAAGAGGATGGGCAGTTTGAATTAACGACTGCTTTTCCTGCGGGCGGGGACTACAAGCTGATCGCAGATTTTATCCCGACAGGCCAAGCCGCGATGTCCAAGAGTGTCTGGGTGACGGTGGGAGGAGATGCACCTGCGCCGACCCCGCTCACACCAGATGAGAATCTGACCAAAGTCGTCGACGGCAAGGAAGTCACCCTGCAATTCAACAAGGATCTTCAGGCAGGCGAAGAGGTGGAGCTGACCTTCTCGTTCCAAGATGCCCAGACGAAGCAGCCGATCACCAATCTGGAGCCGTATCTGGGAGCGGCAGGTCACGTCGTCATCATCAGCGGCGACACCGAGCAATATCTGCATAACCACCCTACCGACGAAAAATCGACAGGCCCGAAAGCGAGCTTTATGACAGCGTTCCCAACGAGCGGTCTGTATAAGATTTGGGGACAGTTTCAGCATCAGGGGAACGTATTCATCGTGCCCTATGTGGTCAACGTAACTTAAAAAAATCATAAAAAATAAAATATGTTGAAATCCAAAAGGTGCTTGCCTGACATAGGGTAAGCACCATTTTTTGCGCTTGGAAAAAAGTTTTTGTCGTTAAACATCCGAAATTATCGAACAATTCCTACTATACAAAATGTAAAAATTATTATAAAACATATATATAGCAATTAGGTATACGGGTTATCAAAATATGCTAATTCAATTGTCCTAAAATAAAACGTGAAAAGTGGAGGTATGTACAAATGAAAAAATCATTCAAATTGATCGGTCTCAGCTCTACCCTCGTTCTGTCTGTTATCGCAACTGCTTTTGCCGGCGTATCCAGTGGTGCACTCGCTTCTGACAATCTCGAGAAATCCTATCTGATCGCATACAAGGGTGACTTGCCAACCAACTATCAAGAAACCATCGAACAAGCTGGTGGTCATGTCGAGCGTGCCATCCCAGAAGTAGGGATCGTTTCGGTCACTTCTGACAATGCTGCATTCCTCAGCACCATCCGCGGTGACCAACAAGTGGCGGCGGCTGATGTAGAGCTGGAAATGTACCTCGAAGGTGAACCACAAGCTGCGGATGGACAACCTGTCACAGACATTCCGCAACCTGACTGGAATGATCCAAACCAAAACTACCATGACATCCAATGGGACGTAAAACGCATCACGAACGACTTCAAATCCTACGAGATCAATAAAGGAAACCATGATACTGTCGTTGCGGTCATCGACTCCGGGATCGACTTCGGTCACCCAGACCTCAAAGCGAACGCAGACGAAGCAGGTTCCAAAACGTTCGTACCAGGCACAACCGATGCATGGGACTTCAACGGTCACGGTACACACGTAGCAGGTTCTATTGCCGCCAATGGTAAGCTTCTGGGCGTAGGTCCTGAGCTGACTGTCCGCGCTTACCGTGTATTCGGTGCGACTGGCGGTGCCCAACAATCTTGGATCACAGACGCGATCGTTGCTGCGGCTAACGATGGTGTAGAAGTCATCAACATGTCCATCGGCGGCTGGCGCTGGATGGCTAACAACTTCGGTGAGAAAGGTGACTCCGCAAGCCTCGTCGCTTACCACCGTGCGATCCAATACGCGATCAAAAAAGGAGCGGTCGTAGTCGTATCCTCTGGTAACGATTCCAAAGACCTCGGCAGTCTCCATGACATGCAGCAATACTGGCTCGATAACTATGGCGTCTATGTAAAAGGCCCATCCCGAGTAGTTCCGGCTCAGATCCCAGGTGTGTTGACGGTGTCTTCCACCAACCAATGGTCTACGGATAACATCGCTTTCTACTCTAACTACGGTAACCCAATCGATATCTCCGCTCCAGGTGGAGACAACGGTCCGGTATACGACGGCCTCTACCGTCAAGATCCAAAAGGCAACTACCTCAACAAACGTGATTTCCACTACCGTGCACTCTCTACCTACCCAACCTACCTGGCTCCTTATGTGACGTCCAACCTGAAAGGCTATGCTCTGATGCATGGTACTTCCATGGCAGCACCTAAAGTAGCAGGGATCGCAGGTGTTATCAAAGCGGCACACCCTGAGTACTCTCCTGCTCAAGTGGCAGCCTTGATCCGTCAATCTGCATCTGACTTCGGTAAAGTAGGCCAAGACCCACTGTTCGGTGCAGGTGAAGCCAACATCTACAACGCTCTGACAGCGAAATAATCACGGTCTTTGGACCAATAGAACAGCCAAAAAGCCCTGTGTTCCCTTGAGTGGACACAGGGCTTTTGCCGTTGACTTGCGGCTTGTTGAGTGTGAACGAATTGCACCTGCACACCAAAGATCGGTATACTGGGGAAAGCTACTAAAAAGAACGGATGAAAACGGAGGAACACCATGCAACACGAAGATTTTATGCAGCTGGCAATCGAGGAAGCGAAAAAAGCGGAAGCCATCGGGGAAGTGCCGATCGGTGCGGTAATCGTCCGCAATGGTGAAGTGGTCGGGCGAGGCTACAATCTGCGTGAGACCCAGAAAGACCCGACCCTGCACGCAGAGATGATTGCAATCCGCGAAGCGAGCGAGCGGCTGGGGGGCTGGCGGTTGATCGGCTGTACGCTTTACGTCACGCTGGAGCCTTGCCCGATGTGTGCCGGGGCCATCGTCCAAAGCCGTGTCGAGCAGGTTGTCTACGGGGCGACTGACCCGAAAGCAGGCTGTGCCGGCACACTGATGAACCTGCTGGAAGACCCGCGCTTTAACCACCAAGTCCCGACGATTCACGGTGTATTGGGGGACGAATGCGCTCAACTGCTCAAAGACTTTTTCCGTGGCTTGCGAAAAAAACGGAAAGACCTTGCTTCCAATTAGGGAGACAAGGTCTTTTTTGGTATGGCTTGCTTATGTGTAATGCTTACTCGGTATAATCGCGGATCAGCGCCTGATAAGGGGTAGAGTCGCCTCTAGCGATCTCTTCCTGGGTAGCAGAGGCTTCGAGCTGATCATCTTCCATACCGGGAGCAAAGCTGCCTTCTTCTTGTGCACTTGCTTTTAATACATCAGGGGTTGCTGGTTCTTTTTTCGGCATGATGTTGGACTCACTCCTTTTTCCATAGAGTGAGGAAAAAGGGAGCGGTTTATTCGTCGTCGCCTGCGCGGTTACGCAGAGCATCCAGCTCCTGCTCGGTCAGCTCGCGGTAATCACCCAGCTCCAATGATTCGTCGAGGTGCAGCGAGCCCATGCGAAGACGCTGGAGATAGACGACTTTCAGACCAAAAGCGGCAAACATGCGTTTCACCTGGTGGAACTTGCCTTCCATGATGGTGACGCGGATCTCGGAGGTTTCCCCTTGGGAGAGAATCTCCAGACGTGCTGGCAGGGTAGTGAAGTCTTCCAGCTCGACACCTTTGGCGAATTGGTCGATGTGCTCTTGGGTGACGCGGCCTTCGATGCGGGCGAAGTACTCCTTGTCCACCTTTTTCTTCGGGGAGAGGAGGCTGTGGGAGAGATGGCCATCATTGGTCAGCAGCAGCAAGCCTTCTGTATCGATGTCGAGGCGGCCAACCGGGAAGACCTTGTAATGAAACCATTCTTCCGGAAGCAGGTCTACCACGGTCTCATGCATGTTGTCTTCTGTCGCGGAGATGACACCCTGCGGCTTGTTCATCATGATGTAGATGAAGCGTTTGAAATCAAGCGGCTCCCCGTCCACGATAATCTCTTGCTGTTCAGGTATGACATGCATCCCTGGGTCAGTAGCCAGCTTTCCGTCGACGGTGACGAGGCGTGCTTTTACTAAAGCTTTTACTTCTTTGCGAGTGCCTTTGCCCATGTTGGCCAGCACTTTATCTAAGCGTTCACGTTTCATTGGATGATCCTTCCTTTGTTCAAGATAGCTTTATTTACTATGGAGGAACGTACCGGCAAAATCAAGGGGAAGACAAAAAAACAGTCTATCTTGGACTTTGTACCAATACATTAATTATAGATAGAAGGAGGGATGCCTTATTCGGTTTAAAAGTCCATCCAGAGGCTTTATGGAGAAAGAGGAGGTCTTTGCTGAAATTTGCCGAGCAGTGTCGGAGGGTTCCCACGAGTTTGAGATCGTCGTAGGAGCCGATTCGCAGGTACGTAACAAAGGCACTTATTTTGTCATTGCGGTGTCCTTGATCCGGATTTCACAGGGAGGCACCTTTTTCTATCATCAGTTTAAGGAGAGGCATTTATCCTCACTGCGGGAACGGATTTATATGGAGGCGTTTCATGCGGTGGGCTTGGCTTGTGAACTGCGGGAGCATCTCAAGGAGCAGGGGATTGTGTTGCCGATCCGGCTGCATTTTGACATCGGCCCCAATGGCCCGACCAATAAGTTCGTACAGATGCTCTTGAAGCTGGCGAAGGCTAATGATTTTGAAGCGTTTATCAAGCCGTTTTCGTTTGGGGCCTCGACCATTGCGGACAAATTCACGAGGTAGACGTCAACCGTATTGGGTTGGCGTTTTTTGTTAGGAGTTGGCGATTTATAGCGAAAGATTTTGCCCTGCTGTTATAGGTCATTTGGCAGGTTCTCCCTATCTTTTGCAGAATTTGTAGTAATAGTGGATGAGCTCTGACTCGTTCGGAAATGTCAGAAGGCAGGGAGGGGCGACAGTTTTGGAGATGATCACATCTGTACATCCATGGGGCTCGTTCTCAAGACTGAACCAATATATGCAACAGCTACCCCATGCCGTACTTGTCGTCGATCAGGCAGGACGGATTGTTGAAGTAAATGAGGTGTTGTTGCGTGTGACGGGGTACTCCCGCGATGAATGTATCGGTTGTAGTTTTGACCACATTCTCCCTTGGACGGGAACGATGGAAGAACTGCATCACAAGCTGTTGAAGAGTGAGGCGGACACGGAGCTGGAATGGCTTGACCGATATGGCCGGGCGGGGAAAACAACGGCGATGATTCTATCGTTGGAAGCACCGTCACCAGTGTACCTGATTCACTTTTTCCAATTAACCAAAGATCTGAATACCTCGCTGAACCATAGGATGGTGACACAGCTAACCTCAGAGATCAACCTCGGGGTAGTCGTGTTAAATACAGAAGCACGCATCGTGGAGATCAGTCAGATGGCTTGCCGTATCCTGGGTGTGGAGCGGATGCAGATTCTGCAGCAGCATATCGACCAGGCTTTCATGGGGATTCCAGAGGAGCATCGGCTGATCCAGCGTGAGCTTCTGGAAGGGGTGAAGATGCAGAATAAAGCGACCTCCTGGACCAACGACAATCAGCGCTACGAACTGCTGGTCGACTCCAATACGCTGCATGATGAATCAGGCAAGATCGTCGGAGCCTACGTGATTTTCAAGGACGTGACGAATCTGCGCTCCTTCGAGCAAAAGATCGAACGAAGCGATCGGCTCGCAATGATCGGACAGATCGCAGCTGGGACGGCGCACGAGATACGCAACCCGCTTACATCGATCAAAGGGTTTCTGCAGATGTTCCTGCATTCCTTCACCGAATCCGGGATGGAGCGTGAAAAGACCTATACCGAGATCATGCTGACTGAGATCAACCGGATCAATGCATTGGTCAGTGAATTCCTGCTTCTGAGCAAGCCGCGCGACGTGCAGTACCAACTGGTTGACCTCAACGTCGTATTTGATGAGATTCTGCCGATTGTGCAGAGCGAAGGCCTCTTGCACGGCATTGACGTGGATTATCCATCAGCCAATCAGCTGCCGATGGTGGTAGGTGATACGGAGCTGTTGAAGCAGGTCTTTTTGAATATATGTAAAAATGGAATCGAAGCGATGGGCAATGAAGGCAAGCTGACGATCTCACATTCGATCGATAAAGAGGGAGACCGGATCAGCATCGATATCCGCGACACAGGGCCGGGTATTCCGGGATATATCATTGATAAGATTTTTGACCCGTTCTTTACCACCAAGGAAGAGGGGACAGGTCTTGGGCTGTCGGTATGCCAAAAAATTGTGCATGATATTGGCGGGCAGATTCGGGTGTCTTCGAAGGGGTATGGGACGACGTTTCATATTTTGTTGTCTTATTTGTAGGGGGATGAATGCCAAATTGGTATGTTTGTGATATCCTTAATGGTATAAGGTTATATTTTACGAGCACCGCACGTACAATAGGAAAGACCGCATGTACTGCAATACATGCGGTCTGCCTAGATCAACTGTCGTTGGTTTAGCCTACGGCGTGCGATGACAAGTGAATTTATGAGAGAACCCCACCGGAGGCTGTGAACCTATTTGTCGGTGGGTTTTCTCTTGGAAAGATATCTACGTCGAATGACTTTGTAGGTTTTCGTTACTCCCCAGTAAAAACTGAGAATTGTAGCAATAACCTTCGCACCCGCATAAATCCAACCAAGTACGTCCATCGTCGCTCACCCCCTTCCAAAGAGGCTGCGCCGAGGCCCGTATCCACCGTTCAGTTGTCTATCCGAGATTATACCATGACAGGGAAAGGTTGTCCTTTACATAAGGCCTCCTTTTTTAGTTGAGCCAGTAAATATTTTTCTCGATTTATAAAAGAAAAAACAGATGAGTTGGTTTTATCCATGGTAAGATGGCATCAGAATGCTTCGGGTGTATACCGATATCCAATAGTCATAGGACTATGCGGTGACGGCTATAATAAAGAAGACCGTGTGTACTGGACATACCCACGATCTTACTTAGCCAAACTGCTGTTGGTGTCACCCACGGCGCGCGATGTTAAACATAGCAAGCTTTATTGAACCCCACCGGAGGCTGTCGACCTATTACACGGTGGGTTTCTTCTTGCCAAATTTGCGCTTGATCAGCTTGTATGCCTTCCTCGCACTCCATAAGAAGCCGAGAACGGTACCTGCTATTTTTATACCAGCGTAAATCCAACCGAGAATGACCATCGCCGCCCACCTCCTTTCCAAAAGAGGCTGCGCCGTGGCCGCACCGCGACAACTGTTGTCTAAGCGAGATTTATCGTAGCATGGAATAGGCGAACATCATCGAACAACATTCGTTTAAGATTCGGCTGCTGGATGCTCTTACATTTTGGTATTAGCCCCGCAGTTATAGTATAATAACGTAAATACTAGCTTTTTTGTGCTTGATGAACAGGGAGTGGCAAGCAATGGCGTATACAGCACTCTATCGTGTATATAGACCGCAGACTTTTGGCGATGTGATCGGGCAGGAGCATGTGACGACGACGCTCCGCAACGCGCTTCGTGAAGGGCGGCTTTCCCATGCGTACCTGTTCAACGGCCCTCGGGGAACGGGGAAAACGAGTGCCGCCAAGATCATGTCCAAGGCAGTCAACTGCGAACAGCCGCAAGACGGCGAACCGTGCAATGAATGCGGAACCTGCAAGGCGATCACCGACGGCTCCGTAACGGACGTCCTGGAGATTGACGCCGCCTCCAACCGCGGGGTGGAAGAGATCCGCGATATTCGTGACAAGGTCAAATTCGCGCCGAGTGATGTGCGGTACAAGGTGTACATCATCGACGAGGTGCACATGCTGACGACAGAGGCGTTCAACGCTCTTTTGAAGACGTTGGAGGAACCTCCGTCACATGTGCTGTTTATCCTTGCGACGACAGAACCGCACAAATTGCCGGCGACGATTATTTCACGTTGTCAGCGTTTTGACTTTCACCGCATATCATTGGGAGAGATGGTACGGCGGATTCAATATATCTGCGACCAACAGCAGGTTCAGGCTGAGGAGCAGGCACTCAAGCTGATCGCCAAGATGGCGGAAGGCGGTATGCGTGATGCCTTGAGTCTCTTGGATCAGGTGATCAGCTTCAGCGGTAAGCAGGTCAATACCAGTGATGTGCTCCAGATCACAGGAGCGGTGGCCCAGACCTATTTTTCCACGCTGGCAAGAGCGGTTGCCGAGCGCAATGTGGCTGGCGTGATTGAGCAGTTCGAGCAGGTGATGGTGCAGGGGAAAGACCCTGAGCATTTCATGCAGGACTTCATGTTCTATTATCGTGACATGCTGCTGCTCAAGACTGCACCTAACCTGACCGAGATCCTCGAGCGCACCCTGGTCGATGAACAGTTCGCCGAAGTCGCGAAGCTCTACGAATTGCCGGTGCTATATGAGACCATCGAGGTGCTGAATCAGGCGTTGACCCAACTCAAGTGGTCGACTCATTCACGCGTGCTGGTGGAGATGACGCTGGTTCGTCTGTGTCAGCCGCAGGGTTCTGCTTTTGGTGCGGCTTCCGTCTCGGCCCAGCAGGTGGCTCCGACCGCTGCTGAGGATGTGATCAGCCTGACCAACCGTGTCAAACAGCTGGAAGAGCGGCTGGGTCAAGTGTTGCGCGGGCAGGTGGCGATCGATACTTCCGCAGGCGGTGCTCAGGCGGCAGAACCACGCAGAGAAGTTCGCCGACCAGCCAGTGCAGGTCATGGCGGCTCCAAGACACCGATGAACAGAGTACGCGAGATCGTCCGCAATGCCGACGAAGGCGTCACCCAGCGAATCCGCGGTACATGGAGTCAGATTCTTTCTGAAGTCAAAAAAATGAATTACAAGTACCATGCCTGGATGGTCAGCGGCATGCCAGCTGTAGCCAGCAAGGAAGGAGTCATCGTCGTCTTCAAAGGTCAGGTCCACTGCGAGAAGACGATGGAGCCAGAGTTGCGCAGCATGGTAGAAAGCGTGTTGCACCGGGCCAGCAGCCTTCCGTTGCAGCTCTATTCCATCACAGAGGAAGAGTGGGACAGCGTGAAGCATGAGGTACAGGCGGGAGGTTCATCAGCCGGTGGTGGTGGCGATCCAGCAGCCAACGTGCCGCAGGAAGACCCGCTCATCGCCGAAGCGATCAAGCTGGCCGGCGAACGATTCGTCGAAATCAAAGAATAATCCAGCTCACCATACAAGGAGGAATCCCTATGAAAAACATGCAACAGATGATGAAACAAGTGAAGAAAATGCAAGAAGAAATGATGAAAGCGCAAGAAGCCCTCAAAGAACAAGTAGTAGAAGGCGGCGCAGGCGGCGTCGTAACTGTAAAAGCAAACGGCCACAAAATGATCACTGAAATCACCATCAAGCCAGAAGCAATCGATCCAGACGATGTAGAAATGCTGCAAGACCTCGTACTGACCGCTGTCAACGATGCACTCAAAAAAGTAGACGATCTGGTAGGCAAAGAAATGGGACGTTATACAGGCGGTATGAACATCCCAGGCTTGTTCTAACCCTTTGGAACCAACAAGCCTCGCCTGATCATAAGGGAGTAGATCCAACATGTTCTATCCAGAACCGATATCCAAACTGATCGAAGGGTTTATGAAACTGCCAGGTATCGGCCCGAAAACAGCAGGGCGCCTGGCGTTTTTTGTGCTTAATATGAAGGAGGATGACGTATTGGATCTGGCCAAAGCCTTGGTCAACGCCAAACGTCAGCTCCACTACTGCTCTGTATGTAACAACATCACCGACATCGATCCTTGCCACATCTGTAGTGACAAGCGCCGTGACGGCTCCATCATCTGTGTCGTGCAGGAGCCAAAAGATGTCGTCGCCATGGAAAAAACCCGCGAGTTCCCAGGCTACTACCACGTCCTGCACGGAGCGATCTCCCCAATGGACGGGATCGGGCCGGAGGATATCCGCATCCCTGACCTGCTCAAACGCTTAGGTGACGAACAGGTCAAAGAAGTGATTCTTGCGACCAACCCCAACATCGAAGGGGAAGCGACCGCGATGTATATCTCCCGTCTCGTTAAGCCATTTGGCATTCGTGTGACGCGGATTGCCCACGGTCTGCCGGTCGGCGGTGATTTGGAATACGCCGATGAAGTGACGCTGACCAAAGCACTGGAAGGTCGCCGCGATCTGTAATCCGGCGATGCATAACCTGACAACCAGACAGCAAAAGCTCCCGACTACGTGATTAGCCGGGAGCTTTTTTCTATTTAAAAATTTCCATAGGGGAATGGTTCGCCACTCTGCTATGATAGACTTTACTATGTACGATTCTGTGTGATTTTTTTGGTCATTCTGACATAGATTTATAGGGTAGGAGCGTGAGTCCATGCAACTTCAAACGGGGTATTACCCACAGTTGTACACCGAGAGACCTCCCCGCTCCAGAAAGTGGGCCATTCTACTGTTTATCGGTTATTGGCTGAACCTTGTCTTTGAGCTTTCCATGCTTCGCATCGCGCCGGGAGTGGACGGGCGTTGGGTGGTCAGCACGGTAGAGGAGCCGCCGGAGTGGACGATTTTTCTATTGATGGGGAGCGGTATGTTTAGTCTGGCTTGTGCTTCGATGTTTGTCATCACTTTTCTGCGGGATCGCAGGAACCGCGCATTGAGGCGGGATGGTGCACGGGTGACCGGAGAAGATTTTATCTACACACTGGCCTGGCTGCACCTGTTCAATACGATCATGCTATGGGCGTATGGGATGTTCCTGCCGTTTCCGTTCTTTCCCGAGGGGAGTATCGGAGGGATGCTGGAATCTGCTTCGATGCAGGTGACGATTCTGGGTATTGCGTTGTTTGGCTATTTTGGACGGGCCGGGGTGATTGGATTTCGGCGTCCGGCTCATCCGGGCAAAATGATTCTGACGCTTTTGGCTATTTTTCTGTTTATCGCGGTGGCACTGGATTCCTTGCTGACCAGTCCGATTGCCGACTTTTTCAATATGTCGCTTGATTCAGAGCGGGAGGAAGCGATCAGCCAAGAGCTGTTCAGCGCCAAGGAGCAGAACCTTCTGAATACGGTCTTTTCTGTGGCGGTTATCGGGATGATGGTGCCGATCGCCGAGGAGATCCTGTTCCGGGGTGTGATCCAGTCTTATCTGGTACAGAGATGGGGCGCGGTGTTGGGGATTTTGGCATCGAGCTTCTGGTTTGCGCTGATCCATATTGATTTGGCCTTGTTTGTGCCGTTGTTCGTGATTGGCTTGGGGCTTGGATTTATGCGTCATCAGTTTCAATCATTGTGGGCGCCTATATTGTTGCACAGCATGAATAACCTCTTTAGTGTGCTCCTTTCTCTCTATTCGTCTTAATACAGGGAAAGCAGGGGGATGCGGGTGAGATGGTTTCATTGGAAGATGCGCCAGAAAAAGACGGTGCGACAGGTGTATGAATGGCCGTTGATTGAGTCAGTAGAACAAGCCTTGCAAGAGTGGAGACATGCCCAGCACTTGATGGAATTGTCCGAGGGGCGCAATCAAGTGGACGAGGCGATTTATCATCTGCGCTTGGTTGAAAAGCGCTATGCGTTTTTGCTGGATCAGGCGCGCAAATATCAATTCGGTACAGAAGTGTAGGGGGAAGAATTCATGGGTACGGAATGGCTCATTGCGATTCTTGTCATCGGTCTGATGTTTGTCGTCGCTGCCAGCAAGTCAGTCTCCAAGCCACTCCAGCTTGCTGGTCTTACGGTGCTCAATCTCGTCATTGGCGCTGTGCTGCTCTTTTTCGCCAATATTGCCGGGGAAATGGCTGGATTTCATGTGCCGATTAACCCGGTGACTGCATTGCTCGCAGGGTTTTTGCGTCTGCCGGGGTTGTTGGCTTTGGTCGTAATTAAGATGTATTTTGTGATGTAGTCCCTACACTGTAGCCTTACAGGTCTGTCAGCAAAAAGGCAATGCTCCTGATCTCATACTTCACCCGGGCATTTTTCGGCTGGCGGATCGAGGCCAGCAGTGCGAGAAAGCGCGGCAGAGTCAGGACGACAGCCCCCACAGCCAGAGCCACCCCATAGGAGAGCGGGAGCCAGACGAACAACCCGGCCGGAACCAGCAGGCTCCCGATGCACACACTCGTCTCCGCACCCCGAAAAAAGGACAGCGAGATCGGATAGGCTGTCCCTGCTCCCCACCAAGGAGAGACGAGCGTATCTGGTGTCGGCTTCAGCGGGGATGAAGTGACATAGGCGTAGAAGCGAAACACGATAAAATGAAGGATCGGGATGAGTACGATCACGGCGAGGGAGACGATCAGCTGATGATAAGGGATCAGCAACACATACGACGCCCCTGCCAGCAGAGCAAACAGACTGACGATCTGTGCGAGATATCCGATTAACCGCCAACGAAAGCGGTATAATAGCTTGTAGCTGTAGATGGTCTGTTCTTTCATGACAGGCCTCCTTTTGCGTTTACGAATGAAAATTGACAGGTGAATGCAACCATTCTATAATCGGTGAGAATGATTATCAAGGGGAATGAACAAGACCATGAGCAAAAAAGTGATCATCACCAGCATCGCCTGGCTCCTCTTGGGTGTCTCTATCTATTGGGCCATCACCAAGCTGAACTGGCATGAGCTGCTTCAGGGCATAGTGCTCTTGGGGCAAAAGTGGCCGTTGCTCCTGTTGATGAGTGTCGGATATGCCGCCGCCTTTTGGCTGAGAAGTCTGGGCTGGGCGTATCAGATGCAACAGCAGCGGGTCGGGGTCAATCAGCTTTGGCTGTATCATCATATCGGACTCTTGCTCAACCATGTACTTCCGGTCAAAGGTGGAGAGGTCGCGCGGATGGCTCTGCTGCGTACACGGGAGAATTTTACGTGGGCAGAGGCAGCGGTCTCGGTGGCGATCAGCCGGATTCTGGACATGGCAGGTCTATTGATCATCGGGGCGTTTGGCTTTGGGCTGTTCATGCCAGAGCGGGTAGGACAGGCTTTTGGCACTTCTATAGGGTGGCTTGCAGGGCTTACTGTCATCCTGACGGTTGGGATCGTGCTGATGTTGCGGCTTCCTTGGCAAAAATGGCTGGCGAAGAAAAAACCACAGCTGGCTCTACAATGGGACAAGCCGCGTGCTTCGGCCCTGTTGCTGACGGCGCTGGGCTGGATGCTGGAGGCTGTCGTCGTCTTCAGTGTAGTGATTGCCTTGGGTGGACAGCTTGGTGTGGGAGAGGCCCTGTTCGTCCATGTGCTGACCATCATCGGGCAGACCTTTCATGTGACACCGGGCGGAATCGGGACGTATGAGACCGTGATGTCGGGTCTCTTGACACAGGTGGCGGGACATTCGCTCTCGTTTGCTTTGCAGGTGGCGATTCTGACGCACGGGTTTAAATTCATCTATTCATTTGTGCTGGGCGGCTATGCGGCTTGGCGCTTATCATTATCGCCTTTGGCCTTGTACCAGCAGGCAGTGGCGAAGGCTCGGGAGGAGGGGCAAGCATGAAAATGAAAAAAGCATCGAAGTTTGAAAAGGTAGCGGCGCGTTGCTGGAATATCTTAAATGAAGGCAAGCCGTTTACCCCTGTGTTTGTGGTCGGTGTGTTTCTGTTGTTTCATTTGGCGTCTTGGGGGTCTGCCGGGTTTTGGATGGCTTTTCCGATGGCGCTTGGATTTACGTTGCCATTATTGATGATTTATTTTCTATATGATTATCCGCTTCATTTGCGCTGGTTTTTGTGGATACCAACCTTGGCAGCAGGCTTTATGTGGTACCAAGAGGGGATGTCGTCTGTTCTGTGGCTTGCGGTTGGGTTGTATTTCTTTTTCACGGTGATCTTCTGGGGGACGATCTATTACCATCTGCGGATTGGGACGACCCTGTGGAACTTTACCCGCTTCTGGAAGCTGGTGCTCAAAAACAGTGATACGACGAGCGGGAATGCACAGGAGCAGATTCCTAAGGTTCTGATGCTTCTGCTGGCATTGGAGGCAGCGTATCGCCATGTGACGGGGACTGGTGAGCCTCAATCTGTGCTGACCTATGCGGTGTTCGCTGTGGGATTGTTGGTCTACACGTATCTGGTTCACCGCTTGCTGTTCACGTGGAAGCCTGTGCCGATCGCGGAATATACGCCAAAGGTATTGCCTGAGCAGCCATTGGCGGACAAGGTCTACATCGTAGTCATCGACGGCTGCAACAAGGATCGTCTCGCTATCGCGGATACCCCGTTTATCGACTGGCTAAAAGCGACGGGAACGGAGTATACCAATATGGAGACCGTGTATCCGGCGAGGACAGTGGTTTGTTTTTCATCCATGTTTACCGGAACCTATTCGTTCGAGCACGGGATCAAGAGTAACATGGTCTATAAATCGGGGATCAATTGCGAAAGCATCTTTGACAGCCTGCGTACCATCGGCAAGTCAGGCTCGATGCTGGCGGTGGCTCACTTGGTCGATGCATTCGGCAACAAAGATGTGCGTACCTATACAGCTGTCACCAAAAATGATGTAGTAGACCGTCAGATTCTAGAGCGTGCCCGTGAGATCGTGGAGGAGGAAGATCCTGATCTGTTCATCGTCCAGCTGATCTCGACCGACCAGACCGGGCACAGCCGTGGTGTCTTTTATGATGAATATCTGCACAAAATCAACGAAGCCGATCAACTGGTGGCCTCTTATTATGAGTGGCTCAAGGAACGTGGGAAGCTGGAGAATGCCGCCTTCATCGTCTGTGCCGACCATGGACAGTCCGATGGGATCGGCGGTCATGGACATCTGGATGAAGGGGAGCGGTATGTGCCGTTCATCATGCATGGCCCGATGATCAAGCAAGGGGTGCGGGTCGACGAGTGGCATTCACTTGTATCGGTCGCACCGACGATTTCGTATCTGATGAAAGCACCGTACCCGAACAAGTCGCGCGGGACGGTACTGCACGATGCACTGCAATCGGATCAAAAGGACGAGAGGGAAGAAGCGTGAGCAAACAACTTCTGTACATCGTAATCCCAGCACGCAATGAAGAGGGCGCAATCGGGGAGGTCATCCGCAAGACCCCGCGTGATTTTCACCCGAATATCGAAGTCAAAATCATGGTGGTCGACGACGGCTCGACCGATCAGACGGTTCAGGTATCTCTGGCGGCTGGGGCAGACGAGATCTACACGATGCCGACCAACACCGGACTTGGTGCAACCGTACGTACTGGCCTGCGGGAAGCGTACAACCGAGGTGCCGACTATGCCGTGATGATCGACGCGGACGATGAATACCCGGCCAACGAGATTCCCGAGCTGGTCGCCCCGCTGATCTCAGGTGAAGCCGATTATGTCATGGGTTCCCGCTTTATGGGCACAATAAAAGGCATGAAACTGCACCGCCGGCTGGGCAATTATTTTTTCACGTCGATTCAGATGCTCCTCCTGCGCCGATTTATCTATGATGGTCAGTCGGGGATGCGGGCTTTTAACCGTGCTGCGTTGGCTGATCTGGAAATCATCCATGATTATAATTACGCGCAGGTGATGACGCTGAATCTCGTACGCAAGGGCTACCGGATGAAGGAAATCCCGATTCGCTATCAGGTGCGGACCACGGGCACGTCCTTTATCCGCTTCAATGCCTACATGACGCGCGTCTTTCCGGCCATCTGGCGGGAGATGCGGCGCCCAGTCCAACGCACACAGCACGTACGGCGGTGACGATAAAAAGGGGTGTGCCGCTGTGGCTGATTACGGGTTGACACTGCGTTATCACGTGAGTCAAGAGCAACAAGGGGAACAAATGAATCGAGAGTTGGCCCGTGTGGGGATTCAGCTAGTAACCGCTACAGGTAGTGGTGATGAAAAGAGTTCACCTGGGGAAAAAGAGTCCGTGGAGCAAGTCAAAAGGGTAGATGGGCTGTTGCTCACAGACGAGGATGAACGGTCATCAGAGGCCATACAGGCATTCTGTGAAGAACCGGGGCTTTCACCAGCCTCACCACCGCTCCTTCTGCTCTTCGGCCCCCACATCCCCCACGGCTTTGCCGACCAACTCCAGAAGAAATACGAGACGCATCAGGCAGAAGTGGTGCGTCTTTTGTTATATGAAAACGGAGATCGGGCCGTCATCGGTGGAGATGTCTGTGGCTACTGGGTGAACCGTCTCCGTCACCTGCTCGCTGGACAAGACGTCATTTCCCTCACTTGCGCACGAATCGAAGCAGACGAGATCGCCCGCGCCATGCCTGAGTATCTGGCGTGGAAACGGCAGTTTTACTTCCAACTGGGGGATCGCTGTGATACATCGGGTGCCAGGCTGGACGTCGTCGCCAAGGGACTGGGCATGGACAGACGGATCGGCCACGGCTGGCTCACAGGCACGGCTTCATGCGAGGACATGCTCCTGCTCGACTGGGTTCGACACCAGTGGCAGGCGGTTCAACAAAAAACGAACATCCACCGTGTCACCTTTTGGGGAATGCCGACAGCTTGGACACCGATTTTCGCCTATTTGACCAACCAACAGAAGGTCTGCTTGTACCAGCCAGACCCAGATACAAACACGAACGATCTCCCCGCCGAATGGGTTTTGCCTGACAAACCACAGCAGGCGCTGGAAGGCGCGGATTTACTGGTGATTCTGCAAGCGGACAAATTTATTCAAGAAATCAACCTCCACCACCTGATTTCCCGAATGTCCCATCCCATCGTAATCGACGCCTGTTCCTGCTACCCGCTGGAGGAGGCAGAGCGTTCTGGGCTGATGTACAGAACTTGGGGTCAAAACACGAACGTTTGGGAATGGAACTGACTATACTAGGATATAATGGTTGGTAAGTTAGGAAAAAAGGTGGGCGTGAGCCATGGAAAACGCTATTCAACAATGCATCGTCTGCGATCGGCAACAAGCAGTTGGAATCGCCATCTGTGATCAATTCATCTGCTACTCCTGTGAACAAGAAATGGTCAAGACCGATGTTCGGGATGAGAAATACCTGTTTTTCATCAAGCAGATGCGGCAGATTTGGCTAAAAAAGAATGCGTAAGCACAGAAAGCTCCCAACATAACAAGTTCCGAGGTGAAATTCTGCCTCGGAATTTTGCTTTTAACGGGGGGAACCATCAGGCTGCCCTTTTTCAGCTGATCCGTGGTTCTGTTCATCCATGCATCCGTGCTACAATGGAAGAATCATGAAAGGACGTGAAAAGCTTGGCACAGCATGGACAAGAATATATGGAGCGCCAACGCCGCGCCCCGCTTTATGACGCCCTCGTGCAGCATGCGAAGAAGCGCCCGCATTCTTTTCACGTACCTGGGCATAAGATGGGGGCAAGCTTCGACCGTACAGCCAAGGAGCACTTCCAAAGCCTGCTGGCCCTCGATGTGACTGAACTGTCCGGGATGGATGACCTACACCAGCCGGAAGGAATCATTGCAGAGGCGCAAGCATTGGCAGCAGAAGCGTACGGAGCAGAGGAGACCCGCTTTCTGATCGGCGGCAGTACCGTAGGCAATATCGCTGCAATCATGGCTGTATGCAGACCCGGGGACAAAATCCTCGTTCAACGTAATTGTCATAAATCCGTCTATAACGGAATCATCATGGCCCGTGCAGAGCCTGTCTATATCGTACCAGCTGTAGATCCCAAGACAGGTGTGGCAACGTGTGTACGGCGTGACGATGTCGAGCGGACCTTGCAGGCTCATCCGGATGCCAAGGCTGTTTTTCTGACCAACCCGACCTACTACGGGATGGGCGTCGATCTGGAAAAGATGGCGGTCACTGTCCACCGATTCGGCATTCCGCTGCTGGTCGATGAAGCGCATGGCGCCCACTACGGCTTCCACCCGGCTCTGCCGCTGTCCGCGATGCAGTCAGGGGCTGATCTGAGCGTCCAATCCACACACAAGATGGGAACCTCGATGACGATGTCCTCCATGGTGCATGTACAGGGAGAGCGGATCGACCGTGCCCGTCTGTACAGAGCCTTGGCGATGATCCAGTCATCCAGCCCGTCCTACCCGCTGATGGCTTCCCTCGACGTATCCCGCCGCCATATGGTGCTGGAGGGGGCCAAAGAAATCGACCGCCTGCTACCAGCACTCAGCCGTCTTCGGGAGCGTATCCGTCACTTGCCGTGGCTCTATACCCCAACCGTGGAAGACCGCAATCGCAACGTCTATTCAACGCTTGATCCGCTCAAGCTGTTGCTGTCTCTTCGCACCAAGCAGCACACCGGCTACCAGCTGCAGAGCCTGCTCGAATCGCAAGCGATCTACCCCGAGCTGGCCCATCCTGACCACATCCTGCTGGCCGCATCAGTGGGGACGACAGAGGATGACTTGGACAAGCTGGCCCATGTGTTAGAAAAAATCGAGTACCACACCGAACAGGTACATACGATTTTTCAGGCGGGCATTCTTGCCTCCAGCTTTTTGCAGGAGTCCGTCACACCGATGCATGAAGCACTGGATGCCGAGAAAAAGACAGTGTCACTTGCAGAAGCCGTCGGAGCGGTCTGTGCCGAGATGGTCATCCCGTATCCGCCGGGCATTCCGTTGCTTGTGCCAGGGGAGCGGATCACCCGCGAGACGATTGCCGTCCTGCAGGAGCTGCGCGGCAGTGGAGCCAGATTTCACGGCGTAGCAGATGCTGATTTACATACCATCGCGATCCTGCGATAAACCAACAATGAATGGAACGTGGAGGCTTTTTCGTGAAACGAGATCAAGGACTTTTTATTACGGTAGAGGGGGGAGACGGGGCAGGTAAGACAACCGTCCTCGCTCTACTCAAAGCATTCCTCGACGAGCACCAAGTCGACAACATCCTCACCCGCGAACCGGGAGGCATCGAGATCGCCGAGAAGATCCGGTCGGTCATCCTCGACCCGGCCCATACCGCGATGGATCCGCGCACCGAGGCACTGCTCTATGCCGCTGCCCGCCGACAGCATCTCGTGGAAAAGGTAATCCCCGCTGTGAACGCAGGCAAGGTGGTACTGTGTGACCGCTTTGTCGACAGCAGTGTGGCTTACCAGGGGTATGGACGTCAGATCGGAGTCGAGGATATCCTCAGCATAAACCAGTTCGCCGTCGAAGAGTGGGAGCCTGACCTGACGCTTTATTTTGATATCCCCCCAGAGGTGGGTCTCGCCCGTATCAATGCCAACAAAGAGCGTGAAGTCAACCGCCTCGATCTCGAAGCCAATGATTTTCACTATCGGGTACATGAAGGCTACCGGCAGCTGGCCCAGCGCTTCCCAGACCGGATCGTCATCATCAATGCCAATCAGCCGATTGAGGCCGTCACCGCAGATGCCAAGGACATCCTGCGCCAGCGACTCTCTCTGTAACGGCCAACCTCATACATCACCCGCAGCCAGGAACCAAGCATCCCAGAAGAATCTTTCTTCGTTGCTTGGTTCTTTTTCACGCCTGCCTGTCTTATTGAATAGATATGGAGTAATTCCCACACGCCCAATGTGGCGGCGGATAAGACGAGAGGGGAAATCTATTGTATAATAGAGAGAAGTTACTTTTTGCGAATCAACGCCAGGCAGAAAGGATGAGATCCGATTGAAAATGGTGATTGCGGTAGTTCAGGATAAAGACAGCGCACGTCTGTCCCAGAAGCTGGTCCAAAACGGTTACCGTGCGACGAAGCTCGCCAGCACCGGAGGCTTCCTGCGCGCAGGAAATACGACTTTTCTCATCGGTACGGATGATGAACGCGTACCTGATGTCATCCAGATCATCGAGCAGAATTGCCAATCGCGCAACCAGATGGTGACCCCGGTATCACCACTTGGCAGCGGTGTAGACTCGTTCCTTTCTTATCCACTCGAAGTACAGGTAGGTGGAGCTGCCGTCTTCGTGATGGACGTTGAACAATTCCATTCGTTCTGACGCTCTCAATAACAGACGGGGGTGATCCTATGAAAATCGGCGACGGAATGAGACCTAAGCTAGATCCACTCAAGCCCAATGACAGCCGTCGGGGACCACAGATTGAGAAACCCAGCTTCGGTTCCATGATTCAAGGACATGAAGACCGGATGAATCAAGAAAAGCTGACCCAACTGCTCAACGAGATCGACAAGTCCGGCCAAATCCTCGCCCGCTCCCGGATGATTCGAGACTTTTATCATTACAAGAATCTCATCAAGCGCTTCATGGAAGAGGCGGTCAAGTACGGTGTGGCCCTCGATGACCGTCAGGGTACCAACCGCCGTGGACGCAGCCGTCTTTATAAAATTATCAAAGAAGTAGATGCGCAACTGCTCGAAATGGCGGATGAACTGTTAAGTGAACAGGCTCCGATGATCGACCTGTTGGCCCGTATCGGTGAAATTCGCGGCATGCTCATCAATTTCTATTTCTAGGTGACATCACATGACATGGAGTACCCTTCGCAGTAAGCAACCGCGTGTCGCGGATATTCTTTCGGGAACCTTGCGTAATGACCGGCTGGCCCATGCCTACCTGTTTTCCGGACCCAAGGGCACGCTGAAAA
This sequence comes from Brevibacillus dissolubilis, assembly GCF_006170445.1. Classification (GTDB taxonomy): domain Bacteria; phylum Bacillota; class Bacilli; order Brevibacillales; family Brevibacillaceae; genus Brevibacillus_B; species Brevibacillus_B dissolubilis. The sequence goes on along the minus strand of NZ_VCNA01000016.1, from coordinate 89,981 downwards.
AAGAGATCGCTACGCATCTGGCAAAAAGCTTATTTTGTCTTGAGGCCACCCATGATGCCTGCGGACAATGCATGAACTGCCTGCGGATCGACTCAGGCAACCATCCCAACGTCTACGCCATCGCACCGGATGGTCAGTCGATCAAGATTGACCAAGTGCGCGAGCTTCGCAACGAAATGAAGAAGCGCTCCGTCGAACAGACAGAGCATAAAGTATACATCCTAGAGCACGTTGACAAGATGACCGTGCAGGCAGCCAACAGCCTGCTGAAGTTTCTCGAAGAGCCGCCCCGAGGCGTTGTGGCGATCCTCACTACCGAAAACATTCACGCGATTCTGCCGACCATTCTTTCACGCTGCATCACCATCCCATTCGCCCCGCTTCCCGCCGAGGAGGTGGCTTTGGAACTTCAGGCCGAGGGTGTGCCTGCCGGTATTGCTAATGTCGCTTGCCAAATCACAACACATTTGGACGGTGCAAGGCAATTAAGCCAATCAGAATGGTTTGCACAGCTTCGAACTATGGTGATACAATTGGGGAAGGAAATAAAACAGCGTGGAACACAAGCGCTGTTCACGATACAAGATCAATTTCAGAAGAATGATAAATATAAAGAGGAATTGCCCCTTTTTCTAGATTTACTCATCCTTTGGCTGCGAGATATTCTGTATGTACAAACAGGCCGGCAATCGAGGCTCGTCAACATAGACCAACAGGATGTACTTGAGGGACAAGCTCTCATATGGACACAGGCCGATATTTTGCGTGGAATACAGGCAGCCATGGAGACGAGAAATCGGATAGAGCGTAACGTTAATCCTCAGTTAGCGTTAGAAAGGCTTGTTCTTCTTCTCCAGGAGGGATAGCTTTTGTACGAGGTAGTCGGAGTCCGCTTTAAAAAAGCGGGTAAAATATATTATTTCGACCCAGATCAACTTCCTACCGAAAAAGATGACCACGTCATCGTCGAGACCGCCCGTGGCATCGAATACGGCAAAGTCGTGATCGGGAAAAAAACCGTGGGAGAATCCGATGTGGTTCTGCCGCTCAAAAAGGTCATCCGCGTCGCAGACACCAACGACGCCAAGCAGGTAGAGGAGAATAAGACCGCAGCGAAGAACGCCTTCCAGATCTGCCTGCAAAAAATCAAAGATCACAAGCTTGAGATGAAATTGGTTGACGTCGAATACACCTTTGACCGTAACAAGATCATCTTTTATTTTACCGCGGATGGTCGTGTCGACTTCCGTGAGCTGGTAAAAGATCTGGCTTCTGTCTTCCGTACCCGCATTGAGCTGCGTCAGATCGGGGTGCGTGACGAAGCGAAGATGCTTGGCGGGATCGGCCCTTGTGGACGCCTGCTGTGCTGCTCCACCTTCTTGGGTGATTTTGAGCCGGTATCGATTAAGATGGCCAAAGACCAGAGCCTCTCCCTTAACCCGGCGAAGATCTCGGGTCTGTGCGGCCGATTAATGTGCTGTTTGAAATATGAGAATGATAACTATGAGACTTCCAAAGATGAATTGCCGGAAATCGGCGCGATGGTGGGTACACCAATGGGTGAAGGTCGTGTTGTCAGCCTGAACATCTTGGATCGCGTCGTTCAGATCGACTTGAGTGAAGCGAACCGCGTTATGGAATTCACCTTAGACGAGATCGTCATGATCGTTCCGGCAGCTGAGTAAGAGGTTAGGGTAGCGAGGAAAAGGGTGATGAAGGTGGACAAACGGGATATTTTCGCGAAAATGGCGAGCATAGAGGAGAGGATCGGCGAGCTGTATCAGGAGATTGGCAGTCTAAAGGATGTTATTGCCAGCCTGCTTGAAGAGAACGCCCAACTCTCTATGGAAAACCAACACCTGCGTAACCGACTCGATACCAACACAGTGCAGACGCCAGCTAAGAAAAAACAGACCGTACCGTCCAAAGAGACGAAGCAGCAACGGACTGAGGCTCGTGCAAAAGTCGTGGGAGAGGGTTATGACAACTTAGCTCGCCTCTATGCGGAAGGATTTCATATTTGCAATGTCCATTATGGAAGTTTACGAAAAGAAGGCGATTGCCTTTTCTGTCTCTCCTTCTTGAGTGGAGGACAACCAAAACCATAAGCAAAAGCGACCTGCTCTTTTTTATCGGACAGGTCGCTTTTTTCCCTACATAAAGGAGTACACGATTACATGGCAGAGAACCGCAACATTCCGTTGTATGAGACTGAACGAATTGATGACCTGCTGACCTATGACCGCAAAATCATCCAGAGCCATGAGACTTTCTGTTTTGGCATGGATGCGGTGTTGCTGGCCCGTTTTGCTTCTGTCCCGAAGCGTGGACGGGTGATGGATTTCTGTACAGGCAATGGTTCGATTCCGCTGTTGATGAGCACGCGGTCAGAGTTTGCCACCTTTGATGCAATTGAGATTCAGCCGCGCCTGCACGATATGGCGAAGCGAAGCGTGGAGCTGAACAACATGGAATCGCGCATCCATGTCCATCTGGGGGATGTGAAGGAAGCGGTGGAGCATTACGGCTACCAGAGCTTTGATCTGATCACCTGCAACCCGCCCTATATGCCACCTGAGACGGGAGAAGTAGCACCCAATGATCACCGTGCCATCGCCCGTCACGAAATCCTGCTCAATCTCGAAGATGTCATCCGCGTCGGCAGCCAGCTGCTCAAGAACGGGGGCAAAATGGCATTGGTACACCGCGCTACCCGCCTGATCGACCTGATCACGCTGATGCGCCAGTACAAGATTGAGCCGAAGCGCATGCGGTTTATCCATCCACGGGTAAATGCTGAACCGACAGGTATATTAATAGAAGGAACCCGAGGCGGCCGCCCGGAATTGCGCGTACAACCCCCGTTGATCGTCTACAAGCAAGGGGAAGAATACTGTGAGGAACTGTATGAGATTTATTACGGAAAGCGAGATGCCCTCGACTAAAAGTCACTATGTCTACATGCTGCTCTGCGCAGATAATACGCTCTACACGGGCTACACAACGGAAATCCCCCGCCGCTACAAGATGCACAACGACGGCAAGGCAGCCAAATACACACGATGCCGCCTGCCTGTCGCACTCGTCTATTATGAAGAGGGTGAGAGCCGTTCGTGGGGACTCAAGCGGGAGGAAGCGATCAAGCGGCTTTCCCGCAAGCAAAAAGATGCCTTATGGCAAAACCTCCGACTGGGGAGCTGAATAGACATGCATGTACAAAAAAGCTTTGCTGATCATGAGGGCGAGGGGATTCTCTATCTCGTCGCCACACCGATCGGCAATCTCGACGATATTACCGTCCGCTCACTGAACACACTGCGTGAGGTGGATGTGATCGCGTGTGAGGATACGAGACAGACCCGCAAGCTGTTGAATCATTTTCAGATCGAAAAGCGCACGGTCAGCTACCATGAGCACAATAAAGAAGCAAGCGGTGTCGGCCTCCTGGAATGGCTGCGCGAAGGCAAAAAAATCGCGCTGGTAAGTGACGCGGGACTTCCCGCGATCTCAGACCCTGGAGCAGATCTGGTCCGGGATGCTACAGCCGAAGGAATCACCGTCATCCCGATACCGGGAGCCAACGCCGCTCTGACTGGTCTGATCGCCTCGGGCTTGCCGACCGACCGCTTTGTCTTCGCCGGATTCCTGCCACGGGACAAAAAGCCCCGCACCCAAGAGCTTCAGCGTCTCCGCAAATATCCAGAGACACTCCTGTTCTATGAAGCACCACACCGCATCGTCAAGACACTCGAAGCGATCTATGAAGCATGGGGGGACCGCAATGTCGTATTGGCCCGCGAGCTGACCAAGCGCTATGAAGAGTTCTCCAGAGGCAGACTCTCCGAGTTGATCGCATGGCTTGGCGAAGGAGAAGGTGAGATTCGCGGTGAGTTCTGCATGATCGTAGAAGGCTATACAGGCGATGATGCAGGTACAGGTGATGAAGAAGTGATCTGGTGGCAGGCTTTGTCGATTGTCGAACACGTAGACCGTTACATCGACCAAGGCTTGTCCAGCAAAGAAGCGATCAAAAAAGCAAGTGAAGACCGTGGTTTGTCGAAACGTGATGTCTACAACGAATATCATCGGGACGAAGAATAATGTTTTTTTAAGCCAATCGGTAAACATCAAAAAGGCTATCCATCTGTGAAAGATGGATAGCCTTTATTTTATATATTAGACAGAAGCCGTGATCATCGTCGACAACAACGTTATTATTTTTGTTGTGGTACTGGGAGTTCGGAAACGCACTCTTGGCAAATGATTTTGCCTTTGAAGTAGGTTACGCGGTCAGCGTTGCCACAGAAGATGCAAGCTGGCTCGTATTTTTTAAGGATGATACGCTCGCCGTCCACGTAAATCTCAAGAGCGTCTTTTTCTGCAATGCCGAGAGTACGGCGGAGTTCGATTGGAATTACCACGCGGCCAAGTTCATCTACTTTTCTTACAATACCTGTTGATTTCATCATCATCAATTCTCCTCTCAAGAAGTAGCTTAACGGGTTGTCGATTTATAGATGACACTTCACTTTTTATCGTCATTATTCGACATTTTCTTGTTGGTTTCATCATACCAGCCATTCCCAAAGGTGTCAATACGGAATTTTACATTTACTTGCATTCGTGGTTTGTATTATGCTTGATCCATTTTATGCAAGCCCAGAAACCTTGTTGTATCGCGTATTATCCCGTAGATGGGATTAGTGGGAGGATGGTTCGATCAAACTTTCTTAATTAATTTAATAAATATAAATGGAAATTAGCCGTGTAGAAATCTGCAAAAACATGGGTGAAAGCCGACAAGTTTTGTCGAACGGATAAAACGCTTTCGACATCTCATTATACATTTATGTATAAAGAATGTATTCTGTTCATACAACCGTCATGCTATCCGCTGTAGTCCATCTTGACAATCGGGTTTAGAAACAGCTAAGGTAGTATAGAATAAATGATAAAGTTGGAAATAACGTAAACGCGTTGACGGGAAGAGTAAGCTTGCCAGCCTTATTCCAGAGAGCCGGACATGGTGGAAACCGGCATAAGCGCACAAGCCGAAAATGGCCCCTGAGTATCGCGGCCGAGCGACTCCTGACCAGAAGATTTGCGAATCGGGTGGGAGCGATAAGCCGTGACGTATGCCCTGCGTTAAAGGGGTAGTCGCTGACAGGCGACTCGCAAAGTCCATGGCTTGTGAAAGCATGGAGCATTTGGGTGGTACCACGAGGAACCGTACACCAGACGGCTCGTCCCAATCAGGGATGGAGTCGTTTTTTTGTTGCCCTCATACGCTTTACCAATTCAAAAGGAGGTTACATATATGACACAACGACCAACGTATTACATCACCACCCCGATCTATTATCCGAGCAACAAGCTGCACATCGGGAATGCGTATACCACCATCGCATCCGATGCACTGGCCCGCTACAAAAGATTGCGTGGCTTTGATGTCTTCTACCTGACAGGGACAGATGAGCATGGGCAAAAACTGCAGGAACGCGCTGCCACCGAGGGTATGCAGCCGCTGGAGTTCATCGATCCGATCGTTGACTGGATCAAAGACCTCTGGGAGAAGCTTGATATTTCCTATAATGACTTCATCCGTACCACTCAGCCGCGTCATAAAGATGCCGTGCAGAAGATTTTTCAACGCTTAGTCGATCAAGGCGACATCTACCTGGGTGAATATGAAGGCTACTACTGTGTGCCGGATGAAGCATTCTGGACCGAGACACAGGCGAAGACCGACAAAGGCTATCTCTGCCCAGACTGTGGCCGCCCAGTGGAGAAGGTGAAGGAGAAGAACTACTTCTTCCGCATGTCCAATTATCAAGACCGTCTGCTTCAGCATATTGAAGCCAACCCACAGTTCATCCAGCCGGAATCCCGCAAAAATGAGATGGTCAACAACTTCCTCAAGCCGGGCCTGCAAGACCTCAGCGTATCCCGCAGCAGCTTTGACTGGGGGATCAAGGTTCCAAACGATCCTGAGCACGTTATCTATGTATGGATTGATGCACTCACCAACTATATCACCGCGCTCGGTTATGGCTCTGAAGATGACTCCAACTACAAGCGCTACTGGCCTGTCGATGTACATATGGTGGGGAAAGACATTCTGCGTTTCCACACGATCTATTGGCCGATCCTCCTGATGGCGCTGGGAGAACCATTGCCGAAGCAAGTATTCGGTCATGGCTGGCTGCTCATGCCAGACGGCAAGATGTCCAAATCCAAAGGGAACGTAATCGACCCGAAATTCCTGATCGACCGCTACGGCTCTGACGGGGTGCGTTACTTCCTGCTCCGTGAGATCGCGTTTGGACAAGATGGGGTGTTCACACCTGAGACGTTTATCCAACGTCTGAACTTTGACCTTGCCAACGACCTCGGCAACCTGGTGAGCCGTACCGTGGCGATGATTGAGAAATATTTTGACGGCATCATTCCAGAACCGTCCCAAGCTGGTGAGTTCGACGAGAACCTCAAAGGACTCGCGCTCAAAACCAAGCAGCTTGTCGAAGAGAACATGGACGACATGCGCTTCGGCAATGCACTCGCCCATATCTGGGAGCTGGTGAGCCGCACGAACAAATATATCGACGAGACACAACCATGGGTGCTGGCTAAGTCCGAAGAGAACAAAGCCCGCCTCGGCACCGTGATGTACAACCTCGCGGAGAGCATCCGCATCACGTCCATCCTGATCCTGCCGTTCATGACCAATGCACCGGCAAAAATCTGGACACAGCTCGGCGTGGCAGACACCTACAATCCACTCAACGACCTGAGCTATGGACGCTTGACCGAAGAAGATACAGCACTCGCTACGTCCGCTCTGTGGAACACCGCAGCCGAGTGGGGTCATCTGCCTGTAGGCGTGAAGGTCAGCCGTGGCACCGAAGTTCTTTTCCCGCGTCTGGAAGTGGAAAAAGAGCTGGAATTCATCGACGCCTCCACCGCAGAAGCCCGTCGCCAAGCGGAAGAGAACCGTAAAAAAGCAGAAGCATTAAAAGGAGAAGGTACCGTGAGCGAAACAACTGAAAACAAACCAGCAGAAACAGCAAAACCAGTCGAAACCACCAACGAAATCGGCATCGAGGACTTTGGCAAGATCGAGTTGCGCGTAGGCCAAATTCTTGAATGCGCCCAACACCCTAACGCAGACCGTCTGCTCGTCTCCCAAGTCGACCTCGGCACAGAAAAGCGCCAGATCGTCTCCGGCATCGCCAAATACTACAAGCCAGAAGATCTCGTCGGCAAAAAAGTGATCGTCGTCACCAACCTTAAGCCTGTGAAGTTGCGCGGTGAGATGTCCCAAGGGATGATCCTCGCAGCCTCTGTCGAAGACCAGCTGACACTGGCCACCGTTGATCCTAGCATGCCAAACGGCGCAATTGTGAAGTAAGGAAAGGCGGGAGCAGTTTTGTTAATTGATACACATGCCCACCTGAATGCGGAGCAATTCGACGAAGACCGCGACGAAGTCATTGCCCGCGCCAGAGACAACGGCGTCGACACCATCGTCAATATCGGGTTTAACCGCGAGACGATTCCGACCTGCATCGAGCTTGCGGAGAAATATGATTTTATCTATGCCGTCGTCGGCTGGCACCCGCAAGATGCCATCACCATGACGGACGCTGATCTGGAGTGGATCGAGGAGCTGGCCAAGCATCCAAAAGTGGTCGGGATCGGCGAAATGGGCTTGGATTATTACTGGGATACCTCCCCGAAGGATGTGCAGAAGGAAGTATTCCGCAAGCAGATCCGCCTCGCCCGCAAGCTCCAGATGCCGATCATCATCCACGACCGCGATGCGCACCAGGATATCATCGACATTTTGCGTGAGGAAAAAGCTGAGGAAGTAGGCGGCATCATGCACTGCTTCTCCGGCAGCTCCGAGATTGCCAAGATGGCACTTGATATGAACTTCTATATCTCCTTCGGCGGTCCGCTGACGTTTAAGAACGCGAAGAAGCCAAAGGAAGTAGTCATGGAGGTTCCGCTCGACCGTCTTTTGATTGAGACAGACTGTCCGTACCTCACCCCGCACCCATTCCGCGGCAAACGCAATGAGACAGGGTATGTCCGCTATGTGTGCGAAGAGATGGCGAATCTGCATGGGATGAGCTATGAAGAGATGGCGAAGATCACCTCGGATAATGCGAGACGGGTGTTTGGGTTGCCGCCAATACAGAGATAAATAAATTTGAGGAAGCAAGGTTTTCCTGACGTCGAAAAAAGACGGGAGGAAAACCTTTTTGTTTGTCTCGATTATATGAAATCAGGGGTATAATCCAATAAATCAGCATTGAATCAATCAGCTCGAATTTATAGAATCTTACTAAAGGTGAGATGGAGGGGGAGATTGTAATTAGTAACGATCTGACACCAGACAATATCTCGTTGTTCGAAAACATAAGACAAGAAGATGAACATGGTAATGAATATTGGACGTCCAGAGGATTACGGAAACTTTTAGGGTATTCGGAATACCAACATTTCATACCTGTTATCGAAAAAGCAAAGCAGGCTTGTGAAAACAGTGGTTACCCAATTGAGGATCATTTCGAGGATATCCTCGAAATGATCCCCACAGGAAAAGGAGCCATGCGTCAATTCAGATCAATCAAATTATCTAGGTATGCTTGTTACCTAATCGTTCAAAATGCTGATCCAAGTAAAGAGATCGTAGCCCACGGACAGACCTATTTTGCTGTTCAGACCCGGAAACAGGAGATATTTGAACAAAGTAATGAGGAAGAAAAACGAGTCTTCCTTCGAGAAGAGATGAAAAAACATAACGTAGCGCTGGCTGATGCAGCCTACCATGCCGGTGTAGAAACTGACCGTGACTTTGGAGTCTTTCAGAATTATGGATATAAGGGTCTCTATGGTGGTTTAGGGGCAAAGGAAATCCATAAGAAAAAAGCGTTGAAAAAGTCACAACAAATCCTTGATCATATGGGGAGTACAGAATTAGCAGCGAATCTGTTTCGTGCAACGCAAACAGAGGAAAAGTTACGACGTGACAATATTCAAGGAAAGTCAAATGCGAATAATACCCACTTCGAGGTTGGGCAAAAAGTTCGTCAAACAATCAAAGAGCTTGGTGGGACGATGCCTGAGGATTTGCCAACGGAAGAGAGTATTAAAAGGGTAGAGAGGCGAATAAAAAAACAATTAAATGAAAAGTGAGTGTCTAAGGTGACTGTTTATGAGCGGTCCCCTTTTTATATGTAGATTTACTTAAAAAGAGTTTCTGACAAACGCCGTTCTATCAGTCGACCAAGCCGCATAACCTGTTCCCTGTAGGGTTTTTTCGACTCGTACCAACATGAATATGTCGAACGAATATTCAATCTCCTCGACAGAAAAGCCCTATAACCTGTCCGAATTATTTGGTAAGGTAGAGAAACATCATTTCCATCCGTTGGAAACTTGTCAATAGGAGGATGGAAGGAAGGGGGAATTTGACAAAACGACTAAAGTAGCATAAAATCCAACAAGGCTTTGTAAAAGGAGTGTGGGAGATGGAATTAGGCAACATCTGGGCCTCCCACAAAGTGAAAATCCTCGCATTCATAGGGGCTTTCTCTCTTGTGGCGGTGTCCGTGGGCATCTACTTCTTTATCCTAGCTACCCAGCCAAAGCAGGTAACGCTGACAATTGACGGCGTTTCAAAACCAATCAGTACGCAAGCCGAGACGGTCGAAGAGTTGCTCTCCGAACAGCAGCTCACGATCAAACCACAGGACGTACTCATTCCCGACATACATACGCCAATCACTGAAGCTATGACCGTCGAATTACAAACGAGCTTGCCCGTTGCTGTCCAAGTAGACGGACAGACCAAAACGGTACATTCCGTTAAACGAGATGTATCGAGTGTACTGAAGGAGGCTGGAATTACTTTGCGCGAGTTGGACAAAGTCACGCCTGCGCGAACCGCAACGATCACCAAGGATACGAAGATTTCTGTTATACGAGTCGACGAAAAAGTTGTACAAGTGCCCAAACAGGTTCCCTTTCAGGAAATTCGCAAAGCCGACGCAAACCTGACAAAAGGGGAAACCAAAGTCGTACAACAAGGCCAAGAGGGCAAGGCGGTCGATCACTACAAAGTCGTCCTAGAAGACGGCAAAGAAGTGGGTCGTCAACTGGTGAAAACAGAAGTCGTCCAACCGAAAGCGGACCGAATTCTTGCAATCGGTACGAAGAAAAAGGATGTTGTGGTAGCAGCGTCGGAGTCACTCACCTCACGTGGAGGAAAAAGCTTCAGAGCGAGACGCGTGCTGACAGGAGTCACGCTCACCGCCTATTCAGCTCATGGCGGAGGCAAAGCACCTGGATCAGCCGGTTTCGGTCGCACCGCGACAGGTGTACGCGCAGCGGAGGGACGTACCATTGCCGTAGACCCTAGCGTAGTACCACTCGGCTGGTGGGTATACATTGACGGAGTCGGCTATCGCCGCGCCGAAGATACAGGCGGAGCCGTCAAAGGTCACAAGATGGATATCTACTTTAACAGTCGTTCGGAAGCTATGCAGTTTGGTCGTAAACGGGGCAAAACCGTTTATATCATCGGACCAAAATTAGAGTAAGACGAGAAGGCAGGAGGAGCCCCCTCCTGTCTTTCGTTTTGCGGACAAATATGGTAAGCTGATGAAATGCAATTTTGTCACGAGTTTTTGGATAAGCTAAGGATGATTTTACCCACAAGGAAGGATTGACCATGAAGATAAAAGAGGTCATTGTCGTGGAAGGCCGTGATGATACGGCTGCGATCAAACGGGCTGTGAATGCCGACACTATCGAGACAGGCGGTTCTGCCATCAATGATGAAGTAATCCGCCGCATCCGCCATGCTCAGGAAAAACGGGGCGTCATCGTCTTCACCGACCCTGATTTCCAAGGCGAACGAATCCGCAAAATCATTTCCCGCGAAGTACCAGGCTGCAAGCACGCCTTCATCACCCGCGAGGAAAGCATCAAAAAAGGAGATCTGGGTGTCGAAAACGCCGACCCCGACGTGATCATCCGCGCGCTCTCATCAGTCCGCACTGAGGTGGCTGAGACGACAGGCGAGATTACCTTGGACGATCTCATCGCTGCCGGTATGGTGGCAGGCTCAGACGCTGCCGACCGACGCAAGCGACTCGGTGAACTCCTCGGCATCGGATATGCCAATGCCAAGCAGATGCAAAAACGACTCAATATGTTCCAGATCAGCCTCGCCGAATTCGAGCAGGCTGTCGCTACCCTGAATGAGGGGAGAGAAAATGCATGAGTATCACACCAGGCTACAAAGATATCGCCACACCGACCCGCACCAGAGAGATCATTGAGAAATACGGTTTCTCCCTGAAAAAAAGCCTCGGGCAAAACTTCTTAACCGATATTAACATCCTACATAACATCATCGAAGCTTCCGAACTGACCAAGGACAAGGCCGCTATCGAAATCGGTCCCGGTATTGGAGCTTTAACCGAACAGCTCTGCCGCGCCGCAGGTAAGGTCATGGCGATCGAGATCGACCAGCGACTGCTCCCGATCTTAGAAGACACGCTGTCCCCCTACGACAACGTCAAGGTGGTTCACGGCGATGTCCTCAAGCTCAACGTACCCCAGCTCATCCAAGAGAATCTGGGCGGCTATGAGCACGTCAGCCTTGTTGCCAACCTGCCGTACTACATCACCACACCAATCCTGATGGGCATCCTGGAGGCACGCCTGCCACTGGATCACATCGTGGTCATGATTCAAAAAGAGGTGGCAGACCGAATCGCTGCCAAGCCGGGCAGCAAAGACTACGGCTCCTTAAGTGTAGCCGCTCAATTCTATGCGGAAACCGAGATCGCTATGATCGTTCCTGCCACCGTCTTTGTCCCAAAACCAAACGTCGATTCCGCTGTCATCAAACTGACCATCCGCAAAAAACCGCCGGTCGAGGTTGCAGACGAGGATCTCTTTTTCCGTGTCCTGCGCGCCGCGTTCGGCCAAAGACGCAAAACCCTGCTCAACAATCTGGTCACCAACTTTTTCGGCAAGGATCAGAAGGAAAAAGCCCTCATTTCCCTTGAAAAAGCAGGCATTGATCCAAGCCGCCGAGGTGAGACTCTGACCATCGAAGAGTTCGGCCGCTTAGCAAATGAAATCAACTGTATCAATGGATGACTAGAACAGCTTCCCGACTGTCAAACCGACAGAAGGGGAGCTTTTTTATGTTTTTTACATAAATATTATAATTTTGTGCCACATTCGACAATAAACCCTAAAAATATCCCGTTGACAAAAACTCGATTTCGTTGCTATAATTTTAAATTTCTTTGACAAACTAAGGGTGGGCTGTTATAATAAAGACAAGCGAGGTGGATAATACAAATGGCAAGAAACGCGTTACTTGACATTAAACGCAGTTTGGATGATCACATTGGCCAACGTATTATGTTAAAGGCGAATGGTGGTCGCCGTAAGACCGTGGAAAGATCGGGCATCCTCGAAGAAACATACCCATCCGTATTTGTAGTAAAGCTTGATGACGACCAGTTGTTTGAACGAGTATCCTACAGTTATGCAGATATTCTTACTGAGACTGTAGAACTCACTGTTTGCCAGGACGACAACGCATATATAAAGATTACTTACGTCCAACAGTAGAGCCATCGCGTCTCTACTGTTTTGTTTTGGACGGAAATGCACATACTAACCCTGTCAGTAAGTGAAAGGGGATGTTAGGCATGAGTCGCAGACGAGGCATTATGTCTGATCAGTTGAAATACGAGATCGCCAAGGAGCTTGGGTTTTACGACACCGTCAAAAACGAAGGCTGGGGCGCTATCACGACGAAGGACGCCGGCAATCTCGTCAAACGGGCCATTCAGATCGCTGAGGAAGCGTTAGCCAAGCAGACAACCAGATAATCTTACTGACCAGCCGGGGGGAACGCCCTGGCTTTTTCGTTTTTGATGTGTGGTTGGCGCGGGGGAGAGGAGCCGGATTCCGGTGCTCGCCTTCTTGCCACCCCGCAAGGGGAGCATTTGACTGTCCGCTACACAAAAAGCAAGGGCTACATACCGGGGCAAAAGGGTTCGAAGAAGCCTATTCGTACGAAGGGGTTGCCCCTGAGCTAATTCGAAGAAGCCATTTACGCCCTCGCTTTTTGTTCCGCTGGGAGGGTCGGCAAAGAGGCTCTCACCGGAATCCGGCTCCTCACCCTGGCACCAAAGACAGCAATCCAAAAAGAAAAATGCCTTAAAAGAGGAAAAAGAAAAAAGACAATGGAAAAGACAAACACCAAAAACAAAGAACATAAGAAATGCTACGAGGTGAAACTCCAAATCAAGAAGCACCGTCCTGCCTGAATTAGTAAAACTCCAGAGCATTCCCTCAATGCTCTCTTTTTCTATCTCTCCTTCTCTCTTTTTTCACAACTTTAACAGCCGCGCAGGGGGAGAGGAGTCGGGGGCGGGTGGAGCGCCCTCTTTGGAAACCCACCCAGCGCAGAAAGGAGCAAGGGTGCCTCTACTCCCCCGAATCCGCCCAGGGGCAAACAGCCTCACTTCCCTGAACCCCCCAGATGTCCCCTCTCATCGGGGGATTGAAACATTTTTGCCCCGAAAAAGCCCTTGCTCCTTTCGTAGCGGCCAGTCAATCCCACAGCAGGTTTCCAACAAGGCAATCCACCCGCCCCCGACTCATCTCCCCCACACCTCGCCGACTGTTAAACTTGTGAAAAAAACCCCTTCACCAACTGGCATGCACAATTCTACCTATGCTACAATCATGAGAAGGATATCAGTAGAAGAGGCAGAGGTGAACAAGGTGCGGATCTCAGTAAAAGCTCCCGCTAAAATCAACTTAACATTAGATGTGCTTTTCAAGCGGCCGGACAGCTACCATGAGGTCGAAATGGTCATGACGACTGTCGATCTAGCTGACCGTGTAGATTTGATGCTGATTGAAAAGGACGAGATCAACCTCGACTGCTCTGCCAGCTTTGTGCCGGATGATGTACGCAACCATGCGTATAAGGCGGCAATGCTCTTAAAGGAACGGTACGGAGTCAAACAAGGTGTACATATATACATAGACAAACAAATCCCGGTAGCAGCAGGCTTGGCAGGGGGCAGTTCGGATGCAGCGGCCACTCTGCGGGGGCTGAACCGTTTGTGGAATCTTGGACTGTCACTGGACGAACTGGCTGAAGTGGCAGCGGAGATTGGATCAGACGTGCCTTTTTGTGTATACGGAGGAACGGCGTTGGCACGCGGACGAGGCGAAAAATTAAAACATTTGGCAGCACCACCGCCATGCTGGGTTGTGTTGGCCAAGCCCCCTATCGGTGTATCCACGGCAGAGGTGTACGGCAATCTCAGAGCCGATCAGATCAAGGAACACCCGCCGACAGAAAAAATGCTGCAGGCAATCGGTCAGCAGGATTTTGGCCTGATGGCACGCTCGCTCGGCAATGTTTTGGAGGAAGTGACGCTTCCCCGCTACCCGCAGGTAAGACAGATCAAAGAATTGATGCTGGAATCAGGGGCAGATGGAGTGCTCATGTCCGGAAGCGGGCCGACCGTCTATGCCCTGGTGCAAAAAGAGGCAAAGGTATACCGCATCTATAATGCGTTGCGAGGTTTTGTCAAAGATGTCTATGCTGTTCGTATACTGGGCGAAGCCGAATTAGAGGTACTTGCGTAATTCCGTACAAAAATGGTACATTAACAACATAATATTCGGTTTTTGTTTGGGGGAAGACATTGATGAAAAAACTGCGCAGAAGCGCGCGCCTTGTGGATATGACCCAACACTTGCTGGCTCATCCGCATACGTTGATTCCACTGACGTTATTTTCGGATCAATACGGTGCAGCCAAGTCCTCAATCAGTGAGGATCTATCCATTATTAAAGAGGCGTTCGAAGGTGAAGGCATTGGTTTGTTGAAAACCGTAGCCGGAGCAGCAGGTGGCGTGAAATATATCCCACTGACCCCCCGCGACCAAGCTGCCCGTTTTACGAAGGAATTGATCGAGCAACTAGAGAAGCCGGAGCGACTGTTGCCTGGCGGTTATTTATATATGTCTGATATTTTGGGGGATCCGGCTACACTGAGCATCATCGGGAAGATGTTTGCCTCCGCTTTTGCAGAAGCAGACCCAGATGTGGTGATGACAGTGGAGACCAAGGGAATTCCGCTGGCTTATGCGACTGCGAGCCACCTGAACGTACCGGTGGTGATTGTCCGCCGCGATAACAAGGTAACAGAGGGCTCTGTTGTGAGTATCAATTATGTATCAGGTTCAAGTAAGCGCATCCAGACGATGTCACTTGCCCGCCGCGCACTTGCGGAGCAATCCCGCGTGCTGATCATCGACGACTTCATGAAAGCAGGCGGAACCATCCAAGGCATGATTGACTTACTGCAGGAGTTCCGTGCCAAGGTAGTCGGCTGTGGGGTGCTGGTAGAGACAGCAGATGCCTCTGAGCGTCTGATTGATGATTATATCTCTTTGGCTAAGCTGAAGGATGTTGATATCAAAGAAAAACAGATCGAAATTGAACTGGGCAGTTATTTTCCGAGAGAAGGGAACGAATGATCATGACTAACATTTCTTTCATTTCCACAGACAATGCACCAGCAGCAATCGGGCCGTACAGCCAAGCTACACAGGTAGGCCCATTCCTCTACACGTCCGGGCAGATCGCACTGCGTCCTGACGGTACTTTGGTAGAAGGCGATGTAGTGGAGCAGACCCATCAAGTATTTGCCAACCTCAAAGCGATCCTCGAACAAGCAGGCGGCACGCTTTCCAACGTAGTGAAGGCGACTGTCTTCATCAAAGACATGAACGATTTCGGGAAAATCAACGAAGTATATGCCAGCTATTTTGGTGACCATCGTCCTGCAAGATCCACTGTAGAAGTGGCTCGCCTCCCAAAAGACGTGCAGGTAGAGATCGAAGTTATAGCATATTTGGAACAAAAATAATATTTTTTGATTTTTTAACATTTTTTCGGTAAACAGAGAAGGAATATTTACCCATCATGTGGAAATATTACACTATCCGACATAGATAAAGGGAGTGAAACATGATGGAAGTAACAGACGTACGACTCCGCCGTGTCAACACGGATGGAAGAATGAAAGCCATTGCATCTATTACCATCGACCATGAATTCGTGGTTCACGATATCCGTGTGATTGACGGTAACAATGGTATGTTCGTTGCTATGCCTAGCAAACGCACACCAGATGGAGAGTTCCGTGACATCGCTCACCCGATCTCCTCCACTACTCGCGAGAAAATCCAGGCGGCTGTACTGGCTGAGTACGATCGCGTAGGTCTCGAAGAAGAGTCCGGCGTGGTAGAAGCAGGCGCATAACAACAAAGAAAAGCACCTATGAGGGTGCTTTTTTCATTTTGCTCAGATATAGTTTGTCCAGAGATATTGTACTTAGGTATAGGGCGATAGGATGCAGGGGTCACGCTATGGATAGCATTTCTCCAGATCAGCGAGGATGGCCTCCTTGTCCAGCCCTTCACCGATGAACACCGCTACCATCTTGGGACCGAAGTTCTCGAATGGGAAGATATTGACCTGTGTCTGTGTCTGCTGGAACGAGATCAGATCATCGCGGTCGGCGAACAGGACATAGCCTTTGCAGCGATAGACGGTTTTGGGCAGATTCCAGAGGAACAGCTCGAACTTTTTGGGATCGACCGGGCCTTTGAAGTGGTACGAAAACGTTTCAATACTGTTAAAGAGTGAAGGCTGGCTGCTTTTCAGCCCCAAGGACTGCTTGATTTTGTCCAGCGGGGAGAAGCGGCCTATTGTCTTTTGGACGGGGGCGGCAGAGGTACGGTCTTCTGCGGCCACCTGTTGAGCCAGACGCTTGACCTGCAACAGCTTGGGCAGATCAATTTCGGTGCGGATCGTGACATGGGTCGGGGCCAGTCCGTTCAGTTCTTTTAGCTTGGCGGTTACTTTGGTGACGGTGTCTTCGCTGACCAGATCGACTTTATTGAGGATGATCAAGTCGGCGTATTTGACTTGGTTGCGGACAGTCTTGACCAAGGAGCTGCTCGATTTGAAGCTGGAGTTGAGATCGAGGAAGCGGGAGGCGTCGACGACACTGATGATGCCTTTGAGGTCGATGTGCTCGTACAGCTCCGGATGGGTCATCGCATCCACGACATCGATCGGGTCGGCCACCCCTGTTGTTTCGATAATAATATGTTCGGGATGGAGGTTGTGGATCACTTCTTTGAGCGCGTCGGTGAGTTCACCGCGGATGGAGCAACAGATACAACCGTCCAGCATTTTTTTGACGGGAAAGCCGAGGCCTTGGATTTGCTCGCCGTCGATGTCTTCCTCGCCCATTTCGTTCATCATGACGACGACATTGCTGCTGGTCTGCTTTAGATAGGTAAGCAGGTTTTGCAGCAGGGTGGTTTTCCCGCTGCCCAGATAGCCGGTCAAGATATAGACTCCGATACTCATGCACATTCCCTCATTTCCTAAAAAAGAATGATTCTGAATTATCATTCGTTATGCTGTAAATGATACCGATGAGGACAAATTGTGTCAAATGAGAAAACCTTTCATCATGTCTTGAAATCACCATACGATTAAGATATAGTCAGTATGGAACTTTTGTATGGTGGAGGGTTAACATGTCGAATATATATGCCGTGATTCTCGCCGCTGGACAGGGAACCCGCATGAAATCGAAGCTCTATAAAGTGCTTCATCCTGTATGCGGGAAGCCGATGGTTCAGCACGTGGTAGACACGCTTGCTTCGATGCAAGTGCATGATTCTGTCGTCGTAGTGGGTCACGGAGCCGATTTGGTCCGTCAAACCTTAGGTGAACGAGTTCAATACGCTTTTCAAGACAAGCAATTAGGCACCGGGCATGCGACCAAGCAAGCCGCGCCGATTCTGTCTGAAAAAGAAGGCACCACCTTATTGCTTTACGGGGATGTACCCCTCCTGTCAGCGGAAACGCTTACTTCTTTACTCTCTTACCACCATGGGCAAGAGGCTGCTGTCACCGTTCTGACCGCAACGATGGAAGATCCGACCGGCTATGGCCGTATCGTCCGAAGCGAAGCGGGTGAAGTGCTGCGCATCGTTGAGCAAAAGGATGCGTCTGCTGAGGAACGTGCAATCCAAGAAATCAATACTGGCATCTATTGCTTTGATAATGCCAAGTTGTGGAATGCTCTTGAGCAAGTCACCAACAATAACGCTCAAGGGGAATACTATATCACGGATGTAGTAGGCATTCTGCGCGAAGCCGGCGAGAAAGTAACGGCTTTTGTTGCAGCAGACCCGGATGAAACAATGGGTGTCAACGACCGTGTACAACTTTCCATGGCAGAAGCATACATGCGTAAGCGCATTAATGAAAAACATATGCGTAATGGCGTAACGATCATTGACCCGGCTTCTACTTATATTGAAGCAGATGTGGTGATCGGCAATGATACGGTTCTGCAACCTAACACGATTTTGCGTGGAACAACTGCGATCGGTTCTGATTGTGTGCTCGGGCCGCAAGCTGACCTGACCAATGTAACGGTAGCAGATGGCGTCAAGATTCAGTACTCTGTGCTGACAGACAGCGCTGTTGAACAAAGCGCTACAGTAGGTCCGTTCGCTTATGTCCGTCCGGATTCTCATATCGGTCCAAACGTGAAGATCGGCGACTTCGTCGAGCTGAAGAACGCGAAGATCGGTCAAGGATCCAAAGTTCCACATTTAAGTTATATAGGCGATGCTGAGATTGGAGAAAACGTCAATATCGGCTGTGGCACGATCTCTGTCAACTATGACGGTGCGAAAAAGCACAAGACGATCGTAGGCGACAACGCGTTCATTGGCTGTAACTCCAACCTGGTAGCACCGGTTGAGATTGGGAAAAACGCTTATGTGGCTGCCGGTTCGACAATCACCAAAAACGTGCCGGAAGATGCTCTGGGTATCGCACGTGAGCGTCAGGAGAATAAGCTTGGTTACGCAGCAAGACTGCCTAGAAAAGGCAAGTAAAGAATAAACGGGAGGTTCTTTTAACAAAATGGCTAACTATCGCGACCCGAAACTGAAAGTTTTTACTTGTAGTGCAAATCCGCAACTCGCAAAAGAGATTGCTGAACATATTGGACTGCCACTGGGGAATGCGGAAACAAAACGTTTCAGTGACGGTGAGTGCCAAATTAAACTCAACGAGAGCGTTCGTGGCTCCGACGTATTCGTCATCCAGCCAACCAGCGCTCCAGTCAACGAACATCTGATGGAGCTGCTCGTCATGGTAGACGCGCTCAAACGTGCGTCCGCTAAGAGCATCAACGTAGTGATTCCGTATTATGGTTATGCCCGTCAAGACCGCAAAGCACGTGCCCGTGACCCAATCACCGCGAAGCTGGTAGCCAACCTGATCGAAACAGCAGGTGCTCATCGCGTGATCACTATGGACCTGCATGCGACCCAAATCCAAGGCTTCTTCGATATTCCAGTGGATCACCTCCTGGGTGTGCCAATCCTGGCGAAGTACTTCTTGGACAAACAACTCCCGGATATCTGCGTCGTCTCTCCTGACCACGGTGGTGTGACCCGTGCCCGCAAGCTTGCTGAGCGTCTCGGCGCGCCGATCGCGATCATCGACAAACGCCGTCCAGAACCAAACGTAGCGGAAGTCATGAACATCGTTGGTAATATCGAAGGCAAAACGGCGATCATCATCGACGATATCATCGACACAGCAGGTACCATCACACTTGCTGCCAACGCACTGGTTGAAGCAGGCGCGAAAGACGTATATGCGTGCTGCACCCACCCAGTTTTATCCGGTCCTGCGATCGAGCGGATCGAAAACTCGAAAATCCGTGAGCTGGTGATCACCAACTCCATCCCGCTGCCAGAAGAGAAGCACACCGATAAGATCAAAATCTTGTCTGTAGCTCCAATCATCGGGGAAGCGATCATCCGCGTCCACGAAGAACTCTCTGTAAGCAAACTCTTCGACTAATTTTTCTCTCCTGATGGAAATAAAAACCTCCCTTGATGGACATGCTAGTAGGTGAAATCATCACTAGCGCCATTAAAGGAGGTTTTTTGGTGGAAGCGATTCAAGCAAAGCCACGTCAAGCAGTAAATGCACAGTCAGGTAACTCGAACAAAGCCCTTCGCCGCGAAGGTTGGGTGCTGGCTAATGTGTATGGTACACAAGTGAACAATGTGGAACTGGTCGTAGATGGCAAAGAACTTGACCGCGCCCTGCGCAAACAGGCGACGAACAAGCCATTCAAACTTTCCATCGATGGTGACCAATCCTATGACGTCATGGTCTATGAACTGCAGCGTCATCCTGTGCAAGCCAATGTGCTTCACGTCGATTTCAAACAGATCAACATGAATGAAAAAGTACATACCACCGTACCAGTCGTCGTGACAGGCAAACCGGATTTCGGGACGCCTTCCCTTGTGCGCCACAGCGTCGAGGTAACCTGCCTGCCGGGAGATATCCCTGAGTCCTTCCAAGTGAATGTAGATGGTCTCAACGTAGGTGACACGATACTGGTCAAAGACCTTGAAGTGCCGGCCGGCATCGAACTGGGCATTGACGACCTGGAAGTGATCGTCAGCATCCTGGCGGTCAAAGTCAAATCCGATGAATCTGTCGAAGCGATGGCAGAAGCGAATGCAGTGGCTGAAAATGCTGATGCACCAGTGGAAGAAGCGAAAAAAGTATAGGATCAATCAAGTACCTCTCAGCCGTTTTTGGTTGAGAGGTTCGTTTTTTGGCGTAAAGCGTCGAGCATCATTTCTTTTTAATATCAGAGGAATCATGTAATATAAGAAGAGATGTAAGCATAGGTGGAGGTAAATCAAGGTGAAGGTTATTATCGGTTTGGGCAACCCCGGCAAAAAATACGAGGACACGAGACATAATGTGGGGTTTATGGCCATAGATAAGTTAAGTAAAGAATGGGGCATCTCTGTCACGTCCAACAAGTTCCGCGCTCTTGTCGGCGAAGGCAATGTACAAGGACAAAAGGTGCTTTTGGTGAAGCCGCAGACGTATATGAATCTCTCCGGCGAATCGGTTGGCGAGATCATTAAGTTCTACAAGCTGACCCACAAGGATCTCGTGGTGATCTATGATGATCTGGATCTGCCGACAGGCAAGCTGCGCCTGCGTGAAAAAGGCAGTGCCGGCGGACATAACGGCATCAAGTCGATGATCGCCCATTTGGGGACACAGGAATTCAACCGCATCAAGATCGGGATCAGCCGTCCAGCACCGGGAGGCAGTGTCAGTGATTATGTGCTGCATGACTTCCCGAAGGCTGACTTGCCAGCGATCAGTGAAGCGGTGGATATCACCGTCAAAGCGTGCGAGGCATGGCTGCGCGAAGAATTTATCAAGGTGATGAACCAGTTCAATCCAACCAAAGAGTAAGTGGGGAAAGATGAGCAAAGCCGTATGATTTTTCCTGTTATCGCCCATACTAGGCAGAGAATTGAGATGTAAGACTGCCTGGGGGTGCGTAAAATGAGCTATCGTTACGTCTGTCGTTGCTGTGGGATGAAAATAGGTGAGATCGAGCAGCAGCACGTCTCAGAGACGCAGCTGGGGCTTGATTCCTTGACCCCGGAAGAACGCCAACATATAATAGCGAAAGATGCGAGCGGGGATACGATTATTCGCCTGACCTGCAACTATTGCCGTGATGCAATGGAGCAGAATCCAGAGCTCTCTTTGATTGACAACCCGCTTCAATAAGGAAGCATCAAAAAGAAAAGGCTTACAAGTAACCCGAGCCTTAGCTTTGTTGAAAGCTAAGGCTATTTTCGCATGAGAGAAAGTCTGGAGAGGAGACGCATGGATGCAAGTCATCATTAATCGGATAAAAGATGATTCCCATTTTGGCACGATCGTGGCTGGACTCTCTTCCGGCCTGCATGAGCAGTTGATCGCCGGACTGGCCGGTTCCTCGCGTCAAGTGCTGATGGCGGCACTCTATCAAGAGGGGAAGCGCCCGATCTGTGTGGTTACACACAATATGTTTCAGGCGCAGAAGGTATATGAGGATCTGCTGGAACTAGTGCCAAGCGAAGACCTGCTGCTCTATCCCGGCAATGAGCTGATCGGCTCAGAGATGGCGATTGCAAGTCCAGAGACACTGGCACAGCGTATACATGTATTGAACCGTTTAGCACAAGGCTTTACGGGTATTTTGGTTGCACCTTTTGCAGGATTAAGACGTTTTGTCGTACCGGTTCCGGTCTGGCGTGATGCACAGATCAAGCTGTCCCGCAGCGGGAATCTGGATTTGGATACGTTTTTACATAAGCTGATCGAGCTGGGGTATGAACGTGTTGATCTCGTGGAGCGCAAAGGCGAAATGAGCGTGCGCGGCGGGATCATCGACCTGTACCCGATCGACTCTGAATGGCCGGTGCGGATTGAACTGTTCGATGATGAGATCGATTCGATTCGTACGTTTGATATGGCGACACAACGTTCCAAGGAAAATTTGGAATCGTATACATTCGGCCCGGTAAAAGAGATGTTTGCCACTTCCGATGTGCTGATCGAAGCGGCAGACCGTCTGGAGAAAAAGCTGGGTGAGACCCTTGGCAAGCTCAAAGACGAAGGAGCCAAGGAAAAAGTCATGCAAAAAATCGGTGAGGATATCGCGCTGATGCGGGATGGTCACCGGTTTGCCCATCTGTTCACCTACAGCTCCGTGATCTATCCGAGCCAGAATACATTGCTCGATTATATGCCGTCTGATACGGTACTGCTGATCGACGAGCCGTCCCGTGTGGCAGATACAGCGACCCAATTGCAAAAAGACGAACTGGAGTGGCAGACCAACCGGATCACCGAAGGCGAGTTCATGGCTAACCTGACTCTGTCCTACAACTACGATGAGCTGATTTTGGAGCAGAAAAAATGGCCACTGGTCTATCTGTCTCTGTTCCTGCGTCAGACGCCGAAAACCCAGCCTCGTAATATCGCAAATATAAATTGTAGAACGATGCAGAATTTTCATGGGCAGATGAACGTGCTCAAAGGCGAGCTGGCCCGTTGGATCAAAGGGCAGAACCAGATCATTTTTGTCGCGGCCGATGCCGAGCGGGCGAAGCGTCTCGAGCGTGTGCTGCATGACTATGAGATGGAGGCCGACCTGCTGTTAGATACGGTAGCGGATGTACCGCCGGGCCGCCCGACCATTATCCTGGGCAACCTGCAGAGCGGTTTTGAGCTGCCGATGAACAAGATGGTCGTCATCACCGAGGGCGAAGTGTTCACCGCCAAGCAGCGCAAGGCACGCAAAGTACAGCAAAACATGACCAACGCTGAGCGGATCAAAAACTATCTGGAGCTCAAGCCGGGCGATTATGTGGTGCATATCAACCACGGGATCGGACGTTACCTCGGCATCGAGACGAAGGAGATCCTCGGGATTCACAAGGATTATCTGCATGTACAGTATGCAGGTGGCGACAGTCTGTTTGTGCCTATCGAGCAGATTGACCATGTGCAAAAATATGTCGGCAGCGAAGAAGCAGAGCCGAAAATCTACAACCTCGGCGGCAATGAGTGGAAGCGGGTCAAGAGCAAGGTCCAGTCTTCTGTCAAAGATATCGCCGAAGACCTCATCAAGCTGTATGCCCAGCGTGAAGCAGCAGTCGGCTATGCCTTCCATTCTGATACGCTTGAACAGCGTGAATTCGAAGCGATGTTCCCGTATCAGGAGACACAGGATCAGCTTCGTGCGATCGCTGAGGTCAAGGGCGATATGGAGAGCAAACGCCCGATGGACCGTCTCGTCTGCGGTGACGTAGGCTACGGGAAGACCGAGGTGGCGATCCGCGCTGCCTTCAAATCTGTCATGGATGGCAAACAGGTAGCTGTCTTGGTGCCGACTACGATTTTGGCTCAGCAGCACTTTGAGACGTTCCGTGAGCGTTTTTCTGATTATCCGATCAAGGTTGAGGTACTCAGCCGTTTCCGTTCGCGCAAAGAACAGAATGCCACGATCAAGGGTGTCAAGGAAGGCACAGTCGATGTCGTCATCGGTACACACCGCCTGCTGTCCAAAGATCTGACGTTCCGCGATCTCGGTCTGTTGATCGTCGACGAGGAGCAGCGTTTTGGGGTCAGCCATAAAGAAAAATTGAAGCAGATCAAGACCAATGTGGACGTTCTCACCCTGACGGCGACGCCGATCCCGCGTACCCTTCACATGTCCATGCTGGGTGTACGTGATCTCTCCGTCATCGAGACACCGCCGGAGAACCGTTTCCCTGTGCAGACGTATGTGGTGGAATACAATCCGGCACTGGTGCGTGATGCGATTGAGCGTGAGCTGGCGCGGGAAGGTCAAGTCTTTTTCCTCTATAACCAAGTGCAAGGAATCGAGCAGATGGCTGAACACATCTCTTCTCTGGTACCGGATGCCCGCGTAGCCGTGGCCCATGGTCAAATGAACGAGAGTGAGCTGGAAGGCGTGATCCTCGACTTCCTCGACGGACAATACGATGTGCTGGTCAGTACGACGATTATCGAGACCGGGGTGGATATCCCGAACGTCAATACCCTGATCATCCACAATGCCGACCGCATGGGTCTCTCTCAGCTGTATCAGCTGCGTGGCCGTGTCGGACGTTCCAACCGGATCGCGTATGCATACTTCACCTACCAGCGTGACAAGGTACTGACCGAGGTAGCGGAGAAGCGTCTGCAGGCGATTAAGGAGTTCACCGAGCTTGGCTCCGGCTTCAAAATCGCGATGCGCGACCTGTCCATCCGTGGTGCGGGGAACCTGCTTGGGGCAGAGCAGAGTGGTTTTATCAACTCGGTCGGTTTTGATCTGTACACCCAGATGCTCAAGGAAGCCATCGACGACCTGCGCGGAGAAGTGAAGCAGGAGATCAAGTCTCCAGTGGAGATCAACCTGCAGCTGGACGCCTACATCCCGTCCGAATACATCACCGACAGCCGTCAGAAGATCGAGATGTACAAAAAATTCGTCGCGACTGCAACACTCACCGATGTGGACGATCTCGCGGAAGAGCTGATCGACCGTTTCGGCGATATTCCGAAGTCGGTGGAGAACTTGCTCGTCATCTCCCGCCTCCGCGTACACGCCCTGCAATACGGTGTCGTCGAGATCAATCAAAAAGAAGCAGATGTGATCAAGCTCTTGTTTGATCCAGCGCAGACCAACAATATCGACGGCGGTGCACTCTTTGCTATGTCTGCCAAATATGACCGTCGTGTGGGATTAACTACCAGTCCGGGTGGACAACAGATTGTGGTAACTGTTAAAGTAAAAGGGTTAAGTGTAGAAGATGGTGTCAAGCTGGTCGAGAGCCTGCTCAGTCAATTCCATCTGATCCGTAAAGATTTAAACAGCACCCATTCGCTCTCCGACATCGGTTAAGAGCGGATGGGGGGCTTTATCCAGAGAAGGGAGATCTACCTATGAAAAAATCGAAAATGTCTGGGAAGCGTTTCGTCGCGCTGCTCTCCACGACGGCGCTGGCTGTTGCGCTCCTGACTGGTTGTGGACAAGCCAAAGACGAAGCCAAACCGGCCGATGACAAACAAGCAGCCGAACAACCTGCTACACCTACTGATGACAAAGCAGGTGCGGAAGATCCCCTGGCTCAGTTTCCACCAGTGAAGCTTCCTTTCCAAGTAGACCCGAACACCAAGATCGCGGAATACAAAGGCGGCGAGCTTACTGCTGGCGAGTTCGAAACATTCCTGCGCACCATCTCGCTCCTCAACCCGCAACAAGCACAAGCAATCGGCGCTGCTACTAAGGAAATGATCGACGACTATGTGCGTCAATACACGGCGACCGAAATTCTGGCGGCCCGCGCTGATGAAAAAGTAACGGCAACCTCCCAGAAACAAGCCCAAGAGACCTATGACAAGGTAAAGGGCCAGCTCGTCGGCATGCTCGGCAATGATGAAGCCAAGTTCAACAAGCTCTTGGAAAACCACAAGCTGACCAAAGAACAAATCATCGAGCAAATGACACTCATCAATAAATCCGTCAACCTGCTTGAATCATCTGTCACCGATGCGGATGTGAAAAAGGAATACGATACAACTGATAAAGCAGCACTCACGACTGCATCTGTCCGCCACATCCTGATCAACTTCGAGAAGCACAAGCCAGAAGAAGCACTCAAGCTCGCCAATGATCTGACCGCCCGCATCAACAAGGGTGAAGACATGGCGAAGCTGGCAAAAGAATTCACGGAAGACCCAGGCAGCAAAGAAAACGGCGGTCTGTATGCAGATGCGGACGTCAACCAATGGGTTCCTGAATTCCGGGATGCCGCCCTCAAGCAAAAAGTGGGCGAGGTAAGCGCAACACCAGTCAAGACCGATTACGGCTACCACGTGATCCGAGTGGAGAAGCGTGCTGTGAAGACCTTCGAAGAAACCAAGCAACAATTCAAAGAAATCGCCCTTAGCAAAAAATACGATGCGTTTGTCAAAGACGAACTGGACAAGCTCGTGACCAAGTGGAACATCCCAGAAGTAAAAGCCGCTGCACCAGCGACTAAATAAGAACATCATCATGGAAACGCCATTTTGCCGAAGCAGAAGCCTGCCTTGGCGAAATGGTGTTTTTTGATGGAGGAATGCCCCCAGAATAGCCCATAGCAAGCCACCCTGTTTTTTCGTTTGATCGCATATTCTGTAACCCGCGGCAAATACTATAGTCACTCGCTACCGACCGGGAGAGAGCATGGCGCGTTGGTAAGATGAGCACCGTTGGAAAAAGTTACTGCAAGGTAGTGATTAGTAAAAAACAGAGATTCAGGAAAACATATAGCTAATCCTCAAAGGAAAGACACACAAAATCTTCTCAAGAAAGCGAGGCAACAAGATTATGAAGGCAACTGGTATTGTTCGTCGTATTGACGACCTCGGACGGGTCGTAATCCCGAAGGAAATCCGCCGCACACTTCGTATCCGCGAAGGCGATCCACTTGAGATTTTTGTCGACCGTGATGGGGAAGTTATCTTGAAGAAATATTCACCAATCGGCGAATTGGCTGATTTCGCCAAAGAATATGCTGATTCACTCTACGAATCCTTGAACCATACTGTCATCATCACTGACCGTGACACTGTCATCGCTGTATCTGGTGCTTCCAAGAAGGAGTACATGGAGAAACCTATCGGCTCCCTCGTCGAAAAAACCTTGGAGGAGCGTAAAACTCGTCTAGAGAAAAACGCTGGCCAATATGAGATTACCCGCGACAACTCAGAACAATATTCCTCCTTCGTCATCGCTCCAATCGTAGCAGGTGGCGACCCAATCGGCGGGGTCATCCTCGTCAACAAAAACGAAGTGAAGATGGGCGAATTAGAAACCAAAATGGCTGAGACAGCTGCAGGCTTCTTGGCGAAGCAAATGGAACAGTAATCAAGTAGATGGGGATACGATCTTACAGGAAGACCTCTTGCGATTAGCGCTGGGGTCTTCTTTTCTTTTCTTCCTCATTATTCCTCTCGGAAAAAGTTGTTGGAAGCGTAGATGATATCTGATCGTAAGGAGACCGGCCCCTCTTACGAGGGGGAAAGGCGACTGGAGAACAGATATCATCTATGCTTCCCACCACTCAACCTTTTTCAACTCCCAACCCACCTTATGGTATAATGAACGCAGTTTTGGTTTGATTTGAGAGGAGAAGACACACCATGTCTGCAGAGAGAGGTTCCAACCATTTTGTCAAAGGTGCCGCTATCTTAGGTATTGCTGGTTTATTATCAAAGCTGATGGGGGCGGTATACCGTATCCCGTATCAGAACATAACTGGGGATATCGGGCTTTATGTGTATATGCAGGTCTATCCGCTATATACGGCTCTGTTAATTCTGGCGACGGCCGGGTTTCCGATTGCGATCTCCAAGATCGTCTCGGAGCGGCTGGCGCTTGGTGACCCTGCGGGAGCGCGAAAAGCATTTCGGATTGCAAGTGTCTCTCTGGGTATACTTGGTCTTTTATTTTTCCTGCTGCTATTCTTCGGTGCGCCGATGATCGGCCGCATGATGGGGGATGAGCACCTCACCTTGCCCCTTCAGGCAGTATCGTGGTCGTTGCTGTTAGTGCCGATGGTGTCGATTATGCGTGGCTATTTTCAAGGACAGCAAAACATGATGCCGACGGGTGTCTCGCAAGTGGTAGAACAATTGGTACGCGTGGTCTTCATTATCGCTGCGGCTTACTGGATGATGGCGGTCTATCATGACGCTTATCTGGCCGGTACTGGTGCTGTGTTCGCCGCATTACCGGGAGCGGTTGGTGCGTTGCTGGTCCTGCTGTATTACTGGCGACGCAACGCAGGTACGGAAGCGAGTGCAGTTGACTCAGCCAAACAGACGGCAGCGGTCATGACGAACCGCGAGATTTTTAACAAAATCCTGCATTACGCAATTCCGATCTGTCTCGGTGCTCTTGTATTGCCGATGATCCCGCTGATTGACTCGGTGACGGTCTCCAACCTGTTGCAATGGAGTGGTATTGATCCGGAAGCGGCCAAAGATCTCAAAGGAACGTACGACCGCAGCCAACCGCTGATTCAGTTCGGTACCTTCTTCGCCACATCACTGTCGCTTGCACTCGTACCTGCAATCAGTGAAGCGATGGCACAGGGGCAGACCCGTCTTGTCTCCAACCGGACCGAGATTGCGTTGCGACTGACTCTTTTGCTCGGGTTGCCTGCTTCGGTCGGACTTGCTTTGTTGGCCGAGTCGGTAAACGTCATGGTATATGGTAATGATAAAGGGACACTTGCGATTGCGGTTCAGTCCTTTACGATTCTGTTTGCGACGTTGATGATATCGAGCTCCGGTATCCTGCAGGGGATTGGACAGGTCAAGCTTCCGGCGCGTCACCTGATGATTGGGGTGGTGGTGAAGCTCCTCGCCAACCTCGCGCTGATTCCGTTGTGGGGCATCGTCGGTTCTGCCGTGGCTACCGTGCTTGCGTATGTGGTGGCAATGATCCTCAACATCATGGCAATTCACCGTCATATCGGATTGGTGATCAGCCTCAAGCAACTGGTAATCAAGCCGTTGATCGCTGTAGGGATGATGGGTATCATCGTAGTGATTCTGGAGTACGGACTGCTGACTGGACTTGGAGATGTGATCACACATGTACGTCTGCTGCACACGGTTGCCGGACTGATTGCAGTAGGTGCCGGTGCACTGGTCTACGGCGTGGCCTTGCTGTATACGGGGGGCATTACGCGCCAGGATATGCGTTTTATCCCTAGAGGTGAGAAGCTGATTGCTCTGCTCACCCGCTTCAAGCTATTACGTGACTAAGAAGTAAGGAGTGCTGAATTCATGACCCCAACCATCCACGTCCTCGGCCTGGGAGCCGGGGACTTAAACCAACTCCCGCTTGGTATCTACAAGCGGGTCATAGCAGCCAAGCATCTATATGTGCGGACAGCAGAACACCCAGTGTTGAACGAGCTTGCGGCGGAGGGTGTGACCTACGAATCTTTTGATGACGTATATGTCGCGCATGGCAACTTTGACGATGTCTACAGCGGTATCGCGGCTAAGCTGGTCACCATCGCCAAAGAACAAGGCGAGATCATCTACGCAGTACCCGGTCATCCACTGGTAGCAGAACGTACTGTACAGATCCTGTTGGAAAATGCGGAAAAAGAACAACTCACCATCAACATCGAAGGCGGTCAAAGCTTCCTCGACCCGCTTTTTGCAGCCTTGAAGGTCGACCCGATCGAAGGCTTCACCATGCTGGATGCCACCAGCCTGCGTACCGAGCAGATCAACCCGCAGCTGCACACCGTGATTGCCCAGGTGTACGACCAGCTGACCGCCTCTGACGTCAAGCTGTCACTCATGGATGTGTTCCCGGATGAATACGAGATCACGGTCTGTACCGCTGTCGGGGTCGAAGGGATGGAAAAGATCGATGTCGTCCCGCTGTATGAGCTGGACCGCGTCGATCATCTCGGTAACCTGAGTCTGGTCTATGTCCCGCCAACCACCGAGGAGAGCGTCCGTTACCGCCAATTTTCTTATCTAAAAGAAATCATCGCCGTCCTGCGCAGCCCGGAAGGTTGCCCATGGGACCGCAAACAGACCCACCAGACTCTGCGCAAATACCTGATCGAAGAAGCTTACGAAGTGCTTGAAGCCATCGACAATGACGATCTAGACGCATTAAGCGATGAGCTGGGAGACTTGCTCCTGCAGATCATGCTGCATTCCCAGATCGCATCCGAAGACGGCTACTTCACCATCGAAGATGTCATCGCCAACATCAACAGCAAAATGATCCGCCGCCACCCGCACGTCTTCGGCGAAGCCTCAGCGGATAATGCCGAAGAGGTAGTGGTCAACTGGCAACAGATCAAGGAGCAGGAAAAAGCAGAAAAAGGCATCGACACCACCGAAGAATCCAAGCTCGCTGGCATCCCGCGTGAACTGCCTGCGCTCATGTATGCAGCCAAGCTGCAGAAGAAAGCGGCAGAGGTCGGATTTGATTGGGATAACATCGCAGACGTCTTCAGCAAGATTGAAGAAGAATACAATGAAGTCAAAACCGCTAAGCCAGAAGAACAGGCCGGTGAGCTGGGAGACCTCCTGTTTGCTGTGGTCAACCTGGCCCGCTTCCTCAAGGTCGACCCAGAAGAAGCGCTGCGCATGACCAACCAGAAGTTCCACACCCGCTTCGCCCATATCGAGATGCGCCTGCGTGAAGCTGGTCGTACATTCGCCGAGACCTCACTCGAAGAGATGGACAAGTGGTGGGACGAAGCCAAAAAGCTGTCGCGAGATAACAGATAGGGCACAAGCAACAAGCTATACATAAACCCAAGGAGGAGAAATAGATGAGACTAGACAAATTCCTCAAAGTATCGCGCTTGATCAAACGCCGCACGCTTGCCAAAGACGTATGCGACCAAGGTCGTATCGAGATTAACGACCGCCCGGCCAAAGCATCCAGCAACGTCAAAATCGGCGACAAGCTGGCAATCCGCTTCGGTCAAAAAATCGTCGTCGTCCAAGTCGAGGAAATCAAAGAAAACGCACGCAAAGATGAAGCAGCGTCCCTCTACACCACAGTCGGCGAAATTCCGGTACCGCGTGATGAGAAGGAAGAAGACGAGTATATGAAGTTTTAAGGAAAGCGTACATAGCAAGCACCAAAAGCCAAGGCAGACCCACCGCCTTGGCTTTTCATATTTAATCATTTTCCATGAGTAACGGTCGGTTTAAGTCGTATTACAGTTAGAGGGTGATAATCTCCTGTGTTATGATAAGCATAGGTGAACGGAGGAAGTAGTGATGGATTCACCCCTGTACGCAAAGATACTAGCTTTTCATAAGGATAAAGGTAAAAAATTCTCTTCTCTTGCCGTCGAGATTGATGAATGGACAAGATGTCTTCGCCATCGATTGTCGGATGAAATATATCAAACAGTCTGTAATCAGTTATTAGAAGAGGATCTTCCTAACCTACTCGGGTGGCAATTCAATTGGGGAGAGCAGTTAAAATTACCTGAGCGTGAAGTATACACAATCA
Source organism: Brevibacillus dissolubilis (assembly GCF_006170445.1). GTDB lineage: Bacteria > Bacillota > Bacilli > Brevibacillales > Brevibacillaceae > Brevibacillus_B > Brevibacillus_B dissolubilis. The sequence goes on along the minus strand of NZ_VCNA01000016.1, from coordinate 58,357 downwards.
AAATCATAGGTGATAATAGGATTCAAGGTCTGGTCTCTTTACAACCTAATGAGGCATGGGTCGACGTCTATTTAGCCGAGAGCGCCCCATCGAATGTAGGCATTCATAAAGAATTTTTTGGTGTTGGTCCACACCTGTTTGCCATAGCATGTAAAAGGAGTTTTGAACTCGGTTTTGATGGTTATGTAGCTTTTTTCGCTAAAACAAAACTAATTCAGCATTACATTACTTCCTTGCAAGCAATCAATCCCGGCGGCTCGCGTATGATCATTCCGACTCAATCAGCACACGATTTAGTCAACTCTTACTTTGGAGGGAAGCGCCATGACTAATAAATACCTGAGCAAACAAACTGACAAACTCGAGATCGCTGCAAACGGTATATTCACAGTACCCGTTTCCGAAGCAACCCGCCAAAAAAGCGATGCATTAGTAAAACAATTCATTCAGGCAGCAAAACAAAAGCCAATCACATAGATTCCTACACAAAAAGCCAAGGCAGACCCACCGCCTTGGCTTTTTTCTATCCCCTGATCCTCCCGCCTGTTCTAAACGGACATCCCTCCCCATATCATGGTACAAAACGGTCTGATCACTATACCAATGGCCGAGCGGAAACAGAAGGAGGACATAGCATGATGGATCAAACGAAGCGCCCCCGTCATGAAGTTGTCATGATCAACCGTCGCAGCTTAGCGATCTCAGGGGTTAAAAAGGTCGAGAGCTTCGACAGCGAGGAGTTCTTGTTAGAGACTGAAGGTGGGTTCTTGAGCATTCGCGGACAGAACTTACATATGAAGAATCTCAGTCTGGAGACAGGCGAAGTGGCGATCGAGGGGCTTGTGCATGATATGGGATATCTTGAACAGGGGCAAGCCGGAGACCGTTCGAAAGGATTCTTCGGTAAGTTATTCAAGTGAGCATCGTCGTCCAGATTCAGACCGTCGCGTATATGCTGCTGTGTGGCACACTCATGGGGATGGGCTTTGATACGTATCATGTTTTCAAAAACAAAGGCCGCTTCCCCCTGTGGGTCGTCTTTATCCTCGATCTCGCCTTTTGGCTTTCCAGTGTTGGGTTGGTCTTCTATGTGTTGGTGAGTGTGAACAATGGGGTAGTCCGTTTTCCTATCTTTTTAGGGATGCTTATAGGAGCATGGTTCTACTTTTTGTTAGGTAGTAAGAAATATATTCAATTTCTTAACACCATGATAAAATTTTCTATATGGTTATATCAGACAATTCTACGGATTATCGATATATTAATTGTGAAACCAATTCAATTCATATTTCAGATGATCTGGATGTTGTTGGTTTTCCTTTTTTCGATCTTGGTTCACATTGGAACATTTATATGGCGTATCATTTCCTTTATTTTTGCACCTTTTGCCAGATGGGGTCGGAACTTGTGGAACGGTTTGACCAAGCTTTGGGCAGGATTCATCCACCGTTTGCAGAAGTTGTTTACCAGAAAGAAAAAAGATGACTAAACGGAAAGTATCTAAAAGGTGGAGTCTACTATGAATACAAGCCCTACACAGTCCCAGAGCCAAGGGCGGAAGCGCAGGATCAGATTGACGATGTTCTTTGTGCTCTGTTTCCTCGTCTGGACGGGCTATACGACTTATCTGCAAAGCGGAATCCTGACCGAAAAAGAAGAAAAGCTGGCAGCCCTGCAAGCACAGGCCGATGAGGTGCAAGATAAAAACAAAGAGCTCAACTACAAGGCAAACCGTCTCAACGACAAAGAATATATCGCGGAGCTGGCACGCAAAAACCACTTCATGGCTAAGCCGGGAGAAGTTTTGTTCGTGCTGCCGGATTAAGAAAAAACATATCAACGGGAAAGCGTTGACATGTTTTTTTTTCTTCCTATATAATTTAATTAAATGTTCATAATATTCTTGGAGGGGGATTTCCTGTTTTATGGAAGTCACAATCGGCAGCAAATACGAAGGGAAAGTTACAGGTATTACGAAATTTGGAGCATTTGTTGAGCTGCCTGGTGGCGTGACGGGTCTCGTACACATCAGTGAAGTGGCAGACAAATACGTGACGGACATCAACGAGCATCTGAAGATTGGCGATATGGTCACCGTCAAAGTGATGAGCATACAGGACAACAAAATCGGCCTGTCCATCAAAAAAGCAGTCGATCAGCCGCCAAGACCAGAACGACCAGCCCGACCAGCCAGAGATTCACGCCCGCGTGGCGACCGCAACGACCGTGGCCCACGACGCCCGGAGAACTTCGAAGACAAGATAAGCCGCTTCTTAAAGGATAGTGAAGACCGTCTCACCAGCCTCCGTAAAAACCAGGATAAAAAAGGCCGAGGACGCTAAAACTCCCGCTTTACGGGAGTTTTTTATTTGATCAAAAAATAATTTCCAAAAACGCGTAAAATACCGACAAAAAGAGGAAGGTCATTTTGGAGTCGTGTAGAATATATATAACTAAGCCCGTTTCGCTAAGCGCGAATCACCTGATGGCCGACGTCGATCGCAAAAACGTCGGTCTTTTTTTTTGTCTTTTTTCCTACAAAAGTCGTTTGAATTTGTCGGACGATTCTTGGTATATCGCTCGATGTTTTGACAAATTTTACAAAGAGCCATCCGTATAATGAGAACCACATCATATACAGAACGGGTGGTGCTATCTAACATGTGGAATAAGTCACAAGTCATCTCCGGCACGGGCGGAGTCATGTCCGAGCGGATCAATCAGCAGGTTACGCAGACTGTAGAGTCGTGGGGAGAGAAGATCTCTGCTTTTATTCAGAAGTGGCACGTACTGCCGCTCACGATGGGCTTCTTGCTTGGACGGGCTCTCATATTGGACGAGCTGTCACCGTTTATCGTTCCATACTTTATCGTCATGTACTATCTCAGGCGGGATACATTGCTGGTCAGTTCACTGGCAATGGTGGCCGGGGCACTGACTCACTCGGTTCCATTGGCACTGGAGTCGTTCTTGAGTCTGGTGGTGGCGCTGGGAGCGTCGAAGATGACGGATAAGTTTCGACGAAAAGATTTCTCGCTGACGCCGTTTGTCGTGCTGGGTACTGTGTTTTTCAGCCATATCCTATATAACATCATTACGAATCAGGTTACTACCTACAGCGTGGTGATGGTGGGAGTCGAAGCGATCCTGAGCTTTGTCCTGACGCTCATCTTCGTCCAGTCGCTCTCGATCATCCACCTCGCGAAGCCATATGAGCCACTGAAGAATGAAGAGATTGTCTGTCTGGTCATCCTGCTTGCTTCCCTGATGACAGGGACGGTGGGCTGGACGATACAGGGAGTGTCGATGGAGCATGTGCTGTCCCGCTATCTGATCCTCTTGTTCGCTTTCGTCGGTGGAGGGACGATCGGGGCGGCAGTGGGAGTCGTCACCGGACTGATCCTCAGCCTCGCCGACGTCAACTCATTGCAGCAGATCAGCCTGCTTGCTTTCTCCGGTCTGTTGGCTGGATTGCTCAAGGAAGGCGGCAAAGTCGGTGTCTCCGCAGGTCTGCTGATTGGAACGACCATCCTCGCGATCTACGGCGGGGCGCAGGAGATGCTTTATATCTCCTTATTTGAGACGATGTTCTCCGTGATTTTGTTTATCCTGACACCGGCTACGATATGGAAAAAGGTCTCCCGCTTCATCCCGGGAACCGTCGAGAATATCCAATCCCATCAAGAATATATGCGACGCATCCGCGATGTGACGGCGGGCAAGATCGAGCAGTTCTCCGAGCTGTTCACCCAGCTTTCCCGAAGCTTCGCCCAGACGGCGGAGACCCAAGTCGATGAAGAAGTGATCGACCAGTATATGAAGCGGGTCAGCGCGATGACCTGCCAGCGCTGCTGGAAACGTGAGCAATGCTGGGACCGTGAAGGCGAAGCCACTTATGAAGCGATGCGCGCCATGATCGAGAATGTCCATGAAGAGCAAGGCTCTCTCAATTCCAATGTGATCTCCAAAGACTGGGAGCGTAAATGCGTCAAAACCGAAAAAGTAGTGGACGCGATGGAACAAGAATACGAGCGGTTCCTCGCTTTTAATGAATTGAAGAAACAGGTGCACGAAAGCCGCAAGCTGGTGGCAGACCAACTCTCTGGTGTCTCCCGGGTGATGAGTGATTTTGCCCGTGAGATTCAGCGGGAGGGGATGGAGCTTAGTTTTCAGGAGAAGCAGGTATTCCGTGCCCTCGAAGGTCTAGGGCTTGCAGTCAGGCGAGTCGATATCCACAGTCTGGAGGAGGGTAAGGTAGACATCGAGATCAGCCAGCCGACCTGCTATGGGAGAGACGAATGCGCCAAGATCGTCGCGCCGATGCTGACCGAGATTCTGGGTGAGAATATCATCGTCAAGGAAAGACAGTGTGAAGCATTCAAAGACGGTCATTGCAAAATGTGCCTCAGCTCGGCCCGCACGTACGAGATCGAGATCGGCATCGCAGGTGCTGCCAAAGGGGGCAAGCTGCTCTCCGGTGACAGCTTCAAGACGATGGATCTCGGCAATGGCAAGGTGGCCGTAGCAATCAGCGACGGCATGGGCAATGGGGAGCGGGCTTATCTGGAGAGCCAATCCGCGCTCGATATGCTCCAACAGCTCCTGAAATCCGGAATCGACGAAAAATTAGCAATTAAGACGGTCAACTCGGTACTCGCCCTGCGCTCGACCGATGAGATGTTTGCCACCGTTGATCTGGCCTTGATTGATTTGCAGACAGCCAACACCCGGTTTATCAAAATCGGCTCCACCCCAAGCTTCATTAAAAGAGGCAACGATGTCGTCAGCGTGACCGCCAACAACCTGCCTGTCGGTATCTTAGAAGAGATCGAGGTGGATGTGGTCAGCCGCAATCTCAAGCCGGGCGACCTGCTGATCATGATGTCAGACGGGATCTACGATGCACCGCGCCATATCGAGAACAGGCAGATGTGGATGAAGCGTCTGGTCTCTGAGGTGACGACCGATGATCCGCAGGAAGTGGCAGATCTATTGCTGGAGCGTGTGATTCGGGAGCACCATGGCGAGATTGTCGACGATATGACTGTACTGGTGACACGGATTGATAGATTCGTCCCGCAATGGGGTGCGATTCATGTGAATGGTATGGAAAAAGTAGAGCGGCCAAGAGTGGTCAGCTAGGTATGTTTTTTAGAACCTCCGACGATACTGGTAGAAAAGCTACTAGTTTCGGGGAGGTTTTTATTATGGCGAAAGTAGCAACATTACGGCAAATCTTAGTCGTTACCGATGGATGCTCCAATGTGGGGATCAGTCCGATTGCAGCCGCTACCTTGGCACGAGAGCAAGGCATCACCGTCAATGTCATCGGCGTCGTCGACCGCAATGAGCTGGGTGAGCAAGGAGAGCAGGAGATCCGTGAGATGGCACAGGCTGGCGGGGGCTTAAGCGATATCGTCTATCCGGCTCAGCTTGCACAGACCGTCCAGATGCTCACACGCAAGGCGATGACCCGCACGATCCAGAATGTCGTCAGCCAAGAGCTCAAAGAAATCCTCGGTGATTCCAAGCTGGAGACCCTGACACCAGAGAAACGGATGCAGGTAGCCGGACTCGTCGATGACCTCGGTGAAAAGAGCGGTCTGGAAGTCGTCATGCTCGTCGACACCTCAGCCAGTATGAAAGCCAAGCTCAACGCGGTACAGCAAGCGATCTATGATTTCAGCATCAGCCTTCGCTCCCGCCGTGGCACAAGTCGGATGGCCGTCTGTACATTCCCAGGCAAACAGCGCCACCTCGAAGTCCGCATCCCGTGGACCAATCAGGTGGAAAAAGCCTACGAGCTGACCAATGCCCTGACCATGAGCGGCATCACTCCGACCGGCCCGGCGATCACCGAAGCGATTGCCCTGTTTGACCATGTCGAGCTGCCTGATCATCTCGCCGACCGCTACCGCCTCGAAGACAAGCCACCGCGCAAAGATCACAGAGACCAAGACGGATACCTGCAAGACCATGTATTCTAACGATATGTTTCCCCCACTGCCCCGGCAGTTCAGCGGTAAATGGCATCACAACTCCTACCGGGTGCTCTCTGAGCTGGGGCGAGGGGCAAACGGTGTCGTCTACCTCGTCTCTCATCTGGGCAAGAAGCTTGCGGTCAAAGTGGGCGTCGACCCCATGGATCTATTAATGGAGGTCAATCTATTAAAAAGCGTCCAGAAGCTCCAAGACCCCAAAGTCGGCCCAGCGGTCTGTGATGTCGATGACTTCGTAGTGGATGGCAAAGCCTACAGCTTTTACGCGATGGAATATGTAGAGGGCGAACGCTTGGATGAATATGTAAGTCGGGTCGGTGCGGATTGGGTCCCTGTCCTGATGGTGCAGCTGCTGTCTCACTTGGACATCCTGCACAGCCAAGGCTTCGTCTTCGGAGACCTCAAGCCAGAGAACGCCATGGTGATGAACACGACCAAGCGCATCTGCCTGATCGACTTCGGCGGGGTAAGTAAGATCGGCAACGCCGTCCGCCAGTTCACTGAAGAATATGACCGAGCCTTCTGGCAGGCAGGCGACCGACGTGCTGACACTGGTTATGATCTGTTCTCGTTGGCTGTCATGATGATGCGTCTTACGCTGGATAAAGCAGAGTGGAAAAGAATATCCCAAGCAACACGACACGTCCAAATGCTTTATGATATAATACGGGACAATGAGAACCTGTATGGATATCGCGTGCCACTGGTGAGAGCTTTGCAAGGCAAGTACACCAGTGCTTCCCAGATGAAGGCGGACCTGCTCCAAGCCTTCCGTGAAGGGAATGCTGTATCCAAGCGTAAAGCAGCCAAGGCAAGCAGTACAGCCAGCAAATGGATCGGCGGCTTTTTCGTCGCCTCGTTATTGCTGCTCGCAGGTTCTATGTATCTTGTCTGGATGTGAGGGATGCACCATGATGACCGCTAACAACCACGTGATGGAGACCTGCATACTGGCAGGCAGGATCATGTTGAAGAGCGGAGCGGAAACATACCGAGTGGAAGATACGATGGCTCACATCGCGCAAGCAGCTGGAATGGATGACGTCTATAGTTCTGTGACTCCGAGTACGATTATTCTCAGCTATTGCGACGGAGACCAGGATCATACCAGGATGATTCGGGTCTTCCGTGGCAGTGTTGATCTGAATAAAGTAACACTGGTTAACCAAGTCTCCCGCCATTATGTATCAGGTCAACTGACGCTGGAACAGGCCCACCAACACCTTTTGGAGATCGAGCAGAAAAAGCCACAATACCCAGCCTGGATGCAAAGTCTGGCCTCGGGTTTTGCCAGTGGCTCTTTTACTGTTTTATTGGGGGGAACCATCTGGGATATGATTCCGACGATGATCGCAGGGATGCTGGTCAACAAGAGTATCGTCTACATTGAACAGGTGATGCGGGTCAAATTCTTCACGGAGTTTTTGGCAGGCTGTGTCGGTGGTTTTTTCGTCTTACTTATGTATCACCTGTTTCCTGATCTTCATCTGAATTATATGTTGATTGGCACGATGCTTCCGCTTTTCCCAGGGATGGCCGTGACCAACTCGCTTCGTGATATCTTGGCGGGCGACTTGGTGGCTGGAATGTCCCGAGGCGTGGAAGCCGTACTTACCGCGTTATCGATCGCTGTGGCGACGGCGCTCGTGCTTTCGTTGTGAGGTGGCATAAGAGATGTATGTATTGCTTGGATTAGTACTCAGTTTTGGTTCTGCTGTCGCCTACGGCATGCTGTTTAACGTACCGGTCCGTACCTTGTTGGCCGGAGGAACGGTTGGGATGCTGGCTTGGTTGATTTTTAAATCATTGCCGGTGTTCGGAGCACAGATTGGTCTTGCCACTTTTGCTGCAGCGACGTTTATTTCACTGGCCAGTCAATGGCTGTCCGTGAAGTTGCGGGTACCATCGACGAACTTCAGCACTGCGGGGATCATCCCGCTGGTCCCCGGCTCGACCGCTTACAAGACCATGCTTTCCTTTGTCAACGGGGATTACCTCCAAGGCATCACGCTTGCGGTGGAGACCTGTGTGGCAGCGGGTGCGATTGCCGCAGGATTGACCTTGGGGCTGTCGCTCTTTTCAATATGGAAAGGAATTGTGGCCCGCTATGCTCCTAAGAGTGCAAAAGCGAATTAAAGAAACCAACATGCTGACCCATGGAGAATCGATCGTCGTGGGAGTCTCCGGCGGGACGGATTCGACGGCGTTGTTGCATATCTTGTCTGCGCTTAATCAACAATACAAGTATGGCTGGCAGATTCATGTCGTTCACCTCAATCACTGTTTTCGCGGTGAAGAATCAGACGGTGATGCCGCATACGTGGAGGACTTGTGTCATACAGTAGGGGTAAGGTGCTGGTCGTTTCGGCGGGATGTCCCGGCTTACATGAGAGAGACGGGGCTGGGTTCCCAGGAAGCGAGCCGCCAGATCCGCTACGGGTTGTACCAGCAGGTGGCAGAAGAAACCGGCTCGACCAAGGTCGTATTGGCCCATCACGCCGATGATCAGGTGGAGACGATCCTAATGCGAATCCTGCGCGGCACAGGTATCCATGGTCTGTCTGGTATGCCTGAGCGCAGATGGCTGGTGGATGACCGAGTGGAGCTCGTCCGCCCGCTCCTGACTGTGAGCCGTCGTGATCTGGAAGCTTACTGTCACGAGGTTGGACTCACCCCGCGCGAGGACAGCAGCAACCAATCCCGCAAGTACCAACGCAACAAGCTTCGGCTTGATCTCATTCCGTTGATGGAGGAGCTCAACCCGAGGTACCGGGAGCATATCCTCAAGCTCTCCAGGCTCGCGCAGGCAGATGACGCCTATTTAATGGAAGAAACAAAACGCGTAGCCGGACAGGTGATTTTGTCGCAAGACGCAGAAAAAATCATATTAGATCGAAAGAAATTTCAAACTTGTGACCTTGCTTTACAAAGCAGAATGATTACTCTAATATTAAGTTATCTCTCAAACGGTATGGAGTGGTCTTCGCAGCATGTGGAGGCCGTTTTGCACGTCATTGGGCAAGAGAATCCGTCAGCTGCCGTACATCTCGCCAATCAAGTAGTCGTAGAGCGGATGTATGAGCATATCCATATTAGCAAGGAAGCAACATTTGAGCAGGTGCAACCGTTTGCCTTGCCACTCATCCTGCCAGGGACGACGTGGATTGGGCAGAATGGTACCGTCATCCATGCCAGCTATCTCGACCGCGCCCCTCATTGGCACGGCTTCACAGCGAATCAGGCGGTTTTTGATGCCGACCAGCTGGAAGAGATGCTGCATGTCAGAAGCCGCAGGCCGGGTGACCGGATTACGCTGTCAGGCGGTACGCAGAAGCTCAAGGAACTGCTCATCGACGCCAAGGTACCCAAGCAGGCGAGAGACCGCATTCCATTGATCCTTGCAGGAGACGTGATCATCTGGGTCCCAGGTGTAAGACGTTCCGCCCACGCGCAGGTCTCAGACCGCACGACCCGCTTTCTCTATATCGAAGTTGAGTTCCGAGAAGAATGGCAGGAGGTACATCATGCATAACGACATAAAAGACGTACTACTGAGCGAAGAACAGATCGCGGAAAAAGTGAAGGAATTAGGCCAGACCCTTGCTGATGAATACCGTGACAAAAACCCATTGGTGATTTGCGTCCTCAAGGGTGCTGTTCTTTTCATGGCTGATCTGGTACGTCAAATGCAGATTCATTGCGAAATGGATTTTATGGCCGTATCCAGCTACGGCAACAGCACAGAATCCTCAGGGGTTGTGCGCATCCTCAAAGACCTCGACACATCCGTTCAAGGACGTCATGTGCTGATCGTCGAAGACATCATGGACAGCGGCCTTACCTTGAGCCGTCTGGTCGAGTCTCTCAAAATCCGTGAAGCGGAAACCGTAAAAGTGGTAACCCTGCTCAACAAGCCGGAACGCCGCAAAGTAGACATCTCCCCAGACTACAGCGGATTCACCATTCCAGACGAATTCGTCGTAGGATACGGTCTGGATTATGCGGAGAGATACCGCAATCTGCCTTATATCGGCATCCTGAAGCCTGAAGTGTATACGAAATAAGCAGGTAAGCATTTCTCTCAGGTTGTGAAGATATATTGTATTATGATAAAATATGGGAAGTGTCTTTTTTGTGAGAGGAGGTAAGAAATGAATCGTTTTTTCCGTAATACAGGGTTCTATTTACTCATTTTCCTCGTCACGGTAGGGATTGTTAACTTTGTCCTCTCCGGGACCGACAAAATGGCGCAATTGACCTACCAGGAATTTAGGCAAGACCTGACCAAGGATCAAATCACAGAAGCACAACTCCGGGTTGATGGGGGTACATATCGCATAGAGGGGAAGCGCAAAACAGCCTCTGCGAATCAAGAAGCATTCACGACCAACGCTCCATTATACGATGACGAATTGCTCGCGCTCATCAATAAGAAGATTGACGCAGGGTTGATTACTAAGGTGGATTTCAAGCCGGCTGAAGGCAACAATATCTGGCTGACTTTCCTCACATCGATTATTCCTTTCGTCATTATCTTTATCTTATTCTTCTTCTTGTTGAACCAAGCTCAGGGCGGTGGCAGCCGGGTGATGAACTTCGGCAAAAGCCGTGCCAAGCTGTACAACGATGAGAAGAAACGCGTGACATTCGACGATGTAGCGGGTGCAGATGAAGAAAAAGCTGAGCTCGTGGAAGTGGTTGAATTCCTCAAAGACCCTCGTAAATTCGCTGCCGTTGGCGCGCGAATTCCAAAAGGTGTGCTGCTGGTAGGTCCTCCGGGTACAGGTAAAACATTGCTGGCTCGTGCCGTTGCTGGTGAGGCAGGCGTACCATTCTTCAGCATCTCAGGTTCCGACTTCGTAGAAATGTTCGTCGGTGTGGGTGCATCCCGCGTCCGCGACTTGTTCGAAAATGCGAAGAAAAATGCTCCATGTATCATCTTCATCGACGAGATCGATGCCGTAGGACGTCAGCGCGGTGCAGGTCTTGGTGGTGGACATGACGAGCGGGAGCAGACGCTCAACCAATTGCTCGTCGAAATGGATGGTTTCGGTGCCAACGAAGGTATCATCATGGTGGCAGCGACCAACCGTCCGGACATTCTTGACCCGGCGCTTCTGCGTCCAGGCCGTTTTGACCGTCAGATCACGGTTGACCGTCCAGACGTCAAAGGCCGCGATGCTGTACTCAAGGTACACGCACGCAACAAGCCGCTCGGCGAAGATGTCAATCTCGATACAATCGCCCGCCGTACCCCAGGGTTCACGGGTGCTGATCTGGAAAACCTGTTGAACGAAGCGGCTCTTCTGACCGCACGTAAAAACAAAAAACAGGTCACCATGCAGGAAGTAGACGAAGCGATCGACCGTGTCATCGCAGGACCAGCGAAGAAATCCCGCGTGGTCAGCGAAGACGAACGCCGTCTGGTTGCATACCACGAAGCAGGTCATACCATCGTGGGCTACTACCTCAAGAATGCAGACATGGTACACAAGGTGACCATCATCCCGCGCGGTCAAGCGGGTGGTTATACCGTCATGTTGCCAAAAGAAGACCGCTTCTTCGCAACGAAGAGCGACTTGCTTGATAAAATCGTCGGCTTGTTGGGTGGCCGCGTAGCGGAAGAAATCGTACTCGGTGATATCTCCACTGGTGCGCACAATGACTTCCAGCGCGCGACTGCAATCGCACGAAGCATGATCACCGAATACGGGATGAGCAAGCTTGGTCCGATGCAGTTCGGCCGTTCACAAGGTCAGGTCTTCCTCGGCCGCGACCTCGGACATGAGCGTAACTACTCCGAGCAGATCGCCTACGAGATCGACCAAGAAATGCAAAGCATCATCAATGAGCAGTACGAACGTTGTACACAACTTCTGACCACCTACCGCCAACAGCTTGAAGATGTGGCGCAGGCCCTGCTCAAATACGAGACACTGGATGCCGAACAGATCAAGCAATTGATCGAAAACGGCAAGCTTGACCAAGAGCCGAACTTTGTTCCAGGTGATCTCTCCGTCAACATCCTGCCACGGGATGACAAGAAAGAATAAGCAACAGCTGTAGAAGAGGCGCCGTTATCAGGTGCCTCTTTTTTATAAAAGAAACCGCGTAGGGGGACAAAAGAGATGGATTTTCTCGATGTAGGACTGGCGGCGTTTGACTTGGACGGGACGATGCTGAACCGGCAATCACAGATGAGCGAGGGCAATAAAGAAGCGTGTCGGGCCCTTCAGGCACAGGGATGCAAGCTGCTCTTAGCGACGGGCCGAACGTATCTGTCGGCGTCGATGGCTTGTGATCAGTACCCGTTTGACGGCTATGTGTGCAGCAATGGAGCAGCGATCTATGAGGCAGATGGAACCTTGATTCAGAGTGTCAACCTGCCGCCAGATATTGTGACTGATGCGGTGGATATGATCAAGCAACGGACGATATACTACGAGGTACATGATACGTTAAGCAACCGCTGGATGATCCAGGAAGACCGCGCCCGGGTGGAACAGGAGCTTTTGCCCCAAGAGGATAAGCACGGAGCGTTTTCCCTGCGCAACTATTCCTTCCATAAGCTGACCAAAGTGATCGAGCAGGAAGAACTGTTCCGCAAAATCCGCTCAGGCGAGAACCAGATCGTCAAGGTGTTCTATTGGCATCCTGATCCGGCGGAGATTCTCTGGGTGCGCGAACAGCTGGCTCCACTGGGCGAGCGTATCCATCTCACCTCATCAGGCTCCCGCAATGTAGAGCTGGTAGCTCCCGGTGTGAACAAGTGGCAAGGCTTGCAGCACTTCACGCGGAGATGGGGTATCACAGCAGAGCGTATCGCGGCTTTTGGTGACGCCGCCAATGATACTGATATCCTGTCCCAAGTAGGTGTCTCCGTAGCGATGGGCAATGCCTCCGATGAGATCAAGCAGCTGACCCGATACACGACCCGAAGCCATGAAGAAGATGGTGTGGCTCATTTTATCCGGGAACGATTATGGAAGAACATCTAGGCTGTACAATTCCCCTACTATTTCCGATTGACAACTCTTTGAGACAGGGATACATTAAAACCAATACTGTAAAAGCCAGTAGTAGGAGGTTTTAGAATGGAAGCCTTGGCGCTTGAAAAAAAAGCCCAGCGCAATGCCGAATTGCGTGAACGATTAATGCAACTCAAAAAAGAGCGCAATGCGATTATCCTCGCTCACTTTTATCAACGCCCTGAGATTCAAGAGGTAGCAGACTTCATCGGTGACTCATTTGGTTTGGCTCAAAAAGCAAAAGAAACCGATGCTGACGTCATCCTGTTCTGCGGCGTTCACTTTATGGGTGAGAGTGCGAAAATCCTTAACCCAAATAAAACAGTCATCATCCCAGACGAACGTGCGGGCTGTCCAATGGCCGACATGGTCAACGTAGCTGGTCTGCGCAAACTCAAGGAGCAGCACCCGAACGCAAAAGTGGTGGCGTACATCAACACCTCTGCGGACGTGAAAGCGGAAACATACGTATGCTGTACCTCGTCCAACGCGAAGAAGGTCATCGAATCCGTCGACGCGGAAGAGATCATCTGGGTTCCGGATAAAAACCTCGGTCACTACGTCTCCCAGTTCACCGACAAGAAAATGATCATCTGGGAAGGCTACTGCAACACGCATGACCAGCTGTCTGTCGAAGACATCATGAACATGAAGGCGCAGTACCCAAATGCAGTGGTAGCCGTTCACCCTGAGTGCCGTCCGGAAGTGGTACAGCTGGCTGACTATGTAGGCTCCACAACCGGTATCCTGAAATTCTGCCGTGAGTCCGCTCATGATGAATTCATCATCGGTACCGAAGACGGTGTACGCTACATGCTGGAGAAAGACAGCCCGAACAAGAAGTTCCACTTCGCATCCAAATACCTCGTCTGCCCGAACATGAAGGTCAACAACTTGAAAAAATGCGTCGAGGCGCTGGAAAACATGAAGCCGGAAATCTACGTACCAGAACACGTGGCAGAAGCTGCCCGTGCTTCCCTGGAGCGTATGCTTGAAGTGGCTCCAGACTAATTGTCGAGAGCGAAGAGAAATGCAAAAAGCCGATGAATCCTGCTTGATCGAGAGAGCAGTGGTTCATCGGCTTTTTATGTAGAAGAGTTCTGAATCTTACATGCCATCAGTATAATCCCAAACAAAAAAGGCTATGCTCAGTAGTAGGAACTGTCAAAAGCATAGCCTTTTGATATGACTGTTCGGTTAGGCAGAAGGCATTGGAGTCGGAGTCGGTGGTGCATAATCCGCTTTGTAGTGGTTGTCGATGATGTCGCGGATTTCTTTGTCGGTTTTGCCTTCTTCTTTGAGCTTGGAGGAGACGACAGCGATTTCCATGCATGTACCACAGCGGGTTCCGTGGTCATCCCAGACGACAGAGCCGTCTTCCTTCACTTCTTTGATGAAGCAGTTACCGTTGTTTTGGTGGCCGGCTTCATCACCGCAACCGCAATAGCATGGAATCCATTGAAGGAGGTCATTGTTTTTGGCAGCAGTCTGATAAGCGAGGATGATGCGTGGGTCTTTACCGTTCAAGAAGCTTGGCAGTACATCTTTAGAGGTGGTTACTTCTTGAAGGTCGCCATTCGGCAGTTTATGTTGTTCATGCTGTTCATGTTGTTGATTAGCATTCCCATTCGTGGAATCAACGGCTTGTTGTCCGCAACCAGTGAGGATGGTAAGAGACAAAACCGTCGCGTACATCATTTGGATAGGTTTCATATGCGTACAAACCTCCTTTTCTCTTACCTAGTATATCATATGTCCAAATAAAAATGTTAGGAATCAACTGCAAATCGTAATAGTTCTTATTTACAGATGGGATGCATATAAGTATAATGTTACAAGTGATGATTGTACCAGAATCCCACGGGATAGTACAGGAGGATGGAAAAGTGAAGAAGATTCATGCTAACAAGGCATATACGATTTTATCATTGGTTCTTATGAGCGCGTTATTGACGACGGGGTGTGGGGCACCTGCCACACAAGCGGGCAATGGAGTCGTAGCTGAGACCAGTGCAGAACAGACCGGTCAATTGACGGTGTATACATCGTTTTACCCGCTCTACTATGTAACCTCGCGGATCGCAGGTGAGCATGCGGAGGTGACCAATATCGTACCTGCAGGGGTAGAGCCGCATGATTTTGAACCGACTGCCAAAGACGTGATTGATATGTCCAAAGCGAAGCTGTTCATCTACAATGGTAGCGGTCTCGAGGGCTGGATCGATAAAGCGCTGGAGGGAATGGATCAGTCCAATATGACCGTGGTGAAGGCGACAGATGGCCTTACCCTGCTCAGCGCCGAAGCGGGACATGAGCATGAGGAACATGCAGGAGAAGCTGCGACCGAAACCTCGGCAGACGCGCATGGGCACGAAGCGCATGCGGGTGAAGCAGCCACAACAGAAGGCACAGAGCAAGGCCATGACGAGCACGGACACGCAGAGCATGGCGAATTCGATCCGCATACATGGCTGGACCCAAGCTTGCTGAAGCAGCAGGCAGAAAAAGTCCGCGATACGCTGATCAAGCTGGACGCGGCCCATAAGGCGGACTATGAGCAGAACTATACGAAGCTGGCAGCTGATCTGGACGCGCTTGACCAAGAGTTCAAGGACATGGCAGCAAAAGCACCGAAAAAAGAGTTCATGGTTGCGCACAGTGCGTTTACGTATCTGGCCCACCGCTATGGTCTGGAGCAGGTCTCCATCTCTGGGATCTCCCCGGCCGATGAGCCATCCCCGGCTGAGATGAAAGAGCTGGTTGAGCATGTGAAAGAGCACAAAATCAGCTACGTCATGTTCGAGACACTGGTCTCCCCAAAGGTGGCAGAAGTGATCGCGCGTGAAGCGAATGTGAAGACAGCGACGCTCAATCCGCTGGAAGGCTTGACCGTAGAAGAAGAGAAGGCGGGCAAGGATTATCTCTCCATCATGCGTGAGAACATGGAGACCCTGCGCACCGCCCTGCAATAGGGAACACAATCGTCAGAGTCGGGACAAAAGCTGGTTTTCTTTTCAGAGGAGGCCAGCTTTCTTCTATATAAAAGGCTTGTGACACGGATTGGTCTGTAGTACGATGGAAGTTGGCAAATCAGAATAAGTACGATTACGAATCAACAAGGAATGATGGATATGAGTCAGGAACAAGGTACACCAGTTGTGAATCTCACATCTGTCGGGTTCCGTTATGATGACGGTAAGACGGTGTTGGAGGACATTGGGCTCTCATTGTATAAAGGTGATTTTCTCGGGATTGTCGGGCCGAATGGGTCCGGTAAATCGACATTGATGAAGGTAGTGCTGGGGCTTCTTACGCCGACTACGGGTACGGTCGAGCTGTTCGGTACGCCGCTTAGCAAGTTCCGTGACTGGACCAAGGTGGGGTACGTAGCCCAGCAGGTCGCACATGGTGCTGGCGGATTTCCGGCGACGGTGCGGGAAGTGGTCGCATCCGGTCTGGTCGGGAGAGTCGGGCTGTTCCGCCGCCTCAAGGCCGAGCATTATGCCAAAGTCGAGCAGGTGATCGAGCGGGTCGGTCTGAAGGTGAAGAGCGACGAGCGGATCAACAAGCTCTCCGGTGGTCAGCTGCAGCGTGTATTTATCGCGCGGGCATTGGTCGCAGATCCAGAGCTGTTGATTTTGGATGAGCCGACTGTCGGGGTGGATCAGGAGTCGATCGAGCAGTTCTATGGTCTCTTGCGTTCGCTCAAAGAAGAGAGCGGAATGACGATGATGATTATCAGTCATGATATCGGCGTGATGTCGGAGTGGGTGACCAAGGTGGCTTGTCTGAACCGCCGCATTCACTTCCACGGGACAGCGCATGAGTTCGAGCATAACCAAGAGGATATTTTTAAATCGATGTATGGTGAAGGCTTCAAGCTGCTTGCCCATCATCATCAGTAAGGATGCGGGAAAAAGAAGGAAGGATGCAACATGCTAGCGGATTGGTGGAATTATGAGTTTTTACGGTATACCTTGTTTTCGGGGCTGTTGATCGGCTTGATCTGCCCGATTCTCGGGACATTTCTGATCGTGCGCCGTTTGTCGATGATGGCGGATGGATTATCCCATGTGACGCTGTCCGGGGTGGCGGCGGGGATGCTCCTCGGTAAAAAGTTCGCCTTGTTTGCGGCGATTAACCCGTTGTTCTTCGGGATGGTCTTCTCGGTGATCGGCTCGCTGTTTATCGAGCGGCTGCGTAAGGTGTATAAAGCGTATCAGGATTTGGCGATCCCGGTGATTTTGTCGGCGGGGTTGGGGTTGTTCACGGTTCTTGTCAGTGTCGCGGATGGATTTAATACGGACCTGTATTCGTATCTGTTCGGGAAGATCGTCACTGTGACGATTGAAGATCTATTGGCACTGGTCGGCGTTGCGGCTGCGGTGCTGTTGACCGTGGCGCTGATTTACAAGGAGTTGTTTGCGGTATCCTTTGATGAAGAGTTCGCCCGTGTATCGGGAGTGGCGCGTAAACGGATTAATCTCTGGTTCATGGTACTGGTTGCGTTGACGATTGCGGCATCGATGCGGATTGTCGGGGTGCTTCTGATCTCGGCGCTGATCACGCTTCCGGTGGCGGCCAGCCTGCAGATTGCGGGGAGCTTTCGTCAGGCGATCTGGTATTCGATTATTTTTGCAGAAATCTCGGTGTTGTCCGGGTTGTATATAGCTTACATGATGGATTGGGCATCTGGTGGGACGATTGTGCTGGCAGCTGTATTGATTCTGATGATCGTCCTCTTAGGCAAGCGCGTGCGCAATCTGATGCGGTAAGCAGAAAAGGAGGCTTGCACGATGACTTTAGATGAAGCACTGCAACTGTTAAAAGATAAGGGATTCAAATATACAGGAAAACGCGAAGAGATCATTCGCATCTGTGCCAAGGAGAAGCGTTATCTGTCGGCTAAGGATATCATGGAACGGATGAAAGAAAACTATCCGACGCTCAGCTTTGACACGGTCTACCGCAATCTGTCCACCTTCGTCGAGCTGGGAATCCTCGAAGAGACCGAGCTTGAGGGGGAGGGCAAATACCGCCTGACCTGCACGACACACGGTCATCACCATCACGTCATCTGTACCGGATGCGGCAAGACGACGACGCTCGCCAGCTGTCCGATGACCGTGATTCCGCAGATCCCGACTGATTTTACGGTAACGGGGCATAAGTTTGAAGTGTATGGTACTTGTAAAGAGTGTTCATAGAAGGTGAACATACGGATCGGAATAGAAAAAGCCGGGACGCGGCCCCTCATCAAGGGAGGGAGCGCTTCCCGGCTTTTTGTCTGACCAGCCACTTGCGTAGAACCCAAGGCACGACGAACATGATGAAAAAGACGCGGAACAGCTGGTAGCTGCTTACAATCGACAGATCAGCATGGACGGTATGTGCGGTGATTCCCATCTCGGCGACACCACCAGGAGCGGTACTGAGGAAGGCGGTCGGAAGCGAGATATGGTGCAGTGACGAGAGTAGGATCGCGATGACCACGGAGACAAGCAGCAGTACGATATTGCTGAGGGTGGTGAGCGTGCCTACTTTGCCGAATTGCTTCAAGTTATTGATCTTGAGTGTAAGACCCAGATACGTGCCGACCATTACCTGGGAAATGATGATCAAAAGAGGCGGCAATGGTGGAGCAGGGATGTTGGTCATGATAATGGTCAGTGCGGTGGTCAACAGCGGGCCTGTGATGAGTGCGGCAGGCATATTGATCCGGTGAGCCAGCCATGTGCCGATTGGGACGACGATCAGGAAGAGCAGGAGTTGTGACCAGAACGGAATCATGGATCGAAGTTCCGGTACCGTACCAGCATCTGTTGTGGCAGCAGTGGCAGTCGTTACGGCCGAACCGGCTTCAGTGTGAAGCGTACCTGCACCTAATCCAGATACCAAGCCTTCCGCCAGCCCACCTATGCCATGCACAGTCAGGAGGGGCACGATAAAAATCACGGCGAACAATCGGATCGTCTGCATGAACGTCACGACGGTCGTATCTGCGTCCTCTTCTTCTTCGCTGAGCAAGACGATATGCGACAGACCGCCGGGGATACTGCCGAACACACCGGTTACCGGATTGATCCCTGACTTTTTGGCGACCCAGTAGCCCATCGAGACACTGAGGACCACGACCGTGACCGTTATCAACAGCATATAAGGTGCTTGAATCAGAATCTGCCATGCCGTATCACGGGTAAAGGAAGTGCCAAGCATATAACCGAGAAAAAGAAATGAGATCGTACGAAGCAACGGGGGCGCATATAATGGACGCTTGGTCATCCCGCGCCAGATCATGACAGCGGTGATAGAGCCAAGCATCCAAGAGAGAGGGACGTTCAGCCAAGTGAACAGCAAGGCGCCCACTAAAGCAACGAGGTAAGTCTCAACACCCCGCAGCCAGGGAGACTGAGAAGATCTGGTTCTCATGATGAATAACTCCTTATCCAAAGGGTGACATATTACTTTTATCTTTTAACTATCTTTTATTTTACTATACTTGAAACGGTCATTGTCTTTTGAATTGTTCATTTGGATCATACTTGCTTCCGCTGATGGGCAGGGCTTTCTCATGCTCCCCCGCTTTTGCTATAATGGGTGGGACAAACGTACTTATCACTTACTTTGATGGAGAGAAGGGTATTTTGCTATGATCCCGCGTTATATTGTCAACTTTGACTTAAAGCAGTTGCCACGGGAAAAGACCGATGTGGTTGTGATCGGCGGGGGCATTGCGGGTCTCTACACAGCATTGGAAATCAGCAAATATGCAAATGTTGTCTTAATCAGTAAAAAAAGTCTGGATGACAGTAATACACGATGGGCGCAGGGTGGGATCGCTGCAGTGACAGCGAAGTCGGACTCACCTGCGCTGCATCGTCAGGATACATTGATTGCGGGAGCGGGTCTTTGCTCGTACGAGGCCGTTGAGGTGCTCGTACATGAGGGACCGGATCGCTTGAAAGAATTGATCGAGTATGGAACGGAGTTTGACCGTGACGCTGAGGGCCAGTTTGAGCTGACCAAAGAAGGCGCACACAGCAAACGCCGCATTCTGCATGCTCGTGGGGATGCGACAGGGGCGGAAATCGTCCGTGCGCTGTCGGTCAAGGCGCGGGAGAGCGAACGGATTACCGTGCTGGAGAATCATTTTGTCGTCGATGTGGTGACCTCCAAGGATGAATGCGTCGGAGCGCTGGTGATGAAGCCGGACGGGGAGATGTATTTCCTTGAATCTACCGCGACTGTGCTTGCCACGGGCGGAGCGGGACAACTGTACCGCTATACGACCAATCCAGAGATTGCGACTGCGGACGGGATTGCCATCGCGTATCGGGCCGGGGCAAAGATCAAGGATGTCGAGTTCATCCAGTTCCATCCGACTGCCTTGTATTACCCAGGGGCGCCGCGCTTCCTGATCTCAGAAGCCGTGCGCGGGGAAGGTGCGATCCTGCGCAATATCAACGGGGAGCGCTTCATGGAGCAGTACCACCAGCAAAAAGAACTGGCGCCCCGCGACGTCGTAGCACGCGCGATCGTCTCCGAGATGGAGAAGACCAACTCGTCCTATGTCTATCTCGATATCACGCATGAGTCGGAGGAGCTGATCAAGCACCGTTTTCCGACTATCTATAAATACTGCTTGAAATACGGCTTAGATATGACCACAGACTGGATTCCGGTAGCACCAGCCTGCCACTATATCATGGGCGGAGTCAAAACCGACCTGAACGGCGAGACCTCGACACCGCGCCTTTTTGCCTGCGGAGAGGTCTCCTGCTCAGGCGTACACGGGGCGAACCGTCTGGCCAGCAACTCGTTATCCGAAGCGGTGGTATACGGTCACCGGATCGCCGAGCGGATCAAAGAACTGCAGCCACACGAACAGGTATCTGATCTCTGGTACGAGCAAAAACGCAGCGGCAAAACCGTTAACACGATCCAACAGCGCCTCAAGCTGCAAAAGCTGATGCTCCGCAACGTCGGCCTCAAGCGTCACGAAAAAGGTCTGCTCAAAGCCATTGAAGAGATGGAACGCATGTTGCGTTATTTTGAGGGTGATTACCACGGGCGGGAAGCGTTCGAGTACCTCAACCTGCTGACCAGCGCGCTGTTGACCACCCGTGCTGCCTTGATCCGTGAAGAGAGCCGGGGCGGGCACTACCGCGACGATTTCCCGAAAAAAGATGACCTGATCTGGCGCAAGCACATTATTCAAACCATTGACGAAGGTGTACGAGAGGAGAACAACCAACCCGATGATCTGGAATAAACGTGAACTCCAACAAAAAATCGAAGAGTGGCTGCGAGAGGACGTAGGCTACGGGGACATCACCACGATGACCACCATCCCAGCTGATGAGCAGGGCACAGGAATCCTTTATACAAAAGAAGCTGGGATTATCGCAGGTCTTGATGTGGCTGAGCTGGTTTTTGCTGTGGTCGATCCAACGCTTACTTTTACCAGAAAAGTGGAAGAGGGTACATTCGTAGACAAAGGCGTGCAGATCGCCGAAGTCACAGGCTCTGTCCAATCCCTGCTGGTCGGCGAGCGTCTGTCGCTCAACCTGCTGCAACGTCTATCCGGTATCGCTACCCGCACGAGCGAATATGCCAAAGCGATCGAGGGCACCAAGGCTCGCGTCGTGGATACACGCAAAACTACACCAGGGCTTCGTCTGCTGGAAAAATACGCGGTACGTGTGGGCGGCGGTCATAACCACCGTTTTGCCCTGTATGATGCCGTGATGATTAAGGACAACCATATCAAGGGTGCAGGCAGTATCACCCAAGCCGTACAGGCAGCGCGTGCAGCGATTCCGCACACGATGAAAATCGAGGTGGAGACCGAATCCCTCGAAGAGGTGCAAGAAGCACTGGCGGCAGGAGCGGACATCATCATGCTGGACAATATGCCAAACGACATGATGCGTGAAGCGGTCGGGATGATCGGCGGACGTGCGATCGTAGAAGCATCCGGTGGGGTCAACTTGGAGACGATCCGTGGAATCGCAGAGACCGGTGTTGACGTGATCTCCGTAGGTGCGCTGACCCACTCCGTCAAGGCGCTCGACATCAGCTTGGACTTGAACCAACGCAAACGCTAAACGCCATACATAGCCATATGTAAGAGCAAAAAGGGGATTAGACGATCATGCTGCTGGTCATTGACATAGGAAACTCCAATATCGTACTCGGTCTGTATAAGGGCGAGGATCTGACCCATCATTGGCGCATCGCCACCGACCGGAACAAGACAGAAGACGAGTACGGTATGCTGGTCTACAATCTGTTTTTGAGTGTGGGGCTTCGTCTCGACCAAGTGGACGGCGTGATCATGTCATCGGTGGTTCCGCCGCTCAACAAGACGATTGAGCGGATGTGCCTGAAATATTTTCATAAAAAAGCGCTCTGCATCGGGCCTGGCATCCGCACCGGGCTTAATATCAAGTCAGAGCATCCGCGCGAAGTCGGTGCTGACCGAATCGTCAATGCCGTGGCCGCACTGCATGAATATGGGGCACCACTGATCATCGTCGATATGGGGACGGCTACGACCTTTTGCTATATTGATGAGCGGATGCAATATTGGGGCGGGGCAATTGCGCCGGGGATCGGGATCTCGACCGAAGCACTGGTCAGCCGTGCAGCCAAATTGCCACGGATAGAGATCACCAAGCCATCCTCTGTGGTCGGACGCAACACCATCGCTTCGATGCAGTCGGGGATTTACTATGGCTTCGTCGGTCAGATCGAGGGAATCGTGCGCCGGATGAAGCAAGAGGCATCGGCCAATCCGAAGGTCGTCGCTACGGGTGGCCTCGCGAGGCTGATCGCGGATGGGACGGATAGTATCGATGTGGTAGATGAAAATTTGACGCTCAAGGGGCTTCGGCTGATCTATGAGCGCAATAAGAGTTCGTAATCTCATAAGGACGCCAAAAAAGCCGGTTTTCCCGTACAGGAATTCCGGCTTTTTTGTATTTTTACGTCAATTTGTAGTCAATGGGTAGCTCAATCATCCGCAGATTATTCGCCAGCAGTTTGGGCAGATGCAGCAGCATCAGCAGACTTTTTAAATTCAGGTTTGCCATAGCCTTTGTTCTCCACCATTTCTGTTACACGGGTTTCCATGTCGGTCTTCATCTCAGCTGCTTTTTCAGCGGTAAGCTTGCCGTCTGTCACAGCTTGGTCCAGGCGTGCTTGGTGTTCGCTTACGAGCAGATCGATCACCGCTTGCTTGGTTACACCTTGTGCTTCCGCGATTTCAGCGAGGGACTTGCCGGATTGGAGCTGTTCTTTCAGCGCGTCTTGGTCGAGGTTGAGCAGAGTTGCCAGTTCTTCGCTTGCGAAGCCACCGTGACCGCCGAAGCCGCCGTGTTCACCGCGATCCAGACCTGTTTTTTCGATCATTTCAGTAGCTTTGGTGGCGAATTGGGTTTTCATCTCAGCAGCTTGTTCGGAAGTGAGCTTGCCGTCTGTTACCGCTTGGTCAAGGCGTTCGCTGTTTTGTTTGGTAAGCAGATCGATCACTGCTTGTTTGGTCACGCCTTGTGCTTCTGCGATCTGAGCGAGGGATTTACCAGCTTGGAGCTGTTCTTTCAGCGCGTTTTGGTCGAGGTTGAAGAGAGTAGCCAGTTCTTCGCTGTCAACGCCGCCACGTCCGCCGAAGCCGCCGTGTTCACCTGGGCCGCGATCCAGACCTGTTTTTTCGATCATTTCCGTTGCCTTGGTAGCGAATTGGGTTTTCATTTCCGAAGCTTGCTCGGAAGTGAGCTTGCCGTCTGTTAGGGCTTGGTCAAGGCGCTCGTTGTTTTGTTTGGTGAGCAGTTCGATCAAGGCTTCTTGGGTTACGCCTTGTGCTTCTGCAATCTCGGCGAGGGATTTACCAGCTTGGAGCTGTTCCTTGAGTGCTGCGTCATCGAGGTTGAGCAGAGTGAGCAGCTCGGTGTTGTTGCCGCCGATTGCGCCTTTATTGAAGCCGCCGCGGACTTTCATGTCACCCATTTGTTTTTGACCGAGACCCCAAGGTGCTTTCGCCGTTTGGACGGTGCTGGTTGTTGCTTGGTCAGTTGTGGTGGTGGCAGCAGCGCTTACCCCGCTGATTCCTGCTGTAAGTACGAGTGCTCCGAGTGCGGACAAGATAGTGAATTTTTTCATCATGATTATTCATCCTTTCAGGTGGTTGGTTTTATTTGTGTTTGTGTGTTTGTCTTGCTTACAGGTATTAGTTTAGACCCCGGTTCTTAGCTTTTTCTTTACGAGTTCTTATGTGTTTCTTAAAAGATTGTGTAAAACTCATGGAAAGGAGTGGAAATGCCTGTTTACCATGATTCAACACACGAGCGGCCAGGGTAAGTATGCATGCAGGCACTTATGACGCTTCAATCGGGGCGCCCATTTTAGCTGATGGTACAAGGAATATGTAACACTTTGGAATTCTGAACCGTCTATAACGTAGGGTATGGCCAATCTTTGGCTGTTCGATTATTCGTTACACCAACAGCGATCATTCATGATGATAAGGGATAGAGTGCATAGAGACCGATAACGGATAGAAAAAAAGGAGTGAGAAGCGAGATGTTAGGGAGCGTGACAAAAGTGGCAGTAGGTATCGCCTTGATCGGTTCGCTGTCAGGCAACAGCAAGGTATCCGTCAACGAAGAAAAGCGACTGGACGGCCGTGAAGTCAGAAGCGTGGAGATCGTCACCGACATGACATCCATCCAGCTGACGGCCAGCGAAGATGAGAACGTCCGCGTCCATTTTCATGGAGACGTGAGCGAGGAATATAAGGATAAGCTTGTGTTTACGGCTGAGCAGGTAGGGAACCGGCTGGAGGTCAAGGCAGTGCTGAGTGATGATCGGGCTGGCACGGAGGGGACTCCGGATCATGCGGTGAATACGCGGATTGATATTGCGTTGCCGAGTAAGATGTATAAGAAGTTCAGCATTGCGAGCCAGACGGGGGAGATTAAGCTGGCGACGAATATCCAGGCGGGGAAATGGGAGATGAAGACGGAGACGGGGAAGATTACGGTGGATGTGGTGTAGGGGGGAAGTCAGGAGTCACAAAAAATAAGAATATATCTTGCACCCATTTCTCTCATATAAACTTCACCATGTAAGTACGATGGTGGAGTTTTTCTTTTATGTCCATGACATCTTATCAGTATGGATAGAGTGAGGCGTGAAAGGCTTCTATCTTTGGATAAGATGAAGATAAATGTGGGACCGATCGAAATCCAATTATGACAGGAGATATGTTAAAGACGATGATATATCTGATGAGAGCTTGGCTAATCCTATTTATCCTCAAATATTAGAGCTGGAAGTGATGTGTGGAAAGACTTCCTAAAGTAAAAAAAGACCCTCCGTGATAGGGGGTCTTTGGTTTTCCGAATCATAGCAGGGCGGCGTATCCTGATCTCTTGTAACCTGCCAAATGCAGGCGCGTGGGGAACCTTTCCCACCTCAATGATTCGGTTTATTTATGATATTGCTGTTTGATTCTAATCATGCATGTCATGTTACATTTCAATCATAACATTTACGAAGTACCCTTGCAATATCGTAGGAAACGGAAAGAGCATTTAGAGACTTTAACTGTTGCAGACAGTTATTCATAGGGCTTTAATCTGCCCGAACGTAGCCTTTTTTGTACCTTATTTTCTGCATTTTTTAAATCATAAAAAGTGGAGATGAACAAGTACCCGGATGGATCTATTTTAATGGCTAGAAGGATAGAATCAGAAATCTGCTTTACCAACTCTATGCTGTTTGGTTCTTTTGGGTTTTGTCCTATGTAGTCTGGATTTTGAATGATATCAGGAATATGTTGATGATACAATTCCCAAATGCCAGGGTGTCTTTTCTGAACGTGTTTTTTTAAGCCGGGGTACATCCAGACATGTGGAGACATTTGATAGTCTATCCCTAATATTTGGTTGATTTTTGCAATATCCAAAATCCCAATGATTTGACGCTCAGTTGACTCATATTGTTTTGTAACTGTCCCCATATAAACCGCCCTTCCCTACATGCAATTACACTACGATTGAGTTGAGTAATTGTAAGTTAAGAATAACTCCCATTAAATGATTTTTAGATCTGATAACTCCTTTCGTCGCCTAAATAAACAAAAAGAGGACTACTTATCGGCAGGTTTCATGCCAATAAATAGACCTCGGGTACTCCGTAAGTCAACATACCATTGCCAATATTAAAATTGTATTTTCAGGATAAGAGAAAACACTTAATTCAGCAAATACCTATTTTTGTCCCAAGCGATACCGATTAGAGGATTATCGCTTTTTTTGTCCCAACGACTTGGCGTACGATAGGCACAGTTGATTTTCCCCTTGTAGAAATTCTATGAAAGGAGGCGCCTATCTATCATGCCAAGCAAAACCCCAGTCATCCACCCCATCCGTCTCATCGCTGCCCTGATCTTTGCACTCGCCGTGGCTCTCGGATCGTATCATCTGCTCAAGCCACACACTTTTACCTACGTCAAACTCCGCGATGATGTCAACGTTGAAGGCGGCATGCCGCTTCTGCCCGAGCAAGTCGAACAGGCTGTCCTGACTCTGGGGGGTCTATTCCCCGATAAAAGCCCGCCTCTACCCGGTCTGATTGCTTGGGAAGATACAGCCAAACTCGACGGTCTTACCTTTGCCCGCTCGCTCAAAGGCGGTGTACCGCTGATGTGGAACGACTTGAACATCAAGGGACAGAGCTCGTTGGATGAGAGCCTGCACGACACCCAGACAGGTATCAGTATCCCTGTTGATAATATCACAGGAATATCCCCACACCTGACCGCGGGAGATCGGGTACATATCTATGCCTCTTTTGAAAATGAAGCAGGAGCACACACAGGTCTGCTGCTAAAAGAAATGCCAATCATCGCCCTGCAAAGAGAGATGGACGGTGAAGTGCCACAGTTGACGGCCGTTACCATCGCCCTGCAGGTCAACGAAGCTGTGCTTCTGACACATGCTCTGCACTACGGAAAAATCAGATTAAGCAAGGCCCCACTGAGAGATGGAAAGGTAGAAGCAGGCATCGGCGATTACACGTTTGCTTCGGCCTTGCTCAAAACAAACAAACGTTGGAGTGACGGGGAGGGAGCAGAATGATTCAAGCGGTATCGACGGGAAAAGGCGGGGAAGCCGTGCGAGTTCTTTTGATTCATCTGGGGATGAACAAGTCGGATCAGACTCAGATCGACAACAAGTTGAGTGAGGACGAAACTCTTATAGAAAAGTTGGAAGCGTGCAACCATCTCGCAGTCTGTGGTAAGGTGGGAAGCTACCACGAGATTGTGCAAATGGTAAAGCAGTGTCGTCCTGACATGGTAATCGTTTACCCGACGGCAAATATTTCGCTCGGCGTACTTTGTCAACAAATCCGAGTTACGTTTCCTGAACTGGTCTGCCTTGTCGTGTGTGGAAAAGAATATGCGCATTGGGAACCGATTTTGCAGAACATCGGGCTTTGGACGATGGTTCCGCCTGTTACGGTGGAGAAGCTGGATGTATTGGCGAGGGAGGTGCTTGGGAAGGCGGATTCTTTGCCAGTGAGAGCAAGTCAGGAGGAGATGGAATCGGGGTTACAGATGGGGGCAACAGGGGAGCCAGAGCAGGATAAAAACATAACGCAACAAGTGCAGGTACTGGAGATGGAACGAGTGGAAGGGTCGGGTGAAGGACAAGATGCAAAATATCATGAGGAGCCATTATCCAAGCTTGCTGCTGTACATAACTCTGTTCTCACCATGAATCAGCCATTCATTCCACAATCCAACGTTATAGCCTCCAAAAGACAAGAATCTAACACACAGATCATCCAATCAATCAAACCCCATGCCAACGCACCTTTTAATCCCACTGAACCTGGACCCGCTGTCTCACCCAAGCATTTCATCACCGTATATGGTCCAAAGGGCGGTGTCGGTAAAACCTTTCTCTCCCGTGAACTGGCAGTCTTTTTTGCTTCACACGAAATCACACAATCCCGCCCCAAGGTGCTTGCTGTCGACTTCAACCTCGACCTCGGGACATTTGCCACATCACTCAACCTCGCACGCACACCAAATCTGTTTACATGGGTGCAACAGATCGACCAGCAGCTAACCGATCTTATTTACGCAGAAGGACAAGACCCCGCGTCTATCACCCATGATCAACTTCAAGCATACTGTACCCGTCTGCCGTTTACCCCAAGTGAAATAGCCGACTATATCGTTCACCACACCGAATCAGGCCTCCATGTCCTCACATCCCCGCGTGAAATTCGCCACAGCTTTGACATCAAAGACTATCACCTCTACCACATTCTTGAGACCTTAAAACGAAGCGACTATGACATCATCCTGCTCGATACAGCTCCAGATACCACTGATGCAACAATCCAAGCGCTCTTTTTTGCGGAACGGGTGGTGATGGTCGGCAATCCTGTAGTAGATGCAATTGAAAATATTCAACGCATGCTAAAACTCCTCCGCGAGGCCGACTATCCCGAAGAGCGTATTCAGATCTGCATCAACCGCCTGCAACGAAAAGAGATGTTCACTCTCGATGAAATGAGAGCCTATTTTCAACTGCATCCCAACAAGCAGATCTATACCATTCCGGATGACACCG
The DNA here is from genome assembly GCF_006170445.1 of Brevibacillus dissolubilis. Lineage (GTDB taxonomy): Bacteria > Bacillota > Bacilli > Brevibacillales > Brevibacillaceae > Brevibacillus_B > Brevibacillus_B dissolubilis. The sequence continues at coordinate 29,683 of NZ_VCNA01000016.1, read as the reverse complement.
AGGTCAAGCGATCTTTGAATATAGGGAAGCCACTGATGCTTTCATCCGGCAAGTCTCCATCTAAGGAGGCGATTGCTGCCCTGGCCCGTTCACTCGCGCCCAGTCTGTTTGATGGTGGTGCGGAAGGAAACAAGCAAGACACACAGGCGGGTAAGAGCAAGAAAAGCTTTTCTCTGTTTAATCTTTTTGGCTAATCCGAAAAGTCTTCAGAACGCTAGAAAGGAGCATCTCCATGACCTTTTCCCGCAAAAGTCTGCTTGGTCTCGGTCAGCAGACAGGACGACAGCCGATTGACCTGCGCCATACTACCAGCGATGCAAAACGCGCCCAACAAAAGGCGGGGGGATGGCTGCATGATGAGAACGACTCTGCCCACACCAAGCCACAGCATTTAACCAGCGACCAATCCGCACAGGTCAAAAAACAGATGGTGGAAAAGTACGGTCGCAAGCTGTGGGAGGAGAAAGCTGACCCTGCTTTTTTACATGAAATCTCCGAAAACCTCCGTCTGCTCATCGAAGCGCAGGCCCCGCTCACCACCAATCAGATTGCTGCAGAGACGCATCGGTTACTGCACGAATTAACGGGATGGGGCCCGCTTGATGAATTGTTGGATGACGATGATATAACAGAAATTTTGGTGCACCGCCATGATTATGTCGTCGTCGAGAGAAAAAGCTCAGGCAGGCTTGAGCCTGTGCCCGGAAAGGTTTTTCATGAAGAGCCTCAGCTGTTGCGGCTGATCGAACAGATCGCGGCAACGATGGGGCGGGAATTTAATGAAACAAAAGCCGAGTGCAATACCCAGCTGCCCGATGGTTCGCGGATTGCTGCAACGCACCGGTCGATTTCTCCAGACGGTCATATGCTGACCATCCGTAAACACCGTGACCTGCTGACAGAGGCCGATTATCTTCGCTATGGCTCTGTGTGCCAACCGATGCTCACTTTTCTTCAATGGGCGATTGGACTGGCCCGTTGCTCTGGGCTTGTCAGCGGCGGGACTGGTTCGGGGAAAACCCATCTGTTGAACCTGCTGTCGCAGTATATCCCCAAGCACCTGAGTGCGATCACGATTGAAGACGTGCTGGAGTTGAAGCTGCAGCACCCGTATGTCCGCCGTTTTTTAGCCAAGCCGCCTAATCATGAAGGAAAAGGCGGATTCTCGATCCGGGACTGTGTTCGTCTGTCTCTGCGAAAACGGCCAGATGTCATTATTGTCGGGGAATCACGTGGCGGGGAGATCATCGACATGCTGTGGGCCATGAACACCGACCATCCGGGCAGCTGGAGTACGGCACATGCCAACTCCCCCCGGGCGCTGGTGGATTCTACTTTGCCGATTTTATTTGGAAAAGCTGATGAGACCTATAACACGGTAGAGCGAAATCTGATGATTGGTTCAGCTCTTGATCTGATCGTACAGGTCAAGCGTTTTGAGGAGGACGGTAGCCGCAAAATAGTAGCAATTACAGAGGTAGTTGGCACGGGGGAATCACACGAAGACTGGATTCGTCATACCTGTGGAGTGGAGCAGGTTGTCCCTCATCGTGTTTATTTGCAGGATATTTTCGTGTATGAACCGTTGGGAGTGGTAGACGGTAGAGTGACAGGACAGTTCAAGTGGACAGGCTATATGCCAGAGCGACTTGTACAAAAATGGCGGGCCAAGGGGTTAAAAGATGAGCAGCTGGAGGCAGTATTTTTCGCTGATCCCATTCGGATATAGGGGGAGTTTATGATTGATTTAATCATCACGTTGTTTTTGGCGCTCACTCTCGGTGTCAGCGGAGCGTTTCTGTTTTTACCGACTAAAAAAGCAACATGGCTTCAAGACGAACCTTTGCACGATACCATCATGCAGATGCAAAAAAGGCGGAAAACCCCAATTGAACGTTTAGCGCTTCGGCTGCAACAGGCGCAAGTCAGTCTTTCGGTTACCCGTTATTTTGCTTTTGCTTTGACATCCGGGCTTGTTACCTATTTCTTTACCGGGCTGATTTTGCAGTCATGGTGGCTTTCTTTGCCTGCTTTGCTTGCGGGGATCTTGTTTACGGAGCGGTTTGTCAGCATTTTGCGGGTGAGGTACCGGGAGCGGTTTGAGGAGGGAAATGTCCGTGCCTTGCGGATCATGGCGAGTTCGCTTCGTACGTCGCCTTCGTATCTGCATGCTTTTGAGCAGGTGGCGCAGAGTCCTTTTGTAGATAGTCGGGTGGCTACGGAATATGGGCGGTTGGTGGAGTTTTTGCGGGGACAGATTCCACTGGAGACGGCTATGCAACACATGTTTCAGCGGACAGGCTCTGCTGATATCGCCTATCTTGCGACGATTGTTCAAGTACAGCGTCAACTGGGCGGAGACATGGCAAAAACTCTCGATTTGGCATCCGCCACCATTATCCGTCGCAAGCAGGCACAGCGCAGGCAACGTGCCACGATGTCACAGGTGCTCGCACAGGTGAACATGCTGAGTGTGATGCCTTTTGTGTTTGTGGCGATTCTTTATTTTAATAACCCGCATCATTTTGAACCGCTGACTCAGGCGGTGTGGGGTCGGTTCGCGATGTTGGGATCGTTTCTGTCTATTATTTTAGGCGGCGAGGCCATCCGCTATATGTCGCTCAATCCGTTGCAAAAGGGAGGGGAAAAAGCTTGATCATCGCTCTTTTGCTCGGCTTATCGGCTTGTTTATTTGTGTTGCCGTCTTGTTTCCTGACAGAAGCAGATACCAAAAAGCAGTTGACGTCGAGGATTGAGGTGGAGCAGTCGGCACGGCTGGATCATTTTTTTGCTAGGCAAACCAGGTCTCAATGGTGGCTTGTCGGCTACTTGCGCAGGAATAAGCCGTTAGCAGACAAGTTGATGCAGAGAGTCGGCTTGGACAAAAAAGGTATGGAGCTGCGTCTGTCCCGCCTTCGATGGAATATCGCAATGGAAGAGATTCTTTTGGCTAAATGCATAGGAGGTATATTGCTTATCCCCAGTGTTGCTGTAATAGCCTGGTTTCTTTTGCATGGGGAAAAAGTGGGTATCGTGCCGTTGCTGCCACTCTTTTGTGCTTTGCTTGTCTATATGCTCCCTACGATTTTAATCGAAAAAGCAGACAAGCAGGCGCAAAACGAAATACGGGAGCAAATCCCGTTGTTTTTCAGCATTATTCAGGCTTTGGTTGAGGCCGGAATGCCAATCCATACGGCTATACGGGCGACTGCGGCCAGATATTCAGGCAGACTTGGTCAGGAGATGGCAATGCTCGATATCGAGGAGAGACAGTACGGCAATTGGCGAAAAGCGTTGGAGGAGATGGCGTTTCGCTGGGATGTTGATGTTTTGATTGCGCTCGTGTCAGAAATTAATGAGGCGATGACCAAAGGTGTTGCGATTGCCCCGCTGCTGGCTGGACAGGTCGAGGAACAGCTTCGCCTGCAAGAAGACGAGATGACCGATTACGTCAACAAAATGAGTATCCGACTACTGCCGATTTTGATTATTTTCATGGGTGTTCCGTTGCTGTTCCTGGTGATGGGACCATCTTTTATGGGCATCAAAGCTACTCTTTGAAATTTATTTGCAGAGGGCTCTGTCTTTTGCGAAGCTAAAAGTAACCCAATCAAAAAGGAGGAAGGTATATGCAGGCAAGCGCGTATCTCAGTCGTTTTTGGCAGGAGGAAGAAGCGGTTACGATTGTCGAGATGGTCATTATCATCGCGGTCATTTTGATTTTGCTGATCCCGACGTTGGCGGAACTCGGTTCGACCCAGGATGAGAAAATCAAAGAGCTGAAAGAAAAAATCAGCAAATGACGACGGTAGTTGAGCAGGCGGTCTTACTATTGTTGGCGGTAGCAGCGGGATTCGATATACGTTTTCGTAAGGTTCCCAATCTTCTGGTTTTTACTGCCATAGGTCTGGGATTACTGTATCAACTGGTGTCTGGCTCGTTCCTTGAAGGAGTGTTAGGGCTGTTGGCAGGCTTCATGCTGGCTCTGCTCCCTGTGCTGACAGGCGGGATGGGGATGGGGGATCAGAAGCTTTTGATGGCGATAGGGGCTTGGACGACTGCTTCTGTGATCTATACGTTATTTACCCATTCACTGTTGGCTGGATTACTGATATGGCTCTGTTTTCCCCGTGCTTGGATACATACAGCGCAACATCTGCGCACATTTTGGATTGGCTGGTTGGCTCATCGGCGGCTCTGGCTGCCCGATCAGGAGAATTCGGCTCTTAGCATACCGTATGCTTTTTGCCTGTTCCTGGCCGACGTGTGGCATGTTTGGGTGAAGAGTCATTATGCCACCTAGCATCCTGAAGCGTTTTTGGCGTGAGGAGCGGGGGAGCCAGACGATTGAGTTTGTTCTGGTGTTTCCCATTCTGTGGTTTCTCTTTGCCTTTTCTGTCGATCAGTTTACGATCCTCTACAACAAGCAAAAAGCCTTGGCTGCCGCGTATGAAGCAGGCCGTTTCGCCGCGACCCAACCCAATTTTGGCTTAGCCAAATACTATGCCAGATTGAAAGGCGAAAAGGAATTGGAGCAGGCAATCGGGCTACAAAGAAGTGACATCGAACTGTTACCAGACGGAAGATGGCGCAAGGGCAATCATGTCGAGTCCCGCGTCACGGTGACGTTTCCCTCGCTTGCAACTGGCGAGGTGCATAGCTTGCGCGAATCCTATTTCATGATGATCGAGAATGCGGGGGATTAGGATTTTCTATGACGATGATGATCCATGGCAGAGCCATCTTACATCGATTTATTGCCGACGAGCAGGGGACGATTCTGCCTGCTGCGCTTTTTTTCTGGATTTGTATGGCGGGGTTTGTGTCATTGCTGTTGCTGATTGAACAGGCTGACCTGACTGAGATGAAAACCCAGCAGACGGCAGACCTGATTGTCAGAGGGGCGCGTTATGCCGGTGAGGGTGTTTATGTGACCAAATCAGGAGAGGAGAAGCGACGCCTTTTTGCTACCACGGAGGAGGGACAGCATTATAAAGCGGAGCTGATCCGGGGAGCGAGGGAAGAAGCGGAAATCTTGCTCAGGTACAATCAGGCCGGGCTTCTCTCAACAGTGGATTCCATGCGGATTGACCACCAAAAAGGGGAGCAGGGATCTTTGTACTACCAGGGAATTTATCACGTTGCTGTGGAAGTGAAGAAGCAGACAGACCTGTTCGGGAGGAACACGGAGTTGAAGTTTAGGCGAACAGCCCAAGCAGAAATCGAACACTAACAAAAAAATCCATAAATCGACACATTATTACATTTTTCTGCTTTTTTTGTCCTAAATTGTCGTGTTAGGTTAATAACCGATAAAAATTTAGGACAGGAGTGAGAGGCAAAATGCCATCAACAATCATCGCCAAATACCAAAAAATCCTCGACGGAGAGCAAAAACGTTTCTCGCCATACGAATTCGAAGACGTGCAATACCGCAAGCAAAAAGTGCAAATGATCCTGCGATACGCCATCGAGCAGGTAATGCATTGGACTCCCGAGCAGGCCCGCGACCTAATGACCTATGAAGATGCTAAAGACTTGAAGCTGTTTCTCCTAAACGAGTACATTGAACCACCGATTGAGGCCAAGATGACAGATGTCTACTACATGGTAGATTACGCTTATCCGTATCTGCCGCGTCCCAGTGAAAAAGAAAAGGTTTTGTGGGTGTACAGAGAGGTACTGGAGGGCAAGCGCCGTCACTTCCCGCAAAATTACTTCCAAAGCCTGAAAGGAGAGGAACGAGCGAGAATCTGCTTTGATCACCTCTGCCATGACATTCTCAAAATACGCGATAAACGAAATATCCCAGCTATATTTTCTAAAACCGATCAAGCGCACCAAATCCTCAGAAAGTACAAGTTGAAAATCTTGATTGACAGCTTGTACTTTTCTCCTTTTGATATGGTGACAAATATTCACCATGAACTGACACACCCTGCACTATGGCAGCGTGAAATCAAAATACATATCAGCTAAAAAATGATGTCTTACTATACTTATTGATGTAATTATATGTAATATTTACAAAATAAAGGAGTGGAGTAAACCGTGTTAGTGCAACATCCTTTTGAACTAATCGAACAATCCATGGAGCAGAATTGCGGGCTGTTGGACAAAGAAACGATCAAACAGATGTTTATCGACTATGTATTCGAGACGTATCAGCCGAAAGTAGTCGGAAAGTATGGACTGGATGCATTCTATGAGCATCTGCAACAGCTCAAGCTTGTTCACTGCCGCAGTGATTTTGATGAAGCAGTGGAACAATGGTTTCAGGCAAAATACCATCGGCAAAAGCAAGGGAAGGGATTTCACAAACAGCTTTTTGAGCTGGTAAAAGAGGTCGTAAGTCTCCATCAACCGGTTACCCGCAAGCAGCTGGTTCATGCGTTTATCGACTTTTTAACGACGCCGACCAGCTTCATGGCTAGATGGCGGAGCGAGAAAAATGAGAAAAGCGGTACCACTTTCTTGTATTATCGCCATCTCGACCGCTTGGGCATCCGTACGTATCAAGACATCGAAGAACTGATCGACTCTTATCTGCTAGGAAATCCAGATACCTTCAAAGAGGAGCACCAGCGGTATTTATCACAGCAATCCAGCCGCAGAGGAAGACCGCAGAATATCGAGCTCTCGCTGCTGTTTCAAAAGGTCTCTGAAATGAAACCGGAATTGACACAGCGGGAAAAAGACCGCATCCGCAAAATCTACTACTACCACCGTAAAACACTTTCAACCCATGGAATGGTGCAAAAGTTTTGTAACTACGTTCTCACCAAATCCAATAAAAATAAAATTCGCAGGTAAGCCAGCATGCATCGCGATCTACAGCGTTTCGTCACAACATTCCGCGATCTGGAGCAAAAGGATCATGTGCCAAATGAAGAGGAACGGCAGCATTTTTTGCAGCTGAAGGAAAAGTTGGCGACCACCATGCTGCAGGAAAAAGCAGACACTGTACTGATCCAGCGTGTAATTGCTGTCGCCAGCTTCTATCCGCAGGCAGGGGCCACGTTCCTTGCAAGCAACTACGCATGTGCCCAATCGCAGCTGGGACTTCATGTCACACTCTGCGAATGGCCCCAGGTTACATCTTATCTCTACTTTGCTTTGAATGGAGAGAAGCGAGGCGTTAAAAACGGATCACAGGCAGATGTTCTGAAACTGGGTTCATTAAAAATCTATATGAAGCCCCCGACAGACAACGTGATTACTATGACGTCCGAGCAGGTTATGGCCTGGTTTTTCACACACAGCAAATCTTCCTCGCTGTTTATCATTGATCTCTCATCTAACTGGGATGACGAAGCTGTAGGAACAGTATTGGAATGGGCTGATGAAATTTGGTTTGTAATAGACAGCGATTTACCCCGCCTTGCCAAGCGATTACTTACTGTACCCTGCCCTGAGGTCTGGCGTAACGACCCAGGCAAAATCCGTATCATCGCCAACCGGTGGAATCCATCTCTAGCAAAAGTTCATGTTAAGAAACAAATTGAAGCAACGATATCAATGTGGGCACAGGGAGAGGCAAAACGAAAGATTGAGCACACCATTCCTGTTATCGATCCAGATAAAGTCAGTCAAGCGATGCTCGCAGGTAAATTATTTACCGAATGTTTTCCAGAAGAAAACAAGCAGTTTGAACAACTGACGTTCTTCTAAGACAAGGAGAGAGGCGATGAAGAAAAAGACTCTGCTGGTCATCAGCACTTTGTCATTTGCGTTGGCGGGAGGATGCTTTTACATGGCTACCCTTTATCTTGATTCACTGGTGCAGGAGAAGCTCTTTGCAAAAGTGGTAAAGGTAGCGCAAGGAAGGCAGATCGCACCCTATCAGCCCATAACCCGTGAGGATGTAGCACTCGTACAGGAAGAGGCTGACGAACTACAGACAGGCTCCTTCCAACGGCTTGAAGATGTAGTAGGTAAAATGAGCATCCAAACCATGTTTTCAGGTGAACAGGTGCTGACTCAAAAGCTCCGTGATCACTATTTGCTTCCGGTGAAAGGTTATGGGCGTTATGAATTTCCGCTGTCTATCATGATGCCGGTGACAGAGCTGCGACGGGGTGACTTGGTAAAGGTTTGGGTGCGCTATAAATCTCAAGCCGAACTGCAAACGATGCCGGCTCCGGCCCATTTTAAAAAGACAGACCCTTCGGTGGACCTGTTATTTGAAAGTCAGCTGGTCACAGTAAAAGACAGCAATGGATCTGAGGTCTACACAATCAAACCACAGCTGATGCCGGATGCCAAGGAAATGAATCAGACATTTTTTCAGGGATCTCAGCCTAAGAAAAACAATGATGCGGAAAAGCGCTACTGGGACTATCGGTCACAGCCTTCCGCTTTACCTGCATTCATTGGACTTAACTTAAATGACCAGCAATATGCCATGCTGACCGAGGCATCACAGTATGGAACGATCCAAATCGGTCATATAACCGTTTCAAAGGAGGGGAAAAGCTCTTGAAAACTGTTGTCTGTTATCCGATGAGGTCACTTGTTTGGGGGTTTATTCCCCCAGAATTTGAAGTGCTTGCTGTTGATGATGATTCTACTTTTTATCTACAGGTCATCAAATACCAACCGAAGCTGGCTGTGATGTTTACGGAGGCGTTCCGACAGCCTGTGTGGGATTGGGTACCGGCCTTGTCACTTTGTCTTTCTGATGAGATTCGTAAGGTAATCATTCCATTGCATCAAGACGAAGCATTGGTGCAAGAGATTGTCACCCGCAAACAAATCCCCAATACGTATGTACTTTCAGCTAGCCTCTCTCATGACGAAATTCATCAGCAACTCCGTTTGTTGACCAATTTATCAACGGCCTCAGTCGCCAAAAATATGGAAGTAAGGGAGACAGCACAGCAAGGAAGGGTCTTTTCTCTGATCGGTGCCGGCAGTCCTGGTATTACAACCTTCTGTATCAACTTTCCATTGCTGCTCGCTAGACAATATCCGCATAAAAGAATTGCAGTCATTGATATGAACATCCAAAAGCCGGATCTTTCATCGTTTTTTCAGCTTAGCAAGCATCAGTTGGCACGTTTTCGTCCTGATTTGATTGATGCCCGGCAAGCGAAAAAACGGGATTGGTTGGCATTGTGTAAACCAAGTGAGTTTTCCGAAAACCTTTTCTATGCCAACGCTGCTGCAGCATGGCGCAACTACGAATTAAACATGCTGCTGGATGTACTGCGGAGTCATTTCGACTTGGTCTACTTGGATTGGGGCAATATTCTGCCGCAACGGGAGATGATGCACCTGCTGTTGCGGGAGTCGGATCAGACGATGCTGTTTACACGTCCAGACCCTTTTAATCTTCACCTTGCCGCCAAGTTGATAGAACAGTACAAGAATCCAGCCTACTCTCTACAGCTGATCGTAAGCCCGTTTCATAAGGAAGAGATGAGTCTGCGAAAAATAAGTGAAACGGTTGGGGTCTCCGTCTCACAATTCATTCCATACGTAGAAGAAGGGCGTCTGATTCAATCCCTGCAAAGCCGCAGTATTTTGGTGCAAGAGTTGTTTCCGCCTAAAACCTATACGAACGGACTAAAAATGTTTATCCGGGAAGAACAGGCATGGGAAGGGGTGCCCCATTCGAAATGAAGCCAGAAGTACGCCAATGGAATGCCAAGGAACTGCAGAATGTAGAAGATATCAAGCAGGCAGCCAGAGACTATCTGAACCATTATGGCACGACGAAGGAAGAAAAGTTGGAGATGCAACGGATTTTAGCACTTGCTGAACAGGGAGACCGCCAGAGCCAAAACCATATCATCTTGCGGGTGAAGCATTACTTTGAAGAAATTCTGAATCGCCCTGTTACCGAAGAAATTTTGCCCTGTGTCAACGCGTATGAAGGAATTACGTTTGCCACCTATGGCTGGGGCATTCTGGATGTGGTTCTCCAACTCTCTCCATTGATCGAAGAGGTTCGAATTACCGCCCATAAGCCAGTCGCTTATTTAGAAGGCGGGGTCAAAAAGTTCCTGCCTTATCAACCTTCATGGCAGGAAGTTGAAGTTCTCCAACAAAAATTAGCCAACGCCGCCGGTCTCACTTTTCACGAGAAAAAGCCAAGATTGAGCGGCTATCTGGATAAGCTAAAAGCCAGATTGACCATGTTTACCTTTCCTTATTCCCGGATGCCTACAGCGATTGTACGGAGATTTACAACCACCACTTTTTCGCTGGATCAACTGCGCCTGCAATCTTACCCTACTTTTGATGAAAGAGTGCAGCTTCTGCTTGAGCAACAGGTATTTGGAAGAAGCAATGTTCTTGTCATCGGACCCATGGCTGCTGGGAAAACCACATTAATGATTTGTATGCTCAAGCTAAAAGACCCCAATACAGATTACATCACGATCTACGAAAGTGAGCATGAGATGCGTTTTGCAGATGTCTGGCCGGGGGAAGTGATTGAACTGCAAAATGTTGAGGAAATCGGAATTGATCTCGCCAACAGCTTCAAGGATATTTACCGTTCCACTGCCAATACGGTTCTGATCGGGGAAATCCGTGAGCCGATTGAAGCCTATCATTTCGTCAATGCAGGAATTCGGGGCACAGATGCAACCATTGCCGCATTACATGAGCGATTTCCTGATAAAGCCTTAAACGACTTGACCGACCTGGTGTTTCAATACGGGGGGCGAAGCATTGAATTGACTCAGGAGCGCATAACCAGGGCTGTCACGTTCATCAACTCACTCAAGTATCGTAACAATGGACACCGTTTCATTGATGCGATTTACACGACCGAATGGAATGCCCTGATGCAACGGGCAGAAACCGTTCCACTCGTCTTACTCAATCATGTCACGGGACACTATGAATGGACAGGAAAGCAACTGGCTGGGGAATTAGTGGAATACATGCTGTACATGGGAGGGGCCGATTTAGAAGTACTAAAATGTCTGGGTTTAACCGATCTGGGGAGGATCGTATGAGCGGTTTTGCCAACGGTGTTACGGGGTCTATGAGAGGGACGGGAATAATCGGTGCCACGGAAATCAACGAAGTTACCGGAAACATCGGATTCACTGAATTTGGAACAAGTGAATGGCTCTTAATACCGATGACTCTGCTCCTCTTCATCGGGCTGATAACCTCTGGAGCTCTCCTCCATCAGACTGTCTCAGCACCCAAAATCCTTTATCCCAAGACACTATCCATCCTTCGGCAAAAAATGCTTAGTGACAAAAATGGCCGCTTCATCTATCACCGCTACCTTATCTGGTGCAGTGTAACGGGGAGTAAAGCGACACCGGAAGCATATTTGGCTATATCCATGGTTGGAGCAACAGGTGGTTTTCTCTTCGGCTTGTTGTTTTCCAATATCCTCGTTTCCCTGTCTCTGTTTCTCCTGTTTTTCTTATCGCCATCGCTGATTCTGTATGCCCGCTATACGGTGTTGATCAACCGAATGATCCGATCCTTCTGTACCTTTGTTGACCTCTTTGCCCGGCATTACAGCAGTCGTAAAAATATCGTACTGGCGTTTCGTGATATGTTGGGAGACTGCCCGAAGGAGTTACAGGCTGAATTGATTTTACTAAGCAATACGTTAAGTGATGGGGGAAACCCGGTAAAAGCAGTGGAGGCATTTGCGGATCGGCTTAATCATGATTGGGCGCGGGACTTTGCCACCTATATCATGAGTGGTTTGGAGGGGGAAACAGCCGATATTCAGTCGTCACTTAACCGGCTGACGAATGAGATGTATATCGAGCAGGATGAAAGAGAAGAAAGAAAAAGTGAAATCTACGCCATTTGGATCAGCCTTGTGATTGTGATCATCATCTGCCTGCTCCTTATCCCATACAACCAGTCGCTTTTGCCAGACTCCTACCGTTTGTACTTTTTCACAGCAGATGGACAGGCTCTGTTAGCGATGGCAGTAACGACGTGGTGTTTATCTATCCTGCTTGCCTTTATCTGGGGGAGGAGGCACGGATGATTCCTACTACTTTGGTGTATCTGTTGCTCGTTTTCAGTGCTTTTGGTCTGTTTGTCTGCTTTGTCTCAGCAGGTATTTTTCTGGCGCAACGAACCAGGCAAAAGTACCTTTTCCCCATCGGGCTTTGGCGGCAATGGAGGCAGCAACTTGATAAGACAGCCGATGAACCATGGGACAGTCTTTTGGGACGGGCTGGTTATCCCTTTCACTTCGGTAAAGCAGAATGGTTGGCGGTTCAATGCATCTTGGGGGTTGTCATGTTTTTGTTATTGATCATTTGGCAGATCTCCCACCCGGACCATTCGCTTTCTCTTATCTGGCTTTGCTTGCTTCCGAGTCTGGCATTTTTCGCGCCCTATTGGTTCTTGCGCTGGTGGGCCGATTACAGGGAAGAGATGCTTAGTACCGATATTGCCCGATTCATCAATCGCTATGTGACCCTGTTGGAGAATCAGGTTCCGCCCTATGTGGCGATGGTGAAAGCGGCAAGACCGACCAAAAAGCTGAAGCATTGCCTTCCAAGCCTCTCCGAATGGAATAAAGACCGTTACGAAGCCTTAGAGAAACTAAAACAAATACTTGGTACAGATGACGGTATGATCCTGGTTTCCAATATGCGTACCATTGAGCAGCTTCCATCCGATCTTGTCTCTGTTACGCTCAACCGTTTGGAATGGGTCGTGGATCAGCGCCGGCGGTTTCGTCAGCGTAAAAAAATCAAGTCGCTTGGCCTCGCCTACAGCCTGATTGTCTATCCGGCTTTTTACATCGGGCTGATCGTTGCTATGTTTCCCTGGTACAAATTGCTGACGGAGATTCTGGACAAGTATTTGGTTTAATCAAAGACTCACCAATCTTCATCATGAAAGGGAGTTCACTTGTAATGACAAAACTCTTCGCGATTTTCGCTTGTCTGGTGTTTACCCTTGGCATCATCGTGGCCAGCGTCGGGACTGTGAACTACGCGATTATGAAAGAGAATGGTCTGCGAAATAAAGCGATTCAAAACATTGATCAAGCAATTCCTGCGAATCCTACTAATTGAGATGGAGAGTGACCAATTATGAGTAAAATGTTCTTTATCTTTCTGGCTTGCGTAATGGTTCTTGGTATCGGGGTAAGCTCCTACGGCAACGAACTTTCTCCATCGGCGACGAATGCCGCTGAGCATATCGACACATCCATTACATCTCTCAACTACGACTCTTCAAGTGAAGTGGTTCGCTTTACCACACAAAACGGCACCCTATACAGCTCTGTCAATTAGGCGGTTGTAACGGGCCTCTATGCAAAATCTAATCACCTTTTTCTTGCTGCTCATCATGGTCGGTTCTCTTCTGACAGGATTCTGGGTAAAAGACCCGTCGCATCAGCTGCAACTCACCCAGGAAACCCGAATCAAACATACAACGATTCTCACCTTTCATTAAAGGAAACGTATTGGAGGTAATCAAACATTCTCAAACTAAAAACGTTTCTTATCTGCCTGACCGTGATTCTTTTTGTTTTTTCCATGACGGCAGCCGTCGAGATCTATACCTTGGAGCATTCTATGGCAAGAGGCTTTTTTACAGATATCATGGATGAGATGAGGGATGTAGGCTATCTTAGCCCAGAACTGAGAGCGTATTATCAGGCGGAAATGGAGCAGATGGGATGGGGACAGGCAGATGGAGACTTTTTTGCAGGCAGTAGTCCGCAGGCAGGATCAGAGCGGGCAAGAAAAAACCTTCAGGAACATGTCTCTCTTGTTCTGACGGTACAACCAACAAGGGTATCATCATGGATTCATTTATTCTGGGCAGGGGAGAGCCATTTTCGCTTTGCAGCAAGTCAACCTTCTGAATACTTTGAAACGGGGTGGTAGCTTGAATAAGATGATTTCTGTTTTAGCTGTAATGGTGTTGACTCTTCCTATATCGGTTAGCCTGCTTTTCAACGGGCCAGACAACCTGATGCAAGCAACCACCCGTTTCTTTCAGAGGTTAATGGAAGAAGCGGCTCGCTTTGGAACAAGTGGATGACCCAACTGATTACTACGCTTTTGTCGGTACTTACCTTGCTGGTTGTTCCACTCGGTGTCGTCCAAGTCCATACCGTTATGCAGATGAAGATGGAACTCGCAGACCTTAGCTTTTCTGTTGCCAAATTTATCAGCAACCATGGGGGAAGCAACGACCAAACTGTGGATTCATCTGTCCGCCAATTCATCCAAAACGAAATCGCTGCAAAACAGTACGATGGGCTTCGCGCTTCTGACATCGATTTTCAGATCAGGAGAAATCGTACGGCTAATCCGACGCTCTGGAGCCACGAGGATGAATTTACCCTGATGCTCAAAGCCACGTTTCCCCGTTTTTCCAACCTGTTCCCATATACAGAGGAGCAATACCTGACATCCGAACATAGCGGTACGGTTAACATCATGGAGTATGACATAACACCGTGATACAAGACATCCCACTATCCATACTGGCGCTGGGATCGTAAGGAGGCATTCCTACGGCTGTTCAACTGCTGACAATCTCAACCACTCTGCTCTTTCTTTTCTTCGGTCTCACCATTCTAGACACAAACATGGCCATGCAAAAGAAACAACTAGTAAAACACCTGCTTGAGCTGGCTAATCATCATGCCACATTTGCTATCAATGAATCTCTGAAAACAGAGGGAATTATCTCACTGAATGAAGAGGAGGCCCTTAACCGTTTTGCCGTACGAATGCAACAAAATGGTGGCTATCTCCGGGAGAATGCAAGCTGGATGCCTTCTCCCACCAGTGCCACTAGCGATCCGATCTCTTTCCATCACTACTATATAGACTTCCAGCACTGGCAGACCGATATCCACCTCACTTACCGTTACGCCAACCACCAGCTCACCCTTCAAAATATCGCACAAGCCCCATTCCCCCGTCCAACAGGGGGACAATTCCAAATCACGATCACTAACCAGTCCGGCGAAACCATTCACCTCGCTCCCAAGACCATTACAGGCCCTTCCCTGATCATGCTGGCCTACATAGATGACCGTCCCATTTCACCACTTCTGCCCGGCCACGCCTTCCCCGTACTGAGCGTTGAAACTATCAAATTTTAATGCATTTGTATTTCTATAACCATTTTTCCTTTTTCATGGTAATCAACTAACGTGTTAGACCGTATACTACTTGTATATCAGGCTTTTCAAGGGGGGACGGAAATTTTAATCAGGTTTAATTTGTACAATGCTTGGGTATTATCCCATTAATTTTTATGAGCAAAACTGTTAATTATCTGTTAATATGAAGGAAAGAACGAGATATTGTCGAAAATGTTTATCAGACAGTATTGGAAATAACTGAATATTTTTATTTTCGAATGAAGTGAGGGTTGCATATGACAGTTAGTCACACCTCTTTCCAAGGTAGTCCCCGTCGATGGCGGGAAGTCGAAAAACAATTAGGGATCGTTGTTCCGAAGTCTTTGCGAACGGACACGTCTGCTTTATTGTTCCTGGAAGAAGTCGCAGCAACACCCATGATCGACAAAGAAGAGGAATTGGATTGCCTGATTCGTTACCAACGCGATGGTGACTTGGAAGCTCGTGACCTTCTGGTTCGTGCTTATCTTCGCTATGTTGTTCACACCGCACTTCGTCATTTGAAAAAGGGTATGCCACTTTTGGACCTGATCCAAGAGGGTACATTTGGGCTTTTCACGGCAATTGAAAAGTTTGATATCAACCGAGGCGTCCGTCTGTATCACTACTCTCATTGGTGGGTTTCCCAAGCCATCACCAGAGCGATCAGTGATAAGGGTCGTCTTATTCGCATACCTGTGCATATGCACGAACAAATCCGACTCTACCAAAAACAGATGGCAGAGTTGGCTCATACTCTCAACCGTTATCCAGAACGGCATGAGATTGCCCAATTCTTACGTATTCCCATCGAAAAAGTGGAATCCATCGAGTATGCCCTGGCCATGAAGATGGAATCTTTCGATGATGAATTGGATCATTGGGACGAATTTGAGGACGAGAACCTCAGCTATGCTGAGATTGTAGAAGACGGTGACGCTCATTTGGAAGATTGGATTGAAAAGGTAGATTTGCGTACGCAAGTGTTTGCTGCGCTCAGCCGATTGAATCCACGGTCACAAGAAATCATCGCGATGCGTTATGGATTGTATGACGATCAGGTCTATACTCTTGAAGAGGTTGGCAAACAGTTTGGTCTTACTCGTGAGCGGATTCGCCAGATCGAGGCGACCACAATTGAGAGCCTACGCAAACAGAAGTACTCCCGCGCTTTGATGGAGTACCTGCCTTAACGAGTATTTGAGCCAAAATATCCTCGATCTCTTTGTCATCAACACCCTCCGCCTTCACACACAGCATGTACAGGCCAAAAAAAGCCTTTCGCCACTTACCACGCGACCACGAGTTGCGTGGTTTTTATTTTTATCTAAAGACCGCTTTGGACAAGCTAAAATAAGCAATTGAAAAGGCGATCCATACCCCATGCCTCTTACTTTTGACAAGCGGCTATGTTAAAATAATACGAAAGGGGGTTGATACGCAATGAAAGAGCATCAAATGTGTCCCAAGTTCGAATCAGCCTTTGAGTTGCTTGGTAAACGATGGACGGGTCTGATCATTCATGCGTTGCTTAGTGGACCGAAGCGTTTCAAAGATATCTCTGAAATCATTCCTGGGATGAGCGACCGTATGCTGGCTGAACGGTTTAAGGAGCTGGAGAATGCGGGCATTCTCTCCCGGCATGTCTACCCGGAAACACCTGTACGGATTGAATATGAATTGACTGAAAAAGGAAAAGGGCTCAAAAAGGTCATGGATGAAGTGGGAAATTGGGCCGAATCGTGGGTACAATTGGATAAGGACGAGGAACAAGCCAACGATTAAACTCCTGCTTACATTAGGTTGCGGGGGTTTTATTCTTAAATATCAAAGCCATACGAGGAGGATTTATGCAACAACAAACAGATAACTATATCGTTCGGGCTACCGGATTTGATGGCCATGTGCGGGCGTTTGCTGCACGCACAACAACTATTTTAGAAGGAATCCGTCAGTCTTACGATATGTGGAATACGGCTAGTGCGGCATTGGGACGTACCCTGACCGTGACGGCGATCATGGGCGCGATGCTCAAAGGGGAAGAAAAACTGACCGTGGTCGTCAAGGGTGGCGGCCCGATCGGCAACATCACCTGTGACGCTAATGCCAAAGGGGAAATCCGTGGTTACGTGACCAACCCACAGGTTCATTTTGACCTAAATGAGCTGGGCAAGCTGGACGTCCGCCGTGCCGTGGGTACGGACGGTTCTCTGTTCGTTACCAAAGACCTCGGCATGCGTGAACCATATCAAGGCAGCTCCCCAATCGTCTCCGGCGAAATCGGCGAAGACTTTGCCTATTATTTCGTGACTTCCGAGCAGACTCCATCTGCGGTATCTGTTGGGGTGCTGGTGAATCCGGAAGACCGCTCGATCTTAGGCTCCGGTGGTTTTATCCTTCAGCTTTTGCCAGGTACTCCTGAAGAGATCATCACCAAGCTTGAAGAGCGCCTCAAAGGACTTCCACAGGTATCCCGCATGGTAGCAGAAGGGATTTCTCCGGAAGAGATGATCGAGAGGGTACTGGAAAATCCGAAGATCCTCAGCCGTCTTGATCTGGAGTTCAAGTGCACCTGCTCCGAAGAAAAGGTGGAAGGGATGCTCTACAGTCTGGGCCATGAAGAGTTGGGCGGCATGATCGAAGAACAAGGCGAGGCCGAGGTTCATTGCAACTTCTGCAACCAACGCTATCACTATTCAAAAGAGACCTTGGAAAATATCCGCGCTGACATCCAGAATAGCAAGAAGTAGAGACGTGCAGGGGGAGGAAGTTCATTGAAAAACACCAGGTTCTTGTGGGCGCTGGTCGGCTCGCTTGTGCTTTTGCTCTGTGTAATAACAGCAGCTTGGTACAAAGACGCCAGCGCCTTACAAACCGTTGCTGTTGCAGGTGATTATTCCATTAACAAATCCGATTACCTCAAGAAGCTGGAACAGCGGTTCGGCCCGCGTATCTTAGATGAGATGATCAACCATGCCGTTGTGTTCCAAGAAGCTGAGCGGCTTGGCATTGAAGTGGACCCTACGCGTATCGAGCAAGAGGTACAGAAGCTCAAAGAGAGCTACAGCAGCGGTGAGAATGTGGAGACGGCGCTGAGGGAGCAGCTGGGCACAACCACGGAGGAACTGCGTGAGATGGTGCGCTATCAGCTGCTTTTACAGGAGATTGCTACGCGTGATATCTCCATCAGCGAAGAAGAGATGCGTACGTACTACGGCAATCATCAGGATCAGTACGCACAGCCGGCGAAAGTGAACTTTTTGCAGATTGTCGTTGCTTCTGAGGAGGAAGCGGCCAATGTCCGTCAAGAGCTGTCGGACGGAGCCAACTTTTCCACGCTGGCGAAAGAGCGTTCACTGGACAGCCTCACGTCAGCCAATGGCGGTGATGTCGGCTGGGTAAAAATCAGCGATCTGGAGGAGAATCTGCAGGCAGCCGTCCGTTCTCTTGAGATCAAGGAAGACAGCACGCCGATTCCGATCCAAGAGGGCTTTGCCATTATCCGGGTCATGGAGCGCAAGGAAGCATACCAAGCCGAATACGATGAAGTAAAAGACCAGATCCGCCGCGATATCGCTCTAGGAAAAGTGGAATCGCTGGATACAGTGCTGGAGCGGCTAAAACAGGCTGTAGGTGTCGAAATCAAAGGGAAACAATGAATTGACGGAAAATTAATACCTCTGATATAATTACCTACAAAACCAAGTACATTACTCGGTATTCAGGAGGCGGAGATATATGCGCGTTGCACAATCCATTACTGACCTGATCGGCCAGACACCTTTAGTAAAATTAAACCGTATTGTCGGCGAGGACATGGCTGACATTTATCTTAAATTAGAATTCTTCAACCCAGGCAGCAGCGTAAAAGACCGGATCGCTCTGGCGATGGTCGAAGACGCAGAACAAGCAGGTCTGATCAAACCAGGCGACACCATCATCGAGCCAACCAGCGGTAACACCGGGATCGGTCTTGCGATGGTAGCAGCAGCAAAAGGCTATCGTGCTGTGATCGTGATGCCAGAGACGATGAGCATGGAGCGCCGCAACCTGCTTCGCGCTTATGGTGCTGAGCTTGTACTCACACCAGGCAGCGAGGGCATGGGCGGTGCGATCCGCAAAGCAGAAGAGCTTGCCGCAGAAAACCCAAGCTACTTCATGCCACAACAATTCAAAAACCCATCCAATCCAAAAGTACACCGTGAAACCACAGCTCAAGAGCTGCTTGCGCAAGGGAAAGAAATCGGCGGCATCGATGCCCTGATCTCCGGCGTAGGTACAGGTGGTACCATCACAGGTGTGGGTCAAGTGCTCAAAGAAGAGTACCCAGACCTCCAAGTAATCGCGGTAGAACCGGCAGCATCCCCAGTTCTCTCCGGTGGTCAGGCAGGCCCGCACAAAATCCAAGGGATCGGTGCAGGCTTCGTCCCAGAAACCCTCGATACCGATGTCTATGGTGAAATCATCAAAATCGAAAACGAAGATGCCTTCGAAACCGCGCGTAAGGTTGCCCGTTCTGAAGGGATTCTCGGCGGGATCTCCTCTGGTGCAGCGATTCATGCAGCCCTGCAGGTAGCAGAGCGTCTGGGCAAAGGTAAAAAAGTCGTTGTCTTCATCCCAAGCAACGGCGAACGTTACCTGTCCACTCCACTTTATCAATTTGAAGAATAGGGCTTCTTTTATAATAGAAGGAAAGGAAGCGGCACCGTCCATGATCCGGGCGGGAGCCGCTTTTTTCTACGTTTTTTTCAGTACCCAATCAGAAGCCCGCTGTGGTATGATAAAGCTTGAAACATGAGATTAGTCTAGTATGAGCAGAGGTTGAGAGGAGAGCTGAGCTATGATTTTAATGATTGACAATTATGACTCTTTTACGTACAACTTGGTACAATTCGTTGGTGAATTGGGTCAGGAGCTGGAAGTGTATCGCAATGACGCCATCACCTTAGAAGAGATCGAGCGTCTGGCACCTGATTATTTGATGATTTCGCCAGGCCCGTGCACGCCGAATGAAGCCGGGATGAGTATGGAGATCATCCGTCACTTTGCCGGTAAGATTCCGATTCTGGGGGTATGTCTTGGTCATCAGTCGATCGGGCAAGTCTTTGGCGCTGAGGTCGTGCGTGCTGACCGCCTGATGCATGGCAAGACTTCAGAGGTTTTCCATGACAATCAGACGATCTTCCGCGATGTGCCAACGCCATTCACCGCAGCCCGTTACCACTCGCTGGTGATTAAGCCGGAGTCACTGCCAGAAGAGCTTGAGGTTACCGCCCGTACCGAAGATGGAGAGATCATGGCTGTGCGCCACCGCCAATATGCCGTGGAGGGTGTGCAATTCCATCCGGAGTCTGTGATCACCGAGCACGGCAAGCAGATTCTCCAGAATTTTATCACCACGTACGCAAAAAAAGAATCAATGACAGCATAGGGAACAGACACACGAAGAAACCGCTCATGAAGGCATGGGCGGTTTTTTGCTGTTTACAATACATTAACGCTATCTTAAACCTTTGTTAACTGCCACTAGACATTAGGCCTGTACAATCGTTCTTGAGATACGAAATCGATCAAATTCTTACCCTAAAGGAGCGATTCAATCATGGAAATTAATCGTCGTCAGTTTCTGACCTATCTGGGCGCGGGTACGGCAGCGCTTGCTTCCCTCGCAACGGGAATTCCTGCTCTCGCAGAAGGTGAATCTGCTTCTGGTAAAACAGCCGATGACCTCTTTGGCCTCGACGCCAAGGCCAGCAACAGACCCAAATTCCTGCCGATCAAAGCCACATCCAAAGATGATGTCGTGCTGCCAAACGGCTACAAATATGAAGTAATCGCCCTCTACGGCGACAAGATCAACAGCAAAGGCGACACATTCGGTATGAACGCCGACTTCACCTGCTATCTGCCAATCGAAGGCAAAAGCGATCACGGCCTGCTCTGGGTCAACCACGAGTATTGTGGTGAGCTTGAATATTACGTGAATGGCTATGACACGCTCAACAGCGACTCCTCTAAAAATCTGCGTACCGCTGAACAGATCGAGAAATACCTCTACGCACTTGGTGGTTCCATCATCGAAGTGAAAAAGGCAGACGGCAAATGGACGCTTGTCGCTGATTCCAAATACGGTCGTCGCATCAGCGGCTTGACCAAGCACACCGTAACAGGCCCGGCAGCAGGCTCCAAAGCGATGAACGGTGCAAAAGAAGTGATCGGTACCTTTGCCAACTGCTCCGGAGGCTCTACTCTCTGGAACACCATCCTCTCCTGTGAAGAGAACTACGACACCGTGGTAAAAGAGTGCAAGCTCCCAGATGCGACCCACTATGGCTGGGTCATCGAGGCAGATCCATTCGATCCGAAGTCCACACCGAAGAAGCATACCGCTCTTGGTCGCTTTTCCCACGAAAACACAGCGATGACCATTGCCACCACAGGTCAGCTCGTGGTCTACATGGGTGATGACGCCAACGACCAATACGTCTACAAATATGTCTCCAAAGGCAAGTACGACCCAACCGCAGGCAAAAACAACTCCAAACTGCTCGAAGAAGGTACGCTCTATGTTGCCAACTTCGGCAAAGGCACATGGGTTGCCCTCGACTACGAAACCAACTCTGCCCTGAAAAGTGCGAAAAACACAGAAGGCCAACCGCTCTTCACGTCCCAGGCAGATGTGCTCGTCAACTGCCGTGAAGCAGCCAAAACCGTCGGCGGCACACCAATGGACCGTCCGGAAGACCTCGAAGTACACCCAATCGACGGTTCCATCTTCATTGCTCTGACCAATAACTCCAAGCACGGCAACTTCTACGGTCAAATCGTGCGTATGTTTGAAAAAGATAAAAACCATGCAGGCACGTCCTTCGAGTTCGAAATTTTCGCGACAGGCGGCCCGCAAAGCGGCTTCGCAGCGCCAGACAATCTCGCTTTCGACAAAGCAGGTAACCTCTGGGTAGTAACGGACATTTCTTCTGGCTCCATGAACTCAGGCATCTACAAAAAGTTCGGAAACAACGGTCTTTTCTTCATCCCGACTACTGGTTCCCGCAAAGGCGACGCGTTCCAATTCGCTTCCGCTCCAGTAGGGGCAGAGATGACAGGCCCTTGGTTTACTCCAGATGAAAAAACGCTCTTCCTGTCCGTCCAGCATCCAGGTGAAAACCTTGCCTCCTACGATGCCCCAACCAGCCATTGGCCGCACGGCGGAACTGCTGTTGCCCGCCCAGGCGTCATCGCCATCACCGGCTTCTAAAAAAGGAGTGTTTCCAACATGTTATCTTCCATCGGGGTTCCCGGTTTAATTCTGATCCTGATCATCGCGCTGGTAATCTTCGGACCAAGCAAGCTGCCTGAGATCGGCCGTGCCTTTGGCCGTACCCTCACCGAGTTCAAATCCGCCGCGCGCGACTTGACCAAGGACGACGATGACAAAGAAAAAAGCGATAAAACCACCACGACGCCACTCTTGGCAAGTGATGCCCCTGCCCCTGACGCTGTCAAACGCGTGAACTAGAACGAACCAACAGGATTGAAAAGGTAGTGCCTTTTATGCGCACTGCCTTTTTCCTGTGACATTCCTGTCCTGTAAAAAAAGAGAGGAGTTGAATCGACATGCAGGAGATGAATCTGATTGATCACGTTGCCGATCTGCGCAAGCGGCTGTTGATCACCTTCAGCACGTTTATCATCAGTGTGGTGGTCTGTTTTTTATATGTAGAGCCGATTTATGAATTTCTCTCCAGCCGTTCCGGGGAAAAGCTGACCGTGCTCGGGCCCTTAGACATTCTCGGAATCTACATGAAGCTCGCTGCCGTCGGTGCGATTGCGATCACCATTCCGGTCGCCGCCTATCAGCTGTGGAGGTTCGTCGCTCCAGCGCTGACCAAGCAGGAACGGAAAGTGACCCTGATGTATGTGCCGGCGCTGTTTTTATTGTTTGTGTTTGGGGTCAGCTTTTCCTATTTTGTGCTGTTTCCGATGATGTACCAATTCGCACTGGGACTGGCACAGGGGAACTTTGAACTTTTAATTACCGCCAATGAATATTTTAATTTCCTATTAAATATGACCATTCCGTTTGGGATCATTTTTGAGATGCCGATTGTGGTACTGTTCTTAAGCCAGATCGGGATCGTCAATCCGCATCGCTTGGGCAAGCTGCGCAAGCCTGCTTATCTGCTCCTTACCATCGTCTCGGTGACGATTACGCCGCCGGATCTGGTGTCAGATGTGCTGGTCATTGTACCGCTGTTTCTTTTGTACGAAGCAAGTATCCTGATTTCCCGTGTCGTCTACCGCAAGCAAAAAGAGACAGAGGAGTTGTACGATTCAGCCGTATAGTCATTTTTACCTAAATAAAACGAGATCAAAACGCCAGTCCGGTGAAAACCGGGCTTTTGGTGTTAGTGAAAAAGTCGCATGCACATTCCGTTATTCGTTCGCTAGAATTGTATAGGGAATTTATGTTATGCTATCGACATTATGCAAGAGGGGAACGAACAGAATGAAGCATAACCCTTACGTGGTTCATGTCTATGACCAAGCGTCGATTACAGCAGAGATGAATAAAATCGGTTCAGACCCAGGCGGCATCAAGCTGATGGCCCCCAAGGGAGAGACATTGCTGATCCGTGTCGATAACGTGTCGCTCAAAGCGGCCAACATTCTCAAGCAGGAGATGCTGGCGCGCGGTGGCGACTGTGCGGTACATATGAAGGTATCCATGCTCGATATAGCCGAATCCAGCGTTCTGTTGGTAGCGACCCGCCGGCAGATGCGTGATGTGCTCCGAAAATTGCGCGGGCAGCCATTTGGCCTGAAGCGACTTGGAGCCGAGATTGAGGAATTGCTCTATAATCAGGATAAACTGGGGAAACGTACGGAGCTGGTCTGCCGCAACCTGATCTTGCCGCTCAACCAGCGGACATTGATCATGGGGATTTTGAACGTCACGCCGGATTCATTCTCCGATGGTGGACGCTTCAATGATGTGGAGCGGGCTGTTTTGCATGCGCGGGAACTGGTGGCCCAAGGTGCGGATATCATCGACGTGGGCGGTGAATCGACACGTCCGGGCTTTGCGCCGGTCGGTCTGGAGGATGAGTTGGCCCGTGTGATCCCGGTGATCGAAGCGCTTGTCCGGGACAACTGTCCGGTACCGATCTCAATCGACACCTACAAGGCAGAGGTAGCCAAGCAGGCGATCCAAGCTGGTGCCCATATCATCAACGATGTGTGGGGCGCGAAGAAAGATCCGGATATGGCCAAGACAGCAGCAGAGCTGGACGTGCCGATTATCCTGATGCACAACCGTGAGGACCGCGAGTACACCGACTTTTTCAGTGACTACATCCGTGACCTGCGGGAATCGGTACAGATCGCCGTCGAGGCCGGGGTACGTGAGGAGAACATCATTCTCGATCCAGGGATTGGTTTTGTCAAATCACACGAGCAGAATCTGGAGACCATGCGCCGCTTGGATGACCTCGTCGCTCTCGGCTATCCGGTGCTGCTTGGTACGTCGCGCAAATCCATGATTGGCCGTGTGCTTGATCTACCACCAGAGGAGCGTCTGGAGGGTACAGCTGCCACCGTCGCACTGGGTATCACCAAAGGCTGTCATATCATGCGTGTCCACGATGTCAAAGAAATCAAACGCGTCGCCAGAATGATGGACGCAATGCTAAAGGGGATGGACGTACATGGATAAAATTTATTTTAACCACATGTCATTCTACGGCTACCATGGCGTATTCGAGGCGGAAGCCCAGCTGGGACAGCGTTTTTACGTCGATCTGGAGCTTTCCCTCGATCTGTCTAAGGCCGGAGAAACCGACGACCTGAATGATACCGTCAACTATGCCGACA
The DNA here is from genome assembly GCF_006170445.1 of Brevibacillus dissolubilis. Taxonomy (GTDB): domain Bacteria; phylum Bacillota; class Bacilli; order Brevibacillales; family Brevibacillaceae; genus Brevibacillus_B; species Brevibacillus_B dissolubilis. The sequence goes on along the minus strand of NZ_VCNA01000016.1, from coordinate 4,710 downwards.
TTTTTGACCTGGTGAAAAAATACGTGGAGGGTGAACGCTACAAGCTGGTTGAGACACTGACCGCCCGAATTGCCGACCAATTGCTGGCTACCTTCCCGTTTACCGAAGTAAAAGTCAAAGTGACCAAACCTAATCCACCGATCAACGGACATTACGAATCGGTTGCAATCGAGATGGTACGAAAGCGAGTGAACACCTAAACATGTCAAGGCGAGTGCAAGCCTATCTGGCACTAGGCACCAACATCGGAGACCGTGAGCTGAATCTTCAAGCCGCGGTCGACGAGATCCATCACACAGAGGGCATCACTGTCCAGCAACTTTCTGCCGTATACGAAACCGATCCTGTGGGTTATACGGATCAGCCTGCTTTTTTCAACATGGTGATACGGGTTGAGACCACGTTGGAGCCGCAGGCACTGTTGACACAGCTGTTATCCATCGAACAAGAATTAGGACGTGTCCGTACCGTCCGCTGGGGTCCGCGTACAATCGACATCGACATTTTGCTGTATGGCACCGAACGGGTAGAGCTGCCTGAGCTTACGATTCCGCATCAGGCGATGTTTTCCCGTGCGTTTGTACTGGTTCCGCTGCGCGATGTCTGGGAGGGCGGCCAGCTGGCAGGGACGACACGGACGATAGACGAGTGGATTGCGTTGACAGAGGATCACAAGGGGGTACACAAATGGGGGACACTCGATTGGGAGGCCGAATCAGAGCCTTCCGCAAATTAAAAGGCTTTACTCAGCAGACTCTCGCAGAGGAGATGGGAGTCTCGCTTTCGTTTGTCGGAACACTGGAAAGAGGCACAAGAATCCCAACGGAAAACGTGTTGCGTAAAATAGCCAACACTTTACAGGTCGATTACGATGAATTATGTGCTATAAATAAGAAATGAATATGTTTCTTAACTTCGAAATCAACCTTCGAGGCTAAAGGAGGGTTAACATACATGAAAATTGGTAACATTGAACTGAAAAACAACGTCGTGCTTGCACCGATGGCAGGGGTCTGCAATCCTGCCTTCCGTCTGATTGCCAAGGAATTCGGTACAGGCTTGGTCTGCGCCGAGATGGTTAGCGACAAAGCGATTGTCCAAGGCAACAAGCGCACGATGGATATGCTCTACGTCGACGAACGCGAAAAGCCATTGAGCCTGCAAATCTTCGGTGGGGACCGTGAGACGTTGGTCGCAGCGGCGAAGCATGTTGACCAGTACACTAATGCCGACATCATCGACATTAACATGGGCTGTCCAGTGCCGAAGATCGTCAGCTGTGACGCAGGTGCCCGCCTTTTGCTGGACCCGGAAAAAATCTACGAGGTCGTCTCCGCTGTGGTCGATGCCGTAGACAAACCAGTAACCGTCAAAATGCGTCTTGGCTGGGACGAAGACCATCTTTATGTGCTGGAAAATGCGAAAGCCGTTGAACGCGCAGGCGGTGCTGCAGTCGCAGTCCATGGACGTACCCGTGTGCAGATGTACAAAGGCAAAGCCGACTGGGAATGGATTGGCCGCGTAAAAGAAACCGTCGGCATTCCAGTCATCGGTAATGGGGACGTAGCCACACCTGAGGATGCCCGCCGCATGCTCGACACGACCGGCTGCGACGGTGTTATGATCGGACGCGCTGCATTGGGTAACCCATGGATGCTGTACCGCACGATTCAATACCTCACGACAGGTCAGCTCTCACCAGACCCGACTCCGCGCGAGCGTGCCGACATCTGTATGCTCCACGCAGACCGTCTGATCGCTCTCAAAGGCCCGCGCGTCGGTGTTCTTGAGATGCGTAAACACGCTGCCTGGTATCTCAAAGGTCTCAAAGGCGCCACCCTCACCAAGAATCTGATCAATGGTGTAGAGACCTATGAAGAGCTCCACAAGGCGATGTACGATTATGTCGAGTGGCTGGAAAACGGTGCTCCTGGTATGGATGAATCAGCCATGGCAACTGATACAGAAGCTGAGGAAACCGTCAACTATTAGTTTTATCCAGACATTGACAACCTGTTCGGCATATCCTATAATACCTCATATTATCGTTAGTAAGCTGCCAGACACTAAAATCTGGCAGCTTTCCCTATGATGACCTCTCAGAAGCGCCAAACGCCTTAATCCCCTCTGTATACCACGAGGGAGATTTACATATAATCCTGAGAATGCCAACTTCGGGATTACTTATTTTTTATAAACGGGGGAATTGAACATGTCTGAAAAAGAAGTCATTCTTACTCCAGATGGTTTAGCGAAACTAGAACACGAACTAGAAGAGTTGAAAACGGTTAAACGTAAAGAAGTAGCTGCCCGTATCAAAGAAGCGATCAGCTTTGGCGATATCAGCGAAAACTCCGAATACGAAGAAGCAAAAAATGAGCAAGCCTTCATCGAGGGCCGCATCCTTACCCTCGAAAAAATGCTCCGCAACGCACGTATCATCACCAATGAAGACGTCGATACTGGTGTGGTGAGCGTTGGTTCTACCGTGATCCTCAAAGATATCGAATTCGGCGATGTCGTAGAATACACCATCGTGGGTTCTGCTGAGTCCGACCCAATCAACAACAAGATCTCTAACGAATCTCCAGTTGGTCAGGCTCTGCTTGGCAAATCCAAAGGCACGACCGTTGATGTTAACGTTCCAGCTGGCGTGATCCAATACGAAATCCTCGATATCAAACTTTAATTCATAAACACCAACCAGGCGTACCTCACATGCAAAGGTACGCCATCTGGCTATATACGAGCAAGGAGTGAATAACGCATGTCACAAGATCAACACGATCAAGAATTACAACAAGACGAACAACAAAAAGAAGAAGGTCTGCACGAACTGCTGCAAGTCAGACACGACAAGATGAACCAACTCCGCGAGTGGGGCATCGACCCGTTCGGCAAACGTTTTGAAGCCAAAAACCAAGCGGCCGACATCGCCCGTGAATTCGGCGACAAGACCAAAGAAGAGCTGGAACAACTCAACCAAACCGTAGTGATCGCAGGCCGTCTCATGGCGAAGCGCGACATGGGTAAGGCGAAGTTCGCTTCTTTGCTCGACCGCAGTGGACAAATCCAAATCTACGTGCGCCAGGATACTGTGAGCGCGCAAGAGTATGACGTGTTTGACCTGGCAGACATCGGCGACCTGATCGGTGTGACAGGCGTAGTCTTTAAAACCAACAAGGGCGAGCTCAGCATCAAAGCAAAAGAACTCGTCTTCCTTTCCAAGTCCCTTCGTCCGTTGCCGGAGAAATTCCACGGCCTCAAAGACGTCGAGACCCGTTACCGCAAACGCTACGTGGACCTCATCGTCAACCCAGAGGTTCGCGATACCTTCATTACCCGCAGCCGCATCCTGACCTCCATGCGCCGCTATCTCGACAGCATCGGCTATCTGGAAGTAGAAACCCCAACCCTGCACGCTATCGCAGGTGGTGCATCTGCACGTCCGTTCATCACGCACCACAATGCATTGGACATGCAGTTGTATATGCGTATCGCCCTCGAACTCCACCTCAAGCGCCTGATCGTCGGCGGCTTGGAAAAGGTGTATGAGATCGGCCGCGCATACCGCAACGAGGGTATTTCTACCCGCCACAACCCAGAGTTCACCATGATGGAGCTGTACGAAGCATATGCAGACTTCCAAGACATCATGAGACTCACCGAGAACCTGATTGCCCACATCGCGCAAGATGTTCTCGGCACGACCAAAGTGAACTATCAAGGCCAAGAAATCGACCTGACTCCACAATGGCGCCGCGTCCACATGGTTGATCTGATCAAGGAAATCACCGGTGTAGACTTCTGGAAACAGATGAGCGACGATGAAGCGCGCGCACTTGCCAAAGAACACGGTGTATCTGTTGAACCGCACCATACCTTTGGACATGTAGTCAATGAGTTCTTCGAGCAAAAATGTGAAGAGACTCTCATCCAGCCAACCTTCGTCTACGGACAACCGCTGGAAGTCTCCCCATTGGCGAAAAAGAACGATGAAGACCCTCGCTTCACGGATCGTTTCGAGCTGTTCATCGTTGCGCGTGAGCACGCCAACGCATTTACCGAGCTCAACGACCCGATCGACCAGCGTCAACGTTTCGAAGCGCAGATGGTTGAAAAAGCAAAAGGGAACGACGAGGCACACGAAATGGATGAGGACTTCATCGAAGCACTTGAGTACGGTATGCCGCCAACAGGGGGTCTCGGAATCGGGATCGACCGTCTCGTGATGCTCTTGACTGACTCCCCGTCCATCCGTGACGTACTGCTCTTCCCGCTCATGCGTGAGAGAGACTAATTTTCCAGATTACGAAACGGGGAAACCCGACTCAGTTTAGACAAAAGGAAGCAACCCGATATAGGGACTGCTTCCTTTTTGTTTTTGATAGAAAAAAATTTCTTGATTATATTTTTCTCGCTGTGATATAGTAAATTTCGTTGTTGTTCAAGCTAATTCCAATATTATTCCTGAAAAATTACTCTTGCTAATTAATTTGATGTGTGCTAGAGTATTAAAGGTCAGCAGGATCACTCAAGAAAATGTTGACGAATGAATATCTGGTTTGTTAAGATCTAAGAGTTGTCCTTTGAAAACTGAACAGCGAAAGCAAATGATAATTCAGCCAAGCAACAAGTTTTTGACCTAGATCAACTTCAACTTTATTGGAGAGTTTGATCCTGGCTCAGGACGAACGCTGGCGGCGTGCC
>NZ_VCNA01000015.1 GCF_006170445.1 Brevibacillus dissolubilis | reverse complement strand
CGTTTTTACAATGAAGAGCGTCTGCAAATCAAATTAAACAAGCTGACCCCTATAGAATACAGGCGTCAGCTTGCGGCCTAACGGCCGGGGTTTTTCTTACTGTCTACAAAATAGGGTCTTGACCACACCCATAACGAAGTCCTTTTGCTGTATACAGTTTAGATATCGAGGTTACGGACATTGCGGGAATACGTCTCAATGAAGTCGCGGCGTGGCTCTACTTCATCCCCCATCAACGTCTCAAATACGATGTCAGCATCCATCGCATCTTCAAGGTTAACCTGAAGCAGGGTACGGACATCAGGGTCCATCGTGGTTTCCCACAGCTGGTCGGCATTCATCTCACCCAGACCTTTATAGCGCTGAATCGCTGGTTTTGGTACTTCTTTGAGCTGGGATAAGATCTGATCACGCTGACGGTCATTATACGCGTAATAGATTTGTTTCCCTTGTTTAATGCTAAAGAGAGGCGGCTGTGCGATGTAGACGTAGCCTTCTTCGATCAGTTTGCGCATATAGCGGTACAGGAAGGTAAGCAACAGGGTACGGATATGCGCACCGTCGACGTCCGCATCCGTCATGATCACGATTTTGTGATAACGGGCCTTGCTGATGTCGAAATCTTCGCCAATCCCCGTACCAAGCGCTGTGATGATCGCACGGATTTCGTTGTTGGCGAGAATTTTATCGAGGCGGGACTTCTCTACGTTGAGCACCTTACCACGGAGCGGCAGAATCGCCTGGAAATGACGGTCACGGCCGAGCTTGGCAGAACCGCCCGCGGAGTCACCCTCTACGATGAACAGTTCGCTCTCAGCAGGGTCTTTGGAGGAGCAGTCAGCCAGCTTACCAGGCAGAGCGCTTACCTCCAGTGCATTTTTACGGCGGGTCAGCTCACGTGCCTTACGGGCAGCCTCACGCGCTCTGGCGGCCATCAGAGCCTTCTCTACGACCTTTTTCGCTACGGCTGGGTTCTGCTCCATGAATGCCTGAAAACGCTCGCCAAAGATCGATTCTGTGACGCTGCGTGCCTCTGAGTTACCCAGCTTGGTTTTGGTCTGTCCCTCAAACTGCGGCTCTGGAATCTTTACAGAGATGATCGCGGTGATTCCCTCGCGCACATCGTCCCCGGAGAGGTTCGCATCTTTTTCCTTGAGGAAGTTAAATTTACGGCTATAGTCATTGATCACGCGGGTGAGAGCTGTTTTGAAGCCGGCTTCATGGGTACCGCCCTCATGCGTGTTGATGTTATTGGCAAAAGAGTAAAGATTGCTGACGTAGCTGTCGTTGTACTGAAGCGCGACTTCGACGAGCATGCCGTCTTTTTCACCCTCACAGTAAATGACCTCTTCATGCAGCTTTTCACGGTTTTTGTTGAGATGCTCGACGAATGAGATAATTCCGCCCTCGTAGTGGAACACATCGGTGCGTTCCTGTTCAGGACGCTCATCATGCAGAGCAATCTTCAGACCTTTGTTGAGGAAGGCCAGCTCGCGGATCCGCTTCTGCAGGATCTCGTACTCATACACGGTTGTTTCCGTAAAAATGGTCGGATCTGGCTTAAACGTAACCTTGGTGCCATGCTCTTCGGTTTCGCCGATGACCTTGAGATCTCCATCCGGCGCACCAACTGCAAAGCTCATGAAGTGGATTTTTCCGTTCTGCTTTACTTCTACTTTCATCCACTCAGACAAAGCGTTCACAACAGAAGAACCTACCCCGTGCAGACCACCCGATACTTTGTAACCGCCGCCGCCGAACTTACCCCCGGCGTGAAGAACGGTCAAAACGGTTTCTACAGTGGATTTCCCTGTCTTTTCATGAATCCCGGTCGGAATCCCGCGACCATTGTCTGTTACGGTAATGGAATTGTCAGGGTGAATATATACATGAATCTCATCACAATGTCCAGCCAGTGCTTCGTCAATCGAGTTGTCTACGATCTCCCATACCAGGTGATGTAGCCCTCGGCTGCTGGTTGAGCCAATATACATACCTGGACGTTTACGAACAGCCTCCAAACCTTCCAACACCTGTATCTGACTCGCATCATAGCTAGTTTCTTTAGTTGTCACTTGATCCACTACTCTGTCAACTCCTCGAAATCAGTTTGTACGGCTGGGAATTGATCGAAATGATTCAGGAACTGGGCACGTTTTTTTAAGGTCAGGGAAGAGATCGGTGAGCAGAAGATTACTTCCTTGGTGATGATGTAGGATTTGGTCTCCTCCATACTCGTATCCACCAATTGCTTTACTTTACGTTCATCTTCAATGAACTTGCGGGACACCTTGGAGTTCTTCACGGACTGATGATCCACGATGGTAATCACGTCCTTCATGCTGACTACGGTATCTCCGCCAATGTGAATAAACATGCCCATTCCTCCCTAGTTCTCCATGGAGATATTCCCTTCACGTACATAAAACCGAGTTGCTTGGTCTAAGACCTGATGTTTTAAGCCTTCCACTCCAGTGGTCGTTACAAACGTCTGGATTTTGTCCTGAATCGTTTCTAACAGGAGGGTCTGGCGGTGTTCATCTAATTCGGACAATACATCATCAAGCAGGAGAATCGGGTATTCGCCCACCTCTTGTTTGATCAGTTCGATCTCAGCCAGCTTTAGTGAAAGGGCAGCAGTGCGTTGCTGTCCCTGTGAACCATATGCCTGTACGTCGATGCCGTTGACTTTGAGGGAAAAATCATCGCGGTGCACCCCAATTAAGGTGGAGCCACGCTGTTTTTCGCGCTCAAACAGGGTCTCATACTCCGTCATCAGCACATCCATGCCTTCACTCATCTCCATCTCCGGTGTGACCGGGGTGGAGTTCTGGTAATGCAGGGTGAGAAGCTCTTTGCCGTTCGTAATCCCGGTATGGATCTCTCTGGCCCAGGCTTCCAGCTTGCTGATGAATTCGAAGCGCTTCTTAAGCAATTTTACCGTTAATTCGGCTAATTGGGTATTCCAAATCATAATCATATCATTTCCGGCCTGTTTTTTCATCCACAAATCTTTGAGCAGTTGGTTGCGCTGCATCAAGACCTTGTTGTAATTGCTCAGATGATAGACATAGGCAGGGGAGACCTGACCGATCTCCATATCCAGAAAACGGCGGCGCTGGGCCGGAGCCCCTTTGACAATCGCCAAATCCTCGGGAGCGAACAGCACAACATTGAGCGTCCCGATGTAGTCGCTCAATTTTTTCTGCTCTAAACTATTTATTTTAGCCTTCTTGCCCTTGTTCGTCAATTGCATCTCCAAACGCACAGAACCGTAGCGTCGCATCACGTCGCTACGGATTGTGGCATATTCGGCATCCCATTTGATCAGTTCCTTGTCCTTGGCGGTCCGGTGTGACTTGGCCAAGGCAAGGACATAGATGGATTCGAGTGCATTCGTTTTTCCCTGCGCATTGTTGCCGATGAACAGATTGATCGGCCCATCGAACTTGAGCTGCAGGTTGGGGTAGTTACGATAGTTGGACAGCGTCAAATCCTTGAGAAACAAAGAAATGTCTCCTCTCAGTCCCGAGTAACCCGGTACTCACCAAACCCTTCGATCTCAATCACGTCGTCTGGGTACAGCTTGCGTCCGCGACGGTTCTCCAACTCATTATTCACTTTAATCGGCACTTCTGCAAGGAAAGGCTTTGCCATGCCGCCGGTATCAATCACTCCGGCTAATTTGAGAAACTGACCCAATGCGATGTAATCAGTTGTAATCGTAACGGTCTGTGCCATGAGGGCATCTCCCTTTCTGTCAAACAAAATTAGTACGTACGAACCGGCAAGATCAGGTGCAGAATCCAGTCATGATCAGTCGGGCGGATGATGAACGGGCTCATCGCACCAGTGAAGCTTGCACGGATCTCACTGCTGTCTACGGAGCGGAGCGCATCGATCATGTATTTGGCGTTAAAGGATATCTTTAATTCTTCCCCATTTACCGCATTCGCTTGAACGATTTCGGTTACTTTTCCGATCTCAGGGGCGTTGGAGGAAACTTCAACAGTACCGTCTGCCATCGTAGCCAGACGCACTACATTGGACTTTCCTTCACGGCTCAACAGCGAAGCACGCTCAATGGCATTGAGGATATCTTTGGTTTGCAGCACGATTTCGGTCTTGTTGCTTTGCGGAATGATCCGGTTGGTGTCTGGATAGGTTCCCTCCAGCAGGCGGGAATAGAACAGGATATGCTTGGACTTCACGAGGATCTGGTTTTCGGCCACGACGATATCGATCGGATTTTGATCATCGTCCATGATCTTCACCAGTTCATTACAGCTCTTCCCCGGTACGACAACATTTTGCACGCGCAGATCACTAGAACACTCTACCTGGGCAGAACGGCTGGCAAAACGGTGGCTGTCTGTCGCAACGAACTTCAGTACGCCTTCCTCCAGACTCCACATGATCCCAGTCAGAATCGGACGCATCTCAGAAGTGGCTACAGCAAAAGAAGTTTGACGGATCATTGTCTTCAACAGATCGCTTGGAATGCTGAATACTTTATCCTCTTCGAGCTGTGGCAATTGCGGATATTCACTTGCATTCAGTCCATTGATAGTGAATTCTGCTTTGCCTGAGCGAATCAACGTCACCAGACGGTCATCTACTTGAATATCAATTTCGTTACCTGGCAGTTTTCGTACGATTTCACTGAAGATACGTGAGGTCAGTACAACGCTGCCTGGCTTGTGAACAGTAACACCCCATTCACCTGCTTCTTCCAGTGGGATATGTACTTCGATTGAGATGTCAGAATCACTGCCAGTGAGTGTCAGACCTTCCTCATCTGCCTTGAGCTTAATCCCTGTCAAAATCGGGATCGTCGTTCTTGTAGAAACAGCTTTCGTCACATGAGAGACAGCAGTCGACAATTTGTCACGTTGAACGGTAATTTGCATAAGATACCTTACCCCCGTATCGAGATACTTTCATCACAAGATTTTATCATACATAGCCTGTATGCCGTATGCATATTAAGTATTAATTGATTAATCTTTTTAAAAGACAGTAGTAGTAATAGGGGCTGTGAGTTTGTGGACAACCCCAAAATACGCTGAAAAATAAAGCCTATACACATGTGGATAAGTTGTGTATAGGCTTTTTCGGTTATTCACAGTTTAATGGCCGCCTTTGAGCTTTTCCATAAGAGTCTGGATTGTGGTCTGCAGAGCAGGGTCCGTCGCCAGCTGCTTAGAGATTTTTTCATGGGCGTGGATGACTGTCGTATGGTCGCGGCCGCCGAACTCATCGCCGATTTTCGGGAGAGAGGCATCGGTCAGCTCGCGGGAGAGGTACATAGCGATCTGGCGGGGGAAAGCGACGGATTTGGTCCGTTTTTTCGCTTTGAAATCTTCCAATTTGAGGCTGAAGGATTCACCCACGGCCCGCTGGATGTCAATGATCGTGATAACGCGCGGCTTGGAGGATGGAATGATATCCTTCAGAGCTTCCGCTGCAAGGCTCGTATCGATGTCACGGTTGATCAGAGAAGAGTAAGCGACAACACGAATCAAAGCGCCTTCCAGCTCGCGGATGTTGCTGTCGATCTGATTGGCGATGTAGATCATCACTTCATTTGGAATATCCAGATTCTCGGCTTTCGCTTTTTTGCGCAGGATCGCAATCCGCGTCTCTAAGTCAGGCGGCTGAATATCGGTGATCAAGCCCCATTCGAAACGGGAGCGGAGCCGGTCTTCCAGAGTAGGGATCTCCTTTGGTGGTCGGTCAGAGGAGATGATGATCTGCTTGCTCTCTTCGTGGAGGGCATTAAAGGTATGGAAGAATTCCTCCTGGGTCTGTTCTTTTCCAGCCAGGAATTGAATATCGTCGATCAGAAGAACATCGACGTTGCGGTATTTGTTACGGAACTCGACCGTCTTGTTGTCGCGGATCGAGTTGATGAACTCATTGGTGAACTTCTCGGAGGAGAGGTAGACCACCTTGGCATTGGGGTTCTGCTGGAGCACATAATGCCCGATCCCGTGCATCAAGTGAGTTTTGCCAAGACCTACGCCCCCATAGATAAACAGCGGGTTGTATGCCTTGGCCGGTGCTTCTGCTACCGCGAGAGAGGCCGCATGGGCAAAGCGGTTGCCAGAACCGATGACGAATGTATCAAAGGTATACTTCGGATTGAGGATGCTAGGTGGCTGCTCGTCAGCGACTGGCGGCTGCACAGCAGGCTTCGCTTTCGGCACCTGAAGTTCGTCTTGGATGGATGAATCGGGATTTTGAGGGACGACGAATTTTACTTTCATATTTACGCCGGTTGTCTCATATAGTGTATCGATGATTAGCGCCGAGTAGCGAGATTCCAGCCAATCCCGGGCAAACTCATTGGGAGCTACAACAACAAGGTAATCTTCTTCTAAGGTAGTGGCTTGGGTTGCTTTTAACCAAGTGTCGAAGCTTGGCTTGCTCAAGGTCTTTTCGATCTTGGCCAGAACTTTTCGCCAAAGTTCGCTAATAGCTGCGTCCACCTAAATCCCTCCTTTCAAAAAACTGGGGCGATACTGTGGATAATTTCAGGTTAAACAGGTTAAGCTTATCTAATGAAAGAAGAGTGCAGAGATAAAAATAGGAACATACTCCGCATCTCTGTGAATATTTTTACTCACAAGACTGGAAAACTGTCCACAATATTATCCACAGGCTGTGGAAAAGAATAAATCCGCCTGTAGTTATTCACGACTCAAAACAAAAATATAATAACAGAAAAACCTAGTGTTATCAATGGTTTTTTCCTACTTATCCACAAATACCACAAATAGTATACCATAACTATACACACCCCTATATTTTGTGTACAAGTTGTCGATAGGGTTGTCGAAATGTGTATTGTGGATAATTAAAATATCCACATCGCACTATCTGGCGGGAAATAATTTGTTGGGGATAAAACGGACAAGCTTTTTAAAAGGTGATTGTCTTGACTTTTTGATGATCAGTTAGTATAATGCGAAAGAATGCCTGTAGGACGGAGGTGTAACAGAATGAGACCTACATTTAATCCTAACAACCGTAAGCGCAAAAAAGACCATGGTTTCCGTGCACGCATGAGCACGAAAAATGGCCGTAAAGTTTTGGCTGCTCGTCGTCGTAAAGGTAGAAAAGTATTATCCGCTTAGGCCACACTTTTAAGTGGCCTTTTTTCTTACATAGAATTTGAAGAGATAGCAGCATGTCTTTTTTACTATAATGTTGATGGTAGGGGTTGAAAGCCTTGCATCATTCGCATCGCCTGCGGAAAAACGAAGAGTTCCAAGTGGTTTTCCAACAAGGAACATCTGCGGCCAACAAGCAGTTTGTCGTTTATACGTTGCCCAAAGAGGGACAAGGTCCGTTTCGGGCAGGCATTTCCGTCAGTAAGAAGATTGGGAACGCGGTCACAAGAAACCGTGTGAAGCGCTCCATACGGGAAGCGATTGCAAGTCTGGAAAGTAGGATCAAAGAGGGGCAAGACTTGGTGATCATCGTGCGTCAGGGTGTTGAGCTGATGCAGCCTGATGAGATCAAAGGCTCGCTTTTGCATGCCTTCAAGCGTGCCAAAGTGGTGAAGCCGGCTGAGCCTGTACCAAAGGGAGGATGAAGCCCTGATGGCCCGCTTACTGATGTGGTTAATCCGTGGCTATCAGCTGTTCATCTCGCCGCTCAAACCACCGTCTTGCCGGTTTGCTCCGACGTGTTCCCACTATGGGATGGAAGCGATTCGGCGCTTTGGGGCGCTCAAAGGCGGCTGGCTGACCATTCGGCGGATTGCCAAGTGCCATCCGTTTCATCCAGGAGGGCTTGATCCTGTTCCTGAACGAAGGGATACATGAATTCTACATATACAAAGGAGGAACACACGTTGAAGAGCCGTGTTCGCTACACACTCCTGCTCGTGCTGCTCGTGGCTGTTCTTGCCGGTTGCAGCGACGTTGCGCACCCGCAACCAATCAATCCAAACGGGGGCTTCTGGGATGCCTGGCTGGTCTACCCGCTCTCTTGGCTGATTAAAAAATCCTCAGAATTCCTGGGTGGCAGCTATGGACTTGGGATCTTGGTTGCAACTGTGCTGATTCGTCTGGCAACCCTGCCGCTGATGCTCAAGCAAATCAACAGCTCCAAGAAGATGCAGGAAATTCAGCCGGAAATGCAAAAAATCCGTGAAAAGCACGCCAACGATCCGCAAAAAGCACAGCAAGAAACGATTATGCTTTTCCAAAAGCATGGCGTAAATCCACTCGCAGGGTGCTTTCCTCTGTTAGTGCAAATGCCGATTCTGATTGCGTTCTACCATGCGATTGTTCGTACCGAAGAGATTCGTACCCATACATTCCTGTGGATGTCCCTCGGTGAGAAGGATCCGTACTACATCCTGCCGGTTCTGGCTGCGGCCACGACCTACTTGCAACAAAAAATGATGGGTCAACAGATGCAGAACAACCCGCAAATGCAGATGTTCATGGTGATGATGCCACTGATGATCCTAGCGATCTCTATCACACTCCCATCTGCACTCTCCCTCTACTGGGTATACGGGAACGTGTTCATGATCGTACAGACGTACTTCCTCTATAAAGATGTCAGAAGACAAGGCAAAAGCGGTCCCATTCCTCAAGCCGGCGGAGGCAAAAAAGGGGGATCTGGCAAGTGAAAAAGGCAGTAACCACAGCGAAAACCATTGATGAAGCCGTTGAATTGGCCCTCAAAGAATTGGCTGTTCCAAAGAGCCGGGTGAAAGTCCGCGTCCTGGAAGAGCCAAGTAAAGGTTTTCTGGGTCTGATCGGCACGAAGAATGCCAAAGTAGAAGTAGAAGTAAATCACGATCCGGTTGAAGACGGAAAAGCGTTTTTGGCAGATGTGCTGGATAAGATGAAGGTGTCTGTCCGCATCGAGACTCGCCCGCATGAGGATGGAATTCTGTTCGATATTGTGGGAGAGAACCTCGGGATGATCATCGGACGCCGTGGTCAGACACTGGATTCGCTTCAGTATCTGGTCAATGTCGTAGCCAACCGCCACGCGCAAAAGCATGTCCGGATCGTATTGGATGCAGAGAACTACCGCACCAAGCGTAAGGAAGCTCTTGAACAGCTGGCCGGACGCATTGCCCAAAAGGCAGTCAGCACCAGACGAAGCGTACGCCTCGAACCGATGTCGGCTGCTGAACGCAAAGTGATTCACGCTTACCTACAAAGCCGAACAGATGTGGTTACCTATAGCGAAGGAGAAGAACCGCAGCGATATATTGTGGTCTCTCCTAAGCAAGCCAAAGAAGCCTGAGTAATCGGGCTTCTTTTTTTTGTGGATAAGTCGGCATCAGGGTTTTGACTGAATGGAATCCGAACATACTGTGGATAAGTGATTTTTACAGTTTGCAACCTATTTTCGCGTTAGGTTGCTTTTTTATTCACTGTTAATTGTGGGTAAAGTATGATAAGCTAGTACGTTAGTAGATAACTCCAAATGGGGTTTTTGAGGTGAAAGAAGTGGACATGGATACTATTGCGGCCGTGGCTACCCCGATGGGTGAAGGCAGTATTGCAGTCATCCGGGTGAGTGGAGCGGACGCTATTCGCATTGTGGATCAGATCTATCGTGGAAAACAGCAGTTATCCACTGTGGATAGTCATACGATACAATACGGCAAGCTGGTCGATCCAAAGACCGATGAGATGGTGGAAGAGGTTCTGGTGGCCATCATGAAGGCACCGCGTACGTTTACAAGAGAAGACGTGGTAGAGGTAAGCTGTCATGGTGGGTTCGTATCGGTGCAGCGTGTGCTGGATTTGATTTTGGAGAACGGCGCGAGACTGGCAGAGCCGGGGGAATTTACGAAGCGTGCGTTTTTGAATGGAAGGATTGACTTGTCGCAGGCTGAGGCGGTAATCGACTTGATCCGGGCGAAAACGGACAGGGCGATGAAGGTGGCCTTGGGTCAGGTGGAGGGGAAGCTGTCCAAGCTGATCAAGAGCCTGAGACAAGAGCTGATCGAGGCGATGGCCCATATCGAGGTGACGCTGGATTATCCGGAGCACGATGTCGAGGATTTCACGCAAAATCTGCTGATGACCAAGTGCCGGGAGGTCGAAACCCAGATTGGACGCTTGCTCATGACTGCCAAGCAGGGGAAAATCCTCAGAGAGGGGATCTCCACTGCGATCGTTGGGAGACCGAATGTGGGTAAATCCTCACTTCTGAACAGTCTTGTGCAGGAGGAGAAGGCAATCGTCACCGATGTGGCAGGGACGACCCGTGACGTGATCGAGGAGTATGTGAATGTTCGTGGGGTGCCGCTGCGTCTGATCGATACAGCGGGAATTCGTGAGACAGAGGATATCGTGGAGAAGATCGGGGTGGAGAAGTCCCGTCAGGTGTTGCAGCAGGCTGATCTGGTGCTGTTGGTGGTCAATTTCAACGAACAGCTGAAAGAAGATGACTACGCGATCTTCGAAGCTGCCAAGGGTCTTAATGTGATCGTGATCGTCAATAAAACCGATCTTCCACAGCATATCGATATGAATGAGGTAACGAAGCATTTCCCGAACCAGCCGCTCGTCATGACCTCGGTGCGTGAGGAAAAAGGGATCGAGATGCTGGAGGAGGCGATCGCGAAGATCTTCTTCAGCGGACGTGTACAGCAGGAAGATATGACCTATGTCAGCAATGCGCGTCACATCCATCTGCTCCGTCAGGCGGAAGAGGCGATCCGTGAAGCCATCGTGGGGATCGAGGGTCAGATGCCAATCGACATGGTACAGATTGATATTAAAAAAGCCTGGGAGCTTCTTGGAGAAGTGATTGGCGAGAGTGTGGGCGAAGATTTGATTGACCAGATTTTCTCCCAATTCTGTCTGGGCAAGTAGGAGGGGGAACCAATGAGTACAACATATGAAGGCGGTAATTTTGACGTAATCGTCATCGGGGCGGGACATGCCGGATGTGAATCAGCCTTGGCTGCGGCACGGATGGGGTGTGATACCCTGCTTTTGACGATCAACTTAGATGCGGTAGCGTATATGCCATGTAACCCGTCTGTCGGCGGTCCGGCCAAAGGTCACGTCGTCCGCGAGATCGATGCGCTTGGCGGCGAGATGGGACGCAACACAGACAAGACTTATATCCAGATGCGTATGCTTAACACCGGGAAAGGGCCGGCTGTCCATGCGCTCCGTGCACAGGCAGATAAGTTTGCATATCAGCATGAAATGAAGAAAACGATTGAAAATACACCAAACCTCATCCTCCGTCAAGCGATGGTAGATGAGCTGATCGTTGAGGATGGCGTCTGCAAAGGGGTCATCACTCAGACGGGTGCCCGCTATACAGCCAAATCGGTTGTCGTGACCACAGGGACGTATCTGCGTGGAAAAATCATCATCGGGGATCTCCAATATGAGAGTGGCCCAAACAACATGCGTCCATCCATCCGTCTGGCCCAGCATCTCAAGGAATTGGGTTTTGATCTGGTTCGCTTCAAGACAGGGACTCCACCACGCGTTCACAAAAGCACCATCGACACCAGCAAAATGGAGATCCAACCAGGTGACGAGGAGCCGCGTGCTTTTTCCTACGAGACAACCGAAGCGATCAAGGATCAGCTGCCTTGCTGGCTGACCTATACCAATCCTGAGACACATGAGCTGATCGAGGAGAATCTGCACCGTGCACCGATGTACTCCGGTCAGATCGAGGGGACAGGTCCGCGTTATTGCCCGTCCATCGAAGATAAAGTGGTTCGTTTTAACGATAAGCCGCGCCATCAAATCTTCTTGGAGCCAGAAGGACGCCACACAGAAGAGATGTATGTACAGGGTCTCTCCACCAGCCTGCCGGAAGATGTACAGCTGGGTATGCTTCGCTCTATGGCCGGTATGGAAAATGTGAAAATGATGCGCCCAGGCTATGCGATCGAATACGATGCGATCGTCCCGACTCAGCTCTGGCCGTCTCTGGAGACCAAGCTGGTAGAAGGTCTGTTCACGGCAGGCCAGATCAACGGAACCTCCGGCTACGAAGAAGCAGCAGGTCAAGGCTTGATGGCCGGGATCAATGCGGCACGTAAAGCACAAGGCAAAGACCCGATCGTGTTGGGACGTGAAGAAGCCTACATCGGTGTCCTGATCGATGATTTGGTGACCAAGGGAACCAATGAACCGTACCGTCTGCTTACCTCCCGTGCCGAATACCGCCTGCTTTTGCGCCACGACAATGCCGACCTGCGCCTGACCGATATCGGGCATGAAATCGGCCTGATCAGCGAAGATCGCTATCAACGTTTTACCAAGAAACGTGAACAAGTCGAAGCGGAAAAGGAACGCCTACACAACACCCGTGTTCGCCCGGATAATGAAGATGTGCAGTCTGTCATCCGTGAGACAGGTTCCCCAGAATTGACCGAAGTAATCGACCTCGCTCAATTGCTTCGTCGTCCAGAACTGACATATGATCATATTCACCGCATCTCTCCAGCACCTGAGGAATTGTCCGCAGAAGTACGTGAGCAGGTTGAAATTCAGGTGAAGTATGACGGATATATCCGCAAGTCCCTGCAACAGGTAGAGAAAGTGAAAAAGGTGGAAGAAAAACGCATTCCACCAACCATCGATTACCATGCTATTTCAGGTATGTCTAAGGAAGCACGGGAGAAATTAAGCAAGATCAGACCGCTTAATATCGGGCAAGCTTCCCGGATCTCCGGGGTGAATCCAGCAGACATTTCGGTGTTGATGGTATACTTGGAGCAATATCATCGAGTGCTCGCGCGCACCTCTGAATAGAAGGAGACTGGCATGGGAAAAGAGCAATTTGTCACGCGTCTACAAGAAAAGGGGATTGAACTCTCCCCGGAACAACTCAACCAATTTGATCAATATTATCGCTTGTTGGTCGAATGGAATGAAAAAATGAACCTGACCGGAATCACGGAAGAAGACGAGGTATACACCAAGCACTTCTACGATTCGGTTTCACTCGCCTTTTATGTGCCGCTTCAGGATGTGACCAAGGTAGCAGACATCGGTGGGGGAGCGGGCTTTCCAAGTATTCCTCTGAAGATCTGCTTCCCGCATCTGGAGATGACCATCATCGACTCTTTGCAAAAGCGGATGAATTTCTTAGAGCATGTCGGCAATGAGCTGGGCCTGACCAACCTCCGTCCGTATCACAGCCGTGCGGAAGAAGCAGGACAAGATAAAAACCTGCGTGAATCCTTCGATCTCGTGACGGCACGAGCGGTTGCACGTCTCAACCTCCTCTCCGAATTTTGTATGCCTTTTGCAAAAGTAGGCGGGATGTTCGTAGCGATGAAAGGCTCTGATGTATCGTTTGAGCTGAATGAAGCGAAGAAGGCGATCAAGACCCTCGGTGGAAAAACACGTAAGGTGGAAACCTTCCAGCTCCCAGATGAAGCGGGCGAGCGCAACATTGTCATCATTGATAAACTGGAGGCGACGCCGAAGGCTTACCCACGCCGTCCTGGTGTTCCAGCCAAAAAGCCACTCGTATAAAATCAACAGACAACCACAAAAGCCAGTACCTTTTCGGGTGCTGGCTTCTCCTTTCTTCTTACACGTGCGGGGGACCTTTTCGGTGGTGTTACATATGATAAGAGATACAGAAACGGCAACAGTAGCAAAAGGGGTGAAGCGATATGGCGGGATTCTGGGCGTACATCATACCACCGGAATTACCAACGATTGTGCTTCGGCTTGTACTGGCTTTCCTGGCGGGAGCCATTATGGGATTCGAACGCGAACGTGTTTATAAAGATATCCACCGTCAAAAGGCGGCTGGGTTTCGTACCTATAGTCTTGTCTGCTTTGGTTCCTGTCTGTTTGGTTTGGCCTCCATCTATGGCTTCTCATCCTTTGGGGTGAACCAAGATCCCGGTCGTGTAGCGGCACAGGTCGTCACTGGTATGGGCTTTTTAGGTGCTGGTGCGATCATGAAATTCAATGGAAAAGTAGAGGGCTTAACCACAGCAGCAGGGATGTGGGTTGCTTCCGCAATCGGTTTGATGTTTAGTGCAGGTATGTATGTGGCAGCTGTTCTCGCCGCTTTTTTTGCCTTTCTCATTCTCGACTTTCATCGGATTTTCCCCGGATTGTTTCAAGCGATCAAATTCACTCCGGATGATGAAATCGAGCGCTACACAGAGATACAGGCGAAGCGTAAGATCAGACGTAGGGACAGAATTAACTCAGACGATTCCAAATGAAGTGTTGCAGAATCAGCGTTTCACGTGAAACATTTACGAATCTACTTATATAAATAGCAGGATTTCAACCTCTCGATGAAGAATATCTTTGGGAGAAGAAATTGTTGGCAAAGCCTGTTTGTCCGTTAGAAGCTTGGAGTTATTTTCCCAAGCTTTTTCATGTGAACGTTAGAAGTGGGGGATTTCGGTATGGCAGTTAAAGATCAATTTACGCGTTTGTTTGGACTTTCAGACAAAGCGGAAAACGAGGAGATCCGTCAAATCCCGGTGGATGAGATCGTTCCCAATCCCTATCAGCCTCGTACCGTGTTTGATGATGAAAAAATTGATGAATTGTGCCAGACAATTCGTACCCATGGCATTATTCAACCGATTGTTGTTCGTGTCCGCAATGAAAAATATGAGATTATCGCCGGCGAACGCAGATGGCGAGCAACTAAAAAATTAGGGCTAGAGAAAATCCCAGCCATCGTAAAGGAATTCAACGATGCGCAGACGGCCTCTATCGCTCTGATCGAGAATCTGCAGCGTGAGGGACTTACTGCGATTGAAGAGGCCCATGCTTATCAGAGGCTGATTGAACTGCATAATCTGACCCAAGAGAGCCTTGCTCAGCGACTGGGGAAAGGTCAATCCACGATTGCCAATAAGCTGCGTCTCCTTAACCTGCCACAGCCTGTCCAAGAGGCATTGTTAAGCCGTGCTGTTACAGAACGTCATGCCCGCGCCTTAATCCCTCTGAAAGAAGAAGAAATCCAGCTTCGCGTCCTGCAGGAGATCATCGAACGTGACCTCAATGTGAAACAGACAGAGATGCGCGTGAAGCAACTCTTAGAGGCCACTCAGGAACCAAAGCAGGAAGAAAAGAAACCAAGATGGAAAGCATTTTCCCGTGATGCCCGCATCGCGATCAATACAGTACGCCAGTCCATTGATATGGTTCTCCAGACGGGTCTTCCATTAGAGACAGACGAAGAAGATCACGACGAGTTTTATCAATTCACCATTCGTATCCCTAAGAACCAAAAACCACAAGCATAATCAGTAATGGAAAGAGCGGCCTGTTTAGCCGCCTTTCTTTTGCACAAAAATGTTACCCATTATGCATTCCTATTTCCTCCTAAAAAGGGTAAGATATAAGAAGAATTTTTTGATGGAACAACAAACAAAGAAGGTGGAATAGTTGGGGAAAGTAATAGCAGTAGCCAATCAGAAAGGCGGGGTAGGGAAGACCACAACCTCGGTCAATCTGAGTGCCTGCCTTGCAGCTCTGGGGAAAAAGGTTTTGTTGGTAGATATTGACCCGCAAGGTAACGCAACCAGTGGGATTGGAGTCAACAAAGCAGATGTCCGCTATTGCATATATGATGTGTTGATTAATGATATTAGTCCTGTGGATGCCATTTTGCCAACCGAAGTAGAAGGGCTGGAGATTGTTCCGGCGACCATTCAGCTGGCCGGTGCGGAGATTGAGCTTGTCCCCACGATCTCCCGTGAAATCCGTCTGAAAAGAGCACTCGAAGTGGTAAAAGATAAGTACGACTATGTCTTGATCGATTGCCCGCCTTCGCTCGGTATTCTCACTGTGAATTCATTGACCGCTGCTGATTCGGTGCTGATTCCGATCCAATGTGAGTACTATGCACTCGAAGGTCTCAGTCAACTACTTAATACCGTCCGCTTGGTACAAAAGCATCTGAACGCTAACCTCCAGATCGAAGGGGTACTTCTGACCATGTTGGACGCGCGTACCAATCTGGGTATTCAAGTCATTGAAGAAGTGAAGAAGTACTTCCAGGATAAAGTGTATCATACGATCATTCCACGTAATGTCCGACTGAGTGAAGCACCTTCACATGGACAAGCTATCATCAGTTATGATCCTCGCTCCAGAGGCGCTGAGGTATATACCGACCTGGCGAAGGAAGTGGTAGGCATATGAGCAAGCGTTTGGGGAAGGGATTAGAGGCATTGATTACTTCTAATTTGATTGAAGAGGGCGAACAAGTATCTGAAGTGGTTGTATCAGATATTCGTCCTAACCCATACCAGCCGCGCAAAGAGTTTGAACTTACCGCCATTCAAGAATTGGCTGAATCAATTAAAGAGCATGGCATCATCCAACCGCTGATCGTCCGTAAAAGTATCAAGGGCTATGAATTAGTAGCAGGAGAGCGCCGACTCCGTGCAGCAAAGGTAGCTGGTCTGACTAAAGTTCCGGTTGTTGTCAAAACCTATAGTGACCAGCAAGTAATGGAGATTGCGCTGATCGAAAACCTGCAACGTGAGAATCTCAATCCGATTGAGGAAGCAGAGGCTTACCAAAAGCTGATCGACAACTGCTCCTATACTCAAGAAGAGCTGGCGAAAAAAATCGGAAAAAGCCGCCCACACGTTACAAACTTTTTACGCCTTCTTCAGCTACCAGACCGGATCAGAGAAATGGTTTCTGCTTCGTCCATCTCAATGGGACATGCCCGTACTCTAATCAGTGTGGAAAACCAAGAGACACAGTGGAAATTGGCTAACGATACGATCCAGCATGGTTGGAGTGTACGCCAATTAGAAGAAGCCGTGAAGCAGATCAATAATGTTTCACGTGAAACCAAAGAGAAAAAAGTAGTGAAAAAAGAAGCCGGTGTGCTCGAAATTGAAGAACGTCTGCAAAACCGTTTCGGTACGGCAGTCCAAATCAATATGGGCAGCAAAAAGGGCAAGATCGAAATCGAGTTCTATTCCAACGATGATTTACAACGGATCATCGAATTGCTTCACATCAAAGAATAAAAAGATGAAGGTGATATAAGAATGCGTATCATCTATCTAGACAATGCAGCATCTTCGTGGCCAAAACCTGCTGGCGTAAAAGAAGCAATGGCCGAAGTGATCGATGAGTTTGCCGCCAATCCTGGGCGGGGCGGTCATACGCTGGCAATGAAAGCGAGTAAGGTTTTGTTTCGGACGCGGGTGCAGCTATCGCGGTTATTTGGGATTAAGAACCCGAATGACCTCTTTTTTTATCTGAATGCAACGCAAGCACTGAACCAGGCGATCAAGGGATTATCGTTTCAAGCGGGGGACCATATCATTACATCCTCCATCGAGCACAACTCGGTGAGACGTCCAATCGAGTATCTTCGCCGTACTAAGCAGATTGAAGTGACCTATGTAGAGCCGCGAGAAGATCAATTGTTTTATGCGGAGGATTTTCAAAAGGAAATCCGGCCCGAGACGAAGCTGATCGCCGTGACTCATGCATCCAATTTGACTGGCGTGATTATCCCGATTGGCGAAATCGGAAAGATTGCACGCGACAAAAATATTGTGTTTCTAGTCGACGCGTCTCAGTCTGCCGGTATTCTGCCGATTGACGTAGAAGAGATGAACATCGATATGCTGGCCTTTCCGGGGCATAAAGGCTTGTACGGTCCACAAGGTACAGGAGCGCTCTATGTACGCGGTGATATCGATCTGGAACCATTGATCCATGGGGGAACAGGCAGTCAGTCCGAAGCGATCGATCAACCGACGACAAGACCTGACCGTTATGAGAGCGGGACAGCCAACACAGTCGGGATCGCGGGGCTTGGTGCTGGAGTTGCTTTTGTTCTGGAAAAAGGGGTCGAATCGATCCATCAGCATGAATGGGCATTGGCCAAACAAACGATCGAACGACTTCAACAAATATCAGGTGTAACAGTATATGGGCCGTCACTTGATGTCGAACGGGTCGGGGTGGTTGCCTTTAATATCAAAGGAGCGGATGCCTCAGAGGTA
Source organism: Brevibacillus dissolubilis (assembly GCF_006170445.1). Classification (GTDB taxonomy): domain Bacteria; phylum Bacillota; class Bacilli; order Brevibacillales; family Brevibacillaceae; genus Brevibacillus_B; species Brevibacillus_B dissolubilis. Next base: position 119,865 of record NZ_VCNA01000015.1, on the reverse strand, counting down.
TCCTTTATCTTGGATCAGCAGTATGGGATTGCAACCCGTTCAGGCTACCACTGTACACCACTTGGACATGAGACAGCAGGCACCTCAGAAAATGGTGCCGTACGCGCAAGCTTTGGCTCTTTTAACACACAGGAAGACGTTGACCAACTGATTTTGGCTATTGAAGAGATTTCAACCGCTTTTGGTCAGTAGCAAAAGAGGAAGTAAATTTAGGAGAGTGGAACAAGGTGATTTTGACAGGTACGATTGTCAATGCGGCAGCTATTTTGATTGGTGCTTTTTTGGGACGGTTATTGCAGGGGATTCCCGATGGCATCCGTCAAACCGTTATGCAAGGCTTGGCTCTGGCGGTTATGGTTCTAGGTGTTACGATGAGTCTCAAAACGGAAAATTTTCTGCTCGTGATTGCCAGTTTGACGATCGGCTCTATCATCGGTGAGTTATGCAGAATAGAAGATCGCCTTAATCAATTAGGAAAATGGTTGGAGAGTAAAGTAGGGGGCAAAAATCAAAAAGGAAGTATCGCTACCGGATTCGTAACAGCTACCTTGGTCTATTGTATCGGTGCAATGGCGGTACTGGGTGCGATGGACAGCGGCTTGCGCAACAACCACGATATCCTGTACACCAAATCGATGCTTGACGGCTTTTCTGCGATTATTTTTACATCAGCATTAGGAATTGGTGTAGCATTCTCCGCAGTCCCTGTATTCTTATACCAAGCTTCGATCGCGATTCTGGCTACACAGATTACGTCTATCATCAGCCAGACGATGCTGGATGCGATGTTGGCAGAGATTACTGCAGTAGGTGGAATCATGATCATCGCGATCGGGATCAACGTCATGGAACTGAAGAAAGTCAGCGTGGCGAATATGCTTCCGGCCCTGATCGTGGCTGCATTGGGAGTACCATTTATACAATGGATCACGGAATTCTTCGCAACGAAATAATGATCGGCAGGTATTTCTTTGTGTTCACAGACAAGCCCTTTTTCCCAGAGGGCTTGTTTTTTTATGGAGAGAGGGAAAGAAATCAAGAAGATTTTTGGTTCACACGTCATAGTCTAGGTTATATATGATTAATGGCGAAGGCCTAGAGGCGGGTGGGAGGCAGGTGTCTGGGGGAATCGGATTTGTGGTGAATCCCGTATCTGGGAACGGGAGAGGGAGAAGAGTATGGGGGAAGCTAGAGCGCGTCTTGCAAGATCGAAAAATCAACTATCAGGTACGATTTACTGGGCGGATTGGTGAGGCGGAAAAGCTGGCAGCAGAACTGGCCCGGCAATCGGATCTTAGCACAATCGTAGCAGTAGGTGGAGACGGTACCGTTCATGAAGTGGTGAATGGGCTGTATCAGTGGTTACAGGATAACGATTCCGGACAGATGAACTACTCAGCCAGAAAACAAGCCACTATCCGAATGGGCTACATTCCGGCAGGATCGGGGAATGATTTCGCCAGAGCTCATCAGATTCCAAGATACCCACTCGAAGCGTTGGAGTTGATTTTGTCGAATCATGTAGTGGGGAACGCGAGTCATGCGGGGATTGGTGATAAAGCGTATGAGCCTGCTCAACCAAGCCACGCTATCGACCTGATCAAATTCAGCAATAATCGTGTAGCAGTCAATGTCGTTGGTGCAGGGCTGGATGGACAAGTAGCACATGAGGCGAATCATGCCAGCTATAAACCATGGTGCAACCGATTCGGGTTGGGCGGGATCGCGTATGTGATCTCACTTGTACGCATCCTCTTTTCGTATCAACCATGTTCGCTTTCGATTAATGTGGATGGTCAGAATGAGACACTGACAGATGTGTGGTTGATAGCAGTTGCCAACAGCCCCTATTATGGCGGCGGTATGAAAATCTGTCCGCAAGCCCAATCCGATGACGGTATCGCCGAAATCTGTGTGGTTTACCGGGTCAGCCGTTGGACATTGCTGCGTATGTTTCCACAGGTCTTCTCAGGAGCCCACGTGAGCCATCCAGGAGTGCATTTTTATCGCGGGAGAAAAATCACCCTGCGAGCCGATAAAGAGCTTTTTCTGCAGGCAGACGGAGAGGGAGAAAAATTCACGCAGCTCGTAATCGAGATGTTACCCGCATATCTGCCGATCTTGAACGGAAAAAACACCCTTAACTGATTAAGGGTGTTCGCTGAGCATGGAGTTCACAGAACCCCACTGTGGTCGATTGTGCAGAAAGTTAGCTGCCTGATAAATTCCGCCTGAGATCACTTCGGCCATGCTCATGACCACGTGCAGGCGTGTATTTTGCAAGACAAAATACTCCATAAATCCACCGACATTGACAATTCCCGTGATGTGGAAGGTTCCCACAGCGGGTAATTCCTTTTTGACACCGGCACCTGGTTTGAGTGGACCATCTGCCACATTGATATAGCCGACATTGCTGAATTGGCCAAGACAAGCATCGATGGCGATCATCAGCGGGTTCTCATGCGTACGGTTAATCATGTCGAGCTTTTCCACCAAATTGACCGCATGTACTGGATCCTCAAGCGTTCCGTATACGGATAGACTTTTTGGATACAATGATTTTAATTTCGTCCCGACGAGCGGGCCAAGAGCATCACCGGTAGAGCGGTCAGTACCAATGCAGAGAACGACGATATCTTGATCCAGTTCTTTAGCACGGAAGCGTTGGGCTAGATGGGAGGATAAGCGCTGGACTGCCGCATCATGTTGGTACTCAATTTTAAATGGAGGGTGTGAAGAACTAAGTCGATCACCGAATCGATTCATCGTACCTTACCTCCCGAAAGTAAAGTATTCATAGTATACGCGTACGGTTGGAATTCTATACCTGTTGCAAACCTACCAATCGGCCAGGTTCACCGAGATCGAGAGGGGACGGACGTTAAGCAGGGCTGAGCGGTTGAGACAAGGGATAAACAGGTTCTCATCCATTTGGCATAGCCATGCGGAACAGGTAAAATAGATGGGAGAGAGGAGGTCGGTTTCGGTGCAAGTAGGAGATACCGTATTAATTGCATTTGATTCCACACAGCAGGCGTTGCGGGCAGAGATGCTGCTTGAATACGCGGATATTGACATTGATACAAGACCTACTCCGAAAGAGATTACGGCTGGTTGTGCCTTATCCATCGAATTTCCTTATGATCAATTCGGGATGGCGTACGAGATCGTTGTGACACAGGATGTCGTCGTGCGCGGTTTCTTTCGCTTGTATGAAGGTCACTATCAAGAAATTGATGAACATGGGGAGAGGAGAATGTAGACGTGAACGAGAATATAACCTGGTTTCAGGATTTGTTTACACAGATTTACGGATATTTATCAAACCCAGTACTATGGGTGGGAATCGGTGTAGCATTAGTTAAGATCATCGTCATCATGCTGGCCGCACGGATTGTCGTGTCGATCATGGAGGCAGCTGTCAATCGGATCTTTCAAAACCGCGAAGGCAGCAAAATTCAGTTTGATCAAAGACGGGTAGAGACCCTGCGCGTATTGGTCAACAATGTGACCCGCTATACCATCTACTTTTTAACGATTCTGTTGGTATTAAAACAGCTGGGCTTCGACCTGCAGCCTGTGCTTGTCAGTGCCGGTGTGCTGGGTCTTGCTGTCGGTTTCGGGGCACAGAGCCTGGTGCGAGACGTCATCACCGGTTTTTTCATTATCTTTGAGGATCAGTTCGCGGTCGGTGATACGGTGACGATCAACAATCTGACCGGTACCGTCATCGAGATTGGTCTGCGGATCACGAAGATCAAAAGCTGGACAGGGGAGGTTCATATTTTCCCCAATGGTACGATCAACCAGGTAACCAACTTTTCCGTACAAAATTCAGTGGCTGTGGTGGATATCTCGGTTGCGTATGAAGAAGATATCGACCGTGTCAAAGCAGAGCTCAAGGATATCCTCAAAAGTGTGAAAGAGACAGATGAGAATATCATCGGTGATCCACAGGTGCTTGGTGTTCAGGCATTTGGACCATCGGAAGTAACCATCCGCGTGACAGCGGAGACGAAGCCAAACCAACACCATGGAGTCGTTCGTAATCTGCGTCAGCTGATCAAGACCGAGTTCGATAAGCGCGGCATCGAGATCCCGTATCCGAAGACCGTGATGGTGAATGCACCAGGTGCCACCCCAGCCAACACACAACAGGCGAAGACATAGAGAATAGCCCATAAAGGTGATGAGAGATGGAGAGAAAACAATTTGCATTAAACGATGTGGTTCAGATGAAAAAAGCCCACCCGTGCGGCACCAACGCATGGAAAGTGATCCGCATGGGAGCGGATATTCGAATCAAATGCACCGGTTGTGAGCACAGCGTCATGCTTCCGAGACTGGAGTTTGAGAAGAAGATGAAAAAGGTATTGATCCAAGCTGAACCAGACAACACAACCGAATAAAAAGCGGGAGGAGAGGATGCAGGCCAGCAGGCGAAGCATCCTTTTCTCTGTTTTCGGGTAGATATCTATGCTTATGTATCAATGTGAAAAAGGGTAAGGGGTATCGGCCCAGGTGAGGCGAAATGTTTGTGGCCGTGGATATAAACCAGCACGTTATTCACATTTGGAAGGTAGAAATTGTGGATAAAGTATAGAGAAGAAAACCCGAATATATCAGGCTTTTCCCGCATACATACAAGAGGGGGGATATTCTTTTCCACAAAGTTATCCACAGCCCTGCTGTGTATATGATAGGAAGGAGATATCCACATCTGGATAAGGGGAGATGAGAGGAAGCTGGAATTTATTAAAAATTTTTTGAATAGTTTAGAAGGAATTTATTAAAAAGAATATAATTTAGTAATAAGTGGGTAATATATTATAAAGTATTAAGGGGGAAGAATTTGTTATGAAAAAAAGACTTTTCAGTACGATGACTGCACTCGCAGTTACTCTCTCCATGGTTTCCACACCGTTCATCCCATACAGCAATCAAGCTGTTGTGGCTGCTGATGCTGTCACCAAGCCTACATATAAAAACCGCACAGAAATTCCAGACCAATATAAATGGAAGCTGGAACACATCTACGCTACCAAAGCAGCTTGGGAAGCTGACGTGAAAAAGGTAGAAGATCTCGCAAACGCTTTCACCAAGCACCAAGGCAAGCTCCAAACCGCTGCTGCTCTGAAAAAAGCTCTGGATGATTACAGCAACCTGTTCCGTCTCCACGACAAAGCATATGTCTATGCGATCATGAGCTTTGACGTAAACAGTGGGAATCCAGATCTGCAAGCTCTTTCTGACCGTGCAGAGAAGATGACCGTGCTCGTCAGCTCCAAAACCTCCTGGCTCAGCCCGGAAATCACCAAAATCCCAGATCAAAAAATGGCGGCATTCCTCAAATCCGCTTCCCTTGCTCCTTATAAATATTACTTGAACAATGTTCTGCGTACCAAAGCTCATACGCTTTCACCAGAACTCGAATCAACTCTTGCTTCCATCAAACCGCTTGCTGATGCACCTGAGAGCACATGGAAAATGCTTTACAAGGACATCAAATTCCCTACCGTGAAGGATGAAAACGGCAAGGACATCCAAATCACCCGTGCCAACTTCGTCTCTCTCTTGGACAACAAAAATCCAGAGGTGCGCAAAGCTGTGTTCCAAGCATTCTACGGAACCATGGCACAATACCAAGATACATTTGCCCAAACCATCGGTGCTGAAGTAAAAGGGAACAACCTGCTGGCGAAAACCCGCAAATACAACAGCGCACTCGAAGCTGCACTCACACCAAACGATGTACCGGTAGAAGTGTATGATCAACTGATCACTTCTGTTAACAAAGGTCTTCCACAGCTGCACCGCTACATGGAACTCAAAAAGCGCGTGCTGAACATGAAAGAGCTTCACATGTACGATATCTACATCCCAATGACAGAGGGCAATGACAGCTACATCCCTTATGAACAAGCACAACAAATGGTACTCGATGGTCTCCAACCACTCGGTGAAGAGTACGTGAACGTCCTGAAAGAAGCCTTCAAAGGCGGATGGGTTGACGTATACTCTACAGATGACAAGCGTACCGGTGCTTACCAATGGGGCGCATACGATACTCATCCGTACGTACTCCTCAACTACCAAGGTACCAACGATGACGTATTCACCATCGCACATGAGCTTGGCCATGCGATGCAATCCTACTACACCAACAAAAAACAACCGTACATCTCTTCCAACTACCCAATCTTCACCGCAGAAATCGCTTCTACGCTGAATGAACACCTCCTGTTCAAGAGCATGTACAAAAACGCAAAAACCAAAGCGGAAAAAATGTATCTCCTGAACCAATACCTTGAGAACTTCCGCACCACGCTCTTCCGTCAAACTCAATTCGCTGAGTTCGAAAAAGCGATCCACGACAGAGAGCAAAAAGGCGAATCTCTCAACGCAGCAGCGGTCAAACAAATCTACCTTGACATCAACAAAAAATACTATGGCCCAGCCGTCGTATCTGATGAAGAAATCGCGATGGAGTGGTCACGTGTACAACACTTCTACTATGGCTACTATGTATACCAATACTCCACCAGCTTCGCTGCTTCCGCTGCACTGGCAAAACAAGTCTTGGATGAAGGTAAACCTGCTGTAGACCGCATCCGCACCAACTTCCTTGAAGCTGGTAACTCCGACAGCCCAATCGCGATCATGAAGCGTGCAGGCGTAGACATGTCTACCTCCGCACCGATTGATCAAACCATCGAGCTGTTCGAGGAAACCCTCAACGAGCTGGAAACACTGTTGAACGAGAAGTAATATTATAGAAGAAATGAACAAGAAGGAAACCCGAGGGTAACCACGGGTTTTCTTTTTTCTTGCAATCACCTCTAACAATCGGTATCATCCAAAATAGTGAAGCAAAATGAGGAGTGAATAACAAAATGAGTAACTCGGTAGGTATCGTTGGATTGCCTAACGTCGGGAAATCTACATTATTTAACGCCATCACACAAGCAGGCGCTGAGTCTGCCAACTATCCATTCTGTACGATCGATCCGAACGTGGGTATCGTAGAAGTACCAGACCCACGTCTTACCAAATTGACTGAAATCGTAGTACCTAATAAGGTTGTCCCAACTGCATTTGAATTCGTAGACATCGCCGGCCTGGTAAAAGGCGCTTCCAAAGGGGAAGGTCTTGGCAACCAGTTCTTGTCCCACATCCGCGAAGTAGCCGCGATCTCCCAAGTCGTGCGTTGCTTTGAAGATGAGAACATCACGCACGTAGCAGGAAAAGTTGACCCATTGAGCGACATCGAGACCATCAATCTGGAGCTTGTATTCGCTGACCTCGACTCCGTCACCCGCCGCATTGAGCGTATTGCCCGCAAAGTAAAAGCAGGCGATGCCGAAGCGAAGCTGGAACTCAATGTCCTGGAGCGTCTTCAGGCTGCATTTGAAGAGGGCAGAGCGGCACGCAGTGTTGAGCTTAATGAAGATGAGCACAAGCTTGTCCGCGATCTTCACCTGCTGACCATCAAGCCAATGCTCTACGTATGTAACGTAGCAGAAGACGGCATCCTCACTGCAGACGAGAACCCGCATGTCCAAGCCGTGAAAAAACACGCAGCAGAAGAAGGCGCTGAAGTCGTAGTGATCAGTGCCAAGGTAGAATCCGAAATCGCTGAGCTGGAAGGCGAAGACAAAGAGATGTTCCTCCAAGAGCTGGGCCTCGAAGAATCCGGTCTCGACCGTCTGATCCGTGCAGCGTACAAGCTTCTCGGTCTGATCACCTACTTTACCGCGGGTGTACAAGAAGTGCGCGCATGGACCATCGATGTAGGCACCAAAGCTCCACAGGCAGCAGGTGTTATCCATACCGACTTTGAGCGTGGCTTCATCCGTGCCGAAGTCGTAGCGTATGATGATCTCGTCGAAGCAGGCTCCGTCAACGCAGCACGTGAAAAAGGGAAGTACCGTCTGGAAGGTAAAGAATATGTAATGAAAGACGGCGACGTAGTACACTTCCGTTTTAACGTCTAAGATTTACCGTCTAAAAAAATTGGTATATCTCTTGCTTTGAGATTATCACTTTGCTATAATCGAGAAATGCGAGTATTTACTTGGGTGCATGTTGCAATCCGATTGAATAGCACTCGCTCCTTGCCCTTGCAAAAGGGCCGTTTAGTCCAAAAGGAGGTGAAAAAGGTATGCGTCAATATGAAGTAATGTACGTATTGCGTCCAGACCTTGAAGAAGAGAAAGTGAAAGCTAACGTTTCCCGTTACAGCGATGTTGTAACCAACTACGGTGGCGAAATCACCAAGCTTCAAGAAATGGGCAAGCGTCGTCTTGCATATGAAATCAAGAAGTTCCGTGATGGCTTCTACGTTTTGATGAACTTCAAAGCAAACGCTGATGCAGTAGCTGAAGCTGAGCGTTTGATGAAAATCAACGACGACGTTATTCGTTATCTCTTCGTTCGTGAAGAAGTTTAATTGTCGTCCGGGGGAGGGGCATTATGCTTAATCGAGTCATTCTTATTGGTAACTTGACAAAAGACCCAGAACTGCGTTACACCCCGAATGGTGTACCTGTTGCTACCTTTTCGATCGCTGTAAACCGTCCATTCTCTGGACAAGGTGGTGAGCGTGAGACCGACTTTATCAACATCGTGGTATGGCGTCAATTGGCTGACCTCTGCGCGAAGTATCTTCGCAAAGGGCGTAAAGCTGCGATTGAAGGCCGTCTGCAAACCAGAAGCTACGATAATAAAGAAGGCAAAAAAGTGTACGTAACAGAAGTTGTTGCAGACAATGTGCAGTTCTTGAGCGCACGCGAAGGTGGCGAATCCGACAGTGGCTTCGGCTACGATCCGGGTCCAGCAGCCTATGGCGGCGGCGGTGGCGGTTCCCGTCAAGCTCCACCAAGAGGAAACGACTTCGATAAGTTTAACGACCCCTTCGCTGATGCTGGTAAGCCAATCAACATCTCTGATGATGACTTACCATTCTAAGTTTATTCAAGAACGTACGAAACTTTCACATTCCTTATGAAGGAGGGAACTTCTCATGGCACGCAAAGGTCGTCCTAACAAACGTCGTAAAGTTTGTTACTTCACAGTAAACAAAATTACGAAAATCGATTACAAAGACACCGATCTTCTCAAAAAGTTTATCAGCGAGCGCGGCAAAATCCTGCCACGTCGTGTGACTGGTACTTCTGCGAAATACCAACGTGCATTGACTATCGCTATCAAGCGCTCCCGTCAAGTAGCACTTCTGCCATACACTGCTGAATAAGCATAGACCGGATCAAAAAAGCGACACTTAGGTTCACGCCTAATGTGTCGCTTTTTTTTATTTCAATGACATAAAGATATGATGATACTCCGTATAATGAAATAATAATAGGATACAGCCCTTCGTTTTCGCGTTACCACGATGGATTAAATTTGCTTTCAGTCAATAACATGTTACAATAAAATGAAGAGGGTTGCATTTTGTAACCCTCTTTTTTTCGATATTGGTAGGAAGGAGTACACATTTGTGCCAAACCGGACAAGACAACTTGCAGAGAATGCCATTATGCTTGGAATCTCAGCTGTTTTACTCTTTTTGAGTACATATGCGTTAGGAACAGTGATGGCCGTATTTCTACCCGTTCCGTTTATCCTGCTGGCGATTAATCGGACGCACCGGGATATGCTTCTCGTCGTGGTAGCGTTTACGTTTCTGGGCTTTATGTTCGCTTCGTTTTCGGGGGCCTTCACCGGGCTGTTGACTGGGGTAACGGGTTGGCTGATGGGGACTTGCTATCAACGGTATGGTAAGGCACTGCCTGCTATTATCGTTGGCGCTGTGGTTGGGCTGGTAGGAATTATCGCGGGGATTGCCTTTCTTACCTTCGTGCTCAACGTGAATGTGATCCAAGAGCTACAAACCCTCTTTGAAGAAAGTGCACGCAGGGCCTTCGATATGTATCCACCAGGAAACATGACATTTACTGAGTGGAAGGACATGTTCCTGAGATTCATTATGACTCTGATTCCTTTTATGCTGGTTCTTCAGAGCCTGATGTCGAGTGTGGTCAGTCACTGGCTGGCTCGGACAATCGGCAGACGCCTGGGGCGCAACATCCCTGCACTGCCACCGTTTCGGGAATGGAGTTTTCCTCGCTCCCTTTTGTTTTATTACTTAGTGGTTCAGCTTATTATATTAATAGTAGGTCAAGAGGATCTGTACGCGAGCTTCTGGGGCAAGGCGGTATTCAATCTGTACTATGCGTTGAATCTGCTGATGGCCATCCAGGGGACCAGTCTGATTGCACTCTACATGTTTAAGAAGAATTGGAGCAAATTTACCCCACTGCTCATATTTATTTTTCCTCTTTTAGCTAATATACTTAGCTTACTAGGTATCCTCGATATTGGGATCGGTTTACGTAAAAAACTGGAGACAAGAAATTGAAGAGGAGCTGAGGAAATGCCAAAGTTCCTGTTAAAACGTTGGTACGGACTACACATGGTGTTGGCGTTAAGCTTCAGCTTGTTGCTGGTCGCAATCCTGACGTTGTATAACTGGTTGTACGGTGCGGTCGGCATTGTCTGTATTATCGGCCTGATTCTTTATACGTTGCAGATCGAAAAGGGATTTCAGCGTGATCTCCGCCTCTATATGGCCACGATTAATCACCGGGTCAAAAAGGCGAGCGAGGGCGTACTACAGGAGATGCCAATCGGGATTCTGCTGTACAACGAGGACAGAGGAATTGAATGGACAAATCCTTACATGTTACGAATGACGGGGCAGGAATCACTGGTGGGTAGGGAGCTTGAAGACATATTCCCCGAGCTTGATTGGAAGCCAGACACGAAGCGGCTTGAGCTTGAGATCAATGACCGGGTATATGAAGTGCTTGTCCGCCATGAAGAGCGCCTGCTGTATTTTACAGATATCACCGAGCATAAAGAGCTGTTTGACCGCTACAACCAAGAGAAGTCGGTGCTTGCGATCGTTCATTTGGATAACTTGGATGAATTAAGCCAGGTGATGGATGACCAGAGCCGTCAGCTGCTGTCTACGAGTGTGGCAGGTGTCATCAGCGAATGGGCGCAGAAAAATGAGATCTATCTCCGTCGTCTCTCCACGGATAAATTCATCGCTCTGATGAACCGTGGGACGCTTGGGAAGCTAGAGGAAAGCCGGTTTGATATTCTCGACGTCGTGCGCGAGATGACGGCCGACAACAAAATTCCGATCACACTCAGTATCGGGGCGGCAGCAGGTGTCCCATCTTTTATTGAGCTGGGGAGAACGGCGCAGTCCAGCTTGGATATCGCATTGGGCCGCGGTGGTGACCAGGCAGCCGTGAAGGTGGGCAACAAGCTTAATTTTTACGGCGGAAAATCCAATGCTGTGGAGAAACGCACACGGGTACGTGCACGGGTGATCGCGCATGCGCTGCGTGACCTGATTCATGAGGCTGAGCACGTGATTGTCATGGGGCATAAGAATGCGGACATGGACTCCATCGGTGCATCGCTTGGTGTGGTCAAAGCCGTGCAGGTGCATAACAAGGCGGCTTACTGTGTACTCGATGAGGTAAGCCCGGCGATTGAGCGTCTCATGAAAGAAGTGAGTGCTGACCCGAATATCGCGGAGACCTTCGTCACACCGGAGCAAGCCCTGCATCTGGCATCTGGCCGGACCCTTTTGGTCATCGTCGATACGCACCGTCCGTCGCTCGTCATCGAGCCAAGACTGCTGCAGGAGACCAGCCGGATTGTGGTGATTGACCACCACCGCCGCTCAGAAGAATTCATCAATGACCCGGTATTGATCTACCTGGAGCCATATGCATCCTCCACATCGGAGCTGGTGACAGAGCTGTTGCAATATCAGAACGACCGCATCAGCATCGACAGCTTGATTGCAACCGCACTGCTTGCCGGGATTGTGGTGGATACCAAAAGCTTTGCTTTCCGTACAGGTTCGCGTACCTTTGAGGCAGCATCCTTCCTGCGTCGCAACGGAGCGGATACCTCGACGGTGCAGCGTTTCCTCAAGGAAGATCTGTCGGCATTCCTCAAACGCGCCCGCATCGTGATGAACACCGAGATTTACCGGGACAAAATGGCGATTGCGATCGGCGACACCAGCGAAGATTACTCGCAGGTGCAGGTGGCACAGGCCGCAGAGCTTCTGCTTACGCTGTCTGGGATCAGTGCTTCCTTTGTCGTCGCCAAGCGGGGCGATGATACCGTGCTGATCAGTGCCCGCTCCTTGGGCGATATCAATGTGCAGCCGATCATGGAGCAATTGGGCGGCGGTGGACATCTGACAGGGGCAGCCACTCAGATTACCGGCATCACTATCAATGAGGCCGTCAAACGACTTAAACAAGTACTAGAATCAGTGTCATAGAGGAGGTATTTTCTGATGAAAGTGATTTTCTTGAAAGACGTAAAAGGGCAAGGCAAAAAAGGGGAAATCAAAGAGCTTTCCGAAGGCTACGTACGTAATTTCCTTCTGCCGCGCGGCTTGGCTAAAGAAGCGACAGAGGGGAACGTCAAGACATTAGATGCTCAAAAACGCAGCGATGAGAAGCGCAAAGAGCAGGAAAAGATCGAAGCCCAAGAATTGGCCAAGAAAATTGACGAGATTACCGTTAAAATAGAAGGGAAAGCGGGCGAGGGCGGTCGTCTCTTTGGAGCGATCTCCAGCAAACAAGTCGTCGATGCTTTGGAAAAACAATTCGGCATGAAAGTCGACAAGCGTAAATTGGACATGGAAGCGATCCGTACTCTGGGCGTAACACAGGTAAAAGTGAAACTCCACCCAGAAGCAATCGCAACCCTCAAAGTCCACGTAGTCGAGCAATAAGATGCCGGGAATCTATATGTAGGTAGGGGTGTGACATGAGCGACCTGTTTTTAGACCGTGTACCACCGCAAAATCTTGAAGCGGAACAGTCTGTGCTGGGTGCCGTGTTTTTATCTAAGGATGCTCTGATCACAGCGGTTGAGATTCTTCAGCCCGAGGACTTTTACAAAGCGAGCCACCAGCGCATATTTAAAATATTCTTGGACTTATATGAAAAAGGAGAGCCGGTCGACCTGGTAACGGTGACGGCCGAGCTCCAACAGCAAAAAGTCTTGGAAGAGGTCGGGGGCGTCACGTATCTGACGGACCTGGCCAGTTCCGTTCCAACTGCGGCGAACGTAGAGTACTACGCCAAAATCGTAGAAGAAAAATCCCTGCTTCGCAGGTTGATCCGTACCGCGACCAAGATCGCAAACGACGGATACACCCGTGAAGATGATGTCGGTGAAATCATCGCTGACGCGGAAAAATACATTCTCGAAATCTCCCACAACCGTAACAGTGGAGGATTCATCCCGATCAAGGACGCGTTGATGGAGACGTACGAGAAGATTGAGGCATTGAGCCAGCAGACCGGGGATATCACCGGGATTCCAACCGGCTACACCGATTTGGACAAGATGACATCAGGTTTTCAGCGTTCTGACCTGATTATCCTGGCGGCCCGTCCATCTGTAGGTAAGACGGCGTTTGCCCTGAATGTGGCGCAGAACGTCGCAGCCCGTGCCAACGAGACGGTTGCGATCTTCTCTCTTGAGATGGGTGCCTCCCAGCTGGTACAGCGTATGATTTGTGCGGAGGGCAATCTGGACGCACAGAAGATGAGGTCAGGACGACTGGATGAGGATGACTGGCAGAAGCTGACCATGGCAATCGGGACGCTGGCCAAAGCACCTGTCTATATCGATGATACGCCGGGGATCACCGTGCAGGATATCCGTGCCAAGTGTCGTCGTCTCCAGCAGGAGAGGGGTCTTGGCATGATTCTCATCGACTACCTGCAGCTGATCCAGGGTCGCGGTAAAGGCGACAACCGTCAGCAGGAAGTATCTGAGATCTCCCGTACGCTCAAAGGGATCGCCCGTGAGCTGAACGTGCCGGTCATCGCACTGTCACAGCTCAGCCGTGGTGTTGAGCAACGTCAGGACAAGCGTCCGATGATGTCTGACATCCGTGAGTCTGGTGCGATCGAGCAGGACGCGGACATCGTAGCCTTCCTCTATCGTGATGACTACTACGATAAAGAGACGGAAAACAAAAACGTCATCGAGATCATCATCGCGAAGCAACGTAACGGCCCGACTGGCACGGTAGAATTGGCATTCTTGAAAGAGTACAATAAATTCGTAAATCTCGAACACCGATACCGCGATCAAGCGAGCTAGAAGCTATCCTCTGTGATGGCTTCTTTTTTTATTGAAAACCGAACATATTCTGAACTATCAATCTTAACGTTCGGATTCAATCATTGACATTCCATTACGTGTTTAGTAAACTAATATTGCTTTTGATAAGAACCGGGGGGTGTTTTCCATGTCAACAGTTGTTGTCGTAGGAACACAATGGGGCGACGAAGGAAAAGGTAAAATCACCGACTATCTGGCGGAAACCGCAGAGGTCGTGGCACGTTACCAAGGAGGAAATAACGCAGGTCACACGATTATTTTCGACGGTAACAAATATAAGCTTCACCTGATTCCTTCAGGTATCTTCTATCAAGATAAGGTATGTGTCATCGGAAACGGGATGGTCATTGACCCGAAAGCTCTCGTAGCTGAGTTGGACTACCTTCATGGCTTTGGCTTCTCTACGAAAAATCTTAAAATTTCTAACCGTGCTCACCTCATTCTGCCATACCACATCAAGCTCGACGGTATGGACGAAGAGCGTAAGGGTGCGAATAAAATCGGTACTACCCGCAAAGGGATCGGTCCTGCTTACATGGACAAGGCTGCCCGCGTAGGGATTCGTATCGCAGACCTTCTGGATAAAGAAGAGTTCGAACGTAAGCTCCGCAATAACCTTGAAGAGAAAAACCGTCTGTTCGAAAAACTGTACGAAACAGAAGGCTTCAAGCTCGAAGATGTTCTCGAAGAATACCTCGGCTATGCAGAAATTATCCGTCCATATGTAGCAGACACATCCGTGGTGCTCAATGACGTGATCGATGCAGGTAACCGTGTCTTGTTCGAGGGTGCGCAGGGGGTTATGCTCGATATCGACCAAGGTACATATCCGTATGTAACTTCTTCTAACCCAATCGCTGGTGGCGTGACCATCGGTTCTGGTGTAGGTCCATCCAAAATTCATCAAGTGATCGGCGTAGCGAAGGCGTACACCACCCGTGTTGGTGACGGTCCGTTCCCGACTGAGCTGCATGATGAAGTCGGCGATCATATCCGTGAAGTTGGTTTTGAATACGGTACGACAACAGGTCGTCCACGCCGTATCGGTTGGTTCGACAGTGTCGTGGTTCGCCATGCACGTCGTGTTAGCGGCCTGACTGGTCTTGCCATCACCAAGCTGGACACGCTGTCTGGTCTGGAGAAGCTCTACATCTGCACCGCGTACAAATACAATGGTGAAGTGATCGAGGAGTTCCCAGCTAACCTCAACATCCTGGCGAAATGCGAACCAGTGTATGAAGAGATGCCAGGCTGGAGCGAGGACATCACAGGCGTACGTGATTTCAACGATCTGCCTGAGAATGCCCGCCGCTATGTAGAGCGCATCACGTCTCTGACTGGCGTTCCGCTCTCCATCTTCTCTGTTGGTCCAGACCGTGAGCAGACCAACGTAACACGCAGCGTATACGCGTAAACGTATAAGCCAAACAACCATATAGATCGGTTCAAAAAAAGCTGTCAGCCCATGATTTTCATGCGGCCGACAGCTTTTTTTCATATCCAGCCAAAACTTTTTCGGCTAAATCAGTCACCACTTGCGCCCAGTTGGGCATATGGTATCCCATAACTAATTCGAAAACGAGGTGTTCGACAATGGGTTTTGATCAAAAAGCGTTGAAACTGGTCGGGAAGAACGTAGAGGTAAAGATGTTCAACGGTTTGGTGATCAGTGGTAAGATGTCCCATGTCAGCAAAGGCTATGTCTGCTTCATCACCATGCCGAAAGCAGAAAACGAAACAGAAGTGGAAGCAGCAAAAGCGAAAAAGCCGGGCTTCCGCCGTCTGGCCCTGAAGGATATTACATCGATGGTTTCCTTAGAGGGATAAGGAAGAAACGAAGCAAGAAGGTATTACCACTTTATACCTATGTGTAATACGGAAGAAGGATACCAGTAACATGCAAGGCGAAAAAAGACACAACAAAAAGCCACCGATCCGACTAAGACTTTCCGGAAGGTGGCTTTCCCATTTACAAAATCTAAATGCCAATTAAAACTCGCCGCCGTTCGAGCTGATGATCTGCTCCGCCTCTGCTGCACGGTTCTCTGCGACCACACAGGTCAGCAGGATACCGGTTGTATTGGATGCTAGGCGTCCCTGACGACCGTCAGAAAGCCCGCTTGCATCCGGATCAGCCGCTGCCAAGATGCTGGCATCCCGACCGCTCGGGAATTCAGCACTCAAGGTCAGATTGCCGAGGGAAGGTATTTCCCCGGTAATGGGGTTCAATACTTTTTCTACACCGATTCCTGGATATTGTCCAACCTGATCTACCTGAACGGTATCAATCCCCGCTTGCTTCAGTTGTTCTGCTGCTTTGTCGGCCTCATCCATCGTGTGAAAACCAGCCAAAATGTTTCGCTCTTTCACCGTAACGCCTCCTTATGAAACATATGTCCATATTATGAAACAAGGCCATTTACTTTATTCGACAGCATTTTACACTTGAAGCTGGCAGCTAACATGTGTTAAAGTCTTAATAGTATTGGATTTTGTAGGTATTTTTTTCGTTGCGAATAAAAATCAAGAGGAGCTTTGAACTATTTTAGTTTTCGAGATTCTCTTAATTTTTCGACTATTTTCGCAGTAGACAGTCTTAACAGGCAGGAGGAACTCTGATGCAACTGACCGGGTTGAAGGACTGGTTACGTGAACGGGTACAACCGATCGTTCGGCGTACAAGCCAGCAAGCTAGAGAAGTAAAAGATCGTGCTTTTACATACATCGTCAGTCACAAGAAGCAAACCGTTGCCGCGTTGGGGACGTTAATCGTCGCTGTTTCCAGTGTAGCCTATGCTAATCATTATTATACATCTAACACCTATTCCATCTATCATGTCATCATGAATGGCAAAGAAATCGGTGTGGTCAATAACAAAGAAGTCGTCACCAATTGGACGCAAGAACGTCTGAAGGAAGAAGAAGCGAAGCATAACGGCATTGAGCTGAAGCTTTCTGACTACATCACGTTCAAAGAAGAGAACCTGTACAAAGGGGAATACAACAACGAAGCGACCCTGCGTGCGCTCGATGCCGAAGCAGATCTTAGAGTCCAAGCGATCGGGATCGAAGTCAACGGTGAAGTGGTTGCCTATGCGGCTGACCAGAAGCAGGCTGACCAAGTGCTGGCTGCTCTCAAAGACCGTTATTCCGGCGGAGCGGCTACCCAATCAGCTAAAAAGGCGAGTGTATCCGCAGCATCTATCGCAAGCACACCGGAAGCACCTGAAACAGGCATGAAGGAAGTCAAATTCAAAGAAGACGTAAAATTTGAACCAAGCTCAGTCCCAGCAGCACAGGTCTTGACCGAAGAGAAGCTGGAGGAGCTTTTGGCAAACGGTACATACCAGCAGGTCGTACATACGGTTCAAGAAGGCGATTGTATCAGTTGCATTGCGAAAAAATACGGAATTACGACCAAGGATATCTACGCGAACAATCCTGGGGTTACCGAAGATACGCTCCTCCAGTTGGGCCAAGAGCTCAATGTAACAGCGGTCCGCCCTGTGCTTACCGTACAGACAGTGGAAGAGCAGGAGCAAGAAGAAACCATCTACTATCAGATGCAGACCCGCACCAACGACAAGCTGCCTAAGGGTGAGGTCAAAGTCATCCAAGAAGGTAAAGTCGGCACCAAGCGTGTCAGCTATGAAGTGATCAAAGAAAATGGACAAGTCGTCTCCCGCAAAGTAACCGGACAAGAAGTGATTGAACAGGCTGTCGACAAAATCGTCGAGCGTGGAACCAAGGTGATTCCTTCCCGTGGGACAGGCCGTATCTCATGGCCGGCCAGCGGATATGTCAGCAGTGGCTATGGTACACGTTGGGGACGTATGCATAAAGGAATCGATATCGCCGGTTCTGGTTCGATCCGCGCGGCTGACAATGGCCGAGTCGTACAAGCGGGTTGGAACGGTGACTACGGTAACTCTGTCATCATCGACCATGGCAATGGAACCCGTACCCTGTACGGTCATATGAGATCCATCAGTGTCAAGGTGGGTCAAGTGGTCAGCCAAGGGACCAAAGTGGGCGTCATGGGCTCCACAGGTGACTCCACAGGTGTTCACCTGCATTTTGAAGTAATCAAAGGCGGAAGAACGGTCAACCCACTCTCTATGCTGGGTCGCCGTTAAGTGAATCAAGCTACTTGAATAAAGAATGGTACCAAAGGTCGCTCCTGCTGAATCGGGGGCGGCCTTTCCTGCTATTCCCGACCAATCGGACAGGCAGGAAATGTTATGATGAGAGTGGAAGCTATAACGAAAGCTTGTGAAAAAGAAGGGGGAGAGCGAATGGCGAAACTCCTCGTCGTTGACGATGAAAGACCAATTGCAGATATACTGAAATTTACGTTAGAAAAAGAGGGCTACCAGGTCGTCTGTGCCTATGATGGGGAAGAGGCCGTGCAGCTGGTTCATCTGGAAAAGCCTGATCTGATCTTGCTCGATGTCATGCTCCCGGTACGTGATGGTATGGATGTATGCCGGGTGATTCGCCAGAGCTACGATATGCCGATCATTATGTTAACGGCTAAAGATTCGGAATTGGACAAAGTACTGGGTTTGGAGCTTGGGGCTGATGATTATGTCACCAAGCCGTTCAGTGCGCGTGAACTGGTAGCACGGGTCAAAGCCCATCTGCGCAGACAGAAGCCGAAGACCGAAGAAAAGCCGAAAAATGTGCTGCGGATCATGGAGCTGGAGATTGACCTGCAATCCTATACCTGCACAAAGCACGGGGAGTTCCTCGACCTGACGCACCGAGAATTCGAGCTGCTGGTCTATCTCGCCCGTCATCTGGGACAGGTGTTGACTCGCGACCACTTGCTGCAAGCCGTCTGGGGCTTTGATTACTTCGGAGATGCCCGCACGGTAGATGTGACGATTCGCCGTCTGCGTGAAAAAATCGAAGACGACCCAAGCCAGCCGAAATACATCATCACCCGCCGCGGATTGGGATACACCCTGCGTAATCCGGGGACAGGAGGAACGGCGTGATGTTTCGCCAGCTGTTCAAGACGGTCCAGTATAAAGTAGTCGTCATCTACATGCTATTGATCCTGATTGCGATGCAGGTGATTGGTGCTTATTTTGTCCGTGAAGTGGAGAGCTACTATACCAACAACTTTACTGAGACGCTCAATGCACAGGGAACGCTGCTTGCCACCCACTTGGACCGTTATCTGAGCCGGTTGCGTGACCGCGAAGAGGATGTCCAACAGGATGTGCAGGCTGATATCGACAACCTTGTGAATAACCTCGTGGCGCTCAATGGAGCAAGCGTCGAGGTCGTCGATCAGAACGGAACGGTGATCAGCACGACCGAGAACCAGAAAAATATCGTCGGACAGCGCACCCAGCAAAAGGAAGTGACGGTCGCTCTGCTCGGTACTCGTAATGAATCGCTGCGGATCGATCCGGTTACCGATCATCTGGTGAAGGTGATCGCGATCCCGGTCAAAAGGGGCAATGTGATCTACGGCGCTGTCTACATGGTCGCCTCGATGGAGGGACTGTACACAACGATTCATAAAGTGACCAATATCCTCTACACAGGGACGGTCATAGCTCTATTGCTTACCGCTGGGCTGGGCATCGTGCTGGCGCGTACAATCACGATCCCAGTCAAAGAGATGACACGTCAGGCGACCGCTGTAGCGGAGGGTGATTTTAATCGTGTGGTACGTGTATATAGTGGTGATGAAATCGGGCAGTTAGGATTGGCCTTCAACTATATGACGGCAAGGCTCAAGGACGCGATTTTGCAGCAAGAAGAGGAGCGGGAAAAGCTATCTCAGATTTTGGCCCATATGAGTGACGGGGTGATTGCGGCTGACCGCGACGGGCGCATCATTCTGATCAATCGGTCGGCAGAAGAGATGCTGCGAATCCGTGAGGCTGATATGCTTCGTCAGGCCAAAACCTTATACGAGGTGCTTCGGCTGCCACCAGAGGATGAGATGCCGCTCTTTTCCGATACAGAGGAGACGGAGCCGTTGCTGCTGGAGATGATGCTGCCCAACCGGGAGATGGTCTTACTGCGGGTCAACTTTTCTCCGCTTCCGACTGATCATGGGAAAAAGGGCGGGATCATCGCGGTTCTGCAGGATGTCACCGAAGAAGCGCGGTTAGAGCAGCAGCGTCGTGAGTTCGTCGCCAATGTATCGCATGAACTCCGCACACCGTTGACGACGATCAAGAGCTACACCGAGGCGTTGCTGGATGGGGCGGTGGAAGTGCCGGAGCTGTCCCAGCAGTTTTTGCAGGTGACGATGAATGAGACGGAGCGGATGATTCGGCTGGTCAACGATTTGCTGCAGCTCTCCCGCATGGATTCACAGGGAGTGCAGTTGAAGCTTCAGCAGACGAATCTGGCAGAATTGCTTCATTATACGGAGAGTCGTTTTCAGATGCAGAGTGTGCAGCAGGGAATTCAGCTTCATTTGGTTGTACCTGACGATTTGCCATCGCTGTATCTGGATCGGGATGCGTTCACTCAGATCATGGACAATCTCGTCTCCAATGCGATTAAGTACACACCAGAAGGCGGGCAGATTTTTATTCAGGCGAAAGCACAAAAGGACCAGGGACGTGTGTACATCTCGGTCAGCGATACAGGTATTGGGATATCGAAGCGGGATGTGCGCCGTATTTTTGAGCGCTTTTTCCGGGTGGATAAGGCCCGTTCCCGCAATCAGGGGGGCACGGGGCTGGGACTGTCGATCGCACGTGAGCTGGTGCGTGCGCATGGCGGGGATATTCAGCTGGCCAGTGAATTGAATGAGGGAACGACCGTTACCTTTTGGATTCCGTATACAGAGGGGGGCGAAGCATGATGAAGCGATGGAGTGAGCCAACCAAGTCGATTCTGCTCATTTTTCTGATCAGCATCAGTTTTGTTCTGACTTCGATGCTGTGGAACTACCAGCCGCAGTTCGAGTTGATCTCTCCACCGACGTATACCGCCTCCGATAAAGTGGGTCAGCCCAAGCAGATCGAGGAACTGGTCGAACCGAGAGCGATTGTGTTTCACTATGGACTGAACCGTCATACCAAGGCGGTCTATAACGATGCACAGTACCGGGTGATTACATCGCAGATGAATAAGTGGTATTTCTATGATTTTGTCGCTTATCCGCTGACAGACGATAAGTGGGAGTCATTGACCCGGACAACGAAGGGCGTAGAGATCCAGTTCGGTGCCGCGGTGCCGGTATCCGTCATCAGCCAGCTCGTGACATTCCGTGGGGATATGCAGGAGCAGATGAAAGGGATCGAGCGAATCTGGCTCTACTACGAGGAAGCGGAGGGTGTGGTATACGCGCTGTTCATCTCCAATCAGGACCGACAAGTCGTCAGGGCCCGTACCGTCGTCGACCCGAAAGATCTGGAGGACTCGTATCTGTCGCTTGGCAAATACTTGCCCGAACAAATTCTCAAGGTATACAAAGAGGATGACAGTCTGGCTAGACGCAACAGCTCGATGACCTTCTGGCAGATTTTTTACCTGCCAAAAGAGGCACAGAAGATGCGAGAGTTCAACTATAACTACCTGCCGATTACCGATAAGCAGTTCATCGATACGTACTTCCTCGATCCGAGTCTGGTGCGTCAGATTATTGAGCGTGACGGTACGATGATCTATACGGACGGCAACCGATCGATCCAGATTCGTCAGGGGCAGCAGGCGATGACGTTTACTTCACCGGCGTTGGAGGAAGCGGAGACGCTCTTGACCAATGAGGATAAGCTGCGGGAGTCGATTGCTTTTGTCAACCAGCACCTGGGGTGGACAGATGAATTCCGCTTCGAGAGTCTGGAAGAGCGCGGGGAGAGCGGAGCACAGATTACGTTTCGCCAGCATATCGGTGCATACCCTGTAGTGAGCAATGAAGGACATGAGCTGGATCAGATCCAAGTGACACTGGAGCAGGGACAAGTTATCTCTGTGAAGCGCTCGCTTGTGGATCTGGATACGTTTTTCCAGTACAAGGACATCACGATCATGTCAGCGGAAGAGCTGTATCACTACTTGGAGAGTGAAGAGGTAGACACCAGCGAGATCAGCAATATCTATCTGGCCTATCATCTCAATGTCCTGCCGGGCTATGCCGAGCTGAAGCCGAGCTGGGTGGTCGAGAAGTGGGGCACGCTCTATGAAGTGATTGATGCCCGTTCACGGATACCGGGGAGGGGAAAAGAAAATGGACTGGAGTAGAGCAAAAAGTATTTTGATTCTGGCGTTTCTGTTCCTGGATCTGTTCCTCGGCTATCAGGTGTATATCTCCAAAACCAAGCAGTGGATGGAGGCAGATACGGGACAGAGCGGACAGGTAGATCTGGAGCAGTACCTGAGCCGACAGAACATCAAGCTGGAAGCAGAAGTGCCGCAGGATGCCCCGACGCTCAGCTACCTGTACGTCGAATACCAAGGATTCAATACGATTGATCTGGGAGAAATGCCGGGTCAGCGCGTTACACTGGAGAATTCTCTTCTCCGCTCCCGTTTTACCCAGCCTGTCGTGATCGGTAACGCGAAGACACCAAAAGAGATCTTGCGCTACATGTCCAATCGGGTGATGTTTGCAGATCAATACCAAGAAGACCCCTATTGGTCTTTGGACGGAACACTGGTATACTGGCAGATGCATGATCAATTACCGCTGTTCGTCGCGTTGCTTGAATTCGGTGTGGAAGGTCAGACGATCAAAGGCTATCAGCAGACCTATCTGCATGTCCGCAATCAAGGCTCTGGGCGACAGATTATTTTTGCCCATACGGCACTTCGTTCACTGGTGGATAAACAGATCATCAAGAGTGGCGAAACGATTGAGAATGTCCAGCTCGGATACTATGGATATAAATATGACGCAGATATACAAGTACTTGCTCCGGTGTGGCGCTTTATCCATAACGGGGAAATCCATTACGTCAACGGTTTTACCGGCGCAGTGGAGAGCCCGGTGGACAACCGGATCATGATCAGTAAGTAGTGGAATTGGCAACGCGGAAAAGTAGGAAGAAGGGGAATTACCGTGAGATTCAGTGTTTTGGCAAGCGGCAGTACAGGCAATGCAATCTATGTAGCGACCGACCGTACCGCTTTGTTAATTGACGCCGGTATCACTGGCAAAGCCGTAGAAGCATCACTCAAAGAAATCGGTGCCGATCCCAAGTCGATCAAAGGCATCCTGATCACACACGAGCACTCCGATCATATCCGCGGTGTGGGTGTGCTCGCACGCCGCTACAACATCCCGATTTACTCCAATATGAAGACATGGGCGGAGCTGAACGGCCAGATCGGTACGATTACCGAGGAGCAGCGCCAGCTGTTTGAAGTGGGAGAGACGCGCGAGTTCGAAGATTTGACTGTGCAGTCTTTTGGGATCTCACACGATGCGGCGGAACCGATGGGCTTCTGTTTTTATGAAGGCAACAAAAAACTGACGCTGGCCACCGACCTTGGCTATGTCAGCGACAAGATCAAAGAGACGATCAAAGGCGCGGATGCCTATATTTTCGAATCCAATCACGATCCAGAAATGTTGCGCATGTCTGGCTATCCGTGGAGCATCAAGCGGCGTATCCTAAGCGATGTCGGCCACTTGTCCAATGAAGCGGCAGGTGAAGCATTGACAGATGTCTTAGGCGGACAAGCCGAGCGAGTCTTCCTCGCCCATCTGAGTAAGGAGAACAATATGATGGAGCTGGCGAAGCTGACCGTGAAGAGTATCTTGGAGGAAAAGGGCTTGAAGGTGGGAGACGATATCCACTTGCGCGAGACGTATCCGCACAAGCCTACCAAGCTGGAGGAGTTGTAGTCGAAGCAGAGATGGAGTCAGGTACGGTGGGAGTCTGGTGATCCGGCAGTGTAGCAGGTCTGCTGTCTGGAATCGGGTGATGGCCCGGAGTCGGTGGATTCCCATCTACAGCAGGGGCGGTGGCTGGGTGAATCTGATTCTCAAGCGTTGCATCCAGCTGATTTGCTTTGGCGACCAGCTCTTGGCGGGTGAACAACCCTTTTTGGATTAAGAGTTCGATCAGTGCATGCAGGACGATTGTATTCTGGTAATCAGCATCACGAAGATCAGCGAGTTTGGCTAGGATGTCCACTTCCATGTTGGTGTTGAAGTTGGTTCTCATCTCTATCAACCTTTCTACTTCGTTTTTACTAGGATATACCCCGTCCTGTTTTTTTATGCCCATGAACCTTGGGAAAACGGCTGGAATTCCACAACAATTCCACATTCCTTACGACTTTTTGCCGAATTCAAATCCTATACTAAATACATCGAAGGAAGTATAACTCTTCATCAAAGCTGATACCCTTATTAGTAGGGAAGGAGAGATTGATATGGGTTTTTATGATGATATCTATGAAGTGAATCAATCAAAAAAACGTCGTGAGCCAGGCATGGGCCGTCTCATCATGACTTCCATTACATCAGCGGTCGTCGGTGGTATGCTGGTTCTCGCAGCCGTACCGATGCTTACCCAGGCAGGTTACATCAAAGCCATGCAACCCAACACAGCAGAAGCAGCGACAGATCCTAAGCTTGTCGGCAGTCTGCAACCGGTAACACTCAATGTCGACACAGGCGTCGTCCGCGCCGTCGAAAAGGTCGAGAACGCCATCGTCGGCATCACCAACATCCAACGCGTCAACAACATCTGGACACAAGAATCCGGCAGCGTCACCAGCGGCGAAGGCTCCGGTGTCATCTATGAAAAAGTCAACGGCAAAGCACACATCATCACCAACTACCACGTCATTGAAGGAGCAGAGCGCCTCGAGATCTCTTTGCCAGGCGGTGACAAGGTAGACGCCAAGGTCCTCGGCTACGATCAGCTGACAGATCTCGCTGTCCTCGAAATCGACGCAGCCAAGGTCAAAGCCGTAGCAGAGCTGGGCGACTCCAAATCACTCAAGGTAGGTGAGCCAGCCATCGCCATCGGGAACCCGCTTGGCATGCGCTTCTCCCGCACCGTGACCCAAGGAATCATCAGCTCCTTGGAGCGCTCCATGCCAATCGACGTGGACAACAACGGTCAAACCGACTGGGAGCTTGACGTCCTCCAGACAGACGCCGCAATCAACCCAGGTAACTCTGGTGGTGCTCTGGTCAACATCCAAGGCCAAGTCATCGGGATCAACACTCTCAAAATCTCCCGAGAAGGTGTAGAGGGCCTCGGCTTCGCCATCCCGATCAACGACGTGAAAAACATCGTCGAGCGTCTGGAAAAAGACGGATACCTCAAACGCGCCTACATGGGTATTACCCCACGCGACCTGACTTCCGTCCCACGCTATGCTTGGACCGAAGAGCTGCGCCTCCCGAGTGAGGTCAAATCAGGTGTCATCGCATGGAACGTCAGCGAACTCTCCCCAGCCTCCCGTGGCGGCCTGCGTCAATACGACGTCATCACCGCACTCGACGGCAAGGAAGTGACCGGCAGTGCTCAACTGCTCAAGTACCTGACGATTAACAAAAAGCCGGGAGACAGCGTGGAAGTCACCTTCTACCGCGACGGCTTCAAGAAGACCATCAAGGTAACACTGGGCGAAAGCTCTAAGCAATAATAGCAGGAACCAGCAGCACCGTTTTTCTTCTTCACAATCCCCCTTTTTCTATAAGATAGAATCCTTTTAGGCGGTAGCGACCACGCGACTTCAGCGTTTTCGCTCCGCCTCTTTTTTTCCTTACAACACCGCACTCCGATGTAGGTGAACACATAAGGTATGGTGAAGCGTTTCGTTGAAAGGAGAACATGAACATGCGATGGCAACCAGACCCGTATCATTATCACCCTCTTTATGGTGCAGCCAATCCGTATCCATCGTTTTTTCCACAAAGAGAAAGCAGCGATCGATTGGTGAAAATCGAAACGATCCAAGGCCGTGAGGGAGCCGTGATCTATCGCTATAAGAATGCCGTTATTTTTAAAAGCGATATGGATATCGATATAGATGGTGATCCCGCTGCTTACCATCCGAACAGGAGATTAGCCAAAACCGATTTTAATGTTCACGCAATCGCAAAAGACGAACGTGGCCGGCTGTGTCCTGTACAACGGCAAGGCGATCCACATCCTGGTTATTATCCATCTGGAACCTCTCTGTACGACTTTACTTACTGGCTCCAAAACAGATGTGACCCGAGAGCCTATGTAGACCCGAATGTCTATCCTTATTTTGTACTCCCGTATCCTCACTATAAAGATCCCAAATGGGGGCCAGTCCGGATTGGTGATCTGGGAGTCGTCATCAATACCAAAAACGGCAAGATGGCTTATGCTATTTTTGCGGATGCGTTCCTCGGTCATTTTATTGGAGAAGGTTCACTAGCGTTGGCGCGGGAGCTGGGTATTGACGATAATCCCAACACAGGTGGCGAAGAGACCAAGTCCATCATCTATCTGGTTTTTCCCGGCTCAGGAAAAGGGCAAGGTACCGTACCATCCATAGAAGAGATCCGTCAAACGGCGGCTCAGTACTTCAATGCCTGGGGAGGCCAAGCGCAAGTAGAAGCAATCCAAGGGCAGCTGAGATAAGTACGGGTGAAAAGGCAAATCCAAAAAGGCGGCAAGCGAGACGCGACTTCAGCGTTTTCGCCCCGCCTCTTTCTTTTTTACCTCAAAGTTGGGTAGAATACAGATTAGATCAAATCGAACGTGGGAGTGAACATATATGACAACATCCAACCAAGACAAAACCATCCGCATCCAAGGCAAAGAAACCCCGATCCACGCTGAGCATCCGGTACGCATCAGCTGTATGGAGTGCATCGACCGTGAGTTAGACGACTATGTAAACAATTACGAGGCCGCTCCAGATACATTTAAGGTGGATGAGGTCGATACTGACGAAGCTGGATTAGAGAAGAAATGCATGGTCTGCGGTGCAGAGGGCAACATCGCTCTTCTGCATGTGAAAGGAATGTAAGCCGAAGTGATAAGCATTACGATCGTATCCGTAGGGAAGTTAAAAGAGAAATACCTCAAGGACGGCATCGGCGAGTACAGCAAACGCCTGTCGTCCTATTGCAAGTTGCAGTTCGTTGAGGTGAGCGATGAGAAGGCACCAGAGGAATTGAGCGAGGTCGAGATGGAACAAGTAAAGCGCAAGGAGGGCGAACGGATCCTTGCGCAGCTGAAGCCTGACCATTATCTGATTGCACTCGCGATCGAGGGGCAGATGTGGACGTCGGAGAAGCTGTCGAGTGAGCTGGACAGGCTCGCGACGTATGGACGGAGTCAGATTGCCTTTGTGATCGGCGGGTCATTGGGGTTGCATGATGAGGTGTTGAAGCGGGCGGATGCGAAGCTGTCGTTCTCGAAGATGACGTTTCCGCATCAGTTGATGAAGCTGGTGTTGGTGGAGCAGGTGTATCGGGCGTTTCGGATTAGTCGGGGGGAGCCTTATCATAAGTGAGAGGTATCAAATGATTCTCTATGCACTTTTAGATTTTCCTCTGCTTTATCCAACCAACTATTTTAAATCCACCATAGATATTCACTAGTGTAAACAGGAATCCAAATATAATAAATATGCCTTCCCGGTTAACGCTAACCAAGTCGTTCCACATGAGGCATGTATAAATAATAAAAAGAAGATTTGCCGCTACCATCACGATATATGGTAAACCCCAAGCTATTCTCAATTTTGTGTTCTTCATATCTTCCCTCCCTAATATTTTTTACTATATAAGAAAATATCCTCACAATACATGAGGATATTTTTCTTTGTATAGATACGTTCTCTATAGTACCGTAGTTTCGTATATAGATTGCTTAATGAAGTTTGGTATCTTCAACACTATATTTCCTGAATATTGTTACAACTGATATTTCCATACTCTAAGAATGTTCCAGTTTTTGCTCAAATAGTGATTGGTAACCTCAACATCCCTTTGCTTATTACGTTCTAGTTTAGTTGTCCAAAATCTATTTTGGATTTGGGGATATGACCATGAATGTCGCAATAGTGCTCGGAGATGAAGGCAGGATGTAGTCGGTCTACCATGATCGGCTCAGGATTGTGGCCTTTGCACCGCTTATTGCTCGAGTTCTCGAAGCGGCAATAGCGGACCTTTCCTGCATCTGCGAGACGTGCAGAAGGGTCCTTTGCTTTCCGGAAGCTAACGTCACTGCCTGCTGTAAAAGAGGCGAAAGGAAACAAGCGGGAGCTGGATAAGTTCTTAATGATGTTCGGAAATCAGAGGGGCAGGGATTACTTCCAGTTTGAGATTGGGAATTTGGGCGTGTACTTCACGGAGCAGGCTAATGATTCGTCCAGGGATAATACGCGCTAGGGGAAATATCTGGATGAGGAGGTTAGTATAAATCCAAAGTATTTGAAAGCCGGTGGATAGTATGACACTCACCAGCTTCAAGCCAATTTCAATCTAAAAAAGCGTCAGGAGCGACAGTTGTGTCTTGGCAAAATATATGGGTATAAATAGGAAATGGATATAAGAAATTAGTGGAGGAGCAGGAATTTGTATATTTATGTTGAAAAATATTGCTAAAATCAGAGTGAGTGCCCTACATGAAAATTTCATTGAATGGAGATATGCACCATATGAATCATGAAGATGATATTAAAAAAGCAGCGGATGAAGCATATGAAAGAGCAATGGATGAAATAAACAGTCAACTAGACCAAGAAATCCTCATCGCTCTCATTGGTGATGTTAATGCGGGAAAATCTTCGACAATAAACCGAATTGTCGGTGAAGAGGTTGCTGGGGTAGGAGCAGAACCTGGTGAGACTATTGAAGTCAAACCGTATAAATATAAAGAAAATATATATTTTGTCGATACTCCTGGATTGAATGATGTTAGAACGGATAATTCAGCAGTAACACTTAACTACTATAAAAACGCTGACATTGTTCTATTCTTTTTAAACGCGGCGGGGACTGTTTTTTCTGAGGTTGAGAAAAAATCTTTTGAGAAAATCCAAAGTGTAAATAAGAATATCATTATTGTCTTAAATAAGATTGATGCCGCCGATGAAATCGATAGATTAGTAGCAAGGGTTAGAAAAGAAACTGGAGACACCTATGAGGTCTCACCTGTATCGTCACGCACTGGTGAAAACATCGATAAGCTAAGAAATAGTATCCTCGAAATACTTAAAAAAAAGAGTAAAGATATTTTATTTGCAAAGAGCATAAAGGAGAAATCTGCAACAGCAAATGCATGGATCATTGGTGCTTCTGTGTCGGCAGGTGCAGTTGGTGCATCACCAATTCCAGGATCTGATTTTATCCCAATAACAGGAATACAAATAGGATTGCTCACTAGATTGGCAGTGCTATATAATAAGCCAATTACAAAAGATGCTGCAAAAGAGTTAGTTGTTGCCACTATTGTTGGGAACATAGGCAAGAGCATCTTCAGACAAATTATGAAAATTTTCCCTGGAGTTGGGTCAGTTGCCGGAGCTACTGTTGCCGGAGCAACTACTTTGGCACTTGGATATGCGGTTAAATATGCATATGAAAATAACATTGACATCAATGCAGAAAACATCACTAAATTGTATAAAATGTATCGTGAGCAAGCAGCGTCTTAAAGTTATTCAAAGAATGGACCCGTTATTAGTTGATACAAACTAATTGGGTCCTTTCGTTTTCCCTTATAAAACATTTAGCCTTTATAGTGTGTAAGGTGAGCCTTATCACAAGTAACAGACAAATATAAACTCGAAAATAATGTAACTATGTATCATATATATGCGTGTCTGACGAGATATTGTTGAATAGTACTTTTGTTTGATATCTGAATGAAAAAAAGTTTATGTTAGTCAAAACATATTATGGAAGATACGATCTAATCCAAGTCTATTTAAGTAATCTAATGAATAGCCGATGACAACACCATCCCTGTAAAGATCACAATGTACGATTATCCCCGGGAAAAACCCCCCCTTTTTCCACCTCTATTAAAGGGAGTTTGTAACTATTGAATTTAATCTTCCACAAACTTAGAATGATGGTGAAAAGAGAATACCGTGGGATTGTTACTGGGAATTAGCAGGCAAGACCTAAAATGTGTTAGGGGGAAAAGTGTACCTTTTCTGTACATCTCCTTGCGCATTTTAGGTCTTTTTTTGTTGGATTCTCACATGACAAGCTGAGGTAACGTTCCCGCAACCAATCAAAGGGAGGATGTTAGACAATGATGAAAGCTCGTAAATCGATCTATAAAAAAATGGTTATCTCCACAGTAGTTGCAGCGAACTTCCTTGCTGCAATCCCGGCGTTCGCAGCGGGTGTCGCTGATGATCACACTGCGATCTGGTCCCGCCAGCAAGCAGAAAAGGTTGCGCTCACGAAAGAGAATACAGCTCCGCTGGTCGATATGGACTTCAAACTGGTCGCACCTGATCAATGGGTGTGGGACACCTGGCCGCTTCAGAACAGAGACGGCTCCCTTGCGATCGTGAACGGCTATAGAGTAGCCTTCGCCTTGGTCGCTCCGCGTTCTCTTGGTTGGGGTGACCGCCACACGGAAGCTCGCATCGGCATGTTCTATTCGAAGAACGGTAAAGACTGGACGTACGCCGGCATTCCATATAACTATGACAAGGCATTAGGACACATGCAGTGGGCCGGGACAGCGATGATGGACGAGAACGGCAAAGTTCATCTATTCTATACGGCTACCGGAGATAAGAGCAACTGGGATAACAACGGATGGGATCGCAGGGCTGTACAGCGAATCGCTAAGACTACATTTGACATCAACACGGATAAAAACGGTGTGCATCTGACCAACGAAGGTCCGCACCAGATTATCCTTGAAGCGGACGGCAAGTATTACGAAACGATTGAGAACTGGAAGAGCAACATCATCACGGCGTTCCGCGATCCGTTCTTCTTCCAAGATCCGAATACGGGCAAAGAGTACATCATTTTTGAAGGCCAAGCCGGCACTGATCGCAATTATTTGAAACCGGAAAATATCGGGGACGAGGAATACCGCAACACGCATAGCGTTCCAGAAGGCGCACAATTGTACAACGGTAATATCGGGATCGCGGAAGTGCTTGACCATGACATTACCAAGCTGAAGCTTCTGCCGCCACTGCTTGAATCTGTAGGGGCCAACCACCAGCTGGAGCGTCCACATGTGGTGGTCAATGGCGATGACTATTACCTGTTCACGATCAGCCATACCTTCACCTATGCTCCTGGCTTGACCGGTCCTGACGGTGTGTACGGCTTTGTAGGCAAGGGATTACGAAGCGACTACAAGCCGATGAACGGAAGCGGCTTGGTTATCGGCAACCCGAAAGAAAATCCTTACCAAGCATATTCCTGGATGGTGCTCCCGAACCAACAGGTGATCAGCTTCATTAACGAACCCAAAGATGCCAACGGCCAAGTCCAATTCGGCGGTACTTTCGCAGCAACGCTCAAATTATCCTTGAACGGCGATCAATCAGAGATTGGCAAAGAGCAACGAAACGGTGAAATCAAACCATTTGGTGCCAACCGCTAATCCAATAATCTAAATCGAAAGGAGCCATAACATGATCCGTAAAAACATGAAAACATGGTCCGCGCTCACTTTGGTAGCAAGCATCGCCACCTCCAGCTTCACCGTGTTGCCGGTTCAAGCCCAAGACGGGGATCAGACCGTACATTGGACACGCGAGCAGGCATCGAAGATCGAGCTGAATCAAGACAATACCTTACCTTATACCGATATCAGCAAACTGGAGAAATTCGCCCCTGGATATCACGTGTGGGATACGTGGGCACTGACCGACCGTGACGGGAATATCGCTTCGATCAAAGGCTGGAAAGTGATCTTTGCGCTTTCCGCTCCCGCCGACGTGTTGCCGGGCAAGGTGCACGACATCGCAACCATCCGTTACTTTTATTCGAAAAACGGCAAAGACTGGACGCTGGGCGGAGAATTGTTCCCGACAGGATCTGCACTTGGTTCCCGCCAATGGGCTGGTTCAGCCATGACGGACGACGGAAAAATCCATGCATTCTACACCGCGACTGGGCACAAAGGGGAAGAGCGCTTGACCTACGAGCAGCGCTTGGCCATGGCGACAGGTGAGATCGTCGCGGATAACAAAGGGGTCCGCTTCGAAAACTGGGGCGATCACCGCATCCTGTTGGAACCGGACGGGAACTATTATCAGACCAAAGAACAAGCGCAGCAGGGTGAAGGCGGAGGGTACGCCTTCCGTGACCCGATGTGGTTCAAAGACCCGCAATCGGGCAAAGAATATCTGCTGTTCGAAGGGAATTCTGGTGGCACCGTTACCGACCGCAAGCTTCAACCAGAGTACGTCGGAAGCCCTGAATACGCCGGGCAGCATAACGTGCCGGCAGGTGCTGTTCACGCGAATGGCAACATCGGCATCGCAGAAGTGGAAGGCGGCGATTTTTCGAAAATCAAGCTTCTCCCACCGCTTCTGGAAGCGAATTACGTAAACGAAGAGCTTGAGCGTCCACATATCGTGGTGAAGGATAAAAAGTACTACCTGTTTACGGACAGCCACATCAACAAATATGCAGAGGGTCTAAGCGGGCCGGAAGGGTTATATGGTTTCGTCTCCGACTCGCTGATCGGCGGATATCAACCGCTGAATGGAAGCGGACTGGTTCTGGCCAATCCTCCGCAAAATCCGTACCAAGCCTATTCTTGGCTGGTTCTCCCTAACTTGAATGTCGTCGGTTTCGCCCATTTCGGCGATCTGGGCAACCTGTCCATCGGTGACGTCGGCAACCAGACTCCGGAATACCAATTCAGTCATTTTGGCGGAACCTTGGCACCGACAGTGAAACTGTCAATCAAAGGCGACCGGACCAAAGTAGAAAACGAGCTGAATCCAGGCACCATTAAGCAATAAAATCTCCACCGAATCAATAAGCATGGTCAATCGGCAAACGGCTGGTTGACCATGCTATTCCATTATTGTCGGACGAATAAAATGATAGGAGGCTACGTTATGAATTGGAAAAATGTAAAACTCTTTTCGGCAGCCGTGATCGGAGCTTCTGCGATTATGACCGCCACCACAGGTACTGGCGTTTTTGCGCAAGGAACTTCAACGTCAACGGTATTCAACTGGTCGAGAGAAGCCGTAAGTCATATTGATATGAATGAAAACAATACTGCGCCTGTCATTCAGATGGAAGACCTTGAAGAGATGGCACCGGAGTACCATGTGTGGGATACCTGGCCGCTACAGGATCGCAACGGGAATCTCGCGGTAGTCAACGGTTATAAAATCATATTTGCTCTCACTGTCCCAAGCGATGTCATTCCAGGGAAGCGGCACGATACGGCGGGAATCCGATATTTTTATTCAAAGGACGGTCAAAGCTGGAAGGTCGGGGGCCTCTTATTTAATGATGGACAAGCGTTAGGCTCCAGACAATGGGCAGGCTCGGCCATAGTCGATAAAAACGGAAAACTACATATCTTCTATACAGCAACAGGACGAAAAAATGAAACTCACCTGACCTATGAGCAGCGATTGGCTACAGCAACGGCTGAGATCAAGACAACCGATGCTTCTGTTACCTTTGCCAATTGGTCTGATCATAAAGTGATTCTTGAACCGGATGGCCAATACTATCAAACCCAGGAACAAGCGGGCCAAGGAGAGTCTTCCTACGCCTTCCGTGACCCATACTTTTTCCAGGATCCCAAAACGGGGGAAGAGTACCTTTTATTTGAAGCGAATTCTGCCGGGTCATTGGCACAACGGACTTGCCAGCCGGAACATCCCAATACCGATCTTACAGAAGAGTCGAAGTCTTATAACGGAAGTATAGGCGTGGCAAAGGCTGTAAATGATAATCTCACAGAATTTCAAATTCTGCCTCCAGTGCTAGAAGCCAACTGCGTCAATGAAGAGTTGGAGCGCCCGGGCATGATTGTGAAAGGGAATCGTTATTATCTGTTCACCAAGACGCATCATGAAAAGTTCGCGCTGGGTCTTGATGCACCAGAAGGATTGTATGGTTTTACGTCTGCTTCATTAATGGGAGGCTATCAGCCGCTTAATGGCAGCGGACTGGTCATTGCTAACCCCCAAGACAATCCGTATCAAGCCTACTCGTGGATGGTCATGCCTAACGGTACGGTGATCAGTTTTGTGAACTATGTGGATGTGGACGGGCAAAACATTCATGAGATTGGTGAACAATCACCAGACTATCAAAGGGAACATTTTGGCGGTATGCTTGCGCCATCTTTACATCTTTCGATTACCGGTGATCAAACGAAAGTTGTCCATGAAAAGAAACAGGGTGTATTTCATTAAGATAGAAGCTTTTTTACGTTCAGTATACTGCTGTTGGGCATAACGACAAGGAGGAACCGAACATAGCCAGAATCAATCCAAAGGAAATGGTCGAAAAGCTTTTACCGTTAGTAGGAGGAAAAGAAAATATCGCGGGGGCCACTCATTGTGCCTCCCGCCTCCGCTTAACGTTACATGACGAAGCGATCGTAGATACTGCTTCTATTGAAAAGATGGATAGTGTGGAAGGCGTGTATACGAGACACGGGGAAATCCAGATTATTTACGGGGCAGGCAGAGTGAACAAAATTTATAAGGCATTGATGGAAATAGAAGCGGAGGGACCGGTATCTGCAGACCTCCCCCTCTCCGTCGAGACAAACCAGATTAAGCCAAGCCTAATCCCCCGATTTGTAAAGACCTTATCCGGCATCTTCGTACCCATTATCCCCGCCATCGTGGCGAGTGGCTTATTAATGGGTTTGATCGGTATGGTGAAGGCATTTGACTGGATTGCTCCAGACAGTGCATGGATGAGGATGCTTAGTATCTTATCTAGTTCAGCCTTTATTATTTTACCGATCCTGATTGGATTTAGCAGTGCCAAAGAATTCGGAAGCAACCCATACTTGGGTGCTGTCATTGGCGGCATGTTAACTCATCCTTCTTTATTGAATCCTTTCGAGCTTGGAACAAGGGCACCGGACTATATTGATGTATTGGGATTCAAAATCGCATTGATTGGTTATCAAGGTACGGTCATTCCTATACTGTTATCGGTGTACGTGATGGGCAAGATTGAAAAAGGGTTGCGCAAATGGATACCAGGTTACTTGGATTTATTGGTGATCCCGTTCTTGACCGTTGTCTTGACTGGTGTCATATCCTTATTGGCGATTGGGCCTCTGGGTCTGTGGATCGGTGGCTTGATTACAAACAGCTTGGCTTATCTCTTTCAGGTAGGCGGATTCATGGCCGGATTCCTTTTTGGCGGGTTATATACCTTCATTGTGATTACTGGATTGCATCATGGTATACACGCGATCGAGGCAGGGCTGCTGGCTGATCCTACAGTTGGAGTCAACTTCTTGTTGCCCATTTGGTCGATGGCGAATGTTGCCCAAGGCGGTGCCGCATTAGCCGTATTTTTCAAAACGAAACATCAGAAATTGAGGGAGATCGCCATACCTGCTGCTCTTTCAGCATTTTTAGGCATCATTGAACCTGTTATTTTCGGAATTAACCTCCGATTGGTGAAGCCTTTTATTGGAGCGGCGATTGGAGGGGCACTAGGCGGGGCCTATGTTGTCTATACGCATGTCGCAGCCAATTCCTACGGTTTAACGGGAATCCCTATGATCGCGATCACAGCGCCACTTGGTTTGTCTAACCTCATTCATTATCTCATCGGCTTTGCCGTTTCGGTTGTTACTGCTTTTTTGGCTACCTGGATTATGGGAATAAAGGAAGAGAAGGAATAGAAGAATTCGTGCCGGGGAGGAGGGAGCTCGACGTGTTACCCAGATGGATGCGGTTGAGAGAGAAGAAGACAGAAGAGATCCTGTTTGCTCCTCTAAGCGGAAAAGTGCTGAATATGGAGGCAGTGCCAGACCCTGCTTTTTCCGAAAAGAAATTGGGCGAAGGCATAGCCATTGAGCCGACGGAAGGGAAAGTGTGCTCACCTGTAGATGGAGAGGTCATCTATGTGTTTCCGACCAGACATGCGATTGGCATCGGTTCCAAAAGCGGATTGGAGCTATTGATTCACATCGGCGTAGATACAGTGTTCATGGATGGCCTAGGATTTAAGGAATTCGTCAAAGAGGGCGACCGGGTGAAGACAGGGCAGCCCCTGTTAGAGTTTTCCCTCGATCTCGTCAAACAGAAGGCCACAAGTATGATTACCCCCATCGTGATCACCAACCCGAATCAAGTTGACCGACTGGAAATCCTATCGCCTACTTTAGCCCAAATGGGAACCACGCCCGTAATGAAGATTTCCATGAAAACGAAGGTATGGAGGACACCATGAAAATCAAAAAAGTATTAAATAACAATACCGTTGTGGTTAGTGATCAGGGAGAAGAGAAAATCGTCATGGGGTTAGGGCTTGGGTTCCAGAAGAAAAAGAACGATCCCGTAGCCCAAGCGAAAATCGAAAAAGTTTTTGTCATGAAAGATCGCTCAGAGTACGAAAAATTCGAAGAAATCGTTACAACACTGCCTGAGGAGCATATCCAGGTTGCAGAGGAAATCATCTCCCATACAGAAAAAGAGCTGGGTGTTTCCTTACATGAGCATATTCATATCGCCCTGACGGATCACCTATCATTTGCCCTTGAACGATTGACCAAGGGAATGGCTATCAAAAACACCTTACTGAATGAAATCAAAATTTTGTACCCGAAAGAATTTCAGATTGGCTGCTGGGCAAAAGCGTTGATCAGTGAGAAGCTGGGAATTGAAATCCCGGAAGACGAGGTGGGCTATATCGCCCTGCACATTCATACAGCGAAGATGAATGCCGGAGATATGGCAAAAACATTGGATATCACGTCAATGATCCGGGATATGGTAGAGATCATCGAAGATTGCTTAGCTATCAAGATTGCGGAAGAAACGGTTTCGTATGAGCGATTGATCACGCACTTGCGCTTTGCTGTACAACGCTCGGAAACCGGTGAATCGTTCTTGGATTTGGAAGCAGAGATGTCGGAGATTGTAAAAGAAAAATATAAGAAAGCTTTTTCCTGTGCACAAAAAGTAGGTGAATTCTTAGGGGAGGAATATGATTTTGAGCTCCCGGAAATGGAGTTGGTGTATATTACGATGCAAATTCAACGGATTTATAGCAGATTGTCGACGTGATAAAAGGAGGAAGGGGGTCTGTCCAGAGTTTTGTGTACACTCAATTTTGCTTGTTACCATAGGTTTCATTCCAGAAGTGAACAGGCATTCTTCTTGTCCGAGAAGTCAATGGAGGTAGGCAAAGCGTAGCCTTGACCTCTGGGGCAGGATGAATGACAATGTTTACGGGAATGGGACCTTCTTTGTTGTGTCTTCCTAGGGCCCTTTTGGACTAACTCACCCCCCTTTTCCCTGCTTTACCCACTTTCCAATTGTAAGATAGTACTAGATACTTTAATCTATAAATAATGACAGTAGACTATGGTATAGTAGTAATGGAGACAGAAATGGTGAGTTCCTAGGTGGCGCCTTGCTTTTTGTGACACCTAAGCAGGAGCGCCTACTCTTTTTACAAATATTAAGGGGATAAGGAAGGTTATCATGAGCAACAAACAGAAAACAACAGACGTTATCTTAATTGGTGCCGGTGTCATGAGCGCAACTTTGGGAACATTACTGAAAGAGTTAGCACCTGAATGGGAAATTAAAGTGTTCGAGAAGCTCCCAAGCGCGGGGGAAGAGAGCTCGAACGAATGGAATAATGCAGGGACGGGCCATGCTGCATTGTGTGAGCTTAACTATACATCCGAAAAACCGGACGGATCTATAGATGTTAGCAAAGCGATCAAAATTAATGAACAGTTCCAGGTTTCCATGCAGTTTTGGTCTTATCTTGTGAACAGCAAGCTGATCAATAATCCTCATGACTTTATCATGCCATTGCCTCATATGAGTATGGTACAAGGCGATAATAACGTATCCTTTTTGAAAAAGCGTTTTGAAGCGCTCTCAAACAATCCTCTGTTCCAAGGGATGGAATACTCCGATGACCCTGCGAAGCTGAAGGAATGGATTCCGCTGATCATGGAAGGCCGTACATCCAATGAACCGATCGCGGCAACCAAAATCGACTCCGGAACAGATGTCAACTTCGGTGCGTTGACACGCATGTTGTTCGACCACCTGAAGAGCAAAAATGTCGAGATCAACTACAAGACCAGTGTGGATGATATTCAACGTAATGAAGACGGCACGTGGGAAGTGAAAACGCGTGGCATGGAAAGCGGTCTGATCGAATTCCATAATGCGAAATTCGTCTTTATCGGCGGTGGTGGCGGAAGTCTGCTCTTACTGCAAAAGACCGGTATTCCTGAGTCCAAACGCATTGGTGGATTCCCGGTAAGCGGACTGTTCATGGTATGTAAAAATCAAGAAGTGGTAGAGAAGCACCATGCCAAAGTATATGGTAAGGCGAAGGTTGGAGCTCCTCCAATGTCTGTACCGCATCTGGATACAAGATATATCGACAACAAAAAAACACTGCTGTTCGGACCGTTTGCCGGCTTCTCACCGAAGTTCTTAAAAACGGGTTCCAATATGGATTTGATCGGTTCTGTAAAACCGAACAATGTCGTCACGATGTTGGCAGCAGGCGCAAAAGAGATGTCCTTGACCAAATACCTCATCCAGCAAGTTCTGTTATCCAAAGAACAGCGCATGGAAGAGTTGCGTGAGTTTATCCCGAACGCGAAGAGCGAGGACTGGGATCTGGTAGTAGCGGGCCAACGTGTACAGGTAATCAAGGATACAGAGGCCGGTGGTCGGGGAACCCTTCAGTTCGGTACCGAAGTGGTCAGTGCCGCTGATGGCTCGGTAGCTGCATTGCTTGGAGCTTCTCCAGGTGCTTCTACGGCCGTTCACGTTATGCTTGAGGTATTGCAAAAATGCTTCCCAGACCGTATGAATGAGTGGGGAGCGAAAATCAAAGAAATGATTCCTTCTTATGGTGTGTCCTTAGTGGAAAACCCAGAGCTTTTCAAAGAGCTTCATGCTGCAACAGCGCAGGCGCTTGGTTTGAGTGAAAAAGAAGTAGCTTATAGTTAATGCTTTGGATGTAGAAAAAAAGAACCTTCTATCCTCTTTGGATTGAAGGTTCTTTTTTCAAAACTCGCAGGTAGAGGGGTCAATGAGCCGTTTAAAAAGAGAACGAGATATTTGTCTGGAGAATTGCTTATTTAAACAGTTGTTTTTAACATTATACCGTCGATTGACTTTTTATATGAATTCTAAAATTCAAAAGTTATAATGGTTTGTATAATTAGTAAATAAGGGGGGAGCGTCTTGAGTTTAACTCAGAAACAAATAAACAATATTAAAACTGCTTTTGAATCCATTTTGCGCTCAGACTATATTTCATTAGACCAAATAGATCAATTAAATAGTTTAGAGAAGTACTATGTAGATTTTTATAATAATATAAGTAGTTTACTACAGCAACAGGATAACTATATTAACGGCAGAAGGGGGACCGGTAAAACTGCATTGTTAATACGCGGCTATTTTGAATGTATTAAAACTTTGATGCCAATAAAATTTGGCGAGAGTAATTATTTTTCAAATGAGAGAATATTACCTATTTTCATAGATCTTAGTAAATGCAGAGAGATATTCACGAAGGAAGAAAATGATGACTCGATTGAAGTGAGTTTTATTTTGCAAATAATCGACGAATTAAAAAAACAGTTGGAAATTATCTTTAACCCTGTTGAGTTAATGGAATTCAAAAAAAATGATACCTTATTTGATGAGTTAGATTATATTGAAAGTATTTTAATTCATTACCTAAGAGTTGAACTACAAGTTATCGAAAGTATAGAAGGAACGCAAATG
The DNA here is from genome assembly GCF_006170445.1 of Brevibacillus dissolubilis. Taxonomy (GTDB): domain Bacteria; phylum Bacillota; class Bacilli; order Brevibacillales; family Brevibacillaceae; genus Brevibacillus_B; species Brevibacillus_B dissolubilis. The sequence continues at coordinate 79,755 of NZ_VCNA01000015.1, read as the reverse complement.
TCCTTTGATACAATTGATAATCTTAATATTCAACAGTTTTTAAATAAGATTAATGCTATAAGAATTAAAGCTGGGATTAGTAAAATATTTATATTTATCGATGAATTCTCAGATTTATCCGATGAAGAACAGGAGAAATTCTCCGTACTATTCCAAAAATTCCTTGGTTCCAAAATTAATATGTTTTTTAAAATAGGTGTAATATCCGATAGATTTAATTTTGGATCTAAAATCAGAATAGGGAGAGATATATACCCAATATCTTTGGATCTAAATGATTTTGTTGAGAGATACGGAGGAACAGTCGTTGCGATAAGGAAAATGCAAGAATTTGTAGAAATGATATTGGATAAGAGGCTAGAAATATTTTGTCCTGAAATTCGCTTTACTGACATTTTTAAAATATCAAAAGAGATCTTGCATAATAGGCTAGCTCGACAAACATTAGGAGTTCCTAGGACATTAGGTTTGGTACTACAATATGCTTGGAATCAAGCGCAAAATGGAGTAGAATCTGATAACAAAATAGGCATATCTGAAGTTAACTATGGTATTAGAAGTGTAAGAAAAATATATTATAAGCAATTTGAAGGAAGTAATAAGAAAAAATTAATTCCAAGTTTTTATTCACAAATGTGGAAAGAGCTATTAAACAGAGCCTTAAACGAAAAGGAAAAGAATGCAGAACGTCCATCAAGCCATTTTATGATTGATCCAATTAGAAAAGAATATATGAATGTATTTTGTGAGAACTTTTTAGTTCATCTTCTGGAAGAAGATAGGGCTTCTAAATATGGGGGGAATTACTACCTCTACGCACTCGATTACGGGGTATGTTTGGAAAATAATATTAGATATGCTGAAGAAAAAGATGAATTTACCGCAGTAAGATTTATCTATGATTCGGTACTAAGTAACTATGATCCATATTTTATAACAAGTAATCAAAAAAACTATAAATGTAGTACTTGTGGTCATATTTATGAAGAAAACGAAGTTGCTAGGTTCAAAATCAAAAGATGTTTTGATGATGATACAATTTTAGAAGAGATTCAAGCCAAGGTACAACCAGCAACAAAAGGTAATTATACGGAAATTGAGATAAAAATCTTAGGATTAATAAGTGCCTTAAGCGAAGATGAGGCAATGACGGCTATAGAAATAGCGGATGCCGTTGGTTGCAGTAGACAAAAGGTCTCATCTTGGGCAACAAGAGTTCTCGAAAAAAATAAAAAGATCTCTATTAAAAGTATAAATAATAGAAATTATTATTATAGTTTAGAGGAACAAGAGGATGATATTAATGGAAGTTAAATTAGAAACTTTTTTAAAAGACCTGGAGAGATTGGGTAAAAACAGCGAAAAAGACTATGATTCTTCTAAATATTTTTCTTATAACTTATATTTAGAACAATATAACCAGATTTTGATATCGTTACAAAAAATGGGTCATTTCGCTGATGTACCCTTAATCCTGGAGGTACCACCTAATCAAAGGTCAAGGGCCGGATCTCCAAAAGAAATCGAAAAACATCAGGAGATCAATTTGAAAGTATCACAAATATATAATAGATTACTTGAGATTATAGGACCATCAGAAGATATTGATGTCATTAAATCTATTGAAAATATTTTCAATAGATTCCATAAAATAGCGAGGCAATTGCGTAGTAGACATGGTAATAGAGGCACTTTAGATGTAGGCGATGAATATGATGTACAAGATTTACTACGTGCTTTATTACATCTATATTTTGATGACATTAGGCCAGAGGAATGGACACCAAGCTATGCAGGGGGTTCAAGAAGAGTAGATTTCCTTTTGAAGAAGGAGAGGGTGGTAATAGAGGTAAAAAAGACAAGAAGAGGATTGGCTGACAAGGAAATTGGAGAAGAATTGTTAATTGATATTTCAACATATGAGGTACATCCAGATTGTGATTATTTAGTTTGTTTTGTATATGATCCTGAGGGACGTATTGGAAACCCTGCAGGTATTGAATCAGATTTAATGAAAAAAAGCTCCGAAAAATTAAAAGTAGGCGTCTATATTTTCCCTAAATAACCTTTGTTTTAATATTATGAACAGGCTTGTTATATATGAGTGAGATTTTTGATTCAGTTATTTGATTTAGGTATGAGTGGTATATGCAAACCTATCCCCTAATAATTCCCTGATTTTTATTCAGCAAGTGACTATACTTTTATCAAACCCCTTCATACCAAGTTAAAACCGTTAACTTTGTACTATGACCCGTAAGATGGACACTTGAAAAAGTGATCCTCTTGCGGGTGATTTGTGTTATAAACTAATTAATTTTGTAAGATCGGCGGGGGAGGGAACACGAGCCAAACCATAGGTAAGCGAGAAAGTCGTTTTCAGCGAAATTTGAAATGTAACAACTTGAGCACCGTGACAATATATCAATTGAGTAAGTACGGGCTCAATTTGATTCCTATATAATCTTCTACAATCAAAGTCGTTATTAATAGTCATCAAAAAATTGACTCTTGATGAATTCAAAGTCCTCTTCCGGTCGCATAGCAACCAGGGGTTCGTTAATTAAGTGTCCATCATCGGAGTCATAGTTTATCTCTAAATAGTAGGTTCTTTTTTCATAATTAGCTGGATGAGAGGCTACGGTGAGCAGTACCACCAGCAACCACAAGAGGACTTGCTACATCGCAATAAGAACGATGCACAAGCCCAACATCAGCAAGGCATTGCTCGCCATATAAGGCTTATGCCTAGCCCTGAATAAATGAGCATGAATGGCACCTGCCATAAGTACTGCAAGCAATGCAGCAGCATAGTTTAACAGCTGCGGATACACAAATCCCCCCAGCATCCCAAGAGCACCAATCCCCTCAAGAGTAGCGATGACATACATGAACCAGAACGGGTACCGATATTCATTCCAATGCTGCACCATGTTTTTGGTTCGCAGAAATTTCATGGCAACCGAGATGGCAAACATAATAACTAAGACGACCTGAATGATGGAAGTGACCATAATCCAACAAACACTCTCCCTTTTGATATTTGTACCTGGCTTTCTGTAGTACAGTATAAAGTAGGGGGAACATGTCTGAATGTAGGGCAGCCTACAAAGTCGGAGGCAGGAGGGATTGTTTTGGATAAAACGATGTATCTATCCCGGATTCAATTATTTAATGAGTTGGACATGGAACAAATACAGAATCTAGAGCATGTGACTCCAGCGAAGATCGTCAAAAGAAAAACGCTGATTGTTTCTCCGCATCTGCCACAAAAACGGCTGTTTTTGGTGAAATCAGGGATGGTTCGACTGTACCGGGTATCGCCATCAGGGAAAGAATTAACCGTTGATCTATTAGGAGAGGGCCACATTTTTGGTGAGATCGGACTCTTCACGACATGGTCAGATCGTTTGTACGCGGAAACCATAGAAGATTCGATCATTTGCAGTGTGGGCAAAGAGGAATTCGAGGCGGTGGTTAAGTCACACCCAGAGCTGGGGCTGAAGATGATTGAGATCGTATCTATGCGGTTAAAAGAGGTAGAGGAAATGCTCGAACTCATCGCCTACGGAAGCGTGCGGAAAAGACTCCTCTTTTTGCTCTATAAGCTATCGCAAAAGTTTGGGAGAAAACTGGATTCAGACCAGGGATGGGTTCAGTTGGAGGTCAAGCTTACGCATCAAGAATTAGCCAGTATTGCTGGGAGTATTCGTGAGACCGTGACGGAGCAATTGAAGATTTTTGTAGCCGAAGGGCTGATCAGCAGGGCTGGTCTACGCGGTCCATTATCCGTACAGCCGGAGCGGATATTGAGGGCGATGGAGGCATGCGATTGAAAAGAAAAACTTCTGAGCTGTAGGTGAAAACTTTCCTCTGACGGCTACTGTGAAAAGCATCCGAATTGTCGCGCCTGATGGACTTCCTGCTTGCCAATCAAAACCGGAATAATGGAATATACTATAGATCATAACGGCTTTAATCTTCATCCGACACCGCATTTTTACCGTACTTTCGCTTTTCTTCGATATCCTAAGTGATCATAACTTACACTTGGCGGTGATCTTAGGTGAACATTCTGCTTGCGGAAGATGATAAGAAACTGGGGAAATTAGTGAAATACGTCTTAGAGAAGAAAGGCAATTACCACGTCGATTGGGTACAGAATGGGGAAGAGGCGCTGGTCTATGCCAAAGGCTCGTCCTATGACCTGTTGGTGCTGGATTGGATGATGCCCGTGATGGACGGAATTGAGGTATGCAAGAGCTTGCGGTCATCCAACTACACACAGGCCATCCTCCTGTTAACCGCGAAGGATGCGTTGCAGGATAAAATCCACGGATTGGATGCTGGTGCAGATGACTACCTGACCAAGCCGTTTGAGATGGAAGAATTGCTGGCACGCTTGCGTTCGCTCGGACGGCGGAATTTCGCGCCGATTCAAGCGGATGCCGTGACGTTTGGCGAGTTTACGTTAAACCGGACTTCTCATCAACTGTTGCGAAATGGAGAGGAGATCCTCCTCAGCCAGCGGGAATATCAGCTGCTTGATTTATTTTTACAGAACATCGGCAACGTGCTGACCAGGGAAGTCATTCTCGACCGCGTCTGGGGGATTGGCAGCGATGTGTCTCATAAAAACGTGGATGTGACCGTGAAGATGCTTCGGGATAAATTGGAGGGCATTGGAGTGGGACAGATGATTCACAGCGTCAGGGGGGTTGGATACCGATTTGAAAGATAAACGCATGAAAAAGATAGATTTGTTTCTTCAGACACAAAAAAAGCTAACCTTCACGTATACGTGGCTGATCGTTCTTTTTTTGGTGCTGTTTTCGGTGATTGTATCTGTGTTCTTCATGGGGTTTGTGTACCAGGAGCAGCGCCAAGATATTCTGTCCGCGTTATATGCGACGGAGAATGGCAGGGTGGTCGTACCCGATCTGGCGGAATCTCGGAGTGAGGATTTATACTTTTTCTATATTCTCAATAACCGCGGGGGCGTTGTGGCCGGAAGTGAAGCTTTCCCGACAGCTGGCACTCCTTATGTAGAGCAATTGGCCAGATGGCATCCGAACCGGGACGAGTTCCGGCTGGAATGGAATACGCCATCCCGTGCTCATCATGACATCAGAAAGCCAAAGGAAAGGGAGCGGCTGCTGTTTCTGGGAGCGCGCCCGGTCGTGGCAGGAGACGGAAGACCTGCCGCTATCTATGCGGCCAAAGACGTGACCTTTTACTTCGAGGTGTTTCAAAATCTTCTGCTTGTCTTCCTCTTTATTCTCGTTTTCTTTGTAATCGCTGCGGTATGGCTGAGTTATTCTATGAGCAAAAAAGCAATGATCCCGATTCAACAGGCGTACAAGCAGCAGCAGCAATTTTTGGCGGATGCGTCACATGAGCTTCGGACGCCTCTTAGCATTATGAATACATCTTTGGATGTGATCGAGATGGAGAACGGGGAAGATTTGACTTCCTTCTCCAAGGAGGTCATGTCAGATCTGAAGGAAGAAGTCGGACGGATGAGCGGGATGGTCCAGCACCTGTTGATTCTCGCCCGTTCCGACTCGGGCGCGGTTGAGTTTGAGATGGTTTCGTTTGATCTGGTGCCCAAGATCCGTCAATGGGTACAGTCCTTTGAAGCCGTAGCACACACAAAACACATCTCGCTGCAAGCCGAGCTGCCTGATCAGATGACCGTCAGGGGAGATATCGAGCGGATCAAGCAAGTGGTGTATATCCTACTCGACAATGCGATCAAATACACACCGGAGGACGGGAAGGTTGAGCTGACGTTGGGCCAAAACCCTACGTACTGGTCTCTTTCTATCCGCGACACGGGAATCGGGATTCCAGAAGACGAACAGCCGCGGATTTTTGACCGTTTTTACCGGGTGCAGAAACATCGCTCGCGGGAGGAAGGAAGCGCTGGGCTTGGCTTGTCGATTGCGAAGTGGATCATCGATTCTCACCAAGGGTCAATCGAAGTGGAGAGCGCTGTGGGCAAAGGCAGCAGATTTATCGTGAAATTCCCAAATCTCTAGGAGGGCGTGCCCTTTCTCTTTATCAAAAAAGAGGAAGGGTTTTTATTTTTGTCTGTTTACCGTACTTTTACTTTCCGTCGGTATAGTAACAGATGTAGAGAACAACAGACACGAAAGGATGGATGAAGCATGAGATCCGGTAAAGGTTGGATCAAGAAAGGTATCATCATTGCGTTAATCCTCAGCATAGTCGGGATTGGCGTGAAGTGGGTAGCAGGAGTGGACAGATCCCCATATGAGCAAGCATTCACACACACCAAGCAAAGCGTGGGGCAGTTCATCTCCAGTCAGGGGGGAGAGGCTTGGGCTGCTGGGCCGCGTGGTCATCACGATCGAGGGATGCGTGGAGGCGGCCAACACCATCATGGCATCGATGGAGGCATGATCGTAGGTGGAATCGTTCTCGCAGGTGGATTGCTGTACTGGGTCAACAAACGAAGAAAAAGCTCAGGCGGTATCTTAGTAGCACAAGCAACCCCTGTGATCCCTACTACCTCTGATTTCTTGGATCAATGGGAAAAAAATCAAACCAATACAAAGGAGTCGAACTAACATGGGTATCTTCAGACGTGTAAAAGATTTGTTTTTGGCGGAAACGAACGGGCTGTTGGACAAGTATGAACAACCAATCAACATGGTGAATCAATATATCCGCGAGTTCGAGCACGAGCTTGCCAAAGCACAAAAAGCGCTGGCCAATCAATTGTATATTGAAAAAAGACAAGCCGCCCTGATCGCCGAGACCGAAGCCAGCATGGAAAAAAGAGACCGCCAAGCAAAGCTTGCCGTGAAGCAGGGCGAGGATCATATCGCGAAGCTGGCTCTGCAGGAAAAGCTGCTGCAGGAGAAAAAATGGGCTGCCTACCAGGAGCAGTATGCGACGATTCAGAACCAAACCAAAACATTAGAAGAACGCATTGCCCAACTGCTTGCACAATCGGAGGAGTATAACCACCGCCGCCTGCTCTTGGCTTCCCGGGCCAACGTCGCTGCTTCTATGAAGCAGATGAACCAGAGCGTCGTATCCTTCCAGACAGAGCATGTATCCAAAGGCTTTGCCCGTGCGGAAGAAAAGGTGCTGATGCTGGAAGCGGAAGTAGAGGCGATTGCTCATTTCTCTTCCCCAGCCAAGCGTACCGCTCCTCAATATCTGGACCCTACGCTTAAGGATGATATTGAAAGAGCATTGGACGAGTTGAAACAACAGAACCAAGAGTAGAATAAAATAGGGCGAATGCGCATGAGACGGGTTAGTTAATGTAACTCGACAAGAATACCACGATTGGAAAAGCCCGATGCGTTAAGGATCACGGAGAACCTTGATGCATCGGGCTTTTACGATTAAAAAAACGTCTTATCAATTAGAGATTTAAAGGAAAAGAGGGCAAGTCCACTGATTATCAAAATGAGTTAGAGTTACTCAGCTTTCTTATAAATCGTCCAAGCGCGATAACTGCTCTAATCACGGCATACAGATACATCAATAATATAATTGCAAAAAATACAGTATTCCACTTCGCACCCGACAACGTCAAATTCCAACTTAGTACAAACAAATAAACCGAATAAGCAACATTCACGATCACTTGAATGACAAACCAACCATATGACTTAATACTAAGAAATATTATAGGAGCCATGGCTAGAAAAATAAAATAGATAGGCTCTAAATAAAAGGCGTAGGGACTATATTTCAGAGTGAATAACTCCCAAAACGTTAACATCGTATTCCCTCACATCCTCCCTGCTTACCTAAACACCTTACTTTGAAGCACCTCCAAAGCTCTTTCCACCTCCGCACGCTCTTCCTCCGTCAGAGACCCCATTAGCCCCATAAACCGCACCTCAATCTCCCGAAAAGCCTGATCCATCATCCCACGCCCTTTTTCAGACAGACTAATATACTGCTTCCGCCGATCATGGACATCCGTAATCTTCTCGCACAACTGCTTTTCGGTTAATTTCTTAAGCTCACGGCTCATATTCGGCATGGACATATCAATGCATTCGCTAATTTGACTAATCGTAACAGGCTCACTCACATAAATATATTCTAGGATACGATACTGGACGGGTGTAACGGATTCCAGCTGGATCCCTTTGGTCATTTCCTTTGAGTTCTCATGGACTGCTGTAATAAAACGGACAAACTTCTGAAACAGTTGATTATCCACGATTTGATTCACCTCTGTTACCAACATAACAAACAACTTATCCAAAAACAATTATCATTTGACAACCAAAAAATGATGTGTTACCTTTTAGTTATCAAATGACAAGTAAGCGGGGATAAGAGAATGAATATTTTGTTGATCTTCACACATCCGAATCATCAGAGCCTGAACTACGCCTTTGCACAAGAGGTCTTAAAAGGGTGTAAGGAAAACCAGAAAGTGAACAGCGTAGAGGTCTTGGATCTGTACGAAGAGGGGTTCGATCCTGTTCTTGTATTCAATGAAGAGAAGCGCCGCCGTGATATGCATATCGACCCGAAGCTGGAGAAGTACAGAAACCAGCTCCTCTGGGCAGATAAGGTCGTTTTCATATATCCGATCTGGTGGGGACGACCACCGGCGATGTTGTTGGGGTATATTGACCAGATGTTTAGCTCTGGATTCGCCTATAAGGAGAATGGAAGGACTTTTCCAGAGGGATTATTAAAAGGAAAGTCGGTCGTATGTATCTCGACCATGAAGGGGCCGACACTGTATCCGTTGTTCTGGCTTAATAATGCACACAAAGTCCTGATGAGAAAGGCTCTGTTTAATTTTGTAGGGATTCGGAAGGTGAAGTTTTTCGAGTTCGGCAGTATGGAAAAAAAGCAAGGGAAGCATAAAGAGAATCTAGAAAAGGTTTATAAATACTTCAAGGCCCTGAACCAATAGCCCTACTCTTACATCATCCATTTAATTAGATTGATAAAAAATAATGAACATCTTGACGATTATCTCATTGATTGATAAATTAGGTGAAAATTCTTATCCAGAGAGGTGGAGGGACTGGCCCTACGAAACCTCAGCAGCAGGTCTGTTATAGACACTGTGCTAATTCCAGCGGGTGATGAGCCTGATAGATGAGAGCGTAAGTAAGGTTTGGGTTTGCCAGTCCGCGCACTCTTTTATAGAGTGCGTTTTTGTTTTTCTGGACAGGAGTCAAAGGAGGTTAGGGATGGAGAACACAGAGAACAGAGAGAAGCAAGAATTTCAAAGAAAGATGCAGGCACGGCATTTGATTATGCTGTCGCTTGGGGGAGTCATTGGGACAGGATTATTTCTGAGTTCGGGTTACACGATCCAACAGGCTGGGCCGTTTGGTACCATTCTGTCGTACCTGATTGGTGCCTTGGTGGTGTATCTGGTGATGCTGTGTCTGGGGGAGCTTTCCGTACATATGCCCGAGACAGGGTCGTTTCATAGCTATGCGGCTAGATACATAGGGCCGGGAACTGGATATACGGTAGCCTGGTTGTACTGGCTGACCTGGACGGTTGCCCTTGGTTCTGAATTTACGGCAGCTGGATTACTGATGCAGAGATGGTTTCCGTCGGTCAATGTCTGGATCTGGAGTGCTGTGTTTGCCATTTTAATCTTTGTCTTAAATGTACTGACGGTTAAATTATTCGCTGAATCTGAATTCTGGTTCGCATCGATCAAGGTAGCGGCTATTGTGATGTTTATTGTAGTAGGGGGAGCGGCCATGGTAGGCTTTCTGCCGATGGCTGGTTCGGAGTCTGCACCGTTCCTGACCAACCTGACAAGTGCGGGTTTATTTCCGAATGGTGCGTTTGCGATCCTCATGACCATGCTGGCCGTTAATTTTGCCTTTTCAGGAACGGAATTAATCGGGGTCGCAGCCGGTGAGACGGTCAATCCGGAAAAAACGATCCCCCAAGCCATCCGCACGACCCTGTGGAGATTGATCATCTTTTTTGTGGGAACGATTGTTGTGTTATCTGCGTTATTGCCTATGTCGGATGCAGGTGTGTTGGAGAGCCCGTTTGTAGCTGTTCTGGAACGAATCGGGGTGCCTTATTCAGCAGATATTATGAATTTTGTGATATTGACAGCGATTCTGTCTGCAGCCAACTCCGGTCTTTATGCTTCCTCCCGTATGCTGTGGTCGCTGGCCGACAAGAACACGATCTCACCGGTTTTTGCAAAGCTGACCAAGCAGGGTGTTCCACTGAATGCAGTCATTTTCAGCATGTTGGGAGGAGCATTGTCTCTGTTCTCCAGTATGGTGGCACCAGACACGGTGTATATCGTGCTTGTTTCAATTTCGGGTCTGGCCGTGGTGGTCGTGTGGATGAGTATTAGTGCTTCCCAGTTTCTATTCCGCAGACAATATATAAAAGAAGGGAACTCCCCAGAGAATCTGGTCTACCGTGTACCGCTTTATCCACTGGTACCGATCGCTTCTTTTATCCTTTGCCTGGCATCTCTGATTGGGATTGCCTTTGACCCGACCCAGCGGATTGCTCTTTATTGTGGCGTTCCATTCATCCTGCTTTGCTACGGGAGCTACTATCTGACACAAAAGTTAAAGAAATGAGGTACTGATTATGTCCAACAAAACCAATCCAATTGACGCGATTTTATCTGAGCATTCCATGATGATACTTGACGGAGCACTAGCAACAGAGCTGGAGTCACATGGATGTAATTTGGACGATCCCCTGTGGTCCGCACGGGTACTGCTGGAGTGTCCAGAATTGATTTATCAAGTTCACTCTGACTATTTTCATGCTGGTGCGGATTGTGCGATTACGGCCAGTTATCAGGCGACGATTCCAGGTTTTGCTGCACGCGGGATACAAGAAGAGGAAGCGGTGGACCTGATTAAGCAGACTGTGTTGATTGCTAGGAGAGCAAGAGATGATTTCTGGCGACAAAATACGCAGACGAACAGACCGAAGCCATTGGTCGTGGCATCAGTTGGACCCTATGGAGCTTATCTGGCAGATGGTTCCGAGTATGTCGGCATCTACGGTGTGACCGATGAGACACTGGCACAATTTCATCGTCCAAGAATGGCAGCGTTAATTGAAGCAGGTGCGGATCTGTTAGCCTTTGAGACGATCCCTTCTCTGCAGGAAGCCAAGGTATTGGAGTCACTGTTGCGGGAGTTTCCGGGTACGTATGCATGGCTGTCCTTTTCCTTACTAGATGAGAAGTCGATCAGTGACGGCTCCAAGCTGGCGGAGTGTGCAAGAATATTCGATGGCAGTGAACAGATTGCGGCGATTGGGCTTAACTGTGCGCCAATCACGGTTGTTACAGGTGCGATTCGGGAGTTGAGTGGAAGCACCGGTAAACCGATTCTAGTCTATCCGAACTCGGGTGAAACCTATCAGCCAGAGACGAAAACCTGGTCTGGGGAACAATCCTGCAGCCATTTTGATCTGAAATCAAAAGAATGGTACGATGCAGGCGCACGCCTAATCGGAGGATGCTGCAGAACAGCGCCTCGTCATATTGAAGAGATAGCAAAAACGTGGCGGAATCCGCAATAAGATAAAGCATAACCGCTAAAAGACACTGGCTGTGGTACGCGTTCGAATAAAAAATGAAGAGGCCACTCCTACTGTCAGGAGTGGCTTTGTTTTATCGACATGGTATCATGTATTCATGGTTGATCACCAGATTTGCTAAGATAAGGTAAAAATAAGGTGGAAAGGAGGAGTCATTTTGCCGCCCAATCAGACCGTGGTATGGATTCCCCTTCTGTATCCGATTTTGAAACCGATTCTGCTCAATGGAGTTAACCGATGAACAAAACCGACCGTCTCCTAGCTATCGTCCTCGAACTACAGCGGAGGGGCACCCTGCGTGCAGAGGATTTGGCCGCCACCTTCGAGACCAGCGTCAGAACCATCTATCGGGATATGCAGTCCTTGAGTGAAGCCAACGTACCTGTCATCGGTTCACCGGGAACGGGCTATTCCTTGATGGATGGATACTTCCTGCCCCCGGTCAGCTTTGCAGCGGAGGAAGCCGTCACCTTGCTGATGGGTGCTCATTTTGTCGAGCAGAAGTTCGATCCACACTACCAGGCTCATGCCCAGACCTCCCGCGCCAAGATCGAAGCGATCTTACCGGGTCACGTCCGCTCAGAAGCAGCCAGGATTCTCTCCACCGTCCGGCTGTTGGCGACTGGTCGAGACCACGATCATAGCAGGGACGAAAAGGAAAGAATAGAAGCTCTTCGCCAAGCTATGCTACATACCAAAAAAGTTCAGTTCCGCTATACGAAGAAAGCACCTGAACCGGATGGCAACCGCGAGAGTTTTCGGGTGGTTGCACCATATGGACTTGTGCTTGTTCACGGTTCATGGATATTGATCGCGCAGTGCGATCTGCGGCAAGAGATCAGGCACTTCCGTCTGTCGCGGATGAGTGAGCTTCAGGTGATTGCCGAAACTTACGAATATCCGGCAGACTTTCGTTTGCAGGATTACCAGCCAGCAGACGACCGGCATGTGTATGTACGGATGTTAGCCAAGCGGGGAATCGTCGATCGGGTGAAGGAAGCGAATCATTTTTACCTGGACACCATGGAGGAGCATCCAGATGGGCTGCTCATGACCTTCCGCGTCAGGTATCCCGAAGAACTGCTAGAATGGATACTTGGCTGGGGGGCGAATGTGGTTGTACTGGAGCCTGAATCATTGCGGGGTAGAATTCGTGAGGAAGCCGAAAAAATGCTCGGACACTACTGACATAATGCTGTCAGTAGCGTTTTCGTATGATAGGGATATCACTAAACAGGAGCTGGTATATATGAGTACAAATGAAACCTTGCAGCGTTTTGAAGAGCTGACGAAGCACTATCTGGAAGAGCTAAACGACTACAGCCTGGAGCAGTTGACGCGTCAGCCAAGCGAGGATGAGTGGTCGCTGGGTCAGATGTACCTCCACTTAATCAACACCGCTATGTATATGCAGTTGCAGAATATTGAGTTGTGCAAAAATGAGGCGAATGTGACGGCAGAAGAGAAGACAGAGGCTGGTCAAAATGTGTTTACGCGTGGAGCCTTCCCGCCTGTGCGGATTAAACTTCCCGCTTCCCCGCAACACACGCCACAACAGCCTGTCAGCAAAGAGCAGATCGCAGACGGATTGAACACGGTACTGGCGCGTATGAAGGAAGTAGAACCGTCCCTATCCCTGATCTCTCCGCAGCATAAAGTTGCACACCCGAGATTAGGTGCACTGAATGCCGTAGAGTGGTACCAGCTGATTGAGATGCATTACCGTCATCATCTGGGGCAGAAGGATCGGTTAAAAGGCTTTTTGCAGGCTCATGTGTAAGGCAATGTAAACGTGTAAAACTAGGTCTTTCCTGATTACCAATTATTTGATTAAATTGGTTTTATCATTACAAATAAATTTCTCAACAAGATCCGAAATATCAATGAGAGAAATGGTAGATGGAAGGGTGGTATTTTATCATGGGCTTGGAAATGAGAAAACAATGTGAGAAGTGTACAAAAGAACTCGAAACCGATTCGGTAGCCTATATCTGTACGCATGAGTGCACATTTTGTCATGACTGTACAGAAAGCATGCATCAGGTATGCCCGAATTGCGGAGGCGAGCTTGTCAGAAGGCCAAGAAGTGGAGCTGTAACGGTAAGCTGTTCAATCGGTGGCTAAAGCCTTTCCTATGGGCACGATACGCGATTGTTAACACAGCTTAGGCGTCTATGATTTTCTGGTTATCGATTAACCATCTCTCCTGAAAAGCTCTTCTTGCCGCCCAGCCTACATCCTTAATATACCAACCATTCACGGAACCACCGACTAAAGCACCAATAGCGGGGATGGCTTGAAGGGCTTTTCGTTTTGTCAAATGAATACCGAGTTGTTTGGCCAGATTTCTAATAGCAATAATGGCTGCCTCGTTACTCAATCTGTCCTGGACTGCTTTTTGAGCGATCTGCTTCCAGGTTTGTTTCATAACAGTATTCTCAACCATTCGTAATGCTGCAAAGGCAGCCATTTTCTCTTCCATCGAGTTGGCTCCTGATGCCGATAGAATGGCCAGTACAAAGTTCTTATCACTTTCAGAAGTGCACTCATAACCGTAACATAATCCAATTTTGTCGATGGTACGGGTCGCTAGCGTAATGATTGCCGGAATATCGACAGGGGCAGAAAGAATCCCCCAAAAAACCGGTAGCCGCTCCTTCTGCTGCATCCAATCATTACAGTTTCCAAACAATTGGGGCATGCAGTGGAAAAACTGCTACATTTCCACTATACTTGGAAAAGTCACTTCAAGGAGGAAATGTAAAGATGTCTACGTTACCACATTGTCCAAAATGTAATTCAGCCTATACATACGAAGACCAAGGCCAGTTCGTCTGCCCGGAATGCGCGCATGAGTGGTCGCTGGAAGCAGAAACGGCAAGCGCAGAAGAACAACGAGTCTTCAAAGACGCTAACGGCAACATCCTAAACGATGGTGATACCGTAACCATCATCAAAGACCTCAAAGTAAAAGGTAGCTCATCTGTCCTGAAAGTCGGGACAAAAGTGAAAAACATCCGTCTGATTGTAGACGGCGATCATGACATCGACTGCAAGATCGATGGTTTCGGCGCGATGAAGCTGAAATCCGAGTTCGTGAAAAAGGTATAGAGGTAACAAAAAAAAGGCGTCCAGCCATGTGTTGGACGCCTTTCATTTTTATACGGTAAAAATCTTAGTAAGCATATGCGAAAAGTGCATTGATATGAGTCAGGTAACGAGTCTTAGAGCCTTCTTTTAACAGAGCAGCTGGGAAGCCTTTCATGAATGTTCCGCTTGCACCTACGGATGCGATCGCGTCTTTGCGGCCCAAGCTAGCCAGCTTACCGGAGTTCACAGGCTCGAATTTCTCCATCTCAAGACCTTTGATGTAGGCGAAGATGTTGTAACCAACAGTCTCACCCATTTGCCAAGCCAATTGAGCGGTTGGTGGGTAAGGACGACCATCTGCGCTCATCACCACTGCGCTGTCGCCAGCGAGGAAGATGTCGCTGTGGGAAGTGGATTGGAGGCCTTCGGTTACAGTTGCGCGGCCACGGTTTACTTCGATACCGGAGTTCATCACAACGGAGTGACCTTGTACGCCTGCTGTCCATACGAGTGTGTTGGTAGGGAAGGTGCGGCCGTCTTTGAGTTCGACTGCGCCATCTTTGTAGGCAGCGATTGGCACACCGGTGAGGAAGGTTACACCGCGTTTTTCCAAGCTGGATTGCGCGCGTTCTACCAGCTCAGCCTCGAAGCCTGCGAGGATAGAAGGACCTGCTTCTGCGCAGTAGAGGGAGATGTCGCTGAAGTTTACGCTCTTTTGGCGGCACCATTCTGGGAGCATGTCCACCAATTCACCAACCAGCTCGATACCGGTCAGACCGCCGCCTGCGACAACGATGGTAGCATCTGCTTTGTCTTTGGACTGGCTGTATGCTTCGAGGCGGGCATCGATGTGAGCGCGAAGACGGTTCGCCTCTTCAACGGATTTGAGGGTGAAGCTGTTTTCTTCGATCCCTTCGATGCCGTAGAATGCAGTTTCACTGCCGAGTGCTACTACGAGGATATCGTAGGTGTATTCAAAGCCGTTCGTTGCTACAACAATTTTCTTTTCTGGTTGGATGCTGCCTACGGAGTCGATGATGAGATCGATGTCTTTGCCGCGGAGCAGTTTTTCCAGTGGAAGGCCAACTGCTTTTTCATCCAGGTTACCAGCTGCCAAGCGGTGCAGCTCGGTAATGATTTGGTGTGTTGGGAAACGGTTGATCACCGTCACAGAAGCTTCTTGTGGTGTCAGATATTTTCTTACCGTTAACGCACTAAGCAGACCGCCATACCCGCCGCCTAGGATGAGAACTTTCTTCATTTTTTCTTCCCCCGTCCGTGATTGAAGTATGTCAATGAATTATCGGCGAGCTTGACGCTCTCCCATGATTTCCAAGAATGCTTGTGAGAAACGCAGAACCTTTTGTACTTGTGGATCTTTCAGCATTTTGATCATGCCAAACAGGCCGATGGTCTCGTTGCTTTCGGTAGCACGGTCGTTGGCTTCGATAGCAGTAGCGATGCATTCTTTTGCCTTCGCTTCTACAGGCTTCACGAATTCGTTAATGCCGCCTTTGATATCTTCAATGAAGACTTTATCGTTCACGAGAGCATTCGCTACATCGTAGGTTTTGGTCAGCACGGTTACCATTTCAGTTAACTTTGGCAGATTCTCAACCAAAATAGTCAGAGATTCCTGTACTTCAGGTTTCATCAGTTGGTCAAGAACGTCTAATGGTTCCCGGGTAGTCTTTTGTTCTGTGGTGACTTCCAGCACTTGCTCGGCAGTTTTCGACATAGTAAGACTCCTTTGCATATTTTATGAATATCTTTTCGTACCTAAAAGATTAGTGAAAATTTTCACATAAAACTTTCTAAATAGTACCACTTTGGGCCTGTTAAATCAAGCGAAATTTCTAGTAACAATCCGATTTGTCGCACAAACCAGAAGATTTGATGACAAAAAATGACGCCCTTATTTTCCAAGAATCGACACCGTGCGGGATGCCCTATTTTTTTGTGGGATAGAACTCCCATTACGCTGGATATTGACACAAACTTACAGGATATGTTATTAAAATAATAGATATTAGCACTCTATCTATCGGAGTGCTAACAGAGCGAACAGGCTATCTGAAAGGAGACACTCACCATGGAAAAAAAGCAGTTTCAAGCAGAATCAAAAAGACTGTTAGACATGATGATCAACTCTATCTATTCTCACCGCGAGATCTTTTTGCGGGAGCTGATCTCTAATGCGAGCGATGCCATCGATAAAATCTATTACAAGGCACTGACTGACGATGCCCTGCGTTTTGACCAAGACAGCTACTACATCAAGGTAGCGGCTGATAAGGAGAACCGCATCCTCACCATCACCGATACCGGGATTGGGATGACCAAGGAAGAGCTGGAGAGCAACCTCGGAACGATCGCGAAGAGCGGCTCGTTGGCCTTCAAAAAAGAGAACGAACTCAAGGATGGACATGACATCATCGGTCAATTCGGGGTTGGGTTCTACTCCGCCTTCATGGTGGCAGACGTCGTGACCGTGACCAGCCGGGCACTGGGCAGTGATGTGGCTTACAAATGGGAATCTACAGGTGCAGACGGCTACACGATTGAGCCGGTCGAGAAGGATTCCGTAGGTACCGAGATCATTCTCAAGATCAAAGAAAATACCGAGGATGAGAACTACGATGAGTTCCTCGAAGACTACCGTCTGAGATCCATCATCAAAAAGTACTCCGACTTCATCCGCTATCCGATCAAAATGGATACGACCCGCAGAAGACCGAAGGAAGACAGCGAGAACGAATACGAAGAGATTCACGAAGAGCAGACCATCAACAGCATGGTTCCGATCTGGAGAAAGAACAAAAACGAGCTGACAGCCGAAGACTACGAGAATTTTTACAATGAAAAGCGATATGGCTTCGACAAGCCGATCAAGCATATCCATATCAGTGCCGACGGGGCCGTCCGCTACAATGCAATCCTGTTCATCCCAGAGAAAATCCCGTTTGATTACTACACGAAGGAATATGAAAAAGGCCTGGAGCTCTACTCCAACGGCGTCCTGATCATGAGCAAATGCGCCGACCTGCTCCCTGACTACTACAGCTTCGTCAAAGGGATGGTCGATTCCGAAGACCTGTCTCTCAATATCTCCCGCGAAATCCTGCAGCATGACCGCCAACTGAAGCTTATCGCCAAAAACATCAAGAGCAAGATCACCAGCCAGCTGCAAAGCCTCTTGAAGGATGACCGGGAAAAATACGAGGAGTTCTATGAGTCCTTCGGCAGACAGCTGAAATACGGTGTCTACAGTGATTTCGGTGCCAACAAAGACACCCTGCAGGATCTCTTGATGTTCTACTCTTCTAAAGAGAAGAAGCTTGTCACCCTAGACGAGTATGTGTCCCGCATGCCGGAAGACCAGAAGTATATCTATTATGCTTCCGGTGAAACCATCGAGCGCATTGACAAGATGCCACAGACCGAGCTTGTTGCGGAAAAAGGCTATGAAATCCTCTATTTCACCGATGAAATCGACGAGTTCGCGATCAAAATGATCATGAGCTACAAAGAGAAGGAATTCAAATCCGTATCCAGCGGTGACCTCGGCATCGAGGCGGAAGAGAACCAAGAGAACGCGAATTCCGATGAGAACGAAAACAAAGACCTCTTTGCCTACATGAAAGAGACCCTCTCCGGCAAGGTAAAAGACGTACGGGCCTCCAAACGTCTGAGATCTCACCCAGTATGCCTCTCCACAGACGGCGAAGTCACGATTGAGATGGAGAAAATTCTCAATGCTATGCCGAACAGCCAAGGCGTGCGTGCGGAGAAGGTGTTGGAGCTCAACACGAACCACGAGGTGTTCCAAGCCTTGAAGGATGCGTTCGAGAAAGATAAAGAGAAGCTCAATCTCTACACCAACCTCCTGTACCATCAAGCCCTGCTGATTGAAGGATTGCCGATTGGTGACCCGGTCGAATTTACGAATGATATCTGCAAAATCATGGTGTAGGCTCATTCTGAGCTGTATATAGGAGAAACCCTCCCTTGTCGGAAAAAACGGCAGGGGAGGGTTTCTTTGTTTTTCATATGGAAAAGTGAATCTAGCTCACTTCACGGCTGCTCACGCACTTTTTGACCCATCGCAGCAGGCTTGGCTCGATCACCCACAGGTGAAAGTTTTCGTTAATATAGACAACTGCCTCTGAATCATCACCAAGCGTATAAGAGTCAAGCTCATAGCGGGGCAGTCTTTTCCGATCCACGAGATAGTCGATTACATGAGGATTCTGCTCGATCGCAGCATCAAGCAATTGTTCAGCCTTTGCTGTCGGTCCGTTCGTCTCATACTCGATCAGTACCCGGCTATAGTTCGTGATGGCGTTGTTATCGTCATAGGTTTCCGTTAGGTGTAAGGCTTGCTCGAACTGTCGCAATTCGATATAGATGCTGAGAAGAGAGCCGCGAATTTCTTGGTTGTCATGGGGATTGTGTTCAAGCATCTTCTCATATTCCTTTGCTATTTGTTCCAACGGATGTTGCACCGGTTCGCTGTCTGAGGTAAGAAGATTGACTTCTTCGGCAAAAGCATCCATCAGCTCTTCATTATCCAAGATTTCCTGAACTCGCTTGGAGATCGAACCTACAGAGACATCGTACTTCTCCGCCAGAGATTCCTTTGTCACTGGGAGGTCGAATAGCTGAGCAATCGAGTATTCCACTGCAGCGGCTACGACGCCTTCTTTTCTCACGACCGGTTGGGAGGCGGTTGAGTACATATTCCACAATCGGACGGCCATCTCAATGAGAAAGGGTTCATACTCGGGATACATGCCCGTGACAAGCCGGTTCGCCAACATCTTATAAGGATGATTGCTCCACGTGTAGTCCAATTCAATCGAATTCAGCACTGCATCTAATGGGTGCAGCATAATCGTTCCTTTGATGTCAGGTTGTTCATCCAAGGGTAAGCAACACTTTTTATACTTTTTTCCACTCCCACAAGGACAGGGGTCGTTTCTGCCTATTTTCAAGATCGACAGCTCCCTACTTTATATAGTAATTCCAGATTGTATCGTATACATCCATTCTTTTTCAGTGCTTGAGGATCTTCGAGTCGCCTCTTCTCCTATTCCTAAAGCTTATTAAAAAAACTTAATTAAATAAAGTGAGGAAGTTAGATTTCCTTTAAATTTATTGCTACTATATGAATTATAATTCCTCACTCAAAGGTGAAGCACATGATCGTATATGAAGCAACCAAGGAAGAATTTATCGAAGACGTTTTTAATGATCAGCTTGTACCGAACATTCGCACGAATTACAATGCCAAGATCGGCCGCGTAAATGAAAGTGAGATTCGGGCTTGGAAGAACTCTATGGAGTATATGTACCGCATTTTGGTTGATCATGAGATTCCAAACGATGCAGGGGTCGCCATCGAGTTTAAGATCCCCTATACGTCCAAAAGAGTTGACTTTCTCATTTCCGGAAGTGATGACCATCATAATTCGGTTGTCATTGTAGAATTAAAGCAGTGGGAAAGAATTGAGAAGGTAGAAGGGAAAGAAGCCGTAGTCAAAACAGCGATAAATCGTTCTATGGTGGAGACGACACACCCATCCTATCAAGCATGGTCGTATGCAACACTGATTAAGGACTACAATGAAAACGCCCAGAATCATGGGATCGACTTTTATCCTTGTGCCTACCTTCATAACTATATCGGGTTAGAAGAACAGGACCCGTTGACTGATGAGGACTATCAATATTACATTGATCAGGCACCCGTTTTTGTTAACGGAGATGCAGCGAAATTACGGGCTTTTATTAAACGGTATATCAAATACGGTGATCATAAAGAAAACCTATATAAAATCGAAAATGGGCGTATCCGGCCATCAAAATCCCTGCAAGATTCCCTGACCAACATGCTGCAGGGTAATCGTGAATTCGTAATGATAGATGATCAGAAGGTCGTGTATGAAACAGCCCTTCAGCTAGCTAATGAAGCAATCAGAACCAACAAAAAACAGGTATTAGTCGTCGAGGGTGGACCTGGAACCGGAAAATCTGTATTAGCGATTAATCTGCTTGTCGAGTCAACAGCACGCAATTTGGTTTGCCAATATGTAACGAAAAATGCAGCTCCGAGGAAGATATACGCGCGGAAATTAAAACAGAACTTCAGAAAAAGTCTTATTGATCACCTGTTTACGGGTTCTGGGAGTTATATAAATGCTGATAGAAATGAATTTGATGTTCTGATTGTCGATGAGGCGCATCGGCTTAATGAAAAATCAGGTATGTTTCAAAATCTTGGTGAGAATCAGGTAAAAGAAATTATAAATGCTTCCAAGCTGTCTGTCTTTTTTATTGATGAACGTCAAAGAGTTACCTTAAAAGATATTGGCAGCATTGAGGTTATCGAGAAGTTCGCCCATTTGCAGGGGGCTAAGGTTACCAAAGTCCAATTAGAGTCACAATTCCGTTGTAATGGTTCAGATGGCTATCTCGCATGGATTGATGACGTGTTACAGATCCGTCAGACAGCTAATTCCAATCATACAGGCAGTGACTACGAATTTCTGATTTTCTCTGATCCTAACGACTTGTGTAAGGAGATCGAACGGCTGAATAAAGAAAACAATAAATCACGATTGGTAGCCGGTTACTGTTGGAACTGGGTGAAGGAGGGCAAAAATAAAAGTGAATTTCATGACATCGTAATCCCCGAGTACAATTTCGGCATGAGTTGGAACTTGGGTAATTCAGAGACTTGGGCGATCGATGAGAATTCGGTTCATGAGGTTGGCTGTATTCATACGTGCCAGGGGCTGGAGTTTGATTATGTCGGTGTGATTATTGGAGATGATCTAATTTTCCGTGACGGTCAAGTCAAAACCGACTATACCAAACGCGCGACAACCGACAGTTCACTAAAAGGCCTGAAAAAAATGCTGAAGGATCAACCTGATCAAGCAAGAAAAATAGCAGATGATATAATTAGAAACACCTACAGAACCTTACTGACACGTGGTCAAAAAGGGTGCTTCGTGTTTTGCACAGATAAAGAATTAGAGGGTTATTTAAAAGGAAGAATGTCAGAAATCCAAGTCAATTATACGAAAAATGAATTTGTTAGACCTATACAGGTAGTTGCAGAAGAGAAACTAAACTATTAGTGTGCCAGACATCAGGAAAAGCCAAACCCATGAAACTCAGGGTTTGGCTTTTCTCATATACATCCTTCCCTTACGAAAACAACACGACTGTCCTCAGCGAAAAAAGCGAATTAAAATTCAGATGGAAGCTCGTCAGTGGAAACGGTTGGACCGTTGGAGACGCTGGTGCTTACTTCTTCATCGCCAGCTGCGAATGTTGGGGCTGGAGCCAACAGGGAGAGGGCAAGAAAGCCTCCCAATACCACATGCAAAAGTCCTTTTTTTCCATTGCTTTGTTTCATCATGATCGCACCTTCCTTTTTTCTGATTTGAATGAATAGTTATATAATGGTAATTCGTTACATTTTTGTTTAATCCTTTTAAAAAATAAGAAAATTCATTTCCCTATCTTCCACAATCTGCATAAAGCACTCAACCGAGGGGATGATACAAATAAAGCCAATCTAAACAGGTGATAAAAAATGACGAACGATCAAAACACAAACGGAGTGAATAACGAAAGCAACGTACACGACACCAACAATGGAAGCAATGTAAACAACGTCACTCAACTCAATAATGGAAACCATATATCGCGTGCTGATCATCTCAACCATGTCATCAACTCGGACTATACCTTTACCATCTCTCTGAATGGACAGGAATTCCCGGCGCGGCCTGGTCAACGCATTCTGGAGGTAGCCAAGGAAAAAGACCTCTACATCCCAAGCATCTGCTACCACGAATACCTCGGCTCGATTCAATCCTGCGATACCTGCTTTGTCGAAGTGAACGGACAGCTGCAACGGGCCTGCAATACGGAAGCACAGCCAGGCATGATCGTCAATTCGGTCTCGCCTAGTGCAAAGGCGGCGCAGCGGGAAGCGATGGAGCGGATCTTGTCCAGACATGAGCTGTACTGTACCGTCTGTGACAACAACAATGGAAACTGTGTCGTACATAATACTGCGGAGTACTTTGAGATTGAGCACCAGAAGTATGAATTCAAGCCCAAGCCATACCCGCCGGACAACTCGCACCCGATGTACCGCTATGAGCCGGATCAGTGCATTTTGTGCGGGCGGTGTGTAGAGGCTTGCCAAGACCTGCAAGTCAACGAGACCCTGCGGATCGATTGGCAGCGGGAGCATCCGCGTGTCATCTGGGATGACGATGTTTTGGCCGACCAATCCTCGTGTGTATCGTGCGGACATTGTGTGACGGTCTGCCCGTGTAATGCCTTGATGGAAAAATCGATGCTTGGTGAAGCTGGATACCTGACCGGCATTCCAAAAGACGTCCTAGAGCCAATGATCGATCTGACCAAAGAGGTAGAGCCGGGGTACCGGGAGATTTTTGCGATTTCTGAGATGGAAGCGGCGATGAGAAAAGCGCGGATCAAGCGGACCAAAACGGTATGCACTTATTGCGGCGTAGGCTGCAGCTTCGAGATCTGGACGAAGGATCGGAAAATCCTGAAGGTAGAGCCGCAGCTGGAAGCACCAGTGAACGGGATTTCTACCTGTGTGAAAGGGAAATGGGGATGGGACTTCGTCAACAGCCCTGAGCGCTTGACCCGTCCGTTGATTCGCCGGGGGGATACGTTTGTCGAGTCGACGTGGGACGAAGCGCTTAGCCTGATCGCCCGCAAGCTGACCGAGATCAAGGAAAGAGACGGAGCTGATTCCATCGGCTATATCGCTTCTTCTAAATGCACCAATGAAGAGAACTACCTGTTCCAAAAATTCGTCCGCGCGGTGATGGGGACGAACAACGTGGACAACTGCTCCCGCTACTGCCAGTCTCCCGCCACGATGGGCCTGATGCGGACGGTGGGCTTGGGCGGTGACTCGGGTACGATCCGGGATATTGCTTCAGCAGGTCTGGTGCTGGTCATCGGGGCCAACCCTGCAGAATCACATCCGGTACTCGCGACGAGGGTCAAGCGGGCACACAAGCTGTACGGTCAGAAGCTGGCGGTGATTGACCTGCGCAGACATGAGCTGGCTACGCGCTCCGATATCTTTATCCAACCAAAGCCAGGGACTGACCTCATCATGCTCAGCGGGATTACCAAGTACATCATCGACCAAGGCTGGGCAGATGAGGGCTTTATCCAGCAGAGGGTTAATGGTTGGGAGGAATACCGTGCCTCTTTGGACAAGTTCACGCTCGACTACACAGCAGAGGCTTGCGCTGTAGAACGTAACGAGATTATCCGCCTGGCTACTATGATTCATGAGGCAAAAGGCGTCTGCATCCTCTGGGCGATGGGCGTTACTCAGCATCTCGGGGGTACCGATACCAGTACAGCCATCTCCAATCTCCTGCTCGTGACCGGAAACTATGGTAAGCCAGGTACGGGGGCCTATCCGCTCCGTGGGCACAACAATGTGCAGGGCGCTTGTGATTTCGGTACGATGCCAGCTTGGTTCCCGGGTTATCAACCGGTGGAGGATACCAAGGTGCGGGAGAAATTCGAGCAGGCATGGGGCGCCAAGCTGCCTGAGAAACCGGGTCTCAACAACCACCAGATGGTCGAAGCGATCGACAAGGGCAAGCTGAAAGCCCTCTATCTGTTCGGGGAAGAGATGGCCTTGGTCGACTCCAATATCAATCACGTCGATCACGCTTTTGAAAAACTGGAGTTCTTCGTCGTACAGGATATCTTCTTGAGCAAAACCGCACAGTTCGCTGACGTGGTGCTTCCAGCCTCCCCAAGCTTGGAGAAGGAAGGGACCTTTACCAATACCGAGCGCCGAATTCAGCGGCTCTATCAGGTATTTGAGCCAATGGGCGAATCCAAGCCAGACTGGCAGATCTTCCAGCTGCTTGCCAACAAGCTGGGGGCTAACTGGAACTACAAGCATCCGGGTGAAATTATGGCAGAAGCAGCGA
Source organism: Brevibacillus dissolubilis (assembly GCF_006170445.1). Taxonomy (GTDB): domain Bacteria; phylum Bacillota; class Bacilli; order Brevibacillales; family Brevibacillaceae; genus Brevibacillus_B; species Brevibacillus_B dissolubilis. The sequence goes on along the minus strand of NZ_VCNA01000015.1, from coordinate 55,072 downwards.
GCCTGTCACCGCTTTTTGCCGGGGTGAATTACAGCCGCTTAGAAGGGTTCAACTCCCAGGTATGGCCGGTGAAGCCAGACGGTACAAGTACGGAGCTGCTGTATACCGAGAGATTCTCCTTCCCGGATGGTAAAGCACGCTTGCTCAAGGTCGATTGGACACCACCTTTTGAAGCGGGAGCAGAATTCGATCTCCACCTCAACAATGGACGTCTGCTCGAACACTTCCATGAAGGCAACCTCACCTACCGCGTGCCGGGCATTGTGCATAAGACACCACAGCCATGGGTGGAGGTATCACCAGAATTGGCGAAGGAACGCAATATCGAAGACGGCGCTCTGATCCAGCTCACCTCGCCATACGGAGAAGTGGAGGTCCGCGTGATTGTATCTGACACCGTCCGCGGCAATGAACTGTATCTCACCATGAATTCGACAACCGACCGGGATGCCGTCAATCGTCTGACCAGCAGCTACCACGACAAATACACCCATACTCCGAACTACAAAGAGATGGGCGTGAAGATGACAATCCTCGAGGCTCAAGGCGAGAACCCGCTCCCACGGGTAAATCACCGCTTCGGCAACCGTGTGCCGCAGATCGGTGTACGGGTAGAAGAAAAATGGAACAGAAACGACTATACGCCGATTCCGGAATTCGTAGCGAAGGGGGACGAGAACCATGGCGAAAGCAATCCGCCACATTGAGAAAGCAACACCCAATCCCGTACAGGAACAGGCTGCCTCGATCAATGATCTGTTAGTGTCCCTCGCAGACAGCCGTGATGCACTCGTCCGCTTCCTCGACATCCTGAGAGAAGCGGAAAAAGCAGGACTCTTGGATATCCTGTACGGTGTGCTCAAAGCCCGTCATGAGATCGGCTATCAGGCGATCAACCAGCTCAACCAGCCCAGCATGCATCATACGATCAAAAATGCGATGGGCATCGTCAGCTTTCTCGGGCAGGTAGACCCCAATCAGCTGCAAATCATGCTCGGCGGTATCTCCCATGGACTCAAGCGGGCTTCTGAACCACCCGAAGACGGCAGAGCACCAGGCTTATGGGGGCTGGCTAAGGATCTGCGCGATCCTGGCGTCAGCTCTACCCTGCATACAGCCATGGAATTCATGAAAGGGATGGGCGAGCACCTGAGAAACGAGTCCCACCCATCTCCGCACTAAGGGTGCAGGTTAGGAGGAGTCCCGATGAAGGTCACAACACTATCTGTCAAAGGAATCAATGAATCTAACGATATCAAACTGGTCGAAAAAGCGCTCTATGATGTCTGGGGCATCCAACAGGTGGAGATCAGCCTGGGAACCGGGCAAGTACGCTTGACCTATGATGAAAAAGCAGCATCTGAGATCGATTTCGAGCAGGCCATCGTTGACCAAGGCTTTGCTGTGGCAGGGAGGGAAAATCAATGATCCGGGTATGTGAGGTATGCGGCCAAACAGAAGAGCAGCAGGAGCAACTGGAGCAGTCTGCATCTACTGAGTACCATCTTTATGTGTGTCCGAGCTGCATTGAGGATCGTCAGTGGATCGAGTGACACCTATACCACCTATACCTGCACGTAACTGTTGAACGACAGAACAGGAGCACGCCCGAGGTGATTTTTCATCCTCTTTTCGTGCTCCTGCTTTTTGTCGTTTTAGCTGTTTTCTATCTTTTCCCTATTTCTCTGTTTTGTTGATCTGGGGCATTCTAGGGCGTTAGAATGTCACATCTTGTCCATAGAACGCAGCTTCATACAGCTTTTTCATCTCTTCTACAGATGTCTCACGCGGATTTGTACCTGTGCATGGGTCGGTTATGGCATTCGCCGCCATTTTATCGACATGCTCCAGGAATTTCTCCTCGGTTACTCCGTAGTCTTTGAGCGTAAGTGGAATCTCCATCGCGCGGTTCAGGTCACGGATGAATTCTACCAGTGCATCTGTCAGCTCATCGTTGGTCGTACCGCTTAGACCGAGGCGCTTGGCGATGGTAGCATAGCGGTCAGCTACTACAGTACGGTTGAACTGGATGACATACGGCAGATAGATCGCATTGGCACAACCATGTGGAACATCGAAGGTCGGGCCGCTTTTGTGGGCGAGGCTGTGTACGTTACCGAGTACCGCATTGGCAAACGCCATACCTGCCATCGCTTGTGCATAGTGGACATTTTCACGCGCTTTCAGATCACCTTTGTAGGAGGCAACCAGATCGTTCTTGAGGATCGCAGCCCCTTCGATCGCCAGTGCATCGGTGAAAAGGGTGCGAGGCTTCGCCACATACGCCTCGATGGTGTGTGTCATCGCATCCATGCCACTGTACGCTGTTACTTGTTTTGGCATATCGCTGACCATGCTTGGATCGATAATCGCGAGGTCTGGTGTCAGCTCGAAGTCAGCCAGCGGATATTTGATCCCGGTCTTCTCGTCGAGGATCACGGAGAGATTGGAGATCTCAGCCGCCGTACCGCTCGTCGTTGGGATACCGATGAATTTGGCTTTGGCGCGCAGGCGAGGCATGGTGAATGGCACCGCCGCCTGTTCGAACGTCAATTCTGGATGCTCATAGAACACCCACATCGCTTTGGCTGCGTCCATCGGAGAACCGCCACCGATCCCAATCACCCAGTCAGGCTGGAACTCTTGCAGTACCTTTGTGCCGTCCATGACCATTTCGACGGATGGCTCTGTGCTGATTCCGTCGATGACACGGGTCTGGATACCTGCTTCAGCCAGCAGTCCTTCAATTCGTGCCAGGTTTCCGTTCTTTTTCAAGGACGTGCCGCCGATGACCAGCGCTGCTTTTTTGCCTTCGATGGTTTTCAGTACATCCAAGGCGTTCTCACCGTAATAAATATCGCGAGGAATAGTAAAACGATTCATGTAACAATCCCCTTTCCGTTTATCCATAAAGTGTTTTGCTCGATAGGGCTTATTCTATACATCAAACTTTCGAAAGGGAAGTACGCACTTTTTTGTTAGGTGGTTACAAAAAAGTATCTTATTGAAGAAAAGGTTACAGCTATATCGTTTTGCCTCCACTAGCATTCCCCGTAGCGAATGGACAGTGACGACGGAGGTTTTTCCAGTAGAGACACAAAAAAAGGAACACCCGTCAAAAGGCATTCCTCTCATTCATTGGCTCATTCGGTCAAGCTGGTTACCCGTGTTCAAGTCATGTGAATATTATGGTTGATCCCCGAGAACCGCCATCTCTTCCTGCAGCGCGGCCACCCGTTTTTTGCCCCACTCATACATCAGTTCAATAATCGGCAAAAGAGTCATCCCAAGCTCGGTCATGGAATACTCTACACGTGGGGGAACCTCCGGATATACCTCCCGATGCACAATTCCATCGTCGGCCAGCTCTTTTAATTGATTTGTCAGCATTTTATGTGAAATCTTCGGAAACAGCCGCTGAAGATCGCTAAAACGGAGCGGCCCCTCTGTACCCAGATGCCAGAGAATGACGATCTTCCACTTTCCACTGATGATGGACAAAGTCAGTTCTTTTTCACAATTGAAATCACCGTTTTGAATCTTGTCATGGATCTCTTTTCGTAATGTATCAGACATCTCCCATACACCTCCCATATCCATAGTAACATTTTGGTAACCACCTTACAAAAAAGTGCATTCTTCACGATTGGACAAGTACAGAGTAAAATCGTTTTTGAATCAACTACTTTGAACCGGTGAAGATCAAGGAGGCATATCCTCGTATCCGGTATCTGTGCAGGCTCCGACGTTGTGGCGAAAACAGGTCTGTTGAACGGGCGTACAGGTACCTGCCCCCGCTGATGTGATGGTCAACGAATGGAAAGCTAATGATGTAGATAGAGTATGTAGAAACTCATCATACGGAATGGGTACAACATGTACCAGAAACTTATATCCGAACAGGACAAAAAGCCAAACCCACGACGCTATCCGGTTTGGCTTTTTCTTCGTACACTTAACAAGTTGAAATGGTTGAGCGGCTAAAGTTTTTCCGGTCTAGACTGTTCGAGCACTCCATAGAATGAATATAGTCAAGACTGGTTTGTACCAATAAATCGTACAAGTCGTCCATTCTAAGATAGGAGTGTCCGAGGATGAATATTTTTGTGGGCTATATTCTGCTAGGTCTTACATTGGCTGCTCCCATTGGTCCTGTTAATGCTGCGCAATTGGATAAGGGAATCAAATATGGATTCCTGCATGCCTATCTGGTGGGGTTTGGCGCGATGGTGGCAGATGGTCTGTTCATGCTGCTGATCTACTTTGGCTCGGCGCATTTTCTCACCACCCCGTTTATGAAAACGTTTTTGTATGTGTTTGGCACGTTTGTCCTGTTGTACACGGGGATTGAGAGCATCATCAATGCAAACGTCTCCCAGTCGAGATCCCAAGCCAAGGATGAACCCGTGAGCAGATCCTTTTATTCTGGATTTCTGATGACGCTCTCCAACCCGATCAGCATTCTGTTCTGGCTGGGGATTTACGGCTCGATCCTGGCGAAGACAGCGGAGACCTACGGAGCGTGGGATCTGCTCATTTACAGCTCCGGAATCTTCATCGGTCTGGCGTTGTGGGACCTGATCATGGCGACGGTCGCCAGTTCGTTTCATAACTTTGTGAACCAGCGTGTGCTTGTGCTTATTTCGCAGGGTTCCGGTCTTTGTCTAATAGGCTTTGGAATATACTTTGGATATCAAGCGATTCAAATGCTTTCTTATTAGAGTCGTCATCGTCTTTTTTCCACTTTTTCCGCATGAGCAGGGTGACGAGTCCAATTACCAGCAGCATCCCTACGCTGACATAAAAGCCGGGTCTGCTTGATTCGTCAAACAGTGTGCCTGAGATCGCGGCGAGGATCAAGAGGATGGCAATGATTGATTTGGTGTGACCCCATGCCGTGAGCTTCAGCAGCTTGCGTGAAGCGAACACGATATACAGCCAGGTGTATAACAGCATCAGACCGCCCGCTGTGGTGATGTATTCGTATACTTTTTTAGGTAACAAGAGAGCGATTACGATGGAGACGATCATGCCAGCGATGGTCAGCAGGAGGGACATGTAAGGTATCTTGCGCTTGCTCATCTTAGCAAAAACCTTGGGAGCATCCCCGTCTTTGGCAATCGTCTGCATCATTTTGGTGACGGAAAAGAGAGAGGCGACCAGACCTGAAAAACCGGCAATAATTAAAACACCATTAAACACATGCACAATGCCCGTGTACCGGATATCCTTGAGAGCCGTGATAAACGGGCTTTGATTCGGATCGAACTTGTCCATAGGAGCCAAAAGAAGCGCCATTCCAAGCGAGATGATGTAAAGCAATGCAACCGTGGTCAGCATGACTTTACCGGATTTGGGCGCTTCTTTTGGATTTTTGAGATCTGCCGCCATCAGACCGACGACCTCGATCCCGGCGAAGGCGAAGAAGGCATAGATCAGGCCTGTCCACAGCCCCGTGTAGCCGTCCGCAAAGATATCGCTCATCCCCTGTGGAGAGTGCATGTGCGGGTCTACCTTCCCGATGACACCAGTTATGACCAGGATCGCGAGGATGACAAACATCAAGATGGCCGCTGCCTTGACGACGGCGAGGACATTCTCGACAGACTCGAATCCTTTTGTCCCCAGCAAGACGATCAGTACCCCCAAGACGGCATAACCCGCCGCGAAGACCCACAAGGGAAGGTTCGGAAACCAGAACTTCGTAAACAACCCTAAGGCGGTCAGCTGGCTTCCGAGGATCAGGATTTCGGACAGCCAATAAATCCAGCCATGACTGAAGGCAGCCCAATGACCGAACGCTTTTTTGGAATAGGTCCGGTATGAGCCTTTTTCAGAATGCTGGGCGATCATATTGGCTAAAGCGTCGAAGACGAAATAGGTGCCGAATGCAGCAAGGAAAAAAATGATCAGAACGGAAAAGCCGCTTTTTTCAATCGCAATTGCAGAACCGAGAAAGAAGCCTGTCCCTGTTGTACAGCCCATCCCAAGCAGACTAAGCTGCCACCAGGTTAGTTTGGCTTTATTGGCGGATGCTTCGCCCACGTATGTTCCTCCTCTGTGGTTGTTTTGACTTATCGTGGGGTGTTTCCATCAAAATTATGTACCCGTCATCAACCGTTTCGAATGCAAAGCAATGGGCAGGTCATACTAATACCCGTTCACAATCTGCATTTCAATCATCCTGACACCAAGAGAGGAATGACGAGATGGCAACCACTACATTAGATAGAACGACGCAGACAGCGGTGGATTGGAATGCAGTCCGGGCCCAATTTGACCGTCTGGATACAAGCATCATTCAGCTGGGGACATCGCAATTTTTTGCTTCTCATCCAAGACCGGTGCGGGAAGCCATTGAAAAGCACCAACGGGAATTGGACGCAAGCCCGGCGTTATATATCCTCGACCACGAGCAGGAATATGCCCAAAATGCACGGAAGGCGGTCGCCCGCTATATGGGGATGGACAAGCAGGACGACATCGCCCTGACCGACAGTACCACGATGGGTCTGGGGACGATTTACACCGGACTCAACATCCAAAAGGGCCAAGAGATCCTTACCTCCGAGCAGAACTACTATTGCCAGCAGGAAGCGATCAAGCGGGCCTCCGAGCGTACCGGAGCGACTTTCCGCGAGGTCAAATACTACGACAATATCCATGAGGTCACCATAGATGAGATGGTGCACAACCTCATCAAGGAAGTCCGTGACAATACCCGAGTCATCGGTACGACATGGGTGCATTCCAGCACGGGACTGAAATCGCCGATTCCACAGATCGCCCGCGAACTTGCGAAGATCAACAAGCACCGCGACGAGGAAAACAAAGTGCTGCTCGTGGTCGACGCTGTCCACGGCTTCGGGATCGAGCTGGAGACTTTCGACGAGTTGGGCTGCGACTTTTTCATCACAGGTACACACAAATGGCTGTATGGCCCGCGCGGAACCGGATTCGTCGCGGCCAAAACCTCTGCATGGCAGCATGTCAAGCCTGTCATCCCAAGCTTCTCTGAGGTGATGTACCACATCATCAAGGGAAATCAGCAGCCTGAGCATGTCAACGGTCACCACATGTCACCAGGCGGCTTCCACACGATGGAGCACCACTTCGCTCTCCCGGATGCATTCGAATGGGTCGAGAGCATCGGCAAGCAGAACATCTACAACCGTGTCCACGAGCTGAACCGTCTGACCAAAGAAGGACTCGCCTCCATGCCGCACGTCACGCTCTATACCCCTATGGATGACGAACTGTCAGCGGGCATCATCTCGTTCCGTGTGGATGGCATGTCGGTACAGGATACGGTCAAGCGCTTGCGGGAGTTGAAGGTGGTATCGACCGAGGCTCCTTATAAAGAGACGTATGCACGCTTTACTCCGGGGATCTACAATACCGAGGAAGAGATCGCGCGGGCATTGGATGCGGTGCAGTCGTTGAAGCATTAGTCGGTAGAACCGTAGAATGCAAACACCCCCTAACGTTTATCGGAGACTTCAAGATTAGCTCCGATAAACGTTAGGGGGATGCGTTTTTTTTATTTATCCACAGTAAACTCTGTTGTCTCAACCGGTGTAGCCACATTCTCTGCTTTCTTCCGTCCGAACAACTTCTTCCCGAACTTCAGCAGAGCGCCGCCAATCAAGAGAATGAATACCCAGCCTTTTTTGAGTACAACCAGCAAGATCGCCAAGAGACCCGCTTTTTTCGCTACCGCCAGACCCAGACCGCCCAGAATCAACCCGGTCAAGCCGTATTCAGCCACAGCGTCAGTCGCTTCGTTGAAGTCTTCGTAGCGGTTGCCTTCTTTTACTTTGAGAGCAGGGAAGATCAGGTTTTTCATCGCTTCCTTATCTTGTGCCAGGTTGGCTGGATCAGATACGAGGATGAAGGAGAGATAGCCTTTACGCGTCAGCATTCTCACGTTGTAGTTGATCACAGGATTCTTCTGTGCATCCTCGGCAAGCATGGACCATTCGAGGCGATGCGTGGTTTTGTCATAAGTCGGTTTGACATCCCAGCCGACGACATGGAGGTAATCTTCCGGATTGCGGTCTTTGTTGGCTTCCTCTGTGCCTTCTTTATAATCGGCGAGGATGGCGTCCGCATCGATCTCATTTTGATCTTCGTCTCGGATATAACCGACTTCTTCATATTCCACGAATACAGCCCAGTCCTGATCCTCTGCTGCCGGAAAAATGCTTGCAAGCTCCAAACCGGTCGGTGTGTCCTGATTCTGTTCTTCCAGCTTGATCGTATCTTCTTTATTCAGGAACAACAGCTCAGGGGCCAAATCCAGCGTAGCCAGGTTATCTCCCAGTTCAACTGTCTGGCCACCCTCTACCCAGTTAAGTTCCTCTTCCGCGCTGATCGGCGTAACCAATCCCAAAAACAATGCGAATGATAGTAAAAAAGGAAGGAAAGAAATCTTTTTCATTTTGAACCTCTCTTTAGTTATATTAAAAAATACCTTCCTATCTTACACGCTGTCCATAAGCATGGGAATAGGTAAAAACGTACCATTGTTCAAAAAACTGATAAAAACGCATGGATCTTTTATCCTGAATTTTATGTCAATATTGCTGTGTGGACCTACTTCTAGACACATTCTAAAAAAGTTAGGCAAACGTCTACTCTCCAACCCTCTCGTCCCCTTCATACACTGGAAGTAAAAAAGAGGGGGAGAGACAGGCATGGAGGTTCTTGTGTACCGAAACATCGAAGGACGTGTCGAACCATCCCAGCTGGACCGATGGATGACCAAGGCATTGGAGCTTGGCCTGACCATTGTCGAGGAGACCCAAGGCCAAACCATGACCGTTACCCTGGTGCAGGGAGATGAGATGGTCGGCCTCCGCTTCTATGGAGGTGGCACGACATACCGTACGCGGATTGATTATCTGCGGATCGAGCTGGGCGAGACACCTTGGGAAGAATGCCTCGATTCGTTGATCATGCTTGCATCTCTGAGCGGGGAGAAGCATGTCATCACGGATGGTCGGCGCATCCCGACTTATTTTGAAAAAGGGACGGAAAAAGCAACAGGGAAACAGACGGAAGCAGGGACCAGCTTTGAGCTGATGCTGATGAAAGAAACCATGCAAGGAAACCTCAATCTGTCCCTGGATCAATACCGAGCGGCCAAAGCACGTGGCGATCTGGAGCTCCAAGAGAAGGCTACCGCCCAAATGAAGACCTGCCTGGCTGAGATCCAGTGGCTGGAGCAGCAAATACGAGCCATGAAATAACGGCAGTGAATCGGTTAGAGAGGCGAAATGGTCTAATCCAGTGTTAATCCCGACTAAGTTGATAAGGATTCTAACAATAATGGACTAGGGGGAAAATGTTAAAAATCCGGTATGATTCCACAGTACCGACCGTATATCTAGAGTGGGTAGCAAAACAGGAGCATAGGCCGACTCGAAAACGAGAGGCATGGGAGAAGGAAGGGGAATGCCCCGATCTTTCATGCCTCTTTTTGCTGTGCTTCGGTTGCCGTTCTCCGATTGAGACCCACATCTGATACCGTACGGGAGGCGTTATGTTATGACAAATGCAATGAACAGCTACATCATCGGAAGCCAATTGGATGAGTGCCTGAGAGCCTGCATCGAAGCGTGCAATTGTTGCATTCAGGCTTGCAACGAATGCTTCGATGTCTGCTGCCAAGCACCGGATGTGCAAGACCGTGCAGCATGCCTCAGACAGCTTCGTGATTGCTCAGACATCTGCGCATTGGTTTCCCAGATGGTAGCACGCAACAGCGTGAATGCGAAGTTCCTCGCCAGCATCTGCGCCAATGTCTGCGATGCATGCGCGAAAGCTTGCGCCAAATGCCAAGATGCCTGCTGCCAAAAATGCGCAGAGCTCTGCCGTCAATGTGCAGAAGCATGCCGTGAAATCTGCTGCTGCTAACCTAACATAACGAACCAAGAATCATACTTAGTCAGTCAGAGGGCGGGGAGGGCATGTCATTTTGCCCTCCTTTTTTCTTTTTGCCATAGATATAGGCATAGACTTAGGCATAGAAAAAGCACCTCCATGAAATCCGAATGAACGAACGAATTCCGAGAGGTGCCTTTGTTTATCTATACTTCTATCATTTCAACATATTCAAAAACTGACGGGTCCGGTCATGCTGCGGGTTGGTAAACAGCTCATCCGGGGTGTTGCGCTCCACGATGACACCTTGATCCATGAAGATCACCTCATCGGCTACCTCTCTGGCAAAATTCATCTCGTGGGTCACCACCACCATCGTCATGCCCTCGACTGCCAGCTCCTTCATCACCTTGAGCACCTCGCCGACCAACTCAGGGTCAAGTGCGGAGGTAGGCTCGTCGAACAGGAGGACATCCGGGTCCATTGCCATCGCGCGTGCAATCCCTACGCGTTGCTGTTGACCACCGGAGAGCTGGAACGGGTAAAAGTCGAGCTTATCCGCCAAGCCTACTTTGGTCAGGAGCTGTTTGGCTTTCTGGTAGGCTTTTTGTTTGTCTTCCCCTTTGACGGTGACGGGGCCTTCCATGACATTCTGGATGGCCGTCATATGCGGGAACAGATTGTAGCTTTGAAAAACCATCCCGGTTCGTTTCCGCAGCTGGGGCATTTGTTTTTTCGAGACCGGGCCGGAGAAATCGAGGTTGAGGTCACCGATCTGCACGCTGCCTTTGGTCGGGACTTCGAGCAGATTGAGGCAGCGGAGCAAGGTGGTCTTGCCTGATCCAGACGGGCCGATGATCACGACGACCTGGCCTTTGCCGATCTCGAGATTGATATCCTTGAGGACTTGCAGATCACCGAAGTTTTTCATTAAATGATTCACTTTTATCATGGTTGATCACCTTATCTCGCCACGTAGCGATCCAATCTATTTTCTAACCAGTCCTGGATAAAGGAAAGCACCAGACAGATGGCCCAATAAATCAGCGCAGCTTCCACATAGACCAACAGTGGTTCATAGGTAGTGGCTGCGATCTGCTGGGCTTTGCGGAACATCTCAGGAACGAGGATGACCGCGGCCAGAGAGGTATCCTTCACCAGACTGATAAAAGAGTTGGCCAGAGGCGGAACCGATACCCTTGCTGCCTGAGGCAGGATAATCCGGCGAAGCGCTTGCGGATACGACATGCCAATCGAGTACCCAGCCTCCCATTGTCCTTTTGGAATGGAGAGGATGGCCGCCCGCACGATTTCGGAAGCATAGGCCCCCACATTGAGAGAAAAGCCGATAATAGCAGATGGATAAGGGTCGAGCGTGATTCCGATACTAGGCAATCCGAAGAAGATAATGAACAACTGTACGAGCAAAGGCGTTCCACGGATGATCGATACATACGCACGGGCGATCCCGCTAAGCAACGGCACATTAGACAGCCGGGCCAATGCCGTGATGACCGCCAACACCAATCCAATCACAAAGGTAATCGCCGTAAGACTGAGGGAAAAAACGAGGGCTCCTTTCAGAAGAGGAAGAAAGGAGCTTTGTACGATTTCGAACTGCCGATCACTTAGAAACATCGGCACCAAACCATTTCTCGGAGATTTTCAGATAAGTGCCATCCTGCATCATCTCATCCAAAGCCTTGTTTACTGCTTCGACCAGCTCAGGATTGCCTTTGCGGAACATCATACCGTTGTAAGAGCCATCTGGGTGCTTGGCTGCGATTTTAATCGGTGTGTCTGGCTTTTGGTGGAGCAGGTCAAGGACGGATAAGCCATCGTTGATTGTCACATCGACACGCTTGGATGCGAGCAGGTCGATTGCTTGGTTGAAGCCTTCGACACCGACGATCTCTGCGCCATTAGTTTTGGCGATATCAGTGAGGTTACTGGTGAGAGATTGTGCTGCTTTGAGGCCTTTGATATCAGCGAAGTCTTTTACGGTCGTATTATCCTTGTGGACGACCAGAACGGCAGAAGAAGTGATATAAGGCTTGGAGAAATCGTACTTCTCTTGACGGTCAGGACGGATACCGACTTCATTGGCGATCATATCGAAGCGCTTGGAATCCAGGCCCGCAAACATCGCATCCCATTGGGTTTCCATGAAGACAGGCTCTACGCCGAGGCGTTTTGCGATTTCACGCGCGATCTCTACGTCAAAGCCGGTCAGCTGGTCAGAGGCATCATGGAAGGTGAACGGCGCGTATGTCCCTTCTGTACCGATCACGAGCTTGCCCTCGGCTTTTACTTTTTCCAAAAGATTTTGCTGTTGTTGAGGCTCAGGTGCTTGTGCAGTATCACCAGCTTGTTGCCCGCTGCCGCAGCCTGCAAGTGCCAAGACAAGAGAGAGTGAAGTAAGGAGAAGAGAAGCTCTTTTTTTCATAGTAAACCTCCCGGAATTAATGGTCTTAAGATTTTATCATTTAATGTACCACGTTGCCTCCTGTTGTTCAATCATGGAAAGATAAATAGTAATCATCGGATAAGTTCGATTTTTGTAATACATTTAGACTAAAGATTTGGGCGGGCATATCAATCATCTATGACATAGGTTATCGTATCGGGCGATATAACAGGCGAATCTTGACTGTTTTACTCGACTTTTCATAATGGAAGTGGGGGATTGTGTATGGAATTGATGGAGTCGATCCAACGGGAATTTGGCAGCCTGAAAAAACCAACTGTCAAAGATTTGTGGAAGCGTCTGATTTCCCTCCCGAATCTGTCTGAGTCGGTCTTGCCTCATCTAAGAGAGCCGGATCAGTATGCCTATGGGCGCAATGTGATCTATCGGACAGAGGAGCTGGAGGTGATCGTCATGAATTTTCCCGCCCGTCAGCGAACCGCGATCCATGACCACGGCCTATCGATTGGATGTGGGATCGTGGTGGAGGGCAAGCTGATCAATACATTATATAGTGTGATCCAAGAGGGGCAAGTTCAACCAAAAGGAGAGCAGAGGGTAAGCCGTGGGCAGTGTTTTTTCGCGCCGCCGGGTTTGATTCATGGAATGGAAAATCGAACAGAGGAACGCTTGGTTACGCTCCATGTCTATTCTCCACCGCTAGATAATATGAAAGTATATCAACAAGCGAAAGAGGCAAATTCATTGCTATGAAGGCTAGAAGCAAGAAGCGATAGATGGTGAAGACTCGTGACGGAAGGGATGTTCTGTTACGGGTTTTTTGTTATGGAGAGAACTGACGCGGGATTGATACTGGAAAAGATGGCTGGGTTGACACATCGCACACAATCGTTATAATCATACCTATAGGGGTATACGAAACACCTGTTTTTATTTGTTTGATCATATACCCATACATGTATAAGTATATGAATTGGAGGAATCAACTTATGAAAAGCGATAAATTGTTAGACGCCAAAGGTCTTGCCTGCCCGATGCCGATTGTGAACACCAAAAAAGCTATGGGTGAACTTGAAAGCGGTCAAGTGCTGGAGATTCACGCGACAGACAAGGGGGCCAAGACCGATTTGGCTGCATGGGCGAAGTCGACTGGCAATGAGCTGTTGGAGACGACGGAGGAGAACGGTGTCTTCACATTCTGGATTAAAAAAGGATAGGGGATGAAGAACAGATGAGCAAATGGTATGGTGATCTCGCATGACGATGAAAGAGACAACCAAAGAGAAGACCACGATCGTCCTATTCAGCGGGGATCTGGACAAGGCGATTGCGGCTTTTATCATCGCGAATGGTGCTGCTTCCTATGATCACGAGGTGACGATTTTTGCTACCTTCTGGGGGCTGAATGCGCTGCGCAAGGATACCCCTGTCCCTATCAAAAAGGGCTTCCTGGAGAAGATGTTCGGCTGGATGATGCCGCGCGGAGCGGACAACCTGCCGTTATCCAAGATGAATTTCATGGGTATGGGACCGAAAATGATCAAGCATATCATGAAAAAACATAATGTAGTGCCGCTTCCTGACCTGATCGGGATGGCCAAGGAGCAAGGCGTGAAGCTGGTCGCTTGTACGATGTCTATGGATTTGCTGGGGATTCAAAAAGAGGAGCTGCTGGACGACTTGGAATACGCCGGGGTTGGTGCTTATCTGGGGGATGCTTCAGAAGGCAAGGTAAACCTGTTTATCTGATGAACTCATTTCACTGGTATGAAAATTCGATAGAGTGGGACGTTTGCCAACTTTCTTTTAAGTTGCCAACGTCCTTTTTTTATGATAATGGTGAAGATAGTAGCGTTATGCGTCCAGCTGCTGGCCGTATAGCGTCAGGAGAAAGCGCAGAAAATGAGCAGAGAAAAAGCGCCGATACGAAATGGAGAGGATTCCATGTTCCCGACAGAAGCAAGAAAAAATTCAGTAGATGAGATCTTAGATGTCATCCCCAACCAAGCTGATCTCATCATTCCGATAGCCAACGGTGAGCCGGATGCGATCCTCAGCGCACTGGATCAGCAGGCAAACCGCTATACCGATGTACATATTCATCAAATGCTCCCGTTGCGTGAACGCCGTTATATTGAAGGCGCTTACCTGGGACATATCCGCTATGTTTCTTACTTTTTGAGCGGTGCGTCACGGAAAGCTTTTTTGGAAGGCAAATGCGATCTTGTCCCCAACCATTTTCATGAGATGCCGCGTATTTTGGCGGACAATACCCGTCAGCCCATAGTGGTGGCCGTCGCGTCACCGATGGACAGTCACGGCTACTTTTCCCTCGGGACACAGGCAGACTATGCCTCTCCGTTCATCGGCAAAGTGCCGTTCATCCTCGAAGTCAATCAACAGATGCCGCGTACCAGCGGGGACAACCAGATCCATATCAGCCAAGTCGCTGCCTATATCGAGACCGATTATCCGCTGCATGAGCTAAAATCCCCACCAATTTCAGATACTGACCGTCAGATCGCCACACTGGTCGCCGAGCGGATCGGTGACGGCAGTACACTTCAAGTCGGGATCGGCGGTGTACCTAATGCGATTCTGAGTCTTTTGTCCAATCACAAGGATCTGGGCGTGCATACTGAGATGCTGACCGAGGGGATCGTCGACCTGGCAGAAAAGGGTGCGATCACGGGTTTGAAAAAGAACCTGCATACGGGCAAGATCGTCGCTACGTTTGCCTATGGGACGAAGCGGTTGTACGACTTTATTCATGAGAACCGGAGTGTCGAGTTCTATCGTGTTGACCATATCAACGACCCGCGCGTGATCGGGCAGGAAGACAACATCGTCTCGATCAACTCGACGACAGAGGTGGACTTCTTCGGCCAATGTGCCTCGGAGACGGTGGCGGGCAGATACTACAGCTCGACAGGCGGACAGTCTGACTTTGCCCGTGGTGCGAGATTTGCGAAGAACGGCAAAGGCTTCATCTGCCTCACCTCCACAGCCAAAGACGGTGCAATCTCCCGCATCCGGCCACAGCTGACGCATGGATCGGCCGTGACCACCTCCAAGAACGACGTCGATCATGTCGTAACCGAATATGGTGTCGCCGAATTAAGCGGAAAATCGATCTCGCGTCGGATTGAAGCCTTGATCGGCATCGCCCACCCGAAATTCCGGGAAGAACTGCGGGCAGAAGCAGAGCGGCTCGGGCTTGTGGACAAGCGTGTCTTTTCTTTGTAAGGGATGCCGAAAAGAATCCTGAAACCTTTGGATACCGCCGCCGTATACATCTTAAGAGTAACATCACACGAGATATCGGGGGGCTATACACATGGGATTCTTTGACGGATTGATGGGAAATGCATCTGAGGTTAATATTGCCGAGGTAGAAAAAGAATTCGGTAATTTGCTTGCTTCCACGGAGCGTATTGAGAAAGCTTACAAATTGATCCGCGATATGTTCATCTTCACCAATAAACGTCTCATCTTGGTCGATAAGCAGGGTCTGACCGGGAAAAAGCAAGAGTATCATTCCATCCCGTACAAAAGCATCACGCACTTCAGCATAGAGACAGCAGGCAGTTTCGATCTGGATGCAGAGTTAAAAATTCATATCTCCGGCGGCGGAATGCTGGAGAAGCAGTTTAATAAGAACCTGAATATTTACGAAGTGCAGGCTGTATTGGCCGAATACGTGTTGAAATAGAGAATAAGGGGTTGCGTAGACTCCGGCTTTGAGCGTGAGAATCATCTGTTTTCCAGTCGCCTTTCCCCCCTCATACGAGGGGGCCGGTCTTCTTACAAACAGATAATTCTCACGCTCTTTCCTTTTGTCCAGCTGCCCTTTTAAAAGAGGGAAAGATATAAAAAGATATATAAGAAAGCCCCGGAAGCCATGTTAAAATAGGGATAGAATGCTCTCATCTCATCCGGACAAGGGGAAATGGAACATGTCACAAGCCAAAACCAACGCGATGCGTATCCTCGATGCCAAAAAGATCGCGTACAACGTATATACTTATGAAAATCAAGACGGCAAGATCGACGGTGTCTCTGTCGCGGAGAAAATCGGCAAAGACCCGGTCACCGTCTACAAAACACTGGTCGCAGAAGGTGGAAGCAAGAATATCTACGTCTTCGTCATCCCGGTGGAAGCCGAGCTGGACTTGAAAAAGGCAGCGAAGGCAGTGGGCGAGAAAAAGGTGGAGATGCTTCCGGTCAAGGACATCCAGAAATGGACGGGCTATATCCGAGGGGGATGCTCGCCGGTAGGGATGAAGAAGGCGTATCCAACTTTGATCGACCAGAGCGCAGCCAAGCTTGCGGAGGCAGGGCAGATTATCGTCAGCGGCGGGAAGATCGGGATGCAGATTGAGCTTAGTGTCGACGACCTCTGTAGTGTGACCGGGGCGAATCTGCAGGATATCGTGAAATCTTGACATTCCGAAAGCACGAGGAAATGCCTACTATGCACACATGCAGTTTTCTGTTTACATAGCAGTAGCCAGTCGGAGCAGAGATACCCCACGTATCTCCTGCTCTTTTTTCATGCCCGAACGTATGGTGTTCGCATATTAGGGGAACAACTTGAATAAAGAATCATTAGGAAGAGATTAACAACCAAGGAAAAAGAGGTGAGGAACATGATTCCAACTAATGATATCTTCCACTACCAAGAGGTTCCCTATGGGCATCACCATGCGCTTCTGACCGGGAATGGTCTTTCCATCTCCTTTCACCGGAAGTTCCGCTATCTCTCTTTGTTTGATGAGGCCAAAGAATTTTTGACAGACGATATCATACGACTGTTCGATATGTTTGAAACATATAACTTTGAGAGCGTATTGGAAGAAATCAATACGTCTATCCATATCAACCGGCAATACGGGATCGAGACAGGCATCCTGGAGCAGAAATACCATCAGGTACAACAGGCCCTGCTCCAAGTCGTACACAAGGTTCACCCTGAGAAGACCCAGATCAATACACATGGACAATTGAGCCGATTATGTGATCGGTTCCAGCAATTCGGGGCCGTCTTCACCACCTCGTATGATCTGATTCCGTATTGGGCGATCATGGGGTCATGCAGGCTGTTTACGGATCACTTTTTGGACGGTCATTTTCAGCCGTTCGAGGGTCCGGGAACGAGACGGATTCCGCTCTACTTTTTGCATGGGGCGCTTCATCTCTACATGGAAGGGCATCAGATCAAAAAGGTACGGGCAGAAGGTCGGCCGCTGCGCAGCACGCTGGGGGATCTCTACCGCAGAAAAAGCATCATCCCGTTGTTCGTCTCAGAAGGCAAAAGCAATCAGAAGCTGAGTACGATCCTGTCCAATGATTACCTGAGCTTTACGTATCAGCGGCTCAAGGAGATGGCGGGCGGGATTACGATCTTCGGGCTGTCTCTGCACAATGACGACCATATCGCGGCCGCAATTAATGATGCGAAGCAGATCGAGTCGGTTGCGTTCGGCATCTATACCCACCAACGGAGCGTGGATGAGATACAGGCCGAGATGTTTCGGATCAAGACGACGTTGCGTAATAAAAGGGTGATCTTCTTCGACTCGGCAAGCTTTCAGGCGGGGGAGGGGTATGTGCCTGTGACGGTGTGAGACGATAGCAGTATAGGGCATGGCATTAGTACGAATTGAATAACCACTCTTATCCAGAGAGGCGGAGGGACTGGCCCGATGATGCCCAGCAACCATTGACGAGACGTAAGATCCGTTAGAAGGTGCTAATTCCAGCAGGACATCTTTTTATGATGTTCCTGACAGATAAGATGAAGCTGATCGTACGAGCGAAACTTCTTCTTATCGAAGAAGTTTTTTTATTTGTCCATTTTTATTTACCAAATAGGTGTAGTTTCCGCTAAAAAGTGAGGCAGAGGGGAGATAGACAAAGATGAGATACGGATTTTGGCTGCCGATTTTCGGTGGATGGCTGCGGAATGTAGAGGATGAGAACATGCCGCCGACTTTTGACTATGCCAAGCAGGTGATACAGGCCGTGGAAAAGTGGGGGTATGATACGAGAGCGAGAGCAGCCTGGTCGGTAAATAAATAAGCCAGTCTCAAACACGAAGACCAACAGATGACCACACCTTATGTAGCTCGTCCGTTGGTCTTTTTTGATCTTCAGAAAAATTTGCAAGCGATCAACCATTTTCTGTTAAAATGTGTCCAACTTCCCTTGAACATGCCATCTGCCTTTTTATACACTTGCAGGAGGAGTTGCTACAATTATTGGAAAGCTTTTCTCATGAAAGTGAGGTGTCAACCGTTGCAAATAGAGAAATCCATGATGGAAACCTCGAAAGGGAAACTGCAATATCATATCAGTAGAAACGGCAAACCCCATATCGTGTTGATTAACGGTGGTTCAGGTCCCATGGAAGGGTGGATGAGAATACTTCCAGATATATCGAAGTCATCTTCTGTCTTTGCCTATAACCGTTTTGGTGTGACGGGCAGTGATAAGCCGAAAGAATCTCAGGATGGGATGACGATTGTAGAAACGTTGCGGGAGGCGTTATCCATAGCAGGATTTGAACCCCCCTATTTGCTGGTTGGACATTCACTAGGAGGTCTGTATGCCAATTTATATGCCCGGCTCTACCCTGACGAAACAGCAGGAGTCATCTTTTTGGAAGCCAGCCATCCCCAAGATCTCACGCTTGATCAATATCAAGGCCCGATCATCAAAGGGTTGAACAAGCTTCTCTCCATGTTTGACTCCTTGTCTCCCCATAAACGATTTGACGAAGTTCATTTTGTAAAAAGGACGGCGGATACCATACATCAATATAATCATTTTCCGCAAGTACCCGTGTACGTCATTACGGGTGGTAAAGAAAATCGGATGATGCCAGAGGAGGCCCGCAGAAAAAGGCGGGAAAATCAGTTGGAATTCCTTTTGTTGTCACAAAATAGCAGACACGTGGTTGCGGAAAAAAGCGGGCATTTTCCGCAGTTAACCGAGCCGCAAGTTGTTGTTGATACGATTCTGGACTGTGTAGAGCAGCTAAAGAAGACGATTAAAAATGAATAGGTATAAAGGGTAAAGCAAAGCGTTCCTGGTTTTTCAGGGGCGCTTTTTTCGTCAGATGAATACTAGTGACTAACGGATCTGGCGCTTTGAGTAGATTAACCGTAAAAGACTGTCTGGATGAGCGAATGAAGGAGCAAGGATATCAAGTAGTTAACCGATGAGGAATGTTTTTTGAGAGTCTCATTCAGTTTCAATAATAAGTCGTATCAAATACCTGTAGATAGCGGTGAGAGTTTACATGTAGCGATACAAGACGGTGTGCAGCAGATTGAGATAAATCTGCAAGGGGCTAGTTTAACTGTATTCTCCATCTTCACTCTCCTTAGTATATTGGAACAGGTAGGAGGAACTCTCAAATATGATGAAATCGGTACGATCGTAGTTAATCCACCAGAACTATTCACCTATCATAACCCTCTCCAGACATACGAATGGACGAACCTGAGTATCATTACTGTGAGTCACTTTCAAATACTCATTACATAAAGCATCCACCAAATATCCAAATTTTTTTAAATCCCTACTTTACTTATCGGAATTAATGGAATTATAATGGTACCTATAAGGCCGATCAGTCACACCTGAAGGCCCGATCCTACCAAGGAGGTTATTTCAATGGAGCAACATGTGAACATATATAGCAACGATATAGAACTGGCTGCGACATGGCATCTTCCGGTACATCGGCCTGAAGGAGATGGGAAATTCCCTGTGATTGTGATCTGCCACGGTTTCGTCGGGAACCGAATCGGTGTCAACCGGCTGTTTGTGAAGGCGGCACGGTATTTTGCTTCCCAAGGGATTGCGGTGCTTCGGTTTGATTATGAAGGCTGCGGCGAGAGCGACGGGGAGTACGGTACATACGGGATGGAACGCTTTTTGGAGCAGACCCGTCATGTGATTGATTACGTCTGGACGCATCCGAAGATCGACCAAGAGCGCTTTTTTCTGTTGGGACACAGTCTTGGCGGAGCGATTGCTGCGCTGACGGCTGCTCGGGATGAGCGGATCAACAAGCTGTTGATGTGGGCCGCAGTCGGGCATCCACACCGGGACTTGGTGCGGATCGTCGGGGAAGAAGAGGTAGAGAAGCTCGAGACTCAGAAGGCCATCGACCATCTGGGATATGAGCTGCAGGCGGAGTTCTTCGATTCACTGATCGATTATCATCCGTTAAAAGAGGTGCAGGCTTACGCGGGCGATGTGTTCTTGGCACATGGTACGGATGATGAAGCGATCCCGGTGGATACATGCTTTTTGTACCAGCATGCGTTTCGCTTAGGCAGCAGCCACAGTTTTGAGAAGCAAGTCCTGTTTGGGGCTGACCACACCTTTTCATCTGTTCATGCCTCCAAGCAACTGTTCGAAGCCACACTGGGATGGGTGCAGAAATACACGCCCCCCCTTGAGTGGCTGCGTAACGAGGCAATATAGGCGCGTTCCCTGCCGCGATTGGGTAGCATCCCATCTACTCCTGTCATATCAATAAGACAGAAGAACCGGGGTATATGTCATCGTCACAGATACCCAACCGGTTGGGCCACACACGAAGGTAAGTCAAAATTGGCTTACGCGTCTGCGCAAATCTCGACTAATCTGCTCAAGAATGAAAAACGGGGGGACGACAATGAAGGTTTCAAGTAAAGGGGAATACGCACTCAGAGCGTTGCTAGTGCTTGGTCAACATGACGGTCAAGTGCTATCCATCAGCGATATTGCAGATAAGACCCTCGTCACCGTCCGTTATCTGGAGCAGATTTTGTTGCAACTCAAGAAATTAGGCTATGTATCCAGCAAACGAGGTGCACAAGGCGGCTACCGGCTCAAGCTGGCGCCACAGGAGATCAATATTGGAGAAGTGATACGCCGTCTGGAAGGACCGCTGTCACCGATGAGCTGTGCCAGTGTGACTGCCTATGAACCATGCCAGCTGGAAGCAGGCTGTATGCTCAAGCCGCTCTGGACTTTGGTGCGTGATACCATCGCACATGTGTTGGAACAGACCACGCTTGATGATCTATTAAGTGGGAAACTGAATGTTTTGGATGGAGGGAACCTGATTGTCTACAAAAAATAATCTCAATGATCAATGGATGGAACGAATTCTCCGTTCGCTCGAGGGACTGGAATACGGCTCACTCAATATCACCGTGCACGATTCCCAGATCACCCAGATTGAACGGGTGGAAAAATACCGTTATCCTCTAGAGAAAAGCAACACGGTGAAAGGACGAAACTATGCCTCACCTCAAGAAAAATGAAGATTGCCGATCGGACCACCGAAGGCTCCTCTGATTTTGCCCCGCTAAGACACATGTCGGGCAGAGTCACAGGAGTCTTTTTTGTCGGCTGAGGAAGAAGATAGAGAAGCATTCAAAGAAAAGGGAGAGAAAATAGATGAAATTCCAAGCAGCAAAAGTATTCAAGGGCCTGTCCATGGCACTCTTATCAACAAGCATGCTGGTCAGTCTCGCAGGCTGCGGCTCCTCCTCAGCCGAACAGACCAGCGCACCTCAAAATGGCACGGCGGCCGCACCAAAAACCGTCGAGCTGCTGAACGTCTCCTACGACCCGACGCGTGAATTGTACCAAGATTTCAACAACAGCTTCGCCACCTACTGGAAAGGTAAAACTGGTCAGGAAGTCAAGGTGAAGCAATCCCATGGCGGCTCAGGCAAACAATCCCGCTCTGTCATCGACGGCCTCGAAGCCGATATCGTGACACTGGCACTGGCCTACGACATCGACGCGATCGCAGGCAAAGACCTGATCACGAAGGACTGGCAAAAGAGCCTCCCAGACAACAGCTCCCCATACACCTCGACCATCGTGTTCCTCGTCCACAAGGGAAATCCCAAAGGCATCAAAAACTGGGATGACCTCGTAAAACCGGGCATCTCCGTCATCACTCCGAACCCAAAAACCTCTGGTGGTGCGAGATGGAACTACCTGGCTGCCTGGGGCTATGCCTTGAAACAACATAACGGCGACCAGGCCAAAGCCAAAGAATTCGTCACCCAGCTCTTAAAAAATGTTCCGGTACTCGACTCCGGTGCGCGTGGAGCGACGACCACTTTTGTCGAGCGCGGTATCGGGGATGTCCTGCTCGCTTGGGAAAATGAAGCCTTCCTCGCTGTCAACGAGCTGGGCAAAGACAAATTCGAGATCGTCGTTCCATCTGTCAGCATTCTTGCCGAGCCGCCTGTCGCTGTCGTAGATAAAGTGGCAGACAAACACGGCACACGCGAAGTAGCCAAAGCCTACCTCGAATACCTCTACACCGATGAAGGTCAGGAAATCGCGGCCAAGCACTATTTCCGCCCGCGCTCACCAAAGGTAGTGGAGAAGTACGCCAACCAGTTCCCGCAAGTCGAGCTGTTCACCATCGATGAAGTATTTGGCGGCTGGCAAAAGGCGCAAAAAGAACATTTTGCTGACGGCGGTGTATTCGACCAGATCTACAAACCGCAATAACCAAGCATAAGCCGATAACTTCAATCCTAAAAGGAAGAAGGAGTGTACGTAATGGGCAACCGTCTCAGACAGCGCAGTGTTCTGCCCGGTTTCGGCCTCTCAATGGGGTATACGCTGCTGTATCTTAGCTTTATCGTGTTGATCCCGCTGTCCCTCTTGTTCATCAAATCAGCGTCATTGAGTTGGTCAGCATTCTGGCAGACCGTCACGGATGCGCGGGTGCTGGCTTCCTATCAATTGACCTTTACGGCTTCCATCACAGCCGCATCGGTGAATGCGGTGTTCGGTTTGTTGGTCGCATGGGTGTTGGTACGGTACGACTTTCCGGGTAAACGGGTCGTGGATGGGCTGGTGGATCTGCCGTTTGCCCTGCCGACTGCTGTGGCCGGGATCGCCCTGACCGCGGTCTATGCGCCCAACGGCTGGATTGGACAGTATCTGGAGCCGCTCGGGATCAAGGTGGCATTTACCCCATTGGGGATTATGATTGCACTGACATTTATCGGCTTGCCTTTTGTGGTGCGAACGATTCAGCCGGTGCTGCAAGACCTCGATAAGCAATACGAAGAAGCGGCGGCCACACTTGGGGCGTCTCGCTGGCAGACTTTTGTACGGGTGATCCTCCCGCCGATCGTTCCGGCGATGTTTACCGGTTTTGCCCTTGCCTTTGCCAGAGCCTTGGGCGAGTATGGGTCGGTCGTGTTCATCGCGGGCAACATGCCGATGAAGACGGAGATCACACCGCTTCTGATCATCACCAAGCTGGAGCAGTACGATTACGCAGGTGCGACGGCGATTGCGGCGGTGGTGCTGGTGGCTTCCTTTTTCATGCTGCTTGTCATTAATCTGTTGCAGTACAAAACAAGCCGACGACATATGCCGGGTTGAGAGGAGAGAACATCATGCCTGATCTTCATGTGGTACCATCCCAAGCAACATCTCCCCGTGCCATCGTCGGACAGACGGAAGCACCCTGGATACGCTGGCTGCTCATCACGGTTGCACTTGGCTTTCTCGGTTTGGTTCTGATCGTGCCTCTCGCGGCTGTCTTTACCGAGGCCTTCGCAAAAGGCTGGGAGCTCTATCTGGCCGCACTGGTCGAAGAGGAAGCGTGGTCGGCGATCAAGCTGACACTGTTGATCGCATCCATCACCGTTCCGCTGAATCTGATCTTCGGGGTAGCGGCGGCCTGGGCGATCGCGAAGTTCCAGTTTGCCGGGAAAAACCTGCTGGTTACTTTGATCGACCTGCCTTTTGCAGTGTCACCAGTCATCTCCGGTCTGATCTTCGTGCTCTTGTTCGGTGCGCAGGGGGTGTTTGCCCCGGTACTTGAAGCTTATGATATCCAGATCGTCTACGCCTGGCCGGGGATTCTGCTTGCTACGCTGTTCGTCACATTTCCGTTCGTGGCACGCGAGCTGATCCCGGTGATGCAGGCGCAAGGCACAGAAGAGGAAGAGGCTGCGATCTCGCTTGGAGCCAGCGGTTGGCAGACCTTTTGGCGGGTGACTCTGCCCAATATCAAGTGGGGATTGCTCTATGGAGTTATTTTATGCAACGCACGGGCAATGGGGGAATTCGGAGCGGTCTCTGTCGTCTCCGGGCATATTCGCGGGGAGACCAATACGATCCCGCTGCATGTTGAGATTTTGTATAACGAATACAATTTCGTCGCTGCTTTTGCCGTGGCTTCACTCTTGGCTGTGCTGGCCCTGTTCACCTTGGTTATCAAAAGTATCGTAGAGTGGAAGTCCGGGGAGCACCGGGGTTAGTTCGGAATGATCATAGTAGGAGGAGACGACAGATGAGTATAGAGGTACGTCAGGTCACCAAGACGTTTGCATCGTTTCAAGCACTGAAAGGGATCGATCTTAATATTCCGACCGGGGAGCTGGTCGCTCTCTTAGGGCCGTCGGGTTCGGGCAAAACTACGCTGCTGCGCCTGATCGCCGGACTGGAGGGCACGGACAGCGGACAGATTCTGTTCAAAGGCACAGATGCCACCTACAAGAGCGTCGGAGAGCGAAAAGTAGGCTTTGTGTTCCAGCATTATGCGCTGTTTCGTCATATGACGATTTTTGATAATATCGCGTTCGGCCTGCAGGTACGTCCACGCAAGGAGCGTCCATCCAAGGCAGACATCCGCGACCGTGTGCATGAGTTGCTTAGGCTGGTACAGCTCGAGGGGCTGGCTGAGCGATATCCTTCTCAGCTGTCAGGGGGACAACGGCAACGGGTCGCTCTGGCCCGCGCACTTGCCGTCGAGCCTGAGGTGCTGCTTCTCGATGAACCGTTCGGAGCCTTGGATGCCAAGGTACGTCAGGAGCTTCGCCGCTGGCTTCGGGAGCTGCACGAGAAGCTGAATATCACGACCGTCTTCGTCACCCATGACCAGGAGGAAGCCTTGGAGATGGCAGACCGGGTTGTCGTCATGAACGAGGGGAGAATCGAGCAGGTAGGTACACCTGAGCAGATCTACCATATGCCGGCCAATCCGTTTGTCTACAGCTTCCTCGGACGCGTCAACCAATTCCAGGGCCGTGTCCACCAAGGCAAGCTTCAGGTCGGGGAAAAGCAGCTGGAGCTCCCGTCTGATATCGACTTGGAGCAGGTGCAGGCTGTCGGCTATGTCCGCCCGCATGAGATCGATGTGAGCAGCACCTACAGTGAGCAGACCCCGACCGCTTCTGTCATCCGTCATATTCACGCCGTCGGGCCGACCATCCGTCTGGAGCTGGTCCGGCTCGATAATGGAGACTTTTTCGAAGCAGAATTGACGCTCGAACGCTATCGCCAGCTGGGCATCCATGTGGGGGAGACTCTATATGTAAATCTGCAGAATGTGAAGGTGTTCCTGAATGAAACGGAGCCACTTCCGGCACTGCAAGAACTGCCGTTCATGACGACAAGGTCAGTGTGGGCTGATTTTTGAATGTAAGGTACAATCGTAAGACTAAGCTGGAATAGGTAGTCATTGACAGACTGCTTATTTCAGCTTTTTTTATTTTTCAGGGAGGGGGATCGGAATGAGAGAGACAAATCAACAGGGCCAGCTTAGGTTCATCCTCGATTGCTGCAAAGCTTGATCGTCTTCATACTCTATCCCGGTAAGACGCAGGCGGATAACGCACTTCAACCCACCTGAAAATCAATAACAAAAAGACACCGGAAAAATTCCAGTGTCTTTCGTTGTGAATGTGCTAACTCTGCAAAGCAAAGTGCAGTAAAAAGAGCAATGCGATCACATACAGCGGACGGGAGACGTCACGGGATTTGCCCAGAACCACTTTGAGAAGCGGATAGGCGATGAACCCGAACGCGATTCCATCTGCAATGCTGTACGTAAATGGGATCATGACAATCACCAAAAAAGCGGGGAAACCTTCGGACAAGTCGCCGAAGTCGATGTTTTTGACATTGGAGAGCATCAGCGTCCCGATGATCATCAACACCGGAGCAATCGCACTGCCCGGAACCAGCTTGATGATCGGAAGCACCAGCACAGCCACCAGAAACAGTACGCCTGACGTCACCGCTGTAAGCCCGGTACGTCCACCTGCCGCAATCCCAGCCGCACTCTCGACGGTCGACACAGTTGGACTGGTGCCAAACAGGCCGCACGAGATAGCAGAGAGCGCATTGGATTGCAGGGAACGGCGGAATTTGTCCGGAGTATTCGTCATGCTCAGATGACCATGCACGAGACCGATGTTTTCAAACACCAGCACCATGGTCAGTGAGAAGACGGCCACCCAGAACGTCAGCGTCCCGATCTTGGCAAATGACATCGCACCGATCACCTGGCTGTAATCACCAAGCGAGATGCCGGATGTCCCGATCCCGGAGATATCCACTGTACCTGTCAGCACCGCCAATCCTGTACCCAGCACGATGCTGATCAGGAAGTTGGCCGGTACATTACGCATAAACAAAAACACAGTGATAAACAGTGTCCCAAGCGTCGTCAGTACGTATGGATCGCCCATGTGACCAAGGGCTATCAGGGAGTGCTCGCCTCGGATGACCAGACCGCCTTTTTCCAGACCGATCAGGGTCAAAAACAGACCAAGTCCCACGGTAATCGCGTCCTTGAGCGATGCAGGAATCGCGACAGTGAGCGTCTCAGACAACCGTGTGACCGCGACGACCGTAAACAAGATCCCCGACACAAACACGACAGCCAGCGCTTCCTGCCAGCTAAGCCCCATCGACTGAACGAGCGTGTAGGTGAACATCGCATTGATCCCCATACCGGGAACCAGCATGATCGGCGCGTTCCCCCACAAGCCCATCAACACGCAGCCCGCAAACGAACTGATGATCGTGGCCAGCATCGCTGCTTCCAATGGAATACCCGCTTCGGAAAGAATCGACGAATTGACGGCGATGATATACACAATTGTGATAAATCCAATCGTTCCGGCCAGCAGTTCTTGCTTGACCGACGTCTTGTGCGCCTCTAATCCGAACCGTTGAAATATCCAGTTACGCAACATACATGATATACCTCTTATTGTGAACCCTCAACCCACCCCGAACAAGGACAGCACTAAGCCATCCATGCACCACAATGGGTATCATTATACATCTGATCAGGGGGAGGCGACAACGGGTCAGGATTTGTCAGGGAAGGTACTTTCCTGAGCATTTTCTTGTAAGAGGGTCTAGGAAAAGCGATTAAGACAGGAGATAATAGGATAAAGGAGGGGAAAATAGCGATGATTCAACAAATAAGAGAAGTACGAAGCATACTCCTGCAAACGATTGCAGCGCTTACCGATGAACAGCTGAATCACCACCCGGCAACGGATAAGTGGAGCATCGGCCAAGTCTTGTACCACCTGACCATGACCGATCAATGGGCGGGGTCTGCGATTGCACTTTCATTGGCTCAAGAGACGACCCCACAACCGAAGGCACGGCCAGTCGAGATGGTACTGAACCGCTCGATCAAAATCGAAGCACCAGACGCATTCACTCCGCCAGACCGTTCTTATACCAAGAGTGAGCTGATCCACCTGCTGGAGCAGACCCGCCACGAATTGGAGCAAGTGATCAGTCCGGTCACAGAATCGGCTGTCTTACAGGAAAAGTCCTTGCCGCATCCGATCCTTGGCCCCATCAGTCTCAAACAGGCACTTGACCTGTTGCTCATGCACGAACAGCGCCATACTGAGCAGATCCGTGAAATGATCTAAGATGTACACGAAAAAATGTACAAGTTTTGAAATAATATAGGAATATACTGATAAGTGAATATAAAACTGGTATGGTATGGGTATAAGCTAAATGACTCGTTTCTCTAGGAAGGATGAGAATTCTATGTATCATATCGTTCTTATACCCATCGATGGTTCTGAACATGCTGACAAAGCACTCCGTTACGCACTGCCACTGGCAAAAGCGCTGCAGGGTGAAGTGATTCTGCTCAATGTACAGCCAAGCTTCCATACACCAAATGTAAAGCGCTTTTTTAATGAGGACTCCATCCATGAATACCAGGAGCAACTAGCCCAAGAAGCGATGGAGAAGGCAGTGGCGATTGTCAACGAAGCAGGCGTGACGTATCGCACCAAGCTCCGGATTGGCGTACCCAAAACAGAAATCTGTGCGGAAGCAAAAGAAGCAGAAGCGACCTGCATCGTGATGGGCTCCCGCGGTTTGAGTCCTGTCAGCGGCAGTCTCCTTGGCAGCGTCAGCTACGGCGTTCTTCACGAGTCACCATGTCCAGTCACTGTTGTGCCATAGCTTATTCAGTATGACCTGACAGGAGTGAAACAGATGGAGATTACATCGGTGCCTATGATTCTAGAAGCGATCAGTCAAGCGCTCCCGGATCGGGTATCCATCGCAGTTGCCGATGATTCTAAATTCATCTACTATCAGCCCAGTCCCAACATTGACCTGAAGATCAAGCCAGGGGACATTATTAAGGAAGGAAGCTCCACGTACAAAGCACTGCGGGTCAAGGAGCAAGTGACCCAGTTCGTTACGGAAGACGTATACGGGGTTCCTTACTACGGGGTAGCGATTCCCCTGATCAACCGGGGAATCACCGAAGGCTGTATTACCGCCATTTTCCCACAGATGATGAGCCAAGAGGCCATGAAGCTGCCGAAGCATCATTTTCTCATCGGCAAGTCAGAAGACCGGTGGATTCCAGTCCCTTATGAGGAGATTCTCTTTATCCAATCCAATGCAGGGAAAACCATGCTCTTCACTGGGAAAGAGAACTATGTGAACAAGTATGGCATGGGTGAACTGGAACAGATTCTTCCGCGTGATCAATTCATCCGCTGTCATCGTTCTTATTTTGTGAATGTCCATGGAATTCGGGAGATTCATCCTCATTTTCACTCAACATTTATGCTGGTAATGAACGATAAAAACAAGACTCGCATACCAGTAAGCCAAAGCTATGCAAGCTATTTCCGGCAGATGCTTGGATTTTAATTTTGAATTTATTGCGAATTTTACTGCTTTTGCATCGAAAAATTCTGGTTTGCCCCAAAAGAACTGCGATCCCTGCCGACCCCGTGCTACTCTGTGACAAAAGAGTGAAAAGTATACGGATAGGTGGGGTTCTTTTTATGAATGGTAAGCGCTTACGTGATGGTAGATTGCAAGACAAGATTGTCACAGCACAAGAAGCAGCCAGCTGGATTCATGATGGAATGACCATCGGACTCAGCGGTTTTACCCGCGCCGGTGATGCCAAGGTCGTGCCGATCGCATTGACCGAACACGCCAAGCAGTCCAATCAGCCTTTCAAAGTAAATGTCTATACAGGTGCATCGCTCGGTTCAGACGTTGATACGGTGATGGCAGAGGCGGGAATCATCCATAAACGACTGCCGTTTCAAGCTGATCCGCTCATGCGCCAAAAGATCAACAAGGGTGAGCTTCTCTTCGTTGACCAGCATCTTTCCCATACAGCAGAGTGGATTCGTACCGATGTATTGGACCCGATTGATTACGCCATCGTGGAAGCGGTTGCAGTTACAGAGGACGGCATGATCATTCCAGCCACTTCTGTAGGTAACTCCAATATCTTCGTGGAACGCGCCAAGCATGTCATCATCGAACTCAACATGGCCCAGCCAGAGACACTGGAAGGGGTACATGATATCTATACACCAGGAATGCAGGGCGAGCGTGAACCGATTCCTCTGACACAGGTAGACCAACGGATGGGGACTCTGGGCATTCCAGTCGACCCGGACAAGGTCAGAGGCATCGTCATCACCAATCAGCTCGACTCTCCGTCCACGATCACCAAGCCGGATGAAGAGACCGCGCAGATTGCCACTCACCTCATCGGGTTCTTGCGTCAGGAAGTCAAGCAAGGCCGCCTCACCGAGAAGCTCGCTCCGCTGCAATCTGGGATCGGTTCTGTAGCCAATGCGGTATTCAACGGCTTCATGGACTCCGAGTTTACCGATCTGGAGGTCTACTCCGAAGTATTGCAGGACTCCGTATTCGACCTGATCGACGCAGGCAAGATCAAATACGCTTCAGGCTGCTCCCTGACCCTCTCCAAAGAAAAAATGGCTGAGGTACTGGGCAACTTCGAGAACTACCGCGACAAAATCATGCTCCGTCCGCAAGAAATCACCAATCATCCAGAGCTGATTCGCCGTCTCGGTCTGATCTCGATCAATACCGCGATTGAAGCCGATATCTACGGCAACGTCAACTCGACCAATGTCCTTGGTACCCGCATGATGAACGGGATCGGTGGCTCAGGCGACTTCGCCCGCAATGCCCGTCTCGCGATCTTCGTCACCAAGTCGATTGCCAAAGGCGGGGACATCTCCAGTATCGTCCCATTCGCTTCCCATATCGACCATACGGAGCATGACGTCGACATCATCGTGACCGAACAGGGGCTTGCTGACCTGCGCGGCCTCGCACCTAGAGAACGTGCACCGAAGATTATCGAGAACTGTGCGCACCCGATGTACCGCGAGCAGCTGCTCGAATACTATCAGGAAGCACTCTCCCGTGGAGGTCATACCCCGCATGTGTTGGAAAAAGCATTTTCCTGGCATACCCGCTATGCGGCAGAAGGTACAATGCAAGTGAAAGCCAGCGTGACGAAATAGAACGAGCTATGTATAGAATGAACCGCCATCTGATTCGAACCAGATGGCGGTTTTTTTGATGGGAATAGGAACTCTCCACGCGTGCGTTGGATGGTTGTCTGTTCGTTTATGTTGCAATAAAGGGTGTCTGATGTATGTATGTCTTGTCGTCAACCTGATTCATGAGGAAGTGCGCGATATCTTGGTTGGTCATCTTCAAGCCCGGCAGATCGGTCAGGCTTTCTTTTATGCCTCCCCATTCGGGACCTTCCACCACAAAAGGCAGCCGGATCAGCGTCCAGTCGAGATGGGGGTGTTGCCGGAGAATCTCTACTTCCTTTTTCTTATCCTGAATCATCTCCGAATAGAAAAGTTCAAACATCTTGGCACCGATCCTGTTCAACAGCCCCTTGTTGTCTCCTTCGAGATTGAGAGAACCTCCTGTAACGCCGATATATCTCCTGATATGCATTTCCGTCATGGTTGCAAGAATCTGTTGGGTCACACTGCTGTAGATGGGTGTATCTTTCATCGGCTGGCCAAAGGCATTCACCACGATATGGCAACCTGTCAGCAGTTGTCTGATGGAATCTGGGTTTTGGACACTGCCTTCCAGAATCTCGATTCGATCATCGCGGAAAGACAGCTTCTGTGGATTTCTCACAAGCATCCGAACCCGATAACCATGTTCTAGTGCTTTTGAAGCGAGATGACGTCCTACTTTGCCCGTCCCACCGATTAACGCGATTTGATTTTGATAACTCCGATCCATTCAACCATCTCCTATTGCTCCCATATATTTTAATAATAGTAACAAAATAGTTTGTTATATCCATTCGTTACGAAAAATTATTTGTAGATTTCCATTGTTTTGCATGTATTTCTATTCATGATCGTGTAACCTTTTATTAAGTATTATTGCTAAAAATAAGAAAAAAGAAAGAGAGGGGAGAATCATCATGCATTCATTCGTAACTCAGTCATGGAAGAAATCAACAGCTATGCTGCTTACCGCTGTTTTGATGGTAGCCAGCATTTTCTTTCCGGCCCATACCAAGGCAGAGACGATCTACACCGTCGCTCAGGCGATTAGCCAGCCGAATGGGACAACCCTTAGCGTACAGGGTTATATCGTAGGGGTGCCAGTCGGTGTCGGCGTGGTACAGTACTCTAATTTTACCAGTGATTACGCGTTGGCGATTGCCGACCAGCCAAGTGAGACACAGCTTGGCAAAATGCTGTTCGTCAAGCTGGAGACCCAGCACCGTGGGGAGTTCGGTTTGCAGACCAATCCCGATAAGAAGGGTGCCTTGATCAAAGCAGTCGGCAAGCGTGACGCCTACTTCAGCCATACGGGTCTCAAGTATGTGACGACGGTTGAACTGGCTGGCGATACAGGAGGAACCGACCCAGGTACAGATCCGGGAACCGATCCAGGCACTGATCCTGGTACAGACCCAGGTACAGATCCAGGTACAGATCCAGGAACAGACCCGGGCACTGATCCAGGAACTGATCCAGGTACGGACCCAGGAACTGGTGGTGGCGGCACAACCGATCCTTCTACTGATCCGAACTACACCTACTACCAGACAGCCTACAACAAATCCGGCAGTGCACTCAAACAAGCGCTCCACGATATCATCGACAACCACAAAAAGCTTTCCTATGACGCGGTATGGGGCGCCCTGCGCGATACCGATGAAGACCCGAACAATCCGAACAACGTCATCCTGCTCTACACCGGCCGCTCCCAGTCCAAGCTGGCTAACGGCGGTGGAGTCAATGACTGGAACCGTGAACACGTCTGGGCGAAGTCCCATGGTGATTTCGGTACGACAGCAGGAGCGGGCACCGACCTGCACCACCTGCGCCCGACAGACGTAAGTGTCAACTCTTCACGCGGCAACCTTGATTTTGACAATGGCGGTGTCTACCACAGCGAAGCAACTCTGTGCCGTTATGACTCTGACTCTTGGGAGCCACGCGATGCGGTCAAGGGCGATGTAGCTCGTATGCTCTTCTACATGGCTGTCCGCTACGAGGGCGATGTCTCAGGTGAGCCTAACCTCGAGATGGCTGACAAAGTCAACAACGGAACCGCTCCATATCATGGCAAGCTGTCCACCCTGCTTCAGTGGCATCTGCAGGACCCGGTAGACAGCACGGAGATTCGCCGCAACAACATCATTTTTTCCAAGTACCAAGGCAACCGTAATCCATTCATCGATCATCCAGAGTGGGTAGAGTTGATCTGGTAATAGCATAGCCTGTGCAAAAGCCCTCCCATCGGTTTCAGAACTGGGGAGGGCTTTTGCTATTCACACATAAGGCAGGGGAAGGTACTGAGCGCTTGTAGAAAAACACGAACGTTTACAGATAAAATAAATTTAATTTACGTACTTTATATTTATTTTATTCCAAGTTCATGTGATAATACCAATATTCCAATTAAGTTACTAAAGGAGCGAATTTTTGTGTTCCCAACCATGAACTCTCTGAAAAAGCCAGCAGCTCTGCTGTTCGTAGCCGGCCTGATGGTACCAACTCTGCTGTTCCCAACCAACTCTCAAGCGGAGAATACCGTCGCTGCGAATGAAGCTACCAGTGCGTCTGTGACCGCTGACTCTACAACCGATCCATACTACAGCTACTACCAGACGGCCTATGGCAAAACGGGCACGGCTCTGAAATCCGCTCTGCATAATATCATCGACGATCATAAAAAACTTTCCTATGACTCACTCTGGGCAGCTCTGCGCGACACCGACGAAGATCCGAACAATCCGAACAACGTCATCCTGCTCTACACAGGCCGTTCCCAGTCCAAGCTGACCAACGGCGGCTTAGTCAACGACTGGAACCGTGAACACGTCTGGGCGAAGTCCCACGGTGGTTTTGGCGAGACAGCAGGCGCGGGTACCGACCTGCACCACATCCGTCCGGCTGACGTATCTGTCAACTCTGCGCGCGGTAACCTTGATTTTGACAATGGTGGTGTCTACCACAGCGAAGCGACCCTCTGCCGCTATGACTCCGACTCCTGGGAGCCTCGTGATGCGGTCAAAGGCGACGTAGCCCGCATGCTGCTCTACATGGCTGTCCGTTATGAAGGCGATGTGTCCGGTGAGCCGAACCTCGAAATGAAGGATGCGGTTAACACAGGCACTGCTCCCTACCACGGCAAGCTTTCCACCCTCCTGCAATGGCACCTGCAAGATCCGGTAGACAGCTTCGAGATGCGCCGCAACAATATCATCTATACCAAATACCAAGGCAACCGCAACCCGTTCATCGACCATCCAGAGTGGGTTGACCTGATCTGGTAATCCGAATCTTATAGAGAAGAAGCGAAAGCCTCTCCGTCGGCCCTGTATGGCTGTGGAGGGCTTTTTGCTTTTATTTCCAACCAAAGGAATAGATGCATACCCCCACCAATACAATGACAATAAAGCATACGGCCCAAACCATAGACAACCTACCCCAAAAGAGGTGTTGTAACCCATGCTGCACATTGTCGCCTGTATCAAGCAAGTTCCAGACACCAAGATCATCAAAATGAACCCGAAGACCAACACGATGGACCGCTCCAGCGCTCCGGCGATCCTCAATCCCTACGATGCCCACGCCGTCGAGGAAGCGGTACGGCTCAAGGCCCGCTATGGAGGCATCGTCTCCGTCGTCACCATGGGGCCGCCGCCAGCGGTCAAAGCGATCAAAAAATGCATCGAGATCGGCGCAGATGAAGGCTACATGATTACCGACCGTGCTTTTGCCGGTGCCGATACGCTGGCGACCAGCTATGCCTTGACCAAGGCACTGGAGAAAATCGCCAAGATCAGACCCATCGACCTGATCATCTGCGGCAAAATGACGATTGACGGTGACACTGGACAGGTCGGGCCTGGGATCGCTCGCCGTTTGGACATCCCACCGCTGACCAATGTCAAAAAAGTCGTCGAGATCAACAAAGCGGAAGGCTTCGCCGTCATCCACCGCAAGCTCGAAGACGGACACGAAGTCATCCAATCCTCCCTCCCATGCCTCTTTTCCGTCGAAAAGGACATCAACGAGATCCCCTACTCACCACTGCCCAACATGCTCAAAGCCGCTCGCTACCAACCCCACATCTGGTCTGTCGACGATCTCGAAGAGGTAGACCGCACCCTGCTCGGACTCAAAGGCTCCCCGACAATCGTATCCAAGGTATGGCCCCCGGAAAAACCAAAAGGCGGCGAACAGCTGCAAGGCACCCCAGCCGAGCAGGTAGATCGACTGCTGGAGATTCTGTTGACCAAAAAAGAACTGTTCGCCGTAAAGGGGGGAGAGTAGATGGCTATCCAAGATCATCGCGGTGTCTGGGTGTTCCTTGAACGCAAAGAAGACACCATCGCACCCGTATCGCTTGAGCTGCTGGGCGCTGGACGCAAGCTCGCCGACAAGCGCGGTGTGCCGCTCGGAGGCATCGTCATCGGACATAAAGTGAAGCCACTCGCCCAGATTGCCGTCGAGTACGGAGCCGACGTGGTGTATGTCTATGACGACCCGATCTTTGAAAACTACCGTACGGAATCATTCATGAAGGCCGTCATCCATGCCTGCGAGAAGCACAAGCCGGAGATTTTCCTCTATGGTGCCACTTCGACCGGGAAAGACCTGGCGAGTGCCGTCGCGACCGATCTGGAGACAGGTCTGACCGCAGACACGACGATGCTTGATGTAGACTCTGAGACCGGCCTTTTGGAAGCAAGCCGCCCGGCATTCGGCGGCAATATCATGGCGACGATCCTCTGTAAAAAGCACCGTCCCCAGATGGCGACCGTCCGCCCCAAAGTGATGAAAGCGCTTGACCCGGAGAAAAAACGCCGCGGTGAAGTGATCGTGGAGACGCTTAAGGTCAAAGAAGAAGACCTCCGTACCAAGGTGCTGGAGATCGTCCGTGACACCACCAAAAAAGTGAAGATCGACGAGGCCGACATCATCGTCGCAGGCGGCAAAGGCTTGGGCAGCAAAGAAGGCTTTGATATCCTGCACCGATTCGCGAGTGTCATCGGCGCTACGGTCGGAGCAAGTCGTGACGCGGTGGAGGCAGGCTGGATCGACCACCATCATCAGGTGGGGCAGACTGGTGTCACGGTTACCCCGAAAATCTATTTTGCCATCGGGATCTCTGGGGCGATCCAGCATCTCGTCGGCATGCAGAACTCGGGCCTGATCATCGCGATCAACAAAGACCCGGAAGCACCGATTTTTCAGGCTTGTCATTACGGAATTGTCGGCGATGCCTTTGAGATCGTGCCGATGCTGATGGAAGCATTCCAAAACGCGTTAGATAAAGAGGTGCAATATGGCGGAAAAATTTGATGTAATCGTGGTCGGAGCAGGCCCGGCAGGCACCGCGTGCGCGTATACGCTGGCCAAAGCAGGAGTCAATGTCCTATTGATCGAGCGGGGCGAATACCCCGGTTCCAAAAACGTGATGGGCGGCGTCCTCTACCGCAAGATGATGGACGACATCATCCCCGAATTTTATAAGGAAGCCCCGGTGGAACGCCATATCGTCGAGCAGCGCTTCATGATGCTCGATCAGGAATCAGCCGTCACCTTCAGCTACAAGGGCTTGGAGTGGGATCAAGAGCCATACAACAACTTCACCGTGCTGCGCGCCAAGTTCGACCAGTGGTTTGCCGACCAAGCGGTGAAGCAGGGGGCACTCCTGATCAACGAGACCGTCGTCCGCGAGTGTATCGTCGAGAACGGCAAAGTCGTCGGTGTCCGTACCGACCGCCCTGAAGGCGACCTCTACGCCGATGTCGTGGTGCTTGCAGACGGGGTCAACTCGCTTCTCGCCAAATCGCTCGGCTTCCACAAAGAATTCCGTCCAGATGAAGTAGCCCTCGCTGTCATGGAAGTGCTCAAGCTGGACAAAAAGATCATCGAAGACCGCTTCAGCCTCGAAGGCAACCAAGGCTGCACCTTCGAAATCTTCGGTGACTCGACCAAAGGCGTCCTCGGCACCGCCTGGCTCTACACCAACAAAGACAGCGTCAACATCGGTGTCGGCGCGATGCTCTCCGGCCTGATCAAGCACAAGATGAAGCCCTACGAATTACTCGACTATGTCAAAAATCACCCCGTCCTGCGCCCCTACATCCAAGGATGTGAGCAGCAGGAATACTTGGCCCACCTCATCCCAGAGGGCGGCTACCACTCGATGCCGCGCGTAGTAGGCAACGGTGTCATCGTCGTCGGTGACGCAGCCCAGCTGGTCAATGCCATCCACCGCGAAGGCTCCAACATGGCGATGGCCTCCGGTGTCATGGCAGCGGACACGATCATCCAAGCCAGAGAGCTGGGCGGAGACTTCTCCGAGCGTGGCCTCGACAACTACCGGGTCAACCTGCTCAACAGCTTCGTCGGCCAAGACCTGAAGAAGTACAAGGACGCGACGCACCACTTCGAGAAATTCCCGCACTATTTTGATAAATACATCCCAATGATGAACCGTGCTGCCAGCCAAATGTTTACCATCGATGGCACGCCCAAACGGGAAAAGCAAAAGAAGATCTGGAACGACCTTGGCTCAGCAGGCGAGAAGTTCCGTATGGCGCGTGACTTGTTCCAAGCATGGAGGGTGATGAAATAGTGACACAGCCACAACTGCCGAAAGGCCAATCCATTGAGGAAAAGCAGTACCTCGTCCGCTTCAAGGCTGACACCCAGTCCCATCTGCACGTCCTAAGCTCAGATGTCTGTGCCACCCAATGCCCGGATAAGCTCTGCACCATCTTTTGTCCGGCTGAAGTCTATAAATGGGAAGAGGTCCGCATGCACGTAGGCTACGAAGGTTGCCACGAGTGTGGAAGCTGCCGTATCGGTTGCCCCTATGAGAATATCAAGTGGGAGTATCCAAAAGGCGGTCATGGCATCATCTTCCGACTCGGGTAAGTGCCTATGTATAATTATTTTAAAATCGGCGATCACGTCATCTATATCCGCGATGGTGTAAGAGGCACGGTACTGGGGATCACGGAAGGGGCCTGCCAGGTAGTGTGGGAGGATCAGTTTGTGAGCTGGGAGAATGTCGAGATGCTACAGAAGATTGAGTAAGATGGAATAGGAACGTTTAGGGTACAAGGTTGCTGACTAGGATAAGGTCAGGCAGCCTTTTTTCTTTATTCCTGTTAAAAACGAAGGGAGAGTTGACTACTATGTCAAAAATCACAACTTTTTTAATGTTCGAAGGCAAGGCAGAAGAAGCGATGAATTTTTATGTCTCGTTGTTTGACCAGTCCGAAATCGTAAGTATTGCCCGTTACGGTCCCAACGAGCCGGGAGCAGAGGGAAGCGTAATCCAAGCTACCTTCACACTTAACGGACAACCATTTATGTGTATCGACAGCTTTGTGAAGCATGCGTTCACTTTTACGCCGTCTATTTCCTTGTATGTAAATTGTGAGACGGAAGAAGAGCTTGATCGTCTCTATCAACAATTATCACAGGATGGAGCGGTATTGATGCCGTTAGACGCCTATCCATTCAGCAAAAAGTACGGTTGGGTCACAGACCGCTTCGGCGTTTCATGGCAATTAAACCTTGTTTAATGATTTCCTTATTCTATCAATAGATCACGCCCATTCATGTTGAACTCTCCCAGCACAATCGGTATTATTAATAAATAGCTAAAATGCGTGTGAAAGGTTGATTTCGCCATGGAAAATGAAAACAAACCCGCCACCTCCTCGAACTTTATCAAGAACATCATCGTGGAGGACCTCAAAAACGGTAAAGTGGACACGATCATCACTCGTTTCCCGCCAGAACCTAACGGCTACTTACATATCGGACATGCCAAGTCCATCGTGCTCAACTTCGAGTTGGCGAAAGAATTCAACGGCAAAACCAACCTGCGTTTTGACGACACCAACCCGGTCAAGGAAGACATCGAGTTCGTAGAATCGATCAAAGAAGACGTGAAATGGCTCGGATTCGAATGGGACGGCTTATTCTTCGCATCCGACTATTTCGAGGAAATGTACAACCGCGCTGTGCTGCTCATCAAAAAAGGCAAAGCGTACGTCGACGACCTGACCGCAGAAGAATTCCGTCAAATCCGCGGCACACTGACCGAACCGGGTAAAGAAAGCCCATACCGCAGCCGTTCTGTCGAAGAGAACCTCGACCTGTTCGAGCGTATGCGCAAAGGCGAGTTCCGGGACGGAGAAAAAGTACTCCGCGCCAAAATCGACATGTCTTCCCCGAACATCACCATGCGTGACCCAGTTATTTACCGCATCGCTCATGCCCATCACCACAACACCGGTGACCAATGGTGCATCTACCCGATGTATGACTTCGCGCATCCACTCGAAGACGCGATCGAAGGCATCACGCACTCCATCTGTACTCTGGAGTTCGAAGACCACCGTCCACTGTATGACTGGGTGATTGCAGAGTGCGAGATGGAGAGTGTCCCTCGCCAATACGAGTTTGCCCGCCTCAACCTGACCAACACCGTCATGAGTAAGCGCAAGCTCAAGCAGCTCGTAGAGGAAGGCCATGTCGACGGCTGGGACGACCCACGCATGCCGACCGTATCTGGTCTGCGCCGCCGCGGTTACACACCGGAAGCGATCCGCACCTTCTGCCGTGAGATTGGTGTAGCACGCGCCAACAGCACCGTCGAATCCTCCTATCTGGAGCACTTCATCCGCGAAGACCTCAAGCTCAAGGCACCTCGTACCATGGGTGTCGTCCGTCCGCTCAAGCTGGTCATCACCAACTATCCAGAAGGCCAAGTCGAATGGCTCGACGCTGAGATCAACCCGGAAAACGAAGAGATGGGCATGCGCCAAATCCCATTCTCCCGTGAGATTTACATCGAGCAAGACGACTTCATGGAAAACCCACCGGCAAAATACTTCCGCCTCTTCCCAGGCAACGAAGTACGCCTCAAGCACGCTTATTTCGTCAAATGCACCGATGTGATTAAAGACGAGAACGGCAATGTCACCGAGATTCACTGTACCTACGACCCAGAGACCAAATCCGGCTCCGGCTTCACCGGTCGCAAAGTAAAAGGCACGATCCACTGGGTAGATGCCACCCACGCGGTACCGGCTGAATTCCGTCTCTATGAACCACTCATCCTCGACGACCAAGAAGACAAAGACGAGGAGAAAACCTTCCTCGATCTCATCAACCCGAACTCGCTTGAGATCCTGCATGGTTTCGTAGAACCGAACATGTCCGAGGCCAAAGCACACGACAAGTTCCAATTCTTCCGTCACGGCTACTTCAACGTAGATCCGAAGCACACGACCAAGGATCACCTCGTATTCAACCTGATCGCGTCGCTGAAGAGCTCGTTTGATCCGAAGAAAAAGTAGATTCGCTAAGGAACAGATAACCTAGGGATCACGGAAACGATCGAACCTCAGTGATCCTATGAAATATGCTACAAACGAAAAGGCTGTCGCCCCCGACTCAACAGGGAGCAACAGCCTTTTTCCTATTTTCCAACAACCCCTCGATACGTCAGCACACCCTTCAGTGCCAGACGGAAATCCTCCAACGCCTTCACACGCCACTCACGCTCTGCCGGATCAAACATCTCCAGATAACGGTTCTTCACGATCTGCTCCGTCCGCTTGTCGCTGGTTCCGTGCCAATACAGACGGTTCTCATCCACCGTATATTTCACCGAATCAACAGACGCAACCGTACCATCCCCCAGTGTCCCGAATTCAAATGTGGTTGAGTACAACTTTTTCTGCGGAAATCTCTTCGTCTGCAGCTGATACAGATACTCTGTCATATCACCGCTCGTCGTATAGTACTCCTCCGAATCAGGCGTATACACCAACGGATAGCCGAACGCCTTGATGGCTTCATCCTCTTTTAACGTCTCGGAACCCGAGCTGAAAATACTCATCTGGTACCTAGGCCCGTACCCAGTGTGCAAATCGATGTGTACGATATTTTGGTACGTGTCATTGAGCATGCTGAGCAAAATGTTCTTCATATACTTCGTCGAAAGCTCATCGCCATCCCCACCGAAATAGACCCCCTGGGGATTTGAGTACTGCCCGCTGAGCAATGCCTTACGGAGCGACTCACTGCCTGCATCCAGCAGATTGTAGGCGAGACCGACGTGGAAGCCAAGCTCGTGTAGCGTACTATTGCCCAGTTGCCGTTGTGGTTGCAGGAAATGATCCCATACCAGATACTCTTGATTCTGCAGATGGTTCAGTGCCTTCCAGTCCATCACGAAGTTACGGTTCAGATCCACATTGTTTTCATTGTAGCGGCGCTTGTTTTTCATCCCCCACGGATTGACCGCGTGAACCAGCATCACCCCGGTGTTGTCCCGATTCAGGCTCCCCAGCTGCTCCTGTACGAAGGCTTCCATCATCGCAGAGCCGACAAATCCCTCGACCCCGTGGACACCTGACGTGAAGACCAGCAGATTCTCTTTTTGTTTAGCAGGATTGATCTGAAGCACATCGATGTAGAGACTTGCTTTCTCATCGATCGGGTAGGAAAAGACCTCGGCCTGATATCCAGCATTGATCAGCTTTTGCCGATACCCGAGAAACCGTGCCCGTGACGGTTCATACTGATTGGGGAAATAGCTCATTTCCTGATCCGCCTCTCCACTCAAATCCACTGGGGCAGACAGCGTAAGCAGGGCAGACGGGACGATATATTCGACCGTAGACCATACCAGAATGGCCGCGCATAAGATATACAACCAACGTTTCAAAAAAAATCCTCCCTTATTCCCCTAGTTATGCAATACTATTAATAAAAATTCATAAAAAGGGGGCAACTGCATTTTGCAATCATCATCTTCTACTCAACCTACTTTATCACGCTCACTCGGACTTGTGCACATCATCGTCATAGGTCTGGGTTACATGGCACCAATGGCTGTATTCGACACATTCGGCATCGTCTCCGGGGAGACTGACGGCCACGTACCAGCCGCTTACATCGTTACGCTCATCGCTATCCTATGCACCGCGTTGAGCTATGGGCATATGGTCCGGATCTATCCGGGGGCGGGCTCTGCTTATACTTATGCACAAAAAACCTTTCATCCGTACATCGGCTTCCTCGTCGGCTGGATTTCCCTGCTCGATTATCTGTTCCTCCCGATGATCAATGCGCTCCTGACCGCCATCTATCTGTCCGCTGCTTTTCCCAATGTACCCGAGTGGGCGTGGATCGTTGGTTTCGTGCTGCTCATTACGTTCCTCAATATTTTCCGTGTCAATGTCAGCGCATCGGTTAATACGCTTCTGGTCTGTTTCCAGATCGCTACCGTACTGATTTTTGCCGCACTCGCCATCCAAGTGATTCAGAGCGGGGCAGGCGGGGGAGATGTCTTCATCCTGCAGCCGTTTTTTGCAGATGATATGTCCCTCTCAAGCGTCCTCACCGGTGCGTCGATTCTCTGCTTCTCGTTCCTCGGCTTCGATGCTGTCTCGACCTTGAGCGAAGAGACCAAAAACCCGAAGAAAACCATCCCGCGCGGCATCCTCCTGATCGCCCTGATCGGCGGTACCCTTTTCACCACCGCCTCTTACTTCGCACAAGTGCTGTTCCCCGACGTCTCGACGTTCCAAGACCCGGAAGCCGCTTCACCTGAGATCGCGCTGTTCATCGGGGGAACCGTGTTCCAAGCTGTCTTCCTCGCCGCGGCCCTGACATCCACACTCGCATCAGGCATCGCTTCCCATGTGAGTGCATCGCGGCTCCTGTATGCGATGGGGCGGGACAACTTTCTGCCGCAAAAATGGTTCGGCTACGTCCACCAAGGCTTGGGTACGCCGCTGTTCAACGTCTGGCTGATCGGAATCCTCTCCCTGATGGCCCTGTTCCTCGATCTCTTAACCGCTACTTCTTTCATCAACTTCGGGGCATTGACCGCCTTCACCTTCGTTAATCTCTCCGTCATCGTTCATTTCATCATCAAAGGCAAAGCCCGCACCCCAAAAGACCTGTTCCGCTACCTCATCATCCCACTGGTCGGGACCAGCTTCATCGCATTCCTCTGGCTCAACCTCGAACCGCATTCGCTCATGCTCGGACTCAGCTGGGCAACAGTCGGCCTGCTGTATCTCTGGTACCGGCTCAAATGGTCGAAGCAGCAGGTCTATGAATTTTCGTTCGAAGAATAGAAAAGAAGGCTACTGGCATAACAAAGGCAAGACAAGAGCAAAGCACTGTCGGATTCGGCAAGCTTTGCTCTTTTTTTCTGTCTGGAAAAGGTAATTTACAATTAATTCCTAACCAGATATGATTATGTTAAAATAATTAATTCTCTCAAAATAATAACGACTAGAATATGAAAATAGGGGAGGTATCGCCATGTCAAAAACAGCCCTCATCACAGGAGCATCCAGCGGGATCGGACGTGAGCTGGCTATCCGTTTTGCCCAAGACCGCCACAATGTTATCCTTGTCGCGAGAAGCGAAGGCAAGCTCAAAGAACTGGCCGATCAGATACGCACGCAATACGGCGTCACAGTGACGATCATCGCCAAGGACTTGGCAGA
The DNA here is from genome assembly GCF_006170445.1 of Brevibacillus dissolubilis. Lineage (GTDB taxonomy): Bacteria > Bacillota > Bacilli > Brevibacillales > Brevibacillaceae > Brevibacillus_B > Brevibacillus_B dissolubilis. The sequence goes on along the minus strand of NZ_VCNA01000015.1, from coordinate 11,573 downwards.
TATCCACGCCCCGAAGGAAATCTACGACCAGCTTCAGCAAGCAGGTATCCAAGTCGATTACCTCGCCAACAACGCAGGGATCGGCTGCTTCGGTGACTTCGTGACCAATGACATCGATCAAGAGATGCAGCTGATCGACCTGAACGTACGAGCCTTGGCTTACATGAGCCGACTGTTCCTCCCTGATATGGTCAAGCGTCGGCATGGCGGCATCCTCAACGTCGCATCCACCGCCGCCTTCCAGCCGGGTCCGCTCATGGCTAATTACTATGCTTCCAAGTCGTACGTGCTTTCGCTGACGGAAGCCCTAGCTAACGAACTGAAAGGTACGGGGGTTACTATTTCCGCTCTCTGCCCAGGTCCGACCGAGACTGATTTTGTCAAAGAAGCGCATATGGAAGGGTCGAAGCTGTTCAAAGGGGATGTGATGAGTGCCAAGGCCGTTGCCGAGATGGGGTATGACGGGCTGATGGCAGGGCAGACGATCGTGATTCCGGGGTTGAAGAATAAGCTGATGGCATGGTCGGTGAGGCTGGTGCCGAGGAAGTGGGTGCCGGGGATTGTGAGGAAGGTGCAGGAGAAGGGGTAAAAGTTACTGATAGCCATGCGAAAAAGAGGGAATCTAAAACGGATTCTCTTTTTTTAATTTGTTTTATGTTTTAATAGCTAGAATGATCAAAAACAATATACTATACGTATATAACTAATCATTTTGACAATTCTGGCTGGAGGTTATATTTTGTGGATGACTTTATAAAAAACCTAACAGACGATGATTTAATATCCTGTTACGGGAAGCTAATTGCAGAATTAAAACAAAGAGGGATCATTCGGAGCAAAAATGTAGTAGGTGATTTAGGGGAGTACTTAGCCATTAACTATTATTGTAAAACAAAGGGACTACCGAATTTAATACAAGCACCACCTTCAACGAAATATTTTGATGCAATTAGCAATAATGGAGATCGATATAGTATTAATGCGACAACGAGGAAGGTCACGAGTGTATTCTATGGTTTAAATGATCCTGATAGCATGGAAGATGAAGAGAAGAGGTTTGAGTATGTAATTCTGGTTCAATTTGACGAGAATCTAATACTTAAAAGAATTAATGAATTAACTTGGGAGCAGTTTTTAAAATACAAAAGATGGCATAAAACAATGAAAGCTTGGAATCTATCAATTAATAATAAAATGTTAAACGAAAGTAAGACCATCTATTTAAGTGAGTGAGTGTAACAGAATTCTATGTAGAAATATCCAAGGGGGGGTGTGAAAACACCTCTTTTTTTAATTCAGTTGAAAATGAGTGGATTTGGGACAAAAAGGAGAACATATTTTATAAACCTAGCGATTAACATTTGGTATACTTGTTCTATAATCTGAAGTAGCAAGGAAGTGGTTAGATGGCTACGGCAATATCTTTTTTTGCGGGAGCAGGAGGACTGGATACAGGAATTCAGTTAGCTGGATTTGACATTAGATTAACTGTAGAAATAGAAGAAACGTATTGTGAAACACTACGAAATAATCATCCAAATGCCAACATTATTAAAGGCGATATCATGGATTATGATAAAAGTAAGATATTAAAACAGGCAAATTTAACATCGAGTGACGAGATCGATCTACTTTTTGGTGGGAGTCCTTGTCAATCGTTTAGCACAGCAGGAAAAAGGCAGGCTTTTTCTGACCCAAGAGGACAAGCAATGATTAAATTTGCTGAGTTGGTTAGGGAGGTACGCCCTAAAGTGTTCCTGCTTGAAAATGTAAAGGGACTTTTATCTGCTGCTCTCAAGCACAGACCTTTAAATCAACGAGGAAAAGATGCTCCTCCATTAGAACCTGACGAGTTAAGAGGCAGTGCCCTTACTTTTTTATTGGATCAGTTTAAGGATTACAAAGTAGAATATAAATTAATCAACTCTGCTGACTATGGTGTACCCCAAACAAGAGAAAGAGTTTTTTTTGTTGGTGTTAGAAACGATTTAGATTGCAAGTACATTTTCCCAACAAAAACCCATCATGAGAAGGGAATGGAGGGAAAGAAGAGATGGGTCACATTTGGTGAATTACTTGAAAATATGGATGTAATTAACCATCATTATGTTGAGTACTCACTTGATAGATTAGAATATATGAAAATGATTCCCAAAGGGGGGGGGAATTGGCGTGATCTCCCTAAGGATATCGTAAAGAAGGCTATGGGGGGAGCGTATGAATCTGGTGGTGGCAAAGTTGGTTTTTTTAGAAGAATCCACCTTAATAAGCCTGCGCCTACGATGCTTACTTCACCTATTCAAAAAAGCACAAACTTGGGACATCCACTTGAAGATCGACCATTAAGTATCGAAGAATATCTAGCTGTACAACAGTTTCCAATTGATTATAAAGTTGCTGGATCATTATCAAAGCAATATGTACAAGTCGGTAATGCTGTTCCAGTAGGGTTGGCAAAGATCCTGGGTCAATCGATTTATAAACTATTAAATGAAATATATGAAAAACAAAAAATAGATAAAGTTATGAATGAGGTTGCGCTTTCTTCAGCCAGTAACTAGTATTTAAGGTATAGGGTTTTTTATCCTATACCTTTTTGATTTGTAATAGCTGTATACAAAAGTGAAATGAGGAACTCGGATGGATATAGACACTAGTAACAAGATTAAAGAGCATTTGTCTAATGTGATGGAGAGAATCATTGAACGACGTTGTAAAACTGAGCCATTCTCCGAAGAAGAGATAATTAAAGCAAATCCGTTTGGGTTTAGATTAGTCCCTATTGAGGTTTGGAAGGGAGCGAAGTTTGAAAGGTCATTTGTAACTACTTTAGGTCAAGGCATTTTTGAACAGCTAGCTAAAATAATTGCTGAGGGAACAGGTGCTACTGCTGAAAATCAATATAATACTAAACTCCGAATTTGTACTTGGAGACTTGAGAAAATAGATGAAATACTTAAAGCACTTAGGGAAAACAGGAGAAAAACAGATTGGGGACAGGAAGTCTCAGAGATTCTGAGTTTATCAAATGAGCGATTCGAGGAGGTTACTGTAAAATCTGACTTGTACATTTGTCGAACTGATGGTACTAAAGAGTATTATTCTTTTAAGACTGTAAAGCCAAATTTAGATCAAACTGAGAGGGCCAAGCGTGATATGTTACGTCTCCTTTCTGGTGATAGTGAAAATAAAGTTTATTTTGCTTTGCCATTTAATCCAGCAGGTGAAGGTAATCCATATAAAGAGGCAGGATTCACCATACCATTCAAGATATTTGATTTAGACCAAGATGAGAGCGTTTTAATAGGTTCGGAACTCTGGAATAAAATTGGGAATAATGAAGATACCTACGAAGAATTACTTTCTATTTTCAATCAAGTCGGAGGAAAATATTCAGAAATTATTCGGAGTGAGTATTTTGATATATAGGAAAGGCAGGGCTCATCACCCTGCCTCTTACTTTTTCTACTCTTCCACTCACACCCCAAACTGCCCCTCTGCCAACCTCCGATACAACCCATTCCCCACTAACAACTCCTCATGCGTCCCCTCACCACTCACCCGTCCTTTCTCAATCACCACAATCTTCTCCGCCTTCACCACCGTCGACAAGCGATGCGCAATCACCACCGTTGTCCGGCCCTCCATCAGATGCGTCAGCGCCTTCTGTACCAGCTGCTCTGATTCCGAATCCAGATTCGACGTCGCTTCATCTAATAGCAAAATCTGCGGATTCCGCAAAATCGCCCTCGCGATCGCAATCCGCTGGCGCTGACCACCAGACAGCTTGATCCCGCGCTCGCCAATCTCTGTATCATATCCATCCGGCAGCCCCGAGATGAACTCATCCGCATACGCCTGCTTCGCCGCAGCGATGATCTCCGCCTCCGACACATCCCGATCGACCCCATAACAGATATTTTGCCGCACCGTTCCGGCCATCAGCGGGCTCTCCTGTGACACATACCCAAGCTGGCTGCGCCATGAAGAAAGCGAAAAATCCTGGATAGCTGTGTCCCCAAGCAGGATCTCACCCTCGGTCGGGTCGTAAAAACGCTCCAACAAAGAGAAAATTGTCGTTTTCCCACCGCCGCTCGGGCCGACGAAAGCCGTCACCTTGCCTGGTTCGATGGTCAGGGTCAGGTCATGCAGGATACGGTCACTGGTTGCATACGAGAAGCCTACACTGCGCAGATGGATCGGCTGATGGGCATCTGTAACTTCCTTTGTATCCCGACTGCTCTCTGACTCATGGGCGAAAAGAACGCGAATCCGCTCTGTGGCGCCTAGGGCTTTTTGCACGGCTGTATAAAACTGGGCCAGCGAGCCGAACGGCATGACGATTTTAAATAGGTATAACAAAAAGGCTACCAGTTCACCTGCACTTAATTCTCCACTGGAGACCCGGACACCGCCGTAGCCGACGATGAGTGTCAGGACGGTCATCATGGTGAGCTGGACGATTGGGCTTAGGTAGGCATAGATTTTGGCTTCTCGCAGGCTGGATGTGAGCAGCTTGTCGATGCCTTTGGCGCCGTTCGCTTCCTCCAGCGGTTCTGCGTTGAACGACTTGACCAGACGGATTTCGCCCAAGACTTCGGTCAGGAAGCCGGAGAGTTCGGCGGTCTCGTTCTGCAGCTGTCTGGAGATCGCGTGAATCCGGCGGCCAATTGGACGGACGATGAGCGTCAGCACCGGGATAGCGAACAGCAGGACGATCGTCATCTGCCAGTCGATGTAGGTCAAGATGATGATCGAGCCGATGATGGAGATGATGTCGGAGAGAAATGAGACCACATGATTGGAGATAAAATCCTTGATCGCCCCGGTGTCACCTGTCAGGCGGCTGATCGTCTCGCCGGTACGGTTCTGGTCAAAATACGGGATCGGCAGTTTCAAGAGCTTCTCCCAAAAACGTTTTCGTAGACTGGCCACCGTCTTCTGTCCCACATAGGCGAGGAGGTAGATCGACAGTCCAGAGCTGACAGCCTGTGCGACGAAGGCGAGAGCGAGCAGGATGATCAGGCTGGATTGCAAGGCGGCCTGAGAGAGCATGTCCACCATTTCTTTGGTCAGATAAGGGACAACCAGCCCAGCAGCTGTCTGTATGAGGCTGAGCAACATAGCCAGAGCGATCAGGGCCTTGGGTGGGTTTGCTGTTTTGAGCAGCTCGGTGAACGATTTCCAGGAGAGCGTTTCGGTTTTCGTGTTCATAGAAAAGTTTTCCCCACTTCCGTTTTATCTTTTTTTCTATATAGTATTCCACCATCGGTAATGTCCAATCTGTCAGCGACCTGTGTCAATTCCAAGAATTCGCATCGGATATATCAAGGAACTCAAATTTTCCACTTCACATCTTATAAATTTTCCAGTATATTGTTTCGATAAAGAGAGTTATTGGATGGATAATAGGATATGGAGCGGAGGGAATGTATTTATGAAGGTAGCGAAGTTTGGCGGTACTTCACTTGCGAGCGCTGCACAAATCAGAAAAGTTTGTGAAATTATCCAAGCAGATCCGAAGCGCAGGCTGATTGTGGTTTCTGCACCTGGTAAGCGCTTTAAGGAAGATACGAAAGTAACGGATCTGCTGATCGCACTGGCGGAGCAGTTTCTTGCTCACGGTGAAGCAGAGGCTGAGTTGGCCGCCGTCGTGGCACGCTACCAAGAGATCGGGGAAGAGCTTAATCTCCCAGCAGAAGTCATTGCACAGGTGACGGATAATCTCAGACGTCTGCTTTTGCTTGATGCGAGTAATCCTGAGAGCTTCCTCGATTCGGTCAAGGCAGCAGGGGAGGACAACAACGCACAGGTGGTGGCAGCCTACCTGCAAAGCATCGGGGTCAAGGCTTCTTATGCTAGTCCTCGCGAAGCAGGTCTGCTGGTCAGCGGGGAACACGGCAATGCCCAGTTGTTACCGGAGTCCTATGATCGTCTCCGTTCGCTCCGGGAGCGGGAAGGCATTACGATTTTTCCCGGCTTTTTCGGCTACACACCAGATGGAACACTGTTGACCTTCTCCAGAGGTGGGTCTGATGTCACAGGATCGATTCTTGCAGCAGCCATCCAGGCGGAACTCTATGAGAACTTTACCGACGTAGATTCTGTCTATGCGGTTAATCCGAATCTGATCCCGAACCCGCACGAGATCAAAGAGATGACCTACCGCGAGATGCGCGAGCTGTCCTACGGCGGTTTTACCGTGTTTCATGAGGAAGCATTGGCTCCAGCTTTCCGCGCCGGCATCCCAGTCTGTGTAAAAAATACGAATAACCCGACCGCACGCGGAACCATGATCCTCTCTGAGCGTTCCTCCAGCGAGCATACCTTGGCTGGGATCTCCAGTGATAAGGGCTTTTGCAGTATTTATGTAAGTAAGTATCTGATGAACCGAGAGATCGGTTTTGGCCGCAAACTTCTACAAATCTTGGAGGAGGAAAAGCTCTCCTATGAGCATACACCATCCGGGATCGATGATATATCTGTGATTTTGCGCGAACCTGCTTTTACAGAAGAGATCGAGGGGCGTGTTGTGAAACGTATCTGGGAGGAGCTGGATGTTGACCAGATTCATGTAGAGCGTAGCCTCGCCTTGGTGATGATGGTAGGGGAGGGCATGCGCCGTTCTGTCGGTGTCACTGGGCGGGCAGCCAGTGCATTGGCCAAGGCCGGCGTCAACATTGAGATGATCAACCAAGGCTCATCCGAGGTGAGCTTGATGTTCGGGGTCAAAGCCGTTGATGCCGACCGGGCCGTCATCTCTCTGTATGAAGAGTTTTTCGGAAATGTACAAGTTGCCGTGGCAGGGCTTATGTCCTACGGCGAGTAATGATAGATTGGAATCAGGCACTGGTTTGCGGTACGTCCGTGACCAGTGTCTTTTTTGTCCGTACGCGGAAAAACTGTGAAAGATGTCGACTACTTAGAAGATTTGATAGCTTTTGTCTAATGAATTGACGGGGAAATTAAGGGATGGTAGTTTGAAGGTGGAAACTGGTTTTGCTAACTTTATTAACATTTTGCAATCGATCAGCAAGGAGTTGATCATGTTGTCTAAACAGGTAAAAACCTTCCCGTTAACCCCCGTCACCGAACGAATTGAACTGGATCTTTTAAATATGACTGGCCTCACCTCTTGGCATACAGAAGGCAAAACGTATCTGCTGAACCAGATGGAAGCGTGCGATATGGAAGTGATGTTGGGCAACAAGGCAACTCTGCTTGGAAAGGTACCGGGCAAGAACCCCAGCCTCCCTTCGATTGTCATCGGCTCACATATGCATACAACCGCTGAACATACGCGCTATGACGGTCTGATCGGACTGCTTGCCGGTCTGGAGATCGCCCGCTGTCTGAAAGAAACAGGAACGTGTCTTCATCACACACTGGAAATCATCAATGGCACACCATCTGCTGACGAGCTCCAGACGTGTTCAAAAGAGAAAGCCCTCTATTTGGAGATTCATACCGAGCAAGGGCCTGTGTTAAAAGAATCTAAAAAACAACTGGGTGTCGTCACCGGAATCTCAGGCGTACACCGTTTCCGTGTCACTGTCGAGGGAGAGACCTCGCATGCTGGCTCCACCCCGATGAACATGCGCCGTGACGCACTGGTTGGTGCTGCCCAGATGGTGGTGCTGTTAGAGTCGATCTGTCAGCAGCAGTACTATGAGCATGTCGTCGGCACGGTCGAAAACCTGCAGCTTGAGCCCAACCTCGCCGGCTTGATTCCGGGCCGGGTAGAGTTCGACATGGATATCCGCAGCACGGAGGAGGATACAATTCATCAGGTGGTTGCCGTCTTTCTCAAGATGGCAGAAGCGGTTGCCGCCACCAAGGGCCTGCGGGTCAAGCTGGAATGCATCTCCAAAAAAGCTCCCCTCAGCATCCGCGAATACGTGCAAAAGGGGCTGGCGAAAGCATGCAACGCCACCGCCAGCACGGCTTATTTTCCAAGCGGTGCGGACTATGACAATGCATGGTTGGCGTCCGTTGCCCCAGTCGGGATGATTTTTATTCCCGGTATGAACAACGCTTGCGACCTCCAGGCAGATCCTGCATCGGCTGCAGCTGACCTGGCGACAGGGGTGGAGGCCATGGCCCGCGCTCTGATGCTGTTTGACGAGGAATTATTGGCAGCCCGAGTCTCCTGATATCTGTTCCCTGAAAAAAGCCTTTCGGTACATCGCACGCTTGAGATGTGTCGGCGGGCTTTTGCCCATTTATAGAGGGGACAAGCCCAGATTTGCACCCAATTTTGCCTCCTGACCCGTCTTGAGATACACAGAACCCGAGCATCCCAGTCTCAATATGTACCCGCCAACGTGTATGGAATCCAGATCTGTCAGCCAAAGCTGGTATGTGTGTGTAACACCTTTGGATCTGACCAGAGGGAGGCGAGAAGAATATGGATCATTTTGGAAGCAAGGACAAATTCGCACCACTCGCATACATTGAAGGAAAGGGCAACCCGAATCGGGTCGGTTTCACCGTCCGTAATGATTCGAGGGAACAAGGTGGTGCCCGCCGCTTGACTGTGATGGAGGCCGGCACTGACCAAGTTAGGGTAAAGGCTGGTGATGAGAAGGTGCATACCACTTCACCGGACGGAAAAAACCGCCCTGCTTACCCCCATCTTACCTGTAAGATACACTACTTTCGCTATGACAACCATTACGAAGGCTGGAATCTCTGGATGTGGCCCGAGGGTCGGGAGGGAACAGCCGTAGAATTTACGGAGCAAGACGATTTTGGCAAAGTGGCAACGGTTCAATTCACAGACGTAGCAGAGCTAAAGCGCATCGGGCTGATCGTCCGCCGCAGTGTACCCGGCAATGATTGGGCAGAAAAGGAATACGGCGAACGCTTCATCTCTCGCTATAACGAACACGGCCAAACCGAAATTTGGCTGGTGCAAGGGGAGTCTCGCCTGTTTTACCACCGATCCGATGTTGATCTCTCACCCAAAATCGTCCGTGCCACGATTGATGAGTGGAATCAGATTACGCTTGAGACCAACTATCCATTCCGACTCGACGATAACAGGCATGCAGGCATCAGGCTAAGTGGCCCTCACGTCAGGATCAAGGAAGTCCAGCCGTACCGTCATGAAGACGGATGTCTCACCAACAAGGTGAAAATCATGACTGATTCCCCACTGGATTGGCACAAACGTTATCACGTGAGCGTAGATGGTTTTGGTAACGCTTGCGTGGAGCCGGGCAAAATCATCCGCAGTCCGGAATTCGACGACCAGTTCTACTATAGCGGTCACGATCTGGGCAGCACCTACAGCCTCAACCGCACCAAATTCCGCGTCTGGGCACCGACCGCCCACGAAGCCAAACTGGTCATCTATAAAGCCTGGGATGCCCCTGAAGGCAAGGAAATCCCCATGCAGCGAAGTGTCAAAGGAACATGGGTCACCTCGCTCACAGGCAACCACGACGGTCTAATCTACACCTATAAAGTCAAAATCGGCGACCGCTGGAACGAAGCCGTAGACCCCTATGCGAAGGCTGTGACCGTCAATGGTGACCGCGGCGTCGTCATCAATCTGGGCAAAACCAATCCGAAGAACTGGAAGCGATACCCTAAACCGCCTTTTACCCATCCCACCGATGCAATCATCTACGAGCTGCACATCCGCGACCTGTCCATCCACCCAGAGAGCGGCATCACCCACAAAGGCAAATTCCTCGGTCTCGCTGAAGAGAACACCACCGGCCCCCGCGGCGTCAAAACGGGCCTGAACCATATCAAGGACCTCGGGGTCACCCACGTCCAGCTGCTTCCCATCTACAACTACGACACCGCCAGCGTCGACGAGACCAAGCTCGATCAACCCCAATACAACTGGGGCTACGACCCGAAAAATTACAACGCACCAGAAGGCTCATACTCCACTGACCCCTACCGACCGGAAGTCCGCATCCGCGAGCTCAAACAGATGATCCAGACTCTCCACAACAACGGTCTGCGGGTGATCATGGACGTGGTCTTCAACCATACCTATACCGCCCACGAATCCAATCTCGGCCTGCTCGTCCCCGGCTACTACTACCGCTACCATGAAGACGGTACATTCGCCAATGGCACCGGAGTAGGCAACGACACCGCCTCCGAACGCCTGATGATGCGCAAACTCATCATCGATTCCGTCACCTACTGGGCCAAAGAATACGATCTCGACGGCTTCCGCTTCGACCTCATGGGTATTCACGATGTCGAGACCATGAGACAAGTCCGCGCCGCCCTCGATCAGATCGACCCCAGCATCTTAATCATCGGCGAAGGCTGGGACCTCCACACCCCGCTCGACCCCACCCAAAAAGCCTGCCAAGCCAACGCATACCGCATGGACCGCATCGGCCATTTTAACGACGACATCCGAGACGCCCTCAAAGGCAGCGTATTCCTAGGTAGAGAGGGAGGCTTTATCAACGGCGGCCCCAACATGGAACCACGCATCAAAAAAGGGATTGTCGGCGGCATTCACTACAGCCCACAGATATGCACGCACAGCTTCCAGCAGCCAGACCAAGTCGTTACCTACGCAGAAGCCCATGATAACCTCACCCTCTGGGACAAATTAATCCTCACCAATCCTCACTCATCCCAAGAAGACCTCAAACGAATGCACAAACTCGCCACCTCCATCATCCTGACTTCCCAAGGCATCGCTTTTCTCCACGCTGGCCAAGAATTCATGCGAACCAAAGGCGGCGATGAAAACAGCTACCGCTCACCCGACATCATCAACCAATTGGACTGGGAGCGCCGGGCCGCATTCGATCAAGAAGTCGAGTACGTCAAAGGACTGATCCAGCTCCGCAAAAACCACCCAGCCTTCCGTATGACCACCGCCGATCAGATCCGTGAGCACCTTGCCTTCTTTGATACCCCATCAGGAGTTGTAGCCTTTATGTTGAATAACCATGCCAACAACGACCCGGCAACCCGCATCGCTGTTATCCATAACGCCAATCATGCATCAGTCAACATCACCTTACCGTTCCCAGGCCCATGGGGAGTACTTGTTAATGGAGAGCAGGCCGGCAATGAAATTCTCGACATTATTCATACCAGCCTCATTACGGTTCCCCGCACCGCCACTATGGTTTTACAAACAACTCACTGTACTACTTAAACTGATGAGTTATCCTGATATGGCAAAAATGTATACCAACCGGCAAAGAAGGATATCCTAGAGTCTATCAGGGATATCCTTCAAAATTTTATCTACAGGTTTCCTTGACTTTATCTAGCTTTACCTGATAACATGTTCAACGTTCGAGACAACAACAAATAACATTTGATTAATTTTTTTTAGATCAGGTGTTGACTTCTCGATCAGCTGTATGTTAGATTAATAAAGTCGCCTGAGGGAAATACAAAATAAACTCTCCCAGAGAGTTTAGGTGTTTTGTTAAAGGTGTTACAAGATGAATGTCCTTTGAAAACTGAACAGCGAAAGCAAATGATAATTCAGCCAAGCAACAAGTTTTTGACCTAGATCAACTTCAACTTTATTGGAGAGTTTGATCCTGGCTCAGGACGAACGCTGGCGGCGT
>NZ_VCNA01000014.1 GCF_006170445.1 Brevibacillus dissolubilis | reverse complement strand
CACCGTGGGGGTTCAAGTCCCTTCGGCCGCACCAACATTTTTGCGGACGTAGCTCAATTGGTAGAGCGTCGCCTTGCCAAGGCGAAGGTCGAGGGTTCGAGACCCTTCGTCCGCTCCATTTTTTATATCGGGAAGTAGCTCAGCTTGGTAGAGTACTTGGCTTGGGACCAAGGGGTCGCAGGTTCGAATCCTGTCTTCCCGACCATTACATATGATGAACAGCAAGCACTTGACTGGATGGGATCTGGTTAAGTGCTTTTTTGTCGATATAGCCAAGAAAAATTACCGGGTAAGGGTGTGAGGGAAGGGAGAGAGTAAGCGGCGGAAGACGGGGAAAGGCTTGGGGATAAGGTATTAAACAGTTGTTTTAAAAGTCATATTATTCGGTTAATGATTGTATTTTGGTTGTAATACTTCTAGTTTGGGTCGTGTGGGGAGAATCTTCTAAGAATCTGCATAAAAAATACGTAGGAAATCATACTAATCTGGTAAAGACATTGTGTAAGAGGGCAGCGGAGAATGGATCAGGCCTTTCTATTCTCCTCATCAGAATTAACTTTATCGAAAATAACAGTTTTAATTTGAAATTGTTGTGCAAACGCATTCAGAATGAATTGACAGAGTGCTGGTAGCATGATAAATTTTTGGTTAGGAAAACGTTTTCCTTTGAAAATGGAAAGAGAGTGATGGGCTATACCAATAACGATTAAGGATATCGCCCAGCTGGCTAATGTCTCAATCGCCACAGTCTCCCGAGTGTTGAACAACAGCAAGCCTGTCAGCCCCGAGATCCGTGAGAAGATCATGCAGATTGTGAAAGAAACGGGGTATCAGCCGAATGCTATCGCCAGAAGCCTTGTCAACAAACAGACCTTGGTTATCGGAGTCATGATTCCGGACATCGGTAATGATTTCTTTTCGCCCATGGTGAGAGGGATTGAACAGGTGGTTAGTCAATTCGGATACAGCTTGTTTTTGGCCATCACGGAAGGGAAATTGGAGAAAGAGCTGAAGTATCTCCAACTTTTTCAGGAAAAACAGATTGATGGAGTCGTGTTGTCGGGCGTACAGTACCAGGAGCATATCCGCAAGTTTGCCAAGGAGAGTGGTATCCCGCTGGTTGTAGTCGGACAGGAGTTCTCCGCTCATCAGATCCCATCGGTCGATATTGATAATGTGAAGGCCGCATATGATGCCACCCGTTTTCTTTTGGAAAAGGGACACGAGAGAATTGCTTTGATCTCGGCACCATTGATTGACCGGTCGGCTGGTCGTGATCGGTATGAAGGCTTTTTGCAGGCGATGCGTGAGGCCGGGGTTGCTGTTCGGGATGCTTACTTGATTGAGGGGGATTTTAGTCCGAACAGTGGGTATGAGTCGATGCGGCAGCTTTGCGGGGTAGAAGTCAGACCGACAGCAGTGTTTGTTGCTACGGACCGTATGGCGGTAGGAGCGCTCAATTATCTGTTGGATCACGGGATTGGTGTTCCGGAGGAGATGTCCCTGATCGGGTTTGATGATATTGAGCTGGCTTCGTTGGTGAGACCTGCGATGTGCAGTGTACATATCGAACCAATGCAATTCGGAAGTGAATCAGGCAAGCTATTACTTGCTTTGCTGAAGGATGAGATGACGAATACGAGGATCACTATTCCGCATCGTCTGATAATTCGGCAAACAATAAAGACTCTGAATAAATAAGGTGCCGCATAAGTTTATGGTTTTGTGCAAACGTTTACTTTATGCAGGAAAAGTAAGAAAGTCATATGTCTGGTAACAACTTTGCATGATACCTAGTGTATTATGCAAGCTATTATAAACCTTTTCTCTATTTCAAATTAGGAAGTTACAAAAGGGGGAAATTCACAATGAAAGCAAACGCATGGAAAAAGATTGCGACTGCAGGTTTAGGCCTGACGATGGCTGTGTCTATCACCGGTTGCGGCAATAACGCCGATCAACCGCAACAAGGTCAAGGAAATCAACCGGCCGCAGAAACTCCAGCCGGTGAAACCGTAGAACTGATCTATGCGCGTGGTAAAGACCAAACAGGTGCAACCACCAAGCTCGTAGAAGAGTTCCAAAAGCTGCATCCAAACATCAAAGTAAGCTTCCGTGAAATGCCGTCTGACACCGGTCAAAACCATGACCAATTGGTAACCATGTTCAGTGCGCAATCCTCTGAGATCGACGTTTTTGACCTCGATGTAATCTGGCCGGCTGAGTTCGCTCAGGCAGGTTATCTGTTGCCGCTTGACCGCTTGATCGAGCAAGATGGCGTGAAAATGGATGACTACATCAAAGGTGCTGTCGCAGCAGGTAACTTCAACGGTCAACAATGGGCTATGCCGAAGTTCATCGACACGGGTCTTCTTTTCTACCGTTCTGACCTAGTACCAAACCCACCGAAAACATGGGATGAGCTGATCGCCCTGTCCAAAGAAAACAAGGGCAAAGGCGGTACCAAATATGGCTATATCATGCAAGCCAAACAATACGAAGGTCTCGTATGTAACTTCATTGAGTTCAGTGCTGCCTACGGCGGTAAAATCCTCGATGAGCAAGGCAACGTAACCATCAATAGCCCTGGTACCATCAAAGGTCTCACCAAAATGACTGAGATCGTCAAATCTGATTTCGTACCGAAAAACATCACCACTTACACCGAGATCGAGTCTGATGCGACTTACCTCGAAGGCGAATCCGTCTTCCTGCGTAACTGGCCATATCACTTCGCAATCGCCAACGATAAAGAGAAATCCAAAGTCGTAGGCAATGTAAAAGTAGCTCCACTGCCTGCTGGTGACGCTGGTTCTGCTGCAACCCTCGGTGGTTGGATGTCCGGTATCAACAAGTTCTCCAAGCATCCAAAAGAAGCATGGGAATTCCTCAAGTTCATGACAGCTGCAGAAGGTCAAAAAATCACCGCTGTACAAGGTGGTTCTGCACCAACCTTCCTGCCACTGTATGAAGACAAAGACGTACAAGGTGCAAGCCCGCTGTTCGCTAACAAAGACTTCGTAAACGGTATCAGCGCAGCCGTACCACGCCCTGTATCCCCTGTATATCCAAAGATCTCCGATATCATCCAAATCGAAGTATCCAAAGTATTGGCTGGTCAGCAAGCACCTGAAGCTGCCGTACAAGCGATGGAAGCTAAGATTAAAGAGGCTGTCGGTAAGTAAATAAAAAGGGAAGCCATGAAGTACGTCTTCGGGGGAGAAATCCTTTGGGGACGTACATCATGGTATTTTATTACAGGGAAGTTGGTGAACACACATGGGCAAATCCTCAAAGTTTCATCTCTCGGAAAAGCAAGTGGGGTATCTGCTGATTTTTCCCGCCCTGCTCTTGATTATTGCCATTGCGATTTGGCCTGTTTTGTACTCATTCTGGCTGAGCTTACATGATATTCGCTTAAACGACCCGACCAAGACGGAGATTCACTCTAACTATGGTCTTGATATGGAGCGCTTTGTCCAGACTTATCCCATTCTCAACCGAGTGGTGACAAAGGAGACACAAGAGGCGAAAGATCCTGCAGTGAAAAGTCAGTTGGAAAGTATCGGTGGACGTGTAAAGGAAATCAAAGGATTTTTGAGCACCGATCCCGCGTTTGCACAGCGTTATGAGCAAGTTGACGAGCTCTTATTCGAATTCAAGCCTGTTACGGCTGACCTGAAATTCCTCGACATGAACACGGAGATGACGGAGAAGGTCAATCAGGTGCTTGCCGGATTGGAAACAGAAGTACAGGATTTGGGTGCACAGAAAGCATTGGCCAAGCCGGACGATCTGCTCGGACTGGTACGTGGTGTGAAGCAGTCGATTATTGAACCGAACTATATTGGATTTAGTTATTACTCATCCTTCCTGCAAGATAAACGGATGTGGGCATCTCTGTGGAACACCCTGGTCTTTACCGTACTCTCGGTTGCGGCCGAATTGGTCTTGGGTCTGTTGATTGCGCTCTTGATCAACAAGGAGTTCCGCGGACGTGGTCTGATCCGGGCTTCGATCCTGATCCCATGGGCGATTCCGACGGTTATCTCGGCCTTGATGTGGCGCTTTCTCTATGATGGTCAGAACGGGATTGTGGCGTATCTGTTTGAGACATTTGGCTTTATTGCTGACCGTGCGTTGCTGTTGACCACCAAAGAAGGGGCGATGTTCTCCGTCATTTTCTCAGACGTGTGGAAGACGGCTCCATTCATGGCATTGCTCTTGTTTGCGGGTCTGCAAACGATCCCACAGTCGTTGTATGAAGCGGCTTCGGTGGACGGGGCTACGAAAATCCAGCAGTTTTTCCGTATCACCCTGCCACTGTTGAAATCGACGATCATGGTCGCCTTGGTGTTCCGTACATTGGAGGCGTTCCGCGTGTTCGACCTCGTGTATGCTTTGACTGGTGGTGGTCCGGCGAACTCGACCGAGACGATCTCGATTCTGGCATACAAAACGATGTTTGCGCAGATGAACTTCGGGGCGGGTTCGGCCTTGGCGGTCATTGTGTTCTTGTGTGTAGCGTTGATCAGTATCGGGTATATCAAGCTGCTCGGGGCTGATTTAATCGGGGACAACAAATAGAGAGGGGGATCACTGATGCAGAAAAAAGCGGGACCGTTGTTTTATGTCTTTTTAGTCGTCTTCGTGTTTGTGGTGATGTTCCCTTTCTTATGGGTGCTCCTCGCTTCACTGAAGCCACCGGGTGAATTGTTTGGTGCGAATGCGTTTAATTTCATCATCCAAAACCCGACGTTTGATAACTATCTGCGTGTCTTTACGCAGCGTCCGTTTGGCACATATCTGTGGAACAGTACGGTGGTGGCGACGCTGACTACGGTCGTGTCGGTTATCATTGCTTCAATCGCGGCTTATGCGATTGCTTGGCTCAACTTCCGTGGGAAAACGATTGTGCTCGGTCTTGTGCTGGCAGTATCGATGTTCCCGCAGATTGCAACGATTTCACCGATCTTTATGTTCTTGCAATCGATGGGACTCACCAACAGCTGGCTGGGGTTGATCATTCCGTATACAACGTTTGCCCTGCCGCTTGCGATCTGGAACATGACCGTGTTCTTCCGCAAAATCCCGTATGATCTGGCGGAAGCTGCGAAGATCGACGGGGCGAGTATTTTTCAGACGATGTCCAAGGTGTTCTTCCCGTTGGCGATGCCGGGGATTTTTACGACAGCCATCATTGTGTTTATCGCGGCTTGGAATGAGTTCTTGTTCGCGCTGACGATCAATACAGAGGAAGCGATGAAAACCGTACCGGTCGGGATTGTAATGTTCCAAGGACAGTACACGATGCCATGGGGCGAGATCTCGGCTGCGGCGATTGTCGTCACGATTCCGCTGGTGATCATGGTTCTATTGTTCCAAAAACGGATCGTATCCGGTCTTACTTCGGGTGCGGTGAAAGAATAGGCTTGGTATGGAATGATGCCAGGTGATGAATCAGGCATGATATCATGAATGGAATGTTAGGTACAGGAGCAGGCGTCCGGGAGAGGATGGACTGCTCCTGAACTGTTTTTACTGAGAAGTATTCTGAATAGGAGTGGGTTACGGTATGAAAAAAGTAATGGTCTTTGGTGAGGCGTTGATTGATTTTGTCCCGAATGAGCGGGGGGTTGCGCTAAAGGATGTGGAAGGGTTCCAGCGACGGGCAGGGGGAGCACCGGCGAATGTGTCTGCGGCGATTGCCAAGCTGGGGGGACGCTCTGCTTTTGTCGGGCAGGTGGGGGATGATGCGTTTGGTCATCATCTGAAAGAGGTGCTGGATGGGCTGAATGTAGATACAGATAATATGCGGTTGAGCAGACAGTATCCGACCGCTATGGCGTTCGTGACACTCAAGGCAGACGGGGAGCGGGATTTTGTGTTTGTCCGCAGGGAGACAGCTGATCTGCGGATGAGTCTCGGGGATGTGGATGTGCGTGCTTTTGACGGGGCGCAGTTGTTTCATCTGGGCTCTAATCTGCTGATGGACGAGCAGGGGTATGCCTTGTCGCGTGAGCTTGTCCGGCTGGCGAAGGAAAAAGGCTTGCAGGTCTCCTATGATCCCAATCTGCGACCTCTGTTGTGGGAGAATCAGCAGGTCGATGTGGGGCGGATCAACTCGCTGATGGAGGATGTGGACATCCTCAAGGTGAGTGAGGAGGAGCTGTTCCAATTGGCGGGGATGGACGTGCAGGTGGACCCTGAGCATCTGGCAGCGGCTTGTGAAAAGATGGCGGCGATGGGGCCACAGCTGATTCTGGTGACGCTCGGGGAGAAGGGGTGTTACTATGAGGTGCATCGCAAGCCCAAGGTAGAAGCGGGGAGTGCTGCTGGAATTAAGAGAGGTGTTGGCAAAGGGGAATCAGCTGGAGCAGAAGCGACACCTCTTCGGGGAACCGTCAGCAGTTTTCCGATGAAGCCGGTAGATACGACTGGGGCAGGGGATGCTTTTATCGGGGGGTTCCTCTATCGGTTGGCAATGGCGGACTACGGGCTGGATGCGGTTGATGTGGAGCAGTTGGAGGAGGACTTGCGGTTCGCCAATGCAGTCGGTGGATTGACTACGCAGAAGCCGGGGGCGATCAATGGGTTGCCGACGGTGGAGGATGTGGAGGCTGTGTTGGGGAAGAAGTGATAAGAGTTGAAAAGGCAATAATAGAAATGGAAAAGGCCGTTACCTATGGAGGCAAGGCCTTTTCGTCGTATCTCATATGTAGCAGATCTGCATGTGGTTTATTGGCTTGCGTGATCCTCTTTTTCAAAAGCTTTCTCCAACTCAACCTCATGCTCAATCGGTATCCCGTCATACCCGATCAGCGGAATCTGCGGTTTGATCTTCCTTGCTTCGTTGATCGCATGTAAGTGCAGGGCACACATCGTAAACCCGCGTTTTTGGTAAAACCGGATCGCATGGGTATTGTCATTGGATGTGATCAGCCAGACACGGTGACAGCCTTGGCGCTGGGCAGTCTCCTCGACGAGTGCGGTGAGGCGGCTGCCGAGTCCTTGGTTCTCCACGAGGCTGTCCAGTGAGACGATCTCGCATTCGTGCTGCTGGATACGGTATGTAATCAATCCGCGAATCTCGCCGTTCTCTAGTGCCACATACCCTGGCAGCTGGTCAATCGAATGGGCGATGCCACGGGACACCATGATGGGTGATCCCCAGCTCTCGGTGATGAATGAGACAATCTGCGGGCGCAGGCTCTCATCAATTTCTTTTACCTCGAATGTACGTTGTTCAATAGACATCAAGATTCTCCTCTCTAAACAGTTGTTTAAATGATCAGGTAAATAGCTGCCGCCCACATGACAAGGGCTGAGATTTTGTTCAATACATAGAGGAAATGGCCTGATTTGTCCAGTTTCCCGGTAAGTCTGCCCGCCAGTGCCAATCCGATAAACCAGAGCCAGGAGATCAGGATGCAAGCCAGTGCAAAAGCAAGCTTCACACTTCCCGTGTAGGCAAGTGAGCTGGTGCCGATCACCCCGATGGTGTCGAGGATCGCGTGGGGATTCAAGAGGGAGACGGATGCGGCGTAGGCGATCTGTTTTCGCGGGGAAAAAGATGTGCCTTCCCCGTTTTCCCCGTTATTTACTGGGGCCTTCCAGGTGTTCCAGCCCATATAGAATAAAAAAATCACGCCGCCGACAATCAGCAGGGTCTTCAGCCACGCGACACTGAGGACGACGACGGAGACACCGAGGACAGCGAGCGAGATCAGCAGGGTGTCACAGAGCGAAGCGGTCAGGATGACGGGGAGGGCGCGGGAGAAGGTCTTTTGCAGGGCGCCTTGGTTGAAGACGAAGACGTTCTGTACGCCGAGCGGCAGGATCAGGCCGAATGCTAAGAGGACGCCGTGAAGAAAGGCGAGAGTCATGGGAGAGGCTCCTTTTTGGATAAGATTTTCATTATTCATCATCTTAGCGCAAAACATGCGAACTTGCGAGAAGGGGGAAAACCATATATAGTAGAACTGATATGGATGGCTTTGGTTTCAGGAAAGAAAGGAACATGCTCACATGGCAAATGATCTACGTATATGTGATTTATGCAAAGGATATAACGCTGAAGACTTCGCCAAGCGTCTGAAGGAACAGATTCCGGATGCGACGGTGGATATCGGGTGTCAAAATATGTGCGGGCATTGCTTGAAGCGTGCATTCATCTATGCCAATGGCCGCTGGTTTATCGGGAATAACGAAGAAGAACTCATGAAAAAAATGACACCGCATATCCGCAAGCAAAAATCATAAGGTCTGGCAGGAAGTGCCGCTCGTTTCGCGAAAAAGGGACGAGCGGTTTTTACATTTTTGTCTGCCGCGTATGATGATAGAAAGTAAAAAGGTGAGGGTGGGAGAAGGTGCTGCGAATGGGGAAAATGAAATGGTTGATCGTGATGATGGCAATGTTGGTGTTGACGGCTTGCAGTGGACAGGGACAGTCTGGTGTCACGGAGCAGACCAACCAGAATCAAGCGGGTTCAGGTGACGCAGCGAAGGATCAATCGACAGCAGGAGTAGACCAAGCCACAGGTGAAACTGCCACCCAGGTACAAATAACGGTATCGGCGGCGAGCAGTCTGCAGGGTGCGCTGGATCAAGTGAAGGAGCAATACACCAAGGAGCATCCCGAGGTGGAGATCGCCTTCAACTATGGCTCATCTGGTACCCTGCAAAAACAGATCGAGCAGGGTGCACCAGCTGACCTGTTCATCTCGGCGGGCCAAAAACAGATGGACGCTTTGGAGAAAAAGCAGCTGATCGACGCATCTACCCGCCGTGATCTGCTCGCCAATGAACTGGTGCTGATCGTACCGGTGAAGAACGCAGATGGTCAGGAAAGTCCGATCCATACCTTTGAGGATCTGAACAAAGCCAAGCTGGTGGCAGTCGGGGAGCCGAACTCTGTGCCGGCGGGTGAATATGCCAAACAAGTGTTAACCTACTATAAATTGTGGCAGGGGTTGTCTGAGGGCAAGCTCTCCTACGGCAACAATGTGCGCCAAGTGCTTGTCTACGTAGAGACAGGCAATGTAGATGCGGGACTGGTCTATGCCAGTGACGCCAAAACAAGCGATAAGGTCAAGGTCGCAGCAACGGCTCCGGCCGATAGCCATAAGCCGATTGTGTATCCGATGGCAGTGGTCGCTTCCACGAAGAATAAAGAACAGGTACAAGGATTTGCCGACTACCTGTTGACAGAAGGCGCACGGCAGATTTTTGCGGAGCAGGGATTTAAGCGATGATGGTATGGGAACCACTTTGGCTGTCTGTGCGGGTAGCTGTCGCCGCTTCCTTTTTTGCTTCGGTGTGCGGGATTGGGCTGGGTCGGCTGATGGCGCGCCGCAGGTTTGTGGGGGCATCTGTCGTGGATACCCTGCTGCTGTTGCCGATGGTGTTGCCGCCGTCGGTTGTCGGTTTTTTTCTGCTGGTGGTGTTCAGCAAAAACAGCTGGCTCGGGGTGGCGCTGGAGAAGTATCTGGGGATCAGCTTTTTGTTTCATCTTGAAGGAGCGGTGCTTGCGGCTGCGGTGATTGCTTTTCCACTGGTGTATCAGGCGGCGAAGAGTGCATTTGAACAGACAGACAAGGACTTGGAGAATGTCGCCCGCTCGGATGGCGCGAATGAGTGGCAGGTATTCTGGCAGGTGACGATGCCTTTGGCGTGGCCGACGTTGCTTGCGGGGATGCTGCTGGGCTTCGCGCGGAGTCTCGGCGAATTCGGAGCGACGCTGATGATTGCCGGCAATATCCCCGGCCAAACGCAAACCGCCCCCATCGCGGTCTACTTCGCAATGGAGGCGGGCAATACAGAGATGGCCTGGATGATCAGCATCGGGCTAGTTATCCTGTCTTATGCATGTGTGGGACTGCACCGTCTGCTGATTCACAAAAGAGAAAGCTAGCTGACAGGTTGACGCTGTATCAGAACAGTTGCTGTATCCATTCGGCACATGGTATCAGTTGGCGGAAGGCCTGGGACTAACAATCAGCTCCCCAGCTGTCCGCGGTGCAGTTCCATCAGGTTGATACCATAGACGGCACAGACAGATAATACGACGATTAATGCGATGTAGGCGATCAGGACCTTCCACTTCGTTGCTTTGGACGATTGGTAGTAGGTGCTGAGACGGTCTGCATCGTTTTTAATTTCGGTGTGTTTGGCAGTCGTCTCGCTGATCACGTCCATCAGGAAGGCATTGCCCTGTGAGTAGTCGGCCACACCGCTGGAATAATCGACAGGCATGCGCTCGTACTGACTGAGGATATTCCATCTGATAAGGGCAAAATCACGGTCCATTCTCGCCTTGTCACGGGCAAATTTCTTTTCCTCGTGAATCAGGGGGATGAGGAAGCCGCGTTGCTCTTCATAGTGGCTGGCCTGGCTTGCGGCCCGCTGGATGTCATAGCGGCGATCCCCCGTTACAGGTTCGGTGAGCCAGCCCTTCATCTCGGCGATCAAGGACTCCCAGCCTTCTTTTTCATAGGTCAGGACGCGCAGCTTGTAGCCCTCCTGCAGATGGCTCCACCAGCTGAACAGACCGAGGAAGAAGATCAGGAACATGAACGGATCAGGGGTGAAGAAGAGGAAGATCCCGAGCAACAAAAGACCGAAGAACCAGATATTCGGCGAGAGGACAGAGACAATGCGTCCGCCGTCAAGTGGTGATACCGGCAACAGGTTCAACAGGTTGATGAAGGCACCGAGATAGATCACCAAGGCCCAGAACGGATCGCCTGTTGATTGATACAGCGCGATCGCGGGCAAAAACGAGATCAGACCCGCGAGCGGCCCGCCATAGGCGTAGAAGGCCATGGTCGAGGCGTCTTTGGGCAACTCTTTCAACCCGACAAAGGCACCCAAAAACGGGATGAAGGTGGGGGCAGTCTGCTTGAGACCCTTGATCCGTCCGGCGATAACGTGCCCGATCTCATGCACGAAGATCAGATAGACGAGGGCTACAGCGAACTTCCAGCCGTAGAACACAGCGTAGGCCCACACGCTGATCAGCATGGTGAGCAGGGTGACACCGAATTTGGAGAATTTCAGGATGCCAATAACCCATTTGAGCTTGGTTAAGAGAAAAAGTCCGATGGCAATCAAGATCGAACGTAGTTGCTTCATAGCAGAAAAAACCTCCTGTTACATGACGGGATGAACGCGTAAAATAAATGCGCCTATCCAGTACATACGAACGAGGAGGCCAAAAGGTTTCAAACTGCGATATTCGGATTTTGGTAGGTGAAGCCGAATTCTCCCAGCAGGTTGTCATAGCTGAGTTCAGCTCCATCGAAGTACCAGAAATCAGCCGGTCTTACGAAGAAGATGATTCCGTCCACTTCATACACAGCATCTTCAGACTCAGCCATATCGCGTTCGATGGCGTAGTACAAGCCGCCTGTGCCTGGGCCTCCGGTTCTTACATAAAGTCGAAATGATTCACCTGATTGGTATCCTGCGTATTTCCGATAAGCTTTTGCAAATTCAGGATGGATTGTGAGAGAAAGTGTCATGGGTATGGTCCCCTTCCGTGTTTGTATTTGTGTACTCATTATATGTAACTGTATTATAACACGTTCCTCAAAAGAAGTGGAGAGGTTTTCCTCTCCTTTTTTTTGAAAATTTATAAAAATGTCTGACAATTTACTGACGGGTGACGAAATTCTGTGTGTAAAAGGCGCGTACAGAGCCTTTTTCCTGTTTGAAAACCGTGCCGATGCCGATTTCTTTGTAGTCCTTTTGGAGCAGGTTGACGCGGTGACCGGAGCTGTTCATCCAGCCGTTGTGGACCTCGATGCTGTCGAGCTGACCGGCTGCGATGTTTTCACCTGCCATGTAGTATTGCACACCGGCTTTGTGGAGGCGGTCGAAGGGGCTGCCTGTGGTCGGAGACGAATGCTCAAAAAAGTTGTGAAGCACCATATCGAGACTGTGTGCGCGTGCGACATTGGAGACTTGGCTGTTCCAGGTGAGCAGTGGCAGTCCGACGCGTTTGCGTGCGATATTGGTCAGGTCGAGATTTTGCCGCTCGTAGGCGGTGGCGACTGCCTGAAGCTGTGCCGTGGTCAGGGTAGGGAGGGAAGCGGGCATTTTGTAGTACAGAATGCGGTACAGCAGTCCGTAGGAGATCTGGGCAAAGTGCTCCTTGGTGGAGAGGCGGACGCCGACCACTTTGTTCTTATCCAGCTTGTCGATCATGAAGGTGTAGACCTGATTGCCGACGAGATAGCTTGGTTTATTGTTGAGGGTGTTGTTGGTGATGCTGAGATTGCTGTTGATCGCAAGCGTGCTCTTCGGTTGGCCGAAGATTTTTGCCAGCTGGGTGGTGTTCATCCCAATCCGCATCCCGCGCAGACTGAGGTTGAGTCCGTTGGAGTAGAGGGTGACGACGCGGTTGTTCTGGATGCCGACCTGCAGATAGTTGTTGAGGTCTTTATTATAAATCCACCATTGGACGCCGATCTGGCTTGGATCTTTGCGGATCGGGGCACCAAGCTTGGCCGTTACTTGTTCGCCGGTCATGCCGAGCTGGATATTGTAAAAGGCAACCGTGCTGCTTGCCGCAGTGGTGCTTGCTGTTGGTGTGGCGGCGATCGCGGGTACAGCAGGTGAAGCCGTTAAGAGCAGGCAGGCGCTAAGGCCGAGGGTGAGGGTTCGTTTCCACCAAGATCTCATGTGTAAGGGTTTCCTCCTTTTTATCTAAGGGACTCTGTATTCATTATCTCGAACTTGAAATCGAATCCACAATAGGGAAAAGGGATGAAAAAAAGCCCCAGCTGTATCAGAACAGGGGGCTTGGTGAAGAGATGCTCTTACACTTTGAATTTTCCTACAAGGCTTTGCAGTTCTTCTGCCATTTTGGAGAGGGAATGGGCTGAGGCGGCGACTTCTTCCATCGAGGCGAGCTGCTCTTGGGAGGCAGCGGCGGCTGACTGGGTCTCAGCAGAGGTCGTCTTGGCGACTTGAGTGATCATCTGAATGGACTGGTTGATATCACTGTTGCGGGACGTAATCTGTTCGACAGAAGTGGATACGTCACCGATCTGTCGGGAGACGGCATCTACAGATGTGCGGATATGGGCAAACATGTTGCTGACTTGGCTGACGGCTTGGATTCCCTCGGTGACTTCCTGCTGGCTCTTATCCATGGAGTGGACGGCGCTCTCGGTAATCGTCTGGATGGTACTGATCAGCTGGGTGATCTTTTGAGCGGATTGTGCTGATTCTTCCGCCAGTTTGCGGACTTCCTCGGCAACGACGGCAAAACCACGGCCATGCTCACCGGCACGGGCTGCTTCGATGGCGGCGTTGAGGGCAAGCAGGTTGGTCTGACCGGCGATGTCGGAGATGACCTTGACGATCTGGTCGATCTTCTGGGAGTGTTCCCCGAGCTGCTGGATGAAGCCTGCTAATTCATCGGCTTGGTGCTGGATCGAGTTCATCTGGGTGATCGCCTGCTGTACGGCTTTATTGCCCTCCAATGCCATGCGGGCAGACTCTTGGGCCGAGCGGGAAACCACTTGGGAGGTGTCATTGATATGGCTTAGGCTGTAGGACATCTCATCGATCGCCAGTTCACTGGTCTGCACCCCGCGCTCTTGGCTTTCTGCGCCGAGTGCGACTTTTTGGATGGTTGTGGCGATTTGTTCAGTGGCGGCACTGGTTTGTTCGGAGGAAGCAGTCAATTGCTCAGCGGAGGCGGCCACCTGCTCAGTATTGTAGCCGACCTGTTTGATCAGGGTACGGAGATTGCTCACCATTTTGTTGAAAGCATGGGCCAAGTCACCTAGTTCGTCATTGGTTTTGACCTCCAGCTGGCGGGTCAGGTCGCCTTCACCCTCGGCGATGTCTTGGAGCTGCTGTTGGACCTGACGGATCGGTCTGGTGATCAGGATATTGAGGATGATTCCGGAAGCGATGATGGTGATCAAGATGGCGACACCACCTGCGAGTAGAGACATAATCGCTTCGTCGCTTGATTCTTTGGAGGCATTCCAGGCATCGTTGGTCAGCTTGTCGATATCGGCTTGGATTTTGACGTTCACTTCACGGAATTGTTCCATATACGTTTTTCCGTTGTCAATCTTAGCTCGGGCTTCTTCGATCCGTCCGCTTTGGACGAGCTTGATCTGACTCTCAAAATATTGATTCAACTTTTCGATGAGAGGGAGTGCCTCTTCGTGGATAAGCTGCTTCATGATGGGGTGTTTGTCCTCATACTTGGCGATTGTGGCGAGGTCTTGCTCCAGTTGCTTTTGACCTTCCAAGTAAGGGGTCAGGTAGCTCTCATCGGCAGTGACCAGATACCCACGGATACCCGATTGTTGATTGACCAGATCAGGCAAAAGGTTCGCAGCGGCTTTGCCGACGGGTATGGCATCGAGAACGATATCATCATTATTTTTGACCATTGAGTGAAAAGCAGCATAGTTGGAGATGCCGACAAACGCAAGCAACAAGAGAATAACAGCATAGGTCGTCCAGATTTTTTGCGGGATGGTATAGCGGATACGTGTCAACACGAAGCTCATCCTCCTATTTATGTAATGTAAATATGTGGTTCAATTGGAAAGCGAACGAATCTTCCTATTAGAATTATGCCACAGACCTTATAGAAATTCTATATGGTGTATAGTTTTTATAACACTTTCATATAAGTTTGGTAAAACGAAAAAAGAACGTGCTGTATGAGTACAGACACGTTCTTTTTCGGTGCTGTGGGTAGGGTTAGTCCCGGCCATAGCTGACATCTTTGGTTGGATGCATGAACCGCTCGTCCTTGGCTGTATGGTCTTCGAGCAGTTCACGGTTTTCTGTCGTGTTCCAGCCGATGTCATTGGTTGGATGCACCCAGCGGTCTCCTGCCATCACGGATGGGTCCGTGTCGGTTGACCATTGGTTCAGTGGAGAGTTGGGCGAATCGTAAAAGCTGTCGCCGATCACCACACCGAATTCATTGACGAAGGGCTCTTGTTTGTGCATCTTCGAATCATGCTCGCTGGGAGCAGCGATCTGATGCGGGAACTCTCCATCGACGGTAAGGTCATTTAACTCTGGTTGATTACGGTTTTGCCTGGTCATCGTCATCCCTCCTCGCGGGAAAAACGTTTCTCACTAGGAGTATGCGACTTTTGGCGTGATTTTATGCGATTGAAGGGTGACGGGTATATCTTCCTTTTAACTTGTCGAAGCTTGTCAATGATACTTAGACAGCAAGGAAGTGAACAGCGATGACGAAGCGTGACGGAAAAGACATCAAAAAGCTGAGATGGAACAAAAGCCTCAAGGATATGGTCAAGAACAAACAACAAAGGCGAAATCGTTATGAGGAACTCAGCCAAGTGGATATCCAGGAGCTCATGCAGAAACCGCTGTGCCATGACTTGGACGAAAATAAGCGGATTCTTCAAATGCTGTTTGAAGAGTGTTCGGACATTGTATTCCGGGACTTTACGATTGAAGGGACGAAGACCAAAGCAACCCTGATCGCTGTTGATGGTCTGGTCAATACCCAATTGGTGGACGGGCATCTGCTGCGTTCTCTGTTAAATGGGGAGGGTGGCGAAAGCAATCTGGACCTGTTGCAGGAGCGGACAATTACGGCAACACAGATGTCCTCTGTGGAAAATATGGGCGAGCTGGTCCGTCAATTACTCAACGGTGATACGATCCTGCTGGTGGATGGTAACGGCAAGGGGCTCTCTGTGGGATTGCGGGGAGCCGAGCACCGTGGTGTCAGTGAGCCGGAGACGGAAACCGTGGTACGCGGTCCGCGTGAGGGCTTTACCGAGAACATCCGGACCAACACCTCGATGCTTCGCCGCAAGCTCAAGACCCCGCGTCTCAAAATGAAGGCGATGGTGGTTGGACGGGAGACCCAGACGAATCTGGTCATTTCTTATCTGGAGGGGATTGTTGACCCGAATCTGGTCCAAGAAGTGGTCAAACGCATCGAAAATATTGATATCGATGGAATCCTGGAATCGGGCTATATCGAAGAGTTGATTCAAGATGATACCTGGTCTGTTTTTCCGCAGATCATGCACACAGAGCGTCCTGACACGACGGCCGCGGTCTTATTGGAAGGACGGGTCGCTGTCATGGTGGATGGGACCCCGTTCGTCCTGATCATGCCGACAACGCTGTGGTCGATGATGCAGGCCTCCGAGGATTATTACGAACGCTGGCAGATCGGTTCGTTGATCCGCGGATTACGGATCATGCTGTTTTTGGTTGGGATGCTTACGCCGGGTCTGTATATTGCGATTATCACCTTTCATCAGGAGATGCTGCCGACCAGTCTGCTGCTATCGATAGCGGCTGCGAGGGAAACAATCCCGTTCCCGGCTGTGGTCGAAGCACTGATCATGGAGACCGCATTCGAGGCATTGCGCGAGGCAGGTATCCGTCTGCCGAGAACGATCGGACAGGCGGTGTCCATCTTGGGTGCACTTGTCGTCGGGCAGGCCGCGGTTGAGGCGGGGATCGTGAGTGCGCCGATGGTTATCGTCGTATCGATCACGGGGATTGCTTCGTTTACGGTTCCACGCTTTAATCTGGCGATATCGGTGCGGATTCTGCGTTATCCACTGATGATTTTGGCTGCGGTGTTTGGGATCTTTGGGATTATTATCGGGACGATGCTGATCTTGGGACATCTGTGTAAGCTTCGTTCGTTTGGCTTGCCGTATTTTTCTCCGGTGGGTCCGATGCGTTATGCGGACTGGAATGATACCTTCGTTCGGATGCCGTTATGGTCCAATGAAGAGCGTCCGTTGCAATTGAATAAAGAGAACGAACGTCGGGTCGGAGAACGTACCTCTCAAAAAATCGCGGACAAAGGGGGAATGAAAGGTGAAGAGAAGTAGGAAGACCCTGCTATCCCTTCTCCTTGTTTGTTCTCTTTCTTTTTTCCTGACGGGGTGTTGGGACAGACGTGAGATCAATGACGTGGCTTTTGCGATGGTAACCGGTTTTGACAAGACCAAGGACGGTAAGTACAAGGAGAGCCTGGTGATTGCACTGCCTGGGAAGATGGCCGGTGGTCCGGGTGGCGGAGGAGGTTCGGGCGGTGAAAATCCGTTTTATGTGGACAGTGATGTCGGCATCAATATACGGGAGGCCACACAAAAAATGCAGGGCCGGATGTCACGTATTCTTAACTTTTCACACCGCCGTGTGATTGTTGTCGGTGAGGAATGGGCCAAATCAGGTCTGACTCCTCTGTTCGATGTCGTGACGCGCGTGCCGCAAAACCGGGTAACGGCGATGATTGTGATCGCAGACGGAGAAGCATCCAAGCTGATCGCGGGTACACCGCATATGGAGCGTTTTTCGGGGGAAGCGATCAGGGAGATTGTGGTCACCGGCTTTGGGGAACAACCGATGCTCAAAGATTTGGCGCAAAAGATCAGCTTGGATGGCATTGATCCGGTCATTCCGATCTTTAGGCTACAGCCCAATAAAGGTGAACCCAAAACGGAGGAAATCCAAGCATCTGGTGCAGCGATCATCCGGGGAGACAAGATGGTGGAAAAGGTAGAAGGAGAGGAGGTCAATGACCTTCTTTGGCTGTCTGATCAGTTCAAAAGCCATGCAAGCCAGATCATGGTCGAGGGCAAGCCGGTCAGCATCACGGTCCGTACCGGGTCCCGCAGATTAACCGTCGAACGGTTGGGAGAACGACTGGTTTACCGACTGAAGGTCTCAACAGAGGGGGGCGTGTTTGAAAACATAGCAGGCGTGGATCTGTTTACCCCCACTAAACTAGCCGCTGTTGAGGAGATATGGAGGAAGCAACTGAAGAGCAAGCTGGAAAAGGCTGTAGCTAAGACGCAGAATCTTGGCTCGGATATAATGGGAGCGGGTCTGATCCTGAACCTGGCAAATCCAGATGAGTGGCGTGCCCGTCAAAAGGATTGGGCAGAGCACTTCAGCCGGGCGGAATTCATCATCGATGTCGAAGCGAAAATTCGCCGTGTCGGTCAGATCAGCGATAATGTGGCAGAACCGCTAAAGGAGAAATGGCGATGATGACACTGATCGTGTTGGGAACCCTGCTCTACAGTCAATACCGCAAAACCACAAGCGACAAGCTAAAGGGATCGGGAAACGTCCCCTATTACCTCATTGCGCTCTTGGCAATCGGGATGGCTGTCGGGGATGACAGTGGAATGACCATGATTTTACCATCCAGAGGACTGCTGATATGGTTTGATCCTATTCTTGAAAAGCTGATCGAATGAGGTGAGTCTGTTGCAGACATTACGGATATCCTCCAATCAAATCGCGATGCTGACCGGCTGTTTCTTAAGTGCAGGGATGATCGTTTCCACTTCCAAGGAGATGGTGTATCAGGCGGGACAGGACGCATGGACCGGTTATTTTTTTCCCATGGTCTATGGCGCACTGATCATCGTCATCTCCATCTGGCTGTATAAGGGAAGAGAAGGGATCACCCTGTTTGAGCTCAATAAAAAACTGCTGGGGGGAATCGGTGGAAGCCTGCTGAATCTGGTGTTGTTCTGGTATTTGCTGAGCATGCTCATAACAGATCTGCGTAAGCTGGCTGAATTCGTCAAGACGACGCTTTTGCTCAATACTCCGGTATCGGTCACGATGTTTATGATTCTGTTGCTGACCGTCTATCTGACACGGGGCGGGATTGAAGTGATCGCCAGGGTGGGACATCTTTATTTTTTTCTGCTGGCGGCCACGATCGTCAGTCTGCCGATTCTGTTGATCAATGAGTTTTCATTGGCCAATGTGCGTCCTGTGATGGCTAATGGTTTAGAGGCATTGGCTAAGAGTTCATTTATGGCTGTTGGTTCGTATGGGGAAGTCATTGCGATGATCTCTGTTATGTTTGCCTTCAGTTATCAGAAGAACCCCAAGGGACTGCACCCGATGCTGAGAGGGGTTGTCTTTGGGACCTTTTTATTGACGGTCTTGTCTGTGACGCTGATCGGGACAGTGGGAACCTCCATCAGTGCCCGTGCGATGTATCCGAACCTGATGCTGGTACAGTCGATTCACATCACCGACTTTTTGGACCGGCTCGATATTATCCTCGTCTCGTTCTGGGTGCCATCGTACATCATCAAGATCTGCCTGAACTACTATGTCCTCACCGAATGTATCAGCTCGATCCCGAGTGAGAAACAGAACCCCAAGGCGTATACCATCGTACTGGTGCCGCTCGTCTTCATGATGGGACATCTATCCTTTGAAAGCGTGGTGGAGCTGGTTCACTTCGAAACACATGTATGGTCATTCGTCACCGTCTTCCTGCAGGTAGTCCTGTTCTCTGTGCTGATCGTGGCCAGATTGATGCGGGACAGACAGAGGAAAAAGGAAGTGGAGCTGACGTGAAATCACCTAATAAGGTATTCACTTTGCTGCTCATCCTGATGGGAACTGTTCTCGTCGCGGGCTGTATGTATGGTCACCTGACAGGGATCATCGGCTCGGTTGCAGGATGTATCTATCTGTTGCTGATGTTCATCCTGTTGCTTGTATCCTTCCTCGGAGAGGGACTGGCTCCCAAGGTTATGCAGTTTCTGGGGCGCAAATCATAGAAAAAACCACCCGCTGCAGGCTGTCTGGCGTGCAGGCCGGGTGGTTTTGGCGTGTTAGCGGTTTTCTTTTAAGCGTTCCTGTGGCTGGGCATTGATGGAGCCGTTGGAGCGTACTGCTTCGGATTGGGCTTTGGGGCCGCGGATATCAGCGGTCATGCCGAAGTCTTTTGCTTTGTTGCGTACCATCTTGGCATCCCTCCTGTGAAATTGATCGGTTGTAGTATAGCCGGAAGTGATACAATACATGTCATAGGAATTGTGGAAAGGTGGTTACTCGTCATGGCAAAAAAATCAAACAAACGCCAAGCACAAGCACAACAAGCAAAAACAAACCAAGTCACAGAAGCGAAATCAGGCAACAGCTTGAAGGATCTGCTCAACGCGGACATGCTCGATAAGCTTAAGCAAGTCGATAAAAATCTCAAGGCCGACATCGAGCGCAAGGCAGCCGAAGAAGAGGAGCGCCGCCGCCGTGAAGCCGAAGAGCGTGAAAAAAACAAAAGCTTTGCTGACCTGCTTGCCGAATACGACAAAAAAGGCACCGGCAAATATTCATAAGGAGCGTGAGCACACATGTCTCACTCCGACTCTGGTCAAAATCGCCCGGCACAGGCTCCCACTGGCCGTCCGGATACCTCCAAAAACGGCCTGATGAAAAAGAATCAGCTCGGTCTGCGGGATGAGTCCGTCAAATCACGCGGCCGCTCCATTCTGGCCCGGTTGGACAAAAAAACAGAAGACCCGCGCCCAGAGGGAGAATAGTCATGTTTCCCCTTTTTTCTCCATATAAGTGTTTAGGTAAGTGTGGGGAGGAAGGGGAGCGTGCACGTGGGGTACATACTTTTCTTTTTGAGCATGGGATTTGTGATCGTGGGAACGTGGAAATGGCTTGGGATTCGTAAAGATCATAAGCCGGGGAACAGTTTATTTTGGGGTCTCATGGCTGTTATAGGCATCCTGATTTTTTTCTTCTTACGACTATTCGGAGACATTTTTGTAGATACATATTGAAGCCGTTTTTGTTAGGCTCAAAAGTCGGCAGGGGAAGCGGGTTTGGGAGGAAATCTCCTTGACAATCCCACCCAGCGTAGAAAGGCTCATGGGGAAGACGCTTTTGGGGCAAACTTCAATCCTCTTTGAATTAACCTTTTTTGCCCCACTTCCCCATGAGCCTTTCGGAGCGGCCAGTTCCTACTCCCAGCAGGGATTGTCACCGAGTTTCCTCCCGAACCCGCTTCCCCTCCTACCACACCAAAACAAAAGGTGGCCCTAATATGTCCCGCCCAGACATTTCTTGTCCATGTTACAATATCCATTGATAAACTATTAATCTGGAGGAATATCATGACTGCCCAACCGATTCGTTTTGACTATTCCAAAGCACTTTCGTTCGTCTCCCAGCATGAACTCGACATCCTTGCGCCATACGTGAAGCAAGCGCACGACATGCTTCATGAGAAGACAGGCCCGGGTAATGATTATGTGGGCTGGGTTGACCTGCCTGCTACATATGACAAAGATGAATATGCACGTATCAAAAAAGCAGCGGAGAAGATCAAGTCTGACTCCGATGTGCTGCTCGTCATCGGGATCGGCGGTTCCTATCTCGGGGCAAAAGCAGCGATTGATATGCTCGGCCATACTTTTTATAATGTCCTGCCAAAAGACAAACGCAAAACGCCAGAGATCTACTTCGTCGGTAACAACATCAGCCCGGTATATCTGACACACCTGCTCCAAGTGATCGAAGGCAAGGAAGTCTCAGTCAATGTCATCTCCAAGTCCGGCACGACGACTGAGCCTGCGGTGGCTTTCCGTATTTTCCGTGATTATCTGGAGAAAAAATACGGCAAGGAAGAAGCACGCAAACGTATCTATGCGACCACGGATAAAGAGCGCGGTGCCCTCAAGCAGCTGGCGACCGAAGAAGGCTATGAAAGCTTCGTGATTCCAGATGATGTAGGTGGACGCTACTCCGTCCTGACCGCTGTAGGTCTGCTTCCAATCGCGGTGAGCGGCGCTGACATCGATGCTCTGATGAAGGGTGCAGATGATGCGCGTGAGGCGTTCTCCAACTCCAATCTCGCTGAGAACCCGTGCTACCAGTATGCGGCTGTCCGCAACGCACTGTACCGCAAAGGCAAAAACATCGAGCTATTGGTCAGCTATGAGCCGCAGTTCCGTTTCTTCCAAGAGTGGTGGAAGCAGCTGTACGGCGAGTCTGAAGGTAAGGATGCCAAAGGGATCTTCCCGGCTTCCGTCGAGTTCTCTGCCGACCTGCACTCTATGGGTCAATACATCCAAGACGGTATGCGCGTATTGTTTGAGACGGTCATCAGTGTTGATAAGCCAGCCAATGACATCATCATCGAAGAAGATCCGGCCAACCTCGACGGCCTCAACTT
The DNA here is from genome assembly GCF_006170445.1 of Brevibacillus dissolubilis. GTDB lineage: Bacteria > Bacillota > Bacilli > Brevibacillales > Brevibacillaceae > Brevibacillus_B > Brevibacillus_B dissolubilis. The sequence goes on along the minus strand of NZ_VCNA01000014.1, from coordinate 127,478 downwards.
CCTCGCCGGCAAAGGCATGGACTTCGTCAACAAAAAAGCGATGGAAGGCACCCTTCTTGCACACCTGGACGGTGGCGTACCTAACCTCGTGATCGAAATGCCGGAGATCTCCCCGTATACGCTTGGGGCGCTCATCTATTTCTTCGAAAAAGCATGCGGCATCAGCGGCTATCTCCTCGGTGTCAACCCGTTCGACCAGCCAGGCGTGGAAGCGTACAAGAAGAACATGTTCGCCCTCCTCGGCAAACCAGGCTTCGAACAACAAAAAGAGGAGCTGGAAGCACGCCTGCATGGAAACAACTAATCCAAGCAACAAAACCTATCTGACGGTCAGGGAGACAGCGGAGTATCTGGAGCTGCCTGTCTCCTTCATCCTCGAAAAGATCACCGAGGGCCGCATCCGTGCTGTCCACAACGGGGAAGAATACCTGATCAACAAAGAACAATTCAGCCATCATATGGAACAGATGACCAAGCTGAAAAAGTTTGAACACGAAGAACTGTTTGAGCCGATTCCCGAGAGCTACGATTACAAAGATGAAGATTAAGTGGCAACCCACTTCCTTCTCTTGTCGGTAAACGTTCATACAGGATATACTTGTGATAGTTACGTGAAGAAATCAACAGCGATAACAACTGCTGGGGGAGTCCGAGCCAAGCCGGGCTGAGAGGACGGAGCATGCACCGTCGACCCTTGAACCTGATCCAGATCATGCTGGCGCAGGGAAGTGGTTTTTGGCAGACTGTACCATCTGTGTGATGAACCGTCGAAGCCCACCTTTCCTTTTGCGCAGGGGACCAAGGTGGGCTTTTTTGTCGCTGATAAAAGGGAGAGGAACCAGCTTGAATCAGTCACAGACAGATTTCCTCATCATCGGTGGTGGAGTGATCGGACTCAGTTTGGCATATGAACTAGGACGTCGGGGGGCAAAAGTAACGCTGCTGGAACAAGGCGAATGGGGCGGACAGGCGTCGTCAGCGGCAGCGGGGATGCTAGCCCCCCTCAAAGAATATAAAGAACCCGGAGCCAATCTCGATCTCGGGATGAAATCCTTACAGATGTATCCCGAGTGGGTACGCGAGCTGCGGGAGCTGTCCGGTGTCGACCCACAGCTGGCGATGCGCGGCGTGATGACCATCGCGATGGATGAGTCAGAGGCCAAGATGTGGCATGACAAGTACCAGTGGCAAAAGGCAGCGGGATACCCTGTCGAGTGGGTGGGGCAGGAGGATTTGCGCAAGCTGGAACCTGCGCTTAACCCAGATACGCTCGGAGCGATCTATTCTCCAACCGAAGGCGATGTGAATAACGTACTGCTCCTGCAAGCCCTACTGTTGGCCTGCCAAAAAATCGGAGTTCAGCTGATTCAAGGGGCGGTCGCCACGAAGCTATTGACCGGGCATAATGAAACTAAAATAAGAGGTGTCGAAACGACCCAAGGCAAGCTCTACGCAGAGCAGACGATCATAACCGCAGGGGCATGGGCTGGTGTGATCGCCGGCTGGCTCGGGCTTACTGTCCCGATCTTTCCCGTACGCGGTCAGATCGCGGCAGTCTCGGCAGGCAGTCTGGAGCTGCGCCATGTGATTTTTGGTGCGCAAGGCTATCTCGTACCGAAGCAGGACAACCGCATCGTGATCGGAGCGACAGAAGATCAGGCGGGCTTCCGCAGGGAGGTCTCGATGGCGGGGCTGGCTTCTGTATTGACCAGTGTGCTTCCGTATGTGCCATCGATCGGCGAGGCTACCTTCCTGCGTGCATGGGCTGGTCTGCGCCCTGGTACCGTTGACGGTCTGCCGATGCTTGGGCCAATCGGGGATTATGAAGGTCTCGCGATGGCAAGCGGACATTACCGCAACGGGATTCTGCTCTCGCCTGTCACGGCTAGAACCATGGCAGACTGGCTGTTGACAGGCGACCGGAGTGGGCTGACGCCGTTTTTGCCGGAGCGGTTTTTTCGTGGTCAGGTTGTGCAAGAGTCTGAACCCGCCGTCTAGCTTGTCATCAAAGAAAAAAATCAATGCCTGATTCTCGGCGTACAGCTTCCGATCCAACCGCTATAATCAATAATCATAACAAGCTTACGAGGCATGATTGTCAGGGAGGACGGAATGATTAAACCTGAATATAAACAAGAGTACTATCAGGCATTGGTTGATAAAAAATCGGAATATGAAGGCTTGTTCTATGTAGGAGTGAAGACAACAGGTGTGTTCTGTCGTCCGACCTGTCCGGCGAGAAAACCCAAATTCGAGAACTGCGAATTTTTTGAGACAGCTCAACAGGCTCTGCTGGCTTCCTTTCGTCCTTGTAAACGGTGTCGTCCTCTGTCCCATCCCAATCATGTCTCCGAGATCGTCCGAACGCTTGTAGAGGCTGTGGAAGCCAATCCGGAGAAGCGATGGAAAGACAGCGACTTTCAGGAGCTTTCCATCGATGCATCCACCGCCCGACGCCAATTTAAAAAACGGTTCGGGATGACCTTCGTCGAATACGCTCGGGCAAGGAGAATGGGGATCGCCATGAAAGAGATACGTACAGGGAAAAACGTCATTGATGCGCAACTGAGTACCGGATACGAATCCAGCAGTGGTTTTCGGGATGCTTTTTCACGGATTATGGGGGCGGCTCCGACGCTGCTCGGTGATACACGGATTCTCAAAGCAGCATGGATCGATACCCGCTTAGGACCGATGATCGCGATTGCAGATGATGAGCTGCTTTATCTGTTGGAATTTGTGGACCGACGGGGGCTGGAGCGGGAGGTGGAGCGGCTGCGGGCGAGAATGAAAGCTGCGGTTATCCCCGGTACGACACCGCCCATCCAGTCGATTGAACGAGAATTAAATCTATATTTTGAGGCGGAACTGACCCACTTTGAGACACCGATCGCCTATCTCGGCTCCCCTTTTCAACAGATGGTCTGGGATGAGCTGCGAAAGATACCGGCAGGGGAAACCAGATCATACTCCCAACTGGCCACCTTGATCGGCAAACCATCTGCCTGCCGAGCTGTCGCACAGGCGAATGGTGCCAATCAGATTGCCATCGTGGTGCCATGTCACCGCATCATCAATACCAATGGGGAGCTGGGTGGCTATGGCGGGGGTCTGACCCGCAAGGCATGGCTGATCCATCACGAACAACAAAAGAAATAGCTCATGAAAAAAAGCCCACGCTTGCTGCGAGGGCTTTTTCTGTTCCGTGCGTTACACGTTAGGCTTGATCGGGATGTACAAATCCACCTTGCATTTGCCTTCCGGATCTTCTGCCGGATTGTTCATATTGAATTCCATGCATAACCGTTCATCTGCTTCATACCCGCTCGCAGGCAGCCATTCCCCAAACATAACCTGATAGGCATCTGCCAGCTTTTCTACCGTATCGTAGAAGGAGTACATGGCATACAGCCCGCCGGAAAGCGTCTGATACTGAATGTTGGGATATTCCTTTTGTTCGAAGCCATCTGGCAAGGTGATACAGGCATCATAGCGGAATGCATCTTCTGCGACCTGCTCCGGGTTATCAAGCGAGATCCCGATTGAAAACTGGGCAGGTGGAGTAAGACCATGTGCAGAAGCCCATTCCCCCAACGTATGCCATGCCTGATAGGTATGTAAATGGTGACCGACGTGTCTGACATACGCTACTTGATAGGCGGGGAGCTCTTTTACGATTACGTTCCTATTCATAAACCGATATCCTCCTTCATAAGAAAAGGGCGCGTCTTACGAGACACGCCCTGCAAGCATTTCTTCCCTGACATTTTCCATGCTGCTGTTTCGATTTCGATCATCGGATGGATTGGTTTCGGGAAGGCTGACCTCCTCGTACAGCGGCAGAATCACATCAACCATCGTGCCTTTGCCCTGCTCACTTTGAATCTGCATTTTTCCGTTGTGTTCTTCGATGATTTTGGTACTGACCATGATACCGAGGCCGGTCCCTTTTTCTTTGGTGGTGTAGAAGGGCTCACCCAGCTTTTTCAACAGCTCCGGGGAGATTCCGACACCCTGGTCGATGAAGCGCACCAAGACTTGATTGGGAGGGACGAGCTTGGTGATGATGCGGATGTCTCCGCCTCTGTCCATCGCTTCGATCGCGTTCTTCAGGATATTGATGAAGACCTGCTTGAGATGCTTTTCTTCGCAGAGGATGACAGGATTGACCTCTTCGAACTCGATGAGGATCTGGATGTTGTTCATGATCGCCTGCGTCTCCAACAGGGTGATGACATCTTGCAGGACTTGGTGCAGCTGATTGGGCAGGTAGTTGACCGCCTGCGGCTTGGCCAAGAGCAGCAGCTCACTGACGATAAAGTTAATCCGATCCAACTCATCTTGCATAATTTCGAAATATTGTTGATCTTCATTCGATTTCGATTGCAGCAGTTGGACGAAGCCTTTGAGCGCAGTGAGTGGGTTGCGGATCTCGTGGGCGATCCCGGCGGCGAGCTCACCGACGACAGAAAGCTTGTCGGATTTGCGCAGCAATTCTTCTGTCTTCTTGCGCTCGGTGACATCCTTGGCGATCGCATAGAGACCGACAATCTGATCGTTGGTGATGATTGGAACCGTGGTCAGCTGGATCTCCAGAGAGTTGCGCTGTTTGTGATGGAGGAACAGCTCGAATTCCTGACGCTCGCCATTGACGGATTTGTACATGTAGTTGAGCGCTTTTTCGAGATCTTCTGGGGCGACCAGCTTGGTGAAGGGACGGTTGATCAGTTCGTTGAGCGAATAGCCCAGTGTTTTTTCGACAGAAGGGTTGATGCTCAGGATGCGTCCGACGAGGTCAAAGGAGAAGACCATGTCAGAGTTGTGCTCGAACAAGGAACGGTAGCGCAGGTCGCTCACCTTGGCCGCCTGAATCGCCAGACCGCGGTCGAGGAAGGCGATAACCAGCACTAGAATCAGGATGATCGTCGTTGTAATACCAACTGCATATCCAGAAACGAAAAGCTCTTGATTATCGTTGATATGCTTCACCAACGTCGTTTTGGAAATTTTCATCGAGTAGAGTGTGGTGTAGTGCAGACCTGCTTGTCCAAGTCCGATCATCACCGCGCCGAGCAGCTTCTGGCTGGGACTGGACGTCTTGGGCGAGATGCGGAACTGATTGATCACCCAGATCGTGATGAACGAGGAAGCAAACGAGATGAACAGAGCCAGAAGAAACGGCAGCGTATTATAGGATAACACCGCCCGAAAATCTGCCGTCGAAATCCCGATCTGATGAATCCCGATCAGAGCTACGCCGACCATCAAGCTGGAGGTTAGCTGCTTGGAAGTAGTGATCTTCTGCCGTCCGGTAATCAGGACAATGACGATGCTGACGGACAGGATGATCGCGAGGGAGAGCAGATTCATCAGCCAATTGGTCAACTGATGACTCCCCATTGAAAGCGATGCCAAATAATCCATGCCAGAGATGCCGCTCGTCAACATCAAGGTACCGGTGATCAGGAGAAGCCGGCGTACGTCTCCGCTTGTCCGGCTCGCTTGCTCGACCGATAACAGCGTCAGATACGATGCCAAGACGATCAGAAAGATGGAAAGAGTGACATTGAGAAAGTTATACAGGCTGTTGATATCCATGTATCTCCTACCTTTTTTGACAAATGCCATAGAAAGGAAAATGATTAACTACCTTCCATTATAAAGAAAAAGAATCCTTTCCACCATAAAAGTAGAAAGGATTTTGTAAAATTTATTTGATGAGAACGTTCCAAAAGCTTTGATCCTCGAAGCCCATCCGCCAAACTCCATAGCCAGCCAGATGGTATTGCTCCACGAGATTACGCTTTAATTTGAGACTTTGCTCGTTTTCGTACCAGATCGTATGGGTCTGGTTGTTTTGACGGTAGGTGAGGGTTGGGGTCTGTGCTTTGGAGTCCCATCTCACCGTTGCTTTGGTTTCCTTGATCAGCGCCGGGATGTGCTTGTAGAGAACAGCGGTGTCTTCTGTCGGGTTCCAGTCGTAGCCATAGCCTGGGATCCCCAGCAGGATTTTGTGCGGAGGAATTTGGGAGACGGCGAAGATGACACAGTTTTTCACCCAAGGGTAGGAGGCAACCGGACCTGGATCTGACCAAGGGCCGTGCTCATCATAGGTCATAATCTGTACATAGTCGCTGTACCGTCCTATGGTGGCATAGTCAAACCCATGATTCCAGTAGAACCGTGGATTGTCGTGCTCCTTGCCGGGGACGGAGACGATCAGCAGCTTGTGCTGTACATGCAGGCGGGTGGCGAGTCGGGCCACCAGTGATGAGAAGGCATTGCGGTCTGTGGCAGGTACATTTTCGAAGTCGAGATTGACGCCTGCTGCGCGGTGGCTCTGGACGAGTGCCAGCAGCTCAGAGATGAAGCGCTCCTGTACCTGTGTATTGCTGACGATGGCATGGGCGACGTCTTTGTCAAACAGGTTGTCCCCACTGTGGTTGGTCACGACGAGATAGCTGGACTTGCCGGTCGAATGGGACAAGCTGATGCCGCGTTGGGACGGATCGCCGGTGACATGGCCGTTCTTGTCCGTATTGTAGGTGACGAAAGCGATGTCGGTCAGCATGTGGTTGTAGGTGATGAGTGAATCGTAGGACAGCCGGTCGGAGCGCTCTGAGCCGACGTAATAGCCCAGTACTTTTTTACCGTTGCGTTTTTGATCAAATGCTTGCCAATTGAAGTCTTCGAGCAAGGATCGGGAATCTTCTGTCTGCAAGATATATTGCAAATCTTCCTCCAGCGAAGTAGGAGCAGAAGAGTGGAAAGACACCGGCTCAGCCGATGTGGCAGCATGGGTCAGGCTTGTCCCGATCATCAGGACAAACACGAGCAGCATAAAAAGAGTTCGTTTCAATGGGCACACCTCTTAGTTGACATAACTCATAGGTTCTCTTTATTCAATTACCCGCTTGGCCGCAGGTGTGAAACTAGGGCAAAAGTACGGAAAAGCTTCTCTCCCTGCCCAAATGGATGACTATGATTCTGCCGTTTGTTGCACACTAACCAAGAGAATCTAATATGAGGGCAGGGATGTCTATGCATATCATGCGTTCCGCAATCGAAGGCAAACAGACCACATTCGGCGAGGCCAAGGAGCATCTCGGCCAGGAAGAGTTCACCCTCGCCAACTGGGATTATGACAAAGGTTATCTGGATCGCCAACTGGATGATAAAGCGATGGTATTCATCCGCATCCCGGTTGAAGTGCGGGATGGGGAGCTCGACGACAGCCAGGCGTTGATTGAGTTTGGGACGCCCTTCGTCTTGCGCCATGTGTACCGGACAGGAAATGAAGAGGATATCGGGTACTACAGCAGCCAATATGCCGCACCGCTGTTAAACCAGTTCCAAGAGCCGATTGATGAAGATGCAGCACTGGATCAGGCTTGGATTCAAAAAGCGCAGGAAGTGCTGTCCAGAGTGGAGAAGAGCCCGATCTTTACCTAAGCGGGTCTGGATGACTGCTGCTCCTCTCATGCCATGACGAGGGCTGAGGGCAGACGGCACCCCCCTCTAAAAAAGACAGGAGGTCACGCTGTTGATGCGTACCTGCCTGTCTTTTTCATTGGTGCTCACCGGGGGAGCGGGACATAGTGACTGGCAGTGTCTGTTCTCTGTTTAATTGGGACGGATTTTGACCTCTGTGCCGATGGAGACCAGAGAAGCCAGCTGCTCGACATCCCGGTTGTACATCCGAATGCAGCCGTGTGAGACATATTTGCCGATGGAGGCGGGATTGTTGGTGCCGTGTATGCCATAATGAGGTGCGCTCAGACCCATCCAGAACGTTCCATAGACGGTGAGCGGGCCACCTGGATAGCTGTCAGGCCAGGGGACCTTGTTGATGATCTTGAATTCGCCTCGCGGTGTCTGGGTCGCTGTCCTTCCGAGGCCGACGGGATAGTTACGGATCACCCGGTCACCTTCGAACAGAAACAGGCGGCGTCTTCGCAGCGAAACGAGAATCCAACGGCGAGGGGGCATGATCGTCACGTCCTTTCCAGAGTCAAATGGCATGCAGATTTGATTCTGTACAGCATACGTATCGGAACAAGCTGATGAAAACGCTATATTCGCCCATTCTGTAAGCCACAGGCGGTATCATCCTGTTATCTATGGTATGATGAGGAAAAGGAATGGAAAGGGTACGAAAAACCATGAAAATAGCCACGGTACTACGCGACGACGACAATACCCGCGAAGTGGACAGGCTGCTACGTGAAAAATTACGGGCTAGTTCCACGCGGCCTTTTACCTTGATTGAAAATAACGGAGAAGAACAGCCCGATCTGGTGCTTTCCATCGGGGGGGATGGGACGCTGTTGGAGGCGGTGCATCAGTATGGCTTTTCTCCCTCCTATGTAGGCATACATACAGGACACCTCGGTTTTTATGCGGATTGGCGGCCAGAGGAGCTGGATGATTTTGTACTGGCATTAGAAAATGTCGAGCCATTCATCGCGGAGTACCCGACGGTTGACTGCGAATTTCATAAGCGAGACGGAGAGGTTCTGTACAAATGGGCGTTAAACGAGATGGTTCTACGCAATAACAGCCTATCGACACTGGTAGTAGCGGTATACATCAATGGCGAAGAATTCGAGACCTTCCGCGGCGACGGACTGATCGTCTCCTCGCCATCAGGCAGTACCGCCTACAACAAAGCGGTCAACGGAGCGATTGTACATCCGTCGCTGGAGGGGATTCAGCTCTCGGAGATTGCCTCGATTAATAACCAGACGTACCGTACGATCAACAGCTCATTGGTTTTGCCGAAGCACCACCAGGTGGAGCTGATTATGATGAACCCGGAAGTGATGATTGGTCTCGACCGTGAACAAGCGGTCTGGACAGATATCCGCTCGATCGTCTGTGTAGTGGGACAGAATAAAGTCAAATTCGCCCGATACAAAAAGCTCCCATTCTGGGGACGGGTGAGGAAGTCATTCATCACAGGTTAGGCTTCAGCCTCTCCGGGTGTGAATGGGAAAGGAAAGATCAAAGATAGTTAAAAGACAAGAAGCAAAACCAAAAAGAAGCCGATCTCCCTTTTAAATGGGAAGAACCGGCTTCTTTTTGATTTACAAACGATGTGACATATTAGGATACTCTTACTGATCCGAGTTCTTAACCACAGACCATCCCACAGACGGCGCTTCCTTTACTTCGACAGTACCGTCCGATTTCGACCGCCCTCTTTTGCCTGATACAAAGCGGCATCAGCAAGCGAAAAGAGTTCTTCGGCAGTCGAAGCGGTATTCGGGTATTCGCTGATTCCCGAGGAGATTGTAATAGATCGACCAGTGGGATTTGGCATGATACTAAACCGTAGGCGTATGGTTTCAATGAGGGCAAAAGCTTCTTCCCCGCTGGTATTGGGGAGGAGCACGAGGAATTCTTCTCCACCATAGCGGCAGCATACATCTCCCTCACGTACATTCTCCTTCAGAACATTGGTGACGAATTGCAGTACCTCATCGCCCTTTTGATGGCCGTAGGTATCATTGACAGATTTGAACTCATCAATATCAATGATCGCCAGCGTGAATGGCTTGGCATGTGTGATCCATTTAAATATCAGCTTATCGGCCCCGCGCCTGTTCATCAGTCCGGTCAGTGAGTCGGTTAGCGATTGTTTCGCCCGTTCCTGAAGCACCCAAAGCATCATTTCAGAAGCCTTTTTCAGTTGTTTGGCTTCATAATACCAAGTACTGACCTGATCGGGGAGTTTGAGCATGTTTTGATTATCGGAACGAATCACCTTATCAGAAAAATCAGCAAGCACTTTCAGCGGCTGGGTGATTTTGTTCGAGATGACGATGGTTAGTACGATGACAAGGATCAGCACTGGAAAGGAATAGGCGATCAGGAAGAACAGGGTTCGGTAGAGAGGCTCCATCGTATCGGCCAACGGGGTTTGAGCTACAATTCCCCATTTGCTGATGGGGACATAGGAATAACCAGTCAGCATCTTGATTCCCCGTGAATTGGTTGTCTCAAGAGTACCTTCTTTCCCTAGCAGAAGTTGTTGCACCACGGTATTCTCCTTGACGACTTCGCCTACCCGCTGCTGATCAGGGTGAAAGATCAACCGCCCCTTGTCATCGACGACGAAAACGTACGAGCCATCTTTTGAAAAGTGAGTACCGAGTAGATTTTTGATGATATTATCGTATTCCAGATAGATTGTGCCGCCGATAAAGCCGAGATACGTTCCATTTTGATCCCAGAGTGGTTGTGAGACCAGAATAATGAATCGGCCGGTGGCTCCCATGTAAGGCTCAGATATGAGAAAACGTCTCTCCTTCAAGGCTTGCTTGGCCCCTATGGAAGAGAGGACAACTCCCCTGAGTCCGATTTGAGGAGAAGTGACAATGACCTGCCCGTTGGCGTCGGCCACAAAAGCGGAATTATAGTAATTGTTTGATTTTAATGAGAGATCTATCATTTGCTGGAGTTCATCTGTCTTGTAAAACCGTTTTGCGATTTCAGGGGCAAGTGTCTCCATGTTTTGCTGCATGGTGGAAAATGTATATTCAGTCGTTTTGGCAAGTTTTTTGGAGTAAGCGGAATTAACTTCAAGAGTATGCTCCAGCAGATGGCTAGTGGTCATCTGATAAAAACCGAAAATACCGCCGCATGAAAGAATCAGTACACATAGTAGATTGAGTCCGACGATCACCGATCTCAGCGATAATGCTTTACTCATAATGACCCCTTCCTGCCAGTGTATATTATTCATATTTATTTACCCTTCATTATAAAGTATAAACGTTCCTAATATATCCAACATACCTGTAAAACACTAAAAAATGAAGAGTAAATTAAAAAAAATAAGGTGACTAAAATATGCCAAAAAGACGCGCAGGCATCACTGGCGTCTTTTTGGGGCATGTGTTTGGAAAGAGAATGCTAATCACTGACAGCTACCCACTCCAGCAGACGATGCAGGAGAGTAGCCCAGAATGATGGTTCCTGCGGCTCTTGTCCAAGTCCGCCGACTAGCAGAAAATACTCATCGACCGCATCCCGAATGCTCTTAGCCAGCTTCACCTGATGCTCTGGCGTTATCAGCGCCTGTCGGTCACCAGGGTTGGTGAGATAACCCATCTCGACAATCACCGTCGGACAGACCGATTGGTTCAGCAGGTAGTAGGGGCGTCCTTTGACTGGCTCTCGGTGCTTGATCCCATACAGCCGGTTGAGCGAGTGTTGGATGATATCCGCCAGCATCAGGCTTTGATTGTTGCGCTGATACAGCACATTGGGACCGCGGGCAGATGAATTGGACGCTACGTTGGCATGCAGGCTGATCATCACCTTGGGAGCAAGCTCTATCGCCAGATGCTTGCGCTGGGCCAAATCCTTGATATGACGGGAATTCGTACGGAGCCAGCGGTTGTCTTCACTGAGAGCATGATCATCAGCACGGTTGAGGATGACCTGATACCCCGCTTTGTCCATTTCATCATAAAGCAGCTTGGCTACCGCCAGATTAATATGCTTTTCGTATACATTTGCCTCAACAGCACCGCCATCGACACCCCCGTGACCTACGTCAATGATGACATCAAAAGAGGGACGGGCCGGATGAGCGGACACAGGATGAATCGTGCTGAGCGTGAACAGGAGTACGAGGTTCCAGATACGTTTGTGCACATCAATCAGTCCTTTGGTGTGGATTAATCGATAATCCCAAGGTGCTGCAGGTCGACCGGGTGGATTTGACCGGATTGCTCCAGACCTTCTGCTTTTTGAAACCGGAAGATGGCTTTTTCGGTACGCTTATCAAAAATACCGTGACAGGCTCCCTGATAATAACCGGCAGCACGTAAACGGTTCTGCACGAGAACAACCAATGCACCTTTGGAGCCGGGGACGAGAATCCGATAGGTTAGATCTTCATGTCCCATGATGGGGCCGTCGATGGTGACAGGGGTGCCGACGGGGACGTGCTCATACAGCTGTTCAATATCCCTGTTTCGCATCCGAAAGCAGCCGTGGGAGACATACTTGCCGATCAGCTTGGGCCGATTTGTGCCATGAATCCCATAATTGCCCCACGTGACATTCAGACCCAGCCAGCGGGAACCGAAGCCACCGCCCCAATCCTTTGCTTTGTAGATGACCTTGAAGGAGCCGACTGGGGACGGTGTATCCTTTGTCCCAGGAGACAGACGGAAGGATTGTAAAATCTCTCCCTCCGTTGTCATCAAAAACACTCGATTATGCCAGAGATTAATATATAGTCTCACCTGTTTTGACGAGCTGGGCTTGATATCCGGAGATGGCGTCGGCGCAGCCCAAGACGGTGCCGCCAAGAGAAAAAGCCAAAGAAGTGAACAGCCCAGCAGCATATAACGTAGTTTCCTCATACATGTTCCCTCACTGTTGCCATTTTGGAAATAGAAGCCTACTTTTTTCAAAGTGTTTTTAAAAGTTTTATTTAGGTTGAAACAAGGGTAGTACATTAAAAGCGCTAGCTAAATTTGGGGTAAGGATGGAGTGCGTATTATTCATGCTAAGACACTTACAACTGTCCGTGAAGACAAAGCTGATCGTGGCCTGCACGATCTTGTTTCTGCTGCCGAGTTTATCGATTGCAGGGATTTCTTATTACATTTCAAAAGAACGCGTACAGGATGAAATTCTGCAGGGTGCCCGCCAAACCGTTGTTTTGGTCGATCAACTTGTCACCAGTTTAATTTCCCCTAAAATCAAAGAAATTAATGAACTGGTTGAAGAAGCAGCTGAGAATGATCTGGACCAAAGCAGACTGGAATCCATCAAGCGTTACCAGCAAAACCACAGTGAGGTCAGCAATGTCTATATTGTTTATCCAGACGGTCGACTCATACAGGCTGGTGATCATCCAAAACCTGACAGCTATGAAGGTACCAAGCAGAAGTGGTATGAACAAGCTGTAGAAAGACGGACGGTCGTCATGTCAGAGCCGTACAAGGATGAGCAGTCTGGCAACCAGCAGATCACGATTGCCAAAACCGATATGTCCAATCGATTTGTCATGGCGATTGATCTGAATCTGGATCATCTGTCCGAACCGATCAGCCGCCTTCAGGTAGGGCGTGAAGGTTATGTCATGTTGGTGGATAAAGAAAGGAACTTTCTGGTTCACCCGACCGAAACAGGCAAAAAGATGACGGGAGATGCCGCAGAGCAAGTCTATTCCGGCATCAGCGGGGAATTCTCCTACCAGCTGGAAGGCAAGGCAAAGATGCTGTTTTTTGCTACCAACTCTCTGACTAACTGGAAGATCATGGGTACCATGTATGAAGAAGAAGCGGACAAATCTGCCCAACCGATTTTGACCGCATCATGGATTGTGCTGGGTGTGCTGTTCTTGTATGCCATGGTGCAGAACTACTTCGTCATCCGCTCAATTGTCGTTCCATTGGGTAAGCTCAACGATACGACCAAGCTGGTTGCACAGGGTGATTTGACGAAGCGGGTAGAGAGCAAGTCCCGTGACGAAATCGGACAATTGGCCGGTAGCTTCAATCAGATGGCCGACTCCCTGCAAGCCGTTCTGATGAACATCAATGACAAATCAACACAGCTTGCCGCTTCCTCCGAGGAAATGATCGCAAGTGCCGAGCAGTCCAGCATGGCAAGTGAGCAGATCACCACGACGATTCAAGAAGTGGCAAGCGGCTCGGAGACACAGGTCCGCAGCATGCAACAGACAGCAGATACCATGGGTGATATGTCTGTCGGCGTACAGCAGATTGCCTCCAATGCACGAAGCGTGTCCTCTAATGCAATGGAAGCGCTTCAGAAAACAGAAGAAGGTAACCAGGCCATCCACACCGCGATCAGCCAGATGCAATCCGTCAACAAAACGGTTCGTGAACTGGAGCGGATCGTCAAAGGCTTAGGCGAGCGTTCCCAACAGATCGGTGCCATCGTCGGTGCCATCACCGATATCTCCAATCAGACCAACCTGCTGGCACTCAATGCAGCGATCGAAGCAGCACGTGCCGGAGAGCATGGCCGTGGTTTTGCGGTGGTTGCTGATGAAGTCCGCAAGCTGGCGGAACAATCCACCCAATCCGCAGCCAAAATCACGGAACTGATCACCACGATCCAACAAGAAACCAGCCAGGCTGTCCGCTCCATGGAAGCTGGAACGGAAGAGGTCGCAGAGGGGATCAAAGCGGTGCAGACCGCGGGTGATTCCTTTGGTCAGATTTCATTTGCGGTCAGCGATGTCACCACACAGATTCAAGAAGTCACCACGGCTGTCCAACAGCTGGCTGTCGGTGCTGAGGATGTCGTGGTTGTGATTCGTCAGATCGAAGCAGTGAGCGAGACGAATTCCTCTGTCCTGCAAAATATCTCTGCCTCCACCGAGGAGCAGCTGGCTACGATGGAAGAGATCACGGTGTCTGCCAGTGTACTCGCTCAGATGGCGGAGGACCTGCAGCAGCTGATCAGCCGTTTTCAGTTAAAATAAAGCCGTATCAAACCATATCAAAAGCCCAAAAGCCCGTTCGATTCGTTCGACGGGCTGATCTTATTTTGCCGGCATCTATGCTACACGAGCATTTCCCAAGACGGAAGTGCTCTTTTTTCTGTCTTGATTGTAACGATTTGGAATCTCGATCCGTCATACATGAATGGATAAAACACCCAAAATACATAGAAAGGGTGAGGGGGATGGAAGGTTTATTCAGACGTACATTTGCTTGGATCATGGCAACAGGGATTCTATCGGTCATTGTGGGGACTTGCTATGTTCCGCTGTTTTCATGGTACGTGCTGGGACAGGAGACAGAAGGGGAGATTACACTCTGGGGGATGCTCGCCATAGGCGGTGGAGGAGTGACACTCATAGGGGGATTACTGCTTCCAGTCTTGACAGGCATCTGGCGCAAAAGCCTGCTGATCATCGGTGTTCTCGGGATGATATTCATGGCATTAGCCCAAATCATGCCGATCATACTCAACATCACTTTTTATGGAAGAGCGATCGCTGAGACCATGATCACGAACCCGGCACACGGGGGCATCCTGATGATGCTGCCGCATATCATACTGCTCACATTATCAATTGTTGTAATTGGTCACATGCTTCGTATGCTCAGCAGCAAAGAATCATCCGACCGCCTGAACAAAAAACAAGCTGGGATCGCACTCACCGTGATTGCCAGTCTGGTACTGCTTCTGTATGGCTATGATAAATATCTCGATTATTCTTGGGTAACTTCTACGTATCCGGCCAATGGTGCCGTCCATGTACCGCTGCATGAGTCCATTACCGTTACTTTTGAAGAGGAGTCAGACAGCGGTGGGCTGATGGTACAGTATGCCGATGACCTGACGATCCCGATCCAAGGTGTGACCGGCTTTAACCAGAAGATGCTCACCTTCACTCCGGATCTGTTCCTCCCGGGGAAAACGGTAGAGGTGACAGCACTTGCGGGTCGTCGCTCCCATACGTTCACCTTTCAGACCGCGAGCGCGGCCAATCAAGACATTGATCTCTACCGTTCCGTGCTCAACCACTATTTCCGCCCACCGCAGAACGGCACATCGGTGGAAGTCGTCGCCCTCGATACGACCGCACTCACCGAACTAAAAGATCAAGAGAAGGAACATCTGGCCAAAGGCATGCTCGCCTATATTGGAGAAGTCGCTGTCAAGACCTCGGAGCAGGATTACCACTACATGGGACAGGTGGAGAGGGGGACGATGGAGACTTCATCAGCCAGAAGCGCACTTTATCTCACTTTGGAGCAAGCCAAGGCACAAGGCGAGGGCTACAGCATCGTCATCACAGCCAAGCGCAATGGCAAGGAAACCCATACGGAGTACGTCGCCATCGAGCAGAACGGACGTTGGGAGATCACCCCGACACAGGATGAGCCGCCGAACAGGCCTTGGGGTTAGATCAGATACCTGGATAAAGCAGAGGTAGGGCATTTGGACGATGAGTCCAGATGCCTTTCCTGTTAAAATAATAGAAAAAGGCTGTGATCTGGTGAGAAGAAATTTTAGCTATATCCTGATTATATCCGTGTTATTATTGATTTCCTGCAGTCCGGCAGATACTGAAGTGATTCAAGATAATCAGTCCAAGACAAGTACATTAGACTCCATCTTCAAGGAGCATTATTCTGAACATCTCTTTAAAGTTGGGAATATCACAAAAGAACTGACAGAAGCAGACAGCCAAGATGACCTGCTGTATATAAAAGGGATGGCAGATGGTTTTCTTCAAGGAAACCCTGCATCCTTGCCACATGATCTTGCGCGGGATCCAAATGAATTTAACAAGATCGTGGAAGAATCTTTGCAAGAGGAAATATTAAACCTATACGCAAATGAAAAAAAATATGTTGCTAAGATTAAAGAAATATTGGATACAAGTGATGTGACTGAAGTCCAAAAAATGAAAAATGTTTTTAGTGAAATCTACAATCTTGAAAGAAACTTAAATGTTAATGATTTCTCCCTACAAAAAGCAGACGGTAAATATAAGGAGAACATAAAAAAATTAAATGTTGCCCTAATAGAATTCAGCAAATGATACTGAATACGAGCCACCGACCTGTAGAGGAATAGACGAAAAAGAAAGTTCGGGGATTCGAGACCCCACGCCATAAAAAAGCGCAATGTCACAGCCTGTTCGGGGTTGTGGCACTGCGCTTTTTTTCTCATCCATTATTGCTCGCTGCGAAGCTGTCTGTCCAGAACGAACGTCCCAAAAGGAATCAAGGAGGCTACAACCGCACCGACTCCGCGAAACAGAGACCAGCGACGGTCGATCATCACATGAGCGACAGCCAACAGGAACAGCACGAAGAATATGCCGTGAAGAGCACCGACAATTTTAACAGCCTGCGGAAAATCAGCATAATACTTGAGTGGCATCGCAATTCCAAGCAGTACCAGATAAGAAATGCCTTCGATCATACCGACAAGGCGTAGACGCCCGACTGGGGTATTCAACATGGAAGTTCCTCCTTCAATTCATTGTCCATGATGATTATATCAATGGATAGGAAGAAATCAATCCGTCAGAACAGGTTCCAGGTGAAAGCTTTGTGATGATTGTCACAGATCATTGGTTTGTTTGTTCATGATCAGACAAATCCCCAGAAAAACATGTTGGCTGTCTGGATTATATGGCTGATCCCGATGGTAAAAATAAAAAGCTCTGATGCGATGATACGCGTCAGAGCTTTTCGGTGTCTCTCAGTATTTCATTGTAGGATCAATCTATTGTTGCTTCTCGGTATAGATTTGGAAGTTCACACCATACTTGTCCGTTACAATTCCGTATGCAGGGCTGAAGAAGGTTTCTTGCAACGGCATGTTCACCTGACCGCCTTGCTGCAGGGCTTCAAAGATTTTGGTTGCTTTTTCGCTGTCGTCAGTGGAGATGCAGATGGTTACTTGTGTTCCGCTCTGAACAGGCTGACCTGGGAAGGAATCAGAGAACATCAGGTCTGTTTCACCCACTTTGAGTGTAGCATGTGAAACTCGTTCCTTCGCTTCTGCCGGCAAAGGAAACTCAGGGTTTTCAGGCATTTCGCCAAAGGTTTGAACGTAGAGGACTTGGGCATCCAATGCGCTCTCGTAAAATTTGATTGCTTCCTTAGCATTTCCATCCATCACGAGATACGGGATCAATTTCAGTGTCATTAGTCGTTAGCTCCTTAGGGATATGATTTACACATAATTCCATTATATATCCGCTATTATCCTTTTTCAAATTTTCGATTTGGTTTAAGGAATGATATTTTTCATGGAAGGGTTGACGTGTCTCATTAGATTAGATAATAATCTAATTAGTCACTTATCTAATCTTGGTTCCAACGATATCCGACCCTATCTCCAAAAAGAAAAGAGGTTTTGCCCATGAACCTGCCGTTGACATCTCCCCGCACGAAGCTGTGGGATACAAGCTTTTCCTTTTTATTTGCTTCCCATCTGCTAAAAGGACTGGCAGATCAGTTCGCTTCCGTGGCCTTCGTATGGCTGTTGCTGGAGTCAGGTGGCGGCGCGGTCAGCACGTCGCTTTTGTATATGAGCAATCTTGTTCCAATCATGCTGTTTGGCGTGTTGTTCAGCCCGCTTTTGCAACGGGGAAAAATGGCGCATTGGATGTGTGCCTCAGATGTGGTGAGGGGCCTGCTTGTGCTGCTCGTTCCGCTCTGCCATTGGTTTGGGTATGCACCGGTCTGGTTGTTTTTTGTCTCGGCTTTTTGGCAGTCGACATGTGGTTCGGTTTATCAGCCAGCCTCTGTAGCGTTGTTGTCCAAGGTCGTAGTGCCTGCACAGATTCAAGCAGCCAATGCCGTGTTGCAGTCTTCCCAGCAGGTGATCCGCTTCGCCGGGCTGATGGGTGCGGGGGTGCTGATCATGATGCTTTCGGCTCGGACGACATTGGTGGTGACGGCAGGGGTGCTGCTGTTGTCGGCGGTGTTGGTATTGCGGGTGAGTTCCTGGGAAGAGCGAGCTCCCCGTCCTGACCGCAAACCATCTGCCGATAAAGCCTACCTCCGCGATATCTCCGACGGCTTCACTACGCTTAGACAACATCGGCTTCTGTATATCATGACTGTCTTTTTTGCCTTGGTGAATGTCGGCGTCGTCCCACTCTCCACCCTAATGGCTGTCTATGTGCATGAAGAGCTACAGGGGAGTGCGGTGATGCTGACGTTGTTGCAGGCGAGCCAGACGGCAGGCGCGTTCGTGGCAGGCATCTGGTTGACCAAGGTCACAATCAGGCGTCATGGTGCCTTGTTTTTGCTGGCTTGTCTGCTGGAGGGGATCGCGATGCTGGGAATCGGGAGTGGGGAGTGGCTGTGGCTGGTCGTGCTGGGGAGCTTTCTGTTCGGGATGGCGATGACAGCGGTCAACGTGCCAGAGATGGTCTTGATCCAGACCACCGTACCCGCGGCTGAACAGGCAAAAGTATACGCCATCGTCACGACGATCAGCACGATGCTTTTGCCTGTGGCGAGCCTGATGGTAGGCCCGCTCGCAGAATGGATAGGGGCAGGGATGACGATCATGATCGGGGGGATTTTTCTGATGGTGTCCGTACTGGTTGCGGTGATGTTCACCCCGTTGTCGCGGGCGAGGGGAGAGTAGGAGCAAAAATATCAACACCAAGCCAGGCTAACACATCAATCGCTTCGCGTACAGGCAGATCCGGCAGACCGAACTCATCTTGCATCACTGCTTCCATCTCTTTGATACTCGCTAATTTTCTTTTTTCTTCACGGCCATCTGCATAGGTGATCGTCAGCTGGTTGTTCACCAGAGACAGACAACGCCCGAGATTCGTCTGATACAACTGACAGCGTAGAATCTTCATAAAAGGACTGCCGGGCTGATTCATCATCTCGATGACTGGGGCAAAATCGGACATCTCCGCTTTTTGGTTCGGATCAAACACCCATTGCGGGCTGACCACCTCACCCCGGCGGTAGCGGACAAACAGATATTCACCTGCATGTTCAGCATCTGGCACGAGCTTCACCGCGTCGATGCCAAAGGCGGTATGATTCTCCTGCCCGCCGATGAATCTCACAGGCTCGAGGAAGGGAGCAGCCGCACCGCAATCCACATATACCTTTTCGCCGTCCCATTCGGGCAGCTCCACCAGAATCGCCATATGATCGGTACGGAGGAACACCAGCTGCGAGACGAAGCCCAGTTCGGTCAGCAGTGTGTGCAGATGCGAATTGGCGGTATAGCATGTTCCGCCGTATCCATAGCGGTGCATGTTTTCCGTGAAGACCTCGATGGGCGGGATCAGATAGCCGTTCTGTTCCTGATCCCGATAGTAGAGCAGCTTGCTGATATTCTCGAATGCGAGCTTGTTCAGATGAGCGGAGATCAGTTCGGTCAGATACGCCTGGGACGGCTTCTGCACCGACACACCCAGGCGGTTGAGATAACGGATTGCCCAAGCAGGCAGGGTTTTTACAGAGTGGGACATGTACACTTCATCTCCTTTGACAAAGGCAGGTTAGCCCATTTGGTCATTTTTACCTGTTGGTTTTTATGGTATACTACTCGGTGAATTTTCGTAAGTCCATTACCAATCGGTAGGGAGTGATTTTTTTATGTCAAGCATTACGAATCGTGAAATCCTGCTCGTCTCAAGACCCAAGGGTATGCCCACCCATGATAACTTCAAAATGATAGAGACCCCGCTGCGCGAGATTGCGGACGGTGAGATGCTTGTCCGCACTCTGTATCTTTCCGTTGACCCGTATATGCGAGGCCGCATGAATGACCAGAAATCGTATGTACCGCCATACAAGCTCGACGAGGTGATCGTCGGCGGTGTCGTCGGGGAAGTCACCGAGTCCAAGCACCCGAATTTTGCCGTAGGGGATAAAGTCGTCGGCTACCTCGGCTGGGCGGAATATAACATCACCAAAGGCGAAGGTGTACATAAAATCCCGCCATACGCTCCAATCACAACAGCGCTTGGTGTGCTTGGCATGCCTGGCTTGACTGCTTACTTCGGACTGCTTGATATCGGTCAGCCAAAAGAAGGCGAGACCGTCGTCGTATCCGGTGCGGCTGGTGCAGTCGGTACGGTTGTCGGTCAGATCGCCAAAATCAAAGGCTGCCGTGTAGTAGGCATCGCCGGTACCGAAGAAAAATGCAGCTACCTCCGCGATGAACTCGGCTTCGATGCCGTGATCGACTACAAGGCGGTCACCGATATCAAGGCCGCGCTCGAGGAAGCTTGCCCGAACGGCGTCGATATCTACTTTGACAACGTCGGCGGCGATATCACAGACGCTGTCCTGCGCCTGATCAACCACAAAGCACGCATCGCCCTCTGCGGTCAGATCGCTCTCTATAATCAGGAGAAGCCAGAAGTCGGCCCACGCGTTCTGCCGCAGATTCTCATCAACAGTGCCTTGCTCAAGGGCTTTATCGTCAGCGACTACGCCAAGCAATTCCCGGAAGGCATGAAGCAACTGGGCCAATGGGTCGTAGAAGGCAAGCTCAAGTACCGTGAAAATATCGTAGAAGGCTTCGACAATACGGTAGAAGCGTTCCTCGGACTGTTCCGGGGAGAGAACATCGGGAAACAGCTGGTGAAGGTGGCAGAGTAGCATTTGTACAGGAATGTTTTCCCTGTAAGCTGTCTACACTAGTAAGACCTACACCTTTTTCAGGCAAAAGGGAGGTCTTTCCCACATGTTTTCCTTCATACTCGGAGCTATGGCAGGAGCCATCTTGGGTGTCCTCACCATGTCCATGCTCGTGGCATCCAAACAGGCACGGGCCGAGGACCCCATCGAATAAAAAAGAGAGTCGTACCCTATCAAGAATAGGGGCGACTCTCTTTTTTTCTCCTAATAATTCATATTCCCCACCTGTTGATAGACATCGTGCAGGTCGCGGTACCCAAGCGACACAGCCTTCTCCAAATAGATCCCCCAGAGCTTCGCCGTTGCAGTCGCATCATGTAGGGCGTCATGCCGCTTTTCGATGGTGATGCCGTTGCGCTCACACAAGGCGTCCAGTGATCCATCCCGCTGCAAGCCGTCACAGAGGCGGACCAACAGCATCGTATCCATCAGGCGATGGGCGAACTTGGTCCGGCTTGTCTTCCACAGTCCTGCCTGCAAAAACTCACGCTCATGCCGCGAATGGTGCGCCACCAGCGGACGGTTGCGGACATACTGGAAAAACTGTGAAAGCACCGCCAACAGCTCTGGAGCATCGGCCAACGCTTCGGGCGTCAGTCCGGTCAATGTCTGGATATGAGGCGGAATCGCACGCTTCGGCTGGATCAGACTGAAAAAGCTCTCCGACGCAAGCACCTCACTCCCGCGCATCGCGACCGCTCCAATCGAGATAATCTCATCCCCATGATGCGGGTGAAAGCCTGTCGTCTCCAGATCGACCACTACGACCTCCAGTGTCTCCAGAGGCATATCGATACTGCTTTTCTTCTCCGCTTCTTTTTTCATCGCCCGCAAAAAAGCCTGATCGCTCGGAGCGTTGCCGGATACACCAGAAGAGAGAGAGGAGGGGAGGCCGCTTTCGCGGTAGAGATTCCAGAGGCGGTTCAATGGATTCCAGTTCTGTCTCATCCGACTCTCTCCTTTTTAGCGGGATCGCGACTGATAGCGGGACTGCGTGAACTCTTGCAGCCGGATCGCCAGCTTCATCGCGGATTTGAGATTGTGCCGTGTGTTTTTGTCAAAAAGGTGGAGCTTCAGATAGCTCGCATCCTCGTAATCCTCCTGTGACCACTGCGTATGGGCCAGCAGGCGCCAGCCGAGAATCAGGCGAAAATGCTGCTCTACATCGTCATACCACTCAGGGGGCCATGCGTTGTCCTGACGTAAGAGATACAGGCGCTGCAGGCTGGAAGTGGCGGGAATATCGTGTGCAATCGCCCAAAGGCGCAGGCAGTTGACGTAGGGGAGGTACAGTCCGTTTTTGAGGTTGATCGCACCGCGATGCTTGCCTTGCAATTCGGTCTGAATCCGTCCGAACCATCCAAGCGGTACATGACGGTGCAGCGTGTTGGCAAGCAAGCGGTTGACCATCATGGGAGACCGCTGGAAAAGCTGGTGATAGCGCTCTTTCCAAGAGGAGAACAAGACCAGACTGCCAGCCAGCATACGCGCATCGCCTACGACCAGCAGATACCGGACATTTTCCCAAGTAGGGTCCTGCTGCCACTCATCAAAAAGCTGTTGCCAATGCTCGACCGACCCCCGCCAACGCGGATTGGTACAGGTGACATTGCCATGGCAAGGAGGATAGCCTGCGTCCGCCAAGCCCTGTACCACCACATCAGCCAAGCGGGCGAAGTAGGCATCGATCTCGGCACGGGCAGTATCGCCGGTATGAGGCGGGATTTCATAGATTAGCCCATTATCCTGATCGCTGACAAAAGA
The DNA here is from genome assembly GCF_006170445.1 of Brevibacillus dissolubilis. Taxonomy (GTDB): domain Bacteria; phylum Bacillota; class Bacilli; order Brevibacillales; family Brevibacillaceae; genus Brevibacillus_B; species Brevibacillus_B dissolubilis. Next base: position 104,556 of record NZ_VCNA01000014.1, on the reverse strand, counting down.
CTGCTCCTGCCGGCCCGCACTGCCGAACACGACAAAAGCATAAGGCACAGGAGGTTCTCCCATGCCTAATGCCTCTAATTCTTCGATCGCCAACTGCACACTCCGCTGCATCATGCGTTCGTGCAGAAGGTTCACCTTGTAGACGGCCCCGCTCCACTCTTGGGTAGAGGCGTTTTGTTGCAGGGGAGCGAGCCATTCCGTCCGACGCAGGTTCAGTTCAGTATAAGTGGTGATTTGTTCAATCTGCCCGATATGATCCATCTGTTCAGGTAAGTGTCTGTGTTGGGCGTCCAGATAAGTCGCCCCCTTCCTGTTTGGTGCTGACAGTCAGATGAGGTGCTGCGTGCTGTTGTTTCAACAGCTCAGGATAGCCGTAGCTGCCGTGTTCGCTCAGGTCAAGGCCGACCACTTCCTCTTCTTCTGTGACGCGCAGACCCATGACTGCTTTCATGATGCCGAGGATGACATAGGAGACAATGAAGACATACAGGACAGAACCAGCAAGACCTAGTGCCTGCACGCCCAGCTGTCCAAGTCCGCCGCCGTAGAACAGGCCCGGTGCCCCGATCCCTACTTGCTCAACCAGCTTCGGTGTAGCAAACAGCCCGGTAGAGAGCGTTCCCCAGATCCCAGCAATCCCGTGTACGCTAAACGCATAAACCGGATCATCGATACCGAGACGGTCGAAGTAAATCGCGGTAAAGAATGTAACAATACCTGCCACAGCCCCGATGACGACAGCCGCCCAAGGCTCGACGAACGCACAAGCCGCCGTGATCGCTACCAGTGCAGCCAAGACACCATTGAGCATCGCAGGGATGTCAGCTTTGCCCATCACGATCCAAGAGATAACCATAGCCGCAACCGCACCTGCTGCAGCTGCGAGGTTGGTGGTCAATGCCACATAACCGAAGAAGCCATTCGTAGAACCAAGTGTGGAACCGGCATTGAATCCAAACCAGCCAACCCAGAGAATGATAACGCCAAGCACGGTGTAGACTTGGTTGTGACCAGGAATCAGGTTAGAAGAGCCGTCACGGTTGTATTTACCGATACGAGGCTTCAAGAGCAGGGTAGCTACCAGAGCCGCGATGGCCCCTTGCAAGTGAACGACAGTCGAACCGGCAAAATCCTGCATGCCCAATTCAGCCAACCAGCCGCCGCCCCATACCCAGTGACCGACAACCGGATAGATCAGAATGGTATACAAAACACCAAAAACGAAATAAACCGACAACTTTGCACGTTCCGCGAAGCCACCCCATGCAATCGCCAGCGACACACCGACGAAGCCAAGCTGGAAAAGGAATTTCAACCCGACCGGGATGGAGGAGAAGGCAAGAGAACTGTAGGCAGCCGCCGCCTGTTCTTCTGTACCGTCAAAGAAGAATCCGGTCAAGCCAATCAGCGAGTTACCGTCACCGAAGGTAAGACCAAAGCCTAAAGCCCAAAATGCCAATGAACAAATCCCGAAGGTCAGGATGGTTTTACCCGCGACGTGACCAGCATTTTTCATGCGTGTGGAGCCAGTCTCCACCAGGGCAAAGCCCGCCTGCATGAAAATGACCAAGATTGCCGCCACCATTACCCACGTTGCATCGACAGCATTAGCCACTTGTGCAATCGTCAGTTCATCCGCAGCAAAAATGGTGGTCGGAAATAATAAGCTCATGAGTCCCACTGAAGCCAAAATACGCAGTAGCATGTTACTTCCACTCCTTTTTCGTGTTAGATTACCTAACATCTTATCTATATGTGAGATTATATGACATGAAGGTGGTTTTGTATACTGTTTTTTGAATATTTCACTAATAATGTGGGTGGGAGGGGGCAGGTTTCAATCTGGCTACACCTAATTAAAAACCCCAAGGGGGCGTAGACTTGCCGCTCCTCTCGAAGTTGGGAGGGTTTTCAAGAAGGTTCACCAGATTGAAACCTGTCCCTCAAAGTGGGGAAAGGATGAGGAGGGAAGATGCTTCGAAGCGCAAAAAAGCCTCCCCGGGTCTATCCCGAGAAGGCTTTCACACATGTTTTTCAACTCTAACGATTCATTTCCTCAAACACTAACTCCCCTGCACCGTAGCCGCCTCACTCTGCACCTTTTTCCACTCCGTACGTCCCAGCACATAACCAGCCAGAATCATCACGAAGAGGAACACCCCGGCGATCATAAAGATCGTAGCCACCGGCAGTGTAGACAGCCCTGCGGCCCCCATGCTGTTGGACACGATGCAAAACAGGGTGAATCCGAACATGTTGAGCGAGAACACTTTTCCCGTATTCTGCATCTCGATCTTGGTCTGAATCGCAGTCACAAGCGGGATTCCAATCAGCGGCCCGCCAAAGCCTGCGATGATGGCGGAGGCGAAGACGATCATTTCCATTGAATCACACAGCCCGATCAGCAAGAATCCAAGGGCGACGAACACCCAGCCAACGAGGATAACCAGCAGATGGTTTTGATAGCGCAGGCGGGTCATCAACAGACTTCCGATCAGATTGCCGACCCCGTAGCAGCCGAACAGAGTAGCCAGCATTTGCGGGTTATCCGCGTCAAGCTGTTTGGCAAGGACGGGGAAACCGACGTTCCAGCAGATTTGCCAGACGATGAAGCCGATGTTGCCGAACAGCAGGATGTAATAGAGCAGGCGTTTCCCCGCTACCTCTGTCAGCGCATCTTTGATGTCACTCATATACTCCTTGGGTGACAAGGCACCAGCACGCGGCATTTTTTCCTGATACAGATAGGAGCGTAATGAATATACAAAAAATGCTGAAAATAAATAGCATACCCCTGTGGTAAAGAACATATAGGATATCGGCATCAGACTTGCCATGAGCCCGATCAACATCGGGGCGAGTATGCGGATTGTGCGGAAGGTCGTATCCAACACAGCATTCGCCTTGCCCAGCTGCTCCTGTGCGATGACAGAGCGGAGCGCTACCGCACGGGACGGATAGAACAGCGTAGAGAAGATCCCGATGGCGAACTGCATGGCGAGAAAGAACGGAAAGGATGTCACCTTCAGCATGACCACCAGACCAACAAGGGCCGCAATCACGACGCGGGCAAGGTCAGAGGACATCATCATCTGCCGGGGACTCATCCGATCAGCCAGTACCCCGCCGATCATATAGAAGATCAGCCCGGCCAACATCTCAGGGATACTCACCATACTTAATACAGAGGGGTCGTTGGTCTCATGAAGCAAAAACCACAATAACGCAATATAGTAAAACTGATCGCCCACATTGGAGGCGACTTGTGCTGACCACAACAGTCGAAAAGGCCGTTGCTTCCATAAGGGTACGTGCATAGCCGACGACTCCTTTATTCACTAAAATTATTTTAAAAGGGTAACAGAAAGTGGAATAATTGTAAAGCAGGTAAAAAATCGGCGTGCGGGTAAACTACCTATGATTATGCCGAAGGAGGAGACTCCATGCCGGATTGGGGAAAAGTGATCATCCAGTCAATCGCAACACTTAGCTACCTGTTTATCATCACAAAATGGATTGGGAAACGTCAAGTGAAACAGATGACGACCATTGAATATATCGTAGGGATTACCATTGGATCGATCGCAGGGGTAGCTGCAACGACCACAGAGCGCCCGGTTTATCAGGATTTGGTCGCCTTGTCGATCTTCGGGGCTTTTCCTATGCTCGCAGATTGGCTTTCTTTGAAAAGTAAGAAGCTCCGCCATATTTTTCAGGGTAATGCGACAATCTTAATCGATCAGGGGAAAATCCTTGAGAAGAATCTGCGAAAAGAACGAATCAGTACCGAAGACCTGCTGGAAACCCTTCGGATGCAGCAGGTGTTTCGCGTATCTGATGTAGAATTCGCGGTGATGGAAGAGAACGGAGATGTCACAGTGATGCTCAAATCCGAAGCCCAGCCTGTCACACCCAAGGTGCTTGGCATTGCCGTACCTGCCCTTGACCCGCCGAAAACGGTGATCATGGACGGCACGGTGATGGATAAAGAACTGCGGGACATCGGTTTTTCCAAGGCTTGGTTGGAGTATAAGCTACAAGAGCGGAGCCTGCAGGTGAAGGACGTATTTTTCGGGCAGGTAGATCAGTCTGGTTTGCTTTACCTCGACCTTTATGAGGATCAAACGGCTACAGAATCGAAAGAAACGAAAGAATAAACCCCGTTCGCGAATCTCCTTCACTAGTTGACAGGAGCGAAAACGGGGTTCTTCATATTGCTACAGAATATAAGGCTGTGACGTGACTTGTCTGCCGAAGGAATGGCGGCCCGTATTGGCAAGCCACTTGCCTGTTCCCAGCAGTTCACAATAGGTATCATCATAATCGTCACCGTCGATTTCAAACAGGGAAATCAGGCTGGATTCCCGAGTAGAAAACGGACGACGCCCCTTCCCTTGGTTGATTCGTCTCATCCGGTAATATTGTTTTGGTTGCATCGCGGTTCTCTCCTTTATCACACCTATTTCATTATGTATGGTGGACAAAGCAAAATCATTCTAAACTCTTTTTAGTGTTTAACTAAATAGAAAAAGGGGAATCGAGATATTACTTGGTTGAAATTTTGCCAAAGAGAGGATGTAGCGAGCTATGGATTCATTCATGGTCAAAAGAATGGTCATCTATCTGATGGGCTCATTCATACAGGGGCTGTTGTTAGCGCTTCCGGTATTGGGATATATCATATGGTCAACTGAAGATATAAGCTGGCTGCAAGTGATAATCGTGTTGTTGCTGTGTGGAGTAGGCATGATTCTGGTAGGCTTATTCAATTTTATCAAATGGGCCAAGCCTTTCAAAGCGATTGAGAATCATATCCATGTGCTGGCGAGCGGTGACTTGACTGCAGAACCAGACCGGGAAGCACTCGGGCCGCTTGTCAGGGTGGCAGGTCCACTCGATGAGATGCGTGATAACTGGCGTGGCATGATCAACCAGATCAATCGTGCCAACGAAAGCCTGCGTCAATCGGTCGGACATCTGGTTGAACATGCTGCTGAGACAGAGAATATTGCGCAACATGTAACGGTCAGTGTCCAAACCACTTCCAACGACGTGCTTACTCAGATGAAAGCAACGGAAGAGAGCGCCCGTGCGATGGAAGAGATGACCATCGGCATTCAACGGATTGCCTCATCATCTTCACTGGTGTCAGAACGCTCAGTCTATTCCACCGAGCAGACGAACAAAGGCTTTGAACAATTAAAGCAAACCGTTACACAGATGGATTCGATCACCCGCACTGTGGAGAACCTGGCCAGCTCGATCACATCACTCAGCCAGCAATCCAACGAAATCGGCCAAATCATCGAGGTTATTACACAAATCACCAACCAGACCAACCTGTTGTCACTCAATGCTTCTATTGAAGCTGCACGTGCAGGCGAGCATGGCAAAGGCTTCGCCGTCGTCGCCAGCGAGGTTGGCAATCTGGCCAGACAGTCAGCAGAATCTGCGACCAAAATCGCCGACCTGGTAAAGCGTATTCAAGCCGACACCCAGCAAGTGCTGGCAGCGATGAATATCGGTACCAAGGAAGTAGCCGTCGGGACAGATATGGTAGAAGCGACCGGACAGATTTTCCGCGATATTCTACGCACGATTCAAGAAGTATCGGCAGAGGTTGAAGAGATGTCAGCAGCCTCTGAGCAACTGGCAGCTTCCTCTCAACAGGTGAGCAGCTCCATGGATGATGTCGCTCATATCGCCCGCCGTACCCAGCAAGGCTCTAGCGGGATTGCGGCGTCGATCGAACAGGAACTCAGCTCCATCCATATCATCACCGCATCAGCCAACCAAGTCAATGAACTGGCCGATCAGCTGAATTCCCTCGTGAAAAAGTTCAAGATATAACGAAAAAGACCAAGCTTCCCGTTGAAAAGGAAGCTTGGTCTTTTGTCATGTTGGCACAAAGATTAACGGTTGCCGTTGCCTTGGCTGCCTGCTTGGCGGTTTTTTTGTGCATAGTCAGAGCTGTTGCCGCCGTTGGTTTCGGTATGCAGATCATCTGCTACCGTGCTGCTTGTCAGACCAGTGACAGCCAGACCTTTTTGGTTGAGGTTTTTGGATTTAGAACGGTTTTGTTGCATGCTGGATCGACTCCTTTTCGCAAAAGTTGTCTTTAGCTTGCCGAGCTCCGCTTTTGATTAAACAGCCATTTTCTAGTGGGAAATGGTATATGATAATAGGAAAGAGCACAGGAGGAGGAGTTGGGATGGAAACGGGTGTTGTCATGATTGTAGAAGGAAAAACGGACAAAGAACGCCTGCTCCGTATCTTGGATGAGCCTGTCACGATCATCTGCACATTCGGTACGTTCAGCGAGGAAAAAGCGGAGCGGCTGCATGAGCAGATCGATGAGGCCGAGGAGATCTACATCTTCACCGATGAAGATGACAGCGGCAAAAAGCTGCGGTCCCAGCTTCGTCAGGAATTCCCCAATGCGACCCATCTGCATACCAAGAAAATTTTCGCCGAGGTGGCAGATACCCCGTTGGATGAATTGGCAGAGATTCTTGAAAAAGCAGGATTTGCCATCAAATAAGCATAACATACGGACAAACTGGCAATACCATACCTAGGAAGATTTTTGATCTTGGATGGAGGGTGAGTCAGTTTGGCTGGATTGATGAACTTTTTTGAGCGTATGAACGTGTGGATGTGGATTCTTGGAATTTTTATCGCGCATGCACTTTTGTATATTTTGCTTGGCACAGATAACTGGCTGGCTACGACGCTGTTGGCGACGTCTGTCTATGCGGTCGCCCTGCTGGTACTCAAAGTAGTGGCCCGCCGATTCACTCAGAATAAACAAAGAACGTAATAAGCAGCACAGCATTTTCCTGTGAGTCAACAGGACTACTCGACCCGCACTTGGACACCTTAACGGATGAAGGGGTGAATCCAAATGATGAGAAGAGTAGTCTTTTTTGTTGCGCTCATGGCGATGATCATGAGCGGTGCTGTGATGCCTGCACCAACCGCACACGCCCAATCCACTCAGGAAGTGTATGTGGTTCAGCCGGGTGACACACTTTGGAAGATCGCTGTGAAGTATCAGGTAGGTCTCTCCGAGATCATCGCTGCCAACCCGCAGTTTCCTAACCCAGCGCTGATCCATCCGGGGGACAAGGTAACGGTTCCGCTGTTCTTAGAGATCAAGTCGTTCGAATCCGAGGTCGTCACACTGGTCAACCAACAGCGTGCCAAGTACGGTCTCAAAGCGCTCCGTGCCAACTGGGAACTCGCCCGTGTCGCCCGTTACAAATCGGCTGATATGCGGGACAAGAATTATTTCTCCCACACCTCTCCTACGTATGGCTCTCCGTTTGACATGATGAAGCAGTTCGGCATCCGCTACACGGCAGCAGGGGAGAACATCGCAGCCGGTCAGACAACACCACAGCAAGTCGTGACCAGCTGGATGAACAGTGAAGGCCACCGCAGAAACATCCTCAATGCCAACTTCACCGAGATCGGTGTCGGCTACGCATCAGGGGGAAGCTACCGTCATTACTGGACACAGATGTTTATCCGTCCATAACTGAATACGTGGATGAGCAACCTGTCAAACCGCCGGCTGTAAGAGCTTGGCGGTTTTGTGTTCGTACGATTTACAGATTCTTTAACATACCTTCATTCTCTATTCACAGAACATTCATTCAGCTTGTCTATACTTGGAACTGTTAACCATTCGTTAACTATTAAACCGATGGGGTGAATCGATTGACTATGAAAAAAGTATTTGGTGGCATAATGGCGACCACGGTGGCACTTGGTGTTATCGCATTTCCCAATCTTGTGTCCTATGCAAGTGAAGAGGCAGTCCAACCAGATGCCCAAGGGCCCAAATTAAAGCTTCGTCTGCTCGAAACAACAGACCTTCACGTCAATCTCATGAACTATGACTACTATGAAGATAAAGAAATTCACACGTTCGGCTTCTCCAAAACGGTCAACCTGATTGAACAGGCACGCAGAGAAGCGAAGAACACCCTTCTCCTCGACAACGGGGATCTCCTGCAGGGCAACCCGCTTGGTGATTACGTGGCCAAAATCAAGCCGTTGCAGCAGGGTGAAATCCATCCAACCTACAAAGCGCTCAATCTGCTTCGCTATGATGCGGCGACGGTCGGCAACCATGAGTTCAACTATGGTCTCGATTTTCTGGAGACCGCGATGGAAGGCGCCAAATTCCCATATGTCAACGCCAACGTCTATGTGGATGACCACGACACCAATCCAGACAACGACCAGAACTACTTCACTCCATACCGCATCATCACCAAAAAATTCACCGACGAAAACGGTCAGGAGCAGACTGTACGGGTAGGTATCACGGGGCTGGTTACTCCGCAAATCATGCAATGGGACCAAGCCCACCTCGACGGCAAGATCACGGCCAAAGACATCGTTGAGACCGCCAAAAAAGTCATCCCTGAGATGAAAAAAGCAGGTGCTGATGTCGTCGTAGTACTGGCTCACACCGGTTTTGACAAAGACATCACCAAATACAACCCGGAAAACGCCATCTATCCGCTCAGCCAAGTGGATGATATTGATGCGATCCTCTTCGGTCATGCTCACGTCGAATTCCCGAGTGCCTCTTTTAGCGGTATCAAAGGTGTTGACGTGAAGAAAGGTACCATCAACGGTGTAGCGGCTGTAGAAGCTGGCTCTTGGGGGGATAAGCTCGGCATCATCGATCTGACCCTGCAAAAATACAAAGATACTTGGATCGTAACCGATTCGCAATCCACCAACCGTTATATCTATGATTCCGTCAACAAAAAACCGCTGACCGATGCCAACAAAAAAATCGCCAATCTGATCGCCGAAGAACATAAAGGAACGGTTGAATATGTACGCGGTCCTGTAGGCAACACCACCGCACCGATCAACAGCTTTTTCGCTCTGGTCAATGACGACCCCTCCATCCAAATCGTGACCAATGCGCAAAAATGGTACACAGAAAAAGCCCTCGAGGGTACAAAATACGAAGGCAAGCCAATTCTCTCTGTCGGTGCACCATTTAAAGCAGGCGGACGCAATGGAGTCAGCTACTATACCAACATTCCAGCCGGTACGATTGCGATCAAAGATACAGCCAGCCTCTATATCTATCCAAACACCGTCAAAGCTGTCCTCGTCAAAGGTTCAGACGTGAAGGAATGGCTGGAGATGTCGGCAGGTCAATTCAAGCAGATTGATCCTGCCAAGACGGACGAACAGCAGCTCATCAATAACGACTTCCCAACCTACAATTATGATGTCATCGATGGCGTCACCTACCAAATCGACGTCACCCAACCGGCCAAATACGACTCCAAAGGTAATGTCGTCAACGCAAGTGCCAACCGGATCAAGAGTCTGATGTTCGAAGGAGGGGCGATTGACGCGAACCAAGAATTCGTAGTCGTCACCAACAACTACCGAGCAAGCGGCGGCGGGAACTTCCCAGGGGTCAAAGCGCAAAACATCATCCTCGATGCCCCGGACGAAAACCGTCAAGCTCTAATCGAGTACATCCGCGATCAAAAAACGATCAACCCAAGCGCAGACAACAACTGGTCTTTTGCTCCGATTAACGGCAATGTGAAGGTTGTATTCGAATCTTCTCCACAAGCCAAGGATTTCGCTGAGAAGCTGGGCCACATCAAGTATGTGACCACATTGGAAAGCGGATTCGCCAAGTATCAGATTGACTTAGCCGCGAAGAAATAAGATAGAAATGCACCTCTTACAAGCAGACATCGGATTACCTCTTGGTTGATCCTGATGCAGCATGAGGGGGTGCATTTTTTCGTATGGTTTTCATTGGTGGAATAGAAGGCAAGCATTTGGGAAACATAAGCGCGTTTGGAAAAAGTTATGAGAGGATGTAGGACAGATATGTTTTACAAAAAGACTTCCGTGTTGGCGTGCCTGCTTACCACCTTTGTGTTCTTCTTTTCGGGCAGCACGGCTAGTGCGGTTCCACTGGCAGATGGGAATGATACGGCTTCGTTATTGGAGGCGATGAAGCAAGGCGGATATATTCTGTACATGAGGCACGGGGAAGCTACGGTCGGCGAAGATGACCCGACCCATGTAGACCTCACGAATTGCAAGACCCAACGCAATCTGAGCGAAAAAGGGAAGACACAGGCGAGACAGATCGGGGAAGTATTCAAAAAGCATGCGATTCCGATTCAATATCCGGTATTGGCCAGTCCATACTGTCGTGCCCGTGAAACGGCCAACCTTGCTTTTGAAATGAAAGGGGTCGTCACTCATCCGTTATTGTCTTTAGAAAAGCTGGAGGAGAATCTGGGTACCTTCTTAAAGACAGCACCCGAGCCGGGTAAAAACCGAATCATTATCGCGCACGGTACAGAACGGGTAGCTGCATTTGATTACCTGGATGTCATTGTGATTAAGCCTGATCCACAAGGCAACGATTATCAGACACTCGGCAAAATCAGCCGTGAAGAGTTTATCAAATGGGCGAATCAAAACCAACCCCAATAACGGACAGCAGCAAAAAAGCGCACAAGCCCGAAATCTCATCAGGGTTGTGCGCTTTTCTCTACCTTATGAATCAACTTACCACTTACCGAGTGCCTGCATGATCAGAATCACTGCACCGAGCACCCATACATAATACGCGAACACTTTCATCGAGCCATTGCTGATGAGCTTAATCATCCAGCGGACAGCGACATAACCGAAGATCGCGGCAAACACAGCACCGATCAGCATGTATGACAGATTGGACGGCAACACAGGAGCTTCCGCCAGCTCTTTCACCTGCAAGACAGTCGCACCGAGGATCGCCGGCAGGGAGATCAGGAAGGAGAAGCGGGCCGCATCCGCACGGTCAATCCCGCGCAGGAGTGCACCTGCGATGGTCAGACCAGAACGGGAGATCGCCGGCAGAATCGCCGCACCTTGAAGAGTACCGACGATGAACGCATCCATATAGTTGATTTGCTCAAAGTTACGGCTTCCTTTGCGGATGGATTCAACCGCCCAGAGGATGATCCCTGTGGCAATGAACTCGTAGCCGATGGTAGCCCCGGTCTGTGAGATCTCTTCAAAATAGTCTTTAAACGTAAGGGCGATGATCCCCGTCGGAATCGTACCGACGATCAGCAGTCGGACGAGACGGCTGGTTGGGTTTTTGAGCATATGCAGAATGTCGCCCCAGAATACGATGACAACGGCTACGAACGTACCGATATGCAGCAGGGTGTCAAACAAAAGCCCAGCTTCACGAAGACCAAACAGCTTGCCAAACAACACAAGGTGGCCCGTACTTGAGATCGGCAAAAACTCGGTTAAGCCCTGCACGATCCCCAATATAATGTGTTCTAACAGTTCCAGCATTCGATTCGCTCCTAACACAAAAATTTCACTTGGTTTCTAACAAAAGTGTATGTGCCTTTGAGCACGACTTGTCTATTTTATCATAATTCAGTAGCAATGTTTTGAAAAAGTTATGTAATTTTTTACAGTCCAGCAGGTGAACTTCCGCTATGGGCGGGATGAGTGGTTTTGTGTATAATGAGGGAAAATAAAGCCTGACCCAAGGTAGGTGAACGGATATGCGTGATCAAGACTATATGGCGGTCGCCTTACAGATGGCACAAGGCACGTTGGGACAGACCAGCCCCAATCCAGTCGTGGGGGCCGTCGTCGTCCGGGATGGAGCCATCGTCGGGATGGGTGCTCATCTCCAAGCGGGAGAACCCCATGCGGAAGTCCACGCTCTCCGGATGGCCGGGGACAAAGCCCGTGGAGCGACCATCTATGTCACGCTCGAACCCTGCAGTCACTATGGACGGACACCTCCATGTGCCAAGGGGATCATCGAAGCGGGGATCAGCCGTGTGGTCGTCGCGACTCTGGACCCCAATCCGCAGGTGGCCGGCCGTGGTGTTTCTATGCTGCAGGAGGCGGGTATAGAGGTAACAGTCGGCGTACTGGAAAAAGAGGCCAAGCGGTTGAATGAAATCTTTTTCCACTATATCACGACCAATCGACCGTTCGTCACAGTCAAAACAGCAAGTACACTGGATGGCAAGGTAGCGACAGAAACGGGTCACAGCCGATGGATTTCAGGTGAGCTTGCAAGAGAAGAAGTACATATGTTGCGTCACCAGTTTGATGGGATTTTGGTCGGGGTCAATACCGTGCTGGCCGATGATCCATCGCTGACCGCCCGATTAGAGCGGGAGACTCGTCAACCGGTGCGCGTGATTCTTGATACGACACTGCGGATTCCGCTTCATGCCAAGGTTGTCACAGACGGTCTTGCCCCTACGTTGATCTACACGACAGACCGGGCGCCGGCAGACAAGCAGGAAGCCTTGCAGCAGCTTGGAGTAGAGGTCGTCCGCTTGAGCAGTCCGAGCGGCAAAGTGGAGATTGATGAGGTACTCGTGTCATTAGGAGAGCGGCGGATCACATCGCTGTTGGTAGAAGGTGGCTCCGCTGTCAATGGGGCGTTCCTCGCAGCAGGTGCCATACAGAAGGTGATCAGCTATATTTCACTGAAGCTGGTGGGGGGCGCAGGAGCACCTACACCATTTGGCGGAAGTGGGATTGAGCTGATGGGGGATGCCATTTTGCTTCGTGACATTGAGGTGGAGCGGATCAGCGACCAGGATTTGCGTATCGTCGGCTATCCGCAGTTTGCACAAGGCAAGGAGCGATTATAGGTGTTTACGGGAATCATTGAAGAGGTAGGAACCATCGCCGGAGTAGAGGGTGGTTCACAAGCGAGCAAGGTGTTGATTCAAGCCAAGACGGTGCTCGGGGGTGTGCAGTTGGGAGACAGTATCTCTGTCAATGGTGTCTGCCTGACCGTCACTTCCTTTACCGCCAGTCATTTTACCGCTGACGTGATGCCCGAGACGCTCAAGAAGACCAACCTCGGCAAGCTCAAGCGCGGAGAGCCGGTCAATCTGGAGCGGGCGATGGCGATGGGAGACCGGTTTGGCGGTCACATCGTATCTGGGCATGTGGATGGCGTCGGACAGATCATCTCGCGGGAGAACTATGCCAATGCCGTGCTGTTTCGCATTACGGCACCCAAGTCCCTGCAAAAATATATGATCCCACGCGGCTCTGTCACGGTAGATGGCATCAGCCTGACACTCGTGGATGTAGAGAATGACGGTTTTTCCATCTCGATCATTCCACACACACTGGCCCATACGTGTCTTAGGGACAAGCACGCAGGGGATATGGTGAACCTGGAGTGCGATGTGATCGGCAAGTATGTAGAGCGTCTGATGACATTTGGGACTGAGGGTTCGGAGGGATCATCCCGACGCTCATCGGTCAGCCTTGACTTTTTACGCGATAATGGTTTTGCCTAAAAGCAATCACAATCTAGTGAAGCAACCAGCAAGGGGAGAAGCTCACATGTTACATACCATTGAAGAAGCACTGGAAGCACTAAAAGCGGGAAAACCTATCATCGTCGTCGATGATGAAGACCGGGAGAACGAAGGGGATTTCGTCTGCACAGCGGAAGCGGCTACTCCTGAGATGATCAACTTCATGGCTACTCATGGGCGGGGTCTCATCTGTGTGCCGATCACCGAGCAGCGCGCACAACAGCTCAATCTCAAGCCGATGGTCGAGCATAACACGGACAAGCAAGGCACAGCCTTTACTGTCTCGATTGATGAGATCACCACACATACCGGAATCAGTGCCCATGAGCGTTCCCAGACCGTTCTGGCAATGCTCGACGAGAAAAAGGGGCCAGAGCATTATCGCCGTCCCGGCCACATCTTCCCGCTGATCGCCAAAGAGGGCGGTGTCCTGCGACGTGCCGGACATACCGAAGCAGCCGTTGATCTGGCTCGTCTGGCAGGTGCCTATCCAGCCGGGGTCATTTGTGAAATTATGAACGAGGATGGTTCCATGGCCCGTCTGCCGGAACTCCTTAAGGTAGCGGAGCGTTTTGACCTCAAGATCATCTCGATTGAAGAATTGATCCGCTACCGCACCCGCACCGAATCACTGGTCAAGCGTGAAGTGGAAGTGACCTTGCCGAGCGAATACGGTGATTTCCGTGTCATTGCTTTCACCAATGAGATCGATCAGAAGGAACATCTGGCTCTGGTCAAAGGCGACATCAATCCAGATGAGCCGACATTGGTACGTGTTCATTCCGAGTGCCTCACGGGGGATGTCTTCGGCTCTTTCCGCTGCGATTGTGGCCCGCAGCTTCACGCGGCCCTGCGCCAGATCGATGAAGCAGGCAAAGGTGTGCTGCTCTACATGCGCCAGGAAGGCCGTGGTATCGGCTTAGTCAACAAGCTGCGCGCCTACAAGCTCCAAGAGCAGGGATATGACACCGTGGAAGCCAATGAAATGCTCGGATTCCCGGCAGACTTGCGTGAGTATGGCATCGGGGCGCAAATCCTGCGTAACCTCGGTGTGGGCAAAATCCAACTCCTCACCAACAACCCGCGTAAAATCAAAGGACTCAATGGTTATTGTCTCGAAGTGGTGGAGCGTGTGCCGATCCAGATGAAGAGCCACCCTGCCAATGAAAAATATTTGCAGACCAAACACGAGAAATTAGGGCATCTGCTTACCATCACAAAGGAGTGAATTTCATGCGTACATATGAAGGAAATTTAGTAGGTTCAGGCTTACGAGTAGGGATTGTCGCAGGTCGTTTTAATGAATTTATCGTCAGCAAACTCGTAGGCGGTGCACTTGACGCGTTCAAACGTCACGGCGTTGAAGAAGAAAATGTAGAGCTGGCATGGGTTCCAGGTGCATTCGAAATCCCGCTGATCGCCAAAAAAATGGCGGAGTCCGGTAAATATGATGCAGTTGTAACGCTGGGTGCTGTCATCCGCGGCGCTACTCCGCATTTTGACTATGTGTGCAACGAGGCTGCCAAAGGCGTGGCTTCCATCTCTCTTTCCACTGGCGTACCGACTATTTTCGGTGTACTGACCGTGGACAGCATCGAGCAAGCGATCGAGCGCGCGGGTACCAAAGCAGGCAACAAAGGCTGGGAAGCAGCAACCGCTGCAATCGAGATGGCTAACCTGAGCCGTCAATTCAACAAGTAACCCTTTTTTTGTACGGAATGTACCGCTTCCGCCGCGTATGACCACAACGCCGAAGCGGTACTTCGTCTGTAGAAAAAGGGGCAAAAACGGGCACTCTATACAATAGATCAGTACCTCATGCAGTTATGAACAGGGAAGTGAAAACGAATGAATGATCGAAGAGATGGAAGAAGCAATAACCGACGCTCCGGATCAGGTGCACCTACAGGCCGACAGGGTTATGGCCGTCAAGCAGCAGGCCGCGGTGCAGCGGGAGGAAGACCAGCATTTGGCAGCAGACCAGATGCTGGCAGACAGATGCGTGGCCGTGTAGCTGCCAAGCCGTTTATCCCGCCACAGTCTACCCGGTTTAGAGCGGGACAGATCGCTACTTTGCCGATTGAGCGCGAAACCGAGTTCGGCTACTTCGTCACAGACGGCGAAGTAGATATTCTGCTTCACAAAAATGAGGTGACAGAGCCGGTACGCGTGGGCGATGAGGTCAAGGTGTTCTTCTACCATGACCACGAAAACCGCCTCTCCGCCACCATGCGCATGCCAATCGTCACCGAGGGCCGGTATGACTGGCTCGAAGTGGTGGAAGTGAATCCGCGAATGGGCGTGTTCCTCAACAACGGTACACAAAAAGACCTGCTCCTCTTCATGGACGACCTCTCCCCGATGCGTGAAGAATGGCCGCAAAAAGGCGACAAGGTGTATGTCACACTCAAGCATGACAAATACGGCCGCCTGCTCGCTGACCCAGCTGTCGAAGATGTCATCTGGGATGCATCGCGCAACGCAGGTGAAGAGATGCGCAATCAATGGGTGGATGGACGGGTCTACCGTGTGATCCGCGAAGGTGCTTTTGTCTTTACGGACGCCAAGTACATCATGTTCATCCACCGCGATGAGATGGTAGAACCGCTTCGCATGGGTCAGCAAATCCGCGCCCGTGTCACTTATGTCCGCGAAGATGGCAGACTCAACGGCTCCGTACGCCTGCGCAAAGAGCATCAATACGGCGAGGACGCCAAAACCCTGCTCACCTATCTGGCCGAGCGCGGTGCGATGCCGTTCAACGACAAGACTGACCCTGAGATCATCAAAGACAAATTCAACATGAGCAAAGGTGCCTTCAAACGCGCCCTCGGCAAGCTGATGAAAGAAGGTTTGATTGAGCAGGATGAAGAATGGACACACCTCAAGCGGGAAGCCTATCTGAGCATGCAGGCAGAGCTGGAGCAGGAAGAGACGCACTTGCAGTAAGGGACGAGGATGGATTTCTAAAAGAAACTTTAATGTCCCAAAAAAGCTTCAGCTGTCATACAATAAAGACAGCCAAATAAAAAGACCGCAGATGTGGCGCATCTGCGGTTGTAACAACAATGCGGGGTTACAACCTCGGCGAAATGGATTTGGATTAATCAAAACCCACCGAAGGTCGTCTAACCTTTATTCGGTGGGTTTTCTCTTGTTATGCCATTTACGTAACCACCTGTATAGCTTACGCATGCCGAACCAAAAGCTCAGCAGGGTAGACGCTACCATGATGATGACAAACAGCTTTGCAAGAACGACCATGGCCTCACCTCCTCTCTTGGAGGCTTCCGCCGATGGTGCCCACCGTACCTGTTGTTACCTTACGATTGTAGACCCGATTTAGCCAAATTGTTCAAAAAAGATTGTCTAATATGCTCGATTCTACATAAAAGTTTTTCCCTACACACAGGCTCGTGTCAAAGAATCAACCCGAATGTTTTCTACCTGACAGCGTAACAATAAAGAGAAACTTCAACGGAAAGCAGGTAGAAAACATGATCGTTACGACAACTCCTCTGCTGCAAGGGAAGGAAGTCCGCGAATATCTTGGGATCGTCAACGGTGAAGTGATCATGGGGGCGAACATCGTGCGGGATTTTTTGTCCGGGATCACCGATATCATTGGTGGTCGCAGCGGGGTCTATGAAAGCAAGCTTCAAGAAGGACGGGAAGAAGCACTGCGCCTGATGGAGGAAGCGGCTGCTCTGCGCGGAGCAGATGCAGTTCTCGGCGTCGACCTTGATTTTGAGGTTATCGGGGCGAATGGGAGCATGCTGATGATCGTGGCAACCGGTACAGCGGTCAAGTTGGGATAACCGGAGCTAACCTGTGCCTGATTAATAACAAAAAAAAGACGACGATTCGAAGCGCTTCTACCTCGCGCTGCTCGGACCGCTGTCTTTTTTTATTAGGTAAGTGACTCTCAAAAGAATAGCATCAACCATATCGGTTTGGTACATCCTGTAAATGAGGTGAAAAACCATATGGAGTATGTACATATACTGGGCAGAACCATACTAGCTTTTACGATTCCAGTCATTATGGCCAAGATACTGGGGAAGCAGACCACTTCCAATATGACATTTCATGATTTTGTCGTGGGGATTACCGTCGGGGGAATCGCAGCTAATCTGGCGTTCAACAAAAAGATACCGACGATGTATTTTATTGTTGCCTTTGCTGTTTTTATGGTGATTTCCTATGTGATCTCTGTGGTAGCACTAAAGAGTCACAAAAGCCGTTCATGGGTCTCCGGTGAGCCTACCGTTTTGATCGAGGGTGGAAAAATTCTGGAAACTAATATGAAGAAAGTCAAGTTCACGATGGATTCCCTGAACCAGTCACTGCGGCAAAAGGATATTTTTAATATAGAAGAAGTGGAGTATGCAGTGCTGGAGAATAACGGGCAGCTTTCGGTGAAGAAAAAGGATGAATATTTGACTGTGACGAAAAAAGACCTGCAGCTGCCATTCGCACCGCATTCCCATTTTCCAGTCGAACTGATTATAGAAGGAAAAATAACCAAGCAGGCCCTCGAGACGCCGGGGATCAGCAAAGAGTGGCTGATTACACAGGTCACAGCAAAGGGCAGGCAGCTCTCCGATGTGTTTTATGCAGTGAAAACAACGAATGGACATCTGGTCTTTGATTTTTATCAGGATGACCTGCAAAAACCCGTTGATCAAGAATAACTGACTTGAGTGTAAGGATGGATAGACCGATTAACTGTTCGGGTTGGATGGAGGAAGAAAATCCAACAAAATGGTTTCACTGTGTGTAGGCAAATGAATAGTATGGATTGGGACTCATCTTGATGTAGACTCGGACAACGCGGTATGGGGTGTGGATATGGGAAGGCAAAATATAAGCGATGATTTGGCTCTCGTCGCTGCCTGGATTACATTACTTGCAGACTTCATGGCAGCGATTGGTGCGACCGTTGCCGTCCAACCAGAAACCGAAACGACCACCACAACAGATAACACAGACATCCAAAAGAGGCTGGATGATTGGCAGAATCAGATGGAGCTCCAAAACAAGCAGATACAAAAGCAACAAATCCAGTTTCAGCTATGGCAATTGCAGATGGAGCTAAAGGAGATTGAAACCAAACTCGAACAAAGAAGGAATCCAAAAAAGAAGGGTTCTGGATAGCTGACAGCGGACCGATTCAAGGGTAAGGAAGAGGGGGAAGGGTGTAGATGTCGGCCTCTGACGATGATGTAATGGTAATAGCTCTCTGGATTATTTCCATCGGTTTTATCATTTTGGCGATTAGCAAAACAGTTGGTCTCAACAATGAGCCATGCAAAGAGGACGGAGGAAACGGCACAAAGCTAGTGCCGCCCGTACCAACCCCAGTCCCTCAGACATCTGCTGTGCAGGCCGACAACAAGCAAGCGGAAGATGAGCAATACACACAAATCCAGAAGCAACTGCAACAGCTGAGCAGCGGGATCAGCGCATTGAAGGAAAAATTACAATGAGAAGAGCTTATATCGTTCATTCGGACGGAAGGCAAAAAAGATCATCTGAGCCTGCCGAGCTCAAATGATCTTTTTTGTCTTGTGTCTGTTATGTTAGGCTGCGGTGTTTTGCTGTTGGGCAGGGCCCTGTTTCTTCGCTTTATACAGCGAGTAGGCGAAGCCCAGTCCGAGCAGGGCAAACCCGCTCAAATCGGTAATCATGCCCGGAATAATCGCCAGAATCCCGCCAGCGACAGCTACGAGACGTTCCAGCCAGTTCATCCGTGCCATCCAGAAGCCGATGAGACCTGCACCAACACCGATCATCCCGACGGTTGAGGTGATCATGACCCAGATCGACTCCAGGAAGGTGGTATCAATCAGCAACAACTGAGGAGAGACGACGAAGATATACGGGGCCAGGAATGCGGCAATGGACAGCCTCGTCGACTCCACCCCGGTCATGATCGGCTTGGATTTGGCGATCCCGGCGGCGGCAAAGGCGGCCAGTGCGACAGGCGGTGTGATGTCTGCCACAATCCCGAAGTAGAAGGTAAACATATGGGCAGCCAATTCAGGCACACCTTGTTGAACCAGTGCCGGAGCAGCAATGGTCGAGGTAATGATATAGTTGGCGGTCGTCGGTGTTCCCATCCCGAGGATCAGGGAAGCGATCATCGTGAAGACCAGGGTGAGGAACAGATTGCCGCCGGCGAGGTCGAGCAGACCATTCGCCAGCTTGAGACCGATACCTGTCAGGGTAACAGCACCGACGATAATACCTGCGGCAGCCGTTGCAGCGACGACGCCAAGAGACATTTGAGCACCGGAGGCAAGAGCTTCCAGAATATCTTTTGGTCCCATGCGTGTCTCTTTGCGGAAGGCACCGACGACAATGCAGGAGATAATGCCGATAATGGCGGAACGCTCAGCAGATAAGCCCATCATCAGGACGCCGATGATGATCACAATCGGTGCGAGCAGGTAGATTTTTTTCAACACTTCTTTTTTATCCGGTATTTCTTCTTTCGTCAGACCACGCAGGCCCAGTTTTTTCGCTTCAAAGTGGGTCATGATCCAGATCCCGACGAAGAAGAGAATGGCTGGGAGTGCCGCAGATTTGGCAATATCCCAATACGGAATATTGATGAACTCAGCCATCAGAAACGCTGCCGCACCCATGATCGGCGGCATGATCTGCCCACCTGTGGAGGAGGAAGCCTCTACGGCTGCCGCGAATTCTTTACGGTAGCCCAGCCGTTGCATCATCGGGATGGTGAAGGCCCCGGAGGTTACGACGTTGGCAACAGAGCTTCCGCTGATCGTTCCTTGCAGGGCACTGGAGAATACCGCTACCTTGGCTGGACCACCGATCCGGCGACCAGCGATAACGAGCGATAAGTCGTTGAAGTAATCGCCGACGCCTGTTTTTTCCAGAAAGGCACCGAACAAGATGAACAAAAAGATAAACGTGGACGAGACAGCAAGCGGTGTTCCGAAGATTCCTTCTAATGTGAAGAAGGTGTGCCCAACGATTCGGTCAAAATCAACCCCACGGTGTTCCAAAAAGCCTGGCATCAGCTGACCATAGTAGGTGTAGAGCAAAAACACGCCGGCAATAATCGTAATCGGCAGACCAACTACGCGGCGGGACGCCTCCAACACGATCAATGTGGCGACAGAACCGATCACCAGGTCTAACGAGGTATAGTTCCCCGTACGGAGCACCAATCCATCGTAGTCATAGACCCAATACAAGGAAGTCGCAACGGCAATGACCGCTAATATGATACCGATGATGCTGGTCTTGGAGCGGTCAGACTTGGCTCTTCCCGGATAGAGGAGGAAAACCAAGCCCAGTCCGAATGCCAAGTGAATCGGGCGGTGAATCTGAGGAGGCAATGTAAGAAAAAAGGATGCGACCAGTTGATATACAGAGAATAATACGAGCATGGAGAAAACGATCCATTTCATCGGGCCGCTGTAGTGGCGGACAGCCGACTCTTTATCATACTTTTCCATCAATTCGTTAATCTCTTGTTGCGAGGCATGTGTACTCACAGTAGGTTACCCTCCAATCTGTTCTAGAATTGATACTCTCTCGATCTGAAGCTGGATGGCTGTGCCGGGCGGAGCGAGGGTGCTGAGCGGAATTTTTTCTCCTGACAGCAGCAAGGTATGATTTGCCCGTACTTGACCGATGAATAGATGGAGAGCCGGAAATTTCCGATTCATATGTTTGAGGACAAATTGATTATCTTCCATAACCAGTTGTTCGCCGGGAGCAAGCCCGCTTTCCATCCCGATCCCATAGTCTTGAAAAGACATCTGGGTCAACAGCAGGTCATTGTCTTCGATCTGGTAATACTCGATGACAGGGGTACGGTGGATGGAATGAGTCCATTGCAATTGGAATTGTCTCTCGCGGGGCATGTTGAGCATCCCATACAGCTGATCTGTACGCTCATCGCGGATCGTAATTGCCTGTGAGAGGGGAAGCAACAGAATTCCAGCGAGCATCAGGATACTGATCAATAACAAGGAGAAAAGGCGGAAGTTATTCCGCCCTCTCTGCTCCATCTGATTCGGATGGTTCATGCAAAAATTATTTGACGCCTTTTTCGTCAAAGAACTTCTTCGCACCTGGATGGATTGGCAGGCTTACCCCTTGCAATGCTTTTTCCACGGAGATTTCTTTTGCTTTTGCGTGGCCCAGTTTGTCTGTGTTCTCGAAGATCGCTTTGGTTACTTTGTAGACGAGGTCTTCGCTCAGGTCTTTGCGGACAACGAGCATGGCTTTGACGGAGATCGTGTTGGTGTCAGCGGAAACGGTTTGATAGGTGTTACCAGGAATGGTGGTTTTCACGTAGAACGGATATTTTGCTACAATTGCGTCAATTTTATCTGCTTCGATGGAAATGATTTTTACACCTGAGGTAGCAGCCAGCTCGGTGATCGCTGCTGTAGGTGTTCCTGCTGTTTGGAAAGCAGCATCGAGTTGACCGTCTTGGATCGCTTTGGATGAGTCAGAGAAGGAGAGGCGTTGCAGCTGCAGGTCTTCGAACTTCAGACCATATGCTTCGAGGATTTGTTGTGCGTTCATTTCAGTACCGCTGCCTGGAGAGCCGACAGAGACGCGTTTGCCTTTGAGGTCAGCGACAGTGTTGATATTGCTGTTGGCAGCAACTACGATCTGAATGGTCTCATCGTACAGAGCGCCCATCGCTTCGAAGTTGTCGATTTTGCCGTCTTGTTGGAACATGTTGGAGCCTTCGCTTGCATATTGGGCGATGTCACTTTGGATGAAGGCAATATCCGCTTTCTTGTCGCGGACGAGACGCATGTTCTCAGCAGATGCACCAGATGTGGTGGCACTTGCTTCGATACCTGCATTTTTCTTGACCTGCTCAGCCATACCGCCGCCAAGTGGATAGTATGTCCCACCCGTACCGCCAGTGGTGATCACGAGGTTGCTTGGATCGTTGCTGCCTGCACTGTCACCGCCGGAGCTGGTAGGAGCTGCACCGCCGCCACATGCGGCCAGGGACAAGCTGAGAAGCAGTACCATAGAGGTAAAGAGACTACGCTTTTTCATATAGGAACCCCCTTGTTCTTTATCTGGCTACGCAAAAGACATACTTCCCGTATCCATATTCTCAAATTGTACATTTATTCCATTTTAACCTACGAAATTCTACAAAATGACACATATAAAGTTACGACATGTTAATCCATAGGGGAAAAAGTGAAAGTTGTGGTATGATATAGGATGAGCAGAAAAAGGAGGGACGGGCATTGGTGACACAAGCTGTACGACACCCTTGGCAGTTGATGTATCGTGTCTACCGGTATGTGCTTCCATCACTTGAGCGGGAGTTCAGTAAATGGGTTCAACGGGCGGAACAGATCCCTGATCCAGAATTACGCCGGCAGGCTCTGGCCAGTATGAGCGCAAAAAAATTCCACTGCCAAGGCGGTGCCGTCTATGCCGCCCAAGCACTTGGCTTCGCCGACAGGCTGATCCCACTGATTGTGGCGTATCAGACGATCAGCGATTATTTGGATAACCTTTGTGATCGCAGTACTTCACAGGACCCGGTAGATTTTCGTCAGTTACATATATCTATGCAGGATGCATTGACCCCAGATGCACCGCTTCGTGATTATTATCAATACCGCACGGAGAAGGATGATGGAGGGTTTCTGCATGACCTGGTGCGGGCTTGTCAGGAGCAAGTGCGCTCCCTGCCGTCCTATGACCGGGTACAGCAGCGTATTATTGAATTATCAACGCTGTACAGCGATTTGCAGGTGTATAAGCATATCGCCCAAGAAAAAAGAGAGACCGCGCTTCTCACCTGGTGGGAGGAGCATCGGTCTTCATATCCGCAAATCTATTGGCAGGAGTTCAGTGCTGTCACCGGCTCGACAATAGGGATCTTTGCCTTGTTTTGTCTTGCCACAAAGCGGGAAGTGGATGATAGTGAGATTCGCGCGCTGGATGAAGCGTATTTTCCGTGGATCAGCGGGCTACATATTTTGCTTGACTATTTGATTGATCTGGAGGAAGACCGGCTCGGCGGTGACCTCAACTTCGTCAGCTACTACCGCTCCGACGATGAGGCGCTCGAACGGCTGCAATACTTCGTTGGGCAGGCGAAGGCGAGTGTCGCCAGATTGCCGGAGCCGGACTTCCATCGGATGATCGTAGACGGTTTGGTGGCGTTCTATCTGGCAGATCGCAAGGTGAACAAGAGCCAGCCGCAAATCTATACCATCGCCAGGCAGCTGCTAAAGCATGCCAGCGGGCTTACGTCTGTGTTCTTTTACCTCAACAGTTTATTGGTGCGCAGATAATCAGTTGAGGTTCTTTTTCCGGTAAACAAAGCCTGCTCCCATCAAACCCGTGGTGAGTAGGGCGCAAAGAATACCGATAAGCCAGCTGCCAAGACCAATGGCAACGCCGATTCCCGCGATGCTCATGGCGACGAGGAAAGCGATGGCTAACAAAACCAATTGATGGCGATTCATAGAGTGGAACCTCCTTCATTACTTGCTGCAAGTGTCCTTATTATACCTCTTTTGCGGCGAATGTAGGTAGCGTTTCGAGATTTTCGGCAAAGCTGGAGGAGAACGATGAGTATGCATGTAATCCAAATCCAAAAGGGGAACGAGATGCTGGAGGGGCAGGTCACCTATGAGGAAGGGGACCTGGTTGAAGCGACGTTTGACGCTCGACCCGCAATCAACGTGGGAGAGCCGGTCAGGTGCATGGTCATGCGTTCCTTCGATGAGATGTACACGTTCGAGGGGATCATTATCGCCAAGGACGACAGCAAGCTGTATATTTTCCATTCACCGACGGTTGCTGAATTCCGCGAACAGCGGCGACGGTATCCGCGCTTTGATGTGAATGTCAAAGCCTTCGTACAGATGATCGGAGAAAAGCAGGAGGGCCTGCAGCGCTTCCAGATTCCTACCGTCGAGGTCATCAATGTCGGCTTGGGCGGTCTGGCTTTCCGCTATGAAAAACAGCTGGAAGTGGACACCCAGCTTGCCATTTTCATGGAGCTGCTCGGGAAAAACGTGGAGGAAGGGGCCATCGGGGCTGATCTGGTGGTTATTCATGCCAAGGAAGATACGAAATCAGGCAAAGGTGGGTTCATCCACGGCTGCCGGGTGACGGAGATCAACGGCCGTAACCTGCACAAGCTGCGGAAGTATCTGCTGCAGCGGCAGCTGGAAGAGTTGAAAAATAATAATAAGGAATAGCAGGGAAGCAGATGTGGAGGAGTAGAGCGCATCTGCTTTTTTGTATGGGGTTACAAAAGGGAAGAGAGCTCTATAAGCAGGCTGGAAATGAAAACGCAGTCGTGACATATTTATTTTTATTAAAATTTGTTTTATTAAATTTTAGCGAGATGATATATTGCTACTTCCATATCAGTGGCGTATAATCAACAACTATATTTTAAATATCCGTACCTCGTATAATTTTAGGGATAAGGCCTATGAGTTTCTACCAAGCTGCCGTAAATGGCTTGACTATGAGGGATTGAGCGCAGGTTTATGCAACATCGACCTGTGATTCATTCTTGTTTTTTCATAGAGGTAGAGCCTTGGGATTAGGGAACATCCAAGGCTTTTTTTGTTGCATACGTGTGCGGGACAATCATCAAGGAGTGAACAGCATGAACAAAACTGCATCTATTATCAGCGCCACAGTTCTTTCGCTCTCATTGGCACTGGCCGGTTGTGGCAAAGCCCCGGCGGCTCAACCGACAGGGGAGACCACACTGAAGGTCGGGTTGGTTCCCGACATTGGCGGTGTGAATGACAATTCGTTTAATCAAAGCGCATGGGAAGGGCTGGAGAAAGTAGGAAAAGAAAAAGGTCTGGAAGTACGCTACCTCGCGTCGAACAGTGATGCTGACTACGTGCCGAACCTCAACCAATTCGTCAGAGATGGTTGGGACTTAACATGGGGGATCGGGACGTTCATGGCAGATCATATGAAGCAGGCCGCCCAAGAAAATCCGAAAGCCAAGCTGGCGATTATTGACGCTGAGGTGCAGGAGGCGAATGTGACGTCGGTTGTATTTAAAGAGAACGAAGGGGCGTTCTTGGTCGGAGCCGTGGCTGGTTTGATGACCAAAACGGGAAAAGTCGGGTTTGTAGGTGGAATTGACATCCCAGTGATCAAGCGGTTTGAAGCAGGCTTTACAGCAGGTGCCAAAGCAGCGAATCCAGGCGTTGAGGTGTTTTCTGTCTATACAGGTGCCTTTGACAAACCAGATCTGGGCAAATCTACAGCGTCCGCACTCTATTCACAGGGAGCCGATATCATCTTCCACGCAGCAGGCGGCACAGGAACAGGGGTCTTTAATGAAGCCAAGGACCGCAAAGGCAGAGGCGAGCAAGTCTGGGTCATCGGTGTAGATAAAGACCAGTCTTTGACATTTGGTGACGATATTACCCTCACCTCCATGGTCAAGCGAGTGGATCAAGCAGTCGAGCGGGTAACGAAAGATTTCGCTGACGGCAAATTCGCAGGTGGCCAAATCGTGTCTCTTGGTCTCGCTGAAAATGGAGTGGGCCTGGCAGACACCTCCACGAAAAACGTGCCAGCAGATGTATTGCAAAAAGTAGAGGAATTAAAAGTGAAAATCATAAAAGGTGAGATTCAGGTACCAGAAAAATAAGATAGATGGTTAGCAGGACGTCGATCCATTCTAGTGGGGATATCCTGTTACGGTAAAAAACAGCATATCACACAAGAAATCAAAACAAAGACCAGTCAACCCCCCAACGGAGGTTTTGACTGGTCTTTTTTGTGGTTTCACTGACATTCCTATGAGTCGGCCCCGTTCAACATGTCGGCTACCCTTGCTTCCGTCCTGTGAAAACGACGAAATTATAATATTTATAGACACAATCTACATCAGAGAATCCAATCTCTTTCAACCAAGTGAGCTGGTCATCCAGTGTCGACATTTTATCCAGCTTGGTTCGTTCATAGGCAGCTGAGATCTCTTCTTGGGATAATCCGCTGCTCTCTACTTTTTGCTTCCAGTCATCCTTATAAAGGGTTTCGATATAATCGGTATGCCCGAGAACCTGATCCGCATTAATAAATACACCGTTGTCATTTAGGAGCGAGAATACCGTGGAGTAGAGGTTTTTCTTTTCGAGCTCCGTAAGATGGTGAATGGAGAGAGCACTGATGATGATATCGAACTTCTCATTGAATTCGTGCTTCGTGTAATCATCCACGATGTATGTTACATTGGCCCGGTCTTGAAAGCGAACCTTCGCAACATCCAACATTTTTTCCGAGATATCAATCAAGGTCAGGTGAGCATTCGGATACTTCTCGAGAACCAGGGATGAGAATAATCCTGTGCCAGCTCCGATATCCAATATGGCAGGGGCTTCCCTGGTTGTATTGGCTAACGCTACGGAAATTTGATAAAAGTCGTGGAAACACGGTATCAATTTTTTTCGTTGCTCATCATATTTTTTGGCAATTTGATCAAACTGGATGATTACCTCGTTCGTAGACTCCATTCTCTCTCCTCCTTTGTTTATCTAAGACACATTTTATGTCAAAAGAGGGTATAGTTCAAATATATAACTTTTATGTTTTTGATAGTTTTTACCTATAGTTGATGACGCAGAGGATACGCTAATCCAAAAAGCGCACCCCGACACCTGCGGGATGCGCTTTTCTGATCATACAAGATGTCTTGATTTCATTACTTGTTTTAGGATTCGGTCGTATCTACGATGACAACTTCATAACCACCGGTACGGTCCAGTATCACAATCGTAATCTCACTCAATTGCTCCTCGGACGTCACTGTTCCTTTCACGGTCTTGCTTTGAATCCGCAGTGGGATTTTCTGATCGTCCACGACGGCATAGCTGGTCTTCCCGTTGGTGTTCGTCAGTGTGCCACTGATCTCGTATTCGTAATCCCCGTCGCTGCCGCTTTCTGTGGCTTTCAGGGTCTCGTCTTTGATGAGTTCTGTCTCGGTCGACGTGAGATACTCCTGATTTTTCCCGCTGGATGTCTGGGCCTTGACCGTCAGTTCCTCGACATACAATCCGGCGATATCAAGATTTTTGCTCAGCGAGAACTGCCCGTTTTTCACTGATGTCTTCAGCTCAGTGCCGCCGAAGTCTACGATGATCTGCTTCACAGCCGGGTTTGTCACCTTGCCGCGGACGGAGAGCTTATACTTCGTACCGCTGATCTTCACACTGGTCTTGACTGAAGTCTCATCAAAAAGAGAATGGTCTTCCCCAGGTGTACTGCCACCGTCTGTGCCGAACACCCCATTGGTTGCCAGAGCGTACGGCTGCGGTCCCATTGGAATGTTGTTGGCGGTGACGCGTACGGTGTAGGTACCTGTCTCCGCAGGGATATACACCTGCTCGACATTGTTATAGCGGTCAGATTGGTCGTTGTACGGCTTCTCGAAATCATTGCCTTTGAGTACCTGACCGCTTGGGGAGGTCACTTCGAGATCGAGGTCATTGACCAGACGTTTTGTTGCGATTGGGGTGGTACTTGGGTAATCGGTCCAGACGAGGGAGACGACGAATGGTTTATTCTTGTCAGTGACTTTGACCGTATAGGTCTGCTTATCGCCTGTGCGCATTCCCCGAGACTCATCAAGGAAGCTGGTCGTAATCGCTGCTTGCAGGTTGGCCCGGCCAAAGCCTTGGGCAGCGAGGCTGAGATTGAGGTCATCCGCGCTGGTCAACAGCATCGATTTGATCAGGGCACCGCTTGGGTTCTGCACCTTTTTGTCCTGTAAAAACTGACGGATCTGTGCCGTGCCTCCCGCGAGCACAGGCGTAGCCATACTGGTTCCGCTCATGTAGGCATAATAATCGTTTTCGACGTAGTTGAAGTTGTCGTCGGAAGCAAGGGCTGATTTAGTGGAGAGAATCATAGTGCCTGGTGCGACGATGTCTGGCTTGATCCGGCCATCATCGGTCGGGCCCTTGCTGCTGAACTCTGCCAGCTCATCCGGATTGTCAGCATCATACGTGGTAAAGTCGGTACGCAGGCTCTCTGAGGCTCCTACAGAGATGACATTCTTCGCTGTGGCAGGAGAGGAGATGGTGCGGTAGCCGTCTGAGGTGACCTCTCCAGATGTACCGTCATTGCCGGCTGCGACGAGAGAGATGACATCCTTGTGATCCCACAGAAACTGATCGGCCCGATAGGAATCATAGGTGTATTGTCCAGCCAGCTCAGGCTGATCGTACAGACTCACGCCCCAGGAGGCCGATTGGATGCGGGCGCCATTGGCGTAGGCTTCGTCCCAGAGATCATACACATCAGGTACGAGGAAGCCGCCTCCACGTGCCAGCAGAGAGTGAAAAACAAGCTTGGCATCAGGGGCCATTCCTTTGACTTGCCCATGGGAGGATTTGCCTGTACCGACGAGTGATCCGGCGACATGTGTTCCGTGACCGTCCGGATCGCTTACATTATTCGTGCGTCCGACAGCAATCATCTTGACGATCCGATCGGCGAGGTCTGGGTGCATATCTGACTGTCGGCCTGTATCCAAGCCGCTGTCACTGACGCCGATGATCTGATTTTTGCCAGTATAGCCTGTTTGTTGGAGCTGATCGGCATGGATGATCGAAGCTGCCACATCATTAAATGGCCGATGGGGTAAGATCGGATAGATCGCGATGATCTCGTCGGATTGCATCAGGGTGTTCAGATGGGAGGCTGTCGCTTGAGCTACCAATGCGACACGCGGGCTGTCACCTGTTGCAGGTGCAACATCCAGCTGCAGACCGTCCTTTTGCAGCTTTTGGATGGAATCATGCAATCCTTCGCCTTTTTCTGAAAAGCTCACCAGTGCGAGGCTCATCTGACCGTTTTTGTTCAGTTGGGTGCTAAGACCCGGTGCTAATTTATATGCAGGGTGAAAAGGAAGGACCTCTTGAACATGTGCATGCTTCGCCAACTGCTGGCGGACGGCAGCGGAAGGGAGCTTAGCGATAAAGGCATAATCGGGCAAATAGTCACCCAATTCTACACCCAGCTGGGCCATCTCCTGTTTCCAGAACTCTTGGATCGGCCCGTCAAAGCGGATGATGACGAGACGGGAAGAGACGGCCATCCCTGCGTATTCTTGCGGTACGGAGGCAAGGGAGAGGGCTTGTGGGCTATTCACCTCATATGCAGCTGGCATCCCTTGTTTGCTTACGATTTCTTCGGCGCCTGCCTGATTGAAGCCCACAGAGAGTGTGAGGGTAGTGAGCAGCAGGACTTTGTTGAATTTATTCAAAGAGGAACACATCCCTTAGATCGAGTAGGTATACCACTCGATTGTAGCAAAACGATGAAAATTGGTAAATGAAAGGAAAAAGTCTCTTTTCCTACTCCATTCCATATTTTCGCATTTTGTTATAGAGAGTGCCGCGGGAGATACCAAGCAGCTCGGCGGCTGCTTTTTTGTTGCCGTAGGTGCGGGTCAGGGCTGCTTCGATCTGGCTCCGTTCGTCCAAGGGGGCATTGACCAATGACGGATGCGTAAGTGGTTCTCTGCGGACAAATCCACGCCCGAGCGGATTGGACAAAGGATTAGTTAGCGGTGTAGTCAGAGGCTGTGCGGTTACGCCGTAGGCCGTGCTGAATTCGGCGATGGCAGGCACAGAGCCGCCTGCAGGCAGATAAGCGCGGATTGCCGGTGGCAGATGCTCAGGCAGGATGATGTCCTCCTCTTGCAGGATGGTCAGCCGCTCGATCACATTGCGCAGCTGGCGGATGTTGCCGGGCCAGCTGTAATCGATCAGTGCCTGCATCACCTCGGTTGCGAGGCGTGGAACAGGCTGTTCATGCGAGGCTGAATATTCTTGTAAAAAGAGCTGCACCAGCTCCGGAATATCCTGCACCCTCTCGCGCAGGGAGGGGATGTCGAGTGAGAAGACATTGAGACGGTAATACAAGTCCTCGCGAAAACGCCCCTCTGCCACCATCTGCTCCAGATCACGGTTGGTCGCCGCGATAATCCGCGTGTTGACATGGATTGGCTCGGTGCCCCCGACACGGTAGAACTGACGCTCCTGCAGGGCACGCAGCAGCTTTACCTGCAGCTCCAGCGGCAATTCACCGATCTCATCGAGAAAGATTGTCCCCTCGTGTGCCAGCTCCATTTTGCCTGGCTTGCCTTTTTTCTCCGCGCCGGTGAAGGCTCCGCCTTGGTAGCCGAACAGCTCGCTCTCAAACAGGGCAGCAGGAATCGCCCCGCAGTTGATCGCGATGAACGGCTTGTCACTGCGTCGGCTGGCAGAGTGGATCGCTTGGGCGAACAGTTCCTTACCAACGCCGCTCTCACCATGGATCAGCACGGTTGCATCAGTGGCGGAGACTTTTTTGGCAGAGGCGATGGCGGTCTGTATGGAGGCTGAATATCCTTTTATCATATAGAACGGATCGTCTTGGGACTGGTAGCGGTTCATCTCCTGCTTGAGGTTGTGCAGATCCTCGGTCCGGTGTGTCAGCTCTTCGTGCAGACGCACCAGCTCCGTGATATCCTGCTCAATTGAGAGCGCACCGATGATGTCTTGATGGCGCACGATCGGTGCTGAATTGATCAATACGTGACGGTCTGGCCGCGGCACATGATACAGCCGCTGCACTCGTGAACCGTTGAAGAGTGCGTCCCGAAGCCGGATCGATTCACTGTCAAAATGGTTATACAGCGACGTGCCGATCACATGGTGGCGGTTGATTTCATAGATCTTCTCAGCTGATTCATTCCAGTACTGCACATTCGCATCCAGATCGACGACCGTGGTCGCCTCGCTCATCGTCTCCATCAAGGTCTGCAGGAGTGCAGCCTGATTGTCAGCCACCTCAACGCACAGAGACAGGACAGCGGCTGTATCGAGCCAGCCACGGGCATGGCCCGCTCCGTCTCGTGCCAACACAGCAGGAGATGGCTCACCTGCATGCTCCTGCAGCCAGCTTACGATCAGCCGATAGACTGTAGCGAGCGGCATCTGCGCCTCGACGGTCAAGACGGGATATCTCACACCGTCTTCGGTCACAAGATGATGTGGTGGTGTACCCTCTATACGAATCCCATCTAGTGGGCGGATGAATGCAACAAAAGGTTTTTGCAACGAGAATAATGGGGTCAAATTATCACATCCTAAAAAGAAAGTTCAGTTCGTGTTAATCATTAGTGTACAAGAATGAACACATTTTGTACACATCTGTTGAGTGTTCATGCTCATATCGTTCACACAACCGTTGGATTCACGCTATATAAAGTTGGCACGCTTCTTGCTTGATATAATAATCAGACAAGCAAGCTTAGGAGGATGTGACTGCGATGGAACAACTACTCAAGAACTTTTTCCTGTTTCTCTCCAAAAACCCAGCCCTGAATAAAGCTGCGAAGAAGTGGGGTCTGCGCTTCGGTGCAAGCCGTTTCGTCGCTGGTGAAACGATTGCAGAGGCGATTAAAAATGTACGTGAACTAAATAAAAAAGGTCTCGTCTGCACACTCGACCACCTCGGCGAATTCATCTTCAGCGTGGAAGAGGCGAACGAGGCTACTGATTACTGCATCAAAACACTGGATGCGATCAAAGAATCCGGTGTAGACTGCAACCTGTCTCTCAAAATGACCCAGCTTGGTCTCGACATCAGCTACGAGCTGTGTATGAACAACATGCGCCGGATTCTGGATACCGCGAAGCGTCACGGCAATATTTTTGTCCGTATCGACATGGAAGACTATGCGCACAATGAAGTGACCCTCGACATTCTGAACAAGCTGCTCCAAGAGTACGACAATGTAGGTACCGTTATGCAGGCGTATCTCTACAAAGTAGCTGACGATATCGATGCCCTCAAAGACAAGAATGTGAATCTCCGTCTTGTAAAAGGTGCATACAAGGAATCCCCTGAAGTGGCGTTCCCGAACAAAGCAGACGTGGATGAGAACTACAAAAAAATCATCAAACAACACCTGCTCAACGGCAGCTATGCTGCAATCGCAACCCATGACGACGAGATTATCAACTACGTGAAACAAATCGAAAAAGAGTACAACATCCCGCGCACCCAGTTCGAATTCCAAATGCTCTACGGAATCCGTACCCAGTCCCAGGTGGATCTGGCCAAAGAAGGCTACAAAATGCGCGTCTATGTTCCTTACGGCAATGACTGGTTCGGCTACAACATGCGCCGCCTCGCTGAGCGTCCGGCCAACGTAGCGTTCGTGCTGAAAGGAATGTTCACGAAGTAACAGAAGCTCAATCGATATACATGCAAAAAGACCTCCAGGAAGCCAAAAGCGGCTGCTTGGAGGTTTTGTTTTGGACGGGTGAAATAAAGCGTTTAGCGAGATGCTCGAATCGTATAAAGCAGTGGGATAATCTGACATGTACAATTGACAGGCTCCTCAAGGGTGGTCGGCTCATCTCCAAACCCCATCAATAGATGGAAGGGGGTGACGCTCATGACAGTCTACGAAGCTCTTTCCCTGATGTTTGCATTCGGGTCGTTGCTGCTCGGCATTCTGTCCTTCCACAAAAAGAAGTAGATCACCCTTGAGTTCGCACCTCATTTGATCTACTTCTTTGATAAAAATATGAGCCGCCCCTTGAGGGAACGTCAGTTGTATGAAGGCCGTGGGTGTTACCAGCACCCGCGGTCTTGTTTATTCTATGCATTACAAGTGATATTTTATCACATTTGACACTGGAAGCAAATTACTTTTGTCCCACCATCTCAGCAGTTGGGACAGAATTCTCTCTCAGCTTTTTATCATGGCGCATAAACGGAATGTGCATGAGCATCTTCAGCAGCATCCCTACACCGACCACGGCGACAGCATAGACCAGCGGCATATGATCGAACAGCGCCCCATACAGCTGGAATCCGAGCAACCGCCCGAGTGCAAATACCATCACCATCACGGACACGAACCGTCCCATCATCGCAGACTCCACTGTGGTCTGATAGAACGTGCGGAAAAAGACCCCATACGTATTAAAGGTCAAAAACAAGAGGAAGCTGATCGCCGAGAAATAAAACAGCATGAACACAGGAGAACCCTTCAACAGCAGAAGCGTTCCGCTGTGACCGAGAAACATCATCGGTACAACCGCCAGATTCAAGGCGAAGATTCCGATGAAGATATTTTGTGAGAGGTTGTAACGCTTCAAGAGAAACGTCACACCGAAGATCGAGCAGAGTGAACCGACCGTCTGTACGCTCTCCACAATCCCGAAGTCGATGTCCGTACCGCCAAACACCTGCTTGATCATATAAGGAAAGCCGATCAACGCAAACGGGAACAGAAAGATGTGGGTCAGCACTCCATTGAGCACAAGGGACGTGACACGGATATCTTTTTGAAAGACAGTCAGCCCTTCGCGGATCTCGCGCAGAATCGACGGGGTCTTGCTATGTCTGACTGGAGTGGTGTCTACGCGCATGAACAGAGTCGCGCCTACACATAAAAACGAACACACCGCATGAACAGGGAGAATCATCCCAAGACCAGCTATACTGTACACCACCGTGCCGAGGAACGGGGCCAGTACGCGGATTGTCTCCACGATGGTCGTCTCCATGGCGTTGGCCTCGGTCAGTTCTTCTTTTTTGACAAGGGCAGGCATCAGTGTGATATAGGCGGGGGCAGCGAACAAGTCGCATGTGGCAAAAAAGATAACCGTCGCATAGATGAGCGGCTGCCCAATCGGTATCAACAACGAGATGATAAACAGCGACAGCATAAAGACAGCCCGGCACAGATCAATGAGTGCCAGAACCTTTCACTTATCCCAGCGGTCGACCAATGCCCCGGCGAACGGCCCTAACAGCACTTGGGGGATGATCCCCATAGCCAGAATGGCCGCAAATTTGCCTGCGGAGCCAGTCAGATTCAGAATATACAAGGCAAGTGAGATATTAAGAAAAATCGTCCCAAATACCGACATAGATTCACGAAAAATGAATAAGGCATAGTTGCGATTACGAAAGAGGCCAAAATTCATAAGGATGTGTTCACCGCTTTTTCCAAAGATTTCTCCCCATTATAAGGGAGAGCGTGAACACGGACATAGCGTATTTTGCTCAGAATATACAGCGGTCTAGCAAAAATTGTGTTACTACAGAGAATGGAAACAGGAAAACAGTGGTAGGACTCAGAAAAAGGTACTCAAAGATGAGGGGAGAGGATAAGCAGTGTTTACCACGAGGATTGAAATGAAACCGCCTTATTCGTTTGACCGTCTGTTGCGCCGATTAGAATCGCACCCGGACGATCAACTGCGTGTCGATGCAGAGAATAGGCTGATCCGCCGGGCGTTTCGCCTGCAGGGAAAGCCGGAGCTGGTCACCCTGCAGTTTCAGGGGGGAGATGAAGAGCCGTCGATTGAGCTGACAGCGGTTGGTGATTTGGGACAAGCCCAGCAGGAAGAGCTGGTGTATAAGGTTAAGCATATGTTCAGCGCAGATGTGGACCTGCAGCCGCTGTATGATCATATGAATCAGGATCAGCACCTCAAGCCGTTGGTGGAGAGCTTTCGCGGACTGCGGTATTTGCTTGATCCAGACTTGTTCCAATCGATGATCCGCACGATTATCGGCCAGCAGCTCAACCTTGCTTTTGCCGCTACACTCACGCACCGCTTGCTCACCTTGGCTGGGGATTCGATCACGGCGGAGGACGGCACCACCTTTTATGTTTTTCCTACCGCGGAAGCCATCGCACGCCTGGAGGTCGCCCAGCTGCGCGAGCTTCAATACAGCCAACGCAAGGCCGAATACATCATCGACTTCGCCCGCGCTGTCGTCGATGGCAAAGTCGACCTCGACCGACTCCCGCACATGTCCGACGATGAAATCATTGCCTACCTGACCCCGCTCCGAGGCATTGGCCGCTGGACCGTCGAGTGCCTCCTGATGTTTGGGATGGGCCGCCCTGACCTGTTGCCTGCAGCCGATATCGGGCTTCGCAATGGCATGATGATCATGTACGGCATGACGGAAAAGCCGACGGAAGCCGAGATCAGGGAGATCGGCGAGAGCTGGAGACCGTATCGGAGCTATGTGTCCCTGTATATGTGGGAGGCCGTAGGGGCGCTGAAGCGGAAGGAAGCGGGGTTTATGGAGCTGGTGGATGGATTGAAGGGTAAGTGAAGTGAGGTCGAGTGAGGAATATGGATGCAGAGTAGTTCAGAGTAACTGAGTCAGGTAAAATAGCATACGGAAAAAGCTTGGATAAGCCGCCAAAGTTGGCATACATCCAAGCTTTTTATCATTTTTGCCCCGTCCTTAGCCATGTTTTGTTTCGCAGCGGACAGTCACCCCTTCTCACGCAGGGGATTCAACTAGGCAAGCAGATGGAAAGCCTCTTCCTCTCGAACCACACTTTTCGCCCCACTCTGCCCAAGCAAAAACTCCACAGCCAGCTTATTAAACGCCCTCGGCTGATCCATATTACACACATGCCCGGCTCTCTCCAGCACATGATGTGTTGCATTCGGACACTTTTTCAGCAGGAGATAGCTGCCGGACAAAAATGAATAATCATATTCACCCATCACAATCAGCGTAGGAATCCGCATTTCCTTCAGCCTGTGATAGATCGTAAACTGATACGTCAACCGCCACCATTTATAAAAAACGTCTGGACACAGCTTTTTGGACTCACGGATAAACAGACGGCGTGATCCGCGCGCCAGCTTGAACGGCATAAACATATAAGCCATCAGCGGGTACAGCTGGTCTTTCGATAGGATGTGCACCAGCAGGTATCGTGCGATCATGTACAGGAGCTTCGACCAGCCGTGAAACTTGGTGACTGCACCGGCCATCACCATGGAATCAATCCGTTCGGGAGCGATCAGGGACAGCTCCTGCATCACCACGGTCCCCAGAGAGCAGCCGCACAGGTGAGCAGAACGGATATGATGCTGATCCATAATCGACAGAAGGTCTTGGGCGATCAGATGAAAAGAGTACTCCTCCTCATCGTGCTCGTTTAGCGCAGCGGTTTTTCCGTGACCGCGCAGATCGTAGACGAGCACATGAAAATGCTCAGCGAATGCGGCTAACTGCTTATACCAGCTTTTCGACGAGCCTCCCGCACCATGAATGAGGATGAGCCAATCCCGATCCGGTTTTCCGTGTATTTCGATATGATGCCGATAATGTTTTTGCAACGTCTCTGTCACCCTTTTCATGCCATTCAGAATAACCTTGTCTGCATTATATCATGATGGGATAGAGGGGGCACAACCGCTACTGCTCATTCTCCCAGCGGAAATGAAGGGGATTTTGTGAACACCAGGTTAACACTTTGCCGAGGCTGACATGAGTGACAAGGACAGCATGACAGATCGGACAACGGTCTACTCTTTTTTTGAAGGCTAGGCTTTTTCTGGACAAACCGGATCATCTCCAGACGCAGCAGTGTGATCCGGGAGAGTTTGGTTGGAGAAAAGAGCGGGATCGCCAGCGGTATCATCCGCTGGTGCAGACGGATTAGTTACTTGCTCCATTCGGTCCAAAATCTCGGCAATCGCCTCCTGTGTAAGATGAATCTTTTCTAAATGCTCCAAAGGCAACAGCCGCGCGACATCATGGGGAAGGCGTTGACGGTATGCCTTCACCATATCAAATAACAGACCCATAGGATTCACCCTTTCAGCCGAAATTGTTGGACGTAACGAATTCTATGTAAGATAATCTTACATCATTCTGAATCATCATACAATCATTCTGCCTATTTCCCATGAAAAAAACCTTGATCTTCCATAAAATCAAGGTTTTTATGTCAGGTTTGATCCCATTTTTCTCATTTTGGCATCTCCAAGGTAGGGGAGTAGAAGGCAAAGCTGTTTTTGCCGTGTTGTTTGACGCTATACATGGCGATGTCAGCTTTTTGGATCAGTTCCTGGGGATGCTTGCCGTGTTCGGGGAAGAGGGCGATGCCGATGCTTGGGGTGACGGGAAGCTGGTAGGAGTCGATGGTGATGGGAGGCTGCAGGCTCTCTAGGATTTGGATGGCGATCGACTTGATGGTAGACAGGCTTTCATATTTATGAAGCAGTACGATGAACTCATCTCCGCCGAGGCGGGCAACCATCCCATACCCAAAAATGATCTTGACCAGCCGCCGCGCCACTTCCTGCAGCAGGGCATCTCCGACATCATGCCCCCAGGTATCGTTGACGGCTTTGAACTGATCCAGGTCAATAAATAAAACAGCGCCAGCCACAGCCTGATCCTTTTTCGAGAGAGCCGCGGACAGCTCTGTCTCAAACGAACGGCGGTTCGGCAAGCCTGTCAATGTATCATGATAGGCCAGATGACTGACCTGCTCAAACATCACTTGTAACTCACTGATCATATCGCGGAAGGAGAGGGCAAGCTGACCGATCTCGTCCTGACTGGTCACCTCGACCTGGATGGAGAGGTCGCCTCCGCGCACTTTGGCTACTTTGTCGGTAAGCTGGCGCAGCGGATGGAGGAAATAGTGGGAGAAGATATAGGAGAAGTAAGCGGAGATAAACAAAATGGAGATGGTCAGGGCGATGATGTTCTTTTTATTGGTATCAAGGATCTGATACACTTCGCTCGCGTCAAAATCAGCGCCCATGATCCCGACAAATGTCCCTTTTGAATCAAAGATCGGCACATAGGTGGAAATATTGGCTCCCCACTTGTCGCTGAAGGTCAACTGTCCAATCTGTGTACGCTGGGTAGTGAAGGCCGAGTCCATGTCCTCATAGTACTCCTTCTCCACATCGCCGGGCAGAGAAATCTGGCTGCCGCTGTAGTCCAATGGAAAGCCATCGATGACATACATATAGGAGCCGTCATCTTGTTTGGCCATGGTGTATAGATACTTGATGCCGTTGGTGATCCGATAGGTGGTTAATTTGGTTCGGATGCTCTGGTACTCCGGCATACTCACAATTTTTTCCACACGCTGGGGGTCATTCTCCAGCCGCTTCACCTCGTTGATCACTTTTTTCAAGGCTTCCGTATCCACTTGATTGCGTGCCATCTCGATGACAGCCTTCGCCTGAGTACCGATGGTCGAGGTGACCAGATTGACCGCAGAATTATAGACCATAATCCCGAGCGTGCCACACGCTACAAGGTTTAAGATGCAGAACGAGACCAGGATTTTGAGTTGTAAGCTTTTAAACATCGTGTCATCAGCCTTTCTGTCATCACGAAACATCTACAATCTGCCTGTCTGGTGGGGCCGGCTGGTCATACTTCGGTATTGGATAATCCCTACTGATACAATATAGCTGGACAACAAAAAGTGACATACCCATTTGTCCGAGTATGCCACTGATTTCACCTGATTTTCTGTTTTATTCACCCAGCCATTTGGCCATGCACATGACGGGTTGAACCTGCTTGCCGACTGGTGCCAAGACTTGTCGATATTGCTCGAAACCCATTGTTCCAAAAAAGGCGAGTGCCCCGGAATTGGAGACGGTCACCCCGGCATTCAGACTTGTCCTGCCGAGCATCCGAAGGTGGGATTCGATCAGGTGATACGCTTCCCGGCCGTATCCGAGCCGCTGATGCTCACCATGGATCATCAAGAGGCCGATCCAGCTCTTCTCATCGCGTGGATTTACGACCGCGATATGACCCACGCCAATCCACTCATCAGCTAGACGGATGGCCAGCCAGTGACTGGTGGGCATGTCTCGCCACTTTTCATACTCCGACCGCAGTGCGTCGCAAGTGAGCTGTGGCGTACCGAAGATGGACTCGTTATAAGCGGGATTGCTGTTATATACGTTAAGCGCGGCTGTAAGATCAGCCGCGCTCCATTCTGTGATCGTGATGCGAGTGCCTTGCAGGTGAATACTCATGCCCGTTCTAGAGGGTAGAGCCGTACTTGGCGATCAGACCGATTTGACCTGCGTGATAACCCATGTGGTGTTGCATCAGGCTCAAGCCTTCACGCGGGCTGAGAGGACCGACTGGAGTCTCGGTTTTTATGTCCCATTTATCTTCGGGGAGTGCTTTGACAGCTTCCATCAGATAGGAAAAAGCTTCGTCAGCGAATTTGATGGTGGCAGCCAGGTCAGTCACTTGTCCCTGATCGGTTACTGGGCCCAAGGTGAAAAATTCGGACAGACCTTCGTAACGTTTACCGGTGAACATACCGGAGAACGCATACTCCGCCTCAGCGATATGACGAATCAAGAAACCGATCGAGTTGGAGCCTGGAGCAACCTTCCATGTTACCTGCTCAGCGGTGAGATTGTCTAAAATAGGACGGTAACGAAGCGCGCGGGTGTTTTCGATTTGACTGATTTGTGCAGAGGTAGCAGCAGTAGTCAAGAAAAGCACAACCTTTCTATCAGGTAATCCTTACCATTCAATTATATAAGCAACCTTCAGAAAATACACGACATAAAAATCGTCATGAATGAATGTTCACTCAATATGCGATATCGGGTATACTTAGAGCATGAACAGAAAGTGAGGTCAGGCAAAATGGAACATATTTTTACCAATACCGTACGCTCCACAGAAGTAGACACCATCGGTCACGTCAACAATGCCAAATACTTGGAGTATATGGAGTGGGCACGTTTTGAGTGGCTGAAAGAACTGGGACTGACCATGGAAGCGATGCGCGAGCGCGGAATTCTGCCGGTAGTGGTCAATATTAATATTAACTATCGGAAAGAAGTGCTGATGGACGAAACACT
Source organism: Brevibacillus dissolubilis (assembly GCF_006170445.1). GTDB lineage: Bacteria > Bacillota > Bacilli > Brevibacillales > Brevibacillaceae > Brevibacillus_B > Brevibacillus_B dissolubilis. Next base: position 64,454 of record NZ_VCNA01000014.1, on the reverse strand, counting down.
GAAGATTGTCACCAAACCTTTGACCGTCGGCAACAAAAGCAGTGTGATCGGTCAGGAAATCTACAACGAAGCAGGGGATCTGGTCGCCGATGCGAAGATCACATCTGTCATGATCGATGCCAAAGCAAGACGTGCGGTTGAAGCACCTGCTGAGTTACAAAAATTCTTTGAACATGTACCAAAAATCTAACAGGGCGCCGATGAGCGCTCTTTTTTTATAAGTGTCCCTTGCAGTTGACTTCAAAGCTTGGATTCTCCATGATAGATAGGTACTAATTTAAAAAGGGAGAAAATGGGTATGACAACTTCACAGTCCAGCAAGCGCAATATCATTACGGCCTTGATGGTGGCAACGTTTTTGACCGCGATTGATACGACGGTGGTCAGTACGGCGATGCCTGCGATTGCAGGCGATCTCGGACAAAGCGAGCTGATCTCATGGGTCTTCTCCATTTATCTGCTCACTACGGGCATCACGACTCCGATCTACGGGAAGCTGGCAGATTTGTTCGGGAGGAAAAAAATCTTCCTGTTCGGTACCGCCACCTTTTTGATCGGTTCAGGCTTGTGCGGGATGTCTACATCGATGACACAGCTGATGATCTTCCGTGCCTTACAGGGGATCGGCGCAGGGGCGGTACAGCCGATGACCATGACGATTATCGGAGACGTGTTCTCGCAGGAGGAGCGGGCCAAGCTGATGGGGCTGTTCAGCTCGATGTGGGGTGTGGCCGGGATCGTCGGACCGTTGGTGGGAGGCTTTTTCGTCGATTATATCTCGTGGGAATGGATCTTCTACATCAACCTGCCAGTCGGTCTTGTGGCCATCTTCCTCATCTGGAAGAACTTCCACGAGAATGTGGTGGTTAAAAAGGTACATATCGATTATTACGGGGCCTTGTTCTTCTCGCTCAGCCTCGGGTTGTTCCTCTACAGCCTGCTCTCAGGTGGAGAGGGTAGCGCTCTGAATCTGACTGCGGCTACGTGGATGTATTTCATCGTCAGTGCCGTCTTGTTCGGGATCTTCCTGATGATTGAGCGGCGGGTGCCAGAGCCATTGGTTCCGCTGCGTCTGTATAAAATGAGGCTGATGTCTGTGTCACAGGCAGTCTCCTTCGTGCAGGGCGGGATTCTGATGGGGATCAATGCGTATCTGCCGATGTGGATTATCAGCGTGATGGGGCATTCTGCAACATATGCGGGCCTTTCTCTGCTGCCGATGTCAATTGGCTGGCCGATAGCGGCTTCCTTAGGGGGGCGTATGCTGGTCCGCTCCGGGTACAAACGGGCGACGATGATCGGGCTGTTGCTTTTGATCCTCGGGTATTCGCTCCTGTCCCTTGTCAACCAACAAAGCCCGGTCTGGATGATTCCGCTCGTAATGTTCATCATCGGGGCAGGTTTTGGTTATTCGATGACAGCGATCACCATCTCTGTCCAGAGCAGTGTAGGCTGGCAACAGCGCGGTGTAGCGACAGGGACGCTACAATTCACACGGATTGTCGGCCAGACGGTAGGGGTTGCCGTTCTTGGTGCGGTGTTTAACACCTACAGCGGTGCTGGAGTACAGATGGCTGTAGGTCTTGAGACCGTATTTCAATGGATGGTCGTGATGAGTATCATCGCCGCTCTGATCGCACTGCTGCTGCCAGCCAAGGCAGAACAGGCAGAGCCGGATGCCCAGCCTCACTCATCGTAATGAATGACAAAAAAACGGGATGCCAAGCACTTTGACTTGGGCATCCCGTTTTTTGTCAGGCTGTTATACTTTGAACTTGCCGATCTCGTTTTGCAGGTCACTGGACAGGCTTGCCAGGGATTGCAGGCGGCTGACCATTTCATCGAGGGTGGCAGACTGCTCTTGGGCGGTTGCGGCCACTTCCTCTGCCGAGGCGGAGGACTCTTCGATGATCCCGGATGTGGTCTCGATCGCTTGCAGCACCGCCACGGAGTTCTCTTGCAGGTTGTTGAAGATCCGTTGCATCCCGATTGTATTGCGTCTCGTTTCTTCGACCTGTGACACAATGGTGGCAAGGGCCTTGTCCCCGGTGGACAGCATATCGGATTGACGATGGATGGCATCGAGGTTGGCAGCCATCATATCGACGATGCTGGAGGTCTCGTTTTGGATGGCAGTGATCAGAGACGTGATCTGTTCCCCGGCCTGTTTGGATTCTTCCGCAAGCTTGCGCACCTCGTCCGCTACGATCGCGAAGCCGCGGCCGTGCTCACCTGCACGGGCTGCCTCAATCGCAGCATTCAGCGCAAGCAGGTTGGTTTGGCTGGAGATATCGGTGATCGTCGTGATGATGACGCCGATTTCTTGGGAGCGTCCGCCCAGCTGTTGGATCGCATCGGTCGCATTTTGCAACATATTGGTCAGGGATTCGAGATGATGGGTCGCTTCCTTCATCGCCTGTTCCCCACTGTAGACCACCTGGGTGGAGGACTCTACGTTATGTGCGGTCTTCTCAGCCTGATCGTTCACATCGCTTACATACATCTGGGTCTGCTCCATCATACGGAGGATTTTGCTTGCTTCCTCCGATTGGGTACCGGAACCTTGGGCGATCAGGTCAATCGTACTGGCTACCTGCTTGAAGGATTCACCTGCATGCTGGGCTGCATACGAAACCTCCTGAGAGATACTGGCCACTTGCTCGGTGTTGTGGACCACATTTGCCATAATTGTGCGCAGGTTGGCGATGAAGCGGTTGAAGGATTGAACCAGATCGCCAATCTCGTCCTTGCGTTTGATCTTGATTTCTTGTGTCAGGTCGCCGCCTTTTTCCACGAGCTTGTTGATCTCTTCGCGCAACAGGGAGAGTGGCTGGATGACGATACGGTTGATGAAGATGATCAGCAGCAGTGCAAAAAATACGATAGCGACAACAAAAGCAATCGAAGTAAGCATCACATGATTTTTCAGACCGGTCAGCACTTCATCACGCGGCAGGAGAATCGCCATTTTGAGTCCTGTATCGGCGATCGGGGTATAGACCACGAGCATATCCGTACCGTCCAGCGTAGCTTGGGTGATCGTTGCTTTGTCCTGCTTGAGGATTTCGTCACCCAACTGCTTCCAGTTCGCATCCGCTTCCTCAGTGATTTTGCCTTTAAAAATCTTTTCTTTTTGTTTATGGGCCAAGTAGGTACCGTCACGGGTCAGCAGGAAGGCATAGCCGTTTTCTCCTGCTTTGATCGTAGCGACATATTCCTGCAGTTCATTGAGTCCGACGTCCATGGTGGTGACCCCGATGGACTTGCCGTTCTTGCGGATTGGGCTGGATACGGTGATCATGGTCTGTCCAGACACCTGATCGTAGTAAGGCTCACTCCAGAGGGCCGCTTTCTCTGTCTTCATTCCTTCTTTATACCAATCGTATTGGAAGTAATTGTACTGATCCGTGCTATATTCCCATGTGATTTTAGCTTTACCGTCGGTTTTGGCGGCATAAGGAGCGAAGAATTTTTTAGTAGGATCATAGACATTCGGTTCCATCCAGAAACCACCGCCCACGATCATTTTGTCTGCCTCAACTGTTTTTTCTACGTTCTTGGAAAATGTGTTGGGGCCATATGTATCAGAGGAAGCAATCATGATAGCGAGAGATTCAGTGTACTTACCGACATGATCCAACTGGCTGTAAAAATTTCCGGATTCCTTCTCAGCCTGAAAGATCAATTTTTCTTGTACTTCATTGATAAAAATATTGCTGAATTGAAAGAAACTAAAAATGGATTGACCAGCAAAAACTAAAACAGTCATCAAGAGTGTGACAACGACCAGTACGACCTTGATACTTTTCACAAAACGTTCCCTCCCCTTAACCTCTGACCATAGCGAAATTTATCGAAAAATAGTGTAAATTGGAATAATATTCTTCTACTAAAATAGTATCAATTGTTAGTTTTGTAAATAGGTTCAGGTAAACTAATTTATAAAATTAAATTAACAAAAAAACTTTTTCTGATGTTATTTTTATCGTATATAAAAATGTTCTAATATATCAAAAAAACAACCAATCTGATTTGTCAGCTTTTTCTATTAATGAATGGGAAATGGTTGAGAGGTGCTGACACAGTCCGCTGACAGTGGCGGCGACATCTTCGGATGGATTTAAGAATCCCGTCTAAATTTTGATTGTTTTGACGGAAGATGTCAATATGAGTAAGACAGAAGTATAGTCCGTCGCGTAAACAAAAGTAACGCACAGACAGCCAGTTACGTCTCACAAGTATCAATTAAAAAAGGGGGAAGTACCTGTGAGGCGTTACCGATTCACGCTGTTGATGCTGGCTGTATGCTTCGTGCTGATCCCCCCGATGATAGGCTGGGCAGCTCCCCCGCCTACAGAAGTGGAGGAGTTGAAGCGAGAAGCCCCTGTGCATGTAAAGCTGGAGATCACCCAAGACCGTGTCGAGCGCATTCTGAACCCGGACCCAATGTCCCCTGTGCAGCTGCGGATTGTTGAGGGGAGGGTATTGGAAGTCTTCAAGCAGCCATCCAGCCTCGGAATCGGGGAGGGGAGTCTGTTGAAAGTAGCCTATTCCTATCTCCCGTCCTGGTCATGGGACCAATATGCCGGAGGAGCACCTGTTGATGTCCGCCCAGGTGACCGCATTGAGATCTGGCTTGTACCTGATGATGAGTATGGGACAGAGGCATGGACACCTGTACTCGGCGGCAATACCATTGTTCACCTCATTCGGGTTGAATCCCGGCCTGATTACATAAAAGAACCGCTTGCACATCGTCTCTCTTCCATCGACTGGATCAGAGGCGGATTGCAAGCGGCCTATTTTACCGGGATTATGGTGTTTGTGTTATATGTATACAGACTGTGGAGACGATTGCAGGCGTGAGAGCCTGCTTTATTTTTTGACTGCGGTGACTTCCATAGAACCGTTGTAGTGGGAGGAGACTTGATAGTTGACGACCTCGAAGCCGCACTCTTCCAATGTTTTACGGAGGGAAACAAAGGAGAAGTAGTTCAAGTGCTCAACTACCAGCCACATTGGATCAGACTCTTTTTTCACATAGGAGAAGGCACTCTCAAAGTTCGGAGTGGACACCCACAGCACACCGTTTGGCACAAGCAGACTGTGAGCTTTTTTGAGGGCAGAGACGGGGTCAGCCATATGCTCGATCACATCACCCATGCAGATCACATCAAACTCAGCCTCACCCTCCACGTGCTGAAAGTCGGCGCAGTGAACGGGAATCTCAAGCATGTTGGAGACTGCTTCTGCATAAGCCGGACGGATATCCAATCCAGTGACATCAAACAAGAATTCTTTTGCTACCGCTGAGAATTCACCAGCACCCACCCCGACTTCCAGCAGCTTATTGCCGGGAGCCAAGCGTTTGAGATTAGAGATAATGGTAGAGAGGACAGAGAATCGCTGTGTGCGTGGATTCAAGTTAAACTCGAATGCTGTACCAGCCAAAAGCTCACCTAGATTAAACGGATAGTTATTGGCAAACAAGTGGTGGCAGTTATCACAATGCATCCACAGACGTACAGGATTAAATCCTGGGATGAAGTCGATTCCGGTCACCGTGTTGTAGCAGGCATATGGCTTACCCTCGGTTCCGCATAACGGGCAGTGAACTACATTGGTTTCTTCAGGATGGGTGAACACATAGGGGTGTGAAGGATGATTGGGAGCCACCAAGATTTCAGCCAGCTTCGGATAAGCTTGAAACGCACGGAGATGACAATCCTGCGAGAGCAATGGATCTTTCTGACGGTTGGCGATTTGACCCAGATGATAATAGGCCAGCGCATCTACGATTGGATTTTGACCAACTAACTCCTGATAGATCGGTTTTGCAGATTCCAATTGGTTTTGGGCCAGAAGCTCGTTGGCTTGTTTAATACGTTCGATCGGATCCATGAACAGTTCCCTCCGCTACTAGTCTTTATATAGTTGATAAGAAAAACATGAGTCGGTACCCTGATAGTAACATACAAGGATGGCTTGTCTAAAGTGACATCAAACAGAAAATGTAAATGGTTTCTTCTTGCCCCCACTTTTTGCTATAATGGAGGGTAAGAAAAACGAGGGAGTGTAACAGAATGGAAGCATTGTTTGAACAGCTTAAAGGATATCTCAATATGGACACCGAAATTGCTTTTGACGAATTTGATACTTACTATAAAGAGGTTCTCAAACACCTCGATGCAGAATGGCAGCAGCTGAGCGAGGAAGATACCATGAAAATGCTCTTTATCCTCGATAACCTCAAGTCCAATGCTGAGGACCGTGCCAAACGCAAGTCTAAAGAAGCCAAAAAATACAAAAAAATGTTCGACCGCACCAGCATCTGGGTGCAAGCGATGTTTAAGCGTCTCCGCGACTTCGGACTCTCCGATGAAGAGATCGGTCAGCGCTACGAAGCGCTCTACGAAGCGGTATAAGTCTGACATCTGCCGAACCGAGAACAGCAAGAGCCTTCCCACAGCCGATTCGTCGCACGGGACAGGCTTTTTTTCTGCACATCCACCTGCGACCGGGTAAAAAACAGGGCATCCTATTGGGGAAGCGAAACCATGAGAGGGGTACATCATGTTTCATCCAACTGTATTTGACAACATCCGGACTGTGCTGGAGGGGCACGTCTATGATCAAGACCTGGGGGGCAATCTGACTGTCACCGACCGCCATGATGTGATGGATCTGGCTACCTTCCAGCGCTATTTTCATATCGAATTCACCCTGCCGGTGGAAGCGGTACAGACGAATCCGATCCGTGGACAGATCCAGCTCTCCACGAGTCTACGGGATATCGCCAGTGAGCAGCTTGAGGTGGAGTTGACAGATCAGATCGGCTGTCATATCTGTGTCCACTTCTGGCTGACAGTCGAGAGGGTCCCTGAGGATACGGAGCTGATCATCCATCTTCTCAATGAAATCTGGGGAAACCGCCCGCATATCAGGCAATTCCTCGGGATCCCAATCGATGAGCACCGCAGTCAGCAGTGGCCGCCGAGAAGCTTCGAGAACCAGATTACCCTTGATTTTCACCGTAAAATTGACGAGGGCAACATTGGTGACTTGGAAAACCTCGTAGAGCATTGCTTTATCTCCCTGCTGCGGCTACAGTCCAATTTTGTCGGTCAAGGAGAAAGGTAAACCCTTATAATAAACCGAGTTGACAAAAATGCACTCCTGACTTTATCGTATAGAGAGCAAGATACTGCCATCATACGTAAGGTTAGGTGATTTTTTTATGAAAACAAGAGATATCGCGCTTGCAGCCATGATGATTGCGATCACGACGGCACTGGGGTATTTCAAAGTAACATTGCCGATCAATGAAGTGCCGATTACCTTTCAGACTCTGGGGATCATCCTGGCTGGCTTGCTGTTGGGTGCTAGACTTGGCGGCTTGTCGATTCTGGCCTTTGTCATCCTCGTAGCAGTCGGGGCACCACTGCTTGGCGGGGGACGCGGCGGTTTCAGTGTATTGGTCGGAGCGAGCGGGGGCTACATCCTGAGCTGGCCGATCGTGGCGTTCCTGTTAGGTTATATGGTAGAAAAGAGCTGGAACTCGTTGAATTTCTGGAAGGTTCTTGGCTTTAACATCGTCGGCGGTATGCTCGTGATGTATCTGATCGGGATTCCGTATCAGGCAGCAATCACCGGCGTTCCAGTATTGGCTGTGGCAGTCAAGTCTCTGATCTTCCTGCCGGGTGATCTGATCAAGGGAGCGATTGCATCGCTGATCGCCGTCCGCATCCGTAAGATGTACCCATTGATCCAACCGAAAAGCAGTCCAACCCAACATATTCCGATGTAATTGTAATCCAACCAAAAAAGCTTGCCCGAAGATACACGTCTTCCGGGCAAGCTTTTATTTTTTCCCCGTCCTGGCATAAAAAAAGTACCAGCTTACCCGGTAATCATGCGGGAGAACTGGTACCCAAACTGGGGATTGATTTTGAAAGTAGCTTACCTGTATTACTATAGCAAAGAATTATTAAACGTCAATGAACCCAAGATAAATATTAATAAAAAGCAAAAAGCGGCACTAGGATAGAGCGTGAAGTGGAATCGTGATAGTAAAGGAGCTGCCTACACCCAGTTGACTGGTCACATGAATCTGTCCACCGTGGCGTCCTACAATGCTTTGACAGATCGTCAGACCAAGACCGGTACCCCCGCTGTTGCGGTTGCGCGATTTTTCTGCCCGGTAGAACTTGGTGAAAATTTTCGGCAAATCATCATCTGAGATCCCTTCGCCTTTATCGATCACGGAGATGATGAGGTTCTGGTCCTGCTGGTCACAAGTAAGCAGGATAGACCCTTCCGGCTTGTTGTAATAGATCGCATTGTTTAAGAGATTCTCCAGCACACGGCGCATCTTGTGCTCGTCCACTTCCATATAGAGATCATTGGTCACACGGATTTTGCAGGTGAAAGTCAGATTGGCATCAGCTGTACGGCGTCCATAATCCTCGGCAATATCGCTGATGAACGGATGGACATGCACACGCGACTTATTCAGCGGGCTGTCCGGATTGCTGAGTTGAACATGATCCTGCAGTTCGCTGAGCAGGTGCTCCAGATCGTCCGCTTTTTCTTCAATCTTTTTCATCTGCTTTTGGATGCGCTCGATATTGGTGACACGCCCGGTACCGATGTAGGAGGCGTATCCCTTGATCGTAGTCAGTGGTGTGCGGAAATCGTGAGCAATCGCTGCGATCAATTCCTGCTGGCGCTCCTCTGACGTACGCAGCTCGCTGACCATGTCGGAGAAGTAGTGAAACACCTGACCGAATTCGTCATTGGACTTGTAATGATAGGTGACCGAGCGCTTGCCAGACTTGATATCCTGAATCACCCGGCTCAGCTCATTGACCGGATTGAGAATCCAGCGGACCAGGATGAACAAAAGCGCAAGCCCGATCATGATAATGCTTCCATACATGAAGAAGACGATCATCGAGACCCCTTTGGAGGCGAGGATGTCATGGTCATCGGTGTAGAACTGGATGACCGTCCGTCCCTCATAAGGCGGCTGACGCTGGAAGTAGTACTCGGCGACAATCTTCTTTTTTCCTTTGCCTTTGATGCTGTAGCTATTGGATTCCTTCGTAAAAATAGGGTGGCCGTTGGCATCCTCTACCGTGACCTTGTACATCAGATCGTCCGGCAGCCTTTCCGTCAGTTCACGCATTTCCATCGGGTCTTTAAAGACGTTGGTCCGCATCAGTTGAATAAAACTGACCCGCTCAGCAGCCCGCTTCTCCTGCATGAACTGTTCGTGACGGTCGTTTTTGATCTGCTCAACGATCATGTCCTGAAAGACCAGTTGATAGGCGAGGATATGAACCACGATGACGGCCAGAAACGCCAAAAAGATTTTGTTCCCGATTTTCATGAGTTAGATTCGCTCCCCGATGAAGACGTATCCCGTTCCCCATTGGGTTTTGATAAATGTCCGGTCGGCTTCCAGCTTTTCGCGCAGGTTTTTGATATGCACGGTGACCGTGTTCAGAGAGCCGTATCCATAGCCCCAGACGCGGTCATAGATTTGTTCGCGGGTAAACACGATTCCCGGATTCTCCGCTAAGAAAGAGAGGAGCTGGAATTCTTTTGTGGACAAATCGATTTTTTGTTCATTTACATAGACGGAATACGTTTCTTTGTGAATTTCCAGACCTTTGAACTTGAGCACCGTAATCGGTACACCTTGCTGCGAATCCTTTTCTGGCTCGACGGCAGGTGCAGCCACAGGCACGTTGACTTTGCGGATGCGCTCATAGCGGCGCAGATGGGCACGGATGCGGGCGAGCAGCTCTTCTGCATCGAACGGCTTGGTGATATAGTCGTCAGCGCCGATCTCTAAGCCGACAACCTTGTCGACCGCCTTGCCTTTGGCGCTAAGGAACAGGATTGGCAGGTCATGCTCGCGGCGGATCTGGGCACACAGCTCATACCCGCTCATATTCGGCATCATGATGTCGAGCAACAGGATGTTAGGAGTAAGACCGTTACCAAGCATTTCCAGAGCCTGTTCACCACTGTTGGCATAAGAGACTTCGAAGTCTTCAGATTCTAGGATATCTTGTAAGAGATCAATAATCTCTTGGTTGTCATCTACTACAAATACATGTTCCTTCAAAGGAATGACCCTCCCATATTTGTCGATCAATGTAGGATTACGTTACTCCTAATCATATCACGGAAAGTTGTTTTACTGGCATGTAAAATTTATTTATGATTGGAAGAAGATTTCCTGTGACCTTCATTTCTGTCACCTTATCTTGTGAGCAGGTACTAAATTGATTCAGAAAAAGCCAGAGACATTATGCCTCTGGCTTAATAAGTTAAATCGGGTAACAGTATGTACGGTTCTTCTACTACTTTGCAGATGTGGAAGGGGACTGTACGTTTGTTTTGTTGTCTGTCTCTTTGTCTGCAAGAACTTGGCTGAGTGCAGGGATGCGCTTGGCTCCCACATAACGCTTACCCCAGTAGTAAGGCTCATTCAGCTTCGTTTTGACAACACCACGGCCTGATTCAGAGTGCGCGAAAGTGTTGTTGCCGATGTAGATGCCGACGTGTGATACGCCGCGTCCGCCTGTATTGAAAAAGACGAGATCGCCTACTTGCAATTGATCTTTTTCAACAGCTTGTCCCATCTTGTATTGGGCAGCGGAGGAGTGAGGCAGGTCTACACCAAGCTTCTGGTAGACGTACTGCGTAAAACCGGAGCAGTCAAATCCGTTTGTTGAAGTGCCGGCAGAACGGTATGGCACTCCGTAAAGAGGTTGGATGGTATCTGTCAGAAGCGCTGTATCAGCAAAAGCGGATGGCGCTCCTGTCACAAGAAGACCTGCGACAAGTAAAGAACATAACCATTTACGCAAGGATGCTGCCCCTTTCCCAAGCCTACGAGGTTAGCTGAAGGGTTCGGTCGAAAGGTTGCCCTAAGCAGCAAAAGATGCCGCTATTCACCCCAAAAAAAGTGGTTCCCCCGTTTACACGTAATGTAACTCGGCTTTTTTCGATTATTTTCTACGCATAGTTGTAAGAATTCGTTAAGAAGTATAAATTTCCTCCTTATTCTGTCGACAGTTCACACTTTTGTCACAATTATCAGCGTATTTTTTGTCGAGAGATCAGGGCTTTTTGCATAAGGCAGCTGACTCCAATCAAGGTTGTACCCTCTCTCCGACCCGAGACGGAGACGAAAACCAACCGCCCGCCCGTTATGCCAAGATGCGGATTCCCCTAGAATAAAGACATGAACGAACCACACACCACCAACCACACGAGCAAACGGAGGGATGAAGTTGTGAATGAGAGGTCTGGCAAAATTCTACTCGGATTCGTTCTCCTGATCACAGGCTCGCTTCTATTCTTAGACATGCTGGGCATCGACGGAGGCGACATCTTCGGGTTTCTGATCCCTGGCCTGATCATGGTCTATGGAGCCAAGAAGCTCATGGCCGGTGAGGGAAAAGGGGGCAGATGGTGGGGAATCATGGTATTCCTGTTCGGCTTCCTGATGATGATCGGCAAGCTTGATCTGCTGTTTACCAGCGCCTTGTCGATCGTGGTCATCTACTTCGGATTTAAATTACTGCGCAGCCGCAACCGCGACCCCCATGAGGCACCAAGCATTCTGGAACGCGAATGGGCCAAGAAGATCCTGCGTGAAGACGAGTTGGACCATTTTGAAAGAAAGTCTACCGCAAAGCAACAATAAGTTAACTTTTTAAATTCGTAAATTAATGGTAAAATTAAGGAGGAATTGTAGATGAGTATCTTGAAAAGATTGCGTGACTTGACAGTAGCTTCGGTGAATGATGTAATGGATTCCTTAGAGGACCCGGTTGTAATGCTGAACCAGTACATGCGTGATATGGAAGCAGAGATTGGCCGCGTCGAAGTGGCTGTTGCCCGTCAGGTAGCGCAGGAGAAAAAATTCCGTCAACAATATGAAGAAGCACACGCTATGGCAGAGAAGCGTGACCGCCAAGTGATGCTGGCTCTGCAGGAAGGCGAAGATGATCTGGCCCGCCGCGCACTTCTGGACAAGAAGCAGTACGAAACCCGCGCTAAAGAATATGAAACTCTTTATGCGACCGCCCGTGATGCTGCCCAACAAATGCGTGAGAAGCTGGCTGAGCTCAAGGATGAATTTTATAAGATGCGTGCGAAAAAATATACACTGATGGCTCGGGCTCAGGTAGCACGTACGCAAAAGCAGATCAATACAGCAATTACCGGCATTGGTTGTGACAGTGCGATTCGCGGTTTTTCCCGGATGGAAGAAAAAGTGACCCAGATGGAAGCGGAAGCCGAGCTCTCCGGTCAGCACCGTACATGCGGCTCTCTGTCTCACAAGCTTCGCGCTCTGGAACACAAGGATGACATCGAACGCGAACTGGCAGAGCTTAAAACCAAGTTAGGTACTGGGAGAACACCACATTCGGAAGCCGTACAGGCAACAAGTGAAGTTTCGTTGAATAAATAGTCGTAAAGGCTCGGCAGTCCGTATCAAGCGGGCTGCTTTTTCCCCTAGGAGGTCATCTTTGTGTCGGATATACTCGTATTCTTAAGACGGTTTGTAACACATCCGGATCGTGTCGGGAGCATCATGCCCAGCTCACGTTTTTTGTCTAATCTCATGCTGAAACAAGTTCCGTGGCATACCGTCAAAACGGTGGTGGAGCTTGGACCGGGGACAGGTGTGTTTACTAAAGCGATTCTGCAAAAGAAAAAGCCGAACACCAACTTCTTCGTCGTGGAGCGTGATCCGCAGTTTCAGGAGATGCTGTCGAAGCGTTTTCCTGATCTGATCATCCGTGACGAGGCAGTTCTTTTGACGAGTTATCTGGAAGAGATGAACTTTCCTAAGGCGGATGCGATTGTATCAGGCTTGCCGTTTGCCGTGTTTCCGCCGGAATTACGCAAAGCCATTCTGGATAATATTTATGAAGCGCTGTCACCGGGCGGTATTTTTGTAACGTTCCAATACTCTCTGCAGATGAAGGAAGATCTGGAGGAGAAGTTTGGTCAGGTTCAAATCAAGTTTACTGCATTCAATGTTCCCCCAGCGTTTGTCTATGTCTGCATCAAAAAATAAAGCAGCGAATGTGACACAAAAGAGGAGGAGACTCCCGTGATATCTACCCGCTTACGCAAGATGGTCCTTGGGATCATCATTATTTTTATTGGTTTTGGGCTCTTCCTCGATAATATTGGATTCATTTCATTTAGTCTTTTTGATATGTGGCCGTTGATTTTGATTTATATCGGTGCAAGACAATGGGCGAAGAGAAAGCGGTTGAGCGGAATCGTCCTCATCTCACTGGGAGTCTTGTTTGTGCTGGATCTGTGGCTTGGGATCTCGGTTGATGATGCGCTGGGAATAGCTTTTCCGCTTGTGCTGATGTATTACGGGCTTCGGCTGGTCAGGAGAAAGTCGAAGCCGTTGTTCGGGGATAAAGGTAAGACGGTTTCATCAGATATGGGGATGGATGAATTCGAAGCGTGGACGGCCAATCAAGGACAGACTCCACCACAGAATGCTTCGGACAAAACGAAAGCTTCACAGAGGGGAGCGGGTATGGCTGAAGGCTGGGACCTGGACGATCTGCTGTATCGGGTGAAGCTGGAGACCCCGTTTCCGACAGGGACGATCCATCAGAAGGTCGAGTCAAGAAGCTCGTTGATCGGTGATTTTCATCTGACATCAGGGCGGTTTGAGCTTTCTCATATGCAGATCTGGCACGGGATTGGCAATGTCGTGATCGATCTGTCCCGTGCGGTGATACCGGATGAAGAGACATTCCTCTTCATCAATGGATGGATAGGCGATGTGACGATCTACGTGCCAATCGATCTGCCGGTCTCTGTTATAGGAGAAGTGAACTTTGGCGACATGGAGATTCTGGGTCACCGTCAGGGTGGGATTAACCGTAGAGTGATGCTGTCAGCCGATCATTATGACGTGGCCACCCAAAAAGTAAAGATCATCATTTCGCTGATCGCTGGCGATATTGATGTGAAGTACATCTAGGGGGTGTGCTCACATGATTCACCAAAAAAAGCTGGCTAGTATCCAATGGCAGTTTGTCAGGCAGGGAGCCTTGCTTGCGGCACTTGCCACAGGGGCTGTTTTTCTTGCGTTTTATATCATTGGGGCGTATCTGAACCAGCATCCGGTGCAGCTTCAGGCGCTGATGGTTTATTTTCATGTGCCTGCATTGGTCAGGGTGGACGGTACGTTCTTTTTCTTATTATTGCTGATCGCGCTGGCTGTGGCGGTAATCGTCGGGATTGTGGTTGGATATATCGTCGGCAATCTGTTGAAAAAGCGATTACATATCCTCTTGGAGGCTGGACTCAATCTGCAGCGGGGGATCTTATCTTATCGTTTGCCGGATCTCGGGGATGATGAGCTGGGGATGCTGGCGTTACAGACCAACGGATTTGCCGCCAGATGGGAAGAACAGGTGGCATCGCTGCAGCGTCTGTCCACCCACAATGCGGAGCTGGGCGAGCAGGTCAGACATGCGGCTGTTACTGAAGAGCGGCAGAGGCTGGCCCGTGAGCTGCATGATGCTGTCTCCCAGCAGCTGTTTGCCATCGCGATGACGACGGCGGCGATCAAGCGGCTGATCGGAAAGAACCCGGAGCGGGCCGCCCAGCAGATCGAGCTGGTCGAAGAGATGGCAGCTGCCGCGCAGTCGGAGATGAGGGCACTGCTTCTGCATCTACGTCCGGCGACATTGCAGAATAAATCGCTCAAAGAGGCGGTCACCGAGCTATTAGATGAGTTGACCCGCAAGCAGGTGACAGGGATTACGTGGGAGCTGGGGGATCTGACCGGGGTGCCGAACGGGATCGAGGATCATCTGTTCCGTATCTTGCAGGAAGCCCTCTCCAATGCCCTGCGCCATGCCAAAGCCAATATGGTGACGGTGAAGCTGTTCTCTTTTGATGGACAAGTACGACTGCGGGTAGCCGATGACGGGGTAGGATTTGACCCGGACAGCGATAAGATGACCTCATACGGCCTCGTTTCGATGAAAGAGCGGGTCAATGAGATTGGCGGCTCGATGGAAATCTATACAGCCGTCGGCAAAGGAACACAAATCGAAGTGCGGGTTCCACTGGTGATGGAGGCGCATAACAAAGGAGGGACAGTACCTGTATGATTCGTGTGATGCTAGTGGATGATCACGAGATGGTGCGGATGGGGCTTGCCGCTTATCTCTCCACCGAAGATGACATCGAAGTGATGGGCGAGGCTTCCAGTGGTGAAGAGGGTGTCCAGCTGGCCAAGGAATTGCAGCCTGATGTGGTTCTGATGGATCTAGTGATGGAAGGGATGGGCGGTATCGAGGCCACCCGCCGAATCCGGGAAGAGTGTCCGGCGGTCAAAGTGATCGTGCTGACAAGTTTTATCGACGATGAAAAAGTATACCCTGTCATTGAAGCTGGGGCATTCAGCTACCTGCTCAAAACCTCCCGTGCCTCCGAGATCGCCCGTGCCATCCGCAGTGCTGCTGCCGGAGAGCCTGTGCTGGAATCGCGGGTGGCGAGCAAGATCATGGCCCGTTTTCGCAGTGGTCAGGAGGCGGCACCGCATGAGCAGCTTACTCCACGTGAGCTGGAGGTGCTGCTCCTCATCGGGCAAGGCAAGTCCAACCAGGAGATCGCTGACGAGCTGATCATCGGGATCAAAACAGTCAAAACCCATGTCAGCAACATCCTCTCCAAGCTCGGTGTCGAAGATCGCACACAGGCGGCGATCTATGTACATACCAATAATCTGCAGTAAGGTGCCAGAACCGTAAAAAATGGGAACAAAGCTCGTCCGGCCAACGGATGAGTTTTTTATTTTGCGGCTATGCTAGTAAGAATAGGTAATTTTACTAAAACGGGGTGATACGATTGAGAAATGTGCCACAGAGACGTTCTCCGATCATGCATGCCGACCATGGCATCGACGTGATTGGCGATGTGCATGGGTGTTACGATGAATTTATCCAACTGATCGGGCAGCTGGGCTATGTCAAAGGCTCCGGGGATCAACTCTACCGGCACCCGGGGGGCCGCATGATCCTCTCTTTGGGCGACATCACCAGCCGTGGTCCGAAGTCGATTCCGATGCTGGACTTTTTTATCCGCCACATCGATGCTGGATTAGCGGAGATGGTAGATTCCAATCATGGCTGGAAGATTGCACGCTGGCTGGATGGACGCAGGGTCACGCTGGCGCACGGGGATGAATTGGTGGAGCAGGAATTCCAAGCATACGAGCGCGAACACGGAATGGAAAAGGCGAATAAATTGCGTGCGGCAAGCCACAGACTGCTGTTCACGGCACCTTCGCACAAGATCGTCAAGAGCAAGGGCGAAATCAAGCTGGTCGCCTGTCATGCAGGGATTCGTGACAGCTATATCGGCAAGGACAGTCCGGCTGTACAGAACTTCTGCCGCTATGGTGACGTCGACGGGATCGGAGCAGACGGCAGACCGCTTCGCCGGGACTGGACGGAATCACGGCAAGGGAATACGCTGATTATCTGGGGACACGATCCACGGCCAGAACCCGAGCGGAAGAACAACGCGGTCAACGTCGACCAAGGCTGTGTCTTCGGTGGCATGCTGACTGCCTACCGCTATCCCGAAGATGAGATCGTCAGCGTACCGGCACGGGAAAACTACTCACGTCTGGAAGATACGCCGCTCACCCGCTTCCGGGCTCAGCAAGCCAATGAGCAACAGCAATCTCAGACACAACAGGAACAGGTCTATTAAAAAAAGAAAGGAACGACTCAATCAGATGCCACGGTGGGCATATTGGGCCGTCCTTTCTTTTTTTACGGATGGTAGAGGCAGTACAGCAGGTTAGACTTTTGGATTATTTTTGTAATTTTCAGTCTCTGGTGAAGTAGATTGAGTTGTTTGGGCAGGTTCTGCTCCTGTTGTTTCAGAAGCAGTGCCCTGTGTGGGCGTATTAGGGGGCGTGGTGTTGGCATCGAGGATTTGTGATGTGAGGGAGGAGAGGAAGTGTTGCCGGGTATTTTTCCCGGTAGAATAGATCCCGACGGCGGCAAGACCTGCCATCAGCCCTTCGGTAAATGCATTTTGCCAGACGAAGGGTTCGGCTTGCAAAAAGGCGTGGTTGGCAAGATTGAGCAGGATGATCAAGCCCATCGCTGCCCATGACCGCATCTTTTTCGGGATGTTCAATGCATCAGAGAGTGTCGCCGTGGCGGCAAGAGAGATTGCGATAATCGCACCGATTTCGATATACATACGTTACACCTCCATACGTATAATAAAAGCTACGAGCGAAGCTTTTCATACAGACGGCGGAGGATAATCGCTTCGGCCCAGAGCGGAAGCGGTTCGTCCACACGATTGTACCAGTCTCGGTTGGTCAACAGACCTTGTTCGAACAGCCAGTCGATCGCTTCCTGCTTCCATTCGGGGATCGATGGTGGATTGCCTGTTCCTGATCCAGGGCTACCCGTGCCGGGATTACTGCCGTCAGATCCAGAGTCGCCAGAACCGGGAGCGCCGCCGCCAGAGCCAGGACTTGTGCTGCCACCGCCACCCTGCGTTTGTGGAGGGCGGTACGGATGACCGACGAATTGACAGAAGCCGCGTACCACGGCCTCAGCCAGATCGCGCCAGTCGTTTTGGATTTTCTCAGAGTCTTGAGCATTGTCAGCAAAGCCATACTCCAGGATGACCGACTCGACACTGCCGGTCTCCCGGTGGATGAAGTAGTAGTCGAGTCTGGGGTTGTTGGGCAGTGTACGGGTGAACACACGGCGGGTCGGCATGCCTTCTGATGCGAGTTCCTCTACCAGCTCACGGGGCAATGCGGCAGAGGCATAGATGGAGTAGATGGCTTCTGCCCCGCGTCCACCACCTGAGTTGATATGATTGGAGATGCAATATGTTGCGCCGCTTTCCCGGATGATGGCTGCGCGTTCTTCACTTTCGAGTGTGACATCAGAGTTGCGGGTCAGTTGAACCGATACACCAAGCTCTTGAAACCTGCGGTATTGGTAGGTGGAGATGGTGAGCACCATGTTTTTTTCAACAAAACGCTCATTACTCCCCCCACCGGGGTCGATTCCGCCATGCCCAGGGTCAATTATGAGCAAAGGAGCCATGTTCTCATCACCTCGGGATCATTATATGCAGGTACAATCGAACGGGCCGTAACTAAAGTCGGAAAATCGAACAAAACAACATGAATGGGCTGGCGCTAATATGGTACAATGTATTAGATACGATATTTTTTACATAAAGGATGGTAATGTCAGATGTGGTACAACTGGGTCATTCCAATTGTGACGCTCATCGTCGGTCTGATCGGCGGTTTTTATGGAGGCGTATACTACCTAAAGCAACAAATGGGCAATATGCAAATGGACGAAAAACAATTGCATACCATGGCACGTTCTATGGGCATTAACCTCAACCAGAAGCAACTGCGTAACCTGCAACGCAATATGGCGAATGTAAAGCCTAATGTAAAAAAACCGGCCAAGCCAAAAAAATAGGCTTCGGAGGGATAAGCAGTGAGTGCGACTCGATTGCGCTTTACCATGATTGGTTTTATCGCTGGCGTCATTTTTGTCTTTTTGGACGCGATCCCGATCAGCCAAGGGACACGGTTTGCGATGCCGTTTTATCTGGCAGGCGCAGGGTTGTTGGTGGATGGGATTATTGTACGACTTAAGGGGTAAGGTGTGGGGAAGATGTGTTTTCCAGTCGCCTTTCCCCCTCGTAAGTGGGGCCGGTCTCCTTACAAACACATCTTCCCCACACCTGCCCGGCTATCGTAATCAATAATCCAGATGATTATGGGATAATAAAAGAAAAAGATGAAAAAGCCTTCCGTGACCTTTGGTCGTGCGGAAGGCTTTTCAGCTTGCAGCTATAGTTGCGTTTTTTTTGTTGTATTTGTTCAAAGTTCTAAGGTCGGTTGAATAAGATCACAAATAGTTGTAATGGAGCGTTCTTCCGTCTGGAAACACATTCTTCGATGCAAGCATATTATTTTATGTGTTTTAGGCTCAGACCCAAATCCATCGGTTGAAGGAGTCGTGAGTATCCCGATGTATAACACGACTGATCTATTAAGATCCTCTGCATTAAATTTGGCGTTTGACTTACGAACTGCTCCATTTTTCCGGAAAAACAGTCAAAACTTTATTCTTCAGCAAACGGTTGAGCAAATGCCCGTCATGCAAAACTTAAGTGTATTTGATGTTTATATGAGTAGGGGACATAGTGTTGAAGCCCATTGGCACCCCAACGCAAATGAACTCCTCTATACGGTAAGTGGAGAAGCGATCGTTTCTATGTTGAACCCATTTACCCAACAGGTGCTCAGTTACCGTGTTACTCCACCTCAAACTGTGTACATTCCACAGGCATGGTGGCATTGGGCATTTGCGGCAACTGATCAAACTCATTTACTCGCTATTTTTGATAATAATGCCACACAGGCGATATATGGGTCTGATGTTTTGAGAAAGACACCTCCTGTGGTATTTCAAGCTATTTATGGTGTGAATGCATCACAGTTAGCGGAAGTGCTCAGCCCAATCAATCAAAGAGTGATCATGGGTCCCCCTAGCCCAAGTGATATTCCGCAGAATAGGGGGGGAGTAAATTATTAATGCATGAGGCTGTTCCTGTCAGGGAATGGCTTTTTGTTTTGCAGCTACAAAGAAAAGGAGGGATCTACGTCGGTGCATAAACGCTGTAGATATTAGAAATGATAAGCAATGAGGAAATAATACCAGTACAATTCGTGTATAACCATGCCCATTCACGAGAGGTACAGCGAATTACAAGGAGGGGTGAGTCCTTGCCCAATATATTCTGGTACTATGGGTTAATTGTGATCGGGGCAGTAATTACTGGATATACGATATATAAAATGAGAAACATAGCTGATCTATTTACGTATTTTTTATTCGCAACCGCTTGGTCTTGGGTTGGTGAAGCGATTGTACTCTTTGTACTGAATGCGTATGCCTACAAACCTGGTCTGTATACAGATCCCTTTGCCGAAAATATTATCGGACATATAATTGCTAATTCGGCATTGTGGGCTTCAGCAGCACTTGCGGTCATGTGTTTTCAACTCTCATACCTCTGGATTGGATTCATATCCGTCTTTTTTATGTTGATCGAGGAAGTGTTTCTTAAAGTCGACGTCTACTCTCACCATTGGTGGCACACATATATGACCGGAATTATCACATTTATCTTTATGGTAGTTATGAAGAAATGCTATGCGATCGTAAATGAAAAAAAATATAAGCTCCCAAGGAACATGGTATTCTGGACAGTTGCCTGGATCATTATCCAAACGCCGACAAGTGTGCTTATGTTGTATGGAAAGCAGTTTTTTCATGTAAATTGGGTGGACAACATATACCGAGACAGCACATTATTTACCGGTTTTTTGTACCATGTTTGCATGGCTTTTATCATTCTCTTCTTCCTTTGCAGAAAATTACATCCAGTTTGGTATGTGGTTCCCCTCTTTACATTGGTGGCAAGTGATCTGTTCCTTTGGAAGTTAAACATATTGGTTTTTTATAACAATTGGAAAATGAGTTACCTTGTCTTCATCCGTGCAGCAAGTCTACTGATTATTATTTTGCTTGAAAAATTCACCTTAAGAAAAGTTAACGTGCAGTAATCGAAAAAGCCTTCCGCGTCCATTGGATCGTGCGGAAGGCTTTTGGCGTTGCATGAAGGAATTAGCTTGTGAAAATCAGTTCGTATACCATCTTGGTCATCAGTGTAACCGATACGAGCAAGAAGAGGGGACGGACGTATTTGACACCGGTTTTTACAGCCATTCGGGTACCCAGTGCAGCACCCAAGAGCATGGCGGCACCCATGACGAGGCCGGGGAGGAACATGACTTTGCCGTCAAAGATGAAGACGGTGAGGGCGGCGAAGTTACTTGCGAAGTTGAGGATACGCCCGTTGCCTGCGCTGATGACGAAATCGTAGCCAAACAAAAGAACCATAACAAAGACGAAAAACGAGCCGGTTCCCGGGCCGAAGAAGCCGTCATAGAAGCCGATCAAAAAGGTCAGCGGAATCCCCCAGCCCAGTGTGAATTTGGTGTAGCCCTTGAACTTGGTATCATGCCCGAAGCGCTTGTTTAACAGCGTATAGACAAAAATCAGCGCCATCATGATGATCACCAGCGTTTTGAGCAGCTCCTGCGGGATGAAGAGAACGATTTTGGCTCCGCAGAACGCACCGACGAGAGAGACGGGGAAGAGCATCAGCATTAGTTTTTTATCATACTTGCCCAGACTGATAAAGGTGAAAGAACTGGTTGCCGATGCCATCGTGCTTGCAAGCTTGTTGGTGCCAAGTGCCAGATAGGGGGGAAGACCCAAGCCGAGCAGGGCAGGCAGTGAGATCAATCCGCCACCTCCGACACAGCTGTCAATAAAGGCTGCAATAAAGCCCATGACAGCCAGTATGGCCACCGTGGTTAGATCTAGTTCCAACAAAAATCACCTGATTTCATCATAAGTTCACAATCTTTTAATAAACTAAGTCTAGCATGAAATCGCATGTTTTCAAGATGTATAAGAAATTGGTAATGGCATGATAATAGATGTGGCGCAGTTTTGACGAGGTTAACCACTTTATGAAACTTTTATAACTCTTTTGTTGCTTTAGTTGATTTAATCGTATATAATCTGAATTGGAAGCATGAACCAACCATTATTGGTACAGATAAGAGGAGGAATTTTATTATGGCATATCAACTTCCTGCACTTCCTTACGCATTCGATGCACTTGAACCACATTTTGACGCAATGACCATGGAAATTCACCACGACCGTCACCATGCGACGTACGTGAACAACTTAAATGCAGCTCTGGAAGGTCACGCTGACCTCCAAGACAAATCTATCGAAGCACTCATCTCCAACATCGATGCTCTTCCAGAAGGCATCCGCACTGTTGTCCGCAACAACGGCGGCGGCCATGCGAACCACAGCCTCTTCTGGGAAATCCTCAGCCCGAATGGCGGCGGCAACCCAACAGGTGCTGTTGCTGACGCGATCAACGAAGCTTTCGGCAGCTACGACAACTTCAAAGCTGAGTTCACCAAAGCAGCTACTACCCGTTTTGGTTCCGGTTGGGCATGGCTCATCGTAGACGGCGGCAAACTTGCTGTTACCTCTACTCCTAACCAAGACAGCCCAATCATGGAAGGCAAAACTCCTATCCTTGGTCTCGACGTATGGGAGCACTCCTACTACCTCAAGTATCAAAACAAACGCCCAGACTACATCGGTGCTTTCTACAACCTGATCAACTGGGATGAAGTAAACAAACGTTTCGCTGCTGCGAAATAATAGATTCATCACGGAACATAGGACGGCATGCTTGATTCACTCAGGCATGCCGTTTTTTATTCTGCAATCTGCATGCTGTAAGCACAGACCGGCAACAAGTAAAAAAAGTACCCGACTCCTAAGACGTGGGAGACGGGTACTTTTTTGCTTTCTATATTAATTACGAATTAACTATGCTGGCAGGATGATGAGCTCAATGGCTCTACGTGCACGTGGACATGTGTGATCTTGTGCTCGACAATCATCCGCTGCTCGATGTCTTCTGTGATTTGATGGCTTTCGAGCACGCTGAGATTCGGGTCCACATGAATGACCACATCGACCAGTACGGTATTGCCATGCAGTCGTGCTTTGATGTCATGAATCGCATCTACACCAGGGGTAGAGTGAATCGTTTCTTTGATGATATTCAGTTCATTTTCATCGAAGCCGTCTGTGAGCGAATGGGAAGCATCACGGAAGATCTCCCATGCCGTCTTACAGATAATCACACCGACGATGAATGCAGTGATGGAGTCGATCTGCGGGTAGCCGAATTGTGAGCCGACAATCCCGATGAAGGCACCGATGCTCACCAGCATATCCGAACGGTTATCCTGAGCAGCGGCCATGATCGCCATATTGTTGATCCGGCGTGCCAGTCTGACGTTGTACTGATAGACACCATACATCAGAGCAGCTGAGGCAAGAGCCGTCCAAGCAGCCAGCATATCTGGCATCTGATGATCACCTGTGTCAAAAAAGGAGAAGATGCTCTCACCGATCACCTGCAAGCCAACCGTCACCATAATGAAGGAAGCGATGAGAGCAGCGATCGTCTGCGCGCGGTAGTGCCCGTACGGATGGTCCTGATCAGGTGGTTTTCGAGCGATTTTCAAACCGATCAACACGGCGATAGAGGCGATGATATCCGTGGTATTGTTCAGACCGTCAGCGATAAGCGCCTCCGAGCCTGCCAGATAACCGACGGAGAGCTTGACGAACGACAGGAAGATATATGCCGCTATGCTCAACCATGCACCTTTTTCTCCTTGTTTAAGTTCTGCGTACTGATCCACTCTCAAGCCCCCTTGACGTCTTTATAGCCATTGTCCATGGTAACAGATTGATTCCGTGTGGGTCTAGAGAAACAGTTTTAACCAAAGTCAGCTATGTGGCACGTATGAAAGTATGTTGCCCATATGCAAAAATATACCGAGGTAGTCGGACTCGCAAGAATAGTCGGTCAAGCAAAAAAGCGTACCGCTCAGCATTTCGTTGAGCGGTACGCTTTTTTTATGATTATCCTTTTTCCGGGTTGAGTTTTTTGGCTAACTGTTCTTCCCCGCGGTGAATCCAACCGATGTAGGAATCCCGAATTTGCATTTGTTTGTCGATATAGACCACGGCGACGAACATGTAGTGGGATTCGACGCGCTTGGCCCGGTAGCGAAGATCGAACCATCTGACCTCATAGCCGAATGGCTGTTCTTTGACCTCCACATGTGCGTAGCTGGTGAAGGAGAGGAACGAGTTCACCTTTTTGTCGGTCTTGGACAGCTTCACGAGGTCATTTTCCGGCTTGCGGACAAAGGTGTCGAGGATCAGCGGGTCATTGCCATTCATCAGCTCACCGACATGCCAGTGGGTGTCCGATTGGATGAGAAAGGTCCAATTGTGCCAAGCGGCTGTAGGGATGAGCTTACAGTCTCCTTTGACCGGAAGCGTGGATTGGATCAACTCCTTGGCCCGGCGATGGTCCCGGAAGCGCTTGACGTAGTAGGCGGCGATGATGAGGTAGATCATGAGGAAGAGAGAGCCTGGTTCGGCACCCGCCATCCATAACAGGAAGCCCAGCATGTGCATGCCGAAGATAAAGGCGTCAAAGATAAAGATCACGTCAAAAGCAATCCATTTGCGGTTGAACGGGGATAAGCCCTTCGTCCCGTATGAATTGAAAAGATCGACGAATACATGTAAGAACACGGCGAGCAGAATCCAGAAGATCAGGTGTCCCCAATGGTCTTGCGGCTGTAAGAATTGAATAAGTCCAAATGTGGCAAATGTCCAAAGAAAAATAGCCGGAACCGAGTGAGACACCCCGCGATGATTGCGCACATAAGCAGCGTGGCCAAACAGACGGGTAAAGCCGTCCAAGTCAGGAGCCTGCTGACCGATAACCGTACCGAGCATCACCGCTTGGGCCAACTCAGGTGAACTGGCGACGACGGGATCGAGATGAGCGAGAGCGGCCAAACCGAATCCCATAGCAAAATGAGTGGCCGTATCCAACGACAAATTCTCCCCTTTCGCATGGATATGTATCTATTATAGTGGTTTACCTACATGATTTCCCCTTGAAACAAAAAATTATTCCACTTGTCCAAGCCTGTGTTTTTTGGCAAGATGATAGGGATTGGCCTCTTATTGACGGAAAGGGGATATCTGGATGATTACTGTATTTTCTGAGTATAAGATAAATGAGGAGATGCGCAAGCGCTTTTTGACCTATATGCAGACGATGGAAGGCAAAATCGCGGAGCGGGGCGGAAAAGAGTACCGCTTTCTCGAAGGGATGGACCAGCCGAATCTGTTCGTCGAGATGTTTCAGGTGGACAGCCATGAACAGTACCAAGCGATCAAAGCATGGCGGCAAGAAGATGATGAGCTGGCAGGCGCTGTCGCAGGTGGCAAGGCCAAAATCCACATCTGGGCGTTTGCTGCCCCATCTGACTCTATAGAAGCAACAGACACAACCGAATAGAAGCTGTCTAGAAAGGAAGCATCATGGCAAAGAAAAAACAACCGCTTACTTATACCTTACCCGATGAATTCCAAGCATTTGACTTCGCCCAAGACTTAGTCGCCTGGTATGACTCACAAAAACGCGACCTGCCGTGGCGAATCAACAAAGATCCATACCGCATCTGGGTGTCGGAGATCATGCTTCAGCAGACCAGAGTAGAGACGGTGAAGCCGTATTATCACAACTTCATGGATAAGTTCCCGACCGTGCAGGCACTCGCTGACGCACCCGAGGATGAGGTGCTCAAAGCCTGGGAGGGGCTTGGCTACTATTCCCGCGCACGCAACCTTCAAGCCGCCGCACGCGAAGTGAAGGAGCAATACGGCGGCATCGTACCAGATACCCCTGAAGAGATCGCCAAGCTGAAGGGGGTGGGGCCCTACACAGCAGGAGCGATCCTCTCCATCGCCTACAACAAGCCGGAACCTGCTGTAGACGGCAACGTGATGCGCGTGTTCTCCCGTCTGTTATTGATGGAGGATGATATCGCCAAGCCCGCCACCCGTATCAAGCTGGAGCATCTGGTTCGTCAGACGATCCCAGTCGGTCGTGCAGGAGACTTCAACCAAGCGATCATGGAGCTGGGAGCCCTTGTCTGCCTGCCGAAGAATCCACAATGCCTCACTTGTCCTGTATTCGACTACTGTCTCGCCCGCAAAGAAGGGGTACAGGAGGAGCTGCCGGTAAAAGGCAAGGCCAAGCCGCCACGTCCTGTCCAGCTGGTTGCCGCCGTCGTCCGCAAAGGCAGTGAACTGCTCATCCGTAAGCGTCCAGAGCAGGGTCTGTTGGCTAATCTCTGGGAGTTCCCGATTTTTGAAGTGAAAGGGCAGGGGGATGAGACAGCAGTATTGCTGGAATCTCTGGAACAGGAGCACGGCATCGAAGTGGAAGTGCTGGATCAGTTGACACTTGTGCAGCATACGTTTTCCCACCTGCACTGGGAAGTGAGTGTCTATCTGTGCGATTATCTCGGTGGGGAAGACACATCCACCCGGGGCCGCTTCGTCACACAGGAGCAGTTGGCTGAGTTCGCGTTCCCCAACGTGCAGACCAAGATCATGGAGGCACTCAAGCAAAAGGAAGCGGAAGCGACCTTGTTGTAGATCCGGCCATAAGATAACGAAAACCTTGGAGCACGCCGCAAGTACAAGCAGCGGGCCATCCAAGGTTTTTTTATCTTTTCAAGTATTTAAATGCGTGTACAATGCACGGGATACTCCGCATATTGCATATGACGCTTCGTCTCCAGCTCGGCCAGCACTTGCTCCTGCTGATGTTGCGCCAGGCTTTCGGATGCGGATTTACGGCGGCGTTCAATAATGATCGTGAAAAAGATCATTGGAATTTGCATGACTAGTTTTCCTCCTTAGGAACGGTTGTGTTGCAGTCAGGTCCCATCTATCGCTTTGACTCCCACTGCTTTCATCATTTGACGGCGTTGTTTGTTGCTCATCATACATCCCTCCTCGGATAGTTGGTAAAGCCATATGGCATAACGATTAGATGAATCTCTTACATCCCGATACGGACTTGCTCAGGTTCCATGGCGAATTTTTCGTCGCGGGCGTTCAAGATACATTCCTGCTCGTATTGAGCCATACGCTCAGCTTCCGTGGAGTGGTGACGCTCAATCTTTACTTTGAAGAACAAAAAGTTAAATACCATGATAGAAAATCTCCCTTCAGAATTGTGTGAATTTTATCATAGAAAAAGACCGTTGGAAGTATGGTTCATTTCCTACGGTCTTTATCTGCAAGGTAAGAGTTGATCCGTACCGTAGACAGCAGCTACACTACGTTCAACAGGATTTTGTTGGGTGAAAAAATGGGTAGAAGAAATCACCTGTCGTTTTCGCAGGGTATGCTGCCATATGAAGTTGTGTGTGCATGTGAGGGTAAGATCGAATTTCATGTGTACAGCCTCCTTTCAAAATTTGGTAGGTGATCTTGATGTACTTAGCATATGGCAAAAATTTCTCCGTGTAAAGCCAATTCTTAAGTAAAATAAATTAAAAGTGTTTTCAGAAATTGGTAAGCGATTACATTTTTGAAATAGGCGAATTAGCGCCAGTTTTCGCCCGAATTCGCCTATTTTTGCGGTTTATAATTCCTTATAAATCGGTCGGGATTTGGCGTGTGAATTTTTTGAAAAGGTGCTTGTCATTGGATAAACTGTACATAAAGACACTTTGATCCGTGGATAAATGATTATGCTCATATACGGAAAGTGAGGCCGATGGAATTGATTCCTAAACGTAAATTGTCAGCCAATCCACCTATAAGAAAAAGTCGCAGCTTGATGATTAAGTTAAGTCAACATTATCGACCGCGCCATGCGAGCGGAGGCATTCGACCATTTATTTTAGAGCTAGATGAAGAGGCATACCAAGCCTTTCAGGATTATCTTAACAACCCAGAAGTGAATCAAAGGATTCAACAATTGCGAAAAAATCATATCAAAGCGAAACGGAAGTAAGCTGACTTGCTGGCATATGATTTGATTAACTCCAAGTACGTTGAAAAGATAAACGGATTCCTTTGCTCGGATGAGCCATCCATCGAACATTTTCTCAAACATGATGCTTTAAGGCTGCATCAAAACAAATTTGCAGTCACTCGGCTATATTTTGATGAAAATGAAAATTTAATTGGCTTTTTTACGCTCTTTAATGACCATGTTCAAATCGTCAAAAAGAAAAAAGTGAAACACGGATGGCTACAGTTGGAGAAGGGGACTGATTACTATCCGGGGGTCCTTTTGCATTATGTAGGGATCGATACCCGTTATCGGGCAAAAGGGTACGGAACTTATTTAATTCTTGAAGTTTTGGAAGTATGTCATGAATTACAACAAATAAGCGGCTGTAATTTTATTTGTCTGGAGGCATTGCCTGGCTCGATCGGATTTTATGAAAAAACAGGATTGGGCTTTACGCAGATGGACACCAAGTATGCGACGGTTCATCTTCAACGGATTCAATTGACAGATATGTTGCTTAAACTACAGTAGGCTGCCATTTGGACAGCCTTTTTTGCTTTGAAAACTATTCGTTTCGAGACTCGATCTCCTGGATCACCCGATTATGATAAGACACGCCTTCTGCATTCAGATAAGCAGCCATCTCTGACATCATATGATGATAGTGCACTAATTCTTCCGACGTCCATTGATCAAGGGCCGTCATCGTCAGCGTAGGGAAATCTCGTCCGGAGTATGGCAAGGGTATGTCCACCTTTCTTGGAGTGTGTAGTGTGGTAACGGCAGTACCCAATGCAGGGCAGCAGAGCGGGGAATGACAACGAGCAAATAAGACCCGTGGGTTATTCTTTCCGAACCGAAGGCTGCTCATACAAAAAATGGGCAGAAATGTGACTATAATCTGTAGCGGTGCAGTGAGAAAGTCTGTATAATAGTGGAGTTCTCAAAATTAGTACCTAGTGATAATAGCAGGTGTTTGGTCTTACTATCTAAGGAGGTTGTCAGTATGAATAATCAAGGTAAAGTAGCACTGGTCACAGGCGGAACCCGTGGGATCGGCAAGGCGATTGCCATGCAGTTGGCGGAGCAAGGCTATACCATCGTGCTCAACTATCTGCGCAACCGTACCGCAGCGAAGGAAACTGCAGCAGAACTGGAAGCCCGTGGTGCCCGTGTGCACTTGATCAAAGCCAATGTGGGCGATGTGACTAAAATCAAAGCGATGTTTCAAGAAATCGATGAAGTTTTCGGCAGATTGGATATACTTGTAAATAATGCAGCATCCGGCGTGCTCCGTCCGCTGATGGAACTGGAAGAAAGCCACTGGGACTGGACGATGGAGATCAACGCCAAAGCCCTTCTGTTCTGTGGTCAAGAAGCAGCTAAGCTGATGATGAAGACAGGTGAGGGCGGCAAGATCGTCAGCGTATCCAGCCTGGGTTCGATCCGTGTGTTTGATAACTATACAGCGGTCGGCGTGTCAAAAGCAGCGCTTGAAGCACTCACCCGTTACCTCGCTGTTGAGCTTGCCAAGCATAAAATTGTGGTGAACGCAGTATCTGGCGGCGTAGTCGATACCGAGGCGCTGAAGCACTTCCCGAACCGTGATGAGCTGCTGACAGAAGGAGCCAGCCGTACTCCGGCAGGCCGTATGGTAGAGGAAGAGGATATGGCGAATGCGGTTATGTTCCTGCTCTCCGACAAAGCCTGGATGATCCGTGGGCAGACACTCATTGTAGACGGCGGTTTTTCCCTGCTTGTATAATACGAATACGAAAGTATAGCTGGAAGAGACAAACAGCCAGCAAGTAGTGTACAATAGGAAAAGAAGCCAACTCAAGGAGGCACCTTACATGTTAATCCGTCCGTTTCGACTCGGCGACTACAGTGCGATCATGCGAATCTGGCAGGAGACCAACCTGGAAAATACAGAAAATGAATCCCTCGACGCCCTGGCCAAACAGCTCGCTTGGGACAGCGACTTGGTCATGGTCGCGGAATTGGATGGTGAGGTGGTCGGCGTGATCGTCGGTACGATCGATGGGTCCCGTGCTTATTTTTACCGGCTTGCCGTCAGTCCAAGCGCCCAAGGAAAAGGCATCGGCCGCGAATTGGTCACAGCCATCGAGCGCCGCTTCAAGCAACGGGGTGTGCACCGCATCTTGATCATGGTCAATCAGGATAATCACAAGGTCATCCCTTTTTATAATTCTCTAGGATACGAGCTTCAAAAATATATTACGCTTTCCAAAACACTCTCTTCGTAAGGGGCAAGACTCGCCAATTATATAAGAGACAGAAGAGAAGAAAGGGGAGAGTCATGTCGCAGGTACCAGGCAGTCTACTACGAATTGAAAGTTATAAGCACGACCATTCCTTACACCGTTCATGGGACAAGACTACCCTGATCCATACCAGTGATACGGTTGTGATTGGCGGTAATGACCGGGTAAAAGTAACGGAATCGGACGGGCGTGAATGGCGGACCCGTGAACCCGCCATTTGTACGTTTGGACGTGGACAGTGGTTTAATATTATCGCCATGATCCGCGATGATGGCGTTTATTATTATTGCAACATTGGCTCTCCATTCTCTCTCAAGGGTCAATTGCTTAGTTACATCGATTACGATCTGGATGTCAAGGTCTATCCGGATCTGACTTACACGGTCCTCGATCAAGAGGAGTTTGATTTACATAGCCGGCAAATGAATTACCCGCCGATTGTCAAGGAGCGTGTCAACCGGGCCCTTCATGAGGTGCTCGAATGGGTACAAGCGCGTCGCGGTCCGTTTCAGAACGGATTCGTCGAACGCTGGTATGACCGCTATTTGCTGGTGCGCAATGACGAAGAGTAATCCCCTTTCCCGAGTGTCGGGAAAGGGATTTTTCTTATGCAAACAGTCAAAAACAAGACAAAGCCCGCATAAAGGTGTAAAATCGTAAGTCTAGAGCCCGGCTATGGTATATTTATACAGGAGGGGTGAACATGAGTAGTATCAAGCGGTACTTATCTTTTGTAGGTCCTTATCGGGGAAAGATTATCCTGACGATTTTTATCGGGATATTAAAATTCGGGATACCGCTTTTAATGCCATTGATCATAAAATATGTGATTGATGATTTACTTCCCAGCCAGATGTCACAGGAGGAGAAGCTGAATCAGCTGTTTTGGCTGATGGGGGCTGCCCTGGTCATCTTCACGGTTGTCCGTGCGCCGGTTGAGTATTACCGCCAGTACTATGCACAGTGGGTGTCCAGCCGGATTTTGTATGATATCCGTAACCAGCTGTTTGCCCATATCCAGCGGCTGTCGATGCGCTATTATAACAATCATAAGGTCGGCGAAGTCATCTCTCGGGTGATTAACGATGTAGAGCAGACCAAGAGCTTTATCGAGACTGGCTTGATGAATATCTGGCTTGACCTGATCACGATCTCCTTAACGATTGGGATCATGCTCTATATGGATGTGAAGCTGACGATTGTGGCATTGCTGGTCTTCCCGCTGTACGGCTTCTCAGTCAAGTATTTCTACAAAACACTGCGCCAGCTCACCAAGGACCGTTCCCAGGCACTTGCACAGCTGCAGGGCCATCTGCATGAGCGTGTCAACGGGGTCTCTGTGACGAAAAGCTTCGCACTGGAGGAGTACGAGGAGGAGCAGTTTGACAAGCAGAACAAAAACTTTTGGAACGCAGCGTTGAAGCAGACCAAGTGGAATGCGACGACCTTCAGCGTGGTCAACTCGATCACCGATATCTCTCCGTTGCTTGTAATTGGCTACGCAGGGTATGAGGTGATAATGGGTACACTTACGGTAGGAACGATGATTGCTTTTTACGCTTACTTGGAACGGTTATATACGCCGCTTCGCCGTGTGGTCAACTCGTCTACGACACTGACACAGGCGGTTGCCTCCATGGATCGGATGTTTGAGTTCATGGACGAGGAATACGACATCAAGGATAAGCCTGATGGGGGCAATCTTCCGATAGACCCGGCAATTGGGCGGGTTCGCGGAGAGGTTCGTTTTGAGAACGTTTCGTTTGGCTATCGTGGAGAAGAGGATCTGGTGTTACATGATATCAATCTGGTGATTGAGCCGGGGGAAACCGTGGCGCTTGTAGGGATGTCAGGCGGCGGAAAATCTTCGCTGATCAGCCTGCTGCCGCGCTTCTGGGATGTTACCAAAGGGCGGATCACCATTGACGGCGTTGATATCCGTGATGTCCGCCAACGCAATCTGCGCAGTCATATCGGGATGGTGCTGCAGGATAATATCCTGTTCAGTGAATCTGCGAGAGCCAATATCCTGATGGGCGATCCAGAAGCCACCGAAGAAGCGATGATCGCAGCGGCCAAAGCGGCCAATGCCCATGACTTTCTCTCTGAGCTTCCCGAGGGCTATGATACCGAACTGGGAGAGCGTGGGGTCAAGCTCTCCGGCGGGCAAAAACAGCGTGTTGCCATCGCCCGCGTTTTTTTGAAAAATCCAGGTATCCTGATCCTCGATGAGGCCACCTCAGCACTCGACCTGGAGTCGGAGCACATGATTCAGGAGTCGCTTGCCCATCTGGCGAAAGGGCGTACGACCATCATCGTGGCACACCGTCTCTCCACCATCACTCACGCAGACAAAATTGTGGTGATGAAAGAAGGCCGTATCGCTGAGATCGGCACACACGAGCAGCTGCTCGCCAAAGAGGGTGTATACCATACGCTGTGGAACGTGCAAGACTTCGGCATTCCGCAAGCACCAGAAGCCGTGGAGGCGTAAGAGAGCGCCCCTCACGACGATGGGAGTGAGAAAACAATATGGAAGAATGGAAACGCAACTTATTTGTGCTATGTGGGGCCTTGTTTTTTGTGATGGTGGGAATGAGCATGGTGATGCCGTTCCTGCCTCTTTTCATCCAAAACGAGCTGGGCGTCACCGACCCTAAGGCTGTAACCGCTTGGGCCGGAGTGATCTTCGGTGCCAACTTCCTGACCGCAGGGATCATGTCACCGATCTGGGGCAATCTGGCTGACAAGCACGGACGCAAGATCATGATTCTGCGTTCTGGCTTTTTGATGGCGGTGATCGTCGCTTTGACAGGGCTGTCCGGCAGTGTCTGGCAGCTGTTGGGACTTCGTCTGCTCAACGGGACGATCGCGGGGATTGTGCCGGCGAGTAATGCACTGGTTGCCTCTACTGCACCGAAAGAACGGGCAGGCTGGGCGCAGGGGACCTTGCAGTCAGCTGTGGTCGCGGGGACGATCATGGGGCCGCTGTTTGGGGGGATTCTCGCGGACTGGGTAGGTTTTCGGATGGTGTTCGTAGTGACGGGGTGCCTGCTTTTTCTGTCCACTCTGGTCATTACTTTTACTGTAAAGGAAAATTTTACACCTCCGCCTGCCAAAGAGCAGACGAGTATCAGGCAAGATGCCAAGCTGATATTTAGCAGTAAAGGTCTTCCTTCTTTGTTTATCGTGACGGTAATGATTCAATTTTCCTTGTTCAGTATCAATCCAATCTTGTCCATATTCGTGCAAAGCATCGTGGGATATGGGGAAAAGGTGGCTTTCTACGCGGGGATGGTGAGTGCTTTCACCGGTGTGGCCAATGTGTTGGCATCGCCGCAGCTGGGTAAGCTGGGGGATCGGTTTGGGTCGGAAAAAGTCCTGCTGTTCTCGCTCTTGGCCGCTGCGCTGATTATGATCCCGACCGCTTTTGTCACCCAGCTCTGGCAATTGATCGCACTGAGGTTCTTGCTGGGACTCTGTCTTGGTGGCCTGCTTCCATCCGTTAATGCACTGATCCGCAGAAGAACGCCGTCCCATATGGTCAGCCGTGTGTTTGGCTACAATAACAGCTTTGTCTGTCTCGGCAGCTTGCTGGGGCCGATTACGGGCGGGTTTGTGGCAGGGTCACTCGGGTTTGGCGGGGTGTTCTTGGTGACGAGCTTCCTGTTGCTGCTTAATTTCTGTTGGGTCTGGTACTCGATCAGCAGACACCGGAGGGGCGAAGGGGAATCTCGGGCAGCCGCTTAATTTTTGCGGGAAGTCTGTAACGTTTTCGAATGCAGATCGTCTTACCAAGCGAAGGAGTGATTCCCAATGAAACCATTGAAAAAAATGAGTGTTCTCGCTTGCACGTTATTCTTGCTGGCTGGATGCGGACCGCAGCAAGACCAGACAACGACGACAGTACCAGCTAAGCAGTCAGAGACACCAGCAGCCCAACCACAGCAAAAACCAGCCGAGCAGACTCCGGCGACAGATACCGCGCAACAAACGAAGCCACAGAAAGAAGAGGCTGTCCTCGACGAGAAATCGGTCGTCAAGCTCGTAGCAGATGCGAGTGGGCGATATTGGTCCGTCGTAGCAGGCGGAGAAGGCGGCGGCATCGAGCTTGTGAAGATCGACGGGCAGGATTACCGCTACATGGGCAGTAACCTCGACACGATGCCAGAGCTGAAAGATTATCTCGGCGAAGTCTACACCCAGCGGATGGTCGAGCGTATTATCAAGGACCTCAACATCAAGGAATATCAAGGGCGTCTCGTGCAGCCGAATGCCGACGGTGGCAGCATCCTGCAATGGGAAAATGCCCAGGCATCTCTTGCAGAAGACAAGGGGAACGAAAGACTCTATGAGCTGAAGGTTCCTTATGGCGAAGGAGCAGACATCCAATTTGATGTAGACCTGATTCCTGTGAAAAAAGAAGCCAATGCGTGGAAAGTGGATAAGAAGCCGGGAAGCAAAGAATAATCTGGTCCACCCATCATTTACACGACACAAAAGCGGTCTGCCCAATCATACGGGATCGGCCGCTTTTCTTCTTTTCGGGCGGGAGAGAAGACAATCCTGACAACATTTTCTATAATAGAATCAATGAAGCCGTAAACAGCTGGAGGAACAGAATGAACAACATAAAAAGCGTTCTCGAAGAGCAATCTATCGCTTATAAAATGACGTTTTCACCAAAAATCGAGAGACCGTGGGGATACTTTTTCTGCCATCCTGAGAACCCGACACACTATGATGCGAATCATGCACATGTGTTGGTACAGCCAGAGCAGCCTGAGCAGGTGATTGATGAAGTGGTCGGTTTTTTTCAGGAAAAAGGGATTATCCCCCGGTTCTATCTGTATGATCCAGCGAACTGCCAAGAGTTGATCGAACGGTTGCAGGCACATGGCTTCGGCTACGAGGAATTCGCTCATCCGGTTCAATTGTGGAATGGGAAGGTAACCGCTGTCGCATCAGATCCTGCTATCGTGGTGGAGCCGGTCACAGAGGCCAATTATCAGGATGCGGTGGACATCGAGGTTCAGATCAAGGAGCTGGGCGGATCCATTCGGGAAAAGGCATTTGAGCAGGAATTCCGTGATCCGAATTTTGAACATTTCCTGCTGAGATACAACGGGGTACCGGTCTCGACGGCCTGTATTTTTGCCAATGGGGATCAGGCGCAGATGGAGAGTGTCGCCACGCTGGAAGCCTATCGCGGTAAGGGACTGATCGGTCATGTCATCCGCCATATTCAGGAAGTAGCCAGAGAGCGCAACTACCGGCATTTCTGGGTGTTCCCGATCAGCGAACAGGTGGAGCGGGTCTATCAGCGCCACGGGTTTGATACTATCGAACAATTAACCATGGGTCATGCTTTTTTGGGCGGCAAATCGATTCTGGAAATACGTGAAGGCTAGGTGCAGATGAGATGAGCAACATTTTAAAAAACGACTGGGCACCGCTGTTGGAGGCAGAATTCCAAGAGCCGTATTATCAGCGGTTGCGTCAGTTTTTGGTGGATGAGTACAACTCTCATGTGATTTACCCGGACAAATACGATATTTTTAATGCCTTGCATCACACGGCATATGAGGAGACGAAGGTGGTCATTCTCGGTCAAGACCCCTACCATGGACCGGGACAGGCACACGGATTAAGCTTTTCCGTGAAGCCAGGGGTAGCCACACCGCCATCCCTGCAGAACATGTTTAAAGAATTGCGGGAAGATATTGGGTGCTTTATTCCCAATAATGGCTACCTCGTTCCTTGGGCCAAGCAGGGGGTTCTGTTGCTTAACACGGTGCTGACCGTGCGACAGGGACAGGCCAACTCGCATAAGGGGAAGGGCTGGGAGCATTTTACGGACAAGGTGATTGAGCATCTCAACAACCGGGAAAAGCCGATTGTCTTCCTGCTTTGGGGCCGCAACGCACGGGATAAGAAAAAGATCATAACAGCGCCACATCACCATATCATAGAGTCAGCTCACCCAAGTCCGCTGTCTGCACACAATGGCTTTTTTGGAAGCAGGCCATTTTCGCGTACAAATGAGTTTTTGCAAAAGATCGGCAGTGAGGAGATTGACTGGCAGATTCCAAACCTGTAATGGTTGGCTCAAACTCTGCCGATAAAGAAACAACCACCCATCCCGCATGTGGGAAGAGTGGTTGAATGTTCTGTCTACATATGAACGGTTTTCTTATTGGCTCAATCCAGTTGTAACGGCTTGCCAGAAGCTCAGATCTTCAAGACCCATGCGCCATACGGAAACGCCGCCGAGGTTGTACTGATTCACGAGTTTGGTCTTCACCTTGATGCTTTCGCTGTTCTCATACCAGACTGTGTGGCTTGTGCCGTCTGTTGCTTTGTAGGTGAAGTAAGGGGATTGAGCGGTTGCATCCCATTGTGGAGTGGCGCCGGTTGAGCTGATCAGGTTCGGCATGCTTTTCCAGGTGACAGCTTTTCCTGTTCCTGCTGTGGTGTTCCAGTCATAGCCGTATGCTGGCAGACCGATCAGGACTTTGGTGGATGGGATTTGGGAGACGGTGTATTGGATCACTTTTTCCACCCAAGGCTTGCTGGCTACAGGACCCGGTGCGCCCCATGGACCGTTTTCGTCGTAGGTCATCACTTGGATTTTGTCAGCAGCTTGTCCGAGTGCGGCATAATCGAAGGTTCCTACCCAAGCGCTGGTAGGGGAGTCAGAGGTTTTCGCCATAACGGATACGATGGTGCTAAAACCGTTGGCGCGCATGGTGGTAGCCAGCTCGGAGATGAATTGGGTGTAAGAAGGACGGTCGCTTGCATACATATCTTCAAAGTCGATATTTACGCCACGGTAGTTATTATTTTTCACAAGATTCAGGATATTGTTGATAGTGGTTTGACGTACAACCGGATCTGTGATGACTTTACGGGCCAGGTCTTTGTCAAATGCACCACCAGCGCCATGGTTGCTGACTGCGGCATATGCTTTGACACCTTTCGAGTTAGCGAGGGAGACACCGTCTGCTGGTACCGTACCTGCGATTGCTCCTGTAGTGGTCACGTCAAAGGTCATGGTGGATACTTCGTTCAGATAGCTGTTGTAGTTGTAGAGAGAGTTGTAAGACGTTTTATCACCAGTATAATACACAACATAATAGCCGAGAATGGATTTGGTCGTAGCGGTATACGCCGTCGGGGTGGTCGTTGATGTCGTCGGAGGCTTGAGCTTAGCGGCATCAGCTGTAGGTAAAGAGGAAGCGACGAGCATTAGGGAGAGCAGTGAGAAGAAGAGGAACTTGGAGTACTGTTTCATGTTGAACCCTACCTTTAATCGTATTTTGTTGTAACTGCTTTCTGATATTAGAGTAAGAGATATTGCCAATTAACGGTATAGCCGAGCAGAATCATCTTTCAATTGCCAATCTCTTTATGATTTTAGTTTTATAAACCGAGTTTGAAAATCGGAATAATATGTGTCTATAGGGAATCTGTCTTATCTTTCAGGATGGAACTTACAGTTTGGCAGTTGAATGGAAGAGAAGGCACAGAATAAGCTAGGAGCATAGACTGCTCTGGAGGAAAGAGGGGATTACGGTGTTTAAAAAATTAATGGCGAAAATCGGGATTGGTGCTGCTACGGTTGACCTGCGTCTTCACGAGGATTCAGGACGGTTGGGGGAGACTTTGACCGGGGTGATTCATATTGAGGGGGGCAGTGTGGAGCAACCGATCTCGATGCTGAGTGTACAGGTAGAGCTAAGAGCATTGCTCAAAGGGAATAAAATTGATCGGGTAGTCGAAACGATCCCGGTAAAAAGTGGATTTGCGGTGAAGCCGGCTCCTTATGTAGAAGAGGTTCCATTCTCCTTCAGACTGCCGAACGATATGGCCATTTCCACGCCTTATATGAAATACTACCTCCACACCGTGTTAGATGTGGAACAGGCCTTGGATCCGACCGACCTGGATCCGTTTGTCGTGAATGCTCCCGTCTACATCGAAAAAGTATTCCGTAGCTTGGATCGTGTAGGCTTTATCCCTAAACCGGGATCAGGAGCGATGACCAAATATGGGCAAGAATTTGCTTTCTATCCACCTAAGACGATCTCTGTGCCATTGCGTGAGCTGGAGGTTATCTTCTATGATGCACCAGATGCTGTGCACCTGCTGATCGAGATGGATGTACAGCAAGGGGGCTTTTTCGGCAGGGAAGTAGAGCGGAAGGCTGAGATCATCCTGACGAAAAGAGTGCTGGAGGATTGGACAGAGGAGGAAGTGGGCCACTTCATCCAGGAGAAAGTAGAGGGCTACTGCCATAATCCGCAGACCATTCCGTATTTCTCGATGGAGGCGTTCCGTCCGGGTTCGGGACACGGACACGTCGGCCATGGGCTGGGGAATATTATCGGGGGACTTGCCGTCGGCTTGATCGGAACGGCTGCGATGTCTGAGATACTCGATGAAGCAGATGACTTCCTTGATTTGGACGATGTCCTCGGGTCTGATGATGATGGGGGCGGAGATGACGGAGGAGATTTCGGAGACTTCGGATTTGGCGATTAATCATCCAGAATAGTAACCCATACAAAAAAAAGGTACGCGGATCCCATGCTGTGGGAGCGTACCTTTTTTGCTAAGAATGGGGAGGTAGCTTAGCTTGTAAGAAACGGTTGAGTTTATGTCGGCGCCATACTGCTTAGTCGTCCGAATTGCCTCCGGTAAACAGCCAGATATACTCAAACAGCTGCAGCGCGGCGATCAAGGCGGCAGCAACATAGGTCAGGGCAGCGGCGTTCAGCACCCGGCCTGCTCCTTCTTCCTCATCATTGCGGATGAAGCCCATCTGCACCATCGCCGCCCTGGCACGATTGCTCGCGTTGAACTCGACAGGAAGGGTGATCACCTGAAACAGAACAGCTAAGCTAAAGGCAATTATCCCCAAGAGGAAAAGACCTGTAGCCTTGAAGAAAAAACCACCTAAGATCAGGAACGGGGCCAACCCCGAAGAGAAATTCACGACCGGGAACAGATAATGACGGGCGACCAGCATTGGATAGGAAACCTTGTGCTGGATAGCGTGACCCACCTCATGACAAGCAACAGAGAGGGAAGCGATGGAGTTGCCGAAATAGACGGGGTCAGACAGGCGTACAGCTTTGGCAAGCGGGTCATAGTGGTCGGTCAACGTGCCTCGTATGTGCTCTACAGGGATATGGGACAGACCGTTCGCATCGAGCAGTTGGCGAGCCGCCTCAGCCCCTGTCAGCCCTGATGACGTGCCTACATCCGAGTAGCGGGAAAATGTCCCTTTGACACGCATCTGTGCCCAAAATGACAAGCCGACAGCCAATAGGATCAAAATCGTCCATGGAGTAAAAAACATGTGATGATCACTCCGTTTCTGTTAAAAGGTGTGACCTGTTCGGATACGATGGGGAAACTGTTTTGTTTTATTTTATGGAGGGGGTGGGGGTGTTAGCCTTATTAATATTTGGTGGTGAGAGGGAGTGGTATCTGTTTTCCAGTCGCCTTTCCCCCTCGTTAGAGGGGCCGGTCTCCTTACAAACAGATACCACTCCCTCTGCCAACCGTGAGAATTTTAATAAGGCTAACAGGGGGAAGGAGATAGGGAAAGACAAAAAAGAAAAAGGCACTGCGTCTGGGCATGGTCATAAAACCCCGTTACGCAGTGCCTTTTTAACCTATATAACTCCCGAGCGGTACGATCCGATTACTCTGTAGATACGGATGGATCTGCCTGCTCTTTGGTTGGGGAGATTTGGATAAAGTGAGCAGAAGGATCGTCGATCAGCGCCTGAATGCGGCCGGCTGTTTCGTATTGTTCGGTAGCCAGCAGTTCTTCTTTGTAGGCGGTGAGCAGTTCTTTGATGTCGGAGATGCCTTTCTGATCTGGTTGGTACAGGGAGACTTTTGCACCTTTTGCGATACGGCGCTCCAGAGCTTTTTTGTCGAAGCCAAGCTCTGGCTGCAGGCGGACGTAGACGACGCCGCCGGTCATGCCTGCGCACATCCATGGACCTGGGTCACCGAGGACGACTGCGCGGCCGTTGGTCATGTATTCGAAGGCAAAGCCTTTGATGTTGGCACGAGAGCCGATTCCGCCCAGCTCATCCTGGATCGGTTGGCTGATTTCACCGCCGAATACCACGTCAGCACCAGAGAGACGGATGCAGGCACGGGAATCCGCATTGCCTTGGACGATGAACAGACCTTTTTGGGCACCATAGCAGAAGCTTTTCCCGACAGAACCGTTGAGGAAGGCGCCTTTTGTACCCTTGGTTTTGAGTACAGCAAGACGACCGCCGAAGCTGGTTTTCCCTACGCCGTCTTGTGCTCCGCCTTGCACACGGATATTGATCCCTTGTGCGTTGTAAGCGGCAAGGCCGTTACCCGGCACACTGCCTTCGTTAAAAGCAAGGGTTACTTCTGGGAGCT
This sequence comes from Brevibacillus dissolubilis, assembly GCF_006170445.1. Lineage (GTDB taxonomy): Bacteria > Bacillota > Bacilli > Brevibacillales > Brevibacillaceae > Brevibacillus_B > Brevibacillus_B dissolubilis. The sequence goes on along the minus strand of NZ_VCNA01000014.1, from coordinate 24,060 downwards.
GTGTGTAGCTGCCGTCAAGATAGTTTTTGACGCGTGCTCCAGCATAACGGCTACCCAGGACACGTTCGTCGGACAGAATGCGGGAGAAGTCTTCTTGGATCGGACGGTCAGCGCTGAAGTAGCGGGTATCTTCCGGTTGAGCCACAGCTGTGCCACCGGCTGCTGCGACGAGTACACGAGTATCTGCTGCCTGATCTGCATGGGAGGCAGCGGCAGGAGCCACAGCGGAAACGGTATGCAGCGGGTGAACCGCGAGCAGGGAAGTCAGATCCATCTGTTCGAGGCAACGAGCCTGCACCAGCAGATCAGAGCGTCCCACCAGTTCTTGTGTACGGGTAAAGCCAAGTGCGGCAGTGAGACGGCGGACTTCTTCACCAAAAGCAGTGAACAGGTTTTTCAGACCAGATACCGCAAGATCGAATTCACGCGGTACGAAGCGGCGAAGTCCTTTTTCATGAGCTTCTTCCATATTGTCGATCTGGGTAGCAATCCCGACGTGACACGTATCCAAGTGACAACCACGACATGTGGTACAACCGACTGCGATCATTGCGAGCGTAGCGAAGCCGATCCGGTTGGCACCGAGGAGCATCAATTTGACGACATCGAGAGCGGATTTTACGCCGCCATCTGCCCAGAGTTCCACTTTGTCACGCAGACCTGCTTCCAAGAGGGCATTGTGGGCTGCTTTGACCCCGATCTCAGCAGGCAGACCAACGTGTTGCAGGGCATGCACGCGAGCCGCACCAGTACCGCCGTCGAAGCCGGAGAGGGTGATGAAGTCCGCACCTGCTTTGGCAATCCCGACAGCAATCGTTCCGATATTAGGTACGATCGGTACTTTGACGCAGACTTTTGCCTGGCTGTTGGCTGTTTTCATCTCGGTAATAACCTGGGCCAAATCTTCGATGGAATAAATATCATGGTTGTTAGAAGGGGAGATCAGGTCAGAGCCGATGGTCGCATTACGTGCTGCCGCGATTTTGGCTGTTACCTTGGAACCTGGGAGGTGACCACCTTCACCCGGTTTTGCCCCTTGCCCGATTTTAAGCTCCAGCAGGTTGGTGGAGTTGGCCAGCTCGACGTTGACCCCGAAGCGGCCGGATGCGATCTGTTGACCACGGGTACGCGGATATTTGCCGAGCATATCTTTAATCTCGCCGCCCTCACCGTTGAAGCTGATCATGTTCAGCTGATCAGCCGCTTCAGCATAAGCGCGGAACGCTGTTTCGTTCTGAGAACCAAATGACATGGAGGAGATCAGGAACGGCAGGCTGTGATCACCTACAGCGATGTCCACTTGGGATGGCTCCACTTCACCGGCAGCCTTGTCAAAAGCAAGATCGGCTAAATGACGGATGGAGATTGGATCTTTCTTTTCGTTTTCCTCAAGCTTTGCAGCATAATCCTCATATGGAATCTCAGCGGCAGCGATCTGTCCAATTGCTTTCCACAGACGTGGGAAGATGTGGAAGGTCTTCGCTTCGCGAGCTTTTTCATCGGAGTAATCCGCGCTGCGTTTTTTGCTGTCTGCCTCAAGGTTGGCAAAGGAGAAGCCAGCTTGATCGGAACCGCAGAAGTTGATGACACCAAGCACATCAGCGACATCTTTACCCAGACCGATAGAGGAGAACAGACGGCCATAGCCGCGCAGCTCATGAATCCCGATGGTGGAGGTGATTTTCTCAAGACCCTTGCTCAGCGCTGTGGAGAGATGTACCGCGCCTTTTGTACCGTATTTGGCAAAAGCAGTGGCAAACATCACATAAGCAGAGATCGCATCAGCACCGCTGCCTACAGCCAAAGCCAGATCATGCAGGGAACGGAGCGCACCGGAGCGCAGGATCAAGCTGGTCTGACGGCGCAGGTTGCCTTTGCCTTCTGTCACCGTAGCCTTCAGCACCTGATCCACCTTGGAGACAGCCAGCAGCGGGTCAATCCACAGCTTTCCATCGCGGTGTGTCTCAGAGTCATCTAGAAGCAGCAGGGAGGCGCCATTCTCTACAGCCTTAATTGCCTCTTGGGCGAGACGTTCCAGACCGTTGGCAAGCCCCTCAGCCTCGTTAAAATGAGTGGACAGAATCACGATGCTGTTCGGATGATTGTTAAAGCTCAAAATCACCTGTTCCAAAGACAGAGTACCGAGTTCCTTCGCCGCTTCTTGCAGGGATTGCCCTTCGAACAGCAACGGAGTTGGAAGCTCTAGGCGCACAGCAGCTTCTTCTTTACCATTCAACACAGGACGGGCACCGAGCACGACACGGGTGGAGAAATGCTCCATCTCACGCTCACGGTCAATCGCCGGGTTGGTTACGACCGCTACGCTTTCTTTGATGAAATCAGCCAGGTTTTGTCGCTCTTTGGACAGGGTTGCAAGTGGCCCGTCATAGCCAAGAGAACGGATCGGCTCGACACCATTGGATGCCATCTGCTCGATCAGCTGGATCTGTTCACGATCCCAGCCAAACGCACTGTACACACCAGAGGTTGGGGAAGGTACGTCAGGCTCGGCAATGGAGAGATTCTGCGGATAATCGAAGTGCAGGTGTTTACGTGCATCGGCAAAGGCAATCTTCTCACGGAAACGCTCCAGAACCTTCGCTTGCAGCTGGTAATGCCAGATCACCTCAACATCTTTGTCTGCATGCAGAAGAACGCCTACCTTTTCACCTGGTGCGAGTGGCTTCGGTTCACCGGCCATCTCGGTTACAGGAATCACGCCTTGCTCAGAAGAGAAGTAGTAGCTGGTGTCGCTCTCCACCATCCACAGAGGACGCAGACCAAGCGAATCGACACTGAATACACACTCATTGCCATGACGGGAAACGATACCGGCTGGACCCTGGGCAAAATGCCCCCATGTCTGTCGCAAGTGGGTGTAAAGGTCCTGCATATCAGGAGAAAGCTGCTTAATTTCATTGTGAATCGGCGGGAATACCACTTCCATAGCTTCCATCAGACTCAAGCCATAACGATGGATGAAGGTCTCGATGGTACGGTTGAGGTTTTGAGAGTCGCTGCCCCCGTCAACCAGTGGTACGTCCAGCATAGAAGCTTCAGCTTCGAGCTTGCTGATGGTATTGATCTCACCGTTGTGACCAAGCAGAGAGAATGGCTGCACACGGAAAAAGTTAGAGAGTGTATTTGTAGAATAACGGTTATGACCAATCGTCACTGATGCGTTAAAATTTTTATGCGATAAATCATTAAAGTAATGAGGCAATATATTAGCGGCACCCATTACCTTGTACGCCACCGTATGTGGGCTTAAGGATGCAACATGAACGTTGCAGGTTTCTTCAATCTCAACATGCAACTCAAAAAGCTGTGCCGCATATTTTGCGCCAGCTTCAAAAGAAGCGTCATCTGCAGGGGAGAGAGCAAGCTGCCAAAAGCTCGGCTCATCCTGACGACCGTTTTTGCCCAGTACTGCCGAATTGACTTCATCAGTACGCTCCAGCAGAATGGTCAAGCCATGCTTTTTCACCAGTTCACGGATGGTTGCTTTCACTGCCAACTCATCGTGTCCTTTACGCGGAACAAATATATGGGCTACGGACAGTCTTGGGTCATAAGCAAATTGTGTAGGGATATTAGACTGTTCGAAATATTCAGTCCATAGAGAACGTGGAATATCAGTCAAAATACCACATCCATCGCCTTCACCGTCAATAAAGCCAGAACGGTGTTCCATTTGCACAAGGGAGCGGATCGTTTCACTCAGATTCTTTCGTGAAGGTTTCCCCGATTTCTCAATAACACAAATAATTCCACAGCTGTCATGTTCGATTTGTTGATACCCTTGGAATGTTTCGATGATGTCTTTTTTATGGTCTCTCTTCAGCATGATCCGGCCAGCGTAAACTGACCCTCCACCTCCTTTGCAAAATACAATGGACAAGGTAACCCTTTTCCACTTTACATAAAGTATCATTAGAATAACATGAATATTTGGATAAAACAATCGGACCAACGGGTAATTATACAAATGTAAGCGTTTTTATTCAAGAAATTTTTTTTGTCGAAAAATATGAGATGACGTGGTTTCAATTAGGGCTGAAAATGGTATTAATAACATGTGGCGGTAATAGTTTTAACAAATTTATATCTATACACAACTTATTGATAATTATATATATTACAGGAATAATTTTACTTGACAATGAAAGTAGATAATTATATAACCAAAAGTAACAGGAATTTGTAAGAATTTAGAACGATTTGTCGAATCTTGCGTAGGAACATTGTCCTAGGTGACCTTTTCTCGTTTTTTAGGTATTTTTTGGGAGGGGAGGAAAAGGGTTTTACACAATTTTGTCGAATTTTGAATGTATGTGCCTTTTATCACTGAGCTAATTCATCAATTCGGTTCTTTCCGGCAACATTAAATTCCTACATTCATACACTTCTATCAAGCCCGCAATCATTCTGCTTAGTTCGACAGTACTACGTGTGAACAACCTATCTCCGGCTTGCAAAAACAGTCATGATAAACAATTTATTTTTCTCATAGACCTGCACACCATTGGCGAATTTATATAATCAAAGAGAGGGGTATTTCAAATGAGTTTCCAAGAGATTCAAAATCTATTTCCCAGTCAGGATGGTTCTCCTGAGCGGAGAGAAGAGATTCTATCATTAATCTCGAAGCTTCTTTCGAACATCGATGATATGAAGGATGTCAATCGTTCGGTTTTGGGCACAGGATCAGAACGAGACCATAACTTCTATAAACATATCATTGATGCAGAAGCGATTCCGCAACAGGGGAAGGGACTGGAAGCTGTGATTTCTACCCTCTCTGATCTGGCACAAAGCCATCCCTACCAAACTAAGAACTATCTGACGAACGTGATTCCACTTGCCAGTATCCCTGGCATTCTCGGTTCCCTGACGACCTCCCTGCTCAACGCCAATGGTATCTGGGATATCTATTCACCTGGTGCGGCAGAAGCAGAAGTGCGTGCGATTGCTGCTATGTCCAAAGTTGTCGGCTACAATCCGGAAATCAGCTGGGGCTATACTACATGGGGTGGACAGGGTGCTGTTTTTACCGGTCTTCGTCTTGCGATTGCCAAGCAGTTCCCAAAGGCCAAGGAAGAAGGCATTCCAAACAACCTCTACTGTTTTGCCTCTGAAGGTGCTCACTACAGCCTGCTGAAGTCCTGTGAAGCGACAGGGATCGGAAGCAACCATTTGGTCGTTGTCAAAACGAAAAAAGACCATTCCATGGATACAGACGACCTGCTCAAAAAGATGCGGGAGGTAGTCGAAAAAGGTGGTATTCCAGTCTACGTCGTGGCTACTACCGGTACGACTGACTCCTTTGGTATTGATAACGTAAAACTGGTCAAAATGGTCACACAATATATTTCCAAGACATACAATCTCAAACCGATCCACGTGCATGCTGACTCAGCTCTTGGCGGTTTCTACGCGATGTTTAACCACTATGATTTTGTAACCAATCCGCTTGAATTTGAACCTGAAGTATTGAATGCGCTTCACACCATTCGTGAACGCTTACAACATATTTCTCTTGCAGACAGTGTGTGCTTTGACTTCCATAAGCTAGGTCAATGTCCGTATGCGACCAGCCTGTTCCTGCTCAAGAACGGTAAGGACTTCAGCCTGGTTGACCTCGATGAGTCTGATACACCATACATGGGGAACCGTGGTTACGGAAGCTACCACACCAGCTATACACTGGAGTGCTCCCGTGCAGCAAGCTCCATTGCGATCGTCGCTTCCCTCGAAGCATTCGGTATGGAAGGCTATCAGCGCCTGCTTGCCAACTATGTACGAATCAACCTGGCCTTCCGTAAAAAGATCATGGAGCGCCTCCCTTATGTAGCGATTACCAACAACCTCAATCCGGGTCCTGTCTCCACTTTCCGCTTCTATCCAAACAAAGCAGAATGGGACACAGAGCTCAACGGAAAAGCGACCAGCGCTCACGTAGAACGCAACAACGTCTGGAACAACCAAATCTTCGAGTTGCTCGGTGCACACCGTGAAGAAGTGTTCTTCGGCGATACGAAAAAGGTATGTAAAGTCAACGTCGCGGATTCAGCTGACATGCTGCCAATCTACTCCTGTAAGTTCTTCTCTGTCTCACCTTACACCCAAAAGGAACACGTGGACTTCTTTATCGCTTATCTGGAAGAGAAAGTTCAGTCGCTGTATGAGGAGAACCAATCCTTCTCTAAAGCGGTCGTATAAATGAATGATTAACATCAAAAAGGAGACTTCCCTTAATCAAGGGGGAGTCTCCTTTTTAGTGGTGGGTTGGGTGCTGCAGGGCGGGGTGGGGAGGGGGAAGCGATGCTGCCTACTAGGCAATAAGAAAAGCCGCTGTCGGTCTTAACAGACTAACAGCGGCTTTTGATTGGGGTATGAGCTAGATAGCACAGGGGCTATCATACGATTCTCAGCGCTTGTGCATTAAAGCGTAAACTTCTTAATGAGAGAGTTGAGTTCTTCTGACATTTCCGCGAGGGAGGATACCTGTACGGAGATGTTCTGGATGGAGTTAGCTTGCTTGTTGGATGCGGATACTACGTTTTGTGCGCTGATGGAGGATTGTTTAGCGATTTGTGCCATGGTCTCCACGGATGCAGCGACTTGCTCAGTACCAGCAGACATTTCTTCGGAGATTGCGAGTACTTCTTCGATTTGAGAGGAAGTATCTTGTGCTGCTCTTACGATACGGCCAAATGCCTCGCCTACCTCGTTTACAACGGTTGTACCGGTCTGTACTTCATTGAGGCCTTTGCCCATCACATCTACAGCCTGTTGGGTATTGTCTTGAATCAGTTCGATCAGGTTAGCGATTTGGTGAGCGGAGTTCTCAGACTGCTCAGCCAGCTTGCGTACTTCGTCTGCTACGACTGCGAAGCCGCGGCCATGTTCACCTGCACGCGCTGCTTCAATCGCGGCGTTGAGGGCAAGCAGGTTGGTTTGGGAAGCGATGTTAGTGATAACCTCGACGATTTGACCGATTTCTTTGGAGCGGTCACCGAGCTGTTGGATGACGACAGCGGAATCGCCGACGGATTTCTTGATGGCAGACATTTGATGTACAGCTTTTTGAATCAGTTCATTACCTTGGTTCGCTTCTTTTACGGACTCGTGGGAAGAGTTAGCAACGACGGAAGCTGTCTCAGCGATGCGGGTGATTCCGATTGCCATTTCTTCCATGGCGCGTGCGCTTTCTTCTGTACCTTCGAGCTGTTTTTCGATACCGCTTGCCATCTCGTGGATCGCAGTGGTGATTTGACGGCTTGCATTGGTGGTTTCATCGGTGTCTACAGACAGAGTTTGGGTAGAAGTCTGTACTTGACCACCGGTGAGGCGAAGCTGTTCGAGCAGTTGTTTCAGCTGTTGAAGCATGATGTTGAAGTTTTTGCTAAGGATACCGATTTCGTCTGAGCTCTTAACCTCAATGTCCACGCCCAAGTTACCTTGTGCAGCTTGAAGTGTGAGTTTAGACAGGGTTTGGATTGGACGAAGCATTCTTCTGATCATCACGATCATGATTGCTACAAGGATCAAGCTGATGACAAGACCGATCAAAATGTTTTGAACCAAGAGTTTGTTCAGGTCGCCTTCGATCTTTGCTACGTCGAGGTCAAAACCGAGGATACAGATGATTTCACCGGATGAATTTTTAATTGGGGCAAAGACAGACATCCATTTACCGTATACGTCTACATAGGTTGCACTGATATTGAGTTCGCCATTGGCACTTGCTGTTTGAAAACCTTCAAAGAATTCTGGCGATACTTCATATTCAAAACCAGGTGTTGCACCGGCTTCTGTGAGTGCCTTGTTGGTGAGCTTAACGATTACGATGTTTTTACCGTCTTTTTGAACTGGAGTTGGGTCGAGGAGGTAGCTGTTGGCAAAGAACGGGTTGTTGAGGATGACTTCCAGATTGTTTTGCATATCCATAACGACTTGATCGGTTTTATATGCTTCTGGATTTGCCTCAACCTTCTCGATTGTGCTCTCGATTTCTTCCTTTTGTTGATTAAGCTGATTCTGTACAAGTTCCGGTACAGAGGTCGTTAATTGTTGGAAATAAATATCACGTTCCCGGTAGTAACTCGTGATGATGAGCACCGCTGACAGTAACAAGGTGGCACAAGAAAGGAATATGATACTTTTCGACACGATACTTTTCATAGGCTTCCTCCAAATAGAATAATGAAATTTGATAAGTGCTCCGACCAACTTCCTGAAGGAACCGAGATACGGGTTATGTCGATTCCCGACAAAAAAACTCGACTTAGTTGAAAAGCCCATTGAATGCTTAATTCAACTATTATCATAACATATTATCGGCAGAATAATGATGTTACTTTCGTGTTGTTTTTTTGTATGTTTTAGGAAGAAAGAAAGAGGGAAAGCATATAGTGCAGCTGGAACTGCGCGATTCTACAAAAAGTTACAAAGTTAGGTGTTAGTAACTCGTTAGTAATTTTTACGTAATTTTATATTTACTATTCTATCAAAGATAAATCGCTCTGTATATGCATTTTCAATCGACAAGAAAGGACAAAATAAGTCATAAAAAAGCCAGCTTTCCTCATGGGAAGACTGGCTGATTTTGGTTTGTTAATTTTGTTAACGGTCGTGTCTCTGTGTTTTATGATGCTCTGTTTTGCGCGGATTTTGAAACCCCAGTACTTCCAATGGTTTTGCACTCATTTTGGGATCGGTAATGGTTTTTTCGGGAGCTTGTGGGAACGATTTTTCACCTTTCGACATTTTTCATTCCTCCTGCCTGCCAAATTCCCCATGAGTCATACATCACGGGTTCCTCGGTAGTATGCCACGCATATGATTTTGAAGTCACAAGCAGTTATTGGGGAATATGTCAGGCGCCCATTTTGGAAAAACTACGCTCAACTGCTGCGATGGTTTCCTGAATGTCCTGTTCGGTGTGCTCGGTGGTAATAAACCATGCCTCATATTTGGATGGGGCGAGGCAGATCCCCTCATCAAGCATGAGACGGAAGAAGTGGGCGAACTGTTCTCCATCTGCTTTTTGGGCACCGTCATAGTCGGTCACAGGCTCGTCGGTGAAGTAGAGGGCGAGCGCACCTTTTACGCGGTTGAGCTGATATGTGATGCCGTGCTTGGCAGCAGCTTCACGGATTCCATTTTCAAGGATTGCTCCGAGACGGTCCATTTCATCATAGACACCTGGTTGCTTCAGAACCTCCAGGCAGGCGATACCTGAACGGATGGAGGCCGGGTTCCCCGCCATGGTACCGGCTTGGTAGGCTGGACCGAGTGGAGCGACCTGTTCCATGATTTCGCGTTTGCCGCCGTATGCGCCGATTGGCAGACCGCCGCCGATGATTTTGCCCAGTGCAGTCAGGTCAGGCTCGATGCCGAGCAGATTCTGCGCACCGCCATAGCAGAAACGGAAAGCGGTGATTACTTCGTCATAGATCACAAGTGCACCGGCTTCATGTGTCAGACGGTTGACCTCTTCTAAGAAACCAGGCTGTGGCATCACGATACCGAAGTTGCCGACGATCGGCTCGACGAGTACGCCTGCGATCTCATGCCCCCATTTTTGCAGGGCATCTGCGTAAGCTTGCACATCGTTGAATGGTACGGTGATGACTTCGTTGGCGATGCTTTGTGGGATACCTGCACTGTCTGGGATACCCAGTGTAGATGGACCGGAGCCTGCCGCCACCAGTACGAGGTCAGAGTGACCATGGTAGCAACCAGCGAATTTGATGATTTTGGTACGGTTGGTGTAGGCACGTGCGACACGGATGCAGGTCATCACCGCCTCGGTCCCGGAGTTGTTGAAGCGGATGCGCTCCATAGAAGGAATCGCTTCGCGGATCATGCGGGCAAAGGTGATCTCCCATGGTGTCGGCGTGCCGTAGAGCGTGCCGTTTGCCGCAGCTTCGGTGATGGCTTTGGTGATATGCGGATGAGCGTGCCCGGTGATAATCGGACCGTACGCAGCGAGATAGTCAATATAGCGGTTGCCGTCGACGTCCCAGAAATAGGCGCCTTTTGCGCGTTCCATCACGACAGGAGCGCCGCCTCCGACTGCTTTAAACGAACGGGAAGGGCTGTTGACACCTCCGACGATCACGTCTAACGCTTGTTCGTGCAATTGATTGGATGTTTCACGATTCATGACTCAAACCTCATTTCTTTTGCCAAAATTCCATCTCATATGATACCACATAAAAACAGGCAGGTAGTCCAACACATTTCCCTTTTGCACAAACAAGTTCGCTCATATACACTTACAGATGGAAAAACTACAGGAAAAAGGACGTGCCATGATGATACAGGTTCAAGATTTACAAAAGGTATTCCAGATCCATCAAGCGCGGTCCGGACTGTCGGGAGCATTTCGCGATCTGTTCAATCGTAACTACAAAACGGTGAAGGCGGTAGACGGCCTGACGTTTTCGGTTGAGGAAGGCGAGATGTTTGCGCTGATTGGGGAAAATGGGGCGGGCAAATCCACCACGATCAAGATGCTGACCGGCATTCTCAACCCAACAGCGGGCGAGATCCGGATCAATGGGCTGGTACCGTACAAGGAGCGGGAGAAATACGTCAATTCGATTGGCGTCGTATTCGGCCAGCGCTCACAGCTGTGGTGGGATCTCTCGCCGATGGAGTCATTCCGTCTTCTGCGGCGTGTCTATCAGGTAGACGAGACAGAGGGAGTCAAGTGGCTGGATCGTCTGATCGAGGAGCTCGATATGCAATCGTTTCTCAACCAGCCTGTCCGCAAGCTAAGTCTTGGACAGCGGATGCGATGTGAGATCGCAGCTTCGCTGATCCATAAGCCGAAGCTGCTCTTCCTCGATGAGCCGACAGTCGGACTCGATGTTCTGGTTAAGCAAAAGATTCGTGAATTCTTACGCAATCTCAACGAGACCGAACATACAACCGTTTTGCTCACGACGCACGATGTATCCGATATTGAGGCATTGTGTAAGCGGGTGATCGTGATGGATAAAGGCCAGCTGATTTTTGACGGACTGTTGGCTGAGCTGAAGGAACGCTGGGGCAGTGATACAGAGGTGACGTTCCATCTCAAAAAACGTACGACGACAGATGACGTACGTCAGGTGCTGGGGGATCTGCCCTGTGAGATCACACAAGACAATGAGATTACGGTGAAGCTGAAGTTCAAGCATGAGATGCTGCCATATGTATTGTCCACGATCATGTCTGCTTTTGAAGTGAGCGATGTGAAGGTTCAGGAGACCAGTACAGAGGAGATCGTCCGCAACATCTATTCCACGCCAAGTGAGGTCGTGAGTCATGCTTAAACTGTATGCGGAGCTGATCCGGATTCGCTTTCTTACGATGCTGGCCTACCGGGTGAACTATTACAGCGGCATCATCATTTATGCGATTAATATCGGGGCTTATTATTTTCTCTGGGGCTCCATCTATGCGGACAACACAACACTGGCGGGTATGACGCTCACTCAGATGACATCATATGTGGCGATCGCCTGGATGTCTCGGGCCTTTTATTTTAACAACATCGATAATGAGATCGGGATGGAGGTACGCGAGGGCAAGGTAGCCGTTGAGATGCTGCGTCCCTATAACTATCTCAGCGTAAAAGCAGCACAGGCGCTGGGCGAGGGGATTTTCCGCTTCGCGTTTTTCGCGATTCCAGGTCTCATCCTGATCCGGCTATTCATCGACTTCCCGTTCCCATCTACATTCAGCGCGTGGGGGCTATACTTGATCAGCTTGCTGTGCGGATTTGTGATCAATACGCAGATCAACCTGCTGACAGGTGTGTTGACGTTTTTCTTTATGCGCAATGAAGGACTGATCTTTGCCAAACGCATGATCGTTGACCTCTTGGCCGGTGTCATTGTCCCGATCAGCTTTTTCCCAGGCTGGGCACAGTCGGTGCTTGGGTATCTACCGTTTCAGGCGATCAACTACTATCCAAGTATGATCTTTGCCGGGGTAATCCAAGCAGATAAAGCCCTGCAGGTCATCCTGATTCAACTGGTCTGGATTGTTGTCCTATTTCTGCCGATTACGTGGTTGTGGCGCAAAGCGCGGCATAATCTCGTGGTGCAAGGGGGGTAAGCGGTATGGGACAGGTAATCCGGTTATTTAGTGACTATCTCAGCCAATACTTCAAAACCAAACTGAGCTATCGAGCTAACTTTTTCAGTGAACTCGTCTCCAATCTGGTATTTGAATTGATGAGGCTTGCCTTCATCGGGATCGTCTTTCAGCATGTCGATAAGCTGAAGGAATGGACGTTGTGGGAAATCGTCTTCATCTACGGGTATTTCATGATTCCGTATGCGTTGTTCTCCGTCTTTTTTGGCTTTTGGGATTTTAATGAGCGCTATATTATCCGTGGTGAGATGGACCGCATCCTGACCCGTCCGGTCAACCCGCTGGCACAGGTCTGTCTGGAATCGATCGCGCCTGACCGTATTTTTAGTGCGATTACTGGCTTTATCATCATGATCTATGCGGCATTTCAACTGAAGCTGTCGATTGCGTGGTATGACCCGTTTGTGTTTGTGCTTCTGATCATCAGCAGTGTGATGATCTATGCAGGGGTCTACACGGCGATTGCGGCCGTCAGCTTTTTCTCCGACTCCCGTACAGGGATTGCACCGATGATCTGGAACATCCAGAACTATGGGCAATACCCGGTCGATGTCTACAACAACATCATCCGCTTTATCCTGACCTGGATTCTTCCGTTCGCGTTCGTCGGTCTGTATCCATCAGCGTTTTTTCTGAGAAAAGCGGAGTGGTACACCTATACCATGCTGACCCCTGTGATGGGAATTGTGTTCTTCCTGATCGGTCTGGTGGTATGGAATCTGGGCTTGAAAAAATATAGTGGCGCAGGATCATAATCAGTCGTATAATAGCTGGGTATAACAACTTTATACATTCCTTCGGGGCAGGGTGAAATTCCCGACCGGTGGTGATCACGCCATTGATGATTCATCAATACAGAGCGTGTCAGCCCACGAGCCTCTCGTCCGCATTGGATTATGTGCGGGCAGAGTGCAGGATCTGGTGAGAATCCAGAGCCGACAGTACAGTCTGGATGGGAGAAGGATGACGACAGTACGTTCGTACACGTGCTTGTTTGCCTGTGCCAATCTGCGTAGGCAGCAGGGGACTGTTTTGGATTTACTCAAAAAACAGGCTCTGTTTGCCTGTACGGTTTGACTGTAGACACGTCTGGTAAGTGCCCCTGAAGATGAATCATGTCTTCGGGGGCTTTTCTTTTTAGGGATGTGTATATGGAACCAAGCAGACGAACAGGAGCATGGGCCAAGCGGTGTCACGAAGCTGTTGCCATACCTCACAGAAGGAATCAACACAAGAGAGGATGGTAAACATGCAACAAACTCAACTCCAGGCAACACAAATCAACAGCACCAGAAAACTGGTCACAATCCCGCTTTTGGCGGCAGTCGCATTTTTGCTCCAATATCTCGAAATTCAGTTGCCGCTCTTTCCGTACTTTTTGAAGCTTGATTTCAGTACGGTACCGTCACTGATCGGCGGACTTGTGTTTGGTCCGGCAGCAGGCATTTTAATTGAATTTATCAAAAACACCTTGCACTTTTTATTAAAAGGCGCCGAAGGTCTGATGATCGGTGAACTGGCTAACTTCATCGCAGGTGCCAGCTTCGTTTTTGTAACGGTGTCCATTCACCGTTGGATCAAAGGTGGAAAAGGGTTGTTTACAGGTCTGGTCTTGGGAACCGTGCTGATGACGGTGATCATGTCAGTAGCCAACTATTACTTCCTGATGCCTGCGTATGCGACGGTGTATAACATGCCGCTTGACCAGATGATCCAATCATTTGGCTTCGAGAGCCTGTGGTCCCTGATCATTGTGGCGATCCTGCCGTTTAATATCGTCAAGGGTGTGGCTGCCTCGCTCGTAGCGTACCCCGTCTTTGTGAAAATGGCACCGCGTCTTCGCGTGCACGTATAGATCAATCGCAGGCAATAGAAAAGGAGCAGTACCCGGATCAATGGGTGCTGCTCCTTTTGCTATGGACGCTTCTGCTCTTCCAACAGAGCAATCAGCTTGTCCAGTTTGGTGGATTGTTCGATGTCGTGCCTGCGTTTCCAATTGACATAGCTGACCAGACTGTACATGGTGTACAAGGCAGCTACCATAATCAGAATGAAGATCAGTTGAAAAAGACCAACTACGGCTGTAATACGCAATCCATCTCCTTTGACATACAGAGACTTATTTAATCGATATCCTCAAATGCTTCATCGTCCTCATCTGTCGCTTCTGGCGGTGCGGTTGGGAACAGGAGAGTGAAGTACTTGAATTTCCGGCGTCCTTCCGTCGGTTTCAAGTCCTTGTACTTACTGTACAGGGCATTTAACTCTCCGACCAGCTGATTGCGCTCTTCTTTGGTCAGATTCAGTTCGCCCATGTTGTAATAAAAGGTATCATTATAATCCTGACGCACGTCTACATCTGATTCGACCAGGCGGTTTAGTGTGCGCACCAGGTCCTTTTCAGTGGCATGCAGAGGAGAGAACATGATTTCACTTAATTGATGGGCATTATTTTCAATCACGACTCGGAGATTGGCGCTGATGACTTTGGCTACGGGCTGATAATACTTTTCGACGATAGACCCCTTCACACGGGTATCTACTTGCTCCAGAAGACCGACACGAACCAATTCTTTTACATGATAGTGCAGGCGGGCAGCATTTTCACCTAACTCGGTTGCGATTTGTTTGGCTGTGCGGGGCTCCAGATCCTCAAACAGCTCGAGGATTTTGACACGTTCCGGCACTGCAAAGGATTTCAGCGCCTCCATGTCAGTAATTTCAAAAAATTCTTTCATAAGGAAGATTCACCGTCCAGTTGTACGCTCGTAAAAACAAACGATTGATTACCAATTATTACATTTTAAATTATATTAACAAAAAGTGCAACGGAAACAGGTCAGATTCTCAGTTTTCTTTATTTATCCTAGGATATTTTGTTACAATATCTCCATAAGTGACAGCAGAAAAAGGATGGGGATACATATGACAGCAGTCGGACAATTAGCTCCTGACTTTACATTGGACGCAAGCAATGGACAAAAGGTTTCATTGCATGAGCTTCGCGGTAAAAATGTCGTGCTCTATTTTTATCCGAAAGACATGACTCCGGGCTGCACGACAGAGGCTTGTGATTTCCGCGATTACCATCCAGAGTTTGCGAAGCAAAATACGGTTGTGCTTGGCGTAAGTCCAGACGACGTGAAAAAACACGATAAGTTTGTAGCCAAGTATGAACTGCCGTTTACCCTTTTGGCAGACGTAGACCATGCGGTGGCCGAGAGCTACGGAGTCTGGGTGCTCAAAAAGATGTACGGGCGTGAATACATGGGGATCGAGCGTTCCACCTTCATCATTGATCAAGAAGGTAAGATTGCTCATGCTTGGCCAAAAGTCAAAGTGAAGGGTCATGTGCAGGAAGTGCTCCAGTTCATCAAAGAAAATCTGGTCTAAACCATACGAGGAGGTATTCACATGAATTTGTCATTGAATTATATCGTTGAGACGTTTTCCACACTTGCCAATATACCAAGTCCATCCGGTAACACCACGAAAGTAATGGAGTGGGTAGAGCAGGAGCTTACTCGCTTGGATGTGCCGTTCGTACGTACCAATAAAGGGGCGGTTCTTGCTACCGTACGCGGAACGAATGATGAGAAGCAGCGCCTGCTTACCGCGCACGTAGATACGCTCGGTGCAATGGTAAAAGAGATTAAAAGCAATGGTCGTCTGAAGCTTACTTTTATCGGTGGTTTCACCGGACATGCTGTAGAAGGTGAATATTGCCGGATCGAAACAATGAATGGTCAAGCCTATACAGGAACCATCGTCTCCACCAAAGCCTCTGTCCACGTATACAGCAGCGAGGGAACCAAGCAAGAGCGTACAGCAGAAAACATGGAGGTGCGTATCGACGCGAAAGTAAAAAATGCGGATGATGTCAAAGCATTGGGCATCTCTGTAGGTGATTTTGTTTCCTTTGACCCGCGTGTTACTGTAACCGACAGCGGTTTTGTCAAATCGCGCCATTTGGATGACAAAGCCAGTGTTGCAATCCTGTTCGGTGCACTGAAACACTTGAAGGAGACCAATACCCAGCTTCCATACACCACACATATTTTGATCAGCAACAACGAAGAGATCGGATATGGCGGCAACTCCAGCATTCCAGAGGGGACGGTCGAGTATCTCGCTGTTGACATGGGAGCGATCGGTACCGGTCAGACTACGGATGAATACTGCGTGTCGATCTGCGCCAAAGACTCTACCGGGCCATATCATTATGGTCTGCGCAAGCATCTGGTCAATCTCGCTGAAGCGAATGACATCTATTATCAAGTCGATATCTATCCGTTCTACGGCTCTGACGCAAGTGCTGCATTGCGTGCCGGCTATGATGTCGTACATGGTCTGATTGGTCCTGGTGTAGATGCTTCCCATTCCCATGAGCGCACCCACCAAGAAGCATTAGAAAATACAGGTAAACTTGTCTTGGCGTATATCTTGTCGCCTGAACTGGTGGTGTAGGAGGCTCCTATGAACAGCATGTACCGTTGGGCGGATTATTATGATATTACAAATCGAGGGGTGGCAGGTGACGTTCCATTTTATGTCGAACTGGCCAAAGAAGCTGGTGGCGAAGTGCTTGACCTCGCATGTGGAACAGGCCGTGTTACTTTCCCGATTGCCCAGGCAGGAGTAAAAGTGACAGGGATTGACCTGTCTACCGATATGCTGGCACGGGCGCAGCAAAAAGCAGAAGAACTTGGATTGGGAGAAGACCAGCTTACGCTTTTGCAGGGTGACATGCGTAATTTTAACCTTGGCAAAAAGTTCGCGCTGATCACAATCCCGTTCCGCTCTTTCTTACATTTGCTCCATATCCAAGAGCAGATGAAGGCTCTCCGATGCGTCCGTGAGCATCTGGCTCCAGGCGGGAAATTTGTCATGAACGTATTTGTGCCAAGCATCACGCATCTATATGAAGAGAGCGAAAAAATGTCACTTCGTGGGATGTATCCACTTGATTCCGGTGAGCAGGTGGCGATGTGGGATTACACTCGATATGATCATTTCCAACAGCTTTCCGAAGTGACGCGTACTTACGAGCGAATCAGCCCAGATGGCAATGTCATCGAAAAGCTGATCGGCCGCTTCACTTTGCGCTACATTTTCCCAGCCGAACTGCATCATCTTTTGCGTCTCAACGGCTTTAAAATCGTGCACCGCTACGGTTCGTTTGAAAAAGCACCATTTGACATGAAAAGCACGGAACTGATTATCGTGGCAGAAGCCATATAATGCTGTCGATTTCCGGGGAAATAAGTTGAGCGAATGGGAGAGGATACGATGAAGATTTACACGAAATCTGGCGACAAAGGCCAAACCTCACTGGTCTATGGCTTGCGTGTACCGAAATACGCAGGGCGTGTCGAAGCTTATGGCACATGTGATGAAGCTAATTCCAACATCGGACTGGGCCTTTCGTTTCTGCCAAAAGAAGATGAGTGGAACGAGTTTCGTGAAATGTTCCACATTGTACAGACCAAGCTGTTCCATATCGGTGCTGAACTGGCGACACCTCCAGACAAACAAGTCGGGTGGCCGATCCAAGAGGCTGATGTAGAGTATCTTGAACAAAAGATTGACCAGTTGGATGAAGCACTGCCACAGTTGACCAACTTCATTCTTCCAGGTGGTCATCCAGCCGCAGCAGCTCTTCATGTCGCACGTACGGTTGTCAGACGTGCGGAGAGACTGACGGTACAGGTTGCAGAGCAGGAGCAGGTCAATGAAGTGGTGGTAAAGTACCTGAATCGTCTGTCTGATTTCCTGTTTGTCGCGGCACGTTATGCGAATCAGAAGCTAGGGGAGACAGAACCGAATTTGCATGAATAGGTGATTTTTCATCGTATAAAAAGAAAAAAATGCCCGTTACAAACGACTGTTGTCCGTTCGTTTCGCGGGCATTTTTCTCTTGTCATGGTGTTGGCCTATATTAATATCATCGTTAAATTATTTCAGATAAGCGGCAATCCCATCTTCAAACGGAATCCTTTTGATAGGATAGCTACGATACAAGCTCTCTGTATCGGCACAGGCATTACCCTCCTGCAGCATGATCAGCTGTGTCTTCGTGATCGGGAAAAATGAAAAGCCCTGCATCAGCTCCACTACGGGCTTCATCAACGTGATTGGCACATGAAACCGTCTTACCTTCGCTTTTCCCAGTACACGACCGATGGCAGCGAGAATATCATTATACGTGAGGGCAACCGGACCACCCACCTCAAACACCTGTCCATTCGTCATATCAGGGTGCACCGCATCCGCAAAAACCTCTGCCACGATCTGGCGGGAAACCGGCTGTAAGCGGTACAGGCCATCACCAATAACTGGCGTTAGCGGGAGACGAACCAAATCTGCTAACATATTTACGAACTCATCACCCGGTCCATAGATCACAGAAGGGCGGAAGATCGTGTGGGGGAGACCGCTTGCGATCAGCAGCTGCTCTGCCTCGTATTTGGTCTGGTGATATAGACTGGTGGCATTCGGACGGGAGCCGAGTGCGCTCATCAGAACAAATTTTTTCACATGGACCTGTTTGGCGGCCTCGATAACATTCCTTGTTCCTTCCACATGGATGCGGTTGAAGGTAATGCCTCGACCAGGCTGCTCCCGGATGATCCCGACCAGATGCACCACTGCATCACAACCATTCATCACAGCCAGCAATGAGGCGGGATCGAACAAGTCACCCGGTACCAGCCGCACGCGTCCCTGCCAAGCGGGGTCTGGCTTCATCTTCTGTTCCGAGCCAGGGCGGACGATACAGACGACCTCATGCCCGCGGCTGACCAGCTCGGGAAGCATCCCGTGACCTACAAACCCCGTCACACCTGTAAGGAATACTTTCATAAAAATCATCCCTCCCGATCTATTTGGTATCATTTTCTAATTGTACAATAGGTACAAAACCATTTGCCACTTCACTGTCTGCCGTACCGTGCAGGATGCGCTATAATGAATGTACTACAATCCGATTGATAAATAGGAGTTACCTATGAGCAAACTATCCATGAAACGTTTTTTGTCCACACTTGAAGAGATGTTCCCAGACGCCCATTGTGAATTGAACCACTCCAATGCTTTTGAATTAACGATCGCGGTTCTGTTGTCTGCCCAATGCACCGATAAAAAGGTAAACCAAGTGACCGAGCGGCTTTTCCAAAAGTACAAGACGCCAGAGGACTATCTGGCGGTTACCTTAGAAGAACTGCAGGAAGACATCAAGCAGATCGGTCTGTATAAAAACAAAGCCAAGCACATCCGTGAGCTATGCCATCTTCTCCTCGATGAGTACAATGGTGAGATCCCAGATAAGCATGAAGAGCTGGTCAAACTCCCAGGCGTCGGACGCAAAACAGCCAATGTGGTCGTCTCCACCTGGTTTGGTGTCCCGGCACTGGCTGTTGATACACACGTAGAGCGCGTCTCCAAGCGCCTCGGTTTCTGCGATCCTGACATGACACCGCTAGAGGTAGAGCAGACCCTGATGCGCAAGGTCCCGAAAAAAGACTGGACGAAGACCCATCATCAGATGATCTTTTTCGGACGTTACCACTGCAAAGCGCAAAGTCCACAGTGTGAAGCATGTCCGCTGCAGGAATCCTGTCCTGAACGTAAAAAGAACCTCAAACTGCAAAAGAAAGCGAAACCAAAAGCAAGTAAAACAAATAAGTAAAACAAGGGTAAAATAGTATATAAATGATATTGACAGTTTACCTATCGTGGACGTACACTTATTTATAACAATTCTTATTAAGAGTACGTTATAAACTAAGACTTAAACTAGAATGTGAGGTGCATGACGATGACACAACAGGTGGAAAAAGCAGTCGAAATCCTCAAAGAGCAAGGTGTTCGTATGACTCCACAACGTCATGCTATTTTAGCGTATCTGCTGGAAAGTATGAGCCATCCGACGGCTGACGAAATATACAAAGCGTTGGAAGGAAAGTTTCCCAATATGAGCGTGGCCACGGTTTATAATAACCTACGCGTGTTTAAAGATGCAGGTCTTGTCCGCGAGTTGACCTATGGTGATGCCTCCAGCCGTTTTGATGCCAATGTGGAAGAGGAGCATTATCACGCGATCTGTAATGAGTGCGGTTCCATCCACGACTTCCATTTCCCGTATTTGGGAGAAGTCGAGATGGCTGCCAAAGAAATGGCCGGTTTTCAAGTCACTGGACACCGTATGGAAGTATACGGAGTCTGCCCTGATTGCCAACAGACAAAATCACACTAATCGACAGCCTATCTGGTCTCAGGTAGGTTTTTTTGTGTGGTTTTGTTGGAAATGGTGTAACCTTTCTGGGAATTTCGCGTCTTAGGTTGTGGAATACCTGGTCTTCTTTTATCATCGTAAGAAGTCTGAAAATGACTGCCATTCCCAACGGAGGAGGAAATCATGACCGCACCATTGGAAATCACTCCACGTCCGAAACGTAAACCAAGATTACAGCGAAAATTCGCGCTGTTTGTATTTTTGATTGTGTTTGCCGTTATTTTTGGTGCAGGTGCCTGGCTGTATCTTTACCTGCAATCCAATGCCCATGTTCCACCTTTTGACGGCCGGAAGAACGTGATTGTCTTTCAGGGACAGGTACAGGAAGAGGCATTTGCCATCCAAGAAGGACAAGTGCTGTTGCCGCTGCCGTTTGTACAGAAACAAATCGATCCGGCTATCTTTTGGGACGAACCGACCAAGTCCGTAATCGTTACTACGAAGGACAAAGTGCTGCGGATGGAGAGCGACAAGCTGGTCGCCTTTTTAAATAAAAAGCCAATCGACCTGCACGTTCCCGTTCAGCAAATCGATGGAATCCCTTATGTCCCATACGAACCACTGTCCAAGCTATACGCCGTCCAATTGAAGCATATCGAAAATAGCGGTGTGACCGTTATCGAGAAAGCAGGCTACTCCATCCAGCAGGGGAAGATCGAATCTGTGGATGAGCAGGAGCCGATCACCCAGCCTGTCCGCAAAGGTCCGTCTGGCAGAGATCCGATCGTTGCAGACCTTAACCCGAATGCACCCGTCGATATCATCGGGGAGGAGGGGGGCTGGTATCGCGTCCAGACAGCTGACGGGATTATCGGCTTCATGCCCAAAAGCATCGTGACTCTGTCTGAGATCCGCAAAACCGACTTGCCTGCACAAGAACCCAAACAATCAGCCGCTGTTCCATGGAAGCCGCTCGGGCAAAAGATCAACCTGACTTGGGAGCATGTCACAGGCCGCAATCCCAAGCTTGCGGAGATCCCCGCCATGCCAGGACTCAATGTTGTATCCCCTACATGGTTTGAGTTGACTGATGACAAAGCTACACTTGGCAACAAAGCTGACTCATCCTATGTCAAATGGGCACACCAACGCGGCTATCAAGTCTGGGGCCTTGTCTCCAATGGCTTTAACCCGGATTTCACTAAAGCTCTGTTGAGTGATTTTCATATGCGTGAAAAATTTATCGTACAGGTAATCCACTACGCGACGATGTACGAATTGGATGGCATCAATCTCGATTTTGAAAATGTCTACATCGAGGATAAAGCCAGATTGGTTCAGCTTGTCCGTGAGCTGACACCGTACCTGCATGAACAGAATTTGACGGTATCCATGGATGTGACCCCGATATCGACGAGTGATCGCTGGTCCCGCTTTTATGACCGCAAAGTACTTGCACAGGTGGTCGACTACATGGCAGTCATGACCTATGACGAGCACTGGGGAACCAGCCCTGTTGCGGGTTCGGTAGCCTCACTCCCATGGGTGGAGGAGAGCCTGCAAAACATCCTCCAAGAAGTACCTCGTAACAAGCTGCTGCTCGGCGTACCGTTTTACACCCGCCTCTGGAAAGAGGTAAAACAGCCGGATGGCAGCATCAAAGTCACATCCAAAGCCCTCTACATGAGTGGCGCCCAGAAATGGATCAAAGAACGAAATCTCAAACCTGCGCTCGATGCCAAATCAGGCCAGTATTACGTCAGCTACACAGATCCTGCCGATAAAGCCACCTATAAAATCTGGATCGAGGACCAGACCTCTATGGCCAAACGGATCGAGCTTGTCCGCAAATATAATCTCGCCGGTGTAGCCTCATGGCGCCGGGGCTTCGAGACACCAGACATCTGGAACACCATCCAACAAGGCCTTCAAGCCAGGTAAACGTAATTATCACCATGAAAAAACCACCTGATTAGCTCATCAGGTGGTTTTTTCAATGCCTCTATCCGGGCGGGATTCTTCTTCAAGCTGAAGGGGTTGGCCGCAGAACATACAAGCGTCCTCTTTCCCTAGCATTTTTGTTACCTTTTTACATTTTGGACATTCTACTTGCGCAGAGGTTGTCGAGACCATCCCCGACACCATGAACAGCACTGTGCTGACCATCATCAAAACGAAACCAATGAGCAGCATAATCGTCATGAACAACACGGACTTTTCAAACAAAGAACCGAGGAACCCGCTGTAGAAGCCATATCCCGCGTACATCAGGAGGATACCGATTACCATGTTCCAGTTCGCCCAAGTGCGCATGCGTTTGATCTTGCTCAAGTGTTCGGTCTTTTTCATTTCATCATTCCTCCTACCGATTCAGTATAGCATAAGCACGTCCAAAATGATGTGTCTTCTCAGCAAAACACTCCGCAAACAGCTAGTAAAAGCAGGAAACCTTTTAACGCTTGTAGAATCCATATTTTCTAAGTGTGTTTTTCATCTCAAGTCGCAGGAGGTGTACCTATGAACCCGCGTCTGCACCAGTATCACCAACAGATTGTCAACCAAAACGACGTATTATCAGCCCTTTTGATTCACAATCCAGACAAGTGCAGCCCGTTTTTCCATGGTGCTCCTCTTTTATCTATTATCATTATGAACCGCCCCGAACCCAAGCAGGAGACAAGAGCACTTTATTATTTGGGCCTGCACATTGTGGAGTACCGTTTGAGCCAATGGCAGCTGGAGCAATGGGTTGTCCAAGGTTCAAGCGTTCCTGTCGTGTCCTGGCTTACCCAGGCAGACATTATGCATGATCCACAGGATTATATGAAAAAGATGAAGGAACGCTTCCTTCGTCTCTCACAGCATCATCAAAAGCGTAAAATATGCGAAACCTACTCCCAACTGCTTAAAAGCTATATGGACGCAAAAGCATACCTGCACCAGGAACTTACTCTGGAAGCGTATCATTCTATCCAAAAAGCCTTGCATACCTGGGCACAGCTTGTCCTCATTGAAGCCAACGAGCCTCCGGAGCCGGCGATCTGGAAGCGGGTCAAACAACTCGAGCCTTCTGCTTATAAATTGTATGAAGAACTTGTCTCAAGTCCTGAACCTTTGGCGAAGCGGGTGGAGTTGTTACTGTTGCCTCTGGAATTTCATATCATGTCGAAGATGAAGCCCTGCACTCAATATCTTTATGATATCTTGTTGTCCCAACATCGTCCCTGGACTCTCAATGAATTGCTCAACCACTCTGAGATAGCCAACAGTTCTATTGATGTAGTTCTTCTTCTAGACAAAATGGCGAAGCGCTCCCTCATTCAAGAGGTCCACATTGAACTAAAGGGCGAACTGACCAGTGAAAAAGGATACATGATTTCTTAAAGAAAAAGCGAAAATTGATATTGACTTTATTAAGTCCACTATGCTATATTTCTAAATGTCGCTTCGGGACACAAGCTGAAGTGAGTAAAACAAAAAATACCACTTGCATTTAAATAAGGTGGTATGATAGTATGTAAAAGTCGCTTGAAGCGATGAGAACGAATGTTCTTTGAAAACTGAACAGCGAAAGCAAATGATAATTCAGCCAAGCAACAAGTTTTTGACCTAGATCAACTTCAACTTTATTGGAGAGTTTGATCCTGGCTCAGGACGAACGCTGGCGGCGT
>NZ_VCNA01000013.1 GCF_006170445.1 Brevibacillus dissolubilis | reverse complement strand
CCTAATGTATTGCATACCCAGTTTTGAAGGTGCAACATCCTTCATAATATTCCTCAGTAGCTCAATGGTGGAGCAACCGGCTGTTAACCGGTAGGCTGGCGGTTCGAGTCCGTCCTGAGGAGCCATATACGGAGAGTTACCCAAGAGGCCGAAGGGGACGGTTTGCTAAACCGTTAGTATGCGCAAGCGTAGCGAGGGTTCGAATCCCTCACTCTCCGCCAGATTTTACTGGCAATTTGATTATGGCGGCGTAGCTTAGCTGGCTAGAGCGTTCGGTTCATACCCGAAAGGTCGGGGGTTCGACTCCCTCCGCCGCTACCATTTCTATTACTAATTACTTTAATATGCGGTCGTGGCGGAATTGGCAGACGCACCATCTTGAGGGGGTGGCGGGGCGACCCGTGTGAGTTCGAGTCTCACCGACCGCACCAATTTCTTAATTAAATGCATGGCCCGTTGGTGAAGCGGTTTAACACAGCAGCCTTTCACGCTGTCATTCAGGGGTTCGAATCCCCTACGGGTCACCATATTACGGAGGCTTAGCTCAGCTGGGAGAGCATCTGCCTTACAAGCAGAGGGTCGGCGGTTCGATCCCGTCAGCCTCCACCATTTATTATCATAACTGTCGCGGGATGGAGCAGCTCGGTAGCTCGTCGGGCTCATAACCCGAAGGTCGCAGGTTCAAATCCTGCTCCCGCAACCAAATATGGAGCTGTGGTGAAGTTGGAGTTCACGCCGGTCTGTCACACCGGAGGTCGCGGGTTCGAGTCCCGTCAGCTCCGCCATATTTGAGGCTCGGTAGCTCAGTCGGTAGAGCAGAGGACTGAAAATCCTCGTGTCGGCGGTTCGATTCCGTCCCGAGCCACCTTTTAATAAAATATCCATGCCGGTGTAGCTCAATTGGTAGAGCACCTGACTTGTAATCAGGGGGTTGTGGGTTCAAGTCCTATCGCCGGCACCACGTTGGGGTATAGCCAAGCGGTAAGGCAACGGACTTTGACTCCGTCATTCCTAGGTTCAAATCCTAGTACCCCAGCCATTCTTTTGAGAGCCATTAGCTCAGTTGGTAGAGCATCTGACTTTTAATCAGAGGGTCGAAGGTTCGAGTCCTTCATGGCTCACCATTATAAAAAAGTAAGGATTGCACCGTTGAGTTGCAGTCTTTTTTTATTTTCTGGAGTATTTTATTATATAGAAGATAGATGTTGGAAAGATACGGGATGAATCATACAGCGGATGGAGAGTAGGTAGAGCACCTGCTCTTTTTTTGTCCAAAAGTTCGAACGAGTGTTCTTCAAGGGCTGATTTAATGGTAAAGGTATGATAAAATGGTAAGGATATGGCTATACTAAGAATGGAGCAATACACGCAAATTATCTAAATATTTTAAGTTGATTAATTTTTATAATTCTTTTCTTGTTTTTCCAATATCCATACATTACCGTAGAGAATAAGCTTTATCTTCGTCTATAGGAATGGGACAATGAAAAGTGGTTTAGACGCAAAGGAGTTGTTGACATGAACGTGATTAAGCTGGAACATCCGCATCAGGTAGTTGAAAAGCTGATTGCTAATATTGAAAAAGTATTAATCGGAAAAAAACAAGTGATTGAGTTGAGTATAGTAGCATTGTTGGCGAGGGGACATGTGTTGTTGGAAGACGTTCCAGGAGTGGGGAAAACCATGTTGGTACGTGCATTGGCTAAATCCATCGGGGGGGATTTTAAGCGGATTCAGTTTACTCCGGATTTATTGCCGACAGATGTGACTGGTGTTTCGATTTTCAATCAAAAGACGATGGAATTTGAATTTAGACAGGGACCTGTCTTTGCTAATGTTGTTTTGTCGGACGAGATCAACCGGACTTCACCGAAGACACAATCCTCGCTGCTGGAGGCGATGGAGGAGCGGACGGTGACGGTGGATGGTACCACGTATAAGCTGGCGGAGCCGTTTTTTGTTATGGCGACACAGAATCCGTTGGAGTATGAAGGGACGTTTCCGTTGCCTGAGGCGCAGCTGGACCGTTTTCTGTTGCAACTGAACTTGGGGTATCCGACAGAGCAGGAGGAAGTGGCGATCCTGAGCCGTTTTGCTAATCAGCAACCGATCGAGAGTGTGGAAGCGGTGGTTCAATCGGAAGAGGTTATCGCTCTGCAGCGTGAAGTAATGAATGTGAAGGTGAGTGAGCCGGTTAAGGAATATATTGTGCGTCTCTGTCAGAAGACACGGAATCATCATGCGGTATATCTGGGTGTGAGTCCGCGTGGGGCACTTGCTTTGTTTAAAGCGGCACAGGCGTTGGCTTTTGTCCGTGGCCGTGATTATGTGATTCCAGATGATGTGAAGGAATTGGTACCTTATACATTTACCCACCGTTTGATCCTGAAGCCTGAAGCACGTCTGGATGGGGAAACGGTACAACGTCTGATCCAGGGCGTAATGCAGGAGACACGCGTCCCTGTCGTTTGAGAGGACGGTGATCGTTGATGAATCAGCGTAAGCAACGTAATTATGGAAAACTGACCATCCTTGCGCTCGTGATCGTCACCTATGTGTTCGCGAAGTTTCAGGGGGGGTTTGCAAGTTGGTTTTTGTTTTACAGTTGTGTGACGTTTGTCGGATATGAGGTGCTTGCGTATCTGCTGATGTTTGCGACGTTGGAGGTGACCAGGGAGATCGACCGGAACCGCTTGAAGGATGGCGAGGACGTGATTGTGACGCTTCGTCTGCGGAGGAGGGTATGGTTTCCGCTCGGTTGGAATCTCGTTGTGGAGGGGCTTCCAGAACGTCTGGCAGGGTATTATGAGCCGCATAAGCAGCTGGTGTTCCCATGGTTTCGGCGGGAGATCGAGGTGCGGTATGTGATCCCGAATGTACCGCGTGGGTATTATCAGTTGGGTGAGTGTCAGGTGCAGGCCGGGGACTATTTCGGTTTTGTCCAGCGGTCGAAAAAATATGGGCTGCACAATGAGTTTTTGGTGTATCCGGCGTTTCGTTCGCTGAATCATTGGTCGACGGGAGATGGACGGATCAGCGGAAATGTGCAGGTGGCGCATCGCCGTTCTGATGATATCTCGGCTGTACGCGGTGTGCGTGAATATCAGCTCGGGGACCGTCTCAGTCAGATTCACTGGCGTGCGTCAGCGCGGGGGACGGGATTGAAGACGAAGGAATTCGAGCATCAGGCGATGAATCAGATTGTCTTTTTCCTGGATGCCCAGAAGGCGAATTATGAAGGGAAAAATCCGCAGCTGTTCGAGACGGCGGTGAAGCTGACGGCGAGCCTGATCTATTATGCGAGCCGCCGGATGTATCCGTTTGGGTTCGTAGCGAGGTCGCGGGAGAGAATTGCATTGCCGCCGGGGAATACGCAGGCACATTTTTTCCGGGTGTTTGACCAGCTGGCACGGGTGATGCCCGAGGGGGAGGAGCCGTTTTCTCGGGTGGTTGTGCGGGAGGCGATGGAGTTTCCGCCTGGTTTTGCGATCACGGTGATCACGCCGTCGCTGGATAAGCGCCTTGTGATGCAGCTGATGGAATTGGGCCGTATGGGGAAAGATGTACAGCTGTTCTGGGTGCATGCCAATGTGGTGCCGACGTTGGAGGAAAAAGAAGCGCTGCGCCTGCTGGCTTCGACGAAGATAATCAGTCATTCTGTCCATCTGGATGAGTATGAAGAGCTGAAACGAGTAGGGGGTGCTTAAAATGGTGATGTCCGGCATTTTTAAGCGGACCCGTGGACTTGATTGGCTGGCTACGCTGTTTTTGTTCCTTTTGCTGCGGGAGTGGCTGGTTCCGTTGCCTGGAATCACGGATACGGGTGACTTGAGTGCGTTTTACTATATGGTTGCCATGGTGCTGGTGACGGACTTGCTTTTTCAGTGGAGGTTGCTGGGATGGCTTGTGAAGCTGGCCGGGGCGTTGTGGCTGCTCCATGGTGATTTCTTTGTCACTTCATTTTTTTCGATGGAGTGGCTGACAGAAGTGTATGTACGGTTGATGCATGATGCCCCGTTGATTATGCAGCAGCAGTGGTGGGATATGTCTCCAGTCACGCGTAATGTCCTGTTCTACCTGTTGCTGGTGACGATGGTTTCGCTGCTGTCGTACGTGGTGGTGGAGCAGCGGCAGGGATTGTGGTTTGTGTTTTTGACAGAGGGGTATTTGGCGTTTTTGGACACTTTTATGCCGTATCAGGCGGATGGCGGGATTGTCCGTTCGTTGATCGTGGGATTCTTGCTGTTGGCGGTGATTCATTTTGCCGCGATGCAGAAGATGTCGACGGTCAAGGTGAAGGGGCGCTTTGCTTACCTGCGTTCATTGGTCGCACCGATGATGGTGATCTGTCTGTCGGTTGGGGTGGCGTATGCTGCGCCGAAGAAAGCGGCGTCCTGGCCTGATCCGATCGCGTACCTGACGGGAGAAGACGGACTTGGGAATGGTACGGGAACCTTGAAAAAGGTAGGCTACGATGACCATGATGAACGATTGGGTGGACCGTTCCGTCAGGACAACTCGCTGGTTTTCCTTGCGACGACCAAGGAGAAATATTATTGGCGTGGAGATTCCAAGGACTTCTATACGGGGAAGGGCTGGCAGAAGGCCCATGAGGATTACGCGGGGATTCTTACTCCGACGAAGTACAAGTGGGAGGATACGCTGTTCGAGCCCGACCAGAATACACGAGAAGTGACAGTGAGCTTGTCTTTCCGTGGCGGTGAACAGTTTGCGACGATGTTTTATCCGGGGCAGCTTCAGTCGATTACGGGGATGTCACCGCAGTTGGCTACGTTGCAGTATGATGACGTCAGCCAAAACATCGAGGCACGCAATGGGAAAATTATGTTGGAGACCAGTGCGGACAGTGCTGGGATGGAGAATGGTGACTTCCAGACGGTAGGGGCAGTGCCGGCGGATGCAACCGGGGAAATAAACGGCAGTGTTCCGACGGATGGAGCAGGGCAACAAGTAAATGCCGCTGTACCAGCCAATGGGACTGATCCGGCAAACAGAACGGTACTGGCAAATGGAGCGCCGGTTAATGGCTCGAATGAGATGAACGGTGTGGGATCGACGATCAGCCCGAATGTCACGGAGCGGATCAGCCCAAGCCGCTTGAGGATGATGTATTATCAGATGAAGGTGGAAGTTCCGGTACTAAGTGAGAAGAAGCTGTTGCAATCAGGGAAGGATTATCCGGAAGAGGTCAAAGGGATGTACCTGCAGTTGCCCGAGACATTGCCACAGCGCGTAAGAGACTTGGCGGCCACCATCACCAAGAATGCGAAGACGCCTTATGAAAAAGTACGGGCGATTGAAAATCATCTGCGGACCACGGGGGCTTACCGCTATGAGACGGAGGATGTACCGGCGCCTACAGCGGAGCAGGACTTTGTGGATCACTTCCTGTTTGAATCACAGCGCGGGTACTGTGACCATTTTTCTACGTCGATGACGGTGATGCTGCGTTCGGTTGGCATTCCGGCCCGTTGGGTAAAAGGGTTCGCGGAAGGTACCGAGGTGGAGCGTAATGACAACGGAGAGATGACCATCGAGGTACGCAATAAAGATGCCCACTCATGGGTGGAGGTCTACTTCGAGGATTATGGCTGGATTCCGTTTGAGGCGACGACCACTTTTGCCTCCCCGGTGCGTGTCAATTATGATACAAACACAGAGGAAGCTGCACAACAAGCGGTACCTGCTTCTGCACAAAACAATTCTAACGAGACGAATAAAGATAGACTGGACCGCCTCGCAGATGATGAAGATACGACTACAGGCGGCAAGACGTTCTCTTGGAACTGGCTTTGGTGGGTCGGTGCAGCGTTGGCCGTGGGTCTGGTGATGGCATGGAAGCGGCGTCAGCGTCTGGTGGTCTGGTGGATGCAGCGCAAGATGGCGACGTACCAACCAGAACAGTTCATGGAAAAATACACGACGCTTCTGGTGCTTTGTGAACGGGTCATCGCTCCACGTAAGAGTGGTGAAACGCTTCGGGAGTATGTGAAGCGTCTGCAGGTCTCGGGTGATCAGCGCCAGGATCTGATGTATTTGACACATCTGTACGAAAAAGTATCCTATGGCTTTAAAGATATCGAAGACAAGGCGCGCGGCATTGCCAACCAAATTATGGACCGATTTTCTAAGCAAATGAGACCTTGAACATTTTGATGGAGTCTGTTAGAATTTCCTACTAGCAGGAACACTCGTATACATTCAGGGATATGGCCTGAGAGTTTCTACCGTTCTACCGTAAATGGAGCGACTACGAGGAGAACAGACAAGCGTTCAAGGACCTTTCGCAGGGTACGCTTACGCATAAAGACTGGGGGTCTGTCTCCGTAGGGAATAATACGGGGGAGGGCTCCCTCTTTTTTGTTTTACGGTAGAGCTTTTTGCATAATTAAGGGAGGATACAGATGGATAAGACAATGGAAATGGTAGTCGTAATTGATTTTGGAGGACAGTACAATCAGCTGA
The DNA here is from genome assembly GCF_006170445.1 of Brevibacillus dissolubilis. Taxonomy (GTDB): domain Bacteria; phylum Bacillota; class Bacilli; order Brevibacillales; family Brevibacillaceae; genus Brevibacillus_B; species Brevibacillus_B dissolubilis. Next base: position 145,477 of record NZ_VCNA01000013.1, on the reverse strand, counting down.
TCGCCCGTCGTGTGCGCGATCTTGGGGTGTATAGCGAGCTTTTGGCGTACAACACACCTGTTGAGAAAATCAAAGAACTTCAGCCAAAAGGGATTATCTTCTCCGGTGGTCCGGCAAGTGTCTACGAAGAGGGCGCGCCTGTTGTAGATCCGGCGATTTTTGACCTGGGTGTACCGGTGCTGGGGATCTGCTACGGCATGCAGCTCATGTCCCATCTGTTAAAAGGAAAAGTGGAGCGTGCCGGTGTACGTGAATACGGCAAAGCTGAACTTCGTCTGGAAAATACGCACGATCTCTACCGCGATTGGCAAAATAACGAAGTCGTATGGATGAGCCATACCGATAAAGTGGTGGAGCTGCCGGAAGGATTCGTCATCGATGCGGTCAGCGATGCATGCCCGATCGCAGCGATCAGCCATCCAGAGCGTAAACTCTTCGGTGTACAGTTCCACCCAGAAGTACGCCATACGGCAAAAGGAAACGAGTTCATCTCCAACTTCCTGTTCAACATCTGCGGATGCAAAGGCGATTGGAGCATGAGCAGCTTTATCGAAGACGAAATCGTACGGATTCGTGAGCAGGTAGGCGATAAGCAAGTCCTGTGCGCGTTGAGCGGCGGCGTGGATTCATCTGTTGTAGCTGCATTGATCCACCGTGCGATTGGCGAGCAGCTCACTTGCATGTTCGTAGATCACGGTTTACTGCGTAAAGGTGAAGCAGAGAGCGTCATGGAAACATTCGTCGGCAAATTCGACATGAAAGTGATCAAGATCGATGCACGCGAGCGCTTCTTGAACAAACTGCGCGGTGTATCTGACCCTGAGCAAAAACGCAAAATCATCGGTAACGAGTTCATCTATGTATTTGATGAAGAAGCGTCCAAGCTCAAGGATATGAACTTCCTGGCACAAGGTACGCTCTACACGGACATCGTGGAAAGTGGTACGGCTACGGCTCATACCATCAAATCTCACCACAATGTAGGCGGTCTGCCGGAAGATATGAATTTTGAACTGATCGAACCGCTGAAAACCCTGTTCAAAGACGAAGTACGCCGTCTGGGCAGCGAGCTTGGTCTGCCGGATGAAATCGTCTGGAGACAGCCTTTCCCAGGTCCGGGTCTTGGCATTCGGGTTTTGGGTGAAGTGACAGAGGACAAGCTGGAGATCGTTCGTGAATCCGATGCAATCCTGCGTGATGAGATCAAAAAAGCGGGTCTTGACCGTGAGATCTGGCAATACTTCACGGCTCTGCCGGATATCCGAAGTGTAGGGGTCATGGGTGATGCCCGCACGTACTCCTTCACCGTAGCGATCCGTGCGGTTACCTCCATCGATGGCATGACAGCCGACTGGGCGCGTATACCGTGGGAGGTTCTGGAGAAAATATCTGTGAGAATCGTCAACGAAGTGGAGAACGTCAACCGCGTCGTGTATGATATCACCTCCAAGCCGCCGGCAACTATTGAGTGGGAATAGTATACACGTATATTTTGCTATAGAAAAAAATTAATGTTCGTATTTTCGCGTTGACAGTACGTAATATTCTTGTTACACTTCTCCATGTGAGCTTTTCGAATAAAGTTCGGTTTTTGCTGAATCGATCTGGCGGATAGTGGGAAGTATAACGGGTTTATTACGTACTTTTTTCTTTTTTTCCGAACGATATCTCCGATGCCACCCGATCAGCTTGCATACGTACAGCATGTAGAAAGATTACCTAAGGGGGGACTCAAGTGCGTCAGTATTTTGAATTTGACAAGCTTGGAACGAATTATCGACGTGAAATCATCGCGGGGATTACGACATTTTTGGCGATGGCTTACATATTGGCAGTGAACCCGGCGATTTTAAGCGGGGCGGATTTGCCAAAAGAACTGCAAGCCAACTATCCACCATTTGGCGCAGTATTTACGGCAACAGCATTGTCGGCAGCACTTGGTACGCTGTTGATGGGCTTCATCGGTAAATTGCCGATTGCACAGGCACCGGGTATGGGGATGAATGCATTCTTTACCTACACGGTTGTGTTGACCATGGGGATTCCGTGGCAACAGGCTTTGGCCGGAGTATTCGTCTCTTGTACGATTTTCTTGATTTTGTCTCTGACTGGTGTACGCACAGCGATTATCAATGCGATTCCCGACAGCTTGAAGTATGCGACATCTGCCGGTATTGGTCTGTTCATCGCGTTTATCGGTCTGAAAAATGCGGGGATTATCATCGATAACCCGGCGACGCTGGTGGGACTGGGTCACTTGAGCTGGCATGAGGGCATGAAGCCGGAAGCGATCCTTCAGGCGAAAAATGCGTTGCTTGCCGTGTTTGGTCTGTTGGTTACAGCGGTTCTGCTTGCACGTGGGATTCACGCAGGTGTGTTCCTCGGGATGATCGTGACAGCGATTGTGGGTATGATTTTTGGTCTGGTGCAGGTGCCGACAGCAATCTTCTCCGCTCCGCCTAGCCTTGACCCTACTTTTGGCCAAGCGGTTCCATATTTGCTTGACCCGTCTGTCCTTTTCTCTGGTCATATGTTGATCGTTATCTTTACGTTCTTGTTCGTTGACTTTTTCGATGCGACTGGTACGCTGATGGGTGTGGCGAACCAGGCTGGCTTGCTGAAAGACGGTAAGCTTCCGCGTCCAGGCCGTGCGCTTGCTTCCGATGCGATCGCGGGTATGTCTGGTGCGATTCTGGGTACCTCTACCACTACCAGCTACATTGAGTCTGGTGCAGGTGTAGCAGCGGGTGGCCGCAGTGGTTTTGCTTCTGTGGTGACTGGTGTTCTGTTCCTGTTGGTTCTGTTTGTGTCTCCGCTTCTCACGATCGTTACGTCTGCAGTTACCGCTCCAGCGCTTGTAATCGTCGGTGTACTGATGGCAGCGAATATGAGTAAAATCGCGTGGGATAAGCTTGAAGAAGCATTCCCGGCGTTCCTCACGATCTTGATTATGCCGCTTGGCTACAGTATCGCGGCGGGGATCGCGTGCGGATTCATCATGTATCCGGTCACCAAGTTGCTCAAAGGTGAAGGACGTCAGGTGCATCCTGTGATGTATGTATTGTTCTTCGTGTTCCTGGTGTATTTCATCTGGTTGCGCGAATAGTGAATAGAAGCTCGAAAAGGCTAATCCCGATGGTGTGGGGTTAGCCTTTTTTTGCTGAACTTCGTTATTTGTTATGACTGGTAGATATCCCATAGTTGTTTCCCGATCAGCACCATCGTTACTCCAATGAACAAAGGACGGACATAACCGGTACCTTTACGGATTGCAATCCGGGAACCTACAAGGGCTCCGGCGATCATAGCGATCCCCATGATGAAACCATGTATATAACTTACCGAACCAAAGAAAATAAAGGTAAACAAGCTAGCTACATTGCTTGTAAAGTTTAAGGCTTTGGCATTACCCGCTGCCGTTACAAAGTCAAACCCCAGAAAGAGAAAAGCGAAAATCAAAAATGACCCTGTGCCTGCTCCGAAGAATCCATCATAGAAACCAAGAACCAAAGCGGTCAACACACTGAAGATCCGGGTCTTCTTCGTAATCCCCTTATACGTAGAGATGCTTCCCCAGTCTTTTTTAAACAGCGTATACAAGGTTACGCCAATAAGTAAAACGATCACCAAAGGCTTAAGAAACGAAGTGGGAACGTACCGAACCGTCATGGAGCCTAGAACAGCACCCAGTAACGAGAAGGGGATGAGATATTTTACTAAGTGGAAATTGATCTTTCCCGAACGGATAAAGGAAATCGTGCTGGTCAAGGAAGACATCGAAGCAGCTAACTTGTTGGTTCCCAACACGACGGGAAGAGGAAGTCCGGTCAGTAAAAGGGCTGGAATGGAGATCAACCCTCCTCCTCCGACCACTGAATCGATAAAAGCAGCTAAAAAACCAAGCCCAATTAAAAGAAGAAGGATTTCGATACTTATGTCATGCATGATTATACCTCCTGACAATCTAGGTGTTACGTATTGGTTATTGTAACGCAGCACAATTAATCAGAATAATATATAATTCATAGGTACTCATAGATCATATTGATATATTGGTGGGAGGTACGATGAATTTACATGCATTGAGAGTCTTTTTTGAGGTGGCCAATCAGAAAAGTGTAACGGGTGCATCCACCAAGCTTGGGATTAGCCAACCGTCTGTTACTGCACAGATCCGAAACCTAGAAAAAGAAACCGGTCTGAAAGTGATTGAGCCATTTGGACGAGGGATTCGTCTGACAGAGGCGGGTGACCTGATCCATCTCCACGCCCAACGCCTATTCGCTTTGGAAAGTGAATTGGAAAAGAAGCTTCATGATTACCGTGAGGGGAAAACTGGTACATTACGGTTAGCCGCGACGGGTTCACCCGCGCATTTGTTTTTGCCGAAGTGGATTGCTTCCTTTAAGAGGCAAAAACCTGACGTTGATATCATCCTGCAGGTGGTCAATTCCTCGGAAGCTAATCGACAGTTATTGCACTATGAAGCAGATTTGGCTTTCATTGCAGGGATCTCCAAGCATCCTGATATTTGTTACGAAAAATTAGTCGATGATGAGCTGTGGTTTATCGTACCAAAGGGGCACCGATTGGATTCTAAGATGGCAGCTCTTGAAGACATAATGGAAGAGCCTTTTTACATGCGGGAGGAGGGCAGCAGTATCAGGGAACAGCTGTTAGCCCTGTGTCGGATCCACGATATCCCTCCACCAAAGAGCACCTTACAATACAATGGGATGAATCTGTCCATCAAAATGGTTCAAGAAGGGTATGGTGCCATGTTGGTGCCGGCCCTTGTTGCGAAGAACTTGGTTGAGCAGGGAGAGATCGGGAGGGTATTCGTTGAGGGTGTCGATTTGAAGAGACCTATCTATCACTGTTCACGAAAGAATGAACAGTGGCACCCGATTACGCAGGCATTCTACGAGTCCATTCAAGGTTAGGAGAAGAAATGGCCGTATTCATGAGGAGGTTAACGTGGGGGTTAAGATTACCAATATAGATAAGGAAATGGCATGGGAAGTAAGACATCAAGTGATGTGGCCTGATAAGGATTTCGATTACATCAAATTAAACGATGATGATTCAGGGATTCATTTGGGGCTGTTTAAAGAAAATCATCTGGTGTCTGTCATCTCCCTCTTTATCAAAGGGCAAGAATGCCAATTCCGTAAGTTTGCAACGCTACAACAAGAACAGGGGAACGGATACGGCAGTATGTTGTTGGATTTTGTGATCCAGGAAGCAGCCAAGCGGGGCGTAAAGAGATTATGGTGTAATGCCAGAGGCAGCCTTTTATCAAAAATTTGGCTTAGAGGAAACGGGTGATCGATTCATGAAAGATGGTAAATCCTACGCGATCATGGAAAAGGTTTTGTAGGTTGTTTAAAAAGTGAATATTCATCTTATCTACCAATTTTAATGTTCGGAAATCGGTTGACATCCCCCTCCGTAAATTGCTACACTTGTCATGATTAGAACGGAAAAAGAGAAAGGGGCAGATTTTTGATGATCGAACCCTTAGTTGGTGTCATCATGGGAAGTACTTCTGATTGGGAGACGATGAAGGAAGCTTGTCTGATCATGGACGAGCTGCAGGTTCCGTATGAAAAACGGGTTGTATCTGCACATCGTACGCCTGACCTGATGTTTGAATATGCAGAGACAGCAAAAGGACGCGGGATCGAAGTGATTATCGCCGGTGCGGGCGGAGCTGCCCACCTGCCGGGGATGGTAGCGGCGAAAACCGAACTTCCGGTGATCGGCGTACCTGTCAAATCCTCTTCGCTCAGTGGTCTGGATTCCCTGCTCTCCATCGTGCAGATGCCGGGCGGTGTGCCTGTAGCTACTGTGGCGATTGGCAAAGCGGGTGCGATCAATGCTGGATTGTTAGCAGCCCAAATTCTCGGGATCAAATATCCTGAGATCCAAGAACGCTTCACAGCGAGACGCGAAAGCATCAAACAAAAAGTGTTGGAGGATAGTGAGCTACCCCTATGAAGAGACATCCATCCGTTACCGATAAAAGCAATGTGATTCAGCCTGGGGCCACGATAGGTCTTTTGGGCGGCGGACAGCTGGGCCGCATGATCGCGCTGGCTGGTCGTGCGATGGGTTACCGTTTTGTCACGATGGACCCAACCGAGGACGCGCCATGCGGACAAGTGGCGGATCAGCAGATTGTGGCTGCTTTTGAAGATGTCGAGGGAGCACGCCGATTGGCGGAGCTGTCTGACGTGATTTCCTATGAATTCGAAAACGTAGATGCTTATGTGGCCGAGGTGCTGGAGCAAGAAGCATTCGTTCCGCAGGGAAGCCGTCTGTTGAGCATTACCCAGAACCGTATTAAAGAGAAAAGCACGATTGCATCGTTCGGAATTCCGGTTGCGCCGTTTCGGGTGATCGGTGAGTTTGCTGATCTGGAGCAAGCCGTCGCTGAGCTGGGACTGCCTGCTGTGATGAAGACCGCGACAGGTGGGTATGATGGTAAAGGCCAGTGGGTACTGAAGAACACCGAAGAACTGCGCGAAGCCTACGATACACTGTCCCAGGCTGGAGTGGAGCTGATCGTGGAGCAGTTTGTTCCTTTTGAAAAAGAGGTCTCTGTAATCGCGGCACGCAATCTGTCCGGTGAGATGGTGACGTTCCCGATGGCGGAGAATATCCATCGAGATAATATTTTGCACCTGTCTATTGTTCCTGCGCGTACGACGGATGATGTCCGTGCGGAGGCAGAGCGAATCGCCAAAGAAATCGCAGAGAAGCTGGATGTGGTCGGACTGATCGCGGTCGAGATGTTCCTCACCCGCGATGGTCAGCTGTATGTCAACGAAGTGGCACCGCGCCCGCATAACTCGGGGCATTACACGATGGACGCCTGTGTCACGTCTCAGTTCGAACAGCATGTGCTGGCGGTCTGCAATCAACGGCTTGGTTCAACAAAATTGCTTACACCTGTTGTAATGGTTAATATATTAGGGGAACACGTAGAGCCTGTCTTGTCGAAACAAGACAAGCTGCCTGCCACCGCGAAGCTTCATTTGTACGGCAAGCAGGAAGCCAAGGCCAAACGCAAAATGGGCCACCTCAACGTGTTGGCCGATACTGTGGAAGAAGCAATCGGGATGATTGAATCACTCGATATTTGGGGAGGAAAACAAGAATGATCGAACGTTATTCCCGACCGGAAATGCGTGCTATCTGGTCTGAAGAAAACAAGTTCAAAGCCTGGTTGGAAGTAGAAATTCTCGCATGTGAAGCATGGTCCAAGCTGGGGCATATCCCGGCAGAAGACGTAGTAAAGCTGCGTGAAAACGCCGGTTTTGATATCAAACGCATCTATGAGATCGAAGAAGAAACCCGTCACGATGTAGTGGCATTCACCCGCGCCGTGTCTGAGACACTCGGCGAAGAGAAAAAATGGGTACATTATGGTCTGACCTCCACCGACGTGGTAGATACCGCGCTCGGCTATCTAATCCGCCAAGCCAACGAAATCCTTGAAAAAGATATCGAAGACTTCATCGAAATCCTCAAAAACAAAGCGATTGAGCACAAAGATACCGTCTGCATGGGCCGTACTCACGGTGTACATGCAGAGCCGACTACATTCGGTCTCAAAGTAGCGCTTTGGTATGAAGAGATGAAGCGCAACCTCGCCCGCTTCAAAAACGCACGCCGCGAAATCGAAGCAGGCAAAATCTCCGGGGCAGTCGGTACCTACGCGAACATCGATCCATTCGTAGAAGCGTATGTGTGCGAGCAGCTGAAGCTGACCGCGGCACCGATCTCTACCCAGACCCTGCAGCGTGACCGTCACGCTGAATACATGGCGACCCTCGCACTGATCGCGACCTCCATGGACAAAATGGCGACCGAGATCCGCGCCCTGCAAAAAAGTGAGATCCGCGAAGTGGAAGAAGCTTTTGCCAAAGGTCAAAAGGGCTCTTCTGCAATGCCGCACAAACGCAATCCAATCGGTTCTGAGAACATCGCTGGTCTCTCCCGTGTGCTGCGTGGTCACATGGTATCTGCTTATGAAAACGTGGCTCTCTGGCACGAGCGCGATATCTCCCACTCCTCTGTGGAGCGCGTCATCATCCCAGATGCGACCATGCTACTCAACTACATGCTGCGCCGTTTTGGCAACATCGTGAAGAACCTCACTGTGTTCCCAGAAAACATGAAGCGCAACATGGACCGTACGTTTGGTCTGATCTATTCTCAGCAAGTGCTGCTCAAGCTGATCGACAAGGGTCTGAGCCGCGAAAAAGCATACGACACCGTACAGCCGCGCGCGATGCAAGCGTGGGAAGAGCAACGTTCCTTCCGCGACATCATCGGCGAGGATGAAACCGTCCAAACGCTCCTCACAACAGAAGAACTGAACGACTGCTTCGATTACCGCTACCATCTGAAGCATGTAGATACCATCTTCCAACGTTTGGGCCTCAAAGCTTAAAGATTCACTTGAGGTAAATCACTTCAGAAAGACTACCTTAGAGCCATCCAAAGGTAGTCTTTTTTTGTAAGAAAATATATTAATTTTGGAAAAATAATGTATAATTATAAGAATTAATATCATTTACTTGTATATTTTGTTTTATATATTAATGTTAACGATCAGGAGGGGGTTACCATGAATATGTCTATAAGGAACAAAATCATTTTACCGGTGTTAGCGGCTATTATGATGGTTGTGATAGGGATGGCCTGGCTTATCTATTCACAGACAGCAAGCAGTCTCCATCAAAAAGGTCTGGCTCTGACTGAAACCATCCGCATGAGTATGGAAAATGCACTGATCGCCCGTAAGACGGCTGAGGAAGTGATGGAACAAGAGATGGTGGGGCAGTCTGGTGTGCTGTCTCTGTTGGTAGAGAAAGGGACCAATTATCCAGAGCTTGTAGAATTGGCAAAGCGCTCTGGAATCGATGAGTTCTGGGTGACGGATGCTCAGGGAAAAACGGTCCTGACCAATATGGCACCACAGGTGGATTTTAACTTCGGCAGTGATGAGAAAAGTCAGGCGTACGAATTCATGGACCTGATCAAAGGAACCCGCGATGTCGTGACACAGCCTGCACAGGTACGGACGGTTGATAACAAGGTATACAAATTCGTTGGGGTAAAGGGTTGGGTGACGCCGCGGATCGTGCAGGTAGGCCGTGACGGAAAGCGATTGACAGAGCTGGAGCAGCAGATTGGGGCACAGCCGTTAATCGATCAGATCCAAAAACAGTTGGGACAAGAGGTACTGTTGACTGCGATCGTGCAGCCTGATGGACAGGTGGCCGCCAGCAGTGATGCTTCTATGAAGGAATTGTCTGCAGAGTGGAAGCCTATGATGGAGGAAGCGTTCACGGCAAAAGGGGTAACGCATCTGGCAGGGGTGTTTGGTGATCAGCGTGTCACGTATTATTTCAGCCCGCTTTCCAACGGGCAGGGTCTCGTCGTGGCTTTATCCAATCAAATTTTAGCTAATATTCAAACGATAACGGTTGTGGCAACGATTCTCAGCATGCTGATCCCGTCTTGTATCCTGCTCTTCGTGGTGACGGTACAATTCAGACGTTTTCATGCATTGGAAGCTGCGATGATTGGGATCAGTCAAGGGAAGGGAGACCTGACCCAGCGGCTGGATGCCGGCAAGCGCGATGAGATCGGCAAGCTGGCTCAAGCGGCCAATGCGATGCTCGATACCCTGCAGAATACGATCAAGCAGGTGGGGTCGAGCGTCACCAGCTTTTATCAGGCGTCTGAGAATCTCAAATTCTCGACAGGACAGGCACGGGCAGCTAATCATCAGATGGCGGTCGAGACGCAAAATGTATCTCATCAAGCCTCTGATTCGGATCACCAACTGACCGAATTGACTGGCATGATCACCGAAATGGCCGCTTCTATGGATGGCATCGCGATTAATGCCCAAGAAACCTCGACCACGACCGCCCAAACCGGCAAAATGGTGCAGGAGGGGCAGCGGATTCTGAGCGAAGCAACGGTGAAGATGGGGGTTATCCGTGATAATACAGTAGCCAGCAGTCAGGTGGTCGGTCAGTTGGCGGTGAAGTCGGAGGAGATCGAGAAGATCCTGGCGATTATCCATCAGATCGCGGATCAGACCAACCTGCTTGCACTCAATGCTGCGATTGAAGCTGCCCGTGCAGGTGAAGCGGGCCGTGGCTTTACCGTCGTCGCAGAGGAAGTGCGCAAGCTGGCGGAGAACTCAGTTGAGTCCACCAAGCATATCTCTACGATCATCAATGAAATCAAGCAGGAGATCCACACCATCGTCTCTAACCGTGAAAAGCACAACCGCGATATCGAAACCGGGATGGAAGCGTTCCGTTCTGTTGAGCACGTCTTTGAAACGATCGCCTCAACCAGCTCCCAACTCGTGCATAGCATCGGATACATTACCGACAGCAATATGAAATTGGCACATAAGTGGAAAGAACTCGCAGAAGGTGTACATACCGTGCAGGAATCATCACGTCAAACGGTGGAGAGCACAGAGACCATCGTAGCCGGAATCGAGGAGCAAGCAGCTTCTATGGATGAGATCTCGTCATCGGCTATTCTGTTGGCCCAGACGGCCGAGGAGCTTAACGAGTTGGTGAAAGGCTACAAGGTGTAGAGCCGGATAGGAATAAAGGTTAGACGCAAAAAAGGCTCGTTGCGATCCCGGATTGAGGGGGCAACGAGCCTTTTGACGGTTGAATGTGAGAGGAACAACAACCGGGTTATAACCAGATATTCAGCTGTTCCATTTTCCCAAACTTTCCTTTTGTACATCCAAATTTTAGGGTATAATCAATCTATTGGACAATGAATGGTGGGTTTGTGACCACGGCGTAGCCTCTCATCAGGAGGTGATCGCATAGTCACACTTGTTACGATTTCCACATTTTGTGCGAAGATTTACCCGATTTTGCAAGTCCTAAGCGTTACGCTTGGCTTGTTTTGGGGAATCCGAAAGCTCGTTCGAGTGATCAAGCGCATGTGGCGGAACAAGCAAAAACCCACCGAGTAAAGGTTTCCAGGCCTTCGGTGGGCTTGCTTATCGCTTCATGATCTTCACCAATCGCACGCCGTGGGACTAAAACCCGTCAGCAGTTGTCCATAAATCCCGTACTCGGTTGCCGCCAAGTGCGGGATTTTTTTATAGGATATGCCGTGTGTGCTTTATTAATGATTAGTGTAACATGAATCAAATAAAATGGAAAGAAACTGGATGAAGCTGTTTGATTGGAGTACCGAAAAAGGAGGCTGCACAAAGCGCCTCCTTTTTTCATGGAAAAGCAGATGATGGAGTAAACTAGGTTCTCTGGATTAAACCAGGTTCTCCGGATTCAACCCTTGCAGCTCTGGAAGTACGAAAATACCGTCTTTGCGGATCAGCACATCATCGAACCAGATTTCGCCGCCGCCGTATTCTGGACGCTGGATTTGCACCAGATCCCAGTGGATGGAGGAACGGTTGCCGTTGTCAGCGATGGTGTAAGCGTTACCCGGAGTGAAGTGGAAGGAGCCTGCGATTTTTTCATCGAACAGGATGTCGCCCATCGGATGGAGGATGTGCGGATTGAAGCCGATGGCGAATTCGCCGATGTAGCGTGCACCTTCGTCGGTGTCGAGGATTTCGTTGAGCACCTTGGTGTTGCTGGAGGTTGCTTCGACGATTTTTCCTTTTTCAAAAGTGAGTTGGATATCCGTAAAGGTGTTGCTGTGGTAGTTGGTCGCTGCGTTGTAGAAGATCGTGCCTTCTACGGAGTCGATTACCGGAGCGGTGTAGACTTCACCGTCTGGGATGTTGCGCGCGCCATCGCATTTGACTGCGTTGATGCCGTTGATGGAGAAGCGCAGGTCGGTTTTTGGTCCTTTGATGTGGACGCGGTCGGTTTTGAGCATGAGCTCGCGGAGTGGATCCATGGCCGCGGACATTTTAGCATAGTCGAGGTTACATACGGAGAAGTAGAAGTCCTCAAAGCCTTCCAAGCTCATGTTGGCAGCCTGAGCCATCGCGCGGTTCGGGTAACGGAGAACGACCCAGCGCTTGTTCGGGATGCGCTCGCCGAAGTGAACCTGCTTGTAGAAGACGCGGGAGTAGATACCCATTTTTTCCTCTGGGATATCAGACCATTCGTTGATATTGTCAAAGGCACGTACAGCGATGTAGGCATCTACATCTTGCATGCGGGACAGCTCATGCTTGGCCATCAGTTCCATGTGTTCTTCGGAAGTCTCGAGAATCATGGCACGCATGATTTCTTGGTCTTTGACGGTTACGAGCGGGAGTGCGCCGACAGCGAATGCTTCACGCACGAGAGCTTTGACGATCGGCACTTGCATACCGATGTTTTCGATCAGTACTTTTTCACCTTTTTGCAGGTTAAGCGAGTAGCGGATCAGGCGGCTCGCTAATTCGTTAATGCGTGGATCCATGATTTTTACACCTCATTAATGTATGTAGAATTGAACACCATATTAGAAGCAAGCTTCATAAATGGCGAGTACATCCTCAAGCTTCATCGGGCGGGAGCTCATGATATGATCTGCACCGCGTCCACCGATGCGGATTGCGTCTTGGGCCATCACTTGCAGGGAATCGCGGGTGACACCAAAATCGCTCAGGCGCTGGGTAATACCGAGACGGCTGTACCAGTCGGCAACGGCTTGGATGGTGGCTTTGGCTGCCTGTGTAGTATCGGATTCGTTCACCCCGAAGCATTCACGACCCATCCGTGCGAGGCGCTCAGGGCGGTCAGGCAGGATGAACTGTTCAAAATATGGCAGCGACAGAATCGCCAAGCCACGGCCATGGGCGATATCGAAGTGACCGCTGACCGGATGCTCCACCTGATGCAGCGGATAGCCGGCACCGCGCCCAGTCAGCGTGAACGGACTGATCGCCAGTGTGCTCGCCCAGAGCAGGGTAGAGCGGGCTTCTTCATTCGTCGGGTCTTCCATGGCAACAGTGGAGAACTGAACCACCTGACGGATCAGGGCTTCGGTAATGCCATCCTGCACATGGGCTGTGCTTACACCGACGAGATAAGCTTCAAATAAGTGCGAAAAAATATCGGCGCAGGATTCAGCCGTTACCCGTTCAGGTACGGTGTAGGTAATCTCGGGATCGAGGATCGCCACTTTTGGGATGATGCCAGGACCTGTGATTGAGGATTTTTCGCGGGACTCATCGTGGGTCAAGACGCTTAAGTTGTTCGCTTCCGATCCGGTCGCAGCCACTGTCGGAATCGCCATCAGCGGTACAGCCGCGGTGATCGGCAACAGCTCTTTCCAGAGACCTGCCGGATTGCCGCGCATGTAATCGTAGATCGGACGGTTGGAGTGACCGATGGTGGCAATCGCTTTGGAGGCATCCATCACGGAACCGCCACCAAGCGCGATGATAAAGTCACAGCCATGTTCCCGGAGCATCTGTGCCCCTGCCTCTACACTGCTTGTCCGTGGATTCGGTTCGATTTTATCAAAAACCACGTAGGGCAGACCTTCTGAGGTAAGGAGTGAGCAGATACGGTCAAGAAGTCCGGTTGCTTTGGCCGAGCGTCCACCAGTGACCAGCAGGGCCTTTTTGCCCAGCTTCTTCGCCTCTGACCCGACTCGGGAAAGCTCACCGACTCCAAAAATAATCTGAGTAGGGAAGTACACTTCAAAAGGTAACATCACATACACCTCCTGCTCCTCATTGTACCATAAGAGGAAAACGGTTACGAATCCATGGGTGCAAAAGGAAAAACCGAACATTTGTCGAAGTTCATTCAAATATTATCCGTTGAAAAAAGCGTATGTTTCTGTTTTAATAGAATAGTAATGTTCGTGAAATGGAAATGAAGACAGGATGCATTTACTGGGAAGGGGACGTAAGCTTTGGAAAAACAGGAACAACTCTACGAGGGAAAAGCGAAGCGGATTTTTCGGACTTCCGAACCAAACCTCTTTTGGGTGGAGTATAAAGATGATGCCACCGCGTTTAACGGCGAAAAAAAAGGAACCATCCTGGGAAAAGGTGAGCTGAATAACCGGATTAGCTCAATCTTCTTTACAATGCTGAATGAAAAGGGCATTGCGAATCACTTCGTCAAGATGCTCTCCGCTAACGAACAGCTTGTCCGTGAAGTTTCCATTATTCCATTGGAAGTGGTTGTGCGTAATATCGCGGCTGGTTCTCTTGCCAAGCGTCTCGGCTGGGCAGAAGGAACTGTGATGCCACTGCCGGTCGTGGAATTCTACTATAAAGATGATGCCTTGGGCGACCCGCTGATCAACAACGATCATATCAAGGCCTTAAATATTGCTACCGAAGCAGAGGTAGCGAAGCTTCAGGAGATGGGTCTTCAGATCAACGAGATCCTCAAAGCGTACCTGAGCGAGCGCAATGTAACACTCGTCGACTTCAAGCTGGAGTTTGGCAGAACACCTGAGGGTGAGATCATTCTCGCTGACGAAATCAGCCCGGACACCTGCCGCTTCTGGGATGCTGTAACCAATGAAAAGCTGGATAAAGACCGTTTCCGCCGCGACCTGGGCGGAGTAGAAGAAGCTTACCAAGAAATGTTACGCCGATTAGGAGGAGAAATTCATGCTTAAAGCAACCGTATATGTAACTCTTCGTGAGAGTGTATTAGACCCACAAGGCCACGCGATCCAAGGTGCGCTTCACTCCCTTGGTTTTGATGAAGTAAAAGGTGTACGCATCGGTAAATACCTCGAAGTAAACGTAGACACCACAGACAAAGCACAGGCAGAAGAGCGTGTGCGCGAGATGTGCGAGAAACTGCTTGCCAATACCGTCATCGAAGACTATCGCTTCGAGATCCTGGAGGGATAAGCATGCGAGTAGCAGTCATTCAATTTCCCGGCTCCAATGCCGATGTGGATATGTACCAAGCTGTAGAAGACATCATGGGTGCGCCGGTTGATTACGTCTGGCACTCGCACAATGATCTGTCTGCTTACGATATCATTCTGTTGCCAGGAGGCTTCTCTTATGGTGACTACCTGCGCTGTGGGGCGGTTGCCCGTTTCTCCCCGGTGATGGAGCAGGTGATCAAGGCCGCCGAAGAGGGCAAACTAATCCTCGGCGTGTGCAACGGCTTCCAGATCTTGACCGAAGCAGGGCTTTTGCCGGGTGCGCTGCTTCGTAACGCATCACTCAAATTCCTTTGCAAACTGTCTGAACTGCGCGTTGTGAACAATTCGACCGCGTTTACCCAAGACTACAGCCAAGACGAAGTGATTCAGATTCCAATCGCTCACGGTGAAGGCAACTACTTCTGTGACGAAGAGACACTGGCAAAACTTCAAGCCAACAACCAGATCGTTTTTTGCTACGAAAACGAAAATCCAAACGGTTCCATCAACGGTATCGCCGGGATCATCAATGAGCGGGGCAATGTCCTCGGCATGATGCCGCATCCGGAGCGTGCCGTCCATGCATGGATGACCTCTGATGACGGCAAGCGCATGTTTACTTCCATTCTCAAAACCTGGAGGGAGAAAAACGGTGTCACAACTAACGCATAACGAACCTACCCCGGATATGATCGCAGAACAACGTTTGTATACCGAAATGGGTATGTCAGACTTTGAATATAAAAAAGTGGTAGAAATTCTTAATCGCCGACCAAACTGGACCGAACTGGGTCTCTACAGTGTCATGTGGTCCGAGCACTGTTCTTATAAAAACTCGAAAAAAGTTCTCCGCCGCTTCCCGACCAAAGGGCCACGCGTCCTGCAAGGTCCGGGTGAAGGCGCCGGGATCGTTGATATCGGCGATAATCAAGCCGTTGTGTTCAAAATCGAATCCCACAACCATCCGTCCGCGATCGAGCCGTACCAAGGTGCAGCAACTGGTGTGGGTGGGATTATCCGTGACGTCTTTTCCATGGGTGCACGCCCAATTGCTCTTCTCAACTCTCTGCGCTTCGGTGAGCTTGACAAACCGCGCGTGAAATATCTGTTCGAGAACGTCGTAGCGGGTATCGCTGGCTACGGCAACTGCGTCGGAATTCCAACGGTGGGGGGCGAGGTCAACTTCGATCCAACCTACGAAGGCAACCCGCTCGTTAATGCAATGTGTGTCGGCTTGATTGATCATGACAAAATCCAAAAGGGTGTCGCTTCCGGTATCGGCAACCCTGTGATCTACTTCGGTGCGTCTACTGGGCGCGACGGAATCCACGGTGCGACTTTTGCCTCTGAGGAGCTGACCGAGGAATCCGAAAAAAAACGCCCAGCCGTACAGGTAGGCGATCCATTTATGGAAAAACTGTTGCTCGAAGCAACTCTTGAAATCATCGAAACAGGCGCCGTTATCGGTATCCAAGACATGGGTGCGGCTGGTCTTACCAGTTCCAGCGCGGAGATGGCGTCCAAAGCGGGTAACGGTGTAGAGATGAACCTTGACCTCGTTCCGCAGCGCGAAGCAGGCATGAGTGCCTATGAAATGATGCTCTCCGAATCTCAAGAACGCATGCTCGTTGTCGTCGAAAAAGGCCGTGAAGACGAAGTGAACGCGATCTTTGACAAATGGGGTCTGCACTATGCAACCGTAGGCCGTGTCACCGATGATGGCCGCCTCCGCCTGATTCACAAAGGCGAAGTGGTGGCAGATGTACCAGTCAGCACCTTGGCAGACGATGCACCTGTTTACAGCCCTGCATCCAAGGTTCCAGCTTATTACGAGGCCAACGCTTCCGTAGATACAACCGACCTGCCGGAACCACAAGACCTAACCGACACATTGAAACAAATCCTCAGCCAACCAACCGTAGCCAGCAAGTCTTGGGTCTACGAGCAATATGATCACATCGTACGTGCCAATACCGCAGTAAAGCCAGGTTCTGACGCTGCTGTCGTCATGATTCGTGGCACTCGCAAAGCGCTTGCCATGACGACGGACTGTAACGGTCGCTACGTGTACCTCGATCCAGAAGTAGGCGGGGCCATCGCAGTTGCGGAATCCGCTCGTAACGTGGTATGTGCAGGTGCAGAACCACTCGCGATCACTGATTGCCTCAACTTTGGTTCCCCTGAGAAGCCAGAGGTATACTGGCAGTTCGAAAAAGCGGCAGATGGTATGAGTGCCGCATGTACTGCTCTTAATGCTCCTGTCATCGGTGGTAACGTCTCGTTCTATAACGAACGTTCTGGCGACGCGATCTATCCTACGCCAACCGTGGGTATGGTAGGTCTGATCGCAGATGTAGACCACATCACCACTCAATCCTTCAAACAAGCAGGCGATACAATCCTGCTCCTTGGTGAAACCTATGGGGAGCTGGGCGGCTCTGAATATCAAAAGCTGGTCAACGGCGACATCTCTGGCCGACCACCAGTCCTTGATCTGGAAAAAGAAGCATCCCTGCAAAAAATGGTACTCGATGCGATCCGTCAAGGTCTCGTAACCTCTGCACACGACCTCTCCGAAGGCGGTCTCGGTGCTGCTGCGGCAGAATCTTGCTTTGCAGGCAACATCGGCGCAGAAATCAGCCTGACAACCGAGCTTCGTGCAGACGTTGCACTGTTCAGCGAATCCCAGTCTCGTATCTTGCTCTCTGTCTCTTCTGCCAACACAGATAAAGTAATCGCGCTCGCGCAACAATACAACGTACCTGTAAGTCAAATCGGTAAGACAGGCGGTGAACGTTTCGTCGTCAACGTCAACGGTTCCGAAGCCGTGAACGCGCCGCTTGCTGATTTGAAAGCAGCTTGGAAGGATGCGATTCCATGTTTGATCGGGTAATTTGGGACAAATTGAACGAAGAATGCGGTGTGTTTGGGATCTATAATCACAAGGATGCGGCCCCTCTGACTTATCTGGGGCTGCATTCTCTCCAGCACCGTGGACAAGAGAGTGCCGGTATGTGCGTCTCCGACGGGGAGAAATGGTACAAACACCGTGGCATGGGTCTGGTCAACGAAGCGTTTAACGGCGTAGACCTCAACACCTTCACGGGTCATCTCTCTATCGGTCATACCCGCTATACCACAGCAGGATCGAGCAAGATCGAAAACGCTCAGCCACTCTTTTTCCGCTATAAGCAAGGTGCATTTGCCGTGGCCCACAACGGGAATCTGGTGAATGCCAGTGTGCTGCGCGAAGAGCTGGAAGCGCAAGGCTCTATTTTCCAAACTACCAGCGATACCGAGGTGATTGCACACCTGATCGCCCGTTCGCAAAACAAAGACCTGCCGAATGCGGTGCGCGATGCCCTGCAAGTGATCAAGGGTGCGTATGCCCTGCTCGTCATGAACGAAAAACAACTCGTCATTGCTCTGGACCCGAACGGTCTGCGTCCGCTTTCCCTTGGCAAACTGGGGGACTCGTACGTCGTCGCGTCTGAGACCTGTGCATTCACCATCACAGGTGCGGAATACTGGCGTGAGGTTCAGCCAGGTGAATTGATCGTGATTGATGAGAACGGGGTACAGAGCAGCACGTTTGCAGAGACACCGAACCGTTCCATCTGTACGTTTGAATATATCTACTTTGCTCGTCCGGACAGCGATATCGATGGGATCAATGTACACATGGCCCGTAAACGTCTCGGGAAAAAGCTGGCTCAAGAAGCGCCAATCGATGCCGATGTCGTGATCGGGGTTCCTGATTCCAGTACGTCTGCGGCGATCGGTTTTGCTGAAGAGACTGGCATCCCGTACGAAATCGGTCTGATCAAAAACCGCTATGTTGGACGTACCTTCATCCAGCCGACCCAAGAGCTTCGTGAACGCGCCGTACATATGAAACTGTCCGCCGTTCGCAAAGTCGTCGAGGGGAAACGTATCGTGATGATCGATGACTCCATCGTCCGTGGTACGACCAGTGGCCGCATCATCCGTATGCTGCGCGAAGCAGGCGCTGCCCAAGTGCATGTACGCATCAGTTCTCCACCTGTTATGAACCCATGCTTCTACGGAATCGATACATCCACCCGTGATGAACTGATCGGAGCGAACAAAACCGTAGAAGAAATCCGTGAGTTCATCGGTGCAGACTCACTCCAGTTCCTGAGCGTAGACGGCATGGTAGACGCGATTGGCCGTGAAGATCAAGGAGAATACAAAGGTCACTGTCTGGCTTGCTTCAACGGCCAATACCCGACAGAGATCGAATTCAAAGAAGCACTGCCGTGCGAGAAGTGCTAATCGAGGGGGAGAAACCTAATCATGAGCGAGGCTTATAAACAGGCGGGCGTTGACATCCAAGCGGGCAACGAAGCCGTCGAACGTATGAAAAAACATGTGAAGAGAACCTTCCGCCCCGAAGTAATGACAGATCTCGGCGGCTTTGGCGCCCTGTTCAAATTAAATACCGGCAAGTATCAAAACCCAGTGCTCGTCTCCGGTACAGACGGCGTAGGGACCAAGCTTGTGCTTGCTTTTCTGATGGATAAGCATGACACCATCGGGATCGACGCTGTGGCGATGTGTGTGAACGATGTGGTCGTCCAAGGGGCAGAACCACTCTTTTTCCTCGACTATCTGGCATGTGGCAAGGTCGTCCCAGAAAAGATCGAAGCGATTGTCAAAGGGATCGCAGACGGCTGTGAGCAATCCGGCTGTTCTCTGATCGGCGGCGAAACCGCAGAGATGCCTGGCATGTATGAAGAGGATGAGTACGATATCGCAGGCTTTACCGTAGGGGCAGTCGATCAGGACAAAATCATCGACGGCAAAAGTGTCACACCTGGCGACGTACTCATCGGGATTCGTTCCAGCGGTGTCCA
The DNA here is from genome assembly GCF_006170445.1 of Brevibacillus dissolubilis. Classification (GTDB taxonomy): domain Bacteria; phylum Bacillota; class Bacilli; order Brevibacillales; family Brevibacillaceae; genus Brevibacillus_B; species Brevibacillus_B dissolubilis. The sequence continues at coordinate 125,723 of NZ_VCNA01000013.1, read as the reverse complement.
CAGTAACGGTTTTTCCCTCGTGCGCAAGGTGCTTCTCGCTGACGCGGGTATGAAACTGGATCAGCACGTAGAAGCGCTCGGCAAAACACTGGGTGAAGAACTGTTGACCCCAACCAAAATCTATGTGAAGCCGATCCTCAAGCTCCTCGAAAGCTTCGAGATCAAAGCGATGGCACATATCACAGGCGGCGGCTTCACCGAAAATATCCCGCGTGTTCTGCCAGAAGGCGCACAAGCGGAAATCGATTACGGCTCTTGGCCGATCCAACCGATTTTTAGCATGATTGAAGAATTGGGCAAGGTCTCCCGTGCAGACATGTTCCGTACCTTCAACATGGGGATCGGGATGGTGCTGGTCGTCAAAAATGAGGATGCAGTCAACGTCCTGCAGGCGCTTGAGCAAATGGGAGAGGATGCTTATCTGATCGGTCGCATCTCTTCCGGTAACCAAGGCGTCGTATACGGCGGGGTGGCTTGGTAATGAAGCTGGCCGTATTTGCTTCCGGCAGCGGCTCTAACTTCGAGGCGATCGTGAAGGCAATCGAAGAAGGGCGGCTGTCCGGGGCAGAGGTCGCTATGCTCATCTGTGACAAGCCCGGTGCGTATGTACTGGAGCGGGCGTCACGGTTGGGGGTGCCAGCCTTTGCTTTTGACCCGAAACAATATCCGGACAAAGCTGCTTTCGAGACGGAAATCGTCCAGAAGCTAGAGGAGCTGGGCGTCTCCTTCATCGTGCTGGCTGGCTATATGCGCCTCATCGGTGAAGTGCTGCTCTCTCATTTTGAAGGACGCATGATCAATCTGCACCCATCTCTGCTCCCGGCTTTTCCAGGGAAGGATGCAATCGGTCAGGCTCTCTCCTATGGGGTAAAAGTCACAGGTGTCACCGTCCACTTCGTCGATGCCGGACTCGATACCGGTCCGATCATCGCGCAGGAGTCGGTGGCGATTGCCCAGGATGACAACCATGAGACGCTGGCTGCCCGCATCCACGCGGTGGAGCATCAGCTGTTGATCGGTACACTCCAACAGATCACGAACGGGCAAGTGGCGATCACAGGCCGTCATGTTCATATCACGTAAACCTTGGTGCTTTTCTGCCAAGGTTTTTTCTTTGTTGCAAAATGGGGAGAAACAGACGTAAAAAAGACCCTCCTGCTAGGACAGGAAGGCCTGATAGGTAAACCCGCTGTTATGCATATGACCAAATTTGAGATTGATCTTGGCTAAGAGGCGGTAAGCAACTGTGAGGCTTGGTTTTTTGCCGTGGCGGGTGAAATAATCAAGGGCTTGTTCCAGATGCATCAGCGCTTGTTCACCATCCCCTGTATCATGCAGCACCTCGGCAAAGACCAGATGTGCCTCTGCCCGGTTATATTCGGACTGGCTCTTGGCGAGGACGTCCACACAGAGCTGGGCGGCTTCCTGATGGCGGCCTGTGCGCAGATAGGTCAGAGCCAACTCTACCATCGCGTTATAGGTGGAGTGCGGGCGGTCACATGCGATGGAGATGTCGATCGATTGCTCCAGGCTGCGGATCGCCAGGTCATAGCGTCTGATGTCACGGTACAGCATGCCGAGGTTGTTACGGATCGAAGCCTCAATCGCCGGGCTTGGATTCAGCTTGATGATGTCGAGTGCCAGCATATTATATCTCTCTGCTTCACTATATTCTTTGAGATAATATTTACATACAGCAATACTTAAGAATATTTCTTCAATTTTATAGAAAGTACGGTACGAGCGGTTGAGTGAGACGGCCTGCTGCAGCTGCTCGATGGCACTGTTGTATTCTCCAAGTGTCCCGTGCATCACGCCGAGCGTGTGATAGATGGAGATTCGGATGAGTCCGCTGATCTCATGCTCATTGGCGAGACGGAGTGCTTCATTAATATAAGAAACCGCTTTCTGCGGATGGGTCGTCTTGGAGTACATCGCACCGAGAGAAGTGAGGGAGCGGATCAGTGTAAGCGGATCGCCTAATTCGCGGGCTTCCTCAATGCTTTCCAGATAATAGCGTTCAGATGCTTCGAAGTCTTGATCATATTGGGAGATAATTCCCTTGGCCCAGAGATAGACGGCTCTGCCTTCGGAATTAAGATGGATAGATTGAAGTTTGGTCAGCCATTTGCGGATTTGCTCCCAATCATGGCTTTCCACACTATTAATGACATTGCGGATGGCGTTCTCGATCTCCATCTTGGAGAGCTGCGGATGCTCTGTATCGACCCATAGGTCAGATAATTGAGCCTCGAGCCGGACAGCAAGCTGTTCCAAGATTTCAGGGGAGGGTATTACATCTCCCTTTTCGATTTGGCTGATATAGCTTCGGTTGCAGATCCCTTCAGCGAGATCGCCTTGCGTCAGTTGCATCTTTTTGCGTAATTCACGCAATTTTCTTCCAACTTGGTTCATATAGGAGATCCCCTTCATACACTTTTACCTTTATTATACATTTAAGAGTATCTTTTTTACACATTTTTATTTTTAAACAAAAAAATCTTTTATCAAAAACGACAGATATGTACAAAAAGCTTCCAAATATCCATATTGACAGATAATTCTCCTTCCTATTACTATTAGGTGTAAGCGATAATTAATTAAAATAAAAGGGATGGAGTTGTTGAACGTGAAAAAAGTTATAAAATCAGCAGTTATAACCTTTACCGTATTCGCTGCTTTATTCAGTCTAACAGGTCATCCCGTACAAGTAGAAGCGGCTGGCGAAGATACTACCGCTACTGCCACAGATCCAGTGGGTCCAGGAGCACCAGACTGGGGCTGGTAAGAACCAGTTTGAACCGAAATACGAAAGCAAAGGCTTCCTGTCCACAGGAGGTCTTTTTTCATATTCATAGGCATGGGATGAACGCATAGCCCGCATGAGCCATACACTGATGGTGTGGAGCCAACAGGGAAGGGGGAACCGCGCCCATGGGCCAAGATATGATCAGCAGTCTTTTGGACAAATTAAGCAAAAAAACAGGCCGCGAGTGGAGCCTTGCCGATATTATCCGACTGGCACAGAAGTTGCCTGAATTAAACGGACAGAATCTGGACTCTGTGCTGGGTGAACTGTACGAGATGGGTCTGGATGTGCCAGACGGTGCGAAAGAAAAAATCATGACCAAGCTCAGCGATGGAAGCGTCGACCACCTGCAATCCAAGATCCATCAAGACCTGACCAGGCAGACCATACCCCAACCGGTCAAAAAGAAGCCGAAAAAGCGACCCGGCGCCAAACGCAAATCCAAAAACCAGCCCTATCTCAATCCGGCTGCCGCCCGTGCGATGAGCAAGAAATCAAAAACTGAATCAAAGAAAAAGAGATAAATCACAGTGGAGGAGCGGCCTGCGCCAGAGGGGCCGCTTTTTTTATGGATTGTTCCTTGAAAGACACGTACATTTATGTTTTAATTTAAAGGGAATGTTCGTTGTTTGATAACCTTTTTTGCAAAATAGTCAGGAGGTTCTGTACGTGTCCATTCAAAAAGCACTCATCAGTGTATCAGACAAAACCGGTGTCGTTGAATTTGCCCGGAATCTTGTCTCTCTCGGTGTAGAAGTCATCTCTACTGGCGGGACAGCCAAACTGTTACAAGAAGCAGGTGTACAAGTCACTGGGATTTCCGATGTGACTGGATTCCCTGAGATTCTCGATGGACGAGTCAAGACCTTGCATCCAAATATTCATGGCGGTCTGCTGGCCGTGCGTGATGATGAAGCGCACATGAAAGCACTGGCCGAACAAAAGATCGAGACCATTGATCTGGTCGTGGTCAATCTGTATCCATTCAAAGAAACGATCGCCAAATCAGATGTAACCTATGAGGATGCGATTGAAAATATCGATATCGGCGGCCCGACGATGCTCCGTTCCGCTGCCAAAAACCATGCATTCGTCACAGTCGTGGTGGATGCCGGTGATTATGATGCTGTGCTGGCTGAAGTACGCGACAACGGTGATACCACTCTGGAGACCCGCCGTCGTCTCGCGGCCAAAGTATTCCGTCACACAGCGGCTTACGATGCCCTGATCTCTCGCTGGATGAGTGAGCAGGTGGGCGAACTCTTGCCTGAGAGCTACACCGTCACCTACGAAAAAGCCCAAGACCTGCGTTACGGTGAAAACCCGCACCAGCGTGCTGCGTTCTACCGTGAGCCACTCGCTCCAGCCTATACCATCGCGGGTGCAGAACAATTGCATGGAAAAGAGCTCTCTTATAATAATATTAATGATGCAGATGCAGCGCTGGCGATTGTCCGTGAATTCGTTGAGCCTGCTGTTGTCGCGGTCAAGCATACCAATCCATGTGGTGTAGGTGTGGGCGAGACGATTGAACAAGCCTACCGCAAAGCATACGCGGCAGACCCAGTCTCGATCTTCGGCGGAATCGTCGCGGCGAACCGTGTGATTGACGAAGCGACTGCGCTCCTGTTGAAGGAAGTCTTCCTCGAAATCATTATCGCTCCTGACTTTACGCAAGAAGCACTGGCTGTTCTGCAAGAGAAGAAAAACCTGCGTCTGCTCCGCCTCGGCAATCTGCAGGCAGCAGAGACAACGGGTCGTACGGCATTCCGTGTAGCTCCTGTACTCGGTGGTGCACTGGTGCAGGATTATGACACCAAGCAGCTGAGTGATGAAGAACTGACCGTCGTTACCGAGCGCCAACCTACCGCAGAAGAATTGGCCCAATTGAAGGTGGCATGGAAAGTCGTTAAGCACGTAAAATCTAATGCAATCGTACTGGTAAAAGAGGATATGACCGTCGGTGTCGGGGCAGGTCAGATGAACCGTGTCGGCGCTGCCAAGATCGCAATCGAGCAAGCAGGTGAAAATGCAAAAGGTGCTGTGCTGTCCTCTGACGCCTTCTTCCCAATGCCTGATACGGTAGAAGAAGCGGCAAAAGCGGGTGTCACTGCCATCATCCAGCCGGGTGGCTCTGTGCGTGACCAAGATTCGATTGACGCTTGCAACCGTTATGGCATCGCGATGGTAGTTACCGGCGTGCGCCATTTTAAACACTAAGAGGAGGGGACGTTAACATGAACGTACTGGTAATCGGCAACGGTGGCCGTGAACACACGATTGTCTGGAAGCTGGCGCAAAGCTCCAAGGTCGAAAAAATCTACTGCGCTCCGGGCAACGGCGGTACTGCCGGGCTGGCAACCAATGTGGAGATCCCGGTGAGTGACTTCGCCGCTCTCGCACAGTTCGTCAAAGAAGAGGGGATCGACGTGACTATCGTCGGACCGGAAGACCCTCTGCTCGCAGGTATCGTGGACTTCTTCGAGGCACGCAACCTGCCGATCTTTGGTCCATCCTCACAAGCGGCAAAAATCGAAGGCAGCAAGTCTTTTGCCAAAAGCTTGATGAAACATTACAACATCCCGACAGCAGCCTATGAATCGTTCATGGACTATCCGTCTGCACTCGCCTATGTACGTGAGCAGGGTGCTCCGATCGTGATCAAAGCAGACGGTCTGGCCGCAGGGAAAGGGGTCGTGGTAGCACAGACCTTGGAAGAGGCAGAACAGGCCCTGCACCAGATCATGGAGGAGAACGCCTTCGGCCAAGCGGGTTCGCGCGTGGTTGTGGAGGAGTGCATGTTCGGTGAAGAATTGACCCTGCTTGCTTTTGTAGACGGAGAGACAGTCAAGCCGATGATCACCTCGCAAGACCATAAAGCAGTCTTCGACGGTGACAAAGGCCCGAATACAGGCGGGATGGGTACCTATGCACCTGTTCCTCACATGTCTGCTGAATTGGTGGATCAAGTTGTGAAAACGATCGTAGAGCCAATGGCCAAAGCGATGGTGCAGGAAGGCATCCCGTTCAAAGGCATCCTCTACACTGGTCTGATGATCACTTCGGAAGGGCCAAAAGTTGTAGAATTCAACGCCCGCTTCGGTGACCCTGAGACACAAGTCGTCCTGCCGCTGCTTGAGACCGATCTCTTGGATATCGTGCTGGCGACAATCAATGGAGAGCTGGATTCCATCGATGTCCAATGGAAGCAGGGCAGTGCTGTCTGCGTCATCATGGCAGCACCTGGCTACCCGGGCGATTATCCAAAAGGGGCGGAAATCCTCGGCCTCGGCAAAGTGGATGAGATGAATGCAGTTGTCTTCCACGCAGGCACGAAGCAAAAGGACAACGCAATTGTAACCAACGGCGGACGCGTACTCGGTGTGACCGCGATTGGCACTACGTTTGTGGAAGCACAGAAAAAAGCGTATGAGAACGTGGAGAAGGTCTCGTTTGAAGGTGCGCATTACCGTAAAGATATCGGGGATAAAGCGTTGAAGCATGTCTAAACCCCATAAAAAAAGCAGCCGATCACTCGGTTGCTTTTTTTGTTACTGGATGGAGCTGTAAAATGAAAGATCGTCTTCGGTAAGTCCGCAATCGTTGCAGGTGATCTTGATCAGATGATGAGCGGACTGGTCCGACTCCCAGATGTGCCATTTTCCTGCTGAGTCAATGGTAACTGAGCTGTAGCCACAGGGTTGTTTGGACAGGATGTAGAAGGTATTTGGGTCTTCCTGAACAAAAGCAATATCCTCCGTGTTGTCATACTTTTCCTTGATGCTTGGGGGAAGGACATTCTCGGTGATAAATTCATAAGAGGAGCCGTTGTTATGCAGGTTCACTTTTGAGGAAGTGGTCTCAGCAGGTACTTGACCGCAGGAAGCTAATACCGTGGTAACGAGCATAAGAACCAAGGAATAGTACTTCAAACAAAACACTCCTTTATCAAAAAACATTACATCAATTAGACGGTAATACCGCGTATCTGTTTATGATGGAGTTAAGTGAAAATGTAAATAACTTAAAAAGCCGCAAGTCCACATGGTTAGTGGAATTTGCGGCGTCTTTTCGTTTCACTGGCTATATCATCGAGGAGGAACGGTTACTTGAAAGGAACAACACGGCCTTCAGCAACACTGACCATCGCCAGTTCAATCACCTTGATCACGTTCATCCCGTCTACTGCTGATACAGGCACTTCTTTGCCATGCAGGATCGCATCGACGATTCCTTGATAGTATTTCTCGTAGCCACCGATGCGCGTCTCTACGGTGCGTGTGATGGTCTCTCCGTCGACATCAAGTGTCAGCTGACCATAGCGCTCTGGGGAATCCTCGCCCCATCCGGCAGCACCCGGTTTTTTACCTTGGCGGAGCTGATCTTCCTGGGAGTCCATGCCGTACTTGATGTAGCTGCCTTTGCTTCCGTGCACTTGGAAATGCGGGCCAGCTTCTTTGACAATCGAGCCGCAATGCAGGATGACCCGTCTGTTGCCATAGTAGAGCACCAGATGAAAATAATCGGGAGCCTGACCGTTGACGCGCTGTACGAAGGAATCACCGTATACCGCTTCAGGCAGGCCAAACAGATGGAGCGCCTGATCGATCAAGTGGGAGCCTAGGTCATACAAGCTGCCAGAGCCTTCGATATTCTGTTCACGCCAGCGGTTTTTTACCTCAGGGCGGAAACGGTCGTAATGAGCCTCGTAGGTGTTGATCTCACCGAGTTCACCAGATTCGATCAATTCTTTTACAGTTAAAAAATCATTATCCCAGCGGCGGTTGTGGTAGACGCTGAGCACACGCTGCTTTTGCTGGGCAAGCTCGATCAGCTCAAGGGCATCAGCGGAACGGTTGACGAAGGGCTTTTCGACGACAACATGTTTTCCGGCTTCCAAGGCTTGCTTGGCATACGGGAAATGGGTCGTATTCGGTGTTGTAATAATCACCAGATCAATATCAGGGTCAGAGAGCAGTTCATCATAGCTTGAGACGACGGTGACCTCTGGATAATCGGCGTGTACATCCTCTGGGCGGGACGAGACGACTTTATGTAAAACAAGACCTTCTGCTCCCTCCATGACTGGTGCTTGGAAGACGGAGCCAGATAAGCCATAGCCGACGAGACCTGCACGAATAATAGACATAAGCGGTTCTCTCCTTTTTTATAATTCTACCAGTTGCTTCACCGGAGATGTGATCGTGGTTCCCACAGCGATGGGGAGTACGACGATAACGGTCGTGCCCGTGCCCGCCTGACTGTGAAAATACATCTGCCCGTGATGACTGTCTATAATACTATAACTTACCATAATCCCAAGCCCTGTGCCTTTTTCTTTGGTCGTAAAAAATGCCTGACCGATTTTGGGGAGGCGGTCTTCGGGGATTCCACAGCCTTGGTCGACAAAACGAATCGATACCTGATCCTGCCCGACTTCTACGTAGATATGGATTTCTCCACCGTCTGGCATTGCTTCCATGCCGTTTTTGAGGATATTGATAAAGACCTGCTTGAGCTTATTTTCTGCACAGTGGATGAACGGGCTGGACGTCTGAAAATGGGTGAAAAATTGGATATTCAATAAATGCGCCTGTGGTTGGAGCAGAGCCAGCACGTCTTCGATGACGAACAGCAGGTTTTTATCCTCAAAGTCCATTTTTTTCGGCTTGGCGAGGAGCAATAGTTCGCCGACGATCGTATTGATCCGGTCGATCTCGGAGAGCATGATGCGGTACACTTCTTCATTGTTGCTGACCGCCTGATACTGGAACAGCTGGACGAAGCCCCGCAGGCTGGTGAGCGGATTGCGGATTTCGTGGGCGATGCCGGCAGCTAGTTCGCCGACGACTGTCAGCTTTTCGGACTGCTGGAGGATTTCCCGGCTTTTTTTCAGCTCGGTGATGTCGGAGACGATGATTAACTGGGCCGGGTGTCCATGATAGACGGTAGGGAGTGCTCTGACTTCGACATCGAGGATTTCTCCGTCCATGCGGATCAATTTTTCCTCGGTCACTTCGGCGGTTAAGCCATGCTTGACCAGCTGAACGTTTCGGTTGAAGACCTCATGGAAGTCAGGGTGGATGAAATCAGACATCGGTCTGCCGATGACCTGACTCTTGTCCCCGGCATGAAGCATGGTGACCCCTGTCTGGTTGATATAGAGGCATCGCCCGTTGGCTACAATAAACTTGATGTTCGGTGACTCCTCAACGAGTTTGCGGTATTGCTCCTCACGTTGGATTAACTCGGATTCGATCTGTTTGCGGGCAGAGATATCGCGGATGACGATCTGGATCGCCGATCTATTCTCGAAGGTATAGGGGATGAACTGCACCTCGGTGTCCAGCAACTCACCGTAAAAGGTGTTCCATTGCCATTCCAGTTGACAGACCGCCTGCTTTTCCGAGGCGATGTGGGTAAAGCTTTCTTTGCAGATGTGGTGGTAGTCGGGGTGAAGCAGGTTCGTCACAGGCTGACCCACGATCAGCCTCTCGTCTGTGGCTCCGAACATCTTGAGCCCTGATTCGTTGAGGAAGACCCATCTGTTGTCGCGGATGATCCCGATGGTGTCAAAGGACGTATCGACCAGATGCTTCGCCTGTACGCGGATGCGGGTGTTATCAATAATATTTTCCATCAGCAGGACGGCCACCAGCGTAGCGAGTACATAACAGATCCCCATAAAAGGAAAGAGACTTGACCCATAGCTCTGGAAAAAGTCCAGCTTGTTCTCCTGATCCAAGTAAACCCGAAGCGAGATCAACATGATCGAAAAGGTCATGACGGACGCGGCAAAGCTGATCAGCACCTTTTGATAGCGGTTAAACCGATGATACCAATTATGTAACGGCACAAATAACAGATAGAATACCACAGCATCCACAAGAACGGTGACAAAGGCAGAACCGCTCCCGACATAGAGCCTGTACCCTATCAGTAAGAGGAACGCTGTGGCTCCACCGTATGTTCCCCCATAAAAAATCGCCAGTAAAAACGGAATCCAGCGCAAGTCCCATAGAAAAGGAGAATCACCGCTGTTTCCAGTGATGATGGGAAACAGCATGCATAAAATAGAAGCAACTCCACAGAATGCTCCCATCACAATCTGTGTTGGAACCGAACGGCGATCAAACAGCCGGTCGTACATGAAGACTTGACAGAACCAGATCGGGGTAAATATCAACAAGACGTTAATAAACAGCTCCTTGTACAAGTTGATCACCTCCCAGCAGATAGTATAATTATATAAGAAGTAATACAATAATTATGCCAGAATAAGAGGGAATTGGTAATGTTTCATTTGGCATAAAAAAACAGCCGTGCTTTTGACAAAGCAGGGCTGTTGGCTCATTGTTAATAAATTTAATTTATGAAACCCACTCACCTGGGGGCACGATATGTAAATGGACGTCTAACTCACGGGAAGCCTGCTGAAGCCGTCCCAACACATCGGCCGTCTCGGCATAGAGCGGTGGTGAATGGAACGTCTGATAGTGAATCGGAATGAATTGCTCCACAGCTAAGAGATGAGCAGCAGAGACAGCCTGCTCTGGCGTCATGGCAGCAGGCTGGTGACTCGGTGTCACCCCGTTCACCTCCAGCATGGGGCCGTTCACGGGGAGGAAGGCATAGTGGATGGGACCATAAAGCCGCTTGATTTTCCACCAATAACCGTGCCAGAGCGTGTCGCCTGTATGAATCAGCTTGTGCGTACCATCTGAGACGATCCAAGCCACTTGCGGGAAACCGAAGCCATCGACAGAATCGGCCACAATAGCAGACAGATCCCCCAACGGATAGGATTCACCAACCCTGACCCCGATTACCTTCGTAAATCCAGCCTGAAGCACTTCCCTGACCGAATCTTCCGGCACATAGATTGGGATCTCTGTCCCATAGGCATTCCGCAACGACTCGGCATCGAAATGATCGAGATGCGTATGCGTCAACAATACAGCATCCACCTGTCCCAATGGCTGAAGCGGTAGGAAAGCTTCTTCTGTTGGAACAAAAAAAGAAGTGGGACTGGCCAGCGGATCGATCAATACAGCTGTGTTCCCGGATTGTACATACAAGCCTGCCCATGTTAACCGCTTGATCCTCATCACATACAACCTCCTGACAAAAAATGTTTTTTATACTAAGTAACTTTACGATACTAAGTATAAAAAAACAATTAACTATTACAAAAAAATACACCATGCTATAATGGATGAAGGAGAAAGAAGATCGGAGGTACTCGTGGGATGAGCAAAAGCAAGTCGTACAATCTATCCTGCAACATCGCCAAAACGCTGGATATCATCGGGGATCGCTGGTCTATCCTGATCATCCGGGATATGCTGATGGGCATTCACAAATTCAGTGAGCTGAAGCATTCGCTCGAAGGGATTTCTTCGAATGTGCTGTCAGAGCGGTTGCAGTATTTTGAGGAGCGTGGGATTGTTAGATCGAAGCAGTACTCCGCACATCCGCCACGCTTAGAGTATCATCTCACCGAAAAAGGAAAGCAGCTTAGCACCGTTATCAGTGCCATCGCGATCTGGGGCAATCGGCATCTGGATGAGACCTATACAGAACTGGTTCACGAAGCATGTGGACATGAAGTGGAGATGGCATACTTCTGCCCGCACTGTCAGGAACATGTAACAGATGTCATAACACGTCCGCATACAAATACAGCCCAACCTTGAGAATAAGGAAGGGCTGTTTTTTGTTGAGGGGCCGAATGCGGCTGGCTACCTATGACCAGTGCTTACGATTAGTGATAACGGCCCTTTTTACGGGATTTGATGACGAAGTAGACCATCGCCCAGACCGAGCCAATCACCAGAGCGAGCACAAACAGGTTGTGTGAGAACCATTCGTAAAAGCTGCTTCCTGAGAGCCAAAACATCGTTGTTCACCCCCTAGATCGGCAGTTCTTGTTTGGAAGGACGGGTCTCGCTGTGCCGTTCTTGCTGCTTGTCCTCATGCTGTCCGCGTTCTTGACCACGGGAGCCGGTGAGGGTGCCGATCTGTTCTTTAAGTTTAGGATCTTGAATCGTGCCCATGATGGCGCGGGCGATCTCGGATTCCAGCTTCATGTCGCTGAGCTCAGGTTTAGCCAAGTCTGTGCGCTTGTTTTCGGGATCATCTGGTGTAAAGGATGCTGGAGTTTTCAGACCGATATTCGGTACGATGGCTTCGGTCGCTTGGGCGCGTGCGCTGCGTTTTTCTGGACCGTGTTCATTTTTGGCACCCATTGTGCGGCCTGGCATGACAGTAGAGAGGGCTTTGCTGATGATATCTTCCTTACGGGTGCTGATTCCTCCGGCAGCCATGATCGGGCAGTAACGGGTGATCCCTTCTGCGACGGCATAAGCAGATACGCCCATCAGAAACCATGGAGCGCGGCGGGGATTGCGTGCCATCTTGGCCGCACCGGCTGCCAGACCTAAGAGACCTAATGTAATGCGCAGCTGCGCGTCATATGTTCCGACATTTTGTTTCTCCTTCATGTGTGACCCCCCTTTTTAGATAGTTGTAGTTTGTTCTGTGGAGGGAGAATCAGACGAGGTAATTTCTGTTGTTCAAGATTTCTTTACAAGAAAAGGAAATGTCTATTATGATGTGAATAAGTTTTAGAGTAAAAACAATTGGAGGGGAAACAGGTGCGATTACGACCATTACCAGAAGAAGCGTTTTACCAGATGTTTCGTACATCAAGACGGCAACACCCGGCTACGGTCTGGATCAAAGGTGGTACGGTGCTTGATGTATATACCAAGTCATGGAAACAGGCGAATGTCGTGATCTCCGGTGAGCGGATCGCTTATGTAGGAGAGACCGAACCGCTCACAGATGAGTCGACACAGATTATCGATGCCAGCGGTCAGTATCTCGTACCGGGCTATATCGAGCCGCATGCCCACCCGATGCAATGGTATAGCTTAGGTACGCTCAGTGATTACGCGCTGCAGTGCGGGACGACGATGATGGTCACCGATACGATGCAGATCGTGGATATGCTGGAGCAGAAGGATTTTATCGAGTGGATGGAACGTCATATGATACATCCAGTCAAAAACCTGTTCTGGGCCAGACTCGACCCGCAGACGGTCAGCGAGCAGATGAGATCAGGCTACACCAAAGAGCGGTTTGAGACCTTGCTCAACCATCCGCTGGTAATCCAGAGCGGCGAGTTAACCGACTGGAGCGGGATTCTCGCGGAACGGGACGAGATGATGTACGGGCTCAGACGCTCGCTCGAATTAGGCAAACGCATCGAGGGTCACCACCCAGGCGCTTCTCCTGACACGCTGAATATGGCTGCAGCGATTGGGGTGGGAGCATGCCACGAGAGCATCAAGGCAGAAGAGGTCCTGCACCGGCTGAGCCTTGGGATGTATGCCACCTTGCGCCATTCATCGATCCGCCCAGACCTGCCGACCCTCGTCAAAGGGCTGATGGAGCTTGGGGTCCCATGGTCCTCCCGCATGATGCTCACCTCAGATGGCTCGACTCCGCCGATGATGCGCCACGGCTTCATGGACTACACCATTCGCGTCGCCATCGAAGCAGGTATGCCGCCGATTGAAGCGTATGTGATGGCCACGCTCAATCCAGCTGTGTATTATCATCTGGATCAAGAATTGGGAGGCATCGCACCAGGCCGAATCGCTGACATCCTCTTTCTCAGTCAGCCGGACAATCCGACACCGGTACGCGTGATCGCCAATGGTCAGCTCTGGGCAGAAAATGGACAGCTTATCACACAGCCGCCAAAGCTTGGCCGGGAAGTCTATCCTGCCGTACCGCTGCCTGACATCCGTGAACAGATCCAAGCAGACTGGTTCCGCATCCCGGCAACCGACACAGAATACCCGGTGATGGATATGCTCAACGCTGTCATAACCAAAGAAGTACGGCTCCCTCTGCCTGCCGATGCAGAAGGGTTTATTTCGCTGACGGAACATCCTGAACTAGCGCTCATCGCCCTAATCGACCGGCAAGGAACCAAGCTTACCCACGGGATTGTCAGAGGCTTCGGCAACGAGATCGAAGCAATCGCTACCACCTATCACGCATCAGATGAATACCTCATGATCGGACGCAACCCAGAATCGATGGCCCAAGCCTTGCAGCGCGTCATCACGATCGGAGGTGGAGTCGTGATGCTTGAGCAGGGTCAAAGCGTTTTCGAGATGCCGCTCCCGATCATCGGAAAAGTAACAGATGCCCCGATGGAGGAAGTGATTTCACAGGCGGAGCGCTTCGAGGCGATCATGCGTGACAAGGGGTACAGCCATCTCGACCCGATCTATTCCCTGCTCTTTTTCACAGCGACACACCTGCCATTCCTGCGGATTACCATAGACGGCCTGTACGACGTCAAAAAAGCAGTCTATCTCAGTCAATCCCGACAAATAAAATAGGTTTGCTAACCATTTATGATCTGATATCAATCCTTTATCTGGATAAAGGATTGATATACTTATTGATATGTGATTGTATATGAAACTAAGTTCAATGTATAACAATAAAAAATATTTTTTCTCTTGTAAATTTTCTAATTTATTTTACAATAAAGAAGAATTAAGATAAATAAAGCATCTATCGCTAGGGCCGGAACTCTCACTCTTGCCGGAAGCGACATGTAATAGAAGTATTGTTTATTTATGGAAAAACATATAGGTAGATCAAAGGGGGATTCAATGATGAGAAAACGCTCACAAATCGGATTTATTTCGGCAGTGGTAGCAGCGGGTATGGCAGTGACAGGTTGTGGGGGAAGTCAGACCACAGGTGGTACCGAGGGGGCAAGTGATGCATCAGGCAGCACCAAGATCGTGATTGCTACCCAAAGCCCGCTTTCCGGTTCTCAATCGGTTGTCGGGGACGCGATTAAGACAGGGGCAGAATACGCTGTCAATCTGCAAAAAGAAGAATTCAAAAAACTCGGCTTCGATCTTCAGCTGAGCCCGCAAGATGACCAAGCTGACCCGAAACAAGGCGTAGCCAATGCCGAGATGTTATTGTCCAACCCAGACGTGCTGGGCGTTGTCGGTCACTACAATACCGGCGTTGCGATCCCATCCTCTGTGAAATATGAAGAAGGCAAGCTGGTCATGGTCTCTCCAGCCAACACCGGTGTCAAGCTGACCGAAGAAGGTAAAAAGGTTGTACACCGCATCTGCGCGCGTGACGACTCCCAAGGTCCGAAAGCCGCGATCTATGCAAAAGAAAAGCTGGGCGTGAAAAAAGTCTTCATCGTCCATGACAAAACCGCCTACGGTCAAGGGATCACCGACCAGGTGAAAGCCCAATTCGAAAAAGACGGGGTAGAAATCGTCGGTTATGAAGGGATCACCCAAGGCGAAAAAGACTACAGCGCGGTATTAAACCAAGTGATCTCCAAGAGCCCGGATATGCTCTACTTCGGTGGGATCTACTCCGAAGCAGGCATTCTGGTCAAACAAGCCCGCGAAAAAGGCTTCAAAGGCGTATTCATGGGCGGCGACGGGATCGACTCCTCCGAGCTTGCTAAAATCGCAGGCGATGCGGTAGAAGGCGTCGTATTCACCTCCATCGCCGGTGACGTAACCCAGACCGCTGAAGGTAAGAAGTGGGCTGATGCTTACGAGAAGAGCATGGGCAAAAAACCAGAAACCTTCTCTGTATACGGCTACGACGCAGCAGGCGTCCTGCTCGAAGGGATCAAGGAAGCCATCAAAGCGAACGGCGGCAAAAAGCCTTCCCGTGAACAAGTCCTGGAGGCTGTCCACAAAACTAAAGATTACCAAGGTCAGTTCACCAAAGTCACCTTCGATGAAAAAGGTGATAACCAATTCGCTGACGTGTTCATCTACAAATTCGGCAAAGACAAATCTGAATTCGTCGGAAAAGTAGAGTAAGCCTCAAGCATGGATGATAGGGGCGTCCCGTGACAGGTGCACGCCCCCTTATCTTTTTATTGGGAGAAATTGATTGAAAAAAGTGTGACTGATACAGGGGGGAAAGACGATGTTGAGCATGTTACCTCAGGTCCTGGTTGACGGGCTGACTCTTGGCTTCATGTACGCCGTCGTGGCATTGGGGTATACCATGGTATACGGTATCCTCGAATTTATTAACTTCGCGCACGGTGACCTCTTCATGGTGGGGGCGTTTGTTGGAACAGAAGTGTTGCTGACGTTTGAAGCGTTGGGGACGCTGGAAGGAATGAACCCGTTTGTGGCCTTTTTCATCACGCTGATTGTGGCGATGGCGATCACAGGGGCACTGGGTGTCGGGATCGAACGGGTCGCGTACCGTCCGCTTCGGGGGGCACCGCGATTGGTTCCGCTGATCTCCGCTATTGGTGTATCCTTCTTGCTACAAGACTTGGTTCGTTTCAGTGAAGCCATCTACCGCAATGAGTTTTACCTCAACTCTCCGCAGCTGTTTACAGGTAGCCTGGAGCTTGGATTCGCTACCGTACCGCAAAAAGCAATCATGGTTATGGTGATCGCAATTGTCCTGATGATCGTCCTGACACTCTTCGTCAACAAAACCAAGTGGGGGATCGCGATGCGTGCCGTCGCCCAAGACCAATCCACTGCGTCTCTGATGACGATCAATGTAGACAAAGTCATTATGCTGACCTTCTTGATCGGCTCCAGTCTGGGTGGCGCGACAGGTGTGCTGTTTGCCCAGAACTACGGAACGATTGACCCGTATATCGGTTTTATCCTTGGTTTAAAAGCGTTCACCGCAGCTGTACTCGGCGGGATCGGGAACCTGCGTGGCGCGATGGTTGGCGGTGTGATCATTGGTCTGTTGGAGTCGCTCTCCGGTGCTTATATGGGGCCTCTGACCAACGGTGCTTTTGGTGCCGAGTATAAAGACGTATTTGCCTTTTCCATTCTGATTCTCGTGCTTCTTTTCAAACCAGAGGGTCTCTTCGGAGAAGCCGTGAAAGAGAAAGTGTAGGTGAAGACAAGTGGCTAAACTCATGGAAATGAATCTGCTGAAAAATAAAGAGGTACCGCTGCTCTTTACCGTTTTGTGGATTGCCGTATTCTCCGGCGCACTGTACAGCTTGGACAAATCCGTTATTGCATTTATGGGAGTTCTTTTCTCGATCATCTTGGTGTATTACACAAAAGGAAGTAACCTGATCCGCTTCGCGCTTGGTGCAGCCGTGCTGCTTCTGATCATTCCGCTGGTAGCCGGGGACAACCGCTACTATATGGAGGTAGCGACACAGGTCGGCATCTATGTCGCGATGGCACTGGGTCTGAATATCGTAGTAGGCTTTGCCGGACTTCTTGACTTGGGTTATGTCGCGTTCTTCGCGGCTGGTGCTTATGCGTATGCGATCTTCACGACCTCCCAAGCCAATGAGTTCATCCCAGGTGACTTTTTCCCGCTGAGCGGTGAATGGTTCTGGCCGTTCCTGATCATCGGTCTGATCGTCGCTGCGATCTTCGGGATCTTGCTTGGTTTGCCGGTCTTGCGCGTAAAAGGTGACTATCTTGCAATTGTTACGCTTGGTTTTGGTGAAATCATCCGTATCGTATTCAACAACTTGGATAAACCGATCAACATCACAAACGGTCCACAGGGGATCACGCCGATTCCGGCTCCAGAGCTGTTGGGGATTAAGATGGGGACACCGTTTTACTTCTACTTTATTGTCTTGTTCGTCATCGCGTTTATCGTACTGGCTAACGTCCGTTTTGAGCATTCCCGCTTGGGCCGCGCTTGGATCGCGGTGCGTGAGGATGAGCTGGCGGCGCAGTCGATGGGGATTTCGCTGTTGAATACGAAGCTGGCGGCGTTTGCCACAGGTGCTTCGTTTGCGGGCATCGTCGGGGTTATCTTTGCGGCAAAACAGACGTTTGTCGACCCGACATCCTTTACGATGAATGAGTCGATTGCGATTCTCGTCATGGTTATTTTGGGCGGTAGCGGCAGTATCCCGGGCGTGGTGCTCGGAGCGGCGTTCGTCACGGTGCTCCAGGTGCAATTGCTCAAGGAGTTCTCCAACTTCCTGCACGGCTTGCAGCAATCCGGTCTGATCAACCTGCCGAGCCAGCTTGACCCGTCTAAGTTCCAGCGTCTGGTGTTCGGGGTTATCCTCGTTCTCGTGGCGCTGTACCGTCCGAACGGGCTGATTCCGGCCAAGCGCAAAAAAGATGATATCGATTCGATCAAACAAAGCAAGCACTTCGGCGAACAGCAAGGGATTCTCGCCAAAGTGGCAGGGCGCAAATAACAGTCGGGGAGGGAGCAGAAGATGGCTATTTTAGAAGCGAATGGCTTAACCAAGCGTTTCGGTGGTCTGTTAGCCAACGAGGACGTGACGGTCAAAATCGAAGAAGGCTCGATCACCGCTGTTATCGGCCCGAACGGTGCAGGCAAAACCACCTTTTTTAACATGGTGACAGGCTTTTATGAGCCGGATGGCGGTGACGTGATCTTGGACGGTAAAAGCATCAAGGGCTTGCGTCCAGACCAGATCGCTGAGCGCGGTATCACCCGCACATTCCAAAACATCCGCCTGTTCAAAGAAATGACCGCACTCGAAAATGTCATGGTCGGCACACACAGCCGTCTGAGCGCGGGTCTGTTGGGAATTCTGTTCAATACCAAAAAAGTGCGCCAAGAAGAAGAGAAGGCGCGTGTAGAAGCATACAAACTCATGGAATATGTCGGTATTGAGCATATCGCCAATGAAGCGGCAGGCAGTCTGCCATACGGTTTGCAGCGCAGACTGGAGATTGCCCGTGCGCTTGCGACCAATCCGAAAATTATTTTGCTTGATGAGCCGGCGGCCGGGATGAACCCGCGCGAGACGGTGGAGATGACCGATTTTATCCGCAAGCTCAAGCAAGAGCTGAATCTGACCATCATCCTGATCGAGCATGATATGAAGCTGGTCATGGGTCTCTCTGAGTATATTCACGTATTGGACTATGGCAAAAAAATCGCGGAAGGCACTCCAGAGCAAATCCGCAACAATCCAAAGGTTATCGAGGCGTACCTAGGCAAGAGCGCCACGGAAGCGTCGTAGGAAGGGGGAGCAAGCATGCCACTGTTGGAACTTCAGAACATTCATACCTATTACGGTGGGATTCACGCCCTCAAAGGGTTGAGCATTCAAGTCGAGGCAGGCGAAGTCGTGACACTGATCGGCTCAAACGGTGCCGGCAAATCGACCACGCTCAAAACCATCTGCGGCCAGACCCGTGCCCGTCAAGGCAAGGTGCTCTTCGATGGTCAGGATATCACCGCGATGAAGACGCACGATATCGCACTGGCTGGGATCGCGCACGTACCGGAAGGCCGCCGGATTTTTCCGAAGCTGACCGTACGTGAGAATCTGGAGATGGGCGCGTTCTCTGTCACCGACAAAAGCGTGATTGATGAGGGTATCGAGCGTGCCTTCCGTTTCTTCCCGCGTCTCAAAGAGCGGATCAACCAAAAGGGCGGTACGATGTCAGGGGGCGAACAGCAGATGCTGGCGATCGCGCGCGGCCTGATGATGAAGCCCAAAATCCTGATGCTCGACGAACCATCCATGGGTCTTGCTCCGATTCTGGTGGAGCAGATCTTCGAGATCGTCACCGAGCTGAACCGCGAAGGCATGACCATCCTCTTGGTCGAGCAGAACGCGAACCAAGCGCTCTCGGTAGCCAGCCGTGGATATGTCATCCAGACAGGTGAGATCATCCTGCAAGATGATGCGAGAGAGCTTTTGTCCAACCCGCAGGTGCGCGAGGCGTACTTGGCGTAAGATACGATACCTGTGAAAAGACCGATGGAGGGAGTTACCTTCCGTCGGTCTTTTTGCTGTGATTTCCTTTTTCCACTTGTGGCATAAAGCGGATGTTCTGGGCCAGATCATAGATATGCTCCTCATCTGCCCACAGAAGCAGATACGCATAGGAAGTGCCGCCGATCTTGACGGGTTTTGGATAATGCACTAATAAAGCAGCTTGTCTATTCAGAAACGGCGCTTGATCCTGAGACGGTAAAATCAGGCGTGCGGGCTGACCTGCGATCATCATCGCACAGCTGCGTGGCTTAGAACCGTAGGGCTGTAGCTTATGCAGCATCAACTGCTTGGAGATTCCGTCGATCTTGGTCAGACCTGTCCCGGCAGCGGTAAATTGAAAAAAGCCGTCATTGGCCCCGTAGCGCTCTTCGTAGATGCCTTTGATCTTAGTCCAATGAGCGGGATAGGCCAATTGGAAGTGGTACTCCGGATTGATATACAGCTTCTGACTCTCAGGGATCTGCTGGTGTGTCTTAGATGCTTCTATATACGTCGAAGTCGGAAAAAGAGTCAGTAAACAAAACATACCTGTCAGGAGAAGGAGAAACACATAGCGTCTGGTTACCATCACTCGGCTGCCCCCTTATGTCATTCCTTCTCCTTAGTATGGATTGGTGTGGGCGGAATCTACCGGGAGACTGGCGGATTTGTGCTTCCTCTTTATGGCACGAGTATGGCATGGGGGTTGACGCCGTGGGCTCTCAGCTATAAAGTGAAAAGTTAGAAAAAGAAGGGTGGGGAGCAGATGAATGACCAAAAACAAGCCGTGCGGGGCATGAAAGAAATCCTGCCTGTCGCAGGGGCTGGTATCATAGATGGCATGGTATTTGGGATTCTGGTAAGGCAGGCGGGTCTGGGAATACCGGAAGCGATGATGTTTTCCCTGCTGGTCAATGCCGGATCGTCACAATTCGCGGCATTGGGGTTGCTCACACAAGGAGTGGGAGCCTGGCCGGTTTTGATCTCGACGGCGCTTTTGAACGCACGTCATCTTTTGTATGGATTATCACTCGGCCCGGCCTTTCGTGGCGTGTCTACGTGGAGGATGGCGTTGTTGTCGCATTGGCTCAACGATGAGACCTTTGCCCTCAAGTCTGCCTACTTAGACAAAGAGGAAAAATTCAGCCTGTCCTATTTTACTGGAGCCGGACTGGTGGATTACCTGATCTGGGGCCTTGCGACACTGGCGGGAGCGGTATTTGGCACGCTAATCACCGAGCCGGAAGCATACGGGCTTGATTTTGCGTTTCTTGCGACATTTCTCGGCTTTCTGGCCTTATATCTGACCTCGCGTTTTTATATAAAAGCAGCCGTGCTCGCGGCAGGAGTCGCATGTCTCGGTTACTATCTGCAAGGTGCGACGCTGGCTGTCATCTTAGGTACGATGGCAGCGGTCGTGATGGGGGTGTTCGCCGATGAGCAATGATGTGCTGTGGATTATTGTCGGGATGGCGGTCATCACGTACCTGACCCGTTTCCCGATGCTGTTGATCAGTTCGCGTCTGGAGCTGCCGGACTGGGTGAGAAGAGGATTGAAAATGGTTCCGGTCGGCGTATTCAGCTCGCTGACGATTCCACCGATAGTGTTTCATCGGCCTGATGGAGTGTTTGACCCCGAGTATCTGGTAGCGGGGATTGTAGCGTTGGCAGTGGGCGTATGGAAAAAGCATATTGCGCTGGCGTTGGTGGCGGGTGTTGGGGCAGTGGTGCTGTGGAGACTATAGGAAAAAGTCCTGCTCTTGCTATGGTTTACAAGAGCAGGACTAATAGACAATATCAACGGTGGATTGGATAATCCGTTCTACAAAAACGGGATTTGGCAATACGCCTTCTGTTAATGCCTTTTGCCTTAAACCGTTTTGGATATGGTGGAATAGTACTTTACGGCTTTCATTACGGTATATGCCGCAAAGCTCTATGATCTCGTCTCGAGGGTGATGAGTTTTAAGCAACCCCTGTAACAAGGTATCCGTACTGACAATCTGGATATCCCCCCGCATACGAAGTTCTTCATTCAGATGCCGATTTCTGAAATGAAAATCATGTACCAGTTGATACAGGTCGCGGTCATAACCGACGAAGGAAATAGCTTTTGGAGGATAGAGTTCCCGCAACAAGGCGGAAAGCCAGACCAACATGAATTCCCCTTTGTTTTTATCACCGCGTGAAGCAAATAGATTGTTTATACACAATGAGATCGTCGTGGGTTCATCGATGCGTTGGATCTGTTCACGTAGTGGCTGGATGTATTGAAAGACTCTAGAGGCAAGTGCTTTGAACTTCTTTTTAGCGGCTTGGGGATGATACTCAGACTGTAATAATGCAAGAAAGTCTGATTCCTTAATACAGATGACATTGGGAAATTGACGGAGATAGGTCATATAACGGTCATCCTTATCCTCAGCCATTCGTGTTTCTGCTGTGATTGTATCAGTGAGGATAATCAGGTCATCCGGCCTTACAAACATCCCCAATAAATTTTTTTGATGACGGTGATAAGCCAACTCAAACTGGGAGACCGCGACTGTGTCGCATAAATAAAAGCAGCCAGCTTGATCAAGCAAAGCTACAATTTTTGCGATATCTGAAACCATCCACTGTGCTGACAAGCTTTCAACCGTCCTTTGCAATTTTCTCGAAGTAATTTTTGACTTGAATGTATACATCATAGTTACTTTCATTCACGATATCAGGCATATCTGACTGCTTCATTTTATCGAGCAAGCGTCCAAACGAAATATGACCGCTTCTTTGAAAATTATAAGGGTCGATTCCATATTCTTTGGCTGTTGCTTCCCAGTCAAATATTTTGTCGAAGTGACTCGATATCTGTTGATCATCGATGAGATTTAATTCAAATAAACGAATTAGCACAGCTTTATAAGGGGAGGTAAATCTGTTCATCGTTAAAAAGATCTTTTTTTCAAAGCAATCCTCTTCATGTAAGGTTTGATAAAATGATCGGACTTCCCGAGCATCCATCAGAACGATAGAAGCAAAATAGTCAGCGGCTCTTTCTTCCAAGTCGTCATCTATAGTCGATTCAATCAAATGTAGGGGCTGTCGCCTATTGTCATCGTGACTGCTGGAAGACAGAATGTGATAGACCTCGTGGAACAATACAAAATATTGATAAATCCGCGGATGCCATGTATTTATATAACAAATTTTTTTATCATTCTTGTGTAAGATAAACCCACCAAGCGATGCGGCTCGAATGGGTGCTTGCAACAGAAAAAAATAATCTTCTAGCCAACGCTTTGCCCCATCAATGATATTCCATCCAGGGTAATGGTAATCGCGAAAATACTGATTTACAAAAGAATGAACGCGTTCGCTCACCTCTTCATTTTTTGTAAAAAGCTCAGTAAGCTGCTCATAGGTTACTTCTGGCATATAGGATTCTCCTTAGTAATAAATCTCGATCAAATCACAAATTTTCGCTAGTTGTTCCAGCCCTTTTTCCTCATCTAGGGAGGGCTTATTTCCCTTGGAGAAATGAATCGGCTTGTGCAGACCTACGCTGGGTGTGGGCAAGATGGGGGGAGTGAAGTTCTCATCTAGAAAGAATGTATCCTTATAGCCAAGGACTTGAGCCAATTCAACGGCAAAAGAAACAATAGACTTAGGATGTTGTCCTTTCAAGTGGGCATAGAAGGTGGACGGGGATTTTCCCATTTTCTTGGCTAATCGTTCTTTACGGTAACCCTCTGCTTCCAAAAAGGAATTGATATTGTCAAGCACACGGCTTGCAAAGTCACCAGGGATTGACATAATGAATCACCTCCCTATCATTATAGCCAAATCTCATTAAAAAAGTGTGGAATTTCCGGAAAAATAAGCTCAAGTGATTTGCGTATGTATGAATTGATCGATTTTGTTGTTTGTTATCTACGGAAATTCCGGAAAAAGAAAAAACACTCCTGTAAATATAAAGGAGCGTTTTGAAACAACTGATTGATTATGAAGAGCTGGGGTTCGTCATCAGAACTCGTTCCCTTTTTTGCTGAGTAACAGGCAGCCTCACAACAAACCGTACACCACCCGGCTCATTCCGTGCCTCAATCGTCCCGCCATGCACTTCAAATACAGCCCGTGCAATCGCAAGACCCAGTCCATGCTTACCCGTCTTGCCTTTACGGAACCGTTGAAAAAGGTTGGGTAGCAGGGACTCTTCAATCGGCGGGCCGTCATTCGCCAAGTGGATTTCCACTGTGTTGCCCATCTGGCGGGCGTCGATCACCAGCTTGCTTTTCGCATAGCGGAGCTGGTTCTCTAAGATGTTGACGAACGCGGTATTGAGCTGTTCCCCATCCCCCTCGACTGGCAAGGTATCGGGAACATTCATCTGCCACTCGATCTGAGGATTGAGCATACTGAAGCGCTGATGTAAGAAAACGAACAGTTCAGACAGGTTGAGCGGGGTGAACTGGATCATCTGGGCGACGGATTCGATCTTGGTCAGATAGAGCAGCTGCTCGACGACCTTTTCCAGCCGCTTGCTTTCCTGCATGATGATCTCCAAGCCTTTTTCTGCCTGCTCGCCTTGGAAGACGCCTTCGAGCAAGCCTTGGGTATAGCCTTGGATCGCCATGATCGGGGTTTTCAGCTCGTGGGAGATGTTCTGGACAAAATAGCGCTGGGATTCGTCATATTCCTTCAGCTGGTTTTTCATCGTGTCAAACGAACGGGCGAGCTGACCGATCTCGTCTTCGCGGTCGACGCGGAGCGGGATATCGAACTGACGCCGGGCGATTTTTTGGCAGGATTCTTCGAGGCGGCGCAGTGGATTGGTCAGGTAACGGCTGAACCAAGCTGCGACGAGCAGACTGACTCCGACGATGATGGCAAAGACGACGAAGAATTGGCGGGTCAGCAGGCTGTTGATCTGATTCAGCTCGCGCTCTTTGGAGAAGAGGACGAGATAGTAGGGATAGTCGCGCAGATGCATCTCTTGGCTGACATACAGGTAATCCTCACCCCGGTGAGGGAGTGTGCCACGGTGCATCCCCTCGTCTGCCTCACTGCGGGCGGCTCGGAATAATTCGGCGGCTACTTGCTTCGGAATCGGCTCGATGGCATGGTAACCGAGGATCGTGCCCTGCCTATCAAAGACCAGCATCTCAAAGGAATACTCGTAATTCTGTAGCATCACCTGCAAAAAATAAGGGGCTGGCACGGGTACAGGCAACAGGCGGTGCTCCTGATCGAAGGCGATGTTTTGCGCGAGGTTGTTAAACTCTTCTTCGAGCAGGGAGTACGTATTGTTGACCAGATATTTTTGCAGGGCCAGCGGGTAGGTGATGCCGACGCTCGTCCCGAGAATCGTGGTCAACAACAGGAATAGGATCAAGATCTGTCTGGAGAGTGGCCAGTTTTTCAGCTTCCACTTCATGGCGACATCCGGTAGCCAAAGCCGTAGACGGTCTCTAGCGGGAAGCCCGGCATCTTTTTGCGGATTCGCTTGACGAGGTCATCGACGGCACGGTCAGAGCCGATATAATCGTCGCCCCAGACAGCGGCGAGGATCTGTTCGCGGTGAAGTGCCTGACCTTGGTTGTTGATCAGATACATGATCAGGTCGAACTCTTTGGTCGTCAGTTCAATCGGCTGGTCGGAGGCCGTTTCTTTGACCAGACGGCCTTTTTCGGAGATCATGTACGGCCCGATGGTTACCCAGTCTTGGAATTGCGGTGTACCCGAACCGGCAGCCATGCCGTGGCCATTCACTGTCGCAGCAGATGCGGTGGTCGCTTTTTCATAGGTGCGTTGGAGCAGCTTCTGGGCACGGATCACCAGCTCGCGCGGCAAAAACGGCTTAGCGAGGTAATCATCGCTGCCCAGTTCCAGCCCGATGATTTTATCCATATCTTGGTCACGTGCTGAAATGAAGATAATTGGCACATCATACTTATTACGGATCAACCGGAGCAACTCGTACCCGTCAATATCAGGGAGCATAATATCAAGAATCCAGAGATGAGGAGGCGGGTCTTGGTCGAGCGCCTGCACGACCTGCTCTCCATTCTCGAAAGCTTTTACGTCAAAACCCGCATTTTGCAGGTAGGATTTGAGCAGTTGAAGTAAGTTGGCTTCGTCATCTACCAGATAGACGGAATATGGTGTGGTTGTGGTCATTAGACGCCCCTCCCTTTCCTTATTATTTTATCACAGGGTGAAATGAAACGTATGGCAACCACGTATAAGGAATGTGGGAATCTTGTGGGACAGCAGGCAGGATTCAATCGACCGAACGAGAACCTTACTAGTAATTGGAAAAAGAGAAAGGAGCGGACCTATGGACAAACGTGTTCAAACCCTCTTGTCTTCCCTGATCGTATGTACGGCACTTACCGCTTGCAGCCTGGAAGCAACATCCCAGACCGGTGGAGAGCAGCAGCCTGTGACAACACCGTCACCAGTCACCACAGCAGACCCAACTCAGCCGACTGCACCGACCTATGCGTATACAGCTCCATTGACTGGTCTTGGTACCGATCATCCGACCGACAGCCGCCCCGTCATGGTGATGATCAATAATCACCCGAAAGCCCGCCCGCAGTCAGGTCTGAGTCAGGCTGACATGGTGTATGAGGTGTTGGCAGAAGGCGAGGTTACCCGCTTCTTGGCGATTTTCCAAAGTCAAAAGCCAAAAGTGATCGGCCCGGTGCGCAGTATCCGTCCGTATTTTATCCAAGTAGGTACAGGCTTTGATGCCGTACTGGTACACGCCGGAGGAAGTCCAGAGGCGCTGGAGACGCTGGCCCAGTCCGATTTTTCCTATATTAATGAAATCAATAATGCGCCGTACTTCTGGCGGGAGTCGTTCCGCCGTGCGCCGCACAATCTCTATACCAATCTGGATCGGATCACCAAAGCGATCAACGCCAAGGGTTTCCGTCCGACTGGGGAAATCCCGTATTTCCCATTCGTAGCCCAAGACAGCCAAATCACCGAGGGCAGCCCAGCCTCGAAGATCAATATCACGTTCCACCCGTCCTACAAGGCCAGTTATACCTATAGCGCTGAGAAAGGCCGCTATCTGCGCTTCACCCAAGGCCAGCCGCACAACGACCTCAATACCAATGAACAGCTATCGGTCAAGAATCTATTGATCATCTCGGCAGAGCATCAGGTACTGGACAATGAAGGCCGCCGCCATGTCGATGTAGTAGGCCCTGGCGACGGCTATCTGTTCCAGCAGGGAAAGGTACGTCCGGTCAAATGGAAACGAAGCGGCGGTGTCATCCGCGCTTATGAAGATGAGGCGCTGACCAAAGAACTCCCCTTGCTTCCGGGCAATACCTGGGTTAACATAGTGCCTGACCACCCTGGACTTGCAAGCGCTGTCACTTATCAATAAATCGCTTGAATTTCGTACTGTTTTCCCCTAAGATTAGGAATAGGTGCTTTAACGCTTAAAAATTTTAACGTGTAACAACGAGTCCTATTGTTCTTATAGATACTTATGGGGTGATCAGCATGCAATTGGAGAAACTGAAGGGGAAAGGTATCGAGCAGCTTTTTGAAGCGATCTTGTCGCTTGAGAATATTGAGGAGTGCTATCGTTTTTTTGACGATCTGTGCACGGTGAATGAGATGCAGTCGCTCGCTCAGCGTCTGGAAGTGGCGCGTATGCTTCGCAAAGGCTTCACCTACAACCAGATCGAAGCGGAGACGGGTGCTTCCACCGCTACGATTTCCCGTGTGAAGCGTTGTCTCAATTACGGTAATGACGGCTATACGCTCGCCTTGGACCGTATTGGCAAGTAACCGAGGGAGGCAAAAGCAGTGATCGATTATCGCAGTTGGCGGCACGCCTTCAAACTAGACCCGGACAAAACGATCGACGATGACGCACTCGAAGCCATCTGTGAGTCCGGCACGGATGCGATTATTGTCGGCGGTACGCTCGGCATTACTTTTGACAACACTCTGGACCTGATGGCACGGATTCGCCGTTATGCCGTTCCGACTGTGCTGGAGGTATCCAACCTGCAGGCGGTTGTGCCGGGGTTTGATTCGTATTTGATCCCGTTGGTGCTCAATGCGGGTGATCCTGATTGGATTTTTGCCCCGCATGTCGCCGGACTGACCGCGTATGGCAGCTATATTCACTGGGAAGAGATCTTCACGGAAGGCTACTTGGTGCTTAATCCAGAATCCTCTGTAGCGAAGTTGACCAAGGCCCGTCCTGTGGCCGGCCCTGATGAGGCCAAAGCTTACGGGCAGACCGCGACAAAGCTGTTGAATCTGTCGATGGTGTATGTAGAATACAGCGGGACGTATGGTGATCCTGAGGTGGTGCGTGCTATTCGCAAAGGTGCCGAAGGAGCTCATGTGTTCTACGGCGGCGGAGTGAAGACCGTGGAGCAGGCCAAGGAGATGGCGGCGATTGCCGATACGGTGGTTGTCGGGAATGTGATTTATGAGGATTTGGACGCTGCGCTGGCGACGGTTGGCGCGGTGAAGGGATAGAATTGAATGATTCGGTTACAAGAGGGCTCTCAGGCGAAATTGGTCTGGGAGTTTTGTTTTTTCACCAAGCCACCAGTCTGATTTGGTGGTTTTTTCATTGACAAATCGCCCAAAACAGGTACACATACCGTGGCATTCTCGCTCAATCTATGACAAAATAGAAAGGCTATGATCCAGAACATATGCTTTCTTTTTTTCTACCAGTTTCCTAACGAAAGGTGGCCATATTCATTATGACTACTCTAGATAAATACTTCGTGGGCCTCAACCCGCAGCAGCGCGTCGCGGTGGAAACCACAGAAGGCCCGGTGCTGATCCTCGCGGGTGCCGGTTCCGGTAAGACACGCGTGCTGACCCAGCGCATCGCGTACCTGATCGGCTTCAAAAAGGTCGCGCCGTGGAACATCCTCGCGATCACCTTTACCAACAAAGCGTCCCGTGAGATGCAGAACCGTGTCGCCAACCTCGTCGGCAAGGACGCACAAGAAATCTGGATTTCCACATTCCACTCGCTCTGTGTCCGCATCCTGCGCCGTGATATCGACCGCATCGGGATGAGCCGTAATTTCACGATCCTTGACGCGTCCGACCAGCTCTCCGTGGTGAAGAACTGTCTCAAGGAACTCAACATGGACCCGAAGAAAAACGAGCCACGCACGATCCTCGCTGCCATCAGCGGAGCGAAGAACGAGCTGATGGACCCAGAGCGCTACAAGAAAAACGCGGGCGACCAGTTCTCCCTCGTCGTCGCTCAGGTCTATGAGCTGTACCAAAAGAAGCTGCGCAGCAATCAATCCCTCGACTTCGACGATCTGATCATGACGACAATCAAATTGTTCCAAGAAATGCCGGAGGTTTTGGCATACTATCAGAAGAAATTCCGTTACATCCACGTCGATGAGTATCAGGATACCAACCGTGCGCAGTATCTCCTGATCTCGATGCTTGCAGACGAATGGAAAAATATCTGCTGTGTAGGTGACGCCGACCAGTCCATCTACAAGTGGCGCGGCGCCGATATCTCGATCATCCTCAACTTCGAAAAAGATTATAACAATGCGACACTGATCAAGCTGGAGCAGAACTACCGCTCCACCAAGAATATCCTGCTTGCGGCCAATGAAGTGATTAAGAACAACATCAACCGCAAGCCAAAAGACCTCTGGACATCCAATCCGACCGGGGACAGAGTATATGTCTACCAAGCGGATTCCGAGCATGATGAGGCATATTTCATCGTGGACAAAATCCGTGAGCTGATCAAGGAATTCCGTCTCTACGACAAGTTCGCCATCCTGTACCGGACCAACGCGCAGTCCCGTGTGATGGAGGATGTGCTGGTGAAGTCCAGCATTCCGTACACCATCGTCGGCGGCACGAAGTTCTATGACAGAAAAGAGATCAAGGACATCCTCGCCTACCTGCGCCTTATCTCCAATCCGGACGATGACATCAGCTTGACCCGCATCATCAACGTGCCGAAGCGCAACATCGGTGACTCGACCGTGGAGAAAATCCAGCAGTTCGCCAACCGCCAAGGCATGACCTTGTTTAGAGCGATTGAAGAAGTGGAGTACATGGGGCTTACCTCCCGTACGACCAATGCCATTATTTCGTTCCGTGATATGATGAAAAATCTCATGCAGATGGTAGACTATCTAAGTGTGACCGAATTAGTGGAAGAGGTACTCAAGCTCTCCGCCTACCGTGAATCGCTCAAAGAGGACAAATCCCTCGAATCCGAAGCACGTCTGGAGAACATCGACGAGTTCCTGTCTGTAACCCAAGAGTTTGAGAGCAAAAGTGAAGATAAAAGTCTCGTGGCGTTCCTGACCGACCTCGCACTGGTAGCCGATATTGATTCACTCGGCAAAGACGGCGTGGAAGTGGACGCGAACACAGACGGTGAAGTCACTCTGATGACCCTGCACAGTGCCAAGGGCTTGGAGTTCCCTGTCGTCTTCTTGATGGGGATGGAAGAGGGCGTCTTCCCGCACAGCCGCTCGTTGGAGGACCCGACCGAGATGGAGGAGGAGCGGCGCCTCGCATATGTAGGGATTACCCGCGCCGAGCAGAGGCTCTATATGACCTGTGCACGGATGCGTACCCTGTATGGCCGTACGGCGGCGAACCTGCCGTCCCGCTTCTTAAGCGAGATTCCGGCTGAATGCATCGAGGGCTTCGATCCTGGGGCATACTCTGCCGGACCGTATGGCGGCGGAGGTACAGGATTTGGTGGAGGCAATGGCGGTGGCTTTGGCAACCGTGGCGAAAGCCGTTTTGGACAAGGCCGCACGCTCGGTGCACCGGGCCAGTCTGTCTTTGGCCGTACAGCGGCTGCAGGTGCAGGTGCTTCCCGTACCGCACCGACGACCCGTACCTCCCCGGCAGCCCGCACGACGACCACGACCCCGGCTGGTGGCTCTGGCGTATTCCGTCAGCTGCACCAGCAGCCAGGCAAATTGCCGCAGCATGGTGCAGCAGCAGGAATTGACTGGAAAGTGGGCGAAAAAGTGAAGCATGGCAGTTGGGGAACCGGCACCGTGGTCAGCATCAAAGGCAGCGGTGACAACACTGAGCTGGATATCGCCTTCCCAAGTCCAGTCGGCCTCAAAAAACTGCTGGCTAAGTTCGCTCCGATTGAAAAAGCATAAAAGACTGTTTTGCTTTCCCGTTCCATATGATGTTGGGAACATGGGAAGCGCCTGTTTTCAGATAGAAAGGAATGAACCTGATTTGGACATTCTGCAAGCGGAAGCCAAGATCAAAGAATTGCGTGAAACTATCGAGAAACACAACCGTCTCTACCATGTAGAAGATAATCCGCAGATCACTGACCAAGAGTATGACCAGCTGGTACGCGATCTGAAAAGCTTAGAAGAACGGTTCCCGGAGCTGATTACGCCAGACTCCCCGACCCAGCGTGTGGGCGGGGAACCTCTGCCGTTTTTTGTGAAGGTGGAGCACAAGACCCCGATGTTGAGTCTGGGCAACGCATTCGGCGCTGACGATCTGCGCGACTTCGACCGCCGTGTCCGCCAAGGCTTAGGCAACCAGACCGTCCGCTATGTATGCGAACTTAAGATCGACGGCCTTGCCGTCTCACTCCGCTATGAAAACGGCCTGTTCGTGCGCGGTGCCACCCGTGGGGACGGAAGCGTCGGCGAGGATATCACCCAGAACCTCAAGACGATCCGCACGATCCCGCTGCGCCTCGCCCGTCCAGTCACGATCGAGGTGCGTGGAGAAGCGTACATGTCCAAGCAGGCTTTTGAAAAATTAAACAAAGAACGTGCGGAAAAAGGCGAAGCCTTATTCGCCAACCCACGCAACTCAGCCGCAGGCTCCCTGCGCCAGCTCGACCCAAAAATCGCCGCATCCCGCCAGCTGGACATCTTCGTCTATGGCATCGGTGAGGTCGAAGGCGAACGCATCGAGTCCCATAGCGAGGGCTTGAATACGCTGGAGGAGCTTGGTTTTGCCGTGAATAAAGAGCGTCGTGTGTTCGATGATATCGAGGAATTGATCTCGTTCGTCGAGACATGGACCGAGAAGCGCCCAACCCTGCCATACGAGATTGACGGCATGGTGATCAAGGTAGACAGCTACGCACAGCAGCAGGAGCTTGGCTTTACCGCAAAAAGCCCACGCTGGGCCACCGCCTACAAGTTTCCGGCAGAAGAGGCGGTTACACAGCTGATCGACATCGAGCTGTCCGTAGGCCGCACAGGCGTAGTCACACCAACCGCGATCCTCAACCCCGTCAGCCTCGCAGGCACCACCGTCAAGCGCGCATCCCTGCACAACGAAGATATCATCCGTGAAAAAGGCTTAATGATCGGCGACCACGTCGTCGTGAAAAAAGCAGGCGATATCATCCCAGAGATCGTCAACGTACTGCCAGAGCGCCGTACAGGCGAGGAGCGTCCTTTTGAAATGCCGACCGAGTGTCCAGACTGCGGCAGTGAGCTGGTCCGTCTCGAAGACGAGGTCGCCCTGCGCTGCCTCAACACTGACTGCCCGGCGATCATCCGCGAAGGCTTGGCCCACTTCGTCTCCCGTACCGCGATGAATATCGAAGGTCTGGGTGAGAAGGTAGTGGCACAGCTTTTTGCTGAGGGCTTCATCAAATCCGTCGCCGATCTCTACTATCTGCACGACCGCCGCGAAGACCTGCTCAAGCTGGAGCGCATGGGCGAGAAGTCGGTTGACAACATGCTCGCTTCCATCGAGGCCAGCAAAGATAACTCGGTCGAGCGCCTGATCTTCGGCCTCGGTATCCGTCTCGTCGGGGCCAAAGCAGCCAAGGTGCTCGCAGAAGAATTCGGACACCTCGATAAGATCATGGAAGCCACCGAAGAACAACTGATTCAGATCGATGAGATCGGCCCGAAAATGGCAGACAGCATCGTCGCCTACTTCCAATTGGAACAGGTAAAAGACCTGATCGAGCATTTCCGCCAGGCAGGCGTCAATTTTGAATACAAAGGTCTGCGCGTAGAAGCAGGAGCCGACCTCCCGCTCTCCGGTAAAGTAGCAGTCGTCACCGGTACGCTTGCCAGCATGTCACGCGGCGAAGCAGAGGAGAAGCTGACCCTGCTCGGAGCCAAAGTGACAGGCAGTGTCTCCAAAAAGACCGATCTATTGGTCGCCGGTGAAAAAGCTGGATCAAAATTGGAAAAAGCCGAGAAGTTGGGCATAAAAATCATGGATGAAGAAGCGTTTCTCAAGCTGTTGGAAACAGGTGAAATGTAACATCCCATTCTCTTTGGTGAAGGTGTGAGTGAAAGTGAAACGAATCACGCTGAAACAATGGGCAGTCGGGTTCGCCATGACCAGCCTGTTAACCGGATGTACGACCAATGACACTGAGCCTGCACAGGGGTCTTTTGATACGCCCAATGTGCCGGTCCGTGCCGCTTCTGATATTCAAGGGGAGCTCACCTATCAGGACGTCCTGCAAAAAGGGGAGCACATCCACTTCGTCAAGCCATCTCCAGATGGATCAAGACTCTGGCTTGGCACACATGTGGGTCTCTATGGGACAGCAAGTCAGAAGCTCTGGGCGGAGACGCCGGAGGATCTTGCGCTCGACGATATCCGGGGTGCTTTTTTCGACCCCGAGGAGACGGAGCACGTCTATGTGACGGGTCAAGGTGTAGCCAAGCGCAGCCGTGACGGCGGCGAAACATGGGAGCCGATGATAACGGGGTTACCTGACCAGCCTGACATCCTCGGATTGACGGGTGTACGGCAGAAAGATCAGGTGAACCTCTATGTCTATGTGTCGGGGATGGGGATCTATCAATCCCGCGACGGCGGTGACCGCTGGGAGCTGATGGAAGAGCTGCAGCAGCTCAATCAGGAGGTCTATGCGATCGACTACAATGCCTATGAGGAGCGCCTGTATGTGCTGACACAGAACGGTCTGTTATCCGCGCAGGAAGGCAAGTGGGAGTCTGAGGTAATCGAGGGCGTGGAGCGCGTCTTTTCGCTTGCCATCGACAATCAGCACAATAAGATGTACCTCTCCACCGACCAGGGCATCATGGTGAAGGAAGAAGACAGCGATTGGGAGATGTTGTCCCAAGACGTTCCTGAACGGCTCAGTGCGATTTCACCGGGACACAGCGAAGATACGTTAATCGGGATCGGTGACTCTGCCATCATCTATTTTTATGAGAACGGCGAATGGAAAAAATGGCAGTAAGCCTGCCAATAGAAAAGAGGTGATCAGATGGAGAAGATCGCCATTATTGACATGGGTTCCAACACCATCCGGATGGTCATTTTTGAAATCAATCAAGATTCGTATCATCTGGTCGACGACACCAAGGAGACGGTACGGCTCAGTGAATCGATGGGGCCGGAGCGCATCCTCAAGCCTGCCTCCGTCAAACGCGCCCTGTCTACGCTCAAGCGCTTCATGAAGCTGTGCCGCTCGCGCCAGGTGACGACGATCGTCCCTGTCACGACGGCGGCTGTACGGATTGCAGAGAACCAGCAGGATTTCCTCAACACCGTCGAAGCCGAGACCGGTCTGCGTTTTCGTGTCCTGAGCGGGCATGAGGAAGGCTATTACGGATTGGTCGGGGTACTCAACGGATTTTCTCTGCAAGACGGCTTCACGCTCGATATCGGCGGGGGAAGCTCTGAGGTGACCCTGTTCCGTAGCCGCAAGCTGTCAGACAGTGTGAGTATGCCGTTTGGGGCGTTGACCTTGACCGAGTCATACCGCGACCCAGAGCAGGATGGCAGGGTGTCGATTTACGATGTGCGGCAGTATTTGCGCAGCGCTTTTCTTAACCAGCCATGGATCAGTGCCAATCACGGCCTGCCCCTGATCGGACTGGGCGGCACGGTACGCAATATCGCCCGCATCCACCGCAATCTCATCGGTTATCCGATCGAGATCGCCCACAACTACGAGATGAGCAAGACACAGGTAGATGAGACGATCAACTACATCGCCTCTCTCTCCTATAAAGAGCTGCAGCAGCTCCCCGGCCTCTCCAAGGAGCGTGCCGACATCATTCTCGCGGGTGGCTTGATCATCCAATCCCTGATGGAAGCCTGCAAAGCACCGCAGCTTCTGATCAGCGGCAACGGTATCCGCGAGGGTCTTTTCTATGAGTACTACCAACAGCGATACCCGCAAAAGCTCGCAGCAGATGTGACGATGAGTGAAGTGGAGAACCTGATGCATTATTACAAAGTCGACCACTCACACGCCCATCACGTCGCACACCTGTCCCTGCGGTTGTTTGATGATTTGTCCCCGCGTCATAAGATGGGGGAGAGCGAGCGCCGATTGCTCCATTTTGCCTCCCTGCTGCATGATGTGGGTGTCACGGTCAGCTTTTATGAGTGGCAGAAGCACACCTACTATGTCCTGCTCCACTCCAAAATCCCAGGGCTGACACACCGCGAGCGTCTGCTGGTCGCTCTGATTGCCGCCAGTAAAAATAAGAAAAAAATCCGCGAGTGGTCCGCCCCTTATCAGATGCTTCTCAAGCCGGAGGACGAAGAGCTGGTGCTGAGACTGACGATCATCCTGCTGATGGCTCGCGCTCTCGACCGTTCGCTCTCCATGGATGTACAGGATGTCACCTGCAAGCTGTCCGGAAAAGAGACCAAGATTATCATGCACACCGTCACCCCTGATATCGAGCTGGAGCTCAAGGAAGCCCGCGAGCTACTGGAAAAGTTCGATAAAAGCTTCGGCGGACGCTTCGAAATTTCCGCCAAAGTCGTGGAAAAAGTGATGGACAAGCCATAGCGCTGTTTGTATCTAAAGGAGTTTTTACCAATGAAAAAAACATGGAACAGGCTAACCCGCTACTCACTGCTCGTCACCTGCTGTCTGGCTTTGACGGCCTGCTCGTTCTTTGGCAGCAGACCGTCAGAGGAGGCACCGGAGCCGGCCACCCCGACCATCTCCTCGGTGTTCCAAATCAGCGATAAACATTACGGGGGTGTCGTTCCCTATCGTCCCAACCAGACACGCGGCATGCTGGCTGAGCGGGATTACCGGATCGACTTCAGCCATCTGGAGCTGGGCATGATGGAGATCGCCCAAGAGACGTTTTCTACCGAAGAGTATCTGTTCCAGGAAGGACAGCGTATCTCCAAGGAACAGGTCGAAGCCTGGGTCTCCCGCTCCAGCAAAAACCAAGAAGGTCTCAACCCGCCAAAAGGCAAAAACCTGCTGATCCAAGTGCTTGAGCACGATTATGTGAGCAAGCAGCAAAACGGCCCGTTCGGTATGGTGATCAGCCTCGCACTCAACCCGGTATATACCGATCCATCCGGTCAAGAAAAGGAATTCACCGTTGATGAGCTGCGTGCCAAAGGACAGCAGCTCTCAGCTCGTATCGTGCAGAAGATCCGCGCCGAGAACCAGCAAGTCCCGATGGTCATCGCGCTTTATCAAGTGCCTGGGCGCTCATCCACCCTCGTACCTGGCCGCTTCATCATGACAGGGACGGTCAATGCCACAGACAGCTCTGTATCGAAGTGGCAACCGATTCAGGAAGAATTCTTCCTCTTCCCCGGAAGTGATGCCGAGTCCGAATACCCGCAGATCTCGATGCAATATGATAAGCTGAAGAAAAATGTTCAGGGCTTCTTCGGTGAATATATCGGCTTGACCGGTCTTGGCCGCTTCATGGACGGTGAACTCGTAGAGCTGACGATCACTGCTTCAGCTGAGTACGATTCCCGCACAGAGGTCTTGCAGTTCACCCAATATGCTGCCGGACTGATCAACCAATACTTCGATAAAAAAGTGCATGTCAACCTCTACGTCCAGTCCATCACCGCGCCATTGGCGATCTATGTCCGCCCGTCAGAAGGCGAACCGTATATGCATATCTATCGTAAATAATCAAACACAAGTGTGCAGAATTGAACATTATTTTGCACACTTGTGTACATAGATTCATTTCACCTATGCGATTGGAAGACCCCTTGCATGCAAACACTACTAGCGTTGCCGTAAATCCGGAAAAGTTGGTATGGTTTTTGCATATAGAAATTCCTGTTACTTTCACGTTACTAGGCTTATTAACCAAGGAGGCGTTACATCGTGCAAGTGGATTACAAAAACGAACCATTTACCAATTTTAAGCTCCCTGAAAATAAGCAAGCGTTCGAAACAGCGCTCGCTCAAGTAGAAAGCGAACTCGGCCGTGAGTATGACATCATCATCGGCGGCGAAAGAATCAAAACCGAAAAGAAAAGCAAATCGATCAACCCATCCAATACACAGCAAGTCATCGGTGTGGTTTCCCAAGCAGACAAGGAGCTTGCTGAAAAAGCAATCCAAACCGCTGCTCAAACCTTCGAAACCTGGAAAGCTGTACCTGCGACTGCACGTTCCCGCTACCTGTTCAAAGCAGCAGCAATCCTGCGCCGCCGCAAACATGAATTCTCCGCTTGGCTCACCAAAGAAGCGGGCAAAAGCTGGCCGGAAGCAGATGCGGACACCGCAGAAGCAATCGACTTCATGGAATACTATGCACGTCAAATGGACAAATTGGCTGAGCGCCATCCATTGACCCGCATCCCAGGCGAAGACAACGAACTCTACTATGTTCCATTGGGCGTGGGGATCGTAATCCCACCTTGGAACTTCCCACTCGCGATCATGGTTGGTATGACGACTGCAGCACTCGTAGCGGGTAACACCGTAGTGCTCAAGCCAGCATCCACCACACCAATCATCGCAGCGAAATTCATGGAAATCCTCGAAGACGCAGGCGTACCAGCAGGCGTGGTTAACTTCGTACCAGGCAGCGGCGGCGAAATCGGTGACTACCTCGTTGAGCACCCACTGACCCGCTTCATCTCCTTCACTGGTTCCCGTGACGTAGGTCTGCGCATCAACGAATTGGCTGCGAAGCACCGTCCAGGCCAAAAATGGATCAAGCGCCTCGTTGCTGAAATGGGCGGTAAAGACTCCATCGTCGTAGACAACGATGCTGACCTCGAACTGGCTGCTCAATCCATCGTAGCATCTGCATTCGGCTTCTCCGGCCAAAAATGCTCTGCATGCTCCCGTGCGATCGTTCACCAAGACGTATACGATCAAGTACTCAACCGCGTAGTTGAACTGACCAAACAACTCACTGTAGGTGACGTTGTGAACCCAGAGTTCTACACCGGTCCAGTAGTTGACGACAAAGCATACAATAAAATCCTCGAATACATCGAAATCGGTAAATCCGAGGGTAAACTCGTGGCAGGCGGCGAAAAAGGCCCAGATAACGGCTACTACATCTTGCCAACCGTATTTGCTGACGTGGCTCCAGATGCACGCATCATGCAAGAAGAGATCTTCGGACCAGTTGTGGCTTTCTGCAAAGCTAACGACTTCGACCACGCGCTCGAAATCGCCAACAACACCGAGTATGGTCTTACTGGTGCAGTCATCTCCCGCAACCGTGCACACCTCGAAAAAGCACGCACCGAGTTCCATGCAGGTAACCTCTACTTCAACCGCAAATGTACCGGTGCGCTCGTAGGCGTACACCCATTCGGCGGCTTCAACATGTCCGGTACCGACTCCAAAGCGGGCGGCCCTGACTACCTGCTCCTCTTCACCCAAGCGAAACTCGTATCTGAGTTGCTCTAATGACAAAAAGGCTAAGTCTGGATCTCACAGACTTAGCCTTTTTCTTACTACCCAGCTCACTTTCATGACGAAAGCGCAGGGGAGAACAACTTACAGCGCCACATTCTTCAGACTCAACTCAGGATTCAAGACATGTGCCACATACGCCTCCGCACTTTCTGCCAGCGCCTCATCTGACACACCATAAACTCCGTGGTAGGCATGGGTCGGCAGGAATTCAAGCCCGGTCAGGTTCGCCATCGCCTGCAGCGGACGGAGCAATTCACTCAGCGTAAATTGGTTACGTGCACCTGCTTGGTATACATCTTTCGCCCCACCTGCAGATACGGCTAAGACAAGTTCCTTACCGTGCAGAGCGTTCCCTTCAGAGCCATATGCCCAGCCGTAGGTCAAGACGACATCCTGCCATTCTTTCAGAAGAGCAGGGGTGCTGTACCAGTAGAGTGGGAACTGGAATACGATACGATCATGCGCTTCTGCCAGCTTTTGCTCACGGGCTACGTCGATTTTCCCATCAGGATAAGCTCCATAGAGGTTGTGAACAGTGACGTTTTCTTCTTTGGCGATACGCTCTGCCCAAGCTTTATTAATGCGGGATTGCTCCAAATGTGGATGAACAACGATAACCAGTGTTTTCATAGTTTTTTTCCATCTCCCTAAATCTTTTTAATTTGTATGTACAAGCAACTTAAACCTGAAAAAAATTTAAGACTGCTTATCCAACGTCTCACTTGCATGGTGAATCATTTCGGTCAGTGCTCTGGCCTCTTGCTCACCAAGGATGGCAGAGTAACGGGCGTACAGGCTTTTCCAGCAGTGGTTGATTTCATCCATCACTCCCAAGCCCTTATCGGTGAGGTAGAGCATGGAGAGCTTGCCTTCTGTTTTGCGTTCGATCAGATTCTTGACGACCAGCTTGTCGATCAGGCGGGTGCTGGTGGATGGAGCGATATGCAGGATCTCGCTCAGGTCTTTCTGGGTGATGCCTGGCTGATCCTTAACCGTCATCATGAGGTAAGCATAGGTGGGGGAGAGTCCGATTTTCTGGAACTCCTCTTCACCGATCTTGGTGATGATGCGCGAGAGCCGGTTGGCTGTGAAGAACAGGCAGGTGTTAAAGCATTCGTTCATAGGCGTTCCTCGCTTGCAATCAAATCTTGTTTGTACATACAACTTACCATTGTTTTGGCTGACTGTCAAATCCGAATGGGTAACGGGTTGTACCAGATGGGTAGGAAAAAGTCCTGAGCCTACAGAAGACTCAGGACTTTCTCTTTATTCAGACCAGCTTGTTCAGTCAGACAGTCAAAGCTTACTTCGTTGCGATACCGCGAGCGCCGAAGATGGAGTCGATCTGAGCTTGGTGAGTACCGCCATAGAGCAGGCCGTCAGCGTTACGGATCGCTTTTGCACCATCTACGAAGCCAGAGTTAGGAGTGAGGGAGAAGTGGGATTGGAGAATGATCTTGGTCGCTACGTCACGGCCAAAGGTGTTAGCCATATCGTAGAGTGGTTGGGACCAGATTTCACCGTC
This sequence comes from Brevibacillus dissolubilis, assembly GCF_006170445.1. Lineage (GTDB taxonomy): Bacteria > Bacillota > Bacilli > Brevibacillales > Brevibacillaceae > Brevibacillus_B > Brevibacillus_B dissolubilis. The sequence goes on along the minus strand of NZ_VCNA01000013.1, from coordinate 85,960 downwards.
ATCATGCACTTCGCCAGCCCAGTCGCGTGGATATACCTTGTTGGTATCGAGGCGACGGAGGCAAGGTGGATTGCTGGAAGAGTAGGAAACAGCGTCCCACTCACCGATGCAGCCTTTGCCGTAAGTGTTGCCGGAAGTAGCATCTTCATAAGTAGCACCGAGGTAGTCACCGAAGCCTTCACCCATAGCGCCGCCCTCAAGTGTGTTACCGAAGCCTGGCACTTGGTTGTCTTGGATGGAGTGACCATACTCGTGAGCGATGATACCAGCGTCTTCCGCGTCATCTACGCCACCGGAACCAAAGGTAAGAGCTTTGGTGGATGGGGAATAGTAGGAGTTGTCCGCTGTGTATTTACCGTTGTTAACAACGATCGAACGGTTGTTGATGTTGGTGAAGCCGAGGGTTTGGATATAGCGTTGGAGGGTGTCGATGTGGTAGTACGCCATGACATCCTCGAAGCTGTCGCTGTTGCGGGTATAGTTGAAGGTATTGGTTGCATTGTATGTGTTGATTTTGGAGCTGATGGTTACGTATTGACCTTTCAGGTAACCAGAGCCATCCAGACCCAAGATGCTTACGGATTTGAGCTGGCCGGTAAGCGCTGTGGAATCAGCGTCGTTGTTGTCCAAGAAACCAGTTTTGGTACCCGCAGAGGAGATTGGGTTTGGATTGAACACTTTACCTGTACCGGTAGCACGCACGTTCAGGTTTTTGTTTTTGAGTACTTTACCGTTGCCTGCATGTACATAAGCTTCCCATGCAGCATTGGAATCAGCATCGTGGAAGACAACGCGGTAAGCAGGTACTGCTTTGCCGTCTACAACGGTATAACCGTATTCAGTGATGGTATCGGCCCACTTGTTGTTTTTGTCTTTTACTTTATTGTGCTTGATGGTGAAATCTTCAGCATCTTTTTTGGAGATTTTGGTTTTCGCGACTTCCACTTCGCTTACTGGAGTGTAGTCAGATACAACCAGTACGGCATTGTTGGAACGGTCGAGAGTGACGGTTACTTGTTGGGTGAATACAGGTGCGCCCTCAACGGTTTGTTGGTAGCGGACATAGGTACCTGCATCCGATGTAATAGAAGTAACGTACGCGAGGTCGGACAGATCAGCTTTCAGGTTGAACTTGCCTGCGTTGTCCTTCAGGTATTGATCAGCAGCCGCTTTGGAGTCCAAAGAAGCTTGTGCGGTTGGAGCCGCCGTTTCTGCAGAATTAGCCATGACGGATGGAACCACCATAGTCAGAGCCATTACAGCCGTTAAAGAAGCAATAACTTTTTTGTGATTTTTCATAAGGACACCCCTTTCTGTTAAAATAATTATAGCACCTCTCACAATATATTGAAATATGAAAGTAATCAGTTTTTTTATATTTTTTTCCGACAAAATTTCGTTGATTGCTTTCGGGATTCAGATAACAAATGGAACGTGTCTGAACATAGCAAAATGTACGATTTTGACTTACCGGCGCTGATTTGGGGGAAGCAAGTCCAAACTAATAGGAACAACGAATAAGAAGTGGGTGAAAAAAGTGGCTTCCTATCTTGTTCCGTTTTTGGCGACCTTTTTCTTGGTCTCTCTCTTGATTCCCGTGGCGATGCGGGTTGCCTGGAAGATTCGATTGATCGATATGCCAGTCGGGCGTAAAGCACACCAGAAGCCGATGCCGCTCTCCGGAGGGCTTGCGATGTTCATCGGGGTGGTGCTGGTTACGCTGGCTTTTGCAGATGGACAGCCTCTGGTGACAGCTCTGGTCGTCGGGGGGATGCTCTTGGTCGGAGTAGGCTCGTTCGATGATTGGTTTAAGGCACAGCGCAGAGAGTTTCCGGTGTCGCCCAAGCTCATCGTCCAGCTGCTGGTGGCCGTCATTGCGTATGCCCTACAGATTCGGTTTGGGGCGATCAGTCTGTCGTGGTTTGGCTGGGATTCGGGGGAGATGTACGTATTTCCGCAGTGGCTGTCGTTCATCGCTACGGTGGTCTGGATCGTCGGCTTGATCAACATGGTTAATTTTCTGGATGGGGCGGACGGGCTGGCAGGCGGGGTGACGGTGTTTAGTGCGACCACGCTGTTCTTTATTGCGCTCGTCAAAGGGCAGGAGACGACAGCGATGATTGCGATTGTATTGGTTGGGGCGACGCTTGCGTTTTTGCGGTTTAACTTTTTTCCGGCCCAGATGTTCATGGGGGATGCGGGAGCGACGTTTCTGGGTTTTGCCTTGGCGATTATTTCGCTGGAGGGAGCGATGAAGGGAGCGACCTTGATCTCGTTGGTCGTCACCGTCCTTGCGCTCGGACTACCTGTGATGGATACGGTGCAGGTATTTGTCAGCCGAATGCTTGCTGGAACGGCCCTGTATCAAGCGGACCGGCGTCATATGCACCACCGCCTGATGTCGCGCGGACTGTCACCGAAGCAGACCGTTATCGTGCTGTATGTAGTCAGCTTCTTGTTCTCAGCGGTTTCTCTTCTATTATTTCTCTATGTATAAAATACAAAAGTGTGATTTATCTCACAGCCATGACAGGGGGGCTTGGGTTAAAATGAGATGTAGGTAAAGAATGTTAAAAAAGGGGGCCACGTGGATGTTGAACCTGATTCGCAATACGTTGACCAATAAAGAAGGGTTCATGATTTTTATCCTGTGGAATCATCTGTGGCTGTCGATTGCCCTGTGGCTGACGCTTGGGATACCGTTTTTCCAGATGGTTTCACTGGGGCTGTTCGTCACCTTGATTGTTTCACCGCTTTATTTCTGGAAAAAAGAGAGTAAGGTTATCCGTTATCTCGTTGCCGTTGGATTTGTGTTTTATTCGCTATCGTTGGCTCATTTTATTCCTTATGCAGAAGTCGCGTATCTGCCGTTCATCGTGCTGGGCTTCTTGGCGGCCTATCTGGATTGGCGGGTCGTTGTCAGTACGGGGGCACTTTATTTTGTTTCTATTATTACTGGTTTTACCACTGGATGGTTTGATATTTTTGAAGGCGGTTCCACCGAGGTTGATTTGGTGCTGAAGCTGGTGGCAATCTTCCTGATGGTCAGCGGTCTTACCTATCTCTGTCTGGCAGGTCAGCATACGCTCAAGGCCGCACACGATGCCCGCTGTGAGGCGGAAGAGAAGGAAAAGCGTCTCAAAACGATTCTCAGCGATGTGGCTACCGTCACACAGGCGCTCGATACGACCTCTGAGCAGGTCAACGAGCATGCCGATATCACCAGACGCAGCAATGATGACATGATGACCGCGTTCCGCGAAGTGGCGACAGGCATGGAGTCCCAAGCCCAATCCACCGTGCGGATTGAGGAGGAGGTACAATCCATCGACTCCGAGATTGCCGAAGTCAATCATCAGGCCATCATGATGAAGGATGAAGCAGAGAAGAACAACCAGCTGCTCGCCAAAGGAATCGAAATGATGAACGACCTCTCCAATCAGATGGAACACATCGTCCAGACCGTTCAAGTGGCGTCTACCACCATCAATGAATTGAACAGGCAAGCCAACCGTGTCGAGGAGATCGTCGGCACCATCAACCAGATCGCCACACAGACCAACCTGCTAGCGCTCAATGCCGCGATTGAATCTGCCCGTGCCGGTGAGCATGGACGCGGCTTCTCCGTAGTCGCAGACGAGGTACGCAAGCTGGCCGAGCAGTCAGCAGTCGCTACGCAGGAGATCACGACGATCCTGCAATCTCTCCACCATGAGAGTCAGAATGCTGTGAACCATATGAAATTGGGTGAAACCTCTGTTTCCAAAGGACAAGAGCTGACTTATTTCACCGTCCAGTCGATGGAAAAGGTACGCAATGACATGGCCAAGTTCATGGGTGCCGTGGAAAAGGTACGCAGCAGCATGAACCTCGTCAAACAGCGCTCTTCCGAAGTGACCGGCGAGATGTCCAACATCACAGCGATCACCGAGGAGTCTGTAGCGAGTCTGGAAGAAGTGTTCGCTACGGCTGAAATTCAACGTGAAAAGGTAAGTGAGATTGCAGAGGAAATCCATCATCTGCATGATTTGTCAAAAACCTTACAGAGATCCTTGCAGTAATATTTGCTCGTATGGAAAACTCGTGGTAGAGTAGGTGAAGAACACCACAAGGAGTTGTCCTATGAGGAAACGTATGCTACGCGGGCTGATTAAGCAGTTACCGCAAAATGCGATGTCGCGGCAAATGGGGAAGATTATGGCCTCACGTCTGAGTCGCTTTGCTATTAATCGCTATATTAAGCATTATCATATTGATACAACTATGATCGAAAAACCAGTCGGTGAATATCGCACGCTCAAAGAATTTTTCACACGTCGTCTGAAGCCGGAGGCCCGTCCGATTGATCCGGCCCATCAGGTGATTGTAAGCCCGGTGGACGGCAAGGTTTCCCAGCTCGGTGATATCGTCGAAGGGACACTGATCCAAGCCAAAAAACGGGACTACAGCGTACTTGACCTGCTGGGTGGTGACAAGCAGATGGCTGAGCGCTTCAAGGGCGGCAGCTTCATCACCATCTACCTGAGTCCGCGCGACTATCATCGAATCCATATGCCGGTGGAGGGGAAGCTGTTCAAGTATACCTACCTGCCAGGCCGCCTCTATCCGGTCAATGAGATGGGTGTCGAGCATGTAGATAAGCTGTTTGCCCGCAATGAGCGGCTCATCACCTACGTCCAGAGCAAGACGGCAGGCTGTGTCGCCATCGTCAAGGTAGGTGCTCTGTTCGTCGGCAGCGTCAAGGTCACCTACAACAACACCGCCACGACCAACATCAAGGGCGGGCGTCAAGTAAGTGAAGCGATCGGCGGTACCCCGATGTTTGAAAAAGGCCGGGAAGTCGGCTGGTTCGAATTCGGTTCCACGGTCATCCTCCTGTTCGAAAAAGGCAAGATGAACTGGGCACCGGGACTCGAAGTAGGCAGCACGGTCGTAATGGGACAAAAAATTGCCGAGACGGCAGAAGAAGAGCATGCACAGCCTTGATGCCAAGGCGGCATGCTTTTTTTTCGGGAAAGGGGCATTATCTCAGATGATGAACTGGCAAGAGATCACCACAACCGACTCACCACTGCTCACACCGGCGCTTGAGCTGTATCAGCGTTCTTTTGCCGAGGAAATTCGTGAACCGAATGAGGTATTGATCCGGGGTATTCGGGAGAGCAGCAGGCTTTTACCGACCGTGTATCATTTTCTCGTGGGTCTGAATGAAGCGGGACAGGTCATCGCTCTGTCGACCGGCTACTATCTAGCAGAAGCCAACTGTGGCTTCATCGTCTATCTGGCAGTTGATCCCACTCAGCAGAGCAATGGGATCGGAGGCGAGCTGATCAGCCAGATGGAGCGGCTGTTCGTCCAAGACGCCAAGGCACAAGGCAAGATCGATCCGCATGTCATCTTGGAGACAGAGCGGGAAGCAGATGCCCATGACCAAGAGGAGCAGGTGATGTGCCAGCGCAGACTCCGTTTTTTCCATCGGCAGGGCTTTCGGATGGTTCCAGAGACGGGGTATCATCAACCACCGCTTCATTCCGACACACCAGCCGTTCCGCTCCATCTGTTAATCCGTACGAAGCGGAATCCGGCAGTATTTACCGCAGTAGAGCTTCATGGGATCGTCCGTGCTATGTACATAGAGAAGTACCATAAGATCAACGGACTGCCCCGTGAAATGCTACAGGAACTTGATGGAAAAATTAACATCGGCTTACGAAGCATTCAGCTTGAAGAGATCGTTGGACATCGCTCAATCACTAAAAAATAAAGGGAAATTCAGTCTGGAACGAACGGTTTCAGGCTGTTTTTTATTGATATTTTTGTTAGATTTTATGTGAGCTACAAAATGTTTTCTTAAGGTAATCTTAAGATTTCGGTAAGGTTTCCTAAAGTTTCGGACGGTAAGATGATACTCATGAAACGACTGACTTGGAATCTTTTTCCTAACCTATAGAAAAGTGAGTGTTGTCCACCATGGCTATTCCGAAACTTCGTTGGGGACAGGAGGGTAGAACTCCTGATCAGCCACAGACCGGTTATTTTGAATCACGCAGTTTTGATGAGTTGTATGATGAGTACTTCGACCGAGTGAACCGTTACTTGCGCAGCCGTGTCCACAATCCGTGGGATGCCGATGACCTGACTACGACGGTCTTCCTCAAAGCACTGGAAAAATTCGGACAGTACAGCAGAACCAGCCCGTTCGCTGCCTGGATCTTCTGTATCGCGCATAACACCTTTATCGATTTTGTCCGCAAACAACGCGAAATGCCGTCTGATAACACAGATCTCTTCACGAGCGAGACTGATGATACCTGGCAACCGGAGCAGCAGGCTTTGACCAGTGAAGAAGGCCAAGTGCTGCGCGGCAAAATGGAGCGACTGACCCGTGACCAGCGCGATGTCCTGACCCTGCGCTATTTCGGTGACCTCAAGGTGGCACAGGTGGCAGAGCTGCTCGGCAAGACCGAATCCAGTGTCAAAACCATCACATACAGAGCCTTACGTGAGTTGAAACGCTTGTATATGCGCGAAAGCGAGCAGGCAAGATAAGGGAATGATGCTAAAAGTCATTCCTTTTTCGTGCTTTTCATATAGATGAGTAGTACCCTATTTTAGAGATGTGAAGAAGTGGAGGAAGCTACGTTGACTTCAATTGCAATTGTGACAGACAGTACGAGCTACATACCCGAAGAAGAATTACAGCAACTAGATTCTGTTTTTATCGTGCCGCTGCAGGTCATCTATGGTTCCGAAGCATATCGGGAAGGGGATAATTTCTCCGAAGCCGATTTTTATGAGAAGCTGCGCAAGACGGACAGCCTGCCGACTACCTCACAGCCGCCGGTTGGTGAGTTCGTGGAGCTGTTCGAGCGTCTGTCTGAGCAGTATGACCGTGCGATTGCGATCCACCTGTCGAGCGGCATCAGTGGAACCTGCCAAGGCGCGATGACGGCATCCCGCATGGTGGAGGATTTCCCTGTAGATGTCATCGATTCCCAGATCACGGTCTACGCGATGGGCTTCATGGTCGTCGAGGCAGCCAAGATGGCCAAAGAAGGCAAGAGCCACGAGGAGATCCTGGCCCGTATCAACTACATCAAAGAAAACAGCACCACCTATTTCCTGGTGGATGACCTCGATTTTCTCTACCGTGGCGGACGACTCTCTGCTGCTGCGATGATGCTGGGGACGATGCTCAAGATCAAGCCGATCCTCACCTTTGAAAACGGTAAAATCGTACCGTACCAAAAAGTCCGCACCCGCGGCAAAGCCAAAAGCGGGATTATGGAGCTGTTTGAGGCCGAAGCCCAAAAAGGCAAGCCGATGCGCTGTTCCATCGTACAGGCTGATGTTCGCGAAGAGGCAGAAGAATGGAAAAAATATATTGAAGAGAAATATCCGCATGTAGATGTATCTGTTTCCCACTTTGGTCCGGTGATTGCCACACATGTAGGCAACGGGGCGATGGGACTTACCTGGTATTATTTATAATTTTGATGACGCGCGACCGTCTGCCCAAAATGGGGTGGGCGGTCTTTTTCATTTGATCATGAAGGTCACGCAGCAGGCATACATATGAAGGGAAAGGAGTGATCACGTATGAATCAGCATCAAGTCAACTCCAACTCAAGCTACTCATATCCACAGGCCACGGTTCAATACGCTGGTTTTTGGCGACGGGTAGGCGCTTATGTCGTGGATGGCATCATTTTGTTCATTGTCGGTTTTATTGTAGGGTTACTGGTCGGGATTGTCGCGGCAGTCGGAGGTTTGCCGCCAGAGTTTGCTGCTATGCTGTCTAACCTGATCAGTGCGGTTGTGTCTGCCGTCTATTTTGCCGCTTTTGAGGCGTCCGAGAAGCAGGGAACCTTGGGCAAGCAGGCACTGGGGATCAAGGTAACCGATCTCAATGGCAACCAGATCAGTACAGGGCAGGCGGTTGGACGTTATTTTTCGAAGATTCTCTCCGGGCTGATCCTGATGATCGGCTATCTCATGGTAGGGTTTACCGAGAAGAAACAGGGGCTGCATGATAAGATCTGCTCCACGGTTGTCGTGAAAAAATAATGGTGAAATGGATGGAAAGCGCCTAAAGATTTTGGGCGCTTATTTTTCGTGATCGGGGAAAGCTTGGTCTTATCTGCGATACCTATGTCATCAAAGATTGACCAAAACTATTTTTTTGAGAAAAACACCTTAATCAGATGTATTTCTTTTTATGACGAATGATTACGGGTAAAAATTGACGTGAACGCAATTGTTCCAGTATCCTTAAGGTTATATGCTCTCGTATAGAAAGAAATCTTGGAGGTGGAATCTTTTGAGCGCCATTACTCGTACTGAAGTGGAACATGTAGCCAAGCTTGCCCGTCTGAAGCTGACTGAGGAAGAGGCAGAACGCTATACCAAAGATTTGAATGCGATTCTGGAGTTTGCCAAAAAATTGGACGAACTGGATACATCCAACGTAGAGCCGACCAGCCACGCAACCGACGTGAAAAACGTCATGCGTGAAGACGTCAACCGAGCGTCCCTTCCGCGTGAAGAAGCCCTGCGCAATTCACCGGAACATGAAGAAGGCCAGTTGAAGGTACCAGCTGTTTTTGAATAGAACGAGATGAGAAGAGAAGGGGTGACCAACGTGTCCCTGTTTGATAAACGTTTATCTGAAATACATAGTGACTTACGCAAAAAAGAGCTGTCAGTCACTGATCTGGTCGAAGCGTCCCTCTCCCGCATCAGCGAGGTGGATGGCGAGATCAAAGCCACTCTGACTGTTGATGAAGAGGTCGCACGCAAGCAAGCCAAAGCATTGGACGAGCGTCTGGCGAAGGGCGACGGCGAGTTCGGCCTTTTGTTTGGTCTGCCGGCGGGAATCAAGGATAATATTGTGACCCAAGGCATCCGTACTACCTGCGCGAGCCAAATCCTGTCCAACTACGACCCGATCTATGATGCGACCGTCAGCAAACGGTTGAAGGCACAAGATGCACTGATCTATTCCAAGCTCAACATGGACGAGTTCGCGATGGGCGGCTCCAACGAAAACTCCAGCTTCTACCCGACCCGCAACCCATGGAACTACGACTACGTGCCAGGCGGCTCCAGCGGTGGTTCTGCTGCGGCGATGGCAGCGCGTGAATTCTTTTTCACACTGGGTTCTGATACAGGCGGCTCCATCCGTCAACCGGCCGCATTCTGCGGTGTCGTAGGACTCAAGCCAACCTATGGCCGAGTATCGCGCTATGGTCTTGTAGCGTATGCGTCTTCCCTCGACCAGATCGGTCCAATCACCAAAAACGTCGAGGATGCGGCCTACGTGCTGCAAGCCATCGCGGGCTTCGATGAATTCGACTCTACCTCTGCAGACGTAGAAGTACCGGATTACCTGTCCGCACTCACCGGTGATATCAGCGGCCTGCGTATCGGTGTGCCAAAAGAGCTGATCGGCGAAGGCATCGACCCAGAGGTGCGCGAAGCAGTCATGACCGCACTCAAGCAGCTTGAGTCACTGGGCGCTACATGGGGCGAGGTATCCCTGCCACATACCGAATACGCGGTTCCGGCTTACTACCTGCTCGCATCCTCTGAGGCTTCTTCCAACCTCGCCCGCTTCGACGGTGTCCGCTATGGTGTGCGTGCTGAAAATGCACAAAACCTGCTCGACGTCTACATGGAATCACGCACCCAAGGTTTCGGGGATGAAGTGAAGCGCCGTATCATGCTCGGCACTTATGCGCTCTCCTCTGGCTACTATGATGCGTTCTATAAAAAAGCACTGCAGGTGCGTACCCTGATCATCCAAGACTATCAAGCGATTTTCGCTGACTATGATGTCATCCTGCATCCGACGACGCCAACCACTGCGTTCAAGATCGGGGAGAACGTCGACGATCCGGTGAAAATGTACTTAGAAGATATCTGTACCGTACCGGCTAACCTGGCTGGATTGCCTGCGATCAGCATCCCGTGCGGCGTGAGCAACAAAGGTCTGCCAATCGGCATGCAGCTGATCGGGAAAGCATTTGACGAAGCCACTATCTTGCGCGCTGCACATGCTTACGAGCAAGCAACCCAGCATCATCTGCGCAAGCCGGAACTGGTAAGGGGGTAGAGAGAGATGAGCAAGTTTGAAACCGTCATCGGTCTGGAGGTTCACGCCGAGCTTTCCACCAACAGTAAAATTTTCTGCGGCTGCCCGACTGAATTCGGCGCACCGCCTAATACCCATACCTGCCCAATCTGTCTCGGTCATCCGGGAGTCCTCCCTGTGCCGAACAGACAAGCGATCGAATACGCGATGAAAGCAGCGCTTGCGCTCAACTGCGAGATCTCTCAGGAGACCAAGTTCGACCGCAAAAACTACTTTTACCCGGATCTGCCGAAGGCTTATCAGATCTCTCAGTTCGACCAGCCTATCGGTAAAAACGGCTGGATCGACATCGAGGTCAATGGTGAGACCAAGCGCATCCGCATCAACCGTCTGCACCTGGAGGAAGACGCGGGCAAGCTGACCCACTCCGAGTTTGGCGGCGGCACCCTCATCGACTACAACCGTGTAGGTGTACCGCTCGTCGAGATCGTCTCTGAGGCAGATATCCGCTCCGCAGAAGAAGCGAAGGCGTATCTGGAGAAGCTGAAGAGCATCATCCAATACACCGGTGTCTCCGACGTAAAAATGGAGCAGGGCTCCCTGCGCTGTGACGCCAACGTCTCCATCCGTCCATATGGTCAAGAAGAATTCGGGACCAAAACCGAGCTGAAAAACATGAACTCGTTCCGTGGTGTACAGACAGCTATCGAATATGAAGTGAAGCGCCAAGAGGAAGTCATCACGGGCGGCGGCACGATCATCCAAGCCACCATGCGCTGGGATGAAGCCAACCGCAAAACCGTGGTCATGCGTACCAAAGAAGAAGCGCACGACTATCGGTATTTCCCAGACCCTGACCTGGTGCGTCTGCAAATCTCTGACGAATGGCTCGAAGCAGTCAAAGCTTCTATTCCTGAGCTGCCAGAAGCCCGTCAAGCCCGCTATGTCAATGAGTATGGCTTGTCCGTTTACGACGCAGGCGTCATCACGATGGCGAAGGAGACCGCAGACTTCTTCGATGCAGCAGTCAACACCGGAGCAGATGCCAAGACGGTCGCCAACTGGCTGACCTCCGACCTGTTCGGCTATCTCAACGCCAACAACCTCGAACTGCATGAAGTCAAACTCACGCCAGAAGGTCTCGGTGAGATGGTCAAGCTGATCGAAAAAGGCACGATTTCTACCAAGATCGCCAAAACGGTCTTCAAAGAAATGCTCGACACCGGTGATGCACCTGCCAAGATCGTCGAAGAAAAAGGCTTGGTGCAGATCAGCGACGTAGGCGAGATCAAGCGCATCGTCGAAGAAGTGGTTGCCGCTAACCCGCAATCTGTGGAAGACTATAAGGCTGGTAAAGAGCGTGCGATCGGCTACCTCGTCGGACAAGTCATGAAGCAGACCAAAGGGAAAGCGAACCCTGGTATGGTGAATGAGTTGTTGGTTGAAGTGCTGGGAAGCCTATAATCACCCGCTTGAAGCATAAAAAGAGAGAAGACGTGCCCTCCAAAAGAGATGGCCGTCTTCTTTTTTACATTTGGCATCTATGCAACTTTTTGGGAGGCAAATTCGTCTAGACAAGCAGACACTCCAGAGAGGATGATAACGTTGCATAAACGCTTGATCACTCTGACTGCTGCCTATCTGACTTTTTTGGTGCTGACCTTGACGGGATGCGCCAGCATAAACACTCACCGCGAACCCGAGCCAGGCCCGCAGACGCTGGAGCAAGCGGATTCGGTCCAAGTACCGGAGCGCCTGCTATCCCAAGCGCCGGGTCGTTACCATGTGTACGTCTTCCTCAATAAACCCGCCACCGAAAAGTACCGTACCGAGATGAACCACATCCTAGATACGGGCCGGGTGGATGAACTGGGATGGTTTGAGAACACCCAATTGGATTATTATCAGCAATTGAACATTCAGGAGTATCCGACCATCATCGCTCTAGACAACAAGGGGGTTGCCCTGCGTACGTCAGATGTCGCCTGATTGATTGCGTTTCTGGAAAAGGAGCGGGCTGGGTCTCTCAATCCGTAAAAATCCGTGGAAACCTGTCAAAACTCGCGAAAAAAGAAGCTATCCGGCGCAATCAACCTGCACTGGATAGCTTTTGTTATTGAGTAGATCAGATCATGTCATGTCATTCTAGGTCTTGCCCCGAGCATCCTTTTCCAGCCACTCATCCAGCAGTACCAGATACAGCTCCAACATATCAGGAGTCAAATATCTCGCATGGAAATAATGAACCGCCGACAGATAAAGCAATCCCTCTGACAAGGAAATCCGCAGGGGAAAGTCCTCCTGCCACGGAATCACCTCATGATACCCGCGATAGAACGGCTCGTACATGTCAGGCTTGGTACGGAATTCGGTATCGTTGAGCTTGGGCAGGTCATAGAGCGGGTCGTAGAATTTGGCGATCTCAAAGTCAAGCAACGCACGGAATTGACCGTCTGTTACGAGGAAATTAGGGAAATATAGGTCGCGGTGGGTGAGAGCGGGACGGATGTCGGTGGGGAGTGCTTCGATGAGGCTCCGGCACTTTTTCTCTGCAGCCCCCAGCTTTTCTTCGGGCAAAGAGTGGCTCTCCCGAATGTCAACTCCCAGCCGATTCAGCCGATCTTGGCAAAATGTCTGCCAGGAGGGGAAGCGGATTTCCCCATGCGCATCTTCGCTGAAGCAGTCTCCTTCAATCGTATGCAGCTGACCGACCGCACGGCCTAAGTCATAGGCGAAGGCTACACGTTGCTCTGGTGTCATGTTCGGTAGAGCGGTCTCTGCGTCTTCGCCGTCCAGCCATTCTTGGATGTAGTAATTACGTCCGAGAACATTAGGAGCGGGGCACTTTGCGAGAATAGTGGGGGCAGGAATGCCACCATCTTGGGCAAGCTCACAGGCACGCATTTCGCTTTGAAAATGATAGAGCGAGCCTTTGCGTCCCGCGATTTTTAACAGACAGGTGCGATCCGTGGTCGTAATTTTCCAACATTCGTGGCCGAAGCTGTTGGTCAAGCGGCTGACCCCGAGGATCGGTGAATCATGGCCCATCAGGTGATAAAAGGCTTCGTGGATGAGGGATGGGTCGGTTGGGGAGGGGCTGGGGTTTGGGGATGTCATAGTTGGTTGATTGTCCTCCTTTATCCTTTAGGTATGTGGTACGGATCGGTTGAGCTAAGGGGTGCCACATGCGGATGGAATGCGTACCATTACGATAAGTCTGCATGGAAGGACATGTCAAGTTTGTAGAAAAACGCCCGCTATCCTATAATAAAAAGGAAGATAGTTGCACAAGAGGAGGAAACCCGATGAAAGTCCTGTCCATCACAGGGGAAGCTGTTCCAGCAGGCAAAGGCGGCTCACCGTCTGATACGTTTGACCGTTCGATGGTTACATACGAGTCCGACAATGCCACGAAGTCTTTTACGGTTACGTATCCGCGTTATTTTGATAAAGTACTGGCGGAGCGCGGTATCTATGATCAGGAGAAGGAAGGCGTACCAGTCAGCCGGATCGTCGCCATTCTATACGTAGAAAAGCATCCAAACGTGCGTGAATCCCGCACCTATTACAATGATACAGAACAGTTCCTGACTCTGTTCGAAGGCTTCAGCTTCGCTGATTTCAAAAGCAAATACGGTTCTCTCGCCTCTGCGTAACTTGCGCAGGGGTTTTTTGATGCCCCAATCGGGAATGCTATGGGTAAACATGACTGGGGTGAGAACGGATGGCAGAAGGACTTTGGCTCGGCTTGATGCTGTTGTTGGCGTGGAATCAGGCGGATCATGCGCATGCGACGATACAGGGAGAGATCGGACACAATCAGGTGGTGGAGTATGCCACAAGCAGTCCATGGCAGGCGATGATGACAAGCGCCCGCCTGCTCACAGAGGAATATGACCTGATCCTGACCGATTGGAAAAAAGGGCAGAAGCTTGATCTCAAGCATAGCCTATTTACGCTCGACTCGGTCAGTGAAGGTGGGATTTCGGCGGGAGCGATCTTGTTCACTGGCAAAACGTTCGGGCACGAGGGACAGGTCTCGATCACCTTCTATGACATGGAGGGCAACGGCTATCTCATGAAAAAAGGGCAGTCTGCAGTGGCAAGTGTCGATCAAAAGCGTACCACTTTTTCGGTCGGGGCGATTGTTCCGGCGCAGCTGCGTGGGCGTGAGGGGATTGTTCAGGTATCGTTTCGGGGCAAGGAGCAGGAACGGGCTGCCTTTCAGTTGAAGGTGAAGTTTTAGTTGAAGCTACACACATAATGTAGGGGAAATGAACCGGACGATGGACAAGGTAATAAACGAAAAGCGGAGAACGAGCACAAGAAACACGCTCCGATCTCCGCTTTTTTTATGCGTTATGCGTCTCGATGTTTCTTCAGCATCCGATAATCCGCGATCACATAGCCGAACGACTCGTACAGCTTGACCGCCGCCGGATTGTTCGCTGTCACGAAGACTTGGCCACGCGACAAGCCTTTGGAGGCAAACCAGTCTTCGCCCGCCTGCATCAACAGATGGGCCACACGCTGACCGCGAAAGGCAGGCTCGACGAAGATCTCGTTGATGCATCCGCCTTCTAGCACGCCGTGACGGGGAGTATTGCGTACCTCGATGTAGAGGAAGCCGGCAAACTCGCCTGCAGCTGTCTCGGCGATCAGAATCTGCTTGTTCTCATCGGTGTGGGCTGTCTGCAGTTCTTGGTCATAGTCATTCGCTGCTTCCGGGGTGGCAAGGAGCTTCTCCCAATACCCGGCATCATGCGGCTCTCCCGTGATTTCCATCCATAGACGGGAATGATACAGCTCCAATGCGAGGTTGCAACGTTGCACATTGGCACGGTCTTGCTCATAATGGAAAGGACGAATGGTGATGGGCATAGGGAAGCCTCCTTTTTATGTACCTAAAACATCTACAAAAGTTATACAAAATAGACACATGTTAAACTAGACTTTTTCGCTAATTATAATTATTATAAAGTAAGCACCTACATATGAATAGTAGGAAGTGAGGAATACGATGAAAAAGACAGGTATCCTGATCATCGGACACGGTTCCAGCAATGCCTCATGGGTTCAGTTGGTGGACGATGCGGTAAGCAAGCTGCATGTATCCGTGCCGGTTGTGATGAGTTTTCTAGAGATGGTAGAGGGTCGTCTGATCGAGGACGGCATTCGTGAGCTGGAGGCACAAGGCGTGGAGAAGATCATCGCGCTCCCGCTGTTCGTGTCATCCGGCAGTACACATATTGATGAGATCGGCTATCTGCTCGGTGTCTATGAAGAGATCGAGATGGAGCCGCACGATGATGAAGAGTTCACCCGCATCGAGACCAGTGCGGAGATTCACTACTGCCCGCCGATGAACAACCACCCGCTGATCGTCGACATCCTGGTGGAGCGCATCCGTGAGCTGTCCACGAATCCAGCCGAAGAGGTCCTGCTCTTGGTCGGACACGGTGCAGACGAGGGCAAATACCACCGCGAGTGGGAAGAAGTCCTGCAAAAGATGGCGTTGACCCTGCGCCAAACATTTGGCTTCAAAGGCGCCACCTACGGAACTATGCATCCGGACAACCTGTCCTGTAGAGCCAAGGCCGTCACCCGCAAGAACCGCACGATTGTTGTGCCGCTGTTCCTGAGTGAAGGCTATTTCACCAAGCGCGTGATTCCAGGCCGTCTGGAAGGGCTCGATTACGTGTACAACGGCAAAACCTATCTGCCCCATCCCAACGTCACCAAATGGCTGCAGGAAGTCATCGACCACGAGCTGGCTCAGACCGTTTCCTAACAGAAGGCCATCACATAGCGCTCAACCCATTGAGTTTATCCGTTTATCAGTTCAACCAAAAAAGGATCTCTTCCCGTGCTGTACAGGAGAGATCCTTTTTGTATGTCAATAAGCCGACTTATATGGACAAATTTGTTATACTGGTTAGGATGCGTCTTTTTTGATAGGGGCAGAATCCGGTGTGGAGATGGCGGGATCAGAATCCTTGGAGCCGATCCGGTTGCCGAAGCGGGCCACCAAGACCCCGCCGATGATAAGTAACGCACCGATCACCTGATACATCGTGATGCTCTCTTGCAGATAGATGACGCCAGAGATCATGGCAAAAGCAGGCGGGAGGTTACCGTACATTGCGGTGCGGGTACTGCCGATCTTTTGCAGACCCCAGTTCCAGATAAAGTAGCTGACCGCAAGTGCGAAGACCGCTGAGAAGATCAGGCAGAGCCAGCCGGTCGTCGTGATCGCAGAGTAGTCTTGTGCAGCGAGCTGCGGGGTAGCGAGGAGAAGCATCGGGATCGTTCCCAGCACCATCGTATAGGTGGAGAACTCAAGCGGCGTGTATTTGGACAGCCACTTTTTCGAGAGGGCGGTATACAAGCCCATGCACAGACCGCCGCCGACCACCAGCAAATCACCGATCAGGTGCTCCGAGGAGAGGAAGGATAGACCAGCCTGTGACCCGAAGACGAGCAGAATCCCGGAGAACGAAAGCACCAGCCCCATCCAGATGTACCAGCGGGCTTGTTCGATCCGCAGCAGGATACTGACCCATGCCACGTGAATCGGGATGGTCGCAAGCAGGATCGCGGTATTCCCTGCTGTGGTCAGATTGGTTCCCTCGATAAACAGGTACTGATACAGCGTGTGCCCCAATAGCCCCATCACGAACAGGGCGGGAATGTCACTCCAGCTGAACTTCTTTGCACGCTGAGCTGCAATTAAAATCAAGATACTCGTCAAGCTGGCGATGACGAAGCGTATACTATTAAAGGTTAAGGTGGAAAAGCCAGCATTCAACCCAACCTTGACGATGGTTGCATTCACACCCCATGTGACGGCGACCAGAATGAGATACAGGTCCACCATCTGAAAACCAGATTGCTTGTTTGACACGTTGGTCACCTCTTACTGATTTCATTTTTAATCACGTTATAAATACGCGTTACATCGTATCATCTGTCCCCTGATTGGGCAAGTGGAAAGGAGTGTGTGGTGAATGATTGAGCTTGAATCGGTCAAAAAAAGTTTCAGGGACGTGACGGCTGTCGAAGGCATCTCCTTTACGGTGCATCCCGGCGAGGTGCTGGGTCTGTTGGGTGAGAATGGCGCAGGCAAAACCACCACCATGCGGATGATGGCCACGATCTTGACACCGACCGAGGGGGATATCCGTATCGACGGTTTTTCTGTCCGCACGCATCCGATGGAGGTACGCAAGCGCATCGGCCTATTGTTCGGCGGCGATGTGGAGCTGTACGGACGTCTGACGGCGCGTGAAAATATCGCCTATTTCGGCAGATTGTATGGAATTGAAGAAGAGACCCTGCAAAACCGCATTGATGAGCTGAGCGGGATGCTTGAGATGGGTGACTATCTGAACCGCCGCGTCGGGGCTTTTTCGCGTGGAATGAAACAAAAGGTGGCGATCGCCCGCGCGCTCGTCCACAACCCTGACGTGATCCTGTTTGATGAACCGACCACGGGCTTGGACATCAGCTCGGCCAGCGTATTCCGCCGACTGATCCTCGATTTGCGCACCCAAGGCAAGACGATCCTGTTCTCCAGCCACAACATGGGCGAGGTCGAGAAGCTGTGTACCCGTCTGGTGATCATTCACCGGGGCGGGATGATTTTTGAAGGGACGATTCCAGCCCTGCGCGAGCAATACGGCACGAATGATCTGGACGAGATCTTCATCCAAGCGGTGGGAGGTGGCAAAAGAAATTGAATGTTCATCATGTCTGGCTGATCTTTCATAAAGAATTTATTGATCTGATCCGCGACCGGAAAACCTGGATCGGTGCTTTTGTCATCCCAATCATCGTCATTCCATTTGTGGTCTCTCTGCTTGGCTCTTCGATGGATGCGATCCGCAAAGAAGCCAATGAATACATACCGCTCATCATCATCGGCAACACACAGCATGAGCTTGTCCAACAGATCCGCAAGACCCGAGGCGTTACCTTGCTGGAGAGCCCAGACCCGCTCCAATCACTGCGGGACGGAGGGGTGCGCGCCGTCATCGAGATCCCGCGCGACCTGCAAAAGACACTGCTGCAAGGCAACTCAGCCAACATCCGCATCTGGTATGACCCGTCCAACCAAAAATCAGAGATTGCCAAGACGATCATTCAGGAAGCGTTTACAGAATATGAGAAAACGATTGTCCAGCAGCGGCTGCGCCATGTGGGACTTTCCTATAGCACGATCAAGCCGATCTCGACTCAGTTTGAAAGCGTAGCGAGTGATGAAAAGATCTCCGGCAGCCTGCTATCCGGCATGTTTACCATTGTCCTGATCTTGTCGCTTGCCTCAGGGGGAATTGCCTGTGCCACCGACCTGATCGCCGGGGAACGGGAGCGGGGGACGCTTGAGACCCTGATCAGCGCACCTGTATCTGCCAACAGCATTCTCACTGCCAAGCTGATGGCCGTCATGCTGATGAGCGGCATCTCCGCCTTGGCTTCGATTACCAGTGTATCGATTATTTTTAGTCTGACGACACTGGAGGGGCAGAGTGCTCCGTTTACCCTCAGTTTTTTGACGGTTCCGTCTGTCATCACGCTACTCTTGATGATTATCCTGTTGTCCGCTATGTTCGCTGGGGTTGAACTGGCGATCAGTACGTTAGCGAAATCATTTAAAGAATCACAGACGTACCTGACGCCGATCGTCTTCGTCGCGATGGTGCCGTCCTACATGCTGATGCCGCTCAATCCTGTCGATATTCCGTTGCTGTATTATGTATTGCCGATTTTTAACGGGGTGGCGGTGTTCAAAGAGATCTTTTTCGGCGAACTCCAGCTGGCCCACGCACTGATGGCCATTGGCTCCTCGATGATCTATGTATTGATTGCGATTACGCTTGCCGCTAAGTTTTTCAGCAGGGAAGATCTGTTGGTGAAGTAGAAAAAAGCACTCAGGAGATGGGGATCAACTATGACTCGTTAGACATCCTGAGTGCTTTTTGCTCTTACCCCTTTTGCGGAGTCATTGGAATTTTGACCGTAAAGGTACTTCCTTTGCCTGAAGTGCTGGTTACTTTAATGGTGCCGTGATGGGCCTCCACAATCCATTTGGCGATGGCCAGACCCAGACCGGTTCCGCCCATCTGCTTGGACCTGTTTTTATCGACGCGGTAAAACCGGTCAAAGATCCGCTCTTGATCCTCGATGGGGATTCCAACCCCTGTATCTTGGACGGTTATGAACAGATGGGGGTGTTTGTCAGGGGATTCGATGGACATGGACAGATTCACGTCTCCCCCTGTTGGCGTGTATTTGATCGCATTGTCCAGTAAGATATAGACCAGCTGCGTCAATCTCTCATAGTCGCCATATACCGGGAGCGTGACAGGAGCGTTCAGGTACAGCCCGATTGTTTTGGAGTGAGCTAGAGTCTGAGTGGAACGCAGCAGCTGTTCGAGAGGCGGGATGAAATCAAAGGTCTCATACTGAAGATCAGGGAGACCAGAGTCAGAACGGGCCAGTGTCAGTAAGTCACTTACCAGCTTGGTCATCCGTCTCACTTCATCTTTCATCGTGAGCAAGACATTCCGCGAAAAGTCGGAGAGATCGCCTTCCTCCATCTCGATCACATCCAGAGACGAGTGCAAAATACTGAGCGGTGTCCGTAATTCATGGGAAGCATCCGCGACAAACTCCCGCTGGCGCTGGAAGGATTGACGGATGGGGATCATCGCCCGTTTGGACATCCAAAAGCCGAGCAACAGGGCAATTCCCAAAAAGAGCACCCCAAGTGAACCGAGAATGATCAGCAGGCGTTGGATCAATTGGGTGGTAAAGGAAATTTCTTTACCGGTATAAAAGATCCCGACCAGCTGATTATCCACATAGATGGCACGGCCGGCCATCATTAATTGGATGTCACGGGCAACCTGTGGAGCCGGTTTTCCAGGCCGGGTGGGAGGGAGCGGAGGTGTGATCGTACCATAGCGAATCTCAGATTTGTCAGGGACCCAGCCACGGACGAGCTTCAGCACCTTTGGCCGGACCGGATGGATGAATTCATCACCGAACAGCAGCTTGCCGCTTGGGCTTACCACATAGTAAAAGAATTGATTGCCGCTCTGCCGGATCGTATTGAGATTATCAAACTCTTCCGGACTCAGAAAACCGTCATCAAGCGAGTCTCTCATCAGGATGGCTTCCTGATCGGTAATGGACCGCAGCTGTCTTTCCTGTTCAAAAGAAATCGCGAAATCAACCAAAAAGTACACGATGAAAATAAACAAGGCCAGAAAAATCATCAACAGCACACAGTATTGCAAGGTCAACCGATGCTGCGTCTGGACAAATAAATCTTTTCTCCAGTTGCGAAGCCATGACAGGCGATTACGAATCAAGTTTGTATCCCACCCCGCGAATGCTTTGAATAATATCGTTTTCACTGTCTCCCTTCAGCTTCTTGCGCAACAGCTTGATCGTCGCATCGATCGTCTTAATCGACACCTCTGCATCCAATCCCCAGATGCGGTCGTAGATGACTTCGCGGGAGAGGACTTGTCCTTTATTTCGGATTAATAGATCTAATAATTGATATTCCCGTGGGGTTAGCTGGATTTCTTCCTGACCGTGAAACACGGTACGGTTGGTCAGGTTGACTTTGATATTTTGGATTTCGATGATCTGCTCTTGGAAGGGGGCAAAATTCCGGCGGGATAACGCACGTAACCGGGCGAGGAGCTCATCGATCTCAAAAGGCTTCACCAAATAATCATCAGCACCAGCATCCAGACCGAAAATCCGGTCTTGCAGGGAATCCCTTGCTGTCAGCATTATGATCGCTCCCGTATATCCTTGCTTACGCAGACGCCGGGAAATGTGTATGCCTTCTTCACCGGGAAGCATCCAGTCCAGAATCAGCACATCATAGTGCGAATGTGTAGCATAATCGTACACATCGCCGCCTTCCGTCACCCATTCGACCTGATAGCCTCCCTTCTTTTTCAGCATGTGAGCGATCAACTCTCCCAAACGAAGGTCGTCTTCAGCCAGCAAGATATTCATAACAGAAACACTCCTTCCTCTGCGATTGATTCCCCGTCTCCTTGTCTTCTCCTATCCTACCTGATTTTCATGAAAAATAAATGAAGTTCCATGTTTCGGTTCGTTTTTCATCAACTTTTCACTTTCTTTTACTAAAATTGGGTGTGGTGAAGAAATGGATTTCCGATATTCGAAATCCTCTACGGATAGGAAATGCTTGAACAAATCGAAATGGAGGCATGATCATATGATCGGGAAGAAAAAAATACTCTCTGTACTCGCGTTGGCTACGTTGCCGCTGATCGGGGTTGGGATGACTCCTGCCAGCACCGATGCGGCAGTTGCGACGAAGAACGTTCAGGTAAAATATAATAACGTGAAGGTTATGTATAACGGTGGTCTCGTATCGACAGATATTGAACCGTTCCTGATTAACGGCACGACCTATATTCCTGTCCGCATGATGGCAGGTGTATTTAACAAGGACGTTGCATGGGACGGCACTACCTCGACCGTTAAGGTAAATGATAAGGTTGATACACGTATCGCTAACCTTGAGTCACAGATTGCTGCGTTGAAAGCGGAGATTGCGAACAAGGATTCTAAGATTCGCAGCTTAGAAGACGAGATTGCCGATTATGAAGAAGACGAAGATGACAATGATTACGAAGATGACATCGACGATCTGGAAGATGATCTCAATGACAGCTATTCCGATTACGCCGATCTGGAATGGAGCATTTATGTAAGCGGCGATGAGGACGATATCGATGTAGAGATCGAGATCGATCTGGATGAATACGAAGATGATTTCGAAGATTTGGATACCAGTGACATCGAAGAGCTCGTAGAAAGCGTCACAGAGGATGTATGGGACGTATTCGAGGATGCGGATGTTCACGGTGTCATCATCGACAGCGCTGAAGACGATGAACTGCACGAGTTCGAAGGTTATGCTGACGACGGTACAATTGAATTGGACGATGACGAGATTTAATCGATAAATCGAGCCGAAAAGCTAAGCGTAAGACTATGAAACAAGCACCCTGCACGCGACAGGGCTGCTTGTTTTTATTTTTTTCAAAATATAATGAGAAAAACGGTTGATCGGGTGTATACTACAACCAAATCCAATCCATCTAGGACATATGGAAGAGACGGAGTGATGAACGTGAATCCCTACTATTTTGGTGTGCTCTTAGTGGCGCTTTCGGCGACTGGCTTTGGGATCATGCCGATTTTCGCCAAGTTCGCCTACCAAGGGGGCGCTGATGTAACGACTTTGTTGTGTCTGCGGTTTGCTTTGGCAGGGCTGTTGTTTTTTATCTATCTCAAAAGCAAGCGGGCCAATCTTCACGTGAGCCGAAAGCATCTGCTCGCCCTGTTCCTGCTTGGCGGGGTGGGATATACGCTGCAATCGATCAGTTATTTTACTGCGGTTAAATTCATCCCGGCTTCGCTGGTGGCGTTGCTGTTGTATACGTTCCCGATTTTTGTGACAATCTTGGCTTTCCTGCTGGATCGGGAAAAGCTGACGAAAAAAGTAATCGGTGCTATTTTTCTATCTATCTTGGGCCTGATGCTGGTGATGGGGACGAATTTTGGTGAGCTGAATATGATCGGGATTCTCTACGCCTGTGCCGCTGCTGTCGTGTATGCGGGCTATGTGTTTTTCAGCAATCGGGTGCTGCAGCAGGTACAGCCGATGGTAGCGAGTCTGTATATATCCGCATTCGCGGCACTTACGCTGGTGATGATGGGGATGAGTACGGACAGTCTGCAACTGGGATTTGAATGGAAGGCATGGGCGGCACTGATCGGAATCGTCCTGATCTCGACGATGATGTCTATGCTCACTCTGTTTCAAGGGATGAAGCTAGTCGGCAGCACAAGGGCATCGGTCATCAGCATGATCGAGCCGTTGCTGACGATTGGATTCTCCGCGATGCTGTTCGGAGAGAGGCTGACCATGATCCAAGGGCTAGGGGTAGCCGCCGTGCTGGCCGGGGCGATGATCGTGGTGGGGTTGCAGGGACAGAAAAGTCAGGAGAGCGTCGGAGGGTAAATTTATTTGAAGGCCCCGTTGTCTTTTGCCAGAATGAAAGGAAAGGGTGAGAGGGAGAAGGGGTATCGGGCATGGAGGTTTTTTATCATGGGACGGTGCGTTCCTTTGCGGATGAGATCGTGCGGACACAGCGGCTCGGGTATTCCGGCGGGGAGCAGCACTTTTTGGGGAATGGTGTGTATCTGTATAAGGAACAGCTGCAGGCCAGGGTCTGGGCGGAGATGAAGGCGAAGTCCCGGATGTCTGAGCCGGTGGTACTGCGGGTTGGGGTTTGTGTGCCGGGGTTGGAGTATTTGGATTTGGATTTGAGAGCGAACCAAGATGAGTTTTTTTATTGGAGACAACAATACTTGAAAAAACTAGGTTTGCCTGGGGCACAGCATCCATACTATACAGACAGCCATTTTTGCGACTTTATATCAGAAGTGCTGTCTGTTAACATGCTTGCAAAAACATTCGTATACGTCCATAAGAAAGAGCAGCAGTTACCTGTGCTCCACACGAATCAAAAGCAGACAAACCGTAATATAACGAGACATTTTCGGACTGAGAAACAATATTGTTTAAAGGAAGACAGCTGGATCAAGGATATTAGTGAATGGCAGGTGAGTGATTATGGATAAGCACGTGAAGTGGGGGTTAATGAAGGAATACTTCGATAATGTAACGGTTGAGCAGCTTATTGAAGACTCTAAAAGAGCAGGTATGATCTTTGGACCAAGTGAGCCCTACCTCCCCAAACCCATCAAAGCCCGTATCCGCCAAGGCCTCCGTCCCAAACGCATAACCGCCATCTGGTTTGAGGGCAAACCCCTCTACTACGCCAAAAAGCACCCTTGGGAAAAGCAAAAACATACGTCTCCACAAAATCCAACCTAACGAACATACAAAAAAGTGGCTCTCCTTTTCTGACAAGGGAGGCCACTTTCTCATTTGCTATGGATTTATTTGTTTTTCTAAGCCATTTTCGCGCGAACCAGCCAGCCCGCACCGATTACTCCGGCATCATTCCCAAGCGTCGCCGGGAGAATCTCGCAGTTCTCAGCCGCATACGCCCACGTGTACTTATCAAAAGACTCACGAATTCGGCTGAACAAAAACTCACCTGCGGCAGACACACCGCCACCGATGACGATTTTCGCAGGGTTGAGAACATTGCCCAGATGGGACATCCCAAAGCCGAGATAGAATGCCGCACGATCAACCACGCCCACTGCTCCTGTGTCGCCCGCAAGCGCTGCATCAAATACATCCTTGGCAGTCAGCTTGCCTTTTGCTTCAAGTGCCGCCGCTAATGCCGTGCTTTCACCAGAACGGGCCGCCTGCTCGCCTTCACGGATGATCGCGGTGGCAGAAGAGAGGGTTTCGAGGCATCCGGTTTTGCCGCAGTTACATTGCGGACCGCCCTCTGGCACAATCGTCATGTGACCGATCTCGCCGCCGACTCCAGATACACCGTGCACGATTTCACCGCCAATGATGACACCGCCACCGACACCCGTCCCGATGGTAACCGCCACGAGGTCTTTTGCACCTTGACCGGCTCCGCGCCACATCTCGCCCAGTGCTGCCGCATTGGCATCGTTGTCGACGTAGGCTGGCACGCCTGTGAGCCCTTCAACCTTAGCTTTGAGCGGCGTGTTTTTCCAATGAAGATTAACCGCTTCCAAAACAACTCCAGTATCAGCTTCGACCGGCCCTGGCACGCCGATTCCGATCCCAACTACGCGCTCCATGGAGGCGTTTTCTTTTTGCAAAAGTCCGTTGGTCATCTCGACGATCTTGCTGATCACGCTATCTTCACCAGCAGCAACCGGTGTCGGCTCCGATGATTTATGTAAAATATCTCCGTTGGTATTCAGTAAGGCTACCTTAATCCCGGTTCCCCCGATGTCTACCCCGACGATCAGATCTTTAGTCACGATAAACTCCCCCTTTGGCACGATCTTCTGACACGTGCATTT
This sequence comes from Brevibacillus dissolubilis, assembly GCF_006170445.1. Classification (GTDB taxonomy): domain Bacteria; phylum Bacillota; class Bacilli; order Brevibacillales; family Brevibacillaceae; genus Brevibacillus_B; species Brevibacillus_B dissolubilis. The sequence continues at coordinate 60,819 of NZ_VCNA01000013.1, read as the reverse complement.
TCCATTTCTTTATCTTATCATAATCGTATTACCTTCGCATATTGATTCCCAAAAATGGCGATACAGGATATCATGTGTAGAGAGATGAAATCGAACAGAACGGAAGAAGGGAAGAGAGTGAAAAGAGCACGCCTGATCTACAATCCGACGTCGGGGAGAGAAGCAGTCCGCCGCCGTTTACCGGATATATTGGATATTTTGGAGGCAGCCGGATACGAGACCTCCTGCCACGCCACCAAAGGCGAATACGATGCCACCCGTGAGGCAGAGCGCGCTGTGGCCCGCGGCTTCGACTTAATCATCGCGGCCGGGGGAGACGGCACGATCTACGAGGTCGTCAACGGCATGGCCGAAAAGAAACACCGCCCCAAGCTCGGCATCATCCCGACCGGCACCACGAACGACTTTGCCCGTGCCATCGGTTTGCCGCGCTCGATTGCACACGCCACCGAGATCATCGCACAGGGCCATACCCGTAAAGTGGATCTGGGCCGGATCAATGACCGTTATTTTATCAACATCGCGGGTGGCGGCTCGATGACCGAACTCACCTACGAGGTCCCAAGCAAGCTCAAAACCATGATCGGCCAGCTTGCTTACTACGTCAAAGGCATGGAAAAGCTCCCGTTCATCCGCCCGACCCACATCAAGCTGGAGACACGGGACGGAGTGGTGCTCGACGACGAGATCATGCTGTTCCTCATCGCCAACAGCCATTCCGTCGGCGGCTTCGACAAGCTTGCACCCAAAGCCAGCCTCTCCGACGGCAAGTTCGACTGCCTCGTCCTGAAAAAAACCTCACTCCCCGAGTTCATCCGCCTTGCCACCATGGCACTCAAGGGCGACCATGTCAAAGACCCGAACATCATCTATTTCCAATCGGACTACATCAAAGCGACCACAGAAGGTGCGGCCACAGTCCAGCTGAACTTAGACGGTGAGCTCGGCGGTCAGCTCCCATGCGTCTGCCACGCCCTGCCGGGTCATATCGAAGTTTTTGTGCCATAATAATACCAATTCGTCTGTCATCATAAAAAGCAAAGCAAGCCAAAAAGGAGTCAACATATAGTGGCAAAAACCCAACCGAAAAAACGAAATGCAAATAAGAATACCAATAGAAAACCACAACAAAGCAAAGCAGCTGCAGCAGAGAAAAACTACCCGGTCCAGCTCGGACAGATCGTTGAGCTGGAGATCACCGGACTCAGCCACGAAGGCGCCGGGGTGGGCCGCTACAATGGCTACACCCTGTTTGTCCCGCAAGCCCTGCCGACCGAAGTGGTCAAGGCCAAGGTCGTGCACGCCAAAAGAAACTTCGGCTTCGCTGACCTGGTAGAGATCGTCCAAGCAGGTGCCCAGCGCGTCGCCCCACCCTGTCCGGTATACGACCGCTGCGGTGGCTGTTCGCTCCAGCATCTCGCATACAGTGAACAACTCGTACATAAACAACAGATCGTCATCGACAACCTCCGCCGCATCGGTGGCTTCGAGATAGGCGAGGGCGGTATCACTGTGCATCCGACGCTCGGCATGGACAACCCTTGGCGCTACCGAAACAAAGCCCAAGTCCCGATCGGCGAAGAAGAAGGCGGACTTGTCGGCGGCTTCTACGCGGAAAAATCGCACGACATTATTGATATAGATGAATGCTTAATCCAACACGAGGCCAACGATGAAGTCGTCAACGCGGTCAAGCGCATCGCGTCCAAGCTCGGCATCCAGCCGTACAACGAGGAGGCGCACACAGGTCTGCTTCGCCATGTCGTCTCCCGCGTCGGTGCCAAAACAGGCGAGCGCATGGTAGTGCTCATCACCACGGAAGATTTCATCCCGCAACGAGATCTGTTGGTCGAGATGATCGTCCAACAGGTGCCAGGCGTGAAGAGCATCGTGCAGAATATCAACGACCGCAAGACCAACGTGATTTTCGGCGACAAGACCGTAACACTCTGGGGCAACGATGTGATCTACGATTATATCGGGCCGATCAAGTTCGCGATCTCGGCGCGTTCGTTCTATCAGGTGAATCCGGAGCAGACGGAAGTGCTGTATGGCAAGACGCTGGAGTATGCAGGACTGACTGGTAATGAGTCGGTGATCGACGCGTACTGTGGCATCGGAACGATTTCGCTGTTCCTCGCGCAGAAGGCGAAGTATGTGTACGGCGTAGAGATCGTGCCGGAAGCGATTGAGGATGCGAAGCGGAATGCGGAGCTCAACGGGTTTGAGAATGTGATTTTTGAAGTAGGTGCGGCGGAGAGTGTGATGCCGCGTTGGAAGTTTGAAGGAGTACGTGCGGATGTGATTGTGGTGGACCCGCCGAGGAAAGGGTGCGATGAGGCGCTGTTGACCACGATACTTCAGATGAAGCCGGAGAAGGTTGTGTATGTGAGCTGTAATCCGAGTACGCTGGCAAGGGATTTGAAAGTGTTGGCGGAGGCGTATGAGGTGGTTGAGGTGCAGCCGGTGGATATGTTTCCGAATACCGGACATGTGGAGAGTGTGGCGAGGCTGGATTTTAAGATCAAATGAATTAATTAAGAAATTAAACATGGAACGAAAAGCATCTGCTTGTACAATAGACAGATGCTTTTTTATTATGCTGTACCAATTTAAAGATTTTGCCAATTATCCGACAAATTATAACAAAATGAGCTATACTGATTATTAAGAGACGGAATGTAAATAACTAGTCTCTAGATAAATCAGGGGTGATATTCATGGGAGCACTTCGAAAGGCAGATTACTATTATGGAGCGCTACTTTCTGTATTAATTAATAGTGGTTTAGTACCCGCACTATTCGAAAAAGACAATGAGAAGCGGCAAATTTACAAAATCACAACCAATAAAGACAATTATATTATCTATTCAAAATACCATACTTCACCGACTGGAACGAAGAACTTTTCATGGGCATTTACGTTTACGGAAGCTGAAATAGAGGAAATTAAAGAATTAAAGAAACATAGCGGAAAAGTTGTTTTCGCTTTAATTTGTAGTCAAAAACAATTAAATGACTATAATCAAGAAATCGCAATTGTGAGTTGGGATGAGTTCATTCAATGTGTTCAAATAAATAAACAGGAATATAAAGGAAGTCCCCGTCTTTCAGTTAGACTTATGAAAGGCTCTCATTATTTACGTATTTATGGTAGCGGGAGGGCAGATATGCTAGGGAACCAAGATAATACAATAAAAATCGAAAGAAATAGATTAAGCTCACTGTAAAATGATTAGACTAAGTAACAAAGATGAGTTCTTAGTACTTTATTCTTAATTGAATGTATAATGTGGAGGGCTTCTTGCAATGAAGACAACATTAACTGCTCAAGAAACACCATTACATAAAGTATTTTCGGATGATTACTTATTTACAATTCCTTCAGTTCAGAGACCTTATTCTTGGACGACCGATGAAGCAGGAGAGCTTTTGGATGATGTATTAGAATTCATTGAACATTATGGGATTACTGAAAAAAATGTAAGTGATATAGACGAACCATATTTTCTGGGGAGCATTGTTTTAGTGAAACAAGATACACCGATGTCAGAGGTGTTGGATGGTCAGCAACGTTTGACCACGTTAACAATATTATTGGCTGTACTTCGAGATTATTTAAGCGGGGAATACGCTGTTGAAATTGAGAGTATGATTATTCAGAAAGGTAGCAAAATCAGGAATATAGCTGATACATACCGTCTTCGGTTGCGAAATCGAGATAATGATTTCTTTAGGCAATATATTCAAGATAAAGGTGCGATTCAAAAGATCAAAGAAAATACACCGGTTAAGACAGATAGTCAAAAGGCGATCCGGGATAATGCGCTTTATTTTATGGATCGGCTTAATGAGTTAGATGAGCAGACCATAAAGACACTCCCTGGTGTTATAGCTACGCTTTGTTATATTGTAATAGTGTCTACTCCTAATTTTGACTCGGCATTCCGTATTTTTACTGTATTGAATGATCGAGGATTAGATTTGATGACCAGTGATATATTTAAAGCACGCGTGATTGGGGATGTACCTGAGAGCGAGCAAGATGACTATACAAATAGATGGGAAAATGTTGAGGTTTCATTAGGAAGAGATCGATTTAATAAATTATTTGACCATATACGGATGGTTATTCAGAAGCGCAAGGGAAGTGCTAATTCTAAGGAAGAATATAATGAGATTTTTTCAGGAATTAGTGGAAAACGTTTCATTGATGAAGTATTGATCCCGTATAGTGAAATTTATTTAAAATTAGTAGATTATCGTTCTTATTACAGTACTCAGCCAAGATTAGTAAAGATGCTAAGCTTGTTAAACCGAATAGATAATAGTGACTGGATTCCAATTGCTATGTTATACATGCATAAAAACAACACTAATTTGGAATCTTTTCTACACCGTTTAGAAACGTTTGCGGGTATCAGTATGATTTTAAGAAAAAATTTCAACTGGAGACAGTCTAAATATTCTTCAATCCTTAAGGAAATGGATCGAGGAGTGAATATTTTCTCGGCAGATTCGACGTTAGAAATAACAAATGAAGATAAGCAAGAAGTTTTAAAAAAGCTAAAGGGTGATGTGTATACAGAATTAAAAGATACGGCCAGAAGATATGTGCTTCTTCGTTTAGATTCAATGCTTACAAACGGTCAGCCATATTATGACCATACAGTCATTACCGTTGAACATGTGCTGCCTCAAACACCGAAGCAAGATAGTGAGTGGTTGAAAAACTTCGATAACCCATCTGAATATGTTCATAAATTAGGGAATCTAGTACTACTAACACGGGCGAAAAATTCCCAAGCCCGGAATTATGACTTTGAAAAGAAAAAAACCTCTTATTTTCAAACAAAAAGTGGTGTATCCAATTTTGCTTTAACAACTCAAGTTATTCAGGAAAGGGAGTGGACACCTGATATTGTAGATGTGAGACAGAAGCAACTTATACAACTGCTAGTTAACGAGTGGAAGTTGAAAGTGGATTAATACACCAGAGTTTTCCGAGACTTCTCAAAGTGTGCGTGAAGTAAGAGAGTCTTTTGAAAAAACTCAGACAAACTTGCGTTCGATTCTGTAAAATATTCTGTGTAAACTCTCAAACTTACCTGTACATTATGTTCTGTAAGGAAAGGTTGGGAGTTTTTATTATGGGCCTGGCTAATTTCAAGTAGTACATATACACATGTTCACTGGATGGTTCTATTCACTCTTTTATGGTAGTATTAGTAATGGTTTCCTCTAGATTATAGAGAAACGTGCTTTTCGAGAACAACGCTGATGAAACAATAAACAAGATCCACCAAGCAGAAATGCAAAGGGTGAAAGGTGCAAATTATCAAGGAATTATCATAACGTCTTTTGCACTAGATTAGGAGCAATGGTTTTGATATCTACTTAAATATAAGGGAGCGTAAAAGCCTATGATCAGCAAACTCGGTCAAATCATGTTGTACGTCAATAACCAAGACGAGGCAGTGAACTTTTGGACAGAAAAAGTAGGATTCACTGTCATTTCTGAAGAAAACAACGGTCAAGGATTTAGATGGATTGAAATTGCACCAACCAAGGGAGCAGACACAAGCATCATTCTGCACAATAAGGAATTCGTTGCTAAGATGTCACCAGATATGAATCTGGGCACACCTTCTTTAATGTTCTTTACGGAAAATCTCGATCAATTATACAGCGACTTATCCAATAAAAATGTCAAAGTCGGCGAAATTGTAGAAATGCCATCTGGCAGAGTATTTAACTTTGCAGATGATGAAGAAAATTACTTCGCTGTTATGGAAAAGAAATAAACACCCTCAACTCGAAACTATACATGAAATAGCCTTGCCGTTGATTCCATCAAGACAGATGACTCTTGATGGAATTTCTTCGTGTTTGAGAAGCTTGGTCTATTATATATTTTATATCCATTTTAAAAGGAACTGTCCCGATTTGTTACCGACACCGATTCCAATATATAGGGCATGTTGATATTGAAGGTTTTGTTGCATTTTATAAAAGTGAAGCTTTTTTAGATCAAAATCATTAGGGGACGTCTTCTTTTTAATCTCGATAACCAGCAAGTTATTTTTTGTGCCTCGATGATGGATAACGATATCGGGTAATACCGTTCTACCTTTCCTGCCGGTGTGTGTTTTTAATTCATCTAAAATTTTCTTGTCCAAACCATTCCTATTGTACTCGCAATCAACACACCAATCCGGGAATTGTTCTTCTAAATAGACGGCAAGACGGTGCGCTATTGACCGCTCGCTTGAATCGTTTATTAATAGATAGATGTCTCTTGAGAGTAACTTCTTAAGTGCGAATAATACCTTTTGATTTACGGTTTCGTGTGATTCCAGCAAAAAGATCACTCCTCAAAGGAAGTATAGCAAAAATACGTAGGAATTATTGCGTGAGTTTTTCGCTGTATAACTTAGATATAGCAATGGTTTCCCCCACTTGTTAACTCCCATCGAATCAGTTAGCATAGAACCAACACAAAGATAGGAGAAACAAGCACTATGGTCTTCAGCAATCTCGTCTTTCTCTACCTCTTCCTCCCCGCAATTATTGCACTCTACTATATCGTCCCCAAATCTCTCAAAAACACCATGCTCCTCCTAGCAAGTCTGCTCTTCTACGCCTGGGGCGAGCCGATCTACGTCTTCCTCATGCTCGGCACCATCGTCGTCAACTACGCATGCGGACTATGGCTGCACAGCTCCCCCTCGGAAAAGGGGCGAAAAGGCGTACTCACCATCGCCATACTAGCCAACCTAGGCATCCTCGGCTTTTACAAATACGCAGCTTTTTTTGCAACGAATATCAACAACCTTCTGAACACGCATATCCCCGTTCCGGCCATCGCGCTGCCGATTGGGATTTCCTTTTTCACGTTTCATGCGATGAGCTACATCATCGACGTATACCGCAGGCATGTGCCGCCGCAGCGGAATGTGTTTGATCTCACCTTGTACTTTTCCTTCTTCCCGCAGTTAGTGGCGGGGCCGATCATCCGCTATCATGAGGTGGCAGAGCAGTTTCAGCATCGGACACATACACGCGAAAAATTTGTAAGTGGTATCGAACGCTTTTTACTTGGACTCTCCAAAAAAGTCTTGCTGGCAAACCCGCTGGGGGCGATTGCGGATGAGATTTTTGCGCTTTCGGCAGGGGATCTGTCGTCGGCGACCGCTTGGATTGGGATCGCGGCGTATACCATGCAGATCTACTTCGATTTCTCGGGGTACAGTGACATGGCGATTGGGCTTGCGAAGATGTTTGGCTTTGAATTTCAGGAGAATTTCCGCTTTCCCTATATCTCACGGTCGGTCAGTGAATTCTGGCGTCGTTGGCATATTTCGCTCGGAAGCTGGTTCCGCGATTATGTCTATATTCCGCTGGGCGGCAACCGCGTTGTTCCGTGGAAAGCATACCGGAACCTGCTGGTCGTCTGGACATTGACAGGCTTTTGGCACGGGGCGAGCTGGACGTTTATGGCTTGGGGCTTTTACTATGGGATTTTGATTTCCTTAGAAAAGGCTGGGCTGGAAAAACGGTTGGCTGGCTGGTGGCGGCCGCTTCAGCATGTGTACGTGCTGTTGGCTGTGATGATTGGGTGGGTGTTTTTCCGTGCGGATGATTTTGGGCACTCGATGGCGTATCTGGGCGCGATGTTTGGCGGGGCCAGTGCGTGGGTGGATGGTCAGGCGCGGGTGCTGTTGAGTGATAACCTGTGGATTCTGCTCATCGGGGTGGTCTTGTGTGCGCCCGTGTATGACAGGCTTCGTCTGTCGCTGTGGGTGAAGACGCCGATGCTTCTGACCTACCTGTTGATCTGTACGATGTATCTGGTCAATTCGACGTACAACCCGTTCATCTACTTCCGATTCTAAGGCAGACGAGAGGTGAGACATGAGATGAAATACGCGCAGACGGTTTTGATTGTTGGTTTTTTCGCGATTATTTTTGGGCTTGGCATCACTTCGCTGGTCACTCCTGACCGTGCCTCGTCATGGTGGGAAAACCGTACACTGGCACAGGCACCGACCGTGACCGTGGAAGGGCTGACAACCGGCAAGGTGTTTAAGGAATATGAAAAATACGTAACCGACCAGTTCCCCGGCCGTGATGACTGGATGGCAGCCTATACGAAGTTCCAGTTGGCACAGGGGAAGACTTTTGTGAACAATACGCATGTGACCCCAGATGGTCTGATGATAAAGCGGCCGATGGGGGAGACGCCTGCCGAACAATTGACGGCTACGGCTACGGCCTTGAATGAGCTGGGTGCGGAGCTTGCCAAGCGCGAGATCCCGTATTACTTTATGGTGATGCCCGCGAAGGTAAACATGCTGGCCGATTACCTACCACCAGATGTTTCGCGTGGGTATGGAAAAGAGAACAAGGCAAATGTCTTATCGCAGATTGACCCGAACATGGTGAAGGTCGTCGATGGAGAGACGATCTGGCGTACGGCCTATTCGCGTGAGCAGATTCCGGAGCTTTATTTTAAGACGGATCATCACTGGAATATAGAAGGGGCGATGTTTGGCTACCGGACGGTGATCGATTCACTGGCGCAGGACTTCCCTGATATGGCTGCGGCGGATGCGGATGTGGGGCGCTATACACTGCGGTGTGTGAACCGGGTGTTCATGGGCTCGTGGAACAAGCAATTGGCCGGGCAGGTGACCAACCATGGAGATCAGCCGTGCTATTATGATCCGACGACATATTCGTATCAGGATTTCCTCATCTATAAAGGACCGATTGACTCTAAGAATCTGATTGCCAAAGATGCGTTTTACGCGACGGGCTTGAATCAACAAACCGTGCCAATCGACTATGCGACAGGATATATGTATGACCAGCGGGAGATTACGTTGGTCAACAAGAAAAGCCCGAACAAGCTGCGGGCGTTGATTCTCAAGGACTCGTTTACGAATCCGATCTTGTTCTACTTGGGGCACCATTTTGAGCAGACGACGTTTTATGATATCCGCCATAATCCGGATCGCTCGGTGTATGAGTTCATCGCGGAGAATGAGTTTGATGTGGTCATTACGCTGTATAATGATGAGTTGTTTTTCGGGCCGCTGTATATCTTTAATCGTGTTCCGACACAGCCATAGGGACGGCTTGTATGATAATAGTAGGTTCTATTCTCTGCAAAAGGGGATAGAGCCTTTTCGTATGGTCTGCCTTCTATCTTGTTACGCCGATCTGACTGACTTTTTCGTACGACAGCCAACCACAATTAGCCCTCAATATTCGACGTTATGGTAAAATAATGAAAAATGAGACAGGGGGAACATTCAAAGATGACGAGAATCGGCTGTCTCCATGCCCACTATTCCAACATTGACTATATCCAAACGGCAATTGGCTCTTCTGAAGTGGAATTGGTGCATTTTGTAGACCCTGGATTAATGAGCAGGATTGCATCTGATCCAGAGTTTAACCGAACAAAAGCACAACAGAAGGTGATCGAGCAGATCGAGTGGATCGCTCAGGCAGGTGTCGATGTCATACTGATCACGTGCACCAATTACATTGCGCTGCTGGAGGAAGGACAGCTGTCGACAACCATTCCGATTATCAAAATCGATGAGCCATTCTTTGCCGACATATGCAATCAGAGTGAGCCGCAAGCAATTCTGTTCACGAATCCAGCAACGGTCGCAGGCACGATGAAAAGACTCCACGAATATGCTGACCAGCATCAAAAAACAATGGGTGAGCTTGAAATCCATGTGATAGAAAATACGTTTGATCTGATCATGCAGGGTAAGAAACAAAGATATATCGACGAAGTATCCACCTACCTAAAAGAGTTGCTGGTCGCTGATCAACAGAAGAGGGTCTCCGTGGCTCAGCTATCGATGGTGGAAGCCGCTGAACAAGTAGAGCGTGTAATGGGAGTGAACATCGGGAACCCGTTGAAAACATTGAAAGCTTATCTGGACGCCATGTCGTCTACCCGCTCCTAGTATAGGAAGAAAGGAGAACCGATCAGATGAAAAACAACGGAATCATCGATATCGACGGCTTTTCACTCGCCTACCGCATCGAAGGGGAAGGCACCCCTGTGCTGGTTGTCGGCAGTGAAGTCTACTATCCGAGGCTTTTCTCGCAAGAGCTGAGGAAAAAGCTAAAGCTCATCTTCATCGATCACAGAGGCTTTGTCCCATCTCCGCGTGCGTTGACACCTGAAGATTATTCATTGGATCGGATTCTGAATGATATCGAGATCATCCGCAAGATGCTTCAGCTTGAGGACTTCGTCATCCTGGGTCATTCTGGACACGCTTTTATGGCGTTGGAATATGCGAAGAAATATCCGGCCTATGTACAAAAGGTAGTCCTACTCAACACAGCACCGACGAACAGCCAAGAACGTCAGCAGCAAAGCTTCGCCTATTTTGATGAGACCGCAAGTGCCGAAAGAAAAAGCCAGTTTGAAAAAGACATCGCGCTTTTGGCATCTGATATCGAAGCAGATCCAGAGCGGCGCTTTGCTCATATGTGCATTCGGATGGGGGCGCATAGTTTTTATGACTACACGTTTGATGCATCTGCGATGTGGCAGGATGTCTATACGAACATGCCGATTATTGACCATCTGTGGGGAGAGGCTTTTGCGCGGTTGAATATGGCAGAGTCTTTGCCTGATGTTGGCAAGCAGGTGTTCATCGGGTTGGGGGCATATGATTATTTGGTTGCCCCAGTGTCATTGTGGAATTCCATTGATGCCGATGGTACCTGTCCGCATGTGACGAAGGTGATTTTTGAACAGAGCGGGCATAATCCGATGATGGAGGAAGCGGATTTATTTGATTCCACGTTAGTCGAATGGATTGGTTAATAAAGAAGACACAGACGACCCAGCTAAAGCAGGCAGGGCAGGCCGTCGGTGTCTCTTTTTTCATTCTATGCGAATGCTTTCTCTCCTATTGAATAAACATGGAGGGACATTCCATCCACAGCGGCGTGGATGAGTAGATCGTGATAACGCAGGATGTCATACGACTCTTCGGTATCACACGCATTGTCTACTGGCAGGACGCTCTTTGGATTGGTCGCATCAATCACCCCGCGTCGTGCCGCTCCTTCTACGAGAAAATGATCATCGCCCGTGAGCACTGTAGGGGCCAGAATGCGGCTTAGTCCGTCAACTCGAAGTTCACCGACAGCTTTCAGACAATCCGCTTCCCCCAGATCGTAGACTTTTATTTGATTCGGTGTGCCGATGAGCAGATGTCTGGTTGTCGCAGCAAGAGTGAATGCCTGTGGTGCGGCTACGGTCATCACGTGTTGGCGGTTACGATTCCATATCTCCAGATAATCCTGATGGAGGAAGAACAGTTGTAGACCATTGCTGGCCATAGAGGTCACAGGCTCTTGGAACAGTTGTTCCACTGAGAAGGCTCCCGCTTCAGGGTCAAGCTCCAGGTACAAGATACCAGCCTCACCCCAGACAAAAATCTGATTGCCCATGGAAGTGATCCCGGAAAAGCGACCGCTAAAGCAAGAGAGCGCCATCTGTGCCAAAACAGTCGGCTGTTGCGGCTGGGAAAGATCAAAGGCTATGACACCCGAAGAATCGAGGAGGACAAGTCCAGGGTGGTCCTCGAGCATGAACGGTGCATATCCGAGAATCGGTTTACCTGTTCTCAGATCGGATCGCAGCAGGAACTGCGTCTGTTTCGCATCGATTAAGGCAAAATCATCACCCTTTGGTGGGTGATCCTTCGAGTCGGTATCAGAGTTGAGATCATGGTGGCGGACGATGGGACCAGAGGGGCCAGATGAACCAGAGTCTCGGACGAACTGAAGCCGGTTGTCATAAGCCTGAGGTGATAACATCGTCCGTAAGAATGCTCTTCCTTGGCGATCGGCAACAGCGGAAGAGACGATAAGATCCCGGTTGGTCCTAAGAATCACTTTTTCCCCCGGTTCAAGGCGTGTAGCGATGATCTCCCACAGATGACGTATGCGGAAAAGCGGGTTGGGGTCGATAATCCACTTCGGGTTGTACCTTTGGGATTTGGCATAGCAATTGCTCACGCGCTGTGCCCAAGCAGCTGTCGCGGCGCTTTTCATCTGACCTTGATTCGCCTGCTCGATCGGTGGGAGCGTGATCATGCGCGTGCCAGCAGAGGTATGGATCAGCAGACGGCATGGATAACGATGGGCCGTCGTGAAATACTCCGGTGGAACACTAGTGACCGGCAAGCTTACCTTGATGGTGGCATAGTAGGAAGTAGAGTCTACGACAGCGACATGATCCCGGAACACATGCAGCGGATCATCTTCATCACGAACCCGGACAGAGCAGACATAGGGCGGGATGAGGTTGGTTTTGCTGATACTGACTGGTTTGGTCGGGTTGTCCGGCGGGAGATCCTCCTCCTTAAAAGTCAGGGTGACGGTAGCGGTATAGGTAAGGAAGTTCTCAGGATGCTCATTAATCAGTGCAAGGGTGGTGGAGCTTGACCCATTGCAGGTGCCAAAAGAAGGAGTTTCGAGCTTAAACTGTAGCTTGCCTATGGATGCCAGCTTGAATTGACGGCCAAGCTGTTCGGTCCAAGATACATCGCCAAGGATCACAAAACCGTCATCCCTGCCCAGAGAGTCCATCACATGTGGACGTCCCTCTGTGGGTATATCGTTCATGTCAAAATCGGCTGTACAGAGAAACTCGTCTTTAGAGGTCTGTTGGCACTTGGAGGTCGAGGGGATTTGGGGATTGATATTGTTAAGCACAGAGAGAAAAACGAAGGTGCTGAATGGAAGAGAGGCGATATACCCCAGCCAATCCATTTGTTCAAACTCGACCAGCTTCACGCCTACATAGGGCCAGACTAACGACGCGATTGCTGCGCATACAGCGGTATCACTGTCTGATTTCCAGTAATTCACCTTGATATGCTGTTGGAACGTATCGGGCTTAATCAAGAATTCAACAGGGATTTGCAGGCGCAAGTCGAGGGAGGAAATCGCGCAGACATCGACCGCTGTCGCGTAGAAGGACAGATTGACAATCGAACGTCCGCCCGGCGCGCCCCAAGTAGAGGCAATTCCACCCCGCAGTCTGAACTCCTTTGCCTTCTGCAAGCCTTGTTCGACTTCATTTACAACCCTCTGTGTCATAAAATATTTCGCCAGAAACACCACCCAGCCCCGATCACCAGGGGTAAAGCCATTTTTCCCCTGCGCTTTAAACAGATTCTCCTGTGGCTTGGAGAAGAAGGCTTCCCAAGCATCTGTACTGGTCGGATAGGGGCCAAGCTCAATACGGATGGCAATGGTAGACTCACCTGGCAAATAGGCAGTCCCGTCCTCACTCTTCTTCACCACCGCTGCGATCCCGGCATTGGCGACACCGGGCTGTCCGCCCAGACCGCTGATTTTTCCCACATTAAGCGGTGTTTTGATATAAGGCTTGAACTGCGAGACCACCCGTTCCTGAATGGTTTGCTGCAGACCGGGAAGATCGGGCAGACCCTCAATCCCTGCAAATCGGTTCACGAAAAACACTTCATTGGTACTCGTCGTGACGTCCAGATCAAAAACCAGAAAAATGTCATGCGTCAGAGTTGCTGCGGGTTCCCCCTCGCCAGCAGCGAGCAGCTGATCGGGAGTGGAGAGCGATACCTTTATGGGCTGGACAAATTGCACCTTTTTAACGGTAAGGCGGGCTTCGTACCCACCAGGATTGAAATAGTCGAAGACGTCACGGTACAGGATATTCTTGGTGTGAGATGCTTCTGAGCGGATCCATCCAACCGGCCACTCCAGCTTGGAGACGAGAAGAGCGCCCAGCGGTGTGTTGAGTTCATCGGTGATACAGATTTGTTGACGTTTGATCTCTTCGCGGAACCGAAGTACAGTATTTAGCGCCGAATTCTCTAACTGAATCAAGCTTCCCATTGGCCTGCTCCTTTACGGAAAGTATTTCTTGGACATATTGTTTTACTATGATGTAAAAAAATACATGTTTCTTACTTACAATAGGAAGTTTTATAGTTTATTTTTAATAATGTAAGGGAATATATCATCTATCATCTTCCATTTATACTCAACAGACATAAGGAGGGCCACATGAAGCGTTTGTTCAAGCCAGGGATTTTTGTTTTAAATAAACTTAGATTTGCGCAAAAATTCTCGCTTATGGGTGGGATTTTGTTTTTGCCGATTCTTCTTTTAACCTTTTTAATCATATCGCAGATCAATGAAGAGATTGATGCGTTGAGTGCGAGGCAGATTGGTTTTCAGAATGTAAGTATGATGAAGGGCTTGCTGAAGGATGTTCAGCAGCATAGAGCGGCATCTAGCTCCTACTTAAATGGGGATAAGAGCTATGCGAGTAAGATGACTGAGATACAAGCCAAGATTCAAGAAGATCTCAAGAAGATTGATCAGAACTATCAGGAACATGGAGCAGAATGGAGTACCAAGCCTGACTGGGACAAATTAAAAAGGGAATGGGAACCTGTCGTCAACGGCATTGAGCAGAAAACATCAGCAACAGCTATTGCAGAACATACAGCCTATATCGCATCCATCCTCGAACTGATGACGAAGACCGGTGATGCCACCAAGCTGTTTTTGTCAAAAGAACTAAAGAACTACTATGTCATCACAGGCGTAGTCGAAACATTACCGAATCTTACAGAAAATTTGGGACAGTTACGGATCCACGGATCCACGGTTTTAGAAGGAAAGGCGGCTACGCCTGAGCAAGAAAGAACGTTAAGCAATCTGTATTCGACCACGGTCATGGTGCTTCAGACATTAGATCATGAAATGTCGATATCCCAAGGTCATTCAGCAGAATTAGACGAGGCTTACCAGACAGCAAGGAAGCAAATCGATTCCTATCTGGAAGTGGTCGACAAAGAACTGATTCAGACTTCAACCTATCAGATGGACGCGAAGCAGTATTTCGATCTGACTACGGTTACCATGGATACGGCATTGGTGCTGTTTGATGCAGAACAGAAGTTTATTACGGATGCCGTAGCAGGCCAGATTGAGGAGAATGAAGCTGGACGGACGAATATTCGCCTCATTTCGTTTGGAGCGATTTTCCTTGCGTTGTATGGCTTTATCAGCTTTTTCTACTCCGTGACGAATAGTGTACGCAAATTTCAGGAAGCCTCTGCATTGGTTGCAGACGGTGACCTCACGATTTCCATTACGCTCGATACCCGAGATGAGATGACAGGGATTGCTGCGAGCTTCAATACCATCATCACCACACTCCGTGATCTCATCGTACAGCTCGGGAAAAATTCAGAGCAGTTGGCCACCTCTGCGGAAGAGTTAACCGCCAGTGCCGAACAGACAGGGAAAGCTACCGAGCAAATCACAGAAATCGTACAGGAAGTAGCTGTCGGTACGGATCAGCAAGTCCTAAGCTCCTCGGAAAGTAACAGGGCCGTCCATGAAATGTCCAATGGCGTTCAAGACATTGCCGAGAATGCGCAAAAGGTTTCTCATACAGCTGTCCAAGCCTCAGAAGCAGCCGAAGAGGGACATACATCGATCTCCTTGGCTGTGAAACAGATGAATCATATACATGCCACCATCAACGAATTATCTACGGTCATCAAAGGGCTGGGAGTACGTTCCCAAGAGATCGGACAAATCGTGGACACCATCACCAGCATCGCCTCTCAAACCAATCTGCTTGCCCTCAACGCTGCGATCGAAGCGGCAAGAGCTGGTGAGCATGGAAAAGGCTTTGCCGTGGTAGCAGATGAGGTCAGAAAACTGGCGGAAGAATCCTCATTGGCTTCCCGCCAGATCGGTGAGCTGATTCAGGCGATTCAGGTGGAAACCACAACAGCCGTGCAGTCTATGGAAACGGGTACGAAGGAGGTCGTGGCCGGCATTGAAGTGGTGAATCAGGCGGGACGTTCCTTTGAACAGATCCATCTGTCCGTCCATGAAGTGGCCAGCCAGATTCAAGAGGTATCCACTGCGGCCGATCAGCTGTCAGCCGGTACGGATCAGGTGGTGAAAGCCTCCGAGCATATTATGAAAGTCACCGAAGAGATCTCAGCAGGAACACTGACCATCTCCTCTGGGGCAGAAGAACAATTGGCTTCTATGGAGGAAATCACCGCGTCCTCCTTGGCTCTGTCCAGAATGGCCGAGGAGCTGCAGGAAACGATCTCGAAGTTTAAGGTATAACGGTTAGAAAATGAAAACCCCGTCCGTGGTGGATGGGGTTTTTGGCAGTATGGTTCCTGTAGTGTACCTACCTGTTCTTCAAATATTCATTTGCGATCCTTGTTAACGCAGGTCTGACTCCCTCGTCATAAACCAAGAACCGGATAAAAAAGTCCTCGATCTCTTCTGACTGGATCGATGCCAGAGCTTGAAAGGCTTCATGCCACAGAAAAAGATAGGACTCTGACCCTCCGATTCGCAGAGCGACATCTTTGGCACGGGGGTCTTTCATCGTAATCAATGCTTTTAAGACAAGATCAAGATCTTCTTCCCAATCCTCCTCTGTTTGTTGAAACAGCTTGTCGATTCTATCATCGGAACAGTACCCTGCCCAGTGTACGGCAGCCAGTCCGATGCAGTCAGGGGATTTTTTGGCGATGTCATGCACTTCGTTGGGGAACAGGCTGATATTTTGCTCTTGTTCTAACGCAAGATAGGTTTCGACCAGATTGGTAGAAAGATGGTGAGATCCAGTTCCTGCATTGATCTTGGCGGTGATATCGTCTGGAATCTCTTCGCCGCTAAAACGATCCCCACCCATGAGAAAAGAGAGAATCCCTTCCTGGTTCATAAAAAAGTCTGTTGCAGGCAAAATGGTTACACAATAAAAGTCTTGTTCCTCTAACAAAGCAGCTGTAGCCCGATGGTGACCGTCCAACAACGCGCATAGGTACCCATCCAGATAGTAAGCAAGCCCACCAAATGATGCACCCTCCCTCATCAACTTCCTATACGTATCGACCCGCTCCTGATCATAACGTGTCGTTGGCTGTGTAGGAACCAGAAAAGCCGGGTACGCAGTCATCTGCCTGTAATAGTAAAACGTATCGCAGGAGCTTCTGTAATTCTTTTGGGTATTGGTCAGATTCCAGAAAAATTCCCGATCTCCATTGGTGGGGGAGAGCTTGATGTAAGCCAGTCCATATAATCCTGTTTTCAACAGATGGAGGAATGGTTCTATGTGGGCGATGGTTTCACGCAAAGGTTGATTCATGACATTCCCGGCTGTTTCAATTCGTTCGATGGTGGAGCGGTCCAGCATATCCCGGCCATAACCGGCAGACAGCAGCTTCTCACAAGTCGGGCAGAAGTAGCCGTCATCGTGCCACTTCGTCAACGGGATGCCATTGGCTAGCAGAAAGGCATGAGTATTACCGTCCAGCCCAGTTCCATACGATTTGGTTAGAGAACCCTTACCGTTAACGACGTAAAAGAGATGGGTGTCAGCACCCCAGAGCACTTCATCTTTGGACAATGTTAGTAGAGAGGAAATAAATGGCTTTCTGTCGAACATAGATCGTTGTCCCTCCTTCATACTGATTAGCGTATATGATCTATTTGAAGAGCAACAGATTAGTGTTTTTACAGTTTATTCCTACGGGCGGCGTTGGGCAAGAGCATGACTTTATTGGTAAAGATGAAGACGGAACAGCCGCCGCTCCGCATAATCTAATCATGATGCCCCACCAAAAAATAAAAAGCACAAAGGAGAATGAACATGGAAGAAACGATGAAAACCAGAGAAGACATATGGGCAACCGTCAGCGGCCTAACAGATGAACAACTGAACGAACGGGTAGAACCGGGTAAATGGACCATCATGCAGGTACTCGAACACCTCTACCTCTACGAACGGGTCGCTGTCCAGAATATCGCGGCTACATTGGCCGAAGGAGTCGAGCAGTCCGCCGATCAGAAGCCGTACCAAGTCGTCTTAAACCGTGAGATGAAGGTCGATGCGCCTGAACAATACGTACCGTCTGAGAATTTCATCACCTTGGCCGAGATCAAAAGCAAGCTCGACGAATCCCGCCAAGCGTTATTACAGACAGTAGAAGGCCAGGGCAGCGATGTCTTGACCAAAAGATCGCATCAGCACCGGATTTTTGGATTGATGGATCTGCAGCAGTGGATTTCTTTTATCGGGCTGCATGAAAAGCGGCACTTGGCCCAGATTGAGGAGTTAAAAGGCGCTCTCCGCAAGTAAAGCAGGAGAGGGACGGGGGGAGTCTCTGCGTACGCCCACAATTTTTATCCTGTACAGACCCGTGATATGATTGCTATAGTGAAATGTCGGTTGCCACCAGCTGCCAGCTCGTAACAGCGATCAAACAGGAGGTCTTATCATGCGGAAGCAAAGCTACAACCCATCCAAACCTAAACCAAAAGGTCCTCATAGATCCCAACCCCAACACCTCAAGAAAGCCACTCCACCAACCAAGCTTCAACCAAAGCCCCAACCAGCACCTAAAATCAAACAATACACGGTCACCGAACCGGCTGAGCTACTGACTTTCCTGCTGGCCCACATCACCAACCAAGGCCGCAACGCGATCAAATCCATGCTCGCCCGCGGACAGGTCTCGGTGAACGGGCAGACCGTCACCACCTATAACCACCAGCTCCACCCCGGCCAGACTGTCACCCTGAGCAAAGAACGAATCGTCGAAGCCCCTGCCTTGACCGGCCTCTCGATCCTGCACGAAGACGACGATATCATCATCATACATAAGGAAGCGGGCTTGCTCTCCATCGCGTCCCCGCAGGAGAACGAGGTTACTGCCTACCGCCAGCTTATGGCCCATGTCCGCCGAGACGACCCGTCCAACCGCATCTTCGTCGTACATCGGCTTGACCGCGATACGTCCGGCGTGATGATGTTTGCCAAGAGCGAACAGATCCAGCAGGCCCTGCAAAACACCTGGAAAGACACCGTCCAAGAACGCACCTATATAGCCCTCGTGGAAGGCATGGTCAAAAAGCCAGAAGGCACGATCTCCTCTTGGCTCAAAGAAAGCAAAACCCTCAAAATGTACTCCAGCCCCTATCCCAATGATGGACAGCATGCCGTCACCCACTACAAGGTGATCCAAGCCAACCGTCATTTTTCCCTGCTGGAGGTCAACCTCGAAACAGGCCGCAAAAACCAAATCCGTGTCCACATGGAAGACCTCGGACACCCCATCGTCGGCGACAAAAAATACGGAGCCAAAACGAAGGTGATCGGTCGTCTCGGACTGCACGCACGGGTGCTGTCGTTTACGCATCCGACAACAGGCGAATTAATGCGGTTTGAATCACCGATTCCGAAGGTGTTTTTGAGACCGTTTCAGGAGACGGCGTCCAAGTAAACAGAATGGACGCCTTATAGAAGGAGCACGAAGAAGAGAATTCTTATCCTCTTCCCGTGTTCCTTTTTTATTTTGAATCCCCCTTCATACGATGCCCTGCCCAACCTCCAAACAGATGTAAGCGGTTGCCCCAAAAGAATGGAAAAACATTCTCCCGGGAAAATCGCTTTTTTAAGCTTTTGTTAATTTCGATTTAATAATTGCTCCGTAAGATAAGTACCTGTGAGAGCGAAAGACATACCAACCAACCAGCCCCGCTGATGACAAGGGAGTGTGACCACCAGATGCAAGCAAAGGGAAAGCCCACATATAAAGGCCGTGTCGAACTGAAGCATGAGATTACCACCATGGACTGTTTTCTGCTCCGAAAAAACCTGCAACACATCATGAAGCCCGACCCGCATGCAAAAGCGGACGGCAAGTATCTCATCCGCAGCGTCTATTTTGACAACATCGATGATAAGGTTCTGACGGAAAAGAAAGAAGGGTACTACCGCCGGGATAAATTCAGGGTGAGGCTATATGACCACAATACGGACTTCATCCATCTGGAGAAGAAATCCAAAGTGGATAACCTATGCCAAAAGAAAAAATGCCGCATCACCGCAGAGGAGTATGAGAGTATCCGCCACGGAGATATTGCTTGGATGCAGCAAGACTCCCGAGACCTCATCCGTGAACTGTATGTGCAGATGACCGTCCACCAGCTCAAGCCGGTCACCATCGTGGACTATGAGCGGGAGGTGTTCATCTATGAATACGGCAATGTCCGCGTCACCTTCGACAGTGCCATCAAGACGAGCTTTCGCAACAATGATCTGCTGAATCCAGATGTCATCATGGTAGACGTCTTAGAGCCGAATCAAGTGATCCTCGAAGTGAAATACGATGAATACCTGCCAGATGTGATCCGCAAGATCCTGCAGGTCAGTGACCGCCGAAAAGGAGCTTTTTCTAAATACCAAGTAAGCCGCATGTACGGCTAAATCTAAAAAACGGAGGCATAACGATCATGAACCAGACTACCAATACGATTAATTTTAATGATATTTTCAAATCCAGCTTTTTGGAAAATACAGTCAGCTTCTCAGTCGTAGACTCGCTGATCTCTCTGGTCGCCGCTTTTGCTGTTGGGCTTTTCATTTACCTGGTCTATAAAAAGACATTCTCCGGTGTGATGTATTCCCACTCGTTCAGCATCTCTCTGATCATCATGACGATGGCAACCGCTTTGATTCTTATGGGGGTATCTTCCAACGTGATGTTATCCCTCGGTATGGTCGGTGCGCTCTCCATTGTCCGTTTCCGTACGCCGATTAAAGACCCGATGGACATCGTCTATATTTTCTGGGCAGTGGCGTCTGGTATCTTGTGTGGGGCTGGCTTCATTCCATTGGTGATTATCGGGGCTATTTTGATTGGGTTGGTGCTCTTGTTCTTCGTCAACCGTCTCACAGTAGAGAATCCGTACCTGCTGATCGTCAAATACAACGAAGCAAGCGTGGAAAAAGCACTGGAGAGCATCGTGTCCTCCAAAGTGATCAAGCATACCGTCAAATCGAAATCATCTTCTCCTAATCAAGGTCTGGAAGTCATCTATGAAATCCGCATCAAACAAAACGATGTTGCCTTTGTCAATCAAATCTCAGAGATGGAAGGTGTCCAGTCTGCGATGATGCTCAGCTACGATGGTAACTTCACAGCGTAACCGATTGAGTTGAGTAAATCCGGAGAGGAGGAGAAGCCGTTGTGAAAAATAGATATATCGTGGCGTCGGTTGCGTTGCTGATGGCGGTCTTGCTCGCGGTCATGGCGTTGGCCCCGCAATTGACAGTCAAGCCAGAGGAGACAGACTACTCCTATACCACCAACGTCTTTGACCGAAGCAAAGTCACCACCGTAGATATTACGCTGGAGGATTCTGATCTGGAGTCGATGCTGGCAACTCCACTGGAAGAAAAATTCGTCTCAGCCAATGTGACCATCAACGGGGAAACCGTCGAGAATGTCGGGCTTCGGACCAAGGGGAATCTGACACTCCGCTCTGTCGCCCAGATGGAGGATTCCGACCGCTTCAGCTTTAAAATCGACTTTGATCACTATATCGATCAGCAGAATCTGCATGGTCTCAAGAAGCTGAACCTCAATAATAACTACACCGACCCGTCACAGATGCGCGAATTCCTGTCCTATTCCCTGATGGAGAAAATGGGGCTGCCCACTCCTGCGTTCTCCTATATGTATATCACGATCAACGGCAAGGAATGGGGGCTTTATCTGGGGGTTGAGGCGATTGAGGAGACCTTTTTGGCCCGCAACTTCGCAGAGGGTACCGGTGATTTATACAAGCCGGATGGAGTGGGCAGTGATCTCAAATGGATCAGTGATGACATCGACGACTACACCGGAATCGGTCTGAAAACCAATCTGGAGTCCACCGACCAATCTGCCCTGATCAACATGCTGGATGCGATCAACAACGGCGGTGATATTTCCAAGGTTCTTGATGTAGATGAGATGCTCCGCTACTTCGCACTCAATACCGCCTTGGTGAACTTGGATCACTATCAGGGGAATTTGAAACACAATTACTATCTATATGAAGAAAACGGCGTATTCTCCATGCTGCCGTGGGATTACAACATGGCATTCGCTGGCTTCGGAGTGGGCGGTGGTGGTGGTGGCCGACCTCCGGGTAATGCGGAAGGTGATGCTGCTAACCAACAGCAAGCCAATGCCGCAAACCGAAAAAATATGGGCGGCCCCGGCGGTGGTGATATGGCGGCTAATTTTATGGATGAAACCAATATCAATTTCAGCATCACAACACCAGTATCGGGAGCGACACTGGCAGACCGACCGCTGCTCAATGCTTTGCTCGCTGTTCCAGAGTACCGTGATCAATTCAACGAGAATCTAAAAGAAATTGCCACAACCTACTTCACCGAAGATTATATGGGAACGATGACGGCACAGGTGGCCTCCCTGATCGCCCCATACGTAGAAAAAGATCCGACAAAATTCTACACAACCGAACAGTTCAAAGAAAGCATCTCTGGTGAGAAAAGTCTCGTCCAATTCTCCGTGAAGCGTGCAGAATCCATCCTCGCACAATTGTCCGGCAAGCTGGTGGTTGCAGCTGTTACGAGCAGTGACCGAGGCGGATTTGGCGGGGGGGCACCAGGCGACAGGCAAGCGCCTCCGATGGGTGAGAATGGAGCGCCAGGTGACATGCCGCGACTGCCTATGGATGGCAAGAGTGGGCCGCCTGGTTCCGCAACCGGCGGATATTCTCTGGAATACATCATCCTCTCATCTGGTCTTGCGGCAGTACTGGTGATTGCAATGATTTTTGCAAGGTTCTTCAAGCGCAGAAGATCGTAACATAGCTGGACATGTTGAAAGAGCCACACTCCATCTGACATGGGGTGTGGCTCTTTTTAAATGGCAGGATTCGACATGCTATGTGCGCTTCCGGCTTCCGGCATCTAGCGCCCCGGACTCTCTCCCGAGGCTTGTCTCAACAGCTCATTTTCTGCCGGACCATTTTTCGCGGTCACCCGATTTCTGCCATTTTGCTTGGATGCATACAACAGCTGGTCAGCGAATTCGATCGCGTCCTTGTAGGTTAGCCGCTCGCCTTTCCCGATAAAATACATCCCGAAGCTCATCGTACAGGGGATCACAGCAGACTCGCTTCCCTGCGATCGGAACGGGGTGTTTTCTATTTTTCGTCGGATTTTTTCTAACAGAGCAAGACAGTTCTCATACGTTTTGGATTTCAGGATCAGGGTAAACTCTTCACCGCCCGACCGGATCAGCAGGTCATCTGCAGACAGCTCCTGCCGGATGACTTTGACACAGTGAGTGAGAACCAGATCCCCAACCCCGTGACCATACCGGTCGTTCACCTGCTTGAAGTGGTCGATATCGCCTATCACCAGACCAAGCGTCTCGCGTTGTTTTTCCAGCTCATTGAGTTCGATCTTGAGAAAACGGACATTATAGGCTCCGGTCAGCTCATCAGCATAGGCGATTTTTCGGTAGCTCTCAAGCTCAGCCCGTTCCATATGGCTATGGCTTGCTTTTTCCAATGACTTCAAGGCAGCCACCGCGATCAGGATAAAGAAGCACCCGCCGACATATTCCCCATGAGAGAAGAAATAGTATAAAAAGACACTGCCCGGCGTACAGAAGATGATCGTAAACAAGCATTCATACTTGGTGAATTCCCTGAATTGGATAAGCAGGGTCTTGTCATCCTCCAGCTTGAATATTACATAGATGATGGCGGTTGAGACAAGTACCGCTGTCGTCTCGGTAAGGAGAGTCGTCAGGATATATCCAATCGTAAAGGGTGGAGGGCTTGGCAGGATAGAGTGAAACAGAATATACCCTGTCAGCAGACTCACATACAGATTCCCCGTGTCCCCAAAATAATCCCATAGCTGAAACGTCCCATGGATGCGCTTCTCTCTCCAATGGACGATGAGAAAGTACAGACTAAAATAAACAAATAAATAAAAGGGATCAGTCAAAAGGGCAAACCCAACGCTAAAGTCAATAATGGAGGTGATCGTCCGCCCCGAGATTTCGACCCGCCACTGGATTTCTTTGAGGATCAATCCGCACAGAAGAGCCAGCAAGGTAATCGACAGATGATGGGGCAACAGGAGTGGATCATACTGTTCCACATACGTGTATGCAGCCAGAGCCGCCGAACAGAGATAAAGCAGAAGACCAAAAAGCTTGGGACCTTTTTTATGCATGTACCGAAAAGAGCCCCCTTTCTGAAAAAGGTCGATTACCATCCCTATACCCTGTTCAATAACAATTGAAACATTAAGCTTGGTTTGGTTAGCGGCGTTAACTTTTGAATGGAATTGTTTAATTTACCAAAAGTTTCTAAAAATTTGTTGACTTTATACTGTGGGCTATGTAAAATAACAATCAGATACTAGATACACCAATATTTGGTATCAAATACTTCAATTTACTGGAGGAATTATTCATGAAAAAAATCACTGTGAAGAAAACCGAAACTCTCAAATTGACTTCTGCTGGTGTAGCTCTGTACGACTGGACTTGCTAATTCATTCATCAATCCATGAAAAAGTGGGGCATAATGCCCCGCTTTTTCATGACCAAAACAAATACCAGATCAGATCTGGGAGGAAGACATGAACGATAATGATCAACTAAGGATTGTACTCCATCCGCTTACCTTTATGCCCGATCCAGAAGGTGTGATGATCGGACGCTTTGGAACAGATACCTTTGCTGTTTTCCCAGAAGATGGGGCAGCACTTGTACAGAAGCTCCAAGAGGGTGTGACGATTGGAGAAGCCCATGCTTGGTATGAGGAGACCTACCAGGAAGAGCTGGATATGGACGACTTTTTACTGACCTTGCGTGAGCTTACCTTCATCGTGGAGGATGATGGGGCACCGATTGAGACCGAAAACAAGGAAATCTCTTGGCAATGGCTGGGGAGATTGGCTTTTTCCCCGGTGGGATGGCTGTTGTACGGGGCGATTTTTGCCTGTGCAGCGTGGATCATGATCAAGTATCCAGAGCTTCGACCGAGCCGCCAGAGCATTCTTTTTTCACCATATACGATGGTTGTTTTTGTGGGCATGATCTTGGGACAGCTGCCAGGGCTTTTGTTTCATGAAGCGATGCACATGCTGGCTGGACGCAGACTGGGGATTCGCTCGAGGCTGGGTCTGGGTAGGCGTATGTATTTTTTGGTATTTACCTCTTCGATGCCGGGGATCTGGGGTGTGCCGAGGGAGAAGCGTTTTCTGCCGATCCTCGTTGGGATGATGGGAGATTTGCTGTGGTTCTCCTTGCTGGTGATCGCGGCCGGAGCGATTTTGATGTCGACGGGGGAGATTACGCTGTTAGCCGGTTATTGTATGGGACTTGCCTTTACCACGCTGCTTAGGTTGTTCTGGCAGTTTTATTTTCAACTGCAGACAGATATCTACTACCTGATGATTACGGTGTGGGGCTGTGTCAATCTGCAAGAAACCACCCGCGATATGATCAAAAACTCGTGGTACCAAGCAACCAAACAGACGCACAAACTCATCGACTTGTCCATCTACACGGAGCGTGACCAGCAGGTAGCCAGAACCTACCGTTATTTCTATGCGGCGGGCTGGTTGTTGATGGTCGGGATCTTTTTCTATATGTTCCCTGTGGTTTTCCAGCTTCTCAGCAATGTGTTTAACTCCTTGATCACGGGAACCGATATGCGCTTCTGGGATTCGATCGTGTTCCTTTCCTTTATGGTAATCCATTACAGTATCATCCTCTATCTCTATTGGAAAGAACGCCAAGCACGTAAAAAAGTGAGCCATGCACCGATGTCACAGGAAGGGTGAATGATATGAAACAAACGGTTATGCATACATGGTTGATCGGATCGACCCGTCAAGAACGGGAGAAGCACTACCCAGACGTACAGCAGGAGCATGTGTATGTCGCCAACTGTCATCAAAATCGTCGGGGGCCATACTCTGGTACAGGTGAGCTGTTGCGCCAGATGATGCTAAAAGCCTACAGGAAGTACCCTGAGCTCGTAAAAGCCAGTGGAATTCCGATCCTGTCGATGGCGCCTGAGCTGAAATCTGTGATTGAGGTGAGTCAGGAGACGCTGACATCGCTTGCAGTTCCGAAAGAGCGGACGCGGTATTACTCCAAAATGCGTACCCAGCGGATGGCCAATGGGTTGATTGATCTGTTGCGGGCGTTGGCAGATCTGGAGCGGGGGCAACAGGAAGATCCGAGTGTGCCGTTGACGCTGATTTTTGAAGATGTGCAGGCTTGTGATCATCTGGATGCAGAGTTCATCAGCACACTGTTGCGCCGTGCTCATCCAGAGCAGATCAAGGTCGTGATCAGCTCGTCTGAAAAGGTCGGTCATGAGAACTTACAGCAGGCGTTGCAGTCCTATACAGAGCCAATCACTGTGGCGGATGGGTCTGCATCTTCGACGGTATCTGAATCGGCAGATGTGTCAGCCACTCTCGCATCCTTGTCCGAGTCAGAGCGGTTGGAGCTTTGCGAGCGCTACATTTTCTCTGATGGCACATCAGATTGTGCACGGGAACGCGCTGCTTATGAGACAGCACCTGTAGAGCTGCGCCAGAGACTTCACGACGAGCGGGCACAAGCCTTGACTGAGCAGGATCAATGGTCTCTCCATCTCGGAGCGATCCCGTATCATCTCGAGCGGGGCAGTTCCCGGACCCAAGCGGTAGAGGCACTCAAAGAGGCTGTCAATTACTGCATGAACATCGGTTTCTACGAAGTGGTGGTCGAGATGAGCGTTCGGGGCCGGTCCATGACAGATGCAGCGTCCGAGTTTGACAATTATAAGTTTTTCACGATGAGAACCGCCACCTCGCTCTCTGCCTTGGGCCGTACGGATGGGATTCCACAGCTGTTCGACGAGCTTCTGACCCAGACAGATGAGAATCTGGTACATATGGCGATTGCGTACGGCTATTCCATGTATTACACTCGTCACCACCGTGTAAGAGATCATCTCAAGGCGAGAGAATGGATCGAAAAAGCAATTGCCCACTCCGACATCATCGAGGACGAAAAAGACCGCGCCTTCCACGGAGTATTCAACCGCAACGGTCTGGCGCTTGTAGAATTGCACGAGAACCGTCTGAACGAAGCGCTCCAACTCGTGTCAGAAGGCTGGGAGCTTTTGGATCAGGTTCTGGCACCGGACGAGCACCTGCTGCACCGCTCCGTTTTATTGCATAACCGAGGGCAGATTTACCTCGCGTTTAAGCGATATGACGAAGCGGCAGAGTGTTTCAGCCGGGTGATTGAGATCGACCCGAACTATCCCGAGTACCATTTTGACCGTGGTAATCTCTACAGCAAAATGAACCGTCTAGAAGATGCCATCGCCGATTATAACCGCGCGATTGAGCTGAGCCCGCCGTTCCCAGAGGTATATTACAACCGGGCTGCTGCCTATATCCGTCAGGGGGAAGTGGACAAAGCGCTTGCTGACCTCAACTATCTGCTGGATATTGAGCCACAGCATCTGGATGCACTGCTCAACCGGGCGACCTTATTATATGAAGCAGAGCAGTTCGAGCAAGCCCGCCTTGATGTGGAGCGTGGCTTGGCGATCGACCCTGCACACGCTCAGCTCCTCTGCACGCTTGGCCTGATCGAGCTGGCTCTGGGCAATCACCAGCATGCATGGCTGGCGCTGACGAATGCGCTGGATCAGGACAAAACGCTGGTCGCTGCGTGGACCAACCGGGCTGTTCTTTCCTATGAGATGGGCGAGCATGACAGCGCCGTCGACGACCTGACCGAAGTGCTGCGGTTGGAGAAGAACGGAACGATTCTGTTCAACCGCGCGTGGGTGTATGAAGCACAGGAAAAATGGCAGTTAGCGGTGGAGGATTATACGGATGCGCTGACGTTCGAGGATGCAGATGAGCCGGAGATCTACTACCATCGTGGGATTTGTCTGTTGCAGCTGGGCGATACCGCAGCGGCAGCGGAGGATTGGAAAAAGCACTTGGCATACGGGGAGTCGGCTTATGTGGAAGAGATGAGAGAGCGGCTGCCGGAGTTGTTTGTGCAGAAGTAGATATACCGCAACACGTAAAAGGCTTTTCGCCCTGTAGGATCGGGGAGAAAAGTCTTTTTCCTGCCTGAAAGAGGAAATAGAAAGGATTTCCATGCCATCCTATCGTACTAATAGTCTAGCGATTAGAAAAGCAGAGGATGAGAGAATCGTAGAATCCCAGTGATTCCATATAAAAAGGGAGCGAAGTACCAGATGCCAACAACCAAAACACATAAAAACTGCCAAAGCTGCGGAATGCCCCTATCCCGCGATGAAAAAGGGGGAGGTACAGAGCGCAACGGAGAGAAAAGCACGACCTACTGCAGCCATTGCTACGAGAATGGCGAGTTTACCCTGCCAGACATCACAGCCGATCAGATGAAGGAAAGAGTGAAGCAGAAGCTGGTGGAGTTTGGCTTTCCACGGTTTATGACGGGGTTGTTTACGAGGAATATTCATAAGCTAGAACGCTGGTCGAAGTAACTTCCGGCACCAATCTGGGCGAAAAGCCCTTTTTTCTTTATTTTCTCAAAAATCAGAAGGATTTCCCTGCCCCTTTGTTGTAATCATTCATAAACAATCCGTTTTTGTAAAATTTTATTTCAAGGGGGAAACTGACTTTGAAGAACAGTGGACATGGCATCAAACAGGTAATCATCCCGCTGTCCGTCGCACTGATGACCGTATCAGGCGTAACGCCGTGGGGAGTAACACCAGCAGCAACAGAACCAGCAAGTCAGGCACCATGGGGAACACCGTGGGGAGTAGCGCCTTGGGGCACGCCATGGGGAACTGCACCGTGGGGAGTGGCACCATGGGGTGTATCCACCGCACACGCTGAGGAAGTCCAAGCTGATTCCCTGCAAAAGGCTTTCCACGATGCTGCCGCAGAATTCAAGGTACCCGTCCATGTACTCATGTCCGTCTCCTACAACATGACCCGCTGGGAGCACCACAACGGCGAACCGAGCGCACAGGCAGGCTACGGTCTCATGCACCTGACCCAGTACGAAGCCACAACGAATCCAGACGAAAACGCCGCAGCCGATTCCACATCCACCTCATCCGAGACAGACCCAACCTTACATACCCTTGACACCGCAGCATCCATCCTCCAACTCGACGCCGAAACCCTCAAAAAAGACCCAGCCCAAAACATCCGTGGCGGCGCAGCCCTCCTCGCCAAATACGCACAAGAGACCACAGGCCAAGTGCCGACAGAGGAAAAAGACTGGTATGGTGCCGTAGCCAAGTACATCGGTTCTGAGGAAAAAGTGGTCGCGTATGATTTTGCCGACCAAGTCTATCAATCGATCAATGAAGGGCTCTCCCATACCACTACAGGCGGGCAATCTGTCGTGCTTGCCGCAAAGACTGTCACGCCGAACCGCGACACCGCCCAGTCCCTCAAGCTCAAAGAAAGCAAATCAGACAGCCTCGCAGACTGTCCAGAAGGTCTCAAATGCGACTTCATCCCGGCTTTCTACCAGCAGCGTTCATCCAGCCCGTCCAACTATGGCAACTACGATACCGCTGACCGTCCGAATTTTGGCCCAGATATCCGTTATATCGTGATCCATAATACCGAGGTGAGCTACCAAGGCACGATCAACTGGTTCCAGAACCCGATTGCCTCTGTATCTGCTCATTATGTCCTGCGTTCCTCCGACGGCCACATCGCGCAGATGGTGGACAACAAGGATGTTGCTTGGCATGCAGGCAACTGGTATTACAACATGCACTCCATCGGTCTAGAGCATGAAGGCTACATGCTCGAAGGCGCCAAATGGTTCAATGAACACCAGTACCGCGCTTCCGCCAAGCTGGTCAAATACCTCGCAGACAAATACGATATCCCACTCGACCGCGCCCACATCTTCGGCCATGACGAGATCCCTGCACTGACCGCGGCCCGCCAAAGAACGATGCACGAAGACCCAGGCGCATTCTGGGATTGGGAGCATTACATGGAGCTGCTCGGCGCACCGATCACGCCAGCCCATGGTACCAAAGAGATCGTCACGTTCAAGCCTCATTTTGAAACCAACCGTCCATATATCGAAGGGGTAGAGTCCCAGCCGGCTAACTTCGTCTATCTGTATCAAGAGCCTAGCTTTGACGCGCCTCTGTTCGATGATGTGCTCTATCCGGGGCCGGGCAGCTACAGCCTGTATGAAGAGGGAAGCAAAGCCCCAACCGGTCAAAGCTTCTATCTCGCAGATGAGCAAGGCGACTGGCAAGCGATTTGGTTCGGCGGTCAAAAGGCTTGGTTCCACAACCCACAAGGCAAAGTAACCGTACCAGGCAAAGGCACGCTTATCACTCCGAAGGCAGGCAAGGAATCCATCGAGGTGTATGGCGGCGCTTATCCAGAAGCAAGTGCCTTCCCAGCAGGCATCAGCCCGCGCACCCTGACACCGCTCTACACGATCCCACAAGGACAGAAGTATGTCGCAGTTGAAAAAATCAAGAGCAACTTCTACAACGCGACTGTATTCTCCCACAATCCAACCGCGACACATAAGATGGTATTTGGTAACGAGGAGTACTACCGCATACACTTCGGCCACCGCTATGGCTTTGTCAAAGCGTCTGACGTCGATGTCGTGAATCCGTAATCTGATGTGAACGATGACCCGTAAGACGGACACTTTGAAAAAAGTGAATCTCTTACGGGTCATTTGTATTTTGACCTTCTACCATTCAGTTCGTTATCAATGGTCATAAAAAAGATGACTCCTGATGAATTCAGAAGTCATCTTTTGGCGGAATAGTAACCGTGATTCAGCTAGCTCACTTTAAAATGGTTGACAGAGTTATTCAGTTCTTCGGCTAAGTCGGCAAGGGATTGGGCCGTTGCGGCACCTTCCTCGCTGCTTGCGGCTGCTTCTTCTGCAGCGACGGAGATATTTTCAATCGAAGCAAGTACCTCGGCGGATTGAGCAGCCTGTTCCTCACTTGCGGCTGCGATTTCCATTACTTTGGTGGCGGATTCATTCACCATGTCGATAATATGCTCGAATGCTTCTCCAGTTTGTCGGGAGGAGAGAACACCATCACCCACCGCTTTGACGCTATGCTTGGTGTTCTCCTGCATCTCTTTAATAATCACGGTAATCTGCTTGGTGGCTTCTGTACTGCGCTCTGCTAATTTACGGACTTCATCTGCCACAACGGCAAAGCCCCGACCTTGGTCTCCGGCGCGAGCCGCTTCAATCGCCGCGTTAAGAGCAAGCAGGTTCGTTTGGTCGGCAATATCGCTGATTACCTCGATGATTTCCCCGATCTTGTAGGAGTCTTTTTCGAGCTGAGACATCTGCTCATTCACCAGATTCATGCCGTCAATAGAGATGCGGACTACCTTACCGCCGTCCTTTGCTGTGTGTAGCATGGAGGCAGACAATTGGGATGCTTGCTCCGCGCTGCGTGCCACCGAGTTACTGGCGTCACAGAGGTCCTTGAACAATTCGCTCATTTTGAGGGAATCATGAGCCTGGTTGGTACTTCCGCTTGCGATTTCCTCCGTGCTTGCTGAGATTTGTTGTGCAGCAGCAGAGACGTTTTCGGCGGATGACAAGATACTGCTGATCGTGGTTTGCAGACTCAGCACCATTGCATTGATCGATTTGGCTAATTGTCCGATTTCGTCTCTGGTGTCGATATCGGTTGTTTTTGTTAAATCACCGGAAGCTACTTTCTCGATGAGGTCTACCACTTGGTTCAATGGTCGGGAAATGATCCGGGAGATGACGACTCCAAATCCGATGCTGATCAGCAGAGAGGCAATGACAATCGAAATAATAAAAGTGCGGGAGGATTCGTACAGGGCATCTGCATCTGCCTTCGATTTCTCAGCAAGCTTAATGTTGAGGGTGATCAAATCGCTCATGATATCTTCTAATTTATCACCGATCTTCTTAAATTCCGGCATGATCTTATTGTTGAATTCACTAACATTATTTGTATAGGCAACTTGAATCGCTTTCTCTAACCAATCATTGTATTCATCCCAAGCCTCATCATACTTGGCCAGCAGGGCAGCCTCTTCCGGGGTCAGGTTCGTATCTTTGTATGTATTGATTCTGGCATCAACCTGCTTTTTTAATTCTTGGATTTCTTTGTCATAGAATTGGTTTTGTTCATGAGTCGTAGAGAAATAGTTGAGATCCCGGATGTTGACCCGTAGACGCTGATAGAAAATCTGCGCCTGAGAAATATCATTAATCCGGACCAGTCTATCATCATACATAATCTTCAATTGACCATTCGTCTCTTTAAGACTATTCAAACCGAAGAATCCAACAAAAGCTAAGATAATGGCGATAGTAGTAAAAGCAGAGATTAATTTTACGGATGTCTTAAGATGATAAAACCATTTCATTTTCTATCCCTCATTTTCTACATGAATTGCGAATAAATCCTCCAAATTCAACAGAGGAATGACGTAGTACACATTGACAATCGGCAATTGGATAAGTTCGGCAACGCCATTCATACGGAATGACTGGACAGATGATAGGAACAGTTTGGAGAGATGGGGTTTCGTAGTTTTTTTGCATCAATACGTCGATTCGTTAAAGTGAGAATCAGCCAACAGCCCTATTTGTTTGGCTTTCATGGCTACTTCCATCCGTGATTGCATATGCAGCTTTTCTGGAAAAATTCCAAACATAAAGCCCTCTTAGAAGAGGGAGCAGCATACCGAATCGTTCCGTCGGTACTGTTCACCCCCCGTTAAATCTGTCATATTCTCAGCAATTAATCGATAGGCCGTTTCGCACTCGGCTGACGGCAGGGTCCCTATGAAAAATCTACTCATCGCTGATTAGCCCCTTATGTAAAATATGTGATATTTTTTATATCGGCCAAACGAATCATTTTATTAACGTTATTAATAGGGAAAAGGATATATAAAAATTATTTTTTTACACTAATTTTCTATTTCAGATAAGTTTTTTTGTACAGGTTAAAAATTCGATCGGGCATTTATTCCTATTATTAGGGGTGCTAAGATCCAGATTGTGGGTTATTATTAGGGTATATGATATATTGCATTTATTTTTTTAATAGAGTTACAAAAGGGTGACTGTAACCGATGAATCTGACTTTTCCTTGTAGTACCTGCGGCCTATGCTGTCAGAACATCTCAGGCGTGGAGGCACTGGCTGAGCTGGATCGCGGGGATGGGGTGTGTATCCATCTGAGAGATAACCGATGCCAGACCTATGAGACACGTCCGGATATCTGCCGGGTAGATGTGATGTATGAGAAGGTGTACCATCTCCATTTTTCCAAAGAAGAGTTCTATCAGGCGAATCTTAAGGTATGTGAAGCACTTCAGACCGAACACGCAATACAAAAGGGGGATTAAATCATGCCATTACCATTAATTTTGGGTGTCGGAGCGGCGATTGCAGGAGCGGTCGGGATCGCCAAAGGGGTCAAATCCGTCTCCAATAACAATGAAGCAAGAGATCTGAATGAACGGGCGGAAGATATCTACGAGGAAGCCCGGCTTGAACTCGAAGAAGCCAAAGAGGAAACCACCGAGACGTTGGCCGAATTGGGAGAATTGAAGCTGCGCACATGGGACGAGCAGATTGGACGTTTCGTAGAGGTCGTCGGGAAGATTCAGCATGTGCAGGTGCAAGGGGCGGCAGCAGTGGACGGGAACCGCCAGGCAGCACTTACCGAGAATGACATCATGGAGATGCGGCAGTTGTCGTTGAAGGCAGGCGAAGTGGTTGCAGGTGGGATTCAGTCTCTTGGAGCAGGTGCTCTGGCAGGTGTGGCTTCCTACGGTGGCGCCCTGATGTTCGCTTCAGCCTCTACGGGTACCGCGATTACAGCGCTTTCTGGTGTGGCGGCGACCAACGCGACATTAGCTTGGTTTGGCGGTGGCTCTCTGGCGGCTGGAGGATTGGGCATGGCAGGTGGAGCAGCAGTTCTTGGCGGGATCGTAGCAGGTCCGGCGATTGCGCTTGGCGGCTTTTTGATGGAGTCCAAATCGAAGAAAAACCTCGCGGAAGCCAAAGCAACGCTGGCCAAAGCCAAACAGGCCGCCGAAGAATTCCGCACAGCGACCAGCATGCTCGAAGCGATCTGTGACATTGCGGAGCAATACATAGAAGCCATCGAAGAGATGGCCCCCCGGATGACGGCTATTTTGGACCGGGTGGAATACGAATTGACACAAGCGGAAGCAGCCCGCAACCAAAAATTTGGCTTTAAGGTGAAGCAATTCTTCTTCGGACTGATTGGCAAGAAAGTGGCACTCAGCTACAACGATCTGACCGATCAGCAGAAGCATGTCCTCCAACTGGCTTACCAGATGGCCCAAGTGACGAAAATCCTGCTGGAGACGCCGATTCTGGATAAACAGGGCGCACTCGATGAGAATGCAGCAGAAATGCTGGATAATGCCATGCTTCTGATCAACGGGGAGTAAAAAGGAGTGGAACGAGATGTTTTCCTTCTTATTTGGAAAAAGCAAAAAGAAGCAAAAAGAGGCTGCGTCAGATGGTCTGGATGCCACGCTCGGAAGCCAGCTCGGCTCCCACGCTGCTCGTAATCAGGCGGAAGCGACCAACATCGCCATCGAAGGAATGAACGCTCTCGGCGATATGGCGGAAAGGCTCAAAAACGTAGGGATCGGACAGAAGCAGGGCAATCTCTTCGAACTGATCGAAGCGACCAAATTCAATACGGACGCCGCCGTCAAAGGCGACGATGTCCGTGCCTATGTGACCGCACTCGAAGGCGACCCCCATGCCAAGGCAGACATCTTGATCCGCCGAGGCAACCAAGTCCTTGAAGAAGTACAGGCTAAGTCCAGTAACGATCCTGCACGCCTCACAAGAATGATCAGTGATCCAAAGTACAACGGTATGCAGAAGCTTGCCAACTCCGATAAGGCAGACCGAGTGCGGGAATTGGCAGAAAAGCGTGCCGGCAGTGGCTCCATCTACAGTGAGGATTACCGGGATACCGTCAAGAATCTGACCGGCAAGCTCAAGCACGGAGAGGTCAGCTCCAGTGGCACGACCTACGATGAGGCCGTCTTGGCGGGGAACAGCCCGGATGCGTACCGTTCTGCTTTTGAGTGGCAACAGATCAAAAAAGAGATCGGAGCAACGAGCGCGCAGAGTGCGGCAGCGTCGACCGTCATCGGCGGTGCGATGTCCCTGGTCAAGAACGGGATCGCCGTGTCCAGAGGAGAGATCACCACAGGACAAGCTGCCAAAAATGTAGCAGTCGACGCTGGAAAAGCAGGGGTCAGGGGTGGAGTAACGGGTGCGCTCAGTGCCGGCATCCGTGTCACCGCAGAGAAGGCAGGGATCGCTGCTCTCGCCAAATCCAATGTAGCGACCGGGATTGCCGCAGGCGTAGTAGATATCGGGGTCACCGTCTTTCGATATGCCAAAGGCGAAGTAGACTCGCAGGAAGCGATGGAGAAAATCGGGCAGACGGGTCTGAGTACGGCATCCAGTATGTATGCAGGGGCAGCGGCGGGGGCGGTTTTTGGGCCGGTGGGAGCGGTCATCGGCAGTATGGCAGGCTACATGGTGGCAACCGGGGTCTACCAATCCGCGCTGGCCATCTCCCGGGATGCCCGGCTGGCTGAGGAAGAAGCACAGCGCATCATCGTCCTGTGTGAAGCGGCCCAACAGGAGATGATCAGACAGCGCGAGGAATTCGAATATCTGATCCAGCAAAAGCTCCAGACCAATGCCAAAGAATTCAAGCGTTGCTTTGAACAAATCGACCGCAGTGTACAGTCAGAGCACTTCGGTGAGGCAGTAGCGGCGTTAGAGGATTTTTCTGCATTGTTTGGGAAGAAGCTGAAGCTGGGCAAGTTCGAAGATTTTGACCAACATATGAAAAGCGGCAAGCCCCTTATTTTGTAATCATCAGAGAAGGCGTTGTGCTGCAAACCTGTGTGCAAAGGTTTCATCCTAAGTAAGTCGGGATGAAGCCTTTTTTTATTAAAGCAGGAAGCGCAACTATTCTGCGAATCCGAACTATAATACCTAAAAATACCTATCCACTGGAAGGAGTGTTCGACAGATGACCAAACCCGGTAGAGTGCGGAGAGCGCAAATCGCGGCAGAAACCATACAGATTTTTGAAAAGGGAAGCTATTTGTCACCAGCGGGGAAGCAGATTGATCTACGGGAAGCTCTAGAGTCGGCAAAGAGCGGTTCTGTTCTGTATCGGCCTGAGCAGAGGATAGAGGTGGGGGACGCGCTTGCCCCTGATCACGTGGACAGCATAAATAGCTCTGCCGACGTCGATCAAGCGGAGAGCACGGATATACCAGCCAACCCAGACAGCACCACCAACCATGGTAAAGCCACCAACATCGAAGTAACCGGCGAAACAACCCTCGCCGCTGTCAAGCGACTCCTGTCCGTGCAGGGCATCTCGGAAACGGTCTGCCTCAATTTTGCCTCGGCGAAAAATCCGGGTGGCGGCTTTCTGAACGGCAGCCAAGCGCAAGAAGAAAGCTTGGCACGGGCATCAGGGCTGTACCCATGTATTGTGCAGATGCAGGAGATGTATGACTACAACAGAAGGTGTTCAACCTGCCTTTATTCTGACTATATGATTTACTCCCCGCACGTCCCCGTCATCCGAGATGATCAGGACCGCCTGCTAGCCGAGCCGTATACCGTCTCGATGATCACTGCCCCTGCTGTGAACGCTGGTGTCGTGCTGGAACGCGAACCGCACAACCGATCCAACATCCACAGCACCATGACCAACCGGATCAGAAAAATAGTGGAGCTGGCAGCTCATCATGGAAACAAGGGACTTGTACTGGGGGCTTATGGATGTGGGGTGTTTAAGAACAGACCGGAGGATGTAGCGGGATACTTCAAAAAGGTACTGGTAGACGAGGGGTATGCGGAGCGGTTTGAAAAGATCGTATTTGCCGTATACGATACATCGCGGGATCAGGGGAATTTGCGGGCGTTTGAGCGGGTGTTGGGGGGAGCAAAGCATAGCTAAGGACGAAATTTCGGTGCTTGATTATTTACAGAAAAACGGTTTGAAAGCCTATCGAGAGATTAAGACGTTAACAGAACAACCCGATTTCCTCTTTTCTAGTGATCCGGCCTTGATGAAAAGCGAAGCCTGTCATAACTATCGGTACATTCACGGGTTGAGTCGATTGCTCCATAAAAACAGAATCACCAATGACCAGACCGTACACATTCTCATGTATGTAGAGAAGTCGCTGGAACGGTATGTACGAAAACACTATCGGGACAAAAAGTTCGTCTTTCATATCTATGCGGACGCTCTGATTCCTGCTTTTACGGTATGGATGACATCCGATCACGAGGGGGAAGCGGAGAGTGAGAGCGAGGAAGCTTCTAGTTCCGTAACCACTCTTCCAGAAATGGTTAGATGGTTTACCGAACATGCTTTCTTTAATGGGATACCAATTATGGAGGGGAACGATGGAGAGGATTCCACATCCCCCAACCATGATCATTACAGCAACGTGATCCAAACCTAAGAAGTGGCTGGCGAAAACCTAACTTCCTGCCTTAACAGGTGCATCAACACGTCCACCAGTTCCGCCTGTTACTAGTTTCCGCTCAGTCAGCACCCCGGAAGCAATCAGCACCCCCGCGATGACCAATCCGGCCCCGAGCACCTGCAACCAAGTCACCGCTGACCCCATCACGACCGAGATCACCATCGTCACCACAGGCACCAGGTTAAAGTATACCGCCGTCCTGGCAGCGCCCAGCTCCGCCATCGCCTGGTTCCACCACAGATACCCTAACACCGTGGTGAAGAACGCCATGAAACCAATCGCCCCCCAAGCCAGCATAGGCACATCTGTCACAGACACAGGATTAGCCGGGCCGATCAGGGAGGCCACTACCAAACAGACTGCCCCCATGATCATCGTGTAGGTGGTGGTCGCAAGCGACGAGCTGTTTTTGACCCATCGTCTGCCGAGTACACCGTACAGCGCCCAACATATATTTCCCAGCATAATGAGCAGATCCCCAGTGGAAAAAGAGAGCGTGCGGATCACATCCCATGACCCTTGCGTAATCACCAGCACTACACCGGCCAGCGAGAACCCGATACCAATCCCTTGCCGTACCGTAATCCGGTTATGGAGCAACAGTGCCGCCAAGATCGTCGTGACCAGCGGATTCGTCGCCATGATCAAGGAGCCATTAATCGCCGAAGTCATCTGCATCCCGATGAAAAAGAGCGCGTTAAACCCGAACACCCCGACAATTCCGAGCAGCAGATAGGCTCCGCCGTTTTGCCTGATGGTAGCCGACTTGAACCCTTCCCTCATGGTCAGAATCAGGATCATCGTCACTGCGGCAAGACCAAATCGCCAAGCAGCTGCAGACGGAGCAGAAAAGTAAGCAACCGCGTATTTAGCCAGATGAAAAGTGGCTCCCGTAAAAAAAGTAAAGCCGAGCAGCATGAGATACCATTTAAGCTTCATCGTGGTCACCGTCCTTGCTCTCGTGCAGGGTAGCCTGATAGAACGACAGCTTTTCCTGGGTGAGCGAGATGATCTGGTCAAGCTCACGCCGTTGCTGCTCCATTTTGGTCAGGTGCTTGGAGAGGATTTCGATACGGCGCGAGAGGGAGGGGGTTACATTTTCACCCTCATTGATCTTGGTGAGGATACAGCCGTCCTTGACGAATTCGGATATATCTTCGAGTGACATACCTGTATTTTTTAAGCTATGTAAAAAAGTGATGAAGTGAATATCCTTGTCGGTGTATTCACGGATACGCCCGGCATTGCGGTCTGGAGCCGGAAGCAGACCGATTTTTTCATAGTAGCGCAATGTATGGGCGCTGACGCCTGTGATTTCGGCGGCTTTGCTGATGGTATACATAGAATAGCCCTCCCTGATTGGTTGTTGGGTTAATTCTAAGACTTAGAGTTAACTCTAAGTCAAGGAGGTTTTGTGTACACCCTCTCCCTCTATCTGACATAGGATATGGTCGAATACCTATCGTGGAGGAGAACAGGCATGTACAGCCCGCACGCGTTTACATTGGTTCAGCAAAATCAGCCCAGCACCAGTCTGCCGGTGGTCATTACGTATCAAGTGGGGGATGTCACTGGCGACCGCATCCCTGACGTGGTCTATCTCACGGGCACGCGTTCTGCTGGAGGCAGCCCGTTTGTGGAGAACATTACGCTGGTGATTCAAGACGGGCGAACCGGACGTTCTACCCGCGTCCCGCTCAAGTCCAATGCGGGATATGCGCCCACACTGTTTCTTGGGGATTTTACCGGGGACAAAATAAACGACATCCTCATCCGCATCGATTCCGGTGGTTCTGGTGCGATCACGTATGACTATATCTATTCGTTTGTGAACAGCCAGGCCCGCCTGCTGTTTGACTATGAGCAGTTCAATCAAGCGCACCCGTATGAAGTGAACTATCTGGACAACTACAGGGTGCAGATGATCAGTCAGAACCCGCCCAAGACGTACATTTTGGATATCACCTACAAAGGGCAGGAGTACCTGTCTGAGATATACAACCCCGATGGCAGACTGAAAGCACCGATCCAAGGCTGGGTCAATCCGATTAGCGGTTTTTATCCGATCGACTACCAGCGGGACGGTACGTTTGAGATTCTGGCGATGCAGCGGATTGCCGGCAGATACAATGCTGACGCGCTTGGATATGTGATGAATTCACTCTCGTGGAATGGCGTAGAGTTCGTGCCATACCAGCAGTGGGTGGCGATTTCGTAAGTGATTTTGATAGGGGAAGGGCGTCTCTGCTGTAGGTTGGGGCAGGGACGTTTTTTTATCATGGAGGAAGAGGTGGAGGAACAGGATGCAATTAATTGTGACTCCGTGGAAGAGTAGGTAAAAGGGGATCAGGAGGGAATAAAACTCTTTATGATCATGAACCAATATCCATATAATCTGATTCGACATTATTTCCCTTCATTAATATATTCGGAATTAATGCGCTTCTTTGTTGTGTTGATAAAAATCATATGGAATGGTCTTTTTTGAGGTCTACATAATCGATGATGGCAGAATAAGTTTTAAGTTTACTAGAATGATGGAGATGAACGATTTTGAACAATGATGACAGAAGAGCCAAACTGCAACAAGAAATCAGCAGATTGTCCGGTAAACTAACGGTTCTCATCAAATCAGAAAAAGTGATAGACCATGATGGTTTTGAACATCTTTTTTCACTCTTTGACGAGCTAGCTATCGAGACCAAGGAGGAAGAATATGTATCCAAGGAATTTATCGGACGCATGATTTTCCTGTACGGAATCATGTATACCCAAGCGAGCTACTCTTCTGACCCGCCATCCATCATAGACATCTGTAATCGATTTTTATGGAATGTAAAGAAGATATGCCACTATCCATCGGAAAAACAGCGCATCCCGCCGAAGGGTTAATCATTACATATTGCCTCCCGAACAGAAAGGACTGATCCCATGCACACCCTAAAAACCCAAGCAGAAGTCCAATCCTACGGCTATCAAATCAGCTATTACACCCACGATGACGTGATCCGCTGGGCAGACCATATCATCGAGACCTGTCCGATCATCGAAATCCCCCGCCAAATCTACGACATCTCTTTATCCAAAAACAAAAAGATCGAGCGGGTCCTAGAGTGGCTGGAGGATATCCCGGGGGAGACCGAAGAGAATCTCCCGCGAAAAATCCTCTTGGGCCATTTTTATCACGAAGTAACCAAAGAGCCAGCCAAGCTAAAAGAGATCATCTCACTCATGGATCGGTTGGTCGCCGTGAACACCCAATATGACGAGCTGACCTTTGAGGTTATTCCTCTAACAGACGGTTATGGCCTAGCCGAAGATATCTACGGCGATATCGACAGAGCCGCACAAGCAATTATCGATTTTTTAGCAGGCTTCAAAGACTACGCAACGTGCAAAGACGGCAGCTGATCATACCGACGACTACCGCTCCCGCCGATACAGCACCTTATAATACCCATCCGCCAGCGGCTCACTTTCCCCAACCCGCTGGTAGCCCCATTTTTCATAGAAATACTGGTTGCGCACATTCCCGTGCCCTGTATCCAGCGTCCAGACCTTCACATCAGGAAACGCTTGATCCATAAAGCTCATCGCAGCACCGCCGATCCCCTGCCCGTGATAATCCGGGTCCACATAGATAATCCCCAGCTCCATATGTGCCTCTCCCATCGGAATCAGGCAAAAACCCCCGACTAAAGCACCGTTTTTCGTGATCTTATAATACTCCCCGCCTTGCATGAACCGTACATGCTCCTCTGCCGAATCACTCCCTGGTGGAATGTGACCAAATTCAAGCAAATCCTGAGCAAATGCCCGCACACAGATAGCGGTCAGCTCCTCGGCGTCCTGCGGTAGTGCTTTTTCACATATAACCATAGTCTCACCTCATTTACCTGCATATCCATATTTTTGCACATACCGTCCATGCTCCGAAAGCCCCCGAAGAACTACTGTCCGTTTGAATTCGTACCGTACAAGTATGGCTTTTCTACCAGATACTCATTATTCCTATCAAAACAGGAACAAGAAAAAAATGGTATAAATATATTTACATTTACAAAATCATGTGACAATATTATAAGTGTTAACGAAATGATAGAAATCCTCGGGCAGACCTTTTCCGTGCGTAGGCAGAAAAGAAAGATTTTGAGCCCTTATCCTTCGAATACATACTCCACTCTTCCCCTTTTCTATGAAAACGTTACGGATCCAGACAAAAGGTCAATTCCAACCGGAAAAGGAGGCGACCCCGCACCCGGCAACCGACCCCCTGACTAGCAAGGCTCTAGTGGACAAACAAGCTCCACACCCACCAAAAAAAATTGAAACGAAACAGGAGGATGCAGATGATATTCCTATCCAAATCCAAGCTGATCGCGCTTTCGATCGTTGCGCTGGCGGCCACCTCGTCCGTACTGGCCTATGCTGCGCAAGATACACAAGAAGCGAACGGCGACAAAGCGCAGAAACTCAAAGTCAAGCTGCCTAAGCAACCAGAGGTGTGGGAACTCTACCCGACTCTCGACAAAGAAATGTACAAGCCTGACTTCGTAGACAACTCAGGTCTCATGGGCGGTTCTATCCCTGAAGACACTGGCCCAGGGCATATGCTGACCGACAACACCATGGTGAACTTCCTCGGCTTCCAAGGTGCCTACTATGCTTCCGAAGTAACCGGCGAAGGTGTACAAGTGATTGAAAATTCACTCAATATTGCAGAAAGTGGTGACTGGAAAGCACTTGGCCTCGTGCGCAACGAGACAACCGAAGTGGTCGGTCAGATCAAGGTAGAAGCGGTCCTGCACGGTGCGGATGGCTCCATTCTTGAAACCGTAAAAGACAAAATCGAAGTCGAATCCATCCGTCCGGGTGAACCCGCTCCTTTTGAATTGAAAGCGAATACACCAGTGGAGCAGGTAGCCAGCATCGATTGGAATATCACGACTGATGAAGTGAAGCAACAGGCAGCACGCGACCTTCATCTCAAGGTCTACTATGAGCTGGGCTTCGGCAAACCAGACTACAAAGGCCAAAAACGTGAGGACGCGCCATATCCATACGTGATGTCTGCGTCCGTCAACACACTCGACCGTGCGATCAAGCAAGCGGAGCTGACTGCTGCCTGGATCGATGAGAACGGCAAAGT
Source organism: Brevibacillus dissolubilis (assembly GCF_006170445.1). GTDB lineage: Bacteria > Bacillota > Bacilli > Brevibacillales > Brevibacillaceae > Brevibacillus_B > Brevibacillus_B dissolubilis. The sequence goes on along the minus strand of NZ_VCNA01000013.1, from coordinate 18,133 downwards.
GCTGTGGATCGAGCAAGCCAAGCTTGACCCTATGTTTCGAAATGGAATGGTGGAGTACAGTGCCGCCTACTTCCAAGACATCGTGGTAACTGACCCAACCGTTGGGCCGAAATTAAATCAAGTACCATATCTGTTGTGGGTGGTGGGACGACAATGAAAAAATTCAGCTCCTTATTGAGAAAAGCGTTCGTGACGGCGACGGCAGGTCTGTGCCTGCTTGGTATGTTTGGCAATACTCCAGCTGCTGAAGCGGCAAAATACGGTGATGTGCCATTGACTGATGCGATCAACGCGGCAGGGAGCAATCTCGGCACCTCCGGCCTGAAGCAAAACCAGCTGGCCGCCATGATGGTTGCCGTAACCTGGCCGGAAGTCATCGACAACAGTGCACCGACAGGCTACCGTGAATATGTCCCATCCCCGATGACAGTTGGACGTGCTGACGTAAGCACAGCCAACGGGACGATGCTGTGGGCGGACGGCGTAGTCAGCTCCACCTACAAATATGCGCGTGCCCACTGGAGTGCCGGGATCGGCGTCTACCAGCTGGACGGCGCTGGTATGGGTGCCAATGTCAGCTTACACCAAGCGGTTATGACGGACACCGCATCCGGCGTTGTAGCAGCGGAGATCTCCCGTCTCTACACCAATGCGACCGGTACGGCTGTTGAGAAGCGCAGAGCTGCATGGAAACCGTGGTATGGCTGCGGCACCAACAAAATCAACTGTGAAAACAACTATATCGCCACCTATAATGCTACCACTGACGCGCTCAACATCACCCGTGACACAACCGTAACCCGCAGCGGCGGTCTGCAGACCAAGACCTGCTACACCGCATCTGCCCCAACCGCGACTTGGACCTGCTACCGTTGGGATGCAAGCCTGGCACAGGGTCACAAAGGCTCCTGGCAATACACTCCAACTGGTTCTGCCAGCCTGCAACCATTGCCACTGCCATTCTACACCTACTACAAATACGATAGTGCTGTCGGGAAAAACGTGGAGTACCGTCACTGGCTCAAAGCAGAGACCGGGTACGACAACAGCAAATGGGGAGCTCGCGTCTTCGGTCTCAACCCACGCAGTGGTGTGAACTGGTATTCGAATTCCACGCTTTTGGTACAATAAACGAAACATCCAACACTTGCGTCTCAAAAGCAGGGAAGCTGTTCCTGACAGTTTCTCTGCTTTTGTATATACCCCATACCACAACTGAGAAAAAAACAGGAGGGATCCCTCATGAACACACATATTGGGTGGAGACGCCTTTTTTATGCATGTACCGCAGGCATGCTGCTGCTCGCTTCTGGCTGCGGCGTGAATGAACCAACCGTGAAACCGGCTGAACCAGGTGCAGCAGGAGAGTCTCCAGCCACTGGCGCGCCAGGGAAGAAGATCGGTGATTTCAGCTACCGCCTGTCGATGCTGGATGAAAAAACCGGCTGGGCTTACGGTCGCCGTCCGGCGGAAGGAACGACTGCCCCGTCTGCTGCTAATCCGGCCTTTCTGGCATCTGTCATCCGTACTGACGAAGGCGGCGTGCACTGGCAGGAGGTAAGGTCAGTGGAGAGCGATTTCAGCCTGACCAACGCCTTTTTCCTGGACCGGGCACACGCTTGGGTCACGGTAGAAAAGGGAAAAGAGTTCACCACTTACCACACGGCTGACGGCGGCAAGACATGGAAAGCAGGGCAGCCACGCCAGCACGAAGGCAGCAACAACAAGCTGTTTTTCCTCAATGAAAAGCAAGGCTGGCTCACCTCCTTCATCCGGGGTGGGGCCAACTCCAATGTAGTGGAGCTGCTTGCGACCAATGACGGAGGAGAGACATGGAAGACGCTCATCGGGGAGCAGGATGCCGATCAGAAGTTGCCGATAGCGGGTGTGAAGGAAGCGGTTGTCTTTTCGACCGAGAAAAAGGGCTGGATGTCCCACACGATCCGTACAGGGCAACAGCCGTGGATGTACCGTACGCAGGATGGTGGTGTCAGCTGGCAAAAGCAAGTGCTCCCGTATGAGGTACAGGGGGAAGCGGTTTATTTCGTCGGTGTGCCTACGTTCTTCGATACACAGAACGGTTTGTTGGCTGTGAATCGGGCCGATGAGACACAGGTCTCGTTTGACGTATGGGCCACCACGGACGGTGGTGAGAGCTGGAGTCCGCGCGCGTTGCTGGTTCACCATGATATGGAGGCCAATCCTTCTTATGATTTTGTTGATCCACAGACAGGATGGATGGCGACACGCTCGGGGCTGTACTATTCCGGTGATGGTTTCCGCACATGGGAGCAGCTCTCTACGGCCGAGCAGATTACAGGGATCCTCGAAGCCAATCCGATCATCATGCAGGTGGATTTTGTGGATCGCCAGACGGGTTGGGTAGTCGCAGGCACTCCTGATCATATGAATCTCTACAAGACAACAGATGGCGGGCGCACATGGAAACAGGTGGACCCGACTCGGACATAGTCCCCCAAAAGAAAAAGCCCTCTGGCCGCAACACGCAGGTAACGGTAGCCTGTGCTGTGTGGGAGCCAGTGGGCTTTTTTCATTTTATCGAATTTGAGTCACTCAATAGAGATTCTTATGAATGATCGAAAAAATTTAATTGCTCTCTCATTCACTCAAAGAATATAATGCTAGGTAAACTGACATTATATGATAGAGAATGAGTATGTTTACAGAGAGATATAAAGAGAAGGAGAGAGAGCTTGTGAATGCCTTGCTGCGTCCAGCGATGCTTTTCATGAACCGCATGCGGTTCCGAAACAAGTTTGTCTTTATCGGATGCTTGTTGCTGGTGTTGATCTTCACCATGTTATACACCTTGTTTACCGATATTTCGGAATCGATCGAGTTTACACGAAAAGAACAGATGGGGGTCACCTACACGCAGGCGGTCAAAGAAGTCCTGCAGGCAGTTCAGATGCACCGCGGGGGATCAACTGCAGAAGTCGATGCGGCGATCAGTGGTGTCGATGAGGTCAACAGCCGGTATGGGGCCGAGCTTGCGACCGACACGAGATGGGAGGAGATCAAGACCCACTGGAAGGAGACCAGCCAGCAGCTGAGCAGCCTGCCAACTGAGCAAAGCATCGTGCAACGAACTGAATTTATCAACGAACTGACGCAATTCCTTACATACATCGGAGAGACCTCGAATCTGATCCTCGACCCGGAGCTGGACACCTATTACCTGATGGACGGCGTGGTCAGTCTTTTGCCAACGTTAACGGGTCACGTCTCACAGGCTGCTCTGCACGCTTCCAATCCTGATGAAAAGAATTCGGTGTTCGCTAACTATTTTGGTATCCGTGCTGATTTGGAGAAGCAGACTCACGGGATAGAGCTGATCTTCTCCAAGCGCCCTGACCTGCAAGAAGAGCTGGAAAAGGTGCATCAGGAGGCTGATCAAGCTACACTTGCTTTACTCGAAGAGATGGAGCCGTATCTCTTTGGTGAGGCTGCCAATCCAGAGAGTAAGCCCCAATCATCAGGCTTCTCCAAGTTGAGCACCGCACTGGATGCGCAATACTTGCTCTATGACCGCATGGAAGAGGACCTGATGCAGCGCCTGCAAGAGCGGAGTGCTTCTGAGGAACAAAAGCTGCAAGTGATCGCCATCGTCGCTTTTGTGGTGATTCTCGTGACAGCCTATCTGTTCGTCGCGCTCTCCCGTTCGATCCGGTACACGGTTAATCATCTGGTAGCCTTGACGAATCAATATGCGGCAGGTGACTTGTTTGCTCGGGTGGAGGTCGATACCCGGGATGAACTGCAGGAAGTCGGTACTGCGCTCAATATCATGGCAGAGGCATTCCGTGAGACCTTGTCGGCATCCAGATCAGCAGCTGAGCGGGTAGCGTCCCTGTCAGAAGAGTTAAATGCAAGTGTCGAGCAGACGACCAAAGCATCACAGGAGATCGCCACATCCATGCTGGAGCTGGCTTCCGGCAACGAGCGCCAAGAATCAGCGGCCGAAGAGAGCGTCAAAACCATGCATGACATGACGATTGGCATCCAGCGTATCGCAGAGTCATCGACGATCGTCTCCGAAGTCTCCACCACCTCAGCTGAACAGGCCCAGCTCGGTAATGCCACTATGGAAAAAGCCGTCCGGCAGATGGAGCTGATCGGACAGTCGGTCAACATCTCCCAAGAGGTGGCTGAGCGTCTCAACAGCCGTTCACGCGAGATTGGGCAGATCGTCGAGGTCATCACGGGAATCGCATCCCAGACCAACCTGCTCGCACTCAATGCAAGCATTGAAGCAGCCCGTGCAGGTGAGCATGGCAGAGGCTTTTCCATCGTTGCCGAAGAAGTGCGCAAGCTGGCCGAACAGACAGCCGATTCCGCTCAGCAGATCGTTCACCTGATCCAATCCGTCCAACAAGACGCAGGTCAATCGGCTGACGCGATGCAGCAGGTAACACGCGAGGTGTCCGCAGGCAGAGCACTTGCCGATGAAGCAAGAGAGGCCTTCCAGCGTATTCTCCACTCGCTGAACAATATTGCCCGGCAGATCAGCGACGTATCTACCTCCTCCGAAGAGATGTCGGCTGGTACCGAAGAAATATTAGCCTCCATCGAGGAGATGTCCGGTATCGCGAGAGAATCATCCGAACGCTCCCAGACCGTGGCCTCCTACACGCAGGTGCAGCTCGCCTCCATGGAAGAGATCGAAGCATCTGCTGTCTCGCTTAACCGTATGTCACTGGAATTGGAAGAATTAATCCGCAAATTCCAACTATAAATATGTTGGGTAAAAATAAGGATGGAAGCATCAGGAAGCCATTGAGTCAGATGGCTTCTTTTTTTCTTATTTTTAAGGATTCCTGCTTCTAAAGTCTCAGGATCACGGTGTATAGTTAGATGGTGCAATTTTTGTTGGCCATAATGGTACACCATCGGGAAAGGGAGACACTATGCAATCAACAAGACGGCTTTCGCTAACCTACCAACTCCTTTTGATGATCGTTTTTCTTTTGTTGATTCCACTTACATGCACAGGATACTACCTCTATGCCAACATCACCCAGAATCTGATCCACTCTGAACAAGAACGCATCCAGAACGCCAGCAATGCCGTCCACAGCCTGATCAGCCAAATGGCACAGAATCTCCATGGGCTTACGATCGGCTACTCTCACTGGGAAGAGTTCAGACAGGCCATGATGCAATCCAATCATGCTTGGATCGAAGAAAATGTCAATGCGGCAGTGGATGCTACACCTGGTCTGCATTTTATCGCCACCAGCCGACTCGACGGCAAGATTGTCACCCAGACAGGGGATGTGCCGGAATTCAGCACAGCGCTTGGCAGGGACATTCTCAACCGCCTCACCAAAGAACCGGAGTTCAGCGGACTTGTACAGACCAAGCAAGGTCTCGCCGTCATCACCGCTTCCCTGATCACCGACAATGACGGCAAAGGCGATCCTGCCGGTATTCTCGTGTTTGGACGTTTGGTGGACGACAAGGCGTTGAGTGAATTCAAACAAACCCTGCAGGTCGACATCGCCGTTCTGACCGACACAGGTATTTTCCAATCAACAGCGACCAGTGTAACCCAAGAGATGATCACCGGGCTGGAGCAGACCCTGACCGAAGACGAGAAGCAGAGGGGCATTTCGTTTACCACCCTGGATGGACAAGAAGTGGGCCAGCAAGTCTCTTGGCTGACTGATATCTCAGGCCAACAGATGGGTGTCGTCTATCTCGCGCAGAACATGAAGACCACCAGCGAAATCAAACAGGATGTCAAAGCGGTCAATCTGATTGCGGGCCTGCTTTTGGTGTTTGTCCTGATTCTCATTACATGGATGCTGCAAAAACGGATCATTGCCCCGCTCAAAAGGCTGTCCCTGATCCTCGATGACGTCGCCAAAGGTTCTCTGATCATGCAGGTAGCGCCTGCTGATCTCAACCGCCGGGATGAGGTGGGACTGCTCGGTCAATCGACACAGCAGATGATGCACAACATGCGCACCCTGCTCGAACGAATCGCTCAAGCCGCCCATCAGGTCTCATCTGCTTCCCAAGAGCTGTCCGCCCATGCGGAACAGAATGCCCAAGCGACCAACCAGATCACCCTCTCGATCCAACAGGTGAAAATGGGCGCTGACCAGCAGGTGAGTGGTACGGCTCAATCAGCCGGGGCCATCGAAGAGATGACGACAGGGATTATTGCGATTGCAGAGACGTCGACAGTTGTAGCAGCAACTTCTGATGCTGCCACCTTACAAGCCGAGCAGGGGAATCGTTCAATCCAGCAGGCTGTGGCACAGATGGACAACATCAATGAGGCCGTACACCAGCTGGTCTTCACCATCGAGCATCTGGGTCAGCGCTCCCAAGAGATCAACCAGATCGTCGAGCTGATTCAAGGGATTGCTTCTCAGACCAACCTCCTCGCACTCAATGCCGCCATCGAAGCAGCCCGCGCCGGAGAGCAGGGGAGAGGGTTCGCCATCGTAGCCGACGAGGTGCGTAAGCTGGCAGAGCAGACCGCAGCCTCCACCAGCCAAGTAGCCAATCTGGTCGCCTCGATTCAGAGCGATTCCAGCACGTCGATCACCTCGATGCACCGAGTAACCGAGGAAGTGCGTACCGGGCTTGCGATCATCAGCGATACTGGCGAAGCCTTCCAGCGCCTCCTCGACGCAGCCCAACAGGTGACCGCTCAGATCCAAGCTGTCAAAGAAATATCCAGCCATATGAGTGAACAGACAGAACGCGTCAATGCCACGGTCGACCATGTGGCCCAGATCGCTGAAAAAACCGCCGATACCACTAAATACACAGCCGCTGCCTCCGAGCAACAGCTCGCTTCGATGGAGGAGATCAGCACCTTTGCCTACGGATTAAGTAAGATGTCGATGGAATTAAACGATCTGCTCAGCCGGTTCCGCACATAATCAGAGCCAGCCCACGGCAACTGCACTATTTTTAGAGCAATTGCCCCGACCCGCCAAAACAAAGAACTCCCCGCCCGAGAAGGTGATGTAATGAATCAACCTTCTGCTGCGGGGAGTTTTTTCTTTAAGACAAAACATCATTGCATTGCTCTAGGCGTAACCGGCGTACAGACAGTCCTTATCCGACCGGCATCGGCTCCATACCTCCGCCGCCACCGCCATTGGTGATCAGCACTTCATCACCAGCATTCAAGCCGCCGAGAATTTCCACGAATTCTGCACCCTCGATACCGACCTGCACCTCTTTTGGCATCGGCTGGCCCGTTTTTGGGTCTTTCACCATGACCGTTCCTTTGCCTTCTTCCATGATCTCCACGGCATTCAGCGGGAGACGCGGGACATCATCCTTTTTCACGATATGGATATCGCAGTCACCAGTCATCCCGTGCTTCATGCTGCTGCTGTCTTTGATCGCTACCTTGACTTCGAAGCGGACCGTCTTATCCTGCTGGGTGCCTTCCTGCGGGATTTCCACGACCGTGCCTGGAAAAGCCTTGTTGCCAAATGCCGTCACATACACATCAACTGATTGTCCCGTCTTAATCGACGGAATATCAATCTCATCCACATATGCTTTCATATAGACGGTAGAGGCATCCATGATCACCATTGCGGCCTTACCCGGATCGACGGTGTCTCCCACTTTCACATCCAGCTTCGTAACTGTACCGCTAGTCGGAGCGACAACTTGTTTTTTGGACAGCTCTTGTTTTTTCTGACCAAGAATCAGCTGAGACTCCTTCAGGGCAATCTCTTTTTCGCGGATTTCCAGTTCAGAGGATTTCAGATCCATCGTAGCAATCTGTTGCTTCGGCTGGATGTTATCGTTGGTATCGATCAAGACCTTGCCGACTTTGCCGTGGGTTCCGGCTGTCAGTTCGATCTCATCTGGGATTTCGAACTTGGTCGGTACTTGGCTCATGAAGATTTCGCCAGACGCGTTCCGGTATTCTACTTGTCCAAAATCATTCACATACAGAGAACCAGGATTATCTACCAGCACCTCTACACCGTGAAAGCCGGGGGCACCCTCTTTCTTTTCACCGACACGGTCAATCTTGGAGACGACGCCATTGGTGTAAGTGAGAGATCCGGTTAAAAAGATGCGTACCTTCATCCCGACCTTGAACTCATCAATCTCAACACTGGAGAATTGACCGACGATCTTAAGATGATCCGGATCAATCAGCTTGGCGACCACGGTTTCAGGTGTGACCGATTCGCCTTCTTTGATTAACACTTCTTTGACCTTTCCTCGTGCAGTAGAGGTGATCACGGGCTTGCGGTCTTTGAGATCAGCCAGCTCCGAGGTCAGCCGCTCCAGCGAGATCTCGTGCTTCTGATATTCCAGGGTCGCGTCCGTGCCGTCGATGGTGAAGAGGACATCGCCTTTTTTCACCTGCTGCCCCTCCTTGACGAGGAGCTGCTGGATTTTGCCCGAGCCTTCTGCTTTGACTTCCTCCCGTGCCTTGGCTTCGACCACGCCTGTTGCGTAGATTGATTTCTTCACCTCTCCACGGTCTACCACAGCACTTGGAAAAGAGGGCGGAGGCGGGACTTCACCTACATTCGCCGCATCCTGCACCGAAAAATACTGCTGATATCCATAATATCCGCCACCTGCAAGTAATACCCCGATCGCGCCAAGAATCCACCATTTCTTTTTCATCTATACTCTTCCTCACATTCTCATTATTCAGAGCGAATGGCCTGCAATGGACTGAGACGGGATGCACGAAACGCAGGGAAGATCCCCGCCAGAATCCCGATCAAAAAGGCAAACCCAACCGCAAATCCAGCCAGCCAGAGCGGCACGACCGCCAATTGCTGGATACCCTCAGGTCCACCTGGCCCACCACCGCCAAGCACATTACTAAACTCCGGATTACTTCGCGCCACGTAATTTAACAGCTGTACCGCACCCCAGGCGAGGCCCAACCCGGATATACCCCCGATCAGACCGATAAAGCCTGATTCGATCAAAAACAGCCAGCGGATATTGTACACGGTAGCCCCAATCACCTTCATAATCCCGATCTCTCTCGTACGCTCCAGAATAGACATGATCATCGTATTGATAATACCAATGGAAGCAACCAACAGTGAGATCGCAGCGATCCCCCCAAGAATCAGCTGGACAACAAAAAAGAACTGATTGATTTCTTTGAGTGCACGGGCAGGGGAGTAGATCTCGAAGCCGATTCTTTGTACGCGTTCCAAGGTAGGCTCTACCTGTTCACGTGACCCGACCTTCACTGTAATTGAATCAAAAATCACTTCTTCCTGCTCGGTACGGGAGCGGGTACGCTTTTGCTGGGGCTGCATCCCGCCGTATGGATCAAAACCTTGATTCATGCCTTCCGGGTTGAGCCATTTGTTTAACTCATTGATCATCTCCAATGGAACAAATGCCATATTGCCGCCAAAACGGCTCATTCCGTCAGACTTGGCGAGTTGACCGACTACGCGCACGCGAATCTCTTTTTTCTCAAACTTCGGCTCGTTGTCCACCATGAATTGTCGGTTGATCACGAGTGTCGCCGTCTTCCCCACCATATCGACGGTAGCCGCGTCCGAACCTCCGCCTTCCATCCCATAGGGAGGATAGCCACCTTGCATCATCGGGTCAGAGCCTGCGCCGGAAGCATTGCGTTTCCTCGCTTCCCGACGCTCCTTTTCCACGTCACGCATCATACGGGGCATTTCATAGGTGACGACGATTTCATTGGCAGAGCCGGTCAGATAGGTTCCTTTTTCAATCTCATCCGACTTGGACGAGCGGGATTCATGGACATCGATCCCCATCAGTTGTATATCACCTTCCCGACGACCCAGCTTGATCTGGGCACCGCCTTGCAGCGATTTGACCGGGATGACTGATTCAATTCCTTCGATTTGCTTGAGTTCCTGTACGGCTTGATAGTTGAGCTTCTTCATCTGTTCGGGAGGGATTGGCGTTTGTCCATCCGGTGACATATAGGCCGGCTGTACATCCATCTCCGTCAGATTACCGAAGTTCTCCAGGCTTTTGACGGCATTCTCCCGCAGTCCCAGACTGAGCGATATCATCGCGACGATCGCAGCCGTTCCGATCATGACACCGACCGAGGTCAAAATCGTGCGAAGCTTCATCCGCCACAGGTTCCGCCAGACAATCCGCAGTGAGTCCAGTAATTTCACATTGATTCTCCTCCGTTATGTTGCATGGATCATGGTCGTATCCTTTTGCACGACCCGTCCGTCCTGCAGATGAATCACCCGGTCTGACTGATTGGCTACCTCGGTATCATGCGTGACGATCACAAATGTCGTACCATGCTCCCGATTCATCTGCCGCATCAGCTGCAGGATCTCTTTTTCGGTCACACTGTCCAGATTCCCCGTCGGCTCGTCTGCCAGCACAATGCTCGGATTATTCACCAGTGCACGGGCAATACTGACACGCTGCTGCTGACCGCCGCTCAATTCATTCGGCTTATGACCCGTCCGTCCATCCAATCCGACCATCGCCAGCATATCCGCTGCCCTTTGACGCCGCCGCTTGACCGACTCCCCGGCAAAAATCAGCGGAAGCTCTACATTCTCCAATGCCGTCAGGTTAGGCAGCAGGTTAAACGACTGGAACACGAATCCCATGCATCTGCGGCGAAACAGGCACAGCTCATTTTCGTTATAACGGGAGATTTCTTCTCCGTTGATATGAATCTGTCCGGCATCGGGTCGCGTCAGACCGGCCATCAGGCTTAGCAGGGTGGATTTCCCTGATCCCGACGTCCCGCACAAGGCCACAAATTCACGATTGTCGATGTGCACATTAATATCGTACAGAACAGGAACCTTGATTTTGCCTGTCCCATAACTGTGCTGCACATCCTTTACAGTCAACTCCCCAGGACCGTTGCTCATGCATATCCCCCTTCATCTATTTATCTTATTTCCCCCTACCTATATAAGACTACGATATTTACAAAAAGTAACAGTAATATGTAAACTAATCAAAAAAAATTTTGAATCATGAAACGTTTGAGAAGCCCGCTTCGTCATACATGATGCCAGAAGTAATGACTACCCCCCACCCACCCATACACAGAAACACAAAGAGCGGCTCCAATTTTGTCTTTGGGTAATAATCCGACAAAATCTGAGCCGCTCTTACATATTTCGCCTTCATATTGTCGGGAAAAAGGAATAGCTTTCTATCCTGAATACTCTTATACTAACTATACATCCAAATTGAGGCTAATTTAGGTGATGGGATTGGATATGGAAGAGTTGAGCAATCGCATAGAAATGCTACGTGTCAAAATGGTACAGACTGCAATGCAAAAAGGTAGTTTGGTTGATACACATGTTCTCGAACTCAGTCAGCAACTGGATGAATTAATCCTCAAGTATCAGACAGCAAAAGGCAGAAAACTGGCAGCTCAAGGATAACGCATACATCATAGATCAATTGCCCCTTCTCGGTTATGAAGAGAAGGGCTTTATTTTGGGAAGATGGGGGAGGTTGACCCAGCCGACTGCGAGGCACTGACCATTCCAGGCGGTCCTAACTTCCCACGCTTGGACAAACAGGAGCTTCTTGCCCTGATTCGTACGTTCTAAGAACAGGGAAAGCTGCATACATCAACTCCATCACTCCCTATACACACAAAAAGCGTGCTGTTGGACGACGGCACGCTTTTTGTGCTTTCAGACAAGCTTCCAAACGATACGTAGAATCATATATTTTACTACGTGCAAAACTTTTGCGGGGCCGAAAGTCTATAGACAGCAGCCAACTATATGAAGGTGGGGATGGACCTATGCTGAACGAACGTTACCAACGCTTTTTTCTGGTTTTATTGCTGATATTTATTGGCATTGTGATAGGAATTTGACCATGTATGTTGTAATTGGAGTGGAGTGTCGCCGCATACGCTTTTCGCCTGGGAGGATGGATGCGGTGACGGCTCTTCTGTTAGACTTGGTCTTTTGATTTATACTTTATTTTGCAATCATCTCATTCAAGAAGGGAAAGGGCGCGGCATACATGAAAATTTCTCATCTGGACCATCTCGTTCTAACCGAAAGCTCTGCAACCGTCCAAAGGCTCAGCAGACCTCTGCTTCATTACAGAGACTCCGCTCACAGAAGTGATCTCCCATATTCAAGCCTGCCATATTGCTCTCGAAGTGGACGAGCCTGTCAGCCGCACAGGAGCGATGGGGGAGATCTTGTCCATCTACCTGCGTGATCCGGACGGTAATCTGCTTGAAATTTCCCAGTATACAGAAACGGAATAATATCCAGATTCGTCTTATTGCATGACAAGACATACTGCACAGACAGACATGAAAGGAACGGACTGCATGCGAAAAAATGTGATTCTTCTTATTCTTATGACACTCCTGGTAACCTTCGCTGCTCCCAGTTCTTATGCGACTCAACCGGTTTTTCAGCTTGGTGACGACGTGCTGCTCAGCAAGTACAGCCAAGTGATCGATGGTAAGCGCATCGGCTTGATCACCAACCAGACAGGCGTCAACAGCCAAGGCCAAAGCATGATAGACACACTTGCACACGATCCGGGTGCCCGCTTAACGGCTCTCTACGGCCCCGAACACGGCATCGATGGAAAAGCACTCGCAGGCACCTATGTTCCTTCTTCGATCCATCCAACTCTACAGATTCCCGTCTACAGTCTGTACGGCCCGACCCGGATGCCAACCGATCAGATGCTGACAGATGTTGACCTTCTGCTCTTTGACATTCAGGATATCGGCTCCCGTACCTACACCTACATATCTACACTTAACTACGCCATGATCGCTGCCAAACGCGCCAATAAGCAGATTGTCGTACTCGACCGGCCCAATCCGGTTGGGGGAGACATCGTCGACGGCCCCATGCTCCAAGAAGGCTACCAAACCTTCGTTGGTGTCGATATTCTTCCGATGGCCCACGGCATGACCATCGGTGAACTGGCCCTCTACTTCAACCGCAAAATCGGGGCCGACCTGACCGTTGTCCCGATGGATGGCTACACCCGCCAAATGCGCTGGCAGGATACAGGTCTCAAATGGATTCCAAGTTCGCCGCGCATTCCTGACCTAGAATCAGTCTTTGGCTACATGGCGACCGGTCTTGGGGAGGGGACAGGGATTTTTCAGGCAGACAACTTCCGCTGGATTGGTGGAAAAGGGCTGGATGCCCGCAAATTCGCCGCCCAACTGAACAGCGCCCAGCTCCCCGGTGTCACTTTTACCCCTGAACAGAGAGGTACAGCAGGCGGCGCTCGCTTGACCATCACGGATTACCATACCTTCAATCCAGCCAAAACCGGGGTGTATGCCCTTGCTTATGCCCGTATGCTAAGCGGTTTTCCTGTGCCCAGAAGTGTAGTAGGTCAGCCATTGCTGATGTTTGACAAAATTATGGGAACCGGCCAGATCGGGGACGCTCTCAGCAAAAAATACACACCGCAACAGATCGAACTGCAATACGCAACAGCGCTTCAACAGTTCCGGACTACACGCGAAGCCTATCTCATCTATGGCAACGAACCGGTGACGGCGACAGAGGTCATCCACAGAACGGTCACGATCCCGCAGCCTGCGCCAGTGCCTCCAGTGCCAAAGCCACCCGCAACACCAGCAAAGCCCGCAACGCCAACACCGAAACCACCCGCAACACCAGCAAAGCCTGCAACACCAACACCAAAGCCACCCGCAACACCAGAAAAGCCTGCAACACCAACACCAAAGCCACCAGCAACACCAGAAAAGCCCGCAACACCAACACCAAAGCCACCCGCCAAACCCAGCGCCCCCACCGGCAAAGTCGCCTACCTCACTTTTGACGACGGCGCTTCCAACGTGACACCGCAAGTTCTCGACGTGCTCAAGCAATACCGTGTCCGCGCCACCTTTTTCGTCATCGGACGCAATGCGGAGAAATACCCGGCGATGATCAAGCGGATGGCCACCGAGGGACATGTGATCGGCGGACACACCTACTCGCACGACTACAGCAAGATCTATTACAGTGTTGACGGCTTTTTCCAAGATCTCGACCGCGGCAACCAAGCGATCCAGAAGATCACCGGTCAAAAACCGACGCTCTTTCGTTTTCCCGGCGGCAGCAACAACTCCGTCAGCCTAAAAGCACAAAATCCAAACGTATACACCAAAGAAAAATGGATCATGCCAGACATTGTAAAAGCTGCCAAACAGCGTGGCTATCTCTACTTTGACTGGAATGTCAGCATCGGTGACGCCAGTTCAGGCGGCTATACCGTGGAATCCGCCGTCACCTATGTCAAGAACGGGATCGGCACCAAAAAAGAGATCATCGTGCTGATGCATGACGCCGAGACCAAAGCCACGACGGCCAAGGCACTCCCGCAAATCATCCAATACCTGCAAGCCCAAGGCTACCGATTCGACGTGCTTGGCCCTGCTGTAACCAATGTCGCATTTTTGCGATAACCCCAGCTGCTGAGTGATTTCAGCAGTTTTTTCTGTTATGAATGTGGTATGATTTACATACGAATTCGTATACGGAGGGCTTAGTGAAACAAACCTTTTCCCAACGATGGAGACAAGATTTGACCGACTACCAACAAGCACACCGAAATCCACTCAACCAACTCCTGCATTACTTTGCATTCCTGTTTGCCGCGCTGGCTTGGCTAACACTCTTCTGGGATTGGCGGCTTACGCTTGTGCTTGCTGTTTTGCATTACGTTTTCTCGTGGATCGGACATTTTGTATTTGAAAAGAATCAGCCTGCTTCCTTCCGACGGCCCCTGTTAGGCTTTTATGCAGGCTTCTCCTGGTTTTTTCTGCGTACGCTGGAACTGATCACGGGAAAACGATTCTTACCCTAATTGGAGGACATCGTATGCAAGAAGCATTGTTAGGAAGCATCTTGTCAGCTCTCTCGACAGGTCTGGGTGCCTTGCCGATTTTGTTTTTTAAAGAAGTCACACACCGCTGGCGGGATATTCTGCTCGCCCTGACCGCAGGGATCATGGTGGCAGCATCCACATTCAGCTTGATTCCGCAGGCATTGAGCCATTCGAGTTTTGTGGTGCTGTGTATCGGGGTGTTGCTTGGTACCGGGGTTTTGACGATGCTTGAGCGTTCGATTCCGCATATTGACCTAGAGCACAGCCGGGCCAATATCTCGATGGATAAACAATCGCTGCTGATTCTCTCAGCGATTACCCTGCACAACATCCCCGAAGGCTTATCGGTCGGTGTCAGCTATTCCAGTGAGGATCAGAGTCTCGGCGGTCTGATTGCTTTTGCCATCGGTCTGCAGAATGCTCCTGAGGGCTTTTTGGTCGCACTGTTTCTCATTAACCAAAAAGTCAGCAAAGGCAAAGCATTCATCCTCGCCACGATGACGGGTGCGGTCGAGATTTTCAGTGGCATGCTAGGCTACTCACTCACGTCCTATGTGAGCGGACTCGTGCCATATGGGCTTTCCTTTGCGGCCGGAGCGATGCTGTTTATCGTGTACAAAGAGCTGATTCCCGAAAGCCATGGGGACGGTCACGAAACAGCCGCCACCTATGCATTTATCGTCGGACTGCTGATCATGGTTGGCCTGATACAATGGTTCGGATAGGGGATCAGGGACTTTTGACGGGTTTTGATGAAAAATGTCAATTTCCTATGAACTTACTCTTATGTTTTTTGAATCAATTACCGAAATACTAAGTAGAGATATTTACGAGTAGTTATCCAAGACTACGGGGAACAGGGAGTGTCTAGATGGAAAAGTCGTCTTATATAGGTATTGTCATCGCTCTTATCGCAGTTATTGGTGGTATGGCTCTTAAGGGTGCCAACCCGGCAGCTCTTCTCAACGGGGCAGCATTCATGATTATTTTCGTAGGTACAGCGGCTACCCTGTTTATCGGATTCCCGATGAATGAAATCAAAAAGTTCCCGAAACTGATCAAAATCATCTTTAACGAGACAAAGCTGCCTGACAAACGCGAACTGATCGAACAGTTCATGAACTGGGCAGGGATTGCCCGCCGTGAAGGTCTTCTCGCTCTGGAGAATCAGGCAGACGAGATCCAAGACACCTTCCTGCGCAATGGGATGAAGATGATCATTGACGGTGGCGAACCAGATTTCGTCCGCGATGTATTGGAAGAAGAGATCGCCGCTATCGAAGAGCGTCACCAGGCGAATGCCCTGATCTTCACCCAGGCGGGTACGTATGCTCCGACCCTTGGGGTACTTGGTGCCGTAATAGGTCTGATCGCCGCACTTGGTAACCTGTCTGACATCGAAAAACTGGGTCACTCCATCGCAGCAGCGTTCGTCGCAACTCTGCTGGGTATCTTCTCCGGTTATGTACTGTGGCATCCATTCGCCAACAAGCTCAAACGCAAATCCAAGCAAGAAATCGAAATCAAAAAAATCATGGTGGAAGGCCTGCTCTCCATTCAAGCCGGCGTATCTCCAACCGCTATTGAACAAAAACTCCTCGTATATATCCCAGTATCTCAACGTAATGTGGAAAAACCAGAGGCTAAGGAGGAAGGAGTAGGGGTAGATGGCTAAACACAAAAAGCATCACCATGAAGAGCACATAGACGAAACGTGGCTCATTCCCTACGCTGACCTGCTCACCCTGCTTCTTGCCCTCTTTATAGTACTGTTCGCCAGCTCAAGCGTTGACGCCAAAAAATTCAACCAGCTTGTCCGTTCTCTTAATGTCGCCCTCAACGGCGGTACGAGTATTTTCCAAAACCCTAGTGCGCTGCCAATCCCAGAGGAAGTGGCCCAGCAATCCTTAGAGCGCAACCAAGCGGAAGAATCGGAAGAGAAAAAGGACAAAAAGAAATTTGAGCAAGCTGAAAAGTTCCAGCAAGAAACAGAGCAACTCGGAGAGCTCAAAGAACAGCTCGATAAGTATATTGCCAACAACAATCTTAAGGATAAACTCCAGACCAAGATTACCGACATGGGTCTGTTGATTACGATCACCGATAGCGCTTTATTCGATTCCGGCAGTGCCTTAGTCCGTCCGGAAGCCCGTAAGCTTGCAGGTGAGATCTCCAAGCTGCTCGTACCGGATGCACGACGTGTTACCGTATCCGGCCACACCGACAATGTGCCGATCCGTACCAGCCAGTTCCCGTCCAACTGGGATCTCAGCTCAGAACGAGCACTCAACTTCATGAAAATCCTCTTGGAAAACAAAAGCCTCAATCCATCCAATTTCAGTGCGACAGGCTATGGTGAGTACCAGCCGATCGCTCCGAATACAACATTACAAGGACGTGCCAAAAACCGTCGCGTTGAGGTAGCTATTCTGCGTAACTACGAGAAAGCAGACGGACAATAAAAGAGAGCTGACGACCAGCTCTCTTTTTCCTTTTATTTCCGCTTGCATAATGTATGGCACCCTGCTAAGATAGATAACTGTGAAAGACACACGGGCCTATAGCTCAGTTGGTTAGAGCGCACGCCTGATAAGCGTGAGGTCGGCTGTTCGAGTCAGCCTAGGCCCACCATTCTTTAATTTATGAGTTATCTCAATAGATGGGGCTGTAGCTCAGTTGGGAGAGCGCCTGCCTTGCAAGCAGGAGGTCATCGGTTCGATCCCGTTCAGCTCCACCATCTGTTTCATACCTGCATGCGGACGTAGCTCAATTGGTAGAGCGTCGCCTTGCCAAGGCGAAGGTCGAGGGTTCGAGACCCTTCGTCCGCTCCATTATTTCATTAGGATGTGCCCTTAGCTCAGCCGGATAGAGCGTTTGACTACGAATCAAAAGGTCGGGAGTTCGAATCTCTCAGGGCACGCCATTTTTTTTGTTGATTGACTTGATTTTTGGAGTGTTAATATGGTAGAGTGTTATTCGGTTGTTCGTTCTCGCACTGATAACCTCGAAAAAACTTCGAAAAAAGAGGTTGACGAGAAACGAGAGGCATGATAATATGAATCTCGTTGGTTGAGAACAAAATGAACAACGAAGCAACTCGGTTTATTTTGTTAAAGCAATTAACTGCTAACGAAGAATGTTCTTTGAAAACTGAACAGCGAAAGCAAATGATAATTCAGCCAAGCAACAAGTTTTTGACCTAGATCAACTTCAACTTTATTGGAGAGTTTGATCCTGGCTCAGGACGAACGCTGGCGGCGTG
>NZ_VCNA01000012.1 GCF_006170445.1 Brevibacillus dissolubilis | reverse complement strand
CCGCCAGCGTTCGTCCTGAGCCAGGATCAAACTCTCCAATAAAGTTGAAGTTGATCTAGGTCAAAAACTTGTTGCTTGGCTGAATTATCATTTGCTTTCGCTGTTCAGTTTTCAAAGAACATTTGTTCCTGTCGCTTCAAGCGACTTTTATATACTATCATACCGACTTGATCAAATGCAAGTGGTATTTTTTATTTATTCGCTTCAGTTTTGTTGTCCCGAAGCGACGTTTACAAATATAGCACGTTGATATTTATAAAGTCAATACCTTTTTTAATCGAATAGATTTCTTACCAACAGAACAAAAAAGTGTTGCCGAAGGAAATCATCCGGCAACACTCTCATCATTATTTTTTAGCCTCTTGTTGCAGTTGGACCTTTTCTTGGTCTTTCAATTGGTTCTGGCCGTAGATGACCAGCTGCTCCCCTTCTTTGATGCCTAAGAGAACTTCTTGGTTGGTTTCGTTGAGACGGCCCAGCTCCACTTTGCGTTTTTCTACGTGGTCGCCGACAAGGACGAAGACATAGGTGATGCCGCCTTCGCGGACAATGCTGAGGGTTGGGATGGCTACGACGACTTCGTCTTTTTCCTCGGTGAGGAGGATTTGGGCTTTGGAGCCTGGTTTGAGCTTGCGGTCTTTGTTAGGGACTTCGAGCTCAAGCGGGAAAGTTTTGGTGGTGCTGTTCATAACATCAGCGAGATAGGTGACTTTGCCTTTTTGCACTTGGCCGGAGCCGGATACATAGAAGCTGAGCTCCTTTTTGCCGCGGACGAGGTTGGCGGCGGTTTCGGTCAGTTCGGCTTGGATTTTTACCGGGTCAAGCTGCTGGACTTGGCCTGCGGAGGCATCTGCTTGGATTCTCATGCCTTCCTTGATGGTCAGGTCGGTGAGAATCCCGTCGACTGGGGATTTGACTTCCATATTGGAGAGGGCACGTTCGGCTTCTTTGATGTTGAGGTTGGACATTTGCAGTTGGACTTCGAGCGAATCAAGAGATGTGGTGGTTTCGAGGGATTGGTATTCCTTTTTGAGTGTTTCTACCTCGAAACGGGCATTGTTGAGCTGATTGAGAGATTGGTCAAAGGTGTTTTTCGGGATGGCACCAAGCTCGTATTCATATTTGATATTGTTGTGGGTCCGCTCCACTTCCCGCAGGTTGCGTTCGGCTCGCTCGATGGAGTTTTTCAGGTCACGCTTGCCGTTGGTGAGGTCTTCGCGGCCTTTGGAGAGCTGGGCTTGGGCGCTGCGGACACCGAGGACGCCTTTGTCGCGTTGGATTTGCATGTCGGTGGGGTCAAGGCGGTAAATGACTTCCCCTTTTCTGACGGTGTCTCCGCGTTTTTTGAAGACTTGCAAGACGTCGCCGCCGACTTTGGCGATCAGATCAAGCTGGGTGGATGAGACGATGTCGGCGACCTGCTCCAGAGGCTCGCTGATTTGTTGTTTGGTGACGCTGATGACTTTGACCGTTTTGATCTTGGTTTCTTGAGTGGTGGCGGCTGGTGTGGCGGCCGGTTCTGCTTGTGTGCAACCAGCGACAACCGCCGTGCTGAGCAAGAGAATCATCATTGATTTCGACCATTTCATAGTACGTTCTCCTTTTCCCATTAATGAGGGTTGGCGTTACACGACTGGTTTGACGTCGGTTACTGATTTTCGTTTGAACAGGCGGGAGATGCGGTTGCGGGCGGCATAGATCATCTCATAGACGATCGGGACGATCAGAAGGGTAAGGAAGGTAGAGGTAGTGAGACCACCGATTACGACAACGGCCAAACCTTTGGAAATGATGGTTCCTTTGGACAATCCGAGAGCGAGCGGCATCAGGGCGAGAATGGTGGCACCCGCGGTCATGATGATCGGGCGCAGACGGGTCATCCCCGCTTCGACGAGCGCATCACGGACACTATATTCTTTTTCTCTCAGCTGCTGGACGCGGTCAACAAGTACGATGGCATTGGTTACGACAATCCCGATCAGCATGAGGAAGCCGATCAGCGAGGTGATGTTGAGCGATTCATTGGTGAGGAACAGACCGAGCAAGCCACCGATGGCTGCGAGCGGCAGGGAGAAAAGAATCGCAAATGGAGCGCTGGCGTTGCCGAATGCAAGCACCATGATCAGATAGACGATAAAAATAGATGCCCCCATCGCGACGAACATCTGCATGAAGCCTTGATTGATGTCGTCGGATACCCCTTTGACTTGGCCGGTGACTCCTGGCGGCAGTTCGAGCTTGCTCAGTTCAGCGGCGACTTTGTTGCTGATGCCCCCTTTGTCCGCACTGTCGATGTTGGCGGTAACGGAGATCGCCTGGACTTGGGCATCACGGTCGATTGTGGCTGATGCCTCTACTTCACGGACTTTGGCGATATCCTTGAGTTGGATGACCACGCCAGACGGGGTATGCAGGCTGAAGTTTTCGATGGCGCTGATGGTGTTTTTGTACTGGTCATCGATCTCTACTTTGGTTTCGTATTGCACGTCGTCCAAGCGTTTTTTGCCGAGGTCGGTCACATTGATCCATGATGCAACCATCGCTTGGACTTGACCTGAGGTAAGGCCATAGATTTTGGCTTTGGTTGGTTCGACGACGATCTCTACTTCTGATTTCTGATCACCGAGACCATCTTTGATCTCAACCAAATCCGGGAATTCGGTCAGTTTTTCACTGACAAGCAGAGCGGCTTGTCGGAGTTGATTGATGTCCTCCCCTTTTAGCTGGTAGGAGAAGTCCGTTGTTGCGGCACCAGCGCCGCCCGCGATCAGCATGACCTCTGCTTTTGATCCTTGCGGCAGCAGGTAGAGGATTTTTTCCTGATAATCTTTGACTGCCTGCTTGTTATCCGTTCCTTGGGCAAAAGCGAGGTACATCATGGTTTTGTTGGCAATCCGTTCGGTATCGGTCTGGCTGTAGCCGACGAGCGATTGGATGTAGTCGAAGACCGGTTTTCCTTGTGCATCTTTTTCGGAACGCATCATTTGCTCAATTTCTAAGACTTTGGCATCCATCGTCTCAAATGAGGTTCCGAGCGGCATGGTGATCATCCCGATGGCACGTGTGTCCGAATCCTGATCCGGCATGAAGGAGACGGCCAGCTGCGGGGTCACCATCGCGAAGGTCAGGACGAAAATAAGTGCGGCGACTCCCATCGTTTTGAAGCGGTTGTTGAGCGACCAGACGAGTACTTTTTGATAAAAGGCGGCAGACCAGCCGACTTTGGACTCATCGTGGTAAGGGATGCGGCTGTTCATGACGAGCAGCTTGGCAAGCATCGGAATGACGGTAACCGCCACGAGCAATGACGAAAGCAGCGCGACAGCGAGAGTGATGGCAAATGGGCGGAAGACCTCTCCCACCGTCCCGCTGACCATGGCAATCGGTCCGAAAACGCCGACTGTGGTAAGTGTAGAAGAAGTGATCGCAGAGGAGACCTGCTGGGTAGCCAGCTTAATGACGGATTCTCCGCGCTGTTGGGCACGCTGCAGCTGGACATAGATATTCTCGATAACAACGATACTGTCGTCGACGACACGGCCGATGGCGATGGCCATACCGCCAAGCGTCATGATGTTGAGCGAGATTCCGAGTGGGCCCATGAATAAGAGTGTGGTGATGATGGATAACGGAATAGAGACCAGCACGATCAGCGTCATGCGCAGGTTACGGAGGAAAAACAGGATCATCCCGGAAGCGAGAATCGCTCCAAGTGCGCCTTCCTGAAGCATTCCGTGAATGGACTGCTTCACGTCGGCTGCGTCGTTGTAGAACTTGTAGACACTGACGCCCGACATGGTTTGCTCCCATTTGGCGATCTTTTTGTCTACTTCTTCTGCGAATTCGACGGTGTTGGTACTGCGGGCTTTGTATAGATGAACACTGATAGCGGATTGACCATTAAGACGGGAATAAAAATCGGATTCCTGAATCGCTTCGATCCGCCCCACATCACTGAGGCGAAGCACATCGCCGTCCGCCGTGGTGAACTCCAGATTTTCTAGTTCATAGACGGTATTGATGTTGCCTTTGACCCGTACCATCTGGGTGGTGGACATCAGATCAACAGAACCGGCAGGCGCCGAGACGAGGCCCGCCTGAACGTATCCAGTCACTTGCTCTGGAGTGAGGCGGTAGTTGTTGAGTGCATTGACATCCAATTTGATCGAGAGGACTGATTCAGAGTTGCCAATCGATTCGGCCTTGTCGATGCCTTTGATCGAGTTGAGTTCAGGCAGCATGACATCACGGTAGAGCTTGTCGAGCTCGTCTTGGTTCATTCCGTCTTTGCCATAGATCGCCATGTAATAGACAGGCATACTGCCAAACGATTGCGTAATGACTTGCGGGTTGTCTGCGGCATCCGGCAAGTCGACGTTGGAAATCAGACTTTCCACATCGCGCTTCATTTCCTTGGGGTCTTTGTCCTGCTCAAACTCCAAGGTGATGCGGGAGAAGTTGTCACTGGAGCTGGACGTTAGATTTTTGACCCCTTCCATCCCGGAAAAGGCTTTTTCGAGCGGCTTGGTGACATCTTCAAGTACGTCCTTCGGCGGTGCCGGGTAGGTCGTGATGACAGATACAATCGGCATCGACACGTCAGGCATATTCTCTACCTTGAGCGTAGAGGCTGAGTAGGCGCCCCCGCTGAGTAACAGCAGGATGATAATAAACAAAGCCGTGATATTCTTCATCGAAAACTCGGTTAACTTGCTCATCTGCTGGATCCCTCCTATCCATCGAGTATTTGCTGGTACTGGATTTGTTCCTAATTACGCTTGTTGCAGGGCCGCTCTGATCTTCTCCAGATTCTTCACATCCTGGTGGAACATCGTCATGATTGGGAAAATCGTTGATTGATTTGGATCGATATGATACTTGGCAAAGGTAGCAAGCGTTCCGGACGGGCTGATGTCAATATAGGTACCGCCCCCACGGCTCTCTACACTGCGAATCGATTTGGGAAATTCCATCGGCTGACGGGCTACATCCCAGAGATATTGACCAGGTACTGCCTGAATGATTTGCCCGTACAGACCGGATACAACAGGGATCTGCGGGGTGCGGAAGGTCAGTCGGGACAGATAATCACGATACAGCGGTGCAGCAGGATCGATCACGGCGGAGTGGAAGCCTTGGGTGATCGCCAGAGCCTGATGGGTGATGCGGTTTTCCTTGAGATACGCTTCGATCTCCCGCAGTTTCTCCGTCTGACCGGCGATAACAAAATGGGACTCGAAGTTGATCGCCGCAATCTCGCTGTTGCGGTAGAGCAGCGGATTCTCCCGGTACAGGCTTGGATCATGCAAAATCGCGGTCATCGTACCGCTCGCACAGTTAGCCTCCAGCACCCGGGCGTGTGTGATGACGGCATCCAGCCCCTCTTCCAGCGTGAGAACCCCTGCAATCACCAGTGCTGCGAACTCGCCGAGACTGCTCCCCAGCACATAATCGGGACGAATTCCCTCTTCGATCAAGGTCTGTGCCAGCGCAATCTCCACCATAAAAATGGCTGGATGGGTGTACAGGGTGCGGTCGAATGAATCCGTCAACCTTTTCTCCTGATCATAAATACGGTCGATTAACGATTCCCCCAGCCGCTGCTGGATCATCCTGTCGAGCCCATACATCCAACGGTGAAACACCGGATTGTTTTTGAGCAGTTCCTTGCCCATATGAAAGTACTGTGATCCTTGACCTGCAAACATAAAAATGATTGGGTTGCTGCTGCTCATCGTTACAACTCCTCTATATTTTCGGATAATTTAAATAATTTTACTTGAACGAAAATAAATTCTGCTGATTCCTTCTCGTACGGAACGACACAAAGTGATTCGGATCGTCCAGTTGAAAATAAATATTACACCTATACAGATAGCTCAGCTTATGGCCCGGCTGCTGGCCAAACGAGTGACCCGGATAAATATAAACGTCTGGATGAACCCTGCGCTTGATCCGCTGAAAACTGTGATACATGCTGAGCGCCGCCTGTTCATTCGCGCAGATCCCGCATCCCTCGATAAAAACCGTGTCACCGGTAAACATGCTGTTGGAAAGCAGATAGCAGCATCCTCCCGGCGTATGCCCGGGCGTCACCAGACATGTGACCGCTGTCTTGCCTACCCAGATCACATCCTCATCCTGCACAGCATGGAGGTTGGGGGCGGTAAACCCATAGGCGTCAATCTCTTGGGCCGACATATAGACGTTGCAGTTATATTTGTGAGCCAAAGGGGCTGCCAGATTCACATGATCCTCATGCGAGTGGGTCAGCAAAACAGCGGTCAACCGCGCTCCCAGCTCTTCCAGACGGGATGTAATCAGTCCAAAATCCCAGGCAGGGTCCACAATCGCCGCTTCGCGGGTAGCCTGATCAACGATGATGTAGTTGTAGTTGATGATTTGAGCAAACTGAACCCTCAGCTGGTAGACCTCATATGTATTGTTCATCCGTTTCCTCCGTCATTCTCCTACGCTAGAAACATCTTGGGTGCGTATATAACAAAAAGGCACATTACTCCCCTTTCGTGTATAGACAATATACACTCCGAAAGAGCCGGCCTTTTTTCACTTTACACAATGTTTAGGAGATGTTTCATTTATCTACGCTATATATCCATCTAAATTATAAGGTGACAAAATTATCCTTGTCAATTGATGTATGTAAATCGATATCGAATCTTGTAACAAAATGAAAAACGTGTAAAAAGAAAAACAGGTTGCCATTCCAATCAGCGGGTTTTATCGCGGGGACGGTCTCGGATCTGATCGGGCGGCGCAAGGTGATGATGGCGGCCTTGTACTCTTCCTCACTGATCCTGCTAGGGTTCGCGGTGACAACAGAGCCGCTGTGGCTGATGGGCAGGCAGGGCGATCAGAAGCGGCTTGAGTTCTCATCTGCCACTCTCATGCTGCACGGTGATGACGACATTCCCCTTTTTATGTCCAGTCTCTACATATCGGTACGCTTCCGGAATCTGTTGCAGCGGATAGCGTCTGTCTATGACGGATGTGATCTTCCCTGCTTCCATAAGCTCTTTGAGAAAAATCAAATCTTCTGCAAATACCTTGGCGATCCCCTGCCCGTCGACTGTCACATAGGTCCCGGTGGAGGTCAGTGCTTTTTTGCAATGAGATTTGGAGCTTTTCCCAACCGCGTCAAAGATGATATCATAACGCTCTTCTCGGCTCGTAAAATCCTCTTTGGTGTAATCGATGACCTGATCAGCTCCCAGAGACTTCACCAATTCAAAATTAGCGGCACTGCATACCCCGGTCACCTCTGCCCCAAAATACTTGGCAAGCTGAATCGCGGCAGTCCCGACGGCTCCGGACGCCCCATAGATCAGAACTCTATATCCGTTCTGGATATTCGCTTTTCTTAGAAAATACAAGGCGGACGTTCCCCCGAAAGGAATGGCTGTGGCTTCCTCATAGGTCGCATTCTCCGGCTTTAAGGCCACGGCTCCGTCCTCGGGCACACAGGTGTACTCGGCATGTGCACCAAAACGCATGCCATTTAATGCGAAGACCTGATCACCTATCTTAAATTTCGTTACATCTTTGCCTACTGCTTCGATTTGTCCGGCCAGCTCCACCCCAAGTATCGGCTGTCTTGGCTTTCTGAGACCTAAGACGATTCGCATGGGAACCCATAATAGGGGTGGACTATGGAACCCGCGAACCCGGCAGTCCCCTGTGGTTACAGTCGTCGCGTGAATTTTAATCAGTACTTCATTGCTCTTGGGGGTTGGTTTTTCTACCTCTTGAAGCTCCAGCACATCCGGTGATCCGTATTTGGTACAGATGATGGCTCTCATCAGCTTCCTCCTACTCTTTATTTGACAAGGAGTATGGCTGTAGTACGGCACGCTCCTCCTCAACGAATCCTAAGAGAAATTATTCGCCGCAGACTTACGTTATACTTCAATGAAAGATTAATTTTCGATTAAATAAAGAAGGAGCAGCCGCAAAGAATGATCCGTTCTTTGCAGCTGCTCCTTACCTATGGTTACATGTGTGCCGGTGTATGGGTGTTTTTCAGTCCGGCTCCTTTTTGACCGTCTGGATTGTTGCGGTGAAAGAGCTTGGTGAGAAGTGGCATCAGATAGTAGTCGACCCCGAATCGGCCTGCATTCGTACCAGCCACCAGAATAATCCCGCCGATGAGAATAAACCATGGGTTCGTGCTGACTGTACCGGCGAAGAGGAACATGAAGTTCATCAAGAGACCAAAGAAGGCAGCAGCGGTTGTAAGGGCACCAAGCATCAGGCCGAGTCCGACCAGTGTCTCTCCGAGTGGGATCAGGAAGTTGAACAGCTTGGCGTTCGGCAGGGCGAACTGTTCCAAAAAGGCCACGAAGTTCGGGTAAATCAATTCATTCGTTGCTTTATCGAGGACGGGTTTGGCAATCGCCCCGTTGAGGAAGCCTGTCGCATCGAAGGTTCCTCTCAGCTTGTCGATACCGTGGTGGAACCATTCCCAGCCCAGATAGATTCGCAGAAGGAAAAGTAGTCCGGCAGCATATACGTTATTTCGTAACCAATTCATCATGGTAACCATCTCCTTGGATTCAATCATTGAGAGCAGATCCGTTTTTTGGGGTGTAGCGTGTTCTCTCTTGATGTCTTGATCATAACACGGTGAAACCAATATGGTTGTGAAAAAAATCACATGCGACTTGTCCATAAAGATACCGCCCTCTCCTCCCTCATAAGGTTGGAAGTTAGGGCGGTTGTTCTTTTCCTAACGCTCAATATATTCGTACAAAAATGATTCACCGTTCCGCACAAATCTCGGGTCATAAATCCCCAGACGTTGGCCGTCATCAACTACGACCAGCATCGGTGACCAGCGGGAAAGTGTCTTGGCCTCTGGATTCTTGGCAAACAGCTCGGTCAGGTCAGCCTGATCAGCAGATGGAATCGACATCAAAAGCTTGGGCGCTCCCCCGTTCCAGACCGACACCTCGGAGATCTCGACGAGTCCTTCTTTTTTCCCGATCAGATGAAACTGTCCCGGCACGAAACGGGCAAAGAGGACGACCGAATCATAGGAAGCCTTATTGGCCTGATACAACCAAGCCCCTTCTGCCGACTGGATTGCCACATGGGCAACCAACAGAGCGGCTACCGTTCGAAAGATCGTATGCCGTCTCCATTTTTTGAGCCGGAGTGAAAGGTAGCCTCCCAGAATGATCAGCCACATCATCGGATCGACAATCGATATTGTGCCAAAGGTTACCCGCGTCTCGGAAAACGGCTCCAGATAGCCAGTCCCCCAGGCATTAAAATTGTCGATGGTATCATGCACGAATACGGCCAGCAATCCGATCCAGAAAAGCCGTCTGTCACGTACCCGCCAGAACAGATACGCCAGCAGAGAAATCAAAAAAGCCCAGATCGGAACCAAAAATACCGAATGCGTCAGCCCCCGGTGCCACATCAGGTACAAGCCTTCTGTATCCCATGCTTGGGAGATGACATCGATATCAGGAATTTGGCTGCCGACCAGTGAAGTGAAGAGAAAAGCCCGCTTCATCGGTTGAGACATCTCTTCTGTCTTGAGCGTGTTGTAGATAACCAGACCGAATAATGTATGGGTGATCGTATCCATGGTTCCACTCCTATGCTCTGTATACTCTCTTTCCTTCCTTATACTCTAGCTCCATTATCCTGTTCGATCAACCGTTTGACTCGCTTGCGCTCATAGTAGGCAAACCAAAGTAAACCATACAGTGGAAAGATCCCGATGACCCAGCCCGTCCAGTACGGGATGCCCGGCGGCGGAAGTACCTTGAATTGTGGGAGACGTCCAGTCGCTTTACCTTTGGGGCCGTCGATCTCAATCTCCCATGTCCATTGCCCTTCATACGGCAGTCCCGGATGCTGGAGCACCCATGCGTCATCGATCCCCGGGTAAGGAAGCAGATTGCGTTGGTAGAATTTCTCTGCCACACCTGCTGGCGGGATCAGACGGTATGTAGCTTTTTTGCCCGGATAGCCATCGATTGGTTCGACGAAGACCTGCAGGCTTTTTTTCGCGGGGATCGGGTATTCATTAAAACCCATGTCCACCGTGTATGGCCCGACCTGTATCGTCTGGACGTAGACGATCCCCCGTGCTTTGACATCGTGAGCCAGACCTGTACCAGCCGGAAGCAGGACGAGGCAGATGGCAATGCTGATCAACATTCGTAGTAGCATGATGTCTCCCCCCTCCTATCTGTCCGTATAGCGGAATGCAATGCCGATTCGCCAGCCCAGCCATGCTACTATGGCGGCGATGACGGCCGATACCGCTGCGGTCAGCCAGAAGCCCTGCTGGATCGCAGCGAGTATCGTCTCGGTCTGCTCCGGTTTGCTTGTGTTGAGGTAGAGCGTAAATTTGCGGATCCAGTCGGTATCAATCAGACTGCTCGTGAACATACCAACTGCTCCCGCCAAGCTGACTGCTGTGCGGCGCGACCAGCCGAATTTTTCCCCCAGATATAAAATCACATCCATGATGATTGCCACGACCACGATGTACTCCAGCATAAAGCCCGTCACCAGCGGCAAAAACAAAGCATCTTCCTTGTACGGTAATTGCAGCTCGTTGGCCAGCCATTTGACCGACCAGATCGAGTAGGACATCCCCGTCCATTTGAGCGTCAGCACGCACAAGCCTGTCAGTGTGACTGCCCCTGTCCGGCGGATAAAGGAAGCCGCCAGCATCAAGCCGAGCGGCACCACCACAGCCCCCAGCATCGTATAGGTAGACAGGCCGGCGAGCTGCGGAACCTCATCGAGACAGACGACCATGAATACCATCGACGTAGACAGCGGAATCCCGATCTGCAGGATGAATCCCAGTGTCGCTAAGCGTTCGTACAGCTTCAGCCCATGCACCCTCGCCCGATTGACCTCGGAGGCATAGACATACGCCCCGCCTACTCCGTACAACAATCCGCCAAAAATCAAACCAAAATGCGGTGGCGAAAACAATGTCACATCAAATCCGTAAATCTCGTGCCACCACAGGTCATAGCACCCCCCGATGAATACCGAAAGCGAACCAAAGCCTGCGAAGAAAAAGCCCATCGGAGCATGTCCACCGATAAACGGGGTGGTCGTGTTCTCATCGACACCCTCTACCTTCCGCCGAAACTTGCGGGTAGTGGCCATCACCATAAACAGGCTGATAAATCCAGCGCCCCCCATCCCCGAATAGATCAGGGCATGCGGCTCCGTCCAAAAGGTATCTGGTCCCACATCTGCGTGCCATTCTGTATCCCAGCCAAAGCCATAAAACGTGGCAAGACATGCCAAGGTCAGGATGAATGCACCGATCAGGCGAAACCGCGATTCGCGGCGCATCGCCACAAGTGCTTGCTCATTCATGTTGTCTACCATCCTTTTTTTCCAAATAGTGCAACAACATTATACATTTTTAATCAGAAAGAAATAAAGTAAAAAGAAACAGGAAAAGCTGCCCGCCTCTTTTGATGGAGGAGAGCAGCTTTTTCGTTGATTACAGGCTGATCAGCATACCGATTTGGCGGTCGCCAAGGGAGACGACTTCCATGTTGTCTGCTTTGTCATAGGAGACGGTGTTGAGCAGAACGTTTTCACGGAGGACTCCTTCGAAGGACTCAAGTGCTTCTTTGAGCTCGGCATCTACATCGAGGACGATGTTGACACGCGCTTCGATCGGCAGGTCTTTTTTCTTGCGGTAGTCTTGGATCGCACGCACTACTTCACGCACGAGACCCTCTTGCTCCAGCTCACGGGTGATCGTGGTGTTGAGCGCAACGGTCATGTTGGCGTTGGATGCGGAAGCGAAGCCTTCTTTTGCTGTTTTTTCGATCAGCAGGTCTTCTTTTGGAATCGTCAGGGTCTCACCTGCCGGAGTGGTCAGGGTAAGCTCGCCGCTCTCCACAACCGCTTTAGCCCCTGCTGCATCCAGACCTTTGAGGTGGCCTTGGATCGCGCCGACGTTTTTGCCGTATTTCGGGCCGCCGACTTTGAGGTTGAGCTTGAGGGAGAAGTTGACGAAGCCTGCATCATCGTTTTCGATGCGGATTTCTTTGACGTTGATCTCGTCTTTGATGATGTCTTGGTAGCCTGCAAGGTTGAAGTCAGCATCGAGGGAGACGATCAGCTCAGAGAGTGGCTGACGGGTCTTGATACCTGTCTCGTTGCGCACGTTACGCGCCAGCTCAACGATGGAGCGTGCAGTAGCCATTTCTTTTTCCAGTGCTTCATCGATCGCGGATTCGTCTGCCTGCGGGAAGTCAGCGAGGTGGACGCTTGTGCCGTTGCCAGTCAGGTTGCTGTAGATTTCTTCGGAGATGAATGGCATGAACGGTGCTACCATGGTGCTTACTTTGACCAGTACTTCGGTCAGAGTCATGTAAGCGGAGACCTTGTCTTCGGTCAGGCCGCTGCCCCAGAAACGGTCACGGGAACGGCGGATGTACCAGTTGGACAGCTCGTCTACGAAGTCTTCAATTTCTTTTGCAGGGTTCAGGAAGTCGTTGGCGTCGAGGCCTTTTTTGACTACCTTCAGCACGCTGTTGAGGCGGGAGAGAATCCAGCGGTCGAGATAGTTGTTGGACGGCTTTTTCTCGTGTTCAGCCGGGTTGAACTTGTCGATGTCAGCATACAGTGCGAGGAACGCATGGGTGTTGTTGAGCGTATCCACCACTTTGGACTTCGCTTCTGCTACGATGCCTTTGGAGAAACGCTTGGAGTTCCAAGGAGCAGAGTCAGAGAGCAGTGCCCAGCGGAATGCGTCTGTCCCATACTCTCCGATGATTTCCCATGGGTCGATTACGTTGCCTTTGGATTTGGACATCTTTTGTCCGTTTTCGTCCAGGACGTGACCTGTGGAGAGAACTTGTTTATATGGAGCTTTACCTGTGTAGAGGGTAGATACCGCAAGCAGCGAGAAGAACCAGCCGCGTGTCTGGTCGACACCTTCACAGATGATATCTGCCGGATATTGTTTTTCGAAGGTTTCTTGGTTCTCGAATGGATAGTGGTGTTGGGCAAATGGCATGGAACCGGAGTCGAACCATACGTCGATCACCTCGGAGGTGCGCTCCATGGTGCCGGAACATTTGTCACACTTGAGTTTTACTTCATCTACATATGGTTTGTGCAGCTCAAGGTCTGCCGGTACATCACCGATCGCATGGGCACGCAGATCTGCATGGCTGCTCGGTGAATACTCATGGTTGCAGTCTTGGCAGATCCATACGTTGAGCGGAGTACCCCAGTAGCGGTTACGGCTGATGTTCCAATCGACGAGATCTTCGAGGAACTTACCGAAGCGGCCGTCGCGCAGGTGACCTGGGAACCATTCAACGGTTTGGTTGTTGGCGATCAGCTGATCCTTGATCGCAGTTGTTTTGATGAACCAGCTCTCCATTGCATAGTAGAGCAGTGGAGATTTACAACGCCAGCAGAATGGATAGCTATGCTCATATTTCTCTTTGGAGAAGAGCAGGTTGCGTTCTGCGAGGGATTTGACGATATCGACATCACAGTCTTTAACAAAACGGCCTGCGAACGGAGTCACTTCCGCTGTGTATTTACCGGACAGGTCGACGACGTTCACGACGTTGATGCCGTGTGCTTTGGCTGCTTTGTAGTCGTCTTCACCGTGCGCCGGGGAGATGTGTACGATACCGGTACCGCTGGTGTCGCTGACATAATCAGCATCGATGACGCGGTGACCGTTGTTGAATTCTACATATGGGAATGGCGCCTCATAGCTCATGCCGACGAATTCAGAACCTTTGTGGGTGGATACCACTTCGTATTCGCCTTCGAACAGCTTCTCAACGAGCGCTTTCGCTACGACATAAGTCTCACCGTTTTGCTTCACGCGTGCGTACTCGATGTCATTGTTCATCGCAAGTGCTGCGTTGGCAGGAAGCGTCCATGGTGTGGTCGTCCATGCGATGAATACATCGTCAGAGTCTTTGCTGCGGAATTTGGCTGTACAGCTGAGGTCTTTGACATCCTCGTAGCCTTGTGCCACCTCGTGGGAGCTGAGCGTAGTCTGGCAATCCGGGCAGTACGGGCTTACGCGGTGACCTTTGTAGAGCAGACCTTTTTGGTGGATGGTGGAGAGGATGTTCCAGACGCTCTCGATGTAGTTGTTATCGAGGGTGACATATGGATGATCCATGTCGGTCCAGTACCCGATCGCTTCGGTCAGCTCGCGCCATTGTTTTTCATAGGCGAATACGCTGTCCTTACACTTCTCAACGAATTCACGCACACCATATTTTTCGATCTCTTGCTTACCGGAGATGCCCAGCTCTTTTTCTACGCCGAGTTCTACCGGCAGACCATGTGTGTCCCAGCCTGCTTTACGCAGAACCTTGTAGCCGTCCATGGTTTTGTAGCGGCAGATGAAGTCCTTGAGTACGCGGCCCAGTACGTGACCGATGTGTGGGCGTCCATTGGCAGTTGGGGGGCCTTCATAAAATACGAAGTGCGGCTTGCCTTCGCGGTTCTCGATTGATTTGGCAAAAGTATCTTCGGTGCGCCATTGTTCCAATACGCGCAGTTCTCTGTCGCGTGCTTTTTCTTTGACATCAATGCGTTTCATGCAGAGCGTCATCCTTTCGAACTGATATATTAATGAAATGATGGCAATAAAAAAATCCCGCCCCCCATAAGGGACGAGATGTGCTTTCTCGCGTTACCACCCTTGTTCCACAGCTCTAATCCCTATTACCATGCTTGACAAAACCGCTGTCAACCAAACATAGAGCAGCCGTGGCACTCGACCAACGTACGACTTCATACGCGTTCCCTGTAACGGGGGACAACCGGTAAAGCTTACTTGCGGCATGCCAGCATGACGGGTTCGGCCTTACTTCTCAGAGATGATTTTCCGTTAGGGCTTGAACATTGGCTTTCAGCGGGGTGCCAACTCTCTTGGGATCAGGCACATAACGTACTCGTTCTCTTCACAGAATGTAAGTCGGGTATCCAATTACTATTCTTTATATCCTATCTGTCGGAAAAAGTCAATTATGACGCGAATTCCATTCTTTTAGTACTATATACCCACATGAAACTTCTGCCTAACCTAATAAAAAAGTACTAAAAAATTTTATAAATATGCCGATAATGGTAGTAACATCCTTTCCAAACATAAGGAGCCATAATGAACGAGAACCAACAAACGGAAATGCTGTTCCCCACTGCGTTCAATGAAGCGGTAGAGGCGTTCCACCTCCTCAAACAACAGCATCAACAGACGAAAATCGGAATTTTTGTGCTGCACCTCGGTGGCTTGACCCGGATTCACAGTACCTACGGGTTTTCTGTCGTTCGCCAAGCCTTCCAGAAGGTGAACAAGCGCTTAACGGCATACACCACCGGATTGGGACATTACTTCTCGATCCAAGAGACCAAGTACTATCTGTATTATGCAGAACAGGACGGCCTCACCCTCCAGCAGTTTGCCGAGGGGGTCATCAATCTTTTCGCGGAGCCGCTGCGGTTTGCCGCTTATGAATTTTATCTGCAGGCAAAAGTCGGGCTGTCCGTCCTCCCTGACGACGGTTCTGACCTTGAAACCCTGCTCAAAAACGCGGAGGCTGCCAGCTATTATCTCAAGAATGAGAAAATCAAGCGGGTCGGTGTCTTCACCCCCGAAACAAATGCACTGCTGTTCAAGAAGGTTTTCTATGAAAACAACCTGATTGACGCCGTGAAAAATAAAGAATTCCTGCTCTACTATCAGCCCAAGATCTGCGCCCACACTGGACGGATCATCAGTCTAGAAGGCCTCGTCCGCTGGGATCACCCGCTGATGGGCCTCGTCCCTCCCGGCGAATTCGTCTCTCTCGCTGAAGAGAACGGACTGATTCACCTGCTCGGCGAGATTGTTTTGGAAAAAGGGGTTCGTTTTCTCAGCCTCCTGCAGTCCAAGAATCTCGACATCTCGATCACCATCAACGTCTCGGCAGAGCAGCTGCTATCCGGCAATCTGCTTCCCTACATACAGAACCTGCTCGCAGCCAATCCGATTCCGACTCACCGGCTGGGCTTGGAGATCACGGAAAACATCAACCTCTATGATCTGGAATATGTGATCGAACAGCTTCATACATTGCGTGACATGGGCATCAAAGTCTATCTCGACGACTTCGGCACTGGTTACTCCTCCCTGCAATATCTGCAGCAGCTGCCGCTGGATGTCTTAAAAATCGACCGTGCCTTCGTGATGAATCTGGAGGAACGCGAGGTAGACCAGCTCATCATCCGCTCCATCGTCGGGATCTCCAAAAAGTTGGACCTCGAAATCGTCGCAGAGGGTGTAGAAAATCCCCGCCAGCTGGAAATCCTGCGCAGCCTCGGATGCAGCCAGCTCCAAGGCTATCTGTTCAGCAAGCCTCTGCCCGAAGACGATATCCTGTCCTTCATCGAAACCTACTCCCCCGTCTACTTTAGCTGAAAGGACATACGGAATGAGAACGAACACCCTCCACATGAGCTTTCATGATCTCAAAGGATATCAGGTGACACGTGACTGTATGCAAATCTATCTGGAAGCGTACGCGGGTGAGCAGGCCAGCCTCGTCTTCATCGCTGCCAATGAAGCCATCTACAATGCGCTCGTCCACGGCTGCCGTATGGACCCGGCCAAAAGGGTAGAGATCAAGCTATCGATTCAAAACCAAAAAAGACTCCTGTTACGGATTCAAGACGAAGGGACCGGCTTGCAACGCATCGACTTCGCCTCACTTCAGAAGGATGACTATACCCCGGACGATACCGCGCTCTACGGCGAATCTGGCCGGGGTCTGCTCATTATCTCCAAGGTGTTTGATCGTGTGCTTGTGGGAAGAGAGTCCAACCAGCTTTTGCTGATCAAAAATTTCCCTAATGGTTAGGAGACCACCCCTCATGATTGAGATCGTTTATGATCAAGAAACGACGATCATAAAAATATGCAAGGAGAGAATCTACATTGAAGAATCCACCATCCTGCGGAATGCACTGTTAGGCGAGTTGGATAAAGGAAACAACAAGATTACGGTTGATCTGTCCCACGTGCAGTATATGGACAGCTCCTGTCTCGGGGTGCTGGTTGGTGTATATAAACGGGCGAAGGAACGCGGCGGGTACCTGAATCTGCGGGCGATTAATCAGACGATCTCGGATTTGTTGGAGATTACGCATTTGAACCGGGTGTTTGCGGTTACGGAATAGGTGGGGTCTCCGGCGGGGGAGTGTGAGAAGCATCTGTTTTTCAGTCGCCTTTCCCCCTCGTGCGAGGGGCCGGTCTCCTTACAAACAGATGCTTCTCACACTCCAGGCGGACACACAACCTCTTCCGTTGAAGGATTATGTAATAGATGAAGAGACCTAAATAATGAAAAAAGAATGCCCTTGATCCCAGCTATTTCGTACTGGAATCAAGGGCTTTTTGCTTTATACACCGTAAGAGGCCTGAATTCATTTTAAGTCCCTATCAGCTTCATAAACATTGTTGTAACGCTATTCCATCGGTTTGGCCCTCTTTATTACTATGGTCTGACTGTGGAAGAGCGTGAGAGGAAACTGTTTGTAAGGAGACCGGCCGAACGAAGAGAGGGAAAGGCGACTGGAAAACAGTTCCCTCTCACGCTCCTGCCAGAGCCACCTCCCAAATAAAAAGGCTGCCCACTAATGGACAGCCCCTTGCATCAAGCTTACTTAAAACTGCATTTTCTCTTGGATATAAGCCTTCAGCTCGCTAATTGGCAGACGAACTTGTTCCATAGTATCGCGGTCACGCACAGTCACTTGCTGGTCTTGCTCGGAATCGAAGTCATAGGTGATGCAGAATGGAGTACCGATCTCGTCGTGGCGGCGGTAACGTTTACCGATGGAGCCCGCATCGTCGAAGTCTACCATGAAGTCTTTGGAGAGGTCTTCGAACACCTTAGTTGCAGACTCAGACAGCTTTTTGGAGAGCGGGAGGATCGCTGCTTTGAACGGTGCGAGTGCCGGGTGGAAGTGCAGCACGGTACGGCTGTCGCCTTCGCCGAGTTCTTGCTCTTCATAGGCATCGATCAGGAAGGAGAGCGTCACGCGGTCAGCACCAAGGGATGGCTCGATGCAGTATGGGATGTAGCGCTCGTTGGTTTCTGGCTCGATGTATTGGAAGTCTTCACCAGAGTGTTCTGCGTGCTGTTTGAGGTCGAAGTCAGTACGGTCTGCGATACCCCAGAGTTCACCCCAGCCGAACGGGAATTTGTACTCGATGTCAGAAGTTGCGTTGGAGTAGTGGGACAGCTCGTCTGCTTCGTGGTCGCGCATGCGGATGTTTTCTTCTTTGATACCAAGCTTGAGCAGCCAGTCAAAGCAGGTGTTTTTCCAGAACTCGTGCCATTTGAGGTCTTCGCCTGGTTTGCAGAAGAATTCAAGCTCCATCTGTTCGAACTCACGGGTACGGAACGTGAAGTTACCAGGGGTGATTTCGTTACGGAAGCTCTTACCGATCTGGCCGATACCGAATGGAAGCTTTTTGCGCATGGTGCGCTGTACGTTCTTGAAGTTAACGAAAATACCTTGTGCCGTCTCAGGACGCAGGAAGATTTCGTTGGTGCTGGATTCGGTTACACCTTGGAAGGTTTTGAACATCAGGTTGAACTGACGGATTTCGGTGAAGCTGTGGCTGCCGCACTCTGGGCAAGCGATGTTGTGCTCTTGGATGAGGTTCGCCATCTGGTCAAAAGAAAGACCGTCGACGATCATCTCGATGCCTTTAGCCTGAAGAGCATCTTCGATCAGTTTGTCTGCGCGGTGGCGGGCTTTACATTCTTTACAGTCGATCATTGGGTCGTTGAAGTTGCCGACGTGACCAGATGCGACCCAAGCGCGCGGGTTCATCAGGATCGCTGCATCAAGACCTACGTTGTATGGGGATTCCTGGATGAATTTTTTCCACCAAGCTTTTTTGATGTTGTTTTTCAGCTCAACGCCGAGTGGGCCATAGTCCCATGTGTTGGCGAGACCGCCGTATACTTCAGAACCCGGGAAAACAAAGCCGCGGTGCTTGGCGAGTGCTACGATTTTGTCCATAGTGACGCTCATGATTCATTCTCTCCTTTTGTGTATGTAGTGAATCTAGCAATAATAAAAGCCCTCACCCCTAAGGCAAGTGAGTGACTTGCCTAGGGACGAGAGCTTGTGCTCACGCGGTTCCACCCTAGTTGATGCACACTGTAGACCTCGCGTCCGTCTGTTACAAGCCGATACGCGCTTCGTGCATCCCCTTTTCCAAAAGGTACAGCTCCAGATTGCCTTTTCCCTGATCCTTCGTCCGGGCTTTCACCATCCCCGGTTCGCTATGTCGAGTGGGTCATCAGGTACTATTGATCCTTCATTGCCGATTCCTTATTCCATTTGGCTATATAGTACCGAAGTGTCTTGGAAAAATCAAGTCTGGAAAAAATCGAGCCAGATTTTCACCGCTGTCCCGAGGATCAGGGCAGCCAGCACGCCTTGGAGGAAGCGGGTGTTAAGCTTTTTGCTGACGATAGCTCCCAAGGGGGCGGCGAGGATGCTGGCGAGAACCATGACGGCGGACGGCCAGAGCAGTACTTCTCCCGCCAT
Source organism: Brevibacillus dissolubilis (assembly GCF_006170445.1). GTDB lineage: Bacteria > Bacillota > Bacilli > Brevibacillales > Brevibacillaceae > Brevibacillus_B > Brevibacillus_B dissolubilis. The sequence goes on along the minus strand of NZ_VCNA01000012.1, from coordinate 136,432 downwards.
GAGCTTGCCAGTGGTAGCCCCGATCGAAGAGATGAAGGTGATCGCAAGCGACGATGCAATCGTGATCCGGGTCGGGATGCGCAGGATCAGCAGCATGATCGGCACGAGGATAAAAGCACCTGCGGCTCCGACGATACCGGAGGCAATCCCGACGAGCAAAGCGGAGAAGACAGCGATGGGGCGGTTAAAGGTGAGATCTGTGAGCGGCTTCTCTTCACAGTTCTTTTTCGGGACAAACATCATCACGGCGGCCAGTGTGGCGAGGATCGCGTAGACCAGATTGATCGTGTCTGCGGACAGGTATGTCCCGCTGTATGCCCCGGCGAAGCTGCCGATGATGATCGCTCCGCCCATATAGCCGACCAGTGGATAGTGGATCAGATTGTCCCGGCGCAGGGCCCAGACTCCGGAGATGGTAGCGAAGAAGACTTGTACCGCGCTGATCCCGGACACATCATGGGCCGAGTAGGCAGCTACTCCGAGCAGCGGTGGGATGTAGAGGAGCATCGGATACTTGATGATCGAGCCGCCGATCCCCACGAGACCAGAGATAAACGACCCGACAAAGCCGATGGCAAACAAGGTGACGAATAGAGCGAGTGACATCCTCTCCCCTCCTTTTTGGTACAAAAGGCGATGTCTGTGTGAATCAAACAGGACTTAAAAGGCCAGATCCAAGTATTTATTTTTGATCGCGTACTGGATCAGCTCGCGTTTGGATGTGAGCCCGAGCTTTTGCATGATGTTGGTTTTGTGGTTCTCTACGGTTTTGACACTGATGGAGAGTTCATCTGCCATCTCTTTGTTGGAGAAGCCGAGCACGGTCAGGCGGACGATCTCTTTTTCGCGGTCGGTCAGCTGGGACGGAATCGTTCTGGATTCTTGTTCGTGGGCGAGGGACATCCATTCCTTGATCTTGTCGTCAGCAACAGACGTCTTGTAGAAGTGCTGTCCGCGAAAAACGGCTCGGATGGCATCGATCAGGGTCTCGCCGTGGCTGTTCTTGAGAATATAGCCGTCGATGCCCTGTGTGAGCGCCTGTTGGACATAGATTTCTTCGTCATACATGGTGAGCAGGACGATTTTGGGCTGGGGGGTGTTTTTGCGGATTTCCTTGGAGGTCGCAAAGCCATCCAGTCCACCAGGCATAGACAGATCGAGGAGAATCACGTCAGGGGTGAGCTGATTGGTTTTGATAATCGCATCGTTGCCGTCCGCGCACTCCCCTACGATCTGGATATCGCTGTACGCCTGCAAAAGCATGCGGATTCCCTTGCGCACCATCGTGTGGTCATCGACCAACAGCACTTTAATCAAAGGGCTTCCCCCTCTTTATACGGAATTACGGTCTGAATGCGGGTGCCGCGACCGGGCTTGGACTCTAGCTGGAACTGGCCGTTGATCTGATGAACCCGCTCCTCCATATGCTTGAGGCCAAGCCCCTCCTCGACATCGTCTTTTGCAAAACCGAGACCGTCATCCTCGATGGTGAGGGTAAGCACGTCTTCGGTAGCTGCCAGCTTAATCGAGATATGGCTGGCGTGCGAATATTTCAAGGCATTGTGCAGAGCTTCTTGGATCACGCGGTAGAGATTGATCTCGATGACGGGTGACAGCCGGGTGGTATCCGGAAGTTCATCTCGGCTAAACGAAAAGTGAATGTCGCGGTGGGTCTTCGCCAATGTCCCGACGAGATGATTTACTGTCGGGATCAGTCCCAATCGGTCAAGGGAATGCGGACGGAGCTGGAGCGAGTACAGCTTCACGTCCTGAATGACTTTGTCCAATTCGTCTACAATCTCGCGGACATATTCTTTGAACCGCTCATCCTGCTGGATCTGGGCCTGAATCGCTTGGAGGCCGACGGAGATGGAGTAGAGCGACTGCCCCACTCCATCATGCAGCTCTTGGGCTAGGCGTTTGTGTTCGTTCTCTTGGCATTCCAGCGTTTTTTGCAGAACCAGCTTGGAGATGCGGGCCTCTTCTTCTTTTTTCTTGACGGTCAGGTCTTTGAGGACGAGCAGGACTTCATGCTGGCTGCCCTCTTCATTCTCATAGATGACGGCAGTGCTCATCTCCATGTCGATGTATTGTCCTTCGTAGGTAGGCATCGCGGAGAGAAAATACGGGACTTCCCGCTTGGCCATCAGGTAGCAGCGGTCTTCTCCCGGCATGATCTCACGGGTCTGACAGTAGGAGCAGTAAGGGACATGGCCGCCTACTCTCCAGCCTGTCATGCGCTCTGCGGACGGATTCATCACGAGGATTTCACGTTCGTGGTTCATGATGATGATGCCGTCTTGGATATAGTCAAAAATCTGCTTGAGATATTTGGGCTCGGTCTGGCGTTGCTCTCTTTTGCGGAGCAGCTTGGTACGAAAGCGGCATTTGCGCTTGTTCATGTGACGACACTCCCTGCTGATCGATCCTTTTTCCTGTATTTTACTATAGCGTCAGCATCGTCGCATGGCGGTACCGATTCGATCCAGATTAGACGAGGATCAAGCCTTCTTTTTCCCAAGCGAGGTAGCCTCCGGTCAGGTTGGTTACGTTCTTGATTCCGTTGGCTTGGAGGATGCTGGCGGCAATCGCAGAACGTGCGCCGGAGCGGCATTGGACGACGATTGGTTTGTCTGTAGCGATCTCATCGAGGCGGGATGCGAGAGTGCCCAGCATGATGTGTTGAGCGCCCGGGATATGGCCTTCCTCCCATTCTCCTTGGTTGCGGACATCGATGAGGGTGACTTCACCGGATGCGATCACGTCTGCGACTTCGCGCGGCAGAGCGGTTTGGTAGGTTTCGGTCAAAAGGTCTGGTGACTGCGCAAGCACAGCGAGGTCCATGTAGCCAGCCACATTGTCGATGCCGATGGAGCGCAGATCCCGCAGGATAGCAGGTATGGTGCCGGCATCAGCGAGCAGGTAAAGCGGACGGTTATAGTCGACGATCCAGCCTGCCCAGCTGACGAAGGATTTGTTATACGGGATGTTGATCGTTCCTTCGGCGTGGCCCTGTGCGAAGGCTTGAGTGGTGCGGGTGTCGATGATTTGTTCACCCTGATTGATCAAAGCCTGCAGGTCAGCGGCGGATGCGATGGACACCGGGGTGGCAAGCTGTTCGAACAAGTTCGGGCCTGTTTTGTTCACCTGTTTCATCACGGCAAAATACTTCGGTGGCTCAGGCTGGCCTTGGAGCAGAGCCTGTACGAATGCTTCCTCCTCGGTGTATTGCAGGGCCCAGTTGAACAGCTTCTCGTAGCCGACCGTGGTTGACGGCACAGCACCGAGCGCCTTACCGCATGCGCTGCCTGCCCCGTGAGACGGCCAGACCTGCATGTAGTCAGGAAGTTGTTTGAAACGGTTGAGCGAGTGGAACATCTGACGGGCACCGATATCGGCTGTACCGTGTACGCCTGCCGCTTTTTCCAGCAGGTCAGGACGGCCTACGTCTCCGACGAACACGAAGTCACCGGTAAAAATCCCCATCGGTTTATCCGCCTGTCCGCCACGGTCAGTGAGCAGGAAAGAGATGCTCTCTGGTGTGTGACCCGGTGTGTGCATGACGCCGAACACGAGGTTGCCGATGGTGAATTGGTCGCCGTCCTTGAGCAGCTGGTGGCTGACGGAGTCGAGATAGAGGTATTTCCAGTTCTCATCACCTTCATCAGAGAGATAGAGCTTGACTTGGTGCTCCTCAGCTAATTGACGTGCACCGGAGACGAAGTCAGCATGGATGTGGGTCTCGGTGGCGGCTACAATCTTGAGCCCCTCTGCTTTTGCTGTCTGCAGATACGGTGTGATATCGCGGCTAGGCTCGATGACGATCGCCTCGCCTGTACGTTGGCATCCGACGAGATAAGAAGCGTGGGCCAGTTTTTCATCATAGAAGTAACGAAGCAGCATAATGGTAGATCCCCTTTCTATATCTACTGCAAAAGTTGGTTGGTTTACATCAGACCTTTGAGCATTCCGTTCCAGTACATGATGGGCAGCAGGTCTTTTTTCACGACATACATGCTCCAGCGCTCCTTGGACTGGTCGATCGGGAAGGTCTCCTGCGGTTGTTGGTTATAATCGAATTCCGCCATCACCAGTCGGTTATAGCCTGTTACCAGTGGGCAGGAGGTGTAGCCATCGTACGTGGCGGTCAGCGGACTGCCTTGCATATGGGCGAGCAGGTTCCTCACCACGACTGGTGCTTGCTTGCGGATCGCCGCTCCGGTCTTGGAGGTAGGCAGATTGCTGCAGTCGCCGAGGCTGAATACATTGGCGTATCGCTTGTGCTGAAGCGTATACTTGTCGACATCCACCCAGCCTGTTGCGTCTGCCAGCGGGCTTTCTTTGAGAAAAGCTGGCGGCCCCATCGGTGGTGTGACATGGAGCATGTCGTATTGGACGATTTTTTGCTCCTTGGTATCTACGTGTTCGAAGACGGCTTCCTTGGTGGCTGACCGAACCTCGATGAGATGATTACGAAAATGCGGCTGGATGTTCTTGCGCTTCACTACCTCACTGAGTGTCGCGGCATAGCGTGGAACCTGAAAAATCGATGCATTCGCGGAGAAGAACTGTACCTCTGCCTGATCGCGTACGCCTGACTTGCGGAAATAGTCATCTGCCAGATACATGATCTTCTGTGGTGCACCCCCGCACTTCACTGGGCTGTTGGGGTGAGTGAACAGGGCTGTGCCTCCCTTGAAGCTTTGGATACACTGCCAGGTATAATCTACGGTATTGTAATCGTAGTTGCTGCACACGCCGCCTTTGCCGAGAGCGTCCTTGAGTCCTTTGACGCCGTCCCAATTGATCTGGATCCCGGCAGCCACGACGAGGTATTCATAGGTTAGCTTTTCCCCAGAACTGGTGATGACGCTGTTCTCTTCCGGGTGAAAGGTGCTGACGGCTTCTTTTCTCCACACGGCTCCATCTGGGATCAGCGAGGCCATCTGGCGGCCTGAGGTTTCTTTTTTCACCGCTCCGCCTCCTGCCAATGTCCATAGCGGCTGGTAATAATGCATCGTCGCCGGATCGATCACCGCGACTTGCCCCCGCAATTCCCCAGACGCTCTCACCAGACGGGCCGCTACCGAGATACCGGCCGTACCTGCTCCGACAATCACAACTTTATAATGGGCTGACATGAGATCCCCCTTTTTCTCCATCAGGTAACGTTTGTTGATAACGTATGTGTTATGGGCTTCGGTGTTGATATGTACATTTTACATACGAGTAGGGGTATGTATAATAGGGGAATTTCCCTATCTTGAGCATACGAGTGGAGCGGGTGATGGAAAAACCATAGAAAAATGCAAAACAGACCCCTCGCCGCGTTAGCAAAGGGTCCGGGTTGGATCTCATGTAACCTAATAGCAAGGCATTGCGTGTAACAACAAGCATAGCGCACAGCTCTATCCCTGCATGCTGTACCAGCTTTCGTAGAGCTGCTCTACTTTCTTTTCACACGCATCATATTCGGCTTGGAGCTGCATCAGTGCTTGGTAATCCTGACCTCCGTCGGCTAATTGCTGTGCCAGCTCCTCGCGTCTTGCTTCGAGGGTGGCGATCTCTTGCTCCAGCTGTTGCAGCTTGAATTTGTTGATTTTTTTCTCGGGAGCGGGTTTGGCCGTATTGGCAGTTGGTTGGTTGGGGGCTGTTTCAGCTTTGGTCTGTGGAGTCATCCCGTCGGTTGATTGGACGGCTGCTGATTTCCCCGTCTCCACTGCCGATCCCGAGCCGCTCCGCATCTGTCGCTGCTTCTCTCTTGACTCCTCATAGGTCCCTTCATAGCGGACGATCTGATTGTTCTCAATCCAGAAGACGCCCTTCACCGTTTTTTGCAGGAAATAACGGTCATGCGAGACGATGAACAGCGAGCCTTGGTACTCCGCGATGGCTTCCTCCAGTGTCTCACGTGCAGGGATGTCCAGATGGTTGGTCGGCTCGTCGAGGATCAGCAGGTTGATCTCCTGATGCATCAGCTGGGCCAGACGGAGTCTCATCCGCTCACCGCCGCTGAGGCTGCCGACTTTTTTGAAGACGTTCTCTCCATAGAATAAAAACCGGGCCAGCTTATGGCGCGCCTCTGCCTCCGTGACGTGGACAATCTCGCGGAAGGCATCGATGACTCTGCGCTTCGGGTCGCCTTCGAGGGCCTGCTGGGAGAGATAGCCGACTTTGACATTGCTGCCGATCTTGACCGTGCCCCTGTCTGGCTCCAGCTCTCCCAAGAGCATCTTGATAAACGTAGACTTGCCGCTGCCATTGACGCCTAGCAGAGCCTTTCGCTCCCCATAGCGCAGCGTCAGCCCGGTACCTGTGAACAGCTCTTTTCCGGCAAAGGACTTGTGAACCCCATCTGCCACCAGTACATCCTGCCCGCTGCGGTCGATCTTCTGAAACTGGAGTCCCATCCGATCCACTTCCATGCGTGGACGCTCGATCTTCTCCATCCGCTCCAACGCCTTTTCCATGCTTTTGGCGCGGCGGTGGAATGCTTCGTTGGGTGGGTTGGACTGGTTGCCCCATTCCTTGAGGCGCTTGATCGTTTCCTTCATCTTTTTGATCTTCTTCTGCTGCTCTTGGTACTCGGCGAAATGACGGAGCAGGCGCTCTTCTTTTTCTTTGACGAAAGCGCTGTAGTTGCCGTGGTAAAAGGCCGCCTCTCCCCCATCCACTTCATAGATGGAGGTCACGACAGCATCGAGGAAGTAGCGGTCATGCGAGATGATCACGACGACACCCGCATAGTCCCGCAAAAACTGCTCCAGCCACTCCATCGACTCCACGTCCAGATGGTTGGTCGGCTCGTCTAACAAAAGCACATCGCTCTGCTCACACAACAGCTTCGCCAGCCCCACCTTGGTCTTCTCGCCGCCGCTCAGCTGGGCAAAGGGAGTAGACAAGATGGCAGCTGAAATCCCCAGACCCTCGATCACCTTGTTCATGCGGACATCTGTCTCATAGCCGCCGAGGCGTTCGAATTCCTCTTGGAGTGCTTGGTATTTATGCAAAAGCTGTTCTGGCTGTTGGGATGCAGAGGCTCCTGCGGGCTGGAGGTTGGAGTCAGTGGTGGAAGAACGATCAGACATAGCCGCCATCGCCTGCTCCACATCACGCATCGACTGCGACAGCTTACCCACTGCCTCAAAAGCACTCTGAATCACATCCCGTCCACTCCACTCTACCGGGTATTGCGGAGATTGCGGCAGGTACGCCCATTTGCTGCCTTTGGCCCGGAAAATCTCGCCTTTGTCAGCGGTTTCAATTCCGATCAATAGTTTAAACAGGGTGGTCTTCCCCGCGCCATTCGGCCCGACGATCCCGACTCGGGAACCGGAGTGGATTTCCATGGTGATATCTCCTAGCACGGGGTCTGCTCCGTACGTTTTGGTGATTTCTTTGGTCGCTGCTACAATCATGGGAAAAGTCCCTCCTCCATGCTCCCCTTTTGGATATTTTTCCTATTATATCTCATGTTCTCAGTCGGAAAAAGACACAGAAAAAAGAAGCCACCCCTGATTCAAAAGGAAGAATCATCGGGATGGCTTCTATCATGATTCGCAGGGTAATCGAGTCAGATGATTAGTTAGTCACCGGGATTTGGTTCGGAGCTTGTGCTGCTTCTTCCGCTTCCACAATCACTTCGCGGTTCGGATCGAATTCATTTTCCATTTTGGAGACAACGACCGTCGCTACACCGTTACCGATCAGGTTGGTGATGGCACGCGCTTCGGACATGAAGCGGTCTACACCGAGGAGGAGCGCCATCCCTTCTACCGGGATCATCGGGAAGGCTGCAAGAGTTGCCGCCAGAGTGACGAAGCCGGAGCCAGTGACACCCGCCGCACCTTTAGAGGTGAGCATCAGGATACCGAGCAGGGTCAGCTCTTGCCAGATCGTCAGGTCGATTCCGTACGCCTGAGCGATGAAGATCGCCGCCATGGACAAGTAGATGGAGGTACCATCGAGGTTGAAGGAGTAGCCAGTCGGGATCACCAGACCTACAACGGATTTGGAACAGCCGTAGCGCTCCATTTTTTCCATCATTTTTGGTAGAGCAGATTCAGAAGAAGAGGTACCGAGTACGAGCAGGATCTCGTCTTTGATGTATTTGATGAAGGAGAAGATGTTGAAGCCATAGTATTTGGTGATCGCGCCAAGAACCAAGACGATGAAGAGGAACATGGTCAGGTATACGGAAGCCATCAGCTTACCGAGTGTGAACAGAGACACGATTCCGAATTTACCGATGGTGTAGGACATCGCACCGAATGCGGCGATTGGGGAGAGCTTCATGATCATGTTTACCATGCCGAAGAATCCGTGTGCCAGCTTGTCGAACAGTTGGATAACCGGCTGAGATTTTTGGCCCATCGCAGCCAGAGAGAGACCGAACATAACGGAGAAGAGCAGGATTGGGAGGAGTTCACCTTTGGCCATCGCACCTACTACGTTTTCAGGGATGATGCCGACGATGAAGTCAACGAATCCATGGCTGGTCTCGGCTGCCTGCTCCGTGTATTTGGAGACGTCAGCGTTACCGGCGATGCTCATGTCGATGCCACTGCCTGGCTTCATCAGGTTCACGACGAGGATCCCGATCGCAAGTGAGATCGTGGTAACGATTTCAAAATAGAGCAGTGCTTTACCACCGATGCGCCCTACTTTTTTCAGGTCACCCATGCCCGCAATCCCGTTCACGACGGTGAAGAAGATGATTGGCGGGATTACCATTTTGATCAATTTAATAAAGATGTCAGCGAGCACCTTCAGCTCTGTGCCGAACTTCGGAAAGAAATGACCGACCAAAATACCGATGATGATAGCGATCACGACCTGTACGGTCAAGTTTTTGAAATTTAATTTCACCTTTATCTCTCCCCTTTATATCGTTACATGTTTTGAAAACGCTTTCGTTTCTGTAACACAATTGTAGAAGTTCGGGGAGAGAAAAGAAATGATATGGTCTTATTGTTCATATTGGTTGTTTTGGTCTTGAATTTTGGTCATTTTGGTCACGGCGTGTACTTATTCTGAAGCTTTCTGATGTTGCCGATCAGCTCTGCTCCAATCTGCCCTCCATATTGCTCATACACGGGCTCAAAGCTCTTCATCCAGCGCTGCTTCTCCTGCGGGGTCAGCTCGTAGATGCGAATCCCGGATTTGCGCAGCTCGATCAATTGCTGCTGGTTCATCAGCACGGCCTCTCGATTGATCCATTCGGTGGTTTCTGTCATCGCTTCGCTGACAGAGTCTCGCAGATCAGGCGGAAGCTCCGCCCAGAAGGCAGGGTTGACGATGACCGCATAGCCCAGATAGCCGTGATCAGACAAGGTCATATAGCGCTGCACCTGATACAGCCGCTTGGTGGTGATGTTGGAGAGGGTGTTCTCCTGTCCGTCGACCAGTCCTGCTTCGAGATTACGATAGACCTCGTTGAACGGCATCTCCACCGTGGTCGCACCCAGCTGGGCAAACTGCGATTCTAACAGTCGGCTCGGCAGCACCCGGAACCGCAGCCCTGCAAAATCCTTTGGCTCCTTCAGTGGATTGCGGTTGTTGGTCATCTGCTTGAATCCGTTGCTCCAGAAGGCAAGCCCCTTCATCTTCCGCCGCTCCAGTGTCTCGAACAGAATCTGGCCCACTTCTCCGTCAAAGGCCTCCTCCACTGCCTGCTGGTTGGGGAAGGCATACGGCAGATCCATCGCCGACCACGCCGGAATCATCGTGGAGATATTGGAGTAAGCCGGAGCAATCATCTGGACGTCTCCTTCGATGAGCGCATCCATCTCATTTTCTTCGTTATAAAGAATGCCGTTGGGGTAGACCTGCACCTCGACCCGCCCGTTGGTTTTTTCCTTGACCAGCTGGGCGAATCGTTCGGCAGCCCGTCCCTTTGGCGTATTTTCCGCGACGACGTGGCTGAATTTGAGGATAATCCGCTGGTTCATGCCCTCCTGAATCTCGTCGTACCCCACCTGATCCGTTGCCAGGTCAGGGCGAAATCCGATGAAATAAGCTGCGAGCAGGCCCACGACGACGAACATTCCAATGCTTACAAATGATTTCACAGCGTATCCACCCACCGCTCCATTGATTATTTACCTGTATTATTCCACAATACAAGAGAACCGTACAACGCACAAAAGGAGACTCTTCTCTTGAAACATATCAAAATTCACTGGAAGATTACCCTGCTTTCGTTTGGCATCGTGCTGTTTTCGATGCTGATCGGCGGGATTATCATCATCGGAGGTTTTATCAAGATCACCGAGGATGAGCTGAGCCAGCGCCTCTTGATAACGGCGCGCACCGTAGCCGAAATCCCCCTGATCCGTGACAATGTCCAAGCCCCGGGCAGCTCCCAAACCATCGAGCCAATCACTCGACGTATCCGCATCATCAATGATGTCACCTATATCATCGTCATGGACATGAACCGCACCCGACTCTCCGATCCCCTGCCCGGTCGCATCGGCCAGAGCTTTCTCGGGCGGGATGCCGAGCCTGCTTTTGCCGAGCATTCCTATGTGACCAAAGTGAAGGGCGAGATGGGGACAGCCCTGCGCGCATACGTCCCGATCATGAGTGCGGAGCATCAGCAGGTCGGAGTTGTGCTGGTGGGTCATATCCTGCCGGGAATCGATGAGATCGTGTTCGCTCAGCGTGAAAAGATTTTTATCACACTCTTCCTCTCGCTTCTGTTCGGGATTCTAGGCTCAGGTATGCTGGCCGCTCATATGAAAAAGCAGATGTTCGATCTGGAGCCGCACGAGATTGCCCGTATCCTGCAGGAGCGGACGGCTGCTTTTCACGCAATGCATGAGGGTGTCATCGCTGTCGATAATCTGGAGCGCATCACGATATTCAATGACACCGCCAAGCGCATCTTCGGCATCCAAGACGAGGTGCTGGGCAAGCCCATCCGCGAAGTCCTCCCCGATACCCGGCTGCCGGAGATCCTCTATTCCAAGCAGCCGATCTACAACCGCGAGCTGCATGTCGGACGCGCCCTGATCTGGTCCAACCGCATCCCGATCAAGGTCGGGGAAAAGATCGTCGGTGCCGTCGCCATCTTCCAAGACCGCACAGAGGTAGCACGCATGGCAGAAGAGCTGACAGGTGTCAAAGCCTTCGTCGAGGCCCTGCGTGTCCAGAACCACGAGCATCTCAACAAGCTCCACACCATCGCCGGACTGCTCCAGCTCGACCATAAGGAACAAGCCCTCGACTACCTGTTCCAGATCACCGAGCAGCAGGAGGAGCTTACATCGTTTCTCAAAAGCCGGATTCAGCACGAAAGCATCGCCGGTCTTCTGCTGAGCAAAGTGACCCGTGGCAAAGAGCTTGGCATCGAGGTACATATCGACCGCCGCTCCAGGTGGAAGCAGTTCCCACGGTTATTGGACCAGCATGATTTTGTGCTGATCTTAGGCAATCTGTTCGAGAATGCGTTTGACTCGTTCACTGATCCCAAGCAGGAAAACAAGCAGGTCTACGTCAGCATCGAGCAGGACGAGACGACCCTCTCCATCATGGTGGAGGACAACGGCAGCGGCATGACCGAAGAAGTCCAGACCCGCATCCTGCAAAAAGGCTTCTCCACCAAAGGCTCGGCCAACCGCGGCTTCGGCCTGCACCTCGTCCACCAGATCGTCGAAAAAGGCCACGGCGACCTGCACTGGGAGTCAGAGCCCGGCATCGGCACCAGCTTTATCGTCACATTTCCCATGGAAAGAAGGTGAATCCTGATGAGCACAAATACAACCAGACACCGTGTCGTCCTGATCGAAGACGACCCCATGGTTCAGGAAGTGAACCGCATGTTTATCGAAAAAGTAACGGGCTTTGAAGTGATCGGAATCGCTGGCAACGGCGTCGAGGGCGTCAAGCTTGTCCAAGAGCTCCAGCCCGACCTCGTCGTCATGGACATCTATATGCCCGCCCAGAATGGCATGGAGACCCTGCAGCAGCTCCGCACCGCCAACGAACAGGTAGATGTCATCGTCATCACCGCCGCCAAGGACACCGCCACCATCCAGCACATGCTTCGGTATGGGGCACGCGATTATATCATCAAGCCTTTTAAATTCGAACGGATTCAACAAGCATTGGAAAACTACGCCCAATACCGCGAGCAGCTGCAACCGGAAGGCGAGCTGACCCAAGACCAGCTAGACGGTCTGTTGAACCATGCCAATTCTCCACAGCCCGTCACCGCCAAACCGGTAGCCGCCGCACCACTGGACATCCCCAAAGGACTCAACGAACAGACCCTGTCCCAAGTGATGAACCTGATGACCGAATCAAGTACAGCCCTGACCGCCGAAGCCGTTGCAGAAGGCGTCGGGATCGCCCGCGTGACCGCTCGCAGGTATCTGGAGTATCTGGAGAGTCTGGGCAAAGTGCAGCGGGAGATCCGCTATGGCGGTGTGGGCAGGCCGACGCATTCGTATATCATCCGACGCGGTTGATGATGCACTGATTCAAAATAAATACGAAAAGAACCCCAGTCGTCGCTGGGGTTCTTCTGTGTAACTGACTCGTATGGCGATTAGTAAAACAGGCTATCTGGAACGTAATAGATTTTTTGCGTATTTTGCTTATTTACCGGGTCTGTAACGATCGTAAAGTAAACGTTACCGTCTTTGGTTTGTACTCCCTCAATTTCATGTGTTCCCACATTCGTAATTTTCACGAGGGTTTTGTATGCACCTGTGTTGGACATCATAGCGATCTGCGGTGTTTCACCTTCTGCACCGCCGGAAGTATAGATTTCCGTACTGCCGAGCATATCAAGACCTTGGAAAGATCCGTTCGGTCTGACAATACCAGTGCCGGTCTGTGTAAAGCCAGTCACGTAAGCACTTTGCGCAGCAGCAGTATTCAATTGTACCTGTTCATTACTGTCAAGAAGCTTGTTCAATGCAACCGTGTCATAAATCGCCCAAGTTACAGGTCCAGTTGAACCATCCGTTTGTACGCGGAAAAGTGTATGGGTACTGTTACCACCGCCATCAACACGGTATGTCGTCCCTAAACTCGCACCGCTTTTATTAGCGTAATTCATATAGGTGATCCGATGAAGATCGGTATAATCGTATGTCGCGCCAGGCGTGTATTGCAGTCTTGCTACCTGGAGGGACCAGTAGTAGGTTGTGGAAGGATCTGCTTTGGAACTGAAATAGAAGTAGTTAATACCGTTGTACGTGTACATATCCAATGTTTGGCAATGGCCGGTATTGGTTACGGTCATTTCATCCACATATGTAGCATTATTTCCGTTGATGAGAAGTCTTGAAAGATAGCATGTTCCTCCAGAGCGTTGCGTTACGTACACATACGTTGAAGCGATGTAAGCTTTTTGAACAGCCACGTTGTGTTTAAGTCCCAAGAGGTTGTAAGCCAGTGTTGCCGAAGCGCTTACCGTTCTTGCAGGAGTTGCCGCATCTACCGACAAACCAGACATCCCGAACATAAGAACGGCGAGAACAAACGATGTAATCATTTTAAAATGCCTCATAATTGCTACCTCCATCATAATAGATTTAGATCAACTAAACTCCATAACACATTTACCATTATCTAGCATTCGTTCATTATTTTAAATAGTCTTTTAGATTCAATTCAGAGGTTCTCTTACTCGGATGTCTATCGATTAAAAGATAGAAAAACATCCGGGCAATGCCACAATCCGATGCCCTTTGATTAAATAAATAGGAAAAAGTATACATTTTAGTTTTAGAAATAAATAAAAAGACAACGAACTGTTTAACCAAAATGAAACAGCAGAAAAAAATCCCCTGAGCATCCAGTTAAGATGTCCAGGGGTTTCTCCATCTATAGAGAATATTCGTTTTAGAAAGGGGTTTATAGCAAAGGGTGGTAAAACCAAGAGTTGAGATTACATCAAATCGTAGCCTTGGTTTTCGATCAGCGTCTTGATGGATTCGATCGAAGTGCGGGCTTCATCATATTCAACCGTTACTTCTTTGTTAGCGAGATTGACTTTGGAAGTGACGCCGAGTTCTTTTGCAAGGGAACCTTCAATGGTTGCTACGCAGTGACCGCAAGACATGCCTTCTACTTTCAGTACCTTCTGTGTCATTGAACATCTCTCCTTATCATCTATTAAGATTGAATGTGTTGGTTGATTCATTGTGCTTGCCTTATGTCTATATACTATACCCCTCTACCCTATATTGTCAACCCGTTTGAACAAGTTTTTTTAACGGGTCAGTTTTCCGAGGGTGACGAGGAGCTCATCGATGACTGCTTTGTCTCCCCCTTCGATACGTCCAAGTACACAGCTTTTCAGATGCTGCTCCAGCAGAAGACGCCCTACGGAATGGAGTGCGGATTGGATGGACGCGATCTGGTTGAGGACATCGTCGCAATACTGCTCCTTTTCAATCATGCCTTTGACTCCTCTTACTTGCCCTTCGATGCGGTTCAATCTGGCTGTCAGGTTATTCTTCATCTTGGCAGACCTCCTTTGACCACAACTTGATGATTCAGTTCAAAACGTAAGCGACAGTCCGACTCCCACTTCCTGCACGTTGACCACTTGGGCGAGTGCTATCTTGGAGGCGAAGTCTGTGCAGTGACAGGCATGGATCGCCTGAGGGCCTAGCTTGCGGAAGTACTCAACCGTGCCTTGCAGCTGATGTGCGGATGGTTCGAGCAGATGAAATCCACCGATCACGTCAAGCACCCGGTCATCGCCGCAGATGCGTTTGGCCTGTTCAATGATATTGCAGATGCCGGAGTGGGCGCAGCCAGCCATGATGACAAGCCCGTCTGGTGTCTTATACACAAGCGCGGTGTCATCAAGCAGATAATCGTCCTCGGTATTGCCCTCCTGATCCAGCACGACCTCACCGATCGGCGGCTGGTCCTCGAAGTCGAATACCCGGTCGATCTGGCCCAAGAATACGAGGTTCTCCGTAATCCAGACCGGCTCTTTGGAAAAACGCAGGCCGAAGTGGCGCTGCAGCTTGGAGACGGAAATCATGCTGCCAATCTCCCCTTCTTCATACAGCTTAGTCTTCAGCACTCGGGGATGGGCGATGATCGTCGGAGCTTTGCAAAAACGCTTCTCCAGCTTCGCCTCAGTGAACAACCGGATGATCGGATCAAGACCCCACGTATGGTCCATGTGCCCGTGCGAAAAGGTGATGATATCGACCTCACGCAGATTGATCCCCATTTTCTCCGCATTACGGATAAAGATGTCCGAGTATCCGAGGTCAAACAAAATATTCGTCCCATCCGCTTCAATATAAAAGGACAGACCCGGCTCCCCGTAAAAATAACGGTCGATAAATGTGTTATTGTCCACCAGGACGGTGACTTTCATAGGCTTTCACTCCCTGCTCGCAGCCGGATCACTCGTAACCAGAAGCATAAAGCGATCTTTGCTATTGTATATATAATACTATACCCCTCTACCCTATACAGTCAATTTGTTTTTCGGTTTTTTCCAGGTAGTAAAATGACCCCTTATTTTTGATCGAAAAAACCTCTATTTTAGTGGTACCATTTAACAAGAGCGACCCCATATCATTAACACAAATCACATTCATTTATCTTGAAGGGGGCTTTTTTATGAATATGCAAGTGAATGCCAAGTTTCTGTTATTGGGTCGCATCCTGATCGGTGCAGTCTTTGCTTTTATGGGGCTTTACAAAATCCTCAACTGGGGCATGACTGCTGGCTGGATGGGCATGAAGGGTGTACCGATGGTTCCAATCGCATTGGTGGTTGCGATCATCGCTGAGCTGGGTGGCGGTCTGGCGATCATGTTCAACATCAAACTCCGTGTGGTCGCTGTCGCACTTGCCCTGTTCATGATCCCGGTCAACTTCATCATGCACAACTTCTGGGCACTGCCGCCTGAGATGATGGCAAGTGAGTTCCTCAGCTTCCTGCAAAACGTGATGATCATCGGAGGTCTGTTCGGTCTCGCTGCTGTCACCAAGGCCCAAGACCAAAGCCTGTCCTCACCTGCTTCCCGTTAATTGGTGAAGTAACCGGTCCTATCTAATCTACGAAAAAGGAGGGTGACCATTGATGCAAAACATCCAGAACCAAGCGACCCTAACCCGTCCTCAAGTGAAGTCGGGTTTATCGCAGGGGATGACCTTATTCACGTTTTTGATGGGGATTTTCCTGGGCGCCCTAGACCATAGCGTCATCGGTCCTGCACTCAGCTCGATCCTGGCTTCCTATGAGATGGTACCTGCTTGGGGGAGCTGGAGCTTCTCCGTCTATACCCTGGTTTTTGCCGTAAGTATCCCTGTCTTGGGGAAATTGTCTGACCGATTTGGCCGGAAACAGACCTTTATGTTTGGGATTACCTCTTTTGCGGTGGGTTCCCTGATCTGTGCGCTGGCTCCTAACTTTACTGTCTTTTTGCTTGGCCGTGCGGTTCAGGCAATAGGGGCAGGGGGTATCTTCCCGATTACCGCTTCCCACATCGCTGTCACCTATCCACCGGAGCAACGGGGGAAAACGATGGGAATGATCGGGGTCGCCTTTGGTCTTGGTTCCATCCTCGGACCGACGATCGGCGGTATGATCATCGCTTATGCGGATTGGCAATGGGTGTTCCTAATCAACATTCCGCTGTGTGCTATCATTCTTCTGATGATGTCGCAGTTCAAATCCGAGCAGCAGACCATGAAAAAGCCAATTGACTACGTCGGGATTATGCTGCTGGCTCTGATGATCGTCTCCATCATGCTGGGGATTACGCTGGGCAGTTCCTTGTTCTTCCTCGTCGGCGTCGTCATCGCACCTGTCTTGTTCTTCTATGAGCGCAAGCAGGCTGACCCGGTGATGAACATGAACTATGTCACCAAGCTCCCGATCCTGATTCTTCTGATCGGTTCCCTCTTGTCTGGTCTGGTCATGACCGTGATCAACATCATCCCGCTGTTTGCCGAATCCCATCTCGGGTTTGCCAAAGGGAACGCCGGGCTGAGTATCGCTCCACTCGCGATTGCCTCCATGGCAGCCTCCCTGTATGGCGGAATGCTGGTCGATAAGATCGGAGCGAAAAAAGTATTGCTTGCGGGCTTTGCCCTAACCGCACTGGCAACTGTTGGGCTGGCTACCGGAATCGAAAATCTCGCACTCTACTACGCGGTGACTATCGTATTGGGCTTTGGGATCGGGATCGTCATCGGGGCGCCGCTTAACATCCTGCTGCTGCAAGTCATTGACATCAGAGAAGCTGGAGCAGCTGTCGGTTATCTGAGCTTGTTCCGCTCTCTCGGCTCCACGATCAGCCCGGCGGTAACCGGTAAGCTAATCACCCTCTTTGCAGCAAGCGGCTTAAGCTTTACGTACGCCTTTTCGTTTACCCTGACCGTTTCCGTAGTCAGTCTGGTGTTACTGCTTGTGTTTGTCAAAGCAAAAGCTGTTGCCAAGTCTTGATGAGGTTGAAATAAGAACACGCATTGTTGCGTAAGCGAATGATGCGTGTTCTTTTTCATATAAAAGCTTCACTGAGGAGGAACTTTTCGGATGAATCAACATTTCGAAGTGATTGTCATTGGTGCAGGCTCAGTCGGTATGGCGGCAGGTTATTATCTCTCCGAGCAGGGTGTCTCTACCCTATTGATAGATTCGTATGATCCCCCGCATGAAAACGGCAGCCATCACGGCAATACCCGTATCATCCGCCACGCGTACGGTGATTGCAAAAGTACAATGGAAGACGTACGCAAGCAGCCCTATATCCCTCTCTCCCTTCAAGCCAACAAGTTGTACCTACAACTAGATGCTAGAGTAGAGACCCAACTCTTCTATCCGAGTGGGTTATTGGATATAGCGCGTGCAGACTCTTCACGGTTGGCTGGAGTGATTCAGACCGCGAATGCTTTTGACATCCCCATCGAGGTGCTGACAGCAGATGAGATCAACCATCGCTGGCCTGGCCTGCAAGTACCTGAAGGCTATATCGGGGTGCTGGAGCTGCGCTCTGGGACGCTGATGTGCGATGATATCATCCGGGCCTATCGCGATCTGGCTATTACGCAGGGGGCTGTCCTGCAGGGGAACACACCTGTGCGGGACATCCAGATCCACTCTGACGGGGTAACGGTTACGACCGATGAAGCCACCTATACCGCTGACAAGGTCATCGTCTGTGCGGGCGGCTGGACCGAAAAGCTTGTGCGTGACGCGGGTATCCGCTTCCAGCACATCCGCAAAACCGTCGCTCTGTTCGCAGCCGACGAAGCCCTGTACGATGTCCATCACTTCCCTGCCTTTTTCTTCGACCTCGGTGCTGAACAATACTACTCACTCCCAAGCGTCAACGGCATGGGCCTCAAAGTAGGCCGTCACGATGCCGGTCAAGAGTTCGATATCACCGCTCCGCTCCCGCCGTTCGGTTCCTATCCGGAAGATATGGGTGAGATCGGGCAGTTCATGGCGGCACATATGCGGGTGCCTGCTTCTCAATTGATCAAAGGCGGTACTTGCCAGTATACGATGACCGCTGATGAGGATTTCATCGTGGACTTCCATCCTGAGCATCGTCATGTGATGGTGGCAGCGGGTCTGGCCGGGCATGGGTTTAAGTTTGCCAGTGTGCTTGGGCAGAAGCTCGGGCAGATGGCGGTGACAGGGGAGCGGGATGAGGAGCTGGCGATCTTTTCGATTGGACGTCCGGGGCTGCAGGATAAGGTTAGATTGGGCTAAGAACGAAATGAGTCGAAACCTCCACTAGGTAAGCGAGAGTAGGCCGATCCTTTTTATGAGGGTCGGCTTGCTTGTTTGTTTTTCTTGTTTGTTTTTCTTGTTTGTTCTATTTCTGTATCGATCCTCTTAGAGCCCCCATAGCAATTGCATCTGCAGGAATATAGCTTAAGGCAAAGTTTACGCCATTCCCCAAAATACCAATATTTAACCCAACCAGAATTATCCCCAAGGAAATTCACTCTCGTGCTTGTAATTTTAAAGAATCCCTTTCTCATTAATGGGAGTGTAAGTTGTAGGATCAGCTCCAACGTGCAGTGCGTTAAACATCTTGATAAACGCTATTATCGTGTGAAATACGATGTATTTGAGCAAAGCAGTCGAGCATACAAGAGAACCTGGTCTATACACGAAGAGTTTCTTCAATATAGCTACTCTTAGCTGGGAACACATCAATTTCTTAAGAGAATACAAATTTAATCTAGAACAGCCGACCGCCCTCCAATCGTTACGCACATATCGGAAATAAATTATAAACGATAATTTAAAATACTTTCAAAAGTGGTTTTTCTATCAAATAAAGTGTAGTATTGTATATTTTATCCAAAATATTTGTATAGTTAATTTGAGGACTCTACGGTAAAAAAACAGTTTCCTAATATTTACATTTAATCATAAATTTGGTAATATAATAATTGTATTTTGAATACCAAATTATGAGGAGGAATCACTATGTGGAAGAAACTTACGACAGGAGCTTTGGCTTTGGCATTTGTTCTGAGCATTGGTACTACCCCTACATTCGCACAAGAATCAGTTAAATCTACTAACGTAGCAACACCGGATGCTACTGTAGTCAAATACGTGGGCAATTGGGAAGTACTCTTTGGTGAAGGCTTCACATTTACACAAGGCGCAAGCCTAGTTGGGAATGTGAGTTTTATTGATCGTAAGCTAACGTTTCAATTCCAAAAACCTGGATATGTTACGGTCAAAATGATAGAGGAAGATGGTAGTTCGTCCTATTATTACTATTCGGTTAAGTAGGATAAAAAGTATCCTATGTAACACAAGATAATTGAAGCCACTGACGGACAGTTCCGTCGGTGGCTTTAGTTAGTTTGCAAACAATGCTGCTAGAGCGCAGGCAATTAGCACTTATTTTAGACGATGATTGACAATGAGAAAACGTATAGTTGACGATTAATTGCGCATCTTGACTGTTTGATTACGCTAAATGTAAGCGTCTACCGTAATCAGCGAGTTCCTTGATATAAATCACCGGTACGATTATCGTGACCTCCTCTCGCCGTAAGTTCCCTCCTGAACCGGGTCTCTAGGCAAGCCATTCGCCAAAATTACGGATGAGTTCCCCAACCCGTTCCGTCCAGTGAGATGATCCACATTCGATTGGTAATCTTGCGGTTTTTCTCTTTTAAACTTACCACTGCTCTCTTTTATTTATGCTCTTCATCCATCACTTGAAACGTGCATGCTGATTATCGTTTGCTGTTTGTTTTAAAAACGCGCATACCAAAAAACCGCATCCTGTGTAAACAAGATACGGCTTTTATATTTCCATTACGATTACGACTACCACTTATTTAATTGTTTCAAACGCATTACGAACGGAATAAAAATACTCCTCAAAAGACTGAACCTCCATAGAAGGAGTAGGCAATTGGTTAAACCGGTCCGCTTGTTCCTTCAAAAAAGCAAGTTCCTCTGGCTGAACCCCTTTCGTCTCATCGAACTGATCGATAATCTCTCTGAACCGTTCCACATTTACAATCTTGTCGTAATCTCCTCGAAATGTCTCAAACTCACTCGTCGGCACATAACCGGACGTGGAAGAAAACACATTCATGTAGTAGGTGGCCCGTTCCATATGCGCGTAGGCTTTTACCAGATCTTCTGTGCTGCCATCCGATTTGCTCATGATCGCAGTGTATTCTTTGAGCGGCAGGATCGGATTGTTTTTGGCCAAAACGGCAAAGAGAGTGGTATTCTCTTGTTTTTCGGAGTAGGAAGTAAGATAGATGGTCATGGAACCCAGTAGGAAACCAAGCGTCAGAATCAGGATGTGAGTGATCCAGTTTGGTTTGAGGTTCGGCATAATAGATGACACCTCCTATTAGCTGTGGATGGTATGCCAGTGAACTACGTCTGCGGTATAAGGGTAAATGAAAATCGTTTGGCTATTGATTAACATAGATGCGCTGTACTGCACATTACCATACGCCTTGATTGGGATAGAAGAACCAGTCCACGGTTGATCGAATAAAAATCTTCCGTCAAACCCATAAAGTTTGCCACTGGTATTACCGTCTGCCTCATTGTATTTAATGGCATTGGGTAATGAAACGGTCGATGGCAGACCTGAATAGCTCGTAATCGTAATCGACGAATTCGTTGGAGGGCTTGGGATATCTACAGTGATGCCTCCCGCAAGGTTATTGGTGAGAACCTTGACAAGGGATGCGTAAGATCCAAATTGTGGAATAGAACCAGCCAGGTCATATACCCAGTCTGGGATGACTGAATCGGTTTTTTGCGGAGTTGTAGCCCAAATCCAAGTGTCAGTGTTTCCAGACATGCCAACTCTCATTTTCGTTATTTTCCAGTTTTCAT
This sequence comes from Brevibacillus dissolubilis, assembly GCF_006170445.1. Classification (GTDB taxonomy): domain Bacteria; phylum Bacillota; class Bacilli; order Brevibacillales; family Brevibacillaceae; genus Brevibacillus_B; species Brevibacillus_B dissolubilis. Next base: position 115,092 of record NZ_VCNA01000012.1, on the reverse strand, counting down.
AAGCTGGATATTCACTTTTCATAGTATCTAGTCTGCCAAAAATCCTAACCCACTCGCGCGCCGTTGAACTGTTGGTGGATGTATAGGAATGAGCTGTTAACACAGCAACACTATTCCCACCTGTTGAATCAGGGCTTCCGTTGTTGTAATAGCTTGTTGTATAGTTGGCACCTTTGTACCAGTATTTGATTGAATCACTATCTGCATACACAATAGAGGATATTGATAATAAAAATAAAGAACTGATTAGTAATGAGGCAATCCTTTTCATTCTGACGATCCTTTCTCCTTTTAGTTCATGGTGGTAGAGTTAGATTGCTGTTCAATCAGTTTTGTTAATTCTTGATCTACAAAACTCTCACCAAAAAACAACAAGGCCATTTGATCCATGGAACCAATATTCGTAGACACAATCATTTTGTCTTCATTTGGTAACATATCAATTCCGATGACAACATTTTCGTTGTTCAGGTTATTTTTTACGTTAATATTCTTAATTTGACCATTGAGAGAGCCATGGTAGTACTCTCCTCTATTACTTTGCAATACAGATACGAGACCTTCTGCTGTAAACGGATAGTTATCTCCAGATAGTTGAATAAGGCCCTGTGCCGACATTTTTGCGAAAGATTGAGTGTCAGGAATCGGTTCTACGTTTATTTTCAGATCCATGCTGGATTTATCTTTCTTAATTTGAGCCTTTTGAAATGCTTTTTTGGTGCTCTCTTGCCATGTGAAATTGGAGACAGCTTGTGTAATTTCTTCATTTAGTTGTAGTTTGTAGCTATAATCTTTTACTGGATTGTTCATGGCCGCTATGCTTACTATTGCGACAAGTAAGAGAACAAGGGAAAGAAATATTTTTTTACGCATTTACTCATCTCCTGTTTTGATTCATCCTGTGTTTTTATACAAAGTCTTCAATATTTCATTACGAGTATAAATAATAATATTATTGAAATATACGATGAAAATTTGGAAATCAACAGGATGACTCCTCCCCAATCCTCTCCCACAGAAAAAGCCCATGGCTCCCCATCAGAAGAGAAACCACAGGCCACGCACTACACCTACAACCTTTTTCTACAACCAATACCGATACATCCCGAGTCGGAAACTGCCCCTCGGATGCCCAACCGATAGGCTCATCCAGGGGGCATCCCACACAGCGAAACGTCAGTACAATTGTTCCAGACGTTTGTCGAGCTTTTACATTGGGGTAGCTAGACTGTTTGCTAATAATGTCTATGATTATCCCGCTAAAATAACCTGTCCGCTATAGACATAGTTCTGATCGAGAATCCGTGCGAGCTTCTCCGCTACCTTCGCCGGCTCTTCTCCCAGCGTCTGCATATCCGACTTCATCACGCCTGGATTGAATACATTGGCGATGATGCCATGTTGGCCTTCTTCCTCCTGCACAGAGTAGGTCAACGCTTCAAGAGCTGCTTTGGAAGCACTGTAGGCACCAAACCCCGCTCCGCCTGTTTTGGCGAGACTACTGGTGACGTTCATGATCTGGCCGCTCTTTTGACGGCGCATCACAGGCAGGGCTGCCTTGATCATGAGAAAGGCGCTGGTGGCGTTGTTGGTCAGCTGATAGTTCCAAGACTCTAATGATGTATCTGCAATCAGATAGTTCTCAAAGACAGCGGCGTTGTTGATCAGGACGTCTACTTTGCCATAGGCTTCAAGGGCCTGGGCGAAGAGTGAATCGACATCACTCTCGACGGATGCGTCTGCTTTGATGGCGAGGGAGCAGGATGAGATGGCAGCAAGCTCATCCCGGAGCTTGTTGACCTTGGACTCCTGATGGTCACACGCGACGACGCATGCGCCTTGCCGGGCGAGCAGGAGGGCAGTCTCTCTGCCCAGCCCTGCCCCTGCTCCGGTTATGATGATCACTTGATTTTGGAATTTCCCCATCATTCACACCTCCAGATTTTACGCTACGGTAGTAAACGGAACTTCTTTTGGCAGGCGCTCTTGCTCTTCCAGACCATCCAGAGAGAGATTGAGCACTTCATCATAAAGTACGCGGGAACGCCCAAAGAATTCGTGGTAGAGCGAGACGATTGCTTTTTTCACGTTGCGGTCTTTGACGGCAAACATCAGGCTGACCTCGGAGGAGCCTTGGTTGATCATCTCGATGTTGATTCCCGCATCGGCCAGAGCGATGGCGGCGCGGGATACGGTACCAACATTCTCGCGCATGCCTTCGCCGACGATCATGACGAGTGCGAGGTCACGGGCCACTTGTACATCGTCGACTTGCAGCTCGGTACGGATGCGGCTGATGACGCGCTCCTCGATCTCGCGGGTAAAGATATCGTTGCGCAGAATTACGGAGACGTGGTCGATCCCAGATGGAATGTGCTCGTAGGAGAGTCCCTCTTCTTCTAAGATTTGCAGTAGCTTGCGGCCAAAGCCGACTTCGCGGTTCATCAGGTATTTGGTTAGGTAGATGCTGCAGAAGCCTGCATCTCCGGCGATCCCGACGACATTGGTCGAGGTGTAGGAGCGCTTGGAGACGATCATCGTGCCTGGTGCTGTCGGGTTGTTGGTATTCTTGATGCAGACGGGTACGCCGGTGCGGAATGCCGGGAAAAGAGCCTCGGCATGATAGACAGAGAAACCAGCATAGGAGAGTTCTCGCATCTCTTGATAGGTCAGCTCGGTCACTTGTTTGGGCTGCGGGATGAGGCTGGGATTGACGGCGAACACGGAGTCGACGTCCGTGAAGTTCTCATACAGATCAGCTTGTACCGCCGCTGCCAGAATAGAGCCAGTGATGTCGGAACCGCCACGGGAGAAAGTGACGACGGAGCCATCTGTGGCGTATCCGAAGAAGCCTGGGAAGACGACGATGCCTTCGCGGTCACGCAGGGCACGCAGTCGCTCGTAGGATTCGGGGAGCACTTGGGCATTGCCGTATTTGCCGCAGACAAGGAGTCCTGCATCCCACGGGTTCACATAGGAAGCTGGGACACCAATACTGTTGAGGTAGTGAGCGACGACCTTGGCGCTGTTGTCTTCCCCTGCTGCTTTGACCCTGTCTAGGAACTTGGCTTCGACGCTGGTGTCGAGTGTGAGCAGCTCTCGCAGGTCTTTTTCTATCCCGTCAATAGCCTGCTCGGGAATCCCCAGCTCTTGGCCGATCTCACGGTAACGGGCGATGACGGCGCGGATTTCCTGCTCTGCTTCACCGTCACGCAGTAGACGCTCGGCGAAGGCGATCAAGAGGTCGGTTACCTTGTCATCTGTCTTGTGACGCTTGCCTGGAGCGGAGACGACGACGATACGCCGTTCTGGATCAGCGGTGATGATGTCACATACTTTACGGATCTGTTCTGCATTGGCCAGAGATGTCCCTCCAAATTTTGCCACTTTCATGTTAACGATTCCTCCATCCTGTATGGTAGTTGATTAATCCACGTTGTTGTCCAGCTTGCACTCTGAGAGTGGGATCAGCTTGGTTTTGTGCTTGATCTTATACCAGATATAAAGAACCAAGAAGAGCGGAAGCCCGATATAGGAGACCAGCACCCCATTCCAGTCGATGCTGTCGCCCATAAAGGCCTGATAGTTCTGCCCGAGGATGACGATGGTACAGAGTACGAACGCAAACATCGGGCCGATTGGGAACCATTTGGAGCGGTACGGCAGCTGGTCGAGATCATAGCCTTGCTTGATATAAGCGCGGCGGAAACGGTAGTGGCTGATCGCAATCCCCAGCCAGACGATGAAGCCTGACATCCCGGATGCATTCACCAGCCAGATATAGAACACCCCGTCGCCAAACAACGAAGCGAGGAAGGCCACCATCCCCACAGCGGTCGTAGCCAGCAGGGCGTAGATCGGTACGCCGTTCGCACTCACTTTAGTAAAAAGCTTCGGTGCCTTGCCTTCATGGGCCAGCATCCAGAGCATCCGTGTCGAGGCATACATCCCGGAGTTGCCCGCAGAGAGGACAGCCGTCAGGATTACCGCGTTCATCAATGAGGCGGCGAATGCCAATCCCACGCGTTCAAACACGATGGTAAACGGGCTCATCCCGATCTCTTCGATGCTTGCGTTGACCAGATTCGGATCGGTGTAAGGAACCAATAAGCTGATAATAAAAATCGCTAAGATATAAAAGAGAAGAATGCGCCAGAACACTTGCTTGATTGCTTTTGGTACGTTTTTGCGCGGGTCTTTACTCTCGCCCGCAACTACCCCGATCAGCTCGGTTCCCTGGAACGAAAAGCCCGCTACCATAAAGATCCCAAGCATCGCCATGAATCCGCCGTGGAACGGAGCATCGCCCACTGTGAGGTTGGCGAAGCCGATATACTCGCCATTCAACACACCAAAAATCGTCAAGGTACCTGTAATCAGAAAGATAATGACGGTTGCTACTTTAATCATCGAGAACCAGTACTCCGATTCTCCGTACCCTTTGACCGCCAGCAGGTTTAGCCCCAGCATCAGCGCGAGGAAGACCGCACTCCAGAGCATCGACGACGAGTCAGGGAACCAGAACTTCATGATCAACGAGCCTGCAGCAAGCTCGACAGCAATCGTAATCGCCCAGTTGTACCAATAGTTCCAGCCAAGCGCGAAGCCGAGTGCCGGGTCAACAAACCGTGTCGCATATGTACTAAAGGAGCCTGAGACCGGCAGATACGCTGCCATCTCGCCCAAGCTTGCCATCAAAAAGTAAACCATCAAGCCAATGACCATGTAAGCAAGCAGCGCGCCGCCCGGACCTGCTGACGCAATCGCGCTTCCGCTGCCGACAAACAGCCCTGTCCCAATTGAGCCGCCGATGGCAATCATCGTCAGATGCCGGACACTCAGGTTACGTTGGAGCTGGTTGCCTGTCTCTTGTGGTGGTGTATTCGTTGGTCCCTCCTGTGGGATTTTACTTCGCCCCATACCTTGTCACCTCTGTCAAGTAATGTAGGAATCTTCTGTCAAATAAGGATGCACGGGTAGGTAGGGCATTGGCGCCCTACCTTGTTTCCACCGGTTCTGGATTGGGTTTGGTTAATGGGAACATGACACAATCCTTGATATTCGGACAATCGGTCATGATCATCAGGAAACGCTCAATTCCAAAGCCCCAGCCGGAGATCGGCGGCATTCCGTACTCCATCGCGGTCACATAATCTTCGTCCATGTCCATCGCCTCTTGGTCTCCGCCGGTTTTGAGTGCGGCTTGCTCCTCCAGACGCTTGCGCTGCTCGATTGGATCAACCAGCTCGGAGTAGGCATTGATGATCTCAGCGCCGTTGACGACCAACTGGAAGCGGTCAGTCAGGGATGGGTTGTCATCGTTGGCACGGGCCAGCGGGGACAGATCAAGCGGGTGCTGGATCAGGAAGGTCGGACGGATCATCTTTGGACGGCATACTTTTTTATATAATAAGTCGATAAAGTTACCACGGCCAAGAGAGTAGATATCCTCATGCTCCAGTACGATGCCTTTTCGCTTGGTCTCAGCCAAGAGGTCACTCACATCTGGGAACAGGTCGATATCGATCCCTGTGTCTTGGAGAATCAGGTCACGGAAGGACATGACCGCCCACTCTTGGGTAAAATCAATCTCTTCTCCGCCGATGGTCAATGTGGTCGTACCAAACGCATTCTCCAGGATATAGAGCACCATGTCACGCATCAGCTTCATCGTGTCTTCGTAGTTCCAGTAGGCAGCATAGCCTTCTACCATCGTGAATTCCTGCAGATGCTGCGGGCTGATGCCCTCATTGCGGAAGCACTTGGCGAACTCGAATACCTTGGTGAAGCCGCCGACGATCAAGCGCTTGAGATAGGTCTCTGGCGCAATCCGCAGGTACATATCCATGTCATGGGACAGATGGTGGGTCACGAACGGTTTGGCCAGTGCGCCGGATGCGGTAGCAGACAAGACTGGAGTCTCCACCTCGATGAACGCTTGATCCTCAAGGAAGCGGCGCATCGCGCTGACCAGCTTCGTTCGGAGCAGCAGTCGTTGCTGTGTCTCCTTGGTCATGATCATATCCAGATAACGGCTGCGGTAGCGGGTCTCTACGTTCGTCAGGCCGTGCCATTTTTCCGGGAGTGGACGCAGGCTTTTGCCGAGGAACTCGTAGGACTTGATGCGGAGTGTTTTTTCTCCTACTTTGGTCGTGAACATCTCCCCTTCCGCCCCGATGAAGTCACCGATGTCAAAGAAAGAACCAAACGCTTGGTATGCTTCCTCCCCGACCTCCTCATGCTTGAGCAACAGCTGGAGCTGACCGGAAATGTTGTTGATCGTGATAAAGCAGAGTTTGCCCATCTCACGGATCGTCAGAATGCGTCCCGCCACCCGTACGCCTGTTGTACCGTCTGCGAGCTGTGCTGCTTCGTGCAGCTCAGCAGTGATTTCGAAGCGTTCCGGGTAAGGCTTTATACCTGCATCACGAATGGCCGAAAGTGTCTGGATACGTTGTACGACCTGCTCATTGCTCATAGGATTTCTCTCCTCGTTCGATTAAGGTTTCACTATTGTTTTTGAAGGATCAGGGTTACCTGTTGCTGGTTGGACTCCTTGATCGGCACCATGATGACCTGCGGCTTCAGGCTGATTGGTTCGATGGCCTGACCTGATTGGCTGGTAACATTGAGATACCAATACATTCCGGCGACTACCAAAGCGTAGTAAAGAATAGCTGAGAGCGTCCATGTCAGAACTGTTTTGCTCATTTTTCATCACCTCAATTGGGATTCACCTTTTGTAAGCGAAGCGCATTAACCACAACAGAGACGGAGCTGAATGCCATCGCTGCCCCAGCCAGCCACGGTGCCAACAGACCAATTGCCGCTATAGGAATCCCCAGCGTATTGTAAGCAAATGCCCAGAACAGGTTTTGCTTGATATTGGCGATGGTCTTTTTACTCATGTAGATCGCATCTGCGATACTGTTGAGATCGCCGCGCATCAGGGTGATATCAGCCGCTTCCATCGCGACGTCTGTCCCTGTGCCCATCGCCATTCCGATATCGGCGGTGGCGAGTGCCGGAGCATCGTTGATTCCGTCGCCGACCATCGCTACCTTTTTGCCTGCTTCCTGGAGCTTTTTCACTTCTGCTGCTTTCCCCTCTGGGAGTACTTCGGCGATGACATGCTCGATGCCGACCTGACGACCGATCGCCTGTGCGGTCAGCTGGTTGTCACCTGTCAGCATGACGACATGGATGCCCATTGCTTTGAGGCGGGTCACTGCTTCTTTGGACGTGTCTTTGACGGTGTCAGCCACCGCGACCAGCCCGATGCACCGTTCATCGACGGCGATCAGCATCGCGGTCTTGCCTTCGCTCTCAAGCGTCGTCATCTGATCGAGGTAGGTATCTGCGGCAATGCTGTATTGGTTCATCAGCTTGCGGGTGCCGACGAGGACGGTTTTGCCTTCGACCACGGCTTTGATCCCATAGCCTGGGATGGCTTCGAACTCGGTGGTTGGTGACAGTGGGACGCCACGTTCGTGAATTCCGGCCACAATCGCTTCTGCAAGCGGATGCTCGGAGTTCTTCTCAGCGGAGCCTACGAGACGGAGCGCTTCTGCTTCATCCAGCCCGTTGATGATCACGTCGGTCAAGGTCGGTTTGCCGTTGGTGACGGTTCCTGTTTTGTCGAGGACGACAGTGTCGATCTGGTGAGTGGTCTCCAGATGCTCGCCGCCTTTGAACAGGATACCGATCTCAGCAGAACGGCCGGAGCCTGCCATGATCGAGGTCGGTGTAGCCAGACCGAGTGCACATGGGCACGCGATGACGAGAACCGCGATACATTTTTCTAAAGCAGAGGCAAAATTGCCCGGGTCGGCAAGCCCATACCATGCAAAGAACGTCAAGATCGCAATCCCGATGACAATCGGAACAAAAACACCTGCGATCTGGTCAGCCAAGCGTTGGATATTGGCTTTGGAGCCTTGTGCTTCTTCGACGACTTTAATGATCTGGGCCAGTGCGGTGTCACGGCCTACTTTGGTCGCGCGGATTTGCAGCAAGCCATTTTTGTTGATGGTCGAGCCGATGACAGAATCACCGATCGTCTTATCAACCGGGATGCTTTCTCCGGTCAGCATGGATTCGTCCAGAGCGGAGCGCCCTTCGACGATCTCACCGTCTACCGGTACTTTTTCACCTGGCTTGATCAGGACGATATCGCCCACGATGACTTCTTCAACAGGGATGCTTTGCTCTTGACCGCCCCGGATGACGATGGCTGTCTTGGCTTGCAGACCCATCAGCTTCTGGATCGCTTCAGAGGAGCGGCCCTTCGCTTTGGCCTCGAACAGTTTACCGAGGATGATCAGTGTGATCAGCACGGCACTGGTCTCATAATAGAGCGGCACGTGATGTCCGGCATGCTCTCCTGCTGTCAGCGTCATATACAAGCTGTAGATGAACGCAGCCGATGTTCCCAGGGCGACCAGCACATCCATGTTGGCACTGCCGTTACGCACGGCTTTGTACGCTCCTACATAAAACTGTTTGCCCACGATGAACTGGACCGGTGCTGCCAACAGAAGCTGGAACCATGGATTCATGAACATCTCCGGCATCCAGATGAACGAGGTGAACTCGAAGTGCCCTACCATCGTCCATAACAGGGAAAAGGAAAGAATAGCCGAAAAGATCAGCTTTCCGACTTGAGTCTCCAATTCCTTCTGTTTGTGATCTTCTCTTTGTTCGGCTTGATCTTCCTTGGAGGAAGCCTGGTAGCCCAGATCTTTGACTTTTTTCATCAAGTCGCTGACCTTGAGCGTACCCGGATCGAATTCGACGCTGGCCGTCTCAAGCGCGAAGTTGACGGTGGCACCGAGGACGCCCTCCATGTTGTTGAGCGCCTTCTCGATCCGGTTGGCACATACGGCACAGGTCATGCCCGTGATCCCCAGCTCCACCTTTTGCTTCTCGATTCCATAACCCATGGACTCGATCTTGCTCGCCACATCCGTGACGCTGAGTTGACCGCCAGGGACGATTGTGAAGCTGGCCTTTTCCAAAGCGAAGTTCACATTCGCTTCTTGTACGCCTTCCATCTTGCTGAGGTTCTTTTCGATGCGAAGCGCACAAGCTCCACATGTCATCCCTGTGAGAGTCAAAGAGTACGATTTTGCTGCTGTGCTCATAGAATCACTTCCCAACTCTCTCAAATTGTTTTTATATGAAAATGGATTTTACATAGTTGACGGGCCTGTATCATCAGTCCCAAATGTACCAGCCAGTTCGAGGTTGGACTCAACAGAGGTAGTTCCTTTGATGGATGCAAAGAGTTCACCGGAAGCTTGACCTGCGACCATAACACCTGCTACGAGAATAGTTACGATTACATATTTAGAAAAGTTTTTCATTTTTGTTTTCCCCTTCCGTATTCTTAGATCTTGTAACCTAAGAATACGGTAGGTCTAGAGTTTAATAAAATAAGTAAAGTACGACGTTTTTTGCATGGGTTTCACACCATGTTTTTTTTGTCGGTTTTACAGAGAAAACCAAGAAAAAAGCAGGTGGATCACCTGCTTGATCGTTGATTTTACGGGGTTACAGGCTCTTTTTCACGCAATCCTTCGATGAGGACCTTGACCAGTTCCGGGCGGGAGAATTGCGCTGGTGGAGCTTCTCCGTTGCTCAGCATTTGTCGGACTTTCGTACCAGATAACGTGATGTGATGTTCTTTGTCATGTGGGCAGGTCTTCAGAGATGCCATGCCGTCGCAGCGCTTGCAGTAGAAGGTATTTTCAAAGAAGAGCGGTGTGATCCCCAGTTCTTCGCTTGTAAAATGAGTGAAGATTTTCTGAGCGTCATAGGTGCCGTAGTAGTCTCCCACTCCAGCATGATCGCGGCCAACGATAAAATGCGTGCAGCCGTAATTCTTGCGGCACATCGCATGGAAAATCGCCTCGCGCGGGCCTGCATAACGCATCGCTGCTGGGAAGACACTGAGGAAGACCCGATCCTCTGGATAGTAGTCTTTGAGAATGACTTCATAGCTTCTCATCCGCACATCTGCCGGGATATCATCCGATTTGGTCGCTCCTACCAGCGGGTTGAGGAACAGGCCGTCGACGATCTCCAGCGCGCATTTTTGGATGTATTCATGGGCGCGGTGTACCGGATTGCGGGTCTGGAAGCCGACTACGCGTTTCCAGCCTTTTTGCGCGAACCTCTCACGGGTCTGGATCGGATCATGATGGTATTGTGAGAATTCGCCGGTAGCCGGACGGTTGAGCAGCCAGATCTGTCCGCCTGCATAGATGTTGGAGTGTTGATAGATTCGCGCCACGCCTGGGTGCTTGTCTTCGGTGGTTCCGAATACCTTTTGTGCCTCCACTTCATGGTCGACCTGATAGACACTCTCTACTTGTAAAATGGCGTAAAGTTCTTGGTCTGCCCCGCGCAATCCGACATAACCTGCGTTGGAAATCTCTTCGGCTTGCCCCTCTGGAACCGGGAGCGTAATCGGAATACTCCAAACCGTACCGTTAGCCAGACGCATGTTGTCGCGGACGGACAGATAATCGGCTTCATTCATAAAGCCGGTCAGCGGGGAAAATACCCCTGTGGCGATACAGACGAGGTCAGAGAGGGTTACCTCTGATATGGTCAGGCTTGGGAAGCTGGCAGCCTTGGCAAACCATTCGTCACGCTCGACTCCTTCCACCAGACGATTGATCAGTGTTCCTCCATGTGGTGTTATCATCTTGTTCGTGCTCCTTTCCATCCAATGTGATTCAATCAAACCATTTTGATGCCCGTGGCCAGTAATACGATAATGATAGCCGTACGCAGGAATAATTCAGGGACACGGACTGTCAGTTTACCGCCGAGTAAAATGCCTGGAATCGAACCGATCAAAAGCAACGAGACGAATTGCCAATCTACATTGCCGAACCCTGCATGAATCGCGCCTGTGGAAAGAGTCAGGAAAAAGGCATGGACGACATCGGTCCCAACCAGCATGTAGCCTGGGAGCGTGGTGCTTGAGAGCAGCACCATCATGAACAGCGAGCCGCTGCCAATCGAGGTCAGCCCTACGAGAAAGCCGCCAAAAACGCCAAGGAGCGTGGTCGGGACTTTTCTCTCCTTCCGCTCTTCCTTCCCCTTCGTCTTGATCAGGCGGTACAGCATCAGGAGAGAGACGAATACAAACGTAGCCCCCATGACGTGTGCCAGTACTTCGTCCACCGAGATCGAAAACCATTCATCCATAAATTGAATCAGGATGACCCCGGCAATACCGCCTGGGATACTCCCCTTGGCAAGCTTTTTGACAAGCTCCCAGTTAATCGTCTTTTGCTTCCAATGCTGTGCGCTTCCGACCGCTTTGGTAATCGCCGAATAGATGAGATCGGTTCCGACCGCCATAGATGGAGAGAAGCCGTACAGCAGTATCAACAGAGGAGTCATGAGCAATGACCCTCCCATCCCTGTCAAACCCACCAGCAACCCAACAGCAAATCCGGTGGCAATGATGGCAAGCATTATCGTTTTACCGGACTGTTATGGAGTCCGCATTCCGTTTTCTGAAAGTTCGCCCAACGACCTGCACGCGGGTCCTCGCCCGGCATTACCTGACGGGTGCAAGGCGCGCAGCCGATGCTCGGATAGTGTTGGTCGTGCAGTGGGTTGTACGGGATGTTGTTTTGACGGATGTATTCCCAGACTTGATCAGCATTCCAGAAGGCCAGTGGATTTAATTTCACCAGTCCAAACGCGTTGTCCCACTCTACCACTTCGGTATTGGCGCGGGTTGGAGCCTGATCGCGGCGGATCCCAGTGATCCAGCCTTCATAGTTTTGCAGGTGTTGGCGGAGCGGCTGTACCTTGCGAATCCGGCAGCATTCATCCGGGCGGGATGCCCACAGCTCGTCGCCATGCTCTTGTATCTGCTCTTCTAGCGTGACTGGAGTAGCTACGCGGGTGAAGGTTTTGCCGTATTTGAGAGAGAGGGCATCTCGTACCTCATAGGTTTCTTTGAACAAGAGGCTTGTGTCGAGATAGAAAATCTCTACGTCTTGGTTCACCTCCTGCAGCATGTGGACGAGAGCCACGTCTTCAAAGCCGAAGCTGCAAGCCAGCGTGAACGAGTTCAGGTCGATGTTTTCCACACCCCAGCGGATGATTTCGATTGGGTGCTCATCGCGCAGGCGTGCGGCTACCTCCTGTAATTGCTCGGCTGACCATTTATTCGATGTGATTGTCATATAAAGGCACCCCAATCTTTATAATTCTCGGTTGTATAAGCAGGTTTTGGACTGGCCGCAACCATTTCTGGATTGTCCACCACGTAGCCGCTTCCGGCTTGTACGCGTCTTTTTTCAAAAAGAGCAGCCTCGGTAAGCTCCGGTGCTGACAAATAGTGCTTCTCCAGCTCGCGTTCTGCATAGTCAAATGCTTGTTCATCATCCGGCGACAGCACGATGACACTCAATCTGCCCTTGTCCTTGGTATCTACTTGAACGTGATACATGAAGAGCTCGCTTTGTTTCATGATGCCACCACCTGATTTAAGATTTGATCCAGACGCTCTTGGATGGGTTCTACTCCCAAACGGTCGACGAATTGCGTGAAGTTCTCCAGTGGCAGCTTGTTCTCTTTATAGAACAGCAGGAGTTGCTTGAGGACGGATGGTACATCACCAGCTGGAATCCGGCCTTTGAGCTGGGTATTAAAGCGCCCTTCCCCGAACAGGTGACCCCCGATCGCCATGGTGTATGCTTCGATCATGCCTGCGCTGGTCTTTACTTTACCGCCGAGCAGACCGATATCAGCGATTGGCTGCTGACCGCAGTTGTTCGGGCAACCATTGATGTGCAGGCGTACAGGGTTGTCGAGTTGCAGCTCTTTGTCCAGGTATTCCGCTACGTTATGCATGAGACCCTTGGTTTCGGTGAGAGCCAGGTTGCAGAACTCGTTACCAGTACAAGAGACGGTGTAGGCAACGAATTGTTTGGGAGATGGATTCAAGCGTCTTAGCAGCGGTTCTTGGAGCAGCTGTTCCACTTTTTCATTAGGGATATCTGGCAGGATCAGGTTCTGAGAAACAGTGGCACGGATGGAGCCGGAGCCGTATTGGTCAGCCAGATCAGCCAGTTCGAACATCTCTTGGGAATTGGTGCGTCCAACCGGAACATTCAGGCCAACGTAAGAGAGGCCTTCTTGGCGTTGCGGGTGAACACCGACATAGTAACCAGCATTCCAGTCGACGGTTTTGTCTTCGCCGCGGGTTGGGTATGTACCGATGAGTTCAGTCAGCACTTGCAGGAACTTCTCTGCACCCCAGTCAGCCACGAGGAATTTGAGACGGGATTTGTGGCGTTTTTCACGGTAGCCGTTGTCACGGAATACGGTTGTAACACCAACTGCTACATCAACCACTTGTTCAGGACGGATGAACATGTCCAGTTGTTTGGCCAGATGCGGACGATTGGAGAGACCGCCGCCTACCCAGACATGGAAGCCAAGTACTTCTTCGCCATCCAGTACTTTGACCGCAGGGGTGAACGCCAGGTCGTTGATCTGTGCGTTGCCTGGGTTGTACATGCTCGATGAGATCGAGATTTTGTATTTACGCGGCAGGTTGGAGAACTCACGGTTCATCAGGAAGGTTTTCTCCAGCTGATCCACGATTGGACGTGTATCGATCAGCTCATGACCGTCAATGCCAGCGAGCGGGTTCCCGACGATTTGGCGCGGACAGTCGCCGCATGCTTCGAATGAGCACAGCCCAACTTCAGCCAGTCGGTTGAAGATGTCTGGCATGTCCTCGATCTTGAGCCAGTGGTATTGGAGTGCTTGACGTGTGGTGATGTCGATCAGATCGCGCCCGTACAAGGTACCGATCTTTGCGATGGTGCGAAGCTGTTGGCTGCTCAGCTCACCGCCCGGAATGCGTACACGCATCATGAAATAGCCGTCTTCTTTTGGTTTTTGCTGGTACACACCTGCCCATTTGAACAGGGTAAACGCCTCTGCCGGAATTGATTCGAAGCCCGTTTTGGCGTATTGCTGAATATCCTCGATAATATCCAATCCATCTTTTTGAATTTTCAGCTTTTCTACGTCATTTAACTTTTCTGGTTGTTTCGCCCATTCCCATTGCTTTTGCAAGAGAAGCGCCCCCTTTTGAATAAAATGTGGAAACAGCTTGCCCGGAGGAGTTCGGGGCTCCTCCGGCCAGCGCTGCCCTGCTTGATTCTTTTGTGTAGTCGATTAATCGATAACGAGTGGCAATGCTTTTTTATCTACTTTGCCGTTTGGTGTGAGCGGCAGTTTTTCAAGTTGAACGAAGTAGTTCGGAACCATGAAGTCTGGCATGAATTTGCCGACGTGTGCTTTCAGGTCCGCTGCGGAGAGCAGGTCTTCGCCTACCACATAAGCAGTCAGGTACTTATGCTTGTACTTGTCTGTGCGGGCGAGGACGAATGCCTCTGTGACGGTCTCATGCTTCATGATCACGCGTTGGACTTCACCTGGCTCGGTGCGGCGGCCACGGATTTTGATCTGGTCGTCCATACGGCCCAGGAACTCGATGTTACCGTCTGGGAGCCATCTAGCGAGGTCACCGGAGACGAACATGGTTTCTTCTACAAATGGGTTTTTCACATAACGCTCTTCGGTGATGTCTGGGCGCTTGAGGTATTCGCGGGATACCCCTACGCCGCCGATGCAGACTTCGCCTGGTACGCCGATTGGCATTGGACGCTTATGCTTGTCGAGTACATACACCTTGTAGTTGGCGATGGTTTTACCGGTTGGGATGCTGTTGCCGCACTCGCCTTTGAACTCGAAGTAGTTGATGCAGCAAGTTGTCTCGGATGGACCATAGGTGTTGTAGACGCGCACTTTGCCGATCATGTTGGTTACATACTCTTCACGGAGCACGTCACCACCGGAGATAGCGGTGTGCAGGGATGCTGGAAGCTCGTATTTGTTGAGCTCATTGAGCAGAAGTGGGAAACCAGAGAGCATGGTCACTTGGTTTTTGTCCAGCACTTCGATCAGGAGCGGGATGTTCGCCACTTCATGACGGCGGGCGATCACGAGGGTGCCGCCGAAGAGAAGGATTGGATAGATCTCTTCTACAGAGATGTCAAAGGATACGGTGGATTGCTGGAGCATTTTGTCTTCCGCTGTGAGTTGGAAGTACTCGCGGAATGCATGAGCATAACCGGTTACGTTGCGATGTTCAACCGCTACCCCTTTTGGCGTGCCGGTAGAGCCGGAGGTGAAGAGAGTGTACATCAGGTTGTTGACGTTGTGTGCTTTATCGAGGTTGGATGCATCCCCTTGGAAAATGGATGCATCGTCGATGTTGACGTATTGCACATCATAATCGAGGCGGATATTGAGGTCGCTGGATGTGATGAAGGTCTGTACACCCGCGTGGTTGAACATGTAGTTGATGCGCTCGATTGGGAACATCGGGTCTACTGGCAGGTAAGCACCACCCGCTTTGATAATCCCAAGCATACCGACGATCAGATCGAGGTCACGCTCCACGATCAGACCGACGAGCTGGTCAGGTTGTACACCTTTTGCACGCAGGTGACGGGCGAGTTGGTTGGCACGCTCGTTGAGTTCTTTGTAGGTCATGGTGCGCTCACCGCAGACGAGTGCCACTTTATCTGGTGTGCGCTCTACGGTCTGCTCGAAGAAGCCGTCTACTGTCAGGGTTGTGTCGTATTCAACAACCACGTCGTTGAAGCCGAACAGTACGGTGTTGCGCTCTTCTTCGGAGAGAATATCGATGTCGAGCACACGCGCTTCGGAGTTGTTCACCATTTGGTCGATGACGCGGGACAGGTGGCCTGCGACACGCTCGATGGTTGCCGTCTCGAACAGAGCCGCATTGTATTTGAAGGTCAGGGAGAGTGGAGATACAGAAGTGAGTTCCACAGAAAGCTGTACCTTCTCTGGCTTCACTGTGTTCTCAGACACTACCACGATGGAGTCAAAAAGTGGCTGGGTGTGGTCGAGCTCGCTCACTCGTGCGATTTCTTCGAGTGGGAACGCTTCATTCTCAGCACGTTTTACATGGCCTTTGGTTACCGCGTTGAGCAGGCAGCATACACCTTGTGTCTCGCTGTATTTCGCGCGGAAAGGCAGGAAGGTTCCGTTGGAGGCGGCTGTACCGAATACTACATCTTCACTGTTGTTGTAGTATTGAAGCAGGATCGCCCAAGCGGTGTAGAGGAAGTTGTCCAGAGACGTGTTTTTGGTTGCGACGAAAGTAGCCACGTTCTGGGACAGCTCATCTGGGAAAAGAAGGGTATGTGCATTCAGTTCAGCTACTTCACTTTGATATTGCGGGCGGTCGAATGGGAGGATGGATTTTACATCGAAGTCTTGGAGATAGGTGCTCCAGAACAGCTTCGCTGCTTCCGTCTGTTGTTCTGTCAACGCTTCAAAAGTCATCATCTTGAGATACACCCTTTCTAAATAAAGTTATATTTTTGCTGAACGTCTTGAAGGACTTTATCAAAGGTAGCGATCACTCGGTCTACCTGTTCGATCTCGATGGTAAGTGGCGGCTCAATTCTGAATGTTTTGACATCACCAACCGTACCTTCGACGAGAATTTTGTTGTCAAACAATCCCTTGGACACGTCAAAGCCGACGACGGAGTCAAAGAACTCTACGCCGATAAACAAGCCTTTGCCACGTACCTCTTGGACGATTTTTGGGTAACGGGCAGCTACGGCCCTAAGCTCGCGGAGCATGTACTCCCCGACTACGGCGGCACGCTCTGGCAGCCGCTCCTCGATCAGCACGTTGATCGTCGCAATCGCCGCTACGCAAGCGAGCGTATTGCCGCCGAATGTGTGCTCATGGCGATATGGCTCATCCATGAAGGCTTCGTATACCTTTTCGGTTGCGATGACCGCACCGATTGGCATGATGCCTCCACCCAGAGCTTTTGCCAGACACATGATATCTGGTACGACATTTTCATGCTCGGCATAGAACATTTTCCCGGTCCGCCCCATCCCCGTCTGTACTTCGTCGAGGATCAGCAGGGCACCGAATTCGTCGCAAATATTGCGGACTTCGGATAAGTAGTTGTCAGGAGGCATTTTGATCCCGGCATTCCCTTGGATCGGTTCGATCAGTACGGCGGCTACCTCTTCGCCTACCATCTCTTGCGTTTTCATCATTTTGTAGAGCATGTCTACATCGCCGAAAATCGCATGGCGGAAGCTCTGGGCAAGCGGCAGGAACGGCTTGCGGTAATGAGCCTTGGCGGTGGCTCCCAAGGAACCGAGGCTGACACCGTGATAGCTGGCGGTCGTCGCCACAAAGGTGGAACGGTTCGTATATTTACGGGCCAGCTTGATCGCTGATTCGACCGACTCAGAGCCGCTGTTGGTGAAGAAGACGTATTTGAGATCACCTGGGGCCAGTTCGGCCAGCGTCTTCGCCAGTACGGCGCGATATGGATCGAGCAGGTCATGCGTGTGCATCGCCTGTTTTTTCAACTGGTTTTGCACGGTCTCCACGACTTTTGGGTGGCGGTGACCGATGTTATAGATACCCCGGCCTCCGATACAGTCGATGTATTCATTGCCATCCACGTCGATGAAGCTGTTGCGGCGGTCACGCCACTCGACGAACGCAAACTCTCTGCTCAGATCGACCGTTTTGCGGCTGAACAGATACCCTGGGTTGACGTGATCCCGGTATCCATTGAGGGTCTCTTCGCGTATCCACTCCGAATCCTCTCTGGACAGTTCCTCTTTCTCAATCAGTTGTAAGATCTGTTGAGTATATTCCATGACTTTGGAGTAGTCTGACTCTGTTTTGTCGGAATGGACATCATGCAGCTTACTCTGATCCTCACTTACCTTGTTGACTGCAATATCTCGCATAACCTCCACCTCCTGAGCTATATGATAGAAACATGCATGGGGCTTCCAACTCTATGCCTTTTCAATCCACTGTGTCAGAAAAATCGGCGCCAGGAAGGTATCTGAGAATCTATTCTGGATCATATCCTCCGTTTGGGACGCCAGCACACAGATATCCTTTAAGCCCCCATGTATGCTTAACAGCTCACTGAAATCTTGTGTTCCTTTCATCAGCCTATTTAACCGGTCATCCACGTCCACCGAAGCAGACGGAGTTGTGTGGTTATACAAGTACCCCAGAGACAGGTTGGAGTTGATCTGATACTTGCCTCTCAGCTCATTCAAGAGATCGATCACTTCAGGCTCCACTTCTCTGATGTAGAGGAACTTTTCTTGCTCATCATCGAAATAGTAGTACCCTGGGATGCAGATTCCGCCTACCGTCACAGGGTCTAACAGGATGATGATCGGCAGAAAAAAAGATTTGAAGTCCTGATGATTGACCGTAAACACCTCGTACAGCATCTGCCCCAGCGTGTTCTTGTGTATCAGATACCGCTCGACGGGCCGTTTTTGGTTGTCGGTGTGTTTTTCGATCGTGCACCAGACATCTTTGAAGCTTTGTATTTGACGCAGATCAAACGAGTGACTCGCTGTTTTTTTCAAGTCGCTGTGTGTTACCATCATTGTTTTGATTTGTGCTACGACGTTTTCATTCATAAGTTCGCTTCCTTAACAACAGCACAGATAAGTTCGATAGATATTCTCCATATGAAACTTCAGCTTCAGCTCGTTGATGTTAACAGGAGTATCCTTCGCATGGACAACAGAGTAGATCGTGTTGCCGATGCTGAGGTTTTGGCAATAATCCATCGGCGGAATATAGACATTGCTGATCGGCAGCGTCGAGGCCATCCGATCCAACAGCAGACGGTTTTGAGACAAGTCACCAGAGATGCATACGTTGTTAACCGGATGCTTCACCAGCAGCTGATTCACTTTTTGGGAGAACCATTTTTCCATTTGACCTTGGATAAATTGGGCAATCTCCGCATGCTCTTCATCGAGCGGTTCCTTGGCATCACGAGGAGCCGGAATGCTGACACCGAAATGAGTGAAAATGCCTGCTAAGCTTACTTCCCCATCTGCCGGCATTGGAATTGTACTGTACAGATGCCCCTCAGCATCCAGCGACCAAATATCCCCCAGGTCTTTGTACTTTTCCTTACCAAACAGAGCAAGCTTCTGCACTTCCACTGGTTCTTCCGGATTCAGCGCCAAGTATTCTACCAGCAGGTCGGACACGCGGCTGAATGAGTACGGGTCCTGGTGTGCGAAATCGTAATCGATTGGCTCGATCCGATCCTTGTCTGCCATGTAGTAGCTGATGACAGGCTGACTGGCATCTGCCTCATCTTGGTTGGCTACAATCAGCAAGGACGTCTCCACCCCACTGGTAAAATAAGAGGTGTACGCATACGACATCTGCTTGGATGGAACGACCACGACGTTTTGGTCTTCCTTCAAGTTGAGTCGATTGCGGATTTTCTTGATCAGCTTGTCCGTGATCATCCACGGCTGGCCGCTGTGGGTGACAGACACGGTGTGCACGTCTTCAAGATTAACCCCTACCGAACCGAGGGTATAGGTTAACGATGGATTGGAAGTCTCACACGTGTTGACACAGATCAAGCTGTTATCCTTGAGAATACAAATCTCGTTCCCAAACTGGCTTAATGACAGGTTGCTTCCGTCATTCAGGACACTGATCGATAACCCCAATGTGACCACTGATAATCCCCCCTAAGCCTTTATTTCAAGAAGATCAGTTCTTGTAAGATAAGAATAATCGAATATATTTATCAAAAATAAGAAGTAAAAATTGATTAAATTTTTGGTAGATTACCTGTCGATTTTTGGTGCCGATTTAACAAAAAAGAGCCAGCCACATATACTCGGGCTGACCCTTTGACCATCTCATATCTTCGGATGTTTCCGTTTGTTGTTCGTTGGTGCGTGCATATACTTCGTTCACTCTAGTACTTACTTATGACCGCCCCAAGTACGGCTGCTTTTACATAGGGCTTCCCCTTCAATGCCTTCAGGCTCTCCGCCGTGCCTGTCACGACAACCCCCAGAAGCTTCACGTCACTGCTGGACGGTTTGTCTTTTTCTTGGCGCAGATAGTCGTAGATTCGCTGATATTCCCCGTGATATTTCCCACCGACACCAAGACCGATCTCGATCATCTGGAGGAAATCTTCTTCGGTCACATTTTCCCGCTCTGGATCGATGCCAAAGCCGTAGACAGAGAAAGCCTGCTCCGGCATCGGATAGTGGGTCCCACCCTCCATCGTCTGTGGCTCGTATCCTGCCCGGTCATTGTAGGTGTCCACCCAGTACCAGACTGGACGCACCCCTGCCGGAAGCATCGCCTTCACCTCCGCAAGCGTGTAGCTCTGATCGAGCGAGATGCCCAGCTCAACCAGTTTGGCCGCGTCCATCTGATCTACGGACGGCAGATCATTGATCCACTTGCCGCCGTAATCGACCCCCGGCAGGTAGAACATCATCTCTCTCTGCCCGTTCTGCTGATTATAGGGACGGTAGTAATCAAAATGCTGCTTGGTCAGCTCCGTGTCAGGGATCTGGATCGGGGAGTAGTTGCCGGGAATTCGGGAAAAGTTGCCCCATGCGTTGTACTCTACCGTCTGTGTGCTCCAGACCACCGGAATCCCCTCGACGATCTTATAGGTGCGGTATTCCAGCATTCCGTTCAGGAAGCCATGCCGCTGCACATATCCCGATTCATACAGATTGGGGCCGCTGATCTGCTTGAACAGCCCGATATCCCGCAACGCATGATCCGCACTTCGCTGGAGCAGCTGCGAATTCCCGACGGTTCCCACAAACAGGACCAGCACAGAAATCACCAGGGAAATCGCGACATTGCGCAAAATCGTTTTTCTTCGGGCTTTCTTGATGAGAGCAGAGAAGTCTCCGTCGTCTTGTCCGCTGAATGGATGATTCATGTCGATTCACCTCTATATCTTTTTTGAAATTGTTTTCTTGCGCGAAACAGATAGGCTTTGACTAATTCGGGTTTGATTCCTGTGAGAGTAGAGATTTCCTGGTAGGACAAGTCCAGCTCATATTTCATGATGATCAGCTGTTTATGCAGGGGATTCAGTTCGTCCAAGATCTGTTCGATCTCCTCCCGCTGCTCTTTTTGCAGCAACAGCTCATCTGGCATCTCCATATCCTCGACATCGACCGATTCGATCGGAACCTGTATCCACTTTTTCTTCCGGCACAGGTCATAGTAGCGGTTGAGCGCCACCTTGAACAGCCAGGCCGAGAACTTGTCAGGATCGATTGAATCGATATAGAGAAATCCTTTGTACACCGTCTCCTGTACGATATCCTCCGCGTCACTCGGGTTGGCCCCCAGACGGATCAGGTATCGGTTGATTTGTTTGATCTTTTCTTGAAGCAGTTGATGCAGCTGCCCGGGCTCCATCTCGCACCTCCCTTCCCTTGTATAACGCCGCCGAGTGATGAAAAGTTATAGGGCCAAATGAAAAAAACCTGACAGGCAGAGTCGAATCCATCTACTCTGTGGTCAGGTTTTTGATGATATCGGCTTATCCTTGTGTCAGCGCTGTCATTTTCTGCTCATACGACAGCGCCATGGCAAAATAATCGGCCGCTTTTTTATATGCCCGTTTTTCGTAATAATGCAGTCCCAGATCATTGGCCAGCTTCTTGATCTGGCTCAGCTGATTGTTCTGGACACAGTAATCGATCACCTTTTGCATCTCTTTTTCGTATTTGACCTCATCAAAACGCAGTTTATAGATGGTCGCCTTGAGCGCATACAGCTCGATATAGTCGAAAGTCAGCTCGTATTCCTGTGCTACACCTGTCGCCTTATCTAGATAGTTGTCTACATTGATCCAGTCTTTGAGCTCAATATAGATTTCCATTAATCGCTTGTAGCTGTGGAAGTTTTCCGTTTCGGCATGACCGTGCTCTTCGTTGAGGCTGATCGCTTTTTTCAAATGCTCGATGGCAGTAGGATAATCGGACATACACTGATAGACACGGCCAAAATTATATTCGATATACATGATCTGCCGTGCGTATTTCTGCGGCTCCGACTCTACCATCTCCAGAGCGCTGCGCAGAGATTCCAGTGACTGCTCGAATTTGTTGACGACATGGTATTGGATCCCTCTGGTGATCAACACCTGTATCAGACGGTTACGGTCGTTGCGTGCCTTAAAAATCTCGTAGGCTTTTTGCGAGTAATAAAGGCAGATCGTCTTATCCTCGGCGATCTTCTGTTTGGTGATACTGATGTTATAGAACATCTTGCCCAGCTCTAACTCACTGGCAACATCGGAGACAGATTCCGCCCAGGTAAAATACTTATTGGCATGGATATAGTCTTGTGCGTGATAAAACAGATGACCACAGGACATATAATAGAAGAAAAAGTCCTCATGCAAATCTTTTTCCCGGATTTCGGGGACGAATCGATTCGACAGGTCATACATTTCCCTGGCTTCTTTCAAGTCGCTTCTGTCCACAAAATAGCGGATGAGGGTGGCATAGATTTTGAGATAGACCTCTGTCGTATGCATTTCCAGTGAGTGAAGCTTGAGAAACATCAGATCCTCATCGTTGATCGTCTGGGTAATTCGATACTCCGTCACGATATCCTTAATCTTATCCCGGTAGTCGGAGCTCTCCATATTAAGCAGGTAATCAATCTCCACCCCGAGCCGCTCAGCAATCTGCTGTAAGAATTTCATCGATGGTTTAATCTGATTGTTCTCGATTCGGCTCAGATAGGTGATAGATGATATTCCATCTACCAGTTCGATTTGTTTCATTTTTTTATGAATGCGTAACTGTCTGATACGTTCTCCAATTTCCATGCTATCCCCCCATTCTCTCGGCAGATGCTAAACGTACGGTAACAACAGTGCCTGCACCATATTCACTGTCTATGTAGATCTGACCATGATGCGCTTCCACAATTCCCTTCACAATCGTCAGACCCAGTCCAGAGCCCCCTGTGACTCGTTGTCTGGAACGGTCCCCACGATAGAACCTCTCGAATACAAAAGGCAGGTCATGGGCGGGAATTCCCTGACCGTTGTCCTCCACCCGCAGGATGACGTCCTCGTTTTCTTTTTTGACGGTGACACGGACGATCCCACCAGCTGATGTATGCTTCAAGGAATTCATCAACAGATTCGTCACAATCTGGGAAATACGTTGATGATCACCACGTACCCAAGTCATCAGATCGGCTTGGCACTCCAAGGTGACATTCTTTTTCTGATACGACGCTTTCATCGATTCTACGACTTCCTGTGTCACTTCACTCAAATTAATCGTACATAAATTCATCTGAAGCATGCCTGCTTCGGTCTGCACCACCAGATCCAGATCGTTGACCATCCGCGTCAGCCGGATAATCTCCAGGCGCGTAGACTCCAAGTGCTCTGCATTCGGCTCCCATACCCCGTCGAGCATCCCCTCTACCTGATTGAGCAGGGTGTTGAGCGGAGTTCGCAGCTCATGAGCGATATCAGTGGTCAGGCGGTCACGAAGCTCCTTCTGCTCATTAAGCGTGGCAACCAGCTGGTTAAACGAATGGACGAGCTCGGTCAATTCATCTTGGCTCCTCGGCGGGTTCACCCGTACATCCAAATTCCCCAATGCAGCGGTGTTGGCCGCCTTACGCAAGGCTTCGACCGGCTTCACAATCCGCCGGGCCATCCAGATGCTGATCACCCCCGCTAAGACAATCAACAAGGACATGGAGATGATCATCGTATGGGTATGCGCCTCCCGAAAATGTTGTTCCATCTGTCTGGTCTGGTCAAAATTATCGTGATACATGTAGATGTAACCCACGATCTCCTTTTGGTGACGTAGTGGAATCAATTCCCGGGCAGCCGATGGATCTGCGCTGTTGGTCTCGCCGTGGACATGACGGATTTGTTTCAAATCGGTGTCGAACAGCTCAATATGAAGATGCAAGACGGAGGCCACATCTTCCAACATGCTAAAAGATTTTGGGCCCCATCCGTTCTCTTTTTCATAGTTCTCAATTAATCGATGGATGATTTTTTTCTGATGCGTATCCTCTAAATCGTCAATATACAGAGAAAAATAGTGCTGCATCTCGCGGATTGAAAAGCTGGTGGCCAATAAAATAATGGCAACCGTAACACCCATAATACAGTAAGTGAGCCGTACCCATATTTTATTCATGATGTCATCCTCGTTGTTTTGCCGGGTCGTCAAACCGATACCCCAATCCGTAAACCGTTTTTACATAGACAGGCTGTCTGGTATCATCCTCAATTTTTTGCCGTAAATTTTTGATATGCGTATCGATAGTGCGGTCTGTTCCCTTAAACTCGATCCCGAGCACCTCGGTGATCAAATCCTCCCTGCTCCAGATCCGCCCTGGGTAACGGGCCATCGTGACAAGCAGGCGATATTCGTTGGGAGTCAGTTCAATCGGCTCGCCGCGTTTTTTGACGCTTTTGGACTCCAGCCAGATCGTCAAATCACCGATGCCGATATAGTCGCTCAGGTTCTCATAATCACCGGTACGCCGCATGATGGCACGGACGCGGGCCACCAGCTCGCGCGGACTGAACGGCTTGACGATGTAATCATCGGCTCCGATCGCCAGCCCATGAATCCGGTCAGATTCCCGACTCTTGGCGGTCAGCATTAGAATGGGCACACGCGACTCTTTTCGAATCTCTTTGCAGACTTCTTCACCAGACAGATCAGGCAGCATCAGATCCAGCACAACCAGCCCGACCGGATAGGACAATGCCAGCGATATCGCCTCTCTCCCATTATCAGTCGTGAGGACATGGAAACCCTCATTTTTCAGATAAGAGGACAAGATATCCAGTATTTGCGGTTCATCATCAACAAGTAAGATATTAAAAGACAAAGCGTGTCACCTATCCATCGTTGTTAGTAGCGAGTATTCAAACATTATTTAATTCAACTATAATTTTAACATCAACATTCAATTAAATGGAATATTTTTTACAAAATCCAACAGGTTTTTGCGACAAAATTTTCCTTCATTCAGAAACAAATGTAACAAGAAATTAAGAAGAAATTATGAAGACCCAAAACCTAAATTGTAAAAAAGTATGCTATCCCTATACTCGCTCTTTCATTATCGTAGCCTACCCGGCGAAGCCCGCCAATAGGTACACACTACCAGTTGACCGAGTTCATTGATCAATAAAAGGCATCCGTTCAAAGCTGAGCGGATGCCTTGGCTAAAACTCGATACGGTTACTGCCCCATCTCCATGATTTGATCTGATTCATAGATGGTGGTATGTGCCTGAGTGTTCTGGATTGGATTGGCTGCCACATACATCGCACGGGCTACGGTTCTCGCTTGAATCGGCTTGTATTTGCGCCATGAGCCGATGAAGACCATCGGCAGCAGTCTGGCGACAGCGGCTCCCATCCGTTCTCCGAAGCGGAATTCTTGACGGTCACCAAGCAGCAATGACGGCCGAAAAATATGGATCGACGATAATCCGCTCGCTTGAATCGCCTGCTCCACTTGGCCTTTTACTTGATTGTAAAAGATGTTGGAGGCAGCGTCAGAGCCAAGTGCGGTGATGATCAGGAATTTTTCGGCGTGGTGCCGGTGGGCGAGGCGGGCCAGCTCGAGCGGGTATTCGTAATCTACTTTTTTGAAAGCAGCTTGTGATCCGGCCTTCTTGATCGTCGTGCCAAGCGTGCAGAATATGTCTTGGACCTCGAAGTATTCTGCATAGGCAGCGAGATTGTCGAAATCGACGGTCACTTGCCGCAGCTTCTCATGCGTGATCGGCAACGGCTTGCGGACGAAAATGGTGACTTGAGCGTATTGTGGGCTTTGCAGCAGGATCGGCAAGAGTGCGCTGCCGACCAGACCGCTTGCTCCGACGAGAAGAGCTGATTTGGCACTGGGCATGGGAGAGTCGCTCCTTTTGAATAATAGACGGAAATTCAATAGATTATCGATCATATAGTAAGGAAGAAATCGGAATAAAAAAAGCAAAATGATCCTTTTGTTTCATTAGAGATCATTTTGCTTTATACGTGTGTCGGGGGCAACAGGTTTCACAGCTTGCTCACCGATCTTTTTCTTCTGGTATCGGCACATGTTGGTACGTACGCACGAAACGAAATATGCACAGATTGATCCAGTAAATAAAGATATACGTGGGAACGGAATAAACCAGCTTCCACCCTTTATAGGTGAAGACGTGAAACTGAGTGGCCAGCCATTCTAATCCAGTGGTAAACAGAGCCCATCCCACGATGTATCCAGCAAGCTTCCATCCGGCTGGCTTCCATCTGTCATACAGATAAAGATACACATATGCAGCTGGTGGATACAAAAATACATACAAGATCCAATCAAAATACTCATATTGCGGCCAGTCATTAAAGTCATAGAGGTCGATACCAGGAAATCCAATCGTGAAGTCGGCGATCTCCGCAAGCAGATAATTCATCAGCCAGATGATCCAAAACTCTACGCGGGACAATCTCTTTGGGAGCTTCAGAGTCAACAGCATAACAAGGCTGCCTGCAATCAGGATAAACCACTCGTTCGCATCAAAAACAAGAGGTGGATACAGGATCATGCGTGAACCCTCTCCCTCTGAATCAGCTTGCGGAAAACTAGGGCAAATCCATAAACGGTCCCGACCAAAATCCATTGCCGGATCAGTGCATACCACAGGTTCCATTTGATGAAAGCAAGAAATCCAGCCACCCGAAAAAGCTCCTCGCCCATCGCCAAGACAATGCCGCACACGACGAACATGACAACCTTTGTCCCTATCTTGAACTTTCCAGATACCAAAATTCCTACGGTCAGAGATTGCAAGACAGCATAGACAATCCACCCGGTCAAGTAAACCGTAAGAATGTGAAACACATTCCTCGACATCTGAAGCCATTGCAGGTTCAATTCGATAATCGTAAAAGTAAGCTTCAACCAACTTAGCGAAAACATCCATACCGCCAGCTTTTCCACCGGTTGAAAATAATCAGATCGGATGTAGTACCAACTAAGAGCAACCCCTATAAATACTATTAGTAAAAAAATAAACAAGCCGCTCCTCCCTCCTTGCTGTTTTAGTATAATCCTGTCCAGTTCGCAATAACCTTCGGAAACCAAAAAAAGTGCCTGAAAAGACGTGTTGCTTCATCTTCTCAGGCACTTTTTTCACCAGACTGTAGGATTGGTTCAACTGTGATAATCCACAAAAATATCTTTGTAAACGATTTCACCAAAATGTACAAATTGCCACTATTAGGAATATAGCTTATAATAATAATGAAACTGTATCTATTTTCCATACTATTAAAAATCAGCCTAGACTACTCTCAATTAGGAAAGGATCGTTCACATGAATTGGTATGCCCTTTTCGTACCGACTGGCAAAGAAGAGACCGTTCAAAAATTCCTTCGGCTCCATTTTGACGAACATTCCCTCTACTCTCTGGTGCCTAAGCGACGGGTCCCTGAAAAACGGGCAGGCGTCGTACATCATGTCCTCCGAAATATCTTCCCTGGCTATGTACTGATTCGAACCAACATGAACTCTGAGACCTTTCATAAGATGAACAGCATACCCGTATGCTTCCAATTAGTGAACAACGGAACCTATTACTCGAAGGAAGAAGGCGTCCACTATTCGATTATCCGAGACGAGGAAATGACCCCGATCCTTCAGTTGATCGGTGAAGGTGACACCGTCGATTACTCCGGGATCTACATAAGAAACTCCAAAGTATTCGTCAAATCAGGTCCTCTGCAGGGTATGGAAGGAATCATCAAGCGGGTGGATCCCCATAAAAACCGGGCAAAGATTTTGCTTAATTTTATGGGTACTGAAAAAACGATTGATGTCGGGATTGAAGTGCTGTCCAAAACCTAGGAAAAACATCAAGAATGATCATAGATGCGGCCATCTTCTTTGCGGAAGAGGGTCGCGTTTTTTGTGTGTCGATGTGGGGATTCATTTTTGGGGGATAGGGTTGCTGTGTGGTTTATTTCTTCTATATATTTTTTTCCGGATGATCTGTTGAGCGGGATTGAAAACGCTCCAGATCAATCCGCCCTTGGTCATCCACCTCTACTCCTTCATCCCTTAAGTACATGACTTGCAGGAAATGCGACTCCTCGTCCTTGATGCTGACCATCCCTTGGGAATTGATCACCCGATGCCATGGCAGCCGATGCTTCTTGCTCATCGCGTGCAGGATTCGGACGACCTGTCGTGCGGCACGGGGACTTCCGGCTAAGGCTGCGATTTGACCGTATGTCATCACTTGACCTGCTGGTATGTTTTTGATAATCTCGACGGCTCTTTCGGTAAATGGTTTCATGCTGCACCCCAATCTATTGGCGATTCGGCAATATGTTGCTTGATCAGGTGGAAAAATTACTTAGATGGTATCATCTTCTCTTGTGGCTTGTCCAACTCAGCAGGGTTATCGAGCTGAGCCAGGTCGTCTACTAGAGTAAGGTCTTGAAAAGAACCAGTTTGTCTGGCAGAAATCATTTCGTGGAGTGGCTAACGATATGCATAAAAAAACCCAGTCTCAGCAGTTATCCGCTGAGACTGGGTTTTTGTTGATGGTTGAGACTACATCTTCACTTTTGGCTCTTCACTGTGTTTTTTCTTGAAGGATTTGAGGAAGGTGGCTGTGATTCCACGCTGGGAGTACAGCTTTTCGCAAAACTCTGTGATGGCTGCGGCAGATTCAGGCTCGGACAGCATCGTCATATGACTGGATGAGTTCACATCCATCCGGTGGAATGAAGGGAGCTGTCGGGCCCACTCTTCCCAGTAGGTGGTGTGATCCAGAGAAACCTCCTCATCGGAGAGCGTGAAGTACGGCTCCAGACTGCCGAGGAACAGTCCGCTTTTGTTGCGGAAATAGTAGCAGTGTACGGCTTGCGGATCCAGAAGTGGTGCGATCGTGTAATCCTGAAGCTCATAGGCCTGCTGAATCTTGACCTGTTGCTGGAGTTGGGCGCGGATTTGGGTTTCGGTCTTGGTCAAGCCTCTTGCTTTGGCGAGGGTCATCAGCTGTTGCAGGAACGCCTCATCCTCTGCAAGCAGATCGACTTCGTCGCGGCTGATGAGCGTCTGGGCTAATTGCGACGGGTCTTGCGTGATGGATGCCAGCATCGTGTTGATGGTCTGCAGCATGGAGGTCTTGAGCGTCGGTGGTTTTTCTTGGAACTTGGTATGGTCCAGCGAGTCCAGCATGACCATGGTCTGTACGGTTTGTCCCTTTTCTTGCAATTGGCGTGTCACTTCATACGCCAGCATGCCGCCTAGTGAAAAACCGCCCAGATCATATGGTCCCTCAGGCTGTACGGATTCGATGATCTCGATATAGTAAGCCGCCATTTCGTTGATTCCCTTCAATGGGGCACGGTCGGTCATATAGCCCCGTGCTTGGATGGCGTAGAAAGGACGCTGGCTGTTGACGGCAAGCCATTGGTAGTTCTCTACTCCGCCCAATCCTCCGTGGAACCAGAATACCGGCCTTCCTTGGGTGCTTCCATTGAGTCGGATCAGTTCGGGATATGGGGTACGGCTGTCGGTAATGATGTCTGAGGCGG
The DNA here is from genome assembly GCF_006170445.1 of Brevibacillus dissolubilis. GTDB lineage: Bacteria > Bacillota > Bacilli > Brevibacillales > Brevibacillaceae > Brevibacillus_B > Brevibacillus_B dissolubilis. The sequence continues at coordinate 85,528 of NZ_VCNA01000012.1, read as the reverse complement.
TGTCTTTCGAATGTACCGACTGAGTCTCGGTTGATTGCGCTAACAGATTGACAATATCCTGCAAGGTGGCGCATGCCTGCAGGCTTGCCGGGTTAACCGCCGGGTCAATATGCGCTTGCAGCTGTTGAACCAATTGCATGAACAGGATCGAATCGAATCCGTAATGCTGAAGTGGTTTCATCGGATTGATTTCCCACGGTGTCATGCCCAAAAGATTCGATAGGATGCTGAGAATGCGGTCAGCGTGGGTGGTCTGTGCCTTTTGAGAAAGCTTGGATTCATGTGCGATGTGTGCTTCCTGATGGGCAGGTGCATGCTCAGTGGAAACGGCGATCTCGGCAAGTGAGCGCTGCTGGTCGGCTGAAGTCTTCACCGCAGACGGTCGTGTAGCTGGGAAGCCACTCCAGCACGTTCTCTTTTCAAATGGATAGGTCGGCAATGAGATACGGTGTAAGTCTTTCCCGGCACGGAGGGCCTTCCACGGGATCGCACCGCCTTTTGTCCAATAGAAAGCAAGCTTCTCAAGGTCATTCTCCGCTACGAGGGTCTGTACCACTACCTCCCCGAGCTTGCCTTCCAGCAAGGTTCTGATCCCCGCGTCGCTTTCTTCCATATTGCCGGTAAATATCGGGAGTGCGGTCTGCGGCTCTCTGCCTTCTTGGGCCGCGTGCAGGTAGTCTTCCAAGCCTTCGATCAGTTCTTCCCGATTGCCTGCGACCAGCGCCAGTCGGAAATCCATCGCTTCGCGTCCGACTTGGAGCGTGTAGGCCAGATTCGGCAGGGAGAGTGTCGGTTGTTGCTTGGCATATGCGAGCATTTGTCCGGCTGCTGCTTCGAGTCTGGCTTGGTTCTTCGCGGAGAGGAGCACGATTTGTGGAGAATAGGCTGGGTCAGCTATTGTGGCTTGTCCTTGTGGTGCAACATACTCCTCCAGCACCACATGGGCATTCACTCCACCGAATCCGTAGCTGTTGATGCTTGCTCGGCGTGGGATGCTGTTGCCGGAATCATCTCGCAGTGCCTTCCATTCGTGGTTCTCTGCGGATAGCTGGAATGGGCTACCTTTTAGGGAAACCTGTTCGTTAGGGGTGGTAAAGCCGGGTATGCCCGGAATCTGCTTGTGCTTCATGGCGAGGATGACCTTGAATAAAGCGGCCATGCCAGAGGCCAGTTCACCATGCCCGATGGTTGGTTTGACGGTACGGATATAGCATGGGGTTGCTTCTGGGAGATTCTCAGGGTGCATCTTGGCAAGCTGTTGGTATCCCGATTTGAGCGCTTCGATCTCCAGGGCGTCCGCCATCGGGGAAGCGATGCCGTGTGCTTCGATGTAGGCGACGGTTTTTGGGTTGATATTCGCGGCTTGGTAGGCTTTGAGCATGGCTTCTTTCATACCGGTCGGATTCGGGGCGGTCAGGGACAGCCCTTTGCCGCCGTGGGAGACGCCTGTGCCTTTGATCACCGCGTAGATCTGGTCGCCTGCTTCGATGGCTTTTTGCAATGGCTTGATGATGACGACGCCTACCCCTTCGCTTCTGACAAAACCAGCGGCATCGGCTTGGAATGATTTGGCCTGCCCTTCTGCGCTCAGATAACCCAAGGAGTCGAATCCGACGAAGCCTTTTGGTGAGAGGAGCAGATTCACCGCGCCTACGATCGCTTGCTCGCATTCACCGTTGCGGATCGATTGGATGGCACGATGCAGGGCGACGAAGGTGGAGGTGCAGGCGGCTTCGCAATATTCACTTGGCCCGCGTAGGTCTAGGGCATACGAGATGCGGTTCGGAATCAGGGACGGGATGGCTGTCTCCACCTCGCTGTTCCCTGCGGCGACGAATACGCCAGTCGGGCTGTGCGACAGGGATTGTCCGGTGATCCCGGCATCCTCCATCGCTTTCCAGGTGTGGGTCAGCAACAGGTATTGCTGTGGGTCCATGAGCGATGCTTCTCTCGGTGAAATGCCGAAGAAGAGTGGGTCGAATTCGCCTACGCCGTCGATGAAGCCGCCCCATTGGATGCTGGCAGGATTGGCAGCTTGTGCGGTATCTCCGCAGTAATCGCGCCAATTCCAGCGTTCTGCCGGGATTTCGGTGATGCAGTTTTTGCCGGTAATCAGGTTCTGCCAGAATTCAGCCGGATCATTGGCTTGTGGGAATTGTCCTGAGATACCGATGATGGCGATCCCGTCGTGTTGTGGTGGTTGTGGCATGGTTGCAGATGCGACATGGATTGAGGTGGAATTGCTTTCACCAGGCTGGTCAACCACATTGGCTGGCATCACTTGCTCAGCATGTCCTGCCGCTGGATTCACGAGCAGTTGGGCAAACTCGCTCTTATGCTCCTCGAAGAAGAATCCAGCCAACTCTTTGATATTCGGATATTCAAAGAACAGAGTCGGGTTCAACTCGATCTGAGCCTCTGCTTCGATCTCCATGGTCAGAGCCACTAATTGGGCGGAGTCAATTCCTAAGTCCATCACACTGACTTCCAGATTCGTCACTTTCGCTGTATGTGCCGCGATCTTGCGGAACTTACCGACCAAGTACTTCTGGATTTTGCCGAGAAGATCCTCGGTAGTGGCGGCGATCTCTGAAAAAGCCGGAACAGCCGGGGTTGAGATTGGCTGGATCGGCTGGATCGGCTGGGACATCTGACTTGCCGACTGTGGCGGTACTGCCCCGGTGAAATGATTTCGTTTGAGTGAATAGCCTGTAAAGCGGATGACCGCCTCTGACTCCTCATTGATCACCTCTACATCGAAGATCAGCAGCTCGCCCGAATTTTTCACCAGCTTGATATCCAGCCAGCAGGATTGGAGATGGTGGCCCTGTTTGAACTGGATGTCATTGATGCCGAACGGTAGGTAGGCACCCTCGATGTTCTGCTGCTCGATTAGGTAAAGCACCGCTAAGTACGCACTGTTGGTAATCAGCGGGTTCAGCTCGTAGTTGCGCGTCTCTGCTTGCGGGTTGGAATCCAGGTCGATTTTGGCGAGTACCCGATCCGGTCCGAGATAGAGCTGGGTGATGGTCTTGAATACGTCCCCCCACTCGACGAGACCTGCACCGCGTTGGTAAATCCGATCCAAGTCGTGGAATTGGGCAAGGGACTGTTTTATGCGCTCTACGTCTGTTTTTTGGCTTGCCACGTTTTCAATGCTTTCAATAGAAGTCTTCTTCAGTTGGCCTGTTGCGGTAAGATTCCATGCCTGAGAAGGTGTGAAGCGATAGAGAATTTGGAAGTCAATGGCGGCCCCCCGCTGGATCGGCTCTACTGAGATCTCAACCTGTTGGTTCGCCGGGATCTCTATTGGTCTGACATAGTTGAGTTTGCGGATCTGAACGCTTTGTTCTTCTGGGAACAGGTTGAAAAAGGCTTTGGCCGCCAAGCTTGCATAGGTGGCTCCGACGAGTACCTGCTGACCGTTCATTTGGTGGGCTTTTACATATGGTTCGTCATAGGTAAAAACCTCTGGGGTCATGTGGAATGCGTCGGTGATGTCGTGTTGGTCATGTTGATGATTCGGGCGGCTCTGGTGCTGGTTATTTTGCCCTATGTACTCACCTGGCCTGTCATCCAATCCGAAGCCGCTGTAATCAAAACGAAACGCAACTTGGTGGTCAAACGCATAGGTCGGCAGAGCAACCCACGATGTCTTCCGATCCTGATACAGCGGTCTGAAATCAACCGTTGCACCTGATGCCCAGAGTCGTGCCAGTTGGTTGAGTGCTTTTTGCCCCATCAGTTGTTGGATGGTGGATGCATCGGCATAATCAGCATCGGATGCGAGATCAACAGAAGCATAGATGTTCAAATCTGCTGAACTTCTTTGTATTTTCAGGAAGGTATTCAGTTTTTCGATCAGTTCATCAACCGTGGATGCCACAATCGCCACCCGCTTTTCCAGACCGTGGTTAATCCTCGCCAGGGAGAGCGCAACAGCAGCAGGGCTAAGAGAGGAGTTTTTCTGCAGGAATGCCTGCATGTTCTCCAGATAGTTGTACAGGCTCGATTCGGTTTGAGCTGAGAAAACGAAGAGTTGATCTTGCGGGAAACGTATGTCTGTGTCAGTAATCCCCGCTGATGCTTGATCCCCCACATATTCCTCGATAATCAGGTTGGCATATGCCCCACCCGCTCCAAAGGAATTGATCATGCTTCTGCGCGGCAGGTTTTTGCCGGTCAGCGGGTCTTGGATCGGATTCCACGGCTTGGCCTCTTGCTGGAGATAAAACGCGGTCTTCTCCAGCTTGATATTCGGATTCATCGGCTCGGCATTGATGGTCGGCACCAGTGTTGCGTGCTGCATCTGTAAAATCACTTTGCTCAGCTGCGAGATGCCAGACGCGGCTTCAAGATGACCCAGATTCGATTTGACGGAACCAAGTGCACAGAATTGCTTTTTATCGGTAAAGGTACTGAATGCTTTGTTCAGAGCGATGACTTCAATCGAGTCTCCCAGTTCAGAGCCATTGGCGGCCGACTCCACGTAACCGATCGTGGTCGGGTCGATGCCGGAATCCTTGAGCGCGTTTACGATCAGTTGGGTCTGTTGCTTCGGATCGGGAGCGGTATACATCTGTCTGCCCCCGCTGTGGTTGATCAAACTGCTTTTAATCACAGCATAAATATGATCCTGATCTTCAATCGCTTTTGACAGTGGTTTTAACAGGACAGCGCCCACGCCTTCCCCTGGGATCAGGCCGTCACCTGCGCCGAAGCTTTTGCTCTCTTGACCGCTTCCGAGGAAATGGGCGCGATCCAGCAGTTCATATTTGGAGACATCCAGCGTCAGATTGATTCCCCCGGCGATGGCCATGGAGCAGCTTTTCTGTTTGAGACTTTCGCAGGCGAGGTGAATCGCATGCAGGGAGCCAGAGCAAGCGGTGTTGATCGCAAGGCTTGGCCCGGTGAGGTTGAAAAAGTGGGAGACGCGGTTGGCGATATGCCAGTCGGTGCCGTTGGAGCTGAGCACCGCTTGTTCTAATGAAGGGATACTCCAAAAATACTGGTTGTACATGTTGGCGACGAAGACCCCGACCCCTTTTTGGTTGCGGTCTTGCAGCTCATTGATCCCCTGCTTGGTATAACCTGCGCTCTCAAAGGTTGCCCATACCGTCTCCAGGAACAGCCGAAGCTCTGGTGTCATCTCCATCACCTGCTGCTGATGAACGCCGAACAGCTGGTAGTCAAAGCGGTCGGTCTGATCCAAGAACCCACCGTAGTATTTCTTGGTCATCGGGCGTGGTGATTTGGACAAGAGGCTGATGAGCGAGTTACGCCAGCGGGATGCTGGGGCTTCGGTGATGCAGTTTTGGGCGGTTTGGAGATTAGCCCAGAGTTCTTCGAGATTCTTGGAGGATGGGTAGCGGCCACTGATCCCGATGATGGCGATATCTTCTGAGGTGTCGGGTTGGGATGGTGGTGCCTGCTGAACAGTCGAGGCTGTAACAGTCTCCTGAGCAGGACGGACAACCTGCGGCTCGGGATGATTACGGATCATTTCTGGCTGTGGTTGATGGCGTACAGTCTCCTGCGCGTTATGCGCTGTGATAAAACGACCTGTATTAGCGGTGAATACCGGCACTGGAACATCAGGTACATATTCAGCTGCAGCAGGCTTCATCCCGGTTTCGATCGTTACCGGAGCAGCTTGGATCGGAACCTCTACTGTCTCTTCAACAGCAAAAGTAGCCCGTAGCTTGTCCGAGTGGTTTTTCACAAGGTAGTCGACCAGTTCCTGCGTATTGGTGTGTTCGAACAGAATTGTTTTTGGCAACGCACCCGTGATCGTTTCCAGCTCGCGGATAAAATTGACCTGCAGGATCGAATCGATGCCGTATTTCTCAAAGGTGGTATCGACGTTGATTTTGTCCGCAGACAGCTTGATCGCTTCAGCCAAGGTTGCTCTTACGAATTGCATAGTCTGTTCAAAAAGAGCTTCATCGGATATCGATGCGGTACGGCGGACAGCTGTTGGTACGGCGTTTGGTGTGGTGCTTGGTGCAGTGCTTGGTGTGGTGCTTGGTGCAGTGCTTGGTGTGGTGCTTGGTACTGTTGGTGCCATGATAGTCGGATTATGTACAGCTGCCTGCTCCTGAGCTGACTCTCCAGCTGATTCCGTCTCTCCTCCGCTAATCCACTTCCGTAGTTGATCTGCATGATTTTTCACCAGATAATCGATTAGCTCTTGGGTGTTGCTGTGTTCGAAGAGAATTGTTTTCGGCAGGGTTCCGGTGACTGCTTCCAGCTCGCGGATAAAATTGACTTGCAGGATCGAGTCGATGCCGTATTTCTCGAAGGTGGTGTCCAGTTGGATACGTTCTGGGGGAAGCTTGATGGCTTCAGCTAGAGTTGCTTTTACGTACTGTAAGGTTTGATCAAAAAGGACTTGGTCGGTGATCGTTGCTGTTCTTGGTTGTGCGGCAGCGACAGGCGGAGTTGCCGAGAAGGCTTGGTCCGTTACGAACTGACGGCTCGCTGGTGTTGCTGTCGTCGGTGTAGATGCCGTGGAGGTTGCCGTAGTTGATGTTCCCGTTGTCACGCTTGAGATTGTCTGTTGCTTTTGCCGTACGACCCCGTCGCTCTCCGCCACGATAATCTGCTGACCGAGGTCATGCGATTGCTCCGCCATGAAGGTGACATAGCGGAAGCCCTCTCCCTCCAGCACCTTTTCCCATGCCTCTGGGTAGAGTCCGGGACAGCCGGGGATACGCAGCTCAGGGTCTTCATACAGCCACCAGCCCTCCAACAGACCAAACGTCAGGTGGGAGAACAGGTTATAGCTGCTGATCTCATTTAATAGAATTAAGCCGTGCTTTTTCAGGACGGCTTTGGTGTTGCGCAGGGTGACGCGGATATTTTTGGTGGCGTGGAGGACATTGGTCGCGATGGCGACGTCGTATCCGCCTGCATCGATGCCTTGACCCGCAATCGGCTGTTCGACATTGCAGATGTGGTAGGTCAGATACGGATTCTCAGGACCATATGACCGTTCGGCATGCATCAAAAAGGCACGGGAAAGGTCGGTGTAGCAGTATTCTTGAATATGCTGCTGGTAGGGCTTGAGCTTTTTGAAAACCATGGCACTGGTTCCACCGGTTCCTGCGCCGATCTCGATGATGCGAAGCTTGGTGGACGGGTCTTGCTTGAGGCGCTCTTGCAGGTAAGCGACGAGCGTATCGGCAAGGACTTCATTGAAGTAATCTGAGATTTTGTTGTGTTTGTAGACGCCTTCTACCAGTTCCATGGATGAGTTGGGGAACATGATATCGGTGGCAGAAACCTTGCCGGAGAGAATCTCCGGCAAGGCTTTCAGTGTTGCATCTAATAAGGCCACCATTGCTTTCATGTTGCTGTCTTGGAGCCACGTTACTTTTTGCTCGTCCCATTCCTTCCAGAGGGCGGCAATATCCAATCGGGTTGAGTTGATTACCCAATACTTGTCTCCCTCTTGCTTCAGATAGTTATGGCGCACGAGGACTCGGATGGTTTCTTCAAACCATCTGCCATAGAAACCATGCAGCCGCGATTTCCATTCGAGATCAGTCACAGCGTATGTCTCTGTGAAAAATCCGATCGACTGCAATTGACCCCATAACATTTTGCAAAGAAGTTGTTCCACTGTCTGCATGTTGGTGGCTTCCTCCCTATATCAGTTGTTCGATCTTGGTACGATCCCCCAGATTGTAGTTGCGGAGCTTCTGAATCGTTGAACCCGTGCTTTCGGGATAGACTTCGATAGATTCGGTGAGGCCCTCTGCTTCGATGCTTGGCAGTGCGGTTGTTTTCATCATTGCCAGCTGATCGAGCGGCCCGCCGAGGAGCTGTTCCAGCGCTTCTGCTGCTTCCGGCGGTTCAATCGAGCCGATGCCCGCCTGTGCCATTCTCTGCTGGTAGAGCGGGGACGATACGACTCCGACACTGCCCCAGTAGCTCCAGTTCATCACTTTCACCGCGCACGGCCATTCCTGTGCAAGTCGGTAGGCAAATGCATCCTTGAAGGTGCAGCCCGCCGCGTAGTTGCTTTGTCCGGAAGCTTTGGCAAAGGACTGCATGGACGAGAAGAACAGGGCAAAATCCAACGGCTCGTTCTGGAATACCTGTGCCATGCGGACGCTGACATCCACCTTGGCGGAAAGCACGCGGTGGAAGCGTTGTTCATCCATATTGGCGAGGCTCTGATCCAGCAGGACGATTGCCGAGTGAATCACGCCGTGAATCTCTGGGTAGTGCTGTTTGATTTGTGCGTAAGCCTGCTGCATCGAGGTATAGTCGGTAGCATCAGCTTGGATGTAGACAGGTGCCGGGCCGAATGCGGAGAGTCTGTCCAGCTTGGCTTGGATCGCTTCATTTTTGGCGCTTCTGCCGATCCAGACGACGTGAGCTTGGTAAGACTTGATCACATATTCGCTCCACGCTTCTCCGATGCCGCCTGCCCCGCCGATGACGACATAGACGCCGCCGTGTCGATAACGGGTCTGAGTCGGTCGGTTGGGCTGGACGGGAAGGAGTCGCAGCTTGTGCCACTCCCCGTTGCGATAGGCCCATGTGTCGCCTTGTGGGTCTGCTGGTAAGGTAAACAGGTCGGTTGTGGCCCAATCATGATTGGTTTCCACGTCGATCAGTCTGGTCTTCCAGTTTGCGTATTCTTTTGCCATCGAGCCGATTAAGCCGTGGACACTGGCATGTGTCGGATGTACGGTATCGTCTTTATGAACGAGCTGGGTCTGCTCGGTGATCACGGTCCAGCTTACTTGTCGGTTGCCATAGCCCAATTGGAGCATAGCTTTGATGATTCGGAAAAGCTGCAGTACACCCTGCTGCTGACCATCGATGATCTCATCTCCTGCGAGGAATGCAGCTGGATGGGATGGAGCAATCCAGATGATGTGGTCGATGGAGCCGACAGCTTGTAGTCTGTCGGCAATCATCCCGATGGTGTCGTGGTGGTGAAGCTGGAGTACCTGTGCCTTCGGGTAGTGTCGGGTGACGGCCTTGATGCTGGCTTCATTGCCACCGACGATCACCACCTGATCACCTGCGATGGGGAGTACCCGGTTCTTTTCTACGGTTACGGTGTCCCAGACAGGAGCGAGCATGAGCGTACCTGCCAGTGGTTCATGAGGGACGCTGGCGGTTACGGATGGGGTATGGTTCCCCTTGCCGCCCCGGCTCCCCTGCTCCAGTACCCGTGAAGAGATGCCTTTGATTCTCACGCAGACATTACCTTGGGCGTCGCATACGTCGATGTCGAGCTTTTGTACCCGACTGTCGGCTTGGCGGCCTTCGCTGTGGCGGACATAGGCCCACATCTCGGCGGTGCATCTGCCGAACACTTCGATTTCTTCCAAGGCAAATGGCATGGACGTTGAATCATCACCGGAACCCAGCGCCAAGCCTACTGTTGCTTGCAGGGCCGAATCCATCAAGCTCGGATGCAGGACGAATTGCTCGATGGTGTGTGCCACCGCTACAGGCAAGGAGAGCTTCGCCAACGCTTGTCCCTGTCCCACATAAATCTGCTCGATTCCCTGATGGCTCAGCCCATATTCGATCCCCACCGCTTGGAACAGCTCATAGCATTGGCTGGAGGACAGCGTGGTTTGGCTGCATTGCGTGAAAAGTCGGTTCAGATCAAGCACCGGAGTATCTCCCAGAGCACTGATCGCTACGCTGCCTTGGCTGTGGATGGTACGGCCTGTGTTGATGTCGTCCGACTCTGACCCGCTGTAGACTTCATAGCCGATCTCGCCGTTTGGTTGCGGAGCGAGACCGATGTGGATGTGAGCAGGCCGGTCTTTGACGATGATTGGCTGTACCCAGACCACGTTTTTGATGCTGATTTTGGCTTGGCTGCCTTTTAACCCTCTGACCGCTTGAGATACAGCAGCACGAGCCATCTCCAGATATGCCACTCCCGGCAGTACTGGATTCCCCTTCACTTTATGATCAGAGAGGAAAAATTCATTGCCGGTAAAAGTCGAGCTGAAGCGTTGCTCGGTCAGGTCAGAGGTATTCTGATGAAGCAAGGGGTGCAGGACAGCGGCTGGTGCCACACTTGTGGTAAATAAGCTGGACAGCACGCTTGGTGCATGGTTTTCAACCGTCCCCTTAGAAGCTTGGGCTTGTTTATTTGCTTTCGTTGCTTTGGCAGAATGCACGTCGACCCAGTAGCGTTCTCTGGCGAACGGATAGGTCGGCAGGGTGATCCGCTTCGGCTTGTGGTCGCCGTACAGCTTGTTCCAGTCAACATTCAGCCCTTCGACCCAGAGATCGAGGAGCTTGCCGTATTTCTTGCGCTGCATCCATTTGTCGATGGCTTCTTGGATTTCTTCGTCGGCCATCAGCTTTTGCAGGGAGCCTTTTTTGACTTTGCCGCTGTAGACGTCTTGGAGGTTGTCTTGACCGTTGACGAAGCCTTGTAATTTCTCTTCAAGGTCTTGAATGGAGCCTGCGATGATGGCGAGGCGTTCTTCCATCACATCGCGTCCCACTTGGAGCGTATAGGCGATGTCGGTCAGGTCGCGGTCGGCGTAGTGAGACGTACGGATCGCATCCAAAAGCTGTTGGGCCTGATCTTTGAGGCGTTCGCCATCCTTGGCTGACAGGACGATCACTGCCGGATTCTGCGGTGTGGTGGCAGGTGATTCGGTCGCGTTGTTTGCTTGTCTTGGGATGTATTCCTCGATGACGATGTGGGCATTCACGCCGCCGATCCCGAAAGAGCTGACACCGGCACGTCGTGGCAGATCGTTGCCTTGGGCGTCTTTGGGGGCTTTCCATTCTTGGTTTTCAGTGACGATGTAGAATGGGCTGTCCTTGAGCTGGATGTATGGGTTCATCGGTTCGCAGTGGAGGCTCTTCACCAGTGTCTTGTGCTTCATCTGCAACAGGATTTTGATGACGCCTGCTACACCTGCTGCGAGTGCGAGGTGACCGATGTTGGTCTTGACTGAGCCGAGACCGCAGTGGGTGCTGGTAACCTGAGAGTCGCCGGTTTTTTCATACAAGTCTTTGAAGGCGGACTTCAAGCCGTTGATCTCAACCGGATCGCCAAGCGCTGTACCCGTACCATGTGCTTCGATGTAGGTGACGGTTCTAGGGTCAATACCTGCTTTGGTGTAGGCTGTCTTCAGCAATTCAGCCTGTGCTTTCGGGTTCGGGGTCGTCAGGGAGTTGGCGCGTCCGCCGTGGTTCTCGGCAGTGCCTCGGATGACTCCGTAGATGTGATCCCCGTCCCGCTCGGCTGCAGAGAGCTTTTTGAGGAACAGGATGCCTGCTCCTTCACCGACTGCGAAGCCGTCTGCACGGTCGGAGAAGGTTTTGCATTTGCCCTCTTTGCTGAGTGCGCCTGCTTTGTCGTAGGCGATATGGCCTTCCGGGGTGACGACGGTATTAACGCCGCCCGCGATGGCCATCTCGCAGTTGCCGTCCTGCATGTCGCATACGGCGCGGTGGATCGCTACCAGTGCACTGGAGCAGGCGGTATCGATCGGTTCGCTCGGGCCGTGGATATTGAACATATAGCTGACACGGTTCGGGCCGACAGACGGGCTCATGTTAGCAGCGGTAGAGCCTTCGATATCTACATTGGCTTTGGACAGCAGGGAGGTGTATCCGGTATTGCCTGTACCGATGTAGACGGCTGTGTTGGTGCCAGACAGGCTCTGCGTGGAGTAGCCTGCGTCCTCGATGGCTTTCCAGGCATAGGTCATCAACAGGCGCTGCTGCGGGTCCATCTGCTCGGCTTCACGCGGGGAAATGCCGAAGAACAATGGGTCAAACTCGGCAACGCCATCGATGAAGCCGCCCCATTTGACATTGGTCTTGTTGGCTTCATGTACCGGGTCGCCGTAGTATTCGCGCCAATCCCAGCGGTCTTCTGGGATTTCGGTGATGCAGTCTTTGCCTTGGAGCAGGTTCTGCCAGTACTCTTCTACATCTCGCGCCATCGGGAAAATACCGCTCATCCCGACGATGGCAACAGGCTCGGCAACATGGGTGACCTGTTGTGGTGCGGTCAGCTGTTGTTGGACGGCTGGCTTCACAAAGCGGGAGCTGCGTCTTGGAGCGGAGATGGTTGTCTCTTGTTTGACCTCTGTTGCTTCTGCTTTTGCGGCAGTGGCAGCTGCAGCTGGTACGGCATTCTCCACGTTGGCGTGTACGGCAAATCGGGCGGCGAACACGGCCTGATGTGCTTTTGCCAAGTGCTCTGCGAATGTATTGACAGTTGTATATTCAAAGAAAATGGTCGGTGTCAGTTCCAGCTTGTATTGATCGTTGAGGTTGTTGGCGAATTCGGTCAGTGTAATGGAATCAAATCCATACTGATTGAACTCCATGTCCACGTCGATGTCGCTCACTCGGATTTTGAGCAGTTTGGATACCTCTTGCATCAGGGCGGCCCGGACTTTGTCGGTCAGGTCGTTGGTATTGAATTGGGCAGCCGATGCAACTGGTGCTTGCACTTGTTCCTGTTGTGGTGTTACAGGTGCAGGTGCCGCTATTGCTTGTACAGGTTGCGGGTTGGCTGGAGGTGTCGCTTGAAGCAGCTTTTGCTTCATCGTAGGCAGTACCCCTTCCATTACCAGAATTTTGTGTTTGCCAGAGGCCAAGGCTTTATAGAGCGCTTGAACGCCTGTCTCTGTCTCCATGGAGACGACTCCGGTGCTTTGCAGTGTTAATTTTTCGGTTTCGGGATCGACGTGCATCCCTCCGTTTTTCCACAGTGGCCAGTTGATTGACAGGGTGAGTCCGTGACGGTACAGGGTTGGGATCAGGGAGTTGCGGTAAGCGGCATAGGCGTCCATGAACGCATTGGCCATCGCGTAGTCGGCCTGCCCCGGGCTGCCCATCGTGCCTGCAATCGATGAGAACAGGACAAAGAAATCTAAGGCGATCTCCTGACTCGCTTCATCCAGGTTCACAAGTCCCTGTACCTTTGGTGCGAGGACGTCTTGCACTTCGCTGAGCGTTTTCTTGTGGAGGTAGTTGTCCCGGATCACGCCTGCGCTGTGGATGATCGCGTTGAGGGTGCCATGATCGGCTTGGATCGTTTGGATCAAGTCGGATACGGCGCTCTTCTGGGCGACGTCTACCTGCTTGTATTCTACTCTTGCTCCTAACGCCTGGAGTTCTCTAAGTTGTGCCTGTTTGTCATGGCTGAGAGCGGAGCGTCCGGTGAGGATCAGGGTAGGATTTTTGGCTTTTGTCGCGATTTCTCTCGCAAAAATAAACCCGAGACCGCCTGCGCCGCCTGTGATGAGATAGACGCCTTGGTCTTTCCACGGGAGGTGGGCCGGATCGATGGTGGCCGGTGCTTCGACCTCGCTCCAGTCGATGATGTGACGCTTGCCGTCCACGTATCGGATCTGTCTGTCCCGAGCGCTTTGCTTGTTCTCTGCCAGCTTCGCTGCTAATCCGGCGAGGTCTTCGCGTGGGTCGGTTTCGATCAGCTGTGTGATCAGCTTGGAGTTTTCCAATCCTGCTGTTTTGAGCAGGCCGGAGAGTCCGGTGAAGAGGTGCTGTTCTCCTTTGGTGGACGTGACCACTTGGAGGAGGATGTTGGCTTGCGGTCTGTTGTTCAGGATGCTTTGGACTTGTTCGAACACTTGTCCGGCGCAGGCTTGGAAGCGTTCGGCGATTCCCTCCTGCGCGGACTCTAGCAGAATGCATTGAGCGCCGCTGATTTGGGCTTCGATGCTTTCTTTGATGCCTGCTTGGCTGATGCCGTTCATTTCTTCGCAAAGCATAATGATGTGCTGTGCATATTCAGTCACTACGGTGTCTTGGACGACCTCTTGCGCCTTCCAGACTGGTTCGAGCATGAGGGTGCCGATGTTTTTCGGAGTCTTGGACGGTTCGTCACCGCCGCCTTCCACTACCCGGAAGGAGAGGCCCTTCATCCGTACGCAGACATTGCCTTGCTCATCGCAGAGGTCGATGTCGCGCTTATGCACTTTATCTGTTGCACTGCTGCCCTCACTGTATCTCACATAGGCCCACATGGTGGACTCGCATCTGCCGTAAACTTCAATCTCTTCGATGGCAAATGGCAGCATCAGCTTGTTTTCCCCGGTGCCCACCAGAATACTGGACGCTTGCAGGGCAGAGTCCATCATGCCTGGGTGCAGGACATATGGGCCGCTTGGGTCTAAGATCGTGGAAGGCAAGGAAAGCTTGCCAAGCACCATACCCCCACCTGTATAAAGCTCAGTCACAGCACGGAAAGCCGGGCCATAGTCAAACCCGATCATGGTGTAGGTGTCGTACACTTCACTCACAGAGAAGGTGGTCGGTACACACTGAGCCTGCAAGGACGGCAGGTCGATCATCGGTGTAGTGGCTGTGGAGATCAACGATGCACTGCCTTGGCTGTAGGTCAATGGCTTGCCATCTGCCTCTTCTGTATCGCTGTATACTTCAAAAGCGATGTCCCCGTCCTCTGCCGGGTCCAATCCGATATGAACCCGCAACGGTTGCCCGTCGATGAGAATTGGTCGTACCCAGACCACGTTTTTGAGCTTGATATAGGTATGGTCATCCAACAGGAAGCCTGCTGCCTGCCCGACGGCTTCGCGGGCCAGTTCGAGATGGGCGACGCCCGGCAGGATCGGCTGCCCTTTTACCACATGCTCGGCGAGGAAGAATTCCTCTCCGGTATAGGTGGAGGTGAACCGTTGCTCCATGAGGTTGGAGGTGTTCTGGTGCAGTAATGGATGGAGAACCGCTGCAGGAACGACGCTTGTTTTGCCTGAGACAGAGACATCATTCGCCGGGTTAGCTTCAATCCAATAGCGCTCTTGGACAAAAGGATAAGTCGGCAGGCTGATCCGCTTCGGCTTGTTGCCTGCGTAGAGCTTGTTCCAGTCGACGTTCAACCCTTTCACCCAGAGATCGAGAAGCTTGGTGTATTTTTTGCGTTGCATCCATTTTTCGATGGCCTCTTGGATTTCTTCATCGACAGTCAAGCCTTGCAGGGAGTTCTTGTTGACTCGGCCTTTGTAGCAATCGTCGATATTGTCATCGCCTGATACGAATGCGTGGAGCTTCTCTTCCAGCTCCTTGATCGAACCTGCGAGGATCGCTAGGCGCTCGTCCATTGCGTCGCGCCCTACTTGGAGCGTGTAAGCCACGTCTGCCAGATCACGGTCGGTGTAGGCTTGCTTGCGGATGGCATCCAGCAGTTGCTGTGCCTGTTCTTGGAGGCGTCCTGCATTCTTCGCAGACAACAGAATGATGGCCGGATTCTGCAGTGTGATATCAGCTGTTGTACGAGAGTAGTCTGCTTTTGGAATATATTCTTCGATGACGACGTGGGCATTGACACCCCCGATGCCAAATGAGCTGACACCTGCGCGGCGTGGCAGTTCTCTGCCTTGTGCGTCTGTGAGTGCGTTCCACTCCTGCTTTTCCTGTACGATGTAGAACGGGCTGTCTTTCAGCTGAATGTATGGGTTGATCGTGTCGCAGTGCAGGCTCTTGACCAATGTCTTGTGCTTCATCTGCAACAGGATTTTGATGACACCCGCAACACCTGCGGCCAGTGACAAGTGACCGATATTGGTTTTAACCGAGCCTAATCCGCAGTGGCTGCTGGTTACTTTGGAATCTCCCGTGTGTTGGTACAGCTCTTTGAAAGCAGACTTCAATCCGTTGATCTCGACTGGGTCGCCAAGCTCTGTCCCTGTACCGTGTGCTTCGATGTAGGTGATCGTTCTTGGGTCGATGCCAGCTTTGAGGTAGGCGGTCTTCAGCAGGTCGGCCTGTGCCTTCGGATTCGGCGTGGTCAAGGAAGTGGCGCGTCCGCCGTGATTGACAACAGAGCTGCGGATGACGCCATAGATGTGATCTCCATCACGCTCGGCGGCGGAGAGCTTTTTCAGGAGAAGAATCCCGGCTCCTTCCCCATGGGCAAAACCATCAGCTTGGTCGGAGAAGGTCTTGCACTTGCCTTCTTTGCTGAGGGCGCCTGCTTTTTCGAATGTGATATAGACTTCCGGCAGAATGATCGTATTGACACCACCGGCAATCGCCAGCTCACAATCTCCATCCTGCATCGCCGCGATCGCCTGATGGATGGCGACCAACGAGCTGGAGCACGCCGTATCAATCGATTGGCTCGGGCCATGGATGTTGAGGAAAAAGCTGACACGGTTCGGGCCAGCCGATGGGCTCATATTGGAAGCGGCAGAGCCTTCGATTGGCGTATTGGCTTTGGTGATCAGCGAGCTGTAGCCTGTGTTGCCTGTACCGATGAAGACGCCTGTTTTGGTTCCAGAGAGGCTTTGCGCGGCATACCCTGCGTCTTCGATGGCTTTCCATGCATATGTCATCAGGAGGCGCTGTTGCGGGTCCATCTGCTCGGCTTCACGTGGTGAGATACCGAAGAACAGTGGATCGAAGTCACCGATGCCGTCGATGAAGCCGCCCCATTTGACACTGGATTTGTTGGCTTCCTTGGCAGGGTCACCGTAGAATTCGCGCCAATCCCAACGGTCTTTCGGGATCTCGGTCATGCAGTCTTTGCCTTCCACGAGGTTGTGCCAGAACTCTTCGATATCGCGGGCCATTGGGAAAATTCCGCTGATCCCGACGATCGCAATCGGCTCCTCTGCCGGGGCATCCTGCTTGGCAACAGGCTGAGCGATGATTGGTTTGGCGAAGCGGGACGTTCGTTTTTGCTGGAAGAACGGTGCGTCTTGTTCTTCTTTTTCTGCCGCTTGTACTGGTGCAGATGGGGATGCCTCGGCTTTGTTCTGGACATCAAACTGCGCGGCAAATACACCCTGATACTCCCCAGCCAGATGGGTAGCGAATTCTTGGAGGGTCGGGTGTTCGAAGAAAATGGTCGGTGTGAGTTCCAGCTTGTATTTGCGGTTGAGCTTGTTGGTGAATTCGGTCATCGAAATGGAGTCGAACCCGTATTTGGTCAGCTCAACGTTGTCTTCGATATCGTCGGTTTTGACTTTGATCGATTTGGAGATCTCTTGCTTCAGCGCTGATTTAACCTTTTCCAGCAGGCTGTCGGTATCAATGCCTGTGTTGGAGATCGCAGCATTAGCATCAGCTGCGGCAGTCGCTTGCTTCGGTTGTGGCTCGGCAAAAGCGGCGGCTTGGGTCAGTTTTTGTCTGAGTGCTGTCAGCTTTCCGACGAGCACCATGACCTGGGATTTGCCTGTAGCCATTCCTTTATACAGGGCCTCGATGCCTGTCTTTGTCTCCATCGCGACGACTCCGGTGTTCTGCTCAAGCATCTTCTCGGTCTCTGCGTCTACCTGCATGCCGCCGTGCTTCCAGAGCGGCCAGTTGATCGAGAGTGTCTTGCCGTAGCGTTGGTTGCCTGCTGCCAGCTCGTTGCGGTACTTGGCATAGGCATCCATGAACGTATTGGCGGCGGCATAGTCGGCTTGGCCTGGACTGCCGATCGAACCGGATACAGAGGAGAAAAGAATCAGGAAGTCGAGCGCAAGATTCTTGGTCGCTTCATCGAGATGAACTAAGCCTGCCACTTTCGGTGCGGTGACTTGCTGCAGCTCGTCCTGTGTCTTCTTGATGATGTAGTTATCCTTGATGATTCCTGCGCTGTGGATGATACCGTTGAGCTGACCGTAGTCTTCTTGGATGTCTCGGATCAGGTGGCGGACAGCGTCCTTATCAGTGACATCAGTTGGTTTATAGGTGACGTTGGCTCCCAGCTCACGAAGCTGTTGTAGCTGTGCTTCTTTGTCGGCTCCGAGGGTGGAGCGTCCAGTGAGAATCAACGTAGCTTGTTTGGTTTGTTGTGCGATTTCTTTTGCAAAAAGGTAGCCTAAGCCGCCTGCTCCACCTGTGATGAGGTAGGTTCCGTTGTCTTTCCATGGAATCTCGACGTCGGTTGCGGCCGGGGTAACCTCGCTCCAGTCAAAGACATATCGCTTGCCGGACTCGTAGCGGATATGGATGTCGGCTGGTCGCAGGCTGTTCTCCTGCAGCTTGGCAGGGAGATTATTCAGATCTTCTTCGCTTCCGATCTCGATCAGCTGTGTGATGAGCTTGGAGTTTTCCAGTCTGGCTGTCTTGAGCATCCCGATCAGGCCGGTGAAGAGCAGTTGTTCTTCTTGGGTGGAGATGACGACTTGGAACAGGGCATTGCCTTGAGGTCTGGCGTTCAGGATGCCTTGGATTCGCTCGAAAACCTGTCCGGCGTAGGCTTGGAAACGCTCTGCTACCGTAGCTGGTCTGGCGTCTAAAGTGAGTACTTGCGCGCCGCCGATATGGCTTTGGATGCTCTCTGCGTCGGCTTTGCAGGATTCTACAAGAATGACGGTACGCTCTGCATAGGCAGGAACAGCAGTCTCTGCTACGGCTTGTTCTCTCCATGCAGGCTCCAGCATCAGGCTTCCGATGCCCGATGTGGTGGATGCCGTTGTGTTGCTGCTGTCGCCTTCCATGACTCTCGTGGAAAAGCCTTTCATCCGCACGCAGATGGTTCCGTTGGTGTCGCACAGATTGATGTCTACCTTTTGGATGACATCGCCCGGCTTGTTGCCTTCGCTGAATTGGACATATACCCACATATCAGGGACGCATGGCTTGAGAACCTCCAGCTCCTGCAGGGCAAACGGCAGTGCCGCATGGAACGCTTCCCCGCTGCCCGCAAGCAGCGCCGCTCTGGTCACATTTTGCAGGTATTCGGCAACCTGAAGAGCCCCATCCATCATGCTCGGGTGGAGAATGTACTGGTCACGGGTATTTGCGACACACTCAGGCAGGGACAGCTGTGCCAGCAATTGGCCTTGTCCGGTATAGACGGTCTGCACTCCCCGATAGCCTGGGCCATAGTCTGCACCGATCATGCCCGCGTAGAACTCTTGGGATGCCATGTTGCCTTGGCTGCACGCACGACGGATTGATTCCAGATCGAGCGTGATCTCGTCTGTACCCAAGCTCAATTCGGCAAAACCTTGATTGTACAAAACAGGCTCAGCGTCAGCCGCTTCAGGCTCACTGTACATGCGGTAGTAAATCTGTCCGTTCTCTTCTGCATACAGCCCGATTTGAATCTCGACCGGCTCTTCTTCTACGACGATAGGACGTACCCAGACCACATTTTTCAGACGGATGACGGCTTGATTGTGATCGAATTCCCCGATCGCCTGCTCTACGGCGGTGCGGGCCATCTCCAGTGTGACTACGCCTGGAACGATGGTCAGACCCTTGATCACATGCTCCGCGATGAAGTACTCCTGCCCGGTAAAAATGGTGCTGAAGCGCTGCTCGGACAAGGTGGACGTGTTCTGGTGAACCATCGGATGGAGTGTGGTGGTGACGGCTGTTCTGCGAGATAGTTGGTTACCGCCGTTACTGATGGTTTGCGAGAGCTTGGTGAGTGGCGCTGTCTGCGTTTGCGGCCAGTAGCGTTCTTCTGCAAAAGGATACGTCGGCAGGCTCATTCTCTGCGGCTTGACACCGGAATAGAGTTGCTCCCAATCGATATCGAGTCCCTTCGCCCATGCCTCTGCCAATTTGCTCAGCTTGCCTTTGGCGATCCATGTCGGGATCAGCTCTGCGAGATCGTCCTCTTCTGCAAGAGTCGGGGCTGTGCCTTTGGTCTGTTTCTTTTCTCCTGTGAAGCAGCCTTCGGTCTGCTCTTTCCCGGCGATGAAATCTTCCAGCTGCTGCTTCCACTCGTCGATGTCGCTGGTCACGAAGATCACGCGGCTGTCCATCGCTTCACGGCCTACTTGGAAGGTATAAGCCAAATCTGCCAGATCGCCGTTACAGTTACCGTTACTGTTCTCCAAGCCGTCAGTATTTAAGAACGCCAGCAACTCTTGTGCATACGCCTTCAGCCTGTCATTGTTTTTGGCGGACACTGGGATGAGGTATGGAGCGCTTGGTTGGTTGTTTGTTAATTTTTGCAGCTTGGCTTTCGCCATTGGATACTGCTCAAAAATAGCGTGAGCGTTGGTTCCTCCCAGTCCGAATGAGCTGAGTGCTGCCCGGTGAGATGCCCCTCTCTGTTCCAGAGGTCTGGATTCATTCACCACATAGAACGGGGAATTCGCCAGATCCATGACCGGATTCGGGTTCTGATAGTTGAGGGTCGGCGGAAGCTCGTTGTGGTACAGGCTGAGTGCGATCTTGATCGTGCCCGCGAGACCTGCTGCCGTATCCAAGTGACCGATGTTGGTCTTGACGGAGCCGAGGCCGCAATATTGCTTTTTGTCGGTGTATTGCTTGTACACCTGTTTGAGCGCTGACACCTCGATTGGGTCGCCTAGCTTGGTGCCTGTGCCGTGCGCTTCGATATAGCTGATCGTCTCAGGATGGATGCTGGTCGCATCTAATACCTTTTGGATGACTTCGGCTTGGCCTTTGACACTTGGCGCATAGAAGCCGACCTTGTCTGAGCCGTCGTTGTTGATACCGATGCCTCTTAGCACCGCATAGATATGGTCGCCGTCCTTGACTGCATCGACGGCTTTTTTCAGCATGATGACCGCTACCCCTTCGCCGCCTGCCATGCCGTCTGCGGACGCATCGAATGCCTTAACATGCCCGTCACTTGAAAAATTCAGCCCGTTCTGGTGGATATAGCCGATACTGGATTGAGCGTGCAAGGTGGTGCCGCCTACCAGTGCGTACTTGGCTTCGCCGGATTTGATGCTTTGATAGGCGGAGTAGAGTCCGACCAGAGAAGATGAGCAGTTGGAATGCACAAAATAGCTTGGCCCTTTGAATCCAAGCTTGTGGGAGATCATTGTCGGGATCGTGCCGCTCTGGGCCAGTACCCAAGAGACATAGCCATCTGGATTTTCCGGGTCATCGGTGGCATCCTGTGGCAGTAAGGTACGGTACGAGTTGTTGCTTGCCGACATATAGACACTGGTTTCTGGGATCTGCTTGGAGACATACCCAGCATCCTCGACCGCTTTCCATGAATGGAGCAAGAGCAGCCTCAGCTGCGGGTCCATGTATTCGGCATCTTTAGGCGAGATGGTGAAGAAGCCCGGATCGAACAGCTCTTTGCCGTCGATGGAAGAACGCATCGGGATGTAGTTCGGGTTCTCGATGAGCTCTGGGGATACGCCTAAGTCGTACAGCTCTTCTTTGGTGAAGAATGTGACGGCTTCTTTGCCTTCTTTGAGGTTGTTCCAGAATTCGTGGTGATTCTTGGCCCCTGGGAAATGGCAGGAAATCCCGATGATGGCGACACTGTCCTCGTAGTAGTCTGGGAGGGACTCCAGTAGATCGTCGGAGCGGTTGGTCTGCTTCTGCTGTTCACCTGCATTCGCATTCGCACCCGTATGGCCCGCTGAATTTTCTTCGGAATGGATTCCAACGCCGGAGGTAGCCGCACTAGATTTTGCCTGTGCCGCTGCTTCCTTTTCTTTTTGCTCGGTGATATATTTGCTGATCGCTTTGATATTCGAGTACTCGAACAGCTCGGTCACCCCGAAATCACACGACAGTTCCTGCTTGATCCGATCAGCCGCTGCAACCGCCAGCAGAGAGTCACCGCCCACATCGAAGAAGCCGTCTTCCATGCCGATCTCATTGACCGAGAGCAGCTCTTGCCAGATGTGCAGGACCTTTTCTTCTACCTTGGATGCTGGCAGGCTGAGTTTTTCGGTTCTTTCGATGACGATCTCGCGCTGTTCGAGAAGCTTGCGGTCTACTTTTCCGTTCGGGGTCAGCGGCATTTTGTCCAGACAGATAAAATGCGATGGAACCATATATTCAGGCAGGCCTGCTTTGACGAACTGGCGCAGCTCCTGCTGGGTGAGCGTCGTCGTGGTGTCAGCGGCGGTGTAGTAGGCGACCAGCTTTTTGTTGCCGTTCTGTTCTTTGACGACGGTGAGGTTTTCGGAGATGCCCGGATGCTCGTCCAGTCGGCTTTCGATGGCGCCCAGCTCGATGCGGAAGCCACGGATTTTTACCTGGTTATCAATGCGTCCTAAGTATTCGATGTTGCCGTTTGGCAGCCAGCGGACGGAGTCACCTGTGCGGTACAGCTTGGTTCCCGGCTCGAACGGGTTGTCGATGAATTTCTCTGCTGTGAGTGCCGGTTGCTTGTAGTAGCCTCTCGCCAAGCCTTTGCCCGCGATACATAGCTCGCCCGGAATTCCGATTGGGACAGGTCGCAGATGCTGGTCGACGATATAGGCCTGTGCATTGGCGATTGGCTTCCCGATTGGAGTCTGGTTGCTGACGATTTTTTCATGGGTGCAGCTGAACCAGGTACCGTAGATGGATACCTCTGTTGGGCCGTAGATGTTTTCCACGCTGCTGTTTTGGAAGACGGCGACCGCTTTTTTCACCAGCTCTTTCGGGAAGGCTTCTCCTGCGACCATGACGTATTTGAGCGGGCAATTCTCGGTGAAGCTCTGGTTGTTCGCCATGCCGTTGAGGAACACATTGAGCAGAGCAGGGACAAAATTAAGGTGGGTGACGTTGTATTTCTCAATATAGGATCGGAACAGGTCCGGATTTTTCTCAGCGTTAGGCGGAAGGATGATGAGGCGTCCCTTCCCGATAAACCAGCCAAACAGTTCAGATAGGGAAACGTCGAATACATAGTTCGTTTTTAAGAGATACGCGTCTTCTTCTGTTACCGGGTACTTGTCTTCGAGGAAAAACAGGGTATTCAAAATACTTCTGTGTTCAACCATGACGCCCTTCGGCTTGCCGGTGCTGCCGGAGGTGTAGAGTACATAGGCGAGATGTTCTGGTTTTACCTCGCGTTTCAGTGTCTTGCCTTTATCCGCTGCCTTGGTAATCTCTGCCCAGTCCTGATCCAGAGTCATCACGCTGGCGTTGTTCTTGCTCAGGCGAAGCATTCTTTCTTTGAATCGGGATTGCGTCAGGATGATGGATACCTCACTGGCCTCCAGCATGTATTCCAAGCGCTCATCCGGGTTGTTCGGATCAAGTGGCACATAGGCTCCACCCGCCTTGAGAATCCCTAAGATTCCGATGACCATCTCAAAAGAACGCTCGACAAAGATCCCGACCGGAATTTCCGGGCATACCCCCTGTGCTTGCAGGTAGATCGCCAATTGGGTGCTTCGCTCATCCAATTGTTGATAGGTAAGCGCCTCTTCCTCATACACCACGGCAACCGCATCAGGAGTTTTCTGCACTTTTTCTTCAAAAAACTCGTGGATGCATTTGCCTGTCGGATAGTCCGCCTGTGTCGAATTCCAGTTGACGAGGAGATTCTGCTGCTCTTCATCGGACAGGTACGTATAGGTCTCCAATGCTTGGGACGGGTCTTGTACGAGTACTTCGGTCAGCTTGATGAAATGTCCCATCATGCGCTCAATCGTAGCAGAGTCGAACAGCTCTGGGTTGTAGATCAGATTCAGCGCTGTCTCATCCCCCTGCTCATATACCTCTAGGGAAAGCTCGAATTCACCTTCTTGGCGCACTTCATCCACGAACTCGATATGCAGGTCATCGTATTGCTCTTGAATCTGTTGGGTATGGTTGGCTTGCAGGAAGTTCTGGTACAGGAATGCCACTTGGAACACAGGTGCGTTAGCCGTTGTCCGGTCGACATTCAGCTCTCTGACCAAGGCTGGGAACGGATAAGCCGCATGATCGATCCCATCGACGACGGTCATCTGCAGGTCACGGATGAACGATGCGAAGGATTGGGTCCCCACACCTTGGCTTCGTACCGCAATCATGTTGATAAAATAACCGATCATCGATTCAAAACGCTCTTCCGGTCTCCCCATCGTCGGCAGGCCCACGATGATATCCTGCTGTCCTGTATAGCGATGCAACAACACTTTAAAAATCGCTAAAAATACAACAGACAGATTCACATCCTGCTCACTGGCAAACGCTCTGACCTGCTTGCTCCATTCAGATGAAAGCTGGCTGGAGTAAGCCTCCCCCTTGTACTGTTGCAGAGATGTTCTCGGACGGTCTGTCGGAAGCTCCAGAACCGGCAGAGTACCACCGAGCTGTTGTTTCCAATATGCCAGATGCTCCTCGCCTTCTTTACCGGCCAGCATGGCTTGTTCCCACTCGACGAAATCCTTGTAGCTCGCAGGTGTGGTGGATACGACTGGGGTCTTGCCTTGTACCAAATCCTGATACGCACCAAACAGCGCCGGGATGAACGTCATCATCGACACGCCGTCAAAAATAATATGATGAATCGTAATCAGCACATAATGTTCCTGATCAGAGCGGGAAAAAAGGTGGGCCCGCATGAGCGGACCCTTTTCCAACGCAAATGGTTCTTTTGCTTTTTCTCTTAGATAAGGAAGCACTTCGGAAGAATCCAATGCAGAGAGATCTTCCTGTTGAAACGAAAGCGGCTGCGCAGGCTGGATGGTCTGAACAGGCGCTCCCTGTACCTCCTCGATGACACTGGTCAGTATCGGAAACTGTTCCCGGACGAACTGAAGGGCGCTTCTGAATTTCTCGATATCCAGACGGTTGCTTATGCGAAAGCACAGTGGAAGGTTATATGCGCTCATCTCAGGTGTCATTTTTTGCAGCATCCACAAGCCTTTTTGGCCTTCCGAAAGCGGATTTCTCAATGATTGCTGTTTTAATTCCCGAAGTTTGGTTTCTACGTCACTGATCGATAATTCCCCGGATTTATAAGCATCGAGAATACTTTTATGATTCATCCTATTTGATCCCTTCTATCATTTTTTGTACGTTCTCAAAGCTCAATTCTCCTCGTGTATATTTTTCCATCAACTCGATGATTTCCATGTCGCTGTAGGCGGGCTTCTCCAGTGTTGCGACTGATGAAGCGGACGGTTGGTGCTGGACAGCTGCAGCTGGGTTGGCTGGATTCACCGGTTGTTGTGGAGGTGCGGTCGCGATGATTGCCGCATCCACTTTTTCTGCCAAGTGGGTCGCTAAGGCGTGGACGGTACGGTACTCCAGCATTTCGCGGCCTGTGATCTTGGTATGCAGGCATTCCTCCAGATGGCGTACCAGCTTGCGTCCTAAGATCGAGTCCATTCCGTAGTCTTGGAGCTTCTTCTTCACGTTGATCTGGGAAGGTGCGAGACTCAGCTCTTCGGATAGGAATGGGATGATGTACTGTTGGATGATATGCTGGGCAGCGGCAGTACGGTCAGGAGTTGCAGCTTGATCGCTGGTTGCGGCCTGTTGCTTTTGCGACACTTCTGTCATGTGCGATGTGGGTGGCACTGCCTGTACTTGGGTTGCTTGTGCAGTTCCCGGCACTTGCGGTTCCTGTGCCGCTGCTGCACTTGGCTGCACTGCCTCCGTAGCCTGTTGCTTCTGCTTGTTTACCGTGAGCCAGTAGCGCTCTCGTTTGAATGGGTAGGTCGGCAGAGGGATTCGGCGGACGGATGAGCCTTCATGGAGTGCTTCCCAGGCAACTTTTCCGCCTTCCGCCCAGACTTGCGCGATGGCGTCCCATTTCTTTTCTTGGATCAGGACCTGTAGGAGTGATTCTCCAGCGGTTCGGGAAAGCAGGCTGCCGGAGTGGGAGTCGTCTTCGTCCTGATCTCCGGTGAAGATTGGCACACCTGCTTGGAGGGCTTGCCCTGCTTGCAGTCGTCCTTCTTTTACCGCTCGGAGGTATTCCCTAAGCCCACTAATCAGCTCTTGCTTGCTGCTCGCGACCATCGCCAGGCGGGATTCCATCGCTTCGCGTCCCACTTGAAGCGTGTAGGCGAGGTTCGGGATGGAGAGCTCGGTTTGGTGTTCAGCAAAGTCGAGCATTTGCCCTACAACCGCTTGCAGGCTGTCTTGGTCTTTTGCGGAAAGGACAACGATTTGCGGCGTTGGATCAGCAGGAGCACGATTCGTATCGGTCGTAATCGGGACATATTCCTCGACGACGACATGTGCATTGGTTCCGCTGATGCCAGTGGAGCTGACTGTACCTAGGCGTGGCTGGTTGTTTTTGTTCACCCATGTCTGATTTTCTTTGATCAAGGTGAATGGGCTATCTTTGAAATTGATATATTCATTGTTCACTTCGGAGTTGTAGGTGGCTGGGATCAGCTGATCTCGCATCGCCATCAGCATACTGATGACACCCACGACACCGGAAGCGGCAAAGGTATGCCCGATCAATGGTTTAATCGAGCCTAATGTGCAGAATTGTTTCTGGTCGGTATATTTGCGGAAAGCACTGGTGAGAGCCTGTACCTCCAGCGGATCGCCCAACTTGGAACCCGTGCTGTGTGCCATGACGTACTGGATGTCGAGTGGATTGATCTGATACTTATCGTAAATCCCTTCGATCAGTTCCTGCTGGCTGAACGGATTCGGCGAGGTGATCCCGTTGGTTCTGCCGTCGTAGTTGACCCCGCTTGCTTTGATGCAGCCGTAGATGTGGTCGTTATCGGCAATCGCCTTGGACAATGGTTTTAACAGCACGGCTGCTACGGCTTCGCCCGGCACCAATCCATTGGCACGCGTATCGAATACCCGGCATTGTCCGTCTGGGGAAAGCATCTCCGCTTTGCTCAGCGCGGCGAATGACATATGGGAAATATTCAGGCTGACACCACCGACCAGTGCCATCTCGCAATCGCCTTGACGAAGGGCCAGGCATGCCTGATGGATGGCGACGAGGCCAGAGGAGCATGCTGCGGTCAGGGCAAGGTTCGGGCCTTTCAGATCGAGTGCATAGGCGATGCGGGCGGATAGGGTGGCATTCTGGCTGCCGTTGATCTTCATGTCGTCTCCCGCCATGAATGCGTACTCGCCCTCTTCCACCCCGACGTATACCCCGCAGGACATCCCTTTGATGCGCTCTCCCATGTATCCAGCGTCTTCGAAGGTGCGCCATGCTTCCTGTAAAAAGATACGGTGGCGCGGGTCCATATTCTCCGCTTCTTTCGGCGAGATCTGGAAGAACAGCGGGTCAAAACGGTCTACGTCCTTGAGGAATGCGCCCCATCTGGAGTTGGTTTTGCCTGCTTCCTGGAGCGGGTCACCGAAGTATTCACGCCAGTCCCAGCGCTCTGCCGGAACTTCTGTGATGCAGCTTTTCCCGTTTTTCAGGTTGTTCCAGAGTTCTGTGATGTTGTCTGCCTGCGGGAAGCGGCCGCTCATACCGATGATGGCGATCGGTTCGGTGACAGCGGGATAAGCGGGTTGGTGGGTTGGTGCTGGTGAACCGGATGTTGCTGGTGCCAAAGGCGTCGCTTGTACAGCAGATGCTGTTGGTTGTCCAGATGTACCCATGTTAGCTGACGATACAGCTGGTACAGATTTGGCTTTGCCAACCGCATCGGAATTGACTGCCTTGCCAGACACTTGCTGTGCCGCTGGGGCTGGTGCAGTCGCCTTTTTCACCACAACCTGCTCGACTTGCTCCGTAACCCCTACCCGGTAGAACTCTTCCATCGCTACCCTGTGGTCAGCCATATAGTAACGGATCAGTTTTTCTATCGTGGAATATCCGAAGAACACAGCAGGTGTCACTTCGATGCCATAGTGCTTGCTCAGGATGCTTGCGAACTCAGCAAGATTAATCGAATCGAACCCGAAGTCGGACCAGTTCATATCCGGCTCCAGCTTGTGCTTCGGAATTTTGAGCAGTTGGTAGATGTGCTCCTGCAGATCCCACTCGATGCATTGCTCTATGCTCAAGCCCTGCATCTCTGCCCGTCTGCCTGCTCCGGCAGGGGTTGTTACGACCGGAACTGTGGTGGTCTCGACATGTTCATGTTCAGTCTCACGAACCATCTCATGTGCACTGGATTGCTCTGCCAGCCCTAAGAAACGGTTGGCCCGGCTGCGCTGTCCGACGATGATCAGGTGTTGTGCCTGATCTTGAGACAGAATCCGTTCAAACACAGCAATGCCTTCCTCCGTCTCCAGGAAGCGCTGACCGCTGGACTTCAGATACATCTCGGTCGTCTTCTCGTCCCCGATGCCCATGCCGCCGTCTTTCCACACCGGCCAGTTGATGACAAAGGTCTTCCCTTGACCCTGCTGTTCATTACGATAGCGGGCATATGCCATCTGGAACCGGTTGCCGATGGCGTAATCGCAGGAACCGAAGTCGCCTAAGATCGCTGCTGATGAAGAGAAGTAGCAGACAAAATCAAGCGTCTCAGCTTGGAGCAATTCGTCTAGCAGCATCGTTCCGTTGACTTTTGGATCGATGATCTCTTGGAAGCCTTGCATATCTTTCTCAAAAAGATTCTGGCTGCTCACGACACCTGCAGCATGAATGACGCCGTGGATGGCACCGAAGCGTTTTTTCGCTTCGTTCAGACCTTCTTCCATGCAGGCAGAATCGCAGACATCTGCCTGTACATACATGACCTGACCGCCCAGCTCTTCCAGCGCTTTCACCTGAGCCTGCTTGTCCGCATCCATCGGGGAGCGGCCTGTGAGGATCAGGTTGGCAGAGTAGTTGGCCGCCAGATGCTTGGCGAAAAGATAGCCGAGACCGCCACAGCCGCCTGTAATCAGGTAGGTGGCTTCTGGTCGCAGGAGGTTTTCGCCTTGCTCGACGATGGTCGGCTCGATGGTAGATACATAGCGCTTGCCACCCTCATATAAGACACTCTCCGCTTTGGGAGCTTGAAGTTCTGCCCAGAGGATGTGCGCCCAATCTCTCACCGTGTCGGCTGGATTCACGTGGCCCGCAACTTGATAGACTGCTGACACCTTGGTATTCGGCAGAGCTAGTCCGAGAGAGCGTTCGAAGCCGATCCATGACTCCGCGTAGCAGCGGTCGAGTCCATTCTCATATGCGCCTGCGAGTAATAGGCGCTTTGGCTTCCAATTGGCGTGGCCGATTGATTTGAGGATATGGGCGATGCAAGAGTAGTCTTGGATGCAGCCCGCATCCTCCAGCGTCCAGAGATACAGGATCGCGTCTGGCTCGCCGTGGTCTGCCTGAATGCTTGCGAAGGCTTCCGCGTAGCTGTTCAGCCCGTTGCGGGAGATGCTGTATACGCGGTCAGATTCTTTTTGATAGACCTGGCCTTGGGCAATAAAAATCACCTTGGTCTGGGAATCAAAGGTGTGGACTGCTTCTTCCACCGTTTTTTGATTCTCTGGATCGGTGAGGAAGCATAGCAGAGTGTTGATCTTGGTAGCAGTCGTCTCCGTGAGGCTCTGCTCTGTCCAGTTCTCAGCGAAGGTCATCAGTTCATAGGCTTCCGGGAGTTGGATATCGCGGCTGTAGCCAACGGTATGGTTGCCAGCTTCCGTTGCGTATCCTTTGAGTTTGGCGCGCAGCTTCCCTTTTAGCTGGTTGGGTGCTTTGCGTGAGCGGGTTCCTTTTCCTTTAGCGTCGGACTCTGGAAGCCAGTATCGCTCGCGGGCAAACGGGTAAGTAGGAAGACTGGTACGGAGCGGCTTATTGCTGCCGTACAGCTTGTTCCAGTCGAAGGTAAGCCCCTTGACCCACAGCTCCAGAAGCTTGGCGTATTTGCCTTTGCTGATCCATGCTTCGATGATCTTCTCGGTATCTTCGTCCGCCGCAAACACAGCCAAAGAGTTCTTGTTGTGCTTGATATGATCGCGGTAGAGGTCGTCTACATAGTCACTGCCGTCCAAGAATTGCTTCAGCTTGCCGATAAGCTCTTGGATCGAGCCAGCCAGTACGCCGAGGCGCTCTTCCATCGCTTCACGCCCGACTTGGAGAGTGTAGGCGATGCGTGGGAGATCAGCGTCGGTCCATTGCTGTTCTTGGATCGCGGTCAGCAGGCGCTCGACCTGTTCTTGCAGACGCTCTGCATTTTTCGCGGAGAGGACGATGAGTGCCGGTTGGTTCGGGTTGTTTTGGTTCGCTGTAGCTGACGCCTGTGGAATGTACTCCTCGATGATGAGATGGGCATTGGCCCCACCCGCGCCGAAGCTGCTGATACCAGCCCGTCTTGGTACTTCTTGTCCGTCGATGACCGGGCGCTTCCATTCGCCAAGCTCGTGCTGGACGACAAATGGCGTGTTGCTGAAATGGATATTTGGATTCGGCACCTCGGAATGCAGAGAAGGCGCGATCTGGCGGTGTTTGAGCTGAAGCAGCACTTTGGTCACAGCGGCGACACCTGCCGCACTCTCACAGTGACCGATATTCGATTTCGCGGAACCAATCGCGCAGAACTGACGGTCTTGGGTATCTCTCTCAAAAGCACGGGTCAGACCGGAAATCTCAATCGGATCTCCAAGCGCTGTACCTGTTCCGTGTGCTTCAATATAGCTGATCGTTCTCGCCGGAACCCCTGCTCTCTGCAAGGCTTCGGTGATCAGCTCGTACTGGGCGTTTGGATTCGGTACGGTGTAGCCGTTGGTTTTGCCCCCGGCGTTGATCATACTGCCTTTGATGACACCATAGATCTGGTCGCCGTCTGCGATTGCTTTGTCCAGAGGCTTTAACAGGATGGCTCCTACGCCTTCCCCATCGACGAATCCGTCTGCGTGATCTCCGAATGACTTGCACTTATCACCTGCTGAGAGCATCTGCATGGCTGATAGATTGAGATAGTGGATCGGATCTACCACCAGATTGACGCCGCCTGCGATGGCGACTTCGCTCGTCCCGCTGTATAAGCTCTCCAGTGCGAGGTGAATCGCTGTCAAAGAAGCTGAGCATGCGGTATCCACCGCCAAGCTTGGGCCCTGGAAGTTGAGCAGATAAGAGATTCGGTTGGCAAATGACCAGTAGCCATACCCGGTCGGATAGTTCTTGTTCATGACGCCGGTGAAGACGCCTACTTTTCGGCTGGCACTCAGATTGGCAGGAGTGTAGCCTGCGTCTTCGATACTGGCATAGGCGGCTTCGAGGAAGACTCGCTCCTGCGGGTCCATCCGCTCTGCTTCTACCGGAGAGATCTGGAAGAAGGCAGGATCGAACTTGTCGTAGTCCTCGATGAATCCGCCCCACTTGGTATAGATCGTGCCGCGCTTGCCTTTTTGCGGATCGTAGTAGTCGTTGTAGTCAAAACGGTCTTTTGGAATCTCGGTGATGCAGTTCTTGCCTTGTCTGAGATTGTCCCAGAATTCGTGTACCGTTTTGGCTTGGGCATAACGGCCGGACATACCGATGATGGCAATATCACGGACGGTGGAAGCAGGTGCTGTGGATGCTGTCCCGGTGACCGGAGCATCTGCTGTCTGCTTCATGAAGCGTCTGGATTTGTGGCGGGACTGGCTTGGCAGACTGGACGACTGGTCGGTTGTCTCTACGGCTGCTGTCTCCACGCTCTGGCTGCCCGCTTGATTCATCTCGTGCTGATCGAGACCGACGAGCTTGATCAATGCGTCTTTTTGCGTCTTGATAAAATGCTCGACCAGCGCATCAATCGACTGGTGCTCAAAGAACAAGGTGCTGCTTACATTCTCCAGTACCTTGCGCAGGGTATTGGTGAGTTGGACAACGACGATCGAGTCGATGCCGTATTTTTCGAGCGGATCAGAAGGGTCGATCCGGTTGGCCGGGATTTTGAGTGTTTCCCCGACCAGCTTGACGATGTAGGTCGTCACCTTATCCCGGAGCAGAATGTCTGCCTGACTGGTTGGCTTGGCAGTGCTCTGTGCGGAAGATGCTGTTGTCGCTTTTGCCTGCGTATCCTTCGCGCGGGCTGCTGAAATCGGCTGCTGGTGAACCACTTTCTTTTGGCGGATCACCCCGTCGCTTTGGGCGACGACGATCTGGTGGTGCAGGGTGTGTGCTTCTTTGGCTGGGAAAATAACGGTGTCGTAGCCTTCCCCCACAAGCACCTGCTGCCAGGATTCTGGGTACAGACCAGGGCAGCCTGCGATGCGGATTTCAGGGTCCTCATACAGCCACCAGCCCTCTAAGAGACCAAAAGTAAGGTGGGTAAACAGACCGTTTCCTGCCATCTCATTGAGCAGGATCAGCCCGCCTTTTTTGAGGACGGCTTTGGCGTTGCGCAGGGTTTGACGGATGTTCTTGGTTGCGTGCAGGACGTTGGCTGCGATCACGAGATCATATCCGCCCGCATCGATGTCTTGCCCGGCAAGCGGTGCTTCTACGTTGAAGATCTGATAGGTCAGGAATGGATTCTCAGGACCGTACTCTTTTTCGGCGTGCATGAGGAACGCACGGGAGAGGTCGGTGTAGCAGTATTCCTGAACATACTGCTGGTATGGCTTGAGCTTCTGGAATACCCCGGCACTTGTTCCCCCGGTACCTGCCCCGATCTCGAAAATGCGGATTTTCGCGGCAGGGTCTTGCGCAAGGCGCTCCTGCAGGTACGCGACTACGGTGCTAGAAAGCACATCATTGAAGTGGTCGGCGACTGGATTGTGCTTGTAGATGCCCTCTACCAGTCTCATCGAAGAGTCCGGGAACATGATATCGGTGGCAGGAACCTTGCCTGTCAGAATCTGTGGCAAGGATTTGAGCGTGGCATCGACGAGGATGGACGAAGCTTTGGTGCTGCTGTCTTCCTGCCATGCTGCCTTTTGCGCCTCCCATTCCTTCCACAGGGTATCCATATCCATCAGGGTTGGGTTGACTACGTGATAGGTGTCTCCTTCTTCTTTGAGGTAGTTGTAGCGCAGCAGAACGGCGATGCTCTCATCCAACCACTTGTCGTACAGGGCGTGCAGCTTGTAGGTGGAGGCGAGGTCTGCTTTCGCTACTTTTGGCTCGGTAAACATGCCGATGGTTTGCAATTGGGCAAACAGCATTTTGGCGAGAAGCGCGTCCATCTCTTGATTGTGGGCGTACTTGATCTGTTCGGCGGTGACACTCTTCTTCGGAATCTGGTGCTCCAGTTTGTAGATATCTAATGAAGAGACAGCTTCATAGGCGGTGATCTCTTCCTGTGGATTCATGCCTTCGACGGTAACTGGCTTGCTCGTATGGATGAGGGCCATCTGATCGATTGGGCCGGACAGCAGGACATCGAGTGCCTTCATGCCTGCCTGTGGTTCGATCAGGGCTAAGCCGATCTGACCGAGTAGCTGGGCGAATTCTTTGTCCTCGGCTACCGAGCCATCGCCCCAATAGCCCCAGTTCATCACCTTGACTGGGCACTTCCAACGCTTGGAGAGCTGGTGGGCAAAAGCGTCTTCAAAAGCACAGCCTGTGGCGTAGTGGCTTTGCTTGACATTTTTGATATAGGCGACGAGAGATGAGAAGAACAGGACAAAATCAAGCGGCTCCTGCCCAAAGACTTGAGCCATACGGACGCTCACCGCAATCTTAGGAGCAAGTCCGGCTTGGAATTCTTCCACCTTCATGTTCTCCAGGCTCTGTTCGTTCAGGACCATCGCAGATTGGATGATTCCGTGAATCTCGTTGTGGCGCTCTTTGATCTTGGCATACGCTTGCTGCATGGACGCAAGATCAGATGCGTCCGCTGCGATATACTCGGGAGCCGGACCTAGAGCAGCGAGTCTGTCGATCTTGGCTTGGATGCCCGCATGGATCGCACTGCGGCCGATCCAGATGATCTGGGCTTGATGGTGGCGAATCATGTATTCGCTCCATGCTTCCCCGATGTAACCGGCCCCGCCGATGACGACATAGACCCCGTTCGTCCGGTATAACGACTGGCTGGCAGATGGCGTGTGCTGGAATGGAACCAACTGCTGCTGATACCATTCTCCTCTGCGGTAAGCCCAGGCATGTCCCAGACGATTGGCAGGCAAGGTAAAGATATGGTGGCCCGGCCAAGGACGACCCGCTTCCAGATCGATCAGCCTGATGGCCCAGTTCGGATATTCCTTCGCCATCGTGCCAGCAAGTCCGTGCAGGCTGGCATGGGACGGATTAACGTCGTCTTGCTTGTGGACATGCTGGGCTTGGCTCGTGATGATGCTCCAGCTGACGCGCTTGTCGCTGTAGCCTAGTTGAAGCATCGCTTTGACCGTCCGGAAAAGCTGGATCACACCGCGATTCTGCTCGTCTAGCAGTTCCTCATCTGAGAGAGACTGCGGCTGATGAGGGGCAATCCAGAACATATGATCAACTGCGCCATAGGAGGCCAGTTTCTTGGCGATGTCTGATATGTCATCGGTTGGGTGCAGGTGTAAGGCGGCGGCTGTCGGGAAGTATTGTTGGATGATGCTGTGGTTCTCTTCCGTGCCTCCTACGATGACTACCCGTTCGGTTGAAGCGGGTGCGTTCGGAGCCAGTTCGACTGAAATCGGTTCCCATGTCGGGAGCAGCATGATATTGCCGACAGGTGGTTGTGTCGTGTCTGCTGCGATGACTTCTACTTTTACTGTTTTCGTTTCAGATGCGGTATGTTCTGCTTGTGCGCCGCCTTCCATAGCTCGGATGGAAGCACCTTTCATCTGTACATAGATCACTCCGTCTTCATCGCACAGGTCGATGTCATACTTGACGACCTTGTCTCCGGCTTCGCTGCCCTCGCTGTAACGGACGTACGACCACATCTCAGCCGGGCATGGGCCGAAGATCTCCAATTGCTCCATGGCAAATGGAAGGGAGAGTCTGGCCTCCGCTCCATCTCCCTCCTTCGCGCCTAACACAAATCCCACTGAGGTATGGAAAGCGGAGTCCATCAAGCTTGGGTGCAGGAGGTATTGGTCTTGCGTATTTCTCACAGAGACAGGCAGTGAAATGCGGGCGAGCAGCTGCTTCTCTCCGATGTAGAGCTTCTCAATGCCTTGGAAGCCTGGACCGTAGCCCAGCTCCATGCTATGGAACGCTTTGTAGATGTCCTCCTGCGTCACGGTCAGTTGGTTGCACTCGGCTTGCAGGCTTCTGATATCCAACGTCAGATGTGCATCTGGTCTTGTACCCAGTACGGCGCTTCCTTGGCTGTGTACCACTTGGCCGCTGTCTGCATCGGCGGACTCACTGTAGACCTCATACGAGATCTCCCCGTTGTCCTCCGCGTACAGCCCGATATGTACGTCTACCGGCTGATTGGTCTGAATGATCGGTCGAATCCAAACGATATCCTTGAGTCTGATGACACTCAGGTCTTCTTCGGCTGCGCCTGTTGCCTTTTCAACAGCGGTGCGTGCCATCTCTAGATAGGCGACGCCCGGCAGGATTTTTTGCCCCCGAACGACGTGATCGGCCAAGAAGAATTCTTGTCCGGTAAAGGTGGAGCTGAACCGTTGCTCTGTGAAGTCAGAGGTGTTCTGATGCAGTAATGGATGGATGACTTGAGTGATGGTTTTGCTGTTTGACTTGGCAGGAGCTTCTGGTACCCAATAGCGTTCCTTGGCAAAAGGATAGGTCGGTGCGCTGATTCGCTCAGGACGATGCTCTCCGTAGATGGCATTCCAGTCGATACTCATGCCGTTGACCCATGACTCGGCAATTTGCTGGAGGTTGCCGTTATCCATCCACGTACGGACGAGTTCATGGGTATGTTGATGTTCCCCTGACGGCACGGTCAACTCTTTGCCATTCTTGACCAGTCCAATCCAGCAGTCGGAGATCGCGGTCTGACCTTCTGTAAAGGCTTTTAATTTGGCCTTCAGCTCTTGGATGTCGCCAGCGAGGAAGACTACACGCTCTTCCAGCGGTTCGCGGCCAACCTGCAAGGTGTAGGCAAGGTCAGCGAGATTGATTCCGTCATGGAGGAAAGCCAATAGTTTCTCGGCATAGGCTTGCAGACGGTCTTTGGTCTTCGCTGACAGCGGAAGGAGCGTCGGCTTCGCATGGGAAATAAGCGGCACCGTGTTGTCGCCCCGC
The DNA here is from genome assembly GCF_006170445.1 of Brevibacillus dissolubilis. GTDB lineage: Bacteria > Bacillota > Bacilli > Brevibacillales > Brevibacillaceae > Brevibacillus_B > Brevibacillus_B dissolubilis. The sequence goes on along the minus strand of NZ_VCNA01000012.1, from coordinate 49,914 downwards.
TTTGGTTGTGGGATGTATTCTTCTAAAATAATGTGGGCATTGGAGCCAGATGCGCCGAATGAACTGATCCCGGCGCGGCGTGGAAGCTTGATTTCCTGACCGTTGTCGATCATCACGGGCTGCTTCCACTCTTGGGTCTCTTGCTGGACATAGAATGGAGTGGACGGTAAATCCAAGTAAGGATTAAGCTCCTCAGAGTGCAGGGACGGTACGAGTGTCTTATGGTAGAGCTGTAGCGCGACCTTGCTCAGACCGCTGATGCCCGCTGCTGATTCGGCGTGTCCGATGTTGGATTTGACGGAGCCGATTGAGCAGAACTGCTTGTCCGCTGTGTAGAGGTCGAATGCTTTTGTTAAACCCTGAATCTCGATTGGGTCGCCCAACGATGTGCCTGTTCCATGTGCCTCGATATAGCTGATCGTGCGCGGGTCTACTCCTGCCTTTTCCAAACAAGACTCGATGACATCTGCCTGTGCTACTGGGCTTGGGACAGTGATTCCGCTTACGGTACCGACGTGGTTGATCGCACTTCCTTTGATCACAGCATAGATATGGTCGCCATCCTGTACGGCTTTGTGCAGTGGCTTCAAGAGGACAGCCCCGACGCCTTCGCCTGATACATAGCCGTCCCCGCCTTTTCCGAAGGTGTGGCAGCGACCGTCGCTTGCGAACATGTCCCCGGTGTTATAGCTTATGTATTTATTCGGGTGAAGCGAAAGATTGACACCCCCTGCGAGCGCTGCCTCACATTCGCCACGGCGGATGCTTTCCAATGCCAGATGCAGGGCAGTCAGAGATGAAGAGCAGACTGTATCTACTGCCATGCTAGGGCCGTGGAAATTGCAGATGTAGGAGACACGGTTGGCGATCTGCGCGTAGTTGAGGGAGAGCGGGAAGACATTCTCCTTGGATACTGCTTCTGTACCGACCAAGGAATAATCTTTGTGCATGACCCCGACGAAGACGCCTACCGGACGTCGTTTGTTCTGGCCTTGCGCTTTGACCAGTGACTTAGGTGTGTAGCCCGCGTCCTCGATGGTTTCCCAGCAGGTTTCGAGGAAAAGCCGCTCCTGCGGGTCCATGATCTCTGCTTCTCTAGGAGAGATACGGAAAAATTGCGGGTCAAAGCAATCCTGATCGTCGATGAAGCCGCCCCATTTGGAGAGCGTTTTGCCTGATGGTGAGGTTAGGTCTTCGAGCTCTTTCCAATCCCAGCGAGAGGCAGGGACTTCGCTGATGCAATCTTTGCCTTCCATGAGGTTTTGCCAGAACTCTTGAATGTTGCGGGCTTGAGGATAGCGGCCTGCCATCCCGATGATGGCGATGTCTTCTTCAACGGTTGGTCTGGCTGTATGAGATGATGAAAGCTTCTCATCGTTCTGGCTCTGATTCTGGTCGGACGATACGTATCTGTCTGTTGATGTGTGGGAGCTTCCCGCATCAGTCGCTACTGTAGCCGAAGAGACGGCTGTGTGACCTGCCCCCTCTTTTTCCTGTGCGGATGTAGGGGATGCTTGAAAATAAGCGCCGTACTTATTCGCCAGATAGGCGGCCAACTCGGCAATAGTCGTATATTCGAACAGCAGGGTCGGCGTCAGACTGGCACCGATTTTGGTTCCGATCGCATCTACCATTCCGAGCAGACCGGGAGAATCCAAGCCGATATCGTAGAAGCCTGCTTTTGGATCGACTTGGTCGTACGGTACGTTCAGCTGTTGTGCCAGTAACTGCTGTAAAAAGAGTTCAATATCGTTGATCGAGCCGGTGCTTGGTGTGCCCGGCAGATTGGTGTTGGGACGAGAAGAAGAAGGCTGATCCTTCTTCTTCCCTTCCGCTGCTGGCTGTGGTGTGCTTGTTCTGTCTGGATGGATCAGGTCTGCTTCGCGGACCAGTTTGCTGGCGAAGTTTTTCAGTTCGGCCACCTTTTGTCCAGATTGATTGAAAAATTCGAAGGTGAGGTAGATCAGCTCTTTCTCCTGACGCACCGATGAGGTCTGAATCCGGGTCATGCATTGTTTTTGCAGGGGTTCAGATGCACGGAATGATTCATAGAAAAGCGGAAGATAGAGTCGTTGCTCCCCTTCTAATAGAGAAGACAGCATCCCGGCTGAGCCTACTCCACTGCCATCAATGAGGGTCGGATGGAACAGAAAAGCCTGTGCATGAGGCAGGGCCTCCTGACCGAGAGAAATCTCGATCAGCATGCCCTCTTCCTTCTGATACATCTGTCCTTCTGCCTTCATGAAGCCGGTATGAACCAGCTCCTTCGCGCGGCCTTGTGCATAGATGTCGTCAAGCTTCATGGTGCTTTGTGCAGATTGTTTCCAAGCTTGGGAGTCCAGAGCTTCTTGGAAACGGGTGGCTTGGCCTTTGACCATTTCGGCGGTGGCGTATTGTTTTGGGCCCTCCGTCAGTTGGCCGTTGGTCTTGGTCTGGCCTTCGATGCGGATACGCCAATGGCCCACTTGGGTTTGTGTGCACTGGATGTCGAGCTGGATCTCATCGTCTTGACCCACGATCAGCGGATGATAGATGGATACGTTCTTGAGCTCCAGCTCCTGATAAGCAAAACCATGTTCGCAAAACACCTGATAGATGAGGTCAATGTAAGCCAGACCCGGTAATAAGTCTTGTCCATGAACCCGGTGATTGGCGACAACCGGGTTCTTTCTCGTTATCATGAGTTGTTCATGAATGCTAACTTGTTCAGAAATCACTATCTTACAACTCCTCTCTTACGCAAATGTTTTCCAGAACATTCCCTTGGAAGCACCCTGGAGTTGAGGTTGGCTGTCTTGTTTGAGCGGCTTGCGCTTTAGTTCCGGCTGTGGCAGAGGGTGTCTTGTCACCGTGCGTGGTGAAGTCTCTTCCCATGCTTCGATGATCACATGGACGTTGGTTCCTCCGTCGCCGAAGCAGTTAATGCCTGCGACAGGTGTGGCACCCATCCACTCGGTAGATTCGCGGTACATGCGGAAGTTGGCAGCTTCCATATCAAAATGCTCCATGCCTTGTTCGCCGGACAGGAATGGGGCGAGCTGGCGGTTCTTCAGCATCAGCACCACTTTGATCAGACTGGCGATCCCTTCTGCGCACAACGGATGGCCGATGTTCGGCTTGACCGATCCTAAGCCGATGGGAGCCTCACCAAAAGAGCGGTAGACAGATTGAATTGCTTTTAGCTCCAGTAAATCAGTAACGGTGGAGCCTGATCCGTTGGCTTCGATGTAGCTGATGTCAGAGGCTTTTTTGCCGCTTTTCGCAAGGGCTGCCTGCATGACATCCTTCTGGGCTTGCAGGTTCGGAGTGGCCGGGCCTGCTGTTTTTCCGTCATTATTGACCGCTGTTGCTTTGATTACGGCGTAGATGGAATCTCCGTCCTGAAGCGCCTGTGACAAGGTCTTCACCAGAACCATACCGACGCCTTCCCCGAGGACGACACCACCTGCGCGCTGGTCGAATACATGGAAGGCAGGATCTGCGCACAAAAGTCCGCGCTGCGAGAACATCTGATGAGCATCATCTGTATTCAACAGGCTGACGCCACCAACAACTGCTGCTTCGATATCGCCGCTGCGGAGGGCTTGAATCGCCATGTTCAGACCGACCAAGGCTGAGGAGCAGGCCGTATCGAGAACGAGGCTTGGGCCGCGCAGGTCGAAGAAGTGCGAGATGTTGGCTGCCAGATAATTTTGACCCAGTGCTACAACTGGATTGCGTGCTTGCTGCAGGCTTGCTTCGCCCGGCTTATGCTGGCTTCGTCCGCCAAGGTAGACCCCGATTGGCTTACCCTTGATCTCCTGATGGGTGTATCCCGCGTGATACCACAGCTTGAGGCTTTGCTCCAGCACGGCCAGTGCCTGCGGGTCCATCGCTTGGACATCCTCATCTGGCAAACGGAAAAATTCGGAGTCAAAATGCGACATGCCGTCGATCAGGCCCGCGTAGTAGGAGTTGGCGTATCCCCAGCGTTCCTGTGGGACAGGGCCGATGGCGGAGCGGCCTTCTGCGATCAGGCTCCAGTATTGCTCCAGCGATTCTGCCCCTGGGAAGTGGCAGGAGAGTCCGATGATGGCGATATCTTCAGTGCGGGTGGTTGTGCTTGGTGGTGTCACCGTTACCTGCACTTGTGCGGGTTGTTGTGGTTGGATGATTTCTTGTGCAGATGCGGTGAACTGGTTTGCTACTTCGCTCTGAATGACAGAGGACACGGTCGGGATCGGAGAATCGGTTGGGGCTGGTGACGCATCCGGAGCCTGATCCGTGCTCGGAGCCACCACTGGCGGCTGCTCTGGCTTCTTCGAAGAAATCCCCAACACTTTCATCAATTCATGCGCATAAGCATCCATGAGCCATTCGGCAAAAGACTCAATCGTCGGATACTCAAAGATAATCGACGGATCGATGTTTCCTGCGATCTGCTGGTTAATCTGCTGCAACAGCTGGGTCAGCACAATCGAATCGATCCCATACTCTTCGAACCGTTCGTCGATCTCCAGATTGTCACGGCTGATTTTCAGTTCTTTAGAGAAAAGGCCTAGCAACCATTCATGTGTGAGATCTGCGAACTCTTGAGAGATTGGCGCAGATGAAGATGGGGACGCAGAGACAGATCCCGATACAGGCGCCGATACAGGCTCAGGCTTGGCAGGCTCTACTCTGACCACTTCCGCCTTCACAGACTCACTTCGCGCCGTAACTGTCTCCGCGTCATTCCGAAGCGGTGTTCCAGCTGAAGGGTTGTCTTCTATCACACGTTGCATCAAGCGGCGAGGGTTCCACCGATCAGGGTTAATCACCGCCGGGAGGATGACCGCATTTATTTTCTGGGAAAGAATCTGATCCAACAGCTGCAAGCCTTCCGCATTGGTCATTGCCTGCAGTCCGGTCAGACCGTACGCTTTGCCTTTTACTTCACCCATGCCTGTCTCTTTCCAGTTCGGCCATACGATGCTGACGATTGGACTGTCGTTCTTGTGCGCTTCCGCAAAATAGTCCATGTAGGCATTTGCCATGGCGTAATCGCTCTGTCCTTTTGCCAGAACAGGAATCGTGCCGGACACAGAGGAGAACAGGACAAAGAACTGCAATGGTTCATCGCGGAGTGCATGGTACAGGGTTTGGAGTCCAGCGACCTTTGGCTCCAGTACCTTTTGGATATCGGCTACGGCTTTGCGCATGAAGGCAGGGTTTTTGATATCGCCCATCCCCGCGCAATGAATCACGCCGCCAATCGGGCCCATACTGGTTTTGATGTCCTGCAGGGCTTCTTGGACGGCAGCAGCATCAGATAAAGGCAAGGAGAGCACTTGTACTTGTGCGCCTAGTGCTTCCAGCTCCAGAATGGACTCGATTTTCTTCCCGACAGATGTGCCGGATTGTTGGAGCGCGGTCCATTGGTCACGAGGCGGCAGTGCTTCGCGGCCAGTCAGTACCAAGCGTCTGACCCCGTAGTGCTTCACAAAATGCTGGGCGCACAGATAGCCAAGACCTCTTGTCCCGCCTGTGACCAGCAGTACATGTCCTTCGGGGAATGCCTGTGGCATCTGTTCCGTCGTATCCTCCGAGATCGACCATTCAGCCAGATGGGCACGGTACCGGATTCCGTCGCGGTAGCACACCTCAATATCCGTACCCTCTGCGTACAGCTCTTCGGCGATCAGTCGGGCGATGGCCTGATCATCGAGGAGGGCTTCCACATCCATATGTCTTGATTTGAGATGGCTGTACTCGGTCTGCAGCATGCGATAGAGCCCGACATAGGCTGCACCGGACAGGTTCATCGAAGAATTTTGGAAAGACTCCAAGCCTTTGGTGACACACATCACGGTCAGGCCTTCCCGATGCCCGTGCTCGATCAGCTTTTGCAGCCACATCATCCAGTTCATCTGCTCATCAGTGCTGCTTCCGCAACCGATGAGATCGATAAACCCGTCAAAGCTTGTCCAGTCATACTCGGACAGTTGTGACCCAATATTATTGATCTGAAGGATCTGGCAGTCAAAGAGGTGCGCGGATAGCTCAACAGCCAGGCTCGCAGTCTCCTTGTTAGCCAAGATCGCGATGGTGCGGCTTCCTTTTTTGGTAGAAACGATTGGGCTTGGTTCCCACTGTTTCTTCAGGAAGACGGTCGGGCGTGTCTCTGCGCTGTCATTCGTCCCCTCAGCCACCGTCGTTGTCGGTACGGTTGCAGTTGTCGTCTTAGGCGCAAGACCATTCTCCGCCTCTGGTTTGTCCGGATTTTCTGGAATCCAGTAATATTCTTTGGCAAACGGATACGCAGGAAGGCTAATCCGGCGCGGTCTGACTTCGCCGCCATACAGCTTGTTCCAATCCATCCGTAAGCCTTTGACCCACAGCTCAGCCAGTTTGCTGAGTTTTTTCTTTTCAATCCACGTCTCAAGCAGGGATTTGGCGTCTTCATCTGTTTCGAAGACCTTGACCTCCCCTTTGCTCTGTTTCACTTGGGCTGTGAAAATGCCTGCCGTGGTTTTGTCTGCGAGGAATGCATCCAAAGATTGCAGCAGTGTTTCCTTGGAATCCGCTACAAAAGCCATCCGGTGATCCATCGCTTCTCGTCCAACCTGCAGAGTGTATGCCAGATCGGTCAGACTCCATTGCGCTTGGGATTGGATGAAACGCTTCATCCCTTGAGCATAGGTCTTGAGCTGTTCCTTTCTCTTGGCAGACAGGACAAAAAGAACCGGTTCAGTAGATTCGGTTTGTTGCGGTCTGTTTTTACCTGGCAGGTACTCCTCGATCACCAGATGGGCATTCGTCCCACTGTATCCAAAAGAGCTGACACCAGCCCGGCGCGGTGCACCCTTGGCTGTCTCCCACTGCTTGTACTCGGTATTGACATAGAACGGCGAATTCTCAAAATCAAAATGCTCATTCGGGTTCGTGAAGTTCAGGGTCGGAACCAGCTTTTCATGCTGCATGCAGAGCAGCACCTTTTGCATGCTGGCTACCCCTGCGGCTGCTGAGGTATGGCCGATGTTGCTTTTTACGGAACCGATGGCGCAGAAGTTCTTTTGGTCGGTTCTTTCTTGGAAAACAGTAGAAATCGCATCCAGCTCGATCGGATCGCCTTGCTTGGTTCCGGTTCCGTGCATCTCTACGTAGCTGATGCTCTCCGGATGGATGTGATAGCGGTCATAGATGTCGCGCTCCAGCTCCATCTGGCTTTTGGCGCTCGGTGCGGTGATGCCGTTGGTTTTGCCGTCCTGATTGATGCCTGTACCGATGATGACCCCGTAGATATGGTCGCCATCCGCCTCGGCATCCTTCAGCCGCTTGAGCACCAATGCACCCGCCCCTTCACCTGGGACAAAACCGTTGGCGCTGTTATCAAACGTTTTGCATTGACCGTCTGGCGACAGCATCCCTGCTCCACACATGCTGATGTAGGATTCTGGCGTGAGGTAGAGGGTGACACCGCCGACCAGAGCCATGTCGATCTCCCCGGTCTTCAATGCCTGGCAGGCCAGATGCGTCCCGACTAACGAGGAGGAGCATGCTGTATCAATCGAGATGGCAGGGCCTTTCAGGTTGAGATAGTACGAGATGCGGGCGGCTGCGATGGAATAGGTGTTGCCGGTCGCACTTCCACCAAGCTGATTCTGCAAAAGCAAGGTGCCGTAATCATTGTTCATGATGCCCAGATAGACACCGCATTTTTGGTTGCTCAGGGATTGTGGACTGTAGCCTGCATCCTCGAACGCTTTATAGCTTTCTTGTAAAAAGATGCGGTGCTGCGGGTCGATCAGTTCCGCTTCGGACGGAGGAATATTGAAAAAGAGCGGATCGAAATATTCGATCTCATCCAGTGCGCCGATCGATTTGCAGTAGATTTTGCCTTTTTGGCTCAGCTTCGGATCATAGTATTGATTCACGTCCCAGCGTGATGTCGGAATTTCACGGACGGAATTGCGGGCATGGATCAGGTTGTCCCAGTACTCCGTCAGATCGCCTGCCCCTGGGTATCTGCCAGACATGCCGACGATGGCGATGGCGTCTGGAGATGTTGGGATGGTGGCGTCTGAAGGTTTCGGTGCTGGAGTTGCAACTGTTGGGGCTGCTGCTTCTTTTGGTGCTGTAACGACAGGTTTGATCCCTACGGATTCCGTAGCTCGCGTTTCCTTCGCAACTGGCTGTTCGGCTTGGACATTTTCCATTGCTGGCTTCGGTTGTGCAGTTGGAGTTACAGTAACAGGCTGCAAGACATGAGCCGATGCTGGTTCTGGCGCAGGCTCTTGCGTTGGCAGGGTTACGGTCGTACCCAGTTCCTTTTGCAGGAATCCGGCAAAGTCACGGATGGTCGGGTAGTCATATACTTTGGTGACCACGATCGAGGTTCCGTAACGCTTATTGATGGCTTTGATCCATTCCAGACCCGTGATGGAATCCATGCCGAGGTCGATGAATTTTTCATCCAGATCCATATCGGAGTGTTCCATGTATAGGACTTCGGCCAGACTCGCTGCGAGTTCTTCGTGCAGGGCTTCTACCGACACGGCAGGCTGACTCATAGTGGTAGCGGCAGTCGTTGCCGTTGCCGCTGGGATTGGTGTCAGTTCATCCTGTGCGGTGTGGACTGGCTGCAACGCAGAAGCGGCGGCCAGAGTATGAGTCCCCAGTTTACCCAGTTCATTTTTCAAGAACCCGGCAAAATCACGAATCGTCGGGTAGTCGTACACCTTGGTCACCATGATGTTGGTTCCATAGCGCTTATTGATTGCCTTGATCCATTCGAGTCCGGTGATGGAGTCCATGCCGAGATCAATGAATTTTTCGTCCAGATCGACTTCTGATTGATTCATGAAAAGGACTTCTGCCAGACTTTCCGTTAATTCTTCGTGCAGAGCCTCGACCGAAACCGAAGGCTGTGCTGGTGCAGAGGCCGCTGGAGTTGGCTGTTGGACTGGTTGCTGTTGAATGGATGGTTGCTGGGTTAGCTGCTGTTGCTGTACCACTACGACTGGTGTAGCTGATTGAGTTGCGTTTTCCGAAACAAGTGTTAGTGGTTGTAACAAGATGTTCGTTGGCTTATTCAGTACCTGCGCTGCTTGAACAGGTGTCACTGGGGTCGCCGGGATCTCTGGGAGCGACTGATTCCCTTGCTTCGCCAGTTCGTTTTTGAGGAAACCGGCAAAATCACGGATCGTCGGGTAATCATATACCTTGGTCACCATGATGTTGGTTCCATAATGTTTATTGACGGCCTTAATCCATTCCAGACCCGTGATGGAATCCATACCGAGATCGATGAATTTGGCGTCTACATCTACGTCCGCCTGATTCATGAAAAGAACGTCGGCCAAGCTTGCCGTCAGCTCTTCGTGCAGAGCTTCTATAGATACGGTCGAGTGAGACGTGGTCGTGGATGATGTTGTCGGAATCACATGTTGGGTCTGTCCATCCAGCAACGGCTTCAATGCGACATCGGTTGGTTTTGCCTTCACATGAGAAGCGGTGAACTCTGTCGCGATAGGTTGTGTGTTTACGATTGCTCGTGCAGGAGTGGATGGCTGTTGAACAGCACCTGGCATTACACTGCTGACAGGTCTTGCTTGATCGGCAGATCTGGTACTACCAGAAGATCGCACCGGAGTAACAGGCTGTATACCTCCAGCGGATTGAGCGGCTGCCACAGGTTTGAGGGTATCAACCGATGTTGCCATAACTGGTTGCAGGCTGCCCCCGGTCTCGCCCGTGGTTCTTCCCCCTGCCTTTTTTAGACTGTTCTCCCCGATCCAATAGCGCTCCTTGGCAAACGGATACGCAGGGAGGCTGATCCGGCGCGGCTTCGTATCGCCGTAGAGCTTGTTCCAATCCAGGTGCAGTCCCTTCACCCATAGATCCATGAGCTTTCCATACTTCCCTTTTTGGATCCAAGCTTCAATGGTCTGCGCCATATCTTCGTCTGCAGCAAATACATCGAGGGTGTCTTTGTTGCGCTTGACTTGTCCGCGGTAGAGGTCTTGGATATAGGCTTGGCCTTCGGTGAATCTGCTCAGTTTTTCTTCGAGGTCGGAAATACTTCCCGCAAGCACGGCCAGACGCTCGTCCATGGCTTCGCGTCCGACTTGGAGCGTATAAGCGATTCTCACAAGGTCGGCGTCGGTGTAGTGATATTCGCGGATGGCGGCAAGCAGGCGCTGTGCCCGTTGTTGAAGCTTCTCTTCGTTCTTGGCGGAGAGCACGATCATGACAGGATTTTGGCGGCTTGGAGCAGTCGGGCTGATGCCAGCACCTGCTGTCTCCGCACTCGGAATATACTCTTCAATCAGGACATGCGCGTTGACCCCGCCTGCGCCGAACGAGGAAATCCCGGCAATTCGCGGAACTTCTTTGGTGACGCCGTTGATTTCTAGCTCAGGACGCTTCCACTCGGCAAGCTCTTGCTGGACGACAAATGGCGTGTTTATAAAATCAATGTTCGGATTCAGCACCTGGGAATGCAGTGAAGGCACGATCTGTCGATGTTTGAGCTGGAGCAATACCTTCGTGATGGCGGCAATTCCGGCTGCGCTCTCGCAGTGACCGATGTTGGATTTGGCTGATCCGATGGCACAGAACTGCTTGTCTTTGGTGTGTTCGCTGAAGGCTTTGGTCAGACCCGCGATTTCGATTGGATCACCCAGCGATGTCCCGGTGCCGTGTGCTTCGATATAGCTGACAGCACGTGGATCGATTCCCGCTTCCTTCAAGGCGCGGCGGATGACGTCGGCTTGTGCATTTGGGTTCGGAACGGAGTAGCCGTTGGTTTTTCCGCCGTGGTTAATCGCGGTGCCTTTGACGACCCCATAGATGTTGTCACCGTCTGCAATCGCTTTTGCCAATGGCTTGAGCAGAATCGCCCCGACGCCTTCACCCGGTACATAGCCCTCCCCGCCGATGCCGAAGCTCTCGCAACGGCCTTTGCTGGATACGAATTTGCCTTGTCCGAGCATCAGGTATTTGTTCGGATGGATGGAGACGTTGACCCCACCCGCGACAGCGACCTCGCATTCTCCATGCTGCAGGCTCTGGCAAGCCAGATGCAACGCGGTCAAGGAAGAGGAGCACATCGTATCCATAGCGATGCTCGGCCCGTGGAAATTGAAGTAATACGACACACGGTTGGCGATGGAGGATGGATTGCCGGTCAGCGCAATTGGTCGGCCGAGTGCCTGCTCCTGCGCCCCATATAATTGATATTCCTCATACATCACCCCGACGTAGACCCCGACATTGGCACCCACATCAAAACCGCTTGGTGCGCCGATATTTTCACGGGTATAGCCCGCGTCCTCCAACGTCTCGTAGACGCATTGCAGGAACAGGCGCTCCTGCGGGTCGATCAGCTCTGCTTCCCGTGGTGAGATATTGAAAAAGCGTGGGTCGAACTTGTCTACATCATTGATGAAGCCGCCCCATTTGCTGTAGGTCTTGCCCGGTTTGTCTTTGTCCTCATCGTAGTACAGGCTGTGATCCCAGCGGTCTTTTGGAATTTCGGTGACGCAGTCTTTGCCTTCCCGCAGGTTTTTCCAGAACTCGTGGATCGTATCGGCCTGCGGGTAACGTCCCGAGATCCCGATGATCGCGATGTCTGTGTCTGTTTTTGGTGTTTCCTTTGCTTTTGGAGCCAGCTTCTGTACAGGTACATAGCCAGATGATTTGCGGCGGCGGTTGGCTTTTGTATGGATCTGTACTTGTGTCGGTGTCTTCTGTGACTGCGCTTGCGTCTGTGACTGAACTCGTGGGTCATTCGAGCCTGCGCCTGTGTTCGCGGCAGAAGTACTTGTCTGCTCATCCGCTGGCGTCGCTTCTTCCTTGATACCCAGCAAGCCGATCAGCTGGCTATGATAATTTTCGATGAAATACCCTGCCAATGAACGGATATCCTGATACTCGAAAAATAAGGTTTTGGATAATGACCCGAACTCACGCTCCAATTCGTTGGTCATCTGCATGATCATCAGCGAGTCGATGCCGTATTTCTCCATCGGAGCACCTGCGTCGATGCGATCGGCTGGCAGCTTGGTGATGTGGGAAAGGACGCCTTTGAGGTACTGTTCGGTTTTTTCCTTCAGTACGTCTTGGGCGACGCCTGATGCTGCTTGCGGATCATGGCTTGGCAGAGCGGCGGTATCGGTAGCGGTTGCCGTATCAGATGGCTCAAGCTCCAGCAGGTTGCGGACTTGTTGGACATCGCCTTCGACGACCAACACTTGTGACTTGCCATAAGCCAGCCCTTGGTACAACGCTCGGATACCGGTTTCGGTCCGCATCGCCACCATGCCAGTGGTTTTCTTCATGAACTTCTCGGATTCGGCGTCGACGTGCATGCCGCCCTCTTTCCACAGTGGCCAGATCATGGAGAGAGTCTTGCCGTGGCGTTGTCCACTGGCTGTCAGTGTGTTGCGGTATTCCGCGTAGACGTTCATAAAAGCATTGGCCATCGCGTAATCAGCTTGACCCAGGTTGCCGACTGCAGATGCTCCAGATGAGAAGAGAATGAAGAAATCAAGCGGCAGCTCCTTCGTGATCTCGTCCAGATAAGCCAGTCCAGTGACTTTTGGTGCGAGCACTTCTCGGATCTCTTCGCTGGTTTTCTTCAGAATAAAATTGTCCTTGATGACACCTGCGCTGTGGATGATACCGTTGAGGCTTCCGTATTCAGCTTGGATGTCTTGGATCAGCTGGTGTACCGCCGCTTTTTGCGTGACATCGACTTGCTTGTATATCACCCGTGCTCCTGCGTTCTGCAAGTCGCGGAGCTGGGATTCTTTTTCGTTGTTCAGTGGGGAGCGGCCTGTCAGGATCAAGACGGCATCCTTCACTTGGCTTGCGATTTCCTGTGCAAAAATCAGCCCGAGACCGCCTGCACCGCCCGTGATGAGGTAGACGCCTTTGTCTTTCCAAGGGACGCCTGCTTGCGCATCGGCTTTTCCTTCGGCACCCGCTTGTGCAATCTCAATGTCATTCCATCCAGCCACCAAGCGTTGGCCTTCTTGGTAACGGACGTGCTTGTCGATTCGGCCCCGGCTGTTCTCTTCGAGCAGGCGGGCGATATCTTCTGCGTGGATGCCCGGTTCTGCTTCGATCAGTTGCCCGGTCAGTTTTGGGTTCTCCATCTGAGCTGTTTTTAACAATCCAGACAGAGCGCTGAGCAGATGCTGACCGCGTTGGGATGAAACGACAACCTGAATCAGCACATTCCCCTTTGGCTTGGACAGCAGGATTTTCTGGATTTCCGCGAAAACCTGCACAGCATACGCTTCAAAACGCTCTTGGATGCTGTCCTGTCTATTATGGAACGTGATGCAGTCAAGCTCCGCTTTCAGTTGCCCCGATGTGATTTCGCTGAAGTCGCAGAGAATTGCTTTTCTCGCTGTAAAATCAACCGCTGGCTGGCCTTGGGTAACAGCCCGTTCCGTCCAGACCGGCTCAAGCAACAGCGTGCCGATCGTCGCAGAATCTCCAGCCACAGCCGCTTCACCCTCCAGCGCACGAGAGGCAAAGCCCTTCAATCTCACGCCTACCTTGCCTTGGTCATCGCACAAGTCGATATCCAGCTTTTGAATCAGATCGTGAGGGGTGCTGCCTTCGCTGTATCTGGTGTATACCCACATCGAGGAGGTGCATTTCCCGAATATTTCAACAGACTCCATAGCAAAAGGTAACATGGGCTTGCTCAAATCATCTGCGGATAGCCGCAGCCCTACAGACGCCTGCAAAGCGGAATCGATCAGGCCCGGGTGCAGGACATACTGGTCAATCGTATCGGCAATGGCGGTTGGCAAGGACAGCTTGGTCAAAAGCTGCTGATTCCCCACATAGATGTTCTCGACCCCTTTGTGGCCCGGCCCATACTCGATCCCCATCTGCTGATACGCTGCATAGCATTCAATGGAGCTGAATTCCCGTATGTTACAGCTTTCTTTTAACGTGCCGATATCCAGCACAGGTGCTTCTTCTACTGGGTAGAGCACTGCACTGCCTTGACCGTATACCACATCTTCCGCATCCACCTCGTCGTGGGATTCGCTGAAGATCTCATAGGCAATCTCTCCATCATCCTCTGGGTAAAGCCGGATGTGAAGCGGTGTCTTCTGGTCTGCTACGGCAAAAGGACGAATCCAGACGATATTTTTCAGCTCGATTCGTGCTTCTGTCTGATCCGCTACCGCCTTCTCCACAGCGGCCCGAACCATCTCCAGATAAGCGGCTCCCGGCAGCATGCGTTGGCCTTGGACTACGTGATCTGCCAGGAAAAATTCTTCCCCGGTAAAGACCGAACGGAACTGCAAGCCCGAAATGTCAGAGATGTTCTGATGCAACAGCGGATGAATGGCACTGACGGCGGCTGCGCTCGGTTTTCCGTTATCCTGCGAGCGGTCTGTCAGCGGCAGCCAATAGCGGACTTTTTCGAACGGATAGGTAGGCAGGCTGATCCGTGCAGGCTTGGCGTCTCCGTAAAGGAGCTTCCAGTCCATCGCAAGGCCCTTGACCCATCGTTCTGCGATCTTGGTGGCGTTGCCTTCTTTGATCCATGTATGTAAGTCAGCCGGGTTGTCCTGACTGGAGCTTTTCGAATGGGAATTAGTCTTCTCTTGATTGCTGTCTTGCCCAATCCAACGAGGTGTGGCCGCTTCGTTACCTTCTGCGAAGGCGGCAACTTTTTCCTTCAGTTCTCGGATGCTGGTCGCAAGGAACACGACCCGCTCTTCCATCGCTTCACGGCCTACCTGCAAGGTATAGGCGAGATCTGCCAGATTGATTCCGTCGTGGAGGAAATCGTGGAGCTTCTTCGCATACGCTTGGAGGCGATCCGGGCTTTTCGCTGAGAGCGGGATAATGGCTGGGGCATCGGTCATCAGCTGGACAGGCTTGTCATTGTGCGCTTTCTCTGGGATGTATTCCTCCAGTACGATGTGCGCATTGGAACCTGTCGCGCCAAAAGAACTGACTCCTGCGCGGCGTGGATAGGTGATTGCTTGTCCGTTTTCGATGATGACGGGCTGCTTCCATTCTTCGGTGACGTGCTGGATATAGAATGGAGATTTCGGTAAATCCAGATACGGGTTCAGCTCCAGAGAATGCAAGGATGGCACGAGCGTTTTGTGGTGGAGCTGGAGCGCTACCTTGGTCAAGCCGCTGATGCCTGCTGCGGATTCAGCGTGACCGATGTTGGATTTGACCGAACCGATGGAACAGAATTGCTTGTCCTGTGTATGCTGGCGGAATGCTTTGACCAAGCCTTGGATCTCAATCGGGTCACCGAGGGATGTCCCTGTTCCGTGTGCTTCGATGTAGCTCATCGTCCGCGCGTCGATGCCCGCTTTGTCCAAGCAAGCCTCGATCAGATCTGCTTGGGCGACCGGACTTGGGACGGAAATGCCGCTGACCGTACCGACGTGGTTGACGGTGCTTGCCTTAATCACCGCATAGATCCGGTCGCCATCCTGCACAGCCTTATCCAGCGGCTTCAGAAGAACAGCACCAATCCCCTCACCGGATACGTAGCCGTCACCGCCTTGGCCGAAGGTGTGGCAGTAGCCGTCGCTGGAGAACATGTCCCAGATGCCGTAGGTCATATATTTATTCGGATGCAGGGAAAGGTTGACCCCGCCCGCCAGTGCCACCTCGCACTCGCCGTGGCGAATGCTCTCCAATGCCAGATGAACGGCGGTCAGTGAAGATGAACAAACTGTATCGACTGCCATGCTCGGCCCATGGAAATTGCAAAAATAGGAGACGCGGTTGGCAATCTGTGCGTAGTTCAGCGAGAGCGGGAAGACATCACCCTTCGCAATCGCTTCGGCACCGATCAGGGAATAATCCTTGTGCATGACCCCGACGAAGACGCCGACGTTTTGTCTTTTGCTTTTGCCCTTCGCTTCTACCAGTGTCTTAGGGGTGTAGCCTGCATCCTCGATCGATTCCCAGCAGGCTTCGAGGAACAGACGCTCCTGCGGGTCCATGGTCTCGGCTTCCCTTGGTGAGATACGGAAAAATTGCGGGTCGAAGCAATCTGGATCATCGATGAAGCCGCCCCATTTGGAGATGCTTTTGCCAGAAGGAGACGTGATGCCTTCGAGACTGCGCCAGTCCCAGCGAGAGGCAGGAACTTCGCTGATGCAGTCTTTTCCGTCTTTGAGATTTTGCCAGAACTCATGGATGTTGCCTGCTTGCGGATAGCGGCCTGCCATCCCGATGATGGCGATGTCACCGACTACATTTTGATAAGGTGTAGCAGCGGTTGTTGATGGTTTGTGAGTGGCTGTGCCTTGGGAAATAGCTGGTTCAGCCGTAGTGGTGGCTGCTGTCATAGATGAGGTCGCCGAAGCAAAAGTAGAATGAGCAGGCGTGACTGCCTCTCCGTCCTCCTGCCCCGCTTGGGCTGACCCGCCAAAGCTTGACGCGTAATTTTCCTCCAGATACTCAGCCAATTCCGCGACGGTTGTATATTCGAAAAGCAGTGTCGGAGACAGGCTCTCGTCGATCTTGTCCCCGATTGCTTCTACTACATCTAAGAGACCAGGCGAATCGAGGCCCATCTGGTAATAGCCGACCTCGGTTTCGATCTGGTCTTTTGGTTTGTTGAGGCGCTCTGCCATGAGTTGTTGCAGGAAGTCGATGATGGTGTCGTATGATCCGGTGTTGGTGGTGTTGGCATTGCTCGCGGGAGCCGTAGAAGATGCTGCTTGGGTTGAATCCAAAGTAGCAGCAGCAGGCTCAGCCAGCTGTTGTCCCTCTGCCGACTGTACCGCCTCTGGCTCTTCCGCTGATTGGGCTGTCTGTTTTCGCTCCGGATTGATCAGCTCCGCTCCCCGGACGAGCTTGCTTGTGAAGTTTTTCAGTTCGGCGACCTTTTTCCCGGCAGAATTGAAGAATTCCATGGTCAGGTAGATCAGCTCTTTTTCCATGCGTACGGAGGAAGTCTGAATCCGTGTGATACATTTTGTCTGCAAAAGTTCTGTGGCACTAAACGACTCATAGAACAAAGGCAGGTAGAGCCGCTCCTCACCTTTTACCAGTGACGCTACCATCAGGTTGGAGCCGACCCCGCTGCCGTCGATCAGAGTCGGGTGAAACATAAAATGCTCTGCTGTGGGAAGAGCCTCTTCCCCGACAGACAGGTCCATCACGATTCCCGTCTCGGTCTCGTAGATCTGGCCTTCTACCTTCATGAAGCCGATGTGTACCAGCTCCTGACTGCGGCATTGGTCGTACATGGTATTGAGATCGACGGTACGGAGCAAAGACTGCTTGAGTTGATCCAACTCAAGCGTCTCTGCAAATACCACGGGTGTGCCTGTGTGCATTTCGGTTTTCATGTAGATTTTTTTATTGGAAGCCGGTTGGCCGCTGCGCTGTTCGTGGCCTTCTACGGTGACATTCCAGCGTCCTGCCTTCTTCTCCACACAACTGATTGTGAGGATCGTGGTGGCATTCTTCCCCACGGAGAGTGGGGTGTAGATAGACAAGTTGCGGAGTTGAAGGTCGGCATAGGAATAACCATGTTCTCTGAAAAGCTGATAGATCATGTCAATGTACGCCAATCCCGGCAACACTTCTTGTCCATAAACCACATGATTATGGATAATCGGATTTTTGAGCGACAAGGTGATCTGTTTCACTATGTTTTTCACGTTAGACCTCCACTTCATAAGTGTCCCATATGTTTGCCGTAACGGTTGGGGACGACTGCTGTTCCGGTTGTATCGATGAATGTCCGGTACCTTGTGGTGCAATCGGGCGTTTATTCAGCGCAGGAACTGGCAGTGGGCGACGTCTCACCGTATGGGCGGTATCTTCTTTCCAAGCCTCGACGATCACATGTGCATTGGTGCCTCCGTCTGCGAAGCAGTTGATCCCCGCGATTGGCACAGGGGCTGTCCATTCTTCCAGTGCCCGGCTGAACGTGATGTTCGCCGCTTCTCTGTCAAAATGCTTCATCGGCTGGTCACCGGATAAGAATGGAACAAACTGGCGGTGACCCAGCATCAGCACCACCTTGATAAAGCTGGCGATGCCTTCCGCGCAGAGCGGATGCCCGATGTTTGGCTTGATCGAGCCAAGACCCAGGGGATGACTTCCCGCGACAGTTGCAGGCCGGTAGATAGATTGGATCGCCTTGAGCTCCAGCAGGTCGGTCACCATCGAGCCTGAGCCGTTCGCTTCGATGTAGCCGATCTCTTCAGGCTTCTTCCCGCTTTTCGCAAGAGCTGCCTGCATGACATCCTTCTGGGCTTGCAGGTTCGGTGTCGCTGGGCCTGCGGTTCTTCCGTCGTTATTGATCGCCGCCGCCTTGATGACGGCATAGATGGAATCACCGTCCTGCATGGCTTGCTTCACGGTTTTGAGCAGTACCATTCCAACGCCTTCCCCGAGGACTACCCCGTCGGCGCGCTCGTCAAAGACATGGAAGGTCGGTTCCGGGCACAAAATATCGCGCTGCTCAAACAGTCGGTGGGTGGCATCTGACTGCAACAGGCTGACCCCGCCGACGACAGCGGCTTCGATATCACCACTGCGCAGGGCTTGGACCGCCATATTCATACCCACCATAGCGGAGGAGCAGGCGGTATCTAATACGAGACTTGGCCCACGTACATCAAAAAATTGCGAGATGTTGGCCGCTAAGTAGTTCTGTCCGACGGCGACGATTGGATTTCGCGCATGGAGAAGATTCTCCTCCGTCGGTTTATGCTGGCTTCGGCCTCCGAGGTAGACACCGATGGCTTTCCCCTTGATTTCTGTATGGGTATAGCCCGCGTGATACCACAGCTTGAGGCACTCTTCCAACACGATCAAAGCCTGTGGGTCCATCGCGGTGACATCCTCTTCTGGAAGCAGGAAGAAGCCCGGGTCGAACTCGTTGATGTGATTGATCGTTCCTGCATAGTACGGGGATTGATAGCCCCAGCGTTCTGCCGGGACTTGCCGGACTGCCGAGCGCCCTTGGGAAAGGAGCTCCCAGTAAGATTCCAGCGTGTCCGCTCCTGGGAAGCGGCAGGAAAGACCGACGACGGCGATATCCTCAGCGTTCGCACCAGAGATCACATTTGATTGGAATGTGGAAGAACGAAGCTGGTCTGCTGTTGTTGGTTTTGCGGTTATTGGTTCTGCTGCATGCTGTTCCGCAATCACCTGTACGGACGCGACCTCAGCCGTCGGACGCTCAAAAATCGACGCCAATGCATCTGCATGCGTCTCCACGAGCCACTCCGCAAACACCTGAATGGTCGGATACTCATACAGAATCGACGGATCAAGACTCGTCCTGATTGTCCGGTTAATCCGTTGCAGCAGCTGTGCGAGGATGATCGAATCCACCCCATAATCCTGGAATGGCTCCTCCATGTCTAAAAACTCGCGGTCGATCTTCAGCTCTTCGGAGAACAACCCCACCAGCCATGCTTGCGTATCTGCCAGCAGATGCTCCGTCGCATCCAATCCGGTCCCGTTCGTGGCTTCTGTGGTCATTGGCTCTTTTGGCTCTGCCGGCTCACTCATCTCTGCTTGTCCGAATACCTGTGCCAAAGAGCCCGCATGCGTATTCACCAGCCAATCCGCAAAAAGCTGAATGGTCGGATACTCATACAGAATCGACGGGTCAAGGCTTGTGGTGATTGCCCGGTTAATCCGTTGTAGCAACTGAGCGAGAATGATTGAATCCACACCGTAATCTTGGAACGGCTGATCGATTTCCAGCTGTGCAGGATCGATTCTAAGCTCTTCCGAGAACAATTCTGTCAACCATGCTTGGGTATTTTCTGTAAGAGTCTTCGATCGAGCAGAAGCACTTGCACCCGCACTGCCAGAAGCTTTGGTTTCTTTCAACCCGTTACGAGAATCGGTACGTCGTTGGGAAGCACCAGCCTGTGATGATGACCCAGCTGCCAGAGCAGGATCGAGCAGTGTGCGTCTCATCAGGCGCCCCGGTCTCCACTGACCCGGATCCACCACTGCAGGCAATACAACGGTATGCGCCTTCTGACCGAGAATCTGATCCAAAGCATGCAGACCCTCTGCATTGGTGATGCTCAATAGGCCGCTTTCGGTATAGTTGCGGTTAGACACTTCGCCCATACCCGTCTCTTTCCAGTTCGGCCACTGGATGCTGACGAACGGGGTATTCTCTCGATTCGCTTCAGCAAAATAGTCCATATACGCATTCGCCATCGCATAATCGCCTTGCGCCGCACCGAGTACCGGGATGATCGCGGATACAGAAGAGAACAGAACAAAGAACTGCAATGGCTCATGACGGAGCACACGGTACAGGTTGTTCAGCCCCGCAATCTTAGGCTCCAGCACGTTCTGGATATCGCTCTTGGTCTTGCGGATAAAGGCGAGGGTCGTCATATCGGTAATACCCGCACAATGCAGGACACCGCCAATTGGCCCCATCGTCTGCTTGATCTGATTCAGGCTTTGCTCGACGGCAGCCGAATCGGACAGGGGAAGCGACACTACTTGGACTTGCACCCCTTGGGCTTCCAGCTCTTGAATCGCTTGAAGCTTCTGTGCTGTCGATGTGTTGGATGACTTATGCAGATCCCACTGCTCACGAGGCGGTAGCTGTTCTCGACCCGTCAACACCAGCTTTTTCACGCCGTATTGTTGGACAAAATGTCGGGCACATAAGAAGCCAAGCCCTCGTGTACCTCCGGTGATCAACAGGACATGATCCTCTGGGAAGGTTTTTGCCGACGGATAGACAGCGATTTTTTCAAGCTCGGACTGCTCTGCCAAGAAAACACGATAACGCATACCGTCTCGGTAGCATACTTCCGGCTCTTCACTGTCAGCATAGAACTCAGCGGCAATTTGTTGGGCCAAAATAGACTCTTCGTTGGTTGCATCTGTATCCATGTGTCTGGATCTGAGATGGCTGTACTCGCTTTGCAGCATGCGGTACAGACCAGCCCGTGCAGCACCTGACATATTAATAGAAGAATTGCGGAACGGTTCTAATCGGCTGGTGATACCAAGAAGCATCATGCCTTCTTTATGTCCGTACTCGATCAGGTTTTGCAGCCACTTGATCCAGCCTGTGGACTCATCTGAATCGTTGCCGCAGCCGACGAGATCGACAATACCGTCAAAGCCCTTCCAGTCGTAATCAAATGTCTGCGGATTCATCTGCTCTACATTCAAGATCAGATGCTCTGGGAAGTACTGAGAAAGCTCGACCGCCAGCTTCGCCGTCACCTGATTGGTCAGGATTGCGATGGTGCGGATGCCTTTTTCCCTCGCAACAGCTGGACTCAGTTCCCACTGCTTCGTCAGGAAACGGTGGTTGCGCTGCTTTGCACCCGCAGAGCTATGCAGCGATGTGGCATGGGCATTCCCACCAGCATGAGAAGCAACTCCCTGCTTGTTGTCTGGAGCCAAAGCCATATCCTCCGGCAACCAGTAGATGTCTCTGGCAAATGGATAGGTCGGCAGGCTGATGAGGCGCGGCTTATTCCCGCCATACAGCTTGTTCCAGTCGACGTTCAGACCTTTTACCCAGAGATCGAGCAGCTTGGCGTATTTTCGCTTGCTGATCCAAGAATCAATGGCCATCGCCATATCTTCATCGCCTGCAAAAATAGCCAGCGTCTCTTTGTTGCGGTTGGCCTGTCCACGGAAGAGGTCCTCGACGCCTTTTTTGCCGTCGGCGAAGGCTTGGAGCTTCTCTTCCAGTTGGGCGATACTGCCTACGATCAGAGCCAGACGCTCTTCCATCGCTTCACGCCCGGTCTGGAGTGTATAAGCGATGCGGCTCAGATCCTTGTCACTGTACGTACCTTCGCGGATGGCAGCGAGCAGTTGTTCTGCTTGATCCTGAAGTCTCTTTTCATTCTTGGCAGACAGCAGGATGACGGCAGGATGGTCTGGAGTGACGTTAGGTGCTTGCGACACTTCGTCTTTCGGGATATATTCCTCAATCACGATATGCGCGTTGACACCTCCGATTCCGAACGAGCTTACACCCGCCCGGCGCGGCAGCTCCTTCCCTGTCTCATCGAGGAGTACTTTCCACTCGGCTTTTTCCTGCACGATGTAGAATGGACTGTCCTTGAGCTGGATATATGGATTAAGCGTCTCGCTGTGTACGCTTTTGACTAAGGTCTTGTGTTTCAGTTGGAGCAGGATTTTGATCACGCCGGAGATACCCGCGGCCAGCTCCAGATGACCGATGTTAGACTTCACAGAGCCGATCCCGCACTGATGTGCTGCCGGGTCTGTTTCCCCGATTTCCTGGTACAGCTCTTTAAAAGCAGCCTTCAAGCCATTGATCTCGATTGGGTCACCCAGCTCTGTGCCGGTTCCGTGTGCTTCGATATAGGTGACGGTGCGTGGATCGATACCCGCTTTTTTATAGGCGGTCACCAGTAGGTCGGCTTGTGCCTTCGGATTCGGCGAGGTCAGGTTGTTAGCCCGTCCGCCGTGGTTTTCCGCTGTGCCTCGGATGACACCGTAGATATGGTTCTGATCGCGTTCGGCATCGGACAGCTTTTTGAGCATGACCATCCCGACACCTTCACCCCGTACATAACCGTCTGCACCGACGGAGAAGGTTTTGCAGTGTCCGTCGATGCTGAGCATGCCCGCTTTGCTGTAGCTGATGTGGGCTTCTGGCGTCAGGATCGTGTTCACGCCGCCTGCGATTGCCATGTCACAGCTTCCGTCTTGGATGCAAGACACAGCACGGTGGATCGCAACCAGTGAGCTGGAGCAAGCAGTCTCAACAGGTTCACTTGGCCCGTGAAGGTTGAGGAAGTAGCTCAAACGGTTAGGCCCGACAGATGGGATCAGACTGCCTGTAGTGGCATGACCTTCGAGCGGGATATTAGCTTTGTAGAACAGATCTTTGTATCCCGTATTGCCTGTACCGATGAACACACCTGTTTTCGACCCGGAAAGGCTCTGGGCTGTGCATCCTGCGTCCTCGATTGCCTTCCATGCGTAGGTCAGCAACAGGCGCTGCTGTGGATCGATATAGTGCGCCTCTCTCGGAGAAATCCCGAAGAATAACGGATCAAACTCGGACACGCCATCGATAAAGCCGCCCCACTTGATATTGGTCTTATTCGGTTCAGCCGGGTCTCCATAGTACTCCTGCCAGTCCCAGCGGTCTTTTGGTACTTCGGTGATCGTATCTTTGCCTTCGGCGAGGTTTTTCCAGAATTCATCGAGGTCTCGTGCCCCCGGGAATTTCCCGCTGATCCCGACGATGGCGATTGGTTCGAAGTCGCGTGCCTTTGCTTTCACCTCTGTCGCAGCAGCGGCTACCGCTACCTGGGCAAAACGGCTTCTTCTACGCTGTCTCGAAGCTACAGGTGCTGGCTGTTCGACGGCTGGTTCGATCTCTCCCCCGACAGGTTCCACCGCCGTCCCCTGTTCTGCAACGGCTTTTGGAGCAGCGACCGCCGATGACCCGGCGAATTTCTCCGCCAGCTTCGACTGATACTCACTGATCAGCGCTTCGATCAGGCTCTCCAGCGTCCCGTGCTCGAAGAAGATCGTTGGCGCCACATCGACTTGATATTCCTGATTGATCTGATTCGCAAACTGAGTGAAGGAGATGGAATCAAAGCCATACTCGCCCAGCTCCGAATCTACATAAATATCTTGAGGATTCACTCTCAAGATGTTGGAAGCGATCTGCTTGAGAGACTCCGCTACCTTATCAAAAAGCCCTTCTGTCTCAACGCCCGCACCGCTCACTTGCACCCCCTGTGCTTCGCGAGGTTGCACTTTTGGCGGTGTCGGAGCGGCAAAGAGCTTCTGCTTGAGCTTATTGATGTTGCCCTCCACGACGAATACCTGACTCTTCTCAGAAGCAAACGCCTGATAGAGTGCTCTGAGACCGTTCTTCGTTTTCATCGGGGCAATCCCGATGTTTTGCAGCATCATTTTCTCGGTCTCGGCATCAACATGCATCCCGCCCTCTTTCCACAGCGGCCAGTTGATCGATAAGGTTTTTCCATGGCGTTGCTTGGAGGCTGTCAGCGTGTTGCGGTACGCGGCATATGCATCCATGAAGGTATTGGCTGCGGCGTAGTCGGCCTGACCCGCGTTGCCCATACTGCCGGAGATGGAGGAGAACAGAATCAGGAAATCAAGCGCCAGTTCTTTGCTCGCTTCGTCCAGATTGACCAGTCCGGCTACTTTTGGCGCCATGACCTCTTGCAGCTCGGTGAGCGGTTTTTTGACGATGAAATTGTCTTTGATCAGACCCGCGCCGTGGATGATGCCGTCGAGCTTGCCGTATTCCTGTACGATTTCTTGGATCAGCTGACGGGCCGCTTGTTGATCGGTCACATCGGTCTGCTTGTAGGTGACGTTGGCTCCCAGTGCACGAAGCTCGTCCAGCTGTTGTGCTTTGTCCGCTGTGAGAGCAGAGCGTCCGGTGAGGATCAGTCCTGCGTGTTGTACCTGCTGTACGATTTCCCGGGCAAAAAGCAGGCCTAAGCTACCCGCACCACCCGTGATGAGGTAAATCCCGCTGTCTTTCCACGGTAATGGCATCTGTTCTCCGTCCGCAGGCTGTGCAGGGGTCATCTCACGCCAGTCGGTCACATAGCGCTTGCCGTCTTGGTAACGGATATGCTTGTCGCTTGGGCTTTGGCTGTCGGCTTTCAGCTTTTCCGCCACATTTGCAAAGCTCTCTTGGTCTTCGCCGCCGATCTCGATCAGCTGACCGATTAGCTTGGCGTTTTCCAGACGGGCTGTTTTGAGTAAGCCTGTCAATCCGGCAAACAACTGCTGCTCGCCTTGCGTGGAGACCACGACTTGCAGGAGGACATTGCCTTGTGGCTTGGCGTTGAGGATCGCTTGGATGCGTTCGAACAGCTGCTCTGTGTAGGCTTGGTAACGGTCGGCAGGTGTTCCGTCCTCGCCGCCAATGCCAGTACCCAGGGTAACCACATTGACGTCCGCCATATGAGATGCGATGTGTTCACGAGCTGCTTGGGTCGCTTCACATAGAAAGACGGTATGCTCCACATATTCATGTACGGAAGCCTGCGCTTCTACAACAGCCTCTTGTTCCTTCCAGACTGGTTCGAGCATCAGAACTTCCCGTTTGGACGCCGAATCGGCTGATTGGACGCCACCCTCCAGCACACGCGTCGAGAAGCCTTTGATCCGCGCGCAGACAGCTCCGGTGTCATCACACAGGTCGATATCAACACGCTGTACCGCATCTCCGACCTTGTTGCCTTGGCTGTATCGTGCATAAGCCCACATGGAAGAAGCGCATTTCCCGATCACTTCCAGCTCTTCTAAGGCAAAAGGCAGCAGCAGCTTCTGATCAGCATATCCTTGCATGATGCAGATCGTACCGGTCTGCACAGCGGCATCCATCATACTCGGATGCAGGACGAACTGATCCAGTGTGGCCGCTACGGATTCAGGCAAAGTCAGCTTGCCCAATACCTCTCCATGACCTACATACACTTTTTCAATCCCACGGAACCCGGAACCGAACGCAATGCCTCTGCTGTTCGCCTCTTCATAAAAATCAACAGGGGAAATCTCGCTTTGATTGCACCGTTCCCGTATCTCTGCCAGATGGACAGCGTCTGCTTCTGCCGCTGTGATCAATTCCACACTGCCTTGGCCGTGTACGACAGCATCGGATTCATTCTCTGTTTCATCCTCTGTCAGGCTGTAGACCTCATAAGCAATTTTTCCGTTCTCTTCTGGGTAGAGTCCGATATGCACCTCTGTCGGCTGGTAATCGACTACAATCGGCTGAACCCACACGACATGCCCCAGTCTGATTCGGGTGCTGGTATCCTTCGCAAGCCCTGCCGCTTGATTCACTGCGGCCCGTGCCATCTCCAGATACGCTACCCCCGGCAAGATCGGCTTCCCTCTCACCACATGGTCAGCGAGGAAGAATTCTTCGCCTGTAAACGTAGAAGTAAAGCGCTGTTCTGACAAATCAGAGGTGTTCTGATGCAGCAACGGATGCAGGATGCTTGCTGTCGCAACCGTCCCAGCCACTGCGCCAGTGCTTACGGCTTTTGCCTTGGTGGTCTCCACCTGCGGAATCCAATAACGTTCCTGTGCGAATGGATACGTCGGCAGACTCATCCGGCGAGGCTTGTCTGTATGCTGATAGAGCAGTGCCCAATCGACATGAAGTCCCTTGCACCAGATGTCTGCCAGCTTGTTCACTTTGCCTTTGGCGAGCCAAGTACGGATCAGCTCTGCACTGTCTTCGTCTTCCTCCAGCCAAGCGGCGTCTTTGGCTTGTTTTCGTTCACCGCGAAGGCAACCGTCGATCTTTTCTTTCACTTGGATGAAATCCGTCAGCTGCTGCTTGAGCTGATCGAGATCCTCCGCGATAAAAATCACCCGGCTGTCCATCGCTTCCCGCCCTACTTGGAATGTATAGGCGAGATCAGCCAGCGAGCCAGTGTTCCAGTGATACGTATCGAGGAAAGTCAGAAGATCCTGCACATAGGCTTGCAGACGAGTCTTGTTTTTCGCTGATACCGGGATGAGATACGGACGGATGACCGCCGCTTCCCCGCTTGGTTTTACCGATGACACCGCTTCGATGCATTGTTCAAAAATCGCGTGAGTATTCGTACCACCAAGCCCGAATGAACTGAGTGCAGCCCGATGCGGACGAATACCTTTTTCCAAGGCTTTTCTCTCCTTCACCACATAAAACGGAGAGTTGACCAAGTCCAGATTCGGATTCGGCTCTTGATAGTTAAGGGACGGAGCAAGCTCACCGTGGTACAGGCTCATCGCCACCTTGATGCAGCCAGCCAGACCCGCGGCGGTATCTGTGTGCCCGATATTGGTCTTCACCGAGCCGATCCCGCAGAACTGCTTTTTGTCCGTAAACTGCTTATACACCGTGTTCAAAGCCGCAAGCTCAATCGGGTCTCCCAGCTTCGTGCCTGTCCCGTGCGCCTCCATATAGCTGATGGTCTCTGGATCGATGTTGGTCTTGTCCAACACCTCTTGGATGACCTCGGCTTGGCCCTTGACGCTTGGTGCATAGAAGCCGACCTTGTCCGCACCGTCGTTGTTGAGGCCGACGCCTCTGAGCAGGGCATAGATATGATCACCGTCTTTTACCGCATCGATCGCTTTTTTCAGTACGATGACGGCAACCCCTTCTCCGCCGATCATCCCGTCTGCGGAAGCGTCGAACGCCTTGACATGCCCGTCACTTGAGAAGTTCAGGCCCGTCTGGTGCACATATCCCATGCTCGACTGGGAATACAGTGTCGTCCCTCCGACCAAGGCATACTCGGATTCACCAGACAGCAGGCTCTGGTACGCAGAATGCAATCCGACCAACGAAGACGAGCAGTTGGAATGCACAAAATAGCTCGGCCCCTTCAGACCCAGCTTATGCGAAATCATCGTCGGGATCGTCCCGCTCTGAGCCAGCACCCACGATACATAGCCGTCAGGTGACTGGAACATGTCGGTTGACTCATCAGGCAGCATGGCGCGGTAGGAGTTGTTGCTTGCTGACATGTAGACACTGGTTTTTGGAATCTGCTTGGAGACATATCCTGCATCCTCGATCGCTTTCCAGGAGTGGAGCAGCAACAGTCTTAGCTGCGGGTCCATGAACTCGGCATCTTTTACCGAGATATTGAAAAAGCTTGGGTCGAACAGATCCTTCCCGTCAATTGTGGACTGTACCGGGACGAAGCTTGGATTCTTCACCAGTTCTTCGGGCACACCCATGCCAAGCAGCTCTTCTTCGGTGAAGAACTTGATGCTCTCTTTGCCTTCACGGAGGTTATTCCAGAACTCCACATGGTTTTTCGCTCCCGGAAATTGGCAAGACATACCGATAATCGCCAGGCTGTCTTTGTAATAAGAAGGAAGATCATCCGCTCGATCTTTTGAATGGTTTTGCTGTTTTTCATGACTTCCCCGCTCGTTGATGGCCGATCCTGCACCTTCTGGCAAGTCTGTCAAATCTGTATATCCGGTCGGAACGTTCCCTTTTTGTTTGTTGACATAGGCACTGACCGCTTTGATATTCGGATACTCGAACAAATCGGTTACACTCAGCTCGCAAGCCAGCTCCTGCTTGATGCGCTCGACCACGGAGACAGCAAGCACCGAATCTCCACCGACATCGAAAAATCCGTCTTCCGGCCCGATGTTGCTGATCCCAAGCACATCCTGCCAAATCGTCTGGATGGTCTCCTCCACACGAGATTGTGGCATGATCCGTTGTTCTGGGCGTGTCAGGGTTACCTCTCTTTTTTCGAGATCTTTACGGTTGATTTTGCCGTTGGGGGTCAGCGGCATCTTGTCGAGCTGGACGAAATGCACAGGAACCATGTAGTCAGGCAAGCTTGCTTTTACATGGTCGCGCAGCTCTTGCGGAGTCGGGATGGCTTTAAGGTCGGTTGCCGTATAGTAGGCCACCAGCTTTTTGTTGTCGTTGTGCTGGTGAACGACGACCGCATTGTCCCGTACGCCTGTGTGTTCGCCGATCCGGCTCTCGATTGCTCCCAGCTCGATGCGGAAGCCGCGGATTTTGACTTGGTTGTCCATCCGTCCCAGGCATTCGATCTGACCGTTCGGCAGCCAGCGCGCCAAATCGCCGGTTCGGTACAGCTTGGTTCCCGGCTGGAACGGATTGTCGACGAATTTCTCTTGGGTGAGTTCAGGCTTGTTGTAATAGCCTCTGGCCAAGCCGTCTCCTGCGATGCATAGTTCTCCCGGAATTCCTGCTGGAGTGAGCTTGAGATTCGCATCGACGATATACACCTGTGTGTTGGCAATCGGCTTGCCGATCGTGACTGGTTCGTCAGCCTCTATACGCTGAATTGTTGACCAGATGGTCGTCTCAGTCGGGCCGAACATATTCCATGCTTCACTGCCCGTCCGGGTAAAATGCTGCTTCAGCCCAGGGGACAGCGCTTCGCCGCCGCAGAGGATTTTGACCTGCTCTTCATTTTTCCAGCCGGATTGGAAAAGCATCGTCCATGTGACCGGCGTCGCCTGCATCACGGTCGGCTTGTGCTTCTGAATCTCTTGTTGGAGCTTGTCCGCATTTTTCGCTGTCTCCGCTGCACAGATATAGCATTGGGCGCCCACCATCAGCGGCAAGAACAGCTCCAGACCTGCGATGTCAAACGAATACGTGGTCACGGCAAGCAGTCGGTCACTTGCCTGCAAGCCCGGTTTGTGAGACATCGTCACCAAGAAGTTGGTTAGGGCCTGATGCGGGATCATGACTCCTTTTGGTTTGCCGGTACTGCCGGAGGTATAGATCACGTAAGCGAGATGGTTTGGAGTCACTTCACGCTTCAACGTGCCACTCTCGTTCGCCTCACGTGCGATACGCTCGATTTCGTCCCAATCGGTGTCCAAAAGAACGACCTGTGCTTGCTTACCTGCACTTAGCTGATCGAACTTACTGCGTAACGGAGCTTGTGTCAGCACGATGGATGCTTGGCTGTCTTCGAGCATGTAGGCCAATCGTTCCTCTGGATAGTCCGGATCGAGCGGCACATATGTCGCTCCCGCCCTCAGAATCCCCAACAGCCCCACTATCATATCAAGCGAGCGTTCCACACAGATTCCGATTAAGCGGTCCGGACCTGCCCCTTGCGCTTGCAGGTACATCGCAAGACGTGTGCTTTTCTCATTCAATTCCCGGTAGGTGAGAGATTCCTGCTCATAGACTACCGCGACAGCATCAGGAGTCTTGGCGGCCTGCTGCTCGAACAATTCATGGAAGCAT
Organism: Brevibacillus dissolubilis; assembly: GCF_006170445.1. Taxonomy (GTDB): domain Bacteria; phylum Bacillota; class Bacilli; order Brevibacillales; family Brevibacillaceae; genus Brevibacillus_B; species Brevibacillus_B dissolubilis. Next base: position 20,177 of record NZ_VCNA01000012.1, on the reverse strand, counting down.
GCATCCGGATACGCTTCCTGTGTTGCATTCCACGTATGCAGCATCGTCTGCTCTTCTTCCCTCGATACGAGTGAGTACTCTTTTACCGCCAACTCTGGATTCTCGATCATCGTCTCGATCAGATGGATATAACGATCGTACATGCGCTCAATCGTGGTCAGGTCGAATCGGTCCGCATTGTACTTGATGTGCAGCTCCATCTTCTCTTCCTGATCCCATAGCTCAAATGCTAAGTCGAATTCACCCTCCTGATAGACCCCATCCAAGAAGTCCACAGAGACGGTCTCACCGTACTGCCCCAGCATCTCTTGGTAGCTGGTCGATTGCAGGTAGTTTTGATAATAGAAGCCCGTCTGGAAAATCGGGAAGCCCACATGGTCACGCGGGATGTTCAGGTCACGAATCATTCGCGTAAACGGATAGTGAGCATGATCTACCCCATCCAGTACGGTCATCTGCAATTGGTTGACGAACTCCAAGAACGATTCCTCTGCCGCAATCTGTGCGCGAATCGGAATCATATTGAGGAAATAACCGATCACCGCATCAAAACGTTCCTCCGGTCGTACCATCGCAGGCATCCCCACGACGATCTCGTCCTGACCCGAATAGCGGTTCAACAGCACCATATAGCTGCTGAGCAGGACAGTCGATACATTCTTGGCATGCTGCTTGGCAAATGCCTTAATCCGTCCGATCAAGTCAGCCGGAAGCACTCTGGTATAGGTCTGCCCCTCGATCTGCAGGTCGGAGCGTGCCGGACGGTCGGCCGGAAGCTGAAGCGTCGGCAGCTCTCCTGACAGCTGTTCCAGCCAATACGCACGGTGCCCCTCGCCTTCCTCGCCTGCGAGCATCTCCTGTTCCCACATGACGAACTCATCAAAGGACGCGGACAGCGGCACGACCTCCAGCTGCTCACCCTTCATCAATCGCTTGTATCCATCCAGCAGGCTCTGGATAAATGTCACAGACGATACCCCGTCGAAGATCAGATGGTGGAACACAACCAGCAGGTAATGCTCCGTCTCCGAGCGCGACAAGATGTAGGTACGCATCAATGAGCCTTGCCCGAAGACAAACGGCTCTTTTACCTTGCCTCTCAGATATGGAAGTATCTCAGTCTCTTCCAAGCCCGATACATCCTCCACCGAAAAGATCAGCGGCTGGGATGGCTGTGTTTTTATGTACGGTGCTCCATTTTCCTCATGGATCGCACTTGTCAGGATCGGGTGTTGCCGGGTGACGTGACGGAACGCCTGCTTCAGCTTCTCGATATCCAGCTTGGATGTAAAATGGAAGCCAAGTGGAACATTGTACGCCGTGGTTTCAGGCGATATTTTTTGCAGCGCCCACAATCCTTTCTGTACTTCGGAAAGCGGGGTCTGGAAGGATGTCTTGGCACCCGTCTGTTTCGGGATCATGCTCTTCGCGTCCATGGCAGTGGCAGTCGGCTTGTTCTGCGTTTTCGCGCTGGCCGCTGCTTTTTCTGCTTTTTCCGCCAGATAGCCCGCTAAGGCATGCAGGGTCGGATACTTGAACATATCTCTCGCTGTCAGCTTGACACGGTAGCCTTTGTCGACCATCCGCATCATTTTCATCAACGCGATGGAATTGATCCCGATGCTGTGGATATTGGTGTCTGGCTCCACCCACTCTGGAGTAATATTCAGATCCTCTATGAAAAAGCGGATCAGCTCCTGCTGGATGTCTTCTCTCGTCACCTTGTCTGTCTGCTTGTCTTGGACAGCCCCTTGCCCGCCTCGGATGACCAGCTCCAAAAGCTCAAGCAGGTCAGCGAACTCGCCTTTTTCAAACGCTTTTTTCAGCTGAGCACGCTGGATTTTGCCAATCGCCGTCTTGGGAATCTGCTCTCGATCCAGCGGCAAGAGATAATCAGGCGTAATCCCGACGGTCTGAGCCATATGGGAGCGGATTTTTCTCAGCAGCTGTGCCATCTCTGCATCCGTAAGCGCTGTGGCTGTAACGAAGAAGATCGCCAGCTGGTCGGTCGTATCGTCATTCAGACGAACCCCGCATGCCGCTGTATAAGAAGTCTCGATCTCCGGCAATTCCTCGACCGCTGATTCGATCGCATGGCTGTAATAGTTGATCCCGTTGATGATAATCGCATCATTGTTGCGGCCCGTAATGGTCAGACGGCCATTGCGCAGATACCCGAGGTCTCCTGTATCAAACCAGCCGTCAGCCGTGAAGACTGTCTCATTGAGCTCCGGACGGCGATAGTAGCCACTCGTGACAGAAAGCCCGGACACTTGGAAGCGCCCGATCACGCCTTCTTCTACCACTTCGTTCTGATCATCGGCAATTCTCATCGAAAAACCTGGCATCGGCAGACCGATCTCGACGAACTCATCCTCATCACTGGTCGTGGCTCTCGTGAATTCCCGTGAAAAAATCACGCCAGACGAGGTCTCCGACATCCCCCAAGCCGGGACAATTGCGTTGGCTGGCAACCCGTACGGCTCCAGTAACGCAAGCAGCCTGCGTCCTGTCTTGGCAACCAATGCTTCCCCACCGTTGAACAGACAACGCATGCACGACAGATCCCAGTTCCGCCCTTCGAACTCGTCGGCAAAATCGGCGATCAGCCCAAAGGCAAAGTTCGGTGCCCATGTAACTGAAGCCCGATAATGATTCATCCAATCCATCCATCTCAGCGGATCGACCAGAATCGTCTCACTCGTGCAGGTGATCTCCTGACAGCCCAGCATGACACCGCGCATATGCATCATCCCGATTCCACCGATATGATCCAGTGGCATCCAGTTAAAGGTCACATCCTCACTGGTAAACCCGTGCATCTGAATGTTACCGATCAGCATACTCACGATGTTGCGGTGATTCAGCATCACAGCCTTAGGAAGTCCTGTACTGCCGGAGGTCAAGAGCAACAGCGCCATCTCTTCTGGATCAGCGCGATGCCAGTCTTCCGCCATCTCCTCTGCATAGAGATCTTCAATGGCAAAAGCCCGGAACTGCTCAATCCCTTCTCTTTTCGCCCATTCGATCATTTCATCCAGCATGTCGCGGTTGGTGATGACAGGCGGGTGATTCAGGGTGATGAGGGCATTTTGCAGCTTCTGCGTACCGCTGTTGGTCTGCGTATAGGTCGGGGCGACAGCGAGCGGAGCGGGTACCACCCCGGCTGCGACACATCCCCAGAACGCTGGGATGAACTGATCGTTTTCACCGAGCTGAAAGACCACGGTATCCTGAGGGCCGAATCCCGCAAGACGAAGGCCTCGTGCAATCCGCAGTGCATCGTTCCATAGCCCGGCAAAAGACTGATGTACCTCTGTGCCATCTGGCTGCAGATAGATGATGCCTCTGGTGTCACCTACTTTACTCGCTGTTTGATATAAGATGTCGGGAAGGATCGTTGGGTGGTCTGCTTCTCTTCGTAGTTGCTCCCCATGACTGATTGACAGATTGATGGTTTCACTAGCATGAACCTTACTCAATTAGAGCTCCCTCCATTTCTCCTGCTCTTCCACAAACGCAAGGCAGGTCCTATCATCTCGGTGCATTCTCTTATGCATCCACGAATCCCGGCTAGCTTCCATACAGCTGGGTGATCCGCTCTTTGACCTCTGCTTGGTGAAAGGTCTTCTCATGCATGATCAGCTCCTGCTCGATCACACGCGGAAGCTGTTCACGAAGCGGTGCCACCAGATGATCTTTTAACGTAATCAGAGAATGCCGCGGCTTCTCTGCCAGCTCACGGGCCAGTTCCAGCGCATAGCCCATCACTTCCTGACGCGGCAGAACCGGGTAGGGCACTCCTCTTTTCTCCAGATCAGCCCCACGGTAATTGCCCGCATTCATCAGCAGCTCTTGTCCGAGGCTGAACCCGAGCTTCTGCGGAACGATGAAGGTCCCACCCATGCCAGGTGTGAAGCCATATTTCATAAAGTTCGTCGTATAGATACTCTCCCGGCTCAAGACCACGAAGTCAGCGAACAGCCCCATGACGAAGCCGCCCCCGATCCCATGCCCCTGCATCGCCGCAATCACCGGAATTTTGCAATCCAATGCGAGAGAATAGATGTTATCGTCAGTAAACTTGGTTTTACCTTGTTGGATATTTAACAAGCCTTCTTGTGTTCCACCAGATGCAAAATAGCTATCATACCCTGTTAAAATCACAACCTTATACTGTGAGTTATTCTGGATGACTTCAAAAGCACTGATCAGTCCTTGGATCAACCCTTCTGAAAATGCATTCTTATGGACTCTATCCTGCATCTTCACTTGGATAATACCTGGCTCCATTTCACGTAACTCAACAACAGGTTCTGACATATTGCCTCCTTACACACTCTCGTAACAGATTTGGTTCATCTACATCTATTAGGAAACGCTGTACTATCGGCTCTCCCACGGAAATTGCCCGGTCTGCACATACCGGATGATTCCCTCTTGGTTCTGCGGGTCGGCAAACACCTCTTGATTGGACGCAAGAGCCAGCCCCTTGGATTGATACAGCAGATCGTTCAACTCAGCAGAAAACCTTTTATACCGCTGCACAGCAGACTTCGACAACCGTCTCAGACGTACCAGATGCTTGCGCAAAAGCACCTCACTGTTCGCCTCATACGCATCCACCAAGCGCCAGGTATGTGCCTGCTGCACCGTGATCGGCTGGGTCATCAAGGTCAGATAATGCGCATTCTGATGTCCAATCCTCCGCACCAAAAAAGGCAGCACACACGCCGGAAACAATCCAAACAGCAATTCAGACAAGCTAAAATGCGCCGTCTCATCAGCCACGACAATATCACTCGCAGCCACGAACCCGACGCCACCCGCATTTACTTTTCCCCGGACATGCGAAATCGTAATAAATGGCCCGGTAGCCAGCTTCAGCCACAGATCATACAGCGGCTCCTGACTCTGTGCCGTCCGATTCCCGCTGACCAGCTCGTTGTAGATCCCGTCAAAATCAGCCCCGAAGCAAAACACCTCCGGCAAGCCCTCCAGCACCACAACCGTTGCGGCTTCCTCACACAGCGCCAGCACATGATGCATCTCTTCGATCAGACGGTCATTGATCGTATTGTTCGCCTCAGGCCGGTACAGCCTGATGTAGCAGATCGACTCCTGAAACCGAACCTGTATCGTCTGGTAATTCATCGGACCCACCGGTATTTGCGATGGAATTCAGAGATCTCCTCCAGATACAGCCGTTCCTTGCCTTTCCCTGCCGCCAATACACCTGGGATGAAATCCAGATCCAATTTGACATTGCGGGTCCCGAATTTCACGGCTCCATTCCCTTTAAAAATCGCCTCATACTCTTCCATCGAAAGCTGGTAACGCTCATCGAGATGCCGCTCCATCGCAAAACGGCGCTGGCGTTCCTGCCCCTGTGGTGTCACCACACCGCTGAAGAATTCGGAGCAGCAGCCAGAGCCGTAGGAGAAGCAGCCTACCCGTTTCGGTGCTGTATACTGTCCCTGATCGACCGTACTTGCCAAGGACAACAGCATCGTCGCCCCCATGATATTGCCCACCCGCTGGCAGTAGGTCATCCCCGGTATGACACGCGTCTCGAAATCCTGTTCGATCTCATTGCGATTCGCTTTGGTCATCTTGCGCATCATGGTTCGATGTGCCCCTTTGACCATCCCTCCGAACGGAGTATGGTAAGCAAGGTACTGGAATGTCTCCTGATAATCCGCCTCTGGTACCCGTCTCTGATATTCGCGGAATGTCTGCTCACAGCAGTCCATATACGACATCAAGGACAGGTCAGCATCTCCCGCCTCACTGTCTGGCACCGGACGGCATGTGTCCATCACTTCATAGCCATAATAACCGGTTGCGCCCACATCCACTTGGAATACGGACGGATTTTCTCCAATCAGTACGGCGACCGCACCAGCCCCTGCACTCGGCTCAGAGTACGACCAGTCCTCACTCAATGCATCTCCGCCCTCTGCCACCAAAAAGCGGGAAATATCGGTCGCCACCACCAAAGCCTTCGCCCCAGGAGAGGACTGCGACAAAATAAAATTGACCGCCATCTGAAACCCAGCCGCCCCAGAATAACAGGCTTGCTTGATTTCAAATAAGCGGCAGTTTCGGTTCAGCCCCAGATAATGATGAATGTAGGTACTCATGGATTTCCCGAAATCGATCCCTGATTCGGTGCAGGTGATCAACAGCTCAATCCGGTCCTTCTCTGCTTCTGACAACGAGTCAATGATCGGCTTCGCCGCATTCACGCCATACGTAACCGGATCTTCATACGGCAAGGCGACCGCCTTTTCTTTCATCAATAAATTCTCGAATCGCGCAGAATCCAGATTGCGGTGCTTCGCCAGCTCCATTACATCCAGATACGCCGATCCCCCAAAAATATTTATCGCTTCCACTCCGGCAGAGACCATACCTGCTTTCCCTCCATCTGACACTTTTATTGGTTAATGATTGCGATTAGCTGCAAGGAACCTGCTATGGGTACTGCCAATCCCCCCTTACAGGGAGACTGGCAGCTCCTCCAACCCACGCAAAAATGCATTCTTTCTCCATTTCAGCTCATCTGCTGTTACCTTCAGCTGAATATCCGGGAACCGCTTCAATAACGCTGAGAATGCAATCTGCCCTTCCATTCTCGCAAGCGGAGCACCCAAGCAGACATGAATGCCATTCCCAAACGCAATATGGCGGTTCGGTGCACGGTCGAGATCGAGCTGATCCGGATTCTCGAACTGCTTCGGATCGCGGTTCGCTGCCCCTACCCCGATGAAGAACATATCTCCTTTTTGGAAGGAATGACCCTCGTAGCTGAAATCTTCAAGCGCCCAGCGGTTTGCCATCATCATGACCGGAGACGTATAGCGAAGCAGCTCTTCCACAGCGGATTCGATCATCTCAGGATGTTGCTTCAATGCTTCCAGCTGATCTCTGTGCTGAAGCAGTGCCAGTGTACCCGAGCCAAGCAGATTTACCGTCGTTTCCAGACCAGCCACCACCAGAATAAACAGCATCGCATACAGCTCTGCTTCATCCAGCCTGTCGCCATTCTCTTCCGCCTGTACCAGTTTACTGATCAGGTCGTCTTTTGGATTGGCTTTCCGGTCTTCGATCAGCTTGCCGAGATAGCTTTTGAACTCTCTGATATATTTATTGCTCAGCTCTTGATTCGCTTCGGATGTATCGACAATCGTGTTGGTCCACACGTTGAACGTCTCGCGGTCCTCTTCCGGAATCCCCATCAGCTCAGAGAGCACGATGAACGGCAGTGGAGAAGCGAAATCTCTCATGATATCCACTTCTACCTTTTTCTCCATCTCATCCAACAAGCGCTCTGCTGTCTGTGTAATGCTGGCACGCATATTCTCGATCGTGCGCGGCGTAAATGCCAAGTGAACCAACGAACGCAAGCGAGTATGATCTGGAGCATCCTTAAACAGCATGTGATCCGATACAAAATTGACATCTTCACTCACATTGATCGCCTTGATCATCTCTGGGCTCATGACCTTTTTGACGTCCCTTGTAATACGCTCTTCTTTGATGAACGTATTGCAATCGTCATACCCCGTGATCAGCCAGCAACGAAGCGTACGGCCAAAACGGTTCAACTCAAAAAAATGAATCGGGTCGTTCTCGCGGAAATAGCCCATCACGGCAAACGGATCTTGGTTAAACTCTACTGAATTCGGGTTAAATGCTACTTTTTCCATTTCAATTCTCCTCGCATCATATTTATAAAAGATACATTCTATCTATAAAACAAAAGAAACACTCTCCTCCGGCGGAACGGTATCACCGAATGATAGAGTGTTTTTTGGGTGGAAAATGAAGGTACAGACCGATCAGACCAGCTGAATCGGTGTTGCTTCTTTTCTGATCTTCGTAATCAGCCCGGTTAAGACCATCCCCGGCCCGATCTCTTCAAATGTCATGTCTCCCTGACCCATCAAGTAACGGATGCTGTCTGTCCATCTGACCGAGTGATTGATCTGCTCCGCCAGCGTCGCCTTCAGCTTCTCCTGCTCATAGGGCCGTGCATGCACATTGGAGATGACCGGAATCGATAATGGGTTGAGTAGGAATGCACTTAGGAACTGTTCAAATTCCTGCTTCGCTTCACTCATATATCGGGAATGGAACGCACCGCTGACATCCAACGGGCGATACATGCGAACCTCTTTGACCGCTTCAAAAACAGGTCTGGCCCGGTCAATGTCCTCTTTTCGCCCGGAAATAACGATCTGGGTAGGCGTATTGAAGTTGGCCACATCAATCGCATCCAGCTGACTCTGCTGCAGGATCTCGGTCACCTGCACATCACTCAGCCCCACGACCGCAGCCATCCCGCCGCCCGTGACCCTGCTCATCAGCTCGCCTCTTTTTCGTACCAACTGCAAGCCAGTCACAAAATCAAAAGCCCCCGCGGCAAACAATGCGTTATACTCCCCTAAGCTGTGACCTGCCACGAAGTCTGGCACTTTCCCGGTATCCCGGATTTTTTTCAGATAGCTCAAAGCACTCACCACGTATAGCGCTGGCTGCGTATATTGTGTCTGGCTCAGATACGAATACGGGTTGACCGTGCAAAGCCTCCTGATCGAATATCCCAGCACTTCATCGGCCTGCTCTGTCAGCTCCACAAACTCATCAAAGAGCGCCTCTCCCATCCCTTTGTGCTGAGAGCCTTGCCCTGGGAACACATAGGTGATCATCTTTTCCCCTCCTATTTAAAATCAAACAAGCCCTTCTGGTTGCCTCGCATCCTGAACTTAATGAAATGCTCGATTCTCTCTATATGAAAATAAATATTGTTTCGCAGCAGATAGCTCAGCGGCTGTCCCGGCTCTTTCCCAAACGAATGTCCCGGATAGACCCGTACATGTGGCTCAACCGTTCTTTTCACCCGCTGGATACTCTCAAACATCTCATAGGGAGAGCCTCCCACGGTCGTACAGATGCCACACCCCTCTATGAAAATCGTATCCCCGGTAAACAGACTCTCCGATAAAAGATAGCAGGTGCCTCCCACCGTATGCCCTGGTGTCACCAGACAGGTGATGCCAGTTTCCCCCAGTTGGATGGCATCGAGGTCCTCCACTGGATTCAGATTCGGACAACGAAACTGATAAGTATCGATCTCCTTGGCAGACATATAGACCTGTGAGCCATACAGTTCCACCAACGGAGCCGCCATGTTGACATGATCATCATGGGAATGCGTCAGCAAAATCACGTCAGGCTTCACACCAAGTGCCCGAAATGTCCCCGTAATCAGCTCCAAATCCCAAGCAGGGTCGACGATGGCAGTCTGTCCCGTTGCCTGATCGACCACGATATAATTGAAGTTTCGTATATTGGCAGAAGCGACCTTGATTTGGTATAGGTCATACCCTGTATGGATCCCGCGATGCTCCAGCATTTGCAAGATTGCTTGCCACCTCCTGAGGCATGATTCTGTTCAACCCCACCAAATAAAAAAATGCTGTTACCAGCAGATTTTCCAAATGATCGCTATTTGATTTTGGGCCGGATTTTGATGATCGGTGTTCCATCTCCTACATTCGTGAGATTATTTTTGTTTATTAATAAACTTGTTGATGCTTTTGTATATATATGCCCGTTATATTATCACGCAATTGTTTTCGACTAATCGGCAAGAAATACGGAGTGGTTTTTTCCAATTTGAACGACTCCTGCTGTTCGCATATCACATCTCCGATTGCGAACAGACCTCTCCCCTTTCATCTGCCTTTTCGACACATTACATAATTATGTGCTTATAAAACCTAATTTCCACTAACGTGCCGCAACAACGATTAGTTTTGATTAGGATTTTTCCCTATCTACTGTAATTTTAGTTGTTCTTATCCCTTGTATGGGAAATTTTATAATACCACTATTATAGTAGTCATACTGTCTAGATTTGTCAATATTTTCTCTTTTATGGTTATATAAGTCGACTGAATATTATTGCATTTGGTAGAAGAATATGAGTGAAGATGTGAGGGGAGATCATTCGCGGATAAACATTCTTTTATATGGGAGGGGTTATGGACTAGGTCCTGGGGTACTTGCAGGTAGTAGATTTCACTTTGAACAGATGAAAGTCTACCTATTTCTTGCAAAAGTTAAAAGCCGAGTAGAACTCAGATCAATGACCTGAGTTCTACTCGGCTTTTCGAAAAGATGTAGATGATGTGTATTTAGGGTTTTAGTTTGTATGCCTCAACTAAGAACGGTATGATTTGTTCAATATCATTCACCAATTTAAGATTGACGAATGGTTCACGAGCTTTATCATAGGCAAGCCAAGCCGTTCAAGCCCCGTTCTTGCTTACGGTTGTATTCAATGAAAATATAACATAACAGATAACCTCTGCTTGCATCGATAATCAACCGTTAGTGTACGCAATCTATGTACAAAAGAAAAGAGCGAGAGGCTTTAAAATCGTCCTCTCGCTCTTTATTGCTTACATCTTAATGTTCTATCAAAAAACCTCTTACTCCACCGTCACACTCTTCGCCAAGTTACGCGGTTTATCAACATCCAAACCACGCGCTGCGGATGCATAGTATGCGAGCAGCTGGAGCGGGATTACGGACAGAACTGGAGACAAGAACGGCAGTGTTTGTGGGATGTGGATCACGGAGTCGACGGTCTTGCCAAGCTCTTCATCACCTGCAACTGCAAAACCAAGCGTACGCGCACCACGGGCGATTACCTCAACGATGTTGCTGACAGTCTTTTCATAGATGTCAGGTTGAGTCGCAAGGCAGATCACAGGAACATTGTCCTCGATCAGAGCAAGCGTACCATGCTTGAGCTCGCCTGCTGCGTATGCTTCGGAGTGGATGTAGGAGATTTCTTTGAGCTTGAGAGAGCCTTCGAGCGTCACAGCGAAATCAAGACCGCGGCCGATGAAGAACAGGCTGGTTACATCGGTCAGGGTGTTCGCGAATTCGCGGATCGCTTCTGGATTTTCCAGGATTTCAGCCACTTTGCCCGGCAGTTCAAGCAGGTTGGTGGTGATCTCCGCGATTTGTGCGTCGGATTGCGTGCCTTTCACTTGCGCAAAGTAGAGCGCGAAGAGATACAGGGAAATCACTTGGCACGTATATGCTTTGGTGGATGCGACTGCTACCTCTGGGCCAGCCCAGGTGTAGATCACTTCGTCTGCTTCACGGGCTACAGAGCTGCCTACCACGTTGGTGATAGCGAGTACTTTTACGCCGCTCTTTTTCGCTTCGCGCAGAGCTGCGAGGGTATCTGCTGTTTCACCGGATTGGCTGATGACCACAACGAGTGTTTTGTCGGTGAAGATCGGGTCGCGGTAACGGAACTCAGACGCTACTTCTACCGCTACTGGTACGCGTACCAGCTTCTCGATGACTTCTTTCCCGACGAGACCTGCGTGCATGGATGTACCGCAAGCCACGATGTAGATGTGGTTGAACTGAGACAGCTCCTCGGCGCTCATCTTGATCTCAGGCAGAACCACTTTATTGGTGTCTACATCGATACGGGAACCCATGGTGTCGCGGATCGCTTGTGGCTGCTCATAGATTTCTTTCAGCATGAAGGAATCGTAGCCGCCTTTTTCAGCCTGCACGAGGTCCCACTCGACGTGGAAGATATCACGCTCGATTTTTTCACCGGTTTCAGCGACAGACAGTTCAATACCGTTACGGGTCAGAACAGCCATTTCCCCTTCATTGAGGATGTAGACGTCACGGGTGTGTTCCAGGATTGCTGGAATGTCAGAGCCGATGAACGCTTCACCTTCGCCGATCCCGACGATGAGTGGGCTTGCCAGACGAGCCGCGATCAATTTGTCAGGCTCATACTCAGACATGATTCCCAGCGCATAAGCACCGCGCATTTTCTTGATCGCTTGACGGACAGTGGATTCGAGATCACCATCGTACAGGTCAGCGAGCAAGTGAGCGATGACTTCTGTGTCGGTCTCAGAGATGAATTTGTAGCCTTTAGCGATCAGCTCTTCTTTAATAGAAAGGAAGTTCTCGATAATCCCGTTGTGTACCACCGCGAATTTTTGCTTCTCGTCGAGGTGTGGGTGAGAATTCTCGCGGGATGGCTTACCGTGTGTCGCCCAGCGAGTATGACCGATCCCTGCTGTACCTTCCAGCGGTTTTACTTCCAGGAGAGCTTCGAGCTCAGCGAGGCGTCCTTTTGCTTTATCGTGAGCCAGACCATTTTCCGTGAGAACGGCAACACCTGCAGAGTCATAGCCGCGGTATTCAAGCTTACGCAGACCACCAACAATAATTTCTTGAGCATTCTTTTGACCAATATATCCAACGATACCGCACATGTATAAATAATCCCCTTTCAAAATACGGCAGGGGACACATCCCATCTAAGCTGCTTATGACGGGGCTGCGTCCCCGCCGTTCTCGTGTTGTACTTGATTAACCTCATTTCGGTGTATCTGTATCATGTTCAGGTTTTGTCCAGCCGGTTACCCTGCTGTTTTGTCCTTGAACTTTGCGGCGCTGATACAAGCATCCGGGAGGCATCCGCCGAAACATTCGATAAACCTCCTCCTCGTCCACTGTGCTCCATGTCGGGCAGCCACAGTGCTGGCGCTTTACAATTGTCAAACCACAGGTAATTTCCCTTATATTCACCACCTTTCCAAAAGTCTATGAGATGAATCACTAGAATACTTTATCACAGCTTAGGCAAGTGTACAATGCTTTATTTGATACCTAATTTTATGCAAAAGGGAGCAGCATTGTGCCACTCCCTTACACTTGCATTGCCTATTAGGAAAGCTCGGCTTTCACGATGTCTACGATGTTGCCGACGATCTTTTGCAGCTCGGCTTCGTCTGGACCTTCTGCCATGACGCGGACAAGCGGTTCTGTACCGGATGGACGCACCAGCACACGGCCATTGCCTGCGAGTGCATCTTCCGCATCACGGATCGCTTGCTCAATCACCGCATTGCCGGAGAGCTTGGATTTGTCTTCGACGCGTACGTTCACCAGCAGCTGCGGGAACTTGGTCATCACGCGGGCCAGCTCAGAGAGTGGCTTGCCTGTTTCCTTGATGATGTTGAGGATTTGCAGACCAGTGAGAAGTCCATCCCCAGTCGTATTGTAATCGAGGAAAATGATGTGACCGGATTGCTCCCCGCCGAAGTTGTAGCCTCCACGGATCATCTCTTCCACTACATAACGGTCGCCTACTGCGGTTTTGGTTGTATTGATCCCGCACTCTTCCATACCTTTGTAGAAACCAAGGTTGGCCATGACAGTGGTCACGATGGTGTTGTTGTTCAGCTTACCTTTTGCTTTGAGCGCACGGGCACAGATCGCCATGATGAAGTCACCGTCGATGATCTGACCGTTCTCATCCACCGCGATACAACGGTCAGCGTCCCCGTCAAAAGAAAGACCAAGCACAGCTTTGTGCTTCACGACTTCCTCCTGCAGACGCTCTGGGTGAGTGGAGCCACAGTTTTCGTTGATGTTGACACCATTCGGGCTTGCCCCGATCGTGATGACCTCTGCTTCTACATCTGCGAACAGACGCGCAGCGAGAGAGGATACCGCACCATTGGCACAGTCGAGCACGATCTTCATGCCGTCAAAACGCTCGTTAACCGTGTTTTTCAAGTGAGACAGATATTTTTGACAGCCCTCCAAGTAATCGAGGACCGTACCGATTTGATCGCCGGTTGGACGTGGCAGTGTATCTTCTGCTGCGTCCAGATATTGTTCGATTTCGCTTTCCACTTCGTCGTTGAGCTTAAAGCCGTCGCCGCCGAAGAATTTGATCCCATTATCCGGGTACGGGTTGTGAGATGCAGAGATCATGACACCAGCATCCGCACCCAATGCGCGGGTCAGATAGGAAACACCGGATGTCGCGATGACACCAAGACGCACGACTTCTGCTCCCACGGAAAGCAGACCTGCGATCAACGCGTTCTCCAGCATATGACCAGACAGACGAGTGTCACGTCCAATCACTACTTTTGGTTTGCCTTCTTGTTTATGTCGAGTCAGCACGTAACCGCCGACGCGCCCTACCTTAAACGCCAACTCAGGCGTCAATTGCGCATTCGCTACGCCGCGAATCCCGTCTGTACCAAAATATTTCCCCATCCTTGTCCCTCTTTTCCTAACTTCTACAGATATTAGCCTATGGTTATTCCTATGTCTCTTATGGTTTATTCGTGATTTCCACGGTTACCTGCTTGACCGCAGTCGGTGCTACCTTGAGATAGTTCGGCAACGGATTGTACGTCACCGGTACTTCATGCACACCAACCGGCAAGCTGCTCACATCGACCAGCACCTGTACATCCTCTACAGTCAATCCACGCAGATTCTGCGGTGCACCGATTACATCAAAATTCACGGTCGTGACCTCCTGACCGTCAGCAGCCAACACTCTTGCCGTCAGCTTGTCAGCTAGTCCACTTATGCGAAGCGGCACGTTCTCCAAGCGCTTCGTCTCTGACGGTACCACCTTGAGTGATACCTCGATGAACTCCGGCTCTACTTTTACCACACCCGGCATCAACGGCATTTTGAGCTGCAATACCAAGTCTGATTTGATTTTGGACAAATCAATATCAGGCCCTGGGTATGTCGTAACCGACTTGATGACATCCTGTGGCCCGTAGACAGTGGCTTCTTCCACACTTGTTACTATACTAGCCAAACTATAGCCATCCGGCAGGTCATTCGTCAAGTTCATTTTCAATGGAATTAACAGGTAAGGGCTTGTTACCGGTACTTTTACCTCGACTGTCGGCGGATATACCTCTACCCGCTGCATCGGTGATCCTGTCTTATCGTACACCTTGAGCGGCACGGTATCGGTGATTTCCTCCTTGGCCCCTTCGAGATTGACCGTCGCCTTGACCAAGCCGATATTCTTCAGCTGGCTGGCCGGTCCTTTCACATGTACGCGGAACGGTTTGACAATCGCTTCTCCCGCTTTGTAGCCCAGAGCCACCTTCCCAATCGGATCGATGCTGACATCCTTTTCGACGATCTGCTTCTCCTCCAAGGTGATCGGCACGACGCTTGGGGTGATGTTCACCACGGTACCCTCAGGGAAGCCCTTGTACTGCACCGCGACGTTATGCGTACCCTTGCCAAGCCCTTTGGCATCGACGAAGAACTCATAACTGTCGGTGGTAAAGAAATTATTATAACGGAAAAACGGATTGGTACTCTCTACCGCCACGCGTACCGTCTGCAGCTGTTTGACGACCTCAAAGCGTTCGGAATCATAATACGGAGTAATCTTTACCCCCTCGATAAACGTAGGCTGTGCCACTTCCGTCGTTGCCCCGGACTCCGGTTCAAAATTAACCACCATCCAAAGCATGATGGCTAGCAGCAAAGCCACACTTCGGGCAAACCAATGACTGTTTAACCATCTATCCATGTTTTCGCCTCCATTGCAAACGACTTCCCATGGACTTGCTCTGTTGCGGATTCAGCTGCTCCAGCAAAATTCGGGTCAGATCCTCTTCCGTCAAGTTACGGGTGATATCCCCGTTATACGTGATCGACACCTGCCCTGTCTCTTCAGATACCACGATGGACAAACCATCTGATACCTCACTCATCCCGATCGCGGCCCGGTGACGTGTCCCCAGCTCCTTGGAAATCGATGAATTCTCCGAGAGCGGCAGGTAACATCCGGCAGCCAGCAGTGCATCTTTTCGGATAATGACCGCTCCATCATGAAGCGGCGTATTCGGAATAAATATATTGATCAACAATTCCGAGGTAACTTTCCCCTGGATTTGAATCCCTGTCTCCACGTAATCATTCAGCCCTGTCTCGCGTTCCAGCACGATCAGCGCCCCAATCCGCCGCTTCGCCATATAGGTGACAGATTTGGCTACATCCTGCACAACCCGCTGAACCGTCTCTTCATCATCAGTGGAATGCGACCTCGAAAACAGCTTGCCTCGTCCAAGCTGCTCCAACGCTCGGCGCAGCTCCGGCTGAAAAATAATCACCAACGCCAAAACCCCGAAGGTAAAGGCCTGTGACATCAGCCAGTGCAGCGTCTTCAGTTCGAAATACTTACTGACGAGCCACGTCATCACAATCACCAGAATCCCGCGCAGCAGCTGGACCGCACGCGTACCCCGGATCAGGAGGATCAGCTTGTAGATCAGATACGTTACCAACGTTATATCAACCGCATAGCGCAGTAAATTCGCGTAGTTAAGGCTTTCCAAGAACCTTATGATCAAAACGTCCTCACATCCCTGCTCCATTTCATTTCCGCCTGCATCCTGTTTACAGACAAACAGATTAAATCTGCGGAAAAAGCACGGCTCGCCATGGCCGTGCTCCCTGTTTCTTCTATTTTCCCCTATGGAGTCATTGGAAGCAAGTCATTTCCGATATTTTTTAACTCATACCAAATGTAATCCACAATCTGCTTAATCGACTCCTGATTACCGGCGATATGAGCCGTTGATGCCATCAGCCGGACCTCCCCGTCAATGGCCACCACGTCCCCGTTTACTTGCCCCTCGACTTCCACGTTCCCGTTCCGGACGATGATATCCCCGCTCACGGTTGTTCCTTCGGGTACGATCACCACATGCCGTTTTTGATCGATTTTCAGCTTATCCATCTCAGATGAGGCCACCTGCAGGTAATCATCCTGATCGACCCAGGAAGAGACCAGGCTACCTCCCATCAGCAATAAAAACACAGCCGCCGCGGACAAAAACGGATGTGCCCGAAGCCAGCCGGCAAACCGGTTCGCCTTGGTTGGAGCCGGCAGCTTAGCCATCACCTTCGCTGTAAAATCACTCGGCGCATGAATATGCGATGCACTCTGCACAAACGCGATCGCTTTCTGAATCTCGTGCATGATCTCACGGCATTCTGCACAGGTCTGCAAATGGGCTTGCAGAATCTGATTTTTTTCCGAATCTATATCTTCATCCAAATAACCATGGATCAGGGGGCGAATTTGTTTGCAATCCATCGAGATAAGCTCCTTTCGCTACATGAATTTTAATTTCCCGCGCAATGCTTCCCGTCCACGGTGAATCCTTGTCTTGATCGTTGTAATCGGCAATTGCAACACATCACTGATCTCCTGCAGCGAAAGATCCTCAATATACCGTAAGATCATGATCGAGCGGTATTTTGGGTTCAACTGTGTAAGTGCCCCCTGTACCGTCTCCTGCAGCTCATGCACAACGACCTTTTCTTCTGGAGTCTTTTCCTTCGATGGCAGGCGGGAATACCAGTCCATACCGCTGTCATCCTGTGTCTCTTCATCTAAAGAGAAGTGCGGTTTTTTCTTTCGCCCTCTGTCGATACAAAGATTGGTGGCGATCCGGTAAATCCAAGTCGAGAATTTGTACTCCTCGTTGTAGTTCTGGAAATTGGCATACACACGTAAAAACGTCTCCTGCGCAATATCCTCGGCTTCTTCACGGTTCCTTACCATACGATATGCCAGCGAATAGATCTTGTCTTTGTACATCTCTACAAGCTCTTCAAAAGCCTCCCGATCACCGCGCTTGGCCCGCTGAACCAATCTTTTCTCTACAAATTCCATGCTATCCTCCTAAAGGTTATCGCACATCAAGGTATACGAACCACTTCATATCAGGTTTCATCTGTTTAAAAAGAACTTTTTGGAAATAATTTTGCTAAAAATGGTTATTTTATTGCAGTTTTTCTATATAATAAAAGTGGGAATCATTATGTATTGAAACCTTTTTGTGGAGTGTGATGATGATGTGCACCAAATCCCTTTTATCTGAAATTGAAGTAGTCCGCCGGGAGATGAACGATCAGTACAAACATCATGCTGTCATCACACCTGAACTCCTCGAATTAAGTGTAAAGCTGGACAAGCTCTTGAACCAGCTCCAGAGCCCGACACTACTATGCAGCCAGTTACTTTGTAATTGTAAAGTATAACCAATAAGTTGTCTAATTTAGATATGAAAAAAGAGAGGCGCGTCTGCCTCTCTTTTTATTATGCCAACCTAATGGCTACCGATATGCTTTATGGCTTGTCTGCTGTATTACCTAACTGAGAGCGTTGACCAGCGCTACCCTAGCTTATTCCGAATGCTGAGCCAAATTAGCGCTACAGCAGCTTGTCACCAAACGCTGAGCCAATCAGCGCAACCGCTACCTTTGCTGTCATGTTTTCGCGGTCGAGAATCGGGTTCACCTCTACGAACTCCGCGGATGTCAGGATATCCGCCTCAGCCAGGATCTCCATAGCCAGATGACCTTCCCGGTACGAAATCCCGCCAATCACAGGCGTACCCACACCAGGAGCGTACAATGGATCCAGACCGTCCAAATCAAGGCTCAAGTGCACGCCATCGGTGCCGTTGCTGACATGCTTAATCGATTCTTCCATCACGCGCGTCATCCCCAAACGGTCGATCTCATGCATGGTGTATACCTTGATACCTTTTTCCTTAATCAGTTTACGTTCCCCTGGATCAAGGTCACGGGCACCGATGATGACGATGTTCTCCGGCTTGATCTTCGGTGCATATCCACCAAGGTTCACCAAACGGTTATGGCCCAGTCCCAAACTAGCTGCCAGAGGCATACCATGGATGTTACCAGATGGCGAGGTTTCCCCTACGTTCAGGTCACCATGCGCATCAAACCAGATAACCCCTACGTTCTTTTTGCTCGCTGCCACCCCAGCAATTGTCCCGATCGCAATGCTGTGGTCACCACCCAACACGAGCGGAAAACGGCCTGCTTCGACTTCCTTGCGTACAGCATCAGCCAGCAGATGATTTGCTTCAAATACTTCATCCAAATACTTATGATTTTCGGTCTCGCTGAATGTCTGTGGACGAGACACCGGAATATCACCAATATCTTTTACGGAATAACCCAAACCCTCTAAACGCTCTACCACACCCGCGTGTCGAATGGCACTTGGCCCCATTTCTACACCACGGCGGTCAGCTCCCAAATCCAAGGGTACTCCAATAATACTAATGTTTTTATTCATGAACATTACTCCTTCCCCTTATGTGCTATTCTTATTGTAGCCTTAGAAGGTGAAATGACTCAACCAGACAGAAATCTGTATAGATATGAGCATATGAGCCGCACTCAGCCCAGTAATTTTTTCTTCCAAAACAAAAAACGAGCAATCCCCAAAAGGATTACTCGTTGTCTTTTCATATGGAGCGGGTGATGGGAATCGAACCCACGCGACCAGCTTGGAAGGCTGGAGTTCTACCATTGAACTACACCCGCAAAACTAAATGGTCGGGAAGACAGGATTCGAACCTGCGACCCCTTGGTCCCAAGCCAAGTACTCTACCAAGCTGAGCTACTTCCCGACTGTTTTTGTAAGATGGCGTGCCCTGAGAGATTCGAACTCCCGACCTTTTGATTCGTAGTCAAACGCTCTATCCGGCTGAGCTAAGGGCACATCTTTTATGGAGCGGACGAAGGGTCTCGAACCCTCGACCTTCGCCTTGGCAAGGCGACGCTCTACCAATTGAGCTACGTCCGCATGTTATGAAAATGGTGAGTCATGAAGGACTCGAACCTTCGACCCTCTGATTAAAAGTCAGATGCTCTACCAACTGAGCTAATGACTCACAATGGCTGGGGTACTAGGATTTGAACCTAGGAATGACGGAGTCAAAGTCCGTTGCCTTACCGCTTGGCTATACCCCAATGTGAAGTGGTGGGGAGAGACGGATTCGAACCGCCGAACCCAGAGGGAGCAGATTTACAGTCTGCCGCGTTTAGCCACTTCGCTATCTCCCCGATATGATGTTAGATGGTGGAGGCTGACGGGATCGAACCGCCGACCCTCTGCTTGTAAGGCAGATGCTCTCCCAGCTGAGCTAAGCCTCCGTATAGATGGTGACCCGTAGGGGATTCGAACCCCTGAATGACAGCGTGAAAGGCTGCTGTGTTAAACCGCTTCACCAACGGGCCAAGTGATAAAATGGTGCTCCCGACAGGAATCGAACCTGCGACCTCTTCCTTACCATGGAAACGCTCTACCGACTGAGCTACAGGAGCATGGCTCCTCAGGACGGACTCGAACCGCCAGCCTACCGGTTAACAGCCGGTTGCTCCACCATTGAGCTACTGAGGAATATTATGAAGGATGTTGCACCTTCAAAACTGGGTATGCAATA
>NZ_VCNA01000011.1 GCF_006170445.1 Brevibacillus dissolubilis | reverse complement strand
TATGGAGCTGTGGTGAAGTTGGAGTTCACGCCGGTCTGTCACACCGGAGGTCGCGGGTTCGAGTCCCGTCAGCTCCGCCATCTTTTCAAAAGATAAGGCGAAAAAATAATAACATATGCCGGTGTAGCTCAATTGGTAGAGCACCTGACTTGTAATCAGGGGGTTGTGGGTTCAAGTCCTATCGCCGGCACCACGTTGGGGTATAGCCAAGCGGTAAGGCAACGGACTTTGACTCCGTCATTCCTAGGTTCAAATCCTAGTACCCCAGCCATTTTTGAGAGCCATTAGCTCAGTTGGTAGAGCATCTGACTTTTAATCAGAGGGTCGAAGGTTCGAGTCCTTCATGGCTCACCATTTTTACAGATGAACAACAAAATCGTGCGGGTGTGGCGGAATTGGCAGACGCACCAGATTTAGGTTCTGGCGGGCGACCGTGGGGGTTCAAGTCCCTCCACCCGCACCACACAACATACAAAACATGCGGACGTAGCTCAATTGGTAGAGCGTCGCCTTGCCAAGGCGAAGGTCGAGGGTTCGAGACCCTTCGTCCGCTCCATTTATTTTCATAACAGATGTGCCCTTAGCTCAGCCGGATAGAGCGTTTGACTACGAATCAAAAGGTCGGGAGTTCGAATCTCTCAGGGCACGCCATTATGCGGGTGTAGTTCAATGGTAGAACTCCAGCCTTCCAAGCTGGTCGCGTGGGTTCGATTCCCATCACCCGCTCCATACTTACATACGATAAGGCTAGAATGCTCAGACATTCTAGCCTTTTTTATATGCGTAGAGATTAGGGGAGTTGAAGTTCTCCTTTGATGGTGAGAACGGCTGCACCGCCAACCTTGATGATAGGGGCAGTGGCACCTGTTCCATCGTTGGTTACACTGGAATGATTAGTTTTGCTTGTTTCGATTGAGACCAGTAATGTGCCGGGGCGGCTCATGGCGTGCCCTTGACCAAAGGTAAGCTGATGATTCTGATCAGGAGAGAGGATTTTTTCGAGAACGAGGTAACCTGCGAGGGCACCATTGGCGGAGCCGGTTGCTGGATCTTCAGGGATTCCTACAGCAGGGGCAAAGTCTCTAGTATATACATCGTGGAGAGGATCATTGAGGGTGAACAGATGGGTCGTGCTCACGCCAAGCTCCCGGTTGAGTGCTTCCAGCTCGGAGAGGGATGGTTTGGCAGTGTCGATTGCTGTCCGGGTGCGAACAGGGATGATCAGATGCCAGTTGCCGGTGTTAGCCAGACGGATCGGATAGCGGTGGTCAATCTCTTCGGCTGGGACACCGATCAGGCGGCTTACGATGTCCGCGTCTATGGCGACCTCTTTTACTTGGGGAGCGATTTGGGTCATGATGGCGGTCTTCAGCTCGCCGTTTTCTTTGATCCAGGCGACGGGAACGAGACCGATTTTGGTTTGCAGCCGGACTTGGTCTGTTTTGTCGCTCCAGCCTTGTTCGGTGGCGAGCAGCCAAGCGAGGGCTAACGTGGCATGACCGCAAAAATTGATTTCGCTCGAAGGGGTAAAGTAGCGGACGGTGAAATCGGCCTCCGGATGATTAGACGGCAGCAGAAAGGCTGTCTCGGGCAGGTTCATTTCACGGGCGATCAACTGCATCTCCTGTTCGCTTAAGCTGCTTGCATCGGGGACGACTCCGGCTGGATTGCCGCCAAAAGGGGTTGAGGTAAAAGCATCTACGTGATAGATGGGGATTTTTCTCATTTGGTTGCTCCTTTTTACTCTCATTCGATTGGGAATAATAACAAATATACAATCTGCCAACATCATAGTATACTTCCTTACAGTTATCAAACGGGGAATGTTCTCAGTTGAAAAAATTTCCTGATATTTGAAACCAGGCTCTCGTTCATTACGTATTAATGGGTAACAATCCAAAGTAGGAGGATTCGAGCGATGGCAAAAGAGAATTCTACGGTGAATCAATCGACAGACAATCAGTCCACGATGAATAGAAGTACGGGGATAGAACCAGAGACTAATCGAACAAAAACGAATTGGAAGAAGGAGCTTGGTGAATGGGGACGCTCGATTGGGACGGTAGCGATCGTGGCGGGATTGATCTATTCATTCTTGGGAGCGCCGTATGCGGTTCATGGAGAATCAATGATGGCGACCCTGCATAATAATGAGCGCGTTGTTGTCAATAAAGCGATCTATCATCTCCAGCAGCCAGACCGTGGTGATATCGTGGTTTTCCATGCTACCCCAACAGAGGATTACATCAAGCGTGTCATTGGCTTGGAGGGTGATCGGGTGGAAGTGGTAGATGATGTGCTTTATATCAATGGCGAGGCAGTAGACGAGCCGTATCTGGCCGAGAAGCGCAAAGAGGCAGCGGATATGGGGCTTCCATTGACGGAGAATGTTGCGCCGGTCACTGTGCCGCCTGGACATGTGTTTGTCATGGGGGATAACCGCCGAAATAGCAGAGATAGCCGTGAATTGGGTCCTATTCCACTTGAACAGCTGGTAGGACGTACGGAGTTGGTATACTGGCCATTTACAGATATACGTTTAGCTCATTAGTTCTGATTTCCTGATTCGACAAAAATCACCAAAATAGTAGCTAAAAACGACAAAACAGACAGGGAAACCTGTCTGTTTTTCTTATCTTCTATAAAATTATATAAAAAATGTTACAATTGTTTGAGTATTTTTATCGAAACATTATTTACGGAGGTAATAAAAAATGTATAATTAGAAAATATACGTGTCTATTTTTGTCACTCCGTTATGACGTGTATATAAAAAACAAATAGAGAAAGGGGAATTTTTCATGGATTTTAGGGAGACGATGCATCGTCGGAATAAGCTGATGGTCATTTTGTTGTGGACTTCCCTTATATTGTCCACGACTCTGGACCTAATCATCGGTGCGCCCTTTATGGGGATGATAGTCATGGCGGTAGCTGGCTCTGCCATATGTATTCTGATTACGGTCATGACGTACAAACGGATCTATGAGCTTTCTGTAATGTATGTCGTAGTGGTAGTATTGGCGGCCATGACCTGGGCTGTAGTCGAAAGTGATCCGCGTATCGTCAGTTACTTCATGATCTACTTTAGTCTGGCCGTTGTTTCTCTCTATCAAAATCCGCGCCCCATTATATTAACAGGCTTGATCGGATTGATTTACACGAATATTTTTTACTTTATCTATAAAGAAAATATGTTCTCAGGAATTGATATGCATGGACTGCTTTCGATGAATCTGTACTTGATTCTGACGACTGCACTGTTGGTGGCGCAAGGCCGATTTGGCGAAAAAACGCTGAAAGATGTCGAAAAAAGTCGTAAGGAAGCGTTGGTAGCCAAAGAAGAGATGGAAGAATTACTGGTGGAAATCCGTGAATCGATTGCTGGACTGAGCAGCTTCAGTGAAAACCTGCAAGCCAATGTGAACGTGACTGGGAAGATCTCCAATGAAGTGACCAAAGTGTTCGGTGAGATTGCAAAAGGGATTGAGGGTCAGACCACGAGTGTAAACGATATCACTCACTCGATGCACCAGGTGGACAGTGGTGTCAGCGAGGTGGCGATGGCCTCGACAATGATGCGTGATTTGTCGATTTCCATGGACGGTGTGGCCAAGCAAGGCAATGAGCATATGTTATCTCTTACCCGCGAGATGGATAATGTAAACCATATTATCCAAAAAACTGTTACACTTACAGATGAATTAAATAAACAAGCGGGACAAATCAGCGAAATCCTCAATACAATCAGCGATATTGCTTCTCAAACAAACCTGCTGGCACTCAATGCAGCGATTGAGTCGGCGCGTGCGGGTGAACATGGAAAAGGTTTTGCTGTAGTAGCTAACGAAGTGCGTAAGCTTGCAGAGAATTCGCATCAGTCAACCGCGAAGATCTCTGGGATTCTGGAAGATATTCAGCGGAAGACGCAGGAGTTGTCGGGCCATATCTTAAATGGCCGTGATGCCGTCCAGTCCAGCAGCAAAGCGACAGAGAAGGTAGACCATGTGCTCAAACAGATCAGTGACAACACAGGCAACGTTGTGAAGCAGGCAGAAAACGTCAGCAAGGAAGTCCTCGATCTGCAGCATACATCACGTGTGATCTATGAAGAGGTAACAAGTATATCCAGTGTAACAGAGGACAGCACTGGACTGGTTGAAGAGGTGCTCGCCAGCGTAGAAGAACAGCATCGTCGGATTATTACCATTGTGGATAGTTTTAAAGAGCTTGAATCCCTCACATGCAATCTGAAGACGATCTCTCACAGTGAAGCCTGTGAATAGAGCGTCACACATCTAGAAACTGGGTTGAGTTGCCCAGTTTTTCTTGTCCTTCTGCCAGTCTCTTGTGCGGAATGGGTGTTGAATACGGAAAAAGCGGGAAGAGCAAAAAGATCAGTCATAACCAGGCCTTGCTATTAATGTTGCGAAGGTGATCGAATTGCAAAAGGTGCAGAAAGAAATGGAACAAGTGAAATGTATGGAAGAGCGGATTCAACGTTGCCACGAGATTCTGGATCATCATCCTTATGCGGTCTATGCGCTTGATGCGGAGGGACGCTTTATCAGCGCTAATCAGGCTTTTGTCAGACTGAGCGGGTATGAGCGTGCAGAGATCCTGGGTTCGTCCTGGAAAAACAAAGTAGCTCTCCATCATCACGATCAAGTGTATGAATCAATGATACAGATCAAGCAGGGTGAGTCCATGCAGCTGCAGCTGGAGATGGTCCGCAAAGACGGGGAACTGATTGAGTGGCAGGTAACCCATGTGCCGATACTGGATCAGGGCGAGTACGTTGGAATCTATGGGATTGCCAGCGATCTCACGGAGCGGCGGCAAGCAGAGCGGGAATTATGGCTGACACGGGAAAAGCTGGAGTCTTTCTTTTCTCATACCGGTGATTCTATCGTCATCCTAGATACAGACCGTAACGTGATTGGAGTCAACGCAGCATTTGAGCGGTTGTTCGGTTATACCAATGAGGAGTTGAAGGGTAAGGAGCTGCCGATCATTCCAGAAGAGTTCCAGGAAGATATGAATGCGATCTATGTAGATGTGTTTGCGGGGAAGGAAGTGCCGGCCTTTGAGACGGTGCGTCTGAGCCGGGATGGGGCAGAGCTGATTATCAGTCTGACGATCTCTCCGATCCGCGATCAGGGTGGGAGTGTCTCCGCCATCGCCAGTATCGCCCGTGATATCACGCGGAAAAAAGCGTTGGAGCAGGAATTGCGGTTCAATGCGGAAAAATATCGGACGATCATGGACAACATGTTTGACCTGATCTGTATTGTGGAACGGACAGGGTACCTATCTTACGCGTCACCGTCACATGAGCGGATACTCGGTCTGCCCTATAAGGAATATGAAGGGCGGAATGTAGCGAGCTTCACCCATCCCGATGATTTGGAGCGGTTGGCAGGAGAATTAAAGATTTTATATACAGAAAAAACGCCTGTGCAGTCCGAAATCCGTCTGTTCCGGGCTACGGATGAAGTCTGGATTACGGCGGAGGCACGGTGCATGCCGCTGTTTGATAAACGGGGAGAAGTGGACCGCATCATCGTCGTGTCCCGTGATGTGACGGAAAACCGCCGGGCGGCGAAGTTGCTTGAAGAGAGTGAGCAGCGTTATAAGTGTCTGTTCGAATATAACTCCAATGCGGTTTTTTCGCTGGATCTGGAGGGGAACTTCACCAGTATGAACCCAGCGGCTGTACAGATTACCGGGTATGAGATGTCTGAGCTGGTGCGCTCCAATTTTCGGGACATGCTGCTGCTGAGTGAGAAGGAAAAGGCATTCTACCATTTCCGGCGTGGAAAGATGGGAGAGCCGCAGAATTTTGACTTAACATTCTTACATAAGCAGGGGCATCCGATTGAGCTGCAGGTCACGACAACGCCGATTTTTGTGCACGGGGAGTTCGTTGGGATCTATGGAATCGCCAAGGACGTGACCGAGCAGAAAAGGGCGGAGGCGCTGTTCAACTATCTGGCGTATCATGATGAGCTGACCGGCTTGCCGAACCGTCGCCTGTTCACCGAGCGGCTGATGGAGATGCTGGATCACGCGAAGCAACATAAAGAAAAGCTGGGGGTCCTGTTCATCGACTTAGATCGGTTTAAGCTGATCAATGATTCACTGGGACATGCTTTTGGTGACCAGCTGTTGCAGGCGGTGGCGGAGCGTCTGGAGAGTTGTCTGCCGGTGGGTGCTATGGTGGCGCGCATGGGTGGGGATGAGTTCACCCTGTTGATCCCGAATGTCGACGTTCAGGAAAAAGTGACACAGGTGGCGCACTCGATTATTGATTCGCTGTCACATCCCTTTTTCTTCGGGGGGCAGGAGTTCCATACGACACCAAGTATCGGGATCGCGGTCTACCCGGAGGATGGCGAGGATACGGAAAGCCTGATGAAGCATGCAGATGCTGCGATGTATCGGGCGAAGGATCAGGGGCGCAACAACTATCAGCTCTATTCGTCGATCCTCGATAACCACACCCTGCCGCGTCTGGAGTTGGAAAATGCTTTGCGCAAAGCGATTGAGCGGGATGAGTTCGTCCTGCATTATCAGCCGATTGTCGATTCGGCGGGCGAGATTCGCGGGATTGAAGCCTTGATCCGCTGGAACCATCCGGAAAAAGGCATGGTGGCACCGGGACAGTTCATCCCTGTGGCGGAGGAGTCGGGGCTGATCGTGCCGATGGGCCAGTGGGTGATGCGGACAGCCTGCCGGCAAAACAAGGCATGGCAAGATGCCGGGCTGCCGAAGGTGCGTGTCGCGGTCAACCTGTCCACCTATCAGTTCCAACAGAAAAATCTGGTTGATCAAGTAGCGGGTGTATTGGAAGAGACAGGGCTTTCACCTCAATATCTGGAATTGGAGATCACAGAGAGCATTGCCGCGCATAACGTGGAGGATGTACAGGCCAAGCTGAGAGCGCTCAAGGAGATGGGGCTGCATATCTCGATCGATGACTTCGGGACAGGCTATTCATCGCTTAGCTATCTGAAAAAGTTCCCGATTCACTCCCTCAAAATCGACCGTTCGTTCGTAGGTGACCTCACAACGGACAACGATGATGCGACGATTGTTGAGGCGATCATCGTGATGGCGCACAGTCTCAAGCTGGGGGTCATCGCTGAAGGGGTCGAGTGCCAAGAACAGCTGGACTTTTTGCGTGAATTAAAATGTGATGAGATGCAGGGGTATTTCTTTGGCAAGCCGATGTCGGCCGAGGAAGTGGCTGGGATGTTAGGGGCTTGTTGCAGACAGATAGGATAATTGATAGGACGATGATGGAGGAACCACTTCTCTTTTTTGATCTGGGTGAAGAAAAGGGGAAGGGGTTCCTTTATTGTGTATGATTTGCCAAATATTTATGATTTTTTATTTGATTTGCCTCAAAAATCAGGTTATCTTCATTATTGTAAGCGTTTTCACAATTGGATTAGATATCCTCATTAGCTTGTTGAGAAAAGTTCAAAAAGGTAAGCCCTTACATGTGAGATAACCTGACATATGAGGTTGTTTTTAAAAAAACACTGGGTTATTATGTTAAAGGATGTTATGAATTCTGATGTTTCTTACTTTTACATAAATTCGAGGGGGAGCTTCATGCATTGGACAGAGCGGGAAAAGGAGAAGCTTTTGATCGTGGTAGCCGCTGATTTGGCACGGCGGAGGCAAAAGCGTGGGTTGCAGCTGAATTACCCAGAGGCGATGGCGATTCTTACCTATGAGATTCTCGAAGGTGCACGCGACGGCAAGTCTGTAGCCGAGTTGATGCAGTGGGGGGCGACGATCCTCACCGAGGATGATGTGATGGAAGGTGTAGCGGAGATGATCGAGGAAGTGCAGGTAGAGGCGACTTTTCCAGATGGGACGAAGCTAGTCACGGTGCATCAGCCGATTCGCCCGAAGAGACTGGTGGCGGCAGAGGGGGATGCGTAGCATGAAGCCGGGGGAGTATCGATTAGGGAACGGGCCGATTCGCCTCAATGCGGGGCGGCCGACTGTAGAATTGCTGGTGGTCAATCGAGGGGATCGTCCTGTGCAGGTAGGGTCCCATTATCATTTTTATGAGGTGAATAGCCAGCTTGATTTTGACCGTGAAAAGGCATTGGGGATGCGGCTGCATATTGCAGCGGGGACAGCAGTGCGCTTCGAGCCGGGTGAAGAGAAGCCGGTGACACTGGTCGCGTATGGCGGCAAGCGGGAGATGTATGGTCATAATGGATTGGTCAATGGTCCGTTGCCAGAGCTTATGATGACAGAAGATTGTGAAGAATGTGTAGATACTGAGATCACACCGCTTGCCGGAACAGAGGGGCTCTTGATTACGAGGGAAGCCTATGCAAGCATGTTCGGCCCGACGACGGGAGACCAAGTGCGACTGGCTGATACAGAATTATTCATTGAAGTTGAAAAGGATTTTACTGTGTATGGAGATGAGTGTAAATTCGGCGGTGGCAAAGTCTTGCGTGATGGGATGGGGCAGGCGTCCCGGACAACGCGTGATGAGGGTGTGCCTGATCTGGTGATTACCAATGCGCTGATTCTCGATCACTGGGGCATTGTCAAAGCAGATATCGGGGTGAAGGATGGCCGGATCGTCGGGATCGGCAAGGCTGGCAATCCCGACACGATGGAAGGTGTCGCACCGGAGCTGATCGTGGGGGCTTCGACAGAGGTGATTGCAGGGGAAGGCTTAATCGTGACGGCAGGTGGGATTGATACGCATATTCATTTTATCTGTCCGCAGCAGATCGAGACGGCACTGGCTTCGGGGATCACGACCATGATCGGTGGCGGAACAGGGCCTGCGACGGGGACGAAAGCGACGACGTGTACACCGGGGGCGTGGAACATTCACCGGATGCTTGCAGCTGCAGAGGCTTTTCCGATGAACATCGGTTTCTTGGGAAAAGGAAATGCGTCCGGGGAAGCGGCCTTGGCGGAACAGATTGAAGCGGGAGCGATCGGGTTGAAGCTGCATGAGGACTGGGGGACGACCCCGGCAGCTATTGATACGTGCCTGACGGTGGCGGATCAGTATGATGTGCAGGTGGCGATTCATACAGATACGCTCAATGAAGCAGGATTCGTCGAGGATACGATCAAGGCGATCAAAGGCAGAACGATCCACACCTACCACACCGAAGGCGCGGGCGGTGGTCATGCACCTGATATCATCCGTCTGGCGGGCGAGGGTAATGTGATTCCTTCCTCGACCAATCCGACCCGGCCTTTTACGGTCAATACGATCGATGAGCATCTGGATATGCTGATGGTCTGTCATCACTTGGACAGCCGGATACCCGAAGATGTGGCATTTGCAGATTCGCGGATTCGGCCGGAGACGATTGCGGCAGAGGATATATTGCATGATATGGGAGTGTTCAGCATCATCAGCTCGGATTCGCAGGCGATGGGGCGGGTCGGGGAAGTGATCACCCGTACGTGGCAGACGGCGGAAAAGATGAAACGACAGCGTGGTGCATTGCCGGAGGAGACAGGGGACAATGATAACTTCCGAGCCAAGCGGTATATCGCCAAGCTGACGATCAATCCGGCGATTACCCATGGGATCGATGAGTATGTCGGTTCGGTTGAAGTGGGCAAGGTGGCTGACCTGGTGCTGTGGAAGCCCGCCTTTTTCGGGGTGAAGCCGGAGCTGGTGCTCAAGAGCGGCATGATTGCCTATGCCGCGATGGGCGATCCCAACGCATCGATTCCAACACCGCAGCCTGTGATGGGGCGTCCGATGTTTGGCGCATTTGGCCGGGCGTTGAGCGAGACTTCGCTTACATTTGTCTCCCAGATTGCTTATCAAAAAGGAATCGCCAAGCAACTGGGTCTGCAAAAGCAGGTAGTGCCTGTGAAAAACTGTCGCGGGATCGGAAAAAAAGAAATGGTTCACAACGCAGCCACCCCGGATATTCAGGTGAATCCGGACACATACGAGGTAAAGGTGGACGGCGAGTTGATCACGTGTGAGCCGGTTCGGGTCGTTCCAATGGCACAGCGTTACTTTTTATTCTAAGGAGGGAATGAGGATGGTAACTTTTTTGCCACTGGTACAGTTGATCGATTCCGCATTTCCGACAGGCTCGTTCTCCCACTCGTTCGGGTTGGAGACGGCCATGCAGGAGGGACGTGTGCGTAATGCCGCGCAGTTGACCGAATGGCTGCGCTCGTATGTGACCGGAAGCCTCTCCCCGATGGAAGGAGCCGCTGTGCTGTATGCCTACCAGTTAGCCCAACGGTTGATTGCAGAGGAGCCGAATTCGGAGCTGACCCGTGAGAACCTCAAAGAACTGGACCGGAAGCTGACGCTCTCCAAGCTGGCGCGTGAATCCCGTGAAGGTGGGATGAAAATCGGCCGTCGCTATCTCTACAGCGTGCTGGAGCTGTACCCTGACTCTGGGTTGAAAGAATACGAGTCTTGGGTCACGCAAGGCGAGTGCTTCGGCAACTCGTGCATCGTGCATGGCTGGATCTGTGCGTACCTGCTGCAGGCTCCGGCACTCACGGTGGTCAGTCATATGTACGCCTCGGTCAACAGTCTCGTACAAAATGCGCTCCGCTCCATGGCAATCGGCCAGACTGACGGGCAAAAGGTACTGCAAGCCCTGATCCCGATCATCGAGGCGGAGGCACGCAAGATGGTGCTCACCCCGGTCTCAGAGGCGAGCCTTTCCTGCCATAACCTGATGCAGGAGATCGAAGCGATGCGCCATGAAACGCTGTATTCCCGTTTGTTCATGTCATAGAGACAGATAGAAAAAAGGAGAGATACCTATGTGCCAAGGTCAAGGTCATGACCATCATCATCATGAATGGAAGCATCGCAGTTACCAAGGAGGACGCCCGATGCGTGTCGGAATCGGCGGCCCTGTCGGCTCAGGCAAAACAGCGCTGGTTGAAAAGCTGTGCTGGGCGATGAAAGAAACCTACAGCGTGGCGGTAATCACCAATGATATCTATACCAAAGAAGATGCGGAAATCCTCAACCGCACTGGCGTCCTGCCTGCTGACCGAATCATCGGTGTAGAGACAGGTGGTTGCCCGCATACAGCAATCCGTGAAGATGCCTCGATGAATCTGGAGGCGGTGACTGATCTGGAGCGACGATTTGGTGAGCTGGATATTATTTTTATCGAGAGTGGCGGGGATAATCTTGCGGCTGCCTTCAGCCCGGAGCTGGTCGATCTGTTCATCTATATCATCGATGTAGCCCAAGGGGAGAAGATCCCGCGCAAGGGCGGGCCAGGTATCATGCGCTCTGATATGCTGGTGATCAACAAAAAAGATTTGGCTCCGTACGTACGCGCAAGCCTAGAGGTGATGGACCGCGACTCTCAGCTGATGCGCGGGGAGAAGCCGTATGTATTTACCAATCTCTTAGATAACGATGGGACAGCGGAAATTGCCGCCTTCATCTCGGCTGCCTATCACGAAGGCATGACACCTCCTTCGCTATGAGAGTCAACGGTTCATGGAGCGGGGTGATCGGTCTGAGCGGGGGACGAAGCTTTCTCGCTCATTCCCATCACCAGGCACCGATGAAGACAGCCAAGCCTTTTGTAGGGCCGGACGGAGAATTGATCCTGTATTTGATGGATTCTTCGCCCGGTCTTTTTAATGGGGATAAACAGGAGATCACCTGCACCTTGGAGGCGGGTGCGGAGCTGTACCTGACCAACCAGTCCTCGTGCAAGCTGCATCCATCTGTGGAGGTGGAGGCGGGCAGCAGGCAGGTGAGTACGTTTTATGTTGGGGAGGGGGCTTTTCTGGAGTATCGGCCTGAGCCGTTGGTGCCTTATCAGGGGTCGCGGCATGAGGGGGAGACGGTAGTGCATCTGGCAACAGGTGGACAGGCTGTGGTGAGTGAGATCATTACTCCGGGGCGCGTGGGGCATGGAGAGGTCTGGGCTTATGAGAGGATGATGAGCCGCTTATCCGTGTATTGGGACGGGGAGCTGGCGGTGTGGGATTCGCTGTTGCTAGAGCCGAAGTCATGGGAGACATCGCTTGGATTGTTGGGGGAGTATACGCATGTGGCGACGCTGTGGGTTCTGTCCGAGCAGGTGAGTGGGGAGCATCTGCGGCTGCTGCAGGAGTTCTTGGCTCCGTGTAAAGAGGGGGATGTGTACGCGGGGGTGAGCCGGTTGAGTAAAAATGGGCTGGTTGTGAGGCTGTTGGGGAGGTCGGTGTGGCAGTTGGAAAAGGTCATGCAGGAGTGTTGGGAGATGGTGAGTGTGGAGATGCGGGGGAAGGGGGCTTTGAAAGTTAGGAAGTAAAAGCAAGGTATGCCAACAATGACTGGTAAGTAGATAGCCCCTTAGAGTCATGCAGAAAAGACTAGCCCCCGTTATACTGCATACAGAGAGATAAAGGGATCCACATACATTCGTAATACCTCTGTTCTTCCTTCTGTTGCACTCATGTTTTCCTACAGCATCACCTGTTTTTGCTCACGATAGCAAATCACAGGCCGAGTCCCGCGATCCAACGATCATTGTCAGAAACTCGGTCCCGAACGCAAAAATCAGGACAAAACGAAAACCGAGCTTCACCAAAAAAAATCTACCACCCCCGCCCAAGCACATCTTCACATAGATGGCTTGAGCGGGAGGGTAGATTCTTTTTTACTGCATCCAAAGGGAGAAAAGCCCCTCCGTAATCCCGAGATTGTACATGTAATACACGCCGAACACCACGCTGACCAGCCCGGTCGCTTGGGTGAGACGGCGGTTAAACTGCAGGCGGTTCGCCGTCAAGACGAACGGAATCCCGAGCAGGGTCGTGAACAGCAGCATTCCGAGGATCGTGCCTGCGCCGAAGATCAGGATGTACAAGCCGCCTTCCCAGACGCTTGCGACCGTACTCATCGTCCAGAGCACCATCGCGGCACTGCCCGCCAGACCATGGACGAAGCCGATCAGGACGGATTTCAGATAAGAAGATTTGGTTTTGGTATGTATGTCTTGGTGATCAGATGGGTCAGGTTGGATATGATGATGCTCGTGTCCGTCATGCTCGTGGGCGAGCCATTGCATCTTTTTACGGCCAAAGGCAAACAGATTGGTCACACCGAGGTAGACCAGCATGATGCCGACGGTGAATTCGAGCGACATGGCCCACTTTTCCGGGATTTCCCCTTTCATCATGATGAGCAACAGACCGACGATGAACAGTGTCGCGGTGTGCCCGATCCCCCAGAAGACTCCGGTCAAAGACGAGCGCCACAGATTTTTGCTGTGGCCTGCAATCGTGGAGACTGCGATCATATGATCTGGCTCAATCGCGTGCTTGATCCCCAGCACAAACCCGACCGACAGGACAGCCAGCAAGCTTTCTTCCATTCTAACACCCCATTATTTTTTGGTATGATGTACAAAAAAGGTCCGATGACCGCGATAATCATAAAACGTACAGAGATTCGCCTTTTACCGGGCAAAATCCTGCTAATGGAACAGGAATAAGAGGTGAATATCAGCAGATGACATACCGGACGTTAAAATGGATCACGATTATTCTGCCGACATCGGTGATCGGCGGGTTTGAGTTTTTTCGGCATAGTGTGCATTTTCCTTATCTGACGATGGAGCAGGGGAATTTTGTGATTACTCTGCTGGCGTTGTTGTTGGCTTATCTGTTTGCGACCTGGATGTTTAACCGGATCAATGAGATGAACCGGCGCATCACAGAGGAACAGTCGCGACGGGCGGTCTATGAGGAACGGGAGCGGTTGGCCCGTGAGCTGCATGAGCATATCGCGCAGACGCTGTTTTATCTCAACGTCAAATTAAACCAGGGCGATCTCGCGGAGTCGAAGCATGCGGTGGCCGAGATTGATCATCATATGCGGCAGGCGATTTTTAATCTGCGGTCCACACCCGAGGAGACTGGTTCACTGACACTGCGGCTGGAAAAATGGCTGTATGAGTGGAGTGTGCTGACAGGGATTTCGGTAGAGAAAAAGTGGGAGGGGCTAGACGGCTTGTTCTCCTCGCAACAGGAGGTGCAGCTGTTCAGTCTGGTTCAAGAGGCATTTCACAATATCCGCAAGCATGCTGATGCGACACAGGTGTGGATCTGCTGGGAGCAGGCGAAGGATGGGAATCGGCTAAGCATCCGCGATAATGGCAACGGTCTGGATGACATGCCTGCCGATGTGACCCATTACGGGATTCGGATGATGCAGGAGATGGCAGATAAGCTGGGAGCGGCTTTTGGGATTGTCACACATGAGCAGGGGGGGACAGAAGTGAGCCTGACCTTTGCCAAGATGGGGCCTATGACCGAGTCCAAGCCCAGATCCAAGGTTAAGGAGGGAATCCAATCATGACAAGCTACCGTGTACTGATCGTCGACGACCATCCACTGGCCCGGAGTGCGACCCGGAGTATGCTGGCTGATGATCCGAATTTTATCGTAGTGGGGGAGGCGGACAATGGGGAGGAAGGCGTGAGACTGTGTGAGGTCTTCCAGCCTGATGTCGTACTGATGGATATCAATATGCCGGGGTGCAATGGATTAGACGCGACCAAGCGGATCAAGCATCTCTACCCGCAGATCAAGGTGGTGATCCTCAGTGTCTCCGATGATGTGGCCGATCTGTTCACAGCTGTGCAATTCGGCGCACAGGGGTACCTGCTCAAAAATATGCAGCCCAAGGAGTGGCTCGCTTACCTGCGCTCACTGCTTACCGAGGACGCGACCGTATCACGTGAGATGGCAGGGCGTCTGTTTCACCAGTTCCGGCCCGCTTCGGCCAAAACAGACGAGCCCAGTCCGAGTATCCTGACACCGCGTGAAACAGAGATCCTCCAATACGTGGCACTCGGAGAAACCAACCGTCAGATCGCCAATCATCTGGTGATCACCGAACATACGGTCAAGAATCATATCAAAAATCTGCTAGAGAAGCTTTACTTGGAAAACCGCGTTCAACTGGCTGCCTATGCGCACCGGCACGGGATTAAGCGGGAACAGGAGTAGAAGTAGAGAGTGAGGAAGATCATGAAGCGAAACAGACTGAATCAAACCAATCTGCATACGGATTACACCAACATCTCCTATCTGCAAAACGGCAATCAACGCCAACGCGCAGCGTATCAGGTGCTGGCAGACAGCCGTATTTTTACGATTCTGGAGCCATACATGCCTGTACTCACGGGAACCATTCCGATCGAAATCGACGTGGAACGAAGCGACTTAGACATCATCTGCGAGGTCAGACCGGACGACTTTACCGCTTTTGAACAGCTGCTCCGATCTACATGGGGGGAGCAGCCCGGCTTTTCACAGCGGAGCTATCCGATTGGAGTGGTACACTCAAGTGTCACCGGATTTTTCTACGGGGGGTTCGAGTTCGAGATTTTTGCACAGTCAGTGCCGGTTATCAGGCAAAATGCCTACCGCCATATGCTGATCGAGGCCCGGCTCTTGCAGCTGGCAGGAGAGGCGGCACGTACTGAAATCGTGCGGCGAAAGCAGTCTGGGATGAAGACAGAGCCTGCGTTTGTCGATTATTTTCAGCTGGGGGGAGACGATCCGTACCTGCGCCTGCTGGAATTGGAAGGGCTCAGTGACCGGGAATTAATGATGCTGATCGGAAAAGGGGATTGACGCCCTGACGCCGATCGGCTATTATGTTAAACATCAAATCGTAATGATTACGATTTAAGAAAGGAGTCACCTGGAATGAACGATTCGAGAATACCTGTCACCGTACTCAGCGGTTATCTTGGCGCTGGCAAGACCACGATCCTCAACCATATCCTGCACAATCAGATCGGGCTTCGTGTCGCTGTCATCGTCAATGATCTGAGCGAACTCAATATTGATGCAGAATTGGTGAGGGGCCCTATGGGTGTAAGCCGCATCGATGAAAAGGTCGTGGAGATGTCCAACGGCTGTATCTGCTGTACCCTGCGGGAAGATCTGCTCGTCGAGGTGGAGCGCCTCGTTCAAGAAGACGCGTACGATTACATACTGATCGAATCGACAGGCATAGGTGAACCGGTTCCGGTTGCCCAGACATTCACTTATATAGATGAAGAACAGGGGATCGATCTGTCCCGTATCTGCCGACTGGATACGATGGTGACGGTGGTGGATGCCAACCGTTTTTGGCACGACTTTTCCTCAGGGGAGACGCTGTTGGATCGCGGGCAGGCTGTAGACGGAGACGATGTGCGTGAGGTGGTGGACTTACTGGTGGATCAGATCGAATTCTGCGATGTGCTGATCCTCAACAAATGTGACATGGTGTCAGAGGAGAATCTGGCGGAGCTGGAGGCGGTCCTGCGTAAGCTTCAGCCAAGGGCCAGATTGATACGCTCCGTTCGAGGGCAGATCGATCCTGGCGACATCCTCAACACCGGGTTGTTTGACTTCGAGCAGGCGAGCCAATCGGCGGGTTGGCTGCAGGAATTGCAAAAAGATCATCATGTTCCAGAGACAGAGGAGTATGGCATCTCATCGTTTGTCTATCGTCGCCGCATCCCGTTTCATCCAGAGCGTCTGGCTCTCTGGCTGGAAGAATGGCCGGAGGAGGTCGTCCGTGCCAAAGGCTTCGTCTGGCTGGCTACCCGTCATGACGTAGCGATCACCTTGAGTCAGGCAGGCCCGTCCATTGAGATCGGTGCGGCGGGATATTGGACGGCTGCTTTGCCACAGGAAGAGCTGGAAGCCATCCTCGCCGAAGAATCCGAGTGGGCGGCTGAATGGGATGCCACTTACGGTGACCGGATCAATGAGCTAGTTTTCATCGGGATCGGGCTTCACCGGGAGCAGATCACAAGCGATCTCGATGGATGTCTGTTAACCCCGGAAGAGATGACACAAGACTGGAGCCGTCTGCCAGACCCGTTGCCGCAGAGCAATGTGATCGTCGAGACGGAGCTTTCAAGCTGATCAGGAACGACACAGCTTTTTCAATCCCATAAAAAATAAAATTCAGGAGGTATCCATTATGAGAGTCAACATCACCCTGCAATGCACCGAAACCGGTGACCGCAACTACATCACCACCAAGAACAAACGCACCAATCCAGAGCGTCTGGAGCTGCGGAAATACTCGCCCCGTCTGAAGCGGTACACGCTGCACCGCGAAACCAAATAAGATCAAGATTGGTTACCAAGAAGAATCCGTTTTTGGGCTGTATGCCTGAAAAAGGATTTTTTTATATTTTGTGTCTTTATATCTATTGTAAAACTAGCAAAAAACAGTATGATTACATTGTTAATTAAATTAATTAAGTTAAAGGGGTTGAGTTTTCATGATGGCAAAACGGTATTTGGTACATGCCTTGGTTTTCGCCATGCTCTTGATGTCCTTCGGCACTGCCGCAGGCGCTGAGACAATTACGACAGTGACAGGGGGGATGATCAAAAGCTTGAACAAAGATACAGGCGCGATCATCGTAGAGTCTCCGCTGCAATTTTCCCCTGAATTAGAGTTTCCTTATTATGCCGACCCGCTCAAAATTCTTGTCACCGATCAGACGATCATCGAGCGTCAGGGAGAAGCGATTCCATTTGACCAGATTCATGAGTTTGAAGAATTGGACATGGCGACAGGTGTGCTGGAAGGAAACGTCCTGCATGCGACGAAGGTTCAGGTGATGCAATCTATTGGCGGAGGGACATACACAGGTACAGTCAAGGCAGTAGACCCTGTGAATTCCCGTATTATTCTGCAATACTATGACAGCTACTGGTTTACCTTTGCAGTGCCGGCGGGTACACCTCTGATGATCAATGGACAAGCCGCCACCCTTGCTGACTTGAAAGTCGGGGCAGAAGGCAGTATTGAATCCTTGATCTATGACCGCACTTATTGGAAGGCTCAAAGCATCGATATGACACAGCCAGAGGGTCCGAACACCAATCCGGCAGACACGATTGTCTTCATCGAGAACGGTGTGGTCGAGTCTGTGGATCAAGCCGCCAAGACGATCCAGATCACCAACCCGGCATACGACCCTGCCACAGCGAATATGCCGACCGCTTCGCTGGTGATGAATGCGAATGCACTGGTTGCCCGTGATAACACGGGAGATACATTGAATGAGATTCAACCTGGTGATACCGTGCGCCATGTGGAAGGGATTCTGAAGGGTGACCAAATCGAAGCTACCATGGTACATATCCGAGGTCCGTTTACCGATATTCCAGCCTATCCGGGAGAAGACCCGAACGCGATCACCCGTGTTACACTTGATCAGCATGAAGTACTGATGGAACCAAATAAAATAATCAGCCTCGACGCCACGATCCAGCCAGAAGGAGCAGATGAATACAGCCTGAGATGGACCAGTGACAACGAAGCAGTTGCCGTGGTGGGCGGTTCTGGCAGATTCGTCCATGTGATGTCGATGGAAACCGGTGTGGCGAATATCACGGTTTCCACTGCTGACGGTAAGTATCAAGATACCTGCAAGATCATCGTAGAAGACCCGGCCTTCACGGTAAAAGGCGGCATGATCAGAAGCGTAGACGTTGCCAATGGAATTGTGGTGGCAGAGGCTATACGCGAATACATTCCGTACGACACGTATCACATAGACCCGCTTACGATTGTGGTGGACGATCAGACCATCATCATGGACAACGATACTCCGATTACCCTCGACCAGATCAAGCCGTACAGTGAATTCCTCCAAGCAGATGGTGTGATCAAAGATAAAAAGCTCTACGCCACCAAATTGGTTGTGTCTGAGATCGTCTGGACGACCGAACAGAATGTCAAAGTGATCGCGGTAGACCTTGTGAACTCCAGCATCATTACAGAAGACAATTCCTCTTACTATAAATGGCTGCGGTTCTTTGAAGTGCCGGAAGATACCGTATTCCAAATCAACGGCCAACCGGCCACCCTTGCTGATCTGAAAATTGGCGCAAAGGGGCTGATTACGTACAAGGATCATTACCGCACCTATGGGGAAGCTATTGAAATGGACATGGCCCAGGATGACAGCGCAACACCAGCGCAAGCGGATACCATCGCCTTTTTTGAATCAGGTGTAGTCGAGTCTATCAACGGCAACAGCATCCGCATCTCCCGGCCAGTCTTTAAGCAATCAACGGTATCCATGGCGGAAATTACCGTGAATGTGGACCCTCGTGCTCTCTTCTCCATAAATAATTTTCAAGAAACCATTGGGGCACTCAAACCGGGAGACACAGTCGGTCACGTAGATGTCATCATTCATCCCGACAATACCGTCACGGCTACTGGGCTTCACTTCAATTCAACCACGTACTAACTTTCTGACTCATACCACCCGTCTCCTATTTTCAATCTGGGGACGGGTTTTTTTTATGTGTGCGATAAGTGTGATAGATACGTAAAAAAGAGGGATCGAGAGAATAGCGCCATATGGACAATCTAATCGTACCTCATCCTTACCGCCCCATTCGCTATCACAGCGTATACTCGGTATAATTGAACCTTGTGAGTAACGGCCCGACTTTTCTGAGAGGGGAAAGTCAAGTTTTGTCTACCAAACAAGGAAGAGAGGTACGAGATGAATTTAGCTACAATAAAACAAGAATGGTTCTCCAACATCCGTGGTGACGTACTGTCCGGGATGACGGTTGCGCTTGCGCTGATTCCAGAGGCGATTGCGTTTTCGATCATTGCCGGGGTAGACCCGATGGTGGGCTTGTACGCGTCGTTTTGTATCGCGGTGGTGATTGCCTTTGTGGGTGGTCGTCCGGGTATGATTTCGGCGGCTACAGGGGCGATGGCACTTTTGATGGTGACCTTGGTGAAGGAGCATGGGATTGAGTATCTGTTTGCAGCTACCGTGTTGACCGGAATCATTCAATACGGATTAGGCATCCTGCGGGTAGGGCGCTTCATCACCTTCGTGCCTCATTCGGTCATGATTGGGTTCGTCAACGCACTGGCGATTCTGATTTTTATGGCGCAGCTGCCTCATTTTGTCGGGGCGTCTTGGATCATGTATGCGATGGTGGCGGGATCACTGGCGATTATCTATCTGTTGCCGCGTCTGACCAAAGCAGTCCCATCGCCGCTCGTTGCGATCATCGTGATGACGGTTCTGTCGATTACGATGGGACTGGATGTCCGCACCGTAGGCGATATGGGACAGATCACCAGCGCATTGCCGCTGTTCCATATCCCGATAGTGGAGCTGTCGCTTAACACCTTGTGGATTATCCTTCCGTATTCCTTCGCCTTGGCGATTGTTGGTATCTTGGAGTCTCTGTTGACCGCAACCATTGTTGATGAGATGACAGATACCAAAAGCTCGAAGAACCGCGAAGTGAAAGGTCAGGGCATCGCCAACATCGTCACCGGCTTTTTCGGTGGGATGGCAGGCTGTGCGATGATCGGTCAGTCTGTGATCAACGTCAAATCAGGAGGCCGAGGCCGTCTGTCCGCATTCGTGGCAGGTACGTTCCTCTTGTTCCTGATCTTGGTTCTAAGTGACGTCGTCAGACAGATCCCGATGGGCGCACTCGTCGGTGTCATGATCATGGTATCCATCGGTACATTCGACTGGAAATCCGTGATGGAACTGAACAAAATGCCGCGTCCAGATGCCCTCGTCATGGTTGTCACCGTAGCCATCGTCGTCGCAACACATGACCTGTCCAAGGGCGTATTCGCAGGTGTCGTCCTCAGTGCCCTGATCTTCGGGTGGAAAATGGCTCGTATGCGTACCACGACCCGCCTCGAAAACAACGGCGCAAGCAAAGTCTACACGGTCTCTGGTCAGCTGTTCTTTGGCACGATGACGCATTTTATCGATCAGTTCGATCCGGCAGGTGACCCGGATACGGTCATGATCGACTTTTCGCATTCGCATGTGTGGGACCTCTCAGCCGTCACAGCGATCTCCAAAGTCGTTCATAAATATCAATCCCAAGGTAAGACCGTTCAACTGATTGGTCTCAACGAAGAAAGCAAATCACTGGTGGATCGCGTCGGTCTCGGCGTCCCATCCGGCCACTAATACTCACATCCATAGTAAAAAAAGAAGAACCTCCCGCTGACCCAGCTTGTAAGCTAGGCTGGCAGGAGGTTTTTTGTTGTTATCCTGTCAGAGTAGGCAAATAACCATTTTGTGTCCAGTGTTTGACAACAATCGATTTACGTAATAAAATGTTTTTACGTGAATCAATCCTTTTATTAGGAGGTGAATCTGCACTTGTCTTCACCATCCGAGCAACTAGACACCTACCTCGTCGAAGCACCTGAACAGGCGATGGTACTCTTGAATCCATTGCGGGCAGAGATTCTTGCCCATCTGATCGTACCGGCCTCCGCAGCCGAATTGGGACGCACGATGAGTCAGACCCCTCAGCGGATTAACTACCACCTCAAAGCATTGGAGAAGGTGGGGCTGGTCAGGCGCATCGGCACACGCCAGGTGCGTAATCTGGTAGAGGTCTTGTATCAGGCGATTGCCCGTACGTTCGTCCTGGCTGAATCGCTTGGACTTCATCCCGAGACCACCCAGAAATTGAAAGACCAAGGCTCGCTCTCGCATATGATTACCACA
This sequence comes from Brevibacillus dissolubilis, assembly GCF_006170445.1. Classification (GTDB taxonomy): domain Bacteria; phylum Bacillota; class Bacilli; order Brevibacillales; family Brevibacillaceae; genus Brevibacillus_B; species Brevibacillus_B dissolubilis. The sequence goes on along the minus strand of NZ_VCNA01000011.1, from coordinate 136,623 downwards.
GCAGAACGGATCAAAAAGGATGCCCTGCAGCTCATGGAGCAATCCGATCAGGCCGAAGTCATCCCAAGCGCCACTCTACATACGCAGATCACACTCGCCAGCGCCGAACAGCGCAGCGCATTCGTCGAAGAATACGTCCAACTCGTCCAACAACTGGCCGCGAAGTATCAGAGCGAAGAGCCATCTGCCGATCCGTCATCATCAGCGAATGAAGCGTACAATGTCATGCTTGCCGTCTATCCACAACCCAAGCAAGGAGGGGCATAACATGAGCAATCCGATCAAGACAGTCGGGCAGGAGCAGGAGGAGGAGCAACAGTCCGGCCACGATCCAAGCGGACAGAATCAGACCGCAGAACAGCTCCAGACTACAGTGACCCACCAACGTCAGAGCACGCCCGTCATCACATGGGAGCAGCCTGGCACCACCGCTCCTGCAACGAACAACCCATCTGACGCCGATCCCGTACCACAGGCAGACAACGTGATTCCATTCCAATCCGCCCCACAACGGGCTACTATGCAAGAGACCACTGTCGTCACATGGGCAGTCGGCACTCCTGTCCAACCGGTCAAACTGGTCATGGTATCATCCGGCTTCACCACCATCCGTGCACAGGCACGCTTCACCAGCACAGTGATGTGCCGCGCTCTTGCTCTCGCTGCGTAATCCTGCTTTTCATACCCATCTAAAAATAGAAGGAGGCATTTCCTATGAATCTGATCCCTATGGTTGTTGAGTCTACCAGTCGTGGCGAGCGTTCGTACGATATTTACTCCCGTCTGCTGAAAGACCGCATCATCTTCGTCGGCAGTGCAATCGATGATCAGGTGGCCAATGCAGTCGTAGCCCAGCTTCTGTTCCTCGCTGCTGACGACCCTGACAAAGACATCAGCCTCTACATCAATTCCCCAGGCGGCTCCACCATCGCCGGGCTTGCCATCTATGACACGATGCAGTTCATCAAGCCGGATGTCTCTACGATCTGCATCGGGATGGCTGCTTCCATGGGGTCGATCCTGCTCGTTGGCGGTGCCAAAGGCAAACGCTTCGCCCTGCCGAACTCCGAAGTCATGATCCACCAGCCGTGGGGCGGTGCCCAAGGTCAGGCGTCCGATATCCAAATCCGCGCCGAGCATATCCTCAAGACCAAGAAGACCCTCTATGATATCTACGTAGAGCGTACCGGTCAGCCCTATGAAAAGATCGAAAAGGATGCAGACCGCGACTTCTTCATGTCAGCCCAAGAAGCCCTCGCCTATGGTCTGATCGACAAGGTAATCGATAAGGTGTAAGCTTCATCCAAGCCGCACGGCATCTCGCCTGCGGCTTTTTCTCTGTGCCGATTTAACTTGAAAAAAACGGGAAATATCAGTACACTTGCCATAGTCGATTGGAACGAAGAAGGAGAGGGAAGAGTCATGAATTGTTCCAGATGCGGGACAGGAGCCAATCCTGATGCCAGCTATTGTATCGTCTGCGGTAACAATCTGGCTGCCCAACGAGACCAGGAGGCCCATGAAAAAGCCGTACAACGCCGAGCCGAGGAAGAAGCGGAGAAGATGCGCCAAGAAGCTGCGCGTGCCGGTGCGGCAGAAGCCTTAGCCGAAGCAGCCCGCCAACAGCAAGTGGCTACTTTTCATGAAGCACTGTCGACTGAGCCGCAGCAGCAAGAGCTCTATCCGGCACCTGATCAGCCTGCACCAGCGGCAGAATCAAGTGGCTATGTCATTACTGAAAATAGCTCGTACGCGGGATTTTGGGTACGTGTGAGTGCCGTATTGATTGATAGTGTCGTCTTGATGATTCCTAATTATATGGCGAACCAGGTCAGTACGAGTTTTAGCTGGTTGTTTTTACTTGTTGGCCCGTGGCTGTACTGTGCTTATATGGAAAGCTCATCGTGGCAGGGAACCGTGGGCAAGCGCGTCTTCGCTCTCATCGTGACTGATGGAGCTGGAAACCGTCTGACCTTTGGCAAAGCATCTCTTCGTTATTGGTCCAAAGCGCTGTCCGGTCTCACGCTCTGCATCGGATTTATGATGGCGGGCATGAGAGAGAAAAAAGAGGCGATGCATGACCTGATTGCCGGTACGTACGTAATCAAACCATAAAAGGGGACGGTTCAGATGCAATTGTCGATGAGATATGTCATCCTATATGTCCATGATGTGGCAAAGTCCTTGGAGTTTTATCGCGACAAGCTGGGTCTGGCAGTCAGAGCGGATCACGATACCTATATCGAACTGGATACAGGTGCGGTGATTCTTTCCCTGTTTGATCGCGGGAATGCCCGTGAGACGACCAAGCTCCAGGTCCCCGAGGGCGAGGGCAGCAGCCAGACCTTTGAAGTGGGATTTGTGACCGAGGATGTGGAAGGCACCGTTAACCGGCTTCGTGAGCAGGGCGTTCCGGTATTGAAGGAGCCAATTGTTAAACCTTGGGGACAGACTGTCGCGTATGTTGCTGACCCAGATGGGCATTATATAGAAATCTGCACTCCTATGGGATCATGACGCATAGGACCTGTCCTGCGAGAGTGATGGATTCCTCGCACGTACAGGTACTATTGCCAACCTGTGTCGCATAGAATAGACTAACAATCCAACGAATAGGAGGACAACATGGCCTATTATTCGAAGCGCTCCGTAAAAGAGCATGTGTATCAGGACACAATGGTGTGGCAATGTTCAGCTTGTCACTGCTGGTCACGCAAAGAATTTGTTACGGCAGAAGAGCCTGTCTGCCCACTGTGCAGCAGTGCAATGGTTGAAGAAATGAAAAATATCCGCGTAGAATAATAGAGTGCAAGGCGGAGCCGGATGCAACAACACAGCAGATGGCTTCGCTTCATGTTTGGGAATGGAGGACAGGCTGTCCACCAATCACAGCTGCCTAATGATGGCGGCTGTGATTTTTTTTATTTCTGCCTTGAGCAGTGGGGGAGTTCGTGTTAAGATAATAACCAGTTAACTAACGGTAGTTAGTTTTGCGGAAGGGGTCTAATCTCGACGATGAACCATGAAAAAATCAAAACAGTGGCCTTGTCCCTGTTTGCCCAGCACGGTTATGAAGGTACGACATTAGCCGATATCGCCAAGGGCGTGGGGATCAAGAAGCCATCTATCTATAATCACTTTGCCAGCAAAGACGATCTCTTCCTCACTTTGCTCGACGAGGCATTTCAGACGGAGATGAAGAGCTTTCAGTCGTTTGCCGAAACAGAGATTGCACAGATGGAGAGCGTGGAGGAGCAGCTTTTTGCGATCCTTGAATTTTACTCGGGCCGATATCAGAGTGATGAGATGCAGTTTTTTAAGCGTGTGGTGTTCTTCAGTCCGGAAGAGATGAAGCAGGCGATTCACACCAAGTTCATGGAGATGGAAGGGGTTCAGTCCAGCTTTCTCAAGCCTGTATTTGAGGCAGGGATCGCAGCGGGCACGATTAAGCCGCGTGATACGGATGATCTGCTCGGGGCGTATTATTGCCTGCTCGACGGACTGTTCACGCAGAGTCATTATTACGACAGAGAGACCTACCAGAAGCGATTGCAGGTGGCCTGGGGCTTTTTCTGGGAAGGGATACGGGAGACGAAGAAAGGGGAGTAGTGTGGCATGCCATGGATGTATCTATTGATCGCTGGGCTTCTTGAAGTGGTCTGGGCGATGGGGTTGAAGTATTCGGAGGGGTTTACGATTTTTTGGCCGAGTGTGGTGACGGTGACCTTGCTCGTTTTTAGCTTTTATCTGTTTTCCAAGGCGATGAAGCAGATTCCAATTGGGACGGCGTATGCAGTATTCACCGGGATCGGTACGGTGGGGACGGCAGTGGTTGGGATGCTGTATCTGGGCGAAGTGGCGAACACCGCCAAAATCCTGTTCGTCCTGCTCTTGATCAGCGGGATCGTCGGATTGAAGCTGGTCTCATCTGATGAAGAAGGCGGAAAAGAAGAGAGATCTGCATCGTAAACAAAAAAGCATCCAGGGAAATAGACAGTGGAAGGAATGATCGCAACATGGCGTGGCTGTATCTGTTCTTGGCAGGTCTCAGTGAGGTGGCAGGGGTCACCTCACTGAAGCTGTCAGACGGCTATAAAAATAAGAAATGGACACTAGGGGCAATCTTGTCTGGGTTCAGCAGCTTCTATTTCTTGTCGCTTGCTCTCTTAAGTCTGCCGATCGGCACGGCGTATGGGATCTGGACTGGGATCGGAGCGGCGGGAAGTGTGATTCTGGGGATGCTCTTTTTCAAAGAGTCGCGGGACTGGAAGCGGGTCCTATTCCTGATGATGATCATGATCGGTGCCATAGGATTGAAAGTGACGTCCGGTCATTAAAAGAATAAAGGGTGGGGAAGGTCAGTCTGACAGGTGAAATCTGGAGGGCTGGCTTTTTTCATTTACAGAAGTCGACATAATCTTTATAATTAGAGGCGGAAATCATTGAGAATAAATCTCATTATCATTTGCTTATATGTTTAGATGAATTAAAAAATGGGAGGCATTATCGTGTCTTTTTTATTTGATAAAAAATATCGTGCATATCCACTCAGCGTCATCCTGCTCTCTACTTCACTGATGGCGGGCTGTACCGGACAGACGACTCCGGCTTCCACCTCAGGTGATGAGAAGGGAAAAGAAGGTGGGTCACAAGCCTATAACGTGACGAAGACCAATCATACCTTCGATACAGCGGGCAATATGTTTGCCTATGCGGAGTTCGAGCTGTCTGGGGAGCCGCTGGCTGAGACGCTCGGGCTTGATCTTGATCTGTTGGATGTGGGGAAGCTGGATTCTCCGACACCTTTTGACTATACAGCAGGGGTGGAATCATACGAATACTCCGAAGAGGCGCTGTATGAGGTCGTGGAGAAGTCTGGTCTTGGCCTGCATCTCGCCAACGGTCCGGTCAACCTGAAGCGTGCGGGCAGCGGTGATGGGCGTGAGGCACTGGCGAAGCGTTATTTTGAGCTGGCGGATGCGGTCGGGTATGCTCCAGATGAAATTTTCCAAAACATGTTCCCGACGTATCTGGAGTATTCGTCCGGTGACCCGCATTATATTACCAAAGTGGATACAAGCAAATTCGCTGATGGGGAAGACGGCAAGTATATTCCGAAGTATCAGGTAGATTACGGTACCCTGCGCTGGGACCGCAGCAAGATGGATAAGACTCTGACCCCGTCTGCACTCGGAGGTACGTTCCTCAAGCAGGCACTGTGGCTCGGCGACTTCATGGGTGGTCTGCACACGGTTGACAAGGATGAGGAGCTGGAAGCGACATCCGCGACACAGGACAGTGATGCCAATATCCGTCTTGGCGTAAGCTCGGCAGACGGCCTGCAGGGGGTATTCCTGACTGAAGGTGTCTGGAATAAGCTCTCCTTCATCCGCGACAACCTGTTCATCTCAGCCAAGGACGGCAAGCTCGGCGCTACCGCAGGAACCAAGTATGACCCAGCCAAAGGACTCGTCTATCTGCCGCATGCGGTACAGGTGATCGAGAACGGCGATGAGCAGTTCCCGGCAGTAAAAGAACTGCGTGTCACCGATAAGCGCAGTCTGCTCCAAGACCAATGGCTGATGATGTGGGCCGCTTCTGAATTCTACGGCACAACCGACCAGCGCCCGGCTAATCCGAATAAGAACCCTGCTTTCCTCGCACTGTTCGACGGCAAGCCATTCCCGTCCGCACCTGCGGCCAACTTGGATGCAGACACCGCCAACGATGTGAAAGCAGATGACCCATACTCGCTCAACCGCGATGTACTCTATACGCTTTTTGCCAACATGGAAGCGATGCACTGGAATGCCCAAGAAGGCACACTGGTTCAAGAGCACTCCGGTGAAGCCAACGGACAAGGCAACACTGTCGATACCTTCCAAGCCGGTTACTCCATCGAAGCGCTCCGTCTCTTCGTACGTGCTGTAGACGGTCTGCCACTCGGCTATGCCAACGGAGATGCGGCAGAAGGTCTGCATACGCCAGAGGGTGAAAAAGCACTTAGCATGATCAAAAAACAAGCAGACTTCATCATGACCAAGCTGATTGATGAAAAAGACGGCCTCGTTGCCAACAGCTACACCATCGGCACAGGCAAAAAAGAAGAATCCAAGGCACTCCCAGCTCAGCTCGGCGCAATCCGCGGTCTCAATGCAGCGTTCCTGGCGACCAAGGATGAGAAATACCGTGACGCAGCCCGCAAGCTCTACGATACCGTGTTTACCCGTTTCTGGGATGAAAAAGCATCCGCATTCCGCGACACTGCTGACAAGGTGGATGATTACACCTATGATTCCTTCCAAGCCGGCGCAGTCTCTGCTGCCCTGCGCATCGGGATGCTCAACCTCGTCAATACCGATGCCGACAAAGACAAGTACACCTCCCTTGAACTCGGCAAGCTGACAGATACCTACACCCGCTTCTACCGCAATGTCATCAACGGCCCAACCCTCGAACAGGGGATGCAGACCAGCGAATTCTGGGATACAGGCGATGCGTATCTGGAGAAGACCGATAAGGCCAAAGAAGGCAACACCGACGGCGACACGGTACCGCAGATCCAAGCGGCAGGCGGCCCGAACGGCATTGCACCCGTATTGGTTCCGGTCGTCATCAAGCAAGCGAAGTAATCGAACGGCAATGAAAGGATGACCCTTGATGAACCCTCAAGGCAAACGGTACGGAAAATGGTTGGGGATCGGAGTGGGCCTGATGCTCACTCTGTCCGCCTGTCAGATCGGAACCAACGAAGAGACGACCGCCCCTGCACAGGTGACACGCAGCACAGCCGCAGAAAGCCGTCCGATCGCGATGACCAGCGACGGGGCACAGGTGATTACCGCCAACATCGACGTGCCGACGATCACCGTAGTCGATACCAAGACACGCCAAGTGACCGCCGAGATCAAAGTAGGCAAAGAGCCGCGCAATATCGCGCTCTCGCCGGACAATCAGGTGGCATATGTCACCGCGATGTACGATGACAAGGTAGATGTGATTGATTTGTCCAAGCAAAAGATGACTGCAACCATCGATGTGCCATTCCAGCCATTCGGCATCGTCACAAGCCCTGATGGGGGCCGTCTCTATGTCACGTCGTATCGGGGCAGTTATGTCGCTGTGATCGACACCCAGACGCGCAAGGTTACCGAGAAGATCAAGGTAGACGCTGAACCGCGCGGCCTGGCTATCTCCGCAGACGGCAAAACCCTGTATGTGAGCCATTACATCCACGGCCACCTGAGCGCGATCAATACCGATACACTCAAGGTGGATAAGGTGATCCCGCTCGCGGAGACCCCGGAGCCTGCCAGCCATGATCCCAAGGTCAGCCAAGGGCTCCCCGGCATGGTGGAGAACATGACTTTTTCCCCGGACGGCAAGCTGCTTTGGCTTCCGCATCTGCTTACGAATGTGGATACGAACATTCAATTCGAATCCACCATCTTCCCGACCGTCTCGATCGTGGACACGGCGAAGAAGGCTGAGCAGGCAGACGAGCGCAAGCATCTTTTCCAACAGATCAATATCACAAACACCAAAAATGAAACAGAAATCGTCTCCAACCCGGCCGACGTAGCTTTTTTGCCGGACGCAAGCAAAGCGTTCGTCGTCTTGGGTGGGAGCGAGGATCTGCTGACCTTCGACCTGAAGCGCGGAGGAAAAGCGACACATCTGCTGCGCCGCATCCCAGGGGATAACCCGCGAGGCATGGTGCTTTCCCCAGACGGTCAGACACTCTACGTACACAACGCGATGAGCCATGATCTCGTCACCATCGCCACAGGCGGCAATGACCCGTACAAAAAGCCCCAAGTGGACGGCGATGCGATCAGCCTGATCAGCGAAGACCCGCTTCCGGTCGATGTCCGGGCGGGCAAGAGAATCTTTTTCTCGGCCAACAGCGATGAATACGCGGCAGATATCACCGGGAAGAACTGGATGAGCTGTGCCTCCTGTCACTTCGATGGGGAGATCAACGGACTTACGCTCCAGACGCCAAAAGGGCCGCGCAACACACCAAGCAACGTCCTCGCTACCAAGACAGGCTTGATGACATGGGATGGAGGCCGGGATGAGTTCGCGGATTATCTGCATACGGTACAGGATGAGATGGGCGGCATGATGAAATTCGACCCGACCCAACCGCTCCCGCCGGACGTGCAGCTGATGTACGACCAGCTCGAAGCCTATCTCGACCACGTCGATACATTCCCCGTACCAAAAAGCCCGTACCGCCAGCCAGACGGTCAGCTTACAGCCCAAGCAGCACTCGGCGAAGAGCTGTTCAACGGCAAAGCAGGCTGTATCACCTGCCACGCGACAGACACCGACTTCACGGACAGTCCCAAGGCTGTAGATGCGAAGACAGGTGAGCTGACGACCGCCAACACGGCATTCATCCACGATGTCGGTACAGGCACCAAGGCAGATGTCGGCAATCCAAAAGGCGACGGTCGCGGTCACTACCAAAACCCGCGTAAACCAGGCTTTTTCGATACGCCGACACTGCGCGGTGTCTGGGCGACAGCTCCGTACCTGCATGATGGCAGCGCCCAAACGATCTATGACGTGCTGGTGACCCGCAACACAGCAGGCAAGCATGGCAATGTCCAAGGGCTGAGCAAGGACGAGATCGAAGCGCTTGTGGAGTATGTCAACTCGATTGAATAACACCTAAGCGTACGATTGAATCATCAGGTTCACCCATAAAATCAAGAAAACACTCAGTCAATTAGACCGAGTGTTTCTTTTTTGACAAGACAAGGTATAATATGGAAGTATAAAATCCGACAAATTCTATGTCGATAAGGGGGATTTTGCATGAAACTGAGCGTACAGGGAGGCACATATGCTGTCGTCAAACTGCCGCCGGAGTCCAACATTCCCAATTGGGTCTCACAGTCTGACGGTTTTTTATCCATTACCCGCACAGAGGATGAGCTGTCCATCGTCTGTCCTGAATCTTACGTAGCGGAGTATGAGCATGTCGAACCCAACTGGAAAGCGGTCAAGGTAGAGGGCATCCTCGATTTTTCACTGACCGGTATTCTTGCGGGACTGACACAGCCGCTGGCGGAGAATCAAATCAGTATTTTTGCGATCTCGACTTACAATACCGATTATCTGCTCGTCAAGGAACATACGCTCGACAAAGCGCTCGAAGTCTTGGCACAGGCGGGCTATGAAGTGTTGAACCCATAAAGAGGTTCTGAATTATCATGAGGGTACTTTTGGTAATGAGCATGAGATAAGCCTTCTCTAAACAGACGTACTGATAAAAAGGAGTGGCAGTGAATGAAATCTCCGTTTACAACTCGTTTTTGTGAGCAGTTCGGTATCGAAAAACCAATCGTCCTCGCGGGCATGGCAGGTAATATCACCTCACCGGAGCTGGTCGCAGCGGTATCTGAGGCTGGTGGGCTGGGTACCTTGGGCGGCGCTTACATGTCAGCAGATGCCTTGCGCCAAGCGATTCGCCGGATTCAGGAGCTGACGACGAAGCCTTTTGCCGTCAATCTGTTGCTGTACGATGCTTCTACTCTGACCGAGACTCCAGTGGTGTCTGACGAGCTGGTACAGTGGCTCAACCAGATGCGTCACGAAGTCGGTCTGGAAGCATGGAATGGTGAGTTGCCGACCGTTGTCGATGATCTGGACGACTGCTTTCAGGTGATCCTCGATGAAGGTGTGCCAGTGTTTAGCTGTGCATTTTCTCTGCCGAATCAGTACGGGACGATCGCCCGGGAGCGCGGGATGAAGCTGATCGGCATGGCGACAACTCTGGACGAAGCACTAGCTCTGCAAGCGCAAGGCGTAGATGCCATCGTCGCCCAAGGGGGAGAGGCAGGCGGACACCGTGGAACCTATCAGGTCGGGAAAAAGGATAACGGGGCCTGCATCGGAACCCTGCCACTTGTCGGACTGGTAAGCGAGGCGCTGCCAGACCTGCCGATTATCGCCGCTGGTGGCATCATGGACGGACGCGGGATGGTCGCCGCACTTTCACTGGGAGCAGACGCGGTACAGCTGGGTACGAGATTTCTCGCCTGCGAGGAAAGCACCGCCCATGCCAGCTACAAAGCCCGGTTACTGGAAGCCAAAGAGACGGAGCCTGCCATCACCCGTGCCTTCTCCGGGCGTCCGGCACGCGGTCTCTCCAACCGGATGCTGGATTCGTTCGCTCAAGCCGAGCTGTCCGCCTTGCCATACCCGATCCAAAACGCGCTGACCCGCGAAATCCGCCAAGCTGCAGCCCGTCGCGGTGATGCCAACTATATGTCTCTCTGGGCAGGCCAAGGTGTCGCCCAGCTCCGCGAGCCAGAACCAGCACGCGAGATCGTCGAGACCATCATGCGCGAGGCCCAAGTGGCAGCACGGCGTATTCAAGCTTTGCAGGGATAACCAAGAGAAAACGGAAAAGAGAAAACACCTTACTGCTCAAAAAACAGGATCTCGGACGTGCCGAGTAACCCGCGCCAGAGCAGGAAGGTGTTTTGTTTTTTAGAAAAACTGTAAAAATAAACAATAATTAAGTAAATATAAATGAAAGAAAATTATGAATAATGATATTATTCATTTGTAACATGTATTAGATAAATAGGGGGTCTTTTCAAATGAAAAAAATGGTACACCTCGCTTTAGCCACCAGTCTGGTCACAGCAGGTCATGCCGCCGTACTGACTGATGGTGCCAGTGCGAAGACGGCAGACCAGCAGTTCCAACCATCCACAACAGGACAAGCCACATCCGCCGGACAGACAGAGAAGCAATCCGACACCAAGCAATACTTGGTCAAATTCCGTTCGCAAGGCAAAAAAGCCGCCAAAGCCGCATCCTTTTCCCACGAAATCCAACAAGCCGGCGGTAAAATTATCAAAACTTTCGAACTCATCCCAGAATACATAAGCGTCTCCCTCGACGCCAAAGCGGCAGCCAAGCTGGAGCGTCATCCACAAGTCGAACAGATCATGCTGGACGAGCCTGAGGAGCAAGTGCCGTTCTTTGACCCGACCAAACCAGACTGGGGCACGGATGCGATGCGTCTGCGTACATTCTGGCAGGCAGGCTACACCGGAAAAGGCGTTGAGATTGCCGCAGCGGATACGGGACTCAACGACCATCCCGCCATCAATACGGATGAGATCAAGCATGTGCTGATCAGCCCATTGGCTACCAACCGCTACGACTGGCCCTTGTACAGCCACGGTACGGCAACCATCGGAGTGATGGCGATGATCGCCGACAATGTCGCACCCAACTATCCAGACCGCGTCTATGGCGCTTCCTATGGTGCGAATTTTACCAATCTCAAGATCCACAGCGATGATGCCAAACTAACCGTCACCGATGTGATCAGCGGACTCGAATACTGCCTGAACAACGGAATCGATATCGTCACCTTCAATATTTCGCTGAAAGAATACAATTCCGCACTCGAAGCGGCTGTCATCCGCGCCTACCAAAGCGGCTTAACTATGGTAGCGGCGGCAGGCAACTATGCCGATCCAGCCAAGCCAAGACCAGGCTGGGATGGTGGTCTCGTCTGGCCCGCACGCTACACGGCTACGGTCTCTGTCGGTGCGGTCAGCCCAGAGCTTACCCGTGTCGTCTACTCCAGCTATGGACCACAGCTTGATTTTGTCGCTCCGACCGATACGATCGCTCCAGTCACCTATGATGGCGTCCCGACCTATGAACCGTTCGGTGGTACTTCCAATGCGGTCGCCAATGCCGCAGGGGCGTTCGGCCTGCTGAAAAGCGCCTACCCGCACTATCCAGCATCCCTTTTGGTGAAAAAAATGAAAGAACAAGCGCTTGATCTCGGGGCAGCAGGCAGAGACGACGAGTACGGCAGCGGGCTGGTGCAGTTGACGTCCGAGATGCTCCCGGTGGTACCTGTGATCGAAGAGACAACCGTTCTCCACGGTACTGATTTTTACGGAGACTGGTCATACGCAGGTGCCAATCTGATCGGGGAGCCGATCCTGGAATCCGGCGGGATCAGCGACAATGGTGTGACGTCCACTGCCGCGATGTTTGAGGTAAAAGACGGGGCGGTGCTTAGCTTCGACTATGAGCTTGCGACCGAGTCCGGGGCTGATTTCCTCGAAGTCTATCTCGACGGCAGTCTGATCCTGCGTACATCTGGTGATGTCTCCAAGACCGCTGCTCCGGCGCGAGAGCTTACAGCAGGCAAGCATACGCTGGAGTTCCGCTACCTCAAGGATGAGTCCATAGATGCTCCGACTGACAAAGTTTGGATTCATCAAGTGAAAGTTAGCTACTAATCAATTAGAATAGAAGATAAGAGTAAGAAACCTCGTCCGTGCCGATACAGACGAGGTTTCCCTATGAACCGAGGTGATCTTCTATCGATCTGAAAATCCTACAGACCTTCTTGGTGGCCGCCAGCTACGAGAATTTTCACCAGACCGCAGAAGCGCTGTTCATCGCCCAACCGACTGTGACCCAGCATATCCGTCTGCTGGAAAAAGAGCTGGGGATGGAGCTGTTCACCCGAAGCGGCAAACGGGTCAAGCTGACGCCCGCCGGCAAACGTTTTCTCACCTATGCCAAGGATCTGCTCAATACGTGGCAGGCTGGGATGGAGGATATGGTCTCTTGGCGACAAGGCTATCGGGAGACACTTCGTCTGGCCGTCTCTCCCATGATTGCCCGTACGTCGTTGCCCAGCCTCATGCACCGATACACCAAACAAGACCCAGAAGTAGACATTTCGATCCTGATTACCGACTCCGCCAACATCGGCTCCATGGTAGAGAGCGGACAGGCAGACCTCGGTCTGTCGCGGATGATCCCGCGTAATTTTCAGCTGTCCGCCTATCTGATCAAGACAGACCCGGTCGTCTTCGCTGTCCCGCACAATGGAGGGGATATAGATGCACCGCTGCCTGATTGGGAGAGTGAGTTGACGAACAACCGCCTGCTGACTCATAATCATCCGGTGTATTGGGATCAGCTGTTGATTGCTTTGCGCCAGCGCGGTTTTGTCCTGCGCACCATGGCCGTCTCCCATGTGGATGTGACCAAGCGCTTCATTGAGGAAGGGCTGGGGGTTTCCTTTTTGCCGCGTTCTTCGATCAGCCGTGAGTTGTTCGAGAACCGATTCATGGAGCTGCCCACTCCTGGTCTGGAACTGCCCAAGGTAGCGTCTTATCTGGTCACGCCAAAAATCAACACGAGTCCGGCTGCCCAGCGCTTTAACGATATCCTGTCCAGCTTATACCCGCCTTTGCCACAGGTGTATTAACCTACGTTGTCTGAAAAGTTCAACTGAACATTTCCCAGGAAAAGCATGAATGAAAATGTGCTCCATTGATTATGAATCATAATCAAACACGTCGATTTATTTTATTTCCGCTTTTAGAAGTTCATGGTTATACTAAAGTCAAGAGAAAGGAGTGAACGTTTTATGGAAAAAATTCTTGCGATCGGTCTGGAAGGTATCGTTGTTGCTGAATCAAAACTGAGCTTGGTGGACGGTTTGAACGGCTTGTTGGTATACCGTGGTCACTGGGCACGCGATCTGGCGATTAACAACACATTTGAAGAGGTGGCACACCTCCTGTGGTACGGTCATCTGCCAAGTGAGCAAGAGCTTGCTGAGCTGGACGCCAAGCTCAAGGCGGAGCGTGAACTTCCTGCACATGTCAAAGCGATTATCGACTCGCTCCCGGCAGATGTCGACCTGATGAGTGCGCTTCGTACAGGCGTATCTGCTCTGGGTACCCCTGGTCATGATTGGCCGCCGACAATGGATCAGGTGATCTCTCTTACTGCCAAAGTACCGACGATTATCGCTCACCGTGTTGCACGCGTAGAAGGGCGCGAACCACTGGCTCCTCGTACCGATTTGGGCCACACCGCCAACTACCTCTACATGCTCAAAGGCACAGAGCCAAATCCGGCACATGTGCGCGCGCTTGATGCGTACCTGATCCTGACACAAGAGCACGGGATGAATGCTTCTACCTTCACTTGTCGCGTCGTATCCTCGACCCGCTCTGATCTGGTCTCTGCTGTAACCGCTGCCATCGGCGCACTGAAAGGCCCGCTACACGGTGGAGCACCTTCTGAGGTAACCGAGATGATCGAAGCGATCGGCACGAAGGAAAATGCAGAGCCTTGGCTCCGCGGCGCACTCGAACGCGGTGAGCGTCTGATGGGCTTCGGACACCGTGTCTACAAAACCATTGACCCGCGCGCGACAGCACTTCGCGTCGTAGCCTCTTCCTTGACTGGAGAAGATCCATGGTTTGACCTTGCGACCCATATCGAAGACCTCGGTGTTAAGCTGCTTGATGAATACAAACCAGGCCGCAAGCTCTACCCGAACGTAGAATTCTACGCGGCAGCGGTCATGCGTGCAGTCGGTCTTGATGATTCTATCTTCAGCCCGACTTTCGCGATGAGCCGTACTGTCGGCTGGTGCGCCCATGCACTGGAGCAGGCTGAGAACAACCGCATCATCCGTCCAGGCTCCGAGTATACCGGCCCAATGCCTGAGTAACATACAATCACATGCAAAAGAGTACCCGCTTCGCTGGTCATCCGGCGAAGGAGGTACTCTTTTTTTGACTGACTGTAGCCTCTATTCCATCGTGCGTGGCTTGGTCGGATCACAGCCTTCGAGCGGCTCGACGATGGAGACCTCAGACAGCTTGATCAGATAGTAGCATTGCTCGCGGGCCATGTGATCCGGCATCAGGGCGTTGAGTCGTGCCAGGACTTTTTCGTCCAGCTCCAGTTCTTCGATTTCCTTGAGGAAGCTAGTGAACAGTTTCATCTCCAGCTCGACATCGGTGTTAAAACGGCTCAGGGCAGGGAATTGGCTGATGTTGGTGCGCAGATACCCCGCCATTTCCGTTGCTTTGATGAAGAACACTTCGAACTGCTTCATATACTCCATGAGTTTTTTCTTCAGCTTCTTCTCTACAGGGTCGAGATTATCGGCAATCCCCGCAGCGTGACCGACCGAGTCTGGCAGCCAGAGCAGGTGATAATGCAACGGATGGCATGGCGGCGGTACCTCGCCTGCCAGCAGGAACCCAAGGACACGCAGATACTCCTCAGCTTCATTGACCATATGATTAAAGAAAGTCGGTGTCAAACCGATCGCAATCTCTGAACGAAGATGCATGGCGAGCAGATCCAGCTTGAATTGGCGGATCTCGGCGGTATAGTAATTGGCTTGTTGGGTCACCGTGGACAGCTCACCCGCGGAGAGTGGTTGACGGGACTGTGCCAATAGATGATCGAATACAAACACAAAATACTGGGCGCGCTTGGCGATCTCCATTTCTTTTGGGGAAACGGTCTCCAGAATAAACCGGCCATGATCCCCCATCACCTGCAACCAAAAACGATGTTCAAACAAAGCGGCTTCAACAAAATTGCCTGTGCTCACGGGTGTCTTCCCTCCTTATTTCTACATCCCCAAGATATGTGCCTATGCCTAGTTGAGTCACAGATCAGGTAAAAAAATTGCGGGAGGTGTGATACGATGGGGGAAAAGGCGACGAGATGAGCCGAAGCGTCTGGGCGTGGGTATGGGCATCGTCCGCATGGAGAAAGGAGGTCGAGCAGATGATAGAACGGCCAGATTCGGTTGCAAAGGAAGGACAGGAACGGCAGCGCGAACAGCAACAGACACAGGAACAGCAACAGACACGGGAACAGCAAAGGGACGCCCTGCTGACCAAGCTTGGATTCAGGCTGGAAGGCGAAAAAGCCGTTCACAGCAAAATGGAGATCGAGTTGCCGCTTGCGGAACTGGAGCAGTACCAGTATGCAGGAGAAAAAGAACTGGATGCATACCTCAAATCCGTGTTGAGAAATCAATGCCTCGTACGCAAGACCAAAAAAGACCATCAGCCGCCAGTGTGACAGCGGGATGGTCTTCTTTTATGCGTGCTTACGATCTCTATGGAGCGGATTCTAGGGCGTGGAAGTCTTCTAGCAGCTGCGCTATATCTTCCTGCTTTATACCGCCTTGTCCATATCGGTGCTGTTCATACACCCGCGTAATGCTCTCTGCCAGCAAGATTCTTGCCGCATCCGTCCACACAGCACGGACTCTTCGCAAGAACTCCTGACTGGTCTCATCCGGCTCAATGACAAGCCCCTGTCCCGCCATATAGCGAAGAAAAAGGTAGTAAGTGTGGCGAACCGGATCGTCTTTTGGCACGCTCCACTTGGTTTCAAGTGATCGCAGTTGGTCGCTCTGTCCGTCAGAGCCTGTATCGGCAGGATGAATCACGCTTACTTGAGCAGGAGCGGCTGTGGTGACAGGTGCAGGCGGGGCATCGATCTGGGACATGTTCCGTCTTTTCCAGATCCACCAGCTAATCGCGAGCACTGCAATCAGCACCAGACCACCCGTGATATAAGGCATCGCCAGTGTAGCGAGAGAAGGGCCGTCCGCGAGAGAGCCGTCTGCGCCGGGATGATCAGAACCGCCGGGTTGAAGCAGGTCTTGGACTTTTTTATTCTGGCTGGTCTTCTCGGTCAACTGAGCAAGCCCGCCTTCGAGTAACTGAAACAGCGGGGTGAAGATATAGGAGGCGACTGCTTTGGCAGGGTCTTGAAGCAGAAGCCAGACGCCCCAGAGGACACCCAGCACCAGACTGCCCGCGAGTGCATAGAGAGCGGTGAGGCCAAGCTGTACCTGTGCCTGTTGCCACGTCAGCCTCGCCAGCATCCGTTGATCCACCGACATACCGGAGGGAAGCTCCCGTGTCAGATACTCTCCGTACCCGACCAGTGCATACCAGCCGACCAATACCGCCAGCATCCCGAACACATCCGCCGTATGCCCCTTATCTGAGAATGCCATGATGGCCAGAGTCGCGCCATACACCACGGCCGTACTGAAAAAACGGCGCAGATAATCATAGTCGTACAACTGCAACGGCACAACCGTCATGATCCGCCAGTAGAACAGACCAGCCAATACGACCGCCACCAGAGCGGAACCAACCAACAGATAGCTGACAAGCCCGACCACCGCTACGAGCGGATACAGCATCACCACCAGCACCATGCTCCGGCCGCCGCCTTGATACAGCCATCCACCCAGAGCAAGTAGAAGAGAGCCGCCAACCGCCAAAGCCAGCATCGTCCCAAAATCAGCAGAGAGAAAGCCGAGCAAGACCAAAAGTGCTACTCCGAGATGTGCCTCCAGCGAGAGCATCAACATCCAGCGCAGGGACTGATCCCATCTCATATGCGACGCACCTCCTTGTGAGCCAAGCCTCTGGCGATCGATGGCGTCGTTCCCATGTTCTCTTGGGCAAGCTGTCTCGCCCCGCCACCCATCTGCGGCGTGATCCGGCGTGGCATCGGATTGTCTTCCGAAGTGTCAAATACGATCACTGCATGCCCACGCCGAGCCAGCATCCCCGCTTCCGCAAGCACTTCCTCATCCAGCCGGGGCGTGACGATCACCCACGCAGATTTTTCGCAGGAATGTGTAAGCCGCCTAAGCAACACGACAAAAGAAGTAGGCAAGTACTGATGCAACTTCGCCAGATGCGTCATCACCTGCACATGGTGTGCCTTGCTGTTGCCCTGGGCCAGATGAAACCACTCTTTTCCACGCTGTTTGACGTTGAGGAGCAGTTCGTACATCTGATTGTCCCGGCGGCACCGGGTGGCGAGTGAGGCGATCAGGGAGATTGTCTTTTCATTGATGGTATCATTGCTGGTCTGCGTCCGCGCGTCATAGGAAGGCAGGATGTGCCCGACGATCACCCAATTGGCATACGCCGTATATTCAAACTGGCGTGTCTGCAACTCTCGTGTCTTGGCGCTTGCTTTCCAGTCGATATGCTTCAGCCTGTCTCCCGCCGCATATGGACGAATCCCGCGCATGAAGGTGACATCATCCTGCAGACGTTGGGCGGACAAGCGGTTGCCTTGTGGCTGTGTATGCCCGACCGAGAGTGGAGGAACCGCCTGCACCTCGGGATAGACCAACAGTGACAGCTCGGCTTGGATATCATGCCTGCTGACCTCTGTGGCGTACGGCCCTAGGATCTCCGTGCTCATCTCGGTCAGCCAGATCACCCCGCGCTTCTGCGGAATCAGGGTCAAAGTACGCTCCACCTGCGCGCGGCGGGGGAGTTGCATGACCAGTTGTACGTAGTTGCGCTTATTGATCCATTTCACCTCATCTGCTCCTTCCACCTGCACCGACTCTGGCAGGGAAAAGCTTACACGGGCAAAAGCCAGCGGCAACCACGAACGGTTCTGCATCGTCACCCGGATCTCGACAGGCGTATGGGGCATCACGCGCGTCATCTCAGCGGAGAGGGAGACGCTCACATAGTGGGGGATTCGGGGTGACCACCACCGATGAACAGCCAGCAGGAAAAAGAAGAATCCCCCGAACAGCCAGAGAAACCACGAGCCAGACACCAGCGCATAGAACAAAAACAGTGCGCCGAGCAGGCGAAATGCGGTATACGTGTTCATCATCCGCGCGCGCCCTCTTCGACAGGAGCAGGCACGCTCCGCAGGATTTCATCCACCACCTCATGCTCCAGCACATGAAGCTCTGCCTCCATCGTCAGGACGATTCGGTGAGCGAACAGGGCGGGTACGATCTCTTTTACATCATCAGGCAGTACGAACGACCTTCCCGCGATATACGCCATCGCTTGGGCGGCCCGCACCATCGAGAGCATCGCACGCGGGCTGATTCCGACTTGGACGGCTTTATGCGCCCGAGAGGCTTCGGTCAGATCGATGATATAATTCTCCACGGCTTCACTCACATGCACCTCACGTACCGCCTGTTGCATCTGAACAAGTTCACCCGTGTTGATCACCGGCTCTACTTTTTCCAGCGGAGTATCGGTACGGAAGCGGCGCATCATCTCACGCGCATCCTCCCGTGAGCCATAACCCAGCGACAGACGGAACAAAAAGCGGTCCAACTGCGCTTCCGGCAACGGATACGTCCCTTCTGACTCGATCGGGTTCTGTGTTGCAATCGTAAAAAATGTCTGCGGCAACTCCAGCGTAATCCCTTCAATCGTCACCTGGCGCTCTTCCATCGCTTCCAACAGACCAGACTGGGTACGCGGGGTAGCGCGGTTGATCTCATCGGCCAGCAGCACATCGGCAAAAGCAGGGCCGCGTCTTAGCTCAAACTCACTTGTCTTCGGATTAAAATAATGCAGACCGACCACATCAGACGGCAACAGATCAGAGGTGAACTGAATCCGCGAGAACGTCCCGCCGACAGACTGTGCCAGTGTCTTAGCGAGTACGGTTTTGCCCATACCCGGCAGGTCTTCTAGCAGCACATGACCACGCGCAAGCAGTCCAGCCACCAAAAGACGGACTTGTTGTTCTTTTCCGACAATAACACGGTTGATTGTATCTAGCAGGCTCTGAACCTTGGATTGAGGCATGGAAACGCTCCTTTATAGAAAGATAAATGTAGGGATAGAGATATCCTTCTAGTATAATCAAAGATTCCCATTATGTAAGTAGGGGCGGGTCGATTGCGGCGCATTCTAATGAGTAGCCCGAGATGCTGATAGACCGCTTGGCGCATCATCATCTGACAGTTCATCGGACAAAAACCGAAAGACAGGCAGCAGCATCCCCGCAAGCGACACCGTACAGATGATCACCCCGATCAGGACGAACACCATGCGCACCCCGAACCACTCTGCCAGCGGGAGGCTTACCAGATTCCCGAGCGGCATCACACTACGGATGATCAACAGCCGCACAGACAAGACCCGACCCAGCAGCTCGTTGGGCACGGTCCGCTGATAGATACTGGTACTATGGATATGAAAAAACGGCGCAGTCATTCCTGAGAGAATCTCCAGTGCTACCGCCACCCACATCTGTGTCACCAGCCCAAGTAGGATAAAGGTACTGCCACCGATCACCAGCGACCCCAGCATCATGTACCGCCGATCCCACCGATCACCCAGCCGTCCGACCAACAGCGAACCGAAGAAGTACCCCAAGGGAAACCCCGCGATGAACACTCCGTATTGAAACGAATCACCGCCCAGCTCGTCCCGCACATACGGCTGATTCAATACCATCGTCACCCCGACCGCCAGCTGTACCGAGGCGAGAAACATCCCCAGCCAGAACAGCACACGCTGTCTGCGGAAATAGATCAGTCCGGCGGTGAATTGCTGTACCCACGTTTCTTTAGGAGGGAGTGTAGCCGGCTTCCCGCCTTTTATCAGCAGCAGACATCCCCCGCTTGCCGCATAGGCCATCGCCACGAACAAAAAGACAGCCTGTACCGGCACGACCGTAACCAACATCCCGCCAACAGGCGGCCCAAGCACCATCATCAGCCGCGAGGTGGCATCGATCCACGCATTGGCTTGAATCAAGTGGTCTTTTTCCAACAGCATCGGCAAAAGGGCCATAGCAGAAGGCACATACAGTGGCTGCACCAACCCGTTCACCAGCGCCACCGCATAGACAGGCCACGCTTCCTGGACACCCAGACATATCAGCACCAGAGGAAGCACAAAAGCCGCCGCCCGTAACCATTGGGAGATGACCATCACCCACCTGCGGTCCCAGCGGTCAAGATACGGCCCGATCACCAGCTGCAGCAGAAGCGAGGGGAGCAGATACAGCAGCCAAAACCCGCCGATCGCTTCCTTAGAGCCAGTCAGCTCATACAACCAGACCGAGCAGACCAGCACCCCCAGCGTCCCGCCTAGCTGTGACACTGCCTCACCCGCCCACAGGATCACGAACGGACGGTTACGCCAGAGGGAGAGGGAGCGCTCCCCGCCGATATGTTTTCCAAGCACCCGCGTATGTTCCCCGCCGATCGAACCCGTCTGCGGCCTATCGCTCATCCTCGCCACCCCGCAAAGCCGCCTGCCGCTCCAAGTAATGGCGCAGCTCCGCATCCATCGTCGCAAGCCCCGCCTTTTTCACCTCATACACCCCATCGGTCACCCCGACCAGCTGAGCCGAGCGCAGCAGAGAGAGGTGATGATGGATCGTCGATTTGGCCAGATCCAGATGCTCGGTCAGCTCCTGTAAGGTCCGTTCCTTTTCCATCAACAGCTTCACGATCCGCAGGCGGTGCTCATCCCCCAATGCCTTATACCGCTGCACCAAGGAGAGCGCAGGACGATAGACATCCGGCTCCGCCTCCAGATTGTGATCGGCCACCGGATAATAAAAAATCTTCGTCTGCTCTATCTCCGCGTGGACGTTCCACGGACGGTAGGTCACATGCGGAATGAGCAGCACCCGTGTCACCGCAGGCTCCGGTGCATAGGCAAGCCCACCTGTCGCCCATTCCACCAATGCCTCTGGATGGAGCTTGTCTTTCATCGCGATTTTCTCCCCGGCATCCCGCGCAAGGATGCCTCTAATCTGCTCCTGCTCAGTTTCGGTCACTGCCGAGTACCAACCCGCCGTCACATCACAGAGATGACGCCGCAGCTCATCCGCATCCACCTGACAGACATAAGAGATGAGAGAAGGGAAAAAGGCATGCCCAGCCACCTCATCCAGCAGAGCCTGCATCGCATCCACGCTTCCTTCCGCTGCCAATCGGCGCAGCTCCTGCCAAGGCATCCCGAGATAGGGGAGGCAGCCATAGCGCAGGTCACTTGCCGTCAACTCTTGGATATAGAACAAAAACTGTTGAATATCCTCGAAACTCTTCTGATGCAACAGCTGAAGCAAGGCTTTCCACGTATTGTGCCGCTCTACCAGCTCCAATTCGGCCTGCAATGATGCGGGCAAGGCAGCCCTGCGCTGCGACCAGTAGTCAGCAGGCCGCTCCAGTGATCCCTGGATAGCCGTATAGGTACTGACCGCGATTCCTAACACGCATTCGAAAAGAATCGAATGCTCAATCCGTACCTCATAGCTTCTCCGCCCGCTTGTCATATCCAATACTTTCATAGAGATAGTGCCTCCTGAACCATTTTATGTCATTCTATAACATCGGAACGATTAATTCTATATTTTTCGAATCGATAATCAGAATAAGACCAGACTCCCGCAAAACCTGTCGGGATTCTGATCTTCATTCGACACGATCAGTCCATTGTCATAGGAAAAGGGATACCGTAATATAAATAGTGTTCGTAAGGATTTTTTTCACTCATCAAGAAAAAATTTCACAAGAAAGAGTGTGCGGTGGAGGGAGAAGCGGATGCTGGGAAAGAAATGTGACGGCTGTAGAAAGGTTTCATATGGAAGCGATACAGTCGGAGAGTGGATTTGCCCGTATTGCCAAAGAGACATCAGCCACGTTCAAGTTCAGATGGAAAGAAGCTTGCAAGCCGAGTTGGGACACGAACGAGTTACTGTTACACACGGGATGCTCGCGTACCAATAGAATCGCGTAGAAATAAAAGAAAAAGAAAGAACCCGCCGCGTCCGCCAGAGTTGGCAGAGGCAGCAGGTTCTTTTTTGGTTTTAGGCAAAAGCCTGTTGGAGTGCTTGATCGAGGTCTTCGAGGATATCATCGATAGACTCCGTGCCGACAGAGATTCGGATCAGACCAGGCGTGACACCTGCCAGTCGCTGTTCCTGCTCCTTCATCTGCTGATGGGTGGTGCTCGCCGGATGGATGATCAGCGACTTGGAGTCTCCCACATTGGCGAGATGGGAGAACAGCTTCACGGATTCGATCAGCTTGCGGCCTTCCTTGACCCCGCCGCGGATTTCGAAGGTAAGGATCGCGCCTTGGCCTTTTGGCAGGTATTTTTGGGCGCGGTCATACTCTGGGCTGCTTTCAAGACCTGGATAGCTGACGGATTCAATAGAAGGATGCTTCTCCAGATAGCGGGCCACCGCAAGCGCATTCTGCGAGTGACGCTCCATCCGCAGGTGCAGCGTCTCCAATCCTTGCAGGAAGAGGAACGAGTTGAATGGAGCCACAGCAGCACCGATATCACGCTGGAGCTGGACGCGTGCTTTGATGATATAGGCGGCCTTGCCCACTGCTTCTGTATAGACAATGCCGTGATAGGTCGGATCTGGAGTAGAGAGACCTGGAAACTTGCCGTTATTCCAGTCAAAATTCCCGGAGTCGACGATGATTCCGCCGATGGACGTGCCATGACCACCGATGAACTTGGTCGTAGAGTGGATCACGATGTCGGCCCCATGCTCGAACGGACGGCACAGGATCGGGGAGGCGAAGGTGTTGTCCACGATCAGCGGCAGACCATTCTCATGTGCAATCGAAGCAATCGCCGAGAGATCAGCTACGTCGATGCGTGGATTGCCCAGCGTCTCGCAGAACAGCGCTTTGGTTTTTTCATTGATTTTGGCCCGGAAGTTCGCCGGATCATCCTGCTTGACGAAATGCACGGTAATCCCCAGCTTCGAAAGCGTATGGGCCAATAGGTTGTATGTACCGCCGTACAAGCTGCTGGAAGCGACAATCTCATCACCGCTACCTGCGATATTGAGGATCGCCAAGGTGATTGCGGCCTGCCCAGAAGAGGTAGCCAAGGCACCCACTCCACCCTCGAGCAGAGCCACCCGTTTTTCAAAAACATCCTGTGTCGGATTCATAATTCTCGTGTAAATATTTCCCTGTTCTTTAAGCGCAAACAAATTTGCTGCATGTTCAGTGCTCTCAAACACATACGAAGAAGTCTGATAGATCGGTACAGCCCGTGAACCCGTCACCGGATCAGGCTCCTGCCCACCGTGTAGTGCCAAGGTCTCTAATCTCCATTGTTGATCAGTCATCCTTTATTCCCCCTGCTATGATCGGATATGAAAAAAAGCCTTCTCCCGAGAGGAAGAAGGCGTAACTACCGTAACAATACGCGCTATCATCTCCCAGAATCATGTCGATTCTGCTGGAATTGGCACCTTGCATGCTGCTCTTCTGCATGCCGGTTGCCGGGCTTCGTCGGGCCAGTCCCTCCGCCTCTCTTGATGAAAACGTAAGCGATTGATTTTTTTTACATTGTAAAAAAGACAGGAAGTTGTTGTCAATGTAAACTTTATGTACCGGATTAATAAACTTTGTGTATAAAATACAAAAATTTTAAAAAGGTTATTCAAATTCCGAACATAGTTGTGGTAATATATGTATTACAAACACATTCTCAAAAACACTTGCTCATAAGGTGATGTCATGAAAGCTCGTCATTGGATTACAGGTACAGGTGTAGTGGTGATTCTCATCGGTCTGTTGTGTCTGTGGGCATCCCGTTACTATCAGCCACTGCTGTATGTTTCTGGAAATGAGGTTTTGCGTAAGTCCGAGTGGGAAAGAATCAAACCGATCTACTTCCCGAATGGACCTTCGAGTGATGATGAAGAGTGGGACATGATTGAGCGGCGAAGCAAGGAAGAATTGGTTATGCTCAATGCTAAGCCCATGGGGGTTACGGTCAGCGATGAACTGCTTATGGAGCGGTTTAACCAGATCGCCCCAACACCCGAAGAACGGGCCAAAGTGCTGGCGGAGATGCACATGACGGAGGAAGACAGCAAAGAGAACATCGTACGCTCCATCACCGGCTACCGCATGAAAAACCTGCTTACTAAGGATGTAACAGTTTCGGATGAAGAAATTCGAAACTATTACCAAAACAATCTGGAAGCTTTCTTTGTACCAGAGCTTCGCACTGTGCGATACTTGCGGGCAAAAAAAGATATTCAGACTATTCAGGAAGAAATTAAGAATGTTGCACCTAAGAATTTTCCGGAATTCTTAAAGAAATACAACAATGACTTTGAAGGACACTCCGGAGGTTGGCATGAACTCACGTCGCTTAACCATTTGAGCACCCATATGGGGCCAAAGGTAGCTAAAGAAGTATTTACACTCCCAGCCAATCAAATCATCGGACCCATCTATGATACAGGTCAGTGGGTTTTCTGGGTAAACGTCGAGCGAATCGACCTTCCTTTCCAACAGAAGCTGGAAGACGTTTACGGCAAAATCCAAAAGACTGTACAGATGGAGAAAGAAGCTGCTTTCATGCAGCAATGGCTCGAAGAACAGAAAGGCAAGCATCCTTACGCATTGTTCCGAGAAAACATGGATCGCAGTAAGTTAGCTGCTTTTTGGTACGACCTCCCTGAGAATTTACAGCTTCTGTTCGCGGGTTAACCAACCCTCGCTATTCGAGACGCCTTAGCGTGTCGTATAGATAATACTTATTAGAAAAAGGAGAGATTTAGAATGAAAAAACGTGCTCTCGTAACCTCACTCGTAGCTCTCAGCATGCTGTCTGCAACTGGCGCTGCTTTCGCTGAAAAAGGCGGAAACAATGGTCCAGAAATCGCAAACGAAGCAAACTGGGATGCTGCTCCAGCTCCAGCTAACTTCGACGCTGAGAAAAAAGCGAAAAACGACAAAGAGAAAAACAACGCAGAAGGTATCACTACCGATGCAAACCCAATCGTAGTACTTGACCCAGGTCACGGTGGTTCTGACCCAGGTGCAGTAGGTAACGGTCTCCGCGAAGCAGACCTCACTCTCGATATCGCTAACCGCACTAAATCCTACATGTCCGCTAACTATGGTTTCACACCATACCAAACCCGTACTTCTGACACTTATGTATCCCTCGATGCTCGCGCTTCCTACGCGAACAGCAAAGGTGCTAACTTCTTCACTTCCATGCACATCAACTCTTACAGCACTTCTACCCCTAACGGTCTGGAAGTTTACTACTACCCAGGCAGCACCACCGGTCTCAACCTCGCTACTGCTGTTTACAACAAGCTGAAAGCTTCCTACTCCACTCTGCGTGGTATCAAAACAGCTGAATTCTATGTACTGAAATACACCAACATGCCAGCAATCCTCGGTGAAACTGGTTTCATCACCAACCCAACCGATGCTAGCAAACTGGGTACCACTACTTTCCGTCAATCCCTCGCTACCCAATATGCTCAAGGTATGCACGTTTACTGGTGGGGTTTCTAAGATTTAACGGAACTGATACCATCTACTCCTAAAAACACCCTGTATCGCTTTTTCGGAAGTGATACAGGGTGTTTTGCCGCGTTTTTGGGAGAATTGATCAATAGGTAAACGATACCATGCAACCGGATAGACGCATTGCGTGAACGAAAATAGAAACGTGAGGAGGAGCAATATGACTGATACGACATTCGTCTATGTCACCTACATCGCTACGACCCCCGAAAAGCTCTGGGAAGCTTTGACCAGCGGCGATTTTACCGAAAAATACTTCTTCGGAAGCAAAATCGAATCCGATTGGCAAGAGGGTTCAAGCATTACCTATTCGCGGAATGGACAAGTTACCGATTACGGAACAATACTAAAGTGCGAGCCGCATCGCATCCTGTCTTTTACGTGGAATTATGTAGCAGATCAAACCGACCGCGAGCAACCGTCACAGGTTACTTTTAAGTTGAAGCCAATGGAATCGACTGTCAAATTAACGCTTACGCATGAGAATCTGTTGCCTGCTGACCTGATGGATTCGGACGATACCTTTGAGGGATTAAATAATGGATGGCCAGCCATTCTGAGTAACCTCAAAAGCCTTCTTGAAACCGGAAAGACCTTGCCGCCCATCTCCATCTAAGCCTGAAAGGATCATAATCAGATCGGAAAGAGAGTTGATTTTTGGTGAACAACCTTACGAAAATGAAAATAGAAAAACCAGCTCATGAAGTATTTGAAGCCTTCGTTGACCCGGCAAAAATCAAACAGTTTTGGTTCTCATCCAGTTCGGCCAGATGGGAGCAAGGGAAGACCGTTACATTGAGCTATGAAGAATATCATGCGCAATTTGATATAGAAGTAGCCGAAGTGGAGCCAAACCATAGAATCGCGTTCTATTGGGGGGAAGGTGAGGAGCGGCATCTTGTTACGATTACATTGGAAGAGTCGGATCATGCGAGTACCATTATTGTAGTGAACGAAGAGGGCTTTCGTGACGATGATGAAGACCTGCTGCCTAAGCTGATCGACAACAAAGAAGGCTGGGTCTATATGCTGACCTGCTTAAAAGCTTACGTAGAATTCGGCATTACAACCTTGAGAGCAGGATTGGTGAAGTAACTGTCAAAAGACGGTTTAGGGGCCTTTGGGCTCTTTTTTTGTCCACGTATTCGAACCCATACGATTATACCAGCAGACAACCTTTCCTCTCTTATATTGACATGTTTCCCTCAACTGATAAAATCAAGAAAGACCTTTTGGAAAAGGATGAATGCTGTTGAAAGATTTCCTACGACCACGCATGAACGCGCTGGTGATCATTCTGGTGGTGATTGCCCTGGCGCTTATTGATACGTTTGTCATTCCAAGACTGATCGCCCCAAAAGTACAGGCCACACCGGAGTACCGTCTGTCCACCCGGTTTTCCTATGGGGAATTGAAAGCGCTTGTTGACCTGATTAATGCTGACCCGGCACCCAAAGTGATCTTGACTGGCGATTCTGTCATTCACGGCGGGGGAGTGGGGAGCGGCTCTGAGACGATCTCTTCCTTTTTGCAGCAAGATTTGGCGCAGACTGGATCACCTTATCATGTCTATAACGTAGCGTTGAGCGGTGCCGCACCGATTGATGTCTACTTTATCCTGAAGTCGCTTGAATTGGACAGCAGAGATATTGTGGTCTATGACCTCAACACTGGACATTTCACCAAGAAGCCGGTCAACTTCTTCAAAGCGACGCCGGAGCTTGCCAGCAAGTATCATCACGGTGAATCTCTCTATGAAGTGCTCGCACAGGGAGACAAGGCACTCGCTGACCGCAGCCGTATCGAGGATCAGCTGCAGCTGTGGGTGACCAACACCTGGAAGCTCTATACCTACCGCGAGATTCTCAATGACCGATATGAAGAAGAGGTAAAAGGCATCTATGACGAGATCCCACCGGTCAATCTGGAGCCGTGGTACAAGTCAGATTGGACGGAAAAAGTGAAGAATTCCGCGAAGCGCGGGGCTGTCCCTGTAGAGGAAGACGATACCTATCTTCGTTTCTTCCATTATATGCTTGAGACCGTGAAGGAAGACGGAGCACGTATGCTGGTGTTTAATATTCCGCTCAATCAGGAGATGATGGCTCAGTACGATATGATCGACCGGGTGGGCTACACTCAGAACGTACAGGTCTTGTCTGAGCAGATTGTCCAGCACGGCGCCATCTATGTCGATTATGAAAAGCTGATCCCAAGCCAGCACTTCACTGACTCGCTCCATCCGATGCGTGAAGGCAACCGAATCATCGCCCAAAAGCTTCAGGAAGATATCGGGCCTTGGCTTCGAGGGAAGGAGTTGACGCAGCCTTGATTTTTAATACATGGGTCTACGCGGCCTTTTCCTTACTGACGTTACTGATCTACTGGTTCGCGGTGCCGAGCCGGTATCGGGCACACGTGCTGTTGTTTGCGAGCTATCTCTTTTTTACTTACCATTTTCCGTGGCATACACTGTTGATTCTGGTGATGACCGTCGTGGTGTATACGCTCTCACTCAAGATTTTTGAGTACAAGCCGAGGGCCGACCAAGGGGAGAAGCTGCCTTGGCATCAGAATCCGAAGTTCTATCTGACCGCGATCATTCTGTTCTCCGTCGCCATCCTTGCTTATTATAAGTACTTGAAAATGGCTGTCAGTACGCTGAATGAGATTTTTGCCCTGATCGATTATGAAAAAGCCTTCGCCCTGCCGGAGATGGTGGTACCGCTTGGACTGTCGTTCTTCGTGTTCGAATTCATCCACTATGCGGTTGATGTCTATCACGGGCATGCGAAGAAGACAGGGCCGTTCCAATTTGCTCTGTTCATCATGTACTTCCCGACGCTGGTATCTGGTCCGATCAAGCGGTATACACCGTTTAATGACCAGACAGTCGAGATGGGGACATTCCGTAAAGAATATCTGTATGAGGGTCTGTATCGTATCCTGATTGGTCTGTTCAAAAAAGTCGTGATTGCCGATCAGATGACCCCGTACGCCAACTATATGCTTACACCTGCGACCGCTACTACGTGGGACCTCTGGATTGCCATGTATGCCTATGCGATCAAGATCTTCTTCGATTTCTCCGGGTATTCCGATATCGCCATCGGTAGTGCCAGACTGTTCGGCTACCGTGTGCCGGAGAACTTCAACTACCCGTATCTCCAGCGCAATGTCGCGGAGTTCTGGAACAACTGGCACATGTCGCTCTCCAGCTGGATTCGGGACTATGTCTATATCCCACTCGGGGGCAATCGTGGCAGTGTCGCTTTTGCCGCACGCAACTCGCTGATCGCCATGTCTGTCAGCGGTCTGTGGCACGGAGCTGCTTGGCATTTTGTCTTCTGGGGCTTCTATCACGGGATGGGGATCGCCATCGTCCGCTTCTACACCGTATGGAAAAAGAAGCGCAATCCAGAGCCGTTCCCTAAGCCGGTGACGAAGAAGTCAGACAAGATGGGCCCGCCGCGCATCGAGAGTCTCGGTCAGGTGTTTGCGATCCTGCTCACGTTTCACTTCGTCGCGTTTGGCTGGATTTTCTTCTACTGCGATTTTTCCACAGCCATACATGTGATCTATAAAATGTTCATGGGGGCGTAAGAGCGATGAAACTCCTTCATTATCTGTACAGTGTCGCGTTCTGGGTGATCGTGATCATCTGGGTGGTTATGGCAAGCACAGGCGTCGAGTCCAAGTTTATCTACACTGATTTTTAATACCTGCTAAAATAAGCATCAGCCGATCTCTGCCAAGCCTGGAGATCGGCTGATTTTTTTATGCCCGTGAAACAAATTTCTATATTTTTAGCCTAAAATATTTGACAAAATAAGATAATCAAGTATAATCGGTATTGTTAATCATTCTCAATGATAATGAATATCATTACTACTGTCTAGTGGATAAAACGGAGGAGGAGTAAGCAGAGATTATGAAAACAAGATATTTACTCCTGGCATTCCTGATCTTATCGGTCACATCGGTTTTTGTTGGTGTGAAGGACATTTCACCGCTTGATCTCTTCCATCTAAGTGATGAAAAACTGCAAATCTTATTGGTCAGCCGGCTGCCCCGTCTGATCAGTATCATCATAGCGGGTATGAGCATGAGTGTCGTCGGTTTGATCATGCAGCAGCTCAGCCGCAATAAATTTGTCTCTCCGACGACGGCTGGTACCATGGATTCTGCCCGGTTTGGGATATTGATCTCTATGCTGCTGTTTACCTCGGCCAGTCCGTTGCAAAAGATGCTGGTTGCCTTCGTCTTTGCTTTGCTTGGCACGTTCATCTTTATGAAAATTTTGGAGAGAGTGAAATACAAAGATCCTATCTTCATTCCGCTGGTCGGTTTGATGTTTGGCAATATCGTCAGCTCAGCAACCACTTTCTTTGCCTATAAATATGATTTGATCCAGAACATGTCCGCGTGGCTGCAAGGTGATTTCTCCGTGATTATGAAGGGCCGCTACGAAATGCTGTACATAAGTATCCCGATTCTCATCGTCGCTTACCTGTACGCCAATAAGTTCACCATTGCCGGGATGGGGGAAGAGTTCTCCACCAATCTTGGCCTGAATCATAAAAAGATCGTCAACATCGGTCTGACGATCGTAGCGCTCGTATCCGCGCTTGTCGTGCTGACCGTCGGGATGCTGCCGTTCCTCGGATTGATCATCCCCAATATCGTCAGTATCTATCAAGGCGATAACCTGAAAAAGAGCCTGCCACACACCGCATTGCTCGGAGTCGTGTTTGTCCTGTTCTGTGACATTCTGGGCCGGGTCATCATCTATCCGTATGAGGTCTCAATCGGATTGACGGTGGGTGTGCTGGGAAGCGGGATCTTCCTGTATATGTTGATGAGGGGGAGAGCTTATGCATAACAAGGCAAAGCTTGGTACGCTTTCCATCCTCGCCATCCTGCTAGTCGTCTTCTACATGGTCATTGATGCCGGTGGGAACTGGGATTACATCCTGCCGAGAAGGGGCAAGAAGATTTTTGCCATCATCCTGACAGGTGCAGCAATCTCGCTCTCGACGATGGTGTTCCAGACGGTGACCAACAACCGGATTCTGACACCGAGCATTATTGGGTTGGATTCGCTTTATATGCTGATTCAGACAGGGTTTCTTTTCGTGATGGGAGCCACCACGCTCACGATGATGAGCAAAAATGTGGGCTTCGTGATCTCTGTCGGACTCATGGTTCTCTTCGCCCTGTTGCTCTATCACTTCATGTTCAAACGGGAAGGACAGAACATCTATTACCTGCTGTTGGTCGGCTTGATCTTCGGCACCCTTTTCCAAAGCATCTCCACCTTCATGCAAGTGCTGATCGACCCGAATGAATTCTTGCTTGTGCAGGATAAGATGTTCGCCAGCTTCAACAATGTAAACACAGACCTGCTCCTGCTCTCGGTTGCCGGGATCATTGCAGTGACCCTGTATTTTATGAGATTCGCGAAGTACTTGGATATCTTGTCACTCGGCCGGGAACAGGCGGTCAATCTGGGCGTGAACTATGATTATGTAGTCAAAAGACTCTTAATCATCGTAGCGATCCTGATCTCCATCGCGACGGCACTGGTGGGGCCGATCACCTTCCTTGGGATTCTGGTCGCCAATGTGACCCATGAATTCATGAAGACGTACCGTCACTCGTCCCTGATCTTCGGTTCGATCCTGATCAGTGTGATTGCGTTAGTCGGTGGCCAGCTTCTGGTGGAGCGGGTCTTCACCTTCTCGACTACGCTGAGTGTCATTATCAATTTTGTCGGCGGTGTTTACTTTATCTATCTACTGTTAAAGGGGAACAAAGCATGATCGAGGTAAGAGGCATTTCCAAACAGTATGGCAACAAGAATGTGGTAGAGAATGTGTCCCTTCAGATCCCGACAGGTAAAATCACTTCATTCATCGGGCCGAATGGTGCAGGGAAAAGTACCGTTCTGTCGATGATGAGCCGTCTGATCAAGATGGACCAAGGTGAGGTGTTCATCGAGGGCCGCGAACTGAGCAAATGGAACAGCAACGACCTCGCCAAAAAAATCTCGATTCTCAAGCAGTCCAACCATATCAATGTTCGCTTATCGATCAAAGATCTGGTCAGCTTCGGACGCTTCCCGTATTCACAGGGGAATCTGACCAAAGAAGACTGGAAATATGTCGAGGAAGCCATCGCCTATATGGAGCTGACAGACATCCAGGACAAATACCTCGATCAATTAAGCGGCGGTCAAAGACAGCGAGCTTATCTGGCGATGGTACTGGCGCAAAATACGGAGTATATCCTCTTGGATGAACCGTTGAACAACCTCGACATGAAGCATTCCGTCCAGATCATGAAGGTTCTTCAGAAGCTGGTGCGTGAATGGAACAAAACGATCATCATCGTCATCCACGACATCAACTTCGCCTCCTGCTACTCCGATTACATCGTGGCGCTCAAAGACGGCAAAGTGATCAAAGAAGGCACGACAGACGAGATCATCGATCCAACCGTGCTCAAGGAGATCTATGAGATGGATTTCGAGATCCACAATATCAATGGGAACCAAATCTGTGTCTATTTCACGTAAAAACCGCACCCCAACCCTTGTTAGTCAAATGAATGATTTACCCATTCATTTACCTATATGAAAAACTTGTCAGAGGTGAACAATATGAAAGCCAAATTATCTATGATTCTGATGACGGTGTTTTTTGCCGTAATTGTAGCCGCGTGCGGCCAAGCTACTTCTGAAGTTAACTCCAACCAAGCAGAAGCACCAAAAGCTGCTGAATCCACACAAGCCCCTGAAGAAATCACCGTAAAGCACCAACTGGGTGAAACCAAAGTGAAGAAAAACCCTGCAAAAGTTGTCGTATTCGACTACGGTGTACTGGACACCATGGAGAAACTGGGCGTGGAACCAATCGCACTGCCAAAAGACTCCGTTCCAAGCTACCTCTCCAAATATGAAGACGCGAAGTATGAAAACGCAGGCGGCATCAAAGAACCAGACTTTGAAAAGCTGAACTCCCTCCAGCCAGATCTGATCATCATCTCCGGCCGTCAACAAGAATCCTATGAAGAACTCTCCAAGATCGCTCCAACCGTCTTCATGGCTGTAGACACCAAGAAATACATGGAGTCCTTCACTGAAAATGCGAAGACTCTCGGACAGATTTTTGGCAAAGAAGATGTAGTAGAGAAAGAACTTGCAGCGATCAACGAAACGATCAAAGGCTTGAAAGAAAAAGCAACTGCTGGCGGCAAAAACGGTCTCATCATTCTGGCTAACGGCGGTAAAATCAGTGCCTATGGCGCAGGTTCACGCTTCGGTATCATCCATGACGTGTTTGGTGTGACTCCAGTTGACAAGAACATCGAGGTATCTACCCATGGTCAGAGCATTTCTTTTGAGTACATCGTAGAAAAAGACCCTGATTATCTGTTCGTCATCGACCGTGATGCAGTTGTAGAAGGCAAGTCCGCAGCCAAAGCTCTGATTGAGAATGAGCTGGTTAAAGGCACAAAAGCATTCAAAAACGGCACTATCGTGTATCTTGACCCGAACTACTGGTATCTCTCCGGTGGCGGTCTGATCTCTGTCGCCGAAATGACAAAAGAGATCGATAACGTAGTGAAATAAGAAAAGTAGTGAAATAAGAACAGCCTATGTAAAAAGGGTTCCATCCTGGGAAACGAAACGGTTTTCCCGGATGGAACCCTTTTTGTCTAGATAAGATCTAGGAGTGAGAACGGATTCGTTGATACTGATACCCCAAGAGCCAACGGTTAGCATATGTATACAATACCAATACCAACAGATGCATGACCGGGAAGTAAAGGATCGACCAAGACGGAGATGTGATTTGCAAAATCCCGTCAAGATAAAGGAAGAAGTCACTCAGGATGATCAGGATCAGGAGGAATGCCTGCTTTTTATACTGACCATCCAAAAATAAGATCACAGTATACACAAACGATGTAACCAGGTAATACGTTCCATTCACGGCAGTATGGTCCCGTACCGCATCAATGAACCAGCCATACACCATTTGATACTGATAAAAAACAGTGGAAATAAACCAGACAATCGTAACGGTAAGGCAAAAAATGCAGAAGTATAGCGTGGTGAACCAGACGAGCGGATGGTAACGGGCCTTTAGCAGCTGATACCATTTACGGCTCAACCAAAAACTCAAGGGCAACATGACTGCCGTCAGATAAATGCTCCACCATTGGTGCTCATATAAGTTAAGAAATAAAAAAAGGATTTCAGTCCCGACAAACAGCAGACTGATGAGAAGAATCCAGATCCACCCCAAATCAAATGCTGCAATAAACGCACCGGTGATGGGGACAGACAGGCCTTGAGAGGCAATGGAGCCAATAATGCTGTCCGCGAATCCCTTAGGGAGCAGGTGGGGATGGTACGTATACCCGTTGAGATAGACAAGGGTGATCAATTCAAATACATAAGACAACCCAGCTAAAAAAAACCATTGTACCATAACCATGGGATCTCGCTTTTTATAGAGCGTATAAAACAATATAGCTAAACTAAATAGGATGAGGAGGAGAAACCAGAAGTAATTTGGCATTCATGTAATCCTCTCAAAAATATAGGTTGATCGTTATAGCTAAACATGCGTTGAAAAAAGTTTGTTACACACTATTTTCCCCAAAAATTCTTGGTATATGTACGTTGAACATAAGTTAACAAGAAGAAGTTCAGGATTTTAATAAATATTTAAAAGTATGTTAAGCTTCAGTAACATTTTTGGAAAGTTATATAAAAAACTATTTTTTTCTAGGAATGTGCCTTTACAACATAGTGTATACATGATAATAATTATATCAACAGGAAAAAAATATAAAAAAATGTCGTTTTTTGGGGTGGAGGACTTTTGGATTATCTAAGTGAGTTGAAAGATTTAGTCGTTCTTCATGCTCGCTCACAACATCTGAACGATGCCGACCTGAAATCTTTACTGAACCGGGTTCAGCGAGAGGAAGGGGACGATTCAGGTAGTTGGGCCTATGAGTGGATAGGACTTGGCAATCAATTACTCAGCTCCAATAAGACTGAGCAAGCGATCCAGTGCTACAATTTCGCCAGATTCCCCTACATCGACTCTACGGTTCGACAAAAGGCGCATAATCTGTGTATTCAAACTTTCCTGACGTTGGTAGAACAATCAAAGAAAAAAGTAGAGATCATTACGGTTCCCTACCAAGGAAACGAGATCAAAGTCTATGC
Source organism: Brevibacillus dissolubilis (assembly GCF_006170445.1). Lineage (GTDB taxonomy): Bacteria > Bacillota > Bacilli > Brevibacillales > Brevibacillaceae > Brevibacillus_B > Brevibacillus_B dissolubilis. Next base: position 101,410 of record NZ_VCNA01000011.1, on the reverse strand, counting down.
GGCCGGATTGGACCACCCTAATCGACCGTTATTGTTTGTTATTGGGGGCATTGTTTCTATCAAAGAACAATGGTCGAAATTTTTATTCGCTTCTGAGAAGTTGGGATTTGGAGTCGTAGTAGCGGAATGCCCGGGGGTCGGGGAAAATCCTCTTGTGTATGATGAAAACTCTCATCAGATGATCGGATGTGTGTTGGATGCTTTGGCTGGTCGGATTGACGTATCTTCCACCTACTACGTCGGGATGAGCTTCGGCGGTCAACTCGGGATTCAACAGGCTCTAGTGGACAAGCGTATCCGGGGAATCACGACAGTTGGTGCTCCGTTATGTCACTTTTACCGGGATCAGGACTGGTGGAAGACGGTGCCGGAGACGACTAAGCGGACATTGGCCCATCTGATGAAAAAAGCCCCTGACGAGGTGTTCGAACACATCCAGTCATGGCAGATCCGTCCAGACGATATGAAAAAGCTGCAGATTCCTCTGCACTATGTGTTCAGTCTGCGAGACGAAATCATCCCACTCAGCGAAAAGGCGTTCTTGCTAGAGAATGTGCAGAACCTCGAATTGCTGGAGTTTGATGATGTTCACGGGTCACCTGGACATATGGGCGAGATTCAGAAGTACATTCCGTTGAGCGTCTTGCGTCAGCAGAGAAGCAATCTCGTGATGGCCAAGTTCGTTTTGGGAATGGGATTCAGACTAGAAGCAATGAAGCGTGTATTCCGACAGAAGTTCACTGTATAGGAGGGTAACTGCTTTGAAACAAAGAGAAAGAATTGTGGTTACGGGAGTAGGAATCATCTGCGGTTTAGGCGGTAATAAAGACGAAGTCATCGCCAACATGAAGAAAAATCAAACAGGAATCGGTACTGTCAAAAGCTTCGCGACAGACAAATTCTTAAGCAGCATGGGAGCGGAGGTAAAGGATTACAACCCATCTCAATATTTCTCCGCTCAAGAAGAGGATAGCTATGACCGTTGTGCGCAATACGCGATTATTGCGGCAAAAGAAGCGCTCCAAGACAGTGGTCTTGAGCTGGGCCAAGTAGGTTCTGAGCGTGTAGGCTTGTCCCTTGGTACATGTAACGGCGGGATCAACTCGCTGGAAGTACAAGGCCGCATGAACAATCTGGATCAGCATCTGACCAAGCGCTATCCGTTTTTCCAGCAAGGTGATGATGTAGCCAGCTTCTTCGGCGTACAAGGCCCGGTCAATACGATCAATACAGCCTGCGCTGCAAGCGGCAATGCCATCGGTTATGCGTATGACATGATTGCTGAAGGATATGCAGATGTCATGATCGCAGGCGGCTCCGACTCGATGTCTTTGTCCGTCTATGCAGGCTTTAACTCCCTGCAGGCCTTAAGCCCGGTGCCATGCTCGCCTTATAACAAGCGTTTTGGTCTCAGTCTTGGTGAAGGTGCTGCCTTTGTGGTCATGGAGACTCTGTCTTCTGCACTGGAGCGCGGCGCACATATCTATGCAGAGATCTGCGGTTATGGTCTGAGCGTGGACGCTTATCATGCGACTGCTCCAGAGCCAAAAGGCCGCGGGATCAAGCTGGCAGTCGAGATCGCACTGGAAAATGCCGGTCTGGACAAAACCAAAGTGGGCTACGTCAATACCCACGGTACCGGTACCAAAGCCAATGACCCGGCTGAATTAATCGGTCTTCGTAGCATCTTCGGTGAAGATGAATTCAAGAAGCTGCCGATCAGCTCCAGCAAAGCGTACTTTGGTCACAATCTAGGTGCAGCTGCATCTATCGAATATGTATCCACTCTGCTTGCAATGCAGGAAGGTTTCTTGCCGGCGACGCTTCACCTCGAAGAGAAGCGCGAAGGCTGTGAGGATGCCAACATCATCGGCAACGAGATGCTCGAATGCAGCCCTGAGTTCTTCTTATGCAATAACTCCGCGTTCGGTGGTCACAATGCCTCCATCGTCTCCCGTAACTGGAAAGTGAGCCAAACGGAAGAGAAAACAATCGATGTTCCCAAACAAACCCGTGTCGGGATTGTGGGGATGGGTCTCATCAACTCGCTCGGAACTTTCCAAAGCGGTGCATTGCCACAGGTATTCCAAACGGAGAAGGCAAGCAAAGAGTGTGAATTCCAATTGAAAAAATACGATGCTAACCTCTACGAGCGACGGATGAACCGTCTTGCCCAATTCAGTATTGGAGCCGCTGACTTAGCATTACGTGATGCCAGCATTACGGTTGATGACTCCAATGCGATGCAGATTGGCTTGATCTACGGTACGTCCCGCGGCAGTCTGGAAAGCTCGTTAAAATATTTGGAAGGTATTTTGGAGAAGGGCCCTGAATATGCAAGCTCCATTTACTTCCCAGACATGGTTCTCAACTCGACAGCGGGTAAAGTGGCAATGAAGCTGGGAGTCAAGGGCTACGGCACCTCTCTTAGCACAGGTGGTAATGATGGTCTGGCAAGTGCTCTCTACGGGTACGAAGCGATCAAAAAAGGCATCCAAGCCTACTGCCTGGTAGGGGCGGGCGATGAATTCTCCCCACTGGCCACTGAGGTAGACCATGTACTCGGCCTCAATGAAAGCATCTATCCATTGGCAGAAGGCAGCTGCTTCCTTGTCCTTGCTGATCTGGATCAGGCAAAAGAACAAGGACTGCGCGTCTACTCCGAACTGAAGGGCTTTGGCTCTACATTCGGCGGCAGCCAAGGCGACAGCCAACAGCTGGAGCGCGCTGTCAATACCGCTCTGGAGCGTTCCGGCCTTAGCATGGATGACATCGGTTTTGTCTACTACAGCACCCTTAGCCTGACTGACACTGTTGCGACTACCAAACAAGTATTGGATGGACTGGTTGCTGACAGATCAATTCCGGTTGTTTCGTTTGACCAATACCTTGGTTATGCCGAATCCACAAGCTCTCTCGTCCAGATGTACATGGCGGCGGAATCGATTTTCGCACAAGCACACAGTGGACAAGCTGAGCTGGAAGCGGCAGCAGCTGCACAAGAAACAGCAAATCCTGCCATTCCTCCTCGTGCTAAGCACGGTCTCATTGTTGGGTCTTCTACGAACGGAAATTATATTGCGGCTGTTCTGTCCGCCATCGAATAATACGTCCGTTGCGTAGAAATTCAAATATATTATATAAACAAAAAGGTGGAGATTAACCATGAAAAGCGTACAAGAAATCAAAGAAACCATCAAACAAAGCATCTTGATTGATCGTCTTGAACTTGAAGATATCACGGCTGAAGAAATCAACGATGAGGACGCGCTCTTTGGCTCCGGTCTTGGTCTTGACTCCGTTGAAGCTTTGGACGTAGTTGCAGGTATTGAAGAAGAGTTCGGTATCAAAATCCAAGGGATCCCTCAGGAAGAAATCCAAAAGCATTTCTACTCTGTAGAAACCTTGGCACAATTCGTAAGCGAAAAGCTGCAAGAATCCGTATCCGCGTAAGGTAATACCGGCAACAATTTCTTCGAAGTATGAGAGCGAAATTTATTGGGCAAAGGGATGTCTGGAGTCATGTTTGAATCATTGGAAACTCTGGACCCCTGCTCTTTTTTTTAAAACGCCGTGCAAATCCATCCTTTGAATTTTGCCATAAAGGAGAATCCTATGCTTCTCAAAGATAAAAATGTAATCATAACAGGTGCCACACGTGGTATTGGTAAGTCTATCTTTTACCGCTTAGCAGAAGAAGGAGCGCGTGTCATCGGTGTCTATGCCAGTAGCGATGAGTCCGCACGAGTGATCCTCGATGATTTTGCTGAGCGCGGTCTGCAGGGGCACTTCTTCAAAGGCTCCATTACAGACACTGACTTCATTAAACAGATGTTCGCCGATGTGAAAGAGCAGTATGGTTCCATCGATGTTCTTGTCAATAATGCCGGAATTGTGCGTGACCAGTTCGTTTCCCAGATGCCGTCAAAGGATTGGGAAGCGGTTTTCCATACCAATTTTTCCGGTACCTATAACTGCTGCACAGAAGTCCTCCCTTATATGCTCGAACAAAAAGCAGGTAAGGTAGTCAACGTCGTATCTGTTACCGGTGTGTTAGGCCGGGAAGCACAAACCAACTATGGAGCCTCCAAAGGGGCAATCATCGGCCTGACACGTATGCTCTCACGCAAATATGTGCAGGAAGGGATCTATTTCAATGCAGTTGCACCAGGGATGATCCGCACCGAAATGATTGATCATGTGCCGAAAGAAAAGATCGAAAATTTCTTGCGTTACACTAATATAGGACGCCTGGGTGAGTCGGAAGAAGTGGCCAATGCGGTGCTTTATCTTTCTACTCACTTATCTGACTATGTAACTGATACAGTCATTAAAGTTGATGGCGGATTCATTCGATAGAGAGGTAGAAAACGATGAGCAAAGCGATATTTATTACATGGGGCGATCATGAATTTAATCAAATGATTGCCAGCCACCTATTGACCAAAGACCACCGCGTCACGCTTCAATTTGAAGATCAGACGGCGGCAGAAGCCTACCAGCAAACCCTTGCGCCAGAGCATGCGGAGCGTTTTTCATACATAGTTGATACGGAATTTAGCGAAAATTCTGTCAATGAATCATTGCAGCAAGCGAAAGCACAGATGGACGGTCTGGATGTGCTCATTCACGGCAATGAAATGATCAACGATGAAGAGTTTTTTGAGCGTGATCCGCAGGGCTTCGGTTTGTTCGTCGAGGAGCAGTTCCGCAAAATGTATTTGTTCACTCGTTTTGCTTCTGGGGACATGATGAAGCGCAAGTCAGGGGCGATCATTTTCCCGGTGATTTATGATGCGCTTGTCTATGCCGGCTATCCAAGTTCACCAGTACTTACACAAGGCAAGATTTCGATGATGAAATCCCTGTCTCGTGAACTGGTCGCCTTCAAGATTATGACCAACGTACTCACGCTTGGTTACTACGACGAAGAGTTTGACCGTGAGACCAAAAAGGCGAAGCGTTCCACTCTGGAAATCTTCGGGTTGAAGGTGCCGCTGTATACAGTGGAACAGATGATCCCTGCGATTGATATGTTCGTTACACCTGTTATCGGCAATATCAGCGGACAGAACTTCCATGTCAGTGCCGGAATCGAAACTCAACTGTAAAAAGGAGATGTCTTCATGCTGGATGTAAAATTGATTGGTCTGGGGAGCTTTTTGCCAGGTGAATCCATTACGAACGAAAAGATGGAAGAGATCTTTGGGCTGCGCCAAGACTGGATCGATACCATGATCGGCACTAAGACGCGCTATTTTGCCTGCGATCTGGATGAAAAAGTCTTTAAATTCGAACTCGTGGATGTATGCACCCGTGCGGCTGAGAAAGCATTGGAAAACAGCGGTCTCTCCGCAGAACAGATCGACTTCGTGGTGATGTCCACCGCGACACCTGACCACCTGATGCCAGCGACTGTCAACCTCGTCGTAGACCGTCTGGGTATGAACAATGTCCCTACATTCGAAATCCAGGCAGGCTGCTCCGGTGCGCTCCAGGGTCTTGAAGTGGCCTATCGCTTCCTTCAGAGTGGCGCATTCAAAAACGGTCTGGTCATCGGTGGCGACGTGATGAACAAATACCTTGATTTTTCCCGCGATTTTAAGAAGATCCGCTCGTCCGAATTGATCAACTTGGCTCTGTTTGGAGACGGTGCGGGTGCGGTCGTCATGTCCAATGATGCAGAGAAGTCCGGAATCAAGATCGAACAGATCGTCACCCGATTCGAAGGTCTGGGCCGTGAGCCGGGTCAGGTCATGAACTGGTTCGGTACGATTGTCGACAGCAGTATGAAGGATTCCAAAGGCAAGCGAATCCAGTCGGCCAAGGAAGACTACAAAGCAATTGAAGCGCATGTCCCTGCGATGGCGGGCGAGATGATGGACGAGCTGCTGACCAAGACGGGCTGGAGTAAAGAGGACGTCTCATACTATATGCCACCACAGCTGGGCGGCATCATGACTGATAAGATCTGTACCTATCTGGAGCTGGCAGAGGGTAAAGCATTGAACTGCGTAGCGGAGACAGGTAACAACGGGAATGCTCTCCCCTATATTCAGCTCAGCATGCTTGCGGAAAGAATGCAGTCCGGTGAGACAGCAGTCGGTGTCGCGATCGAATCTTCCAAATGGCTCAAAACAGGTATTGCTTTGCGAAAAGAATAGGGAGTGATCTTTATGAACGATAAAGAAATCATTCAATATATACGCACGGTGAAAAAGGAAGGCTCCTGGGGTGTCAATCAGAAGCAGGTCATCCAGACTCTTCAGCAAGCCAAAACAGCAGCTGTGCTGGAAAAGGTAGGATACCTGGCGAAAGAGGTAACCCTTGCCGATTGGAACCAAGACGCACCGGCGACACTTCGCCCGATCAAAATCGCCATCCTCAGTAACTTCACATGCGATGCGATTGCACATATGCTCCGTACCTTGCTCGTCCAACAGGGAATCGTGCTCGACGTCTATGTGGCGGACTTTAACCAATATATCTACGAGATGCTCAATGAAAAGAGCGGTCTGTACGCGTTCCAGCCGGATATCACGCTCTGCCTGCTGGATGCCCACATCATTCTCGATGACCTGTCAGAAGAGTGGGATGTCGATGAGATCGCGACGATTGCAGAACAGAAGGTATCTGAGCTGCACCAGCTGATCTCCCGTTACCAAAGCTTGTCCAAGGGCCTGTTCGTGACCAACACGATCCCGATGCCGTCTGAGACCTATCAGATGATCATCGACTACAAGTCCAAGGCAAGCTTCAGTAAGGTGTGGCGCACGCTTAATACACAATTGCTGACACTGGCCGAAGAGATGCCGCAAGTGGTCACCATCGATATGGAAGTGATCTCGCAGCAGGTATCCGAAGCGCCGCTGTTGGATCAACGTCTGGCTTACTATGCCGGCATGTACATGGGGCCTGAGTTGCTCGCAACCATTGCCAAAGAGATGGTTAAAATCTCCCGCGCCGTGCTTGGACAGGGCAAAAAGTGTCTGGTACTTGACCTCGACAATACCCTGTGGGGCGGCATCATCGGGGATGACGGACTCAACGGCATCCAACTGGGCGACTCCGCACCGGGGAAAATTTTTGTCCATTTCCAAAAGGCCATTAAAAAGATCGGACGCCAAGGCGTGCTGCTGACCATCAACAGTAAAAATGAAGAAAGCAATGTCATGGAGGCGCTGGAGAAGCATCCGGACATGCAGCTGCGTCCAAAAGATTTTGTCGTGATCTGCGCCAACTGGGAAGTCAAGCACGGCAATATCGAGTACATCGCGAAGCTGTTAAACATCGGATTGGACAGCTTGGTGTTCGTCGATGACAATCCGTTCGAGCGCAATATGGTTCGTGAGCATCTCCCGATGGTTAGCGTCCCTGAGATGCCGGAGGATCCATCTTATTACCTGACGACATTGGTCCATGAAGGCTACTTCAACACCATCAGCCTGACCAAAGAGGACCAGAAGCGTACCCAGCAGTACAAAGAGATCGCCCAGCGCGAGATGTTCCGTACCGCGACCGCTTCTGTAGAAGAGTACCTCGAAGGCTTAAATATCGAGCTGTATCTTCTCCCGCCGGAGCCGTTCTATCTGCCGCGTCTGGCCCAGCTGAACGTACGTACCAATCAGTTCAACATGACCACCCGCCGTTATCAAGAGGCTGAGATGGAGAGCATGGCTAACAGCGATGATTTCCTCATCATTGGCTTTCAGACCACCGACCGCTTCGGTGACAACGGCTTGATCGGCAGTGTCATTATCGAAAAAATCTCTCCGACAGCTTGGACGATCCGCAACTTCCTGATGAGCTGCCGGGTATTCTCCCGTTCCATCGAGACCGCTGTCCTGCGCCATATCCTGAAGCTGGCCCAAGAGCAGCAGGTGCAGGAGGTATTTGGTGAATATATCCCAAGTCCGAAGAACGGCATTGTCAAAGATTTTTATCCTAACCATGGTTTCGAACTGGTGGAAGAGGACGGCGAACTCAAGATCTTCCGTCACTCTCTGCAAGAGATCGGCGAATCGGTTTCATGGATTACGATGCATTTGAATAAGGAGGCTATTCACTCATGATTAAAACCGAACAACTGGTTGAACTTCTCTGCGACATCCTCGATATCGAAGAAGACTTTACCCATGAAACAGAGCTGGAGCAGCTCGAAGGCTGGGATTCCGTTAACGCTCTGCGCGTGCTGACCAACATCGAAAGCGAGTTCGGTGTCCGCATCAGCATGGAAGACTTCTCTAAAGTGAAGACCGTTTCCGATCTGGCTTCATTGGTGGGGTAGGTGATCAACATGGCAGGTCTACGTACCGTCCTATTCCCAAAAGAGAGACGGCATACCTACTACTTTTTAGAGCATGCACAAGAATTCCGTCCTGTTTATCTGGATGTAGATGTGGATATGACGAACGTGAAACTTGCTCGTCAAGCTTATAAGTCAAAAGGCGATACCATCAGCTATGTGACGTTTCTCATCCACGCGATCTCACAGGTGCTGCGCAAATACCCGGAAGCCAACTCGACGATCAAGCACGGATTCCGCCCGAAAATGGCCTATTACTCTGACATCACTGCCAAGTTCACGATCGACAAGGTGATCAATGACAAGCGGGTGGTGTTGTCGGGATTGGTCAGTCATTCCGATCGGATTGGGTTAAAAGAGATTCAGCAGACCGTGGAGCACTTCCGGGATCATTCGTTTGAAGAATTGGAAGAGTTCGCGGCTGTGCGCAAGCTGCAATCGTTGCCGCTTGGCATCGGCCAATGGGTATATAACCGCGTGTTGAACAACCTTGCGAAACGGGAAGAGCTGCAAGGAACTTTTTGTATCACGTCTCTGGGGCATCAGCCGATTCAGTCGTTCTATCCGATTATCTCTGCTACGGTCTGTTTTGGCGTAGGCACGATCGAGGACAAGCCAGTCGTGCGCAACGGCGAGATTATTGTTCGTCCGATGATGCGGTTGAGCCTGGCTTTTGACCATCGTGCGATTGATGGCGGGATGGCGGCTGATATCTTGGCTGATGTGAAGACGTATGTTGAAAATTTTGCGGAGGAGAGGTGACCGGATTTGGCCCGAAGACCGAAAAAGAGCAAGTATGATGTGATTGTAATCGGAGCAGGTATGGGGGGACTTGGAGCAGCAGCATTATTTGCCCAGGAAGGCTACTCCGTACTTGTGGCAGAGCGGCATTACCGTGCCGGAGGGTATGCTCACTCCTTCACGCGCAAGAAATATACTTTTGACGGAGCGGTGCGGATCGTAGCAGGGGCTGAGCATGAGGACGGATTGCTTCACATGCTGCTCGATAAAGTCGGGTTGGCAGGTAAGCTGCCATTCATTCGATTGGATGAGGTGTACAGTGCTCACTATCCAGATCATCAATTCGTGGTACCACGGGGAGTAGAGGGTCTGATCGAAGCATACAGTGCTCAGTTCCCGCATGAGAGGGAGAATATCAAGGAACTGGTGCGGGAGATGGAGGCGCTGTACAAGGTAACCATCGACATGCTGCACGCAAGCGACCCGATGATGGTACTCTCCAATCCAATGATTATGAAATATCGGACGGTATCGTTCCATGATTTCGTCGCTTCTTATCTGAAGGATCCGAAGGCTGTCTACGCCTTCTCGACTCTGTGGATCTACTTCGGTACACCGCCTAAGTCGGGAAGCACCTTGTACTACGCCTATGCGATCATGAGCTATTTCCAAGAAGATATCTATTATCTGAAGGGCAGCTTTCAAGGACTCGCAGATGCCTATGTCAAGAGGATCGAAGAATGCGGCGGGGAAGTCTGCCTGCCCAATGAGGTCAAGAAGATCCTCGTCGAAGATAAGAAGGTCAAAGGCATCCAGCTGCAGACAGGTGAATTCGTCGAGGCGCCGCTGATTATCTGCAACGGTGACTTTACCAAGATGGTTCATCAGTTGGTCGGGGCGGATCACTTCACTGGCCGCTTCCTCAAGCGTATCTCCAACTCCACGGTATCCCCTTCTGCCTTCGAGGTATTCATCGGAACGGATTTGCCGCTGCATGAGATGGGACTGGCACATGAGACCTTCGTATCCGACCGCTATGACTACGAAGATATCTTCCAGAGACATCAGAACGCGGCGACGCTTGGACCAGACGCGCTTGTAGCGGCAGCGATCTCAGCTCCGACATTGGTAGATCCGTCGCTTGCTCCAGAAGGTAAGCATACGGCGATCATCACCACGTTTGTACCGTACGACATCGGCGAGGATTGGAAAGAGGCGAAGTCGCGATACGAAGAAGCGATCATCCGTATAGCGGAAAAGGCGGTTCCGGATCTTGGCAAGCATCTTGATTTCGTCGAGTCAGGCACACCACTAACCATGGAGCGTTACACGAACAACACAGGTGGTGCGATCTATGGCTGGGAGCAGAACATGAAGCAGATGATTTCCCGTCCGCAACATGAGATGCCAATCCAAGGTCTTTACATCTCCGGGCACTGGACCGATCCAGGTGGGGGCATCGTCTCTGTCCTTCTCTCTGCCTACAAGCTCTTCAATAAGATTCAAGCTGCCCAAGCTGGTAAAGTACTGGTCAGCAAAGGGGAGGGTCGATGATGGAAGCAACCCAAGTGATGGATGTTGTCAAGGTACGCCATGTCGAGGGTGTCAGCTATATCGAACTGGATTATGCTGACCGCAAAAATACACTGGATATGAAAATGGCAGATGCTTTGCTGGAAGCCATCGGGCAAGAGAATATCAATCCGGATTGCAAAGTGATTGTCTTCACAAGCACAGGCCGGGCGTATTTTTCAGCAGGGCCGGATGTTCAAGGGCTGATTGCATTGACCGAGCAGGAGCGTGGGATGTATGAGCTTGACGAGATTGTCTCCAAGCTCAACCAGATCATTCTCTCGATCTACTATTCTCCTAAGATCACCATCGCTGCTCTGCATGGATATGCCTATGGCGGCGGGCTCAACATCTTCTTGGCCTGCGACTACCGGATTGCTGAGGAAAAAGCGAAGTTCATCGAAAACTTCTATTATATGGGGGTTACTCCTGACCTTAGCTCCAGTTACTTCCTGCCAAGACTGATCGGGGAGTCCCGTACGATGAAGCTTCTGCTCTCAGGCGGATTGTTCACAGCCAAAGAAGCAGAGAGCTGGGGTCTGTTCCATGAGGTCATCGAAAAAAGAAGCGCTATGATGCAGCGGGTCGAGGAGTTCTGCAATCAACTGCTCACCGGCGAGACAGACAACATCGTCCGGTTCAAAGAGCTGTTGCGCCACGGACAAAGGGCATCATTAGAAGATCAGCTGGAACTGGAAAAGCAATATTTGATCGACAGCTTCGCCCATCCGGGAATCGTAGAGCGTCTGAAAAACATATAGAAAACGTCGGGAGAGGAACCTTTTATGTCTGAGATGACGACTGTTACTGAAGAAAAAGCAACTCCTTCTGTTGTACTGACCAAAAAGCCTCACGAGCTTCTCAAGCAAGCCCCTCCATTCCTGTTCATCGACCGAGTAGAGGAAGTCAATGGGAAAAAAATCGTCTGTATCAAAAACCTTGCGTACAACGAGCCATATTTCACAGGCCACTTCCCAGGTGAACCAATCGTACCGGGTGTTCTACAGATCGAAATGGCGGCGCAGGCAAGCATGCTGCTGACCATCGCGATGTCTGAGTCAGACGGTGCAGAGCCGCTGATTGGCTATCTGGTGCAGAACAAGGATTTCCGTTTTTACAATCCGGTGCAACCAGGCGACAGCCTCAAAATCGTCGTTGAGATGAAGGAGCGCGTGGGCAATTACTACACTACCAAAGCAACCTTGACCATTCTCAACACGGGCAAGAAAGCGTCCAAAGGGGAACTGGTATTTTATTTACCATAGACTTATGAAAGCATGAGGAGGAAAGTCATATGTCTAACGTAATTCAGACTGACGTATGTATTGTCGGTTCCGGTCCTGCTGGGTCTACACTGGCCCTGATGTTGGCGAAACAAGGAATTAAGGTAACCTTGCTGGAGCGCAACACCTCGTTTCAACGCGAATTCCGTGGAGAGTCGATTTCATCCGGTTCGGTAGAGATTTTAGAAGAACTGGGTGTGTTAGAAAAGCTGCGTCCAGACGGTTACATCAATATAGAAGGAATGATGATGTACGGTGAAGGCAAACGCATCTTCGAAATGGATTACCGTCGATTCAAAACACTGAGTATCGACCTGCCGCAACCGAGCTTGATGCAGGCGTTGATCGATTTGGCTTCGGTCTATCCGAATTTCAGCATGATGTCGGGAGCCAACTGCAGCAAGCTGATTGAGGAAGAGGGCAAAGTGGTGGGTGTCATAGTCAAACAAGGCACAGAAACCTTCGAAATCCGCTCCTCTGTCGTCGTTGCAGGGGATGGGCGCTACAGTCTCATGAGAAAACTGGCCGGTCTGGAAGCAAACATCTCTACATTTGACCGTGACTTGATCTGGTTCCGTCTTCCTCGTCCAGATGACTGGGGGACTGTCATCCGAATCAAGGCGCTTGAAAACAAACATTTGATTATTCTTCCTACCTATCCAAATTTACTCCGTATAGGGTATAATATTCCAAAAGGCGGTTTCCGTGATGTCAAAGCTCGTGGTCTGCAACACTTCTATGAGGATGTATGCTTGATGGAACCAGCCTTTGACGGAATCGTACAGAAACATGTGACCAGCTGGGAAGATACTGTTCTTCTCGATATCTTCTCCGCATATGCTGAAAAGTGGTCCCGTGACGGCTTCGTATTAATCGGGGATTCAGCCCATACCTTCTCACCGGTTCTGGGTCAAGGTGTGAACTTGGCGATCCAAGACTCATATGAATTGGCACCGCTGTTGGTGGAACATTTCCAAAAACATGGCAATCAGACCGTTCCCGACGAAACTCTCCGTAAGCTGCAAGAAATCCGTAAGACGGATACGGCATTCATCCAGAGATTCCAAGGACAACAAGAAAGAATGCTTTCCCTCAAAGGCCCGCTTCGCGCCTTTGCACGACGCAGTTTCTATCGGGTGCTCAATGCGATCCCGTTGAAATACAAAGTGATGAAGCGGATTGCTTTTGGAGTTCGTGGATAATTCCACTATCCATATTTGAATTAAGGTAAGAGGTGAAGGTGTTTCATGAACAAAGCAATTCTACATCTGGAAGGTCTATTTGTTTTGGTATTGTCAGTGTATTTCTACAATCAGGTGAGTGCTGACTGGCTGCTGTTTGCCATTTTACTCTTGGCACCAGATATCTTCATGCTTGGATATCTGATCAATCCACAGATTGGCAGCGTGCTTTATAACGTAGGGCATACGTATGTAGTGGTGATTCCACTGCTGCTCTATGGAATCTTGGTACAGGATAATTTGGTGTTGAGCATCGGGTTAATCTGGGCTGCACATATCGGCATGGATCGTCTGGTCGGATACGGTCTGAAATATCCAACTGGTTTTAAAGATACCCACTTGGGCCGCGTGTAGAAAATTGGAAAGATAATATCTGTTTCGATAAAGTCCTCATCAGAAGATGGGGGCTTTTTTCTGTTGTGACAAATCTGCCACCGTTTCGCCCCTGACTGTTCACATAACTCCCCGCCATAGCACAAAAAAACGATTCATGTTGTGATAAACTTCACATATAGAATGGTAAACAGGAGGGGAGATTCATGGAACTGGATAATACCATGCTTGCCCGCATTCTGACTTCACTGACACTCGGGTTTCACATCATTTTTGCTGCACTGGGCGTAGGCATTCCCGTGATGATATCCGTCGCGGAGTGGCTGGGAATCCGCAAAAAAGACCCCGCTTACACGCTGATGGCCCGCCGTTGGAGTAAAGGCTTCACCGTCACGGTCGCCGTCGGAGTGGTGACAGGAACCTGTATTGGTCTGCAGCTCAGCCTGCTTTGGCCCACCTTTATGAAAATAGCTGGGGAAGCGATTGCTTTGCCGCTCTTTCTGGAGACCTTTGCCTTTTTCTTCGAGGCGATTTTCCTCGGGATTTATCTGTATACGTGGAATCGGTTCAAAAATCCGTATATTCACTGGGCATTCAGTATTCCGGTGATTCTCGGATCGACCGCATCGGCTTTCTTCATTATGACAGTCAATGCCTTCATGAACGCACCACAAGGCTTTAACCTGGTGAATGGCGCGATTGTGGATATTCAGCCGCTGGTAGCGATGTTCAACCCAGCTACCCCGTCCAAGGCAGGGCATATGATTCTCTCATCATATGCGACCAGTGCGTACGTGCTGGCGGCGATTGCGGCTTTTCAACTGTTAACAGGCAAGAAGCACTCGTACTACCGCAAAGCACTCAACCTCACCTTGACGCTTGCCTTTCTGTTCTCGATCGGTACGGCGGTCTGGGGCGATATCGCGGGGAAATATCTCGCGGAGTACCAACCAGCCAAGCTGGCAGCGGCGGAATGGCATTTTGAGACGAAGCCACAGGCAGAGCTGGTCTTCGGCGGTGTGTTGGACAAAGAGACGCAGGAGGTCAAGCACGCCATCGAGATTCCGTATGTGCTGAGCATCCTGGCGGGTGGCTCACCTGATTATGAAGTAATCGGTCTCAATGATATTCCGAAAGAATACTGGCCACCGCTGTTTATCCACTATCTGTTTGACGGGATGGCGGCGATTGGGATGTACATGGCGGCCATTCCGGTGCTGTACTGGCTGTTCACCCGCATCCGTCGGGAGCAGGGCGCACCACGGCTGCTGCTTCGCGGGATTGTGATCGCGGCTCCACTGGCGATGCTGGCGATTGAGCTGGGTTGGATTTTCTCGGAGATCGGGCGTCAGCCGTGGATTCTGGTGGGCTATATGAAGACGGCACATGCTGCGACTACGGCGGATAATGTAGGGGAGATGCTGATTCTGTTCAGTGCGCTGTACCTGTTCCTTGGAATCGTCTCCTCTTTTGTCCTGACCCGTATGTTTAAGAACAAACCGGCCGAAGCCGAGCTGCCTGCCATCCCTGTGGAGAAATAGCGAGAGGAGGTCACACGCCATGACATTGGAACTGTTGGGTATTACAGTACTTTGGATCTTTCTGTACGGCTATATCATCGTTGCCTCGATTGACTTCGGCGCGGGATTCTTCTCCTTTTATTGTCGGATCAAAAAAGAAGACCACATCGTCAACGGGATCATTGAGCGTTATCTGTCGCCGGTGTGGGAAGTGACCAACGTCTTCCTGATCTTCTTCGTAGTAGGCTTGGTCGGATTCTTCCCGAATACGGCTTACTATTATGGAACGGCGCTGTTGGTGCCGGGTAGTATTGCGCTGGTGCTGTTGTCTCTTCGCGGCTCCTTCTACGCGTTTGCCCACTATGGAGCGCGGGACAGTCTACTGTATCAGTTCATCTACGGGGTGACAGGACTGTTCATTCCCGCATCGCTTGCGACGGTTCTGACGATCTCAGAGGGCGGCTATATCGAGCAAAAAGGCGAGAATGTCAACCTGATGCTCGATAAGCTTTTGACCAGTCCGTACTCATGGGCGGTGGTGTTCCTCGCGATTGTGAGCGTCTTGTTCATCAGTGCGAGCTTCCTCACGTATTATGCGGACAAAGCAAGGGACGTACAGGCGACCAAGCTGCTCCGCTCGTACGCGATCATGTGGAGTCTGCCGACGATTTTTGCCAGCTTCATGGTATTTCTTTCGATCCGTACACATAATCCGTATCACTTTGAGAACATGCTGAATAACAGTTGGATGTTCCTCGCGTCATTCGGGTGCTTCCTGATCGCGTTGGCTGTGCTGTTCAAGCAGCGCAACTACGGTGTCGGGTTCGTGTTCGTGATGCTGCAGTTCGCCTTTGCCTTCTTTGGATATGGCAAATCCCACTTGCCGTATTTGCTCTATCCCTATATCACCATCGAGAACAGTGTGACCAGCCCGCAGATGGGTGTGGCTTTGGTGATTGCCTTTATCGCGGGACTATTGTTGCTGGTTCCATCGCTGATTCTTCTGATGCGTCTGTTCCTGTTCGACACCAAATATGTGCAGGGAGTCCCGACTAAGAAATAAAGGGCGCAGGTAGCAAGCACTATCGCCCAGCCTGCGGGGTGCTTGCTTATTTTTCCCTTTTCCATACTTGTGGTATGATGGAAGATGTAAAAGACGAAGGACGAAAGGTTGGGGCGCATGGATCAAGCAGTAAAAGAAATTACTCCTCAAGAAGTAGAAGAGAAAATCACAAAAGGGGAAAATGTTCAAATCATAGATGTGCGTGAACCACACGAATGGGAGCAAGGTCATATCGCAGAAGCGGAACTGATCCCACTCGGTACAGTACCTGAGAACCTCGATAAGTTTGATACATCCAAGGAAATCATCATGGTCTGCCGCAGCGGTATGCGCAGTCACAATGCGGCTGAATTCTTGGCTCATCACGGAATCAAAGCGGCCAACATGGTGGGCGGCATGCTCGCATGGACTGGTAACGTCGCACGATAAATGGTTGGTGGCATCGGGCTTACCCAGTTCGGTGCTTTTTCTATAGAAACGGGGGAGACGAGTATGAACAGGCTTAGATGGTTGCTCTTGTGTGCAAGTGTTGTCATGCTGATGCTTGCCGGATGCACCCAGACAGAGGAGGGGCAGGAGAAGACACCGCCGCGCTTTGAAGCGAAGAGCGGGGACACCCAGGGCGTGCTGACTATTTCCCCGGGAATTGTGGGTATCAATACATATTCCGCTGTGGTCACGGACAAGTCTAATCAGAAGCTGACGACGGGAAAAGCCATCCTGCATTTTGCCATGCCGAATATGGATCACGGTAAAAGCGATCTGGAATTGACTCCGCAACCGGACGGAACGTGGACGGGCGAGGGGCCGCACCTCATGATGGAGGGCGACTGGCAGATCACTCTGGAGTGGCAGGATGAGCAAGGCAACAGCCAGACCTATACCTACACGTACAACCTGAAAGAGTAAGAAGGGGAGAAATAGATCATGGAGCAGAAACAACCGCAAGTATCAAAAATGTACTGGGTGATCATGTCCGTCCTCGTGCTGATCATCGTCGCGGGAACCGCCTTTGGCTACGGTAAGTGGTGGGGACAGCCCGATATCCCGGTGATCAAAGCCATCGATGATTTTGACATGCAGGAAGTGACAGGACAGCCGTATCAATTCTCACAGCATAACGGCAAGGTGCGCTTAGTCTCGTTCATCTTCACCAGATGTCCGGATGTGTGCCCGCCTACCACCCAGATCATGTCTGAGATCCAAGATGAGCTCAAAAACGAAGGCTTGTTCGGTACCGATGTGGAGCTGGTGACGATCTCCTTTGACCCGGAAAATGATACGCCGGAAGCGCTGAAGGAGTACGCAGCCAAGTTCAACGCTGATTTCAGCGGCTGGCAGTACCTGACCGGCACTCCTGATCAGATTAAAGAAGCACTGGCCCGATTCGGCGTCGGCGCGCTCAAGCAGGAGAACGGCCTGTATATCCATACGATGAAGACGTTCCTCGTGGACAAAAACCAGAACCTGCGCAAGATGTACGGCATGGCCGGGGATATGGATACAGAAGAGATTTTGGCAGATATGAAGGCACTGGCAAAAGAATAGCAGACCACTGCTAATGTGGATTGCCGCAAGTTCAAGGCAAAGAGAAAAAGGGCAAGTTGCCCTTTATGAACGATGACCCGCAAGATGGACACTTGAAAAAGTGAACGTCTTACGGGTCATTTGTGTTTTCATCTCATTAACGTTGTAAGATTGGGTGAAGAATCATGAATCATCGCTCTAACAACCATTTTATCCGATCTAATGAAGCTACGTAATGCAGTACGATAAGCAACAGGAATGTAAGGCTATAGATCCTAGAGCTGCTATAGTAAAGCGCAATAAATCCCGCACCAAAAACGAAGAATTCTAGAATCAATCTTGTCATCCCGCTTACTGCCACAACTCCGTCGCTGCCTCTGCTTGGGTCGCCAGGTACAGCAAACACACTCCAAATAATCATGACAAAAGCAGGTAAAATCAAGACCAAAGCGTATCTTGCAAATCCGTTGAAATGAGTCCAAGCGAATGTTCCGATGGAAAATAGTGCAACAAGCTCCAACAAAAATCGTAAAGATAAATTAAGTGGATTAATCTCAAATACCTCCTTAAAAAGATTATCTTATGTTAAATCCATTTCAACAAAACTCTACGGCTTCGTCACTCGAAGTAACAATTTGAGAGCGATAAAATTTTTAAAAAAAGCACCTCACAACTTGGTGTAAACCAAATTGTGAGGCTTATTTTCATGGAATTACAGTTCCAGCTTTTTTATCACTGCTATAACATACGGGTATGTAACAATCTGGGTAACGCTTTACTCTTTGGTAACATACAAACTTTTTAACCCATACATTAACGGGCTTCGAAGGGGTTCAAGCTCAACATCTTTTAATTTCATATTTGGAAATCTTTTTACGATTTCAGTTAATGCAAGAGTTGCTTCAAGACGAGATAAAGGCGCCCCTAGACAAAAATGAATACCACTACCAAATGCAATATGTTGATTGGAAGTGCGGTGCAAATCAAATTGATCAGCCCGGTCGAATTGGTTTTCATCTCGGTTTGCTGAACCAATCCATAAAACTACTTCGTCCCCGGCTTTCAATTGCTGGCCGCGTATTTCGATATCTTCTTTTACAATTCGAGGCATAGCATGAACCGGGGAGCGATAACGCAGTACTTCTTCAATTGCTTTTGATAGTAAAGCAGGGTCTTGTTTTATTTCATTAAATACTGACGGATGCTCTAAGAAACAATACATCGCGTTGGTAATGAGATTCGTTGTCGTCTCGTGTCCTGCAATGAGCAGATTAATAGAGAAGCCAACCAGCTCTTTATCGGTTAATTTAACACCGTCTTGTTCCACCCCGATCAGCACAGAAATGATGTCGTCTTGGGGATCTTTTCGCTTTTGCTCAATGATTTGAAGAAAGTAATCAGCAAGATTTTTAAAGCCTTCATACACCCTTTTTGTACTTTCTTCAATAGCTTCTTTAGAGTTATTGGCAGGCCCCGTAATGACTGAGATGGTCCATTCTCTGAACTTGTCCATGTCACTGTTAGGTACGCCGATGATCGTTCCAATAATGGTAAGGGGTAATGGAAAGGCGATTGTATTGACGATATCGAATTCATTTTCATCTTTTACTTTGTCAAGTAGTTGATCAATATGGTATTGTATGCGGGGAGCCCATGATTGGATTGTTCGAGGGGTGAAAGCTTGATTAACCAATGAACGCATTTGGCTATGTCTTGGTGGGTCGAGTGCAATAATACTTTGAGTAGTCGGAATGTTTTTGTTTTTTCTTTCGGACGAGAATACTTTTGGATTCTTTAAAATATCAACGATGTCCTCGTATAAAAAGATATCCCACAGTTGTCCATTTTCGTCATATCGAACAGGTGATTCAGCTCGCATCTTTTTGAAATAATCAAAACGACCTTCCCATATTTCTTCCTTTGTTTGAAATATACTCCTGAAAAGTATCTTACTTCCTCTCTCCTCACTCATTCCAAAACATTCCTTTCTATATCTGTTATGTAATTAATTTACTATTGTTTTTGTGAGTTAGCAAGTGCTTATTTCTATTTTTGTTAGTGAAGTCAGATCAGCTGTTTTCGAAGGTCAAATCGTTGCCAATGCTCATAAAAAGAGACTTCTGATGAATTCAGAAGTCTCTTTTTATGAGCATTGCGGCCGGGGACCTTTCACTAAATGTCCACAATTAGGGTCATCGTTCATTTACCAGGCGGCTCGCTATTTTTTCCTTCATTAATATTATTTAATTGCGGCTTAATTTTACTCTCTGTCAGGGAGCCGATTTCATTGCTGCTCTTAATAAGGGAACAAAATCTTCGATACATACACCACCAGCGCAACCGTCACACTGCTGAGGATCGTCGACACCAACACCGTCTGTGCCGCATACTCTGGATGATTACCGTATTGCAGGGCCAAAAGCGCACTGTTCCGAGAGCTTGGGAATGAGCTTGCGATGAACAGGGCCTGTGCCGTAACTCCGTCCAATCCGAGAGCGAAGATGACAGCCAAGGCAACAAGCGGAGAGAGCACCAAGCGGCCTGCTAGACTGAGCACAAGCGGCCGGGAGACCTGCTTGATATTCAGATGAGCGCTTTGTGCACCCAAGGTAACCAGTGCAATCGCCAGAAACGATGTGGATAGATTCTCCATCGGGGTCATGATAAATGTCGGGATCTGAATGGATAGGGCATGGAAGATAAATCCTAATAAGAGTGCACAAAAGACCGGGTTTTTCATAAATTCTTTCACAGCACCTAATCCGGAGATACTGGCTGAAATCGAGTTCTTCAACCCCCACGTGTTCGTGAGCATCGTTTGGAAAATGATAATGACGATCTGGATCGATGCGCCAAACGGGTTATGCTGAAAAACAAGCTGGCTGATCGGCAGCCCGTAGTTAGCTGAGTTGAACAGAACGACACTGTTTTGAAAAGCGGCAGAAAGACTTCGATCCATATGCGCTACCTTGGCGATTCCCACACTGAGGATGATCATACAAACGCTTTGCAACAATAGAAAACCAATAATGTGGAAGAGCGTTTCACCTGCCATTTTGCTCTCATATATGCTGAGAAAGCTCACAACGGGAAGCAGGAGGTGGGTATTCAATTTCGACAACGTCCCCATATCCAGATTGAATTTACGATGCAGAAAGGCACCGACTCCGATTAGAGTAAATATAGGTAAGATTACGTCAAGGATGATCAGAGTAAAAACATTCATAGAAGTCACCAACCTATTCATCTTGAAAATGTTCACAGTTTTATCATAGTTTTAATTCCCGAATCAATAAAATACAAATCCTCTATCGCTGGATATAGAGAAAAGGAATAAAAAACGTGGGGCATGCATTCATGCTCCACGTTTGCTTTAGATATCATGTTTGAAATCCAGTCCTTCGACGAATTGGACGAACTCTTGGACGACCTTCATTTCGAGGGTTTGCTGGTGATAAAACATCCAGGTCTTGCGTACGATCGGGTTGTCGTCTTTATCCTTGATCGGGATGAGATGCAGATGGGGATAGTTTTCGACGAGGACGCTTGGTAGGATGCCATAGCCTAGCCCGTTTTGGACCATCTCTTTACAGGTTTCCCCGTTGTCCACTTCCATGCCGATCAGCGGGGGCTTCGAATAGGTGCGGCTCCACCAGTTGTCGATCAGCGACTTTAAGAGGTTATCACTGTCATACTCGATCCGGGGCAGGGTGGGCAGATCCTCCGGCTTGATTTTTTGGAGGGAGGCAATACAGATATTCTCTTCAAAAAGAAGCGTTTTGGATTCGGCCCATTCATAATCGCCCCGTACGATCCCGATATGTACATCATGATTGTAGACGTGGTTAAAGACTTCACTGCTCCAGCCTGTAATCACCTTGTAATCTACCTTGGGGTATCTCTCCTGAAAGAGCTTGAGCAGGCGGGGGAGCTTGTGGATGGAGATATAGTTGGAGACGGCAAGCCGCAGGGTGCCCATCACTTCATTCTCCATATTTAAGGCTTCTTCTTTGATCTGGCGCAGGCGGTTGAGCATCTCGTCCGCGCATTTGGCGAGGTATTCGCCTTGTGGGGTGAATTGTACGCCGCGTGTTCCGCGCTGAACGATGGTGACTTTGAATTCCTTTTCCATCTGTTGCAGCCGCTTGGTTAGGGAGGGCTGGGTTATATATAAGCTTTGCGCTGTCTTGGTTATATTCTTTTTCTCATAGAGAACCTTCAGGATTAGCCAGTCTCGATCATCCATGTGCGACTTCCTCTCAGTAGAGTCCCGGATTTCTATCTAGATGCTTAGTATGGCTAAAAATGAGGAAGAAGGCAAGAATCCGAGTGTTAGGGATAATCTGCGACTATCTAACTCAAGTAGCCTGAGAGCATACCGATCACCCCGCCGCCGAGCACGAGCCATGCACTGTTGATTTTGTAGCGGAAGACGATCACAAGCGACACCAGTGCCAGCACGATACTCAGCCCATCGATCAGTGATGCCATCCCGAGCTGCAGAGTCACGACTGCCATCAATGCAAGTGAGCCTACATTAATACCGTCCAACAGGGCCCCGGTCGCTTGGGAGCTCCGTAGCTTCTCCACCCACGGATTCACCAATGCGACGAAGACGAATGCAGGCAAGAAAATCCCTACCGTCGAGACAATCGCCCCCGGCGTCCCTGCGACCACATATCCAACGAAGGTAGCGGTCGTAAATACCGGCCCCGGTGTGAACTGTCCGATGGCTACCGCATCAAGCAGCTGCTGCGGGGTGAGTACCTGCCATTTTTCCACGAATTCAGACTGAAGAAATGCAAGCAGCACGTAGCCGCTGCCGTACAGTACCGAACCGATTTTGAGAAACGTCCAGAATAATTGCCCGACCGCCGCCGTCTTGGCTGCACCTGTCAACAAAGCGGGTGCCGAGGAGACCATGAGGAATGGCAGGGTAGGGGGTAGGAGAGCGTGGGCTTGTTGTCCGCGCTCTTTTCTTTTATAGAGGAAATACATCAGGCCGCCGGCTAAGACGAGCAGGAGAATTTCATTCACCCCGGCAAAAGCAAGGACTGCTGCCACACCACCGATGATGGCGAGCGTGGTGTTTTTCACAGCGGTTTTGCCCAGTCCCCAGAGCGCATGGATGACAATCGCCATAATCACCGGCTTCATCCCGTAGAGAATACTGCCCAGCTCTGGCATATTGCCAAACTCCATATAGATGTAGGCCAAGGCCAAGACGATCAGCATCGCAGGCAGGATGAAGCAGGCTCCTGCGAGGATCAGACCAAGCCACCCTGCCCGCACATAGCCCAGATGAATCGCAAGCTCCGTCGAGTTCGGGCCTGGGATCAGGTTGGACGCACTCATCAGGTCGAGGAAGCGCTGTTCACTGACCCATTTACGCCGCTCGACGAACTCCTCCTTCATCATTGCTGTATGTGCCGCCGGCCCGCCGAATGCGATCAGCCCCAGCTTGAGAAAGACGGTTGTCACTTCCCACAGCTTTTCTTTATCCACGATCATCACTCCCTGTCAATGACAACTATGCCGTTAGCATACAGAATGCAGACCTGTTGCACAAGACATAACCATATGAAGGAAACAAAGCATGTCAAACTTCACAATTGCTTAACAAACGCTTAACTCCCACTTCAAGCTAGACCTTTATCATAACAAGTGTAGAAGGAATGACACCAAACACCACTTATTTTAAGGAGGCTTTACCTTGAAAAAGTTTTCATCTGTCTTCATGGCATGCGTTATGTCTGTAGGTCTTCTCCTGACTGGTTGCGGTCAAACCGCACAACAACCAGCGGCTCAACAAGGACAACAAGAGCAAGCAGGGACAACTACTCCAGAAACACCTGCTGTAGATAGCACTCCTGTAACAGCTGTAGGTTCCACTGCGATCCAACCACTTGCTGAGCAAGCAGCGAAACTTTTCATGGAGAAGAATCCTGGTGCGCAAATCCAAGTACAAGGCGGCGGTAGCGGTACCGGTCTCTCCCAAGTATCCGGTGGTGCGGCAACCGTAGGTAACTCCGATATCTTCGCAGAAGAGAAAAAGGGAATTCCAGCAGCTGAGCTGGTCGACCATAAAGTAGCAGTAGTAGGGATGGTAGCAGCGGCTAACCCACAAGTGGGCGTTGACAACCTGACCAAGGATCAACTCGTAGGCATCTTCACAGGCAAAATCACCAACTGGAAAGAAGTTGGCGGTGCTGATCAAAAAATCACCCTCGTAAACCGTCCGAAGTCCTCCGGTACTCGCGCAACCTTCATCAAGTTCGCTCTGGGCGGCGCTGAAGAAGCAGAAGGCATCACAGAGGATTCCTCCGGTACTGTTCGTAAAATCATCGCAGAAACTCCAGGTGCAATCGGCTACCTCGGTACTTCTTACATCAATGAATCTGTAAAAGGTCTCAAGCTTGACGGCGTTGAAGCAACTGTTGAAAACATCACCACCAACACCTACCCAGTATGGGCTTACCAACACATGTACACCAAAGGCGAGCCAACCGGTACAGCAAAAGCATTCCTCGAGTTCATGGCTTCTGATGACGTGAAAAAAATCATCACTGAGCTTGGTTACATCCCTGGTGATGAAATGAAAGTAGAACGCGACGCTGAAGGCAAAATTACTCAAAAATAATTCAAACACATCGAAATTGTAACGAAAATGTGACCATATCGTATGGAAACGCATTGAGGGGGGCTAGTCTGCCCCTCCTTCGTGTGTTCTTCTAACCATTCATAGGGGGTACGTCATGAATCAAGTAGAGAGATCGACAGTGGTGGGGAGCCAGTCCGTGCCACAACAACATGGGAAGAGCTCTGCCGATCGATCAGAAATTCATCGTAAGCTGCTGACGCCAAATAAATCGCATATGTTCGGAGACCTGTCAGGACGTGTGATCACACTCCTGTGTGCGGGTCTGTTGATTGTGGTAACACTCTCGATCACGTACTTCATCGCATCCAAAGGGATTGCTACCTTTGCCTTCGACGGAGTGAGCCTATCCGAGTTCTTGAGCAGCAGCAAATGGGACCCGGAAGATGAACCAGCCCAATTCGGTGCCTTCTCCTATATTCTTGGTTCTTTCATCGTAACGGTAATCGCGGCATTGATTGCGGCTCCACTCGGGATCGGGGCAGCCATCTTCATGACCGAAATCGCACCGAACTTCGGGAAAAAAGTACTGAAGCCGGTCGTCGAGCTGCTCGTTGGTATTCCGTCTGTTGTGTACGGTTATGTCGGTCTTACGCTGTTGGTTCCTTTGATTCGTGACAGCTTCAATGTTCTTGGATTCAGCTTGCTCGCAGGGGGTATCGTGCTCTCC
The DNA here is from genome assembly GCF_006170445.1 of Brevibacillus dissolubilis. Classification (GTDB taxonomy): domain Bacteria; phylum Bacillota; class Bacilli; order Brevibacillales; family Brevibacillaceae; genus Brevibacillus_B; species Brevibacillus_B dissolubilis. The sequence goes on along the minus strand of NZ_VCNA01000011.1, from coordinate 76,497 downwards.
ATCATGATCCTGCCGACCGTGACCAGTGTCGCGACCGATGCGATTGAGACTGTCTCCCAAGATCTCCGCAATGCTTCTCTGGCTCTGGGTGCGACCCGTTGGCAGACGATTTGGAATGTCGTACTTCATAGCGCGATGCCTGGTTGTCTCACAGCGGTAGTCCTCGGGATGGCCCGTGCCTTCGGGGAAGCGCTCGCGGTGCAGATGGTAATCGGTAACACCACCAAGCTTCCTGGCAGTCTGCTTGACCCAACCAGCACACTGACCAGCGGTATTACGCTCAACATGGGGAACACCATCCCAGGTACCGCTTACAACAATGCTCTTTGGTCAATGGGTCTGTTGCTTTTGATCATGTCGTTCCTCTTCATCGTATTGATCCGAATCCTGGGCAGAAAGAAGATGGTGTAACCCATGAGTAATAAAATGAAAGACCGCCTCGCTACCGTCCTTTTGACCCTGATTGCGGTCATTATCATTGCGATCCTGTTCGGTTTGCTCGGCTTTATCCTTAAGAACGGCGCTGCCAAGCTCAACTGGCACTTCCTGACCTCTCCACCAGACCTCCTCAATCCGGGTGGTGGTATCGGTCCGCAATTATTCAACTCGTTCTATCTGCTGTTTCTGACCATGGCGATTGCACTGCCGATCGGTCTGGGTGCCGGGATTTACATGGCAGAGTATGCACCAGACAATAAATTCACCCAGTTTATCCGACTCAGTATTGAGGTGTTGTCCTCACTGCCGTCCATCGTCGTAGGTCTGTTTGGTCTCTTGGTGTTCGTTAACTTGACTGGCTGGGGCTACTCGATTATCGCAGGTGCTTTTGCCCTGACTGTCTTTAACCTGCCGCTGCTGGTGCGGATCACCGAGGATGCGATCCGCTCTGTCCCACGCGACCAAAAAGAAGCGAGCTACGCACTCGGTGTCACCAAATGGAAGACCATCACAACGGTCATCCTGCCGGCAGCGATACCGGGTATCATCACAGGTGCGATCCTTGCCTCCGGCCGTGTCTTCGGGGAAGCGGCAGCCCTGCTCTTTACCGCCGGGATGAGCTCTCCTGATCTGGTCTACAGCAACTTTGACCTGAACAGCCCGACCTCACCGCTCAACGTATTCCGTCCGGCTGAATCACTCGCCGTACACATCTGGAAAGTCAACACAGAAGGTCTTGTACCGGATGCGCGAGCGGTTGCCGACGGTTCTGCTGCGGTCCTCGTTATCGCTGTCCTGATCTTCAATATCGGCGCGAGATGGTTCGGCAGATGGCTGTACCGCCGCATGACTTCTGCTTCTGCATCTTAGGAAGAAGGGTGAGAACCAATACATGAACGAGACAATCCTGCACGATACGATCATCAGCACCGACGACCTGTGTGTCTATTACGGAGATAAACTTGCTGTGAAAAATATCAACATGGAGATTCAGCGCAATGCCGTGACGGCTTTCATCGGTCCGTCCGGCTGCGGGAAATCTACGTTTCTGCGCTGTATCAACCGGATGAACGACCTGATCCCTGGCTGCCGTGTCACCGGTAAGATCGAGATCGACGGCCTCGACATCAACCAAAAGCAGATTCGGATGGAAGGGCTGCGCCAGATGATCGGCATGGTATTCCAGCGTCCGAACCCATTTTTCAAATCGATCTTTGAAAATATCGCGTACGCCCCGCGCTTCCACGGCACGAAGAAAAAAGCCGATCTGGAAGTGATCGTGGAACAAAGCCTGCGCAAAGCAGCGCTCTGGGACGAGGTCAAAGATCGCCTGCACGAATCGGCCCTCGCGCTCTCCGGCGGCCAACAGCAGCGCCTCTGTATCGCCCGCGCGATCGCGATGGAACCGTCGATCCTGCTGTTGGACGAACCGGCATCAGCGCTCGACCCGATCTCTACCGCCAAGATCGAAGACTTGATCCTGGAGCTGAAGGAAGAGTACACCATCGTCATCGTCACTCACAACATGCACCAAGCCGCCCGTATTTCTGACGAGACCGCCTTTTTCCTTATGGGCGAATTGATCGAGAAAGATATTACCTCCAACATCTTCACTGCACCTGGCAACAAGAAGACAGAGGAATATATCAGCGGACGTTTTGGTTGATCCCATTTAGATCCTGCAACGAGACAAGACAGCTATTTCCCTTCAATAAAAGTGAGAAATGGCTGCCTTGTCTTTTTTAGTATTTAGTAACATTTTGCACTATTGACATGTTGTTAAGATGAATTGATAATAATGTAAAAAAGAGAGTGTGGAGGGATTTTTGTGGTGTTGAAATTTTTAAGAGAGACTGTTTTTGCATCCTATCTGTTGACGGCTCTTCGGCTGTATTTGGGCTGGACCTGGATGCAGGCAGGATGGGGAAAGATCGCAGGTGGCGGATTTGACGCCTCAGGGTTTTTGCATGGGGCTATCGAGAAGGCATCTGGGGATCATCCGTCTGTTCAATCCTGGTGGGCTGGTTTTATCAATGGGTTTGCGTTACCGAATGTAGATTTGTTTAACTTCTTGGTTCCTTGGGGAGAGTTTTTGGTAGGAGTAGGCTTGTTGCTTGGTTCGTTTACAACATTTGCTGTGTTGATGGGTCTGGTGATGAATTTCTCTTATATGTTCTCCGGGACGACCAGTACCAACCCACAGATGGTAATCTTCGGCTTGTTCATTCTGGTAGCAGGCTATAATGCAGGGAAAATCGGCATTGACCGTTGGCTGGTTCCGATGTACAGAAAAGCGCTTGGAAGAAAAGCAGGGCAGGGAGAGCTGCCACAGAGTATTTAATCTATCTAACTAGTTGCTGATACAACATTTGGCTAATCCAACATATAAGGAAAGCAAATAAAAAGAGAAGAGGCTGCCCTCAGTCAGATCAAATGACTTGGGGACAGCCTCTTTTGGTATACAGCCTGATGCTGACGAGATCTTTGCCTTGTCCGGATTAATAGGTATAGGTGAAGGTTCCCATCATTTCATAGCTTGTGTTTGGAGATTTGTCGTAGTAGTAGTGCAGGATCCAGAGGTAGGTTTTGCCGTTGGTTGCCCAGTATTGGGAACCCCATTGGCTCAGCTTACCGGTGGATGCTGTTCCACCTGAGCCTTGGGTACCTGCGTTGTATTGGGACTCAAACAGAGCGTGGGAAGTCGCTTTTTCCAAGCCGATGCCACCGACCGCACTCACTGCTGCGTTGGTATTGGCGTGTGCGGTTTTTACAGTGAAGTTCTGGCTGTTGGTGGTGTCGTCTACCGCTGCGTTATAGGTTGGATATTTTGGATAGAAGATGTGGTACCAGCCAAACATTTTGGTTGCTTCTGCACATGCTTTCAACGCCTCTGTATGCCAAGTCACATACACTTCATTCGGAAGCACGTTGGTTACATAATAGTAGAAATCAATGGTTTTGGTGCAGCTGCTGCCACAGCCATAATAACTGTAGTTGACGTATTTGGTGAGGCGGACGTTGATATTGTATTGCTTGTTGTGATCGCCTGTAGCATCTGGATTGACGCCATCTTGGTCAGCCTTCTCTGGAGTGGACAGCTTGGCTACTTCCTCGCCGTTACGGTTGAGGATTTTGCCATTTACCTTTTCAGAGTCGAGCTTCGCCATTTCTTTTTCATCGGCTGTGCGAAAACCGATTCCTGCTTCCGCAATCGCACTCACTGGAGCAGAAGACAATTCAGCCAGTTTCCACTCGCCCTGCTCTTTTACAACAACAGCGAGTCGGTAGTTGACCCCGTCCAGATAGTAAGGGCTCTCTTCAAAAACATCGTAGTTGACCGCGGTGTAGAATACATGAACTTCTTCGTATTGCTCTTCATATTTTTCGAAGTCAACAAAAGCTTGTGCCTCCTCCTTGGAGAGTTCCTTCAGATCGACAAGCTTCGCTGTCTGGATGTTATGTAAGCCGAGGTGTTCCTTCTTGCTTTTCTCGTCTTTAGAAAAATCGGAGTAGATGGCTTGTTCTGCCGATACCCAAAGAGGTGTAGCTGCACTCCAGTTGTGGTTCTGCTCATAGGAGACCATTTGCGCTACGATGTCAGATGGCGCCCCGTCTTTGGATTGTGCAAACGCCCCAGAAACGGGTCCGATCGCAGGGATCGAAGTTGCACCTAACATAGTAAGAGCGAAAGCTGAAACGATGCTTCTGGTAAAAACTTTTTTCATAATCACATCCACTCCCTTAATATGATAATTTAGATAATATGGATTAGTTTATTTTGTTAACTAAATAATGTCAATATATTATATTTCTTACATTAGGGAGAAACATATATTTGTTCTATAGCGTCAAACCATTGTAAAAAGAAAAATAGGAGTGATCGTTTTGAAACCCATGCGTGGTCAATCGTTTATCTATCTGGCACTGACAGCTGTATTGCTTGGCGGTTGCGGAAATACGCAGACTGCCTCACCTCCGTCGGCCGCGCCGCAAGCCAGTGAACCAAGCAAACCACCCATCGATCCTGCTGATCTCGTGCAGGCTGTCGAAGCCGATCTCTATGGTACCGGAAAAGAAGAGGTATACAGCTTGGCAAAAGTGCCACAGGCAGGCGTAGACATCCCTGCTGGTTGGAAGCTGTATGAGGGGGCAATTGAGCGGGTGTCTGTCGAGAATCCAGAGGCAGACCTCCATGCAAGGGTTGAGATGGATGACCTGAATCATGATACCAAGCCGGAGGTGCTGCTGTACCGCGAATCCACAGGCAGCGCGGGAGGTATCAAGCTCAACATCTACCAACCAGATCAGAATGCCTGGAAACCGCTTTTCATCGTGGATACCAATCCGCAAATCTCTGAAAAAGATCGCTTCGACGTAAGCTATATAGGTGAATACAAGGTACGTTTTTCAGACAAACAAACAGGCCTGCAAGCGGTGATTCCACTTGATCCAAACGAGGCTAAGGATATGAAGGAAATGCTCCCCCGCATAACAACATGGATTGATCCGATCAATGAGTACGCCGTTGCTGACGTAGATGGGGATCAGATCAAAGAGGTGGTCACCAAGCAGGCGGTCATCGGGGTAAGCCATCCGCATCGGATCGCGATACTGGAGACGACTTACAAGCTCCAAGATGATAAATTCGCCGCGAATAAGCTGACCCTGCTCACTCCAGATGGGAAGAAGCTGGGGGAAGCACCAGTGAAATAATTAGTGCCTTACGGTAAATCATCAAGTGGGAGAGGGTAAGCCAAAAAAGCCACTGAGCCATCGGTTATTCTGGCTCAGTGGCTTTTGATTTGTGGTTGAACGCTACTTTTTTTCAGCAAATGATAAGCTGACGAGGGAAGCTCGGTCTCTAGGCTTACTTCATCTCTACCGGGATCAACTTGCCTGTCACTGCATCGACGAATCTCCAATCATCGGATGGAGTGTAGACGAGGAGAGGTTCTGGGGCCATTTGACCGAAAAATTGTGGCCAGACGTACTCCAGTTGAAGTTCTGTTGCCTCTACAAATGTTTTTTGGGCATCGGCGAGAGAGACATAGGTGTCACTGGATGGAAGTGGGGTGCCTGGTTTGACCGTATGGGCGCTGAAGTGATTGAATTCCCCTGTAGCCGCGTCAATAGAGAAGCTGAAGCTGTCGTCTTGTATCAGAATGTTGTTGTGAAGACCATGGATGACTACACCGTATTGGGCACGGTAGTCTTTCAGAAGGTCTTTATCCAGCTTGCTCTCATCTACCCATGCAGGTGGTGTGAATGGATTCTCAACCAGTTCCAAATGGGTGATCAGAGCTTTTTTCTCAGCGGTCACATACTTGGAGAGGAATTGTTCTGCGATCTCTTGGGCTTTTTCTTTGGAGATGTAGCCGTCTTTTTTAGCTGGAGTAGTGCGCTCCGTGGTGATGTGCACGATCTGATGGTTGCTTTTGTCGATGACGACAGTAGCATGACGCGGGTCTTTATGGTGTTCGTCTAGAGCCATCCAACTGTAATTGATTGTCTGGATTCCATCTTCCCGTGGATAGCTCGTTTCGCGGAACTCAAGGCCTGTCACGTCAAAGTTCAATTCCTCTTTGAGGAAGCTCTCGGCTTTTGCCCGAGAATCAATGGTGAAGCCTTTCCCTGAGGGCTTCAGGGTAAGCGGGATGCCAGGACCTTCCTCTGGACTTTTGTAATATTCCACGGTTTCTCCGGTGAGTGCATGGAGTGGAAGGGCATTGAAATCGTATTTGAGGACGGGCTTGGTGTCGGTCGCACCAGTCTGTTGATTTACGGACAACGGTTGTGTGCTGTTGTAGGTGAGTTTTCCTTGGAGCTCCTTGCTAAGAGCTGTTTTGGCTGCTGGAAGGGATAAGGCTTTGGATGGATCCGGGAACTTACTGACATCCGGTTCCGCTGATTCAATGCTTTGGTAGTGGAGGATATGTCCGCCTTGATCGACGGCGATGATGATCTCATAGCCTGCAAGCGGGATGTTGTTAATCAGGCGAGTAAAGTGGACGGTGGCATGTGCACTCTGCTTTTTCTCCCCGGTGACAGGGTCAGGATAGCTGTCGATACCATTGCCGATCTGATCTCGAATCTTGTAGTTGTTCGCGGCTGCTCCGATGAGAGACTGTAGGAAAGCTGCGGCTTTTTCCTTGGCGAATTCCTTGGTGGGCATCTGAGGGGAAGCCCATGCGTCATTGCGGTAGCTCATATTGAGCAGCTTGCCGGACTTGGCATCAAAATCGAGGAAAGCAGTCGTATACCGTTTTGAATCGTCTGCTTTTTCAGGTCTGTCGGAGATGGTGATGCTCCAGCCGTTGATACCGTTGCCATACAGGTTTGGGATGTATTGCTTTTGCATAGTCGTCAGGCTGTTCAGCGAGGGAATCAGCTCTTTGAGTTGAGCAAGGGATGCTTCTACCTTGGCTGGCAGCTGTTGTTTGGCAGAAGTGGTTTCGTTGGTCGGAGCTTGCTTCGTATCGGTTTGAACGATTTGGATGGCGCCTGCCTTGGGCTGTGTTGCTTCTTGGGCCCAGGCTGGTGTAGTGGAAAGCAGGATGGCCGCGGCGATGGTACCCATGAGTTTATTTGTGTGTCTCATTTTTTACCTCTACTCCCTTAATTATCAATTTATCTTTCTATATAGTTATGACGAAGGACCGGGTGATTCGTCACTCCAGATGTCTATCCATACGGAGGAAAAAATGACCCCGGAAATCATACCGGAGTCATTTTGAGTGATAGTAGAAGATGTGGTGTTATTTCTTGTCGGAACGGTGTTCGACGGTAATGACTTTGCCGCTGACCGCGTCGACGAACTTCCAGTCAGAGGATGGAGAGTAGACGAGGACTGGTTCTGGAGCCACTTGACCGAAGAAGGTCGGCCAGATGTATTCCAATTGGAGTTCGGTCGCATCGGCGAACGCTTGTTGTGCATCTGCTTTGGAGACGAGCTTATCGCTTGCAGGCAGTTCGACGTTGGCTCTGACGTTGCGGGCGTTGAGATTTTTCAAGGCACCGGTGTGAGCGTCCAGTGTGAAGGAGAAGGACTCATCTTCTACCTGAATGCCATTGTGGAGGCCGTTCACACGGATGAGATAGTGAGGGGTAGAGTTATCCAGTATGTCTTTATCAAGCTTGTTTTGATCAACCCAATCAGGAATGTTGATTGGAGAATCAATTAATTCCAGATGAGAGATCACGACTTGCTTCTCCTCAGTCACATAGTTGGAGAGGAAGGTCTCGACGAACTCTTGGGCTTGGTCTTTTGAGATCAGGTCGTCATTTTTGGATGGAGTTACATCGGTTGTGGCGAAATATTCGATCTGGTTGTTGGTGGTATTAACGTGCAGTCTGATGCGTCGTGGCTCATCGTTCTTGTCGCCGTAGCCTTTGGACCAGACATAGTAGATTTCATTTTCTTCTGGAAGATCGACCTTCTCGAATTCGAGATCAGTCAGATCAAGGTGAAGCTCTTCTTTGAGGAAAGCCTCTGCTTCAGCCTGATTGCGGATGGAGAAGCCTTCTCCGGTTGGTTTCAAGGTGACAGGGATATTGGTATTGCCTGTCCGGCCATGGGAGAGCTCTTCGGATACTTCACCTGTGATGGCATCGATAATAGGGGCGTTGAATTCGTATTTGAGGAAAGGCTTGGTTTCCATGTTACCAGAGCCGCCGATGTAGATCACAACCGGTTGTTTGCTGTTGTAGGCGAGTTGGCCTTCGAGCTGCTTGCTGAATGCTTCTTTGGCTTCGTCAGCGGAAAGGGCTTTGGATGGATCGGCAAATTTGCTCTCATCAATCTCAGTAGTCGGAATGTTCTGATATCCGAGGATGTTTCCTTTTTCGTCGACGCTTACAATTGCATAAAAACCGGACAGCGGTACGTTCTTCACCAAGCGGTTGAACTGGACGTTCGCATACACACTCTGCTTATACTTACCTGCTGGGTCACGGTAGCTGGTCATACCAGATCCCATACGGTCGGACAACTTGTAATCGCTCATCTCATCACCTAAGAGTGCTTGGATGAAAGCTTCTGCTTTTTCCTTGGCGAGATCGTCGGAAGGCATATCAGGGGAAGCAAATTCTGGATTACGGTAGGTCATGTTAACCAGTTGACCGGTTTTGGCATTGAAATCGAGATAAGCGTAAGTATATTCTTTCTCATCGTCGGCCTGTTCCGGTCTGTCGGAGAGGATGATGCTCCAGGTTTTGATCCCGTTGCCGTATTTATTTGGGATCAATTGCTTTTCCATGCTGGTCAGATCAGCCAGGGAAGGGATCAGCTTTTTGATCTTGGCAAGGGATGCTGCTACCTTGGCAGGCACCTGTTTGTCAACAGAAACGCTTTCTTGGGTTGGAGCTTGTTTGGTTTCGCTCTGTACGATTTGGATCCCGCCTTCTTGGGCCCATACTGGTGTTGCAGAAAGAAGAATTGCTGCGATGACAGTGCTCATGATTTTGTTTTTGTGTCTCATTTGAACCTCGACTCCCTTTATTAAATATTTTAATTATCTCTTTCTGTATGGTATGACGCAGGTGGTAGGAAATAAGTTACATCTGCTACAAATAAAAAATTATAAACAAAAATAGACCCCCTCTAAATTCCTAGAGGGGGCGCTGTAAGTTAGATCATTTTTCCTGTTGTGGCGTCGATGAAACTGAATTTGTTTTTCGGTACATAGACTAGATAGGGCTGTGGTGCGAATTGCCCGTGGAAGCGGGGCCAGACATAGCGTAATTCGAGGGAAAGCTGGTCGAGATAAGCTTTGCGCGCCTGGTCGACGGACAGCTTGGCAGGGACTGCTGGCAGGCTGTCTGTAGCCGCGGGTGAAAAGGCGTAATAGCTTCGGAACGCTCCTGTAGCGGCATCCACGGATACACCGAAGGAGTCATCCTGCACAGGAATGCCGTCATGCAGTCTGGAGAACACGATAACATACTGGTCACCGTCAAATCGGATGGGGGATTCCATCGCCAGCTTGCCCTGATCGACCCAGCCGGGGATGAGACTGTCTCTGCTGGAGAGGAAGACCTGTGTGATCTTCATCGTCTCGTTCGTATTGAGGAAGCCCTCGAGATAGGAGATGGCAGCTCTCTGTGCGGCCTCTGATGTGATCCGTTTGCCTGGTGTATGCGTGGCTAGCGGCTCCGGCAGGATGAGCGAGGTGATATGGCGGCGGGCGTGATCGATGGTCATGGTGATGGTTCTTCCGGTAGGCTCATCCACCCATTGGTAGGTGTCCTCTGGCAGACCTGATGCGGGATGAATCCCGAGCTGGACAGAGTGTTGCATCTGATCAGGATGGATGCCGAATTGTTGCTGTATCAGTGCAGCGGCGTCTGCCTGCGAATAGATCAGCAGATCCGTACCGGTTTTTTTCAAGGGAACGATGGTATCCGGGTATTGGGTGTGGCGGGATGCTGGTTCCAGCCATATTTTTTCGCCGGTCAGGGCGTTGATCACGGCGGTTTCTACTTCGTATTTTAGGACAGGTGCGGTCTTAGGTCGCTCACCTGATTGGATAGAGGTGAACAGCTGTTGTTTGCGGTAGTATGGATACAGCTCCAGATGCTTGGTGAATGCTTTTTTGGCTTCCGTCATCGTGATCGCTCTGGAGGGAATGGGGAAGGCGGAGGGGTCGTGTATCTGGGAGTGATCTTCATAGCGGAGGATCTCACCTGTCTGGCCGACCCACACGGTGATTGTGCTGTGATCAAGCGGAATCCCGTTGATCAGTCGTTCAAACCGGATAGGATAGGCATAGGTGAGGGGACTGTTCGCGGTGAGCTTGTCAGCGTCACCCGTGACGATTTCGGGGACAGTCATCCTGTCTTGTACCAGCAGGCGGTAGTGTTTGGCCTGAGGACCGAGGTGTTTCTGTAAAAAGAGCTCAGCGGTCTGGATCGCGCTGGTTGGAGTGATCGGGGTGCCTTCGTTTTCATTGGATTTGGGGGAATGTGGAGAGGTTGAGTCCGTATGGTTATGGGCGGAAGCGGGTGTGGCGGACGATAGCATGCTTGTAGTGAGTAGCACAGCAGCAACTTGGTTGAAGCATTTCATCTCAAAAACTCTCTCCCTTCTTTCTCTCGCATACATTTATTATACGAACCAGTCAGAAAATTAGTTGCAAATATTTTCCTATTAGAAAAAAAACAAAAAACTGACCGAATTCATGGTCAGTTTTTCTTGTTTGAGGCTTATTTGATTTGAAAATAACTGACTTCCTGCTCCAAGCCTTCCACCAGCTCGATCAGACGTTGGGACTCGACTTGGAACTCTTCCAAAATACCGGACGACTCCTGTGTGGAGGCGGCTGCCTGCTGTGTGCCTGCGACCACATTGAGATAGGAAATAGACAGGTGGTTGATATCTTCCCGGATCGTATGGTTCTGCTGCTTGATCTGATTGGCGTTGTCACTGATCGTGATGAAGCGGGTATGCAGCTCGGCGATCATCGAGACGACTTCACTGACGAGGGCACTGGAGGAGCCGAGCCTCTGGATGCCGTTGAGTGCGGCTTTGTCCGTCTTGCACAGATGGGCGGCGACGATCTGCAGCTTGGCGTGGACGGCGCTCAGGACGGATTCGATCTTGGCGGTTGCTTCTTCGGTCTGATCGGAGAGTCCGCGGATTTCGTCTGCCACTACACTGAATCCAAGGCCCGCCTGACCGGCACGGGAGGCTTCGATCCGGGCGTTGAGCGAGAGCAGCTTGGTCTTTTTGGAGATGTCATTGATCCAGGTGAGGATGCCGCTGACTTCGCGCATACTCTGGTTCAATTCGTCAAAAGCCGCTTGGGAGTTGCTCATGTCATTGGTGATCTGGGTCATATCGGCATGCAGGCAGGCGATCGCTGTATTGGCCTCTGTGCCTTGGAGACGGGCTTGCTCACTGTAGATCGAGGCGGTCTGAATCGTCTCGTGAATGGTGTCGATCTCTTTGGTGATCTCGTCAATGGTAGTCAGGATATCGGTCATCTGCAGCTTTTGCTGTTCCATCTCATTGGCCAGCATATTCATCGTGGTCACGACACCGCGTTGCATCTGGTTGGTCTGCTCGGAGCCATAGGTGACTTTTTCGGCGATTTGCTGTACGTCCGAAGTAACCGTCGAGATTTTGGAAATAATATGTTGGAAACGGGTCGTCATCGTGTTAAAGCTGGCAGCCAGCTGCTGTGTCTCGTCATTGGTATTGATCTCGATGGTCTGCGTGAGGTTGCCTGTGCTGAGCTGCTCCATCTTGGTCTGGACTTCGCGGACAGGGGTAATGATTTTGCGGACATAGAAGAAGAGGGCCACGGCGATTAAAGCAAGACTGATCATGGAAATAATAAGAATGGAAAATTGAATCGAATGGACATCCTGTTCAATCTCTGCACCTGATTGGGCGACGATGATGCCCCAGCCCAGCTTGGTGTTATAGACATAAGAGCTTAGGTAAGACTGGCCGTTCTCATCAAAAGCCCCGTTGCCGCTGTTCCCCTTGACGATCTCTTGGACGACAGGCAGATGGCTCATATCCGCACGGGCGAGAGCCAGCTTCTGATTGGGGTGGGCGATCAGCTTGCCTTGGCGGTCGACGAGGAAGACATATCCGGTTTGCCCGATTTTCATCGTCTGGACGAACTCACTGAGCTTCGGAACAGAGACAAAGGCAACGATGATCCCACTGATCTCATCTTTTTCATCATAGATCGGATGGGAGATGGCGAACTTGGGGAATTCGGTCTCGGAGAATTGAAAAACCTCGGAGACATAGGCACCGTCTTCGGCAATCGCGCCGTTGTACCAGACGGTCTCGCGGGGGTCGTAGGAGCTGTCTGTAGGGGAGCCGGGATAGGAGATGGTACGCCCATCCGGTGTGGCGAACTGAACCTCGGAGATATTGGGGTTGTTCTGCACCAATTCGGTGAAAATATCAAAAGCCTGACCTTGACTGATCTTGGCATAATGAGCGGTGGATGCATAGGTGGACAGGGAAGTGATGATGTTCTGCACCTGAAGGGTGATGGTGTTCTGAGATGTCTGGGAGGCTTCCGCTAATCGGTCGCGTGCTTTCTGTTCCAGCGTCTGTTGGGCTTGATAGCCGATGACCAGTCCGGTGGTTGCCATGGTAAACAAGACAATGGCAGAAATCCCGAGCAGCAGCTTATGTAGGATCGACCCTTGCTTTTTGTTCATAGGGATGAACTCACTCTCCTTTTAGACTCAAACAACCTGCGAGGCTACAGGGATATTGTAGAAGAGTTGGCATGGTCAGTCGATACTGCCGGATAAAACTTCATGATACGTTAATAGTAGATTTACAAACAGATATTGGGAATCTCTTCATCCCCGCTGAAACTTTCTGAGAAAATCTGCTAAGAAGTTTGTCCCGCAATATGCTAAAATAGAAAAGATAAAGGAAGAACGGCCTTTTGATTCGAGTCGTAGGAGGTATTACTGTTGAGTGAAGTAAAAATCTTTGCGATGGGCGGTCTCGCTGAAATCGGGAAAAACATGTACTGTGTCGAGTACGAAGACGAGATCGTCATCATTGACTGTGGCGTCAAATTCCCTGAGTCAGAGATGTTCGGGATCGACCTGGTCATCCCTGACGTACAGTATCTGATCGATAATCAACACAAAATCAAAGGGTTGTTCCTGACCCACGGGCATGAGGATCACATCGGAGCGATTCCGTATGTACTCAAGCAGATCAAGACACCGATCTACGGAGGACGCCTGACACTGGGTCTGGTCAAAGCGAAGCTGGAAGAGCACCGCATGGTCAATGACGTGCAGATGATTCCAGTGCATGAGGACAGTGTCATCCCATTTGCCAATCTGAGAGTTTCTTTCTTCGGCACCAATCACTCGATTCCAGATTCACTCGGGGTCGTAGTGGATACACCGGAGGGTATGGTCGTACATACAGGTGACTTCAAATTCGATATGACTCCGGTAGGCCGCCCAACCGAGTTCCACAAGCTGGCAAAAATCGGCGGCGGTGACGTACTGGCGCTGCTCTCCGACAGTACCAACAGCGAACGTCCGGGCTTCACTATGTCTGAGCGCACAGTCGGCGAAGGGATCTCGGAGATCGTCTCCAAAGCGAGAGGACGCATCATCCTCGCTACATTCGCATCCAACGTACATAGATTGCAACAGGTCGTCGATGCCGCGATCGAGGATGACCGCAAGATCGCCATCATCGGACGCAGTATGGAAAAAGCATTCCTGATCGGACAAGAGCTCGGCTACATCCAGATGCCTGAGGGTATGCTGATCGATATCAAAAACATCGACAACTACACCGACAACGAAGTTCTGATCATCTGTACCGGAAGCCAGGGAGAGCCGATGGCAGCGCTTACCCGTATCGCAGGTGGTGCACACCGTTCTGTCCAGATCTATCCAGATGATACCGTCATCATCTCCGCGTCCCCGATCCCGGGCAACACGGTAGCGGTCAGCCGTACGATAGACAAGCTGTACCGTGCAGGCGCCAATGTCATTCACGGCAAGCTGTTCGACATCCATGCTTCTGGTCACGGCAGTAGTGAAGAGCTTCGCCTGATGCTCAACTTCATCCGTCCACGCTACTTCATCCCGATCCACGGGGAATACCGTATGCTCAAGGCACACGGCAAGCTGGCCGAACAGGCAGGCGTACCAAAAGAAAACATCTTCGTCATGGACAACGGCGAAGTCCTCCGCTGTACCCGCGAATCCACCAGCAAAGGCAAAGTACCAGCAGGCGTCGTGCTGATCGACGGCTCTGGTGTAGGTGACGTGGGCAACATCGTCCTGCGCGACCGCAAGCATCTCGCCGAAGACGGTCTGATGGTAGTGGTCGTGAGCATCGACATGAAAAACTTCAAAATCCTCACCGGCCCAGACATCGTCAGCCGTGGCTTCGTCTACGTACGCGGCTCCGAATCGCTGATCCAAGAAGCAACCGTGCTGGTCAAAAACAAGCTGGTTGAGGTGCTCGACAAGAAGGTTAAAGAATGGTCCGAGCTGAAATCCCAGATCAATCAGGTGCTCAAACCGTTTATTTTTGAAAAAACGGGGCGCAATCCGATGATCCTGACCATCGTCATGGAAGTATAGATCCATCTACATGTAAAAGAGCCAAAAACCCTGGACGTTCAAGGTTTTTGGCTCTTTTGTCTATCTTCTATTGGTACACGGCTGCAATCCCGGATGGTTCATGTTTCTCTGTATTCACATGCTTGTGGGCGTAATAACGGGTTTCCTGCAGAGCGTGCTTTGCCAGATGAACATAATCAACCGCTTTTCCGATATCATCCTGTGACGGCTGGCATTGATAGACGTTGCCTGACAGCATCGAGTACACTTCAATTTTCTCAGGAAGCTGTTGAAAGGCTTTGGCACAGAACAGCGTGGTCATGAATCGGTACGAATCCCATACCTGTGCATCATCCTTGACGATGTACTTGCGGATGACAAATGATTGCTCCGACCACTCCATCACTTGAAACGTCATGGATAATTCCACCTGCACCTCCTCACTATAGACCCGCAGACGTTCGTGCAAAAGCACAGGCTCCTGATGACCGCGCAGGGGGAGCAAAAATTGCAGCAAGTGATCTGTGATCTGTGCCAGCACCATATAATAATGGGCGTGCGATTCGAAGACCTCGACTTTTTTCACCCAATAACGCTGCACCATTTCTAAGATCGTCTGGGCATGTCTCTTGTCAGGCGGCAACTTGTGGTAGTCCCGAACGACCTGATTCACCGTGGCTTGTGCAAGCTGTTGCCACGTCAGAGCGGATGCCCCCTTTTTTAGGACATGCTTCTGAAGAAATTCTTTTGGGCTATGTAAAAAGTCTTCCAAATGAAAATCGGCAATGGTGGTGACGGGGATCAGGTCGCGGGTTACTTCCATTGGGATTGGCCTCCTTTTAGTTTAGAAAGTATGTGGCAAATGCTTGACCGAACTGTTGGCAGCGGAGCTGGTCATCTCCATCCGGGGAAAGCTCTACCTTCAGCCCTTCGAGTACGACTTCGGCTTCCAGTTCTCTGGCTTTGTGGATCAGAATATCTACAGCGGCTCCATAATGCTCGTAGGCGGAGTCGCACGAACCGAAGACGGCTACTTTTTTACCGAGCAGCGAGATCGAATCAAGCTCTTCATAAAAGTCTAAAAATTCATCCGGCAGCTCACCGTCACCCCATGTATAGGCACCCAATATAATCCCGTCATAATCGTTTAGGTCAGATGCTTTGGCTGACATCACATCTTTGACTTCGATGTCGAGGTTGCTTTCACGGACAGCGGAGGCGATCAGTTCAGCCATTTCTTCGGTGTTACCGGTCATACTCGCGTAAATCATAATCAGTTTTGCCATAGGATGAGCGCTCCTCTTTAAGTTGAAAATGATTCTCAGTATCATTGATATCAGTATATTGAAAATGAGAATCGTTGTCAATAAGAGATAACTGCGAATCAGATTGAGGGAGTGAAATGTTAGGAAATCAGCCAAAATAGGATAAGATTGAAAATCACAAGCATGGAAGTGTAACCCGGTATTCTCCAATCGTGGTCAGCGGGTTATAATAAGAAGCATACGGAACAAAAAGGAGCGTGTCTTTCGCTATGATGTCTTATGAAGCGTATATGAGCCAAGTAATCCAACCGATGCGTGATGAACTCACTCACAACGGTTTTACTGAACTTCGCACACCAGAAGAAGTGCAAGAAGCATTCGATAATCTCAAAGGTACCGCGCTTGTCGTGGTGAACTCTGTGTGTGGCTGTGCAGCAGGTCTTGCACGTCCAGCGGCTGTTCATGCCCTCAAGCATGACAAACACCCTGATAAGCTCTACACCGTATTCGCCGGCCAAGATAAAGAGGCAACAGCTAAAGCACGCGAATACTTCGAAGGCTATCCGCCATCCTCCCCATCCTACGCTCTGCTCAAAGACGGCAAGCTTGTAGCGATGATCGAGCGTCACCAAATCGAGGGGAACGAAGGCATGAGCATCGTTAAGTCTCTGACTGACGCGTTCGATAAGTACTGCGACTAATCCCTGACGTAAGATAATACCACTACACGCCTAAACCCGCTTGGAAGTTGCGGTGCTTAGGCGTGTTTCCGTTTGGGATGTGGGGAACAATGAGTGGCAGCGGGAATTTTACATACAGAAAGGGTTGTCATAGATGCAACTACGCCAGTTTGGCCGTCACAATGAACAAGTATCTCTGCTCGGCTTCGGGGCACAGCGGATCGTGGATGAGCACGATTGTACCGAAGAAGAGGCGATTCAGATTATCCGCCGTGCTGTCGAGCTGGGAGTCAATTATTTTGATACCGCCCCAAGCTACAGCGACGGTCAGTCCGAGCAGCGTGTCGGTCTTGGCTTGGTGGGCTTGCGTGACCGCGTAAGCATCGCTACCAAAACCGGGCAGCGCACCCGTGACGAGGCTCTGCGTGAGCTGGAGTCCAGCCTGACGCGTCTTCAGACCGACTATGTCGATGAATGGCGCTGCCACAACGTTATGCAGCCCAAGGATCTCGAAGCGATCTTTGCCCCGGGTGGTGTGTTGGAAGCGATGATCCAAGCCAAGGAACAAGGCCTGGTCAAAAAAATCAGCATCAGCGGCCATACCGACCCACGCCTGCTGGCTGAGGCGATCCGCCGCTATCCGTTCGACAGTGCCTTGGTTGCACTGTCTGCACTGGATCACTTCATCTACAGCTTCGCCCATGACTTCGTACCGCTCGCGGTCGAACAAGGCGTCGCCGTCATCGGGATGAAGGTCATGGCTCTGGGTAAGCTGGCTCCGTGGTATGAGCAAGCACTCCGCTACACGTGGAGCCTGCCTGTCTCTACAGCGATCTTGGGTGTCAGCAAGATGGAGGAGCTGGAAAAAGACGTGGCTGCCGCCGTCGCGTTCACCCCGATGACCGAGATTGAGCGTCTTGCCTTTTTCCAAGAGATCATGCCGCTCGCCAATGCAGACGTGCTCCGCTGGAAAGCAGGAGAATGGATGTCTGGTGAATGGTACCAGCTTCCTGAACTGTCGTTTGGAAAATAGTTGCTAGAATTACTATAGACCTAGGAGTACTGGCAACCCTATTAAAATACACCTGTCGAAAGGTTCGATGGGTGTATTTTTTTGTAAGAATATGTAGGTTTTCGGTCTCTTTACCATGGAAGTAACTAGTTTTAAAATGGAAATAATAGGGTAATGAATATTTAAAAAGAGGGGATGAAAGTACATATGGATACAATTGTTATGGTCGGAGTCATCATTGCAGCTATCGTCGTGGTTTCACTTGCGGCACTTGGATACATGTACTTCAAGCATCATCACAACGTGCCGAATCCGGATTACAAGCATCCCCGTTTCAAACCCAACCATCGTCAATGGTCTGATGAAGAAGTCACGTTTACGTGGATCGGGCATTCTACCGTGCTCATTAATCTATATGGAACCAAAATTCTGACCGATCCGGTCTTCGGTGAGCGGGTCGGTGTTCATCTCGGTGGCAATTGGCAGATCGGTCCGAAGCGGATCACGGCTCCAGCCTTGTCCATCGAGGAGATCGGACATGTAGACCTGATCCTACTGTCCCACGCTCACTTGGATCACTTCGATATGCCGACACTCAAGAAGCTGGCAGGTCCAGGCACACGGGTGATCACGGCGCAGGGAATCGGTCATCTGCTCAAACGCTTGCCGTTCCGGGAAGTGCGGGAGATCCCGCTTGGTCAGGAGATCCATACCCAGCAAGGTGTCTCTGTCCGCTCTGTTCCGGTCAGACACTGGGGGAACCGCTTCCCGTGGAATGTCACCTATGGTTTTACAGGCTTCCTAATCGAGAAGAACGGATATCGGCTCTTCTTCGCAGGGGATACCGCCTATACTCCGACCTTCCGCGATCTGCGCAAGTACGGACGGATCGACGTAGCGTTCATGCCGATCGGGGCGTATTTCCCGGATGAATACCAAGGCACCCATTGCACACCGGAGCAGGCGTGGGATATGTTCATGGACACAGGTGCTACATACATCGCGCCGATCCACTGGGATACCTTCGTCCTGTCGCGTGAACCAGTACACGAGCCGCTGGAACGCTTGCTTGCCATCGCAGGCCGTCAAGTGGACCGGGTGATTGTCCGGGAGCATGGGGAAGTCTTCCGTGCGACAGACAGCCAAGTGATGAATGGGCCGAATAAGACTGCGTGACTATACATAACAATGGTAAAAAGGGACCGAATACCTACAATCGGTCCCTTTTTAATATTTATTCGATTGACATTTTTAGGAAATTCGATTAAAAATAGATAGTGCCTCATATTCTTATCGAAAGTGGGTCATGTAAAGTGAAAAAACCATTATGGAAAAAATGGTGGGTATGGGTGCTTGCATTTGTCATTCTAAGTGGAATCAGCAATGCTATTACTGGTGGATCGAATAGTCCGGAAAAACAGGCCGCCAAACAGGCAGAACAAGCCCAGCCAGCAGCCGCTCAACCGGCAGCAGACGCTCCTAAAGCAGAAGCTGTGAAGCCAGTGCTCAACGTCAAAGAAATCCTCGGCAAGAGCGAGGAAGAAGTGAAAAAACTGCTCGGTGAACCATCCAGCCGAGAAGAGCAAAATTTCCGACTTTCTGGTACGGAGACAAGAGTACCGGCTGTATCTGCTGTCTATCAAGATGGTGCGTTGGATATCATGTTTATCGACGGCAAACCTGTTCGTATCAGCTACACACCAAAGGAACCGGGAGCCTATCCAGATGATATCGAAAAAACCTTCGCATCCATCGGCTTTGAAGGTGCGAAAGTGGGGGATCGGACCGATCTGGCTGCGCTTGTAACTGTAGACGGTCTTTTCTCTGCAAAAGTATTCAACAATGGCGGCAAAGTGGAGTATGCATACCTGATCACCGAAGAAAAATATAAATAAGTGCTTGTCCAGCCTCTTTCCCACATCTTCTAGGAAAGAGGCTTTTTCATGCTTCGATAGACACGCTCGGGCCGTCCCACCACACCGTAGGAGAGATCGGCCATGCATTCGCCTTTGGAGACGAGGTATTCCAGATAGCGCCGGGCGGTGGAGCGGCTGGTGCCGATTTCTTTGCGGACCTGCTCGGTCGTTACTTCGCCTGTCTGATTGAGATAGGCGGTCACTTTTTCTAAGGTGATCTTGTCGATGCCCTTGGTGAAGGAGGATTCCTTGAGGTCGCGGTTGCCGCCAGCCTTCATCAGCTGGTCGATCTGCTCCTGGGTGATATGCTCCCGATCAGCCTGCAGACTCTGCAGCTGTCTGCGGAACTCTTGGTAGTTCTGCAAGGTCTGCTGGAAGCGCTCGAAGATCAGTGGCTTGGTGATAAAGTCAAACACCCCGAGGCGCTTAGCCTCCACCACGGCGTCCACTTCCTTGGCTGCAGTCAGCATGATCACATCGGTCTGGGGAAAGTGATCCTTCATCACACTGAGGAACGCTAACCCGTTCATATCGGGAAAATAAATATCCAGCAAGACCAGATCAGGTGCGAGCAGTTCAAGCTGGTCACGCGCCTCCTGTTCATTGGTGGCGATACCGATGACGTGATAGTCGTCTACTTTTTCGACAAAGCGTCTGTTCACTTCGGCAATACGGGGATCATCCTCAATGATAAGGACGCTGATCATGTTGGGTCACCTGCCAATCGATTTGTTTTGTCTGGATTTTTCGGAATGGCCACGGTAAAAATCGTCCCGCCCCCTGGATTTGGGCCGTAGGTGATGTATCCCTGCAGCTGTTCGACCGCGTGGCGGATCAGGGAGAGGCCGAAGCCATGATTGGGTGCTGTTTTGGTAGAGAAGCCTACCTCGAACAGCTTGTCGGCATATTCGTCTGGAATCCCGCAGCCGCTGTCCTCTACTTCGATGATCAAGTCCTCCCCGATGTCGGTCACAAAGACATGCACATGCTTGGCAACAGCCCCAGGTGCGAGGACGGCTTCCATCGCATTGTCAATCAGATTGCCGATGATGGTGATCAGGGCGTCGCGGTCAATCGAAGCGGGGATATCGCGGAAGCTGCTTTCTTGATCGAGGGTAAGCTCTACTTTTAGCTCATTGGCCCGGTTCAGCTTGCCGATGAACAGACCGCCGATCAGGGGGTCAGGAATTTCTCTCATGATAAAACGGGTATGGTTGAGGTGAACATCCGATTCGCGGGTGATGAATTCAATCGCTTCCTGATATGATTCGAGCTGGATCAGGCCGGAGATCAGATAGAGCTTGTTGGAGTATTCATGGGTCTGGGCGCGCAGGGCTTCGGCGTATTCCTTGACATGGGAGAGCTCTTCGAGTACCCGATACAGCTCTGATTTATAGCGCAGACTCGATACCGCCCCGATGATGTGCCGGTTGCGGTCAAAGATCGGCACACGGTTGACGATCAGGTGATTACCGGAATAGATCACCTCTTGGTCAAACTCGGCTTGGCCCGTCTTGAGGACGTCGAGCAGGCGGACAGAACCGAGAAAGTCAGAGACATGCAGCCCCGTCACATTCTGATCCGTCGGCAGTCCGAGCATCTCAATCACGGTCTGATTAGCCATGGTGATCCGACCCTCTTTGTTGATCGCAAGGATTCCCTCCCGCACGGATTCCAGGATCGTCTGTTTCTCCTCGTACAACTGACCGATCTGTTCTGGCTCCAGTCCGAGGATGGCCTTTTTTACCTTGCGGGTGATGAATAAGGTACCTAATACGCCGAGCAGCAGGGTGAGGCAGCCCACTGCGATGATGCGGTAGCGGTAGGAAGCGATCACAGACTGTATATCTTGGCTGAGAAAGCCGACCGAGACAACCCCGATCACCTGTCCTGACTCATCATAGATAGGAGTTCTCCCGCGTAGTGAAGGACCGAGTGTGCCGACCGCTTCATAGATGATCGAGTGACCTTCAAGGACTGGCTTGATATCTCCGCCCTGCATCTTTTCACCGATTCGATCCGGGTTGGGGTGGGAGTAACGGATGCCGTCACGATTTCCTACTACGACGAATTCGGCCTGTGTCTCCATGCGGACTTTTTCCGCGATGGGCTCGATTATCCTCCATGGCTCTGGATCGTCAAAAGCCTGTATGATGTCCGGCATCACAGCAACCGTCTTGGCTACCTGCAAGGCCCGATTGCCGATCTCGTCGTGGAGGGTATGCGACACCATATATTCGAAGGTAGCGCCGATGAACAGAATCACAAACAACAGCATGGAACAGATGATCAGCATCAGTCTGCTCTGGAAGCGCATGGTATCACCCGCTCCTTTTTCTTTTACATTCTAGTGTACCAAAAAAGAGAGGCCAGTTATCTGACCTCTCACACTTTGCATCGAAATTCTTATTGAACTTATAGGATGAGCGCCCCTGTAACCAAGGCCCCGAAGATCAAGGCAAGAGAGGTTCCCACAGCCCATTTGAGGATGAACTTCTGATTCTCCCCGAAGTCGACACCGACCATCCCACAGAGGAGGTAAGCAGCCGCATAGAGAGGGCTCAATACGTGGACAGGCTGTCCCAAGATAGAAGCGCGGGCGATCTGAGCCGGATCAATGCCATAAGTAGCAGCAGTCTGAGCCAGAATCGGCAGAACCCCGAAGTAGTACGCGTCATTGGACATGAAATAGGTGAATGGCATGCTGGTAATCGCGACGATGACCGGGAGATGTGCTCCCATCGATTCTGGAATCAGCGCGACGAGTGAGGTCGCCATCGCATCTACCATCTTGGTTCCGGTAATAATCCCGGTGAAAATCCCTGCGGCAAACACCATAGCTACAACCGCTTGAGCGTTGGCTGCATGGGAAGCCATGCGTTTTTTCTGATCATCGAGATTCGGATAGTTGACCGCGACAGCCAGACAGAAGGCAAGGATGAACAGGATGGTCAGCGGCAGTACGTTCATCACCAGACCGACCATGAGTCCGATGGTGAGAAGCGCGTTGAACCAGAGCAGCTTCGGACGGCGGTAGCCGAGGTGTTCCGCGATCGCGAGTTGTTCTTCGAATGCTTTTTGATCTTCATCCGTAAAGGTTATATCGGCGATTCCGAGACGTTTGCGCTCTTTTTTCCCGAACAGATACGCAACAAAAATGACCCAAGCCAAACCGAACAGCATTGCAGGAATCAACGGGGTGAATACTTGGGAGGTATCCAGATGCAGGGCACTGATCGCACGGGCAGTCGGGCCGCCCCACGGCGTCATGTTCATAACCCCCATGGAGAGCATCGGGATGACCGTGAGAATCATCAGATTAATACCGACACGACGATAGAGCGGGAGCATGGCAGAGACGGTGATGATGTAAGTCGTCGTACCGTCGCCGTCAAGCGCAACCAGCATAGAGAGGACAGCCGTACCGATGACGATTTTGACTGGATCGCCTTTGACAAGTCGTAATATTTTGTTAATTAAGGGTTCAAATAAACCAGCATCGATCATGATGCCGAAGTACAGGATGGCAAACAACAGCATGACACCTGTTGGCGCTATTTTTTTAATTCCATCCAACGCCATCTCGCCGAGTTCTGCAAAGCCGAATCCACCGATCAAAGCGAACACGATTGGCACGATCACCAGCGCGACGATCGCAGACAGACGTTTTGTCATAATCAAATACATAAAGACGGCAACCATTAAGAAGCCAAGCCATGATAGCATAATCATTGTTCCCCCCTCAAAAAGAATGCGCTTTCATAAAGTGTTTTCATTATAACAACGTTCCAGAAGCAAGAGAATAAAACGACGATAAAGGATACTAGGAGCATAAGGAGCATTTTGTTCATAAAGTTCACAAAAAAACTCCACCGGTTATGCGCCGATGGAGCTTTTGGCATAGCTGTCGTTCGGGGAGGGCTGATCCATTGCCATACGGCTTCGGAAAAAGAAGGCGTGAATCACAAACGCCCCAACCGAGAGAACTGCCGCAACCGTAGCCAGTGTGACCAGCGGGGTAAGTCCGCCGATATCGTAGAGGTTCCCCTGTACATATGGCCCGAACAGTCGGCCTACACTGCCTAGCCCGCCGACCAGCCCGAGGTAAAACGGTGCATGGTTCCCGGTGTGTTCGGTGATAAAGGCGGGGATGGTCGGTGCTTTCAGCATCTCGCCAAGGGTGGTGATGATCATCGCGGCGACGATGCTGTAGTAGTCACTGGAGATGAAGATCAGCGCGAAGCCTGCCGCATAGCAGACAGCGGATCCGATCAGCTGAGCCTGGAGAGTCTGGGCCAAGCGGTTTTTGATCCATGTCGTGACAGGCTGCCCGGCGAAAATCACGATACCGTTGACCGTCCAGAGGATGCTGTAGGAGGCGGCACTCATGCCTTGTTCATTAAGGAAGGGAGCAATCCCTGTACCCCAGATGGAGTTGGCGAAGAAGATCAGCATCGCCCCAATCGCCACGAAGAGATAGACGCGGTAGTCGCGGAGCAGCTGGAGAGTGGTTTTTTCATATGCAGGCTTGCTGGAAGGGGAAGCGGTTACATGTGTTTCTTCATTAGAAGTAGTGCGTGTCATATAGAAAAAGAAGAAGGCAGCGAATCCGAGCGTAGTCACTCCGTTGAACAGGAAGGTGAAGGTAAAGGAAAAGGCTGCGAGCAAGCCACCCAAGGAGCTGCCGATCGCCATTCCGATATTGTTGCCGACATAGACGACATTGAAGAGCTCGCGGCGGCGTTCGGGCCAGCGAAAGCCGATGAAAGCCTGAACCGCCGGAAAAGAGATGGAGTTGAGCAGTCCGAGCACCATCATTATGATGACATAAACACTCCAGTCAGGGATATACATGAGTGATATCTGCAAGATACCGCTCAGCAAGAGAGACCCCACGATCAGTACTTTGACCCCCAGACGGTGATACAGTGTCCCGCCGAGGAACTGACCGACGATTCCAGCCAAAGCCTGCAAGAGGATGACCAATCCAGCATCACCGTAGGAGCGATGCAGAACATTGTGGACGAATAATGTCGTCAGCGGCCACATGAAGGCATTGCCCATTGCATTGACGAAGCTGGCGAGGATGAAGGCGATTGCTTCTTTCGGATATCGTTGAACCCATTGTGTCATGGCTATGCACCTGATTTCTCTTGGATTTATCTTCCTGAGAACAATATACTGCACTATTTAAACTTTGTAAACAATTATATTTAAAAAGTTGTCTTATGTACTTCATCGGTCAAGCCTTTCATACCCGTATGCTTGTCTGCATACAAATGGTTATGAGAGATTGACGATGGAGGAGATGTACGTGAAACCGAAAAAACCGTGGTATCTAGTCTCGCCACAAGACACCCCAGCCGTCCTGAAAAGTGACCCCGCACACGGATTGTCGAAGCGGGAAGTAGAGCGACGACAGCAGGAATTCGGCGCCAACCAGCTGGCCGAAGCAGAAAAGGCTTCGATGCTTAGCGTGTTTTTGAATCAGTTCAAGGATTTCATGGTGGGGATCCTCATGGCGGCCACCGTGCTTTCTTTTGTCCTCGGAGAGTATCTGGATGCGATCACGATCATTGCGATCATCATCATCAACGGTGTATTGGGCTTCATCCAGGAAGCGCGGGCCGAACGCTCACTTGCGGCACTCAAAGAGCTGGCCTCCCCGATGGCGCGTGTCATCCGTGACGGTGAGCAGGAGGTCGTGCCCGCCTCCGCGCTGGTACCCGGCGATATCGTCCTGCTCGAAGCAGGTGACCGTGTGCCTGCTGACCTGCGGATTCTCTCTGCCAGCCGTCTGGAGGTGGAGGAATCAGCGCTCACGGGTGAATCCGTTCCGGTCAGCAAGACGGAAAAAGTAATCACCCCCAAGAACCCGATGGATCGAATCCCGCTCGGTGACCAGAAAAACCTCGCTTTCATGGGGACGATGGTGACGGGTGGTACAGGACGCGGGATCATCACGACCACCGGAATGGGGACAGAAATCGGTAAAATCGCGCATCTGATGAATCAGGCGGAAGGCACGGAGACACCGTTGCAGGTCCGTCTCGAACAGATGGGCAAAACGCTCGTCGGAATCGCTCTCTTGCTGACGGTCGTGGTCATTGCCGCAGGGGTCTGGCATGGCCAAGAGCTGTTCACGATGTTCCTTGCAGGGGTAAGTCTTGCCGTAGCCGCCATCCCAGAGGGGCTGCCAGCTATCGTCACTGTCGCACTGGCTCTCGGCGTACAGCGGATGATCAAGCGCAATGCAATCGTACGTAAGCTCCCTTCCGTCGAGACCTTGGGCTGCGCCTCCGTTATCTGCTCTGATAAAACAGGTACACTCACACAGAACAAAATGACTGTCACCCATGTCTGGCACAGTGGCCGCACGTACGAGGTATCCGGTAACGGCTATGAGCCAAGCGGTGTGATCAAGCACCAAGGCCGCGCCATCAAGCCACTGGAAGACCCTGGTCTGCGCCAGATCTGCCGGATCGCCGAACGATGCAACAACGCCAAGCTGGTCAGTGACGAGCATACCGAGCGCAAGATGCTGGTGTTGACCACGAGTGTCCAGACCTGGAAGGTACTCGGTGACCCGACAGAGGGTGCTCTGCTCGCTCTCGCCGGAAAAGGCTTGAATGATCCCAAAGCAGCCAGCTTACGCGGTGAGCGGATTGACGAGCTTCCTTTTGACTCTGACCGGAAGATGATGTCTGTCGTCGAACGCACGGCAGACGGCAACCTCCACCTGATGACCAAAGGGGCGGTGGAAGCTACCCTCGGGCGTTGCTCCCATATTCTCTGGAGTGGGGAGATCGTCCCACTCACCCCGCAGATTCGCAAAGACGTGCTGGATCAGACCGAAACGATGGCGACGCAAGCGCTCCGCGTCCTCGGTTTTGCTTATAAGCCATTGCAAGGCTATGTCGAGGGTCAGGCTCCGGGACAAGTCGAAAAACAGCTGATCTTCGTCGGCATGGCCGGGATGATCGACCCGCCGCGTGAAGAAGTGACCCATGCGATCAAGCTCTGCCGTCAAGCTGGCATCAGAACGGTCATGATCACAGGTGACCACCGCATCACCGCCGAAGCGATTGCCCGTCGGATCGGCTTGATGTACGGCAACAGTATCGTGCTGGAAGGCTCCGAGCTCAACGAGATGAATGAGGAAGACCTCTCCCGCGTGGTCGACCGCGCAGCCGTTTTTGCCCGTGTCTCTCCTGAGCACAAGCTACGGATCGTCAAAGCGCTGCAAAACAATGGCCACGTCGTCGCCATGACAGGTGATGGTGTCAATGACGCACCCGCGATCAAGTCAGCCGATATCGGGATTGCCATGGGGATTACCGGCACCGATGTTACCAAAGAAGCCGCATCCCTCGTACTGCGCGACGACAACTTCGCCACCATCGTCTCCGCCGTGGAGGAAGGTCGCAACATCTACGACAACGTCCGCAAATTCATCCGTTACCTGCTCGCCAGCAACGTCGGGGAAATCCTCGTGATGTTCTTCGCCATGCTGATGGGCTTGCCGCTCCCGCTCGTCCCGATCCAAATCCTCTGGGTCAACCTCGTCACTGATGGTCTGCCTGCTATGGCCTTGGGCGTCGATCCGGCCGAGGCAGACACGATGTACCAAAAACCGCGCAACAAGCATGAGAACATCTTTGGCCGCGGGCTCGGCTGGAAGATTATCAGCCGTGGTTTCCTCATCGGGCTTACCACCTTGGGCGCGTTTTATCTCACGTACCAAGAGAATCCGTCCGATCTCGTACACGCACAGACCGTTGCTTTTGCCACTCTGGTCTTGGCGCAGTTGATTCACGTATTCGACTGCCGCAGTGAGCACTCCGTCTTTCACCGCAATCCGTTTGAGAACATGTGGCTTGTCTGGGCGGTTCTCTCTTCCCTGGTGCTGGTCATCGGTGTCATCTATCTGGATGCCCTGCAACCGATCTTCAAGACCACCGATATGTCGTTCCGCGACTGGGCCCTTGCTTTTGTGGCAGCAGGGATCCCGACCTTCGTCGCTGGGATGGGCGGAGTCTTCCGTGGACAAAATCGGGCACAGGTATCCGGCAGACAGATGGTGCGCTAAGGAGTCAGACTGCATAGAATAATAGCCCCAACCTTTGCGCAAAGGAGGATGGCCGATGGAATTCCTAAGCGCGATCCTGGCTGTTGCCTGTTCCTTCATCGCGTACTTCATCGAGAAAAGTATGTGGATGACCATCGTCAGCACGACAGACAAAGCAGCTTACAAAGAGTGGCGACAGCGCCTCGATGAGATCGGTGTTGCCTACCACGTCAAGAAAACCATCACACTTGAGAACGATAATCTGAAACGAAAGTACAAAATCAAAATCCACGTCCGTGAAGCTGCTAAAGTAGACATAACCCGTTGAGCCTGCCAACCTGGCTGGCTCCTTTTTCTATATAGAAAAATGCCCACTCTCTCGCCAGATATCGTATACTAGTAGAATCATTATGGAAGAGTTGTGAGGTGGACTGTTTCTTGATTCGTAAAATCAAACGGCTATTTACCCTGCTTGTGATGTGTTTGGTCGTCGCAGTAGGCTACTATGCATATGAAGTGTACAGCTTTACCCAAACCATCGGCCAATCAAAGGTCATCAAGACACGGGAAGCATCCAGCGAGGTGGCTGCAGCGCCCAAAGCCGACATCCCGATCTGGGGCGGGACGGAGCGGGTCAACATCCTGTTGATGGGCGTAGACTCGCGCGAGCTGAGACCAGACGAGCTGCCCCGTTCTGACAGCATGATGCTGGTCAGCATCGATCCCACGACCAAGACCTACAACCTGTTCTCCATCCTGCGTGACACCTATGTCCGTATCCCGGATCATGGCCGCGCCCGGATCAACACAGCACTGTCACAGGGTGGCCCAGAGCTTGCCATGCAGACCGTCAGCAACTTCACCGGACTTACGGTCAGCAACTATGTTGTGACTGATTTTGAGGGCTTCAAAAGCCTGATCGACGCCGTCGGTGGTGTCGAGATCGATGTAGAGAAAGACATGGAATACAGAGACCCGACCGACAAGGGGATGTATGACATCGATTTGAAAAAAGGACTCCAGCATCTCGACGGCAATCAGTCACTCCAATACGTCCGCTTCCGTCATGACGCGATGTCCGACTATACCCGCACAGAGCGCCAGCGTAAGCTACTGCTTGCTCTCTCCGATCAGATGAAGAGCGGTATGACCTTAATCCAGCTGCCAAGCATCCTCGAAAGCGTCCAGCCGTACATCCAGACCAACCTGTCAACCGTAGACATGGTCAAGCTGGCCGCGCTCGGATTCGGCCTCAAGCCATCTGCAGCAGGTGGTCAGCAGCTCCCGCCGATGGGGCTGTTCCAAGAGTCCAGTCGTGGCGGCTCAGTGCTGATCCCGGACGTGGAGAGTGTCCAGCAGTTTGTGCAGGAGAAGCTGAATCAGACCACACCTGATCCCGCACCTGCCACGCCTTAATCGTATGAATAAAGGAACAGTCCGATCTATCGAGCTGTTTGTTCCTACTAGAAGACCTGCTATATGGACACTTGAAAAAGGTGCTCCATTTGCAGGTCTTTTTTGTCTAATAACATACTCCATCCATACTTCAGTGAGGTTTACAGGAATAAGCAGTTGTGTCCACACCTGATTCCAAGTTAAAGTCATACTATATAGCACCATAACCTCAAAAGGGAGACCATCCATGCACAAACGTATCGGTATCATCCTCCTATCCACAATCCTCCTCACAGCATGTACCAACATCACTCCACAGGCCCAGCCTGTAACAGGCATACCACAGGCGAACCCATCCAGCACCCAAGCCCCTTCTGAAAAGGCGACTGCCGCCCTCTACCCGTTTTACCACATCCAAGACGATGGTACGCAGAAGTGGGGATACATCAACCAGGCAGGGAAGACCGTCATCCAACCGGCCTACTCCCTAGCCCAAGGCTTCGATGATAAAGGCAGAGCCGTCGTCTACCTGTCCAGCGACCAGCCAGACCAACAGCAACTCGTCGGGCTGATTGACCGCTCAGGACGCTATCTCATTCAACCTGTGTATGATATGATCGAGCCTTTTCATCAGGATATCTTTATCGTCAACGGCAAGAAGCTCCTCACTGACCAAGGGCAGACCTTGTTCCAAGCGGAGGGTGACAGAGGGATGATCAACAAGCTCTCGTCAGGCCGTGCCCTTTTCCGGGATCACGAACTCTATGGTTATCTCGATGAAACAGGCAAACCAGTCATTCCAGCACAATTCAAAGACGCCCAGAGCTTCTACGGAGACCAAGCCGTGGTACAGCTTCAGACAGGCAAGTACGCCCTGATCAACAAAAAGGGAGAGGTAGTCAAATCACTCCCCTTCAGCGATAAAGAAGCCACTCTGCATGAACTGCGGGAAGGTGCCGCCCGGTACGCAGATAAACAGTCGTCTCTGATCGGCTTTATTGACGACAAGGGCAGCCTCATCATCCCACCCCGTTATTACGAAGCGGAGGCCTTTGATCATGGGCTGTCTATCGTCAAGACCAAGGATACCGATAACTCGGTCGGGCTGATCAATCCAAAAGGTGAGTTTATCGTCGAGCCAATCTATACCTCAGCCTATCGGATCGCTGACGGTCTCTGGGCAGTGGGCCAAGCAGACCCTAAGCAGACAGGACTTCCTCCGCATTTCTCACAGCGGTACGCTATCGTAGACAAAAAGGGGACGTTCCTCACCGACTTTATCTATGACCAGATCGCCCCATTCGAGGGGGACTACACGTTTGTGCAGACAGACATCACCAGCTTTTTTCTCGACCGCACCGGTAAAAAAGCGGACCAGCTCCCCACCTTCGAAGGCACTGGTACTGCCAAGCTGACAGGCGACATCATCGAAGCGACGATAGACAACCGCCTACAATACCTGAAGCTAGACGGCACGCTTATCTGGAAGGCCGAATATAAAAAAGAGCTCAAACCAGGCGTCACGATCATAGAGGGCAAGCATCGACCACACAAAAATCTGCTCGTCTACTATCCTGAGCTCCACGGACTGGAAGACCCTGTCGTACAGAACCAGCTGAACCAACACTTCAAGAAGAAACTCTCAACAGACAACTTCGGCTTCGGTGAAGAAGGCACAGACGCCACGTCTACCGAATCCAGCTTCTCCGTCACCCTATATCAGAAGGACCTGCTTGTCATCGAAACGAATTCCTATATCTACCCGCTTGGCGCAGCCCATGGTATGCCCGGACTCACTTACGAACATATCAACCTGAAGAACGGACATATCTACAAGCTGAAAGAACTGTTCAAGCCCGACAGCAACTACCATCAGAAGCTCGCCGAACTCCTGCGCCAGCAAGCCGAGACCAAAGGCGAAGAAAAGGGGATCATGGTCACGCCTGATGAAGTGAAGTCGTCCTTCACAGAAGAGACTGGCTTCTATCTGACAGACAAAAGCTTGTGTATCTACTTCGCCCCATACGCGGTCGGCCCGTATGCCGCCGGATTCATCACCTTCGAAATCCCGTACCAAGAGCTTACCGATCTCATTGATCAAAAAGGCGAGCTATGGGCGTCCTTTCAGAATTGAAAAAAAGGTCAGCTGATCAGAAAAAATCAGCTGACTTTTTTCCTTCATAAACCATTGACACGACCCATGATTTTTCGTATTGTAATACTTATTTTATCATTATCCCAAGTAAGTTTATTGGAATTGTAAGGTAAAATTCGGAAGCTTATCACTATTAGGAAAAGTCACATAATAGTCGCGCTTTCATAATAACAGACGAATTTAAGGGGGGAATCCAGCCTAATGATCACACTATCCAATGTGGTTAAGGTATTTAAAAACCGTTTCGGTTCATTTACCGCACTCGATGGCATTGATCTGTCCATCCAAAAAGGTGAAATCTTCGGCATCATCGGTTATAGCGGTGCTGGTAAATCCACGCTCGTCCGCATGATGAACCTGCTGGAGACCCCGACATCCGGCGATGTGACCGTAGGGGACACCAACCTCAACTCACTTTCTTCCAAAGACCTGCGCCGTGCGCGACGTAAGATTGGGATGGTTTTCCAGCACTTTAACCTGCTCTGGTCACGAACCGTCTATGATAACGTAGCACTCCCATTGGAGATCGCAGGTGTACCGAAATCTGAGCATGCTGCCAAAGTCAACGAGCTGCTCTCACTCGTCGGTCTCTCCGACAAGGCAGACCTGTATCCAGCACAGCTCTCCGGCGGACAAAAGCAGCGTGTCGGGATTGCCCGTGCGCTGGCCAACGACCCAGACGTGCTCCTGTGTGACGAGGCGACATCAGCGCTTGACCCGAAGACCACGGATTCCATCCTTGAACTGCTCAAGGAGATCAACCGCAAGCTCAGCCTGACGGTCATCCTGATCACCCACGAGATGCACGTCATCGAAAAAATCTGTGACCGTGTCGCTGTCATGGAGAGCGGCCGCGTCATCGAGATGGGCAGTGTCGTCGATATCTTCTCCAATCCGAAGACAACCACGACCCGCGAGTTCATCAGTCAGGTAGCCGGCGATGAGCATATCGATGCCGAATTCCTGCAAAACCTAGGCCAAGGGGCAATCCTGCGTTGTACCTTCGTCGGTGGCTCTGCCAGCCAGACGATGGTTACCAGCCTTGTCCGTGAAGTGGGAGTGGAGGTTAATATCCTGCAAGGTCAGATTAAGCGTCTCAAGGATATCGCCTTCGGTACACTCTACGTTCACATTCCAGGCAACGTCGACATCGAAGCGCAAGCGATCGCCTATCTCAAAAAGAATGGCGTCAAAGTAGATATCCTGCGCGGGGCTGAAGGAGGGGGACAAGCATGAACGAATTCATTTTGACCTACTTGCCTAACGTGGTGAAGTTCTGGGATTACATCGTCAAAGCAATCGGTGAGACCAGCTACATGGTATCCGTCTCACTCGTCCTGTCAGCAGTGCTCGGCATTCCGCTTGGCATCCTGCTGGTCATCACCGGGCGCAACCATCTGTTACCGATGCCTGCCTTTAATCAAATCCTGAGTTTCTTCATTAATATATTCCGTTCGATCCCATATATCGTACTGATCATCATCTTGATTCCATTCTCCCGGCAGTTGATCGGCACCGCGATTGGACCTGACGCTGCGATCATCTCGCTTGTTGTCGGCTCCGCACCGTTCGTCGCCCGTCTGGTAGAGACCGCGATCCGTGAAGTCAACCGCGGGGTAATCGAAGCAGCACAGTCGATGGGAGCGAGCAACTCTCAGATCATCTTCAAAATCCTCATTCCTGAGGCACTGCCAGCGATCATCTCTGCTGTAACGGTGAATGCCGTGGCGCTCATCGGTTTCTCCGCGATGGCGGGTGTCGTCGGTGCAGGCGGTCTTGGTGCGATGGCGTACAACTACGGTTTCAATGGTTTTAAACCTGACATTATGTTCTTCACCACCGTGCTTTTGATCGTTCTCGTTCAGGTCGTACAGATGATTGGCGATGCAATTGCCCGCAAGCTCGATCATCGTTAATTTATAAAAAATAAAAAATCAGATTACAGGAGGGAATTCATTCATGAAAAAGTTTGTTTCTGCTATCCTTACAGGTCTTCTCGCAATCAGCCTGGCTGCATGCGGTCAAGGCGAAGCACCAGCTGACAACGCAGGCGCTGCCAACCAACCAGCAGCATCCGGCGAAGCCGTTACGCTCAAAGTAGGTGCAACCGCTGTTCCACACGCTGAAATCCTCAACCAAGTAGTAAAACCATTGCTTGAAAAAGAAAACATCACGCTCGACGTTGTTCTCTTCCAAGACTACGTACTCCCTAACACCCAACTTGCTGAAAAAGAACTCGACGCAAACTACTTCCAGCACATTCCTTGGCTGGAGAACACCAATAAAGAAAAAGGTCTTGATCTGACCTACATCGCAGGCGTACACATCGAGCCACTCGGCGTATACTCCAACAAAGCAAAAGCATTCAAAGACCTCGCATCTCTTCCAGCTGGTGCAAAAGTAGCAATCACCAACGGTCAAAACGAACATGGCCGCGTACTCGCTCTGCTCCAATCTGCTGGTCTGATCAAATTGAAAGACGGCGTAGGTGTGAACGGTTCTGTAGCCGACATCGTTGAAAAGAAAGTAGAACTCGTTGAACTCGAACCAGCTATGCTGCCACGTTCCCTTGATGATGCTTCTGTAGATGCTGCTGTAATCAACTCCAACTTCGCGATGGAAGCAGGTCTCAACCCAGCACAAGATTCTATCTACCTCGAATCCGGTGAAGGCAACCCATACGTGAACGTACTTGCAGTTCGTCCAGACAACAAAGATAATGACGCAATCAAAAAGCTTGCAAAAGCAATCACTTCCCCAGAAGTAAAAGACTTCATCGACAAGAACTACAAAGGTTCCGTACTCTTCGTAGGCGAAGTGAAGTAAAACAAAATACTTGATTCATCAAAAAACCCGCCAGCATTTGCTAGGCGGGTTTTTATGTTTTTATATTGTGTTTTTATTAAACTTAAGATACGATAGAGAAGTGATAAAAAATAATGAATGGTGAAAGAAAATTATTTCATCAAATTCAGAAAAGTAGTATAATATATCTGTAGATGAAAAATAGGGGGTAACGTCATGAAAAAGAATATTTTCGTTCTTATGAGCTCCGTACTCGTTCTCGGTGCAGCACTTGCTGGTTGCGGCGGTAACACTGCAACTACCGGTGAAAACAAAGACGGCGCTACTACAGAAGCACCTGCAAGCACTGGTCCTAAAGTACTTCGTATGAACCTTCACTCTGAGCCACCTACAGCAGACCCAAGTATCGCTGAGGACTCCACTTCTGGTGCAGTCGTTCGCGCAACTTTTGACGGTCTGACTCGTCTTGGCGAAGATGGCGTACCAAAAGAATCCGCTGCAGAAAAAATCGAAGTTTCTCCTGACGGTAAAGAATATACGTTCACAATCCGTGAAGCAAAATGGTCCAATGGCGACGCTGTAACTGCTCACGACTTTGAATATGCTTGGAAGCGCGCTCTCGATCCAAAAACTGCTTCCAACTACGCATACCAGCTCTACTACATCAAGGGCGGTCAAGCGTTTAACGAAGGCAAAGGTAAAGTTGAAGACGTCGGCGTAAAAGCTGTTGACGATAAAACTCTGAAAGTAACTCTTGAGAACCCAACTCCGTTCTTCCTCGAACTGACTGCGTTCTACACATACTACCCAATCAACAAAAAAGTTGATGAATCCAACAAAGATTGGGCGAAAGAAGCAGCAACCCACGTTGGTAACGGTCCTTTCAAAATGGACACTTGGGAGCACAAATCCAAGCTGAACCTCGTGAAAAACGACAACTACTGGGATAAAGACACTGTAAAACTTGACAAGATCGAGTTCTCCATGATCGAAGACGAGAACACTGAGCTTTCCATGTATGAAGCAGGCGATCTTGACTGGGCGGGTCATCCACTCGGGGTACTTCCTTCCGACGCAATCCCAGCGCTCAAAGATGCTGGCAAGCTGACAATCCACCCAACAGCTTCCATCTACTGGTACAAATTTAACACCGAAAAAGCTCCATTCAACAACGCGAAAATCCGTAAAGCGTTTGCATACGCGATCAACCGTCAAGCGATCGTTGACAACGTAACCCAAGGTGGCCAACAACCAGCATTCTCCATGCTGCCTCCAACCATGGCTGTTAAACCAGACGGCTACTTCAAAGACAACGATATTGAAGGTGCTAAGAAACTTCTCGAAGAAGGTATGAAAGAAGCAGGCATCACTTCCCTGCCTCCAATCACTATTTCTTACAACACTTCCGAGAACCACAAGAAAATTGCTGAATCCATCCAAGACCAATGGAAAAAAGCGTTCAACATTGACGTGAAACTCGAAAACACTGAGTGGAAAGTTTACCTCGACAAGCTGCATGAAGGTAACTACCAAATCGGTCGTATGGGTTGGTCCGCTGACTTCAACGATCCAATCAACTTCCTTGAAATGTTCCGCGACAAAAAAGGCGGCAACAACGATACCAACTGGGAAAATGCGAAATACAAAGAGTTGCTCATCAAGTCTACTCAAGAGCAAGATCAAGAGAAGCGTAAAGCACTCTTTGCTGAAGCAGAAGCAATCTTCATGGATGAAATGCCAGTTGCTCCAATCTACTACTCCACTGACGTTTACACCAAATCCGATAAAGTTAAAGGCGTACTCATCGACGCACTTGGCTTCATCGACTTCAAATGGGCAACCATCGAATAGTCAACATTCGCATAACGAAAAGAGACGCTCTCGGGCGTCTCTTTTTTTTATTTCCTTTTTTATTATTTTATATTATGTTTAACCAGCATATAAAATATAATTAAATGTTCACAAAATATATTTCACGCAATTTTGAAAAGCGCTATCATTGGGGGAGTTGGAAAAAGGGGGGCATATAAAATGAAAAAGAATATTTTTGTATTGATGAGTTCTGTGCTCGTACTTGGTGCAGCTCTTGCAGGCTGCGGCGGCGCTGACAACGCTTCTACGGAAGGTTCCCAAGCGTCTGAGAACAGCGGACAACCGCAAGTACTTCGTATGAACCTGCACTCTGAACCACCGACAGCAGATCCAGGCCTCGCCGAAGATTCTTCCTCTGGCGCAGTGGTTCGCGCTACCTTTGATGGTTTGACCCGTCTCGATAAAGACGGCAAGCCACTTAACTCCGTTGCTACCGATGTAAAAATTTCTGAGGATGGCAAACAATACACCTTTACCCTTCGTGAATCCAAATGGGCAAATGGTGATCCAGTAACAGCAAAAGATTTTGAATTCGCTTGGAAGCGTGTACTTGATCCAAAATTCGCTTCTAACTATGCATATCAAATGTTCTACCTCAAAAACGGCCGCGCCTACAACGAAAACAAAGCGAAAGCCGATGAGGTTGGTGTTAAAGCGCTTGACGACAAGACACTTCAGGTTACTCTTGAGAACCCAACTCCATTTTTCCTGGAGCTGACCGCATTCTACACCTACTACCCAGTGAACCAAAAAGTGGTGGAAGGCAACGCACAATGGGCGGCAGAAGCGGCAACCCACGTAGGTAACGGTCCATTCAAAATGGATTCTTGGGAACATAAATCCAAAATGGTTCTCGTGAAAAACGATAACTATTGGGAAAAAGACGTAGTGAAGCTGGAGCGTATCGAGTTCTCCATGATCGAGGACGAGAATACCGAGCTTTCTATGTTTGAAGCAGGCGATCTGGATTGGGCGGGTCATCCACTCGGTGTAATCCCGACTGACGCGATCCCACCGCTCAAGGATGCTGGCAAACTCACCGTTCACCCGAAAGCGGCTGTTTACTGGTACAAATTCAACACCGAGCAACCACCGTTCAACAACGCAAAAATTCGTAAAGCTTTCACATATGCAATCAACCGCCAAGCGATCGTAGACAACATCACGCAAGCGGGCGAACTGCCGGCGATGGGCGCCCTGCCGCCAACCATGGCATTCAAACCAGACGGCTACTTCAAGGATAATGACATCGATTCCGCGAAAAAGCTGCTGGAAGAAGGTATGAAGGAAGCAGGCTACACCACGCTCCCGCCAATCACCATCTCTTACAACACATCTGAGCGTCACAAAAAGATTGCCGAAGCGATCCAAGACCAATGGAAAAAAGCATTCAATATCGACGTGAAGCTCGATAACAAAGAGTGGAAAGTATACCTCGAAGATCTTCACACTGGTAACTATCAATTGGGCCGCATGGGTTGGAACGCTGACTTCAACGATCCAATCAACTTCCTCGAAGCATTCAAGGATAAAAACGGCGGTAACAACGACACCCGTTGGGAAAATCCGAAGTTCAAAGAAGCTCTGGAAAAATCCATGACAGAGAAAAATCCAGATGAGCGCAAAAAGTATCTGGCTGAAGCAGAAGCGGTCTTCATGGATGAAATGCCAGTCGCTCCAATCTTCTACTCCGCAGACGTATGGGCATCCAACGAAAAAGTAAAAGGCGTGCAAGTAGACAGCCTCGGCTTCATCGACTTCAAATGGGCTTCCATTCAATAATAAGCAATTCGTTTGACGATAAACGACTCGACCTGCTCCGGCAGAGCGGGTCGTTTTTTTCTTTTTTCCATGGCCCAAAGCTGGCTTGGGGTGAGCGGCGGTGTCCGGGGGCCGACCTCTTTGACTCCCCGATCCAGCTACGGAACAAGAACGGGTGTCCGGCTTCTTCGAATCAACCAGGGGCAACCCCTTCGCTTGATTCCGCTTCTCCGAACCTTTTGCCCCGCTCTTAACCCGTTCTTGTTCCGTAGCGGACAGTTCAATCCCCCCATGCAGGGTGTCAAAAAGGAAGGCCCCCGGACACCGCCGCTCACCCCCGCACCCAATTTGGGCACCCCACCCCCATGACACTTGACCAATCAATCCCCTCCATACACACATACAGTAGATAGAGACGACTAGACAAAAGGAGGAGTCAACGTGGATATCAGCAAGCTGCTCAACATCGCGAAAGGAATCCCTTTGGACAAACTCAAAACAGATGAAGGACTCAAGGAGGTCATTCGCGAGCTAAGTAAAAAAGGCGGCAAAAATCTAAGTGACGCTGAGCTTAACAACTACGTTTCCCAGTTTAAAAAGCTGGCCAAAACCGAAAACGCCGGAAGCTTGATGGAACAACTAACGAAAAAGGGTGTCAGCCAAAGTGATCTCAACAATCTCAAAAAACGGTTTAAAAAATAAGGAGGGAGCGGAAATGGGCAAGAAGGTCACGGCCGGCAAACGCTCCGTTGACAATAAAAAGATGTTGGAGCTATTAGCCCAGCTAACAGACAGCAACATCAGCATGAGCGATCAACTCAGCAGAAACATCGCATCCCTGCAGGGTGAAATGAATGAGATTAAATCCATGCTCAGCCGCTTGAAGCCTCCTTCCCCGAAACGCCCACCAAGGCGCCGGGGGCTGTTTGGACGCCGTCCTATGCCAGTTCCGATTGAGGTCGAAACCAGCGGGCCAAAAGGGAAGAACAGCATTCCTCTCGAGGAGCTGCTGCCGTTATTACCACAGCTGGGAAGCTTTATCCCGCAACTAAATACACCCAAAATGCAGGATACAGTGAAGATCTTATCCAATCCGGCAGTAATCGGGATGATCCAGCAGTTTATCAACAAAGGTGGGCTGAAGGGAGCCAATCTTTTACCGGTCAAAGGGAACGTCAGAAGGTAAAAGATGCATCAAAAGCCTTGACTGGTGAGAAAAAAATTTTCAGCAGACCGCTTGGGAGATCCGGGCGGTTTGTTGGATTTTGGTCCCAAACTACTAGGAAACTTTTATCGACAGGGATAGTCTAATAGAATGGAGAATATTGTAGAAAATTGATTCGGAGGAGGAGAAGAAGTGAAACGTTTTTTCATGCTGATGGCAGTCTTGGTCTGGGCCACTTGGTTCTACCCGCAGATGAGCCATGCTGAAACCAACACGGAAACCGTACATATGATGATTGAAGGAAAACGGGTGGAGTCAGATGTGCCACCGCTCATCCAGAATGGCCGCACGCTCGTACCGGTTCGGGTGATTGCAGAGGGACTGGGAGCTGAAGTGGGATGGGAGCCAGAGACCCAGACCGCCAAGATCGTCCGCGAGAAGCAGGAGGTCGTACTTACACTTGGCAAAAAGCAGGCATGGGTGAATGGACAAGCTGTCAAGCTCGACAGCAACCCGCTCTTGCAGGATGGCCGGATGCTGCTCCCGCTTCGTTTTGTCGGGGAGGCCCTGGGCATGACGATTGGCTGGGACAGTCAAGCGCATACGGTAGTGGCAAATAAGCCTATCTCGCTGAAGTTGAACGGTAAAGATTTTGGTGGCTCGTACAAAGCATATAAGTGGGAAGAGAAGCTGCTCGTCCCTGTTGACAGCATCGGTCAATCGCTTGGATTGCCGGCAGGTCTTGGCAAAAAGCTGTCGTCCACCAAAATCATCGATTCCACCCTCGTCGCACCCCTCGCTGACGTGGAGGAAGTGTTAGATGGAAAGATTGAGTGGAACAGTGAGCGGGGACAGATCACCGTCGAGCGTTATTATGAGCTGGACTCGATCCAGTTAGAGGGGGAGCGTCTCCTCATTGATACGGACAAGCCCATCACACCGGAGATCACCACGATGCAATCCCCAGAGCGGATCGTTATCGACCTGAAGCACACCGTCTTATCAGATGAGCTGGCACATGGGGACAAAGAGATTCGTATCCCATCTTCGGAAGCATCTGAATCGGTTGAAGAATCAACGGATAGGAACAAGCAGGATATTGCAGAAAACCCAGAGAATAAAAATAACAACCAATTAGAAACAAATTCAACATTTCCACCGTCTGATAGTATGAACGGTGATCAAGCAGGTGACAGACCGGCTGATATCAGTAACGGCGAGCCTGAGCAAGAGCCGCTTGTCAGAGCGATTCGTTTTAGCCAATACAGCACGGACCCATACACCGTCCGGATCGTGCTTGAATTGAACCGCAAAGCCACCTATCAGATGGAGAATCTGACTGACGGCTTCGGACTCAAGCTGATCCCCGGCACACAGAAAACAGGCTATCTGATCGTGATCGACCCTGGTCACGGTGGCAAGGACTCTGGCGCCATCGGAACAGCGGGCAATCAGGAAAAAGCATTTAATCTTGCTGTCGGTAACCGTCTGATCGAGCTGCTGAAGCAGCATCCAGAGTTTCAGGTAGCAGCTACCCGCACAACGGATGTTTTCCCGACTCTGCAGGAGCGTGCTGACCTGGCTAACAAGATGGAAGCTGACCTGTTCCTCTCGATTCACGCCAACTCATTCCAAGCGTCAACCAGAGGTACGGAGACGTTCTACTACCATGCCAACAGCAAATCACTGGCACAGGTGGTTCACCGTCATCTGCTTTCGGCCACAAGCTTCCCTGACCGCAAGACCAAAGTCGGCAATCTGTATGTATTGCGTAACACGACGATGCCTGCGGTACTGATTGAGGCGGGCTTCCTGTCCAATCCAACTGAGAATCAACAACTAATGTCCCCCGCTTTTCAGGAAAAGGTAGCGCAAGCGCTGGCAGCGGCGATTGTCGAGTATTACCAAGCGAATCACTAATACACTTGAAAAATTGGAGGGTTTATTTATGAAACGTTTTGCGATCCCTGTTGTGTTATCTCTTGCATTTTTGACAGCCTGCGGCACGGCTCCGGCTGATCAAACCACTGGCGGTGAAGCCAAAACCGGCTACCAAGAACCAACCCAGACTCCGGCACCAGCAGAAGCCAAGGTAAGCAAAAACGTAAAACTCTACTACACCGATGCCAACCTGATGGAGATCAAAGAAGAAGAACAGACGGTTGAGCTTGAGAGCGACAAACCAGGTGACATCAAAACCTATGAAAAGGCAATCGAACTCTTGGGCAAACCAAGCCAGTCCGGCAATGAGCCGCTCTGGAAAGATTTCCAATACAATCAAGTCACCTTTGACAATGGCACCTTGACCATTGATGCCAAGAGTGGCCAAACCTTCAACCTCGGTGCATCAGGTGAAGAGATGGCGATCGAGGCTCTGAAAAAGACTTTGTTCCAATTCTCTGAAGTCCAACAAATCGTGATTCAAGTGGATGGCAAACCGGTAGACTCCCTGATGGGTCACGTCGATACCAGCAAACCATTTACCCGTTAATACCAAAAGTGGCATGTCATCAGGAGCATCTTGTTCCTTTGACATGCCACTTTTTTATGTGAAGCAAGATGGAGGCTAGGAGCTTCGTTCCCGATCACCGGTTACCAGGAATTTGAGGGAGTAGATACCGGCAAGACCGACCAATGCGTAAACAATGCGGCTGACCAAAGACATATCGCCAAAAAGGGTTGCGACCAAGTCAAAGTTGAACAGGCCGATCAGACCCCAGTTGAGTGCTCCGATGATGACGAGGATTAATGCCAGTTTATCCATGAGATGTTTCCT
The DNA here is from genome assembly GCF_006170445.1 of Brevibacillus dissolubilis. Taxonomy (GTDB): domain Bacteria; phylum Bacillota; class Bacilli; order Brevibacillales; family Brevibacillaceae; genus Brevibacillus_B; species Brevibacillus_B dissolubilis. The sequence goes on along the minus strand of NZ_VCNA01000011.1, from coordinate 35,113 downwards.
CCTTGTTCAATCAGGTTAGGCATAGAATCTCCTGCGCAAGTTGCTTTTATGCAGGTAGGAATCTTTAAGAAACCTTTACATTCTGTTTACATTCGCCCACCTACAGCAATCGACAAACCGTGATAAGATAGGAGGAGTGTTTAGCTTAACCACGAGGGAGCGATAACCTGTGAGTATCATTGACGTACAAGATCTGAACCTATATTATGGTCAGCACCACGCACTCCATAACATTCAAATAGAGATGCAAGAAAAAACCATTACCGCTCTGATCGGCCCATCCGGTTGTGGGAAATCGACCTTCCTGCGCACCTTGAACCGTATGAATGATGTGATTCCCAACGTCCGCATCACAGGCAGTATCAAGGTCTCCGGTCAGGATATCTATAAATCGAATATGGACGTCGAATTTTTGCGTAAAAACGTTGGGATGGTCTTCCAAAAGCCGAATCCATTCCCAAAAAGCATCTACGATAACATCACCTACGGCCCAAGGCTTCACGGTGTCACGGAACGCAGCAAGCTGGATGAGATCGTTGAGACCAGCCTGAAGCAAGCGGCACTCTGGGAAGAGGTCAAGGATGTACTGAAAAAGCCGGCATTCGGTCTCTCCGGCGGTCAGCAACAGCGTCTGTGCATCGCTCGTGCACTGGCAGTCAATCCAGAGGTATTGCTGATGGACGAACCTACCTCTGCGCTCGACCCGATCTCTACCGCGAAGATCGAGGAGCTGCTTGATGAGCTGAAGACCACGTACTCCATCGTCATCGTCACCCACAACATGCAGCAGGCGGCCCGTATTTCGGATAAAACCGCGTTCTTCCTCAACGGAGAGCTGGTGGAATACGATGCCACACCGAATATTTTTCAAAACCCAACTGATAAACGCACCGAGGACTATATCACAGGCCGTTTCGGCTGATATGTCCGCGATGAGAGAAGAGGCAGGGAATCCATGGAGATTCCCTGCCTCTTCTTTTTGTATACCACACACAACGCTTGGAAAATATAGGAGGGAAGAAAGGAGGAGTCCCTCATGTGGGATGGATGGCCGCTTGAACGGGTACTTTTGATTTTTGCAGGTCTTGCATTTCTTTTGATTTTTGTTCAGGTATACATGTTTCATTCCAGGCAAAATTTTCGCCATTGGGCCATGTGGATTCCAGTGATTGCGACGCCTGTGTTTACCGTAGCGACGATTACCTATGCCTTTTACGCTGCCACGTGGTTATTTTATGTGCTCGTTGTGCTGATGATAGCCGGAGCGGCGGCAGGTCTGTACGGGGCCTATCTGCATACCGTCGGGGTCGGGCAGCGGGTCGGCGGGTATTCGCAGACCCAGAACTTCCTCGTTGGACCGCCTGTGATTCTGCCGCTGTTGATTACTGCGATCAGTGCCTTGGGGCTGCTGGCGCTGTTCTGGGGGTGAGGAAAGGATGTATAAATCAAGTCATTATCCCGCTTATGATGTATGGGAACAGCATCAGGAGTGGGACGAGCATACACGCAAAATCGTCGGCAAACGGCGGATGGCGCAGGTGGAGCACCGTTTTTTCCAACAGGAAGAAGCCAGGCTGCTGTATACGCTGGCTGGTGTGCTGACCAATGAGATCGGGGATCATGTGCTGACATACATCACCCAGCACATCGACAACTCCACGGATAGTCCGATCGGGGAGAGCCAGCGCAAGGTAGGTGTCCCTGAAAAGAAAACCTTGTACCGAATGGGGCTGCAAGGTCTGGATGAACTGGCCCAGCAGAAGCATCAGCAGAGGTTCGTGGAGATTAAGCGTCCACAGCAGGAGGATCTGCTTCGTCTCGTCGAGCAGGGACAAGCACCGATGACGCCCGCATGGCAGCAGGTACCGCAGAAGGATTTTTTCAAAAAGCTGCTGCATGATGTGGTCGCGGCGTACTACTCACATCCGGCTGTCTGGTCAGAGATTGGCTATGGCGGGCCTGCTTACCCGCGCGGCTATGTACGGGTGGAAAAAGGATTGGTTGATCCGTGGGAGGCGAAGCGGGATGGAACATCATGATTTCGTGACGCACAACAGCGACCATTACGAAGGCTACCGCAGCCGGGCGCTTGATCAGCGCAAATATAAGGACGGCGCAGATGTGTGTATCGTCGGGGCGGGTGCGGCGGGAGGTGTGCTTGCTTATGAGCTTGCCAAAGCGGGGCTAGATGTCGTCGTGATCGAGGCGGGGCCGTTCTGGAATCCGCAGACTGATTTTGCTTCTGATGAGATCTCGATGCATAGCTTGGCTTGGCAGGCTACCCGGCTGGTTGACGGCAAAAATCCGCTGAAGATGGGTCATAACAACTCTGGACGCGGTGTCGGCGGAGGCTCGGTGCACTGGACAGGGGTCTGTCTGCGGTTTCATGAGGATGATTTCATGATCAAGACCGTAGATGGCGTCGGTGAAGACTGGCCGATCCGTTACGAAGATCTAGCTCCTTACTATGACAAAATCGAGCGGGATATCGCGGTGTCCGGCCCCAAGCATTATCCATGGGGAGCGTTCAATGGGCCATATCCCTATCCAGTGCGGGAGCCGATCAGTGCCAATTCTCAGTTGTTCCGGGAAGCTTGCGAGAAGCTGGGGATCAAGACCGAGGTGGCACCACTGGCGATCCTCTCAGCCCCATTTGACGGGCGACCGCCGTGCATCAACCGCGGCTTTTGCAATGAAGGCTGCCTGCCCAATGCAAAATACAGCGGGCTGATCCACCATATCCCCAAAGCGATCCAAGCTGGCGCCGAAATCCTCTCTGACTGCATGGTGACGCAGATTTTGACCGATGGCAACAAAGTGACCAGTGTGGTCTTTAACCACGACGGGCAGAACTACGAGCAAAAAGCACGTGTGTTTATCCTCGCTGGTTTTGTCGTCGAGATCCCCCGCCTGCTGCTCAACTCTGCCACCCCCCAGTTCCCCAACGGCCTCGCCAACTCCAGTGGCTGGGTCGGCAAAGCGATTATGCCACACTCCAGCCATGACGTGTACGGTTTGTTGCAGGAGGAGGTCCGCCTGTATAAAGGAACGCCGGTGCTGGCGCTGACCCAGGATTTTTATCAATCGGACCAATCACGCGGGTTTGCCCGAGGCTACACGCTGCATGCACACGGTTCACGTCCGATGCACATGGCGACCGCTCTTGCCACCCAGCGTGCTGACGGTACGATGCTGTGGGGTAGACAGCTGAGGGAAACCATGCTGGATTACAACAACTACGCGCGGATCACCCTTGTCGGTGAAGTACTGCCCAACCCTGACAACGATGTGACATTGGCTCAGGAAAAAGACGAGTACGGTCTCCCGCTGGCCAAGGTGTCCTTCAGCTATGGAGAGAACGACTTGAAGCTGATCGACCACGCCGTCCAAAGCATGAAGGACATCATCACGGCGATGGGCGGGACTCCCGAACATGTGATCCAGGATACAGCCCACCTGATGGGTGGATGCCGGATGGGAAGCGACCCGACCACATCTGTCGTGGATGGATACGGAAGAACCCATGATATCCCGAACCTCTATATAACAGGCGCGAGTATCTTTGTTACCTCCAGCGGCAGTAACCCGACCAATACCGTCATGGCACTCGCTGCCCGAACGGCTGATCACATTGTGGATTCCCTAAAACAAAATAACCTATAATTTCACAAAGCTGACAACTATTTTTCGTGCGCGACCTAGTTCCCGAGACCACCATTCGTATAGTATACTGTGATTTAGAACTATACCAAAAAGCGGGGTAGAGGAGCCATGGGACCCACAGAGTTGATGGAAATGATGTATTTGGCAGATATCTTTAAGCTACTCGGGGACAAAACACGTTTGACCATTATGGCTTTGTTGCATGTACAGTCTCTCTGTGTTCGTGACCTCGTAGAAATCTTACAAGCGTCGCAGCCATCTGTGTCACAACATCTTGCCAAGTTGAAGATGCACGGCTTAGTCAAGGAACATCGCAAAGGCGCTTGGGTGTTTTACTCCATCAATGGAGACAACAACCCAATGATGAACGTAATTCTTCGTGAACTTCCGGATATGCGACCAATTGTGGAGAAACAACAACAACGGCTGAGTCCAGCATTGTAAGCATCGGCCAGGTCTGAGCAGAACAAAAAAGAGGTGAACCCCGTCACACGCGGATTCACCTCTTTTTTTCATGGGGTTAGGACAATCCCAGCACTTGCTTGAGCGAATCCACATCAAACCCATGAATCACACTGCGGTCGCCGTTCTCTTCTTCGATCAAGGTGACTGGAGTGGAGCTTGCTCCAAGCTGGATTGCTTCATTAAAAAATGCATCATTGGCACGGACATCGCGTTCTTCGAAGGCTACGCCGTTTTCCTTCAGCCAGTTCTTTTCCTGTTGGCAAGGGCCACAGGTCACTTGTGTGTAGACAATCACTTTCCTGGACATGGTGATGCCTCCTTTCCATACAATGGGAACGAGTAACATTTCGTGACACAGGATAGTCTCTCCTGCTTATCATGACACTTTTGTAGACTTCCCGTTTTCATTTTGCGATACTAGACATAAACCTTGGTTAAAAAAAGGGGGAGATGGAGTTGAGAGCTGTACTGTTGGGCATCATTGCATCGGTCTTTTTTTCTACTACGTTCTTACTGAACCGATCGATGAGCCTTGAGGGTGGATCGTATATGTGGAGTGCTGCATTACGATTCTTGTTTATGCTTCCACCACTGTTGTTGATTGTGTGGTTGAGGGGAAGTCTGCGGGCCTTGTTGACGGATATGAAGCATCATATGCGGACCTGGTTCGTCTGGGGATTCGTCGGATTCGGAATATTCTATACACTGACCTGTTTTGCCGGTGATTATGGTCCGGGATGGCTGATCGCAGGGACCTGGCAGCTGACAATTATCTGTGGGCCGTTGCTTGCTCCTGTCTTCGGTGAGAAAATCCCGTGGGCCAATCTGCGCTGGTCACTGTTCATCCTAATCGGGGTTGTCATCATGCAGATCGATCACGCCCAAGCCGTTTCGGTCAAAGAAGTGGTGTTAACCGTAGGCCCGCTGATCATCGCGGCGATTGCATATCCGCTTGGCAACCGGAAGATGATGACTCACATCCAAGGAAGTCTCGATACATTTGCCAGAATATTAGGAATGATCTTGGCGAGCCTGCCGTGGTGGCTGCTCTTGGTCATATACGGTACGATCACGGAAGGGCTGCCTACCGCGTCCCAGACAGGTCAGTCGCTGCTGGTGGCGCTCTGTTCCGGTCTGATTGCGACCACGCTGTTTTTCTACGCGACAGAGCTTGCAGCGGGCGATCAGAGCATGCTGGCCTTGGTAGAAGCGACACAGTCGGCACAGGTGATTTTTACCTTGCTGGGTGAGCTGTTGATCCTACATAGCCATCTGCCGTCGGCTCTTGCGCTCAACGGTATTCTCATCGTCTGTCTGGGTATCATCATGCAGAGTCGGATGCGTCTCAAAGCGCCTGCCGCCAAAAAAGCAGCGACTACAACGAATTGATTTTTGCATAAAGAAAAAATGAATAGACCTCCCGCTTACGGAGCAAATTAATCTCGTAAGGTCGAGGAGGTGAAAAAAACAATGACTAACCAACGCAACCAACAACAACAGCAACAACAACGTAACCAACAAGGTTTCGCAGCGAACAACGCGAATGCAGGTCAACAAAACACTGCAACTGAATTCGCTACTGAAACCAACGTTACAGAAGTTCGTCGTCAAACACAAACTTCTGCTAACCGTAACGCGCAACAACAAAACAACCCAACTGAATAATTTTCTATTGGGTAGTACCCCCGCAAATTTTTGTGGGGGTTTTTATTTTTCTTATGGTGACTTTCTCATTGTAGAGATTTGGAATGATGTGTTATTTTATTAGGTATATCAGATAAATGGTAATTTTTTGAATATACGATACATACCCACCGTATTCTGTGTTGTTACCAATCGTAAAGATTTAGGAGAGGGGAACATTTTTGATGGTTAAAAAGAATCGTGTATGGGCTCCTGTCTTATCGTTACTGCTATCCTTCCTGGCCTCCTCGCATCATATTCTGCATATGGGAATCCTTGTTCTAATGGGAGGCTCGACTGACATGATGGCATCCATGGCGGGAATGCTTTGGCTGCGCCGTCTGATGATCGTCGCAACGATTCTGGCGTTGGGCTTTACCGTTCACTACATGTATCAGCACGGGTTTCGTAACCGTTGGCTGGGCGGGCTGAATATTTTGTCTGCTGTGATTTCGATTGGATTTGTCTATTATTCGCTGGATAGTTTTGGGTGGTAGGAAAAACGCTCGATCATGATGATCGGCGTTTTTCTTTTTGACTTCTTCGACATAGCTTTCCCGATTTCACCATACCCAGTTGGGAGTAGGTTTCCTAGTTTCTTCGACCTTCCTTGAATCCCATCCCAGCGTAGGAAAAAGGCTGGGTAAGCCTTGCTTCCTGAAACATCCCAGGGGCAACCCCTTCGTACGAATACGCTTCTTCGAACCCTTTTGCCCCGCACATTACCCGGGCTTTTTCCGAAGCGGACAGTCACCACCCCCTCGCGGGGATTCAAAAAAAGGGAGAGGAAACTAGGAAACCTACTCCCACCCCCCACCCCATTAACTTGTCTGCATATCTGGACGAGAGTGGACATAGGTATATAATGCGTAGATTCAAGAGAGGACGACCAAGTCTATCGCCCGAAAAACGGGCCGGGAAACCTTGTCATACCATTGATCCTCATGACATCGCACCAATACGCACGGAGGTATGACAGCTTTTCTGAGGTACGGACTTGGTAACCTTTCTTTGTCGAAAATAGACCTAGGGGGAGTTGAAGGTAATGAAACGGGGCGCTTTAGCAGTAGTACTGATGCTGGTTCTTTCTATTTTCATGACAGGATGTTTTGGAACAAAAACACCTGAGGACGTGGTAGGAGAATTGGGCAGCAACCTCGACAAAATTACAGGGTATAAGACCAACGCTGTCCTGACCCTGCAGACGGGTTCCACCCCGCAAGAGTATGACGTACAAGTCTGGTATGCCAAGCCTACCAGCTACCGCGTAGCACTGACATCCAAGCAACGCAACATCACGCAAATCATTCTTCGCAATGATGAAGGGGTATTCGTCCTGACTCCTCACCTCAACAAGAGCTTCCGCTTCCAAAGCGGCTGGCCGGAAAACAATGGCCCGCTTTATCTTTATGAGACATTGGTCAGAAGCATTATCGACGACACCGAGCGTCAACTGAAGATGGAAAACAAGCAATATGTTTTTGAAGTAAAAGCCAACTACAGTGGCAACCGTTCCCTGACCAAACAAAAGATCTGGATGACGGAAGATTTCAAACCGACCCAAGCGGAGATCATGGACAACAATATGCAAACCATGGTAGAGATCAAATTTAATGAATTTGTGTTCAATCCAGACTTTGAAAAGGATGCCTTTGACAAAGACCGCAACATGACCAGCGCGATGCTCGTTGTGCCAACCATGGCAGGCGGCAGCCAACCAGCGAAACAGCCTAACAGCCAATTCGGTGTAATCGAGCCTACCTATGTTCCAGACGGTGTACAGCTCGGCAACATTGAACCGGTGAACCGTGACGGCAACAAAGTGGTGGTGCTGGAGTACAAAGGCTCCTACAACTACAACCTGATCGAATCCCGCCCAACTGCCACCACTGTCAGCTATGAACAAGGCATGCCGATCGACCTCGGCTTCACAATCGGTGTCATCACAGAGACTGATGAGATGAAACGCATGCTCACATGGGAATTGGATGGCGTAGAATTCACGCTCACGGGTGACTTGCCAGAAGAGGAAATGGTGAAAATTGCGAACTCCACTTATGGACTTGGTGGTAAGTAATAGGAAAGATATGATGGAGAAGCTGTCGACAATCGGGTCGGCGGCTTTTTCCGTTTTTTAGAGGATGCTTTCTCGCCAGCGGCGAGAGTGAGGATGATCTGTTTTTCAGTTGCCTTTCCCTCACTTCGTTCGGCCGGTCGCCTTACAAACAGATCATCCTCACTCTCTTGGTGGAGGGCGAAAGCTTTCTCTAATAAACGATAAAAGTACGCTTGTGCAGGGATGTAAAAATCGTATTACGTCCAAGTCTTCATCGTCATTCCCGATTATTTTTTTTATTCTTTTGCTTATTAATACCTCTCTGAATCTGCTTTCAAAAACATTCCCACCCATCCCGGTAGAGAGTAGGTTTCCTGCTTGCACCGACCTCCTTTGAATCCCTGCTTAGCGAAGGAAAAAGCTCGGGTAATCCCAGCATCCCTGAATCCGCCCAGGGGCAACCCCTTCGCACGAATAGGCTTCTTCGAACCCTTTTGCCCCGCACTTTTACCCGAGTTTTTTCCGAAGCGGACATTCCCCCACCCCCTTGCGGGGATTCAACAGAGGATGGTGCAAGCAGGAAACCTACTCTCTATCACCCCACCCCCACCGATTGACAGTCCTAGTTAAAAAACGGTAAGATACCTTACTGATAGTACTGTCGAGAGGTGAGTGACAAGCAGATGAAAAAAGAGAACAGTGACATCCTCTATCAAGAGGAATCCAAGTACAAAGATTTACTTTTGCGTAAAACAACCCGTCTCCGCATTTTTGAGACAGTTACATTTGTACTCGGGATGATGATTGCATCCAACTTTTTTCCGACAGGCAGCACGGTTTTTAAGGTGTTTGCTGTTGCCATTGCGATTGCCGTTGTGGCATTGTCACCCTTTTTGTATAGAGCCATTTTGCGTCCGACGTACACATTGACAAAAACACACCTGATCGTGAAAATGTCAAATAACGAAACATCTTATCCGTTGCATGAGGTGGAACAAATCTCTGAGGGACGCCATATTTACCGACTCAGCGGCCAACGCCAATCGTTGATGGTCTCGCGTGAGTTCATCGCCAAGCTGGAGGAGCGTTTGTTCTTACTCAAAAAATTGGGGAAGAGGCGATAAAAGATGAAACCATATGTGCGGGAAAGCTGGGTGGAAATTGATCTGGATGCCATCGCGGCCAATGTGCAGGCGATCAAGCGGCACATCCCTGACACGGCTCGCGTGATGGCTGTCGTCAAAGCGAATGCCTACGGACACGGCTCTGTACAGGTGGCGCGGGAAGCGCTGGAGAGCGGTGCTGATTGTCTGGCAGTGGCGACGCTTGAGGAAGCGGAAGTATTGCGAAAAGCGGGAATTACAGCAGCGATTCTCATTTTGGGCTTTACCCCTGTGAGCGCGGTCCGAGTCGCTGTGGAGCTGGATATCGAGCTCACGGCGTGGGATGTTGCATGGCTGGAGGAAGCCGAACAGCTGTTGGCCGGGCAAGACGTATCCCAACCTCTTGGCATCCATGTGAAAGTGGATACGGGCATGGGACGCCTTGGCGTGTGTGAGGCAGATGACCTGCTTTTGGTCGCAGGGAAGCTGAATGCTTCTTCCGTACTCAGATGGTCGGGCATTTTCACCCATTTTGCCTGTGCAGACGAACCGGATACAGAGCATGTCCAAGCACAGCACAAACGGTTTCAACAATTGCTTGATCACCTCAGACAGAACGGCTTTACCTTGCCCCAGGTACATGCCTGCAACACGGCAGCCGCCATTGCTTTTCCGGAGTGGAGTTATGATTTGGTCCGCTTCGGCATAGGTTTATACGGACTGTATCCATCTGCCTATATCCAAGCACAGGGTCTCATCAATCTGACGCCTGCACTCAGCCTCAAGACCACGATTGCCAATGTGAAGAGGATCGACCAACCGTCCACGATCAGCTATGGAGCCACCTATACGGCTCAGCCGGGGGAGTGGATTGCCACGCTGCCGATCGGCTACGCTGACGGCTATTCCCGTATGCTGTCGAACCGTGGAGCCGCTCTTTATAACGGAGTGCGGGTCCCTGTCGTCGGAAAAGTCTGTATGGATCAAATCATGGTTCGAATCGAGGATGGGCACCCGCAGAGAGGTGACGAGGTCGTTCTCTATGGAAAACAGGGCGATCAAGAGATTTCCGTCGATGAAGTTGCCGATCTGCTGGGCACCATCAACTATGAGGTCACGTGTATGCTCAAGACCCGTTTGCCATACGTTTACCTGAAAAAAGGGCAGTGTGTCGAGGGATGTCACCTGCTCACCAACAAATCATGGGAATAAATTTGTAAATAAAAGCAGGAATTTCAGAGATTAAATCGAATAATACGTGAGGAATATACGTGCATCGGAGATTTACACCACTAAGGTATAAAACAGGTATATTTTTGCATATGGTTCGACATAATGGTATTGTTGAGATGGAGTAACGGAGTTAACAATCATACGTTACGGTCATGGCTGGAGGTGTATTTGTCTTGTCGAAGAACAATACAAAGCGTATCATGATCAGTTTGCCGCAACATCTGTTGCAGGAAGTAGACGGTGTGGTAGAGAAAGAGAATTCCAACCGTAGCGAATTGATTCGTCAAGCAATGAGCTTGTATTTGAAAGAACGGAAGAAGCGCTTTATCCGCGAGACCATGCAAAAGGGTTATATGGAAATGGCGAAGATTAACCTGAATATGGCATCGGAGGCCTTTGAAGCAGAAGAAGAAGCTGACCATACATTGGACCGCTTAGTAAGCGGGGTGTAGCCTGTGATTGTGAAACGTGGCGATGTGTTTTTCGCGGACCTTTCCCCAGTTGTTGGCTCCGAACAAGGCGGGGTAAGACCAGTATTAGTCATCCAAAATGATATTGGGAACCGGTTTAGTCCGACCGTCATCGTCGCAGCCATCACGGCACAGATTCAAAAGGCGAAATTACCGACACATGTAGAAATAGATGCAAAGACATATGGATTTGACCGTGACTCCGTTATTTTATTAGAACAGATCCGAACCATTGATAAGCAGCGTCTGACCGATAAAATCACTCATCTGGACGATGAGATGATGGAGCGGGTCAATGAATCGTTACAAATCAGTTTAGGCCTGATTGACTTTTAATACGAAGGAAAAGAAACCAGACAGAAACCATCCGAGCTTTACGTCAGTTCGAGTGGTTTTTTTGTTGTATGAAAATATCTACAGGCACTTAACGCCCTTAATTTGGATGACGCTGTTTTTAGTCAAGCAGCAGGATTTATTCTCTGATGGAGCGAAATATTAATCATCAAAAATAGACAAAAAAAGACACGGTAGACATATAGAGAAAAGAATCGATACTGGGGAGGGGAGTCACAGGCGATGGCTGTTCCATGTAGCATACCAATCAAGAACGAACAAGATATCGTGCTGGCCAGACAAGTAGGACGCAATCTGGCCAAGGAGCTGGGGTATGGCAACATCGAGCAATCGCGTGTGGCTACCGCTATCTCTGAATTAGCCCGAAATATTTTTTTGTATGCCGGGGAAGGAAGTATCGTTCTGGAGCATATTCAAAAAGAGGGGCGAGTTGGACTTAGAATCACTGCCAACGACCAAGGCCCTGGAATCACAGATCTGCGCAAAGCGATGGAGCATGGTTACTCTACATCGGGCGGGCTGGGTGCGGGATTGCCGGGAGTCAAGCGGATGATGGATGAGTTCGCCATCGACAGCATGCCGGGCAAAGGCACGGAAGTCGTCGTCACCAAGTGGAGAAGCTAGATCAAGAGAGGGGGGAGAACCGTCTGATGCATCGGCGCGAACTACAGGAACAGTATGAGAAGCTGCTGAGCAATTTTTTGGCTGGAGACCGTGAAGCACAGCTGTATATGGCTCAGCAGTTAAGCAAGTCTCTTGTGACGCAAGACATTGCGCCAGAAGATATCGTAGACTTTCATATCCAAGCGCTGGAGAAGCTTGTACAGATGCCTGAGCCTGTCCGCGAGTCATTCCAGCTGCTTCTTGAGATGATGATGGAGTACGGCAATACGTACCGTCAGCACAATGTTTTGCGTGACAAGCAGAAACAGCTGGAGTCAGAGATTGATTTGGCTGTGGTCATGCAGCAGACGATGCTCCCCCAGGTGCTTCCCGAGTTCGAGGGAGTGGAGTTCGGGCTGATCAGTGTGCCGGCCAAAAAAATGTCTGGCGATTATTACAACATCCTCCAAGAAAACGATGTTACGTTTAGCGTAGCGATTGCCGATATAGTAGGTAAGGGGATTCCAGCCGCACTTTGTATGTCGATGATCAAATACGGCATGGACGCCCAATATGGTTTGACACCTGCAACACGTCTGCACCACTTGAATATCGTGGTGGAACAAAATATAGACCCAAGCATGTTTGTGACGATGCTGCTGGGGAATTATGACACGGCACGGCATTCGTTCCGGTATGCGGTAGCGGGTCATGAGCCGGGCTTTTTCTATCGGGCCTGTGAACAACGGTTCTATGATCTGGAGGGAAGAGGGCTGGTTCTGGGAGTGCTGCGGGATGCGCAGTACCCGGAGTACGAGCTGAATCTAGAGGTTGGGGACATGATCGTTCTGATGACCGATGGAGTCAGCGAGCGGAAGGTAGGCATGCACTACTTGAACCGTCAGGAGCTGACCAATCTGATTCAAGGTGAGCTGGCTCATACGGCCCAAGAGATTGCGGAGAATCTGTACCGCAGGCTTTTGTTGATGACCAATTATGAATTACCGGACGATCATACGATGATTGTGATTCGACGGACGAAGTAATAGCACAAGCAATGACATCATGAGAAAAGTGGAGGCAAGGGGATGAATTTGACGATCAGAATGGAAAGCCAGTCCGAACAGTCTGTATTATATCTTCAGGGTGAACTGGATGCGTTTACCGCACCTAAGCTGAGTGAACAACTCACTCCGTTGGTTCAACAGCCTTCCATCAACCAGGTGATTGTGGATATGAGCAACGTGTCTTACATGGATTCAACTGGTATCGGCACGATTGTAGGCGCTCTCAAGACCGCCAAAAGATCCAACTGTGACCTTCGCATCGTCAATGTGACACCGCGAATCGAACGACTTTTCCGCATTACAGGACTCTCCGAAATCATCCCGGTGGAGCCGATGGAAGGGGAGGAGGCGTAATGGATATGACACAGGCTGGGGATCTCATTGAATTGACGTTACCTGCACGTGTTGAATACATCGGGGTGGCCCGTTTGATGGTGTCAGGTGTGGCGAACCGTCTGGGTTTTCCTTATGATGACATAGAAGATATCAAGCTCTCTGTAGCAGAAGCATGTACCAATGCGGTTCGGCATGCCTATCAGGGGGCAGAGGGTAAAGTACGGATTCAGTGCGGTATTTTTGCGGACCGTCTGGAGATCACCATCTCCGATAACGGAGAAGACTTCAATCTGGATGCGATTCGCCAAGAGCGCGGTCCGATCACCAAAGATACCGACATTGAGAACCTTTCGGAAGGGGGTCTGGGCCTGTATCTCATCCACACGCTGATGGATGAGGTAGAAATCAGTGGAGAGCAAGGAATCACTGTGGCGATGACCAAGTATGTACGGCGGGATGAGGTGACCAACCATGTCGAGACATGCTCACAACCCTCTAAGTAGAGAAGAAGTGTACGAACTGATCGCCGTCTATCAAGCCGGGGGTGATCCGGAAATCCAGCGTATCCTCGTTTTGCAGTTTAAGCACTTGGTCGAATCCTTGGCGGGCAAATTTGCGCGTGGACAAGAGCCTGTGGAGGATTTGACCCAGGTAGGGATGATTGGACTCTTGGCGGCCCTGCGCCGTTACGATGTTTCGTTTGGCCGGAATTTTGAGAGCTTTGCAATTCCGACGATTGTAGGAGAGATCAAACGCTATATCCGGGACAAGACGTGGAGTGTACATGTGCCGCGCCGCATCAAGGAGCTTGGCCCGAAGATCAAAAAAGCCGTGGATGAGTTGACCATCCAGCTGCAGCGTTCTCCGCAGATCTCTGATATCGCAGCGTTTCTCAACATTACAGAAGAAGAAGTATTGGAAACCATGGAGATGGGGCGCAACTATCACACCCTCTCCGTCGAAAGTGAAATCGAAGCAGACAGTGACGGCAGCACAGTCACCCTGCTTGATCTGATCGGCAACGTGGACGAAGGTTATGGACGTGTCGAGCAGGAAATGATGTTATCGAAGATTTTTCATGTTTTGAATGATCGTGAAAAGGAAATCATCCATCTTACATTTTTCGATAATCTAAGCCAAAAACAAGCTGGGGATGTACTCGGGATCTCACAAATGCATGTATCCCGCCTGCAACGACGCGCCCTTGGAAAGTTACGTGAAGCGTTGCGTATGGACGTGAATGAATTGGTAGAAGGATAATAACATAGGAAGATAATGTCGACGGGTCAAACCGCCGACTTTTTTTATTTTGTGGTACAATAAGGAAACTTGAGAGGAGGATTACTCGCTGATGGATTTGACCCAAATGATTCCTACTATCGCCAAAGAGCTTGGCGTAAAACATAATCAAGTCGAGCAGACGATCTCGCTCCTCGACGAAGGCAACACCGTACCGTTCATCGCGCGTTACCGCAAAGAGATGACCGGACAGCTCGATGAGACCCAGATTCGTGATATCGAAGAGCGTGTCCGCTATCTGCGCAACCTCGCTGTCCGCAAAGAAGAAGTGCTCCGCCTCATCGAAGAGCAGGGCAAGCTGACAGATGAGCTGGCCCAGTCGATCCAGCAGGCGTCCAAGCTGCAGGAGGTAGAAGACCTCTACCGCCCATACAAGCAGAAGCGCCGTACCCGTGCCACCATGGCGAAGGAAAAAGGCTTGGAGCCACTCGCCACCTACCTGCTCACCCTGCCAAAAGAGGGAGACCCCGCGCAAGAGGCCGGCAAGTACATCAACCCCGAAAAAGGTGTCGAGAGCGCCGAGGATGCCTTGCAGGGGGCGATGGATATCATCGCCGAGCAAATCTCCGATGATCCTGACTTCCGCAAGTGGATTCGTGAGACCACATTTAATAAAGGCGTACTCGTGACCGAACAGAAGAACGAGGAAGCCGAGAATAAAAACGTCTATCAGATGTATTACGACTACAACGAACCTGTGAAAAAGGTCGTGCCGCACCGCGTGCTTGCAATCAACCGTGGAGAAAAAGAAGAAATCCTCAAGGTCAACATCGACGTGCCGGTAGAGGAGATCTACAGCTTCCTGCAGCGCAAAATCATCACGCGTCCAACCGTGGCCAAAGATATCCTTGAAGCAACTATCGAGGACAGCTACAAGCGACTGATCGCGCCGTCTGTCGAGCGGGAAGTGCGTACAAGCCTCACTGAAGTAGCGGAGGAGCGGGCCATTCACATTTTCTCCGAGAACCTGCGCAATCTGCTCCTGCAGCCACCGCTCAAAGGCAAAGTGGTACTGGGCGTCGACCCGGCGTTCCGGACAGGCTGCAAGCTGGCCGTCGTCGATGAGACAGGCAAGGTGCTCGATATCACCGTCATCTATCCGACCGCGCCGCACAACAAGGTAGCCGAAGCCTCCGCCAAGGTAAAAGAGCGCATCACCAAATACAGCGTCGAGATCATCGCCATCGGCAACGGTACCGCCTCCCGCGAGACGGAGCAGTTCATCGTCGATGTGATCAAAGAGATGAACCGCGACCTCTCCTATCTCATCGTCAATGAGGCAGGGGCCTCTGTCTACTCCGCGTCCCAGATTGCCAAGGAAGAATTCCCTGACCTCGATGTCGCCGAGCGCAGTGCCATCTCCATCGCACGCCGTCTGCAAGACCCGCTGGCTGAGCTGGTCAAGATCGACCCCAAATCCGTCGGTGTCGGTCAATATCAGCACGATGTCTCCCAGAACCGTCTGGCCGAAAGCCTCGAATTCGTCGTCTCCTCAGCGGTCAACCATGTCGGTGTCGATGTCAACACCGCATCTGCCTCCCTGCTCCAGTACGTCTCCGGTGTCAACAAGCAGGTAGCCAACAACATCGTCAAAATGCGTGAGGAAAACGGCAAGTTCATAAGCCGTGACCAACTGAAAAAAGTCCCGCGTCTCGGCGCCAAAACCTATGAGCAGTGCATCGGCTTTTTGCGTGTGATCGATGGAAGCAATCCATTGGACAAGACCCCGATCCATCCAGAATCCTACAAAGCCACAGACAAGCTGCTCAAGCTGATCAACATCAAGCCAGAGCAGATCGGCAGTGAGGAATGCCGTGCCAGCCTGCAAAAGCTCGATATCACAGCCACCGCCGCACAGCTCGATATCGGCGAGCCGACGCTCAAAGACATCATCGACAGCTTGCTGCGTCCTGGCCGTGACCCGCGCGACGAGCTGCCAAAACCACTGCTTTCCCAAGACGTGCTGAAGCTCTCAGACCTGTCCAAAGGGATGAAGCTGCAGGGCACCATCCGCAATGTCGTAGACTTCGGTGCCTTCGTCGATATCGGACTCAAAAACGACGGGCTGATTCATATCTCCCGCCTGAAAAAAGGCTTCGTCAAGCATCCGCTCGATGTCGTCTCGGTCGGCCAGATCGTCGATGTCTGGGTCGCGGAGATCGATGAGCAGCGCCAGCGTGTCGGTCTGACCATGATCGCTCCCGCTGACGTCTAATCATCAGCGGTTTCAACGGTTCACTTTTGTACTTCGCCAGTCCAGTCCAACAAAAAAGCGGCCACCCTAGTCCAAGGGTCGGCCGCCGTGTTTTTCAAGATATAGGAACCAACAACTGTTCAACAAGCGAATTTGACGTACGTCTTTTCCACTAAACGCACGTTGCAGTTGCCTGCGCATCCACTGTGGCATGAAGGCACCTCCTGCCGCTGTTCTATAGGCAATGTATGCCAAAGTCACAGCCGAGGTACCTGTCTGCCATGGGTTTATTCCGCTTCTTCCTCAGCCAGATATTCCAGTTGTGCCTGCAGGGCACGGATTTCGGTGAGCAGAGAGATGAGCGGGTATTCTGTCTCGATAAGCTGGGCGAATTGCTGCTCCAATCTGCTTACATAAGAAAGACCAGATTCAATGCCATAACCTTCTGCGAGGACTTCGAGCTGACCGAATTCAGCGATGACCGCAGGCAATGCCGGACGCTCAGCTGCGGTCAATTTGTCCACTTCTTTATGAAGGCGCTTGATCAGAGCGACCAGTTGGTACATATAAGACGCAGGCATAGAGACAAACGCAAGCCCGTTCGTTTCTTGTAAGAGAAGATAACGCATAAGTTCCTCCAACAGTTGATTTGTCTTGCTTTCATGGACAAGTGTAACGTATTCTTCAAGAAGAATTCAAGCACAATTCCCTGTTTCCCACAAAGGAGGTAAGACCAGTGACCGACCAACAACTGCAAGCGCTGGTCGAGCAGGTATCCCTGCAATCGTTCGGCAAGCCGTTCCGCCACAAAGCCACCTTCAACAGCAGATTACGCACCACCGGGGGACGTTACTTGCTCAAAAGCCACAATCTGGAGTTCAACCCGCTTCATCTCACAGAGCACGGTGAGGCTGAGCTCATGGGGATCATCAAGCACGAACTCTGCCACTACCATCTGCATATAGAAGGAAGGGGCTACCAGCACGCTGACAACGACTTCAAGAGCCTGCTCGCCCAAGTCGGCGGCTCCCGCTACTGTCAATCGGTCGGCGGAGGACGCCAGCGCCTTCCATACAAATACCAGCTCGTCTGCACAGACTGCCGGATGACCTACAAGCGCAAACGCAAAGTAGACCCCACCCGTTATGTCTGCGGCAAATGCCGGGGCAAGCTGCGGCTGGAGACCCTGCAGCAAGCCTAAAGCCTATAAGTCTGAAACCTACATAGAAAAGGAGCGATTCCCCCATGAACATCCTTTCATTAAATATCGGCAAAGCCCAAGACCTGACCACGGAAAACGGTGAAACCTACCGCAGTGCGATTATGAAGCAAGCCGTCACCGAGCCACTCCGCTTAGAAGAACTGGGCTTCATCGGTGACGAACAAGCTAATCTGGAATACCATGGCGGCCCGCATAAAGCCGTCTGTGTCTACTCCTATGACCGTTATCCACACTGGGAGCAGCTGTCCGGCCGCAAGCTTTCTATGCCTGCCTTTGGCGAAAATATCACCATCGAGGGCTGGAATGAGGAGCAGGTGCATGTCGGAGATATTTTCCGTCTGGGTGAGGCGGTTGTCCAGATCTCCCAGCCCCGCCAGCCTTGTCAGAAAATCTCGTATCGTCAGAATTGGCAGGACTTGACCAAGCAGGTACTGGATACGCACTACACCGGCTACTATTTGCGTGTATTGGAAGCAGGGATGGTAGACCCGAGTGGACAATTGATTCTGCTTGAAAAAGATCCGGCAGCCATGACAGTCCATGAAGCGACCGACATCATGTTCTTCCAGACGAAGAGCCGGGAAGCGACGGAGAAGCTGCTTGCGGTCAAAGCACTCTCCCCCAACTGGCGTGAGCGGTTGGAAAAGCGTCTCGTCTAAGAGTATAATGGGGTCATAATCCATCAAGAGTGAGGGAGGATGAACGTGGGACGTGATGAATTTTCCCTCATCCGCCAGTGGACCAAGCCTTCTCTGCAAGACAAAGGCGACGGTCTGGTGGTAGGCATTGGCGACGATGCTGCTGTTTTTGCAGTCTCAGCGGGCCGTGAAGTGGTGGCGTGCTGTGATGCCATGATCGAGACGGTCCATTTTCTCAAAAGCACGATGAACCCCGCCGATATCGGCTACAAGGCGATGATCAGCAATATCAGCGACATCGCGGCGATGGGCGGCATTCCGCGCTTCTCGCTGGTCACCATCGGAGTCTCGCCCAACTGGACGCCGGACGAGTGCCAGCAGATCTATGACGGGATGTACGAAGCCTGCCGTGACTACGGTGTGCGGATTATCGGCGGAGATACGGTCTCAGCACCCGATGCGATGCACCTGTCTGTTACCCTGCTGGGGGAAGTGGAGAGTGGAAAAGCTCTGCTGCGACGATCAGCCAGACCGGGTGATGCTGTGTTCGTCACCGGGACGGTAGGCGGCTCAGCGGCTGGATTGCATGCGCTGTTCCAAGCGCGGGACACGGGAGAGCCAGTTTTGGCCAAATGGCAACAGCTTATCACCTTTCACCAGCGGCCAGCTGCGCAGGTACAGGCGGGACGGCTTTTGCTGAGTCATCCCGGTATGGGAGCCTGCAATGATGTCAGCGACGGCTTGGCATCTGAGCTGTGGGAGGTCGCGGAAGCAAGCGGCGTGACAATCCACATCGACCAGGAGCGCATTCCGATTCACCCTGATGTACGTGGCTTTGCCCGACAGGAAGACCGCGATCCTTATCAATGGGCGTTTTTCGGGGGAGAGGATTATCAGCTGACCGGCACGGTGGCACAGGAGCATGCAGAGGCACTGCAACGGCTTTTTGAGGAGAACGGGCTTTCTGTTACCCTGATCGGGCGTGTGGAGGCAGGCGAAGGCCCTAATCTGCTGATGACGGATACATACGGCACTACACAGGTTCTGCATAAAGCAGGCTATAACCATTTCAGCCAAAGCTAGATGAGAGGCGGCGAATTGATTGGCCCAAGACTTTACCTATCAGATGCAAGACACAGCCGAGACCCAGAGCTTGGCCGAGCGTTTAGCCACCCTGCTCACAGCGGGTGACATGCTTTGTCTGGAAGGCAATCTGGGTGCGGGCAAGACGACCTTTACCCAAGGGCTGGCAAGAGGGCTCGGGGTACGTGGGACGGTGAACAGCCCCACTTTTACGATTATTAAAGAATACAACGGCAGGCTGCCGCTTTATCATATGGACGTGTACCGGGTGGCTGATGATGTGGACAGCCTTGGCTTGGATGAGTACTTTTTCGGTGAAGGGGTATGTGTCGTCGAGTGGGCGTCCCTGATCGAGGATGTACTCCCGGCAGAGAGGCTGACCATCACGCTTAGGGTGACAGATGAACAGACCCGCGAGATGCATCTTGAGCCACGCGGGACACGTTACGAAGAGTTATGTAAGGAGTTCGATCAACATGCGCGTACTGGCATTTGATACGTCCAGCCCCGTCCTGACTGTCGCGGTGGCAGACGAATCGCGCGTACTCGGGGAATGGACAACCAACCTCAACAAAAATCATTCGGTCACGCTGATGGACGGCATCTCCGCTCTGCTCGATGAGATCAAGACAGACCCGGATCAGCTGACAGCCATCGCGGTCGGACAAGGCCCAGGCTCTTACACAGGTGTACGGATCGGTGTCTCTACGGCCAAAAGCATGGCGTGGTCGCTTGGCATCCCGGTCATCGGGGTATCTACCCTGGAGACGATTGCGATGAATGCGATCGGCTTTGGCGGTCTGATCGTCCCGTTATTTGATGCGCGTCGTGGACAAGTCTACACAGGCTGCTGGGATTCTGTCGAGATGACCAGCTTACGCTCTGTTCTCGATGAGCGGATCATCCTGCTTCGTGATTGGCTTCCACAAGTATTGGAGCAGGCGGCAGGCCGACCAGTGCTGTTCCTTGGGGATGATGTCTCACTCCACCGCGCAGTGATTGAAGAGATGGTGGGGGAGCAGGCTCGTTTTGCCCCGTCAGGCTTGAATCACCCGCGGGCGGCACAGATCGCGTGGCTTGGGATGCAAAAGCTGGAGCAAGCAGATGCCCCAGATACCCACGCCGTCAATCCTGAGTACCTGCAAGTCTCCGAAGCCGAAGCGAAGTGGCTTGCCAATCAGCAAAAGTAAGCAATAGTAATGAGGGAAACGAATGGTTGAACAATCACAACTTGATTTTCGTTTTATGACCGTAGAAGACGTAGGGCCGGTGGTCGAGCTGGAGCATCTGTCGTTTACGACACCATGGCCGATGGAGGCGTTCATCACAGAGCTCACCGTGAACCAAAATGCCAAATACGTGGTCGCCACCGCCAACGGGCGCGTGATCGGCTATTGCGGCATGTGGGTGATCATCGATGAGGCGCATATCACCAACGTCGCCATCCATCCTGACTACCGTGGACTGAAAATCGGGGAAAAGCTGATGCGCCAGATGATGGGACTTGCCGTCATTTTCGGTGCGGAACGCATGACCTTGGAAGTCCGCCCGTCCAATGAGGTCGCACGTAATATGTACAAAAAATTGGGCTTCGAGGACGCAGGACGCCGCAAAGGCTACTACTCCGACAACAACGAAGATGCCCTGATCATGTGGGTGAACCTGACGTGAATGAAAAAAACGCAACCCGCTACCAACAGCGAATCCTTGCACATTATGAACAACACCAACAATCTGACCGGCCGACGCTGATTCTCGGTATCGAGACCAGCTGTGACGAGACATCCGCCTCCGTGATCAAAGACGGTCGTGTGATTCTCTCCAATATCATTGCTTCCCAAGCAGATATCCACAAGCGCTTTGGCGGGGTCGTACCAGAGGTGGCTTCCCGCCGCCATGTGGAAAACATCACGCTGACCATCGAGGAGTCTCTGCAAGAGGCAGGTGTTACGCTGGATGATATCTCCGCCATCGCTGTCACCTACGGCCCAGGACTCGTCGGCGCTCTGCTCGTCGGCGTAGCAGCAGCTAAGGCGATTTCCTACGCACGCGGCATTCCGCTGATCGGTGTCCACCATATCGCCGGCCACATCTATGCCAACCGCCTCGTGACCGAGATGGAATTCCCGCTGATCTCCCTCGTCGTCTCCGGTGGACATACCGAGCTGGTCTATATGGATCAGCACGGCTCTTTTGAAATCCTCGGAGAGACCCGTGACGATGCAGCAGGCGAAGCTTACGACAAGGTAGCCCGCGCCCTCAGTCTGCCATATCCGGGAGGCCCGCACATCGACCGTCTCGCACACGAGGGGACGCCCAATGTGCCGCTCCCGCGCGTCTGGCTTGAGCCGGATTCCTATGATTTCAGTTTCAGTGGACTCAAATCAGCTGTACTAAACACTCTGCACAACGCCGAGCAACGTGGAGAGCGCATCGAGCCTGCCAACCTCGCAGCCAGCTTCCAAGCATCTGTCGTCGAGGTACTGGTGGAGAAGACCATTCGTGCAGCCAAAGCCAAGCAAGCGCGTCAAATCCTGCTCGCAGGTGGTGTCGCTGCTAACAAAGGCTTGCGCGAAGCCTTGACCGCCCGCTGCGAACAAGAGGGTCTGACCCTGATCATCCCGCCGCTCAGTCTGTGTACAGACAACGCCGCGATGATCGCTGCCGCAGGCTATATCTCTTATCAACAGGGACGCTTCGCCTCGCTGGACCTCAATGGTGTGCCGGGGCTGTCATTGACCGAGCCGTTTTAATCAGCGCATAACTTGTGCACGATTCGTACACAATTCGTATGTAACTTATACACAATCTACGTTTTTCGTCACAAAAAGAGCGATTCTATCCTGCCAGCATGGAGGAAGAACCGCTCTTTTTTTCGTTAATGTGCTATTGTCCACAAGCATCTATCCACATCGCAGGTGGGTCTGTTTATAACTCTGTGGATAATGTTGATAACTCGCTAAAAGTATTTGTACCAATACGTTTTTGCTGTGGAATAAGTTGTGGAATTCGTGGATAATGCTGTTGAAAAAATGGGCATACTAAAAGGATGCAGACCGCAAATCGACGTATTTATACACAGGAGGCATCATGGTAAAAAGACTCATTTCGACAATCATATGCTTCATGATCCTGTTAACTTTGTTTGTTTCAGCAGGAACCTACACGCAAGCCACATCTTCTCTCTCCAAAAATCGACAAGCTGTCGTCATTTTTGTAGAGGGTTTGTCATTTGCCGATTTGGAAAGATTTAGCGCTTATCCTCATGTGGATAACCTGTTCAAAAAAGGAACCATCGGGGCGATGACGATCCGTACAGCAGGAGCACGTACCCCTGAAAATGCCTACCTGCTGATGGGCAGCGGGGGACAAGCGTTGTATACCCGCCAGAGCGGGACGGTGTATGAAGCGGATGAGGTATTGGAGACGGGGGAGACGGCGCTTGAGCGGATGAGACAGCTGGGTGGAGCGTCTTTTGCCGCGCACGTACCGACTCCGACTGGTACCGCTGTCGGCACATCTGAAATCCATCTATCCACAAACACTTATCCAGATCGCGCAGATACCAACCCGGCCCTGCTGTTCCCCGGCATCTACCGTCTGCAAGCGGAGAATCTGGATCAGCCCTTTACCGCCAGGATCGGCCTCTTAGGTTCTGTTCTGGAGCAGCACGGCATGCAGGTCAGATTCTACGGCAATTCTGACGGCATGGGGGTAAAAGAACGCAACGGCGCTCTGTTTGCCGTCAATGCCAATGGAACGATTGCGGAAGGAGCGGTATCCAGCGGGAAGTTGACCGTGCATGATCCAGACTATCCACATGGCCTCCGCACGAACTACACGTTTCTACTGGATCAGCTTCAGCAGAACCAAAAACCGGGGCTGACCGTTATCCAGCTTTCCGACCTACTCCGGCTCTACCGCATGCAAAACCAGATGCACCCCGATCAGTTCGCGAAGCAGTATGACCGGATTCTTCGTGATCTTGACCAATTCCTCGGAAATCTGTTATCCACAAGGACATCCCAGCAGATGGTGATGCTGTTATCCCCAGATGTGAATCCCGTCGCGCAAAAACAAAAATCGCTGCTCACTCCCGCAGTGATCTGGAGTGGGGGAGCGGGTCTGGCGGCGGAAGCTTCCTTGCGGGAACTCGCCTCAGCCACCACCCGCCAGCCGGGTATTGTGAGCGGACTCGATGTACTCCCGACCATTTTGTCATGGTGTGGGGTTCCCGTTCCGGAGGGGATTGTCGGACATGCGATGGAAGTGGGTAAGGTAAGTACAATCGAATCTTTTTTAGCAAAAATCAAACGGATCGACTACATCTATGGCAACCGCTCCATCATCATGTATTCCTACGTCATGCTCCAGATTGCCGTGTTGATCGTCGCCGCGTTTTTCTGGGTGTGGAAAAAGGCTGGGCGTTATCCCGTCGCCTACCGGCTGCGTCGAGGGGTACGTCTGGCACTGTTGGCGATGCTGTTTTTCCCGGCGCTGTTTTTGATCGAGCCGTTATTGCTGTGGACGGTGCCGCCTGCTGTGGTATTTGTGGTGATGATGCTCTTTGCGCTGGGGGGAGCGTTGATCGTCGAGCGCTGGCCGTTGCCGCAGCTGTTGTTTACGGTGGCGGCGTTTACGGTCGTAAGCATCCTCATCGACGGCTTCACGGGGGCAACTGCGATGCGGCGCTCGTATATGGGGTATGATCCGGTGATCGGGGCGAGGTTCTATGGATTGGGCAATGAGTATGAGGGGGTGTTGATTGGGGCGAGTATTTTGCTTGTGGCATCGTTTTATGAGTGGTGGAGCAGGAAAAATGGGAGGAATCAGAAGCAGGTCAGCTCGCTCCACTTCTGGCTCTCCATCACCGCCTTTGTCATCGTTCTCTTCTATATGTGCGCACCCACCCTCGGAACCAATGCCGGAGGTTTCCTCGCAGGCGCTGTCGGCTTCGGGATCGCCCTGTTCCGTCTGCAAGGCTGGCGAGTCGGAACAAAAGGTTTCCTGCTCTTGGCAGGGGGAGTCTGTGCCGGAATCGGCGTACTCATCGTGATGAATCTCTCATCCACAGGACCGCTCACTCACGTGGGACGCGTCGCCAATGATATCGTCACCGGCAATTGGGCAGAGGTGATCCATATCGTCGAGCGCAAGCTGGAGATGAACGTCAGACTGATCCGTGTCTCATCCTGGAGCAAGGTGTTCGTCCTCTCTTTGGTGATCATCAGCCTGCTCAGCCTGCGCCCGGACCGTTATCTGCGGCATCTTGCCAGACAGTATCCATTTTTGGTTAAAGGCTTCAGCGGTGTCATCGCAGGCTCACTCGCCGGACTGATCCTCAATGACTCGGGGATCGTCTCAGCTGCGACCTCGATTGTGTTTTTCGTCGTTCCGGCGCTGTATGCGGCCTTGTCAGATGTGGATGAGGAAAAAGGGGAGGCTCACACACCCACCCCTGATGAACCGCAAGCAACCTGATAGTGGGGCGCAGACCAAGAATGTAGAATGCGGCCGGGAAAACGGTACGTAATTCTTAACCCAAACAGGAATAACCCACACAAAAAAGCGGGTGAGACCACCAACACAAGGTGATCCAAGCCGCTTTTATCTTTTCATCAAAAATGAATTTTTTTCACCAATAACGAAACTATCCCTCAGACAGCTCCGTCCACTCTTCAAACAGATTCTCCAGCTCCGTCCGAGCCTGCGCGATCAAGTCATTGCGCTCCTTCACCAGCGTATGATCACTGTAGATCTCCGGCAGGCAAAGCTCTTCTTCCCACTTCGCCACGTTCGTCTCCAGCTCGCTGATCCGCGCCTCGATTTCCTCGATGCGGCGCTGGCGTTGGCGCTCCGCCCGTTTTACTTCTTTGTTCTGCTCATAGTTGAGTGCAGCTTCTTTGACAGGACCGGTTGGCTTGGCGTCAGCAGCAGCGGATTTCTCCGCACGCTCGGCAGCCAATTCAGCCAGCTCAATCTTCTTTTCCACGTAATAATCGTAGTTGCCGAGATAGCTCGTCACGCCGTCAGGGGAGAGCTCCAGCACGCGTGTAGCGATTTTATTGAGGAAGTAACGGTCATGCGAGACGAACAGGATCGTGCCCGGATAGTCGTACAACGCATTTTCCAATACCTCTTTGCTGATGATGTCCAGATGGTTGGTCGGCTCGTCGAAGATCAGGAAGTTGGCTTCCTTGAGCATCAGCTTTGCCAGAGAGACACGCGCGCGCTCACCGCCGGACAGGTCGCCGATGCGTTTGAGCACATCATCACCGCTGAACAGGAAGTTACCGAGCAGGGTACGGACGTCTTTTTCCTGCATGTTCGGGTAGTCGTCCCAGATCTCGTTGAGGATGGTCTTGGTCATGTTCAGGTCGCGCTGCTCTTGATCGTAGTAGCCGATCGTCACATTGCTTCCGAAATCAACCATTCCAGCTTGTGCCTTGAGCTTACCGACGATCGTTTTGAGCAGGGTAGACTTCCCGATCCCGTTCGGCCCGACCAGAGCGACCCGTTCCTCACGCTCCAGCTCGAAGCTGAGATTGCGGGACAGCACGTTATCATCGTAGCCCACTGCGAGATTGAACGCCTTGATCACGTTATTCCCGCTCATTTTCGCCACTTCAAAAGAAAAATGCGCCGACTTGTTCCCGCCGATCGGCTTCTCCATCCGGTCGATCTTGTCCAATGTCTTGCGTCGGCTCTGCGCACGCTTGGTCGTGGAGGCACGGGCAATATTGCGGGCGATGAAGTCTTCCAGACGGGCGATCTCTTCTTCCTGCTTCTCGAAGCGTCTCATCTCCTGCTCCAGCTTCGCCGCTTTCAGCTCCAGGAACTTGCTGTAGTTGCCTGTATAGCGGGTTGCACGCGTGCGCTCGATCTCGTAGACAATATTGACCAGCTTGTCGAGGAAATAGCGGTCATGGGAGACCACAAGGATCGCGCCCTTGTAGTTTTGCAGATAGACTTCAAGCCACGACAAGGTCTCGATGTCCAAATAGTTGGTCGGCTCGTCCAGCAAGAGGATATCCGGAGCTTGGAGAAGAAGCTTCGCCAGCGCCAGACGCGTCTTTTGACCGCCCGAGAGCGTATAGATCGGGGTATTATGATCCATATCAGCAAAACGCAGGCCATGCAGAACCCCGCGGATGCTCGCCTCGTAGCTGTAGCCGCCTTTTTCCTTAAAAGCTTCCGAGCGAGATGAGTACTCATTGAGAATCTGCTGGTATTTCTTCTCGTCGGCATGGATGTTGGGATCGCCCATCTTTTCTTCCAGCTTGCGAAGCTCCTGCTCCTCCGCCTGCAGGTGGGTAAAGACCGACAGCATCTCATTATAGATCGTCCGGTCCGACTCCAATCCGCTGTTCTGGGCGAGATAGCCCATCGTGACTTCCTTGGGAGTACGGATCACGCCGGTATCGTAGCCAAGTTCACCTACGATGATCTTCATCAGCGTAGATTTACCCGCTCCGTTGATCCCGACGAGACCGATACGCTCCCCTGTTTGTATTTGCAAAGAAATATCTTGTAAAATGGTTTCGACACCATATGATTTACTGATCTGTTCGGCTTGTAATAAAATCATAATTTCACCTCAAATTCGTCCCATTTCATTAGTGTAGCGCAGAACCGATAGAGGGACAAGGGAAGGAGCAGAAATGCCCCATATCGATACAAGAAAAAAAGAGTGCCGCAAGCAAGTCCTTCAGGCACGTGCTTTACTCACCCCGCAAGAGCATGCCGAACGCTCGGAAAAAGCCGCCCGGCAACTGCTTATGCTCCCCGAGCTTGCAGAGGCGAAGCATATCATGCTATTTTACCCGTTCCGCGATGAGATTGACACACGGAGCCTGCTGGAAAAGTGGAGAGCCCAAGGCCGCCAAGTCTGGCTTCCGCTCACGATTCCGTCCGAGCATCTGATCATCCCTTACGTATACGATGGCGAGCATACCCTGCGTACAGGCGCGTATGGTATTAGTGAGCCTGACCCCGAGCGGGCGGCACCAGCTGACCTGTCCCTGCTTGACGCTGTGATCGTGCCGGGTGTTGCTTTTGATCAGACAGGGGGCCGTCTGGGGTATGGCGGCGGGTATTATGACCGCTTTTTTGAAAAGATAGAGAATCGTGTACACCGCATCGGCTACGGGTTTTCTGTGCAGATCACAGAGAATGTGCCGGCAGAGCCGCATGATAGAAGGATGCACCTGATTGTCACCGACCAGGATGTGTGGCGAACTGCAACATTTCCGTCATAGTTTCACTGATAGATGCCGATGAGATATAGTATAATGAACAGGATTGGAATGGAGGTTGAAGTTAACATGAACTGGAAAATTGGGATTATTACTGCAAGCGACTCAATCTCAAAGGGTGAGCGCGAGGATGACCGTATCGATATCTTGCGCCGTTTGATTTTTGAATACCTCAAAACTGACAATATTATCTACCGCTCTGTCCCAGACGATATGGAGGAGCTTAAAGAACACATGATCGAGCTGGTTGACCGTGAAAAAGTCGACCTGTTAGTCGTCACAGGCGGTACGGGTCTTAGCCCGCGTGACGTCACACCGGAAGTGACCAAGTGGGTAATTGACCGCCAAGTCCCAGGCCTCGCCGAAGAAATGCGCCGTGCCGGTCTTCAGCAGTCCCGCCGTGCGATGCTGACCCGTGCCGTAGCAGGTACCCGAGGCAACAGCCTGATCGTCAACGTACCGGGCAATCCGCGCGGGGTAGAGATCTGCTTTACCGCAATTGCTGACATGCTCCCAGACGCTTTGCACATCCTCCAAGGAACAGAAGAATCCAGCGAGGATTGGGGCGGCTTAGGATGGTAAACAAACCAGGGTTTCGAGTCGTTCCTGTGCAGGAAGCGGTCGGCATGATGCTGCCGCATGATATCACTCAGATACTACCGGGTGAATTTAAGGGCAGACTGTTTAAAAAAGGCCACATCATCACAGAAGCTGACATCGACCCGCTTCTTTCCGTCGGGAAGGAGCACATCTACGTTATGGACATGCCAGAAGGCTTCATCCACGAAAATGAAGCAGGAGAGCGCATCGCCAAAGCCGTAGCAGGTACAGGCCTGACCCTCACCGAGCCATACGAAGGCAAGGTTACGCTCAAGACCCAATACAAAGGCTTGGTCAAAATCAATGCTAGAGCCGTCCACGCTCTTAATGCGCTGGAAGCCATCTGCCTATCCACGATCCTGACCAACCGTGTCGTCGAGGCCAACCATTCGGTAGCAGCATGCCGCATCATCCCGCTGATTATCGAAGAATCACGGATTGTCGAGCTGGAGGAGCTGGCCCGCACATTTGACGGACCGATCGTTGAAGTTCTGCCGATCCCAGCCAAAAAAGTCGGGATTGTCACGACCGGAAGCGAAGTATTCAAAGGACGAATCACTGATAAATTCGGCCCCGCGTTGAAAAATAAGCTGGAGGCCCTTGGCTCTACTGTAGTCGAACAGCGGTTTGCGCCTGACGAAAAAGAAGTAATCGAAGAGCAGATTCGCTATTTCCTCGACATGGGCGTTGACCTGATTCTATGTACAGGTGGCATGTCCGTCGATCCCGATGACAAAACCCCCGGCGCCATCGCAGGTGTAGCCGAGGTGGTTCGTTATGGGACCCCGATGCTGCCAGGCTCCATGCTGTTGGTTGCCTACCATGGTGACACGCCGATCCTCGGTCTGCCGGGTGCGGTGATGCATGAGCCGTTTACCTCATTTGATGTATTTTTACCCCGTATTTTAGTGGGAGAACGAATTACCGCCGAAGACATCACCAGATTGGGCTACGGTGGATTATACAACTGTTAGAATGGAGTGAGTAATTCATGAGCGGTATCGGTATTCCGGGTTTAATCCTGATCTTGATCCTCGCACTCGTATTGTTTGGGCCTAAAAAACTGCCTGAACTCGGACGTGCAGTAGGTTCCACACTCAAAGAATTCAAAAAAGCAACCAAAGGTCTCACTGATGACGATGATGACCATGACCGTGATAAAAACACCACCAAGCAAGTAACTGTCACCAAACCGGCAGTAGCTGAAATCGACAGCGATGAACGCGAAAAGCTGGAGCGCGAAATCCGCGAACGTCTGGAGCGCGAGCGTCTGGAAGCGGAAATCCGTGAGAAGATCGAGAAGGAGCGTCTCGCTGCAGCAACCCCTGCCGCTGACAACAATCCTCCAAAGGCATAAAACTGGAACAACTCCCATCATGTACAATAACAGCCTGACACGATATAATAAGGATAAAGATTGACTTATATTTCGGGGGTGTTTTTGTGGACTTTCAAACTTATATGGAAGGTTCCAGACCGATTGATGATCGTGCGAACTTCCAGAAGCTGTTACGCATGTTCGCAATCTCTCTGCTGGTGTCTGCAATCGGCAGCGCGGTAGGGACAGCGTTTGTGCCGCCGGCATTGATTTTGCCGCTGGTCATTGTTCAGCTTCTGATGTTGGTCGGTGCCTTTATTGTGCGTCGCCGTGGTACACGTGTCGGATACGGGTTTACATTTGCGTTTGTCTTCATCAGCGGTATTACGCTTGGGCCAACGCTTCAATATTATGCGATGCACAACGGAGCGGCGCTGGTTAACACCGCGTTTATCCTGACAGCTGCTATTTTTACCGGCTTGGCTTCTTACGCTTATGTATCCAAGCGGGACTTCAGCTTCCTCGGTGGCTTCCTGTTCGCTGGTCTGATTGGTCTGATCCTGCTTCAAGTGATCAACATGTTCGTTCCGCTCGGGACCTCTGTTGAACTGATGATTGCTTCTGCTGGTATCCTGATCTTCAGTGGCTACATCCTGTACGATATCTCCAACTACAAACACGGTTTGGCAGAAGAGGATATTCCACTCGCGGTCGTTAACCTGTACCTCGACTTCATCAACCTCTTCCTTTCCCTGCTTCGTCTGCTGGGTATTCTCAGCAGCGACGATTAAGCCACAAGCCGAACAAACTTTCATACGGAAACAGCAAAACCCCGTCAGCGCACCTGGCGGGGTTTTTTTCTGCGTTTTGCCACATACTATAGCCAACCAGTATGGAAGGGGAGGAAAGTACAATATGTGGATGAGTCTGTTCGTAAGCCTGATGCTGGTCTTTACATCGCCGATTACCGATCAACCAAACCAAAGACCAGGCGCACCGGAGCAGATCGAGCTGTTTGACACTGACCAAGAACGAATTGTCCAACGCCTAGAGAGCACTCCTCAATACCAGCAGGAAGTCCGAAAAATACTCGATTCTGTCACAGGACGAGTTCAGGAGCTGAATCCCAGCCTGCGCAAAGCGATGATCCTCAAAATCCCGGTCAAACCACCGCAAAGGCTTAGATTTGCGCAAGCCAATCTGGACACCGAGATCATCCGTATGTTTATCGTCATGCCCAAGCCAGGGAATCCGCGCAAACCATATCTCTTACTGCATAACAGAAATAATGAGACGATCCTGATGGAGTTTAACCGTCCGCTCACCAGCCTGATGAATCTGCTTCACAACCGGCGTTAGTTTTCCAGTCAAAAAGGACAAGCCCCTGTTTCGGCGACTGAACGAATTCAGTCAGGTGAAATCAGGGGCTTTTTATGTTGGTTAGTTCGAGCTGACATGAACCACGCATACGCCTATTGCTTCTGTGGTGTAACAAAATTCTGCGTATAATAATCAGCTACCACACCTACCCCAAGCTGCGTGAACCCTTTTTCCATAATATTTTTGCGGTGGCCAGGGCTGTTCATCAGTGCGTGGAAGGCTTCGATCGAATCCGGGAACCCGGCGGCGATATTTTCACCTGCCATCTGATATTGGATTCCGTGCTTTTTCAGACGGCCGAATGGATCAAGCTTCGTTGTCTGGGAGACATGATCAAAGAAATGGTTCGCCGCCATATCATTGCTGTGCCCGCGTGCCACCTCTGATGCCTGTTCGTTCCAAGTCAGGGTGGGCAGCTTGTACCGATAGCGGATGACATTGACCAGATCAAGCGATTGCTTTTCATGAGCAAGAGTGATCTTATCCTGCTCTTCTGGTGAGAGGGGAGGGGGATTGAAATTAGGTGTGGTACCCGTGTAGGTCCACTTGGTCTCATAGAAGCCGCCCTGCAGCAGAACCAACTTGTCAACCACCCGCATCCCCGTCACCTTCTGAAAATTTTGCGTATCGAGGTAAAAGATCAATGCGGTATCACCCGAGAAGACGAGAGGACGTTCCTTCAGCTCATTGGTCATCTCGATTTGGCTGTTCCCGTAGCGGAAGCTGACTTTACGATCCATCTTATACTTGCGTTCCAGTGATTGCAGAGTAGAGCCGATTCCCACCTGCTCCAGCCGGGCCGCAGGGGAGTTGGAGTAGATGTCGACCACTTTTCCTGCGCGGACGCCGACCTGTACGTATGTCCCGATGGTTTTATTGTAGACCAGCCAGTCATAACCGAGCGCACTTGGCTCCCGTCTTGCTGGCTTCCCCAGCTTTGCGATCACTTGTGCCTCTGTGTCGCCCAGCCGTACCTGATACAGATTCGGCCCCGCCACTGCTGGAGCCTCGCTTTTGGGGATGAGTGGCTTCATGAGCGGGTTGGCGGAATCGGCAGACTGGACGGATGCTGATGACGCGGCAGTTGGAGTGCTGTTCGCGGCCACGGCATCATTTGCCTGATCCCCCGTACTACCTGGGACATCGGGCAGAGGAGAGGTATTCTTTTTCAAATCGGGCGTCTGTCCGAGCCAAGCACTGTACGTCTGCTCATCCCAGCCCACCTGCTTGTTCAGCTGATTCCCGATCAGCCGAAGCGGCACATACATCGTTCCATCATACTCAATCGTAGCCGGCACATAACTTGTCCCATTATAGTAATAGCCCGGACGGTCACTGGAGCTGACCGCTTTTCCATCGATATAAAGAGTGGCAGGAAAGAGATTCACCTTGATATCCGTCTTCCAATCAGCGGCAAAAATATGCGACAGTCCAAAAAATGATAGACCCACAATACCGATCAACAGTCGTTTTCGCATTCAGGAACCCCCTGTGTTGTTCTGATCGAGTCTTTGATTCTATTTATATGAGAGGGCTGTTCTACTAGAACTACTTTTTCTATCTTTTCTTTCAAAAATTCGTATAAGAACAACTGAACCCGTCGATAGTAGGTAATGTGCTTTTGTCTGAAAAAAATTAGGGAAAATACTTGCAAACAAACTTGTGTTTCTTTATTATAGGAATTGGGTGTTAGCACTCACCTCAAACGAGTGCTAATCGAAAACCAAAGTATTTCTAACTTTCTTGAGGAGGTTGTTTTTTGTGTTGAAGCCATTAGGTGACCGTGTAGTACTCGAACCAATTACCAAAGAAGAAACTACCGCATCTGGAATCGTCCTTCCAGACACTGCGAAAGAAAAACCGCAAGAGGGCCGTGTAGTAGCTGTTGGTTCCGGTCGCACAGCCGACAACGGCGAGCGTATTTCTTTGGAAGTTAAAGAAGGCGACAAAGTAATCTTCTCCAAATACGCTGGTACTGAAGTAAAAATTGACAACAAAGAATACCTCGTTCTCCGCGAGTCCGACATCCTTGCGATCATTGGCTAATAACCATCTCACATATTGAACGAATCCAAATACATTTTACCTATTATGGAGGTTGAAATTTCATGGCGAAACAATTGAAATTCTCCGAAGACGCACGCCGTTCTATGCTCCGTGGCGTGGAGACTCTTGCTAACGCTGTTAAAGTTACCATCGGTCCAAAAGGCCGCAACGTGGTTCTTGAGAAAAAATTCGGTTCCCCGCTGATCACCAATGACGGTGTAACCATCGCGAAAGAAATCGAGCTCGAAGATCCATATGAAAACATGGGTGCTCAACTCGTTAAAGAAGTAGCAACCAAAACCAACGACATCGCTGGTGACGGTACTACTACTGCGACTGTGCTCGCATACGCAATGATCCGTGAAGGTCTCAAAAACGTAACTGCAGGCGCGAACCCAATGGTAATCCGCCGCGGTATGGAAAAAGCAGTTCGTGCTGCTGTTGAAGAGATCAAATCCATCGCGAAACCAGTTGAAAACAAATCCGCTATCGCGCAAGTTGCTGCGATCTCTGCTGACAACGCAGAAGTAGGCGAACTCATCGCGGAAGCTATGGAAAAAGTGGGTAAAGACGGCGTAATCACCGTTGAAGAATCCAAAGGCTTCGTAACCGAACTCGAAGTTGTAGAAGGTATGCAATTCGACCGTGGCTACGCTTCCCCATACATGATCACTGACACTGACAAAATGGAAGCAGTGCTCAACAACCCATATATCCTCATCACTGATAAGAAAATCGGCAACATTCAAGAAGTTCTCCCTGTTCTTGAGCAAGTTGTCCAAAGCGGCAAGCCTCTCCTCATCATCGCTGAAGATGTAGAAGGCGAAGCTCTCGCTACCCTTGTAGTGAACAAACTCCGCGGTACCTTCACTGCAGTTGCTGTTAAAGCACCTGGCTTCGGTGACCGCCGTAAAGCAATGCTCCAAGACATCGCAGCTCTTACCGGTGGCGAAGTAATCACCGAAGAACTCGGTCTTGACCTGAAATCCACCAAAATCACCCAACTCGGCCGCGCAGGCAAAGTTGTTGTTACCAAAGAAAACACTACGATCGTTGAAGGTGCTGGCGACAAAGCTACCATCGAAGGCCGTGTTTCCCAAATCCGTCAACAAATCGAAGACACTACTTCTGACTTCGACCGTGAAAAACTCCAAGAGCGTCTTGCGAAACTCGCAGGTGGCGTAGCTGTGATCAAAGTTGGTGCTGCTACTGAAACCGAGCTCAAAGAGAAAAAACTCCGCATCGAAGACGCCCTCAACTCCACTCGTGCAGCGGTAGAAGAAGGTATCGTTCCTGGTGGTGGTACTACCCTCGTGCATGCTGTTAAAGCGGTTGAGAAAGTAGTAGCAGAAGGCGAAGAAGCAGTAGGTGTACAAATCGTTCTCCGTTCCCTGGAAGAACCAGTTCGCCAAATCGCAGCGAACGCAGGTCTCGAAGGTTCTGTAATCGTAGAGCGCCTGAAAAAAGAAGCCACTGGTGTAGGCTTCAACGCTGCTACCGAAGAGTGGGTTGACATGCTGCAAGCAGGGATCGTAGACGCTGCGAAAGTAACCCGCACCGCTCTCTCCAACGCTGCTTCTGTAGCTGCTATGTTCCTCACTACTGAAGCGGTAATCGCTGACAAACCAGAAGAAAACAAAGCTCCAGCAATGCCTGATATGGGCGGCATGGGCATGATGTAATCATCAGCCAAGCTGATAGTTACGGGAGACAGACCTAGGTCTGTCTCTTTATATTTTTTCTGCAAAAAGAGTTGCTTTTTCATCCCTCTTTCTGATAAGATAATCCCTGTCGCTTCAACAGCGCCAAAAACTTTTTTATCGATTTTGATAAGAAACAACAAAATACCTCTTGATTCGACAAGGATCATGTGGTAGAGTAATAAAAGTCGACAGGGAACACGGTCGACAGCATAACAAATGTTCTTTGAAAACTGAACAGCGAAAGCAAATGATAATTCAGCCAAGCAACAAGTTTTTGACCTAGATCAACTTCAACTTTATTGGAGAGTTTGATCCTGGCTCAGGACGAACGCTGGCGGCGTG
>NZ_VCNA01000010.1 GCF_006170445.1 Brevibacillus dissolubilis | reverse complement strand
ATTAGGCACGCCGCCAGCGTTCGTCCTGAGCCAGGATCAAACTCTCCAATAAAGTTGAAGTTGATCTAGGTCAAAAACTTGTTGCTTGGCTGAATTATCATTTGCTTTCGCTGTTCAGTTTTCAAAGGACATTCTCGAAAACTTTGTTTGGTGCGGTCGGTGAGACTCGAACTCACACGGGTCGCCCCGCCACCCCCTCAAGATGGTGCGTCTGCCAATTCCGCCACGACCGCAAAATATAAAATGGCGTCTCAGGAGAGACTCGAACTCCCGACCGACCGCTTAGAAGGCGGTTGCTCTATCCTGCTGAGCTACTGAGACAAGGTATGGAGGGAGTACCCGGATTTGAACCGGGGGTGAGGGTTTTGCAGACCCGTGCCTTACCACTTGGCTATACTCCCAAAATGTAATGGGGCGATCGAGGGGATTCGAACCCCCGAGTGCCGGAGCCACAATCCGGTGTGTTAACCGCTTCACCACGACCGCCATACACAAGTTATAAAGTTGGCAGGGGCAGTAGGAATCGAACCCACACCAAAGGTTTTGGAGACCTTCGTTCTACCTTTAAACTATGCCCCTAAAATGGTAGCGGCGGAGGGAGTCGAACCCCCGACCTTTCGGGTATGAACCGAACGCTCTAGCCAGCTAAGCTACGCCGCCATATGAAACAGGATTGGTGCCGAGGATCGGACTTGAACCGATACGGGAGAAACTCCCGACAGATTTTAAGTCTGTTGCGTCTGCCTATTCCGCCACCCCGGCAAAAAACATGGTCGGGAAGACAGGATTCGAACCTGCGACCCCTTGGTCCCAAGCCAAGTACTCTACCAAGCTGAGCTACTTCCCGACTATAAATGGCGTGCCCTGAGAGATTCGAACTCCCGACCTTTTGATTCGTAGTCAAACGCTCTATCCGGCTGAGCTAAGGGCACATATATTGTGAAAATACTTGGAGCGGACGAAGGGTCTCGAACCCTCGACCTTCGCCTTGGCAAGGCGACGCTCTACCAATTGAGCTACGTCCGCAAGATGAATGATTTTTGGTGCGGGTGGAGGGACTTGAACCCCCACGGTCGCCCGCCAGAACCTAAATCTGGTGCGTCTGCCAATTCCGCCACACCCGCATTGAGTGGCAAACTAATAAATGGTGAGCCATGAAGGACTCGAACCTTCGACCCTCTGATTAAAAGTCAGATGCTCTACCAACTGAGCTAATGGCTCTCATAAATGGCTGGGGTACTAGGATTTGAACCTAGGAATGACGGAGTCAAAGTCCGTTGCCTTACCGCTTGGCTATACCCCAACACTGGTGCCGGCGATAGGACTTGAACCCACAACCCCCTGATTACAAGTCAGGTGCTCTACCAATTGAGCTACACCGGCAAAGTTATGTGATTATAAGGTGGCTCGGGACGGAATCGAACCGCCGACACGAGGATTTTCAGTCCTCTGCTCTACCGACTGAGCTACCGAGCCATTACATATGGCGGAGCTGACGGGACTCGAACCCGCGACCTCCGGTGTGACAGACCGGCGTGAACTCCAACTTCACCACAGCTCCATATGTTAGATAAATATTGGTGGAGGCTGACGGGATCGAACCGCCGACCCTCTGCTTGTAAGGCAGATGCTCTCCCAGCTGAGCTAAGCCTCCGTATGTAATGGTGACCCGTAGGGGATTCGAACCCCTGAATGACAGCGTGAAAGGCTGCTGTGTTAAACCGCTTCACCAACGGGCCACTTAAAAAATAGATGGCGGACAGGGTGGGATTTGAACCCACGAGACGGTTCGACACCGCCTACACGATTTCCAATCGTGCTCCTTCGGCCACTCGGACACCTGTCCATCTATGGCTCCTCAGGACGGACTCGAACCGCCAGCCTACCGGTTAACAGCCGGTTGCTCCACCATTGAGCTACTGAGGAATATTATCGACGAAAGTGATTCTATCATGTTATCAATCAAGAATCAACTGTAATCTTCTGGTAAGAAGGTGGAGCTGAACGGGATCGAACCGATGACCTCCTGCTTGCAAGG
This sequence comes from Brevibacillus dissolubilis, assembly GCF_006170445.1. Lineage (GTDB taxonomy): Bacteria > Bacillota > Bacilli > Brevibacillales > Brevibacillaceae > Brevibacillus_B > Brevibacillus_B dissolubilis. Next base: position 199,839 of record NZ_VCNA01000010.1, on the reverse strand, counting down.
CAGGCGCTCTCCCAACTGAGCTACAGCCCCTCAACCATCAATGTGGCTTCGTTTCTTTTTTCGAAAACGTCGCTCACGAGAAATTAATATATCATGCTGTTTCCTATAAATCAACCCTTTTTATTAAAAAGTTATACATGCAAAAAAAGCCAGAGTTTTCTCCGGCTCAAATGCTTCGTCTCTACTCCCCTTCTTTTGCGGTGGATTGGAGTTGGCGGTACTTCTTGACGTATTGGGTGACCGTCATGACATAGGTGGAATGCGACCAAGTCAGAGGAGCGACTGAGAGTGGTTCTCCAGTGAACGGATCGAGTTGTTCCGGCAGTCCCCCGCTCTCCATGGCGTGACGGTTGACCCATTGAAGCTTTTTGAGTGGTTCGGTGAGTTCATCAAGAGATTGGGCTTGGGCGATCTCCCATTCGGCGATCCAGAGGGTGCAGATGATCCATGGATTGCCGGGGATGCGGGCGATGTCGGTGGTTTTTTGGAAGTAGTAGTCGTTTTCGTAGCGAGCGTAGCCGCCGATTTCGGTTTTGACGAGGAGCTTCTGTTTCATCGCATTGATCGTGTTGATGATGCGGGGGTCATCCGGCGGGAATACACCAAACGAAAAGAGCGAAAACATGCTGGATTCGATAATGGGGTCTTGGCTGATCGTGCGGTCGGGCTCGAGGTAGATGCCACGTAGGAAACGGCCTGCTTTTTCGTCATAGAGGTGGCGGGCCATGGATGTTTTGATGCGTTCGGCGGCTTCATCATAGCGGGTGTGACGGTGATCATCACCAAAGAGCTTGGCGAAGTTGGCGGCGGCTTTGAGACCGGCGTAGACAGCTGAGCACGTGAAGGTGAATATGCCCCTCCGCTCTTCCCAAAGATCATAGCTAGGCTGTGGCAGACCGAGTTCTTCGTCAATGTAGGAGGCGAGAAAACGGGCGGCAGGGCGGATCAGTGAGGCATAGAGCTCTTGGCAGTATTCAAGCTGTCCGCTGTGGACGTAGTACTCCCATAAGGCATAGAGTACGAGGGCTGTCTCGTCTTCTTGGATCGGCAGATGGATCTCGCCGTTTTGGATGAAGGGATGCCAGCTGGAGCCTACGGAGCCGTCGGGGTTGTATTTATGCAGAAGGTGGCCGTTTTTGGTCAGGACATCGCTGCAAAATTGAAAAAAGCGGGAAACGGAGCCGTCATAGCCTGCACGGGTCATGGCCAGGGCGACGAGCGCACCGTCGCGAGGCCACATGTAGCTGTAGTGGTCACGGTTGAACTGGAGGATGTCGGTGTCGTTGGCTGCGAGGATGGCGCCGTGCTGGTCTGTTTGAGTTTTGACGATCAGCAGGCTTTTTTTGTAGAGGTCGATTAGGTCTTGAGAGAGGTTGGCGAAGTCTTGTTCCTGCTTGTTGGCCCAGCGCTGCCAGTAGACACCGATACGCGTCAGGAGATGGTTAGGGTCGTTGTCTACGACATATTGGTTGAGCCGTTTGACGTGGGAGTATGAATCGGAGATGGTGATCCAGTAATTTATCGTTTTTTCTTCATAGGCGTCGAGGGTGAGTCGAAAGGAGATCGTGCTGTCCACGGAGCCTTGGGCGATCGGGTTGCCGTCCAGTTCGCCGTCTTCGGCATCGCGCCAGGTTCCTTCGGCGTGGTTGAAGCGTTTGATCCCGATGCTGTATTGGTAGATGCCGCCTTCGTCTGTTCGGCCGTTGATCATGATGTAGGTATTGCGCTTGTAGTGATAGACGGTGCCAAGGGTCGGGTCGTAGACGGCTGTGTCGCCTACCTCTGTCTCGTTGAGGTTGAGGTCATGGTGGAAAAAGAGCCGGACTTCGCGTGGTGTATCGGCATGGTTGCAGACGCGGACGCGCTTAATATAGATGTTCTCCCGCTGGTGGACAGCATCCTCCATATGTAAGGTCAGATTCATCCCCTCATGCCGGGCCGTGACATCTGTGACAAGGGAGTCGCGCATGTAGCGGAGAGAGCGTTGCCAGCCGTCGTCGTCGAGCCAGCTGAATTGACCGTCGACCCAGACCCCCATTTTGCTGAAGTGGCCGCCGATATGATTGTGCATCCCCACGTAAGGGTAGTACAGGTCGCGCATGCGCAGACGGTCATCAAAGTTAATCAGCATTTTTCCATTACCGATCACTAACGGTCTAGGCATATCTCCAGCTCCTTTTCTCTGCTGTCCAACAGTTGGGCATAGATCTGGCTGTATTGCTTGGCGGACTCGCGCCAACTGAAATCGGCCTGGGCGATTTGATCCATCAGCTTGGGCCAGACAGTGCGGTCGCGGTAATAATGGAGCGCGCGGTTGATCGTGTAGAGCATGTCATGAGCGTTGTAATTGGTAAAGGTAAAGCCATTGCCCTCCCCTGTCTCCTCGTTGTAGGAATGTATAGTATCACGGAGACCGCCTGTTTCGCGGACGATTGGCACGCTGAAATAGCGCAGGGCAATCAGTTGGCTGAGTCCGCATGGTTCAAAACGGGATGGCATCAGGAACAGGTCTGAGGCTGCGTAGGCTTGGCGTGCCAGGCTTTCACTGAACAAAATCTGGGCAGAAAGCTTGTGCGGATAGCGATGGGCGGCTTCGCGGAAAGCATGCTCGTAGTGTGCATACCCCGTACCTATGACGACCAGTTGCACGTCTTCGGCAAGGATCTCTTCAAGGACATGCAGGATCAGATCGATGCCTTTTTGCGGGACGAAGCGGGTAATGACAGCGATCAATGGTACATCTGGATTGATCGGAAGTCCCAGCTGTTCTTGGAGTTTTTGTTTATTAACACACTTGGCGGCTAATGAATCACCATCATAAGGATAAAAAATCGCCGGGTCTGTCAGCGGGTTATACGAACGGTCGTCGATGCCGTTGAGGATGCCGTGCAGGTCGCTTGCCCGTTTCCGCAAAAGACCGTCCAGCTGCTCTCCGTAATACGGCATCTGAATCTCTTGCGCATAGGTGGGGCTTACCGTGGTGATTTGGTCGGCGTAGTTGAGAGCGGCTTTCATATAGTTGATGTTGCCGTGAAACTCCAGACCGTCGATGTGGAGATGCTCCTGACCGAGACCGAAAATATGGCCAAGCGCATCAGCAGGAAAAATCCCTTGGTACTGGAGATTATGAATGGTAAAGACGGTCTTGATCCCCTGATAAAACGGGAGATGGCCGTAGTGGGTCTTCAACAGCAACGGAATCATGCCGGTCTGCCAGTCGTGAACATGCAGAATGTCCGGTTGAAAATCAAGATGCTGTAAGGATTCCAGCACCGCTTTGGCAAAATAGCCGAAACGTTCTGCCTCGTCATAGTAGCCGTACAGGCCCGGGCGGTTAAAGTAATACAGATTATCTACAAAACAGTAGGTGATCCCGTCGTGCGTCAGCTCCTCAATCCCACCATGCAGATTGCGCCCGCCGAGCGGGACGTTGAACGAGACGATGTGTTTCATATTTTTCTGATAGCGGTTGGGGATATCGCGGTATTTGGGCAGGAAGACACGGACATCGTGTCCTTGGCGGCGCAGCTCTTGCGGAAGTGCGCCTGCGACATCGGCCAGACCGCCTGTTTTGATAAAAGGAGCACACTCGGATGCGATAAAGCCTATCTTCATGGTCGCTCTCTCTCCCTCTCTTCTCTAGATCACGCTCTTTTTGGAATAGACGGCGGGAACTAGCTTCTCTCCTTCCAGCCAGGTGCCGACACTGACGTGGACCTCTTTGTCGAGAATGACGTTTTCGAGGATGGCTGAGGCTTCGATCTCGCATTTTTGCATGATGATGCTGTTGCGGATGATCGCGCCTCTATGAACCTTGACCCCTCGGAACAGGATGCTGTTCTCCACCGTGCCCTCGACGATGCAGCCGTTGGCGATGAGCGAGTTGGTGACGCGGGCGTGTTCGGAATAGATCGCGGGGGCTTCGTCTTTGACCTTGGTGTAGATGACACTAGGGCAGAAAAACAGGCTGTGCCAGTTCTCCGGCTTGAGCAGGTTCATGCTGTTGCGATAGTAGTTGGTGATCGAGTTGATGATGCCAAGGTACCCTTTGTATTCGTAGGCGTTGACATGCCAGCGGTCGAGATTGCGCATGATGACATGACGCAGCAGGTCGTAGTAGTTTTGGCTGACACTTCTCTTCACCAGATCGACTAGAAGTTCCTTGGAGATCACCATCATCCGCATGTAGACCTTGTTGCTGCCCTGTTCGATGTGGCTGTCCCTCATGGCGCGCACACGGCCGTTGAGCCCGACATCGAGCGTGATTGAGTCGGACAAATCCTCGGTCTGGCTGTTCAGCTCCTTGTAGATGAGCGTAAGATCGGCACCTGACCTCACATGAGAACGCATCACATCAGAAAAGTCGATGTTGCAGACCATATGGCTGGAGGAAATAATGACGTACTTTTCCTTGGAGCGCAAAAAATAGTCCAGATTGGCGGCAAACTGCTGCAGATCGCCCCCAAAAGTACCGTTGGGAATGGTGGAGGGCGGCAGGATAAACAGTCCCCCCTGCTTGCGGTCAAGCCCCCATTCTTTGCCGGAGCCCAGATGATCCATGAGGGAACGGGAGTTGTTGTTGGTGAAGACGGCTACCTTTTTCACGCCGCAATTGACCATGTTGGAGAGGACAAAATCAATCAAACGGTAACGGCCACCGAACGGGACAGCAGCCGTGGAGCGGGAGTAGGTCAGTTCATGCAGAAGCGGTTGGTTGATGGCAAGATTAATGACTCCGATGGCATTGGGCATCGTACATACACTCCATTCGTCTGATTTAGCTGTGTGGAATGATGGCAGGCTGGATGTAATCATTCTCCCCGATCAGTATGACATCAGGGCTGTCCGGTGAACCGATTACGGCATCGTCGGTAATGATCGTGCCTGCGCCGATGATGGCTTTGTGGATGGTGACATTTCGGCCTATTTTGACATTGGGCATGATGACGGCATCTTGGATATGGGAGCCTGCCCCGACGTGAACACCATAGAACAGGACAGAGTGCTCGACCGTTCCGTAGACGAGACAGCCTTCGTTGACCAGTGAACGCTGGACACGGGCGGTGGGGGCGATGTAGTGCGGTGGCTGATTGGGATTGACGGCGTAGATTTTCCACTCGGGTTCGTACATGTCCAGCTCAGGCTTCTCCGCCAACAGATCCATGTGGGCTTCCCAGAGCGATTCTACCGTACCTACGTCCTTCCAATAGCCTTGGAAACGATAAGCGCTCATCCGCCGTCCCTCGCGAAGCATACGCGGGATCACATCCTTGCCGAAATCGTTGCTGGAGTCAGGGTTTTGTTCGTCGAGGAGCAGGTAGCTTCTGAGCACGTCCCAGTTGAAAATATAGATGCCCATGGAAGCGAGATTGTTTTTGGGATGTTTGGGCTTTTCTTCGAATTCGGTGATTCGCAGCTCTTCATCAACGCTCATGATCCCAAACCGGCTGGCCTCCTGAATCGGAACCTCGATCACCGCGATGGAGGCTTCTGCCTGCTGTGCTTTGTGATGTTCGAGCATCAGCGAATAGTCCATTTTGTAGATGTGGTCGCCGGAGATGACGAGTACATATTGCGGGTCGTATTGCTCGATAAAATTCAGATTCTGGTAGATCGCATTGGCCGTTCCCTTGTACCATCTCCCGCCGTTCTGTTCGACAAATGGCGGCAGGACAGTGACACCCCCGTTCTTCTGATCAAGATCCCACGGGCTGCCAATCCCAATGTGGGAATTGAGCACAAGCGGCTGATACTGGGTCAGCACCCCGACCGTATCGATCCCGGAGTTGCTGCAATTGCTCAGTGTAAAGTCGATAATGCGGTATTTACCGCCAAAATGAACAGCCGGCTTGGCCAGTCTCTGTGTCAAGAGACCGAGCCGTCTGCCTTCGCCGCCCGCAAGCAGCATGGCGATGCATTCCTTTTTAAACATGTATGGCTCTCTCCTCTCCTGTAACTGTATGTGCAAAAGCACGGCCCGCCATCTGCGACGGAACGTGCGGAATCAGTAACATGCAAGCATGGAATCTGCTTGTATATGCGAAGCAAAATTTATCCATATAAAACTCTTATATTCGCTGACCCCCGTGAATAGTCGCAGAAAACGGAAATGACATGGAAAATACAAAAAAACCTTACCGAACCTCTAATTGGATAGAGGCTGGTAAGGTTTTTAGAGATGTACGATTATGCTTGTGGGTTCGACTGTCCAGCGAAAAAGGCCGCGCGGAACGGATGCAGCCGCGCGTTCATGATCTGCTCACGAACGGCTGGGTCATTCTCCATGACCGCTCTCGCCTCCTGCTCGGAATCAGCGTAAAAGACGGCGATCCCAAACGTCGCATCTTCACACGGTCCAGCAAGGAGCAGTTGGCCTTTATCCAGCAGGTTCTGCAGATAGGCTAAGTGTTCGCCCATGACCACCTGTTCGGTTTCGGTCATCGTGGTGAGGAAGTCGGAGCGGTTGGGCTTGATTTGGTACAAATAGGTTTTGCGTTGGCTCATTGGTTCTCCTCCTGTTCCAGCTTGGCGAGAATCTCTTGCGCCCAGCCGATAAAAATGGGTAATGCAGTTTCTACGTCAGGATGCAGCTCCTCGTTCTCGGTCACATAGTCAGGAAAATCCGTGATCGCGTTCTTGCGGATGCGAACACCGTCCGGCTCGATGCGGATATCGAGGAAGTGGTTGACTGGATCATCCAGTCCATATTTATTTTCTAGAAATTCATAGGTACGCACCCATTCGAGAATGCGGACTTCATTGGGACGCAGGGCCAGCACAGCTTCCAGCGACATGATCGTTTCATTGCCATAGTAATGCATAGGGACGGACTCCTTCTCTGATTAAGAATTTGTTGGCATGACAAAAAAGCTTAATTATTACTTGCAAATGGAAGTAGCACTATGTATGATGTGTATATAGGAACATTCGTTCGTATGTTCTGGATGTGATTCGAAAGCACAAAATTGACACGGGTAGTATTTTTGCACATTTGTTTTAGTGTGATATTCCATCACCTATAATTCACAATGTACGAAAAGGTGGTGATTCCGATGGTTGACAAAAAAATTGTAGCCGAACGACTCAAACTTTTGCGTGAAGATAAGAACGTGACGCAGGATGAACTGGCCGAGCTGTTGCATATCAAGCGGCCTACCTATGCCCGCTATGAGACCGCAGACAATGAGATGGATTATGCCAAGCTTAACAAGCTGGCGGATTTTTTCCAAGTCTCAATCGACTATCTGCTGGGCCGTACGGATATTCCGTATCCACCGCAAAAGGACGAGTCCAGTCTTGATATTTTCAAAAAGCGCCTCAACCGCCTCCGTGTAGCAAAAGGCATGACAGTCGAAGCCTTAGCGGAAGCAACCTCTCTTACTCCCTATCGGATCCAGCAGCTGGAGTCTACGTCCCAACATCTTCCGGGACGACAGACATTGGACAGGCTGGCCGATGCGCTTGGTTCGACCACGGATTATCTCTTAGGGTTAACAGATGAGCCCCGCGACGAAATCTATGTGACGAGCCCGCGTGATTTCCCTGCTTTCATCAAAGACAGCCGGGCGATCGAGTTCTATGGAAGTAAGTATAAACTAAACGAGAAACAACGGGAAGAGATGCTGAAGTTCGTCGATGTGTTTCTCAAGACGTATGCAGAAGAAGATGAACCGAAATAAACCCGGCCTCTTATTGAGTTCGGGTGATTTTTTTTCACCTGTAAAAAAAGCACAAGGATGGACGAGATAGTCGCCGATCCTTGTGCTTTTTTATATGAATAGGGAGTTGGGGGGCGTGTTTGGATTACTTCGCGTCGAGCGTTTTTTGGCCTGGGCGCCAGTTGGCTGGGCAGAGACCGCCTGCTTGCAGGGCTTGGAGGATGCGCAGAGTTTCTTGTACACTGCGGCCTACGTTCATGTCAGTTACGACTTGGTAGCGCAGGATGCCTTCTGGGTCGATGATGAACAGACCGCGGTGAGCAGCGCCTGTTTCTTCATCTAATACGCCATATGCGCGGGATACTTCTTTATTGAAGTCGCTTGCCATGGTGTAGTTGATTGGCCCGATGCCGTGCTGTTCGCGCGGAGTTCTGATCCATGCGCGGTGCGTGTGTACACTGTCTGTGGACACGCCGAGGATCTCCGCATCGAGGTCAGCAAAATCTTCTACCGCTTCGCTGAAAGCGATGATTTCGGTCGGGCAGACGAAGGTGAAGTCGAATGGCCAGAAGAAGAAAATCAGCCATTTGCCACGGTAGTCGGAGAGCTGTACGCGTTCTTCGAGCGTATCCATGTTCTTGGTGCTGAGCATATTGAAGTCAGGGGCTGGGAGTCCTACGCGAAAAGTCTGGTTGGTTGTCATGTTGAGTATCTCTCCTTTTTTGTGTGGGTGATTAGGCTTGGGAAGCTTCTTCGAGTGCTGCGACTGCTTTTTTGATGCGGACTGGGTTGAAGCCGAGGATTTGCTTGTCGCCAATCACAGTGAGTGGTACAGACATGATACCCAGATCATGCAGTTCTTGGCCGTATTGGTCGTTGAGGTCGATGTTGCGCTCTTCGTATGGGATGTTGTTTTCTTCGAGGTAGGTTTTTACTTGTTTGCAGAAGTTGCAGGTGGTGCTGGAATATACGATTGCTTTTGTCATGAGAAATCTCTCCTTTTTTAATTAGGGGTTGTATTTGGAATGTTATTTGTATTGAGGGACGACTTTGGAGCGTTTGTTGATGTACTTGTCGACGGCCATGGCGGCGATGGCACCGTCTGCTGCGGCAACAACAGCCTGCTTGACTGGTGTGCGTCTTACTTCCCCTGCGCCGAATACGCCTGGGACAGTGGATTGCATGAAATCGTCGAGAATCATGAAGTTCTCTTCATCGAGCGGAACTTGACCGTCGAGGAAGTCGGTGCCTGGCTTGCTGCCTGAGAGGAAAACGAACACGCCATCTACGACAATGTCTTGTTCGCCTCCGTTGTTGTCACGGATGCGGACGCCCTCTACCTTGTTCTCGCCGAGGATTTCGACTGGACGGGTGCGGTAATAGAGAGTTGTTTTCGGCAATTCTGGCATCTCTTCGACGCCTTGGAGCTCGGCGCGTGGGATGATGAAGTGGATGTGGGAAGCGAATTTGCCCAAGGCAAGCACTTCGTCTAATGCCTCTTCGTTCTCCCCGATGACAACTACTTCTTTGTCTTGGAAAAAGGCTCCGTCGCAGGTAGCGCAAGTGCTGACGCCGCGTCCGAGCAGCTTCTCTTCGCCTGGGAGCATGCGGTTGCGGCCTTTGGAGCCGGTCGCGACGATGACAGCTTTGGCTTCGTAGGTGCCGTCGGCGGTGAAGACGTATTTGGTCTCGTCTTCGACGTCAACTGCGCTGATCTGGGTCTGGATGAATTCGGCGCCGAAGCTGATCGCTTGGTTGCGCATCTTATCCAGCAGTTCTTTACCGGTCAGCTCTCCCTCTACTCCAGGGTAGTTGGCGATTTTATGGGTCATGGCAAGTGCGCCTGTTGTTGGTGCTTTGTCGATCACGAGTGTCTTGAGATTGCCGCGTGCGGTGTAGATCGCAGCAGATGCTCCGGCCGGACCGGCACCGATGATGATGACATCGTACATGAGGTTCACCTCGTATTTATTTAGAATCATTATTTGTTTGTAGTCGGTATCGCTTATGAATTCATTATATCGTATATTACATTATAGTCAATACTTATTTATAATAATTTTAATTAGATAATTGAACTAATCAATTCAAAAACATGGTTATTATGATGTTATAATCAAACAGTTGTTATTTTCGAAAATAAAGGAGTTTTATACGTGGCTGACCCTTTTCAATTCAGCAAGCACTTAGGGGCGATAGTTGGTGCCGAACTCAAGCCACTTGGATTTCGTAAAAAAGGAACACGTTTCAGCAGAAGATGCGGTGACATCACGGAAGAGATCTTTTTTCAAAGGAGTCAATGGAATCTCCCCGGAAGTCCCTTTCAATTTTATCTGAACATCGGGGTTAAAGATGAAACAGGCAGGCTCGGTTATCTGATGGATGAACGAATTGCCCCCCCGTACAAGCTCCCGAAACCGGATTTTTATGCTGCATTGCTCGAAATCCCCGCAGATTCACCAGACTATCTGGTTGTTCTTAATCGTCTTACTCCACAACAGCAAGCAGAAATAGACAGATTCGACCTATCCTTGCAGTGGCACTACTCCACAGAAGAAGAGTTACAGAAGCTATTCGTCCTGGCGTTGCTGGAGATCAAAGCAAAAGCATTCCCCTATTGGGAACGGATTGCCGCTGCCGTGCACATCGAAGAGCCTGAGCAAGCCAAACGTGAAATCCGGAAACTCCGTTCGCTGTTGAACTCCTAAAAGTGTTTCCCCCCGTCTATCCCCTCCCTACTTGGGCAATACTGCCAAAAATAAGGCTATGTAACGGTAACGGGAGGGACACGATGCAGGTACGTCAAATCATCGCACAACTGGAGCAATGGGCCGATCCGAGAAGTGTGGAAGTCTGGAAACGGCTTGGACTTTCGACCCGTGAAGAGTATGTCTATCATGGTGTGGCGATCACCAGGCTGAAGCAATTAGCCAAGCAGCTGGGGAACAGTCATGAGCTGTCGTTTCAGCTGTGGCACTCCAAGGTGCGGGATGCCATGATGCTGGCTACGCTGTTAGATGAACCATCCAAGGTGACACGCGAGCAGCTGGAGTCACAGGTATATGATCTGGATTTCTGGGATGTATCCGATAAATTCTGCAGTGAATTGGCGGTCAAGACACCGTACAGTCGTGAATTGATCTCGCTGTGGCTTACAAGCGATGATGAAATCGTACGCCGCTGCGCCTATATGATGATCAAGGACGAGGCGAAAAAAGTGCAGGGAGCCGGTCACTTGGCGTTCTTCCTGCCCCATCTGCGGCTGATCCGGGAGACGATCCACCAAGAGCAGAACTGGGTCAAGGAAGGTATGCTGTATGCCCTCATCGCGATCGGCAGCATCAATCTCGTGCTGAACCAACTGGCTGTTCGGGTGGCGCGGGAGATCGGCAAGGTGAAGGTAGAGTATGGCGAGAGTCCGTGTGAGGCACCGGATGCGCTGAGGCATCTGACGAGTGAGCGGCTGCAGGCGAAGCTAAAGCAATAGGGCCTACAAGCGTACAGGTAACAAGGGGAACAATCCGTCCTATAGCAAAAAAGAAAGGCAAGGATTACACAGAAGGAATGCGGTTTACCACGCCTTCTGTGTATGTCCTTGCCTAGCTTCTTTTATAAAACAAATACAGTGCGACTCCCATCAGCAGAAGCGCAATCAGCTTCTTGCCGTCCATGGGAATCTGCTTTCCGCCAAACAGGCCATAATGGTCGATGATCACGCTCATCAACAGCTGCCCGACAATGACGGAAGCGACTGTGGTCGTGACGCCCGCCTGCGGCACGACAAGCACCATGATGGCGACGTAGAACGCTCCGAGTAAGCCTCCGGTCAATTGCCACTTGGGGACGTTGCCGAGCTGGAGCATACTGCCTTGTCCGAAGAATATCACCAATAACAGCAAAAGCAGCGTTCCGATCCCGAACGAGACGAACGCCCCTTCCAATGTTCCGATTTTTTTGCCAAGGCCACCGTTGACCGAGGCCTGGACACTGATCGCCACCCCACCAAGGACAGCCATCAAGGGAAACAGCCAATTCACACGATCTCCTCCTGTCTTACTGCTACAAGTAAGTATACGCTAAAATCACGCAAGGAAAAGGGGACAACTGCAAAAAGCCACCGATGGAATGTCGGTGGCTTGATGGTGGATTAGTTCCCCATTGCGTTGTTGTAGCTTGCAATCGCCAGCTTGAGGTTGTGCTGAGCGGTTTCGTATTGGTTCTCACGGTTCGCAAGCTCCTCCTCTGCCCCGATCACTTCCAATGTGGTGGAGAGACCGTTTTGGTAGCGGAGGTTCATCAGGCGGTAGTTTTCTTTGGCAGCGTCCACGGCTTTTTTGTAGGCGTCGACGGCTACCTGTGCAGAGTTGAGGTTGTAGTAGGCCTGGCTTACTTCGACCGTAACATCACGCTTGGCTTCGTTGACGGCGATTTTAGCTTTGTCCAGGTCGTTTTTCGCCATTTGAGCCGGCCATGTGGAAGCCGCAGAGAATTTGACGATCAGGTCGTAGTTAAGCTGACCTACGGCGATCTCCTCCTGCTTCTGCTTCACTTCGGCACGTTGGGCTACGGCGAGTTCAACCGCTTTGTCGAGAGCGATTGGTTTTTGCGCAGCGGTAGCCTGATAGCTGAGTGTCCACTGTTTATTCAGATCGATCCCGATAAAATCGTTGAGCTTCACCTGAGCCATCTGCAGGCTGCTTTCGGCTGCGGCGACAGCTGCTTGCGCTCCTGCTACGCCAGCTTCAGCCTGGAGTACGTCTGTTTTGGCACGGGTTCCTACTTTGAACGCAAGCTGAGCGGTACGCAGCTGTTCTTCGGATCGCTTGAGGCTTTGTTTTTTCAGGTTGAGATCGGCTTGGGCGTGGAGCAGGTCATAGAAGGCCTTCTCGGCACCCAGCTTGATTTTGCTTTCGGTTGATTTGAGGTAGTATTCGTTGACGCGCAGCGATACCTCTGCTTTGAGGTCGTTCACGTATTTTTGCTGAGCGGTGCTGAGCGTGGTGACGAACTCTTCTGGAATCTCTTTGACCTTGGCGCTGACGAGGCGGTTGTTGATGCTGGCGCTGCTGATGTCGATCTTGAGGTTGTTCAGATCGGTGTTGTTTTTCATCGCCAGTTCAACTGCTTTGTCGATGGTCAGCGTGGTACCGAGATCGGCGTCCTTGCTGCCTGTATCGGTGCTTGGTGTCGCAGGCTTGGTGGTGGTATCGCCTGATTGTACAGTGTCACCAGCCTCCGTGGTGGTGATGGAGACGAGACGGTTGGCATCGTTCCACTCGACCTTGGCTCCGAGCGCTTCACTGACAAAACGGAGCGGGACATAGGTGCGGGAAGCTTTCACCACTGGCTTGGCATCGAGTTGGATCGTTTTGCCTTCAGCGGTGACGGTGTTCTGACCGACTGTGAGAGTAACTTGCTTCTCGCCCTGCTCGATTTTGACTTGTTGGCTGGCTTGGTCCCAACCTACTTTTGCACCAAGTGCTTCACTGACAAAACGCACAGGAACCATGGTACGGCTGTTTTCTACGTAGGCGTTGGCATCTGGGAAGCTGACCAGCTGGTTGTTCACTTTCACTTGAATGGCTGCAGCTGGTGTAGCAGCATGGGCTGGTGCGGTTGGTGCTGCGGCCGTAAACAAGCCGATGGCAGCGATGGTCGCCACGATTTTTTGCGTGGAGTACGGATATTTCATCTGATAGTGCCTCCTGTTCATTCCTCGGGATTCTATGCTGTCATAACGTGGTCTCTCTTAGTTGCGCCTGCCTCTCCATCTGGGTCAAAAGCATCTCAAGGCTCTTGCTCAGCTGATCCAGCTCGGCGGGAGATACGTCAGAAAATAGCTGCTGGTAAAAGTGTTCGGTCAACAATGGAATCTGCTCCTTGAGCTCGTCCAGCTTCTCTGTCTGTTCAATCCAAATCACGCGCCGGTCATCCTCATCGCGTACGCGGCGGACGTATTCTTGGCGCTCCAGACGGTCGATCAGGCCAGAGACGGTGCTGTACGACAGGTCAACGCTTTTGCTGATCTGTCCAATCGTCTTGGGTCCGTTCATGATCTCATGCAGGATGATGAGCTGTGAGCCGGTGAAGCCGAATTTCATCATTTCTTGGGCCATCATGGTACCAAATGTTTTGTTAATCTTACGGAGCTGATCTCGAATGTGCATCAAATCAGGCACGGGGTTCTGTCCCCCTTTTTTACATGAAGCAATTTAGTTTGTTGTTAAAACCTTTCGCTATTCGAAATAAATAATACACCCAGAACAGTGGTCAGGGCAAGAGAAAAAAGTCACCACTTCTATTCTGTAACGGTGTTATTGGTGGGAGTGTTCTGCGTAGAATTGCAGAATCTCCTGACTGAACTCCTCTGCATGGTCAAACATCATGGCATGGCTGGTCTCTGGAATCACCACGGTCTTACTCACAGGCAAGAGCGGCTCCACTTCTTTTAGGAAGGCCAGCTTCAAGTCGAGATCCCCCTCTTGATGCGCCGGTAAAAACAGCACCGGACAGGTAATCGTCTCATACCAATCCTGCAAGCGGGTGTCATAGATCGCAGCGAAGACCTGTGCAGATGTAGACAGCTTGGTGATGTAGCCATAGCCACCGTCTGGCAACGCTCTTGGCTCATAGCCTTCAAGCGATTTCGCACGTGCTTCGTTCCAGGGGAGCCAGGTCTCTTGCATGTGGCTGAAAAAGTCTGCTGGAGATGGAAAGCTGCTCTCTTCGCGCGAAAAGTATCTCTCTATCAGTTCCTGCTTGCTTTCCTGATATCTGCCTCCCTCACCTGCGTGGTTAAGCAGTGCGCCCTCAGAGTTGACCAAGGTGATCACCCGCTCAGGATAGCGGGAAGCAAAGCATGTCCCGACAAACGCACCAAGTGAGGAGCCGACGAGATGCACACGGTCAATCTCACAGGCATCCAGTACGATACGGATATCCTCTGCCAATGTCGCGATGTCATAACCACTCTCTGGCTGTGAAGAGCGTCCATGACCACGCAAGTCCATAGTCAGGACACGGTATTTTTCCGTGAAGGCTGTGATCATGTGATTCCATACAGATGCTGTACCGCGTGAATAGTGCAAAAAGAGGATCGGTTCTCCCTCTTGGCTGTATTCATACATTTGAATATGTACGTTATCTGCTGTTTCGATCCGGAACGGTCTCATAGCTGAAGATTCCCCCTGTTGTATGTATTTCTATTTTTTATAAGACTGGTGTGAATTGATTGTACCATAATGAAAAAAGATCGAACCCGCCATCATCTGTTTCAGGCGGTTCGATCCTTTTGGAGTTAATCCTCATATACTTGTTCGTAAGCGCATGTCTAACCCTGTTGCGGGATGTTACCTTGTGTCTCTTGCAGGTACTCCTCAAGCGTCAGCCCTTTGTCGGTGATGTTCTTCGCCATCTCGACACCGACATAGCGGAAATGCCATGGCTCATACGAGTAGCCTGTGATATGTTCCTTGCCTTTTGGATAGCGCATGATGAAGCCGAATGTCACTGCATTCTGGGCGAGCCACTTGCCCTCGGCCGTCTCTCCAAAAGACTGCTCCAGTCCGTACTTGATTGAAGCGGCGGAGATGTCCATGGCAAGACCCGTCTGGTGCTCACTCTGGCCCGGTATGGCGCTGAACTTGTTGGCCTGCTCTCTGCCTTGGGTTTTTACATTGTAGTTAAAAATCGTAGCCTGCGTCTGGTACGAACGGTAGCCGGAGACCGCGGCGATGTTGATTCCGCTCTTTTTCGCATGGGCAAATAATTGCTCCAGTGCGGTCGCTGCTTCCTTGCGCATCATCTTCTTTTGGCTTTTGCCGGAGAAGGAGAATGGCACTTTGGGTTCTACCAGATCCTTGGGCACGTAGGTGGACGGCAGGACATATGTCTTGTTCACCAGAACATTGGTCCCGGTCAGGTTCGTGGCTGGCAAGATTTTCGCCGTCGGGGTTGTGGTTGCCGGTTTGGCCGTTGCCGGGGTTGGTGTGCCGGCAGGCTGTTTGGTAGTCGTAGTCGGGGTAGACGCGGTTGGCTTGGTTGCGCCTGTGGTGCTGGTATTGGTACCCGGTGCGGTCTGCTGGTTGCCTGCTGTTGCGGGCTGGGTGGAGCCTGGGGCTTTGGCAGAGCTGTTCGCCGCATCGGTGGCTGGCTTCGTCTGCGACTGGGTGGTTGTGCCTTGTAACCCCGCGGTTGCTTGGGCCGATGCGCCTCCAGATTGTGCCTGGGCCTGTGCTTCCTTGGCGGCAGTCACTTGCGGGTCTTCTCCCTGTGCACTGCTTGTTGCCAGTTTAAAGTCTTGAAAAATCTGGGCCACTCCCCGTTCCCGAACGAAAAAAGCGGTGGCTAGACAGATGACGAATAGGACAAATAAGGACATTTTTTTGTTCAAAATGCGCACTCCTCTGCTTCCCTAAGATGCGAGCATTGTACTATCTTATCATATCTGCTTACCCGCTTGAAGATGTATGAGGGAGGAAAAAAGCTGAGCCTGACAGACTACAGGAAGAGCATCAGGGCTACTGCGCCTCCGACGATCGAACTGATCAGATTGACCAAATCGTTGTTGCAAAAGCGCAATCCGCGCACATGCTCCGTACTCGCTCCACAATGAGTCCGCGCTTCCACATCACGGCCACAGGAAGGACAGCGATACATCACCTGTACGGTTGCACCGAGCAGAGAGTCAGTCAGGGAACCGATCAGTCCAGACAAGCTTCCAACGAATACAAACAGGACGAACGTCCCCCACATCACGCCGCCCGTGCCGCCTGGTGCAATCTGGCCAATCTCTCCCAGCAACGAAGCAACACCTCCGATGAACGCCCCGCCGAGTGCACTTGCCAACAGCCCGAGCCAGGTCACACCGCCCGAGGTTCCCGCCGGCACTCTTTTGAATGTAAGAATCGAGATCGGCTGACGCTTACTCGCCCCACCGATCTCCGTCGCCCAAGTATCCGCATTGACCGTTGCCATGACTCCGATGAAGACTGGCAACCACATCCGATGAGGCCAGAACCAGTTGGCAGCGCACAGCAAAAGACCGATCCCGCCATTTGCCAACACCTGCCCTGCATCGCGGCGGCCTGTTTTTTCATAGCCGGATTCGGCGGCTTTTTTGGCTTTTTGCTTCCATTTGGAGAGAAGCGAGGATGAGATGAAGAAGGCTATCAGCGTACCGAACCACATCACATTGCCCCATGCATAAAATAAGGTTCCGACGATCACGGCTGCGAGTGCGCCTGAACCAGACAATGACTTTTTCCAATAGGCCAGTCCAGCAATCACCAAGCTGGCGGCCAGACCAATCAACCAAGCGGTCATGCAATCACGCTCCTTTTTCTCTCCTCCCATCTTACGCCAAACGGACGGCCTGAGAAAGACTTGCATGCGCACTGGATCTGGGGTATAAAGGGTGTACATGATATCAGAACGGGATGGTGAACGATCCATGGAGAAAAAACCTCTGACCGTCGGCTCGCTGATCGCCAAGGACGGGAAGCAACACGCAGGGCGCGAGATGCAGCCGCTTGAGCTGGAGAAAAAGCGCGGACAAGCCGAACTGGGTTATGGTGAAAAAACGGTTGTGGATCAAACCGGTACGAAGAAAAGCCCAGTGACCAGCAAAGCTTCTTCCACAAGCAAAAACACTGCATCTGTCCCCTCCGTCATCCGCCTCACCCAAAACCGTAAAGCATACACCATCCGCGCCGTCTCCAAGCAACGTCTGCTCGATGCAGCCCTTGCCCAAGGTCAATCGCTTCAATATAAATGCCGCAAAGGAACCTGTGGCATGTGTACGGTTCATGTGACGGAAGGTGCACCGCTTTTGCATGAGGCCAACTCTGCGGAGATGGACAAGCTGGGCGGCAACATCCAAAATGGCTACCGTCTGGCCTGCCAAGCTGTGATGAAATAAAGAAATGTAATGAAATGACAAACAGGAAGAACCGGGGATCCCTTTTCCCCTACCGTTCTTCCTGTTTTTTGTCCCCAAATAAAAAGGGAAGCCCCCACCCCTCTAAGGTGAAAAGCTTCCCCGGTTTGTCAGCAGCTGCTGGGCCAGCACGTACTTGCGCAACAGCTGAAAATGATTGGATGTAATATGCTTGATCTCTGCGCCATAACGGATGCCGTTCTCCACTTCAACTTCGTTGCGGATCATGATCTCCGCTTTGATTGGCAGCTTATCTGCCTGTGGCAGCAGGGTGTGGACTGTCTTGGTATTCAGCTCACGGTCTGAAACAAAGCCAAACCCCAGAATACTCATGTCAATAATACGAATATTCCCAACATGAAATACCTTCCGTTGTACCGAGCTTTGGTTCATCGCAAACCCGTTCAGGCTGACTTTGATCCTTGGTACACGTCTTCCTTCTTGATGGAAGTTGTTGTTCTTGTAGATGGAGAAGAACAGAAAAATCCGATTTTCGACAATACCAAGTACACGCATCGGATAAACGAGATTTTCGTATACTCCTGTGATGACGTCTCCCATCTCGACCATTCTCGTATGTACCGGGTCGACCTGTACTGCCAGCAACTCGCCTTCGAGCTGTAAGACTTCTGCCTCAATCACTTGATTGTTCGTCCATAATTGTATCGTTTGAACCATAGGAATTCCTCCGCCTCTTTTCGGTAACCCAGCCGTCTTAGCCCGAAAGCCTTAGACCTGTGGCTTTGCGTCCCCGCCTTTCAACGGGTTTGCCTTTGTCGAAGAACGGAGCAAAATGACCCCGTCACTACTAATTTATCACGAAATTTGTCGAATGGAAGACCTAATAGATGTCGTTTGGATTTTTTCGTTCTGGCGACCTATTCAGAGGTAGCAGGCAGGTATGACAAATTAACCAGACCGTCGATTTTCTCCGTTGTGATGTACCCTGCTTCACGGCTGACCTTGGCCATTTCCTGCAAAATGATCTCATGCACAGCGGTTGTTACTTCCATACTGGCGAGGGCCTTTTGCAGGGGCTCCTTCTTCATTTCCTTGCCTGTCGTTGCCTTAATATGCTTGATAAAAAGCTCTACGGCTTCCTCAGGATGCTCGTTAATGAAGTCGGTAGCCTTCTGGTGAGCGACCAACAGTTTTTTGACCATCTCTGGATTGACCTTGGTAAAAGAATTGCGGGCTGCCACCACCGTGGTGGGAACAGTCAGGCCCCACGCAAAATTTCCTGAATCGTACAACACTTCCGCGCCTGCTTTTTCCTCCAGGTTGACGCCCCATGGCTCAGGCATGGCTGCTGCATCCGCATTTTTTTGTAAAAAGAAGTTGGCAGCGTCAGCAGGTGCGGTGGTAATCAGCTGAACCGATCCGCCTTGTGAGGTTGGGGCTAGCCCTGCGTCCTTCAACGCTTTTTGCATCATCAGGTCTTGGGTGTTGCCGATTCCAGGGATGAGCACACTTTTCCCGTTCAGATCCTCGATGCTCTTGATGCCTGAGTCAGGACGTACCATCAAGACGGTACCACCGTTGACCGCTCCCGCGAGAATCTGGTGGGCCGGGTGTCTGGAGTAGATGTTGAGGGCTGGTCCCGGACCTGTATAGCCGAAGTCAACCTGCTGGGTGGACATCGCCTCCATGAACAGGCCACCGCTTGTATATTGTCTGGCTTCTAATTTGACTTGATCGCCCAATGCTTCTTGAAAATAGCCTTTTTCCAGACCGATGATGGCTGTGATATGTGTCAGGTTGGGAAAATAGCCGAACCGTACCTTATCGGCGGGCTTGTCAACGGCCTGAGTGGCGGCACAGCCTGCCTGGGTCAGCACAAGTGCGATGATGAGGAAACAGGTGAAAAAGGAAAAACGGGGATACAGCAGCTTCATCGTGTTGTCACTCCTCAATTCATAGTTAACCAATCGGAATTATATTATTTCTATTATAGGAGTTTGGATGAGATTGTCAACAACGTTTTGTCCTACAAAAAAAAAGACTGCCGACTTTGCCGTCGTGCAGTCTTTTTTCCGTATATAATGAAGGAAATGATA
Organism: Brevibacillus dissolubilis; assembly: GCF_006170445.1. Classification (GTDB taxonomy): domain Bacteria; phylum Bacillota; class Bacilli; order Brevibacillales; family Brevibacillaceae; genus Brevibacillus_B; species Brevibacillus_B dissolubilis. Next base: position 180,187 of record NZ_VCNA01000010.1, on the reverse strand, counting down.
TTCCTTCTATAATTCTTATACTAACAGACCGTCTCCGTTTTTACGGAAGCTGCGTCCGCCGCCTTTGCCTTTATCGCCACCGCCACGGTATTCACCGCCGCCGCGTCCTTCACGACGACCTTCGCTGCGTCCACCTTCACTTCGACCGCCTTCACTGCGTCCATAACGGCCACCGCCGCCACCTTGTCCGCCGCCGCGTGGAGCAAAGCCACGGTCACCGCCGCCATAACGCTTGCCGCCGTCACGGCGTGGGCCTTTGTCAGATGGGCCGCCAAAGCGTTTTTTCTTAGCGCGGAGTGGTGCTTCTTCGGTCAGTCGGATTGGGGTTTGATCCGGTTCTTTGGTCAAGAGCTTGAGCGCTGCGGAGAGCAGGGTTACAGAATCGGTTTCAGACAAGAGTTCTTCCGCGATTGCTTTGTACTCTTGAACGCCGCCTTCTTCCACGAACTTCACAAGTTTCTCCACTGCGGAGCGTTGTGCGCCCTCGATTGCTTCGGTCATAGTTGGTACTGGCTTGCGAACCATTTTGCGCTTGGTGATGTTCTCGATCATGCGCAGGTGGTCCATCTCACGCGGGTGGATAAATGTGATCGCCATACCTGTTTTACCTGCACGACCAGTACGGCCGATCCGGTGAACATAGCTCTCTGGGTCTTGTGGGATGTCGAAGTTGTATACATGGGTAACACCGCTGATATCGAGACCGCGCGCTGCTACGTCTGTTGCAACGAGTACATCGATTGTGCCTTCTTTGAACTGGCGCAGGACGCTGTCGCGCTTCGCCTGGGTCAGGTCACCATGGATACCCTCTGCGGAGTAACCACGCTTGCTAAGAGCCTCAGCCAACTCGTCTACACGGCGCTTGGTGCGGCCAAATACGATTGCAAGCTCTGGAGCCTGCAGGTCGAGAAGACGGGTAAGTGCATCGAACTTTTGCTTCTCTTGCACTTCCATGTAGATCTGCTCGATGTTGGAGACCGTTACTTCCTTCGCTTTGATCGCTACCTTTTCCGGGTTCTTCAGGAAACGTTGTGCGAGGTTTTCGATCGCACGTGGCATCGTTGCAGAGAAGAGCAGAGTTTGGCGCTCATCTGGTACTTCTTCGAGGATTTGTTCGATCTCTTCGATGAAGCCCATGTTGAGCATTTCGTCCGCTTCGTCGAGTACTACCATGTTGATATGGCCCAATTTCAGGGTTCCACGTTTGATATGGTCAATCACGCGGCCTGGAGTGCCGACAATAATACTAGGGTTCTTTTTCAGCGCTTTGATCTGTTTGACGATGTCTTGACCGCCGTAGATTGGGAGCGTGCGGACGTTTTTGAAACGGCCGATTTTGTTGAGTTCTTCCGCTACCTGTACAGCGAGTTCACGTGTAGGAGCCAAAACGATCGATTGTACATGCGGTTTTTCTGGATCCATCCGTTCAATGATAGGAATTCCGAAGGCTGCTGTCTTACCTGTACCGGTCTGAGCTTGCCCGATCATATCGCGGCCTGTCAGCGCAATTGGAATTGTATTTTCTTGAATAGGGGTGGCTTCCTCAAAACCCATGTCGCTGATCGCGCGAATCACCGGATGACTTAATCCGAGTTCGAAAAAGGTTGGCAATGTTTTCATACTCCTTTGGTTCACACAAAAAAACAGCACCGCCCGTTACCAGCACGGAAAATGCCATTTTCCATTTCGTGTTCCGATTTTTATTGCTTAACGATAACATGTCTCCCTACGATTTGCAACCGTAGCTGTAAGAAGGAATTTCCTTACCAAAAGAAAACAGGTTCCATAGTACAATAGGACTATAGAATTTTGAATAGGGGAGTCAAAGATGATCGACCATATCAAACTGTGGAGCCACTTACAGGTCTTGCAAGATTCCTATGCCTTTTTTGACGCGGCGGACGTGCAACGCTTTGGCCATATTTTAGAAGAGATGTCCGGCTGGGAACTGTTTCGGATCAATCCACTGCAGTTTGCAAGCCAACATCACTTTAATGCTATTTTGGTACAAAATCTGTTTATCTATGCGACCAAGGTGGGGCTTTTTCAGATGGAGTGGAACATGCTCTGCCCAACCTGCGGCGGGATGGAGCACAGCTATGGATCGCTGCACGAGCTGGCAGACGGTCACTTTCACTGTATCGTGTGCAATGTGGATTATGATGCGGAGCTGGACCGCTACATCGAGGTCTCCTTTACGATGAATCCGGAGGTTGCCTGCTTCACCTACAGCCCGTTTACGAATGAGAAAGAATATGAAAACTATTTTATCTCCCGCAATTATCATCGTTCTGTAGAACATCAGCATTTTACAGAAAATATTGCATTTCGCGGCTTTACGGCTCCCATGGGTGGTCAAGCTGGTGTGATCCGCTTCGAGGCGAAGGCCGGAGATCTGCTGAGGCTGCTTAGTCTCGATCAGCACATGGTCAGCTATATCCGTGTGGGCGATGAAGCGGCATCGGCCAAAACGCTGACCCTCGATCTTACACCAGACGGGATCACTCCCCCGATGCTAACGATTGCACCTGGTGAGACGGAGCTGATTATTCAAAATCATCTGGAGATACAGGCGGGTCTGGTGCTGCTCTTCACCAATCTGGAGATGTTTCATCACATCACCACGAGCCATCCGCCTAAGCTTCAGCCTTTTCTGACCGGATATATGCTTCTGAATAACCAAAAATTCCGGGAAGCGCTCCTGATCGAAAAATTCCCGGATGATCTGCAGCTAAGGCTAAGCAACATCACCCTGCTGTTTACCGATTTGCAAAACTCAACCGAGCTGTATGAGCTGTCCGGTGATACCTATGCCTACAATCTGGTGCAGGAGCATTTTAAGCTGTTGTCCCAAGTCGTGAGCAAGCACGGCGGCGCGATTGTCAAAACGATGGGGGACGCGATCATGGCGACCTTTACCTATCCTTGTGACGGCGTGTGTGCCGCTTATGAGATGCTGGCCCAGATCCAAGAGTGGAATCAGCGCAAGGAGCTGAAGTCCGATTATCAGATGGAGCTCAAAATCGGTCTGCACACTGGTTCTGCACTTGCGGTCAAAGCGAATGAGACGATTGACTTCTTCGGACAGACCGTGAATATCGCAGCACGGGTGCAATCGATTGCCCAAGCCGGGGAGATCTGGCTGACGGATGAGGTGTTTCAATCTCCGGAAGTCTCCTCCCTGCTCCAAACGAAAGGAATCGTGCATGAAAAATATTCGATCCTGCTCAAAGGGGTCAACCGGCGCTCAATCGTCTACAAATGCGCCCTCTCCACCTGAGCCTTTTGCCAAAATGTGCTGATTGGGCAAACTGTCACAGGTTGTTCACCACGAACTAGGTTACAATAGAAAGAAAAAAGGAGTTTGCTTGTATGGCTAAATTATTCATTTTCCTCGGCAGTATCATGGGCTTTTTGTCTGTCGCTCTGGGTGCATTCGGCGCGCATGGACTGCGGGACCGCGTCACTGAAAAATTGCTCATGAACTGGAATACCGGTGCTCAATACCATATGTATCATGCCATCGCAATGGTGCTTGTAGGCATTCTGGCGATGAAGCTTGCGAATTCTGCCCAATTGAACTGGGCTGGCTGGAGCTTCTTCGTGGGGATTCTCCTCTTCTCCGGCAGCCTGTATGCTATGGCGCTGACCGGCATCACGAAGCTTGGCGCAATCACTCCGCTCGGTGGTCTGGCGTTTCTGATCGGCTGGGCTTTGGTCGCTATAGCGGCGCTGCGTGGGGCGTAATCCAGCGAGTACCACATGGCGGGAGGCATCTATCGTACACGATCTGTCAGACCTCCTGCCCAGATGATGAGAAAAGGGGGCTTTCCCGTGGATGCGAAGTCCAATGTAAGTGAGACGCTCTCCGCTATGCTGCGCAACTGGAACCAGATGGCGAAAAGCGACTTGGATGAGGCGGAGGCCGATGCTGACCGTTTTCAGGATTCATTCTATGTGTTCATCACAGCTGTGCGTGCATGGTTCGATGGATTAAAGGAGAAGCCTGCTGATCTGGATGCAGCGCTCGCTCTCCCCCTGATTGACGAAATCGTGCAGCAGTTGCCTGTTCAGCTTTATCTGCCGTTTGAGACAGAGCTTGATCTGATGGTCGAGGGTGTGGAGCGTCAGATGGATGAGAAGTATGATTAAGTCAAAAACCCCTTGAGGCATCCAGCTTCAAGGGGTTTTCCCTATGTCCTACTGCATCGGATACTGTACTTTTCTAAGCTGTTTATTCTGCCTCAATAATTCATTATATACATTCAACCAGTGGTCCAGTTCTTGGCTAGCCGCTACGATGGCTGGGTCTGTCAATGTTCTACCCTTGGCCAGTTCATACAAGCGTTGGCGCAATTTCTCCACTTCCCGAGAAACCGCCTCCAAGTTAGACACCATGGCAAACCCTCCTTTGCTGAGATCGGGCTAGGTTCTACAAGTTTTGGCAAGCTTATTTATTTTTACCCAGATAATGTATGTGCGAATCTAGTATAGGGTTAATTTATCAAACTTATTAATTCCAAAAACACTTAATTATCTTGGCTACCGTATGCCGAAATCAAAAAAGGCGTGCATGGCAGCGCCTTTTCCCGTGGATTATGATGGTTTTTTGCGGAATAGCAACAAGGTCTGGTCGTCGTGGATCTGCCGCTCCGACAGACTGAGTATCCGCTGATGCAGCTGTGAGACGATCTGGGTGGCACTCTGTTGTGGATCGATCTGGCGCAGCAGGGTCTGGAGCATGCTGGAGTCGTCGATCCGGTCACTGTCCCTGCTCTCGATCACGCCGTCTGTGTAGAGCAGCACCATATCGCCTGGAGCCAGCTGGACGCTTCTCGTCTCAAAGCGAAAGGACCTGCTGATGCCCAGCGCACAACCATCCGTGGTCAGCTCCGTGAATTCATCCTGTGCCGCCCGGTATAAAAGCGCTGGCTCGTGACCGGCATTGGCATAATAAAACATCGAGTTTTCCTGCTTGTATGTACCGCAGAACATCGTGACGAATGTGGAGGACTCGGTGTTTTTGCAGACAAACCGATTAAGTGAGGCGAGCAGTCTATGTGGAATCTGCTTGTCACCGAGCACCTCATCCATCGCAAAACGCATCATCGCCATCAGGATGGCAGCCGGAATGCTTTTGCCGGAAATATCGGCGAGCGCAATCTCCACCGCGTCTTGGTTGGCATTGAAGCTGTAGAAGTCCCCGCTCACCTTGCGCGGTGCCACACTGACGACCCCCAGCTCCACATCATCGGGCAGCTCGGCCTGTGAGATATCCGGCAACAGGGACTGCTGGACGGAGGCTGCCAGCGACAGCTCTGCCTCCAACTGCTGCTGGTTGGCAAGCCACGCCTCCCGCTCCCCCAGTGATAAGCTGTAATGCATGGTAAACTCTAGGAAAAACCGATAGCTGTCCTGCCAGATTGGGGGCAGCTCTACCTTTTTACTCATCGCTTCAAAATGGGTAGAGATCACCTCAGACAACCGAACCGTATCTTGGATCGAGCGCTTGGATAACTGCTGGGCTGCGAAAAGCTGTTCTTCTCCGCGTTCCTCCAGGTAACGGAAAAGGAGATGTTCATAGGCTTGTTTGAAGCGTTCATCCATACAGTCGCGTTCCTTCCATCTAGGGATTTTTCCACTTGGTCAGCACGATGGAGACACCCTTCTGCCCGTCTGTCGTGACCTCGAATTCGTCTACCAACCGCTTGAGTTTGTTCGCCGCAATATTTTGTTCTACGGTATCGGGTTCCTTACGCACAAGCGACCAAAAATCTGGCAGATCAGGCGAGATGGTGTGGAACGCGAGTGTAATCCCCTCATTGGTATTCGTGAGTTGTTCTTGTATTGTCAAGCTGGCCGTATAGCCATTCTCATAGAGCAACATGGCAATCTCAGACACTGCTGTGACCAGCCTCGTCTGCTCCAATTCGCAGAAGCCCAGCTGTACCGCTGTCTCTCTGGAGGCCTGGCGGATAGAAATCACGTCGGATACTGAAGCCAGATCAAGTGTCATGTGCATTCCTCCCTGTATGATTCCTTCCTTCTTCCAATATATATGAAATTCGGGACGCTTGAATACGGTAAAAAGTTGCAAAAAAACACGCCAACTGTAAAAGTGACGTGTTCGGGGATTACCCATCCAAAGCCTCACGCGGGGTGTCCAAATATTCCTTTAACTTGTCCATCGCCCGCTTCTGAATCCGGCAGACACTCATTTGCGAGATTCCAAGCATGGCGGCTATTTTTCGTTGGGAGTGGCCGTCTACATAGATCAGGTGGATGACCCGCCTCTCCTCGTCCCCGAGCTTCTGCAGGGCGTCTTGCAGGTCAAGACGGGTCTCCACCATCCGGTAGACGTCCTCGTCGCTTTTGACGATATCAGCGAGCGTGCCTGTAGGGCTGCCTTCCTTTTGCAGGGGAGTATCGAGTGAAGCAAACTGAAAGTAATCGCGTCCAGCAAGGATCTCCACCGTCTCCTCTACAGACAAACCGAGATGGGCAGCGATCTCGTCAATGCCTGGGGAGCGCTCCAGCTTCATCGTCAACAGATCGATTGTCTGCTGGACCTGCATGCTTTTTTCTTTGATTCGCCTTGGTACTTGAACATACCAGGCTTTGTCGCGCAGGTAGTTTTTCATATGGCCGATCATGCTTTTCATCGCGTACGGCTCGAATTCGTTGCCGAGTGCGGGATCGTACTGGCCGAGTGAGCGTAAGAGGGAGATCTGCCCCACTTGAAACAGGTCTTCATACAATTGAGGGGTGTTGCGCCCGATTTTGCCTGCTGCCATCTTGACCATCGGTTCGTAGAGCATCAAGAGCTGTGTGGCCACGTCCTGATTCTGCGTCTCTTGGTACTCACGGATCAGCTGACTGCGTTCATCCGTGGATATCTCCAGATAGGTGATTGGCTTCGCTTGCATGCGTCTTCCCTCCTTGATGGGATAGCAGTTTCGTCAGGATCACTTCCGTTCCTGCCCCGCTGTGGACGACGACCTCATCCATCAAGGCTTGCATCATATATATGCCGAGTCCGCCCGCTTTCAGTTCATGAATTTCTTTATCGTGCAGCGGTTCCACACCCTTGACGGTTTGTTCGAAGTTAAAGCTGGTTCCCTGATCACGTACGGAGATCACCAGCCGGTCGACGTGCGGTGTGAAGGTCAGTTCAATCTCGCCTTCGTCTGGTTGTGTATAGGCGTGCAGAATCACGTTATTGCAGGCTTCCGATACAGCCACTTTCATATCTTCAATCTCTTCAAAGGAAAAGCCCATCCGTGTCGCCAAGCCATACAGGGAGAGGCGCACGACGTCGATAAATTCGGCATCGGCAGGAATCGTGATGCGGATGCGTTTGGTGGTCTGAATCATACCGCACCGCCTTTCTGTTCAGCGGTCTGGTCCGGTACTGGCCGCAGGAACTTAGAGATACCGGTCAGGTCGAGGAGACGCTGTACCTTTGGCGTCACATCCTCCACGATGAGCGTCTGACCCACTTCCTCCCGCACCTTGAGGATCGCCACGAGGATGCCCAGACCCGTACTGTCGATATAGCGCAGATCGCGCAGATTGAGCGTCAGTGTCTTGTCAGCATTCATCGCCAACGGTTCGACAACCGAGCGGAAATGAACAGCCATTGACAAGTCAAGCTGTCCAATCAAATATAGGGTTGTACCTGTGTCCGTCTCCTCGTGATGAATATGAAACAGATTAGGGTTAGTCACGTTCGGTCACCTCTTGGTCATGTGTTCGAGTCCTCTATAGCTTTCTTTAACCAATATGCGGGAAGATGAATCAGCCTTCCATAAAAATTAAAAATTTGACAGTTCATGTGGAAAAAGGTTCAGCCCTGGGGGTCGATTTTTTGACCTGGTGGGGGGCTGAACCTTCTTTTTCATTCGTCTGTTTGGGGGGTGAGAGCGGGAGACTCATCTGTTTTCCAGTCGCCTTTCCCCCTTTGGGGCCGGTCTCCTTACAAACAGATGAGTCTCCCGCTCTCTGCCGAGTGTCGTGCTTGATTTGAAAGTGTAGATGACAGCAGCCGGTCAAGAAAAATCTTGCGGGGCTGAATTGCGAGTGGGTTTATTTATACGGACGGCCGCCGGCGATGAAGCGGTAGCCCCATGAGGTGCCTTGGAAGTCGGTGATTTTGACGCCGCCGGATTCTTTGCTGTAGGTGTGGAGGACTTTGTTGTCGCCCATGTAGATGCCGATGTGGGTGATGCTTTGGGTGGCGGCATCGATGCCTGTGTAGTCAGATGCTTTGTAGCCGCGGTATTTCATGAAGAAAATCAGGTCGCCGCGTTTGAGCTGGTTGACGTCATGGAAGTAGACACCGTTGGCTTTGACGTATTTGGACTGGGAGGTAGCGCCTCCGCGTCCCATGTCGATGCCTGCGCCCTCTTTGTATGCCCACATGGTGAACTCGGAGCAGTCCATGGTGGTTTTGGTAGAACGCGTGGAGGCATATTCGTATGGAGTGCCGAGGTATTTGAGACCAGCTTGGATTACTTTTTCAGCGATGTCTGTAGAGGCTGGTGCAGGAGCAGGCGCTGGTGTCGGAGTTGTCGTTGGTGCGGTAGTGCTTGTCCCCAGCACACGGCGGCCGTCTGCAAAGCTTATAGCTACATTGCTGATGGTCTGCTCGACCACTTGGCCTTTTCCTTGGGATGCATATAAAAACTTGTCGTTGCCCACGTAGACGCCTGCATAGGTAGATGTGGACGATTTGAGAATCACGATGTCACCTGGCTGCAGGTTGACTCGAAGGACACTTGTCCCTGCGCTTTTGATTGCGGTCAGGTTGTCTGCGACAGTGACTCCCATCTGTTTCATCACATAGCTGACATAACCGGCGGAATCGAATCCTTCCGGCGTATTTCCATTGCTTACGTAAGGTTTGCCCATCATATTGTAGGCCACACTTACCACGTCTGCCGCATCTGCTTGCGGAAGCGGCATGCCCATCAGCAGGGAGGTGCTGAGCAAGACGGCGATTGACGATTTTTTCAACCATTCTCGTTTCATCATTGTTTGACTCCTCCTCTTTAGGTTTTCTTGCGTGGTGACTTGGCTGCGTCTCCAGCTTAATGCAAGAATTCCAGTGAAAGAAGAGTGAAAAAAATCCCAATTGGGAATATGGTTGAAACGGACTATGGTTTAGTGAGGTTGAACAATCGGGTTCGCCCTCAATAGATTAAAGGGACTTTCGTCTCTATTTATATAACAAAATAATCCAGATGAAATTCATTTTATCTACTTCTAAGCCAAGCATGGGTGTTCTATAATTTGACCAGAAATAAAAAAACAACGCATCACAGGGATGAGTTGTTTTTTGGTCAATCTCGCACTCCGGGGAATGAGAGAGGTTGGCTTATCGTTATCGGTAACCCGATGATAATACAGGGTAAAAATAATGTCAATGGGCGTGGTTTTCACATGGTGAATCATCTTTTTCAGTCTTTGGGCACGAAGGAACTCAAGATCTTTTTTGATGAATCCGGAAAAGGCGCAGACCGTCCCAATTTATTGGGCTCATTATCCATCCCGAAAAAAATCTACGATGAATCTGATGAGTACCGCTACTATAATCAATTCTTAAAAAGAATGGATCTGAAAATCCACTGGAATAAATACAGTGGCGATGCATTGAAGCGTTATAATCTGAAACATCTGATGGAACTCCTTTTGATTTACTCCCCTTTTATTGAGTTTCACGTCATTCACTATCACTACCATTACTTGATTGGAAGAGAGAATTTTCAGGAACGAGAGATTGAGAACACCATTTATCTGAAATTCCCGGAGAGACTGATTTACGGTCAAATGAGAGGATACGGCAACGAAATCTCGGTACTTGCAGATATCTTTATTGAGAAGGGTACCGAATATAAGAAGATGCAATTGGAACAAAAAATGAAAGAGATCTTAAATTCACATTCATTATATCGCAGCGGAAATTTCTACACGCGGAATTGTCTCATGCTCCCCAAAAATTCGGAAATAGGACTCGAGATGACCGATGTTCTGCTAGGAATCACCCGTATGCTCATCCAGAATCCCGATGCCTCTTCCAATGGAAAAGCCGCTAAGATCCAGTTTATTATGGAACTTTTGAACAATGATAGGTTCTTGGATTTTTTGAAGAATATCACCTATTTTGAATGGCGGGGTACCCAACAGTTGCAAAGGATTAACTTTATCGACTACATCAATCTGTTCAGAGTAAAGCATATGAAATTCCATTAAAAAAGCGCTAGGTAAATATCCCTAGCGCTTTTCGCTGTTCTAAACATGCCTTTTACCCCGCATCTTGTTCTAACAGATACATCGCAAACTGCAACGGTCTCTGCACCGACTTCTTATACAAGCCCATATTGCCCATCTTCTTGAAAATATCCCGCCCCGGCTTCGGATTAACCTCGATCAGCCAGACGCGGCCTTTGATATCGATGCCGATGTCGAGGCCGAACTCCATCATGGTGCCGAATTCCTCTTCGATGACATTCACTACGGTGTGGGCGAGCTGGTGGCATTCGCGCTGAATCTCCTGGATCTGCTCTTGATTGAAGCGTTCGGAGAGAAAGTTGGCAAATGAGACCGCTTTTCCGCCGCCGTGGAGGTTGGAGGTGGGGCTGTTCTTGCCGCCGACGCGGACGCCAAGGCCGGTGATACGCCATTCGCCCAGCTCGTTTTTCTGAATCAGCAGGCGGGTGTCTGCGACGCGTCCGGGGATCAGCTCTAGGTTGAGTCCCTGTTGGATCATAAAGTGGCCGTCGCGGATTTTTTCGGCTTTGACCCAGCGGTTGAGCCAGCGGGTAAGTCCTTGGAGGGTCTGAAAGGTAAGCCGTTTCTTGACGAGTGTGCGGCTGCGTCCGAGGACAGTGTAGCCGCCTTTGGTGTTCTTCTGATGCGAGATTTTGAGAATGCTGCGTCCGCCTGTACCGTTGCCTGGTTTGACATAGATCAGCTCATGCTTTTTGAGCATCTGGCGCAGATTCTCGGTGGAATAGATGACGGTCTCAGGAATCCAGCGGCGCATCGCTTCGTTTTGCATGAATCGTCTGGTTGCATTCCACTTATTGGTATATTTTTGGTTTACATAGCGGAACAGGGTGCTGTTGCGAATCTCGCGGTATTCGGGTGAGCCTTTGCGGCAACGGTCGATGACGATCTCGGGCCAGTTATAGATACGACTGACCCAGCCACCCTCTGGCGACGGGACGAAGCCGCGGATTTTGCGTTCCGCTGCAAAGATATCCTGATGTCCAAATAAAAAAACGGTAGCTCCCAACTCACGTCCTTCGCGAATCAGGCGGCGAAGATACGTGGGTTCTTCGAATTTGGTTCCTTCCCTCCATGTGAGTATGCCGATGATTGGTTTCCCCATTGTGGGACACCCTCCCTCGATGACTGGTTTTTCGTTCGGAACTGTCACTATAACCTATGTCATCTTTGGGTGGGACGTAACAAAACCCTAGTAAATACGGCGGGCGCCTAGATATTTGGGTCCCCAATAGGAGTTATCCAGATCATACACCCAGATGCCTTTGGAGTTGGTGGCGGAGATGAATTTGCCGTCTCCGACATAAAAACCGACGTGCGAGACTTCGCCCGGCTCGGTTAAGCCGAAAAAGACCAGATCCCCCACCTGCAGACCCTGACGTCCCACGGGAATCCCCATTTTGTACAGCTCACGGGAGGTGGTGCGTTCGCTGTCGATGCCGTGCTTCTGCAGCATGTAGTGGATAAAACCGGAGCAGTCGAAGCCAGACGGGGTCTCTCCGCCCCAGACATATGGTACGCCTGTGTAGTTGTATGCATCGCGGATCATATTTTTCTTGATCACGGCACGCTCGATAGCGGTTCGGGTGACGGGATCGGCCACACCTGTCGGGGTCAGTCCATATTCCCGCTGGAACTGCCGTACAGCCTCTTCGGTATAATTGCCAAACGTTCCGGTCGCCGTGTGGTAGTCGAAGTAGCCAAGGTAGTCAAGATGACGCTGCAAATAGGTGACACCATGCCCCTCCATCCCCTCTGCCAATGTAGGTGTGGCGGCTCCCGCTGCCTGCCCGCCCAAAAGCGGAATGGAGGCGATGATCATCGAGCCAAGGACAACTTTCGCTGCTTTGGCCCGGATATGCGGCAGTCTCTCCCTTATGTAATGGTGTACGGCTTGATCTACGGTCTCGGATTGCTGATTATGTGGTTCCATATGCTCTTGCGCAAACTCCGTCCTCTCGGTTTTGACGTACAGGATGACGACCAATTCGCCATTCTGGTCCTGCGTAAGCTCATGTCCGGCAATCATAATCATCAGGGGATCAATCCCTTCTTCTCCATACTTCACCTGTCAGTCTGCTCAAAAGGCACAGGATTTACGAATGGAAAATGGTAGCACCGAACAAGCTAACGCTATATGAAATGATGGGATACCCGGATGGACGATAAAGGATAGTGAAACGACCGATCTTGGAGAGGGGAGCATGCTTCGTGGCGAAACAGGTACCGGCGATCGAACTGATCAATGTGACCAAACAGGCGGGGAACCACAAGCTCATCGACAGTCTGACACTTGCCGTGAACCGCGGGGAAATCTTCGGCTTGCTAGGCCCCAGCGGCTCGGGTAAAACCACGCTGTTTCAGCTGATCACAGGACTTACCGAGCCTACCAGAGGACAAGTCCTGATCAACGGGCTGGATCTGCATAAGCATTTTCGCCGGGCAATCAGTCAGGTCGGAGCAGTGATTGATAACCCGCAGCTGTATCCTTTCCTTACCGGCTATCAGAATCTGTTGCACTTCGCCCGCATGACACCTGGACTCCGCTATGACCGCGCGAGCCTGCACGCCTTGCTCTCCCGTGTCGGACTGGACAAGGCGATCCATACCAAAGCCGCTGAATATACGCTTGGCATGTCATCACGGCTGGCCTTGGCACAGGCACTGCTGCACAAGCCATCTATTCTTTTGCTGGATGAGCCGACTGCCGGGCTTGATGCGACAGCGGTGCGGGAGCTAGGTGACTTGTTGCGTGATTTAACCGATCGTGATCAGGTGACCGTACTCGTCACCAGCCATCTGCTCGCGGAGATGGAGCTGTTGTGTGACCGAATCGGCGTGATGCAGATGGGACGCCTCGTGACAGTCAAGACAACTCCCGGTCTGGATGAAAGCGAGCTGGCCCTCTCCAACGTATTTATTGAGGTAGATCTATTGGAGGAAGCCAAAAAACTGCTGAGCACGCATTACCCGCAAGCCAACATCGTAGACTGCTGTCCGATGCTTGAATTGGGCGTCGTGATGCGAAAAGAAATCCCTGCGATCACCGAGATACTCGTCCAAAGCGGCATCAAGGTATACGGCATTCAAGCGGCGACCAAAAAGCTTGGCGACCGGTTCCGCGAGCTGAAAGGAAGTGGGACATGATGCTTAATCTGATCCGCAATGAGTGGATGAAAATGTTCAGTCGACCGCGAAGCTGGATTTTACTCGGGTTGTTAGTTTTTTTCGTGCTGTTGCAGGCATTGGTCACCAAAGGCTTTACGCCGAAACAGATCGAGGATACGTTTTCGGCTTGGACGTTTGCGCTGGAGGCTTCCGAGCAATCGCCATTGGTGCTGATTTTTACCCTGATCATCGCCGGGGACATCATTGCCAGTGAGTATGAGCTGGGGACAGTCAAAATGCTGCTCGTCCGCCCTTTTTACCGTTCGACCATTCTTGCTTCCAAGCTGATCGCCACCCTTCTGTTCGGGACAGTACTGCTTGCGCTGTTGTTTTCATCCAGCTATCTGTTGGGTGGGATCTTGTTCGGGTTTGATGGGAGTGATCAATTTTATAACCGGTATTTTCCGTATGGCTCTGGGTATCGTCCGCCTGATCTGACCAAATTCGTCGCACTCAATTACGGACTGCGCTGGCTGACACTTGTGGTGTATACAAGCTTCGGGCTGATGCTGTCGGCTTGGATTCGCAACAGCACGATTGCGATTACGGCGGCGATTCTGGTGCTGCTGTCGGGTCATACGCTGATTCAGATTTTGTACGAGTATGGTTGGGCGAAGTATATGCTGTTTGCCAATACGGATCTGACCGCATACTTTGGCGGGATTCCGCCTGTGCCGGGGGTTACGTTTGCTTTTTCGCTGATGATGCTTGGGTTATATTTTGTGCTGTTCTATGGGCTGACATGGGTGGCGTTCAGCAAGCGGGATGTGGCGTAGAGTCTTGGCGTGATATACGACGCGGGAAAACAGATCGGATAAGACGCAAAAAAGACCACCTTTCCGCAGCATAACGGATTCTGGTGGTCTTTATAGGGGATAGGCAGGTTGTCGTGGAAATACTGTCGGCTATATTAGGTAGCAAATGTCGATACGGACTCTTCCAGCCTTTCGGAACGTTTTGCCATTTCTTGAGCGCTCGCTTTGAGCTCCTCGACGACGGCACTCTGTTCCTCAGCGGATGCTGAGACTTCTTCGGCAGAAGAGGCGGACAGCTCCACCAGCTCACTGATCGCCTGCGTAGCTTGCAGGATCTCGGCTGCACCTGCACGCATGTGGGCGAACTGCTGTTGGACTCGGGTCGCTTCCTGTTCGGCCTCGGTTGTCGTCTCTACGATTCGCTGCAGGGCGTCACTTCCGCGCGTGATCAGCTCCACTTGTTGCTCGATAGCTGTGCGGTTGCTCTCCATCGTCTCCATCATGGTGCTGGTCTCGTTCTGCATCTCGTGGATCATCGTGGTGATCTGGGCCGCTGCCGTCTTGGACTGCTCCGCCAGCTTGCGTACTTCGTCTGCCACGATGGCAAAGCCTTTTCCATGCTCACCTGCACGCGCTGCTTCGATGGCTGCGTTGAGTGCAAGCAGGTTGGTCTGATCCGAGATAGCGGTGATCGCGGTGATGATTCCCCCGATCTGATCCGAGCGGCGGCCCAAGGCGATCATCCCCTCAGAGGCTTCACGGACATTGGCCGTCACTTGTGCCAGATGCGAGATCGCTTCGCGGATCGCCTGCTCCCCTTGGTGGGCGACTTCAGTAGAATGCAAAGCGCTTTCAACGGTACGGGCGATTTGGCCATTCCCCTCGGCTACCCGGTCTGTCGTCTCTTCCAGACGTTGAAGGATCAGATGAATGCTGTCTACTTGGCGGGTTGCTCCATCTGCTACTTTTTCAATCGCGACCGCCACTTGGTTGGCTGACTCGGTCGATTGCTCGGCGACCTCGCTCAGATAGTGACTGCTCTCATTGAGTGTCTTGGCGAAGGTCTGGATTTCACCGACCATGCTAAGCAGGTTGAGCCGCATATGCTCGAACGACTCAGCCAGTCTGCCGATCTCATCCTTGGTCGTGGCTTTGACTGGGGTACGCAGATTTTGGGCTGCGATGGCTTCAGCCGCAAGCCCCAATGCCTGAAGCGGCTTGGTGATCGAGCGGGTCAGCAGGAAGGTGATGATCAGGCAGGCGACGAATGCTCCGGCTGCTGTCAGTGCCAACTCTTGTAAAAAGTGATCGACCAGCGCTTCATACGGGGTGATCGGAACCCCGACATACAGCATCCCGACCGTTTTGCCTGAGCTGTCCCGGATTGGTTCATAGATCGTCTGGTTGTTCACACCAACTACTTCTGCTTCTCCTACGTACGTCTGCCCGCCTTTGAGCGTGGTCTCTTCGACGGTTGCGGATACTTGTGTGCCGACTGCTCGGCTGCCATCTGGTTTGGTTACGTTGGTCGCAATCCGGGTATTTTCATGAAAAATAGTGACGGTATCCCCGGTCAGCTTTCCTACCTTGTCGACGAACTCCTCCTGATCGTTGAGCGGAGTATCTCCTTTATACAGCTTACCATCCTTGGTCGACCATTCTCCCGGATGGATATAATCCAGCATGGCCTTGGTCATCTGCAGATCGGATCTAAGCTTCTCATGAGAGGCCAGCATCAGATCGTCCTTGACCACTATGGATGAAAACCAATAAACAACCCCAATGAACAAGAGCAATGTAACAATAAATGAAACTAGAATCTTACTCCCCAAACTGCGTATTCGCATCACGGTTCGACTCCTTCTGTTTTCTTGACGAATCCATGGTTTGTGTGGCTTGAGCTCTAAGTTGATGACCCCTGACTTTGGAATGGGGTCTTTTTTCTTAAAGTCTTTCGGCGTTCCTTTTTTTGTTTCCTGCTTGCAAAGGAAAAGACGCTGAATAGACACGCATGCTGGTTAGCACTGGGGAGTAGAAATCAAAACGCAAACTCCTGATTTACAATGGTAAATGTTACAGGTATGGCTTTTGGATCATTCGTCGTTTTGGACCGGAGCGAGTCTGGCAATTCATAGGAAAGATCAACGGCCTTAACCTGAACCTTCTCGGATGAAGAAAGCTGTAAACGGACACGAATCCCTTCATCAGGTACGCCTCCGTAATACTCCATCCCCCACGAGAAGCCATCTTTCGCTGCTGTTACATCAGCAGACTCCTTGATTGGCTTGCCGTTAATCCACGCAGCTTTTACTTTTGCATCCGAAGTGATAAAGAAAGAAAGTTCATCCGCCCCCCGTGGAGATGTCACCAAGAGTTCAAGCGATCTTCCCCCATCAATGGACTGATCGGATTGAACCTTTACCTCAGGACCCTGCACGTTTAGGAATGGAGCCTCACTTTTGATGACAGGTGCAGAATACGTAGGATTTAAGTCCGTTAATGTTCCTTCTGTTATCGCTTCACTCAAAAACTGCTTCGTCCAATTGCTTGGCTGTGCATCCGTGCTGGCAAATACGGCTCTATTTTCATTCGTATATTGACTGTACATCATATCGTGTACCGTCTGGTAAGTCTGACCACTTCCTGCTGTCACAACAAGCTGTGCGATGCACAATCCGATACCGATGACCAAGCCCGCAGCAGATAACATCCATTTGTTTTGCAGATTGATGAGAGTCCATTGCGGAATCAATAGCCCAAGCAATAAAATAAGCACCGCCATGAGCACTCCGGACATTTGCAAGGTAACAAAGAGATGCATGAAGTAAAAAAATGGGGTGAACAGGAGCACGGCGGGTATGGTTAGCAAGGATAATGCACCCAAATAGGCCCTGGATTGTTCCGTTGATTCTGCACGTCGGTATGTAACAAGCAGGCTGATTAATCCACAGAATAACGGCCATACGAACAGATAGTGCGCTCCCGGCAGAAATATATTGGTGCTAAGAACCAAAAGCAGCCACCATACATACATCCCCATCGCGAGATTCTGAAAACCTGCCAGCTTCTGTTGCCATAAAAACAGACCATAAAACACGGAACCTGTCAGGAATAACAAGCCGAGAACATAAGGATAGGAAAAATCCGGATCATTCAAGAGTGCGTCTGGAGATTCATAGAACAATTGAAGAAGCTTCCATACACCGGTTATCAGGAGATAGACCATGACCATACTACTCCCATTCAGAAAGAACCCGAACAGAACCTTTTTGACCGTTAGAGCACCCTTTTGCAAACCTAGCCAGAACACCCACCCAACTAACAAGAACGCCAGAACAGTAAGGGGAATCGTCCAACTGAGTGAATAGGTAATCACTAAGGTGTTCAGAACGTTAAAATAGGTGGCATTATTGTCCCGTTCTGCCGCAACGGTACGTTCCTTATTTCCGAAGGATTGTAACAGTGACAGCATGGTAGAACCATGATGCTGAAAGGTGGACATGTCCACATGCTCGATGTTGTCCAATGGGGTATGGTATGCAAAATATCCATCCACAAAAGCAAAATTCAATCCGGTTACTCCGTTTCTCTTAAAGACGGTCAAATCCGTATCGTTTGACAACCTGCTATACATATCAGACAGGAATGAATAGGCAACCGGATCAGGAACGGCTTGGGCAAACTCATTCATGATCCCATGGTTCCCCTCACCTGTTTCGAACAGTATAGAGGGCCCGGAGCTTCCTCTTGCCTCAAAGTTAAAAACCATCCCTATTTCCTTCGACCATCTGTGTTCCTGGATAAATGCCTGAGCTCCCAGTAAGCCAACCTCCTCCCCGTCGGTGAACAAGAAAATAACATCTTGTTGCAGAGCAGGGCCGGCTTTTAGCGCACGGATGGTTTCCAGCATGGCAGAGACAGCTATCCCGTCATCATTAGCCCCTGGGGAAAATGGGTCTGTGTCATAGTGGGCAGCGACCAATATCGCAGGGCCGTCACCTGTCCCCTCCAAGCGTCCCATAATATTTCGGATCTGACCGATCTGATGCACCCCCCAGTCTGCCAATCGGCTGGAAGTCGTCTCTTGGGTCTCGACAGGGATATTCAATTGGTTCAACTCGCTGACGATATAGTCATGAACCACGCTGTGTTGTTCGGAACCGATGGGATGTGGTTTGGCAGCGATTTGTTTCAGCTTTTCTCGTGCACGTTCTGCCGAAAATTCAGTTGCCGGTGCATCAATCGGGTTCGGCGGAGGGGGAATAAGAGGCTGTGCCCCCAATAACACAGCCAAGATGATGCATATGATAGGAAGTAGTGTTGCCGTCATTTTTTTCAACATCTTATTGCCCCTCTTTTGTAGTCCTTGGTGATATTTCCAGGAAAATATCGGAAGATGGTTTTGCTGCGCCGCGATAATCAATTTTTGGAATACGATGAAGCCCCTCCAATTGCCATGAATACAGACGGAATAAGGCATGCAACACCACACTGGCTTGGAGTTGGGTGAATGTCTTGGCCACGCACATATGGTGCCCACTGCCAAAACCAACAAGCCCGGACAATTGGTTCTGCTCAATCCGCGGTGCCAGATAACGAGCTGGATCAAACTCATCAGGTTGTTGGAATAAATCAGACTGTCGATGGGTCTCAAAGATGCTGTTGATCAGCTTACTCCCCTTTGGAATCCTATAATTCATAAAGATCAACTCTTGTGCCGCATATCTCTGGATGAAGGGTACCGGTGGATATAAACGCTCCACTTCCCGAAGCAAATTGAGCGTGAACGTCATGCTGTTGATTTTCTCTAACGTGAGCGGCTCAGTCCCAAGCAAAGTATGCTCCGCTCGAAACTGCTCCATCAAGTCAGGACGGGTAAGGAGAGCCGCAACAGCATAGGTAATCATGAGAGCAACGTCCCCTTCACCAAATTCAGTCAGCATATACGCGTAACCGAACAACTCCTCCTCTGTCATCACCAGTCCCTCTTGGCTTGAGATAATCGACATGGCGCTGAAGACATCCTTATTTTCCCGTTGTGCTTGCTGATCACGTACCCGGCGCATCAAGTGCCATAGTTTCTCCTTAGCCTCCATGCCCCGTTGGTATTTTCTATGAAAAGGGAATGCCCGCTTTCTTCCACGGTTAACCAAGTGCCAATATTCAGAGAAATAAGCTTGATATTCAGGAGAGTTTGGGTGAATTCCCAGCATGGTATAGACCGTAGCATCCAGTGTAAGTTGCCGCATTTTTTCCATTACGTTAAATCGTGGGGGCAACTCTTGAAGCCTCATTTCCACGATTTCATTCATCATCGTCACGTATTGGGTCAGATACTCGGGACGAAAGGCTTGCATCACAGCCCTCCGGTGTTTTTTGTGCAGTTCTCCGTCTTTTGACGCCAGTGTTGGAGGGCCGTCCTCTGCAAGTGGTGCACGCTGCACGAGAGCAGGGTCTGACAACATCACAAAACGGGAAGCCTCCATTCCGCTAAGAATAAAGGTACGATCATTGATCCGCACAACAGAACCATATAACTCGAAAAGCTTCCCCATGATTTCTACCGTATCTCTCGTTTGCAACCATTCCCGAAGCCACTTCCACTTCTCAATACCCCTAGGGCCTGGCGGGAGTGTCCTTTCAACGAGGGTTGAAGCGATGGAGGCAGTCTGTCCTAACTGATTATGAGGATGTTCCATGATTCACCTCTCCTTATGTCTCCTGTTTCTGGACAAGCAGGGATAGCGATTAAGGGGAAAGATACAGAATCAGTCCCCCCAATCGCATTTACCTGTTATTCCGGTTGGTTGCCAACCAGTGTCACTGTGCCTGCAAGCTCTGCAAGAGATCGTTTCAACCTGTTCCCTAATTGATCGATGTCTTCTGTCTCGAAGGCGGACACCTGATAATCGATTGAGATCCAAAGGCAGCCTGTCTCATCAATCATCGCGTTGAATTCAAGCGGATGGGATAATCGATTCTCCGGATGCCAGACTGAGCCGAAATCCAGATGGCTCGCGGTTAATAACGTCCCTTCTTTTTGAGACAGAATCCCTTTCGCCTCACCGAAATAGTTGAACAAAATCTGTGGGGAAAGCCTTTCAAGTTGAGGGATTCGTTGCAGGTAACGACCAATTCCGTAATTCACCCCGTTATTGGGCAATGACTCTAAGGTCTTCTTGATAACCTCCACGGTTGCGCGTTTGGATTGTTGCTTAGATACATGCACAGGATACATGCTGGTAAACCAGCCAATGGTTCGGGAGATATCCAAATCCGGGAACAACTCTTCTCGCCCGTGTCCTTCCAGTGTAATCAGCACGTCATCTGTGGAGAACACGTTTGAAACAGAATCGATCAGGCCAGCTAACAGAAGTACATTCATATTCGTGCTGTACTCCTTGCTTGCCATCCTCCGCAATGTCTCGGTTAGCACTGGGTCAAGACCTATTCTCTTATGTGCATAGGTGGCCGGATGAATGCTGTCATTGGTCTTGGTTACGAGATTCGTCTGAGCAGCTGCATCCAATTGCAGCCAGTAAGATACATCAACGGCTTCCTCTTTTGCGAAGTTCTCCAGCTTACTGCTCCACTCCTTGTAGGATGTAGTCTTACGTGGCAATGGCTCTGTCAGCTTCGTATCGTACAATCTTTCCACGTCCTGCAGCATGAATCGCCAGGAGACACCATCTATGACAAGGTGATGAACGATCAGCAACAGATACTTTCCTTGTTCAGCCAGATCGAATACGATCGCTTTGATCAACAAATCCTCTGAGAGATTCAGTTGATTCTGATGATAGACACTCAGCTCTTTGAGCTTCTCCATTCTTTCCACAGCTGGAACTGCCCGTAAATCAACAGAGTCTAACTTGAATGCCGGAGCTTCCTCGATCGAGCGATTATATTGCGAAATCTCACCATCTGTGATGACATATCTGCTCCGCAACAGATCGTGATGCTCAATTAACTTGGTAAACACCTGTTCCAGTAAACCGAGATCTACATCTACAGGCAGCTGGAATATCCTAGCCATATGAAAATAGTTAGGATATGGCTGATGTAGTTCTTTGAACCAATGCTGAATCGGAGTTAACGGGATCTCACCGCTCACTTCCTCTTGATTGATCCAATGGGTCTGGCTCGAAAATGAGTCATAATCGGAAAGCGCCTCAATTGTTTTATGTTCAAAAATATCCTTGACGGAAAGCTGTATCCCCAGCTCTTTTGCTTTTGATACCGCTTGAATCGCTTTGATCGAATCTCCGCCTAATTCAAAGAAGTCATCATGAATACTGACAGATGATACTCCCAGTACACCCGCCCAGATCATACCGATTTTCTCTTCTGTGCTGTTTCTTGGGCCAATAAATTTCCGTTCCTTTGAAAATGTCACCACAGGGTCAGGTAATCGCTTGACCTCGACCTTTCCGTTAATAGACAGAGGCAACTCGTGAATCGGAATAAAATGAGTTGGCACCATATACTCGGGCAAGGATTTTAACAGGTGGCCCCGGAGCTCGTTAGGCCCCAGCTCCTCCTGTGCAACATAATAGGCGCAGAGAATTTTCGTACCGTTCTCTCCATTGCGGTCAATGACAAATGCTTCCTTGATCTGTTCATGTGTAAGCAGTACACTCTCCACTTCGTCCAGCTCAATGCGGTAAGAGCGTATCTTGACTTGGCGGTCTATGCGACCCAAAAATTCAATCGTACCATCAGGCAGGAATCGGCCCAAATCACCTGTTCGGTACATGCGCTCAAATCCGTCGGTGGAAAATGGATTGTGGATAAACTTCTCTGCCGTTGCCTGATCATTTCGCAAATAGCCGCGGGCCAATCCTTTTCCTGCAATGTAGATCTCCCCAGACACACCAATCGGAACAGGCTGCCGTTGTTCATCCAGAATGTAGATGCTCGTGTTGGCAATCGGCTTGCCAATTTGTACATTCGCTTTGAGTTCAGCAAGGTTGTGGTCTTGGATTTTGAAGACAATGCAGCCAACGGTCGCTTCTGTAGGCCCGTACTCATTGTATATACAGATCTCTTCACGGACCTGCTTATATTCTTCTAGGGCAAACAATTGAGCGGCAAGCGACGCATTGAGAGATTCGCCCCCAACAATAAACGTCCGCAATGATTCGATCCGGTAAGGGCTCTGCAAAAGGTAGCCGAGATGGGCCGGGGTTAGCTTGATGGCATTGCTACGTCCGTCTTTTTCCATCTTGGACAATACATCGTCAAAATGATCATCATAGATCGTAAGCGCAGCACCACTCAGCAGAGGTACAAATATACTCGTGACCGTTAAATCAAATCCAAGGGACGAATAAACAGGAAACATCGGCTTTTCCAAAAGATCACCAAAATAGTAGTGGATACTCCACCAGATGTAATTGACTGCACTTCGATGCTCAATCACAACTCCTTTGGGCTTTCCTGTAGAACCAGACGTAAAAATGATGTAGGCCGCCTGATCTGGGCTGACCTTCACGGAAACCGGGTCAAGCGAACAATCGGTGAGGGCCGTCAAATCATATTGAACTTTTCGTTTTTCACGTTTGGTTACAGACGGCTCCTCCTTGTTCACTTGTAAAATGACATCATAGCGGTATTCGGTCAGCTCATTTGAAATCGTATAGTGCTTGTTGGAGATATGAACAGAAGTGATTTCTGCAAAATCCGCCTGTAGGTCTGTCCAGAATGCCGGCCAAATGAACAGTTCTGTATCCCATTCGGTTTTTGTTTTATAGCCTTTTCCTTGATTCTGCCGCTTGAACTCCTCTAAGGACTGTACCAGTTCCCTCTTCCGTTCACCATCCATCACATCGCCGATGAACAGAATTCCGTCATCCGCCAATAATTGAAGGGCTTTTTGGATCACCTGGCGCAGATAGTTGTGCCCGTTAAAACAGTGAATGACACTGTTGAGGATAATCACATCAAACTTCGCTTGGGTCTCGACCTGATCAATGTGATGGGCTTCGATGTTTTGGAAATCCACATGGGTATACCCTCGCTCTGCTGCGACACGAATATTATTTTCAATGATCTTTTTAGATAGATCGGTGCCCACACACTTGCTTACATAAGGAGCCAGATTAAACAGGGTAATCCCTGAGCCGCAACCGATTTCCAATACCGTACTGCTTGGATGCAGGTACGGCTTTAATTTGTTGAGAACATTCTGACTGTACTCATCCATCTCCTGTTGGCTGAAATGCTCTCCCGTATAAGAACTCACCCAGCCTGAGCCAGAAATCGCGTCATGCGCGCTCTCCGCTACGTAATCCCATATTTCCTGATTCATCAGCTCATTGGATTCACTTTCATCCTCCTCTTCTGCATGAACATGGCTGCTGTCCAAACAGATGTATGCTTGCAGAGTAGGGCATTCCCATTGCAGTCGATTCAGCTTGCCAATGTGCTTCTTCGTCGATAACACGAACGTAATGGCGGCTTCCTCCACAATCATTTGCAATCGGGACAGTGGATGCTTGGTATCTAATGGAACATACGCCGCTCCCGTTTTTAGAATGGCCAATATAGACAGGATCGTAGCCGGATGGTTTTCCATTAGAATCCCCACGTGGCTGTTTTCCCGTATTCCATTCTCCAAGAGGAAGTGTGCTAATTGATTGGTCCTTCTCTCGACCTCCGCATACGTGAGGGTCTGATCGTTGTACATGATCGCGGCTGTATCAGGGCCAGATGCGGCTTGTTGGGTAAACCACTCATGCAGAGTCAGATCAGGAACGGACATGATTTCCCCTTTATTAAAGCCGTTGACGACCTGCTCTCTTCGCTTTGGCGATAACAACTGAAGTTGACTGACGGTTTGATCTGGGTCAGTGGCGATTGAATCCAGCAGGCACAAATAGTTGTCGATCAGAGATTCAATCATTTCTGGTGAATAAATACCGGTATAGTATTCCAGCAAGCATTGAATCGAACCATCCTCCATCTCAACAAATTCAAACTCCAAGTCCCATTTGGCACTCGTGTGATCTGCGAAATGGATTGGCTCGACCTTGAACAGATCCCTTCCCCAATCTTTCTCAAACATTTGATTTGCGTTTTGCAATACCACGTTGATATTAAATAGTGGGGAACGAGATGTATCTCTAGTGAGTTGCAGCTTGTCGATCAACAGGTCAAAAGGATAATCCTGATTCTCAAAGCATTGGATCACTCTTTCCTTCACGTCCGAGATGAAGGTTCCGATACTCGCCTCTGGATCAACAGTGGTCTGTATCGCGAGTGTATTGACAAAAGAACCGATTAAATTCTTCACATCAAAATGAGCACGACCAGAAATCGGTGATCCAATGATGAGGTTCCGCTTGCCGGAATAGCGGTGCAGTAACAGATAGACCGAGGACAGAAGCGTCATGTAAAGGGTTGCCTGATGATCCAACGCAACCTGCTTCAGTTTTTCGGATGTCACGGGATCGAGCACAAAACTGCGCCGCCCTCCTTCAAAATGGAAGACAGAAGGACGTGAAAGATCACCGACGATTTCACATACAGGGATTTCCTCTGCGAATTGCTCTAACCAAAACTTCTCTTGATGTTTGATACTTTGGTCTGATAAAAACTGGTTTTGCCAAGCGCAATAGTCCTTGTATTGGATACGGTTTGGTTCAAGCTCGACAGATTCCCCTCTGCAAAGACTATGATAGATCGTCAGCAATTCGGAGATAAACAGTTCCATCGACCATCCATCTGAGATGATGTGATGCATAACCAGCAAGAGATGATAGGACTCATGTCCAACCTCATATAATTGAACCCGCCATAGTGGCCCCTGCTCCAGATCGAAGGGTTGATTCTTCGCTTCTTCTATATAGCCTTTTGCCAATTCTTCAGCACCCAGTTGGCTGGTGAGGTCCATGTACTCCAATTGTACGTTCAACTGTTCCAAGATTTTTTGCCGCAGCTCACCATTCTCCTCGAAGAATAGGGTCCGCAGGCTTTCTTGGCGTTCCATCACAATCTGGAGGGCCTCGCGCAATACGTTTCGATCAATTGCCCCTGTAACGGAAACTGCTTGGGCCATATTGTAGGCGATTCGTTTCGTCTGCATCTGATCAAGAATCCACATCCGTCTTTGTGAAAATGAAGCCGGATACGAATCTGATACAGGTTGAACCTCGATGGTATCGTAATGACCCCGTTCCCCATGAAAAATGGCTTTTGCCAAATCAGCAATAACCGGATTCATAAACAATTGCTCAACCGTGATCTTGGTTTTCAGTTCGTTATTGATCGCGTTGATCACCTGCATCCCCAACAGAGAATCCCCGCCCTGACGGAAAAAGTCGGAGTCCTTGTCCAAATCGGATACTCCCATTGCCAAAGACATAATCGCAACCAGTCTGGATTCTACTGTTTTCACATCTTGAATCAGATCAAGCGGCAGCTGCTCTACTTCTACGCTTTGGGCAGAGTCTGCTGCATTCGCTGCAAGACCAAACGTATACGGTGTCGAGCCCGCCAGTGACGATTGATCTACCCAATGACGTACCCGCTCAAACGGGTAGGTTGGCAACGGAATCCGTGTGAAGGCTCCATCCGCATACAGTTGATCCCAATTGATCGTCTCCCCTGCAAGGTAACGGGCCGTTATCTCAAGCAGTGGGTCAGTGATCCGCTCTTGATCATGCACTGCACCTGTACCTGCAATGGCAACCTCGTCATTACGCCATAACTCGTTCTCTAACTGCATCACTAAATCTTCGACACTGTGTGTTACCATGGCTACCCTCACAGGATGATGTTGCCGGCCTGTAGCAGCTGTAAAGCAGACATTCCCCAGAGGGATATCTGGATTTTCCTTCAAAAACGCAATGTAGCGTTGAATCAGCTCTCGTACGATTGTTTTTTTCCGTGCTGATAAGACAAATAAGAATGGGCCTTTCGCTTCGGGCTGTTCTCTGTCTGGCAATGGGGCTTCTTCCAGCAGGATATGTGCATTGGTCCCATTAAATCCAAACGCACTCACACCTGCTCTTCGCGGCTCCTCCTCTGTCTTCCAATCCTGCAGGCGGTCCACAACATAGACAGGTGATTGGAGGAAGTCAATTAGTGGGTTCGGGTCCTCAAAGTGAAGAGTTGGGGGAAGCTGTTTATGTTTCAGTGCGAGAACCGTTTTGATTAGTCCAGCAATCCCTGAAGCTCCATTGACAAGATGACCGATGTTGCTTTTCACTGAACCGATCCCACAAAATTGTCTCTCTTTTGTAAAAGGGGCAAATGCTCTGGTGATGGCCGCAATTTCGATAGGATCGCCCAGTTTTGTCCCGGTTCCGTGTGCTTCGAGGTACGCAATGCTGCGCGGATCAATATTTGCTTTTTTCCATACACTCGTCAGCATCTCCGCTTGGGCAACCGGATTGGGCGCAGAAATGCTGGTGGAGAGTCCATCATTATTTACGCCTGTCCCAATAATCGTCCCATAGATGTGGTCGCCGTCTGCCAATGCTCTCTTGAGCGGCTTGAGCAGCAGGACCGCTCCCCCTTCACCGCGTACCACTCCATTCGCTGCATTATCAAATGTTCGGCAGCGGCTCTCTTCGGAAACGATCCCGACCCGATAGGCACTGTCTGTCACGAGATCAACCGGGAATAAATAAAGGTTGATTGCCCCAGTCAAGGCTTGCTCACACTCCCCGTTCAACAGGGCTTGCACCGCATAATGAACAGCTACCAGAGAAGAAGAACATGTACTGGAAAATGCCAAGGCAGGCCCCCGCAGATTAAACACATAATTTACACGGGAAGCAATGATCGGAACATTCGTACCTGTCACAGCAAGAGGGGATTGATGATTGGCAATCATCCCATACTCCGTTGGGCAATTCCCGATATAGACTCCTGTTTTCGTGTTGTTGATTTTGCCATTCCCATAGCCTGCATCTTCCACGGCTTCATAGACCATCTCCAAAAAGATTCGTTGCTGCGGGTCCATGTATTTGGCTTCACCAGGGAGAATCTGGAATAGCTCGTGGTCGAATTTATCAATTTCATCCAGATAGCCAGCCTGCCAATAAGCATCGTCTCCCGCAAACAAATTCGGATTGATCTGACTCAAATAGTCATCAATATCTTTCCTTCTGCTGGTTGGGAAGTGGCGTATACTGTCTTTTCCTAACTTGATATTATGCCAGAAGGCCTCCTTGGAGGTAGCTTCTGGCATGCGGCAGCTCATACCGATGATCGCAATCTTATTCTCTTCCTCTGTGCCTGAACTTTTGGGGGTATGTGCCATATATTCTTTTAGCAGTGTATGGCCGGCTTCTTTGGAGATTTCTTTATTCTTCACAAGGTTCAATACGGTTTGTAAATATTTGTTATTATTCATCTCATCGACCTTCCATCAACAGATTCATTACGTGCAAACATGACCAAACCATTTTTTTGTACCTGTCTCAAGAAATAAGGATTCGAATCTCGCGTCCTGCTCTTCTTTTGGAAGCCGTTTGGTTTCAAAAACACTCCTGAGCATCTGTAATGCTTCTTGCATATGGACAGCCGTTACCTGTTGTTTTTCACTTTCCAACCGTTCCTTCAATGCCTTCATCTGTTGATAAGGCAGCACAGCTTTCTCTTGATATTCTTTTGCATCCGGATTGTAATTCTTCGTACTGACGGCCAACACTAGGCATTTTTTCAAAAAGCGCATTCCATCTGGCGGATTAGACTCCTTCTCTAACGAAGATACGGACAGTAATGTATGGTAATGTTCTACTCGTTCCATGGAATACGACTCGATATTCGGGAAACTCTGCTTCATCAACGATTTCAATACTTGTTTAGGCCCTATTTCCACGATGGTCTGAATCCCTGCATGATTCAAGTAGCTCATGATCTCGTACCAGCGAACAGGACTAGTGATTTGCTGTGCTAACAGATCAGGAATTTGTTCCGGCGAAGCATACGGCATGGCGGTGACATTGGACAGCACGGGCCAATCCATTTTGTTGAACACCGTGCTATTCAGTACGGCCTTCATCTGTTCTGCTGCGGGAGTCATTAACGGACTATGGAACGGTGCACTCACACTCAAGGTCTTGGCTGCTCCACCCAAGCCCTCAATCTTTTGCGTCGCCTTGATGACTGCGGACGAATGACCGGACAACACCACCTGTTGATGGCTGTTATGATTGGCAACGACAACGATCTCATCAGAAGATGTGATCTCGTGACAGATTTCGGCGATCACGTGGGGATCAAGACCGGTCACCGCTGTCATCAAGCCTGCTTTGGCAGGGACTGCTTCTTGCATCCATTTTCCCCGTAGATGTACAAGCCTCACAGCGTCAGCAAACGCCAATGCCCCTGAACATGTTAAGGCTGTATACTCTCCTAAACTGTGCCCCGCCCCATATATGGGTTTCGGAGAAAATTCTGCTTGCAGTACGCGAAAGGCTGCCACACTTGCCGTTAAGATTGCCGGCTGGGCATTTTCTGTCTTCATGAGCTGATCCGCGCTGCCTTCTGTACACAAGTGCAATAAATCAAATCCTACGACTTCACTTGCTTCTTGAAACGTATGCAAGGCTGCCTCAAAATGGCTGCATAAATCTATTCCCATCCCAATATACTGACTGCCCTGCCCTGGAAAAAGAAAAGCAATCGGATTCATGAACACTCCTCCAGACTTGATCCACCATAATCGTTCTACGTTTCCATTTTCTCCAATGCCCTCAGAGCGTCTTCTACCGATAATTCATCCTCGGTTAACACGTCTAAGAGATCGAATAGATCATCTTGCTTCGTGGTCTCTTTTATACTTGTATGAATATAGTCACGCATGGCCTCAAAAGAAGCGTATGTGTACAGATCAGCAACCTCAAAAGCAATCCCGAAGCGCAATGACACAAGCCGTATGAGCTTAACCGCACTTAAAGAGGTTCCCCCTAACTGGAAGAACTGTGCATAAGGATCAATCTCTTCATAGCCGAGCACCTCTTGCCACACTTCCGCAAGCATGTTGTCCACCTCTGCCAATGTATAGGTCGCTGGCTTATGAGAATCGAGCATTCCATTTTCTTTCCCAAGCAGGGTGGCTTCATTAATCTGGGCACGTTGGATTTCTTGAAGGAGCTTTCCTTCGAAATTGATTTTAATAACAGGTAAAACCACATGTAAGACTTCCATATCAAAATCTGAAATGACAACATAGTCTAGATCGTGTTGGAGGACATAGGCAAAGCAAGAAATAAAGTCTTCATATTTCATAGGGGGAATCATCGTTCTCTCAGGTGTTTTCCCAACTCGTTCCCCGGTATAAATCTCTGTGAGGTTTAAGGTGATCGTTTTACGTCCCTGCAGCTGACGGTAATCGGCAAAGGAATCTAAAAACGTATTGGCCGACGTACAATCACAGTTTTTAGGTCCCGCCATAACCGAAGAAATGGAGGCGAAATTGATAAAGAAATCCAACGCTTGATCTTTTGTATAGTGATCAATGAGCCAACTTCCGGCAATTTTGCTTTGGATTGAATTCGTAAACTCTGCCTCTGTGATTTCTTCAATTGTTTTCCCGTAAATATCTTTTATGGTGAAGAGAACCCCGTCTATTTTTCCATACTGCTGCACTACTTGGTGAATGGCTGCCTTCACATCGTTTTCTTTCATGAGATTAGTAGGAATGTAGAGGACTTCTGATCCGAGCTTCTCAATTTCCTCGATCCCTTTTAGCTGTGAATAGAGGCGGCTGTTTTCATCCTCGACTCTCAAAATATCCTCCCAACGTTCACGGGGTGGCAACGGTGTACGGTTCAACAGGACGATTTTGATCTTTTCTTGCTTGGCGAGATATTTCGCTGCCTCCATGCCCAAAAATCCAGCACCGGCAAACAGATATACGCCATTCTGCTTTACTTTTCGTTCTGACTGTTCAACCTGCTCCATGTCTAATCTTTTTAGCATTTGAATATATCTGTTCGAACGGCGATAGGCTACGAGCTCATCACGATAGCCACGATCAAGTGAAAGCTCACTCATGATGCATGCAAGCATTTCGTCTTGAGTCATCCCCTCAGAATTTAAATCAATCGAATAGGTAGCAATATTGGGAAATTCCTGAGAAATGACTTTCGTATAGCCGACCAATGGTGCTTTCTCTGGATAAATACGCTCTTCGCTGCCATCTACCCGATACACATGATCCGTGACAACCGTAAATGAAATTGGTCTTAACTCTTTGTGAGTAAGCAACGTCTTAGAGAGATAGAATGCACTATATACCCCTTCATACTGGGTCGCATGAAGACGGATCGGATCATTCAAATTTTCTTCACTGCTCTGGCACGTCCACATATGCAGGACGCCCGTGATCTGTCCAATCATCTCTTTTTCCAAAGAAGAAACGAATTGCTGATAGTCATCGATCGAATTTGGATTCAGGTGATACTCCGTTTCAGATACTTGTTTATACTGTTCACCCGGATAAATGAATAGGGCTTGTTGACCCTCAAGCTCCAACCTTTCGATCAATTTTTGTGTCAGAGGCTTACGATTTGCAAAAACAAGCCACACGCCGCCCTGCTTCATTGCTGTTTCTTGTGGGAAACCAAGTGGGTATTCACACCAGGATAGATCATACAGCAAGGATTGCAGCGGTGTTTCTGCCTTCGCCGCCACTTCCAGCTTTGGCCAACATCTGACCTGATTATAAGTACCGGAAGGCAGCGGTACCTTGTTGAATGGTTTTGCCTGATAAAAATACTCCCAATCCATGTGGTAACCGTCCAGATACGCTTCCAGTAAGGCTTCATTCTCATGCGGTTGAATCTTTCTTAGACGCTCTTGGGTATCAACTGCCGCCTTTTTATTTAAGTTACTATAGTAAATCCCTTCCGAACTCAAATTGGGGAAAAGCTCAATTTCACCGATGGCACTTACTCTCGAGAGTTTGACTCTGAGATCAGCCAGTGAAGATACCAGAATGGCAATGCGATGTTCGTGATGCTCCCTGCATCGATTAGCCGTATGTACGACATCAGTGAAAGAAAAAGCATTGTCTTGCAGAAAATCCTTGTATCGTTTCGCTAATCGAAGAACAGAGCGTTGACTTTTACCCGACAACGTAAACATCATCAGATGATTTTCTTCTGGCACTACAGGCTTCTCTGTTTGGAACTCTTCCAGAATCAGGTGACAATTGGTCCCGCTCATCCCAAATGAACTGATGCCCGCACGTCTCGGCGTACTTCCATCTCTCTCCCAAGTTTGCAATTGGTCATTTACGTATACAGGTGAGTTCTCAAAATCAATGTATGGATTGGCCTCATGAAAATGTAAGGATGCCGGGAGCTGTCCATGCTGGAAGCACAGCACTGCTTTCACTAAACTGGCAATCCCCGCAGCCGCATCCAAATGGCCAATATTCGTTTTAACCGAGCTGATGGCTACAAACTTCTTTTTCGTTGTGTATTTCCGGAAAGCTTCCGTAAGCCCTTGAATTTCAATAGGATCACCTAATTTTGTTCCTGTTCCATGAGCTTCGATATAGCTTATCGTTTCGGGGTTAATTCGTGATTGTTTCCACGCATCTATGACAACATCCCGTTGTGCTTCCGGATTTGGAGCTGTGATCCCATTGGTTAAGCCGTCATTGTTAACAGCACTGCCCTTGATAACAGCATAAATAAAGTCTTGATCCTTTAGCGCATCTGACAAGCGGCGTATGACAATCACACCTGCACCCTCACCAAAATTGGTTCCATCTGCGGAAGCATCAAAAGCTTTGCATCGTCCGTCGCCCGCTTCGTGCCCCTTGCGATAGTTTTCATCTAAGAGCGGGAACACTCCCACATTTACACCGCCTGCAATGGCTGTATCACATTCATTGTTTTTCAATGCCTGACACGCAGTATGGACAGCAACAAGTGAAGAAGAACATGTCGTATCGATGGTCATGCTGGGACCGCGTAGATTGAAAAGGTAGGAGACCCGTGCAGCTATCATGGATGGCATATTCCCGATATCAGCCAGTGGGTCACCATTTCCCAACAGACTCTTGTAACGATTCTCCATCGAATGCCCTACAAAAACCCCGGTACGTGAGCCTTTTAGCTTTTCCTTCGAATAGTTGCCATTCTCCAATGCCTCCCAGGCTACCTCTAAGAAAAATCGCTGATTCGGCTCCATAGCCTTCGCTTCTGCTGGAGTAATGTTAAAAAAAGCAGGATCAAATAAATCGACTCTTTCCAGATACCCACCCGGCCGAAATTTTGCCCCTTTCATTTTTTCAAAATAATCTTGATTGATATGAGTTACATCATCAATACGGCTTTGTGGATACGGAGCAATTGAGTCTTTCCCTTGGGTCAGGTTCTTCCAGAATGCTTCCACATTAGGGGCGTCAGGAAAACGGCCGGCCATTCCCACAATGGCATATTGTTCACACGGTTCAACAGGTTGCCGCTCTGCTTCTTGGTTTAAGAACTGTAAGAATTGCAAGGCATCCTTCGAATTTAATGATTGATTGGCAACCTGCTCCAAAATATAGTTCTTCAGTCTTTCCATGGTACGCTCCCCCTTCAAAGCAGCTATTTGCTCAGGACCTTCATTTTCTCCTTGGCTACCTCTACGTCAATTTGGCCGGACTCTAATTTTTTC
The DNA here is from genome assembly GCF_006170445.1 of Brevibacillus dissolubilis. GTDB lineage: Bacteria > Bacillota > Bacilli > Brevibacillales > Brevibacillaceae > Brevibacillus_B > Brevibacillus_B dissolubilis. Next base: position 147,347 of record NZ_VCNA01000010.1, on the reverse strand, counting down.
AAAATAGTCTCAAGGTCTTCTTGTTCGTCAACTTCTTGCTTTGTCCGAATAAAAGAGGCCAACATCTGGATCGTATGCTGTGAGAATAAGTCTGCAACGGTTACTTCAACAGTGAACTCTTTTTTGAGTGCATTGAATAACTTCAGGATGAGCATAGAGTTTCCACCTAAATCAAAAAAACTCTGATTTCTTGTGATGTGCCCAACCCCGAGAACCTCTTGCCAGATGCTAACCAATCTTCTCTCGACATCGTCCTCCAGCTGACCTTCCGAAACGTGAAGATCCTGATTTTCAATCGGAAAAGGAAGAGCACGATAGTCGATCTTCGCATTATGAGTAAGTGGCAAGCTTTCGAGAAGCATATAATGAGTCGGTATCATGTAGTCGGGTAATCGCCCCGACAAGTAAGCACGTAATTCGTCAAAATGACGGTCAAACGCCGGAATGGAGCTTGTCACATAAGCACAAAGCATTTGAATTCCGGTGTGGTTCTGATGCACATGCACGGCGGCACTTTTTATGTGTGGATAGGTCAACATGACTTTTTCAATCTCACCGATCTCCACTCGATATCCACGAATTTTGATCTGGTGATCATTACGACCCATGAATTCAACTACACCCTGCTCATTCCATCTGGCCATGTCACCAGTCCGATACATTCGGCTACCAGACGAAAATGGATCGTCAACAAATTTGGTTTGGGTCAATTCCGCTCGATTGTGATATCCCTTCGCTACCCCTCTTCCGCCAATGTACAATTCCCCAGGCACCCCAATCGGTTGAGGCTTCAATTGTTCATCCAGAATATAGTAGCTTGTGTTAGGCATCGGCTTTCCGATCGGCACCTGGCTGGTATTCGCATAGTGATTCGCCAATTCGTCCAGGCTTGACTCAAAATAGCTGGAATCAATCGTCGTTTCGGTTGTGCCATAGCTATTCACAATCCGCATGTGGGAACCAAATCGCTCAACCAATCTTTCATAGTCCCGCAAGGCAAGCTGATCGGATCCAAGAATTAACAGCTTCATGCTGTCGACCGGCAAATCAGTATCATGAATATAGTCGAATAAGGGAACGAGTAATGCTGGTGTTGACTCTACAATCGATACCTGATTTTCATGAATCAATTGGTAGAGAGCCGGTAAATCAAGCTTTGATTTTTCTGGACAGATGATCATGCGTCCGCCGCTGATGATGGTACGCACTAAATCTCCGGCAAATACGTCAAACGATGTACTTGCGATTTGCAAGAGCGACACTGCAAATGTATCCAATTGATATTCCTTCAACCAGGCGTACCCGATGTTGATCAAAGACTGATGCTGCACCATGACTCCCTTGGGATTTCCCGTTGATCCAGATGTATATATCATGTAGGCTAAGTCTTCTGCTTTATTACCTTGTCCCTTTGGCAAACTCGCAGGATAAGCGTTCAGGTTCTCCCACTCATCATCCAAACAGATGATTTGAGCCTCTCTGTCACCAATCCGCTCCATCAAGTTACTGGTCGTGACTACAAATTTTGCTGAACAATCGGTCAGCAGGTAGTGGAATCTCTCTTTCGGATAGGCCGGATCAATGGGGACATATGCTCCACCGGCTTTCATAATCCCAACGATCCCCACAATAAGCTCAATCGATTTATCCATAACCACAGCTACCGGCACGTTCGAAGATACACCCCGTTCAAGAAGATAGGCTGCAAGTTTGTTGGCCTTTTCATTCAGTTCTCCGTAGGTAATCACCCTGTCCCGATCAACAACAGCCGTCCTGGCAGGATCACGTTCTGCCCATTGCTCCAATATTTGATCAATGGTTTGATCTTGTGGGAAATCCTGTTCGGTTTGATTCCAGTTCTTGATTCGATTGAGTTCTTTTTCCGTAATGGACGGCAACTCTTGTATCAGTTGCTCTGGCTCCGAAACCAAATGGAGCAGCAACATTTCCAGATGATTCAACAAATCAGACATCGCTTCTGATGAGAATAGCTCCTGCTGATAGCTGATGCTAATGGACAATCGATCCAGTTTAGTGGAAGAAACCGTTACGGTTAATGGATAGTCGGTTTCCTCTCGAAACGATACGTCTTTTATTTCAATATCATTTATGATCGATTCGAGGGAATGAACAGGGTAGTTCTCAAAAACGAAGATACTCGCAAATAATGGTTCTCCCTTTTGGTTGTCACTCCATTCGTGAATCTTAGACAAAGGGGTGTAATCGAATTCTTGAACTTCTACAAACTTCTTCTGAACTTGTTCGAGATAAGTATGGACCTTCATCGTTGGGTCTATTTTCATCCGCATCGGCAGCGTATTGATAAATAACCCAATCATGGACTCGACTCCAGATAATGCAGGAGGTCTGCCTGAGACGGTGAGACCATATAGAACGTCGTCATCCTGGGAATATCTCCGTAAAAGTAATGCCCATGCTCCCTGAATGATTGTGCTTACTGTATACCGGCTTGAGCGTGCGTAATCTCTTATTTTGGCAGTAAGAGAATCTGGAAGCAGGATGGTTTGTTCCGCTATGGCAGGGACTTTGAGCACATCCCTTCCTCTGCTGCTGAGCCATCTGGTAGAGGAAGACGAGAGATCACGCAGTTCTTGTCGCCAATAATTCTCTGCTTTCTCTACATCTTGTTGATCCAACCAACTGATATACGCTTTGTAGGGAGAAACCTGTCTTACATTCAGCTCCTCCTGACGATCCTTGTTCTGATAGAACCCAAAAAGCTCACGCAGCAACAGCGGGATAGACCAGCCGTCCAAAATGATATGATGATGGGTCCATACCAACCGATGTACCTCATCTTCCGTTTGGATCAGGGTAATCCGCATTAAAGGCGAGTTGGCAAAATCGAATCCAAGGGCGAGATCATCTGCCAGAATTTCGTTCCATTTTTCTTCCTTCTCCTCTGCCGATAAAGCCCTCCAATCCAACATATTCGGGGAAAAATCCACGTGACGGTACACTACTTGAACCGGTTTCTCAAGATCCTCCCAATAGAATGCGGTTCGCAGGATGGGATGACGATGGATTACCTCGCGCCAGGCTTGCAAAAAAGTTGGAAGCTGCAGCTTGCCTTCTATCACACATTGAAATTGTTGGATATAGGCGTTGGATTGAGGAAACGCGATACTATGAAAAAGCATTCCCTGCTGCATGGGAGAAAGCTCATAAATATCTTCAAGATTTTCCAGTTGCATGCTCCACTCCTCCAGCGTTCTGAGAGATTTTCTTCAGCAATTTCGTAAGATCCGTCTGGCTTAATTTCGCTTGTGGGAAATCAGAAGGTGTATACGAATGTTCGCCATTCATCGAATTCATTCGAATCCAATCGATTAACGTATTCTTGTATGCATCTGCAAGGGACTCCATGGTGGACCCCTGATAGGTTTGATTACTGTAGGACCAATTCATATGCAACTGGTCATCCACGACAAGACAATTGATTTCTATTTTGTAGAGCATCTTCTCATCATCACTTTTGGAATAAGGAACATGTTCTTTTACAGGTGTAAGGAGAGCATTGCTGGACTTTTCATCCCGAAACTGTCCTAAGTAATTAAAGAGAATGTCGGCCCGGGGAGCCTCCCTGAGCTTTTCTTCCTCTCCCACATAACGCAGGACTCCATAACTCATCCCACCATGAGGCATGTTTTCTCTCTTCTCTTTGATCATTGCAATCAAGGATTGAAGATCGGATTTCGCTGTACGTTCGACATACATCGGAAAAATACTTGTAAACCAACCAAGCGTCCTTGATAGATCCATCTCTGGTACAAACGGTTCCCTGCCATGGCCTTCCAAATCTATGCGGACCGCTGCACCCTTCGTCAAGATTTCTAATGACGATACCAAAGCCGCCATCAATAGATCGATGACTTGTACATGTTGCTTGCCCGAGCGAGCCACCAACAGTTTACCCGTCTCCTCTTTAGAAAGAAGTCTGCTGACCGTTACTTTTGAGGACTCCGTCATCTCTCCGTTTAAGTCGGTTGGCAACGCTTGCGCTTCTCCATTGGCCTGAGTCACCCAATAGGATAAATCCCTTGAACAATCGTCTGTTTGAGCAAAATGGAGCAGGCTTTCCGCATATGTTTTGAATGAAGTTGTTTTATTCTCTACATGTGCCCTCTCGCCGTTCTCGAAGGCACGCAACCATTTTTCCAGATCATGAAACAAGATTCGCCATGAAACACCATCGATGACCAAATGGTGGATGATTAAGAGAAGACGGCTTTTTTGAGGGGGCGCACATTGGAAGTAAGCCGCTTGCAACAGCGGTCCCTTTGTTAGGTCCAGTGAGCTTTGCAATTCCTTTGTGATGTTGTCCATGAAGGTTTCGGCTTCCGATCGGCTTTTCGCGGAAAGATCATACGAATGAAAGAAAGAAGTGCCATCCTGATGTTCTTGATAAGATAGATTACGTTGCACCCACTGATTCTCTTGTGGCCAAAAACGCATACGCAGAGCATCATGATGCAAAATGATTTCATTCAGAGCCTGATGGACATGCTCTTCTTTGACTTCCTGATTGATTTGCAGCATGACAGCTTGATTCCAATGATTGACGTTAACGAGTGATTGATCGAAGAAAAATCTTTGAATAGGTGTAAGGGGTACCAACCCTTCCACTTCTCCTTGATCAATAACGGATTCCGTCCCCGATGCCAAATGAGATTCAATCTGCTTGGCCAGTTCATGAATCGTTTTTAGGTCGAATATTTGTTTCAAGGTCAGATGCAGCCCCGCCTCATTCGCCCGGGCCACTACCTGCAGGCTCAGAATCGAATCTCCTCCCAGATCAAAAAAGTCCTGATGAACCCCGATCTTCTCCACATTCAAAACCTGGGACCATATTTCGGCCAGCTTCCGTTCTGTTTCAGTTGATGGGGAGTGCGACAATTCGATTGGCTCATTGGTCAGATCAAATTGTGGCTCTGGCAGCAAATGACGATTGACTTTGCCATTGGGAAGTAAGGGGATTTCATCTACAGTCATGATTTTGGAAGGTATCATAAATAGAGGCAGGTGCTGCTTGAGGAACTGTTTCAGCTCTTGCTCGGAACATGGATCGTCATACATGACTGCATACACGACCAATTTTTCACTTCCGTTTTTATCTGTCTTCACGAGGGCAACCGCTTGACGGATGGAAGGGTGACTATGTAAAATCGCCTCAATTTCCCCCAGCTCGATACGATTTCCCCGTAACTTCACCTGATGATCAATTCGTCCAATATAATCAATAGAACCATCTGGCAGGTAACGTGCTAAATCACCCGTCTTATATAAGCGGGAATCTGCTTGAAAAGGATCGGGAATGAACTTTTCACGGGTCAACTCCGGTCGTTTATGATAGCCTCTTGCAAGCCCGATTCCGCCAATATGCAGCTCTCCCGTTACACCGATGGGAACTGGCTGCAAATGTTTATCCAATACGTATAACGAAATATTGGCTATCGGATATCCGATCGGAACCCGTTGATGGTTATGGGTGTTCAGGCAGGTCCACGAGGTTACATCTACGGCTGCCTCTGTTGGACCGTATAAGTTGTGCAATTGAATCCGTGTATCGAATTTCTCAAAAAATTTATCTTTCAGCTCACTAGGAAGCGCCTCCCCACTACAGAAAACATGGCGCAGGGACGGGATCGAGCCCAATGTTTTTTCTTCCAAAAATGCCCGAAGCATGGTAGGAACGAAATGCAGCACAGAAATTCGCTTTTCTTCCATAATCTCAACCAGATATCTCGAATCCTTATGCCCCTCTGGCTTCGCGATCACCAGTTTGGCCCCACACATCAACGGCCAGAAAAATTCCCACACCGATACATCAAAGCTGAAAGGCGTTTTTTGCAGGACGTGATCTTCTGCTGTTAAGGGAAACGCATCCTGCATCCAAAAAATTCGGTTGCAGATCGCTTCATGCGTTACCAGAACCCCTTTCGGCCTTCCTGTAGAACCGGACGTATAGATCATATAAGCCAGGTTCTTGGGCGATACCGCTTTTGCTGTAGGACTCTGCTCTCTCTCAGCTTCTTCCCAATTGATTTGGTCAAGAAGAATGGCGTCCTTACTCATAAATGGGAGGGAAGCCATACATTCTTTATTCCCCAACATCACGGAAACCTCAGAATCTTCTAACATGAATTTGAGCCGCTCTTGCGGGTAATCCGGATCAAACGGAACGTAGGCTCCCCCTGCTTTGAGGATGGCATAGATTCCGATGACCATCTCCAATGACCGTTCCATGCAGACGCCAACGAGTTGATCTGGGCCGACCCCTCTCTCTTGCAAAAGGCAGGCAAGATGGGTAACCCGTTCGTGTAATTGTTGATAAGTCAATGCTTGTTGTTCAAATTCGACCGCAATTTGATCTGGAGTCAGGTAGGCCTGTCTTTCAAATAATTGGTGCAGACATACGTTTCGTTCATAATGCTTACCGGTATCGTTCCAATCCTCACAGATTCGCTTTCTTTCGCTCGGGGATAGAAGAGGCATTCGATCAATGGCTTGATCTAACGGATTTTTCTCAAAAACAGACATCGAACTGTTCATTTGATTGTTCATTTCACTAAACACCTACTTCTATGTGACTAGTTATATAATCAATAAGATTTTTGAAGTGGCTGGCCATTCGAATGATTGTATCTTTTTCAAACAAATCTCGATTATATTCAATGGATAGCGTGAAACTGCCATCGGCTGGGATTACGAACAAAGTCATATCGAACTTCGATGTACCATTCGTGATATCAAGATAGTCGATCTCCAACCCTGTCATATTTAATTTTGGCATCGGCATATTCTGATATGAAAACATAACTTGGAATACAGAGCTTTTCTCTGCATGCTTGTCCAGATTCAACTGTTGCACCATCTGTTCATACGGATAATCCTGATTGATATACGCCTGGTTCACACACGTATGTATCTGCTTAAGCAGACTGCGAAAGGAAACACCTTCGTCCAATTTTGTCCGGATCGGCAGTGTATTTACGAAGCATCCAGCCAAGCCCTCTATTTCTAGCTTGTTACGATTGGCGATAGGAATCCCAATCATCATGTCCGTCTGACCTGAATAGCGATACAAGAGAATATGAAATAACGTAAACCATACATCAAACAAAGATACATGTTCTTCCTTACTAATCTGCTCCAACTTACTTGTAACATGGTGTGGGATTTCAAATTGATAGCGGTCACCATTATAGGTTTGCTCATTTGTGCGTGGGTGATCGGTCGGAAGCTCTAGGACTGTTTGGAGATCTCTTAATTGACGCTTCCAGTATTCTGCTTGCAGCAAGAAAGACTCTTCTTCTTTTCCGCTCGACCTTTGCCAGGCAGCAAAATCACCATATTGATAACGTAATGGGGGCAGGTTGCCTTGCTGATGGAACTGATTTTCCTGATACAATTCGGATAATTCCCGGATGAGGACCCCCATCGACCATCCATCCGCGATAATATGATGAACAACTACGAGTAATACGTACTCTTGCCGGCCCAGCTGGAACAGCTTCACCCAAATAAGCGGCCCTCGTTCCAAATCAAACGTCACTTTCAACTCATGATTGACTCGTTGGATCAACTCTTCTTCATCCTCGATCTGTAACTCTTCCACCTGTAAAGCAAAATCGATCTCGGCTGCAACGGTTTGATACATTTGTCCTGACGTTACGTGAAAGGTCGTTCGCAATATCTCATGACGGGCAATCAATTTTTTCCATGCTGCTTCCAGTAATCCAATGTTTAGCTCACCTTTTATTGATAAAGCAGCAGAGATGTTATAAACCGTTTTGTCAGAAATAAATTGATGAAGAAACCACATGCGCTGTTGCGCAAAGGAAAGAGGGAAGCTTGTCCGCTCCCCTTGCACAGGAATGGAATCCAACCCTCTATTACGCATAGATTTTTGGGCGCGTACTAACGTCAACAGCTGTAATTGTTCATCAGAAAGTGCCTCGATGCGGTCAACTAAATTTTTCATCATAGCACCCCTTCTTCGTCCAGTCTCTTGCGTATTTCTTCAGCTGACAGTTGTTCAATTTGATCCAGCAGATCTGCAAAAGAATGTTCTTCTTCTTGGCTTTCCTTTATTTTTTTCAATTGCGAGCATAACTCTTCAATGGTCGGATACTTAAATAAGCTGTGAACATGCATCTGAATATGAAATTCGTTACGGATTCGCGATACCAATTGGGTAGCTATTAATGAATGTCCACCTAAATCAAAGAAATTGTGGCGGATACTGACCCGTTCGCATCCAAACAGGCTGGCCCATATTTCCGCCATCTTTTCCTCCACCTCATCTCTCGGCATCACAAGCTCAACGCTCTCGTCATGCTGTTGATCAGGTAAGGCCAACCGGTTAATCTTGCCGGTAGGTGTCAATGGGATCGAATCCATAAACACAAAATAGGAAGGAATCATAAAAATTGGTAGTTTATCGCGTAAAAAGTCACGGAGTTCGCTTGATGCCAGCTTTCGTCCCTCGCTGGATACGAGGTAGGCAACCAAGTGCTGTTCCCCTCTTTCTCCCTTAGCGAGTACCACTGTTTCCCTAATCTCGGGGTGAGTTACTATCGCTTCTTCAATTTCGCCAAGCTCAATCCGAAATCCACGAATTTTGACTTGGGAGTCTTTTCGGCCCATAAAAACGTAATGGTCATCAGGCGTTCTCCGTCCCATATCTCCCGTCTTGTAAATCGTCTTACTCGGATCCTCGGGACACGGGATAAATACTTGTTTGGTTAACTCCGGCTGATTCCAATACCCAAGAGCATTGTGGGACCCCCTGATTGCAATTTCACCAGAAACGCCGGCTCTCTGGTTGTTTTCATCCAATAACAGGATCTCAATGTCTTTCACCGGTTTTCCGACTGGGAATGTCCCCTTCCGAACCTTGGTAGATTTATTACACATAAACTGCATAGCGACCGTGCATTCACTAGGTCCATATCCATTTACCAGGATACATTGGTCTGAGAAATACTCCTTATATAAAACAGCATCCCGCTCGAACACCTCTTCTCCACCCAACACAACGTATCGTATGGTCGAAAGCAGACTCTTATCGGACAACTTGTTCAACAGGTAGCGATAAACCGTAGGTGTCGAATGGTAAATCGTAATCTTGTTCTCGTACAAAAAGTCTTCGATGCGATCGATCTCTTCTTTGGTATCAAAAGGAAATAAGGTTGCCCCATTTAACAAAGCAGCATAGATATCCATAATCCCTGCATCAACACTGTAGGACGGAATCAGAGTTACGCGGTCTTCGTGTTGGATTCCGAGATTTGCAGAATACGTTTCCATATGCTTCATCACATTTTTATGGCTTTGCATAATGCCTTTTGGTTTCCCCGTTGATCCAGAGGTAAAGAGAATATAGGCTTCCGCATCAGGCTGTACGCTAACATGTACATTAGCTGTTGAGATAGAGAAGTCCATGTCATCAATCGTGATGATCCGCTCATCCCCTTGCAGCTGTTGGGCAAGAGCCAAAAACGGTCTGCTCGTTACGATGGTGGAAGCTCCACATTCCTGCACGATGTAGGAAAGACGCTCAATCGGGTAGGTGGGGTCTAGAGGTACATACGTTTTTCCTGCTTTTAACGCACCTAACGTACCAATAATCATGGCGGAACTATTATCGAATAACAAAAAGATTCTTTGCTCCTGTGCCGGCACCTGTTCAAGAAGATAGCCGGCGACATGATTCGCTGCTTGATTTAGCTCGTGGTAAGACAGAGTGGAATCCTTTGTCTTGATCGCAATATGGTCAGGAACTCGTAGAGCCTGCTCCTCAAAAACAGAATGAATCGTTGAATGAGCCTCCCATTTGGAAGGAGCATCTGTCTGAACAACGTCTTGGTATCCAGCAGAACGAAGTGGAATATCTGCAATCCGTTGAGCTTGTCCTCCATTGCAGACCGATTGGATCACCTGCTGGTATTGCTCCAGCATTTCTTCAATGGTATCCCGCTCAAACAGGTCGGTCCGATATACCAATTGCCCTTCCAGTCCCTCTGATGTTTCGGTAAAGGAGAGAGTCAAATCAAATTTGGATGTCCCATTATCCACGTGAATGGATGTGACGGAGAGATTTGGCAGCTCGAATGGATGGAGCGGTGCATTCTGAAGGATAAACATCACCTGAAAAACAGGCATGTAGCTCGGATTTCGTATAGGATTGATCTCGTCTACTATTTTTTCGAAAGGGACACTCTGATTGGAATAGGCTTCTAAGGTTGTCTGTTTGATCTGCTGCAGCAAGTCACGGAATGTCAGATTGTTAGACAAATCTGTTCGAATCGCCAGTGTATTGATAAAATAACCGATTAACTCCTCTATCTCATGATCATTTCGATTGGCAACCGGAGTTCCAACAATCAGGTCCGTTTGTCCCGAATACCGATACAGGATCACCTTAAAGATGGCAAGCATCAGCATAGATAAAGTAACCCCTTCTTGCTGGCACAAAGAGGAAAGATGGTTCTGAATCGACTTTGGAATCAAAAATGTTACAGCAACACCTGCTCCACTCGGTACAGGCGGACGGGTAAAATCCGTAGGCAGCTGCAATACGGGAAGCTCACCAGACAATTTTTGTTTCCAATAGTCGATTTGTGATTGGATAGCATCACCTTCTAACAGCTCTCTCTGCCATTCCGAAAAATCTGCATATTGAATGGCAAGCTCCTGCAATGGTGATGGCTCATTCCTGTAAATAGCCTGATAAATCGCTGAGATTTCTTTAATTAAGATCCCGATGGACCATCCATCCGAAATGATATGGTGCATGGTTAGGCACAAGATATGTTCTTGCCCGCCCAGCTTTAAAAGGTGAAAGCGTATTAATGGCCCTGTCTCCAGATTAAATGGAATTTGAGCCTGTTGTTCCATCCATTCATGTGCTTTTTTTTCTCGCTCTTCTTCATGATCAAAGTCAGTAAAAGGAATGATCGGTATTTCTAGATGGAAGGCAGAGGAGATGACTTGGATGGGAACATCATTTTGCTCGGAAAACGTGGTTCTTAGCGTCTCGTGACGGCGAATCACCTCATGAATACTTCTATGCAGGGCCGAAACATCAAGGCTTCCTGTCATTTTCATCGCTTTCATGATATTGTATCTCGCCGAGTCAGCCTCCATCTTATATCGATACCATAAGCTTTGCTGAGCAAACGATGCAGGAAAGATGTAGGTTTCTTGTTGAGACTGTACGGCTGTGTCACATTCCATCTGATCATTTTGGAAATAACTCATACTTCATCCCCTTCATCTGTTTCTGATCATGGCTACATCTCACTCTTGATCCGATTACACACGATATTTCTCGCGGTTGCGTCGGGCAATGGCCGGAAGCGGACTTGAGGGTTTTGCATGATCAGCGTTATTTATGATTTTTTCAGCTAAAAACGCGATAGTCGGATTCGAGAAGAAATCGATCAGACGCAGGTCGACTCCCCATTTCCCCCTTACCCGTGTAAGAACCCGGACCGCCTGCAAAGAATTCCCACCGAGATGTAAGAACTGATTCTTCGTTCCGATTTTTTCGACCCCAAGTATTTCTCTCCAGATCGCTACCAACGACTCTTCCACTTCGTTCACAGGCGCACAATATTCCTCAACCATCCTCAGCGAATTTTCCGTTGGGGCAGGCAGTGCTTTACGGTCAATCTTTCCGTTCGGTGTTAAAGGAAACGATTCGAGTGGAATCCAGATGGATGGGATCATGTAAGGCGGCAATTTTTCTCTTGCAAACATCGTTATTTCAGCCGCATCAATCTCAGACTTACCAGTCACATAGGCAACCAAGTGTTGATATCCCTTTTCATCCACATGTACAGTGACCAATGCTTTTTCTACACTCTCATGGCTGTTCACGATCACTTCAATCTCTTGCAGCTCGATCCTTTGTCCATTCATTTTTACTTGGAAATCCATGCGACCTAGATATTCGAGGTTCCCATCTGCCAGATAACGAACCAAGTCGCCCGTCTTATACAGGGTTGTCTGCTCGGATGTAAATGGATTGGGAACAAACTTTTCCTTCGTCAAATGATCCAGGTTTACATATCCTGCTGTTAATCCATCTCCACCGATATACAGCTCCCCAGGAATGCCAATCGGTACAGGCTGCATGTGCTGATCCAATACATAGAAGGTCGTATTATGAATCGGACGGCCAATTGTGATCGGTTCTTTTCCACTCTGATCGATTAGCGCGAAGCTTGAATAGGTCGTATCTTCTGAGGGGCCATATAAGTTCCATATTTTCTCCACAGATGCAATTTTCGATAATTCCTGAACGAGTTTAGGAGGTACAGGTTCCCCGGCCAGATTGACAATCCGAACAGAATCAGGAAGCTTTTCGGTACGCAGCAGCTCGGTCATGATGGACGGAACGGTATTGATCAAAGTAACTTCTGATGCTTGCGATAAATGCACCAGTTGTAATGCATGCTCTACGAGAATGATTTTCCCACCTCGCATCAGTGTTACAAAAATTTCAAAGACCGAGAGATCGAAACAAATCGAGGTAGAAGCCAACACTCCGTTCATATCTGAATCCGAATAAATATGTTTGCTCCAGTTCATCAAAGCCCCCACACTGCGATGCCTGATGGGTACCCCTTTTGGTTTGCCTGTCGAACCAGATGTGTAGATGAAGTAGGCTGGTTGTTCTGCATCGACACAAGGATTGGTACCATTCACACAAGAAGATTGTGACCAATCCATCTCATCCAGATAGAGGCTGTTCTCCACATGGAACTGGTTGTTCATTGTTTTTTGCGTGATCAGTAAGGAAGCTTGTGCATCCTGCATAATATACGAAAGTCGATCACTCGGATAAGCAGGATCGAGAGGAACATAAGTAGCACCGGCTTTTAGTATTCCAAGCATTCCTACTATTAAAGTAGCGGTACGCTCCATGCAAATACCGATTTTTGTACCAATGCCTGCTCCCGCTTGCCTTATATGCTGGGCAACTATATTCGCTCTTTCGTTTAATTCTGCATAGGTCAGCATCTCTGTTCCATCTGTGAGCGCTATGGCATTCGGCTTTGCCTCCACCTGTTCCTCGATATACTGGTGGATGCTCTTTTCGCGAGGGTATTCTGATTGAGTTTGATTCCAATCCACCAATACTTTTTGTTTCTCATCGCTTGGCAATAACGTTAGGAGTTCAATCCTTTCTTCTGGATTCTCCAATACACACTCCAGTAGCGTGAGATACTGTTGAGCCATGCGATTTATCGTTTCATACTGATAGAGTTCCGGATTATATTTAAAACTTGCTATAATCGAATCCTCACCCTCTACTACTTCCAGCATCAGATTGAATTGCTGTGATCTTTGTTCGATAAAACGAGGCGTAACCATGAGTCCGCCAAACTGGGTGAATTCCGCTTCTCCGCTTGGTTTCGTTATGAATCTGAGGTCATGAAGCAAATGACTCTTCAGGAAAACAAACATCGTCTGAAAAATAGGATGATCATGGATGGAACGCTCTACTTGCAGACGGTCAACCAGCAACGAAAACGGATAATTTTGATGGGCAGTCCCAGCAAGCGTAACCGCACGAACTTGATCCAAAAATTCGAAGAAGGTAGGATTTCCAGCTATTCTTGTGCGTAGCGCAATTGGATTCACAAAATAACCGACGGTGTCCTGAAACTCCCTTTGGCTGCGGCTGGCTGTCGGAGATCCGACGATCATATCGTCTGTTCCCGTGTAACGGAACAACAGGATCTTATACAAGGAGAGTAGGAACATGTAAGTCGTAACATCTTTACTTGCCGCAAATGCTTTTAATTTTTGGGCTAATGCTGGTTGCAGCTCAATGCTCACCACACTGGTCTTTGCAACAAGATTGTCATCTGTCAGGTGGTCTTGTGGAAGTTTTAATACAGGGAGTGGTCCTTCCAGTTGTTTGCTCCAGTAACTCCAGAGCCTGTCTCCCTCTTCCCCCTGTAGCATTTCGGCTTGCCATTTGCAAAAGTCAGAATATTGCATGTTCGGTAGAGTGACGGCTGGAATCTTTCCATTCGAGAACTCTTCATAATAATCCCGCAACTCGGACATTAAGACCGAAATGGACCATAGGTCGGTAATGATGTGATGAAATACGAATAACAGGACATATTCACTGGAGGTTCTCTCAAAAAGATGGATGTAGCACAAAGGATCGTTCAGTAAATCAAAAGGGGTATGTATGAAACGCTCCAGCTCTTGTTGAAGCTCTTGCTCACTCCATTGGCTGGCATCTCTGATATGGAATTGCAATGCTTGCCGTTCATTGCCACCAAAGCGTTGCATAGGTTCTGATTGGACTTCCTCAAAAGTGGAGGTTAGGATCGGATGCCGTTTAAAAAGCAAGGCAATACTTTTTCCCAAGGCTTCAATATTCAATTCAGAATGAATGTTCATCGCATAATGAACGTTATAGGCCGTATCTGCTTCCTTTAGATGTTGCATGACCCACATTGATTTTTGCCCGTAAGAAAGCGGATGAAGCATGTCCTTCCCGTATTCCTTCCCGTTGTCTGCTGCTCCCTGCTGTACATGTGCATCTGATTTGAAACCACCACTTTTTAGAATGGTTTCTGCCAATTGCTCGATCGAGTTCTCTTTCAACAGATCCACCTCCGAAACGATGTAATGGGTCTCTTGGTCAATCCTATTTTTTAATTCAATCGCAGCTAATGAGTCAACACCAAGTGAAACAAACGTGTGACCATATTCCTTTGGCGTAATCGGTGTTTTCAATATCGTGGATGTTACATGTACCAGATAATCAAGGATTTTCTTTTTCTCTTCATCCTCCACAGGGTTATGCGAGGAGCTATTTTCACTGTCTGCAGGCTGATCCATCTGTGTAACACGGTGCTCTGGGTCAATCACTTTCAGGTTATTCGCAAGATATAGATCCCGGCATAAAAAACGTTGAACCTTTCCACTCGTTGTTTTGGGAATTCCACCCGGATAGACAAACACGATGTCAGAAACATGCAGCTCATGCGCCAATCCAACCGCTTCACGCGTGATACGTGCTAACTCCTCTACGTCGACATCCTTTCTCGCTTCACGCTTGATTTCTTGCACGATGACGACCTTCTCCCCGCTCTCCGATCCAACTGAAAAAGCAGCACATGCTGATGGCTGAAACGCGTTGTGACTTTTCTCGACGGTATGTTCGATATCGTGAGGGTAGTAGTTTCTTCCACGGATAATAATCAGATCTTTAATTCTTCCCGTAACATACAATTCACCCACTTCGATGAATCCTACATCACCGGTTCGCAAAAAGGGACCTTCATTGGTATCCGCTGTATACGCATGGAAGGTTTTGTGCGTTTCTTTGCTTTTCTGCCAATATCCCTTGGTCACACTTGGGCCAGATATCCAGATTTCACCCACCTCGCCTGATCTGCATTCCACCAGCGTGTCGGGATTCACAATCTTTATCAAATCTTGACCCATTGTCCGGCCACAGCTGACCCGATTGTTTTCTCCCTTGTTGGAGCCAAAAAGTGGATCGCTTGGTCCCCCCGTCACAAATAAAGTGGACTCTGCTAAGCCATAGCATGGGAAAAAGGCGGATTCTTGGAAGCCACACACGGAAAACTTTTTCGCGAATGCCTGGAGGGTATTAGCCCGAATCGGTTCTGCTCCGTTGAAGGCGATTTTCCATGAGCTTACATCCAGTTGCTTCAACTGCTCATCCGTAATCTTGTCCACACATAATTCATAGGCGAAATTGGGCCCACCACTGGTTGTCGCTTTGTAGTCGGATATGCCCTTCAACCACAAAAACGGGTTTTGGATAAAATCCATAGGTGACATGAAAACACACGTTGCTCCAGAATAAAGCGGCTGTAGGATGTTTCCAATCAAGCCCATATCATGATATAAAGGCAACCACCCAAAAATAACCGAGTTGGAATCTTGTTTAAATGCACGCTGAATGGTGCGCTCATTATGCATCAGATTGTGATGCGTAACCATTACTCCTTTTGGTGTTCCTGTGGAGCCGGATGTATATTGCAGAAAAGCGATCATCTCTCCATCTACTGTGTAGGGATGATCTTGTTCGGTTCCCGCTGGATCGATCTTATCGACGGTAATCCAAAGCCGTTCATTCAAAAATTCATTCTGGCGGCTTACCGTTTTTTCATAGACTTTGTCCGTTGTCAAAATCACTTGCGGCTGGGCATCCTCCATAATAGATTGGAGTTGACTCACGTGCCGGTTCGCTTTAATCGGATAAGCAGGTACGGCAATAACGCCAGCATACAGGCACCCAATAAAGGCTTTTATGAAATCTAATCCCGGATTGAACAAGAGTAAAGCACGCATACCTGGCATCATACCCGCTTCTTTCAATCGTGTGGCAATAGCACAGGCGTATTGATCCAATTCGTGATAAGTTAGGCTGGTTTCCTTGCTGAAGTTGTTTTCCAAAAACGTGAAGGCGCGTTTGTCCGGTTGAAGTTTTGCATAGGATTGTAAGACCTCGACCAAGGTAGAACTGCTTTTCATAATTTGCATGGTACTCCTCCCGCATTTTCGTCTTCATTTAATATGTAGCTGAGATCATCATTCTGTTGCCGTGTTGGCTGGTTTTGCCGTGGAATCTTTGAGCTGCTCCATCATACGAGACAGCACCAATCCCGACACGATTAGTAATAAGGCAAAGATTATATACATGACCCTGCCACTAAAGGCGGTAAGCAACACTCCTCCGAGGAAAGGTCCAAGCGCTTCCGAAACCCTCCAATGAAGTCCAAAGATCGAAAAATATCGACCCCGCATATCTGCTGGAGCATACACAGAAATAAACTTGTCGAGATGAATATTGTAGAGCGTGTTTCCAACTACCGAAATGACACGTACGGCAACCAACACGCCATAATGGATGAAAAAAGCATAGCCTAGGGCTGCGGAGGCTGCGATCATATATCCGATAAGAACGGCACGGCTCGCACTCCGTTTTTCTACTAACGTTGCAATCCAAATCTGTAGGGTGGCTGAAGCTGCTGCTCCAATAGATAAAAGGGAGGAATACATCCAATCATAATGTTGCGGGGCTTGCTCCTTTAAATAGAGGGGAAATGTAGACCAGTCCTGAGTAGCAAAAAGTGATGTAGGAATGGCTAGGAGAGTAATTAAAAACAGATGCTTATGCTTTCGTACTGAAATTTTATAAATATTTGCCTGTTTTCTATTTTCTGTATGATCAGATAATACTGGGAGCGTCTCGGGGATTTTCCACCATACGAGAGCGAGATATAGAAAGGAAACACAGGCGAAAAATAAGAACACAAAATCAGGATTTGCTTGAAAGGTAAATAAACCAATAATAGGACCGACTGCGATCCCAAGAGAAGCTGCTGTTCCCAGCATAGCGTACACCTTAGCACGCTTTTCTACAGGTACACTATCCGCGATCTGGGCATCCGCTGCCGGAAAAAAAATATAACTTCCTGCTCCCAGAATCACGATCAGCACAGCAAATAACCAGAGTGAATCAGCAAAAATAAACCCAGTTAAGCAGATAGCCTGTACAGCAAGAGAGACCATCATCGTTAGCTTTCGGCCAACCCGATCTGAAAGTCCTCCTAAAAATAAGTTAATAAGGAATCCAGCGATCGACTCAAGTCCAATAATGGCTGTAACGACTGTCACAGGGGAGTCAAATTTTTCAGTCATATACAACACCAAAAATGGATACATCATAAATTGTGCGATTTTGGTGAGGAACGTACCACATACACGTACCCATATGGCATCATCGTATTGATTAAAAACTTGAAACAAACGCTTCATCGAATGATCCCCTCTCGTAAACATCCCTTGCTCTATATGTTCATTCCTTACAAGATCACATTAAATCAGGAATCATCGCCGAATTACAATATTTGGTTTTCTACATCTCCAATCGATAGTAACTTATTTCCTTTTTTATATCAATATGTATTTTTAGGTAATTACAAGAGCGGATAGTGCGGTCATTTTACCTACTGTTGCAACCGTAATTGGCAAATAAGGTCTAGGCCATCCTTTACCCTATATGCATGGAACAGCTGTTTGGACATACTTACTTACCAAAAAAGGTTGCCTGCAAAACAAGGCAACCTTTTTACTATTCGAATGGATCGTTACTCCCGCTTCAGTACATCGACGACTTTCTCCGCCGGCATGGGCCGTCCGAAGAGATAGCCCTGCATCTCGGTACAGCCGAGATTCTGCAGAAATTCCTGCTGCATCTCGCTCTCTACCCCCTCGGCGATGACATTGAGCTTGAGGCTTTGGGCCATGGCGACGATGGCGGTGACGATGGCGGCATCATCGCTGTCATGCGAGATGTCACGGACGAAGGACTGGGCGATTTTGAGCGTATCGATAGGGAATTTTTTGAGGTAGTGCAGGGACGAGTAGCCGGTGCCGAAATCATCGATGTAGATGGTGACGCCAAGTTCTTTGAGCGCCTGCAGCTTGTGAATCACCCACTCCATGTCATAGACGGCAATCCCTTCGGTAATCTCCAGCCCGAGGTATTCGGGAGCCAGCCCTGTTTCGTGCAGAACCTGGGCGATCAGCTCAACGATGTTGTTCTGCTGAAACTGCAGCGGCGAGAGATTGATCGAGACTCGTACGGGCTGGTAGCCTAGCATCGTCCACTCTTTCATCTGGCGGCAGGCGGTGCGCAGTACCCACTCCCCGATCGGGATGATCAGTCCAGTCTCCTCTGTCAGCGGGATGAAGTCCCCCGGTGGGATCAGACCCCATGTCGGATGATTCCAGCGGATCAGTGCCTCGACCCCCACCATCTCCCCCGTCTGCATGTCGATCTGCGGCTGATAGTACAGCACGAACTCCTCGGTGTCCAATGCCTTGCGCAGGCCGTTTTCGAGCATCATTTTGCGCGAGATGGCTTCGTTCATCTCGGAGCGGTAGAATTGGAAGTTGTTTTTGCCATTGTCCTTGACGCGGTACATCGCGGTGTCTGCGTGCTTCATCAAGGTCTTGGTGTCATGCCCGTCATCCGGATAGAGCGCCACGCCGATACTGCTGGTGATGCGCAATTCATGTTCCCCTACATCAAAAGGATGTGAAAGCACCTCGATGATCTTCTTGGCAATCATCCCCACATCCTCAATATCGCTGATCTGATCGAGGATCACGGCGAATTCATCCCCGCCCTGCCTAGACACGGTATCTGACTCGCGCACACAGCTTTTGAGACGGTCGGCAACGCTTTTGAGCAGCAGATCACCGACAGAGTGGCTGAGTGTATCATTGATCATCTTGAATCGATCCAGGTCGAGGAACAGCACGGCTACCTTGGTGTTGGAACGGTTGGCGAGCAGCAGCGAGCGGCTCAGCCGCTCCTCAAACAGGCGTCGGTTGGGTAGACCTGTGACCACATCATGATAAGCCAGCTGGCGCATCATCTCCTCTGTCTGCCGCTGGCGGGTGACATCCCGGCCCACCACCAGAATCGAAGGAGCACCGTTATCCGACATCATGATCCCGCGTGCTTCCACATCAATGATCTCCCCGTCAACACGCCGCGCCTTCAGATCAGGGAACTCGATTTTCCCGATCTCCCGCATCCGGTGGGGGGAGACATGATTGAATCCACGCGCCTTTTCCAAGACTGCACGTCGATACTCCGGCAGGATAAACGAGTAGATCGATTTCCCCAGAATCTGATTCACGTCATGCACCCCAAACATCTCAGCACCGGATGCATTGATATAAGTAATCACGCCATTCTGCATCACAGCGATGGCTTCGGGTGAATATTCAATCAGACGGCGGTATTTCTCCTCACTCTCCTGCAGTGCCCTCTCGGCGATTTTGCGCTCGGTGATATCCACCGTGCTGCCGACTACCTCTACCACACGGCCATTTTCCCATGTCGGGGAGACCGAGTTAAAAAACATCCGTCCCCGCGCCTCCAGCTCATAATGCAGACGCTCCCCCTGAAAGGCCCGCTCATACGTCTTCACCAAAAAATCGGCCTGACTCCGTGGGAAGGCATCATGGAAGGTTTTCCCGATCATCCACTTGGTATCAATGCCTAAGTCCTGCGCGATTTTGCCCTCAAAAAAAGAACAGTACATCCTGCCCGTCTCGTCCCGCTTCATCTTAAAGACGAGGGACATCGAGTTCTCAACCGTATTGCGGAAATCATCCTCCAGCGCTTTTTGCAGCGCATCCTCAGAGCGTTTGCGTCTGAGCGCCCCGCCGATGCTACCTGCTGCCGCGAGCAGGATTGCCTCTTCATTGCGGCTCCAGCGGCGTTCTTCCCGACAATCATCAAAGCCAATCTGCCCCCAGAACTCCTCCTCGACAAAAATCGGCACGATTAATACCGATCGGACCCCAATACTGCGGAAAAAGACCTGTTCCTCCTCCGGCAGGTCGCGGATGATCGATACCATCGTTTTGCCCGCAGATAATTGCTCCATCATGCGGTCAATTCCCGGCTGACGGGAGCATTTTTCCAAAAGGGGATTACCGATCTGCGAATATTTCGCGTCTTTGCACCATTCGTACCTCCGCTTGCTGACCATGCGGGGCTGGTCGTCGCCATAGCCGTTTTCAAACAGATAGACCCGGTCTGCCCCGGTCGCCTTGCCCAGAATCTCCAGCACATCGCGGACTGCCTCATCCAGATTTTGTTCAGTCAAAAGCCGGTTGGTCGCTTCCGCGGAGGCTTGGAGCAGCTCCTCTACACGTCTGCGGTGCGTGATGTTGGTACAGGTGCCGGTGATGCCCACTACCCGTCCCTGTTGATCCACAAGCACACGGGTATGCACTTCCATCCAGCCGAAGCCGCCGTCTTTTTTCAGATAACGTACTTCCCGATGTCCACTCTCCCGCTCACGGCTGATCAGTGTCGTCCATTCATAAAACAGTTTTTTACGGTCTGCGGGATGTACGAACTCGACAAACGGCTTGCCTATAGACTCCTCCACCGTATATCCGGTAATCTCGGTCCACGCCGGATTGAGATAGGTCCAGATCCCACTTGAGTTGGTCTGAAAAATAACTTCTTGGAGGTTGTTGACGACAGAGATATACTGCTCCTCGCTTTGGCGGAGCTTTTTGTCTGATGAGCGCTTGGTACGGTAGTTGATTAACAAGGCCAAGAGGAATATGCAGTAGGCAATCAGCCATGCACCTGTATAACTGGTAATAAGTGCCAGTCCCAACAAAACAACGGTAGAGACCAGCAAGATGATCCGTTGGTTTCTCAAAACGCCCGTCCCCTCTCTTCGTATTCCTTCCAATAACTACACTATGACGCTCATCTTGTTTGGTATAGACGAATCAGCCGTCAGGCAAAAAAGCTGTTCAATCAGGCGGTCGACGCCCAACTGAACAGCTTTTTCATCAATAGTCTCGTCCCTTCCCTGAATCGGTGATCTCCACCAAGGCTTCCGGATACGGGTTAAAAATCGTCTGATCCCGCAAATAATCATGCTCAAAGCGAATCACCCATGAGCGCAGGACTCCCAAGGGACTAGAAAGCGGTGCTTTACGGTTGCGGTATTTTTCAAGCAGCTCCAAAAAATACGTCTTCTCATTAGAAGAAAGCTCTTTGGAGAAGTAGCCCATAATATGGGTAAGCGTATTGATGTTGGTCGGCTGACGCGGTGAACGGCGAAGGGCATGATAGAGACCCTTTTCATATTGCTCATAGACGTCTTGTATCGGCAGCTTCTCATGATTGGCGACGATATTGCCGAGGCGCTTGAGTTCACTCTGGTTATAGGACATCAGCAGATATTTGTTATCGCTGTGGAACTTGACCAGCTCGCGCATCGAGGCCGTCTTTTTGATCTGACGGAATTGGGCCAGTGTAAACAGCTTCGTGAAAAAATGCTCACGGATGAGGAAGTTCTTCAGCCTGCCCTCCTCCTCCACAGCCAGATGGGAGAACGTCTCAAAGATCTTCCCGCCGAAAAAACCTCCGCCTGTCTCGATGACAGGTGCTTTTTCCAGACCAGAGTAGATCTTGACGTCCTTGACCCCGCAGCTGGGGGACCGGTTCTTGAGAATAAAGCCGTCCACTTCGCCCAAGGCTTGGATGAATGCATCGGTAAAACGGTTCATCGCATCAGACACGTCAGCACCTGTGCTTGGCTGCATCAGTCTGTTCTGCTCTCCATCCTTGACAATCCGGATCGTCTCACGGGGAGTCCCCAGTCCGATCTCGACCTCGGGACAGATCGGGACAAAGGTGACATAGGGCAACAGACTTTCCACGACAGGGTCATTGAGCATCTCGCCATTGTAGCGGCAGGCATCGAATTGCAGGCACTTGCTTACAACGATCACGGGTTTCTGAAATTCTCTCATGAGAGGCTACCTCCGCAGGGGACAAGCTTCTTATCTGTATGATTCCCGTTCTGCTTGCTTCCCCATAACTCCAATTTATGTAGATGTACATAACTTATACAACGATTATACATTCCAGATATACGAGTGTCGATACGTTTACCCTCTCATGTGTAAAAAAGAAAAACCACCTGCCGATGGTTGAAAGTAAAATCCTCCAACGGGTCAGGTGGTTTTCATGCTTACTTGCTCTTCACTTGTGTGGCAGCCTGTTCCTTCAGGGTTGCCTTGGTGTTTTTCACTGTGATCTCGATCTTGGTGCTTCGACGTTGGCTCGTTACCGTGATGGTTACTTTGGAGCCTGTTTTTGCCTTCGCGTTGATGGTGATTGTTCCGTCTTCGCTTACCGTTGCCACAGCGGTGTTGCTGGACTTGTAGCGGGTGCCGGATGCTTTGGCAGTGACGTCGAACTTGTTCTGATCAGAGGTGTAGGCATACAGCTTCAATTGAACCTGCTGGCCTGGTGCTGCTTGTACCGCTTTTTCGCTGAAGCCGATGCGGGAGACATGTGCCTCGGAGAGACGGAACTCGGTGTAGTGCGTGGTATCGAAGGAAGCAAGGCCGTTGGCAGTTGTGACTGCTGCAGCTGTTCCGTTCTCACTCACGGCTACCCATTTCTTGCTCGCTTCATTGAAGTAGTACGCGAGCAGTGGCTTGGTCGTTTTGAACTGATACGGTAAGGTGACGTGTACCTTGTTTGTACCGAACTGGGTGACAGGTTGGCCGTCTGCCGTGATGTTCAACACATAGCCTTGGCTGGTCTGCAGGTTGAAGCTTTTGGATACAGACGCTTTGGTGTTGGACTTGGTCATAGACAGCACCACTTCCTTGTCACCGATCTCATTCAAAAGACCGGTCGGCAGGATCATGCCTGCTTCGGCTGGGTTTTGCAGGGTGACATCAAAGTTGTTTTCATTGAGCTTGGTAACCACTTCTTGGGACAGGGTTACCGTCATGTCTTCTGTTGGTTCGCCCTCTTCGTCTGTGCCTGCGTGGAGTTCCACGTTACGGCTCACAGTGAGCAGGGAAGCATGGTCGCCGAGGCTTTCTGCAAAAGCATCTGTCGCCTGGGTGATCGCTTCGATCTGTTCGTCAAGGTTGGTGACTTGGCCATCAGCTGCCACTGTTACGTCATCCATTTTGTTCAGGAGGCTGGCAACTGTGGTGTTGAGGTTGGTTGCCATTTTGGTGGTGACTGCTTTGGTATCGAGGTTGGCGTAGACGGTAGACAGCATGCTGTTGACTACGGTATTCGCTTTGTCGATGGACTCGGTGTCATTGGCGTCGACAGTGTTGATCAGGGTGGTGATGACGCCTGTGATCAGTTTGTCGGCGGTTTGGGCTACGTCTTTTGGTTCGACGATGCCGTTGTCTAATTGGATTACCATTGCGCCAAGCACTTGGGTCACGGCGGTGTTAGTGGCATCCAGCTCTGCGCCTAGATCATTGTTCTCTCTTTTGAGCATGGTCGTCAGGCCGTTGATCACGTCATTCACCGCGCTGATGACTGTTTTGGCATCCGTTGCGTTGGTGATGGCAGCTGCGGTCTGGTTGCTCAGTTGCACCAATTCTTCCGGCGTGGTCGGCACGGTTGGTCTTGGTGTAGTTGGTGTGGTTGGCGGCGTTGTTGGTGTAGTCGGTGGTGTAGTCGGCGGCGTTGTTGGTGGCGTCGGAACGTCCACTTTGCGCAATTCTTGCGTGTTACGCACGCGGATGCGGATACCATCCGTGAACTTGCCTGTCAGACCTACCGCTTCATACGTGTCTCCTACTGCAAGCGCCGGAATCGGGCCGGACTGGTCTTTGATGTAACCGTCTACGAAGACAAGGATTGGGCCTGAGCCGTCATTGATTACATAGGAGTTGGCATCATATTGAGAGACGACCGTTCCTGTTACCTTCACCAAAAGACCTTGGTTGGCTTCTGCCGATGCTTGACCGGTCGAAAGCACAGTAGGCTCGATTGGAGTCGTGTGGCCTGTCTTGATGACATCCATCTTGAACTCATTGAATTCAAGCTCTAGGTTTTTCTCAAATGTCTTGATGTGACCATAGATACGTACGGTGTCACCCAAGGCAAGCGTTCCCTCTGGCACTTCATTGAATGCCATGATCCCGCCTGTTGCATCTTGTACATAGAACGCATCGAAGAAGTTGCCTGCCGGAGTGGTGACGACACCTTCGACGACAACATCGGTACCTTCTGCTTTGGTGCGTGCTTCGCCGATGGTAGAGACCTTGGTGCCGCGTCCTGCGAGCCAGTTGAATGCGTTGAGAGCCAGTTCATTGTTGCCTTTTGGCTCGTAGCTTTCATCCATCTGCTTGTCGTTCATGATGTTCATCCCAGAGACAACGATCTTCCCTTGTCCGACGAGCTCAGAGGCAATCGCTGGGATGGCGGAACCCCCTGTCGTATCGGATACATTGTCATAGGTGTAGCCGCCTTTGATGCTGGTTTGGTAGGTGGTTTCGTTACCAAAAGCAAGGACGGTGACGCTGTCGGTGTTGGTCAATGGTTGGTCGCCTGCCGCGGATAAGCTGGAACCGCTGTAGTAGTCAACGAACTTCACCCGGTCGGTGATGTAGTTCGGAACAAGACCTGGGAAGAGACGTACTGCATGTTTGGCAGTGAGTGGGTTCGACCAGAAGTTACCGGTCTTGGAGTCATCATAAATACCATCGTTGGTGAAACGGATGGTAGCACCCATCTCAGCCAAGAGGTCATTGTTGATAACGGTGTTGGTAGTACCGTAGTTAGATTTTTCCAAAAGGAACAGGGAACCGCCGTTGCGGACAAAGTTAGCCACTGCTGTGTTCTCTGCTGCGGTCAAATCTGTGACTGGATGTGAGATGACCAATACTTTGGTGCCTGCAAGCAGGCTATCGGTGATTGGGTCTTTATTTTCCACGACAGTGTAGCCTTCACGCTGCAACAAGATGGTGATCGATTTCAGGTTGTCTTTGTAGGTGCTGGTGTCGGTCGTGGTGTTCTCGTTTTTATGAGCCGCGTCGAATACAATTTTGATGCCGAGCGGTTCTTTGATGTGCACGTTGTCTTTGATGAATTGGTTGTCAGCCGGGTTGTCTGCGCCAGGTGCAGAGACAACGGCAATCAGCTTATGGTCACCGCTGATTGGGCTGGCCCATGTGACACTTGCTTTTCCTACGCTCTTGGCATTGAGAGTCGCAATCGTGGATTCACCGATCAGGTGTGCATTGTCCACTGCGTCATAGTAGAAACGTACGGTCAGTCCAGAAGTATTGTTGGTACCGAGGTTGGAGATACCTGCCTGCAGGGTAGCTGGGTTGCCTGCGATGATGGTCTCGCCTACGATTTCAATACCGCTGACTTTTACGTCATCTGCTACTTCTTGGGACCAGATCGGTGCAGAGTACATCTGCTCACCGTCTGCCTGTGTGACCTTGACGACGAACCATTGCTGACCGCCGATGATGTTCACAGATGGAGTCCATGTGAAGTCTTTGGTCAGTGGGGAGATGGTCTGGATGGCTTGCCCACCATTGGTGATCAGCTCTACTTTCGTGATGCGGTCATCGGATACATAGTCAGCAGGCAGGTAGCCATACTTCTCATCGGTGCGGGATTCCGTCACCAAGTCGCTGCCGGAGATCTCGAAGTTGATCGTGGAGCCGTCTACGACAGCACCCATATACTTGCCGTTTGCCTTCACATCGAGGGTGAAGTTCGGGTCCTCCACCATGTAGACACGCATGTTGCGCATCGCATGGAGCAAGGACGCTTGGGACAGATCGCTTGCTACGATAACGGTACGGCGGTTGGTCTGACCCCATGTACCTTCGTGGTTATCCTCACCAAAAGTAGGAGCGACGTGCCAGCCGAGGTCAAGAGCGCTGTAGAACTTCTTCTCCGCGTTAGCGTAGCCATAGTGACCGGAACCATTCCCCACTTCCATCATGGTGAACAGCTGGTCAACGTTTTTATCGTATGGCGTGAAGTTGTTGAATGCATTGGCAGACATATCCGGATGGTTGAACTGAGCCGCGATATTATCGTTGGTCAGTACCCATGCGTAGTATTGGTTCAGATCTTGGTACTTGCTGCCGCTGATTTTGCGGTCGATGAAGTTGTCTGTACCAAATACGTTGGAGTGACCCCATGAGGTGGATGTCATCTCAAAAGCCGGGAAGACGACGAATTCACCGTTTTGGGTGTATTGGTTAGCTAAAGACTTGGTCAATTGCCACTCGGTGCCACCTGTGCGTTCAGGCATCCCGTTTTTGTTGAGCAGGTCTGCTCCTGTCTCAATCAGTTCGGGGTCGATATCATGAGAGTGGTCAGAGTAGGCAAACCAGTCGTATTGATATTTTTTCGCTTCGACGAGGGCTTGTTCTGGTGTACCTGCCCCGTCATGAGAGATGTTGGTGTGGTTGTGAGTCGTACCACGGTAGTGCTGACCACCTGTGAACGTTTCCGTAACAGTGAACTCCCACGTGATGGTGCTTGGGTTGTTTTTCATATCTTTGGCGGTGATGCTTACCGTGTGCTTCGCGATGCTGAGCTCGCCTGAGAGGGTCAGCATTACTTTTCCGTCTGCAAAAGTGGCTGGAACAGATTGTCCATCCAACGTCGCAGTGATGGAAGCCTGATCGATCCCATTCGGGTCGGTGACGGCGACAGCAACTACCGGACTCTTATCTTCCACGCGAGACGTGTTCATCGGTTGCTCGTTGGTAAAGGCTGGGCCTTGCGTGTCTGCAATCAGCGTTACCACATATGGGGTCAGGCTGTCGCGGTTGTTCGCTGTTTTGGTCAGATTGCCTGCAGTGGCTTGGATGTAGTATTCGAAGCCCGCCTGTGGCACGTCTGCTTTTGGCAGGGTAACCGAATAGGTAGGTGCGGTTGTCTGTACCATGTCGGCCTTGGTGAAGTTCGCAGCACCTGTGGCCCGGTAGAACAGCGCTACACTGAGAGGATCGCTGGATTCTGCCTGTGCGGTAAACGTCAGATCGGTATCGGTGTAGCCTTGTGCGATTGGCGTATGCGCGAGGTTGATCGCCGTTACTTCTTTGATATCAGCGGTGGTTCTTGGGAACACTTGGTATCCAGAGGTATACGGAGCGGAAGAAGCGTACTGACTGAGCACACCAGTAATTTCGTAGGTTTTGTTCAGTACCAAAGCAGCCGTAGCGCTGATTCCGGTCGTGTTCATCACGCGTACAATCAACGATTGACCGTTTTCATCCTTAATCGTCACGTTATACGCTGATGTACCGCTCGCCATAACACTAGTGACTTTTCCGGTCACCTTCACCAGAGAGCCTTCCAGTGGTTCAGCCTTTTCTAATGCCGCTGTTCCGCTGAATGAATCGATGGTGACTGCTTTTGGCGCTGGTACGGAAGCGAGGTCAGAACCAATCACCGTAATGTCGGATGGTACCAGCTCGGTAAGACCTTTGAAAAAGTCAACTGTCCCTGTAATCCGCAGCTTATCGCCCACTTTATAAGCGGTTGTCACAACAGGATTGGTGAAGATATTGATCCCACCTGTCGCATCCTGCAGATAGAAGGAGCCGTTGCCAACCACATTGTTATCAATGGTGACAATCCCTTCTACTGTGACCGTCTGACCTTTCTTGGTCGTCGATCCATTCGCATCGACTTCGCGAAGGGCGGAGAGGTTGGTCAGCTGTACAGCCGGCTTTGGACCGATGGCAATCACAGCCGGATTGCTCTCGAAGTTGCGTCCGTACTGGGAATACGTCTGCTGGGTCACGTATACATTGGTGAGACCAAGCCCACTGTTCGTAAAGCCAAATGTGAAAGAACCGTCTGCACTTGCTTTGATCGCGCCAGTATTCAGCGGTTGCCCCCCATTTGCAGGGTCGCCATTATAGATGACCACATACGGTTGGTTCGCCGAGACAGCACCAGCTGTACCTACGACGGTTGCCTGACCGTTTTCTTCATAAAAATTGATTTTGGTTGCATCCAGTGACGGTGAAACCACCGCTGCGCGGATCTCTACAGGAGTACTTGGAGCTTTGTCTGCTCCGGTCGCCGTCACGAAGATCGTAGCGTCTGTATCTGCATTGTTGAAGGTGAGGCTAAATGTACCGTCTGAGTGTGCAGTCGTGTTAGCTGCCTCTGTCACGGAAGAGTCAACAGACGGATCTTGATAGAAAAGAGAAACCTTCGAGCCGCCGTAGACCGTACCTGTCACGGTTGCAGAAGCTTGATTTTCATTGTTGAAGAAGAACGTGCTGCCATCCGGCTTCAGGGTTGGCGGGAGTTGGCCTCCTGTCGGTGGCTGTTCGGCAGGCGAAGAAGTGTTTTGTGGATTCGGTGTGGTGGTCACTTGGAAATTGGATGCGTTTTCATCAGTGTCATAACCGTTCCCTTGACCGTCTGCCACAATTCCTGCGCTGCTGAAGCGCTCCGCACTGACAGTTCCGTTCAGAACCGGTGCCGCTGCACTTCCTTCATAAGCATTGGCACTCCCGTATCCGATGAAATCGACGACGCTCGCATCTGTTCTGGAGGTGATCGTGGTTTGGGAGTTGACCAGAGCTACTTTCCCGCTGGTTCCAGAAAGGTTGAGCGCGGTAGAGGAAGCTTGTGCGGCTGGAAGATCTGCACCGACACTGCCGCCAGCCCCTGATACCAGATAATAGCTGTATGGCTGAATGCTGCCGGTCAGATTCACCTTCCCTGAAAAACTGGTCCCGGTTGCTGACCCGTATTGGACAGACCAAGTGGACAAATCAACAGGCTGACTGGTCGGGTTGTAAAGTTCAATGAAGTCATTCTTGAACGGAGCGTTGGTACCGCCACCGCCGCCGAATACCTCACTGATGACCACGTGGTTGGCAATGGAAGCTTCTGCATGTGGAATCGCACCATATGGAAGCACCGATGTCACGAGGACAGCTGTGCTGAGCGCGAGGCTTTTCCACTTAGAAGGAATCGATAGGGAAAGCTTCATCTTTTTGGATCGCACCTCGTTTTTTAAAATTTTGCAAAAATAAGAATAGTTATTTCATTCCTCCTCTCCTAATTTTTTCGACATAAAACGATATAAAAGGACATGTAGCGAATACTATTCTATCAAAAATATTTTAATATTAATATTTAATTTTTTATTGTACTATCTTTTTATTTACAGAAATTAAAATTGAATCAACCTTCTTTTTCTGCTGTAATACTATAATGAGCGATGTTCCAAACAGTCGAAACCCGCATGAAGGGAGAGTTTACCATTTTATACAGATTCGCAGCATTCCTGTTGACCATGCTGTTCGGTGTGACGATTCCCTTTTCCCATGTCCATGCACACGCTTACAGTGTCAGCTACAGCACCTTGAAGATCGACGAGAATATTGTCGAATTATCTTACTCAATCGACACGTTGTCCGTCATCGAAGGTCTGGGAGGCGATGCCGATCAGAACGGTGTCTTGGAACAAAAAGAGCTGGAATCCATCGAAGAAAAGCTGGAAGAATGGGTGGAAGACAGCGTCGTCATCGAGTATGACAATCAGCAGCAAGCTGAAGAGATCAAGGAAATCAAAGTGACCCGTCTGCAGGACAAGCCTTTCGTCACCGTCGTGATGACCTATGCTCCGCCGAAAGCGGGCCAATTGCTCACGATGAACGATGGGATTCAGCCTACCTCTGCGGGCAGCAACTATGCTGACTTCGTGACCATTCACTATCAGGGACAGGTCAGCCAAGCGGTGCTGCAGGGTGACCAGCGTGAATGGTCGATGCTTTTGACAGAGCAGCAGGAACAGCAAGAGCAACAACCGCGCCCAGACCCGGCACAGGCTCAGCCATCTACGGGTCAAAACGGACAAGTTGCTGCCACTTCTCCTTGGATGTCCTTTTTCGTCTTGGGGACCGAGCATATCCTGACCGGCTATGATCACCTGTTATTCCTGCTCGCTCTCCTGATCGGACGCCAGTCGCTGAAGCAGTACATCTGGGTCATCACCTCGTTCACCATCGCGCACAGCATCACGCTGACACTGGCGGTGTTGGGTTGGATCGATCTGCCGGGTTGGATCGTCGAGCCGGTGATTGCCCTCTCCATCCTCTATGTCGCAGTGGAAAATATCTTCCGCCGCGAAATGAACCGCCGCTGGGCACTTACCTTTGCCTTTGGTCTGATCCATGGTCTGGGCTTCGCCAGTATCCTGCGTGAGATGAACCTGCCGACTGAGAATCTGGTAGCTTCTCTGCTGAGCTTTAATCTCGGTATCGAAGCCGTGCAGCTTTTGCTCGTGTTGATCCTCCTGCCCCTGCTCACATGGGTACAGAAGCAGGGCAACTACCGTCAGATTGCCAGCATCATCTCCATCGCTGTTGCCTTGATGGGCGGCTATTGGTTGATCGAACGCCTCTTTTTCTAAGCAAAAGAAGCCTGTCACGCTCCTACTTGTGTGGGGAGGGACAGGCTTCTTTTTTCATATTCATGCTCCCATCGACTGCTGCTCGTCTGTAGCATGGGTCAAGTCCAGAGGGTGATTCAGATCGGACGAATAGTGCGGTTCTATTGCAGGGTACGGTTCGAATATGTGAGGTGGTTGCGGCGAATCATAGTGTTCCAGCTCAAAGGTAGAATGGGTCTGCACCGAAAACAAAGCCAGTCCTTCCCCATTGACAGAGCGCATGAACGAATTGACGAGGAAGATACCAATCCCCCTGGTCAGATTGCGTACAGACGGTGATTTGCGCCGCGATCTGTCGAGCATCCGCAGTCCGTACTTCAGCGGGCGGTACAGGTACTCACGGCTGTTGGTCGGAATCCGCAGCCACTCTGCCATCTCGCGTCCCACCATATGCGGTAAAAAGACAGGAATGATCACCTTGCCGATCAACCGCCCCATGAATCCGCCGAGAAACAGGTTGGGCATCGCCCCAAGCAACACCTGTGTCAGCTCCTCCCCTTCCGCAGACGGGCCGAATTGACGCTCTCGGATTTTTTGGTAGAGATGACGGGCCTCCTGCATGTTTACAGGAATAGCATCTGGCCGAATTCCCATCATCTCACCTGCCACCTGCCAGAGGTACATGTAATCCTCAGCATCCTGTTTGTTGATTCTCGCGCCTAGAATTCGTAATTTTTGGACAACGGTGTAGCTAAAGGCGAGCAAGGTACAGAGCAAATCCTCCTGACAGATCGGCACCCCATACTGCTCAACAGGCCATTTGGAACGATGCAGGACCATATAGCGAGCCGCCGCGTGAATCAAACGAATTTTCTGAATCGCCATGATACCATCTGCAAACAACCGATCAGGAGCCATGATCAGGATACCGAACCGTGCCGTCTCCAAAATCCGCTGCTCCACATCACGGGTCAGACGGCTGGAATGCTGGAGCACCTTCACTCCGATCTTCACGGCATAAGACTCGATCAGTGAGGCGGTGACAAGGATCATGTAGACCCCCAGCACATTTTCAACAAAAAACTGGCTGGCCCGCATCAGTCTCTGCTTGTCGATATGGGGTGGAACCAGCTCCTGCGAGTGCAAAAAAGCCTGCACCACAGGGGGAAAGCTCTCAATCTCACAACCTTCCGGCTTTACCAGCTCTTTTAATATCTGATGAACCACATCATACTTTCCGTGAGCCAAAAGCTCTTCGATGATGTGATCGGGTTTTGGGTCTCCTTCGAGGCGAAGGGAATCGAGGTAGGCATCGCTGTAGCGCATAAACCCTTATTCTCCTTTTCTATGTTGTCGCTGGATACAAGTCGGATCTATGTATGTGTAAAAATAATAGCAAAACTCTTTGTGTAAGTTAAGTAAAATTTACCTATTTTTTTCGACCATTGTTAACTTTAACATGAAAAAAAGCCTGCCATCCAGCCGGAAGCACTGGAAAAAGCAGACTTTTGTCTTATTCGCTTGGGACGACATTCATCCGAAAGCGGACATAGAAGGTCGTTCCTTTTTCACTTGTAGAGACGTCAATTCTCGCGTTGTGATGGGCAGCCACACTATAGCAGACCGCAAGCCCCAAGCCCGTGCCCTGTTCTTTGGTCGTGAAAAACGGCGTCCAGATCTTCTCCAGCAATTCCTCGGAGATGCCGACACCTTGGTCCGCGATCTCTAAGATCACTTCACGGCCCGCTGTATACGTCTTCACCTTCAGCTCACCGCCTGCCTCCATCGCTTCGAGACCGTTGAGCGCGAGATTGAGGAAGAGCTGACGGATTTCTTTTTCATCCAGATAGAGATCAGAGCAGTCCTGCAGATCGATGCTGACACCCTTGTCAGACAACAGCGCCTCCGCTTGGACGAGCGGGAACAGAGCGGAGATGATCTGGTTGAGCTGCTGTTTTTTCATGTCGGTTGATTTGTTCTTGGCAAGGGTCAGGAACTCGGTGATGATCGTGTTGGCCCGATCCAGCTCAGTCAGCATCAGATCGATGTAATCCTCGGTCGGGATATCCTGGCAATTCTTCGCAATCTGTAAAAAGCCGCGCACCGTGGTCATCGGGTTGCGGATTTCATGGGCGATCCCCGCCGCCATCTCGCCTACGAGATTGAGGCGGTCGAGTCGGGCCATCTCTTTTTCCAGATAGCAGCGTTCGGTGATATCGGTGACGACCGAGAGGACACACGGCTCACCCTCGATCTCGATGATCTCAGTGGAAAGCAACCCTTCCCGTACCTCGCCTGTTTTGGTCACGTAGCTGATCTTGGCGTTGCGGATGCTGTCCCGCAGATCAATCCCCCGCCCTGCGAGCGCTTCGTTGTCTGTCTGATCAAGAATCAGGAGACGGTCGGCATTGAGATTCTTTACCTCGTCATACTCATAGCCGGTATATTGCAAAAAGCTCTCGTTCACATCGATATAGCGTTGATCTTCCATCGAACGGATCGCGATCAGACTTGGGCTTGCTTTGAAGATTTTGCCGAACAGATCACGGGATTTCTGCAATTCCTGGGTGCGCTCAGCCACCAGCGACTCCAGCTGGATATACTGCTGTTTGCGCTCGGTGATATCGCGGATGGAGCAGACGATAAAATTCTCGGGGGTCACATGTGCCTTGCCGATATGGATTTCCACCGGGAAAAACGTACCGTCCTTGCGCTGTGCGGTCATCTCGATAATCTGGCTGGTCGCGGTGACGACCGAACGAATCTGGGGCAAGAGCAGCTCCACACTCTGACCGGTCAGCTCCTCCATCTGATAGCCGAACATCTCCCTCACCGCTGGATTGGTCATGATGATTTCACCCGTCTCAGCCAGTGTCAGGATCGTATCGACAGAGGTTTCTCCGATTGCGCGGGCGAGCGCCTCTGTCTTTTGCAGCTCCAGGGTCAGGTTCTCCAGCTCCTGCGCACGGTATTTGAGCATCTCGCTTTGCAGGCGGATCTGCTCTTGGTACTTGTGGAGCCGGATGAAGCCTTCGATCTTCATCCGCAGCAGCTCAGGCTGGAATGGCTTGAAGATATAATCGATCGCGCCGACGGCATAGCCACGGGCGACATGCTCCATCGTCTGGCTGATCGCTGTGATGAAGATGATCGGGATATGACGCGACTTTTCCCGCTCCCGGATCAGCTTGGCCGTCTCAAAGCCGTTGAGACCCGGCATCTGCACGTCAAGAAGAATCACCGCAAAATCTTCTTTGAGCACGTGACGTAACGCCTCTTCCCCAGATTGAGCGCTGACCAGCCGATAGTTGGGAGAATCCAGCACGGCTTCCAGTGCCAAAAGATTCTCCGTCCGGTCATCGACGAGCAGGATATTAATAGGTTTGAGCTCATCTGACTTTTCGATAGATTTTTTCCAGTCCATCGACTTCTTCATAATCGTTTGCATGGCTCGTACATACAACTCCTTCTCTATTCCCTAATCCAAAGAATCCAGACATACACAAGCTGTCGTAGAACAAGTCGTGCACCCGGTTTTGAAGCGTTTCGTCAAAATAGATCATGACGTTGCGGCAGATGATGACGTGGAATTCATTAAAAGATCGGTCTGTTGCCAGATTATGCTGGGCAAACACAATATTATCCCCCAAAAACGGTTCAAAAATCGCCTGATCGGATTTGACCGTGTAATACTCGGAGAAAGCGCGGGTTCCTCCTGCTGCCAGGTAGTTCTTGGTATATAACTGCATTTTGTCGAGCGGAAATGTTCCGGTCTTCGCGCGTCGCAGCACATGCTCATTCATATCGGTGGCATACAGGCGGGTCCGGTCAAAGAGACCCTCCTCGTGCAGCAGGATCGCCATTGAATAGACCTCCTGCCCTGTGGAACAGCCTGCGTGCCAGATTCGTATAAACGGATAGTCTCTGAGAATCGGTACCACTTTTTGGCGGAATGCGAGGAAAAAGCCGGGGTCGCGAAACATCTCTGTCACATTGATCGAGAAGTCAGCCAATAGCTGTTCCATCACGCGTGCGTCGTGCAGGACCCGCTCCTGCAAGCCGGAGATGCTGGTCAGCCGTTCAGCGCGGATCCGGTGCCAGATACGGCGGCGTATCGACGAGACGGCGTAGTTGCGAAAATCAAAACCATAATACCGATAGATTCCTTCGAGCAGCAGTTCAATCTCAATCGTTTCTAATTCTTCTTGGTTCATCTGCCTGTTACACTCCTATTTCTTGTATAACCAGACCTTCATTAAAGAGAATAGCTGATCCATATGAACCGGCTTGCTGATATAATCTGAAGCTCCCGCTTCGATACATTTGTCGCGGTCATGCTTCATGGCCTTGGCTGTCAGCGCGATGATCGGCAACGATTTGTAGGATGGCATCTGCCTGATCGTGCGCATGGCCTCATAGCCGTCCATCTCTGGCATCATGATATCCATCAGCACCATATCGGTGTCGGGATGCTCTTCCATCATCTTGATCGCTTCCCGTCCGTTCTCCGCAAAGATCACATTCATCTGTCTGTCTTCAAGTGCGGTGGTCAGCGCGAATACATTACGCATATCGTCATCGACGACGAGAATTTTTCTGCCTGCCAGCTGCACTTCACTGGATTCTTCCATATCTGTCAGAGATTCTTCGTGACTATCAGATTCCCCTTTCTCATCCTGCACTTTTGTATACTCATCTGCTACAGGGGCTGCCGCCGCATCGAGATAGGTTCCCACAGCTGCTTCGTTAAGCGACAGAATCTCCTCTGTCTTCGCATCCAGATAAAAGGCCGGCAGGTACAGGGTAAAGGTACTGCCCACTCCCTCTGCGCTGTTCACCGTGATGCAGCCGCCAAGAAGCTGAGCAATCTCGCGGCTGATCGACAGACCCAGTCCGGTTCCGCCGTATTTGCGGCTGGTGGTACCATCTGCCTGCTGGAATGCCTCGAAGATGATCGACTGCTTCTCTTTTGGAATCCCGATCCCTGTATCGATGACCGAGAGAGCCAGCACCGGGTCCACCTCGTACATGAAGGAATGGTCGGCCAATTCTTCCGGCTCAGCGTGGCGTACCTCCAAAGTGACACGACCCTCGTGTGTGAATTTGAATGCATTGGATAACAGGTTGGTCAAAATCTGCTGCAGGCGCTGCTCATCCGAGTAGATCCGCTTCGGCAATTCTTGGGCCAATCGGATGTCGAACTGGATTTCCTTCTGCGCCGCAATCGTGCGGAAATGACGCTCGGCAAACGCCTGGATTTCATAGATACTCAGATCTGTCGGGCTGATTGACATTTTGCCTGCCTCCACCTTGGACAGATCTAGGATATCATTGATCAGATGGAGCAGGTCGTTGCCTGCACTGTAGATCGTATGGGCGAATTCCACCTGCTTCTGGGACAGGTTGCCCTCTTTGTTCTCCGACATGATCTTGGCTAAGATCAACAGGCTGTTAAGCGGCGTCCGTAATTCATGTGACATATTGGCGAGGAATTCGGACTTGTACTGGGAGGCTTGCTGGACTTGCTTCGCTTTTTCCTCCAGATCCACTTTGACCTTCTCCAGCTCTTTGGTTTTGAGCTCGGAATTCCTGTATTGTTCTTCGAGCTTTTCATTGATGCTGCGCAATTCCTCCTGCTGCAGCTGCAGCTCTTCGGATTGGCTTTGCAGCTCTTCGGTGAGGGTCTGTGATTCACGTAGAAGCTTGCGGATCCGCATGTTGCTTGCGACACTGTTAATTGCTGCCCCAAGTGTATCGAGCACGCTTGCGAGCAAGGATTGATGCAGCTCCGTAAACGGTTCCAAAGAAGCAAGCTCGATGACAGCCAGTACTTCACCCTCGAACTCAACTGGCATGATGATCACTTGTGTCGGTGTGGCATACCCCAGTCCGGATTGAATCTGGGCATAATGTCTCGGCACGTCGGTCAAGAGGATCGGGCGGTTCTCCAGCGCACACTGACCGACCAGCCCTTCTCCCATGGCAAAGCCTTCTGCACCGACAGCCTCACCGTCGAACGCATACGAGGCTTTGCGCTGGAGGCGCTGCTGCTGATCCTGTCCGTCTTTGATATAAAAAACACCGTAGCTTGCTCCCACCAGCGGCGACAGCTTGGTGATGATCAGCTGTCCGAGTGCGGCCAGATCCTGTACACCCTGATAGTTGGCTGTAATCTCGGCCACTTTGGTCTTGAGCCAGTTGTGTTCCTGCATTGCTTCTTTGTATTCTAGTTCCTGTTTATTATGTTTTTCGAGGGAGTCAGCCATCTGATTGAATGCTCTGGCGATTTCACCAATCTCGTCCTTGGTGATGATCTCAATGCGCGGTAAGTTTTCACTTGGGCCGATTTCGGTGGAGGAGATCGCCGAGGTGATCCGGTTCAGACTGTTGCCGATGCTTCTGATCACCCAGAAGGTAATGCCGATCGCAAGCAACAAGCCAGCCAACACGAAGCCAATGGTGACTTTCATCGTAAAATAATAGCTTTCGATGGCACGCTGGTGTGCGACGTCAAGCAATCCCTCCTGGAACTGCTTTAGATTCTGAATCGCTGTGAACAGCTCCCGTTTCATCAGACCCGCGTTGTGGGTGATTTTGGTCGAGGCTTCCGCTACTCGGCCGGCGCTGATATCTTCGAGGATTTCTTTTTCCAGCTGGGAGTAGTTATCGTAGGCCACCTCCATATGGGCCAGATTCTCAACGCCTTGTGGCAGCTTGATATGCTGGTTGAGGTACTCCAGCGAGGTGGCGACTTGGAGTCTGGACTTTTTGAGCTGGTTCTGCTCTTCTTGGAATTGCTGGTCATTGTCCGCCAACAGCATGTTGGTCAGCGCACGGGTCATGTTATTGACCTCATTTTGCACGATGGTCGCTTGTTCTACTTTTTTATAACGGTCGTTGACGATCTCATCGACGCTGGTATGAATATTGGTTACAAGGCTGGACACGATCCCCAAGAGAAAGATCATCAGAGCCGTGATGGCACCGAATCCGATATACAGCTTGGTTTTGTATTTCATATGTTATTTTCCATTCCTTCCTTGTATGTCAAAAGAACATCGTTCATTTCAATTCAACAATTTCCTTCCTTTTCCTGCATAATTATAGGTTTATAAGTATAGAGACATGGATAAGACCCACTCCGTGGCCTGTTGTATCGGCTCGGTGTGGGTCTTTGGTGTGTCGAAACAGGTCAAATGGATTATAAAAATCTGCGGTGAACCTTTTTTCCGTCGTAAGTGAACAAGACAGGACGGCCTTCGACGAGGGATTCGAGATGGATCGTTTTGCCCCAGAGCGTGTGGATGTAGGGGAGGGTCTTCTCCACGTATTTGACGTCCAGCTCCATGTCCTCAAAGTGATGCTTGAGGTACAGCTCACCGCTTCTCAGGTAATCACCGTCAAAGACCGTGATGTACGGGAAGCCGCCGTTGACACGGGAGTTGACCAGACTGTCGCGGACCTGTTCCCATGCTTTCTCCATGATCACCCAGTCGTTGCCCTGCTTGCCGAAGGTGTAGAGGTCGAGGTCTTTGACCAGATCCTTGGTCAGGTAGTTGCGGATGAAGCTCATGTCGGAGTCGACCTCTCGCACCTCGAAGATCTTGGCACGGCCACCGCCCGGCTTGCGGCCATAGCGACGCTGCTCCTCCTCTGTCGGATTGTTGAAGCGGCGTTCGATGTCCTCAAAAATCTTCAGTCCCAGATGATACGGATTGATGCTGGTCGCAGACGGCTGGATGACAGAGGAGTGCAGACGGGCGAATTCGATCGTATCCTCTTCGGTCAGCTCCAAGTCGCGCATGATCTGGGCGTGCCAGTAGGAAGCCCAGCCTTGGTTCTGCAAAGGTGCTTAGGAGGTCATCACCCCACCGACTCAGTCCCTTCCTTCATCGTAATCACATAGCGGGCCGCCGCCACCTCTCCCACCGCTTCTGTCAGCAGATGACGGGCAGCTGATAGTTTCACCTGTGCCGCCCATGTGTGAAGTACTGTCTGAAGTTGGTCGGCGAGAACCGGATGGTGGTTACCAAGATCGTTCCAATCGGAAAAAGAAACCAATGGCTCCACTAATGCCCCTGTGTCCACGCAAAAAACAGCTTGAAGTGGTTGCTCATGCTGACTCTGTTTCAAACCGGCATCCCCCCTTTTCCACCCATGTCTATGCAGGACGGCACCCGGGACAACCCTCTGATTCATACCCCCTGCCCATGCTGAATAAAGTAGAGCATCAGGGAAGGAGGGCAAGCCATGACCCGATCCATTGCGATCTATTGCCGCGTCTCCACCGATGAGCAGGCACGGGAAGGTGTCTCACTGGAAGAACAGCAGGAGCGTCTTGCTGCCTACTGCAAAGCGATGGGCTGGACGCAGCAGATTCTCCTCTATGTGGATGACGGCTACTCCGCCAAAAACACAGACCGCCCCGCGCTGAACCGACTGCTAACCGCTATCCGGCAAGGCCGTATCGCCAAGGTGATGGTGACCAAGCTCGACCGGCTCAGCCGCCGCCTCTTGGATCTGTTGACCTTAATCGAGCTGTTTGGACAGCATCAGGTTTCGTTTGTCTCCACCAGTGAATCCTTTGACACAGATACGCCGTCTGGCCGCCTGACCTTGCAGGTGCTGGGTGCGGTCGCTGAGTTTGAGCGGGAGCGCATCCGCGAGCGTGTCTTCGATAATATGCATCACGCTGCTAGAAACGGTAAATGGCTGACACAAAGCCCCTACGGCTACCGTCTGGAACAGAAGGAGCTGATCATCCACGAGCAGGAAGCCGAGGTGGTGCGCCGGGTCTATGATCTGTATCTCAACCAAGGCCTGGGCTACCTGACCATCGCCAAGCGGCTCAACGAAGAGGGCATCCCCTCCCCGCACAAAAAAGAATGGTCCCTGCGCGCCATCAAGCTGATGCTGACCAATCCCGCCTACAAAGGCACCCTGATGTGGAACCGTACCGACTCCAGCACCCCCACCCGCACGACCAAAGACGAGGAGGAGTGGGTGATCGTCCCCGACTGCCTCCCCGTTATCATCGATCCATCCGTCTGGGAGCAGGTGCAAAGACGCATCGCCAAGCCACCCGTCGCCTCCCGCGCCCAGACCAGTCCACACCTGCTCGGCGGCCTTTTGGCATGTGGTCATTGTGGAGCGTCGATGAGCATCGGCTACTCCGGCTGGCCCAAGCGCCACCGGGTCTATCGCTGTTCCGCCCATAAGAACAAAGGAACCTGCCATTCCACCCCGTACCGTGCCGATCAGGTGGAGCTGCGGCTCAAGCAGGCGCTCGACAAGCTTTTTCGTACCCTTCCGATTCCTCGGCCCCTGCTCCCTATGCTCACCCTCTCCACTCCCTCCCACTCAGCTTCTGGTCACGGACAACGCCTCAAAAAAGCCCAAGCCCGTTACAAACGAAAAGTAGAAGCCTATGCCAACGGTCTGATCGACCTCGACGACCTTACCGCTGAAAAGACCCGTCTGGACAAAGAAACCGCCGCCGCTGTGCCTGCTCCTGACAATCCCAATACCTTGCCTGCTGATCTGCAGTTGTTGAACGAATCCTTCTCCCACCAGCTTTCCCATACGATGGATGCCTTTTCGCTGTTGCCTGTCGAGACGGCTAAAGCACTTTTGCAGACACTCGTGGAAAAAGTGACAATCCATAAAGAAGGAGCCGTAACCCTGAGGCTACGGCTCCCTTCCCAGATCCCGTCCGAGACCTGAAAACCTATAAGATTACTGTCCAAAC
This sequence comes from Brevibacillus dissolubilis, assembly GCF_006170445.1. Taxonomy (GTDB): domain Bacteria; phylum Bacillota; class Bacilli; order Brevibacillales; family Brevibacillaceae; genus Brevibacillus_B; species Brevibacillus_B dissolubilis. The sequence continues at coordinate 106,790 of NZ_VCNA01000010.1, read as the reverse complement.
CGATAGATAGCATTATCGTCAGCCGCAATGATCAGGCTGCCGTCCTTGTCAATCGATGGAGATGAAAGTGTTCTGTCTCCGAGCGCATACGACCATTTGAGCGTTCCGTTCGGATTCACCCCATATACCGATCCATCGGTAGAGCCGAACCAGACCACTCCAGATGCATCGATGACCGGAGTCGAATAGACATTGCCGCCTGCTTGGAAGGTCCACTTTTTGGCACCACTTGGGGTTAGGGCATAGAGATTCGCATCCCCGGCGCCGAAATAAAGCGTACCGTCTGCCGCGATGGCAACGAGGCTGTCAATGTGGCTGGTCAATGTATAGGTCCACTGCAGGGTGCCGTCTATATCGATGGCATACAGCTTTTTATCATTGGAACCGACGAAAATCGTTCCGTCCGCCCGCAGCGTAATCCCTGAGATCAGCGCCCCTGTTGCATAGCTCCACATGACTTGGCCTGTGTAGCTGATCGCGTATACTTTGTTCTGGATCGCAGCATAGATCACGCCGTCTGATCCCATGGCCAGATCCACGTAGTTGGCTGTCCAGCTCGTTAAGGAATCAACAAGTAAGGTTTTCCACTTGATTGTGCCATCTGGATTGACGGCATATAGGTATCCCGTTGCCGATCCCACATAGATCGTACCGTCCGCCCCGATGATCGGAGCCGGAGAGAAGCTTCCCTGCAGCTTGAGGCTCCACTTGAGCTTGCCGTCTTTGAGAGCCAGCAGATAGCTGTCACCTGTCACAGCATAGATGGTGCCGTCCTGACCGAGGGTAACGTCACCGATGACATAATCGGTCTGGTACCTCCATTTGAGCTTCCCTTCCGGTGTGATCGCGTAGATATCACCTGTGTTGGTCGCACCGAGATAGGTGACCCCGTCCCGGTCGACAATCGTAGAAGCATCCTGTACAGCCTGGTTGTAACCTTCCAATTGGTACTTCCATTTGAGACTTGGCTTTTCCGTAACCGTATAGCGGGATTGGCGTGTCCAGTTAAAAATCGTCGGCTGGGCCGCGTCAGGCTGGTAGGCACCATTTTGGTAGCCGCCATAGCCGCCTTCGTTCTGGTCAAATGGGTCTGTGATCAGCTGTTGCAGCACGAGAGCCGGTACATCGACCACACTGCCGATGATTGGGCTGACTGTTGTTGCAGCAGACAGATACCCTTCTTTGCTGGCTTGCAGGGAATAGATGAGCTTGTCCCCTTTGGAGGTTTGCGGTACGAAGTCAATCCGGTACAAGCCATAGACGTCGGTGGTGACGCTGTGACTGTAGGAATTGCCAAAGATCGTAACCGTTGCGCCAGCGACAGGTTTACCGGAGCTGTTCTGCACAAGCCCGTTCACCGTGCCGGATTCGAGGTAGTAGGTCAGCACGCCCCCAACATCCGTGGTCTTACCTGCGGTCACCGAGAATGGACCCCAGGTGATGTTGGCATAGCCGATTGCCTCTGCTTGGAGGAAGATCTGGTATTCGCCCTCAGGCACATCTGTGAAGAGATAGGTTCCTGTGGCATCCGTTACCGTGGAGTAGGTTGTCCCAACCAATTGCACAGGAACTCCGGCAAGAGGGATGGCCCCATTCCCATAGACTCCCAGCAATTTACCTGTGAGGCTTCCCGTCGGTGCGGCCACTTTACTCAGGACGATCGCGTCTGCCGTGATAACACCGCCACGGGTAGGCGCTACCGTGACAGAATTCTGCTGATAGCCCTCTTTTCCAGCTGAGATCGTGTAGGTCAGGAGATCCCCTGTCGCCACCTGCGGCACTTGATCAAAACGGTAATTCCCGTATACGTCGGAGGTAACCGTCTGCTGGTACCCATTGCCCAAAATCACGACATCAGCATTGCCAATCGGCTCTCCTGTCACTTCGATCACGCGGCCCGTGACAATACCCGAAGCCGTATACAGCACTTGTGGATCAAGTGTGAATGTCTCGCCTGCCTTAACTTGATAAGGCAGGGTGACCAGATTCTCATGACCCACTGCTTCGCCGATGTAGCGCAGTGTATAGGTACCTGCCGCCACATTGCTGATCGTGAACATGCCCTGCTGGTCTGATACCGTATAGAGGTCAGTTCCCATCACTTCGACGGTGACACCAGCCAGCGGGTATGTCTCCAGTCCGTTCGCTCCTTTTACCTGACCAGTGATATGGCCCGGCTTCTCAGGAACGACAACAGGAATCAGTGTCAGAGTAGGAACGCTGGTGAGTGCCCCTTTGGTGAGCGGTATGCTGAGAGTGGCTGTTTGGAAGCCTTCTTTTTTCACCTCCATATTCAGCCAGGTGATGGGATCGTCAGAATACGGAATGTTGGTCTGACGGTATTTTCCTTCGGCATCTGTGATCAGGTCATACGAAACACCTTGTCCTGTCACCGTCACCGAAGCCCCTGCGATCGGCAGACCGGTCGGATCTGTCACCATACCAAGGATACTTCCTGTAGTAGGTGTCAGTTTGACAGGTGCAATCGTGGTGGTCTGCCCTGCTACTACCGTATAAGATCCCGAGATGGTCTCTGTATAACCCGGTTGGCTTGCTTGAAAGCGCAGTTGGTAACTGGCTTGCGGGAGATTTGGAATGGTGAAGCTTCCCTGCGCATTGGTCACGGCAGCAAAAGTCGTGCCCATGACCTCCACGCGGACATCTGCGAGCGGGAACTGGTTGAACCAGTCCGTACCATAGACGTAGCCTGCCAACGAACCAGTCAGTACTGGCGGTGGCGGATCATCTGGAATCTGCTGCTTTTTGACAGTAACACCCAGTGAACCGGACACATTGTCGACCTCGGCGGTGATGACAGCATTGCCTACGCCTCTTGCTGTCACATTCCCAGTGCGGTCAACGGTTGCGACCCGTTTGTCGCTGGTGGACCAAGAGAAGCGTTTGCCTGAGATGGTATTGCCGTCTTTGTCTTTGGCGATGGCTACGAGTGAGAGGGAGATATCGTCAGTGCCTAAGACCAGCTCCGCATCCTCGGCGAGATTCATCACCTCGACAGACGCTACCTTCGCTTTGCGTGAAGCCAGAATGAATGGGTCTGCCTTCAGGGTTTTATTACCGTACATAACCAGGATCGTGACCTTTTGATCCTTGGAAGTCGATGGAGTGAGCGGATTGAAACGGAAGCTTGCCGCATTGGTCGATTCACTCCAGTGGTAGGCCGTGATGGACAGCGCACGCTCCTTGCTATCATCGATCACAGCCCGAAATATGAAGTCTCCTGCCGTCGGCGCTTTCTCCATAGCCCCATTGAATTGCACGGTAACGGCTCCATTGGTGGCAGAGACGCCTGCTGCACCGCTCGGCCCTTCTACTGCTTCGATGCGAAAAGATGCTTTTGCATTACCTGCGTAAGCGGTGACGGAAGCCGATCCTGCTTTTTTGGCTTTGACCAGTCCTGTATCGTCTACCGTCAGAACCTTGGAATTGCTGCTTGTCCATTCGATGTCGGCATTGGCGACGACGTTGTTGTCCTCGTCTTTGGCGATCGCCACCAGGGACAAGCTGTGGCCAACCTCTAGTTCATTGGTTGCAGATGGATTGAGAATGCTCAGACTTTTGACCTCGGCATCCTTGGATGCGATCGTAAAAGCCCGTGAACTCTTCTGTGAACCGTTATAGTTAACGCTGATCACCACGGATTGTTTTTTCTCTGTCGATTCCAGCGGTGCAAATGTGGCGTAAGCCGTTCTTTCTTCTTCATCATAGCTAAACGTATCGATTGCTACGGACCCCGCATCCTTGCCATTAATTCTTTGTGATAATTGGAAATCTTGGCTGGATGGGGCTTCTTTTGGTGCTGGGGATAATTTTAATTTGATAAAACCATTGTTGGCCGTGACATAGCTGAGCCGGGCATCAGACGAATCAGGCTTCGTCTTGGCGGCTTGGGCTACACTTGGTACGACCTGTGCGAAAACGAGTAAGAAAAGCAGCAGGACCCTGAAGAGTCTCTGAATTTCTAGGACGCTCGTCATCGGTTCACATCCCTTCCAGTTGATTTTTTGGGTTAATCTTCCTATAACCTTATCGGCATATTAGGGAGAAATGTGTAGATCGATGTAGAAGGTTGTCCTGTTTTTTTAAGCAGCTTTGAAGAAGGAAGCCCACCCTTCGTTCATGATCTTAGTCTCGATCTGCGGCCAGAAGTAGAGCATCTCGTCGCGGATGATCGTCATAATATCGCGCTGCCATTCGTCTAGAATGGTGCTGTACTCTTGGATGAACAAGAGCAGATCTTTTTCGGGCTGTGGTGGGAAGCGGCGGACGATTTTTTCCGGTTCCTTGTTCTTTTCATCGGGATCGAGCTTCCAGAGGTCGTCATAGACGGTGCCAGCTGACAAGGTGCTCGATGTGACGGAGACATCGCCGGTCTCTTGCTTCCAGCGAAGCTTCGGGCGCAACAGGCTCGGATCGATATGCTCCTGGATCGCGATAGCGGCGTCGAGCACTTCTTCCACGGTTTCTTTGCCGTACTTGATCTCGTACTGGCGAATTCGCTCTGCGCTCGCTGCCATGCTCTCCACCATATCGCGGTTGGTGTTGGAAAAACGGACGTTGTTCTTGAAGAAATCACAGTGACCAAGGACGTGGGCGACAATCAGCTTGTTTTGGATCAGGCTGTTGCCGTCGAGGAGGAAGGCGTAGCAGGGGTTGGAGTTGATGACAAGCTCATAGATTTTGCTGAGGTTGAGATCATACTGCAGCTTCATGCGGTAAAACGATTTTCCGAAGCTCCAGTGGGAGAACCGGGTCGGCATCCCATACGCACCGAATGTGTAGATGATATCGGCCGGACATATCTCATAGCGCATCGGGTAAAAATCAAGCCCGTAGCCTTTGGCGATCTCGGTGATCTCATCGATGGCGCGCTCCAATTCTTTGTGTTCCTCTGGCTTCATGACAAAAATCCCCCCATTCACTTTCTTGATTCTAAAGTATATGGGGGGAGGTGTGCTTTCAGTTATGATTTTCGGAATAGGGATTAGCCCTAATAGCTAAATGCGTAAATCGCGTTATCATCCGCGGCGATGTAAATGCGCTCAAACGGATAGGTGATGCTTAAGCTTGGAGAAGACCATGTACGGCCGCCCAGTGTATAGCTGGTATCCAAGCTGCCAGACGTGGTCAGACGGTAGAGTTTTCCATCTGATGAACCGAACCATACTCCATTCATGTCGTCAAGAAGTGGTGTCGAGTAGACAGCTCCGCCTGTTTTGTACGACCATTTTTTCGTTCCGTTTGGATTAAGGGCATAGAGATTGAAGTCGTTGGAGCCAAAATACAAGGTTCCGTCTGCACCAATCGCAACAGATGAGTTGATGTCATTGGCCGTGTAGTATTTCCACTTCAATGTACCATTGGCATTGATCGCGTGCATGTAGTTATCGTAAGAGCCTGAGTAGATTACTCCTGTGGAATCCAGCGCGACACCTGTGAGCATGCCGCCTGCGGTGTAAGACCATTTGGTTGCGCCTGTGGAAGTGAGTGCGTAAAGCTTGGTGTTGATCGCAGCATAGATCGTTCCATCCGCGCCGATCGCCATGCCTCTGTATGGAGCATTTAGTGTGGTTGTGGCATCCACGACGAGCGACTTCCATTTGAGTGTACCGTTTGGATTCAGTGCATACAGGTTACCTGATGTAGAACCGATATAGATGGTTCCATCTGCTCCGATGACTGGTGCTGTATGCGAGTAGCCCTGTGTCTTATAGCTCCATTTGAGTGTTCCGTTCGGGTTGACGGCGTACAGGTATCCGTTGGAGGTCGGCGCATAGATGGTTCCGTCTGCACCGATGGCTGGGTCTTTGATATAGCCGCTGCCTGTGAACTTCCACTTCTGTGTGCCGTCCGGATTGATTGCATACAGGGTATAGGTGTTGGTCGCACTCAGATAGACAGTCCCAAATCGGTCGATGACAGTTGATGAGGCTTGTACCGCCTGGCTGGTTGTTGCACCTTCCAGCTGATGCTTCCAGATTTGTTTGGCGTATTTGTTGAGACCAAGCGTAGATTGGCGTGTCCAGTTGTATACGCTTGGCTGGTAAGACGTGTTCTGGTAAGCCCCTGTCAGATAGCCGCCTTTTCCACCTTCGTTTTGATTAAACTGGATGGTTGTGCTCGGTACCCTCTTCAGTTGAAGCTGGAGAGTCTCTCCGATAACGGGAGTGACGTACATGTCAAGGTTCTCATATCCAAGCACCGAAGCAAGGATCTTGTATCGATACGTGATCCCCTCTGGTCCATGATAGACATGTTTGAACAGGAAGGCCCCTGTCGCATCTGTAGTCGCTTGATATGTCCGACCACCATATTCCTCGTTATAAAGTTCCATTTCGACGTTTTTCAAAGGAGCTCCGTTATGATTGGTCATGACACCTGCGATATCACCTGCTGCCCGCGGTAGTGCAACCTCTGGCGCGGTGATGATTTGAGCACCGGTAATCTGGTATCTTTCGGGTGAATACAACTCTTCATAACCTGACTCCCAGCCAGAATAAAAAAGACCGTAATCCCCATCTGGAATATTTTGAATGGTGAAGTTCCCTTGCTCGTCCGTTGTTCCAACATGCTCGAATAAAATATTGTTGTAGATATCGGTCAGAAAGACTCTCAATCCAGCAAGAGGGTAGATCTGATCTCCAAAGCTTCCTATTACCGTACCTGTGACGGTTCCATAGTAAGACGATGGAAGCAAGGTGATCGGGTCTACCCTTAGTGCCGATCCTCCATACGGATACACACCATAGATGGTTGTAGGAGCATATCCCTCTTTGCTTGCCATGATCCGATACGGGTTGTAATCCGGGTACGACGCTTCCTCGGGTGGGACGTTATCAAAACGGTATCTCCCGTACACATCAGTCGTGACCGTATCGTGATAGTCGCTTTGATTCCCATAAAGTTCGACCGTGACACCTGCGAGAAGTTGATTGCCATCCCCTTTTACAATCCCCGTGACAATACAGTTCGGATTCGTGAGATGTTGTCTCTCATAGGTCACCAATTCGCCTGCCACAACAGGAACGGTCTCACCTACCGTATTCGAATGACCGATGCTTCGGCCCATTGATTCAAGCTTTCGGTCGCCTGGAGGCACATTTTTAATCAGATAGAATCCATATTCATCCGTAACTGCTGAAAGATTGGTACCTTGGACGTTCACCGTGACACCTGCCAACCGATAAGCATCCAAGCCATTTGTCCCCCATACTTCACCTGCGATAGAACCTGTGGTCGTGGAAGGCTCATCGTACAGGACGATCGATTGTAAGTCGGTTCCTTCCCAAAAATAAGGTTCTGCCGTCAGCGTCTTGGAGGGATACCCGTCTTTGCTGATCTCAATGGTGTAGCTATAGTGATTCGCCCAGTCTTCCTCTTGGGGAAGCCCGTCAAATCGGAAGTTTCCTTTGGCATCCGTTGTCGTGCTCCGGGTATAGCTGTCATGGGTGATGGTGGCCGTTGCATCTGCGATAACTGCCCCACTGTCATCCACGACACGTCCCGCTACCAGACAAGTTTGCGATGGCATGTGGAACGGCCCGGTTTCAATCCAATCACCTGGTTCCGCATAGTAATACATATCGGTCAAATCGCGTAGTCCTACCGGATCACCATCAAAATCCAGAATGATCGTCCCCGGTTCAAGATTGGTCAGCATGAACCGTCCATTTTCATCTGTGATGACACTGGTATTGGTTCCTTGAACACTGACAGGTACACCGGCTACGGGAACTCTAGGGTCAATCCCGTTGTACACCTCGACGATCCCCATGATCGTAACCTTGGTGTCGGCTTCACCGTCCGTGCTGATCCGAGCCTGGGTCTCTTTGGTGGCAACCCGCTTCACAGTGAATGCCTCCGCCGCTTTTTTGGTACGACCTTTATACTCAGCGGTAATTAAGACGTTCTGGGTTTTGTCCGTCGATTTCAGGGGTGCATATCGGACAAGCACTGCCCCCTCCGCTTCTACATATCTGAAAGAATCCACCTCTACTTCCACTTCTTCAGCGCCATTGATGGTCTGGGTAAAGCGGAAGTCCCGGCTGACCGGAGCTTTCATAGGCGCTTTGGCAAAAGCAACCCTGACCATGCCATTAGTGGCCATCACATAGGCAATCTCTGCCTCTGTAGAGTCCGGCTTGCTTTTTTCAGCAAAAGCCACAGTCGGTACAACCTGTGCGAACACGAGTAAGAAAAGCATCATGACCCGAAACAATCTTGGAATCTCGTATCCTCTCGTCATCTGTCTGTACATCCCCCTTTTTTTCTGAATGGAGAAGAGTGGTAATCTCTTCCTTTCTCGTATCGGTATATTTAGTAAAAACATGTATATCCTTACACTATATTTTTCTGAGGGTTTTTACATCCTTGTGAACAATATGAGAAAAAGCCCTGTCCCTTCCACAAAGAGGTAGGACAGGACTTTTTGAGTTACGGTGAAGCTTCTTACTCACAGCGGAATGCCATTAATCCTCCTAATAACCGAAGGAGTAGACCGCGTTGTCATCCGCGGCGATATAGAGTCGGGAGTAAGAACCGATCGCTGGAGAAGACCAGGTGCGCCCCCCCAGCGTGAAGGTAGCATCTACTGTGCCTGTATTGGTCATCCGGTACAGCTTGCTGTCAGCCGAACCGAACCAGATGCCATTATTGGCGTCAATGATCGGAGTCGAGTAGATCGCCCCGCCTGTTTTGTATGACCATTTTTTTGTTCCATTTGGATTAAGGGCATAGATACTCATGTCGTTGGAGCCGAAATAGATCGTGCCGTCAGAACCGATGGCTGCTGAAGTATTGATATCATTGGCCGTATAGTATCTCCACTTTAGCGTACCGTTGGCATTGATCGCGTACATGTAGTTGTCATAGGAACCTGTGTAGATCGTGCCTGTTGCATCCAAGGCAACACCGGAGAGCGCTCCGCCTGTGGTGTACGACCACTTGGCTGTACCTGTCGGGGTCAGCGCGAATAGCTTGGTGTTGATCGCCGCATAGATCGTGCCGTCTGTGCCGATCGCCATGCCTCTGTACGGAGCATTGAGTGTGGTCGTGGCATCGACGACAAGCGATTTCCATTTGAGCGTGCCGTTCGGATTGAGAGCATAAAGATTACCAGATGTGGAACCGATGTAGATCGTGCCGTCTGCTCCGATGACAGGGGCGGTGTGGGAGTAGCCTTGGGTTTTATAGCTCCATTTGAGCGTACCGTTCGGGTTGACCGCGTAGAGGTAGCCGTTGGAGGTCGGGACATAGATGGTTCCGTCTGCACCAATGGCTGGGTCTTTGATAAAACCGCTGCCCTTGAACTTCCACTTCTGCGTACCGTCCGGGTTGATCGCGTAGAGCGTGTAGGTGTTGGTCGCACTCAGATAGATTGTGCCGAAGCGGTCAATGATGGTCGAGGAGGCTTGTACCGCTTGGCTGGTTGTGGCTCCTTCCAGCTGATGCTTCCATTTTTGGCTGACGAAGCGGTTGAGGGAAACGCTTGATTGGCGTGTCCAGTTGTGGACGGTCGGCTGATAGGATGTAAGCTGGTACGCTCCAGCTAGATAACCGCCTTTGCCGCCTTGGTTTTGGTTAAAGACAGGTGTGTTGCTGATCGGCAAGGTGATCGGCACTTCTACGGTTCCTCCGATGACAGGTGTCACGGATACTCTTGTCGTCTCATATCCAATCCAGTTGGCTTGGATCGTATAGGTCAAGCTTGTACCCTCAGTGCTTTGTCTAACGTTGGTAAAAGTAAAGCGGCCGTCTGCATCGGTCACGGCGTCTCTGTGCATACCATTATCCATGATCGCCACTCTGACGTCTTTGAGCGGAGCTCCTGCTTCATTCTTGACGATACCTGTTACGGTACCTGTGACCAGTGGGACGATGACCTCGTCCACCTGTGTGATTTGACCCGCGGTGAGGTGATACGTCCAACTGTCATAATCTGCATGTCCCGTATTGCTAGCGTAATAGGAGATCTGATAATCTCCCTCTGGTATGTTTTGGATCGTGAAATTCCCCTGCTCGTCTGTTCTTCCGTCGCGGTCAATATAAGAACCATCCTTCATCACGGAGACGGAGACACCTTGGAGAGGATAGACATTCCCGTCAAAGCTGCCTTTTACCGTACCCGTAACCGTAGCGAAGTGAGCAGATGAGGTCAGTGTAATCGTCTCAGCCGTAATCGCATATCCCATGCGCGGGTTGACCTCATACAACAATCCTTCGGTATAATCCGGCTTGCTCGCCCGAATGGTGTACGTCATGTCGGAGTATAGGGGGTCTTGCGGCACTTTATTGAAACGGTACGTTCCGTAGACATCTGTGGTGACGCTGTCGGTGTGAGCATTTTGGTTTCCTCTCAGCGTGACTGTTGCATCTGCAAGGGGCTGACCATTCTCATCCACTACCTCACCGATGATAATCCCCGTATCAGGATTGAGATGTACCGTGTAGACAACCGCGGTTTCCCCCGCTGTGATCTCGTTTGGCAACGTCACGTATCCAGAATGCTCAGCAGGCTGACCATTGTAATACAACTTGTAGCTGCCCGGTGGGACATTCTGGATGAAAAAGAAGCCCTTCTCCCCAGACACGGTGGAGATGTCAGTACCTTCGAGGCTTACCGGTATGCCCGGCAAATCATACGTCTCGATTCCATTGCTTCCCTTCACTCTGCCAAAGATGGAACCCGTGGTCGTGGATGGGTCATCATATAGAAGGATATATTCCACGTGTGCCGCTCTGCCCAGATATGGCTTGGCGGTTGTGAGTTTTGTCGGGTATCCGGTCTTGGTGACCTCCACGGAATATGTATAAGTATCAGGCCATGATGCTTGTGGAAGATCGTTAAAACGGAAGTTGCCCTCCCCATCCGTCAGCATACTGCGGGTGAAGTCGTCATGGGTGATGGTGACCTTTGCCTCAGGAATCCCCTTTCCGGTCTCATCAATCACGCTGCCATAAATAATCGAGCTAAATGGTGCCATGTACGCCGGGAACGCCTCCGTCGTCTGACCTGCATATACCATGCAGTCCATATCCAACAGATCCTGACGGTCAACCGCACCCCCATGATAGTCAAGATAATAATACCCTGGCGGCAAATCAGAAATCTTATATTTCCCCTCTGCATCAGAGACGACGGAAATATCGGTTCCATCCACTGTGACAGTGACTCCCGCCAATGGAACCATCGGATCAACACCATTGTAATCATAGACCACACCGATGATATCACCTGTCGTCTCAGACACATCCGGGCTGACGAGCTGCCCAGCCTTCACGCCTGCTGCCACTCCTGCTGCGCCAATCGTAAAGGCTTTAGCACTCTTCTTCAAACCTTGATAATCCACACTGATCACCACGGTTTGTTTTTTGTCCTTCGGCTGTACAGGAGCGATTTTGAGATAGGCAGCCAGCTCCTGCTCTTCATAACGGAGTGAATCTATCTCTGCCTCGCTTGATGTTCCCCCGTTAATCTGGGTGGTAATACTGAAGTCACGGGCTTTGGGTGCTTTCTCCAGTTCCTTGGAAAAAGCCACCTTGATCCATCCATTGGTTGCCGCCACGTAATCAATCTGTGCCCCCTCTGGATCTTTCCCCGCTTTTTCAGCTTGTTCGGCAAAGGCGACCGCTGGTACAGCCTGTGCAAAGACGAGTAAAAACAGCAGCATGACACGAAGCCATCTCGACATCTCTTGTAATCTCGTCATCTTCCTCACTTCCCTCTTTTCTAGAGTTTCGGAAGAATGGAATACTCTTCCTGTTTTACCTATCGGCATATTTTTAGTAATTATGTATATTTCAGGATTACTTTTTTAATTTTTTTTAGAAAGTTACCCAACATAGAAAAAAGCCGCCCGCTCCTTTTGAAAAAAAGGGCAGACGACTTAGCATACTTGCTGGGATGGCGGGAACTATTTTCGTTGGGCGGTCCATTTTATGCCATAGACATCTTCATAGGTCAGTGCTGTTACGTTCCCATCTGACGCGCGTGTGAAGCAGACTTTTTCCCAGATGTGGTGGGTGACGGCCTGGACGGTATCTGCCAGGATTCCGGTGATGGTCAGATGATAGCGGTCTACTCCGCCGTATTGGTTCTGCTTGGTGATGAGCAGGTGCGGAATGCCGGGGGAGGTGGGCTTGATGTCGTCAGATGGTCGATTAGACGATACGGTCTCAGACCGCTCACGTTGCTCGTCCGTCACTCCCGCCACCAGCGAAATCTCTACTGTCCGATCCGTCCCCTCGATCTGATAAATCCCCAGAAACGGCATCAACTCTTCCTCAGACATCACCATCCCTGCGGTCTCTTCCACGCTCCGCTTCATCTCCGGCATCTCCACTTCCACATCCAAGATCAGCTTGGAGAGATCACGGCTGAATTTCACCGTCGGCGTGACCCCGATATTGGACAGCACGACGACGATCAACTCGATCTCGGGATAGATCAGAAGGTCGACACAAAACCCGCAGATATCCCCATAGTGGCACAGGCGCTTCTGCCTGCCGTAGTGCGGGGTATCAAACTCGTGAACCGCCCAGCCGCAGGCATAGTCTTCCTGAACAATCGTGGTCATCTGCTCAAAAGATTCCGGGCCAAGCAACGTCCCACGGCTCAGTGCCTGTGCAAAACGGTGCAAATCCTCTACCGTCGAATACATCCCATAGGCACCGTACGTGACAGACATATCCGTCGTGGGCGCATGAACGATTCCTCCATCTACACCATAGCCGGTAGCGCGGTTTTTTAACAGCACATAGCCGTCGTCGACCCCGGTATCGTGCATCCCGAGCGGGTCGGTGACGAATTGTTTGACTGCTTGGGGATAGGTCAGGCCGGTGATGTCTTCGATGATATAGGAGAGCAGCATGTAACCAGAGTTGGAATAGTTGTAACGTTCCCCCGGTTGGAAATCAAGCGGATATTCGGTCATCTGAGCGAGCATCTTTTCCCGTGTGGCAGGCAGGCGCATGATACTGTCCCAGAAGTCAGGACGCGCGGTGTAGTTAGGGATGCCGGAGGTGTGGCTTAGGAGGTGGTGGATCGTGATCTCATCCGCATGCGGGAAATCCGGGAAATACGTGGCGAGCCGATCGGTAAGCGACAGCAGACCTTGCTCCATCAGACGAAAAATCACGGTTGCGGTGATGGGCTTGGTGATCGAGGCGATACGGAACTTAGTCTTGCTGGTATTGGGCACGTCATGTTCCATATTCGCCATGCCGTATCCATCGGCGAGCAGGATGTTGCCTTGGTGGGCGACGAGGACGGAGCCGTTGAAGTAGCCGTGGGAGGCGTATGTATGCAGGTATTCGGTCAATTGAGATGTGATAACGGTCGTGCTGTTCATAGAGAAGACACCTCTCTTCGGTCGTGATGATCTGGTACGTTCTTACCTATCTACCCACACCTTATCATAAAAAACACCCCGTCGAACAGACATCCTCCCTGTGCTTGGAGTGCGGTCTGTTACCACGGGGTGCTCTTGGTATGGTCAGGCTCATCCTATCCTTTTTTACTCAATCACAGCCGATCTCGACGCTTCCTCCCATGTCACCTTCGCTCCCAGCGCCTCACTTACAAAACGAAGCGGCAGGAACGTCTTTCCGTTGGTGATCTGAGCCGGTACTTCCAGTGGCAGTGTCGTCCCATTCTTGGTCGCATTGGCCTGTCCGATGACAAGAGTCACCGTGTCATTCCCTTTGGTCATCGTAACCTTGCGTGTGGCTGCGTCCCACTCCACCGTGGAGCCAAGCGCTTCGGAGATCTCGCGGATCGGCACAAGCGTGCGTCCATTGGCGACATAAGGCTGAACCGGGAAGCTGATCTTCGGATACTCGGTCTCACCTGTGGCGGCTGTCGTCTTCACATAGACACGGATGTTGTTCGACTGATAACCCATCATCTTGGCGAGCATGCGTGGGATATCGGTGTTATCCAGCACACCGTCGAAGTTCTCCGCCCCAACCCCATAGGCAAAAAGAGGTGCCATGTTAGCCGTGTGACCACCTGTTCCACTCAATGTCCGCACGTCACTGCTCATCACCCCGACCGAGTTGTGCGAGGCGATCAGGCTGCCGATCTCCCAGCCGATGCGGTAGGAGGCGTAGACCTTGCCTGCTCTGTCTTTGACACGCTGGTTAAACGAAGCGATCTCTGCATCGGTCAGCTCGATATTGGCATATTGCTTAAACACTGCGCGCAGACTGTCTGCCGTAAAATCGCCTGTCGCCGGATCTGCGACCAGCTTGCTTGCCATGAACTCTGGAGAGACTTGGATCTCCTTGAGCTTCTGCAAATCCATCGGCTCGGCGGCGGCGATCCCCATAGTTTCGTGGTCGGCGAGGACGACGACGAGGGTATTCCCATCGATCTTGGCCCAGTCAGTGGCATAGCGGACAGCTTCGTCGAACTCTACGGTCTCTTTCCAGATGCTCGTGATATCAGCAGCATGTGCCGCGTGATCGATCCGTGCCCCCTCAACCATGACGAAAAATCCTTGGTTGCCGCGATTGAGCACCTCGATCGCTTTTTGCGTCATTTCTTTGAGCGTAGGCTCGTTGCTGTTCATCTCTTCGCGGTCGAGCTTGTAATTCATGTACGAGTCATGGAAAAGCCCGAGCAGCTTGTCACCCTGTGCCTGATCCAGTTGGTCGCGGTCGGAGACGTAGGTATAGCCGCGTTTTTGGAACTCATCTATGTAGTTGACGGGATTTTTGTCGGTCGGGCGGAAGGTCTTGGCGCCGCCGCCGAGGATCACGTCGACTTGGGCCTCCAGCTGTTGACGGGCGATATCCTCTTGCCCGAGCCAGCGGTTAGGGATGCTGGCGGTGAAACCGGCGGGAGTCGCGTCTGTCACTGTGTTGGTGGAGATGACGCCCACTTTTTTACCGGCTTGCTTGAACAAATCGAGGATGCTGTCCACCTCGCGGCCTGCCGGGTTGACCCCGATTTTTTCATTGTCGGTCTTAAATCCTGTCGCAAGCGCGGTCGCCGCAGCGGCAGAGTCTGTGACGATATTGTTGGCCGAGTAAGTCTGGACGAAGGCAACATGCGGGAGAGTCTGCATGTAGAGCTGGCCTTCCTTGCCGTGTTCCATCAGGCGGGCCACTTCCATCTGACCGATGCCCATACCGTCACCGACCATGAAGATTACATTTTTCGGACGGCGATTGGCGGCAAGACGATAAGTCGTATCCCGTCCGAGTGAGACTGCGTCATCCTGGGAACTGATCGATAAGCCGAACTCGTTGTTGCCGAGCTGCCCCATTTTGCGCGGGCCGTTCTGTCCGTTGCCTTGTGCTTGGGTCTGGGCCCCTTTTTTGCCGCTTCCGGCGTTGCCCATCTCATCGGAGGCTTGGATGCGGTCTTCGGTGTCCATGTACATCTCGTAGTTGGCTTTTCGCGTATCCAGCCGCTGTCCGTTGATTCCGGTGCTGTTCTGCTGGGCTTGCTGGGTCTGGGCGTTCTGCTGGTTTTGCCCGTTCTGCTGGTTCTGTTGTGTCTGTTGGTTCCGCTGATTCTCAGGACCGGCCTGGTTGTTACATCCCGCCATCGTGACGGCGAGGACGGTGGCCAGTGACAGGTGGAGCAGGTTGCGTCTCATCGTGATCCCTCCCATGAAAAATATTCATGGGTAGTATCTGTCAAGCGGATCGATTCCATGGCAGGTGATGATTGGTAAAGCAGGGAATTCGCCTGCCCGAGCCTAAGCGAATACTCCGACTGCCCAGCCTACGCGTGAAAACGGTACCCCGCTCCCCACACGGTCTCCACATACTGCGGATTGGATGGATCATGCTCGATTTTTTCCCGGATTTTGCGAATGTGCACGGTGACGGTCGCGATGTCCCCCATCGAATCGATCCCCCAGATGCGGTCAAACAGATGCTCTTTGCTAAATACCCGGTTGGGATTGGAAGCGAGGAAGACCAGCACGTCGAACTCCTTGGTCGTGCACGGGACTTCTTTTCCGTTGACGAATACCCGGCGGGAAGCCTTATCGATGCGAAGTCCGCGGATCTGGATCTCATCTGTCTCCCGATCCTCGCGTCCCACCAGGCGGTCGTAGCGGGCCAGATGTGCCTTGACCCGTGCGACCAGTTCACTAGGGCTAAACGGCTTGACGATGTAGTCGTCCGCGCCCAGACCGAGCCCCCGAATTTTGTCTACATCCTCTTTTTTGGCAGAGACCATCAGGATCGGGATGTCCTTGGTGCTGCGGATCTGCTTGCAGATATCAAAGCCGCTTATCACCGGGAGCATCACATCCAGCAGAAGCAGATCATACTCTCCTTCCAGCGCCATCCGAAGCCCTTCCTCTCCATTGTGCGCCATGTCCACCTCGAATCCCTCGATCTCCAGATAATCCCGCTCCAGCTCAGCGATGCTTGCTTCGTCTTCTACAATCAACAGCTTTTTCACAAGGCTCCTCCTTCGGTTTCTTTGACTTGCGGCAAGGTGATGATCACCCGTGTCCCTTGACCGATTTGACTGGTGGCGCCGATCGTGCCGCCATGCTCCTCAATGATCCGCTTCACGATGGCAAGCCCTAAGCCGCTTCCGCCTGTCAGGGAGTTGCGGGACTGATCCGTACGGTAAAAGCGGTCAAAAATATAGGGCAGATTCTCCGCCTCGATCCCTGGCCCGTTGTCTTGGATTTCGAGCGTGACCGTGCCGTCTTCTTCGTCCGTTCCCGCTTTGGCCGACAGCCAGATATCCAGCCGCTTATCCGCCTTATCCATATACTTCAGGCTGTTCTGCACGATATTGATCAATACCCGCTTCAGCTTCTCACGGTCAGCCGTCACCAGATAAGTAGCTCCTTGCTGTACATCAAATGCCAGCTGCACCTGTCTTTTATCCAGCTCAAACTGCAGTTCCTCCAGATAATCCTGCATATAATCACGCAGATTCAGTGTCTCGAACTCAAACGGCAACCGGTTCAGATCCAGCTTCGAGTACAGGAACAGCTCATCAATCATATGATCCAGGTCATTTGCTTTCGTCGAGATGGTCTGCACATACCGTCCCAGCTTCTCCGGCGTATTGGCTACTCCGTCGCGGATGCCTTCCACATAACCCTTGATCGCGGTGATCGGGGTTTTTAAGTCATGCGAGATATTGGCGATCAGCTCTTTGCGGTTCTCCTCATACTGGAGCTGGATGCGGATGGACTCTTGCAGCTTTTCCCGCATCACTTCAAAAGCATGGGTAAGCTGTCCCAATTCATCCTTGGTCGTCGCCTCCAAGCGGAAATCGAGGTTGCCCTCTGAGATCTGCTGTGCCGCCTCTTTCAGCTGATCAATCGGACGCACGATACTGCGAGACACGAAATACGTCAGCATACTGTTGGTCAACACCAATAACCCAATCAACAACAGGAACAACACCGGATAGAATGTCCAGGCAAAATCCTCCACCGGACTTGCTTCCTTCACAAACATGATAGATCCCTGACTGCCATCACGGAAATAAAAGTCATGCTTCATCACCGCATACGTCTTCCCTCCGATCTCATACATCGGACGACCGCGTTCATTGAAGTTAAAACTCGGCAGCTCCAATTCTTGAATGTCTGGAAGACTTGGTGACGTGTAGATGAGCTTGTCTGCTTTTCGCACGATCAGCGCATTATCTGTTTTCTTCAACCGCGTGTCAATCTTCTTCAGATAACTTTGATTCAGATACTTCTCCGGATTGACGAACGTCTGCTCACGAAGCTCTTGATGCAGCATGAACTCCGGCGCCGGCGGGCGTTTGGGCCCATCCTTGCGATCTCCCCACGGGAACTCGTCCCAATCAGGCTGGTATACCAATGACAACAGAGACGCCGCCAACAAAAACAATACCAACGGCACCACAATCATACCAATGTTAGATAAAATCAACCGCTTGCGGATTGACATAGGCTTTCCACCCGCTTTCTCTTCCGTTTCATTCTCTGGTTAGCCATTATCGTACCCTACTGATAACCACATTGCATTCCTTCTTGCTTCAAGCATACTGCCCAATGGTAAACACCCGCTAAACCAATTCTTAAGAAAAGCTTAACTCACAGAAAAAATCCGCCCAATCGACAAAAGCCGGCGGATTCATTTTTTTGTATAAGGGCCAATGCCAACCTCCACACTAAAGGTACACATTGGGACACGGTGAGTAAAGGAGGATGAAATGGACACAACAGGACGCCATATCATACTGGACATGTGGGAATGCAACCAAGAGCTGCTGAAGAAAAAGCAAGTGGTCGAGCAAATCATGGTAGATGCGGCCAACGAATCCCAAGCCGACATTCGCGAAGTGATCTTTCACCAATTCGAACCGGACGGGGTAAGCGGTATTGTGGTCATCGCCGAATCCCACCTGAGCATCCACACTTTTCCCGAAGACGGCTACGCCAGTGTCGATGTCTACACCTGCGGGGATATGGACCCGCACATCGGGATGGAATATCTTGTGAAACGATTTGAGTCCCGCTCACAGGAGGTTATTGAGGTGGTACGCGGGGTGAGGCCGCTGAAAGTAGAGACTCCGTCTGGTGACCTGCTCGTGGAATCGACGCGTCCGTAGCGGGTGCGTCGGTTATCCTTTAGGATTCACTTGGACCAGACTTGACTGCATCGAAAAGCGCTTTGAGTTTTTTCAAAGAATCGAGTGTATAATTCCAGCCTCTGTTTTCCAGCATTTTTTTGATGATATAGGAGGTATATACCTTCTCCACCCTCCAGTTGGTGATATGCTTGGATGCCACGATCGTCATGACCAGCTTCTTTGAACCGCGCGGGCGGCCGATTACCTTGATATCCTTATAGCCGTCCCCCCACAGCACAGGAAAACAATAAACCTTGGTGTCGAGTGAAAATACGTTGGTGCCCTCCACTACGTTGCCGACCAGGCACCAGAGATAAGGAAGAGAGACACTGCCCTTTTCGCTTTTCCCTTCCTTCTCTTCCCCCTCCTCCTCTTCGCCATCGCGGAACTTCTTTTTCCACTCGATGTAGTCCGTGGTCAGCAGATTGATCAGGTCGATTCCCTCCTGCATGAACCCCCGCAGTTCTGCGAAGTCTCGTGTCGCCCGAAAATACAGCACCTCTTCCTCATAACCAGGAACCATTCTGCCACTATGCAGGATCGTCTCACTGTCTTCCTGACGAATCAGCGACACCACAAAATTCCCCTCAGGATCATGCTCGGGATACCAGCCCACATGAACGAGGTATTGGTCTTTTTCGTGTATGACCTGAAACATATCCGCACGCAATGCTCCCACCTGCTCGGTGAACGCTACATTCGGATCAATCTGAAATGCATCATAATAAGATGAATGCGGGAAAAAACCAAGATCGTCAAACAAAAGCTGCTCCCCCTTTTCGTCCTGCTTACTATAGAAAAAAGACGAGATCCCTTATCATTGTATGGGCATTCCCGTCTTTTTTAGGTATGATCGTATTTTTCTATTTTTATCATGTCTTTTTATTATATCTAATGTATAGTGGCCCGTTACAAATATGTACGAATCTACCCAACGACCTC
Source organism: Brevibacillus dissolubilis (assembly GCF_006170445.1). Taxonomy (GTDB): domain Bacteria; phylum Bacillota; class Bacilli; order Brevibacillales; family Brevibacillaceae; genus Brevibacillus_B; species Brevibacillus_B dissolubilis. The sequence goes on along the minus strand of NZ_VCNA01000010.1, from coordinate 87,238 downwards.
TTTCGCCATTGAGTCCTTGTTCATAGAGTTATCAACCAATTCGGCGTGATCCGAAGGCGGTTCACCTCTCTTCAAGTAATCCATTCTGCCTATATTCAATTCCACCTTATCAGACAAATTCCTGCATAAAAGTTCACATAATACGAAAATAATTTTTCATTCGACAACATCGGATCAAAAAAAAGCCCTCCCCACACTGCTTGGGAAAGGCTCTGGATCAAACTTTTTGACTATACCCGGTCGTTGGTCAAAGCGAGGAACTGCTCCACATCTTCCAATACCAGACGCACACCACCAGACCAGAAGTCTGTCTTGGTCACATCGGCACCCAGGTGCTTCTGGGCCAGCTCTTCTACAGTCATGCGGCCTGTATCACGCAGCAGCTCCACATATTTATCTTCAAATCCGGTTCCTTCTTCAAGCGCACGCGCGTAGACACTGAGGCTGAACAGATAGCCGAAGGTATACGGATAGTTGTAGAAAGGAACACCTGTGTTGTAGAAATGCGCTTTAGCCGCCCAGAAATGCGGATGATAATCAGCCAGCGCCTCACGGAATGCTTCTTTTTGCGCGGAGACCATCAGTTCATTGAGCGTGCCCACACTCACCAGACCATTTTTACGATGCTCATAGAAATCCTGCTCGAAAATGAAGCGTGCATGGATATTCATGAAGAACGCTACACTGCGCTCCAGCTTATCCTCCAAGAGCAGAATACGCTCATCGTCATCCTTCGCGAGCTTCAAGGCCGCATCCGCCACGATGATCTCGGCAAACGTCGAAGCCGTCTCCGCCACGTTCATCGCAAAAGCGGTCGTCAATGCCGGCAGATCACTGGTCACGAAGTTGTGGTAGGCATGCCCCAGCTCGTGTGCGATGGTCGCCACATTGGATTGGGTACCGCCGTAAGTGAGGAAGATACGGGATTGCTTGCTCACCGGGAAGTTGGCGCAGAATCCACCCGGACGCTTGCCAGGACGGTCTTCAGCTTCAATCCATCCTTCGGCAAAAGCACGCTGGGCAAAATCAGCCATCTTCGGACTGAACTGACGGAACTGATCTATGATGAAATGAGCCGCCTGATCATATGGAATCTTGGTCTCGCTGCTGCCAAGCGGTACACTCACATCATGCCAGCCGAGCTTTTCTTTGCCCAACAGCTTCGCTTTGCGGTTGAGGTATTCTACCATCCGGTCTTTGCCCTGATTGATCGCTTCCCACATCGCATCGAGCGTCTCTTGGGTCATACGGCTGCCCGATACCGGTTCACGCAGCACAGACTCCCAGCCGCGGTGACGGTACAGGGCCAGACGGAATCCACCCAGATGATTGAGTGCATGCGCAAACAGATCGGCATTGTGAGCCCAAGCCTCTTCCCATTTCTCGCTCATCGCCGTGCGCACCTGTGGGTCAGTGGAGAGCAGCATGTTGGCCGCTTGGGAGACGGAGAGCTGCTTTTCTTCCCCGTCTTGTGTGTACGGAATGCTCATCTTCCCGACGATGGTATTGTACAGGTCAGGATACGCATGATAGCCGCTGACTGACAGATCGTTCGCCAGAATCTCCAGCTCGGCTGCCATTTTGTCAGCTGCTTTTTCACGGATTTCGTTGAGGTTAAATGCCAGAGGCTTCAAGCTTGGGCTTGCGAGAAGCTTCTCCCACTGATCCTGTGGTACGTTCTGCGCCACTTCTTCCAGACGGCTGCGCAGGGAGGCAAAATCAGCAGACACCTTGCGCACGCTTCCTACCAACAGCTTCGCATTCTGGTCACCCAGATCCTGAGCCGACATGCATGAGCCAAAAGATGACAGCTCCTTGATCTGGGACGCTGTATCCTGATAGCCAGTCAGCAGCTCCACCCAGCTTGCAGCCTGCTGTCTGTTCTCTTCGGTGTTCATCTCTTGAAGCATGTTATGTAGGATCTTGATATTCCCTTCTACATTATGTAGAAACGCCTTCTGCTTATCCGAGTTGCTTTCCCCTCCGAAAAAAGGGCTCATATCCCAGCTTAATGGATATTGATTCGTCATCTGTTCATACCTCCATTATTTGTCTAGTACAGATTCCCCCTCCTTATCATACTCCTCTTCATAAAATCTTGACCAGTCAAACCCAAGGACTTGCGCAATCCTTTTCGCCACACGGACGCTGGGAACCACCCCGTTTTCGATTTTGGTATAGTAAGAACGGGTGATATCAGTCAATTGGGCCACACTGTCATGGGTCATATTTTTTTTCGTGCGTAATTCGATCAGCCATTGATGGTTGTTTTTCATCGCGTCTTCCACCTTTGATTGTGACAAATCGTCACATACTATGGCTAGTATACAAATGTTAATGCTCACATTCAATACACCATGTGACGTTTAGGCACATATCTTTTATGGTGAATTTTTGTCACCTATAATGGATTTGTGAGGTGAAGGCACGATGGATACGGTTGGCGCAAGACTCAAAGAGCTCCGACAGCTACGGAAATGGACCCAGCAACAGGTGGCAGATCTGCTTGGCATCGAGCGCTCCACCTATACCAAATATGAACGCAACACCAACCAGACCGACTATGATCTGCTCCAGCGCCTCGCTGATCTGTACGGAACAAGTATCGACTATATTCTCGGCCGGACCGATGTGATGTTCATGACAAATCCAGACAACCCCAATAGTGAGCCTGACACATTGCGACACCGTGACCTGCAGGCTTTTCTACAGGAAGATCCGATCCTGCTGCTGCGCGACAAGCTGTTCGAGCTGTCACCGACAGAACGGGAGGAACTGTTGAACCTGACCGAATCCAACCTTTTTTATATCCTGCAAAAACGCAATCCCAAACCATAATCGTGATAACATGAAACCAAATACGAAAGAGCGCTCAGGCGGAGCGCTCTTTTTGTTTCTTCTATTAGTTAACACCTACAGCCGAGTAAGCTTGTTTTACGCTGTTGACTTGAGTAGAGGTCGCACCGTAGAGGTCGCTTGCTGCTTGGATGGCAGCTTGGCGCATCCCTGCAAAGTTCGTGGAGGCAGTCATATAAAGGGTGAGAGCACGGTAGTAGATTTTCTCCGTAGCCGCACGGCCGATCCCTGTGACCGTTACACCATAGTGGGTGCCACCGTCAGAGAGGAGGTAGGCCGCTTTGTTATTGATCCCGGAGTTGGTGTGTACGCCACCGTTGTCAGCCGTACCGGTGTAGCGTTTGCTGTAGTGATCCGGGTCACCGTAAGCAGCCGGGTTAGAGAGAGAACGCAGTGCGTCACCGGCAGTGGCAGGCGTGTAGATATCTTCACCGATCAGCCAGTCACCACGGTCAACCATCACGGCGAAGATGTCGCTGATCGATTCGTTAAGCGCACCGGACTCGTTTTGATAGATCAGACCTGCTGTTTTTTCCGTTACACCATGGGTAAATTCATGGGCGGTTACGTCAATCGCATAAGAGAAGGGACGGAAGGTTACACCATCGCCATCCCCGTACACCATGTAGGTTCCATCCCAGAATGCATTGTTGTAGTTGGAACCGTAATGGACGACAGAAAGCAGCTTTTTACCTGCGTTGTCAAGGCTGTTGCGGTTATGTGTATTTTTGAAATAATCATATACCTGCTCAGCGTTGGCATGAGCGTTAACCGCTGTACAATCAGTGAACGTGGTGGTCGGGCTGGTGATGTAATAAAGACTGCTTGTACCGTTTCTCGCGGTATATGTCTCGATTCCCAGACCACGGGAAGTTCCACGAAGGTAGTAGCTGCCGTTAGAGTAAGTGACTTCGAAGGTCCGGCCGCAACCTGAACCGACTTCATCTGGTGTTACAGCAGTTGCTGCTTCTTGAAACGCTGCTTCCCATTCCTCAGCGGTTTCTTTTCCAGCCGTTGCATCTGCGCTTTGCTTGTCGTCATGGTCAACGTCAATGATGTTCTGTTGAGCAAGGATTACTCCAGAAACCGCATCGACTACGGTAATATAACGGCCTGGGGCTGGATCGAGAAACGATACCTCTGTTACATAAGCGAGGGTAGCTTTCCCTTCGGCCATGTACACATAGAGGTTTGCCTCTTCTGTATTCAATTTCCCGAGTTTTCCGATATCCCCCTCGATCGAATCGGTCGCGATCTTGAGTGCCTCTTTGCCCGAGAGCTTCGCTTCTGTGGCGGCACCTGCAAGAACATCGTCTGGTACCACTTGGCCGAAGTAAGATTTCACATTGCCTTCTGCGTCAATGGCAACGGCTTGGTCTGCGCCATATACAGGTACACCGTTCACCTGTTGCTGGAGGCGGAAGTGAGTTGATTTGGTCTCTTTGTCAGAGATTTCGCTTTTGACCTGAAAGCTGTCAGGCACATTTTTGATTTTGAAGTCCACTTTTTTTGATTCGAGGAAAGCGATAACGGTTTCGCGTTTATCTAGACCTTTGGGTGCGACCCATTTTTCACCGATAAAAGATGGTGTGCCGTACTCTTTCGTAAATGCATTCCCCTCTTCTGCCGCAAAAGATGGAGTCGCGCTGAAAAGTGAAGTTCCGAGAACAACGGTGGCAATGACAGTCGAAGCTGCCTTACTCTTTTTCACAGATACCCCTCCCGAATCAAATTTGTTTTACTGAGTGTTTATGCTTATTGTAAAAAATAGGAAGTAGAGACGTCAATTACTTTTTGGTATTTTATTACTCTTTTATACAAATACAACATTTCTTTCGAATCCCGCCCGACTCAAATAAAAAAGAGCGCCCGGGAGCGCTCTTTTTTGGAAGCTGTTATTAGTTTACACCTACAGCGGAGTAAGCTTGTTTTACGGAGTTAACTTGAGTGGAAGTTGCACCGTAGAGGTCAGTTGCTGCTTGGATTGCAGCTTGACGCATAGCAGCGTAGTTAGAAGAAGAAGTCAGGTACAGAGTGAGTGCGCGGTAGTAGATTTTCTCAGTTGCTTCACGACCGATACCTGTTACAGTTACGCCGTAGTGAGTACCACCGTCAGAGAGGAGGTAAGCAGCTTTGTTGTTGATACCGGAGTTGGTGTGTACGCCACCGTTGTCTTCAGTACCGGTGTAACGTTTGCTGTAGTGATCTGGGTCACCGTAAGCAGCTGGGTTGGAGATGGAACGCAGTGCGTCACCTGGAGTTGCTGGAGTGTAAACATCTTCACCCATCAGCCAGTCGTCACGGTCAACCATCGCACCGAAGATGTCGGAGATGGATTCGTTGAGGGCACCGGATTCGTTTTGGTACACGAGGTTAGCGGAGTGCTCAGTAACACCGTGAGTCATTTCGTGAGCGATTACGTCAAGACCAGCGGAGAGTGGGCGGAATACAGAACCGTCACCATCGCCGTATACCATGTAGGTACCGTTCCAGAACGCGTTGTTATATTTGCGGCTGTAGTGAACAACGGACAGGAGTTGTTGACCTGCGTTGTCTACGGAGTTACGGCCAAAGTTGTTTTTGTAGTAGTCATATACTCTTTCAGCGTAAGCTTCTGCGTCAACTGCAGCAGCGTCAGAGAAAGTAGTGCTGGTGCTGGTTACGTAGTAGAGGCGGCTTGTACCGTTGTTAGCGTTGAGGGTTTCAGTCCCCAGACCACGGGAAGTACCACGCAGGTAGTAAGTGCTGCCAGAGAGAGTTACTTCGAAGGTTTGGTAGTTGCCGAGAATACCGTAGCCAGAACCAGTTGCGTTAGCCGCTACTGCGTCAGCTACTGCCGCTTCATCCTTGATGGACTCAACAGTGGTGTAGCCAGTAGCTACTTTCGCGCCTTGTTTGTCGTATTTGTCATCGTGGATGAGGTTTTCTTGCTCAAGGATTTTGCCGGAAACCGCATCTACCACAGTGATATAACGACCTGGAGCTGGATCGAGGAAGGATACCTCTGTTACATATGCGAGGGTAGCTTTACCGTCTACCGCATATACGAAGAGTTCCGCTTTCTCTTTATCCAATTTTCCGAGTTTTCCTACTTCTTTCGCGATAGCTTTGGAAGCGATTTTGAGAGCTTCTTTACCAGAAACTTTTGCTTCAGTCGCTGCGTCAGCGAGGATCTCTTCAGGTACTACTTGACCGAAGAAGGAATTTACATTGCCTTCTGCGTCAACGGAAACAGCGGAATCTGCACCAAATACAGGTACGCCGTTTACTTGTTGTTGGAGACGGAAGTGAGTAGATTTAGTTGCTTTGTCAGCTGTTTCGCTTTTTACTTTGAAGCTGTCAGCTGCGTTTTTGATTTTGAACTCACCTTTTTTCGCATCGAGGAATGCGATTACGGTTTGTTTCTTGTCGAGGCCTTTTGGAGCTACCCATTTTTCACCGATGAAGGATGGAGTTTTATATTCTTGGTTGAATGCTACTTTTTCTTCTGCTGCGAAAGATGGAGTTGCACTAACGAGTGAAGTACCCAGGACTGCAGTTGCAAGGACAGCTGTAACGACGGATTTCTTTTTCACAATTACCCCTCCTGAATGAATATTGTTTTATTTGTTATACCTTATTTTAAAATATTCTGACGGATTGTCAACATTTTTATAAAAATAAATAATATTTTTTCAAGGATAATTTATCCAGTAAATGTATTCTAATGAAATAATATACTTTCCCTTCCCCTTCACCCCGCTGGAAAAAGCAAAAAGAGCGCACGAGGGCGCTCTTTTTTTGTAAAGATTAGAGGTTTACACCAACAGCGGAGTAAGCTTGTTTCACGCTGTTAACTTGAGTAGAAGTTGCACCGTAGAGGTCGGTTGCAGCTTTGATTGCAGCATTACGCATGCCAGAGAAGTTGGTGGAAGAAGTCATGTAAAGGGTAAGTGCGCGGTAGTAGATTTTCTCAGTAGCCGCACGGCCGATACCAGTTACAGTTACACCATAGTGAGTGCCACCATCGGAGAGAAGGTAAGCAGCTTTGTTGTTGATACCGGAGTTAGTGTGTACGCCACCGTTGTCTTGAGTACCGGTGTAGCGTTTGCTGTAGTGATCTGGGTCACCGTAAGCAGCTGGGTTAGAGAGGGAACGCAGAGCGTCGCCAGCAGTTGCAGGAGTGTAGATGTCTTCACCCATCAGCCAGTCAGCACGGTCAACCATCGCACCGAAGATGTCGGAGATGGATTCGTTAAGAGCACCGGATTCGTTTTGGTAAACGAGACCAGCAGTGCGCTCAGTTACAGCGTGAGTCAGCTCGTGAGCGATTACGTCAAGAGCAGCGGAGAAGGTACGGAAAGTGGTACCGTCGCCATCGCCGTATACCATGTAAGTGCCATCCCAGAATGCGTTGTTGTAGTTAGAACCGTAGTGAACGATAGAGTTCAGCTTTGCACCTGCGTTGTCGTAGGAGTTACGGCCATGAGTGTTTTTGTAGTAGTCGTATACATCTTCAGCATAAGCGTGAGCGTCTACTGCTGCTTTGTCAGTGAAAGAAGTAGTAGTGCTGGTGATGTAGTAGATGGAGGAAGTGCCGTTTTTAGCAGTATAAGTTTCTACACCTTGACCGCGGGAAAGACCACGGAGGTAGTAGTAGCTACCGGAGAGTGTTACTTCAAAAGTTTGGTAGTTGCCGAGGGTACCATAGCCAGTACCAGTTGCTTCAGGAGCTACTGCGCCTTCAACAGCTGCTTCAACTGCTTCTTTACCAACAGTCAATTTAGCGCCTTGTTTGTCGTATTTGTCATCGTGGATGAGGTTTTCTTGGGAAAGAACTTTACCAGAAACCGCATCTACAACTGTTTGGTAACGACCTGGAGCTGGATCGAGGAAAGAAACTTCAGTTACGTATGCGAGAGTCGCTTTGCCATCTACAGTGTAAACGAAGAGGTTAGCTTCTTCTTTGTTGAGTTTTCCGAGTTTTCCTACTTCTTTGGAGACAGCTTTAGTAGCGATTTTGAGAGCTTCTTTTTTGGAGAGTTTCGCTTCAGTTGCTACGTCAGCGAGAACTTCTTCAGGTACTACTTGACCGAAGTAGGAGTCTACGTTGCCTTCTGCGTCAACGGAAACTGCTTGGTCTGCACCAAATACAGGTACACCGTTCACTTGTTGTTGGAGGCGGAAGTGAGTAGATTTGGTTTCTTTGTCAGAAACTTCACTTTTCACTTTGAAGCTTTCAGAAGCGTTCTTGATTTTGAAGTCACCTTTTTTCGCTTCGAGGAACGCGATTACGGTTTGCTTCTTGTCAAGACCTTTTGGAGCTACCCATTTTTCACCAATGAAAGATGGAGTGCTGAATTCTTTGTTGAGAGTTACTTTTTCTTCTGCAGCGAAAGATGGAGTTGCGCTAACGAGTGAAGTACCAAGGACGACAGTTGCGATTACGGATGATGCTACTGCTTTCTTATTCACAAATACCCCTCCTGAATCAAAAGTGTTTTTTATGTTATGGCTTTATTCTAAAATATTTTTATAGATTGTCAACGTTTTTCTGATAATAAAAAATCGTTTGAGAAAATAAATTTGCTTAATAAAGATACTCTAATGGTGAGATAAAAAACGGCAAAAAGAAAATCCCTCTCACCTAACAATAGGTGAACGAGGGATTTTTTAATATGAGTATATCTATTCATTTGTGGTGAATGAAATCTGGGTCGTAAGCAACTCAGGGTAACCGACCGACCAGGTCAATGTATAATCGCCTGCTCCCCACTGGCTTGCCTGCGGAAGGATGATGCGGTTCCAGTAGGCTTCGGCCTTGGCTTGATGGATCATCGTATCTCCCTGTCGGACCGTAATCCCGGGCTCGATCACTTGCGTACTGACCGGGCGATAGGTGCGCTCGCTGCTGTCATAGGCGGCAACCGTCCATTGTCCGTTGGAATTGGTCGTCATGCGAAGCGGTACGGAGAGGCTGGTGCTCTCATCGTAGACCACGATTGCGATTTGTTGAATTTTGTTACTGTAGGTATCGTGGACGTTTACATCATAGACAACTGTGTCCGGGTTCTGCTCATCCGCTTGCACGCGTTGAAGTTCTGCTGTGAATGTGTCGCCTGCTTCGAAGACATATCCGTTTTTGCTTTTGACCGGTTGGGCATCGAGCAGGAACGTGGTGTTGACTTCATTCTGCGTCGTCTGTCTGAGCAGCTGGAAACGGTAGTCGGCCGGCTGCACATAGAGAGTCTTGCCTTCCGTGAGTGGGAACAGGTCGAATTCTTGGGCTGACGGGTTCCGGCTTACCCCAACTGACCAGTGTGTTTGGCTCTGTCCGTCAGCAGGCTGGTCTGTGATGGTAACAGGTACCAGCTTGGACTTGACTGGTGCTGGCTTGATTTTGGCAGTCGCTTTGCTTACTTTAACCGGCTTGGGGTAGATCACATAGCCCTGATCGGTCGTCTCAAAAACGGTGAGATCATAGGCGATTGGATCGAGCCATGCGGTGTTGCTGTCACTGTGGACGCGGATGGTCTGCGCACTGTCACCAGCGAGTGCCACATCGGTGAAGCTGCCTGCTGGCAGTTGGAATGCAATCTTTCGCGGAAGGGCGGTTGGTTCGGAGAGATCAATATCCCAATCTTCCGCTTCCGCTGTCAGCACACGCTCAACCAAAACAGGAACACTCTCTTCTGTCACACCCGCGATCCGAACCAGATAGTCCTGTCCTGCTTCCAGTTTTTCAAATGGCAATTCATCATTGCCAAACCCACCGAACGGATCGCTGATAAAGTCAAAGCTTTTTTGTTCAATCAACCGCTTGGAACGCGGGTCATAGACACTGACACTCAACTTGCCGAAATCTTCGCCCTCCGGACCTGTGACGCTCACCTCTGTCGATGTCGATGTATCTGCCGAATCCACGATGGTGATCTCGCCCAGCTTGGCTGTCTTGGTTTTGAGTGGGAGGGTTGTATCGCTGTAATCGACGTAGAGCTGATAACGGCCGGCGGTTAGGCTCTCACCGGTTGGGATATAGAACATCCGCTCTGCTCCGCCCACGCTCCAGACCTCCTCCCCTTTTTCATCGAGGAGCACGAAGCCGGGTGAGGCACCGTAGATGGTTTTAAGGACTTGTTCATCACCAAAACGAAGCTGGAAGCTGGTTTCGACTGCATCCCCCTTCCGGTAAGTACCGCTGACCTGCTTGTCAACGCGGATCGCCGGGTCTGCGACTTGGAGGTAACGCTGTGAGCCTGCTGCAAACGGTTTGACCGACTTCAATCCGTAGATGCTCGAATCATCCTCGGTGTCATGTGCCAGTTCCAGCGTGTAGTTGATCTGGCCTGGATTGACGAACAGTCTGGTTTTGTTGGTCACCTGCATCTGGGGAAGAGTAAGTCCGTCCACTTGCGGAGCCCAGGTACCGCTCTTGACCCATTGTGGGAGATGGAATCCAAATTGCTTCGCCTCTGACAGATTGAACGTCACCTTGGACAGCTTGTCCCCCACTTCCACCTCTTGACGCAGGAAGAAGTTGATGCCCGTAGGCTCCAGCCGGTATGCATACATCGCATAGCGTCCGGGTGAAAGAGTTGCTTTCAGGTTACCTTGTTCATCCGGCTGACTGATCATCGCCAGGTCGTGTACCTCTGTCCCGTCGATGACAGGTAAAAAGGCGTAGGTCGTATTGTCATAGTTGGTCTGACCATTTTTGTTGGTGATCGTTTGCACATCAAAAGTCTGGGAGCGGCTGATGTCTGCTGTGATCTCCTTGGAATCTGGTGTCACTTGATGAATCGATGTATAGAAGACTCCGTCCTGATCCGGGTCTTGGTTCAGGATCACTGCGAGATATCGTTCTCCCGACTGGATCAGTTCTTGCGGGATATAGGCCAGACCATGGTCATTGAGCATCGCTTGAAAAATCATGCTGTAATTGTCTGCGGCTGGAGTGCCGTCTTCATTGGTTCTCGACCCATATCGGTAAAGCTGTACAGAAGAGCCGTACGCAGGTTGGCCGGTAAAGTCGAGAGCTTGGACGCGAATGCCGGACTCATTCTGATTTTTCACCTTGACAGAAAGCTGCATCGGTTGTCCAACCGGATGATTAGCCGTATCCATTGCTTGAATCATCAATAAGTGGTTTCCATCTGTTACCAGCCTAGAGTCCCAGTTAAAATTTACCATATTTTCAGATATTTTGAATACCCCTAACTTTTTACCTGCTTCTGTACGTACCTCGATTTGCGTTGCCTGTGGGGTAAGAATCCGTAGGTCAAAAGTGACATCTCCCCAGAGGTAGTCACCTTGGTTTGGTGACAGTACCTGAATCGGTGCCTGCTGGTTGTCATATTGCAGAGCCGCGTCGATTTGGACGAGACCGTTCCCTGTAGCAGCATCGAAGCCTGGCTTGTCAATATCTTTGGAAGTTTTTTCCAAAGCGTTTCGAATTTCGGTTGGACCCCAGCTTGGGTGAGTGTATTTGATCAGAGCTGCTGCACCTGCTACCAGTGGAGTCGCCATCGATGTTCCGTTGAGATAACGGTAATCCTGATTCACATAGGTACTGAGGATGCGTTCGCCGGGTGCAGCGATATCTACTGCACTGCCGTAGTTACTGAAGGAAGAGGATTGCTCGGTACTCCCGACTGAGGCAACGGTTAAGGTATCGGCATAGAGGGCCGGGAATTGGGTTTCCGTTCGTGTCCCCTTGTTTCCTGCGGAGCAGATGATCAGGACGCCTTTGGCCGTGGCGCGTTTAACCGCTTCTTCCACAAGCTTGCTGTTGCCTGTCCCCCCTAAGCTCATATTGATGATATCGGCACCGAGTTCGACTGCCTTGTCAATTCCCTTGGCGACGGTGAGTGAGTTGCCTTTCCCGTTGTCACCGATTACTTTGATCGGGAGCACCTTGACCGGTAGCTTGCCTGTCACACCCGCCACACCGATGCCGTTATCTGCTTCGGCGGCAATGATTCCGGCTACATGTGTTCCATGGCCCACTCTGTCGGTAGGGTCGGTATTGTCATCGACCGTGTTGAAGCCGCCTTGCACACGATTCTGCAAATCTGGGTGGGTGGTCTCCACACCAGTATCCAGCACCGCGACGGTCACTTGACTCTTGGTCGGGCCGCTCCAACTGCGAAGCAGCTCCCATGCTTCTGGAACATGTGCCAGCGGCAATCCATATTGGTCATAATAGGATGGGTCATTGGTAACGGGAGCAGGATCTTCATGTAACTCGAATAAATAATTCGGTTCTACATAAGCAACATTGGGATCATTGGCGAATTGGGCAGCCACTTGAAGGAGGTTGCCGCTGTCTACTTTGATGAGGGCGGTTTTGCCTGATTGTCTGGCTACACGCACGGAAGCGGCAATACGCTGGGCAGATTTGGCCTGGCCCTCTGATTTATATTGAACAATGATTTCTTTGGGGGCGTAATCAGCTTGTGCAAACATCGCGCTGATCGCCTGCTGCTTGGTCTGTACCTCATTGGACGCAGGTTGAGCCGCAAACGTTACAGGACTGTACCCGCCAAGCGTCAATGGGAGCATGAGCGCTGCGATCAAACCGCGCTTTTTGTTGAACATGTTGCTCACTTCCTCCTCACATTATTATAAATCAATTATCATCTTACCGAATTTGAAAATATCTGTCCATCTCTCGGGCTTTTTATACAAAAAGATATAAAAAAAGACCGGATGCCTACACATCCAGTCTTACTCTTGATGCGTTTCCTTGAGAATCTCTTTTGCTTATTTGACCTCGACGATCCGTCCCTCTACTTTTGGATTGATCGTCTTGCGGGCAAGCAGCGCTTCTTCCATCATGCTGTACAGCGTAATTCCTGTATTGAAGGCTGGCTTTTTCAAAGTAGTATAGCCGTCGCCGCCTGCTGCGATGAAGTCATTGGTCGCTACTTTGTAGGTTTTGGCCGGATCGATCGGCTGACCTGCTACTTTGAGTTCGATGAGCCGCTCGCCTGCCGGTTTTTTCGGATCGTACGAGAAGCTGAGTCCGCTGACCTGTGGGAAACGTCCTGCACCATTCTCCACATCGCTGACACCACTCTCAAGTGCTTCCTTGATCTCAGCGCCGGTCGCTTCTAGGACCACGAGCGTGTTCGGGAATGGCAACAGTGAATAAAGATCTTTTTTGGTCAGATCCCCTGCTTTGAGCTGGGTACGGATACCGCCGCCGTTGGTGATGGCGATGTCGGCTTCATGGCCCTTGATCGTTTTGGTCTTCTCCACCATGATGTCGGTGATCAGATTGCCTACGTTAGTCTCGCGTTTGCGGACAAAATTGCGGTCACCGTCGAGATCCACCTCGGATTTGACGATTACATCTTTCATGACATCATCGACGCGTTTGACCACGTCTTTGACCATCTTGTCGATCTCAGGGTCAGCCTTGATTTTTTCATCGTATGGGAAAAGTCCGCCGCTCATGGTGACCAGCTCGTTTTTATAATAGTAAAGATCAGCGCGGCCGAGAGATTTGCCGTATTCCCAGTCTTGCAGGATATAAGTTCCGTTCACTAGTTCCGGCTTTTCGATCTGGGTATGGGAATGACCACCCACGATCAGGTCAATCCCTTCGACGCTTTTGGCGATCTCGCGGTCAACCTCAGCCCCGACGTGTGAGAGCAGGATGATGTGATCTGCCTCTGTCTTCGCTTTCGCCACGGTTGCTTTGACTGTCTCAATCGGAGCTTTGAATGTAACTCCTTTGACATTATCCGGGTGGGTCAGGATCGGAGTGTCTTCGGCTACGACGCTGATGATTGCATATTTTTTACCGTTGACCGTGATGTTGATGTAGGGACGGAGCAGCTCAGAGCCGTCTTGCTTGATGACGTTGGCATTGAGGATCGGGTATTGAAGCTGGCTGGCCAGCTTGTTCAACTGTTCGACCCCGAAGTCAAATTCGTGATTGCCTGCGGCCATGGCATTAAACCCGAGCTTGTTTAAGATCGGGACAACGGATTCACCTTTGAACTGGTTGACGAATACGGTGCCTTGGAACGTATCACCCGCGTCTAAGAGTAGGAGGTTTTCGTTTTCTTGGCGCCATTCCTTGATGATGGTCGCAAGCTTGGCATAGCCGAATTCTTTGCCGCTGGGATTCTCTTCGATATGACCGTGGACATCATTCATGTGCGCGATGGTCACATGCTCCGTAATCGCATCCCCGAGTGCTTGCAGGAACTCCCCGCGCTTCACTTGGGCTTGCCCTGACAGCTTGAGAGAAATGCCAAGTTTATTGGCAATTGTCTGAATTCGGATGGCAGTCGGATTTGCATTAGGTGATTGTGCTTCTGCTGCGGTGAGTGCACCTTGCTTCTCTGCCCAGTTCAGGGACGGTGCAGCCCAGTGTCCATTGGCAGCCGGTGTCAGCTTCTCCCCTTTGACACGGGTCAGCAATGTGACGGCCTCCGCAAAAGTGATCATACGCTCTAATCCAAGCTCCCCGTTGTCATAGCCGGACACGAGTGCCTCTTCCTTCATCCAATCAGCATGCTGAACCGGATGAATCGGTGCTGCTGCGGCCATTCCAGCGAACAGACTGGACACCAGCGCAGCAGACAGAATACTGACGCTTGCCTTACCCCATTTGATCAACGAAAACCTCTCCTCTCTAGAATGAACCTATCGATTCGTAAACATTTCTATCCTAGTATAGCAATTCTAGTGAGAAGTTGGGTAATAACTTTATGTAAAAACTTCTATATTGGCGTGGTTTTGTTGATCGTTGAGACTAACTCATCCACCTTGGCCTGCACCAATGCCTGGATTTTGTTCCGGCGCATCCGAAGCATGTGAGTCTCACCGCGGTGCTTCCAGAGGAGAAACAGCTCGCCACGCTCTTCATGTTCGGCCAGAATCCGAATGTCCAAACGTTTCAAATCCTTCTGTGCAGCAAACGCCATCGATCGGGCTACCGGAAGCAGAAATCGAAGAACATGTGCATAGCCATAGCTTAGTTTGGTTGTGGACAATTCAATCAACTGGGCATCATGCTCCAGCTTCGGGATGGCACGTGTCCAAGCAAGGTAGGTTGTGATCAGTTCCGTTGGAGTCATGGTGGTCACCTCATACGTATAATATAGAACGTGTGTTCTTATATTATGTGCGAACATGGTGATTATGTGTACTTTTGTGATAAAAAGTAACAATCATGAACAAAGAAAAACCTTGGACACGATAATCCAAGGTTGTAATGATCATATGTTCCCCATACCCACCCTCACCAAAAAAGGAATCCAGCACAATGGTAGTCATTCGTAATCGGTTATTTGTACGAGTGTAATTGGTACTGGGCAAAAATGGTTATGGTAATGCCCTGCCCCAAGGCCCAAGGTTAGCAGTTTTAGCTGTTGTTTTTGCACTCGCTATTCCATTTTGGTTACCTTCAAAATTTGTTTCTTCTATTATATAAGTGTAATCATATAGATTATTTTACATCAGATCCGTTGACCAGTTGATCGCTTGGATGGCGGTGTCAACTTGGCGGAACTCTTTGGAGAGTCGGTCGACCTGTTTTTGTAGGCTGGCGACATCGACTGTAGAGACGATCTTGATCTCGGAGTGACCGTAGCGCATATCCATGATGGATGCGTTATCAATCAACTTTTGCAGGATGCCCCGGTGGCGCATGATCGATTCGCGTTGGATCAGCGCGTCTGCGATGGTTCCGTAGGGCTCCATCCCGACCGTGGAGTTGGTGCGGTTGATGCGCTTGACCAAGTCGGTCAGGTCGCGGTTGAGCTGTGTGACTTCATGAAGAAGTGTCTGCGGGTCTTCCTGGGGCTTGTCCCCCTCCTGCACTTTGGCGTTGCGGGAAAGACGTTCACGTAGTTGTTCCAGTCGTTTTTGATAATCGGCTCGTTCCAAAAGGGCTTCGGCCAGTTTCATCCCTAAATCACCTCGTTTACCGCAAGGCGGCGTCTCTGTTTGGTAAGATATTAGACATAACCTGGAAGGAAAAGTTGCGGACACAATCAAAAAAGCCTTTTCTCCTGGAAGAAAAGGCTGGATTGGGATCGAGAGAGTTTGGCGAGTATCGCGGTACCAATCATTTTCTCTGCTTGGGGTTTGGGGGTCAGACGACAAACTTTCCAAGGACTATTCGGCGGGTGGTAGCTGAGTTGGTCGGTTTGGCTGGGTCGGTGGTTCTGACTGGGTTGGAGTTTCCGGCGTGGTCGGCGGTTTTGGCTCGTTTGGAGGGTTCGTCGTGGTCGGTGGCTCTTTTTCCGTCTGTGGATCCTTTGACGGCTGTTCACCTTCTCCCGCCATAAAGCCGCTCCGGCGTGCCTCCATGATCATGAACGCCCAGACCGGCATGGGTTCCTGCAGCCTTTTTTTCCAGTAGTCTGGGGATAGAACTACTCCCTGTTCGGCGAGATAGTCGATGGATTGGAGTGCCTGCTTCTCGACTTCGGGGTCAAGCGGCGGTAAAGCTGGTGCAGAGACGAGGACCGGCTCGGCAGTCTCTGGCTGGGTGGTGGCTGGTTTAGCTGGCTGGACGGGTTTGGCTGGTTGAAGGGGCGGAACCGTTTGGGAAGAGAGTCGTTTTTGCACCTCTTGCTTGAAGCGGGCGAATTCACTCGGTTTCTCGATCCATGGCCGTGGACAGTCCTTCCATCCGACTACGGCTTTGTGCGTCCAGATCTGGTCCACTCCCAGCTGAAACTTTTTCAGCAGATAGGCAACCAGATCAGCGGCATTTTGAAACGTAGCCTCGGTGATTTGGCTGTTACTGTTGATGCACATCTCGATGCCGATGGTACAGTTGTTGGGGTAGGTACTCAGCCTCTTGATTGCATCAGGTGTATAGGTCTGGGAGCCAACGTGATAGGCCATCTCATTCATCGGGATAATCTGATAAATGCTGGTGTCATCGACGGAAAAATGGGCGCTGGCGTAGCGGTCGGTCTGACTGTCCGCGGGGTTCTGCTGTTTGAGACGGCCAAAATAACGCAGGATGTTGATCGCCGGAGCACCCGGTGATGCTGTCCAATGCATGACAATTCCTTTGACAGCCTTGAGCTTGGTGCCAGGACGGCTGTATGCATTGACATCAATGATTTCTTCTTGGATCGGTAACATCTACTCCACCTCCTTCTTTTCTTAATATTACGGAAATACCTATACTCTTCCTTCTATTATAGTTATGTTTATGTAAAAAATAACAAAAAGACTGGACCCCTATCCAGTCTTTTTGCCCAAAACCTGCTTTGTTTTTTTGGATCTCACGGACTTGTGTCATGCACGATCGTTTACTTTTACAGACAGGTAGTGCCGATGCTTTCTCTTCCGGCGAAGGACTCAGATGATGCCCAAGCTTCTGTGTTTTTCTGTGGCTTGGCTTCTGTCTGGCCTCTGCTCTTTTGCTCCCGGTCACTATGATGCTTATGCCTGTCATCATGATCGCATCCGTGAGTATCTGTACTGCCCTGCTGCTGTGATGACTATTGATCAGAAACCCAGTCACGGTCATGTTGTTCCGTATGAGGGCTTGGCGGTTGCAAATATTGGATAATCTTAGCTGAAAAAAAGCACGAATCTTTCTATAATAGAAGAAAAGACTCGCTCCCACTCTAAAAACTTGATTACCAGATCGCTCATGTTTTCTACACCCGTTACTCTTTATTTTTCTATTTCTTTGTTTCTATCTCTTTGTATCTATCTTACCTTGTTACCACCGAAGAAAAAAACGCCGTTTTCAGCCATTTTCAGCCATTTCAGACGATTAGGCGCGATTATGAGAGGTGGACGTTTTGGAATTGGCAGACTATATAATCATTGTTATATTTTAGCAGGGCGGTGATACAAAATGGACGTTGAACACGTCGGAGCCAGTATTCGTGAGCTTCGCAAAGCACTTGGGCTGACTCAGAAAGAGCTGGCCGATCAGATCTGCACCCAGGCCCAGATCAGTAAAATCGAGAAAGGACAAGTCCTCCCTTCCGTTGAGATCATGTACCGACTGGCCAAACGACTTGGGGTGGATCTGCATTATTTTTTCGGGGTGATGGAGACACCTCGGCTGGATTATGTCAACGAGGTGATTTTTCAGATCAGGCAGGCGATCCGGTTCCGTGATTACCGGCAGGTCTGGGAGATTTTGATGCGGGAGGAGTCGAATCCACTGTTCCAGAGTAAGCCGAATAAGCAGTTCATTCTCTGGCACAAGGGAATCTGCCTCTATCATCTGTATGAGGATCAGGAGCAGGCGCTGGAGGTGCTATCTTCGGCGCTTTCGCATACAGAGACGACAGAGCGCAACTATTCGGAGCGGGAGATTGAGATTATGGTCAGTATCGGGGTGATCCATTTTGCCGAAAAGCAGTTCGAGCGGGCCACCGAGGTGCTGCTTGATGCCAACAAACGGCTTGGGCGCCTGCCTTCACTGCAGGATCGGACGATCAAGCTGCGCATTCTCTATAATCTGGCGAAATCGCTGACAAGCAGCGGGAAGTATCAGGAATCACTTGCTTTTTGTGATCAGGGAATCAACCTGTGTATCACATATGAAGTGCTGTATCTATTCGGAGAATTGCATTATCAAAAAGGCCGCAACCTCGCCTATCTGGGGCGTCTCGCGGAAGCGGCGGAGCAGTATGAGAAGTCGATTATGATTTTTACCTTGCAGAAGAAGGATATGTTCATCCCTTATGTGGAGGAGGACCTGCGGCAGTTTGGGGTTAAGCTGTAATAAGCAGTCAAAAAATAAAAGACATGGACGTCTGTCTCCATGCCTTAAGAAACATATGATATACACTACGCATGAGCCGGGGTCAAAAACATCCGTTCAAACTCATCTGCTGGAACTGGTTTGCCGATCAGATATCCCTGCATCTCGTCACAGCCAGACTGGGTGAGGAACGACATCTCTGCTTCTGTCTCCACCCCTTCGGCAATCACTTGCAGATTCAGGTTGTGGGCCAGTGCGATAATAGTCGCAACGATCGCGGCGTTGCTCTGGTCAACAAGCAGTTCCATGACAAAGGAACGGTCAATCTTGAGCCGGTCTACCGGAAAGTTCTTGATATAGCTAAGTGAACTGTACCCGGTGCCGAAATCGTCGATTGCAATCTGGACGCCGAGCTGCTTGAGTTCTCCTAACGTTGCAATGGCACGTTTTACATCCATGGTCATGCTCTCGGTGATCTCCAGCTCAAGATACTTGGAGTCAAGCCCGGTGTCACGCAAGACATGGGCGATGCTTGGTACGAGGTCGCGTTGCCAGAATTGACGGGAAGAGAGGTTGACTGACATGCGGAGCGGTGGATAGCCAAGCTCCTGCCAGCGTTTGTTTTGCAGGCAAGCCGTACGTAGAACCCATTCTCCAATCGGTACAATCAGCCCGGTTTCTTCAGCTAATGGGATAAAGTCACCGGGGGAAACCATGCCCCGCTCGGAGTGCTTCCAGCGGACAAGCGCTTCTACTCCGATAATCTGGCGCGTGATGCCGTCGATCTGCGGCTGGTAAAAGAGTAAAAATTCGTCGCGTTCCAATGCTTTGTGCAATTCATTCTCCAACAGCATCCGGTCATAGGCTCGGGAATCCATCGCCGGGGAATACCATTTGAAATTGTTTTTGCCTTTTTCCTTGGCTTTGTACATGGCTGTGTCGGCCCGCTTCATCAGGGTGACCGAGTCCGTGCCGTGGTCTGGATAAGCGGCAATCCCGATGCTTGTGGTGATGTGTATCTCGTGCCCCTGGATCATAAATGGCCGCTCAATCGCTTCGCAGATCTGGCTGGCGATCCCCTCCACCTGTTCGACTGTACGTCCAGGAAGCAGGATGGTGAATTCGTCTCCCCCCATGCGTGCGACGAGGTCGTTCGAACTGACACAGTTTTTCAGGCGTATGCCGACCGACTGCAGCAACAGATCGCCGAAGTCATGTCCCAGCGAGTCATTAATCACCTTGAAACGGTCTGTGTCCAGAAACATGACGGTCAGCGGTTGCTCCTGCCGCTCTGCATCTAACAAGGCCTCCTTGAGCCGCTCATCGAACAGACGACGGTTGGGCAGATCGGTCAACATATCATGATAAGCCATATGATTAATCCGCTCTTCTGTCTGTTTCCGCTCGGTAATATCACGGATGATGACGTATACCCCGACGATCTGTTCATCTACAAAGATCGGAACGTCGGTCACATTGATCTCAAGCCGATAACCGTCACGGTGAAAGATCGTTACATCAAAGTTCTGTGACTCTCCCTGACAAGCCTTGACAAAATGCTCACGTACCACCTCAACATGCTCAGGCTCAATCAAAGACATAAACGGAATCGTATCAGTTAATTCCTCGATGCGGTAGCCCGTCAGCTTGGTAATCGCGGGATTCATGCTGTTAAGCATTCCATCTGTCGTAAATGACAGGATGGCATCTTGGTTGTAGTCAAACAGGGACTTGTATCGTTGCTCGCTCTCTTTGAGCATCAGCGACTTTCTCCCGATCTGACGGTCGCTGGCTGCTCCCAACAGGACAATGACCATCAGCAATAATGTAGCCACCCCGATAAAATACGGAAAGGCGACAGAATCGATCATCATAGATGGCGTATGACTTCCATCATGTTCTGTTGAATAGAAGCTGGCTGCTGCCATCCCCGTGTAGTGCATACCTGCAACAGCCAGACCCATGATCAGCCCCCCGAGCCCTTTTAACCAAAAAGAGTCGCGCATCCGCTCATCACGAAATCTGTGGGAGATCGCCATCGCTACAATCGAGACCCCGATCGCCACTGCAACAGAGAGGCTAAACAGAAGTGGGTCATACTGGATGACCGCATTCATTTTCATCGCTGCCATTCCGATGTAATGCATGGAGACAATCCCCATCCCCATCCAAAATCCACCGACAAGCAAATTCTTGATCCCAAGTACCGGATTGCTTACGATTGCCAAAGCGATCCCGGATGCCACCATCGCCGCGATAATGGACAAAAGCACCAGACTCATATCATAATGAACCGGAATCCCAATGTGCACCGCGAGCATGCCCACGAAGTGCATCGCCCAGATTCCCGTTCCCATCGCAAATGCCCCGCCGAGTAACCATGTCAATCTGGCCCGACCTTTCGTCGCACTGACACGTCCAGCCAGATCAAGAGCAGAGTAAGACGCGATGCTTGCTATTATGATGGAGAACATCACAAGCGTTGCACTGTAAGATTGCTCTAATTCCATCGCTCCACCCCCTTTTCCATACGGCAGTGACGGTATTTTTTAATTAGTGACTCCCTTTATTATAGATAAAATTATACGCATCGCAAATAAGAAAACCTATACCCAAATAATAGAAAAAAGCCGCACGAGGCGGCTCTTCTTTCTTTAGGCTGATCAATAGCAGTCGAAGTATGCAATTCGGTTCAGGCGAATGCTGGTCCATTCCCACTGATTTCTTCTCCATCTCCATCTGTAACCAAACATTTCGTTCCGGTCCACATACACAGGGTAGAACCAGAAGCTGTTACCGTTGCGCAGCCATACGAACGTGTATCGGAAAAGGCAAGGTCTAATAAAACGAGGTCTGATGCCTTCTCTTGCATACTGTTGTTGGGTCTGTGGGTCCATACGCAATTGAGGTACCTGAGCAGGTGGGGGTGGTGGTGGAGCTGGGATTCCTCCCTGTTGTGGACCGCCTGGCGGAAAGCCTGGCTGCCCCGGCGGAAAACCTGGTTGACCTGGTGGAAAGCCTGGACCCGGACGCCCTGGAAACCGTTGAAAAGGATCGAACATGGTTACACCCTCCTTGTTATCAATCTATAGATAGGAAATGCAAAAGGAGCGGTTTTGGTATGGACGGGTATCAGGGGGCATTCGTCTATTTTTTAGATTAGTACAAATTGGAATAAATTATTTTTTATTTAAAACCATGATTTTTCCGAATCGGGTTTATGCTTGTGGGGTAAGTGATCAAGCTGTCTGAGGGAAGGAAGGATTGAGGAATATGACAGATAAAATTGACTTGGTTTTGGAGAAGTTGGAGGTATTACAGAAGGGGCAGGAGCGCTTGGACAAAGTTTCCGACTCCTTGCTTGCGGGGCAGGAGCGCTTGGATAAGGTCACTGATTCCTTGCTTGCGGGACAGGAGCGCTTGGATAAGGTCACTGACTCCTTGCTTGCGGGACAGGAGCGCTTGGACAAAGTTACTGACTCCCTCCTGGCGGGGCAGGAGCGCTTGGACAAAGTTACTGACTCCTTGCTCGCGGGGCAGGAACGCTTGGACAAGGTCACTGACTCCCTGCTCGCTGGGCAGGCTCACTTGGATAAGGTCACTGACTCCCTGCTCGCTGGGCAGGAGCGCTTGGACAAGGCTGTTTGGGTATTGCAAAAGGGTCAGGAGGAACTGACACAGGTCACCCGTTCGTTGCGGGAAGGTCAGGAGGAGATTTCGGCGAAGCTGGATAATTTGACGCTCCACGTCATCAAGCTTGACGAGCGGCTGACTCGGGTAGAGGAGCGTATGACCCGTGTCGAGGAGCACGTCGCTAAGCTTGATGAACGAATGACCAACGTGGAGGCGCGACTCACGAATGTGGAAGATCGGTTGAGCAACGTGGAGAATCGATTATCTGCTGTGGAGAACCGGCTGATTCTCGTGGAAACACGCCTAACGTCAGTCGAGGACCGCATCGCCAACGTAGAAAACCGGTTGACTGCATTAGAGGAGCGGATGGACATCATGGAAGAACGTTCTGGCTTCATCGAAGAGACCGTCGGCAAGATTCATCACGATCAACACCGTCAGAATCAAATGATCGACTCACTCGCCATCCGTTCCATCGCACACGAGGCACAGCTGCGTGAACTAAGACGTGGTGACCTTAACACATAAGGTAAAAATCGTATGTATATCAGGCTTCCGTTTCAAAGAGTGCTCCCTCGAAACGAAAGCCTTTTTGCGTTGGAGAAATGGCTACCCTTTTACACGGCCTGACAGCTTGACTGTCTTGGTTGCACCATCCCATGCGACTCCAAGTCCAAGATGCCCGGCCACCTCTTTAATCCATGCGTGACCATGACCATTGCGTACATCGGTGGTGGTCAGCGGTTTGCCGTCGATCAGAACCCGCCCCGTGGTGTTGCACCAGCCAACAAGCGGTTCACATCCCAGCTCGCGGGCAAAGGCACGGACAGGAACGATCGCCCGCCCATCTTCGAGGGTGCCTTCGGTGTGCAGCTTTTGGCCGTTGAGGGTCAGGTGGCATGCGTCATCATCGAGTTGGACGGATGGGCGCTGACCAGCGAGCAGTTGACGGATAGACAGGCCGAATGTCATCTGCAGATGCGGATAATCCTTGAAGTCAGACCACTCCCCACCCCATTCAAAGCCAAGCGTTTTGGCGATGCTGCCTACCACACGCCATTCATGGTTGACGGTCCAGACTGCTTTGCCACAGTCATCGAGCAGACAGTAATCTATGGCCAATCCATAGTTGTGATACGAATATCCAGGTTTGGCATAAGAGACGATTCGACCCGGCTTGGTACGACCTTGAGCATAGATCTCGGCCTGCTGGTCCATACTTCGCAATCCCTGTGTGATCAGGACGAAAATCCCTTGTGCATGAGCACGGCGGATCAGCTCTTGGGCTGCCTGTCTGATCTTAGGATGGAGACCTTTGAGACGGGGTTCGCTTTTTTGCAACAGGGTGTTCAGATCCATGCTACTCTCTCCCCTTGTTGTCATTATGCTGGTCGGAACGTTTTTTGAGTTGGATTAGAGCGGAGCGCAGTGCACCTGGGACAGGCAGACCGGCGCGGGTGCCGTTTTCGAGCAGTGAAAGCCCTTCGTTGGCGATGTAGAAGTAGATGGTAATCGTACCTAAGAAGCCCGGCGTGCCGAGCGCGATATCCATCTTATGGGCGGCAGCGACAAGGAAAAAAATCAGTACCTTTTTGCCAAGTCCCTTAAAGCCTTCGTTGCTGGAGAGTTTCTTCTCGACAAACGCGGCGTACACGCCAGTTGCATAATCAATGATGACAAGCCATGCAAGAACTTCCAGCAAAGGCGACCAACCTCCAAACATGTAAGTTGTGACTGTACCAAAAAAAGCAACGATGAATTTGAGGATGTACTCGTTCACGTACTCTCTCCTTTCCCAGAATGATGTTTGGATGATAATAGCGGCTGACTGCAGCAGGCACCCGGCATGCCGATTACCCGGCTGTTGCGGCAAGTACCTCCTGAACCATCAGGCGATTTTTCGAAACTGCGGATGCTGCGAAAATTCACCCGGTGTGATCACGGCGGGCATCAGAACCCCGGCTGCACCGAACATACGGGCGGCAAACTCGGTACAGTTCATGCGCCCATGATCGTTGATAACCGGTGTACCACATAAGAGATTCAATCCGTTCGTGACGGTCTGTACGAGGTCATACGGGGTGGAGATGTGCATATGCAAAAAATCATCCATCGCCATCATCTGGGTGTGAAACAGCTCTCCCTGATAGCGGAAGACATCGTACGTACCGCGTGGATAATTGAGATGACGCACCTTGAGCGGATAGCGCCAGTCCGTCTCCGCCACATGCCATGGATCTAGCACGATGGCGACATGAGAATAGGGAGAGCCCGTCACCCGGCGGATCGTACGCCCGATGACAGACTCCCCCTTCACGAACAGAAGGTCGAAGCGTTGAAGATGGGTCACTCTGATTTGGCCTCCTTTAATAGGAAGTACTCTTCCTGCAGGCTGCGCGTCTGCTCTTTTTGCGCAAGCAGATTGGCGAAGCGGTAGTTGTCGGCTGCCTCAGACAACGCGATGGCCCGAAGCGGCAGGAGCTGGTTTTTGATCGCCTGCACCGCCTTTTGCTGGGCTTCGGTGAGAGATGGATTGAGCTGCTCGGCCAGAATAAGAGTCAGGTCGGTTACGAGGTCAACCTGTGTCTCCAGTGCATCCAGTACAGCAGTCTGGCGGTACGGATGCGTGAACAAGTCAGCGAAAAAAAGATAGACTTC
Source organism: Brevibacillus dissolubilis (assembly GCF_006170445.1). Lineage (GTDB taxonomy): Bacteria > Bacillota > Bacilli > Brevibacillales > Brevibacillaceae > Brevibacillus_B > Brevibacillus_B dissolubilis. The sequence goes on along the minus strand of NZ_VCNA01000010.1, from coordinate 62,406 downwards.
CTCTTTGGTAGAGAGAAAGTCTGTCAGTTCATCAGAGATATCTTGGCCCTGTTGCTTGCGCGAGAGGAGTTCCCGCCATTTTAGCTGGCGGGCTTGCTGCTCCTGTTCGGCGCGCAGGGTGCTTAAATCCGTAGATTTGAGTACGCGCAAAATGGATCACTCCTGTTCTATTCGTATGCGAGTCCGAAGCCGTCAATCTCAATCGGGCTATACGTACCATTGGCTGTAACCGTGATGCGGAGATTAATCCCCCAGTTCTCAGCGGTTTTGCTCTTGTTGGAAAAGAGATGATATCCGCCGTTGAGAACCGCGTAGGTCACATCCTCCCATGTCGGCGTTTCGTCATAGGCATTGTTGCAGGCTTCTACTTTGAAAGTGGCCGGGGTCTCGTCGGTGATCACTTCGAAATGGTCAATCAATGCGCAGGTATAGGCATAAGAATCCGGATTGAAGAATTTCGTCGCCGCAATCTTGATCTTATGCTGACCATAAGGCAGATCCAATTTCTCGAAGTTCATATGGTAGTTGGTATCAGTTGGTTCCCCATACTGATCTACCTGTCCGATGAAAATGTCGTCGATGTAGATATTGGCAATCCCCGCCTCCGGGTCTTTATAGCCGTACCAGCGAATCCCTGTACCGACAAAGGTCAGCTCTGCCGATCCATTGCCATCCACATTAAAAGTCCAGCTGCCATTCGAGCCATTTCCATTGTTCTGCCAGGTACCCGTATAGGTGATCGCCTGGTCTCTGTCCTCGACCCGTTTGATGGTTCGCGCTTCCGTCGGGAGAACTCTCCCCACGTTGAGTACCAGCTTCTCCGCCGCTGCCGATGTTGGGACAGGTTCTTTTAACTCCGTCGAGATCAGGTCACCTACGCGGATGGTTCTCGGTGTCGGGATCGTCTTGGTGTTATCCACGTAAGGGTACTTCATCGCCAGATTATCCCCGGTCCAATCAGGGTCGACGTCGATACGGTCGTACTCCTCCTTGGAGATCTCGTAAAAACGGATGCCATCAATATAGGTAGTCTGCTGCTCGGCCGTATTGTTGGCATAGATGACCGCCCAGTCTTTGCGTCCGACACCAGGGCATTTGGTATAAATCGTCTGCCACATGTTCGTCTTGCCGAGCGGTTTGCCGAAGAAGCTGGCCACGTTGATCGTCACGTCTGCCACGTCTGATTTGACATCCGCCATGAATAGGTAGTATTTCCCACGGGTTAAGGTGACTTGGCGGGCCAGACGCGCATAGTTGTCCGCAATCGTATTGACCAGTTTGGCAGAAGCAGAGCCGTAGAGAAAATCGGTTGTGCTCTTTTGCAGCGTGGCAGCCCCTACATCATAATGGTGATCGAATCCAGCGAATGTGTTGTTGGTAAAGGACTCCAAATTACCTGCTGATCCGAAAAGATTCGTCAACACCCGTTTGTCGGTATAGTAGCCCAGCGTTCCTGTGTAGCCGTCAATCGGTGCGATCCGCCAGTAATAGGTTTTGCCTTCGATCAGATCGTTCTGTGGAGTGAAGCGGACTTTTTCATAGGTGGCTGGCTGAATCACTTCAACGGTGATGTCATCTACCCAAAATTCGGTGTTAGCCGGATTGCCGCCATCGACAAAGATTCTGACAGACAGGTTGTTCAAGTCCATTGCAGGCAGTGGGGCCTCAAAGCTGTAGGTCTCGTACTTCGTAGTCGGGCTGGTGATGACAATTCCTTCTGGATCGTAATTCTCACCAAGCACATCGATGTTGATCCGGGCTTGTGTCCCGACGCGAACCGCAAACACCTTGGCAGTTACTTTGAGACGGTCACCTGGTTTCCAGCCTGCGAGAATATGCTGGACGCCTAATCCGCTCGTTCCACTGTTATTGACGATCCGCAGTGCACGTTTGCCGGTAAGCGGGGTTGCTTTGGTATCGATGGCATCGTTGGCTGCAGGTTCCTCCATGTAATCCCAGAGCTTGGCCCACTCCATGCTACCGAGTTCAAAGGACGGGTCAACCACCAGCTGCTTCACCCTGCGGACACCACCTGTCGGAAATGCCACCCACTTACTGCCGTCATAGACCTCCCAGCCTGTCTTTTGGATGGAGGTATCATAGTTGTGCACCCCGACCGTGAACTGGTCATCTTCTGCCAGCTGCAGCTTAAAGTGCTGGTAGTCTGCTTCCAGATCATTGTTGATGGACGCTTCGAAGGTTGGTTTGGTGTTGGTGCGGATATTGTCCGGCGGGCTGAGGAGAATTGGGGTCTCAGGTAACATGTTGGTGTAGAAGTATGTTGGGGTCGAAAAGGCAGTCGCCTGGTACCCCATGATATCTGTCGGTTGAACCTGCCAGCCATAGATGGTATCAGCCTGCAATTCAGTAACGATGACATCATAGTAGGACTGGTTGGTTGTGACGGATTTGTTGACGACTACCACGTTGTCGCTGGCGCGGAAAATTTTGATGTTGAAGGATTTCAGCGTATCAACTTCTGGGTCGGAATATTGAAAATGAAGTCTCGGGGTCTTGCCCAAGCCAATAGGAAAGTCCACTGAAGATGCACCTGTGATGTTGGTTGCTGTCGGCGGACGGTTGGTTCGGAAGAAGTTGTAGTCGCTCCAGACCCCTTCCATGCTGGCAATGTCCCATGTTTTCACACGCCACTTGTAGATCGTGTTCCAGGTGAGCGCTGTTCCGTTGTAGGTCCAGGAAAGTGCTGTACTGGTTACCTTGCCCGTATTATGGACAAGCGTGCCTGCATTGTTATAGACCTCGATCTGATAGGCGGTCGGAGTGTCACCCGGGTCTGGGTCGGCAAATGTCCATTGCATGACTGGGGTCAGCGTCGGGACTAAGACGGGTACTGTAGAGGTTCCCCTAGGTGCTGTGATTCCCGGAGTGGTCGGTGCACGGTTCGGAATGAAGTAACTGTAATCACTCCAGGCACTCTCCCCTTCCAAAGCGTCCCATGTTTTGATTCGCCACTTGTAGGTGGTGAACCAGTTCAACGTCGCACCGCTGTAGGTCCAACTGGAAGCTGTACTGTTTACCCGGTTGGTTGTGCAGACGAGGGCACCTGTGCTGTTGTTATAGACTTCGATTTGATAGGCTTTTTGGGCATCGCCATCAGCATCACTGTAGCTCCATTGTAACGCAGGGGTTTGAGACGAGGTGTAAGCTGGGGCTACAGCAGTTCCTTTGGGTGAAGTAATCGTAGGGACAGAGAGTTGACCGAGATTGATTTCGTAGAGCTGATAGTCTATTCCGCTATAGTCTGCTACGGTGAAATAAAAGGTGATACCAAACACCTGTGATGGGTAGTAAGTCACAAATGGATATGGCGAGTTAGCGGCTTGAAGGCCTGTCACTGCCTGCCGAGTGTAGACACCATCGGAAATACGGAATTCATTGATTACACTGCCATTCCGCAAGTAAAGAAAATCCTTATGAAAGAAACCACCCGCTGCCCACGAGTGCGATACATAACCGGTTTGTACTGTACAGACCAGCACAGGGGTTCCCGTCATATCCCGGTTAATTCGATAGAGTTGTCCTGTATTGTATCTATAATAGTAGAAATACGGTTCTCCGCATAAACCAGTAATAATCCCATCATATTGGTGATAACCAGATATAGTACTGGTTATAGACATAGATCGTATCAGGGTATTATTAGAGTTATACTCAGCAATCGTCCCTGAGTTATTTCGGATAAATGTATCGCTCATTGGATCATACTGAGAGCCCTGATAATACCCTATGGCTGGAAAGTTAGGACTATTAGCGTTCCACGAGTGAGAGCCACTTATAATGTTGTTATTATCCGAATAGTACGTATAACTTGCATTGTTAAAGTGGCTTCGGCTTCGGGAAGCACCGACAGTCATCAGGTTACCGTTTGATCCGGATAGTGTATACGTTCCTATTAATCGAAAACTGATAGGCACATTCTCTACCTCCTATCTCAAAATAATTTTGCCTTGAATCTGTGCGAACACGCCGTGATGCATCGTCACTTCATCGAGATCACGGAAGGTTTCGATGAGAATATTCGAGTTGACACCGTTGAGCTCGGCATTTTTCATCGTCTCCAGCTCAATTAACGCATCGATCAGATTCCGCTCGGTGTTGACCAGTCGGGTACCGAGACTGGTGATCTGATTATGATGGCTTTCCAGTTCGGCGTCGGTTTTGTCGAAGTTGCCGTTGATTTTTAAAGCCCCTGACATCAGGCTGTCAGGGGCTTTTGGGTCAACGGAGATTCTTGCTTGGGTCACTGCCATAGCAAATCACTCCTTGCTTATGAGATGTGCACCATCAGATTGCGTGCTTTTGGCGTGATGGTTGGGACCGTGGTATTTTGTCTGATGCGGATGCGCAGCGAGGTAGCTGCTGTGCTGAGGTTCTTTTCGAATTTGAGCTGGGTGAATTGTGCATCGATAGGGGTCTGCTCGGTGGCTGATCCCATGGAAATCCAGGTCTGGCCGTTATCGACGGAGTACACCAGCGACTGATTGGTTCCGGACGGTGTGAAGAGATCCACGTAGACCGTCACCTTGGTAAATGGAGCGGCAGACGTAATCGCCCGGCTCATATAGACACCAGCCGGCTTGTACGACATCGCGATGGCATTCATGCTGGTTTGGATCACCGGTGAGGAGCCTTTGGAATTGAGCAAGGCACGGACATAGACCTCAGTGGCCGGACTGCCCAGTTGGGTCACATCTTGGTCGGCTAAGGCAAACCATGTGTTTTTGTCGGTGGAATATTGCCATTGGATCTCGGAGCGTTGCGGAACCAGCTGATTCACTGCAAGAACCAGATGGGTGGCGTCCTTCAAGGTGGTTTTTTGCGTCATCAGCACGGATTGGGATTTGAACTTGGCTCCGTAGAGCTTGAATTTGAGATCCATGTCCTGATGCGCCGTCCACGCTGAACCGTTGGAGGAGGAGAACAGGAGACCCACATCATACGGCTGACGGGCAACGACACGCTGGGTCAAAATATCTTTGTTGCTCATCCGTGCGACATAAGCGCGGTATTGGCTGGATGAGGTCAACAGAACGACCGCGTATTCGGTGTTGGCCTGAAGCAGCACAGGGTCTGGGAACGTGACACGGGTGGACAAGGAGCCGTCATTGGAGACTCTTACCTGTGAGGCGTTGAGTACCTTGGAGGTAAGTACGTTCATCGACGGATAGCCGTTGGAGACTTGCCGGATCTGGATGGTGATGTCAGCGGTCGGGTCTTTGGTGGCAAAGTAGAGATCGATGGATGTGATAAAACGTTCTTCCGTCAGCATGAACGTCTGGGCGAGCGGGTCGGTTAAGCGCCACCATGGAATTTGCCAAAAGGTTTGCTCGATAATCTGTTTGCGGCCCACCCCCACATAGGAGGCTCTGGCTTCATTTTGAATTGGCATTCTTCATCATCTCCTCTATACTTCGTTCCAGAACCGCACTTCCCGCGTACCTGTGCGGATGTTGGCTGGAATGGTAAATTTGCAGCTGAAGCGGCCATTGGCGTCTGCTTTCATCGTGCCTGGCAGCGTGCCTTTTACAGAGCTGTCCAGTGGTGTCAGAGCGATGTCTACACCGTCAAAGGTTGCTTTGATATTGTCACTGTTCGGCTCGAAGCCCTCTGCTTGGACGACGACGTCACGGACACGGATAAACGGTACGTTCTCATCGAGAATCACGCGGGTTTCCGTGCGCTCAACGCTTCTCCAGGTCGCCCACCAATCCCAGACGGTACGGGTCACAATCGAGGTCTCCACCCATGAATCATGGGACGGTGTGAGACGGACGGTAGCCAGATTGCCGAATACCTGATACGGGTTGACGTTCATCGTCTCGGTCGCAAAGGACTGGTCGATCAGTACTTCTTCCGTATAGTCGATGGTGGTCAGACGCTCGTGAATGCGGACATTGGAGGCAGCGCGGTCGATGAGCAGATCCACCAGCTCCTGCTCGACAGGCAGCTGCAGCACCTTTTCACCCGGATTGAGCATCGCGTCAAACTGCGGGTGGGTCACGTCGGCGCGTTCGAAGTTGGTGAAATTGTCGGTGAAGATCCCTTTTTTCTGGATCGTCGGGTCGGAGTATTGGGCGGTACGGTCCAAGTCATTGATCGCTTGGTTGTACTCGGCACGCTCCAGACGATCGAGGAGTGAACGCAGTTCGAGCATGGTCAATCGCTTCGGCTTACGGTTGTAGACGACGACTTGGTTGCTGTTCGGCGGCAGATAAAGCTCGCCTAACTCCAGTACATCCGGAGGAGCTGATGGGCTTGGCGGCAAAATCGCGCTCTGCCCCTGCACCAGCTTGATCTCCCCTTCGGCGGTCAGATAGTAGACATCTTTTCGCGCGAGATAGAATTCATAGGTAGTCTGGAAGGTGGTACCGTTGACGGGCTTGTCACCACCAGACAGGAACTTCACCTTTTCGTTTTCCAGCTTGTAGTCGGTTTGGGGGATCATCGTTTTGGTATAACGGTAGACGACGGTGTACGAGGTACCACCTGGTGGCTCTTGACCGTTCGGCACCCAGTCGACCGTGTTGCCGGAGAGCTGGTAGTCGGTTCCTTTGGTATAGGTGGTAGCACCTGCCGTGACGGAGACGATATCAACTACAGGGGTCTTCGGCAGTGTGTCTGCTGTCCCCGCGATATTGCCACGGGTGATGACGGCGGAGACTTCAATTGTAGCGGTGAGCGCTTTGATCTCTTTGACAGGCTGGGAGTTGAGTGCATAGTCGGTGGTTCCGCTGACAAAGGTTTTGGTTTCATTCGTGACAAGCTGGGTGTCGAGCGCTTTGGGGATCGGGATACGCAGTGGGACCAGCTTGGAGATTTCATACCCCTGAACATAAGCTTTCCCGGCATCGACAACAAGTGTGACACGCTCGGTATCTCTTGGCTCGATGAAGCCGTCCATCCCGGATACGAGGAAGTTGCCGCTCGTATCGTGCGTACGGCGGGCCAGCACGGGTTGGAAGCCTTCCAGCTCAGGCGGCAGCTTGGCTGTCAACAGCTGTCCGTCCTGCAGGCGGAACATCGTCGTAGCGGTGATGTCATTGGCCATCCATTGCGGGTTGGCAATCAGGCGGTCGGCGCCGGGCAAGCCATAGTTGGAGTAGCCAACAGCCGGGTCGAGCAGCTCGGTATCGTCGCGGTAGGTCAGATTGGTATATTCCACCTTCAGACCGATCGTCTCTTCGCCCGTTCCCCGGACGTCGAGGGTCGTTTCTGGGATCTCGTGAATCATGCCGTCCAGATAGACACGGGATGGGGAGATTTTCACCTTGGTTTTCGTTTCATTAATATAGATCTGGCCGCCCTCGATGATGTGGCCGGAGCCAAAAATCACGTCACCGATCTGCTTGTCACGGTACAGGGCGATGGACTGCATCTCGTTGAGCTCGGCCGCCTGCAGGCGTCTGCCTCCGACTGCCTGTACGGACACCCAGCGTTTATCCGGTGTAAAACGATTGTGATAGGTCGTCATACGCTACCTCCTTAAAACTCAATAATGAAATCGAGTGATTCTTTTTGAGTCGCATCCCGTTGAATCGGCGAACGGTTATTGAGCACCAGCAGGTAGCCCACGTCCACAATATCCTCAAGGGTCACGACCTGCTCGTTGGCTGCCACGCCAGATTTGAGCACCAATCCGGCATAGACGCCTGTCTGACGGTAGGTGACCAGCGGGAATTCGTCATAGTTGAGCCATGCCTGCACATAGACATGGCGGCAATCGGTCGCTTTGGCTTCGTCTGATTTGAGAATGCGCCATTTTTGTCCCCGTTGCTCAATCGTTCCCTTGTCATCCTTGACGACGAAGGCGATCTGATCCGCCCGTTTGAAGGCGACGGTTTCTTGCAGGGTCATGTCGCTTGTGACCACCGGCACGGTTTCTCCCTCGTTCCACGGGGAAGTCTTGCCGATTGCCACCCATACGCTTCCGTCTTGCACCAGCTTGGCCGCCTGAAAAGCACGGAGCCCGCTGGCATCACTTGTATAACTTGGCATGGGATACACCTCCTAGTTCATTTGCGTCACGCTTGCGTATTGCATACTGCTCAGCGTGTCCCGGTACTGTACCGAATCTGTGAAAAAAACGTTAGGGGACCACCAGCTGCGATGTCTGGCATCGGCATGGTGCTCCCCATAAATCGTACGTTGCTCCTCCCGCCGGATCGGATGGCCGCTCAGCTCCTCTGCCGTCTCATCCAACCTCGTAATTCTTGTATAAATCGTGCGGGTGTTTTCATGCATCTCTCCAGGTTGGACACAGAGATACTCCTCAATAGCGAGGGACAGCAGATATTGAAAGCCGGAAAGACCCATCAGTCTGACCAATCCCTTGGCCACCACCAACGTCTCCGGTGTGGTAAAAATAACCGTTGTCAGCGGCATGAATTCTTTGCCGTCTGCCATCACCCCTGCCTCAGACAGGATCATCCCGTCTTCGGGCATATCCCGGTACGGCTCGTGAATCGTGAAGCCCTGAAAATTAAGCATCTCCAGATTCATCATCCCGGTGGAACGCAGGCGGGCCATCAGCTCCTCCTGACTCTCCACCCCGAACTCCCGTCGCCACAGATCAAGGGATTTGTCGCTTAACAGGCTGACGAAGAAGGATTTCCACATCTCGCCGTCCACATCAGGCATGTGTGTGGCAACCGCCTCCATGATCGCCTTCATCTGCCGGCTTTCCTGATAATACTCCGGCAGGTATCTCATCAGATCGATACTCATTCGATGTTCACCACCACATCAATCGCGCTGTCATCCTCAAGCTTGATATTTTGTGTCGGCTGAATCATCGTCGCGTCGGTCGCACCTGCGTTGATGACCGCTGAGAGGATTTTGGCCCAGTAGACGGTGCCGCCCACTCCGATGGTGCTGGTGTATTCGCGGATCGCCTTTATCGCCTTGTCGGCATCGATGCCCTCCACTTTGACCCGGATCGGCACCTCCTGCATGCGTACCTTCCGCACTTTGACATCCACACCGCTTGGCTTTTTGCGGTTGATCTCTCCTTGGGTGTCTTGGACGATCTGATCAATCTGGGTCTCGTTCCCCCCGACGATGACATCGACAGTACCGATGCCTCGCGGTTTATCGATGGCCTTGGCATAGGTCACACCGGTGACACTCAACGCCCAGCGGACATAGTCGGAATCGGTGCCGCCATGCTCTGGATTGCGTTTCTGGTACAAGATGCGGTTGCGTAAGCTTTGGTCGCTCTCTTCGTCCGCCCCGCCTTTGGCCGGTTCTGGATTGGTCACCGTCCAGATATCGAGAATCGGATCGAAAATCAGGGTGATTTTGTTCGCCCCCACATTGCCGATGGCTCCTGATAATTTGCAGGTGGCCAGTACAGTCGCACGGCCCTGGTTGTCGATGACCACGGCTTCGTCTGTGACGAAGGATACATCGGAGTCAGGAACCCCACAGGTCGTGCCTTTGGGGACGGTTTTGCCGATGACCCCGGTGAAGACGAGCGTCACCTTGGCATGAGTCGCCGGTGTACGCTGTAGACCATGATCCTTGGCGATCAGCTCCAGATAACGCCCCTCGGCAGTCACCGCGAAGGCTTGCTCCAGAATCCCCTGGAACTTGCTCTCCTCAATCCACAGCTGCAGCGCAATCGGGGCCAGCGCATCATAGATAATCGAGCCTTCCCGCTTGTCGAGGCTGTCTGGGATGGTGTCTAACATCTGTTGCAGCTTGGTTTGATAGCCTTGATTCGCTGTGGTGTCGGTTGTCGTGATCGACATCTTAGATCACCCCCTTGTAGTTGATCGTACCTTCACTGGTCATGACCTGGAAGGCGACATAGACACTGTCTTCCTCTGACGTAATGTCAAAATCATAGACCTTCTCGATCCGGTCATCATAAATCAACGCTTCCGTAATCATCCGCACAATCTCAGACTTAATGAAGCGCTCTGAAAACCCACGGCCCAAGAGATTCTTGATCTCGCAGCCGTAATCGTGCGAATAGATCGGAAAATGATAGCGGATCGTATGCACCGCCTTGGTGATGAATTGTTGGATCGCTTCCAGCCCGTCCACCATCTGCGTGATTTCACCTGTCTCAATATCGAGGTGGTACGTCTTGGATGGCTGCACGCGGTCGTTGACACTGGTGGGAAATGCAATCTTGGGCGCTAATCCCATACCTATCCCCCTTTTTTAATAAGTCACAATTCGATCCAGGATAAAGAATTTCTGCCCACCTTCAAAACTGGCAACCATCACGGAGTCACCCTGCTTGAGCTCATCGAGGAACTCCACTTCAGCTTCAGTAGACGTGAGAGTGGCACTGGTAAGATCCACTTTGCTGACCTGGTGGACGTGTGGCTGATAGCCCTGCACAGACATCGAGACGCTGGGCTTGCCCCCGGTCAGGTCGGTTTTGCCGTCATTTTTGATGGTCACCTTACGCTTGTGCTTGCACAGATGCTGGGAGACGACGATCAGCTCCTTGGGGATGATCAGTTTGTCATTTCCTTTGATCTTGATTTTGAGCTCAGGCGGGGCAGCAATCACTTCAGCTTCCATCAGAGAAGTGACTTTTATGGATTGAAAGCTTTTGAGGCTGTGCTGTTTGATCAGTTCACCAAGCGACATCATGCTCCCCCTTTCTATGCTTTATCCTGTTTCTTCTCCGGCTCTTCCTTGCCCGCATTGACCTCGGTGATATCATCGGTCTCCGTCAGCGTCAGCGACATCGTATGCTTACGGCCTGCAAAAGAATGGCTGTCCTCCTCGATGTAGTACGCCTGCTTGACGCCAAGCTCAGGCACGACCACGAAAACCGCCGTCCCTGTCACCACGTCAGGAATGCCGGGAATATTGCTTAGACGGAAGGTCTTCTTCTCCTTGCCCTCTTTCTCCAGAATCTTCTTGGCCCGATCCTGCAGCTGGGCACGGTTGAGCTTCTCGCTTACTTTTTCAAAATGCTGCAGCACACCGTATTTTTCGATCAGACCGTCGTTTTTCTCGGTCACTTCAATTGTCTTCTTCTCCTCGCCGGTGATCAGCTTGACACGGGTGACGGTTCCTTCAACTGATCTGGCATACGAGTAGTCGACCAGATTGACCCCGCTCTCGATCACCCACTTGCGGATGTTCTCCGCCCGTGGGATGAGATGGACCTTGCCCTCCCGTGAAAAGAGAGCGTAGCGTTGGCCGGTGTGCTTGTAGGTAATCTGCAGAGCTTTCATCACCATGTCATACAGTGAATCGCCATCGAACAAAAGATACGGAATCACATGCTTGGTGTCCTTGATCTCTCCTTTGTCGATGGAAAAGTCGGTGCAGAGCGTTCGGATGATGTCAGATGCTTTTTTGCCTGTGAAGAGGTAGGAATCCTTGTTCTGCGCGAGGTAGAACAGCTCGTCATAGGCGGTGACAGAGACATGTCCGCTGGAGTAATCACAGGTAAAAATCACGCCCTGAAACAGCTCGCTTCCGTCTCTGCGAAAGACGATACCCATGCCGTTCTCAACCGGAGCCCTTTCGTGCAGGCCACGGTTGGTGTCAAGCAGCTTCACCGAGAGCGTACGCGGTGCTCTCGATTTGCCGCCCGACCAGTCGATAGATTCCACCAGGTTGGTGACGTCGATGTACTTGCCTTTTTTGGGGATTAACCAGACTTGATTGATCATGGCAACAGCCTCAGCTTCTTGATCCCGTCCAGGTTGTAGGGCGGTCTCAGGTTATTCAGCTGTGCAATCGCCAGATAATCAAGCTGATACAACAGCCCAATCTCCTGAACGGTCTGGCCCTGTCGCACCTCATGGACTTTGGGTGTGACTTGCTCGTTGGTCCGTTTTTTGGCTGAGTTGAGCTGCACCTCTACCTTCCCTCCGGCGCTCTTGGCGGTCAGTTGGCGGACTTGGGTGAAGCGGTACTCTCTGAGCGAGATATCATAGTAGACCGAGCCGACATCACCTGCCATCTCTTTGACCGTAAACGATTCGATGGTGACCGGAATGTTCCAGCTCACCCCTTCATCGTTGTTGACGATCAGGCGGCAGGGACGCCCGCTGTCTTTCCAGACTTGGATCATATCTACAGCGTCAGCAGGTGCGATCAGATTGGTTGTCGCACAGTACGGCCCATACTCCTTGGGAAAATGCGAGGAAAAATCAATCGTCACAAGGACCGGGTCTTGAATGATCGAGACCTCACCCAGATTCTGCACGGTGATGGTCTCGTTGGCTGAGCCTGTTTTGACTGAGAACTCAGACGGATTCACAGGTAATTGGAGGCACTGGGTACGGTTATCAAACGTTAACCAGATCTCAACCGACATAGACACCCTCCCCTCCTGTCAGCAGCTCTTCTTCAAGCAACCGCTTCAGCCTGTGGATAAAACGGTCTTCGTCTGCCTCGTTGTGGACATGCACTGCGCCGACCAAGGTCGAGACTTGGACTTGGCTGGAGTTATTGACAGCGGATGAGCCTGACGGAGATGAGGACAGCATCGAAGCCGTCTCTTCCGGTGCGAATGCGGTTGGCATCGTTGTGGGACCGCCGCCGAAGTTGAGACTGCCGCTGCGGTACATCTGTGCCTGCTGTGCGGTCAGGACCATCTCACCTTTGTGCAGCTCGGCGATGTAGCCGTCGAACGGCACGTAGTTCAGACCCATTTTGTGTGAACCGTCTGTGCCTGTTCCATCCGCTTGTACGCCTACCTTAACCGTCTGTTTTTTGCTGAAGATACTTGTGATATCTTCCCAGATTCCTCTGACCGTCTCGATCACAGAGTCGACGACAGCGAGGAAGCCGTCTTTTACCCCGTTCAGGAAGTCCTTCCCGAACTGCATCGCCCCAGAGACAAAGTCACTGAGCAGGGTCTTCAGATTATCAATCGCATTGAAGAAGGTCTGCTTGATCGTCTCCCATGCCCCTGAGACATCCCCCGTCAACAGCTGCAAGGCTGCTTTGAAAATACCGGAGATGATACCCCAGACCAGTGTGATATAGTTCCAGACTGTGGTCATCACCAGTGAGATGATGTTCCAGATGTTCGTGAAGGCGATCTGTACCCATGTCCAAATCACCGTCAGGACACCCACCACCACATTGGAAATGACACCCCAGACCACTTGGAAAATCGTCTGCAGCATCGGCATGATCGATTGGATATACGTCCAGACCGAATTAAACACGCCCATGACAAATGTCATCGCGGCTTGAAGATACGGCATCAGCCATGCGATCACATTGGCGACGATATCACGGATTCCGAACCAGTTGCCCTGCCATGCGGCGAACAACAGACCGATGGCGGCGGCGATCCAGAAGATCGGACCTCCCATCATCGACATGAGGCTAGATGCTGCTTTGACCGCTTGGAATGCCTTGGTCAGATTCTGTACCTGTGTCGTCACCGTGGAGATCACCGAAAATGCCGCAAAAGCAGCGACGACCCCGAGCAGTATCGGTTTGATCGTATCGAAGTTGGCAATCACCCACTTGACCCCCATGACGATCCCGTCAAAAACAGGCTGCAGGCTGGCGAGAATCTGCTGGAACATCGGCCACATCGCCTTGCCTGTCTGCACCAGCCAGATGATACCGTCCACAATCGCATTGATCGCGGTCTCGGCAATCGACTTGATCTTCTCGAAGCCACCACCGTCCTGAAGCCACTTGCTGAAGCTCTCCAGATGCGGCTTGAGCTTCTCCAAGGCACTGCCCCCGGCATCCTGCAAGGCTCCTTGTAAGCCGCCTTTGATCGATGCCATGATCCCGCTTGCTGATTTGGACAGCTTCTCAGCACCGCCTTGGAACATGCCGTTGGCTTCGCCCATGAAGCCTTCCCAGCCGACCTTGGCGAATTTGGCCGCGTCGAATTTGAGACCGAACTCCTTCATCCGCTCGAACTCACCCATCTTGGCGTCAGCGATTGCTTCCATCGCGTCTTCGAGAGATTTCCCCGGCGTGAGCGCAGCCATATCCTCTGCGATTGTCAGAAGCTGCTTCGCTTGCTTCGGATCACCCTGGGCTACCTGCAGGGCACGTGTCCCGCCCGCCATCACCTCTCCTTGCGAGAATGGTGTAAAGTTGGCGTTTTTCTTCAGCTCTGCCATGTATTCTTGCGAGGCTTTTGCCGCATTTTCCTTGGACATGCCGGGATTGCCCTTTTCCATGAAGTGCTCAAGAGAGATCTGCTGCCGCTCCAGTTCACTGGCCGCCCCGACAGTCGCTTTGGCAAAAGCCTGAGCACCGCCGCTGAGATTCAACGTCTGCGCCATGTTGCCAAGCCCGCTCAGACGCTCGCGGATGGAAGCAATCACGCCTTTGGTGTTGTCCTCCACATTGACCTCAGGCGTCACATTCATACTGTCCAGCGTGCGGAAGCGGTCAGAGATCGCCTTCAGCTTGCCGGAGATGCGGTCTTGTAAATCAAACACCGCGGTTAACCGAGCCATTTCCTTCACCCCCATTCGTATGTTGGTTTATTTACGTTTGGTGGCTCGTTGTGAGCGTTTTTCCGCTTCCATCTCAACGAATTCGGAAGCGTAGATAAAAGCCTTGTGGTAAGCATCCATCGCATACAGCTCATGTGGGAGCAGATGATGCTTCTGCCAGACCCGATGTGAGATGACTGCGTGGTAGTCACCACTTTTGATTAGTTTTTTGCGTCTTCCACCAGTTCCTCAAAGTCTTGGTCAAAGCCGTTGACACGCTGTACCGCCTGTACCAGCTCTGCGTATTCGCCGCCCACGCTGAGGATTTCCTTGATCAGTTCGCTCGGGTCAACCACGTTGTAGCTTTTGAGCAGCTCTGGGTCCTTGAAGTTCGGATAGACCGTGGTCTCTACGGCCAGTCGGGAGGCAAAACGCTTCCAGTCGACGGTCTCGCCCACTTTTTTGCCTTTTTTCATCTGAGCGATGGTGCACTCATCCTGCAGCTCCTCGATGCGGCGGGTGTCGATTGCTTTTAAGACAAATGGGATCGGGTTGCCGTCCTCGTCGGTGTAGCGCTTGGAGACGACCACTTCCTCGGTGACCACTTGCTTTGCTTTGCCCTTCATGAAAACGTCCATGGTTTTCGCCATATTCAGATACCTCCTGTGTGAATGGAAAAGAAAGCACCACACAACGCAGGTGCGCTATGTGGTGCCTGGAATGAATGAGAATGGGGGGTAATGCCGTCGAATACTTCTGCTTCGTTACGGAAGCGCGGGATTAAAACTGGTCGCGGAGCGCGGACGGAAGCTCTGCACCTTCGAAGGTGAACGGAACTTCTTCTTCAAGCGCTTCTGCTTCTACGTCAAACTGACCAATCGTCACGGAGTCGATGTTGCAGTTGAGCAGAGTGACACGCTCAGTGCCACGGCCGGAGCCTGGGTCATCGAGGACACCTTGCAGCGTGAAGTAGACATCACGGCCACTGTTGGCGTATTCGAGCATCATGCGGGTGAATTTGGAAGTGACTTTGTAGAGTGTGAGTGTACCAGTACCGGCTACACCTGTGGTCTTTTTGCCTGTCCAGCGGTTGCCAAGCGTCATGATGTCGGCTTTGTTCTTCTCGATGGTCGCCTCGAATGCTTTTGCATAAGCGATTTCTTCACCGTCTAAGAAAAGGCGTGCTTCTTTACCATTGATTGTGTTTTCTGCGCGAAATTTACCCATGGATTATTGCACCTCCACGTTGAAATAGAATTTTTCCATGCTGTCGACCGGCTGGATGCCGAGGGTTGCAAATACTTCATCACCTGTGGACTTCGCGGTGTCGATGATGAAGTCAGTGAGGAAGTTGACGTTTTGGATCGCGCCTGCATCTTGGAGCTGGCGCAGATATTGGTTGGCTGCTTCTTTGAGCAGGGCGTGGCCGTCTGCATTGTTGTTCAATTTGCCCACATAGGATTCATTGACAACGCGGCTAAAATCGTTCGCGATCGCGTCGAGTACGCGGAGCACGCGGTTTTTGCTGAAGCGGCTGTTGCGGTCTTGGCTGTATGTGACAAGGGAGTTGATATCCTTCTCCACCTTGACGCGGACGCCGTCGTGGATGAACAGGAATTGGCCTTGCTTGAGGGCTGCGATGATATCACTGTTTTTCATGCGTGGGTTGGCATCGGTTGCGCCTTCGTACACAGAATAGGTGTTGGACGCCGCGATGGATGCTCCAGCGGTGGCACCCGCTACCCAAGCGGTTGCTTTGGCCGCATCGATCACAGTGCCGTCACCCAGCTTCACGCCGTTGACCACGTTGATGATGCCTTCGTAGTCGGCTGCATAGTTCGCTACGACACCTTGGATTTTCTTACCTTCCTGCTCACGCATGCGCTTGATGAAGGAGACAAATGTCGTTTTGAGTGCCTCATCCTCATACGGATACGCGATCACATCGAAGTGTTGGGTCTCGCACGCTTCCAAAAAGCTGGTGTGATCTTCGTTGTTCACGAGGCCATTGAGACCGCCGCTGAGAACGGTACCTGCCGTAGTCGGCACGGAGCCTGTACCCGCGAAGGACACCCAGGCGTTGGCTTTCAGCTCAGAGATATCGGCTACGCGCTGCTCATCGACGACACGGCCTTTGAGCAGGGTCTTCACCACGCGCTTGGACTCATCGAGCACATCAGCCGCAGAGGTGATCATCAGGTCATTCCCGCGTACACCTGCGAGCTTCGCAGTTACGGTCACGGTGTTGCTGGACGTGCCGAATGTACCGGACGCCTTCACACCATTGTTGAGGCAGTAGACGAGTACGGTTTTGGCGCGTTTTTTCGCTTCACGTACCAGCAGTACCTCAGGGGCATTGACATCGTAGCCGAGATTGTCCATGAAGTCTGCTTCGGTATCAATGCGTTGGAAGGACTTGTATTCCCCCCAGCTGAGCAAAAGCGGGAGCACGACGGTGCCGCGATCTGCGATCTTCATGCGCTCCAGTGCTTTTGATTTAAAATTCATATACAAACCTGCTCTCACCTGTTCTACACCTTCAATCCAAATTCCACCAGCCATTATCGGGTAGCCTCCTTTATAAGGAATTCGTTAATAAGTTGTTGGGCTTCTTGCTTGGTCAATTCCACGGCGGATGTACCATACAAAGCCCCGTCAAAAATCTCTTGCTCTACGCCAAACAGCTGCTTGGAGTATGCACGCAAGGTCTCTAGCTTGAACGCTTGGTTCGCACGCTTATCCGTGGACGTGCTTTTTGCTCCCTGTCCGGTTGGCCCGGTCAGTTGTGTCTGTTCAGCCTGTACGGTGCGTCGCTTTTTTGGTGTCACCAGTCCTTCACCTTCCCTGTCACGGTAACTCTCTGCACAGTGGTGCCTGCCTCTCGGTGGTAGTGATAACGGCTGCGCCACTTGATCGTCAGCTGCGCGACACCGGTATCCACCGTCTTCACATCGGTCTGTTCGATGCGCAAGGATTGCCCGTTCGGCTCTCCCGCCTCATTGACGAGTGGGATGAGCGAGCGTCTGTTGCGGATCTCATCTGCGATCACCTCAGCCAAGTCAAAAGCCTGGGGCGTATCGGTGTGAAACACCTTGATCGACAACACATACTGCTTTTGGTAGGTTGTCGTGGTGTCGACCGCATCGGAGACAGTGGGGGCTGAGATATATAAGGCCGGTATCTTCATCCCCTCGGGAATGTTGTCGGTATACAGGGCGGCGTCGCATGTGCCAAGCGCAAATTTGGCGATGGCCGCTACTTCAGCCAGCATCTGTCCACCCCCTTTACAATTGATCCAGATAGCGCTGCAGCAGACGGTCAAGCATCTGTTCAAACTGCCTGTCCATCACTGCAATCGCTGCGTCCCAGTAGTTGGTTCCCTTCACCCACTTGGCCTTGAGCAGCATGCCTGTCGAGGCGTTGGGGGAATAAATAAAGCGCCCGCCCCGAAATTCTCCCGGGACAAAGCGCCTCTCTTGCCAGTGACCATCGTTGGCCAGGCTGGCGTATTCGACATTCGTGCCGACCTCAAGCGTCATTCCGCCGTGGGTCAGCTGCCATACATTGTCGGCATTTCCTTTCTCGAACGATTGGAGCAGGGTTTTGGTGTTTATCGTGCCGGAGCGAACGATCTCTTTTTGCACCAAGTCGAGAAATTCTAGGCCTGCGCGTTCCAGACTTTGCGCCAGTTCACGCTTCAGTTCTCCACCAGCCAGCTTTTCGAGCTTTCTGGCAAAGGCGGCGATGTCAGAGCTGCTCATAGCATCTCCTCCCGCATCGCCACCACTTCGATATGATGGTTGCGGATGATCCGCGGCAGCTGCAGGACATAGGTCGCGCCCTGATACACCACGCGGTCATTGGCCCGCACATCGGTGTCCATTGCAAAATGAACGAGAAAGCTCTCAGACAGCTTCATCGCAGGTTCACCCTGCACAAGGTTGCTCCCCCGGCTGGACCAGAACGAAGAGACCCCGCTTGCATCTGGTGTCTCCTCATAATAGAACTCAGACTCACCAGGCAGCCCATAGTGCGCCGGCTTAATCCGATGCTTCAGATGGTAGATGTCGCAATGATCGGTCAACAGTCCTCGGTAGCTCATCAGACCGACCTCATCTTAAAGCGCACCTGACCACCAGTGCCGCCGGGTTTGACGAAGCCTGCAAGCAAGGATGCCAGCATCGGCTTGTGTACGACGTTACCATCGTTGAGCGTATAGGAATAGTCACCGATCCGCTCTGATTTGTACCCCTTGACCGCCGACTCATCGCTGTTGATCAGCGCATAGAATTCTGCGAGCCTAAGACACGCGAGAATCGCTTCTTCTGGGACGGTTGGGTACTGGTCAGGGCTGAAGCGGTGACCGACGTACTGGTAGATGTCACTCTTGGCTTGGATGATGTCGTGGGCGAGCTTTTCTTGTGCACGCTTCTTCACCACATCAAATTCGCTGTAGTCCATCACCTGTTGCGGTGTAATCATGTGTTGTTCACCTGCCTCATCTACGCTTTGGCACTTGCGGTTCTGCGTTTGCGGGAGGGCTTTGGCTCAGGCTGGTCAGGCTCGGTCGCCTTGGTCCCTGCCGCCATCGTCCGTGGTCGGCTGGACTCCTCATGCAAAAGCTCACCGCCCAGCTCAAACTGCGAGTGATTGCGCAGATAGTCATATGTGCGCTGATCCACCTCTTGCGGGATATCCCGCTCAAAGTGGCAGCCAAAAAGATAATAGTGTTTCCCTTGGACGAGCTTGGCCCACATGATCCATCCCTCCTTTTTACGAAGGTCTAGGCTTTCACCTTAATCACTTTCGCCACAGCGTCTTCCTCTTCAAAAGTCGCATCGATCTTCGCAGTCAGCACCACGATGAACTGACGGGCGCGGATATCCTTGTCCACTTCGATACGGATGTCGCGGTTAAGACCCACGACGATGTTTTTCGGATGAGTCAGGAGCATGTCGGATACGAGATTGCCCGCACCGTCATTGTAGTTTTGCAGCATCGCAAGGCCTTGTACCGGGATGCCGTAGACACTGGTGCTGTTGCTTTGCGTGGTGGTGTCACCGATGGTTGGCTGGGTTGCCGCTACCATCTGTTTCCAAGCCACATCAACCGCATGGGACGTGTAGAAACGCCATTCCGCCGGGTTGCGGAGGAATTTGGACGGCACTGCCATGTAGGCATTCTTGAACGCGGATTGGTCAAAAGCCGCAGAAGCCTGATCCACCACGTGAGACACCGCTTGTTTGCGCACACCGTTCATCAGCTTGAGGAACGGGTCAGAGGAAGCTGCATCACCATTCACCACGAGTTCCTCGAGGTCAACCGCGACACGCTCAGCGAGCATCTGCATGAGCGCATCTTCTACGGTCGTGCCTTCGAGGTTGTTCTCGATGGAATCATACGTGATGCCGATCTCAGCCACGATTTCTTTGCCGTTGAGCTGGATGGTGCCGGATGCATTGGCATCGGCGGAGTCACCAGAGCGCAGGATACGGGAACCAAAGCCCGCTTTTTCCAGCTTCACCTGGTCGGATTTCATCTGCACGAGGCGTGCATCCTTGAGCAGTGTCGGTGCACCCTGCACCATACGGAAGAACTGTGCGGATTGCTCTGGCGTCATTACCCCGCCGTTGGTAAAAGAAGAGAGGCTGATCGCCGCTTTATCAATGAGTTGTCGATTGCTGATTCCCATGTTTCACTAGACCTCCTTGAGTGTTTTAGAGATGAAAAAGACCGTTCCAGACCGATTGGCTGTCACGCCCGCCGCCTGTAGACGCATCATGAGCCTTGGAGATGCCACGGGCACGCTCCAGTGCTTCGATACGCTCGGCAAGCGGAGTCAGCTCGGCCTGGAGCAGGTCTTGGACTTGCTTGATCGTCACTTGCGGCGGTTGTTCCAGCTCGTTTTTGCGCAGGATCTTCACCACTTCTTCGGCGACGATCTCTTGGATATCCTCACGCGGAACCTCGATCGGCTGTGCCGCCATCCGCTGCTCTGGCGGCTGTCCCACCGTACCGATTACATCTTCAGCAATCGCCACTCGTGCGAGCAGGTCGCTGAACTGAGCGGTCACGCTTTTGATGCGCTCGGTGTCAGGCAGGTCTTTGGCCATTTCGGTTGCGATCACATCCTGCATCGCAGCGAGTGACGCCCAAAACTCTGTGCTTGCCTGGTTTTTACGCACGGTTGCCTGTGCTTGTACGCCATCTTCCAACACTTCCGCAGTCCCTCCCATACTGTAGCCTGTGATGTTGCCTCGCTTGATTTCGTCCCACATCTCATCGGATGCGCGGGTGACGAGCACCCATGATCCGCGCGGGATGACCTGGCCGCCCACTTCGAGATCGTCAGGCGCGACGTAGGATTCTACGACCGTCCCATACCCCGCCTCAAAATTATGCTGGCGGTCGATCTGACGGTAGTTCGCCATGAAGTGGTGCGCGGCGCGTTCGATCTCGGCAGCGGTCATGTAATCGCCTTGCGAGTCTACGACGTCTGGTTGGTAGACGACGCCGTAGACGAGTTTTTGCTCGTCGGTTTGTTTGGTCAAGAGGCGCACGCGTTTTTGGAATGTCGGACGCTTATCTGCTTTGGTAAGGAAAAAGCGGCGCTGGTTGGCAGCCGAGTCCACGTAGGAGACGTGAGTGATTTCGGCGTTGATCAGTTGTCTTGGCATTTTGGTTTCACCTCCTTTCAAAAGATTCAATCGTTGAAAAGGGCATAAGAAAAGCCCTTGCTCGCGGGGAGCTAAGGGCTTTTCGCTTACTTCTTGATGTTACTATCATAACAGGGGTGTGACTTGATTTAGGTAGAAAGGAAAGACGGGTATTGGATGGGTTTGGTTTAGTAATGACCCAACAATATGTTGTGTAACTGATCAAAAAAAGGGGAAGGGACGCCCTTGCTTTGCCAAGAAACAAAGCCCATGGCAAATTGAGCAAGTCCTTCCTATTCAGCAAAACATTTGTTTACGGAGCAGCTTAAGGGCTTATGCGTGAATCGGGATTTACTTATCCAAATAGTAGTCTGCTTCTTCATCACAATTCCGCAAAAAATCTTCAAGTGAATTTTCGATGATATATCCGTACTTTCTGACCGGGTTAGCTCCACTTTCGCTGCTATCAAAATCAATCCCTAGAACCAAGACTTCGGAGACTTCAAAGAAAGGTAGCTGATCATCCTCAACTAACTCACGATTCATATCATCCTCGTAATCATCTTCACCCAGATAATAATCTACAACAGAAGCAGGATCCATTATTCTGTTCACCATGCTTCCTGAATCCTTTGAAAGGAATCCGTACCCCACTTCCAAATAAAACTCTCTTAGTTCTGCTGGAAACGGACGACCCAATCGCAGTTCTTCTTTCTGAATCTCTTCAGCAGATAAAGGATAGAAAACATGTTTTTGTCCGGGAACTTTCTTTTTTCCAGGTTCCACAATATAAGGTTTGAGATAATCATATCGGGCCACGTTATTTCCCCCATTTCCAAAATATTAGAAGGTATGGCTCCATTGTATCAAGTCCCCCGTTTCGTTGGGAAAACTTTTTTGGCAACACCGTTTTTACCATGAATCGCTCTCTGATGCTGGTCAGGGAATCTCGCAGGATGAATATTCCACCAGACATTCGGTCCGCCATACGTACATTCGATCAAGTGATGTGCATCGTAGTAATCACCCTCTTCTCGAATGACCTTGCCCTTACGGCTGTACACATCCTGTTCATAACGAGGCCAGACTTGCCCTGTTTGTTCTTCCCACTCTTTAATAAGCTTGTTTTTTATTCTTGAGAACTCTTCCCGACTTTCTTCAGTTTGCGCGACAGTCAGCTTTTCAAAAGGCTTTAGTTTAAGAGCAGCACGCAGCAGTTTCATCTGTTGCTCGGTTACCTTTACTCCAGTTACCCGCTCTACGCCTTCATGATACTCTTTTAAATCCCTGATTCGTTGTTTATGCTGCATAGCTTCTTTAAAATTACCTATGCGTGCACGTCTGGTTTCAGGGGTCGAGACAAGAATGGGCTCTGTTACCCAAGCAGTGATATCCGGCTCCACTTTCAAACGTTCCAAACGCTCTCGGTACCGTAGCTCTTTCTGTTCTCTACTGAGGTTCTCTTCCCTGACAGCCCTCATCGTACATCTGCACTTGTAGCGCTCACTCGGAGGTAAGGAGGGGTCACGGGGGTATTTAGCTTGGTAGCCGTTTAATCGAAAAAATTCATTGAGGCCGATCTCAGTACCACTTAAGGAAACGTGAGCAGAACGGCTATTTGCCCCACCTTGATTATGCTCCCAGACCTTACCAACTACGATAGGAGACTGCTGAAAAGCTTCCGACTGTGCTTGACTATATATAGTAGGCATATTGTTTTGTGACAAATCTCGAGCCACGTCCCGCTGAAGGTGGGGCAATTTTGCAAGTTCATTCAAAAAATTTTGGATTGATCCTCCATTTTCCTTCTCAGATTGGACAGCCTGCATCATTTCCTGATAAACTTTGCTGCTGATGTTTTTGCCCAGTTCTTCCGCCAGTCGTCGGATCATCTGTTTCGTTTCATCAGACATGCCGATGTACGGATAGTCACCTTCAAGAGCTTTCATCGTCTCACGCGACAGTTCATTGACAGTTTGGGTAAAATGCTTCTCACATGCCGCTGAAATTCGTTGGCCTAGCATATCATTGCTTGCTCTCTTTTCGACAAAGTCTTCCAACTCTGACAAATTAGCCGGCTTTTTCGTTGGCTTTGTAAGACGTTCTCTGATATCGCTCTTCTCTTGACTCATGATGCTCCCTATCCGGGATTCCAGCTTTTCCATCCGGGCTATCATTTCTTTTGCAAGAAACATGTGCCCTAATTCCTCTTCCAGCTGTTTATTAGCCTTCCGAATCAATCTATTAATAACGGCGAGCAGCTTGATTAATCTTCTCAACCACCGCCACCTCCTCCAACACATCCCGCACATCTTTCAAAACAGCGACAATATCGTCATCTGCCTTCTGTACAGGAACAGAGGAACCTTGATCATCTTCACCACCCTGCACTCCAGCCGGCAAGTTAAACTTCCCATCAGCAAAATTCTCCAACTCCTTGCCGATCACCTTACCCACCTCTTCACGCAGGTCATTCGGCGCAACCGCACCAGCGCGGATGAACACATCCAGCAATCTCGCCTTCTCCTCCGAGTCACTGATATCCGGCCCACGGAAGTACAGCACCGTCGACTTCAGCTGATACTCCGCCAAAAGCTTATTGTTGATAATAAACTCCAGCGAATTGCGCTCCGGCTTGAACACCTGATCCTCTGTCAGCTTACGCGCCGTATCTGCCGTCGCCCGGTTGTAATCCGTCGAACGCCCGACAAAAATATCCGGCAGACGGAACGACGACTGCACTTTTTTGCGCGAAGCTTCATCATATTCGAGGAACAGCGCATCCTGCTGGAGCATATCCGCGAGGCTCTTCAGCTCGATCTTGACGTTCTTGCCTTCCTTGTCGCCAAAGTCATCCACCATGCCTTCTGCTTCGATCAGCAGGAACTTGTGCGCGTTGTCTGTCCCTTCCACCGATGCCGCGTAAGCAGCCAGTGCCTCTTCGCTCTGCTCGGACAAGGTACCGTTGGAAATAATAATGGCCGCCGGAGTGTGGCGACCTTGTTCGAAGTAGCGGTAATTCAGTTCTTCTGCCTTGCGCGCACCCACCATGTGGATCGAGTGACCGACCCAGCGCGGTACACCGTAGGCACTGCTGCCGATTTTCAGATGCAGGATTTCGTTGGCCTCATGCTCGATCGGGAGCTGCTGGGTGTATTGTCCGGTGCGGCTGTCCATCTTGCGCGGGTCGCCGAATTCTTTGAACCAGACCGTTTTTCCGCCGATTTTCTGTGCATATTTGCGGAAGCGCTTTTTACGGTAAAAAATCTTGCCCTCGCGCATGTATGTGATATCGACCGGCTCACCTAGCTTGGTCAAGCGGACGAATTTCGGGTCGATGATCTCCCCGCCGTCCGGAAGCCCGCGGCCATTGCGCAGAATCTCGATGTAGGCATTGCCATAGATCTCACGGTGCTCAATCGCTTCGCCCATCACATCCTCAAACGACTGGTCGAAGTTGAAGTACTTCATGAAATTCTTGAAAAAATCCCACTCGGCCCGCATCTCTGGCGTCTCCTCCGACTGGGTCTCATCCTCCACATACTTGAGTGCTGCCCCGAAGCCGACGATGTTGCGGCGGTAGGTCTCGACGCATTGCTTCAGGATTGTAGAGTTGTCATAGATCGAGTAAAGGGCCTCAGGCAGATACGGCGGGGCAAGCAGGTCGCTGTCCGTATATGCGCCTGCATATGGATCTTCCTCCGTCGCCGCAAAATGCTGTGCCTTCGTCATCTCCTGCTTCTGCTGTGCCTTGATCACCCGTACGTTTACCTTTTTCACCAGCTATCCCTCCTTAATAAATGTGCTTGCGCGTCCGTGTCGTCTTCTTCCTGCTGAGCCTGCTGATACTGACCGCCATCTCCAGCGCATCCGGGCCGTCATCGTGATAGCCCGTCCCATAGCGCTCAAACATATCCAAGAGCGTCCCATGCCTGCGGCTGAAGCGGATCGTCGTATTTTCGATATCTGGCAAAAGGGACTCGATCCTAAGCTCCTTCCTCGTCCGCTGATGGATCTCGTGTACCCGCGTGTTGACCGGATAGCCCTCGTCGCGAAGCGCCTCCTTGAGCTTATGCACGAAGAATTCCTGTGCCATCTGCGCCTCGGCGGCAATCCCCAGCGGCTGCCACGTCAGTACCCGCTCGACGATCTCATCCATGAACCGGTCCGGATGCACCCGCTCAATGAAGCAGTCCACCACATAGATCGCACCCGTCTCGCTGTGCTTGGCGATCACCACCAAGGCTGAGTAGTCACCGCGCTGCTTGCCCATGGCAAAGTCGATCCCAAAAAAGATCTCGTACTGCGCGTGATCAAACTCCTTGCCCGGCTCAGCATCGCTCCAATAAAAAAAGCGTTCGGGCACGAACACTTGGGTCTCCTCATCAATCGGTTCATTTTGAAACTCGGTGTTGAACGCCTTGCTGCCCCGGTTCCACCTCCAGGTCATCAGCTCCCAGATCGGCTTGACCTGTTCCCACAGGACGATCGCCCCTGCGTCCATCTCTTCCTTGTGTGCCGTGTAAAATTCTTCGGCCTCTCTCACGCAGTCGGGGTTGTCCCGGTTTTTGTAGATCTGGCGGCAGGTCTCCCAGAGATCCATCCGGTCAGGGTAGCGAATCACCGCCCGATACAGACGCGAGGTAAAATCGCGGTACTCCTGCATCACATATAAGAGTAGTGAGTCGGAGTGAACCGTCGTCCCCATGTAGAGGAAAGCTGTCTTCGCACCAGCCGGATCACCCAGCGGCATGACGTATTGCGCGAACCAGTCCTTGAGCTTCTGCCGGATCTGCGGCGTACTGGTGTTGGCGACTCCCTCCAGATCGTCACAGATGATCAGATCAGGGCGGATCGCGTTCCAGTTGCGGCCGCGCAGGGCTTCTCCGGTTGAGGCGGCTTCGACTTTGGTGAGTAATCGTTTGGACGTTGGTTTGGACGTTGGTCTGCCCACTGTCTTGCCAGTCGCTTTCCCAGCCCCGACCAACTTACCCAACATGTTGTCAGACCCACCTGCGCCGTCACCCATATCTTCATCCTCTTTCGGCTCCCACGTGATGAACGCCGTGACATTATCCTGCGGGTTCCGCTGTTTGATTGGTGCCAGCAACGGGCCGAAATCCTGTCGCAGCTTCCTGTTGTGCTTCAGCTGATGATTGATCCACGCCAGATTGGCAGTTGAGACATCCGGCGTCTCGGAGATGATCATGATGTAGCGGCGCTGACGGTAGCACAGCTGGTGCAGCGGAAAGGTTTTGGCCAGATACGATGATTTGGCATGTCCACGCGGGGCGGCCCAGCACACTTTTTTGTTCGGTGCCTCGACCGCAATCTCGCTGAGCAGCCCGCACAGCTCCCGATGAAACTCCGGTGCCTCCCCGATCGGAGAGGGAATCCAGTTCCCGTCATTGCCCGGATTTTCACACTCGCCAAAATACGCATGAGCAAAGTACAGCACATCCTCCTGTGCCCGATGAATCCTCGTCAGCCGCTCCCACTCCAGCAGGAGAGCGTCCACCTCCAGCAGTTCCTCCATCGGCAGGTCATCGGTTCGGGTCATCACATCGAGCAGCTTGCCGAGTTCAGCAATGATCTCAGCCCGCTCCGCCCGATTCACCCAACGGTTGCCCATCCATGCCACGTCATCCCCCTCCTGCTGCTTGCTGCTGATCTACGGTCCCTTTTGCCGAGCTTTCCTGCGTTGTCGCCTGTATTCTTCCATCCGCTTCTTGATCGCTTGGGCATCGCGCGGCAGTTGTATCACGCTTGCCCCCTCTTCGATCTGCGGCCCCAACAGTCCGTGTGCTTGCAGGAAGGTTCTCGCCATCGAGGCATTCCCCTGCTCGATGGCGATCTCCGGCATCTTATGAAGCAGGTCAGGCAACTTCTCCGTCGTCTGCTTCAGCACTTCCTTTTTCCACTGCTCACAAAACCACTCATCCTGCTTCCAGCGGTTAATCGTCCGCTCCGAGACCCCGCACTTTTTGGCAATCTCTTTTAACGTAGGCCGCTGTTCTTTCGGCAATGCCAGATGCCGGATCGCAATCATCTGCTCCGGGCGCAACGTCCTCTGACTCATCGAATCAAAACCTCCCTTCCTGTTCACCACCACAAGCTACTCATACAAAAAGCCACCCGCTTCTAATCGCGAATGGCTGTTTCCCTAAAACTTGATGTTACTATCTTAACAGGGGGTTGACGCAGGTTAGGTAGAAAAGAAAAGCGGGTTTGAGATAAGTTTGGTCTGGTATTAACACAACAAAACGTTGTGAATGTCTAATAAAAGGAGAGGCAAGCCTGTCTTTTCGTTGCCTGCATCTCCATTCTACCTGATAGGTTCTACAAAAAATATCAAAATCAACAAAAAAGAACCACCCCTATTAAGGTGGTCCTCCTCCCTCAAAACCTATCATTATGTCATGTCGATACAACATTTTGTTGGGTTAAAGTCAAGAAATAACCCCTGCCGCCTTCAAAATAAACGCCATCGTCGTCAACGCATTCTTTTTATGATAATCATAGGTGCTCTTCGGAATGTTCAACACAAATTCGTACAACTGCTTGTCCCGCTTCTGCTCCAGAAAACACTTCGTCAAAATCTCCCGCTCCATCTCCGGCAATGCAGTGAGCGCCTTATCAACCGCGCGCAGCTTCTCCTCATACTCCGCGATCATCACTGGCCGTTCTTCACGCAGGATCAGTGTGTTCCCTACTACGTCTCCTCGTTTCCCCCGGCCATCAATATCTCCGCGTGTCCCACGCCCTTCCATGTTCGCATAGTCAAACTCGTTATATTCCCGTACCCCCAGATGGCTTGTTCGATCTGTAAAAATATCTACGGCTGCTTTCATAGACGGATAAGCCTTCAATAGCAACTTCGTCTGGCTGCGCTCTGCGTCTGTTACGAGAAGATTGATGTTTTGTGTCATAGGTGTATCCCTCTCCTTTTATATGATAATCAGGTACTTTCCATAAAAACAGGAACGTTTGTTCGTTTTTGTGTTCTCATTATCTCACCTTTTGATATGGTTTTCAATCAGGTAAAAATACCTTTATATCGCATTTTTCGACAGAGGCGGGGGCGGTCTGTCCGCGACTCGCCTACTTCGAAAATCCGCAAGGATGATTCACTGTCCACTCCATGAAACCCAAGGGCTATGTTCGGGTCAAAAATTCCTCCGAAGCCTACTCAAGCGTAGCGTTTGCCCCTATGCGGATTCATAGAAGTAACTACGCCCTTGCCTTTCACTCCGCTGAGTTGATTTTCAAAAAAGGCTCGCCGCGGACAGACCGCCCCTCTATATAGATAGAAAACCAAGACAAAAAAGCTTCTGCCATCATCACAGAAGCTTAAAGCCATATACATGCAACTTGCAACCATCAACTCAACCTACTATCAAACCGCCAACCATCCTCTCACGGAAACACATTATACACTTCCTGAACCGTCTCCCGACCTACCTCCCCCTGATAAAAGCCTCCATCCATTTCCACCAGTACATGTTTTTCAGGCTCTCTTACCCCTACTGGAATATAAATCCTTACACCCTCTTTATACTCTATGTAAATATAATGATTCTTCATCAAATCATTGCGGTTCACCCCTGCCATCCCGATCAGCTTCATCGCCGCCAAATCCCCATCAGATAGCGCACGCAATGTTTTCATAGCTTCCGCTGTCCACTCCGCAATCTCTATAGTTTTATCATATCCGATCAGATACTCACTATGAATCCGTTCTCTCAAAAGCTGTTGCTCCGCTAAAATATTTCCGCTTACATACTGACCCCCATCGCCCACATCGACGAAATTGACGCTCAAGATCAACAAAGCAACGAGTACACCTGCTCCAAAAAACATCCACGTTTTCATGAACCCCCTCCTCTCTTCTATCATATTCCTACATGCTCTTTTACAGCCAAAAAATTACTACTATCTGAACTATAACTTTGAATACCAAAGCCATTTCTCATACTCTGCATGAACACCACTTAATCCGTTTGTTTCATCGACAGGTTCACATCATGACGGGAACTATATTTACAAAAAGTTACTGTAAAATAGTTGATCATTATGGAAGTAAATGTTATATTCTATTAGGAATTAAAAAAATATTCCTAAAGAGGAGTAAACTTCCATGAAAATGACTGCGAAAAAGACCGCTTTTATTTTACTTGCAGTTTCTATGCTTCAGCTCTCTGGTGTCTCTGCGGCCTTTGCAAAGAACTATCTCAAAGAAGGCGAAACACTATCTCAAGGCCAGTCGTTAGTATCTAATGATGGTAGATTTACTCTCATCATGCAAGCAGATGGGAATCTTGTGCTTTATAAAGCCGGTACTGGTCTCTGGGATACAAACACTGATAACAAAAGTCAATTTCTTTACTATGATCCGTTCTTAAATCGTGAATTTTATGCACATCCTGAAAAATTAATTATCATGAACGGAACTCTTCGAGTAACAGATAATGTAGCCCCTGTATATTTCTGGTATGAAGATACAAAGTCATGGTCGAATAGCCATTACGGCGGAGTTTTGCCAGAAGGCCTCAAAGGTGACACACTAGTCGTTCAAGATGATGGGAATCTTGTCTTTTATGACAATAAGTTCGTCCCCGCGAAACCTGTCTGGGCTTCCAATACAAATTGGTATTAAGTATATAACCCATGGAGCCGTGTGAGTGATGACTCCGATGGTGGAAATTTACATGAAAGAACCGCGGTTGCTATGCGGCCAGAAGATGACTTCTGAATTCATCAGGAGTCATCTTTTTTTAAGTTAAATTGGATTCAAACACAAATGACCCGTAAGAGGCTCACTTTTTTCAAAGTGTCCGTCTTACGGGTCATCTTTCACATCATCTAGCAGAAGCTTTCTCTATCAAACGATTCGCTTTTTTTCACAACCGCTCAGCCAAACTAAGCTCTGTTCCCCCAAAAATCCATCTATTTCTTCTATAATATCTATACTCGTTCTTCCCTTACTTCTCCTCCGTCAGCTCCGCCAGCAATCTCTCAACACCGGCAAGCCCGTCACGCTCCAGCACCTTCAAGAGCTCACTACCCACGATCGCAATATCGCTCTTACCCGCGAGATAGTCGATATCCTCCCGCTCCTGAATCCCGAAGCCGACACCAATCGGCACATCCAGGCTTGCCCGGCAGTTCGCGATATATTCCGTAGTGGCATCATCGAACTTGGTCTTGGAACCCGTCACACCTTTACGCGCAACACAATAGACGAAGCCGCTCGCCAGCGAATTGAGGTACTCCATCCGCTCTGGGGTGGTATACGGCGTGGTCAGCACAATCGCGTCGACACCATGCTTTTGGCACGCTTCGAAGTACTCAGCAGAACCTTCTGGATACGCATCCGGCACGATCAGGCCCTTGATCCCGATCTCCTTGCTGCGCTTCACGAACGCTTCCACACCCTGTGCATACAGGATGTTGTAATACGTCATGAACAGGAACGGGATATTGAACTCCGCTGCCACCTTTTCCGCGAAGGCAAAGCATTGCTCCACAGTTACACCGTTCTTGAGCGCATCCTGATTGGCCTTGAGGAAGACCGGACCATCTGCGATAGGCTCAGAGAATGGAATCTGCAATTCGACATAATCTACACCGTACTTGGCGAACAGCTTGATCATCTCATAGTTCGTCTCAAAGTCTGGATAGCCAAGAATCTGGTGCGTCATGATCTGAATGCGTTTGGTACTTTTCTTAGATTCGATCAGATCAGCGAGCTTGATATTGCTGATGTCTTCTTGCGATAAAAGTCTTCCATTCGTCATCTTGCAATCCCTCCGCAATGTTAAAGATGTCCTTGTCCCCACGGCCTGACAGGTTAATCACGACGATATCATCTTTGCTGGTGTTCGGAATCTCGGCAAACGCTCTGGCAAACGCATGAGACGATTCAAACGCCGGGATGATCCCTTCCTGCTTGATGATCAGCTTCACCGCTTCGATTACTTCATGGTCAAGTGCCGCCTCGAAGCGTACACGGTTCTGCTCATGCAGATCAGCCAAAATCGGTGATACACCCACATAGTCGAGACCCGCTGCGATACTGTGTGTCTCTTGCATCTGACCCTCATGATCCTGCAGGAAAAGCGTTTTGTAGCCTTGTGCCACGCCTACTTTTGCCTGTTTAAAAGCAATCCGCGCTGCGTGCTGTCCGGATTCTTCACCTTTACCGCCCGCCTCGACACCGACCAGCTCTACTTCAGTAGAAGGCAGGAACTCGTGGAAGACGCCCATCGCATTGGAACCGCCACCGACACACGCATAGATGCGGGATGGCAGACGACCTTCTGCTGTGAGAATCTGTTGCTTGACCTCTTTGCCGATCACGGATTGGAAGTAAGTCACCATCTCAGGGAACGGATATGCACCACAGGCAGTACCCAGCGCATAATGCGTATCCTCGAAGCTAGACACCCAGTCGCGCATCGCTTCGTTGATCGCATCCTTGAGCGTCGCCTGACCGGACTCAACCGCGACCACTTCTGCGCCCAGCTGCTTCATCCAGAATACGTTCGGATATTGACGCTCTACGTCGACAGCACCCATGTAGATGGTCGCCTTCAAGCCCATTTTCGCTGCCATGATCGCGGTCGCCACACCGTGCTGACCGGCTCCCGTCTCGGCAATGACACGGGTTTTGCCCATGCGCTTGGTCAAGAGACCCTGGCCGATGACGTTATTGATCTTGTGTGCGCCAGAATGGTTCAAGTCTTCGCGCTTGATATAGATTTTGGCCTTACCAAAATGCTCGGTAAGTTTAGAAGCATAGGTCAGAGGTGTCGGACGACCGGAGAAATTTTGCAAGATGTGCAAAAATTCGTTCCAGAACGATTCATCCTCTTTGATCTTGTGGTACTCTTCAATCAAATTCTGAAATGCCGGATACAAAATCTCTGGGATAAAAATCCCGCCATACTGGCCGAAATAGCCTTCCTTGTGCATGCCAATTCATCTCCCTTGAGGTTTTGAACAGATTCATTGCAGTCAGGAAATCGAGCGGGTACGCGGTGGGAACATCCATGCGTGTGGGTGGAGAGGGAGGGAAGAAATTTTGGAGGAAAATATAAAAAAATCCAGAAGAGCTTCTGGATTTGCTGGTATCGTCATAAGGTAACAGACTCTGCTCAGCTCTCCTCTTCTCTGCTCATCAATCCAACTCGACTCAACTCTGCTCGTGACTGAATATATCCAATAATACTTGCTACCTACAAAACTTACTCTCGTCTAACTGCTCTCAACTGGTCTACAGCCTGCATATTCATACTTGTCAGACTGTTCTTCTCTGTTCTTACAGTAAAGGAGATTGGGCATTTTGTCAAGGCAATGAAGTTTCTAACGGTTCACACAAGAGACTGTTCGATCTCGAACGTTCCGTCATTTTTGATGATAAAAATATAGCTGGCTTCCTTGCCGCTCCCGCCATATGTACCGTTGACGACTACCCGATACCGCCCGGCCGTTAACCCGGTCAAATGATGCTTGATTGACTTCGGCTGGTCTGCGCTAAGCTCTCCCCGAAAAGACTCGGCCTCCCCAATCTTCACCCATTCCCCCTGCTGATCACGAAACAACTGGTAGACGACACTCCCATCTAGAGCTGCTTTTTGGGGTGTGGACAGCGTTATTTCCAAATCAACGGAACCCTGATTATTTTGAAACGTGTAGGTAAGCAGGTCTGTCTTTAGCTGAACGGGAAAAGGTGTCTCAGGTACAGGTGGTGTCTCGTCTAATGAAGCTTGATCCGAGCATCCCGTCAGAACCCACAAGAAGCACATCAGGAGCAAGCCTGCCCCTATTCTATTAAACCCTTTCACCACTACGATGGCTCCTCTCTCTTGTCCTTAGTTCATATGGAAAGGAAAAAAATCAAAAGAAAAGCCCCTAAGCTCCGTCAGGCTGACCTAGGGACTGATTCCGTGTTAGTTATAATTAATTGTGTTTTGTTGCAGAGAATATTTGGCATTGATATCAAAGCCAAGCGTTTTCCACTGTGTCCAATATTCTGGGAAGTTGTTGCGTTTGCTGTAATACATCGCTTTGTACACATCTCCAAATGCATACAAGCGGGTGTCCGTGCCGTCTGCCACTGTGTCAACCAGATCCCACATCGCGCCTGCGACACGTCCTTCTACCATATCCCCGCTGTCCATGGTAGAGGTATTTTCCAGATCGGTAAAGCTGGTCGCGTCATAGTAATAGCGCGGGTTGTTGTTCACATAGGCTTGCAGGAAATCAGCCCAGCCTTCAGACCAGGCGCAGCCGAGGTCATTGGTTGTTCTGGTGATGTAGTGTGGGCTTGGGCAGTTGGTGGTTGGGTAGCTGCCGTTGTAGAGATTGTACATATAATTGTGACCCAGCTCATGTGCGGTCACAGAGATGCTGGACGGGCTGTTCGCACCCAGCTTGATCGTGCCGCCACGGGTATAGTAGGCGCCGTTGGTTGCCGTCGGATACCAGACGATGGTGGAAAGACCCGGATCTTTGTAGGATTTGAGTGCGTCTTTGGTTTTGACGAGGTCATCGAATACCCAAAGGGCTTTTTCGGAGTTGCTCCCTTTTGGAGAGTACCATGTACCGGCATCGCCGCCTGTAGTCAGCTTGGCCGAGTAGGAAGCAGTTACGCCATAGACGGCAGCTACATCATTCTGTACCTGTCCATAAGCACCTGTATTTGTCGTCAGCACACGGACTTGTGCATCCGTAAAGCTGGCTGGCGGTGTGTAGCTGACCGAGTAATAACCGTTGCTGCCTGTGTAAGTGGTAGCCAGTACGCGCCAGACATTGCTTGCGTCCAGATAAAGCACCTCTACCTTGGCATTGCGCACGGGAGCCGCCACGCCAGCACGGTCATATCGCATCCAGTAGCCATAAGCGGTCACGGCTTCAGGGGTGACCGCAGCGGGTGCCACAGTAGCCTCGTCTTTGACTTCCTCCCCTTTTACCCCTTGGACCATGGTCGGCAATTCGGTTGCCCAGCCTGTTTGGACACCCTCTGCGTCAACAGTCAGGAAGACCGGCGCATACTGATACCAGAGATCGGCATCGTTTTGCTTGGAAGTAGCCGTCACCGATACCTGATAGAATCCCGGTTCGAGGTCAGCGAGATCGATAGAGGATTTCTCTTGCTTTTCTTTCAGCTGCTTTTTGAAAAGATGAGTCGGTGCCAGGACGGCGACTTCCCCTGTTTTGTCTTCGTTGAGTTTTTTCAGCTCATAGGTAAGGGTTACATCTTTATCGGTCGTTTCTTTGATTTTCACGTTGATGTCGAGCTTGCCCGACCATTTGCCATTGGTTTTGGCTTTGGTGAACTCCCCCAGCTTGGTCTCCAGCTGGATGCGGTCATCATAGCGGTCAGCATGCTCTTTGGCCTGCGCCGCTTGATCTACTCCCCCATGAGTGGCATCTGTGTGTGTGGCATCCCCATGTGCAAAGGTCTGATCAATCGGCATCACCAGCCCCGTCGTGACCAAAGATGCAAGCAGGATACTGCCAGAAGCTTTCTTCCAATTGTTACGCATACGTCTTAACGCCCCCATATCAAAAAAATATGGTAGAAAGGCGGGACTCTATTCTATGAACGCTTTCAACACGAGATGGGAGCCGTCTGTTCTACGAACTCTATCATAATACAAAATTTGGAATTTATCTCCAGTTATCTCTCAACATATTCCGACAGGTTCACCATCTGCTCCATACCCTCTACTCAAAACGGTGATGGCGGATTCGTATCATACAATCCCACTGGTGTCTCATCAAGAAAATCCCTCGGCTGCAGATAAAAGGTGGCAAAATGATACGGCAGCACATTCCCCTCTTCTCCCCACTGCCGGACGACATGATGATGCCGCAGGCAATACCACATAAGCACATCACGTCCATTGATCATCCACCCGCGAACAGCTCGGTTGAGCACCGAATCATCGCACTCGACCCCCGATCCATCCTCCTGCGAGCTGCATCCTTTTCGCAGTATCCACAAGTCCCCCGTCGAGACCACTCCATCCGGCGAGCCACTGATGTGCGGAACCAGATCGTATCCGGGATACTGGCCGTTTGGCTTCTTGGTTTTATTGATGACCCGCCATCTGGTGAAGGTATTCAGATCAACGTTCTGCTTGGCCTCCCAATAGATGTTCTCCCAGACATCTCCGCATTCATCGTTATTCTGGTGGACCATCCGCTGTACAAGGTTATTATCTGGGGTGAGGATATCGAAGTCCAAGCGAAAATAAAACTGATGCGTATGATTCGATATCCCTTCTGTCTCCCAGTACAATTTTCCGCCCAGCCCGACCGAGATCATCACCATCCCGTCTGCGCGGAACTCCCAGCGGTGGATGTACTGATAATTCCCCACCTGAAATTTGCTCCAGATCATCACATGGGCCGGATCGACAGGACTCGGCTCCATCCGTTCCACTACCACTGCTCCACGTGGATTGTTCACGGGGTCGTATTCGTTGTCATTGTTGGCATAGCTGCCCAGTGGAAGGTCGTTGTCATTGGCATTGGGAGCCGTGGGAACCAGCGCGTAGTAAGCCCTGCCGCCGCATTTTGGGTTCAGCCCGTCTTTGAAAATTGGGCTTCCCCCATGATAATTGACCAGCACGAACGGCTGAGAAGCACGGGCCAGCACACTCATCCCTCTGTAGCGCGCATTGGTGATGACCAAGCCCTCGCCACGTAGATTTGGAATCGACCAGTCAAACGTCCAATCTGCAAACTCAACACTGCCTGGCATATGATCCTGCTCCCTTCGCCCATCAAAAGGCATGTTTACTGATCTCTCTAGTACATGCGGCTTTCCCCCCTTTGGAAATGGACAGATCAACCCGAGCAAACGCCAAAAAAGACTGACAACGCATCGGAACGTTGTCAGCCTCTTCTACTTTTTGATGATGATCATGATCGAAAACCTCATTTATCTTGTTTGATCTGCCGAGTCCGATCTACCTCGCCCCGCACGTTTTACGCACGGCCAGCTCCGGCTCCACCATCACCGCACTCGACTCCATCTTGCCATCGATCAGGTCAGACAGCATATAAGCCGCCAGTTTGCCCATCTTCACTTTATCCTGTCTGACCGTGGTCAGCGGCGGGTCAATATAGCGGCACGCATCAATATCATCACAGCCGATGATCGCCACATCCTCTGGAATTCTAAGCCCGCTCTCCTTGATCGCCCGGATCGCACCGAATGCCATCAGGTCAGAGGCGGCAAACACCGCTTGTGGCAACTCTTCTCCACCGAGCAGCTTTTTCATCGCCCGATAACCGCTCTCCTCGAAGAAATCCTCGCCATGCACAATCCAATCCTCACGCACAGTCAGACCATACTCCCGAAGCGACTGCCTGAATCCATCTGTCCGAAGACCCGCGATCACCGCATTGGGATTGCCGCCGATATGCGCGATCTCCCGATGACCCAGGAGATAGAAGTGCTCTACCACCTTGGAGCTCACCTTGTAGTTGTCTGTCATCAGATAGCCCGATTTGTTGCCAGACAGCACGATATCTACACCGATACACGGAATCTCGCTGGCATCCAGATCATGGATCGACGGCTCGATCTCATCCCCGTTGATGATGATACAGCCATCCACCTGATAGTAGCGGCAGCGGGCCAGATAGTCCTCCTGATGCGCATGGAACTGCTCATTGGAGAAAAACAGCAGATCGTATCCGAGTCCGCCAATCGTCTTTTTGAACGAATTCATGATCTCGATAAAAAACGGGTTATTAAAATCCACATTCACTTTTCCCGCAAAAATCACGCCGATCAGGTTGGACTTCTTGGTAGCGAGCGTCTGTGCGGAATAAGTCGGGCGGTATCCCTGCTGCTCCATGATCTCCAGCACCCGTTTGCGAGTGGCTTCGCCTACATCCTCGTAGTTATTGATGATTTTGGAGACCGTCGCGGGAGATACCCCTGCCAGTTTGGCTATATCTTTAATCGTTATTTTCATCGTCCGACTCCTTATTTGACTGCCCCTTGCGTTAACCCAGAGATAAAGAACTTATTGAACACGACGAACACCACAATTAATGGCACGGTCGCCCAAAATGTTCCTGACAATATCATACCATAATCCCGGACGTATACGTCGTTTAACGAACGAATTGCCACCTGAATCGTCTGGAACGACGGGTCTCTGAGCACGGTTACCGGCCACAGGAAATCATTCCACGTCTGCATGAACGTCACAATCCCCAATGTCGCAAAGGCAGGCAGGATCGCCGGCACGACGATGTTCCAATAGATCCGAAAATGACTGCACCCATCGATTTTGGCCGCCTCGATGATCTCCTCTGGCACCGCCTCTGCGATATACTGCCGCATCCAGAAGATCCCGAACGCATTCACCAGCCCCGGTACGACCAGTGCCTTCAGATCATTGAGCCAGCCCAGCTTCGTGATGATAAAATACGAAGGCACCAACCCCAGCTGTGTCGGAATCATCATCGTCACCAGTATAGCGCCAAACAGCACCGTCCGCCCCGGAAACTTGATCTTGGCGAACGCATACCCCGCGAGCGAACACAAAAACAGTACACCGATCGTCACCAGAATCGACACGATAAACGAGTTCGCCAGCGCCGGAAAAAAGCGTATCTGCTCCAGCACATGCGCAAAATTCACCGCCAGCTGATCCCCCGGCAGAGCGGCAGGCGGCACCTGGTTAATCGCTTCCTTGGAGTTGGTCGCCATGACGAACATCCAATAAAACGGGAACAGCGACAACAACGCTCCAACGAACAACAACAGATAGACAATCGATTTCGCCCAATTGATTTTTCCGATCACACCGCTTCCCCCCGCTTTTTCGCCGCTCGGGCCGCTTTACCCAGCTGCCCCGCTCTTCCCGTCCGATTGGTCAGCACGTAATTGAGCACCGTGAACACTATTATAATGAAGAAAAGCAATACCGCCGTCGCCGAAGCCGTCCCGAATGCATTGTTGCGGAAGGCCTCCCGGTACAGGTACAAGACGACCGTCATCCCCTCTTCCCCGACATCCCCCAGCCGACCGAAGAACACCAGCGGCTCGACGAACAGCTGCCAAGCCCCAATCGTCGACAAGAACGTGGTAAACAGAATCACCGGCTTGAGCAACGGCAAGGTGATATACCAGATCTGCTGTCGGGTACTCGCCCCATCGATGCGTGCTGCTTCATACAGATCATTCGGAATGCTTTGCAAGCCCGCGAGAAAAATAATCGTATTATAGCCAAGCCACCGCCAGAAAACCATCGTGGAAATCGCCACCTTCACACCCCACTCAGAGGTGTTCCAGCTGATCGGCCCTACGCCGAATACCCCAAGCAGCGTGTTCATCAACCCCGACGGCTGATTGCTGAAAATCACGCTAAACACAATCGCCACTGCCAAGATCGAGGTCACATACGGCATGAAAAAAGCAACCCGGAAAAAACTCTTGAAGCGGATCAAGGCCGAATTCAGCGCATATGCCAAAACCATCCCGACCAAAATCTGCGGAGCCGTCCCGAGCAGCCCCATGATCAACGTATTGTAGATGGATTTCCAAAACAGCGGGT
This sequence comes from Brevibacillus dissolubilis, assembly GCF_006170445.1. GTDB lineage: Bacteria > Bacillota > Bacilli > Brevibacillales > Brevibacillaceae > Brevibacillus_B > Brevibacillus_B dissolubilis. The sequence continues at coordinate 23,742 of NZ_VCNA01000010.1, read as the reverse complement.
CTTCAATAATAAAACGAAAGTTCTGCCAGCCTACATATCTCATCTCACCAATGCCGCTGAATTTTTGAAATGCCAGATAAAAGCTGAACAGCATCGGAAACAAGCCAAAAATCGCAAAGAGAATAAAAAACGGGGAGATGGACAAATAGCCAAAGACCATATCCTTCCTCGCCTCTGTCATCCAACGCCCCGGTTTGGTGCGCACAGGCATCGTCTGTGTGTTTCTCTCGATCACGCTCAAGGTTTTTCGCCTCCTATCTGAAATCGGGTATGGCCGCTATACCAACCATACCCGCTCCGATTCTGTACTATTTACGTTCCAGCTGCTGCTTCACGCGGGCAATTGCCTCGCTCCACTCTTGTTCTGGGTCAGATTTTTTGCTCTGTACATTTTGAAGCGCTTTCAAAATCTCGCCTTGGACGATCGAGAAGTTCTCGCCGTAGTAGACGTTCTTCACTTTTTTCGCGGCTTCACTCATGATCTGTGCCGTGTGCTGACCGCCGAAGTATTCATCCGTGTAGTCTTTGAATTTGGACTCGTCGTAGACAGCGGTTGCGGACGGGAAGAGACCTTGGTCGAGGAAGGATTTGTACTGATTGTCAGGAGAGGTGATCCACTTGATGAACTCATAGGCTTCTTTTGGATGCTTCGATTCCTTGGTGATCACGAGGTAAGAGCCTCCCCAGTTGCCTGCCCCCTCTGGCATCTGCGTGATCGCCCACTTGCCCTTGGCGTCTGGTGCGTTGCCTTTGATATTGCCTTGCATCCATGATGCGCCGAGCAGTGTCGCATAACCGCCGTCTGCCATCGCTGCCCCCCACTCTGGTGTCCACAGGGCCAGATTGCCGAGCACGCCGTCTTGGATCAGCTTGGCTGTGTAGTCATACGCCTTTTTCATCGCTGGATTCTTCTCGACGATCAGATTGTTTGCACGGTCAAAATACATCTCAGGAGCTTGGTCGCGCAGTGCGTTGTAGATCAGCTCTACGTTGTCAGTCATCGGTTTGCCTGTTTTTTCTTTGATCGTGCGTGCTGCATTGGCGAAATCGTCCCATGTCTTGATCTGCTCTGCCACTTTTTCTGGATCGCTCGGTAAGCCTGCTGCCTCAAAAATATCTGTGCGATAGTACATCACGGTCGGCCCGATGTCAGTCGGCAGTCCGAACAGGAAGCTGTGGTCGGCACTCTCGCCTACACTCCATTTCCAGTCAAGATAGTTGGACTGCAGATCCTTCGCCCCCATCTCATACAGGTTGACGAAACGATCCTGTGCCCCGCGGTATTTTTCGATGAAGCCTACTTCTACCATCGCGATGTCAGGTGCGCCACTGCCTGCGGAGATGGCGGTGAACAGGTTGTTGTGGTGGTCGTTGAAGTCAGAGGTGCTGATCTGGATTTTGACATTTGGGTGATCCTTCATGTATTCTTCTGCCAGCTTTTCGTAGCCGGTACTGCCGAACTGGCCCATTTTGAGCTCGATGACTTCTTTTCCGCCTTCTGTGGTGGCTGTCTGACCGGAGCCTGTGCCAGAGTTGCTGGTTGGAGCGGTACTGCACGCAGTCAGGCTCGCCGCCATGACGAGAGACATTCCTGTAGCTGCCCATTTTTTTGTAATCATCTGTGTTTTCCCCCTTTTGGTATCTGTGCGTAACAAGTTCGATGGAGTCAGAAACAACGGACGATTACAGCCCATTGTTCCTGATCACGTCTCTGAACCAATACGCGCTCTTCTTCGGTGTGCGCTTCTGTGTCTCGTAATCCACATGAACGATGCCGAACCGCTTGTCATAGCCGAAAGCCCATTCGAAGTTATCCAAGAGCGACCAGACATAGTAGCCGCGCAGATCGACGCCGTCCTCAATCGCCTGATGGCAGGCGGCCAGATGCTGGTGCAGATAATCGACCCGCTCATCGTCGTTGACTTGTCCGTCTGCGTCTACATGATCCGGATACGCCGCACCATTCTCCGTGATATAGAGCGGTACATCACCATAATCCCGCTTGATCCGGGTCAGCAGATCATACAGCCCCTCCGGCTGGATCTCCCAGCCCATGTCGGTAACCACTCTGCCTGTCGATACCCCTCTGACTCCCAGAAAAGCATTCGCCCCTGTCAATCCTGCCTCCCCTGACTCAGCAGGCTCCATATGTGCCGTGGAATAGTAGTTCAGCCCGAGGAAATCGATCGGCTGGGCGATCTGCTGCAAGTCACCTTCCTTAATGAAGCTCACCGGCTGGTAGCGCTCGTACGCATCGATCATGTCTTGGGGATACGCCGCCTTGAACACCGGATCGCAGAACCATCTGTTGAGAAAGCCATCCCAGAGTCTTGCAGCCCGCTCGTATGCTTCTCCCTCTTTTGCCGGATACGTCGAGTTCATATTAAGCGTAATCCCGATCCGGCTGTCCGGGTTTCGGTTGAGTTCGCGGAAGGAGGCGACCGCCTTGCCATGTGCGAGCAGCAGATGGTGCGCCGCTTGGAAATGGGCGTACATGTCGGTATACCCCGGTGCATGCTCCCCGCTGCCATATCCCAGATACGAAACCACCCACGGCTCGTTCAGGGTGATCCACGACGGTACCACATCCCCAAACTCGGTAAACATCCGGTTCGCGTATTCGAGATAGTACTCCGCCATATCCCGGTTCATCCAGCCGCCCCGATCCTGCATCGCCTGCGGCAAATCCCAGTGGTACAGCGTGATCGCCGGTGTAATCCCGTTCGTCATCAGGGTATCAATCACCCTTTTATAAAAATCCAGCCCCTTCTGGTTAACCGCCCCTGTCCCCTCCGGAAAAATCCGTGGCCAGCTGACCGAAAAACGGTAGGATGCCAGATTCAGCTCTTTCATCAGTTGGATATCTTCTTCGTAACGGTGGTAATGATCACAAGCCACATCCCCTGTATCTCCATTGGCTACGCGCCCTGGCATGCGGCTGAACCGATCCCAGATCGACTCCCCCTTGCCGTCTGCTCTCGCTGCTCCTTCGATCTGGTACGACGCTGTGGCCGATCCCCACGTAAAATGTTTCGGAAATCTTTTCACGATTCATCCTCCCATCCCACTTCTGTTTCGAAAACGGTTTCGTAAATCCATCATACTCATCCCATAATTTTACGTCAATACCTTTGTCAGAATATTTGCCTATAAACTGCAAAACGCACGGGATCATTGTGATTCCGTGCGTTCCACCTCTTTTTTGTGTATACGAAACGCCTTTACGAATGATGTAATCTGGACTTACTTAAATGGGATGACGAGCTTGGATTGGTTGCCATTGGTGGACGTGGCATCAGTACGGATCGTGTTGGTCGTACCGTTGCCGATCGCACTCCACAGCTCCACACGTACTTTACCATTCACCAAGTTGGCAAATGATCCGGTCGCAGACTGCAATCCTCTGGTCTGGTTGTAGTCCTCCAGCCCAGTGATATCGTTGGTGGCAAAATAGTTGTAGGTCTCCAGACGGTCATACGTGCCATCTCCCGTGAAATCGTAGGAGACGCGCACTTGCAGACCATTGCCCACAGACGCGCCGGAGTCGACGAAGAAGTTAAACGCAGTTGCCTTCGTGCTGTCATATGTGCCGTTCACCCCGCTGATCGTATACACGTTAGGGGTATGCACAACACCATCGTAGTTCTGCCCGCCTGCTGTCGCGACGGTATCGGTATTCGCCCCTGTACCAGCCGAAGTCGAAAGCGTACCGGTCGCCGTAGAAGAAGCCCCGTCACGCACATACAGCACATTGGACGTAGGTGTAACCGCTCCAGCATCCGTCGTAACTGTCACCGCATTGCTTGCCGCCGACACATTGCCCGCCGCATCCTTCGCCTTGACGGTATACGTGTACGCCGTGCTGGCTGCCAGACCGCTGTCTGTATAGCTCGTGCCACTCGTGCTGCCGACAAAAGTGGAGCCACGGTACACATCATAGCCCGACACCCCTACGTTGTCCGTAGAAGCAGACCAAGAGAGAGACACAGATGACGAGGTTTTCCCTGTGGAGACCAGATTGCCCGGTGCCGTAGGTGCAGTCGTATCCCCTGGTGTTCCCCCGCCGCCGGAGCCGTTGCCGATGTTGAAGCTGTTCGGGTTCACCGTAATAGACTTGCCGTCGGAGAAGGTCACGGTTTTGGTCGTGTTGGTCATGTTGTAGGCGATATAGGTTTTCACGCCGTTTTTGTTAAAGACCGCATACAGCGGGTAGTTGGCGGTTACGGTGGTGTCTACTTTTCCGAGGTTGTTGAGGTTGTGAATCCAGTGGTAGGTGTGGGCCTTGCTGTTGCCCTCCTCCGGCTTCAACACACTGGCACGGGCATTGAACATGTTAATCGCCTCGGTTGGATTCTCCAGCGCGCGGTACATGTAGATCAGGTCTTCCCACGCGTCAAAATTCGTCCCGCCATTCTCCGCTACCAGCGCATCATAGTTCTTCTTCACGTAGGCTGGGTTGTGTCCAAGATAGAGAGACCCCGCTGTAATCGGCAGATAGTTAATCCCGTGCACCTGCTCTGGATTCGCGGTAAACCACGTACCATTCGCCCCTTTTCCACCCCAGATCATCGTGACGACAGACGGCGTGTAGGACGGATGGTGGTTCTGGTCATTGATATCAAACCAGTATTCATTGATCGCATTCATCTCAGTCGTGTACAGATAGATCCCAAGGTCACGAATCTGCGTATTGCCTGTCGCCTCGCCCCACAGGATCAGCCCCGTCCATGCGTTCATCGCTTCGGAGGAGGATTCGTTGTTGTTGCCATCATGGAATTTGCCATGCCCAGCCGCCCACGAATGCCCGGCGAAAATATCAAAATTGCGCAGATACGGCAGCATCGAATCATTTCGGTTCCAGTTGGCCGTGTCACGGATTAATAGATTAATCATGCTACCCCAGTTGGCATCCGTTCCCCACGTCTTGTCGATACGCGCCAGCTCAGCCGCCGCCTTGATGAAATACCCATAGTGGAAATGGTGGTCATTCAGCTCTGCCGCACTGCCGTAGCTGTCTGGATACCCGATGACCGTCCCCCAGTTGTTGTTGTAGTAGAACACATTCTGCGTCTTCAGATTGCCAGCCGAGTCACTCGCCTTCAGCCAGCTTTGCAGACGGTTCTTGATCTCCGTACGGAACTTATTCGCCGCCGTCGTATCCCCCACCTGATCCGCAATCGGTGCAAGCACAGCCAGCTGCCCCAGACGTTTGCCCACCCAGTAGGTGTCACCCGCTCCCGTATAGGTAGCCGCTTCCTCCTGGTCGATATATCCGGCAAGCTGTGTCTTGTTGTACGAGCCCAGATCAGGCATAGATGGCAGGACGCCGTTGTACTTCATTTTGGTAGTAAAAGAAGACCCCTCGCCCAGCTTCATCGTGCCGCGCACAGAGTTGTAGGTGTAACCCAGCAAAGAGCTGGTCGCATTCTTCCACTGGTGCGGATAGAGCGAGTAGATCGTGCCCGTCTGCGTACCTTCTTTGGCCTGCGTGGTGTAGGTATAGGTGGTGGTTACGCTGCTGTCGGCTGGGTTGTAGGTGTAATTCGCTTTGGTGTCGGTCACATGCGAGTAAGCGTAGGTCTGGAATTTGGCAAGAGTGGCCGCTGAGTTGTCCGGTAGCACCGCGATGGAAAAATAGTTTCTGCCCGCCGGCATGTTGTTGATGAGCGTATTGCTACCTATACCAGACCAAGTAGAACCAGATGGACCGAATAGCGCATAGTGCCTGCCGTTAATCGTCACGCCCAGCACCGCGCTGCCCGCTGAGCCGGACCAGACTGTCGGTGTGCCTTGGAAGGTCAGCTTCGGATTCCCGCCTGCATAGGTCGCATAGACGTACGGCGAACCGTGCCCGTAGCTGACAGTCAGATTATTGGAACCGCTTGCAGAAACATTTCGGACAAACCAATCACTGAATCCGTCCACCTTGGTGTCGTCAAATGTGGCAACAGCTGTATGCCCGAGGACGAAATCATCATTGGTGTCAGCCGGAATCCAGCCGCAGATGCAGTCGTTGTTGGCGGTGATGGAGTTGCCTGGGTAGAAGATGCGCAGGCCGTCAGATTCGTTGCGCACGGCGAGTGGGTGTGGGTATTGGGCTTCGGAGTATTGTACCCATGCGGCGGAGCTCCACCAGTCGTTGGTTGGCATTTTGCCTGTGACGTTGGCGGTTTTGTAGATGGCGGACTGGACGTTGGTCGCGCCGGGTGGGATGACAGTGGAGTAGCTGCCGGCACCTTGGATGACTTCGCCGGTGAAGGCGGATGTGGTCGCAGGGATGAAGGTGGCTGTGCCGAGGCAGAGGGATAGGGTGGTGGAGAGGATTTTTTTCATGGGGGGTTCACTCCTTATTGGTTGGGGTGGTTTGGAGGTGATTTGGGGTGGAGATGGTCTGCGTTGAGGGTTGTTGGATGGTGTTTCGCGTGATCGTTCTGATTACGTAAGAATTTCTTTTCGAAAATATTTCGGAGATAGATAGTGACCAATTCAAAAATATCGAAAACGATTTCGAAGAGATTATAACCACTTTTTGGTTATTCAGTCAATAATTTATTAACAAATGAAGTGGGCGAATGTATTTTGTGAAAGTAGCTGAAAGACGGTAAAAAAAAGACCAGATGCGTTTATCTGGTCTTTCTTTTCTTACATCTCTATGGCTGTGATCTTTGGCGTAAGTTCATAAGAAAAGCCACTTCTGCCTTGTTGAATCAGGTTTTTTTGGTCGATAACCAGATAGTACTCTTCCCCTTTTTGAACCTTGTATACATGTACCCCACTGTCATTTTCATTTTTGGCACTGACGATCCAACTATCTGGTTTATTATTAAACACATACATAACTACTTGTTCGGTAAAATCATTGGTTGGGCAATCAATGAGTAGAGAACCATCTTGTGGAATCACGATCTTGTATTTGATAATCTCATCGGTTGGATGCTCTGAGTCGATCGTCACCGTTTTATTGATCTCAAGGACCCCACGGACTGGTGCTGTCTGCCATGATTCAAATCTCTTTTGCCCATGCCAATCCTCATATTGAATTTTTCCAATATAGAGTCCAATCATCAAAACAGGTATGAGAATGATGGTAAGAAATACTTTTTCGGAGACCTTAGAATGGATATAGACAAGAAGGAAGTAAAGGATGAGGATGATCATTCCCACGCCTAAGATATACAAAGGTATTACCATTAATATTTCTTGCATAAACAAAGAAGTTATGAGAGCAGCGAGGAGGATAAGACCTGCCAGTACTCCCCCGAATTTATAAGGTGTCATTAGATATGATTCCTCCACTTAGTCTGCTATTAATCCATCGTCACTGCCTGCTAGTATTTCAACGATCTTGGTACGGACTCTTGCTTGCTTTCGCATTTTACTATGATCACCATACACTTCATCAAAAATCAAATAGCGGGAAACCATTGTTACGGAATCAAGTCCACCTCTGATCCCCGAAGATGAGTTATTATAATCGGGTTCATAATCAGACCCTAAAGCTGAATCAATATTGACAGCATGGTCACCTATGTCACTTTGGGATAAGGTACGACCTGCTACTTGGAATTTTTTTCTCACATAAGCATCCCAGCTCTTGGCGTCGGTCGGAACCCCTGTCCCCGTAAAATAAACCCCACGTATTCCAGACGCATAAAAATCATTAAAATCACCTGCAAAACCGCTAAACCCGATATATTTCGTATACGGATGCTTATTCGTCAGCCTATAGTTCTGACTGTTCCACAACTCGCTGCCGAATCTGTACAAATCACCAAAAAACATCAAATCGGAGCCAAAATGAGGCGTCCCCAATGTAACCAATCGATTCACCTTTGAAGAGCCATATAAATTTTCAATATAATAACGCGAAACCAGACCACCCATACTATGCGCCACGATATTTACATTTTTGTACCCAATCACTTTGGCACGCAGCGCACCGATATAATCGGATAAATACTGTGCAGCTATTCTCACACTGCCTCTATTATCATACTCAAAAATAAACAGGTCTTTATTGGGAGTATATGTGCTAAAACGGTCCAGCCATGCCCCTAACTCATCAGCATCACTGTAAGGTCTCGTCAGCAGATTAATAAAATGAACATCAATATTTGAATAAGTAGAGGTTGCCCCAAACGCATAATTCGCCTTCGTAAAGTTCACACCATTTATCGTACCTGCCGTGATTGGTTGCTCGCTGTTGATCCAATCGTTATGAAATCCCCATGTCGTCGAGTTACCATTGAGGCCATGGATGAGGATCGTAGGCGTATTGCCTGATGCCGTGGTGACCGCATTCACCGTGACATACGTAATATCCTCACTCTGATAAACCTCCTCAACGGAGTAAATGGCCTTTTTCATTATCGCTTTCGGACTAGTCGCACGACCTATTGATAAGATCTTCGTTCCCTCGTCCAGATTATTTTCATCCCCTACCGGAAACTTTTCCTCAAACGAAATCGTTCCATCATCTGAAATCGCTGACGCATCAACTTCCAAATTGGCTAGTCCGTTTACTTTCACTTTGCCTTTCAACTTTCCCCTATGCTTTTCTTTATAGGTCCCTTTGTAGTTCTCCTTCGTCGCTTTGAGAGTCGCCTTCCAATCCTTTTTAGAAACGACGACAAACGTGCCACCACCCTGAACGGTTGCGTGGATTTTATTTTGACGCTTGTCAAGTTTTTGGTTTTCAACTAGTTTTAATTCATTTTTCTTTTCATCAAAATAAAAGAGTTGCAAATCTTCTTTTTTGAGCGTCTCCGGGTTGTACGGGATCGTAAGTGTAAAGGTGATTTGCTCATGTAGTGCAAGAATATCAAATGAAACAGAATCTGGAATCTGTTTTGCCAAAAGAATAGGTGTGTCTCTAATCGCGATCTGAAGGGGGATATTAGATGCACCGTATGCTTCTCCTGTAATTCCAAATCGGTTCGTCGGAAGCTGATACGACCGCTCAACATCACCGTCGAGAATGCCGTCATGATCTTCGTCGGCTTCTTTTGGATTCAATTGATACACTTCTGTCTCGATACCGTCTGCTAAGTGATCACCATCTGTATCCAATTGATCTGGTCGCGTGGCATAATTCATAAGCTCTTCATAATCAGAAAGATAGTCGCCGTCTGTATCAGCAGAGATTGCACTTATCCCCAACGTTTGCTCGTCAATATTGATAAGACCATCGTCATCGGTATCTTCATGAGCATCAGAGATGCCGTCGCCGTCCGTATCTTGTGTCTTCGGATTGGTTACCCCGAATTCGAAGTAATCTGTAAGACCGTCTTGATCCGTATCTATTGTTGTATTCAGCAAGGGAGCGGCTGGCCGTGGTTCATCAGCGGTAGCAGCTATAATTGATGTTGCTGATATGGTTGAGCTTAATAAAAGAACTGTACATGCTAGTATGAGTATTTTGAATGGCACCGCCCGCTCTCCTTTCGTGAATCTATTAACACTATTATTTAATTTTATGGAATAGAAATATAGCTGTAATTAATGGCATGGATAAACTGAAAAAAGACCGAACGCCTTCGTGTGCGACTTCGATCTTCCACATGTCTATCAGCCAGTATCAAATTGGTTGGATGGTACAAGGAAAACCCCATGCACGCATGAATCCACGCTTTCGGTAAGAGGTTTTTCACTTATTGCGCGACCTACTTTTAATCACCGACACAATTGCCATGATGAAAAAGAAAAAGCTGAGTATCCAGCCTAGCATGGGTGCATATTCAACTTGGTTTTTCGCTGCCATACCAAGTAAAATGGAACCAATCGCCAAACCGATGAACAGCAAATCATACCTCATTGCATCCCTCTCCATTTCATATTGTCGGAGTTAAAATGATTGGTTATGATGACAAAGACTTGCTGAAGAGAGTTTCGTCTCCACATAAGCTGCTCATTTTAGAGAATCATCCCTCAATCAACGTATACAATTCTAATGGTTAGGAGTTACTCTTCCATGATGTTTGATATGATCCTTGATCTATTCCTGCTGGCAGGGATGATCTTCGCTATCTATATGCTCGTATCCCGAAAATACAAAAATGAATCAGAACAAAAAATTTATGTTTATGGTTCCCTGATTTCCTTAATCGTTTTGATTATTGATGTATTTTATTATTTGGTTTAGTTCCTCTAATTATTAACCTACTCCACGCAAAAAAGACCGAACGCTCCTTCCACGTCCGGTCTTCCCTTCAAGCCTGCACTTCTTTCCTACTAAAGAAATGCTTCAACGCCTTATAAACCTCGCCTTTTTCCCTAATCACCGAATACATAAACTTCGGATCCTTCACATGCTTATACGCCGACATCAACGTACTATGGCGATTGTACTGATTAATCTCCCCATACCCAAACATATTACACCGATCCATTAGCTCCTTCACCAGCTTCAGGCACCGCTCATTATCCGACGTCAGATTATCCCCATCCGAGAAGTGAAACGGATAGATATTGTACTGACTCGACGGATACCGCGCATCAATAATCTCCAGCGCCTTCCGGTAAGCGGAGGAACAGATCGTCCCCCCGCTCTCCCCTTTGGAGAAAAACGCGTCTTCGGTCACTTCCTTGGCCTCGGTATGGTGGGCGATGAACACGATCTCCACCTTTTCATACTTCGTGCGCAGGAAGCGGAGCATCCAGAAAAAGAAGCTGCGGGCGACGTACTTTTCGAAGACGCCCATTGAACCCGAGGTGTCCATCATCGCGATGATCACCGCGTTGGAATGAGGCTTGACGATCTCCTCCCAGGTCTTGAAACGCAGGTCATCGTTGGAGATGCCCAGTTCCAGATCGCTGTAGCCGGCCAAGGCATTGCGGCGGATGGCGGCGAGGAGTGTACGTTTTTTATCGATATTACCCATGAGGCCCTTTTTGCGGATGTCGTTGAAGCGGGTGTCCTCGACGATGATTTGCTGTTCGTCCTTTTGCTGCAGATTGGGCAGTTCCAACTCGGCAAAAAGCATCTGTTCCAGCTCTTCCACCGTGATTTCCGCTTCGAAGTAATCCTGACCGGGCTGATCTCCAGCACCTGGTCCTTTGCCGGGACCTTGTTGCTGGCTCGGGTCTCCGTCTTTGGCGATGACGTCGCCTACCTTGGAGTCACCCTTGCCTTGCCCGGTGTGTTTGCCTTTTTGATAATTGTAGCGAAAACGGTATTCATCAAGCGAGCGGATGGGGATTTTGACGACGTCCCGACCGTTTGACATGATGATGTTTTCTTCGCTGATCAGATCGGAGAGATTCTTTTTGATCGCCTCGCGTACTTTTTCCTGGTGCCGATGCTGGTCTTGATGACCTTTGCGGTGCAGGGACCAGTCTTCCCGCGAGACGACAAACGACGAGTCGTCCATGCTTCCACCTCCTCTCTATCTGTTCAGGAGACTGCCGACGTAGCGGAGGAGTTCGTTTGCCGAGATCGGGGTGTAGCCGTGCTCTTCGACCAGACGGCGGGTAACCTCGTTGATTTTCTTGAGCTGATGCTCATCTGGTGTTTTGCTCGATGTTGTAATTTTCACGACATCTTTGAGGTCAGCGAACAGCTTCTTCTCGATCGCTTCACGCAGTCGCTCATGCATGCGGTAGTCGAAGCGCTTGCCTTTGCGGGCGTAAGCAGAGATGCGGATGAGGATTTCTTCGCGGAAGGCACGCTTCGCATTCTCAGAAATACCGATCTGCTCCTCGATAGAACGCATCAGGCGCTCATCTGGCTCCATCTCCTCGCCGGTGACGGGATCGCGCAGTTTTTGCATATTGCAGTATGCTTCGACGTTGTCGAGATAGTTATCCATGAGGGTTTTCGCAGACTCCTCGTAGCTGTAGACGAACGCTTTTTGAACTTCTTTTTTCGCCAGCTCATCGTACTCTTTGCGGGCGAGGGAGATGAAGTTCATGTAGCGTTCTTTTTGCTCCTTGGTGATCGATGCATGCTGGTCGAAGCCCTCCTTGAGCGAGCGGAGAATATCGAGGGCATTGATGCATTCGGTGTCGCGACGGATGAGTGCACTGGAGATGCGGTTGATGACAAAACGCGGGTCAACACCGGACATCCCTTCGTCTGCGTGTTCGTTGTGAAGCTCCTCTAGGTCAGAGCCTTTGAAGCCTTCGAGGATTTCACCATCGTATAGACGCATTTTCTTGATCAGGTCGACGCCTTGCTTTTTGGATTCTTTGAGTCGGGTGAGGATGGAGAAAATAGCTGCGGTGCGAAGTGCGTGCGGGGCGATATGGACGTGGCCGAGGTCGGATTGTTTGATCAGCTTGGCGTAGATTTTTTCCTCGTCACTGACGCGGAGGTTGTATGGAATCGGCATGACGATCATACGAGACTGGAGCGCTTCGTTCTTTTTGTTGGCAATAAAAGCTTTGTACTCGGTTTCATTGGTATGCGCGACGATCATCTCATCTGCGGAGATAAGGGCAAAACGCCCGGCCTTGAAGTTCCCTTCCTGTGTGAGCGAGAGCAGGTGCCAGAGGAACTTCTCGTCGCACTTGAGCATCTCTTGAAACTCCATCAAACCGCGGTTCGCCTTGTTCAGCTCCCCGTCAAAACGATACGCGCGCGGGTCAGACTCAGAGCCATAACGGGTAATCGTCGAAAAGTCAATCGAACCGGTCAGGTCAGCGATATCCTGGGATTTCGGGTCAGACGGGCTGAATGTCCCCACCCCGACACGCTGTGCTTCCGAGAACAGAATCCGGCTGACCGGGAAGTCTTCAATCCGACCGCCATATTCATTTTCCAGACGCATCCGGTTGTATGGAGTCAGTTCACCTTCAATCTTAATCCCCAGTTCCGCTTCGAATTCTGGACGCAGCTCATTCGGGATGAGATGCAGCGGTTCTTCCTGCATCGGGCAGCCGTCGAGTGCATAGACCGCGCCCTCATCTGTGCGGCTGTATTCTTCGAGACCACGTTTGAGCATGGTGACCAGCGTCGATTTACCGCCACTGACCGGACCCATCAAAAGCAGAATCCGTTTGCGTACATCCAAGCGTCTGGCCGAGGAATGGAAATACTCCTCCACGAGACGTTCAATGGAGCGATCCAAACCGTACATTTCCCGAGAGAAAAACTTATACGACTTCGAACCGTCCTCATTAATTTCAACCCCATGACTTTTGATCATGTTGTAGATACGCGAATGTGCCGTCTGCGCAATCGTCGGGTTTTTACGTACGAGTTCCAGATATTCAGCAAAAGTACCCTTCCACATCAACTTTTCTTCACGGGCCCGGTGCTCTGCAATGCGCCTTAGGATATCCATGCAAGTCACTCCTCCCTCTTTCAGCCCAATAATTACCACCAACAATGTACTTTCATGTATATGTCCCTGCTTAAGATAGCATTACTGATAAGCAGGTCAAGGAGAACTACTTTCCTTTTCTTATGGATATGCAGGCAATACATACATGTTCATCACGGATTCCACATATCTCTAGGTGAATGCAACAAATCTGTCATGGTTAGATGGTAGGCAAATGGGAAAGGCTACGGTATAATGGGGGTAGTCTGGTTTCGAAAGGAGTCTGTTGAAACATGGGTACTTTTATCGTAGCGTTCTGTTTCTGTGCGTTCCTGTTCTTCATTCTCACAGCAGGATATAACGAAGACAAGACCTGGAATCTGTAGGTTTGATCTCGTGTGAATCAAGGGCATCGGCCCTTTTTTCGTTTGTAGCCACACCCCCAATGAAAAAGGCAGACGCCCATGTGGTATCTGCCTTTTTTCTTATGTATTGTAGTTTTTTAGAACCAGCGGGGATGGTTTATCCCTGAGACCATAAGACTGAGGAATCGGGCTGTCTATCCAGGCTGGTATGCAAAATCCGAGCTAAAAGTGGCAATCGTATCCTACGGCGCAAACACACCTGTTCGATTAACGATCGCATTGTACACATCTTCAAACGTCCCCTGCTGATCCACACGGTACAGCGGCTCCCCACGATTTTCCATATAATTCGTCACAAGGAACGTCTTCAACCCCAATTCACCCGCAACCATGTCTTCCTGCATATGATTTCCCACCATGATGCAATCCTCTGGCTTCACGCCCAGCTTGTCGCACACCTCTTGATAGTAGCCCAGATTTGGCTTGGTATAGTGCGCCTCTTCATAGACCGTCACCAGCTCAAACTCATCCGGAGTAAGCCCCAGCCACCCGAGACGGCTGTAGATCGCTTCTTTCGGAAACACCGGGTTGGTCGTCACCGCTACGCGGAAGCCCTGCTCTTTTGCCGCTTCTACGATCTTTTTGCCCCATGGAGACGGGTTGGTCAGATGGGACAAGGTCGGGAAAATCTCGCTGTAAAACGCCTCAAACACCGGCCAGATCGCATCCTTTTCCAATCCACTGTGCGTAAGGAAGTAACGGACGAACACCTCTTCATTGGTCATTTCAGGCTCATCACTTTGGATCATCGCCTTGGTTGCTTCCCACAAAAGCCCGATCAGCTGCTTCGCGTCCATTCGATCTCCTACGTACTTCGCCAGTTCCTTCAAATAGTTTTGGACAAATTCCTCGGTATGCATTTCCAACAAAGTCCCATCCAAATCAAAAAAGATGGTTTTGCCGTTTAGATTCGTTTGTGCAGTCATGGTTTGGTTGCCCCTCTCAATCTTCTCATCATTGTCTCAAGTACCTGACAAGGCCTTGTGTTTTACAGATCCAATCCTTTGGCTCTCCATCAAGCCCCATGCTTCTATCCAACTTCATTTTTTAATCAAAAGCCATCCATTAACCTAATAACTCCGGTTTTCAACCTAACTCCAGTTTTTAATCTAACTCCGTCCCTCAATCCAACCCCGGAAACCCGATCTGCCGCAGCGCCTCAAATGCCACCAGCGCCGCACAGTTAGACAGATTGATCGATCTCGTCGCACCGCCCATTGGAATACGGATGCAATTGTCTCTGTACCGGTCCGTGATCTCACGCGGAAATCCTGACGTCTCTTTGCCCAAAATGATAAAATCGCCATCCTGATAAGATACATCGCTATAAAATTTTTCCCCCCATGTCTCCACGAGGAAAAAACGGTCACGCTTGTCCGCATGCTCCGCCTCAAAATGCTCAAAGCTGTCATAATAATGAATGCTCACCGCATGCCAATAATCCAGCCCCGCCCGTTTCAACGCTTTATCGTCTGTAGAAAATCCCAGCGGCCGGATCAAATGCAGATGAATCCCCGTCGCGGCACACGTCCGCGCAATGTTACCAGTGTTGGCCGGAATAAGTGGTTCGTGCAAAACAATATGTAGTGGCATTGAACTTCGTCTCCTATGGGTTACTCAATCATTTATTATACCGAAAAGTGGGAGGGGAAAGCGAGGGGACAGGTGCAGATGACACAGATTCCCCCATTTTTGAACAGGAAAAAGAAGCGTGACCTGCTTCCGAACTTCTCAGACAGCCACGCTTCTTCATCTTTCCGATCATCTCGGACATGCCGCGCTTCTTCATCTTCCCTAAGACTCGACCGTTAGGGTTACAGTTACATTCCGTCCCTATCTTCTACAACTTTACATCCCACTCACTGCCCGCCCATAATCCGAAACATCCCATACTGCACCTTTGGCGTATACGCAGTCGAATCCTTATACTCCCAATACCTTCTCCTGCTGTTCGTTGTATGAGCATTCACCAGCGGCATGCCGTTCGCATCCTTTGTGACAACATACGTATTATGCTGCCATCTGCCATCTCCGTCAAAGTCATAGCAGATCACGTCACCAGGCTGAAGCATCCTCGGATCATGTACCTGCTTGGCATAGAACGGTGCCTTACCGCTCTTCATCATAAGATAAAGGCTGTGTGCCACCGACCAGCTGTAGCTCCAGTTTTTCCCTCTCATCCACCAGCCACTGCCGCGATTCCCCGTGAAAGTCATCGGAATACCGCCCGCATGCAGACATTGGGAGACAAAATTGGTGCAGTCTACTTCAAACTTCGGATAGGCGGAATTATAGGAATTCCAGTATTGCTCCGCGTAGGCAACTCCACGGGCCCGATTATACCCGCTTAGCCGGACCACTTCCACAGCTTCTGGTTCCGCTGGAGTTGGTGTTGCCGGAACAACTACCCCTGGCCCCGCTGGATTCTGTGTAGGGATCTGTGGATTGTCAGGAGTACCCGCTGCAGTGCCTTCTGCCACCTCTCCTGGCGTTCCTTCCCCTTCCCCTTCCCCTTCTCCTTCACGTCCAGCAGGTCTTCCCCCGCCGAAAATATTGTCAAAGTACCATCCCCACGGCCGTAAAAAAGCCCACGTATCCTCGATCCGCTTCATTCTGACTCTTTGCACCCGCTGATTTTCCTGCACATGCATCTGATCATTCAGCTTGTAATGCAGCTTTTGATGAAGAGACAGCACGGTATCGACGGTGTCATCATCGATCACCTTGGTCTGTAGAGGAACAGCCTGAACCGTGACAGCCAGCGGATTGATTCCACGCGCCTGATGCTGCTCGCGTTCACGGAGCCATCTCTCGTAATCCAAGCGTTTTAAGTGATCATCCGCAAAAAAACGCCCGAGACGCTCCACATCACCGTCTACATATGCTCTGTTCATCTCTTCAAGGTACTCTTTTAGCCGACCTTGCCACGATGTATCCACAGGTTTTTCTCCACCCTTCGTAACATGCGTGAGATAAGCCCTATCGCCGGATAAAAGCTTTCAGACCATATATATGGGGGAGTTTTCATGGAAATGTATAGGGATGGAAATCTATCGTTGCTCGTTCATGCGGATACCCTGACGTTCCTTCCAAGCGTTGAGAACCTTCTGCTCTTTTTCATCTGCAAGCCCGTTGACCCATTCATAATCAGCTGGACGGCTGTTTGCCCAATCCAGTGTGGCCTGAATCGTATCAGCCAGCGGGCGGAACGTCAGCCCTTTTGCCAGGGCTTTGGTGCAATCCACAGCTGTGAATCCCTTGTGTGACTCCTCACTGTGCGGAATCCAGATCGGCAATTCCGTCCATATCCCCACACCCTGCTCCATCAGGAATTCATCACTGGCTTCCACAAAGGTCGCATCACTGCCAGTTACCGCCCTGCACTCTTCTACAAACGTACGATATGGCAAAAGCTGCTCTGGCCCGGTCACATTGTAGACACCGGTCTCCTTCTGTTCCATCATACGGATGGTCCATTCCGCCAGATCTCGTGCATCAATAATTTGAATCGGATGATCATCCAACGTAGGTGTCAGCACTTCCCCACCTCGTGCAACACGGCACGGCCAATATGTAAAACGGTCAGTAGAATCATGCGGTCCAACGATGAGACCGGGTCGGATCACCAGTGCACGACCCGGCATCGCCTGCTCTACAGCCTGTTCACACAATACCTTGAGCGGGCCGTAGGTGTCTCCATTTTTTTCTTCGATCGTCTCATCCTCCAGCTTCCCCACCGGATAAGATTCGTCGATGCCGAGTTTCGAAAAATCAGAATATACAGAGACGCTAGAGACAAAGGTGTAGTGATCCACGCTGTTCGCAAGCAATTCAGCCGACTGACGAACGATACGCGGAAAATACCCGCACGTATCAATCACCGCATCCCAGCGTCTGCCTTTGAGCGCATCCAATCCACCATCACGGTCACCAATCAATTTTTCTACCTGTGGATACAAGCCATCATTCCTCGTCCCACGGTTAAACAGCGTTAGTTCATGACCTCTCCCTACTGCAGCATCTACCATATGACGTCCAAGAAACAGCGTACCTCCGAGAATCAACAGCTTCATTGCTATCCCTCCCAGCTTGTATTTATGTATGTAACAGGGGATTCGATGAAATCCCCGTTGTTAAACCTTATGTTCTTTGGACGAAAACTAATAGGATGCTTTCCTCGTGTTCTGCTTGCCGAGTATGCCTTCGATCTGCAGTAGGGTTTCCTTGATGGAGAGACCCCCGCCATAACCGACAAGCGCACCGTTCGAGCCGATCACACGGTGACAAGGGATGATGATCGGAATCGGGTTATTATGATTCGCTCCGCCAATCGCACGCACGGCTTTGGCCGCGCCAATCCCCAATGCAATATCTTTATAGGAACGAGTCTCCCCATACGGAATCCGCGTCAATTCCGTCCAGACCGCCTTTTGAAACGGTGTGCCATACAAGTCATAACGAATCTCAAACTCTTTACGCTCTCCCCGAAAATACTCTTCCAGCTGCTGCTTGACCTCTTGATTGAGTTCATCGTTCCATTCTATGTTGGCGTCCAACTGCCATTTGCGGCACAGACGCTCCAATGTCATCAGCGAAGATTCCTCCGGGCCAAACTCAATCGCACACAACCCTTGGTCGGTAGAAGCAAGCAATAACGGTCCAATTGGTGATTCCATCGTTGTATAACCAATAACTCGTTTCATGTTTCCCCATCCTCTCACCTTGTCTGTTCGTCACGAATTCGTCTGGTGGATGAACGCAAAACCCTTCTCGATCTCAGCCAACACTTGTGGATCTGTCTCTGTCTCTCTCTGTTTTTCCAAAGCCACCTGTGCCTCTTCCCCGCCGATTTTCCCGACCGCCCAGGCAGCCGTACCGCGGATTACCGCACGAGGATCATTTTTCATTACCTGAATCAGCACAGGAAGTGCACTTTTATCTTTAAAATGGGCCAAAGCCAAAATCGCATTGCGTTGAATCGGCTTCTTTCCCCGCCACGCAGCTGAGGTATGGCCGAATTTTTCTTTGAATTCCTTGTTTCCCATCGTGAGTAACGGCACCAATAACGGTTTAGCTACTTCAGGGTCTGGGGTAAAAGCCGGGTCATACTGTACCTGTTTTTTTCGGTTATGCGGGCATACCGTCTGACAGGTATCACATCCGTACAAGCGGTTGCCGATCTTTGCCCGGTATTGTTCGGGGATGAAGTCCTTCACCTGTGTGAGATAGGCGACACACTTCTGTGCATCCAACTGTCCACCTTGGATCAACGCTCCTGTCGGACATGCCTCCACACACAGATTGCACTCACCGCATCCTTCCTCTACCGGTGTATCAGGAGGAAGCGGCAGATTCGTCAACAATTCCCCCAAAAACACATACGATCCAAGCTCCGGGGTAATCAGCGCACAGTTTTTCCCCACCCAGCCGAGTCCTGCCCTCTCAGCTACAGCCCGATCAGACAACGAGCCGGTATCAACCATCGATTCGATCTCAGCGCCTGGTTCCAGCTGTTTGATGAAGTCGGCTAGCTTTTGCAGCTTATCCCGCAGGACATGGTGATAATCCGTTCCCCATGCCGAACGGCTAAGAATCCCCCGATAAGCTCCCGGCTCATTCTTAGGCGGATTGATCAGCTTGGACGGATACGCCAGCGCAATCGATACCAACGACCTCGCACCGGCTAACGTCAATTCCGGATAGACCCGCTTGTCCAAATCAGGTTCCTCAAAGCCGGATTCATATCCCTTTTCACGATGGCGAACCAATCTCTCTTTTAATTCTATGAACGGGTCTGCCGAAGCAAAACCAATCTTGTCAATGCCAATCTCTTTGGCGTAATCGATGATCGCCTGTTTCGTCTGTTGCCAGTATGCTGCATTTGTCACTTTCGCTGGATCGCCCCCGTGGCCAGTTCGTCGCAACGGTTGTTCCACTCGTTATCGGCGTGGCCTTTTACTTTGACATAGGTGACTTGGTGTGTCTCCATCAGCTTAAGCAGTTCCTTCCATTGATCCTGATTCTCGACAGGCTTCCCCTGGCTGTTTTTCCAGCCTTTTTTCAGCCAGCCTTTGTACCATTCCTGCTGAAAACAATTCACCAGATACGCACTATCACTATATAACGTTACCTTGCACGGCTCTTTTAATATCTTCAATGCCTCGATGGCTGCCTGTAATTCCATACGATTGTTAGTTGTGTTGTCGGCAGAACCTGACATCTCTTTTTTATGCTCTCCATAAAACAGCACGGTCCCCCAGCCACCTGGTCCCGGATTACCCGAGCACGCACCGTCTGTATAAATCGTCACATCTTTCATCTGCCATGTAACCCCCTAGCCATCGTTATCCTCTATTGTACCGAAGGACAGAGACAAGTACAAAAAGAAATTGCATCCTCCTTCGAGCTACTAGCCTGGCTTGTGTTATACTACTAAAAAATGGCTTGAGTTATACCCAATTTTTGACGAAAGGAGCCACCATTTGATGAATGTAAAACTGGATACCTCTGTCCTCGAACGGCTTCCCGAACTTTCACTGGGTGTCATCCAATATGCAGGCATGACCCTTTCAGAATCTCCCAAACTATTGCAAGGACGCATCAACCTATTCCTAGAATCCTTGCGTGTCGATCATGAACTGGCTAAAATCACCGAGATCCCCGGTGTCTTGTATTGGCGGGCCGCCTTCAAACAGTTAGGCATTGACCCGTCCCGCTACCGCCCTTCCTCTGAAGCTCTTCTGCGCCGTGTCCTGCAAGGCAACACGCTGCACTGGTTACATACTGCCGTCGACGTCAACAATTTTCTGTCGGTTCGCTACGCACTTCCCTTTGGCATCTACAACCAGAGCCAAATCAGCGGTCCCATCACCTGCCGCCTCGGTACCGAAACCGATATCTATCCCGCTCTCAACGGGCGCGAGATCAATATGAACGGCAAACTTCTCCTCGCCGACGATCATGGTGCATTCGGTAGCCCCATCGTGGATTCTGTACGCACCAGCGTGGATGATCAGGCAACCAATCTGATCCACGTCATCTTTTTCCACCACAATATAGCTCCTAACGAACGGGAAGAAATCCTCGGTTCCACCGCACGCATGATGACCGAAATCAATGGTGGAGATGTAGTCTTCACAGGATTAGTGACGAATGAAGGCTAGTTTTGGTTGCAAAAAAGGACAGCCCATTTACGAGGCTGTCCTCTTTCTTATGATACCTGCTGCCCTTCTTGATCCTTTTTCACGCGGAACACAACATGCTCCATGAACAGAGCGACCAATACACCTAACAGCAACCCGTTCCCCAGCAAAAAACTCAGCAACGGATGCAGGCTCTGCCACGCTCCCGGCGGTACAAACATAATCCCAATCCCCACCAAAAGCGAGCTGCCAATCACCGTTATCGCCCGCTCATCCAGTTGGATCCGTGCGAAATCCTTCAGCCCAAACCCAAGCAACTGGGTATACGCCACAAACATCGCCGCATAAGCAACCGGAGTCGGCATCGCCGCCAGAACCTGTGACACGGTAGGAAAAATCCCGATCCCCATCATCAATACCATCGCCAAAATAAAAGGAAGCTTAGATGCCAGCTTCGTCGCCTGAATGACCGCTGCCGCCAAGGAAAGCGGAATCATTCCCACTACTCCTGAAAAACCGGCAAGCAAATGGGACACCCCGGTATATACTCCCCCACGATTGTACTGCTTCGAATCAGCAACTTGGTTCACCGCACGCCCCACCACAACCAGACTCGTAATCAAGTTGGTCAATAGTACAAATCCAGTCAACACACACGTCACCAGTATCCCCGCGTCCCAATGAACCGGCCCCCAGAAAAATACCTTAGGCCAGACGACAAGCTCCTGCGCCGGCTTCGGCTGATCTGCCCATCCTAATAACGCATACGCCCCCCAACCAATCACCATGCCCAGTAACACGGCAAAACTGGCCAATCTGGGTATCTGCATAAATAAAATCACCAATGCAATAATCACGACGGACGCCATAGCAATCTCCGGCCGAACCAGCTCAGACTGGTGAAACCCAATTCCAAGCATCCCTTTTACAAATGTACTGCACAACGAAACCGCCAGCAGCGTCATATATGTACCCGTCACAATCGGAGTAAACCACTGTTGAATTCGAGAAATAATCCCCGTCATGCCCAATACCACAAACAGCGCCCCCGCTACAATCAAGCCACCCTGCATCGATTGTCCGATGATACGTGGCTCCAGTCCCATACTGCCCCCGATATTGGCCATGATCAGAAAAATCCCCCACCAAAGACCAGCAGGACCATCCATCATCGGATAACGGTGCCCCAGCCACACTTGCAGCAGAGAGGCCACCCCAATATAAAAAATCGTCTGTTGCATGAATTCGCCTGTCTCACCAGCAGTCAAGCCATAGACATCTCCAATCACGATCGGCACGACAATACTGCTCGACAACGTGACAATTAACCACTGTAACGTCGAGAGAACCGTTACCCCCAATGGAGGCTTATCATATAATCCATACTTCACTTTTTCATCACACTCCGTCCCTCTTACCGCTCCAACAATCCATCAATTATCATGAGAATCATTTTTCCCGTGACCTATCACCCCAGAAAATAAAAAAACACTTACTCTCAAGTCTACAAACTGAAAGGAAGTGAACTCATTTTATCACTAGAATGTATTCGGTTTTGTAACAAATATGTATGGTGCCGGTAGAGGGACTTGAACCCCCACGGTTTCCCTCACGATTTTGAGTCGCGCGCGTCTGCCAATTCCGCCATACCGGCATATTAGATTACGTATAGACCCATGCAATCTTGACTACACTACGAGGTAAGGTACCATTCTTGTTTTTCCGCACCTTCCCCTTACTCGGACACGTTTAGGCGTGTCCCTTTTTTATGGAGGAGGTACCCGGATTCGAACCGGGGGATAAAGGTTTTGCAGACCTGTGCCTTACCACTTGGCTATACCTCCAAGAGATATATGGAGCGGACGAAGGGTCTCGAACCCTCGACCTTCGCCTTGGCAAGGCGACGCTCTACCAATTGAGCTACGTCCGCAAATAAAAATGGGGCGATCGAGGGGATTCGAACCCCCGAGTGCCGGAGCCACAATCCGGTGTGTTAACCGCTTCACCACGACCGCCATAATAAGCTATATTAAATTGGCAGGGGCAGTAGGAATCGAACCCACACCAAAGGTTTTGGAGACCTTCGTTCTACCTTTAAACTATGCCCCTAAAAGGTGGCTCGGGACGGAATCGAACCGCCGACACGAGGATTTTCAGTCCTCTGCTCTACCGACTGAGCTACCGAGCCACTGATTAAATTGATGGCGGAGCTGACGGGACTCGAACCCGCGACCTCCGGTGTGACAGACCGGCGTGAACTCCAACTTCACCACAGCTCCAAATATTTTAAACGTTTCGACAAAATAAATTGGTTGCGGGAGCAGGATTTGAACCTGCGACCTTCGGGTTATGAGCCCGACGAGCTACCGAACTGCTCCATCCCGCGACAATCAAAATATGGTGGAGGCTGACGGGATCGAACCGCCGACCCTCTGCTTGTAAGGCAGATGCTCTCCCAGCTGAGCTAAGCCTCCGAATTATGGTGACCCGTAGGGGATTCGAACCCCTGAATGACAGCGTGAAAGGCTGCTGTGTTAAACCGCTTCACCAACGGGCCACATAAAATATAGATGGCGGACAGGGTGGGATTTGAACCCACGAGACGGTTCAACACCGCCTACACGATTTCCAATCGTGCTCCTTCGGCCACTCGGACACCTGTCCATCTATGGCTCCTCAGGACGGACTCGAACCGCCAGCCTACCGGTTAACAGCCGGTTGCTCCACCATTGAGCTACTGAGGAATATTATGAAGGATGTTGCACCTTCAAAACTGGGTATGCAATACATTAGGCAATGGTTTGTGGATAAGTCCTCGACCGATTAGTACTCGTCAGCTCCACGCGTTACCGCGCTTCCACACCGAGCCTATCAACCTCATCGTCTATGAGGGGTCTTACTAGCTTGCGCTAT
>NZ_VCNA01000001.1 GCF_006170445.1 Brevibacillus dissolubilis | reverse complement strand
GTTCAAATCCTAGTACCCCAGCCATTATGGGAGCCATTAGCTCAGTTGGTAGAGCATCTGACTTTTAATCAGAGGGTCGAAGGTTCGAGTCCTTCATGGCTCACCATTTTTCCAAACAAAAAGATGCGGACGTAGCTCAATTGGTAGAGCGTCGCCTTGCCAAGGCGAAGGTCGAGGGTTCGAGACCCTTCGTCCGCTCCATAACAGATGTGCCCTTAGCTCAGCCGGATAGAGCGTTTGACTACGAATCAAAAGGTCGGGAGTTCGAATCTCTCAGGGCACGCCACTATATGATCGGGAAGTAGCTCAGCTTGGTAGAGTACTTGGCTTGGGACCAAGGGGTCGCAGGTTCGAATCCTGTCTTCCCGACCATTTTTCATCTGAATAAGCCGGTATGGCGGAATTGGCAGACGCGCGCGACTCAAAATCGTGAGGGAAACCGTGGGGGTTCAAGTCCCTCTACCGGCACCATATCTTCACTTTACTATTGCGGAGGGATACCGAAGTGGTCATAACGGGGCGGTCTTGAAAACCGTTAGGCGGCAACGTCACGGGGGTTCGAATCCCTCTCCCTCCGCCACTTATCTACAAAATGTTTTTCATTATGGCGGTCGTGGTGAAGCGGTTAACACACCGGATTGTGGCTCCGGCACTCGGGGGTTCGAATCCCCTCGATCGCCCCATAATATCTTTTCATATCAGTGGGAGTATAGCCAAGTGGTAAGGCACGGGTCTGCAAAACCTTCACCCCCGGTTCAAATCCGGGTACTCCCTCCATAATTGATTTGCGGTCGTGGCGGAATTGGCAGACGCACCATCTTGAGGGGGTGGCGGGGCGACCCGTGTGAGTTCGAGTCTCACCGACCGCACCAATTTTTAAAGTAAAATGGGCCTATAGCTCAGTTGGTTAGAGCGCACGCCTGATAAGCGTGAGGTCGGCTGTTCGAGTCAGCCTAGGCCCACCACTTTTATATTGTTCCTCAGTAGCTCAATGGTGGAGCAACCGGCTGTTAACCGGTAGGCTGGCGGTTCGAGTCCGTCCTGAGGAGCCATTACAGATGGACAGGTGTCCGAGTGGCCGAAGGAGCACGATTGGAAATCGTGTAGGCGGTGTTGAACCGTCTCGTGGGTTCAAATCCCACCCTGTCCGCCATCTTACTCAACAACATGTGAATATGCGGCCGTGGCGGAATTGGCAGACGCGCTAGTTTCAGGTACTAGTGGTGGCAACACCGTGGGGGTTCAAGTCCCTTCGGCCGCACCAACTTCTTTCAAATGATCATGTTGCTACATACGATATAAGAAGGAAAGCTCTGATGCAGATCACTGCGTCAGAGCTTTTTTGCCAATTGTCTATCCGATCTATAGATCAAGGATGACCGCCATCTCTTTACCAAAACGGTCGCCTTTGTCGACAAAGCCCAATCTGGCATACAGACGGTCTGCTCCCTGATTTTCGGGATGATAGCCGACCACGATTCGTTGGCAACCAGGCAGGGCAGCCATTTGTTGAATCATGAGCTCGGCCGCCCTTAATCCAATGCCTTGCCCCTGTGCATGCTGATCGACCATGATACGGTAAATCCAATACCCGCCAAGCTCCTCCTCCACGGTATTGTACATCAGAAATCCAACAGGCTTGCCATCCGAATAAATCGCGTAGGGCTGTAGGGTAGGTTCGAATTTGGACTGAGCGATCGATACCGCATTGGGCTCTATGTAGTGGATTTGCTCGTTGGCAACCTGCAATTTGCAGCATTCGTACCAATTTTCTGAATGTAGTGCGACCAATTCTACTTGATTATCTGTCATGATATATCCCCTTTATCTTGTATGTACAAGTTATTGTGTTACCGTATCCATTATAATCCTTTCATGATGGATCGTCAGTAACCTGAACGCAATTACGGTGGGGTAGATTACGTACTATGGTCGACATTCATCATTTTGAACGGGAAAAAAGCCTTGACCTGCTGCTATGCACAGTGGTCAAGGCTTCTTTTTGTTCTGATCGATCGCTAAACCCATCCTTTATCCGATCATCAGGATTTCGCGGATCTCTTGCTCAGTCAATGAGGAGAAAGATTCTTGACCTGACTGGATCACTTCGTCGATGAGATGCTTCTTTTTCTGCTGGAGGTCGTACATCTTTTCTTCCATCGTACCTTGGGTGACGAGGCGAATGACCTGTACCACGTTTTTCTGCCCGATGCGGTGGGCGCGGTCAGCGGCCTGCTGTTCCACGGCGGGGTTCCACCAGAGGTCATAGAGGATGACGGTGTCGGCTCCAGTCAGGTTGAGTCCGGTACCGCCAGCTTTGAGCGAGATCAGGAACAGCTCGCTTTCGCCGTCATTGAACCGATTGCACAGCTCGACACGCTCGCGCGCAGGGGTCTGGCCGTCCAGATAAAAATACGGAATCCCCTGATAGCCCAGTTCCCGTCCGATCAAGCCGAGCATCTCGGTGAATTGGGAGAAAAGCAGGAGGCGTTTGCCCGTGCTTCTGCATTCCTCGACGATCTCCATCAGCTGCTCGAACTTGGACGAGCTGCCTTTGTACCCCTCGACAAAAAGAGCGGGATGACAGCAGATCTGGCGCAGGCGGGTGAGACCGGCGAGGATTTTGATCCGGTTCTGCTGGTAGCTGCCTTCGTTGAGGTGCTTGAGGGTCTCCTGCTGGAGCTTGGCGAGATAGGCGGTGTAGAGCTTTTTCTGCTCGGGCAACAGCTCAGAGGCATGCAGGGATTCGATTTTCTCCGGCAGGTCTTGCAGGACATCGGTCTTCACGCGGCGCAGCAGAAACGGTCTGATGCGCTTGGCAATCATGTCCCGTGTGAGATTGTTGAATGCTTTGCGATCCTGGAACAAGGCGGGGAAGACGACATCGAAGATCGACCAAAGCTCCTCCAATTGGTTCTCGACAGGTGTCCCGGTCAAGGCGAAGCGGTACTGCGATGAGATCAGCTTGACCGCTTTTGCCGTCTGGGTCGCATAGTTCTTGAACGCCTGTGCCTCGTCGAGGATGAGGGTGTGATACGATTCATCGTGGTATAGCTCATAATCCCGGCGCAGCAGGGGATAGGACGTAATGATGACATCGGTCTGGGACACGTCTTGCAGGATGCGCCTGCGGTCGGTTTTGCTTCCGTCCACGATGGCGACGCGCAGCTCTGGGGCGAATTTTTGCATCTCGTTCTTCCAGTTGTACATGAGCGAGGAGGGGGAGATGATCAGGGCGGGTGTCTGCTGCTGTCTGATGTCGGGCAGCACCGAGACGATGAATGCGATGCTTTGGATCGTCTTCCCAAGCCCCATATCATCTGCAAGAACCCCGCCAAACCCATAATGGGCCAGCGTCTTCATCCACTGGAATCCGAACTTCTGATAATCACGCAGCGTGGAAGCCAAGGAATCTGGCACCGGATAGTCAAGCTGATCGGGATTGCGCAGGTTGTCCAGCAATTGACGTACGGATTTGCTCAGCTTGACGTTATGGCCTTGCGTGTTCGGGTCGATCAGCTGGAGTCCGCGAAGCGCGGGGAGGCGAAGCTCTGTGCCTCTCAGGTCACTGCTGTGCAGGCCCATCTCGCTCATGAAGAGATGGAGGTCTTGAAACTCGTTGCCCTCCAAGGGAAGCAGGGAACCGTTCGGCAGGCGGTAGTACCTGCGCTTCTCTTCTAAGGATTGCAGCAGATTGCGGATTTCGGTCTCAGGAATCCAATCCATATTGAGCTTGAATTCGAGCCAGTTGATCCGATCATCGACATCCACATTGACGCTTACTTTGGGGATGTTGTGTCCGGTATGAATCCGCAGCTTGACGGCGGTGGTCGCGTAGATTTTGACCAGCTTTTCCAGTTGGGGCACGACATGGTAGAGGAAATCGTACTCGGCTTCCTCGTCTGTCATCACATACCCGCCCTCTGTTTTGGTAAAAGGGCTACGCTCGATCAGCTCGGTGATGTGCCGCTCCTGTTCGCTGTCCCGCACGAGCAGACGGTCGGAGTAGCGGTTCTGTCCATTGACCTCTGCCTCCAGCGGATTGATGATGATATCCCCGTATTGAAACTCCAGTGCGGCAAGCAGCCTGTCCTTCACGCGGTCCAGATACAGCTTGGCCTGCAGCGGAGTCTGCACGATCTGCTCGGAGACCGCCTTGGAGATCTGGACGTTGCCAAGCCTCTTTAGACCGGGGATCACTTTTTCCATAAAAGCTTCCATCTGTCCGCTCTCTATCTGGATGTGATCCTGACCCGATTTTTCCAGGAGGTCTGTCAGGTCGGCAAGGCGCTTGCATTGGCTGGCGGGTAAGGTGATCAGCCTTCCATCTGTGAAAACCATCCCGTACGACTCCAAGACGGTGATCTTCTCCAGACCCTGCACATCCAGTTGATAGGCTTGTGGCCCGGCCTGGTCAAAGGCGAAGTGGAGCGGGATTTTATCATGGGAGAGTTCAATACCGCTGAATTTGCGATCTCCGTCAGCCAGCAGAACCTTGGGAGCCTGTTTGAGTAGCGGCAGCAGGGTTTTCCACATGGCGGGACGGACGAGGATCATCCGGTCGGCGCTGGCACTGGCCGCATGTACGGAATACATGGGAGAGGTGTCGCGGTATGTTTTTTCCTCGTGGTACATCTGGATCAGCTGACGGATGACGGCTTCATTTTCCTTGGTGAAGCTGTGGACGTCCGGGTCGTAGGTGAAATTCCGGGAGATGCGGCAGGGCTGTCTTTGGTCGATTCGGTCTAAAAGTTCTTTGAGATGGGATACGACATAAAGCTGCTTGGGGCCAAGCTTCAGCTCGATACCGAGCAGCGATGTGCGCCTGCTGTAGGTGAGCAGTCGGCAGGTGAATTCTACTTCGAGCAGCTCCCTTGTCTCGATCAGGGTCTGATTGCTGATCGGACGGACGGGCTTGTCGTCAAAAAGCGCAAGGATACTGTTGGTCAACTCAACATCTCCGGCAAAAGAGGGAGCGTGGCTAGGCTCGACGTTACCAGAATGGTCTGATGAGAGCGGAGATACTGCACCGTCCTGCTGGAGTGTATACAGATTGATCAAGACAGCAGCGATATGCTGGCAGTACTGATGGTACGAACCAAGCGTAGGACAGCTGCACTCGGCTTCCACATCGCCGTTGTCATAGAATTGGATGCTGACGTCGTGGGTGCTGGTGGCTTTCACAGTGGCAGTGAAGCTTTGGGTATCGAGGTCATACTTGGTATAAGAGACTTTTCGGGCGCGACTGAGGGCTTCCCCTTTTTTATAAGAGAGCTGGCCGCACCAGTGCTTCATGGTCTGCTTGGTCAGTGACAGGCTCATTTTGCCGTCCCGGATAACCCGTGCTCTGCACAGATCTTCGCGAGCAATCCCTGGCAGCCAGCCTCAACCAAGTCATACACGTATTCGAAGCGCCCGGTATAGTAAGGGTCTTCCACATTGGCCTCGCCCGTATTGGCAGCATGATCCATCAAGCGGGAGATATGCTGTGCATTCGGTGCCAATCGCTTGAGTCCTGCGAGATTCTCCTCATCCATACAGACGATATAGTCGAATTGGTCAAAATCCTGTTGCACGATCTGACGCGCCCGCAGAGTATCATGGGAGACGCCTTTTGCCGTCAAAATCTTCCGGGTGCCTTGGTGCGGTGGTTCACCTGCGTGCCAGCCGCCCAGTCCGCAAGAATCTACCGAGATCTGCCGAGACAATCCCGCTTGCTCGACCTGATGACGGAAGACAGCCTCCGCCATCGGAGAGCGGCAGATGTTGCCGAGACAGACGAATAGAACATGAATCATAGACAGAAGTACCTCCTTCTCATATATAAAACGTATACAAACGCACCGATTCCCGTCCACATACGCAAGCTGTTAGTTAACCTCTCTCATTATAATTGCTAGAAATATAGATGATAGAAAAATAAAAATCTTATTTTTGTTTCTTCTGTAATAAAAAGTAATGGATGTTGTTTTTTCTAAATATATTCCAAAATAAAACAAAATAAATTACTATGGAGTCAAAAGATAAATATAACAAGTAAAGGGAGAGGCTCCATGACTCAATTTGAACATCTTCACTCAAGAAACAAGCTCTTATCTAAACTTCTTTGGTTCTCACTCGCACTCGTAACATTCGTCACCTTAGCATCCAAGGGACAGACTCTTCATGTCTTGCTGACTACAGGTGTACTTTGCTGCCTGACCGTCAGTGTGCTTGTAGCCAAAAAGATATTCGTTCAGCAGACGCCGTATCTCGTCGTGATCGTGCTTGCCGTAATCTCTTATATGCTTGCTACGTCAGGTCCGACAGTGGGTTCCTACCTGCTCGTCTACTATAGCCTGGCGGTCGTCACGTTGTATCATAACTATCGCGTGATCCTGATGAGTTCTCTGATCGGACTTGCCCTGACCAACTACTACTATGTGGCAGGCTTTGGGGCGACCATGTTCTCGTCGCAAAAGTTCTCAACCTTAATCGGGGTCGATCTGATGTTCATCCTCATCACAGGTATGCTGATCACACAGGCCCGCATCGGTGAAAAGCTGCAAAAGGACATGGAAGAAAAGCAACAGCAATCTATCGAAGCCAATCAAAAAGTAGAAGAGATCCTCACTGAGATCAGACACTCCGTCAATGTGCTGGGAAATTTCAGCAAAGATGTACACGCCAATGTCATCGCTTCCGGCCAGATTTCCAAGGAAGTCACCCTCGCCTTCCAAGATGTAGCACGCGGTGTCGAACAGCAGGTCACAAGCATCACCGAGATCGGCGACGTCATCAAAGAGGTGGACCAAGGTGTCTTGCAGGTAAGCGTAAGCTCTGCAGAGATGATGACACTCTCCCAGAATACCAACAGCGTCACCGGCAGGGGCAGCGACCAGCTTAGCTCGCTTGTACAAGGGATCGGCCATGTCCGTACGATCGTAGACAATACCGTTACTATTATGAACGATTTAGACGAACAATCCAAGCAGATCAGCGAGATTCTCACCACGATCAGCGATATCGCCTCTCAGACCAACCTGCTGGCGCTCAATGCTGCGATTGAGGCGGCCCGGGCCGGAGAGCATGGCAGAGGCTTTGCCGTCGTCGCTGATGAGGTACGCAAGCTGGCGGAGAACTCCAGCGAGTCCACTTCTCGCATCGGGGTGATCCTTGAACAGATTCGTCAGAAGACCAGCATGGCGGTCGGACAGGTCAATGAGGGGCAACGGGCGATTCACGAGAGCTACCAGGCGACCGAGCAGACCGGCGAGATTTTTTACCTGATCAGTCACAACACCAACGATGTCGAGCAGCGCGCCGATGAGGTGGAGAGACTCGTCAGCACGGTCAAGGCATCTTCTGCCGGCATCGTCAGGGAGCTGTCCAGCCTGTCTGAGATCAGCGAAGAGTCAGGTGCAGCTGTGGAAGAGATTCTCGCCAGCATCGAGGAACAGAACCGTCGTATCGAAGAGGTGGTCGACAGCTTCATGCAGCTGGAGAAGCTGACCAAGCAGTTAGAAGGGCTTGTTCACAAAGCCTGACGTTTCTTTACGATACCTTTACTTCCAGTTTAAACCAAATTAACCTCAGTCTTTTACTATCAAAACTAACACTTTTGATGGTTTGAGACTGAGGTTTTCTTTTTTCATCACAGAGCGTCAGAGGCAGACGTACAAGGAGGAATGACATGGCTTCCGTAACACTCAAGCATGTTACCAAAACATTTGAGAAGCAGACCGTCTTAGACGATATCTGCCTCGATATCACAGAAGGCTCGTTCACCGTATTGGTCGGCCCGTCCGGCTGCGGTAAATCGACGACACTGCGCATCATCGCAGGTCTGGAAAAAGAGACAGACGGTGAGATCTGGATCGGCGGGCAACAGGTCAACAATACCGCGCCAGGTGACCGCGATATCGCCATGGTGTTCCAAAGCTATGCGCTCTACCCAACGATGTCCGTCTACGAAAATATCGAATTCGGGCTGAAGAACCGCAATGTACCGCGTGCCGAGCGGAAAAAGCTGATCGATGAGATCGCCGAGGTGACAGGGCTTGCCGATTATCTCAAGCGCAAGCCTGCTACGCTCTCCGGCGGTCAGCGTCAGCGTGTCGCCCTTGCCCGTGCGATGGTGAAAAAGCCCAAGGTGTTCCTCATGGATGAACCGCTCTCCAATCTCGATGCCAAGCTGCGCAACCAGATGCGCCAAGAGCTGATCATGCTGCATAAGGAGCTTGGCACAACATTCATCTATGTCACGCACGATCAGGTGGAGGCGATGTCGATGGGCGATCAGATCGTCCTGATGAACGGGGGGCGTATCCAGCAGGCGGCACAGCCATTGGTCGTCTACGATCAGCCGAGCAACCTGTTCACTGCGCAGTTCATGGGGACACCGCCGATGAATATGTTTGAAGCGATGATCGATGCATCAGGCAAAGAGGTGAAGATCGGCAACCACCCGATCACCAAGCCACTCCCGGCCAACCATCTCGCTGCCTTGCACAGCCAACGCGGACAGCGCATCCATATTGGCATCCGTCCGGAAAAATTGCAGATGGTAAGCCACGAGCAGGCACCGCTTTCGCTTGTGTCCAAGTCGGATGGCTTCGATATTACCGGGATCATCGACACGCGGGAAGCGCTCGGTTCGGAGACAATCTACTCCGTATCCACCCTGTACGGACGCGTGATGGTCAAGAGCTATCAGGAAGAGCTGTTGCGTGTCGGGGAATCGGTTGTGGTGTATTTTCCCTATGTGCATTGCCACTATTTCGCGCAAAATGGGGAGCGGATCGCCCGTGACGCCTTTTTCAGTACCCGTGCCGATGTGAGCGGAGGGGTGTAGGCGATGAGGGCAGCGGAGAAGCTTCGTCCGTACCTGTTTACGGCACCGTCGATGTTGATCTTTTGGCTGTTTTTTCTCTATCCGATCGGGTACATGATCTACCTGAGTTTTACCTCGTGGAACATGATTCATCCTGTCAAAGAATTCGTCGGGCTGGAAAACTATCAGGAATTGCTGGCTGACCCCGACTTTCATCAGGTGATGAGCAATACGGTGCTCTACACGGTGCTGTCGGTGTTGATTGCGCTCGGGCTGGCACTGGTGCTGGCGCTCTGGCTCAACCGCAGTGGCTGGGTGTACAGCATGATGCAGGGCGCGATATTTAGCCCGTATATCATCTCGCTGGTTTCGGTGTCGCTTTTGTGGCTCTGGCTGATGGACCCGCAGTACGGTCTGCTCAACTGGCTGCTTGGCCTCATCGGTCTGCCGCCGTCCCCATGGCTTTCGCACAATGACACGGCGATCTATGCGCTCGTACTGGTCAGCGTCTGGAAAATGGTCGGCTACAACACGCTCGTCTGTATCGCCGGACTGCAAAGCATCCCCAAGGAGCTGCATGAAGCCGCCCAGCTGGACAAAGCATCTGTCTGGAGTGAGTTCTGGCGGATTACTCTACCGATGCTGTCGCCGACACTGTTTTTCCTGCTGGTGGTCAATACGATCTCGTCTTTTCAGGTGTTTGATACAGTCAAAATCATGACACAGGGCGGCCCGGTCAACAGCACCAACATGCTGGTGTATTACATTTTTGAGTATGGCTTCGAGTTCTTCAAGATCGGGTATGCGTCTGCCGCAGGGGTTGTCCTGTTCGTGCTGATCGGCTTGATGACGGTCTTTCATTTTTTGATTTTGTCCCGCAGAGTTCATTACCGCTAAAAGGCGAGGGAGGGATACGTGATGAGTGCTGTGCGCTGGTTCCGTAAAGGGGCGGAGATCCTTGCCTTGGCGGGGATTGCCCTGATGTTTGTTTTTCCGTTTTTGTGGATGACCCTGACGGCACTGAAGGGGATGGATGAGGTGCATGTCTTCCCGCCGACGTGGATTCCTGAACAGATTCTGTGGGAGAACTTCGCGCAGGCGTGGGGATCAGGGCCGTTTTTGACCTATTTCTTCAATAGTATCTTTGTCGCGGTGGCGATTCTGGTGTTGCAGATAGTAACCGGGGTTCCGGCGGCGTATGCGTTTGCGCGGTATCGGTTTCGTGGGTCGAAGGTGCTGTTTGCCTTGACGCTCATCGCTTTGATGATACCGCCGCAGCTGACATTTTTGCCGGTGTTCATCCAGATGAGTGAGTGGGATCTGCTCAACACCTATCTGCCGCTGATCCTGCCGTATGCGGCGAGTGCGTTCGGGATTTTTCTGTTGCGGCAGGCGTTCATGCAGGTACCGGAGGAGCTCATCGAGGCGGCACGGCTGGATAAGGCGAGCGAGTGGCAGATCATCTGGACGATCATGCTGCCGATGGCAAAGCCGGTGCTGATTACCTTTGGCTTATTCAGCTTCATCTATCACTGGAACGATTACTTCTGGCCGCTGGTCATGACCAACAATGACGCGTTCCGCACACTGCCGCTGGGGATTGCGATGCTCAAATCGAGCGAGGGCAGTATCTATTGGAACATCGTCATGGCGGGCAATGTGATTCTCGTTTTGCCGATTCTTCTGATGTTTTTTATGGCCCAACGACAGATCATCCGTGCGTTTGTCTATTCGGGCGTAAAATAATCCTTTTCAATAAAAATAATGGAGTGGGGGAACACGTTCATGAAAAAGCAATCTTGGATCATCGCCGCCTTGACAGCGGTCAGTATGCTGGCAGGCTGTGGTCAGCAGGCACAGCCAGCAGGTACGTCGGCAGATCATGCCAGCCACGGTGCAGGTTCAGCAGACGCTGGCGCAATTGGTGGGCAAAAAGTAACCATCGACTTCTGGTACTCCCTCGGCGGCAAAAACGGCGAGATCGTCAAAGCGATGGTCGACGAGTTCAACCAATCCCAGCAGGCGGTCGAAGTAAAAGCTACGTACCAAGGCAACTACTACGACAACCACGCCAAAGTATTAGCCGCACTTGCGACCAACACCCAGCCTGATGTGACGATGGTAGAGATCGCATCGATCGCCGCTTTTGCCGATGCAGGTGCATTAGAAGACCTCAAGCCATTCGCAGAGGGACAGAATGGCACGGATATGCAGGACTACATCCCCGGCTTGCTCGGCAACTCCTATTGGCAGGACAAGTTCGTCGCGCTGCCATTCAACCGCTCCACCCCGTTGCTTTATGTGAACCGTGATATGCTGAAAAAAGCAGGACTCAATCCAGAAGGCCCAAAAACTTGGGACGAGCTGCGCGAATTCTCCAAAAAGCTCTCCCAAGGCAAAGGGGATGCTCAGACATGGGGCTTCTCTACGCCAATCGACATCTGGTTCTATGAAGCGCTGACCTTCCAAGCTGGCGGCGAGATCCTCAGCGAAGACGGCAAGCAAGTGAAGTTCAACGACGACAAAGGAACCGCGCCGATCCAATTCTGGAGCGATATGATCAAGGAACAGTCGATGAAGATGCCTCCAGGTGAAAAATACGATGCCTGGGACGTCGCTGAAGCTGATTTTACCAACCAAAAAGTCGGCATGATCTTCACCTCCACAGGCTCGCTTAACGGGATTTTGGAAAAGGCGAAGTTTGACGTCGGCACTGCCTTCCTCCCGGCAAAAGAAAGCTTCGGGGTACCGACAGGCGGCGCGAACCTCGTCATGCTGTCCAAGTCCACTCCAGAAGAGAAAGCAGGAGCATGGGCGTTCATGAAATGGCTGACCGAATCCGACCGCACCGCGAAGTTCTCCAAGGAGACAGGCTACATGCCAGTCCGCACCTCCGCACTGGAGTCCGAGCCGATGAAATCACTCTACGCCGAGAAGCCGCAGTTCAAGGTAGCGATCGACCAGCTCCAATACGCCAAGCCACGCCCGATGGCCCCAGGCTATAAAGAACTTCAGGAAACCATCATGTCCGAAATCCAACGTACCATCCTCGGTCAAGCCACCCCTCAGGACGCCCTGAATAAAGCTGCCGAAAAAGGCCAAAAACTGTTAAAATAAGATTGTTCGAATCAACAGGGTGTGACCATGCAGACGTGTCATGCCCTGTTTTTGCATGAAGGGATTGCAGGTATTGCAGGCAGGAGAATGAGAGGGAGAGGAAAACCTATGCGCAAAAATCCATGTATGGCCCACCGTGGCTGGTCAGGTCAAGCCCCAGAAAACACGCTGGCGGCGATCACCAAAGCATTGCATCATCCGCAGGTGGACGGAATCGAATTCGACGTGCAGCTGTCCCGTGACGGTGTCCCGATTGTGATCCACGACTTCACGCTAGAGCGTACCACCAACGGGCGCGGGCTTGTGCATGAGCATACGTTTGCCGAGCTGCGTGCCTTGGACGCTGGCAGCTGGTACGGCCCAGAATTCGCAGGTGAACGGATTCCGACGCTGGAAGAAGTATTGATTGCCAACACGGGGAAAAAACTGTTAAATATTGAACTGAAGAAGATGGGGATGAATGAGCAGAACGGCATTGAGGCAAAAGTGATCGAGCTGATCCGCCGCTACGAGCTGGAGCAGCATGTGGTGGTCACATCGTTCAACCACGAAAGCGTCCGAAAGGTGAAGGAGCTGGCCCCTGACCTGCGTGTCGGCCCGATCATCTACGGCTATCCGACGATGATTCCTGAGCAGATCAAGCATATCGGCGCCAGCCTCGTCTCCATGGCCTATCATTATCTCACCCCAGAACTCGTACATAACCTGACCACAGCCGGAATAGGATTGGTCGCCTGGACGATTGACGAGTCTGCCCACATGGCGATGACCGCCGAATTGAGCGAAGGCATCCAAATCTGCACCAACCACCCGGATCGCTGGTTTTCACTGAAAGGATAGATTTTCACCATGATGATACCGATGCAAAAAGACGGCGAATGGCTGGTAGGAACCCTGACGGACAACGAAGCGGGGATGACCTACGGCGATTTGCTCAGAAGCAAGTGGGGTCTGCCGAAAAAGACGTCCCACTTGCTTTTTCAACACAAAGAGATAGTGGCAGACGGCGAGCCTGTGCTGCAGCATCACCAGACGAAGGCAGGGCAGAAGGTGGCTCTCAGGGTGTTGCAGCCGGAGACGTATGGGGTAGAGCCTGTGATTTCTTCTGGATCTGAGCTGGATGTCTTGTATGAGGATGATCATGTGCTGGTGGTCAACAAACCGGCGGGCTTGCTGGTACATCCGACAGGGGCAGAGCATAAGGATACGCTGGATCACCGCGTGGCAGGTCATCTGAAAAAGCAGGGGATCGAGGCGAAGGTGCGCCATGTGCATCGGCTCGACCAGGACACCTCGGGCGCAGTGCTGTATGCCAAGCATGCGCTGGCCGGGGCTTTATTGGATGAGCTGTTGCGGGCGCAGGAGATTAAGCGGACGTATATCGCTTTTGTCCATGGAGTCGTGGCGAAGGATTCGGGCAAGATCGATGCTGCTATCGGCAAGGACAGGCATCATCCGACGAGACGGCGGGTCTCTCCGAACGGGGAGCATGCAGTGACCCATTATCGGGTGGTGGAGCGGTATAAGAATGCGACGCTGGTCGAGTGTCGGCTGGAGACGGGCCGGACGCATCAGATTCGGGTGCATATGGGGTATCTGGGGCATCCGTTGATTGGGGATACGCTGTATGGTGGGAAGCAGGTGAAGGAGCTGAAGGCGGGACGGCAGGCGCTGCATGGGCGGGAGTTGAGGTTTGTGCATCCGTTTGGCGGGGAAGTCGTGACGGTTGAG
This sequence comes from Brevibacillus dissolubilis, assembly GCF_006170445.1. Classification (GTDB taxonomy): domain Bacteria; phylum Bacillota; class Bacilli; order Brevibacillales; family Brevibacillaceae; genus Brevibacillus_B; species Brevibacillus_B dissolubilis. The sequence goes on along the minus strand of NZ_VCNA01000001.1, from coordinate 890,807 downwards.
GCGGGGATGCCGGGGGATCTGGAGGTGCTCGGGCGAAGTGTCTCGACTGTAACGAGATGACGAATCCTATGATCTATCCCACCTTCGAAGCTCCGAGACTTACCCTCCGCATTCTCCCGCTGGATCATATAGTTGAAGTCTTCCATCACTGCGGTCTATTCGGTTGCTGGAGAAGCTGGGTTTTGGGCGGGAAGCTGAGATGAGAGAAAACCTGATTTACTTTTATTTACATAAATAATACTAGAAAAAGGGAGCGTGACGAATCGTCAACGGTCTCTTTTTTTGGTTGGACAGTTAACGTGCTCCTTCTCTCTCAGAATTGCCCTTCATTTACCGCCACTCCCCTATACACGCATATCTTACCAACTGAATTGGAAACATAAAACATCGGATACAGTAAACAGGAAGCAGGGGTGAGAGAGATCGATATGCTCCGCTTTTTTCGGAAAAGAAGAAACCCCAAACAACTGGGACGGGATTTACGGGAGACGAACCAGAGTCAGGTGAACGTAGATGAATATGCAGCCAATGTAAAAGACGCACCTGTCTCGTCTGATCTGGATGAGAATGAGCAGAGAGTCAAAGAGGTATTTGACCATTGCTCAGATATCGTGTTCCGCCGACTGGTGATCAATGACGAGACAGAGGCGTTGATCATTTTCGTCGACGGGATTGTCAATTCAGATCATATCAATGACAACATCTTGATCCCCCTGCTGCTGGAGTATACGACCATACCTGATCATGTCAGTCCCGAGGCACTGCAGGAGAAGCGTGTATCGCTGACACAGCTCACCCGCATGACACGGATTCCAAAGATCGTCGACGGGGTTCTGGCAGGGAATGTGGCACTCTTCGTGACAGGCTATGAAGAATGCCTGATGCTCAATGTCATCGGGGGTACCCGGCGCAGTGTGGCAGAGCCGTCGGGTGAGACGGTAATTCGCGGGCCGCGTGAGGGCTTCGTGGAAAATCTGCGGACCAACACGGCACTTCTGCGTTTTCGCCTGAAATCCACCCGGTTAAAAACCAAGCCGTTCATCATCGGGGAGGAGACGAGAACCAATGTCGTACTCGCTTATCTGGAAGGAATCGCTGACCCAGGCGTGATCGAGGAGGCCGAGAAACGCCTAAAGGCGATTAAAATAGACGGGGTGCTGGAGACGGGCTATCTGGAAGAATTAATGGAGGAGCAGCCGTTTTCACCGTTTCCGCAGTTCCAATATACCGAGCGCCCTGATACCGTGGCAGGTCAACTGCTGGAAGGGAAGTTTGCTATTTTTGTGGATGGCACACCTTTTGTGCTGACGGCTCCCGTGACGGTCTGGCAGATGATACAGGCCACCGAGGATTACTACGAACGATTTCTCATCGGGACGACATTGCGATGGCTGCGGTTTATTTTTGCTGCGATTGCCTTGTTGACCCCTGCGATGTATATTGCGATCTCGACGTACCACCAGGATATGCTGCCGACGACGCTGGTACTGAGTCTGGCGGCTTCACGGGAATCGATCCCTTTCCCAGCGATTGTCGAAGCGATGATCATGGAGATCGTCTTTGAGGCGCTGCGGGAAGCGGGGATTCGCTTACCCCGGACAATCGGACAGGCCGTCTCGATCCTCGGTGCGCTGGTCATCGGGCAGGCGGCGGTACAGGCGGGGATTGTGTCTGCGCCGATGGTGATCATCGTCTCGATTACGGGGATTGCTTCCTTTACCATCCCGAAGTATAACTTTGCGATCGCGATTCGAGTTTTGCGCTTTCCGTTGATGTTTTTGGCGGCTGCGCTGGGGTTGTTTGGGATCGTCATCGGTATGGTGTGGATTGTGCTGCATCTGTGCCATCTCCGCTCGTTTGGAGTGCCGTATCTGTCTGGTATTTCACCGTATCAGAAGAACATGATGAAGGATCTGTTCGTCCGTGCCCCTTGGTGGAATATGAAATACCGTCCGATTACCTTTAACAAGCAGAACCGCCGCCGCGTCGAATTGCAGGCCCATCCCACTCAGAATCAACAGGAGGAGTAGTCAACCGTGCCAAAACGTAGGGTTGCTTGTTGGATCACTCTTGCTGCCTGCCTACTGACAGGTTGCTGGGACCGCCGAGAGGTCAACGATGTCGCCTTCGTCGTTGGATCAGCAGCGGACAAGGAGAAAGACAAATACCGTACGACACTCCAAATCGCACTGCCTGGCCAACTGGGCGGGGTCGGCAGTCAGGGGGGAGGGGGTGGGACGAGCGGCAACAAGCCGTGGTTTAATGCTTCGGATTTTGCCGAGACCATCCGGGAATCTAGTCTCGAGCAGCAAAAAAGCGTCTCCCGTTTTCTCTATTACGCCCATCGCCGTACCTTTATGATTGGGGAAGGGCTAGCCAGAGATGGAATAGAGCCTATCATGGATGTTCTGGGTCGCATCCCTCAGAACCGCATGACCGCTTTTGTCGTGATTTCCAAGGGACCTGGATACCGTATCCTGAATGCGGATGCACCGATTGAGAAGTTCCCGGCAGAGATGATCCGAGAGCTCGCAGTCAATTCGATGAAAAACCCCCGGACGATTAAGCATGTCGTTAATCTGATACTTTCAGATGGGATCGACTTGGTACTGCCGATCGTCTCCCTCAAAAAATCCATTCCCGGACCTGGTGAAAAGGGAGGAAAGTCTACCATCGAGCTGGATGGACTTGCTGTCTTTCATCAGGACAAGTTAACCGGCTTACTGTCTGGAAAAGAAGCGAAAGGGGTTCTATTGGGGATGGGGGAAGCCACCCGTCCGGAGATCACGATCATGGCCCCGGGAGCCAAGGGTAAGATCACTGCTGTGTTTCCATTCATTTCCGTGAAGCACCAACCTGTCATCCAAGGTGATCAGATCACGATGAAGATCCAAATACGGGCGAGCGGGACGATCATTGAAAATGAATCCAACCTGGAACTGGGCAGGAAACACAACCTCCATAATATGGAAAAAGTGTTAGCTCAAACCATCAAATCCACAGTGGAATCAGGTATCCGGAAATTACAACGAAAGTACAATTCAGACGCGATTGGGTTTGGGAAAACAATCTATAATCAACTTCCTAAAGAATGGAAAAGATTTTCCGGTCGTTGGGACGAAATGTATCCAAAAGTGAAAGTGATGGTTGAAGTCCATACCCATATTGAACATTCAGGTGCATTAATCAAGCCGTTTGGCAGAAGGGATCGAAACATCCAAAAATGATTGCCTCGATGGTAAGTGCGCTCTTTATTTCATTGCTCATTTTGTTTTTTCAGCGAAAGCAATTGCAAGAGCTGGGCCGCCCCGTCCGCTATGCGACCTATGTTATCCTTTTGCTCAGCAGTGCCATCTGGGTCTATACCAGAACTGCGGAACATGTCTGGTATATGACGGTAGGGATGGAGAATCTCGTTGATCCCCTCATTCCATTCAGAGAGGACGATTAGGAGGGAACCCATGAGAATCTCCAACCATCAAATCGTCTTGATCGGGGCGATGTATGTCATCAATTCGACACTGATTTCCTTGCCGGCTCCCACGACCCAATACGCTAAGCAACAAGTCTGGCTCCCTCCGATCCTCTGTTGCCTGATCATCCTGTTTATCTTCTGGCTCCTGTGCAGGGTGCTCGCCCGATTTCCTGATCAAGATTTGTTTCAGGTGATGTCGAGCCGCTATCCGTTCTGGGGCAAATTTGTAATCGGCTCATTTGTCCTGCTCTATTTCATGATTCTAACCAGAGACGTTCGATTAATCATTGATTTTTTTAATGTGACATTGCTGCCGCAGACCCCTCTTTGGGTGACAGGTTCACTTACGGTGTTGACTATTGTGATGATTGCCCGTGGGGGTGTAGAGATTTTGGGGCGGATGACAGAGTTTTTTGCCCCTGCGTTGGTGATTGTCATCTTATTGATTCCTGTACTCCTAATCAAAGATTTCGATTATTCCTTTCTCATGCCATACAATGAATATGACTGGCAAGGGATTGGGATTGCTACCTGGTATAACTTGCCGTACTTTGGCGAGGTGCTTGGGATGGCCCTAATCTTTTCGAACCGTACCCTGCCGTTTCGGTTGGGCGTCCGTGCTCTGCTGTTGTCAACCGTTCTTTTGATAATCATAGGGATGTGCTCGCTGTTGATCTTAGGTGGTCAAATCGTGCCAAGGCTGATGTATCCCACCTATGAAACCGTCCGGCAACTGCGGGTAACCGACTTTTTAGACCGCTTTGAACTTCCGATGATCGGGGTCTGGCTGCCGACCATGCTGACCAAGGTAGCGTACAGCCTCTACATCGTCTCGTATGGGATCAAGCGGATGTTTCCACAGTTTACGGTTGATTTTATCGTCACACCGCTGGGGTACCTGACCTTTGTCTGTTCGTTCTGGTTTTTCAGTGACGCGATTCAGCTGTTCAAATTCAACCGCGAGTGGCCGATGTATGCCTTGACCGTACAGATATTGGTCCCGATCATGCTGTACCTGTTCCTCCGTCCCAAACGTCACCAGCTCGAATCAGGCGCATTGGAAAAAACATAAAATCTTTACAAAAACAAAACAAAGCCCTCTGAACATTTTTCCTTTTTTTCAGTTAAAATGAAAGAAAAGGATCATATGCCGGGGGGCGATGTTATGTTAGGTTTTATCATTGCCGCTATCGTCATCATCGCAGTTATTATCGGAATCAACGCACCCAAATGGTTCAACCCAAACCGGATTTATGAAAAGTATCCTGAGACCCCAAAAGATCTGGGGCTTCGAAAAGCATCCAAGCTATTGCTGACGGTAGATAGGCTGGAGGCTTCCTTTGACGCTGATTTTACCGCCCGACTCAAGTACCGGGTGATGCAGACGCATCCGAAGATGAAGGATGCAGAGTTTATGTGGCGATTGTTCGAGCTGAAGCGCTATCTGATGCTGACCGCTGTCCTAAAGCAAGTCCCCATGTTTAGTACCAAGGTGGACGATGTCTGGCACGAGATGCTGATGTTCACCCGCGAGTACAGCACGATCTGTGATCATGTCGCAGGTCAGTTTATCCATCATGCCCCACACACAGAGACGGTCTCGATGCCGCATGAGCGGGCTTGGTTCGACTGGGTCTATCATCAGGTATTCACCGGCACACCGCCGAGTCGTCATATGTATAGAGGCTTTTTCCAGAATCCGCTTGATCCGCGGCTTCTGCAGGACTTCCGCAATAAAACCGTGAGTGAATTGATCGAGAAGTACTTTAACAGTCAGGCGGTTACCCGTTATCCAGATGTGGCGAAGGGGGTGCAGCATCTGATTGAGACGCTCCAGAATCAGATCAAGCGGGCCGATCAGGAGATGCGTGAGACCTCTGTCAAAGAATACGTGAACCACATGGCGGATCGGGTTCGCCGTCGACAGTGGGAAGATGATCTTCCCCTGATGCTTGCCACAAGCTCGGTCTATCTGTCGCTGTATGCGCAGGACGATTACGCGGAGCACATGATGCTGCTGGATCGGGCTAAACAGGCAGATTCCAGCTCGGCGTCCAACTGTGGGGGCTATGTATCTGGCAACAGCTCCCATGATTCGTGCGACTCTTCTGACGGCAGCAGTGATTCCGGCTCCAGCTGCAGCAGCTGTGGTGGGGGAGGAGACTAGGCAGACGGAAACCGATCAGAGGGCGGGCGGACGCGGAATCAGTGTCCGGATGGAATTTGGAAGTAGATAGAATTGAAGTGTTTGGGAGCGGCTTCTGCTGCTCCTTTTTTTCTGGGCGCACGTCCCATCTTTGCGGCGAATAGACTGTCAAGTGTAAGACCGGGCAGAAAGGGTGTTTCCTCATGAAAAAGCCCATCATCGGCATCTTAACGTGGCGGGAAGGGAATTCCTTCGCGGAGCCGGGATATTTTCGCCAGCTGTGCAAAGAGGGGGAGGAGCTGGGAGCGACGGTGTTTTTGTTTTCTCCAGCCGACGTGTTCCCCGATCACAAGCGAGTGCGAGGGTTTACGCCAGCACCGGCGGGGGGCAAGGGCTGGGTGAGCCGGATTTATCCCAGACCCGATGCGGTGATCGACCGGTACCGCTACTCGCCCAATCAGGCATTCAAAGACTACGTGGCCCATCGCCAAAACGATACATCTCTCTATACCAACAACCGTCTGGCTAACAAATGGGCGGTTCATCGCGTACTATATCAGGATGAGCGGATGCACCGCTGGCTGCCCGAGACATGGGAGTACAGCCGTCCCAAGCTCCGCGAGATGACCAAAGCCTATCCGGTGCTGTACGCCAAACCGATCAACGGCACAGGCGGACGCGGCATCCTCAAGATCGAGCGCAGAGCGGGCGCCTATCACCTGCTTGGACGCGACAAACAACGTGCGAGAAAACGGGGCACGACCCGAACCTACAGCACCCTGCGCGACTGGGTGGAGAATTGGAAAAAACGCGAAAAATTCGTCATCCAGCAAGGTCTTGATCTCAATCTCGTACCTGGCCGGGCCGTCGATATGCGCCTTTTGATCCAGAAAAACGAGCTGGGCCAGTGGAGCGTCACCGGCTTGGGCGTACGCGTCGGTGGCAGGGAGAGTGCCACGTCCAACCTGCACGGCGGCGGTAAAGCGATACCAGCTAAGGAGTTCCTCACCCCACGCTTCGGCGTGCAGCGGACACATGCGATCCTCTCCGAATGTCACGAGCTGGCTCATCAGACTGCGGTGACGGTGGAGAATCATTATGGACGGATGATGGAGCTTGGGCTTGATATCGGGATCGACACGGATGGACGCGTCTGGCTGATCGAGATCAATCCGAAGCCGGGACGGGAGATTTTTAAGCAGATGGGGCAAAAGCTGAAGTACCAGCAGTCGATCAGGCGGCCACTGCAGTATGCGTTGTATTTGATTGAGCTGCATAAGAAGATACGGACTTCGTGAAGAAATGGGAGTCAAATGGTAAAAAATCTCTGTGGTGGTTATCGAATCGTAACCGGCAGAGATTTTTTTATTTTAGTAAATTGAAAATATAAAAGAAAATATTAATATTATGAAAAATATGATTGAAAAACAAGTCTATTCAGCTATACTAAATCTGGTAAAAATATCCTATTACATATATAGGGAAAGGTGTGAAGTGGTACAAATGTACAGGAAATGCTTCGCGTTATTTTCTGTCTTTCTGCTGGTCTACCAGTTATTCTTTTGGTCGATACCAAAGCCAGTCCATGCAGAAGAATTGGAAAAGCGGTATTTAATCGGCTTGAAGGATGGATCAACTTCCATTCCGAAAGCGATTCAGAACAAAGCAGGCCAACGAATGCTCAATGAAGTTGTACCTGCAAATGATCTGGAGGTGGAGTCAGAGCAGATTGCTCCCTCGATACTCGTCGCCGAACTGAGTGCGGCCGAAGTGCAGCAAATCCAGAGCGATCCCAATGTCGAGTACATCGAGGAAGATCCTCTGATCTCCATAGCTGAAAACAGCGCTCCTGACATGGTCGCGAATTCGACGGGAGCAGAGCCATCGAGTCAGGTCGTCCCGTGGGGCATACGCGATATCGGGGTCGAAACAGCGCTCGGTCAACAGCTGACAGGACAAGGCGTCCGGATTGCTGTACTGGATACAGGGATTTCGGCGCACCCCGATCTGCAGATTGCAGGCGGAATTTCTACGGTAGAGGGGATCACCAGCTATCAGGATGACAATGGTCACGGTACCGCTGTCGCCGGTGTGATCGCCGCCCAGAACAATCAGATCGGCATCGTAGGTGTTTCCTCAGGTGCAAGCCTCTATGCCGTAAAAGTATTGGATCAAAGAGGACAGGGGCGTTATTCCTATGTGATCCAAGGGATTGAATGGGCGATCCAAAATCATATCCACCTCATCTCACTCAGCTTGGGTGGAAGTGTAGACAGGACAGCTTTGGGAAGAAAATGAATACGACGGCTTTGGGAATATCCAGTCCGTTCGCCGCAATAACGTCGTGGAATCTACCTTTGTGTACGACCAAGTTGACCGTATCAAAGAAGAAATCTCGAATGCCGGATCGGTTAAATCGTATTACTACGACCTACGCGGAAGTCGGAAATTAGCCGGTGGCTTGCCAACACTGGCACAAGCAACAGGAACGTTTACCTACGATGTCAACAATCGTTTGAAATCATTTAGTGAGACAGGTCAAAGTGCCACGTACACCTACTACCCAGATGGTATGCGTGCCAGTAAAAAAACATCCGGAACCATCACAGATGAAACTCACTATGTCTACGTAAATGGTCAGCTTATCGAAGAACTAGATGGAAGCTCCAGAGTAAGAGCGCGAAACCTTTGGGGTGGTACGGATCTAATCTGGCGTAAGGATTATACTTCAGACAAATCAGGTTACTATTACTACAACACACATGGCGATGTGATCACTATCAAAGATTTCGCAGGGACGGTCCTCAATTCGTATAAATACGATATCTGGGGGAACGTAGAGGAATCGAAGGAAACCATGTCGAACCCATTCCTGTACGCTGGAGAGACATATGATAAGGAAACTGGTTTCTATTATCTTCGTGCGAGATACTATGATCCTGCTGTAGGTAGATTAATTACAGAGGATTCGGTTAAGGGACAGGTAGATAACCCTTTAACGTTGAATCGATATACCTATACGCATAACAATCCCTTGAGGTATGTTGATCCGACAGGGAATGTGATCGATACCATCGCAGATATCGGTTTTGTAGCGTATGACACATATCAATTGGTTTCTAACCCATCCTGGGAAAATGCAGGGTATCTGGCTTTGGATGTAGCTGCTACCATTGTACCTTTTGCGACTGGGGCTGGAGCTGCTGCCAGAGGTGCAACTGCTGCTACAAAAGGTGCAACGACTGTCACGAAAAAGGCCGCAGCTGAAACAGCAGAAACCTTGGCAAAGAAGCGGGCGAATGAATTAAAAACGCTGCCAAGGAAAAACAGCCGACAGCTACTTCCGTCGCAGTTGACCGAAAAACGGCTAAAGCTTATCATGCAGATAGTGGCGAGCTACCAGACAAGATCCATCCTAAGATGCAAAAACGAATGCCTAATCCAAGTAAAGAGAAATGGAGAGTATCAAACTGTGCCGAATTTAATGCTTGCAACAAAGCATTGCTGGATGGTGCGAAAATGAAAAATCTCCAAGTCTATACGGTAAGGGTTAGAACAGGACAACCATATCCACGTTGTAATAATTGCAAGATCACCACCAGAGGAGCTAAGGTGTCGAGTGATAAGTGGAATAAGATCAGGGATATGTAATGACTTATTTTGATTCTGATTATGACGAAGGAGATTAGCCGAATGGTTATATCTGAGAAAACACAGCTTCTACTAAGGAAAGCAGGATGGCAACCTGACCGAAAGATTGATATAACAGACTACATCAGTGTGCTTGAAAACGAAGGGTACACGTTGTTTCCTGCTGCCATTGAATTTTTGACAGAGTTTGGCGGCCTGAAAGTGACACATCCTCATCACATGGTAAAAAAATCAGATGATTTTTTTCAGACCAATGCAAGTGTGGCAGCAGAAGATATTTGGCGCGAAAGAGTCGAGACCTACGAAGAAAGAATAGGTGAGTCTTTAGTCGTGATTGGACAGGCATACAAAACCCATATGACCATGATGATAAGTCCGACTGGCCGGGTATTTGCAGCTTATGACGATTTACTAATACTACTAGGTAACTCTCCTGCTGAAGCCTTAGAGATTTTATGTGAGGGAAAAGAGACGAAAGAAATCGATTAGAGTTAAGTGAAGAAACAAGTATAAAAAGATCAGCCAGGAAATCTCTGGCTGATCTTTTTGGTGAATTCCATGATTTGTTAGTATCTTTACATCCTCTTACCTCATCCGCAACAACCTCATACTATTCAACACCACAATCAACGACGCCCCCGTATCGCTGATCACCGCCATCCACAATTGCAACCAACCGGGGAACAGCAGTGCAAAAGCGAGCAGCTTGATCAGAATCGAAAACCAGATATTTTGCTTGATCACTTGGAGCGCCATACGGCTGAGGCGGATCGTATGCGGCAGCTTTTCCAGCGAATCGGCCATCAGCACGATATCAGCGGTCTCCATCGCGGTATCCGTACCCGCACCACCCATGGCTACACCCACATCTGCGGTGGCGAGAGCCGGAGCGTCGTTGATCCCGTCCCCGACCATCGCGACGGTGAGGCCGGATTTTTTGACCTGCTCGATGGCGTTGCTCTTATCCTCAGGCAAAAGCTCAGCATAGACGTCATCGACACCTGTCAGCTTCGCCACTTTTTGTGCGGTGCCTTGGTTGTCGCCAGTGAGCATGACGACCCGCTGGATGCCGACTTCGCGCAGGGAGCGAACCGCCTGCACGCTCGTCTCGCGGATGGTGTCAGCGACTGCGATCAGACCCAGCAGCTTTTGCCCGGAACCGATGAGGACGAGCGTGTTGCCTTCCTGTTGCAGCGTGTTCAGCTGCTCTTCTAACTGGGAGGAAAAAGTCAGCCCCATCTCGCGGAACAGCTTAGGATTGCCCGCGTAGTAGGTAGTTGCGTCGATGATGGCTTGTGCGCCTTTGCCGACGATGGCTTGGTGTGCTTCGCTTGGACGCGTGTTGATCTGCCGTTCGGTCGTATATCGGACAATCGCTTGTGCGATCGGATGTGTCGAAGGCTCTTCAATCGTACGGGCGATAGCGAGCAGGTGTTGCTCATCGGCTCCATCCAGCGTGATGACACGGGAGACGGTCGGTTTGCCCTCGGTCAGTGTACCTGTTTTGTCAAAAGCGATGGCTTGCAGATGGCCGGCTTTCTCCAGCGAGGTGCCGCCTTTGATCAGAATCCCGTTGCGGGCGGCATTGCCAATCGCTGAGACGATGGCGACAGGCGTCGAGATGACGAGGGCGCAGGGGCAGGCGATGACGAGCAGCTCCAGCCCTTTGTAGAACCACTCACCCCATGTGCCCCATTGGAGAAGCGGGGGAACGACCATGAACAGTACGGCAAGGATAAAGACGACAGGCGTATACACATGGGCAAAACGGTCGACGAAGGCTTGTGTCGGAGCTTTTTTCTCTTGGGCTTCTTCGACGAGGTGGATGATCCGGGCGAGAGTGGTGTCCTCGACCAGCTTGGTGACGTTTACCTCAAGCGCACCGTGTTCATTGATGCTGCCCGCGTATACCTCGTCACCGACCGTTTTATCCACGGGCAGAGATTCGCCTGTGATCGGGGCTTGATTGACAAGCGTCGTACCGCTGACAATCCGACCGTCCAGTGGGATGCGCTCGCCTGGCTTGACGACGATGATCTGTCCAATGCCAATGTCATCTACAGAGGTGCGGATTAGCTCCGAACCGCGCTTCACCCAGGCTTCGGGTGGGGCGACATTCATCAGGCTGCGGATCGATTCACGGGTGCGCTCGACTGATTTGGCCTGCAACAGGTTCCCCAGCATGAACAGCCAGACGACCGTAGCGCCCTCCAGCCATTCTCCGATCAAGGCGGCCCCGATGGCAGCGACGGTCATCAGCACGTTCATATCGAGTGAACCGCTTTTGATCGCGTAGTACGCGCTTTTGGCGGGCTTCGATCCGGCGATGATCATGGAGACGGCGTACAGTCCGATTACCAGCAGGGGCGGCGTGTTCGTCCATGAGCCGATGACGCCGAGCAGGATCAGGACACCGGCGAGGATTGGCATGGAATAGGTGGCTTTGGCTGATGCTCCTTTTTCAAGCGGGTCATCCGTTCGGGACAGGCGGCGGGTGGCGAGGGATGCTTGGTACCCAGCTTTGTTGATCTCGCTAATGATGATCTCCGGTGTGGCATCGTGGACGATCTGGAGCTTGCCGGTGGCAAAGTGGACGTGTGCCTCTTTGACATAGGGCAGCTTGCTCATGTGCTTCTCGATGGTCATGGCGCAGGAGGTGCAATCCATGCCTGCGACGTTGTAGGTCTGGGCGTTGGCGGAGAGGGTAGGAGCGGGTTCAGGCTGCGCTGGTTTGTTGGAAGAGGCGCAGCTGTCCTCTCCAGAGCAGCAGGAGTCGGCGACTTGCTTTGGCGAGTCTGAGCAACAGGATTCAGCGACTTGCTTTGGCGAGTCCGAGCAACAGGAGTCGGCGGTTTGCTTTGCCGATTCCGAGCAACAGGAGTCAGCGGTTTGCTTTGCCGAGTCCGAGCAACAGGAGTCAGCGGCTTGCTTTGGCGAGTCCGAGCAGCAGGAGTCGGCGGTTTGCTTTGGCGTGCCCGAACAGCAAGCGTCCGCTTTTTCCTCATCACTACCCGAACAGCACGAATCTACTTGTCTCTCATCACTCATCCCCACGCCCCCCTCGCTTCGCCGTCTCCAACCCATTATTCGGACAACACTCCACTTCTTCCCGCACCATGACAAACACCTCATCCATCTTCACGAGAAAATCACGAATCAGCTCATTACGCAGCTGATAATACGTGAATTTCCCCTCCTGACGGCTGGTCACAATCCCGCATTCCTTCAGGCAGGCGAGATGCTGGGAAATATTCGACTGATTGCCCGCAAGCTCCGTCACGATCTGCGACACCGTCTTTTCCTGATCTTGTATCGAGAGAAGAATCTGCAGCCGGGTCTTATCGGCAAATCCTTTGATAAATGCAATCTTCGTATCGAGCAACGTACTTTGTGTCATCCTACACCTCCATCGCGAATCCACACGATTACGTATTAGTCTTAACTAATTCATGAGTACATATTACTCGTGACTGATTTGTTTTGTCAAAAAGTAAAACACATTCATGATTTACATACAGTCGGTTCTCATGTAGGATGATACCATTATGGATTCATATTTCGGATGTTCCTTATTACAGAGATTACAGAAAGTACAGAGATTCGGAAGAGTTGGAGAGGAAGAAACAACATGAGCGCTGAAAAATTTTTCACGCATCCCGCTGGCGTCTTGTTGGCCGCGTGTGGTGCGACCTTTTTATGGGGAAGCTCGTTCCCGTTTATCAAAAGCAGCTATCAGGAGCTTGAGATCGGCAAGCAAGAGCTGTTCGAGCAGATGCTGTTCGCCGGGTACCGCTTTGTGCTGGCGGGCATCCTGATCTTGCTGATCTGCCTGTTTATCGGCAAAAGCATCCGCTATCAGCAGGGAACACTGCCGAGGCTGGCGAAGGTCGGGCTGTTCCAGACGTTTTTGCAATATATCTTTTTCTATATCGGGATGAGCTACAGCACCGGAATTCAAGGCTCGATCATCGCGGGGACCACCTCGTTCTTTCAGATTTTGCTGGCGCACTTCATGTTTAGCCAGGATACGATCAACCTGCGAAAAGTGATCGGGATGATCGTCGGCTTCCTCGGCGTGATCGTCGTCAACCTGCCAAAAGGCTCGCTGCAGCTGACGCTCGGAATCGCGGACGTGCTGTTGCTCATCGCGATGTTCTGCGGTGGCTTGGGCAATATATTAGCGAAAAAGGAATCGGCGCATATGGATATTCTCTATATGACTGCGTACCAGATGCTGCTCGGTGGCATCGGCTTGGTTGCAGTAGGCGCGTCCAAGGTCGGGCTGTTTCCGTTCGAATTCAGTATCAAAGCATGGCTGATGCTGTTGTACCTCGCGTTTGTGTCTGCGGGAGGCTTCGTCCTGTGGAACAACGTGATGAAATACAACAAAGTCGGCGGTGTCTCCATGTACATGTTCCTGATTCCGGTGTTTGGCGTGCTGCTCTCGGCGCTGATTCTCGGGGAGGCGGTGCATCTGTCTGTGTTGCTGGCTGTCGTGCTGGTAGCGGCGGGGATCATTATCGTCAACCGGGAAGGCAAGGCGAAGCCGGGGAGCGGTGGAAGGACAGAGGATGAAGTGAAGACGGCTTGATTTGCCGTCCATAAATCGAAACCATCAAAGTAAAACCGTCATCTTGACACAATCAGGATGGCGGTTTTTTGCATACCTTGCGCTTTTTACCATCCCTCACCAGTCCGCGTCAATAGGCATATGGTACAGAAAAGGAGGGATAGGCATGGGTGTAGAGCTTACCTTGATTCACTTGGTCTACGTAGCGTTTATTCTCATTATCATTGGCATGATGGTCGCCCGCCGCGATACGAGTCTGGTATCGATTGTCGGGGTGGCCGCGCTGGGATTGGTGGCGAGTGGATCGGTCACGGCGGCGGTCGGCGGGATTTTTGGCAGCTTTATTTTTGCGATCACGGAGCTGTTGCCGACGATTCTGGTCATCTGTATCATTGTGGCGATGAGCCAGATTCTCACCGATACAGGCATTAACGAAACGATGATCCGCCCAATGACCGCGCTGGTGCGCAATCCGACGCTGGCTTACTGGGTGATTGGGGTCGTCATGATGACCATCTCTTGGTTCTTCTGGCCGTCTCCGGCTGTCGCGCTGATCGGGGCGGTCATGCTGCCGGTCGCAGTGCGTGTCGGTTTGCCTGCGCTGGGGGTGGCGATGGCGATGAACCTGTTCGGCCACGGGATCGCGCTCTCCGGCGACTTCGTGATCCAAGGTGCGCCGACGCTTACCGCCAAAGCCGCCGGAATTCCCGTCGAGCAGGTCGTGCAGGCAAGCGTGCCGCTGGTGATCGTAATGGGCGTCGTGACGACAATCACCGCCTTTATTCTCCTGCGCCGCGATATGAAAAAGGGGACACTCACCGTCGGAGCACAAGACATGGCCACAGCGAGAAACCTGTTGGAATCCACCAAAACACTGCCCGCCAAAAGCCGCTGCTTCTTCGCTATGCTAGTGCCGATCCTGTTCGCGCTCGATGTACTGGCGATGTTTGTTTTTGACCTCAAAGGCGGCGATGCTACCGCACTCGTCGGCGGGACGGCATTGTGTATCATGCTGCTGGTCACGATGGCAGCCCATAAGGATGAGGGCTTTGAGAAGACAACCGAACTCTTGATCAAAGGATTTCAATTCGGCTTCAAAGTGTTCGGCCCGGTCATCCCGATTGCCGCTTTTTTCTACATGGGGGACAGCGGATTTGTCAAAGTCTTCGGGGAACTCCTCCCGCCAGGCTCACACGGCATTGTGAATGACTTAGGAGTCGGACTCGCACACACGATCCCGCTGAGCAAAGAGGTGGGGGCCATCACGCTGACTACAGTGGGGGTCATCACTGGGCTGGACGGCTCCGGCTTCTCCGGCATCACACTGGCAGGCTCCATCGCCCAGCTGTTCGCACAGGCCATCGGCTCAGGCATCGCCACTCTGACCGCTTTGGGACAGATTGCCGCGATCTGGGTAGGGGGAGGGACGCTTGTTCCGTGGGCGCTGATCCCGGCAGCAGCCATCTGTGGAGTCAACCCGTTCGAGCTGGCGCGGCGCAATCTCGTACCCGTCGCAGTCGGTCTGGCGGTCACGACAGTGGTAGCGATTTTTCTTATCTAGTGTGATGGTTGCCCGTGATAAAAAAAATTTTGCTTCTATAAATATAGATCACAAATAAAACCCAGATTGCCAATATTCAAACCAGATCCGAAAAAAGATGATCCTGAAAAAAATGATCATCCAGCAAAAAACGGCCGGCTTCTTCCGTGATCCATCCACGATCACGCGGGGAAGTCGATTTTTTTACAAGATTTTGCAAATAAATACTTGTTAGCATACTTTTTATACTTTAAAATATAATTAATATAAAAATCATCTAAATCAGGAGGTATTTCCATGACCAATCCATGGTCTAACCAAATGCCCGTCGTCCAATTCCGCGTCGCTCGTCCAACCGACAAGCTTGACGAGATCATCCGCTTTTATGGAGAGGGGCTCGGTCTTACCCGAATCGGCGGGTTTGAGAACCACGACGGCTATGACGGTGTGATGTTCGGACTTCCCGGCGTGGATTATCATCTGGAGTTCACCCGCCATGTATCTGGCAGCCCATGCCCGGCACCGACCGAGGATAATCTGCTGGTTTTCTATCTACCAGACAGAACCGCCCGGGATGCTGTCGCCAACCGCCTGCATGAGATGGGATATCCCGCCGTCGAACCGGAGAATCCATACTGGAAGGGAAGTGGCATCACCATTGCAGATCCGGACGGCTGGCGGATCGTTTTACAGAACACCTCAGGGATGCGCATCGGGTAAGAAATCTGAAAAATATGTAAAAAGTCCCAGATAATCAACATCCTGTCGAAATTCCCTTGTCGATTTTGCCCTATATATAGGGCTTTTTTCTTTGACTGCAAGCTTCGTAACTATGTTAAAATGGTTTCAATCCAACCTTACCTTTTGCAAAGGAGTTTATCACATGGCCAATTTCTACATAGAAACATTCTCACTAGCCGACCCGCAAGAACTGGAGCAACGTCTGCAGAAGCTCGTCAAGCAAGAGCTCACATCCGCACAGGATCTGGAGCAATGGCTGCGTGAGAAAAACGAACTGTTCAACCACGTACAGGAAATCCTCAATGGGCACTATGCCGATTTTCAATGCCGTACCGATGATGAGACGGCCCAGCGTAATTTTGAACACGATCAGGAAGTGATTCTGCCGCTGCTCACCAAGTATGAGGCTGAGTTGAACGAAAAATTCGAAAAAAGCCCGTACCTGTCCGAGCTTGATCCTGCCGAATACGGTCTTCTGATCCGCAAAACGAAGAATGCTCTGGAGCTGTTCCGCGAAGAGAACATCCCGCTTAGCATCGAAGAGTCCCGCTTAGTGACCGAATATTTTAACATCACAGGCAACATCAATGTGGAGTGGGAAGGCGAAGAGAAGACGCTGGAGCAGATCTATCCATATCTGAAAGACTCCGACCGCACCGTCCGCGAAAAAGCTTGGCGCACCATCCAAGGTGAATACAGCAAGCGTGCCGACCAGCTGGAAGAGATCATGGATCAACTGATCCGCATCCGCCACCAGAAGGCACAGAACGCAGGTCTTGCCAACTACCGTGATTATATGTTCAAAGAATATGAGCGTTTTGATTATACCCCTGAAGATTGCTTCAAGCTTGGGGAAGCTGTGAAAAAGCAAGTGGTCCCATTCAAGGTAGAGCTGGAAAAAGCCCATCAAGCCGAGCTGGGAGTAGACAAACTGCGCCCATGGGACACGGACGCTGTACCGGCAGGCAAAAAACCGCTGAAGCCTTTCAGCGAAGCAGACGAGCTGATCGCTGGCACCACCCGTATTTTCGACCAAATGGACCCGGATTTCACCCGCTTGCTCCGTACCATGGACGAGCGCGGCATGCTCGACCTCTCCAGCCGTAAAGGCAAAGCACCAGGCGGCTTCTGCATTCCATTGCCGGTATCTGAGCTTTCCTTCATCTTCATGAACTCCGTAGGAACCCAGCGTGACGTACAGACCCTCGTCCATGAAATGGGCCACTGCATCCACAACGACCTGAAAAAGACGCTCGCCATCGACGATTACAAAGACGTCCCGATGGAATCCGCTGAGCTTGCGAGTATGTCCATGGAGTACTTCACCATGGAGGGCTGGTCTGAATTCTACAACGAAGCCGACCTCGCCCGCGCCAAAAAAGAGCAGCTGGAATCTTTCATCTACCTCGCTCCGCGCATGATCCTCATCGACGCCTTCCAGCACTGGATGTATGAGAATCCGAACCACACCCGCGAAGAGCGCACAGCTAAGTACCAACAGCTCTTCAAGGAGTACCTGGCTCCATACATCGACTGGTCCGGCGAAGAAGACAAGATCGTCAACAGCTGGTACCGCGTCCTGCACATCTTTGAGGTGCCGTTCTACTATATCGAATACCTCATCGCCAACATCGGCGCGCTTCAGATGTACAAGCAGTACAAAGAAAACCCAGAGCAAGCCCTCGCCAACTACAAAAAAGCCCTGACCCTCGGTGCATCTAAATCCCTGCCGGAAGTCTACGCGGCTGCAGGTATTACGTTTGATTTTTCTGAGGAGATGCTTACAGATTTGGTAGCGTTTACGAAAAAGGAATTGGAATTGATTGGGTAGTGGGGATTAGGCATAGGTGAAAGGACTTAGGTAATAAGGTCTGGGTAGTAAGACTTAGGTTTCATTAACCAGTAAAAGATGTCGAATCGTAACCAATTTTGGGATTCGATATAAAATATCTTTTGTGGTAATCTTAATGTCTTTGATCTTGAGTAGTTCTGTCTTTTCCTTTCCCCTTCATTTATATTTTGTTGTTGTTTTTTCTTGTCGTAGTCGCATAGGGGTCGGAGGGTTTCGGCGGTACGCCTTTTAGACAGCTTCCCAGCCTCGGCTAGGTCTCCTTGGGGGACGCTTTTGGGAGCAATAGTCTCACTTCTTGAATCACCCAGATGCCCCCTCTCATCGGGGGGTTGAAACATTTTGCTCCCACTCCCAAAGAGACCTAGCCGAGGCGGACAGTCTGATGCTTCCAAGTAGCTGTCTAACCGGCGTCCCGCCGAAACCCTCCGACCCCCCGCGCCTACGACCCGAAAAACACATCAATAAAAGTTTTCTCACTCTTCGCCAATACTCGACATATATATGTCTAAAAATGTTGAAAATAAACTGAATATTCCTCTTGTTTATTTGAGAGCGAACCACTATGCTAGTAGTAACAGGTTTTACAGGAGGACAAAATATATGGAATTGACAAAAATGTTCATTGAGGTAAAGGAGGATGCACAGATGACTACAGAGCGCCGTGAGATGGTGGAAGAACTGCAATATGAGAAGAAACGCTACGAAGATCTGATCGAAAACAGCCGCAAGTTGCTTACGGATGTGCAAAAGACAGAACCGGGCAATGTGGAGCTGCATGTTGCGATTGAATCAGAGATTCAGATGCTTTATCGTCTCCTTTCTTACATCGAATTTAAACTAGGCTTATTGGACCTGCGTGAATATGCATCTTAACAGGCGGGAAGCCACTTAAACCAGCGTCTTTTTCCATCAGATGGAGAAAGGCGTTTTCTTATGTCTGCGGGCAAAAACGGACATACTCTAGACGGCATGACTGAGTGCCAATCTGATGCACAAAGGGGATGTTTGGATGCGCCAGCAAGGTAATAACCAACAGCTTGACCCGCGTGAACTGGGCAATTATCATATTTCCACCGCAGAGCATATGTATCAAGCCCAAGGCAATACACGTCCGATCAGCTCTACCCAGCGCGGCTACAATCCGACACAGACACCACAGCAATCATATGCTCAAGAGCCGGTCAGCTCCATCCTGCGTGATGGGGTGCCAGACATCGAGGCACGCCAGAGCAGCACCGAGCAGTATCCTGTCGCTTCTGTTCAGTTCCAGCATGCTCACTATCCGATCAATCCGGAGGGGAGCAGTCAGGGGCAGGGCAGCCGTGCTCAGAGTACGCAGTTGACCCAAAGCCAAGCCACTTATGAGACCAACCAATACTACCCGTCCCATGCCAGCACCCCGCAAGGACAGGGCATGCTGCTAGGGCATAACACCTATAACGACCGCAACACCACCAACCAATACAACGCTCGGACACAGTCATCCACCTACATGCGTGAATACAATGTAGGGGTCAACCGCCAAGACCAAGCGCAAAGCCAGCAGGCGCAACGCTACCAGCCATCTTCACAATACCAGCAGAGCCGGGAGATGCAGCCCTCCCATCGCTATCAGCCATCTGCTGAGTACCAATCTACTCTGACCAACCAGCAACATCCGCAGCAGCCACAGACCTTCCAGACCCAGACCAATCATACCAGCCAGCAATATGTTGGTGTACACGGGGCCTATGCACAGAACGTACAGGGTACCGAGAGCGCGCAGAACACTCCACCTGCGGGTCAATCCTATGTGACAGCGACTACACCTTACACCACACCGACTCGGGAAGCAGGGCACCAGCAGGCAGGCGGACGCTCCCACTACGCGATGAACACCCAACAGGTGTCGTTTACCCATGTACCGCGTGATTTTTCTGCTGAGACAGTGAACAATGTCCATCCGGCCTACCGCTCTTCTGGTCAGTCAGCTGAGCAGAATGCAGCGTACCAGGGATTTGCTCCTCATGATCAGCCCCATCATACAGAAGCAACCCGTGTAACCCCTTATCAAAACAACCGTTCCTTCCTATAGATTTACAATTTTCGAGAAAAAAATATATTCCCAGTCGATTTATTGTCGATTGGGATATTTTTTTCTTCGGGAAAACAGGGTAGAATAAGGTTAGGCATTCATAACAAGGAGGCGCATTTCATCCCTTATGTCAGAAAACAATAACAAAGAAAACAAAATTATCATTGGCATTTTTATCGGATCACTTGTGCTTGCGTTAGTGTCCGTTGCTCTATTTATGTACTCATAATGATGATGGAAAGGAAGGATTCCCTATGACTGACCGCGCACTGCAGGTAGGAGATATCGTCAGGATCATTCACCGGACCGGTGTCTATGCAGGTGAGATTATTGCTGCTGCACCAGAGCGATACACCTTCAAAACCCTTGCCGTACTCAAGCACCCGACACAAGGCGATTTACATAGCCCGTTTCAGACGGATGTGACATTGTTTCATGAACGCAAGGCACTGGCCTATCAGGAAAAGGTGAATGTTCCACCAGGCAATATCAGTCTGTACACGCAAGAACTGCCGGATTACCGTACATCATTGGCTCAGACCCTAGAAAACCAAATTCAAGAACTTCAGGCACGCGGTGATGAATGGGCGAAGCGTTCCATTGCCGCTTTAGAAGAATTAAAAAAAGACTACGGACTCGTACAGTAAGAAGAAAATGCCTGATTCGCTACAAGAATCGGCATTTTTTGCATGTCTAGCAAATGGGTATCGGTACAATCATGCCCGCATCCCCGCTCATATCTTGAACGACGGACATTACGAGGATACGGAGGAAACCGCTTATGGATGTGTTACGATGGCGTAAATATGCAGGCTGGTATATAAGCGTCTACATTGGTTGTTATTATGCATGGCTATTCTTGTTTCGTGAGAGCAGTAACTCCACCATACAGCTTGCCTCCGAGTTTTTTCCGGTGGCGGGCCCGATTGTGACGGTCCTGCTCCTGTATCTCGCTTTCCGTCGAGTTGAGGAAGAGGGGAGGTACTTTTGGCTGTTTGCCGCCATTGGCGCAACTGGATACTGCATCGGGGAGACCATTACTTCTTATTACCAGTACGTGTGGAATCAAGATCCCCCATTCCCAGGTGTCGCGGATATCTTTTATCTGTTTAATGCGCTAGGGCTCCTCCTCGCTATTTTGTTTAAAATGTATGAAAATAAGAATCATTTTAAAAGTTTACGTCTGTTCTTCGATGTCATGGTGACCATGATCGTGGTCACGACACTTAGCTGGCAATTTGTCATTCAGCCGATTATCCAGCAGACAGAAGTTCCTCTGCTTACCATCATCGTATCGGCAGCGTACCCTGTCGCTGACCTTGTCTTTATCTTTATTATGATGGTTCTCTATTTTTCCAAAAACGTACTGCCGCCACGCTTGCTCAGTTGTATCAGTACGGGTCTGTTCCTTATCATCGTTGCGGATGTGAACTTCATGATCGCCTCCGCCAATGAGTCTGAGTATACGATCTGGCTGGAACCGCTGTGGACGCTCGGGATGATGTTTTTGGGGCTGGCCACGCTCTATGATGAATTTGACACACTCAAACCGATGAACCGTCGCCAGCAGGTGCAGGTAGCCAGTCTGGATATGTTCCGGCTGTCTGTGCCGTATATCAGTATGACCGTTCTGTTGATTATCATGGTGATGCGTCATCAACAGCTGGATACGATCATCATCGGTGCGACTCTCTCCATCGTGCTGGTCGTCGCCCGGCAGATCATCACGATCATGGAAAACAACAACCTGCTACAGCGTCTGCATACCTTTACCGAACGGTTGGAATTGCTGGTCAAGCAACGGACAGAAGAGCTATCGGTCAAAAATGAAGAGCTGGCTGTGGCGCTTGGCAAGATGGAGAACATGGCGTTCTACGATTCGCTGAGTGGCTTGCCGAACCGCCGTTATTTCGAGGACCGGCTGAAGGTGGCGCTTGATCAGGCCCATGAGCGGGAGCAGATGGTAGCGATCCTGTTCCTTGACATCGACCGTTTCAAATTCATCAATGACACGCTGGGGCATATGTTGGGGGACTATCTCTTGGTCGCCGTCGGTCAACGGATTAAGGGATGCATGCGTGATTCTGACATCGTGGCCCGGCAAGGCGGGGATGAGTTCACCCTGATGATGGAGGGGATTCACAGTCAGGAGGAGGTCATCACGGTCACCAGACGCATCCAGCAGGCGCTCTCCGAACCGTTCATGATCGAGGAGCATGACTTGCGGATCACGTGCAGTATCGGGATTGCGATGTACCCAGGCGACGGTGAGGACCCTGAGACCCTGATGAAGAACGCAGACACCGCGATGTACCGCGTCAAGGACGAAGGCAAAAACGGATTCGAGTTCTACACAGATGATATGAATCAGGCACTCTCCCGCAAAATGGTGCTGGAGCGCGAGTTGCACAAAGCGATCGAGCGCGACGAATTCCTGATCTATTACCAGCCGCAGATTGATATCCAATCCGACCGGATCATCGGTGTCGAAGCGCTCATCCGCTGGCGTCATCCTACCCTGGGGCTGATCCCGCCGGGTGAATTTATCAGTCTGGCAGAGGAAACCGGCTTAATCATCCCGATCGGGGAATGGATCTTGCGTACGGGTTGCCGCCAGCTGAAACAATGGCAAGATTCCGGATTGCCGCACATCCGCCTCGGGGTGAATATCTCCCCACGCCAATTTTATCAGGGCAATCTGGTGGAGTTAGTCGCCGATGTGCTGGAAGAGGTCGGACTCGAACCGAAATACCTCGACCTGGAGATCACAGAAAACATCGCGATGCAAAATGTGGATATCGTCATCGACCTGCTGCAGGAGCTCAAAAACCTCGGTGTCACCATCTCGATGGACGACTTCGGTACAGGTTACTCCTCACTCTACTATCTCAAGCGTTTCCCCATCGATACTCTCAAAATCGCCCAGCAGTTCGTCCGTGATATCACCACCGATCAGAACGACCGGGCCATTGTGTCCGCGATCATTGCGATGGCTTACAAGCTTAATCTCAATGTCATCGCCGAAGGGGTGGAGGAGTCGAGCCAGCTGGAGTTCTTAAAAAGTCAAAAATGCCAGGAAGTACAGGGCTATTTCTTCAGCAGACCGGTTCCGGTTCATGAGCTGGAGGATATTTTGCTCCAGCTTCAATAAGATATAAGCCAAAAGAGGGAGGAAAGAAATTTCTTCCTTCTTTTTTTTATATTTTTGGTTAGGTTGGTAATACTGTTGGATGGCGATATATGAATCGCAAAATACAACGGATTATGTAGGAGGAGACCATCCATGGCAGCAAATTATGGTGCACACGAAATCCTTGATATGCATGAGGTTCTCGAAGCGACAATCAATGACATCAACACCATGCAGCTCTACCGTCCGCATGTAAAAGACCAGCAACTCGCAAGCATCATGGACAAGCAGATGCAATTCTCCGTCCAAGGCTACAACCTGCTGGTAAACACCCTGAACCACACTGGCAACCAACAAGCTATTCCATACCGTGCACCAAAAATGACAAGCCCAACCTATGGCCTGCGTCAACCAGCTCCTGTATCTCCAAACATGTCTGTCAACGAAATCGATGACCGCGACATCTCCAGCGCGCTTCTGCAGCTCCACAAGGTAAGTGCAGTAGAAAAAATGCGTGCCGCTCAAGAAGCAGCAGATCCACACATCCGCGGCACACTCCAACAAGCTTCTGTCAATTGCAGTGAACAAGCATATGAAGTATGGCAATATATGAACCAACGCGGCTACTACCAAGTGCCAACCATGAAAGATGTGACTACTTCCACCATGATGGGGATATACCAGCCAACTGCTGGTGGCGCACAAATGACCATGGGTACGATGAACACAGCAGGCTTGGGTACTTCTGGCATGGGAATGGGTCAGGCTAATAGCTACCAAACGGCTATTTCTACTGCTAACTATGGCGCTGGCAACTATGGTACTCAAGCAGGTTCTCCATCTCTTGCCTCCAGCGTGCAATCCCCTGTGATGAATCAAGTGGGCCAAGGTACAGTAGGCGGCGTTCCTTCTACTACCATCAATGGTCAAACCTATGATGTACGCCACACGGCAAGCAACGGCATCGTTTCCCCGGCAGCACTCGTGTTCCGTGGCAACATCTCTTCTGATGCGATGGCTTCCCTCAATCAATATGACAACCAATACAATCCAAGCACACAATACTCCGCACAGAATCAAGCTGTCACCAGCCACACGGTTGATAACCAAACCAGTGGCACACGTTACAACCGCAGCTTGACTTAATCGGATGGATTGGGACCACGTCTTTCGGGGCGTGGTTTTTTATTTGTCGTGGGGGAGGGGATAGGTGAAAGCTAGTTCGGGGGAGATTAATGATTGAGGAGATCTGGCTTTTGTTTTTTTGTTTATGACTAAGCATCCTTGAGGGGCTATCTATATTTTTAGGCTGTTTTCGTAAAGATTGTTGCTGAATGAATGCTACCTACACGAAAAAACGGGAGCCTACGTTTTACACATAAGCCCCCGTTCGTTCAAGGAGAATATCCTAATCCTTTAATCCCTTTCCATTGAGAATTTGCTGCAAATATTTTTCAACCCTTGACTCACGGGTTTTGGATTGTTTCGGTTCAGAAAAATAAAGAATATATGCCCTTTGCCGTCCCGGCGTCAATGCCTCAAAAGCAGTTTGTAAGGCAGGGATTTCATCGAATTTACTTTGAAGTTCTTCAGGGATGATGAATTCCGAATTGCTTTTAAAATGTACTTCCAAACCGGCTTTTTCAACTTCAATCGCTTCATGAATATAGGCTTTCAGGATGGGTTCCATCTCGACTATTTCTTGAACATGGGTGAACCGAATCTGGCGTGCCGCTTGTACATTCTTCGTTTGTTGGATTAGAATCCCATGGGCATCCTGCAACAAGGCACCTTTGTGAAACAGAAGCGCGCAATATTCTTTAAATCCATGGATTAAAACGATGTTTTTTTGGTCAAACGTGTAACAAGGATGCATCCACTTAAATTCTTCGGTCACCTCACAGTCAAGAACGATATTTCTTAACTTTTCATATTCTTCCTTCCACTGTGTAGCTTTACTTAAAAATTCATCGACCTTCGGATTCATTCTATGATTTGTCATCAAGGAACACCCCTCATTAATTCTTCGATCAGTTGACTGTCGAGCAGATCTGGCGTGGAAAGTTACAGAGAGCATATGTCGCAATTCTGCCCGATACTTGCTCGTTGGCCAAGGTGTATCGGTAATTATACAGTATGATCCAAAAAGTAACAATAATGGGACATCACGAGCTTACACTCGGAAATATTGCTTCTCTCCCTCCACCAAAGGAGTAATTTCCTATATAATAAAACGAAAAAGACTCAGGAGTTGAACCCATCCCTATGAAGCTGCTCGTCATTCTCTTTTTCGCCATCCTACTCTTCGGCGGAATGACCTATTATATAAAGAAATGGAAATAAGGGAGTCGCTGACTCATAAGAAACCCTCACCTGCTCCGTAAAAAAGGCTGAGGTTTTTTTATTTTGCCTCTTGAGCTTCACGCTGCGTCAAGCCTTATGCTTAGCGTATCAAATCAATGAGGTGAATGGACATGGACAAAGAACAACTGCAAGCAATCTACCTGCAAGAAGGCTACTACTGGGGAACAGAGCCGACCAACCTGGCGAAGCGCCTGATGGAATATCTCTTAGCGGCTGAACCAGTGGGTCGTACACTTGTGGAGCTGGGGGCGGGAGAGGGGCGTGACAGCGTATTTTTTGCCAAGCAAGGCTTGCGTGTCACCGCGATGGATATTGCACCAGCCGGGCTTGCCAAAGTACAGCGTCTCGCCGGGGAGCGGGGAGTGGAGGTCACGACCATCGAAGCAGATATCAACGACTTCACCCTGAATCAAGCAGTCGATGCAGTCTACTCGATCGGCACGCTCCAATACATCCATCCGGACAACCGTGCACGCCAATTCCGCAACTGGCAGGAGATGACCGCACCGGGGGGCTATCATCTGATGTTTGCCTTTACCCAGCATTCTGATGTCGAGATGGCACCTGACTGGGGGCGGAATGAATACTTGTTCGAACGCGGCGAGCTGGAGCGTTATTATCAAAAGGCTGGCTTTGAGATTCCATACCTGCTGGAGTATATCTTCGACTGCAACTCCAGCAATATCCCGCACCGCCACTTTGCTACCGTGATCGTCGCACGCAAAAAGAACTAGCCTGCCAAACTTCCTGACTTTTTCAGGAAGTTTTTTTCATTGGGCAAACACCCATACGGCACCGCCCACATAACATATCGTATCAACTGGAAAGAGGAGTGTTACGATGACAGGAAATGTGAAAAATCTGTATGCATGTGGGAATACAGCTCGTGGGTCTTTTAGCTTTTATGAGTCAGTATTAGAAGGACTGGATCGCCTGTTCATTCTAAAAGGAGGACCTGGGACCGGTAAGTCCACCGTGATCAAAAAAATCGGTGACGAGATGGCAGAGCGCGGGCATGACATCCTCTTCATCCATTGTCCGTCGCAAAATGGTGCGGTAGACGGACTGATCATCGAAAACTTAAAAACTGCGATCGTGGACGGCACGGCGCAAGGCTTCACCGAGCCCAAATCCCAGGTGGAAAAAATCTATCTCAATCTGAGCGGGGCAGTAGATACTTACAAATTGGAAGCGTATCAACAGGAGATCAGTCAGCTCAATGAGCAGATCGCCACGCTCTACCAGCAAGCGACCGACTCCTTCCATGATGCCCTTCTCGTCCACGATGAATGGGAAAAAATCTATATCTCCAACATGGATTTCAATAAAGCCAACGAAGTGACCGAAGAAGTGATCGATCTGTTCTTCGCCACCAACACACTGAAAAAGCAAAGCAAAATCCGTCATTCCTACTTCGGTGCGGCCACGCCAAACGGTGCGGTCGACTACATCCAAAACCTGACCGAAGACATCCAAAAACGCTATTTTGTCAAAGGACGCCCTGGCTCCGGCAAATCGACCATGCTCAAGCGCCTCGTAAGTGCGGCTGATCAGCGCGGCTTTGACGTACAGGTGTACCACTGCGGATTTGACCCGAACAGTCTGGATATGGTGCTGCTGCCTGAATTGAGCGTGGCGATTTTTGACAGCACGGCTCCGCACGAGTATTTCCCAGACCGTCCAACCGATGAGATCCTCGACATGTACGAACGCACGATCACCGCTGGCACCGACGAACAGTACGAACAGGAACTGAAAGAAATCAAAGGCCGCTACTCCGCAAAGATGAAGGAAGCCACCGCATACCTCAAGCAGGTCGAAGAAACACACGCTGAGCTGATCAAGTCCTATATCTCGGCGGTTGACTTCAGTGAAGTGGAAAAAGTCAAAGACGAGATTCAAGCCCAGCTGAACAAAATCGCTCAGACCACCCGCTGACACGCTGATTGTGTAAGCCCGCTGATCAGTCGACACGATACCTTTTGGTCATGGATGTAACGCCTACTCCCACCCCCTTTGATGAAAAAAGGACTGATCCTATGCGGGATCAGTCCTCTTTTGTCTGTTTTTTCGTTGTTGGTTGAGTTGGGGAATCACGATGCCGACCAGAATCACGATGACCCCGATCCATTGCAGCAGCGAGACATGCTCATGCAGGACAAAGCTGGAGAGCAGCACCGCAGTCGGCAGCTCTGCCGCTCCTAAGATCGTCGCCAAGTCCCCGCCGATGCGCGGAACCCCGATGGTGAAGAACAGGGTAGGGATGATCGCCCCAAAGAACGCGAGCAAAAAGCCCCATTGGAACAAGGTGCCGTCAAACAGTGTCCCATTGGTCAGGAAGGTCGGGGGAAACACGATAAAGGTGATCAGCATCGACCCCGTCGTCATGATCGCCCCGCGTAACAGGGGATGGACCTCTACAGCCACTTTTTCACTGAACAGGATGAACAGCGCATAGGTCACCGCTGACAACAATCCCAGTCCAATCCCGGTAAATGTGAATTCCCACGTATCACCGCCGCCACCATCCAAGAGACCGCCAGCGAGGAATGTCCCCGCAAACAGCAGGACAAGCGCCAACAGCTTATCCCGGCTCGGCCATTGCCGCTTATGCACCGCGTCAAGCAGTACCCCAATCCAGGTAAATTGGAAAAGTAAAACGATCCCAATCGAAGCAGGAATCGATTGCAGAGCCGCATAGTAAAAGATTCCGGTCAACCCCATGTTCGTACCGACAGCGGCAAGTAACAGCCATTGCTTAAAGCTGGCTTTTTGACGAGCCAACAGCAAGACCAAGATCCAAGCCATCACCGCACCCAAAAACATCTGGCTGCCGGACACCTCGTTGACAATATAACCATCCTCGTAGGCGAACTTGACGAAAGTGGAGAGCACCCCGTAACTGCACGCCCCAAGGAAGACCAGCAAAATATAACGCATAACGATAATCGCCTCCTCAACAAAGAGTATAGCTTGGAGGAGGTTTTGTCTATAATTCGAACGTTTCACCGAATTTTTAGTATTGTAGAATTATTTATAAAAAAATGACCGATCTTTAGGTAAGATCAGTCGTTTTCACAGATTGAGACGGTTGAGTCGCTGGTGTCGTAGTGCGCCGGAACCGGTCCGCCACTTGCGGAATGACGATGCCGACGAGGATCACCACGACCCCGATCCATTGCAGTGGAGTTACTTGTTCATGCAGGACCAGGCTGGACAGCAATACCGCTGTCGGCAGTTCTGCCGCACCCAAGATCGTCGCCAAATCCCCGCCGATGCGAGGCACTCCAATCGCAAAAAACAGAGTCGGGACCACGATCCCAAAAATCGCGAGCAAAATGCCCCATTGTGTCAATGTACCTTCCAGCAGCTTGCCATTAAAGATAAACTCCGGCGGAAACACCACCGATGAGACCAGCATCGAGCCAGTCGAGATAATCGCCCCGCGAATCCACGGGTTCAGCTCCACCGCCGCTGTCTCATTAAACAGAATAAACAGCGCATACGTAAAAGCTGAAGCCAGCCCCAGCAGAACACCGACCAGCGAAAACTCCCACGCTCCACCGCCGTCAAGCACGCCGCCCGCCATCACCGTACCAGCCAGCAGCAGAAGGAGTGCCAACTGCTTATCCTTACTGGGCCACTGCCGCTTCCGCCCCGCATCAATCAAGACGCCGATCCATGTAAACTGGAACATCAGCACAATCCCGATGGAAGCCGGAACGAATTGCAGGGACGCATAATACAGAACCCCAGTCGAACCCAGCGAGACGCCTACCCCAAGCATCACCAGCCATTGCCGAAGCGACGCCCGTTGCCGGGAGAACAGCAGGACCAGAATCCATGCGGTAATCATCCCATAAAACATCTGGCTCCCGGTCACTTCATTGACGATATAGCCATCCTCGTAAGCGAATTTGACAAAAGTAGAAAGCACCCCGTAGCTGCATGCCCCGAGGAATACAAAAATCATATAACGCATGGTAATAATCCCCTCCTAACCCAAGAGTAAGGCTAAAAGGGGATTTTGTCTACGGCATCACAACCAAATGCGTCGTCAGCGGCAGTTCACGTCCGTTCGACGGATGGTTGAGCACCTTGCCATTATAATAGAAGACACTGGAGCTTCCGCCATCGAGGTTGAACGCATCGCGCACCTTGAATTCCTTCAGTTTGCGTTGCGCCTCCTCCAGTGTGACACCTTTGGAGCCGCCTTTGTTCCGGCCATCAATGACGATGATGAGCAAGTCACCATTTTCAAAATTCCCAATCAATGTACGTGGCTCGCGGCGGTTCGCCCAAGCACTTGGAATCGGCTTCGCTACGCCGTCCTCCAGCAGAGCAGGGAGGAAGCTCGCCCCTTGCAGCACCCCCATCTGCTTGACCTCGGCCTGTGTCGGGATTTTCCCACCGACCAGTCGGCCTGAGTTGTTAAACCCGACAAAACGCAGGTTCGGGTTGGTTGAATACGTCTTGATCTGTCCATCCACCACGGTCATCCCGAGCGGAGCCAGCGTGCCACCTTTTCGCTTGTCAAAGCCGCCTGCATTGATGCCGAGAATCGCACCTTTGCGCTTGGTCGCGTGGCTGGTCGTCTCGCCGCGGCTGTAGACGGTGTCATTGGCCATGACCATTTTCAGCGCGTTCGGGTTGTAGACCCGCACCTTCGCCATGTAGCCGCTGTAGCCGGCCTCCTGTAGCGAATAGACCTTGATCCGGGAATTCGTACCAAAATGCTGGTCGATCGGCTTACCTAACAGCGTCTGGAGCAGGTTGTCCAACAGCTCGGTCGAGACCTGCTGGCTGGACTGGCTTTTCGCCAAGAGCTGGTCGAGCTGATTTTTCTGGGCTTCGTCCGCTTTCTTTTCTTTGGCGAGCGCGGTCTGCATGTCTTTGAGGATCGCGCTGGTATCCTTGGCGGTCTCCTGCAGCCCGATCATATCTTCCTGAGCCTTGGCCGTCGCAATCTCTGCCCTGTCATAATCCGCTACAAACGGATTCCCCTGATGGAACGCAAGCATCATCCCGCACACCGGGGCAAGCAAGAACCCCATGAAAGCGTGAAATTTACCAGGCACGGGCGGTTTCCTCCAGTTTTTTCAGGGAGGTCTTCAGCTCGGCCAGTTGCTTGTCCAAAGCGGTGATGCGCTGAGACAGGGCTTGCTTGGTTTTGTCGGTGCCAGAGATCGATTCACCCGTGATTGCGAGCTCTTCCTTGATCGTATCCAGCTCGGTCTGTACGGAGGCGATTTGGGTCTGCAGGTTTTCCGTCATCTCTTTGTTCTGCGCCTCGACATTGGCAAGGCGGTTATCAATATATGTCTGTGTATTCACAATATACTGGTGGGCCAGAGAATAACCGCCATAGCACAATCCCGCCCACAATAGCACCGAGCCTGCGATTAGCAGCAGACGCCGTTTTCCTGCGGATTCCAATGCTTTTCTCTTCGAAGGACGAATTGGTGAGGATGCAGCCGCAGTTTTCTCCGTCGGCCCCATCATGGTTGTTTGACTCATGACAGACTCACTCCTTTTTTCTCACGATTGTAAAAAGTTGCCCCACTAGTATACCACATGAAAAAAGGAGTTTGTTGCATTTTGTCGGATGGTGGTGGTAGGGAAGAGTGTGAAAAGCCTTGGGAGAGTAAGGAAGGGGGGGAATGGAAAAGATTTATGAAAAAAATATTGGGAGCAGAAAAAAGCGGGCAGACACCCCGCGCAGAAGAGAGACTCACACTGGTAACCATTGCTTGCCCCGGTAAGAAGTGGTCTCATCCATCTGCGCTGTTGCCATGCCCGCGAGTGGTCTCATCCATCTGCGCTGTTGCCATGCCCGCGAGTGATCCCATCCATTTGCGCTGTTGCACCGCCCGCCAGTGATCTCATCCATTTGCGCTGTTGAACGCCCAAGTGTTCCGTCCGTTCTACTGCTGCCTCACATCTTACCCAGCGTCAATATGCACGGCACGCCTTTGCCGACCGCTCCAGGCTGCTTCATCCGTTCGAGGTATTGCATCCCGCGTGCGCATGGCTGTTTGCACACGGCACAGGAGCTGGAACTCACAATCTTCATCTGAGGTTGCGCATTTTCCGGCGACGGGCCTTTTTTCTTCGGTGTTGCTTTCCCTTTGTTGCTCGACATTGGCAATACCTCCCTGACTCGGATGATTAGTAAAAATATTCTGAAATATCATATGGTACTTGTACTTGATTTGCCTGCCCGAAACGCATGGTTTATGATGGGGAAAAGCCTGATTATCGACAAAAAGAGCAGGGGAGGACCACCCATGACCATGACCATAGAACGAGCGTACGAAATCACCCAGCAGGTCTTTACGGACGAAATCATGATCGAGGAAAAACGCCGCATCTACCGCCTGTTGCAACGAAAAACGCAAGAACTTCTCGGCATGATCGGCGCCCCGGAAGCACTCGCGCCCTATGAGGAGAAAACGAAGCTGTTCAAGCAGTATGTACATATTCCTGGAGACGGTATTTTTTCCTCGATGCAGTATGTGTTCAACATCGCGCGGGGGCAAAAGGAAGCAGATCCGACGGTGACGCAGATGCATGTGCAGCGGATTTACTCGGTGCTGTTCACCCCGGCTGGACTGACGAACCCGCAGATTCCGGAGATGTTCTGGGAGTCGCCGCTGGGGTTGGCTTGTCTGATTGCGGAGAAGGGGATTGTGGAGGCGTTTTGGGTGCTTGGGAAGATGGAGGAGTAGGGGGGCAATGGGATTTGACGGAGACGTGCGGTTACTGACCATCTGTTCATAAGCATGATGAGTAAGGCTGACACCAGTCACTCTGTTTACATAAAGCTTTTTCTATTACGCACTCCCTCATCAAAGGAGGTCTCCCACATGCAACACTACCACTACCACCAGCTCAGCAAAGAAATCTCCTACGCCCTCCGCCACGCTCCGCACGAATACGAGCTGGAGCTGGACGAACAGGGCTGGGTCCTTGTCGGTCAACTGTTTGCTGCTCTCCGCGACAAACCTGTCTGGAGAAACCTTCAGGAACAGCACCTCCACGAGATGCTAGAAGCTTCGGACAAAAAACGCTTCGAGATCATAGACGGGCGAATACGCGCCATCTACGGCCACTCGACTCCGCAAAAAATCAGCCGCGAACCCATGGAACCACCCCACTATCTCTACCACGGCACTGCCAGGCGCTTCCTCGACCAGATCAAGCGTGACGGACTGCGCCCGCAAAGCAGGCAGTACGTGCATCTCTCCGCAGACACCGAGACAGCCGTAACCGTCGGCAAACGCCGCGATGCCAAGCCCGTCCTGTTGCGGATTCACGCCAAGCAGGCTTGGGATGAGGGAGTACTTTTTTACTATGGGCATGAAAAAGTGTGGTTGGCTGATTTGGTTGATTCGAAATATATTGAAGAAGTATAGCGTAAGCGTAATGATCTACCTGAACTGAAAAAGCGCCACCAACAATTTTCTCGCTTGCTCAAAAAGATTATACTCGCTCTGAAACATTGGATAGCGATCCAGATGCTCTTCCAAAAACGCATACTCCGGGAATCTCTCAAAAAAAGTGTGAGGAAGCAGGGCGAGTTGTGTTTCTTGAATGTCTTCCTGATGACCACTACGTACATAGGTGATCGTTCCGGCGATGGTCGTACAGTAGTCATGAAAATCTGCCGTTATGATACCACCCAGCATGGAGAAGTGAGATTCGAATTCTTTTTGCATCTGATGTATATCTGGATAGGGAAACGGACGGTGAATCTCGTTATCCAGATCGGCTAATTTGAGGAGAATAAGTGATGGGTCTGTCATGTTTGATCACCGTCATATTGAGGCACACATACCTCATTCATTTTTTACATATGATATTCAACCACTATATCACATACAAAAGAACCTCAGACGAGCCGCCTTGCTGCCAGCGCTCCCGTCCGAGGTTCTTTTTCATAACTTCTATAATATAAGAGTCTACTAACGAACTAAAACCCTACTCCAGCACCCGCACCATCCCCAACCTTCTAATCTCCGCGTCCATCTTCCCCGTCAGCATCAACCGATACATCCGAAAATCCGCCCGCAGCGACCAGAAGGGATGACCGAACGTCGCCGGTTTATTCCCCTCAATCACAAAATGACTGAACCACGCAAGTCCATACGCCAATACAGGAGCCAGGAGCAAGAACCACCAGCTGCTTACCAGAGCCAACAACACACAGACCCAGACCAGGGACGTACCGACGAAGTGCCATTGTCGTGTTGCCTTCCGTCGGTGTTGGGACACATAGAACGGCCAGAATTCTTCATAGCGGGAAAATTGTCTTCGCATAGGGTAACCCTCCTTGTTAGGTAAGCCGTATTGGCTGAATGTTTCCTGTAGCACCAATCATTCCATAATGAACTCAAGCAGGAATCCGTGTAACATACATATTGCAGCCGACGAAATTCCTTCTTGACAACAACACAACAGAGACAAAAGTCCTAATCGACATATTATACTAAAATTAGCAATATTCTTTCTATTATTATACAAGGAACGAGCTGCTTTGACAAATCTAACATTTCGGAGGTACTAACTGGATGAATTTCAAAAACGTACTTTCTACGCAAACGTTCAAAAAGGCTCTTGCTGGTTCTGTCGTAGCAGCGATGCTTGCGATTCCTGGTGTATCTCTTGCAGCCAACAGCCTGCCAATGAACGATATTGCTGCTAATACAAATAAAAATGCAATCTTAAAATTGAACTATGCAGGTGTCCTGAAGGGTTACACAGACGGCACCTTCCGACCAGATAAAGAAGTAACCCGTGCGGAATTCGCCAAAATCGCTGTGCTTGCGATGGGCTACACCGAAGACCAAGTGAAATTGATGACAGGCGCAACCAAGTTTAAGGACCTGGAAGCAAGCCACTGGGCGACTGGTTACATCAACTTGGCGGTAGCAAAAGGCATTATCAAAGGCTATCCAGACGGTACGTTCAAGCCGAACAACAATGTAAAAGTAGCGGAAGCGCTGACTGTACTTGTCCAAGGCTTGAAAATCGATGTAAGCCCAAGCACAACAGGCCAATGGTACCACCCATACCTGCTCGAAGCCAACAAATCAGGGATCTATGATGCACAAGAAGCGGCAACTGCCAACGCGGCTCGTGATACCATTGCCAAATTCACCGACAAATTCATGGAAACCGCTGTCTATGCCAACGGTGCTTACTACAACCAAGACGGCAAAGCAGAAGGTACTGTGAAAAAGCTTGACGTGCAAAAAGGCGCGGTGGAAAGCTTTGACCTGAACAAAGACTCCCTGAAGCTGATCGGCAAAGAGACCGCATTGGAGCTGGCCGATGACGTACAGGTATTTGGTACCGTAGTAACCGGCGCGGAGATTGAGTACATCACGAAGAACGGCAAAATCGCGTTCATCAACGTGATTACCTCTGACGCAGAAATCGTCACAGGTACTATCAAAACGGCGCTCAACCCTACAACTGCGGTAGGTGACGAGAAGCAATTCAAAGTGATCGTGGACGGCAACGAGAAAACTCTCGAAGTCGACGGCAACCTCTCTGTAACAGCATCCCACATCGGTAAAAAATTCGTGGCGGTGCTTGGTGAAGACGGTAAAGTGGTAGCGATCACGTTTGACGACAATGCGACAAAAGGCTTAGTAGCGAAAACTTCTACGACTTCTGGCACAACCACCAAGAAAGAAATCAAAGTAGGTACTACGACCTACCAACTCGCTTCTTCTGTCACGATTACAGGTAAAGCGAATCCAAAAGCCGCGGCAACCAACTCTACTTTTGATCAAATCGCGGTAGGTGACTACGTAGACCTGACGCTTGATGCTGACGGCAAAGTAGCAAAAATCGCGTACACCAAGCTCTCTACTACCGCGGCAATCAAAGTAGACACCGATGCCAACACGATCACGTTCAACGGTGTGACGTACGATGTTACCCGTGACACAGACCTGCTCGTCAATGACAAAGACGTGTCCGAGCTCTCCAAGCTGACCAACGACAAGGTAGCGGTGCTTACTTTTGACGAAGAGGGCAACCTGACCAAGATCGAGCAAGGTACAACTGCCGTGACAGGTGAGTTCATCACCGCAACGACCGCTTATACAGCAGGTGACAATGGGACAGCTCCAGTCCTCGCTACTGTGAAGATCAACAACAAGACCTACCACCTCACAGCAGATGCTACCATCACCATCGACGGTGAGACAGTAGCTGCCAACACAATCAAAGCAGATCAGCTCAACGACTACCGCATCACCGATTGGAAATACACCATCGGTACGACCGATATCGTAGAACTCTCTGCTGAAAAAGTAACGGCAAAAGGCTTCATCACCGAGAAATCCGATAAAGCAATCACCATCGACGGCAAATCCTACGAGCTGGCCACAGGCGTAACCGTTGATACTGACGCTGCGACCAACAACAAAGAATACACCATCACGCTCAACGCAGACGGCAAAGTAAAAGCGATCACCGGTGCTGCGAAAACCGTAACCGGACTCGTGAATGACGTAACCGTGAAGAGTGAAAACGGCAGCGTAACCAGCGTACGTGTGGATCTGGCGGGTAACGACTTTGATGCCATCGATGCAGATGCGGTCACAGGTGTAGACCAATACGAGCTGGCTACCCTCACGCTCGACCGCAACGGCAAAGTGATCGCAGCGACCGCTGAAGGTGCAAAATCCCTTGAGAATGTAGCGTTCAAAGGAATCGAAACCCGTGTCAACGGCGACAAATTCCTTTTCCACACCGACCTTGGTACCAGCGTGAAGCTGGCGAAAGACTTCACCGTGAAATACTTCGACGGTTCTGATCTCGGCGCATCTGATGTGAAGACAACCGACAAGATCACCGTCTGGGCAAAAGGTGACGAGGCATACCTGATCGTGGTAGCAGAGCGATAAGCAACTTCTGTCATCTAGAGACGCCTGAATTGATAACTTACATTCATCATCCGATTGGCAGATTGGCTATAGGAAGAGACGTCCGTGAGATTTCACGGGCGTCTTTTTTTTCGTCCCAATTTCCATAGTTAGCTTCAGGCTCTGATGTCCAAGTCATCCATTCACTCAGTCACTCATTCACTCAGTCGTTCATTCATTCAAAAACCTTCATAAACAAACCCCGATACAACCTCCGGAAACACCGAAATCGGATGGAAAAGTTTCTGTTGTAGTTTTTTACCATTCCCAATATAATAAAAATAATCAGAAACAGTCATAAATGACCAAAAGCAAGCAAGAGCATGCAAGGATTGTTGTAAGCGATTACATGTCCTAAGCTACCAAACCAAAAAACAAACCAAAAAAGACAAAGGAGGCTACCACCATGTACCAACCAAAAAGGCTGAACAAACCAAAATGTGCAACAGCAATCATCGCCTTACTCGGCTTGGGGCTTGCTATCCACACACCCGTGCAAGCCGCAGACTCTGCGTACTACGACGAGACGTACCGGCCGCAGTATCATTTTACGCCCGAAGCCAACTGGATGAATGACCCGAACGGGATGGTCTACTATGCAGGGGAGTATCACCTGTTTTACCAGCACTATCCGTATGGGCTTCAGTGGGGACCGATGCATTGGGGCCATGCCGTCAGTACCGATATGGTCTCGTGGAAGCACTTGCCCATCGCACTTGAGCCAGATCAGCTGGGGGACATCTTCTCCGGCAGTGCAGTAGTGGACTGGAACAATACGAGCGGATTTCAGACCGGGGCAGAGAAGCCGTTCGTTGCGATTTTTACCCACAATAACAATGGGGTGCAGTCACAGAGTATTGCCTACAGCAATGACAAGGGACGTACCTGGACGAAGTACGCAGGTAATCCTGTGATCCCCAATCCCGGTATTGCTGATTTCCGCGATCCCAAGGTGTTCTGGCATCAGGGCAGCAACAGATGGGTGATGGTGCTGGCGGCACAGGATCGGATACGGATCTACACCTCGACCAATCTGAAGAACTGGAGCTATGCATCCGAGTTCGGCAGCAATCAAGGGAACCACGGAGGAGTATGGGAGTGTCCGGACCTGTTTGAGCTTCCTGTAGATGGCAACCCGAATCATAAAAAATGGGTGCTGCAAGTCAGCATCGGTAACGGCTCTGTCTCTGGCGGCTCTGGGATGCAGTATTTTGTCGGCAGCTTTGACGGTACTAGGTTCGTCAATGAGAATCCGGCTGAGACCACGTTTTGGACCGATTACGGGAAAGATTTTTACGCCGCCGTCTCGTGGTCAGATGTACCTGCAACAGACGGCCGCAGACTTTGGCTCGGCTGGCTGAGCAACTGGCAATATGCCAACGATGTAGCGACCACCCCGTGGAGAAGTGCCATGTCGATTCCTCGTCAACTAGAATTGAAAACGTTTGCAGAAGGCGTCCGCGTGGTACAGAAGCCCGTCTCTGAGCTGACCAAGCTCCGTACCAATACCAAAACCTGGACGAACCAAGTCATCCCGTCCACAGGCAGCAATCTGTTGTCCGGCACGTCCACAGACGCTATGGAGATCATCGCGGAGTTCCAAGTAGACACATCTACCGCGAGTCAATTCGGTCTGAAGGTGAGAAAAGGGAAAAATCAATCCACCACCATCGGCTATGACAAGGCGGCTTCCCAGTTATTCGTCGATCGTACACAGGCAGGCAACAACAGCTTCAGCCAGCATGTTCCCGGACGCCATACCGCGCCGCTAGCCCCTGTCAATCAGAAGGTGAAGCTGCATATCTTCGTGG
Organism: Brevibacillus dissolubilis; assembly: GCF_006170445.1. Lineage (GTDB taxonomy): Bacteria > Bacillota > Bacilli > Brevibacillales > Brevibacillaceae > Brevibacillus_B > Brevibacillus_B dissolubilis. The sequence goes on along the minus strand of NZ_VCNA01000001.1, from coordinate 852,513 downwards.
ATCGCTCGTCTGTTGAGGTGTTTGGCAATGATGGGCGACAGGTGATCACGGACTTGATTTTGCCAGACCGCAACAGTCTTGGTCTGGAGGTATTTGCCACTGGCGGCAATGCGACGCTGACATCGCTTACGACCCACCAGCTCGGCAGGGTGTGGGGTAGCTCGCCGTTCCAGTCCAATCTGTCGAATTGGTCTTCAGTCAATGGACTCTGGGCCGATACGATTGCGGGCAAGCAGGGCAGAAGCACCGATGATTCCTTCATCCTCTCGCAACAAAAAGCCGCTGATTTCACCTATGAAGCAGATGTGACCGTAACAGACGGCAATGGCAGAGGCGCAGGTGCGCTCGTATTCCGCTCCAACCAAGATGCGACCAATGCCTATGTCGCCAATGTGGATGCACTCAACAATGTCGTCAAGCTTTTCAAACGGGTCAACGGTGTGGCACAGGTGATTGCGGAGTATCCTGCCAATCTCGACACGAAGACCCCGTACAGACTGAAGGTCACCACCAAAGGAGATTCGATCAAGGTCTTCCTCAACGGCTCACAGGTGATCGACACGGTCGATACTTCTTATACCAGCGGTTTGCTCGGATTAAATGTCTGGAATGCTACGGCTACCTTCCAAAATGTGAACGTTTCCAATCAATCAGGCTTTGTAACCGACCTGCACAATCTCACACCTGTGAACGGTAATTGGGTGGATACTGCAGGTGGGAAACAGGGAAGCCACACAGGGGATGCGTTCCTACTCTCATCTGACACAGGATATGACAGCGTCTACGAAGCCGACATCACGGTAGGTGCGACAGGCGGCGGTGGTGCAGGTGCGCTGGTGTTCCGCTCTGATGCGACCGGGGCCAATGCTTATTTGGCGAATGTGGATGCACTCAATGATGTCGTCAAGCTGTTCAAATTCGTCAACGGGCAGGCGACCGTGATTGCCACCTATCCAACTCCCTTGCAGACGGGAACCACCTATCATCTCAAAGTGGTCACGAGCGGCAGTCAGATCAAGGTATATCTGGGTAACACGCTGGTGATTACCGCGAACGATTCGTCTTTTGCCAGCGGCCGCTTCGGTCTGAATGTCTGGAACAGTACGGCAACCTTCCAGCAGGTCAGTGTTGCACCGAATCAGACGGAGCTGACCAATCATGATTTTGAGACGGGGGATTTGACGGGTTGGAACGTAGTCAGCGGCAATGCATTCAGTCCGCTCGATGTGACGACAGATACCCATTGGTGGGGCGGTACCTTTAACCAAAACGGGGCGTCTCATCTCTTCTCCTATCGGGACGGGGGAGATGCCCAGACAGGTGTGCTCCAGTCCAACACCTTTACGCTCGGCGGTGACGGCGAGATCAATTTTCTCGTAAGCGGTGGCAATGACAGCGCGAACCTCTACGTGGCTCTTGTGCGTGCATCGGATGGGGCCGAGCTGTTCAGAGCAACAGGCAGCAACAGTGAGACGTATCAGCGTGTGTCGTGGGATGCTTCGGGGCATGTCGGGACACAGGTGTATGTAAAAGTGGTCGATCAGGCGACAGGTGGGTTTGGGCATATCAACGTGGATGATGTGAATGTGCCGGTTAGGCCGTAAACGTAGATATGGAAAAAGAGCAGTGGTCACGTAATCGACCCTGCTCTTTTTCGTGTTATGTCCAATCCCGATCTACTTCACCAACTGATGCCGCAGCGCCATCGCCACCGCCTGCGTCCGATCCTCGACCCCCATCTTTTGCAGAATCCGATGGACATGCGATTTCACCGTGCCTTCTGTGATGAACAGCTTCTGTGCGATCTGATCATTCCGATACCCGTACGCCAGCTGTTGCAAGACATCCAGCTCACGCTCGGTCAAGTCATCCAATAGCTCAAGACTTTTCCCGGCGGGGGCAGTGGCAGGCTCTTGCTGCTTGAGCACCTCGGCCAGCGCCTTCGCAGCGGTGACCGTGTGAAACAACGCTTCGCCCCGGTAAGCACGGCGGATCATCTCCAGCATTTCCTGTGAATCGGCATCCTTGAGCATATAGCCCACCGCACCGGCACGGATACCATCGACGACATAGTTCTGCACATCAAAGGTGGTCAGGATCAAGACCTTGACATGCGGCAGACGTTTGAGGATCTCACTCGTCGCCTCGATCCCGGAGCGCTTGGGCATCTGTACATCCATCAAGACGACATCAGGGGTCATCTCCATCACCATCTGTACCGCTTCCTCGCCATCGGCCGCTTCGCCCACCACTTCCATGTCGGACTGCATCCGGATGACATAGCCAAGTCCCTGACGGATCATGGTCTGATCATCGACGAGCGCGACACGGATTTTTCCAGCTGTCTGATCTGTAGTCATCCTTATACATCCTCCTCGGTTGATGTGAATTGATAGGGGATCGTCGCATCGATCTGAAACCCATGCGGCTGGCGTGCCCGATAGTCCAGCGTACCATGCAGCTTCGTGATTCGTTCATGCAGGCCCGTCAGACCAAAGCCGGGAGTGATTGGGTCTTTTGGGGTGATTTTCCCGTTGTCACGGATGGAGAGGGAGACCCCGTCATCGTTCTGCACCATGGTCACATCGAGCTGTGTCGCCTCGGAGTGTCGCAGCGCGTTGGTAATTGCTTCCTGCAGGGTACGGTACAAGACGATCATGATTTCATTGGGCAGGTAGATTTCCTCGTCAGGGGCTGTGAAGTTGCACGTCAGCCCCGTATTTTTCTCCGTCTGGGACAAAAGGGCCCGCAGTGGTGTCAGCCCGAATGTCATCTTGTCAATCGCCAGCGTATGAATCGACGAGCGGATCTCGTCCAAGCTTTCTTTGGCGACGGACAGCATGTTTTCCACGACCTCCTGTGCATTGGCCGGGCCGTCTTGTAGCATGTACTTCAGCGCACGCATCTGCACGATGATGGAAGTGAGGCTGTGGCCTACCTCATCGTGGATATCGCGGGCGATCCGGGTACGCTCTTCGAGTACTGCCATCTGCATCTGGGTGACCGTGGCTTCCTGCAGGGAGGTATGTGCGTCCTGCAGCTCCTCGTGAGCCTTTTGCAGCTCTTCCAAGTGGATCTGTTTTTCCTTAAAAGCTTCATTGGTGACACGATAGCCCAGCGCTCCAAGATAACAGCCGATATAGGTTAGGGTAAAAGCAGTCAGGGCGTTCAAGGGAGCATTGATTTGTACGTACATCAAAAGGGCTGCCAAGATGAGAAACACAGCGGCATACCACAAGCGGACTTTGTCTTCCATACGCAGCCCGATGAACACGGAGAGCAGCATGATAATACCTATACTTTCGCCGCCTAACCAATAGCCTTTTGCCAGTGTCAGACTGCCTAAGACCATGACCGACCATTTGATCCGGACGGGGTTCCACCAGCGTTGGGAGACCCAGAACATCCAGAGATAGCAGCAAAAAAGTAGCACCGACAAGCTGAGCTGCACCGGCGTTTCCCTGAGATAGGCGTTGGGGAGCCAGGCCAATAATAACAGCGCGATAAACCATATGATCATTAAGCGTTTTTGAATCGCCATGCGGATAGAGGTCAACAAAACAGCATCCTTCTTTCTATCTTGGTTCTGTTGCTTATTCTTATTCTAACATCGATGTCATCTATCTTGAGATAGAGATCGACGATCCGAAGTTCAACCCGTCGGTAGATTCGGGGCGTGTATAGGGTATGTAGAATAAGGCATGTAGGAGTGAAAGATGAAAAGAGATTAGGCAGGGGGAGGCCTGGATGAATGAGTTAATTCAGTTGGCGAAGCTTCTGAGGGATGCAGGGACGGTTTTTTCCTATATCACTCACGAAGAATTCAACACATGTGATATGACTTGGCAACAAGTATTGATTCTCGAACAGATTATAGACGGACCCAAGACGATGGCCGATCTCAACAAAGCGCTCAATCTGTCCTACAGCACCACATCTGGACTGGTCAGCCGGTTAGAGCGGCAGAACGTGGTCAAGCGGGTGCGGGACAAAAAGGACGGGCGAGTCGTGTGGATCACACTGATCAAGCGTCCAGATGACAACGTCCACTCCCCGATTGAGGGTTGGGACAGTGGGGCCTACGAAGGGCTGGTTAAGCAGATGAGACAGACTCTTCGTACTCTGCAGGAGATGACAGCGGTCAAGCAACAGGCAACCGCAGCTGAACTAAGAGAGGTGAAACGAGTTGAGTGTATATGAATTTGCGATTAAGCGTCCGGTAACGATTTTGGTGCTTACCATTGTGACGCTGATCTTTGGTGTGATCTCGCTGCCGCGGCTAGCGATTGATCTGTACCCTGATTTTAACTTCCCGGTAGCGGTTGTCGTTACATCGGTGAACGGCGGAACTCCAAGTGAGGTAGAAAAACTCGTCACCAAGCCGATTGAACAGGCGGTAGGGACGGTTCCGAATCTGGACAGTGTCTCCTCCGTCTCGGTCCAAGGTGCTTCACAGGTTATCATGATGTTCAAATGGGGAACCGATCTGGATCAGGCTACCCTGGATATTCGGGACAAAGTAGACCGGGTACGCCAAGCCTTGCCTGATTCGGCCAACTCTCCGCAAGTCTTGCGGATTGACCCGAACAGTGAGCCGATCATGACCTTTGCCTTGACGGGTGAAGCCGACATGAACAAGCTCAAAAGCATCGCCGAAGACCAGATCCAATCCCGTCTCGAACGGATCGAAGGTGTAGCGAGTGTAGGTCTGGTCGGTGGTCAAGAGCGCGTCGTTGACGTCGTCTTAGACCCGGCCAAAGTCGAGTCGTACGGTCTGACACTTGATCAGATCCGCGGCGCGATGCAGAGTGTCAACCAATCCGGTTCAGCGGGTTCTGTACGGGAAGGGGACGGCAAGCTCAATATCCGTGTGCAGGGTGAGTATGCCAGCGTCCAACAGATCAGCATGACCCCGATCAATGTAGGCGGAGGGACGATTCGCCTGCAGGACATCGCCACCATTACAGATACCGAAGAAGAGATCTCCCAGCTCAGCTACCTGAACGGGAAAGCAAGCTTAGGGATCAACATCACCAAATCATCTGACGGCAACACTATCGAAGTAGCAGATGAAGTCAATAAAGAACTCAAAGAGATCCAAGAAGAATTGCCAACCAACTTACAAATCACCACCGTTAATGATTCCTCCACCTTTATCAAGGATTCCATCTATACCACAGCAGAGCACGCCCTGCTTGGGGGATTGTTCGGGATTATCATCCTGTTCTTCTTCCTGGGCAGCTTCCAATCGATGCTGATTACGATCATCGTATTGCCGATCTCGATCGTAGCAACGTTCCTCCTGATGTATGCAACTGGTCAGACGATCAACCTGATTTCCCTGTCAGGTCTGACGCTGGGGCTTGGTTCCCTCGTTGACTTCGCGGTTGTTATGCTGGAGAACATCTTCCGCAAACGGGAAGAAGGAAAAGGCATGGTGGAGGCCGCACTCGATGGTTCCCGTGAAGTAGGTACAGCGGTATTTGCTTCCGCGCTTGCGCAAATCTGCGTATTTTTACCGATTGCGCTTGTAGATGGGATCGCCTCCGAAATCTTCGGACCATTGGCTCTGACCGTCGTGTACTCCCACATCGCCGCCTTGCTTGCTTCCATCGTACTGGTACCGATGCTCAGCGCCCGCATCCTCAAAAAAGTGCCGGATCATTCGGGCCACGAAGGAAAATCTTACCGAGGGTTCAACCCAGTTACCTGGTTTAATATCGGTTTCACCAAAGTTGAGAAGGGCTACCAAAGTGCACTCCGATGGGCGCTTGGACACCGCAAAACGGTGCTTGCCTCTACCATCGTGCTGCTGTTCGGTTCCCTGTCCCTCATCCCGATGATCGGGGCCGAATTCATGCCGGGTCTCGACCAAGGCAAGATCACGATCTCCATCACCATGCCGAACGGTACTGTCCTTGAAGAGACGGAAAAAGTCGCTGTACAGGTGCAAGAAGTTGCAAGCAAAGTGCCTGAGATGACACTGGTAGACACCTCCATCGGCAGTGCGGGCGGGGGAGGCGGATTAAGCAACCTCTCAACCAACCGTGCCACTGTCAACCTGTCTCTGGTAAGCCATGTGGAACGTCAGCGCTCTACCAAGCAAGTCATAGCTGACCTGCAAAATCAACTCTCCACCATTCCGGGTGCCGAAATCAAGATCGCAGAGCAGTCTAACGGAATGTCTACAGGTTCACCTGTCCAAGTAACCCTGCGTGGCGATGATATCGACGTGCTCAAAGATATCAGCGGCATTATTAAGGAAGAAATGAAGTCTGTAAAAGGCACAAGCAACGTCGAAAGCTCACTGGATGAGAGTCAGCAAGAATTCCAAGTAACCGTAGACGCTGAGAAAGCGAGCATGTACGGACTCACTACCGGCCAAATTCTCTCCACGGTCAACACGGCCTTCCACGGACAGACCGCGACCCTCTATCGTACAGGGGATGACGAAATCGACGTCCGTATCAAAATGCCGAAACAGTACCAAGAAGATATCAATTACCTGAAAAACCTCCGCATCGTCACAGCAGGAGGTGCACAAGTAGCCCTGTCCGCTGTAGCCGATATTGAAAAAGCAGATGCACCGCTTGCAATCAACCGATCCAACCAGACCCGTGAAGTAAGCATCACCAGCGATCTGGATGGACGCGACCTCAACTCGGTCAGCACCGAGATCAGAACCAAATTAGACCAACTGTCATTACCGGACGGCTATACCATCGAGTATGGCGGTCAGAGTGAAGACATGGCTGAGTCGTTTATCAGTCTGGGCTTGGCAGTCATCCTGTCCATCGTCCTGGTTTATCTGGTCATGGCAGCCCAGTTCGAATCATTCTACACCCCGTTCATCATCATGTTCTCCATTCCACCTACGATTACAGGGGTACTGATCGGACTTCTCTCGACAGGAACGACCCTGAGCGTGTCCGTCTTTATCGGGTACATTCTGCTGATCGGTCTAGTCGTCAACAACGCAATTGTATTGATCGACTATGTCAACCAGCTTCGTGCCAAAGGCTGGGAGCTGCGTGAAGCGATCCTGCATGCAGGACCTGTCCGTCTGCGTCCGATCCTGATGACCACACTGACCACGATTCTGGCGATTGGACCGCTTGCTTTTGCGGAAGGTTCAGGCAGTGAGTCACAGGCACCGATGGCCGTCGCCGTAATCTTTGGTCTCAGCTTCTCCACATTGATCACGCTGATTCTCGTACCGGTCGTTCACTCTTGGTTTGATGATCTGGGCAAGAAGTTCCGCGGCAGACGCAAAAAGAAACAAAAACCGGTCGCTCCGGCAGTAGAAGCGCCAACCGGTCTGTGATATGAGGGGAGAGAGATACAAGTGAAAAAACAACCGATAGCACTTGCCTTAGCAGCTGTCCTGCTGGTGGCCGGATGCTCGAATCAGCAGGCGGCCACTACACCAGCCGCTGTCAAAGAAACCGTAACACCTGTCCAAGTCGAGACAGTCAAAAAAGGAACCGTCAGCGCAAGCGCAGGCTTCACCGCCAAGCTGGCACCGAGCGAAGAGGTACAGGTCAGCGCCAAAATTTCCGGAAAAATCACCTCGCTGCCTGTTAAGCTGGGCCAATATGTGAACCAAGGTACCGTCTTATTCAGTCTCGACCAACAAGATATCCAGAACTCCATCAAACAGGCAGAAGCCGCTCTCCAGCTGGCCCAAGCCAACCTGAAACAATCCGGCAGCAGCTCCAGCCAAGGTCTTGAACAGGCGAAAAACGGCTTAGCACAGGCTGAGACGGCATTGGCTGACGCCCAGCGCAACCAGCAACGCATGCAGCAGTTGTTCACCGAAGGCGCAATCTCATCCCAGCAGCTGGAGCAGGCACAACTGGCTCTGAGCAATGCCCAGACCGCCCATGCCAACGCCCAGCAAGCACTCCAAGCGGCCCAGCAGATGAATGGGGTAGGTGTCTCTCAAGCCTCCGTCAATCAAGCCGCCGTCAGCCTGCAGACCGCTCGGACACAGCTTGCCAACGCGACCGTAACCGCACCAATCAGCGGATACGTGTCCACCGTCAACGGAGCAATCGGACAGATGGCTTCTCCGTCCGCGCCCGTGCTGGTCATCGTCAAGACCAATCCATTGATCGTCAAAGCCAACCTGTCTGAGCAAGAGATCTCCCGCGTCAAAGTGGGAACCTCTGTCAAGGTCCATATTGAGTCCCTGCAAAAGGATCTGACCGCAAACGTAACTGCAGTCAGCCCAGTGATGGATGCCCAGCTCAAAGCTTACCCAATCGAAATCTCAATTCCAAACCCGTCCAATGAGCTGAAGGCTGACATGGTTGTCAATGTCGTATTCGACAACCAGACCGATGCCAAGAAATCAGCACTGGTCGTACCGCGTAAAGCTGTGTTTGACCGTGACGGCAAAAAATTCGTCTATCTCATCGAGGGTGACATCGCCAAGCAAGTAGAAGTCACCACAGGCGAAGAATCCAGCGACATGATCGAAATCACCTCCGGCGTCACCGAAGGAGCGAAGGTCGTCGTCAAAGGCCAGACCTTGCTGAAAGAGAACAGCAAAGTAAGCATTCAACAGTAACATCATCAAGCATAAGAGCAGGGGAGTGGAACCTTCTGGTGTCGTCAGCCAGGAGGTTCTTCTTTTTTTAGTGAAAACAGTTGCTTTTGTCCTAGGAAGTATGATATATTGTAATTCCGCCCGAGAGAACGGCGTTAATTACATGGAGAGTTACCCAAGAGGCCGAAGGGGACGGTTTGCTAAACCGTTAGTATGCGCAAGTGTAGCGAGGGTTCGAATCCCTCACTCTCCGCCATTTTTCTTTCTTCAATAGGACTGGATGACTACAGGCTTGAATGACTATAGGTTGGAACATCATTTTGAAGAATGTGGCACTTGATTATGATGAACGATTTGTGTTATAATTGAAAATGTGCCGATTTTAATTGTCGCGGGATGGAGCAGCTCGGTAGCTCGTCGGGCTCATAACCCGAAGGTCGCAGGTTCAAATCCTGCTCCCGCAACCAACATATTACCTGAACTACGTCGCCTAGTCTTCTTCGATCAGGTAAAATCAGTGGTACTCGTGAGTGCAACCAAAATTTCATCTGTCCTACGTCGAGTAATCTTCTTCGCTCAGATGAGATCAGTGGTCCCCGTAGGGGGCAACCAAAGCCATGTTCGCACTAAGTAGCGTTCAAACAAATATGGAGCTGTGGTGAAGTTGGAGTTCACGCCGGTCTGTCACACCGGAGGTCGCGGGTTCGAGTCCCGTCAGCTCCGCCATCTTTTCAAAAGAGAAGGCGAAGTAATAACACATCATGCCGGTGTAGCTCAATTGGTAGAGCACCTGACTTGTAATCAGGGGGTTGTGGGTTCAAGTCCTATCGCCGGCACCACTGATGGGGTATAGCCAAGCGGTAAGGCAACGGACTTTGACTCCGTCATTCCTAGGTTCAAATCCTAGTACCCCAGCCATTTTTTTGAGAGCCATTAGCTCAGTTGGTAGAGCATCTGACTTTTAATCAGAGGGTCGAAGGTTCGAGTCCTTCATGGCTCACCATTTTACCCTACTATACATGCGGACGTAGCTCAATTGGTAGAGCGTCGCCTTGCCAAGGCGAAGGTCGAGGGTTCGAGACCCTTCGTCCGCTCCATTTTACCTAGTACAATGTGCCCTTAGCTCAGCCGGATAGAGCGTTTGACTACGAATCAAAAGGTCGGGAGTTCGAATCTCTCAGGGCACGCCATTATCTGAATAAGCCGGTATGGCGGAATTGGCAGACGCGCGCGACTCAAAATCGTGAGGGAAACCGTGGGGGTTCAAGTCCCTCTACCGGCACCATATCTTTACCTACTATTGCGGAGGGATACCGAAGTGGTCATAACGGGGCGGTCTTGAAAACCGTTAGGCGGCAACGTCACGGGGGTTCGAATCCCTCTCCCTCCGCCACTTATCTACAAAATGTTTTTCATTATGGCGGTCGTGGTGAAGCGGTTAACACACCGGATTGTGGCTCCGGCACTCGGGGGTTCGAATCCCCTCGATCGCCCCATTTTATGTTTGGGAGTATAGCCAAGTGGTAAGGCACGGGTCTGCAAAACCTTCACCCCCGGTTCAAATCCGGGTACTCCCTCCATACATATTTATACAAGATAAAGCTCTGTAGCTGTATATTTATACAGCCGCAGAGCTTTTTTTGTTGTTGTGCGAAAATCAGTCAATGGGCCAATACGAATGGGTCAAAATGAGTTGCTAATATGTAAATTTAATTATTTGATGGAATAAATTTCTTGACAGAAAATTGACATTATTGATTTTTGGGACTCATTTTGATTGATGTTAGTACCAACGAACCATTGTCTATATCGCAAATAGGAATTATATTTTAATTGCATTACACAAATCCTTGAAATTAGACAGGAGGATTGAATTACATGGCCAATCAAACTAACACATTTACTTATGTATACGAGGTACTGGATAAAACAAACGACGCACTGGTCCGTGATGCAGCTGAATGCTTGGGGCAAACCTTCGCAGGAGTTACGATTGGAAATACGAGAGTACAAGAACCTGTCGTGAGCGGCTTGGGACTTACCGCAGAAAGCTTTGGCGGATTCTGCTACGAATATCTGAAAACAGATGGCGGCACTGGTCTGACGATCATTGCAAAAGAGCCGGATACGGGACGTGTTGTTGGTGTCCTTGCTTGCGATGATTTTAATCCAAAAGCAGAGCCGGTTGTTTTTGAGGGGGATCTGGAGCAGGCGAACCTGATTACCGAGTTCGTGATGCCGTTGGAAGAAAAATTTATTGAGTCCGTTGAACATATCACAGGAAAACCGATGACGACCGGTGAACACGTTCATCTCTTCATGGTCGGCGTACGCTTGGAAAAGAATAAACGATATGTAGGTCAAGAGATGTTCAAACTGCTTGAAAAAGTGGCAAAAGCAAAAGGATTCAAAGGAATGTTTGGAGAGATTACCAATCCAAAATCCGCGAACCTCTTCCAGAATATGCTCGGTTTCAAACCATTGCTGGACCCAAATGGTCAACCAATTAAGGCTGTATATGCTGAGCATCCTGTTCTACATACCGTTCCAGCAGATGTAGCCGTTGATACGACGGTCATGTACAAACCATTGGACGAGCAGTTTAAGCTGGCGCTGGCCGTATAAAAACGAAGCCGAACCTCCTGTGGAGTGTGGAATGACCATGCTGTCCAGGAGGTTTTTTTGTAGAAGAAAAGGATTTTCCCTCCCATTGAAGAAATCAACAGGTACATATAGGCAAAAGCCGGGAGGAATGAATGATGAAAGCAGTGGTTGTCACTGAATTCGGTGGTCCAGAAGTACTAACCTATACGACGGTAGATCTTCCTGTGATGAATGCCAAGCAAGTTTTGATCCGGGTGGAAGCGACCAGTGTCAATTTTGCCGATATCAAATCCAGAAAAAGCAATTATCGCGGGGCCAGCCAGCCACCGTTCATTCCAGGCTTGGATGTGGCCGGGGTGATTGAGGCGGTTGGTTCGGAGGTCACGGATCTTAAGGTGGGGCAGCGGGTCATCGCTTTTCCAAAGGGTGGTTCGTATGCGGAGTACGTGGTGGCTGATGAGGTGCTGACCTATGTGCTTCCTGACAACGTAGATTTTGATACGGCAGCGGCAAGCCCGATCGTATCGTTTCTTTCGTATAAATTGCTCGCAGACATCGCAAGAATCCAGCCGGGCGAAACGGTGCTCGTCCATGCAGCGGCAGGGGGAGTGGGGACGACGGCAATTCAATTGGCGAAGATATTGGGAGCGGGTCAAGTCATCGGAACCGTCGGCAGTGAGAAGAAGATTGCAACCGCACTCGGGGCAGGCGCTGATCATGTGATCTGCTATGCGGAGGGCAGCTTCGCGGAACGCGTGAATGAATGTACCGGTGGAACAGGTGTGGATATCATCCTGGATTCGGTATCGGGCTGGGTGTCTGAACAGAGCTTAGACTGCCTCGCTATGTATGGCAGACTGGTTCATTTTGGGAATTCGAGCGGTGAGGTGGGGCAAATCAAGACCAAGGACCTGCATGCCAGCTGCCGCTCTGTTCTCGGGTTCAGCCTCGGTACGACGAGAAACAAGCGCCCTCATCTTTTGCGTGATGCGGCCAGCCATGTGCTGCAATATCTGTCCGAGGGCCGCTTGACCATGAAGATCGGCGAACGCTTCGCGCTGGAGGATGCAGCAGAGGCGCAGCGATTGGTCGAGAATAGACAGGTGACAGGGAAGGTATTGTTGAAGGTTCGTTAGGATGGTTTCGTCAGAAAAGTTACATAGGATACGTCAGATGAGATTTGGCTTAGCTGAGCTGGTTTTCACCTTTTTGAGGTGTGGCCGGCTTTTTTATTTGCAGTGAATTTTTCCGGAAGGGGATGTGACTTTTCTCCTGATCAATCAGTCTACAGCATGTACCTGAAAAAAATTTGGAAAATGTGCAGGGTTTTGACTGAGAACGAGCGTCCATATATACAGAGAGGGGGGAGAGGACATCAGCGACGATCAACTTATCCAACAGATCAAGTCTGGCGACGGGGCAGCATTTCGACAGTTCGTCCAAAAGTACCAAAGCTATTTACTCGGCGTCGTGAACTCTGTCCTTCACCATCCCAAAGATGCAGAAGACGTCACCCAAGAGGTTTTTGTGCAGATTTATCTCTCTCTCCCCAACTATCGGTCAGAGGGACTAAAGACGTGGATGACGCGGATTGCAGTGAACAAAGCGATTGATTTCAAACGCAGGCAAAAACGTCAAAGAGAGGAACTGACAGAAAGCATAGAGGGCATATACGCATCTGATGCACTCGCTGCGGAAAGTGCCGAGACGCCTGTGATGGAGCGTGAGCAGAAATCACAGGTGCGTCGGAGAATGAGAGAGATGCCCGGCAATTATCGGGGTGTGATCGAAGCCTATTATTTTGAGGAAAAGTCCTATCAACAAATTGCCGATGAACAGGGTGTCGCCCTAAAAAGCGTAGAGTCCAAGCTCTACCGGGCCAAACAATGGATGCGTAAGCACTGGGGGGAAGAGCCATGGTGAAACACTACAGCAAGGAGCAATGGATTGCCTACATCCACAACAGGCTCTTGCCAGATGTGCGGGAGCAGGCAGACGATCATCTCTACACGTGTGACGAGTGTCTGGGGATTTATATGGAGTGCCTTGGTGCAGAAGCGGATGCAGGTGCAGATGATCGGGCGGTGTGCGAGAATGCAACCGCTGTGAAACAGTACACAACCACTGTGAAAGTGAATGCAGACGTTGTGTACGAGATGGCGAATGCGACAGAGTGGCAGGAAGCCAAAGCTATGGATGCTTTCACAGAGCGGATCATGGCGGCGGTTCTGGACGTACAGGAGCGTGTGGCAGAGGCGGATGCGAAACCGAATCCAAAACCGAATCCAAAACGTAATGAGAATCCGACAGAGCGGATTGTCCAAGGCGGGCATGCGGTAGGATTTGATTGGAGGCAGGACGGGTGGAAGCAGGAACAAGGGGCAACGGAGCGATCAGAAGCGAAAACATCCGTCCGCAAAGGTTCATCCGTTTCGAAGCCAATCAACCCGAAGCGTAAAAAGCCGCTGTACAAACAGGCGTTGTTCCAGTATACGGTGGCTGCATCGATTACGGTAGCTCTTTTGGTGTCTGGCGTGTTCGAGGAGGTATTCCGCCGCTCAGCAGAACTGGTCCAGCCGACTGCACAGACCAAGCATGAGCCGTTGTCGGCTTCGTTTGTGGAGCATACGGTGGCGCTGCTGGATACGATGAGAGAATCGGAATCGGATGCTTCACCGAAAAAGTCTGATTCTCTGATGAGAGATTGGATTCATAGATAGAAACGTACGTGCTGGCAGGCCGTGCAGACAGAGCGAGAATAATGGAGGGCTTTTCGATGAATAAAAGTGCATTAACGGCGTTTTTCCTCGGCTTCCTACCTGGGGCGGGGCATCTGTATATCAATAAAAAAGGACGGGGCCTGTTTTACGGGATTCTATTTTTCGGACTGTTCTTCGTCACAGCCATGCTGGTGGCGCTGACAAACGACGATGATCCGATGGTGATGCTGGTATTGGCTCCTGTGATTTGGGGGGTCAATATGCTGGATTTGGTGATCACGCTGTTGAGTAACCGCCAACTGACAGCTACAGGTCCGCAGGGAATGGCGCCTGGAATGGGTGGAGTTCCGTATCCATCTGGACTCAATGTGAATCAAGTGGGGGAAGCCAATGACGGGTATACGACACATGGTACACAGGCAGCGGGTGTGTCATTGGATCATGGCGGCTTTTATGAGCAGCAGGGGCAGGCGCACTACGGGACGAATGGGCATAGCTATCAGGGACACGGATCGAACGGAGCAACAGCTGTTCCTCAGCTGATGCCGCAGTATGTCAGCAGTGAGGAACGTATTTTGACCGTGCTCATGTCGTTTATTCCGGGCTTGGGACATCTCCGTCTGGGGCTGATGAACCGTGGATTTGGCTTTATGATTGCGTTTTTCGGGTTGTTTTTGATGATTCTGCTGTTGGTTTTTGCGACGAACCGCGATAAATTCATGATCTTCATGCTGGTGTTGCCGGGTGTATGGGTGTATAGCTTTTTCGATGCGATTAAACAACTCTCGCGCAAGAGCAAGGGAGAGTCAGTCCCGGATCAAACCATTTTTGAAGAGATGGAAAAGAACTGGGAGCAAGGGCACAAAAGCAAGGTGCTGGCGATGTTTCTCTCGATTTTCCCCGGAGCGGGGCATATGTATCTTGGATTGCAGACACGCGGGATTCAGTTCATGGGAGCCTTTTTGTTTACCTTTTATATCATGGATGTGCTTCATCTCTCCGTTTTCTTTTTCTTGATTCCGATTCTGTGGTTTTACAGCTTTTTTGATGCGCTGCATGCTGTGAGCAAGTATCAGCCGAACAGCCAGATGGGACGGGATATCGCCCCGATCGAGTGGGTCATGAAGCGCCGTCGGATGTTTGGGACGATTTTAGTGTTGCTGGGGATGTTCTACCTTGCTGATCATATCTTCTTGGATTTCCTGCGGCAAATCAGTCCAACGGCTCAAATCTTTTACTTTATTCAGGAACATTTCCAGACAGCTGTGGTCTGCCTGCTGCTGATCGGTGGGGGAGTGAAGCTCCTGTTCGGACGAACCAGATATGAGGACGAAGAGTACGAAGAAGATAAGCTGATGCAAGAAGAGGTTCAGCTCATTCATGACAGTGGGTTGGAGAAAGAGTTGGAGCAGATGAATCGGATGGAGCAAAGCGGTCAGGTTGGTCAAAATGGTCAGCTTGGTCAACATGGTCAGCTTGGTCAAATCGGTCAGGGGCAGGTTGATCGAGCCTCTTCGGGTGAATAGGAAAGGAACGAGAACAGGAAGTAAATACCAAAAATCTTCGTGATTGATCATCACATGAGCACCGAAACTACCTTGATTCACATACAGCCGAGGCGTTGTCTATGAACAACATCGGCTTTTTTTCATGTATGTATGCTTGTAAACCGAATTTGGCCGCATAGATATGGATACCAGAGACCCGACGAAAGCTGGTGAGACATCAAGATGAGACGCCTGGCTCCTTTTTTTGTGTGGCTTCCCTTGCTTCTGTTCAACCTCTGGGCCTATCCAGCCGCGACGGCGAGTACCGGTGAAGTGGCAACTTTTCATGTCGAATCAGTCTATTCGGAAGCTTTTCCCCAACTGCTGACCTATCTCGATTTGCGTGATTCATCAGGGCAGCCGCTGACTGCATTGCGGCCCGAACAGCTGAGTGCAACGCTTGGGACGAATCCGCTGAAGGTAGTGGATCTGAAGCCGTTTGATGAGACAGGGGAAGGGATTTCGTATATTTTTCTCATTGATGTCTCTACATCGATCAGGGCGGGGCAGCTTAGCGATATGAAGGAAGCCTTGCTGACCTGGGTTGGCAATATGACGGTGAAGGATAGGGCAACCCTTGTGACGTTTGGTGAAAAGGTGAACGTCTTGCAGGATTTCACGGCAGACACATCTGCACTCAAAGCCAAGGTGCAGGGGATCCATGCACAGGATCAGGGAACGGCGTTTCATCAGGGGATCATGCGGGCGCTGGAGTTGGGACAACGCAAGGACGCAGACCTGCCTAATCGGCGGGTGATCATCACACTCTCAGATGGTCACGACACGGTGGAAGGCGGGATTACTAAAGAAGAAGTGCTGAAAGCCATGCAGATCAGTTCAATCCCGATCTATGCCATCGGGTTTTACAATGCGCCGTTGACCGATGAAAAGCAGGCATATCTGTCTGTGCTGGGGGAGTTCGCCCGCAGCTCAGGCGGAGAGTACTATCAGCCGCGTAAGGTGTCGCTTCAAGAGGCGTATGCTGATGTGTACAGGGAGATTCATCAGCGGCTGGTGGCACGTTTGGATTGTGGGACTTGCGGGGGAGATGGGAATGTCTACCGGCTGCAGGTACAAGTGAAGGATGGGGCTAAAGTGCTGTCAGATGGTCTGGATGTCCGCGTGCCTAATGTGACGGGGGCTAGCCAAGAGAAGGGGCACGATTCGGGGCAACAGCCAGTGCCAGGCGGGGAACCATCCGGGAAACAGTCCAGTGATCTGCCAGCGACAGGGACGGGAGCCAACAGCTTTTTTCCCCTTGAAACGGCATGGAAAAATCCGGTGACCATCACGGTACTGGTGGTGCTGCTGGTCGTGGGTGTGGCCGGAATTATTTTTATCGTGCGAAAAGGAAGCCAGGTGCAAGCGATCCGCAGGGAAATTCACGTCGGGAAGAGTGAATTGGCTGGGGTTGGATCGAGCCAAGCGGTGCAGAAAAGTTCAACCTCTCAGACTGATTCGGGCTTATCCGAGTTGCAAGACAGGGCCGATGCGGGTAAGACAAATTCTCCAGGGGCATCAGGAGAAACGCCGATACCACAGTCTTTCTTCCGCACATCACTGCACCTTCGTTTTACCGTAATCGGCTCCAAGCGTGTTAACGGGCAGGTCTATGAGGCCGTGCTCCGCGAAGGTGAGCAGCTATATCTGGGGAGCAAGCATGAAAAAGGGACGCTTGCCATACTCGGAGACCCGGATCTTGCCCCTCATCATTGCCTGCTTACGTGCGAGGCGGGTCAAGTGTATCTTACAAAGCTAGAGCATATGCATGTCAGGTATAGGACTATCGTCAATGGCATACCCATCGTAGGGAGACAAAAGTTACAATCAGACGATAAGCTTGTCATCGGTCGAACCGAGCTCCGTCTCACTATCAGCTAAGGAGGACGTATGCGAATCATCCCAGGCAACGCACAGCATATCGGGGCGCGTGAGGAACAGCAGGATGCGTTTGGCTTTTCCAATTGGGATTATGCGGAGGTGGTGGGCACAAGAGGCGTTTTGTCCGTGCTTGCTGACGGAATGGGCGGAATGGCGATGGGCGGCGAAGCGAGTCAGGCCGCAGTAAGCACCATGTTGATGGAATACCAGACGCTTGCGCACCGTGGGCCGGTGATGGAGTTGCTCCGGCGTGCGCTTCATCAGGCGAATGCCGTGGTGAATCAGATGGCGGTGGATCAAGGCTTGGAAAACCAAGTGGGTACGACGCTGATCGCAACCGTGATCCATGATCAGCATCTGTTTTGGGTCTCGGTGGGAGATAGCCGCATTTACCTCTACCGCCATCATCAGTTGATCCCCTTGACGGAAGATCATGTGTATGCACGCCGCTTGGACGACGAGGTGGCCCAGGGGCGGATGAGCAAAGAAGAGGCTGACAATCATCCGCACCGTGCTGCGTTGACCAGCTATCTCGGTCTGCGCGAAATCCCTGAGGTGGACGCGAATGTGAAACCGCTTCCCTTGTACCATGGTGACAAGGTCCTCTTATGCAGTGACGGCCTACACGGTGTGCTGGATGAGGGGGAGATCATTGAGTCATTGGAAAACGATGCCCAGACTGCCTCCACCATGCTGCTGGAGCGCGTGCTCGCCAAGCGAAGGAAGTATCAGGACAATGTGACCGTCGCGATCCTGGCTTGTGTGGATGAGCAGGAAAGGGAGCACGGGAGATCTGAGACGCAGAGTGCGCCAGCAGGGAAAAGAATCCTTGATCACAATAATAGTCAGAAAAGTAACACAAATGCTCGTCAGGACGGTGAAAGTAAGTCAGACTATGCGGAAGAGCTAAGTCATCATCCGAGCTATGCAAAAGCGGCTGATGAGGACCTGGTCGATCTGAAAGGAAGAAAACGCAGGCAAGGAATAAGGTTTGGCAACCGTTTGCGCCTATGGTGGGGTGTTTTATTCATCGTTTTGGCGGTGGTAGCGGTTGGAGGCGGATATTTTACGTACCAAAAGTGGTTCCGAACCAATCCCGCTGTCGTACCGGTACAGCCTGACGGCAAACAAGAAGGGAAAACAGGCAGCATACCACTTCACAAACAGGAGGCACCACTAACGCCGACAGCCCAAACAGTGCCAATGCCCAACCAACGCTGACGGCCCAACCAACGCCGACGTCTCACCCGATAGCAGCCCGCAGCCCGAAACCTGAGCGTACATGAAACGCAGCCACAGACAACAGTCTTACACAAGTAGCCATAAACGACAGTCCAAACCAGCCGTAGCCACACTCAACAAAGCAGATCCAAGCATCAAATCCATACCCTAAACAAAGGTGGTGGTTCATCATGATCAGCCCCCATGAGCACAATCCAGTCCCACACCTGATCAGGCGGCTCTGTATCAGTCTGCTGCTGCTTCAACTGGTTGTACACTCAACCAACCCGATTGTCGCCTACGCTTATGACTTGTTGGAAGAAAATCAAAGCAGTACCGTCCGCATCTTGTGTCAGACGGAAAACGGGACAGGGACGGGTTCGGGCTTTCTCACAGGTAACTCGGACCATGTCGTGACCAACTGGCACGTCGTTGATTGTACGGCGAGTGGAGGACAGGCTTTTATTTATCTTGGCGGCAACCAAGGTATCGCGACACAGGTCAAATGGCATTCACCGGTCAAAGACCTGGCTATCCTGCAACTGGAGCAACCGATGGATAAACCTCCAGTCAAACTCGCAGACAGCAAAGACATCAAGACGGGGATGAATGTCTACGCGATGGGCTTCCCGGCGGCGGCCGATGATCAGGCTGATCAAGAGGCAGCAGTCACGGTCAAGGTCTCCAAAGGCATCATCAGCGCAAGCGTACATTCACCAGATGGCGTCGGCCTCTATCAGACAGATGCGGCGATCAACCCTGGTAACTCAGGCGGCCCGCTTTTTAATGAAGAAGGGGCACTCGTCGGCATCAATGTAATGAAGTCATTGGTGCAGGCAGTCGTCGTCGGTCAAGACGGGCAGACCACCGTCACGCGCGTACCCGAAGGCGAAGGGATCGGCTGGGCCGTGCAGGTAGAGGAGTTGCGGGTGGAGCTGGATACGCTTGGGATCCCCTATGATGTGAGCAGCAGCAGCTTGTTGTCGCCACTCGGCAAGACTTGGGATCAAAATGCGCCATTGCTGATCCTCGCCGTCCTTGCTGTCGCACTTGGCGGTGGTGCTCTTTTCCTGACCTTGACGAAAAGAGGGCAGGTGATCGTCCGCGAAGTAAGCCAGCGCGTTTTGCCGCAGGGGCTGTCGCCTGGCGGAAGCAGACCTGCGGGGCACTATGGGCGGGTTAGCAATGGATCGAACGGTTCGGGAGTGAGTTCAGGAGGACAATTTCAAAATAGCATTGGTGCAGGTTCATCCGCGCCAACCCCATCCGACCCGGCTAATCCCCGATCTCCCCACACCATCCCTCCCATCGGACATCATCCCACTCCCCCTGCGTCCCCGCAAAAAGCCGCACTCATCGGAATTGCCGGCGTTTACAAGTCGCAAGAGTTTACCCTGCGTGAACAGCCGTTGATCTTTGGCCGAGATCCCGCGCGAAGCCAGATTGTGTTTCCCGGAACGTCAAGCGAGATCAGCGGCAAGCATTGCATGGTGCGTTTCGATCGGGTCAAGGGCGTGGTATATGTAGAAGACTGCGGTTCAACCAATGGCACCTTTTTAGCATCAGGTGAACGCTTGATTCCGCACCAGCCAAGAGCCCTTCGCTCAGGCGACCGTTTTTACCTGGGCACCGTCCATACACAATTTGAGATACGAATGGAGTAATGGCGATGACGTTTATCACGGCACCGGTATTATGCAAGGCAGGCGGGCGCGAGCAGAATCAGGATTGCGGTGATTTTGCCCAACATGAGAGCTTTGGTACCACCTGCTGGGTCATCTGCGACGGTATGGGTGGTCACAGGGGAGGTGAGGTCGCTTCACAGCTGGCTGTCACAGAGATCATCCGCTCATTTCGGCAAAAAGGATCGTTTACACTGAAAGCCCTGCAAAAGCATATCTATAACGCCAATGAAGCGATCATTGCCAGACAGGAGAGCGATCGGATGCTCACCTCGATGCAGACCACGATGGTGATGCTCCTCTCCGACGGCAAGCGGGTGATGTGGGCCCATATCGGGGATGCGCGGCTGTATCATTTTCGCGGCGGACGAATGTTGTTTCATACCAAAGACCACAGTGTGCCACAAGTGATGGTCAATGCTGGCGAGATCAGGGTGGATCAAATCCGATACCACGAAGACCGCAATCGAGTCCTGCGCTCACTAGGCAAAAAGGAGGATCTACGGCCGACGATACAAGGGGAGCCGGTGGAGCTTATGGCAGGTGATGTGTTTTTGCTGTGTACCGATGGATTTTGGGAATATGTGACCGAGATCGAGATGGAAGTCACGCTCAGTAAATCACAGCATCCGCAAGACTGGCTTATCCGGATGGAGCAAATTCTGCTCAAGCGCGCCACGGGGAAACATGACAACTATTCAGCGATTGCACTTTATTACGGGTGAGGTGAAAAAATGGATGATTGGATTGCGGCATTAATTGTCGTGATATTTGTTGGCGGGGTGTATGCGTTCACCGCCTATACCTATTATCGGATCGGTCAAAAATTCGGGATCGGGACATTGGGCGAGTTTTTCATTCCGGTTTATAATCTGGTGCTGCTTTGCCGTTGTGCAGGGATTTCCAGCTGGTTTCTATTGACGATACTCATTCCGTATCTGGGGGCTATTATTTTTACCGTTTATCTGTACGGAAAGATCGCAGAACGGCTGGGAAAAGACTTTTGGCTGTGGGGGCTTGGTTCAGCCTTTTTGGGGATTCCGGCCATCGTGATGGCATTTGACTCCTCCTATCCGGTAGGTGCGAACGAGTATGGGGGCGGAAATGGTGCATGGGCACAGGCACAGTCCTATCAGCATCCGCATTCGTTGGTCGCTCGCGGCACAGATGATTTCGTCGGGCCGGTCACGATCCAATGTGTAGCTGGTATGTATGCAGGTTCAGCATTTCCTATACCCGCAGAGGGGCTGGTTATCGGTCGGGACCCGAGCCAGGCGAATCTGGTGATTCCAAATCAAGAGGTCTCCCGCGCTCATGTGAGGATCTCCATGGATGCTTATGATCCTACGGTGGTGATCGTCGAAGATTTGCAGTCTACCAATGGTACGTTTTACGCTGCAACTGAACATGCAGGTGGCTGGGTACGGTTAAACGGTTCGGTCGAGGTCGGCAGGGCTGTAGACGGAGGGCCGCGCGTGTTTCGGATCGGTAACGGTGTAACAACGTTTGAGGTGTTGGGATGAACGGCGTCGGTCTGTGCATGGGCTGCATGAGGGAGTGGCAGGGGAGTGGAGCGTGTGTCACGTGTGGGTTTAATGAAAGGAAATACCCCGCATCCCCGCTGTATCTCCCGCTTCGCACGGTGCTTGCAGAACGTTACCTGCTGGGAAAAGTGCTTGGGCAGGGCGGTTTTGGCATCACCTATCTGGGCCTGGATGTTCGTCAGAGGCAGTGCGTCAAGCTTGCGATCAAAGAATTTTTACCACTTGATGTAGCATCGCGGGTTCCCAACAGTCAAAGCGTCACACCGCATACGGAGAATTACCGTGAGTATTTTCAATATGGATTGGGGCGGTTCATGGATGAGGTGCGGGCGCTACAGCGGTTTAACCGTCATCCGGGGATCGTTTCGGTCGTGGATGCGTTTTATGAGAATGGCACGGCTTATATGGCGATGCAGTATCTGGAGGGAGAGACGTTCAAGCAGTATCTGGAGCGAAAAGGCGGAAGGATTACGGTAGATACCGCGCTCCGCATCATGCTCCCCGTAGCAGATGCGCTGCGGGCCGTTAACGAGCTGGGCATGCTTCATCGAGATATCAGCCCCGATAATATATATCTGACCAACAGCCAGCAGGTCAAAATTCTCGACTTCGGTGCCGCCCGCTATGCGTTTAAGGACCGGAGCAAAAGCATGTCGATCATCTATAAGCCAGGTTATGCCCCCGAGGAGCAATACCGGAGCAAAGGCAACCACGGCCCTTGGACAGATGTATATGCTGTCTGTGCCACCTTTTATCGGGCGATTAGCGGGCAACCACCGCCAGAATCGCTCAACCGGTTGGAAAGTGACACCCTGATCCCACCGTCCCGCCTCGGGGTGATGATCCCACCCGCAGTGGAATCTGCCTTGCTGCGCGGGCTTGCTGTCAAGGCGAAGGACCGGTTACAAAACATGGATGAACTAAAGGCAGCTCTGCTCGCTGGTCCGATTACGTATGGAGACAGGACTCCTTCACGGAAAGGAGATCGGGTGCAGGAGGCGTGGAAAATTGGGGAGAATAGGGCCGGGCAGGTTCAGCAAACCCCCTATGTTCACCATATCCATCAAGTCCCTCGGGTCCATCAAGCTCACCAAGCCAATCAATCCCCTGAATCCCATCAATCTGACAATCAGAGTAATCCCTTCCCCCCTAAACACCACTTGCGCCCAATCATTTGCCGCAACTGTCAAACCTCTAACCAACTCCACACCGCATCCGTCCAACCCCAGCCTCAATCCTCACCACGCTGTCAGCAATGCGGACATCTGCTCGTCAAACCCCAAACCCCTGCATGGGTCTGGGTTCTCCTCGGAACCATCGCCTTCTTTTATCTGCTCTCCCTGATCGGCTCAAGCGACTATTAACTCACCCTTTGTCGCTAGATTCATCCTACCTTTTTACCACCATTGAAAAGGAGTGGTATCTATGTCCATGGTGCAATGCGCGAACGGGCATTTTTTCGACCCGGGTCAATCAGCATCTTGTCCTCATTGCGATGCGGCCAATCATCACCTCAACAGTAAAACATCAGGCCATGCGCCCAATCAGAATCATCCCATCCATCCAGCTAATCCCGCCTTCGATCCATGGGACGCGGCAGGCATCGGCAAGACACAGCCCGCACCCTTCCACAATCCCAACGATCAGGAAGCCAAAACAGCCCCACTGGGTTACAACGGCGCTCCCAATCCAATCCATCCCGCCTCCGATGACGCTAAAACCATCGGCGCATATATGAAAAAGAAGGGCGCAGACCCTGTCGTCGGCTGGCTCGTCTGCATTAAAGGCCCTGACCGTGGGCGAGACTACCGTATCCATACCGAGAAAAACCGCATTGGCCGCTCGGAAAACAACGACATCCACATCCGTGGAGACAACGCCATTTCCCGCGAAAACCACGCCACGATTACCTACGACCCGAAAAAGAAACGCTTCCGCCTACTCGCGGGGGAGAGCCGTGGCATGGTCTATCTCAATGATGAAGCGGTTGATCTGGTCGCTGATCTGACTGCGTATGACATTATTGAAATGGGAGATACCCAGCTGATGTTCGTCCCGCTTTGTGGGGATCGATTTGATTGGGATTGAAGCGGACAGACAGAACAAGGTAAACTGGAGCGCACGCAAAAACGATCAACGGAGGTGAACGAAATGAGTATGAACGCAAGATGCCTCGGTTGCATGAGTGAAAAAACAGCCGATCCTTGCCCGACCTGCAGCTGGGTTGAGGGGACAGAGGCGGAAGCCCCGCATTTTCTGGCACCGGGCACACTGCTGCATGGTAAATACCTGATCGGACGGGTGCTCGGTCACGGTGGATTCGGCATCACCTACCTCGGCTGGGACAATGATCTCAACATGAAGCTCGCGGTCAAAGAGTATCTGCCCCAAGGCTTCGCGACCCGTGCTAAGGAAGAGACCAGTGTCTCCGTCTACTCGGGCGATCTGTACACCCAATTTACAGAGGGATTGAATAAATTTTTAGAAGAAGCCAGGGTGCTTGCGCAGTTCAACAACCATCCCGGTGTTGTCTCCGTACGTGATTTTTTCAAGGAAAACGGCACCGCTTATCTCGTGATGTACTATTTGGAGGGGATCACCCTTAAGCAGTTCTTGGAACGCAACGGTGGAAAAATTCCGTACGAAACGGCCATTGAGATCATCCGTCCGGTGTTGGATGCACTGCACGAGGTTCACCAAAAAGGGATATTGCACCGTGATATCAGTCCAGACAATATTTATATCACCAAAGAGCGGCAAGTGAAGCTGCTTGATTTTGGCGCAGCCCGTCAGACGATCAATGAATACAGCAAAAGTCTGTCCGTGATCCTAAAGCCCGGCTATGCACCTGTCGAGCAGTACCACAGCAAAGGCAGGCAAGGGGCGTGGACAGATGTGTACGCGGTTGCCGCTACCATATACCGTGCCATCGTCGGTCAGACACCGCCTGATTCGCTGGACCGCTTGGAAGAAGACACCCTTGTCCCGCCGTCCCAACTGGGAACAGCCATCCCGCCCCATGCCGAGAGAGCGTTGTTGCAGGCACTGGCGATCAAAGTAAACGATCGTTTGCAATCCATGCAGGCGCTTCAGCAGGCGTTGGCAGAGGCGGAGGGGAATCAGCCGGAAAATACCATCTCACTCCCGTCTAACCCCCATCCCGCACCGAACCATACGACGCCACTCCCATCTACCCCACATCTCCATCCATCTTCAACAGACCCACTATACACCTCCACAACCCTGACCCCCAATCCACCCCCCATACGCAATAAAGTCTGGCTCTGGATCGGTGGAGCAATCGCAGGCGTGCTCGCACTCGTCTCCAGCGCCGTCGGCTATTTCATCGTATCCTCCATACCCGAATCAACCCAACCTACCCATCTAATCCCAGAGTCCACCCCAACGATCACTGCTGATTCCCGTCAAACCCTAGTGCCTGACCTGCTCACTCTGTCTGAAGAGGAAGCCAAGGATAAACTAACCCAAGCTTATCTCAAGCCTGGCAAGATCAACTATGAGGAAAGCCTTTTTTTCGGCAAAGGTCTGGTTATGAAGCAGTCAATCGACCCCGGCACCAGCGTCAGTGAAAATCAATCGGTCGACTTCATTGTCAGCGACGGCGTGCAGGTCCCCGAAAGCGAAGCCGAAATCCAGCAGCGCAAGTTCGAGCTGATCGAGCAATACAAGCTGCAGGCCAGCCAGCTGGACGAAAACGGCAACATCGAAGACGCCCTGTACAAATAC
Organism: Brevibacillus dissolubilis; assembly: GCF_006170445.1. Lineage (GTDB taxonomy): Bacteria > Bacillota > Bacilli > Brevibacillales > Brevibacillaceae > Brevibacillus_B > Brevibacillus_B dissolubilis. Next base: position 827,016 of record NZ_VCNA01000001.1, on the reverse strand, counting down.
GTGCAAGCCTTCCAAATCACCACCATCCTTGCCCAAGCCGACAATACCCCCGAACTCCAGCTGGAGCAAGCCAAACTCCTCAGTATCATCGCCTCCATCGAATTGGAAATGAAATACTACAAAAATGCGCTCAACGATTCCCTCCTCAGTGTCAAACGCCTTGAAAAGCTAGCCGAACAGGACGCCCAATACCAGAGCGAGCTGGTCACCGCCTACAGCACGACAGCCTATATGCACCTGTTTAACCAACAGCCGGAAGAAGCGATCACAAGCGCCCAAAAAGCCTTGGAGCTCGATCCCGCCTATCTCTGGGCCAAGACGAACCTCGCCCCCGCGCATCTGTTCGCGGATCAGGCAGATCAGGCGCAATCCTTGTATCGTCAAGCCAACAATCTCATGCTTCCAAGCGGCGAAACCTTCCATGACATCGCCCTCAGCGACTTTGCCTTTTTTAAGAAAAATGGTCTGGATCATCCCGGTATGGATGCCCTGATCGAGACGCTGGACGCAGAATATGTGGGCAAGGAGGTCATTCAGTTAATCTACGACAATGCCCAAGCGATCAACGACAACAAGCTGGATGCCTATATCGCTACACTTCAGCCGGATACGGTCACCCCGGAATTCCACGCGCAGCTCAAGGCATACATCGAGGGGAACCCCAATCTCGTTGTGGAGACGACAGGGATCGAAGGACATGAGAAGTCGGAGCAGAGCATGACGGTCTATGTTACACAAAAAGAGGTGGATACCAGTCAGGGCATCGATAAAGAAGTGAAGCTGATGTTCACTCTCAATAAACAGGCGGATGGGACGTGGAAGATTTACAGTGTGGCGCAAGCGGAATAGAGAGGGAACCCTGCTGGGAAATCAGTGGGGTTTTTTGCTGTGTAAAGAAAAACGCGTAAAGACAAAATCAATTAATTTTTTATAATAGAAAAATAGAGAAATTTTCGCGGAGTGAAATATGCTTAATTATTGGAAGGTGACAGCAACGTGGCGATCCCAAAAGATATAGAAAGAGCACACATCCTGCGAGCCTTGGCAGAGATAGACCAAGAAGGCTATCCAAAGGGGCAGAAATCTACTGGTTACGATATCATTCATAAGGGGCGAAGCTATCCGCCGAAGTATGTGATCTGCCTGGCCTACGCGTATGTGAAAGGTTATCTGTACACGCATGACAAGTTCAGTGGCGGAGCACATGAAACCAATCGATTTTTAGCAAACCTAGGGATCAATGTGGAAAAGAAAAGCAAGCAAAGCGAGCTAACATACACAGAAAAAGCTGATCCTGCCACTTCAAACAATCCATCAGCCACTATCCATCTCCAGCCAAAAATCATACCTGGCAGAATGATCGCAGATGGAACAGAAGAGATGGAGACCCGGTACCGCAAAGGCATATGGAAGCTGGTCTATCCTCATCTGGCCGCGGTAGAATTGGTTCCGTACGCCTTTACACAACAGCGGATTGGCATGACAGAAGAGGTATACCGATTTTTCCGTACAGGGAAGACCATCCCGTATCAAGAAGGGAGTCTATTAGATGAAGAAACGAGTGTGCCGCTATCCATTACATTCATCTATAAAGACATCACCTACCATGCAAAAATAGAGGTTCTCGTCGATCAGAAATACCCTCACTGGTTCCGTGCCGAGCTGTCGTGGGATGAGGATTTTGCCCAGCTGCTAGAAGCTTTGTTTCCAGATTATCATCAATCGTTGGGACAAAAAAAGCCGTTTTCTGAAGATACCCCATTGATTGACAAGCACATGAAGTCTAACCCGAAACTTCTATTAGAGCGAAAAACAAATGAACCCACGAACAATGTCTACCTGATCCAACTGCAACATCCTATTGACGAAAAGATTTTTGCCCAAGATATTGACGCTGAAGATACCGAAAACGGGTGGTTTCATCCAAGATCAGATCATGATGTGAATTCAGCCTCTGATACGAAAGCAGCGAATGTACCAAACACGGGCCATGCTTTGACTCCAACTCAAGATACGGTTTCGAACAATGGGGCCTACCCGAACAACGATCAACAGCATCCGCTCAAAGACGGCGCTCCCAAATACTACTACGGCAAACGCTATGAACGTCGCCCGGAAAACCGCCAACGTGCCATCGAGATCCACGGTCTGATCTGCAAGGCGTGCGGGTTTGATTTTGAAGCCGTCTATGGCGAGCGGGGGAAGAATTTTATCGAGGTTCACCATATCAAACCGCTTAGTACGCTGGATGGCGGGGAGATGGAGATCGTCCCTGAAACGGACCTTGTACCCGTCTGTTCCAACTGTCACCGGATGATTCACCGATACAAAGACGAAGTGCTGACCGTTGAACAGGTAAAATCCATGATAGAAAAACAACGCGGGAGGAAACCTTAAACATGACTGCCAATACCACGACCCGTCGCCTCTGTATCATCCCATGCGGCCAATCCAAAATCTGGGACAAGTACCCCCACGCTGGCACTACCCAAGCCAAAGACGCGTACACCGGCGCATTCCACAAGTCCTGCCAGCGCTACGCCAACCGTTTTTTCACGGACTGGGTGATCCTCTCCGCCAAACACGGGTTTCTTTGCCCGACAGATGTGCTGCATGAGAACTACGACGTCGGCTTCCAGCACAAATCCGACGAAGTGATCACCATCGGGCGCCTCCAGCAGCAGCTCAGTGAAAAGGGTCTCAGCCATTATGATGAAATCACCGTGCTGGGCGGCAAAAAATATGTCAAGGTCGTCGAGCAAACCTTTGGCCCGCATGTCCACTACCGTTATCCACTGCGGGGATGTAAAGGGATCGGCTATATGCTCCAGCGCCTGGCTCAAGCCGTCGAAAGCGGACAGGAGTAGCCGACCTGCTTCACGACTCACCCGTTATACGCTAGGTACTTTTTCGACGCGCCGAACCACTTTTTCCACGTTCATCCAACTCCGATTTTCCCTTTTCTCCTGTAGTCTCAGCTGATGAGACAGGATGAGGGGAGCTGACTGGGGAATGGAAGCGTTTTTGCTAACTTTCTCGCTCATATCCACCCCAATTTCTTGGATATTATTGAATAATAATAAGATAATGTTTACCATAAGTGGGGAATTACGATCTGGAAAAAAGAAGGAGGCAGAGCATGCTCAAGAACAAGAAAGTAGCCTTTATCGGAGCAGGTTCCATGGCAGAGGCCATGATCGCAGGTATGGTTGCCACAGGCACGCTTGACCCCGGACAGCTCATCGTGACCAACCGCAGTAATCTGGAGCGACGGCAGGAAATCACCCAATCATATGGCGTACATACATGCTGTTTGGATGACCCTGCCGCGATGAGTGCGGATATTATCATTCTGGCCGTGAAGCCCAAAGACGCCGAATGCGTACTGGATGCCCTTCATGGCCGGATCAAAGAGGATCAGCTCGTAATGTCTGTCCTCGCGGGGATTTCCACGCAGTTCATCGAGGATCGGCTGGGCAGCAGACAGCCAGTGGTGCGGGTGATGCCCAATACATCGAGCATGGTGGGGGAATCAGCTACCGCGATTGCCCGTGGACAGTATGTTACAGATGAACAACTTGTCATGGCCGAACAACTGCTGACCTCCATCGGCAATGTCACCGTGATCGATGAGGAACAGATGAGTATTTTTACCGGGATCGCAGGTAGCGGGCCCGCTTATGTCTACTACTTAGTTGAACACATGGAAAAGGCAGGGCAGGAAGGTGGTCTCGATGCCGCCACCGCCCGAGAAATCGCAGTACAGACGATCTATGGTGCGAGCAAAATGTTGTTGGAAACCGAAGAAGACCCGGCAACGCTCCGTGAAAATGTCACTTCCCCCAACGGAACCACTGCCGCAGGTCTAGAAGCGCTTGAAAAATACGGCGGGGGAGAAGCCATCGAGGCGGCGATCAAGCATGCGGCCCAACGCTCCGACGAGATCAGTGCGCAGTATGAGCGATAGCCGAGCGAATTGTAGGTGTATCAAAAAGAGTCCCTTTCCCATTCATCGAAATGAAACGGAAAGGGACCTTTTCCTTTTTACACGGGCATGTGCCTGTACCGACCAACAGCTACTCCGTCTGCTCATCCTGCCTTCGACGAGGCAACAGTGCAGCCATCGCAACCCCCGCAGCCGCACCGAAACCAATCCGGCCTACAGCATGCTGCAGATGTCCCGCCAGCAGTACATAGCCGATCACCAAAAAGCACAGCAGCAATACCACCATATGCCACTTGTTCATCCAATCAGCCCCTTTTGCAAAGGTTTGACTTGAGAACAGACAGGCCATGTCGCCATGAAAGGAAAAACCGCCTCCGAAGCGGAGACGGTCCTATCGAGTTCAGCACAAATGTGAGGTACTACCGAACATCATTTTTGGCACATCAGCCTCCGTTATAGAGTGAAGACCATTAATGAATCAGGTTTCCCGTCAACTGTAGGTGGTCAATACCGACATCCATGGCACATCAGCCTCCTAGAAGACTTTTTAACCAATTGATGTGGATCAACTGAACTCGACACACTTATTATGGGCAGAACACCGGATTTTATACACGCTTATTTTGATTGATAACTTACAACTGACGGTCACGACAGTGTTCTGTTTTTCCGCAGGCTCCAGAACGTCGCGATGGTAAAGCCAGCTACCAGCCCGAGCACCATTCTTCCGAAGAAGTAAGCAGACATTCCCGTCATCAGAATAAACCAGACCACTGCCATAGCGATGATTAACACGACAATGTACTTTCCGCTGATTTCCATCCCAGCCTCAGCTCCTTTTGTCTGTAAGTGCGGCCGCCCTATGTACGAACATGTATGAAAAAACCGCCTCCAAGTGGAGACGGTTCCCATCGAGTCCAGCTATTACAATGGGGTACTACCGAACATCATTTTTGGCACATCTACCTCCGTTATAGAGTGAAGACCATTAATGATATAGGTTTCCCTTGCTCACTGGGTGACCAACTGCAACATCCATGACACATCAGCCTCCGTTCGAAGACTTCATAATCATAAGATGTGATCACTGAACTCGACATACCTATTATGTACCGGGTCAGGGGAGCTTATACATTCTCGTCCTGATTGACAAATCCCTGAATGAATTCCTTTTCTTTGCTGAAAGCTATCGGTGGGAATTCACATTATATAGAAGGAATGAAGGGATTAGCTCATATGACAACCAAGCTCTCTTGCACCCGACAAAACCTAAGCGTCAAACGGCTCCGCACCAATGCGCTTCTCGTCTGTGCCACGACCTTGTTCGTCACAGGCTGCGGCGCGAATAACGACAACGATCAAGCGAAGAATCAGGGACAGACGCAGGCACAGAACCGGACACAAAGCCAAGGGCAAAGCAACACACAGGCAAACCCACAAGCCAATACCAGCCAAATCCATACTTACAACCAAGCCACCCAGCTCAACCAAGGTACAGGCTATAACCAACCCAATCAACCGGGACGTTACAATCAAAACAACCTGAGCGGTCAAGCGAATCCCAACGGTCAATACGGTCAAGCAGGTGTTCAAAACAACGGTCCAGGCTATGGACAATCGGGACAAATCGGGCACGACCATGCCTTGAATCAACCTGATCGTGCCAACCAGACGAACCGCTGGCTGGACAAAGACCAGACCAATGATCTAACCAATGGGGGATCGAGACGAGACCCAGACCCCAACCGTTTTTTACCCATTGAAAAGCAGAACCCGACCGACCTCGAGCTCTCCGGGGCGGACGAACCGCATAAAATCGTCCACCGCAACACCACGACGATCCAAGCGATCACATCATCCTTGACACGCGAACAAGCCGTCGCAAAGTACAAGCAATATTACACCACCTACCGTAACGACGACTGGAACAAGGTACTGCAATACCGCCAAGCCTACTCCAATATCAAAGGCTCGCTGGCAGACAAGATCGTCGAACGAGCCGTCTGGTACATGGAGCACGGCTACACCGTTTACGGTCATGGCTGGAACAGCTACCCGGCCAGCGGGATCGTCGACTGCTCGGAATTTACCAAGCTGGTGTATGGTGATTTTGATTTTGAGCTGACCGATGTATCCCGAGAGTACGGACAAGTCGGCACGCGCATCTCCGGCGTCTACTCCAAGCAAGACCCAGCCACTGGTAACTGGAAGCTGTACGGTACAGAAAACCTCAAGCCAGGCGATATTCTGTGCTGGTGGAAAAACAGCTCGGTCGACGGCTCCAAAATCATCGGCCATGTCGCCATCTACTTGGGGATGCTCAACGGACAGCCTGCGGTGCTCGGAACGGGTGACTACAATCCGACATCGCTTGGCATCGTTAACAATTTCAAGTACTGGTATGGCAGCAACTTCTGGTCGGCCCAGCGCGTCCTGCCCGCAGGATCATGGACACCGGGTAAGGCGATTACAGGTCACTCCCAGAAGCCGCCAGTTATTCCAACCAAGTACGTATTACCACCGCAAAAGCCTGTACCGCGCAGCTAGCCTAGGACAAAGCCGAAAAAAGCCTCCACCTTTTATACAGAAAAGGGGAGGCTTGTCCTCATTTTATCAGGCAAATCACTTCAATGGCGGTCGTACAGAGCTTACCGGGGATGCTCCATTCCATCCTCATCGGTAACCTTCCAGATACTCTTTTTGCAGAATCGTAATCCGTTTTCGCTGGATCTGCAGCACCTTATCCTTGCGCAGCTGATTGAACAGCCGGCTCACGGTCTCACGAGATGTCCCGACCATGCTGGCGAATTCCCTGTGGGTCAGTGGGAGATTGATCTGGATGCCATGATCCAGCGCAATCCCGTGATCCCGGGACAGCCGCAGCAGGAACGAGATGATCCGTTGATTTACATCCTGAGCGGTGAAATCCTGCAATTTGGCCTGCAGATCGGCGATTTTGGCAGACATGTCGCGCATGACCTTGACGGCGATGGTGGGACGGGACAGCATCAGCTGCTCGAACGCCTCGAACGGAATCTCGATCAGCTCTGCCGAGTCAATCACCTCAGCTGTGGCCGGATACGTACTGTGATCGCTGAAGCCTGTATGCGGGAACATGTCCCCTTTTTTCAGATATCCGAGGATTTGCTCATTGCCTTGTGCATCGAGATGGACCATCTTGATAATCCCTGAGCGGACGAAGAAGACGGATTTCGTAGCTTCTCCTTCCCGAAAAATCTGGGATTTACGCCGGTAGCATTGCAGTACAGCAACACGCTCCAGTTGTTCAAATCCTCGCTCATCCAGCTCCTGAAACAACGGAATGGTATGGAGAATCTTTATATATTCATGCATGGCAGCCACTTCCCTTTTTTCTTTGAACTCCCAAGCTGTGATTCGTAGATGACGTTCGTTCGGTTGTTCATTCATCTTCCCCACATCTATAGTAGCAGGGGAGCGGAAGGAATATTGTGAGAAAAGTCACTTTTGCACGGCTATCATGCGCAAAAAACGCCAGATATCCGGCCTGCTCAGCTGATCGGGCAGGGGTATCTGGCGTTTTCATCGTTAGATCTGACAAATATCAGGCGGGCAGTCGTCACAGAAGATGGCGTCCTTGAGGTATTGCAGGTCTTTGATCAGAATATATCCGTGTGGCAGAATGTCCAGGACGTCCTGCTTCTTGAGGTCAGAAAGCATACGGTTGACGCTCTCGCGGGTAAGGCCGATGAATTGGGCCAAGTCGCGGTTGGTCATGGCGAGCTCGATCAGGATGCTGCCGTCCTCTTCCACCTTACCGTAGGTGTTGGTCATGCGGATCAGCGTGGAGTAGAGAGCGCCGATCTTGCCGTTGAGCAGCAGGTCACGAAACTTGGATTCCATCCGGCGGTTCATCTTGCCCATCCAGCGCAGGAATTCCGCACAGAACTCACCATTTTTAATCAGCATTTTTTCCAGGCTTTGGCGGGGGATGACCTTGACCTCGCCAGCCTCTATCATCACAGCGGTGGATGAATAGGTAAGCTCCCGCTCAAACAAACCGCTGACACCTACAAGTTCGCCAGCGCCGAACACTTGGAGATTCAGCTCTTTACCGTCATTGGTGGTCTTCGAAAGCTTCAGTTGCCCAGAAGCGATCAGGTACAGGTTGTCGGCTTGATCACCGTCCATAAAAAGTACTGAACCTGCGGCAAGCTTCATGCGGGTGCACAGGGTATCCAGACTATTGGCAAACGTGGGAGATACCTGCTCAATAAACGTAGTTCCGATTCCCAAAAGTAGAACCTCCCAACACAGTAAATTCAGTCCATTCGCTCATTCCTTACATTATATCATTCAGTATCCCCCAAGTCATGATGAAAATGTTGTGATGTGATGAACTTCACAACCTGGACAGCCTTATTGCAGTACACTGGGACTATCGCAAAAAGAGGGGGGAAAGACGCATGGTACGTAAAACATCTGCTTTGCTTTCTTATTATTATGCCGAACATGACGAATTGGAAAGCTGCTTGGATCAGTTCAACGCCAGCGTCCTCATGGAACGGCAATGGAATGCAGAGACAGAGGATTTGATCGCAGAGTTTATCCATTTTGTCCAACATCAGTTGGAAGAACATATGCAGCATGAGGAGCAGGTACTTTTCCCGGCGATGGCAAAAGCCTTGGGCCAAAAGGAAGATGCGACGCCAGATAATGACCCGATCTCACTGATGATCGATGAGCATGAGACCCTTCGCCGTTTCGGACAGATGATCCAGGAAGAATTCACGCGTTGCCAATCCACCCAAGTCAAATCCCGTGAGCTTGTCCATCTGGTTTATGATTTCAACCGATTACTTAATGAACATATTTTTAAAGAAGCAAGCATTGTCTACCCGATGTCAGAGCAGCTCTTAAGCGCCCAGCAGAAGGAGAGTATGCTGCAACAACTGACCGACGATGACAAAATCGTGACATGATTCAAAACTAGTAAAACAGGTTACAAGTAAGTGATCTTTCTCACAGCTTGCTTGGCAACCAGATGCTAAGCTAAGAGTGTAAAGAGAAAACCTAAGTTTTGAGAGGAGTCCTCAGTATGAGACAAAATATCCGCGGTGAACACATGGAAGTAACTCCGGCTCTCAAAGAATACGTGACCACCAAACTGAACCGTCTGGACCGCTACGAGCTCCCGACCCAAGAAGGCCGCGTAACCATGCGTGTATTGAAGAAAAAACATATCGTTGAAGTAACTATCCCAGCCGCCGGCATGATCTTCCGTGCCGAGGAAGCGTGCGAAGATATGTACGCAGCGATCGATAAAGTGATTGATAAGCTGGAGCGTCAAGCCCGCAAATATAAAACCCGAGTCAACCGCAAAGCCCGCCACACTCATGCGATGGAATTGGTACCTAACCTTGGCGCCACAGACATGATGGTTACTGAGGCAGAAGGGGAGGATGATCATCAGATGGAGATCGTCCGCACCAAGCAGATCGATCTCAAGCCGATGGATCTTGAAGAGGCCGTCATGCAGATGGATCTGCTCGGCCACAACTTCTTCGTCTTTATCAATATGGAAAATAACAAAGTAAATGTCGTCTACAAACGCAACAATGGTGCATACGGTCTGATCGACCCAGCATATCAATAGTCAGCAGCCCATCCGTAAAGCCATTTCGAATGCGAAAGCAACAACCGCCTTTTCCGAGCCTCGCGCCGGGAAGGGCGGTTTTTCATTTTTATTATTGGATTGATATATAATTATTTAATGATAGAGAAATTTTTTTAATCGAATTACAAATTTGCCATTTTATTTTTCAGAAAATTTTTGTTATTTATTATATAGAAAAAAATTGTAATAATGGGAATGTTATTGTGTTATACTAGGGGTGTAAGGCACTTGGTAAAACCTAGGGAGGATGAAAGATTAATGGTTATGAAAAGCTTGAAAGCAGTTAGCGGTCTTGCATTAACAATGGGTCTTCTTTTGCCACTTGCAGCCAATCCTGTATCAGCTGACAATGGTGAAAAAGTACGCGTCCTCATCACTTCTGTAAATGCAGAAAAAGGTCAGTCAGAAAAAGCAGGTTTGGAAAAAGAGTATGGCAAAAGACATGACTTTGGCAGCCTAGGCTTTACCACAGAAGTAACTCCGCAACAATTCGAAGCGCTCCAAAACAACAAAAACTTCAAAGTTGAGCGCGTCAGCGTACAAAAAATCGCTGAATATAAAGAAGAAGGCGCACAATCCGAAGTAGGCACTGACGCTACTTCTGACAATACACCATGGGGTATTCATGCCATCTACAACGATGCTAGCCTGACTTCTACCAAAGGCGGTGCTAACATCCGTGTAGCAATCCTTGACACAGGTGTGTTCACTGCTCATGAGAGCCTTGCAGGTCAAGCAGAACAGTGCAAAGACTTTACCCAAACCAGCTCTTCTATGGTTAACAACACTTGCTCCGACAGAAACGGCCACGGTACTCACGTAGCTGGTACTGCACTCGGCCATGGTGCTAACGGTGTGGGTGTATACGGTGTAGCTCCACAAGCGAAACTCTGGGCTTACAAAGTACTCTCCGACTCCGGCTCCGGCTACTCCGATGACATCGCGAACGCGATCCGTCACGCAGCTGACCAAGGTGCTGCTCTCGGTCAAAAAGTAGTTATCTCCATGTCTCTTGGCTCCAGCACTAAAGACTCCCTGATTGCAAGCGCTTGCACCTACGCAGTATCTAAAGGCGCACTCGTTGTAGCTGCGGCAGGTAACAGCGGTTACAATCCTAACACCATCGGTTTCCCAGGCGGTCTCTCCGATGTAGTGGCTGTAGCTGCTCTTGAGAACGTGATCTCCGGTAACACCTACCGTGTAGCTAACTTCTCTTCCCGTGGTAACTCCACTACTGCTGGTGATTTCGTAATCCAAGAGCGTGACGTAGAAGTATCTGCTCCAGGTGCTTCTGTACACTCTGCATGGTACACTGGTGGTTACAACACCATCTCCGGTACTTCCATGGCAACTCCACACATCGCAGGTCTTGCAGCTAAAATCTGGGCTACTTACCCAACTTGGTCTGCTTCCCAAGTTCGTACTGAGCTCCAAACCCGTGCAAAAACTCTCGACGTAAATGGTGGTTACTATGCAGCTACAGGCGATGACATTGCTGGTGGCTTTGGCTTCCCACGCGTGAAATCTACTGACAACTAAGAACTGATTGAATAATTAGTAAAATTGCATAACGAAAAGGCCTATCTGCTGCGGCGGGTAGGCTTTTTTGGGTGTGGGTGGTTTCTAGTTTGATTGTCGAAGCTAATTTACTTAAAGGCTGGTCTAAGTATTTTCCTAGACTCTTCAGATGGCTCCCTGTGTTACAATATAAAAAATTGAGAAGATATTGGAAAAATTATGTTATACAACTCCCAAACGAATAGAGAGGTGACCACCATGGTACACGGACCAAACTTCCTGATGCTGGCAGAAACAGCAATCCCACTCATAGGGATCTTAGTGCCGGGCTTATATATGCTGACAAAGCTGAAAGGGTAAGAGCGACTTTTTCCCTATAACCAAACTAAAAGCATCATTCCGTAACCTGCTATCATCCCGCTCCATGCTTGGAATTATCCTTGCTACTGCTACTACATACGAACCGACAGATGACTTGTGGCGATCAGCTATCTTGGTCGTCGCGGTCGGCTTCCTTTTGATAACAGCATAACTCGGACGCACGAATTAACGAGTAAATAACCATCAAATAACCAGCAAAAAGCGACCGTACAAGCCGCTCATCATCGTTGAGCCCTTGTCGGTCGCTTTTTTATCATACAGGTACGGTGATATAGATTCGGAGGGGGGAGAGAAGCTTTAGTTCAACGCCAACATCGTCTTCATATCCTCCTGCGCATCCCCGATCAACTGGAGGTTAAACGCACCTTGCAACACGTTCAGCACACCCGGTGTGATGAACTCCGGCGCTTTTGGCCCGATGCGGACATCCTTGATCCCGAGGCTGAAGAGACCCAGCAGGATCGCAACCGCTTTTTGCTCGAACCAAGAGAGCACGATGCTGACTGGCAGTTCGTTGACCTCACAGCCGAATGCTTCTGCAAGAGCCGCCGCAATCTTAACTGTAGAGACAGAGTTGTTGCACTGACCAAGGTCGATGTAGCGCGGGATACCAGTGCCTGGCACAGTGCCGTAATCCACATCATTGAAGCGGAATTTCCCGCAAGAGGTGGTCAGGATCACGGTATCTTGCGGCAGGGAGGTAGCCAGCTCGCGGTAGTAGTCGCCGCCTTTGCCTGGGGCGTCACAGCCGGCGATGACGAAGAAGCGCTTGATTTGGCCAGCTTTGACTGCGTCGACGATCTCTGGTGCGATCCCAAGGACGGTCTCGTGGTGGAAGCCGGTGGTCAGGGTCTGTTCGGACTCGATGTTGGCTTCTGGCAGGGAGAGGGCTTTTTCGATCAGGGCGGAGAAGTCGTCGTTTTCGATCTTGGTCACGCCTTCGAGGCCTGCGACATCGTAGGAGAAGAAGCGGTCAGCGTAGGTGCCTTTGATCGGCATGACACAGTTGGTGGTAGCGAGGATTGCGCCTGGGAATTGCTCGAAGAGGCGGCGTTGGTCGTACCATGCTTTACCGATGTTACCTTTCAAGTGGGAATATTTCTTCAATACAGGGTAGCCGTGGGCTGGCAGCATCTCAGAGTGGGTGTAGATGTTGATGCCTTTGCCTTCGGTCTGTTTGAGCAGTTCTTCGAGGGCGAACAGGTTGTGACCGGTGACGATGATCGCTTTGCCTTCGATTTTATTTTGGCTGATGGTGATTGGTTGTGGGATACCGAAGCGGTCGGTGTGGGCTTTGTCGAGCAGCTCCATCACACGGATTGCGGCTTGGCCGACTTTCATGGCCATGTCGATATGCTCTTGCATGTTGAAGTTGGAGTTGGTCAGGGTCATATAGAGAGCTTCGTGGGTGGTTGCGTCGACGAATGGGTCGGAGTAGCCGAGCTGACGGGCGTGTGTCGCATAAGCGGCAATCCCTTTGAGGGCAAAAATGATCGTGTCTTGCAGGCTCGCGATATCTTCGTTTTTGCCGCAGACCCCAAGAACGTTGCAGCCTCCGGTTGGTGTTTGTTCACATTGATAACAGAACATATATCTTCACTCCTTCTAAGTGGTGAGAGGTTCGTTTGTCTTATGGCTACATGGTAGCATGGGGGAGAGGGGGAGGTTGTGAGTAAAATCACAGCATTCCGAATCCATGAAGAGTAGACTAAACAACGATGAATAACAGTAGAACGAATCGTCTCAACCGATGAAGGAGTGAATCTCATATGGATAAAAAGGTACAACAGGAAGACGTATTGGCGATTATCGCACCAGAGCTTCATACTTATGTAGAGGAGCATGCGGCTCTGAGCGAGCTGATGGACCGGGTGCGTGAGGGATATAATGAAGAGGTGTATGCGGATGCCTTGCGCGAGATTGGGGAGGAGCTGACCCAGCATTTTGTCTATGAAGAAGAATTCATCCTGCCGCGCCTGCAAAAGCACATCCCAAGTGATACCGCAGGCCCGGTGATGAAGCTCACGCAGGAGCATGACGTGATCCGCAACAGCTATGAGGAAGTGCGCCAGATGTTTCTGGAGCGCAATCCAGGCGAGCCTAACCCGGAGCTTATGAAGAAGATGAACCTGCTTGCTTATCTGCTGAAGAAGCATATTGAAAAAGAAGACCATTACCTGTTTCCGATGGCCAGCGTGATTCTGACGGCGGAGGAGCGGACCGAGATTGCCGACGAGATTGCGCGGGCTTACGCGCTGCGGGGAATCTAGCGCGGGCAGGGGGATTCCTGCTTGGGACGTATATACAGAGCCTAACCTTCTACTGATAGAGGTTAGGCTTTTTTCTTGTTGCCTCCTTTTCCGCTGAAGATGATCCAGAGCAGGATCGGCGAAAGGATGTTAATCAGGCAAACAACCGCAATGACGGTATAGATGAACCAGGTGGAATTAAAGATGTACGTATAGATGAACGAATGGTAAAAATCCATGAAACCCCCTCCAATTCCTCAGTCTGTCCCTTTTCCAAAAAGAATAGACATACGGGGAATAACAGCAGGCACACTTGGCGATACAGAGTAGTAACTGCTCATGGATAAGGGGTGGGGTCCTTTTATGAAAAATTTGGAAGCGCTATTACAAAGCGAGTTTACCATAGATTACGAGGATAACGTCGCCCTGATGGAAGAAGTCTTGGGCAAAAGCTGTGATATTGTCAAACGCGAAGTGATCATTCATGAAAAAGTGGATATTCCATGCTGTTTCTTTTTTACCGATGGATTGGCTGATGACAAGCAGATCGACAAAGCGATTCGGGATTTGCAGTACCATGTGACTCATTTAGATGGAACGGTGCTGGGCTCGTATGATTTGATCCGGAATGTGCAGACGCACCTGCTAAGTGATGCTTCGATCAGCCAGGTGGATTGCTGTGAAGCCGCGGTTGAAGCGATATTGTCAGGGGATACGGTGATCATTGCCGATGGTTTTGAAAAGGTTCTGATTCTCTCGTCGCGGGGATGGAAGACGCGGAGTGTGGAGGAGCCGATGACAGAGTCGGTGATCCGTGGTCCGCGGGAGGGCTTTACAGAAAGTATACGTACCAATACGGCGTTGGTCCGTCGCAGAATTCGTGATCCGCTGCTTCATTTTCGGGCTATGAAAATCGGGAAGCGTTCCAAAACGGATGTCAACGTGGCTTTTATTGATGGAATTGTCAAGCCGGGGTTGGTTGACGAGGTGTTTCAGCGTTTGGAGCGGATTAAGATTGACGCGATTCTGGACAGTGGGTATATCGAGGAATTGATTGAGGACGTACCCTTGTCCCCGTTTGTTACGATCCAAAGCACGGAGAGACCAGATAAAGTGGCGGCAGCACTCTTGGAGGGGCGGGCAGCGATTTTTGTGGACAACAGTCCGTTTGTGTTGATTGTGCCCACGTATTTCTGGCAATACATTCAGGCATCTGACGATTATTATTCCCGCTATTGGGTCGGGACTTTTTTTCGGATGATCCGATATATTGCGTTTCTCCTCAGTCTGACTGCGCCTTCGGTGTATGTGATGCTGCTTAGCTTTCATCAGGAGATGGTGCCCACACCGCTTGCCCTCACGATCGCTTCGGGGCGGGAGGTCGTGCCGTTTCCGGTCTTGATGGAGGCGCTCATCATGGAAATCACCTTTGAGTTGATGCGGGAAGCGGGGCTGCGGATGCCAAGACCGATCGGTTCGGCGATGAGTATCGTCGGTTCCTTGGTCATTGGGCAAGCCGCGGTACAGGCGGGTCTGGTAAGCCCGTTTATGGTCATTGTCATCTCGATTACGGCGATTTCCTCTTTTGCCATCCCGAACTATGCAGCATCCTTCTCCATCCGAATGCTGCGGTTTCCTTTGATGATCGCATCAGGGACGCTTGGTTTATTGGGCTTTGCTGCGGTGTTCATGCTGTTGGTCATCCATGCGATGTCGGTCCGCTCGTTTGGGGAGCCTTATTTTTCACCTGCTACACCATTTCGGCCATCCGACCAAAAAGACATGGTATTCCGTATGCCTTGGTGGATGATGGACAAGCGGCCGCATATGGCGAAGGGGGATATGTACCGACAGACGGAAAATCAGCGTCCGGGTCCCGACCACGACCAAGGAGGGCACGAATCGGATGAATAAACCATTGTCAGTCTGCCTGTGCATCGCGTTTGTAATCCTGCTCTCCGGTTGTGGGAAACGGGAGATCAGTGATCTGGCGCTGGTTATGGCAGTGGGGCTGGACAAAGGGAAGCAGGAGGGGACAGTCAGGGTGACAGCACAGATTGCCCGCCCTGCTGATGCGCGTGGACAGACGGGGGCGCCATCCGGCCAGACAGGGGAGCCGATCTATTCCATATCGGCTGAAGGCAGAACCATTTTTGAGGCAATCCGCAATCTGGCCCGTTTTTCGTCGCGCCGTATCTTTTGGGCACATAATTTTGTCATCGTGATCAATGAGGATTACGCCCGTGACGGGATCATGGATGTCATCGACTTTTTTAGCCGCAATCACGAGCTGCGAATGCGAACCTGGGTGGCGGTGACCCCACATGCCGCCCACGAATTGGTATCGACCCAGACCGGATTGGAAGTGATTCCCGGTCAATCCGTTGACCGGCTGTTTCGCTACAACGAGATTGTGGCGGAGGCCCCCCGCACAGATATGCGCCAATTGCTGGCTGCTTATCTAAGCAGAACCTCGCATCCCATCTTGGCGAGGCTTACCCTCAAAGGCCGGGGAACCTCCAACAAGAAGCCGCAGGAGCACGGATCTATTGACCAGGTGGAGCTGAGCGGCACCGGTATATTCCGCAAAGATAAATTAATCGGCACTCTCGATTCCAAAGAGTCACAAGCCCTGCTCTATTTCACCGAACGGGTGGAGTCAGCGGTCGTCCCGATCCCCTGTCCGGATGATAAAAAGAATGAGGCCAGTCTGGAGCTGCGTTATCAGCGGTTTACAGTCGAACCTACGTATCAGAATGGAAAGATTTATTTTGACGTCCGTCTCAAAACGTATGTGGACATGGTTGAATCGGGGTGCCGCTCCCGCTTGTCGCAGGCCGAACTGATGCAACTGATGGAAGAACCGTTGGAAAAAGTGCTCAAAGAGCGGCTGGAGAAGGTCGTCAAAGCAGCGCAACGGACGTACAAGGTGGATTTTTTGGAGCTGGGCAAATACTTCGAGAACAAGTACCCCAAAGAGTGGAAAAAGGTCCGTGACCGTTGGGAGGAAGAGTTCCCGCGCGCCGTGGTCAGGGTGCATGTCGAGACGGAAATCAACAACCCTGTCTTACTCGAAGAACGGGTCAACCAAAGAGGTGAGAATAAATGAAGACCAAGATAACCAATGGGATTCTGATGGGACTGATCATCAACATGGTCTATCCCAAGGCAATCGGCGTCACGCAGGGCTTGATGGCCAGAGAAGCCATGAACGATATCTGGGTCGCCATGGTGTTCTCTACGATAAAAGGCTCGGTGATCATGCTGCTCACCGTCTTGATCATCTGCCGTATGCCGGACAAAAATCTGGCGGAGTACGCTTCCGTTCTTTTTGGTAAATGGGTGGGAAAATTCATCAGCTTGCTGCAAATCCTATTCTTTCTTGGTGCTTATGCTACGGTGATGATTACGTTTGTCTATCACATGCTGGATTACTTTTTACCGGAAATGCCTGTGCTGTTATTGATCGTCGTTGCTTTGATCGTCGGCGTGTATGGCGTGTTTCACGGGCTGGAGGTATTGGGGAGGACAGCATTGGTCGGTGTCTTTGCCATCATCTCACTCAATGTACTGATACTGATAGGATCGCTTCACCTGATGGATGTCAGGGAGCTGATGCCGTTTCTCAACACAGGGGTGATCAATACCTTTATCGCCAGCCGTCATAATGATACAGATTGGGCGGTGGCCACCATGATGACCGGAATGATTCTGCCGATGGTCAGGGAAAAAACGATCTGGTCGCGCGCAGGTGTGGGAGGTGTCATGTTTAGCGCGATTATGGTCGGGATGTGGCCGCTTCTGGAGGTGGGGGTGCTTTCGCCGGAAGTAACCGGTCATTATACGGTCTCGTGTATGCAATTGGCCCGCAGTGCGGAGATCGGGATGTTTATCCATCGATACGAGATGATCATGGTCGCGTTTTTTGCCATCACGTCCTTGGTTCAGACGATGATCTGCATTCTCTGCACATCCCAGGCTGCCTCCCAGTTGTTCGGACTAAAAGACATACGACCGATGATCATTCCATCTGCCCTGGTGTTATCAGCGTTTGGTTACTGGATCGTGTTGGATAAGGTGCGCGCGGTTGAGTTGTTGGAGCATGTGTGGCCGGTATGGGCACTGAGCATCGCAATCAGTCTCCCCGTTATTCTGTATATCGTGGGATTATTCATCAAGCCAAGGCCAACCCCTTCTGACCGCGAAACCGCATAATGAGTCAGCCGTCTTATGATCTGGCGTTTTTTTTGGAGAAAATGATTATTTTTTTTGAAACCAACACATCATTATATCGTAATACTTTGATATATATCGTGAAATAACCTCCAAAGGGGAGTAGCAGGTACAGTAAAGTCGTCAATACGGGATAACCCATCCCCGGCTTTATTGGCAACCAAAGTGTTGTTTGCGAGACCTTTGCCTTGTGAATGTGTGGGTTATGCTTCCCATCTTTTCACACTGCAGAGGTTTTTTCATAGGTAGAACATTTTGGTTACGAAGGAGTGTTGCTGCATGGACATGTTATTTTCACCTGAATTCTGGTCGGCCCTACTCGCAATCGTCGTGATTGACCTGGTCTTGGCGGGCGACAATGCGATCGTAATCGGTCTGGCAGCCCGCAATCTGCCGAAGGATCAGCAGAAAAAAGTCATCTTCTGGGGAACGCTTGGTGCGATTGTCATCCGTTCGCTCTTGACACTGGCCGTGGTCTGGCTGCTCCAAATTCCGGGTCTCTTGCTCATCGGGGGCGTGCTCTTGGTGTGGATCGCCTACAAGCTGCTGGTCGAGGAGAAGGATCATAACGTACAGACTCAGGCCAGTCTGGCGGCAGCGGTTCGGACGATCATCATCGCGGATACCGTAATGGGGCTGGATAACGTACTGGCTGTTGCAGGTGCGGCACACGGAAGCTTCCTCTTGGTCGTGCTGGGCTTATTGATCAGCGTGCCGATCGTCGTCTGGGGCAGCACGATCATCCTCAAATGGGTGGAGCGTTTCCCAGTGATCATCTACATCGGTGCAGGGGTATTGGCTTGGACTGCGACGAAGATGATCGTGGAGGAGCCGTTCCTCGAACCGTTTTTCACTGAGAATGCATGGCTGAAGTGGCTCTTGACGATTGCCGTGGTGGGCGGTGTACTTTTGCTTGGGAGAATGCAGAAGCAAAAAACAGCGAAACCAAACCCAGCTGCGTAACCCTGGACTGTCTATGCAAGCCGACAAGCGAAGCGGCCTGCTTTGTACAGATTATCGCAGATCCATATCCAAGCCAAAAACCAGTCGTTCGATCAAGAACGGCTGGTTCTTTGTGTTCACAACTTTTTTTCACCACGCTAGTTCGAACGTACAAGACCCAATGCCCCCAGCACCATACACTAGAGGTAGTTGTACATCCATGCTTTTTTCATGAAAGGAGGATGCACATGGAGCAGAAAGCCTTGCTCTTGCCTCTGGCACTCGCCGGAGCGTTGTTGACCATGGAGCCGACTGCGGTCGAGGCAGCCAACAAAACCAAGACCAAACCAGTCAGCCACAAAAAAGAGGATACCGCCGTCTCAGATGATCTGGGCGAGCCTGCTTTTGGAGAAGGGCTGATCATCAAGTCGGTGCCATCTCCACTCGAACAGCTCATGCGCAAGCAACTGATCCAGACCGTCGATTCGCTGATCGGCAAGCCTGTCGTCGCAGGCGGCGCTACGCCCAAAGGGTTCGACAGCGGCGGCTTCGTCCAGTATGTCTACAAGCAGTCCGGGATCGATCTGCCCCGCCTCTCCAAAAACCAATTCGCCGCGGGCATCCCTGTGGAACGAAAGGATTTGCAAGTGGGTGACCTGATCTTTTTCAGCCCCTCTAAAAACGGCATCATCGGACACGTCGGCATCTACGTGGGTCACAACCAAATGGTGCACGCCGCCTGGAAACAGAAAAAGATCATGATCACAGACTTGACTTGGTACGACCGGCATGATCAGGTGGTTGGGTACAGACGGATGCTGGGGAAAAAGGCAGGGGAGAGTTGGCAGGGAGTGCCGGGGAAAGCGGTACAGCCAGTGAGGGATATACAGCCAGCGAATGCGGTACAGCCTGCAAAAGTGAAGGTACAACCGGAGAACGCGGCACAGCCTGTAAAAACGGTGGTACAACCGGAGAACGCGGCACAGCCTGCAAAAGCAGTGGTACAACCGACGAACACGGTACAGCCTGCAAAAGCGACGGTACAGCCGACAAACACGGTACAGCCCTCAAAAGCGACGGTACAGCCGACAAACACGGTACAGCCTGCAAAAGCGACAGTACAACAGGCAAACCCGGCTGTTGCACCGTCTAATTCTAAAGTAGCCTCCGAAACGGGAAATGAGCTGACTAATCAGGCTGTTAATTCGGATTTCAATGTAACGCAACAACCAGATAAACCACTAACGACAACTGAAGATCAAACCTCCGGGCTAACCCAAACATCAGTAAAAGCTCGAACCCCCGCACCAGCTCCAACGCCAGTAAAAGCCCAAACCTCCGCACCAGCTCCAACGCCAGTAAAAGCCCAAACCCGAGCACCAGTCCCAGCACCACCCAAACCTCAACCCCAAACAAAAGCCCCAACACCAATCAAAGTTAAAACTCCCGCCCCATCAGCACCACTCCAACACCCCGCCACTAAAATTCCCACCCCCGCACCCCAACCCACCTTCCAACAAAAACTCACCAAGCAAGTCCAAACCGTCCTCGGCAAGCCATATGTCTACGGCGGTAACACCCCCAGAGGGTTCGACTGTAGTGGATTCGTTCAATACGTCTACAAACAGCTGGGGATCAATCTGCCACGTGTCACCCATGCCCAGTCCAAAATCGGCAAGCCGGTCAAACGGAGTGAGCTTCAGCCAGGAGACCTCCTGTTTTTTAGCACCAATAAAAATGGGGTGGTCAGCCACGTCGGTATCTACATGGGCAACAACAAAATGGCCCATGCCGCCTGGAAGCAGAAAAAGATGATGATCACCGACCTCACCTGGTACTACAAAAACTACCAGCTGATTGCCATCAGACGCGTCCAGCACTTGGGCAGTGCAGCCTAATCAAAAATGTCAAAATCAAAAAGGTCAGTCGTCCGATTGTGGACTTCTGGCCTTTTCCAGTGTGGTATGTTATTTGGCATGCTCCATACGATCCACGCGATCCTCATGGGCAAACTGCTGCTCATACAACCGCGCATACAGCCCATTTTGCGCGAGGAGTTCCTCATGGCTGCCTGCTTCCACCAGCCGACCCTCGTGCAGTACGATGATTTTATCAGCTTGACGGATGGTTGACAGGCGATGGGCGATGACGAGCGATGTGCAGGATTGTGTCACTTCATCTAAGACCGCCTGAATCTGTGCCTCAGACTGAGTGTCCAGTGCCGATGTTGCCTCATCCAAAATCAGGATATTGGGCCGCTTCAAAAGGGCACGGGCAATGGCGATGCGCTGTTTTTCCCCGCCGGACAGCTTGTAGCCGCGCTCCCCGATCACGGTCTGATAGCCTTTGGGCAGGCGGGTGATCAGCGAATGGATCTGGGCGGCTTCGGCTGCTGCATGGATCTCGGCTTCCCTTGCGGATGGGTTGGCATAGCGCAGATTTTCCATGATCGTCCCATGAAACAGGTAGCTGTGCTGGGTCACGACACCGATCTGGGCGCCAAGCGACTGGAGTGAGACATCCCGCAGGTCGATCCCGTCGATTTTGACGGTTCCCGATGTGGGGTCGTAGAGCCGCATCACGAGATTGGCGATACTGGTTTTACCTGAGCCGCTCGGACCGACGACGGCAACCATCTGCCCCGGCTGGATGGTCAGGGACAGGTCATCGAGCACCTTCCGCTTGTCATCATAGCTGAGCGAGACCTGCTCGAATTCAATCCGGCCCGCCACATCACGCAGTTGGATGGCATCCGGTTTTTCGTCGATCTCCACCTTCAGATCGAGATACTCGAACAGCCGCTCGAATAAAGCGACCGACCCGAGCAGATTCACCCGCAGACTGGCCAGTGCAGAGACAGGCGTATACAGACGGTTCAAAAACATCGTAAAAGCAATCACCGTCCCAAGCGTCACCTGCTCCGACATCACCATGCTTCCGCCATACCAGTAGATCAAGGCGGGCCCGGCAGTCTGAATGATGTTGATGAACATAAAAAACCAGCGGCCGATCATGCTCTGCGAGAGGATCAACTGAATCAGCTCTTTGTTCATCTTGTCAAAACGGGAACGCTCCATCTCCTGCGCCCCCGAGGTTTTGGTCAGGAGGGCACCGCTCACAGACAGCGTCTCCTGCATAAAAGCAGACATCTGCGCAAGCTTCATCTGCGTATTTTTCTGTGCCTTGTAGGTGAGTGCGCCGACCCGCTTCGTCGGGATCACGAAGATCGGAAGCAGCACCAAGGACAGGAGCGTCAGCCGCCAGTCCAGCACGAACATCGTCAGCAGGGTCAGCGTTGCATTCAGCAGATTGTTAATCGAAGAGGCGAACGTATCCGTCACCACCTGCCGAAGCCCATTCACATCATTGTTGAGCCGGGACGTGATCTCACCTGATTTGGTGTTGGTAAAAAAACGGATCGACATCCGTTGCAGATGCTGATACATCTGGTTGCGGATATCATACATCACACCTTGCCCGATCCGCGTGTTGAGATAGGTCAGGAGCACCCCGACCAGACCTTGGAGCAGGGCGACACCCAGCATTGTCAAGATCATCGTATGTAAGAGTCCGATATTACTTTGTGGGATTGCCACGTCCACCACCGAGCGGACTAAGATCGGCTGTACCACGCCAAACAACGTGTTGACCACAATACACAGCACAACCAGACCAGCCAGCCAGCGGTAGGGGATGAAATGACGGTAAATCCGCAGCAGCACCTGCCGGCTTAATGCTGGCCTGTCTTTTTGATCCATGCCCCAATCATGGGGGATAAAGCCTCTGCCAATCATTTTGCATCACTTCCAACTCATGCTGATTTTACTTGCTGATCGGAGACTTCCCATACTTGGTGTAGAGCTCCCGGCACAATTGCAGATCATCCAGCAGGTCATCGAATGAACTCATCTCCGAGTCACGCTCGATCGTCATCGCATCACAGGCTGTGTGCTTGAGAATCCATTCGGTGTAGCCGAGTACGGTTGCATCGATTCCGCCGACATGGGAGTCTACCATCTGCCCATCCACTTCACTGTGACCAGCCAGATGAAGCTGTACCACCCGATCAGCCGGGATTGTCTGGAGGAACTCATACGGATCATAACCATGCGTAGTGGAGTTGAGGTACAGATTGGTCACGTCTAAGAGCAGCCCACAATCCGCTTTTTCCAAGACCCGCTTAATAAATTCGGCTTCACTGTATTGCTTGTCCGGCCAGACGAAGGAGTGCGTGATGTTTTCCATGATCACCGGACGGCCCAAGAGGTTTTTCAGATTGATAATGTGACGGGAGACGATCTCTATGGACTCGTCGGTATACGGCAGGGCGATAAAATTATCCACCTCGATATCATCGTGACGACAGTACGACAGATGCTCACTTACCCAAGAAGCATCGACCAGATCGGCTGTCCGCTTGATCGCCTCCAGACGGTGCTCGGGCGGCGGTTGAACCGAGCCAAGGGATAGATTCAGACTATGTATGACCACAGGGATCTGACCAAGATACGGGGTGAGATCTTGCCGAACCATTTCCAGAGATCTGCGCTGATTGTACTCCAAAAAATCGACATGCTTGAGCACTTGCTCGCTTTGCCCGGCGAATTCAGGGCGGAATCCAACACCTACACCTCTTGCCATTACGCTGTCACCTCTCCGATCGGGATGAGAATCGCCATTTCCAGCAGTTCCTGCACCATCTCTTGTGCGGTACGGTCTTTTTGAAAACGGACGCGGATCTCTTCCGCCACAGCCAGCAGCTCTTCCATCGAAAGCGGCTCTTTGCAGCGGGTCATCAATTCATAGTAGCTGTTGTCGATCTCGAACAGATCCACTTGTGTCCCTGTCCACATGCCCAGCACATAACCTGTCTCCCCATGGCGTTGCACCAGGAATTCCATCGGGAGATTTCCGGTAATCAGCTCTTCGGCCGGAAACGGAAACGCATGTACCTGTACAGTAGCAGAGAGCACATAACCTGCTGTTTCACTTGAACCAGTCGGCTCTGCTTGGAGGGAACAGGTATACAGCCATTTTTCAAAGGCAGGGATCTCTTGCAAGATGGCTGCATATGGGGAATCTGTCAGCTTCTCGCTCAAAAAGTCAAGATAGTCAGGGATTTTTTGCCCCCAGGTATTCGTACGCATCTCATGCTTGGACAGAAATTCAAGCATCAACTGCGCACGTTGCTTTGGCTCAAATAAGGATGTAGTGCGTTTGACATATTCACGATGTCTCGTACCCATCCGCTTGTTGGCGATCTGAAGCTGGAAAGAATGCAAGACAGGGCGAGACATCTGACGGGCGAAGCCCACTTCTTCCGTGGTCAGACCGAACCGTTGCCCCACGAGTTCAGGTTGCTGCTCCAGTTCATCTAAGAGACCTGGGTTCACGGTGAGATGTAAAACAAGACTTTGGATTTGTGCTAAGGACACGCAGGTTCACCCCCAATAGAATAGGAAGATGGAAGCCTTCATAAAGAGACTTCCATCGAAAAAGAGAGAAGATTCCGAAAAAACTAAACGCCACACATGTCAATACCGCAGCCGATATAGCACATGTCTACCCCACATACAGGGATAGCTTGTTGTGGAGCATCAACGGTCGCTACCTTTTTAATCATACGTATCACCTCCTGCATGTGGAGTAGATGGATCAAGGATTAGGCGCTGCAGATATCAAAACCACAGCCGTTGCATAAGTCCAAGCCACAAACATCGACAGGTGGTCTGTCAAGAGAAGGAGCAGACGCTACTTTTTTAATCATACGAGTCACCTCCATTCATAGTAAGTAGATGTACCTGCAATTGTCAGACTGACGTAAGAGCCAGTCCTAAATAAACAGATAAATCATATGTATGAATCATATAACACCAAATAATGTAAAATCAATTATTTTATTTATATTTTTAAAATTAATATACGCACAGTAAATACTTATATAAAATCCCTATGCTGCAGGCAGTTGAACCGCTACATGAGTAGAAGCGGCTTTGGTCATTCCTGTTTTCACGATAAGAGAAACGTCCGGGAGTGTCCGGTCTGTAAATTTTCCGCTACTTATCACCTACTGAATATGTTTTAATTAGAAGATAGAAGATTTTTTATGGGCCTTGAATAAGGAGGGCATACGGTTTTCATGCTTCTGTTTGAATTTCATGATCCTAACGATAAACAACAACCATACCTGTTTCGTGAACCTTTGGAGATCATCACGGCAATGACTGTCGGGGAGGTACGTCCTGCGTTGCGCCGGGTACAGGAAGCGGTCGGCAGAGGCTTTTATGCGGCAGGCTACTTGGCGTATGAAGCGGCTCCTGCTTTTGATCCGGCTTATCAGGTAGTCACAAGTGAGGGACGTCCACTGCTGTGGTTTGGCATCTATCGGCAGCCTGAGCGGGGCTGGCCGACGGATTCACCCGAGATTGTACAAGAAGACGCACCAGCGCATATGGCACAAAAAGGCACCGGGTACACCATCTCAGACTGGCGGCCGGACATCAGCGTCGGGCAGTATCAATCCGGCATCGCCGCAATCAAGGAAGCGATTGCCAGAGGGGATACGTATCAGGTCAACTATACGCTTCGGATGCGCGCCCGTTTTAGTGGGGATGATCTGGCATTCTACAAGCGTCTGAGCGGTCTGCAACGGGGCAGTTATGCCGCTTATCTCGACACGGGGCGCTATCGGATTCTCTCGGCATCGCCTGAACTGTTTTTCCGCTGGGACAGGGAGAATATGACCATCACCACCAAGCCGATGAAAGGAACCGCCAAGCGCGGACGCTGGGTACAGGAAGACCTCGCCCGCCGCGATGAACTGGCCGCCTCTGAGAAAAACCAAGCGGAAAACCTGATGATCGTCGACCTGCTGCGCAATGATCTGGGACGTATCGCAGAGATTGGGTCGGTGCAGGTGGATAAGCTGTTTGAGATTGAGCGCTATCCGACGGTCTATCAGATGACCTCGACGATCACAGCCCGTACCCGTCCTGAGGTGACACTGGAGGATGTGTTCGCCGCTCTTTTCCCGTGCGGTTCGATCACGGGCGCACCCAAGATCAGCACGATGGAGGTCATCTCCGAATTGGAGCAGACCCCGCGCCATGTCTACTGCGGCACGATCGGCTATCTCACGCCTGCGGGACAAGCGGTATTTAACATCCCGATCCGTACGGTGCTCATCGATACAGAGACAGGGGAGGCTGAGTATGGGGCAGGCGGCGGTGTGACATGGGACTCCACCTCGGAGGACGAATACGCCGAGATCCTGACCAAAGCGGCCTTGCTGACGGCGGAGCATGAGCCATTCGACCTGCTGGAGACGATCCGTCTGGAGGATGGGGCGTATACGTTGCTTGAGCATCATCTGGAGCGGCTTGCGCAGTCTGCCGATTATTTTGGCATTTCGTTTGACCGTCAGGCCGTTCTGGACGCACTGGCAGAGCACGCTGGGCAGGTTCCACGCGGTCTCTACCGTGTCCGGCTGCTGCTTACACAGAGCGGTGAGATACAGGTCGAGTCCTATCCATTCCAGCCGATGCCAGACACCGTGCAAAAGGTGGCATTGGCGACGGAGCCGATCAACAGCAACAGCCGTTTTTTGTATCATAAGACAACCAACCGGAGCCTATATGAAAAAGCGCGCGGAAGCCGTACCGATATCATGGATGTTCTGCTTATTAATGAAAAAGGAGAGCTGACCGAATTCACCATCGGCAATCTCGTCGTGGAGCTGGACGGGGTCAACTACACGCCGCCGATCGAGTCGGGATTACTTCCGGGGACATTTCGGGCGGAGCTGCTTGCACAAGACCAGATTCACGAACGTAAGCTAACCGTCAAGGATCTGGAGCAGGCATCCCGCATCTGGCTGATCAACAGTCTGCGCGAGTGGGTGCCGGTGAGCGTAGAGGTATAAGCTGGAAGAAGCGTGACATCATGAACAGACAGGATGGTGAGCGGTATGGTTTTGGTTATCGACAACTATGATTCTTTCACATATAACCTTGTACAGTATCTCTATCAGATTGGAGAACAGGTAGTGGTGCTGCGCAATGACGAGGTGACACTGGAGCAGATTGACGATACGCAGCCTGACTCGATCCTGCTTTCACCGGGGCCGGGTAATCCGGATGAGGCCGGAATCTGTCTGGATGTGATCCGTCACGTGGCCGGGCGTATCCCGATTCTGGGGGTCTGTCTCGGTCATCAGGCGATCGCACAGGCATTCGGAGCAAAAGTGTTGCGGGCCAGCCAGCCGATGCATGGCAAGACGTCGTTGATCCACCATCAAGGGCAGGGTGTTTTTGCCGGGCTGGAGAGTCCGTATCGGGTGACCCGCTACCATTCGCTAGTGGTAGAACGCGAGACACTGCCTGCTTGTCTTGAGATCACAGCAGAGACAGAGACAGGGGAGATCATGGCCCTGCGACATAAGAGCCTGCCGATCGAAGGCGTCCAATTTCACCCGGAGTCCATCCTCACCGAGCATGGGCATGCTCTTCTTCGCCGGTTTTTTGAGACCAATCGGCTCGTATCAATCAACACATAAAGGAACGGAATCAATGGGGGGACAAGATGAAAAGGTGGAATGAAGCGATCTTGCGTTCTGGAATCAAAATCTCTTCGGTTGAAGAAGAATTGCGGCGTCTGGCCGAACTGTATGATCTCAACCTTCTCGATACACCCCAGGAAGAATCGTTTGACCGGATCACCAGAATGGTAGCCGATATCTTTGAGATGCCCATCGCCTTGATCTCACTGGTCAGTGAAGACAGGCAATGGTTCAAATCCTGTGTCGGCTTGCCGGAGGGCACCACCGAAACGAGCCGCGAAATGGCGTTTTGCCAGCATGTTGTCGCCGAGAAAAAACCGGTGACCGTCCACAATGCGCTAGAAGATATCCGTTTTCAAAATAATCCGTTGGTTCAGTCGATGCATATCCGCTTCTACGCGGGCGCTCCGCTGATCACCAAGAACGGCAATATTCTGGGGACACTCTGTCTGATCGACATCAAGCCGCGTCTTTTTACACAGGAGCAGATGGATCTGCTGCGCCATTTCAGCCAGATGGTCATGACCGAAATCGAGCTGCGCAAAAGCTTGGAGCATACCCGTCAGATGGAGCAGAACCTGCGCCAAATCAACGAAAAATACGAAAGCGTGATCACCAACGTCCATGAGGTGATCTTCCAGACGGACTCCCATGGGCGCATCACGTTCTTGAATCCGGCATGGACGGAGATCACGGGATATACGACCTCCGAGAGCATCGGGACACCACTGTTGGAGTATATCCATCAAGAGGACCGCAACCACAAGCTGCAATGCTTCCTCCCAATGTTTAGCGGGCAGGTGACGCAGTGTGACCACCAGGTGCGCCTGATCACCAAAGACGGCGGGTACAAATGGATCTACGTCCTGGCCCGCGTCACTCAAGGAGAAGCCGATCAAGTGCTGGGAACCTCCGGAACACTCACCGACATCACCGAGCAGCGGATCGCCGAAGACCGACGGCGCAAGGATCTGGAAGTCGCCAAAAAAGTACAGCAAAGCGTGCTCACCCCACCGATCACCAACGATCAGATCGAGATCGATGCTATCTATATGCCGTCCGAGGAGTTGTCCGGCGACATGTACGCCTGGTATCGAATCGACGAGCACCGCTATGGCGTCATCATCCTGGATGTGATGGGCCACGGCGTCTCTGCTTCTTTGGTCAGCATGTCGATCCGTGCCTTGCTGCGTGGACTGCTCACCGCGGCGATTGAGCCGATCCACGTAATCCGTGAGTTGAACAGACATATGACCTCCCTCTATATCGAGAGCACAGATCTCCCGGTTGTCCACTACGCCACCGCACTCTACCTCTTAATCGATACCCAATCCTGTCAGATCAAGTATATCAATGCAGGACACCCGGAAGGATTGATCCTGCAAAGCGGAGATACGGTCTATTCCTTGTCAGATGGCTGCATTCCGCTGGGGATTTTTCCGGAGATGCCGATTCAGCAGGGGAGTTTCGGTTATACGGCTCCGGCGCGCATCGTCCTACATACAGACGGCCTGATGGAGGTATTCGGCAAGACGGATATCCAAGCCCCGGCCTATCTGAAAAAGATGATTCACGAGCATCAGCATGAGAGCAACGACGGTTTTATCCGCCATATGAAGCGACAGGTAGAAAAGGTGGAAGAGAGACCAGACGATATCTGCCTGATCTCAATCTCGATCCCCGACGGATACCCACATTCATGATAAGAGAAGGAAGGCATCTTATGATCCGTGTACAAATCGATTGTCCCGCACAGCACGAGTACCTGGAGCTGATGGAGGGCACCTACCAGTCGACCTTGGAAAAAGTGTGCTTCGCAGGACGCCATGCCCTGTATGTTGCCGTCCATGAAGCACTGATCAATGCAATCGAGGCCACGCAGCAGACATATGGGGAAGAGACACGGGAGACGGTCAGTCTGCAGATGACGGCGAGTCCGGCTGAAGTGGTGATTCATATCATCGATTCAGCCGGAGGAATTCCGCAGGATGTCCTCGACAGGCAGTATTGCACCACGCTTGAGGACAGACTATGGGAAGAAAATGGCCGCGGGCTTCTGATCATGAAGCAGATGGCTGACGAGCTGTGGTTTGAGAAGACAGACGATGGGCGCCAGCTCGTCGGATTACGCAAGAGGGGAGAGCATACCAGTGAATAAACCAGTGGGACCTTTTGAGATTACGATTCAGGAGAGCGACGGCTTCACTGTGATCCAATTAAAGGGAAAATTTATTTATGGACAAACCGATACCGCCAGACAAAAATTGAACGAACTGGACATCACAAGCAACGGATATATTTTTGACCTGTCCCAGCTTTCGTTTATTGACAGCACAGGAATCGGGACACTGATCCATTTTTCCAAGCGGGTCGGCACCAAAAAAATCGCTATTCTCGTCCTTGATCCATTGATATTGCAGTTGTTCACGATTTCCAAGCTTCATCTAATCTTTCCATTGGTATCCACTCATGATGAAGCGGTCCGTAAAATAAAAGACGGTTATCAAACACCTTTTACGTTTGACGAATAGGTAACAAGATACGATGTCAAGTGAAAAATGTCCAAAATTACAGTTGACAATTGAATGCCCATCCACTAAATTTGTAACATAACAGACAGTCATCAGATGACCTTATGTTGAACGTGAGGTGCCTTTATGAAAGAGGGTTCACAGTTTCGGGTACGCAAGACCTATGAGGAAGTGGCCGACTATCTGAAAGAACAGATTATGTCGGGGGTCTATCAGGCTGGTGACCGTTTGCCGTCTCTGCGCGAATTGGGCGAGATGCTTGGTGTCGGTCAATCCACACTGCGGGAAGCGATCAGTTCGCTTAAGACGATGGGCCTCTTGACGATCCGGCAGGGAGAGGGGACGTTCGTCACCAAGTTGAACCCAGAGCAGGTGATGAACAGCTTCGAGCACATCCAACCACTCACCAATCAGGATACCCAAGACTTGTTAGAAGTCCGTAAAATCGTGGAAGTCGGTATTGTGAGACTGGCTGCCGAGCGCCGCAATGAAGAGGACTTACGCCAGATTCAAGCGGCCCTTGATGAGATGCAGGCGTGTCTTCATCAGGGAGACTTGGGAGAGCAGGCCGATTGGCAGTTCCACTATGCCATCGCTGTAGCCAGCCGCAATTCTATTTTAGAATCAATGATGCAATCGCTTTCAGAGACGCTGCAGAAATCGCTCAAGAACAACCGGGAACAGATGTACCGTCATCCCGGCACACCAGAGCGACTGCTCGCCGAACACACGCGAATCTATCACGCCATCACAGAACAAGATCCCAACGCCGCAGAGGAAGCGATGCTTACTCATCTGCGCGGTGTCGAGCGTGACATGTTACATGATAAGTCAGTTACACCCTAACTGACTTTTTCTGCAGACTAGTCATCAGATGACCAGATCAACAGAACCTCTCATCTCTGAAGTTACGCCACTCGGCTTAACGATACAAAATTTTTTGAAAAAGAGGTGTTCGTATGCAAACTTGGACCCAGGTCTATGAACCGTTGGGCAACGTGGTAACCTCCTCGCTGGTTGCACTCATTCCAATCGTCTTCTTCTTCGTCGCATTGGCAGTATTTCGCATGAAGGGGCATGTGGTGGGAACGATTACTGTGCTCTTGTCTATCGCGGTCGCCATCTTTGCTTACAAAATGCCGGTCAGCATGGCGCTCGCATCTGCGGGTTATGGCTTCGCCTATGGCATCTGGCCGATTGCTTGGATTATTGTAAGCGCTGTCTTCCTTTACAAAATCACAGTCAAAACCGGACAGTTCGAAATCATCCGCTCTTCTGTCGTCGGAATTACGCGTGACCAGCGTCTGCAAATGCTGCTCGTCGGTTTTTCCTTCGGAGCGTTCTTAGAAGGGGCGGCAGGCTTTGGTGCACCGGTTGCCATCACGGCAGCTTTGCTCGTCGGTCTTGGGTTCAATCCTTTGTATGCAGCAGGTCTCTGTCTGATCGCCAATACGGCACCGGTCGCATTCGGTGCGATGGGCATTCCGATCACGGTCGCAGGTCAGATCACAGGCATTCCGGCTTTTGAGATCGGTCAGATCGCGGGTCGCCAATTGCCGCTCTTGTCACTGATCGTTCCATTCTGGCTCGTCATGATCATGGACGGCTGGCGCGGTGTGAAGGAGACTTGGCCGGCGGTACTCGTGGGCGGCGGTTCCTTCGCGGTTACACAGTACATCACAGCCAACTACCTCGGTCCTGAGCTGCCGGACATCACCTCCGCACTCGTTTCCCTCGTATGTCTGGCCCTGTTCCTCAAGGTATGGCAGCCGAAACGCATCTTCCGCTTTGAAAACCAAGGCATGAGTGCAGAAGTGGCGGCAGCATCTGAACGGGTCGGCGATTACACAGGCGGTCAAATCGCCAAAGCATGGTCACCTTTCCTCATCCTCACCATCATGGTTACGATCTGGAGCCTCAAGCCGTTTAAGGATTTGTTCGCCAAAGACGGCGTACTGGAAGGTCTCGTATTCAAGATCCACGTTCCTTTCCTCGACAAGATGGTTCTCAAAGCACAGCCAATCGTGAACGAGCTGACTCCGTACGAAGCGGTGCTCAAGCTGGACATCCTGTCAGCAACAGGGACAGCGATCTTTATCGGGGCGATCATCACCGCCATCTACCTGCGTTTTGATTCCAAATCGTTCTTCTCCACGCTGAAGGAGACGGTCATTGAGCTTCGCTGGCCGATCTACACGATCTCGATGGTGCTTGGCTTCGCGTTTGTTGCCAACTACTCCGGCCAATCCGCGACACTCGGACTTCTTTTGGCAGGATCTGGCGCACTCTTCCCATTCTTCTCGCCATTCCTCGGCTGGCTTGGGGTATTTCTCACCGGATCTGACACCTCATCCAACGCCCTGTTCTCCAACCTGCAGCAGATCACAGCCAACCACATCGGGGTCAATGACGGTCTGCTCGTCGCAGCCAACTCTACAGGTGGCGTAACTGGTAAAATGATCTCGCCGCAATCCATCGCAGTTGCATGTGCGGCAGTAGGCTTGGCGGGCAAAGAATCCGACTTGTTCCGCTTTACCGTCAAACACAGTATTTTCTTCCTGGTCATGGTTGGGATTATCACGTACCTGCAAGCGTATGTGCTGACTTGGATGCTTCCGTAGCGATATTTCCAAAAATAGGAGTTACAATAACAGAGAGAGAACGAAGATTTTTTGAACCGTCTGACAGGAGGAAACCATACATGAAAGTATCCCTTTTTATCACATGCTTATCAGACGCAATCTATCCGAGGGTGGGCCAGGCGATGGCCCGCCTCCTCCATCATTATGGGATCGAGCTGCATTTTCCCGAAGTGCAGACCTGTTGCGGCCAGCCTGCTTTTAACAGCGGGTATTGGGACACCGCACGGGAATCAGCGCGTACGATCATTGACGCGTTTGAGGACAGTGATTTTGTCATTGCGCCGTCCGGTTCGTGTGTCAGCATGATTCATCATCACTATGAGACATTGTTCGTCGATGAGCCGATCTATCTGAAAAAAGCGAAGGATCTGATCGCGAAAAGCTATGAATTCACCCAGTTTCTCGTCAAGGTGCTGGGGATCACCGATCTGGGCGCACATTTTCCACACAAGGTCACCTATCATCCATCCTGCCACGGCACAAGACTGCTGGGTGTAAAGGATGAGCCATACCAGCTATTGGAAAAAGTCGAAGGTCTGGAATTCGTGCCACTCCCGTATGCAGAAGACTGCTGCGGCTTCGGCGGTACCTTCGCTGTCAAGCTGTCCGACATCTCCGGTGCGATGGTGACGGAAAAAGCAGAGCATGTGCTGGAGACCCAGGCAGAGGTGCTGGTCGGTCTGGATATGGGCTGTCTGATGAATATCGGAGGCAGATTGCAGCATGCAGGCAAACCGATTCGCGTGATGCATCTGGCAGAGCTTTTGTATGAAGGGGTGAGCAAACAGTCATGAGCGGATTTAACCCAACATCTACGTTAGAAGAACGCGCCCGTGTCGCGCTCAATGATGAATTCCTGCGCAATGCCGTCAAGTACACGACCGAGAAGCTTCGCACCAACAAAAAGTCGGCCACCGATGAGCTGGGCAACTGGGAAGACTGGCGTGACCGTGGCCGGATGATCCGTCTGCACACGATCGCACATCTGGACTATTATCTGTCCCTGTTCGTCGAAAACGTGCGCAAAGCAGGTGGCTATGTACATTTTGCCAAAGATACCAAGGAAGCTGTCGACATTACCATGAAGATTATGGAAGCCAAAAAAGCCAAATCAGTGGTAAAATCTAAATCAATGGTGTCTGAGGAAGTCCATATCAACCATGCTCTCGAAGAAAACGACATCGAAGTCGTCGAAACCGACTTGGGTGAATATATCATACAGCTTGCGGGGGAGACTCCTTCGCACATCATTATTCCAGCCATCCATAAGAACAAACAGCAGGTAGCCGACCTGTTCTCCGCAGAAGCAGGGGAGACGCTGCCGCCAGTGACGAAGACGCTCGCAGGCTTTGCCCGCAGCAAGCTTCGTGAAAAATTCCTCGAAGCCGATATCGGGATGACGGGCTGTAACTTCGCGATTGCCGAATCCGGCTCCATGGTGCTCTTTTCTAATGAAGGAAATGCGCGCATGGTCAGCACGGTGCCGAAGACCCAGATTACGTTTATGGGGATGGAGCGGATCATTCCGTCCTTTGAAGACCTCGAAGTGATGGCATCGCTTCTGCCGCGTGCCGCAACCGGTCAGAAGCTGACGGTCTACATGTCCGCGATCAACGGGCCGAAGCGCAGCGAAGATTCAGACGGTCCCGAAGAGATGCACATCATCATCCTTGATAACGGACGCTCCCAACAGCTGGGTGACCCTGAGTTTCAGGAAGTGCTCAACTGCATCCGCTGTGGGGCGTGTCTCAATGCCTGCCCGGTCTACCGTCATGTCGGCGGTCACACCTATGGCTGGGTCTACTCTGGCCCGATCGGTGCGGTACTTACACCGGTACTTAATCTCGATAACCGCGAACAGTGGGGCGAGGTCGCCAATGCGTCTACCCTGTGCGGGGCCTGTCATGAGGCTTGTCCGGTCAAAATCCCGCTGCACGACATGCTGGTCTATATCCGCCGTCGCAATGTGGAAGAGGGTATCGTGAAAAAAGCAGAGCAGCTCGGCATGAAGGGCTTCCAGATCGTCGCCTCCAACCACAGACTGTTTCGAAGCGTCCTGCGTTTTGGTAAAGTGGCGCAATTGCCGCTCGTCAAAAACGGCATGATTTCAAGCAAGCTCGGCCCGCTCAAAGCGTGGAACAGCTTCCGTCATGCACCTGCCTTGGCGCCCCAATCGTTCCGTGATTCGTGGAGCGAGCTTGATCAAGAATTGAAACAGACCAAAAACGAACTGCCAGCCGACATCAAACAGCGCATGGAAGAGATCGTGGCGAAACGGGGGAAACAACGGTGAAACCTCATCCACTCATTGAACAATTAGATAAACAGGCACGTGAAAAAGAAGGGGTGTTTTTTGCCCATATCGCCAACCGTCTCGGACGCGACCGCATCACGGAAAAGCCGGTTCAGCCGGTGCGCGGTGTCCCTGACTTTTGGCGGGAGTACAATCTCGGTGAACAGGAGCGCATCGAGCTGTTCATGCGCAACTGGGAGAGCTTAGGCGGGACGGCGAAGCGTTTTGCCACCAAGGAAGAGATCGCGGCTTTCATCGACGAGCTGGCACATGGGATGTCGGCCAAACAGATCATCCGCGCCAAGCACGGACTTTTGGAAGAGATGAAGGTAGATGAGAAGCTCTCCGACCTCGATATGACCATCTGGGAAAAGGACAGCCCGGCCGATCTGCTCGCCAAAGCGGCGGGTGCTGATATCGGGATCACGGTCGTCGATTTTGCGGTGGCCCACACTGGCTCTGTCGTCGTCACGTCCAGTCCTGAAAAAGGTCGCTCACTCAGCCTGTTGCCGACCATCTTCATCGCGATCGTGCCTGCGGGCGTGATCAAGACCAAGATGGGCGAAGTGATGCGGGAAGTGACCAAGTGGAACCAGAATGGTATGCCTGCGGGGATTCATTTTATCTCCGGGCCAAGCCGCTCTGCCGATATTGAGAATGATCTGACCATCGGGGTGCATGGGCCGGGGATCGTCTATGCACTGGTGCTCGACGAGAAATAAAGCCATCATTTTATCAGCAAAGGAGAATGCATATGCTCAGCAAAGAGGTGAGAAGCGAGCTGCTCCAGATCGTCGGAGACAAGTACTTCATGGATACGGAAAATGAATTGTACGCGTATTCCTACGATTCCACGCCGCTGTTTCAATCGATGCCGGATGCGGTGGTGATGCCGGGCAGTACGGAGGAGATCGCCGCTATCTTAAAGATTGCCAATGCCCGCCGTATTCCGATCGTACCGCGCGGCTCTGGAACCAACCTTTGCGGAGGGACTGTTCCTGTCGAGGGCGGTATCGTGATGAATACGAACCGCCTCAACAAAATCCGTGAAATCGACCAAGACAACCTGACCGCCTCCTTCGGTCCTGGCGTGATCACTGCCGATCTGCATGCGGCCGTGGAGCGCCTTGGTCTGTTTTATCCACCAGACCCGGGCAGCATGCGCATCTCCACGATGGGCGGCAATGTGGCTGAGTGTGCAGGTGGGATGCGCGGTCTCAAATACGGCGTGACCAAGGACTATATCATGGGTCTGGAGCTGGTGCTGCCGACAGGCGAAATCCTCCATGTCGGCGGCAAAAACGCCAAAGACGTCGCAGGCTATGACCTGACCAAGCTGATGGTCGGCTCCGAGGGGACGCTTGCTGTCGTGTCCAATATCACGGCGAAGCTGCTCCCGCTGCCAGAGACCAAGCGTACGATGGTGGCGTACTACCGTAGCCTGACCGATGCGGCCCGTACCGTCCAGCGAGTCATTGCGGCGAAGATCATCCCGGCGACCATGGAGTTCCTCGATCAAGCGACGATGAAGGTAGTCGAGGATTTTGCCAGAATCGGTCTGCCGTGCGACATGCAGGCGATGCTTCTGATCGAGCAGGACGGGATGGAGGCACAGGTGGAGCGCGATATCATGCGGATCGAAGAAATCGCATACCAGGAAGGCGCAGTCGAAGTACGTCTCGCACAGACCACGGATGAAGCCAACAAGCTGATGGCTGCCCGCCGTGCCGCGCTGTCTGCACTGTCCCGTGTCAAGCCGACCACCATCCTCGAAGACGCGACCGTGCCACGCGCCCATCTGGCTGAGATGACCGAGCAAGTCAACGTGATTGCGAAAAAATACAATGTCCAAATCTGCACCTTCGGCCACGCAGGCGATGGCAACCTGCATCCAACCTGTATGACCGATGAGCGTGACAAGGAAGAGATTCACCGCGTAGAGAAAGCATTCGAAGAGATCTTCCACGCAGCCATCAAGCTGGGCGGCACGATCACCGGCGAACACGGTGTCGGTATTGCCAAAGCAGGCTATCTCGAGCTCAAGGTAGGCGAAGCAGGAATTGACCTGATGAAGAGGATCAAAGCAGCATTCGACCCGAACGGCATCATGAATCCGGGCAAAATTTTTGCGAAGAGTGATCGTCGCAGAGTGGTGGTGAGCAAGTGTGAGTGCGGACATGACGAAACACAACACAAACATGATGACAGCAAGCAATCCGTCTAGCGAAGCGGGTGGAAGCAGCTCTATGGCGTCTGGCTCTGGCACACATGCGGCGTCTGGTCACTCGGCAAACCCCGGTGTCCCAACCGTGCCCGGCTGTACCGATCTGAGCCTGCTGAACAAGTTTGACATGAATGAAATCATGAACTGTATGCAGTGCGGCTTCTGTCTGCCGGCTTGTCCAACCTACCGCCAGACGGGCAAAGAAACCGCCAGCCCGCGCGGACGAATTGCCCTGATGAAAGGGGTCGCACAGGAGTCGCTCACCATCAATGACGAGTTCGAGCACAACATGTACCTGTGCCTCGGCTGCCGTGCCTGTGAGACCGCCTGTCCGGCAGGCGTCCCATACGGCAGTATGTTGGAGACAGCGCGCGAGGTAGTCGAGACCAACAAAAAGCAGACCAAGGGACAGCTCTTGATCCGCAAAGTGATTTTTGATCAGGTGTTCCCAAGTCCGGCCCGTCTCAAGACCGCAGGTACTCTGCTCTGGACAGCACAGGCGACCGGGATGCAGAAGCTTGCCGTAAGCACTGGGCTGGTCAACATCCTGCCCAAGCCAATGGCCGAGATGCAAGCCGCGATCCAAACCATCGCCTCCCCGATGCAGCGCCGCAAGCGCCTCAAGATCGTCAAGTCCACCAAGCCAAAAGCCACGCTTCGCGTCGGTCTGTTCCTCGGCTGTATGATGGACGTCCTGTTCTACGAGATCAACCAAGCCACCGCCCGCGTGCTCGCCAAAGCAGGCTGTGACGTGGAGATGATCGAGAACCAGGTCTGCTGCGGTGCCCTCCACGCCCACGCAGGGGAAAAAGCAGGGGCGATTGAGCTGGCCAAACGCAATATCGAAGCATTCGAGCGCTCCGGGGTCGATTATCTGGTCAACAATGCGGGTGGCTGCGGGGCCGCACTCAAGGAGTACCACCACTGGTTCCACGATGATCCGGCTTGGATGGAGCGCGCGATGAATTTTGTCTCCAAACAGCGGGATATCAATGAAATCTTGACGGAACTGCCACCGCTTACGTTTGACAAGCCGCTCAACGCTCGTGTCACCTATCAGGACTCCTGCCATCTCGCGCATGGCCAAGGAATCCGTATCCAGCCACGCGACCTGATCAAGAGCATCCCTGGTGTCACCTATGTGGAAATGAACCGCGCCGACAGCTGCTGCGGCTCTGCGGGGATCTATAATATCACCAACTATGAGATGTCCATGGATATCCTCGACGATAAGATGGAAAACGTCAAAGAGACCCAGCCCAACTATGTCGTCACCTCCAACCCAGGCTGCCTGATCCAGATGAAGCACGGGGTCAACCGCGCTGGCGTGTCTGATCAGATGGAGGCCGTGCATATCGTGGAATTGCTGGATCGAGCACTGTCATAAATGGCTCGTACATGACAAAACATGAACAGGGGAGGGCGTCGCCGGTTATGCCTTTTGAGCTTTGCTATGAGACCAAATGGGCTAAAGCCCTTTCTGCCCAAGATGACGAGCTGATCCGAGGCCTGTTTGCTTCCACGCCCCGACCATCCCAAGGGGACGTGGAACTGACCCCGATTCGCACAGCGCTGAATCATCGCGGAGAGTTACTGGCTACGGTGCTGGTGCAGAATGGAAGTGAGGATACGCTGACTTTTGCCGATACCCAATTGAGGTACGTGGAAAATGGTGAGTGTATGGCGGTGCATCACTTTACCATATCAGCTTTGGTTGTAGGGCCGAAAACTGCTACGCCTTGGACGTTTATCTTTCCTAAAGAGACGCTGAGACAGGGGATTGAATTGAGAGACGGAAGGCTTGAGATCGGGGAAAGATAGAGAAAAGAAAAGAGAGATAGTAGAGCACAGCGCGTCTTGAGGGTTCATAGAATGGAATTTGATGTGTAGCTTGCTCTCTGTGAAAAGAAGGAACGCCATCGTTTGTTGACATAACGACGATGGCTTTTTGTTTTTGTCTTTTAATCTTTTATCTTTTAATCTTTTTCCCTTTCCCATCTCCAAAGCTGGATGGGGGAGGCGGCGGCTGGCAAGGGGCGCCCCTCTCTTGAAAACCAACCCAGCGAAGGAGATTCCAAGAGTGGCTAACTTCTCCGAGTATGCTAAGGGGCAAACCCCTTCGTACGAATCCGCTTCCCGAACCCTTTTTGACCCGACCCACTCTTGGGATTTCCGCAGCGGGCAGTCTATACCCCTTCGGGTTTTCGAAAAAGGGAAGCCCCTTGCCAGGCGCTGACGCCCCCACCCAAGCAAAACCGCTTTTTGACCCGACCCACTCTTGGGATTTCCGCAGCGGACAGTCTATACCCCTTCGGGTTTTCAAAAAAAGGGAAGCCTCTTGCCAGTCGCCGCCTCCCCCCACCCAAGCACCCTCTCCGCCATATTTTTGCCACAAAATTCCCCAACTACCTGTGATAAACATCACAAGCTACACTCCACGAATCCAGTAGGATAAAAGCATCAAAGGAAAACGGATGAATAAAGGAGTGCTTACACATGGTACAACAACAAAATCGTCTCAGCGGATTGACTACTTTTATGGCTATTACATTTATTCTTTTGTTCGGACCATTCTGCTATCGACTGAGTCAATGGTTCCTGTAAGATTTCTGGGAAAATGCTGAAAAAAGTCGTTCAAAAATGAAAAAATTAGGCAAAAGAGGATGTTACTATCTAGGTAACATCCTTTTTTTCATTTATAATAAACATATAAGTATTTTGTCTTATCTTTTTTATAACATTGTTAAAATAGTAAGGACTATTGATCTATGTAAATCAAGTGCAAGGTTATACTGGACTTTTATCCTGAAAATAGGAAATCAAAAGGAACGTACCTACGTATAAAGGTTCTACCACATAAAAGGGGGATGGGTACGATGTCAACAGAGGAAGACAGCTTGCCAAACCAAACAAAGGAATCGATTAATAGTAACATCGTCACTGAAAGTAACGTTGACGCCAACAACAGTGAAAGGAACGCCAGTATAGGGAAACACGCTGACAGTAACAGCAACAACAGTGTCAGTATCAGTGCAGAAGCAACACCCCATCAGCTGATCGGACCGTTGAAACTGACACCGGAATACCGTCTGCTGGCGGAGATTGATGAATACTGCTTCTTGACCCCGCGGGCGAGAGAACTGGAGAAAGAATTGATGACGTTTCAATACGATGCCAATGCTGATTCAATAGACGACTCCCAAGCGGCCTACGTGCGATTGCGGGAACTGGCAGATGAATATCAAACTGATCTGAATACAGAAATCATCCATCATCCTCGTCTGAAACAAGTCTACCAGGCGAACCCGCAAGCCTCCACACGAAGAGTGATGGAGTACTATTTGAAGTACAATGATGACCCGTACGTGAAGAGCTTGTATCAAAATTTCTGCAAGGACTCCGACCTCACCCCAGAGGAGCAAAAGAGCGATTACAAGCGACTTTTATGGAAAACAGGGGGCAGTTACGGGATGTGGCTGGCTTTTGTTACCTTCGTCATCTACTTTTTTAATGTTGGCAGTGACATGGGCAAGCTTCTAATCTTGTGGTTTATGCAAGTCGGGGTCAGTGGATTAGTGGTTCTGTTTGGGATGGGTATCCAGCAGATTCGCAAAGGGAATATGGAGTGGAAGCGACGGGTTTTCATTTTGGGAACAATGGTACTGTTCTATTTTGTCGCAATGCTGTTTCAATCCGCTGTTTTGCTGGTCGCGCTGTACGTGTTCGCATGTTATATCATATCGATGATTATTTATGGCGGACTGATTGCTCACGTGTGGATTCGCAAACAGCGTGCAAAAGCAGGAAACTCACTCCACCAATAGGACAAAAAAGACCGACTGAGAAAGCGAAGGAGTGAGGATCAGCACCATGCAACTTGCACGAATCTTTTACCCGGTCAAAACTCTGGGGCCTGGCAACCGCATCGGGATCTGGACGGTAGGCTGCCCGCATTCCTGTATGAACTGCTCCAACCCGGAGCTGTGGGACGAGGACCCGGCGAGGAACATCCCGATCAATCGACTGAAGCAGATGATCGGTTCGGTCACACACCCAATCGACGGGGTGACGATCACAGGCGGCGACCCGCTCGTTCAGCCGGATGAACTCGCGGAGCTGGTCACATGGCTCAGTCAGCATGTCAGCGAGGATATCCTGATCTACACAGGCTACCGGCTGGAAGAGATGCAGCAGTCAAAAAATCCGTCGATTGCCGGCATCCTGCAGCATACGGCGGTTTTGATCGACGGCGTATACATAGAAGAGCAAAATGACAATGAACCATTGCGCGGTTCGTCCAACCAGCGGGTTCATTTTCTCAAAGAAGAATTCCGCAAGCGCTACCAAGAGGTGCTGACGGGTCAACGCACGGTGCAGACGATTTTTCAAGGACAGGATCTGCTTGCCATCGGCATCCCGGTGAAGAGGAGCGCTGACAGCCTGTCGGAAAAGCTTGCGGAACATGGGGTGAATTATACCGCTTCACACGTAGAACCACCCACGAACAAGCCAAAACGA
This sequence comes from Brevibacillus dissolubilis, assembly GCF_006170445.1. Taxonomy (GTDB): domain Bacteria; phylum Bacillota; class Bacilli; order Brevibacillales; family Brevibacillaceae; genus Brevibacillus_B; species Brevibacillus_B dissolubilis. Next base: position 785,326 of record NZ_VCNA01000001.1, on the reverse strand, counting down.
AACCGAATCAGCTAGACGATCCTATCTCACCTGTGAAATAGGAGTGTTGATGCTAATCTGATTCATATGGAGTGATGCACAATGAACCGAACCGATAATCTTTTGACCTTATTATCCGCGTGTGCGAGCCGGCAGGAGACGATTGTGCAGCTGGTGATTGATGAGACGAAGGATAGCGAGGGGTATCAGCTTTTACAGAGCTATGACCAATACACCACCTTTACGGAGCGGGCCCGAGAGCTGATTATGCAGATCAGCGCGTTCAACCGGGCGAAAACAGACCGTTCGGAATCCACTTCCGCTGATCCGTCGATAACCGAACGAACTGGCACTGTTATCGATACGTATGAAAAAGCTGTTAAGTGGAAACGAAAAGCCGCGCGTCTGTCAGCTCAGTTCAAAGAAATGATTGAGGCCTCCGAACAGCAGCTGGAGGCAAATCGATATAAGATTGATCTGATTGATAACCACAAGCTGGAAGACATGAGAATACAAAAAACCGGAGCGGGCAAAGTACTCGGTCTGATCGTGGATCATCCGGGAACGGAACCGGCTATGGTATTGCGGAATTATTTACGCAAAAACAAAGACGTCGAGGTCAGTGCAGCCTATGCGGATCTACGAAGCGCGGAGCAGGCCAAATCAGACGAATCCCGGTCTGGCATTCTTATGTTTTTGTTGTGCGTTGGCCTTGAAGTGATTTGGGCGATTGTGGCTTACTTCTTGCCCGGCAACTATTACGTGTGGGGGGACGAGATTTTTTTCTGGCTGTTTGGCGTAATTTTGACGATCGGCTTCTTCACAGAATGGAGCCTGGATGGTTGTTTGACAAATATAGGGGCCTTGATAGTCGGCTGGGGCATCCTCTGGGCAGTGACGTATTTCTTCTTGGGCGTCTTTACTTATTTGGGCATTGCAATTCTTTTGTTACCGCTCAGCTTTTTGATCCATGCAATGATATGGCCATTCCCTGAAACCCAAACCGAACAGAACGATTCGAAGTAAACAGCAAGGAGGTATAGCCAATGAGTACATACGCGGACGATACGGTGCAAGTGGAAGGCAATGTTGCTTCTGTCAAGTTAAAAGGAGCCGGGGAGAAGCTCTTGACTTTGTTGGCTGGCGTGACCGGAAATGAGGCCAAAATCGCCCGTTTTCTGGAAGAGCGTATCAAGGGAAGCCGCAATTACTCAACCGTTCAGAAGATCCATGATTGTGAACTTTTTTCCCAGAAGGCGCACGAACTGGCTTCAGAGATCCAACAGTTTACCTATGAATGCCAAACAATGGCGGAAGCAAAAGACTTGGAGCGGAAATTAAAAAAATACGCCGAAAAGTTGAAGTCGCTGGAGCAAACATCCATAGACAGAATCAATAATAACAACTACAATCTGGAACTCCTCTCCCGCCAAAAGGTGGAAGAGTTACAAAAAAAGCAAACCAAGTATAAAAAAATTCTGAAACTCCTGACGGAAAATAAACACCGTGAACCCGGGGTACTCCTCCGCGAACAACTGTTGAAGGATTATGACGCTGATTTGGAAATAGCCTACAAAGCGACACGGACAAAAAAACAGGAGAAGGAAGATAGAGAACTCTATGACCGTATTGTCTCGATTTCCACTTGTGCCGGAATTATCATCGCCATCCTGATCTGCTGGCTGCCACCGGACGGTTATTTCGAGGTGATGGGCTCTATTATCTGGTGGGTGTGGGGGATCCTTATGGTATTGTTGTTAATTGCGACGGGACCGGTGGCTATCATCCCAGCGCTTCTCACTTTGCTCATACTAGTCTATTATACCGACATTTTGGTATGGGTGATTACCATCCCGATCTTAGGATTCCTGGGTCATTTTATCGGAATAGGGATAGCCAGCAACAGCCGCCGGGTGCCTCTCTAATCCCAGCCGCATGCGAAAAACAACGAACATACCCAGCAGGAGGTGAGCGCGATGAGTGAACCACAGCCAATACATACAACCGGGACAAGTCAGACCAAGCCAACCGACACCGCCAGCACCAGCACCCAACTGGCTTTGTTACTCGCAAGCATCTCCAAACGCCCTCAGCCCAAAGTCCAGCTCGCCCTGAATCATCTCCGCAAGCATCCGGATTATATCGAAATACAGCGGATCAGCGATTTCGTAGTGGTGTCAGAGGAAGCGCAACAGCTACAGCGGCAAATCCACAGGCTGACCCAACGCTGTGAGACATTCGAGCAAGTGGCCGAACTGGAGCGGGAGATGCCCCGTCTGGTGGAAGAATTGCGCAGCTTGGAGAAAAAATCAGCTTACTATGGAATCTATAACAGCAAAGCCTTCCAGCTGCATCTCATTCCCCACGGGGAGATTCACGGCCCGCCCGATCAGCATACGGCGAGGACCCGTGCCTTGCAGGCGATCATACAAAACAGAGAGAAACCGCCGCACGAGGTGTTGCACGAGTTGATACAGAGCGGTAAAGCAGACAATAACATCAGGGAATTCTACTGGACGATCTCCAAAGAACGCCTCCAAGCGCCTCGGGCAACTATTACAAATTCATCTCCGCGTGATGTTGCCGAGAAAAAGGGCTGGTATAAATACGTCGCTTGCGTGCTTAGTGCGCCTATTCTCTATTTTCTGCCGGAGAGCTTACATATTTTATTTGCGCTGTTGGCGATTATGGGTGGCGGTCTCGCAGCTTTCTATCTGTATGATCGGTTTGACTTTTCCGGCAAGATCTGCATGCTGGTGATCGCGGCCAATGTAGCAGTCGCCATTTTTTACCATCAGATCAGTCTCTTGGTTCTGCTGATGCTCATGGCAGAGCTGACAGAAGAATACATCGTAAATCAAAAAAATGGATCCCAGTAACCGAAAAAAGGATGTGACCAGCATGACCACCAGTCTCAACATGGAATTCGGCACACCGTCTCTGGGCGTGAATCTGCCGAGTCAGCCAGCAGCACCCGCTAATCTGCGTCTGTCCCCGTGGCACTCGGAGATGGACCGTTTCCGTACCTTTAAGACGACTTTTGTGATCGAGGGCAATATTTTTGACCTGCAATCCTATCCCAATGTACGGGAGGGAGACGTGCAATGGCAGCTGATTGGGCTGAATCACTATTTACATAAATATCTGCATGAGAACGGCTACCAAGATATCGTTTTCTATGATCATATTGATGGTTTCTATAATCACGAAAGCTCTGAGCCTCATCTCGACAACTTTTTACGGGCTGCTGGTACGACTGCGACCGGAACTCGTACAGGGAGCGGGACACAGAGCCGGTACCGTGCTTCGTTGGAGCGGGCCAGCGAGATGATCCGTGCCGGGATGGAGCATAAAGAGTACGGACAAGACCGCACCAACCAGACCCGTGCGATGGCGGTCGTGATGAATCTCGCTTCCCGCTATGTCAATTCGCCAGATCATTTGAGCGATTGCGACCGCGAAGCCTTTTCCCGCCTGCTGATCAACAGCCTGCAACCGAAAAAAGGCAAGCTTCGTCCGCGCGAAGAGGGAGCAGAGGCACCGCTTGGCAATCATCTGCTGTTCATCATCTGTAACAAGGCCAATGATATTCCTGCTTGGTTCTATCTCGACAACCCATATGTCAAGGTGCTTCGGATCAATAAGCCAGATCATCATACCCGCCGACGTTTTATCGATACCCAGCTGCAATCCTTCTTAGGAAATGAAACCTCCTATACCGAGGAAGAAGTGAAAAAATACAAAGACAAATTTGTCGACCTCACCGACGGGTTCACCAATATTGAACTGAACGGGCTGAAAATCCTCTGTCAGCAGGAAGGGATACCGCTCGGACGTATCAACGACGGGATTACCCTCTACAAATATGGTCAGAAGGAAAACAAATGGGCAGAGCTTGGCGCAAAGAAGCTGGCCAACGCGGAACATTTCATCCGTGACCGGGTCAAAGGCCAAGATGCCGCAATCATCGAGACACTCGACATCATCAAGCGATCCGCCAGCGGGATGTCTGGTCTGCAGCATTCGCAGAGTGCCAGCAAGCCTCGTGGGGTGATGTTCCTCGCCGGGCCGACCGGGACAGGGAAGACAGAGCTTGCACGTACCTTGGCAGAGTATCTGTTCGGGGAAGTGAGCGACTGTATCCGTTTTGATATGAGTGAATTCCAGCAGAGCCATTCTGACCAGAAGCTTCTCGGGGCACCTCCGGGATATGTCGGATACGAAGCAGGCGGTCAGTTGACCAATGCGATCAAGGAAAAGCCGTTTTCGATCCTGTTGTTCGATGAGATTGAAAAAGCGCATCCATCCATCCTCGATAAGTTCCTGCAGATTCTCGAAGACGGCCGGATGACTGATGGACAAGGGGAGACGGTCTATTTTTCCGAATCGATCATCGTCTTCACCAGCAACCTGGGTGTCTATAAACAGAACGAGATCGGTGCCCGTGTGCCGAATATCACGCCTGTCATGAGCTACAAGGAGATCAAGGAACGGATTACCGAGTCGATCAAGGAGTACTTCACGCTCGATCTGGGACGTCCAGAGATTCTCAACCGGATCGGCAACAACATCGTCGTCTTCGACTACATCCGTGAAGAAGTGGCGATCCTCATCCTTGACAGCCAGCTCAAAAAGATCACGAGCCGTCTCAAGGAACAGAGCAACATCCAGCTGGAGGTAGGTCCGGAAGCGCGTCAGTTCCTGCTTACGCTTGCTTTTGGCAATCTGGAGAACGGGGGCCGTGGGATCGGCAATATCTTGGAAAAATACTTCATTAATCCGCTGTCCCGCTATCTGTTTGACCACCAAATCCGGGAACAGGCACAGGTGCACGTCACCCGAATCTATGAACAGAACGAAATCATCCTGATTGATTGCGAGTGATTCTATGTTTGAGATCTATGCGTTGACAGATGTGGGCCGTGTACGGGAACACAACGAGGACGGCTTTTTGGTAAATGATAGGGTGGCAAAATCGGGCGGTTACTCGCTCTCAGCCGAACAGTCACCACTGTTGTTCGCAGTAGCCGACGGAATGGGCGGAACCAATGCGGGCGAGGTCGCCTCGGAGATGACGCTTGGCTCGCTGAAGAAGCTTCCGCTGCCCTGTACTCCGGAGGATCTGCAGCAAGCGGTCTCGGATATCCATCAGGAGGTCTACCGATTTGGCGAGACCCATCCAGAGGCTAAGGGGCTTGGCACGACCTTGACCGGGTTCTTCTGTGCAGGGGAGACGATCACGACCTTTCATGTCGGGGACAGCCGTCTTTATCGCTTCCGCATGGGCATCCTGCGTCAGATCACCCGAGATCAGTCACTGGTGCAGTCGCTTTTTGACATGGGACGTATCACGCGCGAAGAGATGGCCACACACTCCAAGCGGCATGTCCTGTTGCAATGCATCGGCGGTCTGACAGAACAGCCGCCACAGGTCGAGGTGCAGAGTCTGGCGCTTGATCCGCGCGGAGATGACGTCTATCTGCTCTGCTCCGATGGACTCTCCGACATGCTCTCTGACGAAGAGATGGAGATCATCCTCGATGGTGCGCCGAGTCTTGAAGCGGCAGCCCATGCACTGGTGGATGCGGCCAACAACCGTGGGGGTCATGATAATATCACCGTCATTTTGATGGCGTGTAAATAAAAGAGTGGGGAACGTCTGAAGCGAGGCGGGAAGTAGAGCAGTTCTCCGCGCGTGTCCATGAGCTGTTGGCCGGAGATCCTGAGTGTCTGTGGGCTTTTCGGTGCTGCTGTGTGGATCAGCAGATGGGCGGTCGAAGAGACGCGTACATTGCCGTGTTGATCGCAAGTAAAGGTAGGAAAAAGTGATGAGTGACGCGATTCTCTCTGATTCGATTCGCAGGCTGTCCAGTCTTCTCGCGGGTTGCATGAACACGGAAGATAAGCTTGCAGCGATGTTACAGGATGAAATCATCAGCAGTGAGGAGTATCAGAGATTGCAACAGATCCATCAGATGGAGCTGTTTTCGGCCCGTGCCTATGAACTGGCGGATCAGATTCAAGCACTGCCTATGGACTGCAGCAATCTCTCCCAAGTCAATGAATTTCAAACACACGTACTGGCACTGCATTCCCAATTGCTCGGGATGATCGAGGAGTCGGAACGTTTGTTGGAACATAACGAATATGCCATTGATTTAGTAGAGGCAGTAACGGTTCAGGACTACCTCGCAAAAGAAGAGGTGCAAGGGAAAGTCCTCTCCCTGATGATCGAAAACAAACAGGTACCACTAGACCTCTTAATCCGTAACAGCCTCAGGGCAAGTGATGTACAGGATAAAGATTTAGTTGAAGTCTACCAACGGGTCCGCAGTGAGGAATTGCTTGAAGAAGACATGGCTTCTCACAGACAGCTTGATAGGAGTTATGTTCGGTCTGGTGTTTTGACCGCCGTTATTATTCTCTTTTTATGTATTTTGGTAAAATATCTGATTCTTCGTTAGTTTTGCGTACCCAACGTAAAGGAGATATGCTCATGTCTGATAATCAACAACCACCAAAAACCGTGATGATGCCGGACAGCAACGCCACGGTCGTCATGCCGGACAGCAATGCTACGATGGTGATGCCAGAAGGACAAGCCACCGTCGTCATGCCAGGGAACAATGCCACCGCTGTGATGGGCACGGACGGACAAGCCCAACGCCACGCGGCTCCAAGCTATATCAACGTCGGAAGTGTGCTCAAAGACACGTACACCATCATCGGCGTACTCGCTGACAACACAGGGGAGGCGGCTCTGTTCGTCTGTTCAGACGGCAACCGTGAATATGTCGCCAAGCTGTATCACCCGTCCAAGCATCCAAAGCGAGAAGTCGTCGAGCTGATCCAATCGATCCAATCCCCGTATGTCATCCAGATCCTTGACACGGGTGAGGTAGAAGGCCGCTTTTTTGAGATCATGCCGTTCTACCGCAATGGAGACCTGCTGAAAAAAGCTCCGCTCGACTCCCACTTCCTGATGGAAACCGTGATTCCGTCCATCAACGAAGGTCTACTTGCCCTGCATCAAAAAAATATGATCCACCGCGATGTGAAACCGAACAACCTGTTTTTCACAGACGATCTGCAAAACGTCGTCATCGGTGACTTCGGGATCTCTTCCATCCTCGATGACAACCAGTCTGTACGCCTGACCAGCGCTTCCCGTACGCTTGGATATGCGGCTCCAGAGACGGCAAACGGCTTTATTTTCCCGCTGTCTGACTACTATTCGTTCGGGATTACGCTCTTGTACCTCGTGACCGGGATCAATCCGTTCTACGGGATGACCGACCAGCAGATTCTCAAGATCACGCTTGTCGACCAGCTGCCGATCCCATCCGGACTCCAGCCGCGCATGGTGCAGCTGATCCGCGGCCTCACTCTCAAAGACCGCCAAAACCGCTGGGGCTACGAGCAGGTCAACAAGTGGCTGAAGGGCGAGTACGTCGAGCTGAAGGAAGACCGCCACACCGCTAACATCAAGCCATACCGTTTTAACGGGCAAGAAATCTATGAGTTGGATCATCTGGCAACCGTGCTTGCGGAAAACTGGGTGGACGGCAAGAAGCAGCTCTACCGTGGCTTCGTCAGCGACCATGCCAAGCAGGTCGGACAGGATGTCGCCTCCAAGATCATGGACATCGTCGAATATGAGAAAAATCTCGATTTCGGGATGTTCAAAATGATCTATACGCTCCACCCGAACGCTCCGCTGTACTGGATGGGCACAAATCTTCAAGACCTGCTCCAACTGGCAGAGAAGATGCATGCCAAGCTTCCAGAGGTGGATCAGGATGCCTACAACCTGCTGACCACAGGTGCGTTAGAATTTTACATGGAGCATAAACAGTATGACAAAGCACAGGTAGAGCAGATCCGCAGTCTGCGCAAAGCGGCTGGGGGCGGCACGAAGATCAAACGGGATATCTACTTCCGTCTCGCCTTCCTGCTCAAAGCAAGCGATGTGTTCAAGTGGCAGCGTAAGGAGTTCCGTTCACCAGATGAGCTGGTCGATTACCTCTATGCCAACAGAAGTCAGCTGGAGGAGTTCGCCAATCAGCTGCTCGCTGATGAATATTTCTTCGCCTGGCTGGATCATCTGGGCTTTAGCCGTCACATCGAAGAGTGGAAAAAGCTTGTGCAAAAAGGAGTCTGACCATGAGCGGCCCCAAATACAGTGATTTTTCGGTACAAGAAGAGCAACGGCGCAGGCAGGAGGCAGAACGCCAGCGCCGCATCCAAGAAGAACGACGCCGTCAAGAGATGAACTGGCTGGATCATGAGATTGAACAAGCCCATGATGAATTGTCACAGCTGCGTCGGGAGCTTGCGATCTATGCCCAGTCTGGCTTGGATCAGGCGAAGGAAATGGGGCTGGATGCCTACTACATCGAGCCTGTGCAACACCTCCGAGACCAGCTGCTCCGTCAGATCGACGCATTCCCAGGCAGCTACTCGGTGCGTGATGTAGACCCGATGCGCTCCTATCTGCAGGGCATCGGACGTCTGCTGTCACAGACCCGTCAGACGATGAACGGCAAGCTGCGGCTGCATTCTGACCGGCTGACAGAGTATGCCAAGCAGGTCGCCTATTCGCGGGCCGAGCAGGAGTTTCTCGCGGCGGCAAGCGAGCTGGAAGTGAAGCGCAGACAGTCGTTAGACCTGAAGCGTGAGAGTCATATACACACACCCGTCCATTTCCCAGGCGCACCTAAGCCAGTTGAGGTGAATCTGGACGAGGCCGTCGCCGTGTTCGAAGCCGCGGTCGAACCGTATTTGAACAGCCCGTTCATTGAAAGTAAACATGAGATTTATGCACTGTACGATTCGGTTCATGCGCTGTTTGCCAGCCAACAGGCAGATCAGGCATACCTCGCGTCCCTGATCGAATCGCGTACCAAGGCCTTTTTATCCACGAAAAAACGCTATGACGTCGAGATCGAACGCAGACAGGCACAAGAAGAGAAGCGGACAGAACTCTACCTGACCTATACGTCTGTCGCGGCACTGCTTAGGCTCGCGCCGGATGAGACGCTGGCGCAGACTGCCGATACCGCCACCGCGATTCGGACGCTGGAGTCGCAGATCACAGCCCTCCAAGAGCAGCTGCGGAAAAAAGAAGAGCAGGAATACATCGCCGAGACCGTCAACGAGGTGATGCGCGAGCTGGGCTATGAGATCATCGCAACCGACACGATCCAGACCCCGAAGCGAAACGTCCTGCACAACATGTACGGCCTTGCCGACAACACCGCGGTCAACGTGATGACCTCTGACAACGGCAGTATTTTGTTCGAGGTGACAGGCTACAGTGACGAACCACGCGAACTGACCAGCCGTGACAAGCTCCAGATCAAGGAGAGCATGGAGCTGTTCTGCACTAACTACAGCGCCGTCAGAGAGAAGCTGATGGAAAAAGGCATCGTGATCGCCAATGAAAATCTCGCTCCCCCTGACGAAAAATACGCCCGCATCGTCGATACCCGCAACAAAACCGTGCTGAAAAAGACAAAAGACCAGACGGCACGCCGCCCGGCTGAGCCGAAGCGGATGACACTGGAGTAAGGAGTCGCCCGCCATGTTAGAAGTACGAATCTGTGAAAACTGCAACCACCACAACGATATCAGTATGATGGACTGTGAAAAGTGCCGGATGGACATCTCCTACATCCGTCCTGAGCGCGTCCCGGCAGGGGGAGGAGGGGAGGCGCCTGCTCCGACTCCGAACCCGAATCCGGGAGAGACGGCACCGTTCTCGCCTGATGCGCCTTTCCCACTTGGTCGGGACAACGGTGCTGATGACCGATCATCCGCAGCGGGTCAGGAGAGCGGGGACAGCTCTGCCATCAACAGACAGTCCGCTCCCGATCAGAAAAGCAATGCTCAACCATCCACCGCTACATCGGCCGCTTCTCATACCGGAGGCGCATCCCACACCGTCCGCATGCAACAGCTTCGTCTGGTTGCCATACGAGGCGGCTTTTCCATCGAGATCCCGCTCTACGGCGGTGTGATTGGCCGCGACGGGGATTTTGCCAAAGAGTTTTTTCAAGAGCATCTGTACGTGAGCAACCGCCATGCCACCATCCGCTTCAACGGCGTGGATTACACCATCGCCGACCACAGCACCAACGGCACCCGGCTCAACCACCAGCGACTGGAGCGCGACCGCGAGTACCCGCTGCAGGACGGGGATGCACTGGTCATCGCCAATCTGGATTTCCGCGTGCAGCTCTAACCCTGACTTTTTACATGATCCATCCACCCGGCGGACATAATACAGGTGCAGACCCAATACCACGGAAAAAAGGATGGATCAACCATGTCCAAGAATAAAAACGTCAACATCCACCAAGAAATGAGCAAAGGCAAACCAGCTGAAATCGTGACCAATGAAAAGGTTCGCGGCAAGCAAAATGAGGATCAAGAGCGCTAGAACACCGGGGCTGTAGAGCGCCGGATGGATCAAACCCGTAAAGACGTTACGCTGTTTCGATGAGCGGAACGTCTTTTTTCTATGTTCACCCCGAAAACAGGACGTAACTCCAATCAAGCACTATCAGCCCATGCGGACAGTCGCCAGCTTGACGTTAACGTTAACGTCAACTAAGATGAGATTACCAGTATAAGTAAGAAAGGCGCCTCTCGTTATGAACCAACAACCCAATCCATCCGATGGAAAACCCCATTCTGATCAATCCCAACCAGATCAGCCCCAAAACACTCAACCGCAAGCCGACCACCCACTGCTCACCATCTCAGACCTCGCAGCCGAACTCGACATCAGCACCCGCACCATCCGCTACTACGAGGAGCTTGGCCTCCTGCGACCCGTCCGCTCAGAAAAAGGCAACCGCCTCTACACTCGCTCCGACCGCGCTCGTCTGAAGCTGATCCTGCGTGGCAAGCGGTTTGGTTTTTCCCTCGACGAGATCAAAGAAATGATCGAGCTGTTCCACGAAGACCGCACCGGACGCAAGCAGTTGGAACGAACGATTTCTTATGGCAACCAAAAGCTGCAAGAGATTGACGAACGCATCCAGGAGCTTAAGCTGCTGCGGGAAGAAATCCTGCAATTCAAGGAAAAATTCGAGCAGAGATGGCACGAGCTAGAGTCGGAAAGCGTGGAAAGCGAATCAGACTCGTAACCCGAACTCATCTCCGACCATCCCCCTAATCCAATCCCAGGGCATGTGCCGACACCAAAGGAGGATCACGATGAGAAATATCCAAGGGGAGATCAACAGCCGCACCTACGGAGACAACATCCCGCACCCGCGTAACCCGCTTCATGACAACTTTTACACCGCTGACCCCAACCTGTCCTACCTGATCGGGCGCTACCTCGACCCAAGCCTGCAGGAGTGGGCCAAACAAGAACTCGAAGCCTTCGGCGCACGCGTAGCAGGCCCAATCGACCAGCGCGCCGCCTACACCGACAGTGGCGAAGGAAAGCCCAAGCTGCGCAAGTACAATCGCCTCGGCGAAGATATATCGGAGATCGTGACCAATGAAGGCTACAGACAGACGGTCGCGGAGGTATACGGAGCGGGGATCGTCGGTCATCTGTACAACCCCGTGCCACAGCTCGGCAGGACGGTTCCCTACATGTACTCGTACTTCATGGGCTATCTGCTCAGCCAGTCCGAGCCGGGCTTCTACTGTCCCGTGACGCTTACCATGTCGGCCGCCTATCTGCTACACCGCTATGGCAATCACCAGCAAAAGAGTGACTACCTGACCGGCCTGACCTCCCTCGACTATGCCACCCTGTACGAAGGAGCCACCTGGCTGACCGAACGTCAAGGCGGTTCAGATGTCGGAGCCAATCAGACCATTGCTGAGAAAGTAGAGGGGCAGGAGAATGTCTACCGATTAACAGGAGAGAAGTTTTTCGCAAGCAATGCCGGAGCCATGGTCGCGACCGTGATGGCCCGTGTCGATGCGAGTAAGCCGGGAACCAAGGGTCTGGGACTTTTTCTCGTACCATGGATCAAGCCAGACGGGGAGAAGAACAGCATCTCCGTCCGCCGGCTCAAAGAAAAGCTGGGTGTCAACGCCGTCCCATCTGCTGAAGTCATCCTCGAAGGGGCAGAGGGCTACCTGATCGGCGAGCCTGACAAGGGCTTCAAGTACATGGCCGAAGCGCTCAACATCTCCCGCATCTGCAACGCGATCGCTTCGATTGGCATGATGCGCCGTGCCTTTTACGAGGCGAAGTATTATGCAGACAGCCGCAAAGCGTTTGGCTCGACGATCAGCGATTACCCGATGGTACGTGAGATGATGATCTCCCTGCTGGTTGACTTGGAAGTGAGCAATGCTGCTGTGTTTTCGATGATTGAATATTTTGATAAAGTATATACGTATGAAAATGCAGGTGAGCAAGACCGTCTCATGGCACGCCTCCTCATCCCGTTGCTCAAATACCGCACAGGGGAGGAGGCCGTCGAAGCCGCCCATACCGCGATTGAAATCCACGGCGGCAACGGTTTTATCGAAGAATACGTAACTCCGCGTCTGCTCCGCGATGCCCAAGTGACCACCGTCTGGGAAGGCACGTCCAACATCCTCGCCCTCGACCTGCTCCGCGTGATGGAAAAGGAAAACGGACATCTCGTGTTCATGGAGGTGGCAGCAGAGCGGGTAAGCCGCTTGACCCACCCTTTATCTCAGCCTTTTGCCGCCCGCCTTAGTGAAGAGCTGACCCTTTTGCGCGACAATCTCATCTACCTGACCAAGCGGGAAGAGATGTACCTCAATTACAAGCTCAAAGCGATCGCCGATCATATGGTCGACATCTATTCACTGCTCTGCATCGTGGAAGAGGCGCAGGATCAGGTGAACTGCGACGGGAATGCCCGCAAATATCTGCTGGCCCAGCTCTATTGGAAAAAGCATTTTGCCGTCGATGTGCACCGTGGCATTCGGGATGATCTCTTGGTGGATGTGCTGTTTTTTGAACCATTGGTGGAGTATCAGCCTGTGTCGGTGGAGAGCGTAGCCGCTTATGTGGGGAACCCTGCAGGAGAGAAGCAGGGGAGCGTGTAAAAAGGACAGAACTACATGTTCACTGATCCCAACCATGCCTATTTCGATCAGGAGGACCAACCTATGAACCCCCTCTTTGTCGGTGTAGACGGTTGCCGGGCCGGATGGATCGCTGCCGCTTTGCCAGCCGTACCAGCCGTACCAGTCTTGCCTGCAACCGTTGACACAGAATCAGTAACACCTTCCACGATGGTCCCAACGCTCACCGTGTTCACCTCCATCGAACATCTCTTTATGACCTATGCCGAATCCGCCGCTCTGATCCTGATTGACATGCCAATCGGCTTGCCCGACGCGAGCCTCCCCGTCCGCGAGTGTGACAATCTGGCGCGTAAGCTGCTGGATGCGAAGCGAAAATCAAGCGTGTTCCCCGTCCCATCGCGTCCCGCCGTCTATGCCGAAGCTTACGGGGAGGCCAACGCCCGCAACCGCGAGACTGTTGGGCGGGGACTGTCCCGCCAATCATGGCAGATCACCCAGAAGATTCGTGAGGTGGATCAATTCCTGCATAAGTACCCCGAGGCACGCGGAAGGCTTCGGGAAGCCCATCCAGAGCTGTGCTTTCATGGTCTGAACGGCGGTCATTCGATGGCCCATAACAAAAAGACCCAGGATGGCTACAGCGAACGGCTCAGGGTCTTGAGATCATACGTCGCAGAGGCGGAGAACTTCATCGGTGAAGCGCTCAGCCGTTACCTGCGTAAAGACGTGGCAAGAGATGATCTCGTAGACGCATTGGTGTTGGCAGTGACGGCGCAAGCAGCAAGCACAGACTGCTATCGACTGCAGCTGGTATCAGTCCCTGCCGACCCACCGTCAGATGCCCATGGGAACCGGATGGAAATCGTCTATGGTATAAAGGGATAGCACAGTAGATTAGACACTACCTGCTGATCAATAGCGTTAAAAAAGACCGGGGGACGAGGCGCTCACTCACGAGCCATCGTCAATCCCGGTCTTTTTACATGGCAAGGGAAGCTACAGCATACCCCCGTCAGCCAGCATCAACTTTTGTCCCTACATCCCAAAATCCCGAAAAAACCCCGGCACATCCACAGCCGGCAACGGCCTGCTGAAGACATACCCCTGAATATGATCACACGTCAACTGCCGCAGAAACTCCAGCTGCTCCGGCGTCTCCACGCCTTCTGCCAACACATCCAGCTTCATGCTTTTGGCCATGGCGACGACAGAGGCGACGATTACCTTATCATCCGGGTCGGTGGTCAAGTCGCGGACGAACTGCTGGGCCACCTTGATCGTATGGATCGGGAACCGCTTCAGATAGGCCATCGACGAGTAGCCCGTGCCAAAATCATCAATCGAGATATGCACACCCAGCTCCCGTAGCTCGCACAGCTTGGCGATGACCGTCTCGACGTCCTGCATCGCAATCGACTCGGTGATCTCCAGATCGAGATAGTGGGGGTCAAGTCCAGTCTCTTTCAGCGCCAGCTTAATCTTATCCACCAGGTCACTCTGCTTGAACTGATTGGCGGAGAGATTGACGCCTACCTTGATCGGACGAAACCCTTCGTCCTGCCAGCGTTTGTTCTGACGGCAGGCTTCACGCAGCACCCAGTCACCGATGGGGATGATCAGCCCGGTCTCTTCGGCCACCGGGATAAAATCAGCAGGGGAGATCCGGCCCAGCTCAGGATGTTCCCAGCGGATCAGTGCTTCCACGCCGATCATTTCGCGTGTATTGGCATCCACCTGTGGCTGATAATAGAGAATGAACTCATTTTGCTCCAAAGCTCTACGCAGTCCGAATTCCAGCCTCATTTTGCGTGCCAGCTTCTCTTGCAGGTCAGCGGTGAAGAAGGAGTAGCCGTTCTTGCCCATTTCTTTGACACGGTAGAGCGCGGCGTCCGCATTTTTCATCAGGGTCTCACCATCTGGCCCGTCGTCTGGATAGATCGTGATCCCGATGCTGCAGGAGAGGCGCATCTCATTATCCCCCAGCTGAAAAGGCAGACCGAGACGCTCGATAATCGTCTGAACCGTATCCGTGATCTGAGCGGTGTCCTGCACCTGCTCCATGATGATGACGAATTCATCTCCACCCAGCCGTGCCACCATGTCCTGATCGTGGACAGAGGAGAGGAGACGTTGGGAGACGAGCGTGAGCAGCAGATCGCCCATCTCGTGGCTGAGCGTGTCATTAACCCACTTGAACCGGTCGAGATCCACGTAGACCAATGCCGTGCGATGCCCGTGGAGCTTACTGCGATGGATGGCTTCTGACAGCCTTGACTCCAGCAGACGCCGGTTGGGAAGACCTGTCAGCTCGTCATGATAAGCCATGTGATTGATCTGAGCGATGGCGGCCTTCGTCTCTGTCACATCCCGATACATCGCAAAAAGCGCGGATTCACCCATGTAGTTCATATGAATCGAGACCACGTCGATATCGCGGATCTCTCCATCGAGCCGTACCAGATGCATCTCGGTGAGTGGATTGATCTCACCCTCTGGCTTCACGGTCATCCGCTGCTCCACCAGCTTGTGATAATCTGGGCGAATGATCTCAAAAACGTGTTTGCCCAGCACCTGATCACTGCTTTGGGCGCCCAACAGCGACAGACCCGCCTGATTGATGTAGGTGATCCGGCCCTGCACCCAGACAGCGAAAGCTTCCGGGATGAACTCGACCAGACGGCGGTAGCGCGACTCGCTTTCGATCAGGCTGCGTTCCACCGTTTTTTGATGTGTCACATCCTTGACGATGGCATAGACCCCGACCACCTCACATGAGATTACGGTGGGGAAGGAGGTGACGACAATGTCTGTGACCGTCCCCGACTTTTGCTGGAAGGCCGTCTCGAATCGCTGCGGCTCACCGTTTTTTGTAGCGAGGAACCGCTCGACGGTATACTCCTTATACTCATCTACGAAAAACGGGAGAAACGGCTGTCCGATCAACTCCTCGGGCTCATAACCGGTCAGCTCACACCCAGCTTTGTTCACATTGACGAAAAGCCCGTTCAAATCAACGTAGAAGACTCCATCCGCATTCTGTTCAAACAACGACCGATTCAGCTGCTCCTGCTCCTCTAACACCTGCTCCATGATCAACCGTCTCTCCGTGTTGCTCAGGATAAAAAAATGCAAGGGCAGCATCACCAGGAAAAAGACAGACAGATCGGCCAACAGCCACCATCCAAGCGGCTTAGGACTAATCCACATCAAGTAAGGAGTAGAAAGGATTTCGGCGGCTGCATAGAAACAGGTCAACGTCAGCAAGATACGGGTAGAGCGAATCAATCCTTTTTGCAGTCGACCGTAAAAGTACAGGCTGGCCCCCATGATCGCCAACGACTCCATCGTCACATCCCGCCAGAAAAAGGGAGCATCCAGCATGTAAGAGACACCGATGTTCACTACAGACGAAATAATAATGACGCTAATTACTCCGATTAAAAAGCCTGTCCACGTTCGCAGCACTTCACTCCTGTTGGACTTTGCCAAATGACTCACTCTCTTTCTATATCTTGGATCGTCCAGCACTACGTATGATATGAGAGTAGGACGCAAATCGTGACCCAAACCGTAAATTTTGCTCTTGCATGTTGCGAAACCAACGAATAAAATATATATAGTCACTCACTTAATGTAAGAAGCATATGAGTAGTGAGTATATGATACATAAAAACAGGGGAGTGTTCTTACCATGTCTTTTGAAGAAATCGTAAAAGGCCGTACCAGCGTTCGCAAATACCAAACCGATTATGAAATGCCGAACGAAGACCTGCAGGAAATCCTGAGCCTTGCCGCTCAAGCACCATCTTCCTGGAACCTGCAACACTGGCGTTATCTTGTGGTAACGAAGCCTGAGATCAAAGAGCGTCTTCTCCCGCTTTCTTACAACCAAAAGCAAGTTGTAGATGCAAATGCTGTCATCATCATCCTCGGTGACCTCGAAGCAGACAAAACTGGTCGTGCTATCTATGAAGCAGCGGCAAACGCAGGCCAAATGTCTCAAGAAGTAGCGAACAACCTGATCGGTCAAATAGAAGGCGCTTACCAAATGGGCGGACAGGCTTATGCCCGTGATGAAGCATACCTCAACGTAGGTCTGACTGCGATGCAGCTGATGCTCGCAGCCAGAGCAAAAGGCTACGATACATGCCCAATGCGGGGTTTTGACCGTGATGCGGTTACCAAAGAACTGAACATTCCTAGCCGCTACACTCCAATTGTTATGCTCACCCTCGGTAAAGCTGCCGCTCCAGGTCATCCATCCGGCCGTCTCAGCCTCGACGAACTCGTGATCAGCGAAAGCTTCTAATCACATCATCAGGGTACAAAGAACTAAAAAAGAGCACTCTGTCTGTAGATCAGATGGAGTGCTCTTTTTCACGGTATTGCAGGAAAGTAGTACCGTTAAAAAAGTAAAGTGAATATAAAAATATTAAGAAAATCATTAATATTGTGTAAAAAAATAATGTTGTTACCCGTAAAACCGTGTAAAAACCTTGACCATAGTCACTAAATATGTAAAAATTGCGTATATAAGAAATAAATATTAGTTTTGTAACTAATACTTTTTACTTATGTTAATTTCCGTAATACTAAAACAAACTAGGAAAATTCAATCGCTGTTTCGGCACGTTGGGGGGACCTAGTGGTAATATGGAACTAGTTCAGAGTGTGTACCCCGTACAGATGAATGGGGGAACCTATGTCTGAATAATTAAATTTAACAGAAAATTAATAATATTATTCAAGAGGAACCAGCTATTTCCAATGGCAGGTTCTTCTTTTGTGAACCCAATACATCGGCGAAAAGAGGCGGACCTATGAGTAGAACGAATGTATTCCTATTTTCCGGTCAAGGCTCACAGTACTATCAGATGGGCAAGGAGCTTTTTTTGACCAATCAGACCTTCCGTAAGTGGATGTTTAAACAAAATGAAATCATGTATGATCTGACAGGTGAATCCCTGCTCAACCACCTGTATGACCAAAAGCGGATGAAGTCAGAGCTGTTTGACAATCTGACGTTTTCTCATCCGGCTATTTTTATGGTGGAGGTTGCGTTGGCACAGGCCCTGATCGAAGGAGGCCGAACCCCTGATTATGTCGCAGGGACAAGCCTGGGTGAATTCGCATCTGCGGTGGTGGCTGGAGTGCTTGAGGTGGATGAGGTGATCCGGATCCTGACCACACAGGCCCGTATGGTGACGGCGCATTGTCCACCGGGCGGGATGATCACGATTATCGACAATCCTGCTCTGTTCGAACAAGAGCCGATTCTTCATGAGAACAGTGAACTGGCTTCGGTCAACTATCACCAGAGCTTCGTGATCTCTGGTACGGACGAGGGACTTGCGGTGATCCAGCGGTACTTGGATCAGCAGGAGAAGCTGTATCAGAGACTGCCGGTCCGGTTTGCCTTCCATGCTTCCTATCTGGATGTGGTGAAGCCGTTCTATCTCGATACGCTCCAGGGCTTGACCTTGCGCAAACCACAGATTCCATTCGTCTCCAGTGTGACTGGCGGTATCTTAGACGAGCTGCCGCAGGATTACTTCTGGGAGATCGCCCGACAGCCGATCCGTTTTCCACAGGCGGTACAGACGCTGGAGAGCATCGGCAGCCACGATTATATCGATATGGGGCCAAGCGGGACGATGAAGAATTTTGTCCACCATAACCTGCCACAAGGCTCCACATCAGAATGCCACACCATCATGTCACCTTACTCACAAGACGCTGCCAATCTTGAAAAACTATTGGGACAAAATGTCTAGGAGGGAAATACATATGTTGGCTTATTTATTTCCAGGTCAAGGTTCTCAGGCGAAGGGGATGGGCGCAGGTCTGTTTGAAGCGTACCAATCGTATACGGACAAGGCTTCCGAAATCCTCGGCTATTCCATCCGGGAGCTGTGTGAAGAAGACCCGCAGGAACAGCTGGGACTGACCCAATTCACCCAGCCGGCCCTCTACGTGGTCAATGCGCTTCATTATCTGAAAAAGCTGGAAGAGACAGATGGTTTGCGCCCTGATTATGTCGCAGGCCACAGCCTGGGCGAGTATAATGCGCTGTTGGCTGCGGAGGTGTTTGATTTTGAAACAGGTCTTCGCCTCGTGAAAAAACGCAGTGAATTGATGGCCGAAGCGAATGGCGGCGGGATGGCAGCAGTCGTGGGGCTAAAGGAAGAGCAAGTTCTGGAGGTACTCCAGAAGCATCATCTCGACAAACTGGATGTAGCCAACTTCAACTCCGTGACCCAGATCGTCATCTCCGGGACAAAAGAGGCCGTGGAGGAGGCGCAGCCGTTTTTTGAAGCGGCAGGTGTGCGTGCCTACGTGATCCTGAAGGTGAGCGGTGCGTTCCACTCCCGTTATATGACCCCGTCCGCAGAGGAATTTGCGAAGTTTCTCGACGGGTTTGCTTTTTCTGAACCGAATATTCCGATTATTTCAAACCTTACAGCAAGACCATACCTGACCCGTGATATCAAAACGAACCTCGCTCAGCAGATCAACCACTCTGTCAAGTGGACGGAGACGATCCGTTATCTGATGGGGAAAGCGGAGGAGGGTGAGCTGATCCAAGTGGGGCCAGGCAACGTCCTGACTGGTCTGGTGCGCCAGATCCGCCGTGAAGCCGAGCCACTGATTGTGACGGATGAGGTGCAAGACGACACGGACGAGGTTGTGGAGAGTGCCGCAAGCGCGGAGTTTGCAGCGGGTAATCCAGAGACCATCACTGTGAAGGCAGAGGTGAGTGAGGAGGCGCAACCAACCGGAGCCGAGCCTTATGTGGCAGCAGCACAAGCACCTTCAGCAGACCAGACCAGCGATCCGGCCCCTACTGCACAGGACAGCACCGCCCACAGACCAGCAGGCATCCAGCTCCAAGCACTCGGCAGCCGGGATCTCAAGCACGATTACAATCTGACCTATCCTTACCTTGCGAGCGGCCTCGAACACGGCATCAGCTCCAAAGAAATGGTCGTCCAAATGGCAAAAGCAGGCATGCTCGGCTTCTTCGGCACAGCAGGTCTGCAGCCAAGCGAGATCGAACGCACGATCCGCGCCATCCAAAGCGAACTGACAGCAGGACAAGCCTACGGGGTGACGCTGACCTACAATCTCAACGATCCCAAGCGCGAAGACAGGCTGGTAGAGCTGTTCCTCTCATTGGGCGTGCGGATCATCGAGGCATCTGCCTACATGAACCTGACACCAGCCCTCGTCCGCTACCGTCTGCAAGGCCTGCGCCGTGACGTTGACGGGCAAGTCAAGGCGACAAACCGCATCATCGTCAAAGCGGGCCGTCCGGAAGTGGCGGAGCCGTTCCTGCGACCTGCCCCAGAGACGATCATCAACAAGCTTTTGGCAGACAATCTGATCACCCGCGAGCAGGCAGAGCTCTCCCGCCAGATCCCGATGGCTGACGATATTTGTGCCACTGCGGATGCAGGCGGCTATACCGATCTCGGTTCCCTGCATGCCCTGCTTCCGGTCATCCTCGGTCTGCGTGAGCAGATCAGCAGTCAGTTCCCAGCCGCGCTCAGAGTCCGGATCGGTGCAGCAGGCGGGATCGGGACCCCATCTGCTGTCGCGTCTGTCTTCATGCAAGGGGCCGAGTTCATCATGACCGGCTCGATCAACCAATGCACGGTGGAAGCCGCTACCAGCACGACCGTCAAGGACATGCTGCAGCAGATGAACATCGACGATATCACCCACGCTCCGTATGGCGACATGTTCGAGATCGGGGCCAAGGCACAAGTGCTCAAAAAAGGTCTCTTCTATCCGGCCCGCGCCAACAAGCTCTATGATCTCTACCGCCAGCACAACAGCTGGAACGAAATCGACGCCAAGACCCGTGCCCAGCTGGAAGAGAAGTACTTCAAGCGCACCTTCGACCAAATGTTCACTGCAGGCAAAAACCTCTATGCTCCGCACGAAATCGAAAAAGCGGAGAAAAATGCGAAGCACAAAATGGCGCTCGTCTTCCGCTGCTACATCGATACCGCTATGCAGCTGGCGATCCAAGGTGATTCGGCCAACAAGCTGGATTATCAAGTACATGTGGGCCCATCGCTTGGAGCCTGCAACAACTGGCTCAAAGGCACCGAGCTGGAAAACTGGCGCAACCGTCACGTCGACCAGCTGGCAGTCAAACTGATGAACGATGCGGTCGAGCTGATCAACCAACGTTTGCTGACATGGTTCATGTTTTCATAGAAGGAGAGGAAGAGCATGCGCGTAGGGATTGAATTGATGAACTTTTACGGCGGTCCTGCCTACATCGACGTGCGTACGCTGTTTTCGGCACGCGGGTTGGATTTGGAGCGTTTTGATAACCTCATGATGGAGAAAAAAGCGGTCGGTCTCCCCTGTGAAGACCCGGTGACCAATGCTGTCAATGCGGCGAAGCCGATCCTCGACCGCCTGACTGACGAAGAAAAGAGCCGGATCGAGATGATTATCACCTCCAGTGAATCCGGTCTTGATTTTGGCAAATCGCTCGCCACTTATGTCCATGATTATCTCGGTGTAAGCCGCACCTGCCGTCTGTTTGAGGTGAAGCAGGCCTGCTATGGTGGGACGGCAGCCCTCCAGATGGCGGCCGGACACATCGCCTCTCAAGCCTCTCCCGGCTGCAAGGTGCTGGTGATCGCCACCGACGTAGCCAAATCAGCCAAGCTCTCCTATGCGGAGCCATCCCAAGCTACGGGGGCTGTCGCCATGCTGATCAGTGACAAGCCTGACGTGCTGGAGCTGGACTTCGGGGCCAATGGCTTGTACAGCTATGAAGTGATGGACACCTGCCGACCGCTTCCAGATGAAGAGACAGGCGACCCGGATATGTCGCTTCTGTCTTATCTGGACTGCCTGGAAAACAGCTTCAAAGCCTACCAAGAGCGGGTAGAGGACGCTGATTTCCGCGAGACCTTCCATTATCTCGCGTTCCATTGCCCGTTTGCCGGGATGGTAAAAGGCGCCCACCGCAAAATGCTGCGTGGTCTCTACCGGGCCAAGCCGGATGTGATCGAGGCCGATTTTGTGAAGCGTGTCCTGCCATCGCTTGGCTACAGCACCCAAGTGGGCAATGTCTACTCCGCCGGTGTCTATCTCGCTCTCTGCGGTCTGATTGATCATGCAGATATCAGCGGATTTACCCGGATTGGATTGTTTTCCTACGGCTCTGGGTGCTCGTCCGAATTCTACAGCGGTATCGTTACCCCGCGCTCCAAAGAGGTGCAGGCTGCGATGGGCATCCGGGAGAGTCTCAACAGCCGCTACGCATTGAGCATGCCAGAGTACGAGCTTTTGGTCGATCTGAATAAAGAACTGCTTTTTGGTGTAAAAGAATGCGTCATCGACACCAGCGCCTATCAGCCTGTCTATGATCATTACTTCGCAGGCAAAGGGCGTCTGGTACTGAAGAGCATTGACAACTATCACCGGAAGTATGGGTGGAGCTAATGATGAAAACGCTGTTGGTCGACGGAATTCAAGGTGGGATCGAAGTGACTCTCAACCGTCCCGAGTACCGCAACAGCATCAACCAAGAATTGCTGCAAGAGCTGGCGTGGGTGTTACAGAGGGCCGAACAGGAGCCTGCAATCAAGCTGATCGTGTTGCAAGGGATGAACGGTATTTTTTGCACCGGAATGGATTTTCGTGAGCAAGCATCACCGGAATTATTCTCTCTCTATATGAATATAATCAAAACCTTGTCCCTTACGCCCAAGATAACCGTAGCCAAAGTGGACGGACAAGCGACAGCAGGGGGGCTTGGACTGCTGGCTGCGTGCGATCTCGTCGTCGCTACGCCACGCTCCCAATTCAGCCTGTCGGAAGCACTCTGGGGAGCCTTGCCGTCGATGGTGCTGCCGTACCTGATCCGGCGCATCGGCTATCAGCGGGCCTATGCGTTGACGCTGACGACACAAGTGATCACCGCACAAGAAGCGCGGGAGATGCAGCTTGTCGATGAGGTGGGTGAGGATTTGAGCCAGATCATCCAACGCCTGACAAGCCGCACGATGTACGTCAACGAGAGTACCCTCCGCGAGATGAAGCAGTATTTCCGCCGGATGTGGCTGATCAATGAACAGCTGGAGAAGCTCGCTGTCGAGACCACGGCACGTCTGATGAATGATCCGCTGTTTCAGCAGAATGTACGCCACTTTTTAGAGAGCGGCAAGTATCCGTGGCAGAAATAAAACAATGTTACACACCTCCCTTTACAGTGAAACAATGTTATGTTACATTAAGAGTATAACAAAACAATGTTACGCGATCATTCATGCGTATAGCCGCAAGATGAAGAGGTGAGGTTCTATGAAAGCCGAACAAGATTTGATCTCGAAAAAAGAGCTGCTGGCTATCACAGGCATTTCCTACGGCCAACTCTACCGCTGGAAACGGCAGAATCTGATCCCAGACGCTTGGTTCATCAAGCAATCCTCATTTACGGGGCAGGAGACCTATTTTCCGCGAGACAAGATGCTCGAGCGGATCAATAAGATCATCGAGCTCAAGGACCAGTATTCGCTTGAAGACCTGGCCCAGATGCTTTCCCCGGAGCTGAACAACAAGACGTTCACCCTGTCAGACATAGAGGCCATGCCGATCTTAGACGCAACCGTGACCCGCACCTTTGTGGATTACCTGAGCAAAGAACGATTTTCTTTTTTGGAGGTTCTCTTCATTCACTTGCTCGGAAAAGCCAAGGCCGAGTACGACTGGAGCGGTGAACAGCTAGAGGCCATCGTCATGACGGTGCGCGATTGGTTGCCCAAGCTGAATCATTCGCTGTACCGGCTGGTGATCTGTCAGAAGGGAACAGAGTTTTTTGCCCTGCTGGTGCAGCAGGATGCCGACTATCATCTGGATCATCTGGCGAAGAAGCTCAAGGTGTATGATCTGGAATCGTGTGCAAAAGAACTGCATCCAATCGGAAGCGAAGTCTAGACTTAGGAATCCATACTCGTGAGGAGTGAACATCATGCAAACTCTGCAAGATTTAAAGCTTTCCGGCTTAGGAATATCCAACGGTGGACGATATCAACACGTAAGAATCAGCGGGTTGGGCAAAGTTCATGGGGATATTCAGGGGGAGACGATCAAAACGTCCGGCTCTGCCTCGTTCTACGGACAAGTCGAAACCAAGGAACTCTACACCCAGGGCAATGCCGAAATCACCGGCAGGCTCGACGCCCAGCTTGCGGAAACCTCCGGCCTGATCAAAGTAGAGGACCACGCGAGCATCAAGCATTTGATCAACCGTGGCTCCGCCCATTTTATCCAGGGCTTGAAGGCAGAAAAGGTGATTTCCAAAGGCAATCTGGAGAGCGAGTCAGAGGTTGAGGCAGAACACTTCCAAGCATCCGGGCTAGTGAGCATCAACGGTCTGCTCAATGCCCACCGCATCGACATCAAGTTCGCAGCCACCTCCTATATCCGCGAGATCGGCTGTGACCGGATTGATGTGAGAATGTCGATGTTCCCCTTTACCTTTTTACGGGAAATGATCAGAGCCCAGTTCATGGGGGAGCGCAATACGGCTGCCAATAAATTGACCGCAGAGACAATCGAAGGAACCCATGTGTATATCGAACACACCCATGCGCAAGTGGTGCGGGGCGAGAGCATCGTCATCGGCCCGAAGTGTGAGATTGAACTGGTCGAATACGAAGGAACGCTAGACATCCATCCATCATCTACCGTCAGACAGCAAATCAAACTGTAACGAGAAGGGGACCGATCATGGCGACAGTAGCAATCAAAGAAGTGACGAAAGAGTATGTGTTGGACAAAACAAAGGTGCAGGCATTACGCGGGGTCAGCTTACAGGTAGAGGAAGGGGAGTTCGTTACCATTGCCGGTTCATCCGGCAGTGGGAAATCCACCCTGCTCAATCTGATCGGCTGTCTCGACCACCCGACATCTGGGCAGATTTTCATTGGGGATACACAGGTTCACACCATGACCGAAAAGCAACTCGACAGCCTGAGACTAAACACCATCGGATTCATTTTCCAATCGTTCAACCTGATTCCCGTACTCAATGTCTATGAAAATATCGAATTGCCACTGCTCGCGATGAAAGGCGTCAGTGCCGAAGAGCGCCGCAGCCGGGTCAACTACTTCATGGAAGCGGTCGGGCTCAAAGCATTGGCAAAGCATAAGCCATCCGAGCTCTCCGGCGGTCAGAGACAGCGTGTCGCCATCGCCCGCGCACTCGCCACCAAGCCGAAGCTGGTGCTCGCTGACGAACCGACCGCCAACCTCGACTCCAAGACAGGGATCGAAATCATCGAGCTGATGCATGAGATCAGCCGCCGCGAAAAAACCACCTTCATCTTCTCCACGCACGATCCGAAAGTCATGCAGCGTGCGGACCGCATCTTCTATCTGCAAGATGGGGTGATCAACAAGGAGGAGAAACGATGAAGCTGTTCAACCTCTCGTTCAAAAACGTCTTGGAGAACCCTAAGCGAAGCATGACCCTTGGATTTTTCATCTTCCTGGTGAGCCTTTTGATGGTGCTATCCAACTCGTTTTTTGCCACGGTGAAAAATAATCTGGAGAATGCGCTGATCGATTCCTTCACCGGGCACTATATGGTACGTGCCTCTGAAGGCGAGCTGTTTCGTACCGACGTAAGATGGTGGGAATCCAGCTACGTGCAGGCTGATCAAGCCGCACAGGTGAAGCAAATCATCGAACAGAAGCTGGGGGCCACCGAAGTAACCGCCCGTGTTCGCCACAATGCGATGTTCAGTGTTGGTGTACAAAAACAGCCATCTATGATCATCGGCCTCGATTCCTCCGCGAAGACCTACACCAAGAGCTTCGAGCTGGTAGAGGGACGCCACCTGACGCCAGGGAACCCAGACGAGCTCTTGCTCTCTGAATTCCAGGCAAAAAAGCTGGAAGTCAAGGTAGGCGACATCATCGGCGTGGAATCTGTCACCAAAGACGGCGACCCGATCGAACGTGAGATGAAGGTTGTCGGGATCGGCAACATGAACTATATCTCCAACTTCCGTTTTCCAGTAGCATTCATGGACCTCAAGAGTGCACAAGCCCTCGTCGGACTGACCAATGGCGAAGTATCTGATCTGACTGTCTACCTCGATGACAAGTCTCAGGCAGAGAGCGCAGCCCAGTCCCTCCAAGCAGAGATGACGGCGGCAGGCATGAGCGGCACTGGTCTTACCATCACACCATTTGGCAAGCTGGGCGGCTTCCTGATGAGCACAGTCTCGCTGTATATGTCCATGTTCAACGGCTTTATCGGTCTGCTGATGGTCATCGTCGCGATCCTGATCGTCAACCTGCTGTTCATGATCGGTCTGGAACGCAGACAAGAGATCGGAACACTGCGGGCAATTGGTATCTCAAGAATGCAGAACATTTTGATTTTTATGACAGAAATCTATATCATCTGCTACGTCGCTGCTCTTGCAGGCATCGCCCTCGGCGGCATTATCGTCAAAATCCTGTCCAACTTCGGACTCAAAGCAGCAGCTCCGCTGGATTACCTGCTGGGCCGCGAGTTTTTCATCCAGTTCGATTGGATGCAGCTGGGAAGCGTTATGGGAGTCGTGATGACACTGGTGTTCATCGCATCCTTCTGGCCATGCTACCGAATCGCATCGCTCAAGCCGGTTGACACGTTAAAAGAAATCTAGGAGCAAGGAGGGAGAAACACACAATGGGTATTATCGCAAAGCTGGCGTTCCGCAATGTCATTTTGAACAAAAAACGTTCGATCCTGATCGGATTGGCTATTTTCTTCTCCTCCTTCATCCTGCTGTTCTCCAACGCGGCGATGAACGGTGTACATACACAGGTGCTCGGCGGCTATATCAACTACCAGACAGGTGATGTCGCCGTGATGTGGGAAGCGATGAAGAAGACCAGCAACGCAGAGCCTGGACGCTTCATCAATCCGAGTGAAACGATCAGCTTCGACAGCCAAAAAACAGAGGAAAACAAAGCAGCCATCGCCCGCATGAATCAGTTCGTGCAGCACAATGGCGACCGGGTGGCAGGCATCTATCCTACCGTTCGCCGCAATGCTCAGTTCTTTTATCAAGAAAAAAGTGATGCGCTGATCGTCTATGGTCTGACTCCAGAGAGCCGCGACCAGCTGATGGACAGTCACACACTCAACATGAAGGAAGGCGAGATGAATCTCGATCAAGCCAATGCCATCTATCTGAGTGAAGAAAAAGGCAAGCAAAACGAGCTGAAGATCGGTGACAAGATCACGGTCGAAGGGGTTACGGTCAACGGAAACCGCGGCTCACTCGAATTCGAGATCAAGGGCTTCTATGCCAACGGTGCGGCCTATGACAACTGGTATGCCTTCATGCCTGACCAGACCGCCCGTAAGCTCTACGAGATGGACAACGAGTATTTTGATATCGCCCGGATCCATCTGAAAGACCGCAGTGAAGCGACCGAGTTCGCCAACAAGCTGGATGCGTACCTGATGGAAGAGAGCCAAGTGCTTCGCGCCGAATCGTATCAGCAAGCTTCTTCCTTCTACACCGTCATGCCGGGTGTCTACAAAAATATGTACACCATCCTGATCTTCTTCATCCTCGCGATCATCGCGGTGGGCCTGCGCTCGACCGTACGGATGAACCTGTTCGAACGGATGAAAGAGTTCGGCACCATCCGCGCCATCGGCTACAGCCGGATGCAGAGCTTCATGATCGTCTTCCTCGAAATCTTCTTCCTGTCGCTGATCGCTCTAGGCATCGCGTTCGTCCTCTCCACGACGCTGGCGCTGATCCTCGGTCAGACGGGAATCTACGTCGGATCAGGCGACATCACCAATGCACTCGGTGGTGAGCATCTCTACCCAAGCCTCAAATTCGCCGACGTGCTCGTAGCCTTCGTGGTGATCACGATCTTCTCGATCATGTCGACACTCACACCGGGCATTCAGCTTTGCTACCAGCAGATTTCGGACATCATGGCCAAACGGATGAAAAAAGTATCTGTCATCGGTGTCATGTTCCGTGCGATTTTTTCCGGCAAACAACGTGGCAAGAACCCGGTAATCGAGACGACCTACAAAAACGTATAACGGCTGATCTGAATCAGTCGGCAACCCATAGGAGCTTTGAGGCGATTTGTCATGGTCGCCTCAAGGCATTTTTTTGTTTGGTGAAAAATCTGGTGTAACGGAGTGTGCGTTGCTATGGAAGAGACGAAGAGAGGGAAGCAGCAGGGAGGGGGCGCAGACATCGCGATCATCGGGATGGCCTGCCGTTTTCCTGATGCCGATGATTATAACCAGTTCTGGGCCAATCTCGTGGGCGAACTCAACTCGGTTCGGGAGATCGCACCAGACCACTGGGATATCGAACAGTACTATTCCCCCGACATCAACGAGCCCAACAAAAGCCAGAGCAAATGGTGCGGGCAGCTGAGTGGGTTTGACCGGTTTGACAACTTTTTCTTCAATATATCTCCGCGTGAAGCGATGACGATGGACCCACAGCAGCGCCTTCTCTTAGAAGAAACCTATCATTGTGTCGAGGATTCAGGAGTCCCCATCGCGGCTCTGCGGGAAAAGGTCACCTCGGTGCATGTCGGCGTGTCGTCCAACGACTATGGCCAGACTGCCTATTCATCCTGTGTGAAAACGGATAGCTACACCAACCACGGCAACTATATGAGTGTCAATGCAAACCGGCTTTCTTTTTTCCTCGGACTGTCGGGCAACAGTGTGGTACTCGATGCCGCCTGTGCTTCCTCGCTGGTCGCCCTGCATGATGCCAAGGAGGAGCTGGTGACAGGGAAAAGTGACTATGCCATCGCGGCAGCGGTCAACCTGTGCATTCATCCGGGCCGCTATATCTCCTATTCCAAAGCACGGATGCTCAGCCCCGACGGTCAATGCAAGACCTTTGACAAAGACGCCAATGGCTTCGTACCGGGCGAAGGGGTGGGCGTGCTGCTGCTCCAGCGCTTAGATGAAGCAATCGAGCAAGGCAACCATATCTACGGCGTGATCAAAGGCTCGTCGATCAATCACTGCGGCAAAACCCAGTCGATCTCAGCCCCACAGGTGGAAGCCCAACGCGACATGATCCTCGCGGCGTATCAGGATGCAGGCATCACGCCAGATACGGTTAGCTACATCGAAGCACACGGGACAGGCACCTCGCTTGGCGACCCGATTGAGATCGAGGCTCTGACACGAGCCTTCCGCGCATATACGGATGCGACAGGCTATTGCCGGATCGGTTCGGTCAAGACCAACATCGGCCATCTCGAAGCGGCAGCAGGGATCGCGGGCGTATTCAAGGTGCTCTTGATGATGAAGCACAGCCAAATCCCGGCCAGCCTCAATATGAAGACGATCAACCCGATCATCGATTTTGACTCATCCCCGTTCCTGGTGCCAACTGAATTGACCGAGTGGAGCAGCCCGGCAGAAGACGTCCCGCTGCGCGCTGGTGTGACCTCGCTCAGTTTTGCCGGGGTCAACTCGCATGTGCTGATCGAGGAGTATGCAGGAGGGCAACAGAGTGGAGAGGACGCTGGCAACAGCAGAATCCCGACCCTCATGCTCGGTGGAAAAGCAGTTGGAGTCAGTGGCAACGAGGGGGATGCAGACGCTGTAGCGGGCTACCCGTTCGTCCTCTCTGCCAAAACCAATTCAGATCTAGAGAAGCTGGTTGGCGAGTGGAACGCCTTCGTGGATGGGCAGAGCTTTGCGCAAGGCTCGCTGCGTGATCTGACACTTACGATGATGACAGGACGAGAGCAGTTCCCGCGACGGATCGGGAAGCTGGTGCGTGATAAGGATGAGTTGAAAGCATTTGTACGGGCTTCCAGCGCAATCGCCTCTGTCACCGCCGCGAAAAAAGGCGAGCAGACCCGCGTCCTGCACACAGGCGAGCTTTCTTTGGACAACCTCCAACAGGCAGAAGCGGCTCTGACCGACAACGAAGCCTTCAACCGTCATGTGGAACAGATTCTCGCAATCTTATCGCAGGTAGAGGACAAATCGGCACTCGCCAAAGGCTTCAAGCGCAAAAGCTGGGCCAAGCAAAACCGCTCGCTCTATTCTTTTATCATCCAATACGCAGCGGTAGAGACTCTGACCGAGCTTGGCTTCGCTCCACAGATCGTCACAGGCAGCGGGGCAAGCGGCACATGGGCCAGCCTCGTAGTAAGCGGGATGATCCAGCTCGAAGATGCGCTCGCGGTACTCGGCGGCAAAAAAACGGTGGACGAGCTTGCTTACCGCCGTCCGCAGCTACCTTACTACAATCCGCTTGACGGTCAGACGATCCAGCCATTCCGTTTTACCGCAGAATATGTACGTGATCTGACCGACGGCTTGGCTGCTTCGGCGGCAGATGCTATGGCCCCGATGGTCGAAAAGGCTGCGCTACTCCTGACCAGCCAATTCAGCTTCAAAAAATATATGGAAGAGTGGGATAACGCGCTTCGTCAGGTCAGTACTATTCGGATTCTTGAGACAATTGAAGCGGCTGAGAAGGCTGAGAAGGCTGAGAAGTTGGATGTGAGCGGCAAAAGTGGTTCGGTCCGTGAAAATCTGCTGCTCATGCTCGTGATCACCAGTGCCCTGCGCCGACTGAACCGCAAATGGGATCTCACCGAGCGTAAAACCGTAGCCGACCCACGCTTCTACGAGATGGTTGACCTGATCGAAGACGATGTGCTGACCAAGCAGGCCCTGATCCAACTCCTGACCACCGAAGATCCCGATCCAGCCCAGATTGCCAACGGATTGAACGGTCGTCAAAGCAAAATGGCGGTGGAGAAGGAATACGCCTTTTTGCACAAATACAATCAGGAGTTGGTAGAGATTGCCAATCCCAGCCAATGGGTGGAGCAGCTGCTGGGGCAGGAAGGCAAGGAATTGGCAGGGGAGAATCTGCTGACCGTATACGTGGGGCGTGCAGGCAGTGTGGGTAGAACCAGTAATGATAGTGATGTACACCTGACAGGCTCCACCGCCGACCCGAACAAGGTCATGTTCCACTTGACAGCAGACAGCGCCTACCCGTTCCGCCAAGCTCTGCTGGATCTCTGGCTCTGCGGTGTGCAGCTGAATTGGGGGACGCTGTTCCCGGATGGTTCGTTCCAAAAAGTCGCGTTGCCCGTCTATGCATTCAACTCTCATCCGTATCGGTTGAAGCCAGAGCTTGCGCCAGTGTCGCCAGTGGGCGCAACAGCTGCCTCAGTATCTACTGGATCACTTTCTGCAACAAGTGCCGGATCACATAATGCGTCATCTGCCACAACAACGAGCCTACCACATGTTGCACCACCTATTTCATCAACGGTTGTATCCGTCTCACCAGTCATACCGTCTCATACGACCGATGTTTACCTCAAAAAAACCTGGATCATCTCAACCGAACAAGGCAACGGGCAACCAACTTTGAACCAACAGCCAGCACTTCATGGACACATCATCCTGCTGGTCAACGACGAGACCGCGTTCGCCGCGGATCAGCTTTTCAAGCCGTATGCCGCACAGACACCGATGATCATCATCCACGACTCTGCTGGGTACGCGAAGCTGTCTGATACCGCATACCGCTTCGACTTTTCCCGGCCGGAGCAGGGTCAGCAGGCAGCGCGTGAGATCCAAGCGGGTGGAGCGGTGATCCGAGCCGTAATTGACTTATCTGATATTCATTCCCAGACGGCAGAGCGGATCGACATCCGTTATGGCCGACTGGCACTCTATCAAGACCTGATCAAAAACAACCGGATTCGCGGTTTCCATATCCTGCACCTCACCAAAGGCTTGCAGACGTTCCGCACTGATGCACCTACCCTGGCCGGGGCCGACCTCGCGCCGCTGGTCAGACTGTTCGGCGCCGAGTACCGCAAGCTGCAATCCAGAACCATTGACATTGATTTTGACCTGCAAAAAGAAACCTTCGCTCAACTGGAAACGATTCTCCTGCAAGAGCTTACGCAAAACAGCCCGCATGCGGAGGTAATCTACCGCGGCGGGGAGCGTTGGGTTCCACAGATGAGTGCTGTGAAGATGGAGGAGGCGGCAGAAGCTGGATTACAGGTGTCTCCGTCCCTGTCCACCCAGCAACTTTTCACCGACCTGGAAAAAACCGTAGTCATCACAGGCGGTACACGCGGTCTGGGTGCAGAACTAGCCAAGCACCTACAGTCAAAAGGCATCCGAAAATTAGCCTTGATGGGCGTCCAGCCAATCCCACCACGTCAGGAGTGGGAGGCAAGACTCCGCGACAGCGCTACAGATGCAGGTACCCTCGGACGGATTGGGCTCATTCAAGAGCTCGAAGCCAAGGGAGCGCGGGTCGAGTACCATACAGGCTCGCTCACGGATCAACAGGCACTGACCGCATTCATCGGCCATGTCCGTGATACGCTCGGGCCGATTGGGGGAGTTGTGCACTGCGCTGGCTTACATGTTAATAACAATCCTTCTTTTGTCAATAAAGCAGCGGCAGACATGCAGCGCACCTTCGAACCGAAGACCATCGGCTTACAGGTCTTGCATGAAGTGTTTGCCCAAGATGACCTGGACTTTTTCGTGCTGTACTCCTCTGTCTCAGCGGCGATCCCAGAATTGGGAGCAGGAGTCAGCGATTATGGTGCGGCGAATGCGTGCCTTGATTATTTTGCCGCTTATCACAACGCACAGGGACGCACCTGCTACCGTACGATTCAATGGCCGGGCTGGACGGGCGTCGGGATGAAATGGGAGTTGACCGACACCTATCTGCAGCTTGGACTCACCCCGCATACGCGTGATCAGGGGATGAGGATGTTTGACAGGGTGATGGGTCTGAGTGGGCACACGACGATTCTGCCCGTGATGGCGGATGTGGCGAAGCTTGATCCTGCGACGATTCTGCATGTGGGACAAGAGGCGGCGGCAAAAGGAAGCGGGAACGCGGAGCAGAGTGGGAATGTGAAGCAAAGTGGGATGCAAGCCGCTTCTGCTTGGATTGCCTCTGGTGACAGCTCAGCCATTTCGATTGCTTCCACACCAGCACCGATTTCATCAACGGCAGAAGAGACGCACGACTACGTATTGTCTGGGTTGACCGGAATTTTTGCCCAGGAATTAAGCATCCCAGCTGATCAGATCAGTGCGGAGGAGCCTTTTGCCGATCTGGGTGTCGATTCGATCATGCTGGCTGAGCTGGTCAAGCGCATCGAGGATTGGTCGGGACAGACGATCGACCCGACGTTGTTATTGGAGTATCCGAGCATCGAGAAGCTGACTGGTTATCTGGTGGAGAATCAACTGGTCAAAGCACCAGTAAAAGAATCGGTTAAAGCGCCACAAGTACATTTGGCGGCGGTTTCGGAAGTGGAATTGAAAGCGGCTGTGGTAGTCAATACAGCCATTCTCATCCAGTCCAAGCTTCAGGAGCTTTTCTCCGCAGAACTCAGCATCCCAGCCGATCAGATCAGCGTTGACGAGCCTTTTGCCGATCTGGGTGTCGATTCGATCATGCTGGCTGAGCTGGTGAAGCGCATCGAGGATTGGTCGGGACAGACGATCGACCCGACGCTGTTACTTGAGTATCCGAGCATCGAGCGGCTGGCGGCTCATCTCGACGAGCATGTGTTGGTTGGAAATCATGTGGTGTCTAGGCTGATTGCGCCAGATGATTTGCCGCCGCAGCATGTGGGCAGCACGGGAACCCCAGACGACTTGCCGCCGCAGCATGTGAGCAACACGGGAACCCCAGACGACTTGCGGCCACAGCATGTCAGTCCATCCATCACACATACACCGACGCCCCACCCCGATTCATCTAAAATAGCCGTCATCGGCCTCGCCTGCCACTTCCCAGGCGCTCCTGACAAAGACGCCTACTGGCACAACCTTTCAACTGGAGTGAACAGTATCGGTGAAGTGCCATCCTTACGCTGGGACATCGACAAGCTCTACTCGCCTACCTATGAAAAAGGCAAGAGCATCAGCAAGTGGGGCGGCTTTATCGACGGCATCGAATATTTTGACCCGAAATTTTTCAGTCTCAAAGAAGAAGACGCACCCAACATCGACCCGCTGATCCGCCAGTTCCTCGAGGTCAGCATCGAGAGCATGCATGATGCGGGATACGGCAAAAAAGACCTGTGGAACAAGCGTGTCGGGGTGTTCGTCGGCTCCCGTGTCGCCAACTTTGCTCCCCGGATTGAGGACTACACCAAAAACAGCATCATCGGCATCGGACAGAACTTCATCGCCGCGCATCTGTCGCATCTTTACAATTTTAAAGGGCCGAACATGGTGATCGACACGGCTTGCTCCTCGTCGCTCGTGGCTCTGCATCAGGCTTGCCAAAGCATCGTCTCCGGAGAGTCCGAGATGGCGCTTGCGGGCGGCGTCGATATCCTGCTCGATGAGATGCTCTACCTCATTCTCTCGGAAGGCAAAGCGCTGTCCCCGGACGGCAAGTGCCACACCTTCGATGAAAAAGCGAACGGATTCGTACCAGGCGAGGGCGCAGGGGCTGTCCTGCTCAAGCCGCTCGACAAAGCGATGGCAGACGGTGACCGCATCTACGCGGTGATCGAAGCGTCCGCGATCAACAACGACGGCCACACGATGGGCATCACCACACCGAATCCAGATATGCAGGTAGACGTCATCGAGACTGCACTGCGTCAAGGCAAGATTGACCCAAGCACGATCAGCTACATCGAAACACACGGAACGGGTACGATGATCGGCGACCCGATCGAGCTGAAAGCTCTGACCAAGGTATTCCGCGAGTCCACCGACGAACGCCAATTCTGCGGAGTCGGCAGCAGCAAAACCAACATCGGCCACCTGCTCAGCGCAGCGGGTATCGCCAGCTTCATTAAGGTCTGCTTGTCGCTTCACCACAAGCAACTGCCGCCGACGCTCAACTGTGAGAAGCCGAATCCGCGCTTTGAGTTTGGCAGCTCGCCATTTTACCCCAACACCAGCCTGCAAGACTGGATACCACGCCAAGGCGTGCGCCGCGCGGGGATCAGCTCGTTTGGCTTTGGCGGCACGAATGCACACATGATCGTAAGCGACGCTCCAGACGCGCTGGCTCTATACCAGCCGAAGCGCGAGGCACTGCC
This sequence comes from Brevibacillus dissolubilis, assembly GCF_006170445.1. Classification (GTDB taxonomy): domain Bacteria; phylum Bacillota; class Bacilli; order Brevibacillales; family Brevibacillaceae; genus Brevibacillus_B; species Brevibacillus_B dissolubilis. Next base: position 750,187 of record NZ_VCNA01000001.1, on the reverse strand, counting down.
CCCGGTAGAGTACAACCGCAAGCGTTATTGGATCGACGCCAAGCCTGCCCAAGCGTCCATCGCAGACGGAGATGAGGACGAGATCATCGCTTCTCTGTTGACACTTACCAAAATCTATTAAATCCACAATGTCGGGTGAGGGATCCCATGAGTTCAAATCAAGAGTTTACCTTCTCGGTCATCATGCATAACCACGACTATATCGTCAGAGACCATCGCGTACACAAGGTTCGGATTATGCCCGGCGTCACTTTTTTGGACATGGTCTACAAAGCGCTCAAAGCAGAAGGCTACGACCTCGCCTCGGTGGAGCTGCGCAATCTTCTGTTCAAGGAACCGATCGCTACAACCGAACAGTTTGACAAACAGATCGAAATCTCGCTGCGCAAGGGGCCCAACGGTTCGGGCCTTTTGACCGCCCGCAGCATCAAGGTAAAAGGCAGCCACATCATCAATCCAGAGTGGGTGGAGAACTTCCAGTGCGAGGTTCACACCGGTCTTGCGCCAAAAGTACAGACGCTCGACATCGACCACTTCAAGCGCGCCGCCACCGAGACCTTTGACATGGATGAGGCGTACAAATACGCCCGCAAGATCGATATCGACCACTATGAGTTCATGAAGCCCAACGGCACGATCTACCGTGGCCGCGACTTTTTGCTGGCGGAGCAGACCCTCAGCAAGCTGGCACAAAAATATCTCAAGCACGCCGAACTGCACCCGGCCTACCTCGATTCGTCCACCTGTGTGCCATTCCTGTCCCAATTCGAGCACAGCATTGCAGGGATTGACGAGCCGACACCATTCATCCCGATGCACATCCGCAGCTTCCGGGCAAGCGGTCGTCTCGGCGAAAAGGTGTATGTCTACATCCGTCAGCATGAGGATCGTACGTCGTCTGAGGATATCAAGAGTGAGTATATCCAGATTTACAGCGAAAAAGGGGAGCTGTTGGTTGATTTTGACAAGCTCTCTTACAAGCGCGTGCGGACGAAGGGGCTGATGAAGAATCTGGAGCGGGTGGAGAATCTGAGTCAGATCAAGGCACAGGAAGCGGCGGGGATGGCAGATCAATCCATGTCTGTGCAAGGAACGAAAGCGGTGGAGCGTCCGGTCAGTGAGATCACTGCAACGGGCAACCAACCGCACCGTTCTGAAAAGGCAGCTTCGGCTAGTCATCCACAAGGATCAGGAGCGCCAACTCCGTCAAACCCACCGCAGGCATTCACTCTCAGTGAAGCCGACCTGCGTCAGTTCATCGAAAACGACCTTCGCCAGATGATCGGCGAGACGATTGACGTTCCAGCCGATCAGGTGGATGTGGAAGCAGGCTATTATGATCAGGGGCTGGAATCCGGCAACCTGCTGACACTCGTGCAAAATCTGGAGAGCAAGCTGAACATACAGCTATATCCGACTCTTTTGTTCGAATACACGAACATTCGCGAACTGACAGGCCATCTCGCGGAGACATACGGAGACAAATATCAGGTGCTGGCAGGCGGCGTTGGGGCAGTGGGGAGCTACCAAGCAGGCTCGGGTGCCCATGCTGAGTCTAGTTCTACTAGCCTTCAAGGACACTCCGATTTCCATGCAGACAAAAGCGCCAATACTTACAGCAATGTCGATGCAAGCCAACAACCTACTGCCAATAGCAATACCCAAGCAATCGCAAGCCAGCCAACCACCCTACGCAAGGTGAAAAAAGCGACTACCACCCAAACCCCACTTTTCAAAACGGTGAAAAAAGCATCTGGCCAAACCTCAGCCACCCCGCAAAGTGCATTCAACCAAGCGGATCTGTTGGCGTTCATCCAAGCAGACCTGTGCCAGATGATCGGCGAAGCGACTCAGATCTCAGCTGAACAGGTGGATATCGAAGCAGGCTACTACGACCAGGGGCTGGAGTCTGGCAACCTGCTGATGCTTGTACAGAATCTGGAGAACAAATTGGGCATCCAGCTCTATCCGACGCTGCTGTTCGAATATACCAACGTCCGTGAGCTGGCTGGTCATCTGGCTGAGCAGTACGGCGACAATTATTTGAGTCTTCTGGATGCCACTCCACAGGTGGCTGCTGCTGTTGATTCGAACGATGACACGGCATTGATGTATTTCAGCCAGAGATGGGAAGCAGCAGAGATCGGGGAGGATATCGCGGCAAGCCAGATTGCTTCTGGCACAGCCAAGCACATTCTCGTATTTGATGAGAACAGCCAGCTGACCACCGCTATCCGCGAACAGCTCAACGGGCGCGGGGCAACTGTTTCTAGTGACACCAAAGCCCAAGTCATCCTCGTCACACCGGGGGAGAGCTACACAGCAGATAACGGCGACAACGCCCAAAGCCACGGCACCCATACCTATCAGATCAATCCAACCGATGCGGCGCACTACCGCCAACTTTTGACCGACTTACAGGCGAAGGGGACGATCCCGCACCGCATCATCCACAACTGGTCGCACTCAGCCTTGACCGCCGATGGCCAAGCCCTGCAAGCCCAGCTGGAACGCGGCATCTACTCCGTCTTCCACCTGAGCCAGACCCTGCTTGCGAACAAGCCCAAAGAAGCCGCTCAACTGCTCTACCTCATCACCCATGGCACAGAAATCCAGCCACAGTACCGTGCAGTGAGCGGTTTTGCCAAGTCGCTTGCATTCGAAAATCCGAAATTCTTCTATAAAACCGTGGAGCTCGAACTGCAAGCCATCAGCCAATCTCCAGAGTGGGCGGCTCAGATTCTGCTGCAAGAGTTTATTCAAGGTGAACACACCAGCGACTCATCCAAAAACACAGAAATCCGCTATGAAGCTGGCAAGCGTTACCACAAAACGATTCACCCCGTCGATATGGAAACCGTCGCGTCAAGCAGAGGTGCAGAAACCCAAGCCTCAGCGGGCCAACCAGCAACAAGCCAATCCATAGCGCAAGCATCACAACTACTGCAAGCACCACAAGCACTGCCGATCACAACCAACGGCGTCTACCTCATCACAGGCGGACTCGGCGGACTCGGACTGATTTTTGCCAAGCATCTCGCACAGCAAGCCAATGCCAAGCTGGTGCTCACAGGACGATCGGAACTGCGTGCAGAGACCTCGGAGCAGATCAAAGCCATCGAAGCGCTCGGTGCTGAAGTGCTTTATATCCCGGCAGACGTGACAAAGCGCGACGAAGTAGCCCGTGTGTTCGATCAGGCTAAACAACGCTTTGGCTCCATCCATGGCATCATCCACAGCGCAGGCGTTATCCGAGACGCATTTGTCTTCAAGAAGACGACAGAGGAGATGCAAGCCGTTTTCGCGCCAAAAGTCTTCGGGACACTCTACCTCGACGAGCTGAGTGCAGGCGAGCCGCTCGACTTCTTCGTCACCTTCTCTTCAAGCACAGCGGTGATCGGCAATGTCGGGCAGTCGGATTACGCATTCGCCAACCGTTTTATGGATCAGTTCGCCGAATGGCGCGAAGCGAAGCGTCTTCAAGGCACACGTCAGGGACGCAGTGTCTCGGTCAACTGGCCGCTCTGGAAAAATGGCGGGATGCAGGTGGACCAAGCAAGCGAAGCCTTCCTCAAGGCGAAGATGGGCATGGTACCGCTGGCGACGGAAAACGGCATCCAAGCTTTCCAAGACGCGCTGACACTCCAAGACCCGCACCTGCTCGTGATCGAAGGCGAACCAGCTACTGTCTATCAGGTGCTCGGGATCGAGCCGGAAGTGGTGTGGACGGAAGAGTGGGAAGAGGTGGTGGAAGAGACTGTCAGTTACGGTGACGGTCTTGACAGCAACGAGTCAACCGCAACGGTAACGTACGGACGCTCAAGTGTTGTCGACCATGCCCGTCCTGACACAACCGCTGCCAATTACCCAACCTACCCAGCCCACACCGCCTACTCCGGCGACATCGCCATCATCGGCCTCTCCGGACGCTACCCACAGGCCCGTGATCTGGACGAGTTTTGGCAGAATCTGCGGTCAGGCAAGGACTCCGTCACCGAAATCCCGCGCGACCGCTGGGATTATGAGGAGACCTTCCACCCGGACAAAGCCCACGAAGGAACCTCCTACAGCAAGTGGGGCGGCTTCATCGACGACGTGGACAAGTTCGACCCGCTGTTCTTCAATATTTCTCCGCGCGAAGCCGAGTTCATGGATCCACAGGAGCGGCTGTTCCTCGAGACCGCTTACCAGGCATTCGAAGACGCAGGCTACACCAAATCCAGCGTCGAGAAAAGACGCATCGGCGTGTTCGTCGGCGTCATGTGGGGGCAATACCAGCTGCTCGAAACCGAAATCAACGGCAAAATTGTCGCGCCAAGCTCCATCTACTCAGCGGTCGCCAACCGCGTCTCTTACTTTTTCAATCTGCACGGCCCGAGTCTGGCGCTCGATACGATGTGTTCTTCATCCATCACAGCGATCCATCTGGCCTGTGAAAGCATCCGTCGCGGCGAAAGCGAGATGGCCATCGCAGGCGGTGTCAACATCGCACTGCACCCGAAAAAATACCAGTTCCTCGCCTCTCTTCGATTCCCATCCAGTGACGGACGCTGCCGTAGCTTCGGTGAAGGCGGAGACGGCTACGTACCGGGCGAAGGGGTCGGGGCCATCCTGCTCAAGCCGTTGCACAAAGCGATCGCAGACGGCGACCAGATCTACGCCGTTGTCAAAGGAAGCTCGCTCAACCACGGCGGCAAAAGCAGCGGCTTTTACGTCCCAAGCCCTACCTCCCAAGGCGATGTGATCGGCGAAACCATCCGTCAGGCAGGCATCGACCCGCGCACGATCAGCTATCTTGAAGCACACGGCACAGGCACTTCGCTCGGTGACCCGATTGAGATATCCGGTCTGTCCCGCGCGTTTGGCCCATACACCCGTGACAAGCAGTACTGCTCCATCGGTTCGGTCAAGTCCAACATCGGCCATCTGGAGTCAGCAGCAGGGATCGCCCAGCTGACCAAAGTCCTGCTCCAGCTCAAGCACAAGCAGCTCGTCCCATCACTCCATTCTGACGAGCTGAACGTCAATATTAATTTTGCAGATACACCGTTTTATGTGCAGCACCAGCTGACCGAGTGGAAACAACCTGTCATCATCGAAAACGGCATCGAACGCCGTTACCCGCGCCGCGCAGGCATCAGTTCTTTTGGTGCAGGAGGTTCCAATGCACATATCATCATCGAAGAGTACGAAGCACAGGCCGGATCGGCTGACACCGTACGCCAGGCAGGGTCACAGCCGAAGGTACCGCAGCTCATCGTCCTCTCCGCGAAGAACGAAGACCGTCTCAAAGCATACGCCGAACGGCTAATCCGCTATCTCGACAGCCAAAAAGCAACGCCAGCGGCAACGGTCACGGGAAATATCGATACCACCATCAGCGAAAAAGTCCGCCACGACCTGCTCCAGCACGTATCGGAGATCCTGCTCATCCATACCGCCGATATCGATCCAAACGAAGAGTTTGAGAACTACGGACTCGAGCCAGTGGGCTTTGCGAAGCTTGTGAACCTGCTGAATGAAAAATGGGGACTCGGACTGCAACCAAGCTTCGTGCTTGAAGCAGGTTCGATCAAGGCGCTAGAACAGCAGCTGCTGAAAAACTACCGCACTGAGCTGGAGCAACATGTCCATGTATCAGACATCGGAACCGAGTCAGGTACCCAGCTTCAGTCAGATTCCCAAGCGAAGAGCCAGCAAAAAACGGAGCCTGCCACAAACGCCGACAGCATCGCCCTCAACCTCGCCGACATCGCCTACACCCTGCAGACAGGCCGCGATGCCATGGAGGAGCGACTCGCCATCATCGCTACGACCACCGAGGAGCTACACGAGCGTCTGCAACAGTTCATCCAAGGTAAACACAATACATCTGGACTCTACCGAGGCAATACCAAGACGCAAAAAGACAAAATCGACCGCATCCTGCGCGGACGGGCGGGTGAAGAGTTCCTGCAGACGATCCTGCGCAACCGTGAGCTGAACCAGCTGGCAGAGCTGTGGGTCTCCGGTGCACAGATCAACTGGCACAGCCTGAACGGGCATCCGGCACCAGCCCGCATCACGCTTCCGACCTATCCGTTCGAGCGTGAGCGCTACTGGATTAACGAAATCAAACGAGGCAGCACCGTTCACACATCAGCACCGAGCGCCAAGCTGCACGCGCTGATCGATACCAATGCCTCCACGCTAGACGAGCAATGCTTCACCAAACGCTTGAACCGCGAAGACTTCTACCTGCGCGACCATGTAATCGGCGGACAGGTGATCCTGCCGGGTGTCGTCTACATCGAGATGGCCCGTGCCGCGTATAAGCTTGCGACCCGCTCCACCGAAGCCAAACAGCTGACACAGATCAACTGGCTGCGTCCGGTGAGGGTCGGGGAGAACGAAGCAGGCAAAGACGTCCTGATCAGCCTGTATCCAGAAGGGGAGCAAGTCGAGTTCGAGATCACCACAGAAGGTACGGATAACCGCCGCATTTTACATGCAACAGGTCTGATCCGTGCAACGAGCAAAGCAAGAGCTGACATGAACATGAGTGAATCTGCCAGCTCTGCGACTCTTCCGGCCAAGCTCAATCTCGACGCGATCCTGTCACGCTGTCCGGCGCATCTGACCAAGGAAGCCTTTTACAAGTCCCTGCTACAATCAGGCTTCGCCTATGGCTCCACCTTCCAGCCAGTCACCGTGCTGCACAGAGGTCAGTCCGAGGCGATTGCACTCTTGGAGCTTCCGGCACAGGTGGCAGACAGCTTCCGTGAGTTCGTCCTGCATCCAACCTTGATGGACGGTGCCCTACAGACCGTCGCGGGACTGCTCGGTACGGAGCTTGCTGATGGGCAAGGCTTCTACTTGCCATTTGGCATCGGGCAGGTGGAGATTCTCGACACACTCACCAGCCAATGCTACGCCCATGTCATCGAAGCAACAGGCACAGCCCAGACAACGGGCAATAAAACGTACAACGTCACGATCACCGACCTTGAAGGCAACGTGCTCATCCGACTCCAAGGTCTCGTGCTTCGCGCCTCGTACCAAGCGCAAGCTTCTGGCACCGCACGTACTGGGCACGCAGTGGAGACGCTTTATTTCCAACAGGAATGGGTGAAGCGCGATACTCCGATTTTCCACCCGGTTGATCATACTCTGGGACGCGTCCTCCTTCTCAGCCAAACCTCCGAACTGACGCAGGCCATCCAAGCCCATCTGGCAAAAGGAACAGTGATTCTTGTTCAGCCGGGGGCAGGCTATGAAGCGATCAGCGATGCACAATATACGATCAATCCGAGTGAACCAGCCGAATACCAGCGTCTGCTCGAAGCACTCAAACAGCAAGGCAAGCTCCCGACTCACATCCTGCACGTGTGGTCCAAAGACCGCTTCACCGCGACGGAAGAGGGGCTACAAGCACAGCTTACCCACGGTCTTTTCTCCGTGTTCCACCTGACCCGCGCGATCATGGAGCAGCGTCCGAAGCATCCGATTCATCTGGTCTATGCCTACAAGGAAAAAGGAACAACCCAGCCGCTGTATGCCGCCGTCCATGGGTTTGCCAAGACGGTCCAACAGGAGAATCCAGAGTTCTGCTACAAGACTCTCGGCCTGCCAAGCATCAGCGACCCGACCCTGCTGGAGAACGTGCTGGCTGAGCTGGCTGGATGGAGCGCGGACGAGACGGCTGTCCGATACGACAGCGCCCATCGCTATGTAAGAATCACGGCAGAGATCGGCGGGGCTGGCACTTCGGCACTCCAACCGCTCCCGGTCAAAGAAAACGGCGTCTACCTCATCACAGGTGGCTCGACTGGCCTCGGCATTCTTTTTGCCGAATATCTCAGCAGTCAGACCAAGGTCAACCTGATCCTGACCGGGCGCTCCCGACTCAGTCCGGACAAAGAAGCCAAGCTCGCCCAGCTACGTGCCCGTGGAAGCTTCGTCCAATACATCCGCTCCGATGTCTCCAAGCGCGAGGACGTGGAGCAGCTGATGGCCCAGATCAAGAGCAGTCATCAGACACTCCACGGCATTATCCACAGCGCAGGAGTGATCCGCGACAACTTTATCATCAAGAAGACAAAAGAAGAGATGGAGGCCGTGCTCGCGCCTAAGGTGCTGGGAACGATCTGGCTGGATGAAGCGACACAGGAGATGCCGCTCGACTTTTTCGTCATGTTCTCCTCACTTGCAGGCGTAATCGGTAATGTCGGTCAATGCGACTACGCAAGCGGCAACAGCTTCATGGATCATTACGCCGCACTCCGCACCAGCCTGGGCCGCCCTGGACGTACATTAGCGCTCAACTGGCCGCTGTGGAAGGACGGCGGGATGCAGATCGATGCCGAGTCGCAAAAGCAGCTTCAAGACGCATGGGGTCTCGTACCGCTCAGCGCAGAGATGGGCTTGGCCGCATTTGAACATGGATTACGCTCCTCTGTCAGCCAGCTGATGGTACTCACAGGGGAGGCACATAAACTGCGTAAGGTCTTGCATGTGGCGGGAGCTGAGGAGGCGGTCGGGGAACAAGCTGATTCAGTTACAGCGTCTGCGAACCCAACCCATGCACAAGCCGCGTCCACAGCTGGTACGACATCTGCTGGCATCGCATCCACCAACGGATCAGCCGACAGCAACGAACTTGCCGAACAAGACCTAGCGACTGTCACCAGCCATACCGTCCATTTCCTCAAAGAAACACTGTCCAAAATCCTCCGCATCCCAGTCGCCCGCATCGACGCCGACGAAGCATTGGAATCGTACGGCATCGACTCCGTGATGATCATCGGGCTGACCCGTGAGCTGGAGAATCATTTTGGAGAATTGCCGAAGACGCTGTTCTTCGAATACCGCAGTCTAAGCGAGCTGACCGAGTATTTTACCGAAAAGCACGGGGAGAAGCTGGCAGAGATGTTCGGTGTGAAAAAGGCGGGAGCAACAGCAGATTCATCCAACACGCGTAACGCTCAGCCAACCGTGAACGTCCAGCCTGCGTCAGAACCTAACCGGACAGACCGAATCGGGGAACCTGTTCACCGCGAAGAAGAGACTCTCGCAACCGAACCATTCTCAACCCGTCCGAGACGCAGCCGTTTTGCCCATCATACAGAACCGATGACCGCATCGGCCGACCAAGTGGCAGCTACTGCCCAAGGAACAACATACAGTGGGCCAACCCAAGCAGCCTCCAAGCTCGAAGACATCGCTATCATCGGCATCAGCGGACGCTACCCGATGGCATCCAACCTCGACGAGTTCTGGAACAATCTTCGAACAGGGCGTGACTGCATTACCGAAATCCCGTCAGACCGTTGGGATTACCGCCAATTTTTCAATCCAGATAAAAATGCGAGCGGCTCAGCCTACTCCAAATGGGGCGGCTTTATCGACGATGTGGACAAGTTCGACCCGCTGTTTTTTAATATTTCGCCAAAAGAAGCAGCTTGGATCGACCCGCAGGAGCGTCTTTTCCTGCAGACGGCATGGCAGGCAATCGAAGATGCGGGCTATACCAAAAACCGCCTGAATCAGAAGGAAGTCGGTGTGTTCGTCGGGGTCATGTACGGTCATTACCAGCTGTTCGGCGCAGAGGAATCGCTTAGGGGCAATGTGACCGCGCTCAGCTCCTCTTTTGCATCTGTCGCCAACCGTGTCTCCTACTATCTCGACCTGCACGGCCCAAGCATCGCGGTGGATACGATGTGCTCGTCCGCTTTTACCGCGATCCATCTCGCTTGCCAAAGCCTGCGGACAGGGGAGAGCGACATCGCGGTTGCGGGAGGGGTCAACCTGTCGATTCATCCGAACAAATACATCCTGCTGTCCCAAGGCAAATTCGTCTCCACGGACGGACGCTGCCGCAGCTTCGGCGAAGGTGGAGACGGCTATGTACCGGGTGAAGGTGTGGGGGCTGTCCTGCTCAAGCCGCTGTCCAAAGCGATTGCAGACGGCGACCGTATCCACGGCGTGATCAAAGGATCGGCCATGACCCACGGCGGCAAAACCAACGGCTACACCGTACCGGACCCGACCCAGCAAGGCAGGTCGATCTCCAAAGCGCTCAAGCAGGCAGGCGTCGACCCGCGCACGATCAGCTATATCGAGGCACATGGCACGGGCACCTCGCTCGGCGACCCGATTGAGATTGCCGGATTGAACAAAGCCTTCGGGGAGACCACCAGCGACAAGTCATTCTGCTCGATCGGCTCGGTCAAATCCAACATCGGTCACCTCGAATCAGCGGCGGGAATTGCGGCCTTGACCAAGGTGCTGCTTCAGATGAAGCACCGTCAAATCGCACCGTCTCTGCACTCGGCGACACTCAACCCGAACATCAAGTTCGAGGATTCTCCGTTCTATGTACAGCAACAGCTGACCGAGTGGCAACAGCCGGTTGTTTACGTAGATGGCGTGCAGACACAAGTACCGCGCCGCGCAGGAATCAGCTCGTTTGGTGCAGGTGGGGTGAACGTGCATCTGGTGGTGGAGGAATATCAGCAGCCTGTCGCAACCACTGTTTTTGCATCTGGTTCTGGTGCACAGACCGTACAGGAACAGCGCGGTCCATGGGTATTCACACTCTCTGCACGTAATGAAGAGCGGTTAAAAGAATACGCGTTTGACTTCATCCAATACCTCAACCAAGCAACACAAAACCCAGCGTCAGCACCTCGTCTCGCCGATCTCGCTTACACGCTCCATACTGGCCGTGAAGCGATGGAGGAGCGAGTGGCGTTCGTTTTCGCTGACGCCGACCAGCTGAAAGAACAACTGACCCGCTACCTCACCGACGATCTAGGCACGATGACGGCGGGAGGAACAGGCATCTATACAGGCAACACCCGCGTCCGTCGGGAAGGCGGTATCGATCTTGATAGCTTTGATCCAGCAACGGTTCAACAACTGCTGCCTGCCAAACAGCTTACCAAGCTTGCTGAGCTGTGGGCTGCAGGTCTCACCATCGACTGGAAGCCGCTTTTTGCAGGCACGGACGCGAGCATCATCACGCTTCCGACTTATCCATTTGCGAAGAAGCGCTACTGGGTGGAGAACTACCTCGGAAAAGCGAGCGGACAGCAGGTGGCGAGTGGAGCTCCAGCGCCTGTGACATATGGAACACAGACAGCAATCGGAGCAGAGGGACATCGAAGTGTGCCAGAGACGTTCAGCACCAGCGACTATGCACAAACCAGCTCCCAAGCAAATAACCAAATCCAAGCATTGACCCCAGCGCTCGACGAACCATTCCAACCGTACCATGGCGACGAGGTCACGCTTGAGATCATCGACAACCAGATCGCCATCGTCCGCATGCAGGACCGTGTGAACAAAAACATGTTCTCCGACCAGATCGTCCGCGGGCTGATGACCAAGTTTGACCAGATCCGCCGCATGCCAGGCATCAAGGCGATCATTGTCACAGGTTACGACAAAATCTTTTCCATGGGCGGCACACCAGACACCCTCCACGACATCGCTGACAAAAAAGCCAACTTCACCGACTTCCCGTTCATGTACCGCGGACTGCTGGAGACCGAAATCCCAGTCATCGCCGCGATCCAAGGCCACGCTTCGGGCGGCGGGCTGCTGTTTGGCCTCTATTCCGATATCGTTGTCATGTCCGAGGAATCCGTCTATACCGCCGTGTTTATGAAATTTGGATTTACGCCGGGGATGGGTGCAACGTTCATTTTAAGTGAAAAATTAGGCAGAAACGTCGCCACTGAAATGATGCTGACCGCGAAATCCTTCGTCGGAACCGAGCTGCACAACCGTGGGGCCTCCGTGATTTTCCGTCCGGGGCAAGACGTACTCGCCGAGGCGCTCCGCATCGCACGCGGACTTGCCGACAAGCCGCTCCATTCGCTCAAGGTTCTGAAAAAAGAACTGGCGGGACGCATCTTGAGCCAGCTGCCGCAGTACATCGAGCGGGAGCGTTATATGCACAGCGAGACCTTCCATGATCCTGAAGTGAAGCAACGGATTGAATTTTTCCTCAACCCGGAAAAACATACGACACAACAACCAGCACCAGCACCAACTCCGGTACCAGTCCAGCCTGCGCCAGACGAAGTGTTGGACGACGGGTTCTTCGAGCAGCTGTTAACCGAGCTGGAGAGTGGCAACATTACGCCAGATCAGGCCATGGAATTAAGAAAGAGGGTGTGAGGAACGTATGCGGTTTGTAAGTGAACAAGAGATCTATCAGCAGGTCGCAAGCGGCCAGATCAGCAAGCAAGAAGCCATCGGGCTGTTAAAGCAATTGCTGCAACAAAAAAACAGTACGCCCACAGCGCAAACGGCACCGGCACCAGTACCAACCACAACCGTAAGCGGCGGGAAGCAGACAAGCTTCCTGCCCGCTCAGGTTCGTGAGCAGGTGGGCGAGATCGTCGGTGCGGTTCTGCATCTGTCACCCGGTGAGCTGAATCCTGCACTTAGCTTCCGCGAGATGGGTATCGATTCGATCAGTGGGGTGGAGATCGTCCGCGACCTGAACCAACGCTTCGGACTGAATCTGGATGCGGTCGTGCTGTACGATTATCCGACTGTAGATGAGTTGGCACAGGTAGTGGTACGTGAAGGGCAGAAGAGCTGGGGGAATGCTTCTGCGGTTTCACCAGCGCCGCAAGTAACACCAGCACCGCAAGTAACGCCAGTACAGCAAGTCCAGCCGGGAACAGCCGTTCAATCCCAAGCACAGATTCGCCAGCAGATCATCGAGATCACAGGCCATGTCCTGCATCTCCCGGCCCATGAGCTGGATCTGGCGCTGAGCTTCCGCGAAATGGGCGTCGATTCAATCAGCGGGGTAGAGATCATCCGCGATCTGAACAGAGTGTTTCAACTTAACTTGGATGCAGTCGTGCTGTATGATTATCCGACCATTCATGAGTTGACGGGGCTGGTAGTGGGGCGGTTGGAAAAGGATGCTGGGAAGCAGGCGGTGGTATCAGCACCAGCGGGTACAGAAGCACAGGTTTTGGATGTACCGGCCGTTTTGGCACAAGCACAGCCGTTTGCGGAACCACCGATTTTTGCAAAAGGACAGCCATTTACGGAGCCACCTGTTTTTGCAGAAGCGCAGTCGTTCGCATCAACAAATACATCCAACCCGATTTCGCCATCTCCCGCTTCAATCCCGACCATCACCAGTATCCGCCAGCAAATCATCTCCATCCTTGCAGGCGTTCTGCACCTCGCCCAAGCCGACATCAGCTCTCATCTCAGCTTTCGCGAGATGGGGATCGATTCGATCAGCGGGGTAGAGATCGTCCGTGACATCAACAATACCTACCAGCTCAATCTGGATGCTGTCGTCCTCTACGATCATCCGACCGTCGACGAGCTTGCGGAACTCGTCTTACGTGAATGCCAAAAGGCTGGGGCAGCACAAGTCGTCACGACTTTTAGCTGGAATCCAAATGAAAATCTACATACGGCTCCTGCTCCTGCGCCAGCTTCAATGGTAGCTGAATTTTTAAATTCGGTTTCACCAACAGTTCAAGCGCCAGCTTCGGCTTTCGCTTCTATTTTCGCGCAAGAGCCAATCGAGTCTTCAACTCAAGCACCTTTATCAGACACGGGGATTATCAACGTTGCGGAAATTTTCGGGCAGTCGCCGCTTTTCACACAGCAAACAACGTCAGCTCCACAGACCGGGACTATTGGTCAGAGCAACACGGCGATCACCCAATCCCAAGTAACACCACACCCAGCACCATCTCTGATCACCCGCTCCTCTAGTGGCCGGGTCATCCTTACCACAGCCGCCCAAGCATCCACCCACACCCCAGTCACTGGGCAGGCACGAACCAAAATACGGCTCCAGCAACAATCAAGGCCTGTATGTGAACCAGTATCCACATCCGCAATTGATCCAGCAAGACCAACTAATCTTACACAGCCAACACAATCAACCATAGACATCGCGCCCGTCGCAACAGCGAAACCCGTACCGACGACGATTACACCCGTCACAACAGCGACACCCGCACCGACGACGATTACACCCGTCACAACAGCGAAATCCGCACCGACGACGATCACACCCGTCACGACAGCGAAATCCGCACCGACGACGATTACACCCGTCACAACAGCGAAACCCGCACCAACGACGATCACGCCAGTCTCCACAGCGGCATCATATACCGGGCAACAATCTGGGAAGAATCCGAACCCAACCCCGAGCTACAACACAAGCCACACTAATACCGCACCATCCACCCAGCCAGCAGACCACACACCGCGTCCAACCACGACGGACATCGCCATCATCGGCATCGCAGGCCGTTTCCCAGGCGCGGACACCGTGGATGAGCTCTGGAACAACCTTGTGCAAGGCGTGGAAAGCATCACCGAAGTGCCAAAAGAACGCTGGAACATCGACGACTATTACGATGAGAACCCGCGCGTCCCGCATAAAACCTATTGCCGAAAAGGCGGCTTCCTGCGCGACGTCGATAAGTTTGACCCGCTCTTTTTCAACATCTCACCATTTGAAGCCGAGTTCATGGACCCGCAGCAGCGCCTTTTCCTGCAGGAATCGTGGAACGCCTTGGAAGATGCGGGCTATTCAGATAAAGCCCTGTCCAACCTCAAATGCGGTGTGTTCGTAGGCTCTGCTCCCGGCGACTATGGCAAAATTCTCGCTCAGACTGGAGCGGACAACACCTCGGAGGGCTTCGCAGGCATGTCTTCGTCAATTCTAGCGGCGCGTATCTCCTATTTTCTCAATCTAAAAGGCCCTGCGATCTCGCTTGACACCGCCTGTTCCTCGTCACTCGTGGCGATTCACCAAGCCTGCCAAGCGATCATCAATGAAGACTGTGACATGGCATTGGCCGGGGGCGTCGTGATCATGACTACACCGGATCTTTTTATCCGAACCAGTAAAATGGGGATGCTCTCACCGGACGGCCGGGTGCGTACGTTTGACCACCAAGCCAATGGCACGCTGATCAGCGAAGGCGTCGGTGTCATCGTACTCAAGCGACTCGATCAAGCGATCCAAGACCGTGACCACATCTACGGCGTGATCAAAGGCTCAGGTGTCAACCAAGACGGCAAAACCAACGGCATCACCGCACCGAGCGCGCAGTCCCAGACCAGACTGGAGCTGGACGTATACCGCCGCAGCGGGATCAACCCCGAGCAGATCAGCTACGTCGAAGCACATGGCACGGCGACACCGCTTGGCGACCCGATTGAGATCAAGGCATTGACCGAAGCCTTTTCCACCTATACTTCCAACAAACAATTCTGTGCAATCGGCTCCGTCAAGGCCAACATCGGACATACCACGGCAGCGGCAGGCGTGACCAGTGTGATCAAGGTACTGCTTGCGATGAAGCACAAGCAGCTGCCGCCATTGCTTCATTTTGCACAGGAAAACGAGCATATCCGTTTCAACGACACGCCTTTTTACGTCAACACCGAGCTGCAAAATTGGGAGACGAAAGGCGGTATCCCTCGTATGGCGG
The DNA here is from genome assembly GCF_006170445.1 of Brevibacillus dissolubilis. GTDB lineage: Bacteria > Bacillota > Bacilli > Brevibacillales > Brevibacillaceae > Brevibacillus_B > Brevibacillus_B dissolubilis. The sequence goes on along the minus strand of NZ_VCNA01000001.1, from coordinate 734,705 downwards.
CTGTCAGCTCGTTTGGTTTTAGTGGCACCAACTGTCACTTGGTCATCCAAGAAGCCCCAGAAAAGAGGTAGTGACGATTATGGGAAAGATTATCTGCATCATGAACCAGAAGGGCGGGGTGGGCAAAACCACTACCACGCTCAACCTCGGCGCAGGTCTTCGGCAGCAAGGCAGACGAGTCCTGCTCGTTGACCTCGATCCCCAGGCCAGCCTGACGTCCGCTGTGGGTGTACAGCACCGGACGCTTACCTATACCCTGTACGACCTGCTCAAGGGGGAGGCGGAGTGGGACGATGTGATGATCGAGCGCAATGGCATCCCGATGCTCCCATCCTCCGTCTCACTCTCCGGAGCCGACGCCGAGCTGTCTTTGACCGCCGGACGGGAAGCGTTGCTCAAAAGCCTGCTGGCAACCGTACAGGACGACTACGACTTCATCCTGATCGACTGCCCGCCCAACCTCGGCTTGCTTACCGTCAACGCCCTGACCGCCTCCGATGAAATTCTCATCCCGATGCAGGCGGAGTACCTGCCGCTTGACGCGATGAGCTACCTGTTTGAGACAATCGAGATCGTCCGGGAACGACTGAATGCCGCGCTGCGAATCGCCGGGATCGTGATCACCAAGTACGATGCCCGCCAGCGCCTGCAACGGGAAGTCGTCGATGTGATCCGCAATCATTTTGGTGATCAATTATTCCAAACCTTCATTAGAAGCAATGTCGCGCTGGCTGAAGCCCCAAGCTTCGGGCAAGACATTTTCACATACAAGCCCAACAGCACGGGAGCCAGGGATTACGCTGAGCTTTGTCAAGAATTGATGAGTGGGGGGTTAGCTAAGGTATGACAAAAAAGAATAATCGTTTAGGCAATAACCCTTTGAGCTGGATTCGCCAGACCACCAACGAACCGTCATCCGACAGCCCGCAACCCCAAGCGAAAACACCGAAGAAACGAGCCGCATCCAGCAAAAAAGCGAAGAAAGAGACAACGACAAAAGCGGTCACAGAGTCCGATGATGCCAATAAGGTTAAAGAGGTCAAAGAGGCAGACGATGGAGTGGACGCGCTGGAGTCAGAGCAGTCTTTGGCAACAGCAGGGACAATGAAGCCAGAGGAAAAGCAGGCTGAAGAGCAGACGGAGAGTGAGTCTCTGAAACAGCAGGTAATTCTAACGGGGAGTTCGAGTGAGACGGAAGTCGAGGTGGTGCTCGAGGAAGGTCAGGAACCAACACAAGCAGACGCCGTGGTGACGACCGAAGCAGACGAAGCCGCTCCACAACAAAAACAGCAGGCAAGCATAGCCGCCACCCCAGAACGTGAAGAATCACCGATCCCGACCACCCAGTCCACCATCGAGCATGCCTGCTTCCTTTTCGCGCTCTCTGCCAAAAACGAAGCAGCTCTCAAGACCAAGCTCGCTGACGTGCATACTTGGCTGGAAAAATCGGGAGATCAGCACCGTCCGGGCGACATTTCCTACACCATGCTCGTCGGCCGCAGCCATTTTTCCGTGCGGATCACCTTCGTCGCGCAGACCATCGGTGAGCTCAAGGCAAAAGTAGCACTGCTCAACCAACCCGAGCATCTGGCGACTGAACTCGAAAAACGCAAAACCCTGATCGCCCAGCCAAAAAATGCTTATGAAGAGCTGGACAACCTGCTCCACACCATCCAGCGACCTGAAGCGGCTCATTTGGCAGAATATTCGAATCAGTTGACTGCGTTGGCGACATTTTATCTCAGCGGCTACGATATCGACTGGAAAAGTCTTTATCTCCATACCGATTACCACCGCATCAGCATGCCGACCTATCCGTTCGCCAAAGACCGCTACTGGATTCCAGAGCCAGCCACGAAACCCGCTGCTCCGAATTCTCCACAAGCACACAGCCAAAATGGCACCACCCAAATAACTCCCGGCGAGACCGCCAAGCTTCACCCATTGGTGCACACCAACACTTCGACGGTCAGAGAACAGAAGTTCACGAGCAGACTGAAAGGACAGGAGCCATTTTTCACAAAAGGGCAGGGGGCAGACACCCTCGCCGGACTCACGTATCTCGAAATGGCATACGCCGCCGCCATGCTTGCTGAAGAAGGAACCGTGCACTCGTTGACCGATCTGCGCTGGGCTCAGCCGATCGAGTGGGACGAGGCGCAACAGCCGCAAGAGATCCAGCTGAGCCTGTATCCGGAGCACGACGGCTTAGTGTTCCAGATCAGCACCGCGAAACCCCAAGAAAAACGCACGATTCACGCACAAGGTCAAATCCGCTATGTCACCGACAGCGAGCAACTGACGCCTGAGCATATTGAACTTGGTACGATCCATGCCCGTCTCGCCTCTGGAATGGGGAGTGGAACATCCGGACACGCAGCGGTTGCTGAGATCTTGACCGATGGAGCGGAGCTTTTGGCCCGGCTCAGTCTGCCGGAGGAGCTGGCAGATTCGAACGGGATAAGGGCTGTGGCACAGACGGAAGAGCAAGCGTTCACCCTCCATCCTGTATTGCTGGAAGCGGTTCAGCAGGTGGCTGGTGGTTTTATCCACAGTGAAAAGAATGCAGGGGGATTCGAAGCTCACGCTAATCAGCGGATCATCCCGATTGCAATGAAGCAAGCAGAGATATACAGAGCTCTCCCGCGTGAATGCTACGCCTACATGACCAAGAGTAAAAATGGCGTGGGAGGCACCAACTCCAACCCGCTTGTGGGTAGGACGGATGCGACCTGCGACATCACTCTCACCGATGAAAAGGGCATTGTGGTTGCGCGATTCCAAGGTCTGACGCTGTGGGAGGTTCAGCCCGCTTATATTGGTAGCTCTCATACGAATCCAGATTTACAGGGCAGTAACCGAACAGCCCGAGGTGATCAGAACAGCTTAGTACCAAGCATCACAGGAGGTTCCAACCAGCCGGAACTCATGTATTTCACCAGCGAATGGGTCAGAACTCCGTTTACTGAGTCCGAGACAGCAGAACCACCAAAATCAGCCGTCACCACCAGACGAACCGCTTTTTCCGGCCCGATCGTGCTGTTCGACACCGACGATACGCTGTTTCTGAGCATCCAGACCGCGCTCCAGTCCAACGCGGACAGCCAGACTCAACCAATCCAAGCCATATTGGTCAAACCGGGCACCGCTTTTGCCCAGCTCGACAGCCACACCTACGAGATCGATCCAGAAAACAAGGAGGACTACATCTGGCTTCTCCAGCATCTCGCCGGACGCAATCTGCTACCAGAGCGCATCCTGCACCGCTGGCAATCGTACGACCCAGCAGCCAGCCAAGGCGGGCCGAACGGGCTGACCGCCCAACAGGCGCTTGATTCCTATGTCCAGACCTCGCTTGGCAAGGGTGTCCACCCGCTGTTTCACCTGATCCACGCGATCCACGAGACCAAGACCAGATCACTTCGCCGTCTGCTTGTCGTCTACAGCGAAAAGGCACAGATCCCCAATCCGTTCCTCGAAGCGGTGAGCGGCTACGCCAAATCACTTGGGTTTGTCCTGCCGACGCTGGCGCTATCGATGGTACAGGTGAGCGATGATCCAGCCACACAGGAACAGCTCAATCAAGCCTTGATTGAAGAACTGGCGAACCACGCCGTCACCTATCCAAGCGAAATACGCTACGAGAATGGCGAACGGTATATCAGACAATATAAAGAAGCAACACCTGCTAGTCTCTCAGGTATCGCGCCCAAGCAACACGGTGTCTATCTGATCACAGGCGGCGCAGGCGCACTCGGTCTGCTTTTTGCCCGCTATCTGGCGAAAAACTATCAGGCCAAGCTGGTGCTGACAGGCCGCTCTGAACTCACCGACGCCAAGCGGAAAGCGATTCAAGAGCTGAATATTTTCGGCTCCGATGTCCTGTACCTGCAAGCCAATGCCGACAGTCTGGACGAGATGCAGCAGGTCATCCTCACCACTCGTGAAAAATTCGGCCCGATCAACGGTGTTATTCACGCCGCAGGCAATGTCGGCGACCTGCGTATTACCGAAAAAGAATGGAGCACCTTCGCCGCCACCCTGAAGCCCAAAGTCCACGGAACCGTCATCCTTGATCAGCTGACCAAGACCGAGCCGCTGGATTTCTTTGTGATGTTCTCATCCACGTCTGCTGTTCTTGGCGATTTCGGTCAGTGTGACTATGCGGTCGGCAACCGCTTTTTGGATGCGTACGCTCGTTTTCGTGAGCAGCTGCGGGAGAACCGTACCCGTCTGGGGCAGACCATCTCGATCAACTGGCCGCTCTGGCGCGAAGGCGGGATGGGCGGTGGCAGTGATGCAGAAGAAGAACAATACCTGCAGACATCCGGCATGGCTTATCTGGAGACCGAGAGCGGGCTTGCGGCTTTTGAACAGATTCTCGCGGGGGGTGTCTCCCGAGTTGTCATCATGGTCGGGATACCTAACCGCCTGAGACGGGTGCTTGGGATTGAGCCGGTGATGGGACAGGCGCAACCGCAAGAACCCGCCAAAACCAAGGTCAAAAAGCTGGTCAAACGCACCGTCACCACCACTCAAGCCGAGCGAACCGCCCCAGAGCATCTGGTAGAAACCGAGGTCCGCACCCAAGCCGCTTCGCTGCTCAAAATGAACCCAGACGACATGGACATCACCGAAAACCTTGGCAACTACGGCTTCGACTCGATCAACCTCAAAGAGCTGGCGATCCTCATCGGGGACACCTATGGTTTTGAGCTGTCACCGACCGTCTTTTTTGCCCACAGCTCTATCCAAGCGATCCGCCAATATCTGCTGGATGAGTTCAGCGCTGAGCTGACCGCTTTCTATCAAAAAGAGGGCGGAGAGCAGACTGTGGAAGAGTGGGTGGAAGTAGAGGTAGAAGAGGAAGCATCCACAGAGGGAGCATCAGAGAAGTCTCCCGAAGGCGCAACCGAAGATTCCAACCAAAACAATCGTTACAGCGACATTCCCGTCATCGCTCCATATAAGCTGCTCGACCCGCGTTACCGTACGGCGAGCCAATCTTCCCAATCTGGCGAAGGCACATCCAGCACCGTCCGCCGCCAGACCAAAGAGCCGGTCGCAATCATCGGGATCAGCGGCGTTTTCCCAGGCTCTGCGGATCTGAACCACTTCTGGCACAACCTGCAGGCAGAAAAAGACCTGATCAGCGAAATCCCGTCCGATCGCTGGGATCACACCCAGTACGGCGACCATTCGGCACTTCGCTATGGCGGTTTTATCACCGATGTGGACAAGTTCGACCCGCTCTTTTTCAATATCTCGCCAAAAGAAGCGGAGCTGATGGACCCGCAGCAGCGTCTTTATCTGGAAAATGTCTGGAAAACTATCGAGAATGCAGGCTACAAGGCAAGCCAATTCTCGGGTCAATCGGTTGGGGTCTTCACAGGCGTGCAGTTCTCCGACTACCGCGAACGGCTCAGCCACCTACGCCACCAGCAGATTGCCACAGGCAATGAAATCGCGCTGATCTCCAACCGCGTCTCGTACCTGCTCAACCTGCGCGGCCCAAGTGAAGTCGTAGACACGGCCTGCTCGTCTAGCTCCGTCGCCATCCACCGTGCCGTCAAAGCGATACAAAACGGCGAATGTGAGCTGGCTATCGCGGGCGGGGTCAGCCTCCTGCTCTCCCCGCATACCTATCAGACCGTCGGCGAGCTTGGCGTGCTTTCCCCAGACGGCAAATGCAAGACCTTCGACTCCCGTGCCAACGGATATGTCCGCGGCGAAGGGGTCGGCGTCCTGCTGATCAAGCCGCTGTCCCAAGCGATTGCCGACCGAGACCACATCTACGCCGTCATCCAGGGTACAGCCGTCAATCACGGCGGCAAAGCCAACTCGCTCACCGCGCCGAATTCCGACGCGCAGGCGGCACTTTTGGTCAAAGCCTATGAGGACGCGGGACTTAGCCCCAGCACGGTTTCGTACATCGAAGCCCACGGCACAGGCACAGAGCTGGGCGATCCGGTCGAGATCGACGGGCTGAAAAAAGCCTTTAACGAACTGAGCCGCCAAGACCCGCAAGCTGCCAACCGTCATGGATACTGCGGCCTCGGCTCCGTCAAGACCAACATCGGTCACTTGGAGCCAGCCTCTGGGATCGCGGGCTTGATGAAGATCATCCTGTCGATGCAACACGGTGTCCTGCCGCGCACGCTTCATTTTGACAAGATGAATCCATATATCGATCTGAAAAACTCACCATTCTACATCGTAGATGAACAAAAAACATGGGATCGGCTGACAGACGTGGCGGGCAACGAGATTCCGCGCCGCGCGGGGATCAGCTCGTTTGGGTTTGGTGGTTCGAACGCCCATATCATAGTGGAAGAGTACACAGGAGCAGGGCATGGGGCCGTAAGTGACTCATCGGAAGCTCCACAAGGCAACACGAATGCTCCGCAAGCCAACAACGTCCCGCACCTGTTCATTTTCTCCGCCAAAGACCGTGCCCGCCTGATGGAGCAAGCACAGAACTTCCGCGCGTTCCTCGATCAGTCGGATACACGTACAAGCCACTCGTTGACCAACATCGCCTACACCCTACAGGTCGGCCGTGAAGAGATGGAAGAACGCCTCGCCATCGTCGCATCCACTCCGCAGGAGCTGAGCGAGAAGCTCGGCCTGTTCGCTCAAGGCAAGACCAAGGGCCAAGCGATCTACACAGGCAACAGCAAGCAAGACGCGGAAAAGTGGGAGCATCTGTTCAGCGGCGCGGAAGGCGAAGAGTTCATCAGCGTGATCATCCACGAGCGCAAATTAACCAAGCTAGCCCAGCTCTGGGTGTCTGGCATGACCATCCGCTGGGAGCGCCTCTATACCGGCCCGAACGAGGGTGTCCTCCCGTACCGCACCTCGCTTCCGACCTACCCGTTCGCTCGCGAAAGCTACTGGATCGACCTCGACGCAGGAGCACTTGCCGGAGTGGGTGGTCAGGGCGAAGCCAAGCTTCACCCGCTGGTCGGGCGCAATACGTCGACCTTTACGACCCAGCGCTTCAGCAGTACGTTCACCGGGAATGAATTTTTCCTCCGCGATCATGTTGTCAACGGGCAGAAGGTACTGCCTGGTGTCGCCTATCTCGAGATGGCCCGCATCGCCACCGAGCTTGCAGCCGAGCAGAGTGTCGGTCACATCCGCAATGTGATGTGGTCGAAACCGATCATGCTGACAGACGATAGTGTAGGTACGGCGCCCGGACAACCTGGGGCAGAAGTCCATCTCCATCTCTATCCGGACGGGGATGCCGCAGACTTCGAGGTGTTCACCCTTGATGAACAGGACAACATCACCGTACACGGGCAGGGCAAGGTCAGCTTCGAGCAGATCGAATCCAATCTGCCAAGCTGGATCGATCTCGACGACATCCGCGAGCGTTGCACGACGGTCAAGTCGAAGCACGAGTGCTACCAAGACCTCACCGTCGTCGGCTTCGGCTATGGCCCAGCCTTCCAGCCGATTGAGGAGCTGAGAGCCAATGATACAGAAGCCCTGTCTCTGATCCAGCTTCCGGCAAGTGTCCGTACCGATTTTGACCGTTTCCTGCTGCACCCAAGCCTGATGGACGGTGCTCTGCAGACTGTCGCTGGGCTGATCGGCCCAACTGCAGGCGCGCTCTACATCCCGATGGCGCTCGGTGCACTGACGTGGAACGGCGAGCTGCCGCAGACCTGCTACGCCTATGCGACGTTTGCCAGAGAACCGCACAGCACGAATAGCGGCATGATGAGCTTCCACGTCCAGCTGGTCGACGAATCCGGCCACGTACTGGTGACCATGCGCGATTTTTCCGTGAAAGAAGTAAAAGAGTCCCTCAATAACCGCAACGGCCTGATCGATCTGTTCCAACGGTTGAAAAACGGCGAACTGGATATCCATGAAGTTGAGCAATTAATGGAGGGCGCGACCTTATGACAGAACCTACAGACCAACGAAATCTCTTCGAAATGATCAAAAACGGCGAGCTTTCTCCAGAGGAGGCCGCCAAGCTGTTTCAACAACAAAAGCAACAGACTAGACAACCAGATAAGCAACAACAGCGAAAAAGTCTAACCGACACGCTGTTTTTCCATACGGCATGGCAAGAAGCACCGCTCACCGCGCAGGCGGGGGCGGCTTCTCTGTCCGGCCATGTACTGCTTTTGGCCAACGATCCCAAATGGCAGGCTGTGGATGAATCGATCATCCTCGTTACCCCAGGTGAGAGCTTCGCCGACATGGGGCAAAAGCGCTTCACGATCAACCCGGCTAAGCGCGAGGATTATTCCCGTCTGATCCGTACACTATACGATCAACAGCTGGTACCGCAAAGCGTGGTGCATATGTGGTCGGAGCAGGCGTTTGACACGCAGGTGGAGGCGGTGCAGACCCAGCTGACCCACGGTTTTTCCTCGATGATCCTGCTCACTCAGGCGCTGATGGAACAGAAGCCGAAGCACAAAACCCGTCTGCTCTACGTCTACACCCGCACAACCGCGAAGGTGGAGCCTCTGTATGCGGCAGTGAGCGGTTTTCTGAAGACGCTCGGCATGGAAAATCCGAATTTTCTCACTAAAATGATCGAGCTGGACAGCGCGACACTGGCGGGCAACACGGTATCCCGCTTCCGCAAAGTGCTGGCGGGCGAATTGGCAGGAGATGTTGCGACAGAGGCAGTGGTGCGGTATGAGGAAGGCACCCGTTCTGTGCGGGTTGTGCAAGAGTATGTGTCTGGGGCTGAGGCTGAGGTGTCCAAGGGGAACAGCCTGTCGCTTAAAAAGCACGGTGTCTACCTCATCACAGGCGGTGCAGGTGGTCTTGGTCTGATTTTTGCAACACATCTTGCCCGGAAGGCCCAAGCCCGTCTCGTACTCGTAGGCCGCTCCGCACTCCAAGCCGATCAGCAAGCCAAGCTGAACGAGCTGGAACAGGCGGGAGCCGAGGTTCTCTACCTGCAAGCCGACATGACCAGCCGTACCGATGTGGAGTCCGTGATCGCTCAGACGAAAGCGCGTTTCACAGAATTGAACGGAATCATCCACAGCGCCGGAGTCATCCGCGATGCTTTTATCCTGCAAAAGACGCAGGAGGAGGTCACAACCGTCCTCGCGCCAAAAGTCTTCGGCACGCTTCATCTCGACGAAGCGACCAAGAACGAAGCACTTGACTTTTTCGTCCTGTTCTCGTCCACGACCGCTGTGATGGGCAACATCGGGCAGAGCGACTATGCATTCGCCAACCGGTTCATGGACGAGTATGCGGCGTATCGTGAGCAGCTCGGACGCCCTGGTGTCAGCCTTGCGCTCAACTGGCCGTACTGGCAGGAAGGCGGCATGCGTGTGACCGACGAGGCGGTGGAAGCGATTGAGAGCAAATTCGGCGTGACCGCGCTACCCACGGAGAACGGGATTCATGCGTTTGAGACGGGTCTCGTATCTGGACTTGCGCACATGATGACCTTTCAAGGGGATGCGGGGAGAATTCGGCAGATGTTTGCCGGAGAAAGTGAGGAGAAGAAGCAGGCGGGACTTGCAACGCGGACGGAAGCGGGCAGAACTGCATCGAAGCGGGGGGCAGACCGTGACGGTGATGCAACAGGTAAACATACCGTGAAGGCTGAACCGACAGCTGCAACAGGCAAAAAGTCCGAACTCGCTAAACCACCAGCGTCAGCGGGTAAAAGCGCCGGACTTGCTCAACCGACACCAGCCGATCATAGCACCGAACCAGCCGCCACCGAGCTTTTCACCGACGCCACAGCTCTCAAAGCCGAGACCGAGCTTTTCCTAAAAAACGTCCTCGCCCAAGAGATCAAGCTGCCGATCAACAAGATCGATGTAAGCGAACCGCTTGAAAAATACGGCATCGACTCCGTCATGGTCGTCAACCTCAACCGTGAGCTGGAGCGTCACTTCGGCGAGCTGTCCAAGACACTTTTGTTCGAGTATCAGAATCTGTCCGATCTGGCGGATTATTTCATCGACTTCCACATCGACAAGCTGCGTGACAAGCTTCAGCCAAAAGCATCAGGCGGGACAGGGGGGGCAAGTGGAAAAGCGGCCGGTCAGAACAAGACCGGGGCAGGAAAGAACAGTGTCGCCCAGACGTACAGCGCTGTACCAACGAACAACACCGAGTTAACCGAGTCCAGAGCGCCCCACTCCAAGTCAGCAAGCAACCCCGGAGCGGGCCAACGATCCATGGCAAGCAACCCATCCATGGCGGGCAAAGGTGCCACAGGCAATCGAGCCACAGGCAACCGTTTTGGCACAGCATCTACCCGCACCACAAGCGATAACCATAACCACTCCACCCGCAACACAGCCAACACCAGCACCAAGAACAACCGCAACACCCAATCGACAGCCGACACGACCGCACTCGAACCTATTCATACCTACAACGATTACGGCCACGACGACATCGCCATCATCGGGATGAGCGGCCGATTCCCAATGGCACGCACCATTGACGAGTTCTGGGAAAATCTCAAGGCGGGCAAGGACTGCATCAGCGAAATTCCAAGTGACCGCTGGGATGCCAACCGCGACTACGACCCGGACAAGACCAAAAAAGGCAAAGTCTACAGCAAATGGGGCGGCTTCATCGACGATGTGGATAAGTTTGACCCGCTGTTTTTTAATATTTCTCCGCGTGAAGCAGAGACGATGGACCCGCAAGAGCGGCTGTTCCTCGAAACCGTCTGGCACACGCTCGAAGACGCAGGCTACACCAAGTCCCAGCTGGATCGGGCAGCCGTGGGCGTCTTCGTCGGCGTGATGTACGGACAATACCAGCTCTACGGTGCAGAAGAGTCGATGAAGGGCAACCTGCTCGCACTCAGCTCCTCCTACGCATCGGTGGCGAACCGTGTTTCTTACTTTTTCAACTTCCATGGGCCAAGCATCGCGATTGATACGATGTGCTCATCCTCACTCACAGCCATCCATCTCGCATGTGAAAGCCTGCGCCGTGGTGAGAGCGAGGTAGCTATCGCGGGCGGTGTCAACGTGTCGATCCACCCGAATAAATACGTGCTGCTCTCCCAAGGCAAGTTCGCCTCCACAGACGGCCGTTGCCGCAGCTTCGGCGAAGGGGGCGACGGATACGTACCAGGCGAGGGCGTCGGCGCAGTCCTGCTCAAGCCATTAGAAAAAGCCATCGCAGATGGTGACAACATCTACGCAGTCGTCAAGGGAACCTCTGTCAACCACGGCGGCAAAACCAACGGCTACACCGTCCCCAATCCAGTCCTGCAAGCCAGCCTGATCTCTGACGCGCTTCGCCGCTCCGGTGTCAATCCGCGCACGATCAGCTATATCGAGGCGCACGGCACAGGCACATCGCTTGGTGATCCAATCGAGATGACCGGACTGATCAAGTCGTTTGGCGAGTATACCCGTGATAAGCAATTCTGCTCGATCGGTTCTGCCAAGTCTAATATCGGCCACCTCGAGTCAGCAGCAGGTGTAGCTGGTGTGATCAAGGTTCTGCTTCAGATGAAATACAGGCAGCTCGTCCCATCGATCCACTCGGACACGCTGAATCCCAACATCAATTTTGACCAGTCGCCCTTTTACGTACAAAAGAAATTGACCGAGTGGAATCAGCCTGTCGTTACCGTCGACGGCGAGGAACAGCTTGTGCCGCTGCGTGCCGGGATCAGTTCATTCGGTGCAGGCGGATCGAATGCTCATGTGATTCTCGAAGCGTATGAGCAGCTGAATGCGATGGTGGTTGAAGCGCAGACAGGAGCAGATGCCGATGATGCGTCAGCACCACAGCTGATCGTATTGTCCGCCAAAAATGAAGAACGCCTGAAAGAATATGCATCCAAACTGGCAGGCTTTTTGAAAAAGTCGGTGGGCAAAGGTCTGGGATCAGCGCAGAGTGACGAGTCGGCAGGAGAATTAGGTCAAAAGAATCCGTCCAATGCAACAACACGGAACGGATCAACCGAACAGCAACCTCTATCCTCCAGCGAACCTGCGATAAATGACGAACAGCTCTCTGTTCTATTCAAAGTCGATCTGCAAACCACCGCGGCCCACCTATTAAACATCCACACAGCCGACCTTGACCCAACCGTGGATCTCGGAGACTACGGCTTCGACGGCATCACGCTTGCCAAACTGGCAGAACGGTTGAATGAAACCTATGGGCTGGAGCTTACCGCTGCACTTTTTGCTGACTATGGCAGCATCGAGGCGATAACGGGATATCTCTCAACAGAAGCAAAAGATCGTCTGCTGGCCCACTATAGCAACCCAGTGTCTGCTATTGCGGAAGCATCCGTAGATAGTGGAGTATCAGCAACGATAGAAGGATCAGCTGACAGCGAAGCCTCAGTCTATGAAGCCTCTGTCAACGACACATCAGGAACCGTAGCCAACAGCACAACATCTGCCATCAACCAACCACCATCCCTTGCGGACATCGCGTACACGCTCCAGACCAGCCGCGAACCGATGGAGGAGCGCCTCGCGTTAGTGGTGTCGAGCATGGAGGAGCTGATCGCAGGTCTGGAAGCATACGTTACAGACTCATCCTACCACTCTGCTTCCAGCGCGAACTCCGGCATATACGCCCACACCATCATCCGTGGCAACACCGAACAGGGCGGCACCACATCCGCTGTGCTCAGCCAAGAAGAGGAAGACGTCGAGTACCTGCACGCCCTCATCCGCAACGGCAATCTGGAAAAAGTCGCCCGTTTCTGGGTGGTCGGCTCCACGATCGACTGGGGTCTGCTCCACAGCGACCAGATGAGAAAGCATGTAGCTTTACCGGGCTATCCTTTTGCCCGCGAACGCTACTGGGTTCCACAAGCGACAGGCGACTTGAAGTCAAGCTTAACCGACGGCGCATCAACCAACGGACAATTCCCAGCTCTGCATCCGCTCGTCGACCTCAACCAATCGACACTGGCAAGCCAAGTGTTCAAGAAAACCCTGCATTCCCACGAATACGTGATCCAAGACCACATCGTCAACGGTCAAGCGATCCTGCCGGGAGCCGCCTATCTCGAAATGGTCCGCGCTGCCGCAGAATTGGCGGGTCTTTCGCGTCACCTGATCATCCAAGACGTGTTCTGGATGCGTCCGGTAGTGGTAGACGGAATGACCAAGGACGTCTACATCGAGCTTTCGCCAGACACCAGCTTCGTCACATACGAGGTCTACAGCATCGAATCCGAGCAAAAAATCACGCATTCCACGGGACGTATTTTGTACCAAGCAGCAGAACTGGCTGACCCGTCCTACCGTGTGGATGTGGCTGAGATCAAGCAACGCTTCAGTGATCGGCGCGACAAGCAGGAAGTCTATCAGATTCTGACCCAGATGGGCTTTGGCTACGGAACGACCTTCCAAGTGACACAGGAGATGTTCGGCGGCACGGTCGATGGACTGGTACGACTCCAATTGGCGGAGCAGTCCCGTGCTGATTTTGCCAAATACGTCCTGCATCCGTCACTCTTGGACGGCGCGCTCCGCTCTGTCGGGGGCATCGGACTGGCGGCGGCAGGGGAGAATCAAGTGTTGCGGATTCCATTTGCGGTCGGGCAGGTGGAAATCTATCAGCCGATGACAGCTGAGTGCTATGCCTACGCGATACGCTCCACTCATCCAGAGATGCAAGACGGCGACACGGAAAAATACGATATCGTCATCTTCAACGAAGCGGGCGAAGTGCTGGTACGGATCAACGATTTCTCCGCACGACCGCTCCAGCGCAAAGAACAGGATCTGCTCTATTTCCGTCCAGTCTGGCAACAGGCAGACGCAGAATCGTTGGAACCGAGTCTCGTGTCTGTGGAAGCAGGCGGAGACGCTAAGTCGACCGTGCTTGTATTTGATGAGGAAACGACGGTTGCTGAGTCTGTTGCGTCTATCTATCAAAGCTATAAAAGTGACGCATCCACCACAGCCAAGCAGGTGATCCGCGTCAGCCGCGACACCACATTCCGCGAGCTTGGGGACAATCACTTTGCGATTAATCCGGCCAATCCGCAAGACTACGAGACGCTTTTGACCCATCTGCATGGAACAGGCATCATCCCGACTCAGATCGTCCACCTGTGGAGCCTGCGTCAAAACGGCGGTTCCCTGACAACCACGACCGATTTTGGCAAACTCCATGCCAAGCTGGATGAAAGCCTGGAGAACGGACTCTATTCCATCATGTATCTGTTCCAGGCCGTAACCTCACTGCAATCCGAGACCAAAACCAAGTGCCTGTTCGTCTATCCGGGCACAGAGGCCGATCCGATGCCACAGTATGAGGCGCTCGCAGGCTTTGCGAAATCGATTGCACCGGTGAACTACCGTTTTGAACTCGTGACGGTGCAGATCGAGACAGGAGGAGAGGGTGAAGACGGGCACATCTCCATGCAGGCGCAGCTGCCAACGATTCTTTTCCATGAGTTGAACGCACGCGGTAATAGCAATGGGACGGAGATCCGCTATGCTCGCGGTGACAGAAATGCATTGGTCGAGACCCGGACGGCAGTCCGCTATGTGCGCGTGATTGAACCAATCAGTTTGCCAGCAGGCTCAACGCCGACAGCCTCCCACCCGACTAGTCTTCCACTCCGCACCAATGGCGTCTACCTGATCACAGGTGGCATCGGTGGACTTGGGATGATTTTTGCCCGCTATCTGGCAGAAAACTATCAAGCACGGCTTGTCCTCACAGGCCGCTCCGCACTCAACGCAGACAGACAGGCCAAAATCGACGAACTGAAGCAGCTCGGAGCAGAGGTCGTCTACTCCCAAGCAGACGTATCGAGCGCAAGCGACGTGCAAGCACTGATCACTACTATTAAAAATCAGTTCGGCACAATCCACGGCATCATCCACAGCGCCGGCGTGACCAACGATGTGCCAGTGACTCAGCAGGATCGCGCGGCTTTTGCCAAGGTGCTGTCGTCCAAAATCCAAGGCTCGCTCAACCTCGACCTGGCAACACGCGACGAGCAGCTGGGCTTCTTCGTACTGTTCTCCTCTATCGCGGCGCTGATGGGCGATTTCGGGGGCTGCAGCTATGCGACAGCCAACAGCTTCCTTGACAGCTTTGCCGCGATGCGCGAACAGCAACAGGCAAAAGGACTTCGCTACGGCCGTACGCTGGCGATCAACTGGCCGTTGTGGGCAGGCGGGGGGATGGATCTGCCGGAGCAGGATGAGTCGGCAAAGCTTTATTTTGAATATTCCGGCATGAGAGCCTTGACTCCTGAGCTGGGTCTGCAGGCGTTCACCGAGACGCTGGCGAGCGGACTTACCCAAGTGGTGGTCGCAAGCGGGAATCAGCAGAAGATCAACCGTGTGTTAAAAACGGTCGTGCCAGCGGCAGGATCGGCTGGCAATGTTTCTGCTGCGTTCGGCGATTCTGCGGTGCAAGCGGCAACGGTATCAGGCGCATCTGCTCAGGCAGGATTACCCCAATCACATGGCACACATACATCGGTGCAAGCACAAGCAGTTGGCACACCAATGGCTCAACCGACTGGCTTAGCGACATCAACACTTGCCATTCCAGCGACAACAGGACAGTCAGCAACTCCGGCCACATCGACAGAGGCAAGCTTCGAAGACCGTCTCTCCCAAGCGACCGAAGCCTATCTGAAAGACCTGCTGTCCGAGACTATCGGCCTGCCAGCGAGCCGCATCGATGCCAAGACCAATTTTGACCGCTACGGGATCGACTCGGTCATGATCATGGAGCTGAACAACCGTCTCGAAAAAGAGTTCCAGAACCTGCCGAAGACGCTTTTCTTCGAATACAGCAACATCGCAGACCTCGGGAAATATCTGGTGAAAAACCAAGCGGCACGTCTGAAGGAGATGCTGAACGTGCCAGCGGAAGTGGAGCAGGCTGGGGGAGTGGTCGCTGAGAACGTCACGAACGCTGGCATTCAGCAGACGAGTGGATCATCCGTTGCACAGGCAGGCTTGAGACCGTCCCAAGCAATAGCCGGGATTACACCGATTACGGCTCCGCAGACAACGTCGCCTGTTGCACCCGCATCGACTGCAATCCCATCCCGTTTTGCACCGAAGCAACCTACCGCCACAACAGCAACCCAAGCGGCACCTGCATCCACCCAGCCAACCGCCGAATACGACGACATCGCCATCATCGGTGTCAGCGGCATGTACCCGCAGGCGCGCAATCTGGAGGAATACTGGAACAATCTCAAAAACGGCCGCGACTGCATCAGCGAAATCCCGCGTGAACGCTGGAACCACGACCCATTTTTTGATCCGGAAAAAGGGCAGCTGGGCAAGACCTACACCAAATGGGGCGGCTTCCTCAACGATGTGGACAAATTCGATCCGCTGTTCTTCCACATCTCACCGCTCGAAGCCGAGCTGATGGACCCGCAGGAGCGCCTGTTCATCCAGACGGTCTGGCACACCATCGAGGACGCGGGCTACACGCGCCAAAGCCTGTCCAATGCAAAAGCAGGCGTCTACGTCGGCGTGATGTACGGACAATACCAGCTGTACGCCGCCGAGCAATACCGCAGTGGCAATGGCTTCCTGCCGCTCTCAGCTTTTTCATCTATAGCGAACCGTGTATCGTACCTGTTTAATTTTACAGGCCCAAGCCTTGCCCTTGACACCGCCTGCTCCTCCTCGATGACCGCCATCCACCTCGCGTGTGAGAGCCTACGCCGAGGGGAGATCGATGTCGCCATCGCCGGGGGCGTCAACCTGACGATTCACCCGCTGAAGTACTTGCAGCTCTCGATCGCCAACTTTTTCTCCAGCGACGGCAAATGCCGCAGCTTCGGAGACGGCGGAGACGGCTATGTGCCGGGCGAAGGTGTCGGGGCTGTCCTGCTCAAGCCGCTGAAAAAGGCAGTGGCGGACGGCGACCGCATCTATGGCGTGATCAAAGCAAGCTCGATCAACCATGGAGGCCGAACCAACGGCTACTCGGTGCCAAGCCCGAACGCCCAAGGCGAGCTGGTCACAGAAACCCTGCAAAAAGCCAACATCGACCCACGCACGATTAGTTACTTCGAGGCGCAGGCGACAGGTACACCGCTCGGAGATTCGATTGAGATCGCGGGTCTTGGCAAAGCATTCGGTCAATTCACCCAGGATAAACAGTACTGCGCGATCGGCACGGCCAAGTCGATGATCGGTCATCTCGAATCCGCATCGGGAATCGCGGGGCTGACCAAGGTGCTGCTCCAGATGAAGCACAAGCAGATTGCACCGTCCCTGCATTCCGAGGTATTGAACCCGAACATTGATTTTGCCAACAGCCCGTTTGTCGTGCAGCAGACCCTGACTGACTGGAACCAGCCGGTGATCAACGGTGTCACCTATCCGCGCCGCGCCGGGATCAGCTCATACGGAGCAGGCGGGGCCAATGCACACCTGATCGTGGAGGAGTACATCCCGCCAGTGACCGCGGACAACGCAGCAGTCACGCAGACGGACGCGCTAACAAGCACTCCGCAGATCATTCTGCTGTCTGCCCGTGATGAAGACAGGCTCCAGGCCTATGCACAAGAGATGGCGGCCTTCCTCAACAGCCCGGAAGCGGACGCACTCCACCTCGCTGACATCGCCTACACGCTCCAAGTGGGCCGCGAAGCGATGGAAGAACGTCTGGCGCTCCTCGTCACCAGCGTAGCAGAGCTTCGTACCAAGCTGGCTGACTTCGCCCAAGGCGGCACGAACATCCATAACCTCTACGGCGGCAACATCGAGACCAACCGCGAAAAGGCAGAGCTACTGGTTGGCGGCACAGCTGGTGAGGAGTTCATCCGGCACACCGTAGCAGCCCGCGACTACACCAAGCTGGCACAGCTGTGGGTACTGGGTGTCGAGATCGATTGGGCGCTGCTGTATCCAACAACCCGACCAGGCAAAATCGCACTTCCGGTCTATCCGTTCGCCAAACTGCGCTACTGGGTGCCAGAAGTGGACGTAACTAGTTATTATGGTAACCATCCGACGCAGACCGTTCTGCACACCGCCCGTAACCAAGCTGCCGCGACGATTCAGCAGACAGCGAGCGCCACAGCTGTCACTAGTCATCCGGCGGAGCAACTCAGTCCGCAGGAACGCATCCAGCTCACCCTGCAAGACATCCTGTGCAGCCTGCTCAAGCTGCCTGCCGGTACGATCAAGGTCAATGACAACCTGAGAAAGTACGGCTTTGATTCGCTTACGGGCATGCGGATGATCAATACGATCCACGATATGTTTGACGTGAAAATATCTGCCAAAGAGCTGTTCACCTTCAACAACATTCAAGACGTGGCGAAGTATCTGGTGAAAGAGGGAGCGCAGCTGGAAGAGGCCGCGGCGACAACGGCAACTGCCACAGCAGCCGACACCACACCAACCGCCAAAACCTTCCCGCTCACCGAAGGCCAGCGCGCCGTCTGGGTCGTCCACCAGCTCAAACCAGACAACAGCGCCTACAACCTGCCGTTTGCTGTCTGGATCTCCAACGAGCTCAACATCGAAGCACTTCAACAAGCCCTGCGCTACATGCAACAGCGCCACGAAGGCCTGCGCACAACCGTCCAGCTAGACGGCGAACGGCCTGTGCAGACCGTGCATGCTGAGCAGCCGCTTTCTTTTGTGACACGGACTGCCACCGAAGCGACCATCGACGCACTGGCAGAGGACGAGGCGAGACAGCCATTTGATCTGGAAAAGGGGCCGTTGATGCGCGCCACACTCTACACGCTGGCTCGTGACCGTCATCTGTTCCTGATGAACTTCCATCATCTGGTCTTCGACGGGGTCTCCCTGCCGATCTTCATCCGCGAGCTGGAGCAGGTCTATCTCGCGCTGATTCACAACCGTACACCACAGCTGCCAGAGCTGACAGTCAGCTACCAGGACTATGTCGCATGGCAACAACGGATGCTCCAAGGCAAAGAAGGCCAACGCCAGCGCACCTACTGGCACAAGCAGCTGAGCGGGGAACTGCCGCTTTTGGAACTGCCATCTAAACCATTCTCGGGAGCACCAACCTACCGTGGAGCAGGCTACATCACCGAGGTGGACGCGGAGCTGACCCGTGCGCTCCATGAACTGGCACTGTCCGCTAATGTCCCGATGTTCTCCGTGATGCTTGCCGCGTACAACATTTTGCTGTCCCGGTACGGTCAGCAGGATGACATCCTCGTCGGCACACCGATGATGGCCCGCCCGCGCGCAGAATACGAAGGAGTCCTCGGCTATTTTGCCAATGTGACCGTGATCCGCAGCAATCTGGCAGACGGCCCGGCATTCCTCGAGTTTGCCAAGACTGTCAATGACACTGTACTCGACGCGCTCGATCACAGTGACTATCCGCTGTTCACTCTGATGCAAGAATTGGAAAAGGGCAGTGACGGACTGTTCCAGGCCTCGTTCCACTTCCAGAACTGGGTCAAAGAATCGCTCCGCGAACAAGCCCAATCCGGCGCATGGAACATCGAGGTCTACCCGCATGTCCACCAGTCCGGCGAGTTTAACTTTACGCTCGAAGTTGGCGAAACAGCTGAGACGATGACGCTTTATTTTAAATACAATCCAGACCTGTTCGAAGCGGCGATCATCGAGCGCATGGCTGCCCACTACCTTGAAATCCTCAAAAACGTGGTCAAAAATCCAGCGCAACCGGTCACCAAAGTCCCGATGCTGACCGAATCTGAGCAACACAAGCTGTTCGTCGAGTGGAACGACACGACCACTGATTATCCGAACGACAAGTGCATCCATGAGCTGATCGAGGAGCAAGCTGCCCTCTATCCAGATAAAATTGCCACCGTCTGCATGGATGACACCATCACCTACCGCGAGCTGAGTCTCCAATCGACGAGACTGGGTCATTATCTGCAACAGCAGGGGATTAAACCGGGTGTGTTTGTCGGAATTTTCCTCGAGCGCTCGATCGACTGCTTCGTCGCCATGCTCGGCGTATCCAAAGCAGGGGGCACCTACGTACCGCTCGACCCGACGTATCCGTCTGACCGTCTGGCGTACATGCTCGAAGACACCAAAGCACCGATCCTGATCACCCACTCGTCCATCGAGGATAAAGTGCCGACCCGCGACCTGCAAATCCTGCGACTGGACGTAGAATGGCAGGCATTCGTCGAAGCCAACCAGCGCGAGCACGGGATGGACTATGTGCCACACGTGCCGAATCTGGCTACCTCGGAGGATCTGATCTATGTGATTTACACCTCCGGCTCTACAGGCAAGCCAAAAGGCGTCCAAATCCGGCACAAATCACTGGTCAACCTGCTTTGCTCGATGCAGAAGTCACCGGGCTTTACCCACGAGGACTACATGCTGTCGATCGCATCGTACTCTTTTGACATGTCCGTGCCGGAAATCTATCTGGCGCTGGTGAGCGGCGGAACGAACGAAATCCTGCCGACCCATATCAGCAAAGACGGTCTCAAGCTCAAAGCCCATCTGGAACAGTCCAAAGCCACCGTCATCCCGGCAACCCCGGCGATGTGGCAGATGCTGTTGACCGCAGAGTGGGGGGCGACACATCCGTTCCGCATTTTCACAGGCGGGGAAGCGCTGAGCCGCGACTTGGCGGACAGACTGCACCCGCATTGCACCGAGATGTGGAACCAGTTCGGCCCGACTGAAACGACGGTCTGGTCGACCATGAGCCTTGTTCAGGCGGGTGAGAAGATCAATATCGGACGCCCGATCGCCAACACGACCATCTATGTGCTGGACCGACATATGAATCCCGTGCCGATCGGTGTGCCAGGCGAGCTCTACATCGGAGGAGACGGCGTGGCCCGCGGCTATCTCAACCGCGAAGAGGATAATCAGAAGAAGTTTATCGACAACCCGTTTGATCCTGACGGCGGCAAAATCTACCGCACCGGCGACCTGATCCGCTACCTGCCCGACGGCAATCTCGACTACGTCAACCGCGCAGACAATCTGGTCAAAATCCGCGGCTACCGCATCGAGCTGGGCGAGATCGAGACCGCCCTGCAAAAAATCAAAGGCGTCAAAGAAGCCGTTGCTGTCGTCCGCGAAGACAATCCCGGCGCCAAACAGCTGGTTGCCTACGTCGTGCTGGAGCCAGACGCTGCGATCAACGGCAAGTCCCACCTGCGCGATCTGCTCAAAGAATGGCTGCCACAGCATATGATGCCGTCCCTTTTTGTCGTACTGCACAGCTTCCCGCTCACGCCGAGCCGGAAGATCGACCGCAAGCTTTTGACGAATGAAAAGATGGCGGAGATCAATGGTACGTATGGGGATAAGGATTTTGCAGGGAAAGATGGTGGGAAAAAGGCGGGGAAAGCGGGGGTGAGCGGTTCGCAAGCGGGTTCTGTGCCGAGCGTCGAGTCAGTACAAACAATTGCTGTTGCGCCAACACCAGCGGTCGAGTCAGCACAAACGATTGCTGTCGCACCAACGCCAGTCGTCGAACCAGCACTTACTTTTGCAGCTGCGCCAACCCCAGCAACTCTGACCGACACCGAACTCCGCGACTTCCTCACGACCGCCGTCGAAGCCGACATCATCGCGGTCATCGCGGAGCTGATCGCCATGGAGGCGGAGGACATCGAGACGGACATCCACATCGGCGAGTACGGTTTTGATTCCGTCAGCTTCGTCAACCTGAGCGTCAAGCTGAAAAATACCATCCAAGCCGTGGTAAGTCCGGCGCAGTTCTACGAGTACTCCACGATAGAGATGCTGACCCGCTACCTCGTGGATGACCACCGCGAACAGCTCATAGCGCATTATGCCGCTAAGATCAGCGAGTTGGAACTGGCAAAAGCAAATGCAGAGGCGGCTGTCGCACCGACAATGGTGAGCAACACGAATGTTACCACCGTCCAATCAGCGGACAGCAACACAAACCTTACCACCACCCAACCAACGACCAGCACCAACGCCACCACCTACCACCCACACGCAGGCAACCGTGAACCGATCGCCATCATCGGCATGGCAGGCAAAATGCCGCAGTCCGAAGACCTCGATGCCTACTGGAACAACATCCTCGCAGGCAAAGACATGGTGACCGAAATCCCGCGCGACCGTTGGGATTGGCGGCAATTCGACGGGGATGCGACACATGAGGAGAACAAGTCCAGCTCACGTTGGGGCGGGTTCCTCGACGACGTAGACAAGTTCGACTCCCAGTTCTTCAGCATCTCGCGCCGCGAAGCCGAGCTGATGGACCCGCAGCAGCGTCTTTTCCTCGAAACCACCTGGAAGACGATTGAAGACGCTGGCTACAAGCCATCTGACTATTCCGGCAGCAAAATGGGCGTCTTCGTCGGAGTCACAGGCTTTGACTACATGGACGTCCTGCGTGAAAGCGGCCAAAGTGTCGAAGGCTACACCGTCTCAGGCGTAGCCCGTACCGTGATCGCAAACCGCGTCTCGTACCTGCTCAACCTGACAGGCCCAAGCGAATGCATCGACACCGCTTGCTCCAGTTCGCTTATCGCCATCCACCGCGCTGTGCTCGCCATCCAAAACGGCGACTGCGATACCGCGATTGCCGGAGGGGTCAACCTGCTGTTAAGCCCGCTGCCATACATCGCACTCAGCCAGAACGGCATGATGAGCCGCACAGGACGATGCAGAGCCTTTGACGAAGCGGGCGACGGCTATGTCCGTGGCGAAGGCGTAGGGGCGATCCTGCTCAAACCATTGAGCAAGGCCCAAGCGGACGGTGACCACATCTACGCCGTCATCCGCAGCACCGCCGAAAACCACGGTGGACGCTCCAACTCGCTGTCCGCACCGAACGCCAACGCCCAAGCCGAGCTGATCGTCAAGGCGCTGGAGGACGGCCAAGTCGATCCGGCCACCGTCACCTATATCGAGACCCACGGCACAGGCACCAGCCTCGGTGACCCGATTGAGATCAACGGCCTGAAAAAAGCCTTCGGCGAGCTGTTCCAGCGCCAAGGCCGTCCGGCACCGACCAACGCCTACTGCGGTCTCGCTTCCGTCAAGACCAACATCGGTCACCTCGAAGGCGCCGCAGGTATCGCCGGGGTGCTCAAGGTCCTGTTGGCGATGAAACACAAGCAGCTTCCAGCGAACATTCACTTCAACACCATCAACCCATATATTCAACTGGAGAATACACCGTTCTACGTAGTGCAAAATACCACATCGTGGAACCACCTCCGTGACCAGCAAGGCCAGCTTATCCCGCTCCGTGCAGGTGTCAGCTCCTTTGGCTTCGGCGGTGCCAATGCCCACGTGCTCTTGGAGGAATATATCCAGCCAAAAGGTACTGATCGTCGTCAGGCAGGCTCGCATGATAGTGTAAACCGCACGCAAGTCGTGCCACTTTCCGCGAAAAACGAGGGCCGACTCAAAGCCTACGCCACCGACCTCGCCCATCATCTGGCGAAAACATACGGCTTTGGGGGAGCAGATCACAAGGAAACGGCTAATCGTCAAGCCATGGTGAATGCCATCAGCGAACCAGCCAACACCGATCTAGCCAACACCGATCTAGCCGCCCACATGTCCACCATGACCCTTGAAAACATCGCCTACACGCTCCAGACCGGCCGCGAAGCACTCGACCTGCGTGTCGCTTTTATCGTCAACAGTGAGCGTGACCTGTACGACAAGCTCCAAAGCTATGTGAATGGTAATCAAGGACAAGACCGCTACGAAGGCAACACACGCGGACTCAAAGCCAAAGACATCCCGGTTTTCGGCCATTTCACCACGGAAGAAGCCGACCTGCACCGCGCTGCACAAGCATGGAGCCAAGGTGCGGTGATCGATTGGAGCCTGCTCTACACCGACGGCTTCCCACAACGCATCTCGCTGCCAACCTACCCATTTGCCAAAACACGTTACTGGGCGGCAGAAGACGCTGGCACCGTATTCAACAACTACGGGATGAATCAGACGAAAGCTTCCTCCGACGCGAAGGCTCAAGCAGGATTGCAACCACAGGCACATGGAGTAGACGCGACAGCAGCTACACATGGCGCAGCACTGGTACACGAAGCATTCCCGACAGCAGCTACACACGGCCAGCGACCATACCTGCACCCACTCGTCGGTGAGAACGTGTCAAATCTCCGCGAGCTTGCATTTTCTACCAGCCTCAGCGGTCACGAGTATTTCCTCCAAGATTATCTCCAAGACACGCAACCCGCGCTGCCAGCCATGATCTACCTCGAAATGGCCCGCGCCGCCGGGCAGATCGCCGGAGGACAAGCAATCACCCACATGGAGAATTTCATCTGGGCCAAACCAATCCCATTTGCGGACACCAGCAAAACCGTCGGCATCAGCCTGTTGCCAGTCGGTGATGAGCAAGTGGAGGAGATCGATGTCGAGATTTACACCGACAAGTCCGGACAGCGTTATGTCCTGTGCCAAGGGACGATGAGCCTGCACCAAACAGCGTCTGAAATGCAGACACAATCCGCTGCCGCTTTTGGCACCGTCGCTACCCGCATCGACCTCGACGCGATCCGCAACAGCGCCGCACAGATGATGGACGGAGACGCTTGCTACCGAATGCTGGCAGCCCAAGGCTTCATTTACGGCCCGAGCTTTAGTGCCATCCGCCAAATTTGGAGCAGCCACAACAATCAGAACCATCAGAATACCAGCCACTCCCGCACTCACGCAGATATCCTGACCCGACTGGAGCTGCCGTCCACCCTGACCGCAGACTCCGCAGCATATACCTTGCATCCGGTGCTCCTTGATGGTGTACTTCAGACCACCATCATCCACCTGGCGCAGTCGCACCAACATACCGACGTCCTGTACACCCCGTATTCTCTGGATTCGTTGACAATCAAAAAGCCGCTCCCATCCAATTGTTACGCCCATGTCAGCGAAACCGACGGGGAGGAGGGCTTATATACATTCCACGTCAACATTACGGATGAGACGGGCGAAGTACTGGCGATTCTGACCAACTTCACGGTCAAAGCCACCACCCACACGCTCAAAGCCTTGCGCGAGATGAACGACGACGAGCTGCTCACGTTCCTCAAACGCGTAGAAAGCGGGGAAGCTGACCTGCACGAAGTTGAAAACTAACGGAGGAGAGTTATGGACAAGAAGCGTTTAAGCGAAAAAGACATTATCGAGCTGATCAAACGACGCGAGCTTACATCTGAAGAGGGGTTTCGCTTAATCAAGGAACTTCAAGCCGAGAAGCACGAGACTCAGTCCATCTTTTACCGCATGATCTGGCAAGCGGGCCGGGCAGATACCATGTCTGCCCCCCGTGCCTTATCCGGCAACATCCTCGTTTTCACCGACAGCGACGAGCTGACACGCTCACTCAGCCGCCAACTGGGAGATTCCTCCCGGTTGGTTGCTGTTCGCGCGGGTGAAACGTTTGAAAGCCGCCCAGACGGCACATACCTGATCAATCCAGCCGAGCCTGAGCACTACCGCCGATTGCTTACGGAATTATCCCATCAATCCTTTATTTTGCATCAGATCATTCATAACTGGTCACCTACGACTTATGCCACAAACAAGGCTGACATCAACCAACACCTGGAGCGTGGGCTGTACTCCCTCTTTTTCCTCAGCCAAGCCTTATGGGAGCAAAAGACAAAAACGCCAATCCAACTGCTCTATCTGTTTACTACAGGTGAAACCAACCAACTCCCGCTGTGCTCAGCTGTGAGCGGTTTTGCCAAAACCATTCGTCAGGAAAATCCTTCTTTTACATATAAAACAGTCGAGATCAACCTTGCCGGGCGGGATCAGGCTTTTGCCGTGAACCGCATGTCAGAGTTCATCCGACATGAATTGACCACACAAGACGATGCCGTCGAAGTCCGGTATGACAGCGACGGACAACGCTTAATCAAGACGCTCCAAGAGGTGGAGAGCCAAGCTGACTCAGTCGAGTCCATTTCACTCCCACTGAAAACCGATGGCGTCTACCTGATCACAGGCGGTGCTGGCGGACTTGGACTGATTTTTGCCCGCCATCTCTCAAGCAAAGGCAACGTCAAGCTCATACTGACGGGCCGCTCCGCTCTCAGCGCGGAAAAACAGGACGAACTCAAAAAGCTGGAACACCAAGGAGCAGAGGTGCTCTACATCCAAGCCGACATCTCCAAGCAGGAAGACGTGCAGCAGCTGATCTCTCAAGCCAAAGCCCGTTTCGGCTCCATCCACGGCATCCTGCACGCAGCAGGCGTCGTCCGCGACCGTCTCATCCCGCGCAAAACAACAGAGGAGATCGCCGACGTCCTCGCACCGAAAGTCTACGGAACCATCTGGCTTGACCAAGCTACAGCAGATGAGCCGCTCGATTTTGTCGTCTATTTTGCCAGCGGAGCATCTGTCTCAGGCAACGTGGGACAGAGCGACTACGCTTACGCCAACACGTTCCTTGACCATTACGCCGCCATGCGTGCCAGCAGGTCACAGCACGGAAAAACCGTCTCGATCAACTGGTCGTTGTGGAAGGAAGGCGGTATGCAAGCAGGCGAAGACGGCTTGGCATTTACCGCGCAGATGGGTCTGCACCCGATGCCGTCTGAGGCAGGCTTGCAAGCATGGGAGACCGCTATTGCGTCCGATCTCGCGCAGATGATCGTTCTGTATGGCGAAGTGGAGAAGATCAGATCGTTTTTGGCCGCGCAGGTAAAAGAAGCGAATAGTCTAGAGAGCGGGGATTCACAGAAAACCAGCGCGTCCGAGACTCAAACCAGCCAATCCGTATCTCAAATTAGTGAATCCTTACCTGCCACTGCGATATCATCTTCAGCCGAGGCACAAGCTCAAGCATCATCTGCGACCACGGCTGTGGACACCCAGCTTTTATCCGAAAAAACCGAGCAATTCCTCAAAGAAATCTTCGCCGAGCTGCTCAAGCAATCCACCTCCGAGCTGGAAAACGACATCCGCTTCGAGGAATACGGTGTCGACTCGATCACCATCAACCAATTCAACGCCCGCATGGAAAAGAAAGTGGCGAAGCTGCCGAAAACGCTCCTGTTTGAGTACCAGACCATCGGTGAGCTGACGGAGTACTTGGTGAAGATGCATCAGGGAAAATTGGTGGAGCTGTTTGGACTGAGTGAAAAGGCGGAGGAGGAAGTGAACGCCAACGCCAACACAAAAGGCACGGCACAAGCAAAATCTGAGCCAAAGGCGAAGCTGTCAGACTCCAACACCGCACTTCAGGCGAATACAGAAACGGTAGAAAAAACAGAGTCTTCAACCAATACCGAACGGAAGCCCGCAGACGACTCATGGGAGCTTCCATCCATTCGCGACCGCCGCAAGACCAAAAAACAAGGCCGTTCACAAACAGTACCAACGGCGCAATCAGCGCAATCAACTCAGCAAATCCAATCAACACAACAAACCGCATCAGCTGCATCAACATCCTCACCCGGCACCATCCAAGCACCATCTACCACACCAGCCATCACCTACCGCAACGAAGACATCGCCATCATCGGCATCAGCGGCAAATACCCGCAGGCCAACACGCTCGACGAGTTCTGGGACAACCTCAAAAACGGCAAAGATAGCGTCACTGAAATCCCCAAAGACCGCTGGGACGCCGACGACTACTTCAATCCCGATCCGGATGAAGCCTCCAAAAACGGCCAGATGTACGCCAAGTGGGGAGGCTTCCTCGACGATGTGGACAAGTTTGACCCATTGTTTTTCAATATTTCCCCACGCGAAGCAGAGCTGATGGACCCGCAGGAGCGCCTGTTCCTGGAGATGGCCTGGACCGCTCTCGAAGATGCCGGATACACCCGCAAGCATCTCAATGACTGGGTGAAAAAGCACAAAAGCCCAGGTGTCGGCGTGTTCTCGGCTGTCACCTCCTACACCTATGCACTGCTTGGGCTGGAGCAGTTTGAGAGCGGCAACGGCAACGCAGCACTCCCGCACTCATCACCGTGGAGCATCGCCAACCGTGTGTCGTACTTTTTCAACTTCCAAGGCCCGAGCTATCCAGTAGATACCGCCTGCTCATCCGGGCTGAGCGCGATCCATCTTGCGTGCGAAAGCCTCAAGCGCGGTGAGTGCAGTGTCGCTATCGCGGGAGGCGTCAATCTCTACCTGCACCCGTATAAATACCTCGGCATGTGCCAGATGAAAATGCTGTCGCCAACAGGCAAATGCCACAGCTTCGGGAACGACGGCGACGGTTTTGTACCGGGTGAGGGGATCGGCGTATTCATCCTCAAGCCACTGTCCCAAGCGATTGCGGACGGCGACCATATCCACGGTGTGATCAAAGGCACCTCGCTTAACCACGACGGCGCGACCAACGGCTTCACCGTACCCAACCCGAATGCCCAAGCTAGCCTCATCTCCGACACCCTGCGAAAAGCAGGCATTGATCCGCGAACGGTCAGCTATATCGAGGCACACGGCACAGGAACCGCGCTCGGCGACCCGATTGAAGTGACGGGTTTGACCAAAGCGTTTGGCGAATACACCAGCGACTTGCAGTTCTGCTCGATCGGCTCTGCCAAATCCAATATCGGACATCTCGAATCAGCCGCCGGAATCGCCGGAATCACCAAGGTTCTGCTCCAGATGAAGCACAAAACACTGGTGCCAAGCCTGCACGCCGAGACGGTTAACCCCAACATTGATTTTTCCGAGACGCCATTTTACCTCCAGCGCCATCTCGCTGAGTGGAAGCAGCCGGTGATCAGCGACAACGGCGAGCAAGTCACATATCCACGCCGCGCTGGGATCAGCTCATTTGGTGCAGGGGGGACCAATGCTCATGTGATCGTGGAGGAGTATATCCCGGTACCATCTGAGGAAATTGGTCAATCTCACCCAGCTCAGTCAGCTAGCTCAGTTCACTCTGCGAACCAACTCAGCCAATCCAAGCGTCCTGGGTACAACGAATCAGAGATCATCCTCTTATCCGCCAAAAACCAAGAGCGTCTCAAAGCCTACGCCCAAAACCTCGTCGCCTATCTGGACAAAGCATCCGGCCCGGCCAAAGTGCTGTCTGTCGACGAAAACGGCCTAACCACCGAGATCGCGCAAGACCTGCGCCGCATTGCAGCCCGCCTGCTGACAATCGACGAATCAGACATCACGATTCACGATGATCTGTCCAGTTTTGACTTGAAGCCAGTGGAGTGGAGCCGTTTTGCGACAAGCATTAATGCACAGTATGAGGTGGAGATTGAGCCATCTGTTTTGATGGAGTACCGAAGCCTTGAGTCTTTAGCATCATTTTTTACGAAATATTATCAAGAAAAAGTTACCAAAATATATACAAAACATGTAACATATATAGAAACGGGTGAAACAGAGCTGGTTTTGTCAAATCTGGCGTTCACCCTGCAGATCGGCCGCGAACCGATGGACGAGCGTTTAGCCCTCATCACCGCAAGCGTAGCCGAACTGAAACAAAAACTAACCGAATTCATCCAAGGAAAAACCTCCATCGCCCAGCTCTACCGAGGCAACGTCAAGTCCAACAAAGCTGTAACCGGACTGCTCACCGACGGCAAGGAAGGCAAGGAGTTCCTGCAGGCGATCATCAACGAACGAAAACTGAATAAGCTCGCACAGCTGTGGGTCGCTGGAGTGGAGATCGACTGGACAGAGTTAAGCCGCCAAACACAAGTGAAGCGGATGCCGCTGCCGACTTATCCGTTTGCCCGTGAACGCTACTGGCTGCCTGACGCACCGAAAAAAGCAAAAGGCACAAGCCGCAAAGCTGCCCCTACCCCTTCTAACCGCACCGAGATGTACCTGCTGGAAAAAGCATGGAAGCCAGCCGCACCTGCCCGCACCACCCAAGCATCCTCCATCAAGGGCGCGGTGATCATCCTCGCCAACGATGAGACCAAGGCGATTGCCGAAGCGCTTTTTGCCAACCATGAAAATGTCATGACGATCCTCGTGGAGAACAGTCCGACCCGTGGCAAGCGTGGAGCGAATGGCTACCATATGGATTTTGCCCAGCCGGATCATGGGACACAAGTGGCTGCAGAGATCATGCAAGCCGCCGCATTCATCACCGGACTGATCGATCTGACCGACCTGCACCGTGAGCCGGTGGACAAGCCAGCGGACAACCTCGGCAAACTCACGCTGCTCCAAGGTGTCATCCAAGAGTCCAAGTACGAGCCGTTCACCATCCTCCACCTGACAAGCGGGTTGATCCCGTTTGACGCTGTGAATCAGCCGTTCTACACCGTACCCCAGACTTCAGACACCGTGCGCCCGACACTGGCCGGAGCCAATTTTGCCGGACTGATCCGGA
This sequence comes from Brevibacillus dissolubilis, assembly GCF_006170445.1. Classification (GTDB taxonomy): domain Bacteria; phylum Bacillota; class Bacilli; order Brevibacillales; family Brevibacillaceae; genus Brevibacillus_B; species Brevibacillus_B dissolubilis. Next base: position 704,477 of record NZ_VCNA01000001.1, on the reverse strand, counting down.
TGCTTGGCGCCGAATACCGCAAAATCAAGGCGCTCACCATCGACACCGACGCAGGCTGGCAGGATACCAACACGCTCCGTGATCTGCTGACGATCGAATGGAGCCAGCAGGAGCAGGAGACAGAGGTCTGCTACCGTCAAGGTGTCCGCTATCTGCCATACATGAGACCGATTCAGGCAGAGCCGAATGCGTACAGTCGCGACCCATTCCGCAGTATCACTCCAGAGCAAGTCGTCATCATCACAGGTGGCACGCGCGGTATCGGTTCGGAGACGGCGAAGCATCTCGCGGCCAAAGGCGTCCGCAAGCTCGTGCTCATGGGCCGTCAAGACATCCCACCACGTGAACAGTGGGCGAACTTCTTACAGCATCCGGCACAAAATCAGGAAGCAGTCAACCGAATCCGTCTGCTGCAAGCGCTCGAACAGCAAGGCGTCCAGGTAAAAGTCTACGCAGGCTCTCTGACCAACCGGGAGACACTCAGCCGTTTCTTCGACGACGTGCGCAACAGCATGGGCCCAATCGCAGGTGTCATCCACTGCGCAGGCTTAGTCTCCTACGAGAACCCCGCCTTCATCAAAAAGCAGCCAGCCGATATCACCGCGATCTGTGAGCCGAAGATTCCGGCACTGCATACGTTGCATGAATTGCTGAAGCAAGATGATTTAGAATTTTTTGTACTCTTTTCTTCTATCTCAGCGGTCTATCCGTCTATGGCATCGGCACTCAGCGATTATGCGCTCGCCAATGCGTACATGGATTATTTTGCCGCTTATCAGGCACGTCTGGGCAACACCCGCTACACCGCTGTCAACTGGCCAAGCTGGGGCGAAATCGGCATGGGCGAAGTCAAAAGCCCAATCTACCTGCAGCTCGGTCTGACCGCACACACGACCAAAGACGGTCTGACGATGCTCGAACGCGCCATCCAGCTGAAAAGTCATGCAGTGGTCGCGCCAAGTGTAGCTGTAGCGGATCAGTTCAATCCGGCTGTACTGCTGTATCAGCGTCAGGCACAGGTGAGTGCGGGGGCAGGGGGACAAGCGACGCCGTATGCGAAAGGACAAGGCACATCGTCCGTGCAGTCTCATACCGCACAAGCAATGTCCAGAGAGGGTTCCTCCACCGCCCACCCAACCAATCGCACCACTGGCGCCGTCGACACGCTGTACCAGCTTCGTACGATTTTCTCTACCGAGCTGAAAATCCCGATGGAACAACTCGCAGCCGATGTGCCATTCGGTGATTTCGGCGTCGAATCGATTATGCTGGCAGAGCTGGTCAAGAAGATCGAAGCATGGGTGAAACAAAAGCTGGACCCATCCATACTGCTGGAGAATCCGACTCTGGAATCATTAACTGAATATTTAAACGAAAATGTGCTCGAACATGCGAGCGAGCCAGTCGGACACGCGTATTTCGCTCAGGAGCCGCTGTCAGATGGGGAATCGCCGAAAGTGGCGGTTGATACCGTGGTTGAACTCCGATCGATTTTCTCGGCAGAATTGAAAATCCCAGTTGCCCAGCTGGAAGCCGACGTACCGTTCGGTGATTACGGCGTCGAATCGATCATGCTGGCGGAACTGGTCAAGAAGATAGAAGCGTGGGTGAATAAGAAGCTCGATCCATCTGTGCTGTTGGAGAATCCGACACTACAGTCGCTTGCGGATTATTTGAATGAGTATGTGATTGATGAGCATGTGACCGCGAGCGGGTATGCATCTGAAGCAGCTGCCACCGCGTACACGAGTCAGACTGTACGATCCGCACATGTTGGCGGTCATATGACAGGGGGGGCGGTCGCATCAACTTATCAAGCAGCGACTCTGGAACCAACTCAGGCCTCTGCACCAGCCCAATCTTTTGCTCCAACCCCAGCCACCAACAAAATCGCCGTCATCGGGATGGCCTGCAACTTCCCAGGAGGGGCCACCGACCCGCATACCTACTGGCAGAACCTCATCGCAGGCAAAAGCGGCATCGTCGAAATCCCGAAATCTCGCTGGGATATCGACGAGCTGTTCTCCGCCGAGCATCAGACAGGCAAGAGCTACAGCAAGTGGGGCGGGTTTATTGATGATATCGAGCTGTTTGACCCGGCTTACTTCCAATTCAGCGCGGACGAGGCTCCTTATATCGATCCGCTGATGCGCCAGTTCCTCGAAGTGAGCGCACAGACCCTGCGCGATGCAGGCTACGAGAAAAAAGAGCTGTCCGGCAAAAAAGTAGGCGTCTTCGTCGGCTCCCGTGCCGGTTCCTTTGCACCAAAAGTGGAGCAGGTCACCCGCAACAGCATCATCGGGATCGGACAGAATTTCATCGCCGCCCACGTTGCCCATTTCTTCAACTTCAAAGGTCCGAACATGGTGGTCGACACCGCCTGCTCGTCCTCCTTGGTCAGCCTGCATCTTGCCTGCCAAGCCCTGATGATGGGCGATTGCGACACCGCACTGGCAGGGGGAGTCGATATCCTGCTTGATGAGACCAGCTACATCGTCCTGAGCGAAAGCAAGGCACTGTCGCCGGATGGACAATGCCATACGTTTGATGTGAAAGCGAATGGGTTTGTACCGGGTGAAGGCTGTGGGGCGGTACTGTTGAAACCGCTGGATCAGGCACTTGCTGACGGAGACCGGATTTATGCCGTCATCGATGCCACCGCGGTCAACAACGACGGCCACACGATGGGAATCACCACGCCGAATCCGGAAGCACAGTACGACGTGATCAAGCAGGCACTGACCCGTGGCAAAATCAATCCAGAGACGGTCAGCTATATCGAGGCGCACGGCACAGGCACGATGATCGGTGACCCAATCGAGCTGAAGGCACTGACCAAGGTATTCCGTGAATCCACTGATCAGACCCAGTTCTGCGCGGTCGGCAGTGTCAAAACCAACATCGGCCATCTCGCCAGTGCCGCCGGGATCGCCAGTATCATCAAGGTGGTGCTGTCCATCCACAACGGCATGATTCCGCCGACACTCAACTGCGACAGCCCGAATCCGCGCTTCAAATTCGACAACTCGCCGTTCTATGTCAACACCGAGCTGCGCGAGTGGAGTGTACCGGGTGTCCGTCGTGCGGGGATCAGTTCGTTTGGCTTTGGTGGTACCAACGCGCATGTCATCATCGCCGGAGTCGATCCGCAGCTGCTCGCAGGCTACCAACCGCGCCGTCAGCCCCTGCCTCCGGTCGAGTTTAACCGTAAGTATTACTGGCCGCAGCCGAAGATGCCGAATGGAACGGCAGTGAGCAAGGTACAGCCGGTCGTGACACCTGTACCGGAGGCGGTCAGGAGTGCAGTGTCAAGCAATCAGGCGGCAGCTGTCGAGCAAGTAACAACCATCACCCAAGAAGCGGCTGTTACCGAACCGACGACCAGCACCGAACCTGTCGGCGGCACCATCCTCGCCCTCAAAATCAACCCGAATTCCACTTTTACTCTAGACTAATCAGAAGGGGTACGCATATGAGCCAAGCCAATATGATCCGCTTCCATACCATCATGAGACATGAAGACTACATTGTCAGAGATCATCGCGTGCATGGTGTCCGTATCATGCCGGGTGTGACTTTTATCGATATGATCTGCCGTGGGTTAATCGCCCACGGTCTAGATCCCAAGAAGCTGGAGCTGCGCAACATTCTGTTCAAAGAACCGATTGCCACCTCTGAAGAGTATGACAAGGAAATCGAAATCACCGTCGAAAAAGCCAAAAGCGGCAAGCATCATATCGTCACCTGCAAAAGCCTGAAGGTGAAGAACGGCAAAACCGTCCATCCTGACTGGGTGGAAAACTTTCAGTGCCAGCTGATCAAAGCAGACGAAATCACCCCGCCGACCATTGACCTAGAAGCGTTGAAAAAGAAATCCGGCCACATCATCGACATGGACACGGCCTACTCATTTATCCGCCAGATCGATATCAATCATTTTGTGTTCATGAAGGGTCTTGGTCAGATCTATGAAGGTGAGGGCTATCTGCTTGCCGAGCTGCATCTGAGCGACCTCGCCCAATCGCATCTGCCTGACTTTTATATGCATCCGGCTTACCTCGACGCCTCTACACTTGTACCGGGTCTCTTCCTTGCCAAAAAAGGGGAGGACGCCAATTCCTACGAGATGCCTGACCTCAAGCCGTCGATCCCGATGTTCATCGAGTCGTTCCGCTCCTTCGGCAGTCTCGGGGAAAAATGCTATGTCTTCGTCGAGCAAAAGCACGTGACCATCTCACCAACCCAGGATATCCGCTATGTGAACATTGATATCTACGATGAACAAGGCTCTATGAAAGGCACGTTCAAACGACTTGGTGTCAAAAAGATTCGCCACGAAGGTCTGATCACTGGTCTGGAGAAGGTAGACGGTGGAAAAGGGGAGAAGGCCCCGACGGCAACCGATGTGACGGAACCATCTGCATCGGTGACGATCACCGCACAAGCGGCACAGGCCGCAACGGTGTCCGTTTCCGCACCTGTTGGGGGCGCAGGCTCGGCTGCTTTTGCAGAACAAGCCGTATCAGAGGTTCCCGCGCATTCTACTACGCTAGCAGCTGTCGACCGCAAACAAGTGGTAGAGCGTACCGCCCGCCAAGACCTGTCCGAACTGGTTGCAGAACTTTTGGGCAAAACAGCGGATGAGATCAGCACGGAAGACGGCTTTTACGATCAAGGGCTCAACTCCGGCGACCTGCTCCTATTGGTGCAAAAGCTGGAGGCAAAACTGGGCGAGCAGCTCTATCCGACTCTGTTATTTGAGTACAACACGATTGAAAGTCTCGTAGGGTATCTGGTAGAAGAGTACGCGGAGCGGTATCCGGTGGAGGTGGGAGGTGCTGGCGTTGTGCAAGTACCAGATGCACCTGTCACTGACACAGCAACCGCCACTCCTGCACCATCTGCTGTGTCTACTACACCATCCACGCCTTCCAACAACACGTTGCCTCAAGTCTCGCTACAAACCGCCATTGAGCAAGACCTCTGCGTCATGGTGGGCTCTTTTGTCGGTATTCCAACGGAGGAGGTCAGCGTCGAGGAAGGCTTTTATAACCAAGGGCTGGACTCCGGCAACCTGCTTCAGCTCGTCCAACAGCTCGAAGCCAAACTGGGCGAACAGCTGTATCCGACGCTGTTGTTCGAATATACTACCATCCGCGATCTGGCGGGCTATCTAGTAGAAGAGTTCGGTGCACGTTATCCGGTAGAGGCAGGTTCTATCGGAGGGGATGCGAATCTAGCATTAGGCATTGGTGGGTCTGAGCCATCAATGACGACCGCAACACCAAGCGCTTCCACTCCAACAACGACGACAGCCACATCAGGTGCTTCCACTCCAACTTTACCAACGGCTGCAACCGCAACGACAGCCTCAGCCGTACCACCCGCGGCCAATCGTACCATCCCAAGCGGCTCTCTCATGTACGCCCGCCGCGAATGGACACAGTCCGACACCGCAGCACCAATCACAGCAAAGTCCAGCACCAACACTACAGTGCCAATTCCAGAAGCCACCGCAGGCGTTTATCTCGTGTTCACCACTGCTGAATCTCTGACCGATGCTCTGCACAACCGACTCTCTAATCAAGCATCACCCAGTGCAACCAGCCGCGTCATACTGGTGAAACCATCTGCCAGCTACCGCGCCGTTTCGGATAACCATTACGAAATCAACCCACAGCAACCATCTGATTACAGCCAGCTCATCCAAGACCTCACATCACGTAAGCTTTTCCCGACCAAAATCGTTCACAATCTGTCGGTTACCACTTATGACGGCGATCCCGAGACTTTGCGCAGCCTGTTTGCCATCGGCTATTATTCCATTTTTTATCTCACGCAGGCACTCATGGCGCACAAGCCAAAGGACCGCATCCAGATGCTCTATCTCTATGAACCGACGATCACCCAGCCACAATTCGCGGCACTCGCCGGTTTTGCCCGCACCCTCCGTATGGAAAATCCCAAGTTCACGCTGAAAACCGTGGAGCTGATCCATTCCACGCGACGTGAACAGGCAAAAATCCACGGGGCCGATGCCATAACCGAAACAAGCGCAACAAACGAAACATCCAAAACACCCAAAACACCCACAGAAACCAGCCAAACCGCTGAGATCATCGTCACCGAATTCAGCCAGACAGACGACGAGACAGAGGTCCGCTACGCAGACGGCATCCGTTATACCAAGAGCCTGAAAGAAGTGCGCTACAACCCTGATACAGACCAAGCCACCACAACACCAGTACCTCTCCGTCCAAAAGGGGTCTACCTGATCACAGGCGGCGCAGGCGGACTCGGTCTGATTTTTGCCCGCTATCTCGCGGAAAAAGCACAAGCCAACATCGTACTCACTGGACGATCCCAGCTCTCTTCTGACAAAGAGCAGGAACTACAAGAGCTCCGCTCACTCGGCGCAGACGTCACCTATATCCCGACCGACATCTCCGACCGCGCCAGCGTAAAGAGCCTGATCAGCGAGATCAAGGCACGGCACGGTGCGATTCACGGGATCATCCACGCGGCTGGTGTGATCCGCGACTCGTTTATCGTCCAGAAGACCATCGATGAGATCGAAACCGTCATGGGGCCAAAAGTCTGGGGCAGTCTCTGGCTTGACGAAGCGACAAGTGGCGATCAGCTTGATTTCTTCGTCCTGTTCTCATCTACTGCCGCCGTTATCGGCAATTCGGGCCAGAGTGATTACTCGTTCGCCAACAGCTTCATGGACAACTTCGCCGCAGCCCGCACCGATCTCGGACGCTCGGGCCAATCCGTCTCGATCAACTGGCCGCTGTGGAAAGACGGCGGTATGCATGTCGAGGCCTCTTCTGTCGCTATGATGAAGTCCCGCACAGGGCTGACTCCGCTCAGCATCGCGGGCGGTCTGCAGGCTTTTGAAGATGCGCTTCGCATGAGCGGCGCGACCCTGACCGTACTGGAAGGGGAGATCGAGCGGGTAAAAGGCATCATCGGCTTGACCCCGGCAGACGTGGTGATCGACGGAGGAAAGAGCGCGGCAACCCCGTCACTTTTCCCGGCAAAAGAAGCCGTTTCCCCGTCCACCAACGACGACATCGCCATCATCGGTGTCAGCGGTCGCTACCCGATGGCCTCCGACGTCGCGCAGTTCTGGGAGAACCTCAAGGCAGGCAAGGACTGCATCACCGAAGTGCCGAAAGACCGCTGGGATCACAGCGAGTACTACCACCCACAGAAAAACAACCCAGGCACCAGCTATGCTAAGTGGGGTGGCTTCATCGATGATGTGGACAAGTTCGACCCGCTGTTTTTCAACATTTCGCCCAAAGAAGCCGAGTTCATGGACCCGCAGGAGCGCATGTTCCTTGAGACCGTCTGGAAAACGCTGGAGGACGCAGGCTACACCAAAAACACCCTCGGCACCAAGCAGGTGGGCGTCTATGTCGGTGTGATGTGGGGCCAATACCAGCTCTTGAGCACCGAAATCAACGGTCGCGAGCTTTCACCGATCAGCTTCTACGGCGCAATTGCCAATCGGGTATCGTATTATTTTGACTTCCTTGGCCCGAGCATGGCGGTCGATACCATGTGCTCGTCCGCGCTCACGTCGATCCATCTGGCGTGCGAAAGCATCAAGCGCGGCGAATCCGACATCGCAATTGCAGGCGGTGTCAATATCACGATCCACCCGAACAAATACCTGTTCCTCAGCCAAGCTACGATGGCTTCCACAGATGGACGCTGCCGTAGCTTCGGTGAGGGAGGAGACGGCTATGTGCCGGGCGAAGGCGTCGGCGCTGTTCTTTTGAAGCCACTGAAAAAAGCCCAGCAGGACGGCGACCACATCTATGCCGTCATCAAAGGCTCCTCGATCAACTCCGGCGGCAAAACGAGCGGCTTCACCGTACCGAATCCAACCGCCCAAGCGGAAGTCATCTCCCATACCTTGAAAAAGACCGGAATCGACCCGCGCACGATCAGCTACATCGAAGCGCACGGCACAGGCACATCGCTCGGTGACCCTATCGAGATCAACGGCCTGGTCAAAGCGTTCCGACCATACACCAGCGACAAGCAATACTGCGCGATCGGCTCGGCGAAGTCCAACATCGGACACCTCGAATCTGCTGCAGGCATCGCTGCCATCACCAAAGTGATCATGCAGATGAAGCACCAGCAGCTGGTTCCGTCGCTGCACTCGCTTGATTTGAACCCGAACATCGATTTTGCCAATTCTCCGTTCTACGTCCAGCATGAGTTGACCGAATGGAAGCAGCCGATCATCAGTGAAAACGGCGTTACGACAGTGCTTCCGCGCCGTGCAGGTGTCAGTTCATTCGGGGCGGGGGGAGCCAATGCCCATATCATTCTGGAGGAGTATTTCGAGCCGACAACGGGTTCTCTTTTGCACCGATCAGCGAATCAGGATTCCGGTGACAATCCCGCAACGCCCGCGATCTTCGTCCTGTCTGCCCGCAATCAGGAGCGCCTGCAGGAATATGCCAGCCAGCTGGTCTATTTCCTAGAAAATACAAAAATTTCGACAGCTTCCACCCTGCAACAGATCGCCTACACCCTGCAGACCGGACGCGAAGCGATGGAAGAACGCCTGGTGATCGTGGCTTCAAGCGCCGACGAGCTGTTGGCAGGACTCCGAGCATATGCAGAGGGTAAGGAGCTTTTCGACAATATTTTTGTTGGAAATATCAAAACGAACCGTACAAAGCTGAAGGAGCTGGGCAATCAGCAACAGGCTCTGATCCAGCAAGCGATCACCAGCAACCAACCAGCAGAATTGGCGCGACTTTGGGCGCTCGGTATCACCATCGACTGGAAGCAGATCTACCCGGCGACAGCAATCCGCCGCATTCCATTGCCGACATATCCTTTTGCCAAAGAAACCTACTGGGTCCCGGACAACAACATCCAACCCGGCAAAAATCGTACCCGTGGAGCACTTCCGACCCTGCATCCGCTGATCGACGCCAACGTATCGACGCTTGATGAGCAGGTATTCAAGAAGACGCTGACCGCCGAAGAGCCGTACGTGCGGGATCATGTGGTCAATAATCAGTTGATTTTGCCGGGTGTGGTCTATGCTGAGATGGCGAGAGCGGCAGGTGATTTGTCCAGCCGTCAGCAGAAAGTCACCAGCATCCACAACATCACATGGACGCGACCGCTCGTCGTGCAGGAGCCGACAGAAGTGTGGATCGGCCTGTATCCGAACGGACATGAGGTGGAGTTTGAGATCAGCACGCAGAACCGCAACCGTGTGGATGATGAGCGGATCGTGCATGGGAGAGGGCAGATTCGTTTTGGCGAGTTCAGCTCGGAGTCACTGGAATCAGCAGAGTCATCCCAGTCCGTACCTGTGCAGTCTGAAGCCCAGTCTCAGCCGTCACCCGCACTCGATCTCGCCGCGATTCAATCCCGATGCCATGAGACCAAAAGCGGTGTGGACTGCTACGAAGCCTTCCAGCAGGTGGGCTTTTACTATGGCCCTGTTTTCCAAGCGATTCGTGAGCTGTCCCGCAATGAGCGCGAAGCTGTTGCTACGCTGAGCGTGGCGGACGTTGTTGCTGGGAAACATGCAAGTGAGCTTGTCTTGCATCCATCCCTGATGGACGGCGCATTGCAGACCGTTGCGGCCCTTCTTGCTAATCCGCAGCTGGGAGAGGGCAAGGTGTACATGCCGTATGCCATCGGTCAGCTGGACATCGTTCGACCGCTCAGCGAAACCTGCTACGCGTACGTGACGCTGGCAGATGGAGTGAGCGGAACCTCCGGGAACAAGCGGGGAGACACTGGATCGGGTGCATCCGAGAAAACATTCAACATCCAGCTGGTTGACCCAGAAGGCCGAGTTTTGATCGAGATGAAGGATTTCACACTTCGTGAAATGCACGCAGGCGCAGCAGCTGCACTAACAGAGGCGCAACCAAAAACAAATGCGGAAGAGCAGCAAACATCTGACGCAGTTGGAGAGAACGTAGCCAGCGGTGCAAACGGGTCGACTGGAGCGAACGTAGCCAGCGGTGCAAACGGGTCGACTGGAGCGAACGTAGCCAGCGGTGCAAACGGATCGACTGGAGCGAACGTAGTCAACGCTGCCAACGGATCAACTGGAGCGAACGCGACAAAAGGTGCCATCGCCACCACGGAAGCCACAACCGACCTCTACACCACCCAGCTCCGCGCCAAAACCGAAAGCTATCTCAAAAACCTTCTCGCCCAAGAAACCCGCGTCCAGACCGCCAAAATCGACGCCAACGACCCGATGGAAAAATACGGCATCGACTCCGTCATGGTGCTCTCGATGACCCGCCATCTGGAAAAAGACTTCGGCGAGCTGTCCAAAACGCTCTTTTTCGAATACCAAACCGTAGCCGATCTGGCCGGATATTTTATGAGCAAACACCACGAGCAGCTGATCGCCAAGGTGGGAGCGCCGACTGTACAGGCTACAGGCGCATCTTCGCCGCAAACAGTTATCACGACAGGCGGTCAAGCAACCGAAACGAACCCAGCACCAGCCACCAAGCAAAATCAAACCATCACGCCATCAGCACGCAGCCGCTTCATGAGCACATTAGCCGCTTCCCAAGCCCAGGTGCTTCCAGGTAGCCAACGCACCTACTCCCAAGACGACATCGCCATCATCGGTGTCAGTGGACAATACCCGCAAGCCCGCGACCTCGCACAATTCTGGGAAAACCTCAAATCCGGCAAAGACTCCATCACCGAAGTGCCAAGCGAGCGTTGGGATTACCGCAAGGATTTTGACCCGGAAAAAGGCAAGCGAGGCAAGAGCTACGCCAAGTGGGGTGGTTTCATCGAGGATTACGACAAGTTTGACCCGCTGTTTTTCAGCATTTCACCGATTGAAGCACAGATCCTCGACCCGCAGGAGCGCCTTTTCCTCCAGACGGTATGGAAAACAGTGGAAGACGCAGGCTACACCCGCAGCCGTCTCGAACGGGCCAAAGTAGGCGTGTTCGTCGGCGTGATGTACGGTCATTATCAGTTATATGGCGCAGAACAGTCTATGCTTGGCAACACCATGGCGGTCGGCTCATCCTACGCATCCATCGCCAACCGCGTTTCCTACTATTTCAACTTCCATGGCCCAAGTCTGGCACTCGATACCATGTGCTCCTCGTCGCTGACCGCCATCCATCTCGCATGCGAGAGCCTGCGCCGTGGCGAAAGCAGCATGGCCATCGCGGGTGGTGTCAACCTGACGATCCACCCGAACAAATACATCCTGCTGTCCCAAGGCAAATTCGTCTCTACCGACGGACATTGCCGCAGCTTCGGCGAAGGGGGAGACGGCTACGTACCGGGTGAAGGTGTCGGTGCTGTCCTGCTCAAGCCGCTCGCCCAAGCGGTTCAAGACGGCGACCAGATCTATGGCGTCATCAAAGCAAGCTCGCTCAACCACGGCGGCAAAACCAACGGCTACACTGTGCCGAATCCGAATGCACAAGCAGAGGTCATCGCTGAGACGTTGGAAAAAGCGGGCATCCACCCGCGGACGATCAGCTACATCGAGGCACACGGCACAGGCACCCAGCTTGGTGACCCGATTGAGATCACTGGCTTGATGAAGGCATTTGGCGACGAGATCACCGACAAGCAATACTGCTCCATCGGCTCTGTCAAATCCAACATCGGCCACCTCGAATCAGCGGCAGGCATCGCGGCTGTCAGCAAAGTGCTGCTCCAGATGAAGCACAAGCAGCTCGCGCCATCTATCCATTCTGATGTATTGAACCCGAATATCAATTTTGCCGACTCTCCGTTCTATGTCCAGCGGGAGCTTGCTCCGTGGAACCGTCCTGTGATCAGTCAAAATGGCGGTGTGATGGAAGCTCCGCGCCGTGCGGGCATCAGCTCATTTGGGGCAGGCGGTTCGAACGTTCATATTATTTTGGAAGAGTATATCGCGCCAGAATCGGCACAAGCACAAGCTCCTGCGGTATCAACAGACGAGCCGACCACACCACAGCTGATCGTCCTGTCTGCCCGCAATCAAGAGCGTCTGCGCGACTACGCAAGCGACCTGCGCGCCGCGTTGCAGACACAAGCCAGCACTGCCAACCGATTCTACCTGCCGGATATCGCCTACACCCTGCAGATCGGCCGTGAAGCGATGGAAGAGCGTCTCGCGACCGTCGTCACAAGCACGGCTGAGCTGATCGACCATCTCAGCGACTATCTGCAAGGCGCACGATCTGACCGTTTTGTCACAGGTAATATACTCGATGCAGTCTATAACCAGATGGTAGAGGGCGAAGAGGGTCAAGAATTCATCAAGGTGATCATCAAAAATCACAAGCTGGACAAGCTGGCACAGCTCTGGGCAAGCGGCGTCGACATCAACTGGAGCCTGTTATATCCATCCGGTACACCCAAAGTGGTCTCACTGCCGACCTATCCGTTCGCCAAGGAACGCTTTTGGATTCCGCTGGCGACAACGGCTGAACAGGCGTCCACCCAGCGCGGTGGTGTCAGCAAGCTGCACCCGCTCGTAGACCGCAACGCATCTACCCTGCGCGAACAGCGCTTTCTCACCACGCTGCGCGGGAGCGAATATGTCCTGGCAGATCATCAAATCAATGGACAGCCGATGCTCCCAGCCGCTGCTTATCTGGAGATGGTCCATGCCGCAGGTCAAATTGCCGCTGAGGCTCACGTTCTTTCTATTAATAATGTCGTTCTTTCGAAGCCAATCGTGGCGGTAGCAGACGGGACAAAAGAAGTCCGCATCAGCTTCTACCCGGTCACCGAGGATGATGTTGATTTCGAAATCACCACGGATGAAAGCGATGGCGAGCGGACGCTCCATTCGTACGGACAGATCCGTTTTGTACCGGAAGGGGAGGAAGTCCCAGCGGCAAGCGTAAACATTGGTCGACTTGATATCAGCGCGACCCGCAGCCGTTGTGCGACGACCATCAGCCACGAGGAGATCTACACCGGTTTTGCCCAAGCTGGCTTTGGCTATGGACCTGCCTTCCGTACGATTACCGAGCTGCATGTGGGGAATAGGGAATGCTTGTCACGTCTTGCGTTGCCGCACGGGCTTCAGGCTGATTTTGCGGAATATACCTTGCATCCAGCGTTGATGGACGGTGCGCTCCAGACCGTCGCGGGACTGATGCACAGCACCAGCCAAGCCGGCACTCAATACCTGCCGTACGCCATCGGCAGCATCGAGGTGCTTGCTCCGCTGACTGAGGTCTGCTTCGTCTACGTCACACAGAAGGACACAAGCGTACAGGCAGAGGCATCGTCTAATACGTTCCATTACGATATTCAACTGGTCTCCGCCACCGGCGAGGCACTTGTTCTGATCCACGACTTTACGGTCAAAGCATTCCAGTCGCTCCACCACGAAAAAGCCGCTTCCCACACAGCTGCATCCGCCCCTAAAGGGATTTCAGATGAGCAGCTGATGGAGCTGTTAAAGCGGGTAGAAAACAAAACGATCCAAGCGACACAAGCTGAAAAGCTAATGGGGGAGATTTATGAGTCGTCTAAGTAGAAATGAAATCCTACGAATGTTGGAGGCAGGCACGATCCATGCAACCGATGCGTTCCAGTTGATCAAGTCGCTGCCATCTGACGGGCATCCAGCGAGTACGAATACCCGTAACACTCCCGGCACGATCTGCTTCACCACTGCATGGCACATATCCGAGGTTCCAGCCAAAGCCGCTTCTTTGGCTGGTTCCCTCCTTATTTTTGATAAAAACGAAGCATTGCGCGATGCACTCCAAGCACAGCTTCAAGCATCCGAACAGACAAAAGCTTCCGAGTCTGCTGTCCGCCTGATCCTCGTAACTCCGGGCGAGTCGTACCAAGCATGCGGCACCGATCAATATATCATCAATACGTCTGATCCGGCAGACTACCAGCACCTGCTCCAAGCATTGCATGAGCAGGACGCCAAGCCGGAGCAGATTGTCTACGCTTGGGGCCATGAAGCCTTTTCCACAGACGAACAAGCGGTTCAGACTGGACTTACCGAGAGCGTCTACTCCTTGCTCTACCTGACCCAAGCATTGACCAAGCAAAAATGGGCTGACCAGCTTCGTCTCCTCTACGTCTATCCGGGCGGGAGAGACCAGGTTCAACCTCTGTATACCGCTTTAAGTGGGTTTCACAAAACGATGCAGATGGAGAATCCGAAGCTGTTCTATCAGACCCTTGCTGTATCTGACCGACGGGATGTCCATCAGGTGGGACGAGCGATTCTGCGGGAGCTTTCAGGCAAGGAAGAGGGGGCGACAGATGTCTGCTATGAGTCGGAGAAGCGCTATGTCCGACGTCTGCAGGAAGTGGTTGTCCCATCCCATCCAAGCTCCCAAGCACCGTCTGCACCAGATACCAACCCCATCGGTTCATTTCCCACACAGGGCGTCTGCCTGATAACGGGCGGGGCAGGTGGACTCGGTCTGATTTTTGCCCGTTATCTTGCTCAGCAGGCCAAAGCGAAGCTCGTCCTCACTGGCCGTTCTGAACTAAGCGCGGATAAGACCGAACAGATCCGACAGCTGGAAGCCAACGGGGCTGAAGTGCTCTACCTGCGCGGAGACGTGTCCAACCGCGAAGATGTACAACGCTGGGTAGCTGAGACCAAAGCCTGCTTCGGCACAATCAACGGTATCATTCACAGCGCTGGGCTCCTCCGTGATTCGCTGGCTTTTACCAAAACGAAAGCACAGCTTGACGACGTGCTCGCGCCAAAAGTATACGGAACTCTGTGGCTTGATGAAGCGACGAAGGGAGAGGCACTCGACTTTTTTGTCCTGTTCTCGTCAACTGCGGCGATGATCGGTAACGCAGGGCAGTGCGACTATGCTTACGCGAACGGCTTCATGGATGCTTTTGCGGCATACCGTTCGGCGATTCGTCCGGGCAAGTCTGTGTCAATCAACTGGCCGATCTGGCGAGATGGCGGCATGCAGGTTCCGGAAGCGGCAATTGCCCAGCTGACACAGGCGACAGGCATCGTAGCCCTCAGCGAGGAAGCAGGGGTGCAAGCATTTGCCGATGCACTTCAAGGTGACGCGACCCATCTGATGGTGCTTGAGGGGGATCAGACGCGTATCCGTACGGCGCTGAAGGTGAAAGCGGTGGAACAACCACAATCACCTGCGACAGCCGCTCCACACACGGTACATACGTCTGCGATACCCGTCACCGACCAGCTCCGCGACGCAACGGAAGACTGGCTCAAAAGCATCCTATCCAACGAAATCAACCTGCCCGCAGGCAAAATCTCGTCCAAGCAACGCTTTGAAAAGTATGGAATCGACTCCATCATCATCATGAGCATTACCAAAGAACTGGAAAAATCCTTCGGGGAATTGCCCAAAACACTGTTCTACGAATATCAGACGATTGGCGAGCTGACCGGTTATTTTATCGAAAATTACGGGGAACTCTTGCGTAAAACACTTGGGGTTACAGAGACAGCAACAGATCTTGTGGCAACATACGAAACAGCCGAAGCGCTCAACGAAACGACCATGCGAACAGCGACCAGCCCAACAAAATCAACCGCATATCGTGCTCCCCAACAAAATAACGGCTCGTCTGCACAAAGACCCGGCAGCTCCACCCGTCCCGAAGGCCGTGCCGCACGAACCCGTAACCGTTTTGCACGATCATCCTCCGACATCACCCAACAGCCTGCCAACAGCTGCAATCCACACAATACGCTACAAGAGATCGCCATTATCGGGATCGACGGACGTTTTCCGCAGTCGAACAGCCTGAACGAATATTGGGAAAATCTCAAGGCAGGCAAAGACTGCGTCACCGAAATTCCAGCTGATCGTTGGGATTACCGTCAGGATTTTGACCCCGAAAAGGGCAAAGCAGGCAAGGCCTATGGCAAATGGGGCGGCTTCCTTGACGGTGTGGATCAGTTTGACCCGCTGTTTTTCGAGATTTCGCCACGAGAGGCAGAGTATATGGACCCACAGGAGCGCTTGTTCCTCGAAACGGTATGGCATGCGGTAGAGGATGCAGGGTACACGCCAGCTGGCTTGTCCAAGCAGTCCGTGGGTGTATTTGTCGGGGTGATGTATGCGCAGTATCAGATGTTTGGCGCTGAGCCGCATAACCGCGCACAGGGCATCATTCCGGGCAATTCGCTTGCTTCGATTGCCAACCGTGTCTCGTACTTTTTTGATTTTCAGGGCCCAAGTCTGGCGATGGATACGATGTGCTCTTCATCGCTTACTACCGTCCATCTGGCCTGCGAAAGCATTCGTCGCGGTGAGTGTGAAATAGCGATTGCAGGCGGTGTCAATGTCTCGATCCATCCCAACAAATTCATCACCCTGAGCCAAGGCGGTCTCATGTCTAGTGACGGCAAATGCCACAGTTTCGCTGACGGGGGAGACGGCTATGTGCCGGGCGAAGGCGTCGGCGCGGTGTTGTTGAAGCCGCTGCAGCAGGCCATCGCAGACGGTGACCATATCTACGGCGTGATCAAAGGCAGCGCGCTCAACCACAGTGGCCGCTCCAATGGCTACATGGTTCCCAACCTCAACACCCAAGCCAGGGTGATCGAGCAGACGCTCAAGCAGACAGGCATCAACCCGCGCACGATCAGTTATATCGAATGCCAAGCGGTCGGCACCTCGCTTGGTGACCCGATCGAAGTGAACAGCATGACCAAGGCCTACCGTCCCTTCACTATGGATATACAATACTGTCCGGTCGGCTCCGTCAAGGCCAACATCGGCCACTTGGAATCCGCCTCTGGAATCGCCGCTATTGCCAAAGTGCTTTTGCAGCTCAAGCACAAGCAGATCGCTCCGTCCATTCATTCCGAGGTGTTGAACCCCAATATCGCGTTTGAAGAGACCCCGTTCTATGTCAACCGCGAGTTGTCTGAGTGGAAGCAGCCTGTCTTGATCGAAAACGGGGTAGCCACCACTTATCCGCGCCGTGCTGCGATCAACGCATTTGGGGCAGGCGGGGCGAATGCACATATGATCATCGAGGAGTATCAGGCACCAGAAGCTACATGTTCGGGGGCAAAAGAGGAGGATTCTGCACCACAGCTGATCATCCTGTCAGCCCGCACCAAAGAGCGTCTGCAGGCATATGCCGACCAGCTGGCGACTGACCTGCAAGCCCGACTTGACCCAGTGTCAGGAGAAAATACCGATCTGGCGGCAGAGGGGTCTATTTCAACGGATTCTGCCGACACTCCATCAACTGACTCCGGGAATTTGGCAACCATTCCGTCACTTCTGGAGCGGGATATCCTTCAACTGACCGCTCAGCTGCTTACCATCGCTGCTCACGACCTCGATCTGGACGAAATGCTAGCGGAGTACGGGCTTGATGCTGTCGGCTCCGTCGAATTGACCAATCAGCTGAATGCGATGTATGGCATTGATCTGGTACCTAACGTATTTGCCGAGTGCCCGACATTGCGTCAGTTCCTACACGATCTGACTCGGGTACATGCCGATCAACTGGTACGCTATTATGCTGACGCTGTTCATTCGCCTGCTGTGGCGATCGGCGCAGAGCGAGTATCCAAACCACTCCGCCTCTCCGACATCGCCTACACTCTGCAGACAGGCCGCGAAGCGATGGAAGAACGCCTTGCCTTCATGGCTTCCACCATCGAAGAAGCGATCCAAACCCTGCGCGCCTACCAGACAGGGAAGCCGACTGCGGGAACTTACGTCACGACTAATGAGACCGACTCGATGTTCGATGGCCGTGCAGGTGAAGTATTCATCAGGCAATTAATCGAGTCCCAAGAATGGAACATGCTCGGAAAAGTCTGGGCATCCGGTGCAGAAGTAGACTGGAACAGTCTGCCTCGTACAGGTCAGGTAAAACGAATCCCGCTCTCGACCTATCCATTTGCCCGCAAGCGCTATTGGGCTCCATTGCCTGCACCTGAGCAGCCTGTGCAGAACGCAAGGTTGGAAGCTGCTGCTACACTCGAAGTAGCGCCTACGATCGGTTCACCAGCCGACACCCAAACACCACCAGCCCCGCCGCTGACTTGGCAGGAGCGCGTCCAACAATCCATCACCCAGCTTATCTCCGACCTATTAAAGCTCCCGGTCGAAGAAATCAAAGTGAAGGAAAATCTCAAACGCTACGGCTTCGACTCCCTTTCCGGAATGCGTCTCATGCAGTATCTGGAAAAGGAATACAATACCCGCCTTTCTATCAAAGCATTTGCCGATCTGAGCAGCATCCATGACATCGTCAACTATATCTGTCACGATCTGTTCAATGGTGTAGAACCGGCGTCACTAACGACGAACAGCCAAAGCCAAAGCGGCACCCAACAAGCCGGCAATACCTCCGCTGATTCGCAACAGCAAGACGAAGCCGCTGCTGATTTCTATCAGCTTCTCTTACAGCAGCTGAGCGAAGGAAAGCTCACTCCAGAAGAGGCCATACTGATGGAACAAAGCATTTTAGATAAGAAGTAAGAAGAAGTAGCGTAGCAGTAGCAGGATGTACCTATACAGGAAACGGGGGAAAGCCGTCACTCTATCTTTCCCCCCTCTTTCTTCATAGGACAGGAGTCCCGTCGGCTAGAAAAAAACACAACAACTTATCAAAAAATATATTGTTTATTTAGGCAATAATACTTACACTAGTTGTTATAGTCCTTGATGGAATATATTTCTTAGATAGTAGTTAGATAGTCTCTGAGTATAAAAATAACATATTAATTCAATCAATCTAAACGAAGAAGAATCCACCTTACGAAAGGAATGTAGCGAGCTTATGCGTTTGACGAAAGAAGAGATTTTTCGCAAAGTGGCAGCGAAAGAAATGACCATCACGGAAGCGACGCAGTATCTTGAACAGCTCGATCAGGTGGTGATCCGACCTTTGTCCTATCCGCTTTCCGAGGGACAAAAAGGGCTGTGGGTAAACTGGCAATTCCATCCAAACAGCCATACCTATAACATTCCGATTGCGTTTCTGATCCGTCAGACGCTCGATGCAGAGATTCTGGAGCGGACTCTGCAACGCTTGGTGGAGCATCATGAGAGCCTGCGTGTTCAGTTTGGGATGGATGACGAGGGGGAAGCGGTTCAACGGACAACCGAAGCCGCTGCTTTTCGCCTGACCTGTACAGATGTGTCTGGATTGGAGCAGGCGGAGATCATCGACAAGATGAAAGAGGAAGCCCATCAGCCATTTGATCTGCGTAACGGCCAGATGCTGCGGGCTACGCTGTTCAGTCAGGCATCAGACTGCCATTATCTGTTGATTTGCATTCATCATATTGTGTTTGACGGCATCTCTCTTGCTATCTTCCAACGCGATTTTCAAGCGTGCTACCAAGCGGAGAGTGCAGGGAAGTCTTATTTATTTTCGGAATCATCCGTATCTTACAAGGATTTTGTGAATTGGCAAAATGAGATGATCAACGGAGAGGCCGGACAGGTACACCGGGAATACTGGCTGTCCCAATTTTCCGGCGAGATTCCTGCTCTGGAGCTTCCGCTGGACAAGCCCCGCCCGCTTAAAACCGCATACCAAGGCAATGCCTTTATGATCGAAGTGGATGAAAAAGTGACCAAGGGCCTACAAAACCTTGCCATTCATGTGGATAAGACGCTTTTTACCGTCATGCTTTCGGCATTTAACGTGTTATTGCACCGCTACACGAATCAGGAAGATATCGTGGTGGGTACACCTGCGGCTGGCCGTCCCGACCTTGCTTACCGTGATGTGATCGGTTATTTCGTTAACATGCTGGCGGTCAGAACCAAACTGGCGGACAATCCGACCTTTGAGGAGCTGCTTGAACAGGTGCATGGAACGGTCGTGAATGGGTTGGAGCACGGAGATTATCCTTATTATTCCATTATTCAAGATCTGCGCCGCGTCCAAGGCCCAAGCTCACCGACCAGTCTTTTCCGCGTCTCCTTCAGCTTCCAGAATTGGATGGAGGGCGACAGCAGCGACGCTTCGGCTCTGCCGCTTCAGACGATTCCTGAGATCTATCAGGCGGTGGAGTATGATATCGCGCTTGAGCTGTTCCCGACTGCTCACGGCTACAAGGTCCTGTTCAAATATAACCAAATTCTGTTTGACCACGAGACGATTCAGCGCATGGCGACACACTACGTGCAAATCCTCAGCGATATCGCCAAAAGCCCGCAGAAAAAGCTCTCCGAAATCAAGCTGCTCACCACAGAGGAGGAGCACAAAATCCTCATCGAGTGGAACGACCACTATGCTGATTTCCCTGCCGAAAAATGTGTCTTCGATCTTTTCGCCGAACAGGTGGAGCGCACGCCGGACGCAATCGCCTGTGTGTATCAGGATACCAAGCTGACATACCTTCAACTCGATGAGATGTCGACACACCTGGCTCACTATCTCAATCAGCAGGGAGTAGAGGCTGGTCAATTCGTCGGGGTATTCCTCGAACGCTCTGAGATGATGCTGGTGACGCTTCTTGGGATCGTGAAATCAGGTGCGGCGTATGTGCCGTTTGACCCGATTTATCCGGCGGAACGTCTCTCTTTTATGATCGAGGAGACCAAAATCCCGATTGTGATCTCGCAGACGGCACTGGTGGACAAGCTGCCTAACTTCAACGGCCGCGCGATCAAGCTCGACACCGACTGGGAGAAGATCGTAGAGGAAGCGACCACCAAGGAAGTGCCGCAGGTTCGCCGGGCGACACCGGAGGATACGGTCTATGTACTCTATACGTCTGGTTCGACTGGGAAGCCAAAGGGCGTACAGGTCTTGCACAAAGGCTTGACCAATATCCTTTGCGCCAAACATAAGCGATTCAACCTCGGCCCTGGTGACTATATGCTCGGCGTGTTTACAATCTGTTTTGATATGTCTGTGATCGATATGTTCTTCCCGACCACATGCGGGGCCACGCTTGATATCGTACCAGAGGCTTACCTCAAAGACGGCATCAAGCTACTGGAAAAAATCGAGAACGATCCGGTTACTTTCCTGCAGTTCACACCGGCCACCTGCCAGATGCTTGTCTCCGCTGGTTGGAGCAAAAAGGTGAATGCACGACTGCTCCTAGGTGGCGACACGCTGACCAAAGACCTCTGCGAAAAACTGCAAAAGGTGGTCGCCGAGGTGTGGAACGGCTGGGGGCCGACCGAGACCTCGATCTACAACTCCAGCGGTCTGGTAGCCGAAGGGGATAAGATCACGATTGGACGTCCGTATCACAATAATGAATTTTATATCCTCGATAAACATATGAATCCCGTTCCGATTGGCGTTATCGGAGAGTGCTATCTTGGCGGCATCCAGCTCTCCCGTGGTTATCTGGAGCGACCTGAGATGAATGCCAAGAACTTCGTGCCACACCCGTTCAAGCCAGGTGAACAGCTCTACAAGACAGGCGACCTCGTCCGCTATCTGGCAGACGGACGGATCGACATCATCGGACGTGCTGACCGCATGGTGAAGCTGCGCGGCTTCCGTGTCGAGCTGGAGGAAGTGGAGAACGCGCTTCTCAAAAACCGTGATATCAAAGAAGCGGTGGCGCTTGTCCGGGATGACCTCAACGGCAATAAGCAGCTGATCGCCTTCTTGAAAAAACGGGAAACCGAACAGCTGATGAACCGTGAAGAACGCAAAAACGAACTGAAAACTTGGCTCCCGCCGTACATGATCCCGACCGTCTATGTATTCATGGACCGATACCCACTGACGGCGAGTCTCAAAATCGATAAAAAACTGCTGTTGACCAGCAAGCTCGCTGACATTATCGAAGCATACGGCGACCGTGAGACGAATGCCGCGATCAAGCTAGTTCCAGCGGCAATAGCGAAACCGGCGACGGCACCTGTTGTAACGGTATCGACACCAGTCGAACCTGCACAGGGGACTGCCCCGGCAAAAACACCGGAAGCCATAAGCGATGCAAAGCCAGTTAAGCCAGATGTTACCGTCTCTGAAGCAAAAACGGCCCCAGTAGCATCACCAGCGCCAACATCACCACCACAATCCCAAGCACCGAAAAAACCGGCACAACCAGCTAAAAAACAGATAGGAGCGGAAAACATGAACGACAGACTTTTGCACTATATCGAATCCGACCTGCAACAGATGATTGCCGAAGCGGCCAATGTCACCACCAACCAGATCAGTCTTGAC
Organism: Brevibacillus dissolubilis; assembly: GCF_006170445.1. Lineage (GTDB taxonomy): Bacteria > Bacillota > Bacilli > Brevibacillales > Brevibacillaceae > Brevibacillus_B > Brevibacillus_B dissolubilis. The sequence goes on along the minus strand of NZ_VCNA01000001.1, from coordinate 682,331 downwards.
ACCAACCTTGAAGAGTTCGGGATCGACTCTATCAGCTTGACGAATGTCATGGTCAAAATGCGCAAAAAATTCCAGTTTGACATCAGCCCAACGCTTTTCTACGATTACCCAACCATTACCCGTTTTGCGGGCTACCTGATGAGCAACTACTACGAAACCATGCGTCAGGAATATGCGGTACAGCTGCAATCGGAAGCTCCACAGACACAAGCGGTGACTCAAGCTTATGCAGAGGCCGCAGTAACCGTCGAGGAGAGAGAGGTTCTCACTGCGGCTTATGACACGGAACAAGCTTCCGATACCCGCACAACCGAACCAATCGCCATCATCGGTCTCGGCGCGCGCCTGCCACAGTCGGCCAACCTGCAGGAGTTCTTCGGCGGTCTGATTAACGGCCAAAACTTCGTCACCGAAATCCCGGCAAACCGTTGGAATATCGATGCCTTCTACGGCGACCCGAAAAAAGAACAAAGCCGGACCGATGCCAAGTACGGCAGCTTCCTTGCTGATGTGGACAAGTTTGACGCAGGGTTCTTCGGGATCACCAAGCGCGAAGCAGAGCTGATGGATCCACAGCAGCGCCTCCTGCTTGAGACCGTTCACCAAGCCCTCGAAGGCAGCGGATACAAGCCATCCACTTTTTCTGGCACCAAAACAGGTGTCTATGTAGGTGTATCGGGTTCTGATTATGTAGACGTGATGCGTGCAGAAGGGCTTGAAATCGAAGCACACCAAATCAACATGGTAGGTCGCAACATCATCGCCAACCGCGTCTCCCAAGTGCTGAACCTCCAAGGCCCATCCGTCGCCATCGACACAGACAACTCCAGCTCTCTCGTCGCGCTCCACGAAGCGGTCAATGCCCTGCAGGCAGGCGATTGCGAGGCAGCTGTTGTCGCAGGTGTCAACCTGATCCTCAGCCCATATCCGCATCTGGCCCTGACCCGTCTCGGTCTGCTCAGCAATGAACCAGCGACCAAGGTATTTGACAAATCCGCCAACGGCTATGTGCGCGGCGAGGGGGTCGGTGTCGTCCTGCTCAAGCCACTCAGCCAGGCACAAAAAGACGGCGACACCATCTATGCAGTGATCAAAGGCTCTGCGGTCAGCCACGGTGGATACAGCAACTCCATCACCACCCAGAACCCAGAAGCACAGACCAAAGTACTCGTGGACGCGTTCCAAAAAGCTGAGGTTGATCCGGCTTCTGTCAGCTATATCGAGATCAGCGGCTCCGCTACCCTGATGGGCGACATGAATGAGGTGAACGCAATTAAACAAGCGTTTAACCAATTGAGTGAAGATTCCGCCCCAGCTGTTCAATCCATTGGTCTTGGTTCCCTCAAATCCAGCCTCGGCCATCTGGAAGGGGCATCTGGTATCGCCAGCCTGATCAAGGTTGTGCTTTCCATGAAGCAGGGCCAACTCCCTGGTGCCACCAATATCACCGAGCTCAACCCATACCTCGATCTGGACCAAAGCCCATTCTACGTCGTGCAAGATACCAAGGACTGGGTGAGCAACGGAGCACCGCGCCGCGCAGGTGTCAGCTCTTTTGGCCTTGCAGGCGTCAATGCCCACGTGATCGTGGAGGAATTCACCAGCCGTAAACCTGCGGCAACGATTGCCGGTGAGCAAGCCTTCATCCTTTCTGCAAAAGACGATGAGAAGCTTAAAGAATACGCAGCTGACCTTCTGGCATTCCTTGGCACCACTGCCGCGGACTACACCCTGTCCGACGTGGTGTACACCTATCAAGTAGGCCGTGCTGACTTGGAAGAGCGTCTCGTCCTGCTCGTGAGCAGCTTAGATGAGCTCCAATCCAAGCTGTCCGCCTTCATCGACGGTCAAGAACAGATCGCCGGCAGCTTCCGCGGCAACTCCAAGAAAGACGCGGGCAAAGCAGAGCTTTTCCTAATCGAAGGCGAAGAGGGTGCAGAATTCCTCAAATCGCTCGTGTTGAGCAAAAAAGTAAACAAAGTGGCACAGCTCTGGGCCATGGGTGCCAATGTCGACTGGAGTCTGCTGTACGGCAACCAAGCACCAACACGCGTGATGCTGCCGACGTATCCATTTGCCCAAGAAAGCTACTGGGTTGAGAAGAACATGTACGATTTCAAATTCGGCAACAGCAACATTCACCTGCTCGAGGTAGAAAAAGATTATCCAGCCGAAGAGTTCATGGGCCGCTGGATCGGCATGCACACCGAAAAACGCCGTCCGTTCAATGCTGTTGATCCGGTAAAAGAGTACATGAAATACGATGACCAATCCCTCTACCGCGTACTCGTCAAGACCAAAGCAGGCTACAACATGGAAGCAACCATCACAGGCGGCGGCCGTGGCAAGAAGACCATTTTCCTGATCTCTGGCTTCGGTCTGACCTCTGCTTCCTTCTACTACCAGTTCCGCGACCTGTCTGATGAGTACCAAGTGATCAATATCCATATCCCAGGTGTCGGTCTTTCTGATCCGAGCGGTGTCGTCTCTCTCGAAGGCATGAGCCAAGGCTTCATGGATGTCCTCGAAGAATTAGATGTGACCTTCCCTGTGCACGTGGTAGCCATCTGCTGGGGCGGTATGGTCGGGCAAAAATTTGTCCATATGTTCAAAGACCGCGTAGCTTCCCTGACGCTGTGCAACAGCTTCTCCAAGTGGAAGGTATACAACATGGAAAAGCTGGAAGGCACCATCAAAGAAGACTTCGAAGTGCTCGGCTTCCCAGAGTACTACGATATCTTCTTCAACAGCCACAACCTCAATCCAAAAGCAGTCAATTACTTGATCGAAGTCTTCACCACTGAGGGCTATTACACGACTGACCTGCTCGAAGAGATCACCGTCCCGACCTTGATCACCAAAGCATCCAATGATCTCGTCATCGACCACAACGAATCCACTCTGATGTACGAGCGTATCCCAAACACCGAGTACTATGAGATCAAAGGTGGCGGTCACGGGGTATTCATGACCCACCACGAAGAGTTCAACGGTGTCGTCAAAGACTTCCTCAAGCGTGTAGACAACGGGGAAAAGAAATAAGATAACCAGCAGGGTGGATGAGAGCAAAAACTCATCATGCACCTGACCAAGAGCGGATCGAAGGGGAGAAATCTCCTTTGATCCGTTTTTTTTATATCTTCCAAGTGAACAGGATCGTTTCAGGATCAAGAGTTTGGGCGGATTTTTTGCATACTTTTTCCTGTGAAGCAGATACTACCACCGACCCCACTTTCCAGTTAAAGGAGTGCCTGAACGTGAATCATCATATGCAACCCCCGATGCAACCGCCAATGGAAGGCATGATGGCCCCATACCCACCGCAAAACATGCTGGTTGCCACCATGCAAAATCTGGCCAACTGGCACGGACGTTTTAATCTGGACAAAACCGGCTTTAATCCAAACATGCCAGGCCACACTACTGCACACAACAACATGATTCTCCGTCAGCAGCCACGCACCGCCAAGGAAATCGGCGCAGGGATCAGCCTGCCATATGATATACGTCTGGAAATGATCCTCCATCTCGACGACCACCAATGCGCACTCAGCGTAGCCGCCCATCAATACCGCAAGCATCACTGGATGTCAGAGGGGGCAGAGGGCTTCCTCAGCATTCATGAGCTGCTCAATGAGCATATCGAGAAGACCAACGATCATATCGACGAAATCGGTGAGCGCGTAGCACGTCTTGGCGGCGTACCTACCGCTCATCCGATCACCCAGCATGAGCTTTCCTATATCAAGCATGAAGTGGAAGGCCGCTATACGCTCCGCGACTATCTTCGCAACGATCTCGAACACGAGCTCAAAATCCAGCAGATGCTCCGCAAAACGATCGAACGCGCCCACCAGCTCAGAGACTTCGGTACCGTCGAAGTGCTCGAAGATATCCTGGTCGAACGCGAAGATCTCGGCTACCATCTCTACAGCACGCTCGAAGATGATACCCTCACTCGTGGTATGAATCATCTCTACGATGGACGCGCCGACCTCGCAGGCGACCGTCCGATGCACCCAGGCTCCAAGCTTCAATAAGGTGCTATACGCTCATTGATGCGTCTATACGCTTTGACTCAGCAAGACGTCGGTATTCAGCTGGCGTCTTTTTTTTGTGTCTACTGGGTGAAAAGTAACTTTTGGTAAGGGGAAAATGTGGACAAAAGTCGCATTTTGGTGTTTATTGGAAAAGATAAAGTTATTTCCCTAGGGATTATGTATCAAAAGAAGGGGGAATTTGTACCTGCATTCATCAGACCAGAAAGTACCATAGAGGAGGAGAAACCAACAATGATCAGGCTGTTACTCGTACTTTGTCTGCTTCTCACCACGGCGCTCGCGCCCACTGCCTATGCTGCGGGTGACAAACTGGAAGAGAAGTGGAAGTACATCGAACGCACTACGTACAAGGGATATCTGTACGAGATCGTGCAGGACCTCGGGACGAGTGAGTTGTTTTTTCGCAAAACCGATAAAAAACAGAAGGATTGGATCTATCAGGAATCAATCGGATCTTACACCGGAGCCGTAAGCGGCAATATTTTTCTGAACAAAAAACAGGCAGTTCTCAGCCTGACCGATGAGTGGGACTGGACGATGCTTGTCCTGGATGAGAAGACAGGCAAGACGGAAAAGCGAAAAGATGTCCATGCCAGCCTGCAGAAAAAGGCGGAGAAGAAGCGGGGGAAGCCGGTTCCGAAGCCTGGAAAGCCTGGAAAGCCGGGGAAAACAACCGGGGAGGAGGCAGGGAACGGTAGAACCGGAGAAAACGGCGATGCTGTAGGTCGCAACGATGCAAGCGCTGCAAGTCATGTAATTACGACATCAAGAACAGCAAGCATTGCAAGCAACGAGAGCCAGACATCTAGTACTGTGAATACCACTGTTCCTACCGCAAGTGCCACATCAACAACTGCAGAAACACCTGAGTACGAAAACGTCACTACCTTCACCGTCACCCGGATGACCCCAACCAGCATCACACTCAAGTGGAACAAGGTCGTCGGGGCCGCATCCTATGTGGTGGAGGTCAGTTCCGATGATAACGACCAGATCTCTACCATGGAGATGACCACGGACACCACGATCACCATGCCGCTCCCGACGGGCAAAGTCTCTCTCCCGATGTGGGATGTGGGGATCATCACCGTTTTCGACGAGGAGAAGATGACGGCCAGCGATGATTGGAAGTTCCTGTTTGCCCTGACACCAGAGCGGACAGCCACGATCACTATGGAGAACAAGCCGACCAGCATCGGACTGAACTGGGCCCCTTTGGATGGCGTAGAAAAGTACAACGTGAATTATCTGAGCACCCACCCACCTACTGGCCGATATGATTACGGCAAGGAAGTTCAGAGTTTCCCGACGCTGCCAGTCTCCGAGACAAAGGCGTTGCTCCTTGATTTAAAGCCATCCACCTGGTATGGAATCACGATAGATACCAACAACGCTGAAACCGAAACCAGCAGCGAGGAGTCACAGGACATTTTTGCCTGGATCAGCCCGACACATCCCGCACCCCCGGAAAAACCGAATGAAGATACCCTTTATGCTGAGATGGACAGCTCCGAATCTGCCGAATTTTCATGGGATTTGGTCAAGGACGCAACCGAATACCTCGTCTACAACGGAGATGAGCTTCTCGGCAGCACCGGCACGTTCGGCGATCATTTTGTCATGGAAAACATCGTGGCAGGCGAAACCTACGACCTGTATGTGGCCGCCCGCAATATCACCGGGACAAGCCCCCGCGCCCATCTGGAGTATTTTGCCGGAGATGAGGAGTTCATCCCCGACATGCCCGACCCGCCTGCGCCAACGGGTGAGCTGCCTGCACCCACTGGTTTTGAAGTGATCAAGGAGAAGATCAAGCAGACCACAGCCGAGCTTAAGTGGAATGCCGTCGAGGGAGCGAAGGGCTACGTCCTGTGGATCAACGGGGAGAAAAACCTCTCCATCCCTGCAGGAGCAACCACCTACACCCTGACCAATCTGGAAAAAGACAAGCCATACGAACTCCACCTCCGCGCACTGGATGAAGCGGGCAAAGACGGTGCTTCTGCCATCGCCACGTTCCGCACTCTGCCCGACCCACCAGAGGCTCCGGATATCGTCCTCGACAAGGTAACCTCTATCACGGCCTATCTCACGTGGGAACCAGCCAAGCGCGCCCGAGCATACGTGATCCAATACGGCGAGGGTGAATCACCACTGCAAAAGACTTTTAAAAAGGCCAACGTGAAAATCAAGGGTCTAGTGGAAGAGAAGACATACGTATTCACGATCTATGCTGAAAACCGAGGCGGCAAAAGCAAGCCTGTGATTGTCACTGTGCGCACAATTCCGCTTACGTTTGAATACATCTACGCAGGGACGCTGTTGGATCGGATCAAAAGCAGCTATGAGCAGGAATGGGTCTATACATACGACACGAACGGGAATACGAAGCAGGTGACTTATCGTAAGGAACCGAAGCCGTCTCCGCAGGAGTTTGATATAACGAAGCCGGGGGAGGAGGCACTTGAAGAGAGTAGTGATCAGCCCTTTAATGTACCTGCTTCTTAAAAAAGTAAAAGCTGTTACTCAGCCGAAGTCTGTAAAAGCAAGCATCCGAGCTTGGCTCAGCCGTCGACTGCGAAAGCTACGAACATACATCAGTGAAATCGACCCCACTCTCTACATTTGATTCTTATTCTGGAGGTGCTACCCAACCAATGTACCGCAGTCAAACGCATAAGGCAGACAACCATCAATCTGCCAAACGATCCACATGGAAAAAACGCTTTTCCACGGCCTTTCATGCTTTGCTCACCATCACGCTGCTGTCATCCTACATCCCACCGTCAGCCGATGCAGCAGAGATCAGCCCCGTCTCCGAATGGACTAAGCAGTTGCTCGACGGTGAGACGGTGAGACGGTAGGCAACGCTTTTTTCAATGAACAGGGAGCGACGGACAACACGGTACGAACAAAAAGTGAACTGGACAGCACCACCACATCTACGTCCGAATGGATATTCAACCAATACCCCGAGATCAAGGACCTCCTAGTAAACGAAGGTCAACCCGATCCGACCACTAAACCAGTCTACACCGAGGAACAGATCCTCCAGATGCAGTGGGATCAGCTCTCCGCCCACGCGGTTGCTCAGGCGAACGAGTTGTTCGAACGCCGTACGCTGCAGATCGCGGCTTACTTTTACACCAACCTGCAAAAGCTCCTCTCCCCGCAAGAGACCGAGGAAATCTACACGTGGGACGATGAGCGGGTCATGCGGGAGATTGAGCAACTACACATCGACCAGTATAACCATCTGATCAAATACACCCCTATCGCTGGTTACACCCATAAGAAATGGAAAAAGAAAAAGGACAACGGCAACCAGACCCCCGGCTATCCGCCAGACGAGCCGCCGGGACAAGATCCGTATGACCCGGATGATCCGCCAACACCGGGGGAAGGGGGAGATCCGACCAATCCGGGTGACGGGTGTGGGAATGGGAATGGGAACGGAAATGGAAACGCCAACGCCAACGGTCACGACTGCGGCTGTGGCAACAACGGGAATGGCAATGGGAACGGAAATGGAAACGCCAACGGTCATGACTGTGGTTGCGGCAACAACGGTAATGGCAACGGAAATGGAAACGCCAACGGTCACGACTGCGGTTGCGGAAACAACGGGAACGATAATGGCAACGGAAACGGCAATGGTCGCGACTGCGGTTGCGGCAACAATGGGAACGGCAATGGCAACGGAAATGGAAACGCCAACGGTCACGACTGCGGTTGCGGCAACAACGGGAACGGCAATGGCAACGGGAGTGGTTGCGGTAACGAAAACGGCAATGGTAACGGAAATGGTAACGGAAATGGCAACGGCAACGGCAACGGCAACGGCAACGGCAACGGCAACAATCCCCCCCAGCCCATCTCCTCAAGCCCAGCCCAATCATCCCAATCGGCCACATCATCCAAGCAATCTTTATCAACCAAAGCAACATCGACACAGTATACCAAACCAACTGCTTCATCCAACCCAATCTCCAAAACCATCAACTCCGGCTCTGCCCTCTACATCCCAGAAATCACCGAGGTCAACACCACCCTCGCCGCACCACCCAGCACCAAATACAAGGGTCCGGATCAGCATTTCAAATATTTCAAAACCAACACCGACAACCCCGTCGACGAGATGTACCGCGCCGCCAACGTCGTCGAGAACGAAATCTCGCTCAAAGGCAGACACGGCCTCGATCTCGTCCTGACCAGACGCTACCACCAGCTGGACAGCAAGGTCATCCTCCCGACCACTGACGGCCCTCACAAAAACAAAACGATGACCAACCGCTCAGAGCTAAACGACATCCCGTTTGCCACCGGCTGGTCCTTTAACATCCCAAGCTACGACAAGGCCGACACCACCTACACCGCCGACATTAACAGCGACAGTGCCAAACAGGTTCACTACACCCAGCGCATCAAAGACAGCTTCCCGCATCATTTTTTCCACTTCGAAGACGGGGAGAGCTTCGAGCGCGTCCAGCCTTTTGACAAACCAGGCTACTGGGTGGACGAGCCATACGAAGGCATGGACTTCAAGGAGTATGATGTCAACAGCTCCAACTACCGCATCAAAGTCATGCGCGACGGCTTCACCTACACTTTTTATCCCTATCCAGACGATACCTACAAGCTCATCGTCTCCAAAGAAAACGTCTTCGGCGACAAAATCACCTACTACGTCCCAGATCCCAAATACGGCAACAACACCGAGCCGATCAAGATCGTGGACAGCGTCGGACGCACGATTCTATTGAAAAAGGGCAAGGTCAGCTTCACCAACGCTCAGCCTGCAAATGGCGACCGGACAGAAGTGCCTAACATCATCACGGAGCTGCAGGTGTTTTCGCCGGAAGGCAAGCTCATCAAGCACGTCAAATACAATCTCGAATACCGAAAAACCAGCAACAACGAACCATTCGCCAAACTCAACTCGGTCGAGGAGGTCAATGTTGAAAACGCGGCGCAGACCAAGAAGCTCGCATCCTACACCTATCATGACCCTGACATCTGGGGCAACGCCGAGTTCAACCTGATTAAAGACTACTATCTGCCCAAAGACGACACCGGCAAGGTATTACTGGATTTCAACGGCATCGAATCGAAAAAGTACGTCGAGGAAGACCTCAGCACCCGCCGTACGATCCGCTACCTGCTTTTGAAAAACGTAGACTACTCCCTGCAAGGCCTCAATCTGGAATACAAGTACAGCCACTACTACAAAGGCCCGTATGAGCAAGACCCCGTCAGCCCTGTCAAAAACCCATTCGAACGCGGGGTCATCCGTCTGTACCAAGACCCGCTCGCGCTGTCCTACGTCAGCTACGCGCCTGTCACCCAAGTGGCATACTCCTACCAGACGATGAGACGCAACAGTACCGACCCGTCATCCGCCGAGCTCAAAACCTTTCGAAAGGAATACAAACTCGGCAACAGCAGCTGCGAAGCCAAACCGCTCCTGCCGGAAGAACAACCGCTGGCACCGGAAGTATGGAAGGTTCCGAAATCCTATATCGAACGTCTCGCGGGTGTCGCCAAACGGAACGGGGACAAGATTTTTTCCTGCGAAGATTTCGATACGGGTTTCTACAAGTACCGCAAGCTGGAGAAGACCTACGTCATCAACATCGACCCAAAATCCGACCAAGGCTCGCACGTCCTGCGGCTTGTCAAATTCAACGGCAACACGGATTCCAGCCTGTCCACCGTGACAGAAGACAACTACAGCTATACGCCGAATACGTTTATCAGCTATGAGTATGAGCCAGGTAAACCAAATCCGGTGCGGACGTACGGGTTTGTGGACGGCATCCCGGATCAGGAAGTGTTTAGCTTTCTGAAACAACCTGAAATAAGCAACCGCGCCACCGTCGAACCACGTCTGGCCAACTACGCCAACATCACGACCACGACCTACAACGAACACGGCGACAAAGTGCAGGAGACCGATCCAAAAGGCAACACATCCATCTGGCAGTACCACTACGGTCCTTCTTTTAACCCAAAAATCACCTACCTCAGCAAAAAGTCCCGCGACGGCCTTTCGCACGAGGAGCGCTACACCTATCAAGGGGAGCTGATCTCCACCGAAAGCATCTCCGACCACTATCCAAAAGGCGACGGCAACGACCGCATCGAGCGCGTGTACCGCTACGAAGGTCTTTTTCCGACCCTGCCGTCTTCCATCCAAGAGAACATCTACGGTGCACAGAGCAAGACGCTCACCCAGAATTTTACCTATGACCCGAAAGGCATAGATGTCATCCGCACCACCATGGACGTTGCGACCAGCAAAACCGAAACCAAGACGCTGGAAATGACGTTCCAATACGACGACCGTGGCCTGCTGAAGGAACAGACCTATCCAGACGGCAGCAAAGTCACCAACACCTACGACATGTTAGACCGCCTGACAGGACAGACCTTCATCCCAGCCAGCGGAACAGGAACACCGCGTACGACCTGCTACGGCTTCGATGACACCTTCAACAAGCGCACCATGTACGCCCACCTGCCAGACGGACGGATTATTGTCAGCGCGCTGACCCCGTTTGGAGATGTGGAGTATCAGGGGGAATACGTCGGCACACCGCGAAGCCCGCAATCGACATGCTCACCGATGCCCAGCACCTATTTGGAAGGTAAAACGATGCGTCCACTGGTGTTCCAAAGCTACAGCAAAGATGGACGCCAACCGGTTACGACCTATCCGCATGCTCTGTCAGACCGACGCACTACGGTTTTGTACCATCCAGACGGAACGGAAAAAATGGAGATCGACCCACGTGGTCTTGCTACCTACCACAACCAGACCAACACCGTGACCACCCCAGGAAGCCGTCTTCCGGTCGATGTAAATGAGGTCATCGAGCCAAACGGCCTGGTTACCATCTCCTATCAAGACCGCTTCGGCCAGTTGGAACGGATCGTCGAAAAAGAAAAAACAGGCAGTGTCCAAAACACCACCCGTTTCACCTACGACGGCTTCGGCAACATCACGCAGAAATGGGAAAAAAGCGATGACCAGAACAAGCAGCGCGTCACCAACTTCGCGTACGACAACCGGGGAGATCTGATTTATCTCCAAGACCCGGAGAAAAACGAATACAACTACACCTACGACGCTCTCGGCAACCTCGTCGAAGTCATCCAGAACGACCAGCCGACTACGCGCTACCACTACAATGCGCTCTCCTGGAAGCTGCAGGAGGATTATCTGCTGGATAATAAGGTCGAACGGTACAGCTACACACCAAACGGGGATGTCTCGACTTTTACAGACAAAACAGGCAACCAGCACCGCTACCAGTACAGCCCGTACTATGAGCTGGAGAAGCTGACCGTCTTCAACAAGGCAGGAGCTACCGTCTATACGGAAGAATCTAACTACGACGAGAAAACCCGCCAGCTCACGAGCCAGACGAACGACCAGTATACCTTGGGCTACGGTTATGATGCGTTCAATCGGATGACGTCCTACACCGTGTCTGGGAAAAACATGCCAGCACGGGAATATAAGCTATCTTATGAGGCCGTACCTGTCACCTCTGATGAAAAGAAGTACACGGAAATCGACAACCTGGACGATGCGATCGATTCCTTCACGTATCCGGGGATGACAACTGCATCTCCGACCGAGGGAACTACCACGATCAAGTACTCGTATGACGAACTGGAGCGTCTCAAATCACTCTCCACCACAGGATTCGATCTGCTGGGTGGAGAAGTCAAGTATAGCTACACTACCGGTTCATCCGGCGACTCCACGACAGTCAGTTATCCAGACGGACCCAGCATGACCCAACGAGCCAACTCTTTGGGACAGATCCAGACTACGACCCATTCAGACGGCTGGGCAGAAAGCAATACCTACGATGCTTTTGGCAATATCTCCCGTGTACTCCACAGTCATAACAACAAGACGTGGAACTACGAATATGACAAGATTGACCGATTGGTTTACGAAAAGAACCCGTGGGACAGTGTTATTACATCAGGAACGACCAGTGGATTAGCAAATAATTCTGCAACACCTGCGACAACGGCAATACCCACTTCTACTTTTGTTCCATCATCTGTATCCGTTGGTGCAATTGCCAGTACAAACAGCACGATCCAGCCATCTCCATTAAACTCATTAGAGAACCCACCAGAAAAAACTGCTAACCTCCAAGCAGCCACTCCTGAACAGGGAACCATGCAACAAGAGGAAGTTGTACCGGTTAGTAACCCATCTGATGCGGACACTACAACTCCAGGTCATACAGATTCAGCTGCCCAACCAGATTCGCCCACGAAAAGCAGCTCAACAGAAACCCAGCCAACTCAATCTGTAACCACAACCGTATCGGTACCAGTCTCCAAAAACAGGCCCAAAACCTACAAATACGATAAACTGGGTAATCGTCAGCAGCATATGTTTGGCTCATTCAACTTACCGACGGAAACCAGAAGCTACGAGTATGACGCCCTAAATCGTTTGACCAAAGCCAGTATAGGGGAAAAGAAAGCGACCTACACCTACTACCCCGGCAACCTTCGCGCCTCCAAGACTGTCGACGGCCAAACGACGCAGTACATCTATCTCAACGGTAAAATCATCGAGGAACTAGACGCAATAGGCAATGTCATGGCCCGCAACATCTGGGGCAACAATCTCATCCTTCGCCACGACGTTTCAACTAACCAATCCGGCTATTATCTCTACAACAGCCACGGAGATGTCGTAAAAGTCATCGACAAAGATACCCGCGAAGTTCTCAACCAATACGAGTATGATGCGTGGGGGAATTCAAGTTCAGAGGTACAAGTAAAAGATCGAATGAACAACCCGTTCAGGTATGCTGGGGAATCTTACGATGATGAGACCGGGTTCTATTATCTGCGCGCGAGGTTTTACGATCCAAGCGTGGGACGGTTTATTACGGAGGATACGTATAAGGGACAGGTGGATAATCCGCTAAGTTTGAATAGGTTTACGTATGTAGAGAATAATCCCACGGGATACATTGATCCTTCAGGCTTTTACAAAATTAAGTCCGGATATTCTGCGGGTAACTATTATAGATTATATGAATTTACTTCTGAAGAGCTTGAACAAAGGGCTCGTAATGAGGATTATTATCGCATTGTTAATGGCGCTAAGAAAGCATTGGGGGGCCCAAGGAAAATAATAAAATCAATCATAGAGGCAGCCCAAGGTTATGAAGCAGTTGGGAAGGATTTAGCCGAGCGAGCAACAGATATCCATGAAGAATATAAAAGAATCCTTATAAATTACCTAAAAAGGGAATAGGGAATCTTGGGATTGCGTGGATTGATATTGATGGTTTACCAGATGAACTTATGGCACATAGTAAGTTCAACAATGTGGAGGATTTTGTGAAGTTTCAAGCGGATCCCTCATTAAGAATGTATCTCACTGAATACAGTGACAATTATCAGAGGGCTCTAGATGCCGAAGCTAAGATTCTTGAAGAAATTTCATTGTTGCTTGGCAATAATTTTAAGGCGCATGGTACAATAAATCTTTATACCGAAAATTATCCTTGTGTGAGTTGCTATGGTGTTATCGAACAATTTAAAACACGTTATCCGTATGTAACGCTTGAAGTTTTTTATGGCGACGGATATTGGGCTAAAGAATTTTCAAGTCAATTTAGTGAATAATGTCTTTAAGGAGTTTTGAAAAGGTATTATGCTGGTAAAAGAATAAATTTTTATGAAGGAGTTGTATTATGGATTTAAAACAGTATGAAATTAATGCTCCGAATGAATATATGGAGGACATTATAAAAGAACTGGGCGAGGTGATGAATATTCCAATTGACTTTCAAGAATTAAATGGAGTTTTCGAAAGAGTGATTGAAAATCAATGGTTTAGTGAAATTTTTATTGCGAAAGATCCAAAAGATCCTAGGTGTTTTATTTTAGTTGAATTGAAAAGTAATGATTACATTTATGGATTTGTTATTAGATGTAATAAAACTAATTTTATTAAAGCAAAAGAAACATTACTTAAATGGGAACAATTTTGTAAAAAAGAATACTATCAGCCAAACATTCCAAATGATCTTGATGATGTTTTTATGAGGGAAGATACATTGTTAAAGCGGATTGTACAAACATATGGAATAGACTTATAAGAATTTTAAGGTACACATTTTTGGACTTTCCAACCCCCTTTACACCAAGTTAAGACCACGTTAACTTTGGGAAAAGGGGTTGTTTTGTATTCGCAAAAAATATGACAAGGCATTTAAAATCGCGGCCGTTATGCAAGTACTACAGGAAGGTAAACAGGTGACTCAAGTTGCTAAAGCCATTGGTATCATTCCGACGATGTTAAGCTGGTGGGTCTATGAATATCAAGCGAACCCCGATAGCGCCTTTTCTGGAAGTGGAATCCAGTCATTAATAAGGATGTCAAGATGAAACGTTTGCAAAAGCCGACTAAGAGAATTGGAATCGGAGAATGAATTCTAAAAAAGTTTCAGGCATTCTTAAAGGGTCCACATTAACGAAATATCGCTTTATTCAGAAAAATCCAACTACCTATACCGTAAAACTTCTCTGTAGAATATTTAAATATTACTCGACAAGGTTACTACACTACGATTGGAAAAAGCGTCGTAAGAGTAACCGAGCCATTGACCTTGAAGTTCTGGAAGATGGGATACGTGATGTCTATAAAGAGTTTAAAGGCCGCTATGGCAGCCCCCGAATCGCGCTGGAATTGTGCAAACGATGCATATTTACCAGTAAAAATCGCGTCGCCCGTCTGATGCAGAGAATGGGGTTGTCTGCTGTTTCTTCTCGCAGGCGAAATCAAAATGGGAAAAAGCCCGATGCAACAAGGATTATGAAGAACCTTGTGAAACGGGCTTTTACGACTGAAAAGAAGAACGCCTTATGGGTGGGAGATATCACCTACATCCCCTTACAAACAGGCTTTCTGTATCTCGCTACATACATTGATGTTTTTTCAAGAAAAGTAGTCGGCAGAGCGATTAGCACAAGGATGACAGATCAGCTGGTCATCGATGCCTTTATGCAAGCTGTAGGCAAGGAACATTCAAAAGAAGGTCTAATTGTCCACACAGGCAGAGGGTCTCCATATACAAGCAAGCGATAGCAAGAAAAACTGAGGCTTCTAGGAGCCCGAATCAGCATGTCCCGCCTTCGGTGACCCATATGACAATGTCGTTAATGGAATATTTTTAGAATACACTAAAACGCGAACTAATGCCTGGAATCAAACATTTTGACAATGAGCAGGAAGCTCGAAATGCTATTTTTTAATATATTGAGATGTTCTATAATACCAAAAGAATGCACTCGGCTCTGGGATACAAAAGTTCAGTGGAGTATGAGAAATCTCATTAGTAAGCGCTTGGTCTTAAATTTGTATCAAGGAAAATAGGGTAAGTCCACTAGGTTTTCTCAACAATCCACTAAGGTATATAGATCTAACAAGGCCAAGACAATGATATTGGTGATATGTATTGTACCAAATTATATTGCCAAACAGACAATAGATATAGCAGGGACCAGGAATGGATAATTCAGGAAGACGGGGTCCTTCGGTAGCTAGTCCAGCAAAGAATAAAGTAAAATATGCTACTAAGGGACTGTTAAAACTTTTACTTTATGTAACTATTTTATAGCCGGTACTAAAGTTCAAATAGACGACGGGGAGTAACCTACCGAGGAAATCGAGTGGGGGATAAAGACCTAGCCAAAGACCATGAAACGGGTGAAACTGCTTACAAGGAAGTTGATGGAGGTTGAAAACTAGGTGACGTTTAAAAATATGATACTCGTAGGTGATTTTGTAGCAGCAAAGAAATTAATTTCTGGTACCAGCTTGGAGGAATTAACCAACCTTTTGCTTGAAATTGCTTACGAACATGAAGGATTAATAACATACACCTTTGTAACTGATCTAATATTTGATTCGGGAGAGAGTAGTGAACTTCATTACCTCGCCTCATTATTACTAAGTCAACCTCTATGCCATTGGTGAGTATGCAGGAGGCCATTAGCATAGCAAAAGAGGTATTGACAGTTGATCCTAATAATACAGTTGCAAAAAAAATAATAATAGAATACGGGTGTTAAGTAAAACTAACCTGGATTCGTTAGAAAAATGAGACAGCTAAAACGGGTAAGGAACCCAATGAGCTTCTGATTACAGTAGGAAGTATTGTAGTGGCAGTAGAGGAAAGGGAAAAATAAAAAAAGATATGATGAATCGGTATATAGAAAAAGGTAGGTCACATACTTTTCCGCTTTTTGAAAAAATACAAGATTATGTAGGAATTGATATTCCAAACTCATAGATGTGGACCTCTAATTTCATTGAAAATAAACCTGCATCAGGAACAGCGTCGTTTTGGTTAGAAAACCATGAGGGATATAAGGCGAGATATAGTAAATAAAATGTATTATGGAAATAAGCCTTTCTCATGCTCTACCGGACGTCTATACCGAAAGCTGAATGGCAATATGATAGATCACCTGGATAATTAAAAAATGGCGTTACGAAACCACATAGAGATAGTCATCTGCAAGTCTAGTGGACTTTTCCAATATACGATAAAATGGAAATACCTTTAAATTAACGAAAATGAACTCACTAGAATTATCAATCGATACATAAAAGGAGCGCCAACCATGAACATCACATATGAAATAATACCCGATGCCAAAATCGAATGCTGCAGAGACGCATGCAATGAACTCATGGCCTTCCAAAAGTCAAAATC
Organism: Brevibacillus dissolubilis; assembly: GCF_006170445.1. Taxonomy (GTDB): domain Bacteria; phylum Bacillota; class Bacilli; order Brevibacillales; family Brevibacillaceae; genus Brevibacillus_B; species Brevibacillus_B dissolubilis. The sequence continues at coordinate 665,497 of NZ_VCNA01000001.1, read as the reverse complement.
ATACATCAAGCCAGAATTATTTGACAACATGAATTTTGACACCCGGATGATGCCTTCCATCCAAAAGGCCATCCATAATTATACGGTGGTTGTCAAAGATGACGATAAAATCGTAGGTTATGTATACTCCAATATCTCTCCCAAAGAAACCTATTCAAATGAATTTGCCACTTTTTTTGACCTTTCTTCTGTCAGTAGAAAGAATGTAGGTTGTTTATCCCAATTTTATCTTAAAGAGGAGTACAGGAAGTATGGGATCGGGTCAACCCTTTTCCATATGTCGATGAAGTGGTTGAAGCAATTTGATGATGTCGAAGATTATTTTATCTTTGTCTCCAATGGTAATGATGACGCTTTGGAATTTTATAAACGGAAAGGATTTTCTGTTAGTCACGATATTTTGGATGGTTTTATTACCGTTTTACGAAGTAATAAATCGCTTCAGGAAGCAGCCGACGTTTCCACGTCAACATAAGCGAATACATGTATGAAAGTGAAAAGCTGATGTTCCGCGAATGGAATGTCGGCTTCTTTGGGGTAGGATCAGCGCAAGAATGATCGAATTGTTCTTATGAAACCGTAGACATGAAAAGGAAAAAGAGATGACACTGTGAAATCAATGGTCAATAGGGATATCATGCTATGAAATGACATTTCTACTGCAGGTTCCACATAAGTGATCCCAAAAATGAGGTGACCTATGAATGCGATTGAGGCTGTAGAGGAAATTTGGAGTCGAACGTAACTGAAAATCTTAAAGATTTCGCAATTTATCTAGCTTTTTTTGGTCCCGATTGGGAGGAGGAGTCAAGCAACATACATCAATGTCTAGATGAAAATAGGATTGATGATGCTAAGGAAATCGCCTTAAAAGTTGATTATAACAAATATAACTAACACCGAGATCTTGATAGGCCTAGTTTTATTGTCGTTCAAGGCTTCTTATCGAATGGAGCAACTTATTATTCTCCCGATTTGTATCATTTTCGACCATCCGAAAACAATAAAATGGGGGGTCTTCACCATGGCGAACACCGTCCACTTAATGAAGGAGAAAAAAGAGTTTGAAAAAGCATATCAGTTCATCACAAAAGTGTTTGACGCTAAGAAACGTTTACCTGAGCAGGTCTTTCATATCAACTTTCAAAAAACACTCGTCTTTGACTTCGATATGGCGATGAGCGAGTCATTTTGGATGGAAATCGAACGGCTTAAAGCTGCTTCAAAATATACAGAAGTTTTCTTAGCTGTTTTGGAACCAGACCCAGTTGATTATTATTTGCATGAGTTTCATTATTTTAATTGGTGCTGTTTTCCTGATTCGACAACTCCTGAAGAGTGCTGGGATACATTGGAACAGGGTCCGGCAGAGAGTCCTGCCGATGCGATCCTATATAACTCAGAAATCGTGGTATGGCTGCCAACCTCAATGAAATGGGCGATCTGGGGCGAGAGGAAATATGGCGTATGTATACTGGCTTTTAATGATGACAGTGGTATTGATGCCAATATTTTTATGCATAACTCATGACTCAATTGGAACGAAGCGATCGATAGCTTACTTTCGTTAAATTTTAGAAATAATATAGTTCCTCAGGAATTCTTAGATTCACTGTTTAAGAACTATTTGATTGATTCGTGCAGGTAAACAAGCTATAGAAATAACATTTTAGATTGTGTGTCCATATCAATAACGAATGGTTTGTTCTCTTGATGGAGGTATATACTTCCGCAGCAGGAAATAAGCAGATGCAAAAGACAGGATTTCATCTAACTGGGGGCACCCCTTAACAAATTGGAGGTAAGACCGCATGAAAGAGACACCACTAGGAATCTGGTACAAGGGCATCAAACTCTTCAATGTTTTTCGCAACCTAAATGACATTTAACAGCTCCAGATCCGTTGATTGCAGGAACTAACCCAATTCATTTCCAGATTGCATAGAAACCGGAGGCCCATCCCATGAGCAACCAAACCGTAACAGCCAAAATCTGCTGGCTCCCCCCTGAAGCAGGAGGGAGGAAGACTCCACTTGCTGCCGGTATGAGATACTGTCCAATCGTCCGCTTTGAGCAACAGTCAATTACAGATGGTGCAGCTACGGACTGGAGTGCTGATATCACGTGGACGAATCCTTTGGATGAACAGCTATGTGTGACCGCCCAATTTTCATTTTTAGTGGAGGAAGCCCCGCACGAATTATTGCAGAAGGGCCATCGTTTTTCTTTGTATGAGGGGAGCCTTTTGGTGGCAAAAGGTGTGATTTTGTGAGCAAGAGACAAACATATTGTTGTCATGAAGGGGAGGAGGCAACAATGTTTACCAAGGAACAAATCGACGAATGAGAAGCAACCAGAGAACTGTGCGAAGGTCTATTAGTGGAAGGGGAAGCAATGATCTGTTTTGATATCGTTGTTGGAATGATTACAAAACAGCAGTCGATCCATAACATCCGATTACAAACCTTACTAATCACCTACCAACAGCTAAGGGGATATACATCCTTTTGGAAAGACGTCCCTTGGTTTGATCATAGCCGACTCGATCCAATCATTCCGTCTCTATTGAAGCTACTAAAAAATGAGATACGAGCCAGAAAAACATAGTCAGGAGCAAGTCCATGCCCATTCCTTTTCGCCTCAATCATAACGAGATCATGGTAGCCGGCAAAATCCTTCATTTTCCACATATTATTTACTCTGTCAGGGAAATGGATGATCGGCTTGTGATCCTTACCTTGCCCCCCACAGGGATTTCAATTGGAGCAGACGAGATTAACAATGTGTACGGCATCAGCCAGCAGGGACAACTACTCTGGAGGATCGAGGACGCGGGGCTGCTTTATGGACTTCCAAATCCGGTCACTTATCTGGCTATATGGATCAATGATTCGGGGAAGCTCATCGCGACCAATTTTGCGTTGAACGTAGTGATCAAACCAGCCACAGGAAAAATAGTGGAGCGTGGTTTAACAAAATAACGTTACGGAACCCATCTATTCCGGTCTAGACCAGATTTGAATTCACATCTACTGAAAACGGGTAGTACCGCCATACATACCGGGACCGATCCCTCGTTCAGCATACTCGTCTACCTGTAGCCCGACCAGATTCAACCAACGATACAACCAATGAATATCAAGCGGGCTTAACAATTCCCGTACACAAGACGCAAGAGTGCCCCCTTTTTCCTATCTTCCAGAAAATGCTATACTATCCCAATTCATCCTCACCAAAAAGGAGGAACCTCTATGCCCCAAGCGCTCAAATCCCAAACGGCCAAAGAAACTAGCTCACGCTATGAAACCAGTCTGCCCAAAGGAACCATCCTCCAGCAGGAATACCGCATCCGCCGCGCCATCTCCTGGACAGAGCTCTCCGTCGGCTATATCGTCTACCACCAGACAAGCCGCACGTATCTCTTCCTCAAAGAGTTCTTCCCAGCCAGCTTGGCGATCCGCGATCTGGATCACAAGGGCGTGCTATGCCGGATGCCCTCGACTAAAAAGCAATTTCAGGAGCTGAAGCAATCCTTCCTCAGCGAAGCGGAAATTCTGCGGGAGGTGCGTCATAAGCATATCGTCAGGTATGTCGATCATTTTGAGGAAAATGGGACTAGTTATATCGTCACGGAATACTGTCGGGGAAGGACCCTTGACAAGGTAATTCACAATAATCACAAAAGATGGCCTTTTTCCCTATTGTCGGTTGGCCCCTTGATCGACGCTTTGGAGCACCTCCACAAAAGGGGGATCATCCATCGTGATATAAAACCACAGAATATTATGGTGAATCATAAAGGTGAGCTGAAGCTGTTCGATTTTGGGTCGGCGATTCACTTTTCCAATCAAACGAATCAGCGTATTTTTACCTCTATCGGGTATTCACCGCTGGAATTATACTCCGCCACCTCGCAGCAGGGGCCGCATTCCGACCTGTACAGCCTGTGTGCGGTGCTGTATTTTTGCCTCTGTGGAAAAGCGCCATTGGATGTGTCCCAGAGGCTGATCGAGGATGAGATCGAGCCGATCCAGTCCTGTGCGAATCGGAATGTGAACCCGCTTTTGGCATCACTGATCATGCGGGGTTTAACTGTTTCGGCGGCGCGGCGGCGCTTTTCGCTGCGATTTCTCCAGGCAGCACTTTCGCTCGAACGTTTTTTCTTGAAGGACAAACCAACCGACGCACCTGTTACCAAATGAATTTAGCCATTTTGATAGGATCATCGTCTTATGCAGATGTTCACCTTTTGGAAGTGTTTTTCGCACTTGCAAGGGGTAGAACATCTCTTTTTTTTGTAACGAAAAAATCGACGGAATTATAAGATTTTTCGACAAGGAGAAGTTTTTTGGGGTGACTTCCAGACTATTGATTTGTTTTACCAAAAACTTATGTCCTAAACCATTTTGAGCAAAGTCAATCACAAACAGGTGAATTCATCCTTACTTTTCTAGTAAAAAAGGACAAACGGTGCCAGAAAAAATGAGATTTAGGACAGTTAAACGGGAATAAAGTCACACAAATAGGTGTTATTGACAGAATCATCCATTTTTCACTATGATGAGTGAGGAATTTTGAAATAACATGAAATGACAGTTGGATTTATCCGTTCTCATCAAAATGTCATAGAAAGGGGGAGACTATAAGATTTTGCGGGTCTCCATCAGAAATGACTGGCAAAATTTTATGGGACTAAACTTATGGACATCATTACACAGACCAACCGAACGATTCTTTTCGAGGAAATCAACCCGGAGAAGCTGGATTTGATCACCATCGTAGGGGATGTGAAGGGCAGCGACAGCCTAAGCGACGACAAAATTAAAGAGATCCATCAACAATTGCTGGTCAAAAGCTTTGATGATTTCTTGGACAAATTCTCGCCGACGGTCTACTCGTTCTATAACGCAGCCAACCAGAAGGTGATGTATACCCTGAAAAAGCCGGAGGGAATCTCCGAGGACTGCATCTCCGAAATCCGGGTGGACCAGAACAACGATTTTTTGAAAATGCTGTTTACACTGATCGACACGAAGCGTAGTCAGGGCATCACGAATGTGGATTTCAAGTTTGAGAACCTGCTTGATATGATCTCACCGAAAAAGGTGATGGATGATATCCGTCAGGTGCGGAAGGAAATTCACTATTTACATAATCAGTACGATAGCTTGGATGAGGGCGATCCGAAGAAGCTGGAGCTTGGCGACAAGCTGAATAATCTCTTCGAAGATGCCAGCCGCAACTACAACAACGTGATGGCGATGCTGCCTCTCGCGATTGAGGATATCAAGACGAGACTGCTCCTGGGCGGCACGCAGGAGGACAACAAGTCCGAAGCGATCCAGATCGGCCTCTTGAGCATCGGGGAGAAGGGTGAGCTCAAGATCATCGAGGCTCCCAAGGCGGAGAGCACTGATCTGATGGTCATCGACAACAACAGCAGCACAGGTCTGATCAGCGTCTTCGAGGATGATTATGAGTCGATCACCGAGACTCCATCGTCCTATGTCAAAGACCTGGTGGTGCGTACCTTCTGCCCGCTGCCTGCGGTGCAGAACGAGATCGACATCGAGACAGAGGTGCAGAACTACAACACCTATCTGGAGTTCTACAAGAACGCCAAGGACGATTTCGTCAAAACAGTCAAGCCGTTGGTCGAGAAGATTCTCGGCGTCAAGATGTTTTTTGACCAATACGCGACCAAGAACAAGGGCATGCAGCCAACCTTGCTCGTGACCAATGCCAAGCTGGACATGATGGTCAAGAGCAACAACGTACCCCGTCTGGAAACTTATCTTAACACCGTTAACTCCAAGAACGACTTCACGGACACCATCTGGTTTGGGATTGTTCCATCCATCGAGCTGGAATCGGCTGGTAAAGCAAAGGTCAGCCGTGAGCGTTTCCGTGGGACTGAAAAAGTCGTCAAGCAGGACGGCAATACGATGGAATCACTGACGATGCTTTTAGAGATTGTCAAAAACTATAAAATTCAGCTCTTCTTCAGCTTCATGAACGATGAGGAGACCACGTTCAACAGTATGGCGACCTCAGGCATTGACAAGTACATCGACAAATGCGGTGTCTTGGTGCGCAAAGACTTTAGTGAATTTGCCATCCCGTGCATTCCGAACTTCACGATCATCCCCAAAGATAAATCCGGCGTCGTGATCGACAGCAAGATGCTGCAAACCGAAGACGGCGTCCGACTCTCCAAGGAAAAAGAAGACATCCTCAAGCTCTGGATCGAGGGCGTCTACGTCGGGGCAAGCTTCGTCGCAGCAGGTCTTATGGCTGCTTGCCAATGCCCGGATTATCTCAAGGAATCCTACAAAAATGTTAGCCGCGAATACCCAGGTGTGCGCTTTGACATCGAGGCAGGGGACAACAGCCTGCGTACCGTCACGACGATGGCGAAGGAGATCACAGGCTTCACCAACACGATCAAGGATGCGATCAACCGCCGTAACTTCGGCTTCGTCTTCTCGTCTGAAAATGCCCAATTGCAAGGCAAGGACATCAAGCGCATCACGGTCTACAAAGCGAGAAGCCTCGCGATGACTGAGGACGGATTTGACTCTGTCTACAAAACACTCGTGAGTACCTATGTGGAGCGGATTCTGCGCTTCCAGACGAGTGATTTCAAGCATGACAACATCGTCAAATTCTTCAGCAACAACCCAGGCAGCCAGAAGAGCAGATGGCTGAACAGCAAAAGTTATGTCAACTCCGTCATCCAAGACGGTGACGACATCAACTATATCATTGATGAGAAGAGCAACACGTGCCAGATCGATCTGGTCTTCAACGGCAACGTGAAGAACCTCGAGGTATCGATCACCAAGGCCACATCCGCCGTCAGGGCGTAACTGCTTGTATAAGAGGCGTGTATCCCAGGCTATTGGGAGCGCTCCTCTATACATATAACCCGTGACGTACATAGCGATCATGGGAAGAACCATAAAGAAAAGGGAGGCATTATCTATGGGTTTCAAATTGAAAGTTGAAGGTGCAGAAACAATCGAACTGGGAATGGACAACATCAAGACGGTCTACTATGAGACAGACACTCCGAACGACTCCAACGCAAGATCTACTGACGTGGGTGCCATCCTCAAAATGACCGGCAAAATCATCACCGCAGTAGACGGCGACAATGCCGATGACACCATGAAGCTGGCTCTCTGGTCCCTTGTACCAGCAGAAAAAGCAGATTGCTACCGCAAGCTGACTCTCGAAGTCATCGCCGCTGACCAAGTGGTTCGCAAAATTCACTTCCCGAACGCATTCGTGGTTGACTACAGCGAGCGTTTCGGCGATACCGAGGGCGTGGGTGAATTCACGATCTTTATCAAGCAGAAAAAAGACAAAACCGAACACGCGAAGATCGAAGGCGGCTACGCTGTCTAGTTCATAAAGCAAACGTACAGGGAGATGAGATATGCAGGGGGCGACATGCCTTTTGCATATCTCTTTCCAACTAAACCCTTCAGCAAGGATGAAGAAGATGACGAATTACTATGAAATCCTTGGACTTCACCCTCAGGCGACACCCGCCGAGATCAAGAAAGCCTATCGCGTTCTGGCGAAAAAGCACCATCCCGATGCCAACGGGGGCAGTGCCGAATCAGCAGAGAAGTTTAAACAGATCAACGAAGCGTACCGCACGCTAAGTGATGAAGTAGAGAGAAGTGCCTATGATGCGCGGATGGCGGGACAAGGAGCAGGCCAGAAGCATGGCAGCCGAGGCTCCCAGCAGCAACAGGCAGGTGCCGGAGCAGCGCATCAGCAAGCAGGCTATGCCAATGGATTTGATTTCCAAAACATTGAAAAGAATTTCGCCCAATTTTTCGGCTTCAACCCACGAACAGGGGAAACTACGCTGAACCAGCAGAACCAAGCTAAGAAAAATCCGCTTGATACGACGAACCTATTTGAAGGCTTTTTTAACGTCAAGAAAAAAAGGTAACGCGCTACCATCACATATAGCTACGAGTATGAGAGAGGGTGATTCATCGTGAGAGAAGCAATTCAAACCAACCAAGCGCAATCGCAAGCAACGGGGCAGTCTCCCGGAGTCAAGGTCGTCAACACGCTAATCGTGATAACCTTGATCGCGGCGGTCATCTATGCGTTTGGATTCAATACCAATGACAGTCTGAAGGTGGCGGTCAGCTTCCTCGTCGCAGGTGCGGCATTGGGCTATGTGATCTATACGTGGCCACAGTCGCCGCCCAAGACGGCTGCTCGCGAGGTGAGCACGGGGATTTCCCAGTTGATCCTTTTGGATGAAGAGGGCAAGTACGTAAGAGAATGGACGGTGCAGGGAGAGACCAGTCTGTTGATCGGCAAAAACTCGTTGCAGGGCGAAGTCGATATCGACCTGAGCGAGACCGAGTATGCGTCGCTCATCAGCAAGCAGCATGCCGTCCTGAATTTTGCCAATGGTCAGTGGTATATCGAGGATATTGATTCCCGTAACGGAACAGGGATCAAGGAGGCCAGCCAAAGCGGCAAAAGCAGGCTGGAGAGCCAAAAGCCGCACATCATCAAAGCTGGCGATATCATCTACATCGCAAATACGCGGATTCTGTTGAAATAACGAACGAGGGGGAAGATTTCAGATGAGTTTGACAAGATGCGCCAATGGACACATGTTCAGTACAAGAAAACACGGAAGCACATGCCCCTATTGTAATATCGTCGTGGATCAGATGGTGTCAGGGGCGGGTGGACGCGTACCGAGATATGAGGAAGACGACAAAACGATGCCGTATCTGGGCGAGACAGAGGGAGTCGAGCCGGTGACAGGCTGGCTCGTCTGCATCGAGGGCCCGCAGCTGGGTCAAGATTACCGGATTATGTCGGAGAAGAATTTTATCGGCCGGGCAGAGGAGATGCACATCCGCATCATCGGGGACAACACCATCTCCCGTCGCAATCATGCCGTGATCGTCTATGATCCGAAAAAGCGCAACTTTTACATGCTGCCGGGGGATGCATCCGGTCTGGCGTACCACAACAACGAAGCGATCTATTCGCCGGTGGAGCTGTCCGCGTATGATGTGATCCAGCTTGGGCGAAGCAAATTCATTTTTATCCCGCTCTGTGGCGTTCACTTCGAGTGGGAAAATGCGAAGCAAGAGGCGTAGGCGATATGCTGGATGATTTTGATCTGCATTCTTTTATGATTTTGTTGGGGTTTATCGCTATTCTACTATTTTTACTTTGGATAAAAATGCTGCTGCTCGGCAGGGAGACAGGGCCGCAGCAGATGGTCCGGATTGGTAACGGACAGAGCATCGGGAGACGGGCGGAGCAGGATGACTACTTTTCAACGGCGGTCACTGCGCATGGGACGATTGCGGTGCTGGCTGACGGGATCAGTGGTCTGACGAATGGACGGCTGGCGAGTACGATTGCAGTGAACACGTTCATCAACGAGTTTACGCATCTGGACGGTCGGATGGATGTGGCTGGTTTTTTCGGCAGGGCGGCTAAGCACAGCAATACCGAGATCATCCGTCGTTTTCGGGGAGCGACCGGGGGGACGACACTGGTCGCGGCGATCATCCAAGGCGACCTGCTCTACTGGGGCGCGGTGGGAGACAGCCTTCTCTCGATCTACCGCAATGGCGAGCTTCATGTGATGAACCAGAAGCACACGCTGGAGACGGTCTTGACCGAACGGTACCTCGCGGGAGAAGTGACGCGGGACGAAGCGATCCATAGTCCGATCCGTAATCAGCTGATCAATTATCTTGGCTATGAAGGCTTCAAAAGCATGGAGATCTGCCAAGAACCGTTCCGTCTGCGACGGAGGGATCTGGTGATTCTCACAAGTGACGGGGTCTACAACACGCTGACAGAGGTAGAGCTGGAGCGGATTCTCGCCAAAGGTCTCTCGCCTCATGACGCGGCCGAAGAGATCATCGGGGCCGTCGAGCGCAAGCGGCTCAAATATCAGGACAATGCAACCATCATCATCATGGAACCAATCAGATAGACCTGGGGGAAGGAGCGAAGCAGACGAATGAGAAAGGACAACAGCGAGTTCATATCCGCGTTCCTGTCAGAAGCAGGCACCCATATCCAGAACCGCGATTATTACGCCTGCGTGGAACAAGATGATAAAGCCTGCTGGGTGCTTGCCCACGGACTGGATACCGATCGAGAAGTAGACAGTGCGGAGCTGGTGGCAAAAAGCATCTTGGGCAACTTCATGCACAAGCCGACACTCTCCCGCTGGCGGATCAAGCACTATATCCGGCAGGCACACAGACTTTTGCAGGAAGAAAGCAAGCGTGTCCGCCTAAAAGCGACCCTCGTCGTGATCGTCACCGACTACTCCAAGATCATGTGGGCCACGGTCGGCAATGCGCGGTTCTATCATTTTCGCAATGGACACCTGCATCTGAGAAGTCATGACCAGAGTCTCGCCCAAGTGCTGGCTAACAACGAGGAGATCCCACAGGACCGCTTGGATACGCATGAGGAGCGTCACAACCTGCTGCATTACCTCGGCAAACCGGGCTACATCGAACCATTCCTGTCCAAAAAACAGCGCCTGATGGACGGCGATATTCTCTTGCTCTGCTCCGCTGGTATGTGGGAAGGGGTCGATGGGGCTGAGATGGCCGATGCCGTGGAAGCCGCCCAAGACCCGCAGGAGCTGGTGGATACGCTCGAAGAGGTGCTGCTCAGCAAGCAGAGACGCCATGTGGATAACTACACAGCGGCAGCGATTTTTGCCAATAAGACATTTCAGGAAGACCCCGGCAAAAAGTGGCGGATCGCAAAGCAGGTCGCGGTCGCGGTGTGTCTGTTCGCACTGCTCGGCGGTGGTGCGTGGTACTATCAGGCGCAGAGCATGGCGAGACAGGCGGAGACGGCCGCAAGCATCTTGGACCATGACAAGAACGGGGATGCTTTTGTTCAGGATAAAGATTATGCCAAGGCCCTGAAGGAATACAGCGAAGGCCGCAATGCCGCAATCAAGGTAAAGGACAAAGTACACACCCAGCTGATCGGCAAAAAACACAGAGTCACCCAGCTGATTGTCGACGGCGACACACTGGCGAAAGACGGCGATTACGGCAAAGCGCTGACCAAATACGAGAGTGCCAAAAAAGAAGCGAAGAACCAGGAGCTTTTTGACCAACAGGAGCTGGAGGACAAAATCTATCAGATGAAGTCCTATATCCAAGTGATGAACTGGGTCAAGGAAGGCGACCTGCGCGCAGAAAAACAAGATTACATCGGCGCGCTGGCGATCTATCAACAGGCGAAGCTGGCGGCGATCGAGGCTTCTTTTACCGCCGGTGATCAGGAGATCAAGCAAAAAATGCTGGAGACCCAAGCCAAGATGACAGGTTTGCAGCAGGCGAAGCATCAGCTGGATGCAGAAAAGCAGGAAAAGCTGGGGGATGACAGCCTCGCCCAAGAGGATTACAACGGGGCGATGGATGCGTATATCACGGCACAGGAGATCTACCAAGAGGCAGGCATGATGGAAAAGGTGTTAGGTGTGGAGCGCAAGATCGCGAAGGTGCAGGAGAAGCTCAATCCCGAGCCGTTGGCGGCGTCAGCGATGTTGCCGGGGGCTGGAGTAGCTGGTGCTGCTGGTTTTGCTGGTATTGGTGTTGGGATGGTCGGGAATCAAGCTTTTGTGCCGCAGAGTCAGGCTGGGGTGATGCAACAAGTGCCGCAGACTCCGCAAAATGGATCGAAGCAGCAGGCCTCTGCGCCGCAACCCGTTCAGAACGGCGGTACGCAGCCGCAGTCGACTCAGGGAGTAGTGACGCCACCGATCCCAGCCACGCAGCCCGCCCATAGCGGAGCCATCCAATACACCGAGACTCCACAGCATGTCCAGACCTCCTCTACCGCACCAACCCGCACTCAGATGGAACCCCCGACCACTCTAGTCCCCACACCACCCGCTGAAAAAGCATCCGGTACCGACATGAAGGGCATGGAAGCCACAACCGAACAACGGCGGGAAGCAGGGGGAACGCCATGAGAGAGATCATACTGGACCGATTGAGCAAAATCGATGATCTGGAGCAGCGCAAATTGCTGAAGAATATCGTCACAGGTGTTTTTTTGAACCTGGTGGAGTATCAGGAGGAGATGAACCGCAGGCTGGAAGAGCGGGTCTTCAACGAGATCGAGGATTGGGAAGAGAAGCATGATGTGTACGCGACGCTGTGTGCGCGGCAGGAGGTAGACCCGATTCATGAGTTCCTGTTTCCGATGATTCCAGAGGATGTCGAGCCACTGACGTGGGAGATGCCTACGTTACTCTCTGCGCTTGCGAATGGGGAGGATGTACGGTTGATGCCCGTCTATTTGGAGTGTGATGTCAGGACGTTGCAAGGGGTGACGGACATTGACAGAACAAGCAGTGATGATCATCACGCAATGACAAGCAGAACTTCTACTCCGATCCAACCTCGCCTCTTTACCGGCACGATCACCACCACCTCTGGCATCTACCCCATCCAAGCCCGGCTCGAACCCAACCGTACCTACCTGCACGAGATCGAGAAGCTCTACCACGCCTTCCAGAAGAACAACATCCCGTGGAAAACGGTCAACCACCCGTATGCCCACAAGTTTTTCGATGTGATTCTGACAGGGGCCACTGGATTGAGAAGCGAGGACGAGATCATTTCCATTCACGTCGATCTGGAAGAATACGAGCCTTTTAAAAGGGTGGACGTCATCCCGCTGTGGAACATCGAGCGGCTAACGCTCAAAAACAGCGGCTTCCCCATACCAGCAGATGATCGGGTCAACTTCGAGCATGTCCTTCCCCTGCGAAAAACAGGCGTCGAGCACGGCTATCTCGTGGATGCCTATGCAGCAGGGGATGACTCCAACGCGGGGAGTGAACCAATCCGCTATATCAAACGCACCGTCGACGAGCTGACCATCGTCTCGCCCCAAGAGCGTGCAGGCATGTGGCATGTGTGGAAGATCACCCAGCCGGTTCACAATCAGATCGGGCGGTTGGAATACGAACTGCTATCTAATAGAAGGAAAAAAAGTTTTATCGGGAAGTTCGCGCAAAAACAGGTGATCGCCGTGCGGTCAAAAGGTGAAATTCTGCGGATTGTGCATTCGTTTGAAGCGAGTAAGTATGTGGAACTGGTCGATATCGAGATCAGGGAGTCGGGCGGGTTTACGAATTTGAATGATACGTCTTATTTCAGTGGAGTTGGCTACCTCAGTGGAACCACCTATCCGATGAACCCCTTCATCCGCGACCAGATCAGAGTCGATCAGGACAAAAACATCCTACTGCTCCGCTTCAAGCCACGCGAAGGCACCCCGTTTATCCAGAACGAGATCATGAGCTTTCTGGTATCTGAGGTAGAGCGGCATGTACCAGAATACCGCTGCGAAGGAGAATGGGCATGAATTACATCTGGGATCTGCTCATCCAAGCCCGTCGCTCCCAAATTCCGCTAGAGAATATTCAGTTCGTACCAGCCAAAGTCTACTCACCCTACATGGAGCTGAGCTTCGAACATCTCAACTCGACTACGCTTGAGCAATACCATGTGGTCGAGATCAACCCCTACTATCGTTTCCATGAGATTTTCCGCGATCTGTTCGATGTGAATTTTACAGAGGAGGAAGAAATGCGCCACACGCTGTTTGACCTGCTGGTGCATTTTCTCGCGGAGATCGACAAGATGCAAGGCATGAACAAGCGGGAGTATTATATCCAGTTTGTGCTGCGGGATATCGAAGCGGGTATTTTTGGCGACAGGGTCAAGGCTCATATCCATCTTTTCGATCAAGCGCAGCAGGAGCAGATCGCACTCCACATCTTGCGGCTGTATGAGACGGGAGAAGCGGTCTATTTGTTCAAAGAGACGATGCGTGCGATTTTTCACCACCCGATCATCTATGCCAATGGGGCTGACAAGGATGAGCTGCTTTTTTATATGGGGATGGAGGAGAGTGAGATCGCACGTACCCAGGTCGCGGTGATTCAAGAGATTTTCCTCCCTGTTACGTACCGCACACAGATTTATTGGAACCATCATTTTGGCGTCATGGGCGTCACGGAAACGATGCGCATGGAGGGCATTGCGCTCTATTAATCCGGACCGCTGGCTTGGAAGGAGAGATACCAATTGAACGGATATTCATACCGATTGTATTCCGATAAAAGCGGGATGGATCGCAGCAACAGGCAGACCAACACGTATACCCGCGAAGAGCTGTCTGAGATGACGACCTTTCAGCTACGGACAATCTGCTATAAGGAGAAGCTGGTCAAAGGGCTTGCCAACACCTTGGATCGCGAGGGGCTGATCCGTACGATTTTGCAATTCCGCAATGCAGAGGATACGCTGCTGATCCAATCCCATGTGGCAGATGGCTTCGCCCGTGTCGAAGCTGCTCTGCACACCTATGCCAAGACACCTCTGTCTGACAGCGGCCACATCAAAATCCCTGCGCGGATCACCCTGTACGAGGGGCTTGGGATCAACAAGCTGGACCGCTACCGCGTCGAGACTGGCAACGAGGTGGGCGAATCCAATATCCTGATCGTCAACGACCACTTCGAGCTCTGCGGGATTCTCAACCTGATGGAAGACCCGTCAGAGCCGGGCGTCTATTATCTGCAGATGGAGCCGGGCATGGAGCTTGTTCGCACCTCCAACAAGCACTACCATTTTCTCTTTTTCAAAAAACAAGACTCTGAATATCTCTACCGCGCCTATCATCAGGATCGGCCGCTACCACCCGCCGTCCTGCGCTATTACCGCATCCCGGTGGCCGATCTGGAGATCCGTACGCTGGAGACGACCGAAGCCGTGCTTGCGATCGACTTCGGCACGTCCAACACCACGGCAGGTGCTTTTCTCGACAGCAATTACATCTCCACCCCGCCGAGTCATGATCTGCTCAATGGGAAAATCCGTCTGAACCAGATCAATTTTGTGACGTTTCCTAATAGAGGCCAGCGGGAGGAAGAGTGGATCGAGCTGTTGCCGACCGTCGTCAGCGTGACAGACTGCTCCGATCCTGAGAACATCCGCTACACCTATGGATTCGAAGCACAGAAGCACATGAAAAAGAGCGGCTACAGCAGTCATGTCAGCGTCTTTCACGGGTTGAAGCGATGGGTCAACAGCTATGAGAAGACGGAAGAGCTTGTCGATCCCCACGGACGTATCGCCCACGTGAAGCGAAAAGACATCCTGCGCGCCTACCTGCTCCATGTGATCCAGACGGCAGAGCATCAGTTCAAATGCTGTTTCAAGAATCTGCATATCACAAGCCCGGTGAAGCTGAAGAATCAGTTCGCCGAGATGTTCGCGGGTATCCTGCCGGAGTATCAGATCGAGTCAGGTGTCTCACTGGATGAAGGGTTGGCGGTCCTGTACAACACGATCGCCAATCAGATCGAGCGCAATCAGTTTCTCGACGGGGAAGAATACAAGGCACTGGTGATCGACTGCGGCGGGGGGACGACCGATCTTTCTTCCTGCCGTTTTCGGATTGAGGACGGACAGATCACCTACAAGATCGACATCCACACGACCTATGAGAATGGCGACACCAATTTTGGCGGCAATAATATCACGTACAAAATCATGCAGTTCATGAAGATTGCCTTCGCCAACTATTACACCAGAAGCAAGCGGATGGCTGATATCGACAGCCTGATCGACATACCCGGCACCGATCTGTTCCGCCATGTCGATGAGTTCGGGATCGATGCGGTCTATGAGAAGTTCGAATCGGCTTACCGGGAAGCGGAGGCGGTCATCCCGACCCGCTATAGAGAATTTGAGAATCGGACGCGTGATGAGTACCAGCGGGCGAAGAACAATTTTTATTTCCTCTGGGAGATTGCAGAAGAGATGAAAAAGGAGTTTTTCAGAAAGACAGGGATTCTTCGCAATCGGTTCCAATCCGAGGGAGAGCATCAGGAGGAGCACGACCTGCGCATCATGGCGGTAGAACGCTGGAGCCTGTCGATCATGGAGGATGGGCGATTCCGCGATGTGCATGATTTCCCGGATGTCGTGTTTACGATCAAGGAGATCAACCACCTGATCAAAGCGGATATTTACGAGATCATTCGCAAGTTCTTGGAAAGCTTCTACGAAGAGGGGCGCTTGTCTGACTACTCGATCATTAAGCTGACAGGGCAGTCATGCCGAATCGATGTGTTCCGCGAGGCGTTGAAGGAGTTCGTGCCAGGCCGCAGTATCGAGTTCCGGCAGAAGTCGGAGGATACCGGGAAAGTGGCGGAGCTGAAGCTCTCCTGCCTGCGCGGAGCGATTCGCTTCCTCCATGCGCAGAAAGCGGGCTTCATCGAGGCGAGCATCACCAACCATGCGCCGATCGTGCCGTACTCGGTCAGCGCCTATACCCACAGCCGTCAGGAAAAGGTGCTGATCGCAAGCCACGAACGGCTCGTTCAGTTCCAAGGCTATATTTCCCGGCCTGTCACCGTGTCGGAGATCGAATTCTTTTTGCGCGGGATCGAAGGGAATGTACGGCATAAGTTCATCTACACCAACCGTCATGATCAATACGAGCCGGTCGTCTATGAAGAGATCGCAGACCGATTCCACGGCAAAATTCCGCAGGACGACATCGACGCCGTGGGCAATGGCGAAGTCAAATTCTGTGTGTTCGCCGATGAAAACAACTGGGGCTTCCATGTCGTACCGATCGCGCGTCAGCATGAGCAGCTTTACTTGGGCAGAAAACAGTTCTTCGCTTTTGAAAACGATCTATCCGAGCTGGATTTCTTTGACGGGATGAAGTAATGGGACGAAGTAAGGGGATGAAGGGAGAAGGCACTGAAGGGAGGGAGACATCCTTGTTTTCCAATCGCTATCCCACATTTGCAAAAGGTCGAATTTTAAAAATCGAGATGCTGGAGAACCTGCGGGACTATCCGAGGAACTTCATCCAGCTGCGCTATCAGGATTACTCAGATGGGATCATCTCAGGGGCACAGGTGCTGGTCCACCGTGATCATCTGAGCATCACGAGCGGAATCATCAAGCATGCGGGCCAGATCTATCTGTTGGAGGCTGATCAGCAGATTCCCTACCGCAATACGGGCAAAGAGACGGTTGTGAAAATCCGCTTTTATGAAGCGGTGGAGGGTAACGACTTCACGACACGGGATGCCGAGCTAGTATTGGATGAAGCGGTGCAGGTGAGACCGTATGAACGGGAGCTGGGCCGGTTCAAGCTGAAGGAAGGCTCACGGCTGCGGTCGGATTATCAGAATCTGGCTGACTTCACGACAGAGTTCAACACGCTCAACCTCATCCATGTAGAGTACGCGGGCTTGACCTCGCCGACACTTGCACCTGCGATCCTGCGCTACTTTGCCGGGGAGATGCTGAGGTGTGGCTGCTCTCATCCGTATGACATCGCTTTTGCCATGCAGTGTCTGAATCAGGAGACGGTGGAGCGCGACGTGATTCTTCATTATATAGGCAATCGGCTGGGCACGGGGTACCGGGACATGACCCATCCGCAGATTCACAAATATCTGGTGCGGATTCTCGATGAGGTCAAGGGCGGTGGCCGTGCGCGGCTGGACGCCAGACAAGGCGGGCCGCAGCGGATGATTGTGGAGTAGATCAATTCGAAGGAAGGTGAGATTCATGCAACATGTAGATGAGAAAATCATCGCAATGCTGGCGGAAAAAGAAGAGGAGACCGAGAGCAATTCCGTACGCGGACGCTTTGGCTCTGGTGCCATAGCCAAACGGGACACGGGCCAAGACCTCTTAAAAATGATCATGAAGATCGACGACGAGTTTATCTCTTTTGAAGAAAAAAGCCTGCTGGACGGTCAGCTAACCATCGCGCTCCCGAAGAAGTTTGCGATCATGCCAGAGAAGTTGGCCGAGCTCAAATACCCCAATGGCCGACGCCCCAGCCTGATCTACTCCAATGAAGCGGGCTCGATCAATCTCTCGCTCAACCATACCCAAAGCCCGCTAGAAGACAGCGACTTAGCAGACTTCCAAAGCTACATGGCAGAGATTTTGCAAACGGCACAGCCTGGGATCGAGTGGCTCGGAAAAGAACTCCCCATCGTAAACGGGACACCTGTGGGTACTCTCGAATTCGTCGTCCCCGCGTTGGATGTGGAGGTGTACAATCTGCTGTTCTTTTTGCAATTGGATCAGCGGGCACTGCTCTGCACGTTCAACTGCACGGAATATGAGATGCAGGATTGGCAGCCTATCGCCAGGGGGATCATGCATTCGCTCAAGATCACGGGGAGCGGGCGACAGACAGGGGGAATGGAGCCGTGAGTCTGACGGTCACTGGCTACAACAATTTGGAAATAGTGCCATACGAGCTGTCCAACCTGCTGGAGCTGCGCATCACGAAAAAAATCAATGAGCACGCCCGCCTGCATCTTACCGGAATCGTGCCAGAGCAGCTCAAAGACAGCTATGTGGAGATGACCAAGGCCGAGACCCCGATCCAGGTGTCACAGGTGGATGCCACGGGGAAAAGCACCCCGATTTTTAACGGGATCGTCCTGACCATCGAAGTCAAAGCCGTCAGGGGCATCTACTACATCGAGGTGGAAGCTGTCTCGCATAGCTACAAGCTGGATATCAAGCGCAAAAGCCGTTCTTTTCAAAACAAAGGTCTGGCTTACTCCAGCCTGCTCAAACAGGTGGCGTCCGACTATCCGGGTCTGGATGCCATAGACGAAGCGTCCAAAGGCGCGACCATCGGCAAGTTCACCATGCAATATCTGGAAACGGACTGGCAATTTCTCAAGCGGATGGCTTCCCGCCTGCACACGGGTCTGATCCCGGCATCTGCATTTGACAAACCGAAATTTTTCTTCGGTGTACCAGAGGGCAGCTCCAAGGGCAAGCTGGAGGATTTCCACTACACCGTCAGAAAGAAGCTCTCCGACTACCGCCAGCTGACCCAGAATTCTGGCCCGTCCGTTCAGGAAAACGACTTCATCTACTATGAAGTGGAGACGGACAGAGTGCTTGACCTCGGAGACAAGGTCGAGATCAAGGGTAAGAGCCTCTATGTATCCGAAGCCTACACCGAGATGAAGAACAGTCTGCTCAAGCACCGCTATATCCTCTGCGCCAAGGACGGCATGAGCCAAAAAACGGTCTACAACGAAAGCATCTCAGGCGTCTCGATCCAAGGCAAGGTGATCGGGCTTGCCAACGATACGGTCAAGGTGCATTTGGAAATCGACGAGAAGCAGAATCCGGGCGAGGCTTGCTTTTTCCCGTATTCGTCTGTCTATACCGCAGAAGGCAACAGTGGCTGGTATGTCATGCCAGAGATGAATGACCACGTCCGCATCTACTTCCCGGGCAATAAGGAAGAAGACGGCATCGCGATGAGCTCCGTGCGCAAAGACTCCAGTGAGGGCAAGACCAACAAGGTGAACAATCCTGATGTGAAGGTATTCCGTACCGCCAACGGCAAAGAGCTGATGTTTGGCCCCAACGAGATCATGCTGACGGCAAAAGACGGCGAGATTTTCATCAAGATGAACGAAAAAGACGGAATCCAGATCTACAGCACCAAGCCGATCAAGTTCATCTCCAAGGAAGATATCATGATTGACTCCGAGAAAAAGGTGATCATCTCAGCGAAGGAGCAGATCAGCCTCAGCTGCAAACAGAGTAGCATCAAAATGGACGGCAGCACCGTGATCAACGGGAAGGAAGTGAAGACCAATTAAAGCGAGTACGATGGAGCATTTCGAGACGACCGTTGTGCAGCCGTTGCTGTTGGAGCAGTTGCTCGCTTTGGAGGCATATTTTCAGGAGCATAAGGATGAGCTGGCCGTGGAGTTCCTGGCGTCGATCCAACATATATGCGGGGAGATCCGCGCGATGCAAGCAGCTGGGACGAAAGGCAAGATTGGCTACATCACCTACTCGATGCTGCGAATCGAGCTGCTGAGTGGCCGTCCTGCTTATTTGATAGAAGCAATGAATGAGGAGTGGTTGTTCGACCGCACGGAATGTCAGGCGGAGTATCTGGCAGAATGGGCATTTCGCTATCTGGATGAGTTCACTGTGCGGTGTGAGCAGGCGGGGAAGGCGTATATGGGAGCGGTGACGGCGCCGGATATCGAGAAGATCAAGCTGAAGGAAGCGGCGAAGTTTCATCAGTATGTGGTTGCGCTGGCGCAGTATGCGTTGGGTCGAATGAATGATGATGTGCATGCCCGTCATGCGTTGGCACAAGGGGATGGTAACTCTCAGGCTGAGCATGCCAACACGTCACATCCAGGTGCCGCTTCTCCCATTCCAAAACACCCCTGGCTTTTCAACCAAATTGAACTAGAAGACGAACTGGAAATCCGCGTCGGCGAATACTGGGATATCAGCGAGGTCGTCTACAAGCGGGATCTGTGCCCCAAGGATTCTGCTGACACCAAGCAATGGCTGGAGGAAAAAGAGGAAGACGCGTACGCCTATGAATGCTTTACTGGACTGGATCTGTCGGATGGAGATTATGGGGAGATCGATCTTCGGTACACGGATTTCACCGGAAGTGATCTGTCGGAGAGCAATCTTCACAAAGCCGTTCTCGTCGGGGCAAAATGCCGGGAATGCCGTGCAGCCGGTGCAGATTTCAGTGCAAGCCTCATTCACGAGGCTGATTTTAGCCATAGCGATCTTACGGGAGCCAGTTTCGCCTACGCGCTGGGAGAGGGTGGCATGGCTGACCCGCAGGAGTGGGAAGCTCCGGGTTTTTTCCCGGTGAATTTATCGGAGGCGAAGCTGGATGACGCACTGTTTGCCAATGCCAGCCTGCGCGGGGCCGTCTTTTCCAAAGCCAGCTTGAGAGGGAGCAGCTTTGCGGATGCAGACGGGAGAGGCGCTATTTTTACAGAGGCGAATCTGGAGCTGGCCAAGTGCTGGGGGGCTGATCTGGAAGGAGCCGATTTTGGGGGAGCCAATCTGGAGATGGTCAACTTTGCGGAAGCCAACCTGCAGGGAGTCAATTTTGTCGGCGCGAAGCTTGCGGGCGTCTATTGGCAGGGAGCGAACCTTACCCAAGCAGCGTTTGCAGAGGAGGTACGCGCGATGATCGAACCCGCTCTGGACGAGGAACAGCGCCAACACGTCAGATGGATCAGCCCAAGTGGAAACCAGACGGTGGGGAGGTCACGATGAACTATTTTATCCTGCTGCAAGACAACCGGATCTCGGACGCGATCGAACCCGTCGGCGTCTCCAAGGTACTGACGCGCGAGCTGCTCGACGAGGAGAACGCCCACGAGCTGGAAGCGATGAACCTGCAATTTTTCATCAAGGACAAAGCCAAGAACGAATACGTCGACTACCTCCAGACCCCGGCACCGCTCCTGTCCGATCCGCTGAAACAGCTTTTGCAAAAATACGACAAGCACACCTACTTCCAATCCGTGGTGCTGACCGATCTGAAAAAGATGAGGCAGGAAACCTACTGGCTGATGCTCCCGCCCAAAGTGGACTGCATGTCTCTGCAAAGCGAGTTTCATAAGGATGGCACGCTCCGCAGGCTGGTGATTGACGAGCACAAAGCCAAAGCCGTATCCCACCGCATTTTCCAAGTAGACGGGATACGCGAGACCTGCATCATCATCAATCTGGCTGTGGCCGAGAGTCTGTTGCGCCGGGATTTTACCGGCATTCGACTGATCCAAGCAGAAAAGCAATCTCAAGTAACACCGGAAAGGGGATAGACGATCATGTCCGTGCAAATTCTGGACACTGGCGGTGATAAGCAGAGCTATGTGGTAGCGGGAGCGGTGCTCGGCTGCAGCTTTGGCAGTGAACAGAGCAAATTGAAAACTCCCTTCAGTCACGGGGTCTATATTAAAAATAAGGCGCAGATGAATATCAAAGATTTCACACCATTGGTACATATCATGCCATTTGGCAAATGCAGCAGCTTATCCAATCCGACCGTGGCTGCCGCCACCGCTGCCAACAACGGGGTATTGAAGGAAATGCCGTGCATCCCCGTCGTCACGATGCCTTGGATCAACGGCAAAGCCGACGTGCTGATCGACGAAGAGCCCGCATTGCTCAACAAATGCACGAATCAATGCATGTATTGCGGAACGATTTCCATTCAAGACGATGGACAGGAGTAGGTGAGCATGAACCCATCCGAAAAGTCGCTAAGCTACCAAGATATCCAAGTGAACTCCCCCTACGCGATCCAACGCCTGCACGAGCTTAGGATCGTCAAGACGGTCAACGATCATGCGACGATGTACCTCACCGGCTTGATTCCCGAGGACAAGGCACAGACCTATATCGAAAAGGCGAAAAGCACCGACAGCATCGAGATCAATCAGGTGGATCAGGGCAGCAAGGTGAGGACGCTTTTTAACGGGAAGGTCAGCCAGATCGGGATGAAGGTGGTGCGCGGGGTTACGTATATCGAAGTAGAAGCCGTCTCGCACACGATTGACCTTGATCTCAAGCGGTTGCGCCGTACTTTTCAAGACACGGAGATGCGCTACACCAGCCTGATCGAAGAGGTCATCCGGGCGTATCCGGGTTCTGATTTTATCGACAATGCCGCTGATTCAGCCAAATTGGGCCAGTTCATCCTCCAATACGATGAGACCGATTGGCAGTTCCTCAAACGGATGGCGTCGCATGTTGGCACGGTACTCGTTCCAGAAGCCGCTGCGGGTAAGCCGAAGTTCTGGTTTGGGGTACCGGAGGGGAAGCAGGCACAGGTGCTGGATTTTCATTTTAGTTCGAGGAAGCCGCTTGCTCTGTATATGGAAACGACGGGCAATGATCACGCCAGCGTGGGGGAAGATGATTTTGTCAGCTATGAACTGGAGACGAGTGCCTATCTGAATCTCGGTGACACCGTGATGTGCCAGGGGAAGGAGCTTGTCGTCGCCCGATCAACTGCGGTATTGGAAGACGGGATATTGAACTATCGCTATCTCGCCAGCCCCAAAGCGGGTATTCGCCAGAACCGCATCCACAATCACAAGCTGACCGGAGCCTCTCTGGAGGGAAAGGTGATCGAGATCAGCAAGGACACGATCAAGGTGCATCTTGACATCGACAAGGAGCAAAACAAAAGCAAAGCCTGCTGGTTCCCGTATTCCACCTTTTACAGTGCGGAAGGCAACAGCGGCTGGTACTGCATGCCACAGTTGGGGGACTCGGTGAAGCTGTATCTGCCCAGCCACCGGGAGGAAGAGGCCATCGCCAACAGTTCCGTCCGCAAAGGGGGAGGCAGTCAGCCGAAGACATCCGATCCGGGGACCAAATACATCGGCACCGACAAAGGCAAGGAGCTGAAGATGGCTGGAAAAGAGCTGATGCTCTCGGCGCTTGCGAGCAAGCAAGGCAATATTTTTATCAAGCTGAACGAGGATACCGGGGTCGAGGTACACAGCCTCAAGCCTATGGTCATCTCGTCCAAAAAAGATATAGAGATGGCCGCCGACAAACGCCTTACGGTCAAAGCCAGGGAAGCGATCTATCTGCTGTGTGATGCCAGCGGTATTATCATGGACGGCATCACCGATATCCAAGGAACCCCGATCAAGATGGTCGGTACAGAAAAAGCTCCCGTCTCCGTGCCTGATCTGGGGGATGAAGAGGAGTAAGAGATGTGTCAGAAGAGGTCTGGGAATGAGTAAAGCCAACGCTAGGGAACTGGTAGATTGAACAGAGATAGAGCAGTGTAGATCGAACCCAAAGGTAAGGAGAAGACAGCAAGAACTGCCCCTATTACCCGACAGAAGAGGAGAGCAGGTATATGGGATTCTGGGGAAAGGTGTTAGACCGTGTACAAGTCACATTGGACGTGGTAGGATTAATTCCAGGTATTGGTGAAGCCGCCGACCTCGTGAATGCGGGGATCTCACTTGCACGCGGCAACTACGCGGACGCCGCCCTCTCGCTAGCCGCGATGGTCCCGTTCGCCGGAGCTGCCGCCACCGCCGCCAAGCTGGGGAAAAAGGCACTGAAAGCCGCCCAGAAGATGAAAAAGGTGAAGAAAAAGCGCAAGAAGGGCCTGGTTCTCACCGCAGCGAGGAAGCCGAAGAACAACCTGTCGAAGCAGCAGCTTCTTGCTAAGATGAAGAAGAAGATGAAGAATGCGCTGGCCGCGACGAAGCGGGCGATCTCGAGGGCGAAGAATGCGGTTGTAGATAAGTTGAAGCGGGATGCGAATGACATCGCTCAGGGAGCAAAATGGGTCGCAAAGCAAGTCAAGAAAGTAAAAGATGCAGCCGGACAGTTGGGGAATGGACCGGTTCTGCAAACAGCAGGTGGCCCCAAAATATCTTTTAATCAAATCACGAAAACAACTGACAAACCATTAAAACAAACAGAGAATCAGCGGAGATATTGGGAAGCAAAGGAGATGGCTGAGAAAGCAGCCAGTAAGAAAGTCAACAAGACCAACAAAGCTCCAAAGGATACACATACAAAGGTAGAGTTCCAAGGAAGAAAGGTCTATCAAAGAAATGATATAGACTGGAATAAGGTAGACCCGGATACAGGTATGACCAATTTGGAACGAATGGAAATGGGATGGGCTCCGATAGGCAAAGACGGGAAAAAAATCAGCTTACATCATATCTTACAAATAGAACCCGGGCCGATGCTGGAAATTCTTCAAACCGTACATCAGAAAAACTATAAAGTTCTTCATGGACTGTTAGAGAAAACAAAATTTAAACGTCTGAAACCTCTTGACAAACTTTCTTCTAAAGCTAATAAGTCCATAGATGAAATAGAGAAAATAAGAAAGAAAAGGAAGGCCACCAAACAGCGTAGTTTTCGGAATGACCCGGATCTGGATAAGCAGTATAATAAGTTCCGAGAAGATTATTGGATATGGAGGGCAGAGGAAGTTAAAAAAAGTTTAAAAGATTAGGGGGAACTACCAATGAAAAAGGAACGGATCGTACAGTTGATACAAACTTCCAGAAAAAGTTTTTTTGTGGGTAATTTGGATGATGAAAAAATATCTAACATTGAGAAAATACTACATATAACTTTACCAGAAAGCTATAAGTGGTTCCTAAAAGAGTATGGAACTGGTGGTATTATCGGAGTAGAGATCTTAGGTGGCGGATTAAGGGATACGCCAACATGTGTTAGGGAAACTGTTGAGTGGAGAGGATACGGTTTACCTGAAGCTTTTGTTGTCATAGAGAATTTCGGAGCTGGAGTATACTGTTTAGATACCTCAAGAATGGAAAATGGAGAATGTCCCGTTGTTGATTGGGATCAAGGCGAAGGTGTAGGTTCTCAGGAGTATGATGACTTCCTTTCATTTTTGATTGACAGGTTTTCTAAATAAATAAACGTTAGTGATGTTAAATAAAACAATCCACCTATCAGTTGAGAGATAGGTGGATTGTTTTATTTAAAAAACATTACTGTGTCATCTACCAATTTTAAAATGATACATCTTATTACTACATATTCACACTCTGCTGCTTATTCTGAACCGCCTGTTTCTTCCACCGATGCGAAGTCAAGCTATACAGCACCACCCACACCAGACTCACAAGCACCCCCTGTGACGCATACAGCCAGCGTTGGGAGACGATCTCACTCAGCATCCCCATCACCGTATAGACCAGCAGTGAGGCAATACTGAAAAAGAACGTAAATGCCGCATGTACACGCCCCTGATAGCTCATCTCAACCGACTCCTGCGCCTGGGTCTGGTTCAGAATCCATACCTGATAGGTAATCCCAATCAAGAAGTATCCCAGGATCGCAATCCACAGGGAGGTAGAGAGCGCAAACAGCATGAGGCTGGCAGACAGCCCATACAGCCCGATGCTCATCAGGCGATGATCTGGATAGCGGTGGCGAAGCTTCGGTAAAAGGAAGCTGCCGATAATTGCACCGATCGCAAAGGAGGAGTCGATATAGCCGAAGCCCGAACTGCCTACCTTCAGCACATCGCTTGCAAACGGAGGAAGCAAGACATTAATCGTCTTGAGCGTCGAAATCAGCACCAGCATCATTCCGTAGATCGGGATAATCTCTTTATGCTGACCGATGTACTGATAACCCGCTTTGAGCTCGGTCAGCACCGCGCCCCAGCCTTTGGCCTTAGTGGAAGGAGTGTGGGCAACCACATAGCCTTTGCGGATTCGCCAGAAGAAAAAGGCCCCGATCAACAGACAGACGATATAGACACCGACCGCTGCCTGTGTGGAAAACCAAGCAATCACCAGGCCCGCGACAGCCGCTCCCAGGGTAGTACCCAGCTGGTCTCCCATCGCGCTCGCTGTATTGGCGACGAGCAGCTTGTCTTCTGGCACAAGCTCACGCACGATGGTGACCCGAAGCGTCCGATACAAAATATCTGCCAGCGCCAGGCAAAAGATGACCAGATACAGATGCCAAGGCATCAGCACCCCGGCCTGCATAGCGAAGAACAGCGCTGTCAGCACCAGGGCCTGAAACAGATTGACACAGGTGGAAAAAATCCGCTTGTCCAACCGATCTACGTATACCCCAAGCACTGGGGAGAACAGGATACCGGGAAGCGATTCGAAGACCAGTGTAAGAGCAACAGCGTAGCTGGAATTGGTCAGCTCCATCGCAAGCCACGTCAGACTGACAAAACGGATCCCCGTACCGATTCGGGAGACAGACGTAGCACTGAAATAACGGCGGTATGCCTTGTTTTGAAAAAGTTCTGCGTATTCGGTAAATCTAGTGTTCACAATCACGGCTCCTCACTCAGGATCATCCCTGTAAAAGTTCCACATATCGCTTTAGCAAGCTGCTGATCTCTTCGGAGTCAAAGCGGCTTCCATCATAATCCAGCAACAGCTCAATCTTTTCAGTATGCGGGTCCATATGAACCAGCAGATTGAGCGGAAAGTGGAACGGATCAGATCCACTGCGTTGGAGTATGGTCAGCGGGGTGTCTTGATTCTGGGTGCGGTGATGGAAGTGGACCATATTCATTGTAGCAAAAAATGGATGATCCATCATCGTTGTTTGCAGGATATCCGTGTAAGGAAAACGGACAAAAGGCTCCATATCGATCAAAGCGTGGTGCACGGCTTGGATGCGTTCGGCGAGGGGAGCGTGTGCAAGGTGTCCTACAGGCTGGGCACATTGAGCACGCTCAGGAGGTTGAACCCCTTCGGCATGTACAGCGCATTCAGCAGGTTCAGCTACTTGAATAAGTTCAGCACCTCCTAATTTCCCACTGGAACGAGCTGGGCTTACAACCGGGACAAAATTCCACATCAGTCCAACCGTAGCCGTAGGAGTGGAAAGGCGTTCTGAGCGCCCGTTGGCGACCAGCCCGATGATCACGTTGTCTCGTTGGCTGTATTCGCGGATCAGATCGAGATAGGTACTGGTAAAGACTGCTTTTTGTGACACATTCAGCATTTGTGAAAGATTTTTGATATGTTGAACATGAGACGTGTCAAGAGAGTGGCTCATGGTGTGTCTAATGCTCTGGAGGCGTACTTGGTTATCAGTTAATGAATCTCCTGCCGTGCGCTTTTGCGGTGGGTAATCCATAGCCGTGTAACCTTGCAGATACTGTGCCCAAAAGTTTTTCGCATCAATAGAATCTCGCATTTCCTCTTCCAGAGCAACGAATTCTTTGTAAGAACCGCTCTTTTCTACGGTGGAAATAGAAGAAGCTGTGATTTCCGGCCCCGTGCCGTTTTGGGAGGATTGTGCCATTTTATTTTTGTAATCCTGATAGATGCTGAGCAATTGATTCTCCACCAGTACATTGCTCCAACCGTCGTAAATGGCGTGATGAATCGTCAGAGAAAGCCGGACTTCGCTTTGCGAGAGTTGAAACAGATGCAGTCGGAAGAGAGGACTGTCAAAACGAGTGAGATCAAATGGAGTGCAACGGTCTTTCAGCAAGGCTGCATTCACGTAAGCATCCTGATCCTCCTGGCTTTGGTGCATCAGATCATGGCGATTGATCAACAGTGGAAACGGACGGCGGACCAGCTGCCATAGGAAATCATCTTCGTCACGGCGCCAAAAGACCGTACGCAGACTGGAGTGTGCCTCGATGATGTGTGACAAAGCTCCTTCCAGCGCTTCCAAAGAGAAGCTGGGATCAAGAAGGTACCAGTTCATCTGGAAGACATAGACGGCTTCCTGCAAAGACAAGGCAGAAGGGGACAGGCCCTTCCCAACGCTTTCCTGAACAGTCTCAGAAAAAAGCGAACCACTGCTTCCTGCTACAGACTCGGTAAGACCATAGGCAGCGTTCTTTTGCCTAGACCAACCGTCACAGGAAAGCACCGCTTCTATCCCCGTATCAGCAAACCCGACTAACTCCGCATCACCTGTCGCTACCTCTCCCAACTGAGAATACCGCAACATCATCTCCTGCATACGCGTCGCAGGGTACGCCTCCTCGATCTCATCCGCAAAAGCCAGTTCACTCAAATCCAACTCCGGCAACAGATGAAACGGAATCGTTGCTGTCGTTTCATAGCTCAGATTGGCACACAGATTCGCAATCGTCTGATTCCGCAAAATATCAACGGGCCGAATAGGAATACCATGTTTCCCAGCTTCTTTCACCAACTGAATGGAACGGATTGAGTCACCGCCGAGCGTAAAGTAATTGTCATAGACCCCGATTGGTGAAACACGGAGCACACTCTCAAAAATGCTGACCAAAAGCTGTTCCGTTTCATTTCTCGGAGCAACATAGGATTCGCGCTCGCGGGCATTCCGGTCTGGGGTGGGCAGGGCTTTGCGGTCGATTTTGCCATTCGGTGTGAGCGGCAGGGAATCGAGCAACACGTAAGAGGTCGGGATCATGTAGGTCGGGAGCTTGGTCGAGAGTGACTGGAGAAGCTCACTGGTTGAGAAGGACGTACCTGGTTTAGGCACGATATAGGCACAGAGGTACGGATTGTCCTGATCATCGTCACGGGCGATCACGACTGCTTCGTGGACGGAGGACTCTTGCGAGATGACCGTCTCGATTTCGCTTAGTTCGATACGGTTCCCTCGGATTTTGACCTGATGATCGATGCGTCCGAGGAATTCCAGCTCACCCGCGGCATTTATCCGCACGAGGTCTCCTGTTTTGTACAGACGCTGGTTGGATTGAACTGGCTTCGACGACGAGAATGGGCTTGGAATGAAGCGCTCCTGTGTCATCTCAGGCTGGTTGTAATAGCCGCGGGCCAGATTGGCACCACCGATGTAGAGCTCTCCGATCCACCCAGTAGGAACGGGTTCCAGATGAGTGTCAAGTACATAGAGTTGGGTGTTGGCAATTGGTCGGCCTATCGGGATACTAGAGCGGGAGTCAGTCACTTCATAGGAGCTAATCCAGACGGTCGCTTCCGTTGGCCCATACATGTTGAGCAGACGCACATCCAGATGACGGCGCAGTTTATCAGCTAGAGAAGCGGGCAGGGCCTCACCCCCGAGCAGCACAAGACGTAGCGATCGCAGCGCAGCCAGTGTCTCCTCATCGTCACTGATGATTTTCATCAAGGAGGGGGTGCATTGCAGAATCGTCGGCTGATGCATCAGCAGCTGTTCGCGGATTTTTTCCGGAACAATCAGCGCAGCATCAGGCAGAATGATCACCGAGCAGCCTGTCGTCAGTGTCCACAGCAATTCCAGCACGGAAATATCAAAGCCGATGTTAGTCACAGTAAGCCAACGGTCGGCAGGGGAGCAGTCAATCCGTTGATCCATACCAGTAAAAAAGTTGATCAGATTGGCGTGGGTGATCATCACCCCTTTTGGCTTTCCTGTCGAGCCGGAGGTATACATGATATATGCAAGATTGTCTGGGGTCGATACGCGGTTGGGACTTGTAATCGGTTCGTTAGCCCATTCCACCGGCTCGGAATCAGAGAGGTTATCGAGATAGATGATGTGCAGGTGCTCTCCTGACAGCTGCATTCGGGATTGAAGCTGTCCGAAAAGAGCAGTGTCTGTGAGCAAGACAGGAGAATGAGTTTCCTGAAGCATATAGCTCAGGCGCTCCGCAGGCAGGGAAGGATTGAGCGGCAGATAGGCACCACCTGCTTTGAGGATGGCGAGCATGCCTACCACCATTTCGACAGATCGACTTGTCAGAATTCCGACGACGGTCTCAGCACCGACCCCCAGCCGTTGCAGGCGGTGAGCCAATTGGTTGGAGAGACGGTTCAGTTCGCCGTAGGTAAGAGTTTGATCCTGGCAGATGAGAGCAACCGCATCTGGTGTCTGATCAGCCTGCCGTTCAATCAACTCATCAATCCCAGCCAGATCAGGCAGAAGCGTATCCGTATCGTTCCATTGGTCAAGCAGTTCCCGCCGTTCCTCCTCATGCAAAAGCGGCAAGCGGGACAGCGGTACGTCAGGAGCGGCGACGATGGATGCCAAAAGCGTCTCAAAATGCTGAAGCATCCGGCGAATCGTAGCGGCTTCGAACAGGTCTGCATCATATTCCATCGTTCCCACCATCTCATCCGGCTGATCAATCAAGGCCAGATTGAGGTCAAACTTAGTGTAGCCAGTTGGAATTTCTTCTATGGTAATATCCACACCAGGGATTACGAATTCTTTGAGCGTAGCCGTCTGAAGACCAAACATCACCTGCGTGAACGGATTATGACTGCTGGAGCGCTCCGGCTTCAACTCGTCGATCACCATCTCAAAAGGCACATCTTGATTCAACAGCGCCCCCATGGTGATTTTACGAACCTGACGCAACAGATCAGAGAACGTAATGTCGCCTGACAAGTCACTTCGCAGAATGCAGGTATTCAAGAAAAAGCCGACGAGGTTTTGTACATCACCGCGGTGACGTCCACCTGTAGGCGTAGCCACAGGAACATCCGAATGCCCCGTATATCGGTACAGCAATGTCTGAAAAGCAGCCAGCATGGTCATAAACAAGGTAGTTCCTTCCCGCTGGCTAAGCTCCTTGAGCTGATCAATCAGCGGTTTGGGTAGATTCACATACGCCAATCCACCGCGAAAAGTACGGACAGCAGGACGCGGATGGTCAGTCGGCAGGTCAAATGTATCCAATCCACTCAACTGTTGTTTCCAGTAAGTCAGCTGGCGCGAGACGACGCGTTCATTGCTCAAAAACTCGCGCTGCCACAGCGTATACTCCGCGTATTGCATCGGCAACTCCTGCAACTCCTGCAACTCCGATCCTTCTCCGCCGACAAAAGCCGTATAAAGTACCCCCAGCTCACGTCCAATCACCCCAAGTGACCAGCCATCCCCAATCATGTAGGGAATCGTCACCACCAACACATGCTCCGTCTCTTCCAGCCGTATCAAGCGAACCCGGAACAACGCGCCCTGCTCCCATTGAAAAAGCCTGGAGGCATCCGCTTCCGCCAACTCTTTTGCCAGAAACTCACGCTCATCCTCCGGCAGAGAGGATAAGTCGTCAACCGGAAACCAAAATGTCTCAAGAGCCTCAAAAGGGGAGATCACCTGCACCGCTGTACCGTCCTGTACCAGAAAACGTGTCCGCAAAATCTCATGCCTCTGTACAATCGCAGCAAATGCTTTTTCCAATGCATGCACCTGCAACGATCCCGTCATCCGATAACGATAGGCGATGTGATACGAAGCCGTACCCGGATGGAATTGTTCAAAAAACCAAAGGCGTTCCTGACCAAAAGAGAGCGGAACAGTCCGCTCTCCTGTTTGCAGATGATTAGGCTGGGAGTAGGTCTGAGACAGGGTCATCGTTACTTACTCACTCCCATCTTTTGTCTTGGTTTGGTCAAAATGCGGATACTGCGTCGAGCGGTCTCTTCCAATTCATCCAACTGTTCTGGTGTATCGGCATCCATCAGCACGGATACGACACGGTCATCATTCCATTTTGGCTCATTCAGCAGTGCCCCTTGTTTTTTCAGAACGGTCACTTGGCGAATCGTTGGCGGATCACCTGCTGTACCGGGAACGGGCGGGATGCGCTTGCCTTTTTCTTCTGCCCAATAAGCCTCCACGTCAGGCAGACCTTCGATAACCACATCTTCTAGGATGCCTGGTTCGTAGGAAATGTAGATTTGGCGGGCATAACGGGTCGGTTTCGGATAGGAGGCTTCCATCCCGAGGGATACCTTGATCAGCTCCGGCTCCAGCATCTGTCCTGTAGCGAGATAGTAGAGAGCCTTGATGAAACCACCAGGACTGCGGGCGGCGATTTCCATCAGATAGACTTCACCGTCATCGGTGACGCGGTATTCGCCGTGAGTAATGCCGTCCTTTACTTCCAAACGGTCAAGAATAGCGCGGTTCGCAGCAAGCAGGGTCTGTGTCTCCTGCTCGGTCAGATTGGCCGCTGGAACGGTATGCCCCATCTCGATGAAGTAGAGAGAAGAGCGGTCGATCGCCGCTTTTTGGGTGATGTTTTCGAAAAGGATCTGACCGCCTTGCACGATGGTCTCCACGGAGAATTCCCGACCGTGAATCTGTGCTTCGAGCAACAGTACTTCGTCTGCCGGATAGGTAGGCAGCTGTTGAGCCAGCATAGCCTGATCGGTAATCAACTGAATGCCTGATTTGGAGTGACGGCCTACAGGTTTGAGCACAGCAGGAAAAGCGTCGAAGGTATGGAGCACCTCACTGCGCTTGTCAGGCGTGATGGAGACGAAAGAGGGGCTCCATTCTTCCAGATAAATTCGCTGCAAATGCTTATTGCGGCAGACGATGCTGGCCCGCAGACCCGGAGTAGGAACGCCCAGAAAATCTGCCACCATACCAGCAGCCTCGACGAACACATCCTTGATGTTATAGACGCCGACAATCTCATATACATCCGACCATGTATCAACCTGCTGCATGATACTGGTGTGATCCAGATAGTGAACCAGCGACAATTCGCTGATCATCGAGAAAGGATGGGTGGAGTCGTCCTTATATTGTTCGAATTGCATTTGCAGACTTTTAGACGGTTCATCAAACACCAGCAGGGTGAGGTTATGGGATCGGATGGAGGTTAGAAAAGCGGTATAGCGTGTGGTCGCACCGAACAGGATGAATGCTTGTGGTTTTGTCATGTTCTACACCTCAGTTTGTTATGATTTCACAATGCGGCAAGGAACGGCGCAAAGACTCGATACCCGCTTCGGTCAGCCCAGTGTTGCGCACGTCCAGGTAGCGCAGCTTGGTTAGTCGTTGCAGATCAGACAGACAAGCATCCGTGATCCGGGTGTCACGCAAGCCGAGATACTCCAGATTCTCCAAACGGCTGATGTACTTGACTCCGGCATCACCTACACGCGTGTTGGCTGTTTTCACTTTGCGGAGCAGAGGGAATTCATGGACAAAAGCAAGCCCTTCGTCGGTAACCTGTGTCGAACCAAGATCAAGCTCGATCAACTGGGTGAGATGACGCACATGTGCAAGGTCGGCATCCCCGATACGTGTCCACCCGAGATCGACCGCCTGCAAGTCATCTGCTTGCACGCCACGCAGCGGGGCGAGATCGGTCCGAGGTTCACGGATGAAGCTGATCGCTAGCTCGACATCATCAGAGATGTCAACTGTGCCACGGGCTTCGGCGATATTTTCCCACTTGTCTGTCCCCGGTGGACGTGTGCTGAGACGGGCTTTGGACCATTGATCAGGGAAGGTGAGGGTTCTTTTTCGCATGGTGCTGACAGGTGCTGCTTCTGCAAGTGTCGCGGCGGTTTCGAGGGTAGCCGCGCTGGAAGAGGGGGTAGGAACTGCGATATCAGCAACCGTGACACCTGAGTCGGAACCGTTGCTGGCAGTTCTGCTGCTGGTACTGCTGGTAATGATGCTGATGCTGCCAACTACCTCGGCTTCGCACGCATCCAGCTCCTGTGGACTCTGTGCATCGATCAAAAAGGATACCGAGCGCTCAAACGAGCTGGCGATCACGGACAGCTTGTCGCCGTGTTTACGCTGCACACGGATTTGGCGGAGGGCAGCGGATTCCGTTTTTTCACCCGGCTGTGGAACAGGCAGATGATCCTTTTCCGCTGTCCAGAGAGGTTTGACTCCGCATGTATGTCTCACCTGAACATCCTCAAGAACCCCTTCTGGATGCTGGATATAGACTTGACGGGCATAACGGTGGGGAGCAGGATAAGTGACCTTTTGACCCATCGCGATGGTAACAATAGCGGCTTCCATCGATTCACCTGTCGCATAATGATAGAGCTGCAGAATGGCGTCTCCCGGACAACGTGCCGCGATCTCCATCAGATAGACGCGTCCATTATCCGTCAGACGGTATTCGGCGTGGCTGATCCCATCCATGAAGGCGAGTCGTGAGAGAATGTTGCGGTTGGCCACCAGCAGGGCTTCGCGCTCCGCATCGGTAAGACCAAGTGCAGGGATGGTATGACCCATCTCTACAAAAAAGGATGTATCCTGTTCATTCGTCCGTTTTTCGGTCACATTTTCAAAGATAATCTCACCGTTTTGCAGCAGGCACTCTACGGAAAATTCGCGGCCTTCGATACGCTCTTCGACCAACAGCACCTCATCCTGTGGATAGCTGTCCAGACAAGCAAGCAGCTCGGTCTGATCATAAATCAGCTGCACACCGGAACTGGAGCTGCGCCCGACTGGCTTGAGTACCGCAGGATATTGGTCAAAACGAAGCGCCTCCTCATAACGAGCCGTCGGTGGCAGATACACATACGCCGGACTTGCTTCCTGTAAATACAGTCGTTGCAAATGCTTGTTACGGCACACTCGGGATGCACGGATGCCAGGGGAGGGGAGCTTCAAGTAATCCGCAGAGAGAGCAGCGGATTCCACGAAAATTTCTTTCAGACTGCACACACCCCGCAGGTCATACTTCTGCGACCAAGCCACCATCTGCTCCATGATGCCGGGCAGATCGTTTTTGGACAGAAAACGCACCTCGTCGATCTGGTGAAACGGATCAGCCGGATCGTCAGCGAGTCGGTCAAGCCGGTTTTGGATACCTTGGTTGGGTTCGTCGAGGATCAACAGGGTAAGTCCCTGTTCCTTGATCGCCGGGATGTAAGCGGGATATTTGGTGATCGCAAACCCACCCAGCAGGGCAAAGGCGGGTTTTTTAGTCGTGGTCATGGTCATGAGAGTACCCCCTGTCGTATCGTGATTCTCGTTGGATTGGATGCATTGAGCGGCTGGACGCTCCCGCGAAGCTGTGCGTTCGGGGTACGCTTGGACAGCACAACCTGGCGCTGCCCATCCGGTTCCATATGAAAGTAATTATGATCAGGCAAAAAATTCGTACACTTGATGGCAACTGCTTGGGCAAATTTTTTGCTGGTGACGGTCAACAGATAAGTCCCATCCGGTCTTTCCTCAGCGGTCGCTTCCACTCCAATATCGTTTTCTTGTGTATGGGGGCGGCCGCAGGGGAAATAAAAGCAGTCACTGACCAGCTGTCCTGCTTGGTCGTAGAGTGTCGCGACGATGAAGTCCTGTGCAGGCGGCCCGAAACGATACGCATACGTCAGATCACGGAAGCCGTCGAAGCACTCATCCACGGAAAAAGAAACCGACTGCCGCGGCAGCACCGTCAAGTCCCGCTTCGCCTCGGCGACAAGTCCGCCTTGGTATCGGTACAAACCAATGTGCAGTGTCCCTGTAAGCACCTCTGGTTTTTCATTGACGGCATGAAGATACAACCCGCTCATCACCTCATCCGCGAAGAAGATGGCAGTAGGCGCAAACGCCCGTTTTAGATAGTAATAAGCTGATTTTGGATATCCGGTTGCATCGATCACGCCCCAGCCAGCCCCCGGCAAAAAATCCTGCAAAAACCAGACCAATCCACCTTGGCAGGTAGAGTCAGCCCGACGCCAGTCAGCGAATACTTCTGTCATTACCTCGCCCGGAGTAACCCGTCCTAATGCCAAGTAACGTTCCATATTGCTGTAACGAAGCCTTGTCGGATCAGCAGCGAACAGCTTCGTCATATAGTGGTCACGGATCTCTTCAAAATCCCAACCCACACCATTATCCCGCATGGTACGCATTTTCCAGCGGGGGTGAAGGACGGAGAGTTCACCCGGATTAATAAACAGATCAATCGTATGATCTTCTGGAATATTTGCAAAAGTCACACATTCCGTGGCAAAACGAACCTCCGCACGCCGCGCATCTTCAAGCGGATGCAAAAATGCCCCAGGAGCCTGATAGTGACTGTTCCCATGATTCGGATGGAAGGGCAGGACCCCACCGCTCGGACTCGACGGCCAGTACGGCACACCTTTACTGTATTCGGCGCAGAGTGCAGGCAATTTTTTGGAGAAAAAATGATTGCTCCAAGTTTCACGCGGTAAACCAAGCATTGAAGCCTGCTGTTCCACCTCATTATTACCACACAAAAGTGCCAGAGACGGATGGGACTGCAGGCGGTTCAGCACTTGACGAACCTCTGCCTCCACATTGGTCATGAACGCCTCATCCTGCACCGGATAGTCCATGTTGGAAAACATAAAGTCCTGCCAAACCATGATGCCCAACTCGTCGCATAGTTGATAGAATGCATCGCTCTCATAGATCATCGTCCCGCTCAACCGGAGCATATTCATCCCAGCATCACGAACCATGGTAAGCGTATGGCGCAATTGTTCAGGGGAAGCGGACAGGGTGTTGATATCCAAGGTCGTCCAGTTCGCACCACGGCAAAAGACCGTACAGCCATTCACCTGAAACGTAAAGTCAGCAAGATCCGGGTCAGCAGCGGCCGGAAGCTCAATCTGCCGGAACCCAATCGGATGTGAGACAACCTCCATCGTCTGATCGGGAAAATGAAGCGCAAGTCCTACCTCATAGAGCGGCTGCTCCCCGTGCGTATGCGGCCACCACAGCTCTACATCCGCAATACGAAGCTCCCCGCTCAATCTAAGTGTATGACCATCTTTCTCCCACGATAATTCCTGCTGGCAATCGCAGACCATTAGTACAGCATGAGTCAGAGGCTGATCATCTTGATCGGCCAGATTGACCGTTACCCGACAGGCAACGATGCCATCACTTCCTACCACAGTAGGTGTGACGTGGAAGTTTTCAATCGTTCTCATAGGTCTTTCTTCTATTAAAATAGGCATCCAAGGACCTACAGCGCGGATTGGCGGAGTCCAGCCCGGCATTCTTCCGAGCAGGGTCGTACGATACCAGCGCAAGTGCTGGTCGTTCACCAGCCGTGTCTTCCACATCGGGCGGGGATGCTTTTTGTCCAAGAGCGCCTGAAGAGAGTGGAAGTGCAGGTACAGTTCATTATCCTCCAGAAGCTGGGATGTAATCTCTGTCTCATACTCACGGAACATATTATCTGTCGACAAGAGAAGTGTCCCATTCAGCCAGACATCGGCGATGCTAGCTAACCCCTTCAGCTGGAGAATCATCTGGGTTTTGTCCGCTTGTGAATAGGAGAATCGGCACCGGTACCACCAATCGCTCGCATCCAGATTTTTGTGTTGATAGGAATCCCACAGCTGTGTGGCTTGAAGAGAGGAGGCGACAGTACCTGGAACCTGTGCCGGCAACCAGCGAAGGGCCAGATTCGCCAATCCGGCAGGCTCCATGACTTCACCGACAGCGGTCTCTGCCAGTTCCCATGCGTGCAGCAGGTCGGTTTGGCGATAGGTAGTAATAGATTGGATTCTAGTCATGATAGAATTGCCCACCTTTTGGAAAAATAGGGAGTGTACCTTTCGGATATGAAACGTAAATGATGTTGTAAATATACGAACAAAAGCATATAAATTCTGAACATATGGAATTTTTTTCAATTCTGTATTAAATATAGTATATAGATTTTGTCGGAATCAGACAAGAATTCTGACTGTAATTGTAACCTTTTAGGACAAAATCTATTTTTGTGACAAATTTTTTGAAGGAGGCAAGGGATGACAGCAGTTACATACGGTTCTGGTGCGAATGGACCTGGACATTGTTTTCATCAACACCTGACGTTTTACTTGCGAACAGCCGGAGCGCCTGTTCCACCTGCTGCTGCTTATGCGGGATATGTCTTGCGCTGGGAGGATCTCTGGTCTGCAGTGACTGGGCGCAAGCAGATGTTTGACGCCGCCGCTGACCATTTTGCCGGCTATACCGAATCCAGCCAATGCTTCGAAAAGTACGGCCTCTCGATTGAGCGCATCCCGTTTCAACCGGAGACAGTAGATGCCGATATTCGCGCGGCAAAGGAGCAGAATGCCCTGTTGCTGGCGGCTGTTGACACCTACTATTTGCCGTCGTTTGTGGAATATCAGCAGGTACATGGACTAACGATGTGCGCTTTGTTAGATGCTCCAGACGGTACGGGTAACATCGATCTTTGGCACTGGGAGAATTCTTCTATGGTGCCATCGGAATTGGTTGCGCAATCAATTACCCAACAAGGTTCGAAGGTATGGAAATTGGAAATCAACCAAGCGACAAGACTGCCGGCCCAAGAGCTTTTGGATCAGGCACTCGAAGCGTACGAGGTATTGGGAGAGCCATCCAGCCAAGCCGTCACAGCGTATACTGACAAAATCGAAGTGATGGTCAATGAAGACCCGCCGCTGCCTGATGACGAATCCCAGCGCAACATTTTATTTCATGTGCCATACCGCCTCCTGCAGAATGGGAGCTTCCGCACGATCTGGCTGGTACGCTCTGCGGCCAACCGTCTGATGCATGCCCGCGGGACTTTTGAAGAACTGCTGCAATGGGGGGCTGCCTCAAGCGATCATCCTGCGATCGAAGCGATTCTCCCGCTTGCCAAGGACGCCTATACCAAATGGAAAACGGTCAACGTGGTCTGTGCCCGCTATGACATCTACCCGAATGCACGGACACTGCCGATTATTTATAAGCAATTGCAAGAGGCGCTGGATGCCGACGCGCGTCTGGGACAAGCCTGCCGCCAATCTAAAGAAAGAGGTGTACGCTCATGACCATGACCATCGATCAATTAGATGCTGTATTTAACCGGATTATTGCCGAAGCTGTAGCAGAAGAATTCCGTGACAAGATCACAGACGATACCGATCTGCTCGATGTAGGTCTGGACTCGTTTAATCTGATCAAAATCATTATGCAACTGGAGGACGAGCTGGGGATTTTCTGGCCGGTCGAACAACTGGCAGAGCATGAGAATTTCACCGTGGTAAGCACGCTTCGTACAGCCTGCCACCAATATGCGGAAGGTACCGTGCTTGTTGAAGGAGACAAATCATTATGATCACGCAGACCATGCAGGAGGCGGTTCTCGCCTTTTTGGCAGAGCGCGGTCATGACCCAAAACAGTTCGAATCAGGGACGGAAGCGATTGAACTAGGATCGCTGGAGTACGTGGCTTTGTTGCTTTATGTGGAGAAAAGTCTGGATATGGCTGTCGATGACGGGATCTTTTTTGAAGAAGGCTTGCCGTCTACGCTGGATCACATCTGTGAACGGCTCATGCTGGCCGCACAGACATAAGGGTGATGAGTATGAATACGCTGCGAAGCTTGTTTCTCGATCGGGTGGCCCAGACCCCGTCTTCGCTGTATTTGACCGATGCAATGCAAAGTCTGACCTATCAAGAGACACTCACCGAAGCGCAAAAACGCGCCACCTATCTGATGGCACGCGGTGCGGGAGCGGGTCAACGGCTTCTTATCGTCGATGTGGAGCCGATGCAGACGGCGTTATGGCTGTTGGCTGCGGTTTTGACAGGGACGGTTTTTGTTGTGCTTCACCGGGATACATCGGCACAGAGAATGCGCTATCTGCTGGAAAATGCAGAGCCAATCGGGGTGGTTGATCTCGGTACACGACGCGCTGACGCGTATCAGCAGTCGGCTGCGCTGAGATTTGTCATCGACAGACGCGAAGCAGCGGACGATTGTGAGCAGTTGGATTGGAGTGTGAGTGACAGCATCATCGAGACCGACCTTGCTTTGATGGTCTACACATCAGGCAGCACCGGTCAGCCAAAAGGCATCATGTGTCCCAACCGTAGTGTGATTGCAGCGGTTACGGCGATCAATGCGTTCCTGAACAATCAGCCGGACGACCGGATTGGTGTGCTTTTGCCGCTGTCATTTGACTACGGGCTGTATCAGCTTTTCCTCGCGATGCAGGCAGGCTCGTCGGTCGTGTTCCTCAATGAATTCCGCACCGCCGTTGATCTGGTGGGTCAGCTGCGGGAGCATCGGATCACCGGTTTTCCGGGACTGCGCTCCGTTTTTGTCCCGCTGGTGCGTGTGAAAAAAGAAGACGCCACACTGCCCGACCTGCGCTATATCTCCAACACGGGCGATGCACTGCCGCCTGCCTTAATCGAGAAAATGACGCAGCACTTCCCACAGGCTAAGCTGTTTTTGATGTATGGGCTATCCGAGTGTAAACGGGCGCTTGTTCTACCACCTGAGCGAGTGGGGCAAAAACCAACCTCTGTCGGCAGACCGATTCCCGGAACCCGTGCCTATGTCGCATCGGAGACGGGCGAACCGTTGCCATACGGTGTGACGGGAGAGCTTGTGCTGGAAGGGCCGCATGTCATGGCAGGTTACTGGAAGGCTCCAGAAGAGACTGCAGATAAATTTTTGCTGGGTCCAGCCGGTCAGCCGCGACTGCGGTCAGGGGATCTGTTCTATCAGGATGAAGATGGAGATCTCTATTTCGTTGCACGTAAAAGCGAACTGATCAAGAGCCGTGGATTCCGCATCAGCCCGCGCGAAGTGGAGGCAGCGGTGCTGGACGCTCATCCGGCTGTGCGAGAATGCCTGGTGTATGGGATCGAAGACGACCTGCTCGGACAAGCAGTATGTGCAGATGTGACGGTGGACGATCACAGCTTGACCGTTGCCGAGATTTTTGCCAGCCTGCGCGTGGGCACAGATGAACACCTCATCCCGACCCGCATCCGCATCGTCGAGTCTATGCCGCACACCTCGTCAGGTAAATACAGCCGCCGCACCGCGATGGAGAGCAGCCTATGATGCGGGCCACATCAACAACACATCCACAGGTGATCAGTTCCGAAAAGGCGGTAGCCCGGCTGCTCAACTTGGCGCGTCAGGCACAGGAACAGGTTCCGTTTTATCAAAAAAGCTTCAATGGTATCGACTTTACCTCACCGCTGACCGCTCTTACCGATCTGCCGTTTCTGACCAAAGATCAGGTGCGGGCAGCCCAGCAAGATATCGTCAAGCAGGGGATGATCGATCATCCTGATACCGTACTGGAATATACCAGCGGCTCGACCGGGATTCCACTTAAGCTTGTACGATCCCGCACCGAGCTGATGAAGGGGGCCAAGAGTCTCTGGCGGTCGCGTGCGCAGTTTTTCCCGGATGTGATGTTCACGCCGGGTGTACAGGTCTCTGCCAGTGAGTTGATTCAGCAGGAAGCGAAGACCGATCAGACGATTATTTTGTCTGCTTTTGATCTGCGACCGGACCGGGTGGAGCAGTATCTCGATCAGATCGATTATCATAAGCCCGCATGGCTTCG
Source organism: Brevibacillus dissolubilis (assembly GCF_006170445.1). GTDB lineage: Bacteria > Bacillota > Bacilli > Brevibacillales > Brevibacillaceae > Brevibacillus_B > Brevibacillus_B dissolubilis. The sequence continues at coordinate 624,035 of NZ_VCNA01000001.1, read as the reverse complement.
CGGTCATCCCGCGATACTGGCTGTCTTGGCGGAGGGGATGCGGCGGGTCAATCGCCGGTTTACGCATAAGCTGGTTTTCGTCGAGAGCAACAGCGGATGGCTGCAGGATGAGACGCGGGACTTGCTTGCGGAGATGTTCGACTGTCCGATCGCCAACCATTATGGCACGCGTGAGACCTATACGATTGCCTACGAGTGTCCACACGGCACGATGCATCTGCAAGACGACATGGTCGTCGCTGAACTGCACACGCGGGAGGAAGGAATTGGTCATGAGCTGGTGGTATCGAGTCAGATTTTTGAGACGATGCCGTTCATCCGCTATCGGGTGGGGGATCTGGTCGAGTCGGGGACGGGGCAGTGTGCTTGCGGATCAAGTGCTCCAGAGCTTCGGCCTTTTGGCGGGCGGAGCAATGAATTGATCGAAGGTACCGTTCTGGTCGGCACGTATGTCTTCCACGTCCTCGTCACCAAAATACTGAAAGCCGGGTACGACATCATGCAGTATCAGGTCTATCAAACCGGACTGGACACCTTCGACGTTCAGTTAGTGCTCGCAGATCCGACGAGCCTTCAGGGCATTGCCGACCGTTTTGTGAAGGAGGCGGCTTCGATCTTGCCGAACGCTTCGTTTTCCTTCCAAGCCGTGGATCATATCGAACCGACTCGTGGTGGAAAGGTACAGGTGTTTGTGAAATGTCTGTAAAAAAACAAGTGCTGAGTGTCGAACCGATTTATACCGGTTTTTCTTCGATCGCAACTTGTCACTATCAAAATCTTGCTAACATTCTGGAAGCTCAGGGACTCGCTGATGCCCGTCGCAAAATCTGCCTCTCGTGGGGATTCGGCTGGCGGGAAGAAGCGGTACCTGGCATCCTCTACGGCGGTAATCGCTGGGCCGATGTGAGCAGCCAAGCGTTTTCTCTTCAACTGAAAAAGATGGTGTTTGACTCGTGGGAAACAGCCTCTGCCTATGAGGACGAGGTAATTGCTGCGGGTGTTCCCTATGTAGTTGAGGTGGATGCTTTTGTGCTGCCGAGTCCTTATCACGATAAAGAGCATGTGGTACATACCGTAACCGTACTGAACAAAGAGGATGGGTCGGTCACGATTCTGGACAACACCAACAACCCGGCACCAGCGCGTTATACACTTGATCACTATAAAGAAATGCGCTCGCATCCATGCGAAGGTCGGGAAGACCCATTCGTCCTGTATGTGTCGCTTCCGGCCAATCCGGTCAATGCGGTGACCAATACGGCGATGCAGGCTCTTTTGCATGCGGTGGAGCGGCATTGGGATCAGGATGTTGTGGTCTTGGACGCTTTTATGGAATGGGCGGGGAGCAATACAGAGCCGATCAATGTCTGTCGGGTAGCCGGAGAGCGGGAGTATCTGCAGTTATTGTTCCAGTGGTTCAGTGAGGATCATCCGAATCTGGCACCGATTGCCCAAGAGTTCGGTGATCTGGCTGACCGCTGGTATCTGCTGCACATGATGACGGCGAACGAAACCACTGTCCATACAGCCAAGCGCGCACGCAACCTGCGCCTGTTACAAGAGCTGAGACAGCGCGAGCATGCTTTTAAAGACAAGGTATGTGAGGCCCTGCGCCAAGAGCTTGGCCAATCCTAATTCGGAGGTGCACCTATGAAAGAGTGTAAAGTTCCTTTTCTTGATCGAGAGCAAGCATTTGAACAAATCCGCAAGACCTATGATATAGAAGAAACCCGTCGCGGCAAGGTGAAAAACCTGACCCAAGTCGTCGCCAACTCTCCAATGGCTTGGCAGACGACCAGCCGCGCTCTGCAAATCTATCTCGCCCTGCAAAAGGTGAACAAGCAGCTCCGCGACCTCTTATGCCTCTACACCTCTGTATTGAACGGCTGCGAGTACTGCATTGACGATGCGGCAGGTGAAGCTTTGATCAACGGATGGACATCCGAGCAGCTCCGCGCGTTGGCGGGCGATTACAGCCATGGCGATACCTTCCCCCCGGCGGAAGTGGCGGCCCTGCACTATGCCAAGGCGTTGACCCTGCAACCGGTCAACTATGATCACGCGATTATGGATGAATTGAAAAAGCACTATGACACCGAAGCCGTGATGGAGATCACAACGGTTGTCTCGATGAAAAACTTCTGGAACCGCTTTGCGGCAGGGCTGGGGATTCCGAGCGAACTGTACTGCCCGGATCAGGCTCTGGTGCAGGAGCTGTTGGATTACACCCGCACCACGTACGCGAATACGACTCCTTAAAGCGAACCGCTAAGCACGAAATTTGAACCCAACCCCCAAAACTCAACTGATCCCTAGGAGGAACAATACAATGATCGAACAAATCCGCGCAATTTTAGCTGAACATGGACGTCTGATGATTGATATGGAAGAACTGAAAGAAGATACCGACTTGTATGAAGCAGGCATGACCTCACATGCAAGCGTCAACGTGATGCTTGCACTGGAGAACACATTTGACCTGGAGTTCCCTGACCGTATGCTTGCCCGCGCCGTTTTCACCAGCATTCTCAGTATCCGTGATGCATTGCTGGAGCTGGGCGTAGAAGAAGAAGCCGTTAAGGAAGCCTAATCTATGGAGACCATCGTACGGCAACGAACCATTTTCGAAATCGTTGATCAAATCGGTCAAGAGGTACTCGCCAAGGCTGCTCCTGATGTGGATGCCCAATCCCGTTTTCCACAGGAAGCGATGGACGCGATGCGCCAGAATGGGCTGCTGTCTGTCGCCATCCCACAGGTATACGGCGGTCTCGGTCTTGATGTGAAGTCGCTTATGCAGATCGCAGAGACGCTTGGCAAATACTGCTCCGCTTCCGCGATGATCTGGGCGATGCATCAGGCGCAGGTGGCCTGCTTGGTTCAACATGCTGACTCCTCTCAATTCTTCCGCCACTATCTGCGTGAGATCGCCGAAAAGCAGCTGCTGATCGCCTCGATTACATCCGAGGCCGGAGTCGGTGGAGACATCGGGACAAGCATCGCTGCTGTCGAGACAGAGGGCGCGATGTCCCGTCTGACCAAGGAAGCGACCGTCATCTCTTACGGGGAGTACGCCGACAGCTATCTCGTCACCGCCCGCCGCACACCAGAATCAGCGGGGAACGACCAAGTGCTGGTACTCCTCAAGCGTGAAGAGGTCGAGCTGACCAAGACTGGCGGCTGGGACACACTGGGGATGCGAGGCACATGCAGTCCACCTTTCCACGTCACGGCCACTTTTCCTACTGAACAGATCGTCCCGGTTCCATTCAGCCAGATCTCCGCAGAGACGATGGCACCGCTCTCCCACATTCTCTGGGCAGGCTGCTGGCTCGGCATCGCGACCGATGCACTCAACCGTGCGCGTAAATACGTGCAAGCCAAGGCCCGCAAAAACCTCGGCGGCGACCAGCAGGGCAGCACACGTCTTGCCGAAGCGATCAACCTGCTCAATCTGATGCGCAACAATATCATCGCGTCAGTCTCTGAGTATGAGGAGCTGATGGCAGAAGGCGAGAGCGGCCGGGCCAAGTGCAACAGTATGGCGTATACGATCAAAATCAATACGCTCAAAATCACATCCTCTCAACTGGTCGCCCAGATCGTCCAGGAAGCTCTGCTCATCTGCGGCATGGCCGGTTATGCCAATGAATCTCCATACAGTGTAGGCCGCCATCTGCGTGATGCGCTCTCCGCTGCACTGATGATCAACAACGACCGCTTGACCGCGACCAATGCGAAGCTGTCCCTGATCCAAAAAAACCTGTAAAAAGAGGTGAGACAGATGGAAACCACACAAACCACAACCCAGCAAGACAGCCTGCTTGAGCGCCTGTTTGCCCACGGACACTTACTGAAGACCGGTGTAGACGGCGTATACGGACGCGGAGGGGAGATGCACGACATCATCGAGGCGGTCGATAACTATATCACCCGCTTTGGCCGTGACGGCGATACCGAAGTGATGATGTTCCCACCGGTCATGAGCCGTGCAAGTGTCATGAAAAATGGCTACATGTCCTCTTTTCCACATCTGTTAGGCTCGATTCATGCGTTCACAGGCAACCAGCAGGCATATGGAGCGATGATGGAAGATATCAACAGCTGCTGCGAATGGGGCCACCACCTCAGCATGAGCGACGTAGTCCTCACCCCGGCGGCCTGCTACCCGATCTATCCGACGCTGACCGGGAACCTGCCTGAGTTCGGACGCCTGATTGAGGTCGCCTCCTACTGCTTCCGTCACGAGCCATCCCAAGACCCGGCCCGCATGCAATCCTTCCGTATGCACGAATTCGTCCGTGTCGGTGCTCCTGAAGTGGTGCAGGCATGGCGCGAAGGCTGGATCGAGCGTGCCCAGCAGTTCCTGCAAAACCTCGGCTTGACACTGCATGTCACACCAGCCAACGACCCGTTCTTCGGCGCAGGTGGCCGCCTGCTCAAAGCCAATCAAAAGGATCAAGGACTCAAATTCGAGCTGGTCGTACAGATCAACCCGAATGACCAGGATCAGGGGACTGCCGTGATCTCCTGCAACTACCACCAAGATCACTTCACCAGCAAATACGAAATCATGACCCATGACGGTCAACTCGCACACACCTCCTGCATCGGCTTCGGGGTAGAACGCATCGTCCTCGCCCTGCTTGCCACCCATGGCATGAAATCGTCAGAATGGCCTGCCGAAGTGCGGAAGGAGCTATGGCCATGACTCAACCGAAAGTAGAAGTAATGTCCATGGACGCCGCCCAATACGTGCAGCATCCGTTTCACCGCGAGGAGCGCCTCTGGCAGGAATCCAACTGCTACGTGGATCTGTTCATCGAGGTACTGCATCAGTTAGGTCTCGATCCGACCGCCTGCTTCGCCTTCACGATGACCAGTGATTTTGAAGGAGACCAGTGGACTTTTTATAAAAATCAGCACAACGACCTGTTTTCCCTCTATGGAATCGACATCCAAGAGCTGCAAATTTGGCGTCCGCTCATCGATCACGCCATCCAGCAAGTGGAGCTGGGCCGTCTCGTCATGATGGAGGCAGATGCCTACTTCCTGCCGGATACGCTTGGAACCAGCTACCGAAATTATCATGAAAAAACGACGATTGCGGTGCAGTCGATCGACCTTGAGAACCGTAAGCTCGGTTATTTCCACGGCCCCAGCTATTTTGAGCTGGAAGGCGATGACTTCGACGGTCAGTTCCATCTCGGGGCATATGTCAAGGATGCCAATCATCTGCCGCTCTTCGTAGAGATCGCCAAGCTGGATCAGGTGAAGCATCTGGCGCCAAAAGACTTGGCGAAGGAAGCGTACATCCTGCTTGGCCTGCACCTGAAGCGCCGCCCGGCAACCAATCCGTTTGCCCGCTTCCGCGAGGCGTTCAACAAGGATATTGTCTGGGTGAAGGAAGAGGGGCTCTCTGCTTATCACAAGTATTCGTTTGCCACCCTGCGCCAATGTGGCTCATGCTTCGAGCACGCCGCCACGTATCTGCGCTGGCTCAACGAACATCTCCCGCACGCGAACCTGGAGCCTGCCGCTACGGAGTTTGAAGCGATTGCTTCCCAAGCCAAAACCCTGCTGCTCAAAATGGCACGTGTCGTCAACTCCAAGCGGGATGCGGATTTTGATCCGATCTTCTTGACGATGGAGGAGAATTGGGCGAAGGGGATGCGGTTGTTGGATGAGATGATGGCTGCGGAGGCTGTCGGGGTTAAGTAAATAACCATATCCACTCCTATTTATATAGGAAGAAAGACGAATCAAAAGCCCTCCTCTTAGCCAATTGTTGGCTGGGAGAAGGGCTTTTTGCATTTGATTCCGAATCGTTCTTAACGGTTCACTAATATGTCGTACCAATTATCGCTTACAAGGACATCCTGTCTCAGGGTGAGCCAAACCGTAATCAACCATTGGTAATGTGTCCAGTCAAACATCTAACTAAAGCCATCTCTATCCAAAAAGGGTATAATAAACAGGCAGAAGTGGACACTACAAGTAAAAAATATCACAGAACGGCAATGATTCCTCACTGTTTGTCTGATAAAACTGAACAAACCAAACCACCACCAAACCATAAAGCAAAAAGAGGAGTTCCCATGACAAAAGAACAAACCAAAATATCCGCAGGCTGGAACCTAGACAACAGCTATGCACGCCTGCCCCAACTATTCTTTTCCCACCTCAACGCCACTCCAGTGAGCGCACCTGAGCTGGTCATCCTCAATCATCCACTGGCAGCATCCTTAGGGTTGAACGCAGAGGCACTGGAGGGCGAAGGGGGCGTAGAAGTATTCGCCGGCAACCAGATACCCGAAGGCGCAACGCCTCTTGCCCAAGCTTACGCCGGACATCAATTCGGCTATTTTAACAGACTGGGAGACGGCCGCGCTCTGCTGATCAGCGAGCAGATCACTCCCCAAGGCGAGCGTTTTGATATTCAGCTCAAAGGGTCAGGCCGGACACCATACTCCCGTGGTGGTGATGGGCGAGCGGCACTGGGACCGATGCTGCGTGAATACATCATCAGCGAAGCCATGCACGCGCTTGGAATCCCGACCACCCGCAGTCTGGCAGTAGTGACGACTGGGGAGTCCGTCATGCGCGAAACCGACTTGCCTGGTGCCATATTGACCCGTGTGGCGGCAAGCCATATACGAGTTGGAACGTTTCAATACGCAGCCAAATGGGGCACGAAGGAGGAGCTGCAGGCCTTGGCTGACTATACCATCCAACGCCATTATCCAGAAGTGGCAACAAGTGAGAACCGCTATCTTTCCCTGCTGCAGGAAGTGATTAAGCGTCAGGCCAAGCTGATTGCCCAATGGCAGCTGGTCGGCTTTATTCACGGAGTGATGAACACCGACAACATGACTATCAGCGGCGAAACGATTGATTATGGCCCGTGCGCTTTTATGGATGTGTATGACCCGGAGACGGTGTTCAGTTCCATTGACAGAGAAGGCCGTTATGCATATGGCAATCAGCCGATGATCGGTGGATGGAATCTGGCCCGGTTTGCCGAGACGCTCTTGGCGTTGCTGCATGACAATGAGGACGAGGCGCTCAAACTGGCCCAGGATGCGATGAACAGCTATATGGAGCTGTATAACCAGAATTGGCTCACCGGAATGAGAGCAAAACTGGGGATATTTAATGAAGAGACAGAGGATGCCACCCTCGTGCAAGACCTCCTCACGATCATGCATAAGTATCAAGCTGACTATACCAATACATTCCGCGCTTTAACGTTTGATACGATGGAAGAGACGCCTCTGGCCGGAACTTCCGAATTCACCGAGTGGCAGGAGAGGTATCAGGCGAGAATAGGCCGACAGCAGGAATCCAAGGACGCCTCCCACCAATTGATGCGCAACAGCAATCCTGCCGTAATCCCTCGGAACCACAGGGTAGAAGAAGCGCTCGACAGCGCAGGTAGGGGAGACTACACCGTGATGGAGCGGCTTCTCGCAGCTCTTTCCAACCCATTTGCCCACACCCCGGAACAGGTGGAATACACCACATTGCCTGAGCCATCCAGCTGTGCGTACCGGACGTTCTGCGGTACTTGATCTGACAGAGGCATTAGGCCAGTGCATTACATAACAGAAACGGAATTACCTGTTGTCTGCATTCTACAGGCAACAGGTAATTTTATTTCTCCTTCTATTCGAAGATAATCATAAAAAATTTAAAAAAAAGGTTTCGTATAGACAACTAAAGGGAAAGAGACATTATAATATGATAATGTGCAGGGTTCATGCTCCCATTGGACAGGGGAAAGGTCATTGGCTGGTACCCAGACCTACTACCCTTGTATGGAACTGTCAAGCCATGTGAAATCGGCAATTATTTTACAGCAACAGCTTCACTTTGATACAAGATATGAACTCCAACATCCACACTCATTACTTTATCCAAAAATTTCAACTCGACTTTGGCTCTGTTTTTATGCTTGTCAATTTTCTTGATGATCCCTTCAAAGTCTTTCAATGGACCTGAAAGGATGGTCACACGTGAGTTTTCAATGAGAACATCTGAATAATCAATAAGACCTTCTGCATCAATCAGATGAAGCAGGGGACCCATTTCTCTGGAATCGATTTTGGCAAAATAATCAGATTGGTCGAAATCCCCATCTCCTTCAAGCGGATTAACATATTTTGCAGAACCATAATTTAAAAATTTAATCAATGATGGAATCTCTTTTAGCCTATGATACTTTTTATAGTCGATTTTTAATTGTACCAAGACATAACCAGGAAACATTAATTTAAAACTATGATAGGTCACGCCACCTCTTTTTTCAGGGACCTTCCTTTTCGGAACAAGACATCGAATATGAAGATCCGAAAGATTTTTTTGAATATATTCTTTCGTGAATTCTTCTCTCCCGGTTTTTACATACAGCGCATACCATTCCATCCTATCATCCTATCATCCTTTAATTCTATATAATAGACAATTGGTTGAACATACTCATATTTGTCCTTGCCATACATATTTGGGATGTAGATTTATTATATGGTTTGTGCTTCCAAATTTCAAACCTCTTTTAAATTTTCTATCGGTGTTCAGTATGGTTGAAATGTATTATAACTCTGATAAAGTAAGCCTATTCATTTCAATCTCATATAACCGAGCGTTTACATGCCGCCTTGTTAGGGCGGCTTTTTTAATGATTTTCATAGAGAATTTACCAATAAATCCTAGCGATTGTATTGACGTTGCTATGTTCCTTTAGTATATTATTGTTACAATAATAAAACTTAGTTGTTCTGGTAAAGTTTCGGCATATCAGTATGAACTAGGTTGGTTATATAATTTTTGATAATACAGTTACTCTGTTATCTGTAACGTATTTTCATGCCTTTATATAACCATGAATAAATGTTTGTTACTGATTGGGTAGGAGAAATCGATTGATTCTTCTTATCTAATCAGGAACAAACATTTTTTATTTTCAAAGGCTTGATTGACAAAACAGTTTTCAGTGCTAAGGAGATAAATGATATGGGACCTGTCGGAATAGAAGCGTTGAATGTTTTTGGTGGGACAGCATTCATGGATGTGATGCAACTAGCCAAATATCGGAATTTGGACGAGACCCGATTTGAAAATTTGTTGATGAAGGAAAAATCGGTCGCGCTTCCATATGAAGATCCAATCACCTTTGGGGTGAATGCGGCAAAGCCGATCATAGATGCATTATCGGAAGAGGAGAAAAATCGGATTGAGATGGTGATCACCTGTTCGGAATCGGGGATCGATTTTGGGAAATCGATGAGCACCTATATCCATCACTATTTGGGGCTTAGTCGCAACTGCCGCCTGTTTGAACTGAAGCAAGCTTGCTATTCAGGAACAGCCGGTTTTCAGATGGCGGTGAATTTTGTTCTCTCACAAACCTCTCCCGGAGCGAAAGCATTGGTGATCGCAACGGATATTTCCCGTTTTTTGATTGCCAAGGGTGGAGATGTCTTGACAGAGGACTGGTCGTATGCCGAGCCGAGTGGTGGGGCAGGGGCTGTCGCGATTCTGGTCAGTGACAAGCCTTATGTCTATCAAGTAGATGCAGGGGCGAACGGGTACTACGGCTATGAGGTGATGGATACATGCCGTCCGATGCCGGATAGCGAGGCGGGGAATGCGGATGTATCATTACTCTCTTATTTGGATTGCTGTGAGCAGACATTTCTGGATTATCAGCGAAAAGTAGCGGATGTGGATTATCAGCAGACATTTCAATATCTGTGCTTCCATACTCCTTTTGGCGGTATGGTAAAAGGGGCACACCGGAACATGATGCGGAAGATGGTAGGTGCCAAGCCGAACGAGATTCAAGCAGATTTTGAGAAGCGGGTGCTGCCAGGCATCAACTACTGCCAGCGTGTGGGGAATATCATGGGCGGAACCGTGCTGTTATCGCTTGCGAGTACGATTGATCAAGGCGATTTTGCGACTCCCAAACGGATCGGCTGTTTTTCATATGGGTCAGGATGCTGCTCGGAATTCTATAGTGGGGTGGTCACTGCGCAAGGGCAGAAGAGGCTGCGCCGCTTTGAGATCGAAAAGCAGCTGGACGAGCGTTACCAACTGACGATGGATGAGTATGAGGCCTTGTTGACAGAGAGTGCGCTGGTGAAATTCGGCACCCGTAATGCCAAGCTGGACTTGGATTTCATACCGGGGGCGTTGGCAGCTAGCCGAGGCAAGCAAAGACTGGTGTTAAAAGAAATTTCTGAATTCCATCGGGAGTATGGGTGGTTATAATGAACAATCGGACGTTACGGGTACGGTTTCAGGAGAAGATTTGTTATGTTCAGTTTCACCGGCCGGAGGCGAATAATGCCGTCAATGATGAGTTGATCGAAGAATTTCATCAGGTGTTACATGTATGTGAACAAGAATCGGTGACGGTCGTGGTCTTGGAAGGGTCGCCAGAGGTTTTTTGCTGGGGAGCTGACTTCGGAGAGATCCATAAGAAAATGGACGAGGGAAGCAGTACAGGCAGTGACCCGGAATCCTTGTATGATCTGTGGCTGAGGCTGGCGACTGGGCCGTACATCACCATTGCCCATGTCCGTGGAAAAGTGAATGCGGGCGGGGTTGGCTTCGTAGCGGCCTGTGATGTTGTGATTGCGGATGACACCGCCCAGTTTAGTTTGTCAGAATTATTATTTGGATTGTTCCCGGCTTGTGTACTGCCGTTTTTAATACGCCGCATTGGTGTTCAAAAAGCGCATTATTTCACGTTGATGACATGGCCTGTCCATATTCAACAGGCACATGCGTGGGGTCTCGTGGATGCTTACGATACGAAGAGCGAACCATTGCTCCGCAAGCATTTGCGCAGGTTGAAATGCCTGCCTGAATCCGGAATCGCTCAGTATAAGCGTTATATGCATTCGATCAATGATTCGCTGTATCAATCCAAATCAGCCGCATTGTCATCCAATCGAGAGATGTTTATGAATCAACAAAACCTGGAACGGATTTATACATATGTAGAAACAGGATACTTTCCATGGGAGCAGAGGTAAGGGAGGGAGAAACATGGTGAATACCAGTAAGGACAATAATCTCCAAGAGATCATAGCAAAAGTAAACACGCTGTCTGTTGACAAGCAGCAAGCGTTGATTGCACTCCTGAAAAAGCAAGGCATCGACATTACTCCATATGTGACCATACCGAGAAGTACGACGGAGGGTGATGACGAGATCCAGCTCTCGTTTGCGCAGCAGCGGCTTTGGTTTTTGGCGAAGCTGGAGGGGAACAGCGGTTATTACAACATTCCCCGTGCATGGCGACTGAGCGGGAAGCTGGACAAGTCTGCACTGATTCGCGCGTTTGAGGAAATCATTGCACGGCATCATGTACTGAGAACCCGATTTGTTGAGCGCGGGGGAGTTCCGTATCAATGTATCGAGGAGGCAAGGCCGCTTGTCATTCGGGAGGAGGAGGTTGTCTCTGATGAGCATCTGCGCAGGCTGTGTGAAGAGGAGGCTACGGCCCCTTTTGACCTGAATGCGGAGAGATTGATTCGAATCAGACTGCTCAAGGAGTCGGAGAACCAGCATATCATCCTGGTCACGATGCATCACAGTATTTCGGACGGCTGGTCATTGAGTGTCTTCTTTCAGGAAATGGAGAGCTTGTATTCCGCTTTTTGCAAAGGGTTGCCTTCGCCATTGCCGCCGCTTCCGATTCAATATTCCGACTTTTCACGCTGGCAACGTTCTTGGCTGTCCGGGCAGTTAAAGGAGAAACAACTCGGCTACTGGAGAGAACAGCTGAAGAATGTGAATGCCCAGCTGGTTTTACCGACAGATCGCCCGAGACCTGCGGTGAGAACGTACAATGGGGCACACGAGCCGTTTCATTGTCCACAGGAGCTGCTGGCGGATTTGCGTCGGCTGAGTGAGGGGCATGATGCGACTCTTTTTATGACATTGCTGTCCGTGTATATGCTGTTGCTGTGGAATTATACGCAGCAGACTGACTTGACGATCGGGACACCGATCGCGAACCGCAACCGTACGGAGATTGAGAATCTGATCGGCTTTTTCGTCAATACGCTAGTGCTCAGAAGCGACTTGTCCGGCAATCCGACTTTTGCCGAGCTGCTGGCGCAAGTAAAGACAACGGCGCTGGATGCATACAGCCATCAGGATATTCCGTTTGAAGCGGTTGTCGATGCACTGGATTTGGAGCGCAGCATGAGTTATTCTCCGCTGTTCCAGGTGATGTTTGTTTTGCAGGAGTCATTGACGAACGTTAGCAATAAGCTGGGGGATCTGAGTATTTCCCAAGTGGAGTATGATTTTAAAATTTCCAAGTTCGATCTGACTCTGGATCTGCAGGAAACAGGGCAGGGTCTGGAAGGATTTATTGAATATAACAGTGATTTGTTTGACCGCACGACGATTCAGCGATTCTCCCGGCACTATCTGAATCTGCTGAAACGGGTAGTGGAGAACCCAGAGCGCAGGCTGTCTGATTATGAGTACCTGAGTGAGCAGGAACGGCAGCAGATCTTGGTCGAATGGAATCCAGTTGAGAGATTTGACACGGGTCAATGCGTGCATGAGATGTTCGAACAAGCATGTGAAGCGGCACCTGAGCGGGTTGCCGTGACATTTGAAGGAGCAGGGTTGACTTACCGCGAGCTGAATGAGCGGGCCAATCAGGTTGCTCATTTTATCCGTTCTATCGGGGTTCGGCCTGATGATTTGGTGGGGCTGTGTGTAGAGCGCTCACTTGATATGGTTGTGGCTATACTGGGGATCTTGAAGGCGGGGGGAGCTTATGTACCGATCGATCCTGTCTCTCCTGCAGATCGTATCCGCTATATTCTGGAGGATTCCGGGGCGGCACTGCTTTTGACCCAGACAAGTCTGGTTCCACAGTTACCGGTAAGTGAAAAGCGTGTCGTATGCCTTGATGAGCATGATTTCACCTCATACGATACCACCAATATCCCAGTCTCTTCTATTGGGCTGAAGGCAGATCATCTGGCTTACGTGATCTATACATCCGGCTCGACAGGTGCGCCGAAGGGTGTGTTGGTTCAGCATAAAAATGTGACTCGTCTGTTCCAGGCGACCGATGCCGAATTCGGCTTCACGAGCGATGACGTGTGGACGATGTTTCACTCCTTTGCTTTTGACTTTTCCGTATGGGAGATGTGGGGAGCACTGGCTTATGGCGGACGGGTTGTTGTGGTACCGAAGGCCAAAGCACAGTCGCTGGACGAATTCTATACGCTGCTTGTTGAGGAGAAAGTCACAGTGCTCAACCAGACGCCTACGGTCTTCGAACAACTGGTGGCGGTCGATGGCGCAAGAAAAGAGGAACTCTCCCTGCGGTATGTCGTATTCGGCGGTGAAGCGCTGAAGCCGGCGATCCTCAAGCCTTGGTTTGACAGGCATGGTGACGAATCCATCCAATTGATCAACATGTACGGAATCACGGAGACAACGGTGCATGTCACCCATCACCGTTTGCGTAAAAGCATTACCACGACCAATCAGAAGAGCGTCATCGGGAAAAAAATCTCGGACTTGTCCCTGTATGTGCTCAACGACCAGATGTCACTGGTGCCTGTCGGGGTAACCGGGCGCATGTACGTCGGCGGGGCCGGGGTAACGAGAGGCTATCTGAACCGGGCCGATCTGACGGAACAGCGTTTTATTGAGAATCCATTCGGTACCATCGAAGGCGAGCGTATGTATGATACCGGGGATTTGGCGCGCTGGCTGCCTGATGGGAATCTGGAATTTATCGGCAGGGCGGATGCTCAGGTCAAGATCAGGGGGTTCCGAATTGAGCTGGGAGAGATTGAGTCCCGTCTCTTAAAGCACTCCATGGTAGAAGCCTGCTGTGTGATCGCGCGTGAAGACACGCCGGGCAACAAAATGCTGGTGGCGTATCTGGTACTGGCTGGTGAGAGCGACGGGGCTGGAGCAGCTAATCACAATGAGTTGAGCAGCTTTTTGCAGACGATGCTACCGGACTATATGGTACCGAGCGCATATGTCGTCCTCGATCAGTTACCGGTCACATCTAACGGGAAAGTGGACACGAAGGCTCTGCCGAAGCCAAGCATTGACGGCTTTTCATCGAATTCCTATGTGGCTCCGCGTACCGAGACGGAAATCAAGCTGGTACGGATCTGGAGTGAGCTGCTCGGATTTGACGAAGATAAAATCGGGGTTCATGACAACTTTTTCGCATTGGGCGGCCATTCCCTGCTCATCACCAAACTGATCGCACGGCTGCAGGAGCATGGATTCAGCTGCGATGTCCTGACGGTGTTTACGTCGACCTCACTGGAGGCACTGGCTGTTTCACTGGACAGCAAAACCGAGCATAACAGCTTTACGGTGCCGGCGAACCTGATTCCACAAGAGTGCGGCCACATCACACCTGACATGTTAAATCTGATTGAACTGAGTATAGAAGATATCGAGCTGATCGTCTCAATCGTGCAGGGTGGGGCGCGTAATATTCAGGATATTTACCCGTTAGTTCCATCTCAGCAGGGTATTTTGTTCCACCATATGATGGACCCTTCCAATGATCCGTATGTCATACCGCTGTTGCTCCGTACACATTCCAAGGAACGTTTGGATCAATTCATCAGTGCCTTGCAGACGGTGATCGACCGTCATGACGCTTTGCGCACAGGAGTGATAGCAGATGGTTTGTCCACGGCAGTACAGGTGGTGTTAAGGCATGCTGTGTTGCCAGTCGAGACGATCACGCTTGACCCGGCGATGGATGCCGAACAGCAGATGCGCGGCAAGCTGTTTGAGCCACAGTTGATGGATATTGCACATGCTCCACTGGTGCGCCTGAAGGTAGCGCAAGCGCCGGGGACGGATGTATGGTATGTCCTGCTGTATGTGCATCACCTGATCGAGGACGCGACCACCCTGAAGCTGATGTTTCATGAAATCATGGCGATGTTCACATCCGATCGTCCACAGCTGGCTGCGCCTGAGCCATACCGGAATTTTGTGGCGCATACCCAGCATCAGCTCAGAACCTATGACGCGGAAGCATTTTTCCGGGAGAAGCTGGGGGATGTCACCGAATCCACCTCTCCATTCGGTCTGTATGATGTACGCGGGGATGGCAGTGATATCAACGATCTGAGGCGTTCCCTTCCGCAGCCGCTTGCCGATGAGATCCGTGCAAGGGCCAAGGAGCTGCATATCAGTCCGGCAAGTATTTTCCATGCGGCATGGGCGTTGGTCGTGGCGATCTGCAGCGGACGCAGAGACGTGGTGTTCGGTACGGTATTCTCCGGACGTCTGCAAGGTGTCTCAGGTGTCGAACGAATGGTAGGGAACTTTATTAACACATTGCCGATCCGGATTTCGCTGGATGGAAAAAGTGTCGCCCAGGCGGTACATGATGCAGATGCAGAGCTGAAAGAGCTGATCCGCTATGAACAGACCTCGCTGATCCTGGCCCAGAGCTGCAGTGGTGTAAGTAACGAGGCTCCATTGTTTACAGCGATGCTGAATTTCCGCCACTTTGAAGAGAATCCACCTGCTGATGATGGTGGCGCTATTGATGATTTTGGGGTAGAATGGCTTGGTGCACTTGATCGGACGAATTATCCCGTGGGTCTTTCTATCGATGATTTGGGCAATGACTTCTCGTTGAATGTTCAGGTCGACCGCTCGCTCTCTACCGAAGCGGTATTGTCCTACATGGAGACCGCGCTGCAGGGGATTGTCACCGCGCTTTCTGACAGTCAGATGGCGGACTTGCCTGTTCTGGATATCAATATCATTTCAGCGGATGAACGTAACACCCAGCTGATCGAGTGGAATCAGACGGACAAGCCGTATCCGTCAGAGTCCTGCCTGCATGAGCTGTTCGAGCAGCATGCTCACGCCACACCGGACAACATTGCACTGGTATTCGGGGATGAGCAGGTCACCTATGCTCAGTTGAATGCACGGGCCAATCAGGTGGCGGATTACTTACGCGAAAAGGGTGTCGTGCCAGATACGCTGGTGGGGTTATGTCTCAACAGATCCGTAGAGATGGTGGTCGCTATCTTGGGGATTCTCAAGGCCGGTGGGGCATATGTACCGATCGACCCGGATTATCCGACGGAACGGATTACACATATTCTCCATGACTCAGGCATTCAATTGCTGATGACAACGGAGCAATTGGCAGAACATTTGCCCGTATCCAATCAAGTCATCATTGATATGAGTGCAGCAGGCGCAGAAGCTCTGTTTGCCGGTCGTCCTACGACTGATGTGGCGGCTGCGACTACTGGTCTTAGACCGAATCACCTCGCCTACGTGATCTACACATCCGGCTCAACTGGTAAGCCAAAAGGGGTGCTGGTAGAGCAACGCGGCGTTGTCCGACTGGTACGCAACCCTGATTATTTCCCGGCTGACCAGACTACCGTGGTGCTTCAGCATATGTCGATTTCATTTGACGTGGGCAGCCAGGAAGTGCTCATCCCGCTGTTAAATGGAGGACGGCTTGTCCTTTTCCAAGGCGATTCCAAAGATGTCAACCAGATCGTCACGTGCATCCATGATACAGGCGTTACGATGCTTTCGCTGTCGGCGGCGTTCCTCCCGGCATTCGCTGAAGCAATCAAGAGACAGCCGGTTGGATTAACATACCTCGGGGTAGGGGGCGAAGCCTTCTCTGCCCGTGACGTGAGGGCCATCTATGATTGTCTGGAGAATATAACGATCGTCAATGCGTACGGACCAACGGAAAACTCCATTGCCTCTACCTGCTACGTAATCCCGAGGGAGATCGGTGCTGACAGCATCATACCGATTGGACAGCCGATTGCCCAGACACAGGCTTATATCGTAGATGAGAATATGCGTCTTGTACCGATTGGCGTTACAGGAGAGCTGTGTGTCGGTGGTGACGGGGTGGCCCGAGGATACCTGAATCAGCCAGAGCTGACGCGCGAACGGTTTGTTGAGAATCCATTCAGTGACAAGCCGGGGGCACGACTGTACCGCACAGGGGATTTGGCAAAATGGCGCCCGGATGGACAGATCGAGTTCAGAGGACGTATCGATAATCAGGTGAAGGTGCGCGGTTATCGAATTGAGCTGGGTGAGATCGAGAACGCTCTGAGCGCTCACGCTGATGTGACCAATGCCATCGTCTCCACGTACTCCGCAGGGGAGGGCGACAACCGACTGGTGGCGTACGTCTCTCCAACTGCCGGATGTCTGGATGAGATGTCACGTGCTCATAATGAAGAAAACCTGAAGCGCTGGACGATGGTCTTCGATGACCAATATGAAGAGGCCGAACTGGCCTCAGAGGGCGCAGATGCAGAGACCAATTATATCGGCTGGAACAGCAGCTATACAGGCGAGCCGATTCCACAGGAGCAGATGCAGGAATGGGTATCTGGTACCGTGGAGCGGATCAAGTCGCTTGCACCTGGCAGGTTGCTTGAGATCGGTTGCGGCACAGGGCTATTATTGTACCGCTATGCTCCGGTGTGTGATTTTGTTCAAGCCGTGGATATCTCTGCATCAGCACTTGCCGGGATTCAAAAGCAGCTTGACCGCAAGTCGTGGAACCATGTCAGGCTGACCCAGAGCGATGCGTTGCATGTGGATCAGTTTGCCGAAGGACGTTTTGACACGGTCGTGGTCAACTCGGTCATTCAATATTTCCCGAACCGACTCTATCTGGAGCAGATGCTCTCCAATCTCATGCCATGCGTGGTGCCAGGCGGGAGCATTTTTATCGGGGATGTAAGAAACCTCGACCTGTTCGACGCGCATCTGTGTGCGATTGAGCGCAACCAGATGAATACACCGACCAAGTATGAGGTGCTGGCAAGCCGTATTCACAAGCGCGCCCAACAAGAGACGGAGTTGCTCGTCAGCCCTTCTTTCTTCACGTCTCTGACGGAACAATTCCCTGAGATCGAGCGTGTCGACATTCTGGTGAAAAAAGGTATTGGCGATAATGAGATGCTTTGCTACCGATACGATGTCGTTCTGACCACCCGTGGGGAAGCGGGAACTGGTGCGTACGAGAGTTCCCCGATGGAGTGGTACGAGTTCAAAAGCATTGGAAACACGTACAATTTGATCGAATCCAACGCCCATGCTACATTTGGTATCTATGGGTTTGTCAATGGACGCGTACAGGATGATGTATCAATCACCCACGACGTATTCCGCAAAGGTGCAGCAGGCGTCGTCAACCCTGTCAGCAGAGAGCAGCGCTTGCCGCAGAGCTCCTTCTATCAGATCGAACGGCTTGCAGATCTAATCCGGTTTGCAGAGAGTCATGGCTATCGCTGTGAATCCACTTGGTCGCAGGATGACCCGGATCGCTTGGATATTCTTTTTGCAAAAGGTGATATGCCGCCGGTTCAGGCGCGAAGCCCGTATGTCTCCACAAGACTGACCAACTATCCGCAGATCTCCATGTTGGGACAGTCCCTGTCGAAGGTGCTCAAAGAATCCTTGAACGGCACGTTGCCTGATTACATGGTGCCTGGCATTTATGTGGTGCTGGAGACCCTGCCACTGACGCCGAACGGCAAGGTGGACAAGACAGCGCTGCCGAAGCCTGATGATTCGAACTATGTCAAGGCAGCCTATGTCGGTCCGCGCAATGATGTCGAGCAGGTGATCTGTGAGCTGTTCCAAGAGCTGTTGGAAGTAGAGCGGGTGGGAGTTTACGACAGCTTCTTCGATCTGGGAGGTCACTCGCTGATTGCTGTACGACTGGTCAACCGTGTGAAGCAGGTACTGGGAAAAGAGCTTCCGTTGAAGGCGATTTTTGATGATCCGACAGTCGAAGCCCTTGCCGAGGTGGTGCTGTTGCAATCGGCTTCCGGCGATAGCCTGCCATTGGTGGCGGTCCCGCGTACAGCAGAGGGTGTGCCGCTTTCTCTGGAGCAGGGTGAGCTGTGGTTCCTGCGCTCCGAAGATGATTATGTGCCGAGCCACGAAAATGTCCTCTCTACGTATCATGTGACAGGTGAGGTCAATCTGGAGGCGCTTCTGCGAAGTGTCAATCAACTCGTCGCACGACATGAGATGCTGCGTACCAGCTTCATCGATGTGGCGGGAGAGGTCAGACAGATGGTACATCCACCGTCTGTGTTCACAATCCAGCTCAGCAAGATTGAAACCGAAGCCCAGTTCGTCGAATTGTGCCAAGAGGAGAAGAAACGTCCGTTTAACCGAAATGACCGTCATCTGTTCCGGTTCCACTGGGTGGAACTCCGCAACGATGAACACTATATGATGATTTCCCGTCCGTGGGGGCTGTTTGACGGCTGGTCGACCGGTGTGCTGCTGGGAGAACTCAAGGCGCTTTATGAGGACTTCTGCCAACCTGTTCAGACCGAATTCCCGATGCCTGCGATCCAATACAGCGATTTTGCCGTCTGGCAGCGAAAAGCCATCGACCAAGAGCGGCTTGATGCGCAGGCCGATTACTGGCAGAAGACACTTGCTGATTGCAGCGGGGGATTACAGCTTCTCACCGACTTTGCCCGTACGGAAAACCCTAACGCAAAAGGGGCAAGTCTTGAATTAACCTTGCCATCTGCGCTGGTGAACGAGTTACACCAATTCTGCCAGCAGAACGGCGTGACACTGTATATGGTGCTCTTGTCTGCGTACTCAGCGCTCCTGAGCGGCTATACCGAGCAGACAGATATCTGTGTAGGTTCACCTGTGTCTAACCGTTCGCGTGTCGAGCTGGATGGTGTCATCGGTTATTTTGCCAACCTGGTCGTGATGCGGATCGGTATCACCAGAGGGATGCGGTACAGTGACCTGATGATCAAGACCAGACAAGTCGCCACAGAGGCATACGCGAATAAGGATGTGCCGTTCACCAGAGTGGCGGAGACGCTGCGTTCTGCTTCTGATGCGGCAGGACATTCGCGATTGTTTGACGTCATGTTCAACCTGATCCGAATTCCTGATCTGGAGCCAGAGCAAGACTCGACTGGATTGTCATTAGTTCCTGTAGAGATGAGCAAAGGGGTTGCCAAATTCGACCTGAATCTGGTGCTTCATGAGACCTCATCACACGTACAGGGCTATCTCGAATACAATGCTGACCTTTTCAAACATGCGACCATGGAAGTCATGATGGATCAATATCTCGGTATTCTCAAGGCGGTCGTGCAACAGCCGGATGTGAGTGTGTCACAGCTCGTGTCAGACATCAAATCCAGTGCCAGAAGCCAAAAGCCGGTATTGGTTCAGTAAGGACGCGCAACAGGCGCATGTCACAATGGATGAACATGATATATTTTGGAGTCTGAGGTGAAAAGAACATGAATCAACCTTTTGAAAATAAGGGACAAGATGTATCCTCCCAGGGTAAGAGTCGCCGACATCTGCAAGGTGACTGTGAAAAATGTTTCGGCTTGTGCTGTGTCGCCTTGCGATTTTCAGCATCGGAAGGTTTTCCAGTCGACAAGGATGCGGGGCAGCCTTGCCTGAACCTACAGCCAGATTTTCGTTGTTCCGTTCACCAAAGTCTGAGTAAACGAGGCCTGAAGGGCTGTATCACTTTTGACTGTTTTGGCGCAGGACAGAAGGTATCCCAAGACACCTTCGCCGGACAAGACTGGCAGAAAAATCCGGACACTTCGAATCAAATGTACCAATCTCTTTTAAAAATGATGCAGCTCCATGAATTGCTCTGGTATCTGACCGAAGCGCTGACGTTACGTGCAGCCCAGTCGATCCATGGGGAGATCCAGTCCATGATCGAAGCGACAGAACGCCTGACGAACCTCAGCGCAGATGAGCTTGTCAAACTGGACGTGACCATGCATCGGGCAACCGTGAATACGGTGCTTGTCCAGACCAGTGAGCTGGTGCGCACCGAAGCCCGTCGTGCGCAGAAGGCCCGTACAGGAGGAGCGCGTAACGGAGGCGGAGGTCGCAAGAAGCAGATCGGCCGCGGAGCCGACCTGATCGGTGCTGATCTTAGAAAAGAGGATCTGCGCGGAGCCAACCTGCGTGGAGCCTACCTGATTGCCGCGAACCTGAGAGGGACCGACCTGAGAGGCGCAGATTTCATCGGAGCCGACTTCCGTGATGCTGACCTGAGAGGGGCAGACCTTTCCAAGAGTATTTTCTTGACCCAATCCCAGCTCAACGCGGCAAAAGGGGATGCCAGCACACGAATCCCTGCGGCACTCACCCGTCCAGAGCATTGGGGCAACATGTAGCCCTGTTTTCAACCCGATCTGATTGCCAGCTGGAACCATAATCGAAAAAACACCGCTTCGTCTGGTGCACAAGAGTCTTGAACTCGGCACGGTCAGACCGAAGCGGTGTCTTTTTTCTATTTATAGAGGAACGTAACAGTCACTCGTTCACAGATACGTGCTTGAGCGCGCCACACACATGGCTGGGTAACGAAGAGACGCTTACGAGTTATTTTTTTAGTTGATACTAGGGGTGAAAACATGTTAACTATTTTGAATAATTACGCACATGGTTATGTCACCGTTCCAGTTATTCTTGCCTGCAAAAAGCAAGGGCTTTTTGAGGTATTACATACAGAACAACCCGTTTCTTTTGATGACCTGGTAAACAAGCTGCAGGCGAACAGCGGCCACCTCCAGATCGCGTTGCATATCATGGAGTCGTTGAACTGGGTCTTAAAAAACAGCAAATCGGAGTATCTGCTGACTTCTGAAGCAAAGAAGCGTGATCAGATTCCAGCCGACATCATGGAACTGATGGCGTTTCCGATGGATGATTATCTGACCAAGAACCGGAAAAGAAAGAGTCTCAAAAAGTGGATCGGGTTGTCCAACCAGCGTTGGGGCTTCCAGGAAACCTTGTATTCCGAATTTCTGGATGGCTTGTTGGTGATGCCGCTGCTGCTTACGTTGAAAGAAAAAGGCATGCTGCAGAGCAACTCAAACGATCTAAACGCCACCTTGTTTTCAAAAGTAACCCCGGTTGTACGTAATGAGATCAAGGATTTGTTTACCCATCAAGGCTGGTTGACCGAAAAAGAAGGAGCCTTCATGTTTTCGGACATGGGCCGTTTTATTGCGGATCGGATTTTTATCACGGCATCCGTGGCTTCCTACAGACCGATGCTGTCCAAGATGGACGAAGTGATCTTCGGCGATTGCAAATCCGTGTTTCAGCGGGACGAGTCCGGTCACGAGCTGCATGTAGACCGTACGCTCAATGTTATCGGCAGTGGATTTCAGCATGAAAAGTATTTTACCGACATGGAAGAGATCATTCTGGAAATCTTCAACCAGACGCCGATTGCGGAACAGCCCCGATACATAGCAGACATGGGGTGTGGAGATGGTTCACTCCTGCAAAAAATGTATAACATCATCAAAAACAAATCACTGCGGGGCCAATATCTTGACCAGTATCCGGTTAAGCTGATTGGAGCCGATTTTAATGAAAAAGCACTGGCAGCAACGACCCATACATTAAGAGAGATCGATCACATCGTCATCAAAGGCGATATCAACGATCCTGAACAGCTGATTGCAGACTTGAAAAAGATCGGCATTACCGACGTAGAGAATATTTTGCATGTCCGTTCCTTTTTGGATCATGACCGTCCTTATATTCCTCCGGCAGATCCTGCGGCGGCAGAGGCACGGGCCAATATCCCGACTGGAGCCGTCTATGTGGACAGGGAAGGGAACAGCATCCCAGCGACCACCGTTATGCAGAGCTTGGTCGAGCATCTGAATCGGTGGTCATCTGTCACAGGCAAGCATGGCTTGATCATCCTGGAGGTCCATTGTCTTGAACCGAAAATTGTCCATAAGTTCATCGATAAGTGTGAAAATTTGCACTTTGATGCTTACCATAGATTTTCCCAGCAGCAGCTGGTAGAAGCCGACCAATTTTTGATGGCGGCAGCGGAGATTGGGTTATTCCCGAATCAGGATACGTTTCGAAAATATCCGAAAACCATGCCGTTTGGTCGAATTACGCTGAGTCACTTCACGCCAAGAGAATATACGGTGAGATACGCGCAGGAGAGAGATCTGCCTGCTCTGGAGTTATTAGAAGAGAAATGCTGGGAACCCGGCTTGCGTACGCCTGTGTCTGTCCTGAGAAAACGATTGGAACAGTATCCAGAAGGCCAATTGGTGCTTGAATTAGATCAGCAGGTAGTGGGTGTTACCTATTCCCAACGCGTGCTCAGCCGAGCGGATGTCAAAACCCATTCGATTGATACCGTGGAAAGTCTTCACCAAAAAGAGGGGACCATCGTACAACTGCTGGGTGTCAATATTCTGCCTGAGATGCAGCACCGGAATTTGGGCGATCAGTTGCTGGAGTTCATGCTTCAGCGATGCAGCCTGATGAGCGGGATTCAATCGGTCATCGGCATTTCCAGATGCAAAGACTATCCAAATCACGCGGATCTCACTCCGAAGGAATATATTGCGCTTCGCAATGATCAGGGAAGACTGGTTGATACGACTCTGCGGTTCCATGAGCTGCACGGTGCAAAAATCAAGGAACTAATTCCCAATTACCGCCCGCTTGACCTAAAGAATCAGGGGTATGGGGTGCTGTTGGAATATGACATCCATACGCGGAAGCGTGCAGAGATTCAAGTGAAGCAAGCGAAACAGCTGCATCAAGAAAATCAAGTGAACCAAGCCATCCAAGTGAACCACGAAAGCATCAAGCAGGCTGAAAAAGAAAAGCTCCGTCATGCAGCCATCGCGCAACAGAAGAAATCAATCCAAGCGTTCGTCGAAAACACGATCACCTTTATTCTGGGGAAATCCAAAGAGGATGCGTTCGCATTAACCCGGCCATTGATGGAAATGGGATTGGATTCGGCCGACCTGCTCGAACTCAATGAGCAGATCAGTTACAACTATCAAATCCAGCTCCAGCCTACTTTTTTCTTTACATATAAGACAGCGGAACGGATCATTGCTTATCTGCAAGAACATGTAGAGATTGAGGAGGTAGAGCTAGAGGTAGAAGAGACCGAGATTCAAGCGAATCAAGAGATTCAAGAGAATCAAGCGAAACAAGTGAACCTAGCAAACCAAGCCAATCAAACCAATGAAGCCATTCAGACCAACACCGAACATGCTGAAAAAGAAAAGCTCCGTCAAGCAGCTGCCGTGCAACAGACGAAAGCTGCGATCCAAGAGTTCGTCGAAAACACGATCACCTTTATTCTTGGAAAATCCAAAGAAGATGCGTTCGCCCTAACCCGTCCTTTGATGGAAATGGGACTGGATTCAGCCGACCTGCTCGAACTCAATGAGCAGATCAGTTACAAATATCAAATCCAGCTCAAATCTACTTTTTTCTTTACGTACAATACAGCGGAGCGGATTATCGCTTACCTGCTAGAGAATGTAGAGGTAGAGATCGAAGACGTAGAGTTGGAATCAGAACATGTTGCCGCGAACGCGGAAGCTGAAAAGCATGCTGATACAGAAGAGCGCGCCGAAACAGCGCATGCAGCCACACCGACGAAGAACGACGTTGCCATCATCGGGATTTCGTGCCGTCTGCCGGGTGGGGTCCGCAGGAAAGAACAGCTGTGGGAGCTTTTACTGGAAGGCAAAGATGTTGTCGGCAAGATGCCAGAGGGCAGATGGAGCTGGTCTTGGCATATCGATCCTGTGAATGAACACCGGGGAATTGATCAGGGTGGGTTTTTAGAGGATATCTCCCGTTTTGATGCCTCCTTCTTCCGTCTGTCTCCGAAAGAGGCCGAGCTGATGGACCCGCAGCAGCGTATCTTGTTGGAACTGAGCTGGGGTTGTCTGGAAGACGCGGGCTATGCAGCCAAAGAGGTATCCGGCAGCAAGACAGGCGTTTTCATCGGCGCGAGTGGCTCTGATTACAACCGGGTGCTCGATCAGAATCTGGAGGAGATCGAAGCTCATTTTGCCATCGGGGTATCCATGGCGGCCCTGCCGAACCGTCTCTCTTATTTCTATGATTTTAACGGGCCAAGCATCCAGATTGATACAGCGTGTTCCAGCTCGCTGGTTGCTGTCCATGAAGCTGTCAAATCACTGCAGGAGGGTGAATGCGACCAAGCCTTGGTGGGTGGAATCAATATCATGTGTTACCCATCCAACAGCATTGCCTACTATAAAGCAGGGATGTTGTCCAAGGACGGAAAGTGCAAAACCTTTGACAAAGAGGCCAATGGCTTTGTGCGCGGGGAAGGAGCGGTCATGGTTCTGCTCAAGCCGCTGGAACAGGCTCTCCGCGATCAAGACACGGTCTATGCCGTGATCAAAGGCACGGTGACCAATCATGGCGGTCAGGCGGGCGGACTTACGGTGCCCAATCCTGATAAACAGGCTGAATTATTGATCCAAGCCTATCAAGCTGCCAAGGTCGAACCAGAAACGGTAGGGTATATCGAAGCTCATGGCACGGGTACCTCCTTAGGCGATCCGATCGAGATCAGCGGTCTGAAGGAAGCCTTTTCTCAGCTCTCCAAGACAAACGGGAAAAACCAAGTACCTCACTGTGGATTAGGATCGATCAAGACGAATATCGGCCATCTGGAAGCCGCGGCAGGCATTGTCGGTCTGTTAAAAGTAGTGCTGAGCATGCAGCACAAGACGCTTCCTGCTTCTCTGCATTTCCATGAATTGAATCCGCATATCAGTCTGTCTGATACGCCTTTCTATATCGTGAATAAAAATCAGCCATGGGGATTGCCGGAGGGACAGCCTCTAAGACGGGCAGGAGTGAGCAGCTTTGGTTCGGGTGGTGCCAATGCACATGTGGTGCTGGAAGAAGCACCTGTCATCACACGAGAGACCAGCCGCCAAAAACCTTGCTATCTGATTGGGTTATCTGCCAAGACTGAAAAAGCCCTGCAGCAAAAAGAACAAGACCTGGCGCTTTGGCTGGGGAAAGAAGGACAACACCACCAGCTGTCAGATATCAGTGCAACCTTGCTTGTGGGCAGAGAATCGTTTGGGGTACGTTCTGCTTTCGTAGTCAGCGACATTCGGGAACTTCAAGAGAAGCTCCAGAGCGTCCTCACAAATGGTGAGGCAGAGGGGTACTACAGAGTAAGTCACACCGAGAAAAGAAAACAGATCGAACCGCTTTTTGAGCAGGTGGGACAGACGATTCTTAAAGAGTTGTCAGCAGGTCCTGCGCTGAGTGAGTCGGAATACGGCAACAAGCTCACGGCGTTAGCAGATTTGTATGCCAAAGGCTACGATCTGAACTGGAAAGAGTTGTTTGCCAATGAGCAGGTCATCCGCATCAGTCTGCCTACGTATCCATTTGAAGGGAAGCGTTATTGGGTAACCGAGTTGGCTGGCGGCAAATCATCTGGCAGCAACACAGCGGATCGAACAGAGCTCACAACACCACGAAGCATCCGCTACCTGAAAAAACAATGGGAGCCTTGCACGGCGGCTGCTGCAAGCAGACGCTTTGACCGAACCATCGCGATTATCAAAACGAACGAAACAGAGGAGTTGGCCGAACAGCTTGCCCCCTATTTTGCGAAGAGTCAACTCGTAGACCTGCGTGACCTCACCTCACAGCTTCTCCAACCAGAAACAGAATGGAAAAACGTGGACGGTGTGATCGACCTGACCGGATGCGGAGTCGATACAGACGAGTCCCTGGAGTGGATGGCATGGCTTCAGCAATGGATTGAGCATGGTCACAGAGAGGGCTTGATGCTGTTAGGTGTGACAAAAGGGCTGGAATCTTACCTGAATCCGTCTGTCAATCTGTCAGGAGCAGCCCGTGCAGGTTTGTATCGGATGCTACAGAGCGAATATGGACACCTGCGCTCACGGCATATGGATGTGGAGCAAGGCATCGATAACCGGACGCTGGCTCAACAGATCGCGTCTGAGTTCTGCATCGATGCCGAGGATGCCGAGGATGCCGAAGTCTGCTACCGGAATGGGGAGCGCTACCGTGCTGAACTGCGGGAATACCACTCAGAGAATGACCCGGATCGGACGCTTGCGTTCCCAGAGGACAAGGTGCTGTGGATTACAGGCGGGACACGGGGTCTTGGGTACTTATGTGCCCAGCATTTTGTCACGAAGTATGGTGTGAAACGATTGGTGCTCACGGGACGGGAGGCATTCCCGCCTAGAGATCAGTGGGAGTCAACCCTGCACCAGAACACCTCCATCTCGCAAAAAATCAAGGCCATTCAAGCTCTGGAAGCCCAAGGCGTACAGGTTGAAGTCCTATCGGTTTCCTTGACCGATCAATATGCACTGCAACAGAGTCTGCAAGAAATGAAGAAGACCCTCGGGCCTGTTGGAGGGGTCATTCACTGTGCGGGTGCCGATGATACACAGAATCCTGCTTTTATCCGAAAAGCGACCAATCGCATCCAGCAGGTTCTTGATCCGAAGGTAACAGGACTCCATAATCTCTATCAATGCTTCAAATATGAGCCGCTGGAGTTTTTTGTCCTGTTCTCATCTGTATCCGCAATCATCCCGACCTTGGCTTCCGGACAAAGCGATTATGCGACAGCCAATGCCTACATGGATTATGCAGCAGAAGCGAACCACCGTTATGCTCCAATCGTCAGCATCCAATGGCCGAACTGGAAAGAAACAGGGATGGGAGAGGTCAAAAACAAGGCGTATCAGCAAACAGGTCTGTTGAGCCATACGAATGCAGAGGGCTTACAGCTACTAGATACGATATTGGCTAAAAAGATCGGCCCTGTAGTTCTGCCGGCGGTGGTGAATCCGGATATGTGGAAGCCACAGCAGCTGATGCAGCGCAAAGGTCAAGAAGCAGTTGCAGCGGGTGTCCAAGGTGTCCGAAGTGCTCAGGTTGCTCCGTCTCAGTCTTTGAGCACGGTTGATCTGTCAGCGGACACAGAAAGCCTTGTGAATGCAACGCAGACTTGGTTAATCTCCCTGTTTTCAAAAGAACTGAAGATGGACCCGGCGAACATGCAGGTGGATACACCGTTCCAGGATTATGGAGTCGATTCTATTTTTCTGGCGCAGATCTTGCGCTCGGTCAATCAACTGGCAAAAGCTGACTTGGATCCGTCTATCCTATATGAATACCCAACCATCGAGCTGTTCGCGGCATGGCTGACTAGCACGTATGCCACCAGCCTGATCGGAGCGCTTGGGAAGACCACAGCACAGCCTGACAGCAGACGGACTCCAGAGACGATTGCGGCGAAGCCTGCAAGCTCATCTGTTGAGAGCCATGATAGCCGTCCACTGAAACGTGAACGGCACGATAACAACCCACATTCATCCGATATCGCGGTGATCGGGCTTTCTTGCCGTTTCCCAGGTGCTGCTGATCTGGAAGGGTATTGGAGATTGTTATCAGAAGGACGCTCGGCGATCCGTCCGGTGCCTGCCGAGCGTTGGGGCTATCAGAACCAGTATTACGCTGGCATGCTCGACAATGTCACGCATTTTGATCCGGCATTCTTTTTCATTCCGGAAAACGATGCCAGAGCGATGGACCCGCAGGCATTGGTATTGCTGGAGGAAACTCTGAGGGTATGGTATCACGCGGGATATACCCATCAGGAAATGAAAGGGAAATCGGTAGGGGTCTATCTCGGAGGCCGAAGCCAGCACCGTCCGGATGAATCCAGTCTTCGTCAAGCACAGAACCCGATCGTCGCAGCAGGACAAAACTATCTGGCAGCTAATCTCTCCCATTTCTTCGATCTTCGGGGCCCTAGTATGGTTCTGGATACGGCGTGTTCCTCTGCCTTAGTGGTCATGCACATGGCGATTCAAGCGCTGAACAGCGGCGAGATTGAATCTGCCTTGGTGGGGGGAGTAAGTCTTTTGACTACGGACGATGCCCACCGAATGTTTGAACAGCGGGACATTTTGAACCCAGAGCCAGCTTTCCATGCGTTTGACCAACGCGCCAATGGAGTCGTGCTGGGCGAAGGCGTAGGGATGGTATTGTTGAAAACCGTCGAGCAGGCACTGGCAGATGGGGATCAGATCTATGCGGTGATTAAAGCAACGGCGATCAATAATGACGGACGTACAGCAGGACCTGCCACCCCTAATCTACAGGCACAAAAAGAGGTCATGCAGACGGCCCTGAACAAGAGTGGCAAACGTGCGGACGAGATCAGCTACGTGGAAGCGAATGCCTCTGGCTCTACGGTGACCGACCTGCTCGAACTCAAGGCGATTCAATCCATCTACCGATCCGATGATTCAACTCCACTTGGGCTAGGCTCTGTCAAACCAAATATCGGGCATCCATTGAGTGCTGAGGGGATCGCAGGCTTCATTA
Source organism: Brevibacillus dissolubilis (assembly GCF_006170445.1). Classification (GTDB taxonomy): domain Bacteria; phylum Bacillota; class Bacilli; order Brevibacillales; family Brevibacillaceae; genus Brevibacillus_B; species Brevibacillus_B dissolubilis. The sequence continues at coordinate 594,737 of NZ_VCNA01000001.1, read as the reverse complement.
AAGTGGTTCTGATGCTGCAAAATCAGCAATATGTACCGTTTTTATCTGGTGAACAGCCTACGAAGCACTTTGATATCGAGTCATCTCCGTTCTATTTTGCAAGGAATCGCAAGGAGTGGGGGAATAGACCTCGGGTGGCCGCCATCAACTGCTTTGCGGATGGAGGCACCAATGCCCATGTGATTCTGGAAGCGTGGGAGGATTTATCAGCCCGACAGGTAAAAAGACATCCGATCGCTCCACCGGAATTAAATAAAGTAGCGATTCTTCCTCGGAAGGTCGTGACACCACCTGCAATACTGGCGAGTCAGAGCAAAGAATTCGTGGCGACGAAGACGATCAGCGTGAATGATCCGATTCTTTATCACCATCGGGTATATGGTCAGCCACTGTTACCGGGATTGGCTTATATCGACATGCTCTATCAAGTCTTTTCAGAGCGTGGGCATGACTATTCCCGACTGGAGCTGCGTAATCTGACCTTCTACAACCCGCTGATCGTGGGAGAGGACTACCGTGTACAGCTTCGTATCGAGTGCTCGCAGATGAGCGAGGGGCACTGGCAGATTCGTGTGGAGGGTCAAGAGGAATCCAATGGGGTCGTATCCGCGGATAAAAAGCAGTACATCACCGCAGAAATGCATCACGTAGATCCGGTGGTGTTTGACGAAACTCTCAATCTGCATGCAATCAAGCAATCGGCTACTCAGATCAAGAGCATGGAAGACTTATATGCACGCTCCCGCAGTCAGGAACTGGTTCATACTGGATTTATCAAAGCAGAAGGAAAGGTATATGAGGCGCAAGCGTCTACCCTTGTCGAGCTTTCTTTGGGCGAAGAGGCACTGCCTAGTGCAGGAGATTTCCTGTTCCACCCGACGCTCATTGATGCCAGTGCAGTCGGTTCTGGATTATTCCCGGCATGGTATGAGGGAGAACCGCGACTGTTTTTACCACTGCACTATGAATCCTTCCGTGCATCGGCTCTCATGCAGAGTCGTTGCCTCACGCGGATTCAAGCCTCGTCGGTGCAACAAAAGAAAGAGCTCCTCTATCTGACCATGGAGTTCTTCGATGAGTCCGGTAAGAAAATAGGGGAATTGCGTAAGTTTATCAATAAATTAGTGCGGGAAGCCGGATTGATCAATCCGAACCGCGCGACAAGTCCGCAGCCGGCGGTTGAGGCTCAAGCTGTGAGCCATTCCTATTCCCATCTGGAGACGTCGATCAGAGAGTCGGCGGCAACGAGTGCAAACTCAAGCCAAAGCACAAGTTTAAGCCCAAGCTCTGGTACAGCATCCTCTGTTGAATTTGAAGCATTTTTACGCAAATTAATGGCAGAGCGCTTGAACAAACCAGTGGATCAAATCGATATCCATGCTGGCTACTATGAGATGGGACTCACCTCACGCGGTCTGTTAGAGGTGGTCACAGCGATTGAAAACAAAATCGAAACCACCTTAGTGCCTACGCTGTTGTTTGAATATACGACGATTGCTGAATTGGCAGGCTATCTTACGGAGAATTACGGTCAAGCGGGTACAGTGTCGCAGGATGCTGTACAAGTCCAAGCGGCACCGGACTACCCGACCAAGTCTGAATCGCCAGTTACGATGCAAGCAACCGCGTCCAAACCAGTGGCAGAGGGTCACATGTCTGTGAGATCCAACGCCAACGTCACGAACCCAGCCGTCACGGGCGATGTGGCGATCATCGGGATGGCAGGCCGCTATCCAGGCGCCAAAAACCTCCAAGAATTCTGGACGAATCTAAAAGCAGGAAAAGATTGCATCACCGAAATCCCAACATCGCGCTGGGAATCTCGTCAGTTTGACGGATTGAACTCACCTTCAGGCAAACCTCTCTCCAAATGGGGCGGCTTCATCGACGAGTCGGATTGCTTTGACCCACAATTTTTCCGCATCTCGCCACGGGAAGCAGAGACGATGGACCCGCAGGAACGCTTGTTTTTACAGACCTGCTGGGAAGCGATGGAGGACGCTGGTTATACACCTGTGACGGTGGTCAAGCCTCGGGGTCAGAGCAAAAGACGGCCTGTCGGGGTATTTGCCGGTGTCATGCATAAAGACTATGCCTTTATCGGACACGAAGCTTTGTCTGCGGGGCAGCCATTCCCGCTGTCACTGAACTATGCCCAGATTCCGAACCGGGTCTCTTATTTCTGCAATTTCCACGGCCCGAGCATCGCGATTGATACCGTGTGTTCATCTTCCCTCACAGCCGTGCATTACGCCGTCGAGAGTATCAGGCATGGGGATTGTGAAGTGGCACTGGCTGGCGGTGTCAACCTTTCCCTGCACCCGAACAAGTATCTGACCTATGGAATGATGGATCTGCATTCGAGTGATGGGTATTGCCGTACATTTGGCAAGGGTGGCGACGGCTACGTGTCAGCGGAGGGGATCGGTGCGGTTCTCTTAAAGCCATTGCACAAGGCGATTGAAGACGGCGACCAGATCTATGCCGTGATCAAAGGCAGTACCATCAATCATGTAGGAACCGTCAGCGGGATTACCGTACCAAGTCCGGTGGCCCAAGCGGATATGATTGTGGCGTGCCTGGAGAAAACAGGTATTCACCCGCGCACGATCAGCTATGTGGAGGCACATGGAACAGGGACCTCTCTGGGTGACCCAATCGAGATTCAAGGACTGGAGAGGGCCTACCGCCAATTTACGCAGGACAAGCAATTCTGTGCGATTGGCTCGGTCAAATCCAATATGGGCCATGCAGAGTCTGCCGCAGGGATCAGTGGTCTGCATAAGGTCGCACTGAATCTTTATCACAAGACGCTCGTCCCATCCCTGCACTCAGATGAGCTGAATCCATATATTCACTTCGAGAAATCCCCCTTCTATGTTCAGCAACAGATGGCAGAGTGGAAGCAGCCAGTGATTGTAGAGAATGGTCGGGAGGTTCGATATCCGCGACGTGCGGCGTTAAGTTCTTTTGGTGCGACCGGATCGAATGCTCACGTCATTCTGGAGGAATACATCCCAGCCGAATCCGAGTTACACCAATCTCCGACAAGCACGCAGACAAAAAACCGATCTGTGATCGTTCCACTCTCTGCTAAAAATAAAGACCGCCTACAAGCCTATGCAGAGAAATTGCATGGATACCTCAAGGGGCTGTCCGTGGACAACGATCATCAACAAGGCCAAGAAGGCAACAAAACAAGCCCTGCGCAAACCCTTGAATCAGCAATTCGTAAGGTTCTGGCCAGTCTGATCCATGTGGAAGAAGATCGGATTGAAGTAGAAGAAGAATGGAATGAATACGGCATCGACGCTGTGCAGATCATGCAGATTCAGCAACAGCTCCAAGAGGAACTCAAGGTTGAGCTGAAAATCAAGCTGGATCAGCACAGTACCATTGCCTCTGTAGCAACAGATCTCATGGAACAACAGCGAGAAGCCGCAGAAGCCTATCATTCTCGTACCAAAACCGAAGAGCCAAGAGTGAGCACCTCCCACGCACAAATCAATCTTGCTGATCTCGCCTATACACTTCAGGTGGGACGCAATGCGATGGAAGAGCGTGTCGTCTTTATCGTAAGCAGCATCCAAGAGCTTCTTGCCAAATTAGAAGCCTACCTGCAACAGACAAGCGGGATCGAGCAGTGCTACCAAGGACATGTCAAGCAAAATAAAGAGATTATCCAACTGCTGACAACCGATGAAGATTCCCAGGAATTGATCTACAAATGGATCATGAAAGGGAAGCTTGGAAAAATCGCGGAGCTGTGGACAACAGGCTTAGAAGTGAACTGGCAATTGCTGTATGGGGAGACGAAGCCTCGCCGGATGAGTCTGCCAACCTATCCTTTTGCCAGAGAACGCTATTGGGTACCGGAGTTTGAGAACAGCAACCAAGTCCGCGTAAGTCCTGCAGGCAGCACCGTACAGGCTGCATCATCCGACCGCCGCGTCAAGTATTTGCAGAAGACGTGGAAAGAAGCGCCGAAACCCAAGCTTGAGGAGAATCACGGCGATCTGGTTATCTATCATAACCGCTCGACACAAGCGCTGGCTGAATGTCTGGCTGAGTCTTTCGGCAGTGCTGTGTTGCTGGAGGCAGGACAGCTTGGAGACGGCTGGCAGCAACAAGTGGAGAAGTGCGCCGTGTGGGTGAATCTGGCGGACATCCAAGAACCTATGGTGTCACTTGAGTCCATTCCGTACCTGCAACAACTGATCGAGAACCGATCCGCCAATGGTCTTACGCTCATCCATGTGACGATGGGACTGGAAGCATTCCACAACGATCAGGTCAACATCGATGGTGCGGCATTGACCGGGCTGTATCGCATGCTACAAAGCGAATATACCTCTCTGACCAGTCGCCATGTGGACCTCGACCCGAAGGAAGACAATCTCATCACGCTTGCTAAGATCATTCAAAGCGAGATTCAGGTACAGACAAAAGCTGTGGAGGTCTGCTATCGTGCTGGAGTCCGCTACGAGTCGGTTCTCACAGACTCAGGCATGAGCCAGTCAGACAGCCGCCGCACCGAGCACAAAACACTCTCATTCCGTGATGACCAAGTCCTGCTGGTGACCGGTGGAACAAGAGGCTTGGGAATGCTGTGTGCGCGCCATATGGTCGGGAAGTACGGTGTGAAGAAGCTCGTGCTGACCGGACGTGAGACGCTCCCTGACAGAAGCGAGTGGGCACAACTGGAGCAATTCTCTTCTTCGGTACAGGAAAAAATAAAATCGATCCAAAGCATAGAAAAACAAGGAGTGACCGTCAAAGTTCTATCCATCCCGCTCGATGATGCGGACGCGGTCCATTCTGCGATTGCTTCCATAGAGTCTTCGATGGGACACATATCTGGTGTCATCCACGCAGCAGGCTTGGCAGACACAATCAATCCAGCGTTTATCCGCAAAAATAAAGAGAGTATCGCCCGTGTACTGTCGCCGAAAGTGGCGGGTACGGAAAACTTGATGAGATCTATGAAGCCGGAGCATGTGGAATTCGTGATCCTGTTCTCATCCGTATCAGCCGCCGTTCCAACACTCGGAGCAGGTCAGAGCGACTATGCGATGGGCAATGCTTTTATGGATTACTTCGCACAGGTGCATGCATCCATTCTGCCGCTGGTCAGTGTCCAATGGCCGAGCTGGAAGGAAACAGGCTTTGGCGAGATCAAAAATCAGGCGTATCTCAATACCGGCTTCCATAGCATTACAGATGCGGAAGGCTTGCGTATTTTGGATGAAATCCTGAGTGGAATGGACGCGTCAGCTCCGGTCATCATGCCAGTGGTTGTCCCAAGTGGATGGACACCGGACCATCTCTTGAACACAGAGACCCGCACTGCCGTGAAAGAAGTGCCATCGCAGGGCAACGGTAAAGCAGAACAAGCAACCATGGTGATCGGGCAAAAAGCGGGCACCGACGCAATACAACAAGCCACAGCGTTCTTACGGTCGATCTTTGAATCCGAGCTCAAACTAAAGCCCGGCCAGCTGGAGGGGGATGTCTCTTTTGCTGACTTTGGCGTTGATTCTATCTTGATGGCGCAGATTTTGCAGAAGATGAATCTGGCTCTGGATGTCCGCATCGATCCTTCAATTTTGCTGGAGTACTCGACGCTGGATTCGTTGGCGGTCTGGTTTGCAGAGACGCATCAGGACAAGCTGGATATGGGTGGCGATGCCCAGGACGAAGCACCGATTCTTTCGGAAAAGACTGCCGCTCCGGTGAAGTCAGTTGTTGAAGAGAAAGCGAACGCGCAGGCTGTGATAACACCCGAGCGAGTTCAGGTACAAAACTCACAACCTCTGGCACACAACGAACAGCCTCTGCCACACAATGAACAACCTGATGCCATGGCTCCAGCCCCGCAAGTGACCCATGCCGAACCAACCCGCTCCACAGTCAGCGAGGACATCGCAATCGTCGGCATGGCGTGCCGTTTTCCCGGCGCTGAGAGCCTCGAAGCCTACTGGGAGCTGCTGTCAGGAGGCCAACGAGCTATCCAAAAAGTCCCCGAGACCTGCTGGGGTACGGCAAACGACTACTATGCCGGACTGGTAGAGGATATTTACGGGATCGACCCAGCGTTTTTTACGCTTCCGGCAGAAGATGTGAAGGCAATGGACCCGCAAGCCATCGTATTGCTAGAGGAGGGCATGAAGGCCATCTACCATGCTGGATATACTCTTCAGGAAGTGAACGGTGCCAATATCGGAGTATACATCGGGGCAAGAACGATCGGTGAAACCGACAAAGCTCTGACGGAAAATGCCCGCAACCCGATCAGAGTGGTAGGACAAAACTATCTGGCGGCCAACATTTCCCAAGCCTTCAACTTCAGTGGTCCTTCCATGGTGATTGATACGGCGTGTTCCTCGTCGCTGGTCGCCATGCAGGTTGCGACCGATGCCTTGCAAGGTGGTTCCGTGAATGCTGCACTGGTCGGTGGTATCAGTCTGTTGACCAGCCCATATGTACACGAGCTGTTCGACCGCCGCAATCTGCTGCAGCCAGAAGGAGAGTTCCACATCTTGGATCGCCGGGCATCAGGCGTGGTGCTTGGCGAAGGCTGCGGAGTTGTGATGATCAAGACACTCTCGCAAGCTCTACGCGACGGCGACAACATCTATGCCGTGATGAAGGGGATAGCGATCAACAATGACGGCAGAACCGCAGGCCCCGCCATTCCTAACATCCATGCCCAGAAAGACGTCATGCAGGCAGCGCTGACCAAAAGCGGCTGCACGCCGGATCAGATCGGCTACCTCGAAGTGAACGGCTCAGGGTCGGAAGTGACGGATCTCCTCGAGGTCAAGGCCGTAGAATCAGTCTATCGGACAGAGGCATCAAGACCGCTTTATCTCGGCTCCATGAAGCCAAACATCGGTCACCCGCTATGTGCCAAGGGAATCGCGAGTCTGATTAAAGTGGCGCTGATCCTTGAGAAACAGTCTCTGGTACCGTTTTTGTCCGGCAAAGAGCCATTGGAACACTTTTCATTAGAACGGGCCAATTTTAAACTGGCCGATAAAAAGACCCCGCATGCGATCCAGTACGCGGCAATTAACTGCTTCGCCGACGGTGGTACCAACGCGCATGTGATACTGGGTCAGTACCATGTCCATTCATATAACCCGACCCGCAGACCGTTGGCACTCCCCGTGATGAAGCGCGTGAATGCCAGAACTCTCGCTCCTATGAAGAGCGAGGCTCTGGTTCGAGTGGCAGATGACAGCATCCTCGTTCACACTTTTACCAAATCGCTTGTGTGGAGTGATGTGCTGTCCGCAGACCACCCGATCTTACGAAATCATAAAGTTTTCGAGGAGAGCGTGTTACCTGGGCTGGCCTGGATTGATCTGCTCTATCAGTGGTGCGGTGAGGCAGGCCTTGCGTATCGTTCACTTGAACTAAAAGACCTGTCTATTTACCGACCCTTGATCGTGACAGAAGGGCATCCTGCGAAGTTGACGATCCGGGCGACATCGCAAGGCAAAGACTGCTGGATGCTTCAAGTCTTTGGGTCAGATACGGCAAGTGAGCTTGGAGCAGATGAAGTGCTGTATGTGTCCGCTGACATGCATCGTGTAGAAGCCGTTCCGTATGCGGAAACAGCGGATGTAGCGCAGATTTCCGGTCTCGCACACGAAACCGTTGATATGCACGATGTCTACTCCGATTACGTCCAAAAAAGCTTGGTACACCTCGGAGCCATGAAGACGAGAGGAACTGTGCTGATTGGGGAACATGACTGCTGGGTACACGTGACGGTTGACGAAGAAAATTACCGTAGCAGTGATCCATACCTGTTTCACCCCGCTCTGATCGATGGCAGCGTCGTGGGCGCAAGCGGTACGTTACTCAGAAAAATCGCGGATACCAGCAAGCTGTACCTGCCGTTGTATTATGGCTCGTTCCATGCGAGCGAGCCGTTCGGCAGAGAATGCTATACCCGCATCCAAAATGCAAGCATAACGGTAACAGATGAGCTAGTCACACTGTCCTTAGAGTTCTTCTCAACCGACGGACGAAAAATCGGTGAGCTAACCAATCTGAAGCTCAAGGCCGTGCGCGACAATAGCTTTGGGAAAAAGACCTCAGCCTTCCCGCTGGAATCGATCCAAGCAACGGAACGTAGCCGAGCAAAGGAGCTTATCCAAGCAAAAGAACGTATCCAAGCAAAAGAACGTATTCTTGCATCGGAATTACCCGAAACACAAGGCTCTCATGAGACGCTTGAGTCCCTTGTCAAATCAATGATCGCCGCACAGTTGGGCGTAAGTGAACAAGAAGTAAACCAAAACAAAGGCTACTATGATCTTGGTCTGGATTCGATTATGTTGCTCGATGTGGTCAAAGAACTCGGCACAGCGATTGGCGTGAAGCTGTCGCCAACACTGTTATTCGAGCATGCAACGATTTCCTCGCTTTGCGATTATTTAAAACGAGAATACTCCGCTGAGATAGCAGGGGTACTGAGCAAAAAGGTGACTTCACCATCCCGAGCGGGTGATCAGGCAGGTAACCATGAAGCGAAAAAACCTGCCACCAACCACTCATCCGGTATCAAAGATGTCGCAGTGATCGGCATAGCAGGCCGATATCCCCAATCCGGCAATCTCGAAGAGTTTTGGAAAAACCTCTATGAAGGCGTCGATTGTATCACAGAGATTCCGTCTACTCGCTGGGATCACAGCCGTTTGGACGGTGTGACATCTCCCACTGGCAGACCGATGTCCAAGTGGGGCGGGTTTATCAGCGATGTGGATTGCTTTGATGCAGGCTTTTTCGGTATTGCCCCAGAGGAAGCAGCCCAGATGGACCCACAGGAGCGGCAATTCCTGGAAGTATGCTGGGAAGGGATCGAAAATGCAGGCTATACCCCTGATAACCTTGTCACCCCGATCGGAGAATACAACAGACGGTTGGTCGGCGTGTTCGTCGGTGTGATGCATCAGGATTATGCGATGCTGCAGAGTGAGGAATCCCGCAACGGACGTACGATTCCGCTGGCGCTCAGCACATCGACCATCGCCAACCGCGTATCGTATGTGTGTAACTTCCACGGTCCTTCCATGGCGGTTGACACGGTATGCGCCTCTTCGCTTTCTGCGATTCACTTGGCGCTCGAAAGCATCTACAGCGGTGAGAGTCAGGTGGCGATTGCGGGCGGGGTGAATCTGTCCCTGCACCCGGGCAAGTATCAAAGCTACGGCCTGATGGATATGCACTCCAGTGACGGACGCTGCCGTTCTTTTGGAGTGGGGGGAGACGGGTATGTATCCTCCGAAGGCGTCGGTGTGGTGATTCTTAAGCCGCTCGACCAAGCCTTGGCTGATCAAGATGCGATCTATGCCGTCATCAAGTCTAGCGCGGTCAATCATGTCGGCAAATCAAGCGGCATGCATGTCCCAAATCCGGTCGCTCAGGCGTCCGTGATCAAGGATTGCTTAGATAAAGCGGGCATCGATCCAGAGACCATCGGGTATGTGGAGGCACATGGCACAGGCACAATGCTTGGCGATTCGATCGAAGTGGATGCGTTGACAAGTGCCTACCGGAAATATACCCAGAGCAAAGGCTATTGCGCCCTAGGCTCGGTCAAATCCACTATCGGACATGCGGAGTCCGCAGCCGGGATTAGCGGAGTCACAAGAGCGATCCTGCAACTGCATCATAAAAAGCTGCTGCATACGTTACACGGCAACGAGCTGAATCCATATCTGGAGCTGGATGAATCACCTTTTTATCTTCCTGATCAGGTAACCGATTGGTCAGAAGACAAAATCCGCAAAGGCAACGTGCGCAGGGCAGCAGTAAGTGCAATCGGTGCTACAGGTTCCAACGCGCACATCATCTTGGAAGAGGCACCTGTGTGCACAGATATCTCATCAGACGTGATTGATACGGTTGACGTCTCCCAAGGTGTCCTGATCCCCGTGTCCGCTAACACGCAAGAAGCACTGATTGCATACATCCGTAAACTGGCTGACTTTATGGACAGCGATCATACCGTTACACTGTCACGCTTGGCCTTTACCCTACAGACAGGTCGTGTCGCTTTGAAAGTGCGCTTTATTACATGGGCCACAAGTCTGGATGAGGTACGTGACCGTTTTCAACAGTTCCTGTCAGGACGGACACAGATGCCTAACACCTGGTATGGACAATGCGACGAGCTATCCAGTGGTTCAGGGGTATTCGACGGTGAAGAACTGGCACAGATGCTCTCCCAATGGCGGGAGAAAGGCCGCTTAGATAAAATCGCCGAGCTGTGGGTGAAGGGCTGCACCATCAATTGGAAAGCGCTGTACAGCCACTCTCCAGGGCGTCTCCATCTCCCAACCTACCCATTTGCCAAGGAAAGCTATTGGATTACCGTTGCTCCAGAAGAGACCGCCAGCGAGCCACACATTGCCCTACACGATACGGAGCAAAAAGTTCCACAGGCCAAACATACAACGAATGAAGACACGGTATCATTCATTCGCACGGCTGATGCAGAGGCAGGGCAGTATGATCAAATTTCATTAAGCCGAAGTGAAAAAGCAATCCTATTTTGCCGGAAACTCGTCTCTGATGCGCTGGAGATCCCAGTCGGTTCTGTCAGAGTCGATGACGGCTTCTTTGAAATGGGCTTATCCTCTGCGGCCATCGTAAGCATGACAACCGAAATTGCCGAGAAGATCGATCCGAAGATTCTGCCGAGCCGATTGTTCACGTATACAACCGTGTCCGAATTAGCGGCATTCTTCACCGAGTCCTATCCATCAGCATTAGATAACCTGCTTGTCATACAGCACGATGAAAATAAATCAAGCAAACAAGCGGCCAAAGCTCGGAACGGTCATGACGTACAGTCACAAGACCAGAGGCTGCTGGATGCATTGCAAGAGTTAGAGAATGGCTTCCTTGATATTGACGAAGTGTTACCGTTACTAGACTGAGTAAGGAGTTGTGTCTCAAATGGATATTGGCAAGATTAGCGAGCTTATTGCCAACTACAAGGACGGCACGTTGGACAAGTCCGCATTAAAACAGAACCTACAGCAGCTACAGATTCAGCGGCTCCAGCAGCAAAGCAAGAGACAACCGCTTACGGAAGGGCAAAAAGGTCTTTGGGCGATCCAGAAATCCAACACAGCATCAACGGCCTACAATGTTCCGTTATGTTTTAGGGTCACGGGTCTGGATCTGTCATGCTTTACGAAGGCGTGTCATTTCCTTACCGACCAGTATCCGATTCTAAAGGCAGTCTTCATGATGGATGATGCGGTTCCGTATCAGGTTGAATCCGCACATACATCCCTGAATCTGACGATCGAGGATTGTTCCTCATCGTCAGATTCAGACCTGATTGCCCATATCCGCCGCCGGGTGAAAGAACCGTTTGACTTGGAAAAGGGGCCGCTTTTCCGGGTCTCGGTCTTTCAAACCGCTGACAGAGAAAGTATCGTTCTTATCACGATTCATCACATTATTTTTGACGGTGGCTCTGTACCTGTCCTGCTGGAGACGCTGTTTGATGCGTATGAGGCTTATCTGAACGGGCGCGAACCACAACTCGTGGCAGTTGATGCGACCTATTTGGAGTACGTAGCAAGAGAGCAAGCCTTGATCGAGATGAATGGCGATGCCAGTCTGGCTTATTGGCAGGAGAAGCTTGCACAGCCCTTGCCTGTGCTCAACCTGCCGCTGGACAAAGCCCGTTCATCTGCGCGTGGGGAGACAGCCGGGCATACCTGGAGTCAACATATTGACCTGACCCAAGTCGAGCGGCTGAAAACATTCGCAGGCAAAGAGAGAGCATACGCATGGACGGTACTGCTCGCCGTGTTTCATATTTTGCTGCACAGATATTCCGGCCAGAAAGACATCGTGGTCGGCATGCCTGTGAACCAGCGGAACGAAAAGCGTTTTGAAAAAGTAATCGGATTGTGCATCAACATGGTGCCGGTACGCAGTCAGCTTGACAGCGGGACTTCTTTTCACCACTATCTGAAGACGCTGCAAAATGATGTCATCGATGGGATGGCGCGCAGCTATCCGTTCCCTTCATTGGTAAGAAAGTTGCATCTCGGTTCTGACTCTGGTGTCGCTCCGGTCTTCCAGACGGCGTTCGCGTATCAGGACGTGCTTGACTCTTTGTCCCAAAACGAGCGCGGATTCGTCTTGCTCGATGAGATTCACCAAGAGGGCGAATACGAGATCACGCTGGAAGTGATGAACAAGCCGGACGGGATGCTGCTTAACTGGAAGTACGATGCGAGTGTTTTCGAGCTGTCTACGATCAAGCGCATGGGTGAACACTTTTCGAATATTCTGGATCATGTTCTGGCAGATGCGTCCGTCACGATTCGCGATATCTCTCTGTTATCCCCAGACGGAAAAGACCTGCTGCTCCATGGTTGGAACAGCACACAGGCCGACTACCCGCAAGAGGAGTGCATCCACCAGCTGTTCGAGCGAAAAGCCGCCAGCAAGCCACAAGAGATCGCCGTCATCACCGAGACAGGTGTCGTCAGCTACGCCGAACTGAATCAACAGGCCGATGCACTGGCTGCCTACCTTTCCCGTAATGGAATCCGCCGTGGAGACCTCGTCGCTGTCTGTGTGGAGCGCTCATTGGAGATGCTCGTTGCACTGCTCGGAATCCTCAAAGCAGGCGGGGCCTACGTGCCGATCGACCCGAAGACGCCTTCGGAGCGGGTAGGGCATATCCTTGAGGACTCGAATGTTAGCATCGTACTGACCCATCCCAAAACCACTGCTTACGTAAAGGACGCTCTGAAGCAGGGAGGGAAGGGACCTACGGGAATCCACCTTGTTGACTTGGATGAGCGAAGAAAGCAAATTTTCAACAGCAAGCAGGAGCGTGTAGTGTCTACCAGTGACGTCGATATAGACAGTCCGGCGTATGTGATCTATACCTCAGGCACCACAGGCCGTCCAAAGGGTGTATGCGTAACTCATCGAAGCATACTGAACACCCTGTATTTTCTGGAGCAGGAGTATCCAGTCGGGAAGGAAGACAGATACCTGCTGAAGACGAACTATGCTTTTGACGTATCCATCAGTGAGCTTTTCGGCTGGTTTGTCGGGAATGGGTCTCTGGTGATCGCGCCGCCGGGTGTGGAACAGTCTCCGAGCAGGCTTGTGGACTGTGTAAGACGCTATGGCATCACACATATCAACTTTATCCCGTCGATGCTGAGCCTGTTTTTTGAGGCGGCAAAAGAACTTTATGCGCGCGGTGAAGGCAGATCGCTGAAATATATCATGGTTGCCGGTGAAGCTTTTCCCAAGGAGCTCGCCCAAAAATGTGTGTCCCTATTCGAAGGTGCACGTGTGGAAAATATCTACGGACCGACAGAAGCGTCTATCTATGCTGCCTACTTCTCCTGCACCAACAGCAAGCAGGATGACAAAAGCATCCCAATCGGCAGACCGATTGCCAACACAAAGCTGTACATACTGGATCAAGAATCGAATGGACTTGCCCCGATCGGAGTTCCTGGAGAGCTGTGTATTGCCGGGGTCGGTCTGGCTCAAGGCTATCTCAATAAGGAGGAGCTAACCAATAAGGTATTTGTCGAGAACCCGGTTGTTCCCGGTGAGAGAATCTATCGCACAGGAGATCTGGCGCGCTGGCGCTCAGACGGTGTGATCGAGTATATGGGACGTCTCGATTTTCAGGTCAAGGTGAGAGGCTTCCGAATCGAGCTGGATGAGATCGAATATCACCTGGCCAGCCACGACCATGTCAAGGAGTGTGCCGTCATCGTCAGAGGGCAAGGGGATGCCGCCCAGCTGGTCGCTTACTACGTGCCGATGATGACAGGAGTAAAAACCACACAAGCTGATCCACACGACCTGAAGAACTATCTCGCAGGTAAAATGCCTTCCTATATGGTTCCAGATTTCATGGTAGAGCTGGAGCGTCTGCCGCTTACCCCAAACGGCAAGCTGGATCGGAAGGACCTGATGAACCGCAAGATCACGCTGCACAAGAAGCCGCAGCAATCGGTTGACGGGGACGTGATTCAAACACGGGTTCTGCGTATTTGGAAAGAGGTTCTGAAGATTGAGGATTTGGAACCGACGGATGCCTTTTTTGAGGTGGGGGGCAATTCACTGCTTGCGATCACGTTAGCAGAGAAGATCAGTTTGGAATTCAACCAGATCTTTGATTCGACAGACCTGTTTACTTACACGAATGTGGATGCCATCAGTAAATACCTCGCTGAAACAGGCAGCGTACCCGTTACATCTGCTGAGGAGACAGAAGCTCCTGATGCGCAGAGCGATGAAGATCCAAGCCATCCAGATTACTACAGCGAAAGTGCAGCGATCATCGGGATCTCCTGCCATTTTCCAGGTGCCCGTGATTATCATGAGTTCTGGAATAATCTGATGGACGGGAAAAATTCGGTGACGATCTTCGACGAGCATACATTGCAGCAGGCTGGTCTTCCTCGGGATGTATTGGAGAATCCCAACTTTGTTCCGATCTCGGCGGGCCTTGAGGGGAAGGAATTGTTTGACGGTGAGTTTTTCAAGCTGTCACCGAACCATGTCGCTTATATGGACCCGCAATTCCGCCAGCTGTTGATGCATGCATGGAAGGCTGTAGAGGATGCGGGCTACTACCATAAAGACATACCGAATACCGGAGTCTATATCACCGCCGCGAACCACAACTATGGCGCGTTGCATGAAGATGGCTTCCGCACGCAGGAAGTGACGGAAGACCCCGAGCAGTATTTGTCATGGGTGTTGTCACAGACTGGCTCGATCTCCTCGATGATTTCCTATCAGCTTGGATTTAACGGACAAAGCGTGTCGGTTCATTCCAACTGCTCGTCATCGCTGAGTGCACTTGATCTGGCATTCCGTGCTCTGATGAGCGGTCAGATTGATTACGCTCTGGTGGCAGCAGGGGCGATTTCTCATATCGATACAAAAGGATATGTCTATCAACAGGGGCTTAACTTTTCCAGTGATGGACGCATCAAGACGTTCGATGCCAGCGCAGACGGCATGATTGCGGGAGAGGGCGTCGGGGCGATCCTGATCAGACGTGCCACAGATGCCATCGAAAGCAACGACCATATCTACGGCCTGCTGAGGGGAATCGCCACCAACACGGACGGCGGTGACGCTTCAGGCTTTTATAGCCCAAGTACCCATGGGCAAGGGCGGGTCATCCAAAAGGTGATCGAACAGACGAACGTCAGCCCGGACACGATTACCTACGTCGAGGCACACGGCACCGGAACCAAGCTGGGCGATCCGGTCGAGTTCAAGGCGCTCACCGATGTGTATCGGCGCTATACCCCAAGAACCGCCTATTGCGGCATCGGCTCGCTCAAACCTAACATCGGTCATCTCGACACAGCGGCAGGTCTGGCTGGATGTATCAAGGTGGCACTCGCCTTGCACAACAAGCAGATCCCGCCGACCATCAACTTTTCAACGCCAAATCCCAAAATCAAGGTGGAACAATCGCCATTTTATATTGTGCAGGATGCGATGGAGTGGTCAGCGGCAGGTCAACCGCGCAGAGCGGCATTAAGCTCAATCGGGCTTGGCGGGACCAATGCACATGCTATTTTTGAAGAATATGTGGATGTAGAGCATCGTGAAAATACATATGAGGGTGCAACGAGCGGGAACCACAACGAACTGTATGTGCTTCCTATGTCAGCGCGTGAGCAGTCGACCTTGCACGATTATGTGAAAGCCATGCATGCCTATGTACAGACGGTAGCTTCTGGCCATGATGATGCGTCAGCCAGCAGGCTCTTGGGTGACATCGCATATACGTTCCAGACCGGGCGTGCTCCGATGAAGTACCGGGTTGCTTTTGTTGTGCGTAACCTGGAGGAGCTGCTGGAGGGCATGGGGCACTATCTGAATGGTGAGCAATCGCCGCTTTATGTAACTGGGATGCGTGAGAGCAACGGCAATCAAGCGTTAGACGAACAGCGTGTGTCCCATCTGATGATAAAAGACGACACGTCAGAGCTGGCCCGTGCATGGGCATCCGGTCTAAATCTGGACTGGGCGAAGTATTACCAAGGCAATGGCTATCAACCACAGCGCCTCAGTTTGCCGACATATCCGTTCAAGCTAAAAGAATACAAATGGCCGCGCCGACGTGCTCAAGTACAGATGGAGGGCCCAGTGGAAACAGCAATAGCTGCGCACACAGATTCCATTCCAAGCAACGACTCTATCACCGATAACGGCAGCATACACCCTCTGGTGCATCAGAATGTATCCAGTTTTGATCAGATCAAGTATCGATCCGTTTTCACCGGACGCGAGTTTTTCCTTGCAGATCATATCGTAGCGGGACAGGTTCTGATGCCTGCTGTCGCGGTGTTGGAGATGGCGCGCGCAGCTGTCTGCAACGCTATGGCGATGCAGTGCGAAGACGGCACAGCACCGTACATGAAGCTAAAGAATGTCTCCTGGGTACGCCCCATCCTCATCCCGGACACGGGTAAAGTGGTCGAGATCGAGCTGGTACGTGCGAACACGGCATCCACCAACGATGATCGGATCAAATTCAACATTGTCAGTGTTGAGAATCATGAGTCCGTCAGCCACGCTGAAGGCGAAGTGATTGTTGGCTCCCGTGGACATGAGCAGGCTTCGACGGTCGATTGGAAGACGCTGATCGCCCATGCATCCAAGCCGGGTATCGAAAAAGAGGTTTGCTACGACTATATCAAGCTTGCTGGTGTCAACTATGGCGAGGCATTTCAGGTGATCGATGCAGTTCACCGTGGGAATCAGGCAGGGGCTGGATACGCAGTCGCAGAGCTGGCGTTACCAGACGGATTGCTCTCCGCAGGTAACCAGTATGTGTTGCACCCAAGTATGCTCGATGGTGCGATTCAAGGCATGATCGGACTGCTCTCCGATGCGGAGGTCACCAGTATGAAGCGCGGTGATGCATCTCTTTTCCAGACAGAGGGCACGATGGTTCCGTTCTCGATGAATTCCATCGAGATCTACCACGGCTGCAAGGAGCGCATGTACTCACTGGTACGCGATGCCGACCCAGCTAAGAAAACCACCTCGTCCAAGCTGCTGGATATCGACCTGATCGACGAAAATGGAGTGGTATGTGTGAGCATGAGAGGGGTGCGTTACCGTAAATTGTCCGGCACAAGCACGGTAGCCGAGACTGTACCGCAGCCGAATAGCTCGATGCCGCAAAGCTCGAAGCAACATACCATTATTCCAGTATGGATGCCTGTCGACGTGGCTACGGAAGCGGTGTCCTCCTCCAATCAAGCTGCAACAGACGTGGAGGATGCACTTGTATTCGATGCGTGCGGGACGTTTTACGACCAAATCTCCGCGTTCCATCATACGTGCAGACATCTCCTGATTAACCCGGACGACACCATCGAATCACTCCAGCGAAAAATCGAAGCGCAACAGGTAGGCCATATGATTTGGGTTGCTCCTGCTCCTGTAGCATCAGACACCCAAACCTATGGCAAAGGCTTAATCGAAGAGCAAGAATCTGGAATGCTCCACCTGTTCCGTCTGATGAAAGCGACACTTCGCGCTGGTTACGGTGTCAAAAAGCTGCGTTGGACAATCATTACACGCTCCACGCAAAAGATTAAGGCAACAGATCGAGTGAATCCTGCACATGCAGGCGTGCATGGTCTGATCGGCAGCATGGCCAAGGAATATGCACACTGGGATGTCCGACTGGTTGATATTCCGAGTGATACGCCTGTGATGCTTGACAAAATCTTTTCCTTACCGCGCTCTACACAGGGGAAAACACTTGGGCTCCGTAACGGTGAGTGGTTCACACAGCAACTAGAGACAATCGATACGCTGACCATGCGTACTACCACGCCTGTATATCGTCGCCGGGGTGTGTATGTGATCATCGGCGGTGCCGGGGGAGTCGGTGAACTCTGGACGCGATACATGATCGAGCAGCATCAGGCGAGTGTCGTATGGATCGGACGCCGTCCTGTGGATCAGCGGATCAAGGAACAGCTCCAGACTCTGAGCGCTTTGGCCCGAACGCACGGGGCGAATGCACCGACCTACCTGTCAGCAGATGCGTGTGATCAGACAGAGTTGACACATGCCTACGAAAAAATCAAGGAGATCTATCCTTCTATCAATGGTGTCGTGCACTCCGCCATCGTGCTGGCTGACAAAAGCCTCGCCAATATGGACGAAGCACGCTTCCGATCAGCGACCTCGGTCAAAGTGGATGCCAGTGTCAACATGGTGGAGGTCTTTTCACGCGAGAAGCTCGATTTTCTCCTGTTCTTCTCTTCGATTGAGACATTTGTCAGAGAAGCAGGGCAGGCCAATTATGCGGCTGGTTGTACGTTTATCGACTCATTTGCACAGGCAATGGGTACTGATGCGGGCACTGCTGGCGGTAAGCCTCTGGTAAAAACCATGAACTGGGGATACTGGGGAACTGTCGGCATCGTCTCCGATTCCTTCTATCAGGACCGGATGACCGCTCTGGGAGTCGGCTCGCTGGATGCGAATGAATCCATGGCCCAGCTCGAACGCTTCATGTCCAGCCCGTATAGCCAGATCGCCCTCGTCCACACGCTGAAGGATACGGCGCTTGCGAGACTCGGTATCTCCGGCAACTCCCGCCAGTTAGACGTCACCATCCCGAATGTGCTTGAGGGGCATGACGTATGGCGCAATGTCGGTGGGAATACGGAACAGATTCATACGCTGTCAGAGCTATTGCCTGCCCAATCCATGCATGATCTGACGCTCCACCTGGTATGTGCCATCCTAAAGGAGATGTCAGGCAACTCCAGAGCAGGTGATACCCGCCTTGACTTGGCCTACCTGTATCAGCTTTTGCCAAGCAAGCTTCACCGCTGGCTGGATGAGTGCAAAAGACAGCTTCTGGAGAACGGCTTCGCCAAGCAGGGGAGCGGCGGACATCTGATCTTGGACGCGAATCTTGAACTCTCCACCAACAAGCTGTGGAACCGATGGAATACCGAGAAGCACGAGTGGGTGAGAACCAAACAGTTAACGTCACAAGTGCGGTTAGTAGAAGCATGCCTCACAGATCTGCAGGATGTTCTGTTGGGTAAAAAGAAAGCAACAGACATTATTTTCCCGAACTCATCCATGGAGGCCCTCGATGGGATTTATAAAGGAAGCCCGATCGTGGATTACTACAATAAAGAACTGAGCAAAGTCGTCTGTAACGTGATCAAAGCTCGTCTGACGGATGATCCAAATGCCCGGATTCGCATCTTGGAAGTAGGGGCAGGTACTGGTGGTACGACGGCAACCGTGTTGCCTGATCTCAAGCCGTATGCCGATTCCATCGACGAGTACTGCTATACCGATATTTCCAAAGCGTTCCTCATCCATGCAGAAGATACGTTTGCTGATGGGAACCCTTACCTGAAAACAAGCATCCTCAATATCGAAGAAAAACCGACCGCACAGGGCTTTGTGGAAGGATATTACGATGTGGTCATCTCTACCAATGCATTGCACGCGACCTCCGATATCCGCAATACGATGCGAAATATTAAGTCCGTCATGAAAACCAACGGCGTCGTGGTGCTCAATGAGATGTGCAGTAATACCATTCTGGCCCACGTGACATTCGGTCTGCTCGATGGGTGGTGGCTGTATCGGGATGCGGAGATCAGAATCCCCGGAAGCCCAGGGCTTACCGGAGAGGCTTGGATCGACATTTTGACTGAGCTTGGATATATGTACGCGACTCTTCCAGATCCACAATCAAAAGGTCTCGGGCAACAAGTCATCGTCGCAGCAAGCAATGGGGTGATCTCGGACAGTGCTGCTCATGTACCGTTATTCGTGCCAGCCGAGGAGAAAGCAGAAGAGGCAGGAGCCGAACGGTTTATTCAAGCTGCTCCGGTGTCAGCATCCCGAACGGTTGCACCTGTTGCTGTGCCAGCTTCGAACGTTTCCAATGTTTCTTCTAATCGTTCCAAAGTGAAGCTGACAGAGAGCGCACACACCTATCTGAAAAAGATCATCAGCGAAGCACTAAAAGTACCTGAGTCCGAGCTGGAGGTTGACCGCAATCTGGACGAATACGGCCTCGACTCGATTCTTGTGGTCAAGATCAATAACGCATTGGCTGAGTGGTTCGACGGTCTGGACAGTTCACTGTTGTTTGAACAGAAGTGTATCTCGGCACTTGTTGACTATCTGCTCTCGGAAAGACCAGCAGAGCTGCAAGCGATGGCGGGGATCTCTGAAATCTCGACGGACGCGACTGTCGCGGAGGCAGCGGTTATTACTGAGGTAGCGACTATGACTGAGGATACGATTGTCGCTAAGGAACAGATTGTTTCTGAATCCGAGTTACGCAAAGCATGTGCGAACTACCTGAAGGTGATCATCGGCAAGGCGTTAAAAGTCGACACTGCAGAACTCGATGATGACAGAAGCCTGTTTGAATACGGCCTCGACTCGATCCTCGTTATCAAGATCAATAATGCGCTTTCTTCCGATTTCAACGAGATTGACAGTAATCTCGTGTTTGATAACCCAACCGTATCCGAATTGGTCGAGTATTTTGTCTCAACACGGCGCAGTGAGTCGATTGAGGCGTTGGGGATTGCTTCCAGTGCTCCAGTCACGGCGGGTAGCACATCAGGCGACAAACCAGCAGGAAGCCATAGCATTCTGGCGGAATCTGTCACCCAGCCAGACATCGCAATCGTGGGCCTCAACGTACGGATGCCGGGAGCGGCTACTATGCATGAATTCTGGGAAAACATCGCCAACGGCAAGAATGGCATCACCCCATTCCCAGCCGACAGATGGTGGTATGACGATACTCCGATTGAGAATCGTCACGGTGGTTTCTTGGAGGAGGTAGGCTGCTTTGATGCGCCGTTCTTTGGGATCACGGATCAGGACGCCAAGATGATGGACCCGCAGGAGCGTGTGTTCATTGAGTCGGTTTATGGTGCGATTCAGGATGCCGGTTATACGCCACAGAATCTGGCTGAGACGCGCAAGATCGGTGTGTTCGTAGGGGTGATGAATGCCACCTATAACCAACGGGCAGCGTACTCATCCATCGCCAACCGCACCTCGTATCTGTTTGACTTCCAAGGTACCAGCCTTGCTGTCGACACAGCCTGCTCTTCGGCACTGACCGCCATTCATCTGGCTATGGAGAGCATCCGTCGCGGCGAAAATGAGTGTGCGATTGCCGGCGGTGTCAATCTCCTGTTGAATCTGGAACACTTCAAGCTCTTGTCTGACCTGAACATGACGACCAGTGGACAAGCATGCAAGCCATTCTCCGAGCACGCCGATGGCTTCCTGGCCTCCGAAGGTGTCGGGGCGGTCGTCTTGCGGCCACTCGATCAGGCGCTGAAAAATGGTGATCATATCTATGGCATCATCAAAGGCAGTGCCGTGAACGCCAATGGCCGATCCAACAAATACAACGTGCCAAACAGCAAAGCACAGGTCGAGGTCATCACCGAGGCATTGAAAAACGCCAAGATCGACCCGTCTGCGGTGAGCTATATCGAAGCACATGGCACGGGCACCACGCTGGGGGATTCAATCGAGGTCTCTGCACTAAAGCGTGCGTTTCAGTCAGGTTCTGATCATTCTGCCCGCTGTGCCATCGGCTCCGTGAAATCCAATATCGGACATAGTGAAAGTGCCTCAGGCATGGCTTCGCTGGCAAAAGTACTGATGCAAATCAAGCATCGCAAGCTGGCTCCATCGATCAACTGTGAAGAGCTCAACAGCGGGATTGTTTTCACCAACTCTCCATTCTACGTCCAGCGGGAACTGTCTGACTGGCTGCCTGCCGTACAAAAAGAAGGGGAGACCGCTCGGATTGCAGGCATCTCCTCATTCGGTGCGGGTGGTTCCAACGCGCACTTAATCGTCAAGGAGTACCAAACGAAATCGGATTCCTTATCTGTTAGCAGAATGAACCAGACCGCTACACCAGTCTTGATCCCATTGTCTGCCCGATCTGTAGACAGACTGGGGGCTGTTGTACGTGAATTGGCTGACTATCTGCCTGCATGCGATTATTCGCTGGAAGATATCGCCTATACCTTGCAGGTTGGACGTGAACAGCTGGAAGCTCGTATTCTGTTCGTCGCTTCAACGGTCGAAGAGCTTGTGACGAAGCTTCGGGCAACTTTGACCAATGGATTATCCGATGCCGTCATGATCAGCCAAGTGGATCAGCTTGCCCGAGAATACGCAAGAGACGGTGCCGCACAAGCGATGGCGCGTACCGCGATGGAGTCTGGTGATGATGCGTGGATCACGTCTCATTGGCTTGGCGGTTATCCGGTACCGTGGGAGATGCTTTACCGCTCTGTACGCCCACGCCGCGTCAGCTTACCGACCTATCCTTTCCAAAAAATATTTTATTGGGAGACGGAGCCTCCGAAAGGAACGACCATCCGTAAGTCTGAGGCATTCATCGAGATGAAACCACCTGCATCCCAACAAAACTCCGATGATCCGGCAGGTCATGTACGTTTGGCGGAAGCGCCGTTGAATCCAATTATGCAGGACAACGCAGGTCCAAAGGATGAGCGTAACCCAAACGACGTGATCCAGCAGTTCCTCGTAGATGCGATTCAAGAGCAGACTTCCGTTACCGTGCAGCCAAGCCAGTATGACACAAGCTTCATGGATTTGGGACTGCCTTCCAAAGCCATCATCCGAATGACACAACTGATCAGAAAACACATCGATCCGCTGTTTGAATCAGCCGTGATGTTTGAATGCACCACGATCCATGAATTAACCGCCTACTTGAGTGAACGATGCCCAGACCCAGACGGAATCCTGCAGCTTGCCGCCACTGCTGATGTGGATACGCTTCATGAGCAGCTTCATGAGCAAAAGCAGCAGCCTGCAAGTCAGGCACAGATGACAGAGCAAGCCGTGTACCCGCTGTCCGCATCCCAGCAAGGCATCTGGGCCCTGCAAAAAGCATTCCCAGAGTCCAGCTCGTATCACGTACCGATGTGCTTCCGCGTAAGCCGCCTCAACCGTGAGGCCCTGCATAAGGCATATCAGTACACACTCACCCAGCATCCTGTCTTACATGCTGTTGTCCGTGAGATGAACGGCAAGCTGGCTATGGTTGAATACGCAGGGATCACGCCGATTATCACGGAAGCGAACTTGACTCACCTCAATCACGCCGATGCTCTGGAGTACCTCAGACAGGAGGCAAGACAGCCATTTCATCTGGAGGAAGGCCCGCTCTGCAGGCTGAGCGTCTATCATACGTCTGAACATGAAGCGCTCGTTTTGTTGAATGTGCACCACATTGTTTTTGACGGACAATCTGCCATCGTGTTGATGAAGACGCTGTTCTCGGCGTATGAAGCTGTGGCAGGCGGAGGAGCGCTTCCTAGTCTTTTGCCGCTCGCTTGCTACCGTGATTTTGTCAAGAAAGAACAGCAGCTGGTTGCCAGTGAAGAAGGAGCCAACCGTCTTCAATACTGGAGAGAGCAGCTCCATGATGCACCTGTGCCACTTGAGCTGTACACAGATCACCCACGCACAGACACCTATCTGGATGCAAAAGGCGCTACTTATACCCACAGCCTGTCCGGTG
The DNA here is from genome assembly GCF_006170445.1 of Brevibacillus dissolubilis. Lineage (GTDB taxonomy): Bacteria > Bacillota > Bacilli > Brevibacillales > Brevibacillaceae > Brevibacillus_B > Brevibacillus_B dissolubilis. The sequence continues at coordinate 571,090 of NZ_VCNA01000001.1, read as the reverse complement.
AAGTGAATCGCGGGATCGCACAGGTGGCCCGCAGTCTGAACGTCTACCCATCCACCGTATTCATGGCGATGCTCCATGTGTTGCTCCACGTCTACTCCCAGCAACGGGATATCGTGGTCGGCATGCCAGTGAATGGCCGTGAAGAACAGATGGATGAACATGTGATCGGTAATTTCGTCAACATGGTTCCTGTCCGGGCACGTATCGACGATCAAGAACGTCTGGATGCATTCTGCAAAAATCTCCAGCGTACCGTCATCCGTGCTGTCTCGAACAGCTACCCGTTCCCGCTTCTGGTGCGAGAGCTTGGGATTCCTACCGATGCTGGTGGGGCACCGCTGTTTTCGATTGCTTATATGTATCAGGACTGGATTGATGCGGAGTCAACAGAATCCAAAACATTTACCTATGTGGAAGGAATTCATCAGGAAGGGGAGTACGAGCTGGTTCTTGAGGTGCTTGAGCCTTCCCGTCAGGATCAAAGCTATACCCTGAACTGGAAATACAATGCCGACTTGTACGACGCAGAGAGTATCAGCCGTCTCAACGGACATTATCTCAACTTGATCCACTCGCTCATCGAGTGCCCGGATCAACGCATGGATGCTGTTTCGGTGATGTCTGCGGCTGAAGCTGAACTCGTGCTGCATACTTGGAATGACACCGCGACCGATTATCCGCGCGAAAAAGGCGTCCATGAACTGTTCATAAGCAAAGCGCAAGAGGTACCGGAAGCGACCGCGCTGATCTATGGCAACACCGAAGTCACCTATGCAGAACTCAACGATCGAAGTGATGCTCTTGCCGCCGGTCTGCAACGCCTCGGTGTCGGCCCGAATCAGTTTGTGGCAATCTACATGGACCGCTCAATCGAACTGGTTGTCGGATTGCTCGGAATTTTAAAAGCAGGCGCAGCGTATATCCCGTTGGACCCTGAATATCCGGAAGAGCGCGTAATCCATATTTTGTCCGACTCTGGAGCAGGAATTATTCTGACTCGGTCCTCGCTTGTTGCCAACCTCCAATCGGTAATCGGCAACCTAGATAGCGATAGTGCATCCGTCAAGCCAGCTGTGATTGAGATCGACGAATATGCTGCACAGAACAACAATCAAGCAGCTAACATGCCAAAGCCAATGGTCAGCAGCTCTGTCGTAACCAGTGACACTCTGGCGTATGCCATCTACACCTCCGGCAGTACCGGAAAGCCAAAAGGCGTCATGATCCACCATCAAGCCTTAACCAACTTCTTGTGTTCCATGGCGAAGAACCCTGGTCTCTGTGCGGACGATACCATGCTTGCCGTCACAACGCATTGCTTTGACATTGCCGCACTGGAATTGTTCCTGCCGCTGATTCAGGGCGCGACATGCCATATCTGCGATTCAGCCACGACTAAGAACGGTGATGCATTGAAGGCGCTCATCGAAAAGGTGCGTCCAACCATCATGCAGGCTACACCATCTACATGGTCGATGCTGTTCCATTGTGGCTGGCGCAACGCGGAGAAGCTCAAAATCCTGTGTGGAGGAGAAGCGATGTCTGAGTCGCTTCGCAAGCAGATCTGTGACACAGGTTCACTTGCATGGAACATGTACGGCCCGACCGAAACGACCGTATGGAGCACCGTGAACAGAGTGAGTGCAGAGGGACCGATCACCATCGGCAGACCGATCGCCAATACACAGATCTATATTCTGAACGACCAGGGCTATCCCAATCCTGCAGGCGTTCCCGGAGAACTGTGTATCGCAGGGGATGGCGTCTCCAAGGGATATGTGAACCGTCCTGACTTGAATGCCGAGAAGTTCATCGATCACCCAATGGTACCGAATGGAAACATATATCGAACCGGTGATCTCGCCCGCTGGAAGGCAGACGGCACCATTGAATATCTCGGACGGATTGACTCTCAGGTGAAGATCAGAGGACACCGCATCGAACTGGGTGAGATCGAGGCCCAACTCATGCGTCATCCGGCTATCGCACAATGCGTAGTGGTCGACAAGGTGCTTGGGGAGGAAAAACAGCTTGTTGCGTATTTCATCCGACAATCATCTGCTGCGGCCAGCACACATGCAGACGCGGCTGATTTGAGAATCCATCTGGCGAAAACTCTGCCAGGCTATATGGTACCGGCTCACTTTATTGAACTGGATCAGTTGCCACAGACCCCTAACGGCAAAATCGACAGAGGTACACTGAAGCGCAGACCGATTACGCGTAGACCAGCTTCGGATTCCCAACCGGCACAAGCCGACAGGCACGATGAAAAGAGCGTACTCGCTATCTGGCAGGAGGTGCTTGGCGTACATGACCTGCGCGCAGACGAAGGCTTTTTTGAAGTCGGGGGCAGCTCGGTGTCGGCCGCGATTGTCGCCAACAAGATCAGCCAAGCATTCCACGTACCGTTCTCCGTGACGGACATGTTCAAATATCCGAAGGCACAAGATATCGCCGCCTATCTGCGCCAAGCAGGTAATCGTGCAGAGGATCGTGCCGCATGGGTAAGAGATGGAGTTGATAAACCGGTGCAAAAAGAGCTGAACCAGCATGACTCACTGCCTGAGTACTACAAGTCCAGCGTTGCCATTATCGGCATGTCTTGCCAAGTGCCGGGTGCAGAGAATCACCGCCAGTTCTGGGACAACCTCGTCAATGGGGTCGAGAGCGTGCGCTTTTATTCCCCAGACGAGCTCAAGGAGATGAATGTCGATCCTGACATCATCAACCATGAACGCTTTGTTCCCGTACAGTCGACGATCGAGGGCAAGGGCGAATTTGATGCAGATTTCTTCAAGGTCTCTGCAAAAGATGCCGAGGTGTTTGACCCGCAATTACGGCTGCTGCTTGGCAACTCGTGGAAAGCAATCGAAGATGCAGGCTACATGCCGTCTGACGTCTCAGATGCGGCGGTCTATATGTCGACAAGCAATTCGCATTACCAGTCTGTCCTGACACGCGATCATGATCAAAAAGATTCGGAAGCGCTGGTCAACTTTTTGCTTTCCCAAATGGGTACCATTCCAACGATGATTTCATACAAGCTGGGATTAAAAGGGCCAAGCCTGTTTATCCACACCAACTGCTCGTCTTCCTTGGCTGGGCTGTCGGTTGCTTTTAACGCGATCCAGTCCAAGCAGTGTACACATGCGCTGGTCGGCGGTGCAGCGGTCTATGCCGCATCAGGCGTCGGGTACCTGTATGAAGAAGGACTCAGCTTATCTTCTGATGGTCACTGCAAACCGTTTGATGCAAGTGCGGATGGAATGATCGGGGGAGAAGGTGTGGTCGTTCTGCTTCTCAAGGACGCCGAGGCAGCCGTGAGAGACAACGACAACATCTACGCAATCATCCGTGGTATCGGTATGAATAACGACGGCAACGACAAAACAGGCTTCTATGCACCAAGTGTCTCAGGACAATCCGATGTCATCACACAGGTGCTTGAATCCACTCAGATCCACCCGGAAACCATCTCGTATGTGGAAGCACACGGTACGGGTACGAAGCTTGGCGACCCGGTAGAACTATCGGCTCTGACTGATGCGTATCGCAAGTACACCAATCAGAACCAATACTGCGCAATCGGCTCTGTCAAAAGCAACATCGGACATCTCGATTCAGCGGCAGGTCTGGCTGGTTGTATGAAGGCAGCGCTGGTGCTGCGCAATGGCGTCGTTCCGCCTTCAATTCATTACAGACAGCCTAACCCGAATATCCCGTTTGAAAAATCGCCATTCTATGTGGCTGATCGGGTGATCCCGCTGGAACAGCATACGCAACCACTGCGGGCTGCACTCAGCTCATTTGGAATTGGGGGAACCAATGTTCATGCGATTCTCGAAGCACCACTGCCACAGCATATGAGAGCACGGAAGAACAGGGATTTTGAAACATCCTTCATCGTACCGCTCTCCGCGCAAAAACCGGAAAATCTCAAGCAGTATGCTGCCGATCTGCGGAGCTTCCTTTTGTCACCGGTCGGGACGGAAATCGGTCTTGACTCTATCGCCTATACCTTGCAGACAGGTCGGGTAGCGATGCAATACCGCACCGTGCTTGTCGTGCAGGACGCAACGGAATTGATCGAAGCACTCCAATCGTTCATTGAAGGAAAACAGGATCACCGTTGCTTCACTGGCGAAGCGGACAACAGCAACGGTGTCAGCTCCCTGATCAGTGATGAGGAGGAGCAAGCTTTCCTGCTGAATCGTTGGATGCAGACCGGAAATGTCGCTAAGATCGCGAAGTGGTGGGCAACGGGTGGACATGTGCAGTGGTCACTCCTGTACGGTCAGCAGCGTCCAGCCCGTGTGAGTGTTCCGACGTATCCATTCAGCAAACAGTACTACTGGATCACAGATGACCAAAACAAACCAGAGAAGCGTGTCAGCCATGTGTCTTCTGCCCATCCTGCGCAATCTGTACTATCTGTACCATCTGCCAGTGATGGATACTCCGTCATGACCTTCGAAGAGTCGTGGGAACCATCCCCGATCGAAGTGCTGCATACAGACGAATGCAAAACCGTCATCTGCTTTTGGAATGAACCTGCTTCGCGCGACGTGTTTGCTGACTACTTGATGGAGCACGCTCCGGCGTTGGAGGTCATTTACGTTGGCAAGGGTGATGCCTTCCAAAAAATATCGGATACGTACTATCTGGCAGACAGCGATGACCCAGATGCACTGCTACATCTGTTTGACACCCTGAACAAGAACCTCACGGATGTCTGCTCGGTTGTCTATATGTGGCCAGTCGGGGAGAATCGGGCACTCGCAGATGTGTCCTATGTGATCGGCATGATTCAATCAATCGCCCGTTCATCTCTGCTGGTCTCCGACATCATTGTCGCAGGCACATATGGTGATTCTGTCGAGCGAGCCTCTCTGGACAGCCTGATCGGCATCGAGAGATCCATCAAGCAGGTACTCTTGGATACCACTGTCCGGGTGCTGATGAGCCGCGACTCGGCAGATGCTGGGTACTGGGCACAAATCGTATCGCAGGAACTGTACAGCTCACAGCGTACCAGCGCGCTATATATAGATGGTGTCAGACATACCCATGTGGTTCGACCGATTACAATCGACCGCGATCCTGGCACAGCCAGCGTACTCCGCACGAACGGGACCTACGTTGTTACGGGCGGCAGTGGAGGACTAGGCAAAAAGCTGACGGAATGGCTCGTCACATCCCATGACGCCCGCGTGATTTTGATCGGCAGAAGCGATGTGGATGTCACTTCAGCAGAGTGGATCAAGCGCCTCGGGGACAAGTCAGACCGCATCACATATTGGCGTGCGGATGTTACCGATGTCGAGGCATTGCGTGCACGATATGAAGCCGATCAGAAGCAAAACCCACCTGTTCACGGGGTATTCCACCTGGCAGGTGTTGCCGAGAAGGCGCTTCTTACGGACAAGAGCTTGGGTGACGCAGACAAGGTCCTAAGCCCGAAAACGTACGGTACGCTTGCGATTGAACAGGTGTTTGGCGCAGAGTCCCTTGATTTTATCTGCCACTTCTCATCGATTGCGTCCATACTGGGTGACTTTGGCAGTTGTGACTACGCGGTAGCCAATCGGTTCCAGTCCAGTTTGGCTCGTGCCAGACGGGCGGAAGGAACACAACCGCCGTATCACGTGTACGCCATCAGCTGGCCGCTCCTCGAGGACGGCGGACTCGGCGCACTGGCACGCAAGGGGAAAGACAAACAGTCGCTGGAGATGTATCTGGCATCCAGCGCCCAGAAGCCGCTCGATTTTACGAACATGACGCGTCTGTTGTCTGGTGTTCTTCAATCCGAGTGTGCGAATCCTGTGGTTCTCTATGTAAAAGAGGGCAAGGCGGAACACGTGTTGGGCGAGTATCTGGCGGCTACTAGCCGATTGAACCAAGTAGCACTGGGCCATGTCATACCAAGCGACGTCGCAACGAGCGATGTCATGCGAAGCCAAGTCACAGCGAGCGATGTTATACCAAGCCACGTCACTCCGAGCACCACGGCACAGGCTGACAATCTTACTGCCGCTGCTTTAACTGATCGCAGCATTCGCATCATGGTGACGTCTATCGTCAAAGAGATCGTCCAATCCGTTTTACATGTAAAGGAAGAGAAGCTTGAGCTTACGAAGAGCTTTTCTGATATTGGTTTTGATTCCATCAGATTGGCGCAGTTCGCAAGAGAGCTCACCAATCGATTCGGTGTAAAAATACTGCCTTCCGTATTTTTCGACTATACGACCTTGTCCGAACTGCTCGGGTATCTACTCGACAAGCATTACTCGCAGATTGCGGCTTTGCTCCAGCAAGAATCGCAACGAGAGTTACAACAAGCGCCGCAACCAGAGTCGCAACAAGAGATGCAACAAGAACCGTCCCAGCAGGCCAATGCCAGCCAACACAGCGACCAACCTGCCACAGAGGATGACCTGATTGCCATCATCGGCATGAGCGGCCTGTTTCCCGAGGCAGACTCGGTTGAGCAGTTCTGGCAAAACCTCGTGGATGGACGCGACTCCGTCAAAGAAATCCCGCCGTCCCGTTTTGACGTGAATGCCTATTATTCCAAAGAGGCTACGCCGACGACGACAGATTGCAAATGGATGGGCTACATCGACCAGGTGGCAGAATTTGATCCTCCATTTTTTGAGATTTCGCCAAGGGAAGCACGAACCATGGACCCACGTCAGCGACACTTGCTGCAGGAGTCATGGAAAGCGCTGGAGGATGCAGGTGTAGGCCCAGATGAGCTGGCGCGCAGCACGGTCGGTGTTTTTGTCGGAGTCGAGCAGGGAGACTACCACCTAGTATCTGAGGGCGGGGCGATTACATCGAATAATGATGCGATCCTGGCCTCCCGACTCTCTTACTTCTTAAACCTGTCTGGGCCGGTCTTGGCGATGAACACCGCATGCTCGTCCGGGCTGGTTGCCATCCATCAGGCATGCGCCAGCTTGCGTCAAGGCGAGTGCGATATCGCGATTGTGTCGGCGGCCAACTTCATTTTGTCGCCAGAGTCCTTCGTAGCGATGAGTCAGGCGGGGATGCTTTCGAAGACCGGAAAATGCCGCACCTTTGACGAGTCCGCAGACGGAATGGTGCCGGGTGAGGCTGTCACCGTTCTGGTATTAAAACGCATGTCCCAAGCCGAGCGTGACGGCAACTCCATTTATAGCCTGATCGTCGGCAGCGGCATCAACTATGACGGCAAGACCAATGGCATCACAGCACCGAGCGGTCATGCCCAGCAGGCACTGATCAGCTCGATCCATCAAAAATACAACATCCATCCAGCCGACATCGGTCATATCGTGACACACGGCACAGGAACGAGACTGGGTGACCCTGTAGAAGTGAATGCCTTAGCCAGTGCGTTCGGGGAGGCAGGTGCAGGTGAGCAAGCCAAGTGGTGCGCCCTCACCTCGACCAAGACCAATATCGGCCATACTTTTGCGGCCTCCGGTCTTGTCAGCCTGATCGCCTTGTCTGAATCAATCCGACATGGCCTCATCCCACCATCACTGCATTGTGAGCACGACAGTGACTATATCAACTGGGATGACAGTCCGTTTTATGTGAATAAAGCTTTGAAAAAGTGGCCTTACAGTGGAAACCGTACACGTATGGGGGCAGTCAGTGCATTCGGCATGAGCGGAACCAATGCTCACGTCGTCATTCGTGAGTATGTACCTAAAACATATGTTGCGCCGACTCCGGCACCTGGCTACTTGCTGGTTTTGTCAGCCAAGACACAAGAGGCTCTTCATAAACGGATCGCCTCCATGATCGAGATGTTTGAGCGTGAAGACATCAGCCCTGCTATGCTGGCACGAATCAGCGACACGCTTATCACGGGGCAGCATCACTTCAGACATCGTTGTGCGATTGTGGTCACTTCGGCGCGAGAAGCATTGGATTTATGGAGAGGCGTACTCAACGGGGCACTTGTGGGCCGCACATACAGCGGCTTGGTGGGGCGTGATTTCACAGCTGAACCACTCGTAACCCAAGAAGTCGCGAGTAAGTCCCGACAGTTAATCGAGGCGGGCATAGGCCCAGAAGCGTACCTCCAGTGTCTCACGGACTTGGCTCAGCGTTATTCCGAGGGCTACGACCTGTCTTGGCAAAAGCAGGATAAGCAAGCCGTTGCAAAAGGGATCGCGCTACCTCCGTACCCATTCGCTGCCAAGCGTTACTGGTTCGATGAAAATCAGGATGGGGAGCCAGTCAATACGGCATCTAAGCCAGATTCACTTCCAGCTGAGAGCGGGGCGAAGGTTGACGTGGTTCAGACGTCAGAAATCGTTCAAGGGCGCACGAACCAGTACGTAACGAAATTCCAGAGTGAGCACAGCGAACAGGAAGCCAAGAAAGAAGGCAAGATTTCGCTCGTACCACTCGACCGCTTTACGAACGTTACCCATGTACCTGCGACTCATGCGAATAGAGCAACTCCAATCGCGCTGTCTACCCTGACACCTGCTGCATCCGAACCTACATTCACAGAATCATCCATGCCACACCATACCGAGACAAATGAAAGAGTACTCAAGGAGCATGATGTGCTGGAGGACTTAAAAATCGCCGCTGACATCGGATTTAATGGGATGATTCCAACCTTGAACAGAACGGGTGTCATGTGTGAATATCTGATACCATATTCTAGTGATTTTGCTGAATATGCAGGGATTTGTGGCGGTGAGGTTCTAGATCTGGGATGTGCCTACGGCGTAGCGACGATTGCGGCCTTGGAAAAAGGTGCCCGGGTCTTCGCGATGGATCTGGAGCAAAAACACCTCGACATCCTCGAACAGCGTATCGATGAAAAATTCCGCGAACGACTTAGCCTGAAGCAAGGCAAGCTCCCAGATGTGGATTTCGAGGATGGCCGGTTCAATGCGATCCACGCAAGCCGGGTGATTCATTTCTTGAGTCCGGAAGAGGTGAGGCTGACGCTGTCGAAGATGTATCGCTGGCTCAAGCCAGGAGGAAAAATCTTCCTCAGCACAGATTCTCCATACTTCGGCTACTGGCAGTCCAAAGCGCCTGAATATGAGGAGCGCAAGCGGAAAGGTGATCCTTGGCCTTGCTTTATTGAAAATGTATATGAACACTTCGATCCAGCCGACGTGGTCGGAGGGCCGAGCCTGATTAATGCACTGGACCCTGAGGTATTTGAACGAGAATGCTTGGCCGCTGGATTTATGGTGGAAAAATGCGGCTTCTTCAGCAGTGTAGGCGTGGATCGCCGCGCCCAACACGCGCCTGAAGAAGGCATGGAGCATGTGGGAATTATCGCACAGAAGCCAGTCCTGATTGATCCACAGGGACCAGGGTTCAACAGCCGTCATACGGTTTTGTCCCATGACGGGGTACCGATCAGCTATGAAGTAACAGGCAGCGGCTCTGAATGGCTCGTCCTGGTTCACGGACTGGGCTGCAACTCAAGCTTCTGGGCCAAGCAGGTTGAATATTTCAGCAACAAATACCGTGTCGTCAACATCGAATTGGCCGGTCACGGCAATTCCGGCGGCAATCGGGAGAAGTGGACGATCGAAGCCTATGCCCATGATGTGGCGTCTGTCATCAATCAATTGGGACTCACCAGTGTAGTGCTGGTGGGTCACTCCCTGGGCGGGCCAGTCATCGTCGAGGCCCAACACCACATTCGCTCACGCGTCATCGGCCTAATCGGGGTAGACACCCTGCATAACGTCGCACCCAAACCGATGACCGATGAACAATTGGAGATGTATCTCGACTCCTATTTCAATGGTGGAGCAGAAACCAAAGATATGTTCCTGCCAGATGCGGACCCTGCGCTGATCCGATTAGTAGACTCGGTCAGGGAGTCAGTCGGGCAAGAGGTTCTGCAAGAATCGTTCCGTGAAATGGTAATCCATATGCCAAGCGTCAGCGGTAAGCTTCATGCTCCGCTGACTCTCATCAATTCCTCGTCATGGGTGCCGACCAATCTCCATGTCGCCAAGCGCTACGGCATCCACGTCGAATCGATAGAAAACGTCGGTCATTTCAGCATGCTCGAAGCACCGGGCATGCTGAACCATCTCATAGAAAAAGCAATCGCAACATACATGAGCAGCGTGACGCAATAGTTACAAATTTGGGAGGAATCAGTATGAATCGAAGAGATCCAGACGTATATCAGTTTCTTCGGTCCAGTCTGGCGAAAGAGTTGGATATGGATGTGGATGAAGTCCAGTCTGACATTCCGTTCGTTGAGATGGGACTCGATTCAATAAGTGGCGTCATGTGGGTAAGAAAAATCAACTCGCATTTCGGGGTTTCTTTGTCAGCGACGAAGGTCTACAGCCATCCGACTTTGGGGGAGTTTTATTCGCATCTGCTGTCCGAACTGGGTGGATCGGCAGTGGACTCAGATGAGAGTGTAGCCGGACAGTCAGCCACAGCATCCGGGCATGAGGATGTGCAAGACAGAAGCACACGTCCTCCGGCGGGTGACTCGGCGAAACATACCGTTGCTGCGTCAGGTGATACCGAAGCAGCACTTGCCGCAGTGATCTCTGACCTGCAAGCTACATTAGCGCAGGAACTGGAATGTAGCGCTGATGAGATCGACGAAGATACACCGTTCATGGAGCTTGGCCTGGACTCGATCATCGGGGTGACTTGGATTCGCAAAGTCAACAGCCGACTGAAACTGTCGCTTCCAGCCAGCAAGGTCTACAGCTACCCAACGGTCAGAAAGTTCGCTGAATATCTCGTAGAGGAACACAGGGATGGGCTGAGTGATGTGTCCAAGCAAGGACAGGCTCCTGTTGTGGAGGTAAAGCCTGTCAAGCTTGTTGAGACCGCTAAGCCTGTTGAGGATGCCAAGCCAATCGAGCCTGTCTTGCCGATCAAAGCGTCAGATTCCGAAATCCGGCCCGTGCATGCAAGCCAGATCAAATCTCGCCGTACAACACCTCATCAAGTTTCCGTCAAGCAACCATCTGCTGGTCTGACCGGGGCTGTCACAGCCCCGGCAGAGCAGCAACGCGTAGAGGCAGTCAAAACCATCGAGGCATCCAACGTCAAAGGAAATGACCACCAAGCACCAACCCCAAGCGTAACACCGGATGTCAAGGAAACCCCACATACGCAGACATGCGACATCGCGATTATCGGGATGTCCGGAAGCTTCCCAGAGGCTGAGAATCTGCACGAGTTCTGGCAAAACATCCTCAATGGAAAAGACTGCGTTACAGAGGTACCGCCTTCCCGCTGGTCAGTATCCGACTACTATGATCCAAAGCCTGATGTTCCAGGCAAATCCTACAGCAAATGGATGGGCGTACTGAAGAAAGCAGACAAGTTCGACCCGCTGTTTTTCAATATTTCACCGATTGAAGCCGAATACATGGACCCGCAGCAACGCCTGATGCTGCAGGAGAGCTGGCGATGCATCGAGGATGCAGGCTATGACCCGTCCAATCTGTCAGGTACCAAATGCGGCGTCTTTATCGGATGTTCTCCCAATGGATACGGTGGCGATCTGGACATCCATGAGATCAACGCCCACCAGAATCTCGGCACCAGCATGGCGATCCTCTCCAGCCGGATCTCGTATTATCTGAATCTGCGCGGCCCTTGCCTGTCGATCGACACCTCTTGCTCTTCTTCCTTGGTGGCAATCGCGAGTGCCTGCGACAGCCTGTTGTTGAAAAATGCGGATGCGGCTCTGGCAGGCGGTGTCTGGGTCATCCCAGGTCCGGGGCTTCACGTGGCGATGAGCCAGCTTCGCGCCTTGTCTCCAGATGGTCACTGCTATGCGTTTGACAGCCGTGCCAATGGGTTCGTACCTGCTGAAGGGGTCGGCGTCATCATGCTCAAACGCTTGGAGGATGCACAGAGAGACAACGATCACATCTATGCCGTGATCAAAGGCTGGGGGGTTAACCAAGACGGTAAATCCAATGGGATCACCGCGCCGAATGCAGATGCACAGGCCGAGCTTCAGCGGGATATCTATGAAAAATTCAACATCAACCCTGAACACATCCAGCTCGTCGAGACACATGGAACGGGTACAGCACTCGGCGACCCTGTTGAAATCGACGGACTCACCAGCGCGTTTGACGGGTATACCACCAAGCGCAACTACTGTGCCCTAACCTCTGTGAAAAGCAATATCGGTCACACTGCCTTTGCCGCTGGTGTGGCTGGTGTGATCAAAGCGGCACAATCGATCAAACACAAGGTTCTTCCACCAACCATCCACTACCATGAGATGAACCCACACATCGACCTGAGCCACACACCTTTTTATATCAATGACCAGTGTCGTCCGTGGGAGACGGAGAGGGAAAGCTTGCGCCATGCCGCAGTCAGTTCCTTTGGCTATAGCGGAACCAATGCACATGTCGTGCTTTCGGAAGCACCAGAGACCGAGGCAGTACACTCCGACCACCCTGACCGGCCAGTCAGCCTGATCGTGCTTTCCGCGCGCGATGCGCAACAGCTGGAAGTGCAGGCCCAAAATCTTTTGTCCTATCTGGAACAGACCCCTGATGCCGCCCTCGGTCCTATCAGCTACACCTTGCTGGTAGGCAGAAAGCACTTCCGCTACAGACTGGCACTTGTCGTCAGCAATCCATCCGAGCTGTCAAGGGAACTCAGGAAGTGGCTGGAAAAAGATCACAGCAGCCGTGTGGAGACTGGCCATGTCAATCCGATTCCGTTGTCGAGTGGCAATGCGGACTTGGAGTTGTTTCAGAAGAGTGCCGGAGTATGCCGCAGTGTAGCAGGTGAGGCCGACTATAAGCGTGCACTCACCACAGTGGCGGGATTGTATATCAAGGGGTATAAGCTTCCGGTTGAGCAGTTGTTTGACAAGGCGAAGTACCGTAGAATCCCATTGCCGACCTATCCGTTTGCCGAGCAATCCTTTTGGCGGGAGAGTGCCGTTCAGACCTCGAAGCAGGATCGTGCGACAGGGGAAAGCCGACTGCATCCGGTGATTCACCGCAGTACCTCTTCAGGGAACGAGACCAGCTTCAACTCGATGTTTGGCAGCAACGACTTTTTCATGCGTGATCACAAAGTCGGGGAGACCATGGTCGTGCCTGGGGTTGTCTATATCGAGATGGCCCGTGAAGCGATCATGAGAGCGGCGTCGAGTTCAAATCGTCACGGCTTGCAACCAACCCAGACACAAGTGAGACTGCAAAATGTCGTCTGGCTCCAGCCAGGCATGTTAAACGGCAATGATAAAGGTCGGTACGAACTGTCGTTGGATGTACGTGTACTGCCGAAGTCCGGTGAGCAGTTCGAGTACCAAATCGTGAGTACAGATGAGTTGGGACAGGAAGTGGTCTATAACCAAGGTGCCGGTTGTCTGGAATCCCAGTCCTCTTCCGCTCAGGTAGATCTTGCCGGATTGACTCGCACGTATGCAGACCGCGTGCTCACTTCCCGCGAGTTTTACAGCATCTACCAAGAGATCGGCCTAAACTACGGCCCGACACACCGAGCAGTGGTTGAGGTAAGAGCAGGGATCGGCGAAGACTCGCTTCCAGGTGTACTGGCGAAGCTGGAGCTTTCAGCAGGCAGTGATGCACATGTCAGCGGATTTGTGCTCCATCCAAGCATCATGGACGGTGCTTTGCAGTCTACGATGGCACTGGGATTCGCCAATGGTGGAACAGGGGGGACGGATGGCAAAGCGAGACTGCCGTTTTCCTTTGAAAGCCTTGAGATCTATCAGCCGACACCGAATCAGGCCTATGCATGGATCAGACATGCCAAGGGAGGGAACAAGAACGCTTCCCTGCAAAAGCTTGATATCAGCATTTGCGACGCCCAAGGAAGTGTCTGCGTGGAAATCAAAGGATTCTCGTCGCGTGAATTCGAGGTCACAGCGCGTCAGGGTGAACGCGTCACCTTCATCGCACCTGTCTGGACACCTGCTGACGATCTTGTGAACAATCATCTCCCGAACAATTCCGCGCCTCCTGCGGGACAAGATAGTGGCCACAAGGTAGTCGTGATCGGAGCTGTTCATCAGGGAGTGATGGAGAGCATCAGAGTGGCATTGCCAGAGTCAGTGGAGCTGGAGCGTATCCGCATCGACGGCAACACACTCAGCGAGCGCTATGAGGTTGCCGTACAGAACGTGATTTCGCTGATCAAAGAGCTGGCAGAAACCGGCGCTTCCCGCAAAAAGCTCTTACAGGTGGTTGTGATCGACAATGAAGCAAAGGATTACCAGACACTAAGCGGAATCTCCGGCTTGCTGAAGACAGCATCCATGGAGTATCCGTCCATTCGAACCCAGTGTATCGGTTGGTTCGATACTGTTGAACCTCATACACTCCGTGACTTGATCTGCTCGGTTGCCGCACAGCCGGTCAGAGATATCCGCTATTCCAACGGTACCGTGTCCATCAAAACGTACGAGAAGCTCACAGATGATCGCCAGTCCAAGAGCACCATCGCGTTGCGTGAGGGTGGCACCTACCTGATTACAGGCGGTCTCGGTGGCTTGGGCCGTATTTTTGCCGAACATATTGCCTCCAGTCTTACACAGGCTGCAGTGATTTTGACCGGACGTACGACGCCAGACTATCGTACAGAGGAGGCTCTTAGCTCCCTGCGGAAAAATGGTGTGAAGGTCGAGTACCAACCATGTGATATCGCGAATGCCAATTCGGTGGCGAAGTTGCTTGCTTACATCGAACAAACGTATGGCGATCTCACCGGAATCATCCACGCTGCGGGTACCTTAAACGATGGCTATATCCGTACTAAATCGCACAGTGCGATCCGTGATGTGTTATCGCCAAAGGTCGCGGGGATCGTGAATCTGGATGAAGCGAGCCGCCACCATCGTCTTGAATTTTTCGCAAGCTTTTCTTCCAATGTCAGTGAACTCGGAAATCCGGGACAGTCGGACTACGCTGCTGCCAACGGATTTATGGATGCTTACTCGGCTTACCGTGACGAGCTGGTTCTGATTGGGCAGCGTCATGGAAAAACGCTTTCGGTAAACTGGCCGCTCTGGGCAGAAGGCGGTATGCGTGTCGATCAGGAGACCGAAGAGCTGATTCGCGCGCAGGGTCTGATTCCACTCGGCACACGTGAGGGGATAGAAGCATTTGGACAGGCACTGAAGTCTGGCTTCCAGCAGGTGTGTGTATTTGCAGGTGATACGTCCCGTGTCATGAAGGCATTTGATCTGTATTCGGGTTTGGCGGTTAGCACAGGAACCGTAACAGGAACAGGCACAGGCGGCTCAGAGACAAAAACAGAATCAAAGATAAAGGCCGTTGCCGCTCCCGCTCCCGTTCACGGTGAGCGTGACAGAAGCCATCTAGCAAATGACCAGCATCTTTTGCACCGGATTCAGGCTGTATTAACGAAGCTGGTAACCGAACAGCTGAAGGTTCAGCCAGAGGATATCGATCTGAACAGTGAACTGAGCGACTTCGGATACGACTCGATCAGCCTGACCAAATTCGCCAATACCATAACCAATACATATGGGATTGAGCTTACGCCGACTATCTTCTTTGAATACCCAACATTGGGCAGTTTCGCTGATTATCTTCGTGAAGAGCATGGGATGGCTTTTGCCGGGCAGGGGAGTTCTGATGTCAGTGAATCTCTGACTGTGGACCTGCCATTGATAGAGATCGCTGCTTCCACGGAAGCTCCTGTGATAGAGGCTTCCTCTATTGAAGTTCCTTCGATCGAAATGGCTTCTATTCGCGTGCCTGCACCAGAGCAAGAGACTTCGGCATCCCAACTGGCTCAAGAAAAAGAGTTGCCGACAGCTGACCAGCGTGTCGCGATTATCGGGATGAGCGGAAGCTTTCCTCAAGCAGATGACCTGGATCGATTCTGGGAGAACCTGACAAACGGGGTGGACTGCATCACCGAAATCCCTGCAAGCCGCTGGGATTGGCGTAAGGTGTTCGGCGACCCGAGATCTGATGGGGACAAAACCAGTGTGAAATGGGGAGGCTTCATCGACGGTGTAGATCTGTTTGATCCGCTGTTTTTTAACATTTCACCACGGGAAGCCGAGTCGATGGACCCACAACAGCGACTGCTGATGACACATGTATGGCGTGCACTGGAAGACTCCGGCTATGCGCCGTCCAGCTTGGCAGGCTCTGATACGGCCGTCTTGATTGGAACCGCACCGAGTGGCTATGGCAATCTGCTTGTCCAAGCACGTCAGCTGGGCGAAAGCTATGCGGCGACAGGAGTATCCGGTTCTGTCGGTCCGAATCGAATCAGCTTCCTGCTTGATTTGCATGGTCCGAGTGAGCCGATTGAGACGGCGTGCTCCAGCTCGCTTGTTGCCATTCACAGAGGGGCAGAGCTGATCCGTCGCGGTGATGTGGGCATGGCGATTGTAGGTGGAGTGAACACCATCGTCAGTCCTGAGCTGCACATCAGCTATGCCCGTGCAGGTATGCTGTGTGATGACGGACGTTGCAAGACATTCTCCGATCAGGCCAATGGTTATGTGAGAGGCGAAGGGGTCGGCGTACTGGTTCTCAAGTCCCTCGCGCAGGCAGAGGCTGACGGCGATCAGATCTACGGTGTGATTATCGGAAGCGCAGAGAACCACGGCGGCCGTGCCAATTCACTCACTGCGCCTAACCCGAATGCACAGGCCGAAGTCATCAAAGCCGCGCATCGTCAGGCCGGAATCGATCCAAGCACGGTGACTTATATCGAAGCCCACGGCACGGGGACACAGCTTGGCGACCCGGTAGAGATCAATGCGCTCAAGAAAGCTTTTCACGAATTATATGAAGCAAAGGGAAGCCAACTCAGCCCAACGCCGGGTTGTGGCATCGGCTCCGTAAAATCCAATATCGGTCACTTAGAGCTTGCGGCCGGTGTGGCAGGCGTGATCAAAACCCTGCTCCAAATGAAGCACCAAACACTGGTCAAGAGCCTGCATACGGAAACGATCAATCCATATATCAAGCTGGAGCAAAGTCCGTTTTATATTTTGCAGGAAAACCGTCCTTGGGAGGCTCCACAGAACGAACATGGTGAGGCAGCACCTCGAAGAGCCGGAATCAGCTCGTTTGGATTCGGCGGGGTCAATGCACATGTGTTGATTGAGGAATACATTCCATCAGAAGCAGGGATGACAAAGCCGTCTGGCAATGGACATGCAGGCTATCCGGTTGTGTTGTCCGCCCGCTCTGAACAACAGCTGATGCAGGCTGCCAAGGATCTGCTGAATTTTGTTAAGGTGAATGGTCTTGGTGATCCAGATCTGGCAAACCTGGCGTTCACGCTTCAAGTCGGACGGGATGCCATGGAAGAGCGACTGGCCACTCTCGTCTATGACATGGAGGAGCTTAAGAAGAAGCTTGAAGCAGTATGTACCGTGCAACCTGACTACACTTCTTGGTTCAAAGGAACGGTCAAGCAGGCCGGTGTAACGCTTGCTGTATTTAACGCGGATCAAGCCCGTCAGGAAGCGGTGGATGGCTGGATAGCCCAACATAAATATGAACCGATCCTCGACCTATGGGTTCAGGGCTTCAAATTTGACTGGAAGCGCATCTATTCCGATGAGCAAAAGGTGAAAAGAATCAGCCTGCCTACCTATCCATTTGACGAACAACGGTATTGGGTGAAGGGCGGCAACGTACAGAGTGACCTGCATGAAGGCGGGGCTGTACAGCTGGTGAAGACGGAGTCCGTGATCCATCCGCTGGTGCACAAGAACGACTCCAATTTACAAGAAGTCGCATTCTCATCTAGCTTTGACGGCAGTGAGTTTTTCCTCGCAGACCATCAAGTGAATGGTCAGCCTACGCTTCCGGGAGTCGCCTACCTGGAGATGGCGCGGGAAGTGGCTGTCCGTGCGAATGGAGACACGCAAAAGAGAGCCATAGCAGTAACCGGAGTAGTCTGGCTCAAGCCAGCTGTTGTGGATGATCAACCGCTGAATCTGCGCACTCGCATCGAAGCGCGTAGCAACGATGAGCTAAGTTATGCGATTTATGCGGGAACCGGTCAAGAGCATCTGGTATACAGTCAGGGGAATTGCCGGCTTCTCGAAGTCGCGGCAATGGAACCTAGCGCACTGGATCTCAACCAATTACTCACAGCTTGCAACCAACAGCAAGTGACGGGGGATACCATCTATTCTGCCTACGATCAGTTCGGACTTCATTATGGGCCTGCGTACAGAGCAGTGGTGGAGGTTCATTGCGGCTTGGACAGCAAGGGCTATCCACAAGCGGTAGCCAAGCTGTCCTGCCCGGAAGATATCCGTGCGACCCTGTCGGAATATGTGTTACATCCATCTATGATCGACAGTGCCCTGCAGGCGACACTTGCGATGAGCATCGGCGCAGCATCCGAAAAGCAAGCCGAGCAGGGGCCACGGGTGCCATACGCACTTGACTCGGTACACATCTACGCTAAGACCCCACCTGTTGCCTATGCATGGATTCGCTACAGCAAAGAGAGTGCGCCAGATCATGCTGTCCGCAAGCTGGATATCAGTGTGATGGATGCGGACGGTCGCATCTGTGCAGAACTGAACGGATTAAGCTCCCGAGTGTTGAAAACGCACACTGCAAGCGATGAGCCATATGCGTTGTATGCTCCGGAGTGGGTTTCTGTACCGCTGCACGCCGCTACAAATCCAATGATTGACGGTAAGCAAGGAGACGTTCACATCTTTGTGGCAGGCAATCTACCTGCCGACGTGAAAAGCAGACTGGAGCAGGCACATGAGTCACAGCAGGTACCGGGTACAAGCAAGCTTACCTTTATCCCGGTAGAAGGTGCTTCCGTGGATCAGCAATATACCGACGCCGCGCGTAAGCTGTTCGTAGCCATCCAGCCGCTTGTCAGCGTTCGCACCACCAACGACACGCTCGTGCAGGTCGTGATCGCCGATGCTTCAGAGAGCACAGGGGGATGCATAGCAGGTGTCGTCGGGATGTTAAAAACAGTCGCACTTGAGAATCCTCATATCCGTATTCAGCTCGTGGAGACAGGTCGTGTCACGGATGCTGATGCGCTGATTGACATCATTACGCATAACGCCGCTGATCACGGTGCACAAGAAGTGCGCTATACAGCGGAGGGGGAACGTCGGGTGAAACAATGGATGGAGCTGGAGGTTTCATCCACGCCGCAAACCCCGATTCACCATGCTCCGATTTGGAAAAACGGCGGAATCTATCTAATCACCGGCGGCTTGGGCAAGCTTGGTCTTATTTTTGCAACTGACATCGCGGCTCACACCAATAACGCCACCATCGTATTGTGCGGACGCTCCCCGCTGACCGCAGAAAACCAAATGGCACTGGATCGCCTGAGCGAACTTGGTGCGACCGTGGACTATCAGATGGTTGATATGGGTAGCTGCGAGGATGTCGAGCGTCTTGTGAGACATGTAGAACAAGCATATGGTACACTGACCGCCGTCCTGCACAGCGCAGGCATCACAAAAGACCGTTTACTTATCAATAAACCAGTGGAAGAGCTTGAAAGCGTGCTGATGCCAAAGGTTACAGGGTTAGCCAACCTCGATCAGGCGACAAAAACGCATCCGCTTGATTATTTCATCTGCTTCTCGTCCGCGTCGGCTGAGCTGGGGAATCCAGGACAGAGTGATTATGCCGCCGCCAACGCATTTATGGATCAATACGCGGTCTATCGCAATCACCTCGTCCGCGAAGGCCGTCGCTTTGGCCGGACCCTTTCGATCAACTGGCCGCTCTGGGAAGAAGGGGGCATGCAGGTGGACGAAAGCCAGCGCAAGCGCATGGCCGCGATGGGAATCGGTGTGTTGCGTACGGAACAGGGTCTTGCCGCTTTCCGATCTGCGGTACGTGCTCATGTGGATCAGGTGCTTGTTTTTGCAGGTGTACGTCAGGAGGATCAGTCCGAGGATGTCGTCAAGATTGCATCTGAAACGGCTGAAGTGTCTGTTGGTCACATTGCATCGGAATCGTCTGAAGGACCTGCCACCCGGGAAAAAGCAGTGCGCTACTTACAGAAGCTGATCGCTAATGCTTTATCCTTGCCAGTAGACCGCTTGCAGGTAGATACGCCTATGGAACGGTACGGCATCGACTCGATGATGGCCGCTGATCTGATTTTCCAGCTTGAAAAACCGTTTGGCACTTTATCGAAAACGCTGTTCTTCGAGGTGCAGACCGTCCGTGAGCTGGCTGACTATTTTATCGAACATCACCGTGTTGCATTGAACAAGCTGTTGGGTATCACAGAAAAGGTCGCTATCACCTCAGCTCCAAAACCGGAGCAGGTACTTGAGCAAGACAGACCACTACTGCGTGCGAATGCTTACGCTAAGGCAGATGAGAAAACCGCAATTCAGGTTGATGCTCAGACACAATCACCATCAACCCAGGCCAAATCCACCGATATCGCTATCATCGGGATGGTAGGCCGCTATCCGAAAGCAAACAATCTGCAAGAATTCTGGAACAATCTCGCCAACGGCACAGATTGTGTAACGGAAGTCCCTGCTGACCGCTGGGATGTGAGCGAGTTTTTCAACGCAGATAAAGACTCCCTTGGCACGACTTACTGCAAGTGGGGCGGCTTTATCGACGACGTGGATCGCTTCGATCCGCTGTTCTTCCAGATCACGCCTCGTGAAGCCAAATGGATGGACCCACAGCAGCGGCTGTTCATGGAAGAGGTCTGGAAGCTGCTCGAAGGAAGCGGCATCACTCAGGCCAAAATAGAGTCCCGATACAAGCGACGCGTCGGTGTCTATGTAGGTTCGATGTATCAGATGTATCAGGCGGACAGCACAGATGTCGTCGGCCATGCATTGACCTCTGTGTCCTCTTACAATTTGATCGCCAACCGGGTCTCTCATTATTTTGGCTTCGAAGGTCCGAGTGTCGCGGTAGATAATATGTGCTCCTCCTCGACGATGGCGATCCATCTGGCATGTAACGCGCTGGCGCAAGGTGAAGCTACCCTTGCCATCGCGGGTGGTGTGAATGTAACCATTCATCCGAATAAATATATCGGACTCAGCCAAGCGCAGATGATTGCAAGCCATCCAGAAAGCAGAAGCTTCCGTGACGGAGACGGGTATCTTCCTTCAGAAGGCGTAGGTGCCGTGCTGCTAAAACCACTCCAAGATGCCATCCGAGACGGAGACAACATCATGGCGGTGATCAAGTCCAGTTCGTCCCTGCATGGTGGACGGGCCAACGGTTTTATGACGCCTAGCTCCAAGACTCAGGTCAAACTGATTGAAGATTCTCTGCAACGTGCAGGGCTTGAGCCGGATGCGATCAGCTATATCGAGTCTGCTGCCAATGGATCAGCACTCGCAGATGCGGTAGAGATCAATGCATTGGCCAAAGTTTTCAAGAATACAACGCACAGCATTCCGATGGGATCAGTCAAGTCTAATCTGGGTCATCCAGAAGCTGCCTCCGGAATCGCTCAGTTAACCAAGGTAGTATTGCAACTCCAGAACAAAAGAATTGCGCCTATGGTAAACGTTGGGCAGATCAATCCGAATCTAGATTTGGAGCATCTGCCATTCCGATTGACGGCAGAACTGGAAGCATGGGAGACAGGTACAGGAGAAGCGCAAAATTCTCCGAGACGGGCTTTGATCAATTCAATCGGTGCAGGCGGAAGCTATGTGAGCTTGGTCATCGAGGAGTATTCCGGAGCCAAGAACCAACTCACCGTTTCCACAGATACCGAGTTTGATCCTCAGCTGATCGTGCTGTCTGCGAAGGATGAGCGAGGATTGCACAAGATGGCAGAAAACGCGCTTCACTATGTAGACGGGAACAAGGATGTTTCCTTGCCAGACTTAGCCTATACGCTGCAGCTCTGCCGCAATGAAATGCCACTGCGCCTTGCCTTTGTTGCCCGGTCAGTCGATGAGCTGGAGGAATGCTTAGCTTCCTATTTAAATAGGTCTTCATCTCCAACCAATCTGACTCAGACCGTCTATACAGGCCATGCCGAAACCGACTTTGCCCAGCTGGAGCCGATTATCTCCGGCAGCCGTGGTGAAGAGTTCGTACGCTCATTGGTATCCGACCGAGATCTCGACCGTCTCGCCGCACTTTGGGTAAAAGGGTGCCCTGTCGATTGGGCCGGCCTGCATCAGCAGTCGCCGCGAAAAATCGTTTCTCTCCCGACATACCCATTTGAACGCGAAAGATACTGGCATTCTGAAGGGGCTATTGCGAAAGCACCTCAGCAACCTATTCCGGCACCAGCTACACCAGTCGCAGTTACCTCGATCATAGATGCACCCATCATAGAAAAAACCGATACCAATCCATCAGACCTCAGCACATACCTGATCGACTTTTTTGCTGCATACACCGGCATGTCTGCCGAACGGATTCCTGTCGACAAGGACATGCACGCATTCGGGATCGATTCGATTGCATGGCTGAGACTCCAGCGCATGGTCGAGAAGGATTTCGGTATCGAACTACTCAACAGGGAATTGCTGGACATCACGACGATCCATGCGCTTGCTGCGTGTCTTGCAGGCAAGATGGCTTCCCAGTCGTCCACAGCGGTCAACGATCATCCCGTCAGCGTAGCTGTTGAAGATCCTTCCAGCGTGCGGGAGATGAAGCTGAAGATGCTGGAAGATTTTAAGAATGGAAAAATTGGATTAGGAGCGTTGAAGAAAACCATCCGAAAGTAAGGAGTTACGCATATGACTGAATTCGAAATTCTGATGGGGTTCAAGAGCGGCAAATATACTTCTGAGGAAGTTTTGGCTTTCTATGAAAAGCAGAATATCACTGTCAAATATCCCCTTTCAGAGGGGCAGAAAGGCTTGTGGATGCTGCACAAGCTTGATCCAACCTCTGATGTCTACAACATCCCTGTATGCTTCCGGATTCGTGCCAAGGTTGATATAGAAAAGCTTAAGCAGGCATTTGCTGTGGTTGTGACCCGCCATGAGCAGCTGTCCTGCTTGGTCAGTGAAGAGGAAGGGGTACCTTATTTGGTACCCCAGCCTTTCCGTGATCACACATTCTCCGCAACCCAGATTCACATACCTGTCGGGGACGAGCTCATCTCCCTGCTCAGACGCGAGCTGAAAAAGCCGATTGATCTGTACCGCGATCCACTAATCCGCATGAACGTCTATAGCGCTACCCCAACCGACCATGTCGTGCTGGTCGTGGTTCATCACCTGGTATTCGATGGCGCGTCCACCTCTGTTTTTCTGTCTGATCTGTTCGCAACCTATGAAGCGCTGGTGAAAAACGGCGCTGTCAGTGAATCAGATGAATTCATTACCTATGACGAGTTCCTTGAGTGGGAACTGAATTATCTGGACGGAGAGCAAAGCAGGGCAGACAGAGGATACTGGCTGGACAAGCTCGACGGTGAGCTCCCATCTCTGACGCTTGACATCGAACGCCAAAACGAGGTCTATCTCACTTCCAAAGGGGCGACCTTCGCGTTACCGCTGACCGGTTCGGAACACAGCGCCATATCGCAATTCTGCACGAAGCATCGGGTCAAGCCCACCGCCTTCTTTCTTTCGATTTTCCAGACGTTGCTCCAACGCTACACAGGGGAAAAAGATCTGATCATCGGGATGCCGACGATGGGGAGACCCAAGTTCGAGTTTTATCAGGCCATCGGGTATTTTGTGAATATGATGCCGATGCGCAGTATGATTCATGATGATTTGCTTTATTCCGATTACCTGAGTGAACTGAATGTTGCACTCGCAGAAAATATGGACCATGCCACCTATCCATTTCCGCGTATGGTCAAAGACCTCAACATTCAGAGCAATCTGCAGGCACCACCCGTTTTTCAGGTTACATATACCT
Organism: Brevibacillus dissolubilis; assembly: GCF_006170445.1. GTDB lineage: Bacteria > Bacillota > Bacilli > Brevibacillales > Brevibacillaceae > Brevibacillus_B > Brevibacillus_B dissolubilis. The sequence goes on along the minus strand of NZ_VCNA01000001.1, from coordinate 547,244 downwards.
TCCAAAACAAAAATCTGTTTACGATCAACGCCAGCACTCCGACGCTTGGTGAGATCGAGTTTGTTGAGCAGATCGGGCAGGAAGGCGAGTTCAAGATTTCGCTGGAGGTATTTGAAGAGCAGGACAGGTTCGTTCTGTGCTTGAAATACGATGCCAACAAGTTTGACGCACAAGACATCGCGTCCATGATGGGTCACTACCAAAACCTGATCACAGCGGTGATAGCGAACCCTTCCGCACCAATTGGCAGCTACAGCTATCTGTCCGAAGCAGAGAGAAATCAGGTGCTGATCGGATGGAACCAGACCAAGGCTCCGTTTCCATCTGAGCGTTGCCTGCACGATTTCTTTGAAGAGCATGCCAGCGCTCACCCTGAAGCCATCGCGCTGGAGTACGACGGGAAACAGATGAGCTATGCAGAGCTGAATGCACGTGCCAACCAAGTGGCCGCCTATCTGCGCCAGTCCGGCGTCAAGACGGATACGGTGGTAGCGCTTTGTGCAGAGCGGTCATTTGAGATGGTGATCGGTATTTATGGGATTGTGAAGGCGGGAGGCGCGTATTTGCCGATCGACCCTGCGTATCCGGCTGACCGCGTCACATATATGGTGGAGAATGCTGGAGTCACGAGGATGCTCACGCTCTCGTATCTGGCAGACTCACTGCCGCTGGAGGGTATGGATGTCGCTTATCTCGATACGGATGAGGATTCGTCCGGACGCAAAGGGGTGTTCTCAACCCAGCCTACCGCCAATGTGTCGCGCGCAGAAACCGGTCTTGGGGTGCACAATCTCGCTTATGTGATCTATACATCCGGGTCCACCGGGCTGCCAAAAGCCGTTATGGTGGAGCACCGGGCTTTGACCAACCGGATCGACTGGATGCAGAAGGCGTACAGCCTCGACACATCCGATGTCGTCCTGCAAAAAACACCGTTTAGCTTCGATGTGTCGGTCTGGGAGTTCTTCTGGCCGCTCATCACGGGTGCACGCATGGTCATCGCCAAGCCCGGCGGTCACGCAGATCCTGCTTACCTGAGCGCGCTGATCCAGTCCACGGGTGTGACCACGCTTCATTTTGTGCCGTCGATGTTTCGGATCATGTTGGGTGAGGATGCGTGGAAGGAATGCACAACGATTCGCCGTGTCTTTTGCAGTGGGGAGGCGCTGCCACCTGACCTTGTGAAGAGACACTATGCACAAAACCAGGCTGCGCTCATCAACCTGTACGGGCCTACGGAAGCAGCCATCGACGTGAGTTACTGGAACTGCCCGAATACCAGTGGAGGAAGCACCGTTCCCATCGGTAAGCCGATTCAAAATGTCAAGCTCTACGTGCTCAACGACCAATTGTCGCCACAAGCTGTGGGCTTCCGCGGACAGCTCTATATCGGCGGGGACTGCCTGGCGAGAGGTTATCTCAATAACCCGGCACTTACGAGTGAGAAGTTCATTCCCGATCCTTTTTCCAATGAACCGGGAGCACGGTTGTATAAGACAGGGGACGTGGTGCGTTGGTTAAAAGACGGCAATCTGGAATACTGCGGCCGGATCGACCATCAAGTGAAGATTCGCGGTATGCGTATCGAGCTGGGTGAGATCGAAGCGAAGCTCAACGATTCGCCAGATGTAGATGCAGCCGTGGTGCTCGTACGTGAGGATACCCCAGGTGATCAGCGGCTTGTCGCCTATGTGGTGCTGGCTGAGGGGGTTCCAAGTACAGATGTGGGGGGCAAGCTGTCCACGTTTATGAAGGAGACACTGCCTGATTATATGGTTCCACGTGCATTTGTCGTGCTTGATGAGATCCCAGTGACCACCAATGGGAAAGTCAACCGTGCCGCATTGCCTGTCCCAGAAAGTGATTCTTATGCATCCGAAGCGTATGTGGCACCAAGCACAGCGACAGAGGCGCTGCTCGTCGACATCTGGACGGAGGTACTGGGGTTTGATGCCGGGAAAATCGGGGTGAATGACAATTTCTTCGCCTTGGGCGGTCACTCGCTGCTGGTTCCGAAGGTTCTTTCACGCCTTCATGATCATCAGGTGATGGCAGATATCCGCAGTGTCTTTAATGCACCGACGCTTGCAAGTCTGGCCGCCGAAATTGACAGCTTGGAAGTGTTGGAGACCTATGTGGTGCCACCGAACAAGATTCCTGAGGGTTGCACGGACATTACACCGGATATGCTCACACTGGTGGCACTAGACAGACAGGAGATTGAGAGCATCGTTGAGACCGTACCGGGCGGGGCTGCGAATATTCAGGACATTTATCCGCTGGCACCTCTTCAGGAGGGGATTCTTTTCCACCACCTGATGGATCCGGAGAATGATCCTTATGTGCTCTCTGGCTTGTTTTCTTTTGAAAACAGAGCGCGCCTCGACCAGTTTGTCACTGCACTCCAGCATGTCATCGACCGTAACGACGTATTGCGGACTGCTGTTGTCAGCAAAGGTGTTTCACAGCCGGTACAGGTTGTATACCGAGAGGCGAAGCTGAACCTAGATACGGTTACGCTTGCTCCCGGCATTGATGCAGAAAGCCATATGCGCGGTCTGTTGCAAGGGCCTCATGTGATGAACATCAACCTAGCTCCGATGATCCAGTTGAAGACCGCATGTGACTCCCATACAGGCGTCTGGTATGTATTGTTCCATATGCACCATCTCATAGATGATGCTACCTCGCTTAGATTCTTGTTCGCTGAAGTGATCGCTTATCTAAAAGGTGAGGAAGCCGGCCTCAGCAAGCCGATCCCGTACAGAGAGTTTGTCGGCTATGCGATTCAGCAGAAGAATTCGGTTGACGCGAAAACCTATTTTGAAGGAGCCCTCGGAGATGTGGACGAACCAACGGCACTGTTCGGGTTGACCAATGTGCATGGGGACGGAAGCAGTGTCAAGGATTTACGCAAGACGCTTCCCGCACAGCTGTCTGGCCATGTACGTGCACTGGCCAAACGGATGCATCTAAGTCCAGCCAGCCTTTTTCACGCCGCATGGGCCATGGTCATCGCCACGTGCGCAGGTCGGGATGATGTCGTCTTCGGTACAGTGTTGTCTGGACGGATGCAGGGAATTCAGGGCGGTGAGCGCATGCTGGGCAATGTGATCAACACACTGCCGCTGCGCGTGAATCTCACCAACAAGTCTGTCAAACAGATCCTGCACGATACGGATCGGGCACTGCGCGAGCTGATCGGCTACGAGCAGGCATCGCTGTCGCTCGCCCAGAGCTGTTCGGGTCTGGATAGCGATATTCCGCTGTTTAACGCCATGATCAACTTCCGTTCCATGGGAGCAGATGGTCAAAACCGGGAAAGCGATTTCGTCCAATTCGGCATGAAGTCGCTCGTAGGTGTCGTCGAGCGTACGAACTATCCCATGCTCGTGTCTATCGATGACGAGGGCGATCATTTCTCTATCGAGGTTCAGGTGGATCAAACTCTTTCATGTGAGTCGATCATCGGATACTTGGAGAACGCTCTTGCAGGTATTGTCAGCAAGATGGAACAGGAATCGACTGAGGACACCCTTGCTTCTATGGTTAATATCCTGCCTGAATCCGAGTGGGAGCAGGTCGTCAACGGCTGGAACAGAACCGAACGTCCGTACCCGAACGATGTCTGCATTCACGAGGTGTTCCAATCCCGCGTCCAAGAGAACCCTGATCGCACCGCTATCGTGTATCAGGACACCACGGTTACCTACGGTGAGCTGGACCGGATTTCAACAGAGCTTGCTTTTTACTTAACGGAAAAAGGCGCAGGGCCTGACCGGTTTATCGCACTGGTGGTCGAACGTTCTGTCGAGATGGTAGCGGGTCTGCTCGGTGTGTTAAAGGCGGGTGCCGCTTATATCCCGATTGATCCAGAGACACCAGAAGACCGATTGGCTTATATCCTCACAGACAGCAAAGCCGTTATGGTATTGACACTTGGCAAGTACAAGGATCGCGTGAGCAAGGTGCTGGATCATATGGCTGACACACAAGGAGCGGCTAACCGACCGACCTTGGTAGACCTGAATGACACAGCATCATGGCAGCCTTTGGCACAAGCAGGCCATGCACACGTAGAGACACCGAAAACTGCCGTTACCAATGAAAACCTCGCCTATGTGATCTATACATCAGGGACGACCGGCAATCCGAAGGGCGTATGCGTCACCCACAAAAGTATCCTCAATACGCTCCATTTCCTTGAGGAGATGTACCCTGTTGGTTCCAACGACGCGTATCTGCTCAAGACGAACTATAGCTTTGATGTTTCGATCTCTGAGCTGTTTGGCTGGTTTATCGGCAACGGGCATCTGGTCATCCTGCCTCCAGGCGATGAAAAGTCGCCGCAGGAGATCATCCGTCATATTCAGAGCTATGGTGTGACCCATATCAACTTTGTTCCATCGGTGTTGAGCGTGTTTTTGCAGACGGCACAGACCAGTCCTGACTCTCTGGCCAACTGCCCGCTCAAATACCTGATGGTCGCAGGCGAGGCATTCCCCAAAGAGCTCGTGGCTCAAGCCGTCGCTACATTCAAGCAAGCAAAAGTGGAGAACATCTACGGCCCGACAGAAGTCTCGATCTATGGAACGTACTTTTCTTGCTCCGACCATGAGATTGTAGGAACGGCTACCCCAATCGGAAGACCGATCGCCAACGCCAAGGCCTATATCGTGGACAGACACTTGAAGCCGACGCCAATCGGTGTTCCGGGTGAATTGTGCATCGCAGGTGCTGGTCTGGCTCAGGGATATCTCAACAACGAACCGCTGACTCAGGAAAAATTCATCGACAATCCGTTCGCGGCAGGAACCAAGCTGTATCGGACAGGGGATCTAGTGAGATGGTTGCCAGATGGTCAGATCGAATATCTGGGAAGACTTGATTTTCAGGTCAAAATCCGTGGCTTGCGAATCGAGCTTGGAGAAATCGAACACCAACTCAACATCCATCCTGCCGTCAGCAGTTCCGTTGTGGTCAAGCATGAACTGATCAAGGGAGAAGATGCACTGGTCGCCTATCCAGCTATAGAAGGGAAGTCAGCGTCAGCCTGCCACCATATTCTCTCCATGCAAGAAGACGGCACGCTGACCCATGACGATCTGTATGACCTCCCCAACGGCATGCAGGTATGCGGTGTCAGCAGACATGAGACAGATATCCTGTATCGGGATCATTTCTCGAACACGTTCCCGGATGTTTCCCTGAAGGCAGGAGATTGTGTACTCGATATAGGGGCCAACATCGGTATGTTCGGTCTGAGCTTAGCGTCCAAGGTAGAAGGGCTGCGTATCTATTCCTATGAACCTGTACCTTCCATTTACGAGATTCTGAGCAAAAACAGCCGCATCCTCGGTGGTAACACCATCATCCCGATTCACGCCGGATTCTCCAGCTCTGTAAAAGAAGCGCAGTACGACTACTACCCTGGTATGTCCCTATTATCTGGGGGAGAGAAGGAACTGGATACGCTGACCGACATCATCGACCGCCGTGGCTATCTGACAGATGCCGGACAGCAAGGAGACACCGCCTACTGGAACCTCCTCGAAGGCAAGGCAGTAGAAAAACAGCACGTCCAAGTCTCCCTGACCACGATCACAGAACAGATACGGGCACTTGGTCTGACTTCTATCACCTTCGTGAGAATCGACGTCCACCATGGCGCGTTGGATATCCTGGATGGTGTTGAAGAGCAGGACTGGGCGAAGATTCAACAGTTTGCCATCACGGTCAGTCCGGCCGACGACGAGATCCGTAAGCTAAAAGAACGTCTTACTGCCCATGGATACCAAGTAAGTGTCGCATCCACCTACCCAGAAGGCAGTGAAGGTGGGATGTGCAACCTGATTGCGAAGCGGGGAGAAATCGAAGCGGTGAAGCCTCTGGTTCCTGTTCAGACCAATGATGTTGATCTGAAGTATGTAGGGCCGAAGAAAGTGGAAGAACTGCTGCTAACCCATCTAAAGTCCCGCCTGCCAGCTTACATGGTACCGTCCAGACTCATCCTGATGAGCAAGCTGCCTCTCAATCAGAACGGCAAAGTCGACCGAAAAGCCCTTCCCGTCCCTGAAAAGGCATCCCAGTCACATGAAACCTATGTCGGACCGCAAAACCAGACAGAAGAACTGCTGGTCGCCATCTGGGCCGAGCTGCTTGATACGGAAGCGGATAAGATCAGTGTCACCGACAGCTTTTTCAGTCTGGGCGGCCACTCGCTCCTCGTAACGAGAATGCTGAACCGGATCAAACAGAGCACGGGTGTGGAGCTGCCGATTAAGATGGTGTTTACGAGTCCGACCGTGTCCGCTATTGCAGAAGAGTTGCAAGAACTCATGCCAGAGGCGAAGGATTCTTTGGCTGTGAGTGTGGATAAGATTTTGGAGAGTATTGAGATGATAGAAGGGTTAAGTGAGGAGGAATTGAGCAGGTTGTTTGAATAGCCGGGGAATAGTACAGTACCTGATATGACAGCGGATGAAAGTTCGCTTAACGAAGGTCATCATGAACGGAACCGCCCGTACTAGATTTGCTTTTGATTAACAAAATAGGAATTACCAAGAGGGTAACTCGAAAGTCATGAATAGTGACTGAGGGTTACCCTCTTTTTTGTTTAATTGGATCAACTATCCTTGTAATTTGGTAAATTTTTTGGTGCAAATTATGTTAAGCAATATTCATATTTATTATAATAGTCCAATAGAACTAATTGATAAGTTTTGGAAAGGGTGAATGTACATTTTGAAACGCAAGATGCTAACCGTGCTGGTGATGTTTAGCATGTTGCTGCAGTGGTTCTCTTATCCTGCAACAACGATCGCTGAGAAACCGGCAGAAGAGTCGGAGAGCAAGGTCATCATTGGATTGAAAAAAGATGTTGACCCTGATGAGTTTATGGCGAAGAAGAATTGGGGGAAAAAGAAACACAAGAAGAACAAGCATATCAAAACACTTCAGATGGAAGTAACTGATAGCGAGTTTCAACAGTTACGTTTCGACCCGGATGTTGCTTATGTCGAAGAAGATGCTGCTATGGAGATATCGGACGAGCTTGAACAACCAGCTAATCAGGTAGCAGCACAGTCAGAAGCACAATCTACCCCATGGGGAATTCGTGCGATTGGAGCAGATCTCGTTCAACCACAAAAAGAGACGGGCGAAAAGATTAAGATCGCGGTGTTCGACACGGGGATTGCTCCCCATACAGACTTGTCCGTAACGGAAGCCGTCTATTTTGGTGAAAACATCAGCACCACCAGCGATGACAACGGGCACGGAACACACGTCGCAGGTACCATCGCCGCCCTGAATAACAATAGCGGTGTGGTCGGAGTAGCCCCCAACGCGGAGCTGTATTCCGTTAAAGTATTGGATCAGAACGGCTCAGGTAGTTATTCCCAAGTCATCGAGGCGATCGATTGGGCCATTGATCAGAAGATCGATATTATCTCCATGAGTTTTGGCGGGAGTACCTACAGTCAAGCCTTACATGAAGCAGTTCAAGCTGCTGACAATCAGGGGATTCTCTTAATCGCGGCGGCAGGGAATGGGGGTCAGGGTGAGGAGACGGAGACTTATCCAGCACGTTATCCGGAAGTCCTGTCTGTTGGTGCGATCAACCAGAGCTATAAAAGGGCTTATTTCTCCAGTATGGGGGAAGAGCTGGATTTGGTGGCACCTGGCTCAACTGTCCTCAGTACCACGATGGATGGCGGCACAGGGACTAAGTCCGGAACATCAATGGCTGCGCCACACGTGACAGGTGCTGCTGCACTGATCTGGCGAGCGGACCGAAAACTCACCAATGACGCCGTGAAAAAGCGTTTGATCGAATCGGCTACACCTCTCGGGGATCAGCGGGAGTATGGTCATGGTTTGGTGAATGTGGCAAAAGCGCTGGGGATCACCGATGGGCCGATTGAACCATTGCCGGCAGAGGAGACAACGACGGAGCCGCCGATCTTGACCCCGGATCAAAACATTTCCCTGATCCACGACTATGATGTCAAAGTGACTGGTGCCATTCAAACGATGAAGTGGTATGCCGAACTTGCAGAGCTAAAAGGCATGACAGCACTTGCAGAGGAGATTCAACAACAACTCCAACAGGTACGTGAACAGCATCTTCAACTCATTGATCTTCCGGATGAGTACGAGCGTGTACCTACCAATGACAGTGAAGCTAGCACCTTACAGGTCGGAATCGATTCCTACTTTGAGACCAAAAAAGCTGAACTGAGTAAACTGCAACAAGCAACGGAGCAATTGAGAAACAAATACCATGATTCCCTTTTCCATCCTGTTGTAGAAGATAATGATACCGAAGAAACACAGGCGACTGCAGATGGGTATGAACCCAATGACACATTTAGCAGCCCCGCCATCATATCGACGTGGGGGACGACGGTTTCAGGTACAATCCCCGACGATAATGATTTTGATATTTTTCAATTGACTGCCTCTCAAAGTGGCTCCACACGCGCCACGTTGAGAGTTCCAGCAGGCGCTACCTTTACCTTTGCCGTATATGACGCCAATCGAGATCTGATCGAGGGTTTTACCAATGTAACCAGCAGCCAAGTCAAAACTATTAACTTCTATGTGACAGCAGGTTCCAAATACTACATTGGGATATCGATCTTGCAAAATCCGGGTAGTACTGACCCGTATCAGCTGACTATCAGCGGAATTTCCGATCCGATCTTGTATACAGATCTGCCAAAAGATTTACAGGCAGCAAAAGGAGAGTCAATCGTTTTCCGCTTTACCCCTTCCCAATCAGGAAAGTATAAGGTGTTTACCAGCCCTTATAAGGAATTGGGAGTCAGTAACAACACGAAGCTTGGTCTGTATGACAGCTCTACCCTTGGCACCCTGTTGGCGCAAAACGACAATGCCAACAGCACGACGGTCTTTTCGGAGATTCAATATCAAATGACCGCAAATGTCCCGTACTATATCAAAGTAAGTCCTGCCATATCCACCGATGCGTTGCACACTAGATTAACGGCTAAATATGTCGGTGCATCCACCCCAACAGCACCTAAGCTCAATGCAACCCGTGCGACGATTACCGAAGCCACAGTCAATGACGGGAGCATCACAGACGTACAGATTGTCATTCTTGAAAACAGCACCTTCGTCCAGACTGATCTCAAATCTGGGGTGCGGGTGAATAATCTTCCGGCTGGTCTAACCATCAACGTGACACGGAACAGTGACACACAATTCACCATCAGCTTTAGTGGAAAAGCTACTCAGCATACGAAAGCAAACAGTATCACCAGTGCATCGGTTACGGTAGATCCATCGCTTATCACCGGTGCCACCTCAAGCATGACCAGTAATACGTTCGGGTTCGCCTTTATAGATGCAGCTACGCTAGGACAATACCTGTACACGTACAAATATGATGACAACAACCGGCTTCTATCTGTGAATCAGATCGAGAACGGGATCGAGATCCCAAAATGGGAGTTTGTATACGACCTAAACGGAAATTTGACGGAGCGAAAGGCAGTTTCAGGTAGTACTCCGCCGCCGGATACAGAAGAACCTCCAACGACTCCACCACCAACAACCCCTCCGCCAACAAGCCCTCCTCCGACAACGGACCCCAATTATGTAGCCATCACCGCGAGCCCGTCCATGATGTCGTTGAAGCAGGGGCAGAGCCAACAGATTAACGTTACCGTATTGATGCTCGATGGAACCTCAACAAGCGCTAATGCCGTAGCGGTCTATGAAGCACAGAACAGTGCGGTAGCCACTGTCAATCAAAAATGGACGCCTTCACCGGGACTGGTCTATGCAGTCGGTAAAGGTAACACATCTGTTACCGTTGCATTAGAAGGGTTGACTTCCACCGTGAATGTGGTTGTTACGACCGCGATTAAAAACTACTCCGTTACCCCAGGCTTTAATGAGGTGCGGATCGGTGAGACCACTCCGATTAGCTTGTACGCTAACTATGAAGACGGCAGTATTGGGAAGTTATCCGGAGTTGCTTTTTCTGCTTTGAACCCAGATATCGCTACCATCGATTCTTCGGGGAATCTGACAGGTGTAAAAGAGGGGAAAGCTCAATTCACAACCACCTTCCAAGGTCAAACCATGGTATGGAATACATTGGTTGTAAAAGAACGGGCTACATCGCTCCAGATCAATCCAAATCCAATCGAAGTGAGTCCGGGAGAGCGTACAGTCAGAATCCGTGCCCAGTATCCAGACGGCACTTGGAAAGATGTAACAGAAGTAGCCACCCTGTTATCATCCAATGAACGTATTTTTGTTCCGAATCCGAACAAGCCTGGTTATCTTCAAGTGGCTAAAGTTGGAGCCGCTTCCCTAAAGGTTGGGTTCGGTGGACTGTCACAAGTAGTCCCTGTTCATGTGGCTAATATTTATCCAGAACAATACCTAGCCTCTAAGGACTTCAGTAACCTGCAAGGGAAGAACGATTGGTATTACCAAGAATGGACAGGCACAGCTTATCAGGATTTACACTATACGGACAGTGGGAACTATTGGAACGGTTCGTACCCATACACCAGTGTATTCCCGAATCGTCAGGAAACAGATGCCTATGATTCTGTGCGGAAATGGGTGGCACCAAGACAGGGAACTGTCCAGATCAGCGGCAATGTAGCCCAGCAATTTGCGGATTGTGGGGATGGCTTCCAAGTCAGAATCATGAAAAATGACACTCAAATCTGGCCGAATTCTGGCTGGCAGTATATTGCAGCAGATGACACAGTAGGTTTTTCTCATGACATTTCAGTAGAAGTGAATGCAGGAGATGCGGTCTATTTTGTCATGAACCAAGGGGCACAAAACAACTGGTGTGACCGTGCCGCGTGGGATCCATCCATCAGTTACAGCTATTCCAAAAATTCCTTCACCGCCTCAGAAGACTACAGCAACATCCAAGGACAGAACAACTGGTACTACCAAGAGTGGACCGGGACAGGGTACCAAGATTTGAGTTATGTTGCAGATGGTAACTTTTGGATGGGGTCATATCTGTACACAAGAGTGTATCAGAACCGTCAGGAGACCGATGCCTTTGATTCCGTTCGTACTTGGATGGCACCGCGCCAAGGTACAGTACGTATCACAGGTAATGTCGCCCAACAGTTTGCCGATTGCGGAGACGGCTTCCAAGTCAAAATCATGAAAAATGGTACTCAAATCTGGCCAAACACCGGCTGGCAATACATTGATTACGATGACACAACTGGACTCCCTCATGATATACAGGTACCTGTGAATGCCGGAGATACCATTCACTTTGTCATGAACCAAGGCGCACAAAATAACTGGTGCGACCGTGCGATCTGGGACCCAAAGATCAGCTACGACAATCTCAAAACCTCTTATACCGCTTCAGACGATTTTGGACCGGTACAAGGATTGAACAACTGGTACTACCAAGAGTATAAGTGGGACACGCTGTACCAAAATATGAGCTTTACCGGTTCGTACTGGAAGGGTTCCTTCCCTTACACAGATATTACCGCCCGTACGCAGCATCCAGACGAAAGTGATTCCGTCCGCAAATGGGTGGCGCCAATGACTGGACACATCCGCATCACTGGACGGGCCTTTATGGATGACCAGGTGTGCGGCGACGGGGTCTGGATCAAGGTTGTGAAGAATGCGACCAAAATCTGGCCTTACGAAGAGTGGGGCGTCCTCCGTGCAGATGATCAGGTAGGTTTGTCGCATGACATCGAGATTGACGTCGTGGCCGGGGAAGAAATCTATTTTATCGTGAATAAAGGGATGGCGGATAACTATTGTGATGGAATGAACTGGGATCCGACGATCAGTTATTAACTCAAGCCCAAAAGTAATGGGTGAGAAGACGTATAGCCAATCCGGCTGCAAATCGCTGTCGGGTTGGCTGCTTCTCGACCTGAATCACTACCCTCAATTTCTATTGAAAAGATTATGAAGTTTGTACTGCATCGGAGGTTACGAATGAAAAAATTTATCAGCGGTTTTTTAACCATGTGCCTGCTCGCCACCAGTGTATCCCCCGCGGTTGTTTCGGCTGAAGTGGCGGTACCCACCGCTCAGATGGAGATACCAGCGGAACAAGGAAACGCAAACAATGGAGAGACATCGACAACGGTTGATTGGATCAAACAAAATATTCCGGTTAACAAGACGGAGAGCAAAAAAAGAGGAGACGTATCCGATGCGGAAATTGATCAGGCGCATTGGGATCAATTTACCGCGAAGGAAGTCAAAGAAATCCGCAAAACATTCGATCGGAACACCTTAAAGCTTGCAGCGTATTTCTACTCCAATCTCAGCAATCTTTTGACAGAAGAAGAGTTGGTAGAGGTATTAAAGTGGAATGATGAACAAGTAAGTCAACGCATCGACGTACTGCCACAGGCGCAAAAAAATCACCTGCAAAAGCTTACTCCGGTTCTGTTGCAAACCCAAAAGAGATGGAAAGAAAAAAAGAATGGCAAAGATGACAAAAAAGCTGTCCAATCGGAAACGACAGCCCAAACTGTAACCACTATCAATGCCACTTCACCAGTAGGAGATCCGACCAATCTCAAATATACCGCATTGAACCAAAAGTTTTTGCATACCAAAGGGATCACTGACAATCCTGTGGATGAACTATACCGTGCGGCCAACGTAGTAGAACGTGATCTGGAATTAAAAGGATTGCATGGAATGGATCTCATCATCGAGCGCCGTTACCACTCCTTGGACAGTCAGACAATGGAGCCAGGCTGGTTTGAAACCACCAAAGGAAGCGGAATCTATGCGAACATGGTAGATGAAAGGTTGTTTCAAAATGATTTTGTGCCATTTGCAACCGGGTGGAGCTTTAATCTGCCTTCCTTTGAATACACGAATAATATTGTAGATACAGAAGAGCGTGTCCAAACCTATTCCTATACGTATGCTCCAATGGAAACTCATGAGGAGCGATACGTGATTCATCTTGAAGATGGAACCACGTTAATTCGAGAGAACGATCAATGGGTGAACTATTCCTATGATGGGATTTCGTTCGCTGTCGTTGATTACAAGCATGGACAACATTTTAAAGTGAATGTGCATGGGATCGAGTACGAGTTCAATAAAGGCTATGACAATCGTTACGATGCAGAGAGCCTGATTGTGACCAAACGCAATCCTTATGGCGAGTGGATCAGGTATACCATGCCAAAGGGAGCAGGTGACATTGAAATCACCGACAGCTTTGGTCATACAGTCATCATGAGTAAAGACAGCAATAAGGGGATTTACAGTCTAGCCGCCTATCAAGACAGACCGAGTAGACAAATCATCAAGACAGTAAGATATACCATGGAGTATGCTCCTTATTCATCGAGTTCCCCTACCTATTCCAAATTGACGGGTGTAAAAGAAGTCACTGGAACGGATACTTCTTTTAAAGAGATCGCTACTTACACCTACAATACACCTGATGAGACCGAATTTAATTTCCGGCAAAAATATACGTTGGAGAAAGATTTTGGTTTTGAATCAAGCAGTTATTTGACTGAAGATAACAATAAAGAAAAACGTGGTGCTGTAGACAATTTGTTGATCAGTACGGTAAGCTATCCCAATGTTGGGTTGACGATGAAGTATACTTACAACCCCTACAACTCTTACGCCCCCAAAGACTCCGACGACCCCAACGACCCCGATACAAAAGATGCGTATAACCCGTCTGACCGTGGGTTGGTTCGACTTTACCAAGACAGCAAGGCACTCACTTATACCAGCTACCGTCCTGTTACCAAGGTAGATTTTCTCTACAAGCCATATGGCTCTTCAACCGAGACAGTTTTTTCTAAGGAATACAAGCTGAGTGATCTGTCGGGTCGAAAGTTCTGGGAAGTATGGAAACGACCGAAAGACACGATTGAACGGTTAAAAACTCAACCAGACCGTTATGGTGACGAGATTTTTTCCTACGAAGTATTGCCTACCGATGCCTCTGAAGCTCCTCTACAAGAGAATTTGATCATAGAGAAAAAGTTCCAGGTCAACGAAGAAGGCAACACTCTGCTCCGTTCTGTCCGTACCAAAGCGGTTAAAGATTTCACCATGAGTACCACAGACAGCGTTAAAACCTATAGCTACAATCCGGTTTCCTATGTGACCTACGCTTACGAAGCTGGTAAAACCAAGCCCAAGTATCAATTCGAATTTGCTGAATTGCAGGGAGAAGGCCAAGCGAGTATTTTGAAGTACTTGAAAGATCCTACAGTGGTTGGGTATTCAACTTATTCACCTTCAATCAACTCCTATGCCAATGTCACCACCAACACCTACAACAACTATGGTGACCCCATCAAAACGATTGATCCGAAAGGGAATACTACCACGTGGACGTATCGATATTGGACAACAGGGGGACTGTATTCCAGCTCCTTCCGTCAGTTGGCGAGTGTCACCCAATCCAATCCAAATGGGACATACGTTTCACAAGAATCGTACGTCTATGATGACACCACCAAAAATCTAACATCTGAAACCATCTCCCACACCTATCCAGGTCGCGGAACCAAAGACGAAATCACCCGTACCTATACCTATGATGCCGGTAAAAAAATGCCATCCCGTGTCGTGCAAACCATTGACAACGGGGATGGAAAAAGTGCGAAAACCTTAACCAGAGCTCTGCAATTCAATACTTCTGAAACCAATCTTCTGCGTGACAGCCTAACCACCGAGGTTGCACCGGGTCAATCCAAAACTCTGGAAGTCAATATGACCTACGACAGTTCGGACCGCATCTTATCGCAGACCTTTGCAGATGGCAGCACCGCAACCTACGAGTATAACGATTCGTTAGGCCGGGTTACTAAAGAAACCTTTTCCAATTTGGGACAATCCCGTACCATTCAGTACACCTACGACGATACGTCCCGTAAGATCACGAAAAAACTGCCGGATTCTACATCGGTCGATACGTACTACACACCTTTTGGCGATATTGAGTATCAGCAACAGATTTCGGCAAGCGGTTCAGTACGTCCGCTGGTCCGCAACACATACACAATAGATGGCACGCATTTGAATGTAAGCATGCCGTATAATGACTCAAGCCGTAGCACCTCGTATCAATATGATAAGGATGGTTCTCTCGTCGGAACCACAGACCCAGTGGGGCGCACGACTTATCAGAAAACAGCTAACGTCATGGGAACAACAGGCACTTACCTTCCAACTGGATCGGTTACCACTTATGCTCCGAATGGATTGGAGAAGCAGTCCTTCGTAGACCGCTATGGACTCGTCGAGAAAGAAATACTCAAGTCGGGCAGCCAGACTAAAACCACTACATTTGCATATGACCCATTCGGCCAGCCTACAAGTAAACAGATATCGGTCCCTGCCAATGATACGAGAAACTGGACATACCGCTACGACCTGCGAGGTGCCCTTATCTACCTCCAAGACCCGGCAGCGAATACGTACTCGTATACGTATGACCCACTTGGCAACCTGATTTCTGTCACCGAAAATGGTACCAAGACGACTGAATATACCTACAACGCCTTGGGCTGGAAGCTTCAAGAACTAACGCCTGCTAACAGTAACAGTAAGAAGGAGACTTATCATTACACCGTTAACGGGGATGTCGATTATTATTTTGACAAAGCAGGAAATAAAAACGACTACGACTACACTCCGTTCTATGAAGTAAGCTCGTTGCGCACGTACAACTCATCAGGAATCCAGCAGTATGCAGAGACAAGCCAATTCAACAGCTCCAATGGCAATCTGCTCCGTTCTACCAACGAGACGGACAGTATCTCGGTCAGCTACGGATACGACAGCTTCAACCGGATGAACCGTGTGACATCATTTGGCCGCAACTATTATCTGAATTTCACCGATGCAGATGATCAGATGGACAGCATTCAATACCATGACGGTGGACCAGTCATTTCCTACAAATATGATACGACAGGACGTCTTTCGCAGATCAACAGCACATTGACCGGACTGATCTCGTACGGCTATACTACCTCTAGCACAGGTGAGACGGTATCCGTCACCTACCCGAATAACACCAAGGTCGAGCAAAAATTTAACCCATTCGGAGAAATTACAGAGACAGCCCACAGTGCCAACAGTACCGTAGATTGGCGTGAGACCAACACCTACGACGGTTTTGGCAACATCACGGCCGTGAATTCAACGACCAAGAGCTATACACTCGCCTATGACAAAATCGACCGTGTCATAACCGAAAACGTCCCCAACGCAAAAAAAGACTACACCTATGACAGCCGGGGGAACCGCAAATCAAATACAGCGAGCAGCCCGCTGGATCTCGGAGCAGCCGCTTATTCCTACGATGCGAAAAACCGTTTGAAAACCTTCGGGAACAGCACCGTAAAAGCATCCTACACCTATTATCCAGGTGAGCTGCGTGCTACCAAAACGGTAAACGGTCAAACGACCAAGTACGTCTATGTAAACGGTAATGTGGTAGAAGAGTTGGATGCCAATAATCAGGTGAAGGCCCAAAACGTCTGGGGGAATCAACTGGTTTATCGAAAAGTGTTGGCTCCGACGGTGAACAGCGGGTACTATTATCCGAACAGCCACGGGGATATTGTGAAGATCAAGGGTGCGGGCGGTAATACGCTGAATACCTATGACTATGATATTTGGGGGAATATTGTCAGTCAGCAGGAGACAATGTCCAATCCGTTTACGTACAGTGGAGAGATGTATGATGCGGAGACGAAGATGTATTACCTGCGGGCGAGGTATTATGATCCGAGTGTGGGACGGTTTATTACGGAGGATACGTATAAGGGGCAGGTGGATAATCCGCTTAGTTTGAATCGGTATACGTATACGAATAATAATCCGTTGAGGTTTGTCGATCCGAGTGGACATTGGAGTACTGAAAAAACGGCTAACTGGACAATCAATGAGATGAAGTGGCAGTATGCCAAGGCAACAACCAAGGAACAAAAAACGTACTGGGCTAATCAAGCGGAAGCACTTCGGAATCAGATGAGAAAGGCAGGTATTGCTGAGGCTGACATTATGAAAAGCACAGATGCCATGATCCCTGAAGAGACAGTTAATGCCCTTGCTAGAGTATATACCATGAAAAGGATTGAGAACGATCCGTATGGTTTAAGAATATATACGGAAGCGTATAACTTTTGGGTTCCAGATCTTGATCCATTATCTGCATCAGTAGGGATGATCAGAGGAGGTAAATTTGCTGGAGCAATAGACACTTTAAAAATTCCGAGTATGTCAAAATCAGAAATACTTGAGCATTTGCCTAGTGGATGGAAGTATACTGATAATAACGGATTTGTCCATGTTAGAGATGGAAATGGACTTATTAGAATGAGGATTGACCCTCCTGACAAGGTTACAAAGTATGATCATGTTCATATCTATGATGAAAATGGAAATCCGCTTGATATTAATTTGAATATTGTAGATCGTAAGAGTGCAGATGCGCATATTCCATACATGAAATGAGTTGAATGGATTGGACTATCAAAAAATACAGGATGAAATTGATAAACATAATTACTGGGATGCAAGGGTGCTAGATGTTACATGTAACTATTTCTCGGATGAGGTTTCAATATTGTATGAAAATAAAGGAGGGAATGTAAGGTATAATTTTTATGGTTGCTATAAAACAAGTTTTGATCATTCTCTAGAATATATTAAAGAGAAACCATCTAATAATTTGACTTTGGCACAAATACCATATTTTCTACAAGATGTTACAGTGGGGGTGATATCCAACGCTAATCTAAATCTGTACACATGTAAATTAGAACTACCACCAATGAGGATAGAAATTTGGTGCAGTAATATCGTAGTCAAAGTGGAAGCAGAAGGTTATTAAGTTAATAAATTATTGATTGTATAGTCATAAAATGACATGTTTACAGAGGGAACGGTAAATAAAACCGTCTCCCTCTTTTTTTTATTGCCGTGTCACAAACTAAACAATCCCTACGACATTAAGTGATGTATCTCATTGACAGTTCCTTTGTTGGCTAGTGTATCCTTCCTCCTTTTTAGTGGTGGCGTTTATGAGTTCACCTTCGGCTCACTCATAAATACATTCGTAAATTCACTCGACTTTCGCACACATTTACCGAAGGGAAGTGCTGGAAACCATGAATAAGTCTCAGATTCGCAAGAATCAACCTTCTGACTTGGAATTAATGCACCAAAGAACCGAGAAACGTTTAGAGCGTATGAGCAAATCTCGGAGACAAAAAATCGTGCGCCTCGAAAACGCTTGGAGAGAGTTCGCTCTCACGAGAGACATGGATGACTTGTTAAGGCACGAGATCATTACCCAAACAATCCGTAGTAGAGCAGAAGATTACGGCAGAAGGTGGGCAGGACGGGGGCTTTCCAGCCATGATTTCGAGACAGTGTTCTGGAAGGAAGTGTGGACAGTTTGTGAGAACTACACGTGGTACGGCGAGTTTACCCTGTATGAAACGATTGATCTAGCCATTCACCGCAGAGCAATCGACGTGATTAGAAAGGCGACATCCAAGAAGGATCGCTTCCAGAGAGAAATAATTTCCTTAGACGAGAGTATCGTGCCGAGCAACGTAGATGTAGAAAAACAGGTATGGGTAAAATTGCTGTTAGAAGACGACATATTTTCTCAGCAGGAAAGAGACCTGCTGTATCGGCTATATACCGAACCCGCAATGTCTCTTAAAGATTTAGCGAAGGATATGGGCGTGCGACATCACGAGACAATCCGAAGATTACGTGCATCCATTCGAGAAAAAATAACAAGGCTAGACGAAGAACCGCCTAGCCACAGGGAGAGCGTTGGAAAGACGCAGAGAAATCGAGCCTCTTGATCGAATAGTCACCAGCGTTATTCTACTTCTAAAAGCTGTTCAATACGAATATCTAGCCTCTTACAGATAACGTCCAAAGTCTCTAGATAGACTCGGTCAACCTTGTCTGAGCAAAGATGATTAATGGTACTTGCCCGCAGCCCTGTTAATCGTGCCAATTCACGCTGAGACATGCCACGTTCGGCAAGAATCTCTTTCAGCCTGACATGGACAGGCATGGTCTCTCCCCCAATCAATCTAAAAATAACGCTTAAGCGTATTAAGAATTATAACCTACTTCCATGAGATGAATCACTAGGAAGAAGGAATTTTATTGTGCGTTACGTTTAAGCGTAATATAATGAGAATATAACGTTACTCTTAACCGTAACATCAATTCTAATTCCTGTAACGACTAGGGGGAAACATCATGGAAAAAGTCGTGGGATACGTCCGAGTGTCCACGAAGGGACAGGTCAAAGACGGTTACAGCTTAGCCTACCAAGTAGAAGAAATAGAACGTTACTGCGCCACTCACAACCTTGAACTCGTCAACATTTACAAAGACGAAGGAATAAGCGGTGCAAAAGTAGACGAAGAAGGTCTAACCGTCGAACGTGAAGCTTTGCAAGAAATGCTTGCAGACCTCCAATGGCTCGGCGTAAAGAAAGTCATCGTCCTTAACACCTCACGCCTTTGGAGAGCCGATATGGTAAAAGTCCTGATTCAACGGGAACTAAAGCGCCACAGCACCCCACTTGGTCGTTATCCCAACTGGCCGCACAACTAAACGCCGAAGGCTATAAGACTTCACAAGGCAAGACCTTCACCAAAGTACAGGTAAAACGAATCCTAGACCGTAAGAACTTCTATCAAGGCACATACCGCTACGGTCAGATCGAATCTATCGGTCTTCATCAAGCAATTATGTAAGGGGAACATCATGGACGCAAAACTAGCCCACTATGAACGAGAAGAAAAGAACGTATTTCAAAGAATCCAGACATGCAACATCTGCACAGACCTAATCAATGCCTATGTCAAACAGAACTACCACGAAATGAACGTGGTCATGCTCGAAGACATCCTGACAGCCATTTTCAAAGTGGAAATGGAACAGCGGGAAGAACTGATTCACATTCGTCTGGCTAAAGCAACTCACTCACAAAGAACTCTCTAAGATAACGACAAAGTAAGGAACACACAGCGAAGAAAACGGACTGGCTTGCGTATCGCTGCGGGGCTTCTGCCTAACGCTTGAACGGAGGTTGCCGACGTTTTTTTCACTCATTCCTTGCAGATCGTCAACATAGAGCCATAATCAAAAGACAGGGGGGACTTCCTTTGCATCAAAAGCAGAAGCACATCTACATTGGTGTAGACCTACACAAACGAACCCATACAGCCGTAATCGTCAATTGCTGGCACGAAAAGCTTGGAGAAATCCAGTTCGACAACAGCCCCAGCGCCTTCCGCAACCTCATAAAAGAGGTCAAGAAGTACCAGACAAAGGGACTCACCCCTGTCTTTGGATTAGAAGACGTCGGCGGTTACGGTCGCTCTCTCGCCATCTTCCTGTTGGAAGAGGGGCATATCGTCAAAGAGGTAAACACGGCTCTTTCCTATGCCGAACGCCGAAGCTATCCGACAACTCAAAAGAGCGATAGCTGGGACGCTGAATGTCTCGCCCGTATTCTCGTCAACAAACTAGACACGTTGCCAGACGCTAACCCACACGACCTGTATTGGGCAATCGGGCAACTAGTAACCAGACGCACAGGACTGGTCAAGGCTCTCACCGCTCTTAAAAACCAGCTTCACGCTCAGCTTAGTTACCACTATCCAAGCTACGACAAGTTCTTTTCCGTAATCGACGGCAAAACCGCTTTAGCTTTCTGGGACTGCTACCCCGCCCCGCACCACCTACAGGGGGTGACGGTAGAGCAACTTGCCCAATTCTTGCGTAACGAGAGTAATAACGCTCTTTCCACGAAGAAAGCGGAGCAGATTCTATCTCTAGTCGAGGCCGACGGCGACACCAAGCGAGAGTTTCAAGAATCGAGAGACTTCCTAATCCGCAGCCACGTCAGGGACATACGCTTTAAACAGCAGGAAATCGCCCATATCGAAGCGGAGTTAACCGAACTAATGAAACTGTTAGACGTTCAACTGCACACGCTCACAGGCGTTGATATCGTCATGGCATCCGCTCTCGTAGCCGAGATAGGCGACATCAACCGTTTCCCTTCCCCCGACAAACTAGCCCGTTTCGCCGGAGTTGCCCCAGTCCATTTCAGCTCAGGCGGTAAGGGGCGTGACAAGAAAAGCAAGCAGGGAAACCGTGTCCTACACGGCTTGCTCTACTCTCTAGCCGTCCAACAAATCCAAGTAGCGAGAGGAAGCCAGAAGCCACGTAACCCACTTTTCCACGAGTATTATCACCGCAAGATAGCGGAAGGCAAGACGAAGGGACAAGCCTTGGTCTGCGTCATGCGTAGGCTCGTCAACATCGTCTACGGCATGATGAAGAACAAGACCCCGTACACTGTCCCACCTCTCCCAGAAACAAAAGCAGGATGATAAAATAGGCGGTAACTACTTGAGCGGTTGCCGCCTTCCCTCTTTACGAGCCAGCTTTACAACTTAGGATACGTATAAGGAGCAGGTAGATAATCCGCTTAGTTTGAATCGGTATACGTATACGCATAATAATCCGATAAGGTATATTGATCCGAATGGACATTGGATACAAGGTATAGATAATCAGTTATCTGCTACTGATCAAGCAAAGATAATTCAATTAACCGGAGACTGGTATAAAGCATCTGGGAACAAGAAACTTCAAGCAAATATCCAACAGGCTGCTCAACGTATCCGACGGGAACATTTTATTGAGGTAGCAAAACAGATTAGAGAAAAATTACATGATGATATTGCTCAGAGAATTAGTGACACTATACCAAATGTTAGAAGTATGTTAAAGAAGGCAAGTCGTAATTACCTTAAAAAAGTAGTTGGATATTTTGATGACAGTGATGTAACCTTTGTATTTAGACGGACTGATAATTTTGATGCCCAAAGTTATACACCGGCAGACAAAGGTAAGATGATTGGTCCTGTTGGAAAAGAGAAACCTAAAACTGGTACCGATTTTCAATTATCCATGTCAACAAACCTTATGTATCCAGCATGGGTTACATCTCTAGAAGCAATTAATTCTACAGGATTGTTCCAAGCCAAGATAGACGGGGATGGGACTTATGTTTCGGTAACCCCGACTTTGTCAGCTACACAGGCTTTTGGTACAATGAAGGATTGGAGGGCTACGTGGGATACAGCCAATGATAGTCCACATTTTTACACAACAATACTGATGGCAATTTCAGTTCCTGCTGGGAGTGAATAATATGTGTTCTTATTTGAATGGTGAGATTATTCCAGGTGAGCGTGTCGGGGTTTTTCGTTTAGGAATGACAGCGGACAGTCTGCGAGCCATTATTAATTTTCCATATGAAGTAGTTGATGCAGGTGAAGTAATTATTTATGAAACCGAAAGTATTAAATTCTTTATTCCGAAGAAGACGAATTTACTAGAGTCAATTTCGGTAAGTGAAAAATATCAAGGGGATTTCTTAAATTGTATAAGAATTGGATGCACTTTCGTGGAAGTTAAAAATATGCTGGGAGATAAATGGGAATTTAATGAAATTTACGGTTCATATACCCTAGATGGAATCCATTTTTTCTTTGATTTTTCTTTAGATTTGAATGAAAAGTATCTATATCAAATTTCAATTGAAAGAATGGATGATTGCAACTGAAACTATTCAAGTTTTATGTATTGTAGTCAAATCAAAGGAGGATTTTTATTCTCTTATTTTATCCAAAATGAATAAACTAAATCAGTCAATAAATGTTGTATGTGAGTTTTAAAACTTACGTGACCAAAAAGTAAAACAAGCTCTTTACATGTAACTAATAAACCTCAAGGATTTGAGTCCTTCGAGGTTTTTTTACTGCTTATTTATAAGCCAACAACAACGGAAACCTGTTCAGCAAGGTGAACCAAACTGATAATGTCACCATCAACTATGGTTACAACAGCTACAATCGGTGTGAACCGCGTAACCAGATTAGGACGCATCTAATATCTGAACTTTACCGATGTTGATGATCAGATGGACAGCATTCAATACCATGACGCTGGACCAGTCATTTCCTACAAATATGATGCGACAGGACGTCTTTCTCAGATCAACAGCACATTGACCGGACTGATCTCGTACGGCTATACTACCTCTAGCACCGGTGAGACGGTATCCGTCACCTACCCGAATAACACCAAGGTCGAGCAAAAATTCAACCCATTCGGTGAAATCACAGAGACAGCCCACAGTGCCAACAGTACCGTAGATTGGCGTGAGACCAACACCTACGACGGTTTTGGCAACATCACGGCCGTGAATTCAACGACCAAGAGCTATACACTCGCCTATGACAAAATCGACCGTGTCATAACCGAAAACGTCCCCAACGCAAAAAAAGACTACACCTATGACAGCCGGGGGAACCGCAAATCAAATACAGCGAGCAGCCCGCTGGATCTCGGAGCAGCCGCTTATTCCTACGATGCGAAAAACCGTTTGAAAACCTTCGGGAACAGCACCGTAAAAGCATCCTACACCTATTATCCAGGTGAGCTGCGTGCTACCAAAACGGTAAACGGTCAAACGACCAAGTACGTCTATGTAAACGGTAATGTGGTAGAAGAGTTGGATGCCAATAATCAGGTGAAGGCCCAAAACGTCTGGGGGAATCAACTGGTTTATCGAAAAGTGTTGGCTCCGACGGTGAACAGCGGGTACTATTATCCGAACAGCCACGGGGATATTGTGAAGATCAAGGGTGCGGGCGGTAATACGCTGAATACCTATGACTATGATATTTGGGGGAATATTGTCAGTCAGCAGGAGACAATGTCCAATCCGTTTACGTACAGTGGAGAGATGTATGATGCGGAGACGAAGATGTATTACCTGCGGGCGAGGTATTATGATCCGAGTGTGGGACGGTTTATTACGGAGGATACGTATAAGGGGCAGGTGGATAATCCGCTTAGTTTGAATCGGTATGCGTATGTAGTGAATAATCCGTTGAAGTATGTTGATCCGAGCGGTCATGTATATGTCATCGGGGGTACGACTGAGAAAATAACCATGTCAGACTGGTGGGGATTTTCTCAAGAAACCAGAGATATGAATGTGGAACGTTACTACAAGTATGGTTCTGGATCAGTACCACATGAAGTTGAAATGATGATTAGAGGTGGTTTTACTGATCCCACCGATATGATTCCTGAGTGCTGGAGTGGTTAATAAAGCGGTTAAAGCTACTAAAACTGTAAAAAGTATGGGGACAGCTGTTAAAGCAACTAAAGTTCAAAAAGCTGCTACAGGTCCTCAATGCGTCAGTAGCCAATTCTTAATTTAACGCGCTTAAACATATTTTGGAAGGGGCAGGTGGAACTGGATTTCATTGGTTGCTTGGTTCCACTGGTGTAGCTAAAATAAAGGCTGGAACAAAATCAGCAGTCAATCAGCACGGTGTCTACTGAGCACAAGTAGAATTCAATGGCGAACTAAAATCAAATAATGGAGGATACTCTACATTCTTTCCTGACAATTAGTCTAAAGATCAAGTAATAGACACGATTAACTATGCCTATTCTCATAAAGTTCATGTAACAGGGAATACGTACAGGGGTCTTTCCCGATCAGGTATGTCAATTGAAATGTACTTAGATTCGTCAAACAAGATAATTTCTGCATTTCCTAGGTATTCTTAAGTTATTCTAATCGGTTAGGAGGAATTAGTATGGGCTTACCATATCATATTAGAGTTAAAGAGTTGGAAAACGGTATTAGAACCTTAGTAATTGATTTGCCAAAGAATATGGATGCGTTATCGGACTTTTTAATCTCTGATATCCCTTGGGAATATGATGGAGAAAGAATCGTTACTGTAATTGATCGAGTGCTAAGTAATCCTTCTGTATATGAAGAGGAGATAGGAAATGCTTGCAGAATCGAAATAAAATCAGATAAAACAAGGATCGTTAACCATCTGTATGAAAATCTTGAAGACAATAAAGCGTTTAATTGGAACTATGAAATTGATACCGTGGAACTTAGGAAATTCAGAGAAACAAACAGATGATTCATTGCATATGTATTGCTGAAGGGGAGACCTTGATTTATACTAGTTCCTTCTTTGTTGAACACAAATGTTCCTAAAATGATAAACCATCGAAAGAATACTTTGATCTCTGAACCTTTAAATAAACAGCAAGACTATGAACCATCAAAATTGTTGTATTGTAATATGACATTTTCATTGTGAAGAGGGAATGGTAAACAAAAACGTCTCCCTCTTTTTAATTGCCGTGTCACAAGACTCCCACTACGATAAAAACTTCGCAAGAATTTGTAAAGAATTATGCAAACAACGAAATTACTATGGTTGGACACTCGAAAGTAGGAGCAGAAGCAGCAGCAAATGCGGTGGCATCGAATAAAAACAGCATCATATTCAATCCTGCAACCGTCAATCTGGAGGCATATGGGCTAAGTGCTTCCAATTATAGCACCAGCATGACTGCATTTATCGTGAAAGGTGATATTCTAACTGATTTGGAAAGGGGTTTCAGTAAACCTATCGATAAAGCGGTATATTTGCCTCAACAGTATGGAGGACATTGGCAGGACCTTTGGATAACAGACATGCAAGATCGGATAGTCGAAAGTGCGCTAAAGGAGGCAGGGTATAATTGAGGACCAACACTTTTTCAGTACCAATTATGGTGTTGATAGCTGTTGTTGCAGGAATCGTATATGTTACGGTTGGGCCGTGGGTGATGATATTTTTGGGGATTTCCTCATTGCCAAACCCACCAAAACCCGAAATCACATCTGGTGAGTTTCCGTTCCGCTTAGTTTATATGATTAATGGAGAAACGAAAGTAATTGAAGACACTTTGATTTGTGAGTATGACGGAATCGGAATGAATGAAGGGAATGGGAAATTCCGCAAATGGAAGGGGCGCCTGACTAGCGGAAATCAAAAAATAATTTTACTGAATACCGATGGTTCTTCAGGGATCGCATTTGCTAACCAAAAAACATTAAGTCAAGTCATATATTTTGACCTAGGACCGGCTTGGTACTATATGGGCGATGAGGAGCGGAGTAAAGGATATCAGCATAGTTTTCCAAATGCTTCGTTTTCAGAACAATACCAGGATGGGACCAGTGTGGATGGTGGTATGATACAAGCGGATGAATTGCGTGAACAATACAACATCAAATTGATAAGCTGTGATTATCCCCAACCAATAAAGAATAATTTTTCTGTAATCAAAAAGTAGAGGAGATGAACGACTAATCATAGTGTTGTGGTTCCTTTTTAGTTGGTATATGTTTACCACCGCTGATAATCTAGCAGTTGAGATAACGAAGCAATTAAATTTTTGTATACAAGCCTAATTTATTGAAACCCCAAACGAGTAATCTAGCTCGGATGTACACCCCTTATGGAAGCGACGAAAGTCGGCTGAACAAAATGTGGCTACTAATTTTGAATCCAGACGGGTGGAGGAAATATACCTGATTCAAACGGAAACCGGATTTGGGTAGATATAAAAATTGATTAATTGTTAGTTGGACTATAGAGGTGATAATAACATGGAAAAAATAATCGGTGAGCTGTTAATAAAACTAGAACATGTAATGCTCAATCTATCGGAAATTGAACAACTATCAAGATGGGCCGATGAGAAATATCATTTATTCTGTAAACAAGGTTATGATCAATACCTGAGAAATAGATTAATCGTCGATATTTTAGTAAGACTAAGAGACCTGAACGATCCTTTACTGGAAGAATGGGAGTGGGGGTATAAGGAAAGTCATTCTTCCCTGTATCAAATGGAACTTGAAGATATTTATGAATTCATGATTGGTAAGAAGAAATACATAGAGGTCATAACCATCCAGGAAAACTTGCTTGAAAAATTATGTAAAGATTTTTTAGTAATTTACCCATCTACTACAGAGCTATTGGCTGATAGGTATTTGTCATCTGAAGCTGTTGAGGATTTAAAAAAAATCAAATATTTATTGAAGGTAAATACGAGAATTGAGTATATCTTAAATGAAATCGTAGTTGCAATGTTACACATCAATGAGTCATTGAAACATACAAAAGATATTCTGACTTCCATCGGAAATTTTGGGAAAAGCAACAAAATCACTATTCAACAAGAGAAAAAAATATTACAAAATTTATTAGATATTATTGAGGGGAGAAGAGCGTACCGCTTAAGCGTATGTATTGAAAAGCAAGAATTATGTTATACAAATATAATGCCTTTATAATTTTGGATACTTTTGGGGATTTGATGAGGCGATTACGAAATAATTGGCCATTGTTGCTATTGGTAACAATAGAAACCTGCTCACCCACTCAATACAAGATGGATCATGTAACGGTTCGCTACAGTTATTAGCAGCTACAACTGAATCAACCGAGTGGCTACTTTTGGGCGCAAGTAGGATCCGTAACATAGAATGTTAATTAGGGATCCAAGAATAAATTTGATTACGTAGAAAAAATGATAGGACGACAGTGGGCTTTTGAGAAATCTACGGTTCTTATACGTTAGATGGAATCCATTTTTTTTTAAATTTCTCGTTAGAACCAGGTGATAAATATTTATATCAAATTTCTATTCAAAAAAATGTTTGACTTAGAACTATGAAAGTAAAATTAGCAATTTACTGAATGAGAAGTCTTGCAAAAGATATGAAACGTTCCCCAAGTCTGGAATCGGCGAGATTACGGAGGCGATGAAGTACAAAGTAAAAAAACATCAAGTAAACCACTGCAAAAAAGAAAGCCCGATTTCGTCGTGAACGCATAGATGAAGTCAGGCTTTTGTTATAGTTAAACTCAAAAAATCCATGGGGTTAAAACCCGGAGGAAAAAACTTCAGCGTGCCTTAACATCTGGTATATTTCATGAGAAAGTTTGTCAATCAAAAACTCTTCGTGTATTACCCCTTGCGTGTTACAACACCCAGCCCTATTCGCAAGAGCCGACTTCACCACAAACCGCCTTCCTATCCACACCCCCGACATACACCATCATCCAAAACACCATCCAACCAAAAACCGCCCCATACCCGACATTCCGCAGCTCCCAGTCCCACCCATACGGAACCACATACAGAAACAGTCCCACCCCAATAATCTGATAAGCGGCGATCAGAATATATCTCCACACAACATACCTACCCATCTCCAACCGCTGATACAGAATCCCCCCGAGTATCCCGCTCCACACCACGAAAAAAGCAGGGGAGAAGAACAACGCTAGGAAAAACTGCCGCAGTCCCGCATCCTCCATCCAGAACTGATCCACGTCAGCAGGCAACGGCCAGAACATGCATAAACAAAAAAGGGAGACCGCAAACATCCCTACCAAACCAATCCGCAATTGTGTCACAAACGGCTCCATCCCATCATCCACCCTTCCGCCAGATGCCTGCAACAGCAGGCAAAAAAAGATAACATTACACTATGCAGCGGAAGCGGTTTAGGCGCATAAAAAAACAGCCGTGTTGCCGAACGGATTGCCCGCTGGAACTTGGCTGGTGGGATGATGTTATTCTGAGTCTCATCAATGTTTTCATGAATATGACGATGCCAGTCTGAGTCTAAATCATGCTGTCTTGAGTTTGACCATGCCAGTCTGTTTCTAATCCATGCTCTCTTGAATCTGACGATCTCAGTTATCTGATCCAATCTGTCTTAATGATACCCCTGCAAAAACGCCCCACCTTCATCCCTCCTGCACTGCTTCCGTATCCCGAACCTCACTTCTCCCCAATGCAAAAAAAGCCAGCGTCAAAAAATAATGAAACATGCCAAAAAAAGACCCAATCATCGCCACCTTCAGTGACTTGTCAAACGAGTACGGAAGAATCTGAAACAGCAGAAGATTGCCCAACACGAAGAAAAGAACCATGACAGGAATCGTTATGTATGCCCAGGACGCCTTCAATCGGTACAGCACATCATGTAAGATGTTGCCCAGCACACCATACCAGACGGTGTAATAAAAAGGTGCAAAGGCAAACATCGCGGCTACATCGTTATTCATTAGATCTGTATGAGGTAAAAGCGGCTGCGGCCATGCGGTCATCATGCGCCATACGGAAAACGACACAGAGATGAGCAACCACAGGATTATCCAGATAGAAGGAGCACTTTTTAGCATAAATCCAATCATCCTTTGTTCTTAATATGAGGTTTCATAAGTCGTATATGAAGATAAGAAAGATCATTTCTATAAGCAGGTGAGAAAAAGGTAGGTAAAGACCAGAAGAAGGCCAGCCACTTCCGCGCAATGTTCCTGGCAGAGATCATGGCTGGCTTTTTTCAGATCAGGAACAACCATTGGACAAAACAATCACCAACGACATTCAATCAGAGTGAACGGCCTTCCTGTGAACAGTTGGTCAGAGTACAGTCTACCTACCGATACAACCTCCTCGGCTGCATCGTCACCCTGAGGAAGATCGCCAACCCCAGATATCCAAACAGCGGATACAGCACCATCAACAAATTCGTGTATCCCACCAGACAAAAGCTCACACTGACGGTGAACAACAGCAGATGGATCCATTTTTCATCCAGTCCAAACACCTCGTGGAGCTGCTGGGTGATCCCGAACACATTGGAGATCAGCGTGGTGAAAATCTCCAGATAAAGCACCAACACAAAAAACAATTGAAGCCACGGTCCCCATTGATTGATGATGGTGACCATCGGGACCTCTGCCATCCGCACCTCGTTCCAGTTAGAGAGCATGGACGAGTGAGCGATGATCAACATAAACCCAAGCCCAAGGCCACCGAGCAGTGCGGAGCGTCGGATGATCCGTACATCCTTCATATAGGGGCCAAGGGGGATCAGCACCGCCTGGGCCATCGCCAGATTAAACGAAACATACAGAACCGCGCGCCAGATGAATTCATAGGAAGTGGGGGGCTGCACAGGCAATGGACTTTTTTGCTCGATCGTGAAAAAAATCAAGACAGAAAAGAGCAGCATCATCGGCACGACGATCGAGTTGACCACCAACAGACGGTCCAGACCCTTGTACAGAACAACCAAGGATAACAGGATGGTCAATAGAATCCCCGCCAGATAGGGCAGTCCGAACTGCTCCTGCAGCACAGAGCCGGAACCGGCCAGCATCACCGTCGTTACACCTAACAGAGTGAAAAAGACGATCAGATTGATGGCCCTGCCGATATAGGGGCCGAACAGCCGGTTATTAAACGATTCGTATGATTTCGTCCCAAGCCGGTGTGAGATGACCATCATCTGATAGCCCAGATAGATGAATAAGAGGGTGGCCAGACCGATTCCGACCGTGCCCCACGCACCGTACGCGGTGAAAAAGGTCAAGATCTCCTGACCGCTGGCAAAACCGGCTCCGACCACCGTTCCTATGTACGTTGCGGCAATGGGAATGCTTTTTCCCCAAAGATTGAGATCTTTCACGCGTTCACCTCCTTGCCAAGTTTCTATGCCAGTACCAGTTTATGTACGAGAATAGGAACTAAGAAGGAAAGCTTGGCTGACAAAGACAAAAAAATCCCCCTGGTCACATCAGCAGACCATGCAGACCAATGAGACAGAGGGAGAGGGGGTATGCTATTTGCCGATTTGCTCGGAAGGACTATCCAATTTGCTGAAATGCAGCAAGCGCCAGATTTCCCACATCAAGTGGTGAGTCACTTGATCGAGTTCTTCGGTTCGATTGAGAATTTTGTATACCCGTTCCATGAGCACGGAGTATTCGTCTTCGCTCATCTGCAAGCGTGGCATGGTGTGTCCTCCTTCAGTCATGGGGCAGTATGCCGGAATACTACCCATTATTTCCAAGTCGTAGCATTGATTAATCAAAGTTGGCAGTTCACAACTAGCTTTTTTATATGGTTTGTGTCATCATTACTCCTATAAAAATACAGGAGGGAGGCGTTGGATCACCGGATCGGACAAGCAGGTTGGTCGGATGGTTCGGTAGGTTTGAACGCCGCAGTCGATGAAACCAAACGCAGCACAGCTACAACGAAAGGTCGAACAATCGATTGTACTGTTGGAGAAGCGTTTTTTAGAACGCAATGAATTGATCCGCCTGCTTTTTTTGGCGATGATGAGCGGGGAGAATGCCCTCTTAATCGGCCCGCCAGGCACGGCAAAATCCCAGCTGGCCCGTGCGATTGCACAGCTGTTTGGGACAGAGCATTGGTATGATTATCTGCTTACGCGCTTTACTACCCCAGATGAGATCTTTGGGCCGGTTTCCTTGACCCAATTGAAGCAGGACCAATACGTGCGCAAGACCAAGGGCTATTTGCCGACCGCACAGTTTGCCTTTTTGGACGAGATCTTCAAGGCCAACAGTGCGATCCTCAATGCCTTGTTGTCCATCCTCAACGAGCGCGTCTTTTTCAATGGACGTGAAAAAGAGCCTGTGCCGCTCCTGTTCCTCATCGCGGCATCCAACGAATTGCCGGAGGAAAATGAGCAGCTGGCTGCGCTCTATGACCGTTTTTTAATCCGTTATGAGGTGGAATATTTGAAGACGGCGTCCAGCTATGAGGCGATGTTTAATTTGCCGACAGAGCCGTTGCCAACCGTCTTTTCACTCTATGATGTTAAAGATGTGAAGGAAACCGCGCCAAATGTCACGATCCCCGAGTCAATCGTCTATTTTCTGTACAGACTCAAGCAGGATATGGAAGAAAAGGAATTCCTGATCTCCGACCGCCGTCTGAAAAAAATCGCACATGTCTGGCAGACGTCAGCAGTGCTCAATAACCGGGACGCTGTGACGATCTGGGATACCGTCTATACCCCGCATATGCTGTGGGATGTGCCGGAGGACCTGCCTGTGCTGACTGAGATTTTTGAGGCACGTTTTACCGAGGCGCTCAAGGCGGAGATCGAGAGCGAGCTGCCGCTGCGCCGCTACCAGCAGACCGCCGCCAGATGGATGGAGAAGGAAAGCGACCTGCATGCCTTCCAGTTCAAAAAAGAGATCGGCGCGAAGATGGGCAAGGAGCAGGCGGACAACTACCGCAACCTGCTTGAGGTCTGCCGTCAGGAAGTGGAAGACACCGCACGCGAGCTTCGCGGACGACTGGTCGAGTGGCAGCAAAAAGAGGGCGATCTGCCAGCTTACATATATAAAAAGAATTACTTCATTCTCAACGTGGAAAAATACGCGGTAAAGTACGCGCATCTGCGCATTGAGGGAGA
Organism: Brevibacillus dissolubilis; assembly: GCF_006170445.1. Lineage (GTDB taxonomy): Bacteria > Bacillota > Bacilli > Brevibacillales > Brevibacillaceae > Brevibacillus_B > Brevibacillus_B dissolubilis. The sequence continues at coordinate 514,993 of NZ_VCNA01000001.1, read as the reverse complement.
GCGAATCCTCCAGATGTTACAGGGCTTGTACCGGACGATCTTTGACCGAGAGATTCCGGGCGTCGAGTACGATTACACCTTGTAGGGCATCCCTGTGTGCGGTTCGTGGCAGGAGGGGACGTCATGATCATACGTAGCAACCGCGTCGACCGATACGTGTTCGACGCGTATTTTCATTCATCCCGCGTGGCACAGGAGTGGATGGTGGAGGCGAGGGCGCGTGCTCCGTGGTTTGACAAGGAGCTGTTCGCCGATTTTTTCCTGTGCTTTTTTCTGGAGCATCCGGAAGTGGATGAGACCAAGGACGCGACACCGTTTCACCGCTGGATGATCCGTACCCTGCGCAAGCAGCATTTTTACCGGACGATCCATCCGCGGACGTACTCACAGGAGAGTGCGGCGTTCAAGACAGCGATCAAGGCGCTGATGTGGCTCACCGAGACCTATGCCGAAGAGGTCAAAAAGAAGGAAAAAGAACAGACTCCGATGGCCGCCGTCGGGATCAAGCAGAAAAAAGGACAGCAGGGCGAAGAGCCTACCACCTCGCTGACCGAACGACTCTCAGACAAGCAGGTGGAGCGGCTCAAGCTGATCGGCTACACGCTGCAGCAGGGCAAACGGATCGTCGAGGACAAGCAGGAAGCCTCTGACACCCGCCCGCTCGTGGAGGCCGAAATCCGAGAATTAAAGAAAAAAATCGAAGACCTGCAGGAAGAGATGCGCACCAACTACACCAAGCGCACCAAGCTTTTGCAAAAGGTCAAGAAAACCGAAGAGGAGCTGAATCAGCGCGAGAAGCAGCATGACCGTCTGGTGCGTCAGGAAAAGGAAGCAATCGAAGCGATTGAGCAGGAGCTGGGGCAATGGCTCGACCGCTCACTGCGGGAGTCGTTGGAAGGCGAAGAAGCAGACACCTCGTTTTTGCACGAGCTGATGCAGGCCAGCCAGCGGATTGCTAACCGGCGCTGGGGGACAGAGCTTGGCAAATTGCGTCGTCAGGCCCATGAGGAGTATCTGAAATGGGTAGATAAGCTGAAGCGTCATCCTGATCTGATCGAGTTCCTGCATGAAGTGGGACGCAATATCCATCATTTCCGGGTGAAGCGCAAGGAGATCCGCTCCCAGCAGATTCCAGAAGAGTATTACGACTTGAAGCAGTCGGGCGATATCTCGCATCTGCTGCCATCGGAACTTGCTCTGCTGGCTGACGAGGAAACTGAGATGTATTTCATGCTCAAATGGGTGGAGCAGAAGCTCTTTACCTACGATACGGTCGGCTGGGTGGAAGAACCGCCGAAAGGGCCTGTCGTCTGCATGCTGGATACCTCCCACTCGATGCGCGGCGGGAAGCTGAAGCTCGCGCAGATTTTTGTGATGACCTTCGCCGCGCTGGCGATGCTTGAGAAGCGGGATTTTCTCTTGATCTTGTTCGGGACCAAAGGTGAGCTTAAGGAGCAGCCGCTCTATTACCGTAAGCCGGATTGGACGGCATTCTATGGACTGGCACGAATGGCGTTTGGCGGTGGGACGAATTTTGACCTGCCGATTAAGCGAGGGATTGAGATCGTGGATCAGGGCAAGGCTTGGCGCGGGGCTGATTTTGTCATGGTGACAGATGGTATCGGACAGATTACGCCGTCAGTGCGTGACATGCTGGCTGATCTGGGCCGACGCAAGCAGGTCAAGCTGCACTCGCTGATCGTCGGGTCGGCCAGACAGCATCTGGTGCAGCAGTACGATATCCTTGGCGTGTCTCATCGTGTACGGTTTGCGACGACATGGGAGACGCGTGGGGATGAGGAGATGGGACTGTTGCTGGATGTATTTGAGTAAACTGCTGCAGATGGGTTGAGTAGGGATGGATGGTATGGATATTGTAGCTGGTGTTTTATTAGTGATATGGATTGTATTGATCGCGCTGGGATTGCCAGGGCTGGTGACGATTCGCCAGCTGCGTCCGCCGCGTAACAGCATGGACCCTCTAGCGGGCGAATCGGTTGATGAGACACTGCCCCGCATCAGTATCATCGTCGCCGCGCGCAACGAGGAACGGGGAATCGGGGAAGGGCTGCGGTCTTTGTTGCGGCTGGAGTACCCGGCGATGGAGATCATCGCGGTTAATGACCGTTCGACCGACCGTACCGGGGAGATCATGCGGGAGGTGGAGCAGGAGGTTGCGCAAGCTGGGGCATCATCGGGGGGGAACGCGCCACAGTTGCGTGTCATTGACATCACCGATCTTCCAAGAGGCTGGCTGGGCAAAAATCATGCCCTGTACCATGGCTCCCAGCATGCGACCGGCGAATGGCTGCTGTTTACCGATGCGGATATTGTCTTCAATCCGCAGGCGCTGACGATTGCGGTCAAGCACGCTTTGCATTACAAGCTTGATCATCTGGCGCTTACGCCGAATATGCGGATTAACAGTCTGCTTCTGCGTGCGCTTGTGATGTTTTTCATGTTTAACCTGATGCTGTTTTTCATGCCGCAATATGCCCGATTCAGCTGGTCGCCCGCCCATATGGGGGTTGGTGCGTTTAACCTGATCCGCAAGCAGGTATATGAGGCAATCGGTACACATGAAGTGATTCGGATGCGCCCGGATGATGACTTGCGGCTGGGCCGGCAGGTGAAGCTTCACGGCTTTCGTCAGGATTTTGCCATCGCGGATCAGTTGTTGTCCGTTGAGTGGTATGCATCGGTCGGGGAGATGATCCGGGGCTTGGAGAAAAACTCGCTGGCGCCGTTTGAGTACCGCATCTGGTTTTTGGTCGGCGGATTGATTCCGCTGCTGGCATTTTATCTGCTGCCGTTTATCGGGCCGTTGATTTCTTGGGGACTGGCACATACGCTGTTTTCGATTAATTTTGTGCTGTGCCTAGTCTACTTCACGATGCACGGCAAATTCTATCCGATGTGGTTCGTTTACTTTTTGCTGTGGCCTGTCACGGTGCCGATTTTTCTGTATGCGATTGGCAGAGCGGCGATCCTGACATGGTTGCGCGGCGGGATCGAATGGCGGGATACGCGGTATTCGCTCGCAGAGTTGAAGCAGAAGTAGGGAATACGAATGGTACTGTCAGATGAGATCAGGTAGCTGCTGCACTCATTACTCGTGCGTACGAATATGCAAAAAGGCTGTTGAGTCATCCTGTAAAGCAGGAGACCCAACAGCCTTTTTAATCTATCCGACGCGAGACACCAGCGCCTTGCCGAACTCCAGTTCCATGAACTTTTCCAGCACGCGCTCTTTTTCATACGACCAAGCTGCTTCCTCCAGAGACACTTCAACCGGCACATCCAGAAGAATCGTCGCCAGCTTGCGGCTCATGTAGACCTGTTCGCGGTGCTCTTCCAGCTTGGCACGCATTTTTGGAGTCAGAATGCCGAGGTTCTCATACAGCGTGTCGAGACAGCCGTGTTCGGTGATCAGCTTCACCGCTGTTTTTTCCCCGATACCAGGGCATCCAGGGATACAGTCGGAGGTATCGCCTTGCAGCGCTTTGACATCAATCACCTGCGCCGGGGTGATCCCGCGAAGCTCAAGCAGGCTCGCCGGGGTGTAGTGCTCATGCTTGCCGCCGTTTTTCAAGATTTTGACGCTGACCTTCTCGGACACCAGCTGCAGGCTGTCATAATCACCAGTAGCTACAGTCACGTCATGACCATCCTGGGCAAAACGGTTCGACAGAGTACCCAGCACGTCATCGCCCTCATACCCGGAAAGTCCGATATTTGGCACGGCAAAAGCTTCTGTCACTTCTTTTACCAGATTGAACTGCGGAATCAATTCGGCAGGGGGCTCCTGACGGTTGGATTTGTAGTTGTCATACCACTGGGTGCGGATCAGGGTCTCGCGAGCAGCGACGTCCCATGCGACGATCATATGAGTAGGCTTCACCAGATCTGCATAATCCAGCATCATTTTGGTGAAACCATAAACAGCATTCGTATACACACCTGTCGATGTCTGACGGATCGCACCTGACCACGAAGACGCGTAGAACGCGCGGAACAGGAAGCTCATCCCATCGATTAGGAGAAGTTTTGATTGTGTCATGTACCACACCTCTTTCTAAAAAAGACAATGAGACCATTATACCATGCTTGTCCACCGATATGGACTCTACGGAAAATTGGAAATAAAAAACAGGGTATGAAACAAAGAAAACTAGACAAGATAATATCAACAAAGCGGCACACCCCCACGACACATCGCATCAGCATCTCTTCAAAAAAAGAGTGAATAAGCCGCTCCACAGCAGGACAATATAAGAGAAACACCCCGCAAGGCAACAAGCTTACTACTCACCAACACACAGCATACGAAGTTGTTAGCAGCATTGAGGAGATTACCTCAAGCAAGCATCAAGATAACATCTTGAATGCTGCTAATGACCCTTAGCAGCAAAAAATTTTTAGAATGGAGAGTGAAAGGTTATGGCAAACAACAACGGCGGTTCCCGCAACAACCTTTTAGTCCCTCAAGCAAACCAAGCTCTTGATCAACTCAAATATGAGATCGCTTCTGAGTTTGGTGTACAACTCGGCGCAGACACTACTGCTCGCCAAAACGGTTCTGTCGGTGGCGAAATCACCAAGCGTCTGGTTTCTTTCGCAGAACAACAACTTGCTCAACGCGGTTAATAACACAAGTAAATATGTGGATGAGAAAGGGCACCCCTTGGGTGTCCTTTCTTCGGTTTGCTACCACTTTTACCTCGTAAAAAACCCAAAAATTTTAGGGAACACAGGAATATTTTTCGCATGACCGTTAAACAATAAGATTGGCAACACCATAGAATATCTGGAGGCGAAAATCAGAATGAACTACATACCAAACCAAGGTTTCACCACTGGTGCACAATCTGTGTTCCAACCAGGCTTTGCAGGTACAAACGTAAACCAAGTGCGTCAAGACATCGCTCGTGAAGGTGGCTTCAACAGCAACGTAGGTTTGTCTCCTGTAGGTTCACTCGGTACAGTAGGCGCTTACAATACGAATTATGGTGTTCCATATGGCGCAACCACTAATCAAGCCCTCCGTCCACAAGCATATGTAGGCGGCGTACAACCAGGCGGCATCCTCGCAACTGGCGCACAATCTGTATTCCAACCAGGCTTTGCTGGTACTGATGTAAACCAAGTACGTCAAGATATCGCACGTGAAGGCGGCTTCAACAGCAATGTAGGTGCATATGGCACTCAATACGCTGTTCCATATGTTACAACCACCAACCAAGCCCTCCGTCCACAAGCATATGTAGGTGGCGTGCAACCGGGCGGTATCCTGGCAACAAACGCACAATCTGTGTTCCAACCAGGTTTTGCAGGTACTGATGTAAACCAAGTGCGTCAAGATATCGCGCGTGAAGGCGGCTTCAACAGCAATTACGGTACGGTAGGTGCATTTGGCACAACCACTCAAGGCTACGGTCAAAACGTATATGGTCAAACTGCATACAACGCAGGAGTCCAGTCTGTGTTCCAACCAGGCTTCGCAGGTACGAATGTAAACCAAGTGCGTCAAGACATCGCACGCGAAGGCTTCAACAGCAACCTCGGTACAGTAGGTGCTTATGGCACAACCACTCAAGGCCTCGGTCAATCCGTATATGGTCAAACTGCATACAACGCAGGGGTTCAACCAGGCGGCATCTTGGCTAACAACGTACAAGCTGTCTTCCAACCAGGCTTCGCTGGCACTGATGTCCAACGCGTCCGTCAAGACATCGCACGCGAAGGCGGATTCAACAGCAACGTAGGCTATGGCGCTGCTCTTGGCACAACTAACGTAGGGCTGCAAGCATACAACACAGGTGTACAAGGATTTGTAGGTGGCGTCCAACCAGGTGGCCTCCTCGCTACAAGCGCACAAGATGTCTTCCAACCAGGTTTTGCCGGCACGGATGTACAACGTGTCCGTCAAGATATCGCGCGTGAAGGCGGCTTCAACAGCAATGTAGGCTACGGTGCTGCTTACAACACATTTGGTACACAAGGCTTTGCTCAACAAGGTCTCTACAACCGCTTCTAATCAAGCAATCCAATCGAATCACAGGATCAAGATCGGAAAGGGCGTCCCTCCACGGATGCCCTTTCTTTTTTTATGGGGATAAACGCACAAACGGCAGGAGCGGACTAGTCATATGGTATAGAAGACACGTCATCTCAAAGGAGGTGAAGTGCTATGTCATGTCGCAATGACGATTTTGTGCTCGTACTGGTGCTGTATATCCTGCTCGTAATCGTATTGGCAGCAGCAGACTAAGACCTGTGTGAGAGGGGAGTAGGTCATACATGAAAAAGAAAGATGTAAAAAAGCTGCTCAAAAAGCGCCCGGACTTTGAACAATGGCTCTTGGAAGACCCGGAACGCATCCGTCTGGTACGTAAAAAACCGTCAGAAACAAAAGGACTTTTGACCAAGTGGGAATCAGCGAAAAACAAAAAAGGTTTCGTACCGCAGGTTGACTTCCGCCGTCTCTCCGACAAAACCAAAAAAGTAAACGAAAAGCTAAACAAAATGCAAGGGATCTTGGAGCTGATGGCAGAGCAGTCAAAACGGCGTAATTTATTGTAAAGAATGGGCTGTCGACCAAGATGGGGTTGGCAGCCGTTCTTTTTTATAGGTGGTTACTCAGGGGCAGGAGGTGGAGAAATATCTGTTTTCCAGTCGCCTTTCCCCCACGTAAGTGGGGCCGGTCTCCTTACAAACAGATATTCCTCCCCCTCCTGTGCGTAACGAAACCTATTTAAAAAGAAGACTGCCTTGAAATATAAAAAAATAAAAGAACTTTGTGGGAGTAAACCATAAGGAGTTGTCGTTTTTTCCCATTCACCCGATATACTAGTAAGAGAAGGGGGAATTTTCGATGCGGAAGAGAAAAACCTCAAAGCGAACGGGAACAAGAGCATTGATCACGGCGAGGCTTGGTCTTTTGGCAGTGGGCGGGGTACTTGTATATGGGACGGGCTCTATGGTCACAGATGGTACTTTTGCGGGTGATTCTGTTTTTACAATGGAGACGGCATCGAACCCGATGTCGGGCGAGGCTCCTGCTGCGGTTACAGCAATGGCACCAGTCCAACCCAATCCATCATCTGCCGAGCCCACAACCTCACAACAGCCGACAGTGGCTACCTCAATCACCGTCCAACCTAACACAGTCTACCCCGGCGATGTTATCCTGATCCGCAGCCAGGCCGCCACATCCGTCCAAGTGTTCAACCAAACCTACAAATTAAAAGAGGTCAACGGCGAATACGCCCGATTCATCCCTGTCCCGATCTCAGCCAAGCCATACACCTATACCGTCCAGTCCACAGATCAAAAGATGAGCCAGACCTTTACCATCGCAGCCAAAACGTTTGACACCGATGCGATCACCGTCAGCAAGCAGATGAACAGCATGAGGCAAAACACCGAACGAATCGACGCGGATCAGCTCAAGATCAACAAAGCGCGGTCACAGTCTGCACCGACACCGTATTTTACCGGGCCATTCGTGATGCCAGCCAAAGGCGAGTTGACCACTCCCTACGGCTATCAGCGCGTCGTGAACGGACAACCAGCCAACCGCCATCTCGCTATTGATATCGCGAATAAAGAAGGGACACCCATCATCGCCAGCCACAACGGAAAAGTGGTGTTGGCCGACAGCATGTATCTGACTGGGAATACGATTATTATCGATCACGGCATGAATCTGTTCTCGATTTACGCGCACCTGTCCAAGCTGGATGTCAAAGTGGATCAGCCGGTCAAGCAGGGGCAGATTATCGGGCGTCTGGGTACGACTGGTTTTTCCACCGGGCCGCATCTGCACTATGGGATGCTGGTCGGCAACACGTACATCAATCCCAATCCATTTTTCCAAGACTCGCCTTATGAATGGAAATAACCTTTTCAACCTATGTTCGCTGTGCTACCTTATAGATAGGAACGACATAAGACAATTGCATACGAGCTGTAGGTGCCTCTCATCTAAGAGGAGAATAGGGAAGATAAACAACGCGGGCCCGCCACTGTATTCGGGGAGCTCGCCGCAGTCACTGGCCGGTAACCGGTTGGGAAGGCGTGCGGCAGGGAAGAGCAACGATCCGAGAGCCAGGAGACCTGCCTACAGTCGACAGAAGTACATTCTCGCAGGTGTGGGATGTACCTCTTGGCCTGGCATGCCAAGGTTTTCTTCGTCTGCCATTGTGCCGAATCGTCCACCCTGCTCCGCGCAACCACCACAAGCGCAGGAGCTTTATTTTTGTGGAGGAGGAATCACGTAATGACGATTTTGACCCGAGCAACATTGAATCAATGGACATCCCGCGTAGCCGAACCGGACATGCAGGCAGCAGAGGCGGTGCGCCGTGCGCTGCTGTGCAAGTCCAAGCCACCGGAGAGTCTGGGATTATTAGAAGATATGGTGATACGCCTCGCTGCGATTACGGGTGAACATAAGCCTTTGATCGCTAAAAAAGATGTCGTCATCATGTGCGGCGACCATGGTGTTGTAGCAGAAGGGGTAAGTGCATTTCCCCAGGAAGTGACGGGCTTGATGATGAGTAACTTCGCTGTGGGCGGTGCTGCGATCAACGTGCTGTCCAGACAGATGGGCGCTGACGTCCATGTGATCGACATCGGCAGCAAAGCAACCGAGCTGCCCCCACAGGTGATCAACCGCAAAGTAAAAGCAGGCACGGACAACATGGCACAAGGCCCTGCGATGAGCGAGGCCGAGGCGATCCAAGCAATCTTGACAGGTATCGAAGTGGCGGAGCAGCTCGTTGAAGCAGGCAGCACCCTGTTTGCCTTGGGTGAGATGGGGATCGGCAACACGACACCAAGCGCGGCTCTCGTCAGTGTATTGATTCAAAACAATCAGCCAACAGGTATCGTCGGGCGCGGTACAGGAATCGATGATCAGGTACTAAGCCACAAAGAACAGGTGATCGCACGCGCCATCGAGGTGAATCAGCCGAACCCAGACGATGCACTGGATACCTTGGCAAAAGTAGGCGGGCTGGAAATCGCGGGCCTTGTCGGTGTGATTATCGGAGCGGCTATCCATCACCGTCCTGTGCTCTTGGATGGGGTGATCGCCTCAGCGGCTGGTCTGGTCGCGGTACGGCTTGCACCTGTGCTTCGTCATTATCTTTTTGCGACACACTTGTCTGTGGAGCCTGCCCATGCCGTCATCCTGCGGGAGATCGGGTTACAGCCGTGTTTACATATGAATATGCGATTGGGTGAAGGAACGGGTGCGGTTCTGGCAATGCCGCTGTTGGAAGCAGCCTGCCGGATTCTGCATGAGATGGCCACCTTCTCCGATCTGGGCCTCCCTGATCCTGTCTAAGCCCGCAACGAAGCGGGGAATTACATAACCGTAAGAAAGGAAACCTTTATGAAATGGATTGAACAATACGGGCACGGCGGCGATATCTGGTCAGCCGCGAAAACGTTTGGCACAGAAGCGTCCGACCTGCTCGATTATAGCGCCAACATTAATCCGCTGGGGGTCCCAGACAGCCTGTTTCCCGCCCTCCAGCGGGCACTGCCGGAGATTATCCGCTATCCCGATCCGATCTGCCGCAATCTTCGCGCCAAGCTCGCCATTCAGTATGAGGTTGCCCAAGAGCAGATTCTGATCGGTAATGGCGCAGCCGAATGCATCCAACTGGCTGTCACAGCCTTGCAACCAGAGCGGGTAGGGATCATCTACCCGTCTTTTTCCGAGTATGAGGCGGTGGCGAGTAAGGCAGGGTGTGAGATCGTGCCGCATTTTACAGAGCGGGAGGATGCGTTTCTGCCTCGGATAGAGGCGCTGTTGAACCTGATCAAGCGGGTCGACATGCTGTTCATCGGGCATCCGAATAATCCGACGGGCAATCATCTCGGTCTCGAAGAGCTTACCGCAGTGGCAGAGCAATGCCGCAAATTCGACGTGACCCTGTGCGTGGACGAGGCGTTTCTTGACTTTTTGCCGGATGGAGAAGAGTTGTCGCTCCTGCCAAGACTCGCTGAGTTCCCGAATGTCCTGCTGTTTCGCTCCATGACCAAGATCTACGCGATCCCCGGACTGCGCCTCGGCTACTGTATCGGGCATCCCGAAATCATCGAGCGGCTCAGCAGTCAAAAAATCCCATGGAGCGTCAACCACCTGGCCCAAGCCGCCGGTGAAATCCTATTGGACGAGCAAGAATACATACAGAAGACCCAAGCCTTCGTGACAGAAGAGCGGATCTGGCTCAAAGAACGGCTCACGGCCTGCAAGTCGATCCACGTCTTTCCCAGCAAAACCAACTACCTGCTCCTGCATGTTCACGGCCTCACCTCCTACGCCATCCAGCAGAGCATGGCGGAAAAAGGCATCCTGATCCGCAACTGCAGTATGTATCCTGGGCTTGGTGAAGGCTACCTGCGTGTCGCAGTCAAGACGCGTGCAGAAAATGAGCGAATGGCCGATACGCTCATCCAAGTGGTCCGCGGGCTTCGAGAGGGCAGACCCTCTGTGCTGCGGAGTGCAGAGGAGGGGCTGCGATGAGTATCGTATTGATCACAGGCGGAATCCGCTCGGGAAAAAGTGCTTTTGCAGAAAAAATCGCAGAGGAGCTGGGAGGTCAAGACGGGGTGCTCTATTTCGCCACCGGACAGGCGTGGGACGATGAGATGAAGGCGCGGATCGACCTGCACCAAGTTCGCAGACCGGGAAAATGGGGAACGTGTGAGGAGCCGCTCAAGCTGGTGGAGACCGTAGAGCGGATCGCGCAGGGGAGTCTCCTGGGGATCGGGCATCAAGGGGCAGATCATGAGGGAGAAAGCTGTACCCAACCACCGTCTAAGACTGGCGATGCCACAGAATCGGCTCCCGCTTACCGCGTCGTCCTGCTCGACACCCTCTCCGGCTGGATCGCCAACCTGCTGATGTCCTATCCCGAATCCGAATGGGGAACCCAACATGTGCGGGAAAAAGTGGCAGTGGAGACAACCCGTTTTCTGCAAATCTGTCAGGAGTCCGATCTTGACTGGGTGATCGTCAGCGACGAAGTAGGGCTTGGCGGTGTGGCTGCGACCTCGCTTGGCCGTGCCTTTCAGGACGCAGTGGGACGTGCCAATCAGCTGGTGGCGGACGCTTCGGAGACGTTTATGTTTGTCCTGTCCGGTCAGCCCTTGTATCTAAAAGGAAGCAGGGAGGGATGACGGGGTGAACGCTTTTTTCCAAGCACTTACATTTCTCACGAGAATCCCAGTCCGCTTCCAAGCCAAACCAGAAGCATGGGCCAAAAGCACGGCGTACTATCCGCTGGTCGGACTTATCATCGGTATGATTGTTGCTGTTGTGGCGGTCTTGCTGTCACCGTTCCTGCCGACGATGTTGATCGCCGTTCTCACACTGGTCTGCTGGATTTGGCTGACGGGCGGTCTGCATCTGGACGGGCTGATGGATACGGCTGACGCAGTGGGGTCATCACGCAGTCGGGAGCGGATGCTGGAGATTATGAAAGACAGCCGCGTCGGAGCGATGGGTGTGATCGCCGCTGTTTTGGTCGTTCTGGTCAAGTTCACCGCGATTGTCTCGATCATAGATGGTATCCGAGAGACGATGGCCCTGTCTTTTTCCGGATGGGAAGATACGAAGCCACTGGTTCCATTGTTTGGCACGTGGGGTGGAGATCTTGTTTTTAAGCTGGCAGGCGGGCACTTGTTCACGATTGCACGTGATTTTTTCGAGATAGCCGGACTGTTGGTTACGATGCTGCTCATCCCGCCGATTTTAGCCCGGGCCGGGTTGCTGCTTTCGATTTATTTTTGGCCGTACCTGAATGCCAATGGAGGGATCGGCTCTGGTATGAAGGAAGGTCTCACCCCGTTGCGGCTTGCAGTGGCCCTGCTTTTGGCCGCAGGGACCGTTCTGTGGATCAGCGGTACCATCGGGGGATTGCTTTTCCTTATCGTTTGGCTTATTATTACAATCCGCTTTAATCGTCGTATGCAAAAGCTGCTCGGCGGGCTGACAGGTGACACGTATGGTTGCCTGACCGAGATCACCGAGACGGCTTTGCTTGTAACCGGAGCTTTTATCGTACATATGGGAGGTCTTATTTGATGCTGACATTGATCTGGGCGCGTCATGCCGTGACGACAGAGAACCAGCAAAAACGCTATATCGGCCATCACGATGCACTCTTGTCTGAGACAGGCATCGAACAGGCCAGACAGCTAGGCGAAAAGTTAAAAGACGTGCGGATCGACGCCGCTTACAGCAGTGACCTGCAACGTGCCGTCCGTACCGCCGAAGCGATTGCCAGCCATCACCCGGGGTTGACCGTGGAGAAGACGGAGGATTTGCGTGAGATTGCCTTCGGGCGCTGGGAAGCGAAAACCTATGACGAGTTGTTCCCGACCGAGGGTGATGCATTGGTGCGTTTTTATGATGATCCATGGGAGCATAAGCCGACAGATGGAGAGTCGCTTGATGATATGCAAAAGCGGCTGGAGTCTTTCTTGGCGCGCTTGCTCAGCCGCCATGGAGACGGGGAGACGGTGCTTGCCGTGAGTCACGGGGGGATGATCAAGCTGTTCCTGACGCTTTATATCGACCGTGATCCGAAGCGGTATTTTGAGCAGACGATGCTGCATGGGACGAGTCTGACGTGTCAGTACGATGAGCAGACAGGGGAATGGAGTGTCGTCAGTTGATGGCTGATGAGGTGGGGAGTATCCCTGATCTATGTGTAACCATCACCGACGATCAGCTCACGGTTACGTATCCACCTGGTTTACGCACATTCTCCAGCGCCTTGTGGGGAGGCGGACTGCACCGGGACGTCAGCCTGATCCTCAACCAGCGTGTCGGCGCTGACTACTCCTCGATGGAGCCCGTTCAAGACATCGTACAGCGAATCCGTGAAAAAGGAGCAGACCCCACACGCGCCATCGGACTCCTCACTGCCGCCAATGTAGCAGAAGCCGGGATTCGTGTGGCGAGCGGGCCAGAGTTCTGCCTCTGCGCGATCGTCACAGCAGGTGTCGGCAATGCCGTTCGCGCAGGTCATGCCCCCAACCGTTACTCTGCTTACTTCGCCGACACGATCAATACCATCGTGATCCTCGACGCCAAGCTGACAGATGCCGCGCTGATCAATGCGGTTATCACTGCCACCGAGGCAAAAACCGCTGCCCTGCAGGATGCCGGTCTCACCGACAATGCAGGCAGCACGGTCACCGGGACGACAACCGATGCCGTGGCGATCGCCTGTACGATGTCCCATACATACCGCTACACCCATCAATATGCCGGCAGCGCCACTGAGATCGGTCATGCGCTGGCGACTGCCGTCCATCATGCCACCCTTGATGCCGTATATCGTGAAAAGATTCGAAAGGGTTGAACAAGGAGCGTAACGATCGTGATTCATTCCTGGTTTCCTTTGACTGTTTTACTTGCATACATACTCGACCTGATCATCGGCGACCCGCGCTGGCTGCCCCATCCTGTCATCGGCATGGGCAAGCTGATCACCAGAGTCGATCGGCTGATCCGTCCGATCTATGAATCGCTCAAGCGAAAAAGGGGCGAAGCCAGATGGCTGGGCCGCCTGCTGGGCCTGCTGTTTCCAATCGTCTTGGTCAGCACCGCTTTTTTGATCCCGTTTTGGTTATTATATCTATTGAACCAATTCAGTCCAGTTCTGGCAGCAGTCACAGAGGTGTTCCTGATCGCAACCACGATTGCCACGAAGGGTCTAGCACAGGCAGGCCAGGCGATTTATCAGGAGCTGATCAAAGGTGATCTGCCACAGGCACGCTTCCAGCTCTCCATGGTCGTCGGGCGTGATACCGACCAGCTCGATGAAAAAGAAATCACCCGTGGCGCAGTGGAGACGGTAGCGGAAAATATCGTAGATGCCGTGACAGCACCACTCTTGTTTGCACTCATCGGCGGTGCTCCGCTGGCACTCGCTTATCGGGCAGTCAACACGCTGGACTCGATGGTAGGCTACAAAAATGAAAAATACCGCGACTTAGGCTGGGCCTCTGCGCGATTGGACGATATTTTCAATTTTTTTCCTTCACGAATCACCTTTTTGTTTGTTATAATATTTGCTTGGTGCATGAGATTAGACGCCAAAGGAGCATGGAAAATGGGTCTGCGCGATGCCCGTAAGCATCCGAGTCCCAACAGCGGCTGGACCGAGTCGTCTGTGGCCGGCGCCCTGCGGATTCAACTGGGCGGGGTGAATTATTATCAAGGTGTGGAGTCCAATCGTGCCCGGATGGGGGAGCCTTATACGCCACTGGTGCCCCGGCATATCCGAGATACGATTCGGCTGCATATCGCCACGACGGCAGGTTATATGCTCGTTGGTGTCCTAATTGTATGGTTAACACGAACATATTATTAATTTTTTAAGTTAATGTAAATTTATTAGGGTTTGCAGGAACATGCAGTTTTTTGACGAATTATTCAATTTGTCTACGTTACCCTATGTTTTACGCTCTTTTATGGAGGTACATCCATTTATGACCCCTACACATATCCCGAACATTCCTAAGAAGGTTCTGAACAATCTCGTCAGCTTTTTAGCCCCGTATGAACAGGCCGTTGACGAACTGAAACTAAAGCTCAAGGGAATTAAGTACGGCTTTCTCAAAAACGGCCGCTACTCTCCGATTGAGTTCGTTGTCGGCCGCGTCAAAAAAACCGACAGCTTACTGCGCAAAGCCGTGGAAAAACGGATCGACTTCAACCAGGACGACTGGCAGGAAGTCATCAAGAATGAGATCACTGACATTGCCGGTCTCCGCTGCGTCTGCCGATATATCGACGACGTCCGTGAGGTTCAGCAATTGATACAGATGCGCGAAGATATTCAAATCTATGATGTAAAAGACTATATTGACGCCCCGAAAGAGTCCGGTTACCGCAGTATCCACATGATCGGCACGTACACGGTCTACTCCGGCGGGGAAAAATGGACACTGCCGTGTGAGATTCAGATCCGCACGCTCGGCATGAACTTCTGGGCTGTCAACGAGCATGAGCTTCGCTACAAGTACGACGGCAAAATCCCAGATGACGTTATGCAGCAGCTCTCCACAGCATCTACGATTACCAATCAGCTGGATGAGCTGATGAATAATCTGCGTCAAGAGATTATGACGCCGATGCCTGTTTTGGTGGACAACAATCTGGAAGAAAAATTGGAAGAGATCTTCTCATTATGCGTAAGGCAGAATTATGAGTCGGCCGCTGCGCTTTATAAAGAACATTTTAGTGGATTTGAAGAGGTTTTCTTGGATAATCCGAAGTTCCGCATGATTTATGACATGCTGGGGAAACGGTTAAAACGCTAGGGGTGAAGGTTGCCCCTGGCTTTTTTTATTATGCGGATTGATGTTGGCTTTGGTGGCCGAGAGGGAGCGGCTGGAAAATCGCTTGCCTTCTTGAAAATCCGCAAGGATGATGGGGGTGTCCGCTGCGAAAAAAGCGCTGGCTTGTCCGTGTCAAAAAGGTTCGAAGAAGCGTATTCAACGAAGGGGTTTGCCACTGGGAGAGATCCAAGATGTAAAGGGACGCCAGCGCTTTTTTCTCCGCTGAGCGGGATTTCCAAAGAGGCGCGCACTTTGCCAGCCGCTCCCTCTCGGACGGGGCAGCAGTAGAATCCACAAAACAAAAAAGCCATGGGAAGAAAGAATAAATAAAAATAAAAAGATTAAAAAGAGCGAGGATTCAGGGGAGGGGAAAAATTAGGAGCAAAAACGCGAGTACATTCTGCAACGTGTGTTATGCTATCTCAATCTTACTTATCCTGATGCAATTTCTACGTAAAGCGATCCTTTCTCCTGCGTATCTTTCAACTCCTCATTGGATACAATGCCCATTTGTAGAGAAATTTTTTCTTGAAGGGCGGGACTCGTATGAACAATAATCAGAACCAAGATCCGACAGGACAGGCTGTGGATGGTGTAGGCAGCGCTTCTGACCCGCGCATGGGCAAGGGTGAGACGGAGATGACGCTTACGGACCGTCAGGGGCATCCGATCTCGGACAACCAGAATGTCAGAACGGTGGGCAACAGAGGTCCAGTGACTCTGGAGAACTATCATTTCTTGGAAAAAATTTCTCACTTTGATCGTGAGCGGATTCCAGAGCGTGTCGTGCATGCCCGTGGAGCAGGGGCGCATGGTTATTTTGAGGCGTATGGAACCGTAGGGACAGAGCCTGTCTCCAAGTACACCAGAGCCAAGCTTTTCCAAGAAAAGGGCAAGCGTACACCTGTTTTTGTCCGTTTTTCCACAGTGGTGCACGGTGGTCATTCATCGGAGACAGAGCGAGATCCACGTGGTTTTGCGGTGAAATTCTATACCGAGGACGGTAACTGGGATCTGGTCGGCAACAACCTCAAGATCTTCTTTATCCGCGATCCGCTGAAGTTCCCTGACATGGTGCACTCGTTCCGCCCTGATCCGGTGACCAACTTGAGCGATCCAGAGAGAATGTTCGATTTCCTCTCCAATACACCGGAAGCGACTCATATGGTGACATTCATCTTCTCGCCATGGGGCATTCCGGCCAACTATCGTCAAATGCAAGGCTCAGGCGTCAATACATACAAATGGGTGAACCAAGACGGTGTAGGTGTTCTGGTGAAATACCACTGGGAGCCGAAGCAGCCGATCAAGAACCTTTTGGCTAAAGAAGCGAGCCAGATCCAAGCGTACAACACTAGTCATGCCACCCAAGACTTATATGAAGCAATCGAACGCGGCGAGTATCCGGAATGGGAGCTGTGCGTACAGGTCATGGAGGATGGAGAGCATCCAGAGCTTGATTTTGATCCGCTCGATCCGACCAAGCTGTGGCCACAGGATCAGTTCCCGTTCCTGCCGGTAGGACGCATGGTGCTAGACCGCAATCCACAAGACTACTTCGCAGAGGTAGAGCAGGCGGCATTTGGTACAGGCGTGCTTGTCGATGGTCTGGACTTCTCCGATGACAAGCTGCTTCAAGGCCGTACCTTCTCCTACTCCGATACCCAACGCTACCGTGTAGGTACCAACTACCTGCAACTCCCGATCAACGCCCCGAAAAAACACGTGGCGACCAACCAGCGCGGCGGTCAGATGGAGTACAATGTGGATCGTGCCCCAGGTCAGAACCCGCACGTCAACTACGAACCATCCACCATCGACGGACTTCGCGAAGCGCCAAAATCGGGTGAACCACATGAGCCGCACTACAACGCCAAGCTCGTGCGTGAGAAGATCGACCGCCCCAACGATTTCAAGCAGGCAGGGGAGACTTACCGCGCGTTTGATGATACCGAGCGTGACGAGCTGATCTCCAACCTGGTAGGCGTCCTCAGTGTCTGTGCTCCGGCAATCCAAGAAAAGATGATCAGCTACTTCACCCAAGCCGACCCTGACTATGGCCGCCGAGTGTCAGAGGGTCTTGCCAAAGCTCCCAAAAACCCTGGGCGTGTCTTTCGCGCTGCACAACAGGTGGCAAATCAAGTGGATCAGATGGGCCATCAAACAGATGGCTATTAATCGGCGAACAGAATTTACCGTAATACGATACCTGTAATACCGAATGAAGTAGGTACATAACCGGACAAGCATCGATAAACCGGACAACCTAAAATAACCGCTCTTACTGCGAACGCCCGCCCTTTCTCAACAACAGGGAGGGTGCCACAATAAGAGCGGTTTTTTTCTTACATATACGTCCTGTGACGAGTCTGCTGACGGGAGCGGGCAGGTACAGTCCGCAGACCGACTACATAACTCCTTTTCGCAAGCACTGCTCCAATATCCAAGACCACTCTCCATGCCCAGACGCGGTATTGATATGCCCCATGTTCGGAAATACCACAGCAGGCGCGCCCAACTGCATATAATGGGTCGCCTCCTCCAGACTGCAATACGGATCATCTGACGACATCACGAACAAGGTCTCGTGAGAAGCCTGTTTCAGATCAGCCTCCACCAACGGTACCGGGGAGAAGCTCGCCGCTTCCGGAATCACCAGCGAAGGGGCAGGAGGTGCGACCAGAATCGCCCGCTGTACGATCCGCGCAGGCCCTGTCGCGGCATGATGCAGCCAGAGCAGACAGCCGCAGCTGTGCGTAACCACGGTGACCTGATGATCAGCCGGGATCTGTTCCATCGCAGCGGCAAGCTCCTGCAGCCAGACATCCTTTTGTGGTGTATCAAAGTCTGTAAAGGTAGGATAGTGGACATCCAGCCCCTTTTGTCTCAATTCTACCGCTAACCACGACTGCCAATGCTGTGGGCCGCTTCCACCCAGACCGTGGAGGAGCAACAAGCTTTGTTTTTCCATGTATGGCTGACCTCCTGAATAAGTCAATATGTTGCCTACATTATAAGGAGTTGGACAGTGATTGGCAAATCGCCCCGGAGCCGATGCAAACGGAATCATATTTGAACTTCTATATGGAAATAATATCAATGTCAGTGTTAGATTGGATGGGGGAGGGAAGTCTTGCTTTATACCATTGCGTCTGTGATGACCATTCTGGTTGGCGTCATAATCCTGCTGGCCGCTTGGGTTTATGGTGATTGGAGGAACTGGAAGAAGTACTATCCAACGATCATTTACATTATTTCCGTCGATCTTTTGATTACGGTTCTCATGTATGATTATCCCCTGTGGCATTTTGAGAAGACCTTATTCATCCCGAATCATACCCTAGCAGACTTTTTCATCTGTTTTGTCAACTTTCCACCCATGATGATTCTGTATCTGTCACGCTTCCCGTTTTCGTCTGGTTTTCTGAAGCAGTCCGGATACATTCTGCTGTGGACGACGATTTTTTCGTTGGTGGAATTAATGTTTCATTATATGGGCCTCACCAGCTACCATAATGGCTGGACATACTGGTGGTCAGTGATTGTGTGGGTGTTCCTGTTCATTGGAACCCGCCTTCATCATACCCGGCCACTATGGGCGTGGGTGCTTACGTTTGTGATGACACTGTTTTTGATTTTCCACTTCGAGATCCCTGTCACCACGTTCAAGTAAAAAGCAGTCTGGCACCTGAACCCACTAGGCGTAGACTGCTTTTTCTTTGTTCCCACATCCTATAAAATAAAGAGATCAGATTCAAACGCCACGAGAGGAGCTGTACCAAAGCGATGGGAGAACACACACAGACCTATCACCAACTCATCACCTTCATGAAGGAACTGGGACGCCTAAAGGACACCACCCGCACGGCATGGACAAAAGAAGGCCGGCAAGAGAGTGTCGCAGAGCATTCCTGGCGGCTGGCTATGCTTGCTTTTGTGCTGGAGGATCATTTTCCTGACCTGGATTTTCATAAAGTGATGCAGATGTGCCTGATCCATGACCTTGGAGAAGCTTACGAAGGGGATATCTCCGCCACCATTAAGGTGAATCTGGAGGGACAGCTGGAAAAAGAAGAAGCAGACGTACGCAAGCTCTCCGAATCCCTGCCCGATCGGACCCGCAACAAGCTGCTTGACCTCTGGTGGGAATACAACAAAGTGGAGACCAAAGAAGCCAAGCTGGTCAAAGCCATCGACAAAATCGAGACGATCATTACGCATAACCAAGGCGCGAATCCGGCTGATTTTGATTACGGATTTAATCTGGAATATGGCCGTTCCTATGCACAGTTTGACCCGATCATCCGCGCGATCAGGGAGATCGTAGACGGCGAGACGCAGGAGAAGGTGAAGAAGCCGGACTGAATCGCTCGACCAATACGTACTTGAATCAAGCAAAAGCAGTCTAACACCTGAAATCAAGGGGTAGACTGCTTTTTTGTGTATCAACTCATGACCAGTTCGTCCCGGTTCGGCGCTAATGGCGTCTGCTCCAGCCATTCGTTTTTGATCATCAGCTTGGCTCCGGTTTCCGAATATAGACCAATCTCACTGAACAGCCGTCCGTAAGTCGCTGCGAGATCATGCCGCTGGCTTCCCGATATAGCCGAACCGTAATTAGATAATCCAAGCGCGTTCAAGCCCATGATGTGAAACAGCATGAGCTTATCAGAGAACGGCGGTTCTGTGGAATCCATGATATCATGATCCCAAGACATGGCGGCAGGCAATTCCTCATTTCGAAAGATATCGCTTAATACATCCATATGCTTCGACGCGATTTCTTTGCCCCGAAGGAAATAGTCTCTCACCTCAACGTTTTCGGCCACTTGACTGAAGCCCATTACGAGTGCTTTCCCCAACGCATTCGACTGGATGTTTGAATGAATATGGGTGATCTCTAGAGCATTGAGAGGGCGGTTCTTACCGAGAAATCCGGCTAGAAAGCTGGGCGACTCCACAAAATCGACTCCATGCGGAACCGTAATATACGGGGGTCTGATAAAAAGACCTTTGGATAAAGAGATATTGGCCACCTTGTTGTAAAGCGAGGTCAACGAGACAATACACTCCGAGAAAAAGTCACGGACATCGGAGCGGGCGATGTTAGGCAGGGCAACCCCATAGAGATTGAACCCGCTTTTGGTTGTCTGATGAAGATAATTCAAGAAAAACGTATCCGAAAACAGCCGGGGAGCCTTCAGATTTACATCCTGATTGGTGAATCCGACCGGAATCGGGAACGCCTCATGCGCAAAAATATCTCTGACCCGTTCGACATGCTTCTTCGCAAGCGACACGGCATACTCCAGCGCTTCCCTGATTTCCCGATCCTCCACATGCTCATAAAAATATTGAAGAACGCACACAGACATCGAATTCCCCATATACGTGCCCCACAGGTTGGCAATTTCGGCCGACGTCAAACGAATGTTATGGTCAGTTGAAGACACATTTGGTTTTTCTGCCATCATGCTTTCCTTTCTTGTGGCTTGTTTTCAATAGAATCTGTAGAGAATGGCTGATTTAGTCATCGAATCGTAAAAAGAGGATCATTCATGAAGGGATGACGTTCCCGTAGGTTTCACGAGAATGACGCAAAAGAATCAGGAGGCTCTGCGCGGCTTCGCTCCGTATCAAAAATTAATAATTTCCGTAAAATAATGGAATATCGCCTTGACGTTACTTATTCCTTTTCGTAAAATTTATTTGTTACCTAACCGAATCGAATCGATGTTTCGGCACGTTGGAGGATGTTAGGGTCTATAGGGAATCAGATTTGGTAGTGTGTATGAAGTTTCATGCAGATGATCTGGGAAAGGTATGTCCTCATTTTGTTTTTCTGGAATCCCATCCGGTTACTCTTACATTTGTCAGAGAGTAATCGGATTTTCTATTTTTCTGGAAAGGGAACGAATCATAGTAGGAGAGGTGTTTGAGACATGGTTACATATGTTTTTCCAGGACAAGGCTCCCAGCATAAAGGGATGGGGGGTACTCTTTTCGATGAGTTTGCCCATCTGACTGCCCAGGCTGATCAGATCTTAGGCTATTCGATTAAGCAGTTGTGCTTGGAAGATCCGGCACAGGAGCTGGGCAAGACTCAGTTTACCCAGCCGGCACTGTTCGTCGTGAATGCACTTAGCTATCTGAAGAAGGTAAATGAAACTGGCCGGAAACCAGACTATGTAGCCGGGCACAGCCTGGGTGAATACAATGCTCTGTTCGCAGCAGGTGCATTCGATTTTGAAACAGGCGTGAAGCTGGTCAAAAAGCGCGGCGAATTGATGAGCCAAGCGGCAGAAGGGGGAATGGCGGCAGTCATCGGATTCTCACCGGAAAAAATCAACGAAGTGCTGATAGAGAATGGTCTGACCGAGATTGATATCGCCAACCATAACAGCCCGTCCCAGATCGTCATCGCGGGGCGCAAAGCGGATATCCAGCGGGCGAAGCCGATCTTTGAGGCGGCAGGTGTGCGGGTCTATCTGCCGCTCAACGTAAGCGGTGCGTTTCATTCCCGTTATATGAGCGATGCAGAACGCATCTTTGCTGACTACCTGAATCAGTTTCCGTTTGCTCCACTGGCGATTCCGGTTATCTCGAATATTCATGCAAGACCGTATAAACAGGCAGACCTGAAGACCAACCTGGTCAAGCAGATCACCAATCAAGTCAAATGGACCGAAACCATCCGCTACCTGATGGGGCGTGGGGAGATGGAGATTGTCGAGGTCGGGCCGGGTAACGTACTGACCAAGCTGGTAACGACCATCCGCAGAGAAGCAGAACCACTAGTGGTGGCAGACGAGGCTGAGCAGGCCATGGCAGAAGTGGCTGCAGCGGTCGAAGCACCTTCAAGCACACCGCAACCGTCCCAGCAAGCAGCTGCACCAGCCAAATCCGCTGGTCTCAGCGCTTCCTCCTTGGGTGATGAGCAGTTCAAAAAGGACTACAACCTCAAATACGCCTACGTGACCGGTTCCATGTATAAAGGCATCGCCTCCGAAGAGATGGTCATCCGAGTCGGGAAGGCCGGGATGCTTGGATTCTACGGGACGGGCGGCATGAGCGTTGAGCAGGTGGAGAAGGCCATCCGGCGCATCCAGCAAGAGCTCAACCAAGGACAAGCATATGGCATGAATCTTTTACATAACCTGGGCAATCCGACTGCTGAGATGAACATGATCGACCTGTACCTTCAATATGGTGTGAGAATCATGGAAGCGTCTGCCTTCATGAGCATCACCCCGGCCCTGATCAAATACCGGGCAAAAGGGCTCAGCCGCAACGCAGACGGCACCATCCACACCGCCAACAAGCTGATCGCCAAGGTATCGCGTCCAGAGGTGGCGGAAGTCTTTTTGAGTCCGGCTCCCGAGCATATGGTAGAAAAACTCCTGCAGGAAAACCAACTCACGTCACAGGAAGCCGAATGGCTCAAGTCCGTTCCGATGGCAGATGACATCACCGTCGAAGCAGACTCAGGCGGCCACACCGACATGGGAATCGCTTATACCCTGATGCCTGCGATGATCAAGCTGCGCAACGAAAAGGTACAGCAATACGGCTACGCCAAAAAAGTACGGATCGGAGCCGCAGGTGGAATCGGCACACCAGAGGCAGCCGCCGCAGCCTTCATCTTGGGCGCGGAATACATCACCACAGGCTCGATCAACCAATGTACGGTGGAGGCAGGAACCAGTGATGCGGTGAAAGACCTGCTCCAGCAGGCCAACGTACAGGATAACGAATATGCACCGGCTGGCGACATGTTCGAGTTGGGTGCCAAGGTACAGGTACTCAAGAAAGGGCTGTTTTTCCCGGCGCGGGCCAATAAGCTCTACGATCTCTACCGCCAATTCAACTCCTTGGACGAGATCGACGACAAAACCAAAAAGATGATCCAAGAAAAGTACTTCTACCGTACCTTCGACGAGGTCTATCAAGAGATCAAAGACTACAAGTCATCAGCCGAGGTAGAAAAAGCCGAAAAAAATCCGAAGCACAAAATGTCACTGGTGTTCAAATGGTATTTCGCCCATTCTACCCGTCTGGCGCTCGCCGGCGACCAAGCCCACCGCGTCGACTATCAAATCCACTGCGGTCCTGCTATGGGGGCGTTCAACCAGTGGGTCAAGGGGACACCGCTGGAAGAGTGGCGTAACAGACACGTAGATGAGATTGGCCTCAAGCTGTTGACGGAGACCGCTGAGACGCTGACCCGCAGACTGTCGGCGATTGTCGGTTAATGCTTCGAACAGGTTCATGAACAGGTGACATATTTACAAAAAAATATAAAAAGTTCATTGTAGAATTTTCAGATTTCACCTATTATTGGGGAGAATACAAAAATAACATCTACCAACCAAATCATCCTAAGTTAATAAGACAGGCAATACGCTCTCTTGTCCGCTTAGGAATACAACCAGGAGGAATTTAGCATGAGCAAACAACAAATTTTTGAAATCATCGTTGGTCATATTCTTGAGCTGCTGCCTGAATTGGAAGGCCATACATTCCATCCGGAAGACCAACTGAAGGACCTGGGTGCCAACTCCCTCGACCGTGCTGAGATCGTGATGATGACCATGGAATCACTCGGTCTGCAAATCCCGCGCGTTGAATTCGCAAATGTAAAAAATATTGGCGAATTGGCTGAAGTGTTCTATGCAAAAGCAACCGCAGTCTAATCTGATCATCTCTGGAGTCGGTGTCACTTCTTCGATTGGCCAGGGAAAAGAGGCATTTGCCTCTGCTTTGTTGGCAGGCTCGCATGCTTTTTCCGTGATGGAGCGTCCGGGAAGACAGCATGACTCAGCTTTTATCGGTGCGGAAATCCCGTCACTGAACATTCCGGACAGCTTTTCCAAACGGAATCTGCGGACAGCCTCCTATACCGGGCAGGTGGCGTTGGTCACTTTGCATGAAGCGTGGCAGGATGCCAAGCTGGACGGGGTCGATCCTCACCGTATCGGCTTGATCATCGGCGGCTCCAATACCCAGCAGCGGGAATTGGTACAGGTTCAGGAAGCGTATCACGATCGGGCTTTCTTTATCCGTCCCAACTATGCGGTCTCCTTCATGGACAGTGACGTGTGCGGTCTATGCACCGAGCAGTTTGGGATCAGAGGTATGGCGTACACGATCGGCGGGGCTTCCGCGAGTGGACAGGCCGCGATTATTCAGGCGATTTATGCGGTTCAGACAGGTCAGGTGGATGTCTGTATCGCCATGGGTGCGTTGATGGATTTATCCTATTGGGAGTGTCAGGCCTTCCGTTCGATCGGGGCGATGGGTTCGGAACGCTACGCCGATGATCCGGCCAAAGCCTGCCGTCCGTTTGACACCAACCGAGATGGCTTCATCTACGGGGAGTCCTGCGGGGCTGTCGTCATCGAGCGGGCTGACTTCGCCCGGGAACGCGCGGGTGAAGACGTCAAGCCATATGCCCGGCTCTCTGGTTGGGCGATGAGCATGGACGCCAACCGCAACCCCAATCCTTCCTATGAAGGCGAGGTGCGTGTGATTCAGCAGGCACTGGCACAGGCTGATTTGACCGCACAGGAGATCGATTACATAAACCCACATGGTACAGGCTCCCACATCGGGGACGAGACAGAGCTTGCCGCCATTCGTGACTGCCAGCTGTCCCATGCCTATATCAATGCGACCAAATCCATCATCGGACATGGACTCAGTGCCGCTGGTACGGTAGAAGTGATCGCTACCCTGCTGCAGATGGAGGCGTCCATGCTTCATCCGACCCGCAATCTGGAGGACCCAATCGATCCAGACCTGCATTGGGTACGTCAGGAAGCGATCCCACACCATATCCAGCACGCCTTGACGCTGAGCATGGGATTTGGTGGAGTCAATACTGCGCTTTGTCTGAGCCGTGTCCCAAACAATGGGTAAAAATAAGCGGGCAAACGAAACGCATTGATAGCAGATGCTACAGCAGTTCCGAAAGAGCCAATGCCTTGTGCATTGGCTTTTTTTCTATCGTCAGAGTGTTTCTGTCATCAAGACGTTTTTGACAGGAGCAAGATTGACCCAGAAGAAAGGAAAGATGGGGATGAACCATAAAGAGAGAAGCCAGCTACGACCATTTGACGGGGTAGCCAATTTTCGCGATGCCGGGGGCTTCGGAACCGAAGACGGACGCATGATGAAAAAAGGGATGCTCTATCGTTCGGATGACCTGTGCAAGCTGAGCCAGCATGATATCGCCCGGATTGAACAGCTCGGGATCAAGCTGATTGTTGACCTGAGAACGCCCAACGAATGCAAATCCAAACCAAGCCGAATTCCCAAACAGAGCGGGATCGAGACGATCCATGCATCGATGCAGCATGAGAGCCAGACCTACTCCCGTTCTGAGTTTTTCCGCCTGCTGACGCAAAAGCCCAAAGAACTGGATTTTGCAGCGATCATGAAGGATGTCTATCAGAAGATGGCGCATGACCGTAAACAGCAGATCCAGCAGATCATCACTGCCTTGTCAGACGAGAAGAATTACCCCGCCATCATCCACTGCACAAGCGGGAAGGATCGGACCGGTTTTGTGGCGGCCACCCTTCAACTGCTGGCCGGTGTCCCGTATCAGACCGTGATGGAGGATTATCTGCTGTCCAATGAACACATCGGACCCCGCGCGAAGAAGATGGAGCAGGCCATCAGATGGATCAGCCTTTTTAGGATTACATCGGAGCAGATGAAGCCATTGTTTGAGGTGCGCTATGATTTTCTCGATGATGTGCTGCAGGATGTGCTTCGAACCCATGGATCAATCGAGGAGTATCTGTGTCAGGCGTGTGAGATTGACCGAAGCAAGGTCGTCAGGCTCAGAGAGTTGCTGACCGAGTAAGACTACGCGAAAAAAAGCATAGCCATAACGATAAAAGCCCTTTGCTGGAATGCTATCCAACAAAGGGCTTTTTGCTGTTTACAGGGCTTCGTCGAGGATGCCATCCTGCCGCTTAGCGTGCTTTTTCCCGGTTTCGGATCTCCCAGTTGAGCCCCTCCACCGGATCGCCTTCCTGCCACACCTGATACAGATATACCAAAATCGCTACAGCAATCATCATGGCATACGTCGTGAGAGCAGGCAGGTCGCCCGTTGCCATACCCAGTCGGCGTTGAACCGGATACCAGACGAACACATATAGGCCGTCCAGAACAAGATTCACCGTTAGATACACCCAGAACTTTTGATACGTAAACCGCAAAATCCAGATGGTCGCCACCAGATACGCACTGTATACCCACGGAACGTTGGCCACGCGATCCCATCCAAAAAGCCCTGATTCCCTCCACCAATTGTAATGATAGGCAGCTTGATAGACCAATGTATTGATCACCGTCACAAACAATGCCGCCGGCAAATATCGTCGCAGAGTTGATTTGTCCAAAAAGAGGATGGAGAGCCACGGAACGATCAATAAGCTCCACAATATGATTTGATTCATGAAAATGCCTCCGGAAATTTCATGCCATCTATACTAGGCAACAACCCCAGTACAGTGAAATTACTGTTAATATGGCAAGGAGATGGGCTTCATATTCAGTTTTTACATCCGGGGCACGCCGATGATCACAATCAGGCTGCTTCTTTTTATTTTACCCACATAAATAATCAGATCGAACTGAATTGGTATAACACATTTCTCCTAAAATGTTTGACCATATCCAGTCAACTCGGAAAGTGTGAATAACAAAAATAACGACATGAAGCAGTAAAAAAACGGCCTGTCATGGTCTGAAATAAGCATGAAATGGAAAGGGTAGGGAATTGGTAGCAGTCATCGTGTGTGACAACTAGGAGATTGGTAGTTATTGGAAGGTGGGACGAAATTAACAAATGTTAAATATTATTAAGGATAACGGTGTTATTTTATGGATATACCAGAATAAAATATCGATAAATTGCGAAAAAATGGACATCAACATAAAAATATATAAAAAATTAAAAATTACACACAATAGACAAAAATTACATATTTATTCCATATAAAAATAAGTTAGAATGGCACTAGGATAAATTATCCAGTTATTTTTGTTACGAGGGGGAAATTTGACATGGATCAGCATGGTAACGGGTATCCATTAACCCATGCGCAAAAACGCATCTGGTACATGGAACAGCTATGGAAAGAGACAAGCATTTCTAACTTGGGAGTGGTCATCACCTATCAGGCTGAGAAAATTGACTATGATGCCTTGGGGCAGGCGATTCAGAGTGTCCTGCGCCAGCATGAGGCAGTCCGGCTGCGCATTGTCGTGGACGACGAAAATAAAGAACCCAGACAATATACAGCACCCTATCAGCCAAAAGAGATCCCGTTCTACGACTACAGCCGTGCAGAACATCTGGATGAGATGTACAGCTGGGCGCAAGAGAGAGTACAGACGCCGTTTGAACTGTATGACAATGACTTGTATGAACTGGCTCTGATCAAGCGGAGTGAGCAAGAAGCTTTTCTGTTTCTCAATTTCCACCACATCATCGCAGATGGTGCCGGGCTCGTCATGCTCCTGAATCATATTGTGGATGAATATGCTAGCATCACAGGTGAACCACAATCACTGGAGGATCGCGAGGAACAACAGCGGCCTGCTTATACGGAAGCGATTGCAAGCGAACAGGAATATCTGGAGTCTTCCCGTTTCCAAAAAGATAGAAAATTCTGGATGGAAGAATTTACAACACTTCCAGAATTTACAGGATTGAAGCCGTACGATCACTATGCGGTCAGCTCCAAGGCGACACGCAAACAGATTGTCGTGCCGCAGGATTTGCGAAACCGTATTGAGGCGTTCTGCCAAGAGCAGAATCTCGGGGTGTTCCCACTGTTCATGTCGATGCTCAACGTCTACGTGTACCGTGTCACCGGACAGGCTGATATCGCGATTGGGACGACCTACCACAACCGTTCCAGTGCCAAAGAGAAAAATACACTGGGGATGTTCGTTGCCACTGTGCCGTTCCGCATGCAGGTGGAGCCGGGAGATGATGTGCTGTCGTTCATCCGCAAGGTAGCGAAAAAACAGGCAGGTCTTCTGCGCCACCAGAAATATCCGTACAACCTGCTGGTCAATGAACTGCGCGAGCAGCATCGTGATTTCACCCGCTTGTTCAGCTTTACCGCTGAATATCAAGTGATGGATTACCAGCAAAAAGACGGGATTCGCTTTGTGACCGAGCCGATTTTTATGGGCCATGAAGGGGAAGACTTCACTCTCCATATCAAAGATCGCAAGGATACCAATGAGCTGGTTCTTGACTTTGACTACCGCCATGAGGTATTTACGGACGCGGAGATGGGGCGGATTTTTGACCGTCTGATGCATCTGATCGATGATGCGATCACACACCCTGAGAAATGCTTGGGTGAACTCGGGATGCTGTCTGAGGTAGAGCGTCAGCAAGTGCTGGTCACCTACAACGACACGGCTGCAGATTACCAGGCAGATCAGACGATTCATGCATGGTTCGAAGCACAGGCCCAACAGGCGCCGGATCACCTGGCTGTCGTCTACGAAGACCAGAAGCTGACCTACGGCGAACTGAATGCACGTGCCAACCAACTGGCCCGCGTGCTGATTGATAAGGGAGTAGGCAAAGATCAAATCATTGCCATAATGACGGAGCGCTCAATCGAGACGATCGTCGCAATCCTCGCCGTGCTCAAGTCAGGTGGAGCCTATGTTCCGATTGACCCGGTCTATCCGGTTGAGCGGATTACTTACATGCTCGAAGACAGTCAGGCGAAGATTCTTTTGACCCAAAGCCATCTGGTCGATAAGGTATTGTTTGACGGACACGTGCTTGCGCTGGATGAGGCTAAGCTGTTTAGTGGGGAAGCGGACAATATACAGTTGAACATACAACCAGGTGATCTGGCGTATGTGATCTACACCTCAGGGACGACCGGCAAGCCAAAAGGGGTCATGGTCGAGCACAGTGGGATTGTGAATCTGGCCACTTTTTTCCAGAACGAGTATGGTCTTACTCAACAGGATCGGATGGTACAGTTCGCCAGCTTCTCGTTTGACGCTTCTGTCTGGGAAATCACGATGGCCTTGTTGGCGGGCGCTACCTTATACATACCGACACAGGACACCGTGTACGATGTAGTTGCATTCGGCAACTTTATGGAAAGCAATCAGATCACGACAGCGCTGATTCCACCGGTTTACATCGTCAATGTGGATGCGGACAAGCTCCAATCGCTGCGTCTCCTCGTGACAGGCGGCTCCGCTACGACCAGCGAGATCGTTAATCAGTGGAGAGACCGTGTCACTTATCTGAATGCGTATGGCCCGACTGAATTCTCGATCATCGCAACGACATGGCAGGGGACAGAGCGCACCGACAGCGTACTGCCGATCGGTCAGCCGATCCCGAATGCACAGGTCTACATCGTCAATGAGTGGAATCAGCCACAGCCAATCGGAGTACCAGGTGAGTTGTGTGTAGCAGGAGCAGGCTTGGCGCGCGGGTATTGGAACCGTCCTGAACTGACCGCAGAGAAATTTGTATCGAATCCTTTTGCACCAGAAACAAAAATGTACCGTACAGGAGACTTGGCACAGTGGCTCCCGGACGGCACAATCGAATATCTCGGTCGTATGGATGATCAGGTCAAAATCCGTGGCTTCCGCATCGAGCTTGGTGAAATCGAGACACAGCTGCTCAAGCACACAGCCGTCCATGAGACCGTGGTCGTGGCGCTTACCGATGAGAGCGGTCAGACCGAGCTGTGCGCCTATATCGTAGCCGAACCGGATGCAGAGTGGAGCATCACCGACCTGCGTGAACATATCGGTCAAAATGTACCCGCTTACATGATTCCGGCGTATTTTGTCCCCGTCGAGCGTATGCCGCTGACTGTCAACGGTAAAATCGACAAAAAAGCCCTGCCAAAGCCTGACAAGAGCAACAGCCTCCTGCAGAGCGAATACGTCGCACCGCGCAATGAGACAGAGACTCTGATCGCAGAAGCTTGGCAAAAAGCTCTGGGGGTAGAACGTATCGGGATTACTGACAACTTCTTTGAAGCAGGGGGCGACTCGATCAAGGCGATCCAGATCTCAGCCCGACTCGGCAAAGAAGGCCGTAAGCTTACGATGGGTGACATTTTCAAATATCCGACGATTGCGGAGTTAGGCAAATATGTAAAAACAGAGACCAACACCTTTGACCAAGGCACGGTAGAGGGTGAGGTACTGCTGACACCGATTCAGCGGTGGTTCTTTGAGACACAAAAAGAAGACCTGCATCATTTTAACCAAGCGCACATGCTCTTCCGCAAAGAAGGCTTTGACGCTGGGATCATCCGTCAGGTATTCACCCGCCTCGTGGAGCATCACGACGCGCTGCGCATGGTTTACACTTTTGGCGAAGGAAACCAGGTGCAACAGGGTAATCGGGGTGTCGTTGGCGCGACAGACCAGTTGTTTACCCTTGACGTGATCGATCTCACACACGAAGCGGATGAAACGGTTGTGGCAGAGATGGTGGAGTCGGAATCCAACCGTCTGCAATCAACCATCGACCTGAAGGGACAAGGCCCGCTGATCAAGCTTGGCTTATTCCAAACCATGACGGGCGACCACCTCTTGATCGTGATCCACCATCTGGTGATCGACGGTGTCTCCTGGCGCATCTTGTTCGAAGATTTCAACACAGGCTACACCCAGGCGCACAACGGGGAAGCAATTGTGTTCCCGGCGAAGACCGCTTCTTTCCAAGAATGGGCGACACGTCTTCATGCCTATGCCACTGACAAAACTCTGCTCAAAGAGAATATGTACTGGAACAAGCTGGATGAGACTGATGTGAAGCCGTTGCCAACCGATCTGCCGGCTGTGGAAAACCGGATGAAACACAGTGCAACGCTTACCGTCGAACTGTCGAAAGCAGCGACCAAACAGCTCATCAAAGGGGTTCATCATGCCTATCATACCGAGATGAACGACATTCTGCTCACCGCTCTCAGCCGTACAGTCCAAGAGTGGACACAAGATGACAATGTGCTGATCCTCCTCGAAGGTCACGGACGCGAAGAGTTCATACCAGGGATGGATATTACCCGAACAGTAGGGTGGTTCACCTCCGCTTATCCGGTCATTCTAAACACTGGCGCAGATGAACTCTCTGCCCAGATCAAACAGGTAAAAGAGACCCTGAGACGAATTCCGAATAAGGGGGTCGGTTATGGAATCTTACAATATTTAACACACTCAGTCAATGAACCGATGTGTTATAAACTGCAACCAGAGATCAGTTTTAACTATTTGGGGCAGTTTGACCAGGATACGGAGACAGGTCTGTTCCAAGCCTCCACGCTGTCGGCGGGCAATCCGATCAGCCCTGAGTTTGTCCGGGGGCAGCAGCTTGATCTGTTCGGCGGTATTTTTGGCGGTAAGCTTCGGATGGAAGTGC
This sequence comes from Brevibacillus dissolubilis, assembly GCF_006170445.1. GTDB lineage: Bacteria > Bacillota > Bacilli > Brevibacillales > Brevibacillaceae > Brevibacillus_B > Brevibacillus_B dissolubilis. The sequence continues at coordinate 483,171 of NZ_VCNA01000001.1, read as the reverse complement.
TGTACAACCAGCAGGCCTTCCACGAATCGACTATCCGCCGCTTTACGAAGCGTTTTAAAGAAAATCTGCTTGCCATCATCGAGCACTGCGCGGCGCAGACAAGCAGCCAGCAGACACCGTCCGATGTGGGGGCGAAGCAGTTATCCATAGAAGAGTTTGAACGGATTCAATCTGTCTTGCAGGAGACGGCAGGAGATGCTGTGATCACCAAGGTGTATCCGCTCTCCCCGATGCAGGAGGGGATGCTGTTCCATGCGCTGATGGAGCAGGGCAGTCCGGCTTATTTTGAGCAGACGACGATTCCGCTGCAGGGTGCTTTTGATTTGGACAAGATGAAAGAAAGCTTCCAGATGCTGTTGAACCGTCATGATATTCTGCGAACCGTATTTGTCCATGAGCAGCTGTCCCGTCCGTGGCAGGTTGTGTTGGGTGAGCGCCGGGCAGAGGTACAGTGGGTGGATATCTCGCATCTGAGTGTACAAGAGCAGTCTTCCTGCCTGCAGGCATACAAAGCACAGGATAAAGAGCGTGGCTTCGATATGTCACAGGATGTGCTGATGCGACTTGCTGTTCTGAAGACGGGTGTGGAAGAGTATCAGATGGTCGTGAGTTTCCATCATATTCTCTTAGACGGCTGGTCTCTGGTTACAATCTTGTCCGAGCTGATTGGGACTTATCATGCGCTGCTCAATGGTCTTGTACCGGAGCTGGGTGAGATCGAGCCGTACAGCGAATATATCAACTGGCTGCAGCAGCAGGACCGTGCAGAAGCAGCTGCCTACTGGCAAGAGCATCTGAGCGGCTACGAGGAGCCTGCTACTCTGCCAAAAGCTCACAGTGGGCCGATCCATAGCGGACAGTCCAATGGTTACGTGCAAGAGACCCATGTGTTCTATCTCGACACCGAGACGACGAGCCGTCTGGAGCAGCTGGCGAAGCAGGTCAATGCCACGCTCAACAGTGCGTTCCAAGCGATCTGGGGCATGCTTCTTACGAGATATAACCGAGTGGATGATGCCGTGTTCGGGGCGGTTGTCTCTGGACGCAATGCGGGTGTGAATGGCATCGGGCAGATGATCGGTCTGTTCATCAACACGATCCCTGTACGTGTGCAGGCGAATGCGGAGATGACTCTCTCCCAACTGTTCCAACAAGTACAGACCCATGCACTGGCCTCATCCGCCTATGACTACCTGTCACTCGCTGACATCCAAGCAGGGACGGATCTGAAGCAAGGTTTGCTTGATCATCTGCTCGTCTTTGAGAACTATCCGGTACCGCCGGAAGAGAAGGCAGAGTGGGAAAAGCAGCTTCGTTTTGACTTCGGTGGCATGGATGTGTTCGAACAGACGAACTATGATTTCAACGTGATTGTACTTCCGGGAGGGGGTCTGTGCGTCAAGTTCATGTACAACGCACAGGTGTATGACAAGGGGATGGTAGAGAGCATCGCGGCCCATCTGCAACAGCTGATCGGTCAAGCGATCCAGCATCCGCACGCGACTGTCCAAGAACTGGATATCCTCACCGCTGCAGAGCAGGAGCAGCTGATCTATGCATTCAACCAGAATGAAACGGCTTATCCAAAAGACAAGACGCTCGCACAGCTCTTCGAGGAGCAAGTGGCAGCAGCTCCTGAGAGGGTAGCGCTGAGCTTTGAGGGAGAAGTCTGGACGTACGGACAGCTCAATGCCCGTGCCAATCAGCTGACCCGTCAGCTCCAAGCCCATGGCGTCCGTCGCGGTGATGTCGTTGGTTTGCTGATGGAGCGTTCCTGCGAGATGATCGCCGGGATCTTCGGGATTCTCAAAGCAGGTGCGGCTTACCTGCCAATCGACCCTGAGTTCCCGCTGGAGCGTGTGCAGTTCATGCTGGCGGATACCCAGACGGATGTGATCGTGACCCAGAGCAGACTTTTGCAGCACCAAGCGGTTGAGTCTTTCGGTGGACAAGTGATTGAGTTGGACGGCCCGGCACTGTTCGGTACCGATACAGCGGATCTGGAGCAGCCTGTGGGCACAGCGGATGATCTCTGCTATATCATCTACACCTCCGGCACAACCGGCCAGCCAAAAGGGGTCATGACCACCCACGCCAATGTCAGCCGTGTTGTCAAGCAGACCAACTACATCGAGATCACGCCGGAGGATGCGCTTTTGCAGCTCTCTAACTATGCCTTCGACGGTTCTACCTTTGATATTTTTGGTGCGTTGTTGAACGGGGCCAAGCTCGTACTGGTGAAAAAAGAAACCGTGCCAGATGTCCAAGCGCTGACCGTGCTGATTAAGAGTGAAGAAGTCAGTGTGTTCTTCGCTACTACGGCTCTGTTCAATGCGTTGGTAGACGTGGCGGTAGACAGCCTGCAGGGTGTGAGAAAAATCCTGTTCGGCGGTGAACGCTGCTCGGTGCGCCATATCCAGACGGCTTTGGAGGCTCTGGGTACGGACCGGTTGATTCATGTGTATGGGCCGACGGAGACGACTGTTTTTGCCACGTACTATCCGATCAATGAAGTGGCAGATGCGGCGGCTACCGTGCCGATCGGTCATGGGATTGCCAACACCGAATTATATGTCGTCGATGCTTATAACCGCCTGATGCCAGTCGGCGTACCGGGTGAACTCTGCATCGCGGGGGATGGTGTGGCACTCGGCTATCTCAACCGTCCGGACCTGACTGCTGAGAAATTCGTTCCACATCCATTCCAGTCTGGCAAAACGATGTACCGCTCCGGTGACCTCGTCAGATGGCTCGCAGACGGTAGCATCGAATACCTCGACCGGATCGATGGACAGGTCAAAATCCGCGGCTTCCGCATCGAGCTGGGCGAGATCGAAGCGAAGCTTACCGCGCATGAGGCGGTACAGGAAGCGGTCGTCGTGATGTTCAAGGACGCGACGGGCCAAAGCCAGCTATGCGCCTACTTCACAGCCAAGAGCGAAGTGGATACGGGCGAGCTGAAAGCATACATCGGCCAAAGCCTGCCGTCCTATATGATCCCGTCCTGCTTCATGCAGCTTGAGCGAATGCCGCTTACCACCAACGGCAAAGTCAACAAGCGTGCACTGCCACAGCCTGAGCTGACAGGCAGCCAACAAGCCTACACCGCCCCACGCACCGAGACAGAGAAGAAGCTGGTCAGCATCTGGAAAGAGCTGCTGGGAGCAGAGCGCATCGGCATCCATGACGACTTCTTCGCCCTCGGCGGCCATTCGCTCAAAGCCACTGTACTCGTCTCCAAGCTGCATAAGGAATGCAATACCCAGATTTCGCTCCGCGAGCTTTTCCAGAACCCGACCATCGCAGGCTTGGCACAGCTGATCGAGCAGGCGGAGGAGAGCCACTATCTGGCGATTCAACCGGTGGAAAAACGCGAGTACTATCCCGTCTCCTCCGCACAAAGACGCTTGCTGATCTTAAGCGAGATGGATGGGGCAGAGCTTGCCTACAACATGCCTGGCATGCTCAAGCTGGATGGCCCAATCGACGCCACTTGCCTCGAATACGCGCTGCAATCGCTGGTCGAACGCCATGAGAGTCTGCGGACTTCTTTTGACTGGGTGGATGGAGAGCCGGTCCAGCGGGTACATGATGATCTGGTGTTCCGCATGAGACATACCCATCTCGTCTCCGAACGGGTGGAGAAGCAGCTTAACCGCATCGCGGCATCCTTCATGCAGCCATTTGATCTGAAGCAGGCGCCGTTGTTCCGTGTGCATCTGGTCACCTATGGAGTAGACCAGCACCTGCTGTTGATTGACATGCACCATATCATCTCTGACGGGGTCTCCATGAGCCTGTTCTGCGACGAATTGTCCAAGCTCTATGCCGGACAGACGCTGGAACCGCTTCACCTCCAGTACAAAGATTTTGCCGTCTGGCAGCAGAACCTCCAACAGACCGATCTGATGAAAAAACAGGAAGCCTACTGGCTCGACGCCCTTGCTGGGGAAATCCCTGTCCTGCAAATGCCGACCGACTACCCGCGTCCGGCTGTTCAGAGCTTTGAGGGTGACATCGCACCGTTCGTGGTAGAAAAAGAACTGGCCCAACAGCTCCGCCAGCTCACCGCCGAGACGGGAACGACCCTGTACATGGTGCTGCTTGCCGCCTTGCAGGTGACACTCGCCAAGTACAGCGGACAAGAAGAAATCTTGATCGGAAGCCCGATAGCAGGCCGTCCGCATGATGACCTACAAGCGATCATCGGGATGTTCGTCGGTACGCTGGTGCTGCGTGGCTTCCCGGCGGCTGAGAAGACGTTTGCTGACTATCTGGCAGAGGTGAGAGAGACCACTTTGCATGCTTTTGAACATCAGGAGTATCCGTTTGAAGAATTGGTAGAGAAGCTGTCTATCAGACGTGACTTGGGCCGTAACCCGCTGTTTGATGTGATGTTCGTCCTGCAAAATGCGGGGGACAGCACGCTCAAGCTGGATGGTGTGAACGTCACGCCGTATCAGAATGACAGCTACAACCTGTCGAAATTCGACTTCATCCTGCAGGCACAGGAGGCCGGGGAAGAGATCGAGTGCTGGCTTAACTACTGCACCAAGCTATTCAGCCGTGAGACGATGGAGCGGTTTGCCCGCCATTATAAGCAGGTGCTGCGCATGATCGTGACCAACCGTGATGGGCGTCTGGCAGAGATCAACATGATGAGCGAGGCAGAGAAACAGCAGATCCTCCACACCTTCAACGATACGGCCTGCGACTATCCGAAGCATCTGACCCTGCATCAGATCTTAGAAGCCCAAGCGGCGAAGACACCGGATCGGATCGCTGTCCTGTTCGATCGAGAGAGCCTGACCTATCACGAGCTGAATGCCCGTGCCAACCAGCTGGCCCGCCGACTGCGTGCAGCAGGTGTCGGCCCGGATACGATCGTACCGCTGATCATCGAGCGTGCCACCGAGATGTCTGTCAGCATCATGGCCGTGCTCAAAGCGGGCGGTGCTTACCTGCCGATCTCACCTGAGTTCCCGCTCGACCGGATCGAATACATGCTGGAAGACTCGGGAGCCAGCCTGCTTTTGACCCAATCCTATGTACAGGTAGACGTGGCCTTTGCAGGTACGGTGATCCATGTGGACGATCCATCCGTCTACCAAGGCGACGACTCCAATCTGGAGCACATCAACAAGCCGACTGACTTGGCCTATGTGATCTACACCTCCGGCTCCACCGGCAAGCCTAAAGGCACCCTGATCGAGCATCACTCCGCGATCAACCGGATCGGCTGGATGCAGAAGGCATACCCGATCAGCGAGACAGACGTGATCCTGCAAAAGACCCCGTACACCTTTGACGTATCAGTCTGGGAGCAGTTCTGGTGGTCCTTCGTCGGAGCATCGGTCGCCTTCCTGACCCCAGGCGGTGAAAAAGAGCCTGCCGTCATCGTCGATGCGATTGACACCTACCGCGTCACTACCATGCACTTCGTCCCATCGATGCTGCATGCATTCCAAGAGCATATCGACGGGTCTGCCGACATCGAACGGCTGTCCAGTCTGCGCTGGGTTTTTGCCTCAGGGGAAGCCTTGCAGGTGGCGCATGTGAACCGCTTCAACCGACTGCTGTACCACCGATACGGGACACAGCTAATCAATCTGTACGGCCCGACCGAAGCGACTGTAGACGTATCGTACTTCAACTGCGCAAGCGATGAAGAAATCGACCTCGTACCAATCGGGAAGCCAATCGACAATACACAGCTCTACGTGGTTCATCCACGGCATCCAGACCAGCTCCAGCCTGTCGGCATCGCGGGTGAACTCTGCATCGCAGGGGTTCAGCTGGCACGCGGCTACCTCAACCGCCCAGACCTGACCGCCGAGAAATTCGTCGACAACCCATTTACCCCAGGTGAAAAAATGTACCGTACAGGCGACCTCGTACGTTGGATGTCTGACGGCAACATCGAGTACCTCGGACGGATCGATCATCAGGTCAAAATCCGCGGCTACCGCATCGAGCTGGGCGAGATCGAAACGCTCCTGCTCCAGCATCCAGCGGTCAAAGAAACGGTCGTCGTAGCCAGAAAAGACGAATTCGGTCAATACGATCTGAGTGCCTACTTCGTCGCAAGCGAAGAGCTGACGATTGCCGGACTGCGCCAGTACTTGGCAACTGATCTGCCTGAGTACATGATCCCGGCGTATTTTGTCCAATTGGATGCCATGCCGCTGTCAGCCAACGGGAAGATCGACCGCAAGCTGCTTCCTGAGCCATCCGCAGGCCGTGTAGCGACAGGGGTGGAGTATGTCGCACCACATACCGCGACCGAGATGCGTCTGGTCAGCATCTGGCAGGAGCTCTTGGGGGTAGAGCGGATCGGTGTGCGCGACAACTTCTTCGAGCTCGGCGGCCACTCGCTCAAAGCAACCGTGCTCATCTCCCGACTCCACAAAGAGTTCGAGGTAAAAGCAGCTCTGCGCGACATCTTCCATGCCCCGACCATCGAAGGGCTTGCCGAACGGATTGAACACACGCAAAAAAGCAGCTACACCGCGATTGAACCTGTGGAAGAGCGTGACGCGTATGCCGTATCGTCTGCGCAGAAACGTCTGCTGATCCTAAGCGAGCTGGAAGGAACAGAAGTAGCCTACAACATGCCTGTCGTGCTGCAAATAGATGGCGAGCTGGATGCATCCCGTCTTGCGGAAGCCTTGCAGGCGCTGATTGGACGCCATGAAAGTCTGCGGACATCTTTTGAGTGGATGGACGGGGAACCTGTGCAGCGTGTTCATGGCGAGGTAGATTTCCGTCTGCTCTATCATCCGCACGTTGCGGCGGAGAAGGTGGATGAACTGCTGAAGGGTTTTGTCCAGCCATTTGATCTGGGGACGGCGCCACTGTTCCGGGCTGAGCTGATTACCTGCGAGGAAGCAGAGGCTGTCACCAGTGCCGAACTGATCAATCAGGGTGAACCTAGTAGAATCAGCTCAGAAGCAACTGCCACACGCACACAAAGACACTACCTCCTGCTCGACATGCACCACATCATCTCCGATGGTGTCTCTATGAATCTCTTGTTCAGCGAGCTGTCCCAGCTCTACGCAGGCGAAGAACTGCCAGCCCTGCGTATCCAGTACAAGGATTTTGCCGCTTGGCAGCAGGCGCAGTACGGTACCGAGCTGATGCAGAAGCAAGAGAACTACTGGCTCGAAGCCCTCGCAGGAGAGATCCCGGCCCTGCAGCTGCCAACCGACTACGTCAGACCATCCGTCCAAAGCTTCGATGGTCAACTGCACCTCTTTAGCGTCGACTCCGACTTGACCCAATCCCTGCGCGAGCTGGCAGCCGAGACCGGAACCACGATGTACATGGTGCTGCTTGCCGCCTTGCAAGTGTTGCTTGCCAAATACAGCGGTCAAGACGACATCCTCGTCGGCAGTGCCATCGCAGGCCGTCCACACGCTGATCTGCAGTCCATCGTCGGGATGTTCGTCGGCACGCTCGTCCTGCGCGGGTTCCCAACGAGCGAAAAGAGCTTCGCTGACTTCCTGCACGAGGTCAGAGAGACATCTCTGCACGCTTTTGAAAATCAAGATTATCCGTTCGAAGAGATCGTTGAGAAGCTTAACATCCGCCGTGATATGAGCCGCAACCCGCTATTTGACGTGATGTTCACCATGCAGAACTTCGGGGAGGCCAAGTTGACCTTTGGAGACGCAGAAGGGATCCCGTATGATACGGGCTACCAGGTGGCGAAGTTCGATCTGTCCCTCGAAGCCCAAGAAGCAGATGATACGCTCAACTGCTGCCTCAACTACTGCACCAAGCTGTTCAAGCACGAGACCATCGAGCGGATGGCCGGGCATTTTACCCAAGTCCTGCGCGCAATTGTAGCGAACCGTGACGTGAGACTGGCTGATGTGGAAGTGATCACCTCCGCGGAGAAGGAACAGTTGATCCACAGCTTCAATGACACGACCGTCACCGATCCGAACTTCGATCTGACGATCCACCAGCTTTTCGAAGCACAAGCTGCCCGTACACCAGACGCGATCGCCCTGGTTCACGACGATCTGACCTGCACCTACCGCGAGCTCAACGAACGTGCCAACCAACTGGCCTACAAGCTTCAGGCCAAAGGCGTCGGACGCGGAACCATCGTCGGTCTGTTGAGCGAACACTCCATCGAGCTGATCATCGCTATCTTTGCTGTCCTCAAAGCAGGCGCAGCCTACCTGCCGATGGCTCCCCGCACACCGGAAGAGCGGATCTCCTACATGCTCGAAGACAGCCAGGCGAAGCTTCTGCTCGGTCAGCCACAGCTGCTGGCACAAGTGGACTTCGGTGGTGAGATGATCAATCTGACCGACACCTCGCTCTATACCGGAGAGACGGCTAACCTGCCTTGCACCAATGTAACCGACGATCTCGTCTACGTGATCTACACCTCCGGCTCCACCGGTAAGCCAAAAGGCACCATGCTCAAGCACAGCGGTCTGGTCAACTACATCACATGGGGCACCAAGCAATATCTCAAACAGGAAGCAGATTCGTTCGCCCTGTATTCTTCGATTGCTTTTGACTTAACAGTGACAAGTATCTTTACACCGTTGATCAGTGGAGGAACAATCAACATCTACCCAGACAACGGCGACGGCTTCGTCCTCGACAAAGTGCTGGCGGATAACAAATCCACCATCGTCAAGCTGACCCCGGCCCACTTGACCCTGCTCGACGGCATGGATCTGCGCGATTCGATCATCCATACCTTCATCGTCGGCGGGGATGATCTGAAGACCACGCTGGCTCAATCCATCACAGAGGCATTTGGCCGTGAGCTCTACATCTACAATGAATACGGCCCGACCGAAACCGTCGTCGGCTGCATGATCCACCGCTATGACCCGACGTATGACACAGGTGCATCTGTCTCCATCGGGAAGCCAATCGACAACGTCCAGCTCTACGTCATCGATCCGCTCAACCCGGCACACCTGCAGCCAGTCGGCGTAGCAGGGGAGCTCTGTATCGCTGGTGTCCAGCTGGCCCGTGGCTATCTCAACCGCGACGACCTGAATGCGGACAAATTCATCGAGAACCCGTTCACTCCAGGCCAGCGCATATACCGTACAGGTGACCTCGCACGCTGGCTGTCAGACGGTACCATCGAATACCTCGGACGGATCGACCATCAGGTAAAAGTACGCGGCTACCGCATCGAGCTGGGCGAGATCGAGATGCAGCTCACCGCACACGAATCCGTGCAAGAGACCATCGTCATCCCGCATACCGCTGCCAACGGTCAGACCGATCTGTGCGCTTATATCGTCGGAGCAGGCACAGGCGATATCCGCATCTCCGAGCTGCGCCAGCACTTGGCTAGACAGCTGCCGTCCTACATGATCCCGGCGTATTTTGTCCAGATCGACCGCATGCCGCTTACAGCCAACGGTAAGGTAGACCGCAAAGCACTGCCAGAGCCGACCGGCCACACACTGGCATCTGAGTCCTATGTCGGCCCGCGCAACGAACGTGAAGCGATCCTTGCATCCGTCTGGGAGCAGGTACTCGGAATCAAGCCAATCGGCATCCATGACAATTTCTTCGAATGTGGCGGCGATTCGATCAAAGCGATCCAGATTACTGCCCAACTGAACAAGCATCAGCTCAAGCTGGAGATGCGCACGCTCTTCAAGCATCCAACGATTGCTGAGCTGGCTCCATTGGTCAAGGGCAACACCGTCACCTCCGATCAGGGACTGGTGGCAGGCGAAGTCACGCTGACCCCGATCCAGCAATGGTTCTTCGGCGAAGGCTTCACCGATCCGCACCATTACAACCAAGCACAGATGCTGTACAGAAAAGAAGGCTTCGAGGAAGAGGCGGTACGTCAGGTATTTGCCCGACTGGTGGCCCACCACGATGCATTGCGGATGGCATATCACCTCCATCCAGAAGGACGTGTGAGCCAGATCAACCGCAGTCTCGAAGGCGAATTCTTTACGCTGGATACTCTCGACCTGCGCGATGTCACAGATGAGGCCGACATCACAGCGCTGATCGGGCAAAAGGCAGATGAGATCCAAGCCGGCATCCAGCTCGACAGCCAAGGCCCACTGGTCAAGCTCGGCCTGTTCCATACCACAGAAGGCGACCACCTGCTCATCGTGATTCACCACTTGGTGATTGACGGGGTATCCTGGCGCATCCTGTTCGAAGACTTTACCAGCGGCTACCAGCAAGCCATGCGAGGCGAGGCGATCATCTTCCCAGCCAAAACCACTTCGTACAAAGACTGGGCCAGCGGACTGCAAGCATACGCCACCAGCAAAAAGCTCCAACGCGAACGCGCCTACTGGAGCAAGCTGGAGCAGACCGCCATCCAGCCGTTGCCGACCGCAGTGGACGAGTACGAGAACCGCATGAGCGATATCACCGTGCACAGCGTAGAGCTTGCTGAAGCCGATACCCAGCAGCTGCTCCAAGAAGTACACCGTGCCTACCATACCGAGATCAACGACATTCTCTTGACGGCCTTCGGTCTCGCGGTCAAAAACTGGACCGGACATGACAACGTACTGGTCCTGCTCGAAGGCCATGGACGTGAAGAACTGATCGAAAACGCGGATATCTCCCGCACCATCGGCTGGTTCACCTCCGCGTTCCCAGTCGTACTCGATATGAAGCAGGCAGGAGACATCGCCCATTCCATCAAGCATGTCAAAGAAACCCTGCGCCACATTCCAAGCAAAGGGGTCGGCTATGGCATCCTGCGCTACCTGACTCCAGAGGAGAACAGGGGAGATCTGACTTGTGCTCTCCGACCAGAGATCAGCTTTAACTATCTCGGTCAGTTTGACGCAAGCATTGGAACTGGCTCGGAGGCAGATGGATTCAGCCTGTCAACCTTACCAGCAGGCCAGATGATCAGCCCGGACGCAGAGCGCTCTCACCTGATCGATATCAATGCCGTGACCGTGGGTGGCAAGCTCCAGCTTCATGTGATGTACAATCACCACGCCTTCCAAGCAGAACAGATGGAGCGATTCACCGAAAGCATCAAGGCCAATCTGCTCGGCATCATCGATCATTGCACCACCAAGCCAGACAGCGAGCATACCCCATCCGATCTGGGCAATGCAGCGCTGACTCTCGAAGAGTGGGAGACCATCCGAGCAACGGTTGCAGCCCAAGACGAGCAAGCCGAGATCGTCAAGCTCTACCCGCTGTCTCCGATGCAAGAAGGCATGCTGTTCCACGCCAAGCTCGACCAAGAAGCATACGCCTATCTGGAACAATACTCCGTACCGCTCACAGGCACACTGGATCTCGGCCTCTTGGAGCAAAGCCTCAATGCCGTGATCGGACGCTATGATGTCCTGCGCACCGTATTTGTCCACGAGCATCTGTCCCGTCCGCTGCAAGCCGTTCTGCGTGAGCGTCAGACCCGGATTCATTTTGAAAATATCAGCTCGCTCGACGATACGGCACAGCAGGCGTACATCACCGCGTACCAACAACAGGAAAAAGAACGCGGCTTCGATCTGACCCAAGACGTGCTGATTCGCCTGACGATCCTTGAGACCGGAAGCCAAGCCTACCGCATGATCTTAAGCTTCCACCATATCCTCGCTGACGGCTGGTGCGTACCGATCATCCTGAGTGAACTCATCCAGACCTACCATGCTTGGCTCAATGGCATGACACCAGAGCTTGACCCCGTCTATCCGTACAGCGATTACATCGACTGGCTGGAGCAGCAGGACCGAGCCGAAGCCACCTCCTACTGGCAGCACATGCTCGCTGATTACGAACAACTGGCGACCCTGCCAAAATGGAGCCGCAGAGAAAACGTCGAGTACGCCGTCGAATCCCACGTCTTCCATCTGGACAAAGCCGTGACAAGCGGTTTGGAGCAGCTCGCCAAGCAGAGCCAGACCACACTCAACAGCGTTTTCCAATCCATCTGGGGCATCCTGTTGGCTGGCTACAACCGCGTAGATGATGTGGTCTTCGGAGCCATCGTATCTGGACGCAATGCCAATGTAGCGGGGATTGAAGAGATGGTCGGTCTGTTCATCAACACCATCCCAGTACGGGTCAAAGCAGAAGGGGAGATGAGCTTCACCCAGCTGCTTGACAAGGTGCAGACAGATGCGCTCGAATCATCAGCGTATGATTATCTGGGACTCTCGGAGATCCAAGCGGTCAGCGATCTCAAGCAGGGCCTGCTCGACCACCTCGTTGCCTTTGAGAACTTCCCGACTCCGTCCCAAGACGCGACTGCCGCATGGGCGAAGCAGCTTCACTTCGGGTTTGAACAGGTGGAGACGTTTGAGCAGACCAACTATGATTTCAACGTCGTTGTCGCACCGACCGAAGAGTTGTATGTCAAGTTCATGTACAACTGCAACGTATACGACCGCCAGCTGGTGGAGAATATCGCCGGACACCTCAAGCAAGTAGCTCAGCAGATCGTGGACAACCCTGAGATCAAACTGCGCGAGCTCGACCTCCTCACCGCACCGGAAAAACAACAGCTGCTCGTCGATTTCAACCAGACTAATGCCCAATATCCGACAGAAGCGACGATCCACAGCCTGTTTGAAGCACAAGTGAACAAGACGCCGGACAACATCGCCGTCGTACTGGATGGAGAGACACTGACTTACCGCCAGCTCAACGAACGCTCCAACCAAGTCGCCCGCGTCCTGCGTGAGAAGGGGATCACCCCTGACAGCTTCGTCGGCATCCTCACTGAGCGCTCCCTCGATATGATCGTGGCGATCATGGCGACACTCAAAGCAGGTGGGGTGTATGTACCGGTTGATCCGGATTATCCAGAGGATCGCAAGGAGTTCATGCTCTCCGACAGCGGCGCCCGCATTCTTTTGGCCCAGCCGCACTTGATCGGCACGGTTCCTTTTGCAGGGGAGACCATCAATCTCGCAGATGAATCGCTCTATAGTGGCGACGTAAGCAACCTGCCGCACGTCAACCAACCAGCGGACATGGCCTACATCATCTACACCTCGGGTACGACAGGCAAGCCAAAAGGCGTCATGATCGAGCACCGCAATGTCGTGCGCCTGATGATCAATGACCGCCTGCAATACGATTTCAACGAAAAAGATGTCTGGACAGTCTTCCACTCTTACTGCTTCGACTTCTCTGTATGGGAGATGTACGGCGCACTCCTCTACGGCGGCAAACTGGTCATCGTACCAAAAGTGGTGGCCCAGAATGCAGGCGAATTCGTCCAGCTCTGCCGCAAAGAAGGCGTCACCGTGCTCAACCAGACACCAACCGCTTTCTACGCGTTCATCCAGGCTGAAATGCAGCAGGCCGACAGTGATCTGGCTATCCGCTACGTCATCTTCGGTGGAGAAGCGCTCAACCCGATCATGCTCAAGCCGTACAAAGCCAAGTACCCAGCTGCCCGTCTGATCAACATGTACGGCATCACAGAGACCACTGTACACGTTACGTTCAAAGAGATCGGGGAGCAGGAGATCGAAACCAATCTCTCCAACATCGGGGTGCCGATCCCGACGCTGACTACCTACATTTTTGACCAGCAGCAACGCTTGGTGCCGATCGGTGTCGTCGGTGAGATGTACGTCGGCGGAGACGGTGTGGCCCGTGGCTATCTCAACCGCCCTGAGCTTACCGCTGACCGTTTTATCCCGAATCCGTATAATCCGGCAGAACGTCTCTACCGCTCCGGCGACTTGGCGCGCATGATGCCGAACGGGGAGATGGAATACCTCGGACGGATCGACCATCAGGTAAAAATCCGCGGTCACCGTATCGAGCTGGGCGAGATCGAGACCCAACTGCTCAAGCACGCACACATCCAAGAAACCACCGTCCTTGCCCTCGATGATGCCAACGGAGAAAAACTGCTCTGCGCCTACATCATTTCCGACGCTGAGCTGACCGTAAGCGAGCTGCGTGAGCATCTGGCGGTCAACCTGCCGCCGTACATGATTCCGTCTGCTTTTGTCCGACTGGATCGGATGCCACTCACCTCCAACGGCAAAATCGACCGCAAAGCCCTGCCAAAACCGGAAAACAACGTAGAGACCGGCACCGAGTATGTCGCACCGCGCACCGAAACAGAAGCGAAGCTCGTCACGATCTGGGCAGAACTGCTTGGAGCAGAGCGCATCGGGGTACACGACAGCTTCTTCGACCTCGGCGGCCACTCGCTCAAAGCAACTGTGCTTGCATCCAAGCTGCACAAGGAATTTGACACCGAGATTGCGCTGCGCGATATTTTCCGCTATGCCACGATTGAACAGCTGGCAGTGCTGATCGAACAGACGCAGAAGAGCAGCTATACCGCGATCCAGCCGGTCGAAGCACGCGAATCCTACCCAGTCTCGTCTGCACAGAAACGCCTGTTCATCCTTAGTGAAATCCAAGGGGCCGAGCTCGCCTACAACATGCCAGGGGTGCTGAAGTGGCAAGGCTCTGTCGACACAGGCCGCCTCGAAGCCGCCTTCCAAGCGCTGGTTGATCGTCATGAAAGCTTGCGGACATCGTTTGCGTGGGCAGATGGGGAGCCGGTGCAGATCATCCATGAGAATGTGAAGTTCCAGTTGGAGCGGATGGACCTTGTAGCGGATGAGAGCGCAGAACACCTGTCCCAACGCGACCGACTCGACCAGCTCGTCCAAGCCTTCACCCGTCCTTTTGACCTGACACAAGCACCACTGTTCCGTGCTGGACTGATCACGTACGGTGAAGACCAACACCTGCTCCTGCTCGACATGCACCACATCATCTCGGACGGTGTCTCTGTCAATCTCCTGTGCGATGACCTGTCCCGACTCTACGCGGGCGAACAGCTCACACCACTGCGCGTCCAATACAAGGACTACGCCGTCTGGCAACAGGAACAGTCCCAGACAGATGCCATGCACAAACAAGAAGCCTACTGGCTCACGGCACTCGCTGGAGAAATCCCAGCCCTCGAGCTTCCGACCGATTACCCAAGACCGCTCGTCCAAAGCTTCGCAGGCGATGTCGTCTCCTTTACCGCAGATGCGGAACTGACCCAGGCTCTGCGCGGGGTAGCTGCCGAGACAGGCGCGACCATGTACATGGTACTGCTCGCCGCCCTGCATGTGATGCTCGCCAAGTACAGCGGGCAAGAGGAAATCCTGACAGGAAGCCCGATCGCAGGCCGCCCACACGATGACCTGCAAGCGATTGTGGGGATGTTCGTCGGCACACTCGTCATGCGCGGGTTCCCGGTAAGAGAGAAGAGCTTTACCGAGCTGGTAGCTGAACTCAAAGCATACGCGCTCCAAGCCTACGAACACCAAGACTACCCATTCGAAGAACTCGTCGAAGTGCTGGACGTCCGCCGCGATCCATCCCGCAACCCGCTATTTGACGTGATGTTCGCCCTGCAGAACACAGGTTCAAGCGAATTGACCTTCGCAGACGCGATCCTCACTCCGTACGAGAATGAGACGACAGGAGCGCAGACCGCCAAGTTCGACCTGACCGTCAATGCGATGGAGCAAGACGACACGATCCATTTCGAGTTCAACTACTGCACCGACCTTTTCCGCGCAGATACGATGCAGCGCATGGCTGGACATTTTACCCAGATCCTCCGTGCCATCGTGAACAACCCGGCTGCCCGTCTGTCTGAGCTTGCGATGCTGACCGAAGCGGAGAAACACCAGCTGCTGGTTGAGTTTAACCAGAATGAAACGAACTATCCGAAAGATAAGACACTCGCCCAGCTCTTCGAAGAACAGGCAGCGGCTCATCCTGAGCGTGTCGCCGTGACTTTTGAAGGGGAGGCGTGGACATATGCTGCCCTCAATGCCCGTGCCAACCAAATCGCCCGCGTCCTGCGTGAGCATGGTGTGGATCGAGGCAGTGTCGTCGGCTTGCTGGCAGACCGTTCGCTTGAGATGATCGCAGGAATCTTCGGGGTGTTAAAAGCCGGTGCGGCATATCTGCCGATCGATCCGGAATTCCCGGCCGACCGCGTACAGTTCATGCTCGCCGATACGCAAGCGTCCGTACTTTTGACCCAAGCCAAATACGCAGACCATGTACCATTCGATGGAGCTGTCCTGACGCTGACCGACGAGCGGATCGACAGCCAAGATACCTCCAATCTGGAGATGGAGAACACAGCCACCGCCCAAGACGTCTGCTACATCATCTACACATCCGGTACAACCGGCACACCAAAAGGCATCCTGACCACCCACCGCAATGTCAGCCGCACCGTCAAGGAGACCAACTACATCCAGCCGACCGCACAGACCAACTTCCTGCAGCTTTCCAACTACGCGTTCGACGGCTCTGTCTTTGAGATCTTCGGTGCCCTGCTCAACGGTGCCAAGCTGGTCCTGATTCAAAAAGACCACGTCCTCGAAATGGCCGAGCTCTCCCGGATCATCCGCGAAGAAGAGATTCACAGCTTCTTCTGCACGGTGGCCCTGTTCAACGCACTGGTCGAGTACGATGTAGACTGCCTCCGTGGCGTAGTAGGGGCACTGGTCGGCGGTGAACGCCTCTCCGTCTACCACATCCGCAAAGCGCTCGAACACATCGGTCCAGGCCGCTTGCTCAACGGCTACGGCCCGACAGAGACGACCGTCTTTGCTGCGACCTATCCAATCGATGAGCTGCCGCCGCACATGACCAGCGTGCCAATCGGCCGACCGCTCGCCAACACCGAGCTGTATGTATTGGATGCCGACAACCAGCCACAGCCAATCGGCGTACCGGGCGAACTCTGCATCGCAGGCGACGGGGTAGCACTCGGTTATCTCAACCGTCCCGACCTGACCGCTGACAAATTCGTACCGCATCCATTCCGATCAGGTCATGTGATGTACCGCTCCGGCGACCTCGTCCGCTGGCTCCCGGATGGCACCATCGAATACCTCGACCGGATCGACAGCCAAGTCAAAATCCGCGGATTCCGCATCGAGCTGGGCGAAATCGAAGCCAAGCTGACGGAGCACCCAGTGGTAAAAGAAGCCGTCGTCATCGCACGCGAAGACGAACCGGGCCAACGCTATCTGGCTGCGTACATCGTCATCGGCAATGAAGCGGGAGAAGGAGTACGTACAGTGGATAACGCGGGGCGGAGCGATTCAACCAGCACGTCAGACAGTGCAACAGCCAGACCATCTGTCACCACGTCCGAGCTCAAAGCCCATCTCGCTCAAGCACTGCCGTCTTACATGATCCCAACCCATTTTGTGACACTGGACAAAATCCCGCTGACCAGCAACGGCAAAGCAGACAAGCGCGCCTTGCCAAAGCCAGAGGGCGCATCCGCCGACACTACCTATGTCGCACCGCGCAACGGGGCAGAGGAACAGCTGGCCGCGATCTGGCAAGACGTACTGGGTGTTGCCACCGTTGGGGTACAAGACAACTTCTTCGACCTCGGCGGCCACTCACTGAAAGCGACGGTGCTCGTCTCCCGTCTGCACAAGGAGCTGGATACGGCGATTACGCTCCGTGACATTTTCACCCATCCGACCATCGAAGAACTGGCCCTGCTGATCGGACAGACCCAGAAGAGCATCTATACCGCAATCCAACCGGTGGAGCCGCGCGAATTCTATCCAGTCTCGTCTGCTCAGCGACGTATGTTCATCCTTAGTGAAATGGAAGGGGCGGAGCTGGCGTACAACATGCCACTGGCGCTCAAGCTGGACGGAACGATTGACGCACAGCGCATCGAAGCCGCATGCCAAGCTCTGATCGACCGTCATGAAAGCTTGCGGACATCGTTTGCATGGGTAGATGGAGAACCGGTGCAGTACGTACACGAGAAGATCGAATTCCGACTTGCCTACAGAGAGATCGGAGCAGGATCAGAGCTGGCAAGTACTGAGGACGCTGCCAGCCTGCAAATAGACAGCATCGTCCAAGCCTTCACCCAGCCATTCGACTTAGGCCAAGCACCACTGTTCCGCGCCGAGCTGCTCACTTATGGAAAAGACCAGCACCTGCTCATGCTCGACATGCACCACATCATCTCTGACGGCGTCTCTATGAACATCCTATGTGACGAGCTGTCCCGCCTGTATGCAGGTCAAGACCTCGCACCACTGCGTGTTCAATACAAGGATTACGCCGTCTGGCAGCAAGCCTTGTATCAGACCGATGTGATGCAAAAACAAGAAGCCTACTGGCTGGAAGCCCTCGCAGGCGACATCCCGGTACTCCAGCTGCCGACCGACTACCCAAGACCATCCGTCCAAAGCTTCGAGGGCGACCAAGTCGAATTCCAGGCTGACGCAGCACTGACCCAAGCTCTGCGTGAACTGGCCGCAGATACGGGTACGACCATGTACATGGTACTGCTCGCCGCACTCCAAGTAACCCTTGCCAACTACAGCGGTCAACAGGAAATCCTCGTAGGCAGTGCGGTAGCCGGACGCCCGCACGCTGATTTGGAATCCATCGTCGGGATGTTTGTCAGCACCCTCGTGATGCGTGGATACCCGACTGCTGACAAGACTTTTGCCCAGTTCCTTGCAGAAGTGAAGAGCAGCGCCCTCGGTGCTTTTGAACATCAGGACTATCCATTCGAGGAGCTTTTGGAAAAATTGGATATCCAGCGTGACGTAAGCCGCAATCCGCTCTTTGACGTCATGTTCACCATGCAGAACATGGGAGGAGAACTGCCAGCCATCGAGGGAGCCACCTTGTCAGCCTATGATATGGGCAACAACACCGCCAAGTTCGACATCACTCTGACCGCAGCCGAATTCGGTGATGCGCTTGCATTCAGCCTTGGCTACTGCACTCAACTGTTCACACGGGATACGATGGAGCGTTTTGCCAATCATCTGACCCAAGTGTTGCGTGCAATCACAGCTACTATCGATACACGTCTGTCTGAGATCGACATGGTGACAGAGGATGAGAAGCACCAACTCCTGATTGAGTTCAACCAGAATGAAACCAACTTCCCGAAAGACAAGACCATCCATCAGCTGTTCGAGGAGCAGGTGGCGGCCCATCCAGAGCGGATCGCGCTTACTTTTGAAAAAGAGCAGTGGACTTATGGTCAGCTCAATGCCCGTGCCAACCAGATCGCCCGAGTCCTGCGTGCCATCGGGGTAGAGCGGGACCGTGTCGTCGGTCTGATGGTGGAACGCTCCTGCGAGATGATCGCAGGGATGCTCGGGATTTTGAAAGCAGGGGCAGCTTACCTGCCGATCGATCCAGAGTTCCCAACCGACCGCGTGAAGTTCATGCTCGATGACTCTCAAGCGATGCTCGTCTTGACCCAGGCCCATCTGGCAGACAGAATCCCTGAGACCGAGCTGACGCTGAGCCTGAGCAATGCCGTGATCGACGCCCAGGATACCGCCAATCTGGAGCCTGTCAGTACGTCGGACGATACCTGCTACATCATCTACACATCCGGTACAACCGGCACGCCTAAAGGCATCCTGAACACCCATGCCAACGTCAATCGTGTCGTCAAGGAGACCAACTATTTCCATCCGACGCCGGACTACACGTTCCTGCAGCTTTCCAACTATGCGTTCGACGGCTGCACCTATGACACATATGGAGCCTTGCTGAACGGTGCGAGACTGGTGCTGATCCGCAAAGAAACCGTGCTCGACATCCCGCAGCTGGCCCGTGTGATCCGCGAAGAGAAGGTAGACAGCTTCTTTAGCACCGTGGTTCTGTTCAACGCGCTGGTAGACTACGATGTCGACTGCCTGAAACAGATCAAGACCGTCCTCGTCGGTGGCGAACGCGTCTCCGTCCACCACATGCGAAAAGCGGTCGAGCACATCGGTCCAGGCAAAGTGCTCAACGCCTACGGCCCGACAGAAACCACCGTCTATGCCACCACCTATACGATTGATGAGCTGCCAGCCGATGCGACCAGCGTGCCAATCGGGAAGCCTATCGCCAACACCAAGCTCTATGTACTGGATGCTCACAACCGACTGGTACCAATCGGTGTACCGGGTGAGCTGTGCATCGCAGGGCCGGGTGTAGCCAAGGGATACCTCAACCGCCCTGAGCTGACCGCTGAGAAGTTCGTACCGAATCCATTTGTCCCAGGGGAGATGATGTACCGCTCCGGTGACCTGGTCAAGTGGCTCCCAGACGGGTCAATCGAATACCTCGACCGGATCGACATGCAGGTCAAAATCCGTGGCTTCCGCATCGAGCTGGGTGAGATCGAAGCCAAGCTGCATGAGCATCCAGCCGTCCAAGAGGCAGCGGTCGTCGTCCACGTCAACCCAACCGGGCAAAAGCAGCTCTGCGCCTACCTCGTGACCCGCAGTGAGACCACGGTGACCGAACTGCGCCAGCATATCGCGCAAAGCCTGCCAGCCTACATGGTTCCAGCCTACTTCGTCCGACTGGAGCAGATGCCGATGAACCGCAACGGCAAGCTGGACCGTACCGCACTGCCAAGCCCTGAGATGTCCGCGATGCGTGACGATTCCTATGCAGCACCGCGCAACGAGCTGGAGGCCACACTGGCTGAAATCTGGCAAAATATCCTTGGCATCACGCCAATCGGTATCCATGACAACTTCTTCGAATGCGGCGGTGACTCGATCAAAGCGATCCAGATCTCTGCTCAACTGAACAAGCATCAATGGAAGCTGGAGATGCGTCATCTGTTCAAATATCCGACCATTGCTGAGTTGGCCCCGCATATCAAGGTCAACACGGTTACACTCGACCAAAGCACGGTCGAAGGGGAAGTCCTCCTGA
Source organism: Brevibacillus dissolubilis (assembly GCF_006170445.1). Classification (GTDB taxonomy): domain Bacteria; phylum Bacillota; class Bacilli; order Brevibacillales; family Brevibacillaceae; genus Brevibacillus_B; species Brevibacillus_B dissolubilis. The sequence goes on along the minus strand of NZ_VCNA01000001.1, from coordinate 462,459 downwards.
CACCGATCCAGCGCTGGTTCTTCGGCGAAGCGTTCACGGATTCCCACCATTTTAACCATGCCAACATGCTGTACAGAAGCGAAGGGTTTGACGAGAGTATCGTCCGTCAGGTGTTTGGCGAGATTCTGCATCACCATGACGCACTCCGTATGACCTACACAATGACCCCGGATCAGCAGGTACGCCAAGTCAACAACCCGTCATCTGGCCCTGCGGAAGCACAGGCATTCTTCACGCTGGATGTCATTGATTTCATGGAAGAGACGGACAACTCCGTCATCGCCCGCTTCATCGAGCAGGAAGCAGACCGGATTCAGTCCAGCATCGATCTGACACATGGCCCGCTTGTCAAGCTCGGGTTGTTCAAGACCAATCAAGGTGATCACTTGCTCATCACGATTCATCACCTGGTCATCGACGGTGTCTCCTGGCGCATCCTGTTCGAGGATTTCACCAGCGGATATCTTCAAGCCATGGGTGGGGAGGCCGTCACCTTCCCGGCTAAGACGACCTCCTTCCAAGAATGGAGCACACGTCTCCAAGGCTATGCGACGTCCAAAGCACTGCTGGATGAACAGGCGTACTGGAGGAAGCTGGAAGCAACAGAGATCAAGGCATTGCCGGTGACACTTGAACAATTCCCGAACCGCATGAGCGATGTGACCACGATCGATATCGCGTTGCCTGAGCAAGAGACCACCCAGCTTCTGCAAGAGGTTCACCGTGCCTACCGTACCGAGATCAACGACATCCTGATGACGGCATTCGGTATGGCGGTCAAGGAGTGGACAGGGGAGAATCATGTCGCGGTTCTGCTGGAAGGTCACGGGCGCGAGGATATCATCGAAGGCGTCGACATCACCCGTACTATCGGCTGGTTCACCTCATCCTTCCCGGTTGTGCTCGACATGTCCCGAACCGCCGATCTTTCCTACCAGATCAAGCAGGTCAAAGAAACCCTGCGCCGCATCCCGAACAAAGGGGTCGGCTATGGCATCGGCAAATACCTGACACCAGACGGGCACAAGCGCCAAGTTGCCAATCCGTTGACACCAGAGATCAGCTTCAACTATCTCGGACAATTTGACCAGGATATCAAGACAGAAGTATTCGGCGTCTCCACCATGCCAAGCGGCCAGCTTATCAGCCCTGATATGGAGCGTCCGCAGCTCATCGACATCACGGGGATGATCGTGAACGGCCAGCTGCATCTGTCTGTCATGTACAACCGTCACGCCTTCTACCCGGCCTTGATGGAGCTGCTCGCCAGCCGCATGCAGGCCAACCTGATGATTCTCATCCAGCACTGCCTGCAAAAAGAAACCACTGAGAGCACACCATCCGATGTGGGCTACAGCCAGCTTAGCATCGAAGAGTGGGATGCGGTGCAGAACACATTGGCAGCCAAAGTCGGCAGCACGCAGTTCAGCAAGCTGTATCCGCTGTCCCCGATGCAAGAAGGCATGCTGTTCCACGCGATGCTCGATCAGGACAATCTCGCTTACTTCGAACAGCACGCCCTGCCTGTCCGTGGAGCGATGGATATCGAAAAAATGGAGCAGAGCCTCAACTCCGTCATCGCCCGCTATGACATGCTCCGCACCGTGTTCGTCCAGCAGCATCTGAGCCGTCCGCTGCAAGTCGTACTCTCAGAGCGCCGTACCACCGTTCACTTCGAGGATCTCATACACCTGAATCCAGAGGAGCAAAAGGCCCGCATCCAGACCTTCAAGCAGCAGGACAAAGCACGCGGCTTCGACCTGACCCAAGACGTGTTGATCCGCCTCGCCATCCTTGCGACCGGAAGCGACGAGTACCATATGATCCTCAGCTTCCACCACATCTTGCTAGACGGCTGGTGCTTCGGAATCATCTTGGGTGAGCTGATCAACACCTACCACGCCCTGCTCAACGATCTGCCTGTCTCACTCGCACCTGTCGCGCCATACAGCGATTACATCGAATGGCTGGAGGCTCAGGACAGAACCGAGGCAGAAGCCTACTGGCGTCAATATCTCGCAGGCTATGAAGAGCTGGCGACCCTGCCGAAGTGGCAACAGGCTACAAGCGGCCGATATGCCCACGAAGAAGTCTCTTTCATCTTAGACCGTGATATCACCCGAGCGATGGAGGAGCTTGCTAAGCAGAACCAGACCACGCTCAACACCATTTTCCAAAGCATCTGGGGGATTCTGTTGGCCCGCTACAACCGTCAAAACGATGTCGTCTTCGGCTCCATCGTCTCTGGTCGCAATGCCGACGTAGAGGGAATCGAGCGCATGGTGGGCGTGTTCATCAACACCATCCCGGTACGTGTGACCTGCACCCCAGAGCAAAGCTTCCAGACCCTGATCCAGCAGCTGCAGGAGGGCGCACTCGCATCCACCGCCTACGACTACCTGTCACTGGCTGAGATCCAAGCGTCCAGCACCCTCAAACAAGGCTTGCTCGACCACATCGTCGCCTTCGAGAACTACCCGGCCCCATCCAACGAAGCCGCCGCTAAGCTGGACAAACAGCTGCAATTCATTTCAGACGAGTGGGAGCCGTTCGAACAGACGAACTATGATTTCAACGTCGTGGTTGGCCCAGGGGAGGAACTGTTCGTCAAGTTCATGTTCAATGGACTCGTCTATGACAAAACATGGGTGAACAACATCGCTGGTCATCTCACACAGATTGCCAGACAAATCGTTGCCAACCCAGAGGTGAAGCTTGCTGATCTGAACCTTTTGACCGAGCGGGAGATCAAGCAGATTCTGGTTGAGTTTAATGGGGCAGGGGAGCAGGCACAGACCATGGCGATGACAGGCGTAACCGCCACTGACATCCCGCATTCGCAGTCGGATTCCAACCAGACCATCCATCGAGTTTTCGAAGCTGTGGTTTCCCAGCAACCAACACACCCAGCCGTTCACTTCGAAGGCGCCGAGTTGACCTACGCACAGCTCAACGCCAAAGCCAATCAACTTGCCCGTGTCTTGACGGCAAAAGGCGTGACTGCCGATTCACTTGTCGCCATCCTCACAGAGCGCTCTCTGGAGATGATCATCGCCATCCTTGCTGTGCTCAAAGCAGGCGGTGCCTACGTCCCAATCGACCCGGCCCATCCGGCAGAGCGGATCGCCTACATGCTCGGCGACAGCCAAGCCGATATCCTGCTGACTCAAGCGTCACTGACCAGCCATGTACCAGCTGATTACCAAGGCACGATTCTCGACCTCACCGATGCGAATCTGTACCGGGGGGACGCGACCGATCTCGCCCTGCCTGTGAAACCGACGGATCTGGCCTATATCATCTACACCTCAGGTACCACAGGTCAGCCAAAAGGGGTCATGATCGAGCATCACGGTCTGATCAACCTGACTGAACACATGGCAGCCGAATACGGAATCAACAGCCAAGACCGCTTCACTCAGTTCGCCAACTTTTCGTTCGACGCATCCGTCTGGGAGATCTTTACCAGCCTGCTGAACGGAGCCACCCTGTACCTCTTGACCAAAGAAACGGCCCAAGATCCAAGCCAGTTGACCGCCTATGTGAACCGTCATCAGATCACGGCTACGATCCTGCCGCCGCCATTTGCGGTACATCTTAATCCAGATCAACTACCATCCCTGCGACTCCTGTTCACAGGCGGTTCTGCCACCACAGCCGAACTGGTACAGAACTGGATGGACCGTGTCCGCTATGTCAACGCATACGGCCCAACCGAGGCAACGATCGCCACGACCTTCTGGACAGCCGAAGCCCGCACCGACACGGCCTTGCCGATCGGTCGACCGCTGCCGAATACGCTCGCATACATCCTGAGTAATACCAACCAGCCGCAACCAATCGGCGTACCGGGCGAACTCTGCATCGCCGGTGCAGGTCTGGCACGTGGTTACTGGAATCGTCCAGAGCTGACGGCCCAAGCATTCGTTGCCAACCCATTTGCCACCGCTACAGATGCAGAAGCAGGCCGCATGTACCGTACAGGCGACTTGGCCAGATGGCTCCCAGACGGCACGCTTGAATACCTCGGACGGATCGATGATCAGGTAAAAGTCCGTGGCTACCGCATCGAACCAGGTGAGATCGAAGCAAGCCTGCTGACCTATGCAGAAGTGATGGAAGCTGTGGTCATCCCGTACAAAGACAGCAGCAACCAGACCGAGCTGTGCGCCTACTACACTGCGGCAGACGCAATTAACACCGCAGATCTCCGCCACCATCTCGCCCAAAGGCTGCCAGCGTACATGATTCCAAGCTACTTCGTCCAACTCGACCATCTGCCGCTCACCACCAACGGCAAGATCGACAAAAAGGCGCTGCCAAAACCGGAGCGCACGACAACAAGCATCTACGTTGCACCACTCACCGAGATGGAAGCCCGCTTAGCTGGCTACTGGCAAGATCTGCTGGAGCTTCCGCAAGTCAGCGTCGAAGATGACTTCTTCGATCTCGGAGGCCATTCGCTCAAGGCAGCCCAGCTTACAAGCATCATCAACAGCGAACTTGGACTGGATATGCCGCTGCCGTTCATTTTCCGATACCGCACGATCCGGGAGCTGGCAGACAAGCTCACCAGCCTCCACCACATGCAGAATAGCCAAGACACACCAGTCACCTTGCTCAATGAGGCAGGCAAGCCGATCATCTTCGCCTTCCCGCCAATCGCAGGTCTTGGCTTCGCCTTCAAGGAACTGGCTGATCAGCTCAGCGATTACTCCGTCTACGCATTCGACTTCATCGAGCACGACAACCTGATCACCCACTACGTCGAGCAGATAAAACGGATTCAGCCAACAGGCTCCTATATCCTGCTCGGTTACTCCGCGGGCGGCAACATCGCCTTCGAGGCAGCCAAAGCCTTGGAAGCCCAAGGATGCACGGTTCAAGACCTCGTCCTGCTGGATTCCGCGCGCCGCACTCCGGCTGCTCCAAGCGCAGTCGAAGCCGTCAACGAACTGACTGCCTCTCTTGACCAATCAGCAGGACTCGACGACTTCCTCAAAGTCGCCAACATCCGCAGACGCATCACTCAGAACATGCAGAACTACGCTGTGCTTCTCGATACCATCATCAATGACGGCAGCGTGTCAGCGGACATCCACCTGATTCTGCCAATCGCCGACACCGACCGTGATGCTGATATGAGATGGCACCAAGCAACATCCGGTACCTATACGGAACATCTCACCAAAGCAACGCATGACGACATGGTCGCCACCGCCTATGTCCGTCAGCATGCGGAGATCATCAAGGGAATTCTGCGAAAAGAACAAGGTATGGAGATTGTACAAGCGTAATTGAGCTTGTCTAGGTAACAAGCAACAAGCCAAGATTTAACCTCTGAACCGTGATCAAATAACATAAGCCCGTAAGACGGACACTTTGAAAAAAGTACCATCTTACGGGCCTTTTTGTGCCCTGTCGACTGGAGATTTTTTACCGATACTACAATTTCATAATCAATTGGAGAGAACGGATGAACGCGAGATGTTAAAGGAGGTAAAAATGTAATTAATTGGATTGTTAAAGTGATTATTACCTGAGAATTCTATGGTTGGTTGTTGCTTACATACACAAAAGGAGATGACTACATGTCTGCCAAAAAAACGGTACAAGCCCTGCTGGCTGGTTTACTGATCACCACCGCCATGATGCCAGGAGTCACGGCGACCTCAGTTCAAGCGATGGGGAACGATCACTCACACATGCCGAAATATCCGATTGCCCAGCCTGTAGACAGCGATATTTTGGGTGACTATTATGAAACCATTCAGGGACAGACAGGAACAGCACTAAAGAAGGCGTTGCATCAGATTATCCAAAAACAACGCAAGCTCAATTACTCTGAAGTCTGGTCGGCTCTGATGAAAACCGATCAGGATCCGAATAACCCTAACAACGTGATTCTGATCTACACCGGACGTTCTCAAGCCAAATCGAGCAACGAAGGAAACATCGGTTCCGATTCTAACGCATGGAACCGCGAACATGTCTGGGCTAAGTCTCATGGTGGTTTTGGAACAGCAAATGGGGCGGGAACTGACCTGCATCACCTGAGACCAGCCGATAAGAGTGTCAACTCAGACCGGGATGATTTTGATTTTGATGAGTTACCAGAAGATCAGACATTCAAACACCCCGAAGCCAAAAACTGTGAATGGGATAAACAGAGAGGAATATGGGAACCTCGCGACGAGGTGAAAGGCGATGTGGCGCGAATGATGCTCTACATGGCTGTCCGCTATGAGGGCGGCAATGGTGAACCGGACTTGGAATTGGTGAATAGCCTGACAGACCGTATTCCCAAATTCGGCGTTCTTTCCACCTTGCTTCAATGGCATGCCGCAGATCCAGTTGACAATTTTGAACGCAACCGCAACGAAGTGATTTATGACATCCAAGGCAACCGTAATCCATTCATCGATCATCCGGAATGGGTTAGTAAAATTTGGCAATAGAAAGTAGAAGAGGATACTCGACAGCAGTTAACTAGCACGTATTAGTATAAAAAGTGTAATTAATAAAAATAAATGTATACGCCATACTTTACATGTAAATAAAAACATTTTAGGAGGTTTTACTCGTGAGTGATTTTCGTCTCATTCCCTACGAAATTGAATCAGTTGTGACAGACATCAAAGAAATTCCTGAAGGTGTCAAAATGATTAAAGCTCCTGAAATATGGGAGGAAGGTCATAAGGGGAACGGAGTTGTCGTTGCTGTGATCGATACCGGTTGCCAGACAGATCATCCAGACCTCAAAGGCCGCATCGTCGGAGGGAAAAATTTCTCAAACGCAGGTAATGGTCCGGATGACTACTCTGATCGGATCGGACATGGTACACATGTTGCTGGAACAATTGCAGCTGTGATTGATGGGAAGGGAGTCATTGGGGTCGCTCCGGAAGCCAAGTTGCTTATTTTACAAGTCTTTGATAAACCTGTATTCGACCCTCGAACCGGGAGAATGGAAGAAGGTGCGGATACCCAAAACATTATTAAAGCCATCGATTACGCTATTAACTGGAAAGGAACCGGACAAGAGAGAGTGCGTGTCATCTCTATGTCTCTCGGAGGTCCTAACAATGATCCACAACTTCATGCAGCAATCAAACGAGCGGTTGAGAACGATATCCTTGTTGTTTGTGCAGCTGGTAACGAAGGGTCATTTACGAAAGGTGGAGACTGCAGCCCAATTAAACACGAGTATGCTTATCCCGGAGCTTATCATGAGGTAGTAGAAGTAGGTGCAGTATCTCTAGATGGTCGATTCCCATGCTTCACCAATACAAACCCTGAGTTGGATCTAGCGGCCCCGGGGGTGAATATTTTGTCCACCTATCTAAATAGTGGCTATGCTCGCTTAAACGGAACTTCAATGGCAACCCCGCACGTTTCTGGTGCAGCTGCACTCATCATCAATCAGTGCGAAAAAGATTTCGGTCGAAGATTATCCGAGCCAGAGATTTATGGCCAACTCATCAAACGGACGGTATCTTTGGGATACAGTAAATTTGTGGAAGGAAACGGGCTTCTTGATTTGACTTTCGGATATGCCAGTCCTCGCAATCCAATACCGGCTATGATCGTCAACGAAAATAAAGAACCTGTAACCGTTTAACAACAGCTGCTATCAGACCGCAAGATTGGTCTGATAGCTTCCTTTTTAGACACCTGCTCATCCTTCAAAGGACGGATTATTGGTGGGAAAAACTTCTCCAATGATGGCTACGGTCCAGATGACTATTAAACAAAAAAGATGCTACTCCCTATGAACTAAGCTCCTTTTTGGAGATTAGTTTCGAAAGAAGGAGAGTAACATCTTTTTTCAGTAAGAAAGCTTCCAAAAAGCAGAACAGAAGAACGACCAGAACAGCCAAAATGCCTAAAATTACAGCGACAATTCCTACTTCCCAGTCGTCACATCAATAAACGGCGTCGCCCCACCAGTCACATTCGGCAATTTTCCGTCCCACTTCTTAATCGCTTCCAGCTGCGCTTCAATCTCACGCAATTTGACCAGCTCCGGCGTGACCTCCTGCTTTTGCAGACGAAGAGATTCAGCCACGGCTTGCGCCTGTTGGATGGTTTGTTCCTTCTCGATTTTCACGCGTTCGAGGTCTAATTTGGCTTTGAGCGCCTGCTGTTCCGCCACTTGCTTTTGCTCAATCGCGCGGTTGAATTCTTCACTGAAGTTAAACTCGGTGATGTTAATCTCATCGAGGATCATGCCATACATGGTGAGCTTTTTGCTGAGGTTTTCCTTGACCTGCTCACTCACTTCCTGACGGCTGGTGATCAACTCCTCCGCCGTGTAGCGGGCCGTAACGGACTTGAGCGCCTCCGCGATAGCCGGATTGACGATGCGCTCAGAGTAGCCCAGACCGACATCTTGGTACAGCTTGTTGACGGCGTCTGGATTGAGATGGTAGTTCACGGCAATGGTCGTGGTGACGTTCTGCAGATCACGGGAGGCAGAGACGGCAGAATTTTCCGTCTTCTGTACCCGCACCTCGACCGGAATGACAGTCTGGATGAAAGGAGCCTTGAAGTGAATTCCTTCGCCGAGTACGTTAGGCTGGACGGCCCCGAGCTGGACGACGACGCCACGGTGACCGGCGTTGACGATGGTGAAGGAGTTGAAACCGAGGATTCCGAGCAGGACTACCACGATGATCCCGATGATACCACCGGTCATCCAGCGCGGGTTGGGTTTATGAAGAGGTGTAGGTGAGTCGGATTTCATGGAAGCATCCCCTTTAGGTTGGGTATGGTTTTGTGGTGATGCTTAGGTATACGGGGGAGTGGGGGAAGGGTTGCAGGAGAAATTATGCATATTAAAATAAGTCCAAGACACCCCTGTATTTTTGGAGTCAGACAAAGAGCTATAGTAAAATAAAGAAATAGACAGAATCTCCAGTCTAACTAAGCCTGAGGTGAAGAACTTGGACGATAAAAAATATAAATGGAAGCGATTCTGGAGCCCTATTGAGCATGCTGCAAGTCTTTCAGACGGAGGTTTTCTTGTAGATCCAGAGTGGAAATGGGGCAACATCTATAATCCGAATTGTGTTTCTTTTGTGTCAATATCTCATATACGTTGCTTAGTTTTACTTGGTGAGCCGGGAATCGGTAAAACGAGTACGATTGAGGAGAGTGTGCAATCAATTGAAGGAACACAAAAAACTCTACATATTGATCTACGGTCATTTAGTAGCGAACTGTCGTTTGACAATAGATTGTTTAAGCATCCCGAATTAGTTGCATGGCAAAACGGAGACTATGATCTTCACCTATTCTTGGACAGTTTGGATGAATGCTTATTAAGTATGAATACAGCTGCTGCTTTCTTAGCAGATGTAATGAAAATGCTCCCTATCAAACGCTTGTTTTTGCGTATTGCATGCCGAACTGCCGACTGGCCGATGACCTTAGGCAGTAATTTGGAACGTTTATGGGACGAGGACAAGGACAAGACAGCATACAAAGTCTACAGACTTGCACCTTTACGGATGATAGACGTAATAGAAGCCGCTAAAGAAAACGGAATAGATGGAGACATTTTTGTACGGCAGATTCAGGAAAAAGCTGTTGTACCATTAGCAACAAAGCCGGTAACACTTAAAATATTAATTAATCAGTATAAAAAGAATGGATATTTCCCGACTACTCAAAGAGAATTGTATTTACAGGGATGTCAAACGTTATGCGAAGAAACTAATCCTAGTAGGATAGAATCAAACAAGATCGGAAAGCTTACCCCATTAGAACGATTAAAAATAGCTTCTCGTATTGCCGCGATAATGGTATTTTCCAATCGATATGCGATTTGGACTGATGTTGATTATGGAAATGTACCAGATGAAGATGTATCGATCAAGGAAATTTCATATGGTGGTATGCTGGATATAAAGACCGAGTTAGTTATAAAAGAAGTGGATATAAAGGAGACGCTGGCGACAGGTTTGTTTTCGGCAAGAGGTCAAAATCGCTTGGGATGGGCTCATCAAACCTATGCGGAATTCCTAGCAGCCTACTACTTCATTGATAACAAAATCCCTATCAAGCATATTATTAATTTGATCAAACATCCCAACGATCCAGAGGGGAAGCTGGTTCCGCAATTATATGAAGTGTCAGCATGGTTAGCTACTATGTGTCCAGACGTCTTTTCTTACATTATGAATGTTGAACCACAAGTACTGCTGAGGAGCGATGTAGCTAATGTTGATCCAGAAGATAAGAGACAACTGGTTCATGAACTGCTGAGAGCGTATGAAGAAGAGCGTTTGTTCGAATCAAATTATGAATTTGAAAGGTATTATCGTAAGTTAAATCATCCAGATCTGGGGAGTCAGTTGAGTACGGTGATACTAGATAGGAGCAAAGATGCTATCGTTAGAGGTTCGGCAATCGAAATGGCTCAAGAATGCCAAATATTTAGTTTGGTAGATATGTTTGTTAAAATTGCACTTGATTCAGAAGAGAAGTTGCAGATACGTGTTAAATCAAGTTACGTTGTCAAGGAACTCGGCAATAGAGAGCAACGATTAAACTTATTTAAATTGACCTATTTAGAGGATGGTGAAGACCCATATGATCAATTAAAGGGAGTAGCTCTTTTAGCAGCGTGGCCGGACGTTATTTCAGCAGAGGAAATGTTCTCAGTTTTAACCAAACCGAAAAGATGGGCTTATTCGGGCGAATACCAAACGTTTATTTCAAGAAATCTTTTTAAACATTTTGACAGAAATCATATACCTGCTGCTCTTGAATGGATAATCAAAGATTTAAATTTAAATTTACGTGGATACACATTTTACAACGAGTTAATTAAAAATATTATGAAAATCTCTTGGGATAATTTGGATTACAAAAATGTGTTGGAGTTAATGGTTTCTGTTATTTATAAGACAGTTGATTCGTCTGTCTTCTATTATCTCAACTTTATTAATGATTTAGAGAAAAATGAGCAGAGGCGGCGCTTAATTTTACAGTCGATAATTAGATTAATTAACGATGAAGAAAAGGAACTCAACTATCTTTTCATAAGGAGATTAATCCAGCCAAATGATTTTGAGTGGTTGATTGACAAATACTTAGAGGCCAAAACAGAACATCAATATAAATGGGCTCATCTTATTAGATGGAATTTTGATTCGAGGAAGCCCGAGCAAGTTAAATTACTATATGCCATTTCTACAAACGAGAATAATTATATACTGGCAAAGTGTGTTAATCATTTATTTAGTGCAATGGATCTCCAATCAACTGAGGTATTATCTCTTAAAGAGAAATATTATCTAAAACAAAAAGAGATGGAACAAAAAATTATAATCGACCACAGTCAATCAATAATTGAATCGATCGAAAATTTGTTAAATAAACTCGACAAGGGAAATCTAGATGCATGGTGGGAACTTAATATTACTCTTAGTGAAGGAAAAGATGAACTATACAAAAATAATATAAGTTTGTCTAATCTAGATCTTACAAAGTTCCCAGGATGGGAAATAGTTGACGAAATAGCGAAGCAACAGATAATAGAGGCTGCTAAAAAATATATTATCGAATACATGATTGATGAAAAAGAATTTTTGCAAAACCCACATTGGTACGATCCCGCTTCTAGTGCAGTAAGGGGACTATGGTTAATATGGAGGTTTGAACCTCAATTTATACAGTCCCTATCGCCGAAAGTATGGAAAAAATGGGCTTCAACGATAGTTACGATTCAAACTGGTAGCGGTGGTTATGAGGATGTGCGCAAATCATTTTTAAAGATAGCGTATCCCTATGTGAAAAAAGAGGTTGTCAATACTTTATTGCAACTAATTGATAAAGAGAATGAGAAAATAAGTAATATCCACTTTTGGAGAGGATTGGAGACGTGTTGCGATGACTATATGTCTTCCAAATTATTAGAAAAGATTGAGGAGTGTTCTATAGAATCAAAGATTATGGGAGGGGTTCTTAGCTTCCTATTAAAACAGGACGTCAAGGGGGCTTTGGAGTTCGGTAACAAACTGGTGACTAGATTTGTAACGGATTATGATAACTCTCGTCGACCCCAAGCTATAATTGCGACTCAAAAATTATTTATGGATACTTCTGATGCATCGTGGGATGTGTCTTGGCCGATTTTTCAACATGATCCGGAATTCGGTCGGGAGGTTATAACTGGAATTGCAAGAAACAAATCTAGTTACAGAGGGTATTCTCATTTTAACGAAAGGCAGTTATCGGAACTTTACATATGGATGGTGGAACAATTTCCGTTTAAAGAAGACCCGACATTTGATAATGAGAATATGGGACATGTAGTTACACCAAGGGAAAAGGTAGCCGAATTCCGTGACAATATTATTCGTGTATTGGAAAATCGCGGAACAGTCCAAGCGTATGAAGAACTAGCAAGAATTCAGACAGTATTTCCTGAGTTGACATGGTTGAAATACTCCATATACGAGGCAAAATCAACAGCTTTACGCCATGAATGGATTCCACCAAATCCCGTAGACATAATTACTTTGGCTGATCATGCGGGTTTCGGATTAGTACAAAGCGGTGAACAATTATTGGATATCCTGATAGAAGTATTTAATAAAATCCAAGAGGACCTTAATGGTCAAACCCCGGAAATTGGTACGTTATGGGATGAGTGGGGAAAACGGGGAGAGAAGAAATCTAAACCCATATCAGAAAACGACTTCTCAGATTTTATTACAAGGCATTTACAAAGAGAACTGGAACGAAAAGGAGTCATCATAAATAGGGAGGTTGAAATAAAGTCGTCCAGGTACAAATACGGTGGAGAACGAACAGATATCCACGTAAATGCTGTTACTAAAGATCGAACCAATGATCAATTCAAAAATATAACAGTAATTATTGAAGTAAAAGGTAACTGGCATCCAGATTTAAAAACGGCTATGGAAAATCAACTAGCGGAACGCTATCTCAAAGGTAATCATCACCAATATGGTCTGTACTTGGTAGGTTGGTTCGAGAGCAATTATTGGATTGATGAAGATCGGAAGAAAAAGGTTCCGAAGATGACGATCGATCAGGCACGTGAATTTTTTAATGGACAAGCCACTAACTTATCAAAAAATGGCTTGAAAATAAGACCATTTGTTATGGATGCTAGGAATTAAAACGAAGTGCTCAAGGCTCGACTGAAAGCAGTCGAGTCTTTATTTTTTGGTTTTCAAACCAGAGTGATCATAACAAGATATATCCAATCTCCAAACAATTATCTTATGTCATGTTAATCATCCCTAATAATAATTCACTGTAACATTCTCCCGCTTTATTACTTCATTCCTAATATCAACCAACAAGAACCGGAGGGAATCCCACCCATGAACTCATCTATTTTCAAACTACTGACAGCCACAACCCTACTCCTCACCGCAACCATCATCCCAACGGGCACCCCACTGGACACCGCCCACGCAGCCACCGCCAAACCAACCCCTGCATACAAAACCATCCAACAATTCGAAGGCTACGCCATCATCCAAAAAAACAGCAAATACGGAGTCACCTACAAAAATAAAATCTGGCTCCAGCCCACCTACGACCAGATCCGCTTCGGTGAATACAATGCGGGATACCACATTTTCACCACCAAGGGAAAAAGCATGGAGCTGTACAATATCACCACACCTGGCAAACCGATCAAACGCGCCAGCGTCGCAGACGGCACGATCTCCATGATCACCGGGCAAAATTTCCAAACCGAGGACTACATCGTCATCAACGACCGTAAGCTGCAAAAGGTCACCTTTTTGAACAAAATGGACGGCACACAGCGGCTTTCCCTCGCTGACAGCCAGCTCATTCTCAATCCGAAGCTGCCTGCTTACGAAAGCTATCAGGTCCTTGCGTTCTACCATCCGAAGTCGAAGACGTACTCCCTGCGTTTTGCCTTGGATTTACAGGTGCTTGGGGCCAATATCAAGCTTCCTGAGCCACCGGTACAAGTCTACAAAACCACTAACATGCGAAATCGCGAAGCAGGTGCTGCCGATTTAACCTTTGTCGAGATCGTCACAGCCAAGCGGAGCCTGTTCTACGATCTCAAGGCGAAGACTTTCCACGCGATTCCGGGAACCATCGAGGATAAGACGGTGATTCGGGATGAGACCAATCTTGACCGCCTTGTGGTCTCCTACACCGATCAGAATAAAACGAAGCAGCTCTATGTCTCCGGCGTAGGAACTTTAGCTGGAATGAACGCTTCCGGGGCGATGATCGTCAATGCGAACAGTCCGATTTTTCTGCTTGCAGACGAGACGGGTCGCTATGGCATCATGAATGTTTTGACGAAAGAGATCAAGGTACCGTTTGAGTATAAACCGCTGCCGAACCGTCCGTTAGACCCTCCTTATGTAAATGATGCCAAGCAGATGCTGTTCGCCACTGCAATGAATGCAACAGACTACAAGGTCTATGACGCGCCTCTGAAATCCATTGAGATGTACAATCCGGTCTACAAAATCCGCCAAGGGGACAGCTACCAGATCATTGATCATCTGGGCAGTACGATCATGAGCACGACCCATGACAGTCAGCTTGTCAAACTTCCGGAACGGGATGCGTTGGGTCGCCCATATCCGGGAGGGGCGTTCGGTGTCAAGACAGGGGCGGGGGATAAGGAAACAATCAAGCTGTATGCCTACATGGGTATACAAGTAACTGAGATTCCCTACTATCGGAATGATCAATTGACATTCAACACGCTCAACGAGTATTTCAACTCAGACATGCTCGTTTACACCCAACAGAATCGGGCGCCAATCGAAACTTTCCGTAATATATATTATGTCTACCAAAACAACAAGCTCTACCTGACCGACGCCAACAAACAGAAACGCTACGAGCAAGGGTACGCCTCATTCCAGATGAGCAGCACCCCGAATACACCATACTTCGTCGCTGACCTCGGAACAGACGACGCGTTATTTGACCTGTTCAACGCAGACGGCAAAAAGATCAATGAAGGCATTCAGCTCCAGCGGTTCAAGGTAATTGACACCAAAACAGGCGGATTTACGTATGCCTATCCGGTCGACCAAAACGGGGGACACCTGTATGTACGCTCTAAAGATGACCACTTGTACGAAGTCCAGGGCGATAAGCTGGTGGAAGTAAAAGCACAATAAGGGGGCAGACACGAAGACAGCGGGCCGAGACTCGCTGTCTTTTTTATCGTGCCCAAACTCCGATCACACAGCCTCTGCGCTAACAGGACGATGCCTCAAACCAACTGAATAGAAGCCAAATCACCGAATTCATACATGAGAATTCATGGAGTAAGCCAGATTATAGAAGAAGAGTCCGATGAAACAGAGGATGAAGGGGGAACTTGTGAAAAAGGGTTTCAGGTCTTTTTTGGTCAACCATTCTGGAAAGGAAGATGACACATGTTCAAACAGATCACCATGGTAACCGCGCTAGGCGCTTTATTTTTCACCGGATGGAACACAGGCACTAGCGCCGTATCCGCCATCGAAAACTCACTCACTGCCAGCCCCACTGGCCATCCAACGACAGACGGTGCCCACCTTACCCACGGAAAAGGCATGCACGCTCATGCTCCTTGGATGAGTCCAGAGATGCTCTCCCTGCTCAAAATGGATAAAGAGAGCCTCAAACAACAGCTGATGTCCGGCAAGTCTCTAGCCGAAGTCGCCCAAGCCCAAGGCGTAAGCAAAGAACAAATGATCCAACTGTTGACCAAGCAACACAACGCCAAGGTAGACGCAGCACTCAAAGGCGGCAAAATCTCCGAGCAGAATGCCAACGAGATGAAGCAGCGTTACGGCGCTTTTGTCCCCAAAATGATCGAGCGCAAAGGCTTGATGAAATTCAGCCAATTCAAGCTCGTGCTGGGCAGACAGAAGCCATGGGAAAACGATGAACTCGCCAAGCTGCTCAAGCTGGAAAAAGAAGTCCTCAAAGACCAGCTTCGCTCCGGCCGATCCCTCGCCGAAATCGCCCAGACCCAAGGCGTCCCCAAAGACCAAGTGATCCAACTCCTGACCAAACAATATACCGAGAAACTGGACAAAGCCGTCAAATCCGGCAAGCTCCCTGAAAACACCGCCAATGAAATGAAAAAGCACTTCAACATCGTCATCCCCCGCATCGTCGAAAAGAAAGGACTCGGCAAGCACCACCACCAACTTCAGGATCACCCAGGTCACCAACATCACCACGAGCAGCATCAAGGCCACTCCAATCAAAAGCAAGAAACGCCTGCTCCTGTGACTAAAGAAGCAACTCGGATGTAGTCATAGGAAACACGCACGAACGCGTTACCCGTCATACCTGAAACGGTTTGAACAATAACGGAAGAAAGCTCGAAATGAGCAGAAAGAACAGGTGTTGAAGTGGCGCACCTGTTTTTTCTGTTTGGATTTGGGAGGGAACAGAGCGTACGGGAGACGAAAGACGGGGAGTTACAAGAGGCTGATAGGGATAAGGGTAAGGATAAAGTTATTTCAAGGAGACAATCGGAAGGACAAACCTTTTTCATGATAAAAAGAGCCATTCATAAGGAACGGCTCTCCATGCAATCAGTTTTAGGTTATGTGACCGGGAAAAGCATGCAAACGTAGTGTTACGATATGCGGACTCAGCCATGTGGTAAACGAAGCCCATAGTAGCATCTCTTGATTCTCTTTCATTTCGGGTATATCTTTTTATTTTCTCATCCCGAGTGAACTTCTTCGATCTTTTTTTTTTGAGTATCATCGGTACCCCGGAAGAGCGAGAGGAGGAACTGTTTGTAAGGAGACCGGCCGAACGAAGAGAGGGAAAGGCGACTGGAAAACAGTTCCTCCTCTCGCTCTCTCCCCCCCCCAGCTCCCTCAGGGAGACCAAATCTAAAAGAGATTATCGACGAATCTCAAACGTCTCATGAATCTCAATACTATCCTTCACCGACTGCACCATCGAGCAGTTTTTATACGTCACATCCAACGCCTTTTTCACTTTCTCCTCAGAAAGCTCTGTACCAGTCAGGATAAAGTGCAGATGAATCTTGGACACGCGGTCCGCTTCTTCCTTCACGCGCTCGACCTCTGCTTTGATCGTAATATCATCAAAAGGAACACGCATCTTGGTCAGCACTTTGCGCAACACGCCGCCACTGCATACCGCCACAGAGGAAACCAGCAGTTGGAACGGACGGAAGCCATACTGGTCATCGCCCGAGATCTGCAGGCGGCCAAACGGGGCATCCAGTTCAAATGCGTTATCAATCATACGAAATTCCATATGTCATCACCATTTCTGTCGTTTTCCTACCATTTTACTTGAAATACTCGGGGTTTCATAGGGTGTGCAACACTTACGCGGGAGGATGTCTAATAGAAAAGAGGTGGGTGTCGGAATTGGTGCCTAGCCTAGTCGGACACCTTCACAACCTGCACAGGAATGGCAGGAAGACTGCCTACAGCCAGCTCGTTCTGCTCTTGCACCCATTCTATCTGTTTACGAAGCTCCTCATTCTCGTTCATCGCTTTTTTCTGAAGAGTCCACAGCTCGATCAGGGTGTTCCGCTTTTCCTCCGGCAGTGTTTCCGGGGAGACGATCCGCCAGCCTTGGTCTTGTTTGACAAGATCGAATTGAGTGATCTGGTATTGCTTTTGCGGGATCATCTGGTCTTCATAGGCAAAAATCACAACGGCATGAGCGAGATCCTGCTTCGTCTGTACGCCTAGAATCTGGTGGAGCGAGACGCTTTTTAGGTGTTGGAAGTTTTTCGCATATTTTTCGGCCTCAGTAGGGGGCAATGGCTGGGAAGACGGATCGTAGAGAGCCAGGGTCTGGTCGAAGTTGCGGTTGGAGATGGTCTGGTAGTAGGTGGTGATGAGAGCGGCGGGGGAGTCAGTAGGCATGGTCGTAGTAGTAGCGGCTGCCGATGACGATCCTGTAGTATTTCCAGAAGATATTTGGACATTTTCTGCTGGGGATGTGGTTGTATTTTCGGTTGGGGTTTTCTTTGGCGTTTCAGACGTGATTGCATTATCTATTGCAGTCGTTTTTTCACCAGTGCTACTTACTGCATTCAATGACGCATCCGTTGTTTTCACATCGCCAGCATTCCCGTTAGCGCAACCAGCAAGCAATAATCCAAAACCAACGGAGCCGACCAACAGCAACGTCGTGATCCTTTTCACGACAGATAGTTGAGAGGGGAAAAGAAATAAGTGTGTGGGCAAGAGTCCTGTCTTTTTCATGCAAAAACACCTCCATAGCGGGTTAAAAACGAGTTCGTTATGTTTGAGCCTGTGTATAGCTCGTAGAAAGTCTGTAGTCTGTTAAGTAACTCTAAAAAATAGAATATCATCTAAAACGGTTTGAAAGGATTGGAAACACATCAAGGTTCTCTTACGAATCATCCGCATCGTACTCTGCATCTCTTTTGTACAGAACCGAAATCATTGAGACCATTGATCGATTTCAAACACTTTAAAACCGCTCCAAATCATAAATTTCAAAAAATGAAACCCATCCAAAAAGGAAAAGCCCAAGCCTGTAAAACCTGGGCCAAATCCTTTCTGCCTTTTTCTAACTATGCGAGATACAAAAACCCGCCTACAACCTAGTGGCTCGCAAAGAAATCCCACATGATCTGAGATTCATTCGGCCCAGAGGTATCGGTGTAAGAACCGCTGGAGCTGCCGCCGGACCAAGCGTGGCCCATGCCGGTGATTTTGTAGTACTGGACGAGGGAAGCGCCGTTTTTGTCATTGAAAACGTATTTGGTCCAGCTGCGTCCGTTGGTTGTACCAGAGCTGGTGCTGTCTGCGCCGGTGTTGACGGTGTTGTTGTCAGAGCCGTCGTCGATGTAGTCGTTGGTTTGCAGCCATTGGTTGATGACTTCGGTCGCGTTGTTGATGCTGACGGTGTAGTCACTTGTTCCGTGGAACAAGATCACAGGCATGCGGTGCTTGTAAGAGCCCATTTCATTGTAAGCGTATAAACCTTTGACGTTCGGGTCGTAGCCAGAGCCATAAGCCATCGCGGTGAGTGCGTAGTTGGCGGTATCGGCTGCGTCATACATGACACCTGCGCTGACACCGATTCCTTTGACATGGTCTGGATAGGTTGCGCCCATGATAGTGGTCATCGCGCCACCAGCGGAGATCCCTGCTACGTTGACTTCAGCGGAGTTGATTTTGTAGTTGGTTTTCACCCAGTTGATCATGCCAGCGATGATTGCAGGTTCGCTGGTTCCGCCACGGTGCTGGTTGTAGTCGTAGAACCAGTTCCAGCATCTGTTCGGGTTAGCCAGGATGTTCATCTCTGGATATAGCACGATGAAATTCTTTTGTTCGGCCAGCGTATTCATGCGTGTGCCTGCCGCAAAATCATCCGGGTCCTGCGTACAGCCGTGCAGCATGACCATCAACGGGACAGATGTAGCACCTGTGTATGTACTTGGAACATACACCTTGAAGTAAAAGTTGCTGCCATAGTAGTATTCGTTAAAAGAAGCAGCGGCTTGAGTCGAGGTGGCCAGTGTGGTCATCATGGTGACAGACATCATCATTGTGAGCGTGAGCATGATGGACAGCGATTTGAGAAAACGGTTGATCTTCATCTTAACATTCCTCCTTTTTTTAATCGATGAGATGATAGCGCTTACACATATTATGTTATTGCAATTTATATGCCAATTAAAACAAGGGTTATTTGTCTAATAAAAAGTGAATTATGTTACAAAAATGAAACAAAAGACGGAAAAATAATGCGACATGTCGACAGGGTGCGACATGTCTTTCGGGAGAGTATACGGTATGATGGACAGAATATTCGCATGGACGTGAGGTAGAGAAGGGGGAGATTTTTGTGAAAACGACGCTGAACATGATGCAACCGCCATTTGAGCAGCCGCCTTTCGCCGAGATGAGTGGGGAGCAGGCTGAGCGGTATTTGGAATGGTTTGCCGGGCAGATTCCAGAGCGGATCGAATTTTTGCGTGAGCGGTATGCGGCATCTGGGGGTGAGGCAGATGATCTTGATTTTTCCGAAGAGTCACTGAAACGTCTGTGGGTATGGTTCAGCGGGGACAAGCTGTTGCCAGACACAGAGGTGGGGCTGGAGCAGACGTATCAGGGGATGCAGGATTGGCTTGGGCTGGTGCTGTACGCAGCTAAATGGTACAAGATACCGACGTTTGAGCAGTTTTTTCTTAGTTTTGATCTGGTGCTGTATCTCGGTGAAGTGTTTCGGCACCAGCATTCAGAGGTTCAGTGGGTGATTGGGAATGGGGAGTGCTACGAGAGAGACATCAATCAACCGATGCTCAGCGGATTTCAATTCGGAGTAGAGTTCAATCCGTGGCACCTGCATTACCTGCTTGGACACCTGATTCACAGGCAGAAATGGGGAGTGGACGAGGATGGACTGCTCGTTTTCTATCTAGGTTTATTGGAGAATCTGCAGAGCGAATACCTGAGGACCGGCAACAAGTGGACATGGGATCAGCAGGCCAAGTGGATCATTAGAATGGGCTATCCGGCTTGTGAGCCTTACCTACCTGTTATGGTGGACTGGCTGATGGATCTCAACTGGCCGGGAGCAGTTGAGATTGCGGAGTTTTTTGTTGAGGTAGGAGAACCGATTTTGCCTTACTTACAAGAAGCGTTTGAAAGTGACGACACGGATTGGATGGGGTTCATTGTTTCCGATGTGATTGAGCAATGCTCGGAGGAGTTGCGTGAAAAAGCAGAGCCATACGTGAGGATTTATAAAGAAAGACGAGAGCAGGAAAAGCGAGCGAGCGTGGAATATCATATCCAGCAAGCGGGAGATTTGAATCTATTGATGGCAGCCTTACCGATGATGCGACCACCATTCGCACAGCCGCCTTTTTCCGAGATGTCTCAGGGGGAAGCCCAAAGATATCTAGATTGGTTCGTGAGCCAGATTCCATCACGAATCGAATATATCCGTGAACGATATGCTGCTGCTGGGAATGACCCGGCAGAGCTTGATCTAAGTGTGGAATCACTTACCCCTCTGTGGAAGTGGTTCTGGAGTGATGCAGAGTTGTTGCCATTCACCGATGAGCAACTTCTAGCTTATGGGCAACTGATCAAGGATTGGCTTGATGATGTATCATTGGTACATGGTTACTTGATTGAAGGATCGCGGATGGCGAGGATGTTCTTAGCGTTTGATGCAGCTCTTTATTTGATGGAGGTATTCCGTAATCAATATCCTGATGTGAGATGGGAAATCAGTAGTAGCTCTACCTATCTATCAAGTGGGAAAAGTCCGATGTTGACAGGCTTCTTATACAGAGTGGAAATTAGTCCTTGGCTGATTCACTATGAGTTATGCAGACGAACGGATATCATTTTTCCGGGAAAAAGCTATGAAAAAGTTCTCAGTGTATGCTATGACGAACTGTTCCAACACCTGAATGGAACATCTGTCCCACTTGGCTATCAATGGACATGGGGGCAACAAGCTGAGGCCATCGTGAACATGGGGGATCTGGAAGTGTGCGACTTGTTGCCTCAACTGCTAAGATGGATTCGTGTCCGAAAACAGCCCGGTGCGAGGAAGATCGCCTTCTTCCTCATCGACATCGGCGAGCACGTCCTGCCTTATCTCGACGAAGTGTTCACGAGCGAAGATGCAGAATGGATCAACTTCGTAATGAATGGCGTCATCGCGCAATGGCCGGAAGAGCTGCGTGCCAAGGTCAACCCGTCTTATTGGGAGATATACCATCGCTTGTGTCCGATGGAGGGGTAGCAGGACGGACAAGAGTTGGTTTGATGCTGTCAATCCAGACCCAACGGCTTTTTCACTTTCACAAGATTCTGTTGTCCTTCATTGTAAAAAAATGTATCATGTAAAAAACAATTTCTGCATGGAAGGTGTTTCGGATGGGATTTTTCCGAGATGTGAAAGGGTTATTGGAAGAGATAAGTGATACGAAGAGGGAAATGGTACAAGAAGTTAAGAAGGATCTCAAAGATATTAAAAATGATCTCAAGGATATGAAGAATGACATGAAAGATCTGGCGGAGATGCACCACCCCGTCCTTGGAGAAGTCGTTGAAAAAATGGATAGAGCGGCTCACACGATTGATAATGCTAGACGGTCATTGCCTAAAGGGGCCCTGTTTGGGATTCCTGGAATAGGGGTAGAAATCGGGATATCAAAACTTCGTCAGTTAAAAGTAAAGGATCATGCAGAAATTTATAAACCGGGCGATCATATATTCGTAAAAAGAGTTGGATATGAGCATCATGGACTTTACATTGGTGATAACCGAATCATCCATTATTCAAATGGAGCCATCAGGGAAGATGAGTTGGCTGCAATGGGCAACTTGTTGAATGTGAGTGAGATAAAAGGTAAAGATAGCCCTTGTCTATATGATACAGATATGGTGATCAGCCGAGCACGTTCACGGCTTGGAGAGACTGAATATAACCTATTATTTAACAACTGTGAACATTTCGTTACATGGTGCAGGAGTGGAGGGAAGTTCACCAAGACGATTTGAGTCATCCACAACCCACGAAAAAAGGAGTGAGCCCCACATGACCAGCCTCTTAAGCTTCTTCATCCTATCCCTGTTCGTCGTCATTAGCCCCGGTCTCGACACCGCGTTGATCACCAAAACCACCATCGCGTCAGGACGAAAAAACGGATTCTACATGGCATTGGGCATATCCACAGGCTGTCTGGTGCACACCTTCGCCGCTGCCTTGGGGCTGTCGGCCATCCTGATGAAATCTGCACTTGCCTTCGAGATCGTCAAATACGTCGGTGCGATCTATCTGATATACATCGGAGCCACCTCGCTTTGGGGAAAGAAAAAGAAAATGGATCAAACAGCGGCAGCGGAAGAGACGGTAGCGGCAACAGGAGCAGTAGTAACAATAGCAACAGTGCAAGCAACGGCAACACCAGCAAGAGAACCGGCAATAGAAAAATCAACATTAGCTAAACCCGATAGTGCCATATCCCCAACCGCTTCTTTTAAACAAGGACTTTTTACCAACATTCTCAACCCGAAAGTAGCGATATTCTTCCTAACCTTCTTGCCCCAATTCGTAGAAACCGGCTCCAACACCGTCTACCAGCTCATCCTGATGGGGACCATACACACGGTCTTATCAATCGTCTGGTTTTTGGTATACGTCGTGTTCATCAACTATCTTCGCGAATGGCTGCTTACCCCGAAGGTCCAAGGCATGATGGAAAAAGCAACAGGACTGGTGCTCATCGGCTTCGGGATCAAGCTGGCGCTGGAAAAACACCGGTAAGGTAGAAGGAAAACAGCGTCAAACACATCCGAAAAACTCACACTCCACAACTCATAACCCAACCCAATCCCAAACCCTGTGTCACTTCAACGTCGACACAGGGTTTTTTCGTATTTCGACAGTACTTTTTTACCAATCTTTATCTCTAGTTACACTTCCGACAAAATTCTCCCTTTTGTCCCCGTACGATTGTCCCGAATTCGTACAATCTTTATAATTTTTTCCGGTTTTTTTGCTACTTTTCTACTGATTTTTCGACACTTACATGCTTTAATATGAATAGAGTGAATTTAATTGGAAAAGAGAGGAAAGATTGACGTGCTGGTTGTGATAAGCGATCTACATTTCAGCGATGAGACGGCTGGGACCTTTAACCTGTCGTATGAGTCATTTGGTTCCGTCTTTGTCAACGATATCCTCTCCTTGGCCCGCACGAAGCAGGCCCATGAGATTCGGCTGCTGATCTTAGGCGACTTGGTTGACCTGTTGATCACACGCCAATGGCTGGATGAACCTTTGGAAAACAGACCATGGGGAGCACGCGGCTTGCAGGACAGCAAGGGGTATCGTCCTGAGGTACACGGGGAAAGCCCGGTGGAAGCCCGCAGCCTCCAGATTTTGAATGCGATCTATGAGGCCAATCGCGAGACCTTTGACTTTTTCAAACACGAGTTTCGCCAAGTCGTAAAAGACGAACTAGGCATACCTGTTCATATCTATTATGTGCCGGGTAACCATGACCGCATGGTGAATACCTATCCGAAGGTGCGCGACCGTCTGCAGGAGCTGTTCGGCTTCAACATCGAGGACCACAAGCAGGTGGATGCATACGGCGAATGGTGGTACCAGTACGAATACACGGCGGAAAATTACGGCGTGTTTGCCCGACATGGACATCAGTTCGATCTGGTCAATTTCAATGGCGGTACCGATTTTTCCCTACAGGGGGAGCGCAAAACCGCCTTGGGTGACGTGTTGACGACCGAATTTTTTGTCAAGATTATCGACCTGTTTATCCGTGAGAAGGAGCAGAACGAGCTGTTCCGCGACGAATTGGTGGAATACATCAAATATATCACCGATATCCGCCCGATCCAGCGTACGGCCCACTGGCTCAATGAACGAATCCAGAACGAGCCAGACCCACAGCTGCAAGAACTGCTTCAGCAGATCAAGAACGAAGCGGTTGATAACCTGATCACGGTGCCTTTCGTCCGTGAGTGGGTGGAGGAGTATGTCAAAAAGAACAACCAGCTGATGTATTGGCTGCATAAAGTTGCATATCCGATCTGTGGTTATGGTCTGATGAAGCGGATCGTGCGGTTTATCGTGCACAATATGACGCTTGGCAAAATCATCGAAATGATCAATAAAAGCGACGGGCAAGAGGGAACCGTTCACGACACCTATGTGCGTTCGGCCTATGGGGAGCCTGCCTGGAAAAACAATCCGCGCATTCAATATGTGCTCTATGGTCACACCCACTCGCCGCTGCAATCGGCGCTGGAGAAGCGGGATAACCGCGAAGTGCTCTACATCAATACGGGAACCTGGCGTCCGCGCTTGTATATGACGGTCGATTCCAAGTTTGTCCGGGTGAATCAGGTGACGTTTGCCGTGTTCTACGACAAGCACGAGGATGTCTGGAACGAAGAGGCGGGCGACGTCAACTTCGAGTGGTGGAATGGCAATCACAAGCGGGTCATGCCCAAATTACCTTCCAAAGTAGCTTCGAAATTACCATCATAGGGAGCGTATGTATTCATGATGAAGTTATCCTTTCCACATTCTTTTATCAAAGAAAAGTACGATGTGATTGTCATAGGCTCCGGTTATGGCGGCGGGATCTCCGCTTCCCGCATGGCCCGCGCCGGTCAAAAGGTGGCGGTGCTGGAGCGCGGTAAAGAGTTTCAATCAGGTGATTTCCCTGACACCACCCTAGAGGCCGTCTCTGAAGTGCAGGTCGACACCCATGCCGGGCATCTCGGTTCCCGCCTTGGTCTGTTTGATTTTCGTGTGAATGAAGATATGTCTGCACTGGTGGGCTGCGGACTTGGCGGTACCTCGCTGATCAATGCCAACGTATCGTTTCGACCGGACAACCGCGTTTTCCAAGATCCGATCTGGCCGAGTGCCTTGCGTGATGACACCGAAACCTTGTTGGCAGAGGGATTCCGCCGCGCAGAGGAGATGCTTCGACCAAATGCGTATCCGCTTCATTTTCCAAAACTGTCAAAATTAGAAGCGCTCGAATCTTCTGCCGCTTCGATGGGCGAGACCTGTTACCGTGTGCCGATCAACGTGACCTTCACAGATGGGGTCAACCATGTCGGCGTCAATCAGCAAGCCTGCAATCTGTGCGGTGACTGTGTGACCGGGTGCAACCAGACCTCGAAAAACACCACCGCGATGAACTACCTCCCAGACGCGAAAAATCACGGAGCAGAGATCTACGTGCAGACCAGTGTCCGTTATGTGGAGCAGCATGGTGATGAGTGGTACGTCCATATTGAACTGTTGGATGATTCCGGCGAAGTCTACGCTAACCAAGTCATCCAAACCAAGCTTGTGATCCTTGCCGCAGGGACGCTCGGATCGACGGAAATCCTGCTTCGTTCCAAGCAAAAAGGCTTGCAGCTGTCCAATCGTCTTGGTCAGCGCTTTTCCGGCAACGGCGACGTGCTGGGCTTCACCTATGACAGCCCGCGCGAGATCAACGGAGTGGGCTTTGGCAACCATGATTCCTCCGAGCTGGAAGGTGTCGGCCCATGCATCACCGGCGTAATCGACATCCGCAACACCGAAGACGTGGAAAAAGGCATGATCATCGAGGAAGGCTCGATTCCGGGTGCGCTCGCTAAGATTTTGCCTGTCGCCTTCCAAGCGGCTTACGATATGGAGAAGAAAGAAGAGCTGGAAGAAAACGGTGCTTCCAAAGAAATCGCAGCTACGGCTGAGCAGGATTCCACGATGAATCCGCTCGGTACGGTAGAGGAGATTGCAGGCTCCCTGCAGGCATTTGGCCGCATGACCGAGGATGCTTATCACGGCGCAGTTGACCGTACCCAGACGTATCTCGTCATGGCGCACGATGACAGCGACGGAGTCCTGCGTTTGGACAACGACCATCTGCGTATCTCCTGGCCGGGTGTGGGTGAGAAGCCGATTTTTACCGATATCAAAGGCAAGCTGAAGCAGGCATCCGAAGGGATCGGCGGCGATTTCGTCCGCAACCCAATGTGGAACAAACATATGAATTACGATCTGGTCACGGTTCACCCGCTCGGCGGCTGTGCGATGGGCGAAGACGCTGAGACTGGTGTCGTCAACCACAAAGGTCAGGTATTCTACGGGGTCACCGGAGATGAGGTCTACCAAGGTCTTTACGTGGCAGACGGCGCTGTCGTTCCGCGTTCGGTCGGGGTCAATCCGCTGTTCACGATCTCTGCAATTGCTGAGCGCAATGCCAAGCTGATCGCTGAGGATTACGGCTGGACCATCGATTACAGTCTGGAAGCATTCCGTCCGGTACCGCTCTTGGAGGAAGCGCCGGGTGTTGAGTTCACCGAGACCATGCGCGGGAAGATCACCGACACGGCTGGTAACGAATCCAAGCTGGAATTCACGCTGACCATTCTGTTTGAAAACCTCGATAAAGCACTGGCTGAGCCGAATCATCAGGCGATCATCGACTGTGGTACGGTGACGGCTCCAGCCTTCTCCGAAAAGCCGCTGGTGGTGACGGAAGGGACGTTCAAGCTGTTCACCAAATCCCAGGATATGGTGGAGACCAAGCAGATGATCTACAGCATGAAGCTATTGTCTGCGGAAGGCACAGCCTATTACTTCGAAGGAAGCAAATATATCCGCGACAACAACGGCTTCGATCTCTGGTCTGACACGACAACGCTCTACTACAGCCTCTACAAAGGCGAAGATCTTCACGGTGAAAAAGTGGGCGAGGGTGTCCTGCATATCGCCGCGCTTGATTTTGCCAAACAGCTGACGACGATCAAGGTGCCGCATGCCAAGGATGCGCTGGAGCGGATGAAATACGTGGCGAAGTTCGGTTCGTATTTCTTCGGGGAGCTGTATGATACGTATGGCGGTATTTTTGCCAAAGAAACGGTGTTCAACCCGGATGCACCTCCGCGTAAAAAGCGTCCGCTGCGCGCTCCAGTACCTGAGCTGTATGCACTGCAGACGGCAGATGATGTACGCCTGCGCCTGACCCGTTACCAAGGCGGGACAAAAGGACCGATCCTCGTCGCACACGGCGTGGGTCAATCCAGTGCGATGTACACCATCGATACCGTGGAGACCAATTTCGTTGAATACATGTGCGCCAACGGCTATGATGTCTGGCTGTTCGACTGGCGTGCGAGCATCGTGCTGGATTCTTCCAAGCAGATGTTCAGCTGTGATGACGTCGCCCAGTATGACTTCCCGGCTGCCGTCTCCAAGGTGCGTGAGGTGACCGGGGCGGATACGGTGCAGGTCGTAGCCCGCTGTGTGGCTTCCATCTGCTTCCATATGGCGATGCTCTCCGGCTTGCAGGGTGTGCGTTCTGCCGTCGCACTGCAGATCGGTACACACATGAAGCTGCCATTGATCGGCAAGGTGAAGGTAGGTCTGCACATTCCAGATATCCTCGACGCGGTAGGTGTAGATGAGTTGAATGCCTATGTGGACAGCAAGCGCAGCTGGCGCGACAAGCTGTTTGACATGGCGCTCAAATTCTACCCGATGGAACAGGATGATGAGTGCCACCATGCGATCTGCCGCCGGATTGCCTTCATGTACGGGGTGGTCTACAACCATGAGCAGTTAAATGAATTGACCCATCAGACCGTCCATGAGTACTTCGGGGCGACCAACATGCGTATCTTTGAACATCTGGGACGCATCGGGCGTGAAGAGAAGCTGGTCTCCATCGATGGTGACGATATCTACATGCCGCATCTTGACCGTCTTGCGATCCCGATCTCCTATATCCACGGCGGCGAGAACAAGGTGTTTTTGCCAAAAGGTACGGAGATCACGTACGATCTGTTGTGCGAGACCAATGGTGCGGGGCTTTACAACCGCTATGAAATCCCGAACTACGGTCATCTCGACTGTGAAATCGGGAAGCATGCGGACCGGGATGTTTTCCCATACATTTTAAAAGACTTAGACCAACACAACTAAGAGCGGCAACAGGGTTAAAAAGAGGTGAGAGGATTGCCAACTGTAAAACTACACATTCTCCATACGGGCAGCTGCACGATCGACAGATCCATCGCCTTTGACGAATGCACGTTGAATCCATTAGCCATCACCGGCTTGTTTCGCTCTGAGGATGACAAACTCCACGTTCCCATCTCCACCTATCTGTTGGAGCACCCGCAAGGCCTGATCCTGGTCGATGCGGGTCTTCACACCGATATCCGCGTAGACGCGCAGGCTCATCTGGGGATGTTGAACAATTTGGTCATGAAAGCGAAGCTCCCGCCCGGTCAGGCGATCCATGAACAGCTGGAGGAGATGGGGATTCGCCCAAGAGATCTGGACTATGTGGTGTTGACCCATTTTCACACCGATCATGTCAGCGGCCTCAAGCATGTCGCCGAAGCCAAGCGGATCATCACCAGCGAACAGGAATGGGAGGCGGCCAACTGTCTGAATCCAAGCTATGTGCCTGAGATGTGGGAAGGGGTGGAGGTCGAGACATTTGCCTCCAAAGAAATTCCCTTCGGCCCCTATCGTGAGGGGATCGATCTGTTGGGGGATGGAAGCATCTATGTCATGAATGCCCCGGGTCATACGGAAGGTCACACGTCCTTGCTGGTGAAGACGGAATCAGGCTGGGTCTATCTCGCCAGTGATGCGGGATATGCCAATGCGTCATTTGTCGAGCGTATTATGCCGGGCATTCGTACCAGTGACTCAGCGGCTCGCCGTTCGCTTGAGTATGCGAGTGATTTTATTAAGCGGGATGACTGCTGTCTGTTGATTGCGAATCATGATCCGGCTATTACGCCGATGGTGATCTAACTAAGGATAAGTCAACGATTGATACACTGCTTCTTTGGATAGGAAAAGGGACTGTCGATTCATGTCGGCAGTCTTTTTTTATTGGTTTGGTGGTTGCTCCGGCAGGAGCGTGAGGAAGATGATCTGTTCTCCAGTCGCCTTTCCCTCACTACGTTCAGCCGGTCTCCTTATGAACAGATCATCTTCCTCACGCTCTGGTGGGGGCAAAGCTTGTTAATAAAAAAGCAAGAGCGGGTGATGCTCTGTGAAAAGTTCCCTACATTCTTTAGAAAGTCGCTCTTTTATATATCTTCGATATATATTTTATCTTCATTTAACTGTAGTCAGTCCAAACATCCGACAGCCCATTATTTTATCAATTTTCATCTTTCACATAAAAAGCTGGTTCATCCGCCTGGAGAGGGAGTGTGATCTGTTTGTAAGGAGACCGGCTGAACGTAGTGAGGGAAAGGCGACTGGAAAACAGATCACACTCCCTCTCCCAGCCGGAATACCAGCCAATATAAGCCGTTGGCTAATTTTTTTCGTTAATAAAAATATGACTGATGTAAATATTTAAGAAATGACAATTTTCTTAAAGGAATTTGTCGAATGAAGGCGAATTGTTGTACTGGGTTTATTTTTCCTCCCCAGAATGGGAACGATCTAGAATAACGCAACCGTGGAAGGAATAATGCCACAGAATCGTTTGATGGAGGGAAAAGAGATGAAGCAAAATCAGAAAAAAGCAGGCCGGACAAGGCTGACCATCTCGACGATGGCACTGACGCTGTTAGCAAGCACGGCACTTTTTGATTCCACGGGATATGCATCAGAAGCATCAACAAGAATAACCACTCAGAATCCACTTATAGCCGCAGCAGCCAAGACTGGCACAGCAATGCTTCCATCCATACCGGCAGCGGAGCAAAAAGCTCTATTAGAAGAGTTTCGGCAACATCTCGAAACCTACTACAGCATCTCCTTTTCCGGTAACGTTACCGGAGCCGAATTCGAAGCGGCACTGTTGAAGATTCAAGGAACAGCCGCAGGTACAGCGGTCATCGCGGGCAAGTCTGCCACTCCAGCTGCTACCGTAGATTTCAAGGTGACGGCAGCGGTCAGCAAGGTGATCGAGGCAGCACATCTGAAGGAATTGGCACAGACGTATCCACAGAAAAAAATCACCAGCGTCCTCACCAAAGCAGGACTGGAACGCTACAGCAAGCAGCTGTCCAACCAGTCTGCTCAGGAATATGCCGT
Source organism: Brevibacillus dissolubilis (assembly GCF_006170445.1). Classification (GTDB taxonomy): domain Bacteria; phylum Bacillota; class Bacilli; order Brevibacillales; family Brevibacillaceae; genus Brevibacillus_B; species Brevibacillus_B dissolubilis. The sequence goes on along the minus strand of NZ_VCNA01000001.1, from coordinate 431,868 downwards.
CTTAATCGATCTTCAGATGGTTCCGTCTGCGATGTACGGATCACTTAATCCGACCCAGCCTCTGCATGCTGACTTGGCGACCTGTCTGCTCGGTAAAGTCCTTGTGCTCAACGGAACCTATGAGAACTATCTCGGGACGACCGCTGATGCAGATATCTACAATAAAATGATCCACGCCTGGCAGACACAGCCTCTGATCCAATCGGCCGACCTGCAAAAGATCGTTGACCAAGCCTTAAAGCAAAACGTGGTCACAGGCTACAATCTAAAAGACCTGCGTTACGCTCCGCGCTTCCACGATCTTCGGACGATTACCTACGGACACAGCAGCATCACCCACGCCATCCAATTGATCGGCCTGATGAAAAGTGAAAACCTCACGGCAAAAGTACAGCTGGAACCAAAAACATCCGCATTCCTCTATCTCAAAGAGTGGGGAATCCCGGAAGAAACCCCTGATTTTCAGCTGGAGCCGATCGGGGACGGCAATTATATCGCGTATTCCAAAGAGTACGATCTGCATTTTGAGTTCGCCACAGAAGAACAGAAGAAGCGGTTCGACAGCGTGATTTCGGCATATGCCAAGCGCAACCAAGAGGATATGACAGGTCTGATCATCGACTCCTGGTGGCAGCCTCTGTACTATTCCATGAACCAGCTGCCGGAGTATAAAGAGATCACCAACAATTACATGATCCAAGGCAATTACCTCGCACAGACGTTCACCCTTAATGAACAATCCGCGCCAACCGTAGCTGCCCTATCCCAAATCAGTCCCTCTGTGAAGGTCCATACATATACGTTCTGGGTTGACCTTCCTTTCTACAACTACTTGATCGGCGATTATAAATAGCAAATTTTTATGCCGTTTTGTACGGGTTAGGTTTGCTATTATAATAAAATAGTCAATCCTACTAACATGACAGAGGATTTTTACCATGATCAAACACATGACCATTTTCAAAACCCGTAAGATTGCCCTCATTTTTCTGGCCGCCGTCTTGATTCTGTTTGCGTTGACGGCGACGAATGTGGTTGTTTCTTATATCAGTACCAAGCAGACCGTAGAGCTGTCGATCGCCAACCAAGCCATGCAGACAGCAAAGTCCATTGCAGAGTCGATGGATCAGGAGACGTATCGGCGTTTTTTGAAAAATCCCGTACGCAATGAGGAGTATTGGCACATACGGGATTACCTCAACGACGCCAGGGGAAAAATCGGTGCGCTCTATGTATACACCCTGCGGATTGATAACCCCAAGCTGTCCCATGCGATGGTGGTCGGGTTGCCGCGCGAGGTGGCCGGTTATCCGATCAATGAGCCTTGTACCGTACCCGAGGCACAGGTGAGGGCGGCGTATGCAGGCAAGCCGTTTCTCACTGGCATGATTGAAGATCCCAAGTACGGCGGCTATCTGACAGCAGGTGCGCCAATCCTTGCTGATAACGGTGAAATTCTGGGCTTCGTCGCTATCGATATGGACGTGAAGATGGTAGACGAGGTAGGGAGACAGGTAATTCGAAGCAGCTTCGCGACCTTTGTCTTCAACGGATTATTTGTACTGGCCCTGTTCGTGATTTTTGCCCTGCTTCACAACTGGTATCAAAAAGAGCTGAAGCATGCAGTCGGCGAGACAGAGCGGGCGTACCAGCAGGAGCTGCGTTCGATTTTGACCTCGGTGAAATCGATCCATCATGACTTTGCCAACCATATGCAGGTCTTATATGGACTGCTGGAACTGAAATACTATGAAAAAGCGCTTCAGTACCTTAAATCGCTGATGAAAGAAGTAAAAATCGCCGACCTGTCGCTTCGGGTGGACAATCCGGCTTTGCTGGTACTGCTTCAGACCAAATGGATGACCGCCCAGAAAAAGCAGATTGAGTGCCTGTTCGATGTGTCGAATGACTCGTTTGAAGAGGTGAAGTCGGCTGATTTGATCCGGATTCTGTCCAATCTGATCGACAATGCGATGGATGCCACACTGGAGATGCCGACCAATGAGCGGTTCATCAAGGTGGTCTGCCGCAAGCAGAATGAAGAATACCAGATCGTCGTGGAAAACACAGGCAGACCGATCCCTCCAGACAGGCGCGAGCTGATTTTTCAGAGTGGATATTCGACCAAGAAGCAGACGAATGGCAAATCACGGGGAATCGGTCTGGAAATCGTCTTGAATACATTGCGCTCGTACCGTGGGACCATACAGGTGAAGTCTGATGAAAAAAGAACTCATTTTGATATTCGTATCCCGGTATAGGACAGATAGCGCTACCCAGTAATCCTTTCCTCTTGTCAAAAACGGCAAAAAAGACACGTGAGTATCTCTCTCGCGTGTCTTTTCTTATGTGCTCGGGTCAACGGACGGCTTTTTCCGCATTCAAATAGCCTTGGCCTTGGGTATTGGGCGGCAGACCCCAGTTATCGGCTGTCATCATGAGGCGACGTTTTACTTGGAACGGTGTGAGGGTAGGGTATTTTTGCAGGAGAAGGGCGACGACTCCGGCACAGATCGGGGTAGCCATCGAGGTTCCGGAGAGCACGGTGTAGTTGTCATCTATACGGGTCTCAGGTGACAACTTGTCGATGTAGGAGTTGGGAGCGCGCAGGGAGACGATGTTGACACCGGGTGCCAGCAAGTCAGGCTTGACAAGGCCGTCGATGGTAGGGCCGCGGCTGGAAAAGTCGGCCACCTGATCATCTTGGCGGTTGGTTGTATTCTGATCATCCATGGCTCCGACCGTGATCACGCGGGGACTGATCCCAGGACTTGCGACCGTGCGCGGTTCGGGTCCTTCGTTACCGGCGGCGACGCAGACGACAATCCCGCTGATCCAGGCTCTTTCGACGATCTGCACAAGAGGGTCTTCGGCTGCTGGCGTGGTGGCTGGTGTGCCAAGTGACATGGAGATGATGTCGATCGAGTACTCATCTCGGTTGTCGATGCACCATTGTACGCCTGCCATGATCGTGGAGAGCGAGCCTGAGCCTACTTTATTCAAGACCTTGACCCCGACGAGCCGCGCTTCAGGTGCGGGCCCTTGGTAGATGCCATCGGAGGAGAGACCATTGCCTGCCGCATCTCCCGCACAATGTGTACCGTGTCCGTTGTCATCATACGGATCTGGGCGATCATTAACGAAATCGCGAAAGGCAACAATCCGGTTGGTGGGTAAGGTCAGATCTGGATGCGGATGAATTCCGGTGTCGAGGATCGCAATCGTGACACCGTTGCCTGTAAGACCAGAGCGGTTGACGATATGGGCTCCGATGGATGGGGAAGCCACATCAAGGAAGGCGCGTACTTGTCGATCGGTATGAATTTTTTTGATATGAGAGCAATTTGTAAGCAATTCCTCCAAAGCATTGGCCGTCAGTTTGGCTGAACAGCTGTGGACACTGGATAATTCATGTCCCATGACACAACGGCTATGGTGTTGGCAGGTATCTTTTACGCTTTGAATCCCTTCTGTGCAAGCCGTCTCATCATGATGAAACTCAATAATGACATCATGCCGTTTGAAACGTTTGGCCAGCCCCTCAAATGACCGGTGAAATATACAGGGGACCCACCGAAACGGACGATACAGCTCCAACAGCTGTGTACGCAGTGTACGGTCCAGCTTGGCACTGTGACGCCGAACGGTTTGAATCATAGAAAAACCGAACATCGTAACCCTCCTAACCAACGGTAGTGCTATATCGTATTGGTTAGAAGAGAAAAGAGGCACGGTGTTTGACCCTTGGCAAATGTGTGTTTCTCTACTTCAGCTTCGCTACTCCAAAGGCAAAATGCTTCCAAAGGATATTTTCTACCATCTCGATCTGTTTCTCATCACAATCTACCAGAACGACCACCTCGGTTTTGATTTTGCTGACAGGCCGGGTGTCTTTCGGTGATCGAATCAACATGTCAATCAGCATCCCGATGAAAAAGCCCGTCACAGCACCGATCAAGCCCCAGATAATCGGTCCCCATGCCAGTTTGAATCCAATGGAGGAGGCGATCACGGTAAGCGCGGTGGCACAGGCGATCCCGGTATCAATGTAGCTGATCCCGTCTGAGCGGTGCATCGTATCCAGGATTTTTTTCGGTTGATCGGCTATGCGGTCGAGTGGTACAGCCAGTATGTTTTTTCGGTCGATCCCGTTCTCCTCAAGCGCCGTGAGAGCCATCTCCAGATAGATGGAATGATCAAAAGATGAGATGACCCGCATGTGATCCGCCTTCCTTACCTGATAATTCTCTTTTAAAAAGTATCGCTGTTCTTTATCAAATGCTTTGTTGCTCTCTACCGTATTGACATAGGCATCATATAAAGCAAAACAATAAATAGAAGGCATAAACATCAGCCATTTCGGGACGAGCACGTCGGTTGCATGCCGAAAATCCCCCAGCAATGTATACTGAATTCCTTCCAGCAGGTGTGACAGATAAGTGGTACCAATCCACGCCAGAAGGATATAAAAAGCGGACGCAATCCGGTGTATATACAATTGACCCATGCCAGGCATCAGCAAAGACCACAAGAGTGCAAGCCATGGATTTCGTTTGTCCATGTAGTTAATCTCCAGCCCGGTCATATGAAATGGCGGAGTAAAGGCTCGTTCTCTATTGGCCAAAATGAATTGGTTATTTAAGTCAATCGTGGTCCGATAGCTGTCATAGACGGCAAACAGATAAACCGGTGCATATAACGCCAGCCATCTTACGTCAATCACTGATTTTGCCAATTCAAATTTTCCTGTAAACGAGTAGACCATCGCCTGATTCAGATTCGACATGGAGTTGATGACAAGCTCCCATCCGATCAGGATATAGCCTCTCAGATATTTTGCCAGCAACAGATGTCCAAATCCCGGAAAAGCAATCGACCACCACGCGACTATCCAAGGATTCCGCAAATGAAGCTGTGTGGTGCCAAGGATGCTGACATAAGCGGTTAGTCGGCGGGGCGATTTGTTTTGATTTGATAAGTTCCTCGTCATGAGAAAGATCACAACCTTGTATGAAAATGCTTTTCCTATTATCTCGAAAATGATGGATTTCATGTATGAATATGGAAGTTGTTAACAAAAGAATGGACGCCGAGATGTGAGCGCCAACGAATATCCCATTGACGAGTCAGACATCCGCTATCGAAAGCGCGAACACGGTTAATGAGAGCAACCGGCAACGATACAGCCTTAGCACGACGAAATAACTGACATCGACTTGTCCAATCTGATGTATAATACAGAAGAGGAACATTTTTCCTAACGAACTCAATATTCATCCAACCAAGGGAGGAACTTCTCATGAGCAAAAAAGTACTGATTGTCACAGGCGACGCCGTTGAGGCACTGGAAATCTACTACCCGTACTACCGCTGTCTGGAGGAAGGCTTCGAGACCGTAATCGCGTCCCCGAGCAAAAAGCTGCTCAATACCGTGATCCACGATTTTGAACCTCACAGCGAGACGTATACCGAAAAACCAGCTTACCGCCTTGAATCCCATGTGGCATTCTCCGAAGTCAATCCAAGCGACTACGACGCCCTGATCATTCCGGGTGGCCGGGCGCCTGAATATATCCGTCTCAACGAATACCTCAAGCCAATCGTGGCTCACTTCTTCGAGACCAACAAGCCGGTTGCATCCATCTGCCATGGTTCACAGGTGCTGGCGCTCGTCCGTGAGCATCTCCAAGGCCGTGAGCTGACCGCTTACCAAGCATGCCGCCCTGATGTAGAAGCATGCGGCGCAACCTATGTGAGCAGCAGCACCCTGCATGTCCACGGCAACCTGGTGTCTGGTCATGCCTGGCCGGATCTGCCTAGCTTCATGCGCGAATTCATCAAGCTGCTCCGATAACGTACATGAGAAAGGCAAAGGGAAGCGCTCACTCGTAGCCCAATTCCCTCCTGTTTCGGATACCCGTCACCTATCCCGTACATCCTAACCGATGTCGAGGGGGTGACCGTATGAACCAATCCAGCAGCAACCCAACCAGCAATCCAAGCAACACTCAGAACCAATCCATGACCGCATCCTCATCCGATGCCAATCGTGATCAGCTTGCCTATGCTGTCGAGGACACCGTACCAGTCGGTTCCATCGACAAGGGCCGCGTCGGGGACGAGGGACGTCCAGAAGAGCAGTATCCGATTCCCCGCGCGAAGCCGAACCCTTTTGAGTAGGCATAACCAGACATCAACATGCAGCCTCTGCCAGATCGACCGGCAGAGGCTGTTTCTTGTGAATAAAAAGAGGTTTTTGTCGAAATAGCGAGAATAGGATATTCATTCCAATTACATCGAGAACAAGATCATAAGGAGGATATCCATTTTGGAAAAAAGCCGGACCATCATCAATCCCGTCGTTGGAGACAAAATGACCTTTCTCAAAACCACCGAAGAGACCAACGGCGAATTCCTGCTGGCACTCGTTGAGCTGCAGCCGGGTGGCGGGGTCGATCTGCACTACCATGCCACGATCCAAGAATCATTCAAAGTCGTGCAGGGAGAGTTGACCGTGATAGTGGGGGAAGAGACACATGTCCTTAGGCCCGGTCAGACCGCGATCGCACCGATCAACAGCCACCACGCTTTTTGGAACAGAACAGATGGGCCCATCAGCTTCGAAGCCGAAATCCGTCCGGCCCGCAATTTTGAAGCAGTTTTTAGGATCGGCTATGGACTGGCCAATGACGGACAGATCAATTCCAATGGGCACCCGAAAAACATCTGGCAATCCGCCCTGCTGTATGAGATGGCGGAGACCTATACGCCTAAAGTACCGCTTTTTATCCAAAAAGGAATGGGCAAAATCCTCGCCGCTATCGCTAAATGGAAGAGCGTTGAGAAAAGCTTCGAAAAATATCTGTAGCCCACGATGAACCAATGCGTGAAGTCTGCTCATAAGATAGGGTGAAACACCCAGAGGAGGAGACATCACGAATGAATACCCAACCTAATGTGAATTTTACGGCTCATCTTGATCCATATGTGTACCAGACCCTGCAAGCAGCGTGCGGCCATGTGGTGACCATCGAAACGGTGCGTGGCAATCTTCGGGGAGTTGTTGCAGACGTCGCACCGGATCATGTCGTGCTGCAAATCGCGGATTCCACCTTTTTCATCCGAATTCAACAGATCGTCTGGGTAAGACCAGAGTAAATATGGAATGAGACAGACCTCCCCCCTCATATCTCATCTGTAGGGTAACTACGATGATGTGGGGGGAATTCCATGTTTAAGCGATATGATCGTCTGGCGATCGATCTGCCAAAACCGAAATTTGCTGACCCGAATGCAGCGGCCGCCGTGCAGGAGCTGTTGGGTGGACGTTTCGGCGAAATGTCCACCTTGAACAACTATATGTACCAATCCTTCAACTTCCGTCAACGCAAAAAACTCAAGCCGTTCTACGATATCGTAGCCAGTATCACCGCCGAAGAGTTTGGTCACGTAGAGCTGGTCTCGCATACGATCAACCTGTGCTTAGATCGGGTTACCTTCCCTGGAGACCCAGATACAGCACCATTGCAGCCTGGAAAAGATGCGCGTATGTCTTATCACTATATCGCGACCGCCCAGACCTCGTTTCCCGTCGATTCGCAGGGTTCACCGTGGCGCGGGGATTATGTCGTATCGAGCGGCAATATCGTGTTTGATATGCTTCACAACTTTTTCCTGGAGTGTGGCGCACGTACCCATAAGATGCGTGTCTATGAGATGACCTCACACCCGACCGCCCGTGAGATGATTGGCTATCTGCTCGTCCGCGGTGGCACACACATCATCGCTTATGCCAAAGCACTGGAAATACTGACCGGAGCCGATGTCACCAAAATGCTCCCGATCCCTAATCTCGACAACCGTGCTTTTGAGACAGCGGTCAAATACGAAAACAAAGGACTCAGCAACATCCTCTACACCTGGAGCGAGACCGACTACCGTGATATCGACAAAATCTGGAACGGCCCCAACCCAATGACAGGTGAACCACTGCAAGTGATCATCGGTGCACCAGAAGGCGCCCCTATGACTGACTTGGAAGACAGACCGGAGGAGTTCGCGCCTGGGGTCTCCTACGAGGATTTCATGGAGATCGCCAGAAGGCTGCAACGCAACGCCGGATTGTAGAGGGACGTTTTACATAGAAGACCTTCCGTAGCCGTATTACCGATCAGCTATGGCTGGTCTTTTTTCATTGTGTAATTTTTAAGAATTTTTCAACTATACAAGTTTACCCATAGAAAAAACCGGGAAACTATCATGTACAACCCCATATTACAGAGGCATCATGAGAGGAGATGGAAGTTATGATGGCAGCTTGGATTGGTGAGGTATTGCTCTATGGTGTAGGACTTCCGTTGTTCATGTTTCAATCGATTGAGATGGTAAACGGCTTGGTTACAAGCCTGGGGGATATTGCACAGATTTCGTACCGCAGATAGTTAACTGAGTATTCTGAAATAGATAAGGTTGTAAAAGACGGGTTCCCGCCGGACTGGACAAGCATCAACGCCACGGATGAGCAATAGTGACCCGAATCGTAATCCTTTCTAGCACAAAAAAAACCGACTGCCCGGAGAAATTTCCGAAAAGCAGTCGGTTTTTTCATTAATTACAGCTCGGCGCTACCAGTCCATCCGAACCGGTATACACGTAAGCATCAGCAATATACTGACCCGTACCGATCCGATCCCAGATGTCAGAAGTGCCGTATGTACCTGTCACAGATGTACCGCGGGTTTGGCAGTAGATTGTTACTTTGGTTCCGTCAGCGAGGGAACCGACAGCAGTGTAGCCAGTGCCAGGGCCGGAGCGGACAGTCAGAGGAGTGCCGCTGGTGTTGACGGTACCTGTTGCACTAGCAGTACCGCAGCTGTTTTTGCTGGTGTAGCTCTTAGAGCCGTAGTACAGCGCAGTTGCACCGTCAAAAACAGCTTTTTGCGTGACGCCGTTCAGACGTTGTTCGAAGTGCAGGTGAGGACCAGTGGAGCCGCCGGTGCTGCCTACTGTACCTACGCGGGCACCTTTGGAGATGGATTGTCCGACGCTGACAGCAAAAGAGTTCAGGTGAGCATAGTACGTAGTCCAACCGCCGCCATGATCAATCACGACGTACTTGCCGTAGCTGGTGTCGCCCAGGTCACGTACGGTAGTGACGGTTCCGCCGGCAGATGCAACGACAGGATCGCCCAGGTCATCGGTACGGTTGAAGTCGACAGACAGCTGTGGATTGTGGTCGGTGCGGGTCTGTCCTTCCCATGTCTGATTGCAAGGGAACGGCAGGGAGAAATTAGGCGCTGCCCAAGCATCAGATGGAGCGAAGTAACCGCTGAGGCAAGTGGCAAGCATGAGGAACGTGGTGAGAATCGACAGTCTTACTTTTTTCACAATAACTACCTCCTTAAATAAAAGTGGATGATTCATAATTACAATTTTCTGTAAAGTTCTGCAAATTCCTGCAAGTTTTAAAAATGAAGTTTCGACAAAAATTCTGATGATTCATGAATAATCAAGGATTAAAACATCATGGATCAACTGAGTACAAAATCGGAATAAGGAAATACTGCTAGGCATAATCACTTGTTCACCCTGATAAAAATAACGTAATAAACAAAAAAATACAAAAAATCGAGCTTATCTTATTTAGTGGTATCATGAAATATGCGATTTTTGTTTTATTGTTAAACTATAAAGCAAGAGAATCGTAGAAAAAAATTGGTTAAGGGGGGCCAGTCTTTTGAATAAGGACACTTCCAATTCATCCTCATCTTTCGTGCCGTACATACCGGCTTCTCGATCCTTGCCAGAGATGACAGCGATCGCCATCGGGCTTGGGGTCGTACTCGCCATTGTGTTTGGTGCGGCCAACGCTTATCTGGGCCTCAAAATCGGCCTGACCGTCAGTGCGTCCATTCCGGCGGCGGTTATTTCCATGGCGATTTTGCGCGGGATCTTCCGCCGCAAATCGATTCTGGAGAACAATATCGTGCAGACGATGACAACAGCAGGGGAGGCCGTTGCAGCGGGTGCGATTTTTACCTTGCCTGCACTCTTTCTCTGGGATCTGACGCCAAGCCAGACGATGATCAGCTTCATCGTGCTGACAGGTGGTTTTCTCGGCGTCCTGATGATGGTGCCGTTGCGCCGTCTGTTGATCGTCAATGAGCACCAGACCTTGCCGTATCCGGAAGGGACGGCGTGTGCAGAGGTGCTCATCTCCGGGGAGACGGGCGGTACGAGCGCGAAGCTTGTCTTTTCCGGCTTCGTGGTTGGCGGGCTGCTCAAAGCTCTTGGTGACGGCCTGCTGTGGTTTAAGACCGAGATTGAGACCCAGTTCTTCAACTTCCGCAATGCCGTGATCGGGATCGATACCTATCCGGCGCTGCTTGGGGTTGGTTTTATCATCGGACCGCGGATTGCCGGGCAGATGCTCGCAGGGGGTCTATTGGCATGGTTCGTGTTGATTCCGATGATCGGCTACTTTGGCAGTCTGGGTGCGGGACCGCTTGCACCAGGGACTGAGCCGATCGCCAATCTGGATGCATGGGGCATCTGGAGTAGCTATATCCGCTATATCGGTGCGGGTGCGGTGGCGACAGGTGGTTTGATCACCATGGTCAAAACTCTGCCGACCCTGTATCGCTCCATCCGCGACACGCTTGCCAGCATGAGCCGTCAAGGCGGTGGCACTGTAACTATCGAACGTACGGATAAAGACATCCCAACCATCTGGCTGATTCTTGGTACAGCCGTTCTGATTTTGATTATCGCGTTTGCTCCTGTGACCAATATCGGTCTGATCGGAGCGATTGCGGTGGCGATTTTTGGTTTCTTGTTCGTGACGGTCGCTTCCCGGATCGTCGGGATTGTGGGCAGCTCGTCCTCACCAGTCTCTGGGATGACCATCGCGACTCTGTTGATTGTGACTGTCGTATTCAAGCTCTCCGGTGTGACTGGTACAGAAGGCATGATCGCAGCTCTGACCGTTGGTGCCATCGTATGTACCGCACTGGCTGTAGCAGGAGATATCTCCCAAGACTTAAAAACAGGTTATCTCGTCGGCGCGACTCCGTGGAAACAGCAGATCGCGATGATGATTGGTGTCCTCGTCTCTGGCCTGTTGATCGGATTCATCCTGACCGTTCTTCATGAGACCTATGTGATGGGCTCTGAGAATCTGCCAGCGCCAAAAGCGGTCTTGATGAAGCTGGTCGTCGAAGGCTTGATGCAGGGCAACCTGCCATGGGATCTGATCTTCATCGGGGCAGCATCTGCTGTCGTAATCGAGTTCCTCGGTCTCAACTCCCTGACTGTAGCAGTTGGGATCTACCTGCCGATTCACGTCAGCACACCGATCATGGTGGGCGGTCTGGTCAGCTGGCTGGTTGATTTCTTCAGCAAAGATGACAATGCCCGCAAGCTCCGTACCGAAACAGGCACGTTGTTCGCATCCGGTCTGATTGCAGGTGAGTCCCTGATCGGTGTCGTCATCGCGATCCTGATCTGGCTCAAAGTACCGATGCCAGAAAACGTACTGACCGAAAGCGGCCTGGTCTCCATGGGCCTGTTCATTCTGGTATCGCTCTTGCTCTGGTGGGTAGCGATGAGGGGGAACCGCGGTGGGTCTGCTCGCGCGAAGTAAACGTGTGGACGCAGGCAGCCGTACCAATCCGCGAAGCCAGAACCTACTGACGATGATTCCTTCTATTAGAGAAGGGCTTCAGCTCGACATATCCGGGGAAGGGGCCGCACTGGTCATCCCTCGTACCAGCTGGCTGGAGCGGTTGTCGGTCAAATATATGAAGCAGCCCGCCGCGATCCGCATCAAGCTGGATGCACTGGGCGAAGCCGTCCTCTCCCAGTGCGACGGACAGAGAACGGTGGAGGATATCGCCGTACATCTGCGCCAGACGTTCGGGGAAGCAGCTGAGCCGCTCTATCCGCGTCTCGTCAAGTTTTTGGAGATTGTTGAGGCGAACGGCTGGATTACGTGGAAAAAGCAGTAGAGAGCATGACATAGCAAGATCAATAGTGAAAGACCTCTTCGCGCTGATGTGAAGAGGTCTTTTTTTCTCCAGAAAATGCATTTGATCTTGCCCAGACAACCGTGTTACAGTAAGAGTCCAGTCGCCGCGCCGATCATCTTCGAGTGGAAATGATCATGCGATTCTGGTAAAAATTTATTCTTGAAATTCATCGCTAAGATGTGATAAAGTTAAAAATGTTCCCGCTAGATAACACCGTAAACAAAAATAGCATGGAACAACTCATGGACAAGCATGGGGCTGTAGCTCAGTTGGGAGAGCGCCTGCCTTGCAAGCAGGAGGTCATCGGTTCGATCCCGTTCAGCTCCACCATATATGGAGAGTTACCCAAGAGGCCGAAGGGGACGGTTTGCTAAACCGTTAGTATGCGCAAGCGTAGCGAGGGTTCGAATCCCTCACTCTCCGCCAGATTTACTGGCAATTATTATATTTGACAAAATCATGTGGCGGCGTAGCTTAGCTGGCTATAGCGTTCGGTTCATACCCGAAAGGTCGGGGGTTCGAGTCCCTCCGCCGCTACCATTTATATATTTTGCGGTCGTGGCGGAATTGGCAGACGCACCATCTTGAGGGGGTGGCGGGGCGACCCGTGTGAGTTCGAGTCTCACCGACCGCACCAATTTGATATGCTCCTGTAGCTCAGTCGGTAGAGCGTTTCCATGGTAAGGAAGAGGTCGCAGGTTCGATTCCTGTCGGGAGCACCATCATAGTAATAAAAAATGCGGGTGTAGTTCAATGGTAGAACTCCAGCCTTCCAAGCTGGTCGCGTGGGTTCGATTCCCATCACCCGCTCCATTCTTTTTCACGGGCCTATAGCTCAGTTGGTTAGAGCGCACGCCTGATAAGCGTGAGGTCGGCTGTTCGAGTCAGCCTAGGCCCACCACGTTCGATATGTTCCTCAGTAGCTCAATGGTGGAGCAACCGGCTGTTAACCGGTAGGCTGGCGGTTCGAGTCCGTCCTGAGGAGCCATTTTTTATGAGATGGACAGGTGTCCGAGTGGCCGAAGGAGCACGATTGGAAATCGTGTAGGCGGTGTTGAACCGTCTCGTGGGTTCAAATCCCACCCTGTCCGCCATCTGCGGAGGATTAGCTCAGCTGGGAGAGCATCTGCCTTACAAGCAGAGGGTCGGCGGTTCGATCCCGTCATCCTCCATATTTCATACATAACGACATGAGGCAAAGTGGCCCATAACCAATAAGAAAAGCTCTGATGCAAAGAATGATTTGCGTCAGAGCTTTTGGTGTTTCACGTCTTTTGCTTGGGGCGTTGCCGCAGGTAGTTTTCATCCTTCATAAACATCCGCCAGAAGTAGATGAAACCAGGAATTAAGATAGCAAAGCCGACGATGTAGCTGACGAACAGCGCGTGAAATGTCGCGTGGTCGGTAAAGCCGGACTCAATCGTGATATCCGGGTAGACAATATACGGCAGGTGGGCTGCTCCGTATGCATAGCTGGCCAACAGGTATTGGATCAGGGCACAGATGACCGAGAGTCTTGGCAGAGAGAGCCCGATTTTGGCTCGCTGGGGCAGCAGGAGAAAGATATAACAGAGAAAGAAAAAGACCGCAGAGGCGACAAGCCACGGGAGATTGTCAAAAATCTTGTCGTACAGCCAGCCATTCTCCAATCTCATCGTCTGCAGCGTAAGAATTGCCATCAGAAGCGTAACCGGACCGATTAGGATCGCGTCCCGGCGGTAAATCTTGAATGCCTGCGTCGCCCCTGACACATGGGAATAGTCGCTTAATAAGAGAGACGAGAGAAACAGTGTGCTGGTGACCGCAAGCCCGATGTAGGAGAAGGCATGTGGACTAGTCAAAAGTCCCATGAAATCAAGCATGGGCACATCCTTCACGACTTTGATGAAGCCACCCTGCGTAATCGGCAGCACCAGAATCAACAGGGCCGGGATCAGGAAGCCCGTAATCCCGGAGACGATGCTCAGCATTTTGTGATATTCATCAATGAGATGGGAGAAGACGAGAAACGCACTGCGGATTAACAGCAATAAGAGTACAAGACTGACCGGAATCATCAGGACCGAGCCAAGCGTGTAGATCGCGCCGGGAAAAAACGTAACCAGAGCGACGACGATTAAGACGATAAATACGTTGGTCACTTCCCACGAAGGCGACAGATAGCGGTTGGCGATGTTGGTCGCCCGCGTCTTTTCGTGGTTGAGATAGACCATCGACCAGAATCCGGCCCCAAAATCGATTGAAGCTGCCACAGCGTAAATCATCACAAAAATCCACAGGAGCGTCACAGCGATAACCGTATCTGTCACATCGACCACCCTTTTTTACGTGAGATCATTTTGCTGCCTCTTGACTGCCGTCCTGCAGACGAAGGGGATGACGTCTGAAATAGTATTTGAACACTAGCACGGTGACGATTCCCAACAAGATGTAGATCGCAAGGAAGATCGCGAAGAAAAAGCCCAGTCCCTCTGCCTTCGTCGCCGCTTCCGCCGTAGTCATCATGCGATAGATCACCCACGGCTGTCTTCCTGTGCAGGCAAAGACCCAGCCAAACTCAATTCCGAGGATGGAGAGAGGGCCGCTGGCGACGAAGATCCACATGACCCAGCGCGGATAGGATTCCCGTTTGAGCAGCTTTTTCCAAGCAAAGCCGATAAAACCGACGAAAATCAGCAAGGAGCCGATCCCGACCATTCCGTTAAACAAGACGTGAATGAAGAGGGGAGGCCAGTATTCTTGTGGGAAATCGTTGAGTCCGACCACCACTTCATCAAAGCGGTTGGCCGCCAAAAAGCTGAGTGCCCACGGGATTTCAATGGCGTATTTGACTTCTTTGGTCACGGGATCGGTGTATCCGCCGATGGCCAGCGGTGCATAGGGCTGTGTCTCGAACAGACCCTCGGCAGCCGCTAATTTTTCCGGCTGATAGCGATGCAGATACTGGGCGGATTCGTGACCATTCAGCGCGGTGAGCAGGGAGAACGTCCCACCGACGATCAGGCCCATGAGTAACGCTTTTTGATGGAAGTGAAATTCTTTGGTGTCTTTTCGTGTCTTCAGCATCTTGTACGCAGCCACTGTGGCGATGACGAATGCGCCAGTCATGTAAGCAGAGACCGTCACATGCAGGGCGGTCACGACGAAGCTGGGATTAAAAAAGGCTGCCCATGGGTCGACATTGACAATCTGCCCGTTCACGATGTCAAAACCGGCAGGCGTTCCTTCAAATGCATGGACATTGGTGATCAGCACAGCAGATGCGGTAGCGCCGACGAGGACGAGAAACACACTGAGCAGTCTCATCCAAGGAGTGAGGCGGTCAGCGGCATAGACATAGATTGACATGAAGAGCGCCTCTAGAAAGAAAGCGAAAATTTCAATCTGAAACGGCAGGGAGATCACTTTTCCCACGACTTCCATAAAGCCGGGCCACAACAGTGACAACTGAACCCCGGCGATGGTTCCAGACGGGATGGCGACACCCAGCAGGATGGCCTGTCCCTTGATCCAACGCTTCGCCATCAGCCGGTAATCCGAGTCTTTGGTCCGTAGATAAAGCACCTCGGCTAATAGAATCATCAAGGGGAGTCCGACCCCAAGCGATGCAAAAATAATATGAAAGGCCATTGTCGTGCCGAACGTTGACCTGGCTAGTAAAATTTCATCCACAGAGATCCCCCTTTATCACCTGCTACCCATTGTTTTCCTGATTATCCTTCCATGAGGTAAAACAGATTATGCACAGCAGAGATGGGGCTGTGCAGCTTGACCACTGGCATGCAAGTGGATGTCTACAGGGGCAAATAAAAAAAGCAGGGCGCAAACACCCTGCTTTTTCCTGTATAGATTTCTTACCTGTATCGACCGATGCAGATTATTGACGAACCAGCTTGTTGCGGTAAGCGCCGTGGTTGGTCGGGCCTACGTATTGGTTCAGCTGGAAGGATTCACGGATCGCTTCGGTGATGAATTCTTTTGCGGTACCGATTGCTTCACGTACGGATTTGCCTTTGGCAAGCTCTGCTGTGATGGCCGCGGAGTAGGTGCAACCTGCGCCATGGGTGAAGGTGGTGTTAATGCGTTCGCCTTCGAGCACTTCAAAGGTGGTGCCGTCGTACAGGACGTCTACTGCTTTTTCGTGCTGGAGCTTGCCGCCGCCTTTGACCAGTACGAATTTTGCACCGGAGGCTTGGATGCGGGCAGCTGCTTCTTTCATCAGCTCAACCGTAGTGATTGGGCCAAGGCCGCTCAATTGACCTGCTTCAAAGAGGTTTGGTGTCACGACGGTTGCACGTGGAGAGAGGATGTCACGCAGAGCATGTGCGGACTCAGGGTGGAGCACCTCATCAGCGCCTTTGCAGACCATGACCGGGTCGACGACGACGTTTTGCAGGTTGTGGGTGTCGATGAAGTTGGCAGCCAACTCAATCAGTTCGACAGAGCCGAGCATACCTGTTTTGAGAGCATCTACGCCAATCCCTTGGACAACCGTCTCCAATTGGGCTTTGACGGTATCAGCGGCGATAGGGAACACCGCATGGAACCAATCATTATGAGGGTCTTGCGCGACGATGACAGTCAGCGCAGTCATACCGAATACACCAAGTTCTTGGAAGGTTTTGAGGTCGGCTTGGATACCAGCGCCACCACTCGTGTCAGAACCTGCGATGGTCAGAGCTTTTTTCAGTGTCATGTGCAATATCACTCCTATAGGTTAACAATCTTCCAATCTTTCAACATCAACAGTATAAGACGAAAAAAGGATTCCGTATAGTGGGAGAAGTGCGACGGGGAGGATTTTGTCGGGTTATGGCGAATTTTTCCTTGTGTCATTTCATTGAAAAGTGGCAGTTTCATCATTTGTGTAATAGGGGCGGATTTTTCGATATGAGTAAATGGGTAGTGAGATTGTGTACAGTTTGGGTCTTGATCATGAGCCTGATATGGAATCAAGGCATGGGATACGCGGATGGTTCGGCAGCAAAAGCAGCTGTTTCTTCTACGGCTCAACCAGATGCAAGCGAAGTAGAGACCAAGTGGGAGATGTCTTTTGCGACAGAAGCACCAGATGACTTAATGAGCGTGCAACAGACGGGTGATAACGAGTTTGTTGCGATCGCACGTTCCTATTTGGATACAAGGTTTATCAAGCTCGATCAGAACGGTAAGATCCAATGGGAACAGATCTATACCAATAAGGAACAACAGGGGGTCTATGACGTAATCCCGACCAAAGACAATGGATATCTGTTGTATGGTTCAGCACGGATTTCTGGTGAAAACGGCACGGATTTATATGTCATCAAGACAGATTCACTAGGGGAGAAGCAGTGGGAACAGACGTATGCAGACCAAGGGAATGACTCTCCGAGCGATGCCCTCCAGACAAGTGACGGCGGTTATTTGATCACCGGATTTGGTCTGGTCGTCAAGATAGACTCGAAAGGTACATTACAGTGGAAGCTTAGACCACCGAAAGCATTGTCAAGTGTGGTGAATATTGTACCGAAACCGTACAACTCCTATCTGCTCGTCGCCCAAGGCGGGATGTTCACGGTCAATTCCAAGGGGAAGATCATATCGCAAGCCTTGATTCCCAATACGTATGACAGTCACGTCCTGACTATGAAGAACGGCAAGTACCTTTATGTCAACTTCGCAAGATTTAAGGAACCAGGAACGATGATGCTTGCCAATGAACTGGGCGAAGTGGAGTGGAAGCAGGTACTGAAGCTGACCGCTGATTATGAAGCGGACCTCGTCGTCCCCAGCGCAGACGGGAATATCCTGATCGGTCAGCATCATAATAACAGCGTCTACGACAAAAGCCTCCCGATGCGAATCACCAAAATGGATTTGACCGGAACCGTATTATGGGAGGCGAATGTCGGTAAGGGACATCGCTTCACCTGTTTGCTCCCGCTCGCGGACGACAACTTCCTGACGGGAGGTCGTTATCAGGGCTGGGACACCGAAATGGATGCCACCCTTTCCGCCGTTCACATCGAGGCTACTCCTGATCCAGTGGAGGGCGTCACACTCAGTCAAACCAGCCTGCAGATGAAAATCAAAGACAAGACACAACTGATCGCAGTCGTCATGCCCAGCAATGCGTTGAATAAAAAAGTCACATGGTCATCTAGCAATCCAAAGGTGGTCAAGGTGGATCAGGATGGCCGGATTGAGGCACTCAAAGAAGGAACTGCGAGGATCACCGTCAAGACCGTTGATAAAAACAAAACCGCTATCTGTGAGATCCGGGTAAGAAAGCTGACTAAAGAAGAGACGGTTACAGATGTCAAAATCGAGGCGCTGACCCCAACCTCGGTAAAAAAGGGGGAGATTGTCCGGTTTAGGGCGATTGCTACGTTCGAGAATGGTACAACCGAAGATGTGACTGAGCTGGCGAATTGGTTTGTCAGCAATTCAATGCTGGTCAAGCTCGAACCAGGGGTCTTCAAGGCAGAACGTATCGGGGGTTCCGGTGTAAGTGCCTTCTATGGAAAGCACAGTCTGTCCGCCGTCCCCGTAAAAATTGAAACGGATCAACCCCTAAAAGAGCTGATCATCAGTCCATCAAACTTGACGCTGTACAAGGAGGATTGGGGCTTCCTCAATTTGACGGCCGTATATGAAGACGGGACCAAAGCAGCCGTACACGGCTTGGCTGACTGGAAAAGCAGTAATCCGAAGATCGTCACGGTCGACCTCGGCTTTTTGACGGGAATGGCCAAAGGAAAAGCGGTCATCACCGCTACTTACAGAGGAGTGTCCAAGCAGGTGCAAGTCACCTTGATCGAATAAGCCAGGCTAAGAAACGAACTGCCACAGAGCGCAACGCCATCCCTGTTATGAAAAAAGCTCTTGATCACCGCCATTTTTTCGGCAAAATGATCAAGGGCTTTTTCTGCCTATCCGTGATAAAATGGTGTGAAAAACCTTTCGACTCAAATATAATCGTTAAAGGGAGAGCAGTAACGCGAAAGTGAGGTCAACACGAACATGAACAAAAAAATCCTCTTTACCGGCGGTGGTTCAGCAGGACACGTCACAGTCAATCTGGCACTCATCCCGAAGTTCCAAAAGGACGGCTGGGATACCGTATATATAGGATCAGCAACCGGCATTGAAAAGCAACTGATCAGCACAATCCACGATGTACGCTACCACGAGATCGCCACGGGCAAGCTGCGGCGCTATTTTGACTGGAACAATTTCAAGGACCCGTTCAAGGTGGCAGCAGGTGTTTTTCAGGCGTACAATGTGATTCGTAAAGAAAAACCGAGCGTAATCTTCTCCAAAGGCGGCTTCGTCTCCGTTCCGGTCGTCCTCGGTGCATGGCTCAACCGCATTCCGGTGGTCATCCACGAGTCTGACTACACTCCAGGGCTTGCCAACAAAATCTCCATTCCGTTCGCGTCCAAGGTCTGTACGACATTCCCAGAGACCGAGCGCTTCCTGAAGACCGACAAAGCAGAGTATGTCGGGGCGATTGTCCGCGAAGAACTGTTCGAAGGAGACGCGGCACGCGGGCGCAAGCTGTGTGATTTTGTCAGCGGCAAGCCCGTGCTGTTGATCATGGGTGGCAGTCTTGGTTCCCAGCGGATCAATCAGGCGATCCGCAACAATCTCGATGCGCTGCTGGCGTCCTTTCAGATCGTACATATCTGCGGCAAGGGGCAAGTGGATGAAGCACTTACCCGTAAAGGATACAAACAGTTCGAATATATCAGCGATGAGCTTCCAGATGTGATGGCGATGGCCGATCTGGTCGTCTCCCGCGCCGGTTCCAACTCGATCTATGAATTCCTCGCCTTGAAAAAGCCGATGCTGCTCATCCCACTGTCCAAAGGGGCGAGCCGCGGTGACCAAATCCTCAACGCCAACTCATTCAAGCGCCAAGGCTATGCCGAGGTGCTGATGGAAGAAAATCTGACCGATGAGACCCTGCTGCGGGGAATTACCTCTGTCCACGACAATCGCGCAACCTATCTGGCTGCGATGGAAAAGGGCAACACAGGCGAGAGTCTGAGCAGAGTCTACGGGATGCTGAAGCGCCTGGCCGGGAGGAAGTAGGGAAGAGGGTTAACCATGAAATTGTACGCAAAACCATACACCATCCGTCGTCAACGCACGATTGGACACACCATCGGAAGCACTATTACAGGCATCATGCTCACACTCATCCTGTCTGTCATGCTCGCTGCATGCTCCACACCAGCCAACCAACCGTCGGATAACGGTGAGATGACCGCCACGGTTGAAAAAGTAACCGACGGCGACACCTTCCAGCTCAGCACCGGAGAGCGTGTCCGTCTGATCGGTGTCGACACCCCTGAGACGGTGAAGCCGAATCATCCGGTGGAGCCTTATGGTAAAGAAGCGAGCAAGTATACCAAGGGGCTCTTGACGGGTCAGACCGTCACCCTGCGCTTCGACGCCGAACCTTATGACAAATACAAGCGTCTGCTGGCCTACGCCTATCTGGAGGACGGCACGTTTGTCAACGAAAAGCTGGTTCGTGAAGGCTATGCCCGTATCATGACGATCCCGCCGAATGTTGCGTTTGCGGATACGTTCCTTGAAGCCGAACGGGAGGCGCGGGAGCAGAACCGCGGACTGTGGGCGCTGGAGGATGGGAAAGATGAAGGGAAAGCAGAAGGGAAGGAAACCTCAGTAAATAGTGATTCTGGGACAAAAGAAGCCGCAACCGGACAAAGGCCGTCATCTGGACAGAAGTCATCTGACTCAACTGCATCCGGTACGTCTTCCCAAAACCCAATATCCGATATCCCCGATCCAACCAAGCCGATCAAAGGTAACATCAACTCCAAAGGCGAAAAAATCTACCACGTCCCCGGTGGGCGCTATTATAACAGCACCAAAGCAGAAGAGTATTTTGCCACCGAAGAAGACGCCCAGGCAGCAGGCTTTCGCAGGGCGAAATAGAGTAGTCATCGCAAGCCACAATACCATCCGCTACAGGAACCAAGCTATGATGCGATCCGAGCTACCCCTAACAAGGGTGGCTTTTTTGTTTTTCTTCTTGGGAAATAGTAAAAAATTCAGTAATATTTCAACGATTGATCATTATATTTTTATCATGCAAAATTTTTGACTTCCAAAGGAGTGAAGCTTGCTTGAACAAAACGGTGAAAAACAGCTTGGCAGCAAGTGTATTGGTCCTTACCCTTTTGTGCGGGAATGCGTCCATATTGGCTCACGATGAACTGGGTGAGATCAGTGTGGACAAAGGCCAAAGCTCCGAGGTCTGGAATGCGCTCCCAGTCCTTTCCGGTGGCAAAAACGTAGCGAATCTTCGTGAAGCGGCATCGGTTCCACTCAAGGAAGTCAGGGCTGGCGTGAAAAACTCAACGGCTGACGTGTACGCACACAAGGGGTTTGCCTATCTGGGAACCCATTCAGCCAACGGGGGGAACGGCGGTGTCCGTGTGTTTGACTTAAAAGACCCGTCCAATCCGGTTGAAGTAGCTGTGTTCGCCCACAATGATGTACCCGGCACCTGGCATGAAAAGGTGATCGTCAAAAGCATCAACACCAAGGATTTTCACGGTGACATAGCCGTTGTCAGCGTACAGCAGGTCAACAAGGCCAATCCCGACTCTGTCGGCGGTTTCCTCCTCTATGATGTGACCGATCCGTATCATCCGAAAAAACTCGGCTTCTGGAAGCTGGATAAGCGTGTCACCGGAACCCACGAGCTGTACCTGACGATGCAGGGCAACCGGGCCTTGGTGCTCGCCGCCAATCCGTACGCCGATTACTATACACATGGGGAGGAGCGGGACTTCCAGATCGTCGATGTCACCAACCCGTCCAATCCGACAACGATCTATCAATTCGATCCGCGCGTGCTGCCAGAGGTGCAGGAAGACTTCAACGGCTACCACTGGAACGCTCCAGATGGCAAAGTCCGTCCAACCTTTAACCACAGCACGATGGTAGATGAAACCGGGACGACTGCTTTTGTCTCGTATTGGGATCTGGGTACGCTGATCTTTGACATCCGCAATCCGGAACAACCAGTACTGCTCGGGCGCACCGAGTTTGCCCCACACCAGCAAGGCTCTGCGCACTCCTCGGCGCTTGCCAAGGGTGGCAATATCTTAATAGAAACACGCGAAATCTACGTGCCAATCAAGGATGGCTATGAGGAGGCCTATGGCTACACCCGCATTTTTGATATCAAGGATAAGAGTCATCCCAAGCTCTTAAGCGAGTTCAAAACGGACCTGACAACAGCGATTCCGACCGATCCGAACCAGCGCAATACATTTGCCCGTACGGTTCACGATCCAAAAGTCCAGGGGAATACGCTTTACCTGTCTCATTATGCGGGTGGTGTGCGGGTTGTGGATATCACAGACCCGGCGAATCCGACTGAGATTGGCCGCTATGTGCCGAACCTGACCAACTTCTGGGGCGTTTTTGTCGACCGTAACTATATACTCGCATCCAATATGCCGACCAACGAGCATGGCGGTCTCAAAGTTCTCCTAAAAAATAACGGGGACTGGTAATTCTGCATAAGCCTGATCAACCAAATCAGACTGGTGACAAGGAACCACGATTTCCGCTCCTGCATAGGCTATAGCGAACGTAAGAACCGAGACATTCGCCTAATGAGAGGAGTTCGGAACAGATGTATGATCCATTTGGAAATCATGGTGGGCACTACGACCCCTATGGGAATTTGCAGTCGGCAGGGTATCCGGTACCTTATCAAGCACAGCTTGCGCCATACAGTTATCAGCCGGTAAGACAGCAGTTTCCGCGTACAGCAACGGCCCGCATCACGGGTGGTCCGCTGGCTCCGCGGATCAGAGGGATCGTCACGTTCACGGAGTTTGGCAGAGGTACATGGGTCGCGGTCAATGTGGAAGGTCTGCCGGAATACCGTCCTGCCACCGCAGGGCAAGATCCAGTCGGTCCATTTGGCTTTCATATCCATGAAAAAGGAGTCTGCGAGATAGGCGATCCGAATAATCCATTCCAAGGCACAGGCGGTCACTGGAATCCGACCAATCAGCCGCACGGCAACCACGTCTCTGATTTTCCGGTGCTGTTCTCCAATGATGGCCGCGCGATCATGGGCTTCTATACCAATCGGTTCCTGCCCGCTGAGGTGATCGGCAGGGCCGTGATCATCCATCAGAACCCAGATGATTACCGCACACAGCCGTCAGGAGATACCGGCAAGCATCTCGCCTGTGGAGTGATCATGGGAGGAACGGCGTAACGGGTCAGAGTCAGAATGCCAACAGAACGAAGAAGTGCAAACATTAAAACGCAAAGGCGCAAAAGCGCAAACGAAGCCGGTGAGCTGAATGTCCGAGGACACGGTTCATCGGCTTTTTCCATGCAGCATTTTTCACGAAATCATATTTTAATGTAAAAATGATACATGTTATTTATAATAACTATATATTCAGAATAGATTGATGAAAAGGAGGGAACAAACCGATGAAAAATCGTTTTGTCAAACATGCCACTGCGATCTTGGTAGCGACAGGTGTAGCGATCAGCGGCTTTACCGTGATCCCGTTGGCAGATACCGCTCATGCTGCGAGCAATGCGATCACCCTGTACCGTATTACCACTGATGAGGCGCATACGGTCAGCCAGCTGGAGCAGTACGGAATTGACATCTGGGAGGTTCAGCCCAACTTCGTCGAAGCCCCGCTGACGCCTGAGCAGATCAGTCAGCTGCAAGCAGACCAATGGACGTACAAAATGAGCCGTCAGACCAATGGCCCAAGCTTCGATTCCGCTTACCGTACATACGACAGCATCCAGAAGCTTTTGGTGGAAAAAGCGAAGCAATATCCGAAGCTGGCAGAAGTGGTCACCATCGGATATTCGTTCGAGGGCCAGCCGATTCTGGCAATGAAGCTGACCAATGAGCGAAATAACGCCGATAAGCCAAAATCGCTCTGGATCGGCGGCACACACGCCCGCGAGATCGCACCTCCAGAGGTGATGCTGGCCTACATCGACCGTCTGCTCAATGGTTATGGTACCGATGCGGATGCGACCTGGATGCTCGACAGCCGTGAAGTGTGGATCGTGCCCGTACTCAATCCCGACGGCCACCGTAAAGCCGAACAGCTGCTCAACTGGCGCAAAAACACGGACATCCGCTGGGGCAGTGACGGTGTTGATCTCAACCGCAATTACAATGAAAAAGCAACAGGCATCTGGGGCAATCCTGCCTATGGCACCAGCACCAACCCATTCAGTTCGATCTACTGTGGCCCGTATGCTTTTTCAGAGCCAGAGACAGCTGCGATCCAACAGCTGATCGAGTCTGTCATGGGGCCTACGGGTACGCCGGAAGATGTGCCGAATGGCTTCCAGATGGTCGTCGACATGCACTCCTTTGGTAACCTGATCATGTGGCCGTGGAACTGGACCAAAGACGTGACACAGCTCGATGCCGCCCAAGACATCGCCCGGATGGAAAAAATCGGCCGCAAGTTCTCCACCTACAACACCTATAAGCCACAGATCGGCTCCAAGCTGTATGCCACCACGGGAGACACGACAGATTGGGCATATGGCTATCATAAGATTCCGTCGTTTACTTTTGAGATTGCCAAGTCCTTCTGGCCGAGCGGAAAAGAGCTGCCGTCCCTGATCGAGGAAAACATGCAGCCGTTCCTCTACGGTGTCAAAATCCAAGACCAGCCTTATCAGCGCGTCGAAGGCCCGGATGTTCTCCAGCTTCAGACGTCCGTCATCAACGGTCAGGTCGTCGTAACAGGAACAGCCAATGACACAGGGAATGGCAGTCAGAAGATTCAAGCTGTAGAAGTATTCGTCGGCAAGCTTGGCCAATCCGGAACAGGAAAGCAGGCGGTGCTCGGCAATTCGACGAATGCAGGATCGATCCAGACCTTCACCACCATGTTCCCAGCTGAAGGCCTGTCAAGCGGAAAGCAGCTACTGATCGTCCAAGCGCAGGATGAAAATGGCGCATGGGGTGCACCGAGTGCGGTGTGGGTACAAATCCCGTAGCCCAGTAACCAGTAAACTGTAACCTGTAACGAGCTTTCTAAACATGGTGCCATGTTAGTCATAGTCACGAGTGGAAGACGTCCCGAACGATTCGGGGCGTTTTTTGGCTTTTCGGAGGGGTGGGACAACAAGGGAATCTTTCCCCGGAGAGATTTTTTATTTTAAGTGTTGACGTACCCTAGGGGGGTATCGTATATTATTACCAAGAACTTCAAATCAACCAAAACACAAAGGGGATAGATGAATATGCAAAACACAACACTTCAAGTACAAGGTATGTCCTGCGGTCACTGCGTCGCTTCCATCGAAGGTGCGATGAAAAACCTTGGTGCAACAGCAAAAGTAGACTTGGCAAACAAATCCGTAACCGTATCTTATGACGAGACACAGGTATCTCTTGACAAGATTAAAGCGGCGATCGAAGACCAAGGCTACGATGTAAACTAAGTCACTCACTCTTATAATAGATACCTGGTATGGGTATAAGGAGGAATTATGATGAACGGTTTGATACCACGCATTTTGGCTGGTGGGGTCTTCGCATACATGGGTTTGTTCAAAATCATCGCCTGGAACGCCACAGCAGGCTGGATGGCTATGAAAGGTCTGCCGCCATCCTTGATTCCGATTGGCCTAGTGATCGCCATCTTGGCTGAATTAGGCGGGGGATTGGCCATCCTGTTCAACTTCCGACTCAAATGGGTGGCAACGGCCTTGGCTTTATTCATGATTCCTACCAACATCATCATGCACAACTTCTGGGCACTTCCACCAGAGATGGCTACCGCAGAGCAACTGAGCTTCCTGCAAAACGTCATCATCATCGGCGGACTGCTTGCCATGGCCAACACCACTGCCAAACAAGAGAACGGCGCAGCATCTTCCTCGAAAGCCGCTTAAACAGCTTAATCTGAGGGTGCTTTACTAGAGGAAAATATCTAATCCCGCATAATAAGGTCGGCCGGAGTTAAGGCTGGCCTTTTCTATGTTTCTCTTCAATCAGGTACTCGGCAGAGAGTGGGAAGACCATCTGTTCGTAAGGAGACCGGCCCCTCTAACGAGGGGGAAAGGCGACTGGAGAACAGCTGGTCTTCCCGCTCTCCTCCCCGATCCCCTGATCCCCACCCCCCATACGGTTTCACCAATTAGACACAAGGAATATAGAGGGATACCGCCGAAATTCAATAATCAAGTGACAAGCTTTACCAACCGTGCCTGTATGAAAGGGAGGGCAAGTGCCTAATCTGCGGGCTGGCGCATATACTATGCTTGCATATGTATTTACCATTTTCATACAGCCTACACAAACTGGCTTGATCGATAAGAAAGGGGCGGTTCCCCATGTTCAGCTATGTATCTCATCTGGAGTGTCCAAAATGCGGTCTGACTCATCCGGTCGACCAACAAATAAATCTGTGTACCTGCGGCTCGCCGCTTTTGGTGCGCTATCATCTGAACGATCTGAAAAAAGCGTGGCAAAAAAGCAGTCTGACAACGCGTCCGGCGACACTTTGGCGTTATCATGAACTGCTCCCGGTCGTGGACGAAGCCAATATCGTCACACTGGGTGAGGGGATGACACCGCTTTTGCCGACAACACGCTTGGCGCGGGAGCTTGGGGTCAGAGAGATGTATGTCAAGGATGAGGGGATCATCCCGACAGGCTCGTTCAAAGCCCGTGGTGCTGCGGTCGGGGTCTCCAAGGCAAAAGAGCTGGGGATCACCGACATCGCGATGCCAACCAACGGCAATGCAGGTGCAGCCTGGTCCACCTACGCCGCACGGGCGGGGATGCGTTCTACCATTGTGATGCCGAAAGCCGCTCCATTTCTCACTCGTGGCGAATGTGCGATGGCAGGAGCCAATCTGTATCTGGTCAACGGATTGATCAGCGACGCGGGCAAGATCGTAGGTCGTGCCGTACAAAAACATGGCTGGTTCGACGCCTCTACACTCAAAGAGCCATACCGCATCGAAGGCAAAAAGACGATGGGTCTAGAGATCGCCGAGCAATTGGGCTGGAAACTCCCTGATGTGATCCTCTATCCGACAGGTGGCGGTGTCGGAATCATCGGAATTTATAAAGCATTGCGCGAACTGCAGGAGCTGGGCTGGGTGGAAGGTCCTCTGCCGCGTCTGGTTGCCGTTCAGTCCAAGGGCTGCGCGCCAATCGTCCGTGCATGGCAGGAAGGCAAGCGGGAATCAGTCTTCTGGGAGCATTCGGAGACGGTAGCGTTTGGGATCAATGTCCCGAAAGCATTAGGGGATTTTCTCGTGCTAGAAGCGGTCTATGAGACAGACGGATGCGCGATTGCCGTAGATGACCGTGATATTATTATGGAACAGAAGCATTTGGCTTCGACCGAGGGGTTATTCATCTGTCCAGAGGGTGCGGCTACTGTCGCGGCTGCCCGCGAACTGCGGAAAATCGGTTGGATCAAAGAGTCAGACACCATCGTTGTGCTCAATACAGGTATTGGCATTAAATACCCGGAAACCATCGATATGCATGTGAAAACCTTACAGCCTGACTCAGATTTACCAGAAACATATATTGGATAAGCGCTTTGTAAGCTCTGTACCCTGTCACAGCGGAATGCCTGTTGTGACAGGGTTTTTTCGTGTTTGGCACCTGCTGTATGATCTTGTATGCCAGTTTTTTGGTATTGAGCGCGTTCGCATCTGTTCGTACAATGGGGAACATGCGAAAGGAGGTAGAACCATGAAACGATGGAACCAAGCGATGATGATCTTCGCCGCATGCCTGATGGTCATGATGATGCCCTTTGGCCAAGCGAGTGCCGCTACCGTACTGAAGCCTGGGAGCAGCAATGGAGAAGTGTGGGATTTGCAATACCGGCTCAATCTGCTCGGCTACTATACCCAGGGGTCGGATGGGATCTATGGTCCTGGTGTGACCCGTGCTGTCCGAGCTTTTCAATATCAGTATGGCTTGCCTGTTGATGGGGTTGTCGGTGCCCAGACCTGGTCTGTCTTGAAAAAATTCAGTGTGAATCAATATGAGATGGACATGCTCGCGAAGCTCGTCTATGCCGAAGCGCGCGGGGAATCATACAAAGGACAGGTGGCTGTAGCCGCTGTCGTGATGAACCGCCTGCAATCACCGAAGTTTCCCAACACGGTGAGCGGGGTGATCTTCGAGCCATGGGCCTTTACAGCGATCTATGATGGTCAGTATGGAATGACACCGAATAAGACGGCGTATCTGGCAGCCCGTGATGCGGCCAGAGGCTGGGACCCAACGTATGGGGCGATTTATTATTTTAATCCCAATACGGCAACGTCTGGCTGGATGTGGAGTCGTCCGCAGACAGTGAAGATTGGGGAGCACATTTTTGCGAGGTAACGTGATATCAGATGAGAGAAAAGACCCGCTGTACAAGCAGGTCTTTTCTTACCCCCTACATATTTTTGCAACATCCATAATCCCTACTTGATTCGTCGGAATTAATCACTTACATTTTAAGTAATTCATTCATGCATAAAATACCAAGAGGTGTTCACGTATGGAAGTGTTTTGGTTTATTCCGACTCAAGGGGATGGACGATACTTGAGTGATCGCCCTGTCGTGACGCGTGTGGGCGAAGCGGTGGCGAACGCGCATACTCCAGGAAAATAAAAGAGGGACGGAACACTGCACGATTGAAATGGAGATGTCCATCGACGAAGCCGGACGGATCACAGACGTAACCTTTTCAAAACCAGAAGGCTACCTACTTTTTGTCCACTCCATTTCGTTAGTTCAGAATATAATGCAGGATACAACGAAAAGGAGTGAATAAGAAATGGTGTATCCAATGCAGGCACCAACATCTCCGCCGCCAAGAAGAGTCCCTCCCAAACCATCTGTTTCCTATATCGTGGATTGTATGTACGAATTCACGTATGTTTGGCTCATAACAGGAGAACGTTTTTGGTTTTATCCAACTCGTTTAGAATACGGGGAGGTTTCTGGCTATCGATGGAACGGTGTGTTCTGGACGTTTTTTGGTTTTGATCCGAGATATATTGATGCCGTGGCATGTAGTCCAACTCCTACCCTTTATTAACGGCCGATCTAGGTAAAGCTCGAAAGCTGTACGATTTTATGAAACGTGAAATAATGCGGTTGTAAAATACGGTCGCTAACGAGGGTGCATCAGGTAAATAAAAGAGGGATGGAATTCCAGACCGTATGAAACAAGACGAACGGGCCTTCGCATAGTGCGAGGCTCGTTTTTTCATGCTGTTTGATGATGGTAAGTCTTCTGTGCCCATACAGGCTTTTTCAAAAGATGATGCACCATGCGTACCGCCGAACGGACATGTGAGAATTATCGACTGCCATTGGCGTGATTCTTGCAAAGGATTGTGGAGGGCTGGCTCCTGATCATTTACAGGGACGGCACGGGGTCATTCGGATCAAGGCTTTCCGCCAATTGGTACAGGGTGTCCCATTCTTTGGACGGAATGAAGTCCCGCGTTTCCAATGTCAGATGCAGGCGGGGATTGGCGTTGAACTACAGATTGCCCATCCCGCCAACCATAGGTGCTCACGCCTACAGGGAGATTTTGAATGGTCAATCAGTAAAAAAAGGTATTCGATAAACGTTTTTTTACAGGTAATATCTTGTTAATTCGTGAATACATGTTAGGATTTATTTTTTACAGACTTTTGAAAGGATGACAATCATGAGAAAACAGACAGATCCACTGCACATACTGGATCAAACCTTAACGGAAGGGGTAAAGCGGGGGGTGATGCACCTGTTTACCGAGGACGAACAATACGGGGGGAGGACGATCCAGATCGGGGGAGAGGAGCTGCTTCATTTTGGCTCCTGCAGCTATCTGGGATTGGAGCTGGATGAACGGCTGAAAAAAGGGGCCGTTGATGCGGTGATGCGTTATGGCACACAATTCTCCTCGTCCCGGGCGTATTTGTCCGCTACTCCGTATGGGGAGCTGGAGGAATTGCTCAGCCAGATTTTTGGCGGGCATGTGATCATGATGCCGACGACGACATTGGGCCATCTCTCCGCTTTGCCGGTGTTGATCGAGCAAGAGGATGCAGTGATTCTGGATCAGCAAGTACATAACAGTGTGCATATGGCGACCAATCAGGTGCGCACAAAAGGAACGACCATCGAGATTGTCCGACATAGTCGAATGGACCTTCTGGAGGAGCGGATTGAGGCTCTGTCCAACACACATAAACGAATCTGGTATCTCGCAGACGGTGTCTACAGTATGTATGGAGATGTCGCGCCATTTGATAAGCTTGAGGAATTGTTGGAGCGCTATGAAAACTTCTACCTGTACGTAGATGATGCCCATGGCATGAGTTGGGCGGGGAAGCATGGACGAGGGGTCGCATTGTCCCAGATTGGACTGCATGAGCGGATGGTGCTGGCTACCTCGATGAACAAGGCGTTTGGCTGTGCGGGTGGTGTGCTTGTCCTGCCCAATGAGGAGATGAAGCGAAAAGTACGCACCTGTGGAGGCCCGATGATTTTTTCCGGCCCGGTACAGCCGCCCTTGCTCGGTGCCGCGCTGGCTTCGGCCCGTATCCATCTCTCCGATGAGATTGTCCAGTTGCAGGCAGGCTTGCAGGAGCGGATACAATACGGCAACTACCTGATGGAGCAGTATGGTCTGCCGCTGGTGTCACCGTCAGAAGTACCGATCCGCTATGTGGGCGTGGGGATGCCGAGTACGGCTTACAACATGGTAAAACGCTTGCAAACTGAAGGTTTTTATACGAATCCAGCGATCTATCCCGGTGTGCCGGTCAAGCGGTCGGGGGTTCGTTTTACGATTACGATGCATCACCAGCTTGAGGATATCCGTCGTCTGGTCGAAGCGATAGCTCATCATCTGCCGCAGGCGCTGGCGGAAGAGGGCACGACGCTGGGTGAGGTGTATGAGATGTTTAATCAGTCGGGGACGATGTATTTTCAACCGGAGCGAATGAGGGAGATACGGACTGAACCGAAAGCGTATGAGCAGATTGCGGTGGCTGCGGTTACAGTCGGGTGGGAGGAGCAGTTCGAAGCGCTTGCAGAACAACAGGCTCATGCACCTGATCCACATGATCTCACTGCTCGACCTGTTACGCTTACTGGGCGACCGCACAGCATCTCCGCTCAATCTGCCATACTTACCAGGCACCCACACTTAGGACTTCTTCCATCCACTCACGGCCTGACGCTCCAGCACGAGACCACCATTCACGCGGTGGATCAGGAGGAATGGGATTCCCTGCTGGGCAGCAACGGCTCGTACACGTGGGAAGGTCTTCGTTTTCTCGAATCAGCGTTCTGTGACCGGGAAAAACCGGAGGAAAATTGGCGCTTTCATTATTACTTTGTCAGAGACGAGACGGGTATGCCTGTGCTGGCAACGTTTTTTACGGATACGCTGTCCAAAGATGACATGAACGAACCTCCCGAGGTCTCCCGGCATATCGAAAAGCTGCGGGCAGGTGATAAGGGGCCGTACTTCCTATCCTCCCACGTGTTCATGATGGGCTCACTTTTGACCGAGGGCAATCATCTCTATCTCGACCGAACACGGGACTGGAAGACCGCGCTGAAAATCCTGCTCAAGCAGGCAGGCGAAGATCAGACCGCATGCGGTGCGACGATGCTGATCCTGCGCGATATCATGGCACACGATGTTGAACTGGAGGCGTTCCTGCGTGAACAGGGCTTCACCTCATCCGCGATGCCGGACACATTGACCATCGATGTCACATGGAGCAACCGAGACGAATATTTGTATGGCTTGTCCAAAACCGCCCGCAAGCATGTCCGGGAGCAGATGGTCGCCTACGAACATGTCTATGACACCGAGATTCTGGAGCACGGTGGACGAGAGGTCAGCCAGGCGGAGATTGCGCACTTTTACCATTTGTATCGTAATGTAAAAGAACGTAACGTGGAGTTGAACACATTTGCCCTGCCGGATCATCTGTTCGGGGAAATGCTTCGCTATCCGTGCTGGGAATTGATCGTTCTGCGGATTCGTCCTGAGCATGGTGGGCCAGAGGATGGGATGCCTGTTGCGATGGTGGCTGTTTTTAAAGAAGCGGAGCATGTCGTCCCGCTGATCGTGGGTCTTGATTATCGGTACCGTGACTCGCATCGGCTCTATCGTCAGTGCCTGTGGCAGACGCTCAAGCGGGCTGAACAGCTTGGAGCCAAGCGTATCCTGATTGGCATGGGTGCGACTTTTGAAAAAGAACGGCTTGGGGCGGTTGCTCATCAGCATGCATCGTTCGTGCAGGCGACAGATCACTATCATTTTCAGGTGATGGAGGAGATTCGCGCGGTAGTAAGATCGGGGGCAAGCAGATTGGAATAGGTATAGTGAAAGGGAAGGCAGGGAGAAATTCGAATCACCCTGCTTTTTAGTTATTTTGAACTATTTAATTGATGGATTTTGCTGGATTTAGTATGATATAGGAAATAATCTGTTATAAATTAGGATGATTTCTATATGTTCAAACATAAACTCACTCATCTCAAAGACAAATTAAACGATCTAAGTAAAAGGAATAGGTCTATACGCCTACTTAAGCTTTACAACAAATGGAATATAGATCTACTTGCTTTTGATAGATTAAATCGAGAGGGCTTCGCGGAATCTATACTAAAGAAGCTTTCTACAAAAAGTAGTAGTTCCATCTCTTTGTTAAAGCGTGACCTCGTTGATGATAAGGTGATGAATACGTTTCATGCGTTGACAACCCTTTACCGAAATCTAAGAGGGATAGAAGAAGAGACAGGTCTTTATGATCTTTCTATCGGATATCCGTTTGTAAGTGGACGATTTTTAGATGGATCCTATTTCAGGGCTCCCCTCTTTTTATTTCCCATCCGCCTCGAATTGCAAAAAACAGGGGGACAGCAATGGATTCTGAAGCGGGAAGAAAATGAACCGCAATTAAACCGTTCCTTGTTGCTTGCTATAAAAAAGCTAAACGAAATAGACATTGATGAAGTGATGTTTGATGAGGCAGCTGAAGTGGCGGGAACGGGTGATATTTCGGCAGTTACGTCATGGTTGGAAAAACACCATTTGAAGGTAAGGGTAACGAGTCAAACACTGCAGAGTTTTCCGGTATATAAGACAGATGAATGTCCTGATCTGCCAAAAGGCCAGCTTCAAATCGATCTGCATGCCGTGCTGGGCAGTTTTCCACAGGGGAATACAGCTATCTTGAAAGATTACGAAGAATTAATGGAGAAGCAAGAAGGGGACGGCTTGCAACTGATCCATGAACTGTTAGGTCTTACGAACAGTTTGAGTGGTGAAACCAATGATTACGAATGGAAAGACGATCAGCTTCCTAACGTACGAGAAGAAAATGAATTATTTCTGATGCAGACCGATGGCTCACAGGAAGAGATCCTGCGGGAAGCACGTTACAAAAAAGGAATGGTTGTTCACGGGCCCCCAGGTACAGGCAAATCCCAAGTCATCGTCAATTTGATTGTAGATGCATTGTTCCAAGGCAAAAAAGTAATGGTTGTCTGTCAAAAACGGGCAGCATTAGATGTAGTCTATCAACGGTTGGATTCTCTTCAGCTGTCAAGTCATGCTGCACTCATTCATGATGAAAAAATGGATCGAGCCAAGGTATACGCAAAAGTGACCAATTTAATTGAAGCTGGCTCACAAACTCAACATACTAAACAAGACGAGTTCAAGCAGCTTTCGCGAAAAATCGAAGAGCGGGAAGAAAACTTGAATAAAATAGCGAGAAGCTTGTTTGAGGTACAACCTAATGGGTTTCGGGCGTACGATTTATACGGCTTGTCAAGACCATTTCAAGGCGTACATCAATTTATCCCTCTGCAACATGTCCTTTCCCATCTTCACAAAGACAACATGGATGATATGTTGGCACATGTGTATAATTACGCTTACTATTATCAGCGGTTTGGCAGACAAGATTATCCGTTAAAACATCGAAAATCGTTTAGCCATTTGGAAGTAAAGAATAAAGTACAATTGGTTGAAGTACTGGATGATGTAATCGAAAAAGCCAAACAAACGGCCTCTCATCTCCATGTATTTAATGACGATAGTATTACTCCTGAGTATACCTGGATGATTCAAGACAAGCTTGAGAAGATTTATCACGATCTTGATCCAAGTCAAAAACGAACTCTGCAAAAATTGAGATTGTGGTGGTGGACCTCTTTTACTGGTAAAACGATTTTGAACGAACTGTTAAAAGGGGAAAAGTTTAAAGGCATCACATCAAAAGAGTGGCTTAGTATCAGAGAGAGCCTGCGAACCCTTTATGATATTGCCGGCGTAGCAGATGACATCTCCAAGAAGATTGAATCGTTTCAACCGTACTTCGTATCCGATCATATCCATTCTCTCAAAACAGGGGTGGCAAAGGGAAAAATCCCTGTTGATGATTTGGAACAAAAACGTCAAGCGATCATGGAAGATTTTGAAGAACTGAGAGAGATGGACCGTTTTTTTGAAGAAAAGACAGAGGAAATTCGCAAGTTGATCACGGTATCTGTTGTCCACCCTGCCGAGAAGAACGGACCTGTAAGACCGGAGGAGACTGTCGAACACTTACGGCAATCACTGTTTGCCCATTGGATTGATCAGGTGGAGAAAAAGAATCCCCATATGGTTAAGGTATCGACAGCTGAATATAGCCAGTTGTTGGAATCGTTTCGCCAGTTGCTGGATCAGAAAAAAATGGTAGGGAAAAAATTACTTCAGGCCGATCTGTTAGAAGGAGTTCGTCAGGCGAATTATCAAAATCAAAAGCAGTTCAAAGCAATTAAACATCAAGCGTCCAAAAGAAGTCAGATCTGGACATTGCGGAAATTTGTAAAAGAATACACGAAGGACGGGTTAATGAAACTGTTCCCTGTATGGCTGACATCTCCAGAAGTTGTGTCCAGTATTTTTCCTTTGGAACCAGAATTGTTTGATCTGGTCATATTTGATGAGGCATCCCAATGTACAGTTGAGAACAGTATCCCATCTATTTATCGGGCGCGCCAAGTGCTTATTGCGGGGGACGAAAAGCAATTGCCACCTTCCAATCTGTTCAAGGTCAGTTCTGATGGGGATGGGGATGCAGATTATGATGAGGAAGAGGTTAACGGTACATTCGATGATGCTGAGAGTTTGCTGAGCCAAGCCAAGAGGATCTTTTCAGAAAAATTATTGCAATGGCATTACCGCTCCAAATCAGAAGAGCTTATTAATTTCTCCAATCATGCTTTTTACCATGGACAAATACAGATTGCGCCTAACGTAGCACCGTTGTCTAATCCAGCTGCCATCACATGGACAAAAGTGGAGGGCAAATGGATCAATCAAAGTAACGAGACGGAAGCAGAAAAGGTTGTCCAATTATTGAAGGATCAACTAATTCGACATCCTAATCAATCTGTTGGGATTATCACGTTCAATGCCAAGCAGCAAGATAAGATTCTGGATACCATTGAACGTCAAATCGAAAATGACCCTGAATTTGCTGTTGTGTACCAGCAAGTAATGGCAAGAGACATTGACGAGCGTATTTTTGTTAAGAATATTGAAAACGTACAGGGTGATGAACGGGATGTGATCGTGTTCTCCATTGGTTATGCCCCCAATGAAGAAGGCAGGATTTATAATCGATTTGGTTTGTTGAATCAAGCGGGCGGTGAAAACAGACTGAACGTTGCCATCACACGGGCTAAAGCAAGAATTCACGTAGTCACAAGCATCGAGCCTCACGAGTTGAATGTGGCTGGTGCCAAGGAAAGAGGGCCGAAACTATTTAAGGCCTATCTGGAATATGCCCAAGCTGTCTCTCAATTAGATTTGGATAGAATCAAAAAAGTACTGGCAGAAGTAGGACAAGAGAGCTCGACACAGAAACAACATAGCAACTTGGTGTTTGATTCACCTTTTGAAGAACAAGTTTACAATCAGTTAAAGAATTTGAAGTACGAAGTAAATACACAAGTAGGTCTTTCCGGATATCGCATTGACTTGGCTGTCGTGCATCCCCATGACCCAACCCGATACATACTGGGTATTGAGTGCGATGGTGCCATGTATCACAGCTCACCGAGCGCCAGGGAACGCGATATTTATCGGCAAAAGTTTTTGGAAGATAAGGGTTGGACAATAGCACGGATATGGAGCCGGAACTGGTGGAAAAATCCTGTGCAGGAGATGGAAAGAATCGATCAGTTGATTAAAGAATTGATAAAGCATGAGCAAGCTGTCATGGCCGTAACAGAACAGACGAAATAGGTAAGCGTAGTAAATAACAACCCCAAACACTATAAAGCTTAGACGCTTCTATAACAGAAGAAGCGTCTTTCTTATTTCAATTCAAATCCCGTCTGTAAAAAATATACTGCTTATTCATAAGACCAATTAAGTTCCGACTAAAGGCATCCTTCCTTCTATATCATTTCCAAGACATCTAGAGATGGGAAAGGAGGGGATCGCAAAAAGTTAAACAACCGTTTAAAAATGCTCTCGTTAACTGCTCCCTCGCCACAATCCTACTGGCCGATTTTCTGTCCATCGCGGGTCTGTGGTTCGGCATTTTTGCCAACCTGCAAATTCTAACCGAGGTGCTTTCGTCCGACTTTTGCAAAGCAGCGTTACTCATCTCATATCTGGGCCGATCCTTTTAATCGTCGTCAGTCCGTTCGCAGGCACGCTAATCAACCGCTAATCCGTGAAAAAGATCATCTCGATCAGCGGCTATGCCCATGCTCAACGGATGACTGCTGCTCACCGCATATCTGACGGACTCGTTGCTGTTGATGATACTGGCTTTGCTTGCGCTCAATCTGGCGAATGCTTTCGACACCCCTTTGCACAAAAGCGCCATTCTTGCCATTGTACAAAAAGATCTGCTGCTGCGGGCCAACGCCATGTATGTATCAAAGCAAAAACCACTTGACCTCTTCTTACTCAAGCCAAGTGGTTTTTGGGGGTTTCAGTACGAGACCGCATTGCTAATGCAACTGGCCCACGACCGTTTAGGACAAGACCGCTTTGGACCAAGACCACTTAATGCACCTGCACCTGCGTCTACCTAATGCACATACTTCCCATGATCCGGAACCGCCAAGTTCTCGAATTCATCAGCCAATCGCTTCAGCTCCCGTCGCAACTCTTCCCCGTACATGATCTGACCATGTCCGGTATACGCGACAGCCGGCTCCAATTCAACCAGCCGATTGACCGACTCCTCAGCACGCTCCCAGTCCGTTGTAAAATACATCGGCGGTCCGTGAATCGCCTTTTGCTGGGTCATGACGGCTAATGCCGATTCCTGCTTGACCGTGAGAAACGCATCCCCGACGATTAGAGAACGGTCTCTTTCCCGGAAAAAAGACACATGACCCAACGTATGCCCAGGCGTATGAATCCACCGCCACTCGGGCATGTTCGGAATCGAACCATCCTTAGGCAAAGCCATCACGCGCTCACCCAGATCGATCCCGTCACGCGGATAAAGCGGGGAAAGCCAGGACATCAGACCGCCACCGACAGATGGGTCGGGGGGCAAGTACTGTTTTTTCCCGGTCAAATACGGCAACTCGTCCTCATGCGCATACACAGGGACATCCCACCGCTTGACGAGTTCCTCCAAGGCCCCGATATGATCAAAGTGACCGTGAGTCAGCACGATGGCTCTAGGCTTGCAGTCCGGCCCAAAACGATTTTCGGCCGCTTGCACTATCATATTGGCAGACAAAGGCAGCCCGGCATCAACCAGCACCCAATTATCTGGGTCAGTTGGAGAGCCGACGAAACAGATATTGACCATGAATAGGCGCACACAATCTATATCATAAGGAATGATAAACGGATCATAGGACTCCGTGGTTTCATGCGCACGCCTGATTTCGGACGCCATCTCGGTATCCCTCCAGTTCTTTGACCGGTGATTTTTCCTTCAAAGTATTTGCACCGGGCGAGAAAACCATACTGCTTACCAAAAAGCGCAAGGGGGGCAATTTGGTTACATAATGTATTTATGGGTAACAAAAAATCAGATTGATCCAGCAGAAATTTTTTTGTAAAAAAATTGCATGGATCATGATTTTCCTATAAAGTGAAATATTATGAATTGAACTATTATTTTCGTGAATGCCAATTTGCATAAGGAGGTACGATCCTATGACCCATCTGACTGCTGCTAATCTGTCCCGTATCAATCTGCTTTCCCAGCAATTGCTCGACTATTCCCTCGATTGCCAAAAAGGCGACCGCCTTGTTATTGAAGTCCTCGGTGAAGGACGTGAGCTGGCAAAGGAGATTATCAAAGAGGCCTATGCTCGTGGAGCACACCCTTTTGTCAAAGTGTTCGATCCGATGCTCCATAATGAATGGCTGCGTGGCATCACTGCTGAAACCGTACAAAAAGTAGTGAATTGGGACACTCCGATCTGGCAGGAAACCAATAAACGTGTTGTGATCATCGGCGTCCATGATGGCAGCGACTATGCCGGAGTTCCGATCGAACAGGTCAATACCTACTTCACCTCGATGAGGGAGCTCCGCACCTTAAAGAGCAAAAAGCGCTGGGTAGGTCTACATTATCCAACCCAGTCACTGGCCGACAACGCGGGGATGACGCTCGAAGCCTTCACTGATTTTTATTTTCAGGTGTCGACGATCGATTATGCCAAGGTAAACCAAGCAGCTCAACCACTAAAAGAGTGGATGGAGCGCACAGACCGCGTCCGAATCATCGGAGCAGGCACCGATTTGACCTTTTCGATCAAAGGCATCCCGGCCTATATCGCATCCGGGGAGATGAATGTCCCAGACGGTGAGGTCTTCACCGCACCTGTTCTGGATTCAGTGAATGGCACCATTACATACAACATCCCAAGCCTATACGATGGAACGACCTATTCCGATGTCCGGTTCGTTTTCCAGAATGGCAAAATCATCGAAGCCACCGCGAATGAAACAGAACTGCTCAACAAAATTCTCGACCGGGATGAAGGAGCTCGCTTCATCGGCGAGTTTGCGATTGGATTTCATCCATTGATTTTGCACCCGATGAACGATATTCTCTTCGATGAAAAGATAGCAGGCAGCTTCCATTTTACTCCTGGTCATGCGATTGAGATGACGGACAATGGCAACCGCAGCTCGCTTCACTGGGATCTGGTCAGTATCCAGCGTCCCGAGTATGGCGGTGGGGAGATTTGGTTTGATGATGTGCTGGTGAGAAAGGACGGATTGTTCGTGCCCGAAGAGCTGCAGGGATTGAATCCGGACCGGTTGATGGAAGGACAATAAGATGGAGAAATACGTGCATACGATCTCATTTCAGCTTACGTACCCCTTTCCTGAGGGTGTTCCGATCGTCCGCATCCAGATCGATGGTCAGGACTTCATTAACATGGCTGCCAGTTATGAAAGACCCTTCGCATACAACATAGCAGGAGCTTATCAGGGACTGTGGACAGAGGATTTTTTCACCTATATCATGCAGGAGGGCAAGACCGAAGACGTGCCAATCCTGTCCTGCACCTGTGGCGAGATTGGCTGCTGGTCATTGGAGGCTACAATTACGCTTGAAGAAGACCGCGTGATCTGGAGTGATTTTCATAACCCGCACAGGGGGGAAGATTCATCAGGGGGACACTGGGACTATGGCGGTTTTGGACCGTTTGTTTTTGAGCGTAAGCAGTACGAGCAGGCGATAAAGCTTGCTTGCGGTTAAAGCATATTCGCCTATTTATATAGAAGAAACAGCGAGTATTCGGTGTTCATAATCGGGTGAGTATTCGGTCTTCGCAATGGGAGTACCGATATCGTGAAACAAGGCGGTGGTGTCGATCTAAGACCCGCCGTTTTTCTGTTTCATCACAGTGTTCCAATCGCTGGCTCCGAAATGGTGATGAAACACATAATTCCATCAGGGAAATATAAAAAAATATCCATATTATTGAAAGCCTTTACAATCCAGCTAAATCAGGCATTTCACTAAGTCGGCCTTCCTTACTTGAAATTTTTCTATACACAAATATATTGACTATAAAACTATCCAGTAGTAAGATAACAATAGTTTTTTATTAAATATCTTATCACTAAGATATTAACGAATAAGCAATTTTGAATATCCTAAAAAACTGCAACACCCTGTTTCAAAGAAGGAAGAAGCACGAACGAAACCAGCCTCAGAAAGGGGGGGCAACAACCTATGCTCGAACGCCAAGAACTATATGATGTTGCGAATTGCATCCATTTGCTGTTCAAAAAGATGAAAGTAGAGTGGCAGAAGTCGAATCCAACTGGCATGGCTTATTCTCAAACGCGCATTTTGGAAGAACTGGCGTCAAATGGACCGCAAAAGCCATCCGTACTCGCAGACATGCTTGATATCACAACAGGTGGGATTACCGGTCTCGCCGATAAGCTGATCGAAAACGGTACAGCGCAACGGATTCGCGTAGAGGGTGACAGGCGGTGTGTGTATCTGGACATCACAGAGGATGGCAGAAAAACACTCCAGGAGGCTATCGACAACCGGAACGAATTTATTCAAAGATTGTTCGGTCAACTCGATCCAGCCGAAGCAGAGCAGATTACCAAGATACTACAGAGCAAAATCCTATCCCAATTCGAATAGAAAAGTCAGAAAAGAGAAAGCAGAGGAGACCTTATGAAAAGAAAGTTTATTTTATCCCTCATTCTGATCTTGATGGTAGTGGCTGGTGGTGGCATCGGTTACTACTACTGGTATGAAGGTGAGCACTATGTCAAGACAGAAGACGCTCGCGTGGCTGGTGATATCTACCGTGTCATGCCGAAGATTTCAGGCAAGCTGATTGATCTGCAGATTAAGGACGGCGACCAAGTCATGTCCGACCAGATCGTGGGTCAACAGGAAACCACGAACCTGCCGACCAACCTGATTGACAATGCCTTGCTGAAAGCTCCAATCAGCGGTACGGTCATCAAGACATTGGCCAAACAAGGCGAAGTAGTGGCACCGGGTCAAGCGATTGCCATGGTCGTTGACAAATCCAAAGTCTACGTGTCCGCTAACTTAGAAGAAACCGAAATTGGTCGAGTACATACAGGCCAACCGGTAGAGATCACCGTCGATTCATTCCCTGGCAAAACCTTCTATGGTTCTGTCATCGAGGTGGGCGAAGCAACCAACTCCACGTTCTCCCTGTTGCCGGCAACCAACACCAGCGGTAACTTTACCAAAGTAACGCAGCGTGTACCAATCAAAATCTCTCTTGATGATCTCCAGGGTGTGCAACCATCCCCGGGTATGAATGCGATCATCAAAATTACTGTGAAAGGAAGCTAGGTGAGAGATAATGAAAAAACAAATTCAATCCCTGCTTGTCCTGTCTGTATTGTCTTCATCTGCTTTGCTTTTCGCAGGTTGTGCAAGCGATCAGGCGGTTACAAGTCAAGTCAGTACAACCCCATTTGTAAAAGTAATGAAAATGGCGAATTATACAGATTCCGGTTCCATCGCAAGCGGTAAAATCATTCCAGACCAAGAAGTGCAAGTCGTCTCCAAGCTTTCAGGTAAAGTCGCTTCCGTCGGTGTACAGGAAGGGACGACCGTGAAGCAAGGTCAGGTGCTGGTGCAGCTCGAAGCAACCGACTACCAGCAACAAGTGAACCAAGCCCAAGCCGCAATTGCAAGCGCACAAGCCCGTCTCAATGACACCAAAGCAGGGGCGAGAAGCCAAGAGATCAACCGTCAAGAAAGCGCATTGGAACAAGCGCGTGTCAACCTTGATCTGGCTCAGAAAAACTACGACCGCATGCAGTCCCTGTTCACTTCTGGCGCGATCTCCCAAGCTGACTTGGAAAAAGCTTCTCTTTCATTAGAAAGCGCCCGCTCCGGCTACGAGCAGCTCCAACAACAGCTTTCCCTGACCAAAGAAGGCGCAACCGACAACACCATCAGCGCTCTGCAAGCGGAAGTTACCCGTCTGCAATCTTCCTTGGCACTGGCGAAAAACACATTGGACTCCACTGTCGTGAAAGCGCCGATCAACGGGATGGTCGTCAAACGCAGTGTTGATCCAGGCGAGATGGCATCACCAAGCGTACCACTCATGACAATCGTCAACATGAATACGGTAAAAGTAGAAGTGAGTGTGCCACAGGAAAAAATCAACGATGTGAAAATCGGCTCCACCCTTGATATCAAAGTAGACAGCCTCAATGGGAAAACCTACAAAGGCGTGGTTGAGTTCGTCAGCCCGGTATCTGATACCAACAGCACCACGTTCCCGGTCAAAATCAAGGTAAACAACACAGATGGCCTGCTTCGTTCTGGTATGCTCGCTGAGGTATTCCTTGCAGGAAAAGGTGAGACCGAACTCAAGCTGCCAACCTCTGTCCTGATCCAAAAGGAGAACAAATCTTATGTATATAAAGTGGAAGCAGATGTAGTGCGCCTGATTGAAATCACTACAGAGGGCTCCACAGATGGCAATGTCATTGTAAAAAGCGGCCTGAAACCAGAA
This sequence comes from Brevibacillus dissolubilis, assembly GCF_006170445.1. Lineage (GTDB taxonomy): Bacteria > Bacillota > Bacilli > Brevibacillales > Brevibacillaceae > Brevibacillus_B > Brevibacillus_B dissolubilis. Next base: position 389,275 of record NZ_VCNA01000001.1, on the reverse strand, counting down.
GATCAGATCGTCGTGAATCCAAGCTCCGAGCTGCATGACGGAGAGAAGGTTCGGGTGCAATAAAGGAGGCGAATCAGGTGTCTGACTCCGTCAATCAGCAACAAAACGATTCATCATACAAGTGGTTCGCACTGATGGCTATTATCTCTGGTACGTTCGTCGCTGTTCTGAATAACAGTCTCTTAAACGTCGCCTTGCCACAGCTTGTCAACGTATTTGGCTCGACTACCGATACGATGCAATGGATTCTGACCGGGTACATGCTGGCTTCTGCTGTCGTGATCCCGATGAGTCCGGCGTTGTGCGATATGTTTGGATATAAAAAGGTGTTTTTGGTCTCACTCGCGGCCTTCACGGTCGGTTCTGCTTTGTGCGGGATCGCGTGGAGTGATTCAAGCCTGATCTTTTTCCGGATTGTGTCAGGTCTTGGCGGCGGATTCATCATGCCGGTCGGGATGGCGATGCTGTACGCGTCCATCCCGCGCAACGAGATCGGTTTGGCCATGGGTCTCTGGGGGATCGCCGCGATGGTGGCCCCAGCCATCGGTCCGACGCTGAGTGGTTATATTTTAGAACACTTCTCTTGGCGCCTCCTGTTTTTCATGAGCGTGCCGGTCGGGATTGCCTCTATTTTCTTGTCGGCTTCCATGCTGCGGGAGACTCCGACTAAAAAAGTAAAGTTCGACTACGCAGGTGCGATTTTGTCCATTATCGCGTTCGGAACACTGTTGCTTGCACTGAGTAAAGGTCAGTCCGAAGGCTGGACTTCCCTCTTTATCGTAAGCCTGTTGTTCGTTGCTGTTTCGAGTATGGCAATGCTTATCTATGTAGAGACAGGCAAAGAGCAGCCGCTGATGGATTTAAGTCTGTTCAAAAATCTTCAATTCTCGATGGGGACACTAGCCTCTGGCCTTGTCATGGTGGGGATGTACGGCGGGGTATTCCTGACTCCGCTTTACTTACAAAATATCCAAGGTCTCACACCGATGGAGACAGGTCTGTTACTGATGCCACAGTCGATTGCAATGGCCTTGATGATGCCGATCAGCGGTAAGCTGATGGATAAATTCGGGGTTGTGCCGCTCGGCTTGGTCGGCTTGACAGTGATGGGTGTATCAACCTATGAACTGAGCACATTGACCGCTGACACTCCAAATGAATGGTTGAACCATATTCTGATCATTCGCGGTCTTGCCATTGGTATTTGTATGATGCCACTCACGTCAGCGGGAACCAACGCGGTAGAACCTCAGAAAGTAGGGAGCGCCTCTTCCTTGGGGAACGTTTTCCGTCAGGTTATGTCATCTCTGGGGATCGCGCTCTTGACGATGATGATGTCCACTCGCTCTACTTTCCATGGTGTCCGGATGAGTGAAAACCTGTCTTTGGACTCTCTGCAAGGTACTCAATTCGTCACGATGCTCTCAGGTCTCTACGGACAATCTGGTGTAGACGCTGCAACGTCCAAGGCAGGAGCTATGATGATTCTCGGCGGACTGATCCAAAAAGAATCGTTCGTCCGCGGGATCGCAGATACATTCCTGATCTCGGCTGTCCCTATCTTTTTGTGTATCCCACTGCTGTATTTCTTACGGAAGAAAAAGGCAGTGAAGACACCACCGAAGGAAGTAGAAGTAGCCGATACAGCGGAAGCGGCAAGCTAAGGCGGGTAGCGGTATGTTCGGGGTACGAAGGAATTACTAAGGGAATGAGTAGAAATAGAGGTTGTGCCGGGATGTGTAACATTCAGTGATAGGTTGATGATTCTGCATGAAATGTAGAGCTGTAGACCTTTGGACATAGAATGAGCATTCCGGACGTAACCGACTCTAACATAGAGATTCGCTGTAGAAACAACGAACTGTGGAATTGCAAAAAGATAGGCAGACTAACCATGCACATACAGTTTGAAATATGCGAATCCGCTGCAGTTTGAACGAACAGCAAACACAAAAACGTCTGCAAACATACGATGAACATACAGCAATGAAATTTGGGAATCGGCCGTAGACTGAGTATCCATATGCAGTATTAAAAATTCAACTGCAGAATGACCAAATCATCGTTGAAGAAGATCGTAACGAGAACAGGCTGTATGATGTAGCTAAGCAGAAGGGATGTCTCTGGTACGTAAAAGTGACCAGAGGGCATCTCTTTTTTGTTTGTTCCGGTTGCTGATTGCTGAATGGTTAGTGATTTCCTAATGTTTCCTGGGAAAGCGCAACAATCGACGAATAGAAGCAGTACACACCAAAAAAATACAAAAGTATAGTTAAGCTACATATAACGATTTATAAAATGGTGAAAATTAATACTACGCAATCATATTGAAATGCGCCTGACCTTAGTGCATGGATAGGCGGTATAACTGATATGATCATTCGGAATAGTTGCTTTGATCATGTTGGATACAGGTGTCGAAACGGGGCTGTCAATTAGTAAGAAAGTTGTCTAATGATAATCCAGACAGTCTGATAGCTCGAAACTATCATTTTGATGAATCCTCACTAACTGCAAAGTTGTCCTAGACATAAAAAACACCAGATATTCGCCTGGTGTTTTTTCATTGGATGAGGTATGTGATTTCAATGATATCTAAATATTGCTTGTGACGTTTCAGCCATTAACTGCACTCCCACAGACTTTAACCAGCTGCGCTGCTTGTATCCGCTGCACCTTTAGGAGCTGATGGTTTTCTCGTCTCCGGTAATGAGTAACAAATCCCGGCCGCAACGATTAACAGTGCGATGGTTCCGATGAAAGCCACTTCATACCCACCTGTCAAACGATAGATCACTCCAGGCAGATACGAACCAAGCGCGGAACCGATCTGATGGCTGAGATAAAGCCAACCGACGACCGTTCCTGTAGCCTTTTTGAAGTATTCTGACGCCAGCATGATAGTGGGTGAGACCGTGGCAAAATCGACTAAGCCAAAAATAACTGCAAACGTCATTAACAGAATCGGGTCACCCGCCAACAACAAAAGTACGATGGACAACGCCCTTGTACCATATAAAATCGCAAGGAAATTTTTATTGCTCCAACGGTCTGCGACAAATCCGGAGAGTACCGTTCCTAAGATGTTGCATCCGGCCAGCAGGCTCACCGCCAAGCCTGTCACAGTCGTTGAATAACCATGATCATGAGCAAATGGAATCAGATGTGTGTCCATCAAGCCAGTCGTGGAGACTCCACAGACGAAAAACGGAATAAGCAAAAACCAGAATTCCCGCTGCTGAAGGATCGAGAGGAAGCCAGGGGTTTCTGGTGTGCTAGAGGAAACCGGCGGGGCCGCTTCTTTCGACACATCTGATACGTCTAATATGCCTGATGAGTCCGATGATGAGATTGAGCCGGGAGAATCATTGCCCAGATGGCTGGAATCTGTTCCTTTCCCAGACGGAACTCCGTCTTTTTCTACAAGAATCTTCTCTCCATAGGCCAGCAAGCCTTTATCGGCGGGATAGCTCCTGATGAGCCAAAGTACGAGCGGAAAGACGACAAATGTAAGGATCGCGCCCCAGAGCATCACCGTATACTGCCAGCTGGTTGATTCAATAAAAATCAAGGAGGCTGGGACAATGAGTAATTGACCTGCACCACTTGCCGAGGCAGAGATGCCGAGTGCCACACCTTTTTTCTCCTTGAACCAGTTGTTGACTGCGACAGTGGCGACGATGTTGGACGCTCCGCCAAATCCAACAGAGGAGATTACGCCGTATAACAACAGCAGTTGCCACAGAGATGTCACGTACCCGGTCAAAAATGTACTGAGACCGACTGTCAGTATGCTAAATCCGAGCACTTTGCGGACACCATACATGTCTACAATTTTACCGATCAGCGGCTGGGAAATGGCGAAAATCATATAACTGATCAGCGTCAGGCGGGATATGTTCTCCCGATTCGTTTGAAACTCGACCTCCCAAGGCTGGATAAAAGCCCCAAAAGATAGCCGCACACCTTGGGCCATCAATAATGCAAGAAAGGTAGTAGCCAGTATCATCCACCCATAGTGCCATTTTTTCGTACTCATTCTGTTCACCCGATTCATTTTTAGTGGAATCATTATCTTTATTTTCATAATACCATGAAATGTATTAACATTTACTAAAAAAGCATCCGAACAACCGGATTGATCTATTGACAATAGAGTGGTCAACTCATTCGCTCATCAACGACAGACATAGTGAATGACATACGCTTGTCAATGAAAAATCCAGTCATCACGGAGCTTCTATTTTCGCAACCTGACACAAGATACGAAAACCGCATACGTGCAGATTAAAAACATGGAAAATCCCCCTACAAATGCAGCGGCCACCCAATCATTGATCACTCGCTCCAGATCGGCAATAATCTGTTGCGGTGCATAGAAAAAATCCCAACTGTTCCAACGGAGAAAGCGACCGAAGTAAACACCGATTCCACATAAAATTTGTACAAAAAGGGCGAACAGCCAGCCCCATAATTTGTTTAGGGAGGCAGCAACAATCTCATGCACCAGATACAGAGCCACAAAACCTAGAAAAAGCCCGGTAAACGAGGTAAACACATGCATAAGCACATCTAACTGGGGTGGGACATTTTCCTTGATATAGGTGAGGTGAACAATATCAGTCACGATATAGGGGGCATTGGGGAGAAATAGCAGCCAGGGCACAGCAAGAATCAACATCATCACGTTTACTTTTTGCCGCCATTGCCAGAGAAGATGAATCCCCAGAGCAAAAATAAGCGGAATCCATGCGAGTATCAAGTTGGGACGGATCAGCCAGAGGAACATTCCACTCTGGATGTAGTGATTCCGAACATATAACATAGCGGTGCAAATGGCCGAAGACAAGCCGAGCAGCAGCACCAATCTGATGATGGAAGCCTGATTTTTCAAAAAAGATCCCAAGTTCCTTCTCTCCTCACGTTGCACTTTAGTGATCTCTACATTTTACCAAAACAAGGGGCACTAGTCCCAGATTAATTTGTACGGCAACAAATCCTTCTGTGCTTGCATATGATGTACCACAACGCGCACCGTGAGCAAGGGAGGAGATAGGTATGTCAGGATATATTTACGTGTATGGCCTGATTCCCGTCGAAGAAACTGCTGCTAAGCCTGTACCTGTCTTTACCGGCGTCGATGCCAAGTATCACAGCTACACAGTTAAGGAATCCGGTATTGTCGCTGTCGTCAGCCGGGTAGACGCTGATGCGTACTCCCCTGCCAAAGTGGAAAAGAATCTGAAGAATTCCGCTTGGCTGGAGGAAAAGGCATTTCACCATCATGACTGCATTTGTCTGATCAATAAAGAATTTACTGTGTTGCCCTTGTCTTTCTGTACGATTTTTGCCTCCGAGGACAAATTAAAAAGATCGCTCAGAGACCGGGCTGACACACTTCACGCCAAAATATCCGCAATCACGGGCAAACAGGAGTGGAATGTCAAAACATACTGTGATAACAAGCAGTGGGAGACGTATATTGAGCAGAATCATCCTGATGTTGAACGTTTGCGCAAGGAGATTGCCGCGATGTCACCAGACCGTCAGTTTCTTATGAAGCAAAAACTTTCCCAGCAGATCGCGCAGGCTGTCAGTATGGAACGTGACCGTTGCTGGAAAACCATTCATCAGCATTTAGAGGAACGAAGCGTAGGCTCCTGTGTTCGCCGTACCTACGGCAAAGAAATTACCGGAAGAGGCGACGAGATGATCGGCAACGTGGATTATTTGGTTTCTGCCAATCAGATCCAACGTTTTCAAGAAGGAATTCGTCAGTTTGGGGAGCGGACAGGAGCGGGATGGGCACTGGAAGTGACAGGGCCGTGGCCTCCTTACCATTTTGCGATGCTACATAAGGAGGAGATTATGAATGGAACAGAGTCAGCCCAGTAAAGAAATGAAATTGCTCGAACTGTTGGACGGTTTGATGGATCATGGGGCAATGTTGCAGGGAGAATGGAACCAATCCGACAGCTATTACAACCGGATCAAGCCGGATATCCATGTGATCGACAACAACGAGCAATAAACTGGGATCAAGACCAAGCAAGACAAAAAAAGTACCGTGTGCTTCTTGGTGGGCGTGTATAGCCTATTCAGGGAGATACGGTGCTTTTTTACATACGACAGTACCCTATCGACTTTATGAACTGCCAACCTGATTGAATAGACATAAAGTTCTTTTATTTGCTGTGTTATGATAGAGAAAAAATGGTATTCCATGTTTGAAAAGAATCGTAGGAAACAAGCTGAAAAGGTGTGAACATCGATGACCTCATTCAATTACTTTCGTCAAACCATCTCCAGTGAAGAAGAGCTTCAGGAGCTTCTGGGCGGGAAGCCGAGTCAACTTGCCAGCAATAAAGTAATTACACAGCTTGACCAGCATTGCCGGGATTTTATTGCAAAGTCACCATTTTTATTTCTGTCGACATCGAATCGAGAAGGTCTTTGTGACGCTTCACCTCGGGGGGATGCACCTGGTTTTGTAATGGTACTGGACGACAAGACTATTCTCATACCTGAGCGTCCCGGTAACCGTCGTGTAGACTCCATGCGAAATATTTTGTCTAATCCACATGTGGGGCTGCTTTTTCTCATTCCGGGATTGGAAGAGACGCTGCGGATCAATGGACGAGCCTGCCTTGTTCAAGATCAGGACTTGCTGGAGCAGATGCAAGTGAAGGGGCGTACGCCGCTGCTGGGGATCGGAGTAGAAGTGGAAGAATGCTTCGTTCACTGTGCCAAAGCTTTTAAACGTTCGGGTCTGTGGCAATCTGAGTCTTGGTTGGAACCACAAGAATTGCCTTCCGTTCCGAAGATGTTGGCTGACCATGTGAAATTACCGGGAATGACAGGGGAGAGCGTGGCGGAGTTACTGGAGGAGAGCTATACCAAGCGGCTTTATTAATGCCGGGTAATAAAGTCGATCATCAATGTTAAAATCCTGCTGTTCCTTTTCAGACAGCGGGCTTTTCTCGTTGTTTACAAAGGCTCCGCATACCTCTCTAACGCCTTTTTCGCACTTTCCAGCATTCGTGCCTGTAGACGTGGATTCCCCAGTACCTTAATTCTTTTTCCCAAAAACCTCACCTTCGAAAGGACATACTCACTGTCCTGATCCAAAAATGAGATACTCAAATGATATGCCCCCGTGTCATCATCAAGCCGCCCGGTCTTTTCAAAACAGGAAAAAGCATACAAAATCCGTTGTAATTCACCGGTGTACTCCGGTAACACTTCGATCGTTACGGCTTGCTTTCTTTCTTCATGCAGATGAGAGATAACCAATTCAGAACGTTCGTATTCCCAATCAGGTATGTCGCGCTCGGTGATGTTATGAATCAAGCGAAGAGGTGTCGTCAAAAGCTTCGAGTCCCCATGTAACAGCCAAATCAGATACCATTCTTTGCGTACCATTGAAAATTCCAACCGATAGGGAACCCCTGCCTGATCCTTAATGATTGCACCATTCTTGGTCTCGCAGCTGAGCATCAACCCATTTTTGTTTAAAATAATACGTCGAAGTTTGGGAATCCACTCATGATAGAACTGCTTGACCTTGGATTTCGCTTTTTCAACAAATACTTTTTCAAGCTGTAATGTATCTGTATCTTTCAGGAAGGTCAAAAGTTTCTGATACGTCTCTGGTGCAAAAAAATGTGGAGCAGCTGGATGAGCAAGCATGGTATTCAACCAGATTTTTTCTGTTTTCGTGATCGGGTATACCTGTGACTCTAAGAGACGTGTCGTCACTCCGTAGTTATGGATTTTTTCAAATAGATTCAGTTTCATAGTATCCTACGATTTCCTTCCATTCTTGTATCATTTGATGCCGCAGGGAACGGGGAGACAGCACCTCACAACTGGAGCCAAAGCTCCGTATCCATGGCTTGATCTCCATCGTATCGTTTACTTGAATTTCATAATCGAACCATTCATCGCCTTGTTCCGTAATGATTCCCCATTGCCCCTGCAGTTCAACGCGATTGTGGATAAAGTTAAAAGCATGGCCATCAGGATGGTAGAAGCGGAGTTTAACTGTGACGGGATGACCGGTGTCAATCAGCCAGCTATGGCGCAGTGCGGCTTCCGCTTCCTTCTGAAGAGCTGTCAATTCGTCTGCATCTACAGAGCCGTCTACGGTGAGCTGGGTGATACCCTCCAGACGGTATTTGCTTAAACCAGGATGGCCTTCTGTTTTGGCGACGAGGTACCAGCGGCCGTACTGGTGATCATAAATGACAGTAAGCGGGATGGTATGTTGGCTTGCACCAACCGTCTCTTTTGCGAACAGGGGATTGGTATTTAACGATTCATAGCGGACTTTCCGTTTGGGTGTGTAATAGGTGAAACGTATGGTTTTGCACTCCTGGATCGCTTGGAACAGAAAGAAGGCTTGATATTCATCTAATATGCGGGAGAAATAATGATATTTGTACAAGAATGCATTCAGATCTCGTCCAGCGCGGATGAATTGGAGCTGATTTTTCAAGGCGTCGAGCAAAATATATCCCTGAACAGAAGGTAACTCCGTGTTCGCCATGATATGAACAAAGTCATATAAGTCTAACAATTCATCGGTTGAGAGAATGGAAGTCAGGTCATCATTGTAGCGGTACAGGCTGGGTCTTATCTTCGTTACTTTTTTGATGACATCCAGTTCTTCGAGATACTTGAGGTCCTGCCGCAGCGTTTTTTCATCAGGCAGATCGGTGAACGTCTCACCATCAAGATCAAACCGTTCGATCAAATCCTTGACGGTCAGAGCTTCATCACGCAACAGCGTCAAAATACGCACCAGCCTCTTTACCTCTGACTCCTTAACCGATTTTGCCCGGTACAGAAACAAAAACAGCTGATCGGTCATGTCGTAGTACTGTAGGTTGTTAAACGGCTCATTGTTCAACTCCATAAGCGGATAGAGTGTATAAAAGATATCCTTGAGCTTTTTGAGTGTCTTATCAAATGTATGTACAGAAATCCCCAGGCGTTCGGCCAGTTGCTGGCGGTTGTAAGCACCACCGGTAAGAAAGATTATACGCAAGAGCTGAATTTCTTTATCAAAAGCTTCTTTTGCCATCGGATCACCTGTTCGCATGTGGGTTTTGTCAACATCGTACTCGTTTGGCGTTGGGACTGTCAACGCCATTTTTGATGGATTTGGGACAAAAATACCTGACTCGTAATACTTCTGCCATGTTCAGCTAAGGAATGATCTGGCATGATAAGGATGTGCGAGGCGTACGGAAGGGTTACTTCGTGAGGATAGTGTCGCCGGTTCGATTCCGGTCCTTGTTTCGGCAGGGTAGCTCAGTAGGTAGAGCATATTCATTGTACCTTTCCAAGTTAACAATTTCTTCGCACGTTCAATTATTCAACAGACAGGTGAGGCGCCTGAGAGGGCTACTTCTAATTCTAATGGAAAAAGGGGCAAAGGAGCTCCTTCGGGTTTGAATCCCAAACACCTTCTCACCATTTCCTCACCTGTCATCTTTATGTCTTTAGCAAGACATTGGAAGGGGAGAGTAAGATGGGAAATGTCTTAAAAATATTTGCAGCCCGGAATTCAAAATCAAATCACGAGGGCTATCCCGCTTACGAACGTTCACTGGAAGAGCAATACCTTCAGACATTGCTCACGAATACACTTGGGAATACGTATTATACGGATCAGTCGGAATTACTTGATGAGGCGATGGATATGCATCAGGCCATGATAGAGTACGATCCTGAGTTTATGGCTAAAGCTCTCATCACCGCCCGCCACGAAGGCTATATGCGGTTGCAGCCGATTCTTGGATTAACGTTACTGTCACAAGCTCGCCCTGATCTGCTCGATGCCGTGTTCCCAAGAGTAATCCTCATCCCTTCTGATCTTTTTGACTTTCTTACTATCCTAAAAAGCCAAGGACGCGGACAAGGAGGACGGGCCATCAAACGTCAGATCAACCGTTTCCTCTGCCGTACCAGCGAATACTGGGCGATCAAATATAACGGACGTGGTCGTGGATATAACCTGACAGACGTGATCAATACGACACATCCCAAGCCAGAAACAGACCAGCAGCAGGCACTGTTTCGCTACCTGCTAGGAAAGCCAACCTCGTTGGAAGCACTTCCCCAAATCACTGCATGGGAACAACTCAAGCGGGCCGACACTGAGGCAGCAATCATTTCATGTATTGCTGAAGGACGGCTCCCGTTCGAAGTGGTGACGGGAGTGATTCAGCCGACACCATCAATATGGACTGCCCTGTTAGAACAAATGCCAACGCTGGCTCTTTTACGCAACCTCAATGCTCTAGACCGTGCAGGGGTGCTTGAGGAGAACCGTTCCTATATTATGGAGCGCCTGACCGACAGAGAGGCTTTACGCAGAACCAAGATTTTGCCGTTTCGTTTTCTCAATGCCTTTTACCAAGTAAAAGACGCTCTCATTCAAGATTCATTGCGTCAGGCGGTGGAATTGACGTTTGACAACCTGCCTGATCTAGCAGGAAAAACAGCTATTTTCCTCGATATATCTGGTTCCATGAACGGAGAGTACCTCCGCACAGGCTCCCTTTTCGCTGTCTCTCTCTATAAGAAGACAAAAGGAAACGGCCTCTTTTGGTTATTTGACACGCGTGTTGACGATGCCCGTCCCTCCCTGCATGACAGCATCATCACACAGGCAAGCCAAATCAGGGCACGGGGAGGTACTGACACAGGTGCACCAGTACGGAAACTTAGGGAGGATCAAATAAAAGTCGACAACATCATCATTATCACCGACGAGCAGCAAAACTCGGGCAGTCCGTTCTATCGTGAACTCAAAAAATACCGGCAACAGCTCAATCCGAATACAAAAGCGTTTGTCATCGATATAGCCCCTTATCGCCATGCGATGGTTCCTGCGACAGATCCAATCACCCATTACATTTATGGCTGGAGTGAAGCTGTACTCAGCTATATTTCACAAGAGACACAAGGCTATGGGAGTATGGTGGAGAAGGTCAGGAGTGTTGATCTAGCCGGTCAACGATAGGAAACATACAGACCTTTCCGGAAAAACCAATGGGAAGATCGCAAGAACAGGTCTATAATGGAAGAAAAAGGGGTGTTCTAAATGGCGATAAAACTTTCTCAACCGTTAGTAGTACGAATTGAACTCTTACGTGCCCACGGTTTTTTAGATGAAGAGATCATCACCTATGCAGGGAATGGTGACAATAAGGCATTCGAAAAGGTTGGCAGTGGTGAGATCAATTTTTCGTCCTTGTTTGAGTTTGCCCGTGATCATAAAGATGAGTTCGAGCAAGCCATCACAGAAGGATATCAAATCAAATTCGCAACGATTAACGGGATCAAAACCTTACTCGAAGCCAGATTCGGCTTAAAAGAAGGCGAAGGTTACATAGATCAAAACGAATCGTTGAAAGAGATCAAATTAAGCGGTGCGGATGAGGAATGGTTACAGAAGGTTTTGTCAAACAACTGGAGTGTGACCAAAATGGGGGATTCGTTAATCATTCATCTAACCTCATATTCGTCCTAAGACTACTATCTAGATGTGCAAACAAAAAGGATGCCTTACACGGAGTTTGAACAGTGTTCCGTGAGCATCCTTTTTTTCTTACCACTATATTTGTCCAGCTTCCACTCCTTTTTTACGGAACATGACACCACCTGCAATCAGTCCGATCACGGAGAGCACGGCCATCACATTGTATAGACTGGCTCCACCGAATGTGTCAAAGATCCATCCGCCGACAAACGAACCGACAATCCCTGAGACCCCGAAAAAGAGAACAGCCAGTACCATCTGTCCAGTTGATTTCCATTCTTCTGGTATGATCCCGTACAAATACTGGATAGCTGCCGTATAAAAGATAACAAACGTCACACCTTGGAGCAATTGCAGAAATGCCACCCACTCAGGCCCAGGGGCAAGGGCTGTCGCTATATAACGCAGCGCATAAAGACCTGCTGCAATGATGATCAGATTGAGTTCTCTTCCTGATCGTAAGAAGCGGGCACTCCACGCAAAAAATAAAGCTTCACTTGCCGCCGAAATAAACCAAGCGAGTCCGACTTGTCCAGTAGTACCGCCAATACTCTGAATATAGACACCCAAAAAGATATCATTCATCCGATGGGGGAGCGCCATCAACAGCACGACAATAAAAAAGCGAACGGCACGGCTATGCTTGAAGAATGCAGCCAAACTACTGAACGCGACGGGTTTGGAGACTGTCGGTACATCTGGAAGCCGCCACGCTAACAAGACAGTAAGCAAGCCAAAAGCAAGATACATCCACCCAAGGATCGTGATACCAAAGGCACTGGCGATATAGCCTGCCATTAGAGAAGTAGTTGCATAACCGATCGCTCCAAATGTACGGACAGCTCCAAAACTGACCTTTTCTTTTTGGGCTAATTGGTAGTTCAAACTTTCGGTCAACGGATCTGTCGGCAAGTAAAAGAAATACATCAAACCGGCTAACAGGTACAGTGTGAAAAATCCCGAGGACCGAAACAACAGTGTACCGACGACGACAGAGATAGCGAGCATCAGAATCAGAACTTTTTTAATCGTTTTACCTTTATCGCTAATGAAGCCCCAGAGCGGCTGGGACAAAATTCCGATAAACGCTCCCGTCCCAATGACTGCTCCAATCTGGGTGGCGGAGAATCCTTGGGCGCTTAGATAAACTGGTAAAAAGGAGATAAACATAGCCAGCAACGAAAAGTAAAAATAATCATAGGCACGCAAAATTTGTATAACAGCGGACACAAAACCAATTCCTTTCTTGGAAACGACTAACAAAAGCTAGTATTCGTATTATAAACAAAAATGGGGCAACAAATAAATAGATTTACACACCGAACGTCTATTCGTACAATAGAATAGAGAAGAAGGTGATGATTCGTGTATACCAAATTGACCATATCCGAACTGTTGGATGAGTTTCGACAGGACGAACGGATGAAGCAAAATATAATTCATTGGCATACCGTAGAACCGCGTCAAGCACAAACTGTGCCTTTCCCAACTACTATGGACCCGCGAATATGTGAGACGCTTAGCAAGCGCGGGATTTCTTCCTTATATACGCATCAAGAGACGTCCTTTCGCCATGTGAGTGAAGGGAAAAACATTGTAGCCGTGACTCCGACCGCATCGGGTAAAAGCATGTGCTATCATTTGCCTGTTTTGCAGAAGCTCTCGGAAGACTCTCAGGCGCGCGCCTTGTATCTGTTCCCGACCAAAGCACTCGCGCAAGACCAAAAAAGCGAGCTGCATGAGTTGATTACGGAGATGGGCATGTCAATCAAATCGGAGACCTATGACGGTGATACCCCGGCTAATATCCGTACCATGGTTCGCCAAGCGGGGAATATCGTTATTACCAATCCAGACATGCTCCACTCCGCTATTCTGCCGCACCATACCAAGTGGGTATCGTTTTTTGAGCATCTCAAATTTGTCGTGATCGATGAGCTGCATACCTATCGTGGGGTTTTTGGCAGTCATGTCGCCAATGTGATTCGCCGACTGAAGCGGATCTGTGCTTACTATGGGAGCAACCCCCAGTTTATCTGTACCTCTGCAACCATTGCTAACCCGAAAGAGCTGGCAGAAGCGTTGACTGAGGAAAAAATGGAGCTGGTTAACAATAATGGTGCTCCTACAGGGAAAAAGCATTTTATTTTCTATAATCCGCCTGTGGTCAATCATCAGCTCAATATCCGACGCAGTGCCACGTTGGAGGCACGTGACATTACCGAGAAATTTTTGACCAATGGAATCCAGACGATCCTGTTTGCCAGAAGCCGTGTGCGTGTGGAGATCCTGCTCAAATATCTTCAGGAGCTGATCAAAAAGAAACTAGGCCCAAAAACCATCCAAGGATATCGTGGTGGTTATCTGCCAAGCCAACGACGCGAGATCGAAAAGGGTCTGCGACGTGGTGACATTATGGGTGTCGTCAGTACGAACGCGCTGGAGCTTGGTGTCGATATCGGTCAATTGCAGGCTTGCGTCATCACAGGGTATCCCGGTTCGGTAGCGAGTACATGGCAACAGGCGGGCCGTGCTGGTCGCCGTCAGGGTGAATCAGTTGTGGTGATGGTGGGCAGTTCGACACCATTGGATCAATATGTGATTCAGCATCCGGAGTATTTCTTTGACCGCAGTCCCGAGTCAGCGCGGATTAATCCCGACAACCTGATTATTCTCGTTGACCATATCAAGTGTGCTGCGTACGAACTCCCTTTCAAAGAAGGGGAACACTTCGGTCAGGCTGAGATCGTGGAGATTCTGGAATTTTTGACGGAAGAGCAAGTGCTTCACTATGCAAAAGGCAAATGGTTCTGGATGAATCAATCATTTCCGGCGCACAACATCAGCTTGCGTTCGGCTTCTCAGGAAAATGTGGTGATTATCGACATTACTGAGCGGGGCAACGAGCGTGTGATCGGAGAGATGGATCGATTCAGTTCGATGACGCTTTTGCATGAAGAAGCAATCTATCTTCATCAAGGAACACAATTTCAGGTGGAAAAGCTTGATTACGAGGAAAAGAAAGCCTACGTCCGTGAAGTGGCCGTAGATTATTATACCGACGCTAATCTGGCTGTGCAGTTGAAGGTGCTGGAGGAAGATCAGACACTTACCCAGCCGCAGACAGAGGTGGCATACGGTGAGGTTACAGTTAACGCCATGGCTACCATTTTTAAAAAGATCAAATTCGAAACACATGAAAATATCGGCTCTGGTCCGATCCACTTACCTGAGGAAGAGTTGCATACCAATGCTGCTTGGATCAGCTTTGCAGAGTCGGTTCTAGATACGCTGGGAAAAGAAGAAGTAGAGCGCGGACTGGTTGGACTGGCCCATGTCCTGCAGCATGTTGCCCCATTGTTCGTCATGTGTGATCCTGCAGACCTGCACGTCATCCCGCAGCGCAAAGCGATTCATTCTGGGCAGCCAACGATCTTTTTGTATGACCGTTATCCAGGCGGTATCGGATTAAGTGAGCAGGTGTACAAGGAGATGCCGACGATTCTTAGCCAAGCAGAGCGGCTGATCAGTTCTTGTCCGTGTGGGGATGGGTGTCCGTCATGTGTTGGAGCGGTGGAAGACGATAGCAAGGAGTTGGCATTGTCACTGCTCCGGATCGCGCAGGGGGGAAGTATGTATGTCTCTTAAAAATAAGTTGAATCGACTGAAGGGGCATATGTCTGGACTCGGCGCTGTTGAGCGGGGAGAGAAGGAGAAGGTTGAAATTTCTAAGACTGTCACGTCAACTGTAACAGATAAAGAGGGAATCTCGTTAACTTTGATTGATGTAGAAGAATCATCTGTTGAATCACAGTTGAACTTTGAGCTGTTTGAAGAGGAAGAGACAGTGAAATCAGCAGAGTTTCAGACATCGAGATTAGTAGAGCAACAGCTAGTGAAACCAGTAGAGCAACAGACGGTAATATCATCAGCGCAGCAGCTAGCGATGTCACCCGAGCAGCAGAACGTAGAATCACGAATCGAACAGCAGTACCCTCCTCAACCTGCAACAGACCCTGCGTCCGCTACCGCCACCGATATCCATATCCCGTATATCGATAAGTGGAATAATCTTCAAGCTTCTCCCTACATCCTCGACGATGAATATATCATGGTGCGTGAGGTTCGTTATCCGATCACACACCAGCACGGAAATTATCGTTTTGAGCAAATCTACGAAGTACTGGAAGCATGGGAGAGGGCTGAACACACCCACCCCCTTGCCAGTACGCGGGATACGCTTGAGAAGCTGTTATTCTTTGATACAGAAACGACCGGATTGCATGGTGGTACGGGGAATACCATCTTCCTACTGGGGTATTGCCGCTTCGAGGGGGACAGTGTGGTCGTTCGTCAGCATTACTTGGCTGCCCCGCATGCAGAAGTTCCGCTGTACAACTCTTTTCTCAACGATGCCAGGGATTTGACCCATCTCGTTACGTACAACGGAAAAGCCTTCGATTGGCCACAGGTGAAAACGAGACACACGCTTGTCCGTGACTTGGTTCCCCAACTTCCGGCGTTTGGTCACTATGACCTGTTGCATGGAGCCAGACGTCTATGGAAAAACGAATTGCCATCCTGCCGTATGTTCATCATTGAACAAGAAAAGCTCGGTGTGCACCGTACCAACGATGTTCCCGGCTATATGGCGCCAGAGCTTTATTTTGACTACCTGAGAGAAAAGGACCCCGAGATCATTCAGGGTGTCTTGCATCATAATGAGATGGACGTCCTGTCGTTGATTACGTTGTACATTCATATGTCCAAGTTGCTGCTGGAGACCAATGAAGAGCAGACTCAGTCAGCGGAGCATTCGTTAGGCCGAACCGTCACTGACGAGAATCTGACTGGTTTAACAAGTGTGTTTGCCAATGTTGCTACAGACATGTATACAAATGATCATACAGGTGAGAATTCTACTTCTGATATAAGCGACTCCATGGCGTCCACTCGTATGAATCAAAGCCTTCTCACATCCCCACAGGAACAGTACGAGATTGCCAGATGGTACGAAGCAGTAGGTCAGGTAGATGCAGCACTTCTTCGATACCAGTCGATCTCCAACAGAAAAAGCATCCCAAGTGCCGTGCGGGGAAAAGCGATGATCGCCATTGGACATCTCTATAAAAAGCAAAAAGCCAATGACAAAGCCTTGGCCACCTGGGAAGCCTACCTGAATGAACAGGACTCTCTGTTGATTCCCGAAGATGTATTGATCGAAGTTGCTAAACTGTATGAGCATCACGTCAAGGATTATGAAAAAGCACTGCATTATTCCGTGCACGCGTTTGATATTTGGAAGAAAAAAGCAGGGATGTTGCGTAGTAAGCTCAAGTCCGAGCAACAAGCTCACGAAAAGAGAATCGAACGTTTGCAAAAAAAGGTAGAAAAGTTTAACTGAACATAATCAATACGATGACGCGGTGTTCCACTTCGAGGAATGTCGCTTCTTTTTTACTCATGGTTCGGTAAAATGGTACATACAAACAAAGAACATCCAAGTAATGGGAGATGAACAGCGTGGGCCAAGAAGCAACAGAGAAAGAACCTTCCTCATGGAAAACCACTCTTTGGGCCATGATGGCGGTCCAGTGTATCATGATGATGAACTTTACCAGTATGGGGCCTTTTTTAGCGTTATATGTTGAAGAATTAGGTGTACACGATCCTGATGAAGTGTTAGTCTGGACGGGCGTGATCTCTTGTTCGAACTTTCTGATATCTGCTTTGGTCTCGCCGCTGTGGGGATCACTGGCTGATCGGACGGGACGCAAGCTGATGGTGATGCGTTCCACTTTGGCGATTTCGTCCTTCACGATCTTAATGGCATTCGCGGCAAATACGTGGCAGTTGCTGATCATTCGGATACTTCAAGGCGTGTTTAGCGGATTTTCGGCATCGTCGATTGCGTTGGTCAGTACGGTTGTACCGGAAGAGAAGCTAGGGTATTCACTTGGGTGGTTACAGACGGCAGGAATTGTTGGGACGCTGATCGGTCCGTTGGCAGGTGGCTTGGCGGCAGATTTTTTGGATAGCTATCGGGCGGTCTTTTTTCTCGCATCAGGGCTTTCCATGTCGGCCTTTTTGGTTACTACTTTTTTCGTAAAAGAAAAGTTCGAGCGGAAAACAGAATCCAAGAGTAAGCCGTCTCTAATCCAACAATTCAAAACCGTGGGTCAGATGAAATCGGTTCATGTGATGTTTTTGGTATTGTTTTTGACTCAGTTTTCAGTCGTTAGCGTGTTGCCAGCGTTGCCTGTATTTATGAAAGACCTGACGGGTGGAGCGGAGTATCTCGGTACACTGGCTGGATTTGCTTTTGCTGTGACGGGTCTTGCTGACTTGATTGGATCGCCGTTCTTGGGAAAACGGAGTGACCAGATCGGATATCGCCGGGTATTGATCATCTCGATGATTGGGGCGGGATTGTTTTATCTGCCGCAGGCGTTGGCACCGAATATTTGGGTATTTATCGCGTCTCGTTTTGGCTTAGGGCTGTTCGTTGGGGGGATTATGCCGACAGCGAATGCCTTGATCGGACGGCTGGTGTCACCGGAACAACGGGGGATGGTGTTCGGCTTTACTTCTGCCGCTACCTTTTTGGGGAGTTTTGCTGGACCGCTTCTTGGAGGATTGGGTTCGGCGGCGCTGGGGATTCGGTGGATGCTTGGGATTACGTGTGTGTTGTATTTGGTGAATATGTTGTGGGTGTGGAAGAAGGTGCCGGAGCCGGGGCGTTCTCATTAGTAAAGGGACTTGCATAGCGATGGCAACATATATCCACCGATACTGAACGAATGCAATAAATTTGGAGACAAGATAGGAGCGGAAGTTAAACGATACTAGAACAGGTTAAAACGGAAATAGGGAAAAAACGAAAAGCAAAAAACGGCGATCCCGAGACCGCCGTTTTTTTACGCCATTTTTTACTTAGATGGTGCCGAACAACAAAAACCCCTACTTCTTCTCCACCGCATGCCCGCCAAACTCATTCCGCAGCGCTGCCACCACTTTCCCGTGGAACGTATCCTCATCCAACGAGCGATAACGCATCAACAGGGACATCGCAATTACCGGTGTAGCCGCCTGCAGATCAAGCGCTGTCTCCAGCGTCCATTTGCCTTCACCGGAGGAGTGCATCACGCCGCGAATCTCATCCAGATTGGCATCCTTGCGAAACGCGCGTTCGGTCAGATCCATCAGCCAGCCACGGATTACAGAGCCATTCGCCCAGACCCGCGCCACTTCTGCGAAATCGTAGCCAAACCCGCTCTTCTCAAGCACCTCAAAGCCTTCGCCGATCGCTTGCATCATGCCGTACTCGATGCCGTTGTGGATCATTTTGAGGAAATGCCCGCTGCCAGACGCACCTGCGTAAAGATAGCCGTTGTCCACGCTGATGTCACGGAACACCGCTTCCACATGGTCAAACGCACCTTTGTCGCCGCCGATCATCAGGCAGGCACCGTGGCGAGCGCCTTCCATGCCGCCGCTGGTACCCACATCGAGGTAGTGGATACCTTTTTCCTGCAGGAGGGCGTCGCGGCTCATCGATTGTTTGTAGTGGGAGTTACCGCCGTCAATGACGATATCACCAGCGGTCAAAAGCGTGGACAACTGTTGAACGAGCGCATCCACGATCTCTCCGGCCGGGACCATCAGCCAGACGACGCGTGGGGTCGGAAGGTTTGCGATGGCGTCCTCAACCGTTGCAGCTGGGATCACACCATGTTGCTGCAATTCTTGCGCACGGCTCGGGTCGACATCGTAGGCGACGACTTCATGTTGGTGATCCAAGAGGTTGAGTGCGAGGTTGTAACCCATTTTGCCAAGGCCAAGTAATGCTAGTTTCATCAAAAAACACTCCTTTATGGATGTATACCATCTGCGTTGTAGTAGGACTAGTATATGATAAAAATTTTCTTTTTTCATCACTTGAAAGAAAATTTTTTTGAAAAATGACAGAGCTTGACTCTTTTTTTATAATAGGGGGAGCAAATAGACGAAACAGGGGGCCTATCTGGTGACACAACCTCCAGCTCATACACCCAGTATTTTCACGCAAATCCGTGCGATGTATCCGCAATTGAGCGCAAAAGAACAACAGATTGCTGATTATATGTTCGAGCATCCCGGTGATATCATCCATCATTCGATTACAGAGCTTGCCGATCTGTGCGAGTGTGCAGAAGCGACGATTTTTCGTCTGTGCAGAAGGCTCGGGTTTCGGGGGTACCAGGCGTTTAAGATAGCGCTGGCCAGTGAAGTGGTACCGCCGAAGCAGAGCATCCACCAAGAGATCGATCTAGAAGGCGAGGGGGATCTCTTGGTGCTGTCCGAGCGGATTTTTGCTGCGAATCAGGAGACACTGCGGGATACCCAGCAGATCATGAGCCGTGACACCCTGCAAAAAGCAGTGGATGCGCTCGTCCAAGCCAATCGGATCGAATTCTACGGCTCGGGCGGTTCGGCAGCCATCGCGCAGGACGCGTACCACAAATTCATGCGGACCGGCATCCCGTGTCAGCACCACTCCGACGCGCATTATCAGGTGATGGCAGCTTCCATGCTGAAGGCGGGGGATGTGGTCGTGGCGATTTCCCATTCGGGGGCGACCAAAGACGTGATCGAAGCGGTCAAGGTAGCCAAAGAAGCCGGGGCGACGATCATCGCGATCACCGGCTACGGCAAATCACCGCTCTCCAAGCTGGCCGATGTCTGTCTGTTCACCGTTTCCCGCGAGACGCAATTCCGTACCGAAGCCTTGTCTTCACGCTTAGCCCAGCTGAGTATCATCGACCTTTTCTATGTAGCCGTGTCGCTCAAGCGGGAGGAGCAGACCACGCAGAATATCAAGAAAATCAGGGAAGCGATTTCGTTTAAGCGGCTGTGAGCAGGTGACGACGGATATCAAAAGCTAGACAGATATCTTTCAGGTTAGGCATACGTAAGTTCACTAGACCAATGAAGAAACCGCATTAGTTGATTGCGCGGGACCGCTTACGTGAAAATCACCGCTAACAGTAGTTCAAAGTAGCTCAAAGTAGCTCAAAGAAAAAACAGTCGGCGATGAATGAACACGAAAGTAAACACACGAAGACGGAAAGCAAACGTACGAAAACGATCGAAAAACAAATGAAAAGTGAGAACGCCTGCAAACGAGTGGAATTATCTCTTCCGCGCGAATGCAGGCGTTCTTTTTATTAGGGAAATACTACCCTTAAACCTGTGACAGTCAGAATGATGTGGAGTAAAGCATAAGTAAAAACAAGGCAGAATAAGATTGAAAAAAAGAAAGTAACAAAAATTTTCATCATAGGTATTAACAAATGAAAAAAATTTCGATATAATCCACTTATCATTCTGAAAGCGTATACACAAAAAGGATGAAGCCATATGGAAAACATGTATTTTATTGGATTGGATATCGGTACCACGAGTACCAAGGCAGTTGTCTTCACAAAAGAAGGAGCGGTCAAGGGTGTCGGGAATGTCGACTACCCACTGCACGTTCCGAAGCCGTCTTGGGCTGAGCAAGATCCGAAAGAAATTTTCACAGCGGGGATCAAGGCTCTCAAGCAGGCGATTGCAGCATCTGGTGTCAGCCGACAGGAGATCGGCGGGATCGGTGTCAGCTCAGCCATGCACAGCCTGATTGCGGTGGATGGTGATGGAGAGCTTCTGACCAACAGCATCATCTGGGCCGATAACCGCAGTGTGACTCAGACCGAGCGGCTGAAGCAAGACGGCACGGGTCATCGTATCTACCTCGCGACGGGTACGCCGATTCACCCGATGTCACCGCTCACCAAGCTGATCTGGATGAGGGAGGAAGACCCGGATACATACCGCCGGGCCGCGAAGTTCATCTCGATCAAGGAGTATGTGATTCACCGCTTGTACAGGCAGTACGTGGTAGATTACTCGATTGCGTCGGCTACCGGACTTTTCAATCTGGAACGGTTGGATTGGGATGAGGAAGCATTGCGTCTGGCGGGAATTACTGCCGGACAATTGAGTGAGGCTGTACCAACTACTCATATTCTGCGGGGGATGGAGACGAGATTTGCCGATGAGATCGGGATTGATCCGGACACGCCATTCGTGGTCGGTGCAAGCGATGGGGTACTGGCGAATCTGGGTGTCGGGGCGATTTCGAAGGGGCAGGTGGCGATTACCATCGGGACGAGCGGGGCTGTGCGTACTGTTGTGCCCAAGCCGATGACCGATCCAAAAGGGCGGACCTTCTGCTATCTGCTCACTGAAGATCATTGGGTGATCGGCGGGCCGACCAACAACGGCGGGCTGATGCTACGCTGGTTCCGCGATGAGTTCAGTTGGCCTGAGGTGGAGAAGGCGCGCCAGTTGGGGATTGATCCGTACGATGTGATGATCCAGGCGGCCAAGGATGTTCCTGCTGGGGCAGAGGGGCTGTTGTTCCTGCCGTTTTTATCAGGTGAACGTGCCCCATACTGGAATGCCAATGCGCGCGGATCCTTTTTCGGGGTGAGCCTGCATCATAAGCGGGAGCATTTTATCCGGGCGGTGCTGGAAGGGATTTTGTTCAGTGTCTACAGTGTCGGCATCGCGCTTCGGGATTTGGCAGGGCCTGCCAGTGAAATCCGGGCGTCGGGCGGGTTTGCCCGTTCTGCGGAATGGCGGCAGATCATGTCCGATATGTTCGGCTATGAGGTGACGGTTCCGCAAAGCCATGAAAGCTCCGGGTTTGGCGCGGCGGTGCTCGCGATGAAAGCAGTCGGAGCGATCGACCGCTTGGAAGATGTGCAAGTACGTATTCCAATCGCTGAGCGTCATCAGCCTGATCTTCAGCGCTCTGAGACCTATATCGAGCTGTTTTATCTGTATGAACGTGTCTACCACAAGCTGGTTGAGGAATTTTCGCTCATTGCCGAGTTCCAGCGTCGTGGCCGGATTCAACAAGATCGCACATAAGAAAAAAGGGGGTACTCCTGATGCCATTAGTCATTACGCTGATTGCTATTGTTTTGTTGCTTGTTCTCATTACCCGCTTCAAGGTAAACCCATTTATCACTCTGCTGCTCGCCGCGGGCTTCGTCGGGATTGCCTCTGGGATGGAGCTGACCAAGGTCGTCGATTCGATCAAAGAAGGTATGGGAAATACGCTAGGCTTTATCGCAATCGTGCTTGCTCTCGGTACGATGTTGGGTAAAATGATGGCTGAATCGGGCGGTGCAGAACGGATCGCCCGTTCGATGATCAACCGCATGGGTCAACAGAACGTCCACTGGGCTATGATGTTTGTCGCCTTTATCGTTGGTATTCCAGTCTTTTTCCAGGTTGGGTTCGTTCTGTTGATTCCATTGGTCTTCACGATTGCCCGTCAAACCGGCATGCCGCTGATCAAAATCGGAATTCCGCTCGTCGCGGGTCTCTCCATCGTACACGGGATCGTTCCACCGCATCCGGCTGCGATGGCCGCTGTTGACCTGTTCAAAGCAGATGTAGGCAAAACGATTCTCTATTCCATCGTCGTCGCACTGCCGTCCGCCATCATCGCAGGTCCGCTGTACGGAAGCTGGATCAGCAAGCGCATCAAAGGCAGTGTCGCTCCAGAGCTGGCCGCGCAATTGGCTGAGCCGAAAAGCGACCGTGAGCTTCCTGGGTTCGGAATCACAGTCTTCACCATTCTGCTTCCTGTCATCCTGATGCTTGGCGCGACCGTTGCCGATATCACCTTGCCAAAAGAAGACCAGCTTCGCCAATGGGCTGACTTCATCGGAAGCCCGATCACTTCTCTGTTGATCGCAACGATCGTTTCCTTCTTTACGCTTGGCTTTAACCGTGGCTTCAACAAAGACGACATCTTGCGCTTCACCAACGATTGCTTGGCTCCAACAGCAACCATCCTGCTGGTGATCGGTGCGGGTGGTGCGTTTAATAAAGTCCTGTTGAACAGCGGAGTGGGTGACTACATCGCCCAACTGGCGCAATCATCTGCCGTATCGCCAATCGTACTGGGCTGGCTGGTTGCGGCGCTGATCCGTGTGGCGACTGGTTCTGCAACCGTATCCATGATGACCGCAGCAGGTATCGTCGGCCCAATTGCCGCGACAATCCCTGGCACAAGTCCAGAATTGCTTGTGTTGGCTGTAGGTTCCGGTTCCCTGATTCTTTCCCACGTCAATGACTCCGGTTTCTGGCTGATCAAAGAATATTTCAACATGAGTGTACAAGATACATTGAAAACCTGGACCATGATGGAAACGATTCTGTCTGTGACGGCTCTGGTGTTTATCTTGATCTTGGCTCAATTTGTGGGCTAAAGGTAGCTCTATAGGAAGCTGTGAGTATGAAAAAACCGACTTATCCGCTGAGTGTGGATGGGTCGGTTTTTGGTTTTTTTTATGCGTTTTGCTTGATGTACCATGGGGGAACTTGATTGTTCCTTACCTTTTACCCCAGTTCTGCCACCCGCCGCTTCATATACTGCGACGGAGACTGCCCCGTCCATTTTTTAAAAGTCGTACTGAAATGCCGTTCATCCTGATACCCGACCTGGTTGGCCACCTGGTAGACCTTCAGATGCGGGAGAGTGAGCAGCTCCTTGGCTTTTTCAATTCGATATTGATGCAGATAGTCCAGAAAATTGACACCCATCTCTTGCTTGAACAATGTACTCAGATACGCGGTCGAGACAAATACATCACGGGCGACGGACTCCAGAGTGAGATTTTGATTGTATCCCTGATGGATCACATCTAGAGCCGCCTGAACCGTCCGGTGAGTCGTCGTGGCAGAGGGGAGGGAGGCTTGTTCGTAGATTCTTACGCAATCCGTCGGGGTGGCAGATTGTAGGGCTTCTTTTGCTTCGAGGTAGGCGTGGGCCAGCCCGTAGATGGATTCTTTTATGCTGCTGATGCCGATGAAGCATGAGGTGGAGAGGGTGGGTGATAGGGTGAAAAGTAACTTGGTTAAGGTAGCCATGGGTGAGTTCGAACCTGATCCCATAATGAAATCTGCCCCTGACTCCTGCCTCGGATGACAGGAATGACCCGGAGTAACCCCTCTGACAGAAGAGCCAACTCCCATCTCCGTGCCGTCGAACCTACTATTCGGATTTCCAAACCAAATCAACTCCGCACCCTCTATACAGATCTCCAACTGTTCCCAATAAAAAGGCTCAAGCGCCTGCCGCAGCAGATTCACCCGCTGAATAACATCCGCTGATGCTGATTCCCCAGCAGAAGCAGAAGCGGGAGCTATCATCCCCTCAATAACCCCCACCTGTATATGATCCGGCTTGATATACATTCCCAATTCATTGATCAACGTCGCACGGTTGCTTTTCACCTGCGGCTGCTTGATCCACTGCAAAAGCGTCTGTTTTTTCAACGACGACATATGCTTATCCCATTCTCGCTCCAGTTGCAAGGCTTTGCGCTCTTTTCCTTTTTTCGCCTCCAGTGCATCTCTGACGGAAAGGATGGCTTGCAGGATTTCCTGTGGAGGACTGGGCTTGAGCAGATAGTCAAAGGCGCGGTATTTCAGCGCTTGCTTGGCATATTCGAAATCACCGAAGCCGGTCAAAATGATCACTTCTGTTGAAAGTCCGGCCGCACGGATTTTTTCCAGCAGCTGGATACCGTCGAGGATTGGCATGCGGATGTCGGAGAGCAGGATGTCTGGCTGCACCTCAAGCAATCTGGCAAAAGCCTCTTCACCATCGGAGGCAGAAGGACAAAGCGTGAACTGGTACTCTTCCCACGGGATCATCGACTCCAGCCCGTGGCGGATGGTCGGTTCATCCTCGGCGATCATCAGTTTATACATCGACATCGGTTCATTCCCCCTTGTTGCTCTTGTCGTAAGGTAATCGGATGCTGACACTGGTGCCAAGACCTTCACGGCTGCGGATGGTGAGAGAAGATTCACTGTGGTAGAACATATCTAGGCGTTCTTGGATATTTTGCAGGGCAAAACCGTGGCGTGGGGGAGGAGGAGTCGTGGGGTCACTCGGTAATGTCTGGGCGGTGACTCCGTCCGTTGAGGCAGTGGTGAACCCACTCAACCTCGCCTCCACCCCAGCCAGCACATCCGCCGACATCCCTTTCCCATTATCCGTAACCGTCAGCACAACCGCATCCTCGACCACAGCAGCTGACACCTGAACAAACCCGCTCTGCACCTGTTCAATCCCATGCATCAACGAATTCTCCACCAACGGCTGTAAGATCAGCTTCGGAATCATCATCGACCGCAACGACTCGTCCAGCATGATTTCGTAGCTCAGCCGATCACCAAAGCGATGCTGTTGGATATGTAAGTAATGTTCAATCAGAGCAAACTCCTGCTCCA
The DNA here is from genome assembly GCF_006170445.1 of Brevibacillus dissolubilis. Classification (GTDB taxonomy): domain Bacteria; phylum Bacillota; class Bacilli; order Brevibacillales; family Brevibacillaceae; genus Brevibacillus_B; species Brevibacillus_B dissolubilis. The sequence goes on along the minus strand of NZ_VCNA01000001.1, from coordinate 363,384 downwards.
GCGAGACCACATCTTTTCCATCATTGAGCCGTAAGCGCAAAAATTGCGACAACGCATACACCATCTCCGCGATCACCGGCTCCTGCCGCTGGTGGGCCGCCCAATAGATCGTGTTGAGTGTGTTATAGAGAAAATGCGGGTTCATCTGCGCCTGCAACGCCTTCAGCTCGGCGTCCCGCTGGCCGATCCGGGTCAGGTAGTTATCTTGGATCAAGCCCTTGATCTTCTGTACCATCACGTCGTAGGCATCGCCTAATTTGCCGATCTCATCATGCCCCATGAACTGCACGGACTGGGTAAAATCCCCCTGCTGCAGCTGCTGAATCGAGACGAGCAGGCGGTCGAGCGGTCTCGTGATCTGGCGGGCGTGTTGTGTCTTGCCTGGTGAAGGGGATCAATGATTATGATGAGTCGTATGCCGTGCCAGAGGTTCATTACGCAGAGACTGCGCTGACAGCGACACAGGCGTGTGATCTGTACGTCAGCAGGTCGGGGGCGGTGCAGGAGATGAATGGGCGAGGACAGGTGAGAGCTGGGAAGGAGACAAGAACAGTGCAAAAGTCATAACCTGAGTAGAAGTCACTGGCTGTTTCATATCATTAAACAGAACGGAAGCGAGAAGTCGTGCAGAAGCAGGGAAGCCAGCAAAGTCCGAGTATTCGAGAAAAAGAGGGTTGCCGTTCCGAGTTTGATTCTGTCCGCAGATAATACCTGTTCCCCCCGCCCACAAATAAAAAGGACGTCCCGACCTGAATCGGAACGTCCTTTTGGCTATTTACCTCAAAAACCCCTTACCAGCTCGCCTTTTTCACACCTGGAATCTGACCTTTATAAGCCAGCTCACGGAAACAAATCCGGCACAGCTTGAACTTGCGCAGCACGCTATGTGGGCGGCCGCAACGTTCACAACGTGTATATTCACGCACAGAGAACTTCTGCAGACGCTGTTGCTTCACGATCATGGATTTCTTTGCCATGGGTAACTCCTTTCTTCAAAAACATTTCTATATCGAATGTTTCATAAATAGTAAGGTAGAAGCATCATCATAAGCCAAAACAGCAATCACTTCAACAGGGAGTTGCAGGGAGTATGTAGCGAATATTCCCCCTCAACCAATCCATGGGAAAAGGTTTACTCCTAACTTGAATGAATATATTATTAAAGTGTATTAAAATTCCGCCTGTTTTCCAATGAAGGGCGGCCCTTTTTGTTTCATAGTAGATAAATATAGAGATCTTGATGGGAGAGAGCGCTTTGCAAATCCGTTATTATCTGACGATGATGGGCTTTTTTACGTTTGCCAACATGCTGTCATCGATCTTCCTAGGCGTGTTTTTGTGGCGGCTGGACAGTACATACGCCCTGCTTGCGACTTACAGCATGGTAGTGGCTGCCGTCGTGTTGACCAGTTTTCCGCTCTGTTCATGGCTGTCTCGGATCACGAGTCCGATGACGACACTGCGATTGGGGATTTTTGCTCATGTGATCTCGTATGGCATCACACTGTATTATGGGGAGGCGCTGCGCGATCATGTGATTATCCTCGGTCTGTGGATGGGGACAGCGATCAGTCTGTTTGCGATTGGTATGCATATGGCTGTGCTGGATATGACGAAAAATGCAGACCGTGACCGTTTTTTGTACCACAGCGGATTTGTCACTTCCCTGACCACGATGACCGCACCGTTACTCGGCGGGGTCTGTATCGAGAACTTCGAAGGAATGACCGGGTATCTGATTATCTTCGGTGCCAGCTGTCTGCTGTTCTTGGTCGCTGCGCTGTTGTCGCTTCGCATCAAGGGCAAGCCGATTGGACGCCAAAGTAAGATCATGCAGGTGATCAAAAACCCGACCCGCGAGTGGAAAGGGATGCTCGCCGTCATGTTTGGCGAAGGCGTGGTCGGCGGTACCTATGACACCTTCCTCGTGTCGATGATGACCTTCCAGATCGCAGGCGGGGAGCAGAATCTGGGGATCTTCCAGACTGTATCAGGCGTGATGGCGTTGATCGCTTCGCTTTGGCTTGCACGCGTGGCGACTCCCGAGAGACGCCTGCTGATCTATGGCATTGGCGCAGTGATGGTGGCGTTCGCATCGGGCGTGTTGTCGTTCTATCCGACGATTGCGGTGCTGGTCGTATTCAGCATTCTGCATCCGCTCGCGAAAAACATGCTGACCACCTCGATCGGCTCCTGGACCTATGCCGCGATTGAATCTGACCCAGATTATGACCGTCGTCGTCTCGATTACATCGTCGTCCGCGAGATTCCGCTCGGCTTGGGCCGGATCATCGGGGTGCTCTTGTTCTTGTGGATGCGTGAGACATTTGCCCAGGCGTCGCTCTTGACCGTATCATTTACCGTGTTCCCGCTGGTGTTTGTGCTGATGATCCCAATCCTGATCAAAATCTGGAAACGCCATCCAGCCGCACAGCACCAGCCAACTGCTCCATCCCAGTCAACGATCTCATCATAAATCATCATAAGGCAAAAAGGGCATCCACTCCTGTCTGTTGCGGGGGTGGATGCTCTTTTTTGTGTACAAAAAACAGCTGCGTACTGGGCATCCGCCTGTGGCGAGGAAGACGCTGTCTGAATCTATTGGTACAAAGGGCGCTCTTACAGGAACAAGAACGAGGATCAGATTTGCACCGACTGTCCGCCTGAAGTGGACGGTCGGTTTTGTTATTCTCCGCAGTAAAGCATGAACTTGCCATCCCACAAGCTTTTTTGATAATGTTCATAAAAAACCTTGTACACACAGAAAAGACAACGCTTACCGTTAGAACTCCCGCCAGACCTTCCGAGCGGACGGACAGCATTGATGATCTGTCCTGCATGTGCGGACTTAGGCTGCGGGGCGGTGTCTGCAAGAATCGAGCGCAATGGTGATACGGTGACGTGGTCTGATTTTGCAAATGAAAATAACTTCGATGAAAGATCCCATCCCATCGACATCGGTCCGTTTACGTTCCAATGGGATCAATACGTAGGTGCACTTCGCAAGATGCAGGGGCTTGGCTCTTATGAGTGGCCGTGGAAAGTGGGGGAACCCCAAAGTGAAGAACAGATCCAAGCATACATGGCGGAGATGGAGCAGCTCATCAAGGGGCAAATGTGAATCACCAAACAGTCATGAAACCCATCAACAAAGGGGAGAATAGACAGCAGGTTTACTCATAGAAAAAAAACACATTTTTTCGTCCTCTCCATATGGACACGGAAAATAAATGATGGTAAGATCGAAAGTAATAACCCAGATGAAATAAGGATTCATGAGATTTTGTTGAAAAAACGAATGTCCACACTGAATGGACATAAGTATACTCAAGATCATTACAAACCAGTACAAAACATCATCCTGATGGAGGGATTTACGTTGTCGAGCAAAGTTTTGGAGCAATTCTTACAAGAAAATTTGGCCGATTTGAAAGCAAAAGGACTATACAATGTGATTGATCCGTTGGAGAGTCCTAACGGTCCGACCATCAAAATCGGCGGTAAAGAACTGATCAACCTTTCTTCTAACAACTATCTTGGTCTCGCAACCGACCCTCGTCTGATCGAAGCGGCTACCGAAGCAACCCGGACATATGGCGTAGGTGCAGGCGCGGTTCGCACCATCAATGGTACACTCAAGCTTCACCTCGAATTGGAACAAAAAATCGCTGAATTCAAGCACACCGAAGCAGCGATCGCTTACCAATCCGGCTTCAACTGCAACATGGCAGCGATCTCTGCGGTTATGGATAAAAACGACGCGATCCTCTCCGACGAATTGAACCACGCGTCCATCATCGACGGTTGCCGTCTGTCCCGTGCGACAATCATCCGTGTCAACCACTCTGACATCGACGATCTGCGCGCCAAAGCGAAGGAAGCAGTCGAATCTGGCAAGTATGGCAAAGTGATGGTCATCACAGACGGCGTCTTCTCCATGGACGGCGACATCGCGAAGCTGCCTGAAATCGTCGAGATAGCAGAAGAATTCGACCTCATCACCTATGTGGACGATGCACACGGTTCCGGTGTCCTCGGTAAAGGGGCAGGTACGGTGAAGCATTTCGGTCTCTCTGACAAAATCGACTTCCAGATCGGTACGCTCTCCAAAGCAATCGGTGTTGTCGGCGGCTACGTAGCAGGCCGTCAAAACCTGATCGACTGGCTCAAGGTTCGTTCCCGTCCGTTCCTGTTCTCCACAGCGCTCACACCGGCTGACGTAGCTGCCGCTAAGCGTGCGATCGACATCCTGATGGAGAGCACAGAGCTGCACGACAAGCTCTGGGAGAACGGCGACTATCTCAAAAAAGGTCTCAAATCCATGGGCTTCAACATCGGCGACAGCGAAACCCCGATCACCCCTTGCATCATCGGGGAAGAGAAGACCACCCAAGAATTCTCCAAGCGTCTGTATGAAGAAGGCGTCTATGCAAAAGCAATTGTATTCCCAACCGTCCCGAAAGGCACAGGCCGCGTGCGCAACATGCCTACTGCCGCACACACCAAAGAAATGCTCGATCAAGCACTTGCCATCTATGAAAAAGTAGGAAAAGAAATGGGGATTCTCTAGGATGAAAAAAATTTTGGTGACCGGCGCACTCGGTCAAATCGGCTCTGAGCTTACAACCAAACTTCGCAGCGTCTACGGAGCAGATCATGTCATCGCCACCGATATCCGTAAAAAGGAAGATGACATCATCGTGCAATCTGGGCCATTCGAGGTGCTTGACGTAACCGATGCCCAGAGAATGTTTGACATCGCAAAAGCATACCAAGTGGATACCGTAATCCATCTGGCTGCTCTCTTGTCAGCAACAGCGGAAGCCCAACCGCTTCTCGCCTGGAATCTCAACATGGGTGGTCTGGTCAATGCACTGGAAGTCTCCCGTGAGCTGAACTGCCAATTTTTCACCCCAAGCTCCATCGGCGCATTCGGCCCAAGCACACCAAAAGACAACACCCCGCAAGACACGATCCAACGCCCAACCACCATGTACGGCGTGAACAAAGTAGCAGGCGAACTGCTCTGCGACTACTATTTCCACAAATTCGGTGTCGACACCCGCGGTCTCCGTTTCCCTGGCTTGATCTCCTATGTGACTCCTCCAGGCGGCGGCACGACCGACTATGCGGTAGAAATCTACTATAAAGCTGTGCAGGACGGCAAGTACACCTCCTACATCGGCAAAGGCACATATATGGACATGATGTATATGCCAGACGCGCTCAACGCGATCATCAACCTGATGGAGACAGACGGAAGCAAGCTGATCCACCGCAACTCCTTCAACGTCACCGCGATGAGCTTCGAGCCGGAGCAAGTGGCCGCTTCGATCAAAAAATACATCCCAACCTTCACGATGGATTACAATGTGGACCCAGTCCGTCAAGCCATCGCGGACAGCTGGCCGAATTCCATCGACGCCAGCGCAGCCAAGCAAGAGTGGGGCTTCACCGCAGACTACGATCTCGATAAGATGACCCGCGACATGCTGGAAAAACTGCGTCAGAAGCTGGTAGAGAAGGCGAGCTAGGAACTGAGTTTTCCCCATACTTCCCTTATATAATAGAAGAAAGACCAAAAGTCCGTAGATGGATTTTTGGTCTTTTTTATGTTCTGAACTAAAATGACATTCCCTTCATAATGAAATAACACCGTTAAGATCTTATGATGGAGTTAGGAGTTGGCTGAGGACTTCACATACTTCATGAGAGGAGACGAAATAGTGTTAAGAAGAAATATCATTTTGATTTTTTGTGCAGCTCTTATTACTATTATGACTATTTTTCCGATTACTTCTAAAGTAGCCATGGCGTCAACTAAGATCGAAACTGACGAAGCATTTCTTAAAATCGCAGACCCATATGTCAGGCTTGAACCAGGGAAGAAACAATATCAATTACAATCAGATGCAAGCAAGTATCTAACAGCGGTGGAACTTAAAAAGATAAAAAAGATATTGAAGCAAACCAATAAAGAAGTGTACCGACTGAGAAAAGAGCTAATCGTATCCCCTGAGAATGGGAAAGTATTGGTACCTCGAAACCAAACTGGCAATAATAATACGGGTTTTATGATACAATCTATTAATAAGAAAAGAACATTTGACTACGAGTTTACTTGGTGGGGACTTCGAATGTACTGGTCTCACGCATTCGTTCAAAAATTAAACAGTAATCTTGCTTTATATGGAGCGGGAGTTGCCGGTTTCAATGCTGCGCTTAGTGCAACGTTAAGTTATTTCGCTATTACTCCACCAGGGTGGCTTACCAGCTTTATTACAGCTACAGCAGGGCTAAGTGTCTGGGCTTTTATCAGACAAGATAAGGGATGTGGAGTTTATCTCGATTGTATTATGTATGTCCCGACACGGTGGTATTCCGCTTGTTAACTTCAAGAGAGGTGTTTAGAATGAAGCAACCTAACCATAATAGAAGCGCATATAAACAGTCCATTTTCTGGCTTGCTATTGCTGTTTTATTACTTGGATATTGGTGGTATAGCAAGTAAAGCATGATAAGTGTATTATAAATCCCCATCGTAAACGAGACGATTGGGGATTTTTCATTTTAGATAAATCATTGCTGTTAAACTTAATCAGTAAACCCCCGAACATCCCCGCTCAAAAATCCCCCCACTTTACTAACTTCCATTTCCTGTCGAATACCCGTTATGATGACACTAAACAGATGTTTGAAAACTGACATTTATTCAATCAGGATAAACGATTAATAACTAAAACCTAATGTAATGAAAGGGGAATCGGAATTGATGAGACACGAAATTGATACGGTCATCATCGGAGGCGGACAAGCTGGTCTGGCGATGAGCTACCATCTGACCAAACAGGGGCGTCCTCATATTATTCTGGAAAAAGGCGTGATCGGAGAGACATGGCTTCGTAAGCGCTGGGATTCGTTTCACCTCGTCACACCCAACTGGATGCTGCAGATGCCGGGTTTTCCGTACCAAGGCAATGATCCGGACGGTTTTTTGACACGGGATGATGTGGTGATCTATTTGCGCCATTACGCCTCGCTGATCGATGCCCCGGTTCGTTACGAAGCTGTGCACAAAGTCGGGATCGCCCCTCACCAACCCAACACCTACCTCGTCGAAACGGACAAACATACATATGAAGCATCCCATGTCATCATCGCCACCGGCGCTTTCCAACAGCCAAAAATCCCGTATCTGAGCGAAGCCATCACCAAGCAGGTTCAGCAGATACACTCCAGCCATTATCAAAATCCTAACAAGCTCCCGGCAGGCAATGTATTGGTGATCGGGACAGGGCAGTCCGGCTCTCAAATCGCCAAGGAGCTCCACGAAGCAGGGCGCAACGTATTTTTGGCAGTCAGCAGCTGTGGACGATGCCCGCGAACCTATCGGGGCAAGGACGGAATCTGGTGGTTTAACCAAATGGGCCTCTACGAGCGCACCCCAGACATGCTCCCATCTGCAAAAGCACGCACCGCCTGCACACCGCACACATCAGGGAGAAACGGCGGGGAGGAGATCAACCTCCGTCAATTTGCCCGGGACGGGATCAAGCTGGTAGGCCGTTTTCAGGATGCGGCTGGGACGCGGATCGTGTTCGCAGATGATTTGCAGGACAATCTGGATAAAGCCGACCAATTCGCTTGGACTATCATGAAAAGGGTTGACGATTATGTGCAAAAGCACGGACTGGATGTGCCCGAGGATGATCTGATGCAGCGCGACCAAGAGCTGGCCACCGATGAGATTGAGACGGTGCGTGCACTCGACCTGATCGAAGAGGGGATTACGACGATCATCTGGGCGACTGGTTATAAGCCGGACTACAGCTGGATTGATGTCCCGGTGTTTGATCATAAAGGCTTCCCGGTTCACGAGCGGGGTGTGACCGGTTCACCAGGACTCTATTTCGTCGGTCTTCCTTGGCTGCATAAGCAAAAATCACCGCTGATTATCGGGGTCGGACCCGATGCGGAGTATATTGCGGAGAGGATGCATGAGAAAGCTCAATTAGTTAACCATAAAAATATTATGGAAACTAATAAACTTGAGCAAATGAGTGATCAGCAGAGGAACAGCAGCTATGCCACGGCATAAGTTGGCGTGACAAACGGTTCCCAACTACATCACCTTCACCTTCAAAGGAGGATGTCCCGGCTTCTTGCCGCATCGGGATGTTCTTCTTTTTTTCGCCAATAGAAAAGAGCAAAAAAAGAATTGCTAAAAGTCCCAAAATTATGTAATATAGATTTTCGTCTAAAAAATCAACTATATAAGGAAAGCGTGGGGAGCGAATGAGATTCCGTGATTTGCATGCGAACATCAAAATCCGTTTTTATGAGATGTTCCTTGGCAATCTGCTGGGTAACATGATTTACCCGTTTATGGCGATTTATTTTGCGCAGAAATTCGGGGCAGCGATAACCGGGATTCTCTTGGCCGTCAACATTGGGGTAGGGATTGTCGCGGGAATGTACGGGGGGCCGCTTGCTGACAGAATTGGCAGACGAAAAATCATTTTGGCAGCGGAGAGTCTGCGTTTTTTGGCCTTGATCGGACTGGTCATCGTCAATTCACCTTGGCTGGAGATGCCTGTCGTTACTTATCTGATGATGATGCTGATCAACATCGTCTGGGGAATTTCGTCACCGGCCAATGAAGCGATGATAGTTGACTGTACAACCAATGAGAACCGTCCATTCGTCTACTCGCTCAACTATTGGTCATGGAATGTGACCATGCTCATCGGCGGGATCGTCGGAGGATTTTTCTTCCAGTCATATCGGTTTGAGATTTTCATCGGAGCGGCTTGTGTCTCGCTCATGGCGATCGGGTTGCTGTTGTTCTTCATTAAAGAAACCTATCAGCCTACTGCCACTGTGCAGCAGGTGAAAACAGGTATCACGAATCCATTCGCCTCGCTTGCTTCGTATAAGTCGGTGCTTGCGAACAAAATCTTTCTGCTGTATTGTGCGGCAGCCACTCTCAATGGTGCTATTGAGAATATGGGGTTTAGCTATATCGGCGTGCGGCTGGCGGAACAATTCGGAGAACAGCAGCTTTTAAGTTGGCAAGGCTGGCAGCTGAAAGTAGACGGAATCGAGATGTATGGTGTGCTCAGCTCAGAAAATGCTCTATTGGTCGCGGTTCTTGGCCTCATGATCCCATTCTTGATCCGGCGTTTTCGCGAGCAGCACACATTGTATTTCGGCATCGTGACCTATACGGTGGGCTATGCGTTGTGTGCTGTGTTGAACCAGCCGTGGATTCTTTTTGTAGCAATGTTCCTCGCTACCGCAGGCGAGCTCATCTGGGTACCGGTCCAACAGACAGTGATGGTCCGTCTGATACCGGGTGAGAGCCGCAGTACCTACCTGGCGTTTAACCGAATGGCGAATTCGGTCAACCAGATGACAGGCCCGCTTGCCGTCACGGTGGGTTCGTTCGTATCTGCGACAGGGATGGGGACGATCTTCTTCCTGTCGGGGATGATGGCGATCTATCTGTTCACGGTTTTGTTCCGTAAAATCGCAGCAGACCAAGCGCAGGCTGCGACGGAGGGCTCAGGTGCCTAAGAAGAGGTGGGAAGAGAGCGGGTAACGCTCAGTCTATTTTGAAAACAAGCACTTGAAAAGAGTAGATTCACAGTACAACTCCATTTCACTCCACTTAAACACTAATAAATAGCGACACCCAGCTAAAGATCATTAGCACGGGTGTCGCTATTGCTTGTGGCTTACATCCTTCTCCACCCTCGTACAGCTTCGTAACAGTAACGAGTGGTTGAATTGATGCTTACCAACTTCTACTTAAATTCCACCTGAATCTCGTATCCAATCTGCTTCGCAAAACGCTGCAACAGCTCTTCCGTATGCTTCTCAGCCGATTGCAAAAGACCTGCATCAGTCGCTTCCCTGTTGATTTTGCGAGTCATTTCTTCATTAGAGATAAAGGATAAGCCCTCTTTAACCGTAGTGGTGGAGCGGAATAACCCTTCATCGGTAAAGATCTTTACCTTGTCCAGCTGGATCAATTGATTTTGAATGGTGGCTTTGGGAAGCTGTAGCTGGATGGTTTTGTTTATATGATCAATCGAGATATCATCTTGGCTAATGTTGCTAAGATCAATTCCAGCTGTCACCTTGGCTGGCACCACCAGAAAATAGAAGCGTTGTGTCCCAGGCAGATGAAACGGCAAGTCACGTCCAAACAGCTTATGATCCTCCCCCTCGACCGTAGTCATCACGATCGCCTCGGCGGTAGAGAGATGGTTGAGCTCCTTCAGCTCGGTCACGAACACTTCTGTATCATGAATCGGCTTGGGCAACAGAGCCGTAAATAAAAAAGCGGCCAAAAGAAGCAACAACAGAGTGCCAAGCATATAGGCGAGCCTGCGTTTGGTCAGAAACGGGGCAGAGGGAGTGGGGTGAGAAGGATCAGTGGGATGGGGATCGTCTTTTGGCGGCAACAGGTGAGAGTGAGAATCAGAGGCCATCGTGGCAGAGGTCTGTTGTTCTGCCTCTTTCAACTGTTCTAAAACCCCTTCCAGCTGCCCCAACAGTTTGCCTGTGTCTGGTTTCATCCCGATTCTCCTTTCGTATCGGCACATGTGTATGATTGTATAAATATTCAACGCAAAATTCGACAATCCTTCCGTCAGCCTGATGTTTGTCGTTAGGCATCACTTTTTGCGGTTTGTTGGCATATCATAAGGAATTCAAAATGACCACTTCGCGTTTGGTCAGTAACAGGCACGTCCATACTGAATGCTGTAGGAGGTGTACGGAAGATGTTTGTTGAGATTGTAAAACGACAGGATGACAGCAACGATGGTGGGCTGGACGTTCTCGTTTTCGGTGAGAAATTAACCTGTGACGAGCATGGTCATTTCCTTATACCAGGTCAGTTCGTCACGGGATTAAAGCCTGCAGATCTGCCTGCCGGAGTTGGGTTTCGACTGCTCGATCAGCTGCGATCAGGTGCGGGCTTCTATAAAGAGGATTGTGTCGTGCTCCGCTATCACCCCGAGGGGCAAGCGATTCAGGTGCAGGTGACGACCACGTACGCAGCGCAGGAGTGGGACGGATTGTTCAACCTGCAAGCTACCATCGAAGCACGGAGGCTGGTGGTAGATCAGGCGGACGGATACCACCTCGAGTGGCATAAAGCAGATGAGGAGTGCTGCGAGATGGTCTTTACTTTTCAGCAGGAGACGCTGGAGGATGATCTCGAACGGCTGATGGAGACGATCTGTGACCGCGTCCGCTGGGTGGAGGAAAAGGCAAATGAACGGCTGTGGTATGGTGGATTGGGGCGGCTGGGGAAGGACGACCGGTGATGGGGCTGGTCGTTTTTTTGTTGGGCAAAGGTAAGGCAATGAGGTATTTTTTCAATCTGTATGAAGGGATTAACGTTGATGGCGTGGAACTGTCAGTACGATGAGCGACTTGCGGCTGGCGCAGGTCGTTTTGGCTTTTTGCCTCTGGCTAACCAGCTAATAACTAGCAGGAAAGACCTGCTGGGTATGTTTAATGTATGGAGTGATCGCAATGACAATACTGCCAATTGATTCTATATTGGGGGAGCTGACCACCACGCTCCACACCCACCCCAACTGCGTGCTGATCGCCGCTCCCGGGGCAGGAAAAACCACCCGTGTCCCACTGGCGCTCTTGGACGAGCCATGGCTTGGCGACCGGCGGATTCTCATGCTGGAGCCGCGTCGGCTGGCTGCGCGTTCTGCCGCACGCTACATGGCCCGCTCGCTTGGAGAGCAGGTCGGGGAGACGGTCGGCTATCGTGTCCGTAATGATACCAAGGTCGGGCCTAAGACCCGCATCGAGGTAATCACCGAAGGCGTATTGACGCGGCTGTTACAGGCTGATCCGGCTTTGGAGGATGTGGGAATCATCATTTTTGACGAATTCCACGAGCGGAGTCTGCAATCCGATCTGGGGCTGGCACTGGCGTTGCAGTCTCAAGCGATTTTGCGTGATGACCTGCGTCTCTTGATCATGTCTGCGACACTGGAAGCCGAACCGGTGGCCGCGATGCTAGACGATGCCCCGATCATCACGAGCGAGGGACGCAGTTATCCGGTGGAGACCCGCTATCTGAGCCGACCGCTGGAAAAAGACAAGCCGATCGAGTCCGCCGTCGTCCGCGCCATCCAAAATGCACTTGCCCAAGACCAGGGAGATCTGCTGGTATTCCTCCCGGGTGCAGGGGAGATCCATCGGGTAGAAAAGAGACTGCACGAGATCATGGACAAAAAACAGGTGCGGATCGCTCCGCTCTATGGCAATCTGCCGCAGGAAGCCCAAGATGCCGCGATCGCCCCAAGTGTCGCTGGCGTGCGCAAAGTCGTACTGTCCACCTCGATCGCCGAGACGAGCTTGACCGTTGAAGGCGTGCAGGTGGTCATCGACAGCGGACTTGCGCGTGTTTCCCGGTTTTCCCCGCGCACGGGGATGACCCGTCTGGAGACGACGACGGTCTCGCGTGCTTCTGCTGACCAACGCCGGGGCCGTGCCGGTCGTCTGGAGCCTGGCGTATGCTACCGCCTGTGGACAGAGCAGGAAGACCGGATGCTCCCCGCCCGCAGCACGCCCGAAATTCTCGATTCCGATCTTGTACCGCTCGCATTGGAGCTGGCGGTCTGGGGTGTGGCAGACCCGTCAGAGCTGCTCTGGCTTGATCCACCGCCCAAAGCCGCCTTTTCCCAAGCGCGTCAGCTGTTGGAACAGTTGGGGGCCTTGGATGCAGCCGGGACGGTTACCGATCATGGCAGACGTATTGTGGAGATGGGCTTGCAACCGAGACTCGCCCATATAATTCTCAAAGCAATACCGCTCGGGCTGGGTGGTCTGGCGTGTGAACTGGCCGCGATTCTCAGTGAGCGTGATTTTGTCAAAGTAGATCGTGCCGAGCCGAATCGGGATATCAGCATGCGTGTGGAAGTGTTGCGTAAGGCGGAGGGGAGAGGAGGAGCAAGAGGTGCGGTGAAGACTGGAGGAAACCATGGAAAAACAGTGGAAGATGGAGACGGACTCTCCACGGTTGGCTCCATGGGCGATACCGTTGACACTGGAGCATTACGCAGGATCGTTACGGAGAGTCAACGGTTAAAGCAAAGCCTCACAGCGCTTGAATCATCTGCTGACACTAGTAAGCCTGTTCTTGCAAAAGACAAGTCTAACGCTATCCATGCGGGTTCCTCTGCAGACCTGCACTTTTGCGGTCTCCTGCTCGCTTTCGCCTACCCCGAACGGATCGCTCAACGCCGGGACGGTCAGCGCTATTTGTTGCGCAACGGGCGTGGAGCCTTTTTTACCGAGCAGCAGCCGCTGGCCAATCAGCCTTACTTGGTCGCTGTCGAGCTGGATGACCAAGGTGCGGAGAGCCGCATCTTTCTGGCCGCAGCCGTCGACAGAAGCGAGCTGGAGCAGCATTTTGCAGACCAGATCCAAGACGAAGCAGTCATCGCATGGGATCGCTCCGCACAAGCTGTTCGTGGACGCAAGCGATTACGGCTGGGAGCCTTGATGCTAAAAGACGCGCCACTGCCAAGTCCCGACCCCGACGACGTAGTGACCGCACTCCTGCAAGGCATCCAGACAGAGGGCTTGGACATCCTGCCATGGTCCAAAACCACCCGCCAGCTCCAGCAACGCCTTCACTTCATGCACCAGCATGACGCCGAGTCGCCGGATGTATCGGACGAAGCCTTGACCTCGACCTTGTCCGATTGGCTCGCTCCTTATCTCTATGGGATGAAAAGCCGTGACGACCTCCAGCGTGTCCATCTCGCAGAGGCACTCAAAGCAGGTCTTACCTGGGAACAGCAACAGCAGCTGGACGAGCATGCTCCGACGCACATCACTGTCCCAAGCGGCTCCCGCATCCCGGTGGATTACAGTGACCCGCAGAATCCCGTCTTGGCCGTCCGTCTGCAGGAGATGTTTGGATGCAGAGAAACTCCGCGGATCGCACGGGGGAGAGTACCGCTCACGATCCATCTGCTGTCTCCGGCGCATCGTCCGGTACAGGTGACACGAGATCTGGCGAGCTTTTGGCAGAACACGTATTTTGAGGTGAAAAAGGACTTGAAGGGGAGATACCCGAAGCATCACTGGCCGGATGATCCGTTGAGTGCGGTGGCGACGAATCGCGCGAAGCCGAGGACGACGTAGATTTTGAATAAAGGAAGACCGTTTCTCTTAGACACTTCCACCCCAAATGGCAACGTTTTTAAATCGCTCATTGACGAAGGGCAACGATTGGTAAGATAATCCAACAAGGGGGGAGTTACTCATGACTGTAGAAGAAAGAATCCAAACCACCTTGCAAGAGCTGACCAACGACGGCTTATTCCACATCGAAAAATGGCAATACGACGCCGAGTATTTCGGCAATATCTACGCCATCCTGACCTCGGATCGCATCGGGGTTGAGGTACGCTTTACGATGGATCGGGGAACCAAATGGTGCGAGCTGACCTCGATCGCCAACCCGCATAAGACGTTCGCTCTGACTGAACTTTTGGATGTGTTTGGGGTTCCATATGAAGAGAGCGGGGACAATCTGGCTGATATGCTTGGTATGATGAGTCTTGCGTCAAAGTTAATCAGGCAGATGCAGCACATTTTCCATCAACACATAGAACCATAGAAAGCAGGTAATGGCATGTCACACATGTACCACCTCGGAAAAGAACACCTGATCTACGCCATGTCACCAGACCATCCGCCTGCGCTGACCGTCCCCGCAGGCAGCACGATCCAACTGGAGACCCGTGACTGCTACTCTGATCAGATCGTCTCGACCGACTCTGATTTTTCCCAAGTCGACATGTCGCGGGTCAATCCAGCTACCGGTCCGGTGTATGTCGAAGGGGCAGAACCTGGCGATATCCTCGTCGTACATATTAAAACCATCGAGATCAATAACCAGGGCGTCATGGTCACCGGCCCCGGACGCGGTGTGATGGGACATGAACTGGAAAATATCAATATTCGCATCGTGAACATAGAGGATGGTTACGCTGCTCTCACAGACAAGCTCAAAGTTCCCTTGCAAAAGATGATCGGCGTCATCGGTACAGCACCCGCGTCCGGTTCTGTCTCCTGCGGTTCGCCGGGCGAGCATGGCGGCAATATGGACTGCAAACAAATCCGCGAAGGCACCACTCTTTTGCTTCCGGTCAACGTCCCTGGCGCACTGTTTGCGCTCGGTGACCTGCATGCCGCGATGGCGGACGGGGAAGTGGCAATCTGTGGTGTTGAGATCGCAGGTCAGGTCACGGTCAAGCTTGATGTGGTCAAAGCAAAAGACACAGAAAAGCCCTGGCCGCTCCCGATGCTGATCACAGACGAGCATCTGATCACGATCGCCTCAGCAAAAGATCTCGATTCAGCTGCCAACCGTGCCACCGTCAACATGGTACACTTTTTAGCTGATGAGCTGGGTCTTGGGATGCACGAGGCGACCTGCCTGCTCTCTGCGGCAGGTGACTTGCGGATCTGCCAAGTGGTCAACCCGTTAAAAACAGCCCGGATGGAATTGCAGATCCGTTACGCGACAGAGGCGGGTTTTGACCCGCAAGCATGTAGCGGACAGAGCCGTTCGTAGACAGACTCACCTGAATCGTAAAAACGAATAGAGGCAGACCCAGTGGTAGTTGATACCAATCTGGATCTGCCTCTTTTTGTTGTTAACCCGAACCTATTGGAGTTGTTTATCTCTATGGCTGAGGGCAACCGATGTGATAAATGTCGCCTTGGTATGTCGCGACCTTAGCTGCTGGGTCCCATGCAGTAAGCGGAATGTAGCCACCATATTCGTGGACACTGACATAGTACCAATCATCAGGCACTCCACCAGGGAAGTCGACTTTCCATGTCACAAACATGGTGCATGGTGATTGATCAAATTCGGTGGTTTTCTCATTGGATGCATAAGTTGTAGGAGTGATAGCGGTTGGAACAACGAGCGCTGCCACAGTCAGAAGACCTAAGATAAGATTTTTTTTCATCATGAACGACCAACCTCCTTCGTTAAAAACACAACTTGATTATATTACATATTTTTCTAAAAATCACCAATTATTTTAATAGTAGTAACCGTCTCCATCCAGTTGCTTCCGTTTTGATGGTTTTCTCACTCGCTGCAAAAGTCGTTGGAGTAACAGTGGTTGGAACAAGGAATGCCGCAATAGCCAGAAGACCGACAATCGCATTCTTTTTCATCATGAACTACCTCCTTATTGCTACCTATGTTCATTTCCTACCGCATCGTTTACAATATAGGCATCATTTACTAGTACATGGAACATAATCGCATTTGCAGCATGAGGAAGCATGAGGAGACCCATCTATGACGACGACAACAAAAGTAGTTCAGCTAAAAGGCCCGCTTATCAGCAATTTTCGAAGTTTTATGAATGATCCGATGGCATACCTGACTAGCCTGCGTAATCTGGCTGATGTGGTCAAGCTATATCCAGGCGACATACAGCCTACCTATATCATCAATTCCCCCGAGGTGGTGCGCGAGATTCTGGTCACCAAAGAGAGTCAATTTCATAAAGGACGCCCGTCTCGTATTCTCGAACTGACGGTGGAGGACGGTCTGCTCACGACAGAAGGGGCGCGTCATGATGTACAGCGGAAGATGATGCTGCCTGCTTTTCATAAACAGAGAATTGCCGGATATGCCGACATCGTCACTGAATACGCGGACAAGCTCGGTCAAGCGTGGAGCGAAGGTGGCCTTAGGCCCATCCCCGACGATATGATGCACGTGACCTTGGAGATTATTAACAAAACCATGTTGGGCACTGATTTCGGCGACAGAACCGAGCGGATCGGCAAAGCGGTGGAGGGCTGTCTGGAATTTACCTCCAAGCGTCTTTTCTCGTTCATCCAGGTGCCGAAGTTCATCCCTACCAGACAAAACCGCAAACACCAAGCAGCCGTACGTGAGCTGGATGACGCGATGTACACCTTGATTAAGGAAGCGCGCAAGCAAAAGGAGCAAGCCGCCGAAGCTGGAATCAAAACCGAAGCTGGAGCCCATACCGGAGAACACCACTTGCTCGCCATGCTGCTCGAAGCCGTCGATGAGGAGAATGGCCGTCCACTCACCGACTACGAGATTCGCAACCAACTGCTAACCATCCTGATCGCAGGGCATGAGACATCAGCTGTCTCCATGTCATGGGTCTGGTATCTGATCTCCCAAAACCCTGAAGCGGAGCAGAAAATGTGGCAGGAGCTAGACGAGGTGCTGGGGGGACGGACCCCTACGTTTGCCGATTTCCCAGCGCTGACCTACACCCAGCAGATCGTGCAGGAGGCCCTGCGCCTGTACCCGGCGGCCTGGACGATCATGCGTGAAGCCTACAGCGAAGTAGAAGTAGGCGGTCACCTCTTCCCGAAAAAATCGATCTTCGTCATGTCACCATGGGTCATCCACCGTCACCCAGCCTTTTTCAGCGATCCAAAGAAGTTTATCCCAGAGCGGTTCGGGGCCGAGGAGAGCAAGCGTATTCCGAGGTTTGCCTATTTCCCGTTCAGCGGGGGGACGCGGACGTGTATCGGCAATAACTTTGCGATGATGGAAATGGTGCTGTTGCTGGCTGTATTGGGACAGAGATACCGTCTGCGTCTGGCAGAGAATCATCCACCGGTTGTGCCGGTTCCAGATTTGACGCCGAGAATGAAACATGGGTTGATGATGCGGGTGGAGAAGCGACAGGGGAAAAAGACTAATTGAGCAAAAAAGCGAAGAACCCACTCTGTCAATCGCAGTGGATTCTTCGCTTTTTTGCGTTTCAAGAAAAAGACCAAAACCAAAAGAGCAGGAAGCCCCACGTCTGAAGAACGTGAACAGGCAACCTGCTCTTTTTTATCTATACTCTCCTACCCTACTCCCTAATCAAAATTCCGGTTATCTCTTTTTCTATTCTGATTCTGCCGTAAAATATGGACGGCGCTCGTGCTGCTTCTGATGCTCAGGGAGCATCGCAATGAAGAACTCAGACCAGTCACCCATGCGCACACGCACGAGGTCATATCTCTGTGCATTTTGAGCGGCTTGCTCATAAGTCGACTGGTGCCGCGTTGGAGATATGCTGGTTGATCCACTCATTGTCCCAGCTAGACATCGCTTGGTAGATATTGCGGAACGCAGGTTCGGCAGGCAGATCCTGTGGAGCAGGGATCGGGCTGAAGTCGGACGCGGTTGGCGCACTGCGGAGGCGTTTGTCGTGGTGATCTGGGACGGATGCGGAGTACGCAGAGAATTCTTTTGACCACATAAAAACACTGGACCCGCAGACGCATAGGCCGTCCCTTGGTTGAGCGTATGTTCGAACGCATTGAGCATCGGCACATTGGAGAAGGCAAACTCCGTTTGACCGGCAAACATCGGATCATAGCAGCCGTCGCAGGCATAGTCACGCGCACTGGCCAGAGTGACTTGGGAACCGCTGTTTTTCAAGCCTTCGACGAGACGGTCGTCATGGATCAGGATCGGGTGGGCACCGCCGCTGAGGATTGCTTTTGCCGCTTCTTCGATGATCTCCTGTGCCTTGGCTTCACTGATGTTGTCTGCCAAGAAGAACGGGTAGAGCAGCTGATCCAATCGGCCAATCGCCACAGGCTCGCCGGTCAGGTGGAGACAGCTATGCATGGTGAAAAGCAGCTGGGTCGCTTCCAAGAAAGGACGATAAGATTATTTTTTTATAAAGAAAGCGGGAGAACCAAAGCAGGCGCTATCCAATAGTCTTACTATTCTTTGTAATATATCAGGAATGTTGACTTTCTTCTTGCTCGATTTGGTTGTAAAATAGAGCAGAAACGTATAAGACAGGGGTTGCATCCGCATGACAGAAGAAAACAAATCCGTCTCTGCCGAAGTGCAAGAATCCACAGGCAAAGTAAGCCTCAAAGAAGCCATGATGCGCAAGCTGGCTGAGAAAAAGCAAGCGCAAACCAATGCCAATGCGCAAACGAATCAACGTGCCGGCAATCAAATGATGAAAAGCCAGCAAACCAAAAAGCAAAACAACCAGCGCAGACGCATGGGTGTGTAACACTGCGGAGAAGCTACCAAGTACTGACGGTAGCTTCTTCCTTTTCAAAGAAGAGGGGGAGAACCATTGAAACGAATCTGCGTCTATGCCGGTTCCAGACCGGGCAAACGTCCATCTTACAGTACAGCAGCCCAACAGCTGGGGGAAGAATTGGTCAAGCGTAACCTTGAGCTCGTCTACGGCGGAGCCAGCGTCGGACTGATGGGAGCCGTCGCTGATACCGTCATGTCCCAGGGCGGCAAAGCCATCGGGATCATGCCAAAAGGCTTGTTCACCCAAAGACACTCCGGTTTAACCGAGTTTCACAATACCGAAAGCATGCATGAGCGAAAAGCTATGATGGCCGAGCTATCCGACGGCTTTATCGCGCTTCCCGGCGGTTTTGGCTCATTTGAAGAGCTGTTTGAGGCCATCACCTGGTCCCAGATCGGCATTCACAAAAAAGCGGTCGGCCTGCTCAACGTCGAAGGCTTCTATGATCCGCTTGTCCGGCTGGTAGAGCACGCGATCGAGGAAGAATTCGTTCCTGCTGAATCGATGGGCTTTATCATCGTGGACGCCGATCCTGCATCGCTCCTCGATAAAATGGCTGCCTTCGTCCCGCCGACAGGCAAACTGGTTGTGGAGTAGATGCAACCTATGACGAGACCATTACAAACAGGCGGCGCACAGACCATCGATCAAGTGATTCAACAGTTAGACGAGGTGATCGCGTGGTCGATCTCCGAAAAAAGCAGACTTGGCTATTTCGCCGCGCTGTACCGCAGAGTTACTGTGCAGGTCAAGGAGGGGATCAGCAAAGGTCAGTTCCAGGACGGCCCACGCATGGAGCGTCTCGACGTGATCTTTGCCAACCGCTACCTGACAGCCCTCGATGCTTATCTGAACGGAAAGCCCTGCAGCAAGAGCTGGCTGGTCGCCTTCCGGGCAGCCGAGCAGAAACAGCAAATCATCCTGCAACACCTGCTGCTTGGCATGAACGCCCATATCAATCTCGATCTGGGCATCGCGGCGGCAGAGACATGTCCAGGAGATCAGATCGAGTCACTGCACGACGATTTCATGGCGATCAACACGATTCTCGCTTCCTTGGTTGATGAGGTGGAGTCCGAGATCAATGAGCTGTCCCCGTGGATTAACCTGCTTGACCACATCAGCCCCAAAGCTTCCGATGCCATCGTCAATTTCAGCATGCAAAAAGCCCGCGACTTCGCATGGGATTTCGCGCTCAAGCTTGCGCCGGCTGACGCTTCTGGGCAACATGCTGAGATCTCCGTAAAAGACATCGAGATGGATCTGCTTGGACAGATCGTAGCCAAGCCGCCGGGGTTCCTTTTACGCTTCGGTCTATGGGTCATCCGCCTGCGTGAATCGAGTGATATTGTACGTAATATTCAGATGCTTAATCGTAAAGCGGTCGTTGTTCCTTTTAATCATCCGGACAAGCCTAGCCAATCTGCGGCGGTTTAGGCGGGTGAGAGCGAGAGGATGAACGGTTTTCCAGTCGCCTTTCCCTCACTTCGTTCGGCCGGTCTCCTTACAAACCGTTCATCCTCTCGCTCTTCGCAGCCAAGATATGGTTGTGGGAGGAAAAGAAAAGACTACTGATTTGATAGAGAAAGCGGAGAGGTAATAGTTGGGGTACCCAATATCTCTGGATGTGACAGTTAGAGTAGAAAAGTAATGGATCGGATTGGCTTCCTGTTTGATTTGGTTTGGTACAGCAGGAGATGGTTTGCATATACGCTCCATAAAAAATGGTCAGCCAGATCTTATACTGGCTGACCATTTTTTATGGAGCTGATATTGGATAGTAGATAGTGGATAGCGGTATTTGACATTCTTCCCAAGTGCTCCAGCTTGGAGATGACGACAACAGCATTCATATACCCTAAGCGCTTTTTAAATAAAGGTTCGTTGACCCGCTAGAGCGTGAGGAGCATCTGTTTGCAAGGAGACCGGCCGAACGAAGAGAGGGAAAGGCGACTGGAAAACAGATGCTCCTCGCGCTCCTGCCGGAGCAAGCACCCTTTTTCTAAAACGCCGCCGTGATCGGCAACTTGAACGGCTGTCCCTCCACATCAAATCGCCCTCTGACCATCAGATGACTGCCACTCTCATACGGCACCGTCTCATACGCCCGAACACCAAGCGCATCCGGCTCAAAATAAAATTGGATCTGGCTAAACGGCTCCTCAATCTGAGAACAAATCTGCTCAATCGCAGGCAACTTCCGGCCAATCACGTCAAACAATCGGAGTGTGTCACCATCGACATCAAAGATGAGTAGACTGTTGTAGTCCTCAGAGAAGTACAATTTTGCCTGATAATAAGGATTGTACATATTCAACGCAAAAGAAGGCTGATGTGAAACAGGGGCAAACCGCTTAGAGAGAGGCTGATGCCCGTCAAAACATTCACGCACGATCCGCAGATCATTTTGTTCAAAAAATTCTAACTTACGTGCATATTGATTTGTCGATAAACCGTTATGTAGTAGCGAACGATGTTCCTGCACAGCAGCTTCAACAGAAGCTTCATCTGGAGCCGCTGCCGTAAAATAATGCTCCTGTACCGTACGGAATCCATACGGCGTATACAACGCAGGGTTTTCCGTCATCAAAATAGTGATCTCATACTGCTCATCGATCTCCTCAAGCATCTTGCCAAACACCTGCTTCATCAAGCCTAGACCACGATACTCTGGATGGGTCATGACCGACTGGATGCCTGCTGCGTGAATCTGCGTTCCGTTGATCACAAGCGGCATATCAAACATCGAGGCATTCGCCACCGCACGTTCTCCATCGAAAAGTGTGTAGGGCTGATAACTCGGATTCCAAAAGCCACGCGCATAAAAATCCCGAAGTACATCCACTGGAATCCCAAATACCGCATCAAACAACGGATACAGACGCTCCCGCATATCCTGATCAGAAGAATACTTGGAAAAAAAGTTGAGATTGTTCATATAAACTCTCCTATTTGTGGTTATACTATATCTAGGTAAAGATATTATAGGTTGGTAATGTTCGCTTGTAAATCCAGAACTCTCTTATCGACTTGACTTTCTAAACCAAATAACGTAAGATGAATAAACAAGCGAAAACGATAAAACCAGAGTCCTTCTATTTTTGTCACCTCAACTCACACTGGCGCGGTCTAGGAGCCGCAAGGATGGAAGAGAGGTAGGGCTTTCGTTGCTTTGAGATTTCAAAAATCTTTCCATAACCAATATAAAAACCTCATACGATGGATTTAATAATTCACATATTACAAAGGATTATCAATTCCGGATTAAGTGCCACCTGGTATCCTTTCTAATATGTGAATTTTTATTTACTGAGTAAATACTAGTAGCATATTAATAACATTTCTTGGAGGTCCTACTCATGGAAACAACTGGTACAGTAAAATGGTTTAACGCGGAAAAAGGTTTCGGTTTTATCGAAGTTGAAGGCGGCAGCGACGTATTCGTTCACTACTCCGCAATCACTGGCGACGGTTTCAAAACTCTTGAAGAAGGCCAACGCGTTTCCTTCAACGTAGTTCAAGGCAACCGTGGTCCACAAGCTGAGAACGTTGTAAAACTGTAGTCTTACACGACTGCTAGGAAAGAACCGCTCCTGATGGGGCGGTTTTTTTGTTTTTCTCTCAATCACGTATCAGGCACAGGTAAAAGACGCCAATCAGGGCGTCTTTTTTCATTATAAAAGATACCTCGTTCAAGACATGGGCTTCCAGCAGACGGCAACGTTACCACGAAGACCATCTATCGGCAGGCCAGGGAGGGTTGTTATCATGGGAAAAGTTTTTTGATTAAAAGGTTTCTCAGTGAAAGGAGAACAAAATGAGTAAAACTCCACGACGTTGGACTCGTCGTTTATCTATTTTCCTCTCTGCAGCACTTGGACTTAATCTGATCTCCACGCCGATCGTCAGCGCGGCCCCCGGTCAATCGGAACGGGCCGTGAAGAAACAAACTCCCCAAGCTGACATCGGTGATCTCCCCAATAAATTGCCGGCTTCTAAGCTGGAGTTGACCAGAAAGCGAACGAAATACTCTACCCGTTATCTGAATCCAGATGGCACGTTTACCGAAGAGATTTTTCTGGAACCACAGTTCTATCAGGACGAAACCGATCACAAATGGAAGAAAATCGATAAAACGCTGAAATCCAGTTCGGCAAAAGGAGGCTCATTCACCAACGCTGCCAACGATTTTGCCAGTACATTTGCCAGTGCTTCCGGCAATGGTGAGCTGGTAACAGTCGAAGAGAACGGCAAAGGGCTCGGACTGATTCCAGCCGGTGCAAAAACCTCCAAAGCCACAGTGAAAAGCGATGAAGTGACATACCCTGAGCTGTTCCCGAATGCGGATGTCCGCTACCGTGTACTGGCCGATGGGGTCAAGGAAGACATCATCCTGAAATCCTACACACCAGGACAGACCTTCAGCTTCGAGATGTCCCTGCGCGGGATCAAGGAAGTGGTACAGGCAGACGGCACGATTGTGTTTCAGGATGCCAAGGGACAGATTCTCTGGTCATTGGCCAAGCCATATATGGTCGACGCCAATGGCAAGTATTCCGATCAGGTTCAATTGAAGCTGCGCAAAGCTGGCGGCAAAACCTATGTGGATGTCGTGGCGGACGAAGCCTTCCTGAAGGACAGTACCACGCGTTATCCGGTGACGATTGACCCTACGATCAATAGCTGGGATGTCATCCGAGATCAATTCATCTCCAGTACCTTCCCGGCATCTGTCTACTCAGCCGAAGCCTTCATGAATACAGGGGCACATACGTATTATGGTGCGACCCGTTCCCTGCTTCAGCTGTATCTGCCAAGCTTGCCAAGCGCAAGCAAGATCCAGAGCGCTACGTTTAACGCGTATCAGAATAAAACAGACAGCACGACTGCAACCGTAGAGCTGTACCGTGTGAACAGTGACTGGCTTGGCACAGCGACATGGAACACCCAGCCTGCCATTGGGGCTCAGGCAGAATCTGCGGTAACCAGCAGCACCTCGCAAGCCTACTGGCAATGGTATATCACCCCGCTGGTCAAGGACTGGTATCAGGGCAAACAGCCGAACTACGGCATCATGTTAAAACAGCAGAATGAGACTACCTCAACCTATCGTTCTTTTAACACAGTGAACAGCAGCAACAACACCCCGCGTCTCTCCATTACGTATAGCGTAGATGGGATTGGATTTGAGGATTATTGGACGAATACGACAGACGAGGTGAACCCGGCCAACGGGAACCTGGCATTGAGAGAAACAGATGTCTCTGTGGCAGGCCGTGGCTTTACCACGGATGTCACCCGTACGTATAACAGCCGCAGCTCAGAGACGGCAGGTACATTCGGCTATGGCTGGAGCAACAACCTGGATGCCCGCCTGATCGATGCCGGGACTGGGCCGATCACCTTCATTGACGGCGATGGGACCAGCCACTTCTTCGGACAAAATCCGAGTGGCGGCTATACCGCTCACGGCGGTGTCAATGTGGACCTCACCAAAAATGCGGATGGAACCTACACGCTTGAACAGCCGGACAGCTCCAAGCTTCATTTCAACACAGCAGGGCGCCTTGCTTCGATGGTGGATTCTGCGGGCAATAAAAGCACGTTGAGCTATGGCACCGATGGCAAGCTACTTTCTGTGACCAAACCGGGAAATCTGGTTACCACCTTCAGCTATACGTCCACAGGGCATCTGGCAAGTGTGACCGACCCTGCCAAACGTTCCGTTTCCTACGGGTATGACACCCAGGGCAATTTGGTCACGGTGACGGATCAGGCCGGGTACATCACCAGCTACACCTATGATGCCAATCACAATCTTTTAACGGAAAAAGATGCTCGGGGCAACACGACCACCTACGCTTACGACACTTCTGACCGTGTAAGCAGTGTCAGCCGACCGATCACGATCAACGGTACACGTCAGATCAGTACCGTCACCTACGCATATAATCCGGCATACTCTGTGACCTCTGTGACGGATGCTGAGGGACGTCGTGTCGACTACAGCTACAATGCGAACGGGAACATCGTACAGACCACGGAAAATCCACTGGATGAAGCGAATAAAGCAGTGGTCACTTATGCTTATGACAATAACAACAATCTGACCCAAGTGATTCATGCCAATGCCAATAAAGCGGGCACCGGTGAAACCTACGTGTATACCTATGATGCAGACGGTAATATCACGAGTGTGAAAGAGCCGCTCAATCAGACAGCCTACTACACCTATGACACCCAGAATAACCTGACCCGTGAACAGGACCCCAACGGCAATTTGAACGATTACGATTATGACGACAGCAACAACCAGACCGAAGCAATCGATTCCAACACCCAGACAGTAGCGAGCCGTTATGCTTCGAACGGTAATATGTTGTATGACACGCATTCGATGTCGGCAGCCGATAATCAGATCAGCAACTCGAGCTTTGAATTGGACAAGACAGCAGATAACTGGCCGGATGGCTGGTGGAATGCTACCGAAACCGGAAAAACAGCCACTTTTGGCCTGAGCTCCATTTCTAAATTTGGGAACAAATCGATCAGCATCTCCAATCCAACCGGCTGGGCTGTTGTGATGTCTAACAGCCTGATCCCATACACAACGGGTCAATCCTATGTGGTCAGCGGTTATGTGAAGACAGCAGCCGCAACCGGAAAATCACTGATCAAGCTGGAGTTCCTTACGTCAACAGATGACTGGCTGGGCCAACATACTTCCTACACGCTTGTCGGCACGAATGATTGGACCCGTATCCAGGCTTCCATCGACAAGGTCCCGGCCAATACTGCCAAAATCCGTGTTTCTGTCGGACTGGAGCCAGGGACAGGAACCGCCTATTTTGACGGCATTCAGTTGGAAAAAGGCAGCGTCCTCAGTGCTTACAATCTGGTCGACAACAGCAGCATGGAGCGCGACACCAATCAGGATTTGATTCCGGACAATTGGGAGGTCAGCTCCAATGTGGTTGCCAATGACAAGCTGGTATCAGACGCTTATGTAGGCAGCAAGTCATTCCAGTTGACAGGAGAAGCCGGCAAAAACAAATTTATCAAGCAACGGATCGTTGTGTCCGGCGACGCCAATACCCCGATGACCCTCTCAGGCTGGTCCAAACAAGAAGGGGCGAACATCAACGGCGGTCTCTATCAAGTACAAGTAGCGGTCAATCATACAGATGGTACGATTGATTGGAGTAACGCCAACTACTTCAGCAAGACACGTTCCGGCTGGCAGCATGTCTCCGCAGAGGTAAAGCCGACCAAGCCGTTCCAGTCGATTGACGTTTTCTACTATTATTACAACCAGACAGGGACAGCTTGGTTTGATGCGATCCGTATGGAGATGGGCGCCTCCCATACGTTCTATGGATACGATGCCACTGGCAATTACACCACCAGTGTAAAAAATCCACTCGGTCGCACCATCACCTACAATTATGATGAGGCCGGCAACCGTATCGGCATCACAGATTCAAAAGGCAAGCAGACCACATTCGCGTACGATGCGCTCAACCGACTGACCAGCTTGACCGACGCCAATCTGGGCGTCACCAAGTACAGCTATGATGGGATGGGCAACACGACAAGCGTCACCAACGCGAAGTCAGCTGTCACTACCTATGCGTACGACGAATTTGACAATGTCTCCAAAATCACCAACCCGCTGAACCAGAGTATCGTGTTTGGCTACAACAAAAACGGTTCCCTGACCAACGTGACCTACCCGAACGGCAATACGGTCAGCAGCTCACTTAATGCGATGAACCGCATTGACAACGTCTCTTACAACGGTGTGAAGCAGTGGGCGTTCACGTATGATGCCAATGGAAACACCACTTCAATCACCCATGTGCCAACCGGCAAGGTGACCAGCTACATTCACGACAAAAACGACCGGATCACCGAGCAGGCAACGGGTCAAAACCGACTCAGCTATGGCTATGATAACAACTCCAACCTGGCTACGGTCACAGCGACAGCGGGCAGCACGTCCCTGAACACTCAATATGAGTACAATTCGCTCAACCAAGTCACAACTCTAACTCAAAATGGCGTCCGACAAGGTAAGTTCATCTATGACGAACGCGGCAATCTGATTTCCACCATGAAAGGAAATAAGACCTACACCGCTTCCGAGTACGATGATACCAACCGGATCAAATCGGTGAAAAACTATGATGCATCCGGCAATCTTTTGGATTCGTATGTGTACGGCTACGATGAATCGGGGAATATCGCAAGCGTCACCACCCGTACCAACACGATCCAGTATCAATTCGATGCACTCAATCAGCTCACCAAAGAGACACTCAACGACGGGACGACAATTGCCTACGAATATGACAGCGTCGGCAACCGCACCAGAAAGACCGTCACCAAAGGCACAACCAGCACGGTCACGACTTACTCCTACGACCTTGCAACCCAACTGACAGCCGTCAATGGACAAGCGTACAGCTACGATGCCAACGGGAATCTGCTTGCTGACGGAACCAAAACCTACAGCTATGATGCAGAAAACCGCTTAGTCGAAGTGAAGACAAAAGCGGGGGTAAGCCTCGCAACCTTCGCCTATGACAAAGACGGCAACCGCATCCAGATGAGCACACCGGCGGGTACGACGAACTACACCTACAGCGGTGACAAGGTTCTCTATGAAACAGATGCGGCAGGCACGATCACAGCCTCCTACACATGGGATGCAGAAGGCAACCCGTTGACACTTACCAAAAACGGTGTCACCTATTACTATCATCTCAATGGTCACGGCGATGTCACCAAGCTGACTGATGCCAATGGTGCAGTCGCAGCCGAGTACGAGTACGATGCTTGGGGGAATATCATTTCCCAGTCCGGACAACTGGCAGCAAGCAATCCGTACCGCTATGCAGGCTACCGTTATGATGAAGCAACAGGCCTTTACTATCTGAGTGCCCGTCACTATGATGCCAACACAGGTCGTTTTACCACACGGGATACCGTCACGGGTGCCAAGCACGAGCCATTAAGCCAACATCTCTACCTCTACACACACAACAATCCGGTTATGTTCACCGACCCAAGCGGCAACATTATCCCGTTGATTGTAGGTGGAGCCGTAGCGGCCGAGCATCTGATCGCGGTAGGGATGGCCCTCTCCGCTACCGGAGCGATTGTCAACACAGCCACACTGGTCAAAAATAACCGCAAAAATAATGACCCGAAAACAGGTATTATTTATCTGCGCACCGTGAAAAATGGCAAAAATATAGGGGCAAAATACGTCGGGAAAACCAATAATAACGAAACCTTCAAAAAGCGCAGAGCGGCACATGACCGCAATGGTAAAAAAGCCGGGGAGTACTACAAATATTCGGTGCTAAAAGATAGAATTAAGCTTAGCGAATTACGCTACTGGGAACAGTACTATATCAATAAGCACGGCGGCAAAAGCAAGCTGCAAAATAAGATTAACTCAATCGCACCGAAGTATTGGAAGGATTTAGGACTCTCTTACGGCGAAACCAAAGTAAAATACTGATGAAAACCGTCTCAAAGAAAGGAACATGTCTGTGGCTCGAAAAAAGAAGCATGAACCAAAGGCAGGAGATGTCTTTGCCATCCCAGTGAAGGAAGGACACTACTGCTTTGGGCAGGTCGTCTCAGACCGTCCCTCTGCAACCTATGAAAAGTTGTATATCTTGTTTGATGTCTTCTTAGAGGGAGTAGACCACGACATCACAGGATTGATCCGTCAACCGGTACTTGCGATTGCCCATCTCGATGATGAGTCGATCAAAGACGGGGACTGGGTGATTCTGGGCAACACAGACGTTGCTTTGCCGTCTATCAAGTATCCAGAGTATCTGACCGGCCCCGAGAATATCGGAGGCCCCGAACAGGTCATTGATTACGAGGGAGAAGTGATCCGGGATGCCACTCCACAAGACCTGGATGAACTGACGTATCCTGAGTCTTATTCCTCCCATGCTTTTGATGGAATTGCTCAGGCGAGGTTCGCTGGTGGACCGTGGGAGGAGGAGTACGAGGAGCTTCGCTTCGACCCGCAAAAATGGATAGGTACAGGCGGCGTGGCAGCACCAAATGTACCAGATACCCAGGCATCGACACAATCTGCTGAATCAAGCGACGATCGAGCAGGAATAGGCATAGTAGAACAAGAGCAAGACAGCAAAAGAGAATAACCCTACCAACATAAAGAACCGAGTACAGTGGAATCCATAGAATTCCATCTGTACCCGGTTCTTCTTTTATCCTTTTATCTACCGCATGACTGATTTCTTACTGAGAACAATCAACAAACTGCTCACCTACCAGTCTCGGCACCGTCTCATACACATCCAATCGTGCGATATGCCGAACATCATCACCGAAGCCTTTTTCGCGCAGTTCCCGACCGCTGCCGCATTCCCAGAGCAGTTCCGCGATATTGGCTTGGGCCTGCTGGAATGCTCCGATACATACCAGAGCCTCCGGTGACTTGCTTCCATCGAGCTTGGAGAGGATCGCTCCGGCTCCGAGATAATCCTCGAGAGCGGGGCGCAAGCCATTTTCACCATCGCGAGGGGCATCCCATTTTTCGCCGCATGGCACTACTGTGATAGTAGCCCCGGTCTCTTGCTGTAATCGGTTGGCTACAGTGGCGACTGCGGAAGCATTGAGCAGGCTGCCGATTAAGAGGGCGGGAACCTTTTGTGCGATCCATGTGCAGGCCGCACCGTTGAGTGAGCAGAGTACCAGCTTTTTACCTGCTTGCTCCGCACCGAACGATACAGGGGAGAGGGAGGGTCGTCCAAGTCTCGCCGCTTCTGCACGGCCAAACAACAGCTCAGCCCCCATCTGGTCAGCATACGCTTGGGTCTGTTCGTTTAATGGCGGCGGATAGGGCAGGATCACCGCTCCGAGACTGACTGCTGTGACCACGGTCGATGAAAAACTCAGCACATCCACAATAATCGTGATATCACCGCGATCTGCGGCCTCTCTGGCTCCGTGCTGGCCCCATTCGACACGGCAAGCATACGGGGATTGATCAAACATTCAGAAAACCTCCTAGGCATAAGGGTTTGAGTGGTGGGATGTGGGTTCGTCGCTTAATCAAAAACAACATCAAAAAACGGAGGCGCTGGTGGGCGTCTCCGTTAAGCATGCAAAATAAGTCGGGTTATGTATTGAATTCCAAAAACGCCCATGCTAAAATAGAACATGGTAGGTTCAATCATAATCAATATCATCATGATTACCCAATAATATAATAACACAAAAAAGAACCTCTGTCAAACCTTCACCATTATAAAAATTCTTTGATAAAGGAGCGATTTCATGAGCGCGTCGGAGCAAGATTGGCGACAAGAACAAGAGCGGGTTGATCATGTAGTAGATGAGATCGGCAAGCGCATGGTCGAGTTGGAGCACCAAGTCGGGGAGATCAAGGCAGATATCGTTGAGATCCGCACGAACTTTTGGACCGATGTGACCGTCAACTTCGACGATGCACATGAGGCGGCGGAGACGTATGCGAGTATTAAGCAGCAGGCAGAGGTATTGTCCGAGCGGGAGCGTAGCCACCGTCACGCGCACAACCAGCTCAAGACGTTGATTAAGCTCAAGCAGTCTCCGTATTTTGGGCGGATTGACTTCCGGGAAGAGGGCGAAGACCGTACGGATGTCATCTACTTAGGCATCGGCTCTTTTATGGATAAGGACGGGGAGCATTTTCTCGTGTATGACTGGCGGGCACCTGTATCGAGCCTGTATTACGATTATTCGCCAGGGCCTGCCGAATACCAGACACCAGGCGGCCTGATCCAAGGTGAGATGGAGCTGAAGCGGCAATACATCATCCGCGATGGCGAGATCCGTAGTCTGTTTGATACCGGGGTGACGGTCGGTGACGAGCTTTTGCAGCAGGTGCTGGGCCGACACTCGGATGCTCAGATGAAGAGCATCGTCGCCACGATTCAAAAGGAGCAGAACCAGATCATCCGTGATGAACGGAATCAATTGCTTGTCGTACAGGGAGCAGCAGGAAGCGGGAAGACGTCTGCTGCGCTCCAGCGGGTTGCCTATCTGCTGTATCGGTACCGTGAATCACTGCGGGCTGATCATATTGTGCTGTTTTCACCGAACCAGATGTTCAACAGCTATGTGGCTACCGTCCTGCCTGAGCTTGGTGAGGAGAATATGCAGCAGACGACGTTCCAGCGCTATCTGGAGCATCGGCTTGCTGAGGTATTTACGCTCGAAGACCCGTTTGAACAGATGGAATACACCTTGACCGCGATGGAGCAGCCGGGCTATGAGGCACGGGTGGCAGGGATTCGCTATAAGGCGACGACTGATTTTATGCATGTGACCGAGAAATATATCGAGCATCTCGGACGGCAGGGCATGATTTTTAAAGACATCATCTTCCAAGAGGCGACGCTGATCTCTGCGGATGAGATACAGGAGTATTTTTATAAGCTGGATGATACCCTGCTGATTCCTAACCGGATGCAGCTCGTCTCCGAATGGCTGCTCGACCGGCTCAAAACCCTCGGACGACGGGAGCGCAAAAAGCACTGGGTCGAGCAGGAGATCGAATTGCTGGATCGGGACTCTTATATAGATGCTTATCAGCAGCTGCAGAAGAAAAAGCGGTTCACCGAGGATACCTTCGACGATTACGAGCGCGAGCATAAGTTCCTCGGGGCCTTGGTGATCAATGAGCACTTCAAGCCGTTGCGCCGCATGGTGAGAAAGCTTGGATTCATCGATGTGCCTGCGGTATACCGTCAGCTGTTCAGCGAGCCGGATTATGTGCACCGCGTCGCACCGGATGCTGTGCTGCCAGAGCAGTGGACGGAGATCTGTGCCCAGACCGTGGAGAAGCTGGATCGGATGGAGCTTGCTTACGAGGATGCGACCCCGTATCTGTATATCAAAGAGCGGATCGAGGGCTTCCAGACCAATACGGTGGTGCGTCATATCTTTATCGATGAGGCGCAGGATTATTCCGCGTTCCAGTTTACATTTATCAAGCGGCTGTTTCCGTTTGCCAAGTTTACGGTGCTGGGGGATTTGAATCAGGCGATTTTTGCCCATGCGGTGGGGCGTAAGCCGGGAGAGGATGGTTTTGGTACACTGCTGTCGTATTATAAACCACAGGAGACCAAGACCGTGATTCTTCGCCGCAGTTACCGTTCGACGCGGCAGATTATTGAGTTCACCAGCAAAATGATTCCCGGCGGCGGGGAGATTGAGCCGTTCAACCGGGAAGGGGATGAGCCGACGGTGACACAGGTGAGTGATTTTGACGAGCTGCATGGGAAGGTAGCAGAACGTATCCGTCAGCTTCATGAGGCTGGGCATCAGACGTTGGCGGTGATTTGTAAGACGGCTGCGGAGAGCAAGGAAGCGTATGAGGCGCTTCGGAATATGCCGGGTGTGGCGGTGCAGCAACCATCCTTCCGTCTGGTTCACACCGAGTCCGGGTCCTTTGAATCCGGCACCGTAGTGATCCCTGCCTATTTGGCAAAAGGCGTTGAATTCGATGCGGTCATCATCTACAATGGTTCGCATAACCAGTACGGCAGGGAGAGCGAGCGCAAGCTGTTTTATACCGCGTGTACAAGAGCGATGCACGAGCTGCATATTTATACAGTAGGTAAAAAAAGTCCGTTCATCGTGTAAAGCAGGGGTGTAGAAAGAGGTTCCCACCTGCCCCAGAAAATCGTGCATATATATAGAAAGAACGAAGAGAATCGAGGAGAAATCATGGGGAAAACAAAACACACCGGCCCAACCAAGCTGCCGGCGACACCTGATCCGAAGATGTGGGTCAGTCCTGTCCCGTTCGGCTTGGGCAAAGTGAAGCCACAGCATATCCGCGACACCATGAAAGTGATCTGGGACAACCGCGACAATCTGCCCTATGCGTACCGCATCCTGACCCAAGGCGTCTGCGACGGCTGTGCGCTGGGCGTGTCGGGGCTGTATGACCAGACCCTGCAAGGCCCGCATCTCTGCACCACCCGCTTGAACGTCCTGCGGCTCAATACGATGAGCCCGATCAAGGACGATATTTTATTCAGTGATATTGAAAAATTACGTGAGCTGGACAGCACCGCATTGCGTAAGCTGGGACGCATCCCATACCCGCTGATCCGCCGAAGGGGGGAAAGACGCTTCAGCCGCCTGACATGGGACGACGCGCTCAACCTGATCGCGGACAAAATCAAAACAATCGACCCGAAACAGCTTGCCTTTTACCTGACAGCCCGTGGGATTACCAACGAATCCTACTACGTCGGGGCCAAAGTCGCCCGCTTCCTCGGTACCAATAACATCGACAATGCTTCCCGCATCTGTCACTCCCCGTCCAAGACCGCGCTCAAGCGAAGCGTCGGCATCGCCGCATCCAGCTGCAACTACAAGGACTGGATCGGGACGGATGTACTGGTCTTCTGGGGCAGTGTCGCGGCCAACAACCAGCCAGTCTCCACCAAGTACATGTACGCCGCCAAGCGAAAAGGTACCAAGATCATCGTGATCAATCCGTACCACGAGCCGGCGATGGATGAATACTGGATTCCGTCGATTGCTGAGTCAGCACTGTTTGGGACGAAGCTCGCAGATGACTTTTACCAGGTCAATATCGGTGGGGATATCGCGTTCATGAACGGCGTGATGAAGCACTGGTTTGAGATGGAGGAGAAAAAGCCGGGTTCCGCGATCAATC
The DNA here is from genome assembly GCF_006170445.1 of Brevibacillus dissolubilis. Lineage (GTDB taxonomy): Bacteria > Bacillota > Bacilli > Brevibacillales > Brevibacillaceae > Brevibacillus_B > Brevibacillus_B dissolubilis. The sequence goes on along the minus strand of NZ_VCNA01000001.1, from coordinate 329,523 downwards.
ACGAGTTTGTCCGTGAGCATGCCAATGGCTTCGAAGAGCTGAAGGCGCATATTCAAAAACAAGACTGGAAGCTGCTCGAAAAATCAAGTGGTCTCACTAAAGCGAGAATGTTGGAATTCGCTGAGTTGCTCGCAAAGTCCAAATCGGCCGTGTTCGTCTGGAGCATGGGGCTGACCCAGCACCGTTTTGCCACGGATAATATTTCCCAAGTCGCCAATCTTGCGCTGTTGCGCGGGTTCCTCGGACGTGAGCATTGCGGTCTTATGCCAATCCGCGGTCACTCCGGTGTCCAAGGTGCCGGGGAGATGGGTGCTGATCCGTTCAGCCTGCCGGGCGGCGATTATAAAGGAAAAGATATCGAGCGGATCGAAAAGCTCTGGGGATTCCCGCTGCCGAGATGGCAAGGCGACATCGTCGGGTTGACGCTGGAGAATGCGTTGCTCCCTGAAGGTCACGAGCGCAAGCTGAAGCTCTTTTATACATCAGGCGGCAACTTCGTCGAGACGATGCCAGACCCTGAGTTTGTGAAAAAATGCCTGTCATCCGTCGATATCCGTGTGCATCAGGATATCATTCTCAACACATCCACCCTTGTAGACGCACAGGAGGCCGTGATTGTTCTGCCAGCGATGACGCGATATGAGCAGCCGGGCGGGGGGACATCTACCTCGACCGAGCGGATGGTGTACTTTTCACCGGAGATCGAGGGGCCTCGGATCGGGGAAGCCCGTGCAGAATGGCAGATCTATCGGGATCTCGCGGCACGGGTCGATCCTGAGCGCAAGCACCTGATCTGGTTCGAGGATGCTCATGCGGTTCGGGAAGAGATCGCGAAGGTGGCGCCGAACTATGACGGTATTCAGGATCTGAAGAACCGTGGTGATTTTTTCCAATGGGGCAATGCGTGGCTGTGTGAAGACGGCGTCTGCCCGACCGAGGATGGCAGAGGGAATCTGATCCCATGTGAGCTGCCGGAGATCCGCAAGCCGGAGGGTCATTTCTATGTGACGACCCGACGCGGCAAGCAGTTTAACTCGATGATCTATGGTGCGAAAGATCCGTTCAACGCAGCTGATCGCTATGATGTGCTGATCCATCCGCAAGATGCGAAAGCGCTTAACATCGTGGAGGGCGAGTTCATCGTCGTCTACAACCAATACGGCACGATGCAAGGGAAAGCCAAGCTGGAGAACACCAAGTCCGGCAACATCCAAGTCTATTGGCCAGAAGGCAACGCCCTGTTCCCAAAAGGTGTCTACGAGCAATATGCAGGCATTCCTGAGTACAATAGTGCGGTGATTGTAGAGAAGGCGGAGACTTTTTACGCGCATAAAGATATGCGTTATGTCGAAAAACGAGTGGAAGAGCTGGAGCAGGAAATCAGTTAAAGAGGGGCTATGATGAAACGTGAGATTACAACCAAACGGCTGATTCTGCGGTATGGCAAGGGAAACGAGGCGAACCAGAACGGGAATCCTGGCATGAAGAGCGACGCGGACGGGAACGGCATGCTTACCGGCAACGATCTGAAGAGTGGGCTGTCCACCAACAAGGACGCTGGTTTTGTCGAGCAGGAGGACGATATCGCGATCGAGTACCCGTTGACGATCATGCTCAACGGGGAGGAGTTTGCGACGATGGTCTGCACCCCGGCTGATCTGGAGGAGCTGGTCGTCGGTTTTTTGGCCTCGGAGGGTGTCATTCGGCTCCCGGATGAGATCGAGAGCCTGAGTATTAGCGAAGAGCGTGGGTTTGCCTATGTAAAGACGGCGAATCCACAGACAGATGCCGCCAAGCTTCACTCCAAAAGGTTCATCGGCTCCTGCTGTGGAAAAAGCCGTCAGTTTTACCTGCACAACGATGTGAAAACAGCAAAAACGATCATCTCCCGTACCCGCATCACCGCGAGTCAATGTATCCGGCTGATGGAGCTGCTTCAGCAAAGCTCGACCTATTTTCAGCTGACGGGCGGTCTGCATAATGCCGCCCTGTGCAATGCAGACGGCTTGCTTTTGACCCGCACGGATATCGGGCGGCATAATGCTTTGGACAAAATCTTCGGGTACTGTCTGCAAGCGCGGATCCCTCTCGCGGACAAGGTGCTGGCTTTCAGCGGGCGTGTCTCGTCAGAAGTCTTGTTAAAGGCCGCTAAAATCGGAGTGGGGATCATCCTCTCCAAGTCAGCCCCGACCGATCTGGCGCTGGATTTGGCTCATGATCTGGGGATTACGGTGGTGGGCTTTATCCGGGGGAATCAGTGTAATGTGTATACGCATCGGGAGCGGATTGTGGAAGAGTAGGATGATACGATGGCAACCCATTCCCGCTTCCTCTGATAAATGACAAGTTCAGTTGCAATCATATGAAAAAGCCGGTTCTCCCCAAGTTAGAGGTGAACCGGCTTTGTTTCATTGATACGGACTGATCGTAGTGTAGTGCAGCATCATGGAAAAGATTAAGATTGCGCTTTTTCCAGCTTGAGTGAAATGCCTGTGAGCAGGACAGCGAAGATGACCATCACCCCGCCGATCCACGGTGTATGAACAAGCCCGATGGAATCGACAACCGCGCCTCCGACCAGTGAGCCGATGGCAATCCCAATGTTGAACGCAGCGATGTTGAGTGCAGATGCGACGTCGACTGCGGAAGGAACGTATTTTTCCGCGAGCTGGACGATGTAGAGCTGAAGCCCTGGCACGTTCATGAAGGCGAGGAGTCCCATCAGGAAGACACCGATCAGGCCGACGACTTTGAACGGAATCATGAACGTCATCGCGATGAGGATGGCCGCTTGGACGATAAACATCCAGAAAAGGGCACGCGCCGGGTTTTCATTGGCCAATCGTCCACCGACTGAGTTACCGATCGCGACGGCCACCCCGTAGACGAGCAGCACGATACTGATGATGCTTGCGCTAAGACCAGTCACTTCCTGCAGAATCGGGGTCAGATAGGTGAAGGCGACAAACGTACCGCCATACCCAAGTGCCGTGATCGCAAAACCGAGCAGCAGACGGGTGTTGGTGAGCAGTCGGAACATATCAGAGAATTTGGCTGGTGGAGATTGTTTGAGATTGTTCGGGATCAGGAAGGCACTGGCAATGATAGCGATCACGCCGAGCAACGCGACGCCCCAGAAGGTCGCCCGCCAGCCGAACGCCTGCCCGATGAACGTCCCAAGCGGCACACCGGTGACGGTTGCCACCGTCAGACCAGTGAACATCAGTGCGATGGCGCTGGCTTTTTTATGGGGAGGGACAAGCTGTACGGCGATGGTAGAACCAATCGAGAAAAAGACACCGTGCGAAAAAGCGGTGATGATACGTGCGACCAACAGTAATCCAAAAGAGCTGGAGAGCGCAGCGACACTGTTCCCGACGATGAAAATGCCCATGAGTGCCATAAGCAGAGTTTTGCGGTTGATCCGGTTGGTCAGTGCCGTCATGATGGGAGCACCGACCGCCACGCCGATTGCGTAGCCTGATATCACAAGACCAGCCAGCGTAATCCCGATATTTAGATCATCAGCGAGCGAAGTCAAGAGACCGACCGGGACAAACTCTGTCGTCCCGATCCCAAACGCACTGATGGCGAGAGCGAGTAGTGCCAGATTTCCGCTTTTTGATGCTGTTTTTTGCGCGGATGCTGACATGTGATTTGCATGATTCATGGATAGTTACCTCCTGATAACATCTATATAAATTCTGGTTAGAATGCAAAGGGCCCTTTACATTTGCTTCATGAGTGCTATTATAGACCCCATAGATGAAGGTAGTAAGTACGTACTTTCAAGTTCTATAGATACCCCCAAGTACTATAGGCACTAAAAAGTACCCATCAATAGAGAAGCAAGGAGGATTCACCATGGCATACAATATCCCTGTCGAAGCCACGCTCGACGTCATCGGCGGCAAATGGAAGGTCGTCATCATGTGTCACCTGATCAAAGGAGAAAAACGGACAAGCGAGTTAAAGCGTCTCATGCCTGGGATTACGCAAAAGATGCTCACACAGCAATTGCGTGAGCTTGAGGAAGACGGTGTGTTGAAACGGCATATTTTTGAACAGATTCCGCCAAAAGTGGTGTATTCGTTGACCGATTATGGCTGGTCATTGAAACCGATTCTTGATGCGATGTGCTCGTGGGGCGAGAGGCATATGGTCATAAACGATTGTGAACTGGTAAAGATAGAGTAAGGATGTGTGGGTGTTGTGGTGTTCTTGTGTTGGGGTGAAGAGTGAGAGGATGATCTGTTTTCCAGTCGCCTTTCCCCCCTCTACGAGGGGGCCGGTCTCCTTACAAACAGATCATCCTCTCACTCTGCCGGAATTGTACCCGTCCACCCTCAATATTGGGTGGGGGATATAAAAAGATAAAAGATAAAAGATAAGGATATGCAGAAGAGAAGCTGAGAGGCGTAAATTGACGATTGTAAGATGACGGACAACAATATCAATCAAAAACATTCAAAAACAGCAGTCCGCAGTCAATCAAGACATAATACACCACAACCAGATATCTTTCACAAGCAGCAGCGAAGCCTCATGGATCACTTTCATTCCATCATGCTTCGCTTATTTTTTGTATTTTTATTTCACCGAGGCTGCGCGAAGAGAGGGAGGATGACCTGTTTGTAAGGAGACCGGCCCCTCGTAGAGGGGGAAAGGCGACTGGAAAGCAGGTCATCCTCCCTCTCTCACGCACCCAAACTGATCGCAAAATGAAATAAATAGTGAACGTTTATGACTGAATCTATCGTATCATGAATATTATTGCTCGTTTTTGAATGTTTGTGATTGATTTCTGACAGCGTTTCCATTAAGATAAAGACCAAGAGAAAAATTGAGGTGAGGGATATGCTTACTCCCGAGAGACAGCAAGCCATCCTGGAGCTGTTGCAAAAACAGGGATTTGCCCGTTTACCTGAGCTGATTCAGCTGACAGGGGCATCCGATTCCACGATTCGGCGGGATCTGAATGAATTAGAAGCACAGAAGAAGATCAGACGTGTCCATGGTGGCGCGCAGCTTTTAGAAGGAAAGGTAGAAGAGTCTACGGTAGCCGAGAAGAGCCTCAAGCACGACCGGGAAAAGTCACTGATTGCTGCATACGCCGCAACAAAAGTAAAACGGGGTGACTCCTTGTTCTTAGATGCAGGTACAACAACGCTCCAGATGATTCCACATCTGCCTCCAGATATATTGGTGGTCACCAATGGGGTCAATACCGCGCTCCGATTGCTGGAGCACCAGATTCAAACCATTCTAATCGGCGGAAAGCTAAAGCCATCCACACTTTCCATGGTGGGGAACGGAGCGATTACAGGACTTTCGATGTACCGTTTTGATCACTGCTTTTTGGGGATGAATGGGGTGGATCTGGGCCGTGGTTTGACGACACCAGACCCAGAAGAGGCGTTTGTCAAGACGACCGCCTTGCGCTTGTCGGATGAGAAATATGTGCTGGCTGATTCCAGCAAATTCGGCAATGTGACATTTGCCCATGTGGCAGAGGTACAGGATGCCGTGATCATCACAGACGATGACCTGGCAGAAGAAGACAGACAACTATGGATGCAAACAGCGAAGATCGAGGTGGTTCCATTATGATTTACACGGTTACTCTGAATCCTTCCGTCGACTACCATATCTGGCTCAGCAGCTTTAGCGAGGGCGAGACACATGTAGTCGAACGCGAGGCAAAAATGGCAGGGGGCAAGGGGATCAATGTCTCCATCGTCCTCAAGCAACTAGGAATGGAGAGCAAAGCGCTCGGATTTCTCGGTGGGTTTACAGGCGAATTCATCCGCATGGAGCTGAATGCCAAGGGGGTCTCTCACGATTTCATCCCGGTGGCAGGCGACACGCGTATTAATATGAAGCTCAAAACCGCGCACGAGACAGAATGCAACGGGATCTCCCCGCAGATTCCAGAAGAAGCGGCAGCGAAGCTCCTCAAACAGCTGCAAGCGCTGACAGCAGAAGACTCCCTTGTCCTGGCTGGCAGCATGCCGTCATCGCTTCCTCAGTACTTTTACCGCCAGATCATTGAACAGGCCGCGGCAAAAGGTGTCACCGTGTTCCTCGACTCCAAAGGAGAGGCGCTGCATCAAGCGATTCCGGCCCGTCCGTTCTTGATTAAGCCAAATCACCATGAGCTGGGCGATCTGTTCTGTGTACAGATTGAGACGCCGGACGAGGCGATTCCATACGCCAAGAAGCTCGTAGAACAAGGCGCGCAGAATGTCATCGTCTCCCTCGCAGGCCGTGGCGCGATCTTCACCGACGGACACGTGACCTATGTGGCACAGGTTCCAAAGGGAGAAGTCGTGAACTCGGTCGGAGCGGGTGACTCGACCGTTGCAGGCTTCCTCTACCAATGGCAGAAGACAGGCGACAAACTCCAAGCGTTCCGTTATGGATTGGCGTCAGGCAGTGCCACCGCTTTTCACGAAGGCTTCTGCACACCTGAATCGATTGAAGAGCTTCTTCCACAGGTACAGATTACACAAAAATAAGCGATACAGGGGGTATACACATGCGGATTACACAACTACTCGATGAAAAAAGAATGATCCTCAGTCTGGCGGCCACAAACAAAGAAGAGGTGCTAGACGAGCTGATCAACGCACTGGATGAATCCGGTGTGCTAGGTGACAAAGCCAAGTTCAAAGAAGCGATCCTCGCCCGCGAAGCCCAAGGCTCCACCGGGATCGGCGAAGGGATCGGGATTCCGCACGGCAAAACCGATGCGGTCAAAACACCGGCAATCGCTTTTGGCCGCTCTCTTACCGGCGTGCCGTTCGAATCGCTTGACGGACAAAATGCTGACCTGTTCTTCATGATCGCAGCGTCAGCTAATGCGAATAACGAACATCTGGAAACGCTTTCCCAGCTTTCCCAAATTCTTATGGACGACGATGTACGCACCCAGCTACGTGCGATCAAGACCAAAGACGAGTTCGTCCAACTCATGGAGCAGAAGCAGGATGAGCTGTTCGGCACAGATAACAACGAAGATTCCGATACCAATGCCGCACAAGCCGAGACCGACAGCCAACCAGCCGCATCCGGCAAGCCTAAGGTCGTCGCTGTCACCGCTTGCCCGACCGGTATCGCTCACACCTACATGGCCGCTGACGCGCTCAAGAAAAAGGCAACCGAACTCGGCATCGATATCAAGGTAGAAACCAACGGCTCCGGTGGTGCGAAAAACAAGCTGACCGAGCAGGATATCGCGGAAGCAACCTGCATTATCGTCGCGGCTGACCGCCAAGTCGATATGGATCGTTTCGACGGCAAAAAGCTGATCGAAGTCCCTGTCGCAGACGGGATTCACAAAGCAACCGAACTGCTCCAACGCGCAGTCAAGCAAGATGCGGCTGTCTATCATGCAGGATCTTTAAAAGACAAAGTAGACTCCGCCAAACAGGCACAGAAGAGCAAGCAGCCTGCCTTCTACCGTCACTTGATGAGCGGTGTATCCAACATGCTGCCGCTGGTAGTCGGTGGTGGTATCATCATCGCGCTCTCCTTCATGTTCGGAATCAAGGCGTCTGACCCGAATGACCCGAGCTTCCATCCATTTGCCAAAGCCTTGATGGACATCGGGGGCGGCTCCGCATTTGGTCTGATGATTCCGATTTTGGCTGGTTTTATCGCGATGAGTATCGCAGATCGTCCTGGTCTTGCCCCTGGTCTCGTAGCAGGTATGCTCGCATCTACCGCAGGTTCTGGCTTCTTGGGCGGGATTATCGCAGGTTTCCTCGCCGGTTATGTCGTAGAGGGGATCAAAAAGGCGACATCCGGATTCCCCGCGTCCTTGGAAGGGATCAAGCCCGCACTCATTTATCCATTGTTCGGTACGCTGATCTCCGGTCTGATCATGGTTTATATCGTAGCTGACCCAGTTGCTGCGTTGAATAAAGGTTTGGGTTCTTGGCTGAGCGGTCTTGGTACAGGTAACGCTGTCCTGCTCGGGATCGTGCTTGGCGCGATGATGGCATTTGACATGGGTGGCCCTGTCAACAAGGCAGCGTTCACATTCGGGATCGCGATGATTGCAGAAGGCAACTATCTGCCACACGCAGCGATCATGGCAGCAGGTATGGTTCCACCACTCGGTCTTGCTGTTGCAACTACTTTGTTCAAAAACAAATTTACCCCGGAAGAGCGTGACGCAGGTAAAACCGCTTACGTCATGGGCCTCTCCTTCATCACCGAAGGCGCGATTCCTTTTGCCGCAGCTGACCCTGCACGCGTCATTCCATCCATCGTGGTAGGTTCTGCCGTAGCAGGCGGTCTGTCCATGGCATTCGGCTGCACCCTGCCGGCACCACACGGCGGCTTGTTCGTCCTCCCAGTAGTGGGCAACTGGCCGATGTACCTCGTAGCGATTGCCGCAGGTACCATCGTGACCGCGCTGATGCTCAATATCTTGAAGAAAAAAGTAGCATAAGAATAACCGATAGAATGAAGGGATGTCCGGGACGATGCGGGCATCCTTTTTATTTTGCCGATCAACATTTTTCTCCTCATGAAAACAGACTATCCTACCCCCGTGCAAAAATGATAGAATCAAAGACAAAAATCAAGCACCACCAATGGAGAGGGAGTAACCATGGTATTTATGGATCAAAAAATCATTCCTGCTGCGCGCAATATGAAGGATTTCGAACGAATCCTTGAGGGCCCGTACAAGCACACGGTCTTTCTGGAGACCCACATAGGCCAGCTCAAAACCATCGTCAAAATGGCAGACAAGGCAGGCAAAAAGATGCTGCTCCACGCCGACCTGATCCACGGGATGAAAAATGATGAGTACGCGACCGAGTACCTGTGCCAAGAGATCAAGCCGTTCGGGGTGATTTCCACCCGATCAAGCGTCATCCTCAAGGCCAAGCAAAAGGGAGTGCTCGCCATCCAGCGCATGTTTCTGTTAGACACGCACGCCCTGGAGAAAAGCTACGCGCTCTTTGAGAAAACCAAGCCGGATTACATCGAGGTCCTGCCGGGAGCGATGCCGCACATTATCAAAGAGGTATACGAACGGACGAACATCCCGATCTTTGCCGGGGGGCTGATCCGCAGTGTAGAGGATGTAGAGCGTGCTTTGGAAGCCGGGGCTTCTGCGATCACCACCTCCAACCATGTCCTTTGGAAGCACTACGAGAAAGAAAATAAATAGTCGTTGACAACGCTTTCATCAGCTGTTACCATAGGCTTCAAGTTAATACGAGTGACGGAGAAACGGAGATCCACAATGACCGCCTTTTTTACAGGGCGTTTGTTGGGGTCTCTTTTTTTGTGTCCTCATTGACAAAAAAAGGGGGAGTTATCATGTCAGCTTTTTGGGGAGAGCTTATTGGTACCATGATTCTGATTATCCTGGGAGGAGGCGTCTGCGCGGGTGTATCACTGAAAAAATCTTTCGCCGCAGGCTCTGACTGGATGGTCATCACGATGGGCTGGGGCCTGGCGGTTGCTGTCGCGGCTTACTCGGTGGGAGGAATCAGCGGTGCTCACTTGAATCCGGCGCTCACCATCGGACTCGCGTTCAAGGGTGATTTTGCCTGGGCGAGTGTACCTGGCTACATACTGGCACAGCTGCTGGGTGCGATGATCGGAGCGGCCATCGTCTACCTGCACTATCTGCCGCATTGGAAGGAAACAGAGGATGCAGCTACGAAGCTGGGCGTCTTCGCCACTTCACCTGCGATCGCCAATCCATTCGCCAACCTGCTTAGTGAAATCATCGGAACCTTTGTACTTGTCATGGCAATTCTGGCGATTGGGGCGAATAAATTCACAGAGGGGCTTAACCCGCTGGTTGTCGGTTTTCTGGTAGTCAGCATCGGGCTTTCGCTCGGTGGTACGACTGGCTATGCAATCAATCCGGCCCGTGATCTGGGACCGCGTATCGCTCACTTCCTGCTGCCGATCCACGGAAAAGGCCCGTCCAACTGGAAATACGCATGGGTTCCGGTCGTCGGCCCACTCTTGGGCGGTTCGTTCGGTGGATTGTTCTACCAAGCCGCATTCCAAGGTGTCGTCACCAATTACCTGTGGCTGGTGCTCGGCGCGATGGTGATCGTCCTGCTGCTCGCCTATCTCTTCGGGCCGAAAAAACACCAAGAGTCTGTACAACGCAAATTAGTGGCGTAAAATGATGGTACAAGAATCCAACAGAGGGGGCATTCACATGCAAACATATATCTTGGCACTCGATCAGGGCACGACTAGCTCGCGGGCGATTCTGTTCAATAAACAAGGGGAGATCGTAGGAACCTCCCAACAAGAATTTACACAGCATTTTCCAAAGCCGGGCTGGGTCGAGCATAATGCCCTGGAGATCTGGGGCTCCATCTCAGGTGTGATCGCATCTTGCCTGTCTGAAGCACAGGTGAAGCCGGAGCAGATCGCAGGGATCGGCATCACCAACCAGCGCGAGACGACAGTCGTCTGGGATAAAACCACCGGTGCTCCTGTCTATAATGCGATTGTATGGCAATCCCGCCAGACCAGCGACATCTGCGACGAGCTGCGGGCCAAAGGACTCAACGATCTGTTCCGTGCCAAAACCGGTCTTCTGATCGATGCCTACTTCTCCGCGACCAAGGTGAAATGGATTCTCGATAACGTCGAGGGCGCAAGAGAAAAAGCGGAGCGCGGCGACCTGTTGTTCGGCACCATCGACACGTGGCTGATCTGGAAGCTGACAGACGGCAAGTGCCATGTGACCGACTACTCCAATGCCTCCCGCACCTTGATGTACAACATCTACGAACTGAAGTGGGACGAGGAGCTGTTGGAGATTCTCGGCATCCCGGCATCTATGCTTCCAGAGGTGCGTCCATCTTCTGAGGTATATCATTGTACGGCTGGTGAGCATTTCTTCGGTCATGAGATTCCAATCGCGGGTGTGGCCGGAGACCAGCAGGCAGCATTGTTCGGTCAGGCGTGCTTCGAGCCGGGGATGGCGAAGAATACGTATGGAACAGGCTGCTTCATGCTGATGAACACAGGGGAAAAAGCGGTACCATCCGATCACGGTCTATTGACCACCATCGCATGGGGTGTGGACGGCAAAGTAGAGTATGCACTCGAAGGCAGTATTTTCGTAGCAGGCTCTGCGATCCAATGGCTGCGCGACGGGATGCGGATGCTGAAGGATTCCAAAGACAGTGAACAGTATGCGACCCGTGTGGAGTCAACTGATGGAGTATATGTCGTACCAGCATTCGTCGGCTTGGGTACTCCGTATTGGGACAGCGATGTGCGTGGTGCGGTATTCGGGCTGACCCGTGGAACGAGCAAGGAGCATTTTATCCGTGCTACATTGGAAGCGCTTGCCTATCAGACCAAAGACGTGCTGACCGCGATGGAAGCAGATTCACACATCTCGCTCAAAGCACTGCGGGTAGACGGTGGCGCTGTGAAAAATAATTTCCTGATGATCTTCCAAAGCGACATCCTCGATGTACCGGTGGAGCGTCCTGTGATTAATGAAACGACCGCACTGGGAGCGGCCTACCTCGCTGGTCTGGCTGTGGGCTATTGGGAAGACCGCCAAGATATTGCACGTCAATGGATGGTCGACCGCCGCTTCGAACCGACGATGAACGGGGATCGCCGGGAAGAACTGTACAACGGTTGGAAAAAAGCGGTAAATGCTGCAATGGCTTTTAAATAATACTCAGGTATGATATAATGATCACAAGTTAATAATTGTCCGGAGCTTAGGAGAGACCACATGTCACGATGGCCAAGTGCTAGCGTGTATATCGTGGTCTCTCTTTTTCTTTTTCTCGGGCATGGGATGCAAAAAAAGGAGGCACTACCATGACAACCCAAACATCAACATTTTCAAGCAAAAACCGCAGTGAAATGCTGGAGCAGATGCAGACCATCACCTATGATCTCTTAGTCATCGGCGGGGGGATTACCGGAGCGGGGATCGCGCTGGATGCGGCGACCCGTGGGATGAAGACGGCTTTGATCGAGATGCAGGATTTTGCGGCGGGGACATCCAGCCGATCCACCAAGCTGGTACATGGCGGGCTTCGCTACCTGAAGCAATTCGAAGTAGGCATGGTGGCAGAGGTCGGCAAGGAGCGTGCGATCGTGTATGAAAACGGACCGCACGTCACGACCCCGGAATGGATGCTGCTGCCGATCCACCAAGGCGGAACGTTCGGCAAGTTCAGCACCTCGGTGGGTCTGCGCGTCTACGATTATCTGGCAGGTGTGAAAAGCCAGGAAAGACGCCAAATGCTGAATATACAGACGACACTTGCCAAGGAGCCACTGCTCAAACAACAAGGTCTCTTGGGCGGCGGCTACTATGTGGAATACCGCACAGATGATGCGCGTCTGACCATCGAAGTGATGAAGGCCGCTGTGTCACACGGGGCAACAGCGATCAACTACGCCAAAGCGGAAGAGCTGCTGTATGATCATGGCCTGATTACAGGAGTTCTGGTCAAGGATATGTTCGACGGCAAGACGTATCAGGTGAATGCCAAAAAAATCGTCAATGCCACAGGCCCATGGGTCGACAAGCTGCGTGAACTGGACGGCTCCAAAAAAGGCAAAACCCTGCAGCTGACCAAAGGGATCCACCTCGTCATCGACCGCAAGCGGTTCCCGCTGCAGCAGGCGATCTATTTTGACACGCCTGACAAGCGCATGGTGTTCGCCATCCCGCGCGGTGAAAAGACGTATGTGGGCACGACCGATACCTTTTTCCAAGAGGATACCTCCCATCCGCGCATGACCAAAGCGGATCGTCAATATGTGCTCGATGCGATTAATTTCATGTTTCCAACGGTCAAAATCACGGAAGCAGATGTCGAGTCCAGCTGGGCCGGTGTACGCCCGCTGATCTCCGAAGAAGGCAAAAGCGCCTCCGAAATCTCGCGCAAGGATGAAATCTGGCAATCCCCGTCCGGACTGATCACGATCGCCGGAGGCAAGCTGACTGGGTACCGCAAAATGGCCGAGATGGTCGTCGATCTGGTCTCCAAACTGCTCGCGGAAGCAGGGCAAGGCCATTTCTCCCCATGCCGCACCAAACACCTCCCGATCTCCGGCGGCGATGTAGGCGGCTCGGCCTATTACGAAGCCTTCGTCGCCCGCAAAACAAAAGAAGGCATCAGCTACGGACTCACCTCCCAACAGGCCGAAAAACTGGTTCGCCTCTACGGCTCCAACACCGAAGAGGTCTACCGCTACCTGCCAAGCAACCAGAAAAATAAAGCACAGCAACGCGAAGGCGGAAAAGTGGACACCCACGGACTCCCAGCCGACCTCTACGCCTCTCTGATCTACGCCATCGAGTCCGAAATGACCGTCAAGCCAATCGATTTCTTCATTAGACGTACCGGGGCACTCTTTTTCGATATCGCCTGGGTACAGACCTGGAAACTCCCAGTCATCGACTTCATGAGCCACTACCTCAACTGGACCCAATCCGAACGCGAAGCGCACCTCCGCGAACTCGACATGCACCTCTACGACGCCGTCGTCCCACAGGATGAGAGCAACCGTTTTTCCAATGCGATGTAATACGAATACACCTAAGAGTCTCACTCTGCCATAAATAAAAAAAAGTTAAACGATCGTTTAATCCCAAAACATGCAGGAAACTAAAACTACAAGGAAACTACAACAAAACTCCAAGCAAAAGACTGCCGAGAAACCTCTCGCAGTCTTTTTTCATTTGTCTTTTATCTTTCCATCCCCATACCACCGCAGAGAGGAAGAGGAGCATCTGTCTGTAAGAAGACCGGCCGAACAACGTGAGGGAAAGGCGACTGGAAGACAGATGCTCCTCTTCCTCTCTCCCCACCCCCATGCCAGAAAAAAACAGATTAAACAAACACCAGAGTGGGAAATGAACATAGGTACAATTTTTTCACTGTAATTAAAAATACAAAGATTTCTCCACATCTATCAAATCGTTGCCCAGATTCGTAAAAAAACCAATAACCCTGCTGTTATAGCCACAACCATTCAAAGTCAAAGGGAAGTGAGGATATGAATGTATCTCAACTAAAGGGGCAAATCCAAAGCAAAACAGGGTCTGCCAATCCGAACCTGACGTCCACAGCTACCGGGAATGAAGCAATTCAGGGTATGTTTGCTTCGCAGATCGGCAATGCGCTGCTCCTGCTCGAACAGGCGGAACTGTTGCCAGAACTGCCGAAGGAGATCAACCCAGAAGACCTGCAAGGCTTGGAAGAGCTTATGGCGATGCTGGGCTCTATGCTGCAAGGGACCGATCAGCTCAATCCACTCCAACAGGAGCAGGTACAGGATTACGCAGCAGCTCTGCTCGATGGTAAAACAGGTCTGAACCTTGCCTCGAAGCTTACGCCATTGCTGGAGCAGCTGCAACAGCTTAGCCCACAGCAACTCCAAGAGCTGACGGCCCATCAAGCCAATGACTTCCTGCAGGCATTAAAAAATCTCGTGAAAAAAGCGCAGGGTCCATGGGAAGGCAAAGTGCTGGCCCCTATCCACATACAGATGACACAGGCGAACACAGAAGAACAGCAGCAAGGTGTCACTCCGATTCAAACCATGCGTGTCCACCATGCATTGTCCATGTACCAGACCGAGATGCTTTCTGACAAACAACAGGGTGTCAATCAAGCGGGCACTGGCGCAGAAGGGACCGAGGACACACAGCAGATCACCAACGGCACGGCAGTCAACCTGTCTTCATCCCATTCATCTGCCAACAACTCCGGACTGCAAGCCGCACAAGGATACACCGTCCGTGCCGCACAGTTTGGGCATGAGGTGTCAGATGTATTTGTCCGTCAGATGAAGATCGCGGGCTTGAATGGTGTCACCGAGACGAAGCTGATCCTGCATCCACAGGCACTGGGTCAGGTCAATGTCAAAATCACCGTGGAGAATGGTCTGATCACCGCTCACTTCGTCGCAGATAATGCGGCGAGCAAAGACATCATCGACAACCAGCTTTCCCAGCTCCGTACCGCACTCGTCCAGCAGGGGCTCAATGTAGACAAGCTGGAAGTAACCCATCAGCCACAAAACCACCAACAGCAGCAAGGATTCGATATGAACAGCCAACGGGAGCAGGCTCGTGAGCAATCCCAACAGCAACAGCAGAATCAGAATCAACAGAATGAGACAGCAGAGAGCACTTTTGATGCCGCAATACAGACCGCGCAGGGCACACAGGGGTCTGCAGCTAAGACACGAGGGAACATCGACATTGCGCTGTAGACCGTTTCTTTGCAGACCAAAAATTCACTTACACGAAACAAAATTTTGGGCTTGGCAGACTGCCAGGCTCCTATTTTTTTATCTGGCTTTTCTGCGCAGAATTGATTATATCAATTGGTGGTGAAGGCTTCTTTTTTATGCTACTATTTTGGAGTTACCCCCGTTTTTTTGTGAAACCATTTTTCTGCTGTTGCGTCTTAACTTCCTGAGGTGATTCTTTTGAAAGCTGTCAAACCGTCTCTCCTGCTTGGTACGGTTGTGCTGTCGACGTTGATTTCGGCTTGTTCGGAGGAGACCGTCCAGCAGAACACCAGCCAAGTACAGCTACAATCAACTGCAGCAGAGGCAACACCTAGTGCTTCTCAGGAACAGCTTGTGACCCCCGGTAAGGATCAGCATGTATCCAAAGGCATGCTGCATCTGACAGAAGAAGAGAACAGCCTATACGAAGCTTTTCTTACCTCCCATTACGATGACCTTGTGCTGAAGCAGGCGGCACCGCTTACGATAGCGAAGCTGTATCTGCATGCCGAACAGGCCAACGATTGGGAAACGCAATATGAATTGTACATAGATGACCCAGAGTACGTCCGATGGAGCCGGGAAGAGCATCTGCAGGCACAAAAGACTGATCAATCGGCAAATCCGCTTCTTCCTTTTTATGCAGAGGTAGATCAACCCGAATTCATCCACACATCCAAAGCAACGGGATATCTCAAGATCCCGGCGGAGAACGGTGAATTCATCGGCTTTCAGATGCGCCAAAACAGCCAAGGTGTCTGGAAAGTAAGCTTTATGCCAATCCAATAAGGAGGGGCAGCAGTAGTGAACTCATTCGATTTTGATTATGAGCAATTTTATCAGGCAATAGGATTCCAAAATGGCTGGGACTTTCATAAAATCAAATGCACGTCAGAAGGGAATCACCCAGACCTGTTTGAGCGGGCATTGTCCTTTTGACGCGGGTCAGGTGTTCCGGGTGCTCCAAAGTGGCGGCCTCTTCCTGACACAGCAGGTGGCCGAGTCGGATAAGCAGAATCTGAAGGAGGCTTTTGGTCGAGGCCAGTCTTATGGAGTGCCGGACGGTCAATTGCTAGCGACCTGCATGGAGGACATGCAGAAAGTCGGCTTCCTTGAATTGGAAGCGCTTGAATACACCGTGACCGAATATTATCAGTCGCCAAAGGACTTGATTTTTCTTTTGAAGCATACGCCGATCATCCCGCACTTTGGTGAGGTCGACGGTGATGTTGACCGGCTGATGGAATTCATCGCGGCGAATCAGACGGAAAAAGGAATTCGGACGACGGCGAAACGGTTCGTGTTGACGGGACGAAAACATGGATGATTCTGCCGGAAAAACGTTTTGAAGAAGGAATGGTTTGGGCAAGCTAAAGCAGTTGGGTGTAAGCGCGGAACAGTGACAGGAAGCAACCTTTTTGCGGATTGGCAGGTCCGGGCAGAACCATGAGATTCACAAAATACGGGTTATGGTTATGATCAATCGACGCTCATATGCGTAACATGAAATGTACAGCGAATAGGAGGAGAGCGATTCCATGAACGAGAAACTCTTGCATCGAATCAGCACGATTCTTATTCAGTCCGCGAAAGACCAGAAAACGATTGAGTATGGTCAGCTCAGTAAATCCCTGGGGGGAGCCGTCAGCCCACAAGGCCTGAACGAGCCGGTGTCGGAGATTTCGATGAGATGCATCCGCAGCAACCGGCCGCCTTTGTCATCGATCGTGCTGACGCAGACGACACATTTACCGAGCGAGCTTTTTTTTACGAGAATCGCTGATGAGATGGGACATCCCAATTTGCCGGGCAGCCAGTGGGTCCCTTTTTATGAAGAGCAGAGGGACCAGGTTTTTGCTTATGAAGGCTGGGACGATTTTTTGGTGGAGCTGCCCAAGATCACGAAGCCAAAGCCGGAGCGGGCTGCCAAGCAACAGACGAAAACTGGTACGAAGACCAAAGCTGCGAAGGACGAGACCGTTGATGAAATGCTGCAACGGGGCCTTACCCGCAAGCTGTATGTGAAGGATCGCGACACGGTATATCATTTGTTGACCGTAAAAAGATTCTGGGAAACAAACGAGGCTGGTCCGTTCCGTTATCAAGTGATTTTGCTTGAGAATCACAAGATCGTTGATAAGGTGACCTTGAAGCACACCACCTCCAAACAGCTGCTCAACCCATCGAAAAAACGGGTGATGCAGATGCTGTTCGAGCATAATCCGAATGCGAGCCTCAACGATATCTCGATGGTTCATTTCAGACCAGACCCGGCGAATGGGGAACAGTGGGAGAATGAGCCGTTGGAGGGATTGAAGGCGCTGTATCAGACGGTTTTTGCGCAGAAGGATGCGGACGGGGGAGCGGAGGATGCCGGACGGGCAGAGGGGCAGGATCAGGTTGGTCAGCAAGAGCAGACAAATCAGCCGGAGCAGAGTGACCCAACTCCAGTTCAGAGCGCGGAGGCAATGTCTCCGAATGCAGCTGCAACTGAATCAGCAACGGATGTGACGACAACGACTGTTCCAGTAACGGAGGCAGTAGCAGATACTGTAGCCGCTGGAATGAACGATGTCAACGATAGCGTAGCTGTACAGAAAACAGCTGACGAGAGTCACATCTCGGCGATCATTTCTACGCCTGCGGATGTCCGAGAAGCCGCTTCCGACGAAGGGGAGGCTGCCACTACAGCAGACACAGCTGAACCGGAGCGGGCAGATGAGTCCGTGATCTCGGCAATTATCGCCGAATCGGCACCAACGCCAGTGGAAACTGCCCAAGCGGTATCTGTGACCGAGTCTGCTACGGAGCTGCCATCCGCTCAGGACACTCCGAACATTGCAGATGTCCAAGAAGCGCTCACTGCACCTGACCAGCCTGCCATCGACAGCACGGAGATCACTCCCGCTGAAAAAGAGCTGCTGATCAAGCATCGAATCAGCCAGTCTTCCTTTAAACAGCAGCTCATGTCCGTGGAAGCGAATTGCAAGCTGTGTGCGATTGCCAATGAGCATCTGCTGGTGGCCACGCATATCAAGCCGTGGAGCGAATCAAGCGACCAAGAGCGTTCCGATGTGGATAACGGCCTTTTGCTGTGCCACAATCATTACGCGTTATTTGATCAGGGTCGGCTTGCTTTTGCTGACGATGGGGCTACCATCATCTCTCCACAGCTGGATGAGGAATCATTGGGTTACTTCATTGATGATACAAGTCCCCGCATCAAAGCGACAGAGGGACAAAAAGCATATCTTCGCTGGCACCGTGAGAATAAATATACGGGCGAGTAAGCCGAAGAAGAGATTTATAAAGAAAAGAGATGTTCCCAGAGGAGGAGCATCTCTTTTTACGTGTAGGCAAAAAACATATATCAAAGGGTTAACTCCCAAGTTTCTCCGACAAGTTCATGACCAAAGCTGTTATGTTTTTCTTCAGCTATCAGTTTAAATCCTAACTTTTCGTAGATGTGTCTGGCTTCCTTGAGTACACGATTCGTCCATAATACGATCTTTTCATATCCTGTTCGCTTAGCAAAGCGAATGGCTTCTTCAGTGAGCCGTGTGCCAAGTCCCAACCCACGAGCCTTAGGATCAACCAAGAGTAGACGGAGCTTAGCAACCGCTTCACTTTCTTGCACGATCAGGACAGATCCTACAACTTCTCCATTCATTTCAGCGATCCAGCACCGTTCTTTTTGAGGATGATAGTTGTTTATAAAATCAGCCGCAATTTGCGAAACAAGAGCTTCAAAACGTTCGTCCCAACCATACTCCTGTGAATAGAGAACGCCGTGTTTATGAACAATCCAGCCCATGTCACCCGGCTCATGAGCACGGAAGAAAAAGGGTTCGGAGAATTTGAATCGTTTCGTAAGCACATTTTCGATGAGAGCGATTCGGTTTAACGTCAAGCGGGGTTGTTCAGAAGATAGATCTCATTTAGACTCCTTTGCAAGAAGAGTTTATGAATTTTGGTAGGGTTGAACTTGAAGGAGAACATGCTATACGCTCCACTTATCCGGTGAACCTAGACGCCTTAATGTTTGGGACTGATTTCCCGCGGAGAAAATGATGACTTGGGTCAATAGTCATATGACTACTCGAATGGATATAGTTATGTTATATCCATTCCATTAGATCGGTGAGGCAATGCATGTGGACCCGTATGATATTTCACATTTCAAAATCACACGCGAAGGGGTAATCAAATAAATGAGTCAATCTACAGATGTAAGAGATATTCGACTGAATACAGGCTTTCAGGACGGTCTGGAAGTGGAAGTTGCGATAATTGGAGCAGGGGTATCCGGATTGTACTCCGCCTATCGTATGATGGAAGGTACCACCAGCACAGGCAAAAGCTATCCGGCGGGAAGTGTTCAGATCTTCGATATGAGTGATCGCATTGCCGGTCGATTGGAATCGGTGACGCTTCCGGGTATGTCGATTTCCGGCGAGCTGGGAGGTATGCGTTACATGACGTCCCAGCAGATTGTAACGACGCTGATCGAAGATGTGTTCTCCGACTGGCTCAGCCATGTTGATTTTCCAATGGGTGATGATGCGAACCATTTCGGTTACTTCCGCAAGCAAAGAACCCGTCTCAACGCATGGGAGGAAGCCCAGAAGAATGGTGAAACCTTCATCACACGGTACCAGCTCAATGAAGATGATATCGGCTACAGCGCGGATCAACTCTTTAACAAGGTCGTGTATGATGTTTTGATGGCTGATCCTTGGTTTGTTGAGAAGTATCAGGACAAAGTGGGTCATCCAAGTCCATACGAATACGAATTCCAGCTGACGAGCGAAGAGTGGGATGACATCAAGCCTAATCTGACCTATTGCTTCGAAGGCCCGTACAACGGAATGAAGGTCAACGATATCGGGTTTTGGAGCCTGATCAAGGACCGGGTCTCCCAAGAAGGCTACAACTTCCTCGCTGACGCAGGCGGATATTTTTCGAATACGATCAACTGGAACGCGGCAGAGGCTTTCCCTTACATGGTCGGTGATTTCTCCGATGCAAGCGTTGCCTACCGGACAATCGAAGGCGGGTATGATCAGATCGCTTACGCACTGGCTAAGGCGTATCTGCAACAGCCGGAAAATACGATCTGGGCGCAAAACCAGCTCATTACCTTCAGTAAGACAACCAATGGCAACTATCGTTACGAATTGGAGTTTTTGAATCTGCAATCGAAGACAACCTGGAAAGTGTATGCCAACCATATTATTTTGGGAATGCCAAGACGTTCGCTGGAATTGCTGGAGCAGCGTAATTTCTTTTTCAACTGCTATGAAAATACGGAACTGCAAGATAACATGCAATCCGTTATTATGGAACCATCCTTCAAAATTCTCATGGGCTTCGAATATCCGTGGTGGAAAGAGGACTTTGGCGCGACCGCAGGCCATTCAATCACTGATTTGCCGATGCGCCAGTGCTACTACTTCGGGGTAGATCCTGAAAACTCGCATTCCTTATTCTTATCCAGCTACAACGACATGCGAACAATCCCATTCTGGGAGGTTCTTGCCAACGCAAAAGAGAAATTCCAGCCACGTCCAACCGAGCTTACCTCCCTGACAGCGGTAAATGCCCTGCAGGATGTGCAGGCTTCCAAGGTCATGGTGGCAGAAGTGATGGAGCAGCTTCGTGAGCTTCATGGTGAAGATATGAAGATCCCTGAGCCGTATGTGACATGGTACAAGGATTGGACGCTTGATCCTTACGGCGGCGGCTACCATGCGTGGAAAGCTGGATATTCGGTCAAAGACGTGATGAAATATATGCGCAAACCGTATGAGAACGAATCGGTTTACATATGCGGTGAGGCCTACTCTGATCAGCAGGGCTGGGTAGAAGGGGCGTTCTGCGTGGCAGAGCATATGCTGCAAGACCATTTTGGCTTGAACTGGCCTACTTGGCTCGATAAAAACTACTATCTGGGCTGGTAAGACGGTAAATGAGTTGTCATATACGGACGGTAGAGTGATCAGTCCGAGAGGTGTTCCGCGTGAGGAGCGCCTCTTTTTCTTTTGTCCAAGATGTTATCTGACGATAATGCGGATAAACTGTTTGGAGGGACATGTGGCATCACGCATGAGGGCTTGTCCATTCCTGAGACGGAGGAAGCCTATTTGATGAGGGAAATGATACGGAGAGTGGATCAGGTGGGTGGTAGGAAAGACGGATGATCATAACGAAAAACAGGAGTGAACAGCATGATTCATAAGGAGTTAACGTCATTTCCGACACATTTTCTATGGGGATCAGCATCGGCCGCCTATCAGGTAGAAGGGGCTTGGGATGAGGATGGCAAGGGGCCTTCTGTGTGGGATGTGTTTACCAAAATCCCGGGGAAGACCTACATGGGATCGAATGGGGATGTGGCGGTAGATCATTACCACCGTTATAAGGAAGATATTGCACTCATGGCACAGATGGGTCTCAAAGCATATCGATTCTCTGTCAGCTGGCCCCGCATCTATCCACAAGGAAAAGGCGAAGTGAATGAGGCCGGGCTGCAATTCTATGATGATCTGATCAATGAGCTTTTGGCGCATCAGATTGAGCCGGTACTGACTCTGTACCATTGGGATGTCCCATACGCGTTGGTAGAGGAATATGGGGCTTGGGAGTCCAGACAGATTATCGACGACTTCAACAACAACTGTATCACCCTATATAAGCGGTTTGGCGATCGTGTGAAATACTGGGTTTCCTTAAATGAACAGAACTATAACACGCATCATGGTTTTATCACCGCCTTGCACCCACCAGGTGTCCAAGATCGCAAACGATTCTATGAAGCGAACCATATTGCTTTTCTGGCCAATGCGAAGGCGATTGAGTCCTTCCGTACATATGTGCCGGATGGAAAAATCGGCCCCAGCTTTGCTTATTCTCCAGCGTATCCGCTAACCAGCGATCCAAAGGATATCTTGGCATATGAAAATGCCGAGGAATTCACAAACCACTGGTGGCTGGATGTCTACTGCTGGGGTATATATCCGCAAATCCCGTACCGGTATCTATTGGAGCAAGGTCTGGCCCCTACCATACAGGAAGGTGACCTGGAATTACTCCAAAAAGGAAGACCTGATTTTGTAGGGATCAACTATTATCAGACGATTACCTACGAGTTCAATCCGCTTGATGGTGTGGCAGAAGGCAGATTTAACAGTACGGGGAAAAAAGGCAGCGGGGAAGAAACAGGTGTACCCGGATTGTATAAGACCATGCGTAATCCCCACTTAGAAACGTCCAACTGGGATTGGGCGATCGATCCCATCGGTCTACGGGTAGGGATGCGACGTATTACCAGCCGATATCAGCTCCCGGTCTTCATCACGGAAAATGGTCTGGGCGAGTTTGACCGTCTGGAAGAGAATGATACGGTTCATGATGATTATCGGATTGAGTATCTCCGTTCCCACCTAGAACAGTGTAAGCAGGCTATTCATGACGGTGTGGATCTGATTGGATATTGCAGCTGGTCATTTACCGATCTGTTAAGCTGGTTAAATGGGTACCAAAAACGGTATGGATTTGTCTATGTCAATCGTGATGAGACGGATGAACGAGATTTGAGACGAATTAAGAAGAAAAGCTTTTATTGGTATCAGGACGTCATTCGGACGAACGGGGAGAACCTCTAGTCTCCTGAGGGTGGGAAATGATCGTTCCTCTGGATATCAACTGTTCTACAACCCCAACAGAATAGCCGCACTCAGGATGGAATGAGTGAGTCTCGTATTTTTTTGTGGAAAAGCCTCTGACGTATAAACGTTTGGAGGTTTTTTTGCGTCTAGTAAAACGGGGATGGATATGTAAAATAATGGTAAGTTGAAACAGTCTATTTTTTTAGATTGATCCATACATTTGGTATTGCATGAGGTATAACCGATCATAACAGGGGGGATCACCATTGCCTGCTTCTATTCCTGTTTACCAACCATATACAAGCTCGTGGGAGCATTACCAGGACGAGTGCAGGCTGCTTGATCTGATGATTCGTCTGTCGCTTTTGCTCGACCCGTATCGGGAGGCGGCGGACGATTCTCACCAGTTCCGTGGGTTGATCGTTACTCCAGAGGAGATCGAGGGTTTGTTGCGCCGTTCACAGACTCAGATCCAGTCTCAGTCCGATGTGGGCACAGAGGTTTCAGAGGATACTTTGCACGAAATCGAGTGGCTGGTATCGGAGCGGGTCAGATTGGAGGCGGAGATTCAGGCAAGACTGGCGCAGAACAGATTGGGACGGAGTCAAAAAGACTCGACCACTCTCCCATTGCCGCATGTCGCGGAGGTATTCGGCCTGACTGCGTTCGAGCAAGCCTGCCTGTTCCTGTGCCTGTCCGTGGAGATCGACCGCAAGTATGAAAAAGTGTTCGGCTATCTGCAAGACGATATCACGATCAAGCACCCGACAGTGGATTTGGCACTGCGGCTTTTTTGCCAGACTCCGCACGAGATGATGGAGGCGCGGATGTCGTTTGCTGAGGGCGGCAAGCTCACCCGTTTTTTCCTGAAAAAAGGGGAGGAGCAAGTGTCCGGGCATCTGTCGCTTTCAAGGGTGCTTAGGCTGGACGAGCGGATGGTTCATTTTTTCCTGCATGGGAAGGTAGGGCATGCGGGGACGTATGGAGGGCTTGCGGCGTTTGCCAGCCTGAGGCATCCTGACGATGCTCGGTCCCTGCCACCATTGTTGATCCACACCGATGTGCAGGAGCAGATGCTGGCTTTTATGATGGCTGGTCAGGAAACGGTCCTGATTTCCCTCACCGGCCCGTTTGGATCAGGCAAAAAGCTTCAGATGAAGCATCTCTGCCAATCGCTCGGATTGCCGCTTCTCATCATCGATGTAAAACGGATGGTGGAGGATGACCGTCCGTTGCGCACGCTTTTGGAGCAGGTTGTGCGGGAGGCGATGCTGCATCGTGCGGTTCTGTGTGTAGACAGGCTGGAGATGCTGCTTGCGGAGAGCGAGTCGGCGGTCAGGCAGCTGGCGCTTATTACCGAAATCTTGCGGGAGTACCCCGGTATGCTGGCAGTGTTATCGCAGAAGGCGCATCATGCCGGGCGGTTTTTTCCGGAGCGGGTCTGTGTGGAGGTCAGTCTGCCGTATCCGACAGAATCTGAGCGCAAGCTGGTCTGGGAGACATATGCCAAGGGGTATGGGCTAGACGCGGGACACCTTGACTTCGGCTCCTTGGCCAGTACCTTCCGCTTTACGCCGGGACAGATCGGTGATGCCTTGCTCTCTACGAAAAATTTGTACAAGTGGTATTTTCCTACCAATGGAAAAATAGGATTAGAACAAGTACATCAGTCCTGTTATAAGCAAATCCAACATAGGCTACAGCGGCTGGCGACCAAGCTTTCGCCAAGGTATACGTGGGAGGATATCGTCCTGCCCGACAGCCAGAAGGACCAGCTGCGCCAAGCCTGCAACCAAGTGAAATACCGCCATATCGTCTACGATCAGTGGGGATTTAACCGCAAGCTGTCGTACGGCAGGGGGATCAGCATGCTGTTCGCCGGGCCTCCGGGCACAGGGAAGACGATGTCCGCTGAGGTGATTGCCCGCGAGCTGGGGCTGGAGATCTACAAAATCGACCTGTCGAGGATTGTCAGCAAGTACATCGGAGAGACGGAAAAGCATCTGCATGAGGTGTTCGCCGAAGCAGGTGCGAGTCAGGCGATTCTCTTTTTCGATGAGATGGATGCCTTGTTCGGCAAACGCTCCGAGGTGAAGGATTCGCACGACAAGTACGCCAATCTGGAGACTTCCTATCTCTTGCAAAAGATGGAAGAGTACGAGGGCATCACAGTTCTTGCGACCAATTTCCTGCAAAATGTGGACGAAGCGTTTTTGCGGCGGATCAGTTATATTATCAAATTTCCATTCCCCGATGCAGAATACCGCGAACAGATCTGGCGCTTCCTTTTCCCCGAAGAAACCCCGCTTGATGATTCGATTGATTTTGCGCTCCTTGCTGAAAAATTCCAGCTGACCGGGGGGCATATCAAAAATATCGTCGTCTCCGCCACCTTCCTCGCCGCTGCGGCCCAAGAGCCTGTCCGTATGTCTCACATCATCCACGCTGCCAAGCATGAGTTAGCCAAATCGGGAAAAGTCGTGCTCACCCACGAGTGGAGCGATTTTTTCCAGTGATAGAGGTGTTGTGCTATCGCCAACTATACCGCGATTGCTGATGTCGGATTAACCCTGATGACATATCTGCGGGAGTATCTGGTGCCGGAGCCGATCACGCAGCCGGAGTACATCGGGCTTGCGTCTCCTGCGGATAAAGGGGATTTGAACCTGAGTATTTTTCTCTATCAGATCGAGGAGAATGCGGATGCGAGACAGAGCCGGATGCATACGTCTGACCCTGCTTCTTATGCACATGCCCCTGTGACGGTCAATCTGCACTATCTAATCACGGCGCATTCCAGTTCTGATCTGTCTACCCGGATGCTGGACGAACACCGGATGCTTGGCAGGGTGATTCAGGTGCTGGGACATACCTTGACACTTCGCGGGTCGGTCTTGCAAGGCTCGCTGGGCGAGTCGCAGGAAGCACTTCGTCTCGTCACCCAGACCTTGTCGCTGGAAGCGCTCACGAAACTATGGAATTTTCCCAACGCGGGATATAAAGCTTCTATCGATGTGATGGTCGGCCCTGTCTATATTGATCCGTTGTCTGCGGGCAGGGGAACGGTCCGCGTCTTGTCCAACCAGCTGTCTGGCGGAGGTGGGGCGAGATGATGGAGATCGTGATTGGTCAGGTTACGTTGACCCATTGTTCGTTTGTCGTGCGTCTAATCGACTCGTACACGGGTGGGTCGCCTGCTGATCCGCAGTTGAGGGTGAGGCTGGTCGGATGGGATGCCAAGCCTGTACGCAAGCCGGATGGCAGCTTCGTGTTCGTCGGGCTGCCGGGGCCTGACCAGCGGGGGAGATGGCAGGTGACGGTTGAGTCTGATATCTATCTCGATGAAGTGATAGAGGTGGAGATGGATGGGTTGGAGCCGCTGAATCCGGTTGTACATCGGCTGTTGTTGCCGCGTCCCTGTTATCCGTATACGGCGGGGGCGACTATCATTCGTGCGTCTGTACGTGATGCGAGAGGCAGAGGAGTGGCAGGGATCGAGGCTCAGGCGACCATCGTCACGCCTGAATGCTACAAGGCGAGGCTGGCACAGGATACGGATGAGAATGCGCGTGAGAGGGTTGAGCTGATGCAACGGACGGGGGGCGTGGTGGTTGGCAGCCGGTTTTTGCTGGTAGGCAAAGAGGGAGAGCCTCCCCGCGAAATCTGCGAGATTGCAGAAGTGATCAGCGAGCGAAGCTACCGTCTGAAAGACCCGCTGTCTACCCCCTGGCGACGTGGGACGTGGCTGTTGCCGATCACGTGGACGAGAAGTGACGAGCGTGGGGAGCTGGCGCTTTATCTCCCGTTTACGAGACGCAAAAGCTTTCAAGTGATCATCGAGGTGGCCGCACAGGTGAAGGAGGTGGATGTGGAAGAGGGCACGATGACGGCATTGGGGAGCTTTTGCTTGTAATCTCTTAATAGAAAGGTGGGGAGCTGGGTCTCGGACGTGAAGTGTGTCAGGGGGCTCGGAAACAGATGGCAGAATACTTATCTCCTGGGGTGTATGTCGAAGAATTTGACAGTGGTGCGGTACCGCTCGAAGGGGTCAGTACCAGTACGGCGGGATTCATCGGTCTGGCTGAGCGCGGGCCGGTGGTGGGGATTCCGGAATTGGTGACTAGCTTTGCTGATTTTTCCAAGATCTATGGTTCGTATCTGTCGGAAAAAGCGTTTGGTGACTATCGGTTTCTCTCCTATGCGGTGGAGCATTTCTTCATTAACGGTGGTTCGCGTGCGTTCATCATGCGGGTCGCCCCGTCCGATGCCAAAGAGGCGGCCAATGTCACAGAGGAAACAGCGGCAACGATACCGCTGCATGTCTACGCCAAAAATCCGGGCGTCTGGGGCAACCAGCTCAAGGTGACGGTGCGTCCATCCAGCAAGGCCAAAACGCCGATTCTCGGGATCGAAGGCGCGGCGGCTGACTCCAAGCTGTATCAGGTGAAGACCTCGGCCGGTTTCCACGCGGGCGATGTGGTCGCTTTCTCTGACGGTGAAAAAGTTCAGTACAGCCGTGTCGTCCATGCACAGGACAACGTGATCGAACTGGAAACTCATCTGGAGGGCGATGACGCGGTCGTGGACAAGGAGCTTTTGCCGACCAAGCTCTTGACTACCTGCGAATTCACGGTTGATGTCGTGTTCCGCGACCAGATCGAAACCTATGAGCATGTCTCGTTCAATGCATCGGCAGCCAGTCATATTGTGAAAAAACTGGGCCGCTCCAGCCTGATCCGCGTGACGGATAACAGCACTGCTGCAGCAGGTGAGACGATCACCCATCCGTTCCAAGTGATCACAGGCAGCGAGCCGACCGAGGATGCGACCTATGCGATCGGGCTTACAGGCGGCAGTGACGGTACACAGGAAAATGTGACACCAGACATCTACATGGGCGTCAATGAAGGGCCGGGCAAACGTACCGGGATTCAATCTTTCATCGACAATGACGATGTAAGCATCATGGCGATTCCAGGTGTGACGGAGCCGAGCGTACAGCTGGCACTTGTGGCGCATTGTGAGAATCTGCGCAGCCGTTTTGCCGTGCTGGATATCCCGCGTGAAAAGACAAAGGTAGCGGATGTCATCTCCCACCGCAATATGTTCGATACACAGTATGCGGCGATGTATAATCCATGGCTGCAGGTGTTTGACCCGCTGGATAAGCGTAATATCTACATTCCACCGTCCGGCTCGATGATCGGGATCTATGCCCGCTCGGACAACACCCGTGGCGTCCACAAGGCACCGGCCAATGAAGTGGTACGCGCCTGCGTCGGACTTGATTGCCAATACAACAAAGGGGAGCAAGACCTGCTTAACCCGCGCGGTGTCAACCTGATCCGCTCTTTTACTGGTCAGGGCATCCGTGTGTGGGGCGCGCGCACGCTCTCTTCCAATGGGCTGTGGAAATACATCAACGTCCGAAGATTGTTTATTTTCCTCGAAGAATCGATCAAGCGCGGCACGAACTGGGTCGTGTTTGAGCCAAATGATGAGCGGCTGTGGGCGCGTGTCCAGCGTACGATCGATTCGTTTTTGACCCGTGTCTGGCGTGATGGAGCCTTGATGGGGGCAAGTCCGGGCGAAGCCTTTTACATCAATATCGGACGCAGCACGATGACACAGGATGATATCGACAATGGCCGGCTGATCTGCGTGATTGGGGTATCTCCGGTGAAGCCTGCTGAGTTTGTGATTTTCCGGATTACGCAGAAGACCAACGAACAGCAGTAGGGCGCAGTAGATTTAATAGTGGAAGGAGAACGATCAGATGGCAGGAGAACGTAAAGACCCGTACCGCCGCTTTCGGTACCGTGTGGAGATGGACGGCATCCAGCAGGCGGGCTTCAGTGAAGTAACTGGTTTTGACGCATCACTCGATATCGTCGAATACCGCGAAGGCAACGAGGTGATCACCCCGCGCAAGCTGCCGGGTCTCGCCAAGTACGGCAATATCACGCTCAAATGGGGCGTCACTGACTCGATGGAGCTGTGGAACTGGATTAACGACTGCATCCAGGGAAAAGTCTCCCGCAAAAGCGTCACGATCATCGCGATCAACGAGGAAGGCAGCGATGTAGCGACATGGAAGATCATCGAGGCATGGCCGACCAAGTACACGGCACCGGATTTCAGCGCGACTGCTTCCGAGACGGCGATTGAGTCGCTGGAGCTGGCACATGAAGGGATGACACGGGCGAAATAGTGTAGCTTCATGGTACGTGTGAAAAATGGCGGTGGCAGGAGGAGACGTCTGTTCGGCCTCCTGCCTCACCACAGCTGTTTTGTATTCGTAAACATGTAAAATACCAATCTGGAGGGATTTACGATGGCATTCCAAACCGAATTTACTTTTGAGCTTCCAAGAGGTTATGTAGATGAGCACGGCACCCTGCATAAGCGCGGCACGATGAGACTGGCGACCGCCGCAGACGAGATCCTGCCGATGCGTGACCAGCGTGTCCAAGCCAATCCCGGTTATCTCTCCATTATTTTGCTGGCCCGCGTGATCACAAAGCTTGGCGACCTGCGTGTGATCGACACCCGTGTGATCGAGAGCCTGTTTACCGCTGACCTGGCTTTTCTGCAAAACTTTTATCAGCAAATCAATGAATCGGACAACCCGTTTCACGCGGTTACTTGCCCAAAATGCGACCATAAATTCGAGGTGGATTTGGCTTTTCTGGGGGAGAAGGAAACGGTATAACCCGCTATCCCATTGACAAGATTTACGAGGAGGTATCGTTTGTCGCCTATTATTTTCACTGGCCCCACGACGAAATCATGTCAATGGAGCATCGGGAACGCCGTCGCTGGTGCGACCAGATCTCCAAGATCAACCGCAAGCTCAATGACGAACCGGACAACCCATTCGATGTCTTCTCCAAGAGGTGAGACCTATGTCCGCAGCCAAACGCAATAGAACGGATACGACCTTTTCCAAACGAAACACGACCCAGCTGATCGGCACGTACTGTTTTACCATCGAGTTCGACGGGATCGACCTTGGCGGCTTCAGCGAGGTGTCAGGTCTGGAAGCAGAGACCAAGACAGAAGAGTACCGCGAAGGCGGGGTCAACGGCTATGTCCACTATTTTCCAGATGTCACCAGCTACCCGCCCGTTATCCTCCGCCGTGGTATCAGCAAAGAGCGCATCCTCTGGAGCTGGTACAGCGACACCCAGCGCAGCAATCCCTCCCCGATGGATGTCTCGATCATCCTCTATGACCGTACCGGCGAGTGGGTGGCGTGCTGGGAGCTGTATGACGCCTTTCCTACCAAATGGGTCGGCCCGGAGCTGAATGCGAGCCGCAGCGAGGTGGCGATTGAGCAGCTGCAGTTGGTGCATGCGGGGTTGAAGGTGACGTTTAATCCGTATTCGAAGATATAGGGTGGGGAGTTGGGGGGCTGTTTTCGCGCCATTTTTTGCAGAAAGGAGGAGCACAGTTGCATGTACAGGTTCGGGGGATTCGCGGAGGGAGCTCGTCTCAGAATTTTGCTGAGCGGATTATAGGAAAATATGGTTCAGCCGTAGGAAACAGCTTTGGTCGGTTGTCGCTGATACACCGCGAGTATGGGAGCTGGGGAGACGGGCAATCGGTCGAGCAGTATTACATCCAGCTGCATTGGCAGATTCAGGCGCAAAAAGAGATGCTTACATCTACGGTGCGGGCTGGATATGCGGGGCTTTTGCGGTTGGAGAAGCTGTTGCTGCGGTTGGGAAGCGGAGCGGGCAGTAGGATGACCCGGCTGGTCGGGCACGGCGATGGCATTTTGGTTAGGCAAAAGCAAGAGGCAAAACAGCTGCCCGATCTTAGTGGTAGTAGGGGACGTTCAGCCTTTGAAATACGCGGGTTCAATAAGATTGAAAATACCACTTCGGTTTATGGGCTGAATCAAGTGAATTCGACAGCCATACATCAGCGGAATCTGACCCGCCTGTTCAGGGGCAACCATGTAAGCAAAGGGCCGTACAGAGACAATGGACTGGTCAAACAAGAACGAGCACAAGAAGCTCTGTATGGGCCATATTCTCGCCATAAGAGAGAGCTGTTGTTGTCCAATAACCTGTTTCCATTTTCCCTCGATGCGATCCAAAGTCAGGAACGCTGGTCTGCAGCTGGTGTGATGCCGTCAACTTTCTCCATCTTTTCTTTTACCCGATTGGTCGGGACGCACTCCCATGATGAATTCGAACCAAAAGTCATGTGGCTCAGCCAAGCCGTACATAGACGCAGCCGTGCAGGAGAAGTGGGGGAGCTCGCCAATAGCAATCAGTGGATAAGTCAGTTGCTTCGTCAGATGGTTCCCAATACAGCAACTACTTTAGCTGCTCCTACTCCAGTCATTGCTCCAACTCCTGTAGATGCTCCAACTCCAGTCATTGCGCCAACTTCTGTAAATGCTCAATCTGTTTCAAATGCTTCATCTATTTCATATTCTCCGTCCATTACCCCATCTTCTAGATTTCCGTTATGGGCTCAAAACGTACGAATATCTAAAATCTCTGTCGTATCTGAAGCCTCTGGTACATCTGCATTCTCTCGTACATCTGAATTCCCTGATACATCTGCATTTCCTGGTACATCTACAATCTCTCGTATATCCAACACCTCACGCATCTCCAAAAATCCCCTCAACTATCAAACTTCTCAATCCTCTAAACTTTCATTATTTTTTCGCGCCAGTTCCTCAGATAAAAGCGCCTCACGTGAACGATCTGGTACCTTCGCGGTAAAGAAATGGGAAGAACACGTTGTATTTTTGCTGTTGCTTGATCGGGCGAAGAGGCATTCGTTACGATCGAGGATCGTTTCAGAAGCAGGAACGGAAGCAGAAAGAATAGTAGCTCACATGTCCAGAATCGCAACAACACGAACAGCTGGAAAAATGGTGAGAGAGGTTGCAACGAATAAAGAGGAAACAACGTTTAACCAGCATACAACTACTCAAAAGCATACAACTACTCAAACGTATCTAAATGATAAAAACTATACTAGTGCTGAAAATCTTACACTTCAAATAAGCCGAATAAGCCGAACAATCAGAAGGCATGTAACAGCTGGAGCAACCCACATTTTGAGTCATTTTGCAATTAAGCAATCTTTTTTTCAAGAACGGATCTACTCCCTAGAGATGCGCCAAAATATAATCCGAAATATGATCCTGCTCGAAAATAGTCCGCTTAGGCTTAGGCATAACCTCACACCCGTGTTCAAAGAACCGATGCGGACGGGGCATGCCGATCGTCTTCTACCAGATCTTTTTCTAAATGGGAGTCGACAGACTGAGAGTAATCGTAGCGGTCTTGAAAGACGCGATAACCATGCAAGACGTGGCAATCAAGCAAGACAGGTCACTCGTGTGATTCGGTTCAGACTTATCAGGGATTTCAGCCCTATCAGATATTTGAGCCATTCCTTTCGTATAAGTGAAATAACAAATACCAATCGCCCTTTTAAAAGTGACTTGCACCACGGTTACCCATTCGTCGAAACTGCTTGGAAGCAGACTAATCTTTTTCATCCTCTACAAAATCGGAACCTTGCGGAGATAACGAACCTTGTAGGGATGGTAAACACTACACATACGAACGACACCGTAAGAATCCCGAGCCATAGGAGCGCTCCAAGTGTCATAAGCATCCTAAACCATATAAGTAATCGAAAATATGTGGGAAATCCAAAATATGTAAGTGATATAAAATATGTAAATAATCTAAAGCACGTAAGCAATCCCCAAAATATAAATATCTCATTCATCAATTTCATCAATCGTCATACAACGAGCAATCATTCGTCCGTTTATCCAGGCAAGTTGCCTATCACCAAACCATTGCATCTGCTGTACCGATTTCACCGATTATTACAACTACTGCAGCCACAACCAGTTTTTCAATCGAATCAATCGAATCAATCGAATCAATTAAATCAATCAAATCAATCGAACCCACCACAGCAATTCATCATCTCCCAAACCCTGCGAGCATTATTCCAAACCGTACAGCTTGCTACGGAATCAGGAAGTTCCGCATTCGGTTGGAGTGGTGGAGTCCCCGTCACACCTCCTGTCAATGTGATCCGATTGGCTTATCTGACACGAGATGTACTCGCCGAACGAAGTTATATGATGGACATGGAAAAGGTCTTCAAAAGCTTTTTTCAATCTGTATACCTGCCTGGTTTTAATGTGGTGGTATCAGATGAGCGGTCTTTCACACGGTTTCAAAATGGAAAGCGAAAGAACGGGAAAACCGAGAGTGCACGAAGTCCGGGAAGTACAGGGTTCCTTCATCTAAGCAAGTTCTTTACTGACAGTAACAGCGGATGGCCGATTGCTTTTGACCCCCAAATACTTTTAAGAAACAGGGCGCCCTCATCTGAGTTGAGCCAAGGCCGCTTTCACCGGCGGGACGTCCTCTCAAATACGCTGCAGTTTTACACTTCCCACATAAATAATTGGCTTTTCAACCGAGTGCAATTGGATATGTGGGATAGAAGTCGGGGAACGGTTGGGTTTTCCGGCAACATTCTTACTCCACACAACTGGAGCCTCTCAACCCTGCCGAATTCTGCGAAAACCATTTATTCATCAATAAAAATACCCGATCATCTAGAAAAACTGTATCGTCTAAAGAAGCCATACAAAGCGTGGAACCGAGAGTTCTCTCCACTTCTAAGAACTTATTCGTTGACATACCGATTGATAGACCATCTGGCTCACGCACGACGAGCAGACCTTTTCGAACAAGCGAATTCATTGCTTGCCGAGTGGAATCAATTCCGGGAACATACCCGGTTAAAAGAGAACTACGTGCTACAAACCCGAGCATCCCTGCACGAATCAATCAGACACCCATACGAGTACAACAAGCAATTACCGGTCGTCAACCAGTATTGGCAAAGCAGGCGCCCAGACCTTATTGTTTTTCTATTAAATCAAAAACACCTCACGATCAGGTCGGAGAATCCTGTATGGTTCAGACAGTCAGATAAGTTGCCAGGCTCTTTTTTTGTGAAATCATCGGGAGTGGGAGCGACCTCAGACATCGCGGAAAAACTCTTTCTCCAGCACATATTCCCCAACATGATCTTTTCTAATTACGGACGTAACGGACAATCGACCCATACTAGAACGCGATTGAACGGACTCATCCGAACGGACCGATTCATCCAAGTGAACCGATTATCCCGTACTGCGGCCGGACAATCATCCATTGCCTCTGCATTAACCAGAACAAGCCGAACAACGACGAAGAATCAGACGAATCATTTGTCGATCAGGCAATTCATCAAGCTTTTACGTAAACTGCCGTCTCAGTCGGGATATGCATTATTGCAAAAGTTAGTTACAACACTATCCATTGCACCACCCGCCATACAACTGACAGAGCATTCCCAGCCTCAACACTCATCCGTCACCAATCTAATGGAAGAGCTCAACAGGTACTTTCATACGAACCAGAGCAAAAATCCTACCCCGATCAACGCTGCCACATCGGTTTCCGTACTTCTCACCAGCCTCAGCCAACTGATCAGCAATCCACGGTCCACCGATTCAATCACGATTAACCAGATTTTAATCCGAATGATCAGCAATCAGACAGCAGGCCCTAAAAATCCCGATGCCTCCCCATTTCGTCACATGCAGCCAAGGCAGGAAGGAATGACGAGGTATACGATTCTGCATCAAGCCAATGTAAGCAACCGACTACTGTACTGGCTCAACTCGAAGTTGGTCAGGACCCATCCCCATGCAGGAT
Source organism: Brevibacillus dissolubilis (assembly GCF_006170445.1). Taxonomy (GTDB): domain Bacteria; phylum Bacillota; class Bacilli; order Brevibacillales; family Brevibacillaceae; genus Brevibacillus_B; species Brevibacillus_B dissolubilis. The sequence continues at coordinate 294,809 of NZ_VCNA01000001.1, read as the reverse complement.
TTTGGCTTGGTCAGAAACCGAATGGTACCTGGAGCAAGGAAGTAATTTGGCCCAACGAGATTCAGAGTATCATCCAGACTGTCAGAGAACGTTGGCTGGATCAGAAGCGGGCTGCCAAGCAGGCCCACAAGCAGACTCACAAGCAAATTGCCTACAAGTTAATTCAACACCATACTACGACACAGAAAAAGCGTATCGGAAGCAGCATTCAAAATAGCATTCAAAACAGTATCCAAAACCGTATCCAACACGAGAAGCAGCCTTTTACCCTTTTACTCAATCCGATCGGGCAATCCTACGTTAGATTGGTTGGGACTCAGCAAATTGTTGAGTCACTCCGAATCAAGCAAGTCCTCACTTCAGAGCTGCTTAGCAAGCTTGTTCACTCAATAAAGGGAGAATGGGTCACAAACAATTATCGGAGAAAATCCACCGACAATATTGTCGCAGCTCACTTCCTAGCGAAATTAAACGCTGGAAGAATCCCAACGCCCTTCTCAATCGACCCAATCACTACGAGAACCGTACATGCCATCCAAACATACCGCGGCAGTGTCGAACAACTTGTAACACCAACACCCACCCATCTACCAAAAGATTCTCGACAACCAGAAAAACTTCCACTCCCAAAGCATAGAATAGAAAGAAGCAAGTCCAACAATCATCCAATCCACCATCATCCACCAGCCTACGCCCAATCCACTCCCGACCTAAACCACTTCCGCCAACGCACCCACCACCCCAACTCATCTACTACACCAACCACCGCCGCACCATCCAAAGTAACCACCACACCCGCGATCATCCAAACCACACCTAACCACTCATCCACCAACCTCCCCGGAGTCGACATCAACAGGCTGGTCGATCAGGTCTACACCGAGATCAAACGCAAAATGCGCTCAGACCGTGAAAGAAGGGGGCTATAGAAAATGGGACTGGTCAAAGCCAAAATCCAAGCGTTCACCACCCCAGCCTCTGATCCCATCCCCGTCATGTTCAACCCGACCCAATACCAGATCGAGACCGCCAATCAGTACGCGTGGCACACCGTACCGGGGCTGGCTTCTCCGGTGGCCCAGTTCATCACGGGGGAGGCGGAGACGCTTAGCATGGAGCTTTTTTTCGATACGACTGCGACCCAGAGCGATGTGCGGGATCTCACCGGAACAATCACCGGCCTGCTCAAAATCAACAGTCACCTGCATGCCCCGCCGCTGGTGCAGTTTACATGGGGGAGCTTCAGCTTCAAAGGGCTGATCGAAAAAGTGAGCCAGACCTTCACGATGTTCCACGAATCCGGCAATCCCGTCCGCGCCAGGCTCAATGTCACGTTCAAAGCCTACCGCAGCATTCAGGATCAGCTGTCCGACATCTCTCCGGAGTCGGCAGACCGTACCAAGCAGCGTGTCCTGCACGAGGGCGAACAGCTGTGGATGCTCGCACATACCGAATACGAAGACACAGGTGTCTGGCGCGAGATCGCCAAAGCTAACGGGATCGACAATCCAAGACTGCTGCAGGCAGGACGCCAGCTGACTTTGCCCAGGTTGGAGTGATAGACCCATATGACCAACAGTGTGCTGTTTACCCAATCCAGCTTTACGTTTGGTGAATTGAGCAGCAAGTACAAGAACTTTTTCGCACCGGCTTTTGAAGTGTTGATCGAGAATGAAAATATGGTGAAAAAGGGGTACGCGATCTCCCAAGTGTCCGTCCGCACCGTGCTGGGCGAGGAGGCGGACACGGCTTCATTTACCGTAGACAATGCGTACGACATCCAGAACCGCACCTTTACCGGCACAGACAACTACTTCGCCCCCGGCAAAGAGCTGATCATCCGCATGGGGTATGTCGACAAGCTGGAGACCGTGTTTATCGGGATGATCAAGACCGTCCGCTATGACTATGCACAGGACGGCCCGCCGCAGATCAGTGTGGATGGGATCGACCTGTCGTTTACGATGATGAGCGGCAACCATTTTAAGCAATGGAACGAGATGCAGGACAGTGACGTCGTCTCCGATATCGCGTCCCTCTATCTGTCCGACGTGCAGACAGATGCGACCCAGACCCAAAAGGCAGAGATCAACCAGTACGACATGAGCGACTACCGCTATCTGCTCTATCTGGCGATGAAGAATAACTATGATTTTTATGTAGTGGGCAAGACGATCTATTTCAAGCAAGCCCCCAGTGATAATTCATCCACACCAACCGCTGTCACCACACTGGAATGGCAAAAGACCCTGTTGAGCTTTTCAACCGAAGTGAATCTGTCCAATCAGGTCGATCAAGTGGTGGTGCAGTGGTGGAATCCCGATACCCGCAAGCTGATCGAGGGCAAATCCACGACCGTCAAAAAGCTGGGCACCAACTCGACTACAGGCAAAGACCTGATCGGCGCACTCAACAAGCCCAACGTCAAATACGTCCAGCGAAAAGTAAAGGACCAAGACGAAGCGTCCAAATTGGCCAACGCGATCCTCAATAAAATCTCCATGGGCCTGCTGCAAGGTTCCGGCTCGTGCTTGGGCGTTCCGGAGATCCGGGCTGCGCTCTATCTTTCGTTTAACGGGCTGGGGGCATCATTCAATCAGCCGATGCGGATTACGTCGGCGACGCACAGGATCGGGCGCTCGGGATATTTGATTGATTTTGAAGTAGAGGGGAATGCGATATGAGCCGGGACGACTTCCCGATCCCTAAGGTAGAGGGCGTGCTGGTCGGGATCGTGACCAATATCCAAGACCCGGACAGCAAAGCCAGAGTGAAGCTCAACATCCCGATTTTTGGAGCAGACAGTGAAACCGACTGGGCACGGGTCGCCACGCTGATGGGCGGCAACACGATGGGCAGCCTGTTCATCCCTGATGTGGGCGACGAGGTGCTGGTTGCATTCGAGGCGGGAGATCCGGAGGCCCCGTATGTCATCGGTTCCCTCTGGAGTGACAAAAACAAGCCCCCAGCCGGCGGAGACTACGAGAATAACACAATGCGCAAAATCCGTTCGCGTTCCGGTCATGAGCTGATCTTCAACGACGATGACAACGGGGCCAAGGTGACGCTTGCCACCAGCAAGGGGCAGATCATCGATTTTGATACACAGGCCGACTCCGTGACGGTATCGAGCAAGGATAATGCCAACCAGATCGTGATCAAAGGCGGCACGGACAACTCAATCACGCTCACCTGCTCTCAGACCACGATCAAAATCAACCAGACAGGTGAAATCACTCTAAGCAGCAACAACTCCGTATCTATCAAATCCACACAGATCAATATCGAAGCTCAAGCCCAGATGAACATCAAGGCACAGGCGGCACTCAATCTGGAGGGGCAGGCTTCGCTTTCGATCAAATCAAGCGGCATGGTGCAAATCCAGGGCAGCATGGTCAAGATCAACTAACCGGAGTTTGCAGGCAGACAGGGGACAGGGGGTGACAGGCATGGGAGCCAAATTTTTAGGAGTAGGCTGGAAATTCCCTATCGAGGTAGACGAGACCACGGGGCGGATCCGGATGTCGGAATACGAAGAGGATATCGAGGAAGCGATCCGGCTGATCTTGTGGACGGGAAAAGGGGAGCGGGTGATGCGCCCGGATTTTGGCTGCGGGGTACAGCAGTTTCTCTTCGGCGGGACCGATGCGCAGAGCTTGTACGAGATGCAGCAGGCGATCGAGCAGGCCATCGCCAAGTGGGAGCCCCGCGTGTACGAGGTGGAGGTCACCGCAGCCAACGCCTCGGATGAATCGGGCAAAGTCCTCATCTCCGTCCGTTACCGCATCCGCAAGACCAACAACCTGTTTAACAAGGTATATCCTTTCTATATTAATGAAGGGACGCGTGTGCAGTCATGAGGACATCCCAACCACCTATTCCTGCTGCTCCCCCAATCGTCGATACCCGCGACAAACAAGCACTCCTCCAGCAAATGAAGGAAATGGCCCCGTTCTACACGCCGGAATGGAAATTCTCGCCGGATGATCCTGACGCGGGGACGGCCTTGTTCCTGCTGTTTGCCGAGATGTTTCTGGGCAATATCGGAAGGATCAACCGTGTGCCGGATAAAAATTTTCTCGCCTTCCTGAATCTGTTAGACCCCAAGCCCCACACCGCCAAGCCTGCCCGCGCCTATGTCACGTTCAAGCTGAGTGAAGGAGCCAAGGAACCCGTCTTCGTCGCAAAAGGGACACGCCTGATGGCCGAAGCAACGGACGGTGGAGGCCCGATCCTGTTCGAGACGGAAAAGCCTCTGCTGATCACCCCGGCGACGATTTTGAGCGCTTTTTTTGCCAGTGCTGCGCAGGATTGTATTGTGCCTGTCAGCGGGTTTCCCTATGACAAGCCGGGTCATATCCCCCAACTGCCGAGCGAGATTTTGAACCGAACCCGTGGAGTATTCTCCCCATTTAGTCCGACACAGGGGGAGAACTTACAAGCGCATGTCTTATACCTCGCGCACGACGACCTTTTGCTCCTTCGCCATCCGTCACAAGTGGAGTTGTCTCTCACCAACTCGCTGGAGCGGTACAAAGAGCCTTTTCTGCGGGAGACGCTCGCTTCCTCTGAGCTGGTCGAGTGGTCGTATTCGGTGGAGGGTGGCTGGCAGGCGTTCGACGAGGTGGTACTTGCAGGAGAGCTTCTTTTGTTGAAAAAGACGACCGCCTCCTCAGCTGCCAACATCTCCCCAGCCGAGGTCAACGGTGTCCGTGCCCGCTGGATACGCTGCCGGGTGCGTCCTGATAGTGCTGCAGTCTTTCCGTGGCAAAGCAATCAGCTGGTCTTCAGTGGGGCGAGGCTCGCAAGCAGGTTTCTTGATCCGGACGGTGTTGGCGGATTTGCACCAGATCGCCTGTTTTCCAATGATATCGAGCAGAAAGCGGAGGATTTTGACCCGTTTGGCGAGATGTTTGCGCCGTACGGTTTGTTTTATATCGCAAGCGAGGAAGCCTTCCGCAAAAAAGGGGCGGTGATCACTCTCACGCTCGACGTCGAGCTGATTCCACGGAGGTGGCGCCCTGAGCAGGAAGTGCCGATCGACTGGAAGCTGGTGATGAAAAAGACGGAACTGGCGAAAAAGCCGGAGCCGCTGCTCGTCCACATCACACAGGTGGTATGGGAATATTGGAACGGACGCGGCTGGGTGCGGTTGTATAGTGAGAGTGAATACGAGGGGATGTTTGCCGAGGGTGGACAAAAGCAGCTGGTGTTCCGCTGTCCGTCCGATCTGGAGCCGGTCGAGGTGAACGCGCAGCATACCTGTTGGATACGCGCACGGATTGTCAATGTGAGCAGTCTGCATGGGCCGGAGCCTATTTTTCAGTCGCCGCGCGTGAAGCGGGTGCTGGTGAATTATCGGTATGGCGTAGGAGTGGAGGATGGGGGTGCGGAAACAACCGATGGGATGCAGGTGCCCCAACGTGCTTTTACATATAACAACGCCGAATGGATCGACCGCACCACCGACTTGTACAACCGTTCCCCCGCATTTTCCCCATTCACCACGCTGGATCATCCACAGCCCGCCTTCTACCTCGGCTTCGACACATTACCTGCCCGCGGCCCGATCACCCTGTTTTTTTCCATCCAAGCGCAAGCCTACTCCGCTGGTCAGATCCCGCAGATCGAGTGGCAGTACCTGCGGGATGTGAACGGCAAGCACCTCTGGACGACCTGCAAAACCGCCGACGAGACCAATGGCTTGACCCAGAGCGGCACGATCCAATTCGCTGTGCCGGATGACTGTGTGCAGACGGTGCAGTTCGGTCAGAGCCGCTTTTGGATTCGCGCGCTCAACACCGACGGTAAGCTGGATCAGGCGGATCAACCACTGCCCATCGTCCAAGGCATGCACCTCAACACCGTGCGAGTGATCCAGCAGGAGAGCGTCACCAACGAGCACCCAGTCAAGCGCAGTATCAGCCATGACGGACACAGCGGTTCCACCCATCACAGCGACGGTGGTTACGGCGATACAGGCACAGAATACGTGTTGAGCAAAACGCCAGTGCTCTATGAAGAGGTCTGGGTGGATGAGACCGCACAGATCGACGAGGAGGTGCTGCGCAAGCTTGCGTCAGATGATCCCGAACAGGTAAAAGTCTTCCGTAACTCGGAGCAAAAACTGCTGAAGGCATGGGTAAAATGGCGCCCTGTCGAGTCTTTGTCCCAGTCACAGCCGAACGACCGTCACTACACGATCAACCGCTCCTATGGCACGATCCGCTTTGGAGACGGCAAGCATGGTAAGCTCCCACAATTGACCAGCAGTGAAAAAGTACAAGTCTCCTACAAAACAGGCGGGGGCAGCCGGGGCAATGTGGAGGCCCATCAGATCAACAAGCTGTACAACTCGATCGCGTTTGTCCATGAAGTGACCAACCACGAGCCATCCGGCGGTGGAAGTGAGGCGGAACCGATGGAGTCCGTGATCTGGCGCGGGCCGCAGATGATCCGCACCCGCAATCGTGCAGTGACTGCCGAAGACTACGAATACTTAGCCCGAGAAGCCTACCCCGATCTGGCAAAAGTCAAGTGCCTGCCCAACCTCAACGCGAAGATGCTCCCCGAGCAGGGACGGATCACACTGGTTGCTCTGCCGCGCGGAGGGGCTGCATCGCTTGCCTTTTTCCCGGAGATTCGCCGGGAACTCATGCGCTTCCTATCGGCGCGGTCAGCCAATCTGGTGGGATATTCCGGCGGGGTGCAGGTGGTGTTGCCCGCTTTTATCGAGGTGTCGGTGACGGCTACGGTCGCTGTGCGCAATCTGGATGAGGCTTACCAGGTGGAGCTGGAGGCGACACAGCGGATCAACCGTTTTCTCGATCCATTCCATGGAGACCACGGCGGACAAGGCTGGGAAATTGGCAAAACGGTACATCCGTCCGCTTTTTACGCCCTGCTCAACCCGATAGATGCGGTGAGCCATGTGGAGAAGATCGGACTGCAGGTGTGCAGAATCGAAGACGGACAGCGCAGCGAGATCACCTTGGAAGAATGGGAACGCCTCCCGCATGGCGTGATCACAAGCGGTACGCATCAGGTGAAGGTAGTGGTCTTATAAAAGGGGCTGGTCTCTAACAAGCATTGAATCCGATAAGACGCGGAGGGGAGGTGTCAAGATGTTACCATTACCCAACTTAGATGACAGAAGGTTCGAGCAGCTGGTCCAAGAAGCCCAGAAAGCCATCCCGCATGTCTTCCCCCAGTGGACAGATGAAAATGATCACGATCCGGGGATCACGATGCTGGAGATGCTGGCGTGGCTGGTGGAGATGCAGCAGTACTACCTCAACCGCGTGACAGCGAAAAACGAGCGAAAATTCCTCAAGCTTCTCGGGATGCGTCCCCATGAGGCGGGTGTGGCGCGGACGGATGTGGTGTTTGAATCCGAGGAACCTATTTTTCTCCCGAAAGGTCTACAGCTTCGCGCCCGCGACCTCATCTTCGAGACGACGGACTCCCTGCTCCTGTTGCCGCACCGCATCGAAAAGGTTCTCGTCAGACAAGACACGGAGTCCTATGATGTCACCCCGTCGAACATCCATGCGGGAATCGCCTACCACGCTTTTGGCAAAGAAGCGAAGCGGGGGAATCAGCTCTACATCGGCTTGGACAGACCGTTGCCGGAGATGGTGGAGATTACCCTGACGATCGATCTGTATGAGCAGTATCCGGTTGCCTGCTTGGATGACAGTTCCGACTTCGCTTTTGTCCCATCTGCCGTACTGCTCTGGGAGTATTACAGCGAATCGGACGGCTGGCAGGAGCTTCGGATCGTGCGGGATGAAACCGTACATTTTTCGCAGAGTGGCAGGCTCAGGCTGGTCATCCCCGAACCGATGGGCGCGCTCACGATCCATCCGGCCAACGAGAAAAAACGTTACTGGCTGAGATGCACGGTCGAGTCAGGCGAGTATGAGCTGGCTCCCAAAATCGAGCAGATCAGCCTGCACATGATGTCCGTGGAGAACGCCGAGACACTAAGTCACGCCCAGACCTTCCGCAGCACGGGAGAGCCGGATCAGATCGTGGAAGTGAACGATTATCTCAGCCTGTACGGATGGATCGAGGTGCAGGTGAGTGATTCGCAAGGGTTCTGGCATACGTGGACGGAAGTGGAGAGCTGGACGGGATGCGGAGCGGATGAGGAGGTCTATCGGATTTTGCCTGATGTGCAGATGGATCAGGCCGATGGGGCGATTCGGACGCGAAAAAAAATCATCCAGTTTGGCGATGGAATGCATGGCAAAATTCCCCGTTCGGGCGCAGAGGTTATCCGAGTCATCTCGTACCAGCCGGATGTACCGCGTCAGATCGGGCGAAGCAACGGGCTTCCAGGACAGACCTTTCGTTTTCCGGAGGCTTCGGTGCTGACTGGACCTCTCATCATACAGGTGGGACATGAGCGGCGCGATGATACAGGCAGGCGGCTTGTCTGGGAGGATTGGCAGGAGGTGGATGATTTTGACCATTCCAGACCGAATGATCGGCATTTGGTGGTCGATCGGGAGGAGGAAGTGATCCGCTTCGGGGACAATGTGCACGGTGAGATCCCTTATGCGATGACCGAAGAGGTAGATAACATCCGAATCCTGCAGGCACGGATCGGCGGGGGCGAGCGGGGGAATGTGAAGCCGGGGCTGATCACGCAGGTAGCCCACAAGCACCCTGACTTCAACGGGATTACCCTGACCAACCCGGCTTTTGCCATGGGGGGCTCTGAGCGGGAGACGCTTGCGAGTGCCAAGCAACGCATCCAGCACGAGTGGCAGCAGGCCGACCGAGCCGTGACCAGTGAAGACTACGAGCGAATCGTCCAAGCGATCCCCGGTATCCGCGTCGCCCGTGTCAAAGCATTGCCTCTCTACAAGCCGGGGATGAAGGACTATCCCCGACGCCAAGCACCTGCCCAGCTTACCATCGTGGTCGTGCCTTACAGCGAAGCGATCCGACCGACACCCAGCGCGGGTATGCTGGAGACGGTACGCAGGCACTTGGAGCAGCACCGATTGCTCACCACCGAAGTACATGTCATCGCACCTGAATATATCAAAGTAACCGTCCACGCTACAGTCATCTCCGATCCCAAATGGTGTGACCATCCGCGTCCGATTTTGTCTGCCTTGCTCGATTTGCTGACACCGCTGCACACGACAGAGGGTGGCGGGGTGACTGGCTGGGATTTTGGCGAGATGGTCTATAAAGGTGATCTCTATGAAGCGATCAGCCGTGTACCCGGTGTCTTGCATGTGCAGGACCTGTGGCTGGACGCGACAGGTGCGGGGGCGCATAAGGAAGCGAGCGGCAACATCGCGATCCCGCCGCACGGGCTGATTTACTCCGGGGAGCATGTGATCGAGGTGATTCATTCCCCCAACAAAGAGAGGTGACGACACGATGAACGGCACATTCCGCTTTTTCGCCTGGAACAACCATGCCGACTGGGCCAAGGGGCAGACCGCCAATCTGGAGATGACCCCCGAGGGACTGACAGTCGGGCGCACACCCAAATACGTGCTCAAACGCACCATCTCCTTTGACCCCCACCTCGAAATGGCAGCCATCCGCGATATCGCGATGGGGGAGCAGAAGACCCTCTATCTCTTGGATGCCGCCGCCAAGCTGTGGGTCTACCACTATGACATCGAGGACAGGGTGCTGCTGCAGGATCAAGGCCACGGACTTTTTGGCCCCCAAGCCCTGATCGCGTATGCGGCGCATTCGCTGTGTGTCGCTGACCGTGGCGTCACCGCTTACTCGATCACCAATGCGCAAGCCGTCTGGCAATTGGACGAATGGCGGGGGATTTCGATTCATCCGCTTGCCGTGACAGCCGCACATGGATTGCTTTATGTCCTCATTCCAACACAGGTCACACAGGACAGCGGAGGAAGGCTGAAGGTTCCGGCCGACACGGATCTGGTCTGCCTGATCATCCAACCGTCGAGCGGTGCGATCATCGGGGACTTCTCACCCCAGCCGCTGACCACGACCGGAGTAGGTGATCTGCTTCGGATGCGGGACGATTTTTGCCTGGCGGTTTCGGCGGGGAACCACACGAGTGATGCCACGGACACGGATGATTACCAGATCAACCTCCTCTGCACCCACACCGGACGGTTTCTGCGCTATACCCAGAGCGGAAGACTCATCCACTACAGCACCTTGTTATCCCCACAAAAAGCATCCAGCTTCGCCATCGACGCAAGCAACCGACTGTACGTCTCAGACGGACGTTACGCACCGGGCGAGAAGGAAGACGATCGGTTCATCCAATGCATCGGGGAGACAATCGATTCACACACTCCCTTGCCCGGCTTTCGCGGTGCTGCACGCAAGCTCCTGATCGATTCCGCAGACCGTCTGTTCGTCCTCCACCGCAAAAAAGAACTGGCCGTCCTCGAGCCAGAGCTGCGCACACAGACGATGGAGGGCAGCGGTCTTGCGGAAGGTATGTTTCTCGCCACATCGGTGGACAGCACAGAGACCGAGATGCGCTGGCACAAGCTGATCCTCGACGCTGACATCCCCAAGGAGACGCAGATTCAAGTCTCCGTATACTACGCCGACCACAAGCGTGTGATGATCGGGGAGCGATATGTCGACCTCGACGCCTATATCATGGACGAGACGATTTCCCTGCATGAAAAATGGCGCAACCTCCGTCCGCTCTACTCTAAGCCCATCATCAGCCCCAAGGACGCGCTTTTCCTCGATGCAAAAGGCCGCTACAACGCGCGCGGTCGGTATCTGTGGCTGTTCATCCATCTGGTGGCAAGCGAGCAGACGGCCCCGGTCTTGCGCAGTGCCCGCGTTTTTTTTCCGGGGATGTCACTTCTGTCCTTTCTGCCGGGGATTTATCAGGAGGAGGAGCGAAGCCGGGACTTTTTGGAGCGGTTTCTGTCGCTGTTTGGGACGTTTCTAGATGGGATGGAGGGGCAGATTGACCAGATATCGCGCTTGTTTGACGTAGATGTGACCACGGGCGGTCATCTCAGATGGCTCGGCACATGGCTGGGCATCTCGGTGGACGATACGTGGAGTGATACCCAAGTCCGTGAATTGCTCAAGGAAGCGCCCACTCTCTACCGAAAGCGGGGGACCAAGCAGGCACTGGAGCGGATTCTGCAGATATACACTGGGAAGCGTCCGTGGATTCTGGAGCATTTTCAATTGCGGTCGTTACGCGAGCATCCAGCGTACAGGCGGCTGGCCGACGAGCTGTTTGGGGAGGCACCGTATACCTTTTGCGTGATCCTGCCATCCTCAGCGATCCCCTCAGACAAAATCCGCCTGACCGTGGAGCAGATCATCGGAGAGCAGAAGCCTGCTTTTACCGAGGCCAAGCTAGTCATCATGGAACCGTGGATGTATCTGGATTCGCACAGCTATCTCGGGGTGAATTCCTATGTGTCCGAGCCGACCGCGCTGACCATAGACGAGCGCACCGCGATGCCGAATCACACCGTCCTCATCGATGTCGGGCTGGATCACCGCTTGGGTCTTCACACCCGGCTGGAGTTCGACTCCAAGCTGGAATAACAGATCAAGACGCAGGAAAAAGGGGATGATCGGATGAAGAATGCACGAACCTATCCGTTTGAGCGCAATCATTATTTTTACGGCAAGCTGCTGACCGTGCGCGACTTCGAGACCGAGCAAAAATATGTCAATGACAAACGTAGGCTGATCAATCGGCTCCTGTACGGCAGCGGCGTGGTGGCAGGCCTTGCGGTGATCAAGGTGGATGACAAATCCGTCTCCATCGAAATGGGCGTCGCCCTCGACAGCATGGGACGCGAAATCGTTGTCCCCTCACCGCGGACGGTCAAGCTGTCCACCCTGGAGGGATTCTCCAACAACGAATATGACAAAAACGTCTATCTCTGCATCGCCTATGACGAGACCGAAAAAGAACCGGTTCACTCCGTCGCCGTCACCGCCGTCCGCCAAGACGAGGTAAAGGAGTACAACCGCATCGGGGAGAGCTATCGGCTATTCGTCCGCGAAGAAGCACCCGCCCCTGAGACCTTCCCGCTCACCCATCTGGTAGAGGACACCTGCCTGCTCTATCAGGACAACCGTGTCCGCATCACGCAAAAAGCACCCCGTTATGTAAATCCCGGCGAGCTGTTCGATGTGACACTGGTGATCGAGAAGACCGTGGATACCCCCAAAATCAAGCTGGATTTCGAAGCCGAATCCGACCTGTTCCAGACCGAGGATGGCAAAAAGACCAAGCCCGTTGCCTACACCGAGCCTTATTATATAGAAGAAACCCATTACGAAATCCGCTACCAGCTACAAGCACCTGACGTAACCGATACCAAAGGCACGATCTCCATCCGGGAAGGAAGCGTCCAGCTGATCATCGGTGACAAGCAGGCCGATTTCCTCGCTGATGCCGAGCTGACCGTGCAGGTGATCAACGGCTCGGTGCAGGAGCGGCTGATCCGCGACTATTTTGACCGTTCGCTGGATGCCTCACTCGAGGCTACCCCTGACGCCTGCATCCACTTAGCCAAGATCAGCCTGTCCAAAATCGGCAGCAACACCTTCCGCATCCACGCTGTTGAGCCTGTCCCGTTTGACGAGTATGTACATCCTTATTCCCTTTTGCATCGACTTGGCAGTATAGGGACGAACGGACAATCCGGCCACGCCATCATGCCTGCGTTTGCCGCGAAATCGACGACCAAATTCCACGAGACCAGCCAGCCGCCACAGCTGCAGGTGGAGTTCAATCAGACCAAACAAGAGTTTGACTTCCAACTGAGCGTCCCACGCGCCAACTCCCACGCGCCCCAGATTGCTACAGGTGTCATCTCGATTGATTTGGAGCCGGGTCATAAGTCTGGAGTGAACTTTTTCAATAAATGGAGCAAAAGCTTCTTCTCCGACGAAATCTCCCATGGGTTAGGCGAGGGGCGGCTGCTGATCACCACAGGCGTGATTGATATCCGCACCCATGCGATGGTCGACATGCGCAACAGCGGGGAACGGATTTACTTTGGCGATCATGGCGTGTTCGACGAGTTTGATTCGGAGACGGAGATCCCGACTGTGCCGGAGCTGTCGGTAGGGACCGTGCTTTTTCCGAAAAAGGGGGCGTTTCGGATCGGCGTGAAGGCCCAGCAGCTGGAACAGCCGGTGACGCTGCTAATTCAGTGGTGGGCGGTGAAGCAAAGCGCAGAGTATGGGTGGGGGTAAGCTGGTTTCGAACAAGGAGCAAGGAATATACGAAAAATCCTGTATCACGTCAGAGTGAAACAGGATTTTTTGTGTTGAACGTATTACCTGTGGATTCAAAGCCATGCCTCTTTTAAAAGCCTGACACCAAGCTCTATTTCCTCACAAGAAAGATGACTAAATCCAAGTTTAATGATTGGGGTATCGGTCTTATTGTTAATAAAGTAGGGGGAGGTCGGATACACTTTTACACCATAAGAAGAAGCGCGTTGGATAAGCCATTCTTCTGAGTGGTTCAGGTGCACTTTGATTAATAAGTACAAACCAGACTGCTCGCCGATCATAGAAATAGTGTGGCCAAATTGCTTTTTACATTCAGAAACCAGGTGCAGCATTTTTCTCTTATAAACGAGACGCATTCGTTTCACGTGGCGATTCCATTCTCCTGATTCCATAAAGGTTGCCATGGTGAGTTGGCTCAAAAGCGAAGTGGAGCTCTCAAAATGAGCAAATTGCGTTTGATAACGATGTAAAATGGCCTCTGGCAGCACCATATAAGATAAACGGATCCCCGGAAGAAATGATTTGGAGAAATTCCCTACATAAATGACCCTTGCTGAATCTATGGAGGCGAGAGCAGGAAATGGTTTTTGTGTATAACGAAATTCACTATCATAATCGTCTTCGATAATATATCCACGCATCTTGTTAACCCAATGAATAAGCATTTGCCGTTGCTGAATCGACATGCTTACCCCAATTGGACTTTGATGAGAAGGGGTTACATAGATTAATCGTGATTTCATTTGTTCTAATTGGGAAAGATCAACACCTGTTTCATCAACCGGCAACGTTTCAAACCGAAAATGATGGAACTGAAAAGCTTCTCTGGCACCGTTGTAACCAGGGTCTTCCACGATCATACTCTGGAACTCATCCTTTAGGATATGCCCAAGGTATACAAGCATTTGTTGGGTACTGCTTCCGATGATAATAGCATTTGCATCTGTTTTCACTCCGCGTGATTGGAATAAATAGGTGGAGATTTGTTCGCGCAGGCATGCTTCCCCAAATGGTTCTCCATATCGAAAGCTATCCGGTAAGGTTAATACTTGATTCGCCATTCTCCTCCACATTTTCAGCGGGAAATGTGTTTGATCAACGGCATCTGCTCTGAAATGAACGACTGGAGGTTTCTGTGACTCTGTTTGCTTGTTATGAGGAGAGAGGAATGCCTCCTGAGATAGTAGGGGCTCAACCTCATTTACAAAATAACCTTTGCGGCCCTCTCCACGAATATATCCTTCAGCAACAAGCTGTTCATAGGCCATTAACGCTGTATTACGGCTTACCTGTAAGGAATCTCCAAGTTGACGGATGGAGGGCAATTTTTCATTCGCCAGTATGTCGCCTTGCTCAATAAATGATTTAAATCTCTCGTAGATTTGTTTGTATTTAGGAGAGTGATCATGGAAGGTAAAAATGGTAGTTTTCATTTGGAATCCCTCTGACATGTGTATTTGTTCAGTATTGTACCTTTTTTAATGTCAGTTTGAATTGTATCATACGTGTAAAGGATTTCTGTTACATGCCAAAAAAAGGATTGGAGAGATTTTACATGTATATTCCAGAGCATTTTACGATGAAAGAAGCTACCGCTGCCTACGATGTCATCCAGGAGAACAGTTTTGCAACCTTGTTTTCCATTCATAATGGAGTGCCCTTCGCTACCCATTTACCTCTGACGTTGAATAAGGAGAAAACCTGTTTGTACGGTCATTTTGCCCGTCCGAACCCGCAGTGGAAGGATATTCAAAATCAGACAGTCTTAGCAGTTTTTCATGGTCCTCATTGTTATATCTCTCCCTCTTGGTATGAGACCAATAAAGCAGTACCGACGTGGAATTATGTGGCCGTTCATGTATACGGAGAAGTTGAGCTAATCGAAGATGAACACGAGTTGATGAGTTCCTTGAATGATATGGTATTGAAATATGAGGCTCCTGACAGTTCTTACCGATTGCAGGATGTAGATGCTGCATTTCTCGCGGGTATGAACAAAGGCGTTCAAGGATTCAAAATAAAAATCAATCGGATCGAAGGAAAAGCAAAGGTAAGTCAAAACCATTCCTTACACAGACAAGAGCTCGTAATAAAACAGTTGGAACAGATTTCATTGACCAACGAGCAGCAGATGGCCTCCTTGATGAAAGCAAACCTTAACAATAAGGGGTAACCCTGCTTTCACCAATCAAGGAGGAGCGCAATACCATCATGGGCAAACATACAACAAGGAGTTGCATCCTATGGAGTTTTCAACGATTTGGCTATTTGTAATGGCTGCTGCTGCATTGTTAATCATACCTGGACCAGCTGTGCTCTATATCATGGCCAGAAGTATAGATCAAGGCAAGAAAGCGGGCCTGGTATCCGTTCTCGGTGTATCTCTGGGTGGTTCTGTTCACGTTTTAGCCGGAGCCATTGGAGTTTCTGCGATCCTGATGACATCAGCAACAGCCTTTCATCTCATTAAATACTTGGGAGCTGCTTATCTGATCTATCTGGGGTGCAAGACTTTATTTTCTGCATCTGACAGTTCGGCTTCAGAAATTCCAACAGCCCCTCGCAAAAAATTAGCAACAATTTTTTACGAATCAGCGCTCGTAGAAGTCATGAATCCGAAGACAGCCCTCTTTTTTTTAGCCTTCTTTCCGCAATTCATATCGCCTTCTGCTGGATCCGTCACCATACAATTTTTGCTTTTAGGAGCTATATTTATTATTATGGCTTTTATTAGTGATGGTCTGTATGCAGTTCTTGCAGCAAGTATGCGAAAGCGGATTCTGGGCAGTCATGTGAGTTCGAAGCTACAGAATCGGATCACTGGTTATTTATATATCGTTCTAGGGATATTCGCCGCCTTTGCGAGCCCCTCCAAAACATAAAGAAGGAAAAGGAAACGGAGAGATATATCATGCCTGGATTTATCATTGAAGATGATTTTTGGTCGTTATTCCCTCATGCCAAAATAGGCATCGTTATTTGCCAGGGGATCGATAATTCAATCAGGGACATCGAAATCTACGAGAAGCTGCTTCAAGAGGCAGAGAAAGAAGCACATAAATTCCTCAGTCTGGAGGAATTCAGCAGTAATCCCGTCATATCCGTTTGGCGTGAAGCTTTTCAGAAATTCAAGACAAAGAAGGGTGCAAGGTGTTCCATTGAAGCTTTATTAAAAAGAGTGAAGAATGGCAATCAGATCGGAACAATCAACCCGCTTGTTGACATCTATAATTCCATTTCGTTGCGTTATGGGCTTCCGTGTGGTGGAGAAGATATCGACACGTTTGCAGGCGATATTCGGCTCACGCTGGCCAATGGTAACGAACCGTTTATCCCATTGGGAAATGATGAAAATGCTCCGCCATATGAAGGTGAAATTGTCTATAAAGATGATGAGGGTGCCATATGCAGATGCTGGAATTGGCGTGAAGCGAAGAGGACGATGCTCACAGAACATACGAAAAATGCATTCCTCTGTATTGAATTAATAGATGAAACAAGAAGCGATGAGTTTCATATGGCGCTGAAAGAATTGTCTGATGTAGTGTCACAGCATCTTGGTGGAACCGTGAAGATGGAAGTGTTAGATATTCATCATAGGGAAATGACATTCACCAAGTGAAAAAACGTAAAAGGACTTATTCCGCTTTTGGGAGTAAGTCCTTTTCTCTTGAAATGAGACGTCTATCGTTCTGTTCCAGTAGGTTTACTTCGCGGCCTCTGTCTCTGGATCAACCTTCGACCAGATCTCCACATACGTCAGCTTTTTATCCAGATTCACATAATAGAACGAGTAGACGAACCCATCCTTCTGATAAATCACCATGTATGTCTGATCATCCACCTGCTTGTCAAATGCGGTCACCTGCCCGCCGGAGCCTTCCTTGAGATCTTGATCGTCGGCTTGCTTTAGCGAATCCAGCAGACGGTTGGCCGCTTTTTGATCCCAGATGCGGACGGTGCCGACATAGGTCTCCTTGGGGTTTTTCTTGGATGGATAGGTGAGGAAGGAGAGACGGAAGTCGTTGTAGGAGAGGACGGCAGCGGGTGGAAGTGGGTTGTCAGATGGGAGTGGAGTGCTCGACATCGGTAGGTTCGCAGATAGAGCGAGAGCGGCTGATTCTGGTTGGGTAGCGGTTGTTCCGGATTGTGGAGTAGGGTTAGGCGATCCAGATTGACCCGAATAAACTGATTCAGTCACGGTAGAATTGGCAGACGCAGGAGCTGTAGGGGCATTCGAAGCGGTTGAATCAGGAGAGGCAGCACTTGCATTTGCACCTCCACCATCCCCAGACCCGGCGCTACCCGACGCCACCGCCGGATCTTGGCTCGCATCTGAAGGCTTGCCAATCAATTCTTCCAGCTTCTTCGGCGTCAGTCCGATGAATCCCTCATAATACTCCTGACCCTCGCGGAAATAACCTTTATAAGTCACAACTCCTTCTGCATCCAGCAGACTTCCAACTCCGTCATATTTCCCATTGACGAACTCTCCGTCATACACCACCTTGCCCAGCTCGTCAAATTCTTGTCCCACGCCGTTATACTGCCCGTTGAGAAAAGCACCGGCATAGATTTTGGACCCATCCTGGCGCATCAGCGTACCTGTACCACTGTACTGATCCAGCGAAAACTGACCCTTGTACTTGACGGCTCCAGCGGGAAACAGCTCGGTACCTTCGCCGGAGCGTTTTCCTTTGACAAACGCGCCTTCATACATCAGCGCCCCCGTATCATCGAACAGCTTGCCAGCACCTTGATACGAGCCGTCGACGAACGCACCGGCGTACTTTACTTTTCCATTGGGATAGAACTCGACGCCGTCACCCATCAGGAGTCCGTTGACAAAAGTGCCTGTCAGCTGTGGCCCTTGAACCGCATAGACCGTGCCAGCACCGGAGTAGACACCCGCGACGAACAGCCCCTGGTAGACGAGCTTGCCTTGTCCGTCGTACAGCTCGCCTTGCCCCTCGATTTTTCCTTTGGCGAACTGGCCTTGGTAGTGGAGCTTGCCATGTTCATCATAGAGCTTGCCTTGTCCGTCATAGAGACCTTCAGCAAGCGTACCGCGATAGATCAGCTTGTCGTTGGTGTCATATACGTAGGCGCGTCCCGTATAGTCGATGGTCACGCCCGGTTTTTCATAGATCGTCGCTTCCAGACCTAAGAGACTGCATAAAAAAAGAGGAGTCCAGATGATCAGATAGAGGAGAAGCAGCAGCACGATCACGATGAAAACAATCAGCCGCTTGGCTACATAGTAGTCTCCGATGCTGACATATTGTTTGAGAGAGTCTGGAGCGGGCAGCATAATCGCGAACAGCTTGGCGAACAACGGAGTTTCACAGCTCCTTTCGTTTTGGTATCGGAATCCATTGGAAAAGACTGGTAAAGACGGCCCCGATCATTACACGTACGTGAATCCCGCCGCACACATACTCGAATCCGCCGCGAGTCTGGCGAACTCTACGGTACTTGGATCGTTCCCTGACCGGGGGCGCTGAATTGGATGACCCCGCCGTAGCTGCACATCAGCTTGGAATCATTGTTGAGTGCGGGCATATTGCCGATCAGAACCTGCGGGGAACCGGGGACCCAGGGAGCGACTGTCACCGGAATACAGGGCTGTGGTGTCAAAACCCCTTGCGCCGCCGCTGTAGCAGCCGCTACCATCGGATTAGACGGGGTGTTGCACATGCCAAAAGGGGGGATGTTGACGATCGGGATGTTGTCCATAATATTCGCCAAGGGAGTCGATGTCACGACACGGTTGGTCGGCAGGACATTGAGCGTACTGGGAGCGGCTCCGAACGAACAGGTCATCGAAGCGCCTGTACATACACATAGGCCCATCTGCGTAACCTCCTTATGAGGGGATTTATTTTTGGGAAAAGCACCTCATTATAGTAAATGAAGGAGAAATGCGAAGATGATAAAAAAATGGATTTTTCCAGCCGTCCTTTTTATGGCCGCGGGACTATTGGGCTGGTTCCTGTACGCGGAGCGGGATCATTTTGGCCATCTGTTGTCGGCACAAGAGCCATTGGCGCATGTCACACAGGCGGTGACAGATTCATCTGGCCATACGTACCTGATGACCACAAGCGATGAGTCCGGGGGCAGGGAAATGATCCTCAAGCTGGACGCCCGGCAGCGTGTCGTTTACCGAATCTTCCAGCAGCCGGATACGGGACAGTCCCGGTATAATTTTACCGATCTCGCCGTCGACTCCCGTGGATATCTCTACACGCTGACCACCGCGCTCAGCTACTATGACCTCTCCGTACAATCCCTCCAGATCAGCCGCTATACCCCCACAGGGGAACTGGACGTAAGCCTGCCCGCCTTTCCCGTCACCGAACGCATGATCCAACTCGGAACCATCCGCCAGCTGATTGTCCACGACGATGTGCTCTATTTTTACCAAGCAGATGACAGCACGCTTACCCTCCACAAGTGGAATCCCTCCGACAATAAGCTCTCCACCGTCCTCGACACAACCCTTCCTGCCGATACCTACATCACCGAAGTCACAGGCTTGCCGCCGGGCGAAATCTTGTACGCGACCAAAAAGGGCCAGCTGTACCGCGTCACCGCGCAAGGCCAGTCTGAGATCATCTCGATTTTTGATTCGTATGTACCGCGTCAACTCACGCTGGACACCTACGGCCACCTGTATTTTCAGAACCCGCGCAACCAGCAGATCTACCGTCTCGCCCCCGCCGCACCTGAGCGCGTCGAGCCGTTCGTCCTGCCTGGTATCAATCAGACCACCCTCCGCCAATTCCACCTCCATGACGACCGCACCACAACCCTCGTCCTCCATGACAAGCTCATCCGCACCGACAGCCACGGCCAGACCGTCCAAGAAGTGACCAGCTATACCTATCCACTCAGCTTCATGCTGATCCGCTGGGGCATGTGCCTGCTTGCATTCGTCGAAGTGGTGTTGATCGTGTATGCCTTCCGCACATTCTATCTTCATACCCTCCAAAAACGTCTGTCACTGATGATCAAGCAGCTGATGATCTTCGTCCCGCTGATGGCAGGGGCGATGCTGTATCTGTACAGCCAAGTAGAGGCTGATTTTTTCAAAAACCTCAAAGACGAGGTGCACCGCCAGCTCGCCCTGATCGCCAACAGTGTCGACAATACCGTCGAAGCCGAGCAGCTAGATTCCATCTCCTCGCCCTATGATTACGCAGGTACGGGCTATCAGGCGATGGAGCGGCATCTGGCCCGTGTTTTCAAGCTGAAAAGTGACACCGTACAGATCGACTATGAGGGGCAGGGCTTTTACAACTCGGTCTACAAGGTCATCGGCCGAACTGCCTACGTGATCATCGAGGAGGACGAACAATACCATCCCTTCGATCCGGTGACGATGTCGGCAGAAGAGTGGGAGGCACTCGATAACGGCGAAATCTACACAGGCATGCAAGGAACCCCCGAAGAAGGCATGTGGATGTACGCCCTGTATCCGATCACCGACACCAACGGCAAGCTGATGGGCATCTATGAAGTGGGCAAGCACGCCAACCAGTTCTACCAGCAGGTCAGAGACCTCTCGCAAAACATGCTGCGGGAAATCATCCTGATCTCACTGGTCACGCTGATTGGGTTCTTCATCACGACCTATACAGTGAAAAAAGCGGTCAACGGGCTGCTCACTACAGTCAACCGGATGGCAGACGGCGAGCTGGGTGTCACTGTGCAGATTAATACCCGCGACGAGCTGGCTGAGCTGGGTCGCCGATTTAATGACATGTCAGGCAAAATCCAGCGGTCCATCATGGACATCGAAGAGATGAAGGATGCCAGCTTCCGCTTCGTGCCCCAGCAATTTTTCACCTTTTTAGGAAAAGAAAATATCAAAGACCTCCAGTTGGGCGATCATACGAAGCAAGAAATGAATATTCTCATCTGCTATATTCGCTCGTTCTATCATCTCTCCAAAAGCATGACGCCGGAGGAGAACTTCGCCTTTTTCAACCGATTCCTGCAGCATTTTAGCCCGTCGATCACGAATCATCAGGGGATCGTACTGGAGTATGGAGACGGCGGGATTGTCAGTCTGTTTGCCCATGGCTCTGATCAGGCACTGCAAGCTGCGATCCATCTGCGTGAGCAGCTCATCGCCTACAATCAAAACCAAGAACAAAATCAAGGCCAAGAGCAGGAGCATCATCGCGAACAGCCGTCAAAACCCATCGATATCAGCATCGGTCTGCACCGTGGCCCGATCATGATGGGGATCATCGGGACCAAAGACCGACTGGAGGAGAGCGTCATCTCCGACGATGTCAACCTCACCTCTGTGCTCCAGAGCCTGACCGTCCCGCTCGGTGCCTCGATCCTGATCACCGAAAGCCTGTTCCGTACGCTGGAGCGGCCAGAGGATGTCCGCTACCGTCAGCTTGGATCGGTCCACATCGATGGTCTGCCGGACGGCCTTAAGCTCTATGACATCTATCAGGGGGACCCTGAGCCGTTGCGTAAGCGCAAGGAAGAGACACGCGGCCTGTTCGAAAACGGAATCATGCTGTATCAGGAAGGCCGTTTTACCGATGCCCGCGAAGCGTTTTTGCGCGTACTCAAGCACAACGAGGATGACAAAGCGGCCCAGCTTTATTTCTACGTCTGTGATGAATATTTCCAGACAGGGGTGGACGCCGAGTGGAAGGGAACGCTGACCTGGTAAGCGGGGAGGAGATCATTTATGAAAAACATGTTGATGTGCATGCATCTAATCGCGTAGAATTAGGTATATTTTACTACTGCATTTTAAATACAATGAAAAGTTTCTACGGAGGTATCTCATGAAGAATCGACCACACGCAACCAAGCGAATGGTTTCTGGTGCTTTGCTTTCTACGGCAGTGCTATTGACCACAATCCCGTTCCCGACTGCTTCGGCACAGACCCGCACTTATGACAGCTTAGACCAGACAGCAGTCACCCCAAGCACGACCGAGACGCAGAAAGAATTGCTCGTATCAGCAAACGGTACCCTCGTCCTGCACCTGCCAACAGCACCTACTACTCCTCCGACGAAAAAAGACTTCGCCCTAACCGTCCAGATCGGCAACGAAGAAAAACTCACCACGAGACGGATCACATCAGTCACCTATTACGCGGACACCCAAACCGCTTTGGTCAAATTCCAGCCTCTTTTGCCAAAAAGTTCAGAAGTCAATGTCAAATTCCAACTGTCCTACGATGGCAGCACCTATGAGGATTCCTTCACACTTGCTCCCAAGAACACCAAGGTAGAGAAGGTCGACATCATCAATCTGTCCCAAGACGCATCGCTTACATACGGTGACGAAACAGACCAATCACTGGCCCTGCAAGCCGTGGCTACCGATAAAGCAGGACATCTGGTTCAAGTCAGCCGAATCAGCTGGAAATCATCCAACCCTGCCGTCGCCTCGGTCAACGCGAGCGGCATCGTTACCGCCAAAAAGGCAGGCACAGCCGTCATCACGGCAAGCGTCTCAGGCAAAAAAGCCACTTTTGAAATCACCGTCAACGACAAACGTGATCTCGAAGCGAGCCTGGAGCTTGGCTCCAATCTCTTCAGCGAATCCGCCACGACAGACGGGGTAATCGAGAATCCGATCCTTGTCCACTTGAAAAACGCTACGTTCGCAAGCGATCTGGCCGCAGGCGATGTCTACATGCAACATGTCCCAGAAGGATTGACCATGCACACAGAGAAACAAGGGGATGACCAGCTTCTCGTCAGCTTCTACGGCAGAGCAGTGAAGCACGAATCAACAGAGAGCCGCGATGACCTGCGTCTGTTCGTCAAAGCAGGCAAAGTCATCACCAAAAACGGCCCTTCTGAGAGTGAATTGAGTACGGATGCGATTTCAATTCGTTTCCACACACCGCAGCCGGAACCACCACAGCCTCCGGCGCCACCGACTCCACCAACACCGCCGCAACCGCCAGCTGACACGACGGCACCAGTCATCACCGGCGTAGCCAATGGCGACTCGCTCCGTGACCAGCCTGTGACGCCAGTCAGCGCAGACACCGACATTCAGACTGTCACCCTGACCAAAAACGGCTCACCTGTAGCCTTTGCGTTGGGTGACACCCTCTCCGATTCCGGTGCGTACGTCCTGACGGCAACCGATCAGTCTGGCAACAGTACGACCGTTTCCTTTACGCTGATCACATCAACCTATCATATCCAGCCGACAGGTACGTCTCTCTATATCAATACCGAATATGCAGACCAACAAGATGCAATTACACTGCCGAGCTCAGATTTTTCCCCTACGTATAACTACAATAAAAGAAGCCTCGGGAACTTCATTCAGGTTGTCCGGGATGACAATCAGATGCAGCTCCTTTCTTATAACGGAGGCACTGGTTCGATGCAGGTACTCAATCCGTCCAACGTCCAACCGGTCGGCACCATCAATCTGTCCGTGAACGATCCATCACTGGCTACGATCGGGACCAACTCATTTGGTCTGTTGCTCGATCCGCAGACCAGCATGACCGAGAGCTCCCATTTTGTACTTAGCTCCCAGCTGATAATCAATGGTCAGGTGGCCGATGAAGAAGTGATCCCAACGATTCTCGACGAGACCGATCCTACAGTCGGAACGGTCAGCTATGCCAATCACACCCTGACGCTTCCGTTCTCAGAGCCGCTCCCAACCCCGCAGAGCACACCGCCATACGTAGAGCTGTACGCTTCCCAAGACGGTACGTTCAATGATGCCCATCTATTTACAAGCAATGTGGATTACACGGTCGCTTTTGACCAGAATAAAATCACATTGACGTTTACACCTGGTATGATGACCGCCTATCCGATCCCGACAGGGGCCACCTTCAAAGCGGTCGTCAACGGCCCAACTGATTTTGCCAAAAATCCGCTTAGTGCTACGAAAACGATCACCCTGAGTTCTTACTAATCATTACAACCATGAAAAATCGGTGGACGGGTAGACTTCTACCGTTTTCCCGTTCCGCCCAAAAGGAGGCCGTCCTCTTGCTCACCATCTCGCTGATTCCTGATGAAAAACGGGCGCTCTATCAGCCGCTGATCCCATCCCATCTCCAAAACGCCATCGTCCATTCGCCCCATCAGTGGATGGTAATAGGAGCCGAACAGGGGAACCAAGTGGCTGGGATCGCACTGGCGCATCATATGGAGAGCCTGCGGGCGGTTGTCCTGCATCATCTAGCGAATACGAACATTAGTTCTGACCCCCGTAAAATCGGCACTTTGCTGCTCTCACAGCTCACAGAAGAGTCCCAAAAACGAGGCGCCGAGCGGATTGTCTATGAATGCTTGACCACGGCACGGGAGCTCCATGCCCACGCCTCACTCTACGAGGCAGTGGGGTGGAATCCCCCAGAGCCGTCCCTCCACGTCTGGTCTGGCGAGCTGCGGCTCTTATACGAACAGCCATGGGTCAAGCACAACCGCTTTCCTGATTCCTTTGAGGTATTTTCGTGGGCGGAGTTGACGAGAGAGGAGAGGGAGGAGATCAGACAGGGGGAGAATGTCTGGTACCCGGCCGACCTGTCTCCTTTTCCCGACGAGGAGATGATCGACCCTCGCTATAGTCTGGGGCTGCGCCATCTGGGCAAAATAGCAGGCTGGCTCATCATCCAGCCGAAGTCCCACGATACCGCACTGCTCAAGATCTTGTACGTCAAAAGACCGTTTCAGCGAATGGGACGGGGAATCAGCCTGCTTGCCGAGTTTTTGCAACGTACCTCCCGAGACCATGTGTTCCCATACGGTATCGTAGTGGTAGAGGAGCAGAACAAACCGATGATTCACTTCATCGAAAGCCACTGCCACACAGCGGTACAAGACACGAAAAGCGTCTACCGCATGGAAAAGCTGTTGTAACCGAACACCCAACAACGCCTGCGTCAATTGCGGGCGTTTTTTTGTATTTTCATATAGATTTCCAAATTGATTACGAAATCTGCTGTCATTTGTGCTAAAGTAAAATGAGAGGTTCATAGATTCCAATTTTTCCCCTGAAAAGGAGAGATTCTACCATGTCCAAAATTGATGAGGTCGTCGCCGCTTTTCCTCCCAATGAACGTAGAATGGCCAGACTTATCCACGAACACATCGAAGAAGTGTATGGCGAGTTTATGGAGGAATACAATCCAGCCACCAGACAAGGGATTGCCTATCAACGAAAGGGCAGAACAGGCTTTTTCGCCAAGCTGGACATTCACAATATGTGCCTGAAGCTTTCGTATTGCAAAAACAATTTTGAACGTGATGGTCAAAAGTTCGGCCACATCATACAAGATCAGATGATTCAAAAAGGCGTCGCACGGCACAGATCACCAAGCAGCATGGCCCGCTATAACCGGGAGGCTTGGATCGATCTTGAAAAAGTGAGACGGCTGGATGAGATCATCGACTTTATCGAAGAAGCGTTCGTCAAACGTCCGTAAATCACGCGAACTCGTATCTTTTTTATAGGTGTGATATCTTTGCGTCCCGCCATGGCAAGTTTCGCCCAACCAAATATTGACTTTGTGTGACAAAAATTCGAAAATTAATAAAAAACACACAAAGGGGCTAAATCATGACGTCTAACCGCCAAATCGCATGGGAACCCACGCAAGAACATCTCGCTGCAAGCAATCTGAAGCGTTTTATGGATACACATGGGATCGCTGACTATGAGACGCTTTTGACCCGTTCGGAGACGGAGCTGGACTGGTTCTGGCACTCGTTCATCCAGTTCGCCGGGCTTGAATTTTACCAGCCTTATACGCAGATTGTGGATCTGTCGGAAGGCATGCCATGGCCGAAGTGGTTCGTCGACGGCAAGATCAATCTCGTCCACAACTTCTTGGACAAATGGGCGTTGAATCCAGACACGGCTGACCGCCCGGCCTTGTTGTGGGAAGGTGAGGACGGTGTGTCGAGCCGCTATACCTTTGCTGAGCTGTACGCGGAGACCAACCGTTTTGCCAATGCGCTCACAGAGCTGGGCATCACGAGGGGAGACCGGGTCGCCATCTATATGCCGATGATCGCGGAGACGGTGATTGCTTTGTATGGGATTTATAAAATGGGGGCGGTTGCGGTACCGCTGTTCTCGGGCTTCGGTCCTGAAGCGGTCGCTGTGCGCCTCAACGATGTAGAAGCCAAAGCAGTCGTTACCGCTGACGGATCTTTCCGAGGCGGACAGACGATTCCACTCAAGCATATGCTGGATCAAGCCATGCACCTCTGTACAACGGTCGAAAAGGTGGTCGTCGCCGAGCGTCTGCAGCAGGGAGCGGTATATCAAGCGGGACGTGACTATCGGTGGAGTGAGGTCGTAAGCACTGCATCTGATCAATTCGCCACCGTACAGACAGATGCGGAAGAGGTCTGCATGGTCAGCTACTCATCCGGCACGACTGGCAATCCCAAAGGAATCGTCCACGTCCATGGAGGCATCGCCATAAAGACGGCTGAGGTGGGGATGTTCATCTACGATACGCATCCAGATGACCGCTTTTTTATGATTACCGATTTCGGATGGATGATGGGCCAGCTGCCGCTGTTCTCCGCACATACAGTAGCCGCACCGTACCTGATCTATGAAGGCAGCCCGATGCACCCGAGTCCAGGCAGACTCTATGAGATCCTGGATAAATACCAAGTCTCCATCTTCGGTGCTCCGGCGACCGCGCTTCGTCTGCTGAAGACCTATGCCGAACCGTTCCGCAAAAAAGCTGACCTCAGCCATCTGCGGATCTTAGGTCATACCGGTGAGCCGATCGACAAGGAAACATGGGAATGGTATCTCAGCTGGCGCGACGGTCAAGCCCCGATCATCAACGGAAGCGGAGGCACAGAGGTATTCGCCGAAATCCTATCCTCGACAATGATGCATCCGCAGAAAGCCACCTGTCTCGGACGTACTCCAGCCGTCGGCGCCCAAGTGGTAGACGATGCCGGACAGCCTGTACCTGCAGGCCAACCGGGTTATCTCGTCTTCACCGTTCCACAGCCGGCACAGACGCGTGGCTTCTGGAAAAACCGCCAGCGCTATCTTGACACCTATTTTACGCTGAATGAACATATGTGGTGGCAAGGCGACATGGTGATGGTAGATGAAGACGGGTATTGGTTCCATCTGGGCCGCGCTGACGATGTGATCAAGGTATCAGGCCGCCGTACAGGGCCGGGAGAGATCGAAGACGTCGTGGCCCAGCACCCAGCTGTCCTGGAATCAGCCGTCATCGGTGTGCCGCATCCGATCAAAGGCGAGGAGATTATCGTGTTTGCCGTCCCGCTTCCAGGTACGACAGCCACTCCAGAAGAGCTGCAAACAGACGTGCAAAAGCACATCACCGCTATGCTTGGTAAGCCGTATGAGCCGGGAGAAGTGCATCTGGTCAAAGATTTACCGAAGACCCGTACACAGAAGATCATGCGCCGATTGATCAAGCAGAAGTTTCTCGGAGAGGCGCTGGGGGATATGTCGAGTCTGATGAATCCGGATGCGCTGAATCTGTTGCCGACACGGGTACGGTAAAAGAGACACGCAGCTGTAATAGTTGCATTCAGTAGGCAACCCAGTAAAAAATCTTGAAAAACCGTTTTACCCCTATGTACAGAAGCACTCCTCCAGAGCCGCATGAGCAGCGGTTGGATCGAGTGCTTCTTTGTGTTTACGTATCTTTTTACGTCGCTTTTCTGTTCGTGTGGTTCGTATGGTCGTCTGGATCTCGTACAACCTTCCTGCACACTCTGCATGTTGCTACGAAATCTGCACAGGAAACGCTTTTACCCCATACACAAACGGGCTCTGAATCGGCGTGAGCGTTGCCAATTGATTCCCGGTCAGCTGCTTGGTTTTCTCCAGCAATACCCCTAAGGCAATCTGAGCCTCCAGCCGTGCGAGCGGAGCACCGAGACAGAAGTGAATGCCAAAGCCAAAGCTCAGATGGGCATTCGGTTTGCGCCCGATGATGAAGCGATTCGGGTCATCGAACTTATGTTCGTCACGGTTAGCTGAAGCAATCCACGAGACAACCTGCTGTCCCCGCTGAATCTGCTGACCGCGAATCTCCAGATCTTTGGTCGCTGTCCGGCCGATCGCTACGACAGGCGGGTAGTAGCGCAGGACTTCCTCGACCGCAGACGGTATTTTGGACGGATCACGCCGCAGTTCATCCTGTACGTCGCTGTACTCCGTGAAGACGCGCACGGCATTGGTGATCAGGTTGGTGGTCGTCTCATTACCGGCTACGAGCAGCAGCAGGCAGAAGCCAAGCAATTTATCCTCGGTCAGCTTCTCGCCGTCGATTTCGGACTGCAGCAGGGAGGTGACCAGATCGTCTTGAGGCTGTCTGCGGCGATCAGCGATAATTTGGCGGAAATAGTGATGTAATTCCGAACTGGCTTTCTCTTTGGCCCGGACCACTTCCATAAAAGCTTCGTCGGTATTCTCCTTCGGCCCGCTGACGAGGATATCAGACCATTCCTTAAATACTTTCCTATCCGCAGCGGGCACGCCCAGCATCTCGGCGATCACGATAACGGGCAGGGGAGTAGCCAGTTCCTCCACGATATCGATCTCCCCACGGGTCAGCATGGCGTCTACCATGCCGTGGGTGAGCGCATCGATTTTGGGAGCCAGATCCTGTACCGCTTTTGGGGTAAATGCTTTACTGACTAGGTTTCTCATCTGCGTATGCTGCGGCGGGTCCATCATCAGCATGCTGCTTTGCTTCTGATCCAAGCCACGGCTCGATGAGAAGGAGGCAGGGTCCTGTAGAATTTTGTGGACATCTTCATACAAAAAGACATCCCAGCATTCCCGGTCGGAGTCGTAGCGAACAGGCGTTTCCTTGCGAAGCTTTTCTAATACAGGAAACGGGTTGAGCTGGTCTTGTGCCCGAAGCAGCTCTTTCATCGGGATGATATTGGCGTATCGTTTGGGTGTTTGGGTTGCGTTCACATCGATCATCCTCTCTAGGAATGATTTGCCTTTGTAATTTGTGTCAGGTGAGGGCCGGATATACCCATAACGGCGTACTGAAAACAGTTCTTTTGCAAACACGATTTTACCGAGGGATGTTTTTTGTGGTAAAGTTGATAAGTAAAGCTAACATAGAGGAGGATTTATCCATGACAACCGAACACGACAACAACGCACTGCCACCAAAAACCTGTGAAATCGATCGCATGGTCACCGTCCCAGAAGACGTACAAAAAGTATTGGCAGGCAAAAAGACAGCGACCCGCCGCAATGGCCGCTATGCTGACATCGGTGAGATCATGACGCTCGAAGGCCGCGATTTCGTGGTAGAGCGCGTCTATTCCCAATCACTCGGTGAATTGACCGATGAGCATGCCCGTCAGGAAGGCTTTGAGAACCTGGAGGAGTACAAGCAATCCATTCTGTCTATGCACCCAGGTATGCCTTGGTTGCCGCAGATGCGCGTGTGGGTACACGAATTCCGTGAGGTCTAACCAATAGGAGTCAGATGGTTGAAAAGTTGAAATGACGTTATACAGAATCCTTTTATACGTACATATTCTGAGTGCAATCTTATCGATTGGCCCGTTTTTTATCCTGTTACCGATCATCCGAAAGCTCCGTACCGCCGAAGGTCTCGTTGAGCAGGCCTATCTGGATGCGTTCCGGTTTTCCAATCAGTTGGCCAAGCATGCGGGTCATGTGCTGACGGTATCAGGTATCCTGCTCGTCGTCTTCGGCCCGTGGACGTGGGGAACGTCTTGGATCGTGATGACGATCATCGTTCTGATCAGCTCCTTGCTGTTTTTGGCTCGTGCTTTTTCCCCGACGATCCGGAAGTTTGATCAAGACGGTCACGACCGGGCGGAATTGGTACAGAAGCTGAACCGTTCGGTATGGATCTACATCGTGCTGCTTTTGATCATGCTGTGGTTTATGGTCGTCAGGCCGACATTGTGGTAGGGAGTGGCTGAGTTGGTTTACTTTGTAGCTCTGTAGCTTTCTTTGTACCTGTTTTATCTGTAGCTTTGTCTGTTTCAAACTTGGTCTGTTTCAAACGTTAAAAAACCTCGTTTCCAACTGCGGAGACGAGGTTTTTTTGTATATACGGCCTATGCAGCAATAAGGACATGTTCCATATTTTGATACCCAAGGGAGGCGGGATTTAGGCTTGATAATTTTTTAGGGGTAGCATATAGTTGATCAGGTAAGTATTTTAACAATAAAATTATTTAATATTAAATATATGGTGTCCATCACGAACCATAAGCAAATCATTACCAAGTATCTGCAACACCTAGAAGCAGAAGAGATTGACACCCTGAGGCACAACTACGAAAAAATGGCCCGAATCGCTTAGGCCAAGCAATAAAACAATAGGAAGACATGAGGTGAGACAACACATGATTAAAGAAAAAGAAAAGAGCAAATGGAGCGTTCCACTGTCAACAGAAGAAGCAGCTCAGGAAGGCCTCACAGAGACCAACGACGAGAAAAAAGAGGGCCATAGCATCCTGATCATTGGTCTTTTGGTGGCGATGCTCTTCTCCGCACTGGAAGGGACGATTGTCGGTACAGCCATGCCACGGATCGTCGGGGAGCTGGGCGGCTTGGGCGTCATGACCTGGCTGACCACGGCTTACATGCTGTCTTCTACATCGGTTGTGCCGATTGCCGGTAAGCTTGCCGACATGATCGGGCGCAAATCGGTGTATGTGACGGGTCTGGTCATCTTCATGATCGGTTCCGTACTGAGCGGGATGGCCAACTCGATGACCCAGCTGATCATTTTCCGTGCAATTCAAGGGATCGGCGGAGGGGTCATGATGCCGATGGCGATGATTATCATCGGTGACATCTTCACCGGTGCACAGCGCGCCAAGTGGCAAGGGGTGTTCGGCGGGATCTTCGGGATGGCGTCGATCATCGGCCCGCAAATTGGAGGATGGATCGTCGATACCCTCAACTGGCGTTGGGTATTCTATATCAACCTGCCAGTCGGTATCCTCGCGACGATTCTCATCAGTATCGGTCTGAAAAATGTACGTACAGAAGGCCCGATCAAGTTCGATATCTGGGGCATGTTCACCATGATCGCCGGTGTCGTCAGCCTGCTGCTCGGACTTACCTTTGCCGGCAGTGAATACGCATGGGGCTCTTGGCAGATCATTACGCTTTTCCTCGTTGCACTGGTCTTTCTTGTAAGCTTTATCCAGATCGAAAGAAAGGCGGAAGAGCCGATTCTTCCGATGCACCTGTTCCAAAACAAAACCTTCTCCGTCCTCAACGGTATCGGTTTCCTGATGTCTGTCGGGATGTTCGGTGCGATCATGTTCGTACCGCTGTTCATGCAGGGGATCATCGGGATGAGTCCTTCCCAATCCGGAACCATGATGATGCCGATGATGCTCTCGATGCTTGCCGCAAGTATCCTCGGCGGTATGCTGGTTCGCCGCATCGGGGTACGCACACAGATCACCATCGGTATGATTCTGGTCGGAATCGCCTTCTGGCTCCTGCACACCATGAATATGGACACAGAGATGTTCGTCGCAATGACCTACATGGCGGTGCTTGGTCTTGGTATGGGTCTCGTCAATCCGGTTATCACCCTGGCCTTGCAGGAAAGCTTCCCGAAATCACAGCTCGGCGTGGTGACGTCCTCCAGCCAGTTTTTCCGTCAAATCGGAGGGACGTTCGGGATGACCATCCTCGGAGCGGTCATGAACCACCGTTCCTCAGCATCACTCACCGAGCAGCTGGTTCCGACCTTGGAACAACTGCCGCTCGAAGCACACGGCATGGTGGAGAAGTTCGAAGCGATGATCCAAGAATCACCGCAAGGTCTTTACTCTATGCTGCTTAGCCCTGACACTCTGGCCCAGATTCCGTTGCCGATCCAAGAGATGATCGTACCGATATTGAAAACGACGCTGGTCGATTCGCTGCAGCATGTGTTCCTGTATGGATTGATTTTCGTTGCACTTGGTGCGCTGCTGACGTTCTTTATCGGGCGGATTCAGCTGTCTGGGATGACGCCGAAAGTGAAGACCGAAACGGAATGACGATGTATCTGCATGTTGTATCTGCATATTAAGGAAGCCCATGATGTCTCGAAGGATGAGATGTCGTGGGCTGTTTTTTTTGTTAAACGAATCGCGGTTGCAAATGAATGTTAGTTGAGTATGAGTGGGTAAGAAGGAGGTGCCGAGAGATGGATTTAGTAAAATTTTACATAGATAACGGTGTAGGATAAAGCAGAAGATTGAGAGCATACTAATGGTGTTCGCACAATTTTCATAGACGAAAAAAGGACGTAATTAGAAGTTATCAGAAGATACAATTGATTTATAGACTTTCACACGGCTGAGGTTACGTGGAAAACTGATAAATGATTAGTACTGAGCTGATCGGATAATTGCCCATGATTTTTCGAGTATGCTTGATAGCATTTAGGATAATCGTTTTTTGCGGTACTAATTAGGTTTTATGCAGAACATCCATGAGATTTCAAAGATTTTATTGCTATTATGACTGATGATACGGTTAACAAAGGGAAAGCAGGTAAAAACGGCTTTCTTTTTTGCATTTTCAGGTTATTTTTATTGGTTTTTCCCCAATTTATGTAGTTGTTCATTGGAAAGGGTTCTTGGATCAAATAATTACTTTGAGTCCGATAATATATATTATGTTAACTTATGAAAACACCAGGAATACCAATAACTCGCGGGTTCATGTTCCGATAAGATTCATTATCAGGAAGTTTCACATCGCAACGTCCTGATAATCATCGAGGCCGTCCTGATAAGTCTCGGGTACGTCCGGATAACTTCCGGTTACGTCCCGTAATATGCGGTTGCGTCCCATAAACGAAGAAATTTGGAGGACGTTGCGTATGGTTCTGCATGATTTGAATAATGAAAAGGTACAAGCCCGAAAAAATCCGGCTGAAGTGACTACATCCAGACGCTTTATTCAGGATCAGGTGATCAATCAGTCCATTAAACCAAAAACCTTGCAGCGCCGGATCTCGTGTCTGAAATCGCTCAGCCAGTTTTGTTTAAAAGAAAAATGGATCGACACTGACTTCATGGCCGGTATCCAGGCGCCCAAAGCGGACAAAAAAGTGCCGGTGTATATGAAGTTGTTGGAGTTACAGAAGTTGTTCCGTTATCTGGAAAGTGATCAATCCAAATACGCCGTCCGTAATCACCTGATTTTCAAGCTCTTGGCCACCACCGGAATGCGCCGGCAGGAGTGTATTGATCTGAATTGGGATCAAATCGATATCGAAGGGCAAACTGTACGTGTCATGGGAAAAGGGAAAAAAGAACATCTCATCCCTCTCCACCCCATGGTGATCCCGTTGATTTATCATTACTCAGGGAGAACCAGCGCAACAAAAAAGGGAGACGGTTTGATTTACCGTTCCCTCTTCGCACTGACACTGATACTTTTGTGACTGTACCGTTCATTATAGACATTGATCTATCAAGCTTTTTAGCAGCATATTCCTTGAGTAAGTTAGTTGTAGTCTACTTGACCTTAAAATTTCTGTCTAGGAAATTGTAGCCGATTCACGTACCCCTTTCAAAAATTCTGCGTCAGTAATATCGCCATCTTGCCACTCATCTATATATGTTCCATCATGAATACCGTATTGGTAAGTGTAAAACGCCCACGAAAAATCAATACCCCTTACTCTATGACCATCTTGGTCATGGTACCTCAACGGATTATTATGCGTATACGTATACCGATTCAAACTCAACGGATTATCCACTTGCCCTTTATACGTATCCTCAATGATAAAACTGGCTCTAGTAAAAGGTAAGGTCAAAAAGAAACCCCAGACGAGTTTTAGGCTCGAATGGGGATAGCATAGAAAGTCAAACTACTCTTGTTTGTAACTTAAATGTTCTATTACCTTCTGAAGTTTAGGAAGAACTAGTTCTTTGAATTTGCCACTTACCTTTTCTATTATCTCTAACTCAACTCCATTATCACTATCTACAGGTGATAGGACAAAAGAGTGTTTAGAAAAGTCGTCTTTCTGGTTCAATACTACACAAATAAAGTTTTGGTTAATTTTAATAGATTGTACAACCTCGCTTATATCTTTTGGTCGAAACCAGATAACTTTGGTTACCTTTCGAAAAGGTTCTCTAGGTAATAACCATTCCGTATTTTCTACTACTGTTCTTGAACTTATAAATTCTGTAGTTTCTTTATCATCTTCATAAACATCATCACTCTCTTCTAAAAAAGAGGATAATTTTTTTAAAATCTCAAGAGTTTGAGCATTTTCTTCAACATGATAATAACTAAATAAGAGGATATCCTCTCTGTCCAGAAAACACCCCAGTAGACGAGCCTGTTCTAATAAATCACTTTTCTCGAAACCCTCTAAATAATAAACTGTATTTCTCTTACCTTCCATGGTACCCCCTAATCATTAAACCATAAATGGTAGTTCTCATCAGTAGTTCCATCGTTTTTATAAGGTTGATAATGTGCTTGTAAAACCCTATTTCTATTATCTAACTGCCCAATATGAATTTCTCCTATAGCTGTTTTACCATTATAAACGTAAATCTTTCCAATATCAGTACCCTTCCCCATCTTAGGAGTATATTTGTGTTCACTCATCCACTCCCACATATCTTTATTCGCAGGATGCCATCTGGAGGTATTAGGTACATAATTACTAGCTTTGCCAGAGAAGTATTGTAAGTCAACATCAAATAGTAATTTTTTTGTTCCATTTGCTACTTTAGATGCACGTTTAGTTGGAGCATTTTCATAGGCAAATACTAATACACCAACACCATAAGGGTCATTTTCTATCCAGTTTGCAGTTTGACTCCAAGCAATTTCATTTACAACTGCATTTGGAATCATATTATCTGAACTTTGCATAATAGCGGCTTCAGAATATCCTTGTGCTCTTAGAGCCTTTCGATAGTCTTCTGCTTGTTTAGCATATGTGGCTCTCTGGCTATCAGTTTTAGCATTTGCATAACCCATTTTTTGCTCGTTAATCATCCAGTTCAACGTAATGTCTGTGCTCCAATGCCCTGTAGGGTCTATAAACCTCAACGGGTTATTATGCACATATGTGTATCGGTTTAAAGAAAGCGGATTATCCACTTGCCCCTTATACGTATCCTCCGTAATAAACCGTCCCACACTCGGATCATAATACCGTGCCCGTAGGTAGTAAAACCCGGTTTCTTTATCGTACATCTCACCGGTAAAGGTAAACGGATTGGACATATTCTCCGTCTGTGCCGTGATCGTCCCCCACACATCATAATCGTAGGTGTTGAGAGTCTGACCAGTGGCATCGACGATTTTGGTCACATCGCCGTGGCTGTTGTGAAGATAGAAGCCGCCTTTGTCTTTGCTGCCGTTGGAGTATGTCTCGCGGTAGATCAACTCACTGCCCCAGATATTGCGGGCTTTTACGGTATTGTTTTGATCCAGTTCTTCGATGACTCGGCCATTTAGATAAACGTATTTGGACGTTTGTCCATTGGCGGTTTTTACAGCACGCAGACCATCCGGATAATAATTGTATGAGCTGGACACACCATTTACATTGCTTGTTTTCAAACGGTTAAGCGCGTCATAGGTGTAGTCGGCGTTGCTCAACAGTGCTGGATTCGGGTCGATTAGCGTTTCACGGTTTCCGCGCCCGTCATAGGTGTACGTTCTCTCTCCAGTCGGCAAAGACTCTGTTTTGAGACGATCGACATTGTCATAAGTAAAACTGTGTGTGCTGCCGTTGCGGTTGATTGTGCTGATGTTACCGAACCCATCGAACGTTTGACTCTCTGTCCAGTTGGCTGTGCCGTTTTGCTTGTGTTGAAGATTGGTCGTCTCTCCAAATGAATTAAGACGAATTTCCTCGCTGTACATGTTGGGGTATGAGACTGTATGGGTTTCGCCTGTGGTATCTTTCGAATAACTATATGATACTGTCCCCATTAAACTGCTTGTAACCGTCGAAAGGCGCTCCAAGTTGTCATACGTGTAGCTGACAGTCGGACCGTTTGGATAGACTAAGGAGTCCATTAGGTCGTCCACGTCATTAAACTGCATCTGGTACGTACGGCCGAATGTGGTTAGACTCTTCATACGTTTGTACGGATCATAGGTGTACTCGACGGTGTTTCCATCTGTGTTCGTATGTTTTTTCAACTGACGCGTTAGTGGATCATATTCGTTCGTAGTGGTATACAACTTTGTTCCGCTGGCATCACTGACGGTCATCGATTGTTCTTCATAAAAAGGCGTATATGCGTAGCTATGCACA
Source organism: Brevibacillus dissolubilis (assembly GCF_006170445.1). GTDB lineage: Bacteria > Bacillota > Bacilli > Brevibacillales > Brevibacillaceae > Brevibacillus_B > Brevibacillus_B dissolubilis. The sequence continues at coordinate 258,248 of NZ_VCNA01000001.1, read as the reverse complement.
TTCCCTTTTTTATCGGTGTAGCTGGACAAATCTCCGGTTACTGTATAGCTAAATCGCTCTACTGGTTGACTCGCTCCTGCCTGCTCAGTCAATTTCAATGACAACGCATTGTAGCTGGATTGACTGGTCAGCGTTCCGTCTTCATAAATGTTGACCAGATTGCCCAGAGGATCGTAATCATAGGTGTATTCATTTTGTTCAGGATCTTTTAGATAAACGGTTTTTTCTCGTAGATTAGATTTGTAGTACCAGTTGCGATACTGACCATCACGGTTGGCAACACGCTTGGAAGTTAGTTGTCCCATGTTGTCATAGAGGAAAGTAGTCCGCAGCTTCTGAGTTTGATCCCCTGTTTCGCTTTCAGCGATCTGGAGGTGGCCGTATCGATTGTAGAGTTTCAAATCTTTTATACCGTTGGTTCCGGTAACGAGTTCAGCTTTTTGTGGTAGATAGGAAGTGGATGTAGATGCCGTATTGGCATAATTATAATTTACGATTTCACCTAAACCGTTTCGCGTTGATTTGACAGCCCCGTTAGAATAATAAAAATAGAAGGTTTCGCGGCTTTCCAAACCATAGGGATGTGTAGAGAGAAGCAAACGCCCATCGAACCTGGTAGAATAGTTGTTTTTGACGAGTGGACGGGTTCCGCTGTTCGTTACTTCTTCACTGTACAGTACATCTCCCTGCGGAGTAAAGTAGGTAACGAGCTTAAGGCCGTCTGGGTCGGGTAGTTTATTGACAAGGGTCTCCACCGTTACTTTACGCTGCGAGTCGGCGTACGTATAGACTTTTTCTTTTCTGTTGGTTCCGTTTACAAATTCCTCACTCGTAACCCGGTTAAGTTCGTCATAGTCGTAGTCGACAAAACTTCCGTCTGGAAAGGTCTGATTGTCTAATAAGTCAAGCCCGTTTACATAATCAAATTTTGTAATCAAATCTTGTGTCGTTCCACCAAGTTTAACATTCTTTATGACTTTCGTGGTGGCATGACCATAATTGTCATAAGAGCTGAACTCCACCACGGATGTTGGTGAGGAAAGCCCTGGCTTACCGGATATACTTGTCTCCCGTATTTGAGATACTTCCAGATCGGAATTGTAGTCATACTCGCGCGTAATCGTATCAACCTGAGTGCCTGAATTTGTCGGGAACGTATAGGTTGTTGTTTCCTTATCAGCCAACATGTTGTCGTCAAAGAAGATCTCTGTCTCTGTTTCTAAAGACCCATCAGCCGATGTGGTGGTAATACGGTTCACTGGTCGGAAGACATTGTCTGCTTCCCACAGATCATAGTAACGATAGTCATAATCTGTTTTCACACCATACGGATCTGTGATGGTGTTAATATCGCCATAGTTGTTGTAGTCATAGGTCGTAATGTTGGCGTATTGGGAAAGTTTTGATTTTGTAGTGGTGTCCGTTTTCAATGTGCCGTCTTCATTCAGTTTCGGGTTCATCAAAAACTTATTTACAGCCGCATCAACCTGATTGGGAATGAAATGGAATTCATAAATCGGTTTCAAACTGCCGTGGACTTCGTGACCCTCTTCATTAAAGCTTGGTTCATATGCATACGAAACAGCTTCAATCGGTTGAAAGCTATACGTAGTCGAACCATCCGTTGCAGTAAGTGTAGGTTTTGCACTAAAAATTTCTGTTTGCTTGCGGCGCAGCAGATGATTACCAAACTCGTCCGTCTGATAAGTCGATTCTACGGAATAACCGTGGGAAGGATACTCAATCGTTGAAATGATATCACCGTGGCGGTCATCGGCATTCTTCAAACGATGAAAGGACCAGGTACGTGGTTTTTTCCATATCTCCCACGTATACTCAGACTCTAAGTCATACATAGAATATTCCTTAAAAAACTGAGGACCTTCTTCTTCTCCATAGGGGGTATAGATGAAATCCACGTAGCTGACAGGATGATAACTGATATAGGACAAAATATTGTCATCCTGATAGAGACGCACGACCCCCCGACTGCTCGGATTGGTCGGGTCAGAGTCATAGGTAGAATAATAGTATTTCATCTTTAATCCCGAGACAGGATAGTTGACGTCGGTCAACAATAAATAGTTCAGTGTTTTGCTTCGGTTTTCATAGTCCTCATCCAAATAATCGTCGGATTCAAAATCAAAATTGTCGTCATCTTCATCGAACACATAATTACTAATGAGATTAAACTCCGCATTTCTCGTGTCATAAGTATATTCAGCCACCAGAGAATCGGTCGTTCCATCTCCCTCTTCAACGGACAACAACTTGGAATAGCTGCTGTTATCCGGGTCACTGGAGTTGGAGTACTCTATGTTGTAATCCAGTTCCTTGATCTCATTTTCTTCGTTATTTTTATCCGTCTCATTTTTATACAGCTTGAGATTGGTAATGCCTCCACCACTGTCTCTCTCCATCACAACAAATCGGCCATAGGTATCCTCGATTTCGACGACGTTATCTTCTGTGTCATCTTTGTACATTCTGTACTTGATCGTGTCGCCATAGGCATTGGTTTTATGTACCGTCAGGGAATCGGAATCACTTGATTTGTAAAAGTCGTACTCCATTCCGTTCAACCGTAGCTCAAAACTTTTGCCAGATACATTCACGTCAAAATCGATACCTTCATAAGGGTGGTTGAGGAACGTGCCGTTCTCATAAATGAGTGTTGTTCCATCATCAAGAGTAATGGTATAACGATCTATTTCGTCTTCTTCGAGATAATATCGTACTTTATCACCATCAAAGAATTCGGCAACCTCGAAAGCGAACGTATCCGTATAGGTAAAAGTTGGAATGTTGAATGTCCATCCTCGGGCAAAAGGCAGAAACTCGTTAAAGAAGAGTTCGCTGTCTTTCTGATTATCCCAATCATCGGTATCGGCATCATATTCAACGGTAGGAATCCGCGTTTTACTGTCCAGCGAATTGTACTGGCGTTGAATGACGAGGTCCATCCCATGCTTCCCTTGCAAGGCTAAGTCCGTTTCAACGACGTTGGCCGAACGGTAGAAGTCATCGACCGGATTTTGTGTATTTGGTCGTTGATAGACGTGTTTCATTTGTTTTTCCGAGAATTTGATATCACCAGTTAACTCAGGTGATGCAATCGCATCCGCCGCAAATGTTCCGTCCTCCCACTGCTTGTTGATTTGCTCAACTGCCGGGGTATACTTGTCCAGCAGCGCTTTTTGCTCTTTTGACAGTTTTTTTAGTTCCTGCAAGATCGGCTTGTCATTTTTCTTGGCCAATGCTGTCTTTTCTTTTCTCGACAAAAAGTCTCGCAGATTCGGATAAAAATGAGCGGCAATCAGCAATGTTTCCCGATCAAATTCGTGATATAGCTTGACGACGGTTTCTGGTGTAAGCGTACCCCACTTCAATGCTAAAATCTCTTCATCCGTATAGATTGGGATTTCATTCGGATTGCCTTTTTCGTCGTCCTTCCAGTTGTCTTTCCCATCTTTTTTCCCTTTGTCATTAATCTCGGCAGTTTGTTTCTCTATCTCCTCTTTGATGACCCACTCGGCTGTACTGTGTACTTGATCCTTTGGGTTCGATACAGTTGGAATTTTTATGGGTGCTCGCCCATCATGTTCGGCTTCATCCGCCCCATATGCGATTCCTGACGTGAATCCGGGGAGGAGCAGCGAGAATGACAGCGCCAGTTTTAACGCCTTCCATCTTTTCATACTTTCCTTCTCCTTTATCTTTTCCAGTCTATGTGGAACATGATTTTACTTGATTACTGCAATTGGAAGTCTCACTAATTGGTCAGCATGTTTTACCCATACAATAAAATTGTCCTTTGGTTTAGCCTTATCAGAAATATGCAACAAACCATGATTGTCGATGGTTGCCAGTTTTTGCTTGCTGATTTTGTAAGTGGTTCCCCATTGAGAGTCCGTAATATCCACTTTGTTACCATCTCCAAGGATCGCATTGACGGTCAGTTGATGTGTGGAGCTTGCTTTTAGCTGTAATGATTTGTCTGGCAATTCGATCTTGGTGATGGTAGGAGTGTTCACTTTAAAGAGACCGAAACGATTTGTTGGGATCGCGACCACCCCGTTATGTGGCAGCAACAGCACCGGTTGTTTGTCAGAGGAACGTACATACTCCCATGCGTTTGTGTTTTCATCGAAATAGGTTGCTAACATAGGCTGGGAACTATTTTTCGCACTGACAGGAAGGGTAACAATGAACGGTGATTTGAGGGGTTTCTCTTGGGATTTCCCATCTAACAGCAATTTTACTTTGAGGGCTTTTTCATTCTCAGGTGAAGCAGTCACAGAAGATAACGGAATCATTTCCATCAAGAATGATACGTTCTGATTCTCCAGACTTTTGATGGCTCGGTTTGGAACGGATATTCCCACGCCTTGTTCATCGGTAATAGACAAGGAAAACCCTTTCTTTGAGAGTTGATTCACAGCGTCAGCATCCAGATTCATTCGTGTAAGACCGGTCGACTCTGTTTCTACCAAAATATTTTTGTCCATTTCGATCAGGTCGGCTTTTTCACCTAATTTTCTGGTAAACAAATTAATTTTGGCAGATATGCTCTTCGTAACTCCGGATAAGTCTTCGATTGTCCCGAAATTTTTGATTTTCATGGTTCCTTCTGTTTCAACGATGTGTTGGATCGCGTTACTCAACTCTGCTGAAAAATCTTCCGTCATAGCAGACTGATCCAATTTACTGACCACTTGATCCAAAAGATGAGAAACAACGGTTGTGGCCCGATCCACTTGATTAAGATTGTCATGGGATAGATGGTTGAACGCTTGTTGATTTGCCAGTGATAAAACAGATTGAGCACGATTCGCCACATCTGCTTCTGCTACGATCCCTTGATCCATCTTATCGGCCATCGCCTTCATAACCGTTTTGATTGTGTTATCAATCCACCCTAATCGTGTCAGCACATCATCAGTTTCTGTGGTAACGGCCTCGGTTAAACTCGTTAGTACCTCGTCCATAGCAGTATGAATAGTAGCTGAGCTGGTCGCTCCTGTAATGGTGATGAATGCTGCTTGGGTGACAGCTAACAATTTTCCCCCAGGTCGACTTGGTGGTGGTGGCGGATTGGTGCCGCCTGGTGGTTTACTTGGTGGGTTGCCGGGGTTGTTTCCCCCTGGTGGATTCCCAGTCGATGGTGTTGTCGGAAACGAAATCTCTCCCGAATCGATTGGTTCGTCTGGTTCCACTTCAATGACAGGAATCGGTAATGGCGGTTGAAAGACGATTTCATGCTTATCAGTACGGAAACTCGAATGGATCGGTGCGATGCCGTTGGAACTTGAATCGATAAAGCTGTTTTTATCCAAGTGGATTGTAAATCGTTGGTTACCCATCAGTTGTTTTTGGGGATTCAGTTGAATAAAATACCTGTTTTTCACCCAATTTGCTGTAAACTCCACAGGTTGACCTTGCTCATCTGTAAATCGAATGATCTCTTGCACCTTTGAATCCGTTAACTCTTCAGAGCTTTCTAACCTGATCGGTTCGGAGAAAGTGAGAGTTGGGGTAACATCTACGGAAACATTGGTTGTTCCATCGCTCGGATTTAAAGTAACTGTCGGAGGGGTAACATCCGGTGGCGGCGGAGTATAGCCAGAGTTCACGGTATGGATATGGTCATACCCCTTGAAATGATATTGATCCCAATCACCAAACATGGTGACAGTAGAAGGTTTCCATTTGTCTTCCGTTTGTGCGTTACCTGGGACAATCACATTAATAAGTGATTCCCGTTCATATTTGACCATCATTTCACGAATGCCATTTACATTTTCATCTCCAATGGGATTCAATACAAATCCATACTTCGGATCTTGGACATGTACGGTCTTGTCATTCGTTTGCACAGTGGCGAATTTAATCTTTTCTGGTTCAAAAGGTTCAGGCAGTTCTATGAAGTTGGTGGACATCCCGGTTCCATAGTCTAGTTGCAAGTTTTCCGGCTGAAAGGAAATGTTAGCTGGAATGTACACCTCAAATTTAGTCTCATAGACCGCTTTCAAACCAGCTTTATCTTTTACCTCGATCCGATATGTATGCCAACCAGGTTCGGTAAAACGGTAGGATTTCCCATTCGTAACGGGTCGATCGTTAATGGTGGCGGTAACAGAACCAACACCAGATATAGAGTCTTTCGTCTGAAAAAGGATGGGAAACTCTTGGTCCCAATAATACTCATCTTGTAAATAGACGTCTGAGATGATTGGCTTGGTTTTGTCGATAGAAAATGGCTGGCGAATTTCCGTAACATTCCCGGCATTATCCTTCGACTCAACGATGACGTAATGCTCACCTTCTGCCGTAAATCGTTCAGGCTCCTGATATGCGCGAAGTATTTCAGAATCGATGGCATAGTCTACTTTAGCTAATTTGGACGTAACATCCGTGGAACCAACAGATACTTCCACATCAGAGACATGCCAGCCATTTTCTCCCTGAACACCCGCTACCTGCACCTGGGCTTCTGGTTTTGTTTTATCAAGTTTAAAGCCCTTAGAAGCTTGTCCGATCACTTTATCTTTTTTATCTTTAACGATAAAAGCAGCTTCATGTCTCCCCTCTTCGCTATATGAATACGAGTCAGAGACTGGTATTTCCCCGCCATCGTCTATTTTGATTGAAAGTGTGGAGTTTGCAGGCAGTTGCGTTGAAGAAAACGCTATGTCTGAGATATACCACGATTTTTCTCCGCGCTCCCCAGTTAGTTTGATGGTGGCCATATTAGCATTGGAATTGGATGAGATTGCCCCAGACGTACTTGCTGGAATGACATAGGTACCGATTAAGGGTATTAACAGGGGTAATACTTTATATTTTTGCAGACTCATATAGTTCTACCCTCCCGCCTTCTACTGAAGGATCTCTCTCCTTAGTAAATTTCCGTTCTCATCATAGTGGAACTTTACGATGACAATACCATCTGCTTGTATTTCATCTAATTGGTTTTTGGAATTGTACTTGTATTCCAATAGTTTTCCTGTAGTTGGCATTGTCTTTACATGCAATTCATTCCGGTCACTTTTGGCCCACAAGCTATTGTCCGCGAATATGGAGACCGTGTATTCTGTTCCCGGCTTTACATTTGGTACGACAAAAGAAGTTTCCGTAGTAGAGCCTATCTCTTCGTTATTCACAAGGATGTGATAATTAATAATCTGATCTTCGAGGGGAGCGCCACTTACCGCATCCCATCTCAACTTAATGGCCGTTGCAGAGGGTTGGGCCTTCAAATTTTGTGGCATGGCCGGAGGTGTATTAACGGAAACATACCCGTAGCCATTAGTCCCCATCCATTCATTTCCGTTCCATACCAGTACGTAATACATACTTTCATGATTGGGCATCACTTCAAGGTCTTCGAAAGACTGATCTGGTCCGTAGTATAATTCCACCCAATCGTTGTTGATCCACTCGTAAAGTACATAATACTCTCCACCATATCCGGTAAAAGTTGTTTTCGTGCTGGTCGCATGAACGGTGAAATAGCTTTGTGCCCCGGTGTAATCTGGGTATGGTGTGTAGGCGACATATCCACCGTTAAAATTCCATGCTGAAGACTCCTCCCCATTCTGTCCCGCAACATGGTAAAAATAACTCTCAGCAGACTGGATATCGCTATCGATATATTTTGTGTCTGCTCCAGTGTAAATCGTTTCCCACTGCTGAGTGATATCTGACCATTTTTCCAATTGGTACTGTTCTGCGCCCGTACTCCAGCTCAACGTAACGCTGGAACCGTCCATGGAACTTACCCATAGACTTGGAGAATCGGGTGCATGTGAACCGATCGGAATGGCTGTGGGTCCATTTCCTTTTGGTGGCTTTAGCGGAGTTGGTCTCGTTTTGGGTAAATTCTTTTTTACCGGCGGTTTCATTTTTTTTGGGGGGACAGGTGGCTTTTTGGAAGCTTCTTTCGATTCCGGTTGAGCTAGTAGAGAATGAAGGGGAGTCTCAGAGGAGCTTCCGTAAACGGCTTTTGTTTCCTTACTCGAAGCAAATACAGAAGAAAATCCTTGAGCTTGGAAAACCAAACAACAAATAAGCAATAAAAATAGGTGCTTTTTAGACATTGCTGTACTCTTTCTCCTTTCTGATTAAAAAATTTGAATTTATTTACAAATTCAAAGGATATTATACATTTATTTACATAATCAAGCAATTACAAGGTGTTAATTTTGTGTAAAATCGACAGGAGTTTAGGCAGATGAGTGCATATTCGTGAGTTAGAATGGGTTGCCATTCTCGTGATAGCTTGGATCACCCCCCCGCCTTTTTACCAAAAAGAGCCCTCCATGTTATGCGGAGAGCTCTTTCGTATTTATAAAAACTTATTCTGTCATGCCTTGCGTACCGATCACTCTTGCAGCGTGTTGGCAGGAGCGATTCTATCGTCGTCAACACTGCCATAAGTATAAGACGACGCAGTGTTGCTATAAGAAGACTTATTACCCATGGCATCATACGCAGCAACTTGATACGAATAGAGCTGGTACATCACCAGATTAGTATCAGTGAACGTCGTGCTGGTGCCGGAGACAGTAGCTCTAAGTGAACCGTTACGGTAGATGCGGTATTCCTTCACTCCAACCGTATCTGTTGAAGCTGTCCAGTTGAGTACCATTGAAGACGAGGTAGGGCTTTTTGCAGTCAGGTTAGAAGGAGCCGTCGGTGCTGTCCGGTCATATAGAACATTGACAGTCATCGCATTGCCACTGACACTGTTAGCTGTTACTTTCACATACGTTTTAGCGCCTGAATATAGATTGCTGTTCGGTGTAGTTGTCGGTGACCATTGACTTACATTTCCGGAATAGTAGTAATGATCATAGCCGGAGGATATATCGCTATCCAATTGACTGTAGCCAAGAGCCGCTTGGTTAGATTCTTCCAAGTCTACTTTTCGGTGTGTGTCATCGGCGTTGTTTGTCATCGACTCGTCAATATGCCAGATCGCAATCCCTCCACTGCCTGTGACTGAGCGGGTAAGCCCAGCGTCATACCCATCAAATTGACGGTTTTCCAACAGGAAGTATTCGCTTGAAGCGGTGCCTGCATTGATTCTGATCGTGTTGTAGACACCTGGGAAGGCGTTGAGCGTGTATGTATAGTTGCCTTCGCTGGTGATGACGGTTGGGTTGACAAAGCCGAGAAGTTGTTTCGACCAAGCATCCAAATGTGCTGGAGTTTGTCCGGATACCCTCCCCCACGAGCCAGCAGCCATTAAGCTATGAATACCTACGCCAGCGCTGCTTTGATCGGTATCGTAGAGATCTGGAAGTGTCATGCTGTGTGCCAGTTCATGACACAGAACCCCCATCGTAGCCATGTGGGAGCCGTGAAGTTCGCCTTGTTGTACGTATTCCCCTCTGAGTGTTTTTCCGTCGCGGGTGGATGACGACGAATACCAGTGGTGAGCCCACACACTTGGAGAATAACTCGAACTGTAGGAGGCTTCATACCCTGCTGTTACGGTAACAATGTAGAGCTCATCTTTTTCTACGTCGCCGTCACCGTCTGTGTCGAAGCTGGAAAAATTGACGTAAGGGTCAGCAGCGGTGATAGCGTTGGTGACGATTGTTTTATTTGCTGTCGAGGTGTTACTGCCGGTATTTGGATGGTTGTAGTTGAGTTTGACTTTGATTACACCATCATTAGCTAGACCTGCTGTTTCATTGGCTGGTGCCAGTGTCAGACGTCCATTGCTGACTTCGTTAAAATAGTTGCGGACTGTACCTGTCGAGGTGCCGAAAAAACGGTCACTCCATACCGCTTCTGTATTCTGGATGGACACATCATTGAAATCAACCAGCAAAACCAGTACTTTTTTGGTGCCGCTCAGTGCATCCGCTGACAAGGTATCCCCTTGGACTCGCGCCACATCTGCATCCACTTTGACTTGGTCGATGTCTGCCATCTCTTTTTTCTTTTTCTCATGGGGCTTGAATTCTTTCACCCACTGCCTCTTTTCCTCTGTCGGCTGAGTTACTTTTATCAACCATAATTTTATTATGTAAACTTTTTTCTAAATCCTCTTCGATCTACGGCAACTCCTGACGCAATTGATTGATTTTGCGCCGATCCGCCGATCCCTACGCAGATAATACCGTATGTTCTCTGTATGGCTGTGACCAAGCAGATATTTGATAGCGTCAAGCTCAATATTGCCGCGTTCGTCCAAAATAGTTGCGATGCTCGCCCGAAATACATGCGGCGTCACCCCTCTTCCCCGCCCCAACCGAGACCCTCGCATATTTTATTCGTGATGCGGTTCAGCTGCTTGTTATGAAGCGACTGCCCCTTCAGACCGAACAACAAGGTATCATCAGGGTTAAACTGATTCAATTCTATGCGCCTCAGAATCAGCTCAAAAAGCTTGGGCGTCAAGTCTGCACATTGCTGATATCGAGTATTGTTGACCGTATTGATTTTCATAGAAAAAAACAGACCTAGAGCTACGATCTGTGCCAGGTCTGTTTTGACGATTTGTGACGATTAGTGGATCGGATCGCCCCATCTGGTTACATCGGGTTCGGTTGGATGTGGAGATGGGCAGGATTCGGATGGCAAGCGCGTTTTGCGTGAGATCAGGCAGCCGCATTCGGTGCAAATTTGTTTGTTGGATGCGGCTACAGCGGCCATTTTGTAGATGAGTGCTTCTGGTGGGTCTGAGAGGTTGGGACAGCTCATGCAGGCTGCGAGGCGTTTTTGATTGGTTTCGTCATCGACGCGGGTAAAGCCTACTTTTCCCCAGTTCCAGAGCGCTTCCCCCATCTTTTGTACCAATGCGACTTGTGAGGATGCATCTAGCTTCTCTACCTTCTTCTCGGCAGGTACTGCTGGTGGGTTGGCTAGTAGATGCTGTAAAAAGACGGGTTGCTTGCGGCAGTTGAGCAGGTTGCGTGCATAGTTGGAATCATAGATGGCCGCGTACAGAACTTCTTCGGAAACGGGTTCCGTAAGCTCTAGGATTTCAGCGAGTTCCATACATTTTTCGGCTACTGTTCCTTCCATTTCCGCAATGGTTTGCAGGTCCATCAATCATCAGACTCCTTTGGTTTAGCTCTTTGGTGTGGTGGTGCTAAAGGTAGCAGTTGACTTGTCTACGTTTAGGTTGGAACCGTCTTTGGTAAATACACGGGTGACGGTGAGGGTGTATTCGGTATCGGTGGCCAGTTGAGCGGTCAGGATCACTTGGGATGGATCGGTCTCGCTGATTTTGGCAGAGTCTACCACGGTAGCAGGTTGCAGGATATAGTGCTTCGAATCGATCGCGGAGCTTACTTCTACGGGCAGGTTAAAGCTTACGGTGATGGTCGCAGGTGTTGTGCCAGTGTCAGCGGTAGCACCTTTTACTTCAAGCTTGTGTGGTACGACTCCACCTGCGCATGGTGGCAAGGAACCTCCGGAGAATGCTACATTCATCGTTTGCAGACGGCATGCGATGGATGGGTTGTTACCGTTGCCTGGTTCGCCTTGAGCACGTTCTTCGCTGATGTAGCCAAAGAAGGTGGTCAATTCAGAGATCCCTGCCATGACGGTGTTGAACCATGCATCGCCAAAGAACGCGTCACGGGTTACTTTAAGCACACCGTAATAGTCGGCTTGGCCGCGTTGGGAATAATGGTGGTTGTCTTCTGGCTGGCCGCCATAGAAATGAGCCACTTGTTGCGCCAAAATCAGGGCGAGACCATCGAAACTGAGGCACTGCATACGAACAAGACCACCTGAGATGTACACGATGTTGCGATCGAATTCGCGGAATGCATAGGAGTTGATGTGAATATCGTCCCATGCGAGGTGGAACCAGACTTCTGGATAGAACGCATTGTAGAGCTTGGTCAGATAGTTGACATAGGAGATGCCGATCGTATTGGTCAAAGACACCTTCTTAGCATCTGGGTTGCTGATGATGTCGGATTCTTGATCTTCATTGATGAACGCTTTGGCGTGGTCTGGAATCGCACGGTGATCGGAGCCATATGGTTTGAAGCCTTTTACGACGACTTCGAGTGCTGGATTGTCAGCAGCCATCGCCGCGAATTGGTCAGCACCGAGGTGAATGTTGCGTGCGATGTATTCCTCGGTTCCTACTTCGGGCAGCTCATCATGTCCGTAATCTTTGATGTCTTCTGGCATTTGGTTGAAGTGGATCTGCAGCAGATAGTCGGCGCAGACGACCCCGTTGGCGTTGAGCAGATGTCCCTCTACTTTGTAGTCAAAGTTCAGGTCGGTCGCGATGTGGTGGATTCCGCCTTTGTACGAGCCAAGTCGGACGGCGTGGATCGGTACCGCCTCTCCTTCTGGTGACAAGAGCTGGTCTTCGGTTGGTACCAGTTTGTCGGCGCGCTTGAGCTTGCCGTTTGGCAACATGAAAATATGGTCAGGTGTAACGACAAGACCTTGGTCATCCCCATAGGCCAGATAGATCATGCTGGCTTGGCTAGAATCTGGGCCTGTACCGCTTGAGAACAAGACAGATTTAGGTGCCCAGTTCAGTTGCATGCTGCCATCAGCGGTCTGCACTTCGGAGGCGACGAGCACTTCGTCGTTGACGATAAACTCTTCAATCGCTTTCATCCCTACTGGAGTAGCAATTGGGGTACCGTAGGCAAAGCACGAGCAGCAGCAATAGCACTGGCGGAATGACCACTGTTTTTGCGGTTCTTGCTGCATCTTTGCTTGACAGTCTGCTGCGATGGTGTCGATGCTGGTAAAGTAGATTTCGCCTGTCACCTTGCTGTAGCACTCGATGGATGGGACTGGATCATAGATATGCTCGCTGCTTGGGTCTGGGCAGAGGGCTTCGTGTCCTGGCGTGTTGTTGAAGTCGATGCAGTGGTGGTTATTTGCGTCATTGCCGCAGACTTGGAACTTTGGCTTTAGGCGTTTGTTACATTCATTTGCGTCGTATCCCATAATCGATTGGCCTCCTGTGCCCTGCTGTCTGCCAGTCAGGGCGTTTTTTTAGTGGTGATGCTATGTGGTAACTCATTGTACCTATAGAGAAGGAGTGCTAAGGGTAGACCCGTAGACCAAAATCCACTCAAGATTGATGAACGTGGTCGGATCAAGTGCATCATCTGTGCCAAGACCCAGAACGCTCGCCTCTGACAAGGAGACGGTGATCACCCATGGCTGGTCGAGGAACTGACTGCTGGCCAGATGCAACCCATTGATCGCGCCAAGGCTGTTGAGTAGCGTGATCGCTTTGGATGTACCGTCTGGGAGCTTGACCGTCAGTAGTTTGGTGCTATTGACTGGGCTTGGTGTGTTCAAGCGAATGAAAATGCTTTGTAGATCAGGCTGGTTGACATTTGGCACGAGCAGACGGCTATCGATGGTAAAGGACAGGGTTTTCGTCTGATTCTCTGGCGGCGTATGCATCAAGCTGTTCCATGAGGCAGGGAAGGCTTGCTTGGTGTTGACATAGAGCGAATAGCTGGATGCTTGGTTGGCAAGCTTTTGCTCGACTGTTTGTTGGAAAGAGTCTCCGCCTGACAACGCCGTATATTTGAATTGGATGATAACGTCAGTGATACTTTCATAATTGATGCGATTGGTCTCTTTGGGCAGTCGTAGCTCCCATGAGGAGACGGCACCTGTTCCTTCAAATGGCAGGTAGCGATCATCGCGGAAATCGAGGACGAACATGCCTGAATCATCTACCCCACGCGAAATGGCGATCTGCTGATTCGGCGCCCAGTTCTCACGCAAGCCGGTGGTGGGGTGTGTCCCCTGCTTGCGATTGAGCAGAAACTCGACGGCTTGCTCGTTCGGGCTAGTGACGATCGAGTTGCTTGTCTGGATTAGGGTGGCATTCACATTTTGATACGGGCTTACGATGCATGGGATCGTGATCGACAGCGACTTGATCTGGCGTGAGTAGTGACCAGGGAAATCGTAGTCGAACAGAATTTCATCGAGGCTAAAGTTGCATTTGCCTGTGGTTTTGAGTTGGAGGAAAGCTTCTGGATTGATCTGCATCAGCGAGATCGATTTCTCGATTTCGAGACGGCGAATATTTTTGTCGAGGTAGCTACGCTCCATTTGGGTCAAGGCAAACATCAGGCTCTCCCCTGCCATCAGACCGCGACGCAAGCTGTCCCAATACTGCATGTTGATATAACTATCTTCGCTATCTAGCTCGAATTGGTAGGCCGTCTGGGCGTTTTGCGCTACTTCGAGGGCGATCTTGTAGGTCTGGAAATACACTTGGGAAATACGGTCGATCATCCACTGATAGAGGTCTTCATTGGTGAATTTAGACTTGAGGAAGTCTTCGATCTCTTTGGTCTGGCTAATGTTCTTCTTGTGCACGGTAAGCTCTTGCTGGGCAATCTGGAGACGAATCTGGCTTGCCGCGATCTCGGATTGGATCTGCAAGACTTCGTCGTCAGCCATCAGCTTTTGGAACTCCCACTCTTCGCGACGGCGGTCGTGTTCACCCATCATGGCGGCGAGCTGGGCGCCTTGGTTTATCTGGTTGGCTAGCCCATCGCTGATTCGCGCCCCCGCGTCAATCGCCTGACCAAACTCCATCCCCCCATCAGCCAGACCAAACACATTGGGTGCCAGATAGCCCGCAATCGCGACCCCGTGGATGGCGATCGCTGTCGTTTGGAAGGCGATGGCGACTGCCATCATCTGTTGACTGGACTGCTCATAGGATGAGAGTCCGTTGGTGATCAGGGTCTGGTAATGATTGCTGCGGTCGGTTGTGGTGCGCAGGCTCTTTTGCAGGGCATCGAGGTGGTTTTTGGCTTCGTCCACCTGCTGTGTTTTGATCTGGGTTATCAGGTTTTGGATGTTTTCCTCGTGGGTGGTTCGCAAAAGCTCAAGCCCGGAGGAGTCTTTCTTCTCTAAGGCACCTAGCAGCGCAGAGCCGAGCTGGATGACGGTGGATGTCATGTTTTTGGCTTTTTCGAGCATGTAGATAAAACGATAGTTCGGGATGGCTTGCTGTCTTCGGTTCGCTAGGCTCAACACATTGTTGCTAGTCGCTGCAGCGCGAACCAGTTGCATCGGGTCAAGTGGTGGTTGGAACAGGTCCAACTGACGGGTGATCCCTGCCAGGTTCATGCAGTGGCGGATTTTGTAGAGGCGATCTTCTACGCGATCCCAGTAGGCGATGAATTGATCGTTTTCCGGGACGCAGAAATACGCGTTGAAATCATTGAACGGTTTGCCTGCCGAGCTGATGGTGGCGGTGGATGTAGGTGAAACCAACAGCGTGTTTTCAAGTTCGATTAAAAATTGCGGGATACCGGCTGGGTTGGCTGCTTTGATCTGTTCGAAGGTAGCTGGTGGCTGCTCTTTGGCATTGCCTACTTTTTGCGGGCGTGGCCCGAGTAGGTCATAGGCATATTGGTACAAGAGCGTGGCTTGGGTGATCGATTCCCAACTGTCTTGGGCGAACATGTAGTCGCCCCAATCGATCAGCACATCGATGTATTGCATGACGATCGCTTTTTCGTAAGCACCTAGGCGCAGGACCGCGATCGCGTGCGGGTCGAATGGATCATCGTTCCATCTGCGGATCGCTGTTTCGTCGCTTAACGTCTGCTCGAGGGTGTCTAGCGTACGGTTGCGGAACGGTTGGAACTGCCAGTAGAAGCTTTTGTCTGTGGCGACTTGGTAGTTGAGCAACAGGTTGCGAACTTCCCTCGTCTGTTGGAGCGTTAGTGGTGCGCCTGTGGTTAGCTTGAGGAAGCTAAGGTCGGTCTGCGCGTTGAACTTAGTCTCGACCCGGCCTGCTGAATCGATCGCTGGCTTTTTCACCGAGCTATCGGTAGAGTCAGTGACGGTTGGAGTTGTTTTCAGCGCTTGATAGATCGCCTGTGAGCTCGCTGGATCGATGTCGCGGGTATACGTGCTAAAGCTGTCTGGAGCAAGGAGTGTCTCTTGGAGTGTTGGATTGAAGATGTATTGCAGCCATTTTTGCGCCTCGTCGAATTGTTGGTTGGAGGCAAGGCGCATCGCAATCATCCACGGAACATGGAAGAAAATCTCCCAGAAGTAAGTGCCGTATGCTCCATCAAAATCGACCTGTGTGCCATCGATCGCAAGTGGCGCCACGACATTGTAAGCAGGCTCTAGACGGTCAAATGGCATCTGTGGAACGACTGGAATCTGTTGGGATCGAAGCGACAGCAATTGATCGATCCCGCCGATGAAGAGGCTATTGCTTAGATGGCGGATCGCCGATGTCGTCAGACGCAAGGTGTCAAAGGTGTAGTCATGCAGGCTGATGATCTGGGTAGACGATGGCTTGCCTGTATACTCGAGTAGCATTAGCGACGGTGCGTTAAAGAGCATGTTGCGTACTTTTCCCAACTGTTTGGGGCTAAGACCCAAGTCTGCTAACAAGAGGCTCAAGTCCATCCCTGGCAACAGATCGAGTGAGACGCGGCCTGCATCGTCAATGATCTGGTAGGTCGTGAGTATCGCATAGATTTTGGTGGAGTTCTCGGTGTTCACCCCAGTGGACATCAGGGAACTCTGTTGAACCAACGGATAGTTAAGCAAAATATTACGCACGGCTCGTTGCTGGCGCTGATCAGGGATGACGGTACCAAGGATCAAATTCAGGTCAAAGGTAGCGACCACTCCCTTGTTTACTTTTCCTGTGGTGGCAGAGACTAGGCCGTAGGTAATCAGGAGGTTGTAGACCTTCTCAGACGTAGGTGCATCCACTTTGCCATAGATAAACGAGCTCTTGCTCATCAGTGGCTCTTGTACGTTGAGTGCATCGGTGAGGTAGGCGTAAAGGTCTTCCCTCGGCTTTAATAGAAATGCTTCATCGCCGTTATCAAAGATCAGCCAGTTGGGTTTGTTCTTGACGACGAGTCCTCTTCCGTTCTGCTTGGAGATTTTGTTGAACAGCAACGGATCTCCTTTGGCTTCGAATAGCTTGGTCTGTACCAATTGGGCTTGTTGCTCGTTGACTAAAGTGCCGAGCATAGCGGCAAGTGGTATTTTGGAGTTGAAGCTCGGGCTGACATAACCTGTGCTAGCGTCGATGATCTGATAGGTTCCAAGGACAGCGTAGATTTTTTGCGAGCTATCGTCGGTGATGCCTGTGGCTGAGTCGGTAAAAGATTTCGGATTGACGGCTACAGAAGTCTTGGCTTGGTTGGTGACGGGTATGAGATCCCCGAAATAGTTGCTCTGCAGCGCACTGTCGGATTGGATGATATAGAACTGACCGTGTACGGTATCTACCTGTGGCTCGAATAGGAGACTCAATTCGCCTGAGCTGTTTTTGGAAAGCAAAAGGAACTCGTTGCTCTGCATCAGCGAATCTTGTTGCATCTCGGTGTTGAGCGTCATGATCTGGTTGAGTGGCACATGAGCATCGTTGGCGGTCGAGATCGCACCGTTTAGCACCACAGCGCTGTTGTAGACATTGAGGTTGAAATTGCGGCAGTCAGGGTTGCTCATGTCGGGAAGTGCAGGAATCGTTACTATTCCAACACTATCGGTGGCAATCATCTGACCGAACATGATCGAGATGCGTTCGTTATCGGCGGAATCAGGCAGGACACGGAGCGCATATACCTTGTTCCAGTACAACTCCTCCTGCTCGTAGGAATCGCGGAATGGAATCTCATTGGTCAACGGATAGCTCGTGCTGTCGGCTGCTTGGTAACTGATCACCTGCTCCTCGCCTAGTGTCTGCGGTTGAATCCAGCGACCTTGGAAGTTGTAAAAGGAAAACTTGGTGCTTGCCGTGAACACTTGGTTGTCAGCGGTACGACTGCCGCCTGTGCTAGTGGATTCAATAGATGAGTTGGAGGCGTTCTTATGCTCCACCCAGAAAAGGAACAGCTTGCTAAAGGCATAAACCGGGGTGATGATCGCGGCATTGATCGTGATGTCAATCTTTTGCCACTCGGACCATACCTTGCCGTCTTCAAGTGTACAGTAATAGTAGATATACGGCTCACTCTGCGTGCGGGCGAATAGGAACATCGTATCGATATCACCGCGCAAAGGATCGTTTACGATGCAGTTATAGCTGTCAACATGCTTGAGCTTGGCTAGTTCGGAGAAGCCTTCGATGTAGGTGCGGTAGGCATCCTCCACCGCTTGGGTAGTGATGTCACCTTGGAGTAAAGTACTCTCCAAGTCTTTGAACAGCGCTGTCTTGGAGTTGCGCAGGGCGGGATCGAGGTAGTTTTCTGGGTACAGGTAGACTTTGCGGTTGGCCTCCCAAATGCGGTAGTTCATCATCCACTCCCACCAGATCGGATGAATCCCGACCGAAATCACCCCTGGTTCGAGGTTAAGTCGGCAACGCTGTAGGTATTGCTGCACAGATGCGATCGCTTGAACGATCGGCGAGATGTCGGCACAACCGCTCATCTCCACGTCGATCAAGAGATATTCGGATAGACTTTGTGCAGAGCGGATTTGATTGAGACCCGATTCGCTCGGCTGTAAGGGCAGTTGCCAGAGGGCGGTGTCGAGCAAGACATCCCGCTTGTTCTCAAGCAATGTCTGATTCACGCTACTGTAGACGGTCGGCCAAGTATCTGCATCGTACCTGGACTTGACCGTGGTCATGACAGCATCAGCGGTATCGAGATAGGTCTGCCAGTCGGCATCTGTGAGTGTGCCGAGGTTGTTGAGTCGCTGTAAAAAGGCCATGTCCACCCCAAGTTTGTTGCCAAGGTCGAATGCTTGCTTCAAGCGAGAGATGTGGCGCATCAAGGTAGTGTCTTGCTCGGGGTCGTTGTTCGGGCTATCTGTCGCGTTCGAGTAAAAGGCCACCAACAGATCGTGCGTCTGAGTCGCGTCCCAGTTGGTCAGCTTGGCGAGCGTGTCGGATTGGGCGATCAAGGTCTGTGGAGTTGGCGGATAGAGGTCATATACCAGTTGCACGAATCCATCGGTGGTATCGTTGAACGCGATGATGAGCTGGCGGAACGTGACGATATCGATCACGCTGCCAAAGGCAAGCGGGTCTGCGAATGTCTTGATCTGGAACACACCAGGACGGTTGGCGATGGCATCGATCTGGCTTGAAGTCAGACGCAGCGGGTCGGTTAGCATCAGCCAGCGTGATAGCGCACTCATAAAAGCGTTGATGTAGACAAGATCTGGCGTTTGGCTCAAGAAAGCAAGCAGATAGTTGGGTACATCTTTAGGGAGAACCCCCCTGCTCATGTCGACGGCGATGGGGATCAAGCTTCTGATCTTGTCCGTTTGGCTGCCGAGGAATGATGCTAGCTGTTCGATCAGCTTGGTGGTTGTATCAGATGCGATCTCTTCCCATGCTGGCAAACTGTTTTGGATCTGGTTATTCAAAAGGATTGAAATGGCTGATAGATCGGTTGAATCGCTGTACGACGAGGTAAGATTGCCATTGGTGTCGATGAGGCCAGCATGGGTCAGCGTGATAAAAATCTGGTTGGACAGCTCTTGGTTGATCAAGGTCGCAACGAAGGATGAGTTCTGCAACAAGGTTTGATTGGTCCGAGCGTTTTGCAGGGTCGCTTTGATCGAAGCGATGACTTGATCGGTAACAGGCTGGAGCTGGTCTGTGGTTACGCTAGAAGCTGGTACGATCATGATGCCGCTTGCAAACACTCCGGTCTTCACCGACAACTGATCATAGTACGTGGCGGACAGCGCTTCGTTGATGATGTCAGCGACGAATGCGCTAGAGGTAGCCTGTGTCGTGTGAATCAGACCTTGTAGCGAGTTGAGGAAGCTTGTGAGACGATCGGGGTCCTCTTGGTTATATTTCGCGGTGACATAGGTGGTGGAGCCGTTGTTGATCAGGTAATCCAACTGGTAGATGCTAAGACCTGAGGTTTTGACCCATGTGGCAGCATGGATGATCGTGTTGAGCTGCTCAGTGGACAGCGTGGCGCTCTTGATCCCGACGAGCCCAAGCAATGTCAGGTACGGCTGGATACGTAGCCCAAGCACCGATGCCAGCTTGCTGTGTCGATACAAGATGGACAGGTTGGATACGCTCATGTCGATCGGTTGGGTGAAAAATGTGGTCCCGAGCAGTTTTAGTTCATCGAGGCTCACGCCCACGCCGGACGCGATAAAGCTTCCATTTTGCATGGTGGCGAGATGATCTGTTTGGTTCCAATCCCATGTTGATGGGCCGTTGTCGTAGTCCGTATAAAGCGGGTTCTTGGAGTAGGAGCCTTGCCCCTTGTCGCGCGGATGATAGGAAGGTTTGCCACCTATTGCAGATGGGGTGTTGAACACGAGATCGAAGAGGGCTTGTGAGGGGGTGCTCCCCCCTGCCCCACTCGTTTTCATATCTGCAAGGAAGCTGCATGTCACAGCGACAGAGTGTTGGAAACGTTCGCTGATCTGCTTGATCTGTGCCAGCGTGGCGAGTCCTGTCACGAGCGGGTCTTCTCCCCCGATCACCTGCAGCGCCCAGTCGAGGTCGGTGTATGACCACCCCAGTGTTTTTGCCAGACGTATAAATCGGTTCACCCGATGAAGGGCCGTTTTGGTCACATTTTCGATATGGGTTGAGTCAGCGGTTGAGATTGATAAAGGCGGGATCGAGCCTACATTGATATAGAACGCTTGAGTCAGCCCGCTTTTGATCTCGTTTGGCCCTAGGTTTTGGTAGAGCAATACGTTGAGATCGTCTGGGGTTAGTCCGGTCTGGTTAAGAAAAGTATCTACATCAGATAGCACCGAAAGTTCTGCAGTCGCAGGCAGACCGTACATCGCCAGAAGCGCTTGATCATCAGCGGTCGCAAATGAGGCAGGAGTTGGTGTGGTGATGAGTTCGTATTCTTTGGGCGATAGACCGAGCGCTTCACGCGTCTGCACCACTTCCGTTTGGCCACATATACGATAAATGGTGTACAGGTCGGTCTTGAGTAGAGCCAGTGTGGAGCGGATCGTCGCGAGTGGGTTGTGGTATGGAAGCTGTACAGGGTAGATCGCTGTAGATAGATACTGGTCTACACTCATGCCGCTTGTGATCACAGATAGATTCCGGATCAGGTTCTCTACGACGGTATTGACAATGGATAGATACGGCACAGTGGCATTGGTGTTTTCGCAGGTAAGTGGCAGTGTCGAGATATCGTGGCGTCTGCTATCCAGCTTCCAGTTGGTATGAATGGTATTTGGGTTCAACTGGGTGATATAGCTATCTACCATCCGCAATAGGTCAACTAGGTAGGCTGCAGGGCTAAAGATCGATTTGCAGTGATCGCACTCGCAATAGTTGAGACTGCCAAAAATCTCTTGGTAGCTCGGCAGTGCCGCCACCAGTTGCGCTTGGTCATCTACACGTACGCTATTGACCCGCATGGCTTGCGTATGGGGTGAGCCATGGACGCTTTGCAGGTTAGCCCAGAGGTGGAGGGTTTTGGCTCGTACCTCTGATGCTTTGTCGTAGATATGGTTCGCCACTTCTTCATGAGAAAGGTCTGATGGTGCTGCGTTTTGTGGAAGGCTGTTGGCCACCTGTTGATACGTTTTGACGAAATCGGCTTTGCTCATCGAGGTAATCTTGTGCGCCGAATCTAGGTTAGCTGCATGTAAAGATTGCGCGAGATCGATATCAGGTACGGGGGTTAAGCGGGCAATCCGTTGTAAGCTCTTGATCTGATTGAGTTTTTTTTCTTTTTCCTCTCCCTCGCTTTGCCATGGTAGTTGGCTGACTGCGGTTGGATCATGTAACGGGAACGTCAACAGGTTGTATTCATCGCTGTTCTGACGAAACAAGCTGAGGATTTGATCGCTTTGGGACATTTTGACACCTCCATATCACCTATTTTTTTATGCAGGAACTTTGAGGCCAAAATATTTGTACAGCGCGGTCGTTGCTTCTGTTTTCTTTTGCTTTTGCAAGACATCGGCGCGTAAGATCGTCGCTGAAAACTTGGTGTGATAGATCGACTTTCCATTCGGATCGAGGATGTTATAGAAGAAATCGTCGGCGATATGGGAGAGCTGGCCGTTCGGTTTGACCCGGACGTTGGCCCCTGCACGGATCAGCAGTCTTTTCCCTGTGTCCGAGACGAAATCTTTGACCGCGAGCTCTAGGCCGAGCTGTACCAGATTGGACCCTTGGCTACCCGCGACGAGGTTATCGGCTGATTCGGCTCCACCGAGGCAGTGGGCGATCAGATGGCACCATGCTTCTCCCAATCCTCCGATATTTGAATCGTCACGTCCCGAATAGGTGCTCGCAGGTAAGTTGCTTCCATTGAATCCTTGTGCGGCTTTGGCCATGGTCGTATTGGTTGAGTCTCGTCCATCCACGTTGAGGCTTGATTTAGATACGAGCTGTTGTTGCTCGACATAGACATGCTTGCCGATGAACAGGCCTCCTTTTACGTCAGCGGCCCCGACTACTTTTGAGGGGACACTTTGTGCATGGGTCGGAGGTGCAGCGAATTGGTCGTAGGTCACTTGGGAGCGGTCAAAGTCTTTCTGGAGCTCCTTGGCGATCGAAGCAAAACGGCTCTTGTTCATCCGTAAGGTTCTTCCCCCACGTCTCCCTGCAATGATCTGTACTTGGTCTTCCTTGCTTCCTTTGGAAAATTTGGCGCGTATCTGGATCGCCTCATCAAGGTTTTTTTTGGCGATTTTCTTGGAGCCTCGGTTGATTCCTGTGCCTTTCTTTTTGTTGCTGGTAGAGGCGTTCTTTTTCCCCCCTACTTTCCCCTTGCCTTGCCCATCTGGATCGGTAAAGATAAGTGGATTGCCACTGACAAAGGCATAAAGGTTCAAGCCATCTTCTTCACCAGCCGGGTCGGGATTGAGCCACCTGCCAAGCCACGGTGGATAATAACGGGCTCCGAAGTAATAAAGTCCCGTGCAATCGTCGCGTTCTTTTCCGGTGAAACGGTATTCTTTGAGCGATACCTCTCGCTCGCTATCCCCTGCGATCAGTGCGGTGCCACCATAAGGGAAATATTCTTCGTAGCTGATTAGCTTGGCCTGATGATCTAGTTCGATCGCGGCAGAGCCCAAGTGGTTGGTCAGTGTCCAACGGTTCTTGCGTTCGCCGGGGTGGTCAGTTTCTTGGTTGAAGTCGTCTTTGGCCCAATAGTGACTGATCGCAACTGTGATTTCGCCGCGCATGATGTGATAGGAGTGACGGTCGAGCGTGGTCGTAGTGAGGTTGGCTGTGACACGCTTAACCCGTTTCCATTCGAGGTTGCCGAGGTAGAGTTTCTCGGTGATCTCGGTGATGGTGTCACTGATCTTGCGTTCGGTGACTTTGCGGATGCGCTGCCCTGTGTGATCATAGACAAAAAAGCTACTGTCCGAGCTACCATCTTCGCGGACGATCACATCGGCGCGGGCGATGTTGTTGCGATAGTTCCAGTTGAGGTTGCGTAGGTTGTCGAGTTGGCTGAGATTGCCGCCGGCATCGTAGGTGGTGGTCTGGGTGGTATCGGTGCCACTGCCTAGCGTGATCGAGGTGGTCCGATTGGAATCTGGGCTGATCTGCATCGCTCTCGTCCATGAGGCGGATGTGGCGTAATGCTTGATCGATGTGAGATTGCCGCCATCGTCGTAGGTGTAGAGTTCACGGTAGTTTTCCAGTTTTTCCGTGTCATTGGGGTGGCAGAACGGCATGAAGATGCTTTGTTTGAATCCGTTCTGATAGGTGTTGCCTTGGACGCCGGGGTGTTGTCGCCCAGTTCCTGCGATCAGTCGATAGAGCGCGTCATACGTATAGTCACTGAGTGGCTCTACGATCTGTTGGTTACAGAAGACGGTCTGATAAGTGGCATCTCGCAACCTTGTGATATTACCTACGGGGTCGTAGCAGTAGGAGATGTCTTGCAAAATCGTTTTGCCTGTGGAGCGGGTCTGCATGAGGTGGTGGGTCGTCTCCTCGTAGGTGTAGGTAGTGGTGACTCCATTGCCGTACGAGATAGCGAGAACCTGCCCGTTGGCGTTGTATTGGGTATCTAACACGTAAGGTTGCTGGGTATTTTGGGCAGTCGTCATTGCTATGCTTTGGAAAAGGCCGCTCTGGTTGTAACGCGGGGTGATCGTGACGGAATCAGGGGTGGTCTCGTTCTTCACCCGTCCGAGTGCATCATAGGTGTAACGTGTAGGGAATGTCTCGCTGTCGAGTAAGTCGGTTGGTGGATGATCCACATCCCAGTTCGCTTCGGTCTTGTAATCGAGACGCAGTTGGCGGAAGGATTGGAGCGCACTACCTTGGAGTCCGTAGCTGTCGTATTGGATCAACCCTGCTTGGTCGTAGTGTTGGTAGATTTGGCCACGCATATTTTTCGCTTGGGAGTCGCTTGGGGTGCTGCCGTAATGCTCCCCATAGATGATCTGCTCGACGGTCTGGTTGAGCACAAGTCCATGGCCATCGTCGCCATCCACATGCACGCTGATCGGGCGTTGGAGGCGGTCATAGCTGGTCGCGACATGAAAACCTCTCGCGTCCCACGAATGGACGGGGTGATCATTGATGTTGAGCAGGGTGAGCCGCGTGCCCGCGTCGGCACCGACCGCTCTAAAAGCCCGTCCTCGCATGTCATACGTATATTGGAAGTTGGCGTAGTTGGTGCCGTTCGCTCGATTGCTTTCGTACAGGCGCGGATCGACGGTCATTAGAACGTTACCGAGGATATCGACCTGGCTGTAGGTGACGAGATTGCGGAAAAGCGGTTCGGTCGAGGGAGCTGGGTTCACCATCTGCTGAATCTTTCTGATCGGATGACCCACAGTATCAAATATCGTCACCTCTGGCGTACCATAAAACACAGCAGCCTTTTCGAGCGCATCCACTTCATCCTGCTGCTCTTGTGTCAGTTCATCTGTTACATGGGCCATCACGCTTTGGTAATACGCCGAGTCCTTGACCGTATCGTTCTCGTCGTAATAGCGTTCCTCCCATGCAGTCCGCTCTATTTTGGTGAAAAATCCCTTGGGCGTGTCGACCCGTTGCACACGCATGAGCGCGTCATAGTGGGTCATGGTCGGTGGTGGCAAAAGCTTCTCCACGTCTTGCTGCTGTTCGTATGTAGCGGTTGTGGAGTAGTAAGGTAAGGATTGTTTGGCGACCCCACCTTTGTTGTTATAGACGGTACGGCCTGAGACGAGCCAGCGCTTTGCGGCGATGTCCCCTGTGATCGTCGGGCCTGGGTCTGCGAGTGTCTTTTTCTCTACTTCTCGTCCCTGACCATCTGAGTACGTGATGGCGATCATCAGACGGCTCGTTTCGCCTTCGGATAGTTCGCTGACATGGGTCTCGCGTGTCAGACCGATCATCCATGTCGGCTGGTTGTGGTTGATCCATGCGAATAAGTCATAGGCGTAAAAAGTTGTCGCTTGTTGCAGGTAGGCATGTGGATCAGACAGCACTTCCTCCAGCACGCTAGATGGTCGGGGCTGGTACGAGGGTAACGGTTGATCTCCCTGCTCCTTGCCATCAAGCGTACCGTAGATCGTTGTAGCTACTACGATACCAAGCGGGTCGAACAGCACTTCGGTGATCGTACCGTTGATGTCGGTGATTTTTCGTGGTTGCATCACATGGTAGTCCAGTTCTGCAACCAAAACGTTGGCGAGATCATCGGTCAGGTATTGGGTGGTCGTGGTTGGAACGAGGCTGTATGTATCGTAGGTGTACTCGCTTTTGCTACACAGATAGGAATCTGCCGGGGCGTACGTATTTGCCAGAGAGCGCGGCAGGTAAAAATGGAGATCGGTTGCGGTGAAATACATCTGTACCGACTTATAGTGCCACCAGTAACCATCACGTAGGATGTAGCCCCCATCGGACTGAAGCAGATCGGCGGTCACTCTCTGCTCAAATACACTCGTAATCCACTCCGACGAAAAGATTGCCTCTTCCTCATGATGCAACAAGACCTGCGCCGTCAACTGACCGAGTGGCAGTGGTGCATCTTGCGCGTCATTCCAAAAATAGCGTCGTTCCCACGCCAGACGACGAGATTGCTCGGTATTGGGTGTAAAAGCTTGCTCTAGTCCGATCAGATTCGCGAGGGCTTGCTCCACTTGGGCTTTGGCTTGCTCAAAGGTGAAATAGGTCACACCTGCGAGATCCAAGCCGTTTAGCTCGAATTTTTCATGCTCGCAGTTGATTCCGTTCACCCAGAAGCCATCTGTCACATGGATGTAGCGATGTGTATCAGCCGTAGCCAGCAGGGTCATCTGCTCGGGCACAACGTCACTTCCCACCCGGCGTGGATAATACACCTGACACATCTTTAGTACTTGGGCGAACTCGTCTACCTCTAATGCCAACTGATGCTCCACTCGCGGGTCATCTGGATTGCGCTCATAGGTAAAATGAATCTGCTCGCGCTCATGGGTGAAAAATACGCCAGGCTGATCCCCCGCCGCTTGTACAAGACGAACCTGAAAATTCGCCATCTTCACTTCATATGGATGCTCCGAAATCCCCTCCATATCGTCTAGCCCATACACTTCCTCCCGAATCAACGTCCCTGCGAGGCTTCTGCATGCTTGACGCAAGGTCTCCTGATCGGTCGAATCGATTGCTGCATCTACTAGACTCGCAGGCATGCGATAGATATGTTCATCCTTTTGATAAAAGTCGCGGGCAAGTGGTGCAAGCAAAGCTCCATCTGAACTACATGCACCTGTCTGGAACCAGCTTTTGGTATAGAGTGGCGCCGTATACAAGGATGGCTCGATCACCTCAAAGCCATCGGTCGTAAGCCCCACCTGTCCATACGTATCAAACGTCTCGGTGTCCCACTGCTCCACGAACCCAAAACCCTTGAACTCCCGTTCCTCATGATCGTAATAGCCGTCGTGATAAGCAAAACGAACCACCTCGCGAGAACCCGCGATACGATCAAGCGTCTCGATGCTCTTTACCACATGCACAGGAAAAGGAACGCGCGTCGGCCACTCCCGCCCTGCCAGTCGATCGGCCAGCGAAAAAGCAACTGATGTGCTGTAGCTAACGCGGGTAAAGCCGCCCATCTGATCATCCACCGAAACGAGCAGATAAGCTTTTTGACCCCCGCTAAAATCAAGCGCATAATGACGCACGACCCCATCTGTTTTCGTCAAAATAAACTGGGACGAGCCATTGCCCACTACATCGGCAAACGAGATCACATCTTGATCCGTGTAACATTCAGGTAAACCGATCACAATCGGTTCGCTAAAGCCATTTCCGCTCTGATTGAGATAGATTTCCATTCGGTCGAAGTGAACATAGATTAGGTCAGCTGTTCCCGTGCCATTCGTATCAGCGAGATACAGTCGGGATGCTTTTAGCTCCGAGCCATACCACGGAGCCTGACCGAGTAGCACACGTTCGCCAAACCGCCCGTATCCTAAGTTCGGCCAGCACTCCACACTTCCATTGCGAATGCGCACACGATGGGCCAGTCCATCCCCCATTACATCGGCAAACGTCACCACTTCTTCCGCATAGTCAGCCGTCGCAGTCGGGAACGAGTCTTCTCCCCCCTGTGCGATCCCCGTCTGTACAGAAGCGCCATAGCCCGCTTTTTTCTGTGACGGATAGTAGCGTAGCGAGCCTGCCTCCATCATCAATAGATCGGCTAGCCCATCGCCATCCATATCAACCGACTCTCGCTCATGATGGGTCGCCTCGCTCGGATAGGAGGTAAAGCTCTGATACCCGTCCCACGTCCCATCAGAGTGGCTCTCGTAAAAACCACCTCGCATCGCCGTGGTCACGACCAAATCCAACTTCCCGTTGCCTGCAAGACTCATCAGCGAGTATGTCACCTGATCGATAGAGCGCTCAATTGGAAACGCATACGGTGCCTGCGGATCTTCAAACTGCCCATTGCCCCTAGGTCGCCAGTACAAGGTCGTCGCCCCATCACTATACAGACAACCCGCCAAGCCATCCCCATACAGATCGACAAAATGATACTTCCCATGCTCAGGCACACCCGAAATGGTCCCCGCCGTATCGACCAAGAGAGGCTGGAATGTCTGTTCGCTCGGCTCGAAGGTCGAATATTCAAGCAGAACCGGTGGCATTGCCTTCGTCTGATAGCTTCCATCTGCTTGCCGGCGACAGCCAATCACTTCCACTTGCTTCATAAACGAAAAGATAGCGCTTTCTTCATAGACCAGGCGTGTGATTTTCACCAAGCAAGGCTCGGCGCCCAGCTCCTGTTCCATATGATGAAACATCAAGATATTGCGGCACAAGCGTAATGTCCGAAGCTCAAACCCGCTTCGATAGGAAGAAAACGGGTCAAGTCGTGTCAGCCATTGCCCAGTCGTTTGATACGGATTGCAGTTAGGTTGTGCCAGTGTCGTGTCACCCAGTTGGTATTCACCATAGTCGAACACGATTTCAAACGCGTATTTCTCATTCTGTTGGTCGTCATAGTAGTTGCCGTAGGCGATGCTGTGAAGATAACGGTTGGAGGTGCGGGTGAGGGTATGTGCGGAGGTAGTTATGGAGAGTTGGCTAGCAACCTGAGGCTGATCGTCTTGATACTGGTACAGGGTTTTATTCCCCTTAGCATCACAGGTCTCTTCAAGTAGCCACTGAAACACACGGGTCGGATCATCCGGGTCAGCGATTCGCGTCTCTTCGCTTTGTCCATACAGGGAGGTGACTTGTTCACGAGTGATCACTTTCCAATACGAGGAGGTCGCGTTCTGATAAAAAGCGATAAACGAAAAGGCTCCCTCGACGCGCGGACGGTACCTCGTGATGTTCCAGACGCTGCCATCCTGCTCTATGACTTCTGTCTGGACAGCCACAAGCTGTTCATCGTCTAAGAGGAATAGATCCGTGTTCTCGTAACGCGGGATGCCTTTATCCGTCCTACGTGAGATCAGCGAGAGTGACAGCGAAAAACCCATACCAAATGGGCCGTTTCCACTCGTCGAGCTATAGGTGAGCTGCACGGTTGGTTCTGCATTGCGGCATGGAGAGGCGTAGATGGGGATCGAGTAATTGCCACTTCCCGTGAACAACTGTGGTTTGAATGTTTCACCGATGCTACGAATGGCCCCTCCCCCTTTTGGGAGTGAGGGTTCTACCACAGTTAGGTCAGGTTGTTGGCTTGTTTGTCCCACTTGCTTGGGGTTACGTTCCATGACTCAGCTCCTTCCTAATTAGGTTGGAATCTCTATGATTTTACATAAATAGTACCCAAAACTAAACAACATAAATTTCTTGTAGTTTTTAGTAGAAAATTCCTAAGAAAAACCTTCCTATTAACCTTGGAACAGGCTAGAAAGCGCTAGGAAGAGCGATCTACTCAATTAAGTATACACACAATTGGGTGCAAATGGCAAAATAAACTGAACAATTCGACAACCGAAAAGGGCAGACGGTTTCCGCAAATGAAAAAAGCCTTGTCAGATACATGGCTCATGGAGGATCAAACTCGAATGAAAAAGGGAATGTGGAAGGCAAAGTGAGAAGGAGCCGAATCGAGCGGCTCTTTCTCATGCTGAAGATTTATGAAATGAAAGAGTTTCACATCGCAACGGCCTGATAATCATCAAGGCCGTCCTGATCAGTTTCGGGTACGTCTGGATAACTCACGGTTACGTCCCGTAATATGAATCTGTTCCCCTAAGTCTTTCCACTGAATGCGTGAATTTTCGATTAGTAACTGGAGAATCTGAAAATCAATTTTATCAAGTTGCATATAAACTCCTTTCTCCCCAGAAACCCGAAGAAGCCTACACACAAGAAAGCGTGTAAACCCCTCTAACAGGATATACACGCTTTTTTATCAGGATTACGGAATCGCTTCCAGATATTTTCGTGTGATGCGATGACTCCCCTTTCTCACTACACATCCTTGTCTCTCGTCTCATCCTCCAACAAAAACCGTCTGTTTACATTCTCACTGCCCGCTTCCTCAAGCTGTTGTTCAAGCCGTTGCTCAAGCCGATTCATCCGCGCAAGCAAGGCTGCATTTTCTTTTTCCAGTGACTGGGTCGTCGCTTTGGATGATAGATACGGATCGCGTTCCCACCAGTCCAAGCCGATCTCTTTGGCTTTGTCCACGGAAGCGACTAGCAGGCGGATTTTGATGCTCAAGAGATCCACATCGGCCACCGAAATTTTGATGTCGCCTGCGATGACAAGCCCTTTGTCGAGAATTTTATCCAGTACGTCGATCAGCGTGCTCGACTGGTTGGAATGTTGGATCGCCATACGAACTCCCCTCACATGTGCGATTTACAAAAGTTTGCCGATAGGCCCAAGATCGATGTTAAGTTCTTCGTGTTCGAGGCCGAAGATCGTTTTCATTTCCTCCATTTTTTCTTCCAATCTCATCAAGGCTAGACCAAGACTTTCCATCTCCTCGTCAGTCAGACTCTCCCCCTCCACGCGGCGCATCGCCTGGCGCTCCATGAGTTGGCGCAACAGCTCGATCACGGTCAAGACCAGCTTCCCGAGTCCGTGCTCCACTTCATCCGGGTCAATGTCGATCCGTGTCATGATGGATCACCCCACAATCTAAAGAGTTGTCGATCAGATTCTTGCGGTTGCGCTCGATGGTTTCAACGGAGGTGATCAACAGCTTCAGATCGACATAGACAAGATCGATGCCAGCGACCGAAATGAACAGCTCTCCGCTCAACACGGCTCCTTTGTCAATCAGACCGTCCAATAGCTCGACTAGCGTAAGCTCCTTGCTAGGATATCTTGCCTCCACGCTATAAATCCTCCTTATGTAAAGTGGCAAAATGATAAGGAGGCCACGGGCCGGTTGCTTCGATGGTCAGACCCCTCCCTCGACTCTCTGCCTGTCGGTCAACTTCTTCTATAAATACAGCCACCTGATGACTGGGGACGAGATAATCGAAGTTGGCGATCATCTCATCGGATCGCCCTGTGAGCTCTTTGCCCCAGTTTTGACGCATCAAGGCCTTCTGACTATGCTCCTGCAATCTCTGGTGGATCACTTGCAGGCTTTTTTCTTTTTCATCCTCTGCCGCTTGACTGATCAGTTGGGCCAGACGTTTTTTCATCAGAAATTGTTTCCCCACAGGCATCGAGTCGATTTCCTGACGTAAACGCAGCACCTCGGGATGGCTGGTTTCGATCGTAGATTCGCACGTTTTGGAGTCGTGATAGACTTTGATGTTCCACTCTTGCATGCCTTTGAGCGAGGCAAATCTCTCATGCAGCTTGCCTGCCTGTACGTGCAATAGCTCTGTGAGAGCCTCCTCTTGGGAAAACAGAGTGCAAAACGACATCGGAATCACAGTAAAAGATTGATGAATCAACGAAATCGTATCATGGTGGTGAAGCGCTTTTTGCTCCAGCCATAAGGGATTGTGCATCTTTCGCTCAATCTCCCCGGGGGAAAAATCAGTCGCATCCACTCGACAGACGCATGCGACAATCCCAGCCGCCTCGATGGTATAGGTCACTTGCTGCGGCTCGATTCCGGCAAAAACAGATACAGGTGCACAGGCTACCTCCTCTGCCGGTACCAAGCCATACACATAGATGTAGTGAGCCAACACGAACTCCTCCTTAGGCGTCTTCGTCTCCTCTCATCGCTTCCCATTCGCGCTGTTTGGCGATCTGAAAACGGGTAAGCAACTCAGTCTCTTTTCGCAGATACGTCTCTTCGTCGATTTCTTCCATCTCGAACATCATATGCAAGGAGATGAGTTGTTGTTGCAGATGCGGAATGTCGTACAGCTCACGGTTCACTTCTTCCTCTACTTTTTCCCCCAATAAGATCAGCGCACGAATTGGCCATGCGACCAGCTTGTGGATCATCCTGATTCCTCGATTCTCAACCGGATGTTGACGAAATTGTAGGCAGGCCACGGGCCGGTGTATTTGAAATCGGCCTTGCCTTTGTAATGTTCGTACCATTCATTTACTTTCGCGTCGAATGCCGCTTCGTTTTGTTTGTCGATCAAAAAAGCGGCATTGAGGAGCATGCGTTCGCCGACAGTGTTGTTCATTTTGGCAGATTCAGATAAAGCCGTCAGGGAATCATAGATTTCTTGCTCCGCCTGGCTGCGTAATGACTCGACGAATTGTTGTGCATAGTCGCCCAGCTTGATCCGGTCGTAATAAGACGCTTCCTCCGACTTGCCGTTTACTTGTTGTCTGAGCGCTTGAATCTGCGGATCTTGAGAAATTTCTTGTTGAAGCCAGTCTTTGTGAGCCACCACCTTGAGTCCGACCTCGATTTTGCCATGCAGCTGCGGGAACAATGTGGCGAATTGGTCATGGATATGAGTGAGCACATAGAAGGCATCCGCTTCGGAGTGAAACACGTTGCCAAAACTCATCGGAATCACGCAGTATTGGTTCATGATCTTGCCGATCGTCTCTTGATGAGCGAGCATGTTTTCTTTGCTCGGCACGACCTGACCATCCACCTGGCATGCGACCATGGCGACATTTTGATGCACAATGGCATACACCTCGCGCAAGGCTCCATCCATCGTAACGTTGCCAAATGACTTGGGCTGACTCTCTTCGATCGCGCAAAACACGTACACGGCTTGTTTGTCAGACATGTTCTGATTCATCCCCCACCTGATGGCATACCATTGTAATCAAACGTTGGACAGCGTGCTGATCTTCCTCGCCACATCCTTTGTACACCGAAAGCCAAAGGACATCGATACACAATTGCTGAAAAATCGGGTCTCGTGGATCAATCGGGGTCTCGGTCGCCTTGGCCGTCTGTGCGATCATCAGGGACGCACGCAAGCTCGGAGCATGCCGCTTCTCTGTGAGAGCGGCCCGAAGCGATGAAACGATGCGGGCAATCATATGAGCCGAATCGATGTCGATCCCGGTTTTATCGCGGATGATCTGCTCCTCCGTCTCCATGTCACAGTAGCCAAGACTGATCGTGATCAGACGATCCATCAGCGCGTCCTGACTTTTGTAGACACCTGCATATTCCTCCGGGTTGCTGGTAAAGATCACGGAAAAGTCAGGGTGGACGCTGATCTGCTTCTCTTTTTGCAAGCCGTAGAGCGGTAATACTCTCTCCTCTAGCACCGACAAAAAGATATTGTTCGTCTCTGGCTTGGCGCGGGTGAACTCGTCAAAAATCAACGTATGACCGTGTTGGACCGCTTCGATCAGCAGTCCATTGACCCATACAGGCTTGATGTCTTGGTGTTTTTTATATACAGAGCGAATATAATTGTCGACCACTTCCTTTTTGGAGTAGCCGAGATAGCCGCCGAGCAAATCTTCGTTGGATAAGGAGTGATGACCACGGATGACGGTCACCGGGCGGTTCAACTGCCGAGCGATATGGAGGGACAGGCACGTTTTTCCTACCCCAGACGGGCCCAGCAAGTGGATCGGGAAGCCAGCTCGGAGAAAACGAAGTGAACGAGAGACGATGTCCTGAAAAAAGGGAGTCTGCACAAACAGACTATGCTCGGTGTGTTCCAATCTCGTGTCCTCCTCTTGTTGCACTCAACCGTCAGGGAGCCAAGACAGCTTGACTGCCTTGGCTTTTTTGGCTTTTTGCTTATACAGCGGTGTCTTCCATTTCCGACTTCAACAGGCCAACTGCCTCTGCGTACTTGAGCCATGTATCGACGCTTGCGATGACGATGCGGGCATCGACCCCGAGCAGTTCAATCCCGACCAAGGATACGCGCGCCCAGATGTCGATGACCACCCCTTTGTCAAGGATACGGTCGATTACTTCCGCCAAGCTGGATGAATCCACGCTTTTTTGAATAGCCATTGGTGTTTCCTCCTTCCCTGTTGCGTCTCGAGGCTCCGGGAAGTTCTCTGACAATGTATTCACCTGTTTCCCAAGATGCCATGATTCATCGTATGTAAAATGGTTCCACTCGGACTAGACACTCGAAGAAGGGCATATTTGATGGATAAAAAAATAACCCTCCTGAAACGAATGTTCTGGTCTTGGTATGGACCAGTCGAGACAGGAGGGTTGTTTTTGTTTCGGTTTGAATTATGGGGTACTGCTAATTTTTACCTGAATCATGCTGGCTTGTGCTTGTACGGTGGTCTTCACAAGGAAAGTCTTGAGCGGGATCTCCGCTTGGAAAACGATTCGGATGCGGGATTGTAGGGTGAGCAGGAGCATCGAGTTACCACCTAGCTCAAAGAAGTCATCCTCTGTACCGATTTTTTCGATTCCCAGCAGCTCCTGCCAGAGTTGCACCAGCTTTTCTTCTATTTCATTGCTTGCCATGGTGTATGCACGGCCGGTATTGATCTGACCGTCTGGTTTTGGCAAGGCTTTGCGGTCGATTTTGCCGCTGGTGGTGAGTGGCATCTGCGGCACTCTGATAAAGTAGGACGGGATCATGTACGATGGCAACTGACTGCCGATGTGGGCTCGCAGGTCCACTACCGTCAAGTCTGTGGTGCTTGTGCTGACATAGTAGGCACACAGATGCTGGTTGCCTTGCCCGTCTTGATGCGGGATGACGACTGCTTCGGAAATCTGTTCATGTGCAAGCAGTCTGGCTTCTACTTCGCCCGGCTCGATGCGGTAGCCGCGGATTTTGACTTGCTGGTCGATTCGCCCGAGGTACTCGATATTTCCATCGGGGAGCCATGTCGCCAGGTCACCGGTACGGTACAGTCTCTCTCCCGGCGCGAATGGGTTGGGAATGAATTTGTCACGGGTCATTTCGGGATTATGAAGGTATCCGCGGGCCAATCCAGCCCCCCCAATGCAAAGCTCACCAGGCACTCCGGCAGGCTGTAGCTGCATGTCGGCATTGACGATGTAGATTTGGGTGTTGGTGATTGGTTTGCCGATGGGAACCGCGCTTTTCGCGAAGTGGCCGGTATCTGGATTGAATTCCCAATGAGTGGCACAGATCGTCGATTCCGTTGGTCCATAGGCGTTGGTATACACCACATGCTGGCCCCATTTGTTCACCAGATCTTGAGTAGATTCTGAACCACCTGTGATCAGTCGGCGCAGAGACGGTGCTTGCGAAGGCTCCAGATGCACGGCGTATGTCGGAGGCAGCATCGCGAGAGTGATATCGTTCTCTGCAAGGAACTGACTGAAACGATCAACGTCAAGGATGGTTTCCTTGGTCACCAGATACAGGGATGCGCCAGTCAGCAGCGCCATGAAGATTTCCCAGACGGAAGCGTCAAAGGAGGCACTGGCAAATTGGACAATCCGATCATGCTGCGACAAGCCCCATTGCTGTTGAAGGAACACATTCATATTGACGATGCCCCGGTGCTCCAGCATGACCCCTTTTGGCTGACCGGTGGAGCCTGAGGTGTAGATGACATAAGCCAGATCCTCCGCCGTGTTGACGCTAGGCAAATCGTCTGTCTCTTCTTCATGCATGAGCAGGTCATCGAGCATGATCAGTTCAGCCTGAAGCTCGATATCTTGCTTGGCAAGCTCCAGCAGTTTGCCCATCGCAACCTCTCGCTCGGTGAGCAGCCAGCTCGCCTTGCTGTTCTCCAGCATGTAGATGATACGCTCAGACGGATATTCAGGGTCAATCGGCAGGTAGGCTCCCCCCGCCTTCATAATGGCGAGGATGCTGATGATCATCTCTATCGAACGCCCTGTCATCAAGGCGACAATTGTATCTGGCTGCACACCTTTTTCGCGTAACACTCTGGCTAATTGATTGGCTTCTTCATTTAACTCGGCATAGCTTAGCTCCTCGTCTTCGAATACGACTGCAATCTGATCGGGGTTGAGTTGTGCTTGTTGTTCGAATAACTGGGAAATGGTTAATTCTTTTGGCACTTCTGCCTCGGTCTGGTTGAATTCCACCAGCAAGCGTTCATGCTCACTCTCTGACAACAGGTCCTGTTTGTTAACGGCTCGGTCTGAGTGATTGAGCATCAGCTGCAGGCTGCACTCGAAGAATTGGATAAAACGCGTAGCCAGTTCGCTGGACCAGGAGTCTATTTTGATTGTAAATCGGTTAAACGTCGTCTCCACGCTTACGTCAAACAGCGTGTTGGTACGGCCAAAACCGATGTGTGCGGTATCGTCCGCTTTGGCACTCAGATTCGATCCAATCGATTCGAGTATGTGGAAATCAACGTAATTAAACAGGGTGTCAAAGAATGGGTTGCCTGAGTAGCTATGCTCATTGACCAGCTCCATAATATCAGGCAAAGGCAATCTGCCGTAGGTCTTCATGTCGATTGTCTTTTGATGGACATGGGTTACCCATTGGCGCCAGGTTGTCCCAGGTTCGAGCTTCATGCGGAACGGTACCGTATTGAGGAAGCAGCCAAGTATTTTGTCACCGTCCTCGACGAGTGGACGGCCGTTTTCCACGAATCCTGCGAGCAGGTCACGGTCTTCGTAAACGAACATGCGGAGTGCGCTGAAGTAAGCAGCTAAGCAGGCTGAGCGGATCGTCGTGTGGTTTTGCTTCGTCCATTCTTGCAAGGCTGGCAACATGCTGTCAGGGAAGGAATGGATCACCGACGTAAATTCGTCTGGCTGAGATGATTCCTTGCTGATCGGAAGCTGCAGACGTTTGTAATCTTCCAGCTCGTTTTTCCAGTAGTCGCGGACTTCGGTCTGTCTTTTCACGATGCGTTGTTCAATGACATAGTCCTTGTAGCTGCACGTAAGCATAGACACCCTGACTTGTTCTGTTTTGCACCGCTCATAGAGTTCGGTCAGCTCCGTCATGAGGGAGGCCACACTCCATCCATCGAGAATGCTATGATGGGTAATCAGCGCGAAATGAATCTCACCTCCGTCAAGCAAGAAGACCTTGACCCTCCACAACGGTGCTGCTTCCATATCAAATGGTTGCTGTCTATCTGAAGCCAGCGTTTCCATCATGAACGTAATCTGCTCGGAACGGTGGAGTCCTCCCAGGTCGTGGACTTCGGCTGGAATCTCCACGCGTCTGCGTACCAACTGCACCGGCTCGGCAAATCTCTCAAAATCAAATTGCGAGCGCAAAATAGCATGTTTCTCCGCTAACAAATGCAGGGCTTGCTGCAAGGCATCAGCATCAAAGCTGGCGTCCTGCCACTGATACACCATCTGGTCATGATAGACTGCCTCATCCGGGTGTTTCATGCTGGAGTAGGCCATACCTTTTTCGATATCACTCATCGGGAAGACATCCTCGATGTCATCTGGGAGCATGTGTTTCGTCGTTTCCTCTCCCATGATCTGCATGTGCAGAGCTTCGATCTCGGCCAGCACCTCTTCCTTGATCTTATCCAATTTCCCTGACTGTTCAGGGCGGATTTCTGTTGCCAATCCTTTGATTGTCGGATGGGCGTACAGCTCTCTCAGCTGGATTTTGCGTCCTAATGGTTGTTCCATGCGGGCAACGAGGCGGATTGCTTTGATCGAGTCACCGCCAAGGTCAAAGAAGTTATCCACAATCCCAACCTGCTCTATGCCGAGTACCTCTTGCCAGATGCAAGCCAGTGCTACTTCCTGCTCCGTGCGCGGTGCTTCGTATTCGGTTCCCCGGCTCATGCGGCCGTCTGGCTGTGGCAAGGCTTTACGGTCCAGCTTGCCATTGGGGGTCAGCGGCATTTTGTCCAGCTGCACGAAATGAGACGGAATCATATAATCAGGCAATCGTTCAGCCAGTGTGGCACGCAATTCAGAGACGGTTACCTCTTTGTTCGCTACCACATAGGCACACAGGAAGGGTTGCCCTTCTTCATTTTTCATTGCGAGTACGGAGGTTTCCGTAATGTGTTCGTGCGTGAGCAACTGTGCCTCAATCTCGCCCAGCTCGATCCGGAATCCTCGAATTTTAACTTGGGTGTCGATGCGCCCGAGGTATTCCATGTTGCCATCCGGCAGCCAGCGAGCCAAATCGCCGCTTCGGTACATCTTTTCACCTGGGACTGTTGCGAACGGATTCTCGACAAAACGTTCCTCGGTCAATTGTGTGCGATTGATATATCCTCTGGCGACACCCGCTCCCCCGACATACAGTTCGCCGGCCACCCCGATTGGTACGAGCTGACGGTTGGCATCCAACACATACGCAGTGAGGGTTGGGATCGGTTTGCCGATGTTGCTGAGATTACGCCCGATGTCTGTGTCTGTAATTTCTTTGTAAGTAACATGTACAGTGGTCTCTGTAATTCCGTACATATTGATCAGTTTGGTAGCGGGGTACGTCTTTCTCCAGGCCTGCAGCTGAGCTGGCATAAGCGCCTCTCCACCGAAAATCACATAACGGACCTGAAGTGGCAGTACCTCATCCCGATCGGAACAAGCCTCTTTACTTAATCCATAAAAAGCGGTCGGGGTCTGGTTGACGATGGTCACCCCTTCTTGTGCCAGCAACAGTGCGAACTCTTTCGGGTCTTGGGCTGCCGCTTTTGGCACGATGACCAGCTTGCCGCCGTAAAGAAGCGCCCCATACATTTCCCAGACAGAGAAGTCGAAGCAATAGGAATGGAACATCGTCCATACATCCCGGTCGTGGAAGTCAAAGAGATTCTGCTCATTGAACAGCAGGCGGACGACATTGCGGTGTTCGATCATGACCCCTTTTGGCAGACCGGTTGTGCCTGACGTGTAGATGATGTAGGCCAAGTCGGACGGCTGGTGGGTGGCGGTGAAATCATCTTGTGCCGCTGTCGCCAAGTTCGATGTGTTTCGATCTATTGGGATGATCTGAACCCGATCAGAGATAGTGGCTGTATCGCTGTTCGCAAGCAAAATCCGTGTGCCGCTATCCTCCAGCTGGTACTCAATCCGCTCTTGCGGGTAAGCCGGGTCGATTGGCAAGTAAGCTGCCCCCGCCTTCAGAATTGCGAGAATACCCACAATCATTTCCAGCGAACGTTCTGTCAAAAGCCCGACGATCTGACCGGTCTCCACACCATTTGCATGCAGAACCGCGGCCAGGTGATTCGCCTGTGTATTCAATTCGCGGTAGGTCAATTGCTGATCCTCATACACCACTGCAACATGATCAGGGGTACGCTCGACCTGCTCGGCAAACAGCTGGTCAATCGTCTTATCAGCCGGATACCCGCAGGCTGTTTCGTTGAAATCACGCAACAATTGCTCTCTTTCCGCTTCCTGTACCAATTCGATGTCGGCGATGAGTTGTTGTGGCTTGCGGACGATCTGATCCAAAACGTGGAGATAATGCCCGGCCATCCGCTGAATCGTTTCTTTTTCGAACAACCTGGTGCTGTACTCGATCTCCATGTCCAAGTGATCAGCGCTTTCCGCTGCCTGGAAGGTCAGGTCAAATTTGCTGATCTGATGCTCGTACTCAAAAGGGATGAACGCCAGATTGTCGCGCTGCATTCTGGCTTGTTCTTGGTTTTGCAGGTTAAACATCGTATCGAACAACGGATTGCGGCTCATATCACGGTGCAGATCCAGTTTTTGAATCAGCTCTTCCAATGGATAATCCTGATGCCCAAAAGCACGGATGGTACGCTCACTGACCTCTCGGATGAACTGCTCCACCGTTTTTTGCCCGTGTGGCTGATTACGGAGGGCCAGTGTATTGATGAACATGCCGATCAGATCCTGTACATCTGCGTGGCTTCGTCCTGCCACCGATGTCCCGACGATGATATCTTCCTGACCACTGTATTTGCTGAGCATGATGTTGTAGGCGCTCAACAGCACGGTGTAGATCGTCGTACCGTAGTCTTTTGCCAGCGTACGGATGGCTTCTGTCACAGATGCATCTATGCTGAGGCTGACCCGACTTCCCTCGAAGCTTTGGACGGCTGGTCTTGGGTGATCTGTCGGCAGCTGCAGGACAGGGAGTTCGTCAGCGAAGGTCTCCATCCAGTAGCTCTCCTGATCGTAATACGCCTGCGACTTGCTCCATGCCTGTTGCCATACCGCATAATCCTTGTAGTGAATCCGCAGCGGTGGCATCTCCTCCCCTTCATACAACCCGATCAGCTCTTTGGTAAAGGTGCTCATCGACGTACCATCGGAGATGATGTGGTGCATATCGATCAACAACACATGTCGGTCAGCTTCTGCCACGACCAGTGCCATTCTGATCAGCGGAGCCTCGTGCAGATCAAACGGACGAATGAAATTCTGCACCACCTGCTCCAGTCTAATCCCTTGCGCCCGCGCATCAATCATCGCAAACGGTAGTTCCACCTGCGGATGAATCCGCTGCATCAGCGCTTCCCCATCCATGTCAAAGGAAGTACGGAACACCTCATGCCGCTCCATCATCTGCCCGAGAGCTTTACGTAATCGGTCAAGATCAAGCTCTCCCTCCACCGTCATGACGGCTGGGATGTTGTAATGCACTGCGGATGGATCGAGCTGCTGTACGACATACATCCGTTGCTGGGCAGAAGATACGGGGTACAGCTCTCTCTCCTCAGCTGGTTCGATTCCGAGGTGTTGGCGGGACTCCAGCGTATCGATCTGCCCCGCCATTTCTTTCAGGGTCGGATGTACAAATACGTCCCGCAAGGAATAGTCCACCTGATAATGCTTCTGAATCCGGCTGACCAGCTGCATCGCTTTTAATGAATGACCGCCAAGTTCAAAAAAGTGATCATTCCTGCCGATCCGATCGATCCCAAGCACACTGCTCCAGATCTCTGCCAGTTCTGCTTCCACTTGCTCAATAGGCGCTTCATACTCAGCTCCACTGTGTGTGTAATGATCAGGTTCTGGCAATGCGTTGCGGTCAAGCTTACCATTCGTGGTCAGCGGCATGCTCTCCAGTTGGACAAAGGCAGATGGAAGCATGTAATCCGGCAAGGTCTGCACCAGATACGTACGCAGTTCAGACAGAGTCCATTCGTAGTCAGATACCAGGTAGGCGCACAGAACCGTTTGATCGGCCCGGTCACGCTTCGCCAGCACGATTGCTTCTGTGATCGCTTCATGACGGAGCAGCTGCGCCTCGATTTCGCCCAGTTCGATTCGGTAGCCACGGATTTTCACTTGATGGTCGATCCGTCCCAAGTACTCGATGTTCCCGTCACGACGCATCCGGGCCAAATCCTTGGTGCGGTACAGCCGCTCACCCAACGCAAATGGATGTTGGATAAAGGTCTCACGGGTTAACTCTTCCTGATTGAGATAGCCGCGAGCCACCCCATCCCCCCCTACATAAAGCTCTCCCGCCACACCGATAGGCACAGGCTTCTGTTGGGCATCGAGGATGTAGGCCGTCGAGTTGGACAGCGGCTTACCGATTGGAATAGGATCATCCGTGTGTTCATCTACCACGTAATAGGTGGAGAAGGTCGTGTTTTCGGTAGGACCGTATCCATTGATCACACGCACGTGTGGGCAGGTCGCTCTCACCAGTTTGACATGCTCATAGACTAACGCCTCACCCCCGACCACAAGCGTCTGCACTCCCTCAAATATCGCTGCATCCTGTTGCGCTAAGGTATGGAAAAGGGATGTGGTCAAGAACATCAAGCTGATTCCATGTTGCTTGATCGCTCGTTGCAACAGAGGTGCATCCAGGATGACCATCTCAGGAACAAGCACAAGCTCCAATCCATTGAGAAGAGCTCCCCAGACCTCAAATGTGCAGGCGTCAAAGACCGCGGCCCCTGTCTGCAGGACACTTCTTTCCTTGGAAAAGTCCACGATATTAGTATTTTTCACCAAACGTACGACATTGCGGTGTTCAACCATAACGCCTTTTGGTCGACCAGTGGAACCAGAGGTATAGATGACATAAGCGAGCTGCCCAGGAGAATCCAAGCGACTCATCTCAGTCAAAAGCTCTCCTTCTTCCTGATCCCACTTCGGATCATCCGCGAGCAGGATATCGATGTCTGTGACAAGCTCCTGCAGGGAAGCTTCCGCCATACGATCGGCTGTACGCTTATGAACAATCATCCATTTCGCTTGGCAATCCGTCAGCAGATAGGCAATCCGCTCGTTCGGATAAGATGGGTCAACCGGGACATAAGCACCGCCCGCTTTCAGAATCGCCAGCATACCGATGACCAGCTCAAGCGACTTTTCTACCATGATGGCTACAGGTTGGTCTACTCCGACTCCTTTTTCCCGCAAGACACGGGCCAATCGGCTAGAACGCTCATCCAGCTCACGGTACGTATAAGACATCTCCCCGAATGTGACCGCTACCCTGTCTGGTGTGTTCCCTGCCTGTTCGGCAAACAGCTGGTGGATCGTCTTCTCCCGTGGATACTCGGTGGTCGTCTGGTTGAGGTCGTGCAGCATGCTTTTCTCTGCTTCGGTGAGCAGATCCGCGCTCGCTATGGTCTGGTCAGGCACAGCTGTCATCTGCGCGAGAATCTGTTGATAATGAGCCGCCATTCTCTGGATCGTGTCGGCCTTGAACAGCTTGGTCGCATACTCGATTCCGAGTGCGATCTGATTGTCCACTTCCACCGCTTCCAAGGTCAGGTCAAATTTACTGATGTGATACTCATATTCATATGGAGTGATTCTCAGATGGTCGTGTTGAATCGTAGCGCGATCCATATTCAGCATGGTAAACATCGTGTCAAAAAGTGGATTACGGCTCACATCGCGATCCAGCTCCAGCTTCTCAATCAGTTCTTCCAATGGATAGTCCTGATGCTCAAAAGCCAGAATCGCCCGGTCCCGCACCTCTTGCACGTACTGGCGGAACGTCTTCTCTCCTGTCGGTTGGTTGCGCAGGGCCACCGTGTTAATAAACATCCCGATCATTCTGTCCACATCTGGATGACTTCGGCCTGCCACGGGTGTACCAACCACGATATCGTCTTGCCCGCTGTACTTGCCAAGCAGGATGGTATAAGCAGCCAGCATCACCATGAAGACGGTTGTTTCTGTTTCCTTGGCAACATTCCGGATGGCGGCAGTCAACTCAGGAGAGAGCTTCACCCCAATCCGGTCTCCCTCGAAGCTGCGTACGGATGGTCTCGGATAATCAGTGGGAAGCTGCAGGACCGGAAGTTCATTGTCAAACGCCTGTAACCAGTAACGCTCCTGCTTTTGACAGGCTTCTGTCCCTCTCCAGTCTTCGAGCCAGACCGCATAGTCCTTATAGTGAATCCGTAATGGCGGCAGCTGCTCACCCTCATAGAGTCCG
The DNA here is from genome assembly GCF_006170445.1 of Brevibacillus dissolubilis. Classification (GTDB taxonomy): domain Bacteria; phylum Bacillota; class Bacilli; order Brevibacillales; family Brevibacillaceae; genus Brevibacillus_B; species Brevibacillus_B dissolubilis. The sequence continues at coordinate 215,246 of NZ_VCNA01000001.1, read as the reverse complement.
ATCAGCTCCTCAATGAAGGTCGACATCGAAGTACCGTCGGAAATGATATGGTGCATATCAATCAACAGCACATGTGCTTCGTCACCGTAGCTGATCAGACCCGCCCGAATCAACGGGGCCTGTGTCAAATCAAAAGGACGGATGAAGTCTGCCACCAATCCTGCCAGCTCATGCTCCTGTGCAGATATCCTGTCAAAAGAAAGCCCCATACTCGGATGAATCCGCTGCAGTAATGTCTCATCCACCATCTCAAATGAAGTACGGAACGCCTCATGCCGATTGACCATCAACTCTGCTGCCAACCGGAGTCTTTCGATATCCAATGCACCTTGAATGTTCAAGATGTACGGGATGTTGTAAGTGGTCGATGCTGGATTGAATTGCTGCATCACATACATGCGTTTTTGCGCGGGTGATACGGGATAGAAGCTTCTCTCATCCACCGGCTCGATCTTTTGATAGCGTTGCTGGCCAAGTGTGCCGAGCCTCTCCGCCATCTGTTGCAAAGTTGGCTGTAGGAACACTTCGCGCAGCGGAAATTCCACCTCGAATTGCTTCTGGATGTGGGACACCAGTTGCATCGCCTTCAACGAATGACCGCCAATCTCGAAGAAGTGGTCGCGTCTGCCCACTTGCTCAATTCCCAACAGCTTGCTCCAGATGTCAGCCAAGGCACGCTCCCGCTCATTGATTGGCGCTTCGTATTCCGTTCCGCTTTGCATGATGCCGGTTGGTTCTGGCAGTGCTTTGCGGTCGATTTTTCCATTGGGAGTCAGCGGCATTTTTTCCACTTGGACAAAAGCGGTCGGGAGCATATATTCCGGCAAAGCTTGTCCCAGCTCTTGACGCAATTGGCTTAGCGTCCATTCCACATCGGATACGACATACGCACACAGATACGTTTGGTCGGACTCATCACGGAGTGGCAGTACGACGGCTTCCTGGATCCTGTCATGTGCGAGCATCTGCTCCTCGATCTCGCCTGGTTCGATCCGGTACCCACGGATTTTGACCTGCTGATCGATTCGACCGAGATATTCAATATTTCCATCTGGCAGAAAACGTGCGAGGTCCCCTGTGCGGTAGAGCCGTTCTCCCGGTACATATGGATGAGGCACGAATTTTTCGGCGGTCAGTTGCCCGTTATTCAGGTACCCTCTCGCAAGCCCGTCACCGCCGACACACAGCTCGCCGACAAGGCCCACTGGCAACAGCTTCAAGCTGTCATCGAGGATATAAGCGGTGGAGTTCTGGATCGGTTTCCCAATCGGGATGGGATCAGCCACCTGTTCCCCGATCTCATATGTGGTGGAAAAAGTCGTATTTTCCGTAGGTCCGTAGCCGTTGATCAAGCGAAGGGACGGGAAACGCTGTCTTACCCGTTCGATGTGCGGGCGTGATAAAGCGTCTCCGCCCACGAGCAGGGTCTTTAGTCCGGCAAAGAGATCCACATTTTGCGAAGAGAGCTGATTAAACAGCGGAGATGTCAGCCACATCGCCGTAATCCCGTATTGCTCGACGGCTTCTTGTAAACGGTCCGCATCCAAAATGACATGATCCGATACAAGCACCAGCTCCAATCCGTTGAGCAACGCCCCCCAGATTTCGAACGTGCAAGCGTCAAAGACAATCGCGCCCGTCTGCAAGATACGCCGTTCCGAAGAAAAATTAATATAATTCGTATTCTTCACCAGACGGACGATACTGCGGTGTTCGACCATGACGCCTTTGGGACGGCCAGTGGAACCAGAGGTATAGATGACATAGGCCAGATCGGTCGGACTGTTTTGGTAAGGTATGAAAGCCAGGTTTTCTGCACGGTTGTGATCAGAGCCAGCGCTGTCCTGACCGTGGCTATCGTCGTGTGCAAGTAGTTCGTCGAGCAACAGAATCTCCACATGGTTTTCATACTGCTTCTCCATCGGGTAAGAAGCCCTCAACTCTTCCATGACGGCCTTTTGAGTCAAAAGAATCCGTGGACGACAATCATCCAGCATATAGCCGATCCGCTCAGCCGGATAATTCGGGTCGATCGGCACATACGCCCCGCCTGCTTTCAAAATCCCCAGCATGCCCACAATCATCTCTAGGGAGCGTTCCACCATCAATGCCACGAATGCGTCAGGCCCAACACCTTTGCCCCGCAGCACATGGGCCAATCGCGTCGAACGTTCATCCAGTTGACGATAGGTCAGACGCTTCTCACCGAACATGACAGCGACCGCATCAGGCGTACGGTCTGCCTGCTCGCTAAACAACTCTTGAATGGTTTGATCACGCGGATAGGGAGCTTGCGTATCGTTAAAACGAGTCAGCAGTAATTCTGTCTCCTGCCCGCTGATCATGCTTATTTGTCCCAGTACCGCTTTCGGATCATGGCAGACGGCCTCCACTAGCTGGATAAAATGCTCAACCATCCGTTGCATACTCTCGTGCTGGAATAGATGGGTGCTATATTCCAGTTGGAAAGCCAGCTTCCCGTTGCGCTCCACAGCAGCCAGTGTCAGGTCAAACTTGGCCACTTTTGGGTTGAACGAATACGGCGTCAGCGTAATGTCAGCCATCTCAACTGCATCCTGATCCATATTTTGCAGGATGAATGACACATCAAACAGTGGATTACGGCTCACATCGCGCTTCCCGTTGAGCTTGTGCAACAGCTCCTCCAGCGGATAATCCTGATGCTCCATCGCGCGGATGACATTCTGTTTCACTTCCTGTAAGAAGGCGGTGAAGCTCTTTGCTTTTTCCGGCTGGCTTCTGATCGCAAGCGTATTAACAAACATCCCGATCATCTGTTGTACGTCGGCGTGATTACGTCCTGCGACCGGTGTGCCTACGATGATATCTTCCTGACCCGAATATTTGTGCAATAACAAGAAATAGGCAGCCAGCAAGGTCATGTAGAGAGTAACGCCGTGATCCGCACACAACTTGTGCAGGGCTTGGGTCTGCGCCTCATCCAGCTCGAATTCAAGCAGATCGCCGGCGAATTGCTGGATCAGCGGTCTGCTGTAATCAGTCGGAAGCTCCAGTACAGGCAACTCCCCGGCAAAAGCTTGCAACCAATAAGCCTCCTGCTTTTGGTACGCTTCTGACTGCATCCAGCTCTCCAGCCATACCGCGTAGTCGGTATATTGAAGGCGAAGCTTAGGAAGCTCTTCACCCTGGTACAGCTGAATCAGTTCATGGGTAAAGGTGTTGAGCGAGGTGCCGTCGGAAATGATGTGATGCATATCTACAACGAGGATATAGCTTCCCTCTCGATGTTCGATCAGTCCGACCCGCATCAAAGGTGCTTGGCTCAAGTCAAATGGTCGGATGAAATCCCGCACCACCTGCTCGATGTCTTTTTCCCCTGTCTGAAGCTCCATTAGCGGTACATGTGCTTCTGATGCTTCAGTGACAGGCAGAATTCGTTGCATCCACTCATCATTGATCTTTTCAAAAGAGGTGCGGAGAGCGTCGTGTCTGTTGACGAGTGATTGTACGGCTGTCTGGAGCCGCGCTTTGTCCAATGCCCCTTCGATCAGCAAAAGGGCTGGGACGTTGTAATGAATCGAATCAGGGTCGAGCTGTTGCATGACGAAAACGCGTTTTTGAGCAGGGGTGATGGGGTATGCTTCGCGTTCGACCCGCTCGATGGATACATACTGGCTCGTATCTTGGCGCATGATCTGTGCAGCCATTTCTCCCAATGTCGAGATCGTGAACACATCGCGCAATGGAAAGACGACTTCGAATTGCTTCTGGATGCGGGAGACGAGCTGTGTCGCTTTTAAGGAATGGCCACCCAGTGCGAAGAAATCATCGTGTATGCCCACTTTTTCCACTCCGAGCAGTTCATGCCAGATCGCTGCCAGTTGTTTCTCCACGTCGGTTTGCGGCTCGATATAGGTCATCCCGCTCCGCATGTCGCCCGTTGGTTCTGGCAACGCTTTGCGGTCGATCTTACCGTTGATCGTGATCGGCATCGCTTCGAGTTGAACAAATGCGGCTGGAATCATGTAGTCTGGCAATACCTGACCAACCCATGCCCGCAGCTCGGTTAATGTCCACGTATAAGCAGATACGAGATATGCACACAAGTACGTCTGATTGGCTTCATCTTGTCTGGGGACAACCAAGACTTCTTCAATCGCTTCATGGCTGCTCAACCGTGCCTCGATCTCGCCTGGCTCGATGCGGTACCCGCGTACTTTTACCTGTTGGTCGATCCGTCCGAGGAATTCAATCGTCCCATCCTTACGCCAGCGTGCCAAATCACCTGTCCGGTACATCCGTTCACCTGTAACGAACGGGTTGGGGATAAATTTATCCTCTGTCATCTGTCGGTTGTTCAGATACCCCCGGGCCAAACCGTCACCGCCTACACACAATTCACCTGCCACACCGATTGGGAGCAACCGCATGTGCTGATCGACGATATAGGCTGTGGAATTCTGGATCGGTCGGCCAATCGGGATTGGATCAACCACGTCTGCATCCAACTCAAAATAGGTGGAGATAACGGTGTTCTCGGTCGGACCGTAGAGGTTTTTCAACTGGAGGTGTGGACATTTCTTCAGCACCTTCTCGACTGGTTGCTTGCTCAAGGCATCCCCGCCGACGAGCAAGGTACGCAGTCCCGCGAAGGTCTCAGGATTCTGCTGGGCCAGCTGTGCGAACAGGGCTGTCGTAAGAAACATGACAGACACCTGATGACGCTCGATGGTTTCTTTTACCTGATCAGCGTCGAGCAACACATGTTCGGGAACAAGCACTAAGGAAAGTCCGTTCAAAAGCGCGCCCCAGACTTCAAGGGTGCAAGCGTCAAAGGCGATGGAACCTGTCTGCAATTGGCAGCGTTCCTGTGAAAAATCGATGAAGTTGGTATGTTTGATCAGCCTCACCACACCCCGATGCTGGACCATGACCCCTTTTGGACGGCCGGTGGAGCCAGAGGTGTAGATGACGTAGACGAGGTCATTTGGCTGGTTGATGAAACTTAGTTCATCATCGCGAACCTGATCGAGAGTGGCATGATCGAGCAGGATCACCTCCGCCTTGGCAGCATGCTCGTTTACCTGCGGATTGGGCAGATAGTCAGCGAGATGTTTTTGACAGAGAATCCATCTCGCCTGACAGTCCTCAAGTATGTGTGTCATCCGCTCAGCAGGATACGCCGGGTCGATCGGCACATAGGCACCACCCGCTTTGACCACAGCCAGCATAGCGACGACCATATCGAGAGAGCGCTCCATCATGACCACCACGAGGTCATCTCTCTTTACCCCTTTTGCCCGCAATACATGTGCCAGCTGGTTGGATCTTTTGTCGAGCTCACGGTAGGTCAACTGCTCGGATTGGAACATGATCGCCACTTCATCAGGCATACGCTTCGCCTGCTCTGCAAAAAGCTCCGGAATGGTTTTGTCCCGTGGATATTCTCCTTGCGTATCGTTAAAATCAAACAGGATCTGCTGTTTTTCACTTGCAGTGATCATCTCAATCTCGTGCAGACCGATGCCTGGATCGACGGTGACAGCCCCGATGACTTGGAGAAGATGCTGCTGGATCTGTGACACAAGCTCTGCTTCATACGCAAGTGCGTTGTAGTTGAAGGTAATCGTCATCTCCCGTCCTGGCACGATGATCAGGTTGAAATCATAGTTGGTCTCCTCGCCAATCTCCGCACCTTCAATGGTGAACCCGATCGCTCCTGCCTGCCCGAACAGATTGACGTCCATCGGGTAGTTCTCGAACACAAACAGATGATTGAACAAGCCTTGCTTCAGCTCGGTTTGCGACTGAATATCGTATAAAGGAACATAATGGTATGGTTCCGTTTCAAATGCTTGTCTTTGCAAAGAGGTTACAAGCTCTTGGAATGATTGCGGATGATGGCTCTGGATACGGACAGGAATCGTGTTGATGGTCAGCCCGATCATTTTTTCGATTCCGGCTACTTCTGGTGTCCGGCCTGAGACGACAGAGCCAAACACCACATCATGGGTGTTGCTGTAGGTGGTAAGGATCGTTGCCCAGATGGCTTGCATTACTGTATTTAATGTGGCTTGGGATCGTACAGCCAGCTCATTTAATTGTTTGGTCACCCGTTCATCCAGGGTGAAGCTATGTTTGACCGTTTGATACTCGTTTGGAGACGACGTTCTCTTCTTTTGTGGAAGAGTGGCCTGTTGGCCGTAATCCATCAGATGCTGGCTCCAGAAGTTGAGCGCCTGCTCTTTATCTTGCTTTTTCAAATAATCGATATAATGGCTGTATGGCACAGTTGGCTCCAGTTGGAGAGTGTGCCCTCCTCTTTGAGCTGCATAGATTTGCAGAAGTTCATAGAACAGGATGCCCTGACACCAGCCGTCCATGATGATGTGATGGTAGGTGATCAAGATGCGGTAGGCTTGCTCCCCGGTTTGAAGGATGCTCATGCGGAACAGGATATCTTTTGACAGATCAAAGCCGTTCTGTTTGTCCTGCTGTTTATCGTGGAGAAGATAGCTTTCCTGTTCAGCTGCCGGCAAGTGGGTAATGTTTTCAAAGCGAATGGTGCCCTTCCGCTCTTTGAGTACAACTTGTCTGATATGCTGGATCTGCTGGTAAACAAAGACGGTACGCAGGATTTCGTGCCGTTCGATCAGCTTGTTCAGGCTCTTCTCCATCAATTCGGCATCAACCATTCCGCTAACCCGCATCTCGGTCTGGGTCACATAAGCAGCCGAGGTCGGCTCCAGCAGTACATGGAACAGCATTCCTTCCTGCATGGGAGAGAGTGGATAAATCTTTTGGATATTGGATGTTTTGGACATAAGCTCACCTCAGCGCTTCTCTAATTAGTTGGGTCATCCGAATGGTAAATTTTAGAATATTCTGATATATGAATATGTAAGCTTAGATTGCCTTCTTTTCCGTGTAAGTCCCCCCTTCTAATTCTGTGTCATATCTATATGAACAGGGCTTTGGCTGATTACATGGATGATAATAATAGGCAAAAAAGAAGAGCTATACCTTGCTCATAAAACATAGATTGACACTAGAATTATTAACATGTTACTTTTTTTATAGAATTTTAGTATTACTATGTATTATTGACATCATTTACCACAATGATAATGTTTTATATTTTTACCGTCAAGTTTATTTTATTAATATTTCTTTATAGAAAGATAATATTTCGTACATACAGAAACGAGCCCTCCATATCATCTGGAGAGCTCGTTTCTGTTTTTTCATTGCCATTCGTATCTTTGTTCTGCCAAAAGAATCCGTATTAGCGGTGCAGCATGATTACATGGTCTGCTCGGATAACGCGCCGAAATATTCTACAACGACCTCACGGAATTCCAGAGCAGCGCGAGATATGTACCGACTCTTGTGCCATAATAAAGCGATTTCCCGTACTAACTCGTGATTCTCTACTAGGAGATATTTGATATGTTCCCGTGAATCTCTTGCCGTGCTTGGTATGAAGGCTATGCCGATTTCGGCTTCCACAAGAGTGATCAGCCTTGCTGGTTCATCCCCTTCATACACATACTGCGGTACAAATCCAGCTGCTGTGCACACAGAGTCCACTAAATCGCGGGTACCGTATCCTCTCTTTACACCGACAAACCATTCATCCTTGAGTTCTGTCAAGGATACGCTGCTTCGGTCTGCCAGTCGATGCCCCTTTGGCACCGCGACAAGGATCGGATCGATGAACACGATTTGACATTCAATGTCATCGCCTTCGATCGGAGGGGAGGACAGGCAGAAATCGACCTCTCCTCTATGAAGAAGCGTAACCATTTCCTGCGTGGTCAGCATTTGCACATGAATTTGGATCGTAGGCATCTTTTTCCGAAACTCTCGAAGGATACCGGGCAATGTGCTCGCAGTGGTCACCGCCAATTCGAGTGTGCTATGTTCTCGGTTGGACAGATCCCGAATCTCCTGCTTCCCCTGTTCCAATTCAAACAAAGCCCTCTCCGCACGGCGAAGGAAACTACTACCGAACTCATTCAACCGCAGTTTCCTCCCTGTTCGGTCGAATAAAGGGACTCCCAGATCCTCCTCCAGACGTTGAATCGTTTTGCTCAGCGACGATTGAGTCACGTGCAGACTTCGAGCAGCTTCGGTCATATGTTCCAATCGGGCTACCGCGAGAAAATATTGCAATTGAAGAAGTTCCATTCCCAACCACCCACTCATTCCTTCCAGTCAATGAAATCATAACATGAAATGCGTTGGAGTAAATACCTGATTCCAAGTACGATATCAGTAAAACACGTTGGGGGGAACTCAAAAATGAATGCCCGTAGCTGGTGGTTGATGATTTCGATTGGACTTGGGATCCTTCTGAACCCATTAAATTCGTCGATGGTTTCTGTTGCTGTTCCAAGGTTGCAGCATGTGTTTCAACTTGATTTCACAGAGGTTTCTTGGATTCTTTTTTCCTTCTACATCGCAAGTGCTATCGCTCAACCGATCATGGGGAAGGCCAGTGATTTGTTCGGTCGCAAGCGGATATTTCTTACCGGGCTTTTGGTAGCCTTCGTTGCCTCATTACTCGCTCCACTGTCACCTAACTTCGGGTGGCTCATCGTGTTCCGTATCGTGCAATCCATCGGAACAAGCATGATGGTTGCAGTCGGAATGGCACTGGTACGAATTCATATGACCGAGAAGCAAGGGACTGCGCTGTCTGTTTTGTCCATATTCCTATCCGGAGCAGCAGCTATTGGGCCTTTTATTGGCGGGGTCTTACTTCACTGGTGGGATTGGCACGCTATCTTTTTTGTTAATATTCCATTCGTGATAGCGAGCTTTCTGTTAGCTTGGAGGACGATTCCTAAGGATGAACCGCCTACATCTGTCGGAGGCAACATGTCCTTGCGTAAATGGATGATGATGGTGGATGCGTCAGGTATTCTGCTTTTCACAGTGGGTCTGGTTGCCCTGCTCGTTGGACTCCTGTCAGCAAAATCATCTGGGCATGTCTCCTTGTTCCATGTCATGGTCGGACTGATCGGCCTCGTGCTGCTTTTGGCTTTCATACGGCATGAGTTAAAAACGGCGTCCCCCTTTATCCCTCTGCGGATATTCGCCACATATCCTGCGATGACGTGGGTCAATGTCGAATTCATGCTCGTGAACGTTCTTTTTTACTCGCTCTTTTTCGGGCTTCCTTCTTACTTGCAACTAGTACGTCATGTCAACGAGTTCGATACGGGAATTCTTATGTTAAGCTTGGGCTTGGGCTCGCTCGTTGCTTCTCCATTGGCAGGACGATGGATCGATAAATCAGGACCTCGACCGGCATTGCTCGTGTCTGCCATATTAATGACATTGGGGTCAGTGTGGATCGTGACATTGGATCAGACTTCTCCGGTTATCAGTGTGTGTATGGCTTTAGTTGCATTCGGAATCAGTAACGGATTGAACAATGTCGGTATGCAAGCAGCCTTGTTCAAAAGCTCACCGAAAGACATAATCGGTGTCGCCTCTGGATTATTTAATACGTCCAGATACTTGGGAACCATTCTCTCCTCATTATTGATCGGCATCGTCATGGGAGGGAAGTTCAGCTTCGGGGGATTTCGCGTGCTTGGGATCATCCTCACGGTCATTGCTGTGTCCTTAGTATTCATGAGCTGGCGACGCCTGGAGTCAAAGAAATTGCAGAGTCAAAGCATGTATGAGGGTTAGATCAGCAGCTGGAACAAATCAGGCTCACGGTTCAGCTCCGTATAATGGATGTTATGGAGGTTCATTCGGTTGATGAGGGTTTGATAATCGTCTTGGTGCTTTAACTCAATCCCGACCAGAGCAGGACCGTTCTCCCGATTGTTTTTCTTGGTGTATTCAAAACGGGTGATATCGTCGTTTTCTCCGAGGACGTTGTTGATAAATTCACGGAGCGCTCCTGCCCGCTGTGGAAAGGTGATCAGGAAATAATGCTTGAGCCCTTCGTAGGCGAGTGATCTTTCCTTGATCTCCTGCATCCGGTCGATGTCGTTGTTGCCTCCGCTGACGACACAGACAATGTTTTTGCCTTTTATCTCATCCCGGCAGAGATCGAGCGCAGCAATCGAGAGAGCACCAGCCGGCTCTGCGACAATCGCCATTTCGTTGTACAGCTCGAGAATGGTCGTACACACTTTTCCTTCGGGGACGGTGATGATGTCATCCAAGAGACCTTGGCACATCTCATAGGTCAGTTTGCCCACCTGCTTCACCGCGGCGCCATCGACGAACTTGTCGATCTGATCGAGCATGACGACCTCTTGATTGGCGAACGATTCTTTCATCGACGCCGCTCCTGACGGTTCCACGCCGATTAGTCGGGTTTGCGGACTGGCGCCTCTGAGATAGGCCCCTACTCCGGAGGCAAGTCCGCCGCCACCCACACTCATAAACAGCATGTCGACGGGAACCTCCATCTCCTCGATGATCTCAAGACCGACCGTTCCTTGCCCCGCGATGATGCGATGGTCGTCAAACGGATGCACAAAGGTCATCCCCTCCTTCTGACACACATCAACTGCGGTCAGATAGGAGTCGTCAAAGGTGTCGCCAGTCAGAATCACCTCCACGTACTCCCCGCCAAACCGCTTCACCTGTGAAACCTTCTGACGGGGCGTGGTCGAAGGCATGAAGATTTTCCCGTGAATCCCCATAGCATGGCATGAAAAGGCCACTCCCTGTGCATGGTTCCCCGCACTGGCGCAGACCACACCTTTTGCCAATTGTTCAGCGGATAAAGTGCGGATAAAATGGTACGCTCCGCGAATTTTGAATGAGCGGACATTTTGCAAATCCTCCCGCTTCAGATAGACATTGCACCCGTAGCGCTCAGACAGGCGGGCGCTGTATTGTAAGGGGGTTTTTTCGATCACTCCTTGTAAAACATGGCTTGCTGATACGATATCCTCCATCGTTACGTGCTTCATTTGTACAGTCTCCATTTCTATTCCACTCCTAGTTTTGTTTTCTTTTTCTCTATGTGTTATGAGGCCAAGCTTTTGTCAGAGCCGTTGCGGACCTGGATTACATCCATTTGTTTTTCTAATTGTTTGATCAGGTTCTCTGCCATTCTGGAATCACATTGTACTGTGATGCTTACATCGGATACATCCGGTGCCGCTCCCCGGTTGATCGTCATACTGTCGATCAACAGACCACGACGGGAGTAGACTCCCATCACCCGCAAAAATGTAGCAGGATGATTGTTCACAGTCAGTAAAAATGTATGCTCCATCACTCTTCCCATCCCTTCAAGACTAATTCGCTGTTGGCTTTCCCCGGTGGTACCATCGGAAAGACATTTTCACTCTCTTCCACCATGAAGTCGACCACAACCGGACCCGGATGGGCGAGCGCTTCTTGCATCACCCTGCCCGCATCGGCCAAGGTCGCCGCCCGCAATCCTTTTACCCCAAACGCCTCCGCAACTTTGACAAAATCAGGGCCGGAAATCTGTGATTCGGACAGTCGGTTCTCGTAAAACATCTCTTGCCATTGGCGAACCATCCCTAAAAATCGGTTGTTGATGATGAACACCTTGATCGGAATGTTCCCCTCGGCAATCGTCTGCAGTTCTTGGAGGTTCATCTGAAACGACGCGTCTCCGGCCACGCATACCACGGTTGATTCGGGCTTACCGATTTGCGCCCCCATCGCCGCCGGGAAACCAAAACCCATCGTCCCCAGTCCACCTGAAGTGATGAACGTCCGGGGCTCTTTGGCACGGTAAAAATGGGCCGACCACATCTGATGCTGCCCCACCTCTGTCGTGACAATCGCGTTGCTGTCCGTCATCCGGGTGAGCAGGTCAATCACGAACTGAGGCTTCAATCCACGATCTTGCTCTTGTGTAAACGAAAGCGGATATTCTTGCGCCCACTCCCGCACTTGTTGGCGCCATTCCCCGCAATCCGGAGTGACAGGCGGTTGTACCACCAATTCCTGTAGGGCTTTTTTCACATCGCAGACCAGCGATACATCCACCGAGACGATTTTGCCGATCTCAGACGGGTCAATGTCGATATGAACCTTGGTTGATTGTGGTGAAAATCGTTCCAGCTTACCTGTGACCCGATCATCAAAACGCACACCAAACGCCAATAAAAGATCACAATGCGTCACAGCCATATTGGCGGCGTAGGTTCCGTGCATCCCCAACATCCCCAGAAAAAGCGGATGATCAGGCGGGAATGCGCCGAGTCCCATCAAAGTGGAACAGACGGGAATGCCGGTCGCTTGCGCGAATTGGCGCAATTCCTCCGACGCTTCCCCGCTCACAACCCCTCCACCGATGTATAGGAGCGGCCGTCGGGATTGCGCGATGAGGTGGCGGATCTGTTCTAGCTGTTCCGCATCTGGCTCTGGTACAGTCAGCTCGATATGCCTCTCAACGGGAACCGCCGCAGGATACGGGCATACAGTACTCGCAATATCTTTGGGGATATCGATGAGGACAGGCCCCGGTCGACCCGTGGAAGCGATATGATAAGCCTCCATCAGCAATCGGGGAAGCTCCTCGGCTGTACGCGCCTGAAAGCTGTATTTCGTCACAGGCGCGGTGATCCCGATCACATCCACCTCCTGAAAAGCGTCCGTCCCGATCAACGGCGAGGCGACCTGCCCCGTAATGACCACCAGCGGTACCGAATCCATATACGCATCGGCAATCCCCGTCACCAGATTCGTCGCCCCAGGGCCCGAGGTGGCCAAAACCGTTCCCGTCCGTCCCGTTGCTCTGGCATATCCCTCGGCGGCATGGATGGCGGCTTGTTCGTGTCTGGTCAGCACATGGCGCACACCACTCTGATAAAGCGCATCATAAATCGGCAAAATCGCTCCACCTGGGTAGCCGAATACGGTATCGACCCCCAATTGTTTCAGCGTATGAATCACCATGTCGGCCCCCCTCATGGTTACACGTTGCTCATCTGACTGTACTTGCATCTCCATCTCAATCCACCCCTCAACGGAAAAATGTATAGTGAAAACGAAAAAACTCCCACCTCACGCAACCGCTTGGCGACATTGTCCACACGCACAATGTTCACTCCATCGGTTGCTGAGGCGAGAGTTTCGCGGTACCACTCAGCTTCTCCACCCTTTTTGCAAAAGGCGGACTCGGGAAGTCGGTCGCTGATCTGTCATCAGCTGCTCCTACTTCGGTTCGGTAACGGGAACCACTTCGTTGTCCACTACTTGTACACGGGTGATGGCTTCACTGACCCACCGTGTCGTTCGCAGACAAAGCTCCGAGGTGATTTTCAGATCGGGGTGATGACCGTCCTTGCAGCACTGGGGACGGCTCTCTGACATCAGGGCCTAATCTTACTCTTCCTCTTCCACGCTTGGTATTCATCTTGCTCCAAAAAGAAAAACTCCCACCTCACACAACCGCTTGGCGACATTGTCTAATCCTCACAATGTACACTCCATCGGTTGCTGAGGCGAGAGTCTCGCGGTACCACTCAGCTTCTCCACCTTTTTTGCAAAAAGCGGACTTGGGAAGTCGGTCGCTGATCCGGCAAGCGTCATCAGCTGCTCCTACTTCGGTCCGGTAACGGGAACCACTTCGTTGTCCACTACTGATTCACGGGTGAAGGCTTCACTACCTACCGTGTCGTTCGCAGACAAAGCTCCGAGGTGATTTTCAGATCAGGGTGATGACCGTCCTTGCAGCACTGGGGACGGCTCTCTGACATCAGGGCCTGATCTTACTCTTCCTCTTCCACGCTTGGTATTCATCTTGCTCCAAAAGAAAAACTCCCACCTCACACAACCGCTTGGCGACATTGTCCACACGCACAATGTATACTCCATCGGTTGCTGAGGCGAGAGTCTCGCGGTACCACTCAGCTTCTCCGCCTATTTTGCAAAAGGCGGACTTGGGAAGTCGGTCGCTGATATATCAAACGTCATCAGCTGCTCCTACTTCGGTCCGGTAACGGGAACCACTTCGTTGTCCACTACTGATTCACGGGTGAAGGCTTCACAGACCCACCGTGCCGTTCGCAGACAAAGCTCCGAGGTGATTTTCGAATCAGGGTGATGACCGTCCTTGCAGCTCTGGGGACGGCTCTCTGGGCATCAGAGCCTTATTCTACTCGTCCTCTTCTACGCTCATTATCGTAACAGGATCATTTATTTCGTCAGGTGATTTTGTAACCTTAATTTTGAAATTGATTATATAGAGGGCGGTTGATGTTTGTCAAGCAAATGGTGAAACTTTTCCAACTCAGGGTTGAACGGAAATCGATCAAAGACTATTATTAGACGATGGGATGATGAAAAAGCGGAAGTACTTTCCACCCACAAAAGTCCGCTTTTCTTAGTAGATCAGGAGGTTCTTATCCATGTTGAAAATAGGCTCACACGTATCGTTCTCAGGCAAAGGATTGTTGAACGCGGCAGAAGAAGCTGTTACATACGGCTCCAGTACGTTCATGGTATATACGGGGGCACCCCAAAATACGCGACGAAAACCAATTGAGGATCAATTCGTTGATGAAGGCAAAGCGGTGATGGAAAAGCACGGGATTGATGAGATCGTCGTCCATGCACCCTATATTATTAATCTCGGTTCATATAAAGAAGACACGTTCGAGCTTGCCGTTCGCTTTTTGCAAGAAGAAATCCGCCGGACAGACTACCTTGGCGTGAAAAATATCGTGCTCCACCCTGGCGCATACACCGACAAGGATGCAGAATACGGCATTGCGCGAATCGCCGAAGGGCTTAACGAAGTGTTGAGCGCCGTCAAAGATACAGGTGTGAATATCGCACTGGAGACGATGGCTGGCAAAGGGACGGAAATCGGCCGCAGCTTCGAGGAAATCGCGGCAATCATGGACAAAGTCGAAGACAATCGCCGGCTGACAGTATGTATGGATACCTGCCATATTCACGATGCAGGCTATGATATCGTCCACGACTTTGACGGTGTTCTTGACCAATTCGACCGGGTCATCGGCTTGGATCGGCTGGCCGTCGTTCACCTAAACGACAGTAAGAACATCCGCGGTGCCAAAAAAGACCGCCATGCACCTGTAGGCGCCGGACTGATCGGCTTTGATGCGATGAAATATATCGCGCATCACGAGAAAATCCGCCATCTGCCACTCATTCTGGAGACGCCATGGATTGGGAAGGTTGACGGCAAGGAACGCCCGATGTATGAGGTAGAAATTGCTTTGTTGAACGGTAACGTCGAAAGTCGGCTCGGCAGCGATTTTCTTGATCATGTAGAGCGGCTGGAGTTCTTTTTCCGCAAGCAAGACATTGACAATCGCCTGTTTGTGGTCAGCACATGGGAGCTGCTTAAGAAAGACGCCAAAGCGAGGAAAGCGGACCCCCGCGAGCCGATGGAGCGCTTGTATGACATGATCGAGGAAGCGAGACTGTTCGAAGATCTCAGCGAAGAGCAGATCAATCACCGGTTGAGCGCCTGGTTGGCCGGCAAGCAAGTGTTTTCCGGTTGATTCATATCACACTGATTTGTAACAGCAACAAGCCCTTCACATCACCTGGAGAGCTTGTTGCTGTTTTTTCTTTAACCAATAAGAGCATTTCCTATCAATTACTTATATTTGCAGGTATAGTATCTAATTCAACTAAGTCAGAACCAATCACGCCATATCCTCTCTATCTTGCCATCCATTTCCTTCAAATTCGAATCAACCGAGAAGAGATTGTTTATAAAAAAAATTTTTCGATTGTACAATATCAAAAATACATTATAATTCAGTATAGAGGTGTTTATTTTTCTTTATGGAATGGACAGTGTTAAGCATGGCCATCCATCGAAGAAATGAAATCATACAGAAACTTATTCTATCTAAAGGGAGAAAATCTATGAAAAGCTTACTGAAAAAGCTAGGTCAATGGAGTCTGGTAAAACAAATCATACTAGGTTTGATTATTGGGATCATCCTGGCTGTAACGGTTCCCGAAGCAGCAACACCTGTAGTCGTTTTAGGTTCTTTATTTGTAGGCGCTTTAAAAGCAATCGCCCCTGTGTTGGTACTCTTCTTGGTTATGTCAGCCATCGCTCAGCACAAAAGTGGGCACCAAACGAATATGAAATCGATCATCTTCTTATACCTTTTAGGAACCTTTTTAGCTGGAGCAATCGCCGTTATTGTAAGCTTTATTTTCCCTGTAGGCTTAACACTTACAAAGGGAGCAGAAGGTGTGACGCCTCCTAGCGATGTAGTAGAGGTGCTCAAGTCCTTGCTGTTGAATGTGGTTGATAACCCGGTTAATGCCATTGCGAATGCGAACTATATCGGTATTCTGTCTTGGGCTGTCCTTCTCGGTTTGGCTTTACGAAATGCCGCTGATTCGACAAAAACGATGATTAGTAATATTTCAGATGCGGTTTCGACATTGGTCAGCTGGGTCATTAAGTGTGCACCACTCGGAATCATGGGTCTTGTATTTGATTCGATTACGGCAAATGGATTGGATGCGTTACTCGGTTATGCGAAATTACTTGCGGTATTGATTGGTTGTATGTTCTTCGTGGCTCTGGTTGTCAATCCACTCATTGTATATGCAGCGATCAGACAAAACCCTTACCCGCTTGTGATCAAGTGCATGAAGGAAAGCGGCATTACCGCATTCTTTACACGCAGCTCGGCTTCAAACATTCCAGTGAATATGAAATTATGTGAAAGTCTTGGTTTGAATAAGGATAGTTATTCCGTATCGATTCCATTAGGGGCTACGATCAATATGGCTGGTGCGGCTGTTACGATTTCTGTTTTGACCCTTGCAGCGGTTCATACACTTGGTATTCAAGTTGATATCCCTACTGCCATCCTCCTTAGCGTAGTATCTGCTATTTGTGCTTGCGGTGCTTCAGGCGTAGCTGGTGGATCATTATTACTGATTCCTCTGGCATGCAGCTTATTCGGTATTCCAAATGAAGTGGCCATGCAGGTAGTCGGAGTCGGCTTTATTATCGGTGTGTTGCAAGACTCCTTTGAAACAGCACTTAACTCCTCTTCCGACGTTCTTTTCACAGCAACAGCTGAATATAAAGAGTGGCGTAAAAAAGGAAAGAAAATAACTTTCTCTAAAGCGGCATAAGGAAGAAACCATCGCTTCAGAGTTTCAGAGCCTCAGAAGTCCTTGCGACAGATCTCCATAGCGGTCGCTAACTCAATAACTGGTGAAAAAGCCCGCCAAATCGCTTGGCGGGCTTTCACATATTTAGCAGGACGCAGCTTTGGAAGGTAAAATCCGGGGGCGTCCCCCTCTATCTCTGTACAGTGTGATTGCCAACGGTACGCCGTAACTCCCCTTAGGAGCTGTAGGAACTCCAATCGTCGTCATACTCTTCGTCGTCAACATCATCCCAATCGTCATCGCTCGTGGAACGAGATTTGCTTTTATAATAGGAGGACGATCTTTGCGAATAAGAAGTTCTACTTCCTCCTGACGAAAAATGGCGTGAGCCGCTTGTAGAGGAAGATGAAGAGCCGGCGGAGACGGATCGTCCCGAGCCTCCTGAAAAAAACAACGCCTTGCCGATACCACCACGCCATTCCGCCCGAAATCCGATGAGAAAGGCGGCGGGGTAAAAGAAATACCGAGAATAATAGTATACGGCATCAGCATCCAGAGAAAAGGCAAAGGATATCGTAAGACAAAATACGATGATCGCAATACTCCCAACAATTCCCATAAAGAACAAAGCGATGATCGTAACCCAAATGGTTTTGAAGAATAATTTTAGTATGTATAACATTTTTAGTATAAACACCTCCAATCTACAGACTAACATGCATAAGTCGTTTGAACTACTGGTTTTTTTCGAATAGCCTTCTATGCCTGAACGACCATTCGCAAAAGCTGCTATTTCGAACTAGCGACTCGAAGACCAGAACCGGCAAGCGACTGGAAATGTCTAACAACAGACAGACTCCTCTATTCTTGATTACGCATAGCATATGCAGTGAAGTACCTACATTACATTTGTGGAGGAGATCACGCATGTATCACCCCGCTTTTTACCATCATCCTTATGATACCTACCATTATGCAGCACCATATCATTTTCCTTATCCAACTCAAGTTCCGCCCTTTGTGCCTCGCCTGCCCCGTTTCCCCATTCACCGTTATTCCCCCTATGGTACATTTGAACAACAAATGATAAACAGTATCAATCAAGAAAGACAAAGAGCTGGGAGAAATCCTTTATTGATAGATGAACGGTTAACGAGAGTCGCCAGATCAAAGGCAACGGACATGGCTGCGACTGGACGTTGTGAACATTACAGCTCTACTTTTGGTGGAGACGAGGGTAAAATGTTACAGGACGCAGGTATTACGGCATCCAGATTTGGTTGGATCATTTATTGCGGGCAACCGGGTTCCATGTCCGAAGCAGTGAATTGGTGGATGAATGTCAGCACATGGGGCCATAGAGAGAATATTTTGAACCCCAGTTTTACTTACATGGGTGTTGGACTTTCCCAAACACGGGATGGAAGGTCTTATTGGTCAGTGATTTTCCGTAGCTAGAGACCCGCTAAAAAATAAAAGGTTTCATCCCCGAAGATTATCTTTCTGTCCACCAATGCGTCAAGGGGTGGGTTCGAAAAAGATGTTCCTATCGGGGGATGAAACCTTTTTTACATCTTACTGGTTATCTTAATCCATTGACAATTTCACAAGCAGAGCATCATACATTTCACTCGCATTGCTGTATGATCCTGCAAGCACATATCCTCCATCATTTGTGACGGCTACACTGCGACCATGCTCACCTGTACCGCCAAAATCCAGAGTCTGTGCCCATAGCATCGTTCCGCTTGTGTTCATTTTGCCCACCAGCATGTCCTCTGCTCCTACGTTTCCTGGAGTCGTCATGCCTGTAATAATCAGATTACCATCCGCTGCTACTTTTATGTCAGCGGCATCATCTGCCTTGGTATAATTGAAGGAACGAGTCCAGTTGGTAGTACCAGTTGTACTCACTTTCGCAGCGAACATGTCGATCGGGTTGGTAGTGGAATTGACAGAGATATTACCAACTGCATAGTATCCAGTGGATGTAGCTGTCACTCCACTGAAGTATGCGGTGCGGCCCAGCGTTGTAGAGAACACAGTTGCGCCAGTACCTGTCACTTTTGCGATATAGCCATAGCCTGCACTTGTGCTTGTTGATTCCTGGACCACTTGATGCCCGGCTGCTACATACCCGCCATCTGGTGTTACGCTGACTGCGTGAAAACCATCATCTTTACCGGTTTGTCCTAACGTTTTCGTCCATTGAACGTTTCCACTCGAATCTACTTTTAGCATGTATGAATCATAATTACCGTAGGCTTCCGACTTCTGTCCGACAACAATATACCCGCCATCTGGTCCAATTTCCATGGCCTCAGCTTGCTCGTAGAGGGTACCTCCATATGTTTTCGACCATTGGACTGCCCCAGTGGCATCCGTCTTGATAAGATAAAAATCATTAGTACCTGATGCATTGCTTGTCCCAGCAATTATGTAGCCACCATCGCTCGTCTGTCTTACTTCTGCTCCATCCTCGATCGATGTTCCTCCCAGTGCATACGCCCATTGGAGGTTAAGAGCGGCATCTGTTTTCACAAATAAGATATCTCTATTTCCTAAAGCTTTCGTTTCACCTACAAAAACATATCCTCCGTCGCTCGTCTGCTTAACAGACTTGGCTATATCACGATCCGAATAGTCAAAGACATTCGCATATTGTACCGTACTGGCATTTGCTACAACGCCAAGGTCTCCAGAGCCCTCTGACTGAAGCAGATCTTTTATCTTACTCTTTCCGTTGTGTAAAAGTGTACTCTTCATCTCAGAGGTCACATCATTTGTTTGAATCTCTTCGCCGGAGGCAGATACCATAGTAGGGAAAATCGAGAGCATCAGACTTGCTAGAGACAAAGCTTGAAAAGCCTTTTTCATGAAAACATCTCCCTTGGTTTTTTTTACCACAAGGCAATGATAGTATAATCAATTTATTTTTACAACATTAATCTAACAAATATTTATTATTTTCTACAAATTGTATATATTTGGATAATATCGTTGTATCCCAATACGCGACACAAATCCAACTCCTTTATACAACATCTGTCTCATTTGGAAACGTTTTATAATCTGAATTTTATTCAAGTAAAAATGGAAACCTTGGAGGATCGGTTTTAGGTTCATCTGCAGATTGTCCTTGAAAATAAACAAAGAAGCTACCAACATCGATGCCTTGGTAGCTTCTTTGCTTGTCATACAGTTGATTTAGACCTTTTTCAACCACGGGTCTTCCCCTACCCGTTTCGTTCCCGCTTCCTCTTTTTCTATGCCTGCTGAGTCATTGTTGTTAACCATAATTAAATTATGTCAAATCATTCTCGTATTCTTTTCGATCCTTCTACCGCTAAAGCATCTGGCTGATTTCAACTCAACTACGCAGGTTGCTTCACTTCCTCAGGCTGCTTCGCTTCCATAAACCTCGGAAGCGTCAGCAAGTAAAACACCCCCACCGTAATCAGACAGCCACCGACCATCCAATACAGTGTCTCAATCGTAAGAAGTGCCGGATAAAACGTAGCGATGAACAGCAGCGCTCCTGATTGAGAGAGCATCATCAGCGGGCTGATCCACCCCTGTACCCGGCCCATCATGGTCGGCTCTACGATTTTGGGGACCCATCCACCGATGGCGACGTTAATCACTGGCAGGGACATGGCGATCAGACCAGAACAGATGAAATACAGCCATACCGTTGGCACGAGGGAACCGGTCACCGTAGCCCCGCCAGAGACCATCAACGCCAAGAACAGCATGTGATGGGGCTTTAGTTTTTGAACCAATTTGGTCGCGACAATACTGCCGAGTAAGAAGCCTACACCAAAGACGATGCCGAGGTAGATGGAGATTTGCTCATAATTGTCGGGGGCGAGCTTGTATTTTAACAAAAACACCTGCATAACCGAGAGTCCCCCGTTGACAATGCCAAACAGAACAAACCCGGCGATCAATGCCATGAGGAGCTTATGCTGTAAAATATAGCGGAGTCCTGTTTTGAAATCGTTCCAAATGACCCCGATATGCAGATCCCTGATAGAGTGCTTCCCATTAGGCATACGTACCTGTTCGGACAAGCTGCAGGATTGGATGAGCAGTCCGCTAATGACGAAACTGATTACATCCGCCAAAATAGCTCCTGTAATGCCAAGTGTCCAATAACAAAAGATCCCCAGCCCGCTGCCAAACAGCATAAACAAGCTGGCTACCATCTGGTTCAAGCCGACTGCGGTGGAGTATTCTTCCCGCACCAATACACCTTGTACCAGAGCCGCTTGAGCAGGAGAAAAGAAGCTTTTCACGGCACTGCGGATAAACAGCAAGGCGAATGTCAGCGGAATCCAATCGATTAACAAAGAACCCAATAAAAGAAGCGATACCACAGCACAAATCCAGTCACAATAAACGGTGATTTGCTGACGGTCAAGCCGGTCAGCAAATACACCAACAAGGAAGAATACTGCTAATGTCGGAAGGGACAGCATCAGCTCTGTAACCGTTGCGTAGACAGGCTGGTTCGAATAACGGTCCAGCAGATAAAACATCAATGCTGTTAAGCCGATGACGCCACCCATCTGCGAGGTGAAGGAAGCCAGGAACAGCCGCGTATAATTACGGTTTCGAAAGATCGTCAGCATGCTCAATGGATATCCACCCGCTTAAAGTAGACTACGGTGGCGATCAGTCCCGCGATTGCGGTCACAGCAATGATCACATACGAAACAATCAGTGGATACGTAGACTCCAGAGTCCCATTGGCAATCCCCAGTGCGGCCGTCCACGGATACAAGCCTCTATGCTCGTTGGTAGCCAGCATTACGTTGATCAACGTAATCATAATGGTGACAATAATGGTAGGCACAAAGTTTTTCAACACCAGTGTAATGAATACAATCGGAGTTGACAGAAGAAAAAGCAGAACCCCTGCTACCATATATTGGCCGAGAGATTGTAAGAGTAAGGACAGACTAAAACCTGCAAACTGTCCGATGGCTCCCGACAGAATCGCCATCCCCCAGGTCACTACAGTCAAGAGCATGATCCACCCGAACAGAAGAAGCCATTTGCTCGCAAGCAGACTGATGCGTGGGACGGGGATCGTCAATAGATTCTTGAGGGTATCTTCCGCATATTCGCGGTTATAGAGGTAGGCTGTGATGACCCCGTAGAGAGGTACGGCAATGACGAGAACCGCATAGATACTCGTATTAAGCAGAAGGATGTCCATCTGGGCCATGATTCCCTTTGTTTGCATCTGAACAAACATCGCAGCCGCCACCATCAGAGGAGCTACAGCCGATCCGAGAATACTGAGCATAAACATCTTGGAACGCTTGAGCTTTAACACTTCGGTATATAACAGATTAACCAATGGTCCCACCTCCAACCAATTTTGTGAAGTAGTCTTCCAATCGATCTTCACTCATCATAATCTTGGATACGTCGATATCATTTTGCACGAACAATCTATTAATCTGCCCCTGTTGCCCCAGATGAGAGTACACACGGATATGTCCTTCATCATGCACTTCATAATCATTGATCTCTAACTGATTCTCCAAAAGCATTGTTGCTTTATTGTCGTCAGAGACTTGGAATTCCAGATATTTGCGGTTACGTTTGCGGAGCTGGTCAAAGGAGACTTCCTCCAACAGCTTCCCTTGATGGATAATCCCCATATGATCCACCAGCTGCTCAATTTCCGACAAAATATGGCTGGAGATGACGATCGTAATGTTTCGTTCGTTGGCCAAATCTTTAATCAGTCTGCGCATTTCCTTAATGCCGATCGGGTCCAAACCATTGGTCGGTTCGTCTAAGATCAGCAGTTCTGGATAATGGAGCAGCGCACGGGCGATCCCAAGTCGTTGCTTCATCCCGAGAGAGTATTTCCCGACCAGCTTTTTCGTCTCGTTGTGCAGACCTACGATCTCTAACGTTTCATCGATCGCATTTTTTTTGTGCACTCCGATGATTTTGGCATTGATCATCAGATTTTCTCTTGCCGTCAGGTTCTCATAAAATCCAGGAACCTCGACCATCGAACCGATTCTTCTCAAGATCTCTTTTTGATTGGTAAAGAGATTTTCTCCAAATATTTCAATTTCCCCATGGGTAGGTTTGATCAGACCGAGTAACATACGGATTGTGGTTGTTTTGCCTGCGCCGTTACGACCGAGGAAGCCGTAGATCTGTCCCTGCTTCACTGTCATATTCAGGTGATCAACCGATTTTTGTTCACCATAAATCTTGGTTAGGTTCGTTGTTTTGATAACCACGCTCATGTGGAACACCTTCTTTCCATCAGCTTATGGTTTTATTCTAGGATCGTGGATTTAACTGGAACTTATCTGTTTCTTAATTGTTTCTTAAAATTAAAATCGGTACGGATGATGTTGCTTCGGGATGGAGAAGCCAAACGTCGTCCGTTCCCATGGGACGCTTTCGACCCAGATCTTCCCGCCGTTTTTTTCGACCAGGGCTTTGGCGATCGCAAGCCCCAGACCGCTGCCCCCCTGTGAAGGATTCCTCGATTGATCGCTTCGGAACATCCGCTCAAACACATTGCCGATATCTGCCTTGGAAATGCCCGGCCCCTGATCCCAAATCAACAGCTGATAGTCACGGTCGGTCTCGGCAAGCTCCACCCCCAGAATCCGACCCGCTTGACCGTAATGGATCGCATTCTTCATGATGTTCCCCATAATCCGCATCAGGCTGAGTCGGTCGGCTATGATCACGCAGGCATCTTCTGGCATGCTGACCTTGAGCTCGATTCCGTATTTTTTCAGATCAGGCAAAAACTCAATCAGCGACTCTCTCGCCAATTCAGCCAAATCAAGAGATTCTGGCTTCATCGGCATCTCATCCGCATCTAATTTGGCCATCGTAAAAATTTCATCGATCAATTGCTTTAATCCCTTGGACTTTCGCGAGATGATCTCTAGGTATTCCAGCTTCTCTTCTGCGGAAACCGCGATATCATCCTTGAGGGCATCCACATATCCAATGACCGAGGTCAGCGGTGTTCGGATATCATGGGAAATGCTGGATAACAGACTCCTTCTCGCCGCCTCGGATTGGATCGTCTGAACCTGTACCTGTTCGAGCTGTTCAATCAATTCATTGATGGAGAACGTCACTTCATCTAATAGTGGATCACCCTGGGCAAACAGTCTGGTCTTGAGATTCCCATTGATGGCCCGTCTAAGCTCTGTCTGCATGTCCTTCAGTCTGGAGCGGGTACGGAACCGGTTGATCAACAGAAGGCCGGTTGTGATCAAAAGGGCGGCAGATGCGCCCACTCTGACTATTTCTGTCAGGCCGCCATAGAAATCGTGAAGCAAAAGAGCTACGAGAGCGGCGCATTGAAGGATCAGCAGAAACAACACTCTATCATTCGTCATCTTTTTCACCGACAAACTTGTATCCGATGCCCCAGACGGTTTGGATGAATTGCGGATTAGAAGGATCGGCCTCTATTTTCTTGCGAAGCTTTCTGATATGTACCATGACGGTGTTATCGTCTTCGAGGTAGTCGCTGTCCCATACATTGCGGAAGAGCTGGGTCTTGGTGAATACCTGTCCGGGATTGGTTATGAAAAAGGTAAGCAGCTGTGCTTCTTTGCCTGTCAATTGGATCTCTTCGCCCGCTACGTGGACAGAGTAGGTTTTGAGATCCATCGTCAGGCCCTTATACTTAATCAGCGCTTTTTCCTGTGTGCTGCCCTCACTGTTCTCAGTGGTCTCGCTGCCAAGCACCAAAAATCTTCTCATCAGCGCCTTCACTCTGGCGACCACTTCATTGATACTGAAAGGCTTGGTTATGTAATCATCTGCTCCGATGCTCAAGCCTACGATTTTATCTACCTCGTTATCTTTGGCTGTGAGCATGAGGATTGGGACATTGCTTATGTTTCGAAGTCTTCTGCATACTTCCATGCCATCTACCTTGGGCATCATCAGATCTAAGATGACCAGATTATATTTGTTTTGCCCAAACAACTGAAGAGCTTCCTCTCCATGGACTGCCGTATCTACCTTGTACATTTCCCGTTCCAGATACTTTTTCAATAAATCTCTGATTTCTTTTTCATCGTCGGCGATGAGTACTCGAATCTCTTCCATCTGTTCACCTCGTTCTATGCTGTACGGCAAGAAAAAAGCTGGCATTTCCCTAAAGAAATGCCAACTTGTCCATTCTTACTGTTTGATGGTGGCAGCTACTAGCTCGTAAATCAGTTCGGCATTCTTCTTGATGATCTCTGGATGCGTCTTGGAGATCATCTCCTCATGGGCTCCGAATCCTTTGACCGCTCTGAACTGCTTGGTTGTGGCATTTTCCCACAGTATAATTCGTTCATCAGTTGTCTCTTTATCTGAGCTGCTGATGTAGCTGATATTCCCATCAATCGTACCATATGTTGTTGCATTTTGCACATACATATAAGATTTTGCAATTAATTCTAGCAGGTAATCCGTAGCCAGCTTCTCTAGATCCTTGTATTGTTCCATATCAAATTTGTCGTAGAGTTCCTGTCTGATCTCCTCTTCTGTGAGGCGGGTTTCGTCCACTTGTGTACGGTATCTGGAATCGATCACAATCAGGTTTTCTACTTCGTATCCTTGACGGTTCAATTCCTTGGCTACATCAAACGCAAGCACACCACCTGCTGAATAACCGATCAGAGTAAATGGTCCCTCTGCTTGAATATCGGTCATGATCTTGACGTATTGCTCGATTCTGTCTTCTGCCTTGATGAAGTTGAAGCTGTAGACCGAATACAGATCCAGATGCTGCGCCAGACCCATATAGGCGATCCCGATCGATGCGGCAGGCGGGAAGCAGAACAGCTTTTTGTCGCTCTTGGTCGAGCTGGTCAGTTGGATGCAGTCATCGGTGTAGTCCTTCAACAGATCCTTGGCAGTGTCTAAGAAGGCCGCTAAGCTTGCAATCGTCGGCTTGTCGAATACGTCCTTGAACGGAATACGGAAGTTCAGTTCGGCAAACAGCTTCGAGACGAATGACATGATGCTAAGCGAGTTGGCCCCGATATCAAATAGATTCGCATGGATGCTGATTGGTTTGATATGGAGGATGCCTTCCCAGATGGTAACGAGTTTTTGTTCCAGTTCGTTTCTCGGCGCGACGTATTCTACGCCAGCGCTGAGGCTTCCATCTGGTTCTGGAAGTGCCTTTTGATCCACTTTTCCGTTGGTGGTAAGCGGTAATTGCTCCAGGGTGACAAAGTGGGATGGAATCATGTAATCAGGCAGCTCTTTGGATAAAAGTGCCTTGATGTCGGCTGTCTTCATCCCGTTGTCCTGATTGTCCCACACCACGTACGCGCACAGGTAGTTCTGCTGATGGTGATCTTTTCTTGCGATCACGACCGCTTCTTTTACTGCCTCTTGCTTCAACAATTGGTTTTCGATCTCTCCCAGCTCAATCCGATAGCCGCGAATCTTCACTTGATGGTCGATTCGTCCGAGGAACTCCATATTGCCATCCGGCAGCCATCTGACAAGGTCACCTGTCCGATACATGGTCTTGCCTGGGACAAACGGGTTCGGGATAAACCGCTCTGCGGTTAAATCAGCTCGATTGAGATATCCTCTCGCAACACCGTCTCCCCCGATATGCAGCTCGCCGACAACGCCAATCGGTACGATCTGTTGATTGCGGTCTAAGGTATAGAGCTGCACATTGTCAGCAGGTCGGCCGATCGGCACAGAGCCTTGGTTGTCCCGCTCCCAATCATAGACATAACTCATACAACCGACAACGGTTTCCGTCGGGCCGTATTCATTAAAGATCTCGATGCGGTGGTTAAAACTCTCGGTTACGGCTTTCGCCAGTTCGGTTTTCAGATCTTCCCCGCCCACGATCAGTCGTTTGATACGGGATTGGCTGTTATCCAGATCCTTGATCAGATTTAAGTGAGCCGGAGTCAATTTGACAATTCCCACTTGATTGTCTTGGAATACCTTGCGAATGATCGGCTCGTCTCCATTCTGTTGGTACACGACGATTTTGTTGCCGGAGATCAATGGCGTAAAGATCGAGGTGATAGTCAGGTCGAAGGCAAACGAGGAATAGAGTGCAAAATCAAGCTTTTCACCTTGGACATATACCTTGTTAGCCCACGTAATATAGTTGACCAGTCCTCTGTGGTGAATCATCGTGCCTTTTGGTCTGCCAGTGGAGCCTGACGTATAGATGATATAGGCGAGATGGTCAGGACTGCTTGTCCGCTCCAGATGATCAGAAGCGTACTGGCTGTAGTCGTCATCAAGCGATACGATCTCTTTGCCGTCGCGCTCCTGATCGAAGCCATTGGTCAAAAGCAGACGTGAACCGCTGTCCTCCAAGATGTAGCTGATCCGGTCTTGCGGATAATCAGGGTCAATCGGCAGGTAAGCCCCGCCCGCTTTGAGAATCCCCATGATGCCGATGATCATCTCAGGTGAACGCTCTACGAGAATCCCTACAACTGTATCTGGTTGAACGCCTTTTGCCTGCAGATGTCTGGCTAAACGGTTGGATTTTTCATGAAGCTCCTGATAGGTCAGCGTCTGATGCCCAAATACGACGGCTGGTTGATCCGGTGTTCTCGTGACCTGTTCTTCGAAGAGCTGGATGATCGTCTTCTCGCTTGGGTAGTCGGCGTGTGTCTGATTGAACTCAACCACCAGAGTCTGTTTCTCTTGCTCTGTGACGAGCTCCACTTCGCTGAGTGGCTGATCCTCGTGCTCGATGATCTGTTCGATCACGCCTTTGAGATGATGCTCGATGTTGGTGATAAATGCTTCATGGTATCTGTTCTCGTCATAGGTGAGCTTGATGATCAGCTTCTCGCCCGGTTTGACGACGAGGTTGAAGCCATAGTTGGTCTGCTCTTCTGCCAGTACTTCCTCCAGTACGAACCCGAGATTGCTCTCTGTCTGCTCTGTGAGGCTGTCGTCGATGGCGTAATTCTCGAATACCATGACATGATCGATCAGATCCCGCTTCAGCTCACTTAACGATTGTACCTCTGACAGATTCATGTAGTTGTACATATTGCTCTCAATCGCCTGTGCTTGGACTCGCTTGAGCAATGTACGGAAGCTGTCTTGTGATTCCAGCGTGATTCTGGTCGGGATTGTGTTGATGAACAGACCGACCATTTTTTCAATACCATCCACCTGGGCATCCCGTCCAGAGACGACGGTACCGAATACCACATCATTCGTATCATTGTATCTTCCCAGTACCATCCCCCAGACCGATTGGATCACGGTGTAGAACGTGACACTGTTGCGGTTGGCAAGCTGTGTGATCTGTTGGGTGACTGCTTTGGAGAATGGGATGGTTTTCTCGGCCCGTTGGTACTCAGCAGGGGTCGTTTTGTTGGTGACGGCTGGCAATTGGGCTTTTTGTTCATAGGCAGCCAGGTATTGTTGCCAGTAAGCCTTGGCTTCTTCTTTGTCCTGTTCTTGCAGCCATCTGATGTAATCGCTGTATGGTCTAGGCTCTTCGAGTCGGTGCTTCTGACCAGCTGCTTTTTGGCTGTAGATGTGGAAAAGTTCACCCAGAATAATGCCCCGGCCCCAACCGTCAAACAGAATGTGATGATTGCTCCAAATGAAGGTATAGGTGTCTTCGCCGGTTCTGATCAGTTCGAATCGGATGAGAGTATCTTTGCTGAGATCAAAGCCTTTTTTGCGATCCTCTTGGACAAAGGCAGCTACGCTGGCCTGACGCTGTTCCGTGCCAAGACCGCGGAGATCCCGGTAGGTAAACCCGATTGGTTTGTCTTTGAGAATCACATTGCGTGGTTGGTCGGTGATCTCATATTCGAAGGAGGCTCTGAGGATTTCATGACGGGTCATGACTTCCTGCAGGCTCTGCTCGAACCAGGCTTCATTCACATGTCCCTTCACCTTCAATACAAGCTGCTCAAAGTAGGCGGTGGAATAGCTGTCTTCGAGAGCGTGGAAGAGCATACCGCGCTGCATGTTAGCGAGTGGGTAGATTTTTTCGATCTCCTGACCCTTCTGTTTCTTCTTGATCGCTTCGAGCTGTTCGAGGCTAAGCTCCTTGTCGCCATAGTCAGACGGTGTTTTTACCGCTTGGTCTTGGGCGGCACAATGCGCGATGACGGTCTGAAGCGCTTCTTTGAAGGCCTCGGTAAAGCTGCTTGCTGTCGCTTGATCGTAGACCTTGGTGTTGTAGGTCGTGCTGATCGTTAATTGACCGTTGACGACAAGCGCATTGATTTCCATCGGGGTTGCCCTTGTGATGTTGTCGCCGATCGCCTCGCCTGTAGAGAACCAAGAGGAGGAGAACTGCTCGTTATTCATATCCTGATCCATCTGACCCAGATAGTTAAACAGGAGTGGAGCGGTTTCTTCCTTCGCCAGATCAGGGTCTTGGGTGACGTATTTCAAGATGCCGTAGCCGATTCCTTTGTTCGGAACCCTGCGTAACAGCTCTTTCACTGTTTTGATCGTGGTCGGGAGGTCTTTGGCCTGTTCGCCCAGATCGATCAGAACCGGATATTTGCTCGTAAACCAGCCGATCGTTCTGCTGATATCCATGCCGTCAATTAGATGCTCACGGCCATGTCCTTCCATATTGAGCTTCAAGCGGCTTTCGCCAGTCATCTCTTGGGCGGCCATCACGAGAGCGGTGATCAGAATATCATTGATTTCCGTATGATAAGCCTGATTGGTTTCTCTCAGCAGCTTTTTGGTTTCGTCTTGATCAAGAGCCGTGCTGACGATCTGGCTGTCGGCGTACAGGTAGGTTGTGAGATCTGCGCGTTTCGGTAGGAAGTTGACTTTTGCTGAAGCGGTATGCTTCCAGTAATCCTTCTCGCCGAGCAGCTTCTTGCTATGCGCGTAAGTCTGTACGTTAGCCGCATATTGCTGGTATGAATCGGTCTTCGGATAGAACTGCACGCTCTCCTGCTCGGATGCCTGTTGATAGCCCAGTGCAAAATCTTCCAAGAGGATACGCCATGAGATCCCGTCCATGACAAGGTGATGCACTACGATCAGCAGATGGTCTCCCTCGTGTGTCTGGAAGATCGCAACCTTCACAAGAGCGCCATTGTGGATATCCATCTCTTTTTGCAGCTGGGTGGCTATTTCATGCACTTTTTCCTGTTGGTTCGCTTCCATCGAGACATCGTAGACGTAGAAGCCGAACTGATCTGAGGCTACATCACGATTCACTTGCTTCACTTGACCGTTGTCGATTGGATAGATCATCCGCAGGGCGTCATGGTGCTTGAGGATTTGTTCAAATACGTCTTTGACGATGCCCTCAGCGAATCCATCTTTTCTATACAGCATGACCGCTTGGTTGAAGTGATGGAGCTCTTCTGGATGCGCCGTGAAGAATGCTTTTTGAATCGGGGTGAATTCCACTTCGCCTGTGACGGTTTCGTACGGTTTATCTTTGGTAGCCTGTACTTTGACATACTTGCTCAGATATTTGATCTCTGGGTTGGCAAACAGATCCTTCATCGCCAGGGTCAGACCCTCTCTGGACAGTCGGGAAATAATCTGCAGTGCTTTGATCGAATCCCCGCCAGATGCGAAGAAGTTATGCGTGATGCCGATCGGCTTAAATCCGAGGACGGTCTCCCAGACTTGGATCAATTTTTCCTCGACATAATTGCGTGGTGCCTCGAACTCCACGTCTCCACCGGCACTGATGTCTGGTGCTGGCAATGCTTTGAGATCCACCTTGCCATTGGCAGTCAGTGGCAGGCTGTCTAGCTGGACGAGGTATGACGGGATCATGTAGTCAGGCAGTTCCCGGCCCAGATGTGTACGCATCGCTTCCACGGTGACTTTTTCTGTTGCCGTGATATAGGCGCACAGATATTTGCTGCCTTCCTTGCTGTCGTATGCGAGGATCAGCGCTTCTTGGATCGAGTCCAGCTTCACGAGTTGTCGCTTGATTTCTTCCGTCTCGATGCGGTAGCCTCTGATTTTGACCTGGCTGTCGATTCGGCCTGCTAGCTCAAGACTTCCATCCGCCAATTTGCGGACAAGGTCACCTGTGCGGTACATGAGTTGACCTGGTTCGAATGGATTTGGCACGAATTTTTCATGGGTCATCTCGATCCGGTTGAAATAACCGCTGGCTACCCCTTCACCCGAGATGCACAACTCCCCGAACACGCCTTCTGGTAGCAGGTTGAGGTGTTGATCCACGACGTACACCTTCGTGTTGTGAATCGGAGAGCCGATGACAGGACGCTGCTTGAATGCTGGCAGGTCTTGCGGTGGAATCAGTCTGAAGACCGCGCCGACCGTTGTTTCAGTAGGCCCGTAGTGGTTCATGATCAGGCTGTTCGGCACATGGCTGTAGAACGTCTCTACATCCGCTGTGTTGATCTTCTCCCCACCGAGAACGACTAAGCGCAGACTCTCCAACGTCTGTTCCGCTGCAAAGGCAGGGTCATTGACAATCACATTAAACAGTGATGGCGTTAATTTGATATAGGTGATTCTATGCTCGTCCATGTATGTCATGGCTTGATGAGCATTGGTGTAGACCTCTTTTTTGACGATATGGAGCTCACAACCCTGCAACAGAGAGGAGTAAATGCCCGTATACCCCAAGTCAAACGCGTAGGAAGACATCAGCATGGCTTTATCAGCGGTGGTCAGCTTCGCTTCTTGGATGAACCATGATGCATAGTTCACCAGATTGCAGTTACGGATGAAGACACCCTTCGGCGTACCAGTGGAGCCTGATGTGTAGATGAGATAGACATGATCAGCAGGTGTGCTGACTGGCGTAAGGTTGGACGCGTCGGTTGCATAGGAATCGCTGTCTGCAACGTTCACCACTTCTCCATGGAACGTGATGTTCTCAGGAAGGCTTCCGGTCACGAGGACGAGTTGGGCTTCGCTGTCTGCTAAGATGTCACTCGTTCTCTTCGCCGTCTGTTCAGGATCGATTGGTAAGTAAGCTGCTCCCGCTTTTAGCACGGCCATCATGCTGATGATCATCTCAACAGACTGTTCGACGATGAGCGCAACAACCGTACCCGGTGCGGCGCCTTTTAGTTGGAGCGAGCGAGCCAGTTGATTGGACTTCTCGTTGAGCTCGCGATAGGTGAGCTTCTGATCTTCACAGACGACTGCCACTTGGTCTGGGTTCTTCGCTGCTTGCTCCTCAAACAGCTGATGGACGGTCTTCTCTTTTGGATAATCAACGGTTTTTCCGCTGGAGGTGCGCAGGAGTGCTGCTTTTTCTTCCTCGGAGAGCATCTGGATTTCATGTAATTTCTGCGACGGTTGATCGGCAATTCCAGCAAACATCTGAACCAGATGTACTGCCAACCGCTCAATCGTGTCACGTCTGAATAAGTCGGTGCTGTAAGTGAACACACAATGGATGCGGTCTTCGGCTTCCACAGCGGTCAGGGTCAGATCAAATTTGGATTTCACATCATCCGACTTATACGCGGTGAAGGTTAAGCCTTCCATCTCGAATTCATCACTGTCAAAGTTTTGCAGGACGAGCATCGTATCAAACAGCGCACTTCTGCTCATATCGCGTTTGAGATCCAGCTTTTCCACCAGTTCATCAAACGGATAATCCTGATTTTCGTATGCGGCGAGTGCCGTTTCTTTGACTTGGTTCAGATACTCGACGAATGTCAGCTCGGCCTTCGGAACATTTCTCAGTGCCAGCGTGTTGATGAACATACCGATGACATCCTTGAGATCATCATGCGGTCGGCCCGCAATCGGTGAACCTACGATGATATCTTCCTGCCCGGTGTATCGGGAGAGCAATGTCGTGTACCCAGCCAGCAGAAGCATGTACATGGTGACTCCGTGCTCTTTGGCGAGCTGCTGGAGTTTAGCGGCCACATCGCTGTTCAGTTCAAAGGAAACCAGATCCCCCTCGAAGCTTCTGCTTTGTGGACGCGCATAGTCTGTCGGCATGTTGAGCACCGGGATTTCATCTTGGAAGACGTTTTGCCAGTATTGCTCCTGTTGCTTGATTTCCTCTGTTTGGTACAGCTCTCTCTGCCACTCTGAGTAGTCTTTGTACTGCAGGGTTAATGGCGCCAAGGCTTGACCTGCGTACAATTCAGCCAGTTCTTTGGTCAGGATACCCATGGAGACACCGTCCGAGATGATGTGGTGCATATCAAAAATCATCATATGCTCACGCTCATCTACTTTGACGATTTCCACCCGTAACAGCGGAGCTTGCTCCAGATTGAACGGTTTGACGAAGCCCTTGATGATGTCCTCGATGCGCTCATTGCCTACTTCTCTGTACACAATCGTGAAAGCGGCATCTGGTGCAATCTGTTGAACAGGCTCACCGTCCACGATGACAAAAGAGGTTCGCAGTGCTTCGTGTCTCTGCACCACTTGCTGGAAGGCGTGCTCCAGACGTGTAACATCCAAATCCCCCGTGATTTTCAAGGCAAATGGCATGTTGTATGCGACTCCGTTGCCTTCGAGCTGGTTGAGGATGTACAGCCTTCTTTGGGCAGAAGAAAGCGGATAGAATGCTTGTTCAGCTGCTTTCTGGATGGAAGAGTAGGCACTCTCTCTGGTGGATGCGATGAATCGGGCAAGTCCTTGGATGGTCGGCGTGCTGAATACTTGGCGCAGAGGCACTTCCACCTTCATTTCCTTGTGGATTCTCGCAACCATCGTAGTCGCTTTGAGTGAATGTCCGCCGACTTCAAAGAAGTTGTGGGTAATCCCGATCTTGTCGGCACCCAGAATATCTTGCCAGATGGACAAGAGTTTTTCTTCTACTTGATTGGTCGGTGCCACATAGGAAAGTCCGGTATTGACGCCGATCTCTGGTTCTGGCAATGCCTTGCGATCCACTTTTCCGTTGGCTGTGATCGGCATACGCTCCAGCTTCACCAGATAGGCCGGAACCATATAATCAGGAAGCTCTTTGGACAGTGACTGTCTGATGTCTGTCACGATCGTATCGGCTTCTGGCTTGTTGAGTGTGAAATAAGCGCAGATGTAATCGTTGTTCTCTCGGTCTTTGCGTGCGATCACGACGGTGTCCTTGACAGCTGGGTGCTTGAGCAATTGGTTTTCGATCTCGCCCAGCTCAATCCGATAGCCGCGGATCTTCACTTGATGGTCGATCCGGCCGAGGTAATCCATGTTCCCGTCGGATCGCCATCTCGCCAAGTCACCTGATTTATACATTTTTTCACCTGGGAAGAACGGATCGTCAACGAATCGGTCTGCGGTCAGATCCGGCCGGTTCAGGTAACCTCTCGCCAAACCGTCCCCTGCCACATACATCTCACCCTCAATCCCAACAGGCTGAAGCTGTTGGTTCTTATCCAGGATGTAGACACGCAATGTCGGAATCGGCACACCGATATTGCTTCGGCCATCCGCAATTTCTACGTGGGTGATCTCTTTGTAAGTAACGTGAACCGTGGTTTCGGTGATTCCGTACATGTTGATCAGCTTGGTGGACGGGTATTTTTGCGTCCAGCCTTTTAAAAGAGCGGGACTAAGCGCCTCACCGCCATAGATGATGTTGCGGATGGATAGATCGGCGGAGTCATGACGCAGCTCTTCGTGGAGCAGCTGATAGAAATAGGTTGGCGTCTGGTTTAAGATCGTCACTTGCTGTGCTTGCAGCAGTTCACGGAATTGTGCTGGATCTTTTGCAACAGCGTGTGGGACAACGACCAATTTGCCACCATATAGAAGTGCTCCATACATCTCCCATACCGAGAAGTCAAAGCAGAAGGAATGGAACATTGTCCACGTATCTGTATCGTTGAAGTCAAACAGATTCCTATCGTTAAACAGCAGGCGAACCACATTTTTATGCTCGATCAGCGTGCCTTTTGCCTTGCCGGTTGTTCCTGACGTATAGATGACATATGCCAAATGATGTGGCAGGGCTACATTTTCCAGATTCGAGCCGTCCACATGGTAGCACTCGGCATTCTCCATAATCAGACGTGTACCTGTGAAGGAGACGCGGTCATTGAGATGTGATTGCAGCAAAAGGATGGAAACTCCCGAATCTTCCAGCATGTAGCGGATGCGCTCTTCCGGATAGCTTGGGTCCACCGGTACATAGGCGCCGCCCGCTTTTAAGATCGCGAAGAGGCCAACGATCATGTCCACGGAGCGTTCGGTCATAATCCCGACCAGATGATCCGGTCCTACACCGTGTTCCCGCAGTGTACGGGCTAACTGATTGGCACGCTCATTCAGTTCGCGATAGGTCAATGCCTGATCCTCGTAGACAACCGCGATGTTCTCAGGTGTTTTCTCGACCTGCTGCTCGAACAGCTGATGGATAGCGATGTCGCGCGGATAATCCGCTGCGGTGTCATTGAAGGTATGCAGGAGCGTGTCTCTTTCTTTATCCGATAACAGCTCGATCTCTGCGACTTTCTTCGATTCATCGGCAACCACCTGCTCTGCGATTCTGCGGATGTGAAGCTCGATATTGGTAATCAGTTCTTCGTCATATTGATTGCCATCATAGGTAAGTGCCAGTGTCAGCTGTTCACCGGGTGTGGCTGCGATCAGGAAGCCGTAGTTGCTCTGCTCTTCTGCCTGGATGCTTGCGACGTCAAATCCGATGCCGGAGTTCCCCTGTTCAATCGCTCCTGTATCGATCGCGTAGTTTTCAAACACCATGATGTGGTCGATCAGGTCTTTGTTTAGGTGACTCAGAGCCTGCACTTCGGCCAGATTCATATAGTTGAAGCTGTTGCTTTCGATGGCATCACCCTGAACCAGCTCTAAGACGTCTTGGAAACGACTGTGGCTGTCAAGCTTAATCCGAACCGGAATGGTATTGATGAACAATCCGATCATCTCTTCAATTCCGTCCACTTGTGCTTCTCGGCCGGATACGACCGTACCAAACACCACTTCGTCCGTATTGTTGTACTTGGCGAGTACCAGACCCCAGATGCTTTGGAGCACGGTGTTGAAGGTAACGCTGTTGCGGTTAGCCAATTGGGTCAAGCCAGCTGTCAGCTCCTTGGAGAACTGTAGCAGCTTTTCTTTTCTGGCGTAAGGCTTGTCGCCTGTGCTGTTCGCAGCTTTCGGGATGGCTGCTTGCTCTTCATAGCCTTCCAGATACCTTCTCCAATAGGACTCTCCCTCTTCTGTATCCTGATCCACCAGCCAGCGGATATAGTCACTGTATGGTTTCGGTTCCTTCAACTGATGGGCTACGCCTTTGAGCTTCGCACCATAGATCTGGAACAGCTCGCCGAAGATGATACCCAGACACCAGCCATCCAATAAAATATGGTGATGACTCCAGACCAGCGTGTAGGAGGCCTCTTCTGTCCGGATCAGGCTGACTCGCATCAGAGTGTCTTTGCTCAGGTCGAACCCTTTTGCCTTGTCTTGGTTCAGAACCTTCTCGACGTACATATCCTTGTCCGGATGGCTCAGGTCGCGTATATCCATATAGGCAAACTCAGCATTTCGCTGCTCCATGATCACCTGTCTTGGTTCCTCGACTCGTTGGAATTCAAAGGAAGCACGCAGGATTTCATGGCGTTGCATAATCTCGTTGAAGCTGTCCTCTAAAATCGCTGGATCAACTACTCCTCTGAGCTGCATGACCGTCTGCTGGAAATAGGCCGTAGATGATGCGTCCTCCATGGCATGGAACAGCATCCCCTTTTGCATGTTGGCTAACGGATAGATTTTCTCAATGGTGTGGCCTTGGTAGGCTGACTTGATGTCGTCGAGTTCCTCTAGCGTTAAATCTGGATCACCATAGTCAAAAGGTGTTTTTTCTGGCTCGCTCTTGTTGGCACAATGATGAATCACGTTTTCAAGGGTCGCCATATACGTCTCAACCAGATGCTGAATGGTCGATTCGCTGAATTCTGCCTCATTAAAGGTCGTGTTGAGAACCAGTTGACCGTTGATGACGGAAGAGTTCATCTCGATTGGATTGTTCCGGGAGATTTTGCCGCCGATGGTCTGGCCGGTTGAGAAGCGGGACTCAGCAAATTCGCCGCGTTGAACCGCTGCATCCAGTTCACCCAGATAGTTAAAGGAGATTGGCGCACGCGCTTCATTCAACAGATCCGCATCTTGCGCGATGTACTTCAATACGCCGTAGCCGAACCCTTTATTAGGCACCTTGCGCAACAGACCCTTGATCCATTTGATCGTGGTGGACAGATCAGTGGTTTCCGCTGTCTGGAGCAATACTGGGTAGATCGTGGTAAACCAGCCAACCGTTCTGCTGATATCCACGTCGGTCAGCACCTCTTCACGGCCATGGCCTTCCATATTGACTTTGAGACGGTTCTCACCCGTGAGCTCGCGGGTAGCCATGAACAGGGCTGTTAACAGGATATCGTTGATTTCGGTGTTGTAGGCGCGGTTAGTCTGTCTCAGCAGCTTCGAGCTGGTCTCTTGATCCAAGGTGACGGTGATGGTTTTGCTGCTTTCGAAGTTGTCCCGCAGAATCTCTTGCTTCTTCGGCAAAAACTTCACGTTCGCTTTTGCAGTCTCTCTCCAGTAGGCGGCTTCCTTGGCCAGTTTTTTACTGCCAGCGTAGGTGTTTAACTGAGCGGCAAAATGCTGGTAGGAATCGGTCTTAAAGCCGATGTCAAGCTTCTCGCCCTGTGCAGCCTGCTTGTACAACGTCTCGAAATCTTCGAGCAAAATCCGCCACGATACACCGTCGACGACAAGGTGATGGATCGCAATCAGCAGGTGGTCTCCATCTTCTGCGTGGAAAATGCACAGGTTGACGAGTTTGCCGTCTGTGATCGAGATCTCCTTTTGAAGCTCGGTCGCGGCTTCGTAGACGCGTAGTTCTTGGTTCTCCAGATTCCGTACGTCTTGGGTCTGCAATTGGAACAGCTTTTCGCTGTAGCCTCTGTTGGTTTGCTTGATCTGTCCGTCTGTCTCAGCATAGATCATGCGCAAGGCATCATGGTGCTCCAACAGCTTGTTGAATACCTGCTCGACCAGCTTTTCGTCAAAGCCTTGTGTGCGGTACAGCATGAACGAATGGTTAAAATGGTTCCGCTCCTCGGTGTTGCGGTCAAAGAACCATTGTTGAATCGGCGTTAACCCGACGTCACCTTCGACCAGTTCGTAAGTGTTTCGCTCGCGCAGATCGACCTTGACGTATTTAGCCAGATCCTTGATTTTGGGATGGGCAAACAATTCTTTGACCTCAAGCTTCAGACCGATTCTCGCCAGTCGGGAGATGATCTGGAGCGCCTTGATCGAATCACCGCCGGAAGCAAAGAAATGGTGGTTGATCCCGATGTCTGCGGCGCCGATCACATCACGCCAGATGTCGACCAGCTTTTCCTCGATTTCATTACGTGGAGCTTCATAAGCCGTATCGGTGCTGACGCTGCGGTCCGGTTCGGGCAGTGCTTTGCGGTCCAATTTGCCGTTGGTGGTGAGTGGCAATTGATCGAGTTGAACCACATAGGCTGGAATCATGTAATCAGGCAGTTCTTTTTCCAGAAGCTCGCGGACTGCTGCGGTCGTCCACGCTTGTTGGGAGACGATATAGGCGCACAGATAGTTGCTGTGATCCTTGTCTTCTCGGGCGATGACAGCCGCTTCTTGGATCGCTGGATGCTTGAGCAGTTGGTTCTCGATCTCGCCCAGCTCGATGCGGTAGCCGCGGATTTTTACCTGATGGTCGACACGTCCGATGAACTCAACATTGCCATCCGGCAACCATCTCGCCAGGTCGCCTGTGCGGTACATTCTGCTGCCTGGTTCAAATGGATTGTCCACAAATCTCTCAGCGGTCAAGTCAGGATTGTTCAGATAGCCTCTCGCCAACCCACTCCCGGCAATATACAGCTCCCCTGCCACTCCAATCGGACACAGGCCAAGGTTTGCGTCTACGATATAGAGCTGGATATTGGCAATCGGTTTTCCGATCGGAATCGTCGCATATAGCTTATCTACTGCCATGGTGGTCGTTACAACCGTACTTTCGGTCGGACCGTAGGAGTTGATCACTTGGTAGCGGGTCTGGGTTGGCAGCTTCAGCTGTTCTCCGCCTGCGATCAGCATACGCAGAGACTGGTTGTTGAGCCCGACGAACTGTTCGGCTACTTTGGCAGACAGTGTCGCTACAGTGATGCCGTTGGTTTCCATATATTCGTTTAACCCGTGCATATCGAGGCGCAGC
This sequence comes from Brevibacillus dissolubilis, assembly GCF_006170445.1. Lineage (GTDB taxonomy): Bacteria > Bacillota > Bacilli > Brevibacillales > Brevibacillaceae > Brevibacillus_B > Brevibacillus_B dissolubilis. The sequence continues at coordinate 175,996 of NZ_VCNA01000001.1, read as the reverse complement.
TCGTCAGGCACGATGTGAAGCGTGGCCCCGGTGAGCAACGTTGGGAAAATTTCGCAGTTGGACGCATCGAAGGAGATTTTCAGATAGTTCGTGATGCGGTCGTGTTCGGTAAGCTCGTGGTAATCGATGAACCACTGGCAGAAATTCACGAAGGACGCGTGCTCGACCAAAACGCCTTTCGGCAAGCCTGTGGAACCTGAGGTATAGATCACATATGCCAGATCATGCAGACCATGCACAGATTCTTGGATGGTTGTGTGATCCTGCTTCATAACCGCTTCGCTGTCGATGAGGATCAGGCTCAGATCGGCACCTGTGGCGTTAGCTTTTTCCACCAGATGCTCCTGTGTGACGATCAGCTTGGCTCCGCTGTTCTCCAGCATATAGCGGACCCGGTCTTCTGGATTCTCCGGATCAATCGGGAGATAGGCCGCACCTGATTTGAGAATCCCCATCTGGCCGACGATCATGTCCAGAGAGCGATCCACCATCAAGCCTACGATCATTTCCCGTTGTACGCCTTGTTCACGCAGCATGCGGGCGACTTGATTGGATTTCTCATCAAGCTCTTTGTATGTCAGCTGCTGCCCCTTGAATACGACAGCCACATGATCAGGTGTACGCGCTGCCTGCTCCTCGAATAACTGGCTGACGGTTTTGTCTTTTGGATACTCGACTTTCGTGTCATTGAAGGTATGCAGCAGGGTGTTTCTCTCTTCTTCTGACAAGATGTTGATTTCGCCGAGTTTCAACTCTGGCTGACGGGCGATGTCTGTCAACAGACGGGTGAAATGCCCGGACATCCGTTCGATTGTCTCTTTGTTGAACAGGTCTGTGCTGTATTCCAAGTCAAAATGGATGCTGCCGCCTTTTTCAACCGCTGTCAAGGTAAGATCGAACTTGGCGATATCCAATTCCATTTGATAGGATTCGAACTGCAGACCAGAGACACCCGCATCGGTTTGATCCAGATTCTGCAGGACGAACATCGTATCGAACAAGGCATTTCTGCTCATATCTCTATGAAGCTGGAGCTTCTCTACCAGTTCATCAAATGGGTAATCTTGATTTTCGTAGGCTTTGAGCGCATTTTCTTTTACTTCTTTCAGATAGGAAGTAAAGGAAAGTTCACTCTTCGGCTGGTTACGCATCGCGAGCGTCTGCACGAACATACCGATCACGTTTTTCAGATCATCGTGCGAGCGGCCGGCAATCGGTGAACCGACGATGATGTCGTCCTGACCCGTATACTTGGATAGCAAGGTGGTATATCCGGCCAAAAGCAGCATGTACATCGTGACCCCGTTTGCCTGGGCAATGGCATTGAGACGTTTTGCCACTTCATGGTCGATGTCAAAGCCGATGCTGTTCCCTCTGAAGCTGAGCTTTTGCGGTCTTGGGTAGTCCGTCGGCATCTGGAGCACAGGGAGTTCACCTTTGAACACATCAAGCCAGTAATTCTCCTGCTTTTTGATTTCGTCCTTGAGGTAAAGCTCTTTTTGCCATTCGGAGTAGTCTTTATATTGAAGCTGGAGCGGCGCCAAGGTCTTGCCTTCATACAAGGCGCGGAACTCTTGGGTCAGCACACCCATCGACACGCCGTCGGCAATGATATGGTGCATATCCATGACGATGATCTGTTCGGCATCACTTACCTTGATCAGTTCGACGCGGAACAGCGGTGCTTGGTCGAGTTCAAACGGTTGGATCGCTGCTTTGATTTTGTCCTCGATGCTCTCTGTCCCAGCTTCGCTGTATGTGATGGTGAAATCGACTTCTTGGTGGATTTTCTGGACGGGTTCGCCATCCACCATCAAAAAAGAGGTGCGGAATGCATCGTGTCTCTCTACCAGCCCTTTGATCGCATGCTCGAATTGGCCGACATCCAGTTGGCCCTTCACTCTGATCACAGCAGGCATGTTATAAGAGGTTTTGGCATCTGCGATTTTGTTTAAAATATAGAGCCGTTTTTGTGCAGATGAGAGTGCATAGTATGGCTTTTCCTCTGCTTTTTTGATCGAGGAGTAGACGGTTTCCTGGGTCGAATGGAGATAGGCGGCGAGACCCTTGATGGTTGCTGTGGTGAAAATTTGCCGCAGCGGCACTTCCACCTTGAGCTCTTTGTGCATTCGGGATACGAGTGTCGTTGCTTTGAGAGAATGACCGCCGAGCTCAAAGAAATGGTCGTTGATCCCGATTGGGTTGACGCCCAGAATATCTTGCCAGATCGCCACAAGCTTCTCTTCCAGCTCATTTCTCGGTGCCTCATAGGCGGTTCCGATCTGGACACTGCCATCTGGCTCTGGCAGGGCTTTGCGGTTTACTTTTCCGTTGGCGTTGAGTGGCAGTTCATCCAGCTTCACGAAAAAGGCAGGAATCATGTATTCAGGCAAGGTTTCCGCTAAAAATCCGCGCAGCTCCTCTACGGTTACGTCTCTGGACGCTGTGAGGTAGGCGCACAGGTAGTTGTTCTGATCCTGATCCGCTCTGACGATTACGACTGCTTCCTTGATGTCTGTATGCTGGAGCAGGCGGCTCTCGATTTCTCCCAGCTCGATGCGGTAGCCGCGCAGCTTCACTTGATGGTCGATCCGCTCCAGATACTCGATAGTGCCATCTGGCAGCCATCTCGCCAAGTCTCCGGTACGGTACATGATCTCTCCTGCGAGATATGGATGTGGGACGAATTTCTCAGAGGTCAGCTGCTCATTATTCAGATAGCCACGGCTCAGACCATCACCTGAAATGCAAAGCTCACCAGGAACCCCGATCGGAGCGAGCTGGTTATCGCGGTCGATGACGTAGACCGATGTATTGGCCAATGGTTTCCCAATCGGAACGGTGATCGCGTCGTCCTTGATTTCGTTGATCGGATAATAGGTGGCATACACGGTGCTTTCAGTTGGGCCATAGACATGGAGCATTTTATTTGGTCCCATGTAGGCCAACGCTTTTTTCGCGTGGGCAACGGAGATGCGTTCCCCGCCGAACAGGATGTGACGAAGACCTGCCAGGCATTCGATCTCTCTGTCCACGAGCACATTGAACAGGGCTGTCGTAATGAATGTGACCGTTACCTTTTCATTGATGATGCATGATGCCAGCTTGCTGATATGGAGCACGGTTTCTTTATCGACCAGCACTAATTTGGCACCGTTGAGCAATGCGCCATAGATATCGAATACAGAGCCGTCGAACACGTAGTTGGAGAGCTGGAGCATCGTGTCGTCTTGGTTAATCTGGATATAGTTCGTATCTCGGACAACACGCACCGCATTGGTATGGGAGAGCATAACCCCTTTTGGTGTACCGGTGGAGCCTGAGGTGTAGATGATATAGGCCAAGTCTGCGGACTGGTTGACAGGCGGCAGATTATCGGTCGGGTAGCTGTGTACATCCGCTGTGTCGAGGAAAATCGTCTCCACGCCGAGTTGCATACCGCCGTCGATGACGCTCTGTTGGGTCAATAACAGATTCACCTGACAGTCCTGCAGCATGAATCGGACGCGGTCTTGCGGTGCTTCGGGATCGAGCGGCAGATAAGCGGCACCGGATTTGAGAATCCCCATGATTCCGACGATCATCCCGAGCGATCTCTCTGCCATGATGCCGACTACGGTGTTAGCCTGCACCCCTTTGTCACGCAGAAGTCTTGCCAGCTGGTTGGACTTTTCATTCAGCTCCCGGTAGGTCAGCTGTTGATCGCCAAGGACCAATGCTGTGTGGTCAGGTGTTTTTTCGACCTGCTCCTCGAACAGCTGGGCAATCGTCTTCTCTTTCGGATAGTTGGTTGTGGTCTGATTGAACGTTTCGAGAAGCATCGTTCTTTCTTTGTCCGAGACGAGTTCAATGTCACGTACGTACAGATCCTCATCGGCAACAACTTGCTTCATGACCTGTTTCATGTGAGCTTCGATCTGATCCATGATGATCGAATCGTAGACCCGGCCGTCATAGATGAGAATCAGGGTGAGCTTCTCGCCTAATCCTGCTGCAATCGTAAACGGATAGTTGGTTCGCTCATCACCGCTGACGCCCTTGACTTCAAAGCCTAAGTCGTTTTTCTTCTCTTCCATGGATGACGCATCGAACGCGTAGTTTTCAAAAACTACGACATGGTCGATCAGATCTTGTTTTAACTCACTGACCGCTTGAACATCTGCCAGATTCAGATGATGGTAAGGCTGGCTTTCCAGGGAGTCTTGCTGGGTTCGTTTCAGGACATCAACAAAGCGCAGCTCGCTCCCCAATGTGATACGGGTTGGGACGGTGTTGATGAATAACCCCAGCATGTTTTCGATGCCGTCCACGTTGGCATTCCGGCCTGATACGACGGTTCCAAAAACCGCCTCTTGCGTGCCATTATACTTGGCGAGAATGAAGCCCCAGAGAGTTTGCAGGACCGTATGTAAGGTAACCGCATTGCGGTCAGCCATCTTTTTGATTTTGTTGGTCAGTTCCTTGGAGAAGGTGATGACTTTTTCTTGTCTTTGGTACTCAGCTGTGTTGGATTTTTTGCGGAGGGTAGGAATCAGCGCCTTTTGCTCATAGCCCGCAAGATACTTGCGCCAATAGGTCAATCCTTCTTCCTGATCCTGAGCCTGCATCCACTTGATATAATCGCCAAACGATCTTGGAGCACTCAGTTGATGATCCTCGCCCTTTACCTTGTAGGCATAGATGGTGAACAGCTCGTTTAAGAGGATGCCCATACTCCAGCCGTCAAGCAGGATATGGTGGTACGTCCAGATCACCTTGTAGGCGTCAGCCGCTGTGCGAAGCAGGCCCACTCGGATCAGGGTCTCTTTGGCTAAGTCAAAACCCTTTTGCTTATCTTCCGCGAGGTATGTCTCTACATACCCCGCTTGGCTCACTTGATCCTGCTCACGGATATCCGCATAGGTGAATTTGATTTTGCGCTCGGACAGGATGACATGCAGAGGCTCGTCCATTTTGGTGCTGATCGAGGCTCTCAGAATATCATGGCGCTTGAGCAGTTCGTTGAAGCTGTCCGCTAAGACAGCCTCATCGACTTCCCCCTGCAAATCTATGATCATTTGTTCAAAATAGGCATCCTCATTCGGATTGTCCAAGGTATGAAACAGCATCCCCTTTTGCATGTTGGACAAAGGATATATCTTTTCCACTTTGACTTTCATAGAATGAACTTCTCCTCCTTGATGTGCGGTTGCTGCTTCTAATGGTTGTCGGGCGTAAATCCTAGTCTTCTATGAGTTCATACTCGCTCAGTAAATCGTCCAGATCATCTAATGACAGCTTGTCATAGCCGTAATCGGAAGAGGTTTTTTCTGTCTCGTCTTTGTTGACACAGTGCAAGATGATCTTCGTCAGGCTGTTGATATAGGTCTCATTCAGATGCTGGATGGTAGAGATACTGTACTCTAGTTCATTGAACGTGGTGTTGATCACCAATTCACCGTTCGTGATGACACCGTTTATTTCGATAGAATTGGTTCTGACGATGTTGCCGCCGATGCTTTCGCCTGTGGAGAAGCGGGAGGCAGAGAATCCGCCGCGTTGTACATCCTGATCCATTTCGCCCAGATAGTTGAAAAGGATGGGTGCTGACTCTTCGTTCAACAGGTCTGCATCCTGCGCGATATATTTTAAGGCACCGTATCCGAAGCCTTTATTCGGCACTTTTCTCAGCAGGTCTTTGATGACTTTGATTGTGGTGGAAAGCTCAGTGCTGTCCCCTGCTTCAAGCAACACCGGGTAGATCGTGGTGAACCAGCCGACGGTTCGATTGATGTCCACGCCTTCTAACACATCTTCACGGCCATGTCCTTCCATATTGACCTTGAGACGCTTCTCGCCGGTGATTTCGCGGGCGGCGACGAACAGGGCTGCCAACAAAATATCGTTGATCTCGGTGTTATAGGCTCGGTTGGTTTCTCTCAACAATTGGGACGTCGCTTCTTTGCTCAGTGCGATGGTAAGCGAGCTGCTCTGTCCATAGATATCCGGCTGGCATTCCTTCTGCTTCGGAATAAAGTCGACTTTAGCCTGGGCGACTTCTGTCCAGTACGCTTTATCCTTGGCTAGTGCTCGGCTTGTTGCATATTCCTTGAGCTCAGACGCAAATCGTTGGTAGGAATCTGTCTTGAAGCCGAGATCCAGCTTTTCGCCCCGTACGGACTGTTCGTACAGCGTCTCGATATCCTCCAGCAAAATACGCCACGATACGCCGTCTACGACGAGGTGATGAATCGCAATCAGCAGGTGATCTCCGTCGTCTGCCTTGAACATGCCGAGGTTTACCAGCTTGCCCTCTTGAATCGAGCTTTGTTGTTGGATCTGGGTAGCCAGCTCACGGACGCGTACCTCTTGGTTGTCCAGCTCGCGTACGTCGTAGATGGACAGCTGGAAGAATTGGTCACCATAGCCTCTGTTGATTTGCTTGATTGGACCGTCTGTTTCTTCATAGATCATCCGCAGGACATCATGGTGCTCGGTCAGCTTGGTGAATACGTTCTCGATGTGTTTCTCATCAAAGCCCTGTGGTCTGTATAGCATGAACGCCTGGTTATAATGGTTGCGCTCTTCTTGGTTCTGCGCGAAAAACCACTGTTGGATCGGGGTTAACTCGACGGTACCTTCGATCATTCCAGTTGTGTCTTGTTGTCTGTGGTCTTGCTTCACGTATTTGGAGAGATCCTTGATTTTGGGATTGGCGAACAAATCCTTAACCTCTAGCTTCAGGCCGATTTTTGCCAGTCGGGACATGATTTGGAGCGCCTTGATAGAGTCACCGCCGGAGACGAAGAAGTGATGGTTGATCCCGATGTCAGCTACACCGATCACATCGCGCCACACCTCAACCAGCTTTTCCTCCACATCATTTCTCGGTGCTTCATATGAGGTACCGGTGCTCACGCTGCGGTCAGGCTCTGGCAGTGCCTTGCGATCCACTTTATCGTTCGGGGTGAGCGGCCAGCGTTCCAGCTGTACGACATAGGCTGGGATCATGTAATCAGGAAGCTCACTCTCCAGCCATTCGCGCACATCTGCCGCTGTCCACTCTTTTTCCGAGATGATGTAGGCGCACAGATAGTTGTTGTTGTCCTTATCTTCTCTGGCGATCACGATCGCTTCTTGGATGGTCGGTGCTTTGAGCAGTTGTGTCTCGATCTCACCCAGTTCGATCCGATAGCCGCGGATTTTTACCTGATGGTCAATCCTTCCGAGGAACTCCAGATTTCCATCTGGGAGCCATCTTGCCAAGTCACCGGTGCGGTACATTCTTTTGCCTGGTGCAAACGGATCAGCCACGAACCGCTCAGCCGTCAAGTCCGGTCTGTTATGGTAGCCGCGGGCAAGGCCGTCACCAGCGATATACAGTTCCCCGATGACTCCGACAGGGCACAGAGCGTTACTTGCGTTCAAGATATAGACCTTGTAATTGGAGATCGGCTTACCGATTGGGATATTCGCATATTGCTTGTCGATGACAAAATGGGTGGACCAGATCGTCGCTTCGGTCGGGCCATAGGCATTGATGATCGGGTAGCGGGTATCTGTCGTCAGATTGAGCTTTTCTCCGCCCGCTTCAAGTAGGCGAAGCGAATGGTTGGTCAGCCCGACGAATTGCTCGGCTACTTTACTAGGCAGCGTCGCAACAGTAATCCCGTTCGTTTCCATGTACTCATTCAACCGGTGCAGGTCGAGACGCAGATCGGTTGGCACGATGTGTAGGGTTGCACCTGTCATCAAGGTTGGGAAGATTTCAGCAAGAGAGACGTCGAACGAAATTTTTAAATAGTTCGTAACGCGGTCGCTTGCTGTAATCTCATGGGACTCGATGTACCAATAACAGAAATTGACGAAGGTCGCATGCTCCACTAACACGCCTTTTGGTAAGCCGGTTGAGCCTGATGTATAGATCACGTACGCCAGATCATTCATCTGACGGTTCGTTTGTTCGAGATTGGCTGTGTCCTGCTTGACGATCATCTCATCGGTGATGGTGACCCGGACGAGCTCAGGCCGGTCTGAGAGATTCACTTTGTCAAGCAGATGATCCTGAGTGATCAAAAGCTTCGTTCCGCTGTCTTGGAGCATGTAGCGGATCCGGTCTTCTGGATACTCGGTGTCGAGCGGCAGATAAGCTGCACCAGACTTCAAAATACCCATGATACCGACGATCATCTCAAGTGAGCGATCCACCATCAAGCCGACGATGGTCTCCCGCTCTACCCCTTGCTCCAACAAATAACGGGCCACTTGATTGGCTCGATCATTGAGCTCCCGATACGTCAGCTGCTTGCCCTCAAATACAACAGCCACATGGTCAGGCGTGCGGGCCGCCTGCTCCTCAAACACCTGCCAGATGGTCTTGTCTTTCGCGTAATCGGTCTTGGTGTCGTTGAAGGTATACAGGAGCAGATCTCTTTCTTCTGCGGTGACGATGTTGATTTCACCCAGCTTCATATCTGGTTGACGGACGACTTCCTGTAGGATCATGACGAAGTGGTTCGCCAGGCGCTCCATCGTTGCTTTTTTAAATAATTTGGTGACGTATCCTACGTGCAGTTCCAGATGGTCGGCATACTCGACAGCGGTCAGGCTCAGATCGAACTTGGCAATCGGGTATTCGAATGGATACGGGGCAAAATCTAATCCTTTTGCATCGAATTCAAGACCGTTTGCGCTTTGCACGGTGAACATGGTATCGAACAGCACATTGCGGCTGAGATCACGTTGCAGGTTGAGCTTCTCAACGATGGCGTCAAACGGATACTCCTGGTTTTCGTAGCCTTGTAAGGTGCTTTCCTTGACCTCTTGCAGATACTGGGCAAAGGTCATGTCCTGTTTGGGATAGTTTCTCAGGGCGAGCGTATTGACGAACATCCCGATCATATTCTGCATATCTTCGTGCGGTCTGCCCGCTACAGGTGAGCCGACGATGATGTCTTCCTGACCGGTATACTTAGCCAGCAGCGCCGTATATCCAGCCAATAGCAGCATGTACATGGTGACTCCGTTTTCTTGGGCAAGCAGCTGAAGCTGTTTGGTCAGCTCATGGTCAATGCCGACATGAATCCGGTCACCTTCGAAGCTTTGGAGAGGCGGTCTGGCGTAATCAAGCGGCATCTGCAGAACCGGTAGCTCGTCCCCAAGCACGTTGAGCCAGTATTGCTCCTTCTTCTGCATCCCGCCTTGGTTGTCCATCTCTTTTTGCCATTCGGAGTAGTCTTTATATTGCAGAGCTAATGGTGCAAGCTCGCGCCCTGCGTACAGTTCGCTTATTTCTCTCGTCAAAATGTCTGTCGATACACCGTCAGAGATGATATGGTGCATGTCGAGCAGCATGACATACTCGTTTTCATCGATTGTCAGCAAGGACGCCCGCAGCAGTGGTGCTTGTTCCAGATCAAACGGCTGGATAAATTCGTCGATGCGCTGCGCCAGCTCTTCCTCTTTGGCAACACCTGTTACGAGTGTAAAGGAGACCTCTTTTTCGATCTTTTGCACAGGCTCCCCATCCACCATGACAAAAGAGGTGCGCAGGGCCTCATGCCTGTGAATCACTTGTTCAAACGCACGTTGAAGCTCTGACAGTTGCAGGTCGCCCGATATTTTGACCGCGAACGGCATATTGTACGTGATACCGTTATTTTCAAATTGATTTAAAATGTACAGTCGTTTTTGCGCGGCAGACAGTGGGTAATATTCCTTCTCTTCGGCTTTCGTGATGCGGAGATAGGTGCTTTTCTCCTGCTCTTGGATGTACGCTGCCAACTGTCTGATCGTGGACTGGCTGAAGATCTGCTTGAGCGGCACTTCGACTTGGAATTCTTTGTGGATGGCAGATGCGAGTGCGAAGGCCTTCAAGGACTGGCCGCCCCATTCAAAGAAGTTATGGTCAATCCCGATCTGATCGATCCCCAGAATGTGTTGCCAGATGGACGCAAGCTTTTGCTCGACTTCATTGCGGGGTGCGACGTATGCCGTGCTGGTCATGGCCGTGAAATCCGGCTCAGGTAATGCCTTCCAATCTGCCTTACCATTGATCGTGCGTGGGATTTGCTCAAGCGCAACGAAGAAGGACGGAACCATGTAATCGGGGAGGGCGTCTGCGGCAAAGGCTCTTACTTCCTCGATAACCGTTGTCTCTTCTGAAGCGGAAGCGTTCAGCGTGATGTAGGCGCAGAGGTACTTGTTGCCATCCGCATCGTCTTTGGCGGTGACTACCGCATCCTTCACCATTGCGTGGTTGATCAGGTGACGCTCAATCTCCTCTGGCTCGATCCGGTATCCTCGGATTTTGACTTGGTTGTCGATACGGCCCAGGAACTCGATGTTGCCATCAGGCAGCCATCTCGCCATGTCTCCGGTACGGTAGAGGCGCTCACCCGGTAAAAATGGATGTGGGACGAATTTCTCCTCGGTCTGTTCTGGATTGTTGAGATATCCCTTGGCTAAGCCTGCACCGCTGATACATAATTCGCCGGGGATGCCGATCGGCAATACTTGCAGGTCTGTATCCAGCACATAGACTTGATAGTTTGCGAGCGGTTGACCGATTGGGATAGTTTTTCTGTCGCGGTCTGTTGGGCTGATTTTATAGTAGGTCGCACATACGGTCGCTTCTGTTGGCCCGTAGGAGTTATAGACAGTAGCTGTTTCTACCATGTTTTTGATGTATTCATATTTGAGGACGTCCCCGCCGCTGATGAACTTCATATTGGAACGAAGCTTCAGATGTTCGTTTTTATCGATCTCATTGAGCAGCAGTGGCGAGCAGCTGACGACGGTGATCTGATGGGTGTCGATCTGTTGAACGAGTTGATCGATGGTGACATCGCCCAGTTTTTGACTCACTACCAATCGGCCGGAACAGGCTAAGATCGGATACACTTCTTCGGTAAAAGCATCGAAAGAGAAGGAAACAACTTGCAGTACCGCATCGTCTTCCTGCAGCGGAACCTGCTTGAGGAAGGCATGGACATAGTTGACCACGTTCTGATGAGTGGTCAAGACACCCTTGGGCTTGCCGGTAGAACCAGATGTATAGATGACATAAGCCAGATCGGTCGGTTCGTTGACAGGCTCTGGATTGGTATGATCCAAGCTGCTCCATGCTACGCCTTCGTAGGTGATGTGTGGGAACGAACTGATTTTGGCCTGCAAATGCTCCTGCACGAGTGTGATGCCCGCTCCGCTGTCGGAGAGCATATACGCGATCCGGTCATCTGGCAGCTCAGGATTAATCGGCAAATAAGCACCGCCGGATTTGAGAACACCGATGATCCCGATCATCATCTCAAGAGAACGCTCGGCCATGATGCCGACCAGCGTATTCGGCTTGACGCCTTTTTGTCTGAGCAGTCTCGCCAATTGATTGGACTTCTCGTTGAGCTCCCGGTAGGTCACCTGTTGCTCCCCGAATACGACTGCAATATGATCAGGAGTCATCTCCACCCGTTGTTCGATCAGCTGAACGAGCGTCAACTCTGTTGGATATTCCAACTTGGTATCGTTGAATTGATCGATGATCGTCTGTACGTCTGCATCAGAGATCATTTTGATTTGGCCTAATGCACAATCAGGACGATCAGCTACGTCTTCGAGAATCTGCACAAAATGGCCGGTGAGGCGCTCCATCGTTTCTTTTGCAAACAGCTTCGTGGCGTATTGCAGATCAAGCTTGATCTGATCACCACAGTCCACAGCAGTCAGGCTCAGATCAAATTTGGCGATCTGAAAATCGATGTGGTACGGCTCTGCCTGTATGCCGCTCCACCCGAACTCATATTCATCCTGATTCTGCAGGTCAAACATCGTGTCAAAAAGCGCATGTCTGCTCATGTCTTTTTTGACATCGAGCTTCTCGACCAGCTCATCGAACTGATAATCTTGATTTTCGTACGCTTGCAGGGTGCTGGCTTTGACTGCTTGCAAAAAGTCAGTAAACGTTAGATCCGATTTAGGGTAATTGCGTAATGCCAGTGTATTGGCAAAAATACCGATTACCTGCTTGAGATCATCGTGCGACCGTCCTGCAATCGGGGAGCCGACGATTACATCTTCCTGCCCCGTGTATCTGGTAAGCAGCGTGTTGTATGCAGCCAAAAGCAGCATGTACATGGTGGCACCGTTTTGCTGGGCCAGACGCTTCAGCTTCTTCGTCAGCTCTGGACCCACGCCAAACTCAATCCGGTCGCCTTCATAGCTCTGTACAGGCGGTCTGGCAAAATCGAGCGGCATCGTAAGCACTGGCAATTCACCGCTAAGCGTCTGCAGCCAGTACTCCTCTTGCTTCTTCATCTTCTCCTGCAGTGACGATTCTCTTTGCCATTCCGAGTAATCTTTATATTGAACGGCGACAGGCGCCAATTCTTTTCCTTCACATAAGGCGGCTACTTCTTTCATCAGGACAGCCATGGAGACCCCGTCTGAGATGATATGATGCATATCCAGCATCATGATGTGCTCGCCTTCTTTTACCTTGAGGATTTCTACCCGCAGTAGAGGGGCTTGTCCCATGTCAAAAGGTCTGATGAATCGATGGATCTTGTCGGTAATGCTTTCTTCGCCTAATTCGTTATAGGGAATGGAAATGGTAAGGTCCGTATGTATCTGTTGGACAGGTTCTCCGTCCAGAGTGACAAAGGAGGTACGCAATCCTTCATGTCTTTGAATGATTTGGTTAAACGCTTGTTCAAAACGGTCGAGTTGAAAATCACCGATTAGCTTCATGATGAGCGGGACATTGTATGTGATCCCTTGATCGTCCAATTGGTTGAGGATCAGCATCCGCTTCTGTGCCCGGGACAGTGCGTAGCAACCATTCGCAGACGTCTTCGCTTTTGGAATGGCATCTTTAGGCGCCAGTTGTTCCGAGGTGAGGAAGTGGATAATCTCTTCCTTATATAATTTGATTTGCTCCATGATTTCAGGGCTGATCAGCTCGCGCGGACCGATGATTTTTAATTTTCCCTGATCGTGAAATAAGGTGATAGATTGCTTTTTTAAATCTTGAATGAGGCCCGCAATATTCATATGAAGTGGTCACTCCCCTTTTGATGTACCCCACGTAACAAAAATAGAGCCCCTCGGAATTGCTGCACAATCAGCCTCCGTCATCTGCGTATGGGAAGGCGATTGTGCAGTTTTTCCAAATGCACCGGACAGGGCCGGTGTTGTCGATCCGAGAGACGGGAGCTAGATTTCCAGCTCCACGTAATCATCTGTGCTGCTTGGCTCGGTGGATTCCGCGCCTAGAATGATCGCAGCCAGCTGTTTGATCGTTGGATGTTCAAAGAAGCTCCGAATGCTGATGTCGCTTTGGAATTTTTTATTGATCGCGTGAACCGCATGCATCACTTTGAGTGAATTGCCGCCCAGTTCAAAGAAATGGCTGGTCGTACCGATTCGCTCAACGCCGAGGACCTCCGCCCAGATGGACACGAGCTGTTCTTCTACGAAGTTGGTCGGCGCCTCATAGGCAGCTTGGGTGATGATGCTTGTATCAGGTTCTGGCAGTGCCTTGCGATCCACTTTGCCGTTAGGCGTGAGCGGCAGTTGATCCAGCTTGACGAAATAGGCTGGAATCATGTACTCAGGCAGACTTTCCCCTAAGAAGCTACGCAGCTCTTCTACGTGCAATTCTCTTGCAGCTGTGATGTAGGCGCAGAGGTAGTCGTTGTAATCCTGATCTTTTCTCGCCATCACGAAGGCTTCTTGGATATCTGTATGCTTCAACAGGGAGCTCTCAATCTCACCCAGCTCAATACGGAAGCCGCGCAGCTTCACCTGATGGTCGATCCGCTCCAAGAATTCGATAGTGCCGTCCGACAGCCATCTGACCAAGTCTCCGGTACGGTACATCCGCTCCCCTGCGGCAAACGGATGCGGCACGAACTTCTCTGCGGTCAGCTGCGGATTGTTCAGATAGCCGCTGCTCAGACCATCGCCAGCGATGCAAAGCTCACCTGGCACACCGATTGGGACGAGACGGTTATGCTGATCCACCACATAGGCTGTTGTATTGGCTAATGGTGCACCAATCGGAATCGTCACGGCATCGTCCTTGATGTCATTGATCGGATAGTAGGTGGCGTACACTGTGCTTTCGGTTGGGCCATACACATGGAGCATCTTGTCGGGTCCCATGTAATCCAGCGCTTTTTTCGCATGGGCCACGGAGACACGCTCGCCGCCGAACAGGATTTTGCGGATGCCGGACAAGCACTCGAGCTCTCTGTCCACCAGTACATTGAACAGTGCTGTGGTAATGAACATCACGGTGACATGCTGGGTACGGATTAGCTTCGCCAGCTTGCTGATATCGAGTACGGTTTCTTTATCCATCAGCACCAGTCTCGCGCCGTTCAGCAACGCACCGAAGATATCAAAGACAGACCCGTCAAATGCGTAGTTGGAAAGCTGGATCACGTGATCATGCTCATCAAGCGTGATATAGTTCGTGTTTTTCACGACCCGGATGGCATTGGTATGGGAAATCACGACGCCCTTCGGTGTACCCGTAGAGCCAGATGTGTAGATGATATAGGCGGTATCCCCGGCACTGTTTACAGGTGTCAGATTCTCTGTGGAATAGCTGTCTGCGCTACGGCCATCCTCTGCATCCAGCAGAATCGTCTCCACGTCCATCTGGATCGCATCGGTGAAGGTGCGCTGGGTCACGAACAGGTTGACTTGACAATCCGTAAGCATATGCGTGATGCGTTCTTGCGGCCATTCAGGGTCAATCGGCAGGTAAGCCGCCCCGGATTTGAGGATACCCATGAGGCCAATCATCATGTGGAGCGATCTCTCTGCCATGATGGCGACAACGGTATTCGCTTGGACTCCCTTGTCACGCAGATACCTTGCCAGCTGGTTGGAGCGTTCATTGAGCTGTCTGTACGTCAGCACTTGATCATCCATCACGACAGCTGCATGGTCTGGGGTGCGCTCGACCTGCTCCTCGAAGAGCTGGGCGATCGTCTTGTCTTTTGGATAGTCGGTCTTGGTGTCATTGAATGTGTGGAGCAGCAGATTGCGTTCTGCCGCTGACACGACCTCAATGTCCTGCACCAGCACGTTCTCATTGGTGACCACTTGCTCGGTTACGGTGATCAGGTGGCCCTCCAGTCGATCGATAAAGGACGGATCAAACACGCTTTCGTTATACGTCACTTTGAGCGTCAGACAATCCTGTAAGGACGCTACGATACTGAAGTCATAATTCGTCCGTTCATTCCCTTTAATCCCTGTAAGTGTAAAACCAGTTATATTACCTTCATTCATAATATTAACTTCATCAATAGCATAATTCTGGAAGACAAGGACATGATCAAGCAGCTCCCGCTTCAAGACGCTGAGATCCTGCACCTCTGACAGATTCAGATAGGTGTACGCATTGCTTTGCAGCGCGTCATTCTGTACGTTTTGTAAAACGTCTCGGAAACGCTCGCCGCTTTGCACTCGGACTCTCGTCGGGATGGTGTTGATGAACAATCCGACCATATTTTCAATGCCGTCCACATCTGCTTCCCGGCCAGAGACAACGGTACCGAATACGACATCGTCAGCCTGGTTGTATCGACCCAACACAACACCCCAAATGCTTTGGAATACGGTGTTAAAGGTGACACGGTTGCTGTTGGCCAGCTGCGTCATACGCTCGGTCAGTTCTTTGGAGAAGTGGATGACTTTCTCCTTGCTGTCCGCTCCGTTGATACTCGCATTGCTTCCGGTCTTCGGTAAGGAAGCCTGTTTTTCATAGCCAGCGAGATAGTCTGTCCAATAGCGCTGTGCTTCTGCTTTATTCTGCTGTTCCAGCCAACGGATATAATCACTGAATGGACGTGGGTCCTCCAATTGATATGGCTTCCCTTGGATGATGCTGGTATAGATGGCAAACATCTCGTTCAAGATGATCCCCAGGCACCAGCCGTCCAGCAAGATATGATGGTGACTCCACACCAATGTGTAGGACTGCTCCTGCGTCTTGATCAGACCGACTCTCATCAGCGTGTCAGCACTCAAGTCAAATCCTTTTTCCTGATCTTCCGTGAGATAGGCCGCTGTGAATTGTGCCTGTTGGTCAGTCGATTTCCCTGTCCAATCCAGATAAGTGAAGCCAGCTTGTCTGCCTTCGATAATCAGTTGTCTCGGCTCCGCGACAATCTCATATTCAAAAGCGGCTCGTAATCCTTCGTGACGCTTCATGATTTCATTGAAGCTTTGCTCTAACACCGCTGCATCTACGAAACCGTGCAGATCCATAACAACCTGTTGGAAATAGGCACTCGAATCCTTGCGCTCCAGCGAGTGGAACAGCATGCCCTTCTGCATGTTGGCCAGTGGAACGATTTTTTCGATGGTCAGAGTTGCGTACTTCTTCTGGATGGCATCCAGCTGTTCGAGCGTAATGTCAGTATCCCCGTAGTCAGAAGGCGTGCGCTCTGTCATAGGTTGTTGGATACAATGCTCGATGATCTGCTCCAGACTTTGCACGTAATGTCGGTTCAGCTCATGGATGGTCTGTTCATCATACTCCGACTCGTTATAAGTGGTATGAATCACTAGCTCGCCGTCTAGGACGATCGAGTTCATCTCGATCGAATGGCTCCGCGCGATCTTGCCTCCGACGGTTTGGCCGGTTGGAAGCTTGGATTCCACGAAAAGTCCGCGGTTGACGTCTTGATCCATCTCGCCTAGGTAGTTAAACGAAATCGGTGCTTTTTCTTCCTGAGAGAGACCGCTGTCAGCTGCCATGTACTTCAGGACGCCATAGCCGATGCCCTTATTTGGTGTTTTTCTGAGAATCTCTTTGACCGTCTTGATGTTCGTGGCAAGCTCTGTTTCATGAGCCAAGTCGATCCATACCGGATATACCGATGTGAACCAGCCGATGGTTCTGCTCAGATCAAGGCCAGCCCCGATCTCCTCGCGTCCATGGCCTTCCATCATGATTTTCAGACGATCCTCACCCGTCTGTGCTCTGACACTGACCATGAGAGCTGTCAGCAAAATGTCGTTGATTTCGGTGTTGTAGGCTCGGTTGGTCTGTCTCAACAGGCGGTTCGTGCTTTCTTTGCCCAGCTTGATGGTAATGGTTCGGCTGTCTTCAAACAGGTTGCGTGTGCCCTCTTG
The DNA here is from genome assembly GCF_006170445.1 of Brevibacillus dissolubilis. Classification (GTDB taxonomy): domain Bacteria; phylum Bacillota; class Bacilli; order Brevibacillales; family Brevibacillaceae; genus Brevibacillus_B; species Brevibacillus_B dissolubilis. The sequence continues at coordinate 158,866 of NZ_VCNA01000001.1, read as the reverse complement.
CTTTTTCGGGATAAAGCTTGTTTGGGCTTGGGCGACAGATTGCCAGAACGCTTTCTCTCTCTGGAGGAGATGATGGTCGGCATACCCTTGCAATCCTTTAGCAAAATGCTGGAAGGAGTCGGTCTTATAGCCGATGTCCAGCTTCTCACCCTTGGCGGCCTGTGTATACAGATTCTCGAAGTCTTCCAAGAGGATTCGCCAAGACACACCGTCAATCACAAGGTGATGTACTACGATGAGCAGATGATCGCCCTCGTCTGTTTGGAAGAGACCCAGCTTCACAAGCTTACCCTGCTTAATGGAAATGTCTTTTTGCAGTGTGGTAGCCAGCTCATTCACAGTTGGTTCGATGTGCTCTACGCCTCTGAGATCGTGAATACTCAAATCGAACATATGTTCCTGTTGGTCTCGGTTGGTCTGTACGATGACCCCGTCTTTCTCTTCATAGATCATCCGCAACGCATCATGGTGTTCGAACAGCTTGTCAAACGCCTGCTGGATAACCTGTTCATCAAAACCGCCCTCTCGGTACAGCATGATCGAATGGTTAAAATGATTCAGTTCTTCTTGATTACGCTCGAAATATCTCTGTTGAATCGGAGTTAAAAGAACCTCGCCAGTCACCTGTTCATTGGCTGTGCGATCTTTCTTTTCTTCTTTTACATATTTGCTGAGAGTACGGATGGTTGGATTGGCGAACAAATCTCTCATTTGCAGCTTGAGCCCTGCTTTTGCAAGTCGGGAAATGATCTGGAGCGCCTTGATCGAGTCTCCACCGATGGCAAAGAAGTTATGGTTGATGCTGACCTGCTGCACCCCGAGAATCTCCTGCCAAATCTGTGCCAGCTTGGTTTCTTGCTCATTGCGCGGAGCTTCGTATTCGACTCCGTCCAGCATGCTTCCATCCGGTTCAGGCAGCAGCTTTCTGTCGACCTTCCCGCTGGTTGTCCGAGGCAGTCGATCCAGCTTCACAAAATGGGCTGGAATCATATAATCAGGAATCTGGCTCGCCAAGAACTCACGGATGTCCATGATCGTCAATGTCTGATCTGATCCATCCAGCGCGATATAGGCGCAGAGGTAATCATTGTTTTCGTTGTCTTTTTTCGCGATGACGACTGCTTCTGCGATCTGTTCATGCTTCACCAGCTGATGCTCGATTTCGCCCAGCTCAATGCGGTACCCACGGATTTTTACCTGATGGTCCACACGTCCGATGAACTCGACCTGTCCGTCTGGAAGCCATCTCGCCAAGTCGCCTGTGCGATACATCTTCTGTCCCGGTTCAAATGGGTTGTCCACGAACTTCTCAGCGGTCAGCTCAGGCTTGCACAGATACCCTCTGGCGACACCCTCACCGCCGATGCACATCTCCCCTGCCACGCCCAATGGCTGCAGGTGATTGGCTTTGTCCACGATATAGATGTTGGTATTCATCAGTGGTTTACCGATCGGGATGGCCCCCGGCTGTTTCGGCTCGCCGTATACGACACGATGGCTGGTAGCGTCAACCGTGCATTCTGTCGGTCCGTAGACATTGGTCACGTTGGCTGTGAGATTCGGCACTTTGTGGCGTACTTCCTCGATCAAGTCATGTGTCAGCACATCGCCACCGATGACGAATTCCTTCACGGCCAGCTCTTGCTTGATCTCATTGCTGAGGTAGGTCAGCATCTTGAAGTGAGCAGGTGTACCGTCAGAGACGTGGATGCAGTGCTTCGCGTAGTATTCGATCAGTTGGTTGGCATCCCAGCTGGTTGCCTTAGGCACAATATGCAAGGCATGGCCCAACAACACCGCGGCAAAAATCTGCTTCACCGATGCGTCAAAAATATATGGCGCGATCAAGGCAACGTTGAGCGGAGTCGTATAGTGTCTGTAAATGACCGCATGAAGCCCATTCACCAGATTGTGCACACTATATTGGTTGATCATGACCCCTTTTGGCTGGCCTGTAGAACCAGATGTGTAGATGACATAGGCCAGATCACTGGATCGGCTGACTCTCTCCACGTTCGCTGGGTGTTGTGTGTGATCGATCTGATCCAAGCGGACGATCTCTCCGTCAAAAGCAATACCTGCGGTCGCCACATCACTTGCCACACATAATACCTTGGCTTGGCTGTCGCTTAGCATGTACTGCTTGCGATCCTCTGGGAACTCTGGGTCGATCGGCAGATAAGCGCCGCCTGCTTTGAGAATCCCCATGACCCCGACAATCATCTCAAGGGAACGTTCTACCATGATGCCTGTGACCACATCTGGTCCGACTCCTTTTTGACGGAGCACATAGGCGATGTTGTTGGCCCGCTCATTCAGTTCCCGATAGGTCAGGCTTGTATCTTCAAAGACAAGCGCGATCTGATCCGGTGTTTTTTCTACCTGTTCTTCAAACAGCTCGGTCAGCGTCTTCTCTTTGGCATATGGTGCTTGGGTATTGTTAAAGTCAAAGAGCATAGTGTTTCTCTCTGCCTCTGTCAGCATATCGATGTCACACAGGCGCAGGGACGGCTGCTGTGCCGCTTTTTGCAGCAGCTGGATGAAGTGCTCGGAGAATCGTTGCATTCGTTCCTTCGTAAACAGGGCTGTGCAATATTCGACTTCCAGCTTCCAGCCATCTTGTGTCTCATCTGCTCGTACTGTGAGATCGAACTTGGACAACTGGCGTCTGTCTTCCAGCAAAGTGAACTCTAAGCCGTCGATGTCGAGTCGCATCGTATCCGTGTTGTTGAGCACCAGCATCGTATCGAACAACGGGTTACGGGAGAGATCTCTTCTGATATTCAATTTCTCTACCAGCTGTTCAAACGGATAATCTTGATTCTCGTAGGCTTTGAGTGTATGTTCTTTGACTTCGTTCAAGTATTGGCTGAAGGTTTTGTGACCCGCAGGCTTGTTCTTGATCGCCAGTGTGTTGACGAACATCCCGAGCACCTGATTCAGATCAGCATGCTTGCGGCCTGCAATCGGCGTACCGACAACGATATCCTCTTGCCCGGTGTACTTGGAGAGCAACGCGGTGTAGGCGGCCAACAGAACCATGTACATCGTGACACCGTGTTCTTTTGCCAGCAGATCGAGCTGATTAGCCGTTTTGGCGTCCAATTGGAAGTGGATGATATCGCCTTGATAGCTTCTCTTTTGCGGTCTGGCATAATCCGTTGGGAGATCAAGAGCCGGAATCTCCTCGTTGAACACATCCAGCCAGTATTGTTCCTGCTGTTTGAGCTCCTCTTGCTTGCTCCGTTCCGCCTGCCATTCGGAGTAGTCTTTATATTGAATGTGGAGTGGCGCAAGTGTGTTGCCTTTATACAGTTCAGCCAATTCTCCCATGATGATGCCCATGGAAACCCCGTCTGAAATGATATGATGCATGTCGGCGAGCAGGATATGCTCTTGGTCAGCCACTTTTACGATTTCCGCCCGCAGAAGTGGTGCTTGGGTCAAGTCGAATGGCTGGATCCAGCCTGCCTGCTTCTCATCGAGGTCAGCTTCGCCCAGCTCACTGTATGCAAGCTTGAAGTCTGCCACCTGATGAATCTTTTGAACAGGCTCACCGTCTACCATCTCAAAAGAAGTACGCAGGGCCTCATGTCTCTCTACCAATGCCTGGAAAGCACGCTCCAGCTGAGCCACGTCCAGACCACCTTGGATGCGCATGGCAAAAGGCATATTGTAAGAGGTTCCGTTCCCTTCGATCTCGCTTAAGATGTAGACTCTTCGTTGCGCGGAGGACAGCTCGTAGTACGCTTTTTGCTCCGCTGGCTTGATCGATGCATAAGCGCTTTGCTGGGTAGTACCGATGAAAGCAGCAAGCCCGCGGATCGTAGGCGTTTTGAAAATTTGACTTAACGGCACTTCGACCTTGAGTTCCTTGTGCATCTTGGAGATCAGTGTGGTCGCTTTCAGTGAATGGCCGCCAACCTCGAAGAAGTTGTGAGTCACACCGATATTGGCCGCACCCAGTGTCTCCTGCCAGATCAATACCAGCTTCTCTTCTAACTCGTTGCTTGGCGCTTCATACGCTGTACCGGTATTGACGCCCACTTCTGGTGCTGGTAATGCCTTTCTGTCCACTTTGCCGTTGGCGGTCAGCGGCAGTTGATCCATCATGACAAAATAAGCAGGGATCATGTACTCAGGCAGCTCATTGGACAGGGCTTGTCTGATCGCGGCGATCGTCGAATCCGTCTCGGTTGTCTCTAGCGTGATATAGGCGCAGAGGTAATGGTTCTGATCTTGATCCTCTCTTGCCACCACGACAGCTTCCTTCACTGATGCAAGCTGCAGCAGTTGATTCTCGATTTCGCCCAATTCGATTCGATAGCCACGGATTTTTACCTGATAGTCAATCCGTCCCAGATACTCGATCGTACCATCCGACAGCCTTCTGGCGAGGTCACCCGAACGGTACATTTTTGTGCCTGGAACAAATGGATTTGGCACGAATTTTTCTGCTGTCAGCTCTGGTCTGTGTAAATACCCGCGGGCCAAGCCGACACCACTGATGCACAGTTCTCCAGCCACCCCGATCGGACAAAGCGCCCCATGTTCATTCAGGATATAAACACTTGTATTATGCAGTGGTGTCCCGATTGGAATGTTCACATAAGCCTGATCAATGACGAAGTGGGTCGCTACGACTGTATTTTCGGTTGGGCCGTAGTTGTTGACGATCTGATAATTTTTGGTCTCAAAATAATTGAGCTTGTCACCGCCAGTCAACAAGGTGCGTAAAGATTGGTTATCCAGCTTCATGAATTGTTCGCACACTTGTGTAGGCAGGAACGTAATCGTGATCTGATGCTCATGGAAATATTGATTTAGTTTCTCTACATCTAGACGGAGCTCTTCCGTTAACACATGGACAGCGGAGCCAGACAGAAGATAAGGGAATACCTCCCAGCCGAATGCGTCAAAGCTCATGCTCGCATAGCTCGCGCTTCGATCCTCCGATGTAACCTGATAGGTAGAGATATGCCAGCTGCACAGATTCACCAAGGAACGGTGTTCTACCATGACACCCTTTGGTTTTCCGGTAGAACCAGACGTATAGATGACATAGGCTAAATCATTTGGTCTATTCTCATGAACGAGATTTTCTTTATTTTTTGAAGAAATATGGTTACAATCAATATTAATGATATTAACGCTGTTATTTTCCAATAATCCAGCTTGTTTGGCTAACCGCTCACGTGTCACCAGAAGTCTCGTCTGACTGTCTTGCAGCATGTACTCGATCCGCTCTGCTGGATACGCCGGATCAATCGGCAGATACGCTCCGCCTGATTTGATAATCGCGAGAATCCCGACAATCATCTCAACGGAACGGTCCATCATGATCCCGACGATTGTGTCTGGCTTGACGCCGTTTTCTTGCAGTACTCGCGCAAGCTGATTGGATCTCTCCTGCAGCTCACGGTAGGTCAATTGGTGGTTACCTGCCACTACAGCTACATGGTCAGGCGTGCGCTCTACCTGCTCTTCAAACAGCTGATGCACAGTCTTATCTTGCGGGAAATCTGCCAGCGTATCGTTGAAGTCTACCAGCAGATGTGTTTTTTCTTCCTCCGAAATCATCTCGATTGCATGTAAATTAAGATGAAGATTTCGTGAAATCTCCTTTAAAATATGGAGGTAGCTGTCCGCCATTCGATTCATCGTGTTTGGATGGAATAATTCGGTGGAATATTCAATATTGAGGACAATCTCGTCTTCCATGTCCAGCACGGTATACGTAATGTCGAATTTGGCATTATCCAGATCGAAGATCACCGGAGACATCTGGAGTTCGCCCTTTTGCTTGCTGAACAGAGCACCATCCTCCAAGACAAACATCGTATCAAACAATGGATTCCGGTTGGCCACCCGTTCAAAATCGAGCTTGCGGATCAATTCATCAAACTGATACTCCGAGTTCTCAAAGCCCGCAATCGTATTTCGCTTCACCTGCTCCAACAATTGGGCGAAGCTGTTCGCTCCGTCGATTTCGTTCCGCAGTGCAATCGTGTTGACGAATACGCCGAAGACATCCTGCAAATCCTGATGCAATCTTCCTGATGCGGCTGTACCAACCACGATATCTGTCTGATTGGTATATTTGTGAAGTAATACATAATAAGCGCTGAGCATCGTCATATACAGGGTGGAGCCTGTTTCCTTCGATACTCTGCGGATCTGCTCAGAAAGCTCCTGTCCCAGATGTACATATACATTGCTGCCTTCATAGCTGCCTGTACCGCGACGGCTGTAATCGTAAGGCAACTGCAGTTTAGCCGGCTCGGTGCGGAATACATCCAGCCAATACGCTTCCTGTTTTTGGATCGCCTCTGATTGGTTGTAGCTCTGGTTCCAGCTCACATAATCTTTGTATTGGATTGGCACCTCAGGCAACATGCAATCGCTGTACAGCTCCAGCAATTCATTCATCAAGATCCCTTGGGATACCCCGTCTGCGATGATGTGGTGGAAGTTAATGACCAAGAGATGTTTTGCAGACTCCAGCTTGAAGACTTTTGCTCTCATAAGAGGCGGCTCGGTCAAATCAAACGGTTGGGTCAATGCTTTACATGCTTCACCGGTTAGTTTCTTCAGGGAGTCAGCATCTGTCACAGATACACCCAGATCCTCATAACCCAAGTGGAACTCCACGTCATCGTAAACCTTTTGCATCAGCTCATCCTGAATCCGTTCAAACCCTGTCCGCAGAATCTCATGTCGTTGAATAAAGGTGTGAAGTGCCTGTTCAAGCTGATCGACATCTAGGTTGCCTTCAACCAGCAGGGCCATCGGAATATGATAAGCGCCTCTGTCGTTTTCCAGCTTAGACAGCAGGTACATCCGGTTTTGGGCTGGAGAGGTCGGATAGTAGTCCTGTTTCGCGATGCGTTTGATTTTATTTTCTTGATAGGCATCCGATCTGTTTTTCAAATAATGATCCAACGCCAAAATGGTGTCGTTTTTGAAAATTTCGCCGATCGGAATCTCGATATTCATTTTCTTATTCACTTCAGCAACGATCCGGATCGCTTTCAGTGAATCTCCGCCGATTTCGTAATAGCTGACATCTGTGCCGATGTGCTCTAATTGGAACACTTCTTTCCAGATGTTCAACAGCATCGTCTGCATCTCATCTGTCGGTTCCTCATAGGTGGTTGCCGCCACTTCATCGAGCGGTTGTACCTTCGCGAATTCCACCAGCATACTCTTATTCACTTTTCCATTGACGGTAAGCGGAATCTCATCGATCTGGAAGAATCGCGCCGGAATCATGTATGGTGGCAGTGTTTGTTGCAGGTACTGTTTTAAATCCCGTGGATCGGTCTCTTCGGCTGATACGACAAAAGCAAGCAAGTTTTTGATGCCCTTATCATCTGTATAATCGATCACGGCCGCTTTTTTGACATCCTCATGCTGTAAGAGCGAGTTCTCGATCTCCCCCAGCTCTACGCGGTATCCTCTGATCTTCACCTGGCTGTCTTTTCTTCCTAGGAACTCGACATATCCCTCTGCCCGTAACAGCCCGTGGTCACCTGTTTTGTAGATATAGCCTAATTGCGGATGCATGATAAAGGCGGCATTCGTTTTTTCCTCATCATTAATATATCCGCTCGCTACCCCGACACCACCGATGTAGAGCTCCCCTTCTACGCCTACCGGACAGAATTGTTGATTCTGGTTGAGCACATAAATCTTCTGGTTTCCAAGCGGCATGCCGTATGGGATACTCTTCCAATCTTTCGATACTTCGTTGATCGGGTAATAGATTGACCAGATGGAAGCCTCGGTTGCACCGCCCAGACTGATCACATCTGCCGTTCTGAATGCTCTGTTGATTTTTTCAGGAAGCTTCAGGGAGATCCAGTCACCACTGAGCAGCACAACTCGCAGATCATCATTGTGTTCTGTCTCCGTATACAGATCGACGGTCAGCTCCATGATCGCCGGAACAGAATTCCAGATCGTAATCCGCTCATTCTCCACAAGCTGTTTGAGCTGGAATACATCACGCTGGTCATCCACGATAACCATGACCGCTCCGCTGAGTGCTGCCCCGAATACATCATAGACGGACAAGTCAAAGCACATGGAAGAGATGCCCATGAAGCGGTCTTTTTCGGTGACAGCGAATTTTTCATTCATGTCGAAGATCGTATTCGCAGCAGCGCCATGCTTGATTTGCACACCTTTTGGCTTACCCGTACTGCCGGATGTGAAAATGACGTAGGCCATGTCATCCGTGGTCACGCCAGTATCAACGGCATCTGTGGAATACGTATGCAGCTTCTCTTTTTCATAAAGATCAGGGGCAACGAAAAACTTGCAATTGGCCTTCTCTTTGATGTATTCCTTACGCTCTTCCGGATATTCAGGGTCAAGCGGGATGTAGGCCGCACCGGATTTTAACACACCATACAAGTTCACAATCGTATCGATGCACCGTTTTGCGATTACGCCGATATAATCCCCTTTGCATACGCCTTGCTCGATCAGATATCGGGCGATTTGATTCGATCTCTCATCCAATTCGCGGTAGGTAATCGTCTGCTCATGATGCTTGACCGCCATATGATCAGGCAGACGCTTCGCAGTGTCGACTAGCATCTGGTGCAGCGGGCAGACTGGAATCGGCATATCTGTATCATTATATTTCTCGATGACCTGCAGGCTGCCGGCACCAAGCTCCAGATCGGCAATCTGCTCCGCACTGATCACCTGATTCAGGATATCCATATATTGGGTGAACATCGATTGGATGACTTCATCCTCAAACAGCTGGTCTACGAAGTCCCATGTGATATAGAGACCGCCATTGATTTCATAGACTTGGTTATCGATATACACCTGTGATGTTCTAGTGCTCAAGAATGAGATTTTATTGAAATCTACCAGCTGGTCAAAGGAATCCTCCGGGTTGTCGTTCAACACACTAGTGAATACGATTGGCATTGCTGCATTTTTATTCATGCCCTGTTTTCTGCTGTAATGCCTGATGAAATCCACACCATCATAGTGTCTGTGTTCAAGCGCTTCGAGGAGCGAATCCTGAACCTTCTCAGCAAAGTCCCAGAAGGAGCTGAGGCTGTTCTTCGCATCGATATCCAATACCATCAGTGTCGTGAAGTCCCCGACCAGCTTTTTCACATCTTCATGGAACGGAATGCGGTTAAATACGGTCAGGTTCACACCAAAATGATCTTGATTGCTCCAGTACGCCAAGACATACGCATAAGCCGCACAAAGAACAGAGGTTGGAGTGACATTGCGTTTTCTTGCTTTTTGCTTCAGTTGGTTCCAGTTGTCACCGTCCATAAACTGCGAAAGCTTACCGAATTGCGGGATCTCCACATCTGCCGGGTCACACTTGAGCGGCAATGCAGGTGCGCCTGGAAACTTCTCCAATTTGTCCATCCAATACTTCTCGTCTTTTTTATAACGGTTGGATTGTCTGAATTCAGCGGATGCCTGCACATAATCTCTGAAGTTGAACTGCAAGTCCGGCAATTGGAGGTCGATGTTCTCATAAAAGCTTTGGAACTCTTTGATCAGGATTTTCAAGCTGCTGTCGTCGCAAATCAACGCGTCCATATTCAAGAAGAAATACTTGTTGCCGTTCGGTAACTGTAACGTTTTGATTTCAAACAATGGCCACTGGCTTGGATCGATGACCTTGGTTAACAGCCGTTCCCGCTGTTGCAGAATGCATGCTTCGATTTCAACTTGGCTCCAGTTGGTTACATCTGTTGTGTCTATGGTATAAACTGGCAGCTCTTCAAGGATTTGCTGTGTACCATTTTCAAAAACAATGGTGCGCAGGATCGGATGTCTGTCAATCAGCTTTTGGAACGCTCTGTTAAACCGTTCCAGATCCATGTCGATCTCAAACTCAACTGTCAGACTGGTCGATACGCCACCGATTTCAAAGCTAGGATCACGGCCGACTAAATAGGCCAGCTGGATTCCGGTTAACGGGAAAGGTTCGTGTATCTTTTCCAGATCGGTTGTGTAAGCAAATGGCTTGTCTTGCAGGCCCTCTTCTGTATGGGCCTCTATGTAGGCGCTTAATCCTTTGATCGTGGATAAGCGGAATAGCTGCTTTAATGGGATATGCTCGCCTAAGCGCTCGTTCATTTTGGCGATGAGCTCGATGGCATTGAGGGAATGTCCGCCTAGCATGGAAAAGTGGTCGTTGATCCCCACTTTTTTGACATGCAGCACCTCTTGCCAGATCTCTGCCAGTTTCTGTTCTGTTTCATTACGCGGTGCCTCATACTCCGCTCCGGTATGGATGCTTCCATCTGGTTCGGGCAATGCTTTTTTGTCTACTTTGCCATTGGCTGTCAGCGGCAGTTGATCCAATGTAACAAAATAGGACGGGATCATATAATCTGGAAGCTCAGTGGACAAAAATTGTCTGATGTCTGGCAAAACAGAATCATCCTGAGGATGGCTGAACGTGAGATAAGCGCAGATGTAGTCGTTTTCCTCACTGTCTTTTCTCGCTGTTACGACAGCATCTTTGACAACCGGATGCTTGAGCAATTGGTTTTCGATCTCACCAAGCTCGATGCGGAAGCCGCGTACTTTGACCTGGTCGTCCATGCGTCCGAGATATTCGATGTTGCCGTCGGGAAGCCATCTCGCCAAGTCGCCTGTCTTGTACATCTTCTCGCCCGGTACGAACGGATTATCGATGAACTTTTCGGCGGTCAAGTCAGGTCGGTTGAGATAGCCGCGTGCAAGACCATCCCCGGCGATACAGAGTTCCCCTGCTGTGCCGATTGGCTGCAATTGATTCTCGGCGTCGACGATATAGATTTGGGTATTGGAGACAGGTTCACCGATTGGCAGGACGCCGTCGGTGCGCTCCCGACCAATCCATGTGGTCGCCAAGATCGAAGATTCGGTCGGACCGTAAGCGTTAACATAAGTCACACGGTCTTTCCATGTCTCCACAATCTTCTGGTTGGTGGCAGAGCCGCCAGTCACGAGGACCCGCATCGATGTCAAGTGGTTGATATCCAGATTGACGACATAGGCAGGCGGCAACAGGCTGGCCGTAATCTTATTCTTTTGCATAAACGTGCCGAAAGCCACAGGGTCGTGGATGGTATCTTGCGTCGGCAGGTACAAGGTTGCACCAGACAGCAAGCATCCCATCATCTCCCACACCGATGCATCAAAGGAGAAGCTGGCAAACTGAACAAAGCGGTCCTGTTCACCAAAGGAAAACTGATTTTGAAGATAAGTGTGAAGCGATACAATTCCATGATGCTCAAGCATTACGCCTTTTGGCTTGCCGGTCGTACCAGATGTATAGATCACGTATGCCAAATGATGAGGATCTGCTACGTGCTCCAGATTCGAACCGTCTTCCTGATAGAACGTCTGGTCATCGAGAATAATCTGTGTGCCTGTATAGGTGGCACGATTCTGCAAATGTTTCTGCACCAGCAGAACCGGGGCTCCTGAATCCTCCAGCATGTAGCGGATCCGCTCTTCTGGATAGTTCGGATCAATCGGCACATACGCTCCGCCTGCTTTTAAAACCGCAAAAATACCAACAATCATCTCGGGTGAGCGTTCGCTCATAATCCCGACCAACTGATCTGGGCCTACACCCTGTTCACGCAGCGTACGGGCCAACTGATTGGCACGCTTATTCAGTTCAAGGTAGGTCAGCTCCTGATTTTCAAACACAACTGCCACATGGCCAGGCGTCTTCTCTGCCTGCTCTTCAAACCGCTGGTGGATCGTTTTGTCTTTTGGATAGTCGGCCTTCGTGTCGTTAAAACGATGCAGGATGATATCCACCTCCTTTTTGGTAACGGTTTGAGTTACCTCAATGGTATCCTCTTTCATTGTGTCAGGGTGTTTAATCGACATTCATTATCCATCCTTTTTACAGTGAATAAGTAATCGTGTTGCACTCCATTGCAGACCAAATCAAATTCCGGCAATATTCTTGCCGGTTAAATGGTCAATGAAACTATGATCATAAATATATGGTTATAAGGATTCTTTTTACATAATAACACAATAATTGACATGATATATAATTTTCTTCATAACAAGTATGCTTTTTTACATTTACTTAATATTTATTATTTTTGGTAATGAAATAGATTTCAAATTATTATATTGATAAAATGTATATTTTTACTAAAACAATAAGACTCTTCATTTTTATGTTACATAAACATTTTTTTATTAATATTCTTTTGGAGAAACTAATTTACTTACTCTTTTTTTTTGTTATCATATATCTATCTTGTTACTTTGCAAAATATTTACAGAGGAGATGTACAAATGCAGAAACAGATTGATATTAGTGATCCAATGATTCTTAGTAATGAAGCTTTTAATACGAATCCGTATCCTGTGTATCGCGAGTTTCTCAATCAGGGGGAGATTCACCGCTTAAATATTTTTGGCGGTATTTGGTTCATTGGCGGGTACGAGGGATGCGCAAAATATATCTCAGATCCCCGCATCTCACACAATACGGCACAAGCCTACTGGGCGATCCAATTCTCTGAGCAGCAATTATTCGGAATTTCCGAATTTATCCGTGTCTTCTCTATGTGGATGGCCTTGCAGGATGGACCAGCCCATCTGAAATACCGCAGTATTTTGACCCAAGCTTTCCAGCAATCCTTAAAAGGAATTGCTCCATACATAAAACAAGTAGCCAATGAGCTGCTCGATAAAGTAGAAAAACAAGGTCATATGGATATCATCAATGACTATGCATACCCGCTTCCTACCAGAGTCATCATGAAAATGCTGGGGATCCCAGAAGAAAAATATCCGGAGATCGCTCTCTGTGCTGACAGTCTCGTAAAAGTGTTCGGTTCCATGGATGTCACCTATGAGCAGGTCACTGAGGCACAGAACCGTCTGATTATGCTGACCACTTATCTGAGCGAGATCATCGAGCAACGCAAACAACAGCCGCAGGATGATTTTATTACCAAGCTGCTCAACGTCGAGGATGAAAACGGAACGAAGCTGACGGTTGATGAGATTTATGCCCAATGTACCAACCTCCTGTTCGGTGGTCATGAAACTACCCGCAACCTGATCGGGAACGGGTTGTGGTCCCTCTTCTCTCATCCGCAGGAATTCGACAAGCTGCGCAATCAGCCTACGCTGATGAGAAGCGCGATCCAAGAAATGCTTCGTTTTGAAAGCCCGGCTCAAATCACCGTGCGTGCTGCTCTCGATGATTTGGAAATGTTCGGACAGCAGATCAAAAAAGGTGAACTGATCATGTTCTGTTTCGGTTCAGCTAACCGTGACCCACGTAAATTCACCAATCCGGATGAATTCCAAATCGAACGAAATGAAGCGCGTAATATGGCATTCGGTATCGGTGTTCACTCTTGTATTGGTGCTCAGCTTGCATTTATGGAAGCGGAAGTTGCAATCAGCACCCTGATTGCGAGATTCCCGAACGTGAAGCCTGTTAAAGACAAGGCGGTATGGCAAGGCAATGCAGGTTTCCGTGGACAGACCGAGCTGCAGGTGACTTGGTAGGTTCAAAATGATTATGGCGCAGGTATGGTTTTGCGCGCCGTGTCGCATCTATTAAAAAATCGCTCTTCATCCAGCCTTTTATCGGGTTGGGTGAAGGGCGATTTTTTTTTTTTGAACCAAGGATTCTGAACGGAGGTTTCTTTGATCAATCAATCTCTTATAAAAAAAGCCGCTTTCGGTCTTAGCAGTACCGAAAGCGGCCAACTTATTGGGTGTTACTGACTTCTTTTAGCGTGTACGTACTTTGTTATGCAGCTTTTTGGTCTTTCTTTTAAAGGAGTGAAGGAAGCTGTTGGATACCCCTTTTTCCGAGTAGAGTGCCTCACAGAAGGCGGAGACGGTTTCATAGGCTTTTCGCTCTGTGAGGAACATCATATGGTTGGACGTATCCAAGTCGAACATGTGTGTTGCGGGAATGAGTCGTTGCCACTCTTCCCAGTAACGGTCATCATTCATTTTGACTTCATCGTCTGCTGTGACAAAATACGGTTCCAGTTCTCCGAAGAACAATCCATCCCTGTTACGGAAGAAGTAGCAGGTAACAGCCTGTGGATCGGGAAGCGGTGGTGTTTGGTACAGGTGTAATCCATATGCTTGTTGGATTTTGACCGTATGCAGGATCAGGTTTTGGATCTGTTTGTCGGTTTTGTTCAAGCCTCTTGCTTTGGCCCGTTCCATCAGATCTTCCAAGAAGTCTTTATCCTCCAGGGTGAAATCAAGCTCGTCACGGTGTATCAGGGTTCGGCTGATTTTTTCCGGCTGCTGCAGAATGGCTGACAGCAGTCCCATGTTGACGGCTTGGAGGATCAGACCTTTTTTGGAGGTTTTGATCTCGTCCTGGCCGGTCAGATGCATGGCGTCGAGCATGACGATGGAATTGACAACTTCCCCCTTCTTTTGCAGCTGACGGGCAATCTCGTAGGCAAGGATGCCACCCAGCGAGTATCCGCCAAGATCGTATGGGCCTTTTGGCTGTACGGTTTGGATGATGTGCACGTAATACATGGCCATCCCCTCGATTCCGTATACAGCGGCGCGGTCGGTCATCCAGCCCCGTGCCTGAATCCCATAGAACGGCCGCTTGCTCTTCTGTGCAATCAGATGATATCCCTCTACCCCACCGAATACGGAATGCACCCAAAAAACAGGTCGTCCATGTGTCCCTTGATTGAGGCGGATCAGCTCTGGGAACTGTGGATAGCTGACCGGAATTGGCGCTTGCTCCTGTGGCTTGGATTCGACTGTGCTGGCTCTCTTTTGAGACTGCAGGACGTTGACAATGTCGCGGATCGTCCGGCACTCGCGCAGGAGGGTTACGTCTAGCGATGGGTCGATCTGATTGTGCAATTTTTGGATGAATTGCATCAGCAGGATGGAATCGAATCCATACTCATCCAATGAGGTGTTCACTTGGATTTCCTCTGGCTCCATGCCCAGTGTGTCGGCGACGATCTCGGTCAGCTGTGGTTCTAATGAAGGATCGTGGGATGGCGTGGAGGTCATCGGGTTGGATGGTGGGATGATGTCGTCGACGCTTGGGATCAGGTCGTCTAGGCTTGGGACGAGGTCATCCAGACTGGCGGCGATGTCGTCGACGTTGGGAATCAGGTCGTCTAGGCTTGGGACGAGGTCATCCAGACTGGCGGCGATATCGTCGACGCTTGGAATCAGGTCGTCTAGGCTTGGGACGAGGTCATCCAGACTGGCGGCAATATCGTCGACGTTGGGAATCAGATCGTCTAGGCTTGGGACGAGGTCATCCAGACTGGCGGCGATGTCGTCGACGTTGGGAATCAGATCGTCTAGGCTTGGGACGAGGTCATCCAGACTGACGGCAATATCGTCGATGTTGGGAATCAGGTCGTCTAGGCTTGGGACGAGGTCATCCAGCTCTGACGTAGATACGGGAGTTCTTTTTTCTGCTGGTTTCACCATTTCTTGCTGGGGAGGCTTTGAGTTCGGCGTGTTCACTGTATTCACTGTCTTCGCCGTTTCGATCCAGCAACGCCGTTTTTCAAATGGGTAGGTCGGCAATGGAATTCTTCTCGCCTGTTCTCCCTGACGGATCACATTCCATGGGATTTTTCCACCTTTAGCCCAGTAGAACGCGATCTGATCGAGGCAATTTTGAGCGAGCAGGCTTTGCAGGACGATCTCTCCCGCTTTCCCGGCGAGCAGGGTTTTGATGTCAGAACTCTCCTCTTTGAGGTTGCCTGTAAAGATCGGGATCGAGGCTTGGATGGCTTGGTTTTGGCTGATGGAGGTCAGGTACGCCCTCAGACCATGAATCAACTCTTCCTGAGTCGTGACTACCATCGCCAATCGGGCTTCCATCGCTTCGCGTCCTGCTTGGAGTGTATAGGCCAGGTCTGCCAAGGACAATTCCTGTGTGCGTTCGGCATAGGCCAGCATGGATTGGGCGAGTGCCTGTAAGCGGTCTGGGTTCTTAGCGGACATGACGACAATCTGTGGGGCAGCCGCTGGGCGGGATTGTACACCTCCTGCTTTTGCCGGGATATATTCCTCAATCACCGCATGAGCGTTGGTTCCGCTGATCCCCGTGGTGCTGATTGCGCCCAGACGCGGTTGATTAGGCCTGGTGGTCCATGCCGTATTTTCAGTCGGGATGATAAATGGACTGTTCGGGAAATGGATATACGCATTCGGCGATTCGTAGTTGTGCAGAGCCAAAATCGTCTGATCTCTCATGGCCATCAGCATGCTGATCAGGCTGACGACACCGGAGGCGGCAAAGGTATGGCCGATCAATGGCTTTACCGAGCCGATCGCACAATATTGCTTTTCATCCGTATAGCTTTTGAATGCGCTTGTCAGAGCCTGAACCTCAATCGGGTCGCCCAGCTGTGAGCCTACGCTGTGGGCCATCACATACTGGATATCAGCCGGATTGATCTGATAACGGTCATAGACCTGCTCCATCAGCTCTGCTTGGGCCACTGGATTCGGGGCGGTCATGCCGTTGGTTTTGCCGCTGTAGTTGATTCCACTTGCCTTGATGCAACCGTAGATGTGGTCTTGATCCGCAATTGCCTTGGAGAGTGGCTTGAGCAGGACAACCGCTACGGCTTCGCCCGGAACCAGCCCATTGGCCTGCTGATCAAAAACAGAGCACGTCCCATCAGGTGAGAGCATTCCGACACTGCCCATGCCGACATGCAGCATAGGTGACACCATCAGGTTGACACCGCCGGCTAAGGCCATCTCACACTCGCCTTGACGCAGAGCTTGACATGCTTGATGAATCGCGACCAGACCAGATGAGCAAGCGGCTGTCAGGGCAAAATTCGGGCCTCTCAGGTCTAATGCGTAGGCGATTCGTGCAGCCAGCGTAGCGTTTTGGTTGCTGTTGATTCCGCCTTGCTCGCCTGCCAGATAGCCATATTCGCCTTCTTCTACCCCGACATAGACCCCGCATGACTTCCCTCTGATCTGATCCCCCATGTAGCCTGCATCCTCTAAGGCATGCCATGCTTCCTCTAAGAAGAGACGCTGTCTTGGGTCCATCGCCGCCGCTTCTTTAGGTGAGATCTGGAAAAAGAGTGGGTCAAATTTGTCTATCTCTGGGATAAATCCGCCATATCGGGACTGCGCCTCGCCTGATTCCAGAGAGTCAGTCTGAGTTCCCCCGCTCCAGCGGTTTGGTGGGACTTCGGTGATGGCGTTTTTGCCGTTCTTGATGTTGTCCCAGAACTCTTCTACCGTGTTGGCGTTCGGAAAACGTCCGCTCATGCCGATAATCGCGATTGGTTCTGACAACGATACCGGGATGGAGGCTGGTGTGGTTTCTGCCGGAGATTGTGGTTGGATCGCCACGGCAGATGCTGTTGTGTGTTGCGTTGCTGATTGGTGTGGTTGTTCCGGCTGATATGGTTGGGACAACTCTGGTGTCACCAGCGTTTCTTGTGGGACTACAGTTGCCTCCATATCTTTGATGTAAAATGCCCGGATCGCTTCTTGGTGCTCCTTGACGTAGTAGCGCGTCAGCTTTTCCAAGGTGGAATGACCAAACAGCGTGGCTGGGGTCATCTCGATCTGATAATGATTGGTTAACACGGTCGCTAACTCAGCGAGACTGATGGAGTCAAAGCCGAATTCAGCCAAATTTTCTTCCGCATCCAGTTGATTCCGTGGGATTTTGAGGATTTGGCTGACCAGCTCTTGGAGATCCTCTAAGACCGCTTTTTCGATATCGAATCCGTCTGTGACAGCCTGTCTTGCGAGTGCGTTCGATGTATGACGCACGATGCTGGCAGCTGAATTCACTGCAGATACAGGTGTTGCTGAAATCACATACGTTGTACTTGCCTCAGGAGTGACTGATGTTGACGCACCATTGGAAGTCTCCTCTTGGGCGAGACCCAAGAATCGGTACACCCGTGTAGGCTGTCCAGTCACGACAAGCTGCTGTGTACGGGATTGGGATAACATCTGGTCGAACAGCGCAACCCCTTCTTCTTTTTCCAAGAAACGTTGTCCGCTGGATTTGAGATACATGCTGGTAGTGACCTCATCATGCGTGCCCATGCCGCCTTCCTTCCAGAGCGGCCAGTTGATCACAAAGGTCTTGGCTGAGTGCTGATGAGCATGGTAGCGGGCATATGCCAGCTGGAAGCGGTTGGCGATGGCATAGTCGCAAGAGCCAAAATCCCCTAAGATCGCAGAGGATGAGGAGAAATAGCAGGTGAAGTCAAGTGGCTCTGCCTGCTGGGTCTTGCTAAGTACTTCATCCAGCACTTCGTGTAAGACGATGGTTCCTTTGATTTTCGGGTTCAGCACCTTGTGGAAGTCGTGAATCTCTTTTTCCGGCAAGATTTGGCTGCTTTCAATCCCAGCAGCATGGATGACACCGTGAATATTGCCAAAGCGGGCTTTTGCCAGCAGGATGCCTTCCTTCAAGGCGGCACGGTCGCAGATGTCGGCTTGGATGTAAAGAACCTGACTGCCGAGGGCTTTGAGTTCATCGATTTGACCTTGCTTGGTATCATCCAGCGCAGAGCGGCCAACTAATACGAGATGAACTGGGTGCTGGGTGGCAAAATGTCTGGCGAATACGAGTCCCAGTCCTCCCAAGCCGCCTGTGATGAGGTACGTCCCGCCAGGTCGCAGTGTACGTGTGTCTGATGTGTTTGATGTCTCAGACATTACAGGCGTTGGCTGAATCAGGCTGACGTGACGTTTTCCGTGTTGATACAGGACGCTCTGGGAACTTGCCGATTGGAGTTCCTGCCAAAGAATCGGTGTCCAGCTGTCCATGATCGCAAGCGGGTTCAACTCTGTTGCTTCTTGTATGATCACATTAACTTTGGTCTGTGGCATCATGAGTCCCAGCGATAGCTCGAAGCCAATCCAAGAGTCCAGGCAGCAGCGCTCCAGATCATTGGTGTACTGGCCCGCTAACAGCACTCGGGCTGGTTTGAGCGGTTCGGCTGCGATAGCTTGCAGGATGTAGACGATGCTAGTGACGTCCTGAACGCAAGCTTGCTCTTCCAAGCCCCACAGATAAAGCACGGCGTCCACTTTGCCGTGATCGTTTTGAATGCGTTGGAAGGTTTCGCGGTACGCATCACGATCGTCTGAAAGAATGCTGTAATGATTGTCCAATTCTTGATAGGTTGCCGTACCTTGTGAAATGAAGATCACCTTGGTGTCCTGATCCTGATTCATCTGACGCAGCTTCTCCACGAGGGTAAGCTGGTTGACTGGATTGGAGAGGAAGCAGACGACGGTTTTATAGTCGGTGCGCGACGGAGCTGGTACCGATTGTTCCAGTCCTAGTTCCAGTTCCTGCTCTTGCCAGATTTCCTCAAAAGTCAGGATTTCGTAAGCTTCTTCCAACGTACGAGTTGCAGCCGATTGGGATGTGACAGTTGATGGAGCCTCGTCCTCGTTCACCGTATGGATCGTGGCGGCTGTCTGTGCGACTGTAATTGCTGTCATACGGTCTGATGGTTTGGCCTTTGCCCCACCTGCTGGAATCCAATAGCGCTCTTTGGCAAATGGGTACGTCGGCAGGCTGATCCGGCGCGGTTTGGCTGTACCGTACAGCTTGCTCCAATCGATTGGCAGTCCCTTTACCCACATGTCGACGAGCTTGGTGTATTTTTTGCGCTGCATCCATTTTTCGAGGGCTTCCTGCAATTCTTCGTCAGCGGCAAAAATCGCTAAGGTGTCGCGGTTGCGTCTGACCTGTCCCAGATAGAGCGACTCGATGCCATCTTCTCCATCGAGGAAGCTCTGCAATTTTTCCTGCAGCTCCTGAATCGAGCAGATAATCAGCCCCAGACGAGTGTCCATGGCATCACGGCCTACCTGAAGCGTGTAGCTGATATCGGCCAGATCGGCGTCGGTGAACGATTGTTGGCGAATGGCGGTAAGCAGTTGAGCAGCCTGCTCCTTGAGACGGTCTTCATTTTTGGCGGACAAAAGAATGATCGCAGGGTTCTGCGGAGTAATCGCAACAGCAGCGGTATCAGGCTGTGTCGGAATATACTCCTCGATCACCACATGGGCATTCGCTCCACCAAAACCAAAGGAGCTTACCCCTGCACGGCGTGGAAGCTCGTTGCCTGCTTGATCCTGCAAGGCGTTCCACTCTCGGTTCTCGTGGACGATATAGAATGGGCTGTCTTCAAGCTGAATATACGGGTTGATCGTGTCGCAGTGGAGGGTCTGCACCAGTGTCTTATGCTTGAGTTGCAGAAGAACCTTCAACACGCCGGCAATCCCTGCGGCCAGTTCGAGGTGCCCGATATTGGTTTTGACCGAACCTAATCCACAATAGGCACGGCTGACCTCGTTTCCTTCCTTGCTTCGGTTTAGCTCGGTGAAAGCAGCCTTTAACCCGTTGATCTCAATCGGGTCACCCAGTCGAGTGCCGGTGCCGTGTGCCTCCATATAGGTGATGGTGGATGGATCGATGTTGCCCTTGAGATAGGCGGTCTTCAACAGTTCGGCCTGTGCTTTCGGGTTGGGTGCGGTCAGCGAGGTCGCTCGTCCACCGTGGTTTTCATTGGTGGTACGGATGACGGCATAGATATGGTCTCCCGCTTGCTCGGCATCCTTTACTTTTTTCAGGAAAATCATGCCGACACCCTCGCCGCGTACGTAGCCATTGGCTTGGTCGGAGAAGGTTTTGCATCGTCCATCCTCGCAGAGCATGCCTGCTTTGTTAAAGCTGATATGTCCTTCTGGCGTAATGATCGTATTGACCCCGCCGACGATGGCTGTGTCACAATCCCCGTTTTTCATCGCGAGGACGGCACGGTGGATGGCGATCAGCGAGCTGGAGCAAGCTGTCTCGACAGGTTCACTCGGCCCATGGATATTCAGGAAATAGCTCATGCGGTTCGGTCCAACTGATGGAACCATCCCCGTCGAGGAATACGCTTCGATGTTGATGTTCGCTCTGGCAATCAGTCCGCTGTAGCCGCTGTTCGAAGTACCGACGAAAATCCCCATCTTGCTTCCTGACAGACTTTGGGCCGAATATCCAGCATCCTCAATCGTTTTCCAGACATAGGTCATCAAAAGACGCTGCTGCGGGTCCATCAGCTCTGCTTCTCTCGGGGAAATCCCGAAGAATGCCGGGTCGAAGTCACCTACGCCGTCGATGAAGCCGCCCCATTTGATATTGGTTTTGTTGGCTTCTTTGACTGGGTCACCATGGTACTCGCGCCAGTCCCAGCGGTCGCGCGGGATTTCGGTGATGCAATCCTTGCCTTCGACGAGATTGTTCCAGAACTCGTCCAGGTTGTCGGCCATCGGGAATTTGCCGCTCATCCCGATGATCGCGATGGCTTCGTCTGCGGGTCCGCCTGCTGTTGCGGACGGATTATTCGCCGTCTGCGCGGTTGTGGTAGTGGAGTTGGTGGCAAAACGCTGGCGACGTCTTTTGCTTGTGACGTTATTGCTTTCGACCGTCTGTTCCTCCACAACGGGTGCCGGGGTCTGGTTCGGGCTTGGTATCGCAGTCGTGGATGACACAGCAGATGATGGCACACCGAATGACCCTTGGTACTCGCTTGCCAAAAACTCCGCAAAGCTGTGAAGTGTGGAATGCTCAAAAAAGACGGCAGGTGTCAATTCCAGCTTGTACTGCTGATTCAGCTGGGTGGCGAGTTCGGTCAATGTGACGGAATCGAAGCCATATTCGTTCAGCTCCACGTCCACATCGATATCCTCCATTTTGACCTTGAGCAGCTTGGAGACTTTCTGCACGAGGATGTTTTGCACTTTTTCCAGCACAGCGCTGGTATTCGTCCCTGTGGCAGTGGTGGTTGCTTTGTCATCGGTCATGGGTTTGTCAGGGGTGGCTTGGTTTGCTTGCTTCGCTTGCTTAGGAGAAAGCAAGGTCTGTCTCAAGCGTGTGAGCTGCCCCTCGATCGCCATGATCTGTGGTTGACACGACGATGTCCCCTGATAAAAGGCGTGAATCCCACTCGCCGTATTCATCGGAATCATGCCCATGCTCTGCTTCATCATCTTCTCGGTTTCGGCCCCGACATGCATCCCGCCTTCTTTCCACAGCGGCCAGTTGATTGACAGGGACTTCCCGTGGCGCTGGTGGGAGGAGACGAGCTCGTTGCGATAGCTGGCATAGGCGTCCATAAACGCATTCGCGGTGGAATAATCAGCCTGGCCTGGGTTGCCCCATGCTCCCGCTACAGATGAGAAGAGTACAAAAAGGTCAAGGGCGATATGCTTCGTTGCTTCATCTAAATAGACAACACCGGATACCTTTGGCGCGAGGACGTTTTGGAGTTCTTCGGCCGTTTTTTTATGAATCAGGTTGTCTTGGGTGACACCTGCTGCATGGATAATCCCATTGAGGGTCCCATATTCTTGGGTGATGCTCTGGATCAGGCTTTCGACATCTTGTTGCTGGGTCACATCGGCTGTCCGGTACACGATGTCGGCTCCCAAGGCTTCCAACTCGGTCAGCTTGGCTTGCTTGTCTGGTGCGAGGGATGATCTCCCCGTGAGGATCAGGGTTGGATACGCCACTTTTTCCGCGATTTCTCTGGCAAAAACAAGTCCTAATCCCCCAGCGCCGCCTGTGATGAGGTAGATGCCGCGGTCTTTCCATGGGAGGGTGTTCTCTTGCTGGATGCCTTGGAGTTCACTCCAGCCAAACACGAAGCGTCTACCTACCAGATAGCGGATGTGTGTATCTTGCGGGCATTGGCTGTTTGGCATGAGCCTTTGTGCCAGGGTGGTTGCATCTGTTCCCTGCTCTACTTCGATTACTTGTCCGACCAGCTTTGGATACTCAAGCTGCGCGGTTTTTAACAGACCCTTCAGTCCGGCAAAAAGCTTCTGCTCTCCGTGGTGTGGCAGTACGATCTGGATGAGTACATTGCCTCCCGGCTTCTCTTGCATGATCGTTTGGATGGCTGCAAAAGCTTGGGCGGCATAGGTACGGAACCGCTCGTCGATGCTGCCTGACTCGGATTGGAGGCGGATGCAGGAGGCTGTGTGAAGCTCTCGTGTGACTGCTTCATAGACATGCACCTCAGGCTCGCAAAGCAGAACGAGATGCTTGGCATACGTGTGCGCGGTGGCTTCGCTGTGGGTAAGCTGTTCTGTCCACTCGGGCTTGAGGATCAACGTTCCCAATCCAGTAGAATCTGCCTCCCCGTCGAAAATGCGAGACATAAATCCTCTCAGCTTGACACAGACAGCTCCCTGTTCATCACACAGATCAATATCGAGCTTCATCACCTTGTCCTGTGCGGTATGGCCTGCGCTGTAGCGAATCGATGCCCACATCTCAGACGTGCACGGACGCAAGATATCAAGCTCCTGCAGGGCAAAAGGCAACGCCGGTTTGGCAGAACCCGCACTGTCGGATGTAACCGCATCAGCGCCCAACGCCAATCCAATCGCAGCTTGGAGTGCCGAGTCCATCAGGCTTGGATGCAGGACATAGGCATCGGCATCAGCAGACAGCGTGGCAGGCAATGAGAGTTTTGCCAATACGTGATCTTGTCCGACATAGACCTGCTCGATCCCCTGATGCGCTGGGCCGTACTCTAATCCCATCGCAGTAAATGCCTCGTAGCATTGGGATGGTGTCAGAGCTTGCTTCTTGCATTCCTGTTGCAAGGCAGAGAGGTTCAGTCGGGAATCGTCCGCTGCCGGAATCAAAAGCGCACTGCCTTGGCTGTGGACGACTGCTTCTTCGCTCTTCCCGTCCTGTTCTCTGTAAACTTCATATGAAATCTCGCCGTTCTCCTCGGGAAATAATCCGATATGTACATCAATAGGGGCTTCCCCTGCGCTGATTGGACTGAGCCACACCACATTTTTCAGCCGGATACCTGTCTCGCCTTGTCTGGTCGACTGAGCCACGGCTGCGCGGGCCATCTCCAGATAAGCGACTCCAGGGAGTACCTTCTGGCCTTTTACCCTGTGGTCGTTGAGGAAAAATTCGTCCCCGCTAAACGTGGAGCTAAAGCGTTGCTCCGAGAAATCCGAGGTGTTCTGGTGCAGCAACGGGTGGATGACGGCTGGCTTTTGTGCGGCTGCCGTGTGGTTGTGTGCCTGTTCAATCACAGGAATCCAGTAGCGGTTCTTGGCAAATGGGTAGGTGGGCAGGCTGATCCGGCGTGGCGTAGTCTCGCCATAGAGCGTGTTCCAGTCAAATGCAAGACCCTTTACCCAGTGATGGCACAGGTCGTGCAGTGTGCTGAGATCACCGTCGCCGTGAAGATGGCCGTCACTGGTGAGGCGTGTCTCTTTGAATTGCTTTAACGCTGCCAGGTTATCTTTTGTTGGTCGGAATTGTCCGTGGTAGAGGTCTGCAATTGTCTCTTCCCCTGCCAAAAATTGGTTCAGCTTGACTTTCAACTCTTCAATGGTGCTGACCATCAGTGCCAAGCGCTCTTCCATCGCTTCGCGTCCCACTTGGAGCGTATAGGCGATATCAGCCAAATCTTCATTAGAAAAGGATTGCTCATCGATCGCCGCTGCGAAACGCTGGACGCGCTCTTTGAGCCGCTCGGCACTCTTGGCCGACAGAACGATGATTGCCGGAAGGTTAGGCGTAATCGGAACAGCTGCTTTTTCCGTATGGTTCGGAATATATTCCTCGATGATCACGTGTGCGTTGGAGCCGCCCGCCCCAAAGGATGAGAGACCTGCACGTCGTGGCTGTTCCACCATTTTTCCATTGATCTCAAGCACGGTTCGAGGCCATTCTGCCAGTTCCTGTTGGACGACAAAAGGCGTCTGGCCAAAATCAATGTGCGAATTCAGCGTTTGGGAATGCAGGGACGGTACGAGCTGCTGATGCTTGAGCTGCAAAAGAATTTTGGTCAAGCCAGCGATTCCCGCCGCACTCTCCAGATGACCGATGTTGGTTTTGGATGAGCCGATCGCACAGTATTGACTGTCATCTGTGAATTCTCGGATCGTCTTGGTCAAGCCTGTGATCTCAATCGGGTCGCCCAGAGCGGTACCGGTGCCATGCGCTTCAAGATATGTAATCGTGCGCGGATGAACTCCTGCTTCCGTCAAAGCCTGCTTGATGACGCTGGCTTGTGCATTCGGATTTGGCACGCTGTATCCATTGGTTTTTCCACCGTGATTGATCGCCGTACTTTTGATGATTCCGTAGATATGATCCCCGTCCGCGATGGCTTTTTCCAGTGGCTTCAGTAGGACTGCCCCCACTCCCTCGCCCGGCACATAGCCGTCGCCGCCATCCCCGAAGCTTTCACAACGCCCCTTGGTAGACATGAACTTGCCCTGTGCAAGCAACAGGTATTTGTTCGGATGTATGGAGACATTGACTCCCCCTGCGATGGCAAGCTCGCACTCGCCTTTTTGGATGCTTTGGCAGGCTAAGTGCAGTGCGGTCAATGATGACGAGCACATGGTATCCATGGCAATGCTGGGTCCATGAAAATTGCAGAAATACGAGACACGGTTGGCAATCGATGATATCGTGCCGCTGACCGCGATCGGGTTGCCCGCGCTTTGGGCCTGCGCGCCGTACAGCTGATAATCCTCGTACATCGCGCCTACATAGACGCCTACATTGCCTTCCATCCCACGTCCGCGGTACTGACCCAGTGCGTCACGGGTATAGCCAGCATCCTCCAGAGTTTCATAGACGCATTCTAAAAAGAGGCGCTCCTGCGGGTCCATGATTTCTGCTTCCCGTGGAGAGATGTTGAAGAACAGCGGATCGAATTGGTCGACGCCATCCAAAAAGCCGCCCCACTTACTGTAGGTTTTCCCCAGTGTGTCCTTCTCTTCGGCGAAGTAGAGGCTGTGATCCCAACGGTCTTTCGGGATTTCGGTGATGCTGTCTTTGCCGTCGCGCAGGTTTTTCCAGAATTCGTGGATATTCGCGGCACCTGGGTAGCGTCCAGAGAGGCCGATGATGGCGATATCTGTGGTGCCCGTGGTGGTAGTAGTTGTGTCGGTAGGGAGGTCGGATGCAACGGTTGTGTTGCTGGACTGCTCTGCTGGCTGGTCGGTTGTAGCTGTTGTGCTTATGTACGGCTCCGCTGGCTGGTCGATCGCAGCTGTTGCGCTTATGTACGTCTCTGATTGCTGGTTGGTCGTAGCCGTTGCGCTTATGTACGTCTCTGCTGGCTGGTTGGTCGTAGCTGTTGCGCTTATGTACGAGCCTGATGCCTCTTCCCTCTTAGCTTCAGCTTCGGTTGCCGCGATCTGCTCAACCGGGGCTTCCATCCCCTCATTTACTCCAAATAATTGGATCAGCTCGTTCCGATGCGATTCTACGAAATAGCTGGCAAGCTCTCCGAGATTCTGGTATTCAAAAAACAAGGTTTTGGACAGAGTTCCAAAGACTTTTTCCATCTCTTCGGTCAGCTGCATGACCATCACAGAGTCAATTCCGTAGTTTTCCAGATGATCTTCAGGATCGATCAGTTCCTCAGGCAATTGGCTGATGGACGCGAGAGACTTGATCAGGTACTCCGTTGTCATCTCGTGGAGCCATTCTGGTGACAGGGCGACCGCTGATTGGTTCGTCTGTTGGTTCGTGGACAGGCCGTTGCTGTTCGTGCTGGACAGGAGGGTTTTTAATTGCTTCGCGGCATCTTGGTTACTGATCTTTCCTTCTTTTATTCCATCGTATAAAAACAATAGTTCATCACTCATCGCTCTACCCTCTCTTTCTCTTGCCAGTTTTGCTGATAGACTCTCTCGTTGTTCATTCCCCCTGTCACAGGGGCATCGGCTGGTTCCGACGCCGCCTGATCTTGGGAAGTTGTAAGTTACTGATGCGAGAGACTCATCATCTCTAGTAGTTGTTCTTTTGATAGTTCACCTTTGGCTATCTTTTCGATAATCGATGCATATCGTTGTTCCTCATCGGTTGGTGCTTGTTCAGCGTGTGGCGTAAAAGGAACCGCTTCGTATCTTTCGCTTGTAATCATATCACTTACAGTCATATCAATCGGAGTCAAATCTATTGTAGCACGAACACGGGCGAGATCACCCTCGATTACCAACACTTGGGACTTGTTGGAGGCCATCGCCTGATAAAGGGCGAGAATACCAAGTGATGTCTGGAGCGGCTTCATCCCCATGGTTTTCATCATCATCTTCTCGATCTCTGGATCAACCCGCATGCCACCCTCTCTCCACAGCGGCCAGTTGATCGAGATGGTGTGTCCATGGCGCTGGCCTGAACCTCTTAACCGGTTACGGTAGTGGGCAAAGGCATCGAGGAAAGCATTGGCCGTGGCATAATCGGACTGGCCTGGATTGCCCCAGCCGCCTGAAATCGAGCTGAACAGTACAAAGAAATCAAGTGGCAGCTCCTTCGTGGCCTCGTCGAGATGAACCACACCCGATGCTTTTGGTGCGACGACACGCTCCCATTCCTCACGACTCTTTTTCATGAGGTAATTATCTAAAATCACACCCGCGCTGTGAAGAATCCCAGTCAGACCGCCATACCCTTGCTTGATGGCTGTAACCAAGTCCTCCACAGACTGTTGATTGGTGACATCTACGCTCTGATAAGCTGCGTGCGCCCCCAAGGCTTGCAGTTCGGTCAGCTTGGCTTGGATGTCAGGCTGCAGCGGTGATCTGCCTGTGAGAATCAGGGTGGCGTTCTTGACCCGCTGTGCAATTTCTTTGGCAAAAAGAAGACCAAGTCCGCCGGCTCCGCCCGTAATCAGATAGATTCCGTTGTCTTTCCACGGAAGCGTCGGATTGGACGGGGTTCCTTTTTGTTCGCTCCAGCCAGCTACCAATCGTCTCCCAGCCTGATAGCGAATGTGGGTGTCCATCGGGCTTCGGCTGTTTTCACGCAGTTTTTCAATGATTCCCGCCGTGTCTTCGTCTGTTCCCACTTCGATGAGCTGAGTAATCAGCTTCGGATTCTCTAAGCGGGCTGTTTTGAGTAGGCCGCCAAGTGCTGAGAGAAGCGTCTCGTCGTGATGTAGGATCACAATTTGGATGAGCACCATGCCTTTTGGCTTCTCTAGGATGATCGCTTTGACTGTTTCAAAGGCTTGCGCGGCATAGGTGCGGAATCGTTGTTCCATGCTTGGCTCATCGGATTGCAGGCGGGTGCATGTGACTCCATTCATCTGCTGGGTGATGGTGTCCGCATGCCCCCCATATGGCTGGGCCAGCATCACGATATGCTTCGTATAGCTGGTCTGCTGGGTGTCTGCTGCTTGTGCTTTCCAGACAGGCTCGATCAGCATCATCGGTTCAGAGGATGGCTGTGGAGCTTCCGGCTGGCGTGGACGATTGGCACTCTCCAGCATTCTGGAGGTGAATCCTCTCATCCGTATGCAGATGTTCCCCTGCTGATCAGCTACATCAATAGTAAGCTTCTGCACCTTGTCACCTGCAGAGCTTCCTTCGCTGTATCGGATCAGCGCCCACATGTCAGACGTGCAAGAACGCAGGATTTGGAGCTCTTGCAAGGCAAATGGAACGGCTGTCTGGTTGACGCCCCTGTCATTAGAAGTCATCAGATCAGTCCCGGCATGCAGGCCGACCGCGGCTTGCAAGGCTGAATCCATCAGGCTTGGATGCAGGACATACGCTTCTTTGCCCGCCGCCACATCCTTCGGTAAGGAGAGCTTCGCCAATACCTGCCCTTGTCCCAGATAGAGCTTTTCAATTCCTCTGTGACTTGGCCCGTACGCTAAGCCCATTGCCTCAAAAGCTTCATAGCATGTCTTGGCGGTAAGCACTCCGTGACTGCACTGAGATTGCAGAGCGGTCAGATCAAGGCTCGTGGCAGCAAGGTTCGGCGTTAGGATGGCTCTGCCTTTGCTGCAGATGATTGGTTCAGACTTGTCCGCTTCCTGTGAACGATAGATTTCGTAGCGGATTTCCCCTTTTTCTGCCGGGAAAAGTCCGATATGGACGTCAACTGGCTCTGCTCCAACGCTGATCGGGGTGGCCCATACAATATCGGTGAGCGTGATTCCCGTCTTGCCTGCTCGTCCTGCCTGTTCTACTGCGGCCCGTGCCATCTCCAGATAAGTGACGCCCGGTAAGACTTTTTGGCCCTGTACGAGATGGTCTCGGAGGAAAAATTCGTCGCCACTGAAGGTGGAGCGATACCGCTGCCCAGTGAAATCTGAGGTATTGGCATGCAGCAGTGGATGCAGGTAAGGAGTCGTTCCTGTTGTGGTGGTGGTTGCGGCCGTGCTGATCGGAGCCATTGCCCGGTCTAGCTGTGGAACCCAATAGCGCTCTTTGGCAAACGGATAGGTCGGCAGGCTGATTCGGCGCGGCAGCACATCTGTATCGGTGTACAGCTTGCCCCAGTCGACATTCAGTCCTTTTACCCACAAGTCAAGGAGCTTGGAATATTTTCTGCGTTGCAGCCATGTACTCACGGCAAGCTGCAATTCTTCATCGGCTGTAAAAATAGCCAAGGTTTCTTTATGTTCTTTTAACTGCCCGTGATAAAGGTCTTCGATGCCGGACTGATTGCTCAGGTAGCCGTTGAGCTTGGCTGTCAGCTCGTCGATGGAGCTGACCACGAGAGCAAGTCGGCTGTCCATGGCTTCCCGACCGATCTGGAGCGTGTAGGCGATATCGGCCAGATCGTACTGTGTCAGCGGCTGCTCCGCGATCGCGGACAATAAGCGCTGGGCTTGTTCGCGCAGCCGCTCTTCATTACGCGCAGACAGCAGGATCACGGCTGGGTTTTCCGGGGAAATCATCACGTGATGTGCTTGTTCGTGCTGATCGTTCGGGATGTATTCCTCGATCACGATATGAGCGTTGGAACCGCCCGCACCAAAGGATGAGATACCCGCGCGTCTTGGACACTCTTCTACTTTTCCGTCGACTTCGATCACAGGTCGTCTCCATTCTGCCAAATCCTGTTGGACGACAAAAGGTGTCTGAGCGAAATCAATGTTAGGATTCAACACGCTGGAATGAAGTGATGGAACAAGTTGACGGTATTTCATCTGGAGCAGCACCTTGGTCAGCGAAGCAATCCCTGCGGCACTTTCGCAATGCCCGATGTTGGACTTGGCTGAGCCAATCGCGCAGAATTGTCTGTCTTGCGTATACTCCCGGAAGGTTTTGGTCAAGCCCGCAATCTCTATTGGGTCACCGAGCGATGTACCCGTGCCATGCGCTTCGAGATAACTGATCGTACGCGGATGGATACCCGCTTCTTTAATCGCCCGTCCGATGGCACTTCCTTGGGCATTCGGGTTGGGAACGCTGTATCCGTTGGTTTTGCCGCCATGGTTGATCGCGGTTCCTTTGATCACGCCGTAGATCTGATCTCCATCGGCAATCGCTTGTGCGAGTGGCTTGAGCAGGACAGCACCCACCCCTTCGCTCGGTACATAGCCGTCGCCATCTTTTCCGAAGCTTTCACAACGCCCTTTGCTCGACATGTATCTGCCTTGGGCGAGCATCAGATATTTGTTTGGATGGACGGTGACATTGACTCCACCTGCGATGGCCATCTCACATTCGTTATGAATCAGGCTTTGGCAGGCGAGGTGAATCGCCGTCAACGAAGAGGAACACATCGTATCGATCGCCATGCTCGGCCCGTGGAAATTGCAGAAATAAGAGACGCGGTTGGCAATCGAGGACGGTGTACCGCTCAAAGCAAATGGGGTTCCCATCACTTGTGCCTGCGCACCATAGAGCTGATACTCCTCATTGATGACCCCCACATACACGCCGACATTACCCTCCATGCCAGTCCCTCGGTATGGCCCAAACGCTTCACGGGTATAGCCAGCATCTTCCAAGGTTTCATAGACCGCTTGCAGGAACAGTCTCTCTTGCGGGTCCATAATCTCTGCTTCCCGTGGCGTAATGTTGAAGAACAGCGGATCGAACTGGTCTACTCCGTCAATGAATCCTCCCCACTTGCCGTAGGTCTTTCCAAGCTTGCCTTTTCGTTCATCATAATACTGGCTGTGATCCCAACGGTCTTTCGGGATTTCCGTGATACAATCCTTGCCGTTCCGCAGGTTTTTCCAGAACTCATGGACAGTGGCTGCGCCTGGATAGCGTCCTGAGATCCCGATAATGGCGATATCGGAGGAGCGTGGGGCTACCGTGGCCTGATTCGCTAAGGATACGGATTCGGTCGCTGTAAATCGGGCTGG
This sequence comes from Brevibacillus dissolubilis, assembly GCF_006170445.1. Taxonomy (GTDB): domain Bacteria; phylum Bacillota; class Bacilli; order Brevibacillales; family Brevibacillaceae; genus Brevibacillus_B; species Brevibacillus_B dissolubilis. The sequence goes on along the minus strand of NZ_VCNA01000001.1, from coordinate 127,706 downwards.
TTTGCTGCTGATGGACACGGATGGCACTGGTTTTTTGACAGGTGCAGGCTGCTCGGTTGCGATTGGCTGGACCGGTTTGATTTCCTGTGTAAGTCCAAGCAATTCAATCAGTTGTTCCCGGTACTCCTCAACGAAATAATCGGACAGATCCGCAATGTTTTGATATTCAAAGAATAAGGTTTTGGACAGAGAGCCAAAGGTTTTTTCCAGTTCGTTGGTCAATTGCGTGACCATGATGGAATCAATTCCATACTGTTCCATGGGAGCATCCGCTTCGATCAGATTCTCCGGAACCTTCAATACGGAAGAAAGCTGTTTGATGAGGAACTGGATGGTTTTTTCACGGAGCAGGTCTGCTCCAATCGATTCAGATGCGGGATGGAGCGGTGATGTTGGCTGGTCAAAATGGTTGTCGATTGTCTCGATATTCTCAATGTTCTCGATTGTCTCGATTGTCTCGGCAACCGCCTGATCATCCCCCGCCAGATAGCCGACTACACTGCGGATGGTTGGATATTCCACGAACAGGGTGACTGGGAGCTGGGTTCCGTATGACTTGTGAATGCTCTGGGCTAATTCCGACAGCATCACCTGATCGGCTCCATATTCCACCATCTCAATATCTACATCTACGTCTCTCGGATCTACCTTGAGCAGGTGGGCAACCGTCTGGATCAGGTGCTCCTGAATCTGCCCGGGAACTGGGATTCGGTCGATTCGGTTGATATGAGGATCGGCAGCCTTAGCCTGCTCCGGTTGGCTGGCTTCAAGCGCTTTGTTGCCCCGTTTTGGGGTCGGCTCCATATCGCCGTCCATCAGTCTGGACGTAAATCCTCTCATCCGTACGCGGATCATTCCCTGCTCATCGCATAGATCCACATCCAGCTTCTGTACCTTGCCGCCCACGATGCTGCCTTCTTGGTTACGAACCAGCGCCCACATGGTGGACCTGCAATCACCGAAGATTTCCAGCTCTTCTAAGGCAAATGGCACATATGGCTTGAGCGGCATCTCGCCACCTGCGAGTGCGGCATTCGCACCAACAACCAGTCCAATCGCTGACTGCAGGGCTGCATCCATCATCGTCGGGTGGAGTGCATATTGATCTGTGGTATCCGCGATCACGGATGGCAGTGACAGCTTCGCCAAAATCCGGCCTTGTCCCACATGCAGCAGCTCAATGCCTCGAAGCGCCGGGCCGTATTCCAGCCCCATTTGGTTAAAAATCTCATAGCATTCGCCTGTGGTCAGCGTCTGTTGGCTATCCTGTGCCTGCAAGGCAGTCAGATCAATGCTTGGGGCTTTTTCTGCCGGACGCAGTACCACGCTGCCCTGGCTGTACATGGTGGCAGGCTCGTTCGTGCCCGCTTGGTCAGCGCTGATGATTTCATATCGAATCTGTCCGTTGTCTTCGGGATAAAGTCCGATCTGTACCGCTACAGGCTTCTCCTCTGCTTGGAGCGGTCTTGCCCATACGATGTTTCGCAACAGCATTGTGGTGTCGGCTCGATGCTCCTCCCCAACGGAGTGCTTCACGGCCTCGCGAGCCATCTCCAGATAAGCCACTCCCGGTAAGATTTTCTGCCCTTTTACGATATGATCAGCGAGGAAAAACTCTCGTCCGCTGAAGGTGGAACGGAATCGTTGCAGAGACAGAGTCGAGGTGTTCTCATGCAGAAGCGGATGGAGCACGGCGGTTTTTTCGACTGTTGCTGTGGTGATCCCCCCACCAGCCGTGGATGTACCACCCGTAGAGGATGTCTTCTCAGCGGTCGATACCCAGTAATGATTTCTTACAAACGGATACGTCGGCAAGCTGATCCGGCGTGGCGTATCATCTCCGAACAAAAGGTCCCATTGGAGGTTATACCCTTGGCAATACAGGTCAGCCAAGGCGGCGAGTGTTTCTTCGTATGTCGTTGGATCAGCCAGCAGATTGCGGCTTCGTTGCAGCAGCTGTTGCGCAAGCTGTTGGGAGCGTTCTTCCACCTTAAATTTGCGGGGAACGGTGCCTTGGAACAGAGTGCGGGATTGATCCGTTGTACCTGCCTCTGCCTGCGTGATTTGTTGCAACTGATGAATCGCATCCTCGTGGTCTTTGACGACCAGCGCGAGACGGTGTTTGAAATGCTGGCGTCCTTCCAACAGGGTATAACTGACCTCAGCCAAGCTTCGGTCTTGCTTTTTCAGGGCTGCGAGCATATCCTTCGCTTTTTCCTGCAAGGCTTCGGCTGTCTTGGCGGACAGGGCGAGCAAGTAGGACGGTGCTGGCTGTGCCGTCGCAGCTGCTTGATTGGCTTGGTAGCTTTGTACCACCAGATGAACGTTGGTTCCGCTCATCCCAAAAGCACTGACCGCTCCGGTACGGCTCTTACCTCCGCTCTCTGGCCAAGGCTTATTGGCTTTGTTGACATAGAACGGACTTGCTGTCCATTGGATATATTCGTTCTCTTGTTCCAGATGCAGATTGGCCGGGATGGTCTCGTGGCGCATCGCCTGTACCAGACTGAGTAAGCTGACGACACCGGATGCTGCCAAGGTATGGCCAAAATTAGTCTTGGTCGAGGTAATCGCACAATAGGCTTGTTTTTGCGTAAAGCCACGGAATGCATCGTTGAGAGCATTGACCTCGACCGGGTCGCCCAGTCTCGTTCCCGTACCGTGGGTGACGATATAGTCGATCTCTTCTGGGTTGACGTGGTATTGCTGGTAGACCTCTTTGATCAGATTGGTTTGGGAGATCCCGCTTGGCGCGGTGATTCCGTTGGTTTTGCCGTCGTAATTGATCCCGCTTGCTTGGATCACGGCATGGATGGGGTCTCCGTCTGCAATAGCTTGGGAAAGTCGCTTGAGGACGACCACTGCCACCGCTTCACCTGGCACCATACCATTGGCGCGTTGATCGAACGAGTAGCATCTGCCGTCAGGAGACAGCATCCCGGCTTGACTCATGGCTGCAAACGGCTGTGGTGTGAGCATCAGGTTCACACCCGCTGCAACCGCCGTATCGCATTCACGGTTGCGCAGGCTCATGCATGCCTGATGGACCGCGACTAAGCCAGAGGAGCAGGCTGTGTTGATTGCCATATTCGGGCCGCTCAGATTGAGGAAATAAGCCAACCGCGCTGCGAGAATCGCATTATGATTCGAGGTGATCGGGCCATTATTTCCGACCAGCTGCAGGTATTCGTTGTTTTCGACACCGACGTACATGCCGATCTTGTGTTGCTGAATCTGCCTTGCTCCGTATCCGGCATCCTCCAATGCATTCCAAGCTTCCTGAAGCAAAAGTCTCTGCCTCGGATCGATACTCTCTGCTTCTAATGGAGAGATCTCGAAGAACAACGGATCAAATTCACTTACGCCTGGAACGAGTCCGCATTTCCACTCTGGTCTCTCTGACAGTTGACCAAAGAAACGCTCTTGCGGAACTTCCCTGACCACTTCCCGCCCTTCTGCGAGGATGCTCCACATCTCGTCCACATTGCGCGCTTCCGGGAAACGTCCACTCATCCCGATGATAGCGATTGGATCGTCTGCTGGCTGTGGGGTGGTGGCTTGCGGGGCAACGTTCATTTCGATCATTTCGATCATTTCGTTCGTTGCTACCGGTTCTTTTAATACACGGATTGGTCCTGCTTGCTCTTCCCGGTAAAATTCGTGGATGGCAGCCTGATGTTCACCGTTCAAGTATGCAGCCAGCTTTTCCAGAGTGGAGTGACTGAAGAACAAGGCCGGCGTAATCTCAATCTGATAATGCTTGGTCAGCAATGCAGCAAATTCAGTCAAGGTCACCGAGTCAAAACCAAAATCGGCCAGATTCTCATCCAGATCAAGCTCGTCCCGGGAAATCTTGAGGATTTGACCGGTGAGCTCTTTTAGATCCCATTCCAGACATTGCTCGATGCTAAGTCCCTTCATTTCAGGGCGTCTTCCTTTGCTGGAGTGGGTTGGGCTTACATTCAATACGTGAGGAGCTGATGCTGGTGCTGGCTTTTGATGTTCCCTAGGCGATTGAGCGTGTACTTGTACGGTTTCTTGAGCTTGCGTTGACGGTATTTTACGCTCGCTCTCCAGCCCTCGGTCGAGTCCCAAAAAGCGGTTTACACGCGAGCGCTGTCCGGTCAGCACCAGATGCTGGGTGGCCGATTGAGCGAGAATCTGTTCAAAGATTGCGATTCCCTCAGCTTTTTCCAAGAAACGCTGTCCGCTGGATTTGAGGTACATCTGGGCTGTCTCTTGCTCGCTGACTCCCATGCCCCCCTCTTTCCACAGCGGCCAGTTGATCACGAATGTCTGGCCTGTGTGCTGTTGTTGGCACTGGTTGCGATAATGGGCATATGCCATCTGGAAACGGTTGGCAACCGCATAGTCGCAGGAACCGAAATCACCGATGATCGCCGACGATGAGGAGAAGTAGCAGACGAAATCCAGTGGTGCGCCCGGCAGGACTTCTGCAAGCGCTTGGTCAAGTATCAGTGTTCCAGCGATTTTCGGATCAAGCACCTTCTGGAATTCGGGATACGCTTTGTCCAAAACCGTCCGGTCGCTCTCCAACCCGGCCGCGTGAATGACGCCGTCGATCTGTCCAAAACGCGCTTTTGCCTGTTGCAAACCTTCCTTGATCGCAACAGCATCGCAGATGTCGGCCTGTACATACATGATCTGGCTGCCGAGGGCTTCCAATGCTAGGATGCTCTTACGTCTGGCTTCATCCAATGGGGATCGGCCAAGCAGGATCAGATTTACTCGTTGAGCCGTGGCAAAATGGGTTGCGAATACGAGTCCAAGTCCACCCAAACCGCCTGTGATGAGGTATGTCCCTCCCGCCCGCAGCGACGGTGTGCCTGTCGCAGATGCTGATGGGTGTGTCGGTGTGCCTGTCGTAGCTGGCGATTGGTGTGTGGGTGTAAGCGTCGTCGGCTGAATTCGGCTGACATAGCGCGTTCCGTCTTGGTATAAGACGCTTTGGGCGTTATCAGCTTGGAGTTCTGTCCAGAGCACGTTCGTCCAATCTGTCATGCTGGACTCTTGGGACGATGCTTTTGCCTGTTGGCAGATGACATTCACTTTAGTATGTGGAAGGAGCAGTCCCAAGGAACGCTCAAAGCCGATCCATGATTCCAGATAGCAACGATCCAGCTCATCCTCATATTGACCTGCGAGGATGAGTCGTGATGGCTTCACCTTCTCGGTGGACATCGCTTGGAGCACATGGACAATCGCGGAATAATCCTGAATGCTTGTCACATCTTCCAACGGCCACAGGTAAAGGATCGCATCTACATCTCCGTGATCCTTCTTGATCCGGGCAAAAGCTTCCCGGTAATCATCTGGATTCGTGCGGGAGACCGTGTACTGTTCGGGTTCGTGTACGTTTTCGCGGGATGCTTGGGACAAGTTCGTGCCTTGTGCGATAAAGATCAGTTTGGTTGCCGGTTGACGCTGTTGCAGGGTCTCTGCCATCGTCTGTTGGTTAACCCCATCAGAGAGGAAGCATACGACCGTGTTCAAACCCGTATGCGAAGATGTCTTCGCGTCCAAGCCCTGCTCCTGCCAGATTTCTTCGAATGTCATGATCTCATAGGCTTCTTCGGAAGGAACCGCTTTGGCAGGTGCCCCCTCTGCCATTGGAATCCAATATCGTTCCTTGGCAAATGGATAGGTCGGCAAGCTGATCCGTCTTGGTTGCACATCCCCGTACAGCTTGTTCCAATCCAGTTGGAGTCCCTTGACCCACAGTTCCAGCAGCTTGGAGTATTTTTGGCGTTGCATCCATTTTTCGATGGTTTCTTGCATTTCTTCATCTATAGTAAGGGCCGCAATCATTTCTTTGTGCGGTTTGATCTGTCCCAGGTAGAGACCGTCAATGCCAGTGCGTCCTTCTACAAAGGCAGTGAGTTTGTCCGTAAGCTCCTTGATCGATCCGGCAACTATACCGAGGCGTTCGTCCATCGGTTCGCGTCCGATCTGCAGCGTGTAGGCGATATCGGCTAAGTCGGCGTCTGTGAAGGAGTGCTCGTCAAGCGCTGTCAGCAATCGCTGGGCCTGTTCTTTTAAGCGGTCAGCATGTTTGGCGGACAATACGATCACAGCCGGAGATGCTGGTGTAGTCTGGGTGGAGGCTTGATCTTGCCCGATTGGGATGTACTCTTCGATCACGACATGTGCGTTGGAACCGCCTGCACCGAAGGAAGAAAGCCCTGCCCGTCTCGGGTACTCCTGCTTGTTCCCGTCGAGCTCAATCACGGGGCGACTCCATTCAGACAGCTCCTGCTGGACGACAAATGGAGTGCTGGCAAAATCGATGTTCGGGTTCAGCTCCTGTGAATGCAGGGAAGGTACGAGCTGCTGGTATTTTAGCTGGAGCAAAATTTTTGTCAGTCCTGCAATACCTGCCGCACTCTCGCAATGACCGATGTTGGACTTGGCTGATCCGATTGCGCAGAATTGTCGGTCCTGTGTGAATTCCTTGAAGGTTCTCGCCAAGCCGGCAATCTCAATCGGATCACCCAACGATGTCCCTGTACCGTGCGCTTCAAGATAGCTGACCGTCCGTGGATCGATCCCCGCCTCTTTGTAGGCCTGTCTGATGACGGCCGCTTGGGCATTCGGGTTCGGTACGGTGTATCCATTGGTCTTCCCGCCATGATTGATCGCGGTTCCTTTGATGATTCCGTAGATGTGATCACCGTCTGCAATCGCTTTTTCCAGCGGTTTGAGCAGGACTGCGCCTACGCCTTCACCCGGCACATAGCCGTCACCGCCTTGCCCGAAGCTTTCGCAACGCCCTTTGCTTGATAAAAAGCTTCCTTGTGTGAGCATCAGGTATTTATTCGGGTGGATGGAGACATTGACTCCCCCTGCGATGGCAAGCTGACATTCCCCTTTTTGCAGGCTGTGGCAGGCAAAATGCAGGGCGGTCAGGGATGAGGAGCACATGGTATCAAGTGCGACACTCGGCCCGTGGAGATTGAAGTAATAGGAAACCCGGTTGGCAATCGAAGAGAGACTGCCGCTTACGGCGACAGGTTGTCCCAACGCTTGGGCCTGCGCGCCATACAGCTGGTACTCTTCGTACATGACGCCGACATACACTCCGACATTGCCATCCATTCCCTGTCCCTGGTAGGAGGCCAAGGCTTCACGGGTATAGCCCGCATCCTCGATTGCTTCATAGACGCTTTGCAAAAAGAGCCGTTCTTGCGGGTCCATGATCTCTGCTTCGCGTGGAGAGATGTTGAAGAACCTTGGGTCGAACTGATCTACACCGTCGAGGAAGCCGCCCCATTTGCCGGAGTTTTTTCCGGTTGTGTTCTGGCTAAGTTCGGTATGCAGGCTTGGGTCCCAGCGGTCTTGGGGGATCTCGGTGATGCAATCCTTACCGGCACGGAGGTTTTTCCAGAACTCGTGGACATTGGCCGCGCCTGGGTAGCGACCAGACAGGCCGATGATGGCGATGTCTGAGGTGTGGGATTGGTCTTGAGCTTGGTTGGCTGCTTTGTAAGTGTCGGCTTGCCCTCGAACTAGGGTTGACGATTCGTTAGACGCGGTTACTGGCTGGATGAGTGCCGGACGCGAATGTTTGCGAAGTCTGGAGTAGGCTGGTGCTGGCTGGATACGCTCCATTGGTTGAACTTGCTCTGTCACGGGGGACATCCCGCTGACGCTAAGCTCGTCAACTCTTTCGACGGTCTCCTCTGTCTTTTCACCCATTCCGAGCAGCTCGGTCAGCTTTTCCCGATGTGCCTCAACGAAATAAGCGGTCAGCTCCCGAATGGTTTGATATTCGAAAAACAAGGTTTTGGACAGGGAGCCAAATGTTTTTTCCAGCTGTTCGGTCAATTCCATCACCATGATCGAGTCGATGCCGTACGCTTCCATCGGGGCATTGGCTTCGATTTTGCCCGCTGGAAGTCCGATGACGGTGGAGAGCAGCTTGATCAGGTATTGAGTTGCTTTTTCCAGAAGGGCCTCTGGTGTGGCTGGATGGGTCGTCGTTGGTTGGGCGAGCGAAACAGGTTGTTTAGTCTCAGCAGAAGCAGGTTGCTTGGTCTCGGCAGACACATGTTGCTTATTCTCTGCAGGAGCAGTTTGCTTTTTTTCGGCAGACCCTGCTGAGCTTGTCACATTCGTGGTAAGCAAAACCTGCTTCATCCGCTCCACATTCCCTTGCACGACCATGATCCGATGCTTGCCCGCGGCTACTCCTTGGTAAAAGGCCCGGATGCCATTATCGGTGCTTATGGCCACCATTCCCATCGTCTGCTTCATCCGCTTTTCGTTCTCTGCGCTGAGCGTCATGCCGCCCTCTTTCCACAGCGGCCAGTTGATTGACATCGTATGTCCGTGACGTTGACCGGATTGCACCAGCCCGTTGCGGTATGTGGCATACGCATCCAAAAAAGCATTGGCAACAGCATAATCCGCCTGCCCCGGATTGCCCCACTCTCCTGCAACAGAAGAGAACAGGACGAAAAAGTCAAGCTGGATATCCTTGGTGGCTTCGTCTAGATGGAGCAGACCAGATACCTTTGGGGCGAGTACGTTTTGCCATTCGTCCGTGGTCTTTTTCAGAATAAAGTTGTCGTGGATGATACCCGCACTGTGGATGATGCCGTTGAGTTGCCCGTGCTGTGCGGTGATGCTCTGGATCAGGCGCTCGACCGCTTGCTTGTCCGTGACGTCCACCTGTTGATAATCGACACGTGCTCCCAACGCTTGCAGATCTTTCAGCTTGCGTTTTTTGTCATGGTCAAGTGCGGTTCGGCCTGTGAGGATCACGAGTGGATTTTGGCATGTATCGGCGATCTCCTTGGCAAAAATCAGGCCCAATCCTCCGGCGCCGCCTGTAATGAGGTAGACGCCTTGGTCCTTCCATGGAAGGCGGTCTTCCTGTGACGGTGACTGCACCTCGCTCCAGCCGGATACGAAACGTCGTCCCGCGTGATAGCGGATATGTGTATCCATCGGTTGTCGGCTGTTCTCGATCAGATGGCGGGCGATGGACTCAGCCTCTTCTCCCGCCTCCACTTCGATCAGTTGTCCAATCAGCTTCGGATTCTCAAGCTGTGCGGTTCGTAACAGGCCAGTGAGTGCTGAGAAAAGCTGCTGTTCCCCGTGATTCGGGATGACGACTTGGATCAGGACGGTCTCTTTTGGCTTCTGGAGAATGATGTTCTGGATTTCTTCAAAAGCACGGACCGTACTTTCACCAAACGATGCTTGGTTGCTGTGTACGCTCGAATCCGTATGCAGACGGATGAATTTCGCATCTGGAAGTTGGCTGGTCAACGTGCGGCATAGCATTTCGTCACATCCAGCGGTCATGACGATCTGTTGCGCATAGGCAGGTGTGACAGCTGCACGATCAATCGCTTGCTCCTTCCAATCCGCTTCCATCAACAGCATGCCGTCTTGAGAATCCGTATGGCTTGTCTCGCCACCGAATCCTCTCGTGGTAAATCCTCTCAGGCATACACAGAGATTGCCCTGCGCGTCGCATATGTCAATATCCAACATCGCTGCTTGGTCTTGCGCTGTGCTCTCTTGGCTGTAGCGAACCCATGCCCACATGTCAGATGTGCAAGGACGGAGAATCTCCACCTCTTGGAGCGCGAACGGTACTCCAGGCTTACCCGCAACCATCTCGCCGTCTACATCCAGCATCAGACCGACCGCCGCTTGCAAGGCGGAATCCATGAGGCTTGGATGCAGGACGTATTGTTCTTCGGTAGCGGCTATGCAAGACGGGAGCGAGAGCTTTGCGAGTACCTCTTGCTGACCGAGATACAACTTCTCTATTCCCTGATGAGATGGGCCATACGCGAGTCCCATCTTTTGGAAGGCTTCATAGCATTTCTCCGCATCAATCGTTCCACGGCTGCACTGTGCTTGCAGGGCAGACAGGTCAAGCGTTTGCGGGTGAAGCGAATCTTCCCCATGTTGAACCATTATGGCTAAGCCACGGCTGTGGACGAGTGGCTTCGCGTGACTTTCTGATTCTGGTTCACTGTAGACGATGTAGTGAATCTCGCCATTTTCATGCAGATCAAGACTGGTGTGCACGTGAACAGGTGCATCGCCCACACGGACTGGGCTTGCCCACACGATATTTTGAAGTACCATGTTGACCGGAGCCGCACCACGTACGGACTCTGTTACTGCGGCCCGCACCATCTCCAGATAGGCGACGCCCGGCAGGATGTTGTGACCGTTCACGACATGATCAGCGAGGAAAAACTCTTGCCCGGTAAAAGTCGAGCGATACCGCTGTTCCACGAAATCCGATGTATTTTGATGCAATAACGGATGGAGGACAGCCGTCTTCGCTGATTCCTTGTCCGTATCGTTGTTGCCACGGGTACGGGTGCTGTCTGCTCCAACGGCAGGCTGTGCTTCCACCTTCGGAACCCAATAACGCTCTCTGGCAAATGGGTACGTCGGAAGCGGCATCCGGGAGTACTGTCCTTTGGAAAATAATTGTTGATATTCCAACCCATAGCCTTGGACATACAGATCGGCCACAGTAGTTAGGTACTCGTAATACTCACCTGCATCCTGGGTTGTGCCCGCATGTTGAATGCATTCATTGCCATATCGTTTCAGAGCAGCCTGTTCGCGCTGTTCATTTTTGTTCAGCTCAGCCACATACACCTGTGTTGCGTTCCCCTTATCCAACCATTTACGCAGGTAGGCAACTAGCTCATTCTGACTGCGGATGACCGTTGCGAGGCGGCAATTCAGATGCTTACGCCCGACCAGCAAGGTATAGCTCATATTCCCGCAATCGATCTGCTCCCCTGTCTCGCAGAACTCGACGAGCTGCAGAGCCTGTTCTCTCAGTTGTTCAGGGGTACGGGCTGACAGGGTGATGAGGTAAGCGGGCTTCACCGTATGCTTGCGCTGTACATGCGGTGCTTCTTCGATGACGATGTGCGAATTCGTACCGCTGAAGCCAAAGGAGCTGACTGCTGCTGCACGCTTCGTCCCTGGATTCACAACCCAATCCTTGGTCGTGGTATTGACGTAAAACGGGCTACCATCGAACGAAATATTCGGGTTGCCGTTTTGATAATGCAGCGATGCTGGGATTTTTTGATGCTGGAGCGAAAGCAGGATTTTGATGATTCCAGCCACGCCCGCAGCGGTTGCCGAATGCCCGATATTGGTTTTGATCGAGCCGATTGCACAGAATTCGTTCTGATCGGTGTAATGACGGAATGCCTTGGTCAGCGCCTGGAATTCAATCGGATCGCCCAGCTTCGTGCCTGTTCCGTGGGCTTCGATCATCTGAATCTGCTCGGGATGAATCCCGAACGAATCGTATACCTCAAGCTCCAGCCGCTCCTGAGACTTGGCGCTTGGCGCTGTGATGCCGTTGGTCGTGCCGTCTTGGTTGACCGCCGTTCCACGGATCACACCATGGATATGATCGCCATCCGCAATCGCATCGGAGAGACGCTTCAGGACAACGACACCCACCCCTTCGCCTGGGACAAAACCGTCTGCCCGATCATCAAACGTATAGCACCGCCCTGTCGGCGAAAGCATGCCCGCCCGGTTCGATGCGAGATAAAAATTCGGAGTGGATTGAACGAAGATACCGCCCGCGAGTGCCATCTGTGTCTCGTTGCTCCACAGACCTTGGCAGGCAAGATGAACCGCCACCAATGAACTGGAGCATGCGGTATCTACTGCGATAGCCGGCCCTTGCAGATCGAGATAGTAAGCGATCCGCGCAGGAATGACGGAGTTGGCATTGCCCCAGAAGGATTGGGCAGGAGGTGTGTCGCCAAGCAGATGCTGGTAATCAGGCGCACTGCATCCGACATATACGCCGCATCTGCTTCCTTGGACGGCCTCTCCTGCGTAGCCCGCATTCTCCAGCGATTTCCAAGATTCTTCGAGGAAAATCCGCTGCTGTGGGTCCATGTAGGTAGCTTCCGTCCCCGAAATATTGAAAAAGAGCGGGTCGAACTGATCGATATCATCGATGAAGCTGCCATGCTTGCAATAGGTTTTTCCTTCTGGCTCGTATTGCGACAGATCCCATCTGGAGGCTTCCTCGATCAGATCGTCCCCTTGAGCCAGATGCTCCCACAGCTCTTGTACGTTCTTCGATTTGGCGAAGCGTCCGCTCATCCCGATGATAGCGATTGGCTCCTTTTGTCCGAACGGTGTGGATGCGTAGCTTGGCTGTGCAAGGTTGGCTTCTTGGCTCACTTGATTGGTTGCAGTCGCTTGGTACTGATACGCCTCAGGGATGCTGACGACAACCTTGCCGATATTGCCGCGGTCTTCGAGACACTGATAGGCTTCCTTAACCTGATCGAGCGTGAAAATCTGGCTGATCGTCGGGCGGATGACACCCTGATCTACCAGCTGTGTCATCTCTTGCTGGTATTCTCTTAATTTATGTAGATTGGCAAACCCAAGCTTACGCAGATCGACACTGTAGAAGGTCTGGTTGTTATTGAGGACGGACAGATCGATCGTTTTGGCTGATTTCAGTGCGGTCATGGCGATTTCGATGTATCTGCCGCCAGGGGCTAAGCAATTCATCCCCTTTTGGATCGCGTCACCCGCCAAGGTATTGATGACGACATCGACGCCTTTTCCATTGGTAAGCCGCTTGATCTCTGCCTCAAAATCATGTTCGAGATAGTTGATCGTATGTGGAACGCCGAGCTCTCGGAGGTAATCCAGCTTGTGCTGTGAGCCTGCTGTCGCGTAGATCTCCGCACCGATCGCTTGTGCCATCTGTACCGCGATCAGTCCGGTACCGCCTGTGGCCGTCTGAATCAGGATGCGCTCGCCCTTTTTCAGTTGGGCACGGTGGAAGGCATCGATCATCGTGACAGCAACCGTCGGCAGTGAGCACGCTTCTTCAAACGATAATTCCTTGGAGACGGGATACACGTATTTTTCAGCGCAGGTGATCAAGGTAGCTTGTGCCCCCATCGACTCGCCTGCACAGAACACGACCGCATCTCCCTTTTGGACAGTCGTGACAGCACGCCCTGTCTCGATGACTACCCCGCTCGCCTCAAAACCCGGAGTAAATGGATAAGGCGGCATCGTCGGGTACAGCCCTTTTACACTGAGCAGGTCACCGAAGTTCAAGGCAAACGCACGGACGGCGATGCGGACTTCATCATCCTGTAACGCAGGAGCTGCGGATTGGATCAGACGGAGGTCATCAATCACGCCTGGTCGCTCTATGATCACGCGGTAGTAGTGGGAATCCTTCTGTGGTGGTACTTGGACTGTCTCGGTGGTTTGGTGGGATTGTACTGGTTCTTTTGTTGACATAGATGCTGGCGTGGCTGCTGGCGTAACCTGGATCGGAAAATGATCCGCTTGTAGAATTGGTGCGCTAGTCTCCGCTTTTGGCAAGGGTGCGAACGTTTGAACGTAGTTGGTTTGAACGTAGTTGGTTTGAACAGAATTGGTCTCCTCAACTACTGGGGCTGTCGGTATTTCGGCTGTTGGCTCTTCAAATGCTTCTTCAAACGTTTCTTCTTCTGCAATCTCCGGCTGATCTTTTCTAAGTAGCGTCACCAGATCATTTTTATGTGTCTGGAAGATATGCTTCGTCAGCTGATCTACATTGTTATAGTCAAATAAAACGGTTGTTTGCAGAGTCAGCTGAAAAGATTGGTTGATCAGATTGATCAGGTTGACCGCCACGATGGAATCGACACCGTATTCGGAGAAGCTTTGGTCATTTTGAATTCTGCTCTCATCCATTTTCAAAGCGGCTCCGATATTTTCCCGGATGGATGTCCGGACGAAGTCCTCGATCATCTGATCAGGCAGGTCGAAGCTTCTGCTCCGTGCCGGTTTTGTGGATGGAGCGTTAGACTTCTGTGTGGTTGGTCGAGACATTGGCTGGCGGGCCGTTGCTTGCTGCTCGATTTTGGTTGTATGGGACACAGCAGCAGAGTGGCTGGCTGCTCCCTGAACGGGTTGGGCAGACTGTACCGCTTGCGTCTTCTGCGCCTGTGGCAGACTCCCCGGCTTTTTCTGTGCGAATCCTTCAAACCGGTTGTTCCGCATAACGACCCCGTCACTTTCCGCTATAATAATCTGCTGTCCCCACTCCGACGCCACTTGGGCTGGGAAGGAAACCGACTTGAAGCCCTCGATCTCCAGCACTTTTTTCCAGTTGGCAGGTGATAAGCCTGGACAACCTGGGATTCGTAGGGCTGTATCCTCGTACAGCCACCACCCCTCCAAAAGTCCAAAGGTCAGATGGTTAAACAGAGAATTGGCTGTAATCTCATTTAATAGAATCAAACCCTTGCCCTTAAGCACCGCTTTGGCATTGCGCAAGGTTTGGCGGATATTTTTGGTGGCATGCAACACGTTGGCTGCGATGACGATATCGTAGGAGCCTGGCTCCACGTTCTGGTTGGACAGTGGTGCGGATACATCGAAGATTTGATAGGTCAAGTATGGATTGTCTGGACCGTATGTAGCTTCGGCATGCAGTAAAAAGGCTTTGGAAAGATCGGTATAGCAATATTCTTGGATATGGTTTTGAAAAGGCTTCAGCTTTTTGAACAGGCCGGCACTTGTTCCCCCTGTCCCTGCCCCGATCTCGATGATGCGGATGCGGGCAGCGGGGTCTTTTTGCAGGCGTTGTTGGATATAGGTGATGACCGAGTTGCCCAGCGCTTCATTGAAGTAGTCTGCGACTGGGTTGTGTTTATAGATTCCTTCTACCAAAGCCATGGAAGAGTTGGGAAACATGATATCGGTGGCGAGCGTCTTTCCCGTGAGGATGTCAGGCAACACACGAAGTGTTGCCTCCACCAAAATCACCTGTGCTCTCGTAGCACCGTCAGACAGCCATGCGGTTTTCTTCTGATCCCACTCTCTCCATGCCTCATCGAGATCGACGCTGGCGTTGGCTACATAGGTCGTACCGTCAGCCTTGATATACTGATGTCGCGTTAAAAACGCAATGCTTTCTTTCATCCATCTATGGTATAAATCACGCAGCCCCTTGTTGCTCAGGAGATCAGCCCAGCCCATAGACTGGAACTGACCCCATAACAATTTGCAGAGGAGCTGATTGATTTGTTCTTGTTGGTGACTGATCTGTCGAATCAATTCGTTCGTATGCATGGTTCATCTCCTCCCGTTGCCAAAATCAATCTGTTACGAGTAGATGGTTACTGATTTCTCTCGGTTAACTCCTGGCAGGATCATCGGCTTGGTTGTTTTCATCAGGGCCAGCTGATCCATCGGCCCGGCGAGAAGCACCTCTAGAGCTTTCATCGCTTCCGGAGGTTCAATGGAGCCGATCCCGGCAGCCGCCATCCGATCCTGATACTCGCTTGAAGCAACCGTACCTACACTACCCCAGTACCCCCAGTTCATCACCTTCACCCCGCACGACCACTCTGTGGAGAGCTGGTGTGCGAATGCATCCTTAAAGGTGCAGCCTGCCACATAGTTGCTTTGACCTGCTGATTTGGTGAATGCATTGAGGGACGAGAAAAACAGGACAAAATCAAGTGGTTCATCCCGGAACACCTGTGCCATCCGCACGCTCACATCCACTTTTGCCGATAAGCCTGTACGGAATCGATCTTCGTCCATATACGCGAGGCTTCTGTCCAACAGCACAATGGCCGATTGGATGACGCCGTGGATCTGTGGGTGCTGTGCTTTGATTTGTTGATAGGCCCGTCTCAGCTCGGATTCATTCGTTGCGTCAGCTGAAAGATAGGTTGGTGCAGGTCCCCATGCGGCAAGTCTGTCCAGCTTGGCTTGGATGTCGGTATCCTTGGCCCGTCTGCCAATCCAGATAATCTGTGCCTGATAGGTGCGAATCATATACTCACTCCAGGCTTCTCCGATGCCACCCGCCCCTCCGATGACGACATAGACGCCGCCATGCCGATACGCGGTGTGCCCGATCGGGTTGGAATTCACCTCGACCAGCTCTTGTCGGTACCATTCATAGAGACGATAGACATACGGATCGCCCTGTGGATCAGGTGGCAACGTAATGATCTCTTGCAGCGGCCAATCGGTGTCTGCTTCCAGATCGACAAGACGCACCTTCCAGTTGGTATATTCCTTGGCCATTGAACCGATCAGCCCGTGGACGCTTGCATGAACCGCATTCACTTGGTCGTTGTGATGGATCGGTTGAGCTTGGGTGGTGATGATCGTCCAGCCCAGATCCCTGCTGCCGTATCCTTGGTGGAGCAGACTTTTGATCAGGCCAAACAACTGCAGGACGCCCGCTTCTTGTCCCTCTATCAAAGAATCGTCTCCGACAGAGGCTTGTGAGTAGGCCGGGGCAATCCACCAGATATGGTCAATCGTGCCATAGGCTTGGAGCTTGGCTGTGATCTCGTCCACCGTACTGCTAGGACGAATCTCTATCACATCGGCAAGAGGATAGTATTGTCGTACCTCGTGGCGACTGAGTTCATCTCCTCCGATGATCACCAGTTTTTCGTGCTGGGACGGGAATGGCTGTCCTTGTGGCAGGGAAACGGTATCCCAAAGCGGCGTCAGCAAGAGTGTTCCATCCGGCCAGCCAGATGATGGCTCCACAGGGATGTTTTTCACATCCCCACCAGACACTCTGGAGGTAAAACCTCTCATCCGTACGCAGACGCTTCCTTGCTCATCACAGAGGTCAATATCCAGCTTCTGTACCTGATCCCCTGCCGTACTGCCTTCGCTGTAGCGTACCCATGCCCACATACTAGACTGGCATGGTTGGTAGATTTCGATCTCTTCCAGAGCAAAAGGCAGTGCTGGTGCACCTGAAGTGGTGTTGTCAGAATCAGAACCTACGTCGCCAGAGCCGATGACCAAGCCGACCGATGCTTGCAGGGCCGCGTCCATGATGCTTGGATGCAGGACATAGGATTGGAGTCCGGCTGCGAGTTCGGCTGGTAATGAAAGCTTCGCCAGCACCTGATCTGCTCCGACATGAATGACCTGTAGCCCTTGGTGTCGTGGGCCATACTCAATCCCTGCCGCTTGGAAGGCTTGGTAGCATTGCGCCGCCGAAAGCGTGCGTCTGCCACATGAAGCATGGATCGAAGCAAGCGGGATGCCAGGGATTTCTCCAACAGGCTGAAGCACCGCATTGCCCTGACTGTAGACAACGTTCTTTTCCCCTGTCGTCACATCCTTGCTGTATATCTCGAAGCCAATCTCATCGTTTCCTTTCGGGGTAAGACCGATATGGACTTGAACCGCTTGATCCGCTACACGAATCGGGGTCATCCATACGATGTCTTTGAGGACGGTGATCGTCCCGTCTTGTAACCATGCTCCCGCTGCCTGTTCGACCGCTGCACGGGTCATCTCCAGATAAGCGACACCAGGCAATACCTTTTGACCCATTACGACATGATCAGCGAGGAAAAATTCGTTGCCGGTAAAGGTGGAGCTGAATCTCTGTTCCAAGAAATCCGACGTGTTCTGATGCAGCAGTGGATGGAGGTAAGGGTTCATCTCCGTACTTACATGTACATTTCCGCTGCTAAATCCTTTCGCGTCCGCTTGCGGAATCCAGTAGTGTTCCTTGGCAAACGGGTACGTCGGCAGGCTGATCTTGCGTGGGCGTACATCACCATACAGCTTGTCCCAATCGACTTGAAGGCCTTTTACCCACAGGTCCAGCAGTTTCGGGTACTTGCGGCGCTGCACCCATTTTTGTACCGCTTCCTGCAATTCTTCGTCTGCGGTAAACAAAGACAGCGTTTCTTTGCCTTGCTTGAGGTGACCATGGTAGACATCGGAGATAGGCTCCTGACCAGCGGTGTAGCCTGTCAGCTTTTCTTTCAAATCTTGGATGGAATGAGCCAGCAGAGCGAGGCGTACGTCCATCGCGTCCCGACCGACTTGCAGCGTGTAGGCGATATCGGCCAAATCCGCATCGGTCAGTGGGTATTCGTCTATGGCGCCGAGCAATTGCTGTACTTGTTCCTTGAGACGTTCCTCATTTTTCGCGGAGAGGACGATGACCGCCGGATGGTCTGGGGAGATGCTTACTGCATTGGTTTTGTTGATAGTGTGATCAGGTATATACTCTTCGATCACGATATGAGCATTAGAGCCACCCGCGCCAAAGGATGAGAGACCCGCGCGTCTTGGATACTCCTGCGTAATACCGTCTACCTCGATCACCGGACGTCTCCACTCGGTCAGCTCCTGCTGAACGACAAAAGGACTTTGCGTAAAATCAATGTTCGGATTCAAGGCTTTGGAGTGAAGCGATGGCACTAACTGCTGGTATTTCAGCTGGAGCAATACCTTTGTCAGACCGGCAATCCCTGCTGCACTCTCAGCATGCCCGATGTTGGACTTGGCTGAGCCGATTGCGCAGAATTGCTTGTCTGTGGTGTATTCCTTAAAGGTTTTGTTCAAGCCCGCAATCTCGATTGGGTCACCCAAGGATGTCCCGGTACCGTGTGCTTCGATATAACTGATCGTCCGCGGATTGATCCCTGCTTCTGTAAGAGCTCGGCTGATGACATTCGCATGCGCATTCGGGTTCGGAACCGTGTAGCCATTGGTTTTTCCACCGTGATTGATGGCTGTTCCCTTGATGATTCCGTAGATCTGGTCTCCGTCGGCAACGGCCTTGGACAGCGGCTTGAGCAGCACAGCCCCCACACCTTCACCTGGTACATAGCCGTCGCCGCCTTCCCCGAAGCTTTCGCAACGTCCTTTGCTCGATGCAAAACGGCCTTGTGCCAGCATCAGATACTTATTCGGATGAAGCGAGAGATTGACGCCCCCTGCGATTGCCAGCTCGCATTCGCCTTTTTGCAGGCTTTGGGCGGCAAAATGAAGAGCGGTCAATGAAGAGGAACACATCGTATCCACAGCCACGCTTGGCCCATGGAAATTGCAGAAATACGACACACGGTTCGCAATAGCGGAAGGATTGCCGCTCAGCGCGATCGGATGGCCTGTCACCTGCGCCTGTGCTCCATACAGCTGGTACTCCTCATACATCACGCCCACGTAGACACCGACATTGCCTTCCATCCCTGAACTGCGGTACGCAGCCAATGCCTCGCGGGTATAACCTGCATCCTCGATAGCCTCGTAGACGGATTGCAGGAAAAGACGCTCCTGCGGGTCCATCAGCTCTGCTTCGCGTGGAGAGATATTGAAGAAAAGAGGATCGAAGTGTGTCACACCGTCGAGGAAACCGCCCCATTTGGCATACGTTTTGCCGGGGGTGTCCTTCTGCTTGTCATAATACAAGCTGTGATCCCAGCGGTCTTGGGGAATTTCGGTGATGCAATCCTTGCCATCCCGCAGGTTTTTCCAGAACTCATGGATGTTGGCTGCACCTGGATAACGGCCTGAGAGACCGATGATAGCGATGTCCGTAGGTTGTGTGGTGTCTGCAGTATCTCTGGTTTGAGGCTGTTGCGTGTTGGTGGTTACAGATGCAGATGTGTATCTGGCAGAAGCCGAACGGGTGTGCTTGCGGGATTTTCGACGTGTTGCGGTCTGCACCTGCGATGGAGACTGGGCTTGCGTGATGTTCAACGCTTGCGCTTGCCCTTGAGCTTGAGCTTGATGAAGCGCTTGTCCCTTCACGGATGACGGCTTCCCATCGATTTCGAGAGCCACAGTTGCATTCGGTGTGGTCTCCACTCCAATCCCCAGCAATTGGATCAGCTTTTCTCTGTGTGATTCCAAGAAGTAGCCGGTCAGCTCGCGGATGTTTTGATATTCGAAAAACAACGTCTTGGAGAGCGAGCCGAAAGACTGTTCCAGTTGATTGGTCAGCTGCATCACCATGAGCGAATCGATTCCGTACTTCTCCATCGGGGCATCGGCTTCGATCTTGTGCTCAGGAAGCTGGATCACGGATGAGAGCAGCTTTTTGAGATAGTGGATTGCTTTTTCTTGAAGCGTGTCTTGGGACGAAGAAGCGGCTGCGCTGGTCTGGGCAGATGGCACAGTTCCGGCATACGTCATGTTAGCCTGTCCGGCTTTAGCAGATGGCACAGTTACCGCAACATCGACCACTTTTGCCTGTATGGTTTGGTCTTTGTCCTGTCCGGTTTGGACGTATCGTGGTCGGACAACCGTCTCTTCGATCATCCCTGCCAGATAGCCCGCCATACTGCGTAGGTTCTGATATTCAAACAGCGCAGCAATCGACAGCTCCACTCCATACATCTGATTCAGCCTGTTCACCAGCTCACTCATCATCACCTGATCAAACCCGTACTCAGTAAGCTCGACATCTACGTCAATCTCCGCCGCTTCCACTTGGAGCATACGGGACACCAGATTCACCAGAGAGGCTTGAACCTCGTCATGTTGCCGATTGCGATCACGCGGCTCCCCGGTCACATGCAACGCCTGCTTCATCCGCGTCACATGGCCTTCCCCTGCCATGATCTGATGCTTGCCTGCTGCCAAGCCTTGATACAGCGCTTGGATACCTGTTCCGGTACGCATCGCGATCATCCCGGTGCTTTGCATCAGCATTTTCTCTGTCTCGGCATCTACCTGCATACCGCCGTCTTTCCACAGCGGCCAGTTGAAAGCTACCGTCTGGCCTTGGCGTCGACCGGTTGACACCAGTGTATTGCGATACGCTGCATAGCCGTCCATGAACGAATTCGCCATGGAATAGTCCGCCTGCCCCGGGTTGCCGATGGCTCCCGCCGCCGCCGAGAACAGGATCAAAAAGTCGAGTGGCAGATGCTGACTCGCCTGATCGAGATGAATGACCCCTGCTACTTTTGGGGCAAAAACTTCGGTTAATTCAGCCGTGGTTTTGCGGATCAGATAGTTGTCACGGATGACGCCCGCCGCATGGATGATCCCATGGAGAGTGCCGTATGCTTCGGTGATGTGCGTAAGCAGGCTGTCCACCGACTGCTTCTGGGAGACGTCGGCGATCCGATACTCCACCTTGGTTCCGTTGCTTTCTAATGCTTGAATCGCAGCCTGCTTGTCTGCGCCAAGCGGGGATCTGCCTGTGAGAATCAATGTGGCGTTGTTAACTTTCCGGGCAATATCTTGGGCAAAAATCTGTCCGAGTCCGCCCGCACCACCTGTGATCAGGTAGACACCATGGTCTTTCCACGGATGAAGGACTTCGTGCTGTGCCAGTTCTACCTCGCTCCAGCGTGCGACCAAGCGTTTGCCTTTTTCGTAGCGGATATGGATGTCCATCGGGCGTCGGCTGTTTTCACCAAGCTTCTTGATGATTCCCTCTGGTACCTCGCCAGGTTCGACTTCGATCAATTGCCCGATCAGCTTCGGATTCTCCAGCCGCGCTGTCTTGAGCAGTCCGGTTAGACCTGCAAAAAGCTGCTGGACACCTTGATTCGGGATGATGATCTGGATCAGGACATCCTCTCTCGGCTTGTCTTGGAGGATGCGCTGGATTTCTTCCAAAGCCTGTGCGGCACATGCTGAGAACTGCTCCTCAATACCGCCTAATCCAGACTGGAGTCGGATGCATCTGACCCCGTTCCATTCGCTGGTGATGGTTTCATACAAATATTCATGTGATTCACAGAGCATCACGATCTGCTGGGTAAACGTTGGTGCTGTCGCATCCCGTTCGACTGCTTGTTCCTTCCAGACTGGAGTGAGCAATAAGGTTCCGTTGACCGAATCAGTGGCAGTGACCATCGCCGTGACAGTGGAACCAGCGACCTGACTTACCTGACCAGTGTGACCTGCACCGCCCTCCAGCACGCGGGAGGTGAAGCCTCTCAACCTAGCGCAGATCATCCCGTGATCATCACATAGATCGATATCCAGCTTCTGCACTTTGTCCTCTGCCGTGCTGCCTGCACTGTAGCGAATGAGCGCCCACATCGAGGACGTGCCAGGACGCAGAACCTCCAGCTCCTGCAGGGCAAATGGCAACACGGGCTTACCCGTAATCCAATCGTCAGTCAGCTGCCCATCCGAATCCGCAGTCGCAGCTGCCACCAACCCTACAGCAGCCTGCAATGCGGAATCCATCAAGCTCGGATGCATTACATACTGATCATAAGTGTCCGCTATGCAGGACGGCAGCGTCAGCTTCGCCAACACCATGTCTGTTCCTACATACACTCGTTCAATCCCCTGATGACCCGCTCCATACGCAAGCCCCATCCTGCCAAAAGCCTCATAGCATTGTGCCGATGTAAGCGTCCGCTGGTTGCATTGAGCCTGCAGGTGAGCAAGCTCGAGTCGTGCAGCATCACTCAACGGACTCACCATCGCGCTGCCTTGGCTGAAGACCGTCGGCTCGATGGCGTCCTCTGTGAGATCACCGTAGATTTCGTAGTGAATCTCGCCGTTTTCTTCCGGATCCAGTCCGATATGTACCTCAACAGGTGTCTCGTCTACGTGGATCGGGCTTGCCCACACCACATTTTTTAGCCGGATGACCGTCTCGCCAGCCTGCCACTCACCAGTTGCCCGTTCGACAGCGGCACGAGCCATCTCCAGATAAGCAACCCCTGGTAACACCTTGCGTCCATTCACCACATGATCAGCAAGGAAAAACTCTTGCCCGGTAAAAGTGGAGCTGTACCGTTGCTCCGACAGATCGGAGGTGTTCTCATGCAGCAGTGGATGAAGGGTCGTTGCTCTCGCGACTGTCGCTGGGATGATGTCCAGTGCTTTGCTGGCGCTGGCGGAGGCGGTGTTCACTGCGGCTTTCGGTAGCGGTGAATTCGCGGATTCAACCTGCGTCACCCAATACCGTTCTCTTGCAAACGGATAAGTAGGCAGTGAGATCCGAGAATACTGCTCATCCGCAAATAAATTCGGATATTCCAACTCATACCCTTGGATATACAGATCGGCCACGGTAGACAGTTGTTCCAAATACTCACTGGCATGGCTGGCACGCTTGCTGTTCTCAATGCATTCGTTGCCATAGCGTTTTAAGGACGGTTGCTCCCGCTGATCATTTTTGAGCAGTTCCGCTACGTACACCTGTGAGACCTTTCCTTTTTCCAGCCATTTTTTCAGGTAGGTCACAAGCTCATCCTGACTGCGAACTACACAAGCCAGACGGCAATTCATATGCTTTCGGCCGACTAACAAGGTGTAGCTCATGTTGCCGCAATCGACCTGTGGCTCATGTTCACAGAACGCGATCAACTGCTGTGCTTGCTGGCGCAGCTGCTCGGTTGTCAGGGCCGACAGTACGATCAGATACCCTGGCTTTTGGCTGTGGTTGCGTACGACGACAGGCGCTTCCTCGATGACCATGTGTGCATTGGTCCCGCTAAATCCGAATGCGCTGATCGCCGCCATCCGTGGCATCCCCGGTTCGACCGTCCACTCTTTTGTCGTTGTATTGACGTAAAAAGGACTTCCTTGGAACTGAATGTTCGGATTGCCCGCACGGTAATGGATGGACGGTGGAATCTGTTTGTGCTTGAGGGACATCAATATCTTGATCAGTCCGGCCGAGCCAGCCGCAGACGCTGTATGACCGATGTTGGTCTTGATCGATCCGATGGCACAGAACTCCGTTTTATCCGTATAGGCGCGGAATGCCCGTGTCAGGGCCTGATACTCGATCGGGTCGCCGAGCTGTGTGCCTGTCCCGTGCGCCTCTACCATCTGAAGCTGCTCGGGATGGATGCCAAACGTATCGTAGACCTCTGTCTCCAATCGCTCCTGAGATTTGGCGCTTGGCGCTGTAATCCCGTTGGTCGTGCCGTCTTGGTTGATCGCTGTACCGCGGATCACGCCGTAGATCTGGTCGCCATCGGCAATCGCATCGGACAGGCGCTTGAGTACGAACACCCCGATCCCTTCGCCCGGAACGAATCCATCTGCCCGTTCATCAAACGTAAAGCAGCGTCCGCCCGGCGAAAGCATGCCCGCCCGATTCGCCGACAGATAAAAATTCGGCGTGGATTGGATAAAGACACCGCCTGCGAGCGCCATCTCTGTCTCGTGGGCAAGCAATGCCTGACAAGCAAGATGGATGGCAACCAGCGAGCTGGAGCATGCCGTATCCACCGCGATGGCAGGCCCTTGCAAATCCAGATAGTAGGAGATGCGTGCCGGAATCACGGAGCTGGCATTCCCCCAGAAGGCTTGCGGAGGCGGATTCTCGCCATAGATCAAGCGGTAATCCAGATCGTTAAACCCGACATAAACCCCGCAGCGTGCGCCTTGACTGGTGTTCCCCGCGTACCCCGCATCCTCTAATGCCTTCCAAGACTCTTCCAAAAAGAGCCGCTGGTGTGGGTCCATATAGATCGCTTCGGTTCCAGAAATATGGAAGAAGGCAGGGTCGAACTGGTCAATATCATCTAAAAATCCGCCCTGGTTGCAATATTTCGTGCCTTCCGCGTAATACTGCGAAAGATCCCAGCGAGTGACTTCTCCGACCAGATCGCTTCCGTTAACCAGATGCTCCCAAAGCGCGTTGACGTTTTTGGATTGGGGGAAACGTCCGCTCACCCCGATAATGGCGACGGCATCTGTGCCGCTGTTCCCGTCTTGCTGGGTGCTCTTCGCGTGAGCGGGTTTGGCTTGGGTAGCTCTATTGTCTAGCTTTTGTTGCTCGGTAAAACGGTTGTCAACAAAGGTGGCAGTGGTTCGGGCGGCAACGGTTGGAGCAGATTCTGTCGGATTGACTGCGTGTAATGCATGGTCTGTATGCAATACCTTGACCGCGTTGTCCGCATGGATTGCGCTGTCCGTGTGAGCGCTCTGCGTCCCTCCTACACTCTTCGCAACAAGCTCGGTCATCGCCTCGTTATATTGCGATAGGATATATGCCGTGAGCTGATTCACAGAGCTGTAATCGAACAGATTGGTCGTCTCCAGATTGATCTTCAACGCTTGGTTGATCGCCTGAACCAGCTTGATCCCCGTGATCGAATCCACTCCATAGTCAGAAAACGAGTCATGCAAATCTACCAGATGGCTATCCACCTTCAGGGATTCGGACAATTTCTCGATAATCGTCTCTCTCACGAAGTCCTCTACCATCTGCTGGGTCACATTGGCTTGGGGAAGGATAGCCGATTCTTTTGGCTGTGCTCGGGAAGTCTGAATCGGCTGCGCTTCTACAGGTTTCTTCAGAGCCGGAGCTGGAGCCGTGACGTTCGGGGTGACATGCACCACCCCGTCACTTTCCGCCACGATAATCTGCTGCCCCCACTCTTCGCTTTCTTTTGCCGGGAAAAAGACGGAGCCAAATCCCTCCAGCTCCAATACCTTTCTCCAGTTGTCCATCGAAAGCCCAGGACTGCCTGGGACGCGTATTTCCTCATCCTCGTACAGCCACCATCCTTCCAAAAGCCCAAAGGTCAAGTGGGTAAATAAGGATTTCGAGACAATCTCGTTAAGCAGAATCAAGCCGCCGCTCTTGAGGACGGTTTTTGCATTGCGCAAGGTTTGGCGGATGTTTTTAGTGGCATGCAAGACATTGGCCGCGATGACGATGTCGTACTCACCTGAGCCGATGTTCTGCTCCACAATCGGACGTCCGATGTCTACCAGTTTATAAGTCAAAAACGGATTCTCTGGACCGTACTCGTTCTCAGCATGGAGCAGAAAAGCTTTGGAGATATCGGTGTAGCAATATTCTTGGATGTGGTTCTGGTAGGGCTTGAGCTTCTGAAAAACCGTCGTGCTGGTTCCTCCCGTCCCTGCCCCAATCTCGAAGATGCGAATTCGTGCCGCTGGGTCCTGATTGAGCCGTTCCTGCAGATATGCAACTACAGTATCAGCGAGCACTTCATTAAAGTAGTGTGCAATCATTTATAGATACCTCCAACTAATTCCATAGAGGAATTCGGGAACATAATATCAGTGGCCCGCGTTTTTCCTGTGAGGATGTCTGGCAAAGCCCGCAGTGTTGCTTCTACCAGGATCACCTGTGCCTTCATGTTGCGGTCTTCACTCCATGAGACTTTCTTTTGATCCCACTCTCTCCATACTTCATCGAGTTGGAGTGGGGTTGGATCTGCTGCGGTATAGGTATCCTGCTCAAGCTTGAGATGCTGGTTGCGGACTAAGGCATCCAGACTTTCCTCCAGCCATCTGAGATAGGAATCTTGCAGTCCACCTACGTTTTTCAAGACGGTGAGTCCTGCGCGCCCTTGGGTGAACATGCCCATCGATTGCAACTGGGCCAAGAGCAGTCTGCTGAGAACATCGTTCATCTCTGCGATTTTATGATTCAATTGCTGTCTGATATATTCAGCACGTTTATCATGTTTTATTTTATATGCATTCATGCTAGGAATGCCAGTTTGTGGGTTGCGCTTATGGAGAATGATCTGTTTTTCTGGGTTGAGTCCATGGGTCTGGAGCGGCTTCGTGATCTTCATCAGCGCGAACTGATCAAGCGTACCCCCGAGCAGCACCTCTAATGCTTCCATCGCCTCAGCCGGTTCAATCGAGCCGATGCCTAAGCGGTTCATCCGCTCTGTGTACTCATCGGTAGCGACAATCCCTACACTGCCCCAGTAGCCCCAGTTCATCACCTTCACCGCACATGACCACTCTTGGGAAAGCTGGTGGGCAAACGCATCTTTAAAGGTGCAGCCCGCTACATAATTGCTTTGGCCCGCTCCTTTGAGGAAGGCATTGAGGGAAGAGAAAAACATCACGAAGTCAAGCGGTTCGTGCTGGAATACCTGTGCCACCCGCACACTGACATCTACCTTGGAGGCGAGAACGGCGCGGAAACGGTCTTCTTCCATATTAGCGAGGCTTCTGTCCATCAGTACGATAGCGGATTGGATGACACCGTGAATCTGTGGGTGCCGCTGTTTGATCTGTCGATAGGCATGGTCGAGTGCGGCTTGATCTGTGGCATCAGCTGAGAGATAGACTGGTGCAGGGCCGAGCGTTGCGAGACGATTCAGCTTGGCTTGGATGTCGGCATCCAGTGGTCGTCTTCCGATCCAGATGATATGAGCCTGATAGGTGCGGATCATATACTCGCTCCACACTTCTCCGATGCCGCCCGCACCACCGATAACGACGTAGACACCACCAGTGCGATAAAATGGCTGCTTGGCCAGTTCGTGCTGCACCTGTACCAGTTCTTGGCGATACCACACAGAATCGCGGTATACCCAAGGATTCCCCTGTGAGTCTGCCAGAATCGTAAACAGCTCGGCAAGCGGCCATTCCCGATTCGCTTCCAGATCGACGAGCCGAACCTTCCAGTTGGTGTATTCCTTCGCCATGGAGCCGATGAGGCCGTGGAGGCTGGCATCAATAGGATTGACTGGATCGTTGTTACGGATTGGTTGGGTCTGTACGGTCAACAGAGTCCAGCCGAGTTCTTGGTTGGCGTAGCCTAGGCGAAGCAGGCTTTTGATGATGCGATATACCTGTATGACACCTTGGTCTTGGCCCTTGATCAAGCCTTCGTCTGTCATCGTGGCGATCCCTGAAGCGGACGCCATCCACACGATATGGTCAATCGGGCCGAATGCTTCGATTTTTTGACTGATTTCTTCTACGGTACTGTATGGGTGAATATCCAACGTGTGAGCATTAGGATAGTAGTTTCTGATCTCATTGCGTTTTTGCTCAGTCCCGCCGATCATGACGATTCGGTCAGACGTGGATGGGAAGGCACTGCCTTGTTGAAGCGGTACGGTCTCCCACACTGGGGCGAGCATGATCGTTGTTCCAGCGGACGGATCGGGATGGGTATGGGTGACAGTTGTCTGAGCAGTTGGGTTACTGGTTTTCGCGGCAACTCTTGCATCGGTATTCGCAGCAACTTCTGCACCGATTTTCGTACCGCTGTTCACACCGTCAGACGATTTGGCTTTTGGTGCCTGCACCCAATAGCTCCCTTTCACAAACGGATACGCAGGCAGGCTGACCCTCTGCGGCTTCATATCGCCATAGAGCTTGTTCCAATCCAGGCTCGCGCCATGTACCCACGCGGTTGCGCACTTGGCTGCATCCAACAGGTCTTGGTCTGAGACAGAGACTCGGCTCCACTCCTGACTCTGTTTGATATCCCCCAGGTAAACCCCCGCGACCTGCTCCTCCCCTTGCATGAACAGGCGAAGCTTATCAATCAACTCCGCGATGCTATGGACGACAAAAGCAGCACGGTATCTCATCGGCTCCCGTCCGACTTGCAGCGTATAGGCCACATCGATCAGGTTGAGAGACTCGGAGGGTTGCTGTGCCAGCGCGTGATGAAGCTTGCGGGCATATGCTTTAAGACTGTCGTGATGCTTCGCGGAGAGTGGCACGATGACAGGGCCGCTCTGAACGATGCCTTCGCTTTTTTCCTGTCTGATCGCTCTTGGAATATACTCCTCGACGATGATGTGTGCATTGCTCCCGTTCGCACCGAATGAACTCAAGCCAGCGCGTCTTGGAGCAACCGTGGATGGTCCGTCGATGTGCACTTCGGGTCTTTTCCATGCCTTGTACTCGCGCTCTACATAAAACGGTGTGTCTGCAAACGGAATGAATGGATTTAACCGCTCGGCGTGCAGCGATGGGAAGATGCACTGGTATTTGAATTGAAGCAGCAGCTTCGTCAGACCTGCGATGCCTGCCGCCGCCTCCAAGTGTCCGATGTTGGATTTCAACGAACCGATTGCACAGGTCTGCTGTTGGCTGCCCCATTTATCAAACGATCGTTTAAGACCTTGGATTTCGATCGGATCACCCAGGGAGGTACCTGTTCCGTGGGCTTCCATATAGCTGATCGTGCTTGGATGAATGCCTGCTTTTCGGATCGCATCCGCGATGACCTCAGATTGGGCGACTGGATCTGGAACCGTGGCTCCCGATGTTTTGCCGACATGATTGATGGCAGAGCCTTTGATCACGGCATAGATGTGGTAGCCTTCTTGTTCCGCATGGCTGAGCGTGGTCATGAGTACCGCCCCGACACCCTCACCTGGAACGTAGCCATCCCCGTCCATCCCGAAGCTGCGGCATCTGCCGTCCGATGCTAAGAACTGAGCCTGGTTGAGGAACATATACTTGTGCGGGTGTGTCACCAGATTGACCCCGCCGGCGATTGCGTAGTGGCATTCGCCCTTCTTGATGCTCTCCGCTGCCAAGTGAATCGCGGTCAATGAGGATGAACACATCGTATCCACTGCCATCGACGGGCCATGGAAATTCATGCAGTACGACACCATATTCGGGATCGTTGCCGGAGTCACGCCAAAAGAGGTAGGTGTGCCACGCAGAGTCATCTCAGCCGCATACAATTCATAATGGTTCCAAAAGACGCCCGCAAACACGCCTACACTCCTGTCACTGGAGGACGGATAATGATGACGGGTCCGGTCTTGGAAAAAGCCTGCATCTTCACAAGCTTCCCACGCTGTCTCTAAAAAGAGTCTGGCCTGCGGGTCCATCGTCTCTGCTTGACTCGGCGAGATGTTAAAGAAAAGTGGGTCAAACTGGTCAATTCCGTCAATAAAGCCGCCGTATTGATAGAATTGCTCCACATCATATGTAAATTCGTAGTCCTTCCATCTGTCTTTCGGGAAGCCCGTGATGCAGTCTTTGCCAGCCCGCAGGTTCTGATAGAATTCCTCCAGATTGTTGGCAGATGGATAGCGGCCGGAGACGCCGATGATTGCGATGTCCTCTTGATCGTAGGTGGACGGTTGAGACGCTGGGGTGCGGCTTTGTCCACGCTCTGTAGCTGGTCGCTTTGTCTCTGCTCGGTCTGTTTCGGCTCGTTTTGTTTCGGCTCGCTCTGTCTCTGCTCGGTCTGCCGGATTTTTCGCAACCAAATGTGCCTTCACATGATCGCGGATTTTATCCCCATTACCGTGCATCACTGCAATCTGCGTCTGATCCTGAGCCAAAATCGCATCGAGTGCATCCATACCTGCTCCGGTAGGCAATGCCAGCATTCCAGTTGATGCATACATCATCTGCTCCATCTCGGCATCTACATGCATCCCACCTTCTGACCAGAGCGGCCAGTTGATCGAAAATGTGTTACCATAACATTCATTACGGTTCACTTTTTCTTGGCGCTGTGCGGCAAAACCATCCAAGAACGCATTCGCACTGGAATAATCAGCCTGTCCCAAATTGCCCAAAATCGCGGAAATGGATGAAAAAATAACGAAGAAATCAAGCTTCTCCTGCTGAGTAGCCTTATCCAGATTCCAAATCCCCTGGACTTTTGGCTCGAAGACCGCCTGTACGTCTGCCGGATCTTTTTGAATGATAAATTGATCCTTGAGGATGCCAGCGCAATGGAGCACTCCTGTGATAGGGCCAAGTTTCGATTTGATAGTAGACAGGGTGATTGCGAGATCGCTTTCGTTGCTGATATCTGCCTCCAGATACAGCACCTCTGCCCCTTTTTGCCTCAACTCTTGCAGCTTCTCTTCCTTGGTTTGGTCGAGCTTGGAGCGGCCGAGGAGAGCAAGCTTGACCTTGGCCTGATGAGCAAAATGATTGGCAACCATCAGTCCCAATCCACCCAGTCCGCCTGTGATCACGTAGACGCCGTTTTCTTTGCAGGCTGGGACGGCTTTGGTTTGGGTTTGCTGCCAGTCGGTCTCTTGCAACCGCTTGGTGTAGCGCATGGATGCTCCGGATTGGTAGCGGATTTCGGACATCCCTTTTTTATGGGCCAGTGCCTCTTTTTCAAGCAGCTGCGCTATGGACGGGGCCGATTGCGCATGGAGGCGGTCCATGGTGATGATCTGGCTATGTATTTTAGGGTTTTCGAGATGGGCTGTTTTGAGAAAACCCGCTAAGGCGTAGGCGTATTCACCTGTCAGGTCGGCATCTGCTACCACCTGCACCAGCAATTCAGTTGGAAGCTTTTGTCTCAGCTGCTTCTGGACGAGCGCAAGCAGTTGCTTGAATTGATCCGTGAAACGGGCTGGGATGCTTCCTGCGCTAGAATCGATCCTCACAACCTCGATGTCATCGGATTGCTGTTGAATCGCTTGCGGCAGAGCTGGCAGAGCATGGTCTAACAGGATGACGATATGGCGGAAACGTTTGGCACCTGAGAGTTGGTTGCTGTCGTGTTGCTTGCCTGGAAATTGGTTCAGATCAGCGGTGAGCTCTTCTTTGTTCCATACCGGGGTGAAAAACAGCGTTTGCGCAGGAGAGTGATTCCGATCTGTATCGGTGTGTTGGGCCGAGTCGTTCGCATGCGTCTGCGGATGTGCGTGGTTTTGCGCTCCTGCTTGCCCCTGTGGTTGCCCCTGTGCAGGCACATCCACCACCGCGAAGGCTTTCTCCCAGTTTTCTAAGAGATATTCGCCTAATCCCACAACGGTCGGATATTCGAACAGAAGTGTCGGATACAGCTGGGCTTGTACCTTTTGCTCTAAGACCTTTACCAGTCCGAGCAATTCGGTGGAATCCAGTCCGAGATCGTAGAAGCCCGTGTGGATGTCGATTTCCCCTGCCGTTTTTCCTAATACGCCGGCGATTTCTTGCTGCAGGTAGAGGTGGATGGCAGCAGTAGGATCTGGCTGGCTGGAATCGGTTGCATCTGCCGGATGGCTTGGGGACTCCAGGTCGGTGGCAAATGGCGGGTTGCTTGAATGCCCCAGATCAGCTTGGGCTTGTTCGCCAAGTATAGGCTGCTGCTCTGCTATTCCATTTTCAGCACGATGCGGTTGTTCCTTATTTTCGGTTAACTTTTGGATCAGATGCGGCTCCCGAATCCGCTTGGCGGTCAATCGGCCGAATTCGACCAGTGCCTCACCGGATTCATCAAAAATGATGATATCCATAGAAACGATATCTGGCGGTGTCGATGCTACAGAGGCGGAGGCCGTCTGCTTTTTCTGCGAATAGGTGTAGATGGTGGATGGGAGCGGCTTGTGGATGCAGAAGCGCTCGACCATGAATGGAATGTATGGCGTATGGTCGCGGAACACTCCATCTTTGGCCTCGCCCAGGCTAAACGAGTTGCCTGCCAGCGTCGATCCGTCCAAAAAGGCTGCATGTGCATAAAATTTATCCAAAAAGGACTCGGCAAGCTCGCTCAAATGAAGCTTCATCAGCTCTTCATGATTGCGCTGATAGACCGTTCCTAATGTCTTCATAAAGGTATAGTGCGTGATATCCACTTGTCTCGCCAGACCGTAAATCTCGTCCATATCATATTGCCGGATGGCTTGACGGGTGAATGCCTGTACATCAAGCGTTGGCTTGGCAGGCTGGAATGCTTCCCTGAGAGTCAGGAAGCATTCCATATTTTCATCTGCCTGCGAATCGACGATCTCATCGCCTTTGACCTTTTGGCTGGTCACCGACACCCTCCATTGTGAACCATCTGGGGTGAATGTGACGTAGACGTTTTGGTCGAATTGCTCTGTTGTAACGATCGGCTGCTTGAAAATGATGTGTCTCAGTTCAATCGCCTGCGTGCCGAGGTAAGGTAACGATAGGCGGTAAACCAAGTCCAGTAAGGTGACACCAGGGAGGGTACATACGCCATGTACCCGATGATCCGAAACGATATAGTTGCTGTGCGTTACTCGTTGCACAAAAGTTTCTTTGGTTGGACTTTTCATCATGTTTTACTTCCTTTCTTCAACCTTAACCGGCTCGAAAAAGGCCATAGTCCCTGCTTGTCCCACGTTCCCAGATGCTACTTGCGTGGAAGGTGCCTGAATGTCCTGCGTTTCCTGAGTTGAAGTGTCTTGCTTGAATTCTTCCGGCCAGTAGCGTCTTCGGTTAAACACAACCTTTTCCCCTTTTGGCGCAAGGGACGCTTTGTGGGTGTCTGGTATTCCTTCATTACTGACGATAATATGTGCGTTATTGCCACCCAGACCAAAAGCACTGATCCCCGCGCGCAAAATCTGGTTCTCGGTCGTCCATCTCTTCGTTTGATTGACGATATAGAGTGGTGACTCCTCGAACTGGAAGCGTGGATTCGGGTTGCTGCAGTGAAGGGTCGGGGGAAGCTCCTGATGTGCGATGGCAAGCAATACCTTGACGATGCTGGCTGCTCCCGCCGCACTCAGCAGGTGACCGATGTTGCTTTTGACACTGCCAACGCCGCAGAACTGCTTGCGTGATGTTGTTTTGGTGAAAATCTGTGTGAGTGCTTTGAGCTCGATTGGGTCACCGATCAGGGTGCCTGTCCCATGGGTTTCAACATAGGTGATCGTGTCTGCTGAGATGTTGGCATCCGCGATCGCTTTTTCGATCAGCTCCCGCTGTGCTTCTGGGTTAGGGGTGGTGACTCCCATCGTGTTGCCGTCATTATTAATTGCGGAGCCATCGATGACTCCGTAGATTTTGTTGTTGTCGCGGATCGCTTGCTGGAGCGGTTTTAACACGAGTACCCCGCAGCCTTCACCCAAGCCGATCCCGTTGGCACTGGCATCAAAGGTCTTGCAGCGGCCGTCTGGGGATAGGACCTTGGCGGCGCTCAGCACGGTATATGGGGTCTCATCGAGCAGAATCTCGACTCCCCCAGCCAAGGCTACCTCGGACTCTCCGTTTTGGATGCTCTTGACTGCCAGATGGATGGCGGTTAAGGCGCTGGAGCAGGCGGTGTCGACGACCATGTTAGGCCCTTTAAAATTATAGACATGGGCCAGATGGGTGGCGATGAAGTTCTGTCCGATCCCAACGATCGTGTCTTTTTGGCTCTTGCCAGTTTTTTGTATAAAATTCGCTGCGCGTGTACCTACGAAGACGCCAACCTGTCTGTTCCACAGATCCTGCTTCGCATATCCGGCATCGGCCAATGCTTCTGCGCTCACCTCCAACCACTGACGTTGGAGCGGGTCGATCAGCGGGGCGACTGACTCGCCGATTTTGAAATAGGACGGATCGAAGTCTTCGATGCCTTTTAAGAAGGAGCCCCATTTGCTGATGCTTTTGCCTTCGCCACTGCCTTGTGCATCATAGAGCTTTTCCCAATCCCAGCGAGATTTGGGGACTTCGCGGATGCTGTCGTGTCCTGTGGTGAGGTTGTGCCAGTACTCACTCGTGTCGGTGGCGTCTGGGAAATGGCAGGCGAGGCCGACGATGGCGATTTTGTCTTTTCGGGCAGGTGTTTCTTTTATAGATGGATTCGTTAAGACGGTCTGTTGGATGGCAGATGGCTCGGCAACGAACGGTACTGGTTCCACTAATGGTTTACGAACCACCTCTGCGTCAGCCCCCTCCCTGCTCGTTGACTGAATCGCAAATAATGTCGCCAATACCTCCGCATACTTCTCGGTCATGTACGCAGACAGGCTTCTGAGCGTCGGGTATTCGAGCATGGCTCCAGGGTCGAGTGCGACGACCTTGAGCTCGCGGTCGATGTTGGTGATCACTTGGGCCAGCAACACAGAGTCCATGCCATAATCCTGGAACGGTACATCTGGTTTGAGTCTGGCGGCGTCTACCTTCAGTTCTTTGGACAAAAGGGAGGCGAGCCAGTCTTGCGTGGCTTGGAGAAGCTCATCCGTGGTCTTCTGTGTTGGAGTCACGGCTATCGCTTGTCCTGATTGTCCTGACTGCCCGGACTGCACGTTTGCCGTTGGCGTCTCCTTCGCTCTGTGTCGCATGAGATTCTCAGGCTTCCATCGCTCTGGATTGACGACTGCCGGGAAGACGACTGGGCCTGTACGGTGTGCGAGGATACGGTCGAACAGGTGCAAGCCTTCCTCATTGGTCATGCTGAGTAGACCTGTTTGCTCATAGGAGCGGCTGTATACTTCCCCCATGCCCGTCTCTTTCCAGTTCGGCCACTGAATGCTGATGATCGGACATGCGTGCTGATGTGCTCCGGCAAAATAATCCATATACGTATTCGCCATGGCATAATCGCTCTGTCCCGCACCAAGTGTCGGAATGGCTGCTGACACGGAGGAGAACAGGACAAAAAATTGCAGCGGCTCATGCTTCATGCTTTGATACAGGGCATTCAGCCCGGTGACTTTAGGAGCAAGCACCTGTTGGATCGATTCGGGAGTCTTACGGATAAAGGCAGGAGTCTCCATATCAGCCATCCCTGCACAGTGGATCACGCCGCCGATCGAACCCATCGTACGCTTGATCTCGTCCACCGCTTTTTGCACATCCTGCTGATCGGTCAAGCGGAGGGATAGCACCCGTACCTGAACACCCTGGGCTTCCAATGCTTGAATCGAACGGATTTTTTGCGCGACAGAGGTGTCTTGCTCCTGATATGCGGCCCATTGCTCGCGCGGTGGCAGTGTCTCCCGTCCGGTCAAGACCAGACGCTTCACACCATAGTGAGCGACAAAATGCTGCGCGGATAAAAAGCCGAGTCCTCTTGTCCCACCTGTAATCCACAGCACCTGATCCGGTGGGAATGGGGTGAACACTCTCCCACGTTCGCTTGGTTGCTGTTCCGACTGTTCACTAAGATACGAGCGGTATCGTTGTCCGCCGCGGTAACATACCTCGGAGTCCTCACTGTCTGTTACGAGTTCAGTAACGATCTGCCCGGCGAGCACCTTGTCATCCGTGTATGGATCTGCATCCAGATGGCGTGATCTCAGATGGCCGTATTCATTTTGCAAAAGTCGGTATAATCCGGCACGGGACGCACCAGACAGGTTGACCGTGGTGTTTTGGTACGATTCCAATCCCTTGGTTACGCCCAGCACGATTACGCCTTCTTTATGCCGGTTCTCGATCAGCTGCGCAAGCCATGGAATCCATGAAGTCTGTTCATTACCATCTGTACCGCATCCCGTCAGGTCGACAAAACCGTCATAGCTGCTCCAGTCATATCCCTGACCTTGCTGCCCGCCGAATGCAACAAGCGCTTGCGAATCCAAAACATGCACCTGTGGAAGCATCAAAGCGAGATGCTGTGCAATTCCTTTGGTCATGTCGGTAGTGAGGACGGCAATTGTACGCTTCACCTGTCTGCTCGGAGTGGCTGGACTCGGTTCCCATTCTTTTTTCAAAAGATGCAAGGCCCGTTCGGTTTCGGTTGTACTCTCACCCTGTTTGACGCTGCCAGGCGAAACTGTAGAAGAAGCTGGAACCATGCCCTTGTTGTTAACCAAAAGCGCGGCGTCTGGCACTGGAACCCAGTAACGCTCCTTGGCAAACGGGTACGCAGGCAAGCTGATTCTACGGGGTTTTGCTTCCCCATAAAGCTTGCTCCAGTTGATGCTGATGCCTTTTACCCACATGTCGAGAAGCTTGGCGTATTTTTTCCGCTCGATCCACATCTCGATGAGTTCGTGCATTTCTTCATCAGAAGCCAGAGCGGAGATCGTGTCGTCTGCTGGCTGGAACTGTCCGCGGTAGAGCATCGTGCTTCCGTTGCGGTCTGCGAGGTATTCCCGCAGGTTGTGGGTAAGCTCGGAGATGGAATTCACGATCATCCCGAGACGCTCTTCCATCTGTTCGCGTCCGATCTGAAGTGTGTAGGCGATATCAGGCAGATCGTGATCTTGGAGCTGATCCTCCTCGATCAAGGTCAGCAAGCGTTGGGCCTGCTCTTTTAAGCGCTCTTCGTTTTTAGCGGACAGGATAATCACCGCTGGGGAATGAGGAGTCGTTGTACAGCTAACGCTCTTCACATCGGTATGGAAATATTCTTCCAGCACAATATGCGCATTAGAGCCGCCTGCGCCAAAAGAGGACAGGCCCGCGCGTCTCGGTACTTCCTGTGTCTTACCATTGATTTCAACCACAGGACGTCTCCACTCGGTCAGCTCTTGTGTCACAACAAAAGGAGTCTGGCTAAAATCAATGTTCGGGTTAAGCTCCTTGGAGTGAAGCGACGGTGCAATCTGCTGATGCTTCATCTGGAGCAGCACCTTCGTCAGGCCAGCCATCCCAGCTGCGCTCTCACTATGCCCGATGTTGGATTTGACTGAACCGATTGCGCAGAATTGCTTCTCCTTGCTGTATGGGGTGAAGGCCTTCGTCAAGCCCGCGATCTCGATTGGATCACCGAGGGATGTCCCTGTGCCATGCGCTTCGATATAGCTGACCGTGCGCGGATCGATTCCGGCTGCTTGGTAAGCTCGTCCGATCACACTGGCCTGGGCATTCGGATTCGGAACGGTGTAGCCATTGGTCTTTCCTCCGTGGTTCACTGCCGTACCTTTGATCACGCCGTAGATCTGATCACCGTCTGCAATCGCTTTGGACAGTGGTTTGAGCAGGACAGCCCCGACACCCTCTCCCGGTACATATCCGTCGCCGCCTTGTCCGAAGCTTTCACAACGGCCCTTGCTCGACATGAATCGGCCTTGGGCGAGCATCAGGTATTTGTTCGGGTGGATCGAGACGTTCACACCGCCTGCAATCGCCACCTCGCATTCTTGATTGCGCAAGCTTTGGCAGGCAAAATGAATCGCGGTCAGCGATGAAGAACACATCGTATCGACAGCGACGCTTGGCCCGTGGAAATTGCAGAAATACGACACACGGTTGGCAATCGAGGATGGATTGCCGTTCAGCGCGATGGGATTACCCAGCAGCTGAGCCTGCGCTCCGAAAAGCTGGTACTCCTCGTACATGACCCCTACGTAGACACCTACATTGCCGTCCATCCCCGCTCCCCGGTACGAACGGAGCGCCTCACGGGAATAGCCCGCATCTTCCATCGCTTCATAGACACATTGGAGGAATAATCGCTCCTGCGGGTCCATCAGCTCCGCTTCCCTCGGGGAGATGTTGAAAAACAGCGGATCGAACTGGTCGACACCCTCGATGAAGCCTCCCCACTTGCCGTACGATTTGCCCGGTTTGCCTTTTTGCTCGTCATAATACAGGCTGAGATCCCAGCGGTCTTGCGGGATTTCGGTGATGGAGTCTTTGCCAGCCTGCAGGTTTTTCCAGAACTCCCGTACGTTGCGCGCGCCTGGGTAGCGTCCAGAGAGACCGATGATGGCGATATCGGAATCAGCTGAGGTGTGCGGTGTCGTCTGAGCTGTCGATACGGTCTGGGCCGTTTGGAGGCGTGGCTCGTTGGCGGCTTTTATTGGCGATTGGATGGATGGCACGCCTTGGCTCGGATTTTTCTCCAAAGAAGAAGGCTTTTCTGATTGTTTTTCGGTTGCAGATGTGCCTGCCGATGTATCGACATCAAGCAGTTGCAGCAGCTGCTCCCGATGAGCTTCCAAGAAATATCCAGTCAATTCACTGATGGTCTGATATTCGAAAAATAAGGTTTTGGACAGTGGGCCGAAGCTCTTTTCCAGCTGGTTGGTCAATTGGATGACCATGAAGGAATCGATTCCGTATTTCTCCATCGGAGCCTCAGCGTCGATTCGGTGCTCTGGCAGCTGGATGACAGATGACAGCAGCTGTTTGAGGTAGTGGGTTGCTTTTGGACGGAGCTGATCGGATGTGGCCGCCAGAACCGATCCTTCGGTATGTGCCACAGTCATAGGGGTATCCACGAACGGTTCACGCTCCTCTGTTTGGTACTCCTCGAATGAATACTCTGGTGCTGTCGTGACACCCTCCGCCTGACCGTGTACAGCGATCGCATCCCGATACTCCTCCACCAGATACGCGGCAAAATGACGCAGAGTCACATACTCACGGAATACCTCCACTTTCAGCTCCAGCCCGTACTGTTGGTTGAGTGTGCTGAGCCATTCTGTCAGCATAATCTGATCCAACCCGTAGCTTTCCAGCTCTTCCTCGATGTCAATATCCTCGCTTGGCACCTTCATTTGCTCTGACAAGGCTTGCACGAGGATCGCTTGGACTTTTGCCAGCAGGGCTTGTGTGTCGCTCCCTGATGTAGAAGCCGTCGTGACCGTTGCCTCTTCAGATGAAGCTTCGGCTTCGGTATGAAGCACCAGAGCCTGTCTGATGCGTGATAGCTCTCCTTCCACCGCCATGATCTGAGGCTTGCCAGTCGAGATCGCTTGGTAAAAGGCCTGTATGCCGTTTTTCGTATTCATGGGGGTCATGCCCATGTTTTGCTTCATCATCTGTTCCGTCTGTATATCAACCCGCATGCCGCCTTCCTTCCACAGCGGCCAGTTGATCGACAGCGTCTTCCCATGACGTTGGTTGATCTGTGTCAGCTCGTGACGCTCGCTTGCGTACGCATCCATAAAAGCATTGGCAGCTGCATAATCAGCCTGACCCGGATTTCCCCAGCCTGCTGTAACAGATGAGAAGAGAGCAAAGAAGTCAAGATTCAACTTTTTAGTCGCTTCATCCAGATTCACTGTACCTGCTGTCTTCGGTGCAAGGACTTGCTGGAATTCTTCGCTGGTTTTTCTCAGGATATAGTTGTCGTGGATGACACCCGCACTGTGGATGATACCGTTGAGACCGCCGTATTCTGCGACGATGCTTTGGATGAGATTGTCAACATCTGTTCGGTTCGCCACGTCGGTTGGGCGGTAATCGATTTTGGCACCCCATGCTTCTAGTTCTCTCAGCTTGGACTGCTTGTCCGGGGTCAGACTGGATCGGCCCGTCAGAATCAGAGTTGGCTGCTTCACGTTCTGGACGATTTCTTTGGCAAAAATCAGTCCAAGTCCACCTGCTCCGCCTGTGAGGAGATAGACGCCATAGTCTCTCCATGGAAGTGGAAGTCTCGCTTTTGGGGATTGGGTTCCCTGAAGCACACTCTGGCCGGCTACGAATCGTTGGCCCTGCTGGTAGCGGACCTGTGCGTCCTGCGGGCTTCGAGAGTTCTCTCTGAGCATCCCGATGAGCTGCTGGGCACCTTCTCTAGGCTCTGCTTCGATCAGCTGTGTGATGAGCTTCGGATTCTCCAGTCGGGCTGTTTTCAGGAGAGCGGAAAGCCCTGTGAAAAGCCGGTGGCCTCCCTGATTCCAGCACACGACCTGAATCAACACTTGCTCCTTGGGTCTTGATTGGATAATGCTCTGTATCTCTTCGAAAAGATGTACGGCCATGCTGTTAAATCTCTCCGCCTTGTTGCCATGTCCAGATTGCAGTCGGATGATTCTTGCGTGGTGCATGTGGTGTTGGATGGCGGTGTGTACATGATCTTCTGGCTCACATAAAATCACAAGATGCTGTGCGTAAGCTGGAATCGGGTCATTCATACCGACCTCCTGTACCTTCCAATTAGGCTCCAGCATCAGGATTCCGTTCGCAGACGAATCACTGCGATCTGCTCCTGCCCCATTTTCCAGTATTCTGGAAGTATATCCTCGCATCTGTACACATACCGCACCGTGCTCGTCACACAGATCAATATCCAGCTTCTGTACCTTGTCTTCTGCCTTGCTGCCTTCGCTGTAGCGAATCAGCGCCCACATGGATGTGGTACACGGACGGATCACATGAAGCTCTTGCAGGGCAAACGGCAGTGCTGGCTTCCGTACGCTAACGCCGCTTCCCGCCCCTGCATGAGACCCCTCTGTCAAACCAATCGCGGCTTGCAGGGCAGAATCCATCAGGCTTGGATGCAGGACATATTGATGTTGGGTCGGGAAAATAGCATCAGGAAGGGACAGCTTGGCTACTACCTGATCCGCTCCGATATATACCTCTTGAATCCCTTGATGCCCTGGCCCGTATGTAAGCCCCATCGCTCTGTACATCTCGTAGCATTGTGCAGATGAGAGAACACTTCGACGGCACTGAGCCTGCAAGGCAGGCAGATCAAGCGTTTTTGTATCCTCAACAGGGCTGGTCACTGCACTCCCTTGGCTGTATACACTCGATTCTCCCGTTTCGGTCTCTCTGCCGATCTCGTAGTGAATCAGACCGTTTTCGCCCTGTGTGAGTCTAATATGAACATCGACCGGCTGATCCTCCACACGGATCGGACTTGCCCAGACTACATTGCTCAACTTGATTCCGATGTCGCCTGAGCCAGTAGCTTTTGCCACGGCCGCCCGTGCCATCTCCAGATAAGCGACCCCTGGCAGAACCTTTTGCCCTTTTACCAGATGGTCAGCAAGGAAAAATTCTTGCCCATCAAAGGTGGAGCTGTAGCGGATTCCAGAGAAATCAGAGGTGTTGCGGTGCAGGAGCGGATGAGACTCACACTCGGTATGCTTGGCAGATGCGGCCCAAGAGGAGGCGGTACGTAGGCTGATAGTTGGAGCTGTCCCCTGTTGCGGTTGAGACTGTGGTATCCAATACCGCTCCTCGGCAAACGGGTACGTCGGCAGAGATACACGGCTAGGCAGCTTTTCACTGTTATAGAACTTCCGTTTCCAATCGATATCCGCACCTGACGCCCAGCTTTCTGCCAGCTGGTGGAGGGTCTTCCCTTCTACACCTTCAGGTTGTGAGCGGAGAGCGGCTTTCGTTGCTTTGCTGGTACCGAGGTAGATCTCCCCGTCTCTGCTCTTGCCTTGGAGATAACGTGTCAGTTTTTCCCGGAATTCAGAGACGCTGGATGCGACAAGCGACAATCTTTCCTCCATCGCCTCTCTGCCTGTCTGCAGGGTGTAGGCGATCTCTGCGAGGCTTTCTTTGGTGGTTTCCAAGTAGTCGACCATGCGCTTCGCATATTCCTTGAGCCTGTCCTCGCTTTTTGCAGACAGGACGAGCACCTGCGGCTGGTCTTGGGCGGCCACCTGATGCACCTGAGTCATATCCTCTTCGATAATCACATGGGCATTCACACCGCCGAAGCCGA
Organism: Brevibacillus dissolubilis; assembly: GCF_006170445.1. Lineage (GTDB taxonomy): Bacteria > Bacillota > Bacilli > Brevibacillales > Brevibacillaceae > Brevibacillus_B > Brevibacillus_B dissolubilis. The sequence goes on along the minus strand of NZ_VCNA01000001.1, from coordinate 86,176 downwards.
ATGAGCTGACCCCGGCACGCCGTGGAGCTCCGTCTGCCGGTCTCTCCCACGCCTTGGTCTCGCTCATGATGTAAAACGGACTGCCCTCTAGCTTGATATATGGATTGCGCTCGCCGAAGTGGAGATTGCGCAGAAGCTTGCCATGCTTCATGCTGAGCAGCACCTTGATGATACCGGCAATCCCTGCTGCTGCCTCCAGATGGCCGATATAGGTCTTGACCGAACCAAGCCCGATATGAGCCTGACTGGTAGGTGAGTGACCCCACTCCTGATACAATTCATCAAACGCTTTTTTAAGAGCGTTGATCTCGATTGGATCTCCCAATGGAGTTCCTGTTCCGTGCGCTTCTATGTAAGTGACAGTAGCAGGGTCGATCCCTGATTTACGCCATGCGTTGACGATCAGTTCAGCTTGGGCGTTCGGATTCGGTGCGGTCAGGGAGTTGGCGTGTCCGCCGTGGTTGATCGCGGTTCCTTTAATCACACCATAGATGTGGTCTCCGTCCGCTTGCGCCTTGGAGAGCGGCTTCAGCAGGATCGCCCCACTGCCCTCTCCCCGTACATACCCATTGGCATTCTTGTCAAATGTTTTGCATCTGCCATCCTCACTCAGCATCCCAGCCTTGTTGAACGCAATATACAGATTGGGACTGGCGATCACACTCACGCCGCCCGCAATCGCCATCTCACAGTCTCCGTTGCGGATCGCTTCGACCGCTCGATGAATCGCCACAAGCGAACCCGAGCAGGCCGTGTCAATCGGCTCGCTTGGCCCAGTCAGGTTCAACAGGTATGAAATCCGATTCGCTAAAATCGAATGAAACACCCCTGTGGCGGTCTGCGCCTGCACATCGATTCCAGACTGGCACAACAGATCGTAATAGTCTGAACTGACTACCCCTACGAACAAGCCTGTTTTGGAACCTGACAGGTCAGATGGCTTATACCCTGCGTCCTCGATCGTTTTCCAGACCGTCTGGAGAAAAATCCGCTGGCGTGGGTCCATGATCTGTGCTTCGCGCGGCGAGATTCCGAAGAACAGCGGGTCAAACTTGTCCACGGCCTTCATGAAGCCGCCCCACTTGATATTAGTCTTATTCGTATCGTTGGCGGGGTCTCCGTAGTATTCTTGCCAATCCCACCGATCCTGTGGGATTTCTGTGATCAGGTCTTTGCCTGCTTCGAGGTTTTGCCAGAATTCGTCGAGGGTATCAGATTGAGGGAAGACACCGGATATGCCTACGATGGCGATCGGCTCGTCTTTTCGCTGTGCGGTGTATGCACCCGTCGTCTGCTGATGATCTGCTGGTTGTACCCGTTCTATTGTCTGTACTTGGGGAGTTTCTTGTATCTGGGGAATCTCCTGCGCGTACGGTACGTGCTGTACGTTCTGATCCTCCTGTACCGACTGCGAAACCACCTGTGTCTGCGCGGTTGCCTCTGTATTCGCCGTCTTCTCCGCCGATTCCAGACTGCCTCCGTATCTATTGATAAACGACTCCTTATGCTTCTCCCATAAGTAGCTGACAAACGATCCAATCGTCGAATGCTCAAAAAAGATCGGCGGTGTCAGCTCCAGGTCAAACGTGTCGTTGACGCGGTTGATAAAGTCCGTCGTAGAGATGGAATCAAAACCGTAATCGCTTTTGTCCGCTTGCAGATCCACCTCTTCCCGGTCGACATACAGGATGGCCGTCACGATCTCGATGATCGCCTCGCACGTTTTTTCGTACACTTCTGATTCGTTCACAGACGCAGGCTCTTGCGATGGTGATGGAGATGGTGATGGATTTCCAGCGCTCGGATTGACCTCCTGTGGGGCAACAGCAGCCCGTTGACCGACTTCCTCTGTTCTCTCCACCTTCTGCGCGAACACCCGTTTCTTACTGCCAGCCACCTCTTCCATGACGACAAGCTGATTTACCTGCAAGGCAAGTGCATCTCCGAATGCTTGAATCCCGCTCTCTGTTGGCATCGGAGCCATCCCCAATGTTTTCTCCATCAACGCAAGCGTCGATTCGTCCACCTGCATGCCGCCTTCCTTCCACAGCGGCCAGTTGATCGAGACCGTCTTGCCCTTGCGCACACCGCCCTCCCGCAGAGACTCACGGTACTCGGCATAGCTGTCCATAAACCCATTGGCATATGCGTAATCAGCCTGTCCGAGATTGCCCAGCACCGACATGATCGATGAGAACATCACGAAAAAGTCAAGGTTCTGCTCCTTCGTGGCCTCGTCCAGCCAGAGCGTGCCGTACACCTTGGAAGCAAGCACGTCCTGCATCTGCTCCTTGGTCTTGTTGACAAGGTAGGAGTCGCGCAACACGCCTGCCGCATGGATGACACCATGAATTTCACCATAGCGGGCTGTGGCTTCGCTGACGAGCTGTTCTACCTCTTCGCGATTGGATACGTCAGCTTGCAGATAGAGCACCTCAGCGCCTTTTTCTTGCAGTTGCTGGATGATTGCAGTGGTCTCTGGAGTTAACTCCGAGCGTCCGGTAAGCACCAGCCTACCCTTGCCCCGTCCGGCCAGATCGTTGGCAAAAATAAGACCCAGCCCTCCCAAGCCACCTGTAATCAAGTACGTTCCGTTTTCTCTTAGCTGAATGCTTTGTCCGCCATTCGGCTTCATTACGCGGAATTGCTTGACGTACCGCTTACCATCCTGATAACGGATGCAGACCTCATCGTCCGCAGCCTGTAATTCATTCAGCAAAAGATCAAGGCTTGCGTCGCCTGATCCGTTGATCTCGACCGTCTTCCAGTACCAGGCAGACTGCTCCTGACGAATGGTCTTGGCGAATCCCGACACCCCTGCATACTGCGGCTCAGCTACTTCCTGTGTCGGATATGCATACAGAAGCTTGACCGGATGCTTCGGCTTCTTTCGCAGAAGGGCTTTGCTCAGATGAAAAAGCGAGTAAATTCCGCTGTCAAGCTGTACACACAGGCTCGCTTCTTCGGTGTAAAAAGCTTCCGTAGACCATTGATGAATGATCCCTTCCGGCAGTAAATCCTTTCGCTCCAGAGCATCCAGCAGTTCATCATAGCTCTCCTGCTGGAGGGGATTGATCACATAGGAGCGCTCCCCAACAGCGGCAAAAGCTTCACCCGGCTTAACCAGTACGGCCGCGATTCCGCGTTCTGTCAGCCTGTTCCACTGATTCTCGTCCGTATCCAACAGCAGAATGCGACTTGACAGATCTGCCTGAGCTGCTGACTCTCGCTCCTCCCACAAGGGTTGATAGTAAACGGTCGAAGATACAGCTGTTGCCGTCCCATCCGCAACTGCCCCTTGCTGAAGTTCTTTAATCAGCCTAAAACCTTCCTCCGAGCTTATTGTGCGGTCCTTTATCATTTCAAGGACTTTATCTATACGTGTACGAGTATCGATGATCATAGTCCCTCCATTAATACTTTTACATCGTGGATATCCAGTTCTCCAGCCTCCAGCTTCGCCAACCAATTCTTCAATGGATCTTCGGCAGAGTGCTTCTTTTGTTCAACCGCTCTTACGGAAAAATCATTCATCTCGACCAGCACCTGCCCGGACTCGTCTGTCAGCAGGATTCGGTACTTCATCACACCCTGTCCGCCTTCTGTCTGTGTGACATAAGCGTAGCATCTGCTTCCCGGTGCTTTGACGATCACAACCTCACCCAGTGAAAAAGGCATATAGACGCCACCATCAGCGTTTTTCCCGACCAGTCCCATCACAGTCTGCAACGCTCCATCCAGCAAGGTCGGGTGAAGCACGAACTCACTGGCGTCCTTGTTGCATACCTCAGGGAGAATCAGGCTGGAGAGCGCTTCTTGTACATTGCAGCAGAATTCGCGGATCGGTTGAAAAGAAGGCCCGTATGCTAACCCGATTTGTTGCAGCTCTTGATAGATTTGCTTGCTGTCCGTAATGATATGGCAGCTGTTTTGGATGCTGTGCAGATCGATTACCGCTGCCGGTGCAGGAGTCTCTGTAGGCTCTGCATAGCCGAGCTTGCCCTGTCCGTGAACGATTCGTCGTCCATTGCTTCCCTCTGTCCATACTTCATAGCGAACCATCTCTCCATTGCGGGACAGGCTGATCATCACATCGCGCGGCTCCACCTCGATTGTCAGCGGACGCGTCCAGACGATCTGTTTTACCCGCTGGACTCTGCCCACCCCAGCCATTTCGCCAGCGGCACGGGCCATCTCTACATAGGCCACGCCTGGAAGTGTCTTTTGCCCGACGACGATATGGTCGGCCAGAAAGAATTCATCTCCGCTAAACTGGGTGGTATATCGATGCTCATCCAAAGTAGAAGCATTCCGTCCCAGTAACGGGTGGAGCAGCTCTGGCTTCCGAGGTTCCTGTGTGTGCTCTTGTGTGAGCTTTTGTTTAGACTCTTGTGTCTGCTTTTGTTTGGACTCTTGTTTGGCATCTTGCTCTTGTTTTGGCTTTGGTTGCTGTTGCCATTTCTGTTGAGTGAGGCGGAATGTCTTCCGTTCGAACACTGTTACAGGCAGCCTCAGCTTTTGATAAGAGCCTTCCGGATACAGCTTCCTCCAGTCTGTCTCCATGCCTCTGAGCCATAGCTGGAGCAGGGTCTCCTGAAAGCTTCTGACGACGTCTCCCGCAAGCCTCGCCTGTACGGATGATTCCATAGAAGTCGCCAAGCTGCCCAGCTCCACACCATCCTGATCCGCTTGAACAGTCACACTGGTATCGGCTGCAACCAGCTTTTTGATCCAATCTGCCGTGTCCGCGATCTCATCTACGCTTCGGTTCCGTTCGTTGAGATAGCGATACTCATTCGCGGGACTCAGCCGATTCTGACGCTCGTGCAGGATGTCAGCCACTGCTTGGATATCCAGTTGCTCGCCGGTCAATAGCCCGATCAGCATCTCTTTTGGCATGACCTCGTCTGTGATCAGATCGATCAGCTCATAAAAACGGTCATCCTCCATGCGTTTTTGCTCCATCAGGTTCCACTTCTGGTTCAGCTTGTGGAGGGAGCTTACGATCACGGTGACGAGCAACAGCTTCTCTTTTTGGAATACATTCGATTCATCTGTCAAAAGTCTCTCATCATGGAGCAGTTGTTTGATCTCATACCCTGAGACTTTCCTAGTAATCTCGTCCCATTCGTCCATATGCTTTTTAAATGTATATTGGCTTTCGTTCAACAAACGGGCCTTGTTTATGTAGAAGAAAAGCGTTTCATTCTGTTCTTCGCAGGTGAGTGGTTGCGCAAGCATCTCAGCCGATGAGGACTCCATATCGAACCCCTTGTCAAAAAGCGAAGAACGAACCGGCTTATGATCAATGGTTAAGCCATCTAACAGGGAGTGCACATACCCCACATCAAAGCGGTAACGCGTCAAAACCTGCTGAGTAACCGGGTCAACAAAAGGTATCGATGGTCGTGCCAGCTTGACTTGCTCCAATTCTTGTCTGCCTGCAAGCACCGCTAGGATCTCATCTGGCTTCATGAGACCACTGACAGCCATCGCGACCCATACTCCGTGTTTCTCCCCGCTTACCGTGTCAGGCGCAAATCCCACATCCAACAGTGTCTTGGCATAAGCAAAGCCTGCCAGAAACAGATAAAGAGGACGATATGGCCCAGCCCACGCCTCCTGGTGAAATCCTTTCGACAGCCTGCGGTTCCCATCGATTACCGCCAGCTTCCGCAACAGCTCATGTAGATGTTGTTTCATCCCATCAAATTCCCGGAGCAACGGCTCCACATCCGCATATCGGCTCCACGGCAGAGTGCCGACCCGCAAGCACCAAGAACGCTTAGCGCTGGCAGTGAGCGGCTCTACGCCTTGCCCAATCCAGCGCTTCAGTTCTTCCTTGCTGCTCACACATGTACCGATCCGATGCGGAAAGTCTTTTCTGCCAACCAGCAGTGTCCGGCCGAGATCCTCCAGCCGAAGCTGAGCGAAATCCTCACTCTCTATGAAGTGCTGCCAATCTGCCACCAGCTTTTTCAAGCCCTGTGGTGTTCTGGCCGAGAGGGTGAAGAGCGTATCGCCATCCGTGGAACCCCTCTCAGATGGATACGAGGTTGCTTCTATGTATTCTTCCAGCAGGATATGAGAGTTGACTCCTCCAAACCCAAAGGAGCTGACCCCTGCCCGTAACGGAAGCCCTTCTTCACTGCTTTGCCATTCATCCAGACTGTCCGCAACCATAAACGGCGTCCGCTCAAATTCGATAATCGGATTGACCGTCCGAATGTTTAACGTCTTCGGAATCTTCCTGTGCCGCATCATCATCAGAACCTTGATCACCCCGGCGATTCCTGCGGCTCCTTCCAGATGACCGATATTGGTTTTGACCGAGCCGATCCGGCAAAATTGATTGTCCTCGGTATAGGTACGGAACGCCTGTGTCAGCGATTCGATCTCAATCGGGTCACCAAGCGAGGTGCCTGTCCCATGCGCTTCTACATAACCGACCGTCTGCGGACTGAACCCCGCATCCTGATAAGCAGCGAGGATCACCTCCCGCTGTGCCTCCACCCGTGGTGCGGTGATCGACTGGCTCTTCCCACCGTGATTGACCGCAGTGCCTTTTACGATTCCATAGATTCGGTTGCCGTCCCGGATTGCATCTTCGAGCCTCTGCAAGAGAAGCACGCCGACCCCGTCTCCTGGTACATAGCCATTCGCATCCTTGTCAAAGGTCTTGCACTGCCCGTCAGGACTCAGCATACGAGATTTGGAGAAGGAGATATATTTCCACGGATGAAGATTCAGGTTACAACAGCCCGCCAACGCATAGTCTATTTCCCCCAAAAGCAGGGACCGCTTCGCCTCATGGATCGCCACAAGCGAGGAGGCACATGCCGCATTGATCGGGACACTCGCCCCCCGCAAGTCAAACGTATAAGAAATCCGGTTCGCCAAAATACTCTCGTAATTGCCCAGACATGCGTAGCTGTCCGTCTCAAGCCCTGGCAGCACGGCCTCCTGACGGTTGTCCGCCGCCATCACCCCTACATAGACAGAGGTCGTCTTCTCTTGAAGGGCGCGCAGCGGAATACCGGAGTCCTCGATACAATGCCACGTCCCCTCCAACAGCAACCGCTGCTGCGGGTCCATGTTGGTCGCTTCACGGGGCGATATCTGAAAGAATTGGTGGTCAAAATCATAGATACCATCCATCAAGCCTGCCCATTTGCTCACACTCTTGTTAGGCTCATCTATGTTAGGAGAGTAGTACTCACCGATATCCCAGCGATCAGGTGTGATTTCTTTGATAGAGTTTACTCCCTTTTGCAGATTATCCCAGAACTGCTCATACCCATTGGCCCCAGGGAACCGGCACGCCATCCCCACAATCGCGATGCCACCTGTTCCCGCTGTCACCTGGCTTCTTCTAACCGCACCCTTGTGCGCAGCTGTTTTCATCTCATCACACCTCACTGTAAAGAGAGTTAGCCCCCGTGAGCCGGACTTCACCCGGACTCATTTTCGGCGGCTCAAAAAAAACGAGTGCGAAAAAACAGCATCCCCATCAAAATGGCAGCAGCTCTTCCACACTCGTTGGTCTTATCGCTTACGATTGGTTAGGCGCTAGAAGAGAGGTCACCCGTTTGGTAAGCAATTCAGCCGTTTCGGTCATCAGCTTGATGCCGATCTCATCAACATGCCGGTTCCGCCAATCTTCTAAAGATGTCCCTTTCACCCATTGGTTAAAAGCACCCAGAGCAGGGCCACAGTGAATCTGATAATTCACCTGTTGACCAGGAGTACCATCCAGCGCAAGACGAGTCGAGTAAGCAAAATACCATCTAAATACGAGTGCCATTTTATGCTTGGGATTTTGTTCCGCCTTTTGAATCTCTTCTGGCGGTTGATATCTTCTTACTTCCTCATAGACTTCCGTAATGCTACGCTTAAAATATTTTTCTTCCAGCTGTTTTTTCGTCTTCTCATCAATCTCGTCAAGCGAGTTGTATTGACGGTACAGCTCGTACAGCTTATTGGCTCTTGCCGGGAAAAACACGCCTTTTTTCAACACCTGTACTCTAGCGCCGATTTCGAACATATCCCCCGCCGGAGCGTATTCGGTATCTTGAATGTTGATCTGCTGAAGCAAATCCTTGACGGCGTCGCTGGTTCCAGCTTCTACGGTGCATTGGTTGATCGACCCTGTCACAATGAAATCCGCTCCCATGATAAAAGCAGCCGCAGCCGCATCTGGAGTGCCGATCCCGCCTGCCAGTCCCAATCTGATTGGCTTGTGGTACCCGTACTTCTTCATCATGCTGTCACGCAACGTCACCATGGCTGGCATCATGACGAAGGAGACACCCGCATCGGTATGCCCGCCGGAGTCCGCCTCCAGACACAGATCGTCGGCCATCGGGATTTCTTTGAGCAGCTCGGCCTGCTCCCGCGTGAGCTTCTCGTTCTTGACCATCTTCTCTACCAGCTGCTCAGGAGCCGGACTCAAAAAGACTGCCGCCACCTCGGGTCTTGACAGCTTGGCGATAATCCGATTTTTCACCGCAACAGAGCCATCTGGGTTTCGCTGTAGTCCATGTGCCCGGTATTTGATCAAGGCCGGTGTAATCGACATAAATGCGGCCGCTTCTACATGCACTACACCGTATTGGATGTACAAGTCCACATTTTGCTCTTCCCGCTCTGGATGAGTCGGGGTATGTAAGAGATTCATCCCGTAGGATTGTCCGTCCCGTAGTTCCTTCTGTATGTATTCAATCGCTTCTACGATCTGCTCCCGACGCAAACCGCCTGTGCCCAGAAACCCCATCATCCCTGCTTTTCCCATTCGGACAACCAATTCTTTGGAGCCGATGCCTTTATACATCGCACCAGACACGTAAGCGAGCTTCAGATTATAATCTTTTTTAAATTCTGCCGATCCTAGCGTTTGAGCAGTGAATAACACGGGTATCGTTTCTGTATGGATGCCCGCAGCCACCTGTTGATAGGCTTCCGTATGCTCTTGAGCCACTACGTCAGCTGCTCTCTCCTTGTATTCATCGAGTGAGATGACGATTGGCTCTGCCTCTTTGCGAATCCGCTTCTCCAATCCACTGAGTGTATTCCCCGGCCCAACCTCTTGGATCTCGATGTCCCTAAGCCCCATCATCACTTGGATGGTCTCACACCATTTGACAGAGTTCGTGATCTGTTCCGTCAGGTTCTGCATCAATTCGGACTGTCGGTACGGTCTTGCACTGATATTGGCAATCACGGGAATCTTCAATTCTGACAAAGGATAGGTTTGCAGAAACTCTCTGAACTGCTCCTGTGCCTCCATCATGTAGCGTGAATGAAAAGCCCCACTCACCTTCAGCAAAATATACATGGCCCCTGCTACTTCAAATGCGGTCTTCGCCCGTTCGATGTCTTCACGCGGGCCGGCGATCACGATCTGTTTGGGAGAATTGTAGTTCGCGATGTCGATGCTCTCCAACTGATTCTCCTGTAAAACACGACGAATCGCTTCCTCATTCAGATTGATGACCGCAGCCATCCCTCCTCCGAAAGCACGACTCATCAATTCCCCTCTTTTTTTCACCAATTGAAGCCCTGTGGCAAAATCAAATGCCCCCGCAGCAAACAACGCGTTATACTCCCCAAGGCTATGCCCCGCAACCACGTCTGGCACTTTCCCGGTATCTTTCACCTTTTTCATATAAGTCAGTGCATTGACCACATATAAGGCAGGTTGAGTGTATTGGGTCTGTCCCAACCGCTCATCAGAATCCTCCAAGCACAGTTCCTTGATGGAATATCCCAATATCGTATCAGCCTGAGCGGTTATCTCAGGAAATTCGTCAAATAATCCGCTGCCCATCCCTTTCTTTTGGGAGCCTTGACCCGGAAATACATATGCCAGCATCCTTTTTTCTCCTTCGTGCCATTATCTTTTATCGGTAAGGTTTTTTTATTAACATAGGAAATACATTGATTTATTTCACAATAAAGAAATATACTATAATATATTCGTGTATATGTATTAATTAAACATTTAGATTATTTTTAAGTCAATGTACTTTTTGTATTATTTCATATAAAATTACCAATATTACACGATTTAAACTTGTTTTTTTTTGTAAAAAAAGTTGTCACGCCGAAGATCAAAGTGAGGTGAAACCATCGAAGATACCTGACTTGGCTCTCATACATATGCATGGAACAAACCGGGCAAGGGGAAATCCCCTCTCTCATCTGTACAAATCAACATAGCAAGAGGAGATTGATGGAATGACCTATTTTATTATCAGAAATGTGATTTTGTTTTTAATCTTATGTGGATTTCAATTTTTAGTTGGAACCCTCGTCGTGAAAAAAGGTTTAAAGGTAAACTATGCTAGGAAAATGGTTCACTTCTTATCGATGTTAAGCCCGATTCTGATGGAAGTGATAATGCCAGCAGGAACTGACTTCACCCTGCCTGCTCTTTTGGCTGCTGTCGTGATCAACTGTGGGATGATGGTCATCTATATCGAGCCAATCCGTAAAAGAAGTTGGATCATCAATCGAATGTTTGTTTCTTTTGACCGACCGGAAGACCGTCCACATACCTTGCTGTGGCTGGTAACTCAGCTGTTAGGGATGTACGTGGTTATGATTCCGTTCTTCTTGTTCTTCCAAAGCTTAGGCTACATGGCCCTTGCTATTATCCCGATCCTGATCAATGGTCTTGGCGACGGGCTTGCTGAACCGGTCGGAGTCAAATGGGGCAAGCATAAATACCAGGTTCGCGCTCTGTTCTCTACCAAAAAATACTGGCGCAGTATTGAAGGAAGTGCGTGTGTCTTTATCGCTTCCGTGCTGATCCTCATCGGGTTTAGCAGCAGCTTCACCGGTATGCAGCTCACCGTTGCGCTATTAACGTTGCCGATCCTGATGACACTGACAGAGGCGTTCTCCCCGCATACGTGGGATACACCGTTCCTGCTGCTGGTAGGGTTTGTGACGTTGTATTTGGTTAAGCTGATTTAAGCTTGTTGAATGTTGGACACGTTGTGATCCAGATGTAACTTACTTTCATTGCAGATAGCGATCGATCCTCAAATCATACGAGGATCGATCGTTTTATTTTGAGGAGCCTTGAAGATGCGATTGGCTGATAACAAAAAGGGGCCAACCTGATCATTCCGCGTGAATCGGAAGTTACAGGTTGGCCCCGTCCATCATGGTTTAATGATTGGCTTGCGGCTGTCGAACACTTTTAACTACTGAAGACGACTACTCTTCGAACGTCCTCAACTCAGTTCTCTCAATATATTCTCGTACTGTTTTAATAAGGTTTGTTCATTCCTCTCAATTTTCTCAAGTCGATCTGCCATTTTCTTAATGGATTTGCTCCCATCAAACGCTGATTTAATAGCGAGGTTACGACAGACTCTGTAATCATGCGAAATATCAGTAAGCAGTTCGATCGTTTCATGTTTAGACGGATAGGACACATCCAAAGAGCCTAAAAATTCACTAAAAAGATATCGATGATTACTTAAACGTTCGAAATCAAGTTTGAAAGATCCGGAATTTTCATCATAGCTGGACAGATCATCTTCAATACTCGCAATCTTCTGATACATTACACGAAAAACATCCAATCCTTGCTCGATGACCACCAAGTTTGTGTCTGGAATAGTACTTCCTACTTCGGATTTTCCGATCATATAGGTTAAATTATCTTCGATGGCATCTTTATAATTGCAAAGATTGATGGGATTCCACTCTGACTTTTGGTTCATGACGAAGCATCCAATATAATCGGCTTGATTGAGATTACGGGCCCCCTCCATCGATTCTTTAAGGGTCTCTACATCAAAATCGATATGATGATGATAAAAATAATCGGCAATGCTGTATGTACGTCCCTCTTTTTTCCATAAGATAACCCAGTGCAGCCCGTGCATGGTACGATAATCTTGGCTGTACGGTGAATAGTAATTATCAATCGAGACTAAGAGGTATTTCCCCATCCCAAGATGTAGATCGACGCAATCTATAAATTCATCAATCGTGTTCGCTTTAACATGATCCACCTCGATTTTAGAATATCGGGATATCTCTGTATGGAACGATTCGATTGATGCTGCAAATCTGATTTCGTCATTCGCTTTTACAGCGAATAATTTGTTTTGATACCATAATTGCTCCGTTTGGACATAGGGCCGCAACACTCCACTGACCGAGATCGTTATACAATCCTGAAAGGGGTGGGAAAAAAATTGGATCATTTAGTTCACCCCTCTTATTGTAATCGCAAAAATATGCATGAAAGGATTATCCCCCATAACGATCTCATCAAATAAAAGATGATCAGGAAGAGTTTCCGTTACACAGTAGATTTTGGGTTTATAGTAGTCAATATCACTGGTTCTGCATCGTCCATAGGCACATTCAAGTGCAACTGCTTCTCCAAACCAGCTCTCCTGCTCAATAAAGTTAGACAGCTTTAGTTTGAAGCGGTAGGTTTCCTCTCTTTGATACAGCAGAGACAGCTCCTCGTAAAAGTTGCCGTTCGTTGAAGCACCCAGAATCGCTATGCTGGTGTAGTTGCGTGGTACGACCGACATCCGTTGTTCCTCTAAGACGAAATTATCAAAACCATCCGCAGATCTTACTGGAAAACGAAAGGATACATCATTCCATGTAAAAATCGATCCTTCTGGCGGCAATAACTCACTTGGATAGGACGTAAAGCCCAGACTGAATCCGCCCTCTTCCCTCGCAGCCGCATCAACAATCCCTTTATTGTTTAGAAATAGTTGAATATCAAAATGATAATCGTTCATAGTTATCCTCCTATTCTTTCATTTATTTTCCACATAATTATGAAAAAATAAGCGAAAGCAGCTTACAACACCGTGCAGATCTGGCTATGTAAGCTACTTTCGCACATGAATTAGACAGTCGATTCAGATGTGATGCTCTGCATAATTTGCTCAATGATCCCGGTAAACTGGTCAAACATGGTGTGGATGACGTTCTCATCAAAGAGTTCTTCCACATAGTCCCACCAGATGACCAACTGTCCGTTTTTGTCCAGTACCTGACAATCCAGATAGGTTTGTGACGTAAGGTTAATCCCCACGCCTTCACCGAATTCCTCTTCGTTGTCGGTGGTCTGACTTAATTCGTTAAACAGCAGGCTGGTAAAGACAATCGGCATGACAGCCGTATTGGCCAGTTTTCTGTGACGAACGATATCCCGAATGAATTCTACCCCGTCATAATGTCGGTTTTCCAATGCTTCTAAGAGATTGCCTTGGATCTGTCTGGCTTTATCGAAGAATGCATCGGCTGACTGCAGGTCAATCTCTAACAAGAGCAGGGAGGTGAATTCACCCACAATCTCATCAACCTGTTCATGGAACGGATATCGGTTAATGATCGGCAGATTGATTGCCATGTGTGGCTGATTGCTCCAATATCCCAGTACTTGGGCGTAAACCGTGCATAACAATGTGGACGGAGTGACGTTCTGATCTTGCGCCACTTTGATAAAGCGATCCCACTCGTCACGGCTAAAGACCCTGCTCTGTCTTGTGAAATGAGCTTCTTTGATCTCCGTTGGTTTTTGACGGTAAGGCAATTCAGGGGCAGATGGGAACGACTCCAGTTTGTTCTGCCAATACATCTTGGCGTTCTGGTAGATCTCCGATTGTTTTAAGCGCTCGTATTCCAAGATATAATCACGGAAGGTGTATTCTAGTTCAGGCAAAACAAGCTCAGGATTTTGATAGTAGGCCATCAGATTCCGATTGATCAGATGATTGCTGATGGCATCCGTAACCAGCAGGTCGTAGCAGATGAACAGATGGTATTGACCGTCTCCTAGACTGGCAGCCTTGACTTCAAACAGCGGCCATGTATCAGGAGCATACACGCGATGGGAGATTTCTTTGCGCTGCGTCAAAATCCAAGCCTCTCTCGCAGATTCACTCATGCCACTGATGTCTGTCACTTCGATCACATAGTCAGGGACTTCCGGCAAAATCTGTTGTTGACCGGCGATAAAGACCGCACGTAACATCGGATGACGCTTGATCACTTTGTTCAGACTCTCGTTAAAACGAGCCAAATCAAGCTGCATGACGCCTTCTGAGTAGTTATGCGGAGAAATTCCACCAAGACCGAACTCATCGTTTCGACCGAAATAATAAGCCAGCTGTACATCGGTCATCGGGAATGGTTCATACTGTTGCGTTTCGGCGTTGGTTGCTTTTTTCTCGATGCAATGGGCGATGATCTCTTGCAGGCTCATCTTGTAAGATTCGAGGAAACGGATTACGGTTAATTCGTTATAATGGTTGGTGTTGTAATCCAATTCGATCTGGAGCTTTTGATCATGAATCTTCCCATTGATTTCAAATGTGTACGGACGCTTATTCCGTGGGCTGATGTTGTTCCCGGTAGAATATGGAGAAGGCGTGAACAGATCGGTTTCTACGTCCTGATCAAACTGTCCCAGATAGTTAAAGATGATCTCAGAACGTACATCCAACTGCTGGGCAAGATCAGTCTCTCTGGTGCAAAGATAGCGCAGCAGACCATAACCGAAGCCCTTATTAGGAATCTGGTGCAGGCTTTCTTTTATCGCCAAAATATGCTGTCCTACGTCATTCTGCTTGACTTGAAGAAGCGTCGGGAACAAGGAAGTGAACCAGCCCACTGTATGGGAAATATCCAGCGATGATCCTGGGATATGCTCTCGTCCATGTCCCTCTACATCGATCATAAAAGTGCGCTGGCTATGACCGCTCCAGTTGTACAGGGCCAAAGATAATCCAGACAGCAGGATATCATTGATCTCTGTACCATAGGCAGCATTCACGTCTTTGAGCAGTCGGGCCGTCTCAGTCGGATTAAGTTCAAATGAAACCCGCTGCATGGTTTCTACATAATTACCCGGCTCATTGTAATCTTTCGGAAGCGGGGAAACGTCCGCACCTGTAATTTGTTTCCAGTAATCTATTTCTTGGAAAACCTCATCACTGTTGGCGTAGGCATGCAGCTGCTCGGACCAGTTTAGGAACGAATCGGTCTTGGCTTGGAAGCTAATCTCTATCCCACTCTTCGCCTGCTCGTATCCGCTAGACAAGTCATCAAACAGGATACGCCAGGAAATCCCGTCAATAACCAAGTGATGAATGACAAGCAGCAGGTGATCCCCTTCATCCGTTTGGAATAGACCCACTCGGACAAGCGGTCCATCCTGAAGGTCAAGGCCGGCTTGAAGGCGGTTGGCTTCGGAGCCGATCCGAGAAGCGTAATCGTCCATACCACGCAGATCCAATACATCGAAGATCACATGCTGACCTTCTAATCCGTGGTTGTAGACGCGCGGCAAGCCGTCTGTCCTATCGAAACGCAGGCGCAGCGCATCATGATGTTCTGTTAATTTGCCAAAAAGTCTGCGCAGGATCGCTTCGTCCCAGCCGTCTTTGTTCCATAACATGACAGAATGGTTGTAATGGTGCGGATCGGCTAAGCCATGTTGCCAGAACCAATGCTGGATCGGCGTCAAGGAAAGCTCACCTTCCACCAATCGCTGTGCGTCCGCGTTGAAACTCAACGATTTGACATGTTCGCTTAATCTCTCCACCGTTGGATTTTGGAACAAGTCTTTAATGTCAATCTTCTTTCCGTATTTCTGCATGAGGGAGGATACCTGAATAGCCTTGATCGAATCCCCACCCAGATGGAAGAAGTTCTCCGTAATACCGACTTGACTCACTCCCAAGACCTTTTGCCAGACTTGTACCAACAGTTGTTCCGTGCTGTTGCGAGGTGCAACGTAATGGCTGTTGTCCGAACCGGCAGTCAGGGTGGGGAGTGCTTTGCGGTCGATTTTTCCATTTGGGGTAAGCGGCAGCTTCGGAATTCGGACGAAGAACGCAGGGATCATATAATCGGGCACATTCTCCCCGATCGCATCCCGCAAGTCTCCGATTTTCCATTCCCGATCACTGACGTAGTACGCGATCAACTGGGTAGAACCCGTCTGATCTTGCTTGTCGATGACAACCGCTTCCCGAATGGAAGGCAGGATAAGCATCGCTTCCTCAATCTCACCCAGCTCAATCCGATGCCCTCTGACTTTTACCTGATAATCCTTACGTCCCAAAAACTCGATCGTACCATCCGCGTTCAACCGGCCCATGTCGCCTGTTTTGTACAGATACTCATCCGGCTTGTCCGAAAATGGATTTACAATGAAACGTTCCTGGGTCAGCTCAGGCCGGTTCAGGTAACCGCGTGTGACCCCTTCGCCTCCGATACATATCTCCCCGCTGATCCCGATTGGCATCAATTCATGCAGATCATTAAGAATATAGATCTGGGTATTGCCGATGGGTCCACCTAACATGATTTGCTTTTCCTCACGCGGCAGTTCGCGAACTGAGGACCAGACGGTTGTCTCCGTTGGGCCATACATATTCAAAATCTTCGTACTGGACTTGCCTCTGATCTCCTCTGCCAATCCGGGCGGGAAGGCTTCTCCGCCAACCAACAGCGTACGGAGTGAAGCGAGGAAACGCTCTGATTTGTCATCGCTTGCCAACAGTTTTAACAGAGATGGGGTCGTCTGCATCATGGTAACCGGTGAGCTGGTGAACGAAGTATCTTGGGCCTCATATCCCTGTTTCCATTCTCCGATCCGGCGCAGGCTGTTCATCACTTCCTGGTAGTCGATCCCAAAGTCGATCAGGCAGGCAATCTCATCTACACCGATTTTGGCCAGATTCTCTGTCATGGCCGCGCAGGTTTCAGGTGTTCCCATCAGCGACAGCTTCCAGTACTTATCAAAGGCGACTTCCAACAGCTGCTCCATCACGGATTCATCGTTCACCGTATTCTCATCGATGTTGGCGTTGTCAGCCAAGCGTTTGAGCAGATCGACACTGGTACGCAAATAATCGGTGAACGGCTTTTTGATTACTTGTTTGACATGCTCCAGATCATCGTGCATGTACGTGTGAAGCATAAGCGAAATCTTCCCTTGAGTTGGGTCATAGCCTGCATCTGCCAAAGCATGGCGGTAGGCTGCGATATTTTCCTCCAGGGTATCGAAGTCCTGTCCCAAGAAGTGGGTCAGCACATTGGCTCCGATCTTCCCGGCGCGGATGAAGCTTTCCTTGTTCCCCCCGGTGGTTACCCAGATTGGTACATTCTCTTGCAACGGTCGCGGATAGGTCTGCACGTCAATTGTTTTCCCCAGACCATTCATCCGCTTCACGCTTCCCCCCTGCCAAAGGGTACGAACCTCTTCAATCTGGGTGAACATCGTATGGTAGCGGTCTGCGAAGTCAGATTGTCCGAATACGAAGTCATCAGGATGCCAACCCGCGGCAAAAGAGATGCCCACCCGGCCACCTGACAGGTTATCGACTACGGACCAATCCTCTGTAATCCGGATGGCATCGTGCAGGGGGGATACGACAGAACCGGAGCGGATCTGCATCTGTTCTGTCACCATAGCCAGCGCAGCAGATGTCACGGATGGATTGGGGAAAAGCCCGCCGAATTCGTGAAAATGGCGCTCAGGCGTCCATACAGCACGAAATCCGTGCTGGTCTCCGTATTTGGCCGAATCCAGCATCAACTTATATTTGTGGGCGGGATCGTTATTGTCATAGCTGGAGAAAAAGAAGATGCTGAACTCCATGTTGACCTGTTTGGATTTACGATGGAGGATTCGGTCAAAATTGGTCAGCTCTCCACTTGGCCTGAGCACCACCTGAATGCCTCGTGTCAGTGTCCACAGAATCTCTAAGACCGAGATATCAAAAGAAATCGTCGTCACCGACAACATGACATCGTCGGATTCTGGTGACAGCTTCTGATCCATGGAATACAGGAAGTTGATCACGTTATGGTGGGTGACCATGACTCCCTTTGGCTTACCGGTTGAGCCGGAGGTGTAGATCACATAGCACAAGTCCCCTGCCTGATTGATCAGCTCTGGATTATGGGTCGGCTGGGTGCTAATCGATGCGGCATCGCGGTCAATCACAATTTCGTGACCGAATTGCCCGGCAAAGCTGTCCTCCGTAATCAGTGCTTTGAGACCGCTGTCCTGGGCGATATAAGAGATTCGCTCACGCGGATAGGCAGGGTCCAGAGGCACATAGGCTGCACCAGCCTTTAGCACAGCCAACATACTGATGATCATCTGTTCTGAACGGTCAAGCTTGATCCCGATCAGATCGTTCGCACCAATCTCGTATTGCGCCCGGATGGCATGGGCCAGCTGATTGGCCTTATGGTTCACCTCGGCAAATGTCCAGCTCTCCCCGTCAAACTCGATCGCGACCGCGTTCGGCTGCTGTACGACCACCTGTTCAAAGGCTTGCTGGATCGTAAGCTCACGTGGAAATTCCATCGCTGTATCGTTAAAGCGGTTGAGTAAAACATCTTTTTCATCTGCTGACAAAATATCTGCATCAGCGAGCGTCGTGGCTGGGTTGGCTGCGACTGCCTCGAGATAATGGATCACATGCTCGGCAATCCGCTCCAATGAGCTCTCGCTGTAGAGCGCTGGTTTTCCGATCAGTTCAACGCTGAGCCCCCCCTCCGTATGGGAGAAGAGGAAGCAGAGGTCTGCTTCCCCCTTTCCGGCTATGGAACGGTCATGGATGGAGTCGAGCATGACCAAGGTATACATCGGCATCTCTTCCTCAAATAAGACGCTGACTGGAAAATTCTCATGCTCGATGGCTTCTGCGACGGTTTCTCTCGTTGCCATCAAAAGCTCCCGGAAGGTGGTGCAGGAAGCCATCTCCGTACGCAGGTACAGATAACCATTATCGTTGGAATCATTGACGCCAAGACGCGGCATTCCAACCGTGATGTCCGTCTGACCCGTATATCTGCGCAGTACGTACTGAACCGCCGTAACGGCCATCATATAGATTGCCATGCCGTTATGATTGCCCAGCTCGGAAAGCTTGGTGCTGGCGGTGGATGACAGCGATTTTACGCTGCGAATGATCAGACTCTCTTCTGCTGTTGACTGAGTACGGTGTTCCACAGGAAATTGACTTGGCAAGAAATCCCCGGATAATTTTTGACTCCAGTAATCCCGTTCCTTGGCAAAGGTTTTACTGGTCATGATGATGGATTGCGTATGCTTATCGATCATAAGTTATATCCCCTTATTACTCCTTGTCTTTCAAGAGCGCGAGTGTGACCACATCACTCCATGTCCGCAATCCATCGTGATAGAAATGCTGTTTCAGATAACCCTCTTTTTCAAATCCTAGTTTTTCAAGCACCCGCAGAGAAGAATGATTGTCAGGTACAACCTCCGCAATAATCCGATGATTGTTCAAAGTCTCAAATACATACGGGATCACCGCCTGCAGCGCCTCGGTCATAATTCCCTTGTTCCAATGCTCTCTGGACAGCTCGTATCCCAATACAATCGGAAGTCTCCAGCGGAACGGTCCACGCACAGGATTTATTGGAATGGTTCCAATGATTTTGTTGTCCTCTTTAGAAGCGATGCCGAATCTCATAAAGGTGTCTTCCTCGAATTGTTGTCTCCAATAGGCAATCAATTCTTCGGCGTGTTCGACGGAAGATGGGCCGAACCAATCCAAAAACTTTGTCAGTTCAGGGTCGTTGTAATAACTATATAGATCCGCTGCATCTTCAGCAGTCATTTCTCGCAGAATGAAGCGTTCCGTTTCAAGAGTGGGAAAAATACGTTCGATAGTCATGTCCAATGTCCTCCTGGCATGTAGAGATTTTCGTTAACGCTTTTGATGTTGCTCAATAAACGCAGCCAACTTTTGGATTGTTGGGTATTCATAAATTTTAATATGAATCTCCAAATTTTCCAAATGTAATACCTTTTCAATCTCTACCTGCATCTTAATCGCAATGAGAGAGTGTCCACCCAGTTCAAAAAAGTCATCATGGACCCCGATATTTTGGACCTGCAGAAGCTCTTCCCAAATCCCTGTCAGCATTTTTTCCAGTTGTGTTGTGGCCTCCTGATAGCTGGATGTAACAGATGCATCCTCTTGAGGTTCCGGTAGCGCATTGCGGTCTACTTTGCCGTTCGGAGTAAGCGGGATATGGTCAATTGGTACAAAGTAGCTAGGAATCATATACATCGGGATTCGCTTCTGGAGATGTTCACGCAACTCATTGGTGCTGACCTCTTGGTGCGGAATGTAGTAGGCACAGATATACTTCTTCCCGTTCGCATCGGTTTTATCAAGGATGACAGCTGTTTTCACAGCTTCGTGATCCAGCAGGTTATGCTCGATCTCACCTAGTTCGATCCGATAGCCACGGATTTTGACCTGGTGATCGACACGGCCCATGAATTCGATATAGCCTTCCTTCCGCATAATGCCATGGTCACCAGTGCGGTACAGACGTCCGTATTTCGGATGGGTAATAAAGGCATGATTCGTCTTCTCTTCATCTTTAAAGTAACCCTGGGCAAGACCGACCCCGCCAATATACAACTCCCCTCTGACTCCGACCGGGCAGAGATCCAGCTCATAGTTGAGCACGTAGAAGGTTTGGTTCGCCAATGGCATACCATATGGGATCGAAGTCCACTCTTCTTTTACTTCTTCAATCGGGTAGTAGATCGACCAAATGGACGCCTCGGTTGCTCCGCCTAAGCTGATCACTTGTGCTTTGGTGAATTGCTTCTTGGCCGCTTGCGGGAGAGTCAGCGGAATCCAGTCTCCACTGAGCAGGATGAGGCGAAGCGTACTTGTACCGACTGGCTGAGCTTCACTCGCCGGGACTGGGGAAGGTGCTGTTGCTTGCGATGGTTGTTCGACAGCTTGTTTGGTTGCAGGGAAGCCGGAGGACGGGATCAACCCGCCTTCGATCGCGTGAAGAAACAGTTGATTTGGCTTCAGGTCAAAGGCCGGCTTGATCTCCTCGAAGCTCAGTTCACCAATCGAGCAGGTTCCGATGCCGATGGTTTCTGCGACTTGGCAGATCGTGGTCGTCATCATCCCTGTTTCAATCGCGGCATAGAGATAACCTTGGACACCATACTTCGGCATATTGACGTCCGCATTATAGATCAGATAGATCGAAAAAGCTGATTCGTTAAAGAGGGAACGGTTAACGTTGCTGTAATGATAGGCTGTGATGTTCGCCTCTTTTTGTACCAGACCAAGCTCACCACTTACTGGGTCATAATGATACAAGCCCTCTGGGACATCCTCTACTCTTCCCTCTTTTACATAGACATAGGTCTCAATCGGATAGAGTCCGCCAGCACTGGCATAATGATAGGAATCATCGCGACCCGTACCTTTTCGTTTGAGAACGGACAGCATATGGGAAAAATCGTGGAACGGAATAGGCGTAGTCTGTGAAAAATGGCGGTGGCTTTTCCGATTCGTGATCGAGGCCGGATACACTGTGGTAGGCTTCAAAGGAATGGTCAGCTCATATCCAGACTCGTGCGGCTGGCTGCTTTTCTGTGAGAGCTTTTTGTACAGCTCATGATGAGGATAAAACACCTCTTGAACCGGAAGCAGCTCTGACACGAGCACATGCTGATCAACCAGTTGGCGGAAAAACTGCTGGAGCTTCTCCGGGTGATGCAGAGGGAAATGACGAGTGAGGTCATCAAGTGTGATTCCTGCCTGTGCAAGATAGTAAAAATCAGGGAACAGGACATGCTCGTGATTCTCAAACGGAGTATGGGCAATCTGTAGAACCGTACCTGTTATAGACCAATGCGCAGCAGGAGACCAATAGTATGTCATCGTTTCAACCATGGATGCGGCTTTATCAGCTGGGGTGGACGTGTTCCCTGTGGCAGTTTCCGGCTGTATCGCCGGCTCCTCAGCAGCAGCCGTCGGTCGGTGATTGGCGGCATAATCGGTCACCAGATCCAGGATCGCCGGTACGGAATTCCAGATGGTGATCCCTTTGTTCTGGATCAGTTGATAGAGCTTCTTGATGTCCCGTTGATCGGGAGCGATGACCAATCTCGCCCCACTGGCAAAGGCACCAAAGATATCATACACGGATAAGTCAAAGCTCATGGAGGAGACACCGAGAAACTTATCTTGTTCATTCACGTTGAATTTTCGGTTCATATCAAGTATGGTGTTCGTCACAGCCCGGTGTGTGATGACGACACCCTTAGGACGTCCCGTACTGCCAGAGGTGTACATCACATAGGCCATATCATCCCGTTGGCTGACCGGTTCATGTTCGGCTGTAGAGAGCTGATCGATTCCCTTTTTCTTGTAAAAATTGCGATCCAGCAGGAGCCTGCAGTCACTATTTAAGAGAATATAATTGCGTCTCTCTTCCGGATATTCGCGGTCAATCGGTACATACGCGGCACCCGCTTTGAGTACCCCAAGAATCATCACAATCGTCTCGATGCACCGCTCAGCCAGCACACCTACCAAGTGATTATTGCTGATGTTGCGATTTTTGAGATAGGCGGCGACCTGATTGGATTTTTCGTGCAGTTCCCGATACGTCATGCTCTCTTCTTGATACTCGACTGCGACCCGCTCACCAAATCTTACCGCCTGGTCGCTAAACAATCGATCCAAGGTAGTCGGAGTGATCGCTTCTTCTGTTTGGTTATATGTCTCGATCAATTGCTGATCATCCGGTTTTAACGGAAATTTGATAAACATTGCTTTTCACCTGCTCCCATTCGTATGCTGCCAAATTAAAAGTTGAACGTTACATCTATAGAGACTTTCTTTTCGGACGACTTGAATTTGGACTGAATCGCATTCAACGTCTCCTGATCAATGATTTCGATATCCTGTAACAGCACCTGTGGATTTTGGGTCACTTGATTCATAATCGTGACAAGGTAGTTGAGGTACTGATCAATCGTCTCTCTTTTGAATAATTGGGTGTTGTACTCCAGCTCGACCCCGATCGTATGATTCGTCTCACTGATGAGTAAAGTGAGATCAAAGCGCGATGTATGGGTAGAAGCCTTTTCTGGAACGATCCGCAAGCCCTCTACGTTCACTTCAGGGAAATTATTATTATGAACAGACAGCATCACATCAAACAGTGGATTTCTGCTGACATCCCGTTCGATTTTGAGCGCTCTCACCAGATCATCGAATTGATAGTCTTGGTGATCCAATGCGTCCCATGTGTGCTTTTTCACTTCTTGCAGATAATCTGCGAATGATTTATTTCCTGTCGGGAAGTTCCGCAAGGCGATCGTATTGGCAAAAACTCCGATGATCTGCTCCAGGTCCACATGGGTGCGGCCCGCGACCGGAACGCCTACAATCACTTCATCTTGGACAGCCAATTTGGACAGCAGGATCGAGTAGACCGCCATGAAAAACATGAACAGTGTTGTTCCTGATTCACTCACATACGCATAGAGCCTGTCTGACATCTGCTTGTCCAGATCCATGACGACCGTCTCGCCCGCGAAGCTCTGGACATCAGGCCGGGAGTAATCGGTCGGCAGATTCAACACTGGCAAATTCCCGGAAAAGACGGATAACCAATAATCCGCTTGTTTCTGGATGGTTTCGGATTGGAGGAACTCGTGCTGCCACTCGCTATAATCTTTGTATTGAATCTTCAAGTCAGGCGATGTTTTGCCTGCGTAGAAATCCATCAGTTCTCCCACCATCGTACCAATCGAGGTTCCATCTGTAATCACATGCAGCATATCCATGACCAGTACATATTGATTCAGGGCGGTTTGGATCACGCCTGCACGCAGCAACGGGGCCTGCTCTACATCGAATGGCTGAATCCACCCTTGGATGATAGAATCCACTTCTTCCGACCGGGCTTCGGTGTATTCCAAGTGGAATGGTGGACTCTCATGGATTTTTTGCATCGGCTCTGCGTCCATCCAATGGAACGTGGTACGTAAGGATTCATGACGCAAAATCAGCGCATGGAAAGCTTCTTCCAGTCGACAGATGTCCAGCTTGCCGTGAATTTGAACCACGACCGGTATGTTGTAACTGATGGATGATGCCTCATCCAACTGGCTGAGCAACACCAGAAGTCGTTTCTGTGCAGATGAGACGCGGTAATATTCTTTGGTTTCAGCAGGAGTGATGTGGTATTGGATTTCCTTCTCCGCTTCAAGGAGCAGGGATGAGACATGCTCGACCGTCGGATCTTCGAAAAACTTGCTGAGCGGAAGATCCCTATTCATTTCCCGTTTGATCCGTGAGATCAGATTCATCGCCTTGATCGAGTGTCCACCCAGATCAAAGAAATTCTGATTCACTCCGATCTCAGTAACTCCTAAAATGTCTCTCCAGATGTCCGCCACTTTCTTCTCCATCTCGTTTTTAGGTAAGCTTCCTGCTGTGTCATGTGTACTTAGTGGTTCCGGCAGACGCAGTCGGTCGGTCTTGCCATTAGGGGTCAGTGGAATGCTCTCCAGTCGCATGAGGATGGACGGGACCATATAGGTAGGCAGTTTCTCCAGCAAGGTTTTACGGATGTCCTTCTGATCCACTTCCGCCGCGGAGACGTAATAGCCGCAGATGTACGGATTGCCGGAGGAATCATGTCTGATCACGACAACCGCCTCTTGAATTGCTGGATGCTCTGACAGTTGGTATTCGATTTCGCCCAGTTCAATCCGCACGCCTCTGACTTTGACCTGGAAGTCGGAGCGGCCTATATATTCCAACTCCCCGTTTGGCAGCCATCTTGCCAAATCCCCTGTTTTATACATGTACGTACCCGGCTGATACGGATTCTCGACGAATACCTTCGCCGTCAGATCAGGTTTGCCCAGATATCCTCTTGCAACACCTGCCCCTGCCAGACAGAGTTCACCGACTGCCCCATGCGGAAGCAGTTTGTTGTATTTATCTACGACATAGGCGGAAATATTCTTCAAAGGTCTGCCGATCGAGATTGATTCCTCGTCTGTCAACTCTTTCATAACAGCCCAGATGGTTACCTCTGTCGGACCGTACATATTATATATTCGCGCATCCGTCACCGCTTTCAGCTGCTTCAGCATACTGAGCGGGAACGCTTCACCGCCAACCATGATTTTGGAGACCTGTTTTAGTGCCTGTTGGGCATAAGGACTGCCAAGCAGCAGCTGCAAGCGTGACGGTGTCAGCTGTATCATGTCCACACCGCTCTGAAGGAGCAGGCTGGCAATCGCCTCGGCATCGTTCTGCTGCATCTCATCTGCGAGCACAATCTTCATCCCCACCGCGAGCGGGAGCAGAATCTCCAAGATAAAGATGTCAAAGGAAATTGTCGTTAGCCCTAGGATGGAGCGGCCTGCACGAACATCAATGTTCTCAGATATCGCCTGGAAGAAATTGATCACAGAATGATGTTCGATCATGACCCCTTTTGGATTGCCGGTTGAACCTGACGTATAGATCACATACGCCAGATCAGTCAGGTTCGTCACAGGCATGATCGGTTCCGTTTCCTCAGGTGAGTTCGTGTAAAACGCTGCCAGCTCCAATACCTCCCCGTCAAAACGGATCGACTCGCCTACGGACTCATCCGTCAGCAGAATGGTGGTTTGGCTGTCTTGGAGCATATATTGAATCCGTTCCTGCGGAAATTTCGGGTCAATCGGCAGGAAGGCTGCTCCGGCTTTGAGCGTCGCCAAGATCCCGGTGATCATTTCGATGGAGCGTTGAGTGGCAATCGCTACGATCGAGTCAGGCTTCGTGATACGGGAACGCAGATATCGGGCGAGCCTGTCTGCTTTTTCGTTCAGTTCCGCGTACGTAATGCTCGCTCCTTGGAACACGACGGCTGTGGCGGACGGTTGAAGCATGACCTGTTTCTCGAAAAGATCTTGAATCTTTTTCGTATGATCATAGGCTGTTGGTTTGGGGTTGAACCTGTTGATCAGAACTTCTTTTTCTTCGGAATCCACCACTTCTATCTGATGGATCAACATATGCTGATCCACCAGGAAGGCTTTTTTGATTTGATGGAAATGGGTCTCTATCTTGCGGACATCTTGCTGCTTGTACACATGTGCGTTGTATTTGAAGGTAACGGTGATTCCCTCGGTCATATTGACGGAAACCATAAAGTCATAGTTGGTCTGTTCATAATCCTTGATCCTGTGAATGTCAAAACCAAGGGAGTGATCCTGCTTGAGCGCATCAGCCGAAAAATTGTATTCAAACAACATCAGGTGATTGACCAATTGGCTGTTGAGATCAGAGTTGGCTTGGACCTCTGCCAGGGACAAGTAGCCGTACTGCTCCGAGGCAATGCTGGCTTCCTGAATCTTCTTTAGCAGTTCAGCCAGTGTCGTCTCTTTGGAATTCTGAATTCGTACAGGAATGCTGTTGATGAACATCCCGACCATTTGATTGATGTCGGTTACATCGGCAGACCTTCCAGAGATCACGGTGCCGAATACGACGTCTTCCACATTGTTGTATCTTTGCAGCAAGATGCCCCAGATTGCTTTGATGACGGTATTTATCGTGACGCCTTGTTCATGGGCGAGTGTTGTCAGTGCTTGTGCATCAGTTTGACTGATTTGAAATTTATATTCTTCATATTGATAGATTTTCGCTGTGTTCGATTCGATCTCTCTCAGATGGGGAATCACACTGATCTTTTGTTCATAATTCGCTAAATAATCCTTCCAGTAACCAATAGCCTCTTGTTTGTCCTGTTCTCTCAGCCATTTGATGTAATGGGCAAACGGATGGGGCTGTTCGACGAGGCTAGGTTCGTTATGAATCAACCGCTTATAGATTTGGAACAGTTCATTGATGATGATTCCGACAGACCAACCGTCCATAATAATATGATGGAAGCATAGACTCAACCGGTAATGAGATTCGGTCACCTGAATCACGGTGATCCGGATCAGTACATCCCTGGATAGGTTGAACCGTTTTCGCTTGTCACTTTCTTCGAATTCATCGAGAAAAGCCTGTTTTTCTGCCTCTGGTCTGCGGGTAATGTCATACGTCTTAATTTTGGATGTGCGCTTCTTCAACACAATCTGCTTGGGCTCATCTGTATCACCAAAAAGAAAAATGGTGCGAAACACATCATGCCGCTGAAGCAGCATATTGAAGCTTTTCTCCAAATGTTCGATATATAGAGCACCATCTATGTCGATGGAATAATGCTCCAAGTAGGCAACGGAATCCGGTTCAACCATCGAATGAAACAACATCCCCTTTTGCAAAGGAGATAAGCTGTAAATTTTGTCGATCTCCACTTTGTTTCCCATAACATACTTCCTCCCGAATCACTCTGCCTACTCTGACAGGCAGGCAAACGTAGGTGAAAAAAATCCTCCCTTTCACAAAACGTGCATTCATAAACCATTTGGAAAGGGAGGTTCATGCCAATCGGCTAGTCTGAATCGCTTTCGATGGACAGGTCTTCAATCAATTGGTAAATCTTGTCCAGTTCTTCAATCGTCAGCTCTTCCTCGGTGACATCAGATGGGGTTGGTTGAATCGTACCAGCTGACACACGGGAGCAACAGTGATCGATCAGGTTGATCAAATGGGACTGGAAGCTGCGGAGCAATTCTTGCACCATGACTTCCCCATACAGCTTCTCATCGTACGTAACCGACAGATGAAGTGATTTGTCTTCGATGATCCCCACGATGTCAATGGGGCGTACGTGTTGCGCCGGGTCGGTTTCATGGCTGATGGTTTTGTACGCAGTAATTTGGAATTCAGTACCACGTGTGCTCTCATCCATCTCACCTAAATAGTTGAAATTCATCTGCGGCTGCAGGTTGAAAACTGGCAAATCAGGTTGTTTGTGAGCAGTCAGGTATTTTAAAATCCCATACCCGATTCCTTTATTGGGAATGCGGCGCAAGGTTTCTTTGGTCTGCCTCAAGGCATAGCTCATGTCATGGGAACGGGTCATGTCGACGACGACTGGGAACATCGTAGTAAACCAGCCTACTGTACGGCTGATCGCTATATCTTTGCCGATCTCTTCCCGGCCGTGGCCTTCCAGATTCAAGAGGATTTTCTCATTGCCTGACCATTCTTTTACCGCCAATCCCAGCGCCGTGATCAAAAGATCATTGATCTGCGTACGGTACGCTTTGTTGGCTGTCGTGACTAAGCGATCTGTCTCTTCCGGAGAAAGTTGGATGGTGAGGGTATGGCTTGCATTGCGATGCTGGATGGAAGCAGTGGAATCGCTTGGAAGCGGAGGGATATTCATCTGTTCCAAGGAATCCCAGTAGTCCACTTCTTGGCGCAGCTTGCTTCCCTCTGCGTATTGCTGCAAGTGGTGGGACCATTTCAGATAGGAATCGGTCTTCTCTTGCAGGGTGACTTCCTCTTGGCGTAGTGCCTGCTGATAGCCGACAACGAAATCCTCCAATACGATTCTCCAGGAAATACCATCCATGACCAGATGATGAATCAGAATGCCCAAAAAGTCCGTACTGCCTGACTTGATCAAAACAAGCTTGACAAGTGGACCGTTCGCCAAATCAAAATGGGAGTGGCGGGCCATGAATAGCTCTGCCTCTTCAGACGAGATATCTGACTCATGCAGAACCGTGAAATCGAATAACGGATCATGGAGTCCTCTGTTATACGCAGCTACTCCCGTTCCGATCCTGTCAAATACCATGCGTAACGCGTCATGATGCCCGACGATTTTGGTAAAAACCTTTTTGATAAGCTCTTCGTCGAAGCCCTGATCATGCTGAAGCATCACCAACTGACCGTATTCGTCCGCGGCCAGATTGCTCTCGGTAAAGAACCACGTTTGGATCGGTGTCAGCTGTACATCACCTTCGACTGCTCCCTGATCAATCGACCTGTGATTTTGTTCGAGGCAGGCAGCCAATGAGATGATTTGCGGGTGCTCGAAGACATTGCGCAGTTCCAGATGAAACTGATATTTTTGCAACCGTCCGATGAAAAAGATCGCTTTGATCGAATCGCCGCCGATCTGGAAAAAGTTATCGGTAATGCCTACCTTTTCGATGCCAAGTGTCTCTTCCCAAAGTCTTGCCAATAAGCTTTCCGTTTCATTTCGCGGAGCCACATACTCGTTCTGTTGAGCCTGGAACAGTTCATGCAGCGCTTTTCGGTCCACCTTGCCGTTGACCGTGAGCGGGATTCGGTCTACCTGAATGACATGGGTAGGAACCATGTAGTAAGGCAGACGGTCTAACAAGAACTCCGTTACCTTCAGCTGATCCACTTTTTCATCGGAAACCAGATAGGCACAGAGGAATTTGGCCTGCCGCTCGTCTTCTTGGTCGAGAACGGTGCATTCTCTGAGGGCTGGGTATTGAAGCAGTGTGTTTTCGATCTCTCCCAGCTCGATTCGTACACCCCGGATTTTCACCTGATGATCGGTCCTGGTCATATACTCGATCACACCATCAAACGTAAATCGGCCAAGGTCGCCGCTCTTATACATGGCTTTCCCGTTCCATTTATTACGAACCTTTTTCTCATCTGTGACATCCGGCTTGTTGATATATCCCCGGAAAAGTCCTTCACCCGCAATGTAGATTTCGCCAATACTCCCCGGTGGAACGACTCGTTGGTGCTCATCGAGGATGTAAATCTGCATGTTTTGGATCGGTACGCCGATTGGAACGGACCCGGTTGTATCTTTGGCGGGGTCATATTGGTAGATCATGCAACCCACTGTAGTTTCGGTCGGACCGTACTCGTTGAAGATCTCTACACGCCCGCCGAATTGGTCGTGGATACTCTGAGCCAGGCTTGTCTTGAGGTTTTCACCGCCGACGATAAAACGTTTGACCGTGGTTCCTGTGTAGGTTTCTTTGATCAAGGCCAAATGGGCAGGTGTCAGCTTCATGATCGTATATTCATCGTCTTGGATGATACGATCGATCATATAATCCCGATTGTCATCCTGATAGACGATGATTTGATTCCCGCTGATCAATGGTGTAAAGAATGTGGTCACAGACAGGTCAAATGAGATGGAAGAATACATCGCAAACACTTCATTCTCATCCCGTACATAGTTGTCCACACACGCCAGCGTGTAATTGACCAGACTCTTATGCTCAATCATGACACCCTTAGGCTGACCTGTAGAGCCAGAGGTGTAGTTGATATAGACCAGATCAGTCGGCTTGACCGTGATGGCTGGATTGGACGAGTCTCCCGTGTACAGAGAGGCGTCCTGCAGATACAGAATCTCTTCTGCAACATCCACGCCCTGATTCTCTGCGATATTGGTGAGCAAGAGCGAAGCGCCAGAATCCTTGAACATATACGCAATTCTGGCAGCAGGATGCGCAGGATCGAGCGGCAGATACGCCCCTCCTGCTTTGATAATCCCCCACAAGCCAATCAACAGCTCAATCGAATTGGTCGCCATCAATCCTACTACGACATCGGGTCCCACCCCTTTTGTCTGCAACAGACGGGCCAATTGGTTGGCCTTCTGATTCAACTCGCTGTATGTCACCTGCTGATCATCACAACGAACAGCCACTTTGTCCGGGTTCTTCTCGACCTGTGCCTCAAAAAATTGCTGGATGCCCGAGAACGCAGGCAGTTCAAGCTGTGTACGGTTAAACTGATGGAGCGCGAAGTCTTTCTCCTCTGCCGTAACCAATTCGATGTCAGCGAGTCTGACCTCCATCAGATCAGTCAGATTGTCCAGCAGATCAACATAGTATCCGACTACTCTCTCAATCAATCGCTCATCAATGTGTGGGTGATAGAGAAGACGCGCTGTGACGTCTTCCCCTTCCCGTACCACCTGCAAGATCAGATCGGTTTGATCGGACTCGATCAGGTCTTGCAGGGACGCTTCGACAGTGTGGATATTCTCCAGCAGGACGATGACCTTATAAAGAGGCACATCTGATTCAAGCTGCTCATATACCCTTCCCACAGAAACATACTGATTGAGATATCCATCGATCACCGTTTTTCTGACTTGGGCGGTAAATTCGTTGAACGTCAGGTTCGCATCCATCCTGTCTCGCAACGGGATGCAGGCATCGACAGAAAAAGGCGGTTCGATCTCTTTTTTGTTATAGGGAGGAGAGCCTACGATGATATCCTTGTGATCGAAATACTTGTACAGTAACAATTTGAATGCTGCTACTAATGTGACATACAGAGTGGTGTCTTTTTGGCCGGCCAACTCGATTAGTTTTGCGGCGGTATCTCTTTGGATGCGGATGACATGCGTTTTTTTGGCACTGTGGTCTAACGGACGATTGGAACTGCTGAAGCTGATCTGTTCGATCGGCCCCGACAATCGCTCCAACCAATAATCTCGCATCTCTTCAAATCTCTCATCAGCTGTCATTATGGTTTCATTCATCTTCAGCTTCTCCCAAACCTGATTTATTCTTCTGCGGTACCTGCTGCGAAAAACATGATTTCGCCGTAGGATGGACGGCTTTTGCGGGACAGCAGATGAAGACCGGAAAAATGCTTTTCCAGATCGGTCGCCTTCGGGTTACGGTTGGTTTCAGTTACCGGCCACTCGATGGTGATCGTGTTGACACCAGACTCGGCCAGCAATCCCTTCGAGACTCGGCAGGTAAAGTTGCTCCACTCGTCATATCCTGCTGTCTTCCCGATTTCTGTACCGTTGAATAGAATCCG
The DNA here is from genome assembly GCF_006170445.1 of Brevibacillus dissolubilis. GTDB lineage: Bacteria > Bacillota > Bacilli > Brevibacillales > Brevibacillaceae > Brevibacillus_B > Brevibacillus_B dissolubilis. The sequence continues at coordinate 54,608 of NZ_VCNA01000001.1, read as the reverse complement.
AACATCTTGCTTGACGGATTCTTTGTACGGCACGCGGAAGGTGAGTTCCAGCGATACATCATTCTCCTGATCCGCGACGAAGTAGAAGTGGGACTGATGATCAATCGCTCTCACATAGCTCAGATTCCGGTCTGGATTGTTGCCGAATTCATGGAGATAATACGTGTCTTTATAGAAGGATTCGAGCAGGTTTACTTTCTTGTGACGTGGCTTATGCTCGTTAATACGGAGTTGTTCGACTTCTTTTTGGATATCGACGCCTGTTTCTTTGAGAGCGTTGACCATGGCGGTGACCAATTCCACATCCATGATTTGAGAATCTTTGGATTGGACAAGAATTGGGTATTGGGCGTTTAATCCTTCGGAGAAAATGTCCGTGTAGTTCTTATTGATCGCCCACGGAACCTTTCTTGTCGCGATATCAATATATTTGGTCATTAAGGAAACGATGTTTTTGGAATGGCGCAGCGCCTGTGAGCTGTGGTAGTAGAGCATCTCATAAGACTGACCGCCGCGATGGGCATTGTGAATCGCCGCGTACAAGTGAGCGACCGCGATGACTTCCTGAGCGCCTTTCAGTTCTTTTGGGCTGATCGTTTTTTCCAGGGTTTCTCCGATCAGGGGCAGCAGCTGCTTGGCTGTCTCTTGCATCGCGATATTCATACCCTCTACAGTCAAATGGCAGTAGTCGATAAATAGATCGTTACCCGGAATGTCACCGTTCAAATGATCCTTGAAAACGGTCTGCAAGTCGATCGTACGGATATGATGTTGACTTGCTTTCTCCAGAATGGTGTCTCTCATCACGGAAAGAATTCCAGGTACGGAGCCGACTTGATAAGCCATCGTATCACGGGCCGCCTCTAGATGTTTTCTGGCTTCCTCCAGATTGCCGGCATGCAGCTTGCACTGAGCCAGATGATGATAGCCGCTTGGATTAATCACGTTGACAGCGATCATTTGGCGGGCGGTCGCTTCTAAGCGGGCATAATCGTTTTCAAGCAAAGCGCTCTCTGCATCCCGAACGAGAGCAAACCATTCTTCTGCTTTTCCATGCGGCCATGTCAGAATTTTTTCATTGGAGTTGTACTTCCAATCCTTCAGGTTAAATTCAGGGATGATAAAAAACACAGGAATTTGGTGCTTGTCCGAAATTTCTTTCAAGGCATCCATGAACGGGGTGATGATATTCTTGTATGTTTCCTCCATCAAGGATTGCAAGCTCTCGAAGTTGTCATCCTTCTCCCCTGCCTTGATCATGTCAGCAATCTCGCTGTCGGATAACGGTAAAATGGAATCTCTCCAGTTGTTACCGGCAAATACGACCAAGGCATCTGGCTTCAGATTGACGGAAGAATAACAAACCTCTGTCAATTCCGCGATTTTGATGCTTGTTCTCGCAAGGTCAATCACTTCAATCTCTCTGGATGCATTCAGATTCAACAGTTTTTCCAAAAGGATCGCCGGGGTAATAAACGGATCATATAAGAAGCCTCTTGCGACGGACTCCCCTGCAAAAGCAATCCGGTATTTGTCGCCCTTTGCAGGGATTTCTTTATTCTTGGCCCAGAGATAGAACTCGTTCTGAAACGCTTGGTCCCTTACGAACAGATCTTCTCCGTTTTTGCTTTGCAGCTTCCAGATCCCCACACGACTTGGGTCCAAGGCTTTGCGGAATGTTTGAGCTTCGGCTGTGTCGTCTACTTGCGGAGATGAGGCGGTGAAGCCCAGTTGCTCACGTAACGAAGCAATGGTTTCTGGATCTCCCTCTCCTGTCATAATCAGGTTCGCATATTCAGAAGCGATGGATACTATTGAATCTACAGGTCTTTTCATCGTAAATTACCCTCCATTTGTGTATAGACGGACATCATTCCTGTTATTAAATGAACGTATACAAGCTGTCTGACACAGCGTAGCTCTTCTCGATTTCATTTAGGTTATTGACGATTACTTTGAGCATGGCCAAGGAATTTTTCGATCTTTCGATGACGAAATTACCGAGAACGAGGCAATCGATCTGCGTGGTGATAAAGCAGGCAATCGCATCATAGGGAGTCATGACGATCGGCTCCCCGCGTACGTTAAACGACGTATTCAAGACGATCGGGCATCCAGTCTGCTTGTCAAACTCACGGATCAATGCAGTAAACAGTGGATGCGTCTTGTCACTCACCGTCTGTACCCGTGCCGAGCCATCAACGTGTGTGATCGCAGGCAAATCCAGCGGGGATACGACTTGGCATGTCCGCAGCATGAACGGAGACGGTGCATCCAACGCAAAGTGTTCCAGCATCTTCTCTTCCAGCACAGCAGGAGCAAAAGGACGGAAGCCTTCTCTCTTTTTTACCATGGCGTTGATCAGGTCACGCATCTTTGGATCGCGTGGATCTGCCAGAATCGACCTCGCTCCCAATGCACGCGGACCGAATTCCATACGGCCTTGGAACCAGCCGATTACTTTTCCGTGTGCAATCAGACTGGCCGTGCGTTCAATCAGCTTGTCGTTATCGCCGTCGTAATCTTCGTAATTCAAGGAGGTCGCTTCCAGTACGCGTCTGATCTCACTGTTGCTGTATTCCGCGCCGAGGTAAACATGCTCCATCTGTTTTTGACCGATACTTTGACCGGACAGTCGGGTGTGTGCCACAGCAGCAGCACCTAATGCGCAGCCCGCATCATTGGCAGCCGGTTGCACGAACAGATTTTTGAATGGTCCCTGTTCCTTGATTTTTCCGTTGGCTACGCAGTTAAGGGCAACACCGCCAGCCAGACACAGATTGTCAGACTTGGTCACCTCATACAGGTAGTTCACTTTTTCCAGCAGGATTTCTTCGAGCACCAATTGCAGACTTCGGGAAATATCTTTATAAAATTGGGAGATTTCCGTCTCTGGCTTGCGTGGAGGCTGTCCCAGCAGCTCTATGAGTTTGTCGGAGTACATTTTGTTCCCGGAGATAAAGTCAAAATAGCTCAGGTCCAGTTCGTACTGACCTTTTTCTTTTAAGGTGATCAATTGTCTGAGCTGCTCCGCGTAGATCGGCTTTCCATAAGGTGCAAGCCCCATTACTTTATATTCGCCGCTGTTAACCTTAAAGCCCAGGTAGCTCGTTATGGCGCTGTAGAGCAGACCGATGGAGTCCGGGAAATTCACCTGCTCGAGCATCGTGACTTCATGATCTTTGCCGTAGCCATATGTAGTCGTCGCCCACTCACCGACCCCGTCAACAGTCATGATGGCAGATTCTTGGAAACCGGAAAAATAAAAGCTGCTGGCCGCGTGGGAAAGATGATGGCCGACATATTCGATCCGGCCGTGATAGCCCAACAGTTCTCTGATTTCACGTTCCGGACGGGTCGGGTCGAGCCGCTTTTTCAGATCAGGCTGCTCAATGTCATAACCGGACCAAAGCTGGCGGGCCAGCTTGGTCTCAGGAAACTCATAGTACGCGATGCAATCGATATCCGTAATGGACAGACCCGCCGTCTCCAGACAATATCGGAGCGCATGCACCGGCATGGAGGGGTCATGCTTGATCCGGGTGAATCGCTCTTCTTCTGCCGCTGCCACCAATACGCCGTCTTGGAGAAGGCAGCATGCAGAGTCATGGTACAATGCTGATATTCCGATAATATTCAAACCCATGTTATTCTCTCCCATTCTGTACTTGGTTTTCTTAAAAATCGCTGAGAATAGAGTCCTGCATAGACTTCAGTTTTTCTGACACAAGGCTTGCTTCCTGTTCATCATACAGGGATACCTGTGAGATTTCGGTGTCCGGACTATTCACCATTTGACCCATGATATGGGCAAGTCCCTTCAGCAGACGTTCCATGGTCTGTTTCTTGAACAATGCCTTGGAATATTGCAGTTCCATGAGCATTTGATCCTTCTCTTCGACAACTCTGAGTTCCAGATCGAATTTGGTAGTGTCTCTGTCCATTTCACAGGGGATCAATTGCATGTCACCAATCGTGATGGAAGCCAGATTGTACGGATGAAAGGACAGCATGGTATCATACAGCGGATTTCTGTTTGGATCTCTTGGGATCAAGAGTTGGTCGACTAAATCTTCGAACTGATAATCCTGATTCTCATAGGCATTCCATGCATGGGTCTTCACTTCTTGCAGGAATGCTCTGATCTGCTTGGTTCCCACCGGCTTATTGCGCAAGGCCAGCGTATTGATGAACACACCGATCACGTTCTCCAGCACTTCATCAGGTCGGCCTGCGACTGGCGTCCCGACGACAATGTCATCCTGGTTGGTGAATTTAGCCAGGGCGATGTTGTAAGCGGCCAGCATAAACATAAACATCGTGATGCCCGTTTCCTGTGTCACTACTCTGATTGCTTCAAGGCTTTGGCGCTCTACCGTGAGGCTGACCTTCTCCCCCTCAAAGCTGCGTGTGGCAGGGCGGGCATAATCCAGCGGCAACCGCAGGACTGGTACTTTATCAGAAAAGATCTGCAACCAGTAAGTTTCCTGTTGCTTGATGAAATCATGGTGGAGCAAATCATTATGCCATTGAGAATAATCCTTGAACTGAACAGGCAATGCCGGGAGATCCAAGCCTTGGTACAGCTGGACAAACTCCCGAATGAACAGATCAGCTGAAGCCGCGTCACTAATGATGTGATGCATATCAAACATCAAGTAGCCTTGATCATCCGCTACCTTCACATATTTGATCCGCATCAGGGGTGCTTGGCTCAGATCAAACGGTTGGATAAATTGGGTAAAGACCGACTGAATCTCAGACTCTTTTGCGTCAGCATAATCGATATGGAAATCCACGGTTGGATTGACACGTTGCACCGGGGTACCGTCAATGAGTTCAAATGATGTCCGAAGCATCTCATGTCTGGCAATTAGTTTGTGAATCGTGCCCTCAAACTTGGGTTGATCCAGTCTGCCGATCACCTTAAAGACTGCCGCTTCATTATATTGGGTTACTTGCTTGTCCAGTTGATTGAGAATGAACAACCGCTTCTGTGAAGACGAGAGCGCGTAATATTCCTGTTCCGCTACTTTTGTGATGAGCGGATACTTTTTCGCGGGTTTGCTTTCTGTCTGCTTCACATAATCTGTCTCCACACAGCTCGCAAGCTCCATCAGGGAGGAGCAACTGAAAAAGTCGGACATCTCGATGGTAATCCCCTCTTGTTTTTGGAAGAGATTGATGATTCTCGTAGCCTCTAGCGAATCCCCTCCGAGATCATAAAAGTCGTCGTAGACATTGATCTCTTTAAATCCTAAGACGAAGCCCCAGACATCCCCGAGCTTTTGTTCCATGACCGTATAAGAGCCATCATCCCGTCCGACAAGCGTGGTGGCAGCAATCAGGATCGGAGTATTTTCGTCCACGGCGGTTGGAAGCTGTTCTTGGATGTTGCTGATCGAATCTGTCACCTCACCAGTTGTCCCCGCCATCGTACCGACAGTCTTCTGGGTGTTGAGGGACTGGACGAGCTCTGGGGCAAATCGTACAGGAATCTGCTCAATTCCTCGTCCGAGGAAAGTGCCTCCAGGTACAAATTCACCAACCATCACATTGGTCAGGTTACTTGCAAGCAGTCGACCGAAGATGTCGACCGCTTTCTTTGTCTCAATTGCTTTGAGAATGTAATCCTGATTCATTCCGTAGCGAGCTGCCATGCCTGTCTCTTTCCAAGCCGGCCAGTTGATGGTTAATGTCCGTTTTCCTTGACGGGTACGGTAAGCGGCATACGCATCCAAAAAGCTGTTCGCCGCCGTATAGTCGCTCTGCCCCGGTACACCCATCATCGTATTCGTGGATGAGAACAAGACGAAAAAGTCGAGTGGATCACCTTGGGTCAACTGATCGAGAATCCATGTACCCCGTACCTTCGGAGACAGCACACCAGCAAACGTGGCGTAATCTTTGCGAATCAGGTAGCCATCGCCTGCAACCCCTGCGCCATGAATGACACCATTCACAGGACCGAATGCTTCACGAACCTGTTGCAGTGCCTCTGAGATCTCGCTGTAGGAAGCCACATCGGCACGGAAATACTGGACGAGTGAACCAGATGCCTCTAAGGAGCGGAGCTTGTCGAGATCGGGTTGCGGGCTACGGTTGATTAAGGCGATCTTAACCCGTGCCTGCCGGGTCAACCATGTCGCAATCTCATACCCGATGCCGCCCATACCGCCCGTCACTACGTAGACACCGTCTTCTTTGACCGGCGGCACGCCTGCTGACGAGGCCAGTCCGGTTTGATCCAATGGACGGCATTCTTCCACGTACCGTTTGTGATCCCGATACGCCACCTGATACACGCGAACATCGTTGTTCATCTCCGCGATCAACTGCCCTGCGTCTGCAGAAGCATCCACGTCGATTGATTTGACAGGAAACTGCGGGTACTCTTCGCCCACCACTTTCGCCAATCCAAATAGAGTAGAAGCGCCTGGTGCCAGACGACTCTCTTTTCCCGTCACCTGATAGACCTGTTCTCCCAACAAGAATAGACGCACGTTGGATACATGTGAGCGCAGGAGTGATTGGGTCAGATGAAAAAGGGAATCCACTCCCTTGCTCTGATCGAGAGTAAATCGGTCAAGCTGCCCGGCTGTCTCTGACTCACCCAATGTCAACGCGTGAATGATGTGAGTGACACCTGCTGCCTGTATCCATTCTGCCAACAGATCAAATCCTTCAGGCGTTCCGTCTATCTGGTAATGATCTGCGTCAAACTGTTTCGTCGTATCGCCCCACTCTGCTGTGATCACCCGTTTACCGGCAGTCACAAGTGTCTGGCTCAGTTCGTCCACGGTCTTGCTTACACCGCGCATGATCAGTACCGTTCCCCATGCAGTCACATCAGTCGAAGCTACCGCTGACTCTGCGACCCATGTGATCTGGTGACCCAATGGAACCGGGTTCTCCTGCAACGGAATCTCAATCCAGCATCTGTCATCTGAGAATGGATAGACGGGAAGGCTCAACTTGCGATGTTGCTCGGGTTCATAGAATTGCTCCCAGTCGACATTCGCCCCTTTTACATACAGCTCGCACAGTTCATGCAGTTGCTCTGCGGAGCCGTTGTTGTCCTGCCGGTATTGGACAACCTTTTCCGTCGCTAGATCTGTGATAGTTTGAATATCTTGTTGGGTCAGTTCGGTTTCACTTTTGGTTGCTTTCTTCCCTGAGACAAGCTTATGCTCTCCCAGATATACGCCAGAGACCGTAGTAGATTGGCTGTACAAGTCGATTTGATTCAATTTTTCCTGCAGATCGCGCATCCCATTCACCAAGAACGCCAGCCGGTATTGATAATGGCCTCTACCTGTGTTCGATGTGTAGCATAGGTCGCTGAGATTCACGTCCCTGCATTCTTTTACATATCGACTGTAGCGCTCCCGTAATTTTTCCAGTGAACGTAGATTTTTCGCGGACAGGGTCAGAATATGAAGCCCTTGGGCCATCAGGTTGTAAGACTCGGTGGGCTCAGCCTTTGGCGCTTCTTCGAGGATCATGTGGCAGTTGGTTCCGCTGATGCCAAAAGAACTGACACCGCATCTTCTCGGATGCTCCGCTGCTTCAGCCCAATCCACCAGCTTTTCATTGACAAAGACTGGTGTCTCTTCAAAGTTAATTTTGCGGTTCGGCGTTTTGAAGTGGAGAATGGGTGGAATCTTCTTATTTTTGAGCATCAGTACTGCTTTGATCAGTCCAACGATCCCTGCTGCGTGGTCCAGATGGGCAATGTTGGTTTTGACAGATCCGACAGCACAGAATTGCCGTTTGTTCGTCCATTTTTTAAACGCTCGGCTAATCCCTTCGATCTCGATCGGGTCTCCCAGTTCTGTACCTGTTCCGTGCGCTTCTATGTAGGAAATCGTCTCCGGATTCACTCTTGCATTTTTCAAGGCTTCCGCAATGACTTCTGCCTGAGCCACTGCGTTGGGAGCGGTGATCCCTGCTGAGGCCCCGTCTTGATTCGTCGCACTTCCCTTAATGACAGCATAGATGTGATCGCCATCTTTAATGGCTTGCCGGAGTGGTTTTAACAGAATGGCCGCAGAACCTTCTCCGCTGCCTGTACCGTCGGAAGAATCGTCAAAGCTTCTGGTACGTCCGGTGGGAGATTGTACTCCCAGATCGACGAGACCCTTCAGTCTCATCAGATGAATTCGGACGCCGCCTGCCAATGCCATATCGCATTCGCCATTCTTAATCGACTGGCACGCCATATGGATTGCGACAAGGGAGGAAGAACAGGCTGTATCCACTGTGATACTTGGCCCACGCAAGTCCAGCAAATAGGAGATCCGACTCGGGATGACGGATGACAGATTACCGACCATCGCCTCTGAGAGAGAATCTGGTGATACATCAAAGATCATCTTTTTATAGTCATAGATTTCATCCGCACTATATCCTAGGAACACCCCTGTTTTACTGCCGACCAGCTTTGACCCGCCATAGCCAGCATCTTCAATGGTTTCCCACACCGTCTGCAGGAAAAGACGGTGGTTCGGGCTCATCAGGGAAGCTTCTTTGGGAGTCAGACGGAAAAAGGAATAGTCAAATTGATCAATCTGGTCTAAATAGCCGCCCTCGAGGATATCCGGGGTTTCTTTTTTCATAAAAGAATGATAACAGTTCATGTCCTCTTGGCGATTCTCTGGAAACTCGGTGATGCAATCCACACCGTTTTCAACGTTCTTCCAGAACTGATTCAGATCGTTAGCCAGTGGCAGCTTGGCAGACATGCCGATAATCGCGATATCTTCCTGATCAGCCTGTTTGATCGTTTCCAGCAGTTTAATCCCAGCATCTCTCTTGATATTTCCAGAGATGATATTTTCTAAGATTAGCTCGGCAATTTTTTGGTCTTTCATTTCTTTCCCCCCTTTATTTGAATAAATCCAGGGCTTGTTCCATGGACAGTGTGCCGTTCTCTAGTTGATCGAGGAGATCAGAAATTTCCACTTTTGCCTCAGGGTTTTCGTTGAGCGGAACCTCTGCTGTGTCGTTTGATGCGATGAATTGCGCAAGCTTTGAAATGTTCGGGAACCCAAACAGATCCGTTACTTTTACTTGACCGGGGAATTTGGCCTCGATTTGTGCGTGAACCTTGGTCATCAAGATGGAATCCCCGCCAATCTCGAAAAAGTTATCATAGATGCTGAATTCCTCAAATCCCAGGACATCTCCCCAGATTGTCGCAATTTCTTTCTCAATCTCTGAGAAATTCTGATCTTTTCTGCCTGTCAGTTTGACCGGAGCCAATTTTCTATTTGCTTTCACAGCGGTTGATTTCTGTTTTGGATCAACTTTTTTAGCTATTTCGGTTTTCAATTCGTCAGAAAGGGAAAACGGTAATAAGTCGCCAAGCTGAAAGATCGAGCTTGCGTCATTTAATTCCCCGACAATGGTTTTGTTTTGTGGATGGCTCAAGATGTTATGAAACGCTGCGATCGCATCTTCCGGGGAAATGATATCAAAGAGCTGCTTGTCACGGTCGATTTTTGCCATCTCAATCATGCCGTCTTTATCCCAGGCCGGCCAGTTGATCGTGATCGTCTGGCGTCCCTGTCTGTTCCGGTAATCGGAGTACGCATCCAAATATGCATTAGCCGCTGAGTAACTGCCGCTGCCACTTCCGCCGATCATGGTGATCGCAGAAGAGCACAAGACCATGAAGTCTAATGGATCTTGCTTTGTCAGGGTATCAAGCAGCCAGGTTGCTTCCACTTTTGGCTCCATCACTTTGCTGAAAATATGGATGTCATCATTCTTCAGTAACGCTCCCTGCATCCCTACACCGACACCAGCACTGTGGATGATCCCTTTGAGCGGACCGTGTTCTTTCCGTACTTGTTCCAGAACAGAAGACAGCTGCAGCTCGCTGGTAATGTCTGCGCTGTAGCACGCGACGGTTGACCCTGACTGCTCGATGGACAGCAGATCCTTGATGATTGTCGTCATGCTTTCATCGGTTGCTTCGTCGGCAATCGCTTGCCATTGGTCTTTTGGCGGCATCTGGGTGCGGTTGACCATGACCAGTTTTACCTGGGCTTGGGACGTGATATATTTCCCAATCTCCCGTCCAATCCGGCCCAGACCACCCGTGATCATGTAGACACCGTCTTTTTCCATCTCCACTTTGGAATCGGATGGCGCTGACAGATCCGCTTTCGCTACTTTTTCGATATATCTTTCATTATGGCGGAAGGAAACCATGAATTCGGTATGCCCTGAAGTCAGTTCCTTCATCAGATGATGCATGTCAGTATGATCATCTGTATCCATACAACGGAAGCGAATCATCGGGCATTCCCACATGAGCGATTTGGTCAGACCAAACAAGGTGGCGCTCTCTGCATTGATTCTTTCTTCTGTGCCGGTTACCTGATGGGCGTAATCCGAAATCAGTATGAGGGAAAGGCTCTTGTCTGCATGGCCTTTTTGAAGCGCTCTGCCCAGATGGAACAGGCTGTATACCCCCAACTGCTGAGAGTCACGCAGCTGATCTATCGTCTGAATCTCCTTTTCATTGGACAATGACAGGAGATGGGCGATATGGGTCAGAGGAACCTGCGCCAGTTGGAGTTCGAGCAGCAGCTTGTCATAATCCGCTTCGGTATTGCGGATGGTAAACCGATTTCCTGTGATCTTGCTGTACCCGTCGCCAAGCTCCGCTTCCACTACGCCAAAACCAGCTTCGCGCAGCTCGTTGACATAGTCATCAGATCTGCGGCTGCCGTCTTTGAGGACAAGGACATGGCCCGTGTTCTTGACCGCGCCTGCCCCATGCTCATCGGTATTGGCCTGTTGCCATTCTGTTTTGTACAGACGGTGCGGTGTCTCTTCCAGCCCCAATTCGGCAAGCTTGGCAGAAAGATTCAGCCAGCATCTTTTCTTTTTGAACGGGTATGTCACCACGCTCACTTTTCTTCGCTGATCGAGATCGTACAGTCTCTCCCATTCAACCGTTGCACCATTGACATAGAGACGGCTGATCTGTTCCAGCATTTCTGCCTGGTCAATTGGATGTTGGGCGATGAGATGTTGGGCTTCTTGATTCAGGACGGCTTGCTCTGCCTCCGTAAGCTCGTGGAAATCAGCCTCTTGGTTTTTGACAGCCACTACTTTATGCTCACCGTAAAAAACCCCGGTTGTCTCAAGCTTTTCGAATCCGCCATGTTGGATGGCTGTAAGCTTCGCCAGCAGGTCCTGCCGGGAATCAAACACAACCGCCAACCGGTTCCCAAAATGAACCCGGCCAGTGCTGGCTGTAAAGCTGATATCAGCTAAGGATGCCGCAGGCTGATCCTGCAAAAAACGGATATACCCCTGTACCAAGGCTTGCAAATCTTCCGTATCCTTGGCAGACAGAGGCAGAACCATCTGAGCATAGCCGTCATCCGTCCCTGTCTCTTCCGGCTGGAATTCTTCCACTATCACATGACAGTTGGTTCCGCTCATACCAAACGAGCTGACTCCCGCCCGGCGGGGACCCAAATCATCTGTCCATGGTGTCAGTTCGTCATTCACGTAGACCGCTGTCTCTTCAAAATCGATCTTGCGGTTCGGTCTGTTAAAATGCAGACTTGGTGGGATTTCTTTGTTTCGGAGGGACAGAACCGTTTTGACGAGACCGGCAATCCCAGCGGAACTGTCAAGATGCCCGATATTACTCTTGACGGAACCGACCGCGCAGAATTGTTTTCTGTCTGTATAGCGCCCAAAGGCTCTGGCTAATCCTTCGATCTCAATTGGATCTCCCAGCTTGGTACCTGATCCATGTGCTTCTACATAGGTAATGGTTTGTGGAGCGATGCCCGCCTCCTGCCAAGCACGTACGATCACTTCTTCTTGGGCAACCGCGTTTGGAGCGGTAATTCCCACCGAGCTTCCGTCTTGGTTTACCGCACTTCCTTTAATGACAGCAAAAATATTATCCCGATCCTTAATCGCTTTGCTCAATGGCTTCAAGAGTACGGCAGCGATCCCTTCGCCCCCGCCTGTACCGTCAGAACTGTCGTCGAAGGTTTTGGTTCGGTTATCCTTCGACTCGATACCCACCTTGGCCTGTCTGATCGGCTGTAGGTGAAGCTGTACCCCACCGGCAATCGCCATCTCACATTCTCTGTTTCGAATGGCTTGGCATGCCAGATGCACAGCTACAAGGGAAGAGGAGCAGGCTGTGTTGACAAGCATGCTTGGTCCCTTTAGATCCAGCATGTAGGAGATCCGGCTGCCGATAATAGAGGTCAGGTTACCCGGTACAGCCAAAGAGAGTGCGTCTGGTTCGATGTCAGCGATCATTTTTTTATAATCGGCATCGTTCCCAAATCCTACGTAGACACCCGTTCTAGTACCGTCCAGTCTCCCGGCATAGCCTGCGTCCTCAATGGTCTCCCAAGCCACTTGCAAAAACAGCCGTTGGTTAGGGTCCATCAGGCTGGCTTCTTTTGGGGAAAGCTTGAAAAATTTATAGTCAAAGTGATCTAGATGGTCTAAATAAGCCCCATCTTCATACTGAAACGATTTGGGGTCTTGACCGATGCATCTGAAATAATTGTCGATGTCTCTCTTCCGTTCTTTCGGAATCGGCCTCATGCAATCTTTCCCAGACCGCAGATTGTTCCAAAACGCAAAAATATTCGCGGCCTGTGGAAAATTTACGGACATCCCGATGATCGCAATATCATTTTGAGAAACCTTTGTTACGTTGACTTTATGTTTACTTTCGATTGCATCGAAATGAATATCATCAAAGCTGAGTGACGGCATTTTTCATAAATCTCCTTTCGACAAAATGAGGGAACAGGTCCAAAGATCCCGACTGACTCAAAATCTTGTTAAATTTGTGCACCTGCTCTTCTTGCGGAAGCTTTTTCGTGGAAAGGATCGTGTATAACAGCTCCAATGCCTCGTTCATCTGCTCCATCGTTGGTGGCGCTTGGGTTGTATCCAATTCTTGCTGGATTTCTTTTAATTTGCGATAAGGAGCCAGCACCCCGTGGTTGTACTCGTCTGTATTCCAGTTGCGGTTACGGGTGGAGATCGCCACCCGCAGACACCTTGTTACCAATGACACCTGATTGACAGGTGCTTCCGCGGCAGGCATCTCCTTCTTGCCTGTCAGGATATCGAGCAGCATTTGCTTGTCTTTTTTCTGATTGAACGAGAAGATATGTAATCCTTTTGCCTTCGGATCGTTCTTGTACAGATTGGTCAGGATGCTTTGCGGGCCTACTTCCACGACAGCCGCTAGTTTCTGTGCTTCCAGATATTCCATGATACTACTCCATTGCACCGTCTTGATCAGTTGATTGGTCAGGTTATCGATGATGGATGCCGTGTCAGAGTACGGGGTGGCGGTCACATTGGAAATCACCGGACACAGGAAGGTATGGAAGGTGATCTTCTCCAGTTCCCGTCTAAGCAATAAAGACGCTTCCTCCATCACAATGCTGTGAAAAGGGGCTCCCATGAACATTGGGGTAATCCGCGCCCCTTTTGTCACCAGGATGTCTTCCGCTTTCTCAATCGCATCCTGATGACCGGAAATCGTGAACTGATCAGAAGAATTCACACAGGCGATCTGAGCGACTTTTCCCGATTGGCTTGCCTCTTGGCATGCCGCCTCGACACTGGCAAAATCCGTACCCTCCAAAATCGTCATGCCGGCATCTTGTTCTGTGGCCACATTCCTCGCCAAATTACTTCTGAATTGAACGATTTGCAGGGCATCACGAAACTCCATCGCTCCACTGCAAGTCAATGCAGAGAACTCACCCAGACTGTGACCAGCCATATACGTCGGTGTAATCCCAACCTCTTGCATATAAACACGAAAAGCAGCCACGCTCGTAGTCAAAATGGCCGGAAGCATATTCTCGATTTGGTTCAGTTGACTCAGGCGTCCTTCAAAACAAATCTTCTTGAGATCATATCCCAAGGTATCATTTGCTTCTTCGAACGTCTTTTTGGCTATGTCATATTCTTCATATAAGGTTTTGCCCATTTCACTATACTGGGAACCTTGACCCGGAAATAAAATCGCTGTTCGCTCCATGAAATACCTCCTTGTGCTTCAGCCTCACGCCACCTCTACATTTTCTCTGCCACAACCTCCAGCATGTTGACAAAGTTCTGTAGGAGTCCCTCCATTTTGTCGGGATGTAATTTGGTACGGTTATATTCACAATGAAACGCATATCCGTTTGACCTTTCTTCCACACACAACACCAGATCATATACATGCAGGATTTCTTGCGGATTGTCCAATGAGCCACCCTGATAAATAAACGGAATGATCTCATGCTCATGCTCCTGTCTGCGTGTTACACTGCTTCCAACCGCAGCGAGGCGATACGTATCCTGCGGCTGTATGGACGCTTGCTCCCGGTTGATTGCGCCAAATAATTGTTGGAAATCCTGCATCTGAGTGAAATCGATGCGGACAGGTGCTATCCGTTGCTGGTTATCCTGCATCATCTGTACCGTGATATCAGCTGTTTGTGAACTGCGGTGCAACACATAACCGAACAGGGCGAGGAACAGATCGGTCAGTTTCGTCTCCGTGTTCCGAGCCACACGTTGGAGCTTGTCAATCCATTCTTGTGTGAGCGTAACCGAGAATAGCTTATGTTCGGAGTTGCTGTGATTTGTGACAAAGTACTCTTCCGGGAACGGAATGCCAGTCAGTTCCACGCGTTTGTGCATCTCTTCTTTCTGCTCGATGAACTTGGCGAGACTGGAGATGGTAGGCAAAGCGAACAAATCGGTAACCTTTACCTTGCCAGGCATGATTTTTTCGATTTGAGCCTGCAGCTGGATGAGGAGAACGGAGTTCCCTCCGATATCAAAAAAGTGATCATGAATCCCCACTTTCGTATCCAGCAGTTTTTCCCAGATCTCAATCAGCTGTTGCTGGAGCTCATTGGCAGCCGGAGCGTACTCTGCACGCAAATTCAAATCGTCCTCTTTGATCTCGATCAGGGCCGTTCTGTTGACTTTCCCGGTCGGTGTCAGCGGAAGCTGATCCAAGACGGTGAATTTAGCCGGAATCATATATTCAGGAACCTGAGAGGCCAGATATTTTTTCAGGGCTTCCAGATCAGGTTGAGCATCGGAAGCGATGTATGCAGACAGATACTTCTCCCCGTTCTTACTCTCTTTAGCCAATACGACAGCGTCGTTGACCTCAGGCAATTGTTGCAGCTTGGACTCAATCTCACCCAGCTCTACCCGATTGCCTCTGATCTTGACTTGGAAATCCGCCCTGCCTAAGTATTCGATATTCCCATCCGGGAGCCAGCGAGCGAGATCCCCTGTCTTGTACATGTTGCCTTCTTGCCTGAATGGATCGGGAACAAACCGTTCTTCGGTCAATTCGGGACGGTTGATATAGCCTTTTGCCACACCGTCTCCCGCAATATACAGTTCTCCCAACAGACCCACCGGCTGCAGTTGGTTCCTCTTGTTTAACACATAGAGTTGAATATTATCAAAAGGTTTACCGATCGGCACGACAAGCGGTACGGCAGCGTCTTTTGGACATTCATAGGAAGATACCGCCACCGTTGCTTCCGTTGGGCCGTATAAATTCACCAATTGAATTCCAGCATGCTGCTTCATCTGTTGATAAAAATTCTCCACATGCCATGAGGTAAGCGCCTCTCCGCAGGCAAATACCAGACGTAACGAACGCAAGCGATCCCCCTGCGGGTTCGCCTCCATGTAAGTCAGGAACATGTTGAGTACCGATGGAACCATGTGCAGTACCGTTATCTGGTGCTGTGCGACGGCCTGTGCGATCGCTTCTGGATCCTTTTCCCCACCTGGAGTCAGCATGCAGAGCTTGGCTCCATGGTAAAACCATCCGAACAGTTCCCATACGGACACGTCAAAAGTAAAAGGAGTCTTTTGCAGGATCACATCCGTATCTGTCAACGGATAGGTCCGCTGCACCCAATGCGTTCCGTTGACAACCGCACTGTGCTTGACCATGACACCCTTTGGCTTACCGGTTGAACCAGACGTAAAGATGATATAGGCCAGATCTTCGGCTGTACTGGTGTAGGGAAGGTTCGTTCGTTCTTCCTCTGCTCCCGTTTCCTCTTCGATCAGCAGTACGGAGCCTGCGAAGTTGAGCGGAGTGACAAGATGTGGTTGGGTGAGCAGAATCTTAGCACCACTTTCCTCCAGCACACTTTCGATGCGGCTGACAGGATCTTTTGGATTGATCGGCTGATAGGCTCCACCTGATTTCAAAATGGCGAAAAGACCGATCATCATTGCCAAGGAGCGTTCAGCCATGATCGCAACGGCCTGATTACGCTCACTGCCGTGCTTCACCAAGACACGGGCCAGTTGATTGGCTCTCTCATTGAGTTCCTTGTAGGTAAGGGTTCCATCATCAGCAATGACCGCAATCTGATCAGGACAGCGCTCGACTTGTTCCTCAAACCATCTATGGATGGTCGTATCCGGATACGGAAATGGAGTATCATTAAAGTCATGCAGAATCTGCTGTACCTCTGCCTCTGACATCATTTCGATCTCAGTCAGCCGCTTAGTCGGATCTGTAATGAGATCATTTAGAATATGGATAAAATGTCCCACGAGCAATTTGATTGTAGTTTCATCATAGACCTCGGCGTTATATTGCAGATTGAGTGTGATCTGCTCGACAAGCGTAACCGTCAACGTCAGGTCAAAGTTGGTAGATTCAACGTTCGAATACGAATCAACCTTAACATCATCCAGAATGCTCTCCATCCGGTTTTTGTCGAGCGGATAATTCTCA
The DNA here is from genome assembly GCF_006170445.1 of Brevibacillus dissolubilis. Lineage (GTDB taxonomy): Bacteria > Bacillota > Bacilli > Brevibacillales > Brevibacillaceae > Brevibacillus_B > Brevibacillus_B dissolubilis. The sequence continues at coordinate 37,810 of NZ_VCNA01000001.1, read as the reverse complement.
ATGACGACGATCGAATCAAACAGCTGGTCACGCTTGTTGATGTCACTGACTGCTTTGATATCCACTTGGGATACGTATTCGTACTCTTTACGGGACAGCAGGGCTTGGTTCACCTGTTGCAGCATGCTGGTCAGGTCATCTCCGGCTGAACCCGTGACTCTAAGCGGCACGGTATTAATGAATAACCCTACCATCTGATCCATTCCCGCGATCTCAGGAACTCGTCCCGATACAGTCGTACCGAAGACCACATCCTCACTGTCACTGTACCGCTGTAACAAGATTCCCCATGCCAGATAAATCGGTACCGCAATAGTCAAATTGTGTTCTTTCACAAACGATTGCAATTGGTGTAACGTTTGCATTGGCAGGGAAAATTCTAACGGTTTGGATTCGAAGCCTGCCGATTCGGTATTCTTGGGGATGAGCAGTTGAGTCTTGTCATAAAAATGGGAAAGATATTCTTTCCAGTATGCTTTCCCTTTTTCATTATCTTGCTTATTCCGCCACTTGATATACTCTTTGTATTTGGTCTTCGGATGTCTTGCTATTTCTTTACCTGCTTTGATGTATTTATAGTTTTCTAAGAATTCATTTAATAAGATGCTGTTGCTCCAGCCATCGTATAAGATGTGATGGAAAGAAACGGCCATTTTGAACTGCAGGTTCCCCACTTTGCACAAGAGGATTCGAAACGGCTGCTTCTGTAGATCCATTTTTTTATTTGTTTCCGCTTTCATTACTTGTTCAAATAAATCCAAGGCTACAGCCGGACTATTGCTTGAAAAGTCATGATATTCAAAAGAAAGCTCTTTTCGCTTCAATATGATCTGTACTGGTCTTTGCAGCTTCTCCCACTGGAACACGGTTCGGAGCACTTCATTATCTGCCACTGCTTGCTCCCACGCCTGTCTAAAGACCGTCTGATCCAAGTCACCAGAAAAATCAAGAATAAAATGATTTTGATATACGAAATGATCGGTAGTGCTTAAATAGTGAAATAAGATCCCTTCTTGAAGCGGGGTCAAGGCTATGATGTCTTCTACATCATTTTTGCTAATCTTCGTACTCATAAAAAGTTCAACCTCACTTTTCACAACTCAAGAATGTTCCTATTAACTTTGCATGAAGGATGCATAAGCCTCACCTTCTCATCAAGGAAGCTCTGCTCTACCATTTTCATCCTAGCAGAAATTTTCAGAACAATAAAAATGAAATAAATGTTGTCGAATCTTGGGGAATTCAGCTGGATTTTCAGTACTTTTACCCGAATCAAATGTGTGATGTATATAATACCAAAATTTACTTTTATGAAAATAATATCACGAAAACTATGATTATGAAAGTGCTTTTTTGACATTTCATATGTGCTTTCTCAATATAAGGGAGTCATTTTTCTACAAATTTCGATCCGTGGTATTTTCAGTATAAGTGAATATTAAATATTCCTCTTTTGATACAAACCCGTGAGCCCCAGATCGGAGTCCACGGGCTTGTTCCGTCCGATTTTACCCCCTACTTTTTCAGGAGCAATAGATAGAAACGTCGTTCCAACTCGACAATCTCAGATAATTTGGCACCAGCAAGCCGGAAATCTTCCTGTTTGAATACGTTGGAATATAGCGATTTGCCGACGACACCCCGAATATAGCTCCAATGCAGCACGATTTCGTTGAGTACATCTGTTATCGTTGAGTCCACCTGTAGTTGGGCCAGCTTGTATTGTTCGGCTTTTTTGGCATTGATGATCGTGGTCAGTTTATCCAACAGGGGTCCGACTGCACCTTTGAGCTGTTGTTCGTCTTGGATCAACTGTGCAAAAAAAACCTCCATCTGTACTAGCTTTTCGATGCCGTTGTTGATGGTCTCGACTTGATCTTGCAGGTTGTTCAGATAGACAAAACGGTACTGTGGCACGTTTTCGTCAACGGCCAGATGCAGACCCGCCTTGTCCTGATTCAGCCCAAACTCAAAAAAGGTGTACTCTTCCCCGCGCAAAAACTGCTCCTGATACCCCTCGTAAGCCTGTTCCATATCGGTGAAATCCAGCTTGCGTTTCTCGTACGTCAGGTTGTCAGCATGGTGGTGCTCGATGATTTCAAATGTCTCATCAAACTGGTTGTATCCATATACCAGCAAGCTATGGGCCCAGTGACGTTTCTGGTAGGTGTCTTTGCGAAATGGTTCATAAAAGCTGTCTACCCAGACAATGACAGGATGGTCTTGCATGATCGCGTCTACGAGGTCATCGCTGATCCGCTCGCTCTTGACCTGACCCATCATCGTAAAACCAGTCTCATCAAGCAACTGGCTCAAATCCCGTACGACCTGATACTCTACATCGAACGGGATCATCTCTTGCTCACCTGTCGTGGAGTATACAGGGAACTCATGAATAAAAAACGGCAATATACTCTTCCCTGCCTGCTTCACCACCGGAATGAACGAATTATAGTAGCAGCTACGGTAGAATACTTCGTTATATGGCTCAATGCCTGGGATGCTCTTAATCATCGACATGCTTTTTTCCTCCATCTTTAAAAGATTGGCTTACCCGTCTGGACATCAGCGAACCTATTGCAGAACAAGGCTATTCCCTCCGTAAAGAGAATAGCCTTGTTCTGTGGTTCTCATCATCAGTTGCTAACCTCAATCGTATCTTTTACGGTGACCTGTACATAGTCAGGATACGGCTGGACAAGGGACAGATCGTTCTCGAACAGAATGTGATTCCCATTGGTTTCCATTTCTTTGAATCCGGCAAATTTATAAGTAATCAGCATCATCCGGTTCCGGTCTGTCTTGACGAACTCAGCGCGCAGCGTGACATTGTTTTCTTTGGCAAGCTGCATGATGTAGTTGATCAAGATCGAACCGATTCCGCGTGACATGACACGGCAGGACATGAGCAAAAGCTTGATGTACCAAGCCTCCTCCTTGCATTCAAGCAAGATCAGACCGATTTTGCCATAGGTGCCGTATTTGTCTTTGAGGTCGACAATCATCAGCTTGTGGTCTGGGGAATGACGTAATTGATCCAGTTCTTCATACGAATAGGTGTATCCAGTTGTATTGAGCTGGTGCGTGCGGACGGTCAATTCTTCGGCACGCTGCAGATCATCCGTGGTGACGGGGCTGATGGTGAGTTCCATTCCAAGTGACGCAAGGAATTCTTCCTGTGGTCCCTCGAAGCTCTCTTCGATCTCTTTGCGCTTGATATCGCTCATATACATGAGTCGGCGGTTCTTCGAATCGTCGGTGATGAAGGTCGGATTCATCTCCGGCATGCCCAAGAGCTGGTCGGTGTCAAGGGCATCGATCAGCAGTACATCAGGGAGGGCCGCCCCTACTTCTTCCCGTTCAAACGGCTGGTCATCCACAAACGCGATGGTATCCATGCCGATATTGATTGATTCTACGATTTTTTTGATCGAAGATGATTTGGCGTTCCAGTTAATCTGCGGATAGAGGAAATATTCATCCAGACCGAACTCCTTGAGCTTGGCCATCGCCATCTCTTCCTCGTTGCGGGAGGAAATCGACTGGAGAATCCCTCGCCGATCCAATTCTTGGATGATTTCGACGATTCCCTCACGCAGTTGGACGTTATCACCGTCTTCTAACAGGACACCGTTCCATACGGTATGATCCAGGTCCCAGATGACACATTTGATTTTTTTCATCGCACATGTTCACCTTCCTTTTCCTACATCGTCTTGAAAATGTGAGAGGCAATCAGGATTTCGTGCATTTGTGTGGAGCCTTCGATAATTTCGTTGATCTTGGCATCGCGGAAATAACGTTCGACTGGATATTGATCCAGACAGCCATTGCCTCCAAAAATCTGTACCGCATCGCTTGTTACTTTGGTCACCATCGTAGAAGCATAGTATTTGGCGACCCATGTCTCCATGATGGTGTCGGGGTCTCCCACTTCTTTTAAATACCCGGCGTGGTAGCAGAGTTGACGGGCTGCCTTGATGTTGACGGTCATCTCGGAGATCATCTTGCGGATCAGCTGGTTATCGCTGAGCGGTGCGCCGAATTGCTGACGGTCGCGGGCGTAAGCCACACTTGCTTCAAATGCAGCCTGCGCGGTACCGACACACCCCCAGGCTACCGTGTAGCGGCCATAATCGAGGCAGGATAAGCCAACATGGGTCAGACCTGTACCAACGCGTCCGATGATATTTTCTTTCGGGATCCGGCAGTTGTCCATATGAAGTTCGGCGATCATCGTAGCACGTGTCCCGAGCAGTCCTTTCATTGCTTTTGTGCAAAAGCCCGGACGTTCGCGCTCAACGAGGAACGCAGTAGGTTGGCCCTCACATTTGGCGATGATGAGGAAGAGGTCGGCGATCTGTCCCATGGTGATCCATTTTTTCGTGCCGGTCAGGACGTATTCGTCGCCGTCCAGAACGGCTGTGGTCTCGACGCTTTTCGCATCACTGCCGACATTGGGCTCACTCAGAGCGAACGCACCGAGGATCTCCCCTTTTGCCAAACGTGGCAGGTAATCGGTCCGCTGCTGTTGTGTTCCCCAGCGAAGGATGGCAAGGGCGAGCATCCCGTGAACAGTCAAGAGACAACGCAAGGAGGCACACCCTCTGCCGATTTCTTCATTTAAAATACCGAGCGTCACCATATCCATACCCGTGCCGCCGAATTTGGTCGGGATCATCGAGCCGAGATAGCCTTTTTCTATCACCTTGTCGATCACAGCCGGGTTCAGGCGTTCTTCAAGGTCATGCTCGCGGGCATACGGCACCACCTCTTCATCTACAAAACGGCGAAATGCCTCTTTGTGGGCCAGTTGCTCGTCAGTCAATTCTGTTTTCATCGGATCAGGTCACCTCACTTGACTGATTGGTTCATGTTTTTATGCCTGTTTTTTCTCGACAAAGGAAGTGATCAGGTCAATCGTACGGAAGTTCTCCAGATCAAGATCTTCGGTGTCGACCATGATATCAAACTCTTTTTCCAGAAAGAGAACTAGCTGCATTGCGAACAGAGAGTTGACAAAACCGAGGGAAAAGATATCTTGGTCATCTGCGATTTCTTGGGATTTGAAGAAACGGGAGAGGAATTTTTTTACTTTTGCTTTGATTGCGTTTTCCATTGTTTGCTTCACCTTTCCGGTTCAATTATGTAAAGACTATTTTATAGATCAAATTCGTCGTACGTATAAAAACCACGGCCTGATTTGCGGCCGAGCAACCCGGCATCCACCATCTTGCGCAACAGTGGGCAGACACGGAACTTCGGGTCTTGGTAGCTTTCATACAGGATATCAAGAGATTGGACGACGGTGTCAAGACCGATCAGATCGGCGGTTTCGAGCGGGCCCATTTTGTGGTTAAAGCATTTTTTGAAAATATCGTCTACATCTTTTGGCTCAGCCACTTGGTCCTGTACGACAAAAGCTGCTTCGTTCATTAAGAGATGCGACAGGCGGTTGGAGACAAAGCCAGGCATATCGTTGACGATGATGCATTCTTTGCCCATAGAGGCAAGGAACTCTTGGCTTTGTTGAATCGTCTCTTCCGAGGTATGAAAGCCCCGGATCGCTTCGACGGTTGGTTTAAGCGGGACTGGATTCATAAAATGGACGCCGAATACCTTGTCAGTGCGGTTGGTCAAGGCTGCTACTTTGGTGATCGAGATGCAGGAGGTATTTACGAGAAAAATACAATGCGGCGGGCAGATCGGATCTGCTTTGAGGTAGACTTCCTTTTTAATCTCCCAGACTTCCGGCACGTTCTCGATGAGAAAATCTGCATCGGCGAGCAGTTCATACTCCGTGGTAAAGGTGATGCGCTTCATCACTTCATCGACGGGCTCCATCTGTTTGTCACGGTTGTAAAAGGCGGAAAATCGAATGTTTTTCTGCAATTCTTTTTTTGCTTTATCGAGGATGTCAGCAGAGATGTCGATCAGGATGACGGTATGACCTGCCTGCGCTGCGCTTTGGGCCACACCAATCCCCATCACCCCTGCTCCGATTACACCAATATTCAAGGCTCGGCACACCTACCTTTCTAGCTTCTGCTGCACATAATTCAACAAGTCACGGAGAGTTTCGTATTTTTCCATAATTAAGTCTTCATTGGCGAATTCGATTCCGAATGTGGTTTCAATTTGGACGACTAGTTTGACGAAGGTAATGGAGTGAAGACCGATCTCGCCCAGATTGGCATTCATCGAGATATCCTCACCGTTTCCTTCTCTTTCCAACACTTCATTCACCAGCTTTTGTAACGTGCTTTCTTGTTCGATAGACATAGGGGTCACTCCTTAGTTAAATTCCTGCAATGGCTTGGCAGCCCGTTCACGTGCATGCGTAACCATACGAACCAATAGCTCATGCTCATCCTGACGCATTTGATCCAAGGAACCGATGACGCTTTGGACACGCTTCGAGTTGTTGTCGATGGCTGATTTCATGATCATGTTCCGATACATGAGGGCCTGTCCATACACCTGTTCCGCATACGTGTCGGCAAACCCAAGGCTTTGATCCAGATATTTTTTTCTCTCCAAATAACGCAGGCGGTGAAGCATCGCCTCTTTATGCTCCACGAGATAGTGGATGATGCGGATATCGAATTCGATTCGTCCTTCCATCAACAATTGGAGATAGCGTTGGACGCTTGCAATCGTGTTCTGCCCGTAGGTGCGGTCATATGGTTCGGCTACCATGTACAGACGCTCCGATGTGTTACGGCTGTACAGATAGTCTTCGATCAAGTCGAGCACCAGATGGATTTGAAAGGTATACGAACCCTCCGGCTGATAACGGTACAGATAGATTTGGTTACAGTGATTCTCAATCACGTCGAGACTTTGATACGCTTGCCGAAACTCGTCATAGCCCGCCTCAAATGTGGTGTATTGACTGTTGTCGTCATAGCCCATCAGGAACAGCCGCTCTTGCTCGGTATCCACGCCATAGATGAGTACATCATGGGAGTAATTCTGTTTTTGATAGAATTGGCGGTTAGGCAGAAAGAATTCATCTGCATTGAGATAGAGACAGAAGCCATGTGTAAGCGACTTGACGATGAATGAAAGGATATCGAGGTCCAGCATACCGACCAACTCGCGGCTCAGACGCTGGGTATGGAGCCACGGGTTGAAGGCATAATCGAATTGATAAGGCGCGAATGGTACCGGTACCCCACCATCAAACAAACGTTCATCAAAACACGCTTGAATAAAATTGCTGTGAATCCATGCTTCCACCCCTTCGTTTTGTTCCATGTGGCTCACGAGGATGGAGACCGGAAACGCGTAGTATTGATAGCTGCGATATGTGGACTCTTTTACTGAATGTTTGAGGAGAGTCAAGGTGAATCGTCCCTTCTTCCCTTTTGATTAGGCGTATACTTCTTGGTCTGGTCGGCTTATCCTTTGGCTTGTTTCCGTATTGACGATCTGTCCCATATCCAGCTTAATTAACTTGTCAGCCAGGTGGAAATAGGCATCATCATGGGTAATCGCGATAATGCACTTGCCGTTCTGTTTCATCTCCGGCAACAGATATTCATAGAAGAAACGGCGGTATTCCGGGTCTTGGTCTGCTGCCCATTCATCAAACAGACACAATGGACGGTTTTCCAAATAGGTCACCAGCAGAGCCAGTCGTTTTTTCTGTCCGGTGGAAAGCTTGGTTGTGGTAAAGCTGCCATTGGTGATCTGGACTTTATCCGTCAGCTGCAGCGTATCGAGGTAAGCCTGAATCTCCTGCTCCCGGTTCTCCACTTCGATGCCGTACAATCTATCGAACAGATAAAAATCTCCGAAAATAGCGGAATAGTACTGCCCCAGTTCTTCTGCCGTCACCGCCCGGCCATTCAGGGTAATCCTGCCGGAATCGGGCGCATACAGTCCAGTCAGCAGTTTAGCCAGAGTCGACTTACCGCTCCCGTTCCCACCCGTAATGAAGAGGATCTCTCCAGAACGTAACTGGTAGTTGATCGGACCTACGGAAAAGTGTTGGCCTTCCTTGTTTTTATAACCGAACTCTACATCCTGCAGACTCAGTTCGAAGCGATCCTGTGCAGATGTATCCGGCATCGCCACCGGGGTACTGTTTTCTATGGATTCCAGATGGGCGAGCAATTCGTTGATCCGCTTCCAGCTGATCTTCATCTGGATGATCTGCGGCAGGAACTGAAGTACCCCGTTGACCGGACCTGTCATATAGAGGAAGACAAACACATAGGTACTAATCATCTCTTTAGACATATTCGGGAAAATCTCCAAGAAACCGAATGCGACAAACCCGATGACAAAGACGAAGATTAATTCTCCCAAGACAAAAACATTGACAAAAGCTAACATCCCTTCATTGCGGGTATCGCGGTAACGGACGCAGCTCTGATCCATATCTGCTTGAAAATGGCGGCGTTTGCCCAGATGCAGGGTGAGCTCCTTAAAGCCATACAGAAGATCATGAATATACTTAAAGAATACATTTTGCATATCGCGGGTGATTTCCCAGACTCGTCCTGCCCGGTTGGCAGTGAAGCTGTGCAGCCCTGCTGCCAATACGATCACCACCACGGAAAGCAGCAACCCATACAGGTTCATCATCCCCAGGTAGATAAAACAGCAGAGAAGTGTAATCAGATGTGTGATCCCGGTGATAGCTAAATTAATCGAATCACTGATCTGCTCTGTGTCATTGTTTAAACTGGCATACACTTTTTCATTGTCGATTGTCTCCATGTTCTGATAAGAGGTATTCATCAGTTTTTTGACGATCTCCATCCGTTTATCATAGACCATCTGAGTGGTCAGCTTGGTCAACTTCGTACGGATTATCTTCTGGGCGATGATATACATCACAATACCGAGTGCAAAGTAATACAGTAAGCCATTGGTCAGGTTGTCCGTACGTCCAAAGGTTTGATTAATCGTAAAAATGATAAACGCATTACCAAAACCACTGACGAATGAGAAAAAGACGAGCGTGAGGAACTGCTTGTCCCCTTGTTTTGGAAAAAACGTGGTAAATACCTGGTGAATATAAAAGGTAATTCCCAAGCCTGCCAGAGCGAATCCTGCGTACAACAGGGTCGGTGACGCCCAGACGCGAATAAAATTCCACGATACCTTGTCGAACATAATGTAAGGAATCAGATAAATCCCGATTAGGAACGAGACCAGAAAAGCAAGCGACACCACGGCAGATAATATTGTTCGGGCACGAATCGGTGCGGCCTGCCGCTTGCCTGTAAACGTCTGGCCAATCCCGCGTACAGTGGCAATCAAGAACAGGAGTGAGGCTGGAACGATGACACACAGCAGGATCGTAGCAATTGTGTCTACTTTACTCACCGTATCCGAGGTAATGACGGGAAGCTTTTCGCCGGTAATCTGGTTCATAATGCCCTGAGCGATGACAGGAGTATAGTCTGAGTTGATGTTGGCAAGCACCGCAACAGCCAGCTTTTCTTCAGGCCGGATGACAAAATAGGATGAGAAGCCCGGATTGATCCCTCCGTGGGAGATTTCCCCGGAATCCTTTTGATAGATTTGCCAGCCGGCTGCATAAGAAGAACCATCCCATGACGGCTGTACCCGACGGTTAGGCTGATGGGAGCGTTCAATCAGTTCGGGATCGAGTTGGATATCGGTGACCACGCCCATTTGAATTTGCATCCAACGGGCTATATCATCAGCATTGGAGATCACATAGCCAGCGGGAGTATTTCCGCGGAATGATGGTGCATGGTACGTGTGTGGTTCCGTAAAGTTTTTGCGGTAACCAGTTGCCATTTCCGCTTTTGCTGCTTCTTCGACAGCGAATAGGTATGTATGATCCAGCCCCAATGGACCCATGATCTTTTCTTTTACATAAGATTCATAGGATTGTTGTGTCACCTCTTCGATAACCAGTCCTAATACGTCGTAATTGATGGTCGCATATTCATACTTCTTGCCCGATTGATGCTTGAGCTCTTGCCCGGTAAGCGTGCGTACCGTCATCTCCAGCGAATCAGGAGAATCACCTTCGGGCAGTCGGTCGATCGACTGGTAGCCGACACCGCTTGTATGATGCAAAAAATCGGCAAGTGTGATCACTTGTTCCTTACCTTCATAGGTCATCGACAGCCAGGGGATATATTGGGTGACAGGGTCGCTTAGCTTCAGCTTCCCTTCCCGTTCCAACTGCAGAACGGCCAATCCGGTAAAGGCCTTAGAAGTAGAACCTAATTCAAATAAGGTGGACGGTGTGACTGGCTTCGCTTGATCGAGGTCAGCGTATCCATACCCTTTTTTCATCACAATGCGGCCATCCTGAATCAGTACAACAGCCATACCGGGTATTTCGGATTTCTCCATATTGTCAAGGATATACGATTCAATTTTGGATTGGTCTGGCACTGCTGATTGAGCAGTTGTCACTGTCCCAAATGGCAACAAAGTCAGGAACAGAGCCATCAGTACCAGGAGAGATTGAAACGGGTTCATGTGGTTCAAAGCCTCCCTGCCTCCTCTGAGTCTGTTCTACGGAAACGTTTGCAAAAAAGAGAACCTTGAAGGGAAGTTTTTACCCGGTAATTGGAAATCATGAAGCTAAACAACTCCTTATCGGCGAAACATATTTTACATTATTAATATATCATTCAGAATTTTAATATAATAATATATTTTTAGTATAAACATGTCAACATGATACAATCAAGCCTGCAATTACCGTTCTACCAGCTTATGTATAGAGTTTCCCCTTACTTTGGAACAGCTTGTACGAGTCCAGTCCTTCCTTGGATCATGAGACTAAGCAATATCTTCCGGGCCGCTTCCTCCGCTAAAGCTCCCAGCGATGTTTTCACCAAGGAATTATTGAGCAAAGTGAAAACCTCGTGATAGGATATGGCATGTCCAATCATCGTGGACCATTCGATTTCAGGAATTGAGATGACCGTGGCTGTTGGTAATGTCTGAAGATAAATCGAAATGGACAGATCTTGTTGCTCATGAAACGTGACGGTATACTTCTCCATTACTCACCACCTCCTTATAAACGACTTTATTAAATACTGATCTTGAAACACATCAGTCTGAATCGCAAGTAAAAAAGCGGGTAAGTCCTGTGAATGGATTTACACGCCTTTTTGTATGGTCATCGGCCTGCTGATCGACTGGGTCTCCCCATCCTTCTGACAGACTTGAACGTTTTTATTCGATTGGCAGAATCAACTCATGAGTAACGAGCAAATCCATTGCTTCTTTTGCTTGTTCGTCAACCGTCTCTTCTTTTTCCAACCCCGTCTCCAGGAGAAATGCTTTCAGTTGATCAAAGTCTCTTGCTTCGTTAAAAAATTGAAGGCAGGTGATCACTTCGTCATTAACCTCCAAGACTCGTCCAAGGTTAGTCTGAACCACATAAAACTCGCCGTCTTCTTCATTGATTTCCAAATAACTAGATACGAGATATTTCTTACTCATAAGCAACCACCTTTATCTGTTCGTCTAAGGATGTGAACGCTTCGTGCTCCCAATCAGCCAGCACGCCAAGCTTTCCAATGATCTGCTCGAGCAGTTCTGTTGAGGATGTAAATGTACTTTTGATAAACATCATTTGAATCGTCTTCCACTCTTGGTGAATCGTTGCGAATCGATCAGCCGTTGCGGCGGTCAATACACCCTGCTCCGACAGTTCTTGCATCACGAGGAAGGTGTTTTCGCTGGAGGTTACCGGGCCCCATGGATGCAGCGTTTGAAGGGCGAGGTTTTTGAGTATCACTCCGCGCAGAAAGGATTTCACTTGCACGAGATCTTTTAGCGCCGTTGCGAATTCTCTTATTTTTTGTGGAGAAACGGTTTTGAAATCCTCTTCTGCCAGTTGGTCACGTACCCGATTCAACAGGTAATCTGCTGAGATTTCGGTAAGCTCTTTCTCCCATTCAAAATAAATCCAGCTATATTCAGGTTCATTATAATCTTTAATTGCTGATCTGATCTGTTGGAGTACTTCCAGAGAAATGGTTCCGTTATAGAGCGTACTTGAGACGGTTACGGTCTGATCTTGTTCATTGTAATGGTGAACAGCCAGTAAGGTGACGGTTGGCTGTACGTCCGGCTTATTCGGGAGTAAGCTACTCAATCCCTTCACGATCGGAATCTTACCGGCAGCCAGCATGTTCTCAATATCAGTCCAAGCTGCTTCTTCCGCCGGTTCGTTGCGGACGACATTTATGCCGAGATAATTTTTCAACGAGTCATAGTCATAATACTGAGAGAGTTTCACTCTAGGAAAAACGACCGTTTCGTTATCTTTCACTGCTTCATATTGAAAACCCAATCGCCCACTGCTCAGGAACAGCACCGGTGTAGAAAGGGTCATTCCAGTTGTATAGATAATCCAACTTCTCATTACTTCCAAAAAACAGTTGAAGCCTGTACATTCAGGGAATTTAGACATGGTCTCCTCCTGATCTTCTATATATAGGTACGTGTTGGCACACGGACAATTCATAAGGATAGAGAAGCTGATGGGATCCAATCTCTGGACCCGATCAGCTTCTCTCAAGGAAAATCCTGATTAGCAAGCAGATGAAGTACCTACTACTACAGTTTTGATTTTGAGAGCCATTATTTTCACCTCCATCCTTAATATGAATAAAATGTATAATACTAACTTTTTATTGTCAATGATTTCAAATCATTTATTATATATCATAATTCTATATGTTCACAAAAATGTTTTTTTTGAATAGTTTATGGGTCCTGTCAGTCCAGGATAACCTGTCCCAACAAGACCCATGAGGTGGATTATGCGCAAGCTACAACACCGGAGCTTACTACAGTTTTGATTTTAAGAGCCATTATTTTCACCTCCTTCATATTTATACTATTATAATATAATATTGGTAAAAATTTTGTCAATATATTTATTAAAAATGTTTTTATTAAATTTAAGAATATAAATTGTTTGTTTATTGTTTTTGAGTGATTATTTTTTTATTTGTAACAACTGTATAATTCCAACTAATGTTAGTTTCATTCATATTCTAGCTAATAATTGGAATTTTGTAAATGACAGAATTTTTAAAAGTGGTTGAATTTAGACGAAAAAGACCGTGTCGTTTTGACACGGTCTTTGCCATTTTCTGTCGATCAGTCAAATAGTGCGTCCAGATCATCCTGGCTAAGATCTACGGTATCGAAGTCGGACGGTGTAAAATCGGTCTCTTCCCTCCCACAGCAATGATTGACCATTTTCTCTATGTTTTGCATGAAGGCTGCGAGAATACGATTCATGGTAGACGATGCGAACTTCCGGCTGCTATAGATGAGCTGAACCGTCAGCACGTTATCTGTGATCATCGCCTGAATATCAATCAACGCTGTCAGATGGTTGACTGAACTGGATTCTGCTCCGTGTTGGAGTGGTGAGAGGCTAAGCCAGTCGTTGCCGATATTGCTGTCACCCAGATAGTTGAAACGTACGAGTCCTTGGGCATCATGAGTGATGGTTTTAGATAAATAGCGGAGGATGCCATAGCCAATCCCTTTTTGCGGGACATGGCGCAGCTGTTCCTTGATCGATTTAATCAGGATATTAGGGTCGGTATCGGTTACCTGCAGCCGAATTGGATACATGGAGGTGAACCATCCGATGGTACGGGACAGGTCGATGTGCTCAAATAAAGGCTCACGTCCGTGCCCCTCCAGCTCCAGCATGACCTCCCCTTTTGGCATGACATCATGGATCGTGGCGGCGAGTGCAGTCACCAGCAGATCATTGGTCTGCGTATGATAGGCTTGGTTAGCTTTGCTTACAAGCAAGCGGGTGAGTTCTTCGGACAAGTGGGCCGAGATCGTCTCGCACACCGCCAACTCGTCAGGACCATGGTCGTGATCGATTGGGAATGCCAAGGATGGTCCTTGCACCACGGATTGCCAATAGGATTGCTCGTCAGTCAACATGTTCATCGACTTGCTGTATTCATGGAGAGCTTCGGCCCATGCCTGTACCGAGTGGGTCTTGGCCGGGAGCTTGACCTCTATGGAACCGTTGCGGTCCGCTTCCAGCAGGGTTGTCAAATCTTCCAGCAGGATGCGCCATGAGACAGCATCGATGATCAGGTGGTGTGCGGTGATCAACAGTTGCTGGCTGCCCGCCCCGATATTGAATAAGGCGATGCGGAATAAGAAGCCTTTTTCCAGATGCAGACCCGCTTTGCAGGTGGCCGCTTGCTGTTTGAGCAGGTTGCTTTGATCTTCCGGGTCCAGATCAGCGAGATCGTATACCTCGATTGGCACTGGTGCATCGGTCAGCGTCTGGTCGTACACCATGGCTTGCCGGGCAGGATCATAGACGAGCCGCAGGGAGTCGTGCTGTGCAATCAATCGGCTCCAGGCACGGCTGAGCAAATCAGCGGAGACTTCTTTTTTTAGTGTCAGCAGGACAGACTGGTTCCAATGATGTGGGTTGGCAAAAGATTGCTGGTGGAACCACTCGCTGATCGGCAACGGCTTGACTGCACCTTCTGCCGGGTGTTGCCTTGCGATGGTTGGTTGCTTGGATTCGATGGCAGCAGCCAGTTCTGCGAAAACGGGATAGGACAGGATATCTTTGACTTGGGCATAAAGGCCTTCTGCCTGCAATTTGGAGACAATCCGAATCGCTTTTACCGAGTCTCCGCCCAGCAGAAAGAAGTTGTCACGGATGCTGATCTCCTCATGTTGCAGGGTTTCGCGCATGACCGCGAGCAGTTTTTCTTGGATCTCTTGGTTGGTAACGGTATTGTCCAGCTCCATCGTGGTTGGGTCTGGCAGAGCGCTACGGTTTACTTTTCCATTCGGCGTGAGCGGGATTTCCCCGATGAAGAGCAGATAGGTCGGAATCATATAAGTTGGCAGATAGGAAGCCAGATCATTTTTCAGGACGACAGCAGGGATCGCTTGGTCTGCTGTCAGATAGGCGGCAAGGTATATGTTGCCTTGCGCATCCGTGCGGTCAATCACGACAGCGTCCCGGACCCCAGGGAATTGAAGCAGATGGTTTTCGATCTCACCTGTCTCAATCCGGTAGCCTTTTATCTTCACTTGGGTATCGCTTCTGCCCAGATAAAGCATGTTGCCATCTTCTTCCCAGACCGCCAGATCACCAGTCTTGTACATACGACTGCCTGTACGGAAGGGATCGGCGATAAACCGTTCGCGTGTCAGCTCTGGCCGATTGTGATAGCCCCGTGCTACGCCGTCACCCGAGATATAGATCTCCCCCGTCACTCCGTCTGGTACAGGCTGCAGATGCTGATCCAGCAGATAGATCTGCGCATTGGTAATCGGTTTGCCGATGGATACAGAGGAACCGGTGTCTGTGGATGGGTCATAGCGGTGAATCATACAACCGACAACAGTCTCTGTCGGCCCGTATTCGTTATAGATGGTGAGATGACCGCCGAAACTTTCTGCAACTTCGTGAGCGACGGCCGCCTTCAGGTCCTCTCCCCCCACGATCATGGTATGAACGGTGGAATCGCGGTTATCTTCATGTTTGATCAGAGACAGGTGGGCAGGCGTCAGCTTGAGGATCGTGGCTGTCTTTTCACGCAAAATGCGGTGCAGAACGAATTCATGCTGGTCTTCGGCATAGACCGCTATCGCATTGCCATGGATCAACGGAGTGAAAATCGAGGTGACGGTCAAGTCAAAGGATAAGGATGAATACAAGGCAAATACATCGTCGCGATTCCGGATATAGGTTTCTTTCGCCCACCAGACATAGTTGGTCAGACCGCGATGTTCGATGATCGCCCCTTTTGGCTGACCGGTGGAGCCGGATGTATAGATGACATAGGCTGGATCAGTGAGGCTGTTAATCGCTTCCAGGTTCGTGGTATCGGCATGGTAGTACGAATCATCGGTCAAGAAGATCACATCGCCTGTGAAGTTCACCCCATCCGGCACGCCCAGATTGGTCAGGAGCAGACGGGTGCCACAGTCTTCGAGCAGATAGTTCAATCGATCGAGCGGATAGGCTGGATCAATCGGCACATACGCCCCACCCGCTTTGAGTACGGCTAGGATGGCGATAATCGTCTCGACCGAGTGAGTAGTCATCAGACCGACCAGAGTGCCTGGTCCTACTCCTTTTTCACGCAGGGTGTGTGCCAATTGGTTGGAACGTTCATTGATTTGCCGATAGGAATACCGTTGATCAGCAAAAATCACACCGACCGCATCCGGTGTCGCTTCCACCTGTCGCTCGAACAATAGATGGACAGTCTCTTGCGGATAATCGGCCGCGGTCTGGTTGCGCTGGAATAAAAGTTCCTGACGCTCGCTCTCCCTAAGCAACTGCAAGTCCTTGACTGATTGCTCCGGCTGGGCCATCACCTGCTCTAACAGATACATCATTTGTTGGTACAGACGTTTCATCTGGGTCTCGGTGTAATCGCTTGTCTTATAGTCCCATTGCAGCTCCAGCTTATCTGTACCTGTCCATTCTTTGATCACCAATTGCAAGGAGTAAGATTGATGCCCGCTATAGAACTCGTCATTCTCCAATGGTACACCGTCGAGGACATTGTTCAGCTTGGTATTGTAATAATTGACACACCACTGGAACAGGTTATCATAGCCTTTTTGCGTCAGTTGGATGTCCTGTACCAGTAGATCATACGGATATTTTTGGTGGAACAGGCACTGGCGCAAGCCGTCATCCACTTCCTTTATCCATTCGGCCATGCTGAGCTCTTGCGGGACCGTGGCGCGGAATGGCATAGTACTGGTAAACATCCCGACGATGCTCTTCTCTTTTACCCCTGAACGGTTGAGAACAGGTACACCGATCATGATGTCATCTTGTCCCGTTGTTTTGTAGAGATAGACAAAAACCAGTGCAGTAAAAAGCGTATTCAGCGAACATTTGTGGTTTTTCACAAACTCCTGAACCTTGCACGACATATCTGCTTCAAGATAGGTACGCAGACGGCAGCCAACCACAGAATCTGAGCTTTTATACAGAAACTGCTGGGGCAGGTTGCTCATTCTGCTGTTCCAGTAGGCTTTACTCTTTTCAAAACGGGGCGAGTGGAGATAGTTCTGCTCCTGCTCCAGATAATCGATATAGCTGGACGTGACAGACTCATCTACCTCTTCTCCCGCCAGAAGCTTCTCGTAGAATCGGCTGATCTGTTCGGTCATCAGCAAAATCGTCCAGCCATCTGACACGATATGATGCAGCTTGACGAAGTAAGCGTTCTCCACTTCGGAAATATGTAAGAGAGCAAAATCGTAGAGTGGGCTGTCATAGAAGGTAAAGCCTGTTCGAAACTCATTCTCGGCCCACTCGTCAGCCGCTTTCACAGGTTCAATCGCCTGAGAAAAATCAAGATAGCGAAGAGGTTGCTTCTGATAAGGTTGCACGTATTGTCTCGGCTCCCCATCCTGCTCAGTGATTTGCAGATGCAACCCCTGATTCTTCTGGATGAAAAGCTGAATAGCCTTTTCCAATATGACAAAATTCACGTTCCCTCTAATTCGTACCAGACCACCAATGTTGTACATCGAAGTGTTTGGATAGAACTTTTCAATGTACCAAATCCGTTTCTGGGGATGCGACAGGGGATAATTCATATGTGTCCACATCGAGATCAATTAGTCACCCTTTTCCTGTGTCGTTTCTTACTCATAAGTTAAATATAGTTATACATATAATTGTAAACGATATAACGATTTATTGTAACATTTTTATTTTTCTGTAAGTGAAATCAATTGGCCTGTAATCACCAATATCATACAAAATTCAGGATGATTACCCAGTCACTCCTGATCTCCTGCCAAGAAAAAAGCATGATCACAAGCGATTCCCGAAGGACGGGACTGCCGGATCATGCCTTTTGGTTAATTCCAATCGGTTAACAATGGAGACAGTGACGGGATGGATGGAGAGAGCAAGGTTGCAAACCTGACACCAGTTAAATGACATTAACCCTGTATCCAATCCATAACATCTTGAAAACTGGGCACTCTGGGATCCATGGTAGATACGAAAAAACTCGTTTAAATTCAGTTTGACGGACGTTGAAGTCGACCGATATCCTTCCAATATATTGGCTAGCGCTAATGCGGGAATGATTTCCGTCTTTATATCCGCTTTGAGTATGTCTATGGTTTTATGGGGAGAGACGACCAGTAAAAAGTTCCTTCTCTCCTCCGCATCGCGGCTAAAGAACTCTAAATAGGGTTTGATTCCAGACTGCGCCGCCTTTTCATTAATCACGAGGACTTTGGTATGCGCCCAGAATAATCGGTTAGGCGAGGTATGGGTTGTCTTACGTACTGCATCAAAAACCGTTTGTCCTGCTGACGTGTAGGTGAAAAAGGTGGGAGCATTATTTCCATCTTTTGATAAGGCTGGGACATTCGCAACCTGTACGTTTAATAAATATCCCTGCGAAGACTTATCAATTCCTGTTGCAAGTACAAAGGCCAAATCCTCAATCTCTCTTCGATTCCAACAACCTGTTATCAGCAAGATCATCCACAAGATCAAGAGAGTGAAAACGGGGCGGAATCGTTTGGAAGTCATCTGCTTTTCTTCCTTTTTTGTAGAATGGATAAAACCAGGAGCAGCGTAGGGAGTAAGGTGTTAATGGTCAAAGCATACCCCCCAAATAGCTCTGGAGTAAGAAAATGTTTGATCTCTGAAATACTTTGAAACGACGTATGGGAGAGAATCATGGACAGTGTGACCATCGGAATAATTAAGAATCGATAGGACTTCAGCTCAAGCCATTGCCCTACCCCAATCACCCCTGAATACAGATAGATACATGATTTCATGAAGAGCATACTCATACATACCGCTACCATCAATGCTTCTAATCTCTCTAAGAAGTCAGCGATCGACACCATTCTCGCCAAACTGAAAACAGGAAAGGTCAAATTCAGGGCTTCATCAGGTCCAAATATCCCTACAACAAAAATAGCAAGCAAGACAAGGATCAACGTATTCATCAGTGTCGCAAACATGCTGTATCTCAGCACTTTCTCTTTATCTGAAACATAGGGATAGAGCATGGGAATTAAAATGATCTCTCCATGCCAGGCTAATGGAACCACGCTTCCCATGATCACAGGCATCCACCCTTCTTCTAAGACCGGCAGAAGCGTGTTGATATGAATTTCTTTGGCTACAAATAGTAGAATCATGAAAATAGCGTTTAATGAAACGGCCAAGGTAATGGTATTGGCTCTGAGGATCGCCTCAAGCCCACGATATACTGAAAAAGCGACAGCCATCTCTATATAAAGGATAAAAAATGGAACGGGTGTCTCAGGCATCAGTGCGTTATTCAAAATTTCTGCGAATTGTCTCACCGTGATGATGCTGATATGGAGAAAAAACCAGAGGAAGATCACAATGAATACGCCACCCAACCATTTCCCCAGAAGAGATGAACAGATTTGTACCAATGTCTGATTGGGATGGATGCGAGCTAATGTAACAATGATCCAGGTCACCGCTAATCCCATCACTCCAGCTAAAATGGAAGAAAGCCAAGCGTCCTTGGCATTACTATTCCCTATGACTGGTAAAAATATGGTCATAACAGCAACCCGACTTGATACGATGAAGAGAAAAAGCTGTTTTGCGCTGATACTCGGCGTGTAAGATTTTATGACCATCTGCCCGCTCTCCTACTCCTCCGTTTCAAATTCACTTCCTTGCTCTACTTTATTCTCTCTTCCAAACAAATGTTTTCCTTTAGATAGTTTCTTCCATGGCGCCCGAAAAAACGTATCATGTACATCTTTTCTTACAAAAGGAGCAACTGGGGACAGGTAGGGTACACCAAATGACTTCAACGATGCCATATAGGTTAAAATAACGAGGAGCGCGATCGTAATGCCAGGAATGCCTGCAATCGATGCCAAAATCATCAGCGGAAACCGCAAAATACGCGTGGTCATACCTAGACTAAACTGCGGAATGGCAAAGGATGAAATCCCAGTAACAGCTACAACGATCACCATTACGGGAGAGACGATTCCAGCCTGAACGGCAGCTTCTCCAATGACTAACGCACCAACAATGCTTACGGCTTGTCCTGCGACCTTTGGTAATCGGATGCCCGCCTCTCTCAGGATCTCAAAGGCTAACTCCATAATCAGTGCTTCGACAATAGCCGGAAAAGGAACTCCTGAGCGATCTCCTGCAATCCGGAGCGCCAAGGGCGTGGGAATCATTTCTTGATGCATGGTAATAAGCGCGATATAGAAAGCTGGCACGATCATTGCAAACACAAAGGCAACAAACCGAATCCATCGTATAAACGTTGCGAAATAGTAATGTGTGTAATAATCACCACTCGAAGTGAAGAATTGCACAAATAAAGTCGGAACAATTAACACCCATGGCGATCCGTTGACCATAATAGCGACACGACCCTCTAACAACATCGCAGCGACTCTGTCTGGTCGTTCCGTATGATCAATTTGGGCAAAAACCGAATTAGGATGATCTTCAATCCACTCTTCCACATATAGGCTTTCCAGCATTCCATCCAATTGAATCCTATCCAACCTTTTTTTTATTTCAGCAACAATTTCGGGATCTGCATGACCGTAGAGATAGGTAACCGTTACTTCGGTATTGGTCATATCGCCTAGTTTAAAACTCAGAAATCGCAGATTCTGATTGTTAATGATTCGTCTGATCATGGCCATGTTCGTATAGATATTTTCTACAAACGATTCTCTCGGTCCACGAACCTCATGTTCAACTTCCGGCTCTAAAATAGCCCGTTGCTTTGAGCCCTCTGTACTGATTGCAATTGCTGTGGAATAGCCGTCCATAAAGAATATCGTGTCACCACCAAGCAACACTTCGATCAGCTCTTGCTCGGAGCCTATCTTTGAAATATTGCCTACGGGCAACAACCGCAAGGCATAAAAATCCATAAGGTCTTCTTCTGCTGCTGGGTTATCGACATGATCCATACGAAAAACAGATTCCATGATTTGAGTGTTGATGATATCTGTTTTCGCCAATGTGCCTATATACACAACCACAGCACGTATCGTGGAAACACCCAGGATAAGATCACGATAAACAATATCGTTACTTTCCCCAAATTGTGCCTTTATAAAAGAAATCAGTTCATCAATGGATGCTGGTAAGGCTACTTGGCTTTCAGCCTTATTTTTCCCCAGACGGACTTTTCTGTTACGCAAGATCCGTGAATTCACTTATTTATCACCTTTTTACATCTATCTTCCCCTCTTCAGAAGTTCTTTTATTCATGATTTGGTTTGAGTGCCCTCACTGGAAGCATAGTTGGAAAAGGAACTTACATGTAAATCTCGAATATCTAATGGAATCGGATAGCTAAAAATTTGATGACAGACAGGAGTTAGATACGATGATAAAAGGTTTCGGAGGAATATTTTGGAGAACTAAGAATCTTGAAGTTGTAAAAAAATGGTACAGCGACGTGTTGAAGATTGAAATAGATAATTGGAATGGGACTGTGATAAAACCCCAATCAGGAAATGAGACTATCTTTTCTTTCTTTACCGAGGATGACAGTTATTTTCCAACAGAACAACAAGTGATGTTAAATTTCCAAGTACATAATCTAGACGAGACTATTAAGCATCTTGAACATATTGGTGTACCTCTTGCAAAGAAAAAAGAGACTAGCGAATTTGGAAAGTTTATTTGGATTGAAGATCCTGAAGGTCGACTGATCGAGCTTTGGGAGAAATAACGAATTGTAATTCATTTGCTATTTTATTAAAAGATAAACGGGTCTGTACCGATGTCTGAGGGTCTTGCGAGAGTCAATATAGCATAACTCGCTTCGCAAATTATGTCCGTATAAGTAAATAAAAAGGTGAAAGCCAGCCTTCTCTCCATCATATTGGTCTGTTTCAGATACACCGTTATTTGTTTGATATATCCCTTTAATCTATCCATTTCACTAAAATGTACGATCTTCGCCGGTCGTAAACCAGATGAGATTTTCCCAACGGATTCATCTATTGCGGCTTTTAACTGCTCATACGATTTTACTTTCAATCATATCCCCACCTTGCATCTCTATTCTCCGACCTCATAACCAATTGATAACACCACAATCTACCATGTATTGCATTCAGCAGCAATAGAAAAAAGGCATGATCACACGCCATTTCCCAAGAACGGGACTGCCGTGATCATGCCAATTTTTTTGGTGACTTCTATTATTAGAGTGTGAATCTCAAAGCGGTACCGCTTTTTAGGTTATACCAGTTACTATGATTGGGCATCGACTCCAGGCCTGCTCTTAATGCCCAGTTCCGCCCCCGTGATTTTCCCCAGATTCCTGATACTGAAGCGGCGCATTGTCATCTTTTAGTCCATCAATGATATCTTGTGCAATTTGTTGGCCCAATTTTTTCCCGGCGGCATTATCGCTTTCATAATGAACACCAGCGAGTTTTCTTGAAAGATCAGCCTCTTTTGACATGGCAATAAATATCTCTTTTTCATCGGGAAAAATATAGGACAGAACGGTGCTGGCTGCCCAGCCTGTTGTCGCGTGAGCGGATGGATAGGCTGGATGTGCGGGAACCGTGAAGTTATCAATCAATGTCAGATTCGGATCAAGATGTGTCGGTCTTGGGCGGAGATAATGATACTTCTCGTCAAAGGCAGCCACAGAAGCCGTGTAGATTGCACCACTCACAATTTGATGAATTCTGGCTGCTTCGGGTGGGGCGAGCTGGTATTTTTTGAGCATTTGCTCTGTGACAGCAGCCCAGTTCGTGTTCGGACCGGTAATTTCACTGGACCATCTTCTGATCACCTCGATATCTTCCTCACTTCGGTTCTCTGCAAGTGTTCGGAGCTCCTCAAGCTCCTTTTTGGTTGTTGGCGAATCGTTGGCAGGTGGTTCATCGATGGAATACTTGCTTCCATCCGGAAATTCAACCACTTTCCAACTGCCTGCTGTTGGTGCTGCGGGGTTTTCATGTTTCCAGCCTAATCCCGTTTCTGCTGCATTACATGCGGTTAGGAGCAAGCTCATTCCAACCACACTCGTGAGTAAAAGCTTTATTTTCATCATTATTTTCCACTCTCTTTCCTATTCATATCCCCAGATCATACACAGCAGCGTACCGAAGATCGTAACGAGCGCAATAATCAGTCCATAGTAGATGTTCGTGTAGATCGCTCCTTTATCCTCAGTCTCGCCGGCATGCATAAACACGACCAGCTGAAGACCAGCCTGTAAAAACGCCGTGATGAGGAGGATCGCGATCCCTCTGGCAAATGTCATATCCAAAAAGTAGACCAGAAGAGCAACCACAGTCAGAACCAGTGATACCACAAAGCCCATCACCTGTTTGAGCGGGAACAGTTCGTTCATGGTTACATCATTCCTTTCAGGTAGATGAAGCTGAAGATGAAGATCCACACCACGTCCAGAAAGTGCCAATACAGTGAGAAGATGAACGATTTATTCGCGTTTTCTGGAGTCAATCCGCGTTTCTTGATTTGCCAGACAATCATGATCCCCCAGAACAGTCCAAATGTGACGTGTGCTCCGTGGGTACCTAGGGTCGTCAGCAAGATCGCGGTAAATGCACTGGTCTGCAAGCCAGCCCCGACGTGGATATAATGAAGAAACTCGTAAATCTCAACCCCGAGAAACCCTGCACCCAGTGCAAGTGTGACGGCAAAAAAGGACAGCATCGCCATCAGCTTCCCGATCCGCATCGCATGGATACCCAGACCAATGGTAAAGCTGCTCGTTAACAGTACAATGGTTTCGATGAGGACAGGCGTGATATCAAAAATATCGCTTCCAGCCGGGCCACTCCCTGTACGTTCAACCAAAGTGAAATAAGAGGCAAACAGCGTCGCAAAAAGCATGATCTCCGCACCCAGAAAAATCCAAAAGCCTACGATCTTGATGCGGTTTTCTTCCGTGCTATATTCCAACGGTACGGTGTGATCGATTTTCATAGGTTACGCACCTCGCAATTGTTCTTCTGTCCGTTCAATCTCTTCTACAGAAAGATAGTGTCCATGATCCTCTTCCCACGAACGGTGTGCCATGCAGGCAAAGATGCCGATGGTGGTCAAGATGACAGGAATCCACATCCCAAAGACAAAGGAAAAGCCCCAGACGAAAAAGATACTGCTCATCACAAACGGCACACCGCTGTTATTGGGCATATGGATTTTGGCGTAATCCCCAGGGAA
The DNA here is from genome assembly GCF_006170445.1 of Brevibacillus dissolubilis. Taxonomy (GTDB): domain Bacteria; phylum Bacillota; class Bacilli; order Brevibacillales; family Brevibacillaceae; genus Brevibacillus_B; species Brevibacillus_B dissolubilis. The sequence goes on along the minus strand of NZ_VCNA01000001.1, from coordinate 13,587 downwards.
CAGCACATGCCCTTTTTTCTTCGAATCCCAAAAGGCTTCGGTGGAAGCAACATGTGGCACAATCGCAAAATTGTACGCGGGCACGGGATTATGAGTAGCCCACTCCAGAGAGCGTGCATCCCACGGATCGGAACCGATCTCTCTTGATGCATAGCGGGCGCTGTAATAGACGTTGTAGACGATCAAGGCAAAACCTACCGCAAGCCCCATCGCTCCGATGAACGAAACCATGTTCCAAAAACCAAACCCAGTCGCTTCTGAGTAGGTATACATCCGGCGTGCCTGTCCATCCAATCCGGACAAAAACATCGGGAAAAATGCGACACAAGTACTGATGGAGATGAACCAGAACGCCCATTTGCCGATCCGTTCATTGAGCATGAAGCCGAACATTTTTGGCCAATAGTAGGTGAGACCAGCCAGCATCGCGAAGACGACACCCGGAATAATCACCAAATGAAAGTGCGCTACCAGAAACATCGTGTTGTGGTACTGATAGTCAGCAGCAGACAAGCCGAGCATCACCCCGGTCACCCCGCCAATCGTAAAAATCGGGATAAACCCTAAGGAGTAAAGCATCGGAACGGTAAACACAATCTTGCCCCGCCAAAGGGTGAACAGCCAGTTAAAAATCTTGATGCCCGTCGGCACCGCAATCGCCATGGTGGTAATCGAGAAGATACTGTTGGTCAGTGCCCCCTGCCCCATCGTGAAGAAATGGTGTGTCCAGACTAAAAAGGAAAGCAGTGAGATGATCACCATGGACGCAACCATGGATTTGTAGCCGTACAGATTGCGGCGGGCAAAGGTGGAAATCACTTCACTGTAAATCCCGAATGCTGGCAGAACCAAGATATATACCTCTGGATGACCCCATACCCAGAACAGGTTGGCCCACAGCATGTCCATCCCGCCATTTGACGTGGTAAAGAAATTGGTTGCAAACAGTCGATCCATCGAGCCCATGAGCAGTGCCACGGTCAAGACGGGGAAAGCGAAAACGATGATGATATTGGTAACGAGCGCAGACCATGTGAACATCGGCATTTTCATCAGGGTCATACCTGGTGCTCTCATTTTCAGAATGGTGGTGATGAAGTTGATCCCGGTCATCAGCGTACCCAGACCCGAGATCTGCAGGGCGAACATATAGTAGTTGGTACCGACAGATTCACTGAATTCATTGCTGGCTAACGGGAAATATGAGGACCAACCCGCATCAGGTGAACCCCCGATGACGAAGGAGATGTTAAGCAGCATCGCTCCCATGAAGAATAGCCAGAAGCTGAGAGCGTTCAACCGGGGAAACGCCACGTCACGCGCCCCGATCTGAAGCGGAACGACAACGTTCATGAAGGCCATGATGAATGGCATTGCCATAAAGATGATCATGACGATCCCGTGGGTTGTAAAAATTTCGTTGTAGTGCTGGGCATCCAAGAGCGTATTTTCCGGCACGGCCAGTTGGGCACGCATCAGGATCGCGTCTACTCCACCCCGGAACAGCATTAATAAGGCAGAGATCAAATACATGATCCCAATCCGTTTGTGATCCACGGTCGTTAACCACTCACGCCAGAGATAACCCCATTTTTTATAGTAAGTGATGCCGACGATGATCCCGATCACGGTCAACGCAATGGCAACCATCGATGCATAGATCCCAAAGCTTGGATGAGGTACGGCAAATCGATCAAAGTAATCCATATGGTTTGAACTCCTTTCGAAATAGAGTGCTTAGCCTACTCACTAGGTATGGCTTAGTGATGTAGCGTCGGTTGGGAATGATCAGCAGAATCCTTTCCTCCATGATCATGTCCGCTGTTTTCCCCTTCTGGCGCAGGACTGAATTCCAGATGGGTTCCTGTGAAGGTCTCTTGTCCGACGTGACCCGGTGCGAGTAACGCTTCGAAGGTTTCTTCTGTCAGAGGCTCGGCCGTTTCTTTCACCTCTTTGATCCATTCGGCGAATTCGGCTTCCGACATCGCTTGGACATGGAACGTATTCTCGGCAAAGCCCCTGCCGTTGAAGTTGGCATTGCGTCCCATGTATTCACCGGGAACATCCGCAGCCAGATGCAGGGTGGTCACCATGTCAGACATCGCGTATTTTTGACCGCCTAGCTGCGGAATCCAGAAGCTGGTGATCGGTCCGTATGAGTAAAGCTTGAATTCCAGTGCGCGATCAGTTGGGATGTACAGGTAGTTGACGGTTTCGATCCCTTCCTCCGGGTAACTGAAATGCCATTTCCAGTTCGAGGACGATGCGTATATGATCAAGGGTGCTTTGTCTTCGTATCCCTGTGGTGTAGCCTCTACTTTATAGTTGCTTTGAACCGATACAATTGAGAGATAGATCACGATTAATACCGGAATCCCAACACAAATCGCTTCCACGACGGCACTGCCTTCGATGTGAGGCGGTTCATAATCTTCCCTTTGTTTCGAAGCACGATACTTGATCAACATATAGACGAGAAATCCGAAAACGACGATGACAATAAACGACATGATATAGATGGATAAGAGAATATCATGGGCTTGCGTCGCGGCTTGCGGCCCTTTTGGATCCAAAACCGCCAGCTTGCTGTCACAGCCGGTCATCATCGTCATAGTCGTAAAAATAAGGATGAGCAGTGACCATATCTTTGCCATGATGGCACCCCTTTCTTATGTCATAGCAACATAACTTTGTGAAATAATTCACAAATTGTTCATGAATGAAAGAATCTTGCTAGTTACAAGTGTGAACTGAACTTCTCACTGATCCTCACTTCGGGATACATTCCGAATACAGCAGCCCATCGTTTCAACCCGGATGGGCTCTGTATCCTTCCCGCGAAATTGATTATAGTCTTTGGCCGTATCGTTTTGGATGAGCCACTTCGTCGAGTAGTGACCCATCCACTTCACGACCGTCAGCTTGCCGCCTAGGTATGATGCAGGGTTGGCGTCGGTTTGTTCGTAGAATCGGACATATGCTGGGCAAGCCGTGCATGGTAGCCACCTGTCCACAGTGAATCGATCAGCTGGAATTCTGCATCCGTCAGAGGCGCTGTCTCGCTGGCTGCAGCAAACTCTTTCAAATTCGCCTCACTTGTAAAGTTAGGCAGCACCGTAATGACAGATGGACGATATAGCGAGAACTGGATGGCCAATTGACCAAGGGTACGATGCTCACTGTTGAACATCTGGTATGATTTCAGATGTTCGACCACTTCCATCCCGGCTTTCATCCACTCCAATGGACGGTGATTGCGGTGATCCGTCTTATCAAAATGTTTTTGCGGATCATACGTGCCGTCCAGCAGACCGGACGCATGTGGGACACGTACAATCAATGAACGCTCTTCCCTGTCCGCCACCGTAAAAAGGTCGCGTGCCGGCTCTTGCTCCACGATATTGTTGATGATCTGGACACCTTTTACGCCCGGATTGGTAATGGCTGCGATGGCTTCGTCCTTCCAGCCGATATCAGGCCCGATGGCTGCACCGTACTCGCGGATTTTCCCAGCTTCCTTCAGCCGTTCGAGTGCTTCTGTGACTTCATCCTTGCACAGTGCGTCCATCCGCGGATTATGCAGCTGGTATAAATCAATCGTCTCGGTTCCCAAGCGTCTTAGGCTCTGTTCACACGCATAGATGATATGTTCCTTGCTCCAGTTCTGCGGCAGCTCGGAGTGACCTTGCCTTTCACCTGGGAGATTATAGATGTCATAGCCAAACTTTGTCCCGATCACGATTTTGTCACGGATATCGGAAAAGGTCTCGGCGAGAATCGTTTCGCCCCACCCTTGTGCATAGACGTCTGCTGTATCGAAAAAGGTAATTCCATAATCCTCATAAGCCGAACGGAGCAGCTTTTTCGCAAGTCCGGTATCGGTTACACCCCACCACTTGGTAGCGACCGACCAGACCCCAAAGCCAATCTCCGATACTTGAATGTTCGTCCCTGCCATTGTTCTGTATTTCATCACAAATCTCTCCCTTCTTGACAGAAAAGCATCTACAGCCGGATGGACCGGCTTCGCTATCTATCTTGCAAAACTTTATCAAGAAAGAAATGATCCAATTCCAAAACCGCTGGATGATCCACTTGACCCATCCACCCCAATCGGGACACAGACGGTGATGATGTTCAATAAGATGACAAAACCACAGGGTATGTCCACCGATAATTTCGGTTATAATTTGTCCGAAACATACAGACAGGCAATCGTTATCAGCCGCGTAGCAAGGTGAACCCAATGGAATGGAAACCAGACCGAGACAGTGACATCCCTGTCTATCAACAAATCGCTGATTTTATTGAAAAGCGGATCATGTATGGCGAATATCCGCCGGGAAGCGTGCTGCCGTCCGAACGCTCTCTGGCAAAAAACTTGAATGTCAACAGAGGGACGATCATCGTCGCCTATGATATCCTGCACTCCAAAGGCATCGTCGAACGGATCAAAGGCAGCGGCACCAAGGTAAGCAAGGATCTCTGGGGCTTGGCGCGTAACCGGATTCCCGACTGGAGTGTCTATGTAGAAAGCGGTTCGTTTCTGCCCAATCTGCCGCTCTCTCAGCATATCCGGGAGGAAATCCATGAGCGGAATTTGATTAATTTTGCAAGTGGTGAACTGGCTCCTGATATTCTCCCCTACGAATCACTGCGCCGAATTCTTTCCCAGAACGTATTTACGAGTTCGCTTGGATATGAGCATCCACAAGGCAACCTTTCACTGCGGGAAGGGATCGCGGAGCATCTGCATGACTACAAAAAAATCGAGTGTACCAGCCAGTCGATCCTGATCACATCCGGTGCCCAGCAAGCCTTGCATCTCATTATTCAATGCCTGCTCAAGCCGGGGGATTCGGTTGCGATTGAAGATCCATCCTATGCGTATTCGTTACCGATCTTCAAATCAGCGGGCATCCGTACCTACCCTCTCCCTGTCAGCCGTAATGGGATTGATCCAGAAGAAATCCGAACCTTATACAAAAAACACAGGATCAAAATGGTGTTCCTCAATCCGATCTTTCAGAATCCCACAGGGGTGCTGCAACCCTATGAAGACCGAGTAAAAATCCTCGACATTGCGACAGAGCTGGGGATTCCTGTTGTGGAAGACGATCCGTACAGCTTGACTCCCTTTGACGAGTCCTTGCAGACAGCCGCCTTAAAATCGTTGGACCGCAACGGTACCGTCCTCTATATCAGCTCCTTATCCAAAATCGTCGCATCCGGACTTCGGATCGGCTGGGTCATCGGCCCTGAGAATGTCATCAAACGGCTTGCCGATGCCAAACAATTGATTGATTTTGGACACAGCAGCTTTTCCCAATGGGTGGTGGCGGAATACCTCCGTTCTGATTCCTTCGCCGATCACATCGACCTGCTCAAAAGAAAGCTGCACAAAAAAAGAGACATCATGGTCTCCTCCCTACAGCAGGAATTGTCAGACTATGTGACCTTCGACATCCCCGAGGGTGGGATTCATCTGTGGTGTACGCTTACACAGGAGTTGAATGAATACAAGCTGCTGGAAGAGGCATTAAAGGAAGGCGTTGTGTTTGTTCCTGGTAACTTATTAGGATCGGAAAAAGGACATTTTCGCCTCACATTCGGTCGGACAGAGGATGACCTGATTCATCAGGGAATCATCCGTCTCAAACATGCCATTGATAGATGTATCGAAGCATCGTCCCGCCCTGAAGTATGACCCGCTTCCACTTAGGAATCGGGTTTTTGCTATGCCCATCCAGTCCAACCTGCCCATCAAGTGGATGAGGATTCTTTTTCCAAAGTGGATCATCCCTTTTCCCTGTTGATCTTGAATACTAAGGGTATGTAATATCCGACTAAACCAAGTCATTTAGTGTGGATTAACACACGAAAAAGGAGGATTCACCATGTCATATGAGGCAATCTGGGCCGCTGATCCATCCAAGCTGCACAAGGTGGAGCTGCAAAAGCTGGAGAAAGACGGACTCGATATCATCCGCACCATCATCGAAAAATACTCCAAAGAGGGATATGGTTCGATCCCCGAAGATGAAATGAACCGGTTCAAGTGGGCAGGTGTCTACGAGCAAAAGCCAAAAGACGGGCATTTCATGATGCGGATTCGTATTCCTTCCGGGATCTTGACGTCCCGGCAGGCACGCGCATTGGGCGAAATCTCTCAGCTCTACGGCGAAAACCTGATGGACATTACCACCCGGCAGTCGATCCAATTCCACTGGCTGGATGTAGAGAATATCCCCGATATTTTTAACCGCTTGGAAGAAGTCGGCCTGTATTCCTTCGAGGCTTGTGGGGATTGCCCGCGTGCGATCGTCGGAAATCCGCTGGCCGGGATTGACCCGGATGAACTGATCGATACGACGGAGATCGTCAAGCAAGTGAACGATTTCTTCGTCCTCAATCGGGACTTCTCTAATCTGCCACGCAAATATAAAATGAGTATCTCTTCCAATATCTACAACAGCGGTCACGCCGAAATCCAGGACCTCGCTTTTATCCCTGCGACCAAAATCATCGATGGTCAAGAGACAGTCGGGTTTCACGTGCTGGTAGGCGGTGGTCTCTCCGCGAAGCCATATTTAGCAAAGCCGTTGAACATCTTCGTCAGACCTGATGAAGTCCTGAAGGTGGCCATCGGGGTAACTACCATCTTCCGCGATTATGGATATCGGGAGAAGCGCCACCATGCCCGCCTGAAATTCCTGATGGCGGACTGGGGACCGGACAAGTTTCTTCAAGTGCTGCAGGAGCAGATTGGGCCGTTGCCTGAGCGTGGAGAGGACAAAGTGATTGGGTGGCAGGGTGCTTATTTTGACGGGGTGCATCCACAGAAACAAGAGGGTCTCGCATACATAGGGCTGAACGTACCGATCGGTCGCCTGAGCGGTTCCGAATTCATCGAGCTGGCCCGGCTTTCCGAAGCATATGGGAACGGTTCGCTCCGCACGACGATCTCCCAAAATGTGATCCTGCCCAACATCCCAAGCGACAAGGTGGATGAGGTACTGAGCCACGACATTTTCCAGCGCCTCTCCCCTACTCCGAGCCGCTTTCTAAGCCGCACCATCTCCTGCACGGGCAGTGAATTCTGCAACTTAGCCATCGTCGAGACCAAGGCCAGAGCACGCTCGGTTGCCGAGTACCTGGATCAGAATGTGGAGCTGGACGAGGATATCTACATTAATTTTGTCGGTTGCCCGAATGCCTGCGGTCAAAAACAAATCGCAGATATCGGTCTGCAAGGTGTGCTCATCAAGACCGCAGACGGTATGAAGGAAGCCTTCGAGATCTCCATCGGGGGTACACTTGGCCCCAATGCCCAATTCAACCAGCGTCTCAAGGGCAAGGTCGAGGCGAGTCAGATTCACTCTGCCTTGGAGCGGTTGATCCTGTTTTATAAGGAGAATCGTTCGGCTGAAGAGAGCTTCCACCAATTCTACCTGCGTGTCGGCATCGATGCCTTCCAGCAAGAGTTTGAACGGGTTTTAGTATCATAAAAAAACACACGCTCTGAGATGTATCATTCGTCTCAGGGCGTGTGTTCTTTTTGGTTCCAGATTGATTCATGAGTTACGGTCTATCCCGTCTATTTACCAGCAAATGATTCTTTTATGACCCGTAATGATTTCAGCTCCACATCCTCGGCGCCTTGAACTGGAAGACCCGCTTCGATGTTCTTTTGGGTGTAGGTCAGATTGGCTTCTGTAATCACTTCACCTGGAATGAAAATAGGAATCCCCGGCGGATACACCATCACAAATTCGGCGATAATTCTTCCGACGGATGCTTCCCTCGGGATGACTTCTGTCTCGGCATAAAAGGCATCTCTGGGTGACATGATCAATTCGGGGATCTCTGGCAGCATCACAGAGACATCCTCTTGTGTAACAGCCTGATGCCGGAACAGGGATGACAGCTCGCGCAAGGCATTGACAAGCAATTGCAAATCTTCTGCACGGTCAGCAGGTGTCACTATACACAAAATATTGGATAAATCCGACATTTCCACTTCGATGTGATAGGCTTCTCTGAGCCATTTTTCCGCGTCATAGCCGGTGATTCCAAGTCCTTTTACGGATATCACCAGTTTGGTCGGGTCAAGGGCACATACGCCATTTCTCCCTGTGATCTCGTTTCCCAAACAGGCCAGATGATCGATTTGATTGATGTGAGACCGAGTCTGTTCAGCCAGTCGGATCGCCTTGTCCAACAATTCTGTCCCTTGTGTGGCTAAGCGTTTTCTGGCGACGTCGAGTGAGGCCAGCAGCAAATAGGAAGTAGATGTGGTCGTCAGCATACTTAATACCGATTGGACCCGTGTAGGAGAGACAAGGCTTCCTTTTACGTTCAATATCGAGCTTTGCGTCATCGAGCCGCCGAGCTTGTGCATACTTGTGGCAGCCATGTCGGCACCAGCCTGCATAGCCGACAGAGGCAGATCGTCATGAAAATGGATATGGGCACCGTGCGCTTCATCTACCAATACGGGAATACCGCGTGCATGTGCTACTTCCACTACTTTTCTCAGGTCTCCTGCAATGCCGAAATAGGTTGGGTTAATCACTAACACGGCTTTTACATCTGGATGCTGATCGAGCGCCTTCCCGACAGCTTCTGGCGTGATCCCATGTGCCACCCCCCATACAGGGTCCATCTCTGGATGAATAAAAACAGGAACAGCACCAGACAGAATAATGCCACTCATGATCGACTTATGCACATTGCGCGGTACAAGGATTTTGTCACCGGGACCACAGACAGACATGATCATCGTCATGATGATCCCGCTGGTTCCCTGTATGGAAAAAAAGCTGTGATCTGCTCCAAATGCCACTGCTGCCAAGTCTTGCGCTTGCTTGATGATCCCTTTTGACTGGTGCAAATCATCCAGCGGTGCGATATTGATCAGATCAATCGAGAGCGCATTCTCTCCCATAAAGGAACGGAACTCGGGATCCATTCCTCTCCCCTTTTTATGACCAGGAATATGGAATTGGACTGGATTTCGCTTTGCATGTTCCCGTACACCGCTAAATAACGGGGTATGGAATTGTGATAATGACAACTTCCCCACCACTCTCTATCCAAGATGTTGCGTATATGGAACGAACGCTTATCTATTATAGAGTGGTGACAGGAATGGCGGATGATCCATTTCTTCTATGATCGATCCATCCACTTTTCCATCGTCATGAAAACAACAGCCTGGAGATCATCTCCCGTATCGTGTTCTTCCGAATCGAAATAACCTCCTCTTCGGATAGATCCCCGTAGAACCTTCGCATCGCCTTGTTATGAGAGAAATAAAAATAAACAGCTCCCAGCAAACTTACCATGAAATCTACAGGATGATCGACCTTCCTGAATTCGCCGTTCTCAACACCCTGCCGATACAGGTCAATCAACCCATCGAAGTAGATATTTTGTTGATGCATTTGATGAAAAATGTCCCGGTCATGTGTGACGCTTTGGTCAATCATCTTCACGAAATACGGATTCTCATGAAGAAACGTAATCAAATGCTCAATGACTTGCAGCAATTTATCTCGTACGGTTGTGCCGATAGGCTCGAATGAAACGGATACCGCTTTTCCGAATAAATCGTTAATAACCGCCGTATATAGCTCGTCCTTGCTTGTGAAATGATAGTAAATTAACGCCTTATTCACACCCGCGTTTTTGGCAATGAGATCGATTCTGGCTCTATCGTATCCTTTTTCGGCAAATTCCTGTAAAGCGGTTTCAAGAATTTTGTCTTTACCCTGACGCATGACCGTTTCCTCCATTGAATGCTGATCGTTCTATCCTTATATAGCCTACTTATATTACGTACACGATATCATATTCGTTACCTCCTTCGCACGATCCCAGCGGGGCAACATCGCGGGAGTATAAAAAGAGCCTACCAGACACACGTCGGATAGGCTCTACAAGCGGTTCCCTTCACGATAGGTATTAATTCTATTACGACTCTACGGTGCTCCCAAAAAAGCCTGCTTCTCTGCCATGCCCAAGCATCATCCCGATCTGCTCTTTGGTGACGGCAGACCATTGGAAGCCGCATCGTTCCAATAGGCACAGTGTCTTATCATTGGCGACTTCGATCATCGTCGGGCGACTGGTAGAAAATGGATTGCCATGGAGCAGCAGGTTATCCATCTCCGTCTGATACGCCTCATTGCCCAGATTCGCCCGCGCATTCAATTCGCGGTACGTGATCGTATTCCCCTCGCCTGAGAGGGCTGGCTTGTCTGGTGTGCGGGTCACCTGTTCTTCGAATTGTTGATGAATCGTTTTTCGCTTATCTGTATTTACTGCATCTACTGTATCTAAAATGGCAATATCGGTTGTCTCAGGGCGTGAGATAACTCGTTGCATATACATGTAAAGGGTGGACGGAAGCCATGAATCTGTCGTCTCTCTGCTTTCTGCTGTCACACGGGTCATGTGAGGAAGCGGTATAGGTATGGAAAAGGGAAAAAGGCTCCCTTTGAAATGAATCCCCTGTAGGAAGCGTGTGAAGGGATCGGCTGAAACGACGTTATGCATGGTAATCCTCCTGGTTACTTTATCTCTAAAAATATTCATTCGTTACTAATATGATTCTAGGAGAACGCCAAAAACCAAGTCACGAAAACTTGGGTCTTGGCATCTGCTGTATCTACTTGAACCATAGCGGATCAAATGTTCATTCATCTCCGGCCGGGAGTCACTTCTTACTCACTCATCTTTTCATCCACCCTATTTTTAATAAAGTAGGAGATCAACAAGAGGATGAACGGCACCGCGGAAACAAAAACGAGTGCTGCTTTGGATATGTAATCATTAATATCCTTTAACACAAACGGGTCCAATGGATATAAAGCGAGACAAAAGCAAACAGCCCCACCGAATAAAGCTGCTTTTTTATGATCTGTCTGACGAAACAGGTGCTTCATACCAACAGACGCAGCATACAAATAATTCACAAAAGAGGTGATCACAGCTACAATCCATATGGATAAGAATAGTAGGTCAATCCGTTCAATCACTCTGAAAGAAAAAGATTTTAACATATATAAAATCGGTTCTGGAATCTGCCCTAACTCTCCACTTGAGAAAAAAACGACAGAGGTCAATACCAAAAAGCAATAAAAAATGGTTACAAATAAATAGGATAGATACGTGACTTTTATAATATTTTTATCACTTCCACTTACATAAGGATAAATAATCAGTAAGAGTTCATAACCAATGATGGAAAAAGTAGTTTTTCTGGCTCCATTGATGATGGATTCGAATTCAGTTTGACCAATTGGAAATAGATATAAAAAATTACTGTTTATGAGTGGTACGAGCATGAGACCGATGAGTACAGGAAAAATAACACTTGTTAATAAACAAAATCTGGCAATGACATTCAGGTTTTCTCTAGCTAAATAAATACTGGTTGCAACAAGAAGGAAGTAAATGGCCCAAGGCGGAGTTCTGGGGAGTACCCATTTTGAAATAGTACCGCCGAAAATGATCAAGATCAGATAGGAAATGGACAAGAAAAAGAGGATATATCCTACTGTTACGATCTTCGACAGGTATTTTCCAAGCAATACAGGTAAGTATTCATACAAATGTAACGATGGAAATTTACGGGACAATCTCAAAATCACCCATATATTAATAGAAGATACGAAACCAGCTAATAAAACGGAGATCCAGGCATCTGTTTTTGATTCAGAAAATATGGTATAGGGTAACGACAATACACCAATCCCTATGACTGTTTGAATCACGAACCCAAACAGTTCAATCAGAGAAATATGTTTTGGTTGGGCTGTCCGCATTTGTTTCCTCCAATCAAACTCCTACCCCCAGGACGAAAATGATTTGATTTGATTTGGTTTGGTCTACCTGTCCTACCTGAATTTTTTCCAACCCCAACCATCCCCATACCCTCACAAAAAAAGACCCTGACTCGCAATACCGCAAGCCAAGGTCTTCCCCATCTAAAATCAAGAGGCTACTGTTTTTTCCCCCTCCTTCACCCTCACCCTTTTCAAACAGCCAACATAAATAGATAGTTGTATTACGGTAAATTAATAGAATGCTGTATTTGTATAAACAGGAAATCCAGTAATATTTGGTGAATACCATTACCATCTGCATCTACTAGGAGGAACTACATTGAGAAACGACCTGACCGTATCACGCTCGATCACCATTACCGCCACTCCAACAGCTGTTTGGAGCGTATTAACCGAACCTGCAAAGATCAAGGAATATCTCTTCGGCACCGATACGACCACAGATTGGAAAGAAGGCAGTGAGATCGTATTCACTGGAGAATATGAAGGCAAAGAATATCGTGACCATGGTACCATCCTGACAAATGTACCCGAAGAAAAAATCGTCTACAGCTACTGGAGCAATTTTTCCGGTGTGGAAGACAAGCCTGAAAATTACTCTGAAATTACATATGAGCTGAGTCAGGCTGAGGATCACCAGACCGTGCTTTCGTGGACGCAAAAGGGGTATGCGAGCGAGGAAGGGTACCAGCATTCGGATGCGATGATAAAGGGGCTGTTGGATAAGATTAAGGAGATTGCGGAGAGAAAGTAGGTTTTTGGGGTTGTCTCTGTTTTTCACCTAAGCCTTCACCCCCCACAAAAAAGCCCCTGACTCGCATTACTGGTCAAGACCCTATTTTGTAGACAGTAAGAAAAACCCCGGCCGTTAGGCCGCAAGCTGACGCCTGTATTCTATAGGGGTCAGCTTGTTTAATTTGATTTGCAGACGCTCTTCATTGTAAAAACGGATATATTCCTCAATTCTCCTTTGTAGCTCATCAACTGTTGATATATGATAAGGATAGAGTGCTTCTGCTTTTAAATGTGAGAAGAAACTCTCTATAGCGGCATTGTCATGACAATTGCCGCGGCGAGACATGCTGATTTGGGCGCCAACCTTCGCCAGCATGTCTTGGTACGCATAAGACGTGTATTGGCATCCCTGATCGCTGTGAACGATCAAGCCAGTCACGTCTTTTTGATTTTCAAAAGCTTTCTTGAAGGTATTTAATACAAGTGTTGTATCGTTACGGAAGGCCACCTGGTATGCTACGATCTCTTTGGTACACAAATCTTTAATTGCTGAAAGGTACAGCCACGTATCGGCAACTGCGTATTGTGTAATATCGGTTACCCATTTTTCAGTAGGTGCTTTGGCCGTAAAATTACGTTGCAATAGATTCTCCGCCACTCTTGGTACAGAGCCATCTCCTTGTGGATTTGACTTACGTTTCACACGAATAATGGATCGAATCCCCATCTCTTGCATCAAACGTAGAACTTTCTTATGATTCACAACCCAACCTTCGCGCTGGAGTTCAGCCTGAATCCGTCGATATCCATATTGCTTGTGTCTCTTCAGATAAATGGCTTGGATACGAGCGGAAAGCTCTTGATCACGAATCACCTTTTGTCGTCTTACATATTGATAGTATCCGCTTCGAGAAATGCCAAGAAAACGGCATAATTCCACAATGGGAATCTGCTCCTTTAGAGCGTCGACAACTAGCTGTTTCTCTTGCACACCTCCCGA